>NZ_CP034450.1:0-5402500 GCF_003952505.1 Mesorhizobium sp. M4B.F.Ca.ET.058.02.1.1 | reverse complement strand
GCGGGGAAATTCCGCTCCGGCTTCGGCGCGCGCCGGCATCCGATCCTCGGCTATGTCCGCATGCATACCGGCGTCGACTGGGCCGCCCCGATCGGCACGCCGATCATTGCCGCCGGCAACGGTGTCATCGAGAAGGCCGGCTGGGCCGGCGGGTACGGCAAGCAGATCATCATCCGCCACGCCAACGGCTACGAGACTTCCTACAATCACCAGACCGCTTTTGCCAGAGGCATCGAGCCGGGCGTTCACGTCCGCCAGGGCCAGGTCATCGGCTATCTTGGTCAGACCGGCCTCGCCACCGGCCCGCATCTGCACTATGAGCTGATCGTCAACGGCACCAAGGTCGACCCGATGCGCGTTCGCCTGCCGGTCGGCAAGGTGCTGAAAGGCGACGACCTGGTTGCCTTCAAGCGCGAGCGCGACCGCATCGACGACCTGCTCAAGCAGGAAGACAACAATTCGCTCAAGGTCGCCAGCGCCAAGGTCGAAGGATAGGTTCGCGAGCGAATCGCATATCGCCCGCGACGAATCAGTTTCGTGACGAATCAGCCGGTGATTCATCCGCGCTGCGCGGCCACGGCAGCGCCTGGCCGGAAACGGTCATCCAGGCGATGACGGCCGCAAGCAGGCAGAGCAGCGTGGTGACGGCGGCGACGGCCGCGAAAGCCACGTCGCTGGCGGCGAGCCGTGCTGCGTCGAGATCCGGCGCGAGCCCCGCTGGCGCCTGTTGTCCGAAACCTGGAATGCCGGGCGCGGCGCCGGTGCTCAGCCCGTAGACCCAGGCCGCCAGCGAGCCCATCGCCGCCACCGCGATCAGGCCGCCGATGCGCGAGACGGCATTGTTTATCCCCGAGGCGGCGCCGGTGTCCTTGTCCTCGACCGCCGTCATGACCGCGGTCGACAGCGGCGACACGACCAGCGCCATGCCGAGCCCCATCAGTGCCATCAGCGGAAACGTCCCGGTCCAGAAATTGTGGATGCCGGCATGGGTGAGCAGCGCGAGCCCGGCAAAGGCAAACGCGACGACCAGACTGCCGGCGGCGATCGGGAATCTCGGCCCGATCCGATCCGACCACTGGCCAACGGGTCCCGACAGCAGCGCGATCGATGCCGACAGTGGCAGGAAAATGAAGCCGACCTCGGCCGTGCTCAGCCCCCAGCGGGCAATCAGCAGCATCGGCAGATAGAACAGATTGGCCGACAGTGCGAAATAGAGGAAGAAGGTCGCAAGATTGGCTCCGGCGAACGCGCCGATCCCAAACAGCGACAGGTCGATCATCGGCTCGCGCTGTCGGCGCTCGAAGAAAACGAACACGACAAGCAGCGCCAGGCCGGCTGCGATGCTCGGCCCGGACATTTGTCCGCCGCCCTCGGCGCTCATCGAGGTCAGGCCATAGGCCAGCAATCCGAACGCCAGCGTGGCGAGTCCGGCGCCGCCGAGGTCGAGGCTGCGCTCTTCCGTCGGCTCATCGGCCGGCACCTTGGCCAGGAGAAGATAGATCGAGATGAGGCCCAGCGGCAGGTTGATGGCGAAGATCGCCCGCCAGATACCATTGCCGAAGGTGGACAGGACGAGGCCGCCCAGCACCGGACCGAGCGCGGTCGTCAGCGCCGAGGCCGCGGCCCAGATGCCGATCGCCCGGCCGCGCTCCTTCTTCGGATAGGCCTTGGCGATGATGGCGAGGCTGCCCGGCACCATGATGGCGGCGCCGACGCCCTGGATGGCGCGGAAGGCGACCAGCACGCCGGCATTGGGCGCCAGCGCGCAGGCCAGCGACGTGGCGATGAACAACGCAATACCGGTCACGAACGCGCGCCTGAGGCCGAACCGGTCGCCGGCAGCACCGCCCGCCAGGATCAGCGCCGATAGCGTCAGCGCATAGGCGTTGGAAATCCATTGCACCTCGGCCAGGCTGGCGCCGAGATTTTCCCGCAGCGCCGGCATCGCGATGGCCAGGACCGAGCCGTCGATGAAGCCGAGCGCGGATGCCAGGATCGCCGCGATCAGCACGTACCGGCGCCGCGTCCGCGGGCAGAACGTGCCGTTCGCGATCGAGCCGGTCGGGGAAATGGCGGCAGCTTCGCCTGGAGATTTCATGGAGCCTGCTTAGACCTCCTATGGCACCCGCAACAACCAGCCAGAAGCTTGCGGTTGTGAAACCAGATCGGCCTGGCCGCATGGCGGGCCACTCCGACCAATGCATGTCAGCCAAAACGTGCGCGGCCCTGGGAAGCGACATGCATGAAAACAAAGCCGCAAACCGCGTCGGCTGAATCCGTTTCAGCGCGACGCGCTTTAGGTGCAAACGGCTGACGCCGTGCTAGGTTTCACCAGCATCGAAACAGAGGGAGACGCATGAAGCGGCCACTCGAACCGTCGGCGGAGGCACGCGGGCGTGTCATCGGCAGTCTTCGCCATCGTGCTGACTCTGATCGTTCTCGAGAGTGCCGCCGCACGAAGCGGTCCATTCCGAGGGCGAGTTGCCGGCGGCGATCGCGGCGCTGGCGCCACGTTTCCTGACCTATGCGCTGAGCTTCCTGACGTTGACCATCTTCTGGTTCGCCCAGCAGGCGCAGCATAGGCTGATCGCCAAATCAGACCGGCGGCTCGCGACGTTGAACCTGTGCTTTCTCGCCTTCATCGCACTCTTGCCGTTCTCGACCGACCTTCTGGCCGACTTCCTCGAGTTCAGGATCGCGGTGATCGCCTAGGCTGAACCTTCTTATGCTCGGCGTCACGCTGCTCGCCAGCTGGTGGTACGCGGAAAAGAACGGCTTCATCGCCTAGGACGTCGACGCGGACACGACACGCACGGTCTACCTGCGAATCGTCAAGGCGCAGTTCCCGTGGGCGGTCGGCGCGGCGCTGTGCCTATTTAGCCCGTTGCTCAGCGTCGGCTTCATCCTGCTTGTGCAGCTGATCTATGCAGCCGCGCTCCGAGGCTCATTGCTGCGCAATGTCATCGGCTGAAGATCCGCCGACGAATTCCACGGTGACGCCGGGCGACACGATCTTGGCGAGCTCCCGCGCATCCCAGTTCGTCAGGCGCACGCAGCCATGGCTTTCGGTCTTGCCGATCTTGGAGGGATCGGGGGTGCCGTGGATGCCGTAGGTCGGCTTGTCCAGCGCAATCCACACCGAACCAACCGGGCCGTTCGGTCCCGGCGGGATGGTCAGGATCTTGTCGTTCTGGCCCTGCTTGAAATTGATGCTCGGGTTGTAGGTGTAGTTCGGATCGAGCGCGATACGCGACACGGTGTGGATGCCCGATGGCGACGGCGTGTCGGCCGAGCCGATGGTGGCCGGATAGGCGGCAACCAGCTTGCCGGCCGCGTCATAGGCGAAGACTTCCTTCTTGCCCTTGTCGGCGACGATGCGGGCAACCGGCGTCGATACCAGCCTGCCGAAATTGGCGACCTTGATGATCGTGCCGGGGCGGTTGAAATCGAGGCCCTGATTGATCGACTTCAGATAGTTCTCATCCATATGGAAACGCTCGGCCAGCGCTTCGGTGACGGAGGTGTAGCCCATGCGGTCGAGCTGGGCCTTCTGGCTGTAGTCTTCTGGGATCGACGCGACGTAGGGACCGGCCGCGTCCTCGGGCGTGATCGTGTAGGAGGCGAACGCATCGCCGCCCGACTGTGCCAGCGCCGACTGGATGCCGACGGCGTCGGTCGAGCGCAGATTGCTGCCCGTGATCTCGTTGTAGGCGGCCAGCGCCTTGTCGACATTGGAGCCGAATCGCCCGTCGATCACGCCCGGCGACGCGCCGGCGCGATCGAGCAGCACCTGCAGCGCCGCCACATCCTGGCGCGCGCCGAGCGACAGCGACGGGTCGACCGTGGCCTTGCCACCGGTGTCCGGCGGCAGGGAAGCCTGCGTATCCTGATCCGGCTGCGCGGGGTCGATCGACGCCTCGTTCAGCGGTTGGCGCTTGACGGTATTCGGCTTCGGCGCCTCCGGGTAGGTGGCGGTGTTGCCTTCATCGTCCGGCACCGGCGGAAAGGCATCCACGGAATTGTCGCCATAGGGATCGTATTCGTCGGCCGGCGGCGGAATCACCCTGCCTTCCTCGTCCAGCTGCCTGCGGCGGAAGCGGGCCATGTCTTCGGGATCGTCGAGATAGTAGCGGTCGTCATCCTCGACCGGCGCGCGGCCGAGCTCCTGCATCCGCAGCTGCCGGCGCAGCGCCCTGCGATCGAGCCTAGTGTTCGGCGGCTGGATAGCGATGACCTTGCCGGTATCGGCATCGACTATGACGCGGTTTCCCCTGGCGTCGTAATAGACGTCGATGTTGCCGTCCTGGGCGAGAAGGATGCCGCCGGGAGCGCGGGCCTCCCTTTCCGCGCCGTCGCCACTCGGCGCCGCGAACGCGCCGGAAGACACCAATCCGGCGACAACAGCCGAAAGGCAGACGATCGTGCGCAACATTGTGGCCAACTCTCCGGTCCGTAATTGCCGCCGCGCGGCATGTCCCTTTGTGGCGAGCCCTTCGCCAGCAAACCATTTACCGAGCTTAAGGTTCCAACATGAACCGGGCATGAAGATGGCGAACACCCGGCTGCTACAGGCCCAATTCCCTGCGTGTCTGTCTCGTCAGCTTGAGGACGACCAGGCGGTGGCTTTCGCCGAGATAGTCCTTCAGCGCCGCATCATCCATGCTCTGGCTTGTCTGGCGCTGGATCCATTTCATGCCGCGCGAGGCAAGATAGGGCGCGGGCCGGCAGCCTGGCTGCTCCTTCAGCACGTCATAGGCGATGTCGGAACATTTGAAGGTGACGAAGAGCTGTTTGCCCTCGTCCCAGCCGCCAATGGCAAACACCTTGCCACCGACCTTCCAGACATGGGCGCCGCCCCACTGGACGACATGCGTCGTCCGGGGCAGCGAGGCGCAGAAGCTGTTGTAGTCGTCGAGCGTCATGGGCGTCCGCGTCTCAAGAAAAAGCGGCGAAGCCCATTCAGGCTCCGCCGCTTTGGGTAGGCAAGGCGGTTCAGGCCGCCGCCTCGGTCGCCACGACCGTCGGCTTCGAGCGGAAGTTCAGCCGGTCGGAACCGGCGGTGACCTTGACAGTCGAGCCGTCGAGGATCTCGCCGAGCAGGATCTTCTCCGCCAGCGGATCCTGCAGCTCCTTCTGCATCACCCGCTTCAGCGGCCGCGCGCCATAGGCCGGGTCGTAGCCCTTGGCCGCCAGCCACTCGATCGCGTCGTGATCCAGCGATAGCGCGATCTTGCGGTCGGTGAGCAGGTTCTCCAGCCGCTTGAGTTGGATCTCGACGATGCGGTCCATATCCAGCCGGCGCAGCCGGTGGAACAGGATCACCTCGTCGACGCGGTTGAGGAACTCCGGCCGGAAGGAGGCCCTCACCACGCTCATCACCTCGTCTCGCACAGCATCGACATCCTGGTCCTCGCCGAGGTTGACCAGATATTCGGCGCCGAGATTGGAGGTCATGATGATCAGCGTGTTGCGGAAGTCGACTGTGCGGCCCTGGCCATCGGTCAGGCGGCCGTCGTCAAGCACCTGCAGGAGCACGTTGAACACGTCCGGATGCGCCTTCTCGATTTCATCGAACAGCACGACCTGATAGGGCCGCCGCCGCACCGCTTCGGTCAGCGCGCCACCCTCCTCATAGCCGACATAGCCGGGAGGCGCGCCGATCAGCCGGGCGACCGAATGCTTCTCCATGAACTCCGACATGTCGATGCGCACCAAAGCGTTTTCGTCGTCGAACAGGAAATTGGCCAGCGCCTTGGTGAGCTCGGTCTTGCCGACGCCGGTCGGGCCGAGGAACATGAACGAGCCTATCGGCCGGTTCGGATCCTGCAGTCCGGCGCGGGCGCGGCGCACCGCCTTGGAGACGGCCTGCACCGCCTCGCCCTGGCCGACGACCCGCTTGCCGATCTCGTCTTCCATGCGCAGCAGCTTCTCGCGCTCGCCTTCCAGCATCTTGTCGACCGGAATGCCGGTCCAGCGCGACACGATATGGGCGACGTGGTCGGGCGTGACCACCTCCTCGACCATGCCGGCCTTGCCGTCCTGCGCCTCGGCCTCCTTCAGCTTCTTCTCCAGCTCCGGGATCTTGCCATAGGCAAGCTCGCCGGCGCGCTGGAACTCGCCCTTGCGCTGGGCGATGGCCAGTTCGTTGCGCGCCTCGTCAAGCTGCTTCTTGAGGTCGGCGGCGAGCCCGAGCTTCTGCTTCTCGGCCTGCCATTTCGAGGTGAGCTCGGTGGACTCCTCCTCCAGCCCGGCAAGCTCCTTTTCCAGCCTGGCGAGCCGGTCCTTCGAGGCCTCGTCCTTCTCGACCTTGAGCGCCTCGCGCTCGATCTTGAGCTGCATGATGCGGCGGTCGACCTCGTCCAGCGCTTCCGGCTTCGAATCGACCTGCATCCTCAGCCGCGAGGCGGCCTCGTCGACAAGGTCGATCGCCTTGTCCGGCAGGAAGCGGTCGGCGATGTAGCGGTTGGAAAGCGTCGCCGCGGAGACCAGCGCCGAATCGGAGATGCGCACCTTATGATGCTGTTCGTACTTCTCCTTGAGGCCGCGCAGGATAGAGACGGTGTCCTCCACCGTCGGCTCGTTGACGAACACCGGCTGGAAGCGGCGGGCAAGCGCCGCGTCTTTCTCGACATGCTTGCGGTACTCGTCGAGCGTGGTCGCGCCGACGCAGTGCAGCTCGCCGCGCGCCAGCGCCGGCTTCAGAAGGTTGGACGCGTCCATGGCGCCGTCCGCCTTGCCGGCGCCGACCAGCGTGTGCATCTCGTCGATGAACAGGATGATGTTGCCGGCGGCGGCCGTCACCTCGTTGAGCACGGCTTTCAGCCGCTCCTCGAACTCGCCACGATATTTGGCGCCGGCGATCAGCGCACCCATGTCGAGCGCCATCAGCTGCTTGTCCTTCAGCGATTCCGGCACGTCGCCATTGACGATGCGCAGCGCCAGGCCCTCGGCGATCGCCGTCTTGCCGACGCCCGGCTCGCCGATCAGCACCGGGTTGTTCTTGGTGCGGCGCGACAGCACCTGGATGGTGCGGCGGATCTCGTCGTCGCGGCCGATGACCGGATCGAGCTTGCCGGCGCGCGCGTCGGCCGTGAGGTCGCGCGCGTATTTCTTCAACGCGTCATAGCCCTGCTCGGCGTTGGCCGAATCGGCGGTGCGACCCTTGCGGACATCATTGATGACCTGGTTCAGCGCCTGCGCGGTCACGCCGGCCTTGGAGAGGATGTCGGCGGTCTTGGCCGACTTCTCCATGGCCAGAGCCTGCAGCAGGCGTTCGACGGTGACGAAGCTGTCGCCGGCCTTCTTGGCCAGCTCCTCGGCGGTCGAGAACACCTTGGCCAAGGGCTGCGCCAGGTAGAGCTGGCCATTGCCGCCTTCCACTTTGGGCATGGCCTCGAGTGCGGCCTCGACGCCCAGCTTGATGTCGCGGACATTGCCGCCGGCGCGCTCGATCAGCGATGCGGCCAGGCCCTCGTCGTCATCGACGAGCACCTTCAGCATATGTTCGGGGGTGAATTGCTGGTGATTGCGCGAGAGTGCCATGGTCTGGGCGGACTGGATGAAGCCGCGCACGCGCTCGGAATATTTTTCAAGATTCATATCTGTCTCCTTCCATCACCGGCCCGCTTTGCGGCACCGGATCTGATTACGGTGACGGACCCGCCCATTCGAGCCGGATCCCTGTTCACGCGAGATATGGTGCGTAGCTCCCAGCCTCTCAAGACGCCTTGATATCGGTCAAAGGATAAAATTCCAGGCATGCGGAAACGAAAACGGCGGAGATTTCTCCCCGCCGTTGATGGACCTGAAGACAGGACTCGATCAGTTGTTGACGTCGGCAATGACCGGGTCGTTGGCCGCGCCTTCGGCCGGGGCCAGATTGTCTTCGGACGGCGCGGCACTGGCTTCGGCAGGCGCCGCGTTCACCCCTTCGGTGCCCGCATCGCCGCTGCCGGCTTCGGCCTGGCTATCCGTCTGGTCGGCATTGGCTTCGTCGGCATTGCCGCGCGAACGGCGTGGACGGCGCGGACGGCGCGAGCCGCCATTGTCGGCGGCCGCTTCGTTGCGCTCTGCCTGGGCCGCGAGGGCCGCCGGCGAAAAACTGTCGAACAGGGGCGCCTGCTCGGCCACGGTCGGCTCCGCCTGGGCGGCGGCTTCCGGCAGCGCCGGCGCCTCGTTGCGGCGGTTCTGGTCGAAGCGCTGGCCGCTATGCTCGCCGCGCTGGCCATAATCGCCGCGCTGGCCGTTCTGGCCGTAGCCGCCATTTTGGCGTCGGTCGCGGTGGCGCCCGCCATTGTCGCGGCCATGGCCATCGCGTTGGCCATTGTCGCGGCCGTTTCCATTGTCCTGATTGAAGGCCAGCTCGCCCTCGATCACCGGCTGCGGGCCGGCACCTTGGTTGGCGGCCGCGGCCGGAGCTTCGCCGGCATTGCTGTTGCCGACAGTGTCGAACTCGTCGCGATCCTCGTCCGCGTCGTCATCGAAATCGTCGCGATTCTGCTGGACGTTCTGGATCGGCATCTGCGCCTGCGCGGCGGCAATGATGCGATTGTAGTGTTCGGCGTGCTGAAGATAGTTTTCCGCCATCACCCGGTCGCCGGAGCTTTGCGCGTCACGGGCGAGTGCGGCGTATTTTTCGGCGATCTGCTGAGCCGATCCGCGGATCTTCACATCCGGGCCGTTGCTCTCGTAGTTGCGCGTCAGGGGATTGGGGCCCTTGCGGTTGTTGTTGTTGCCACCGCCGCCGCCATTGTTATTGCGACCGCGCATGCGCCTGTTCTGCTGTTGTGGCCTCATTCGACTCTCTTCAGTGTGAAATTTTTGAAAACTCTTCGCGAACGGAGGCGCTCATGCAGCCAGCCGTTTCGTTTCTTCACCGGCGTTCGCCCGCATCAATTGCGTTGGCGCCACGTGCCATCCTGTTCCGGTTACATCACTTGCCGGACGATTCCCGCACGAAGCATTGGCGTCGATCGCGCAAGAAGGCAGCTATTTCCAAGGAAAACCGAATCGCTAAGAGCACTGCCTGCTTCGTCTCATCCGGCTACTTTGACCCTAGCTGCATTCCCGGGCATTGCCAAGCCCTTTTTCGCACTGCATCAGGGCTTTGCGCGTTCGAACACCAGAGCCCTGTCGTTACCGCCGAGGTCGCGAAACTTATCGGCCAACCGATAGCCGGCTGCCGTGAAGATGTCCGCCACTTCGATTCGCTGCGTGTGGCCGATCTCGACCACGACCAAGCCTTCGGTTTCCAGAAAGCCCGCCGCCTCAGCGGCTATGATCCTGTAGGGGTCCAGACCGTCCGCGCCGCCGTCAAGCGCCAGATGCGGATCGAAACCGCGGACCTCGTCCTGCAGATTTCCTATGTCTTGCCGAGGTATATAGGGAGGGTTTGCGGCAATTACATGGTAGCTGCCGGAAACTTTTGCAAACCAGTTGGATTCAAGCGTTTCGAACCGGTCGGCGAGCCCCAGGTCACGGGCATTGCGCATGGCTGTGGCCAGCGCACCCGCGGCTATGTCGACACCGGTCGCGACAGCGCCGGGAACGGCGCTAAGCAGCGCCAGCGCGATGGCGCCACTACCGGTGCCGAGATCGAGGATACGGCATTCGCCTTGCCGCTCCGCCGTTGCCTTGGCGAAGGGCAGGATCGCCTCGACCAACGTCTCGGTGTCGGGGCGCGGCTCCAGCGTCTCCGGCGAGAGCCATAGCCTCAGTCCGTAGAACTCGCGAAACCCGAGGATTCGGTGCACCGGCTCGCCTGCGACGCGCCGTCGCAGGGCCGCATCGATGGCCACAATCGCCTCCGCCGGCACGGTTCGCGCCGGCTCGGCGATGGCCTGGGTGCGGGTCGTTCCGGAAAAATGCTCGACGAGCAGCCTGGCATCCAGCGTCGGATCGGCCACGCCGGCGGCGGCCAGACGTTGCCGCGCCTCCCGCAGCAGCGGCCCGAGCGTGCCGGGCAAAATGTCAGCCATCGAGGCCAATGTCGGCGAGCAGTTTCGACTGGTGGTCGGAGATCAGCGCGTCGACGACCTCGTCGAGCTCGCCCATCATCACCCGGTCGAGCTTGTAGAGAGTGAGGTTGATGCGGTGGTCGGTGAGGCGGCCTTGCGGGAAGTTGTAGGTGCGGATGCGCTCCGAGCGGTCGCCCGAGCCAACCTGCGACTTGCGCGATTCCGAGCGCTCCTCGTCCGCCCTGCTGCGTTCGAGGTCATAGAGCCGCGCCCGCAGGATCTGCATGGCGCGCGCCCGGTTCTGGTGCTGTGACTTTTCCGCCTGCACCACCATGATGCCGGTCGGCAAATGGGTGATGCGCACCGCCGAATCGGTGGTGTTGACGTGCTGGCCGCCGGAACCCGATGCGCGCATCGTGTCGATGCGGATGTCTTCGGCCCGGATCTCGATGTCGACCTCCTCCGCTTCCGGCAGCACGGCGACGGTCGCCGCCGAGGTGTGGATGCGCCCGCCAGCCTCGGTCGCCGGCACGCGCTGCACCCGGTGCACGCCGGACTCGAATTTCAGATGCGCGAACACGCCTTTGCCCGACACCGAGGCGATGATTTCCTTGTAGCCGCCGACCTCGCCGTCGCTTGCGGAGACCACTTCGAAGCGCCAGCCGCGCGAGGCGGCGTAGCGCTCATACATGCGAAACAGGTCGCCGGCGAACAACGCCGCCTCGTCGCCGCCGGTGCCGGCGCGGATTTCCAGAATGGCGTTCTTGTCGTCGGCGGCATCCTTGGGCAGGAGCAGGATCTGGATGTCTTTCCGCAACGTCTCGATGCGGTCCTCGACTTGCGGAAGGTCGGCCTCGGCGAGCGCCCGCATCTCGGCATCGGTGCCCTTGTCGGCGAGCATCGCCTCGAGGTCGGCCTGTTCCTGCTCGGCTGCGCGCAGCGCCCGGATCTTGGCTACCATCTCCTGGATGTCGGCGTATTCCGAGGCCATCCGGACATAGGCGTCCGCAGTCGGCCCGGCCGACATCTGCGCTTCGAGCATCTCGAAACGCTTCACGACTTGATCCATGCGGTCGCGCGGCAGGTTGATCATGGGCTTGGAACTTCGATCGAATTCACATCAGGGCGAGTCGAAAATGGCGAATTTGGAGAACCGGAGCGGAATGTACATTTAGGTACATGAGCACCGGAAGCGCAGAAAATCGACATTTGCAGACCGCCCTCACGTGAATCTAGAGCGGAATCGAGCGGTCGTCGGCAAAGGCTTGCAGCAGGGCGCGCATCGGCAGCCCCTGCGCCGGCGCCATCAGATTGTCGGCGAAGAAGGCTTGCAATTCGTCCAGCGGCAATTCGGTCAGCATCGCCTTGACCGGGCCGATCGAAGCCGGCGACATCGAGATCGAGCGATAGCCGAGGCCGATCAGCGCCATTGCGGATATGGGTTTTCCGGCCAGTTCGCCGCACAGCGTCACCGGCGTGTGGTTGCGCACGCCGGCGTCGGCGATCGTCTTCAGAACCCGCAGGAACGGCGCCGACAGCGTGTCGAAGCGGTCCGACAATTGCGTGTTGCCGCGATCGACCGCCATGACGAACTGGAACAGGTCGTTGGAGCCGACCGAGACGAAGTCCACCGCCTTCATCAGTTCGTCTAGCTGAAACAGCAGCGACGGCACTTCCAGCATGGCGCCGAGCTTCAAGCTGGTCGGCAGATGGTGTGCAAAGCGCGACAGGTGCCTGACCTCTCGGTCGATGATCTCGCGCGCCTGCGCGATCTCGCCGAGCTCCGTCACCATCGGCAGCATCAGCTTGAGCTCTCGGCCGCCGCAGGCCTTGAGCAAGGCACGGATCTGCGTCCTGAGCAGACCCGGGCGGTCGAGGGTGAGCCGGATCGCCCGCCAGCCGAGCGCCGGGTTCTCCTCCTGCAACGCCCCCTTGAAGTAAGGCAGCACCTTGTCGCCGCCGATGTCGATGGTGCGAAAGGTCACCGGCTTGCCGCGCGCGGCATCGAGCACGTCGCGATAGAGCCGCTCCTGCGCCTCGGCGCGCGGAAAGGTCGAGGCGACCATGAACTGCAGCTCGGTGCGGAACAAGCCGATTCCGGCCGCGCCCGACTCGGCAAGCTGCGGCAGGTCGACAGCAAGCCCGGCATTCATCAGCAGATCGACAGCAACACCGTCCTTGGTCACCGACGGCTTCTTGCGCAGCTCGCGATAGACCTCCTGCCGCCGCGCGCGGAAGCGCACCTTCTCGGCATAGGCGGCTTCGAGGTCGGGCTGCGGCCTGAGGTGGATCGTGCCCTCCTCGCCGTCGACGATGATGGCGTCGCCGTTTTCCGCCATGGAAACGGCGCCCTTCATCTGTCCGGCGACGGGAATGCCCATGGCTCGCGCCACGATGACGACGTGGCTGGTCGCGGCCCCGTCCTCCAGCACGACGCCGCGCAGCTTGTCCCTGGGGTAGTCGAGCAGTTCGGCCGCGCCCATCGAGCGGGCGACGAGGATGGCATCCTTCGGCAGCGACGCCGCGACATCCTCCGGCCCGCGCCCCATCAGTTGGCGCAGCAGGCGGTTGGCAAGGTCATCGAAATCACTCATCCGCTCGCGCAGATAGGGGTCGGTCATGTGCAGCATGCGGGCGCGCATGTCGCTCTGCACCTTCTCCACCGCCGCTTCCGCCGTCAGGCCGTTGCGGATCGCCTCCTCCAGCCGGCGCACCCAGCCGCTGTCGTTGGCGAACATGCGATAGGCTTCGAGCACCTCGCGGTGTTCGCCCTCGAAGGCGACCTCGCGGCGCTCCAGCATGTCATCGATGGAGAGCCTGAGCGAGCCGAGCGAGGTCTGCAGCCGGCGGACTTCCTCCTCGCTGTCCTCGTTGAACAAATTAGTGACGACGATGCGCGGTTCGTGCAGCACGACATGGCCGAGCCCGACGCCTTCGTTGAAGGAAAGGCCGGTGAAGCTGACGGGGCGGCGCAGGTCGAGCTCCAGGCCCGGGCGGGTCAGCCTGGCGAGATCGCCGGTGGCGATCATCTCGGCGATGACCATTGCCGTCGTTTCCAGAGCCTCGACTTCATCGTCGCGGTAGTGGCGCATGGTCTTGTTCTGCACCACGAGCACGCCAAGCGTCCGCCCTGCCCTGAGCACTGGCACGCCGAGGAAGGAGTTGTAGATCTCTTCGCCGGTCTCCGGCAGGTAGGCGAAGGCCGGATGCTCCTGCGCGTTGGAGAGGTTGAGCGGCCGTGCGCTGGCGGCGATGGTGCCGACGAGACCCTGGCCGAGCCGCAACTGCGCCAGGTGGACGGCGTTCGGATTGAGACCTTCGGTGGCGTAGAGCTCGAGAACCGAATCAGCGCGCAGCACATAGAGCGAGCACACCTCGGCGACCATGTTGGAGGCGATGTCGCGCACGATGCGGTCGAGCCGCTCCTGCGGCTCCAGCGGCTCCTGCATGAGCTCGCGGAGCCGCTTCAGCAGAACGCGCGGGCCACTGGCCGTATCACGCATCGCGGCTTCTTCTCCAATAGAGTCCTTGCCGGCGCAGTTTCCGCCGCGCCCGGCACTCACGCAACAACTGATTCAGTCTTGCTATTGCTTATCCAGACCGTAGACGGAATGCAAAGTGCGAACCGCCAATTCGGTATACGGACCGTCGATCAGTATCGAAATCTTGATCTCGGAAGTGGTGATGGCGCGGATATTGATCGCCTTGTCGGCCAGCGCCTTGAAGGCGGTGGCGGCGACACCCGCGTGGCTGCGCATGCCGATGCCGATGACCGACACCTTCGACATGCCGGCTTCCGACTGCACCACGTCATAGCCGACATCGGCTTTTAGACGCTCCAGCACCGCAAGCGCCTTGTCGACGTCGCCCGACGGCACCGTGAAGGTCATGTCGGTGAACTTGCCGTCCTCGGAGATGTTCTGGACGATCATGTCGACATTGATGTTGGCTTCGGCCAGCGGCCCGAAGATGCCGGCGGCAACGCCGGGGCGATCGCCGACGCGGCGCAGCGAAATCTGCGCCTCGTCCTTGGCGTAGGCAATTCCGGTGACGACCTGCTGTTCCACGATCTCTTCCTCGTCGCAAATAAGCGTTCCGGGCGGATTGAGCAAATCCCCCATTCCGGGCGCGTCGGGATCGTCGAAGGACGACCGCACGAAGGTACGCACCCTGTGCACCATGGCAAGCTCGACCGAGCGCACCTGCAGCACCTTGGCGCCGAGCGAGGCCATTTCGAGCATTTCCTCGAAGGAAATCTTGGCCAGCCGCCGCGCCTTCGGCTCGATGCGCGGATCGGTGGTGTAGACGCCGTCGACATCGGTGTAGATGTCGCAGCGGTCGGCCTTGACCGCCGCCGCGATGGCCACGGCACTCGTGTCGGAGCCGCCGCGGCCCAGCGTCGCGATGCGGTTGTCCGGCCCGATGCCCTGGAAGCCGGCGATGACGGCGACCTGGCCCTCGCCGAAGCGCTTGATCAGGAAGGCGCCGTCGATGTCGAGGATGCGCGCCGCGCCATGCGCGTTGTCGGTCTTGATCGGGATCTGCCAGCCCTGCCATGAGCGGGCGTGCACGCCCATGTTCTGCAGCGTGATCGCCAGCAGGCCGGCCGTGACCTGCTCGCCGGAGGCGACCACGGCGTCATATTCGCGCGCGTCGTGCATCGGCGAGGCCTCGCGCGTCCAGCCGACCAGTTCATTGGTCTTGCCGGCCATCGCCGAGACCACGACGGCGACCTCATGGCCGGCGTCGACCTCGCGTTTGACATGGCGCGCCACGTTGCGGATGCGGGCGATGTCGGCGACGGACGTTCCGCCGAATTTCATCACGATGCGCGCCATGGAAACGAAATGCCTTTGACTGGATGCTGGGCCGTGGAGCCGAAAAAACACGCCGGCCAAGGCCGGGTGCTGAATGCGCGGCCTCCTTAGCCAAATGATCAGGATTTCGCAAGCATGGCGCGCAACAACGATTCGCATTGAAAATATCGGGGTTGCTGACAGATTTGAGCACCAGGTCATGCGATAGATGAACCTGGAAGCCCGACAACGAGGAGGATAGATGGCCGAGACCCTGGAAATCGTCACCTTCCGGTTGAAGCCCGGAACCGAAGCGGGCTTTGTCGCCGGCAACGGCCTGCTCAGCGACTGGCTGACGCGGCAGCCCGGTTTCCTCAGCCGCTGCCTGGCCAGGCAGGACAACGGCGGCTGGGTCGATCTGGTGCGCTGGCAAAGCCGCGAGCAGGCGCTTGCCGCCGCCGGCCGGATCATGGCGGAGATCGGCGATTGCGACGCCATGCGTGCCATCGATCCCGCCAGCGTCGACATGAAGCACCTGGCGGTCGCGCTCGCCAGTTGACCCGCCGTCGCGCCTGCCGACCGACGGCCAAGCTGCCGCGACTGAAGGATGTGGCCGGCGTCACCAGATGCGCCGCCGCGCATCGGTATGGCAGCTGTCGAGAAAAGCCGCCTTGACATTCGCGGCCCGGCAACCGACTTCCTAGCGTTCGAGGAGACCCGCCCCATGTCAGAACCCCGACGGTCGACGATCGATGCCGGAGAAGTGGAACGCTTCTCCGCGCTTGCCGCTGAATGGTGGAACCCGAACGGCAAATTCAGGCCGCTGCACAAGTTCAATCCGGTCCGGCTTGCCTACATCCGCGACCAGGTGGCGGCACGCTTTGGCCGCGATCCGCGCGCGGCGCGGCCGTTCGAGGGCCTGCGTTTTCTCGACATCGGCTGCGGCGGCGGGCTTTTGTGCGAGCCGATGGCCAGGCTCGGCGCCGAAGTGGTCGGCGCCGACGCTTCCGTCACCAACATCGAGGTGGCAAAGCTGCATGCGGCCGAGGTCGGCGTCAGTGTCGACTACCGCGCCACGACGGCGGAGGACCTCGCCGACGCCGGCGAGACATTCGACGTCATCCTCAACATGGAAGTGGTGGAGCACGTCGCCGACATCGACCTGTTCGTCGCCAAATGCGGCCAGATGGTCAAGCCCGGCGGCATCATGTTCGTCGCCACCATCAACCGCACGCTGAAGGCGCTCGGCCTTGCCATCATCGGCGCCGAATATGTGCTGCGCTGGCTGCCGCGCGGCACACACCAGTTCGGCAAGTTGGTGCGGCCGGAAGAACTGGAAAAGGCGCTTGGTGCTGCCGGCCTGACCATCATCGACCGCACCGGCGTCGTCTACCATCCGCTGGCCGACCGCTGGCAGCGGTCGAAGGACATGGACGTCAACTACATGGTGCTGGCCGAAAAGGGATCGGTCTGAGCGATCTCCTCGGCATCGATCTCGGAGCTCACGCTGCCTGACCCTGCAGCCTGGCACTGGTCTGGCTCTGCGCCCTGGTGGTGATGAACACGCCAGCGGTGATGATCATCGCACCCATCCAGGTCAGCAACTGGTAGTGCTCGCCAAGGAAGATCGTGCCGGCGAACAGGCCGACAGCAGCCGCGACGTAGCCGATCTGGCTGAGATAGACCGGGCCGCCGACCGCCTGCAGGCGGAAGAAGAAGGCAAACATCGCCGAGGCCGACGCCACCTGGCCGGCGACCACCAGCGGCACGCCGCTGAGCGGGACAAATGCGCTCTTGCCCAGCAAGGCCAGAATGCCTGCCAGCAGCAGCGTGGCCGAGGCCAGATGGCTGCCGACGGCAAGCTCGATCGGACCGGTCTCTTCGGGCCAGTCGACGGTGCGGTAGATATTGCCGGCGGCGAGGCTGACCGGGATCAGCAGCCCGACCGCCACCCAGAAGAACTCGGCCGGCTGGCCGGCCTCGCCGCGCGTGACCGCTACCATCACCGCACCGACGAAGCCGACGGCGATGCCGACGACACCGAGCAGATTCGGCCGCCTGACGCCGAGTAGGATCGAGAACACCAGCGTGACGACCGGCGACAGCGTGAACATGATGCCGGTGTAACCGGCGCCGAGATGCGGAATGGCCGAGAACATCAACAAATTGGGGAAGGCATAGGACACTGCCGCGGTGATGAAGAAATAGCGCAGCCTGTGTGCCGTCAGCCGAATACGCTCGCCGCGCAAAAGAAGCGCCAGCAACAGCACGCCGCCGGCGCCGAGCGAGATGACGAAGGCCCAGACCATGGCCGGCACACCGGCCGCCGTCGCCAGCTTGCCGAACGGCAGCGTCAGGCCGAGCAGGCTGCCGGTGACGACCAGCAGGCCGGCAGCCGAGTCCCAGAGAAATTTCATCAGATGGTCCCGTAGTTCAATCGCGGCGCTTGGCCGCTATTGTGTTTTGCGATAACATAGTGCAGAGATTCTTTATGTCAAGATACTTTTCGGTGAGATAGATGGATCGGGCGGCAAGGGCGATCGAGCAGTGGCAAAGGGAACGGCCAGACCTGGACGTCTCGCCTATGGCCGTGATCGGACGGCTGAACGAAGCCGCCTCGCTGATCTCGCGCGAGCGGCTGGCGCCGCTGTTTGCCCGCTTCGGATTGCAGCAAGGCGAGTTCGACGTGCTGGCGACCCTGCGCCGGTCCGGCAAGCCCTACGCGCTGACGCCGACCGATCTCTACGAGGCGACGATGGTGACTTCCGGCGCCATGACCGCCCGCCTCGACCGGCTGGAAAAGGCCGGTTTGATCATGCGCGCGCCGCACCCCAGCGACCGGCGCGGGGTTGTCGTTGCGCTCACCGAAAAGGGCCTGGCCGTGACCGATGAGGCACTCGTCGCCCATGTCGCCAACGAACATGACATCCTCGCCGGACTGACGCGCGAGGAGCGGGAGACGCTCGCGAGATTGCTCGGGAAGCTGATCGAAAGCTTGGGCTAGCCTGGCTGGATGCTCAGTTCCGGTCGTCCGGAAAGGTCGGGATTGGCGTGAACTCGACGCCGTCCTCGGCCAGGCTCTTCGCTTCCTCCGGCGTCGCCTCGCCATAGATGCCGCGCGGATCGGTCTCGCCGAAATGGATCTTGCGCGCTTCCTCGGCGAACTTGTCGCCGACATAGTCGGCGTTCTCGCGCACCTTCTCGGCGAGCGCCTTCAACTGCGCCAATGCCTGCTTCTGCGCCTCGCCCATGGCGAGCGCGATCTTTTCCTGTTTGCGCCCGGTCGAGACGGCCGGCGCCATCAGCGCCTTGTCAACCTTGTGCGAGCCGCAGCTCGGGCAATCGACCAAGCCACGCTTCTTCTGCGTGCCGAAATCGTCATTGCTGCGGAACCACGCCTCGAATTCGTGTTCGTGCTCGCAGATCAGGGAAAAACGGATCAAGAAGCTGCACCCCTGAGACGCGGCGCCTCGCCGGCATTGACGGCGAACTCGCGCGCGTTCTTCAGATTGGGGATCTTCCTGCGCGCGGCGAGCGACTGCGCTGGATCGATCTCGGCGACGATCACGCCGGGCTCCTCATGGGCGGCTTCCGCCACGATGCGGCCCCACGGGTCGACGATCAGCGAGTGGCCAAAAGTCTCGCGGCCGTCCTCGTGCAGGCCCCCTTGCGCGGCCGCAACCACATAGGCGCCGTTCTCGATGGCGCGAGCCCGAAGCAGCACGTGCCAGTGTGCTTCGCCGGTCTGCCGGGTGAAGGCGGCGGGCACCGAAAGCACATTGGCGCCGGCCAGCGCCTCGGCGCGGAACAGCTGCGGGAAGCGCAGGTCGTAGCAGACGGCAAAGCCGAGCCTGGCACCGTCGATCTCGGCGATGACGGCCTCGGTGCCCGGCTCGTAGGCGGCGGATTCGCGCCAGCTCTCGCCATTGTCGAGGTCGACGTCGAACATGTGGATCTTGTCGTAGCTGGCGATGGTGGTGCCATCGGGCGCGAACAGCAACGCGCGGTTGGCCAGCTTGCCGTCGGCGCGCAGGATGGCGGTCGAGCCTATATGCAGGAAGATGCCGAGCTCCTTCGCCAGCTTCCGGGCGGTCGAAACGATGATGTCCTTGTCCTCTGAGGTGAAGGAAGCGGCCCGCGCCTCCTTGTCGCGCACCAGCGCGCCGGTCATCTCGGGGGTCTGCACATAGGTGGCGCCCAGGCCTGCCGCCTCGCGCACCAGACGCTCCAGATCGACCGCGTTGCGCTCGGGGCTGGTGCCCGAACGCATCTGCACCGCCGCTGCCTTGAAACCACCCATGATCAACCCCTCGAACCGTCGGCGAGCAGCGCATCGAGCCGGCCCTCGGCCTCCAGCTCGTGGAGGTCGTCGGAGCCGCCGACATGCGTGTCGCCGATGAAAATCTGCGGAAATGTAGAGCGGCCATGCGCCCGGGAAATCATTTCCTGGCGCAGTTCCGGCGAGAAGGAGGCATCGTGCTCGGTGTAGGCGACGCCCTTGCGCTCGAGCAGCCGCTTGGCCGCGGTGCAATAGCCACACATCATGCGCGTATAGATCGTCACATCAATCATCGATCAGCATTCCTGCATGTCACCTGGAAGCGCGCAGCGCTCTGGGACAACAACAACATTTGTCGTTTTATATAGTCGCGGACTCGTCGGCTCGAAAGTCCCCTGGCAAAACGCGCGCGAAGGTCAGCACGTCGACGGCGCCGGCGCCGCCCTTCTTCAGTGCCTTGGCCACCGATCTCACGGTCGCGCCGGTGGTATAGACATCGTCGACCAACAGCACCCGGCGGCCGGCGATCTCGATCTCCGCCTCGGACGGCACGCGGAAGGCGGCGCGCACATTGTCCTCGCGCTCCTGCCGCTCCAGCCCGACCTGCTGGCGGGTGAGCTTCACGCGCCTCACAACCGAAGCCGAGAAAGGCAGGCCGCTGAGGTGCGACACCGCCCTCGCCAGCTCGGCCGACTGGTTGAACTGCCGCCGGAAGAAGCGCCGCCAGTGCAACGGCACCGGCACGACGAGATCAGCCTCCGCGATCAGCTCGGCTCCGGCACGCTGCATCCAGCGCGCCATCCATGGCGCCAGATCCGTACGGTCTTGGTACTTCAGGCCCTGCACCATCTGGCGCGCGACGCCGGAATAGACGACCGCCGCCCGCGCCCGCTCGAAAGGCGGCGGATCGGCAATGGCTTCGGCGCAGAGGAAGCCCTCGCCCATGTCGTGGGTGAACGGCGTGCCCATCACCGCGCACCAGGGCCGTTCCAGCAGCCTGAGCTTCGGCCAGCAGGTGCCGCACAGCACCCCGGGCTGCGAGACATGGCGCCGGCAGCCGGCGCAGACCGGCGGAAACAGGATGCGCGCCGGCAAGGCCAATGCCCTCCGCGCGATTGTCCCGAGTTCAACGGTCTTGATCTTCGGCATTGGATCGGCCACGTGGTTTCGTCGCCGCTCCACTATATCAGAGAGCGGGAAACAGGAACCTGCCCGTTGCAGCCTATCATCGACACCTCGCTCTGGCTGGCGCGCAAGCGTCGCGCCCTGGCCCACCCCGTGGGCGGCGCCGATTTCCTGATGCGGCGGGCAGCCGATGACCTTGCCGACCGGCTCGGCGCGGTCGAGCGCAGCTTCGGCAAGGCGGCCGCGCTGTTTTGCCAGACGCCGGCGGCAGGGGATGTGCTCGCCGAAAGCGGCAAGGCGGCGGAGATAGCGCGCGTCGAAGCGGACACTGCCTTCCTCGCAGGCGCAGCCGGGCTGGTGGCGGCGCTCGAAACTGTGCCGTTCGAGGCGCAAAGCCTCGACCTTGTCGTGTCGCTGCTGTCGCTGCAGGCGATGAACGATATTCCCGGCATGCTGGCCCAGATCCGGCGGGCGCTGCGGCCCGACGGGCTTTTTCTCGGCGCCCTGGCCGGCGCCGGCACGCTTTCCGAACTGCGCGAGAGCCTGCTCGCCGCCGAGACCGAGCTCTACGGCGGCGCCAGCCCGCGCGTCATTCCCTTCACCGATGTCCGCGACGCCGGCGCGCTGCTTCAACGCGCCGGCCTGGCGCTGCCGGTCGCCGATGTCGAGACGGTTACGGTGCGTTACGACACCATGTTCGACCTGCTCGCCGATCTGAGAGCCATGGGCGAGACCAGCCCCCTCGTCGATCGCAGCCGGCGGCCCGGCACGCGGAAATTCTTCGCGCGCGCCGCCGAAATCTACGCGGAACGGTTTTCCGATCCCGACGGCCGTATCAGGGCAAGCTTCTCGCTCGTATGGATGTCCGGCTGGGCGCCCGATGCATCGCAGCAAAAGCCGCTAAAGCCCGGCACGGCCAAGGTCTCGCTGAAGACCATCCTGGAAGGTCCGCAAGACCGCTGAGCAGCGACCCCTTGGGGCTCAGTGCTGCGCGAAGGCGTTGGCCAACTTGCTGTTGTTATCGCTGAACAACCACACGATCGCATTGCCGACCTGGCCGACGCCGGCGACGATGGCGAGCGACAGGACGGTGACGATCACGCCATATTCAATGGCTGTCGCGCCCGTCTCGTCTTGAATGAACCGTTGCAGCAGCTTTTTCATGATCATCGATCCCTCTTGCCAGGAACCTTAGCGTTGACCCGTTAAGAAAGGTTAACGGCAAAAGCTTAACAGGCAGTGAAATAGGTCGGTTCTGGAAAAATCGTTAACCATGTCAGCAGTCGCCGCTGCGCGTGCCGTCGCTGCGGATCACGCAGATCGAGCTGGGCAGGGGCTGCAGCACGCTGCGGCGCAGCGTATAGGTGTCGCGATGGCCGATCGAACCGGTGCTCATCGTGTCGACGCCGGCAATGCCATCGCGGGCCGGGCGCGTGTGGCTGTCGAGGAAAGGCGCGGCGATCAGGGCCAGCGCCACCGCGGCGGAACCGAACAGCAGCGTGATGCGCAACACGCCCATGCCCGCATCGGCGGCGCGAAAGCCGCGGTCCGGCCGGATTGACTCCCAGTCTTTGTCCAGGCTCATGCAATCGCTCCCCACGCGTGTAGGCCGAGACCAGCCTCGCCGCAATTTTTCATATCGAGATAAATCATCCATTAACGCTGGCTAAACCAGCGCCGAATTCCCCGACTACAGGAGATCGATGAGGAACTGGATCAGCGGCGCGTCGGCCGGCGGCATCGGATAGTCGCGCATCTGGCGTGGCCGCACCCATTTCAGCGCCTGCCCCTCCCTCGGCTGCGCAATCCCGCGGAAGCGGCGGCAGACGAAAAGCGGCATCAACAGGTGAAAGTGATCATAGCTATGGCTGGCGAAGGTCAGCGGTGCGAGGCAAGGGATCTCGGTCTCGATGCCGAGCTCCTCATGTAGTTCCCGGATCAGGCACTCTTCCGGTGTTTCGCCTGGCTCGACCTTGCCGCCTGGGAATTCCCACAAGCCAGCGAGCTGCTTTCCCTCGGGGCGCTGCGCCAGCAGCACGCGCCCGTCGGCGTCGACCAGCGCGCAGGCCGCGACCAGAAGCAGGCGCTTGCCGGCTGGCTTGAGCTCGCTCATGCGCCGGGCGGCCGGCGATAGTGGTAGCGGTAGACTTCCTCGAAGCCCATCGATCGGTACAGCGACAGCGCCGGCGCGTTGCTGGCCTCCACCTGCAGCCAGGCTTCCCGCGCGCCGCGCAGCCGCGCCCACTTCAACGCCGACAGGATGAGGTTTCGGCCGTGGCCCCTGTTGCGCGCCGCCTTGTCGGTGGCGACTTCGAACAGGCCGGCGAGATCGCCGTCGTGGACGCAGATCAGCGTCGCCAGTGGCTCGCTGCCATCCTCGAGCGCGAACAGCCCGGCCTCCGGCTGGATGGCGCCGATGATCTCCGACAGGCCCGGCCTCAGCGACACGTCCGAGCCACTCACCTTGAGCAGCGCGCCGATGAAGCGGCTGATGTCCTTCAGCGGGATTTGGTCCATGGCGGGATCGAGCTGGGCATCGGCGAGCGGCAGGCGCATCACCAGCGATTCGTCGAAGCTGCTCCAGCCTTCACTGTCGAGATGCTTTGACAGGACAGGGCCCGACAGTGGCGATATGCGAAAGGTCAGCGGCCTGCCATATGCTTCGAAGCGCCGGCTGGCGCGGCCGATGCGCTCGGCAATGTGCTGGGTGTCGCCGGGATCGAGCGGATTGACCGAGTTCAGCCGCTTGGCCGCGTGGCCGGCCGTCAGCCGCACCACCCATGTGCCATCATAGTGGACGGCGGCGGCGGGCCAGGCGCGGAACCCGGCAGCCTCGTAGCGGCGCACCGTCGCGAGCACGCTTGCCGGATGTCTGGACATCAACGTCGTCAGCTCCTGTAGTCGCCATTGATGGCGACATATTCCTTGGTCAGGTCGCAGGTCCACACCGTCGCCTTGCCGCGGCCGATGCCGATGTCGGCGCGGATGCGGATGTCGTCACGCTTCATGTAGGCCGAGGTCGCTTCCTCGGAATAGGCCGGATCGCGCTCGCCCTCATGCGCCAGCCTGTTGTCGCCGAACCAGATCGACAGAAGGTCGCGGTCGGCGGGCTCGCCGGCCTTGCCGACCGCCATGACGACACGCCCCCAATTGGCGTCCTCTCCGGCGACGGCCGTCTTGACCAGCGGCGAATTGGCGATCGACAGCGCGATGCGCTTGGCCGAACGGGCCGATTTGGCGCCGGTGACGGTGACTTCGACCTGCTTGCGCGCACCCTCGCCGTCGCGCACAACCTGCAGCGCCAGCGTTTTCAGTATTTTGCCGAGCGCGCGGCGGAACGCGCCGAGCCGAGCGTCCTTCGCGTCGGTGATTGCCGGCGCACCGCGCCTGGCCGCGGCACCCGTGGCGAACAAGAGCAGCGTGTCGCTGGTCGAGGTATCGCTGTCAACGGTCACCGCGTTGAAGGTCTTGGTCGTGCCGCGCGACAACAGATCCTGCAGCACCGGTGCGGCGATCGGCGCGTCGGTGGCGATAAAGGAGAGCATCGTCGCCATGTCTGGCGCGATCATGCCGGCGCCCTTGGCAATGCCGTTGATGGTTACGTCGGCGTCGCCGAGCTTCACCGTCGCCGTCGCCACCTTCGGATAGGTGTCCGTGGTCATGATGGCCTTGGCGGCCTCGGTCCACAGATCGGGCTTGCCATCATTGACCAGCCCGGCGAGCAGATGGCTGAACCTGGCTGTGTCGAGCGGCTCGCCGATGACGCCGGTGGAGGCCAGGAACACTTCGCTCGTGGCGCATCCGGCCGCCTTGGCCGCCGCCTCGCCGGTCAGCGCGGTGGAAGCGCGGCCCTTCTTGCCGGTGAAGGCATTGGCGTTGCCGGAATTGACGACCAGCACGCGCGCCTTGCCGGCGCCCAGGTTCTGCCGGCAGAAATCGACTGGCGCCGACGGACATTTCGACTTGGTGAACACGCCGGCGACGGCGGTGCCCGGATCGAAGACCATGGCCAGAAGGTCGGTGCGGTTCTTGTACTTGATCCCCGCCTCGGCGGTGGCGATGCGCACGCCTTCGATGGCGGGCATTTTCGGATATTTCTTCGGCGCGAGCGGCGAAATCGTTGCGGACATGGGGACCTCGGGCGGCGGAAATCGCAAAGGGAAGGCCGGTTTGCCCGATACGGCGCGCCGACGCAAGGGGCGTCCTGGCCGTGCCTTCCAAGCTGGACCGCGGGCACGCAACCCGGAACGGGGCGTTTCGTTTGCACAGGCAACCCAATATGATTGGTGACGGACTCACCGGCCAAGGAGGATCAGGATGAGCATGACTCCCGGCCCCGGGCGCAAATCGATCGGCGCCAAGCGCAATCCCGAGAGCGCCGACGCCATTCTCGACGCCGCCGAGGCGGTGCTGGCGGAGGCCGGCTATTCAGGCTTTTCGATCGAGGCGGTGGCGCGCCGGGCGCGGGCCGGCAAGCCGACCATCTATCGCTGGTGGCCAAGCAAGGCCGCCCTGCTGCTCGACGTCTACCAGCGGCAGAAGCGGGTCAACGTCCCCGACACCGGCCGTCTGGAGGACGACCTAGTCGGCTTCCTGAAGAACCTGTTCGCGCACTGGCGCCTTACATCGTCGGGCAATGTGTTCAGATCGCTAATCGCCGAGGCGCAGTCGGATAGCCAGGCTGCCGCCGCCCTTGCCGGCTACGCGGCCGGACGCCGCGCCCACACCGGCCAGTTGATCGTGCGCGCCAAGGCGCGCGGCGAGGTCGCGCCCGACGTCGATGCCGAGATCGTCGCCGACCTGATCGCCTCCTATGCCTGGCGGCATCTGTTGACCAACCGTCTCGACGAGGACGAGGCCAGATTGCGCGCCGCCGTCCACTATCTGATTTCGGGCATTTCCAGCACTCGTTGACGGCTGGCTATGGCTGTCTGCCGCGGCAATTCCAGGAAAAGTGCGAAGCGGCGTTCCGTCCGGAATTGCGTCAAAACAAAGAGATAGAGCGGTTCAGCGTTTCCAGGAAAAGGTGAAACGCTCTGCGTGAAACAAAAAAGGGCGCCGGTCGGCGCCCTTTTCATGACTTCCATCTCGCCGGCTTACTTGCCGCTTTCGATCGTCTCGACCGCCTTCTTCAGGTTGGCGTCGGGAATCTCGACCTTGGCGTCGGCGCGCAGTTGCTTCACCAGCGCGAAATACTTGTCGCGGATGACCGCCTGCTTGGCCTGATCCTTGACCTCCTCGAAGGCAGGCGGCTGCTTGGCCCGCTTGTCCTCGAGCTTGATGACGTGCCAGCCGAACTGCGACTGCACCGGCTCCTTGGTGTATTTGCCCACTTCGAGCGCGAACGCTGCCTTGTCGAACTCCGGCACCATCTGTCCCGGTCCGAACCAGCCGAGATCGCCGCCATTGGACTTGCCGCTCGGATCGCTGGTGTGCTCGTTGGCAAGCTTCTGGAAGTCGGCGCCGCCGTCGAGCTGCTTGATGATCGCCTCGGCCTCTTCCTTGGTCTTCACGAGGATGTGACGGGCATGCACCTCGTTGACCGGTGGTGTGTTGGCGATCTCCTGGTCGTAGCGGGCGCGAATCTCGGCGTCGGTCACCTTGGCGACGACGCCCTTCTCGACCATCTCGCCATGCAGCGCCCGCTGCTGCAGGAAGGCCATGCGGCGTTGGAAGTCGGCATCCTTGTCGAGGCCGGTGGCGACCGCCTGGGCGGCCATGACACGGATCTCTATGGCCGCCGAAAGGGCGGCAGCGCGGCGCTGTTCCGGCGGCAGCTGCTGGAACTGCTGCGACAGCTCGCCTTCCGCAAGCCCAAGGTCCGCCTCGGTCAGCGGCTGGCCGTTGATCGTCGCGACCACGGTGTTCGGATCGACCGGCTTGGCGGCTGCGGCCGGGGCAGCCGGCTGGGCCGGGGCGGCTTCCTGCGCCATCACCGGCGACAGCGAAAGAGCCGACAGTCCGAATGCCAGGCCAAGGCTGGCGAGCGACGCGCGGCGGAACAATAAGGTCATCAAGATTAACTCCGGTGGGGATTGCTTGGGCTGAATGGCTTCAGATCGGCCAGATCGTGGCGGAATTTGGCGCGGTCCGCAGGACCAGCGCGGCGTTGACATCGTTTGAGCCCCCTCTTATCTGTCCAACGACTTTGCGTCCAGAACCGTTTTCCGGACGCTTTTTGCGTTTGTCCGCGTTTCACGCGGATTTGATGGGGCCGCCCGGTGCCTGTCGCAACGAATAAGAATGCTATCGAAAGGGCCATTGGATGGTCAGTCTCGGCGGTCTCGCCCGTAAGGTTTTCGGCTCCTCCAACGATCGCCGGGTGAAGGCGACCCGGCCGCGGGTCGAGGCCATCAACGCAATGGAAAACGAGATGCGGGCGCTTTCCGACGCCGAGCTGCGCGGCCGCACGGAAAAGTTCCGCCAGGATATCGCCAACGGCGCCTCGCTCGATGATCTCCTGATCCCGGCCTTCGCCACCGTGCGCGAGGCCGCGCGCCGCGTGCTCGGCCTGCGTCCCTTCGACGTGCAGCTGATCGGCGGCATGGTGCTGCACAATGGCGGCATCGCCGAGATGCGCACCGGTGAAGGCAAGACCCTGGTCGGCACGCTGCCCGTCTATCTCAATGCGCTCGCCGGCAAGGGCGTCCACGTCGTCACCGTCAACGACTACCTCGCCACCCGCGACTCCGAATGGATGGGTCGCATCTACAAGTTCCTCGGCCTCACCGTCGGCGTCATCGTCCACGGCCTCTCCGACGAGGAGCGTCGCACCGCCTACGCCGCCGACGTCACCTACGCCACCAACAACGAGCTCGGCTTCGACTATCTGCGCGACAACATGAAATATGAGCGCGCGCAGATGGTGCAGCGCGGTCACAGCTACGCCATTGTCGACGAAGTCGATTCCATCCTGGTCGACGAGGCGCGCACGCCGCTGATCATCTCCGGTCCGCTCGAGGACCGTTCGGAGATGTACAACACCATCGACGCCTTCATGCTCAAGCTCGACCCGGCCGACTACGAGATCGACGAGAAGCAGAAGACCTCGATCTTCACCGAGGAAGGCACCGAGAAGCTCGAGAACATGCTGCGCGACGCAGGCCTTCTGAAGGGCGAGTCGCTTTACGACGTCGAGAACGTCGCCATCGTCCACCATGTCAACAATGCGCTCAAGGCGCATCGGCTGTTCCAGCGCGACAAGGACTATATCGTTCGCAACGGCGAGATCGTCATCATCGACGAATTCACCGGCCGCATGATGCCCGGCCGCCGCTATTCGGAAGGCCTGCACCAGGCGCTCGAGGCCAAGGAGCACGTGGCGATCCAGCCTGAGAACCAGACGCTGGCCTCCGTCACCTTCCAGAATTATTTCCGCCTCTACGACAAGCTCGCCGGCATGACCGGCACGGCGCTGACCGAGGCCGAGGAGTTCGCCAACATCTACAATCTCGAGGTCACCGAGATCCCGACCAACCTGCCGGTCGTGCGCAAGGATGAGGACGACGAGGTCTACCGGACCGTCGACGAGAAGTACAAGGCGATCGTCAGGGAGATCAAGGACGCGCGCGACAAGGGCCAGCCGATCCTGGTCGGCACCACTTCGATCGAGAAATCCGAGCAACTGGCCGAGCGCCTGCGCAAGGACGGCTTCAAGCATTTCGAAGTGCTGAATGCCCGCCACCACGAGCGCGAGGCCGCCATTGTCGCCCAGGCCGGCAAGCCGGGCGCCATCACCATCGCTACCAACATGGCCGGCCGCGGCACCGACATCCAGCTCGGCGGCAACGCCGAGATGCGCATCGCCGAAGAACTCGGTGACCTGCCGGAAGGTCCGGAGCGCGAAGCCAAGGAAAAGGCAATCCGCGACGACGTCGCCCGCCTGAAGGAAAAGGCGCTCGCCGCCGGCGGTCTCTACGTGCTCGCCACCGAGCGCCATGAATCGCGCCGCATCGACAATCAGCTGCGCGGCCGCTCCGGCCGCCAGGGCGACCCCGGCCGCTCGAAGTTCTTCCTGTCGCTGCAGGACGACCTGATGCGCATCTTCGGATCCGAGCGCATGGACGGCATGCTGCAGAAGCTCGGCCTCAAGGAAGACGAGGCGATCATCCATCCCTGGATCAACAAGGCGCTGGAAAAGGCGCAGAAGAAGGTCGAGGCGCGCAACTTCGACATCCGCAAGAACCTGTTGAAGTATGACGACGTCTCCAATGACCAGCGCAAGGTGGTGTTCGAGCAGCGCATCGAGCTTATGGACGGCGAAGGCCTGTCGGAGACGGTCGCCGAGATGCGCGACGGCGTCATCGAAGAGATCGTCGCCAAGAACATTCCCGAAAATGCCTATGCCGAGCAGTGGAATGTCGCCGGGCTCAAGGCCGAGGTGGCCGAATTCCTCAACCTCGACCTGCCGGTCGAGGAGTGGGCCAAGGAAGAAGGCATCGCCGAGGACGACATCCGCGAGCGCATCACCGCAGCCGCGGAGGCCGCAGCCAAGGAACGCGCCGAGCGTTTCGGCCCCGACGTGATGAGCTATGTCGAACGCTCGGTAGTGCTGCAGACCCTGGACCACCTCTGGCGCGAGCACATCGTCAATCTCGACCATCTGCGCTCGGTCGTCGGCTTCCGCGGCTATGCCCAGCGCGATCCGCTGCAGGAATACAAGGGCGAGGCCTTCGAGCTGTTCCAGGGCATGCTCGGCAATCTGCGCCAGGCTGTCACCGCGCAGCTGATGCGCGTTGAGCTGGTCCGCCAGGCCGCTGAAGCGCCGCCGCCCGAGGCCCCCGACATGTTCGGCAGCCACATCGACGGCACCACCGGCGAGGACGACTTCCAGGGCGGCGAGACGGCGCTCCTGGTGCGCCAGGAATCCAATGCGATCGTCGCGCCGGAGAACCGCGATCCGCGGAACCCGGCGACCTGGGGCAAGATCGGCCGCAACGAGGCCTGCCCCTGCGGCTCCGGCAAGAAATACAAGCACTGCCACGGCGCGTTTGCTTGAGCGACACCTCTTCCTTCTCGCCGTTCACGGCGAGAAGGTGGCTCGAACGGCCGGATGAGGGGCGGCGCCGGCGTTTGAGGCCTGCCATCTCCTCAGCCCACTCCTGCAAACCAATCCGCTTCGCGGCAGCGCGATGCTTAGAAGGGCTGCGCCGCCCCTCATTCGCCTGCCGGCGCCTTCGCCCCGTATAGTGACAGGGAGAAGGAAAGCTCCCCACCCAACCGTTTCTTAATGTGTTTTCGCTAGATCGAAACGCAGGAAAGAGGCGGAAAACGGAGAATAATCGGGGTGCGCTTTTCCGCGGCGACGACTGCCGGGCGGTTATTGCCGCAGCGCTGGGCGCTGCGCGTGAACCCGTTGCTTGGCCGCATCGATGCCGTGCTGTTCACCGCCGACGAGCGCGGCGAGGCCGGCCGCATGTCGCTCATCGCCTTCGCCATCCGCATTATCAGCGCCGTCATCGCTTTCGTCAGCCAGGTGCTGATGGCGCGCTGGATGGGCTCGTTCGAATACGGCATCTTCGTGCTGGTCTGGGTGACGATGGTGATCGTCGGCAACCTCGCCTGCCTCGGCTTCCACACCTCCGTCATCCGCTTCATCCCCGAATATCGCGAGCGCGGCCTGCTCGCCGAACTGCGCGGCATCGTCGTGGCGAGCCGGCTGTTCGTGCTGGTTGCCTCGACGGCCATTGCCGGCCTCGGCGCGCTGGGCGTCTGGCTGTTCTCGCCCTGGATCGAGAACTACTATGTCGTGCCCTTCATCCTCGGCGTCGTCTGCCTGCCGATGATCGCGCTGGGCGATCTCCTGCAAGGGCTGGCGCGGGCGAATTCATGGGCGCTGTTCGCGCTGTCGCCGACCTATCTGGTGCGGCCGGTGCTGATCCTGGTGTTCATGGCGCTGATGCTGGCGGCGGGCTACGCGCCCGATGCCAGGACCGCGATCTTCGCCTCGATCGCCGCCAGCTATGCCACCACGATCGGCCAGTTCATGGGCGTCACCGCGCGCATCGACCGCAAGCTCGTGCCCGGTCCGATGAAGGTGCATTTCACGCGATGGTTCATGGTCTCGCTGCCGATCTTCCTGGTCGAGAGCTTCTTCTTCCTGCTGACCAACGCCGACGTGCTGATGGTCGGCGCCTATCTCGATCCGGATGACGTCGCCGTCTATTTCGCTACCGTGAAGACGCTGGCGCTGGTGCATTTCGTCTATTTCGCCGTCAAGGCCGGCGTCGCCCAGCGCTATGCCCAGTTCACCCATGGCGAGCCGGATCGGCTTGCCGCCTTCGCCCGTGAGACGGTGTCGTGGACCTTCTGGCCCTCGCTGCTGATGGCGCTGCTGGTGCTGGCGCTGGGACAGCCGATGCTGGTTCTGTTCGGCCCCGAATTCACCGCCGGCTACCCGCTGCTGTTCCTGCTCGTCTTTGGCGTCGTGGCGCGCGCCGCCGTCGGCCCGTGCGAGAGCCTGCTCACCATGAGCGGCAACCAGAACATCTGCGCCGCCGTCTACGCCATGACGCTCGCCTTCAACATCGGCCTCAACGTCGTGCTGATCCCCTTCTTCCACCTCTGGGGCGCGGCGATCGCCACCAGCCTCGCCATGGTCTTCGAGGCCAGCGCGCTCACCTTCACCGTCTGGCGCAAGCTCGGCATCGTCATGTTGATCTTCGCGACCGCCAGGAAGGGGAACGCCTAATGGCCGCCATCCCGTTGCTTGAGGAAACCAGCGGCGGCCCGGCCGGTGCCATGGTGCAGGGTCTGGCCGGCCTGGCGCGCGACGCCGACCCCGCCCATATCGAGATCCTCGCCAACAACAGGCCCGAGCGCAAGCTCGCCATCTATCCGGCCGCCGCCGGCTTCGACCTGGTCGAGGAACTCGACTATCTCTGCGCCCGCACCGTCGAGCCCAACGTCTTCTTCAATCCGCGTTTCCTCGCGCCGGCCATGCCGAGGCTGGAGGACCGCGAGGTCAAGCTCGCCGTGATCCGCGACGGCGACGAATACCGCAACCGGCTGCGCCTGCTGGTGCCGTTCTCGGTCGAGCGACCGGCCATCCCGCTTGGCGTTCCCGTCATGCGCACTTGGTCGAGCCCGTTCGGCCCGCTCGGCACGCCGCTGGTCGACCGCGACGATCCGGTCGGCGTCATCGAGGATTTCTTCTCGATGCTGTCCAGGCCGCACCTCAAGATGCCGAGGGTCTTCGTGCTGCCCGACATCAGGCTGGACGGACCGGTGGCGAGCCTTTTGACCGCCTTTGCCGAAACGCGCGGCCTGACGATGGTCACCACCGGCAAGATGGATCGCCCGATGCTCGAAAGCGAGGCCGACGGCGAGGACTACCTCAAGGCGTCGCTGCGCTCGCACCACTACCGCGAATTCCGTCGCCTGAAGCGCCGCCTGGCCGATCTTGGCCAGCTCGAGCACATCGTGGCGCGCGGACCGGAAGATATCCGCCACGCTATCGAAAGCTTCCTGACGCTTGAGGCGGCCGGCTGGAAGGGCCGCGAGCGCACCGCCATGGCGATCGACCGCTACCGCGCCGCCTTCGCCCGCGAGGCCGTGCACCGGCTGGCCGAGCACGACCTCTGCCGCATCCACTCGCTGACGCTCGACGGCCGCACCATCGCTTGCCTGATCGTCTTCGTCGAGGCCGGCGTCGCGTACACCTGGAAGACCGCCTATGACGAGACGCTGTCGGCCTACTCGCCGGGCACGCTGCTGATGATCGAGGTCACCAGGCAGAACCTCGAAGACCCCAATATCGTGGTGACCGATTCCTGCGCCGTGCCCGACCATCCGGTGATGAGCCGGCTGTGGACGGAGCGCAAACCGATGGGCACGCTGGTGCTTGGGCTGTCGCCCGACGCCGACCGCCTCGCCCGCCAGGCGGCCTCGCAGCTGCATCTCTACCGCGAGACCCGCAACATGGCCCGGATCCTGCGCAACCGCATGCGCAGCCTGCTGAAACGACGCTAGAGGAACGGCGAGCGCATGGCTTTCGGCAGCCGAATCCGGTCGGCATTCATCGCAAGGCAATCCAGATGATCAGGACCGTCCTGCGTCATGCCGGCCTCGCGCCGGTTCTCCTGCTTGCCCTGCTGCCGGCCCGGACCCTTGCCGGCTCTTGTCTCGAGGATTGCGGCGCGCCGTCCGTCAACGTCTACAGCCATACGACCGCCGGCCATCTCAGCCCGGCCACGGCCGGCGCACTGCCGCGTGTCTATGTGCCCAACCGGTCGTCGAACAGCGTCTCGGTGATCGACACCACGACCCTGAAGGAGGTCGACAGGTTCAGCGTCGGCAGCAAGCCGCAGCACGTCGTCCCCTCCTGGGACCTCAAGACGCTGTGGGTCGCCAACAACGGAACGGGCAAGAACGGCAGCCTGACCGAGGTCGACCCGAAGACCGGCAAGCCCAGCCGGCAGGTCCCGGTCGACGACCCCTACAACATGTACTTCATGCCCGACGGCAGCTCGGCCATCATCGTCGACGAAGCTTTGCGCCAGCTCGACCTGCGCGACCCCGCGACCATGGCGCTGAAGTCGGTCATCCTGACGCCCGATTGCGCCGGCATCAACCACGCCGATTTCTCCGTCGACGGCTCCTACGCGATCTTCACCTGCGAATACGGCGATGGTGGGCTGCTTAAGGTCGACCTGAAGAACCAGAAGGTGCTTGGCCATCTCGACCTCTCGAAGATGGGCATGCCGCAGGACATAAGGCTCTCGCCCGACGGCAAGGTCTTTTACGTCGCCGACATGATGAATGACGGCGTCTTCCTGATCGACGGCGACAGTTTTGCCGAAATCGGCTTCGTCCCCACCGGCATCGGCGCGCATGGCTTCGTCGTCAGCCGCGACGGCAGGCGGCTCTATGTCTCGAACCGCGGCTCGCACAAGATGGAGCAGGGTCGCGCCAAGGGGCCAGGCAGCGTCACGGTGATCGACTTCGCCACCCGCTCGGTCATCGCCCAGTGGCCCGTCCCGGGCGGCGGCAGCCCGGATATGGGCAACATCAGCGCCGATGGGAAGCAGCTCTGGCTGTCCGGCCGCTTCGACAGCGAAGTCTACATGTTCGACACCACGTCCGGCGCCGTCACCAGGATCCCCGTCGGCCTGGAGCCTCATGGGCTGACGGTGTGGCCGCTGCCCGGACGATACTCGCAGGGGCATACCGGGAACATGCGCTAGGCCTGCCTCGCCAGGACGAGGCGAGCGCCTCAAATCAAAATGCATCCTGCCACAGCGATTTGCCTAAACATTTGGCAGAATTCCAGCAATATTGAGTAAAATTGGTCCGGCTTCGCGCTTTAATTGTATTAGAGATTCCTCATTCTATTCACTCATAAGAAATAATCGAGGAAAATACCTTTTTCCCTGTACTATATGGTGATTCGTTGGAACGATGATTTGCACTACAACGTTGGTCCGCAAGCGGTCGCTTGAACTCCTATCGAGCGGCTCCAACAGGCCGGCATTCCGAGGAAGGATCGTCCGATGACCAGTGTCGTCAACGCAAAAGGCATTCCCCTTCCCTACACCGGCGCTTCCACCCACTGGTTCTCCGCAACCGGGGCCGGGCCGGAACTGCGCGGCACATCCGGCAACGACTCTTTCTGGGGCAACACCAGCGTCAACGTCACCATGTATGGCGGCGCGGGCGACGACTATTACCATCTCTATTCGACGATCAACCGGGCCGTCGAGCTGCCCGGCGAAGGCATCGACACGATCGACACCTGGATGAGCTACAAGCTCCCCAACAATTTCGAGAACCTCGTTGTCACCGGCGCCAATCGTTACGCGTTCGGCAATTCGGTCGACAACATAATCAAGGGCGGTACCGGCAGCCAGACGTTTGACGGCGGCCTGGGCAACGACGTACTGATCGGCGGTGGCGGCGCCGACACGTTCATCATCACCAAGGGCCACGGAAGCGACCTGATCACCGATTTCGGCGCCGACGACACCATCCGTCTCAACGGCTACGACTTCATGTCGTTCGACGACGTCAAGGCGCAGCTGATCCAGGCCGGAGCGAACCTTCTGCTGAATCTCGGATCGAACGAGGTGCTGGTGTTCAACAACACCACTGCCGACAAGCTGTCGGCCGGCCAGTTCGAGCTGCCGATCGACAAGTCCGGAATGACGCTGTCCTTCAATGACGATTTCAACACGCTCAGCCTTCACAATAGCCAGGGCGGCACCTGGGACACCAACTTCTGGTGGGGGGCGCCGAACGGCAGCACGCTCACCCAGAACAACGAGCTACAATGGTACATCGACGCCAATTACGCGCCGACGAGTTCGGTCCACCCATTCAGCGTCGACGACGGCGTGCTGACCATCACCGCGGCCCAGGCGTCGGCCGACATCAAGCCGCTTATCAACAATTATGAATACACCTCCGGCATCCTGACCACGCACGACACCTTCGCCCAGACCTATGGCTATTTCGAAATGAGGGCCGACCTGCCGGAAAACACCGGCGCCTGGCCGGCCTTCTGGCTGCTGCCGGAAGACGGCTCGTGGCCGCCGGAATTGGACGTCGTGGAAATGTATGGCCAAAGTCCGAACTCGCTTCTGATGACCGCGCACACGAATGAGACGGGAACCCACACCAAGGTCGGATCGACGGTGAATGTCTCCGACACCGACGGCTTTCACACCTACGGCCTGCTGTGGACGCCGGACAAGCTGGTCTGGACCTATGACGGCGTGCAGGTCGCGGAGGCGGCAACGCCATCCGACATGAACAAGCCCATGTACATGCTGGTTGATCTCGCGATCGGCGGTCAGGCCGGCGCGCCGCCGGACCATCTCGCCACGCCGGCTCAGATGAAGATCGACTATATCCACGCCTATACGCTGGACTATTTGCAGCAGAGCCATTTGAACGTCACGGGCGAGCACGCGGTCTAGGCGTCCGTGCGCATGTCTCAGGACCATGCTCCTCGCGCGAATGCGGGCACGACCAGGCAGTCAAGCCTGCGACCGGTGTTCAGGCGCGCCATCGCCGATGTCGGCATCTTCTCGTTACTGATCAACATCCTGCTGCTAGTGATCCCGCTCTACCTGCTGCAGGTCTATGACCGCGTCCTGCCGTCCTCGAGCGTCGAGACGCTGCTCTACCTTTCGGCGATCGCGGTGATCGCGCTCGCCTTTCTCGGCTTCCTCGACGCGGTGCGGGCCATCTACGCGCAGCGCGTCGCGGCGACGGTCGATGGCAGGCTGGGGGCGACGACATTCGCCGCCGCGCTAGGCGCCAGATATGCTGGCGGCTTGTCGCCGCTGCGCGACCTTGCCTCGGCCTGCGCCTTCATCAGGTCGCGCGGCGTGGCAGTGCTGTTCGACCTGCCCTTCGCTCCCGTCTTCCTCGCTCTGCTCTATCTCATCCATCCCGTCCTGTTCTGGCTGACACTCGCCGGCGCCGTGCTGTTGCTTCTCCTGGTGGTGGCCAACCAGCTTGCCATCGGCAGGAACGATGCCTTGTCGGCGGGGCGTTCGGCCGTCGCCGCCCAAGCGGAACAAGCCTTCGCCCGCAATGCCGACACGCTGCGCGCCATGGGCATGGTCGAGAACGCCGCACGGGTCTGGGGACGGCATGTGGCTGACGCGCTTGTCCTGCATGACCGCTCGGCGAGCGCCAACGCGATCTTCAGCGGCGCCTCACGGGCGCTGCGCATGATGCTGCAGCTCGCGATACTCGGCGCCGGCGCATGGCTGGTGCTCGAAGGGCAGATGACGGCCGGCATGATCTTCGCCTCCTCGCTGGTCTCGTCGCGTGCGCTGCAGCCGCTCGACCAGCTGATCGGATCCTGGCGGCAGATCGTCGACGCCAGGCGGGCGTGGAAGCGGCTGGAGACCGCGCTTGCGGCACATCCGGCGAAAGCGCGGAAGCTGTCCCTGCCGGATCCTTCCGGCGCGATTTCCGTGCAGGATCTTTTCTTCATCGCGCCGAACGCTCCGTTCGGCACGGAGCCTATCCTCAAGCGGCTGAATTTCGCGATCGCCGCGGGCGAAGCGGTGGCGATCGTCGGCCCGAGCGGCGCCGGCAAATCGACGCTCGCTCGATTGCTTGTCGGCGCGGCTCGACCGACCGGCGGCCTGGTGCGGATCGACGGGGCCGACGTCAAGACCTGGGACGAAAACCAGCTTGGCAGGCATATCGGCTATCTCGCGCAGGAGGTGGAGCTCTTTCCTGGACCGATCGCGGACAACGTCGCCCGCTTCGACCCTGAAGCGGACGACGCCGCGATCATCGAGGCGGCAAGGCGCGCCGAGGCGCATGATCTGATTCTGGCGCTGCGCGATGGCTACCAGACCATGGTCGGTCCCTCGGATAGGACGCTGTCGGGCGGCGAGCGACAGCGGATCGGGCTGGCGCGCGCCTTCTACGGCAATCCGCGGATCCTCGTGCTGGACGAGCCCAGCACCCATCTCGACGGCAGCGGCGAGATGGCGCTCGAAGCGGTGCTTTCGGCTGCGAAAGCCGCCGGCGTCACGACGATCGTGATCACGCATCGCCCATCGATCGCCGCGGCCTGCGACCGCGTGATGCTTTTGCGCGGTGGCGTGATCGAAGCCTTCGGTCCGAGCGGCGAGGTGTTGCGCCAGTCGTCGGTGGCCAAGGGTCTGCCTGCACAGCAGGGCACCGTGGTGACGGGCTCGTTCGCGCAGACGATGCGCGCACACGGCACCCGCTTCGGATCGTAAGTCGATGACAGCCGAGAGCCTCACCTTCGACGGCCATCCGCGCACCGACTTCCGGCGTGTGGCGCTGGCCGGGTATGGGGCAATCGCAATCTTCGCGGGCTGCTTCGGCTACTGGGCGATGAGCGCGCCGCTGTCCGGCGCGGTGATCACGCAAGGCACGATATCGGCCACTGGCGGCAACATCTTGATCCAGCAGCCCGAGGGCGGCATCATCCAGCAACTGCTCGTCCGTGAGGGCGACCGCGTGCGGCAGGGCCAGGACCTCATCCTCCTCGACCGGACGGCGGCGCAAGCCGACCTCAACCGGCTGACCAGGCAGTCGATCGCGCTCAAGGCAAGCGCGGCGCGCCTCGAAGCCGAGCGCGACGGACTGGACAGGCTTGCGCCGATCACCGAGGCAGCGCCGGCGCCGTTCCAGCAGGATTTCGAAAATCTTGTCCGGGAACAGCAGAAGGTATTCGACGCCAGGCTCGCGCGCTTCCACTCCGAACAGTCGATCATGGCGCAGCGGGTCGCCATGCACCGCGAGTCGGTCGTGGGCCTGAACGCCCAGAAACTCGCCATCGAGCAGCAGGCCGATGTCGTGAAGAAGGAGCTCGGCATCAAGACCAGCCTGCTGGACAAGGGCCTCACCAACCGCACCGAATACTCGCAGCTTCTGCGCTCTGAGGCCGATCTCGTCGGCCAGGCCGGCGCGTTGGAGGCAAACCTCGCCGCGGCCAACTCCCAGATCGTCGAGGCGCAGGTGCAGGTCGAGCGGCTGACCACGCAGCGCGTGGAAGAAGCGCTGACCAGGCTCGACGAGGTCCGCACCAACCTCGCCGACATCAAGGAGCGCATCAGGGCGGCCGAAGCGGTGCTTCGGCGCACCACGATCAAGGCGCCGGCCGCCGGCATCGTGGTGTCGTCGACCTATAATTCCATGGGCAGCGTGATCGCGCCGGGCGAAAAGATCATGGAGATCCTGCCGACGGCATCGGGCCTCAACGTCGATGCCAAGCTCAGGCCGAAGGACATCGACCAGGTGAGCGTCGGCCAGCCGGCAAAGCTCAGGCTGTCGGCGCTCAACATGCGCCTGACGCCGGAGGTGTCGGCGACGGTGAGCGAAATCTCCGCCGACCGCCTGATCGACCAGACCACGCGCGAACCCTATTTCCGCGCCAGGCTTAAGATTGCCGACGCCCTGCCGCCCGGCGTGAAAGCCGACCAGCTTTACCCGGGAACGCCGGTCGAGGCGTTCATCAACACCGGCAATCGCACCTTCTTCGAGTATCTCGCACGGCCGATGCTCGATTCCTTCGCGCGTGCTTTCACGGAGCGATAGGCCTTGCTGACCGCACGATTCATCATCGTGCCTCCATCACCGGATCGGTACGGCGGACGTTTCCAGAAGGCCCGCTGCCTGATTATTGAAAGTGGTGCCCCTAGCCGGGATCGAACCAGCACTCCTTGCGGAACTCGATTTTGAGTCGAGCGCGTCTACCAATTCCGCCATAGGGGCTCAGGCCGGGCGGCCTGGATGGGCGCGGACTATACGGTTGCGGGCCTGTTCGTCAACTGGCGAGTTTCCCGATCGGCTTCACGCCCGCGACCAATCTTCACCTTTCGGTTTCGTGAAGGTGCTGCCATTGTGCGGCGCGGAAAATCTTTCTAGACAAGCGGCGCGTCGCTGCATGTCGCGCAAAACGACATGCGTGGACAGTGCAGGAAGGGCGGCGCAATCACAGGAGAGCCGATGCTTCGCGGACTTTACGACTGGACGCTCTCGCTGGCAGCCCGCAAATCCGCCGAATGGTGGCTGGCCTTCATCGCCTTCGTCGAGAGTTCCGTGTTCCTGGTGCCGGCGGACGTGCTCTATCTGCCGATGGCGCTGTCGAAGCCGGAGCGCGCCTACCGCTACGCGCTGATCGCCACCGCCGCTTCGGTGCTCGGCGGCGTCTTCGGCTGGTTCATCGGCCACTACGCCTATGAGGCGGTGGCCAAGCCGATCCTCGAATTCTATGGCAAATACGACGAGTTCGAAGCGCTGCGCACGTCGTCCGGCATCGGCTTCATCATCCTGATGCTGATCACCTCGGGCGCCGCTCATTTGCCGCCGATCAAGGTGGTGACGATCCTGTCGGGCGTCATCGGCGTCAATCTGCTGCTCTTCATCGGCCTTGCCATCGTGGCGCGCGGCGCTCGTTTCCTGCTGCTGGCCTGGCTGCTGCGCCGCTATGGTGAATCGATCAAGGAGTTCATCGAGAAGCGCCTCGGCATGATCGTCGGCGCCGGCGCCGCTGCCCTTATTTTGCTCTATATCCTCGTCAGATACGCCCACGCATAGCGACCACGCAAACGGACCACCTTCGATGACAGCGACCATGAATGCCGACACCGGACGCCAGCGGACGCGCGCCGCCCTGTTCCTCGCCGTCGCCATGGCCGCCACCGTCGGCTCGGCGCTCGCCTTCCAGTACATTGGCGGCTACATCCCCTGTCACCTCTGCCTGGAGCAGCGCACGCCCTATTACGTCGGCGCGCCACTGATGCTGTTGGCGGCGATCGCCTCGCTGCTCAAGGCGCCGGCCTGTCTAACGCGAGGCCTGCTCGCCGTCGGCGGCCTCTTGATGCTCTACGGCCTCTATCTCGGCGTCTACCACTCCGGCGTCGAATGGGCTTGGTGGCCGGGCCCGGCCGACTGCACCGCCGGCGCCGGCCCGGTCGACACCGGCGGCAAGGGCGTGCTCGACGCGCTCGACAAGTTCGTGCCGCCCTCCTGCGACAAGGCGGCGCTGCGCATCCTCGGCCTGTCGCTGGCCGGCTGGAACGCCATCGCCAGCTTCATCCTCGCCGCCGTCGCCTTCCGCAGCGCCCTTTCGCGCGACTGACCGCGTGATCTGGCGACGCAGAGTTCGTCCAGAAATTCGCCAGCCCGGATTGGCTGGCGCGGCTTTCGAGAACCGGGACTGAGCGTACCTAAGTACGTGAGCACCGGAAGCGCAGAAAGCTGCGGCAGACGACCGGGCTCGCGGATTTCTGCCGAACTCTACGGTTCCAGTTCGACGTCCCAGTACAGATAATCCATCCAGCTTTCATGCAGATGGTTGGGCGGGAACAGGCGGCCGTTGTTGTGCAGGTCGTGCACCGTCGGCTGATAGGGCTTTTGCAGCGGCCACATCTTGGCGTGCGCCGGCATCATGCCGCCCTTCCTGAGGTTGCAGGGTGAGCAGGCGGCGACCACGTTCTCCCAGGTCGTCGCGCCGCCGCGATGGCGCGGGATGACATGGTCGAAGGTCAGGTCGTCAGGCGTGCCGCAATACTGGCATTGGAAGCGGTCGCGCAGGAAGACGTTGAAGCGGGTGAAGGCCGGATGCCTTGACGGCTTCACATAGGCCTTCAGGCTGACGACGCTGGGCAGCTTCATCGAGAAGGTCGGCGACGATACGGCATGCTCGTACTCGGCGACGATGTTGACCCTCTCGAGGAACACCGCCTTGATGGCATCCTGCCATGACCAGAGCGACAGCGGGTAATAGCTGAGCGGACGGTAGTCCGCGTTCAGCACCAGTGCTGGAAGCCCATCCGGAGATACGGCAACCGTCACGTCGTTGACCTCCTTGGCTCCGCGCATGACCCCGAAAATCGAACGATTTTCGGAAAGGATCATGCGCAACTTCAAAAGTCTTACGGCGTCTTTTGAGCATCCAACCGGATGCACGGCGCCGTAACCGATCGGCGCGGATACTGTAAGCCCGACATGACAGGGATGTGAAGCGGATTGTCGCGCGCCCGAAATGTCAAAAACGCATGATTTTAGGGCTTTTTTACGGATTTACGCCGGTGGCGCGGCGTCCCTCCCCCGCGTTTCACGATAATAGGCCCAGAAAAGCCGCGACGCGACACCTCGCCACGGGCTCCATGATTCGGCGAGGCGGATAAGCGTTTTCTCAGGCGGACGCGGGTCGATGCCCAGCGCATGGCCGACCGCGCTCTGCAGCGCGACGTCCCGCGCCGGGAAGACGTCGGGATGGCCGGCGGCGAACAGCAGGTAGCATTGCGCCGTCCACGGACCGATGCCCGGCACCGCCGTCATCGCCGCGATCGCCTCATCGGCATCGAGCCGGCAGAGACGGTGCAGGTCGAGCCCCTCGACCACGGCGCCGGCGACGGCGAGCAGGCCGCGCTGCTTCGGCCGCGACAGCCCGGCCTCGCGAAAAATGTCCTCGCCAGCGGCCAACACCGCTTCCGGCGTCAGCGGGTCGAGCAGCCTGGTCAGCCGGCCGAAGATCGCATCGGCGCTGGCGCGCGACACCTGCTGCGAGACGATGATCGAGGCCAGGCTCCTGAAGCCCGGCTCGGAGAGCCTGAGCGGCACATCGCCCGCCATGCCGCGCACCGTCTCCAGCCGCGGGTCGATGCGGCAGAGCGCGTCGAGGCCCCGCGCGATGTCGTCGACACTGGCGATGCGCTGCATGTTTGCTTGTTCCCAGGACGCGCACGAAGTGGCAATTGATGGCCGTGCAAAGTAGCAACCGGCGAAAGCGCCGCACAACCCGATTGCCGCCAAAGAGATGACGCTGCTGACATTCCGCTTCGCGCCGAGCCCGAACGGCGACCTGCATCTCGGCCATGCCTATTCGGCGCTGCTCAACCAGAAACTGGCATCGGCGGCGGGCGGCCGCCTGCTGCTGCGCATCGAGGACATCGACACCACGCGCTGCACGCCGGAATTCGAAGCCGGCATCTATCGCGACCTGGAATGGCTGGAGCTGGCGTGGGAACAACCGGTGCGCCGCCAGTCCGAGCACTTCGCCGAATACCAGGCGGTGCTCGACCGGCTGATTGGGGAAGAGCTCGTCTATCCCGCCTTTATGAGCCGTGGCGAGATCAGGGCCCATATCGCCGGGAGCGACAAGCGCGGCCGCGACTGGCCGCGCGATCCCGACGGCGTGCCGCTCTATCCCGCCATGGACAAGGCCTTGCCGATCAGGGAACGGAAGCGACGGATCGCCGAGAACCTGCCCTTCGCCTGGCGGCTGGATATCGAAAAGTCGATGGCGTGCGTTTCCGCCGACCTGTCATGGACCGAATTCAGTGACGACACACTCGGCGGCACGCGGCGCATCGAGGCGCGGCCGCAGGACTGGGGCGACGTGATCGTGGCAAGGCGCGACATCCCAACGAGCTATCACCTCGCCGTGGTCGTCGACGACGCGCTGCAAGGCATCAGCCATGTCGTGCGCGGCCAGGACCTGTTCCTGGCGACCGGCGTTCAGCGCCTTCTGCAGGACCTGCTCGGCCTGCCGCAGCCGGCCTATTTCCACCACCCGTTGATCCTCGGCCCGGACGGCCGCAAGCTGTCGAAGAGCCTCGGCGATACCGGCCTCGCCGCGCTCAGGCAGGCCGGCGCCTCGCCGGACGATGTCCGGCGGCTGGTCGGCCTTTAGGATTCCTCGAACTGGGTATGCTGAGATTCAGGTCAGGCCGAGTCGAGAATGGCGGGTTCCGAGAATCGGAGCGGAGCGTACTTCAAGTACGTGAGCACCGGAAGCGCAGGAAACCGCCATTCGCAGGCCGGCCTCACCTGAATATCGGCGTACCCATCACCAGCGCGCCAGGCCTGCCTTGATCAGCGCCATGCCGCTGATGAAGGTAAAGGCGCCGCCCAGGCCGCAGGCAACCGCCAGCTTGAGGTCCCTGAGGCTGATGCCGTGCTCGTTGGCGACCATGATCGCGACGAAGAAGCCAAGCGTGAACAGGAGCGTGTTGCCGGTCGAGCCGAAACCGTCCTCCTGCATGATGGCGTCGAGCGCGGTGCCGAAGAAGAAGCCGAAGACCGCGACGGTCGCAACCGTCATCAGCAGCCAGCTTGTGTCGAGATGCAAAAGCATGCCTGCCCATGGCGCGCTGAACGCCATGCCCCTGATCCAACGGCAGCTATCGGCTGTCGTGGCGCCCTGTGTTGAATTCGAGTGAGCTTATGGATCAATCGTTTCGTTTTGATTGCCGGATTGAACGGCATTAGAGCAATCGCGCTAGTTACCTCTTCACCCAAGCGACAGGCCCCCGGACATGCACAGCATCAAGCGGTTCATCCCCGCCTCTTTCGTCGTCCTGTGGGCGACCGGCTTCATTGGCGCGCGCTATGCCATGCCCTGGGCAGAGCCTTTCACCTTCCTGGCCGCGCGCTTCGTCCTGGCCGCCATCCTGCTCGCCGTTCTCACGACCGTGCTCGGCTCCAGGAAAGCCTCCCGCGCGGAGGCCTGCCACGCCGCGGTTGCCGGCCTGCTGATGCATGGCGTCTATCTCGGCGCCGTGTTCTGGGCGATCCACAGGGGGATGCCCGCCGGCTTCTCGGCGCTGATCGTCGGCCTGCAGCCACTGATCACGGCGGTGCTTGCCGGCAAGTTCCTCGGCGAGGCGATCCTGCCACGCCATTGGATCGGCCTCGCCGTCGGGTTGGTCGGCGTCGTCATCGTGCTGTGGCCGAAGCTTGGAGCCGTTGGCGGCGGCGTCACCGCTGCGACGCTGACCGCTTCGTTGGTCTCGGTGCTGGCCATGAGCGCCGGCACCGTCTGGCAGAAACGCTTCGCCTCCGGCGGCGACCTGGTGACCGCGACGATGTGGCAATATGTCGGCGGCGCCGCGCTGATGGTGCTCGCCTCGCTCGCCTTCGAGACGCGCACCGTCACCATCAATGGCGAGTTGATCTTCGCCTTGGCCTGGCTGGTGCTGGTACTGTCGATCGGCGCCATCTTCCTGCTGATGGTGATGATCCGCGACGGCGAGATGTCGAAGGTCGCCTCGCTGTTTTACCTCGTACCGGCGGTCACCGCGGTCATCGCGTGGGCGCTGTTCGGCGAGCATCTCAACCTCCTGCAGATCGTCGGCATGGCGATCGCCACGCTCGGCGTCGGGCTGGCGACCGCGCGGCCGGCCAGCCCCGGACGGTCTCAACCGATGCGGGCGCGCGCCTCGAGATAGCGGCTGATTGCGGCATTGAGCTCGCCGCCAAGGATAAAGATCGCCGACACGATGTAGAGGAAGACGACCGCGATCATAATCGAGGCGAGGCCGGCATAGGTCGTCACATAGGACGAGAAATGGTCGAGATAGGTGGCAAAGATGGTCGAGCCGGCCAGCCAGGCCGCCAGCGTGAAGATGATGCCCGGCACGATCGACAGCAAGCGGCGCTTGCCTGCCGGCAGCCAGAAGTGCACCGCGAACAGGCCGATGACGATGACCGTCGAGGCGATGATGTAGCGCCATAGGGTGATCGTGCCCATATAGGGCCTGATCCATTCGAGATGGGCCTCCGCCAACCGCGCCAAGAGCGGAGCGAACACCAGGAGCACGCTGATCGCCAGGAAACAGGCCGTGGCGATCAGCACGAAGATGATGCTCTGGACGCGGCGATAGATGATGCCGCGCGTTTCCGACACCCGATAGGCGCGGTTGAGCGAGGTGCGCAGCGCCTCGATGCCGTTCGAGGCGAAGTAGGCGGCGAGCAGCACGCCGTAGGTCAACAGGTCGGTGCGCCTGACGGTGAGCACGTTCAGCACCTCGCGCGCGATCGGCTTGGCGATCTGCTCCGGCCAGGTGTCGAAGACCAGATGCACGGCGGTGTCGGCGAAGGCCTGCGCGCCGAGGAAGCTCGCCAGCGTCGTCGCGAAGATCAGGAACGGGAACAGCGCCATCAGCGAGGTGATCGCCAGATGGCTGGCCATCGCCCAGCCGTCATCGGTGTTGAAGTGACCGATCGCGTCATAGAGCACGCGGCGCAGGGCGACGATCTTCCGCAACACGTACCGCGTTCCCTTCGATTGTCTCGACGCCGCGAATATGGGAAGGGAATGCGGCAAATGGCAACCCTAGGTCAAACTCCGCCGTGAACGCGCCGCGCACCATCATCGTTACCGGTGCCTCTTCCGGGATTGGCGCCCATTGCGCCCGGGCGCTGAAGGCGGAAGGCTGGCGGGTGTTCGCGACGGCGCGCAAGCCGGCCGACATCGCGGCGCTCGAGGCCGACGGCATCGAGACCTTCTATCTCGACTATCGCGAGCCCGCCTCGATCGAGGCGCTGGTCGCCTCGGTGCTGGAGCGCACAGGCGGACGGCTCGACGCGCTGTTCAACAACGGCGCCCATGCGCAGCCCGGGGCCGTCGAGGACCTGCCGGTTTCGGCGCTCAAAGAGCAGTTCGAGGTCAATCTCTTCGGCTGGCACGATCTCACCCGCCGCATCGTGCCGGTGATGCGCCGCCAGGGCCATGGCCGGCTCGTCCACTGTTCCTCCATCCTCGGGCTGACGCCGGTCCGCTTTCGCGGCGCCTACTCGGCCTCCAAGCACGCGCTGGAAGGGCTGATGCTGTGCCTGCATCAGGAGCTTCTGGGCAGCGGCATCCATGTCTCGCTGATCGAGCCGGGGCCGGTGACGTCGAAGATCGCCTCGAACGGGCTGTTCTGGTTCCTGAAGAACATCGATCATGAGCATTCCGTCCACCGCGCTGACTACGAGGCGCAACTGGCGCGGCTGCGAGCCGGCGGCAGCACCTCGCGGCTGAAGCCCGGACCGGAGGTGGTCCACACCGCGTTGCGCCATGCGCTTCTGTCGCGGCGCCCACGCCCACACTATGTGGTAACAGTGCCGGCCAGGATCGGCGTGATCCTCAAACGCATCCTGCCGGCATCGTTGCTCTACCGCCTGCTCTCCAAACGCGCCTGAACGGAACTGATTGGAAAAAGACTATGGCAACCGTCTTCAATATCCTCGCCGTCCTCGTCATGCTCGCCGTGGTGTTCGTCCTGATCCGTGGTCTGATCAACATGCTGCGCGGCGGCTCCAGCATGACCTCCAACAAGCTGATGCAGGCGCGCGTGCTGTTGCAGTTCATCGCCTTGGTGCTGATCATGCTGGCGGTGTATTTCACCCGCAAGTGACCGGAGAGGCGGCGCGTGGTCAAGCTCAACAAGATTTATACCCGCACCGGCGACGACGGCACCACCGGCCTCGGCACCGGCGAGCGGCGGCTGAAATCCGACCTGCGCATCGACGCCTACGGCACGGTCGACGAGGCCAATGCCTGCATCGGCATGGCCCGCATCCACACCGTTGACAGCCATCCCTCGATCGACGCCATGCTGTCCCGCATCCAGAACGACCTTTTCGATCTCGGCGCCGATCTCGCCGTGCCGGATGACGGCAAGCCGCTCAGCTATGAGCCGTTGCGTATCGTCGCCTCGCAGACCGATCGCGTCGAGAAGGATATCGACCTCCTCAACAAGGAACTGCAGCCGCTCAAATCCTTCGTGCTGAACGGCGGCACGCCGGCGGCGGCCGCACTTCACCTTGCCCGCACGGTGGCGCGGCGGGCCGAGCGGATCATGGTGGCGCTGGCGCAGGACCCCGGCGAGCCGGTCAACCGCGAGGCGATCAAGTACATCAACCGCGTCTCCGACTTTCTGTTCGTCGCCGCCCGTGCGGTCAATGACAATGGAAAGGCCGACGTGTTATGGGTTCCCGGCAAGAACCGCTGACTCCACGTGGAAGCGGAAGGGCCAGGGTCTCATGTTCATCCCGCTATACGACACCAACAGACTGCGTCACATCCACCTGCAATATGTGACGATCGGCCTGATCGTCGCCAACGTCCTCGTCTATTTCGCCACCACGCTCGGCGGCGAGGATTTCACCAACGCGGCGGTGCTCGGCCTCGGCTTCATCCCCTCCGTCGTCCACGACAAGGTCGAGCTTTCGCCCGAATTCGTCGTCATCCCGGAGAGCCTGAGCTACCTGACCTATTCCTTCCTGCACGCCGACATTTTCCACCTCGGCGGCAACATGCTGTTCCTGTGGGTGTTCGGCGACAATGTCGAGGATGCCCTCGGTCATATCCGCTATTTGATCTTCTACCTCGCCTGCGCCATTGCCGGCGCCTTCTTCCAGGGGTTGGTGGCCTGGGATTCGCAGGTGCCGCTGATCGGCGCCTCCGGCGCCATTGCCGGCGTCGTCGCCGCCTATCTGATCCTCTACCCAAGGGTGAAGGTCTGGGTGCTCGCCTTCGCCCGCATTCCCTTGCGCATCCCCGCCTTCATCCCGCTGATCCTGTGGATCGTCTTCCAGATCGTCATGTTCGCCGCCGGCGGCGAGGACCAGGTCTCCTGGGCCTGCCACATCGGCGGCATCATCGCCGGCTCCGTCCTGGTGCTCGTCCTGCGCAACCGCGGCGTGCCGCTGCTGGCCGGCGCGGACGGGGAACCCGAACCTGCGCCAGACGTCGAGCAGGCGCGCGTCCCGGCCGAACCAGCCGCCAGCGCTCCAGCTGCAGCGCAGCCCGCGCCACAGTGGGGTCGAGGAGCCGCTTCAAGCCAGGACTGAACCGATTTGAGTGCGTCGCGGATATTGACGAGCCCGATTCCCGCCACTACGGAAACGCCACCGCAACGGCGGATGAAGTCCAGAATTCCGTCTGGAATGTCGGCTTTCGACAACTCTGACCCGGCGCGCGCTGCTATAGCGCGCCCAAAATCTTGAAAGAGGTGACAGGAAAATGAAGATCCTTGTGCCCGTGAAGCGGGTTGTGGATGCCAATGTTAAGGTGCGGGTCAAGTCGGACGGTTCGGCGGTCGAGCTCGCCAACGTCAAGATGGCAATGAACCCGTTCGACGAGATCGCGGTGGAGGAAGCGATCCGGCTGAAGGAAGCCGGCAAGGCGGAAGAGATCATCGTCGTCTCGATCGGCCCGCAGCAGGCGCAGGAAACGCTGCGCACCGCGCTCGCCATGGGTGCCGACCGCGCTATCCTGGTCAAGACCGACGAGCAGACCGAGCCGCTCGGCGTCGCCAAGGTGCTGAAGGGCGTGGTCGAGGCCGAGCAGCCCGGCCTTGTCATCCTCGGCAAGCAGGCGATCGACGATGACAGCAACCAGACCGGCCAGATGCTGGCGGCGCTGCTGGGCTGGGCTCAGGGCACCTTCGCCTCCAAGGTGGAACTCGCCGGCGATCATGCCAAGGTGACGCGCGAGGTCGATGGCGGCCTGCAGACGGTGGAGCTGAAGATGCCGGCGATCGTCACCGCCGACCTTCGCCTCAACCAGCCGCGCTACGCCTCGCTGCCCAACATCATGAAGGCCAAGAAGAAGCCGCTGGACGAGAAAAGCCCAGCCGACTACGGCGCCGACGTCAAGCCGCGCCTCAAGGTGATCAAGACCGAGGAGCCGGGCGGCCGCAAGGCGGGCGTAAAGGTCAAGAGCGTCGCCGAGCTGGTCGAGAAGCTCAAGAACGAAGCCGGCGTGCTGTAAGCGATCGGGAAAGGAACACGAAAATGGCTATTCTCCTCATCGCCGAACACGACAACGCAACCCTTTCCGACCAGACCGCCAAGGCGCTGTCGGCGGCGCTTCAGATCGGTTCGGACGTGCATGTGCTGGTGGCCGGCAAGGGCGCCAAGGGCGCGGCGGACGCCGCTTCGAAGCTGAAGGGCGTGAACAAGGTGCTGCTCGCCGAGGCCGACGAGCTTGCTGAGCGCCTCGCCGAGCCGACCGCGGCACTGGTTGTGTCGCTGGCTGGCGCCTACGATACCATTATCGCTCCGGCCACCTCGACGGGCAAGAACGTCGCGCCTCGCGTGGCTGCCCTGCTCGACGTCGCGCAGGTGTCCGAGATCATCGAGGTGGTCTCGCCCGACACCTTCAAGCGTCCGATCTATGCCGGCAACGCCATCCAGACCGTGCAGGCTACCGACGCCAAGAAGGTGATCACGGTGCGCACCGCTTCCTTCCAAGGAGCACCCGAGGGCGGCTCGGCCGCCGTCGAGACGGTTAGCGCCGCGGCTAATCCCGGTCTCTCCTCCTTCGTCGAGAACAAGCTCTCCGAGACCGACCGTCCGGAGCTGACCTCGGCCAAGATCATCATTTCCGGCGGCCGCGCGCTCGGCTCCTCGGAGAAGTTCCAGGAGGTCATCCTGCCCGTCGCCGACAAGCTCGGCGCCGCCGTCGGCGCTTCACGCGCCGCGGTCGATGCCGGCTATGCGCCGAACGACTGGCAGGTCGGCCAGACCGGCAAGGTGGTCGCCCCTGATCTCTACATCGCCGTCGGTATTTCCGGTGCCATCCAGCACCTCGCCGGCATGAAGGATTCCAAAGTCATCGTCGCCATCAACAAGGACGAGGAGGCGCCGATCTTCCAGGTCGCCGACTACGGCCTCGTCGGCGATCTCTTCGTCATCCTGCCGGAACTGCAAAAGGCGCTTTGACGCTCTCTGCCGAAGCGTATTAAATTGTGAAGGGCGGGGTAGACGAAGTCGCCCCGCCCTTTTAGTTTGCACCGCACAAAAAGCGGCCACCAAGGCCTTTTCGACGGGATCGGTGTAATGAGCAAGATCGAGACGATCGGCATCGTGGGCGCGGGCCAGATGGGCGGCGGCATCGCCCATGTCTCTGCGCTTTCCGGCTACAAGGTGCTCATCTACGACATTTCGCCCGAGCGCATCGAGAAGGGCATCGCCACGATCAGCGGCAACATGGCGCGCCAGGTGGGCTCCGGCAAACTGGAGGAGAAGGCCCGCAACGAGGCGATGGGACGCATTTCGGCTGCGTCCGCGATGGCCGATCTCGCCGGCGCCGATCTGGTGATCGAGGCGGCCACCGAGGACGAGACGGTCAAGCGCAAGATTTATGCCCAGCTCTGCCCGCAGTTAAACCCCGAGGCGATCCTGGCAACCAACACCTCGTCGATCTCGATCACACGGCTTGCGGCGCAGACCGATCGGCCAGAGCGGTTCATCGGCATACATTTCATGAACCCGGTTCCGGTGATGAAGCTGGTCGAGCTGGTGCGCGGCATCGCCACCGAGGACCAAACCTTCGAGGCCGCCAAGACCTATGTGAGGCACCTCGACAAGACGATCACCGTCTCCGAGGATTTCCCCGCCTTCATCGTCAATCGCATCCTGTTGCCGATGATCAACGAGGCAATCTACACGCTCTATGAGGGCGTCGGCACGGTCGATGCGATCGACACCGCCATGAAGCTCGGCGCCAACCACCCGATGGGACCGCTGCAGCTGGCGGACTTCATCGGCCTGGATACGTGCCTGTCGATCATGCAGGTGCTGCATGAGGGCCTGTCGGATTCGAAATACCGCCCTTGCCCACTGCTGGTGAAATATGTCGAGGCCGGCTGGCTCGGCCGCAAGACCGGCCGCGGCTTCTACGACTACCGCGGCGAGCATCCGGTTCCGACGCGCTGATCCCGGCTTTCAGGACGCCGCCGCCAGCGGCTTGGCCGCTTGCGCCTGTTCGCCTTCGGCGTCCTCGTCCGGCGCCGTGGAAACACAGCCTCGTCCGGCCGCCTTGGCCGCATAGCAGGCCGCGTCGGCCCGTGCGATGATCTCGTCAACCTCGCCGCAGCCGGCGCGGATCGGGGCCAGCCCGATGCTGGCGCCGATCGAATGCGCCCGGCCGTCCCAGGTGAAATTCAGGCCGCGGATCGCGTCGATGATGGAACACGCCGCGATTCTGGCGCCAGCCGCGGAGCCCGATTTCAGGATGACCGCGAATTCGTCGCCGCCGAGGCGGGCGACAAGGTCTCCCGGGCCGAGCACGCCACGGATGGCATTGGCGACTTGCTTCAGCAGGGCATCGCCGGCGGCGTGGCCGCCCGTGTCGTTGACCTGCTTGAAATGGTCGAGGTCGATGAACATGAACTGATGCTCGCCGTCTCCGGCGGACGCCGTCGCCCCGGTCTTGCCGCTTTGATCGGCAAGGTCCTCCATGGCGTGGATGAAACTCGACCGGTTGGCAAGGCCGGTGAGTGCGTCATGCGCGGCAGCATGGGCGAGTTGGCGCTGCAGGGCGCGCGCATCGGTGAAATCCTGGAACACGATGACCAGCCCGCAGAACTCGGCTCGCTCGTTGATGATCGGCGACACGACCTGCCGGATGCTGCAGCGAGTGTCGTCGCGCCGGATCAGCACCGCGCGGCTGTTGTGGTCCGCCGGGCCAGGGCTGCCGGCCGGGGGTCGCGCCACGCCGATCCGCTGTCCCGTTTCCTCGTCGACGGCCCAGTAGACATGACCGAGCGTCTTGCCGAGACCGTCGCCCGCCGCGACGCCGGTCAGCTTTTCGGCGATGGGATTCATGAAGGTGACGCGGTTGGCGGCATCCGTGCAGATGACGGCGTCGCCGATCGACTGCAGCGTCACCCTCAGCCGTTCCTTTTCGTCGGCCAGCATCGCCGCCGAGACGATGAGCCGCGCTTCGGCCTCCTTGCGCTGGGTGATATCGGTAAGGCTGCCAATGGCCCGGGTCAGCCGCCCATCGCCGTCACGCTCGAGAGCCTTGCCGCGGTCGAGGATCCAGATCCAATGGCCATACTTGTGGCGCATGCGGTACTCGGCCTCGAAGAACGGCGTCTCGCCGGCGAGATGGGCGCGATCGGCCTCGTCGACAATCGCTCGGTCGTCCGGATGGATCATCGCCAGCCAGCGATCGGGGTCGCCGTCCAGCTCGCCATCGGCATAGCCCAGCATCTTCACCCAGGTGGCGGAATAGGTGGTGCCGCCCTTGCGCAGATTGAAATCCCAGACGCCCTGGCCGGCGCTGGCCAGCGCGAAATTCCAGCGCGTTTCGGCCTCCGCGATGCGCGCCTCGGACTTCTTGCGGGCGTCGATGTCCTCGATCTGCGACACCAGATAGAGCGGCCGGCCGCTCTCCTCGTCGCGGATCACCGACCCGGCAAGCTGCGCCCAGACCGGCGTCCCATCCTTCCTGAGATATCGCTTCTCGAAATGGAAGGAATCGATCTTGCCTTCCTTCAGGCTCACCATCGTGTCCCGGCCGATCTGCAGGTCGTCGGGATGTGTGATCTGGAAAAAGGTTTTCGCCTCGATCTCCTCGCGACTGTAATCGAGCATGGCGGCGAAGGCCGGGTTGGTCTGCACGATGCGGCCATCGAGCCCGACGATGGCGACGCCGATTGCCGAGTCCTCCATGGCGCGGCGGAAGCGCTGCTCGCTTTCGGCGATCTGGCGGCGGTCGTCGACGATCTGGCGGATGAAGAAGGCGGCGAGGAACAGGGACGCCGCGATCATGGCGTCTGACACCTGCAGGCTGAGCTTGAGGGTCTCGGCGCCGAGATCAAGGCGCGACGACAGGATCGAGGCCGCGGCGGCGACAAGGCCGACCGCCATCAGGATCAGCGCTGCGTATCTGCCGGCCCGCGGGCCTTTCCAATTCCACCACGTCACAAAGTGTTCCACCCCAATGCGCAATCGCACGCCGATGCAACCCTGGCGGATCGATTTTAAGGAAAGGTTGCATCGGGGACGCAAGCGACGATGCTAACCGGCAAACAATTGCCGGCATGATTAAGGATCGGTGTGCGCGGCGCTACCAGCGTACGAAGAACCGCCCGCCGAGCGCTCCGAGGCCGGTGAGGATGATAACCGCGATCGTGTACCAGGTGGCGACGAAAAGCGGAGAGTCGTCGAAGCAGTGCACGGCATAGAAGGTCGCCGATACTCCGCCGGCGAGCAGGCCGGCGACCGCGCCCGCCAGCACCGGCCGCGTCGGAGCGCCATGGCGCAGCATCCTCAGGAAGACGGCGAGCGGCCCGAGGCCGATCAGCGGGATGAAGGTCATGCAGATCATCATGTTGGAGCCGACCAGCCGCGTGCCCCATTCGACCCGGGGCACCACGAAAAGTTCGAGGATCACCGCCACGGCCACCAACACGGGCGCGACGGCCATCCACGCCATCGCCCGGGAGGTCGGCGCACCGGGGCTCGACAGGGCCCGGATCAACACGAAGGCGCTGACGGCGAGCGCGATGGTGAAGACGAATTTGGACAGGAACCGCATGGTGTGCATGGCCGACATGAGATCGGGACGCGGACCGATGGTTAGCCAGAACACCGCCGCCGCGATTGCCCCCGCCGCCGCGATGGCCATCCACCAGGCGGAGCCGAGCGGCATCGCCTTGCCGCGGACATCGGCGTCGAGCGCCTTGATGAGATCCTCGGTCCTCATGTCACTGTCGTCCGAACCGTTTGGCTATGGCGGCAAGGCCGCGATGCAGCGACACCCTGACCGCCGTCTCGCTGATACCGAATTTCGCCGCCGTCTCGCCGATCGAGCGGCCCTCGACCGACACCGCCGAGACCACCGAGCGCTGCGCCGGCGGCAAGCTCTCCAGCACGCGGTTGATGTCGCGTTCGCTCACCGTCTCGGTTTCCGGCTCGGCGAAGGTCTCGGCGATCTCGTCGATCTCGACCTCGATGCGCCGCCCGCGCCGCCGGAAGGCGTCGATCAGCTTGAAGCGCGCAATGGCGTAGATCCATGGCAGCACCGGCGCGTCCTGGCGCCAGGTATGCCGTTTGACGTGAATGGCCAGCAAGGTTTCCTGCACGACATCCTCGGGGTCGACCCCGCCCTGAACGATCTTGCGCCGGGCAAAGCCGCGCACGAGAGCGGCCGTCCGCGTTAGAAAGCCGGCGTAAGCCGTTTCGTCTCCCGCGATCGCGGCCTTGAGCAACCGGGAAAGCTCGGCCTCGTTGTTGCCGGTCACAAGAGTTTTCTCCCCCGATGTTCGCGCCTCGGCGCTGATTTGTTACGTGGCCGGCGAAATAATGTCCAAGCCAAAGTGCCGCAAAATCACGAAAGGTTGCGCCCGGCGACCGAATGAAGCAGGCCTGAAATGTTGACTAGCTTAATCAGGTATTGGTAGGTGCAGCCGTGCCAACCAAGACCATCAGATCGAGGACGACGCCCATGAGAATAGCCCTTTCCACGCTTGCCGGCGCCACGGTGCTGGCGCTCGGCCTGTTTGCCGCCCCGGCCATTGCCGAGGATGCCGGCATCGTCGTCTACAACGCCCAGCACGAGAGCCTGGCCAAGGAATGGGCAGCTGGCTTCACCAAGGAAACCGGCATCAAGGTCACGCTGCGCAATGGCGGCGACAGCGATTTCTCCAACCAGATCGTCGCCGAGGGCGCGGCCTCGCCAGCCGATGTGTTCCTGACCGAGAATTCGCCCGCCATGGCGCTCGTTGAGGCTGCCGGCCTGTTCGCGCCGGTCGACGCCGACACGCTGGCGCAGGTGCCGCAGGAGTACCAGCCGGCCACCGGCAAATGGGTCGGCGTTGCCGCCCGCAGCACCGTCTTTGCCTATGACAAGACCAAGCTCAAGGAAGACCAGTTGCCCAAGTCACTGATCGACCTCGCCGATCCGAGCTGGAAGGGCCGCTGGGCCGCCTCTCCATCGGGCGCCGATTTCCAGGCCATCGTCAGCGCGCTGCTACAGCTGAAGGGCGAGCCCGCCACGACCGACTGGCTGAAGGCGATGAAGGAGAACTTCACCGCCTACAAGGGCAACAACACCGTGATGAAGGCGGTCAATGCTGGCGAGATCGAAGGCGGCGTGATCTACCACTATTACTATTTCGGCGATCAGGCCAAGACCGGCGAGAACAGCAAGAACGTCGCGCTCCACTATTTCAAGAACCAGGATCCGGGCGCCTTCGTTTCGATCTCCGGCGGCGGCGTGCTGGCTTCGAGCAAGTACCCGAAGGAAGCCCAGGCGTTCCTGAAATGGGTGACCGGCAAAGGTGGCCAGGACGTGCTGAAGAACGGCACCTCCTTCGAATACGCGGTCGGCAAGGGCGCTGACTCCAACCCAAAGCTGGTGCCGCTGGCCGACCTGCAGGCGCCGAAAGTCGATCCGACGACGCTGAACTCCAAGAAAGTGACCGATCTGATGACGGCAGCCGGCTTGCTTTAGTTCGCGTTCGTCCTAAAAGGGCAACCGACTGCGCTCCTGCGGGACTTCGCTTTCCGCGGGAGCGCTCTGTTTTAGAGATGGCATCGTCGATGACGACAAGCTGCGTTCCTGGCTGCGATCAGCGCGCCTTCGGCCACCTTCGTCCGCGGGCCGATGCGGCGCGGCGTCCGGTCTGATGCAAGCGGCGGTCGACCTCATCCATTCGGGCCTGCCGGCGGCGGGGCGCCCGCGACGCCGGCGATCGACGTCCTGGATCCTGCTTGCCGCCGCTTTGGTCTCGCTGCTTGCGCTGCTGCCGCTGGCCTTCATCATCTGGATCGCGGTCCAGACCGGCTGGGAGACGGTCTCGGCGCTGATCTTCCGTCCGCGCGTCGGCGACCTCCTGATCAACACGATCCTGCTGGTGGCGCTGGCGGTTCCGATCTCCATCGTCCTTTCGGTGGCGCTGGCCTGGCTGACCGAGCGCAGCGACCTGCCCGGCGCCCGCCTGTGGGCCTGGCTGTCGGTGGCGCCGCTCGCCATTCCGGCCTTCGTACATTCCTATGCCTGGATCAGCCTGGTGCCGGGACTGCACGGCCTGTGGGCCGGCGTTCTCGTCTCCGTCATCGCCTATTTTCCATTCCTCTATCTGCCCATCTCCGCAGCGCTGCGCCGGCTCGACCCCGCACTGGAGGACGCGGCCGCCGCCCTTGGGCTCGGTCCGTGGCGGGTCTTCGCGCGCGTCGTGCTGCCGCAGCTCAGATTGGCCATTTGCGGCGGTTCGTTGCTGGTCGGCCTGCATCTGTTGGCCGAATACGGCCTCTATGTCTTCATCCGGTTCGACACCTTCACCACGGCGATCGTCGACCAGTTCCAGTCGACCTTCAACGGGCCGGCCGCCAACATGCTCGCCGCCGTGCTGGTGACATGCTGCTTCGTGCTGCTCGCCCTGGAGGTGCTGGTGCGCGGCGAGGAGCGCTATGCCCGCGTCGGCTCTGGGGCGGCCCGCCAGCAGCGGCGCGCCAGCCTCGGCCGCGCCACGCTGCCTTGCCTGGCGCTGCCGGCCATCGCCTCGCTGCTTTCGCTGGGCGTGCCCTTCATCACCATCGGCCGCTGGCTCGTGGCCGGCGGCGCCGAGGTCTGGCGCCTCGACGAAATCAGCCTGGCACTCGGCCAGACGCTGTTCCTGGCGATGGCCGGCGCGCTGCTCGCCACCATCGCCGCCATGCCGATGGCCTGGATTTCGATCCGCGCGCCAGGGCCGCTGCAGCGCCTGCTCGAGGGCTGCAATTATATCGTCGGCTCGCTGCCCGGCGTCGTCATCGCGTTGGCGCTGGTTACCATAACCGTGCGCGTCGCCATGCCGCTCTACCAGACGCTCTTCACCATCCTCTTCGCCTACGCGCTGATGTTCCTGCCGCGCGCTTTGGTCAGCCTCAGGGCTTCGATCGCGCAGGCGCCGGTCGAGCTCGAACGCGCCGCCTCGAGCCTCGGCAGGGCGCCGCTCAAGGCACTGTGGTCGACGACCATCCGGCTTTCAGCGCCGGGTGCCGCCGCCGGCATGGCGCTTGTGGCGCTCGGCATCATGAACGAACTCACCGCCACCCAGATGCTGGCGCCGAACGGCACCCGCACGCTGGCCATGGCCTTCTGGTCCTACAGCGGCGAGATCGATTATGCCTCGGCCGCCCCCTATGCCTTCATCATGGTGGCGATGTCGCTGCCGCTGACCTGGCTGCTCTATGTCCAGTCGAAGAGGATGGCCGGACGATGAGCTTCCTGGAACTGTCTGGCGTGGCCAAGCACTACGGCCCGGTGGCGGCGCTGGCCGGCGTTGACCTCAGCGTCGAGAGCGGCAGCCGCACGGCGATCGTCGGGCCATCCGGATGCGGCAAGACCACCTTGCTCAGGCTGATCGCCGGCTTCGAGGCGCCGGACCGGGGCAAGATCGTGCTCGATGGCGAGGTGCTGGCCAATGGCGGCGCTGCCGTGCCGGCGCACCGGCGCGGCATCGGCGTGGTCGCGCAGGACGGGGCGTTGTTCCCGCATCTCACCATCGCCGACAATATCGGCTTCGGCCTGGCGCGAAACGCCGAGAAGCGTGCCGAGCACATCGTCGAGCTCGCCTATATCGTCGGGCTCGACAAGGCGATCCTGAAGCGCCGCCCGCACGAGCTCTCCGGCGGCCAGCAGCAGCGCGTGGCGCTCGCCCGCGCCATGGCCATGAAGCCGCGCCTGATGCTGCTTGACGAGCCGTTCTCGGCCCTCGATACCGGCTTGCGCGCCTCCATGCGCAAGGCAGTGGCCGAGTTGCTGGAAGCCGCCGGGATCACCACCATCCTCGTCACCCACGACCAGGCCGAGGCGCTGTCCTTCGCCAGCCAGGTCGCGGTGATGCGCGACGGGCTTTTCTCGCAGGTCGGCACGCCGCGCGAACTCTATTTCCGGCCGAAGGACAGGATGGTCGCAGAGTTCCTTGGCGATGCCATCATTCTGCCGGCGAAGATCGCCGACGGTTTCGCTATCTCGCCGCTCGGCCGCATCGCCGTCGACACAGCCGAACGCCGCGATGTCGCCCGAATCATGCTGAGGCCGGAACAGGTGCTGTTGAAACGGACCTCGCGTGAAGGCATGTCGGGAACCCCGGACATGCTGTTCGGCGAGGTGACGGAATCCGAATTCGCCGGCTCGATGTGCACGATCGCCGTGCGGCTCCTGAACAGCCCCGACCCGCCGGACGCGGCGGCGATCGGCAACACGCCGCTGATCCTGCGCAAGCCCGGCATCGACGCGCCGGCGCTTGGCGAGATCGTGCGGCTGACCGTCTCCGGCAAAGCGCATGTTTTTGCCTGAGCTTCCAAGCCAAGGCGTGTTGAGATTCAGATCAGGCCGGCACCGCCTGAATATCGACACGCCTTAACGTACCCGCTCGCCCGTCGCCGGCGACCAGAGTGGCCAGGTCTCCAGAAAATCGTGGCTGTGCACGACGACGCGCTGCCCATCGATGTGGATAATCGAATAGGCGGGCGGCGCCTGCTCGACAACTTCGCCGCCCACCAAGTCGAGCACGAAGCGGGCGTGCAATCCGCGCTGCGCGGCAAACGGAATGCCGGCGACTGTGCCGGCTATGTCGCGATGGACATGGCCGAAGAAGATGTAGCGGACATTGCCGTGCCGCGTCAGGACCTCGAGCAGCCGATGCGGCTGTTCGAGCCCGAGCGGATCGAGCAGCTCGAGGCCAAGCTCGATCGGCGGATGATGCAGGAAGATATAGGCCCGGCGGCCCGCCGCCTCGCCGAGCCTGGCATCCAGCCAGGCCAGCCGCCTGTCGCATAATTCGCCGGTGACGCGGCCCTCGGCCAGGCTGTCGAGGAACAGCAGCGATGCTTCCTGCGTGTCGAAGACCGACTGCACGAAGCCATTCTCGTCGGTTGGATTTCCGGCAAAAGCCGCGACCAGGTTGGCGCGCCTGTCGTGATTGCCGGGCAGCAGCCGATATGGGACTGAAAGCCGCGCCAGGGCTGATTGGAGGTCGGCATAGCTCTGCGCCTCGCCGGATTCGGTCAGGTCACCGGTGAAGACGCAAAGTGCCGCATCGCCGTGGCGGGCATTGATATGGTCGATGCAGCGGTCGAGCCGCTCGTGCAGGTCAGCGCCAAAGCGGATCTCGCCGCGCCGGCCGAGATGGACGTCGGTGACCTGGATGACTTTCATTGCGCGACCCTTCTTCGATCGGACAGGGAGTTGCCTTGCCGTCCATCGCAGCCGGCCGAGCGCTTGATCAGAGCGCCGGCACCGGCATCGACGCCTTGAAGACGTCAAGGCGGCTTCCCGTCTCGGACGAGAAGAAGTGCAGGTCGGCCTCGGAGAACTGCAGGCCGACGGCGCTGCCCGGCGCGGGATGGACGGTTTCCGACGTCACTACCGAAAACGCCGCACCGTCGAGATCGACATAGATGACCCGCCCGGCACCGAGCTCTTCGACCAGGTCGACGGTCGCGTCGAGCGCGCCCGGCGTGCCGGGGGCGACGATGCGCACGGCCTCCGGCCGGATGCCCACCGCGATCTTGCTGCCGACCGGCAGGCCCGCGCGCGAGACGTTGAGCTTGCGGCTGCCACCGAGCAGCGACAGGCCATCGAGCGTGACCTCGCCTACCAGCATGTTCATCGCCGGCGCGCCGACGAAGGTGGCGACGAAGCGGCTCGCCGGGCGGCTGTAGACTTCCGCCGGCGTGCCGACCTGTTCGACACGGCCGCCATTCATCACCACCAGCCGGTCTGCCAGCGTCATCGCCTCGACCTGGTCATGGGTGACGAAGACCGAGGTGGCGCTCAGCCGCCGGTGCAGCTTGCGGATTTCCGAGCGCATCTGCACGCGCAGCTTGGCGTCGAGATTGGAGAGCGGTTCGTCGAAGAGGAAAACCTTCGGCTCGCGAATCATGGCGCGGCCCATGGCGACGCGCTGGCGCTGGCCGCCGGACAAGGCCATCGGCTTCCGGTCGAGCAAGTGCTCCAGTTCCAGGATGCGCGCGACCGCCTGGATGCGCTGAGCGCGTTCGGCGGCTGGAACGCCCGCCACCTTCAGCGAATAGCCGATGTTCTGCGAAACGCTCATATGCGGATAGAGCGCGTAGTTCTGGAACACCATGGCGCAGCCGCGCTCGCGCGGCTCGAGCTTGTTGACCACCTTGCCGTCGATGGCGATCGTGCCGCCTGATATCTCCTCCAACCCGGCGATCATCCGAAGCAGCGTGGACTTGCCGCAGCCCGACGGCCCGAGGATGACGACGAATTCGCCCGACGCGATGTCGAGGTGGACGCCGTGCACGACCTGCATCTTGGCGTAGCTTTTGTAGACGTCGCGAATGGTGATCGAGGCCATCGGCTGGTCCCTACTTTTCTGTGGCGATGAGGCCGCGCACGAACCAGCGCTGCATGGCCACGACGACGACGAGCGGCGGCAGCATGACGATCAGCGTGCCGGCCATGGCGATGTTCCATTCGGGAATGCCGCCGACATTGGGGATGAGTTGCTTGAGCTCGGTCACCGCCGTGGCGTGGCTGGCATCGGTGGTGATGAGCAACGGCCACAGATACTGGTTCCACGCCCACAGGAACATGATTGTGCCGAGCGCCGCCATGTTGTTGCGCGACGAGGGCAGCAGGATGTCGATGAAGAAGCGCAAGGCTCCTGCACCATCCATGCGCGCGGCCTCGGTCAGTTCGTCCGGCACAGTCAGGAAGAACTGCCGGTAGAGGAACGTGCCGGTGGCGGTGGCGATCAGCGGCATGATAAGGCCGGTATAGGAATTGAGCAGCCCGAGGCTGAGTGCGACCTGCACCCCCGAGACCTTCTCGATCAGCCAGCTCAGGCCAGTCACGTCGAGGATCGCCTGATATGGCGACATGACGTTGGCGACGACCGCGTAGGTCGGCACGATGCGCACTTCCAGCGGCAGCATCAGCGTGACGAATATTAGCCAGAAGATCAGCATGCGGCCGGGATAACGGAAGTAGACGATCGAGAAGGCGGTGAGCGCCGAGATGATGACTTTGCCGGCCGCCACGCCTGCGGCCATGATAAAGCTGTTGAACAGCTTCGGCCCGAGATCGGCCGTCGTCCACGCTGCCTTGATGTTGACCCAGAAGTCGCTGCCCGGCAGCAGCGACATCGGCACGTCGTTGACATCCTTCAGATTATGCGAGGCCGCGATCGCGACGATGATGAACGGCGCCACGCAAAATGCGAAGCCGACGAACAGGATTAGATGGGTGAACAAGTTGAGGATCGGGGTGCGCTCGACCATGCCCGCCTCACTTGTAATGCACACGCCGCTCGATGAAGCGGAACTGGAAGATGGTGAGCACGATGATAAGCAGCATCAGTATGATGCTTTGCGCGGCGGCGCCGGAATAATCGAGGCCTTTGAAGCCGTCGGAATAGATCTTGTAGACCATCAGATTGGTCGCGTTCGCCGGACCGCCCGCCGTCATGATGTCGACGATGCCGAAGGAATCCTGAAAGCTCTCGGTGATGTTGATGACCAGGAGGAAAAAGATTGTCGGCGTGATCAACGGGAACTGGATATCCCGGAAACGTCTGAGAACGCCGGAGCCGTCCATCGCCGCCGCCTCGACCAGTGAGCGCGGGATTGCCTGCAGGGCTGCGAGGAAAAAGATGAAGTTGTAGCCGACATATTTCCAGGAGAACGCGATGATGACAGAAGCCATGGCGTCGGCACCATTGAGGCCGGGGTCCCAGAAGCCTGGCCAGACCTTGTTGACGGCGGCCATGAAGCCGGCTTCGGGCGCCAGGATGAAGCGGAAAGCCATCGCCAGCGCAGGTGCTGCGATGCCGTAAGGCCAGATCAGCACGACGCGGTAGAGGCGTGAGCCGGCAAGCTGGCGGTCGGTCAGGGTGGCAAGCACCAACGCGATGACCATGGCAAGGCCGGTGCTGATGCCGGCAAAGATCAGGCTGGCGGTGATCGAGTTCCAATAGTCGGTGTTGGCGAGGATCGAACGGAAATTGTCGAGCCCGACCCAGATGTTGCCGCCGCCCCAGGGTTGCTGCAGCGTCAGCGACCAGTAAACCGCCTGGCCGGCGGGCCAATAGAAGAAGGTGAAGATCAGGAGCAACTGCGGCACCGCGAACAGGATGCCGATCGACCATCTTGAGAAAGTGACGCGTTTTTCCATCGATCCGCCAAAGCCGCCGGGCGGCCAAGCCCTGATATGAAACGGCCGCCCGCCTGTTGTCGGCGGGCGGCCACGAAAAGCCGACGCTCAGGGCAGCGTCTTGTTCGCGTAGGTCTGCTGGAAGCGGTCGAGGATGGCGTCTCCATTCTTGACCAGCGTGTCGATGCCTTCCTGAACGCTGACCTTGTTGGCGAAGATCGCCTGCATCTGGGTGCCGAACTCGGCGCGGATCTGGGTGAAATTACCGAGACGGATGCCGCGGGTGATCTCGGTCGGCTCCGACGCGGTCAGGCTGGCGATGGCGACCTCGCGGCCCTTGTAGGGCGCCTTGTCGTAGAAGCCGTTGGCCTTCATGTACTCGAAGCCGGACTTCGCCACCGGGATGTAGCCGGTGTTGGTCGACCAGAAGAGCGCCGTCTTGGGATCATGGATGAAGTTGAGGAAGGCGGCGGCGCCTTTGTATTCCTCGGGCGACTTGCCGGACAGCACCCAGAGCGAGGCGCCGCCGACCAGCGAATTCTTGCGCTCGGTGCCGGCATAGACGGGCAGCTCGGCCACGTCCCAGCTCATGCCTTCCTTTTGCGTCTTGCCGACCGTGCCGTGGTCGCCGACCGAGGTCATGATGAGCTGGCAGGTGCCGGAGGCGAAGGCCTGCACCATGTCCTGGCCGAGGTCCTTCGACTTGATCTTGATCAGGCCGGCGTCGTACCACTTCTTGAGGTCGCCGACATACTGGACGAACTTGGTCTTGTTCATCTCGAGGCGGGCGTTGAGACCGTCATAGCCGTTGTTCTCGGTGGCGATCGGCTGGTTGTGGATGGCCGAGAACTGCTCCATCAATTGCCAGCTCTCGTTGCCGGAAATGTTGATCGCCATCGGGCAGTCATAGCCGGCGTCCTTCAGCGCCTTGAGGTCGGCGCCGACATCTTCCCAGGTCTTCGGCGCCTCGGTCTTGCCGATCTTGGCGAAGGCGTCCTTGTTCCAGTACATCAGCGCCGTCGAGGAGTTGAACGGGAACGACAGCATCTCGCCCTTCGACGTCGCGTAATAGCGCGCGATGCCGGGGAAATAGTCGCTGTAGTCGATCTTGTAGCCGTTCTCTTCCATCAGCTTGTCGGCCGGATAGTAGGCGCCCGACAGCATCATGGTGGCGGTGCCGACATCGTAGACCTGAACGACTGTCGGCTGCTTGCCTGCGCGGAAGGCGGCGATGGTGTTCTGCAGCGTCGCGTCATAATTGCCCTGGCTGGTGCAGACCGCCTCATAGTCGGACTGCGAGGCATTGAAGTTCTTGCACAGCGTGTCGACGACGCGCGCGAGGTCGCCCGAAAGGCCGAACCAGAAATCGAATTTGACGGGCGCGGCGGCGGCAGGCTGCGCCAGCGTCAGGCCAAGAGCGCCGGCGGCAAGGGCGGCAAGGCCCTGCTTGATGATCGACATGGATTTGATTCCCTTTTGAGTGGCTGGTGACATCAGGCTGTGCGCAAGTCCTTGCCCGCTCTCATAGAGAAGGTATGTGACAGTTCTGCTGTGGCCTGCGGGTCTGTGGAAAAGCCGATTGGCACGCGGACAGGACCGCGTTTCAAAGCCTCGCGAGTGTTTTTGACATCGGCGTCGGACAGGTGCGGCAGGCGATATTGCCGCCCCCGCATGAGATCGTCTCGGGCGCCTCTGCAACCGAACGCGCACGCCGTAGTTGCACGGGCAATAACTGATTCTTCAAGCGTCCAGCCCTAATCAATTTCATTGCTTGATTATTGCGGGAAGATCAGGTGACGCGAGATGTTGACGGTCTATAATTGTATCGTGCACGAGCATGATCTGAGATTGGTCGCACTGGCGGCACTCATCTGCGGCATTTCTTCCTTCTCGGCGGTCAATCTGCTTCGCCACGTCCACCGCTCGACCAATAGAAACCGCTATGCCTGGCTGATGATTGCCGCCACCTCGACCGGTTTCGGCATCTGGGCGACGCATTTTATCGCCATGATCGCCTTCTCGCCGGGAATACCGAACGCCTACAACACCGAGTTGTCGGTGCTTTCGCTTGCCGCGGCCGTCCTGCTTACCGCCGCCGGCATGTGGATCGCCACCTTGCGCGGCGGCATCGAGCACTACCTTGTCGGCGGCGCCGTGCTCGGTGTCGGCATCGGCACGATGCACTATACCGGCATGGCGGCGTTCGAGGTGCAGGGCCGGGTCGTCTGGGATCAGCTGCTTGTCGGGATCTCGCTGGTCGCCGGCATCACGCTTGCCGCGATGTCGCTTTTTGTTGCGCTGCACCGCCCCTCGACGCTGAGAACGGTCAGCGCCGCCGTGCTTTTGACGCTGGCGATCTGCACCTTGCACTTCATCGCGATGGGGGCCGTGTCGATCTATCCGGATAGCTCGATCGAGATCTCGCAATACACGATCGAGCCAATGTCGCAGGCCTTCGCGGCGGCCGCCGCCAGCCTGGTCATCCTCGTGCTTTCGGCGGCGGCCCTGTGGATCGACCTGCGCTTCCGCCGCCACCAGGCGGAGGCCGAGCGCATGCATGGCCTGGCCAATGCAGCGGTCGAAGGCCTCATCGTCTGCGACGGCACCCGCATCGTCAGCGCCAATGACAGCATCGCGGCATTGTCCGGCATCGCCTCAACGACACTGAACACCATGGTGCTCAGCGACCTCTTCGGCGAGCGTTCCGCCACCGCCATGGCCCAAGCGGACGGGCAGGCACGGGAAACCGACCTCAAGAGCCATGACGGCACCATGATCCCCGTCGAGCTGATCGCCAGGCCCATCGACTATTGCGGCAAGCCGCACAGCGTGGTCGCCGTGCGCGACATCCGCGAGCGCAAGAAGGCGGAGCAGGAGATCATCCGCCTCGCCCACTACGACCCGCTGACCGGGCTTGCCAACCGCCGCAGCTTCAACAGCCGGCTGGAAGCCGAGATCGCCGCGGCGGGCCGCGGCGGCAAGGACGGTCAGCTCGCGCTCATGCTGCTCGACCTCGACCGGTTCAAGGAAGTCAACGATCTGTTCGGCCATGCCGCCGGCGACGCGATGCTGCAGAAGGTGGCGCAATGCGCCTCGAGCAAACTTCGCCACGGGCAGATGCTGGCCCGCCTCGGCGGCGATGAATTCGCCATCATCGCGCCCAACCTCCCCGACCCACAGGCGGCCGGCCGTATCGCCGAGGCGGTCCTGGCCGCCATACGCGAGGAGAACCGGCTGTCGCCGGGCGGCGGCCTTGTGTCGGCCAGCATCGGCATCGCCCTCTACCCGCTGGACGCCGATGAGCAGGCGGCCCTCGTCAGCCACGCCGACACCGCGCTCTACCGCGCCAAGGCGGAGGGCAAGGACACCTATCGTTACTTCGAGGCCTCGATGGGCGCCGAGGCGCGCGACCGGCGAGTGATGGAGCACGATCTGCGCCAGGCGGTGGCGCGCGGCGAATTCCGGCTCGTCTACCAGCCGCAGAAGGAGATCAGCACCGGCAGGATGATCGGCTTCGAGGCGCTGATCCGCTGGCACCATCCCGAACATGGCGACATCTCGCCTGCCGTCTTCATCCCGGTGGCCGAGGACAGCGGCGCCATCATCCAGATCGGCGAATGGGTGCTTTCGGCCGCCTGCGAGGAAGCCGCCCGCTGGAAGAACCCGCTGATGGTCGCCGTCAATGTCTCGGCCGTGCAGCTGCACAATCCGAACTTCAGCCGCAAGGTGCATGAGGTGCTGTTGCGGTCCGGCCTGGCGCCCGGCAGGCTCGAACTCGAGATCACCGAGACGGCGCTGGTCAAGGACATGCCGCGAGCGCTGGCCACCTTGCGGCAGGTCAAGGCGCTCGGCGTCCGCGTCGCCATGGACGACTTCGGCACCGGCTATTCCTCGCTCTCCAACCTGCGCGCCTTCCCCTTCGACAAGATCAAGATCGATGGCTCCTTCATCAAGTCGGTCGACAGGAACGGTCAGGTGGCGGCCATCGTGCGCGCCGTGCTGGGACTTGGCCGTGGCCTTGGCTTGCCGGTGCTCGCCGAAGGCGTCGAGACGCTGGGCGAACTCAGGTTCCTCGACGCCGAGGACTGCGAGATCGGGCAGGGTTTCTACCTCGGCAGGCCTGGTCCGATCGAGGCGTTCGGCGAACTGACCGGCGCGAGGGCGCCTGCGGCAGATGACGACGCCCCCGTCTCACGCGGCGGCGGCAGCATCCTGATGCTGGAACCGGCGGCCGCCCTGCGCTCAGCTTGAGGGGCCGAGCGCGGCTTCGACCAGCCGCCTGGCATCCGCTCCCGACCATTCGGCCGGGCCGTTCATATGCGCGATCAGGCAGCCCTCGCCGTCGATCAGCATGGTGACCGGCAGACCGAGCGCCAGGCCGCGCGTCTTGACGTCGTTGAACAACGCCAGCGTCGGATCCCGGTAGTAGCCGAGCGTTGCGACGCCGATGTCGCTGAGGAACTTCTTCGGCTTGGTGTCGTCGCCGGTGTCGACATTGACCGCGACGACCTGGAAGCGGTCGCTGCCCATCTCCTTCTGCAGCGCGTCGAGTGCCGGCATCTCGGCGCGGCACGGCGCGCACCATGTCGCCCACAGGTTGAGCAGCAGCGTCCTGCCGGCATGGTCGGCGAGCGTCATCGGCTTGCCGTCCGGACCGTTGAAGGCGAGGCTTTTCAACGACTGCGGCGGATCGGCCGGCAATAGCGCCGCGACCTGGCCTGTCGCCTTCGCTGCGACCTTTTTGGCGCGCTCGGCTTTGGCCGCGCAGGCGGCATCGTCCTTGCCGCTGGTTGCGGCGACATCGGCGGCAGCATTGTTGCCAGAACCGCTCTCGCTGACATATACCGCGACCGCGCCCGCCAGCACGCCTGCCACCAAGGCGGCGAGGATGAGGCGTGGGGCCGGGAATAATTGTTTGCGGTCTGCCATTTTCTTCAAAACTGCTCCGGAGCACGGGTTATAGCTATGAGCGACAAGAAGGCCAGCAACCAGATGTGGGGCGGACGTTTTGCCTCGGGTCCGGCCGCGATCATGGAAGCGATCAACGCGTCGATCTCGTTCGACCGCAAACTCTATGCGCAGGACATAAGAGGTTCGATCGCCCACAGCGAGATGTTGGCTGAAACGGGCATTATTTCGGCGGCCGATCAAGATAAAATCGCTCACGGGCTGAACACGATCCTGAAAGAGATCGAGGCCGGCACATTCGAATTCTCGACCAGGCTGGAAGACATCCACATGAATGTCGAGGCGCGTCTTGCCGACCTCATCGGCCCCGCCGCCGGCCGCCTGCACACCGCCCGTTCGCGCAACGACCAGGTAGCGGTGGATTTGAGGCTCTGGGTCAAGGACGAGTGCTTCCGCGTCGCCGAGGCGCTGAAAGGGCTGATCGCGGCCTTCCTCGAGCGCGCCGAGGAGCATGCGGCGACGGTGATGCCGGGCTTCACCCACATGCAGGCGGCGCAGCCGGTGACCTTCGGCCACCACTGCATGGCCTATGTCGAGATGTTCTCGCGCGACCTGTCGCGCGTCCGCGACGCCATCGAGCGGATGGACGAGAGCCCGCTCGGCGCGGCGGCCCTTGCCGGCACCAGCTTCGCCATCGACCGCCACCAGACGGCGAAGGCACTCGGCTTCCGCGAGCCGATGCGCAATTCGCTCGACAGCGTTTCCGACCGCGATTTCGCGCTGGAGTTCCTTGCTGTTGCGGCGATCTGCGCCACCCACCTGTCGCGGCTCGCCGAGGAGATCATCATCTGGTCGACGCCACAATTCGGCTTCGTCCGGCTGTCGGACTCATTCTCCACCGGCTCCTCGATCATGCCGCAGAAGAAGAACCCCGACGCCGCCGAGCTGGTGCGCGGCAAGACCGGGCGCGTCAACGGCCATCTCGTCGGCCTTTTGACGGTGATGAAGGGCATGCCACTGACCTATGGCAAGGACATGCAGGAAGACAAGGAATCGGTCTTCGACGCCGCCGAGACGCTCGACCTGATGCTGGCGGCGATGACCGGCATGGTGCGCGACATGACCGTCAATGCCGCCGCCATGAAGAAGGCCGCCGGCTCGGGCCACGCGACCGCGACCGATCTTGCTGATTGGCTGGTGCGCACGCTCGGCCTGCCCTTCCGCGAGGCGCATCACGTCACCGGCCGCGCCGTGGCGCTGGCCGAGGACAAGAAGGTCGGGCTGGAGAAGCTTTCACTCGAGGATCTGCAGTCGATCCATCCCGGTATCACCGAGGGCCTCTTCTCCGTGCTTGCCGTGCAGAACTCGGTGAAGAGCCGCACAAGCTTCGGCGGCACGGCGCCATCGGAGGTGCGCAAGCAGATCCGCTATTGGAAAAAGCGGCTTGCCAAAGCGTGAGCCGGGCGACCGCCCGATTTGCCGGGGTGCAAAGGCCATAAATTTTCGCTAGAAGCAGGCGACGAATTTTCTCCGACGGATGGGATCGATGACCGCAAGCAGGATTTTGGTGACGCTCGCGCTGCTCGCGGCGGTGGCTACCGTCACGGCCTGCGGCCGAAGGACCGGCCTCGACACGCCTTACGAGGCGGCCGTGCAGGCGCGCAAGGATGCCGAGAAGGCGCATCAGCCCGTGCCGCCGGAGCCGGAAAAACCGGTCGAGGACAAGAAGTTCATCCTCGACCCACTGCTCTAGAGTCGGTGAGATCACCGATCTCATCGTGCTTCAACTTCCGGAACCACTCTCGTGAACCATTTCGACTATCGCGACGGCGTGCTGCATGCCGAGGACGTCGCCATACCTGACATCGCGGCACAGGTCGGCACGCCCTTCTACTGCTATTCGACGGCGACGCTGACCAGGCATTTCCGTGTCTTCAAGGAGGCTTTCGCCGGGCTCGACACGCTGGTCTGCTACGCCATGAAGGCGAACTCCAACCAGGCGGTGCTGAAGACCCTGGCGAGGCAAGGCGCCGGCGCCGACGTGGTGTCGGAAGGCGAATTGCGCCGGGCGCTTGCCGCCGGCATCCCGGCCGGCAAGATTCTGTTTTCGGGCGTCGGCAAGACCGCGCGTGAGATGGATTTCGCGCTTTCGGCCGGCATCCTCTGCTTCAACGTCGAATCCGAGCCGGAGCTTGAACTGCTCTCGGCCCGCGCCACTGCGCTCGGAAAGGTCGCGCCGGTCTCGCTGCGCATCAATCCGGACGTCGACGCCAGGACGCACAAGAAGATCTCCACCGGCAAGGCCGAAAACAAGTTCGGCATTGCATGGCAAAGGGCGCGACAAGTCTATGCCCGCGCCGCGGAACTGCCCGGCATCAGGGTCACCGGCATCGACACCCATATCGGCAGCCAGATCACCGAGCTGCAGCCTTTCGACGACGCCTTCGCGCTGCTCGTCGAACTGGTCGGCGCGCTGCGCGCCGACGGCCATTCCATCGAGCATGTCGATCTCGGCGGCGGTCTCGGCATCCCCTACCGCGTCGACAACAGTCCGCCGCCGCTGCCCGACGCCTATGCCGAGATCGTCAGGAAGCACGTCACCAAGCTCGGCCTGAAGGTGATGTTCGAGCCGGGCCGGCTGATCGTCGGCAATGCCGGCATCCTGGTCTCCGAGGTCATCTTCGTGAAGGAAGGCGACGCCAAGAACTTCCTCGTCGTCGACGCCGCCATGAACGACCTGATCCGGCCGACGCTTTACGATGCCTTCCACGACATCCGCCCCGTACTGCAGCAGCCGGCGGCAGCGCCGCGCATGACGGTCGACGTGGTCGGCCAGGTCTGCGAGACCGGCGACTTCCTGGGCCTCGATCGAGACCTGCCGCGGCTGAAGGCCGGCGATCTCATCGCCGTCGCCACTGCCGGCGCCTATGGCGCGGTGCAGGCCGGCACCTACAACACCCGGCTGCTTGTGCCGGAAGTGCTGGTCGACGGCGACCGTTTTCATGTCGTGCGCCCGCGCCAGACCTATGACGAATTGATCGGACTGGATTCGATCCCGGAGTGGCTGAGGTAGACAGGCGGCGCCACGAGTTTCATCCTGGCTGGTGTGCACAACAGCCGGCACGGTTAGGAAGCGAATTATGAGCAACCCCAGCACCATCACCCGCGAACGCATCGCCGCGACGGAGCCGCGCATCCGGCCATACGTCCGCCACACGCCGGTGCTGCGCGTCGACATGGCCGATTTCGGCAAGGCGCCTCTCGCCGTCGGCCTCAAGCTCGAATGCCTGCAGCATTCGGGTTCGTTCAAGGCGCGCGGCGCCTTTACCAACCTGCTGGAGCGTTCAGTGCCCGCGGCCGGCGTGGTCGCCGCGTCTGGCGGCAATCACGGCGCGGCGGTCGCCTATGCCGCCATGCGGCTCGGTCACAAGGCCACCATCTTCGTTCCCGAGGTAAGCCCGCCGGCCAAGCTTGCGCGCATTCGCGGCTATGGCGCCGAACTGGTCGTCGGCGGCGCGCGCTATGCCGAGGCGCTGGCCGCCAGCGAGGACTTTGCCGCAAGCACCGGCGCACTGCAGATCCATGCCTTCAACCAGGAGGAAACGCTGGTCGGGCAAGGCACACTCGGCCTCGAGATCGAGGCCGATCTGCCGGAAATAGACACGCTGCTGGTCGCCGTCGGCGGCGGCGGCCTGATCGGCGGCATCGCCGCCTGGTTCGCCGGTCGCATCAGGATCATCGCCGTCGAGCCGGAGGGCGCGCCGACGCTTTATCGCGCCTTCGAGGCAGGCCGGCCAGTCGATGCGCCAGCCGAAGGCATAGCCGCCGATTCTCTGGCACCCAAGCGCGTGGGAGAGATGATGTTCCCGATCGCCGAGGCCTATGTCGAGCGTTCGCTCCTGATCAGCGACGATGACATCGTCGCCGCGCAGAAGGCGCTCTGGGACCGGGTGCGAATCATTTCCGAGCCGGGCGGTGCCGCGGCCTTCGCGGCGGTGCTCTCCGGCCGCTACCAGCCCTCGCCGGGCGAGCGCATCGCGGTTCTGGTCTGCGGCTCCAACACCGACCCCGCAAAATTCTGACCATAAAGCGGAAAGAACGGTTCACGTTTTTGGAACCCGCCTCGCCTTTGCCGTGTTTGCTGGTACACTTCTAGTCCTGAGGTTCGGGCCATCCCGCCCGGACAGGAAGGCCGATGACGCAACGACCCACTTCCAGCGGCAATCGTGGCCTGGCCGGGCGTCTTGCCCTGAGCCGGCTGGCGACGCGGTCCTCCATGGTGGTCGAGCGTGGCTGGCCGCTGCTTTTGCCGCTGCTCATCCTTGCCGGCCTGTTCCTCAGCATCTCCTGGCTCGGCCTGTTCCCGCTTCTGCCCGACGTCGCGCGCATCGGCGTGCTGATTGTCTTCGCCATAGCCGCCCTCGCAGCGCTCTACCCGCTGAGCGTCTTCCGCTTGCCGACGGCAGCCGAGATCGACCGGCGCATCGAAGCGGCCAATGAACTGCTGCATAGCCCGGTGCAGGTGCAGACCGACCGCCCGAGCGGTCAGGAAAGCATTTTCTCGCAGGCGCTTTGGCGCGAACACCAGAAGCGCATGGCTGAACGGCTGGGCAGTCTTGGCGCCGACCGGCCGCGCGCACGCGTTCCGGAGCGCGACCGCTGGGGCCTGCGCGCCGTCGCGGCGCTGCTCCTGGTCACCGCCTTCGCCTTCTCCTTCGGTCCGTCAGGCGGCCGGATAAGCGACGGCTTCGTCGCCCGCGCCGCGCGCGACGCCGTTCCGCCGCGCATCGACGCCTGGGTGACGCCACCTGCCTATACCGGCAAGCCGCCGCTCTTCCTCACCGCCGACGCCAACCAGGCGGCCGCCACCTTCACCGTGCCGCAGGGCAGCGATGTCTCGCTGCGCGTCACCGGTGGCTCGGGCGAGGAGACGCTGAGCTTTGCCGACAAGGACGGCAATGCCCGCGCCATCGACCCGGCCGGACCGCAGGCCGCCAAGCCGGTGTCGACAGCAGCGCCAAAAGTGCGCCAGTTCACCGGCAAGCTGACCGGCGACGGCGTGCTGACGCTGAAATCAGGCGAGGACGATCTCGGCCACTGGGCCTTCGCCGTAATTCCGGACAAGCCGCCGGCGATCCGCTTTGCCGGCGAGCCCAAGCGCGCCGTTAACGGCGCCTTCGAGCTCAACTACCAGATCGACGACGACTATGGCGCGGCCTCGGCCAAGGCGGAGTTCGCGCTCGCCGACCCGCAGGCACCCAACGCGCATCCTCTCTATGGCCCGCCCGACATGCCGCTGGCGGTGCCGCGGCGTGGCGGCAAGGGCAACGCCGCCAAGACCAGCAAGGACCTGACCGAGCACGTCTGGTCCGGTGGCAGCATCAAGCTGACGCTCACCGCTACCGACGACGCCGGCCACACCGCGACCAGCGAGACCAAGACGCTGATGATGCCGGAGCGGCCCTTCGCCAACCCGCTGGCGCGCGCAGTGATCGAGCAGCGCCGCATGCTTGGGCTCGACGCCAATTCGAAGCCGCGCGTGCTCGAGCTGATGGATGCCATCACGCTGCGCCCCGAGGACACGTTCGACAACATGGCGCACTACCTCGCGATCATGAGCGCCCGCAGCCGGCTGAAGATGGCCGACAATGACGACCAGCTGCGCAATGTCGTGTCCTATCTCTGGGAAATCGCGCTCGGCATCGAGGAGGGCAATCTGTCGGCCGCCGAGCGGCGGCTGCGCCAGGCGCAGCAGGCGCTGCAGGATGCCATCAACAGGGGCGCCAGCGACGAAGAGATCGACAAGGCGATGAAGGAACTGCGCGAGGCCATGAACGAGTTCCTGCAGGAGTTCGCCGAGCGCGCCAAGCAGAACCCGAACGCGCCGCAGATGCAGCAGAACGGCCAGGAACTGCGCCAGAGCGACATCGAGAGGATGATGGACGAGATCGAGAACCTGGCCAAATCCGGCGATCGCGACCGCGCCCAGCAGTTGCTGTCGCAATTGCAGGACATGATGAACAACCTGCAGGCCGGCCGCCAGCAGCAGGGCGGCGAGCAGGACAGCGAGATGCGCCAGCAGATGGACAAGCTGGGCGAGATCATGCGGCGCCAGCAGGAGATGATGAACGACACCTTCCGCATGGACCAGATGCAGCGCGGCCAGCGCCAGCGCGGCGAGAACCGCGACGAGCAGCTCGGCGAGAACGGCGGCGGCCAGGACGAGGACAGGCCTGGCCCCGGCGAGGATCGCGACCCGCTCGCGCGTCCGAGGCAGATGACGCCGCAGGAGTTCGCCGACGCCCTGAAGCAGTTGCAGGAAGGCCAGGGCAAGCTGCAAAACGACCTCGAGCAGTTGAAGAAGGGCCTGGAAGGCATGGGCATGCAGCCCAATGAGGGATTTGGCGATGCCGGCAAGTCGATGGGCAATGCCGAGCAGGCGCTCGGCGAAGGCGACGGCGACCAGGCCGTCGGCCATCAGGGCCGCGCGCTGGAGGCGCTGCGCCGTGGCGCCAAGGACATGATGAAGCAGCTGCAGGCCATGCAGGGCGACCAGGGCGGCAGCGAGCAGGGCGGCCGCCAGCAGGATGCCGACCGCGACCCGCTCGGCCGACCGCGCGCCACGCGCGGGCCCGACGACGGCAATTCGGTGAAGGTGCCTGACGAGATCGATGTCCAGCGCGCGCGCCAGATCCTGGAAGCGATCCGGAAGCGGCTCGGCAACGCGCTCAGCCCCGACATCGAACGCAGCTATCTCGAACGGCTGCTGGAACTGAAATAGCCCGCCCCTTCCCAACGGTCGCAACGCCATGCCGAAGCTCGGTGCCGTCACTCCGATATTGCGCATATTCGACGTCGCCAAGGCGCATGAATTCTATCTCGGCTTCCTCGGCTTCGAGGTGCGGTTCGAGCACCGTTTCGACGACAGTGCGCCGCTTTACACCGGCATTGCCCGCGACGGCTGCGAGTTGCATCTGAGCGAGCATCATGGCGACGGTTCGCCGGGCTCCCATATCCGCGTCGAAGTGGCCGACATAGCGGCGCTGCATCGGGAGCTGACGGTGAAGAAATACCGCTACGCCAGGCCGGGGTTGGAAGAGACGCCCTGGGGAACGAGAGAGGTCACCGTCGACGACCCGTTCGGCAACCGTCTGACCTTCTCCGAGAGCACGCCGCCAGGGTAGGAACGGAGCCGCCACCGCCCCACCGGATTGAAGCAGCGCAAGTCAGGCGTCGAGGAGCGCGCCGGGCGTCAGCGTGAACGCCTCGCGGATGGCATTCTCCATGCTGTCGATCGCTTCGCCGGCGGCGAGCGGATTGCGGTGCAGCACGACATTGGAGGAATCGATGTCGCCGAAGCCGTCGGCGGCGGTCAGCTCGCGGCAGCCTGCCGGGATGTTGCTGCGCGAGATCGGCGCGATCGCCAGGCCGGAGGTGACGGCGAGCTTGAGGCCGCCATTGGTGTCGCTGGTGTAGGCGACGCGATAGGCAAGGCCGCGCTGTTCCAGCGACTTGATGGCGAAGTCGCGGCACCAGCCGTCACGGCTGTAGAGCGCGATCGGCACCGGCCGCTCCTCGTGCCTGTGGTGCGTCTCGGACGTCACCCAGACGGTCGGGTCGTGCATCAGCACCTCGCCGCCCGCGAGATCCTGCCATTCGAAGACAACCGCAAGGTCGAGCTCGCCGGCGGTAACCGCCGCTGTCTGCGCGCCCGAATGCGCGTAGCGCACCGTCACCTCGACCTTCGGGTGGCGCGTCGAAAACGCGCCAAGGGCGCGCGACAGTATGGCATGGCCATACTCTTCGGGAATGCCGATGCGCACCGGGCCGCCAAGCGGCGCCGCCGCCATCGACGCTGCCGTCTCGTCGAGCAGCGAAACGATGCGCCTGGCATTGCCGATCAGCTCGCCGCCGCGCCGTGTCAGCGCCACGCCGCGCGAGCCGCGCTCGAACAGGCTGTCGCCAACCATGCTCTCGAGCTTCTTCATCTGCATCGACACCGCCGACTGGGTACGGCCCGCCTGCTCCGCCGCCTTGGTGAAATTGCCGGTTTCGGCCACCGCAACGAAGGTGCGCAGGAGATCGCTGTCGAGCGTCGGCTTCATCGCATCCACCATAAGCAATTTTGATTGCTGGCATCATTCCAATTCGTTTGCAACATGTCAAACGCCGGAGGATAGTCGCCTCACCCATTGGATATGCAGCCCTTGAAACCGGCTGCGGACCAATCGAGTCCTCACTCATACCCGCTGCCTGGAACGGTGGCGGGTTCTTTTTTACCGCATGCGTCGGTTTGGGATCGCGCGAATCGGGGGGCCGAATCCTATGCAGAACAGGATGGTGCTTGGCATCCTGAGCCTTTGTCTGGGCGTGCTGGTGTTTTCGCTCCAGGATCCGCTCGTCAAGGCGGTGTCGGGCCTCTACCCGGTTACCGAGGTCATGGCGATCCGCGCTATCGTCGCCTTGCCGATCCTGATCGTTATCGTGCACGCCGATGTCGGGCTGAAAGCCCTGCTCTCGAAGCGCTTCGGCACGCTGACGCTGCGCGCCTTCATCCAGTTCGCGTCCTATACGTCCTATTATCTGGCGATCGCCGCCCTGCCGCTGGCCGACGCGGTGGCGCTCTATTTCATGGCGCCGCTGTTCATCATGGCGCTTGCCGGGCCCTATCTTGGCGAACGGGTCTCCTGGCAGACGCTGGCGACTGTCCTGATCGGTCTGCTCGGCGTCCTCGTCATGCTGCGGCCGGGCGCCGGACTGTTCGACTGGGCGGCGCTCCTGTCGCTCGGCTCCGCCTTCCTCTACGGCCTCTCGCAGCTGATGGCCCGCAAGATAAGCGACACCGAATCCTCCACCGTCATGGCGTTCTACCAGAACGGCGCCTACCTGACCGGTGCGCTGCTCGTCGCCGGCCTGTTCCGGCTTGCCGGGATAGAGCACGCCGTCCACCCCAGCCTCGAATTCCTGGTGCGGCCCTGGATCTGGCCGGCATTGCCCGACCTTCTCAAGATGGCGGCCTGCGGCTTCGTCGCCTCGGCCGGCATGATCCTGCTGTCGCAGGCCTACCGGCTTGCGCAGGCCAACCGCGTCGCCACTTTTGAATATACCGGCATCATCTGGTCGCCGCTGTGGGGCTTCCTGTTCTTCGCCGAGGTGCCACACTCGGCGACCGTGCTGGGTGCCACCCTTATCATTGGCGCCGGCCTGCTTGCCTTCCGCACCGAGCGGCTAAGAGCAGCTCCGCCGTTGCTCGTGCCGACAGGCGACACGGCGTGATCGCCGACCACCGCGACGTGAACGCAATGCGATTCCTGGACTATCGTGCCGGGCGGGCCTCCGGCGCGGAACCTCAGGCGAAGCAGTTCAGGGCGCGTCCGACGCGGGCGCGGATTTCGGCGAGGGTAAAAGGCTTCTGCATGACGTCGAGGATAATGCCGTTCAATTCCTCGGCGCGCTCGCGCTGGTCGGCATAGCCGGTCATCAGCATGATCTTCATCGACGGGAACAGCGCCGCCGCCGCGGTGGCCATCTCGATGCCGTCCATCTCCGGCATGCGGATATCGGAGACGACGAGGTCATAGCCGCCCCGCGCCGCCTCGATGAGAGAAAGGCCCTGGGCGCCATCGCAGGCGACTGCCACGCTGTGCCCGTCGCGTTCGAGCGCGCGGGCGGCGAGAGTGCGGACGGATTCATCGTCCTCGACGATCAGAAGCTTTGCCATGGCAAGATACATGGCGGTGAAACGTTGACGTTTTCTGAAAATTTGAAACGTCGATGAGGCCTTTTCAGAATTCGCTCCAGCGCCCCGAGAATGCCTAGGCGTCGCCCTTGACGATTCCGACAAAGGGCAATTCGCGAAAGGCGTGCGCGACGTCCATGCCGTAGCCGACGACGAAATAGTCAGGGCAGTCGAAGCCGACATAGTCTGCGTTGAGTGCGGTCTGGCGGCGCATGCGCTTGTCGAGCAGCACGGCGATAGCGCAGCTTCTGGCGCCGCGCGACAGCATGAGGTCGCGGGTGAAGGAGAGCGTCTTGCCGGATTCAAGGATGTCGTCGATCAGGAGCACGTCACGGCCGGCGACCTCGTTGTCGATGTCGCGTAGCACCCTCACCTCGCCGCTGGTGGTTCCGGCGCCGTAGCTGGAAATGAAGATGAACTCGACCTCGGGCGACAGGCCGACATCGTGCATGGCCCGGATCAGGTCGGCGGCGAAGATGAACGATCCCTTCAGCACCGAGATCACCAGGAGGTCATGGTAGTCGCGCCCGGCGATCTCCTTGGCGAGCTCGAGATTGCGGCGGGCGATCGCCGACGCCGAAAACAGGACCTCGATATCCTTGCCGCGCACAACTGGCATTTTCGCCCTCCAGGCGTTTTGCCTACAGGACCGCGACCTTCAGGCCAGCGAACGCGCTGTAGAACTTCTTGATTTTGCGCCGGATCGCGCGATGCTGTTCCGCCTTAGCCGGCGAAGTTGACCGCCACGGCCTTCACGCCGTTTCTAGGCACATCGAGGCGGCTGGAAAAGCCAAATCTTTCGCCGGGCGCCAGCGAGCGGCCGGATGTCCCCAGCGTATAGCGGGTGACCTGGCTGTCATTGCCGGTGACGCGGATCTCCAGCGGCGGCATTTGCGCGGCCTGCGCCCCGTCATTGGCGGCTTCGCCGTCGACGAACAACACAGGTTTCAGCCCCGACGCGTCGATGCGCGACGTGATGTCCGATATGCTGAACACCGCCGCCGGTTGCGCGGCCTTCCAGAACGGCGATTGACGAACCAGCGCATGGCCGCCGGAGACCCAGAAGGCGGCCAGCGCCGCACTGACGCCGGCAATCCAGAAAAGCGGTCCGCCGCGCGATGCCGGCTGCCGCTCGGTCGCAGCCTCCGGCTTGCGCAGCATGTCCATACCTTCGATGGTAGGCGTGGCGGTCGCGCGGGAAGGCGACGCCGCCGGCGCTTCCGGCATAGCGGAAAGACGCGGCAGCACCTCGTAATCGGCATCGACGATGTCGATCACCGGCCCGCGCGGTTGCAGCGCGGCACTTGTCCCCAGCCCGGCCATGATTTCGCCGGAAACCGGGCGCGCGGTTCGATCCTTAGCCATATGGCTCCAGTACTGAAAGCACCTGTTCGCTGTTCGTTTCTTTTGGGTAAACGCAAATGGTTAACGCTTCCCCACCGGAACCCCGGTGATGCATCGAAAAGCATCAAAAATTAACCAAGGGTTAACCATGCGGGCCGATGGTCTTTTGAGAGAAAGGGCTGGCGTTTCGCCGCCGCAAGTTCCAGGTCGCCGAACGTGATCCGCTTCGAAAATGTCGGCCTCCGCTATGGCATGGGTCCGGAAATCCTCCGCGACATTTCCCTGCACATACCGGAGCGCTCCTTCCAGTTCCTGAGCGGGCCTTCCGGCGCCGGCAAGACGACGCTGCTGCGCCTTCTGTTCATGTCGCTGAAGCCGACGCGCGGGCTGATCACCATCTTCGGCAAGGACCGCTCGCGCATCTCGCGCAGCGAGCTGCCGCATCTGCGGCGCCGCATCGGCGTCGTGTTCCAGGATTTTCGCCTGCTCGACCATATGACCACCTATGAGAACGTCGCCCTGCCCCTGCGCGTGCGCGGGCGCGAGGAGGCGAGCTACCGCACCGACGTGACCGAATTGCTGAAATGGGTCGGTCTTGGCGAGCGCATGCATGTGCTGCCGCCGGTGCTCTCCGGCGGCGAGAAGCAGCGCGCCGCGATCGCCCGCGCGCTGATTGAGCAGCCCGAGATCCTGCTCGCCGACGAACCGACCGGCAATGTCGACCCGCCGCTGGCGCGCCGGCTGCTTCGGCTGTTTATCGAGCTCAACCGTCTCGGCACCGCCGTGGTCATCGCGACTCACGACCTCGGCCTGATGGAGCAGGTCGACGCGCGACGCATGATCCTCGCCGGCGGAAGGCTGGATATCTATGACTGAGCTTTCCGCCGAACATCTCCATGACCAGCCGGCCGAGATGACTGGCGTGATGCAGCGCGCCCAGCGCAGGATGGCGCCGATCGTGCCGGCTCAGAACATCGCCGGACGGGCGCTGGTGCTGGTCATCGCCATCATGACCTTCCTGTCCTGCCTGACCTTCGGCGCCGTGACCCTGGTGCGCGACACCGCCTCGGTGTGGGAAAACCAGATCTCGCGCGAGGCGACGATCCAGATCAAGCCGGTCGACGGCCTCGACATGGAGGCCGCGCTGGCTCAGGCCTCACAGATCGCCAGCGAATTTCCCGGCGTCAAGGGCACCAAAATCATCGACCGGGACGCTACCGCCCGCTTGCTGGAGCCGTGGCTGGGCACAGGCCTCAACATCGACGAATTGCCGGTGCCGCGCCTGGTGATCGTCACCATTGACGAGAACAGCCCGCCCGACTTTGCGGCGATGCGCGCCGCGATCGCGCCCAAACTGCCGAGCGCGGCACTCGACGACCACCGCACCTGGGTCGACCGGCTCGTGGCCATGGCCCGCACCACGGTGACCATCGGCATCGCCGTACTGGTGCTGATGCTGTCGGCGACGGTGCTGACAGTGGTGTTCGCGACGCGCGGCGCTATGGCTGGCAACGGCCATATCATCGAGGTGCTGCATTTCGTCGGTGCCGAGGCGCGCTTCATCGCGCGCGAATTTCGCTGGCATTTCCTGGTCACCGGCATGAAGGGCGCCGCCGCAGGAGGCGCTGCCGCGATCCTGGTCTTCATCGTCTTTTCCTGGTGGTCGTCGCGCAACATGGCCACGCCCCAGGCGGACCAGGCGACAGCCCTGTTCGGCAATTTCGCCATCGGCTCGGCTGGCTATCTCGGCGTCGGCTTGATGGTGCTGGTGATCGGTGTGCTGACGGCGGCGACATCCCATGCCACCGTGGTCGCCTATCTCAGCGACATCGACATGCGCCAGCCGGATGGGAGCTGAGCATGATCCGGAACCGGGAGCGAGCGAATGCTGAACCGGTCATGTTCAGCAAGGGTCTGATCACGCAAGAGAAACTGCCGTAACGCAATGTGCGCCTTTTCATCTATCAAAGGCCGCATTTCAGGATTAACCATAGGATGATGGACGCGCGGGACACGACCGGGACGGCTGGACGGAGGCCAGTTGCTGGTACCCGGGGGCATGGGCCCGGCAATCTGGCCCGTCTTGTCATGGTCCTTCGGATCTGTGCTTTCTCGGTCCTGGCGCTAGCGGCTCTGTTTGCCGGCGGCTTCGGCTGGTTCGCCAGCACCGTCAGCCACATGACGACGCCCGCTAACCCCGCCAGGGCCGATGCCATTATCGTGCTCACCGGTGGCCAGTCGCGCCTCGACGCGGCGATGGACCTTCTCGCCTCCGGCAAGGGCGAGCGCCTGCTGATCAGCGGCGTTCATCCTTCCGCCAGCCGCCGTCAATTGCAGGCCGCGACCGGCGGCGACAAGGCGCTGTTTTCCTGCTGCGTCGACATCGACCGCGCCGCGCTCGACACGATCGGCAATGCCGAGGAGAGCGCCAAATGGGTGGAGAGCCACGCCTATGGCAGCGTCATCCTTGTCACCAACAATTACCATATGCCGCGCAGCCTGCTGGAGATGGGGCGGCTACTGCACGGCGCCAAGCTGGAGCCCTATCCGGTGGTCAACACCAATCTCGGCAATGGCGGCTGGCTGACCAAGCCGGAAGCGTTGCGCGTGCTTTTGACCGAATACAGCAAATATGTGCTCGCGCTGGCGCGCGGCATCGTCCCGCTGCGCCAGACCGCCGACGGCATCGCCCTGGCGGAAGCCTCCGTGGTCAAGAGCGAGAAGCCGCCGGCCCGCATTACCCCGTAGCGGCGACCCCGCGCAGGCGCTCGACCTCCTGTTCGAGGCTCGCGATGCGCCGGTCGCGTTCGGCCAGCGCCGCTGCCACGTCGGCCGCCTCGAAGCGCTGCGGAATGTGCTGCGGGCAATTGGCATCCCAGGTCGAGACGTTGAACAAGATGACCTGCTCGGGACGCGCCTTGTAGCCTCGCGGCATCAGGCTCGCCGTCAGTTCGGCGTCGCCCTCGACGACACGCGCCCTGCCCCAGACCTTGATGCGCTGACGGTGGGCATAGTCGATCAGGAACAGGAAAGCTTGCGCATTGTCGGCGAGATTGCCCTGGGTGATGAATTGCCTGTTGCCCGTGAAGTCGGCGAAGCCGATCGTCTTCTCGTCGAGCACCTTGAGGAAGCCGGCCGGTCCGCCGCGATGCTGGATGTAGGGCTGACCCTCACCATTGGCGGTCGCCAGGAAGACGCTGGTCTGCGCCGCGATGAAAGCGGCAAGGTCGGGCGTGATGACATCCCGCCAGCCGCCGCGCTCCTCGACGCGGGAATAGGCTTCGCGCGAGCCTTTACGTGCCTGGATCGCCTTGACGCTCGGCGTGAAGGCGACGTCGCTGGCGAAAGCATGGGCGTTCATATGGCGCTGTCCTCCAAAACTGGTGATGCACCCAAACATAAGCCTTCCATATTTCGGATACAGATGGCATATCTGGAATAGCACCTTCCATTTCCTGGAAGATCCATGGATCGCCTCGAGGCCATGTCGCTTTTCGTCGCCGCAGTGGAGGCCGGCAGCCTTTCTGCCGCGGCGCGCCATTTAGGCATGCCGCTGGCCACGGTCAGCCGCAAGGTTTCGGAATTGGAGCGGCATCTCAACACGCGCCTTCTCAACCGCTCGGCGCGGCGGCTGACACCGACCGATGCCGGGCAGGCCTACCTCGCTGCCTGCCGCCGCATCCTGGACGAGGTCGGCGAGGCCGAGCGCGCCGCCGCCGGCGAATACAGCACGCCCAGGGGCGAACTGGTCGTCACCGCGCCGATCGTCTTCGGCCGCCTGCACGTGCTGACGGTGGTAACTGATTTCCTCGCCGCCTATCCCGAGGTGGATATCCGGCTGACGCTGTCGGACCAGATAACCCATCTGCTCGACGAGCATATCGACCTTGCCGTGCGTATCGGTGACCTGCCCGACTCCAGCCTTGTCGCCATCCGTGTCGGCGCGATCCGCCGTGTCGTCTGCGCAAGCCCTGCCTATCTTGCCGCGCATGGCACACCGCAGACCCCGGGAGCCTTGGCCGCGCACAGCTGCATTACGTTCGAGAACCTCTCAGCCCCCGCCACCTGGACCTTCGCCGACGGCAAGAGCGAGGTAGCCGTGCCGGTCCGCTCCCGGCTTCGCGTCAACACCGCGGAAGCCGCCATCGACGCCGCGATCGGCGGTGTCGGATTGACCAAGGTTCTGTCCTACCAGGTCGCGGTTGCCGTGCGTTCCGGCGCGCTGCAGGCCGTGCTGCGGGAGTTCGAGCCGCCGCCATGGCCGGTGAGCCTCGTCCATGCCGGCCAGGGCCTGCTGCCGGTCAAGCTGCGCGCCTTCCTCGATTTCGCCGCCCCCCGCCTGAAGGAGCGTCTCACGCAGGCAATGTGGTAGGCTCGGGAATCGGGATTGTCCCGACCTCGGCCCGTTTCCTTTTTGCCCGCGCTTGGTGTAACCAACGCACTCGTTCTCACCGGGCCCTTCCCGCATGCTCTATGTCCGCTCGCTGGCGTTCAACTTCGTCTTCTATGTCAGCCTGGTCGTCCAGATGATCCTCTGGACCCCGTACTATTTCCTGTCGCCGCGTCACCGGGCCTGGTTCGTGCCGAAATTCTGGTCGCGGAGCTGCATGTGGCTCTACGACAAGATCGCCGGCACGAAGAGCGAAATCACAGGCGTCGAGAACTTGCCCGAAGGGTCCTTCATCCTGGCGCCGAAGCATCAGTCCTTCTGGGATGCGATCGCCTTTTTCCCTTATCTCGATGACGCGCTTTACATCCTGAAGCGGGAGCTGACCTGGATCCCCTTCTTCGGCTGGTACATCATGAAGATGCGCATGATCCCGGTTGACCGCGGCAGTCGCTCCAAGGCGCTGAAGGCGGTCGTCGCCGCCACCAGAGCGGAAATGGACCGCAATCCGCGCCAGCTCATCATCTACCCCGAAGGCACGCGCCGCGCTCCGGGCGACGAGCCGGCCTACAAATACGGCATCGTCGAGATCTATTCGCAGCTTGGCGTCCCGGTGGTGCCCGTCGCCCACGTCGCCGGCCTCTACTGGCCGCGCCGCAAATTCCTGCGCTATCCCGGCACCATCAAGGCCCGCTTCCTGCCGCCGATCCCGCCGGGACTGGCCAAGGACGAGTTCATGCAGCGGCTGATCGGCGAGACCGAGGCAGCCTGCGACCAACTCCTCGTCGAGGCCTCGCGCGCGCCGAACCCGCCGCCAATGCCGCCGACGGCGGCGAAGCGGCTGGCCGAGCTTGCGGCCGCCGAAAAGGCGAAGGCCTGAACCGCAGCCTCTTGACGCCGGCCCGCCTATGGCCAGGCCGCCAGTGCCGTCGTCAGCACCAGTGTCGCCGCGAAAATCAGGTTGATGATCCGCGAGGCCAGCGGCCGCCGCAGGAAGCGGGCGAAGGCCGCACCGGCGAGAAGCCACAGCACGTGGATGGCGACGATCATCAGCGCGAGCACCACGAGCCTGGTCGAAATTCCGAGATCGGCGACGCCCGACGAAGCGCCGGCGAAGACCGCGGCGATCGCCACATAGGCTTTCGGATTGGCGACCGCGAGCAGGAACCCACCGGCGAATGTCGGAGGCGCCATCCCGCTCTCGCGCGCCGCCAGTGGCGGCGCCGTCGCGATCCTGTAGGCCAGATAGAGGATGTAGGCGGCGGATGCGATCGCCAGCACCGGCGCCATGCCCGGCAGCAAGGCAAAGATCGCCATCACGCCGGACGCCACCACCAGAAGCACCATCGTGGTGCCGAGGATGATGCCCGACGTATAGCGCAGCGAATGGCGCAGGCCGAAGGCGGCGCCGATGGCGGTGACGCTGATGGTCGCCGGCCCCGGACTGCCCATCACCACGGTGGCGGCAAACACCAGCGCCAGCACCTGCTGCCATGGCTGCGTGAGGGACAAGAACCCAGCCATACGCCTTTCCCGCATCCTGTCGCGATGCGGGAACGCTATGCGCAAGCGGCATCCCCGTCTTGAACGATCGTGCAACAGCGGGCGAAACACCGCCGGCCCTGCGGCGCTAGGCGCTGGCCCGGTCCAGCGCCGCGATGTCGTCGGCATCGAGCATCAGCGATGCCGCCCGCACCAGGCCGTCCATCTGGGCGAGCGTCGTGGCGCTGGCGATCGGCGCCGCGATGCCCGGCCGCGCCATCACCCAGGCCAGAGCCACCTCCGCTTGCCTGGCCGAATGCCTTGCCGATACCGAATCGAGCGCGGCGAGGACGCGCATGCCGCGCTCGTTGAGGTAGCTGGCGACATCCTCGCCCCGCTCGCTCTGGCCGAGATCGGCCTTGCCGCGGTATTTGCCGCTCAAGAATCCCTTGGCGAGACCGAAATAGGTGATAACGCCGATATCCTCGGCCACGCAGAGATCAAGCAGCGGTCCGTCGAGCGACGACCGATCGTACAAATTGTATTCGGGCTGAAGAACCTCATAGCGCGGCAGGCTGCGCAGGCTTGCCACGTCGAGCGCCGCCCGTAGCTGGCCGGCATCGAGGTTTGAGCAGCCGACATGGCGGACCTTACCCTTGGCAAGCAGGCTCTGATAGGCGCCGAGCGTCTCCTCGTAGGGTGTCGCCGGGTCCGGCCAATGCGACAGATAGAGATCGATCACATCGGTTTGCAGCCGCTTCAGTGATGCGTCGACCGCCTTTTCGATATAGACGGCGGACAAATCCCGCCTGCCCTGGCCCATGTCCGAGCCGACTTTGGTGATGACGACGATCTTGTCGCGGTTGCCGCGGCTTTTCATCCACTTGCCGATGATGGTTTCGGACTCGCCGCCCTTGTTGCCGGGAGCCCAGCGCGAATAGACGTCCGCCGTGTCGATGGCGTTGAGGCCGGCATCGGCAAAACGGTCGAGCAGGTCGAAGGAGATCTTCTCGTCGGCGGTCCAGCCAAAGACGTTGCCGCCCAGGACCAGCGGCGCGATGGAAAGTTCGGTGCGACCGAGACGGCGTTTGTGCAAGATTGAACTCCGTGATGATTGGGATGATGCGGGGCAAGCCCGGCTTGGGGGCAGCAGCTAAGCTAGGTCTTGGATTGCCGAGGTCAAAGGCCTGGCCCTTCTTTTCCGGCAGGCCAGCGCTTCACAAAGGCGCGACCCGCCGCGCCACCTCTTCCAGCCAGTGGTCGCGGATGCCGAGCGCCTTGAGGTGCTCCAGCGTGCTCAGCACATAGTCCTCGTTCCTGCCGGACTGGCCGGCTGCGCCGCCAACGATGCCGGCCGCATGGGCCGCATCGAGCGCGCCGGCATACTGCTCATGCGCGCGGTCGACGATGTAGGCGACCGCCTTGATCGTCTTGCGTGCCTCCGTCCCGTTCCCGTCGAGCCGGATGTCCAGCGTGCGTTCGACATAAACGCTGGTCACCAGTTCGCGCTCGCGCAGATAGGCGAGAACCTCGCCCCGCAGGTCGCCGGGCACGCGGAACGCCAGCCCGATGCAGGAGCCGCCACGGTCGAGGCCGAGCACCAGGCCCGGCCGCTGCCGCGTGCCTCGGTGCACGAAGGAATAGACACAAAGCGACCGCCGATAGCCGAAAAGGCGCGCGCGGCGCGTCTCGACATGCGCGAATCCAGGGCGCCAGATCAGCGACCCATAGCCAAAAACCCAAAAATCGCCCATATCGCCAAGCCTGATCGCGTGAGTCCCGACCGCACGCCGGAATCAGTGTTTCCGTCTTCCGCTTGTTGCGTAACAACCGTCCGCCCGCAATATCAGGGGCAATGAGAGCTCCAGCATGACGTCAACTGACCAGCGCCCGCCGAACTTTCGCCGCCGGCTGTTCTGGCTCGCCGCTTTCATTGCAGTGCTGTTCGCCATCTACAGCGCCGGCTGGTTCTACCTCGCCGATCGCGTCAGGGCCGAGGCCGACAAGGCGGTGGCCGCGCTCAACGCCAAGGGCATCGAGGCCGGCTGCGCCAACCTGACCGTCAGCGGCTATCCGCTCAGTTTCGCCATTTCCTGCGACACGCTCGCCTATGAGGACGATGCCAGGAACCTCGCCGCCTCGACCGGCAGCTTCAATGCCGTGGCTGCGATCAACCAGCCCCTGTCGCCTGTTGCTGATCTACGCGGGCCGCTCAGGACCTCCATGCCCGGGATGACGCCGCTATGGATCGACTGGGACAAGCTGCGGGCGGATGCGAAGCTCTCCTGGCCGCTGCCCCGGCGCGTCGCGCTGAAGGCCGAGGGCCTGTCCGGCCAGACCGATCCGGCTGACAACAGTGATCCTGTCGAACTGTTCTATGCCGGAAAGGCTGCCGGGCAATTGCAGCCGAATGGCCAGGACATCGGCTATGCCGGCAGTTTCAACGATCTCGAGATCGACGCCGATGCTATCGGCGGACGCGTGCTGCCGCCGCTCGACGGTAGTGGCGAGGCGACGCTGAAGAACGGTGTCGTGCTGATCAGGACGCAGCCGAAGAGCCTGCGCGGCCAGTCGGTCGACATCGCAAAGCTCGATCTGTCGTCTGGCGAAGCACGGATAACGGTGTCCGGGCCGCTATCGGTCGATGCCGACGGCCTGATCGACGCCGACCTGACGATCAAGCTCAGGAATCCCAAGGCGGTGGCGGCGATCCTTGGCGGCGCCATTCCCGAGCGCAAGAGCGAGATCGAGCAAGGCTTTGCCGGCCTGGCGATGCTCGGTAACGAACCGTCCATGCCGCTCAGGATCGTCAAGGGCAAGGCCTCGCTCGGCTTCATCCCGCTCGGCAAGATCAAGCCGGTCAACTAGAGCATGGTTCCGAACCGAGGGCCCGCGTCAGCAAAAGGTGGAAACAGGTCTTCGGACAAGATCATGCTCAACAAGAGATTGCGAGCAGATGGATAAACCGGTCAAGCTCCTGAGTGTTGGCGCGTTCACCCTCGACACGATCCTTCGCCTCGACACGCTGCCCGTGCATCAGGGCAAGTTCATCGCTTCCGATGGCGTCCAGATCGCCTCGGGCATGGCAACCAGCGCCGCTTGCGCCGCCCGCCGTCTCGGCGCCGAAGTCTCGCTCTGGGCAAGTGCGGGCGATGATGCCGTCGGCGACCAGCTGATTGCCGAGATCGAGGCCGAGGGCGTCGATTGCAGCCTGGTCCGACGTGTGGCCGGCGCGCGCTCGGCGCTGGCCGCGATCCTCGTTGACGCGCATGGCGAGCGCATCATCGTTCCGTTCTACGACCGCAAGGCGCAGGCCGACCCCGCTGAATTGCCCGCCGATCTCTCCGCCTTCGACGCCGTGCTGGTCGACGTCCGCTGGCCGGGCGCCGCGGCGCTCGCCCTGAACGCGGCGCGCGCCAATGGCCGGCCTGCGATCCTCGATGCCGATACCGCGCCGCTGGAGGTGCTGGAGCAGTTGTTGCCGCTGGCCACGCACATCGTCGCTTCCGAACCCGCGGCGCGTATCGTCTGCGGCCATGCGCTCGATCCGGAAACCGCCTGCGCCGATCTTGCCAGCCGTACCGACGCCTTTGTCGCGGTCACCGGCGGCGCGGCGGGAAGCTGGTGGCACGACCGTTCCACCGGCTCGGTCCGCCATGTCGCGGCGCCGAGGATCAAGGCGGTCGATACGTTGGCGGCCGGCGATGTGTTTCACGGCGCCTTTGCCGTCGGCCTCGCGGAAGCTATGCCGCCCGAGCAGGCCTTGCGCTTTGCCAGTGCTGCGGCGGCGCTCAAATGCCAGCGCTTCGGCGGCCGGCTCGGCGCCCCGGACCGGGCAGAGACGCTGGCCATGATGGCGGCCCACTGACCCGGCGATTAGAAGCTCTAGACGCGCCTATCCCTTGGCGCCGGGATGCTCGACGACCTGGCGGCCGAAGTCCGGCACATCGATGTCCTGGCCGGCCGCGATGATCGAGCGGCGGACCGCGCGCGTGCGCGTGAACAGGTCGAACAGTTTCTCGCCGTCGCCCCAGCGGATCGCCCGCTGCAGCGAAGCAAGGTCCTCCGAAAACCGCGCCAGCATTTCCAGGATAGCGTCCTTGTTGTGCAGGCAGACGTCGCGCCACATGGTCGGGTCGGACGCGGCAAGGCGAGTGAAGTCGCGGAAACCGGAGGCGGAGTACTTGATGACTTCGGTCTTGGTCACCGATTCCAGGTCGTCCGCGGTCCCGACGATGTTGTAGGCGATGATGTGCGGCAGGTGCGAGACGATGGCCAGCGTCATGTCGTGATGCTGCGGATCCATTGTGTCTATGTTTGAGCCGCAGCGCCGCCAGAACTCTGAAAGCCTTTCCAATGCCGCGGGATCGGTGCCGGGCACCGGCGTGAAGATGCACCAGCGGTTGTCGAAGAGGTCGGCGAAGCCAGCGTCCGGTCCGGACTTCTCGGTGCCGGCCAGAGGATGGCCAGGAATGAAGTGAACGCCGTCAGGTACATAAGGCTGCATCTGCGCGATGACCGAAGCCTTGGTCGAGCCGACATCGGTGAGGATGGCGCCCTTCTTCAGCGCCGGCGCGATCTCCTCCGCCACTTCGCCGGAGGAGCCGACCGGCACCGAGACGATAACCAGATCGGCATCGCGCACCGCTTGCCTGGCGTCGGTTGCGTAGGAATCGCCGAGGCCGAGCTCCTCGGCCCGCGCCAGCGTGGCGGGGCTGCGGGTGGCGATGGCGACATGGCGGGCCAGGCCCTCGCGGCGGATGACGCGGGCCAGCGACGAGCCGATCAGGCCGATGCCGACCAGCGCGATCTTTTCGAACATCACAGGTGCCATGGCGCTCAACTTTTCAGGAAGGTCGTGAGGGCGGCAATCACGCCGCGATTGGCTTCTTCGATGCCGACGCTCATGCGCAGCGCGTTGGGGAAGCCGTAGCCGGAAACCCGCCGCAATATGTAGCCGCGCGCCGTGAGATAGTCGTCCGCCGCCGCCGCCGAATGCTTGCCGTCCTCGGGGAAGTGGATCAGCACGAAATTGCCGACGCTCGGCGTCACGCGCAGCCCGAGCTTGGTCAGTTCGTCGCTCAGCCAGGCGAGCCAGGTTTCGTTATGCGCCACGCTGCGCTCGACATGGGCGCGGTCGCGGATCGCCGCGATGCCGGCCTCGATCGCCGTTGCGTTGACGTTGAAGGGGCCGCGCACGCGGTTGATCGCGTCGACGATGTGCATGGGGCCATACATCCAGCCGATGCGCGCGCCGCCAAGGCCGATTTTGGAGAAGGTGCGGGTCATCACCACGTTCTCCGCGCTTCCCGCCAGTTCGATGCCGGCCTCGTAGTCGTTGCGGCGCACATATTCGGCGTAGGCCCCATCCAGCACCAAGAGCACGTTCTTCGGCAGGCCGGCATGCAGCCGGCGCACTTCCTGGAACGGCACGTATGTACCGGTCGGATTGTTGGGATTGGCGAGGAAGATGATGCGGGTCCGCGGCGTCACCGCTGCCAGGATCGCGTCGATGTCGGCGCGCTCATGGGTCTCCTTCACCGTGACCGGCGTGGCGCCGGCCGACTGGATGTAGATCTTGTAGACCATGAAGGCGTGCTCGGTGATGATGGCTTCATCGCCGGACGCAAGATAGGTCTGCGCCAACAGGCCGAGAATCTCGTCGGAGCCGTTGGAGCAGATGATGTTCGCAGGGTTGAGGCCGTGCGCCTCGGCGATCGCCTCGCGCAGCCGCCTGGCGGTGCCGTCGGGATAGACGTCGAGCCTTGCGGCAACCTCCCGCGCCGCCTCGATCGCCTTCGGCGAGGGGCCGAGCGGGTTCTCGTTCGACGACAGTTTATGGACCTTGGCGACACCGGCAGGCGCTGTGCTCTTGCCGGGCACATAGGCTTCGATGTCCATGATGCCCGCGCGGGGCGTCGGACGTGCCTTGTCAGGTGTCTGGTTCATGTCCAAAAGTCCGTCGAGGATGCCTCCAACCGAAGGCCGCAGCGGAAATACAAGCCGTGGCCGCGAATGTCGAGAGGGCGGCAAGGGCGCGAAAAGCCCGACCGTTGACGCCGAGCCGCGCTGGCCCTAGAAGAGCAGCGACAGTTCCGTGGTGATTTGGCCGGTCGGCTTGCAGCCACGTTAAACAATTCGCTAAAGGGCCGTTTGCATCCTGTAACCGGCTTTGCGAAGGCATTGCCGGTTTTTTGTTGCCCGCCGCCGGCCGGACAGTCGCCTGGTCCGGAAACCGGAATCGGTTTCCGGAAACCACGGTGCCTAATGTAAGAGGATGTTATGGCCGTTCTGCGCGCCGCAAAAACCAGCAACGAGGCCGACAATCCGTCGAGCCCGGTGTTGCGCTTCGGCGCCGACAAGCCGCTCAAGCTCGATGCCGGCGCGCTGCTGTCGCCGTTTCAGATCGCCTACCAGACCTATGGCACGCTGAACGACGCCCGCTCCAACGCCATCCTGGTCTGCCACGCGCTGACTGGCGACCAGCATGTCGCCAGCACCAATCCGGTGACCGGCAAGCCGGGCTGGTGGCAGGTGTTGATCGGTCCCGGCAAGATCATCGACACCAACCGCTTCTTCGTCATCTGCTCCAACGTGCTGGGCGGCTGCCTCGGCTCGACCGGCCCGGCTTCGACCAATCCGGCCACCGGCAAGCCCTACGGCCTCGACCTGCCGGTCATCACCATCCGCGACATGGTGCGGGCGCAGCTGATGCTGGTCGACCATTTCGGCATCGAGAAGCTGTTTTGCGTGCTTGGCGGCTCGATGGGCGGCATGCAGGTGCTGGAATGGGCGGCGAGCTATCCCGAGCGCGTCTTCTCGGCGCTGCCGATCGCCACCGGGGCACGTCATTCCTCGCAGAACATCGCCTTCCACGAAGTGGGCCGGCAAGCCGTCATGGCCGATCCGGAATGGCATGGCGGCAAGTATTTCGAATACGGCAAGCGTCCGGAGAAGGGGCTGGCGGTGGCGCGCATGGCCGCCCATATCACCTACCTTTCGGAGGCGGCGCTGCACCGCAAGTTCGGCCGCAACCTGCAGGATCGCGAGGCGCTGACCTTCGGTTTCGACGCCGACTTCCAGATCGAAAGCTACCTGCGCCATCAGGGCATGACCTTCGTCGACCGCTTCGACGCCAACACCTACCTCTATTTGACCCGCGCGATGGACTATTTCGACCTCGTCGCCGATCACGGTGGTCGCCTGGCCGATGCCTTCGCCGGCACCAAGACGCGCTTCTGCCTGGTCTCCTTCACCTCCGATTGGCTGTTCCCGACCGAGGAAAGCCGTTCGATCGTGCATGCGCTGAACGCTGCCGGCGCCTCCGTCTCCTTCGTCGAGATCGAGACCGATCGCGGCCATGACGCCTTCCTGCTCGATGAGCCGGAACTGTTCGCCGCCATCAACGGCTTCATCGGCTCGGCCGCGCGGGCAAGGGGGCTGAGCGCATGACCCCGGAAAGTTGCAGACTTTCCGAGTCAGGATCATGCGCCAAAAGGGAGGCCAGCCTGTGAGCGTCAACCGCGCCCAGCGCGTCGACCTTGAAGTCGTCGCCGATCTCATCCCGCCGCAGTCACGGGTGCTCGATGTCGGCTCCGGCGATGGGCTGCTGCTCGAATTACTACAGGAAACCAAGCAGGTCGACGGCCGTGGGCTGGAACTGTCGCAGCGCGGCGTTAACGAATGCGTGGCGCGCGGCCTCTCGGTCATCCAGGGCGACGCCGACAAGGATCTCGAATTCTATCCCGACAAGGGCTTCGATTTCGTCGTCCTGTCGCAGACCCTGCAGGCGACCCGCAATCCGAAGCTGGTGCTCGACGAGTTGCTCAGAATCGGCAACCGCGCCATCGTCTCTTTCCCCAATTTCGGCCACTGGCGGGTGCGCCTGTCGCTGTTCGTCAAGGGGCGGATGCCGGTGACCAAGGATCTGCCCTATTCCTGGTACGACACGCCCAACATCCATTTCTGCACCATCCGTGACTTCGTCAATCTGTGCGAGGAGCTTGGCGCCACGGTGGAAAAGGCAACCGCCCTCGACGGCAATGGTCAGAGGATCGGCCTCTCCATGCCGTGGTGGTTCTGGAATTTCTTCGGCCAGCAGGCAGTGTTTCTGCTGAAGCGATGATTGCGATGCGTCTCTTTCGTCGGCGTGCGGCCACGGTTGAAATCCCGCCCGACATTCTGTCCGGGATAAAGGCGGGAATTCTTGTCTGCACCTCACCGCGCAGCGGTAGCAATCATCTCGCTGGGTTGATGGCCTCCGCCGAACTGGGGCGTCCACTTGAGTGGTTTGGCGGTCGCCGTTTGCTGGAGCTGCCGGATTATCCTCGCGCCCCCCGCGCGCAGCTTCTGCGTGCGGTGACGGACGGGCGATCCTCTTCAGGAATCTACGCGATCAAGCTTTTCGCAAGCCAATTTGCTCAAGTTGCCAAGAAATTGAACCTGCCCGCGAGCCTTCCGAATCCGCGTTACGTCCGCTTGACGCGCCGTGATCGGCTGGGCCAGGCGATTTCTTGGGCCCGCGCCCGTCAAACCCGCAGATTCCGCTCCACGGAAATCAATGACACACCGCCGCGCTATGACGGTGGCGCGATCGTCGATTCGCTTGAAAGAATTCTGATGGAAAATCTGGCTTGGGATGGCTGGTTCGCAAAAAACGGACTGCCCTACCTTTCTCTGACTTACGAGCAAATTCAGCAAGATCCGCGAGCAAGCCTCAAGCAAATTGCACGCTTGGCGGATACCGAACTTACCTGGGGAACCAACATCGAGTCAGGTCTCGAAATCCAGCGCGACACAATCAATGACGAATGGAGGGAGCGCTTTCTGTCCGAGTACGCCGATCCTTCGAGCTTCTGGCATCGCCCGCGCCACTTCCGTGGTTTCCTGAAGAACTAGAAACAACGAAAACCCACTTGATCGAGGCGGCGAACTCGCAGATGTGGGTAGCGTCTCGGTCGTTTGACAGCAGGCCACCAGGGTTATAGCGACATACACTCCGATGAACCGGTAGCGCCCCCGATGGCTGACGAATACCCCGACTATTCAATCGTCGTGGAAATGGAGAACGCCAAGTCGATCGACTGGGCCGAGATCGGCGTTGGGCTGAACGCCCTGGCGCGCGAAATCGCCGCGGTTTCCGCGATCGGCTTTGCGAGACCGAAACTGATCATCTCGCATGGCGGGCAAGCCGAGGACGCGGACACGCTTCGGCGCAACTTCCGTGCCGAAGCGCCGCGATTGGAAGAAGTGGCGGAGATAGGCTTCGTGGCTTGCCCTGGCGGCCGCTACTACGACCTCAAGAACAATGGCATCAAGGCAACCGAGGGCGAACTGGTCGTCTTCCTGGACTCAGACACCGTACCGGAACGCGACTGGCTTGCAACCCTGCTCGGCCCGTTTCAGGACCCTGGCATCGTCTGTGTCAACGGCTACACGTATCTTTTGTGCGATGACTTCTTTTCGAGAACCTTTGCCCTGATGTGGTTCTTCCCGATGGCCCAGGGCGACAAGAGGTTCGCCTCGAAACGGGCCCTCAACGCCAACAATACTGCCTTCCGGCGCGACTGGATTTCCAGCCACCCGTTTCCTGAAAACAATGGCTTCAAGGTCTCCTGCACCTTGCTGATGCACCAACTGCGCCGCGAAGGCCACGATCTGCGCAACGTCAACGCTCGCGTCTACCACTATTCCCCGCGGGGCTGGCGGTTCTTTTTCTGGCGCGCATTGGTGACCGGCAGGGATGCCGACAGGAAATTCGTCGCGCTCCGGTCGCCCAGCCGGGGCCAGCGGATCGTCAAGTCGTTCAGCCGCTGGTTCACCATGTCGTGGCGCACGGCGCGGCGCATCGTGGGCCATGCGCACCCCGCAGGCATGCCGCTTTGGCAAATCCCGTTCGCCGTCATCGTCGGCCTGGCGTTCTATACCTTGGTCTTCTGGGGACAGCTCAGCTTTGCCGCGGGCATCGTCGGCGACAGGGTCGAGCTCGTGCCGGACTATATCGGCCACAGCTAAAGTGTTGCAGTTGAGGCGCGGTGTCGCGGAATTTGCCGGTTGCAGGCCCTGAGCGCCGGGCGGTCGAGATGACACGGAGGCCTCTTTTTTGTAGCGTTCCACCGAACGCAATCCTGGGCGGGCATGGAAGGCGGCCTCAGATCCATCCGAATATCCCAGAATCCGGGGCCTAGTTGCATGCCGAAAGCTCCCGAGCCGGCGCCCCTCATCACAGTGATCACGCCAACCCACAACCGGCGCAGCCAGGTCGTGCGCGCCGTGGAAAGCGTGCTGGCCCAGAGCCTTGTCCGTTTCGAGCACATTGTCGTCGATGACGGCTCCACCGACGGCACGGCGGCGGCGCTTGCCGAAATCCGCGATCCCCGGCTGATCTATGTCGGCGCGAAATGGCGTGGCGCCAACGCCGCCCGCAATGCCGGTATCGAACGCGCGCGGGCGCCCATTGTCACATTTCTCGATTCGGACGACGTCTATCTGCCGGACCGGCTGGAACGCACGCTGGCGCGCTTCGATGAGAATCCGTCGCTGGAAGTCCTCATCAGCTCTTTCGTGTCCGTGAAGGGCAACCGGGCCACCAGATGCGTCAACCGCGAGGCTTTCCTGACCCGCAACACGTTGGAACGGGCCCTGGTCTCCCAGACCATATTCATCGCCGGTTCCGCGATAACCGCCCGGCATGAATCGCTGCTGGCGATCGGCGGCTACGACAGCGACATCGCGCGCATGCAGGATCGCGAATTGCTGCTGCGCTTCGCCCGCCGCGGCGGCGCGCTGCTCACCGAGGAAATCGACTGGAAGAAATACAATTCGGAGAATTCGATTTCCGGCCGCCGTGACGGCTATGTCGAGGCCTATGCGAACCTCATCGACAAGCACCCTTACATCGCTGACCGCTATCCCGAGATCCCGCCCTATATGATCGCGCGCCAGATCATCGCCGATACGATGAAGGGCAGGATTTCGCAGGCATTCGCCGGTTATCTGGCCAACCGCTCGTCCAAGTCGCTCGGCTACTCGCTGCCGCAGCTGTTGCGCGGCTATGTCGACGGTCGCCGCCGCCGGCGTGACCTCTATGACGAGTTCCGCGAGAAATACGGCGCGCGGCCCGCCTGATCTTGTCGTGCCCCGAACCTGTCGGCTTAGAGCAATTCCAGGAAAAGTGTGTAACGGTTTTCCGTCCTGAATCGCGTAGAAACAAAAAGTTAGAGCGGTTCCGCGATTCCTTGAAACGCTGAACCGCTCTAGCGATCGAGTTCCGGGAAATAGGGATCGGAATAGAAACGGCGGTCGCGCTCGCCCCGCAGGCAGTCGATGGGTGGCTCGGCATCGATCCGGACCGCCGCCGTGTCGGCGATGCCGCTCACCTCGAGGATCAGCTTGCGCCGGATGGCGGTCGAGAACTCGGAAGCCGCGTAGATCGGCAGCACGAAGGAGCCCGGCCCGCCGGTGACGCATTCGGCATAGTAGCGGTCGAGATGGCTGAAGGTTGGCGATGGGCTGATCAGGATCGGCAGGCCGTTGACGATGATGCCCTTGGCCAAAGCCGCGTCGCGCTCCGTGGTGACTGGCGGACCGGTGTTGTTGGGGCCGTCGCCGGAAATGTCGATGACGCGCCGCTGCGTCTTGAAGGCGCTTTGCCCGAAGAGCCCGGTGCCGAAGGCGAGCGCGCCGGAGATTGAAGTGCCACGGAAGCTGCGGAAGGGCCGCGCCGCGATCCCGTCAGCGAAGGCATCGGCGCTGTCGCTGCCATCAATGATCTGCCAGGCAAGCACCGCGTCGTCGCGGATGGTGCCCGCCCACTCGAAATAGGCGATCGCGATGCGGCCGTTGGTGCCAGCTCGCACCGCCTTGATGAAGTCCGGATGCCTGAGCGCCTCGACATAGCCGGCGCGCTGCAGCGCGAACTCGCGCTCGTCCATCGACGTCGAGATGTCGACCGCAAGCACCAGTTCGACATCCACAGCGGCTGGCGCGGCTGGCATCGGCAAGGGCGTTGCCTGAGCGCAGCCGAGACAGGCAAGCAGGCTGAGCACGTCGAACATGGTCGCGTGCGTCCGGTTTGACGCGCATCATCTTCCGCGCCGATCACGGCGAAATAAAGCTGGAGCAATTCCAGCAAAAGCGTGAAACGGTCAGGCTCGGCGACTTCGCCGTAGCCTTCCGTCCGGAATTGCGCGAAAACAAAGAGATAGACCGCCGCTCTATCGCTCACTTCTTCTTGCGCGCAGCGTGCGGCGGCGGCTCGATCGCGCCGGCCCTGACCCGCGCGGGCTTCAGCGCCGACCCGGCTGTATCCTTCACGATCGTCAGCGAGCGCGGAAAGAACTGGTTGTTGTGCTGGCCGCGGCCGATGTTGAGGATGGCGGCATCCGGCAGGCGCTTCTCCAGCATCGCCAGCACGCGTCGCAGCGTCGCGCCGTCGAACGTGTCCATCGCCTCGTCGATGATCACCCATTTTGGCCGCCTGAGCGCGAGCCTGGCGACGGCAAGCAGGCGCTGCTCGTCATCGGCCAGTTCGTGCTCCCAGCGCGCCGAACGGTCGAGCGAGGAGGCAAGCCGTTCGAGGCCGACTTCCGTCAGCACCGCCGCGATCTCGGCATCCTCGACCGTGATGTCGTCGGTGTGGTTCAGCACCTCACGCAGCGTGCCGAGCGGGAAATAGGGGGTGCGCGGAACGAAGATCGGCGCCGCTCCGGTCGGCATGCCGATGCGGCCGCTGCCCCACGGCCACAGCCCGGCAATGGCGCGGAAGAACAGCGTCTTGCCGGCGCGCGGGTCGCCGGTGATCATGACGCGCTCGCCGGGGCGAATCTCGACATGCGGCTCGGCAAGCTTCGTGCAGCCGTCAGGCGAGGCGACCTCAAGCTTCTCGAAGGTCAGCGTCCCGCCGGGGTTTTCGGCAAAAATGATGCGCTTTTCGGTGTCGTGGAAGACATCGGTTTCGCCGAGCGCGATGCGGAAATCGGCGACGCGCATCAGCGTCGCTCGCCAATCGGCGATGCCGCCTATGTTGTTGATGAACCAGCGCAGCGAGGAATGGACCTGGTTGAAGGCGCCGACCGCCATCATCAGGCCGCCGAAGCTGATGTCGCCGGCGAAATAGACCGGCGCGGCAACCAGGATCGGCGCCACCACGGTGATCCAGCCATAGGTGTCGGTGACCCAGGAGAGATTGATCTGGGCGCTGTAGATGCGCCGCATGGCGCCGAGCACCGTGCCGAGGTCGAGCTCGAGTTGCCGCCTGGCGTCGGCCTCGCCATGCGCAAGCGCGATGGCATCGATGTTCTCGTTGACGCGGACCATTGAGGACCTGAGTTCGGCCTCGCGCGTGTAGCGGTCGCTGTTGAAGCGGATCAGCGGCCGTCCGACCAGCCAGCTCAGCCATGAGGCGATGCCGGCATAGAGGATCGCCGCCCACACCATGTAGCCAGGGATCGCCAGCGAATAACCGCCGATGTGGAAGACGAAGCCCGACGACAGTGTCCACAGCACACCGATGAAGGACGCCAGCAGGATGAAGGCCTGCAGGAGGCCGACGCCGAGATCGGTCGACAGGTCGGAGAGATGGCCGGCGTCCTGCTGCATGCGCTGGTCCGGATTGACGCCGATGGCGCCGGCATGCGCCAGCCGGAAGGCGCGCGCCGGCCGCATCCACTCCTCGATCAGGTCGAGCGTCAGCGCCTCGCGCAGCTTCAGGCGGATGGTCTGATTGAGCCAGGTCTGGCCGACATTGAGCACCAGAAGCCCGCCGGCGATGGCAGCGAAGACCATGAGTTGGTGCAGGAAACCCGGCAGGTCACGCCGCGCCAGCGCATCGTAGAAGGGCTGGTTCCAACGGTTGAGCAGCACTTGGCCGATCGCAGTCGCGACGATGACGGCGACGATGCCGAGACAGGCCCAGACGAACTGCCTGCGCACCGGCGAGGATTTCAGCGCCTGCCGGATCGTCGCCAACTGGTCGCCGAGGCTGCTGGCTTCGACAGACACGGCGGCGGGCGCCGGACCGGCCTTGTCATCCGCTTGATCAGCCATGTCAGATGTCCCTGCTTTCGGAAAAGGTACTGAAACCGGCGCGAGCGCGACCGGCATGTCCTTCAGGCCGCGAACCCGCCCCCGACAGATAGGATGAGGCAAGGCGCTGCCGCGATCACGAACGCGTCACCCGGGCTTGCACCTTGTTCGCGGCCAGCCGCCCGAGCCTGGTGGCGCCTTGCGGCGTCAGCACAGGCACGAAGACACGGCGCGAGGCGCGCTGCACGACCGGCACGCCCTGGTAGAGCCGCTTTTGCGCCTCGACCACGATGACGCCGGAAAAGATCGGCCAGAAGCGCCGGCCGGCGCGCTCCAGCACATTGTGGAACCGCATCATGAAACGCCGCGGCGACGGCGGGAAGAACAGCGCGTCCGACCACGCCGCCGGCGTGAAGTTCGCCTCGCGCAGCAATTCCGTGAGCTGGCCGCGCGAGAACGGCCGGCCATTGCCGAACGGCGTGTGCTCGAAACGCGCCCAGACGCCGCGCCGGTTGGGCACGACGATGACGACGCGACCGGCAGGCGATAGCACCCGCCAGATCTCGTTCAGCGTCTCGCGCGGGTTTTCGACATGTTCGAGCGAGTGCACCAGCAGCACGCGGTCGATGCAGGAATCGACCAGCGGCAATTCCTCGTCGAAGACCAGCGCGGTCGCCGTCGGCCCCGTCGTCGGCCAGACCACGGCCCCCTGCGTCGCCGGCATGAAGGCAAAGACGCGCTCGGCGTCGGCGCCGAACCGCTCCAGCCACGGCAAGGTGTAGCCGAGCCCGACCAGCCGCTCGTTTGGCACGGCCGCCCAGATCGACGACAGCGCCATGGTGATCGAGCGCTCGGCCAGGCGCCCCAGCGTGGTCGAATAGAAGGAACGGAGGTCGACGATATCGGAATGCATGGCCGGGACGGTAGCTTCGAAGCATTGCAAGTTCAACAAAGGCGGATGACATCGGCGCCCAAGCGCCCTATGTCTGCGGCGACAACTGCATCGGCCCGAAATCGGTTTCGATTTCGGAAAGCGCGATGCAGCAGATAAACAGCTTAGAGCGTCCTTTGTGCGTCGAATTGGACGCACGGCGCTTTGGTGGAGAGACGCGATGCCGGTCGAAATCGAACAGTTCATGTGCCGCAGCGACAATTTCGGCGTGCTGGTGCGTGACCCCACGAGCGGCCAGACCGCCATCATCGACGCACCCGAGGAGGCGCCGATTCTGGCCGCCATCCAGCGCACCGGCTGGACGCCGACGCTGATCCTGACCACTCACCACCATGTCGACCATGTCGAGGCCAATCTGGCGCTGAAGGAACGCTTCAAGCTGCGCATCATCGGGCCGGAAGCGGAAAAGGAGAAAATCCCCGGCATCGACGAGACGGTCGGCGAAGGCTCCGTCGTCCACCTCGGCGAGGAACGGATCGACGTCATCGCCACGCCAGGCCACACCGCCGGCCATGTCTCCTACCATCTGCCGGCCTCGAAAGTCGCCTTCACCGCCGACACGCTGTTTGCGCTGGGCTGCGGCCGGCTGTTCGAGTGCAAGCCGCCGGTGATGTACGCTTCGCTGAAGAAGCTGGCGGCGCTGCCGGCCGACACGGTCGTCTATTGCGGCCATGAATACACGCTGTCCAACGCCCGCTTCGCGCTGACCGTCGACCCGACCAATTCGGCCCTGAAGGAACGCGCCGCCCGGATCGAGGCACTGCGCGCCGACGACAAGCCGACGCTGCCGACGACGATCGGCGAGGAATTGTCGACCAATCCGTTCCTGCGCTGGCACGACCCGGCGATCCGCAAGCATCTCGGCATGGAGACGGCCGCCGACGCCGAGGTGTTCGCCGAGATCCGCAAGCGCAAGGACAATTTCTGAGCCTCGTGCTAGCTTCCGGCCGATGACCAGTGCCGCCGAAATCATCGCCACGCTCGGCTTGCAGCCGCACCCGGAGGGTGGCTGGTATGCCGAGACCTTTCGCGATGGTGCCGGAGGCGCGCGCGGCCATTCGACCGCCATCTACTTCCTTCTGGAAGAGGGCCAACTGTCGGCCTGGCACCGGGTGAGGGACGCGGCCGAGGTCTGGCACTTCCATGCCGGCGCGCCGCTGGCGCTGTCGATGCATGAGGAAGGCGGCGGCGTGATCGAGCAGGTGCTGGGCATCGCCCTTGCCGCCGGCGAGCGGCCGCAGATCGTGGTGCCGGCCGGCTGGTGGCAGTCGGCGCGCAGCCTCGGCGAATGGTCGCTGGTCGGCTGCACCGTGGCGCCGGGCTTCGACTTCGCCGCCTTCGAGATGGCCGAGCCGGGCTGGCAGCCGAAACAGCCTTAGCCGAGTAGAAAACCCAAGCTGATCGCCGCCTGCGCGGCGTAGTAGAGCGCCCAGACCGCGTAACGCATCCAGGCGCGGTGCGGGGAGATGGCGGCGAGCAGGAATTTTTCGGCGGCGAGCAACCCATCCGACGCCATGAACAGGATGGCGCCGCCGATCACCAGCGTATTGCTGGTGGTGAGCGCCGAAATCCCCATGGCGAGGATCGCCGCGACATAGACGGCGATCGGCAGGCGCAAGGCGGGGCCGACACGGCGCCAGAGTGCCGCCAGCATGACGATCGCGAATGCCGCCATGGCGAGCGCGATCGCGCCGCGCCAGGATTCGGAGCCAAGCACATCCAGCCCGCCGCCGCTTTGCAGGAACAGCGGAACGTAGAGGATATGCGCCGTAAGAAAACTGGCCAGCCCGCCAAGGAAGGCCCTCTCGCCATCGCGTGACAGGAAGGCATCGCCGACGGCGCTGAGCGCGAGCGCGGCAGCCAACAGAAATGGGCCGCCCTGCATGAGGGCGAGCACCGCCAGCACGGCGACGGCAAGCGTCTTTGCCGCCGAGCGGGCGAGGCTCGGCGGCATGTTGAGCGTGAAAGCGTAGATCACCGCCGCCACCAGCGAGAACACCAGCGTCGCATTGGCGTTGGCGTCGATGCCGCCGGGAAACGGCATCATGCGTTTGCCTCACCCGTGGCCGCTTTGCGCAGCAACAGCGACTTCGCGGCAAGTGCCGCGCCGCCGGTGATGAGCACGCAGGCGGCGAGGATGCGCAGCGACGGCTCGGCGACGCCGGCAATGATCAGCACCAGCGTCGACAGCAACGGCGCGGCGTAGCTCGCCGCGCCCAGCACCTGGATGTTGCCGCGCTTGACGCCGATGTCCCAGGCGTAGAAGGCGGCCCCCACCGGCATCAGGCCAAGGCCGAACACGGCCAGCCACTGGCCGATGCCGACGGGAAGCACCGTCTGCTCGAGCAGGAAGTGGCAGGCCAGCGAAAGCGCCGACGTCGCGGCGCAAAACCAGGTGACGATCGAGGTCGGCACCGACGGGAAACGCCGCGACAACAGCGAATAGGACGACCACAGGAGGGCGCAGACGCCGGCCATCGCATAGCCGAAGGCATAGCGCGCGTCGAAGGCGAGCCCGCCGCCCTTGGTGACGATGAGTACCGTTCCCGCGAGGCCGAGCAGCGCGCCGACGACGTGGTTCCAGGCTAGCCGCTCGCCCGGCATCAGCGCCGAGCCCAGCACGATCAGCAGTGGCCACAGATAGGCGATCAGGCTCGCCTCCACCGCCGGCGCGTTGCGCAGCGCGGTGAAGTAGAAGAAATGGTAGCCGAATAGGCCGGCAATGCCGATCACCCAGACTTGCGGCGGGATCTTTTTGCTCCGGTCAGCGGCCGGCATCACCAGCCGCGCGGCGAGCCCGACGCACGTGCCGATGGCGAAGGTGATGGCCGACAGCAGGAATGGCGGCACCTGGCCGGACGCGTCGGTCAACAGCGCCAGCAGCGACCACATGGCGACCGCCGAGAAGCCGATCAGTGTTGCGCGCCCCATGCCTGTCTCCGGCGGCGCGCAAACGCGCCTAGTTTATGGCTTCGAACCGTCCGGCGCTGATGGTCAGCGGGCCGATCTGGGTCCCGACCGTTGCGCGGATCGGCGCATATACGCCGGTTTGGCCGAGCGGTGCAAACGTCACCATCATGCGGCTCCGGTCCTTGAGGAAATTCAGCGCCTTGCGGCCCTTGCGGTACCCCGCCACCGGCTCGAACCCCATCCGGCAGGTCACCGTGTCGCCCTTGTAGCCCCGCACCGAGATCGACCCTTTCGAGGCATAGGTCAGCGTCAGGTTGGCGCGCATCTCGCCGTCGTAGAACTTGACCGTGCGCCCGCAGACCTGATCGAGGCTGTCGGCGTGGATGACGGTCGCCGCCATCGGATCGAGAACCGACTTCAGGTCGCCCGCGCCAAGCGGCACCCAGCTCTTGGGATCGCGCTTCTTCGGCGCCGGTATGACCTCGGTCGAGGTTACCGCGCCATTGGCGAAGCGGATGTCGACCACCGAGGCCTTCTTGCCCGACGTGTAGTCGGCCCGGAACGCCGCAGGCCGCATCTGCTTGCCTGAAATCGTGCCTTTGGACGAAACCGTGCCCTTTGTGTCGTCGAACAGCTTGGCGAGGCCTGCCGCTGAGACGGTGCCGTTGATCGCGTAATTATCGCCGTCATAGCGGCTCGAGAACGTCGCCCTGGCCACCGAAAGGCCGAGGAACGACACCGTGTATTCACCCTTGAAGGATTGTGGCGCCGCGGCGGCGAAACTTGCCGTCGGCAGGGCCACGGCGAGCAATCCAGCGAACGCATATGGCAAACGAAGCACAGGGGGGCGAAGCATGGCAGTCCTCGATTTTCAGCCGGGAAACGGGCAATTCCAGGCTGGCATGTCCCTATGTCGCTGGCTTATAGGGAGAAATCCGGCCTTTATATGGAATATGGCCTGACGATGCCGGCTGGCCGGAGCTTGACGCGCCGGTGAAATGCCACTATGGAACGCCAACTTTTTCCATAAGGCCGCCTGACCGAGACCGCGCGCCGCCTGGCGCGGGTCGAATGGTTTGGCCGACCGAGAACTGAAGGTTAGTATCATGTCCCGCACCTGCGAGCTCACTGCCAAGGCAGTCCAGACCGGCAACAATGTGAGCCACGCCAACAACAAGACCAAGCGCCGCTTCCTGCCGAACCTGGTCAATGTGACGCTGATCTCCGAAGTGTTGAACCAGAATGTGCGCCTGCGCATTTCGGCCAACGCGCTGCGTTCGGTCGAGCACCGCGGCGGCCTTGACGCCTTCCTGGCCAAGGCCGACGCCAAGGAGCTGTCGCAGCGCGCCCGTCTGTTGAAGAAGCAGATCGCCAAGAAGCTCGCCGAGCAGCCGGCAGCCTGACGCCTTTCGGCGGATCACCGCCGCTAGCCGGACCGGGAGCACGAAGCGATTTCCGGTCCGATTTCATATTCGAAGCAAGACGATAGCGTCGTCCACGCCAGGGCGGCGCTCCCGCTGGTTCCATTACCCAGGATAAAAAAATGAATTCCTTCTCGCGTTACCTGCCCTTCGTGGCCGCCATGGCGCTCGTCGTCGTGGCCTCCAACATCCTTGTGCAGTTCCCGATGCAGGGTGAGATCAGCGGCCTGTCACTGGCTGACATCTTGACCTGGGGCGCCTTCACCTACCCCTTCTCTTTCCTGGTCACCGACCTCGCCAACCGCCGCTATGGCCCGACGGTGGCGCGCAGGATCGTCTTCGTCGGCTTCATGACGGCCGTGATCTGCTCGATCCTCGTCCCGCCCTTCCTGTTCCGACACGGCCTGATCGAGTTCGAGACCGCCGCCGACCGGCTGGTGCGCATCGCCGCTGCCTCGGGCGCCGCCTTCCTCACCGCGCAGCTGCTCGACGTCACCGTATTCAACCGGCTGCGCCGGCAGAGCTGGTGGCGCGCGCCGATCGTCGGCACGCTGGTCGGCTCCGTGTTCGACACCATCATCTTCTTCGGCGTCGCCTTCTCCGCCGCTTTCGCCTTCGCCGGCCCGAACGATGCCTTCGCACTGGAGGCGGCGCCGCTGCTGGGTGTGCTGCCGGCCGAGACCATGCGCTGGGTGTCCTGGGCGCTCGGCGACCTCTCGGTGAAGCTGATCATCGCCGTAGTGGCGCTGATCCCCTACCGGTTGCTCGCCGCCCGCTGGAGCCAGCCGGCGCTGGCCACCTAATGCATGATCCCGAAAAGTGGGAACCGGTCTTCGGACAAGATCATGCTCAAAGGTAGAGCATGATACCCTGGGTCCAACTCGACTCGGCAAAGACGCCTGATGGCGAACAAGAACTTCGTTTGAAGCAGCGCGGCTCCGAGTTCTCTATCATGCTCGGCAGCAATGAGCTGATGAACAGCCGCCTCAGCGGCTCCGAGCAGGCGCTTGCAAAACTCGCCTGCGAAAGGATCGCCGGTCACAAGCAGCCGAAAATCCTGATCGGCGGCCTTGGTATGGGCTTCACGCTGCGCGCCGCCCTTGCCGAGCTTGGCCCGGACGCAAGCATCACCGTCGCCGAACTGGTGCCGGCCGTCGTCGCCTGGGCGCGCGGCCCGATGGCCGGGATTTTCGACGGCTGTCTCGACGACCCCCGCGTCACCATCCTGGAAAGCGATGTCGGGCGCGTCATCGGCGCCGGGATGTCGGCCTGGGACGCCATCCTGCTCGATGTCGACAATGGCCCTGAAGGCATCGTCTACAAGGACAATGACGCCCTCTACCGCGCGGCCGGCCTCGGCCATGCACGTGCGGCGTTGAAGTCGGGCGGCGTGCTGGCGGTGTGGTCGCAAGGGCCGGACAGCGGCTTCACGCGGCGCCTGAAACAGGCGGGCTTCACCGTCGAGGAGGTCAAGGCGCGTGCCCATGGCAAGCGCGGCGCCCGCCACGTCATCTGGATTGCGGCCAAGCCCTAGGCCGGCCCCTCAATCCTGGTGCAGGATGAATTCCAGATAGAGGTTGCGCTGCAGGATCGAGTGGTTGTCGTCCGACATCAGCGACACCATCTGCGCGCCATCGTCGCGGGTCCAGACGTCGAGCCCTTCCATATTGTCGATCTGGTAGCCCATGTCGGCCTCCAGCAGCACCGGCCCGTCGGCGACGGCGCCCTTCTCGACGCTCTCGCCGTAGATGCGCCTCAGCCGCATCTTCACCCCGCCCGCCATCGAGAAGCTGCGCTCGAGCAGCAGAAGATCGCCATCGGGCAGGAAGGCGCCGTCGGTGATGTCGAAATCGCCATTGCGCTTGACGGTGAAGACGCCCTTGTTCGGGCCCTCGATGATCGCCGCGAAGATGTTGCCGGCCTTGTCCAGGCTCTTTTCCGACACCACGACCAGCCCGCCTTCGTGCTGGCCGTAGGGATTGGCATGGGTGACGGTCTCGAAGCCGCGGTTCTGGCGCAGCTCCCGGGCCGGCACGAGATAGTCGAGCTCCTTGAACGGCGCCTTCATCTTGTCGGGATCGATCCTGAACTGGGCGACGCGCTGGTTTCGCTCGAAACCGACCGTGGCGATGCCGTCCTTGACCGCGAGGCCCTCGGCGTCGACCTCCCATTTCTTTTCGATCGGCCGTCCCGACCGGTCGACCATCTGCTGCATGCGGAAATTCTGGATGCCCGACGGCCGCTTGTCGGCATCGTGTGCGACCGTGCCGAAAAACCAGAAGCCGGTGTCGGCGACGCCGATGAAGTCGCCGCCGGGCTTGAGGAAGCGGAAGGCCGAGAGCGCGCCGAAATCGCGCGACGGCGAGGTCATCTCCAGACCGCCGACGAATTCCAGCGGCCCGAACTGCTTGTCGTCATGGCCAATGCGGAACTGGCCTATCGGCCGCGCCGAGATCTCGACCGGCTCGATGGAAGCCAGACCGGCGGCGACGGCCGGCGACAGCATGCCGGCCAGCGCGCAGGCAGCCAGAACCGTTCGCCGCAAGCCCCGCACCATGAGCTTCATCCGGCGCGCCGCAAGCCGCCGCGCCGCATCTCGCGCGCGCTTTCCTCGCCGAACAGCGAGGCGAGCTGCTCGGTCATGGCGCCGGCCAGTTCCTCGGCATCGACGATGGTGACGGCACGGCGATAGTAGCGGGTGACGTCATGGCCGATGCCGATGGCCAATAGCTCGACCGGCGAGCGCGTCTCGATCAGCTCGATGACCGCGCGCAGGTGCCTCTCCAGGTAGTTGCCGGGATTGACCGAGAGCGTGGAATCGTCGACCGGCGCGCCGTCGGAGATCATCATCAGGATCTTGCGCTGTTCCGGCCGCCCGATCAGCCGGTTATGCGCCCAAAGCAGCGCCTCGCCGTCGATGTTTTCCTTGAGCAGGCCCTCGCGCATCATCAGGCCGAGATTGCGCCGCGCCCGCCGCCATGGGTGGTCGGCGGATTTGTAGATGATGTGGCGCAGATCATTGAGCCGGCCGGGGTTCGGCGGCTTGCCGTCCTTCAGCCATTTCTCGCGCGCCTGCCCGCCCTTCCAGGCGCGGGTGGTGAAGCCGAGGATCTCGACCGAGACGCCGCAGCGCTCCAGCGTGCGCGCCAGGATGTCGGCGCAGGTGGCGGCGACGGTGATCGGCCGGCCGCGCATCGAGCCCGAATTATCGAGCACCAGCGACACCACCGTGTCGCGGAATTTCGTGTCGCGCTCCTGCTTGAAGGACAGCGGCTGCATCGGATCGATGACGACGCGCACCAGTCGCGACGGATCGAGATAGCCTTCCTCGAGGTCGAAATCCCACGAGCGGTTCTGCTGGGCCATCAGCCGGCGTTGCAGCCGGTTGGCCAATCTGCCGACGACGCCGGAAAGATTGGCGAGCTGCTTGTCGAGGAAGGCGCGCAGCCGGTCGAGCTCCTCTTCCTCGCACAATTCCTCGGCGCCGACCGTCTCGTCGAAAGCCGTGGTGAAGACCTTGTAGTCGATCTCCTTCGGCAAATTGGTGAAGGGATTGTCGTTACGCCGCGCCTCGCCGGGCGTCTCGGCGTCGGAATCGTCCTCGTCGGAGAGGTCGTCGGCGGTGGCGTCGGACGCTTCCGTCTCGGCCGACTGCTCGTCGTCGTCGGACGCCTCGGCGTCGTCGGACTGCGACTGCTCCGAGCCGGAATCGTCCTCGCCGCCCTCCTCGCTCTGCTCCTCGCCCTGCGGCTCGTTGTCGTCACTGTCCTCGGTGTCTTCGCTCTCCTGGTCGTCGCCGAGCTCCTCGGCCATCTCCATGGAGACCAGCATGTCGCGCACGATGCGGGCAAAAGCCTGCTGGTCGTCGAGTTTGGCCGACAGGCCGTCGAGATCGGCGCTGGCCTTCTCCTCGACCCAAGGGCGCCACAGATCGACCAGGCGCTCGCCGCTCCTGGGCACGGCGCGGCCGGTGAGCTTCTCGCGCACCATCAGCGCCACCGCCTCCTCGAGCGGCGCGTCGGCCTTGTCCTTGACGTCGACGAGATTGGCCTTGGCGTATTTGTCCTCCAGCATCGAGCCGATATTGTCGGCGACGCCCTGCATGGCGCGGCTGCCGATCGCCTCGACACGGGCCTGCTCGACCGCGTCGTAGATCGAGCGCGCCAGCTTGCCCTCCGGCGCCAGCTTGTTGTGGATGCGCTGATCGTGGCAGGCGCGCTTCAGCGCCATGGAATCGCCGAGCCCGCGGGTGATGGCGATATCGGCCTTCGAGGCCTTCTTCGGCAGCTCGGGCAGCCGGGCGCGGCTGCCGGCGAGCGCCGGCCGGTCCTTGGCGAAACCGACCTCGAGATCCTTGTCGCCGGCAATGGCGCGCATGCAAACGGTCACCGAGCGCTTGAAGCTGTCGGCCTCAGACCCGTTCTTCGGCTTGTTGCGCGTGTTGTCGCCCGGACCCGCCATAATACGTCTCTATTTCATTTCCGGCTGCTGGCCTGTTGTCCGTTGGTCAAATTGAGTGCGGAGTATCCGGACAATTCCCTCAACCGAAATTGTGAAATAGCCTGCTTTTCCGGAGTCATAAGTCTGTCGCCACTGACGGTATCCACTCTCAAAACCATCTGGAACAGACCCCGTGCCCTCAAGCTCAACGACACTCGCCCGCAGCGCATCGGCAGCAACGGGCAAATGAGCCACAGTCTGCATCTCCTTTTCATTGGTCGGTATCGGCACGTCGGTGACGGAGATCGAAACGATCGGCTGGCCTTTTCCCGCAAAAGTGTCAGCCGCACCTACAATTACTCGCGAGGAAGCGGGCGCTGCTCCGTGATAAGTCCAAATCTGGCCCGGTGTAAATGGTGCGGTCTGAGCCATGGCTGCCTGACAGATCGACAAACAGAGTACCGGGATGCTCCACAGAAATGTCCGGCACGCCGCTTCCATGAGGTCAGCGCTACCCCAGCACCACGTTGGCGGCGGATTCGGGCAAATCTTCGCCGAAGGCGCGCTGGTAGAATTCGGCGACCACCGATCGCTCCAGCTCGTCGCACTTGTTGAGAAAGGTGAGCCGGAACGCCATGCCGATATCGCCGAAGATCTCGGCGTTTTCTGCCCAGGTGATGACGGTACGCGGGCTCATCACGGTCGAAAGGTCGCCGTTGATGAAGGCCGAGCGCGTCATGTCGGCGACCCGCACCATCTTGTTGACGATATCCTTGCCCTTGCTGTCGCGATAGTGCTTGGCCTTGGCCAGCACGATGTTCACCTCATTGTCGTGCGGCAAATAGTTCAGCGTGGTGACGATCGACCAGCGGTCCATCTGCGCCTGGTTGATCTGCTGCGTGCCGTGATAGAGGCCGGTGGTGTCGCCCAGGCCGACCGTGTTGGCGGTGGCGAACAGCCGGAAGGCCGGATGCGGGCGGATGACCCGGCTCTGGTCGAGCAGCGTCAGGCGGCCCGAAGATTCCAGCACGCGCTGGATGACGAACATCACGTCCGGACGGCCGGCGTCGTACTCGTCGAAGCAGAGCGCGACATTGTGCTGATAGGCCCAGGGCAGGATGCCGTCGCGGAATTCGGTGACCTGCAGCCCGTCCTTGACGACGATGGCGTCCTTGCCGACGAGGTCGATACGGCTGACATGACTGTCGAGGTTGACGCGCACGCAGGGCCAGTTGAGGCGCGCGGCGACCTGCTCGATATGGGTCGACTTGCCGGTGCCGTGATAGCCAGACACCATGACCCGGCGGTTGTAGGCAAATCCGGCGAGGATCGCCATCGTCGTGTTCTTGTCGAACAAATAGTCGGGATCGACGTCCGGAACGTGCTCCGAAGAAACCGAATAGGCCGGCACCACCATCTTGGAATCGAAGCCGAATTTGTCCTTCACCGACACTGTCGTGTCGGGCAGGTTGGCGATGTCGCGGTCGACCTTGTTCATCTCTATCCACGTCTCCACGGGCGAAATGGCTGATTTCGCCGGCAATCGATTTTGTCCGGGGGCGGTCTTAGAGCCTTTTCCAACCTTGTGAAAGTTGGAAAACGACACGAACCGTAGGGCCGCTCAGCACAATCCTGCCTGCTTGAGCACGCGATAGGCCTGGAGCACATCGCGGAACCGGTCTTCCGAACCCCTGTCGCCGCCATTCGCATCCGGATGGTGACGCTTAACCAGTTCCTTATAGCGCGCCTTGATATCCTTGCCAGTCGCCTTTGTATCAAGGCCAAGAGTTTCCAGTGCCTTGGCCTCAAGGGGCTTGGCCTTGCGCTCGCGCGCCTCGCGCGGATCCTTGGGCCCGTTGAATAGGTTGAAGGGGTCGCGCATGCGGTTGTAGTAGCCGGCGCGGCCGGAGCGCTGCTGGGCGAAATCGGGCGCCGAGCGCATCCCGCCGCCATTGGCTCCCATGCGCCAGGTCGGCCGGTGTCCGGTCAGTGCCTCTTTCTGGAAGCGGGCGACCTCGGTGTCCGGCACGCCCGAGAAGTAGTTGAAGCCCTTGTTGTACTCGCGCACATGCTCGAAGCAGAAGCGGAAATACTCGCCCTCCTTCAGCCGCCCGACCGGCGCGCGATGGGTGCCGGCCTCCTTGCAGCCGTCCCACTGGCAGATCGGTGCGCGCGACTTCAGCTCCGCGTCCTTTTCCGGCCGGATGCGGATTTTCTCGAAATATTTGGGATACGGCTTCATCTCACCCATTTATGGGCTGTTCGCACGTGCGAAACAAGAATTGACATTTCCGCGATGATCGCCCTAACCGCTGAATCGCGGCTTAAAAGCGGTCTGAAATTGAGATTTTGCAGCTGTGCCGTAGATAGGTTGCGGCTATGCCGTCAACAATTTGCGGCTATGCCGTCATGTGGTGAAGGGAAGCTCCAATGTCCATACAGTCGACGATGGAAGACAAGCTGAAGGCGGCATTCTCGCCGGAGCGGCTGGTCATCATCAACGAGAGCCACCTTCACGCGGGCCATCATCATTCCGGCTCCGACCATCACGGCGCCTTCGACGGCACCGGCGAGACGCATTTCCGCGTTCGCATCGTCTCGCCTTCCTTTGCCGGCATGAGCCGCATCGAGCGCCACCGCGCCGTCAACGAATTGCTGGCCGACGAACTGAAGGCCGGTGTGCATGCGCTGGCGATCGAACCCGCCGCGCCGGGCGAGCAGACCCGCTGGTAAGGCTTGGCGGGTTACCGAGCTGCTCAGATCAGCGCTTCGATGAGGAACGGCCCCGTGCGAGAAAGAGCGCTGTCCAGCAAGGCATCGAACCGCTCGCATGTGTCGGCGCGCGCCGCTTCCACGCCCATGCCATTCGCCAGCGAAACCCAATCCAGCGCCGGCTGGTCGAGATCGAGCATCCGCCTTGCGTTCTCGCCGATGGCATTGACCCCTACATTGCGCATCTCGCCATGCAGGATCGCATAGGTCCGGTTGGAAAAGATGATGGTGACGACATCGAGCCTTTCCCGGGCCTGGGTCCACAACCCCTGCACCGTGTACATGCCGCTGCCATCCGCTTCCAGATTGATGACCTTGCGGCCGGGACAGGCGATCGCCGCTCCGGTCGCCATCGGAATACCCCCGCCGATCGATCCGCCTGCGCCCATCATGTAGTCGTGCGGCGCGGCAAAGGCCGACAGGGCGAAATAGCGCCGTGCCGAGGTGACAGCCTCGTCGCAGACGATGGCATTCTCGGGCAGTTTCCGCGCCACGGAAAGCGCGATCGCATCGTCGGTCAGCCTGCCGCGTGGTGTCGGCTCATCGGGAAAGGCCGTCGCGACCGCGAGCGGCTGCGGCGATTTGATGCCGAGTTCGTCGCGAAGCGCCGCCAGCACCGCCTTCAGGTCCTCGCCATGCGCTGCGAGTGTCAGCACCTCACAGCCATCTCGCACCAGCCGTCCCGGCTTGCCGGGATAGGCGAAGAAGGCCACCGGCTCCTTCGCCCCGACAAGGATCAAGACATCGATGTCCGCCAGTAGCGTTCGCGCGGCGTCGATCGGATAGGGAATGCGGCTCGGCGCCACGCGACCACGGCCGCGCTGCATCCGGGCGACCAGGACCTCGCTGAACAGGCGAACCTCCATGGCCGCGGCGATCTGGCCGGCGATTTCGAGCGCCTCCTCGCGGGCCGCCAGCCCGCGTACGATCATGCCGACCCGTCCTGGCGCACCGCCAATGGCCTCGGCAATTTTGCGCACGGTACCCATGTCGACCGCAGGTGCCGGTGCCAGTTCGACTTTGGCCGACACCACTGGGCCGGCGCCGCCCCACGCGGCGTCGGCCGGCAGGATCAGGGTCGTGATATCGGGCGGCGTCAGCGAGGCGCGCAACGCCGCCTGCGCCGCGGGTTCGACATCGTCCGGACCGTCGATGCGGCGAACCCAGCGCGACATCGGCGCCGCCAGGCTCTCGATGTCGCTGGTGAGCGGCGCGTCGAGCGCCAGATGATAGGAGGCATGGTCACCGACGATGTTGATCATCGGAACGCGGGCGCGCCGGGCATTGTGAATGTTGGCCAATCCATTCGCCAGCCCGGGACCGGTGTGCAGGAGCGTCGCGGCCGGCCGGTCGGTCATCCTGGCGTAACCGTCGGCTGCCCCGGTCACCACGCCTTCGAACAAGCCGAGCACGCAACGCATCTCCGGCTTGCGGTCGAGCGCCGCGACGAAGTGCATTTCGGACGTGCCGGGATTGGCGAAGCAGACGTTGACGCCGTTCGCCAGCAGCACGTCACAAAGAACGTCGGCCCCATTCATCGCGTTCCCTCCGCCGTGGCGATCCTCCGCATCTGAAACCACTAGCGCTCAAGCTGCAATGTCCTGCCGCGGACTTTGACGTGATCCAGTTTGGCTAGGGAGCGCGGCCCTGCCTGCGAACGCAGCCGCATAGGTGAGGCGGGCGAGCCGGTGAAGTCAGGCGACCGCCGCCTTCAGGAACGCCATCGCCGCGCCGGTCAACGCATCGCCCTCCTCGCCGAAGCGGCGGTTGATCGCCATGTGCGTATAGGCGCTGCCGTCGAACAGCGTGACCTTTGTGCCGGCCACCCGCAGCCGATCGGTGAAGGCGCGGGCGGCGACCGCGCGGATCGGCGCTTTCGAATAGGCGACGAAGACAGGCGGATGCTTGCCGCTCCCGATATAGGTCGCTGGCGACAGCGCGCGCCATCGGGCCGGGTCGGGGAAGGCCTGCGCGTAGATCGGCCGCAGCCTGCCGCCCTGCGCCTTGGCCAGTGCCTCGATGTCGTAGGCTTTGGTATCATCGAGCACCAGCGCGGCGACGCCGGGCAATCCGCCGCGCAGGCCGGTCAGTGCCGCCAGATGGCAGCCGGCCGAATGGCCCATCACCGCGATGCGGTCGGGGTCGCCACCATATTTGGCGATGTTGGCCCGCACATAGGCATAGGCCTTCTCGACATCGCCGGCCTGGATGGCCACGTTGGCCTCGGGCAGCATGCGATAGTCGATCGAGACGAACAGGAAGCCGTTGTCGAGCAGGAAGCCGGGCTTGGCGTCGACGTTGTTGCGGTTGCCGATCCGCCACGCACCGCCGTGGATGAAGAAGACGACAGGCCGGCCCCTGAAGCCGTCGCGCGTGTAGATATCGAGCCTGGCCGGGCCGTAGTCGAAGCTCTGCCGCGTGGGCTGGCTGAGATGCTGCGCGGCGAATGCCCCAGCGGGCATCAGTGCCGCCATCGATGCCATGATGAGACTGCGCCGATCGATCATCACCACCTCCGGCCGTTTTCATTGGCAGAGTGCACATGCGCGCCACAGGCGTCCAGTTAAGGATTGGTAATGACCTGAGCTTGAAAGTCCGGCGGCGAGGCGACGTCCGGGCATTCGTGCTTGCCCCTGAATCCCGGCTGCGAGATGCGAATGCGAAAACCAATCGAAATACCCTTGAAGGTAGACTGGCAATCACCACGTTATTCTACAGGCAGGCATTTCGGCCACATCGGGTGCCTTGCCGGAGGTCAACGCCAGATTGCACGTGTTCTTCTTCAATTGGAGGGAACCAACAACGCTTTCCGGCAGTTGAATATGTGATGAGCCGACTGGCAGCCAGAGCGGCTCCGAGGGCACATAATCATGCGCGAGAACCAATCCGACGTCTTCGACCTGTTCTCGGAGATCTATACCAATGCCGCACAGGAAGAGATCAGCCTCCAGCAATTCCTCCTTGCCTGCCGCGAAGACAAATCGATGTATGCCTCGGCGCCCGAAAGGATGGTCGCGGCGATTGGCCAGCCAAACCTGATCGACACCAGCAAGGACGAGCGGCTCGGCCGCATTTTCTCCAACCGGACCGTCAAGGTTTATCCGTCCTTCGCCGATTTCTATGGCATGGAGGATACGATCGAGCGTATCGCCGGCTATTTCCGCTATGCCTCCCAGGGGCTCGAGGAGCGCAAGCAGATTCTCTATCTGCTCGGTCCTGTCGGCGGCGGCAAGTCATCACTCGCCGAGCGATTGAAGAAGCTCATGGAGCAGCGGCCGATCTACACGCTGAAGGCCGGCAACCAGATCAGCCCCGTTTTCGAATCGCCGCTCGGCCTTTTCAACCCCGACCACATGGGCGACCTGCTGGAGGACAAATACGGGATAGCCCGCCGCCGGCTGAACGGGCTGATTTCGCCATGGGCGGCCAAGCGCCTCGACGAATTGTCCGGAGACATCTCCAAATTCAGCGTCGTCAAGCTGATGCCGTCGCGGCTGCGCCAGATCTGCATTGCCAAGACCGAGCCGGGAGACGAGAACAACCAGGATGTTTCGGCTCTGGTCGGCAAGGTCGACATCCGGCAGTTGGAGAATTTCAGCCAGTCCGACCCGGACGCCTATTCCTACAGCGGCGGGCTCAATCGCACGACGCAGGGCCTGCTCGAATTCGTCGAGATGTTCAAGGCGCCGATCAAGGTCCTGCATCCGCTGCTGACCGCCACGCAGGAGGGTAGCTACAACGGCACCGAGAATTTCGGCGCCTTCCCCTACCAGGGCATCGTCGTGGCGCATTCCAACGAATCAGAATGGCAGCAGTTCAAGAACAACAAGAACAACGAGGCGTTTCTCGATCGCATCCTTGTGGTCAAGGTTCCCTATTGCCTGCGGGTTACCGAAGAGAGGCAGATCTACGAGAAGCTGCTGCGCGAAAGCGAATTGGCGGCCAGCCCCTGCGCTCCGGAAGTTCTCGATATTCTGAGCCGCTTCACCGTCTCGACGCGCCTGGCCGAGCACGATAATTCACCGCGCTACACCAAGATGCGCGCCTATGACGGCGAGAGCCTGAAGGAGATCGACCCGAAGGCGAAGTCGGTGCAGGAATACCGCGACGCCGCCGGCGTCGACGAGGGCATGACCGGCGTCAGCACGCGCTTTGCCTTCAAGATCCTGTCGCAGACCTTCAACTACGACACCAAGGAAGTGGCCGCCGATCCTGTTCACCTGATGTACATCCTGGAGGAGGCGATCAAGCGGGAGCAATTTCCGAAGCAGACGGAAGCCGCCTATCTCGAGTTCACCAAGTCTGAACTCGCCACGCGCTATGCCGAATTCATCGGCCACGAGATCCAGAAGGCCTATCTGGAGTCCTACAGCGAATACGGCCAGAACCTGTTCGACCGCTACATCGCCTATGCCGATGCCTGGATCGAGGACCAGGACTACAAGGATCCCGACACCGGCCAGATCCTAAACCGCGAGGTGCTGGACAACGAATTGTCACAGATCGAAAAGCCGGCCGGCATCGCCAATCCCAAGGACTTCCGCAACGAAGTGGTGAAATTCACCTTGCGAGCCCGGGCGCGCAATCACGGTCGCAACCCGTCGTGGACAAGCTATGAAAAGCTGCGCGAGGTCATCGAAAAGCGCATGTTCGGCCAGGTCGAAGACCTTCTGCCGGTGATCAGCTTCGGCTCCAAGCAGGACAGCGTCACCGAGAAGCGGCACAATGAATTCGTGCAGCGCATGGTCGAGCGTGGCTACACCCAGCGTCAGGTGCGTCGGCTGGTGGACTGGTACATGCGGGTGAACAAGGCGGGTTGAGAACGCCCGGGGGTTCCATGCCGATCTTCATCGACCGCCGCCTGAATCCCAAGGACAAGAGCTTGGGCAATCGCCAGCGCTTCCTCCGGCGCGCGCGGGAAGAACTGAAGCGCAGCATACGCGACCGCATACGCACCGGCCGGATCGCCGAGGCGGACAGGGAATACGCCGTGCCGATGCCGGAAAAAGGTACCGGTGAGCCGAGCTTCAACGATGCCAGGAACAGCGGGCGGCGCCAGCACATCCTGCCCGGCAACAAGAGTTTCTCTCCGGGAGACCTGATCCCCAAACCCGGCCAGGGCGGCGGCGCCGGGTCGTCGTCTCCGGGCGACACAGTCTCGGAAGACGATTTCCGTTTCGTGCTGTCGCGTGAGGAGGTTCTCGATCTGTTTTTCGAGGATCTCGAACTGCCCGACATGGTCAAGCTCAACCTCAAGGAAATCCTCGCCTTCAAGTCGCAGCGCGCCGGCTTCGCGACAACCGGTTCGCCGACCAACATCAACGTCGCGCGTACGATGCGCAACAGTCATGGCCGCCGCATAGCGTTGAGGCGGCCGAAGCAGGCGGACGTGGATGCCATCGCCGGGCAGATCGCCGCGCTGGACTCTCAGCCGGCCAGCGCAGCGACGCGTCTGCGTGTCGCGGATTTGCGCAAGGAGTTCGAACGGCTGGAGCGCCGCCGCAAACGCATCGCCTATGTCGATCCGATCGACATCCGCTTCAATCGCTTCGATCCCCGGCCGCTGCCGAATGCCAGTGCCGTGATGTTCTGCCTGATGGATGTGTCCGGATCGATGGGTGAGCGCGAGAAGGATCTGGCCAAACGCTTCTTCGTGCTTCTGCATCTGTTCTTGAAACGGCGCTACGAGCGCACCGAGGTGGTCTTCATCCGCCACACCCACGAGGCCCAGGAGGTGGACGAGGAAACCTTCTTCCATTGCACGCAAAGCGGCGGCACAGTCGTTTCCACGGCGCTCGACGAAATGCGCCGCGTCATCGAAGAACGCTACCCGGCCAACGAGTGGAACATCTACGCCGCCCAGGCTTCGGACGGTGACAATTTCGCCACCGATTCGGAACGCTGCATAGCTTTGCTCGACGGCGCGCTCATGCGTCTTTGCCAATATTTCGCCTATGTCGAGATCATCGACGAACGCGAGAGCCATATTTTCGGAGCCACCGAAAACGGGACGTCGCTGTGGCGCGCCTACAGCGTCGTCGCGCAGAAATGGCCGAACTTCCAGATGACCCGCATCGCCACTCCGGCCGACATCTACCCGGTCTTCCGCCAGCTCTTCGCAAGGCAGCCAGCTGCCCGCAAGAGCGCTTGAGAGGGGTGCAAATGGCCAGGCAGGCAGGCAAACCAGCTTTGCTGTTTTCCGGATCCGATTGGGACTTCAAGACGCTGTCGCGGGCCTATGACGCGATCGAGGCGATCGCCCTGGAAGAACTCCACCTCGATATCTATCCGGTTCAGATGGAGATCATCTCGTCCCAGCAGATGCTCGACGCCTATTCATCGATAGGCATGCCACTGATGTATCGCCATTGGTCGTTCGGCAAGCACTTCCTTCATCACGACCTTCTCTACCGCAAGGGCGGTCGTGGTCTGGCCTATGAACTGGTCATCAACTCCAATCCCTGCATCGTCTACCTGATGGAGGAGAACACCATGGCGTTGCAGGCCCTGGTTACGGCGCACGCGGCGCTTGGACACAATCATTTTTTCAAGAACAATCACCTGTTCCGGCAGTGGACCGACGCCGGGGCGATCCTGAGCTATCTCGACTTCGCCAAGGGCTATATCGCCCGCTGCGAGGAGCGGCACGGCCTCGCGGCGGTCGAGGCGGTCCTCGATTCGGCGCATGCGTTGATGGAACAGGGCGTGTTCCGCTACCGCCGGCCGCCCAAGCTGTCGTCGGAGCGGCAGCGCGAAGGCCTGCGCGAGCGCCTCGAATATGAGGAGCGCTCCTACAACGATCTGTGGCGCACGCTGCCGGCCTCGCAGGAGACCGGCAAGACCGGCGAGAAGGACGAAAGCCTGGCCGAACGGAAGAAGTCGCTCAATCTGCCCGAGGAGAACCTGCTCTATTTCCTCGAGAAGAACAGCCTTGTGCTGGAACCGTGGCAGCGCGAAATCGTCCGCATCGTCCGCATCATCGCGCAATATTTCTACCCGCAGCGGCAAACCCAGGTGATGAACGAGGGTTGCGCCACTTTCGTGCACCACACGCTGATGAACCTGTTGTTCGATCGCGGGCTGATCGGCGAGGGCGCCATGCTCGAAATCCTGCGCAACCATGCCAATGTGGTCTTCCAGCCTGGTTTCGACGATCCCCGCTTTTCCGGCATCAATCCCTACGCGCTCGGTCTCGACATGATGCAGGACATACGGCGCATCTCTACCGAGCCGACGGCGGAGGACCGCGACTGGTTTCCCGACATTGCGGGCCGCGGCGACTGGCGCGAGACGCTGCTCGAGGCATGGGCCGACCATCGCGATGAATCCTTCATCCGCCAGTACCTCAGCCCAACCCTGATCCGGAAATGGCGGCTCTTCGTGCTTGCCGATCGAGCCGACGAACCGCATCTGGAGGTCGCATCGATCCACAACGAGCGCGGCTATGAGAAGATACGCAGCGGCCTGGCCCACAGCTACGACGTGGGGGCGAACAGGCCCGACATCCAGATTGTCGATGTCGACCTGCGCGGCGACAGGCAACTGCGGCTGCAGCACAAGGTGAAGGCCGGTATCCTCCTGGACGAAGGCAGCCGCGACGCGACCTTGCGCCATATCCGCAGCCTCTGGGGCTACGAGGTCAGTCTTGCGGCGGTCGACGCCGAAACAGGCGCGACGCTGCACGAGCGCTCGACCAGGGAGATCGTGGAATAGCGCCGGAGGCAGACGCCGCGCCGCGCCGACCTACCTGATTTTCAGGCGTCGCCGGCCGGCTTTATCCGCAGCCTGGCGATGCGGTTCTTGTCGCGCTTCATGACTACGAAGCGCTTGCCGTGGAAGGTAAAGGCCTGTTTTTCATCGGGGATCGACTGGGTCTCGTGGATGACGAGGCCGGCAATCGTGGTGGCCTCCTCGTCCGGCAGGTTCCAGTCGAGCGCCCGGTTGAGATCGCGGATCGGCACCGTGCCGTCGACGACGACCGAGCCGTCGGCCTCCTGCTTAACGCCCTGGATGTCGACGTCGTGCTCGTCGGCGATCTCGCCGACAATCTCCTCGATGATATCCTCCAGCGTCACCAGCCCTTCCACTTCGCCATATTCGTCGACGACGATGGCGAAATGCGCCTTGCGGCGCAGGAAGGCGTTGAGCTGGTCCTGCAAGGTGGTGGTGTCCGGCACGAACCAGGGCTTCGACGCGATCTTCATCACGTCGATCCTGGAAAAGTCGTTGCCGACCTCGTTCAGCGCCCTCAGCAGGTCCTTGGCGTGCAGCACGCCGACGATGTTGTCGAGCGAGCCCTTCCACAACGGCATGCGCGTATGCGGGCTGTTCAGGATCTCGCGCACCACCGCTTCCGATGCATTGTCGGCATTGACCGAGCGCATGTTGGTGCGGTGGACCATGACGTCGGACACTTCGAGTTCCTCGAGGTCGAACAGTCCCTCCAGACGATTGCGTTCCTCTCGTGGCGCCTGGCCGTCACGGCGGAAATCGTCGGCCGCCTCGCGCGGCTCGTCATGCGCCGGACGTTGCGGATCGACGCGCCGCAATTCGTGGCCGAAGGCAGCGAGCAGGCGGGCGCGAAAGAGCAAGGCCAGCAGCATGGAGCCGGCAAGGACGGCCGCGGCGATCCAGCCAGCCTCGTTCATCCCGGGTGGTTTTCAGCAAGGAAGCCAAGCACTTCCGACGCCGGCACGTCCCTGGCGATGAAGGCCTGGCCGACTCCGCGCGTCAGGATGAAGGTCAGCGCGCCGCGCGACACCTTCTTGTCCTGGGCGATGAAGCCAAGCAGCGCTTCGGCGTCGGGCAGTTCGCCGGGGATGTCGGCCATCCGCCACGGCAGGCCGACGGCGCGAAGATGCGCCTCGACGCGCGCCGCATCGTCCGGGCTCGCTAGGTTGAGCCGCGCCGAGAAGCGATGCGCCAGCGCCATGCCGATGGCGACTCCCTCGCCGTGGACGAGCCGGGCGCCGTCATAGTGCGTCGCGGCTTCCAGCGCGTGGCCGAACGTATGGCCGAGATTGAGCAGTGCGCGGTCGCCGGTCTCGAACTCGTCGCGGGCGACGACATCGGCCTTGGCGCGGCAGGCCTCGGCGATCGCTTGCGTGCGCGCCGGACCGCCGGCGAACACGTCCTGCCAGTTCGCCTCCAGCCAGGCGAAGAAGTCGGGGCGGTCGATCAGCCCGTATTTGGCGAGCTCGGCATAGCCGGCGCGGAATTCGCGGATCGGCAGCGTGTCGAGCACGCCGGTGTCGGCCAGCACCAGCCTCGGCTGATGGAAGACGCCGACGAGGTTCTTGCCGCGCGCGCTGTTGATGCCGGTCTTGCCGCCGACGGAGGAATCGACCTGCGCCAGCAGCGATGTCGGGATCTGCACGAATTTCATGCCGCGCCGCACGATGCCGGCGGCGAAACCGGCGAGGTCGCCGATGACGCCGCCCCCTAGCGCGATGACGACGTCGCCGCGTTCCAGTTTGGCGGCGAGCACCCCGTCGACCACCTCTTCGAGATGCGCAAAGCTCTTGGTCTTTTCGCCGGCCGGCAGCGTGATGACGGCCGCCTGGATGCCGCCCGTCCCGAGGCCGGCCTTCAGCGTTTCGAGATGCGCAGCGGCGACGTTCTCATCCGTGATCACGGCCGCGCGCCTGCCCGGCAAGCGGCGCGAAATCTCCAGGCCAGCGCCGGACAGCAGGCCGGGACCGATCATTATGTCGTAGGCACGATCGCCAAGGCCGACTTCGACGGTGACGGGTGCGACGTCGCTCATGGCCGGGCCTCGTCGCTGGCTTGTACAAGCGCAACGCCAAAATGGCCGCACAGCGCCGCGACCACTTCGAAGGCGATGACCTCCTTGCGGTCGTCGCGGGTCGGCACGGTGATGTCCGATGTGGCATATACGGGATACCGCTCGCCCATCAGCCGCTCGAGCACGGCGCGTGGATCAGGGCTTTTGAGCAATGGCCGGTTCTGCTTCTTGGATACGCGCTCCATCAACAAATCGAGCTCGGCCTTGAGCCACACCGAGACGCCATGCGTGGCGATCGCCTCGCGCGTCTGCGCGTTCATGAAGGCGCCGCCACCGGTCGACAGCACCTGCGGGCCGTTTTCCAGGAGGCGCAGGATGACGCGCTGCTCCAAGGCACGGAATTCGGTCTCGCCATAGCGCTCGAACAGCTCGGGCACGGTCATGCGCGACACGCTTTCGATCTCCTGGTCGCTGTCGATGAAGGGCAGCGAAAGCATCGCCGCCACCTTGCGGCCGATCGCCGTCTTGCCGGCGCCCATCAGGCCGACGAAGACGATGGAGCGGCTGCCCAGCCGCTCCAGCAGCTCGGCATGGCCCTCGCCGGGAGGATTTGCTTGTAGCGCGTTCATACGAGCCCTCTTTGTCGGCGTTATCGACATCAAAAGCCTGTTTGCGTCAAGCACGGCAAGCAGGTCCCGGAAAAGTGTCAGCGGTTTTCCGAACAGGACCTGCGCCAAAACAAGCAGGTCCCGGAAAGTGTTATACGGTTTGCCGGCAAGGACCTGCGTTAGGACAACAGGCTTCTACCTTGAATTGGCCGGATTGGCGTCCCATAAGGGCACAGGGTTTGGAAATGCAGAACAAGAGACGGGCGCATATTGATGCCGACACTGTTTCGCTTTGTCGTGACGCTGACGATTCTGGCCGGCATTGCCTATGGCACGATGTTCGCGCTGGCCATGTTCGTCGAACCGAAAAAGGCCGAAATGAGCGTGCGCATCCCGCCCGAAAAGCTGAACCCCAAGAAGAACTGACGCCAACGACATGAACAGCGCGGCGCGCATCGAGGCCTTCCTGGAGATGATGAGCGCCGAGCGGGGCGCGGCCGAAAACACGCTGTCCTCCTACCGCCGCGACCTGGAAGACGCTTCGATGGCAATCAGCGGCGGGCTCGCGGGCGCGGCCGCCGCCGACATCCGCGCCTATCTCGACGATATCGCCGCGCGCGGCTTCGCCGCCACCTCGCAGGCGCGCAAACTGTCGGCCATCCGCCAATTCTTCAAGTTCCTCTACGCCGAGGGCCTGCGTGGCGACGACCCGACCGGCACGCTGGACAGTCCGAGGAAGGGCCGTCCGCTGCCGAAGACGATGAGTGAGGCCGAGACCGGCCGGCTGATCGACCGCGCCGCTACCGAAGCGGGCGACGCCGACGGCGGCGACCGTCCGGCGCGGCTGCGCCTGCATGCACTGGTTGAGGTGCTCTACGCCACCGGCCTGCGCGTTTCCGAACTGGTCGGCCTGCCGGTGACGGTGGCGCTGCGCGATGACCGCTTCTTCATGGTGCGCGGCAAGGGCGACAAGGAGCGCATGGTGCCGCTCTCGGCCAAGGCGCGCGCCGCCATGCGGGCCTGGCTTGCCGCCAGGGCAGAGCGGCCGGCCCTCGCCGCCAGCCCCTTCCTGTTTCCGGCCGCCTCCGACACCGGCCACCTCTCCCGTCAGGTCTTCGCCCGCGACCTCAAAGGGCTTGCCGCAAGGGCCGGCATCGCCTCGGCCAAGATCTCGCCGCATGTGCTGCGCCACGCCTTCGCCAGCCACCTCCTGCAGAACGGCGCCGATCTCAGGGCCGTGCAGCAGCTGCTCGGCCACGCCGACATCTCCACCACCCAGATCTACACCCATGTGCTGGAAGAGCGGCTGGTGCGGCTGGTCAATGATCATCATCCGCTTGCCGACTAGGCCTCATGTCGCTATGTGAGGGCGACGTTCCATCGCCCGGGGCCCCTGTTTTCGAGGGTTTCGCCAGCCATTGCCTTCCGAACTGTCGGTCCGCTCAAGAATGTACAACTACCTCGATTTCGAAAAGCCGGTGCAGGATCTCGAAGGCAAGATCCTGGAACTGAAGAAGCTTGCCGAGAACGGCGAGGCCGTCGATGTCGGCGACGAGATCAGCCGGCTGGAGAAGCGCTCGCGCGATGCGCTGCGCGAGGCCTACAAGGCGCTGACGCCCTGGCAGAAGGTGCAGGTGGCGCGCCATCCCGACAGGCCGCATTGCGTCGACTACATCAAGGGCCTGCTCAGCGATTTCACGCCGCTCGCCGGCGACCGCAATTTCGGCGAGGATCAGGCGATCGTCGGCGGCTTCGCCCGCTTCCGAGGCGAGCCGGTGGCGGTGATCGGCCAGGAGAAGGGCTCGGACACGGCGAGCCGGCTGAAGCACAATTTCGGCTCGGTGCGGCCGGAAGGCTACCGCAAGGCGGTGCGGCTGATGGAGCTTGCCGACCGCTTTAAGATCCCGCTTCTGACGCTGGTCGACACCGCCGGCGCCTATCCCGGCGTCGGCGCCGAGGAACGCGGCCAGGCCGAGGCGATTGCCCGCTCGACCTCGGCCTGTCTGGCGCTCAAGGTACCGTCGATCTCGGTGGTGATCGGCGAAGGCGGTTCGGGCGGTGCCATCGCCATCGCCACCGCCAATCGGGTCTACATGCTGGAGCATGCCATCTATTCGGTGATCTCGCCGGAGGGCGCAGCCTCGATCCTGTGGCGCGACACCACCCGCTCCAGGGACGCGGCGACCAACATGAAGATCACCGCCCAGGATCTTTACGAAATGAAGATCATCGACGCCATCGTCCCCGAGCCGCTCGGCGGCGCCCATCGGGCGCCGGAGACGGTGATCGCCGCCACCGGCGACCTCATCGCCAAGACGATGAAGGATTTTGCCGGCGCCAACACCGATTTCCGTGAGCAGCGTCGCGAGAAATACCTGGCCATGGGACGCAGCCTCTAGTGCCCGGAAATGTGGGCGGTTCTGGGAGGGCTTAAGGCGCATCGCCTAACACCGTTTCAGCCCGACGCGCTTTATATCCGGGCAGTTCCATCAAACGTTTGGAACGGTTTTCCGTCCGGAAGGCGCCACCCACATCGGTGGTCCAGGCGGCGATCCGGTGGTTCGGAGCGGGGCCGCCATAGACACTTTGCTTTAACGGCTGCTAATTAAGCTTCTCGTTTCGGGGGATTTGAAATGAAGAAATACGAGAAACCCACGCTGATCAAAGCGGCCCGCCTGCAAGCACTGACGGCCCAACAAGCGACTTCCCAGCCGCCAGTGGAAAACGGCAACAGCAATGGCACTGGCACCGACGTCAACTAGTCCCCGTCAAATCCGTTTCTGTCAAAACGTCTGATCGCCCTGGAATAGCTTCGGCCGCTACGCGGCAAAGTGGTGTACGGGCACGATTCCGCCACAAAAATGCCGCCGCGTTCGGCTCAATGAAATTGCCGCGAGGGGTCGTTCGAGGCTTGCGGTAAGGATTTTTCAAGGTTAACGGGCTTACGGTCCGCTCATGTTCAGCGTGCGGGCCTGGCGGTTGAACCCGTGGCCCGAGGGAAAGACTAAGCCGTACCATGTTTGCCAAGCTTGCCCGTACCGGAGTCCTGATCGCCGCCATCGGCGTCGCCGGCTGCAACGATTCCTCGATGAAGGATTTCGCGCCGGAGGCCAACAAGCCGCTGCCGGACAAGATCCTGGCCGACATGAAGGCCAAGGGCATGGTCCGCACCTCGTCGGTGATGGCCCGTATCTTCAAGGAAGAGGGCAAGCTGGAGATCTGGAAGGCCAAGACCAATGGCCGCTACGAGATGGTGGCCAGCTACGACATCTGCAAATGGTCGGGCAAGCTCGGGCCGAAGTACACGGAAGGCGACCGCCAGGCGCCGGAAGGCTTCTATACGGTCCGGCCCTCGCAGATGAACCCGCGCTCGAACTACCATCTGTCCTTCAACATCGGCTATCCCAACGCCTATGACCGCGCCAATGGCCGCACCGGCTCCAACCTGATGGTGCATGGCGCCTGCTCGTCGTCGGGCTGCTATTCGATGACCGATGCCCAGATCGAGCAGATCTACGCCTTCGGCCGCGATGCCTTCCAGGGCGGGCAGACCGAGTTCCAGATCCAGGCCTTTCCGTTCCGCATGACCGCCGCCAACATGGCGCGCTACCGCAACGACCCGAACTACGATTTCTGGAAGATGCTGAAGGTCGGCTACGACAATTTCGAGATCACCAAGGTGCCGCCGAAGGTCGACGTCTGCGAAAAGCGCTACGTCTTCAATCAAGTGGCTCCCGAAGGCACGACCTTCGATCCCACCGGGCCCTGCCCCGCCACCACGCAGCCGGATTCGCTGAAGAGCGCCTATAGCGCCTATCAGAGCACCTATGACTCGGCCTTCAACGGCGCGGTCAAGTCCAGCGCGCCGGCGCCCAAGCCGACGATTGCCGGCATCAAGGAAGCCAGCATCGTTTCCGACTGGTCGAAGCGCCGCGCCCGCGGCGAGCGCGTGCCGATCGACCCGCCATCGATGAACGGCGACGGCTCGGTGACCGAGACCGCGCGCATGGGCCGTATCGATTCGCCGCTCGGCCGCAAGATGGCCGCGCTCGACGCCGAGAAGGAAGCCAAGCGCAAGGCCGAGGAACAGCGGCTCGCAGCCATACAGGCAGCCAAGGCCGCCAAGGAAGCTGCCAAGGCCCAGGCATTGGCCGAGGCGGAAGCCGCCAAGCAGGCTGCCCAGCAGCCGGTCACCACCGCGGGCGTCGAAGCGGCCGAACCGGCAGCCGAAACGCAGGCCGCGAGCGCCGACGACGGCACGGTGACGAAGCTGAAGAAGAAGCTGCTCGGCATGTTCGGCGGCTGAGGTTTTGGCTGATGCATGTCGCCCAAAGTGTAGGGCGGTTTTGGGACAACGACATGCTTGAAAAAAGAGAAAAGCGCCCCGCCGTCTACGATCTCAAGGGGCTGAACTGTCCCCTCCCCGTGCTAAAGGCGAAGAAGCGGCTGGCCGCGATGCGGCCAGGCAGCCTGATCTGGCTGGAAACCACCGATCCGCTTGCCGTCATCGACATTCCGGCCTTCTGCTCGGACGCAGGCCATCAGCTCGTCGAAACGGCGGCGGTGTCCGGCGGCCATCGCTTCCTGGTCGAGCGCGGCGCCGCCTGAGTTCGCGGTCCTGGCCCTTACCGTCGCCCGGCTATGGCCAGCGGATTGTCCTCCAGCGCCGCGCGGTCGGGCGTGTCGATCGACGGCCTGTTGGTGAGGGCGGCGAACAGCCGGCGCACATAGTCCTCCGGCATGTCGAGCGTGATCAGCACCAGCCTGGTGCCGCGATTGCCCTCCGGCCAGGCCGGCAGCCTTGCCGGCGGGTGCAGGATCTTCTGCACGCCATGGATGACCAGCGGCCGCGACGGATCCTCCAGCAATTCGATGACGCCCTTCATGCGCAGCAGCTTCTCGCCATACGTCGAGCGCAGCAGATCGAGGAACATCTCGATCGCCGAGAACGGCACCGGACCGTCATGGACCAGCGAATGCGAGCGCACACGCGAATCGTGGCGATGCTGGTGATCGTGATGATGATCGTCGCCATGATGGTGGTGGTGGCCATCATGATCATGGTGATGATGACCAGCCTCTTCGCCCAGCCAGCGCTGCACATCGGCCGATTTGGTTTCGGGGTTGTAGAGCCCGCAGTCGAACAGCGCCGCGGCGCCGGTTTCGCTGTCATCGGCATCGAGCAGAACGGCGCCGGGATTGAGCTGACGCAGGCGCGCTCGCAACGCCGCGACATCGCCGGCATCGGTGGCGAGGTCGGTCTTGGTGAGCACGATGCGGTCGGCGACCGCCACCTGCTTCACCGCCTCGACATGAGCGTCGAGGGTTGCATTGCCGTTGACCGCATCGACCAGAGTGATCACGCCGTCGAGCCGGAAAGCCTGCACCAGCGCCGGATGCGCCATGATCGACTGCAGCACCGGCGCCGGATCGGCAAGCCCGGTGGTTTCGACCACGACACGCGCCAGCCTGGCGATGCGGCCGGTCTGCAGCCGGTCGACGAGGTCGGCCAGCGTATCGACCAGTTCGCCGCGCACCGTGCAGCACAGGCAGCCGTCGGAAAGCTGGATGATGCCGTCTGAGGCCTGCTCGACCAGCAGATGGTCGATCGCCACCTCGCCGAACTCGTTGATGATGACCGCCGTGTCGGTAAGTTGCGGGTCCTTCAGCAGCCGGTTGAGCAGCGTCGTCTTGCCGGCGCCGAGGAAGCCGGTGAGCACCGAGACCGGGATGGGAAAGCTGCCGCCCATCGGGCTAGTTCGCGACCTTGACCGGCTGGTCGCCCTGCGCGGCGGCCGCGGCCGTCCCGGTTGCGGCCGGTTCGGCGCCCGTCGGCGCCGGAATGTCGGGCCGCCAGCTCGGCAGCGGCACGTCAGCATATTCCTTGCCGGCCTGATCGAGCATCGCCTTCGGCGTCGGCCCGTCGGCGCCGCCGAGCCCGACGGCGACCAGGGTTGGGTGGTCGAGCTTGACCTGATAAGGCGACTTCGGCGCATCCTTGGCCGGAGCGGGCGCTGCTTCCGACTGCTCCGCCTTGGTCTTCTTCTTGCAGATCTCGTCATGCAAATCGTTGGCCGAGATCGTGTCGCCATAGGACGGCAGCGCGGCGAGTGTCGTCGACCCTGTGGTCGGCGTGTCAAAGCCCTGGTCGAGCAGCTTCGCCGCCGTCTCGGCACGGCTGACCGCCGATTTCTCGCCAAGCACCACGGCGACCAGTGTGCGACCGTTGCGCGTCGCCGAGCCGATCATGTTGAAGCCCGAGGAACAGACAAAACCGGTCTTCATGCCATCGGCGCCCGGATAGCGGCCGATCAACAGATTGTAGTTGGGGAGCGCCTTCTTGCCGACGGCGAGCCCCTCGATCGAGAACCAGGGCGCGTATTGCGGGAACTCGCCGCGGATCGCCATCACCAGCAGCGCGAGATCGCGCGCGGTGGTGTACTGGTCCGGCGAATAGAGCCCGTTCGGATTGACGAAATGTGTTCCGGTCATGCCGAGACGCGCCGCTTCCGCGTTCATCCGGTCGGCGAAGGCCGCCTGCGTGCCACCGATATTTTCGCCAACGGCCATGGCGATGTCGTTGGCCGACTTGACCAGCATCATCTTCAGCGCATTGTCGAGCCGCATCACCGAGCCCGGCTTGAAGCCCATCTTGCTGGGCGGCTCGCCGGCAGAATGCTTCGTCACCTTGATCGGCGAATCGAGCGTGACCTCACCGGCGGCGATGGCCCGGAACGTCACATAGGCCGTCATCAGCTTGGTCAGCGACGCCGGGTACCAGCGCTTGAAAGCGTCCTGGTGCTCAAGGATCTTGCCACTCTTCAGGTCGAACAGGATCAAAGGATTGGCGCGCGCGACGCCCGCCAGCATCGGCAAGGCCAGCGCGCCGGCCAGCAATAGTTTGAGGAAATGCCCGTGCCGCATCATGGAATCCGAAATCGCCTCTTGCCGTAGTCGCCCCTGGCTCCGTAAGATTTCGTTACGCGATCGCCAGCATGGTGCGGCCCGGCCCTCGATTTCCCGGGCTGCATTGTTGCGGTGCTATTTACCCTATGTGACGTCAACATGGCAAAGCGCCTGGCAATCACAACTATAATGCAGCAGGCTGCAACTGGCTGCTCCAACGATGAAATGGGACCATCATGCCGATTTTGAACCGCGCCGCCGAGATGCAAGACGAGGTCGCCGGTTGGCGCCGCCACCTGCACCAGACGCCGGAGCTGAACTTCGATGTCTTCAAGACGGCGGCCTTCGTCACCGGGAAGCTTAAGGAATTCGGTTGCGACGAGGTGGTGACGGGCCTGGGCAAGACCGGCGTCGTCGGCATCATCCGCGGCCGCAACGGCGATGGCACGACGATTGGGCTGCGCGCCGACATGGACGCGTTGCCTATCAACGAAATCACCGGCAAGCCCTACGCCTCGACTGTTCCCGGCAAGATGCATGCCTGCGGCCATGACGGCCACACGGCGATGCTTTTGGGTGCCGCCAAATATCTCTCCGAAACCCGCAATTTCACCGGCTCGGTCGCGGTCATCTTCCAGCCGGCCGAGGAGGGCGGCGGCGGCGGCAACGAGATGGTCAAGGACGGCATGATGGAACGCTTCGGCATCTCCAAGGTGTTCGGCATGCACAACATGCCGGGCCTGCCGGTCGGCCAGTTCGCCATCAGGCCGGGCCCGATCATGGCGGCGACCGCCGAATTCACCATCACCGTCAAGGGCCGGGGCGGCCATGCGGCCATGCCGCACGGCACCATCGATCCGATCGTCATCACCAGCCAGCTTGTCGGAGCGATGCAGACGATCGCCTCGCGCAGCACCGACCCGGTCGAGTCGGTGGTGGTGTCGGTGACGAAATTCCACGCCGGCGACGCCTACAACGTCATCCCCGAGAGCGCCGAGATCGCCGGCACGGTGCGCTCGCTGAAGAAGGAAGTGGCCAAGAAGGCCGAGGAGCGCATTCGCGCCCTTTGCGACGGCCTGGCCGCCGCCTTTGGCGCCACCATCACCTTCGACTACGAGCCCAACTATCCGGTCACCTTCAACCATGCGGAAGAGACGGTCTTTGCAGCCGACGTCGCCGCCGATATCGCTGGCAATTCACAGGTGCACCGCTCCATCCAGCCGGTGATGGGCGGCGAGGATTTCTCCTACATGCTGGAAGCGCGGCCGGGCGCCTTCATCTTCATCGGCAACGGCGACACGGCCGGCCTGCACCACCCGGCCTACGATTTCAACGACGAGGTCATTCCGCATGGCATGAGCTATTGGGTGAAGCTCGCGGAGACCGCTCTGGCCGCCTGAGGCCGGTTCCCGGCAAGGACGTGGATCCTCCGCGGACCGTAGCCGGGCATGCGCAGAAGTCGGGGCAAGTGTGAGTTTTGCGAAACGGCGGACTGATTTTGCTTTCAGTCCGCCTCTTGGCGAACCGGTCCGAAGCGGCTATGTGTCGGGCCGCGTGGTCCCGTAGCTCAGTAGGATAGAGCGGCAGATTCCTAATCTGTAGGTCACAGGTTCGATTCCTGTCGGGATCACCATGCTTTTCAATGGTTTGGCGAGACCGCCGCCGATTGGCACGGCGGCAGGGATAGATATCGATTTTCACCAGGGTATAGGCATCGTCCGTTCGGTTTCGGCCAGCCTTTGTGGCGGTGCGGTGTCCAGCTCTGGCTCGCGGCCGGGCGGCTATTGCTTCATCGAGGTGGAAGTGCCCCAGGTATCCGACAGCACATAGCCCTCCGGGTACGGGTCCGTCGGATCGAGATAATAGGCATGCTCGCCGGTGATCCAGGCCCGGCCGGTGATCTCCGGGACGATCGCCTTGCGCCCGCCGATTTCCGTCAGGTCCACGATCCTGCCTGTGAAGCGGGAGCCGATGATCGATTCATGGGTGAGCACGTCGCCCACGCCCATCAGGCCTCTGGCCTGCAACACCGCCATACGGGCCGACGTGCCGGTCCCCGTCGGGCTGCGGTCGGAGCGTCCCGGCGAGACGATGCAGGTGTTGCGCGTGACATTGCCCGGCCCTTGGAACGGCATGGCGAACTGCACGATCGAGACGCCGCGCACATGGTCGAATTCCGGATGGATGACATCGAGCTGTTCGCGCGCGGCCCGTCGGATTTTCTCGCCGGCCACGGCCAGTTCGCGCGCCTCGTCCGGGGCGACCGAGAAGCCGAGCGCCGTGGCATCGACGATGGCGTAGAACATGCCGCCATAGGCGATATCGACCTTAAGAGTGCCGAGCCCTTCCACCTCGATGCCGGCGTCGAGGCGGTCGACAAAGGCAGGCGCGTTGCGGAAGGTGATCGAGACGCATTTGCCGTCGCGGCATTCGGCGCGCACCTCGATGACGCCGCCCGGCATGTCGAGCTTGAAGCGGGTCTCTGGCTCCTGCATCGGCACCATGCCGGTCTCGAGCAGCACCGTGGCGATGCATATGGTGTTGGAACCGGACATCGGCGGATATTCCGTCGGCTCCATGATGATGGCGCCTGCTGCGCAATCCTTGCGCGTCGAGGGAACGAGCAGGTTGACGTGCCGCGCGACGCTGCCGCGCGGCTCGCAGATCAGCATGCGCCTGATATGGTCGTGATCGCGCTCCATCGTGATCATCTTGTCCATCATCGTGCGGCCCGCCGGCGGCAGCACGCCGCCCACGATGACGTCGCCGACCTCCCCTTCAGCATGACAACCGACGACACGAATAGAGGCTTTGGTGCGCATTGTTGCTCCCTGTAAGGCTGTTCTCTAGTGCGACGAGGCTACGCACTTGTGGCGCGCGATGTATGCAATCATTCGCAAAATCATCCCGCGCCATGTCCCTGCTCTTCAACCTTCGGGAATCGGCACCGGCAGATTGCCAAGAGCAGGACCGCTGCCATTCCACGATGGTTCGATATCGGTCCCGGCATCTCGCACGCCTCCGTGGCCATCAAAGCAAACCACCTCGCAAGAAGATACCGAAACGGCGAATGATCGTTGAAAAAAATCGTCCATAAGGATGATTATCCGCTCCCGGCCACGCGAAGGCGATGGGGTCGAACAGCGGCTTGGTGCCGCCGGCCGGCGCCGCCCAGCTGTGGCGATTGCTCGATAAGAGGATAAGAAGCCGTGACAGACGACCGGCGCCGGGACAGAATGGGCAGCCGGCCCGTTCGCCAGCCTCAAGGGAGAACCCGAATGACCGCCAATGTCTTTTCCGGCTGCATGCCGGCTCTGATGACCCCGTGCACGGAAGACCGCCAGCCCGACTTCGAGGCGCTCGTTCGCAAGGGGCGGGAGCTGATTGCCGCCGGCATGTCGGCCGTCGTCTATTGCGGCTCGATGGGCGATTGGCCGCTGCTGACTGACGCGCAGCGCATGGAGGGGGTCGAGCGCCTGGTGAAGGCCGGCGTGCCGGTGATCGTCGGAACCGGCGCGGTCAATACCGCCAGCGCCGTGGCGCATGCCGCCCATGCACAGAAGGTCGGCGCCCGAGGCCTGATGGTGATCCCGCGCGTCTTGTCGCGCGGACCTTCGGTCACCGCGCAGCGCCACCATTTCAAGGCAGTCCTCGCGGCCGCGCCCGAATTGCCCGCGGTCATATACAACAGCCCCTATTACGGCTTCGCCACGCGCGCCGATCTGTTCTTCGCGCTGCGCGCCGAACATCCCAACCTCGTCGGCTTCAAGGAGTTCGGCGGACCGTCGGATCTGCGCTATGCGGCCGAAAACATCACCAGCCGCGACGATGAGGTGGCGCTGATGATCGGCGTCGACACCGCCGTCTTCCACGGCTTCGTCAATTGCGGCGCGTCCGGCGCGATCACCGGCATCGGCAATGTCTTGCCAAAGGAGGTCCTGCACCTCGTCGGGCTCAGCCAGGCCGCCGCCAAGGGCGACGCCGAAGCCCGCCAGCGCGCGCAGGAACTGGACGCCGCGCTCGCTGTTCTCTCCTCCTTCGACGAGGGTCCGGACCTGGTGCTCTATTTCAAGCACATGATGGTGCTGAAGGGTAATCCCGAATACCGGCTGCACTTCAACGAGACGGATGCCTTGACCGACAGCCAGCGCGGCTATGCCGAGGCACAGCTCAAGCTGTTCGACAGCTGGTATGCCCAGTGGTCAAGGCAGCCGGGCGTGGTTCAGAGGTATGCGGCCTGAACCGCCAAGTACGATCCGGGCGCAGCCCTTGAGCGAAATGTCCAAAGCGAACGGACTTTCTCCCGTCCGTCTTCGAATGAGAAAACAAACCCGCATCTCGATTTGCCACGGTGAGAAGTCGGTGCCTGTGCAGCATTGCGGTCCAAGATGACCTGCACAGGCCGCCAGGCCGGACGCTCAGGGCTCGCGCGGGTCCGGCATGCCCAGGCGCGGGTGGATTTCGGCAACGGGAACAGGCTTCGGACTGCCGTGGGCCCGGAGGCATTTTGAGCGCAGCGCACCGGCGTAGAGCCGGGCAAGCCCGCTATGCTGCTTGCGCAGATAGTCCGATTGGTCGAGCCGCCAGCGCCGCTCGATGTCCGCCATGATGGCTGGATTGCTCCAGGTTGCATAACCGCCGGCCGAATAGACAGTGATCTCGCCGGCGTACAGCCGCTCGCGCGTGACCAGGAAATCGACGCGGACATAATCGAGATCGCCGGCGATGCGCGGCGCAATCAGGGCAGCTTGCCTAGTCAATTCGACGAGGCGGGCGGTGACGGGCAGCGCCTGATCCTCGCGCGGATAGTCGATGTCGCGCCCCGCCAAAGGGTTGCCGTCAGGATCAAACAGTCGCGACTTGAGCGCCTTCTTGTCCTCGGCCCTGACATGGCAGACGACGCCGCTGCAGACCTGGACCTTGATCTCGGTGGCGATCTCGCCGCCGGCGAGCGGCAGCATCTCCTCGACGAACACCTCCGGCACGATCCGCCAGTAGGCCCATTCGCTGTTGCGACGACCCTGCCGCTTGCCCAGCCACAGCCTTAGCTGACGTACGATGGAGGCGCGATCCGGCTGGCCGCCCGAGACGAAAATGTTCATGTCGCAGCCATGGTTGGCTTTGACCACCACCGCGTCGTCGAGCAACGCCGACGGGATGTCGTCGGGATCGCGGCCGCGCCACAACGTCTTCGGCACTTCCAGCTCCGGGCAGACGGCGTGGACATAGTCCTTCGCGGCGAGCTTGTCCGACAGCGTGACGAACAGCGGATTGTGGTCGATCAGCCTTCGCCAGAGCATGCATTCATTATAACGCTCGGGCGCGGCGGGATTGGGCCAGTAGCCCATCTTCCTCGCAAACCGCGCCACAAGCATCGGGTGACGAAGCGTGATCAGCAGCCGCGCCACGGCCAGGACAAGACGGTGCCCTGCTGGGAAATCGGCGGCCGGCCTCATCGAACGGTTACAATTGTCCGAACGGAGTTCTTCCCCGACGATTCACATCGCTGATCCACGGCACATCCCGCCCATTGACGGCGCACCTAAGCACCACCCGGGCGCGCCGGCAAGCTGGCACGACGACCCACCCCGGCGGTGTCGACGCGAGCCGTTCAGATGCGCCGGCCAGTGCTCGCCTCGAACAGATGGGCGCAGGCGCGGTCGGCCTCGATATGCACCGCCTGGCCCTGCTTCAGCGCGAGCCGCTCGCGGAACAGGCAGGAGATTTCCTCGCCGGCGCAATCCACCGTGGCGAAGATCTCCGAACCTGTCGCTTCCAAAAGCGTCACGGTGCCGGCAATGCCCTCGCTGCGTGCACGGATATGTTCAGGACGGACGCCGTAGACGAGCTCGCAGTCCGGGACCCGTGCCGGGTGGATGTCGTCCGGCAGCGGCAGCGTCAGCCCGCTGGTGCTGCGGAACACGCCTTCCTCGATGCGGCCGCGGATGAAGTTCATCGACGGTGAGCCGATGAAACCGGCGACGAACAGATTGGCCGGACGATCGTATAGGTCGAGCGGCGCGCCGATCTGCTCGACCAGCCCGTCATGCAGCACGACGATCTTGTCGGCCATGGTCATGGCCTCGATCTGATCGTGCGTGACATAGATGGTGGTGGTGCCCAGCCGCTGGTGCAGCGCCTTGATCTCGCCCCGCATCTGCACGCGCAGCTTGGCGTCTAGGTTGGAGAGCGGCTCGTCGAACAGGAACACCTGCGGGTCGCGCACGATGGCGCGGCCCATGGCGACGCGCTGGCGCTGGCCGCCGGAAAGCTGGCGCGGATAGCGGTCGAGCAGCTTTTCCAGGCCGAGTATGCTTGCCGCCCGCTTGACCCGGCTTGCCGTGTCGGCCGGATCGGCTCTTTTGATCTTCAGCGCGAAGCCCATATTGTCGGCCACCGTCATATGCGGATAGAGCGCGTAGTTCTGGAACACCATGGCGATGTTGCGGTCGCGCGCCCTGAGCTCGTTGACGACCCGCTCGCCGATGGCGATCTTGCCAGCCGAGATCGTCTCCAGCCCCGCGATCATGCGCAGCAGCGTCGACTTCCCGCAGCCCGACGGCCCGACCAGGATGACGAACTCGCCATCGGCGATGTCGACGCTGACATCGTGGATGATCTTGGCGGTCCCAAAAGCCTTCTGCACGTTGTTGATGGTCACCGATGCCATTTCATGTCTCCACAAACGTGTAATGTCGGACCGGCCTCAGCCGCCCTTGACCGCGCCGGCGGTCAGCCCGGCGACGATCTGCCTTTGCGCGAACAGGGTCAGCACCAGCACCGGTAGCGTCACCACGAGTGCTGCCGCGGCGAGCGGCCCCCAGCTCACCTGCTCGTAGGACAGCATGTTGTAGACGGCGACTGGCAAGGTCCGCGTCTCGCGGCTGGCGAGCACCACGCCGAAGACGAAATTGTTCCACGAGAAGATAACCGACAGGATGAAGGCGACGACGATGCCGGGCTTGGCGATCGGCAGCGCCACCAGCCGGAACACCTGCCATGAGCTGGCGCCGTCGATGCTGGCCGCCTCCTCCAGCTCCATCGGCGTCGTCTCGAAATAGCCGATCATCACCCAGACGACGATCGGCACTGTCACCACCAGATGGATGATGATCTGCGGCCACAGCGTGCCGAGGATGCCGATCCACTGGAACAGCAGGAACAGCGGGATCAGATAGGAAAGGCCGGGCGTCATGCGGGCGATCATTATGACGACCGCCGACCGTTCGGCCTTCAGCCGGGCGATGCCGTAGCCGGCCGGCACGCCGATCAGGAGCGCCAGCAGCGTCGCCGTGCCGGTGACCAGCACCGAATTCCCCAGATAGAGCAGGAAGTTGTTCTCCTCGAACACCTTCACATAGTTTGACCAGGCGAAGTGCTCGGGAATCAGGATCGGCGGATAGGCGCCGTTGTCGATCTCGAATTTCAGCGACAGCGAGATCATCCAGAGGAAGAACAGGATCGCCGGCGAGACGAGGACCAGGGCCGCGAAGAACAGTCCGATCCGGTTGATGAGGCGTGACGTCATCTTATTTGCCCTCCGCGTTGATCCATTGCGAGCGCTGGCGCAGCATCAACAGGATGAAGGACAGCGCCACGATCACAACGAAGAACACCACGGCCATGGCCGAGCCGTAGCCGATGTCGTAGTAGGAGAAGGCGGTGTTGTAGAGATAGATGTTGATGGTTTCCGACGCCGTGCCCGGACCGCCTTGGGTCATGGCGTAGATGATGTCGAAGCTTTTAAGCGCATCGATGGTGCGGATGATGACGGCAATCATCAGGAACGGCGCGATCATCGGCAGCGTCAGGTAGCGGAACTGCTGCCAGGCATTGGCGCCGTCGATCTCGGCGCTCTCGAACGGCTCGCGCGGCACCGAGGCCAGCCCGCCCAGCACGATCAGCATCACCAGCGGCGTCCACTGCCAGGTCTCGACCGCGACCAGCGAGGGAATGACCGTCTTGGCGTTGAATATCCATTCCTGCGCCGGAATGCCGACCAGCGACAGGAGATAGTTGAGCACGCCGAGCTGCGGGTGGAACATCATCGTCCACACCAGCGCCACGGCGACCGGCGTTGCCATCATCGGCATCACGAAGATGCCGCGCAGCAGGCCGCGCAGCGGGACCTTTGCATCGAAGATCAGTGCGGCGACGGTGCCGAGGAACATCGGCGCGACGACCGACAGGAAGGTGTAGGTCAGCGTATGCCAGAGCGATTCCCAGAACCGCGGGTCGCTCGCCAGGCGGAGATAGTTTTCCATGCCGGCAAAGCTGCGCGACTGGCCGAGCGTCCAGCTGTTGACGCTCATCCACAGCGTGAAGGCCCAGGGAAAGACGATCACCGCGCCGACGACGACGAGCGCCGGCAGGACGAAGGGCCAGTAGTTGGGAGCCAGACGCACCGTCTGGCTCCCTTCCATGGCTTCCATCGTCACCCCGGCCCGTTCTGGGGTGGTGGCGGACATCAGCCTTGCTCGCTCCGGTCGAGGACCGGCTGGAACTGCTCGGTGGCCTTCTTCAGCTCCTCCGCCGGATCGGCGCCGGCGATCATGTTGCTCAGCGCCACGCCATAGATGTCGCGGAACTCGGTCACCGGGATGATGACCGGCAGCGCCAGCCGGCTGACATTGCCGGATCCGACCACGGCGTCGAGCCAGCTTGCCGGCATGGTGACGCCTTCGCGTACTTTGGGATCCTCCAGCACCGACTTGCGGAACGGCACGCCGGCGCCCGCCTGCAGCAGCCGCGCGCCCATGACGGGCGACACCGCCCACTGGCAGAACAGATAGGCGGCCTCCTTCTTCTCGCTGGCCGCCGTGACGCCGATGCCGTCGCCGAACGTGCCCGAGGCATGCGCCTTGGGCCCTTTGGGCATGACGCCATAGCCGACCTTGCCGACCACTCTCGACTTTTCCGGATTCTCCATCGGCGGGGCGAATCCGACACCGTCGAACCACATGCCGATCTTGCCCTGGAGGAAGGCGGACTGCGCCTCGGCCCAGTTGAAGCCGGTAACGCCGGGAGGCGCCGATTTGGTCATCAGCCGCTGGTAGAGGCCAGCGGCCTCGACCGCCTCGGGCGAGAGGGTGCGCAGCTTGCCGTCGGCGTCGAGCGGCGTCATGTCGTAGCCCAGCATCAGCGACGTCCACACCGGCGTGTTGGCGTTCTTCAGTCCGCGGGCGACAAAACCATAGGTGTTGGCTGAAGCATCGGTCAGCGCCTCGGCGGCGGCGACCAGCTGCTCGAACGTCTCGGGATATTTGAGGCCCTTGGCCTCGAACAGCTCCTTGTTCCAGTAGAGGATCCAGTAGTCGACCGAGAACGGCAGCGAGCGCAGCGCGCCTTGCGCGTCCTTGGCGAAGACCATGCCGGCATCGGCGAAGTCACCCTCGACCAGCGCCGAATCCGTGAGCGTCGGATCGGCGAGATAGCCGGAGATATCGGCCAGCCAGCCGCCCTTCTCGAACTGCCGCTTCTGCACGTGGTAGCTGAGATGCACGACATCGAAGCTCGGCTTGCCGGAGCTGAGCTCGATCACCGTCTTCTGGCGCTGCTGCTGTTCGGGCGTCGCTTCGGCATTGACCTTCATGCCGGTCAGTTCCTCGAACTCGGCGAGGTATTTTATCAGCGTGTCGCTGCGCGGGCTCTTGACCAGATTGACGTCGAGCGTGGTGCCGGCAAAGCGCTTCCAGTCGACGCCGGCGGCAAAGCCGGGGCGCAGGCCGGCGAGGCCGGCGGCGGCAAGAGCGGCGGTTCCGGCAAGCAGCTGCCTTCTGGTTGGGGTAAACGGATTGGACGACATTTCTTCCTCCCGGGTTGCTGTCGTTGTGGATTGCGCCGCTGCCGCGGCGCGGCTCATTTCCCTCAGATCTGCAGCGCCAGCCGGCGCGCATTGTCGATGTGCAGGCTGATCGCCTCGACCGCCTTTTGCGGGTTGCGGCTTTCCATGGCCTCGATCACCGCCAGGTGCTCGCGCATGACCGGCACGACGCGGCCGTCGATGCGGAACCGCTCCTGGTGGATCAGCCGGATCTTCACCGAATTGACAAGGTAGGCCTTGGCGATGATCTCGTTGTCCAGCGCGTCGATGAAGGTGTCATGCATGGCCCAGTCGATGGCCTGCGCCTTTGCCTCCATCTCCGGCGTCGCCGGCTGCGCCAGCGCCTCAGCGAGCATCTCCTCATGCTCGCGCCGCAAACGGGCGAGCTCGGCATCGGCGGCATTGACGGTGAACAGCGCCACCGCCTCGCGCTCCATGAACAGGCGGAACTGGAAGGCCTCGCGGATCAGGTTGATGTCGATATGCGCGATCTGCATGCCGCGCTGCGGAATGGTGGTGAGCAGGCCCTCGGCTTCGAGCCGCGGCACGATCTCGCGGATGGCGCCGAGCGGCAGCCCGGTGAAGGCAACCAGTTCGCGCTGCGACACGAACTGCCCGGGCCTCAGATCGCGCGCCAGCAAATGCCGGGTGAAGCTGGCATAGGCCTTTTCCCTGAGGGTCGCCGGTTCGCTGCTGTCTTCCATTCAGCGCTTCCTTTGCCGGTCAGGCCGGCTCTGTCGCAAACAATTGGTCATAGGCTGCGGCAAGCTGCTTGCGCCCCTGCTGGGAGGTCGGCTCCAGCGGCGGACGAACCGCGAGCCAGCCGTCATCGCCGGTTCGGCGCGCCAGCATCGCCTTGACCGCCGGTATGACCGGAAATTTGAGCAGTTCGAGCACGAAATTCTCGACCCGGGCATCGTCGCGACCCTCCACCGCCATGGCGCGGATCTCGCCGGTGACGAAATTGGCCATGCCGGAAATGGCGCCCTGCCCGCCCCGGCGCACGCTTCTCGCCAGGTGCCGCTCGTCGCCAATCAGGATCACCAGGTCGCCATGCGCGGCAAGCAGCGCCTCGCTGTAGCTCCAGTCGCCACCCGAATCCTTGACACCTGCGACCACGTTCGGAAAGGCAGTGCGCAGCCGGCTAATCAGGCTGAGCGGCAACGGCACCATGGTGACCGACGGGATGTTGTAGAGCAGGATATCGCGGGCCAGCGGACCCAGCGCCGCGAAGACGGCGGCAAACCATCCGAACAGTCCGTCCTCGCCGACATTCTTGAAATAGCTCGGCGGCGCCAAAAGGATGTTGCGGGCGCCCAGTTGCAGCGCGTGCCGCGCCTGCTCGGCCGCGTCTTCGGCCGCATCGACAAGCACGCCGGAAACGAGCTGATGCGCCGGGATGCCGGCGGCAAGCATGGCCTCGATGATGCGGCGCCGCTCTTCGGTGCCGATCGAGGCACCTTCGCCGGTGGTGCCGAACAGCGTAGCGCTGCCGCAGCCGGCGCCAAGGCAAGCCTTGGCCTGCGCGACCATCGCGGGAACCGCGATCTGCCCGGACGCGTGAAAAGGCGTCGCCAGGGCGACCGAAAGACCAAAGCGCGAAGTCACTGCGAAAGCTCTCCTGATGTCACTATGTGGGCAGCTTTATCACACTAACATGTTAGTTGTAAATGCGCGGTCGCGAGTTTTGGAAATGGCACCCGTTCAAGTTTGGAAACGCCGGGGCGCAACATCCGGAGTGGCTGCGAAAAAACCAGCCTTTGCCCGCGCCGCGAGCCGCCGTCATGCGTTGCGACCAGTCCTTTCAGGCTACCCGGATATAGCTCGTCATCCCCGACTTCTGGTGCTCGATGATGTGGCAATGCAGCAGCCAGTCGCCGGGATTGTCGGCCACGAAACCCAGCTGAACCTTCTCGGCGGGCTGGATGAGATAGGTGTCGGAGACGAGCGGCTGGACCCGGCGCGTCGACGACGACAGCACCTTGAAGCTCATCCCATGCAGATGGATCGGGTGCGATTGCGGCGTCAGGTTCTCCATGTCGATGACATAGCTCCTGCCGAGCTTCAGTTCGGCCAGCGGCGCGGTCGGGTCCGGCGTGTCGCCCGGCCACGGCACCTTGTTGATCGCCCAGAAACTGTAACCGAGCGAGCCGCAGATGCCGTCGGCCGGAACGTTTTCCGCGGTGGCGCTGAGCGCCAGCGAAATGTGCTTCGCGCTGGCGACATCGACCTCCGCCACCGGATTGGCTTCCAGCGCCGCGAGATCGCGAACGTCGCGCCTAAGCGACTTTCCGACCGCGCGCAGCGTCGCCAGTATTTTGGGCTTGGTGCCCCTGACGTCCCTGAGGCTGACGATGGCACCCTCGTCGTCGGGCATGCGTATGGCAAGGTCGAGCCGCTGGCCGGGTCCAAGTTGCAAGGCGTCGGGCGCGAAGCGCTGCGGCACGGGATTGCCGTCGAGCGCGACGACTGCCGCCTCGGCTCCCTCGACACGGAAGGCGTAGACGCGGGTGACGTCGGTAATGGCGGCCCTCAGCCGCACCAAACCGCCGGCGGGCGCATCGAATTGCGGCTGGTCGAGCCAGTTGGCGGTGCGCACCGTCCCATAGGTGCCCGCCCTTGCTGCATCGCGAGGCCGGAACTGGTCGATGAACTGGCCGTCATCGCCGAGTCGCCAGTCGCGCAGATTGATCACCATTTCGGCATCGAATTGCGGATCGTTCGGGTTCTCGACCACGATCACGCCGGTCAGCCCATGGCCCATCTGGGTCAGCGTGTTGCAGTGCGGGTGATACCAGAAGGTGCCGGCGTCCGGCGGCGTGAACGCGTAGTCGAAATGATCGCCGGTGTAGACATAGGGCTGCACCAGGAACGGCACGCCGTCCATCTTGTTGGGAACGCGGATGCCGTGCCAATGGATCGTCGTCGGATCGTCGAGGCCGTTGATCAGCCGCGCGGCGAACGGCTCACCCTTCTTCATCCTGAGCACTGGCGGCATGCCGGCCTCGCCATAGGTGAGCACATCCCTGGTCTGGCCGACATCCATCAGCTTCGCCTCGATCCTCGCCGTCTTCAGCATCACCGGATCGGGCCTGGCCAAGGCCCGGCTGGCGAACCTGCCCATGGCGCACAGCCCGATACCGGCCGCGCCGGCCACCGCCGTGGTTTTCAGAAGGTTGCGGCGCGTCAGTAGCGTCATGCTGCGTTCCAACTCGAAAGGACAATCCTGGCACCGGGCCTCATTGCGGCAAAGCGCACAAAGCGTGTAGCCCCCGATGCTGCCCGCCGACAACACCACGTCGTTCGATCGGACCGGAAATCACCCTGCCGTGATGGCCGCACCGGTTGCGGCCAGACCGATGCGCCGCCGTCTTGCAGCGTGCCGCCGTGATGGCGCAGGCGTCAAAGCGCCTGCAACGCCAGCCCCGCCAGCGCCGATGCGGCCAGCGTCGGAAGCATGCCGACCCCGAGCCTGAGCATGGCGACCATCGCTGCGATCGAAAGCAGCGCGGCGCGCCAGTCGAGCGACGACAGCACCGGGATCTCCATGCCCAGGCCGACGCTGCGCACCGTGCCGAAGACGACATGCAGCGCGAACCAAAGCGCCAGGTTCATCACCACGCCGACGACGGCCGCGGTGATCGCGCCGAGCGCCGCCGACAGCGCCTTGTTCTGCCGTAGCTGTTCGATGTAGGGCGCGCCGAGAAAGATCCAGAAGAAGCAGGGCACGAAGGTCACCCACAAGGTCAGCAGCGATCCGAGCGCCCCGCCGAGCAGCGGGTTTATCGCGCCGGCGTGCCGGTATGCGGCGACGAAACCAACGAACTGCAGCACCAGGATGAGCGGCCCGGGCGTCGTCTCGGCAAGGCCGAGCCCATCGACCATTTCGCCGGGCGCCAGCCAGCCGAACGACGACACCGCCGCTTGCGCGACATAGGCGAGAACCGCATAGGCGCCCCCGAAGGTGACGACCGCCATGACGCTGAAGAAGCTGCCTAGTTGCGACCAGACGCTGGCCGGTCCGGTCAGCGCCGCGATCAGCGCCACCGGCCCGAGCCAGATCGGCAGCCAGATGGCGATGGTGCGCGGCGCGTGCCACTTCGTCGGCCTGGTGTGCTCGAGTTCGCCGCGCTCGAACATCAGGTCGACGGCGCCCTTGCTGTCGTCGGCAACGCCACTCTTGCCATGCGCCGACCCGGAAAACAGGGCCGGCGCGACGCGGTTGCCGACCCAGCCAGCCAGTCCGGCCAGCAGGATGATCAGCGGGAACGGCAGCTTGACGACATAGATGGCGAGGAAGGCGGCGACCGCGATCGCCACCATCACCCGGTTCTTGAGCGCCCGCTTGCCGATGCGGATGACGGCCTCGACCACCACCGCCAGCACCGCCGCCTTGACGCCGAAAAACAGCGCCTCGATGACCGGCGCATCATTGTAGAGCATGTAGAAGCTGCTGAGGCCGAGCATCACCAGCGCCCCCGGCAGCACGAACAGGATGCCTGCGACGAGACCGCCGGCGGTCCGGTGCAGCAGCCAGCCGACATAGACGGCAAGCTGCTGCGCCTCGGGACCAGGCAGGAGCATGCAATAATTGAGCGCATGCAGGAAACGCTGCTCGCCAATCCAGCGGCGCTCCTCGACCAGTTCCTTGTGCATCAGGGCGATCTGCCCGGCCGGCCCGCCGAAGGAGAGCAGCCCGATCCTGGCCCACAGCCGCACCGCCTCCCTGAAACTCGGCGCCGGCGGCACACGGGCGGTCTCGGCATCGTTGCCCGCCATGAGGTCGTTCATAACGGCTTGCTCCCGCTCGGCCAGTTGTGCGTTTCCTCGGTGGCGTCGCGGCACCATCTGAAGAAGGAATCGTAGATGAGCATGCCCGCCTCGAGCTGCTCGAGATCGTCGCGGAACATGCGTGACAGGCCAAGCGATGCGGCAAGGAAGCCCGCCGCTTGCGGCACCATGTCGAGCCGTGCCGTATCGGCGGCGCGCACGATCAAGGCCAGGCGATCGAGGGCCTCCGAGCGCAGCCCGAATTCCTCGATCATCGTGTCGAAGGTGCAGCGCTCGCCGCGATGGCTCCAGAACACATTGTCGATGTCGAAGGGAACCGCCGCAAAGCGGTCGGCCACCGCCGGCACCTCGGCCGCATCGACGAACAGGAACACCGCATTGGGATCGACGAAGCGGCGGATCAGCCATGGGCAGGCGATGCGGTCGACCTTGGGCCGCGCCCGCGTCACCCAGACCGTGCGGCCCTTGTCGTCACGGGGCGGAATCGCGCTGGCCGTGACCAGCGGCGCCTTGGCCGCCGCCCAGGCCTCGAAGCCACCTTCCAGCGATTCCGCCGCTATCCCTTCATGGCGCAGCCACGCGGCGACGCCTTGCGAGAGTTTTTGGCCCTTCTGGCAGATGACGACGACCCTGGAGCCGGTGAACTCCGCCGCCCAGGTCGGGACGGTCCTGAAATCGCGCCGGCTGGATGCCGGCAGCAGGCGCGGATCGGCTTGATAATCCTCCTCGACGCGCACGTCGACGAGGACGGGCGCATCCGGCAGGCCGGCGAGACGGGAAAGTTGCTGTACGGTGATTTCGGTTGTTGACGGCATGGCGTCCACCTCCAGAACAAAGAGAGTTTGGACGCGAACGTTGGGCTGACGCCTCACGGGGTCGTCGCGGGGAACCCCTTGCCTAGGATGCTGGAACGATCCCTCGCCCTTGTCAAGGAATGAGCTTCCGCGAGCGATACCCGCGGCGGTTTGCGACGCTTACTGCGCCGTCCAGCCGCCATCCATCGGCAGGGTGGTGCCGGTGATCTGCTTGGCCGCGTCCGAGCACAGGAACAGCGCCAGCGCGGCGAGCTCGTCCACGGTGACAAATTCCTTGGTCGGCTGCGCGGCGAGCAGCACGTCGTGCTTGACCTGCTCCTCGGTCATGCCGCGCGCCTTCATCGTGTCGGGGATCTGCTTTTCGACCAGCGGCGTCCAGACATAGCCGGGCGCGATGGCGTTGACGGTGATGCCTGCCTGGGCGACTTCGAGCGCCACCGTCTTGGTCAGGCCCGCAATCCCGTGCTTGGCCGAGACATAGGCCGACTTGAACGGCGAGGCGACCAGCGCATGCGCGGAAGCCGTGTTGATGACACGGCCCCATTTGCGCGCCTTCATGCCGGGAAGTGCCGCCTTGATGGCGTAGAAGGCCGCCAGCAGGTTGATGCGGATGATCGCTTCCCATCTGTCGTCGGGAAACTCGTCGATCGGCGCGACATGCTGGATGCCGGCATTGTTGACCAGGATGTCGAGGCTGCCGAAAGCCGCATCGGCCTCGCGCACCATGGCGCTGACGGCCGCGCCGTCCATCATGTTGGCATCGGAATAGCGGCACTTGACGCCGAAATCCTTCTCGATGCCGGCGCGCTCCTGCTCGATATCAGCTGCGTCACCGAGGCCGTTGATGGTGACATTGGCGCCCTCGGCGGCAAAGGCGCGGGCGATTGCCAGGCCGATACCGCTGGTAGAGCCGGTGACGAGGGCGTTCTTCGAGGAAAGGGAACCCATGATGATCTCGCGACAGGATTGAAGGGGATATTTCCGCACATAGTTTGTGCGCCGCAACATAACAATGTCATGACCATATGTGGTGCGATTACAATGTTGTGATGCTGTAAAGGAGACTGCGTGCTGGCCTCAAGGTCGATGACATGGCACTGTCATGGTGCCGTGCAACATAGTCCTCCTGCGCGTTTCGAGCGTATTATTCCTGCAACCGATGGGTAAATAGCTTGAAAATCGACGACGTCGTGAAGCGCGCCTATGCGATGCCGCTCACCAATCCATCATTCCCGCCCGGGCCTTACCGTTTCTTCGACCGCGAATACATCATCATCACCTACCGCACGACACGCGAGGCGCTGGAGGCGGTCGTGCCGGCGCCGCTGGAGATCGACGAGCCGCTGGTCAAGTACGAGTTCATCCGCATGCCGGATTCGACCGGCTTCGGCGACTATACCGAGACCGGCCAGGTCATCCCCGTGCGCTACAAGGGCCAGCACGGCGGCTATGTCCATTCCATGTATCTCGACGACGATGCGCCGATCGCCGGCGGCCGCGAGCTCTGGGGTTTCCCGAAGAAGCTCGCCAGCCCCAAGATCGTGCATGAGGGCGAGGTGGTTGTCGGCACCTTGCACTATGGCAGCGTCCTATGCGCCACCAGCACGATGGGTTACAAGCACCAGGAGGCCGACCACGACCAGGTGCTCGCCTCGCTCGCCGCGCCCAACTTCCTCAGCAAGATCATCCCGCATGTCGACGGCACGCCGCGCATCTGCGAGCTGGTTCGCTACTACCTTACCGACGTGACGCTGAAGGAGGCCTGGACGGCGCCGGCCGCGCTCGACCTTCGCCCTCATGTCATGGCCGACGTGGCGAAGCTGCCGGTGCTGGACATCGTGTCGGCCGTCCACTTCACCGCCGACCTTACGCTTGGGCTGGGCGAAGTCGTCCATGACTATCTCGCCGACCGCGGCCATTCCTGGGCGAACGCAACCCAGCCGGAGAAGGCCCGTGCTTGAACGCACCCGAAACAAGGCGGTCGCCGCCTCGATCGAGGAAATAACGGCGCAGTATGACCGCATCGCCCTGGTGTTCCAGGGCGGCGGCGCGCTCGGCGCCTATCAGGCTGGAGTCTACCAGGCGCTGTCCGATGCCGGCTGCGAGCCGACCTGGCTCTCCGGCGTGTCGATCGGCGCCATCAACGCCTCGATCATCGCCGGCAACGAGCCGAGCCGTAGGCTGGAGCGGCTGGAGCAGTTCTGGCAGACGATCTCCGGGCGCAAGATCTGGGCCTATACGCCAGAGGGCGACATCTATCGCGACATCCGCAACCGCACCTCTTCGTGGATGACGATGATGATGGGCCAGCCCGGCTTCTTCAAGCCTCGCTCGCCCAATCCCTGGTTCGAGCAGCCGGGCGCCGAGGGCGCGACCAGCTTCTACAACACCGCCGAGCTCAAGGACACGCTGGAAAGCCTGATCGACTTCGACATCCTCAACGACGGCAGGAAGCGGCTGAGCGTCGGCGCGGTCAATGTCAGGACCGGCAACTTCGTCTATTTCGACACCGACAAGGTGCGCATCGGCCCGGAGCACATCATGGCGAGCGGCGCGCTGCCGCCGGCTTTCCCCTCGATCCGCATCGAGGGTGAATATTACTGGGACGGCGGCATCGTCTCCAACACGCCGCTGCAATATCTGCTCGACCAGGAAGAAGACCGCTCCTCGCTGGTGTTCCAGGTCGACCTGTTCAGCGCGCGTGGCGCCTTGCCGCGCGGCATGGCCGACGTGCTGTCGCGCCACAAGGACATCATGTATTCCAGCCGCACGCGCCAGAACACCGACAATTTCCAGCGCATCCATGCGCTGAAGATGAAGCTGCTCGACGCGCTGAAGCGCGTTCCCCCCGAACTGCTGAAGGAGGGTGAGAGGGACCTGATCGCCGATTATTCCGACGCCGGCGTCGTCAACATCGTCCACCTGATCTACCAGCACAAGGGCTACGAGGGCCACGCCAAGGACTACGAGTTCTCCGGCACCTCGATGCGCGAACATTGGGAGATGGGGCTGGAGGACACCGAGCGCACACTGCGCCACCGCCAGTGGCTGACGCTGCCGACCAATGCCGAGAGCGTCACCATCCACGATCTCCACCGCGAGGATCCGACTTAGCCGCCGGCGAAAGATCGCGGCCTGTCCATACGGCACCCCCGTCGAGTTCCCTCACACCCCCTCTGTTCGGCTTTCGCTAATCTCCGGCATTGCAACAATGGAGGTCCGCGCTGAAGCCGCTGATCTCCCCCTTGCGGGGAGATGGCCGGCAGGCCAGAGGAGGGTGCTGTCCCGCCGGCGCCTCGAAACAGCCATGGAACAGCCACAAAGAAAAAGGCAGCGGCTGCGACCGGCGCTGCCTTTTATTTGAGAACTTGGCCGCTCAGAACACCTGGCGGAAAATGATGAACAGCACGAAGGCGAGCGCGATCGAGCAGGGCAGCGTCAGCACCCAGGCAAGCAGCAGGTTGCGCACGGTCGACCATTGCAGCCCCGAGCCGTTCGCCGCCATGGTGCCGGCAACGCCCGACGACAGCACATGGGTGGTCGACACCGGCAGGCCGAGGCGGTCGGCCATGCCGATCGTGACCATCGCCACCAGCTCCGCTGCGGCGCCCTGGCCATAGGTCAGATGGCTCTTGCCGATCTTCTCGCCGACCGTCACGACGATGCGCTTCCAGCCGACCATGGTGCCCAGCCCGAGCGCCAGCGCCACAGCGATCTTCACCCAAAGCGGAATGAACTTCGTCGCGTTGTCGACCGCCTTGTGATAGTCGGTTACCGCCTTGAGATCGGCGGCCTCCATCGGCAGCAGCTTCTTTTTGTCGATCAGTTTGAGCGCCTCGCCGATCAGATAGATGTCGTTGCGGGCGTTGCCGACCAGATCGGTCGGCACCTTTTCGATCGAAGCGTAGGGCTGCAGCGAAGCCGTGGTGTTGTGAATATATGTCTGCAGCGCCACCGTGGTTTGGTCGTTCCAGGTCCTGGTGCGCACGGCGTCCTGGACGGCCACCTTGGCATCGGGGACGGTGATGCCCGGCTTGACGTACTTGCCCAGTGCCTGTTCGACGCTCACCGAAGCCGACTTGTAGGCTTCGAGATAGTTGATGTCCGGGGTGCGGTTGAGCGCATAGGCCGTCGGCACCACGCCGATCAGGATCAGCATGATCAGGCCCATCCCCTTCTGGCCGTCATTCGAGCCATGGGCGAAACTGACGCCGGTGCAGGTGAAGATCAGCAGCGCGCGGATCCACCACGGCGGCGGGGTGTTGCCCTTCGGCGCCTCATAGAGCGCCGGATTGCGCACAAGCAGTTTCATCGCATAGAGCAGGATTGCCGCGGCGAAGAAGCCGATGATTGGCGAGACCAGCAGCGTGGTGCCGACATTGGTCGCTTGTGACCAGTCGACGCCACTGGTGGCGCTGCCGGCCGGCGCCATGAACTGGTTGGCGAGGCCGACGCCGATGATCGACCCCACCATGGTGTGCGAACTTGAGGCCGGCAGGCCGAGGAACCAGGTGCCGAGGTTCCACAGGATCGCGGCGACCAGCAGCGCGAACACCATGGCGAAGCCTGACGAGGAGCCGACCTGCAGGATGAGCTCGACCGGCAGCAGCGACAGGATGCCGAAGGCAACCGCGCCGCTGGAGGTGAGAACGCCGAGGAAATTGAAGACGCCCGACCACATGACGGCGAACTCGGCCGGCAGGGAGCGGGTATAGATGACCGTCGCCACGGCATTGGCGGTGTCGTGGAAGCCGTTGACGAACTCGAAGCCCAGCGCAATCAGCAAGGCGATGCCGAGCAGGATCCACGGCACCGTCTTGGCTATGGCGAGATCCTGGCTGAGTGCGTAGGCGACATAGATGACGCCGGCGAGCACGATCACTCCGAAGGCCGGCAGGAACCACTTGGCGCCGCCGGTTTGATTGAGTGGATGATCTGGCCTTGGAATGCCCGCTTCGCTCGAAACAATGTCCACCATGTCCCACTCCCGTTCGCACTTCGGCACAACCACAGGTGAGGCTATGTCCGGTCGATGAAGCTGGTGTGACGGGCGGGATACCGGGCTCGGCAGGGAGGGCATTTCAAAACGCCAGTCAAATGCCGGCGCTAGGCCCCTATCCGGCGATCTCCAGCAGCGACGAGGTCAGCAGCTGCCGCTCATCCTTCGAGAGCACGTCGGAATCGAAGAGATTCATGCTGCGCATGCCCTCGATGGCGAGGAAGCAGACCAACAGCGCGCTGAGGTCGTTCGTCTCCCCCTTGAGCCGCTCGAACAGCTGCCGCTTGAACGATTTGATCGGCGTCAGGAATTCGGGATCCTCGGCGATGGCGGAAAATATCCAGGACGCCGACGGCTGCGGCTCCTCGCATTCGTCGGCCGAGAGCTTGATATAGGCCGCGAGCGCGCTTTCATGACCAGCCACGGCGGTGCGGGCTTCCATCGCCTGCTCGAATGCCTTGAGATAATCCTCCACCAGGCTCTGCATCAACTTGGCTTTGGTCGGGAAATTGTAGAGCAGGCCGCCCTTCGACACGCCGGCGCGGCTGGCGACGGCGTCCAGCGACAGGCTGCCCGGACCCGTCTCGCGCGCCACGTCGGCGGCGGCGGCGAGTATCCTGTCACGCGAATTTGCTCTGCGGGTTTTCATCGGTGCATCCCCCTTACATTAGCCTAGGCGGAATTGACAACACCGTCCAGACGGTACAGTAAGATCGCCATCATTTGAAAACGGGACCTGACGTCGATATGTGTCCCGCTGTTCGACGACTATTGCCGGACGCCGGCCGAGGGGGACTGTTCGTGAAGCGCTTCTTCATCATCGTCGGAATATTGCTTCTGCTCATTGTGGTGTGCGGCGGAATTGTCGCCTTCAACCTGTTTCGTGACAGCGCGATCAAGCAGTATTTCGCCACCATGAAGCCGCCGGCAGCGACCGTTTCGACGGTCATCGTGAAGCCGTCCGAGTGGACGCCGGGCGTCGAGGCGATCGGCACCGTCAATGCCGTGCGCGGCGTCGACCTCACCGTCGAAACAGCCGGCATCGTCAAGAGCATCATGTTCCACGCCAACCAGAAGGTAGCCGACAACGCCGTGCTGCTGCAGCTCGACGATGCCGTCGAGCGCGCCGATCTCGCGGCGGCGAAAGCACAGAACGTCTCTGACCAGACGGCGCTCGAACGCGCCGTCGAATTGCAGCGGCGCGGCGTCGGCACCGACGCCACGCTCGACACCGCGCGGGCGACCGCGTCGGCATCCGCCTCGCAGGTCAACAAGCTGCAGGCGGTGCTCGACCAGAAGCAGCTGACCGCTCCCTTCGCCGGCACTGTCGGCATCCCCAAGATCGACCTCGGTCAGTATCTCGCCACCGGATCCTCGGTGGTGACCCTGCAGGACCTCGATACCATGCGGGTCGACTTCTCGGTGCCGGAACAGCAGTTGCCGCTGCTCAAGATCGGCCAGACGGTGCGGGCTCGGCATCGGCGGCGGCAACAGCGATATGCCGTTCGCCGGCGCCATTCGCGGCATCGACCCAAAGATCGACCCTACGAGCCGGCTGGTGTCGATCCGCGCCGAGGTCGCCAACCCCGACGGCAAGCTGACGCCAGGCCAGTTCGTGCAGGTGCGCGTCGAGTTGCCGGAGGAGCAGAATGTCCTGACGCTGCCGCAGACGGCCCTGACCTCCAGCCTCTATGGCGACTTCGTCTTTGTCGTGCGTCCGGCCAAGCCCGCGGGCGACGCTGCCGCTCCAGCAGCCAAGCCCGAAGAGAAGCCGGATGCGACAAAGACCGGCTCCACCCCGGCCGCCAAGCCGGACGAAAAACCTGACGAAAAGCCGGCCGACGCGGCGGCCAAGCCGGTGGAAGGCGAAAAGCCTGAGCTTGTGCTTGCCCAGGTATTCGTCAAGCCCGGCCGCCGCAACGCCGGCATGGTCGAGATCCTGGAAGGCATCACCGCCGGCGATGAGGTCGTCACCGCCGGCCAGAACCGGCTCTTCAACGGCATGTCCGTTGCCGTCGACAACACAATCGATCCGACCAAGCCGGCGAACAAGCAGGCCGCCCAGCAATGAATTTCTCCGACATCTTCATTCGCCGGCCGGTCCTGTCGACCGTGCTCGCCTGCATGATCCTGCTCCTGGGTTTCCAGGGCATCTTCAACCTGTCGATCCGGCAGTATCCGAAAGTCGACGAGACGGCCATCACCATCACCACGGCCTATCCAGGCGCCAGCGCCGACCTGATCCAGGGCTTCATCTCCGCTCCGATCGCCCGCGCCGTCGCCTCGACCGAGAACATCGACTACGTCACCTCGTCGAGCCGGCCCTCCTCCAGCACCGTGGTTGTGCAGATGAAGCTCGGCTCCAACCCGGACGTCGCGCTGACCGAGGTCCTGTCCAAGGTGCAGGGCGTGCGTGGCACCTTGCCCGACGCCGCCAAGGATCCGGTAATCGTCAAGGGCACCGGCCAAGAGTTCGCGATGATGTACATCTCGATGCAGAATCCGAACATGACGAAGCAGCAATTGACCGAATATATCGAGCGCGTCGTTCGCCCGCGCATATCGACGGTCGAGGGCGTCGCCGACGTGCAGATCTTCGGCGCCGAGGATTATTCGATGCGGGTGTGGATCGACCCGGTCAAGCTCGCCGCGCGCGGCGTCACGGCGGCCGATGTGCTGACCGCCATCAACGACAGCAACTTCCTGTCGGCGCCCGGCAACACCGAGAACGAATACGTTGTCTCATCGATCACCGTGCGCTCGACATTGCAGACGCCGGAGGCTTTCGCGGCGCTTCCTCTGCGCTCCAAGGACGGCAATGTGGTGAGGTTGCGCGACGTGGCGCGCGTCGAGCTCGGCGCGGTCAGCACCGACACCAGGGTCTCCTTCAACGGCAAGCCCGGCACCTTCCTTGCCATCTTCCCGACGCCGGCGGCCAATCCGCTGACGACGGCGGCGGCGATCCACAAGCTGGTGCCGACGATCCAGGAGACGCTGCCGCAAGGCATGACGATCGAGATCGTTTACGATTCCACCGAGCAGATCAGCGCCTCGATCGAGGAGGTATTCAAGACCATCGGCGAGGCGGTGGCGATCGTCGTCGTCGTCATCCTGCTCTTTCTCGGCTCGTTCCGCTCGGTGATGATGCCGATCGTGACCATTCCGCTTTCGCTGATTGGCGTCTGCTTCCTGCTGTATTCGGTCGGCTACTCGATCAATCTGCTGTCGCTGCTCGCCATGGTGCTGGCCATTGGCCTCGTCGTCGACGACGCCATCGTGGTGGTGGAGAATATCCACCGCCACATGGAAGAGGACCACATGTCGGCCATGCAGGCGGCCTTCAACGGCATGCGCGAGATTCTCTCCGCCATCGTCGCCATGACCATCACGCTGGCGGCGGTGTTCGCCCCGCTTGCCTTCACCGGCGGCCTGACCGGCGCGCTGTTTCGGGAATTCGCGGTGACGCTTGCCGGCTCGGTTGTGCTGTCGGGCATCATCGCCATCACCATCACGCCGATGATGTCGGCACGTATCCTCAAGGCAGGCTCGCACAGCCGTTTCCAGCGCATCGTCGACGGCACCTTTGGCCGCGTCGAGCGCGTCTACGAGCGGATGGTCACCAGCTCGCTGAGAAACCGTCCGGTGACGTTACTGATCGTGGTCGCGCTGGTCGCGCTCACCGGCTTCATGTTCACCAAGACCTCAAGCGAACTGGCGCCGGAGGAGGATCAGGGCTTCCTGCTCTCGATCGTGACCGGGCCGCGCTACGCGACGTCGGACTATACCGAAACCTACGTCAACCAGATCCTCGGTCTGGTCAGGGACATCCCTGAGACGCGCGCCCAGTTCTCGGCCGTCGCCTTCGGCGGCGCCACCAACGGCGCCTTTGTCGGCTTCGCCTTCAAGGACTGGGCCGAGCGCACCCGCAGCTCGAAGGAGATCCAGGAAGACATCACCGGCCGGCTTGCCAAGGTGGCCGGCGTCGAGGCATTCGTCTTCGCGCCGCCGACGCTGCCCGGTTCGGGCGGCGGCCTGCCGATCTCCTTTGTGGTACGTTCCACGGGCGACTCCGCCGAAGTTTACGAGGCGGCTGAGCAGATCAAGAACAAGGCGCAGGCCTCCGGCCGCTTCATCGTTGTGCAAAACTCGATGTCCTATGACGCGCCGCAAGTGACGGTGACGATCGACCGCGAGCGCGCGGCGGCGCTGAACCTGCCGATCGCCGATATCGGCCGCACGCTTACGCTGCTGGTCGGCGGCGCCGAGGTGGCGCAGTTCGACCGCGACTCCAACAGCTACGACATTATCCCGCAGGTGCCGCAGGAATTCCGCGACAACCCCGAGAAGCTCGCCCAGTATTTCGTGCGCAGCGCCTCGGGCGAGATGGTGCCGCTGTCGGCGGTGGTGAAGATCTCGACCAATGCGGCACCCGCCGCGATCGAACAGTTCAACCAGCTCAACTCGGCGACGATCACAGCCCTGCCACTGCCGGGGGTCACCACCGGCGACGGGCTGAAGGCCATCGAGGATATCGCCAAGGAGAGCCTGCCCGGCACGTTCTTCATCGACTATTCCGGCCAGTCGCGGCAGGAGAAGGAGCAGGGCAACACCATCCTGATCGCTTTCGTTGCGGCTGTGCTCGTCATCTACCTGGTGCTGGCGGCGCAGTTCGAAAGCTTCCGCGACCCGCTGATCATTATGATGGCGGTGCCACTGTCGATCTTTGGCGCGATCGTGCCGCTCAACATCGGCTTGGGCACGCTCAACATCTACACCCAGGTCGGCCTGATCACGCTGATCGGCCTGATCACCAAGCACGGCATCCTTCTGGTCGAGTTCGCCAACCAGCAGCGTGAGCTCCACGGCATGCGCCGGCGCGACGCGATCGTCGCTTCGGCCAAGGTGCGGCTGCGGCCGATCCTGATGACCACGGCGGCGATGGCGCTTGGCGTGGTGCCGCTGATCATCTCCAGCGGCGCCGGCGCCGCCGCCCGCTATTCAATGGGCCTGGTGATCTTCACCGGCATCCTGGTTGGAACCATGTTCACGCTGTTCGTGGTGCCGATGTTCTACACCTTCATCGCCAGCAAGGACCTGCCGCACCATGCAGAGAAGCCGGATCCGAACCTGATGCCGGCGCTGCAGGACTGACGGAATCGAACGACAAAGGAAAAAAGAGGCCGGAAAATTCCGGCCTCTTTTTTGGTTGGGCGTTTACCGCGGAAGAGCAATGCCAGGCGGGAGGCGGAACGGATGAGAGGAGGTTTTGCCAACCCTCTTCGCCGCCTTCGACCACAGCCTGCTACTTGACGATGACGATGCTGGTATTCGACGGGCCAAAGGCCTCGACGAGCTGGTAGAAATCGGCCGCGGCATCCGGGTGCAGCCGCACGCAGCCGTGCGAGGCCGGCTGTCCGAGACGCTTGATGGCATAGGTCGCATGCACGGCATAACCGCCGCTGAAGAACACCGAATGCGGCATCGGCGCGTTGTCGTACTTCTTCGAATACCACATCTCGTGCATGCGGGTCGGTTTGAAGGATCCAGTCGGCGTGATGTGCGCCCGGTCGCCGGTCGACACCTTCCAGGCGAAGGTCGGCCGGCCATCGACGGTGACCTCCATGGTCTGCTGAGACAGCGAAACCTTGGCCACGATCTGGTTGGCGTGGGCGGCGCCGCTGCCGGCGCCGAAAAGCAGGGCCGCGCCGGTGAACGCAGCGGCGGTGATGTTGATAAGCTTGGCGGAAATGGTGGCGTGCATGGCGATGTCCCCTCTCTCTGCCGGTCCGGCCGGCTCCAATTCGATGGCGGATTTATCGCTGGGTGATGTTTCAAGCCAATTTCGCTTGATGCTCACATTTGTTTCGAATCTGTTTCCCGTGGTTAACCGCCCGACGAGGGGCGTGATCGGGGGACAGGGCATATAGTTAACGCTTCGTTATCGGCATCAGGCTGCAAAGCCCCCAGACGAAAGCACCTATGCCTCTGATATGAAAGCGATACGACCTGCGCCGAAACCAGATTGCAACAAAGCGCGACTCGTGCGGCATGATCCCGATACAAGCCGGCAGCACAGTTGACGCAACGGGAACAGACGACAGCAAAACGAAAATGGGCAGGAAAACGAACCTACGCTCCTGGCTTCTCCGGACAAGCGTCGCTGCAATCGTCCTCGGCGGTGTCGGCTCTGTTGCCGGCAACCCGGCGACGACACTTGCGGCCATGAATTCCGGCGAGATTTCGACGCTGCATGCCGCGCTGTTCATCGCCACGGTCTGGATCGTGTCCAGCCTGCGCGTTAACCGGCTGAAGGCCCTCTGGCGGGTCGGCCTTCGGCTGAAGTGGATGCGCGGCGCCTCCGGCTACTTGCTGCCGAGAGGACCGAAGGCCCGCGCCGCTGCGGGGGGCTCCGTGGGCGGCGCGGGCGCTTCGGGGGTTTCCTGAAGCGGAACCACAAGTTGAAGGGATGGAGCCAATGAACACGAAATCTGCCGCAGCCGTGCTTTCCGCATTGCTTTACGCACAAGGCCTTCTGGGCTTTGCCGGCCTTGCCACCGTCCTCTTGCGGGACCGTGCCCAGGCTGAGGTGGTCGCCGTCGCCAGCGATGCGCCATCCGGCCCTTCGGCCATCGTGCTGCGCTGAGCGAGAGCATCGGACCAGAATGGAAACCGGTCCGATGCTGAAACAATCGAACAGTCTGGCTGATTCAATCGACGCGCTGCGTCGGCGGGTCGAACCGGTAGCCGGCGCCGCGTATCGTGGTGATGGTTTCGGTGTCGAGCTTGCGGCGCAGCCGCACGATGCGCGAATCGATCGAGCGGTCGAAGGCGTCGGCGTTTTCGGCCGGCGCCGCGGCGATGATGTCGTCGCGCGTCAGCACCTTGCGGGGACTTGCCAGAAACAGCTTGAGCAGCGCCACCTGGCCGGGCGAAAGCTGGTCTTCCGCGCCCGAGCGGTGCATGACCATCGCCGACCTCAGATCGACGGTTGCGTTCTCCAGCACGATCAGTTCCCCGGCGGCCCTGCCGCGCCGCGCCAGCAGGCCGCCGATGCGCGCGGCCAGTTCCCTGACGTTGAGCGGGCTCTCGACGACGTCGGCGGCACCGAGCTCGAGCGCCAGCACCTTGTCGACCAGGTCGGTCGGCCGGCAGATCAGGATGAAGTCGGGTCCGCCCTCGCCGCCATAACGCCGAAGCAGATCGCGCCCCTCAGCCTGGCTCAGGCTGTCGCCGACAACCACCACGTCGATGCCTTTGGCCGAAAGCAGCGATTCCGCTTCCCAGGGCTGGCGCGCCGCGCGCACGTCATGACCGCGCCGCTCGAGATGGTCGGCAAGGTCGCCCGCCACCACTTCGGCGACGGAAACGAGCGCGATGACGGATCGTGCGGCCATTTTTCTCCACCCTGCGACAGACATCTCAAGATGAGTGCTGGACATCATGTTTATACCCAATCTACTTTCCGCTGAAAGCGGGAGCCAGAGCATAGTGCGGGCAAGAATTGTCGTCGTCGAGGACGAGCCTGACCTGAGGGATGCCGTCGCCGAGTATCTCGGCGCCAGCGGCTATGAGGTGGCGACGGCCGAAAGTGCCGCCGCGGCGCGGAACCTGCTTGAGACGCAATCCTTTCATCTCGCCATCCTCGACATAGCCATGCCTGGCGAGGACGGCCTGTCGTTCGGCCGCTGGCTGCGCTCCAAGACCCCGATCGGCATCATCTATGCCACCGCGGCCGGCACCGCGCTTGATCGCATCGTCGGGCTCGAGCTCGGCGCCGACGACTACATCGTCAAGCCTTACGAACTGCGCGAGGTGCTGGCCCGGGTGCGCAGCGTGCTGCGCCGCGTGCCGCAGCCGGCCGAGCCGCAGGCCGCCAAGCCCGAACCGGCCTCTGCCGGCCGCCGCATGAGCTTCGGCTCATTCCACGCCGATCTCGACGGCAGGCTGGTCACCGGTGCCAACGGCGCGGTCGTCGACATGGCCAAAAGCGAGTTCGACGTACTGGAAGTCTTCCTGACGCGCGCCAACCGTCTGCTGACACGAGCGGCGATCTCCGAAGCGATCGGCTTCGTCGAGGACCCGGAATCTTCGCGGGCGGTCGACATCCGCATCATGCGGCTGCGAAAGAAGATCGAGACCGACCCCGCCAACCCGAAGTTCCTGCGCACGGTGCGCGGCGAGGGCTATATCTTCTCGCTGCCGAGCGGCGAGGGCAACTGAGCCTGAACCGCAGCGGCCCGAACTGTGAGGCCGCCGTCATTCGGCCATGACGGCCGGTGACCTTCGATATCCGGAATCCGGCTGGCGCGTGTCCTTCCGGATGCGCAAAGAACGCTGTAGCATTTTTGTCCTGCATATGGTTCCTCCGGGAACCCACGATCGATTTTCGAACTGTGTGCTGAATTTCATATCCTGCCGATCTGGCCCTGGGTGACGTATTGAACATGACAGCCGAAGCCGCCCGAACGGATATGCAAGCCACCCGCCAGGGCGCGGCGATGGCGGCCGTCCGCGTCGTGCGCCGGCTGCGCGAGGCCGGTGACTGGCAGCGCGAGATGGACATCATCCTGGAGACGCTCTGCCGCGCCATGGATTGCCAGCGCGGCATTCTGTTTCGGCTTCGCGAGCTTCCGGGCCAGGGCTTCGCCCAGTCGGTCTCGGCCTACTGGATCGATCCCGAATTCGGCGGCGAACTCGCCTCGCCCACCGTCATCATGCAGTCGATCATCAATTCCGACCCGTTGCTGGAGCGGCTGCAGGAGGACGAGCGGCAAGGCAAGGTCTTTGCCGGCCATACCCGCGATCTCGACGGCTTCCTGAGAGCCGACTTCGAGAAGCAGAATATCAAGTCGTTCCTGTCGGTGTCGGTCTTCGCGCATGGCCATCTCTGGGGCACGCTGGCGGTCAACGATTGTGTCGCCGAGCGCGAATGGACCGATGAGGAAGAGGCGACGCTGCACATCATCGCGCTGGCCATCGGCGATGCCATCGAGCACTCGCCCTCCGACGCCCATGCCAGTGAGGTTATCCGCCGCACCATGCTGCAGGCTTCGCTCGACGCCATCGTCGTCATCGACGAGACCGGCTCGATCATCGAGTTCAATCCGGCGGCCGAGAAGATGTTCGGCTTCCCGCGCAGCGACATCCTCGGCAAGGACCTGCTCGACACCATCGTTCCGATCTACTACCGCAAGGGCTATGCCTCGGGCGCCGAATACATGTCGGGCCGCGGCGCGCCAATGGTTGGCCAGCGGCTCGAGACCGTGACCCAGAATGCCGCCGGCGAGGTGTTCCCGATCGAACTGACGGCGACCGAGATGCGGGTTGCCGACCGCAGGCTGATCTTCGGCTCGATCCGCGATTTGCGCGACAAGCTGCGCGCCGAGGAGGAAATCGGCCGCCAGCGCGAGAAGCTGCACCAGAACGAGAAGATGGCCGCCATGGGTTCGCTGCTGGCCGGCGTCTCGCACGAGCTGAACAACCCCCTTGCCGTGGTCGTCGCGCAATCGACGCTGTTGCATGAGTTCGCCACCGACCCGCAGACCAAGGTGCGCGCCGAGAAGGTACGCGCAGCCGCCGAGCGCTGCGGCCGCATCGTCAAGAGCTTCCTGTCGATGGTGCGCCTGCATCCGACCGAGCAGGCAGAGACCGACCTCAACCAGGTGATCCGCGCCGCGCTCGAAGTGACAGCCTATGGCGCGCGCTCCAGCGGCATCATCATCGACACCGAGTTCGCCGTCGGCCCGCTGCTGGCCATGGCCGATGCCGACCATGTCACGCAGGTGGCCGCCAACTTCCTCGTCAACAGTCAGCATGCGTTGGCTGGCGTCGCAGGCGACCGGCTGATCAAGGTGCGCACGTTTCGCAGCGATCGCGGCAATCCCGGCTTCTCCGTCGAGGACAACGGCCCTGGCGTGCCGGAAGCGATCCGTTCACGCATCTTCGAATCCTATTTCACCACCAAGCCGATCGGCGTCGGCACAGGCATCGGCCTGTCGATCTCGAAGTCGATCATCGAGCGGCACAACGGCAACATCTGGTTCGAGGAGGTGCAGCCGCACGGCGCGCGTTTCGTGGTCCAGCTGCCGGCGATCACTGCCGGCGCGGCCGCTGGCAGCGAAGGACCGGCGCGCTCAAGCGGCCTGCGCCACGCGCTGATCATCGACGACGAGCCCGATGTCGCCGGCTCGCTCTCCGACATACTGGAGCTGATGGGCGTCAAGTCGCGCGTCGTGCCGGCGTGGACGTCGGCGGCGGCGATCCTCAGCGGCCAGATGCCGCCCGACATCGTCTTTTCCGATTTGCGCATGCCCGGCACCAGCGGCATCGCAATCTATCGCGAGTTGCTCGCCGAACGGCCGGCGCTGGCGCAGCGCTTCGTGCTGGTCACCGGCGACCTGATCGGCGCCAAGGCCGAGATCGAGGCGCTGCCGCCGCATCAGCGGCCGCAGATCCTGGAAAAGCCGTTCAGCACGCTGGACGTGCGCGGCGTGCTTTCGGCCATCGCCGAGCAGGCTGCCGTGGAGAGCTGACATCCAGCCGTTCAAAGATACTGGAGCAAGCGCAGGAACTCGCCGTTAGCAGGCCGGCCTCACCTGAATATCGACAGACCGAAAAAAAGAGGCTCCCAACCGACGATGCGGTGGGAGCCTGACTTGAGCGCAGGAGGAGCGCTCTGGGGAGGTCAAAGCGTGATCGCGAAGCGGGGAACTGTTTCGCGGATCACGTTCGACAAGTCAGAAGACGTTCGGCGTGCTGGTCAGCGGCGCGGCATTGGCGATCATGCGCACCGCGCGTTCCCTATGCTTGCCGGACTGCTCGGCAATGGCGCGCAGACAGTCCGCGCTCTCGGCGCCCCAAGCCTGGCCCTTGCAGGCGAAATCGATCTGCGGCATCGGCAAACGCCCGGTCTTGATCGTGGTCGACGCGCCTTCGACGGCACCTGCCGGCGGATTGAGCGACGCGAAGGCGGGGCCTGCCGCCGGTGTGAGGAACATGCCGGCGAAGGCAAGGGCGCCAATCGCCATGAACATCGCCATCGGATGGTCGCTGGCGCGCTGGCGCAGCGCCAGCTTCGGTCGCCGATCGTTGCGCTCCGGTGCCTGGAGGCGGTTGTTGGCGGTCTGGACTTTCGTGAACATCGCAATCCCCTTCATTGTCTTTCTTTTTGCTATGAAACGAATGTATCCGCACCCGGTAACGGATGGATGATACGCGATGGCTGCCCGTGTAACCGGCTTGAAACAGAAAAATCGGGCATGATCGGGCATATTCGGTCATTCCCCGATTTTCGTGTTCGTTTGCAATTTCTGTTCCATAAGCGCGACCTGAAAGGCGACCTCACAGGCGAAGCAATGGGCCTGAGGCGGTCTTGCGGACTATGAGCAATCTCACACTTGCGAAGGAAATCGGGGCCGGGACTGCGTCTCTGAGAGCCGCCGCTTCTCGCTGCCAGGTCGACGTCGATCGGGCCGCTCCGGGCCTGTTTCAGAACCCTGGTTAACGCCCGGATTTTCCGTGATTTTCCCTGGCCAGATCGTCGCTGAGCGGATGCAAACCCAGCGCCATCAAAATTTTATATTTCAACAAACCATTGCATTTCAAAGCAAAATATACTTATATTGAATGATCATTCAACAAAAGAAGAGCCTTCTATGAACCCGCATCTCCGTGACGTGGCGATCCCCAACGATTGGGACCGGCGGGGTCTGCCGGGATGGAGCTACCACTCCAACGCGCTTCTAGAACTCGAGAAGGAATACGTCTTCCGCAACCATTGGCAGATCGCCGGACATGTCTCCGACGTGCCCAATCCCGGCGACTATCTGACCATGGATGTCATCGGCGAACGGGCGCTGATCGTGCGCGGCAAGGACGGCCTCGTGCGCGCTTTCAACAATATGTGCCGCCATCGCGGCAGCCGCGTCGTCGCCGACAGCCAGGGCACCTGCAAGAACGCGCTTGTCTGCCCGTTCCATGGCTGGGTCTACAATCTCGACGGCACGCTGCGCGGTGCCGCCCGTCCGCGCTCCTTCCCCGATCTCGACAAGACCGAATTCGGCCTGATGCCGCTCGACCTCGAAATCTGGATGGGTTTCATCTTCATCCGCTTCCACGAGGGAGGCCCGCAGCCCTCGGTGGCCGAGCTTTTGAAGCCGATCGAGGCCGAGATCGCGCACTATCGCGTCGCCGAGATGGTGCCATCGTGGGGCATCTGGACCCAAAAATCGCCGGTCAACTGGAAGTCGGTGCGCGACGTCGACAATGAAGGCTACCACGTCGCCATGGCGCATCCGGCGCTACAGGATCTTTATGGTGCGACCTATTTCGACGAGCCCTTCGTCAACGGCGTGTCGCGATCCTTCGCCACCTACAATCCGCATGCCGGGCGGCGCTGGAGCGTGCGCGAATACATCAAGCGAGCGCCCGACGCTTCGCATCTGCCGGAGCATCTGCGCAAGGCCTGGATCTACTACGGCATCTTCCCCAACAACGCGCTGTCGATCATGCCGGAATCCGTGCAGTTCTATCAGGAGTTCCCGCTGTCGACCGGCGAGACCCTGCTGCGCGGCGCAATCTACCGCTACAAGGACGAAACGAGAGAACAGGCGGCGGCGCGCTATCTCGCCTACCGCATCGACCGCGACACAATGGACGAGGACGTGCAGCTTTCGGTGTGGTCGAACGAATCCATGCTGTCGGAAGCCTTCGAGGGGTTCTATCTCTCCGACCTCGAATATGGCGTGCGCACCCACCACGATCATCTGCGCAAGCAGATCCCCGTGCTCGGCCTGGAGACGGCGCCGGAGGAAAAGAACATGTGGGCGCTGAACGACGCGCTGCGGTCGAGGGGATAGAGCAGGCAGGTGAGGGGCAGCGCAGGTTTTTGAGATTATCGTTTTAGTCAGACGCCAATTTCTGGCGTCGTCCGGCGACCAACCAATCGCCGAGGTCGGCGCTGCCCCTCATCCCCCTGCGGGCACCTTCTCCCGTAGAACGGGGAGAAGGAAGAACCCTCACCCCCGCCAGACGCCCTCTTTCCTGAGATCGTCCATCGTGCGCGAAATGCCCTCTCGCAGGATCGCCACCATGTCGTCGATCTGCTCGCGCGAAATAATCAGCGGCGGCGACATCACGCACATGTTGATCAGCGGCCTGACCAGCAAGCCTAGCTCATGGCAATGTGCGTCGATGCGTTTGCCGACGTCCTTGTCGAGCTGCAGCGGATTCCTGCTTTCGCGATCGGCGACGCATTCGATGCAAGCCATCAGCCCCATGCCGCGCACCTCGCCGACCAGCGGCAATTCCTCCAGCGACTTCAGCCGCGCCTGGAAATAGGGCGCGACCTCACGCGCGTGCCCGAGCACGCCGTCTTCCAGCAGGTCGAGATTCTTCAGCGCCACCGCGCAGCCGATCGGATGGCTGGTGTAGGTGAGGCCGTGGCCGAACAGCGCGTCGGGATGGTTGGAACGGCGCAGTTGTTCCAGCAGCCGCCCCGAGATGATGACGCCGCCGAGCGGGAAATAGCCCGAGGTGACGCCCTTGGCGAAGGTGATCATGTCCGGGTCTATGCCGAACACCTCGCCGGAGGCAAAGACGTGGCCGAGACGTCCGAAGCCGGTCACCACCTCGTCCGAGACATAGAGGATGTCGTTGTCGCGGCAGATCTGGCGGACGCGCCTCAGATAGCCCTCCGGCGGCACGACCACGCCGCCCGAGGCCTGCACCGGTTCGCCGACGAAGGCGCCGATCCTGTCGGCACCGACGCGGGCGACGGTGTCGCGGAACTGATCCACCAGGAAATCGGTGAAGGCAGCGATGCTCATCTCCTTCGGCCGCCGGAACGGATCGGGCGAGGAGAGCTTGACCACCAACTCGTCGGCGCCGTCCATCCAGTCGCGGTCGCGCGGGCGGCCATTGAGCGAGGCCGACAGATAGGTCGAGCCGTGATAGGCGCCGCCGCGGCTGAGGATCAGCTTCTTCTCCGGCCGTCCCCGCACATTGTTGTAGAACTGCATGAAGCGCAGCGCCGTCTCCACCGCCGACGAGCCGCCGGTGGTGAAGAAAGTGTGGCTGAGATCGGCGGGCGCGTGACCGGAAATGCGCCTGGCGAGCTCCGCCGAGGGCGCGTTCATCGTGTACCACGGAGTGTTGTAGGACAGCGCCATCGCCTGGTTGTACATCACGCTGGCCAGTTCCTCGCGGCGGTGGCCGACATTGAGGCACCACATGCCGGCCGGCCCGTCGATCAGCCGCTTGCCGGAAGCATCGGTGATGTAGATGCCGTCGCCCTCGCCGATCAGCGCGCGCGCCTCGGCGCCGACCGAGCCGGCATACGGCCAGGGCTGGACGAGATGGCGCTTGGCCAGCTCCACGGCATCGTCATCGCCGGGCTGGTTGGTTTCCCTCGCCCTGATCTCCCTTGCAGCCGCCATCTTAGCCTCGCATCGTATGGTTGTGGATCCTTCGGCGGACAAAGAATGAAGCGGCAAGCCCCGGAAAAATGGTCTTTCTTCACTTCATTTTGAATGTCCGTTCAATCAATATTACAGAAATAGCGCTTGATTTCAATTGGCGGATGCGCTCATGATGAAAGAAAGCCGGCAAGCAAGCGGCGCGACCAGCAACGCACCGTTCGGTTGCGCCGCGAGCAAAAAAGGGAACAAGCCGCCGGCGCTGACCAATGGGAACCACATGCCGGAACTGTTCGTGCCAGCGACCGAAATCACGCCCGGAGCGCTGCAATGACGGCGGCTGCCGAAGGCTCGCCCCCGCTGCGCATGTCGCGGGCCAGACGAAATGCCCTTCTGCGGTCCGAACCCGTCCAGGGCTTTGCCCTGATCAGCCCCACCTTCCTCTATGCCCTCGTCCTGCTGGTGCTGCCGATCCTGGTGGTTTTCGCCCACTCCTTCTGGACGCAGAACTACCTGACCATCGACCACGCCTTCACGCTGGAGAATTACCGCATCGCACTGACCGAGCCGATCTATCGCGATCTGCTCTGGCGCTCGCTTTACATCTCACTGACGGTCAGCGTGCTCACCGTCATCCTCGCCTACCCGATCGCCTATTTCATTTCCTTCCACGGCGGCCGTCACAAGAGCCTGTGGCTGTTCCTCATCACCATCCCGCTCTGGACCAGCTACCTGCTGCGGGTCATGTCGTGGAAGGTGATCCTCGGCTACAACGGCGTCTTGAATTCCGGCCTGATGGGCCTCGGCATCATCGACGAGCCTTCTACCGCGCTGCTCTACAATTCGAGCGCCGTCATCATCACGCTGACCCATGCCTGGGCGACCTTCGCCATCCTGCCGATCTTCGTTTCGCTGGAAAAAGTCGACCGTACGCTGGTCGAGGCTGCGACGGATCTCGGCGACGGCCCGCTGCGCTCCTTCCTGCGCGTGACCCTGCCGCTGTCGACGCCGGGGGTCATCTCGGCGATGCTCATCGTCATGATCCCGACGGTCGGCGACTATGTGACGCCGAAGCTGGTCGGCGGCAAGGACGGCGTCATGATCGCCAACGCCATCCAGGCGCAGTTCGGCAAGGCGTCGAACTGGCCGCTGGGCGCCGCGCTCTCCGTTACCACCATGGTGATCGTGACGCTGATGGCGGGCGCCACGGTGCTGATCATCCGCGCCGCGCAGAGGCTGGCTCGATGATGGCGATCAAACGCTTGCTCCCAGGCGGCTGGCTATCGGCCTATGCCTTCCTCTATGTCGCCTTCCTCTATCTGCCGGTCGTCTTCCTGCCGATCTTCTCGATCAACACCGCGGCGACACCGAAATTCCCGCTCTCGGGCGTCACCCTCAAATGGTACGAGGACCTGCCGCGCACGCCGGCGCTGATCGACGCCACCTGGAACAGCCTGATCGTCGGCGTCTCCGCTTCGGTCCTGTCGACCGTGCTTGGCATCCTGGCCGCCCGCTCGATCACCCGCTACCGCTACCCCGGCCGACGCGCCATCAACGGGCTGATCATGGCGCCGCTGGTGCTGCCGGAGGTCATCGTCGCCATTTCGATGCTCTTGGTGATGCTGCAGCTCGGCCTCAGCCTGTCGCTGTTCACCGTCGTGCTCGGCCATGTGCTGGTTTGCATCCCCTATTCGATGACGGTGCTGACCTCCGGCTTCGAGGGCTTCGACCGCAGCCTCGAGGAAGCCTCCGCCGATCTCGGCGAGAGTGCCTTCGGCACCTTCCGGCGGGTGACACTGCCGATGGTGATGCCGGCGATCATCTCCAGCCTGCTCGTCTGCTTCACCATCTCGCTCGACGAGTTCATCATCGCCTTCTTCCTGACCGGCACCGAGGCGACGCTGCCGATCTACATCTGGGGCCAGCTGCGATTCGCGGCCAAGCTGCCGGGTGTGCTGGCGCTGGGCACGCTGCTGCTCCTCGCTTCTTTCCTGCTGATGACCATTGCCGAGATCCTGCGCCGACGGGCGGCCAGGCGCACGCAGACCGAGGGAGGCCTTTATGCCTGATGTGATTGAGGCCAAACGGCCGCGCCAGGCCGATCGTCTCCAGTCGGAGCGGCCGATGATCGAGATCCGCGATGTCACCCGCAGCTACGGTGCCTTCAAGGCGCTTGACGATGCTTCGCTGACCATCCGGGAAGGCGAGTTCTTCTCGTTGCTCGGCCCATCTGGCTGCGGCAAGACCACGCTCTTGCGCATGATCGCCGGCTTCGACAATCCGACCAGCGGCTCGATCGCCGTCGACGGCCAGCCGATGGAGGGCATTCCCGCCAACCGCCGTCCGACCAACATGGTATTCCAAAGCTATGCCATCTTCCCACATCTCAATGTCGAGCAGAACGTCGCCTACGGGCTGAAGCGCTTGAAGCTGCAAGCGGGCGAGGAAAGGCGCCGCGTCGAGGAGGCACTCGCGCAGGTGTCGCTGACCGGTCTCGGCAAGCGCGGGGCCACCGAGCTCTCCGGCGGCCAGCGCCAGCGCGTGGCGCTCGCCCGCGCGCTGGTCATGCGTCCCAAGGTGCTGCTGCTCGACGAGCCGCTCTCGGCGCTGGACAAGAAGCTGCGCGAGCAGATGCAGGTTGAACTGCGCCGGTTGCAGCAGGCGGTCGGCATCACATTCGTGCTGGTCACGCATGATCAGTACGAGGCGCTGGCCATGTCGGACCGCATCGCCGTGATGTTCGGCGGCAAGATCGCGCAGATCGCCTCGCCGAAGGAGATCTATCAGCGCCCCGTCAACCGCCAGGTGGCCGATTTCCTCGGCGGCATGAACTTCGTCAAGGCCGAAATCGTCGAGGAGAACGGCGCCTCGCTGGTGCTCGACACGCTGGGTTTCGGCCGCGTCAGGACCGACAAGCCGAAGGCTTTTGTCCGCAATGGCGGCGCGGCGACGCTCGGCATCCGGCCGGAACGGCTGCGCGTACTGTGGGACAATGCGACGGCCAAATTCGAGGTCGCCGGCAAGGTGGTCGAGCGCCACTATTTCGGCGAGATCACCCACCTGATCGTCGAGATACCCGGCCTGGAAAAGCCGCTCTCGGTGACGGAGACCAACGATTTCGGCGCCGACGACATCCCCGTCGGCGCGCCGATCCGCCTCGCCTACGATCCCGAAGCCCTGGTGGCGATGGCGGATTGAAGGCTGGTCAGGATCTTTCCGGCGGCGATGCGCCCGGCCACGATAGCGCCCTCGACATAGGCGGGAAATGACGGCGACACTTCCGACGAGGCGAAATGCACCGGCGGCGCGCCGGCAAGAATCGTGCGCTCGGCATCCCGTGCCGTCGCGTCGACGATGAGATCGCCATAGGCGCCGCCGCTCCAGCGGTCATCCGTCCAGTCGCGGTGGCTGAAATCGAGCATATCGGCCGCCTCCGGGCCAAGCGCATCCACGAGCTTCGCCGTGACTTCGGCGCGCAACGCCGCGGCGCTCAGCTTGCGGCAGCGCAGCGCCAGCGGTCCGCCGATGAAGACGACGAGCGCTGCGTGCTCGGCATCCTTGCTGGCGTCGCATGCAAACAGGCCCGGCATGTCGCGCCACATCACCATGCCGCTCAGATCCCGTTCGCGCCAGAACGGCTTGGGGTAACGGATCAGTATCTTGACCACCGCGCCGCTTTCCCAGACGCCAAGCGCCTTCTTCAAGGCCGCCGGCAAGGCGGGCTGAAAATCGAGCTTGTCGGCCGTCGCAGGCGGCAGGGCGACCAGGGCCTCGCGCGCCTCGATGGCAGCACTGCCCGAGACGACGCGAACGCCTGACGGTCGGCACTCGATGCGAATGACCGCTTCGTTCAGCCGCAGCCGGTCGCCGAGGTCGCCGGCAAGGTCCTCGGCCAGCGACTGCATGGTTTCGCGCAGAAAATACTGCAGCTCCGGCACTTCGTTGGTGATGCGGCGATCATTGTCGATCAGATACCAGAGCAGCAGCTTGTCCAGCGCCAGGCACCACAGGCCCTCGATCATCGAACGGAAGGCCGCCTTGGCATCGGCCGGATCCTCCTGGCGTTGCAGCCAGCCGGCGACGGTCAGCCCAGCGATCGCGGGATCGTCCGGCTCGATTCGGTTCATGCGTTCGCGGATCGCCATCGCGGTCACATAGGTCCGCTCCGCCTGGCCGGCCGACATCGACGGATGGGTGATGAAATCGCCATAGACATAGGTCTCGACGAATGTCTTGCCGCGCGCCTTAGCCAGCGCCATCAGCTCTGGCATGTCCTCGCACAGGAACTGGCCGCCACGGTCGATCAGCTCGCCGAGCCCGTTCCGCGTCGCCTCCACCCGCCCGCCGACCCGGTCGCGCGCTTCCAGCACGAGGAAATCGATGCCGGCCTTCTTCAGCTCGAGCGCGGCCGTCAGGCCGGTGAAGCCGGCCCCGACGATGACGACTCCGGTTCTGTCAGCTGCCGTCGTCAATAGCCGGCCTTGATCTTCTCGAACGCGGCCACCATGCCATCGGCAAGCGCGTAGGCGGCGCCCGCTCCGACGGTGACGACGGCGGCAAGAGCAAGGCAACGAATCGTGGAATTCATGACGCGAAACTCCCCCGTCGCGAAAAGCGACGGGGGAGGTTAGGAGAATTCCCGGGCGTTGGCGAGCCCGTCCGCCGGAGCGGACGGGACACCAGAATCAGGCCTAATAGCCGGCTTTGATCTTCTCGAACTCGGCGATCATCTTGAGCTTCAGCTCGGAAGGCAGCGGCTGCTGGAACAGCGTCTTGTCGACCCACTTTTCCACATTGTCGTAGCCCTTTTCCTTCAGCACCGCCTGGTCGACACCGGCCATGCCCTTGGCGTTGGCCTGGCCGTAGCCCCAGTCCTTGACCAGAATGTTGGCGACCGAGGGATCGTTGACGGCATTTAGATAGTCATAGGCCTTGTCGACATTGCCCGGCGCATCCTTGAACAGCACATAGCCGCACACCCAGGTCGACATGCCCTCTTCGGTGTCCTTCCTGGACTTGATCGGCACGCCTGCGGCCTGTGACTGCACCGCCGCGTCGTTCCAGGCCCAGGCGAGATCCACCTCGCCGCCGGAGAGCAGCTGCACGATGTCGGTGGTGTCGGTCCAGTAGGAGCGCACGTTCTTGTGCACCTGGCGCAGGAAATCCGAGGCCTGCTTGAACTGGTCGTCCGTCATCTTGGTCCAGTCCTTGAGCCCGATGGCGAGGCTTGCCAGCGCATAGGCGTCGTCGACATTGTCGCCGATCGAGACCCGGCCCTTGAACTTCGGATCGGCGAAGGCCTTCAGCGACTGCACGTCCTTCTCGTCGATCTTTTCGGAATTGTAGGTGAGCTGGGTGTCGCCCCAGTCCCACGGCATGAACCAGGCCTTGCCGTCGGCTGTGGTAGCGAGATCCTTCATCGCCATGATGCCGGGATTGAGGTCCTTCCAGCCCATGATCTTCGACGTATCGAGCGGCTGCAGCAATCCGGCCTCGCGCCATTTCACCACGCTTTGCGAACAGGGATGGCCGAGATCGGCCTTGAAGCCGGAGCGCACCTTTTCGAAGGCCTCGTCCTCGTCGCCGAAGAAGGCGAAGGTCGGCGAGTCGCCATCCTTCTCGACATACTTCCCGTGGAAGCTTGGATCCTCATAGCCGGACCAGTCGAACACGATCAGGTCCTTGTCGGCGGCAACCGCCAGCGCCGCCGCGGAAGCGGCGAGCACACCGGTCAGTGCCAGGGTCAGCGTCAGGCGTCGGCTCAGGGTTCTCATTGCTGTTCCATCCTCCTTGTCTTTTCCGCCGGCTCGTCGGCCGGCCTTCTTCTCATGGGTAGTGCCTGGGAAATGCCGCCGCCAGGAACGCATTCGCCGCCTGCAGCGCGGTTTCGCGGGTGGTGTCCTCGGTGCCCATCATCAGCCGCAGCCAGAGCCCCTCGAGCATGCCGCTGAGCGCCAGCGCTATGACCTGGGGTTCATAGGTGTAGCCACCGCTCTCCTTGAGCTTCGCACAGAGATCGATGAAGACCTGCTGGTAGTAGTTGTCGCGCGAGCTGCTCAGCGCCTGGTAGGTCGGCCGCGACTTGGCCTCGCCCCAGAAGGCCAGCCATGCCGCGAGCTTGCGCTTGTTGCAGATCGAGCGGTCGAAGTCGGCCCACACCAGCAGCTGCAGCTGCCTTGCCGGATCATCGCCAGCCTTCTGCAGGGCCGCGCGCCAATGCGCCGAATATTCGTCATACATGTGCTGCAGCGTGGCGATCAGCAGCTTTTCCTTGCTCTCGAAATGGAAGTTGACGATGCCGCGCGACAGGCCGGCGCCATCGGCGACATCGGCCATCGTCGTCTCCGCGTAGCCGCGCTTGGCCAGCGAATCGATCGTCGCCTCGATCAGCTGCAGCTGCCTGACCTCCTTCGAGGCCTTGCGGCCGCGCTTTTCGGCGTCGCCCTTTCGCGACGGTTCGGGGAGAACCTTCCTGGCCTCTGCAGTCTTCATGAGCGTCACGGTCTCCAGCATCGCCGGCTATACCACCGGCTTCCAACCGCGCAGATGAGTGGGACGGTGCTCACCACTGTCAAGCACCTTCTGCATCGCCTCCCAGGTATGGATGTTCTTGTCGACATAGGCGGCACCCACCACGGCGGCGACAGGCCAATAAAGCGGCCCCTTGAGCCGCGCCAGCTCGTCGCGCGCCACTTCGCGATACCAGGGATTGCGGTCGCGCACGGCGATATCGGCGAAGCCCGCCAAGCGCATCGCCTGCGCATAGCGCGCCGGCGAGGCCATGGTGAAGGACAGGCCTTCGGCCGCGACATAGGCCTTCATCTCCGGCGACGGTTCGCCGTCATGCGCAATCATCCAGTTCGACGCGGCGAAGACGCCACCCTGCTTCAGCACGCGAAAGATCTCGGCGAACAACGCGTCCTTGTCGGGCACGTGCAGCAGCGCATCCTTGGAGAAGACGACATCGAAGGATGCGTCAGCGAAGGGAAGCGGACCGGGCGGCGCCTGGATGAAGCTGGTGCGCTCGCCGAGAGATCTCGCGGCCGCCCGTTGCCTGGCGGCCTCGATGACGGGTCCTTCGACATCGAAGCCGGTGGCATACGCCGCGCCGTGACGCTTGACCAGATGCAGCGTGATCCCGCCGGCGCCGCAGCCGATGTCGAGGATCGTCTTGCCCTTCAGCGACAGGCCTTCTACCACCCTGTCGACCTCCTCGGGTCCGCCCGGCGACAGATAGCCGTCGCCCCAGAGCGCCTCCAGGAAGCGAATGGCGGTGTCGTCGTACTCCGGCTCGGCGTCCGCCGTTTCGATCATCGGATCTCAACCCAAGATTTCGAAAGTGGCCAGTTCCAATTGCCCGCAAAGCCTAGCGCATAAACAGGAAAACGCAACACCATTTGTTGAACATTCATTCAAAATGGCTAGACAGAAATCCTTGATCCGTGCCAAATTCGACGCATCGGGGAACAGACCACACAAAAAGAAGGGCATCCGGATGGAGGTTGAGCGCACATGAAGGCGTGGGATGCGATCGTCATCGGAGGCGGCCACAACGGCCTGGTCAATGCCTGTTACCTGCAGCGCGCCGGGCTCGACGTGCTGGTCGTCGAGAAGAACGACTGGGTCGGGGGCGCCGCCACCAGCCGCGAGCTGACGCCAGGCTTCCTTTATTCCAACTGTTCCTACGTCTGTTCGCTGTTCCGGCCAGAGATCATGCGCGACCTGGAGCTGCCGCGCTTCGGGCTGCAGGTGATCTCCTATGAAGGCGGCGCGGTGTTCACACGCGACGGCGACTATCTCGCCAACTACCGCGACCATGACGCGCATCGCCGCGAGTTCGCCCGCTTTTCCAGGCGCGACGCGGAGGCCTATGACCGCTATTCGCGCGACGTGACGCGGCAATGCCGCTTCATCCAGCCGCTCTTGATGCGCACCGCGCCCGACCCGACCAGTTTCAAGCCGCGCGACCTCGGCGAAATGCTCTATCTGGGGAAAAAGTTCGCTGGCCTAACGGCCGAGGAGATGGCGCTGACCTTGCGCTTCTGGACGATGTCGATCTCGGACTTCCTCGACGAGTATTTCGAGACCGACGTCATCAAGGCTAACTTCGCGCTGTCCGGCATCATCGGCACCGCGCTCGGGCCGATGTCGCCGGGCACGGCCTACGTGCTGCTCCACCACTATATGGGCGAGGTCGACGGCTCGGTCGGCGCCTGGGGCTATGCGCGCGGCGGCATGGGCGCCGTCACCAAGGCGCTGGCCGCGTCCTTCAGGGCCTCCGGCGGCACCATCCGCACCGGCGCCGAGGTCGATCATGTGCTGGTCAGGAACGCCAAGGCCAAAGGCGTCGTGCTCGCCGGCGGCGAGGAGATCTACGGCAAGCTCGTCATCTCCAACGCCGACGTCAAGCGCACCTTCCTGAAGCTGATCGAGGAGAAGGAACTGCCCGACATCTTTCTGCGCCGTGTCAGGAACTTCAAGATCCGCGGCTCCTCCGGCAAGGTCAACATCGCGCTGGATTCGCTGCCCGAATTCCGGGCCCTGCCCAAGGATTCGCCGGTCTATCGCGCCGACATGCACTTCACCGATTCCATCGAGCGCATGGAGCGCGCCTATGACGACTGGAAGGCCGATCGCTGGTCGGCCGACCCCTTCCTCGACATGATGATCCCGACCACGCTCGACCCGACCATGGCGCCGCCGGGAAAACATTTCATGAGCTGCTTCGTGCAATACGCGCCGCCGAAGATTGACGGCCGCGACTGGACCGACGCCGACCGCGACGGCTTCGCCGAAAGCGTGATTTCGCAGATCGCCGCATACTCGCCCGGCTTCCGCGACCGCATCGTCCATATGGAGGTGCGCACGCCGCGCGAAATCGAGGCCGAGGTCGGCCTCACCGAAGGCAACATTTTCCAGGGCGAACTGACCTTCGACCAATTGCTGTTCAACCGCCCGGTGCCTGGCTACGCGCAATACCGCTCGCCGGTGGGCGGGCTCTATATGTGCGGCTCCTCCACCCATCCGGGCGGCGGCGTCATGGGCGCGCCCGGACGCAACGCCGCCGCCGAGATCCTGCGCGATCTCGCCAAGCCAACCTCACATATGAGCCCGGCCCATGACGTCATCTGAAGTGAATTGGGATGCCATCGTCATCGGCGGCGGCCACAACGGCCTCGTCGCCGCCGCCACGCTGGCGAAATCGGGCCGCAAGGTGCTGCTGCTCGAAGCAGGCAGTGATGTCGGCGGCGCCGCCCGCACCGAGGAATTCGCGCCCGGCTTTCGTGTCTCGGCGGTCGCCCACCTGCTCAACCGCCTGCATCCCGATGTGGTGAAGACGCTGGAGCTGGAGCGCCGCGGCCTCAAGGTCGAGCGCGCCGATATCGTGCCTTCGGTCGCGCTGTCGAAGGACGGCCCGCTGGTGCTGCACGGTGCCTATGGCGAGGTGCTGACCGGCGCCAGCCCCACCGAGCAATCCGCATGGAAGGAACTGCGCGCGCAGCTGCTTCGCTATGCCGGCGTGCTGAAGCCGTTCCTGTCGCGCCGGCCGCCGGATCTTGCCGGCATGTCGATCGCCGAGATGACCGGCCTCGGCCAGACCGCGCTGGCGCTGAAGCGGCTCGGCAAGGAGGACATGCGCGACTTCCTGCGCGTGCTTTTGATGAATGCTTACGACCTGCTCGACGAGCAGCTTTCGGACGACAGGCTGAAGGGCCTGCTCGCTTTCGACGCGACGCTCGGCTCCCATCTCGGCCCGCGCTCGCCGACCTCGCTGCTCGGTCTCTATTACCGGCTGGCCGGCGAGATCGGCGGCCTTGCCGGCGCGCAGATGCTGCCGAAAGGCGGCATGGGCGCCATCGTCGCCGCCATCCGCGCGGCGGCCGAGAGGGCAGGTGTGACGATCCGCCCGGCATCGCCGGTCGCCAAGGTCGTCGTCGAGAAGGGCCGCGCCGTCGGCGTCGTCACGCAAGGCGGCGAGACGCTGCGGGCAAAGACTGTCGTTTCCGCCATCAATCCGGCGACGACCATCCTCGATCTCGTCGGCCCGCGCGAGGTCGACACGGGCTTCGTGCGCAGGGTGAAGAACATCCGCATGAAGGGCGACGCGGCGAAGCTGCATCTGGCGCTCGACCAACCGCCGCAATTTTCCGGCGTCGGCGCTGCCGGCCACAAGGGCCGGTTGGTCATCGCGCCCTCGCCCGACCATGTCGAGCGCGCCTTCAACCCGTCGAAATATGGCGCGTTCTCGCCCGAGCCGGTGATGGAGATCACGCTGCCCAGCCTGGCCGATGCCTCGCTGGCACCCTCCGGCGCCTGCGTGCTCTCGGCCGTGGTGCAATATGCCCCCTATGCGCTGCGAGCGGGCTGGGCCGCCGGCAGGCCGCAATTCCTCAAGGCGATCATGGCACAGCTCGAGACCTACGCGCCGGGCATCGGCGCGACGGTGCGCCATGCCGAGCTTCTGACGCCTGCCGACATCGAGGCGCGCTACCGCATGCCCGGCGGCCACTGGCACCATGGCGAATTGCAGGCCGACCAGATGCTGGTGTCGCGGCCGGTCTCCGGCTGGTCGGGCTACGACACCCCGCTCGAAGGACTGTTCCTCGCCGGAGCCGGCTCGCACCCGGGCGGCGGCATCTCCGGCGCGCCCGGCCTCAACGCCGCGCGCCGCATCATCGCGATGAGGGCATGAGCATGGCGCAAGCAACCAGGAAGAAGCCCGTCGAGACCGAGGCCGATGCAGCGCTCGAAGCCCGCACCATCGCGCAATCACACTTCCGCACGCTGCGGCTGGGCACGCCCTTCCAGCCGCGCATCGACGCGCTGGGCTTGAAGCAGGAGTGGTACAGCTGGGCCGGCTATCGCGCCCCGCACTCGTTATGGGACGAGGAGCTCGAATATTTCGCCATCCGCAGCCAGGCGGCACTCTTCGACATCTCGCCGATGACGAAATACCGCATCGAGGGGCCGGACGCCGAAGCCTATCTCGACCGTGTCACGCTGCGCGACGTGACCAGGCTGAAGCCCGGCCGCGTCCACTACACCGCCTGGTGCGACGACGAAGGTTTTGTCCTCGACGACGGCACTTTGTTGCGGCTGTCGCCGACGCGCTTTCGCCTCTGCTCGCAGGAGCGGCATTTGCCCTGGCTGCTCGACAGCGCCATGGGCTACGAGGTCAACGTCGAGGAGGAGACCGAAGCCGTCGCCGGATTGGCGCTGCAAGGCCCGACCTCCTTCGCCATCCTGCGCGACGCCGGCTTTGCCGGTGTCGAGCGGCTGAAGGTTTTCGACCTCGCCGAGTTCGCGCATGACGGCGCCACCGTTACGATCTCGCGCACCGGCTTCACCGGCGATCTCGGCTACGAGCTGTTCGTGCCCGCCGACAAGGCGCTGAGCCTGTGGGACCGGCTGATGGCGGCGGGCGAACTGCGCGGCATCCGCGCCATCGGCTACACGGCGCTGAACCGCGCCCGGCTCGAAGCCGGCCTGATCGTCGCCAATGCCGACTTCACCACCGCCGAGCATGCCATTCGCGCCGACCGCCTGCGCATGCCGGACGAGGTCGGCCTCGGTTTCATGGTCGATCCCGAGAAGGGGCACTTCAACGGCCGACGTGCCATTTTCGAAGCGCGGACGAAGAGGAAGCTGCGCCTCGTGCTGGTCGGGCTGGAGATCGAGGGCAACATCCCGGCCGAGCATGCCATCGTCTACTATCGCAAGAGCCAGGAGGTCGGGCTGGTCAGCGCCGCCATGTGGTCGCCGATGGCCAAGCGCAACATCGCTCTCGCCTCGCTGCAGCGGCCTTATGGCGATACGATCGTCGACGACCTCTGGGTCGAGATCTACGCCATGCGCGAGCTGCAGTACCAGAAGCTGATGAAACGCGCGAAGGTGGTGCAGCGCCCCTTTATCAGGCTCGACCGTCGCACCGCCAGCCCGCCGGCGGATTTTTGACATGGCAAGCCAAGCGGACGACGATCTTCTTCAAGCGCGGAGAGATGAATGCCGAGACGCTCGAGGTCTACCGCATCTGCGCCCGCCTAGATCACGAAGACCCCTTGCCCCGCGATCGCGGCGTCGGCAAGGACTGGCTGAAGCGCATCGGCTGCGTGCTGTAACCTAACCTATCGTTCTCTCCAGCACGCTCAACCAGTTGCGATAAGCGATCTTCTCGATCAGCGCGCGCCCGAAGCCGCCTGCGGCCAGCGCATCGATCAGCTTGGGCAGGCCGGCGACATCGCCGATCACCGCCGGGATCATCGCGCCGTCGAAATCCGAGCCCAGCCCGACGCCATCCTCGCCTAGCGCCTGCAGCAGCGAGTCGATATGGCGGACCATGATGTCGAGCCCGGTATCGGCGTTCATCTTGCCATCCTCGCGCAGGAAGCCGGTGGCGAAGTTCAGGCCGACCATGCCGCCTGTCTCGCGGATCGCGCCGAGCTGCCAGCCGGTCAGGTTGCGCGAATGGCCGCAGATCGCATGCACGTTGGAATGGGTAGCGACCAGCGGCGCATCGCTGAGCGCGACCACGTCGCGAAAACCCTTTTCGTTGAGATGCGAGAGGTCGATCATGATTCTGAGCTGGTTGCAGGCCTTGACCAGCGCCTTGCCCACGTCGGTCAGGCCGGGCCCTGTGTCCGGCGACGACGGAAAGCGAAACGGCACGCCGTTGCCGAAGGCGTTGGGGCGGCTCCAGACGATGCCCAGCGAGCGCAGCCCCGCGACGTGCAGCACGTCTAGCATGGCAAGCTCGGGATCGATCGCCTCGACGCCTTCGATATGGAACACCGCCGCGATCGAGCCCTTCGCCATCGCCTCGCGCACGTCACCGGCGCTGCGGCAGACGGTCAGCGCGCCTGCCCGCTCCAGCCTAAACAGGATCGAGGCCATGCCGATGGTCGATGTGACCGCCTCGGCACGCGGCAGCTCCGGCGGCAGGGGTTCGTTGTCGCTCGGCGCCGGCGGCACGGCGCTGCGCTTGGTCTTCTGGATCGGCGGCGGGAAGATCGCGAACATGCCGCCGGCAAAGCCACCCTTTTTTGCGCGGGGCAGGTCGATATGGCCGCCCGGCGTGCCTTCGATGAACAGCTTTTCGACATCCGCTTCCTTCGACTGGTAGAGCCTGAGCAGCGTGTCGTTGTGGCCGTCGAAGACGGGGATGAGGTCGGTTGCGGTCATCAGGAGGCCATTGGCTTGAGGTGGCGGGCCGCGGACGGCGAATGCGCCCGCGGACGATACCTCTACTTAGGCAAGATGGCTAAATCGCGCAAATGCCAGACCGGCGCTTGGATTTGTGGCTGCCGACCCAAAGGGGCGGCGACTACTGCTTCAGCACGTCGGCCCATTCCGGATGGCGGCGGAACTGGGCGTTGGCGAACGGGCAGAGCGGGATGATCTTCTTGCCGGCCGCGCGCGCGTCCTCGACGGCGCGGGTGACGAGGCGAAGCCCCGCGCCCTGGCCGCGAAACACGTCCGGCACCTCGGTGTGGTCGATGATGAGCTGGTGCTCGCCGATCTTGGTGAAGGTCATCTCGGCCTCGGCGCCGCCGGGCCCGCGCAGAACATAGCGGCCCTTGGAGCCGCGATCCTCCAGTTCGATCTCGGGCAATTGATCAGCCATTGCTCACGCTCCCTTCAACCGGCAAGGCGGCGAAGAACCGCCGCGCCGCCTCGATTTCGTTCGGCCGCACCTCGTGCCCACCATCGTGCCATTCCACTGTGACATCGGCGCCATCGGCGCGCAAATAGGCCTCCAGCCGTGACGTCAGGCTGGGCGGACAGATCGGATCGCGTTTGCCGGCCGTGATCAGCATATGGCGGCCGGCAAGGCTGCCTTTCACCTGCGGCTCGAACGGGATCAGCGGATGCATCAACGCCGCCGCGTCGAGCAGGCCTGGCTGCGCAAAAGCCACCGAGGCCAGGATGTTGGCGCCGTTGGAATAGCCGAGCCCGAGAACTGCCGAGGGTTTCGCCGCCTCGACATGCGCCTTCATAAAGCCGGCGATCTTGCCGGTCGCCCGCGCGAGGTCGTCCATGTCATAGACGCCCTCGCCGGTGCGGCGGAAGAAGCGCGCGGCGCCCTGCTCCGACACGTCGCCGCGCGGCGACACGATGGTTGCCGAGGGCAGAAGCTCGCGCCCCAGCGATATCAGCTGGTTCTCATCGCCTCCTGTGCCGTGGAAAACGAACAGCAGCGGGCTGCCCGGCGAACCGGGCAGCAGCTTGTGGAAGTAGGCATCCTTGCTCATGGCTCAGTCTTCCAGCTTCTGCAGGTGCTGTTCGAGATAGGGCCGCAGGTGCTGGTGCTGCGTCGGCAACTTCAGCGCCTCGCCGAGATGGGCGGTGTCCTCGTCGCGGTTGAAGCCCGGCTCGTTGGTCGCCACCTCGAACAGCACGCCGCCCGGCGTGCGGAAATAGATCGCCCAGAAATAGTCGCGGTCGATCACCGGTGTCACGCCGTAGCCCGTATCGACCAGCGCCTTGCGGACCTCGAGCTGCCTGGCGCGATCCTCGACCGCGAATGCGACATGGTGGACCGAGCCGGCGCCGAGATTGGCGAAGCCGGCACCCGGCAACGATTCGATGTCGACCACATCGGCGCCATTGCCGTTCTTGATCGCCAGCCGGCGGATATTGCCGGACTTGTCGACCTCCTCGTAGCCCATGAACTTCAGCAACTCCTCGGTGGCGCCGCCGTCCTTCAGCCTCAGGGCGACCGAGTGAAAACCGCGGATCGCCTCGTCGGTCGGGACCCCGCCCTTCACCCAGGGCGCTCGGCTATCGGACCTGTCCTCGACCAGCGCAAAACCGTCGCCGTCGGGACCGGCGAAGTTGAGCCGCTTCTCACCGAAGCTCTCCGTGCGGGAAACGCCGCTCACGCCTTCGTCGGCGAAGCGCTTTTCCCAATAGGCAAGCGTGCCTTCGGGCACCGAATAGACCGTGGTGCCAACCTCGCCCACCCCATGCCGGCCCTTGCCGATATTGGGGAACGGGAAATAGGTCATCACCGAACCCGGCGTGCCGACCTCGTCGGCATAGTAGAGATGGTAGACGTCGGGCGCGTCGAAATTGACGGTCTTCTTGACCCGGCGCAGGCCGAGTTTCCTGGTGAAGAATTCATTGTTCAGGCGTGCATCGCTGGCCATCGAGGTCACGTGATGCAGGCCCTTGATCTGGTCGAGCATTGTCTTGCTCCTTCCTTTTTGGCTGGTGCGGCCCTCGCCGCTGTCCACGCCAATATGAGGATCGGCACGGCCGCGGCAAAGGACGCAAACACAGAATGGACTGTGCTGTAAAAGTGAACAATATCGCACTGTTTGTTCACCAATCAATAGATGGGCAGGGGCCTTGCGCGGCGGCCTGAATTCGGCTCCATGAGCGGCGTGCCGGATAAGGAGCAAGCGCGTGGCCAGCAAGAGCGGACGCCCCAACATTCTCCTGATCACATGCGACCAGTGGCGCGGCGATTGCCTCTCCGCCGCCGGTCATCCCGTGGTGAAAACGCCGAATGCCGACGCGCTTGCCGCCGAGGGCGTCCTGTTTCGCCGGCACTATGGCGGCGCGGCCCCTTGCTCGCCGGCGCGCGCCTGCCTCTATACCGGCCTCTATCAGATGAACAACCGCGTCTGCCGCAACGGCACGCCGCTGGATGCCCGCCACGGCAACATCGCGCTTGCCGCCCGGGCGCTTGGCTATGACCCGACGCTTTTCGGCTATACCGACGTCTCGCTCGATCCGCGCCTGCTTTCACCCGGCGACCCCAGGCTGAGAACCTATGAGGGCGTCCTGCCCGGCTTCACGGTGCGCCAATTCCTGCCCGAGCATCAGAAGCCTTGGCTATCCTGGCTGCGGGCCCAAGGCATCGACGTCAGTGCCGGCCATCCGGACATCCACCGCCCGGTTGGCGAACCGAGCGACCCCGTGTCCAATGCGCCACCCGTTTACTCGCAGGACCAGACGCCGACGGCTTTCCTCGCTGGTGAGTTCATCCGCTGGCTGGGCGAGCAGGAGCGCGGCGCGCCCTGGTTCGCGCATCTCTCTTTCATCAGCCCGCACCCGCCCTTCATCGTGCCTGGGCCCTACAACACCATGTATGATCCGGCCGACGGTCCCGCTTTCAGTCGCGCCGGGCGCTGGCAGGCCGAGGCCGAGAGCCACCCTTACCTCGCTTACGATCTCGACTGCCGGATGCGGCAGAACTTCCGCCCCGGCGCCGAAGGCAGGGTGCGCGACTGGGGCGAGGACAATATCCGCGCCATCCGGGCCATCTATTACGGCATGATCTCCGAAGTCGACGCGCAACTCGGACGCCTTTGGCAGGCGCTCAAGGCGGCGACAGCCTGGGACGAGACCGTGATCGCGCTGACCTCCGACCACGCCGAGATGATGGGCGAGCATTTCATGCTCGGCAAGGGCGGCTTCTTCGACGGCAGCTACCACATCCCGCTGATCATCCGCGACCCGCGCCTGGGCCATGCGACCGGCGGCAAGGTCGACTGCTTCAGCGAAGCCGTCGATATCCTGCCGACCCTGCTCGATCTCCTCGGCGAGGATCCGCCACCGCACCTCGACGGCCGCTCACTGAAACCGTTCCTGGAAGGCGGCGCGCCGCGCGACTGGCGCGACGCCGCGCGTTGGGAATTCGATTTCCGCTCGGTGGCCGACGGCGAGGCCGAGCGCCACTTCGGCATCGGCTCGCGCCAGTGCAACCTCGCCGTCATCCGTTCGAACGACTTCAAATATGTGCATTTCGGCGGCGGCCTGCCGCCGTTGCTGTTCGATCTTGCGAGGGACCCGGGCGAACTGACCAACGTCGCCAACGATCCTGCCTATCTCGCGGTCCGACTGCAATTTGCTGAAAGGCTGCTGGCCTGGCGGGCCGAGCATCTCGACCAGTCGCTGGCGCTGGCGGAGCTAACGGAGGATGGCGTGGTTGGATATGTGAATAGGCAGTAGGCAGTAGAAAAGCTTGCTTCCCTACTGCCTACCGCCCAACTCCCATTGCCTTTACTTCACTATCATCCTCTGCTGGTCCCGCTGTTCGGCGTAGCTGCCCTTGTCATAGGCCGCCTGCGCTTCGAGCTGTTCCTTGGTGAAGGTGGTGTAGAGGTACTTCTTGCCGTCCTTGTCGGTCATGAATTTGAGGTTGTCCATGCCGACAGCGACTTCCTTTTCGCCGATGCCGAGGAAGCCGCCGACATCGACGATCACCGCGTCCGGCTTGTTGTCGGGCGTCAGCACGACATCGCCGATCTCGCCGACCTGGACATCGTTGGCGCCGTAGACGGTCGTCCCTTTCAGGTCGTCGCCCCGGATCTCGCCGACCGGCATCTCCGTCAGCGTCGACTTATCGATTGCCGCGGTCTGTGTCGGGTCGGTTGCCTTGGCGTCAGGCGCAGGAGCGGCCGGGGCCTCGGCTGTCTTGTCCATCGGCGCCGGAGCGGTCGCAGTCGGAGCCGCGGCCTTCGGGACCTCGGTCGACGCTGTGGTTGCCGGCGCCGGATCGTAGGCCTTGCGGTTGAAGTCCGGCTGCGCCTGCAGCTCTTCCTTCGTGGTCTCGGCGACCAGCCAGCGATCGCCGTTCTTTTCGGCCCACTTGGCCTTGGCGAAGTCAAAGGCGACGTTCTTTTCGCCTATGCCGAGGAAGCCGCCAACGCCGATGACGAGCGCCTCGGCCTTGCCGTCCTTGGTGAGAACGATGTCATTGACGTCGCCGATGTTCTGCGCGTCGTCGGCTGTGCCATTGTAGACGGATTCGCCGATTATGTTGGTGGCGAGGTTGCCATCCGCCTTCTTCACCGGTTCAGCCGGCGCGGCATTCATATCGACAGGCTTCTGCGCGCCAGTGCCGTCCGTCGTGGTCGACGGCGCCTGCGCTGTCGTGTCGGTCTGAGCAGCCGGTGCCGGATCATACGGCTTCCTGTCGAAGTCCGGCAGGGCCGTCAGGGCTTCCTTCGTCGTCTCGGCGACAAGCCAGCGGTCGCCGTTCTTCTCGACCCATTGCAGCTTGTCGTAGTCGAAGGCGACGTCCTTGGCTCCTATGCCAAGGAAACCGCCAACGCCGATGATGGCGGATTTCGCCTTGCCGGTCTCGTCAAAGACGACATCACTGACCTTGCCGATATCCTGGGCATCGTCGGCCGTGCCGTTATAGACGGACTCGCCGATGATGTTGGTGGCAAGGCTGCCCTCGGCACGCATCACCGGGGCGGCCGGCGCCTCGTTCTGCGTGGCTGGCGCCGGGGTCGTCGCTGTCTGCGCGTAGGCGCCGGCTGCAATCAGTGTGGCGAGCGCGGTGGTCGCAAAAAGGGTGCGTATCATGATGCTTCCTCCTCGTGCATGATTTCGGGTCCACCGCACCGTCGCTGGAGGATCGGCCGCGGCGTTTCTACAGGTTCACAACGTCGTGACCACATCGTTGTTCCGAAAAATGCGGCTGCGCGCTTCGGACAAGCCCATGAAATTGCTGGCGCTGGCCGGTTTCACCGGACCCGGGAACCTTTCTCTAGCCATTCCGTTTCAGCCTGCGGCTGAGCCTATCGCGGCTCGGTGTGCGACAACGGAGTGGGGCATGCGATTTGCGGCGGTGCTGAACCGGGATGGCGGCACGTTGCGGACAACCGATCTTTCCGGCTTCTGTGACCGGCTGCGCCAAACGCTCGAGGCGGCCGGCCATTCCGTGGATGTCGATGTGGTTGCCGGCGAAGACATTGCAGCGGCCCTCCAAAAGGCGGCCCGGCGGCGCGACGTCGATGTCGTACTGGCCGGCGGCGGCGACGGCACCATTTCGGCCGCAGCCGGCCTGCTGATGAACCGCAAGACGGCGCTGGCCATCCTGCCGGCAGGCACGATGAACCTCTTCGCCCGCGGGCTCGGCGTTCCGCAGACGCTCGACGCGGCGCTGAAGTCCTTTGCCGATGGCGAGGTGATAGCGGTCGACATGGCGAGCGCCAATGGCCGGCCTTTCATCCACCAATTCTCCATCGGCCTGCACGCCAAGATGGTGCAGCTGCGCGAGGGCATGGAATTCGGCTCGCGCCTTGGGAAGATGCGGGCCTCGGCGCGTGCCGCCTGGGCGACGATCAAGAACCCGCCGGCCTTGAAGGTGACACTCACCATCGGCGAGGCCGAGATCGTGACCCGCGCCACCGGCATCGGTGTCACCAACAACCTGTTCGGCGAGGGCCACCTGCCCTATGCCGACAACCCCGCCGGCGGCGTGCTCGGCATCTACATCTCGGTGGCGCGCAGGCGTGGCGAGCTGGTCAGGGTCTTCTTCGACATGGCGCGTGGCAAATGGCGCGACAGCGCCCATGTCGAAATCCATCAGGCGGAGAGTGCCAGGCTGAAAATCCATGCCGCGAGCAGCAAATACCGCGCCGTTATGGATGGCGAGCTCGTCCAACTCGAACGCGAGACCGAGATCGCAATTCACCCCGGTGCGCTAAAGGTGCTGGTGCCGTCTCGGGTCGCGCGGGCAGAGGCGGCGTGATGCACCGGGAAACGAGATGGACGCGGACGTGGCCTCTAGCCCTTGGGCCCCTGCTCGGTGGTCGGAGCTTTGATGACTTCGCCATAAATCTCCGCGATCCCCCACGCAACGAATGCCAGAAGCAGCCCTGCGACAAGAATCTTGAGCACATTGACCCCCCAGCGTCCCTGGCGGGCTTTCTCCTCGGGAATGATCTTGGTCATGGTCGGCCTCCGTATCGTTTGGCACCGGCCGGCGCGTCTGGCAGAATATGGTCGGGTAACGGTTCCTCGCCGCGAAGGTTCCGCAGCCTGGGGCGTTGGCATATGTCGGCACCGCGGGTGCTGGCTGCAGGACGCGGCATTTGGGGCTTGGTGGATAGCAGGGTGCGCAAAACGCCGGGACTGCCGGCCGATGTCCTTGGCGCGGTGAAGGCGGAGCACCGCCTGGCCGTGCTTCATGGTCTGCTTGACACGGAGCCCGATCCTGATTTCGACCGCGTCACCGGTCTTGCCGCCGCTGTGCTTCAGGCACCGATCGCGCTGATCACCCTCGTCGATGCCGAGCGCCAGTGGTTCAAATCCAGCCTGGGCCTGGGCGAAACCGAAACCACCACCGGAATGCCCTTCAGTGCACATGCCATCGCCGCCGGCGACGAGCCGATGGTGGTGACCGACGCGACCCTCGACCCACGCTTCGCCGCGAGTCCCGCAGTCACCGGCAAGCATCATGTCCACTTCTATGCCGGCGTGCCGATGGTCGTGGCAGGCGCCCGCATCGGCACGCTCTGCGTGCTCGACCGCAAGCCGCGCGCCTTTCCGTCGGCTGATCAGCTCGGCCAGCTGAAGGCGCTGGCCGAACTCGCCGCCAGCCTGTTCGCGCTGAAGGACGCAACCCGCAGCGGCGCTATCGCAAAAGAGGCGCTGGCGCAGGAGGAAAAGCGCCGCGCCATCGCCCTCGACGCCGCCTCGCTCGCCAGTTGGGCATGGGACATCCGCACCGACATCATCGAATGCGACGTGCTGCTGTCCGAACTTTTCAACCTGCCGCGCTCGAACCGGCTGAAGGCGCGCGACATCCTGGCGGCCATCGATCCGCGCGACGTCTATCAGACCGAGACGCGCTTTCGCGACGCGCTGACCGGTAGCGATGACTATTTCGGCGAATACCGGGTGAAGGGTATCTACCCGCCGCGCTGGATCGCCACGCGTGGCCGCGTCATCGAACGCGAGGACGACGGCAAGCCGACACTGATCTTCGGCGTCAACTACGACATTACCGAGCGCAAGCTCGGCGACGAGCGCCAGCGGCTGTTGCTGCGCGAGCTGAACCACCGGGTCAAGAACACGCTGGCGACGGTGCAGGCGCTGGCGACGCAGACCGTTCGCCACGCCCGCCGGCCGAGCGAGTTCTTGGAAGCCTTCGGCGCAAGGCTGCAGGCGCTGGGCGCCGCCCACAACCTCCTGTCCGATCGCGAATGGCGCGGCATCGGCATCAACGAGCTGGTGCAGGTCGAGGTCAAGCCGTTCGATAGCGCCGAGCAGCCGCGCATGACGATCACTGGCGACGACTTGCTGCTCACCCCCGACCAGGCGGTCGGGCTCGGACTGATCCTGCATGAACTGGCAAGCAACGCCCTGCAGCACGGATCGCTGTCGGTAGCGTCCGGCAGGGTCGAACTCGGCTGGAAGACGCACGGCAGAAAGGGCACTCGTCGCCTGGTGCTGACCTGGCGCGAAACCGGCGGCCCTCAGGTGGAGCCGCCGGATCGTCACGGCTTCGGCTCGATCCTGATCCGCCGCGGCCTGACCAAGGTCATCTCCAGCGCAGTGAAGCACGAATTCCGCCCGGACGGCGTCTTTGCCGAAATATCGATGCCGTTGGAGGATCTGCCCAAATAGCTATGGAACTTGAGCAATTCCAGGACAAGTGCGAACCGGTTACCTGGAATCGTTCTAGCCTGTCTCGTTGTCCGGATCCTTGCCGTGGTCCGGCTTCGCATTCTCCCGGTAGATCGCATAGGCAACCAACGCCAGCGCCGGACCAAGAACGGCGCCGAGCCCGCCCTTCCCCTTGAGCAGAACTGGTAGCGCGGCGAGCGCGGCGGTGATGCCAAGCGCCTTCATATCGGCGAGGCGCCGGCGTGCCCGGCGCCGCGCCCGCAGGCCCGCCGACAACTGGTAGACAACAAGGATAAGTCCGGCGATCAAGAGGAAGCCGATGCCGAAGCCCAGCGAGGCCGCCATCGGGCCATAGCGTCCGGCGGCCCAGATATAGGCCGCGCCGATGAGGAAGCCGAGGCCGGTGAGTGCCGCGAGCGCCGCAACGCCGTAGACGATCGCCATCGTCCGCGCGCGGCCGAGCGCCGCGACGGCCTCGCCGGAGGCGACAGCCGAAATCAGCGATGCCAGCATTCCCATCTGTGCGGAACTAGCGCCGCGCCAGAAGCGCGAACAGAAAGCCGACACCTGCCGCGATCGCCAGCGAGGTCACCGGCTTTTCGCGCACATTGGCGGCGATCTGCGCCTCGATGTCCCTGGCATTGCCGCGCAATCCTTCGAAGGCAGCTTCGCCTTGGGCGCGCAATTGCTCGACGCCTTCGCTGGCGGCCCGCCGCGCCGTTCCATAGCCGTGCTCGCCGGTCTTCGCCAACTGCTTGGTCAGTTTTTCGATGTCGGCTTTCAGTTGCCTGATGTCGGCTTCGAGGTCTGGACTCGTCCGGCCGTCATTCGCGGCTCTTCCTGCGGCGCTCGCCATGGCTTAACTCCTTGCGTTTGCTTGCTTTCAACGCCCGACACACGGCAAGGTTCCGAGCCAGTAAATGGAATCGGCGGAACCCTTCGGCGAGGCCGTGCCGGATCCGGACCGCTCGCTCCTGTCTCATCAAAAATTCGTCGGCGCTCCGACATAACTTTTTAAATGACAGCGCGCCCGATAGCGCTCATGACTGCCTCTTCTGGGAGGCATATCTGAGGAGATTTTGCTAGGTGCCATTGCTTGACGGATTGCGGATTCTCGTCCTGGAAGACGAATTCCTCATCGCCGCGGATGTCGAACAGCTGTGCCGCGACTATGGCGCCGGCGACGTGGTCGTTGCGGGCGACCTCACCGAGATCGAGCCGGAGCATGTGGCCGCCCGATTCGACGCCGCCATCGTCGACCTGATGCTGAGCGGCGCCTCTACCCTCGACTTCGCCTCGCGGCTGCGCGAATCCGGCCTGCCCTTCATCTTCGCCTCCGGCTATTCCGACCTGGACGAATTGAAGACGTCCTTTCCGGAGATCAGGCTGGTCAGCAAACCCTTCTCCGGGGAGGATCTTGTCGAGGCGGTGGCGGCGGCCTGCGGCCGCGGACCGCTGGCATGAGTGCTGAAAGCCGGCTTCGAGGTCGCCCGGACCCTTAGGCGGCGTTCGACCCTGTCACTTGCGCCGATATCGCATCCGGACCGTACTCGTCTTCGCCGGATATCTTCAGGATTTCCTGCAGCCTGGCACGTGCACGGCTGACACGGCTCTTGATCGTTCCGACGGCGCAGCCGCAGATTTCCGCCGCTTCCTCGTAGGAAAAGCCCGATGCACCGATCAGGATGATGGCTTCGCGCTGATCCTCCGGCAACTGTTCGAGCGCGCCTCGAAAATCCTTCAGATCGAGCTGGCCGTGCTGGGCCGGATGAACGGCGAGCCTCGCCGTCATGATGCCGTCGCTGTCCTGCACTTCGCGGCCGCGCTTGCGCATCTGCGAATAGAACTCGTTGCGCAGGATTGTGAACAGCCAGGCCTTGAGATTGGTGCCCGGCTGGAAGCTTTCATGCTTGTCCCAGGCCTTGACCAGCGTTTCCTGCACCAGATCGTCGGCCTTGTCGGCGTTTTGCGTCAGCGATACCGCAAAGGCGCGCAGGCTCGGGATCGAGCCGAGCAGGTCGGTCTTGAAGCTCTGCGAGACGGCCGCCATGCTTCAATCCTTTTTCCGTGCGGGGTCTGCCTGCTCCAATTGACTGAGCAATTGGGAGAAGCGGTCCGGCACCTGATCGGAGACCAGCTCGTCGTAATATTGCTTGAGTTTGCGGCCGATTTCCGAGTTTGGCCCGAGCGGGTCGCCGGAAATAGCCCGGCGCCTGCCTGCGGCGCCAGCCGAAGTGTCTTTCGTCATATCCTTCATTTCGCCCTTTATTTCCAGCACCCTGGCCGCCCCTAACACACAACGCAAAGCGGCACCCTCGTCTGGTTGCCCGTCCCGACCTCAAACGTCGTCCCCTTATATTAGTTCCACACCATAGGAACTTTTTCGGAAAGCCGGCGTTTCATTTTTTCGGGGCTTGCCATCGGCTTGACCGGCAACCTATGCAACTGCGTCATCTGAGGGAGACGTCAATCATGAGCCTTTCCGCCACCATCGCGCCGCATCTGCCGTTCCTGCGCCGCTTCTCGCGCGCCGTCTCCGGATCGCAGGAGAGCGGCGACGCGCTGGTCGCCGCGATGCTTGAGGCCATCATCTCCGATGTCGACATCTTTCCCCAGGCGTCGAACGACCGCATCGCGCTCTACAAGGTCTTCGCCAGGCTTTTCACGTCGGTCGCCATCCGTGTTCCGCAGGAACACGCACAGTCGGCATGGGAACAGCGGGCGGCCGCAAATCTCAACGCGATTGCCCCTCGGCCCCGGCAGGCCTTCCTGCTGGTCGCCGTCGAAGGCTTCAGCGAGGACGAGGCGGCCGAGATCCTGGATGCCGACGAGCAGGAATTCTCCGATCTGCTTGCCCAGGCGAGCAACGAGATTTCCCGCCAGGTGGCGACCGACGTGCTGATCATCGAGGACGAGCCGCTGATCGCCATGGACATCGAGGAAATGGTCGAGAGCCTTGGCCATCGCGTCGTCGGCACCGCGCGCACCCATGCCGAGGCGGTGGCGATTTTCGGCAAGACCAGGCCGAAGATGGTGCTGGCCGACATCCAGCTTGCCGACGGCAGCTCGGGCATCGAGGCCGTCAACGAGATCCTGTCCTCCACGCCGGTGCCGGTGATCTTCATCACCGCCTTTCCCGAGCGCCTGCTGACCGGTGAGCGGCCGGAACCGGCCTTCCTGGTGACCAAGCCGTTCAACCCGGACATGGTGAAGGCGCTGATCAGCCAGGCGCTGTTCTTCGATCGGCAGGCCAAGGCTGCGGCGTAGTACGGGGTGCCGCGCGCCCCGCCGCCGTCCGCCATCCCGCATGAAATAGAGCTTTTCGGCGCGTCTCGGACGGGCGTCGCGGCGAGACTTTGGAATTCGCATCCCACCCCTTCCAGGGATCGTCTTTTTCGGTAAATGGTGGAACAAACGCTACCCACCCACGTTTTACCGCAGCATAGGAAGGAGACGGATCATGCTTTACTGGGCGCTCGTTTTTCTCGTCGTGGCGATCATCGCCGGTGCGCTTGGTTTCGGCGGCATCGCCGGCACCTCGGCCGGCATCGCGCAGATACTCTTCTTCATCTTCCTCGCCTTCCTGATCATCTCGCTCATTGCCGGCCTGTTCAAACGGGCGTGAGGGCGAGCCTCCGAACACTGGAAGCCGCACCCCTCAAACGGTTTCCAGCCCCCGCCGGGCGGTATCCTCCAACGAGATGCCGCTCGGCGGACCGTATCTGGATCCTCATTTCAGGAACCCATTTTGCAATAGGCCGTTCAGCCTGAGTTCGGTGGCAAGCGATCGATGCGTTCCAAGGCCGCAAACATGAGCAACAGCGGGCAGGGCGAAGAGGTCATCGCCCTGCATCCGGCCGAAAGCGGAATGCAGCTTGGCCGGGCTCTTCTCCACGCGCTGCACAACGCCGGCATCTCGGTGCTCTACCAGGACCGCGAGATGAAGACGATCTGGGCGCGCAACATGCGCGCGCCATGGGCCTCGGACACGCCAGACAGCAACGGCATCCTGCCGCCGGCGCAGGCCGAGCGTATCGGCGCCGCCAAGCGCAGCGTCATAGCCTCCGGCAACCCTGAACGGCTCGAGCTCGGCGTGCCCGCCGAAGACGGCGTCCGCTGGTTCCAGGTCTGGATCGACGCCGATCACAGCGACGGCGGCGAGGTGCAGGGCGTCGTCACCACCATGGTCGAGACCACCGAGCAGAAGCGCCGCGAGCAAACGCTCAAGACGCTGCTGCGCGAGGTCAGCCACCGCTCGAAGAACCTGCTCGCCATCATCCAGAGCATCGCCAGCCAGACCAGTCGCTATTCCGGAACGTCGGGTGATTTCCTAACGCGCTTCCGCGGCCGGCTGCAGTCGTTGGCCGCCTCGCAGGATTTGGTGACATCCTCCAACTGGCGGGGTGCGGAGCTTCACGAGCTCGTTTCCGGCCAGGTCGGCCGCTATGCCGCCGACCCCAGACGCTGCGTGCGCTTCGAGGGCGCAAACCCCTACCTCAATCCCAACGCCGCCTTGCATGTCGGTCTCGCCATGCATGAGCTCGCCGTCAATTCGGTTAGCTACGGCGCCCTGTCGCGGCCGAACGGCCATGTCAAGGTGACGGCCAGACTGACGACTGCCGCCGACGGCGAACCTGCTCTGTCGCTGATCTGGGTCGAAGCCATCGGAGGCCGTGAGGTCGGGCACAACGAGAAGCGCTTTGGCAGCGTCGCCCTGGAACGCGTCGTGCCGACGTCGCTGAACGGCACGGCGACGCTCGAGATCACGGAAGATCGCCTCGAATATGGCCTCGTCATTCCCAAGGGCAATTTCGAAACGGACTGACATGGATCGACAGGCGCGCCGAAGACGGCGCTGTGGCCCGCGGACAACATCCTTAACCGGCTGTTCACCATAAAGTCCGATGCTGTTCTTCCCAGATGACGCTGAAACCTGGCGATGGCCTGCGGCCGCCGTCGGGTCCGGCGCAACAGGGGAGGAATCGTCTTGACGGTTGCCGACATGAACAGGCTGGAGCAGGCCGCTCGCGTCTCGATGAGCGGTTTCCAGGATGCCGAAGCTCCGCCCTCGACCTCGGCCCGCGCCACCCATCCCGTGCTTCGGCTGGTCGCCGTTGCCTTGGTCGCGGCCATCGCGCTGACACTGGCCACGCAGTTCAACTGACGCCCGCGATCCGCTGTCGCGCGCCTGACCGCCAATTTATTCGATGCGGCACCGCCTGCGCAGGAACTTTGCCCGTTTTGGTCCGTTTTTGTGGCGAGAGGATTCTCGCCATGGAACATATCGCTGCCTTGCTGCTGGTTATCGGCTGCTCCGGCTCCATGACCGAATGCCGCGAATTGTCGGTGCCAGTCAGCGTCTTCGAGACCGCCGAACAATGCACTGCCGAGCGGCCTTTCGCCATGGCCGACGTTCAGGGTCAGGCTGCTCATGTCGTTGCCGAGTGCCTCGCTGTCGATCCGGCGCTGGAGGACGACTACGACCAGGTCGTCTGGAACGTGCGTGCGGATGGCACGCTCGACGCATCATTGCAGGTATCCAGCCTCGTCCTTGCCTCCAACAACAGTGCGCGCCCCGAAAAAACCTATCTTGGTCAACAATAAAATCGAGCGGGCCAAGGCTGTTGTTTCATGTTAAATGGCGGTTGTAGCCTCCTAAAGTGAGGACAAAGGAGAGGTGACTCTATGCGGAAGATGATTATTGCCATGGTTGCGGTGGTCGCTGTCAGCGGCTGCAGCACGACCGAGCAGGACGTTGGCGTTGGCGCCGGTGTCGGCGCTGTCGCCGGTGGCCTGATCGGCGGCACCAAGGGCGCGCTGATCGGTGCGGCCGTCGGCGCCGGCTCGGGTCTGCTGGTCCGCAACCTGCGCAATGGCTATTGCCAGTATCGCGACAATCGCGGCCGTCTCTACACGGCACGCTGCTGATCGCTTCGCATCAGGCGCAATAGGAACGGAGGCCGGCTCGTCCGGTCTCCGTTTGTTTGTGCCGCCTGAAAATGACCGTTCAGAGCGAACGGGATCCATTCACCCCGCCAGCGGGACCCTGATTACCACCACCAGCCCCTCGGCGCGAAAATCGCGCTTGATCGTGCCGCCCAATTCGCGCGTGACGTTGAGGTCTATCAGCTTGGTGCCGAAGCCTGTCTTGGCCGGTGCTTCGAGCTGCTTCTGCCCGGCCTCTCGCCAGTTGAGCACCAACGTCCGATCCCGGCCGCGCCCTTCCAGCAACCAGTCGACCTTGAGTGCTCCCACGGAATTGCCGGCCTCGCCATATTTCAGTGCGTTCGTCGCCAGTTCGTGGAAGGTCAGGCCGAGCGCCTGGGTGGTCGTCTCGTCAAGCAGCACCTCCGGCCCCGACAATATGTCTTCGGGAAGCTCCTTGCCGAACACCTGGCCGAGCTCGATGCGCAGGAGATCGCCGAGATCGGCCTTCTGCCAGCGCGAGCGGGTCAGCATGTCCTGGGACGCTGCCATCGCCTGCAGCCGCGCCGCGAAGGATGACGAGAACTCCTTCACGTCGGTGGCGTGCGAGGCCGTCTGGCGCGCTATCGCCAGCACCCGCGTGATCGAATTCTTGATGCGATGCTTCATTTCCTGCAGCATCAGCTCCTTTTCGAGCAGGCTCTTTTCCGTCGTCTCGTGTAGCAGCGACACTGCGTCGTAAGCCCGCTCCTGATAGCGCGCCACCAGCGCGATCGCGCCGGCGAGCAGCAGCCCGAACAGGCCGAGCATCACCGGAATGGCGCGCGACGAAGGCAGCGAGAAAGCGCTTGTCGGCCGAAACAGCACAGTCCAGGGACGGCCGGCGACGACGATCTTGCGGGTCACCAGCAGCCTGTCGCCAAAGGTCTCCACCGGCGGCGTCTCCGACCGGAAAAGGAGATTGTCGGCGTCAGGCTGGCCGTCATAGATCTCCGTGTTGACCGGCAGGAGCGGCGTGCGGCTGAGCGCCGTCTGGAACAGATCGCGGGCACGAAACGCCGCATAGAGGAAACCAGCGGTCGAGGAGCGGCTGGCGTTGATGACTTCGGGCGCGGTCTCGACATTGAGCCGCACGAAGACCAGGAAGCCGGGGAAGGTCTGAGTGGCACCGGTTCCCTGGCCGAGCTGGACCAGACCGCTTGCATGCTGCTGATCGTCGGCCATTGCCTTTTCGATCGCCGCCCGCCGCGCCGGCTCGGTGAACATGTCGAAGCCGATGCTGGCCTGGTTGGACGGGTCTATCGGCTCGAACATCACGATCGGCGTGCGCCAGGGTTGCGTCGTGGCAGGGTAGACCTGATGGGCGACGCCGTGGTCGCGCAGGATGTCGCGCTCGACCGCCGCCTCGTCGCCGGCCTTGGCCAGCCGCAGGAAGCCGATGCCGCGCAGGCCGGCGAAATTGTTGTCGACATCGAGCGCGCTGAAGAACGCCTTGAACTCGCCGCGTGAAATGTCGCCATTGCGGGCGTCGAACAGCGCCTGGGTCGAGCGCAGCAGCGAAAGATGGAGATCGATACGGCTCTCGATGCGGTTGAGCGCGTCGTCTGCTGTCGCATCGAATTTGATTCGCGCCGCTTCCTGCGTGGCGAAATAGGCGAACCCCGCCATCGTCAGGCTGATCAGCGCGACGGCGATGAAGGCGACGATCGGGAAGAACTTCTTCAAAGGATGGCGGTGCCCCTGAGCATACGCTCCTTTATGAGCAAGTCGCCGCGGCAACACAATGGCGCTGTCAAACCATCATGACGCTTGGCCCATCCGCGAGCGTCACTTAGCCGGCTTACAGACTCAAGCGGCGATCTTCAGCGCTCCCGGCCCAGGAATGGCGCCAGGCGGGCATTTGCCGAGGATGATCATGCCGAGCACCTCGTCCTGGGTGACGTCGCTGGTGCGCGCGGTGCCGACGACCTGGCCGTTCTTCATCACACAGACCCGGTCGGCGAGCTCGAACACGTCGTGGATGTCGTGGCTGATCAGGAAGATGCCGATGCCGTCGGCCTTGAGTTGCTTGACCAGTTCGCCGACCTGCGCCGTCTCCTGCGGCCCGAGTGCCGCCGTCGGCTCGTCCATGATCAGGATACGGGCATTGAACAGGATGGCGCGCGCGATTGCCACCGACTGCCTTTGGCCGCCGGAAAGCTTGATCACCGGCTCCTTGAAGCGCTGGAAACGCGGATTGAGTCGGCCCATCACCTTGCGCGCCTCGGCCTCCATCGCGACATCGTCGAGCGTGCCCCAGCCGGTCATCAGCTCGCGGCCGAGGAAGAGGTTGGCCGCGGCGTCGACATTGTCGGCGAGCGCCAGCGTCTGGTAGATCGTCTCGATGCCGTATTTCTTGGCGTCGCGCGGGTTGGAGATGTGCGCCTCCTCGCCATTGACGAAGATCTGGCCGGCGTCGCGCTTGTAGGCGCCGGACAGTATCTTGATAAGCGTCGACTTGCCGGCGCCGTTGTGGCCGAGCAGCGCCACCACCTCGCCGGGGAAGAGATCGATCGAGGCGTCGTCGACGGCGCGGATGCCGCCGAAGGCGATCGAGATGTTGCGCATGTCGATCAGCGGCGTGCCGGTGGTGGGAGCTGTCTTTTCCATGGTCGCGTCTCCTCCCTGAAGTTCTTGCTCAGACTCGCTTGCGGTAGACGGTGTCGAGCCAGACGGCGACGACCAGAACCGCGCCGACGACGATGCTCTGCAGCGGCGAGTCGATGCCGAGCAGCACCATGCCTGACTGCAGCGACTGCATCAAAAGCGCGCCGAGCATGGCTCCCAGCACGGTTCCCGAGCCGCCGGCGAGCGACGTGCCGCCGATGACGGCGGCGGCGATGACCAGCAGTTCGTCCAGCGTGCCCAGCGCGTTGGTCGCGGCGTTGAGGCGCGCCGACGAGATCGCCGCGCTGATCGAGGCCAGCACGCCCATAATCATGAACACCTTCATCGTCACCCAGCGCGTGTTGATGCCGGCGAGCGAGGCCGCTTCCGGATTGCCGCCGATGGCAAAGACATAGCGGCCGAAGCGGGTGCGCCTGGTGATGAAGGTCATGACGATGCCGACCGCGACCGCCATCAGCACCGGTATGGCGATGCCATGGGCGATGAACAGGCCGCCTTCGGGAATGGCGATGCCTTTCTGCTCGGCGTACTGGCGCACGATGCCGACCGGCCACGGATAGGAATTGGCGACCCAGACCGCGCCGAGGATGGCGGCGCAGGCGACGATGCCGAGGAAGATTTCGGCCCATACCGGGCGCAGCGGGAAATTGAACCGCTTGCGCTGCGAGCGGCCGTTGAGCAGCGCGAAAGCGGCCGCCGCGCAGGCGACGACGCCGACGACCCAGCTGGCTGTGGCGCCGATCGAGCCGCGCGGTCCGCCGCCCATCAGCTGGAAAGTGGCGTCGAGCGGCGCGACCGTGCGGCCGCTGGTGATCATCCAGGCCATGCCGCGCCAGACCAGCAGGCCACCCAGCGTGACGATGAAGGCCGGCACCTCCATGTAGGCGATGATGAAGCCCTGGAACGCGCCGATCGCCAGGCCAAGCACCACGCCGGCGGCGAGCGCGATGATCCAGAGCCACGGATTGCCGAGCTGGAAGCCAATGACTCGAATGAGGAATTCGGCCTGCGCCACGCCCATGATCATGCCGACCACGCCCTCGACGGAGCCGACGGAAAGGTCGATGTTGCGCATGACGATGACCAGCACCATACCGGTCGCCATGATCGCCACCGAGGAGGTCTGCACCGACAGGTTCCAAAGGTTGCGCGGGGTCAGGAAGAGCCCGCCCGACAGGACGTGGATGCCGATCCAGATGACCAGCAGCGCGCCGACCATGCCGAGCATGCGCGTGTCGAGTTCGGTTGCCTTAAGGAAGCGGCCGGCGGCGCTGAGTTCGGCTGCGCGTGCCCGGTCCGCGGCGACCGTGCTTGAGGTCGTATCGGTCATGATTTCCTCCCACCGGTTGCCGTCTGGCGCGGTTGCCGGAACATGATTCTATTGGCTTTCCCGGCTCACTTGAAGCCGGAAGCCGTTGCGAAGCGAAGCTCGATGGACGCCGCGGCTCTTGGGCCGCGGCGCCGAGTCTTCAAACCGGAAGGCTTGCCTCAGTTGCAGGCGGCGACGGCGCCGGCGGCAACGCCGGCGCAGACTTCGTCCTTCTTGATCCAGCCCGCGTCGATGACGACGTTGAGGTTGTCCTTGGTGATCGCCACCGGCGTCAGGAACAGCGACTTGACGGTGTTGCCGCCCGGCGTGGTGAAATCCTTGACGCCGGCGATGTCTGTCATCTTCTTGCCGTCGGCGAGCGCCGAGGCGATCTCGGCGGCGTTCTTGCCGAGCTCGCGCGCGTCCTTCCACACCGACACGGTCTGCGTGCCGAGTGCGATGCGGTTCAGCGCGGCGTGGTCGCCGTCCTGGCCCGACACCGGAACGGTCCCGGCGAGGCCCTGCGCCGTCAGCGCGGCGACGACGCCACCTGCGGTGCCGTCATTGGCCGCCACCACCGCATCGACCTTGTTGTCGTTGGCGGTCAGGAACTGCTCCATGTTCTTCTGCGCGTTGGCGGGCAGCCAGCCGTCGGTATAGGCCTCGCCGACATTCTTGACCTTGCCGCCGTCGATGGCTACCTTCAGGACTTCCATGGAGCCGGCGAACAGGAAATCGGCGTTCGGGTCGGCGCCCGAGCCCTTGATGAAGACATAGTTGCCTTCCGGCTTGACCTTGAACACTTCGCGGGCCTGCATACGGCCGACTTCCTTGTTGTCGAAGGTCAGGTAGAAGACGTCCTTGTTCTCGATCAGCCGATCGTAGCCGACGACTGGAATGCCTTCGTCCAGCGCCTTCTGCACCGCCGGTCCGACCGCGGAGGCGTCCTGCGCCAGCACGATCAGGGCGTTGGCGCCCTGCGATATCAGGCTTTCGACGTCGGTCAGCTGCTTGCCCGGATTGGACTGCGCGTCGGCGGAAATATACTTGTCGCCGGCCGCCTCGATGGCCTTCTTCATCGCCGCTTCATCGGTCTTCCAGCGTTCTTCCTGGAAGTTCGACCAGGAAACACCGATCACCTTGTCCTTCGCCTCGGCGACCGACGCGAGCGTCAACGACATGGCGACACCCGCCAGCATGGCGGCTGCGAATTTCTTCATGATATCCTCCCTGCGCCATTGCGGCGCGACCCAGACTGGCCCTGAGGCCGGCATAGAGGCTTTTTTTCGAGCCTCGAAAAAATAGTGATCCAACGCCGGAGCGCTGTCAACATTGATTCTGCTGGATTCTGACGCCCCTGCGAATTTTTTTCGAGCTCCGTAATAAATAAATGACAGGCCGGCCCGCTTCTGCCACAATTCATACGGTGTCCGCCGACGGCCCCTTGAGATCAAAAACGGCCGCGACGACCGGGAGGAAATAGGGCATGTCGGTTGGAATCCGCCACGACGATCTGCGCCGACGCAACCGGGCGATGGTGATTTCGGCCGTGCGCCGCGCCGGCCAGCCGTCGCGGACCGAGATCGCCGCCACCACCGGCCTCAGCCATTCGACCATCTCGGCGATCTCGTCCGACCTGATCCAGGAAGGCATCCTGACCGAGAGCAAGGCAAACGAGGCTGTTTCGCTGAAGCGCGGCCGGCCGCAGGTCGGGCTTGCGCTCAATCCGGAAGCCACGGCGGTGATGACGGTGGTCCTGTCGCTGAACTTCCTTTCCGTCGCCGTCATCGACTACGCCGGGCAGGTCATTGCCGAAGAGCAGCGCCGCCTCGACACGGCGATCATGCCGCGCGACGAGCTGATCGGCGAATGCGTGGCCATCGTCCGGCGCCGCTTCGAGGATCCCGATCTCGACGTCCGCGGCGTCGCCCGCATCGCCATGGGCATCCAGGGCATCACCGACACCCATGCCCGCGCCATGTTGTGGTCGCCGATCACGCCGCAGACCGACATCGCCTTCGCCGACATACTGGAAGCCGAATTCGGCGTTCCGGCCACCATGGAGAACGACTGCAACATGATGGCGGTGGCCCTGCAGTGGCGTGACCCTGACCGCTACCGCGACGACTTCATCGCCATCCTGCTGTCGCACGGCATCGGCATGGGGCTGGTGCTGAAGGGAGAGCTGTTCACCGGCACCCATTCCTCGGGCGGCGAATTCGGCCATATGATCCACCGGCCGGGCGGCGCGCTCTGCCGCTGCGGGCGGCGCGGCTGCGTCGAGGCCTATGCCGGCAACTACGCCATCTGGCGCAATGCCAAGGAGATGGGCGAGGACGCCGAGCCGGTCGATGTCAGCGACGCCGACATGCGCTCGCTCGCAGCGCGGGCGCGCGCCGGCGACGGTCCGGAGCGCCAAGCCTATCGCAAGGCCGGCGAGGCGCTCGGCTTCGGCCTCGGCAGCCTGTTCGCGCTGATCGATCCCGCACCGGTCGCCATGGTCGGCGTCAGCGCCGCCGCCTTCGACCTGATCGAGCCGGCGCTGCGCGAGGCGATCGCCCAGACCGCCGGCGGCCAGCATTCGAAATCGATCTCGTTCGACACCGAGCCGAACGAACTGCCGCTGATCCGCGAGGGCTGCGCCATGCGCGCGCTCGGCTTTGTCGACCAGGAGATTTTCGCGCCAGGCGTCCAGGCGAAAGGCAGCGCCGCCGGGAAGAGCGTGGCCTGAGCGTCAATCTTCCCTGATCGCGTAGCCCGCGCCGCGTATGGTGCGGATGACATCCGGCATGCGGCCATTGTTGACCGCCTTGCGCAAGCGCCCGACATGCACGTCCACGGTGCGCTCGTCGATGTAGATCGTCTCGCCCCAGACATTGTCGAGCAGCTGGCTGCGCGAGAACACCCGGCCGGGATGCCGCATCATGAATTCGAGCAGCCGGAATTCGGTCGGGCCGAGCCGGATCTCGCTCTTCTTGCGGTAAACGCGATGCGACTCGCGATCGAGCACGATGTCGCCGACCTTCAGCATGCTGGACAGGACTTCCGGCTTGGCGCGGCGTAGCAGCGCCTTCACCCGCGCCATGAACTCCGGCGTAGAGAACGGCTTGACCAGATAGTCGTCGGCGCCGGTCGAAAGGCCGCGCACCCGGTCGCTTTCCTCGCCGCGCGCCGTCAGCATGATGATCGGCAGCCGCTCGGTCTCCGGCCGCATCCTGAGGCGCCGGCAGAGCTCGATGCCGGAAACCGCCGGCACCATCCAGTCGAGCACCAGCAAATCGGGCACGTTTTCCTGCAGCCGGATCTCGGCCTCGTCGCCGCGTGTGACCACCTCGACCTGGTAGCCTTCCGATTCCAGATTGTAGCGGAGCAGCACCCCCAGCGGCTCCTCGTCCTCCACCACCATGATGCGTGGCGCGATCATCAGCCGGTCACCCTTCTTCTCAGGCCGCCGGCGCCGACATCGCCGTCTCGTCCAGCTTCGGACGATTGGCGGGCAGTTGCTGACCGGTCAGCACGTAGTAGGCGTTCTCGGCAATGTTGGTGACATGGTCGCCGATGCGCTCCAGGTTCTTGGCGCAGAATAGAAGATGCGTGCAAGCGGTGATGTTGCGCGGATCCTCCATCATGTAGGTCAGGAGCTCGCGGAACACCGAGGTGTATTTGACGTCGATGCGTTCGTCGTCGTTGCGGAGCTTGGCGAGGGCTGCGGCATCCGCGGCGGCATATTGCTCGATGACGCCCTGCACCTGGACCAGCACAAGCTGCGCCATGCCGTCGATGGAATGCGAGAGATCACGCGGCGTGACGCTGAGGCCGACGGTACCGACACGCTTGGCGATGTTCTTGGCGAGGTCGCCGATGCGTTCGAGGTCGCCCGCCATGCGGATCGAGCCGACCACGGCGCGCAGATCGTTGGCCATCGGCTGCCGCTTGGCGATCAGCGTGATGGCGCGGTCGTCGAGTTCGCGCTGGCGTGCATCCATGATGGCGTCGTCGGAAACAACGCGCTGCGCCAGGGCATTGTCGGAATTGAGCAGCGCGCGCGTCGAGCCGGCGACCATCGAGCGGGCGAGATCGCCCATGTCGGCGATCAGCTTGCTGATCGCTCCCAGATCCTCGTCGAAAGACGCAACCGTATGATGTTCACCCATGATCCTGTCCTCGTGCGTGGAAATCAGCCGAACCGGCCGGTGATGTAGTCCTGGGTGCGTTTGTCGTCGGGGTTGGTGAACATCTTGTCGGTGGCGCCTTCCTCGACCAGGTAGCCGAGATGGAACATCGCCGTGCGCTGCGACACGCGGGCCGCCTGCTGCATCGAGTGGGTGACGATGACGATCGTGTAGTTCTGGCGCAGTTCGTCGATCAGCTCCTCGACACGGGCGGTGGCGATCGGGTCGAGCGCCGAGCAGGGCTCGTCCATCAGGATCACTTCCGGCGACACGGCGATGGCGCGGGCGATGCACAGGCGTTGCTGCTGGCCTCCGGACAGGCCGGTGCCGGGCTCGTGCAGGCGGTCCTTCACCTCGTTCCAGATCGCCGCCTTCTTCAGGCTGGATTCGACGATCTGGTCCATGTCGGCCTTGCGCTTGGCCAGCCCATGGATGCGCGGGCCGTAGGCGACATTCTCGTAGATCGACTTCGGGAACGGGTTGGGCTTCTGGAACACCATGCCGACGCGAGCCCTAAGCTCCACGACGTCGATGTTCTTGTCGTAGATATCCTCCTCGTCCAGCGTGATCTTGCCCGTCACGCGCGCCGAGTCGATGGTGTCGTTCATGCGGTTGAGGCAGCGCAGGAAGGTCGACTTGCCGCAGCCCGAAGGTCCGATGAGCGCCGTCACCTGATTGAGGCGGACGTCGAGATTGACGTCGAACAGCGCCTGCTTTTCGCCGTAGAACACGCCGACCTTGTCGCCGCGCATCTTGATCACTTCGTTCGACTTGGCGTTCATCTTGTCGCCCACTGCGTTTTCAAGAGACTGTTCGGTCATGATGTTCATACCAGATGCCTTCTTTTACCAGCGCCGTTCGAACCGGCGCCTGAGCACGATCGCTGTGATGTTCATGGCCATGAGGAAGACGAGCAGGATGATGATGGCGCCCGACATACGCTCGACGAAGGCGCGTTCGGCCTCGTTGGCCCACATGTAGATCTGCACCGGCAGCGCGGTCGCCGGATCGAACGGAGTCTTCGGATAGTCGGCGACGAAGGCGACCATGCCGATCAGGAGCAGCGGCGCGGTTTCGCCGAGCGCGCGCGCCAGGCCGATGATGGTGCCGGTGAGGATGCCGGGGGCGGCAAGCGGCAGGATATGCTGGAACACCATCTGCATCTTGGAAGCGCCAAGCCCGAGCGCCGCCGAGCGGATCGACGGCGGCACGGCGGCAAGCGCCGCGCGGGTGGCGATGATGATCGTCGGCAGTGTCATCAGCGTCAGCACCAGGCCGCCGACGAAGGCGGCCGAGCGCGGCATGCCGAGGAAATTGATGAACACCGCGAGGCCGAGCAGGCCAAAGACGATCGACGGCACCGCCGCCAGATTGTTGATGTTGACTTCGATCAGGTCGGTGAAGCGGTTCTTCTTGGCAAACTCCTCCAGATAGATGGAGGCGGCGACGCCGATCGGCAGCGCCAGAAGCAGCACGATCACCATCATGTAGAAGGAGCCGATGATGGCAACGCCCATGCCCGATGTCTCCGGACGGCTCGAGGCGCCATAGCTGAACAGGCCCTTGTTGAAATGCTCGGCCATGGTGCCGTCGGCCTTGAGCTGGTTCATCCAGGCGACCTGCTGGTCCGAGACCTTGCGGCGCGCTTCCTCGACATTGAGATCGATCTGCCCCTTGAAGGCGGAATCGAGGTTTGCGGCGACGAGGATGTCGACATTGCGCGTCGTGCCGATGACCGACGGATCGGCAACGACGATGTCGCGCAATTGGACGCGCGCGCCCTCCGACAGGAAGCCCTTCAGCTTCAATGCCATCGGTTTGTTGCTGGGGTCGATGCCAAGCTTGGCCATCAGCGCTCTGTCGGCAAGTTTGGGGTAGTTGGCCTTGATCAGCACCTCCGGGTCGGTGGCGCGTTTGTTGGAAGGATCGATGACCTTCTCGTCGAAATTGATCGGCAGCGATACCGTCGTCTGCCAGAAGGCGGTGTAGCCCTTCGAGACGATGGTGATCAGCATGATGGCGAGGAAGGCGAGGCCGACCGAGATCGCCAGCGCGCCGTAGATGCGGAACCGGCGCTCGGCGGCGTAGCGCGCCTTGAGGCCGATGTCGCGGCGCGCGGGGGCCGCGGTGCGGACCATCGTATCCAGCGGGATATCGGTCATTCGTACTGCTCCCGGTATTTGCGCACGATGTAGAGGGCCACGATGTTCATCACCAGCGTCAGCGCGAACAGCGTGATGCCGAGCGCGAAGGCGACCAGCGTCTGCGGCGAATTGAATTCGAGGTCGCCGGTCAGCTGGTTGACGATCTTGACGGTGATGGTCGTCATCGCCTCGAACGGATTGGCAGTGAGATTGGCGGCGACACCGGCCGCGAGCACCACGATCATCGTCTCGCCGATGGCGCGCGAGGCGGTGAGCAGGATGGCGCCGACGATGCCGGGCAATGCCGCCGGCAGGATCACCCGCTTGATCGTCTCGGAGCGTGTCGCGCCGAGGCCGAGCGAGCCGTCGCGCATGGCGCGCGGCACCGCGGTGATGATGTCGTCGGAAAGCGAGGAGACGACCGGGATCAGCATGACGCCCATGACCAGGCCGGCGGTGAAGATGCTCTGGCCCTGGATGAAGGGCGAGCCGCCGGTCAGCGCCGCGGAGAGATCGCGCAGGAACGGCCCCAGCGTGACGACGGCGAAGATGCCGTAGACGATGGTCGGGATGCCAGCCAGCAACTCGAGCGCCGGCTTGACCACCGACCGCACCTTGGGCGAGGCGTATTCGGCCATGTAGACAGCCGACATCAGGCCGACCGGCACCGCCACCAGCAGCGCGACGAAGGCGATGTAGAGCGTGCCGGCCAGAAGCGGGATCAGGCCGAACTGGCCCTGGCTGCCGCCCGAGCCGGCGGCGGCGAAGCGCGGATCCCAGACGGTGCCGAAGAAGAAGCTCGCCGGCGAGACGCTCTCAAAGAACTGGATGGTCTGGAACAGCATCGAAAGCACGATGCCGACGGTGGTCAGGATGGCGATGGTCGAGGCCGCCAGCAGCCCCCACAGCATCAGCCGCTCGACATTGTTCCTGGCGCGCGCCCGTGGCGCGACTTGTCTTAGCGCATAGAAGGCGCCGGCGATCGACAGGGCAAGGGTGACGACGGCTCCGATCATGCCGAGCCGGCCCTGCACCGCGTTCGCCTCGACGGCAATCGGGATCATGTAATCCTGGGTGTCCGTCGCCAGCGCCACGCCCTTGGCGGCGAGCAGCGGCTGCAATTCGGCGAAGCTGGCGGGAAGCTGGGTGTTGGCATCGAGCTGGCGCAGGCCCTTGGCGAGGCTCTTCACCAGGCTGACGTCGAGCGCCTCGCTGGCGACCGCGCTGTCGGCGGTGCGCTCGGGCAAAGCGGCATGGATGTGGCGGTCGAGGTAGATGGAGGAACCGATGTTCCACACGGCAAGCAGCAGGAGGGCCGGCAGGACAGCGAGCAGGAAGGCCCACCAGCCGTGATAGTGAGCGCGCGAATGCGGCTTCACCGATCCATTGTCCTGCGCGACGGCGCGTTGGCGACCGATGAAGAATGCGACCAGGCCGACGGCGACTACAATGGCAAGTACGAGCATGGACGACATGAACCCACCCCAGGGGAAATCCCTTGTTTGAGCATGATCTTATCCGAACCAGAGGTCAGCGAAGCAAAAACCGGTCCCCACTTTTCGCTGACGCGGTGCTTCGGTTCGGGATCATGCTCCGGTCGCTACCGCCGCTGCGGCAGGCGAAGAGATCGGGGCGCGGGCAAACCCGCGCCCCGGTCCGCAAGCTTGATTACATGGTCTTTCCGGCGGCGAACGCGTCGCGCTGCGCCTGACGCTCGGCATCGGGAGCCGAAACCAGGCCGTACTCGGCGAGCGGGCTTTCCGGGCCGATCATCTGGTCGTCGAGGAAGAACTCGACATATTCCTTCAGGCCCGGAACGACGCCGAGATGCGCCTTCTTGACGTAGAAGAACAGCGGGCGCGAAACCGGATACTTGCCGCTGGCGATGGTCTCGGTCGAAGGCGTGACGCCTTCCACGGTGGCGACCTTCAGCTTGTCGGCATTGTTTTCGTAGAAGGCGAGGCCGAACACGCCGACGCCGGTCTTGTTGGAGTCGATGCGGGCGAGCGTCTCGGTGTAGTCGCCGTCGATGTCGACAGCCTTGCCGTCCTTGCGGATGGCGATGCAGGTCTTGCCGACTTCCTTGTCGTCGCTGATGCCGGTGGCCTTGATGGCGGCCTTGTCGCAGCCGGCGTCGAGAAGCTTGGTCTCGAACACCTCGCGGGTGCCGTGCTTTTCACCCGGGATGTAGGCGGCGATGTCCCAGTCGGGGAGCTTCGGGTTGACCTGGTTCCACTTGGTGTTCGGATTGTCGACCAGCTTGCCGTCGACGACGAGCTTGGCGGCGAGCGCCTTGTAGATGTCGGCGGGAGCCAGCGCCCAGTCCGGGCCCTTGACGTCGGTGGCGAAGACGATGCCGTCATAGCCGATGCGGACTTCCTGGATGTCCTTCACGCCGGCGTCGGCGCAGGACTTGATCTCGTCCTTCTTGATCGGACGCGAGGAGTTGGCGATGTCGATGGTGTCTTCGCCGACGCCCTTGCAGAATTCCTTGATGCCGGCGCCGCTGCCGCCGGACTCGACCACCGGGGTCTTGAACTTGGTGAAGGTTTCGCCGAACTGCTCGGCGACGATCTTGGCATAGGGAAGGACGGTCGACGACCCGGCAACCTGGATCTGGTCGCGCGCGGCGGCGAAGCCGGACGACGCGGCGAGCGCAAGCGCAGCGGCCGACGCCGTGAGAAGGAATTTGTTCATGTGGCCTGCTCCTGTTCGGAAGATGGTCTCTCGGCACCGCTGTCCATTGGCGCCCGGTGAGGCCAATAGCTTCCGATTATTACAGTTGCATGACAGTTTCGTGTCAGCCCGGTAACGTCTCACTGGTCTGGCGGAAACGGCTGGCCGCCAGCCTCCGCGAGGCAAAGGCCGTTTGCCGGAGGGAATCAGGGACTTGCGCGAATTTCGATGACCGCCCCCGCCCTCGGCGGCGCGAGCCGCGGCCGCCGAGAAAAGAAAAGCCGGACGAGAGCGCGTTGCCCCTGGCCAGAGCGCATCATGGCCGAGCCATCGCCGAAAACAGGTCCGTTGGGGTAGATTCGACGCTGTTTCATGCCGGCGGTCGCTGCTCCCGCCCGTAACCGAAGGAGCGAATCCGATGCCGCCATTGTTCCGGCTCGACGCCCACAAGGGTATGGTGCGATCGCACCATACCCTTGCGACATCCCTTCGGTTCCCGGTGTGCTTTGCACAAATTGGACGCGACGGCGCCGGCCCGCAGGAGATAATCGGCCCTTCGCCTCGGCAGGCCTAGCCGGCGTTTCTCTGGACCTGGGCGCCCGTGCCGAGCCAGCGCTCGAGCTTCTCGAGCAGCGCCCTCGGGCTGATCGGCTTGGGCAGGTAGTCGTCCATGCCGGCCTCCAGGCAGCGCTCGCGGTCGCCCTTCAGCGCATGCGCGGTGACGCCGACGATCGGCACATGCATGCCGCTCTCCTCCTCGAGCCGGCGGATGACGGCCGTCGCCTCCAGCCCGTTCATCTCCGGCATCGACACGTCCATCAGGATCATGCGCGGATTGAGCCGGCCGTAGGCGTCGAGCGCCTTGCGGCCATTGCCGACGATCTCGAAGCCGTAGCCGGTCTCGCCGAGGATCTGCGTGAACACCATCTGGTTCACCTCATTGTCCTCGGCGACGAGGATGTCGAGCCCGCGTTCGGCGCTTGCCGGCCGGGCGCGCGCACGAACCGGCGGCGGCTGCAGCAGGGCCCGTTCCGACGCTGCCGTGGGCGCCTGCGCCGGCGCTGCGCGCGGCGGTCCGCTGCCGAGGGCGCCAGCTCCCGCTTGCGGCGGACGGCTGCCGACCGTGCTGTGGCGATGGCGCTGGATGGTGGCGACCAACGTCTCCAGCAGCACGGAGGAGCGGGCCGGCTTTATGAGCTGCGCGTCGATGCCTAGGTCGCGGTAACTGGTGTTGGCGAGCGACTGGTCGACGGACGTCAGCATGATGATCGGCGTGTGCGCGAGGCCGTCGGTATTGCGCACGATGCGCGCCATTTCGGCGCCGCTCATGCCCGGCATCTGGTAGTCGAGCACGACGCAGTCGACCGCCACGCCATAGGCGGCCGCCGCGATCAGTACCTTCAGCCCCTCGGCTCCGCTTTCAGCCGCGCAGGAATCGAACGTCCAGGACGCCATCTGCTCGCTGAGAATCGAGCGGTTGACGGCATTGTCGTCGACGATCAGCACCCGTGCCCCTGTCACGTCCACCGGCATGATCCGCTGCGCGCCCTCCTGGACGGCGCGCGGCAGCGTCACCGTGAACCAAAAGGTCGAGCCCTTGCCTTCGGCGCTCTCGACACCGATCTCGCCGGCCATCAGATCGACCAGCCGCGAGGTGATGGCCAGGCCGAGCCCGGTACCCTCGTGCCGCCTGGTCGAGGAGGTGTCGACCTGGCTGAACTTTTCGAACACAGCCCTCAGCTTGTCCTCGGGGATGCCGATGCCGGTATCGGTGACCGAGATGGTCAGCTTCGTTCCCATCGGCACGCGCTCGCCGGTGACGTCGACCAGCACATGGCCTTCGTCGGTGAATTTTACCGCATTGCCGAGGAGGTTGGTGACGATCTGCCTGATGCGCCCGACATCGCCGATGAAGTGGCTGTCGAGGCCCGGCTGGACGCGCACGATGAGCTCGAGATCCTTCTCCTTGGCGCGCGTCGAAACCAGCGTCGCCACATCCTCGATCGCCTCGGCCAGGTTGAAGGGAGCCGGATCGAGCACCATCTGGCCGGCGTCGATCTTGGAAAAGTCGAGGATGTCGTTGATGATGGTGAGCAGCGCGTTTCCCGACTTGACGATGATGTCGGTGAAGGTCTTCTGCTTGGGGTCGAGATCCGACTTGGCCAGCAGCTCGGCCATGCCGAGCACGCCGTTCATCGGCGTGCGGATCTCGTGGCTCATATTGGCCAGGAATTCCGACTTGGCGCGGTCGGCGAGCACGGCGCGCTGCCGCGCTTCGCTGAGCTCGGCCTCGCGCTGCTTGAGCTCGGTGATGTCGGTGGTGGAGCCGATGAGATAGAGCGAACCGTCGGAGGCGATCATCGCCCCCTTGCGCGCGAACTGGTGCCTGACGCTGCCATCGGCGAGCGTCACGCTCTCCTCGATCTCCTGCGTCTCGCCGGTGCGCAGCACGGCGAGATCGCCGGCGACGAAGGCCTCGCCGTCCGGCCCGAAGATCTCGACATCGGTCTTGCCGATCGCCTCATCCTTGGCGAAGCCGGTGAGATCGCACCAGCCCTTGTTGACGTAGAATTGCCTGAGGTCCGAACGCTTGGCGTAGATCGACACCGGCACATTGTCGATGAGGCTGCGGAACACCTCATTCTCGCGCATGCTCTCTTCCAGCGCCCGCTCGCGCGCCTTGACGTCGGTGATGTCGGTGCTGGAGCCGACCAGATGCACCGACCCGTCCGTCGCCACCAGGCGGCTCTTGCGCGTCATCAGCTGCCGCACGGTGCCGTCGCGATGGGTGACAGACTCCTCGACCTCGCGCCCGTTGCCGGTGGCGACGACCTCGATGTCGTCATGGCTGTAGTTTTCGGCATCATCGGCGCCGAACAGCTGGCGATCGGTGCGGCCGATGACATCTTCCTTGGCAATGCCGGTGAGCGCGCACCATGCCTTGTTGACGAATTCGATGCTGAGATCCTGGGCCTTGATGAAGGCAGCCACCGGCAGCTCGTCCATGACGTGCCGGAACAGGTCGATCTGCCGCATGGAGTCATGCAGCGCCTTCTCGCGACTCTTGATGTCGGAAATGTCGACGCGCACGCCGATGAAGGTGCCGTCCTCGGTCCGCATGTCGTAGACCTGGTACCAGCGGCCGTCCGGATTGCGCCGTTCATAGGATGAGTTCGGCAGCCGGTAGTGGGCGAGCATCGCGTCGAACCACCCGTCGCGATCGCGCTCATAGAGGCTGTCGATCTCAGGATCGCCGCTCTGGCGGAAATAGCCGACCGAATGGCCGAGAACCAGCGCCTCGCGGAAACTGCGGCCGGGCTGCCACACCGGCTTCAGCGCCGGAAGCGTCTCCTGCAGTTTGCGGTTGGCGAAGACGAACCTGTCGTCACGATCGTAGATGATGACGCCGGCCGGCAGCGATTCCAGCACGGTGGCGAGGTTCTTGCGCGCATCCTCGGCCTCCGCCTCGCGCTCCTTCATGTCGGTGACGTCGACGTAGGAGATCAGCCGCTTGCCGCCGGCGAGCGGCGCCAGCGAGGCAATCAGCGTGCGGCCGTCATTGAGTGGCAGCTGCCGCGATCCGGCAACGCCAGCCCTGATCTCGGCCTCGCGCTCGGCCATGAGGCGCTGCCATGCCTCGTCGTCGGCTCCGTAGGGGTCGATCCCGCGGCTCGCTTCCATCAGCTCGCGGAAGCCGCTGCCGATCCCGGCGCGGCTGGGCTCGATTTTCCAGAACTCGTGGAAGGCGCGGTTGATCACCTGCGCGCGCATGTCCGCGTCGAGGACCAAGACGCCGATCGGCATCTGGTCGACCATGGCGCGAAGATTGGCGAAGGTCTCCGCGGTCCTGGCGTTGGCGCTCTCGATCTCGGCATCGCGGCGCTTGACGTCGGTGATCTCGTAGTAGGTCAACAGCCGCTTGCCCCCGGACAGCGCGGTGACAGAAAACATCATCGTCCTGCCGTCGGCGTGGACAAACTCGCGCGGCGACACGGAGCCGTCGCGAATCTCCGCGACGCGGCCGGCGAGGTAGCGCTGCCATTCCTCTTCGTCGATATCGCCATAGATGCCGTTGCGGCGGTTGAGTTCCATCAGGCGGCTGAACGGAGCGCCGACGGCCACGGCTCCGTCGGGAATCCTGGAGAGGTCGCGGTAGGCCTTGTTGATGATCAGTGTATCGAGCTTGGCATCCAGGAGCACGACGCCCATGTGCATGGCGTCCATCGTGCGCTCGAGATCGGCAAGATGCTGTACGCTGTCTTCGCCGGCGAGCGCATCGTCGCCACGCGCAACCGCTGCTTCGAGGGGGTCGCGTTTGCCGCCGTTCCCGCCCGTCCCGTCCACGTCCGCCATGCTGATGCCACCCCCAGCCGAACCCCCGTCGCGGTTCGTCGGCGGACTGTGCCTCAGAAGCATTAACGATCCGCTAACCTTAACAAAACATCAGCGGAGATCGGGGTCGGTCGCGGCCTAGCCGTGTCGCGCCGGTTGTCGGCCGTCGCGCGGCCGCGTTATAAGGCATATGAGGGTTTTGCTAATGTTCGGACGAATCGTGCTGCTTTTCCTTTGCCTGGCGCTGCTTGCGGCGGGGGGCTGCGCGCGTAGCGACGACGGCACGGTGATGATCCCGAAGCCCCTCGATGTCCGACGCATCTGGGACAGGCCGCCGCCGCCGCAAGCCGGTCCGCCGCAGTTGCAGCCAGGTGCCTTTCCGGCGCCGCCGCAGGCACCCAGACGCCTCGCGGGCCGCAGGCTCCCCCCGCCGCCGGCGCCACCAGGACAGACGGCAAGTCCCCCTCGCTGTCGTCCGAGCCGGAACAGCCCCTGGCCTGCAGGAATGTCAGCGCACCCGGCAAGCGCTTCCGCGTGGTCTGCGAATAGCAGGGCGATAGACTCAGTTTGCTGGGAAGAAGGCCGAGGCCGACCACTCTCCCCGTGCGCGGGTCGGCCGGTTTGTCGACCGCGCCTTTGCTTTCGCTGGCGCCGGCCCCCTGTGGGACGGCCCCCGGGCGGCGCCCTCAGCCGCCAGACGGTATAGCTCAAAGTGTCGAATGGTCCCGGTGAAACCTTTGCCCCACACTTCGCGTTGTAGCGGCAAAGGGAGACCGAGGATGTCCATTCACTTCACCGTCTCCGGCCTGACCAGAAACCTCATCCACTCACTCGGACTGGACCACGAGCGGGCACCGAGGCCTCTGACACCGGAGCAGAACCTTTTGCTGGAATGCTATCTGGCCGGGCAAATTCCGGAATCGGCGTGGAGCGACTACGTCTACGAGACGCCGGATCTGCAGCGCCATGTAAACGCGAGGCGCGCGCGGCACTGACCCCGAGGCTGCCGATCGCCTTCTAGCCGCCGCCAGCCACGATGCCGGCGCGCAATACTTCCCGCCAGCCTGCAGGCAAAGCCAGAAGACCTACGAAAAGCCGCCGCTCGAGAAGCGAGAGAGGCTGTCGGACGTGACAGCCGTCAACGGGTCGTCCGCCCCGGTTTCCTGAACCCGCTTCGGCGCCGTCGGCACTGAGATGACCGGCTGAACTTGGGGATCCAGCGCTATCTCTTGGGCGAGTTGAACTGCAGCACGTAGACTTTGCCGGCAATCCCCTGCGCCAGCGCCGGCGAGAAGCTCAGCGGCAGGCAGTGCTGCAGTGCCGAGGTTGCGGCCTCGACATAGGCTTGCCTGGCCTTGGCGTCGCCGCTCACCTTGATCGCCGTCGGCCTGGGGGGACCGATCAGCGTGCCGTCCCGCCTGAGGCTGAAGCTCAAGGTGACCGACGAGTTTTCGGAATTCGCCGGCGGGACCCAGCACGCCTGCAGCGCCGCGCCGACATCGTTCATGGTGTTGAGCTCGGCCGCATTCGATCGACAGGACATGGCCGCCAGGAGCGCCGCGGCGATTGTCGGCAATGCAACGTTTTTCATTGCCAGGATCCTCGTCTCTCCCGCTCCGCCGCCGATCTCATGCTACGGTCAAAGCCGCAGGTGACAACAGGTTTCTCGGCAATCGCCGGGCGCAGCCACGAGGCTGAGAGTGCTTCCGGACCGGCGGCGGTTGAAAAGCAAAAGGCCGGCGCATGGCCGACCTTTGCTTTCGCCTCGGCATCGCGCCAGTACATCCGTGGTCGCGCGCCTGAGCTGAACCAGTGACCATTAGACAGGGTCCTTGGTTAACGAATCCTTAGCCTCGAAGCGCCCGGCAAATCCGGAACGCCACCACAGTGGTCCTTACGCCTTCGCCTGCGACTTCACGTAGGCGATGTAGCCGCGCACATCACCGGCCGGTTCAGCATAGGCCTTGCCGAGCTTCTTCTCCATCGCCGCCATATAGTCCTTCGCCCATTTGGGCAGCGTGTAGTCGATGACCGCTAGGAACTCGAGCGTCGCCGCCAGCCGAATGTCGGCAATCGACGGATTGCTGCCGCCGATGAACGGCTTGCCGTTGCGGAAGAAGCTGTGGAAGACGTCGAGCGGCTCGGCGATTGCTGCCGCTGCCGCCTTCTGGGCCTCTGATTTCCTGTCAGGATGGGCGTCGCTGTGGCCGACCTCGCCGGCATATTGCGGGAAACCGAGCGCCGGATAAGTGGCACGCGCCACGTAGGGGTAAAGCGTGCCGACCAGATAGAACATGGCGCTGTCGATCATCGCCCGCTTGGCCGGCGCCTTGGGGTAGAATTTCTCCAGCCCGTGCTTGTTGGCGAGATACTGCATGATGGCGCAGCTTTCCCACAACACGCCTCTCGGCAGCCCCTTGTCCTCGATCATCGGCGTCAGATGGGCCGGGTTGCGCGCCATGAACTCCGGCGAGCGCGTAAGCCCCCAAGCGTCGGTCTCGGCATGGTCGAAGCCGGCGGCGCGCGCGAACACCCGAACGGTCATGTTGTTGACGCTCGGCTTCAGCATGCTGAGCTTCAGCCCAGGCTTCTTCGCGGCCTTTGCCGTCACCTTGGGTGCGGCCTTTGCCGTCACCTTCGCGGCTGGCTTGGCCGCTGCTTTTGCCTTTGCTTTCGGCGCTGGCTTGGCGGCCTTCACCGCAGCCTTGGCCGCCGGTTTCCTTGCACTCTTCGTTGCTGCCTTTGCCATCTGTTCCTCCCTCAGGCCTTTTCATATGGATTTTTCGGTGCCCTTTCGTCCGACAAGGTCGCGCGCGACCATTCGACCAGCGTCTGGATCGCGTCGGCCAGATGCACTTCCGCGATGTTGTAGTCGCCGCGCGCGACGCGGATCTTGTGCGCCTGCATCAGCACATCGGCATGGGTGAAGCCCGCCGGTGGTTCGAAGCGGTACGAGGCGAGCTCGATCAAGAGGCCAAGCGGGTCCTCGAAATAGATCGAATCCATGAAGCCGCGATCCTTGACGCCGCTATGCTTGATGCCGCGCTCGTCGAGCCGGGCGACCGCCTGCAGGAAGGTGACGCGCGACACCGCAAACGCGATGTGGTGGACGCAGCCCGTATCGGTGGGCGTACGCCTGGGCACCGCCGTGCGGCTCTCATCGGTGAAGACGGTAATCAGCCTTCCGTCGCCCGGATCGAAATAGAGATGGCTCTCGCTCGCCTTGTCGAGATTGGGCTGTTCGAAGACGAAGGGCATGCCGAGCACGCCTTCCCAGAAATCGATCGACGTCTGGCGCCCGGCGCCGACCAGCGTGATGTGATGGACGCCCTGCGATTGCAGTTTCTGCATCGGTCTCCCTCCCTGCGATCCTCGCCTCTGTCGGGCCAGTTCGGATCGGCATTTACCGCCGGCGCTCCCCAAGGCGCCGCCCTGCGCCTTTGGCGCAAGGTAATGACAGGATGCTAATTCAATCGGCGGCGTTGCGCCAGAAGCGCCGAAGCGCTGCTAACGTCGCGCGGAATCCGGGGGCGTATCCTGGAATGGAAAAATGTGCTGGAGAGACTTGGTACGCCCAAGGGGAATCGAACCCCTGTTCCCGCCGTGAGAGGGCGGTGTCCTGACCGCTAGACGATGGGCGCGCTCAAGAACCGGCGATATAGGCTGGCGGCCAGGAAAAAGCAACTGGGCTTCGGAGAGTTCGCCGATATTCCAAAACTGCTGGGCTCAGCCCCGTCGTTTCGGCTCGATCAGGTCCCAGAGATTGCCGTAGAGATCGGCAAAAACCGCCACCGTGCCGTAGGCCTCGAAGCGCGGCGCCTCGCGGAACTCGACGCCGCCGGCCAGCATCGCCACATGGTCGCGGGCGAAGTCGTCGGTTTCGAGGAAGAGAAAGACCCGGCCACCGGTCTGGTTGCCGATGCGGCTCGCCTGCGTCTCGTCCGCTGCTTCGGCAAGCAGCAGCCGCGCGCCGTTTGCGTTCGCCGGCGTTACGATCACCCAGCGCTTACCGCCGCCGAGATCGACGTCCTCGGCAAGCGCGAAGCCCAGCCGCTCGACATACCAGTCAATCGCCTCGTCATAGTTCCCGACGACGAGCGCCACGGTAGCGATGCAGCGCTTGTCGGCGAAGCCGCTCATTTGTTGCGGATCGCAAACTGGCCTATCACGCGACGCTCGGCGATGTCGTAGACGAAGATGGCGCGGCTGCCGTCGGCAAGCTCGGCATCGATCGCGATGCGGTTGCCGGACAGCGACTGGCTGATCACCTTGGCGCCGACCGGCAGCACGATGTCGGCGCTAAGCGGTTCGCCGGCCGGCACCTGGATATCGCTGGCAACCGGGGCGCTGGCAGGCGGCGCGTTGCGCGCTTTGTAGACAAGCGCCGCGATCACCACCATAAGGGCAAGGAACAGCAGCCCGAGATTGACGGCCATGAAGCGGATGAGTTTGCCGCGCACCTTCTCGACTTCGGCGTCGAGCGGCTTTTCTTCGTCTTCCTCGGCAATTGGCCTGGCCATGGAATTGGGTTCCAGAACGGTTTTCGATGAGCGCTCATAGCGAAGAGGCCTCCAGATTAATAGAGGATCGTTTGACAGGCAGTGATTTGACAGCCGGCGGATCGGTCATGCTGGAGGCCGGCCCGGATGCCGCCGGCCAGCGCCTCGACCAATGGCTGGCCGGCCGGCTCGGCCGGGACATCTCGCGCAGCCGGGTGCAGATGCTGATCAGGCAGGGCGCGGTCAGGATCGGCGGCAAGGTCGCCGAGGAGGCCAAGCGCAGGATGGCCGCCGGCGAGCGCGTCTCGGTGGAGATGCCGGAGCCTGAACCGGCGGAGCCGCGGGGCGAGGCGATCGCCCTCGACATCCTCTATGAGGACGATGAGCTTATCGTCATCAACAAGCCGGCGGGACTGGTCGTCCATCCCGGCGCCGGCAACTGGACCGGCACGCTGGTCAATGCGCTCATCCACCATTGCGGCGACAGCCTGTCCGGCATTGGCGGCGTCAAGCGGCCGGGCATCGTTCATCGTCTTGACAAGGAGACCAGTGGCGTCATGGTCGTCGCCAAGACCGACCGTGCCCACAAGGCGCTGTCGGAGGCGTTTGCCGATCATGGTCGCACCGGCGACCTCGAACGCGCCTATCTCGCGCTCGTATGGGGCATTCCGTCGAGGCCGACCGGAACGGTCGACGCGCCGCTCGGCCGCGCCGCCGACCGCGTGCGCCGCGCCGTGGTGCCGGAAGGCCGCGACGACGCTCGCCACGCCGTCACGCATTTTGCCGTGATCGAGCGCTTCGGCGAGCGGCAGAAGGAATTCGCAACGGCAAGTCTGGTCGAATGCCGGCTGGAGACCGGCCGCACCCACCAGATCCGCGTCCACATGGCCCATATCGGCCATCCCGTGGTCGGCGATCCCGATTACGGCCAGGCCTTCCGCACCAAGGCCAACCGGCTGCCCGAACCGCTGAAAGGCGAAGTCAACGCATTTGCCAGGCAAGCCTTGCACGCCTGGCTCCTTGAATTCCAGCACCCGGCTACCCATCTAGCGATGAGGTTCGAAGCGCCGATACCGAGGGACATGGAGGCACTCGTCGGCGGCTTTCGCAAGCTCTGAGCCCGCCATCGATCCGCTTCAAACCGACCATCGACCCGCTTCAAAGCAACCATCAAAAAAACCTGACTGGCGTTGTTCACTTTAGCGTGACACACTGTTTCGTGTTGAACAAATGCCTGTCCTTTCTGGTTTTGTTCCTATATACAGCAGTTGCCGCGGATGAGCCGTTTGGCATTCGCGTCACATGCCCGCCGCGTTTCGGGGGCATCACTCCAAGAGAGAGGGGGCGCTATCATGGCCCAGTCACTACCCAGTATCGTCTCCGGCGAAGGCGGCCTCAGCCGCTACCTGGAAGAAATCCGCCGCTTTCCGATGCTTCAGCCGCAGGAAGAGTACATGCTCGCCAAGCGTTACGCCGAGCATGAGGACACTTCGGCCGCGCACAAGCTCGTCACCAGCCATTTGCGGCTCGTCGCCAAGATCGCCATGGGCTATCGCGGCTACGGTCTGCCGATCGGCGAGGTGATCTCGGAAGGCAATGTCGGCCTGATGCAGGCCGTCAAGAAATTCGAACCGGAGCGCGGCTTCCGGCTCGCCACCTATGCCATGTGGTGGATCAAGGCCTCGATCCAGGAGTACATCCTGCGCTCGTGGAGCCTGGTCAAGATGGGCACCACCGCCAACCAGAAGCGGCTGTTCTTCAACCTACGCAAGGTGAAGGGCAAGATCCAGGCGCTTGACGATGGCGACCTGAAGCCCGACCAGATCGCCGAGATCGCCACCCGTCTCAACGTCTCCGAGGCGGAAGTAGTGTCGATGAACCGTCGCCTGTCGGGCGACGCTTCGCTCAATGCTCCGATCCGGGCAAGCGAGGGCGAGTCCGGCGAGTGGCAGGACTGGCTGGTCGACGACCACGAAAGCCAGGAAGAGATGCTGATCGAGCAGGACGAGCTGGAAAACCGGCGCGCCATGCTGTCGGGCGCCCTCTCCGTGCTCAACGAGCGCGAACGGCGCATCTTCGAGGCGCGCCGCCTCGCCGATGAGCCGCTGACGCTGGAAGAACTGTCGGCCGAGTTCGACATCAGCCGCGAGCGCGTGCGCCAGATCGAGGTGCGCGCCTTCGAGAAGGTGCAGGATGCGGTCAAGGCCGCAGCCAAGCGCCAGACGCAGGCGCTGCGCACCATCGAGGCGCAGCCGGCGGCGTAAGGCTCAAGGCATGAATGAAAAAAGGCGGCGCTGCGGTGCCGCCTTTTTTGTTTGGCGAAAGCGGCGGTCCAGCCCTTTCTCCCCGTCACTATACGGGGAGAAATGTCCGGCAGGACAATGAGGGGCAGCGCCGACGCTGCGAGGGTATCGTTTCGGGGCAAGGAAACAATCGCATCCCAGAATGGGTAGCGGGTTAGTTTGAAATCTGCCTCATCGGCTTTGCTATGCAGTAGAAACAAAAGCCGGCGAGCAGAGCAGCGAGCGCCCCTAGCGTAGCGAGTGATCTGAAATGCCCGTCATACGGAAGGGTCAAAAAAGAGAAGCTTACTGCGATAAGAACCGCCACGGAAGTCCACAGTCCTGGTCTCCCGGCAACAGTGCGTGGGAAAGCGATGGCTGCAACAACTGCTGCCAGGTAAAGCGGCCACGACACTAGGATGCCGGCCACAAAATAAGCGGCGAAAAGCAAAAGTGTCTCAGACCATGGATTCTCCGGCGAAGGATTCGACACGGCTAACAAACTTCCAATCACGCCAAACACATAGGACAGCGTGATTTTTGAGGCGAGCGAGATCCTTTGCGTCATGCTACTGCCCGCTTCTTGTAAGGGCCGCGCACGACCGGCTTTTCAGCTTCCTTCGCCTCGATCAGTGCCACGATATCCGCAATCTCCCAAAGCTTGTCCGTGACACCAGCGGCCATCGCGGAACGCCGCGCTGCCCCTCATCCGCCCTCGGGCACCTTCTCCCCGTGAAACGGGGAGAAGGAAGGCTCAGGCCTCAGGCCGTCGGCTGCTTGGTCTTCCTGAGATAAGGCAGCACCGTCTCATACGCCCCGAAGCGCTTGATCGCGTCCTCGTTGGAAACCGCGGCGGTGATGATGACGTCCTCGCCCTGCTTCCAGTTCGCCGGCGTCGCCACTTGATGCTTGGCCGTCAGCTGGATGGAATCGATGACGCGCAGGATCTCGTCGAAGTTGCGGCCGGTGGTCATCGGATAGGTCAGCACCAACTTTATCTTCTTGTCCGGCCCGATGACATAGACCGAACGCACCGTGGCGTTGTCGGCCGGCGTGCGGCCTTCCGAGCTCTCGCCGGCGCCTGCCGGCAGCATCTCGTAGAGCTTGGCGACCGCGAGGTCCTTGTCGCCGATCAGCGGATATTTCACCTCCTGGCCGGTCGCCGTCTTGATGTCAGCCTGCCATTTGTCGTGGCTGGCGACCGGGTCGACGGAAATGCCGATGATCTTGACGTTGCGCTTTTTGAATTCGCCTTCCAGCCCGGCCATCGTGCCGAGCTCGGTCGTGCAGACCGGCGTGAAATTCTTCGGGTGGCTGAACAGCACCGCCCAGCCGTCGCCGATCCATTGATGGAAGCTGATCGTCCCTTGCGTGGTTTCGGCCGTGAAGTCCGGCGCGATATCGTTGATACGAAGACTCATGACGTGTCCCTACCCTTTGACTGTCGCCGGCATGCCGCGCCGGCACCGCTCGCAATCTCTACCACTCTGACCGCATGCTTCATACGGCAACCGCCGCCGAGAATGGCACCGGCGACGAAATATTTTCACCTTTTCCGGGCAAATGCGGCAGGAATTTCTGCCGCGTCGAGGCTCAGGCCTTCTTGATCGCCAGCGTCGTCGCGAGGTCTTCCATGCGCTGGGCCAGCGCGCCCAGCGCATCGGTCAGCACGCTGTCGTTCTTGCCGGCCTTGGCCAGCGCCTCGTCGCGCGTCTTGCGCAGCGTCACCACTTCGCTTTCCATGCCCTTGACGCGTTTCTGCAGCTCGGAAAGCTCGTCCATGACCATGATGCCGGCCATCACCGTCAGCCGCTGGTCGCCGATCTCGCCGAACGAGTCCTTGAGATGCGCGACATAGCGGTCGAAACGCTCGGCCAGGTCGATCAGATGCTCTTCCTGGCCCTCGTCGCAGGCCATGCGATACTGCTTGCCGTCGATGGAAACCGTGACCTGTGCCATTGGCCTACCTGTCCAACACCGCGCGGATGGTTTCCATGGCGGTCACCAGCCGGCGCGAGACTTCCTTGTTGGCGTCTTCCAGCCGTTCGGCTCGCGCTTCGGAATTGTCGAGCTCCTGCGCCAGCCTGGAGCGATCGGCGTTCATGCGCTGCACCTCCGCCTCGGCCTCCGAATAGTCGCGCTCGTGCTCGAGCTTGGCCGCGACGGCGTTTTCCAGGCCTTCGATGGCTTTGCCCAGCCTGGCGATGACTTCCTTGAGCGTCGTTTCCCCGGTCATGGCTCGTCCTGCACCCTGCCCATCACCGAATCGTTCGCGTTCAGAACGCGTTATCCAGGAAACATTAGGCGCCGTGTGAAGGCAACGTCAATAAAGCTCTCGCGACTGTCCCCCGCTAACGCTAATGTAAGTCTGTCGGGACCATCACAAGGCCGGCAAAAACGCACCGATTTGTTGACTCAAGGGCCGCGCCTGCTATGTGTCGCGCACCCTTTCCAGGCCTCTCCCAAGGCCTCAAACCCCCACCCCGGAGGAAGCATGACCTCGCGTGAACAACATGACCGGATGGCCAATGCGATCCGTTTTCTCTCCATGGACGCAGTCGAGAAGGCGAATTCCGGCCACCCCGGCCTGCCCATGGGCTGCGCCGACATCGCCACGGTGCTGTTCACCCGCTTCCTGAAATTCGACGCCAGGGCCCCGCACTGGGCTGACCGCGACCGCTTCATCCTGTCGGCCGGCCACGGCTCGATGCTGCTCTATTCGCTGCTTTATCTGACCGGCTACGAGGACATGACCCTCGACCAGATCAAGAATTTCCGCCAGCTCGGCTCGAAGACCGCGGGCCACCCCGAATATGGCCATGCCGCCGGCATCGAGACCACCACCGGGCCGCTCGGCCAGGGCCTTGCCAACTCGGTCGGCTTCGCGCTCGGCGAGCGCATCATGAATGCCGCCTTCGGCAAGGATCTCGTCGACCACTACACCTATGTGCTGGCCGGCGACGGCTGCCTGATGGAGGGCGTCTCCCAGGAGGCCATCGCGCTCGCCGGGCATCTCAAACTCAACAAGCTGATCGTGCTGTGGGACAACAACAACATCTCGATCGACGGTCCGGTGTCGCTGGCCGACAACACCGACCAGGTCGCCCGCTTCCAGGCCTCCGGCTGGAACGCCAGCCACATCGACGGCTTCGATCCGGAAGCGATCGCCTATGCGATCGAGGCGGCGCGTCACTCCGACAAGCCGACGATGATCGCCTGCAAGACCACCATCGGCTTCGGCGCCCCGACCAAGGCCGGCACCAACAAGGCGCACGGCTCGCCGCTCGGCGCCGAGGAGATCGCCGGCGCGCGCAAGTTCTTCGGCTGGGACTCGCCGCCCTTCGAGATTCCGGGCGACATCCTCGACGCATGGCGCGCGGCGGGTCAGGCCGGTGCCAAGGCCCGCGCTGACTGGGAAGGGCGTCTCGCCAAGACGGACGCCGAGCTGAAGGGCGAGTTCGAACGCCGTGTCAGTGGCAAGCTGCCGTCGAACTTCGACAGCGTCATTGCCGACTACAAGAAGAAGCTCTCGGCCGACAAGCCAAAGGTCGCCACCCGCAAATCGTCGGAGATGGCGCTCGAGGTCATCAACGGCGCTGTGCCGGAAACCATCGGCGGCTCGGCCGATCTCACCGGCTCCAACAACACCAAGACCAGCCAGACCAAGAATATCACGCCGGACGATTACGGCCAGCGCTATGTCCACTACGGCATCCGTGAGCATGGCATGGCGGCGGCGATCAATGGGCTAACGCTGCATGGCGGCCTTATCGCCTATGGCGGCACGTTCCTGTGCTTCTCCGACTATGCCCGGCCTTCGATGCGCCTGGCCTCGCTGATGGGCATTCGTTCGATCTTCGTCATGACCCATGACTCGATCGGCCTTGGCGAGGATGGGCCGACGCACCAGCCGGTTGAGCATATGGCAGCGCTGCGCGCTATTCCGAACCACAAGGTCTTCCGCCCGGCCGACGCGGTCGAGACGGCGGAATGCTGGCAGCTGGCGCTCGAATCCGAAAAGACGCCGTCGACGCTGGCGCTGACCCGCCAGAACCTGCCGACCGTTCGCACCGAGCACAGCGAGAAGAACCTCAGCGCATCCGGCGCCTATGAGCTGGCCGCGGCAAACGGCGAGGCGGCGGTGACGATCTTCGCCACCGGCTCCGAAGTCGAGGTCGCGCTCGGCGCGCGTGATTTGCTGCAGCAGCACGGCCACCCGACCCGCGTCGTATCGGTGCCCTGCTTCGAACTGTTCGATCAGCAGAGCGACGACTACCGCAGAAACACGATCGGCAGCGCGAAGGTGAAGGTCGCCATCGAGGCCGGCATCCGTCAGGGCTGGGACCACATCATCGGCAGCGACGGCATCTTCATCGGCATGACCGGCTTCGGCGCCTCCGGCACCATCGAGCAGCTCTATCCGCATTTCGGCATCACCGCCGATGCTGCGGCGAAAGCGGTGGAAGCCCGCCTGCATGGCAAGTAAGGGTTGAGGCAAGCGAGCCCGCCAAAACCGCGCATGGCCGTTTCGGCGGACTGGCCCAACCTAATCGATTTAAATCCAGGCCTTCCAAGGCTGGATTCTTTGTCCGTCCGCCGCTATGAAGCTGCGGACCCCATCCGCCTCCCAGGGAGAGAAACATGACCGTCAGAGTTGCCATCAACGGATTCGGCCGCATCGGCCGCAACATCCTGCGCGCCATCCATGAATCCGGCCGCAAGGACATCGACGTCGTCGCCGTCAACGATCTCGGCCCGGTCGAGACCAATGCGCATCTGCTGCGCTACGACAGCGTGCATGGCCGCTTCCCGCACGAAGTGACGGTCGACGGCGACCAGATCTCGGTCGGCTCTGAGAAGTTCAAGGTCACCGCCATCAAGGACCCGACCCAGCTGCCTTGGAAGGAACTCGGCATCGACATCGCGCTCGAGTGCACCGGCATCTTCACCGCCCGCGACAAGGCCGCCGCGCATCTCACCGCCGGCGCCAAGCGCGTCATTGTCTCGGCGCCGGCCGAAGGCGCCGATCTCACCGTCGTCTACGGCATCAACCACGACAAGCTGACCAAGGACCATATCGTCATTTCGAATGCGTCCTGCACCACCAACTGCCTGGCGCCGCTGGCCGCCGTGCTGCACGAGACGGTCGGCATCGAGAAGGGCATGATGACGACGATCCACTCTTACACCGGCGACCAGCCGACGCTGGACACCATGCACAAGGATCTCTACCGCGCCCGCGCGGCTGCGCTGTCGCAGATTCCGACCTCGACCGGTGCGGCCAAGGCGATCGGCCTTGTGCTGCCCGACCTCAAGGGCAAGCTCGACGGCATCTCGATCCGCGTGCCGACCCCGAACGTCTCGGTCGTCGACTTCAAGTTCATCGCCAAGCGCTCGACCACCGCGCAGGAAATCAACGAAGCGGTGATCGCCGCATCCAAGGGCAAGCTGAAGGGTGTTCTGTCGGTCACCCATCACCCGAATGTCTCGATCGACTTCAACCACGATCCGCATTCCTCGATCGTGGCGCTTGACCAGACCAAGGTGATGGACGGCAACTTTGTGTCGGTGCTGTCCTGGTACGACAATGAATGGGGCTTCTCCAACCGCATGGGCGACACCGCCGTCGCCTTCGGCAAGACCATCGCCTGATCGACGCAGGCCGCAATCTTTCCAGATCAGACGCCCGGCTTCGGCCGGGCGTTTTTCGTTTGCAGGCCGGCTGGCGCCCCGAGCGGCAAAACCCCCGGAAATCAGCCCCATAGGAGCAAAAAATCACGCTGCCGCCTTGCGCTGGTCATGTCTTCGCCCCACTCTGCCGTAAAGCGGGGAGGGAGGCGGATTTGAGGGGCAATTCCGGATGGAGCATGCGATCTATCTTGTAACGCTGGTCGGCACCGCCCTTGTCGTTGCCGCCGCGTTTTCGAGCCTGATCGCCTTTCGCTTCGGCGCTCCCCTTCTGCTGCTGTTCCTCTGCATCGGTCTGGCCACCGGAACCGATGGTCTCGGCATCGAGTTCGACAATGCCCGCCTGGCTTACTTTGCCGGCTCACTGGCGCTGGCCGTCATCCTCTTCGATTCCGGGTTCGGCACGCCGCTCAATGCCTTGCGCCAGGCGGCCGGACCGGCACTGTCGCTGGCGACCGTCGGCGTCATCCTGACCACCGGCCTGTTCGGGGCCGCTGCCTATTACATGCTCGACCTCACCTGGCTGGAATCCTTCCTGCTCGGCGCCGCCGTCGCCTCGACCGATGCAGCGGCCGTCTTCTTCCTGCTGCGAGCCGGCGAGATCAATCTGCGCGAGCGCGTGCGCGCGACGCTCGAGGTGGAATCCGGCACCAATGACCCGATCGCCATCTTCTTGACCATCACTCTGGTCGAGATCATCGCCGCCCACGCCAATCCCGAAGCCAATGTGCTTGCCACCAGCCTCGTGCTCGGCTTCCTCATCAGCATGGGGCTTGGCGCCGTCATCGGCGTTCTCGGCGGCCTTGCCATCGTGCGCCTGGTCGAGCGGCTGAACCTCGACCACGGCCTGTTGCCGATCTTCGTGCTGACGCTGTCGCTGATGGTGTTCGCGGCCGCCGGCGCCATTGGCGGCTCGGGCTTCCTGGCGGTCTATCTCGCCGGGCTGGTATCGGGCAATTCAGACATCCGCGCCGTCACCATCCTTAGGCGCTTCCAGGACGGCATGTCGTGGCTGGCACAGATCATCATGTTCCTGATCCTTGGCCTGTTTGCCACGCCCTCGCAATTTCCGGCGATCCTGGTGCCGGCGACCTTGCTCGGCCTGTTCCTGATCTTCGTCGCGCGGCCGATCGCCGTCTGGCTCTGCCTGGTCACGTTCCGCCTGCCACGGCCCGAGGTCGCTTTCGTCTCATGGGTCGGCCTGCGCGGCGCGGTCTCCATCCTGCTCGCCATCACGCCGCTGCTCGGCGGCCTGGAAAACGGCCGCCTCATCTTCAACGTCGCCTTCATCATTGTGCTGGTGTCGCTGGTCGTGCAGGGCTGGACCGTCGGCCCGCTGGCGCGCCGCCTCGGCCTCATCGTGCCGGCGAGGCTCGGGCCCCTGGACAAGGTCGAGCTCGAACTGCCGGGCTCTGCCCATCACGAGCTGCTCGCCTATCGCGTGGCGCCGGGCAGCCCGGTGGCGCGTGGCGAGCGCATCCCGCGTTGGGCGCGGCCCTCGCTGGTGCTGCGCGACGGCCGCTCGATGCGCTTCCAGGACATGGGCCGGCTCGCCGCCGGCGACCAAGTATACATCTTCGTGCCGGACCGTTATCCGCGCCTGCTCGACAAGCTGTTCGCCAGCCGCGCCGTGGTCGATCCGGAGGACGCGGACTTCTTCGGCGCCTTTGCGCTAGATCCGACGCGCTCGGCCGAGGAGTTGGAGGCTGCCTACGCGCCGGGCTTGACCGAGGCAGAACGCAAGCTGACGGTCGGCGCCCTGGTCACGGAGCGGCTCGGCGGCCATCCCGAATATGCCGACCGGGTGCTGATCGGGCCGATCGAGCTCATCGTGCGCGACGTTGACGACAAGGGCCGGATCACCGGCATCGGCCTGTCGTTCGAGCCGACCGCGCCGGTGGCGCGCGTGCCGGTGTTCCTCAGCGCCGGCGAGATCGTCGACCGCATCGCCGCCTTCATCCGCGGCCGGCGCAGGCCGGCGCGGGCGCCTGGCGCCGAGACGCCGGCGGAACAGCCCCCGACACCCGAACCGGTCGGGCAAAAGGCAGCGAGCGAAAGCTGATCTTACGCGCCTACATCATTTTTGCGCGCGCGCTTTAACGCGGGCCTTGCATAGTCGCCGGTGGTGGGTAAGGTCCCGGCGATTTTCGCAGAAAGGGACCCAGCATGGCCGGCTTCAAGACACTGGACGACATCGGCAACATCTCCGGTAAGCGCGTGCTGGTGCGCGTCGACCTCAACGTTCCCGTCGCTGACGGCAAGGTCACAGACGTCACCCGCATCGAGCGCATCGCGCCGACCATCTCCGAATTGTCCAGCAAGGGCGCCAAGGTCATCCTGCTCGCCCATTTCGGCCGGCCCAAGGACGGCCCCACGCCCGAATTCTCGCTCGAGCCGATCGCAAATGCCACGGCGGACGTGCTCGGCCGGCCCGTCGGCTTCGCCGCCGACTGCATCGGCGACACAGCAGGCAGCGCCGTCGCCGCCATGGACAAGGGCGATGTGCTGCTTTTGGAAAACACCCGCTTCTACAAGGCTGAGGAGAAGAACGATCCGGCCTTCACCGAGAAGCTCGCCGCCAATGGCGATATCTTCGTCAATGATGCCTTTTCCGCCGCGCACCGCGCCCACTCCTCGACCGAGGGCCTGGCGCATCTGTTGCCGGCCTTCGCCGGCCGCACCATGCAGGCCGAGCTCGACGCGCTGGAAAAGGGCCTTGGCAATCCTGTCCGTCCGGTCGTCGCCATCGTCGGCGGCGCCAAGGTCTCGACCAAGATCGACCTCCTGATGAACCTGGTGAAGAAGGTCGACGCGCTGGTCATCGGCGGCGGCATGGCCAACACCTTCCTTGCCGCGCGCGGCACCGCGGTCGGCAAGTCGCTCTGCGAGCATGACCTTGCCGCCACCGCCAAGCAGATCATGATCGAGGCGGCCGAGGCCGGCTGCGCCATCATCCTGCCGGCCGATGGCGTGGTGGCGAAAGAGTTCAAGGCTGGCGCCGCCAGCGAGACCGTCGCCATATCGGAGGTGCCGGCCGACGGCATGATCCTCGACGTCGGCGAAAAGACCGTGAAGGCCGTCGCCGACTGGATCGACCGCGCCGCCACGCTGGTCTGGAACGGCCCGCTCGGCGCCTTTGAGATCGAGCCTTTCGATCGCGCCACGGTGGCGGCGGCAAAGCACGCCGCCCAGCGCACCAAGGCCGGCAAGCTGGTCTCGGTGGCCGGCGGCGGCGATACGGTGGCCGCGCTCAACCATGCCGGCGTCGCCGACGACTTCACCTATGTCTCGACCGCTGGTGGCGCCTTCCTGGAATGGATGGAAGGCAAGCCGCTGCCCGGCGTCGAGGTGCTGAAGCGCTGAAGCAATTCCAGGAAAATCGGGCTGCGGTTTTTCCGCCCGTGAAAACGGAGCATTCTTGCAGCCAAGCGGTGACGCCTGGGTTGCACGAATGCGACCAGCCCAATCGACTCGATCAACACTCGGCGAGCCGGCCCGGCGGCGCGACATTCGTTCGATTTCGCGCTTTCCGGCATCATTCCTTTGGCGGTAGAGTTCCGTGAACCGCGGAAAACCGCTGTCAGGAGGAAGCAACAATGAGCGAACGTCTCGAAGACATTGCCGCCGCGATCGTGGCCGACGGCAAGGGCCTGTTGGCCGCCGATGAAAGCTCCGGCACCATCAAGAAGCGCTTCGACGTCATCGGCGTCGAATCGACGGCCGACAGCCGTCGCGACTATCGCGAGATGATGTTCCGCGCCGGGGACGCGATGACGCGCTACATTTCCGGCGTCATCCTCTATGACGAGACCATCCGCCAGAAGGCTGCCGACGGCACGCCGCTGGTCGACATCATCAAGGCGTCCGGCGCCATCCCCGGCATCAAGGTCGATGCCGGCGCCAAACCGCTGGCCGGCTTTCCCGGCGACACCATCACCGAGGGCCTCGACGGCCTGCGCGAACGCCTGGCGGATTACTACAAGCTCGGCGCCCGCTTCGCCAAATGGCGCGCGGTGATCGATATTGACGTCGCCAAGGGTGTGCCGTCGGCGACCTCGATCGGCTCGAACGCGCATGCGCTCGCGCGCTACGCCGCGCTCTGCCAGGAGGCCGGCATCGTGCCGATCGTCGAGCCGGAAGTGCTGATGGACGGCGCCCACGGCATCGACACCTGCTACGAGGTCAGCAAGGCGACGCTGCTCAAGCTCTACAGCGAGCTCTATGCCGCGCGCGTCGTGCTCGAAGGCACCATCCTGAAGCCCAACATGGTCATATCGGGCAAGAAATCGGGCAAGCTGGACAGTCCCGAGATCGTGGCCGAAAAGACAATAAAGCTGTTTCGCGAGACGGTGCCGGCGGCGGTTGCGGGCATTGCCTTCCTCTCCGGCGGCCAATCGGACGAGGAGGCGACCGCCAACCTCAACGCCATCAACGCCATCGGCCAGCATCCGTGGAAGCTCACCTTCTCCTATGGCCGTGCCTTGCAGGCAGCCGCGCAGAAAGCTTGGAGTGGCAAGGCGTCGAACATAGCCGCCGGGCAGGCGGCCTTTATCCATCGCGCCCACATGAACCATCTGGCGGCGCTCGGCAAATGGCAGCCGGCGCTGGAAAGGGCCGCCTGACACGTTTCTTCAGACGCGACGAAAAACCCGGGCTACGCGCCCGGGTTTTGTTTTCGCGGCCGGGCATCCCCACTTCTGGGACTGCGTCGAAAGCGCGCCGGCCATGTCGGATCGCCCCGATGTCGAACGTCCTTGGCAGGAGAGGACAGGAGATAGTCATGCATCGCAATGCCATCGTTTCGCGGGAAGACTGGTTCGAGGCGCACAGAAAGCACCTCGAGCGCGAGAAGGAACTGACTCGGTTTCGTGATTGCGTCGCCGCCGAACGGCGCGAATTGCCCTGGCTGAAGATCCGCAAGGACTACGTCTTTGAGAGCGAGCAAGGCCCGAAACGGCTGGCTGGGCTCTTTGGTGAAAACAGCCAGCTGATCGTCTATCACTTCATGCTGGCGCCCGGTTCGAACCATCGCTGCGAGGGCTGCTCCTTCCTCGCCGACCACATAGACGGCGCCAATCTGCATCTCCAGCATCATGACGTGTCGCTGGTCGTGGTGTCGCGCGCGCCGCTGGCCGAGCTGTTGCCCTACAAGCAGCGCATGGGCTGGCGGTTCGACTGGGTGTCGTCCTATGCGTCCGACTTCAACTTCGACATGCAGGTTTCCTTCACCGACAAGCAGATCGCGGCCGGCGACACCACCTACAATTTCGAAAGGCGCGCCCGCACCTCCAAGGACCTGCCCGGTTCCAGCGTGTTCTACAGGGACGAGGCCGGCGATATCTTCCTCACCTTCACGTCGCGCGCTCGCGGCGGCGATCAGCTGATCGGCGCCTATCACTATCTCGACATGACGCCGAAGGGCCGCAACGAGACCGGCCCCTATGGTGGCCTGATGGACTGGGTGCGGCTGCATGACGAGTACGGGGACGTATCCGAGCCGCCGTCGGCGTGTTGCGACTGAACCGGCGCGGCAAGATCGTTCACCCGCACAACAATATGCGCTAAGGGCATGAGCCATGCAGCGCCTGCTCGCCTTCCTCACCTGGCTCGCCTTTCCCGTCTATGTCTGGCAGGGGCTCGGCGTGCGCCGTCGCACCAGCCGCATGCTGCCGGCGCGGGGTCCGGTCATGCATGAGATGCAGGGCAAGGCGCCGGCGATCACGCTGCTGGTGCTGGGTGATTCCTCCGCCGCCTCGGTCGGCATTGGCCATTCCGAGAACGGACTTGCGGCGCAGCTCGCCATCCTGATTTCCGAACGGACCGGCAGTGCGGTGCGCTGGCGGGCGGCCGGCTTCAATTCGGCGACTTCCGGCCAGGTGCGCGACCATGTCCTGCCCAATTTGTCGGCCGATCCGTGGACGCATATCGTGCTCGCCATCGGCACCAACGACACCAAGAACTTCCACTCGGTGCCACGCTTCAAGAAGGAGTTCGGCGGCCTGCTTTACGCGCTGCGCGCCAAATGGCCGGAGGCGCGCGTGGTGTGGTCGCCGGTGCTGGAGTTCACGCGGGCGCCGGCGATGCCATCCTTGCTTGGCAGGATTCTCGAGATCAGGGCCACCGAGATGAACCGGATGGGCAAGCGCCTCTGCCTGGAGCGCGGCGCGGTTCCTGCGTCGCGGCTGCCGATCCTCGATCCGCAGGCCGGCTTTGCCGTCGACGGATTCCACGCCTCGGAAGCCGGCTACCGCGCCTGGGCGGAGCATCTGCTAGCCCCTGTTCTGGGCGAGCAGCCCTTGGCGTAGCGGCGCCCGATGGGGTGGCGCTTCGGCTCTAGCCCCAGTGCCCCAGCACAGCGGTGATCGAGATCGCCGCCATGGCAAGCAGCGCCAGCTTCCAGAAATCGCTGCGCCGCCTCAGCCCCGGCCAGCCGAGCGGCTTGATCAGCTGGATGAGCATGATGCCAATGACAACGAGCGCCAGGAGCTTCGACATGCCGCCTTTGAGCAGCATCGAAGCCTGCTGTCAAAGCCGGCGTCGCACTTCCGGACCCAAACAGAACCGCGCAAGACGGCCGTTTCCCGGGGTGCCGGCCGGGCTGACCGCAATCTTCTTCGCAGACCTGCCACCCTCCTGACAGACTGCTGTCAGCAGGGGTGTGCGATAGTGTTCTCATCGAAAAGAGGAGACCAGCCATGACCAGCTTCACGGTACTGCGCAGCATCGAGCACTATGTCGGCAAGATCCGCACGATGCGCAACGAGATCCGCACCCAGCGTTTCATGAACAGCTTGCCCGCGGACATCCGCAAGGACATTGGCTGGCCGGATATGTACGGCAACGGCCGCCACCTCGACCATTGAACGATTTTTGCAGGCCGCGCTTGGATGCGGACACTGCCGCGCCCAGATGTAGAAGCGACGGAGCGGAAATACTTCGGGCAATCGAGCGTGAGAAAGTTGATGGTTCGAGCAGGATGTAGGCACCCTATCGTCAGCAGACGTGCTGAACCCTCCTGACAGTATGCTGTCAGGAGGGTCGTGTCATGGTGTGGCAGGAGTAGAGAGTGAACTTCGCATGGTGAAGAGCTGGAACGACAGGCTGAACACGCCGGGCGTCAATGGTATCAAGCCGTCGCCGCGGAGCTTCGCCGACGTCGTCGAAGGCCAGCCGATGCTGGTGCCGACGGCGCGCCAGGTCGATGATTTCATCCGCTCGATCCCCGAAGGCGTCGAGATGGACGTCCGCGCGCTGCGCACCGCGCTGGCCATCGAGAACGGGGCTGAAGTGACATGCCCGGTCGCCATTGGCTATCATCTGCGCACTGTTGCCGAGGCCGCCGGCGAGGATCTCGAGCACGGCATGGCGCTGAGCGAGATCGCGCCGTTCTGGCGGGTGCTGGACGCCAGGACGCCGACAACGAGGAAACTGTCCTTCGGCACGGAGTTCGTCGCCGTGCAGCGCAAGCGCGAAGGGCTGAAGCCATAGTGCATGTCGCCCAAAAGTGGGAACCGGTTTTGGGAACCACGACATGCATAGGAACAACATCGAGGAACCATACGATGCGTCGTGCCGACAGGCTCTTCCAGATCGTGCAGCATTTGCGCGGCGGCCGTCTGGTCACTGCCCAGAAGCTGGGTACGTGGCTCGAGGTTTCCGAGCGCACGATCTATCGCGACATCGCCGACCTGCAGTCGACCGGCGTGCCAATCGACGGCGAGGCGGGCGTCGGCTACATGATGAGGGAGGGTTTCGACCTTCCGCCGCTGATGTTCACGCGTGACGAGATCGTGGCGCTGGTCGCCGGCGCCCGCATGGTGCGCGCCTTTGGCGGCGCCGCAATGGCGCGGGCCGCCGACGAGGCGCTGGTCAAGATCGGCGCCGTGCTGCCCGATACCGAGAAGGACCGCATCGCCCGCACCGAGATCCACACGCCGATGTGGGTGGTGAGCGATGCCGCGCGCGAGGCGATCGACCTGATCGAGCGCGCGATCGAGAAACGCCAGGTCCTGACCATTGACTATTCGGACGAGGCCGGGCGCGGCACGGCGCGCGACATCCGGCCGCTCGGCCTGTGGTTCTGGGGCAAGGTGTGGACGCTGGTCGCCTGGTGCGAGATGCGCGACGATTTCCGCGCCTTCCGCATCGACCGCATTGCCTCGGTGGTGATCGCCGGCCGCGTCTACAAACCGGAGCGCGGCAAGCAGCTCGCCGATTTCTACCGCGCGGTGGAGCGCAGCGAGGACTATGGCATGACGCCGGACCGGGCGGCGCGCAACTGAAGGCTCGAAGGCCAATAAAAAAGCCCGCTCGAAGCGGGCTTTTTTGTTGGCATGCCGAGAATTCTACTCCTCGTCGTCCGTGTCCTTGTCCTTCGACTTCAGCGCCGAGAGCTTGGCGAAGACGGCGTTGGCGTCGAGCTCGGCGTCCTCGTCCTTCGGCTTTTCCGGCGCCGGGACCAGCCGTTCCGTCAACGCCGCCGGCAGCAGCGTGTCGCCGACCGGCTGCGCCTGCTCGCGGCCGCGCGAGGCGCGGTTGACTTCCATGTCGAGGTCGATCTGCGAGGCGAGACCCAGCGTCACCGGATCCATCGGCTGCAGATTGGCCGAATTCCAGTGCTTGCGCTCGCGGATCTGCTCGATCGTCGACTTGGTGGTGCCTACAAGACGGGCAATCTGCGCGTCCTTCAGTTCGGGATGGTTGCGCACCAGCCAGAGGATGGCATTCGGCCGGTCCTGACGCTTCGACAGCGGCGTGTAGCGCGGGCCCTTGCGCTTGGATTCCGGCACCCTGACCTTTGGGTCGGACAGCTTCAGTCGATGGTTCGGGTCCTTCTCGGCGCGCGCGATCTCGTCGCGGGTCAGCTGGCCGGTCATGATCGGGTCCATGCCCTTGATGCCTTGCGCCGATTCGCCGTCGGCGATCGCCTTGACCTCAAGCGGATGCAGCCCGCAGAACTGGGCGATCTGCTCGAAGGAGAGCGCGGTGTTGTCGACCAGCCAGACGGCGGTCGCCTTGGGCATCAGCAGCGTATTGGCCATTTCCAAAAATCCTTCTCGTTCGCCCGCGTTCCCGCGCGGGCGGTGGTTTTAGAGCCACCAAAATGGGAAATTCGCGGCCTGTATAACCGCTCCGTCACCATTTCGCAATGTTTTTGGAGAGCCCTGGAGGAGAGGCCGGGCACGGCCGCGGCCCAAGAAAGACAAAACCCGCCGGACTGGGTCCAGCGGGTTCGGAACCGGAGACGAGCAAGCGTCTTCGACGGCTCTGGCTTCGCAACGCTGCCCCGGCCTCACGGCCGGGGCGCGCTTGAGATCAAAGAGCCTGGCGGGCGATACGCTCGATGTCGGCGCGGTTGATGCCGAGGTCGTGAAGCTGACGGGCGTTGAGCTTGTTCAGCTCGCGCACGGTCTCGTTGTACATGCGCCAGTTACGGAAAGCGCGGATCGGGTTCATGGCGGGTCTCCAGTCGTTGGTTGATTTGTTCGATGCCGTGTAAATAGGCACCGCCGCCTAAGAATTGAACGGACGCTTTTGCATGGCGGCAATGCGTTTTGTGCATTGCAGCATTAAGCTCTTGTTCAGCTTTTCCGCAGGCGATTTACACACCAGGGCGCGTCGAGATTCAGGTCAGGCCGAGGCGGAGTCGAAGACGGGCGCGGGGCGACCAAAACGGTGGTTTCCGAGAACCGGAGCGGAGCGTACTTCCGCATGTCCCGGAGAAGTGGTCCCGGTTTTCCGACAAGGACATGCGGCAGCAAGGAAACTACGTGAGCACCGGAAGCGCAGGAAAGCGCCGTTTGCAGGCCGGCCTCACCTGAATATCGATGCATCCTAGCCGACGTCGAGCACGATCTTGCCGATATGCTCCCCATCCTCCATCCGCTCATGCGCCCGCCAGGCTTCGCTGAGCGGCAGGATCGTGTCCATCACCGGCGCTATCTTGCGGCTGCCGAGCAACGGCCAGACCTGCGCCTCCAGCGCCACGGCGATCGCCGCCTTGAATTCGACCGTGCGCGGCCTCAGCGTCGAGCCGGTATGGGTGAGCCGCTTGACCATGAGCCTGGAGAAATCGACACTCGCCGCCGCCCCGCCCTGCACGGCGATCTGGACGATGCGGCCTTCCACCGCCGCGGCCTCGTAATTGCGTGTCACATAGTCTCCGGCGATCATGTCGAGGATCACATTGGCGCCCTTGCCACCAGTCGCGTCCTTGACCGCGGCGACGAAGTCCTCCTCGCGGTAATTAATCGCCCGGTCGGCGCCGAGCTTCAGGCAGGCGTCGCATTTTTCCCTGCTGCCGGCGGTGGTGATGACGTAGGCGCCGAAGGCCGACGCCAACTGGATCGCCGTGGTGCCGATGCCCGACGAACCGCCATGCACCAGCAGCGTTTCGCCGCACTTCAAGCCGCCGCGCTCGAACACATTGTGCCAGACAGTGAAATAGGTTTCCGGCACCGCCGCCGCTTCGGTGTGGGTGAAGCCGGCCGGCAGCGGCAGCACGCTGCCGGCGTGCACCTTGACATATTCGGCGTATCCGCCGCCGGGGGTGAGCGCGCAGACCCGGTCGCCGATGCGCCAGCGCGATATCTCGTCGCCAAGTGCCGCGACTTCGCCCGAGACCTCGAGCCCCGGCAGATCGGAGGCGCCGGGCGGCGGCGGATAGGCGCCCTTGCGCTGCAGCACATCCGGCCGGTTTACGCCGGCGGCACGCACCCGGATCAGGACCTCGCCTGGCCCCGGCAGGGGCACATCGCGCGTTTCCGGCTTCAGCACCCGCGGCCCGCCTGGCGCCGAGATCGCGATCGCCATCATCTTCGCCGGAATCTTCTGTGCGCTCGCCATGAATTGTCCCGTCCTCGTCTGGCCTCTTTGGCTGGCCGTTTGCATCAGCACCCGTGCCCTATGTATGCTCATTGTCGAATCCGGCAAATGGCATATCAGGGAGGAGCGACGATGGCGATCTTCGACGACGAACCCGTTAAGAAGGCGCGCCCGCATGAGATCGGGCAGGATCTGGCCCTGCTTTCGGCCGACGAACTGTCCGAGCGGATCGGCATGCTGCGCGACGAGATCGCCCGGCTGGAAGCCGAGTTGAAGGCCAAGGGAGCGACCAAATCAGCGGCCGAGGCGCTGTTCCGCCGCGGCTAGCGTTGAAAGCGGCAGTGTTCGCCGCCGAAAAGCCCGAATGCGCCTGTCAGACCAGCGCCACGAACCTCCAGCCGGATCAGCCAATGTTTGCGACCTACCGACCGATCCTCTCGCTGCTTCGCGGCACGGCCTTCCTGCTCGCGGCGTCCGGCCTGCACGGGCTGCTGCTGCCGTTGCGAGGCCAATTGGAGGGCTTTTCCACGGCATCGCTGGGCTTGATGGGCACCGCCTGGGCCGGCGGCTTCGTCACCGGCTGCTTCTTTGCGCCGCGCCTGGTTCGCCGCGCCGGCCATGTCAGGGCCTTCGGCGCCTTTGCCGCGTCGGGCGCCATCGTCGCTTTGCTCACCGGCCTTATCATCGATGAATATGTCTGGATCCTGCTGCGCGCCTTCACCGGCTTCACCATGGCTGGCGCCTTCATGGTCATCGAAAGCTGGCTGAACGAGAAGGCCACCAACGAGAACCGCGGCACCGTCTTCGGCCTCTACATGATGGTCACCTATGCATCGATCATGGGCGGCCAGATGATCGTCGCCGGCGGCGACGTGAAGTCGGCTTCGCTGTTCATGATCACCGGCATCCTGTTCTGCCTGTCGCTGATCCCGACCGCCGTCTCGACGCAGTCGCATCCGAAGCCGCTGCAGGACGTGAAGCTCGACGTGAAGGGGCTCTACGCCAATTCGCCGGTGTCGGCGATTGCCTGCCTGTTGATCGGCATTGCCAACGGCGCCTGGGGCACGCTCGGCGCCGTCTATGGCGCCCGCATCGGCATCTCAACGGCCGAGATCGCGCTGATGATGAGCCTGGTGGTGGTGGCGGGAGCGGCCATGCAGCTTCCGGCGGGACGCCTCTCGGACAAGACCGACCGCCGTTTCGTGCTGGCGGGTGCGGCCTTTGGCGCAGCCTTGTTTGCCATTTTCGTCTTCCTGTTCGAGCCGCGCTCCGGCGTCTTCGTCATCGTCTTGACCGCCGCCTACGGCGCTTTCGCCTACACGCTCTATTCGATCGCAGTGGCGCATGCCAACGACCACGCGCGGGCGGAGGATTTCGTCAAGGTTTCGGGCGGTCTTCTGCTGCTCTACGGCTTCGGCACCATGATCGGGCCCCTGCTCGCCGCCGGCCTGATGGGCTGGCTGCGCCCCGAGGGCCTGTTCCTGGCCACCGCGCTCGCCCATCTTTGCCTGGCGGGCTACACCCTGCTGCGCATCAGCCGCCGCGCCCCGGTGCCGATCGAAAACCGCGACGCCTTCAAGACCCAGCCGGCCGACCGTTCGGTGACGCCGGAAGCCTTGCGGCTCGATCCGCGCAGAAAGGCTGAAACCAATGGTTGAGATTTGGGAAACTTTGCCTCTAAAATGACGCATGATGTTTTCTGATGCCTTTGTGGCGATTGCCGATCCCAACCGGCGCTATCTTCTCGAAGAGCTCCGGCGCGGCCCGAAGACCGTCAACGAACTGGCGGCCGGACTGCCAGTTTCACGCCCAGCCGTCTCGCAGCACCTGAAGGTTCTGCTCGAGGCCGGCCTGGTCAACGCCAAGGCGGAAGGCACGCGGCGGGTCTACACGGTCAGCAGTGCCGGCTTCCTGCGGTTGAACATCTGGCTCGACCAGTTCTGGGAAGCATTGCCCGGCGAGTGACCTCTGGGCGGCATGACCGGTCCGGCACTTGCTTGATGCGATTCCGTTCTGCGCTTTTTCTGGCTGTGGAGGAGGAAACCCATGCGACGCGAAGCGGTTCTTGGCGCTCTGACGGCAATCAATCTGGTTCTGCTCGCTGGCATGGGGCTGACGCAGATCCTGCCGGCGAAGGCGCAGGACAGCCCAGGCATTCTGCGCGGAAGCGGGCTTCAGATTGTCGATAGTCAGGGCCGGGTGCGCTCCAGCATCTCCGTGCTCCCGGCGAAGGCCGGCGAGGCCGAAACCGTGCTGTTCCGCCTCATCGCGGAGAATGGCCAGCCCTCGGTCAAGATCAGCGCCACGACCGCCAGCGCCGGTCTGAGTTTCGTCGGCGGCGACGACGCAAGCTACATTTTGCTCGAGGCGGATGGTCCCGAAACTCGGCTCGAGATGGTGGAACCGGAGGGCCGCAAGAAGGTGATCGAGCCATAGGAGCGATGCAAGGCCAGGTGAGAAGGACCGCTCGCCTCCGATCGCGAAGCACTGATGTCAGCCGTCGTTGTAGGGGAAGAACTTGAAGTAGGGCTGGGCTTCCTCGATCACGCGGGCGAAGGACGGTCGTTGGAGCAGGCGATCGTGATAACGCCTAACCGCGGGGAACCTGTCGCCGAACGGCTCGACCTTGTTGGCGTAGAACAGCGCCGGAGCCGCCGCGCAGTCGGCCATGGTGAAGGTTTCGCCAACCGCCCAAATCCTCGACTGCATCTCGGTTTCGATGATGGCGTAGGAGGCGCGCAACTGCGCCCGCGCCTGCTCGACACCGAACGGGTCGGTCTGGCCCTGCGGCCGCAGCCGGTCGCCGACGATCTTCTGCATCGGCTCCTGCACATAGAAATCGTAGAAGCGGTCGGCGGTCCGAACCTGGCGGGCGAGGTCGGCATCGGCCGGGATCAGCGCGGTCGGGCCAGGATAGTGGACGGCCAGATACTCGATCACGATGGTTGATTCCGGCACCGTCTGTCCGCGCGCCTCGTCGCGCAGCACCGGCATCTTGCCCGCCGGCGACAGTCTCAGGAACGCCGCGCGCGACTGCTCGTTGCCGAGATCGACAATGACGACATCGAAAGGCGTGCCGTTCTCGTAGAGCGCGATCAGCGGCTTCCAGCAGAACGATGCCAGCGGGTGGAGGTGCATGGTCAGAGACATTGCTTGCTCGCTTGTGGCCGCCGGTCCGGGCGGAAGGGGGCTTCTGGTCTTGATAATGGCGCATCCGGTGAGGCGCTGTCACGCCGGGGATGGATCGGCCCGCGCCCGCGCTGCCCGGTCATGCGCCACGATGGCGGCGATCATGACGGCCCAGTCGTCCGGATGCAGTTCGTGGCCGCCGCCCTCGATACGCACCAACTTCGCACCGGCAACCGCCTCGGCGAGCGCTGCGCCATGCTCGACCGGAAAGATCGGATCCGTCGTGCCGTGGATGACGAGCAGCGCAATCCGCATCGCCCGAAGGCGGTCCTTCCAGTCTCCGCCGTTCTTGAGCAGGAAGTGGTTGGTCGCGCTGAGCAGGCCTCCCGACCGGTCATAGTCCCGCTCGACGAACGCCCTTGTCCGCTTCTCGTCGAACGGATGCGCGGTGCTTGCGATGACGCGGGCTTCGCTGACGATGAAGTCGATCACCTGCTCGCGATCCGACCAATCGACCTTCTCACCTGCCGCCGCGTGCTCTTTGTAGCTCTCGGACATTCCCGGCAGATGCGAGGTGTCGATGCCGACAGGCGACGTGCTGATCACGGTCAGCGCCGTGAGGCGCGACGGGTGTTTCAGCGCCACCAGCTGCGCGATCATGCCGCCCATCGACATGCCGACCACATGCGCCCTCACGACCTCATGATCGTCGAGCACGCGGATGGCATCGTCGGCCATGTCATCGAATGTGTAGGGCGGCTCGCCAGGCGCGTATTTGCTCGAGTGGCCGGTGTCGCGATTGTCGTAGCGGATTACGAACAGACCCTCGCCGGCCAGCTTCCGGCAGAACGCTTCTGGCCACCACAGCATCGACGCCATGGCGCCCATGATCAGCAGAACGGCCGGATCGCCGGGACTGCCAAAAGTTTCGGAAACGATCCGGGGCTGCTCTTTCGTCTTCATGGTCGCTTCCTTCTCTGTCAATCCGATTGCATTTTGCAATCAGTTGCACGATAATCAGACTGATACGATAATGCAACCGGTTTTTCTGGAGACTTTGCATGAACACCGATCACCGCTCCGGCTGCCCGATCAATCTGTCGCTCGAAGTGTTCGGCGATCGCTGGAGCCTGATCATCCTGCGCGACATGATCTTCGGCGGCCGGCGTCATTTTCGCGAAATGCTCAACGGATCGATCGAGGGCATCGCGTCCAACATCCTTGCCGACCGGCTGAAGCGGCTGATGGAGCTGGGCATGCTGACAAAGGCCGACGATCCTTCCCACAAGCAGAAGGCAATCTACAGCCTGACCGAGATGGCCATCACCCTGGTGCCGATCATGGCGCATCTCGGCGCCTGGGGCCGTGTCTGGCTGCCGGTCAGCGAGGAGCTCTCGATCCGCGCTGAGCTTCTGGAAAACGGCGGCCCACCCTTATGGGAGCGCTTCATGGACGAATTGCGCCATGAACACCTCGGCGCGCCGATCGACCATGAGGGGCCAACCGTTCGGGCGACCCTGCAGGCCGGCTACGAGGTGGTGGTCGCCCGCAAGGCTGAGGCTGCCGCCGGCTAGACAGGGCGCGGCGTTTCGCCACTTCCCGAAAATCAGTTTCAACCGCGGCCGGGATTGTATCTTGCGTCTCGTCGACGATGATCGCGGCCTTCAACAGGAGACTGCCATGACCGCGCTGACGCTCGAGAAAGCCAAGCAAATCATCGACGCCGCCTTCGCCAGGGGTGCCGAGCTGAAGCTCAGGCCGCTCGGCGTGTCGGTGCTCGATGCCGGCGCCCATCTGGTCGCCTTCCAGCGCCAGGACGGCGCATCGTTCCTGCGTCCGCAAATGTCGGCCGGCAAGGCCTATAGCGCGCTCGCCATCGGCATGGGCTCGCGCCGCGTCGAAGCCTTCGCCAAGGAACGGCCGCATCTGATCGCCGGCATCTCCGACGTCTCCGGCGGTCGTGTCCTGCCTGTCGTCGGCGGCGTGCTGATCCGCGATCATGTCGGCGCCGTCATCGGCGCGGTCGGCATCTCCGGCGACACGTCGGACAATGACGAGGCCGCCGCGATCGCCGGCATCGAAGCCGCCGGCTTCACTGCCGATCCGGGCTGAGCCCGGATCATTTGCAGACCGGTCTCACCTGAATATCGGCACATCCTAGTTCAGGTTGATATCCCGGCTTGCCGACCGCATCGACACCGAGAAGCCGGCGAGCACGTCGAACAGCGCGATGACCATCAGGGTGAAGAAGACCGAATGCGCTGCGCCCTTCACCAGCAGGAACTCGACCAGGAAGGCGATGAAGACCAGTGTCGACAACAGATGGTCGAGGATCGAGGCGTTGGTGGTGCGCACCGATTTTGAGATCTCGACGAACAGGAAGATCAGGCCGATCAGCACCATCAGGTCGCCGAGCGTCATCGAGAAAACGCCACCGGACATCATGCGGAACGAGAACATCTCGTTGGCCCAGGGATCGTCGCCGCTGCCGAATATCCCGAGCAGCCCGAGATTGTAGAGCACGAAGGGCACGATCAGCAGGGGGATGGCACCGAACATCTGGCGTCTCCGATTGAGCTTCCTTCAGTTGCAGCCCGCCGGCCTTCCTCGTCAAGAAGTTTCATGCGTCGCCGCTAACACGCTCGAAGACCGCGCGAAACAAGCATGTTAGCGGGGGTTCCTCCCGCGCCTGTCAGGCCACAAAGACCGGCGCGCAGGGTCCGTCGGCGGAGTCGGTATCGGACCGCGACGCTGGAGCGATTGGCGAGGCCAAACGCAAAAAGACCGGCCCAATGGCCGGTCTTTTTGGAAGTCGCAAACCGCCGGAAGCTTCTCAGCTTTCCTTCGGCTCCAGAACCTGGCGGCCGCGATACATGCCGGTCTTCAGGTCGATATGGTGCGGGCGGCGCATTTCGCCGGAATTCTTGTCCTCGACATAGGTCGGGGCCTTGAGGGCGTCGGCCGAGCGGCGCATGCCGCGCTTCGACGGAGAGGTTTTTCGTTTCGGAACGGCCATGGATATGCTCCACTACATGGTCAAAATGCCCCGGCAACCCTCGTGAAAGGGCCGCGTCTGGGGCCATAATCTGAGAAAGTCGGGTGCCTATACACGCCTTGCGCCGTTTTGGCCAGCACCGCGGCAAATTTTTTTGAGCCGGCGCTGGTTCGTCCTAATCAAGGCAACCCACATAGGCTCCCGACCTACCGGCGCGCCGCTCGATCAGTGCCGCCAGGCGTCGCAAGCCCGGCCCCGGTTTTGCCGGATTGCGGGCGATCGGATTGGGCAGCGTGACGGCGAGCAGCGCCGCCTGCCGGCGCGACAATTTGTTTGCCGAGACGCCGAAATGATGCTGGGCGGCCGCCTCGATGCCGTAGATGCCCGGGCCCCATTCGGCGATGTTGAGGTAGATCTCCATAATGCGCCGCTTCGACATCACCGCGTCGAAATAGACGGCGAGCGGCAGTTCGACCACCTTGCGCACCGTGCCCAGCGGCCGCGACCAGAGGAAGAGGTTCTTCACCGTCTGCATTGTGATGGTCGAGGCACCGCGCGTCGCCTCGCCGGCCAGCGCGTCGTCCACGACGCCGCGCAATTCGCCGAGATCGACCCCGCGGTGGAAGCAGAACTGCCCGTCCTCCGACATGATCACCGAATGCGCCAGCGCCGGCGACACGTCGTCGATCGAAACCCAGCGCCGGTCGTAGCCGGAGAAGGTCGCGAGGTCCTTCAGCATCAGCGTCGACACCGGATGCACGAAGGACGGCAGATAGAGGAAGGTCAGCACCACCGGTACCACCGCCAGGATGGCGGCAACGACCAGGGAGCGCCGGCCAAGGCGCTTGAGACCGGCCCGGTTCAGGCGCCTCGGCCGCGCCATGTCCAGTCCTTCGATTTCATGATCGACGATCGGTTCCGTCAAGCCGCCCCACCCGTGCCATCAGCTCAACCGGCATAATGGCGCGCGGCTTCTTGCGCAATGTCTGAGTGTCGGCTACCGCTCCCGGCCATGGCGAAAGACGAAGAAATCGCGTTCGAAACCGCACTTCTGACACGCGCAGCGGCAATCGAGGCGCTGCTCAGGCGGCTTCTCGACCTGCGCGCGCTGTCCGGCGAGATCGCCCGGCCGGAGCGGCTGATGGCGGCCATGCGCCATGGCGTGTTGAACGGCGGCAAGCGCCTGCGCCCTTTTCTGGTTATGGAAAGTGCAGCGCTCTTTTCCGCAGATGGCGAGGCGGCATCGCGCGTGGCGGCGGCGCTCGAATGCGTGCATTGCTATTCGCTGATCCATGACGATCTACCGGCCATGGACAATGACGATCTGCGCCGCGGTCAGCCGACCGTGCACCGGGCCTTCGACGATGCCACCGCCATCCTCGCCGGCGACGCGCTGCTGACGCTTGCCTTCGACATCCTCGCCGACGAGGCCACCGTGCTGCCCGTGGAACGCCGGGCAGCGCTGGTGCTGGCGCTTGCCCGCGCCGCGGGCATTGGCGGCATGGTTGGCGGGCAGATGCTCGATCTCGATGCCGGACGCACTCCGCCGGACGAGGCCGGCATCATCCGGCTGCAGGCGATGAAGACCGGCGCCTTGATCCGCTTTGCCTGCGAGGCCGGCGCCATCGTCGCCGGCGCGCCGCCGGAAGACCGCGAGCGGCTGGCCGAATTCGGCTCGGCGATCGGGCTCGCCTTCCAGCTTGCCGACGACCTGCTCGACCTGACGGCGGATGCGCACCAGATGGGCAAGGCGACCGGCAAGGACGCCGCCGCAGGCAAGGCGACGCTGGTCGCCCTGCACGGCGCCGACTGGGCGCGCAAGCAGCTCAACGGCCTCGTCGGCCAGGCGCATGCGCTGCTCGATCCCTATGGCGAGCGCGCGGCCCTGCTGAAGGAAGCGGCGACATTCGTGGCGACGCGCAACAGCTGACCTGTTGCACAGGCGAACGACGCCGGCTCGCCACCGGTCCGATCTTCACAACCCTGCCAGCGCGAAAATGCGGGATGCCCAGCACCGCTGAGCGAGCTGCGGATAGGGCGCCGACGTCGCTCCGATTGTTCGCTCTTTCCGAATAGTGCTGCCAGCAGCGGGGTGATTATCCGACATCCGCGGCAATCTATATCCGCCCCATGACAACGAAGATCGATCCGTCCGATGACGACGCGACCGTCGTCATCGGACGCGCCAACCGGCGCCGTGAAATGCCACTGAAAGGAACCTGCAAATGCCCTTTGCCAACTTCAAGATGCCCGAGGCCGCCCTCACAAAAGCGCAGAAGGAAGATCTCGTCCACAAGACCACGCAGATGTTCGTGGACTATTTCGGCGAGGGTGTGCGCCCCTACACCATGGTGCTGATCGAAGAAGTTCCTGATGGAGGCTACGGCCGCGCCGATGAAGTCTTTGTCCTTCCCGATGCCTATCGGGCTAAGGATGTTGCCTGACATGAACAAGGCGAGCCGCTTGTCGAGCGGCTCGCCTTTCGGGCAAATGCAATAGTCCATTTTTGATAGGCGAACACACGATCGCGTGAGCCCATTCGATCCGTCCCCGCCTAGGTCGGACCTCAGCCTCTTGCGGCCGCATTGGCGACCACAAACACCGAATAGAGCGACTGCCGCGCCGTGATGAACAGGCGGTTGCGCTTGGCGCCGCCGAAGGCGAGGTTCGCCACCGTTTCCGGGATGCGGATCTTGCCTATCAGCGTGCCGTCGGGATCGAAGCAATGCACGCCGTCGCCGGCGCCTGCCCAGACCCGACCCGCCGTATCCACCCTGAAGCCGTCGAACAGGCCGGCCGTGCAGGTTGCGAAAACGCCGAGTTCCTTGAGCGCATTGCCTTCGACGGCAAACTTGCGGATGTGCCGCGGCCCGTCCTTCTGATGCGTGATGCCGGTGTCGCCGACATAGAGGACCGTCTCGTCCGGCGAGAAGGCGAGACCGTTGGGCTTCGCCATCGTCGAGACGACGCGCGCCACCTCGCCGGTCGCGGGATCGGCGTGGTAGACGTGGCAGCCCTCGATCTCCTGTTCGGAGCGGTCGCCCTCATAGTCTGTCGCGATGCCATAGGGCGGATCGGAGAACCACACCGTGCCGTCGGAGCGCACCACGACGTCGTTGGGCGAATTCAGGCGCTTGCCGTCGAAGCAGTCGGCGATCACCGTGATCGATCCGTCATGCTCGGTGCGCGTGACGCGCCGCGACCGATGCTCGCAGGTGACCAGCCGTCCCTCTGTATCGACCGTGTTGCCGTTGGCACTGTTTGCCGGCGCCCGGAACACCGAAACCACGCCATTGGTCTCGTCGTAGCGCATGATGCGGTCGTTGGGGATGTCGGAGAAGACCAGATAGCGCCCGGCCGCGAACCATGCCGGGCCTTCCAGCCAGCGCCCTCCGGTCCACACCCGCTCGACCGCCACATGGCCGACGAAACAGCTTTCGAACCGCTCGTCGAGAACCTCGAAGCCCGCGCCCTCTAAGTCTCCGAACATGCTCCATCCTCCGCGAAAACGGGTTACCGATAGCCTTCGCGGCAAACCGTTTTCAAGACTTGACCTGCAAAAATGTTAGCGATAACATCGGTGCCAATTCAGTCCGTTTGCTTGGCTTGGGAGGGCCATAGATGCGGCCCAAGCTCATCGAATTCATCGACATCTCCAAGCGCTTCGGCGGCACTCTGGCGCTGAAGTCGGTCTCGCTCGACATCCACGAGGGCGAGATCGTCGCCCTGCTTGGCGAGAATGGCGCCGGCAAGTCGACGCTGATCAAGACGCTCGCCGGCATCCACAAGCGCGACCAGGGCACGATCCGCTTTCGCGGCGAAGACTATCACCACCGCCCGCCGCGTCCCAACCAGCCACAGAAGGTCGCCTTTATCCATCAGGACCTCGGCCTCATCGAATGGATGACGGTGGCCGAGAATGTCGGCATGGCGCAGGGCTTTTCGCGCCGCTCGGGCCTGATCGATTGGCGCGACACCGAGCGCCGCGCCGAGCGCGCGCTGGCGCTGGTCGGCTGCGCCTTCGATCCGGCGACGCGCGTCCAGGACCTTTCGCGCACGGAAAAGTCGCTGGTGGCGATCGCTCGCGCACTCGCCACCGAAGCCGACGTTCTGGTGCTCGACGAGCCGACGGCAAGCCTGCCGGCCGACGAGGTCGAACGCCTGTTCGAGGCGCTGCGTCCGCTGCGCGAGCGCGGCGTCGGCATGATCTATGTCTCGCACCGGCTGGACGAGGTGTTCCGGATCGCCGACCGCGTCGCCGTCATGCGCGACGGCCGCATGGTCGCGGTTAAGCCAGTGGTCGAGACCACGCCGCAAGAACTGGTCGACCTGATCGTCGGCCGGCCGGCGCACCAGATGTTCGCCAAGTCGCAATGGCAGGACGGGCCGGAGCGGCTCAAGGTCGAAAACCTCGTTTGCGGCAACGTCGGCCCGGTCACCTTCGAGGCGCGCTCCGGCGAATTGCTCGGGCTGGTCGGCCTGCGCGGCGCCGGACAGGAAGCCGTCGGCCGCGCGCTGTTCGGCGCCGAGCGTTTCGAGGGAACGGTCTCGCTCGACGGCAAGCGCCTCGACCTGTCTTCGGTCGGTGCCGCCCTTGCCGCCGGCGTCGGCCTCATCGCGCGCGACCGCACCGAGGAATCGGTCGCGCTGTCGCTTTCCGTGCGCGAGAATATGTATCTCAATCCGTCGGCGGTCGGTCGTGGACTATTCTCCTTCATGAAGCCGGCGCGGGAGAGCGAGTTGACGCAGGAACTCGGCGCGCGGCTGGGGCTGAGACCCAACGATCCGCATCTGCCGATCGAGGCGCTTTCAGGCGGCAACCAGCAGAAGGTGGTCGTCGGCCGCTGGCTGGCGACGGGCCGCAAGCTGCTGATCGCCGAGGACCCGACGGCCGGCGTCGATGTCGGCGCCAAGGCCGAGATCTACCGCCTGATCGCGGCGGCCGTCGAAGCCGGGCTGGCGGTCATCGTCGTCTCCACCGATTTCGAGGAGGTCGCCCATATCTGCCATCGCGCCCTCGTCTTCTCGCATAACCGCATCGTACGCGAACTTGCCGGCGATGCCTTGACGACGGCTGCGCTCATCCGCGCCGCCTCCGTGTCCGAAGCCGCCTAGAGCCGGATGATTTCAGGTCCAATCGACCTGAAATTTGAATCCGGTTCTAAATCAAAGAGATAGAGCATGATGTCGTCCGAAAACCGCCTCACACTTTTCGGCATCATGCTCTAGGAGGACCCCCATGAATTCGATCAAATCGACGGCGCTGGAGCCGACCCGGTCGGAACTTTCCGGGCTGAGCCTCGGCCAGAAGGCTTCGCGCTACCTGCCGGTCTACGGCCTGCCGATCCTGACGCTGCTGCTCATCGTGCTGTTCTCGTTGCTGCTGCCGCGGACGTTCCCGACGCTGCTCAATTTGCGCTCGATCATCTCCGACAAGGCGATCATCGCGATGCTGTCGCTTGCGGCGATGATCCCCATGGCCTCGGGCCGCATCGACCTTACGGTGGGCTACGGCATCGTGCTGTGGCACATCCTGGCCATCAGCCTGCAAACGGCCTTTGGCATCCCTTGGCCGATCGCGGTGCTGATCGTCATCCTGCTCGGCGTGCTCACCGGCTTCATCAATGGCTGGCTGGTCGAGGTGGCGCGCATCGATTCCTTCATCGCCACGCTCGGCACCGGTACCGTGCTCTATGCTTTGGCCATGTGGTACACCGGCGGCCGGCAGGTCGTCGGCGTGCTTCCCGACGGCTTCCTCTCCCTCAACGGCACGATGCTGTTCGGCCTGCCGATCACCGGCTACTACGTGGTCGTCCTGGCGCTGGCGATGTGGCTCGTGCTCGAATACCTGCCGATCGGCCGCTACCTCTACGCCATCGGCGCCAATCCGAAGGCCGCCGCGCTCAACGGCATCCCGGTGCAGAAATTCGTCGTGGGCGCCTTCGTCGCCTCCGGCGCGCTCACCGCGCTCGGCGGCGTGCTGCTCGCCTCGAAGCTGAGGATCGGCCAGGCCAGCGTCGGTCTCGAATATCTGCTGCCGGCGCTGGTCGGCGCCTTCCTCGGATCGACCACCATCAAGCCCGGCCGCGTCAATGTCTGGGGCACGATCATCGGCGTCGTCATCCTCGCCGTCGGCATTTCCGGCATCCAGCAGTTCGGCGGCTCGTTCTGGGTCGAGCCGCTGTTCAACGGCGTCACCCTGCTCGTCGCGATCGGCATTGCCGGCTACGCGCAGCGCCGCCGCGGCGCCGTGGTGCCGCCCGCCGCCACTCAACCAGCCACCAGCCAACGAACAACGACAACCAACAATGCTTAATGGGAGAAACAGCATGCATCGCAGAACAGTCCTTCAGCTTGGCGTCGCCTGCCTGGCGCTCGGCATCGCCTCGACCGCGCTCGCCGATCCGATGGCCGACGCCAAGGCCGTCGTCGACAAATACGCCAGCAAGGTCGAGAAATGGGACGGGCCGATGACAGGGCCTAAGGGGGCCGCGGGCAAGACGATCGTCGTGCTTGGCGCCGACATGAAGAACGGCGGCATTCTCGGCGTCACCAAGGGCGTCGAGGAAGCGGCGGCGGCACTTGGCTGGACGGTCAAGACGCTTGACGGCGCCGGCTCCATCGGCGGCCGCACGGCGGCCTTTGGCCAGGCGCTGGCGCTCAATCCGGACGGCATCATCATCAACGGCTTCGACGCCGTCGAGCAAAAGCCGGCGATGGAGCAGGCCAAGGCCGCCAAGATCCCGATGGCGGCATGGCATGCAGCACCGACGGTCGGCCCGATCGACGACCTCGGTATCATCGCCAACGTCTCGACCGATCCGATGGAAGTCTCCAAGGCGGCCGCCGACTGGGCCTTTGTCGATGCCAAGGGCAAGCCCGGCGTCATTATCTTCACCGATTCCACCTATCAGATCGCCATCGCCAAGGCGGACCGGATGAAGAAGGAGATCGAAGATCTCGGCGGCAAGGTGCTCGAATATGTCGACACGCCGATCGCCGAGACCTCGCAGCGCATGCCGCAGCTCACCACGTCGCTGCTGCAGAAGTACGGCGATGAATGGACCCATTCGCTGGCGATCAACGACCTCTATTTCGACTTCATGGGGCCGTCGCTGGCGGCGGCCGGCAGTCCGGCACCGACGCGCCGTCGTCGCCGGCGACGGTCGGAATCGGCCTGACCAGCGCATCCGCTGCCAGCCAGTTCAGAACGGTCGGAATCGGCTGACCAGCGGACCTGCAGGGCTGGCAGCTGGTCGACGAGCTCAACCGCGCCATGGCCGGCGAGAAATGGTCGGGCTACATCTCGCCGCTGCACGTAGTGACCTCGGACAATGTCGAGTTCGACGGTGGCCCGGACAACCGCTTCGACCCTGGCAACGGCTACCGCGACGAATACAAGAAGATCTGGGGCAAATAGGCTTCGGCAGCATCTGTCGGAACAGCCAACGGCCGGCGGTCATCCTGCCGGCCGTTGGTCATTCCAAAAGCGTTCAAGCCGTGTGGCGCGCAATCACCTTGGGTGTCATGCCGACGACGACCCGGTCGTCCGCCGCGCGGCGGCCATTGAGCAGATCGAGCACCAACTCGGCCACGCGGATGCCGATCTCATGCGCGCCGACATCGATCGTGGTGATCGACGGCACCGACTGCTCGGCAAGGTCATAGGCGCCGAAGCCGGCGATCGCGACGTCGTCGGGCACACTGATGCCGCGCCGCACGCATTCCATCAGCGCGCCGAAGGCGGAAAGGTCGGACACGCACATCACTGCCTGCGTATCGGGCCAGCGCGAGATCATCTCGACCATGGCGGCCGCGCCCTCGCGCATCGAGATCGGCGGCACGCCGGAGGCGATGACACGCGAGGCGTCGAGGCCGCGGTCCTGCAGCGCCGCCAAAAAACCGCGCCGCCGGTCGAGGCCGCGCGTGTCGCGCGAGGTGTCGCCGCCGATGAAGCCGAGCCTCGAGTAGCCGCGCGCGACGAAATGATCGACCATCAGCCGCCCGGCCTCGGCGTTGGAGAAGCCGACGACATGGCCGATCGGGTCGCTCGGCAGATCCCACGTCTCCACCACCGGCACGCCGGCATTGGCCAGCATCTTGCGGCAGCGCGGCGTGTGGCGGCCGCCAGTGACGATGATCGCTTCCGGCCGCCGCTGCAGCAATTGCCCGACCAGGCGCTCTTCCTCCTCGACGTTGTAGTCAGTGAAGCCGAGCAGGATTTCCAGCCCGCTGTCGCGCAAACCTTCGGTCATGCCGCGCACCGTGTCGGCGAAGTTGGCGTTGTTGATCGAGGGTATCGTCACCGCGACGAAACCGGAGCGGCGCGAGGAAAGGTTGGCGGCAATGCTGTCGAAGACATAACCTAGCTCTTCAGCCGCTTGCAGGATGCGGTCTCGCGTGTCGGCGCTGACCGAGGCGTCGCGCTTGAAGGCGCGCGAGACGGTCATCGTCGAGACGTTGGCGCGATGCGCGACATCGGCCATGGTCGGGCGTTTGGGCGAGGACTGCATGGCCGTACGTTATCGATATCACAACGGAATGCAACGCGCCGCCGACGCTTATGCAAAGGCGATCTGGACCTTCATCGCCCGGCTGCGGTCATTGGCAAGCTCGAAGCCGGAAAGCGCCTCGTCGAACGCCACCGTGTGGGTGATCAGCGGCTTGACGTCGATCAGCTTCTTGCGCATCAGCCCGACGCCGACGGCGAATTCCGGATGGAAGCGGAACGAGCCGTTGATCGACAGTTCCTTGGCGGTGACCGTCGACATCGGCAGCGCCATCTCGGCGCCGCCGAGGCCGAGCTGCACGATGGTGCCGCGCGGACGCGTCGCCGCGATGCCTTGCGCCAGCGCCGCCGCCGCGCCCGAGCATTCGTAGAGAATGTCGAACGTCCCTTTGTCGGCGAGATAGGGAGCCAGGCCCTCCGGATCGGTCCTCGTGTTGATCGCCTTGTCGGCGCCGGCCTGCAACGCCATCGACAAGGTGAAATCGGCGAGGTCGACGGCGACGATCTCGGCCGCACCCGCGCGCCGGGCGCTGAGGATCGACAACAGGCCGATCGGCCCGCAACCGGTGACCAGGACGCGCTTGCCCAGCATCTCGCCGGCCCGGCGGGTGGCGTGGAGGCAGACCGCCAGCGGTTCGGCCATCGCCGCTTCGCCGGCGCTCAATCCATCGGCGGGCACGCATTGCGGCGCATCGGCCACCAGCATTTCGCGGAACGCGCCCTGGATGTGCGGGAATGGCATGGCGCTGCCGTAGAAGCGCATGTTGAGGCACTGGTTATGCATCCCCTCGCGGCAGTATCGGCAGCTGTAGCAGGGCCGCGACGGCGAGACCGCGACCAGTTGGCCGGGCTCCAGCCCGCTGACGCCGGAACCGATCTTCTCGATCAGGCCGGAGACCTCGTGGCCGAGGATCATCGGCTCCTTCAGGCGCACAGTTCCGAAGCCGCCATGATTGTAGTAGTGCAGGTCGCTGCCGCAGATACCGCCGGCGGCAAGACGCAACAGCACCTGGCCCGGCCCCGGCTCCTCGACGGAACGGTCCTCGATGCGCAGGTCCTTGGCGGCGTGGATGACGATCGACTTCATGGTGAGCGAGCTCCTACAGCACCGGCGAGATGAGCGGCTGGCCGGCGAAATGAGCGGCGAGGTTGTCGCGCACCAGTCTGCCCATCGCCTTGCGCGTTTCGACCGTGCCCGAGGCATGGTGCGGCTGCAAAAGCACGTTGTCGAGCGCGAGGAAGCGTGGATTGAGATTCGGCTCGCCTTCGAAGACGTCGAGCGCGGCCGAGCCGAGCACCTTGTTCTCGAGGGCGTCGAGCAGCGCTTCCTCGTCGATGTTGGACGCGCGCGAGATGTTGATCAGCATGCCTTCCTCGCCAAGCGCCGCGATCACCTCGCCGTTGACGATGTGGCGCGTCGCGGCGGACGCGGCAAGCGTCACGAACAGGAAGTCCGAACGCCTGGCCAGCGCGACGGGATCGGCGAGGAACTCCCAATCGCCGGCAAACTCCTTCGGCGCGACATCGCTGTAGGCGATGTCCATGCCGAAGCCGGCAAGGCGCTTGGCCACCTCATAGCCGATGCGGCCGAGGCCGAGCACGCCGGCCCGCCGTCCCCAGACCCGGCGCTTGAGCGGATAGAGCCCCTTCGCCGTCCAGCTGCCGTCGCGCACCCAGCGCTCCGCGCCGATCATGCCGCGCGACAGGCACAGCATCATGGCGATGCCGAGATCGGCGACGTCGTTGGTCAGCACGTCCGGCGTGTTGGTGACGCGCACGCCGCGCTCCCGGCAGGCCACGAGATCGACCGCGTCGAAACCGACGCCATAGACGGAAACGAGTTCGAGCGACGGGCAGGCCTCGATCATGGCGCGGTTGGCGCCAAGCTCGCCGCGCGTGGCTATGCCGCGCACAAGCGGCCCTACCTCCGCGAGGAAGGCCGGCTTGTCGTCGGCCGCGAAATAGCGATGCACCGTGAAGGCTTCGTTGAGCGGCTCCTCGTCCCATGCGGGATAGGGTCCGACCTGAAGGATGTGAGGCCGCTGCATCGCTATTCGCTCCACTTGACTTGACAGATGATGTTATCGATAACATAAGACGCTCAGCGACGAGAGGCAATCAGGAAAATGTCGTCCAAACTGTTCGATCTCACCGAGCGCACCGCGCTCGTCACCGGCTCCTCGCAAGGCATCGGCTTTGCCTTGGCCAAGGGCCTCGCCGAAGCCGGCGCCAAGGTCGTGCTCAATGGCCGCGACGAAGCTAAGCTGCGTGCCGCGGCAGCGGACATTCCGGGCGCCGCGACGCTCGCCTTCGACGCCACCGACCATGATGCGGTCCGCGCCGCCATTGACGCTTTCGAGCTTGCCGGCGGGTCGATCGACATCCTGGTCAACAATGCCGGCATGCAGTTCCGCACGCCGCTCGAGGACTTTCCCGCCGACGCCTTCGAGCGCCTGCTGCAGACCAATGTCGCCAGCGTCTTCCATGTCGGCCAGGCCGTGGCGCGGCACATGATCGGGCGCGGCCGCGGCAAGATCATCAACATCGCCAGCGTCCAGACCGCGCTCGCCCGCCCCGGCATCGCGCCCTATACGGCGACCAAGGGCGCGGTCGGCAACCTGACCAAGGGCATGGCGACCGACTGGGCCAGGCATGGCCTGCAATGCAACGCGATCGCGCCCGGCTATTTCGACACCCCGCTCAATGCGGCGCTCGTCGCCGACCCGGCATTCAGCGCCTGGCTCGAAAAGCGTACGCCGGCCGGTCGCTGGGGCCAGGTCGAGGAACTGGTCGGCGCCTGCGTCTTCCTAGCCTCCGATGCGTCATCCTTTGTCAATGGACACATTCTCTATGTCGACGGCGGCATCACGGCTTCGATCTGATCCCCCGCCGCGCATGGTGGTCATGGGCGTCACCGGTTCGGGCAAGACGACGGTCGGCGAGGCGCTCGCCCATGCGATCTCGGCGACATACGTCGATGGCGACAAGCTGCACCCTGAGGCCAACATCGCCAAGATGAGCGCCGGCATTCCGCTCGACGATGCCGACAGGTGGCCCTGGCTGGCCAAGGTCGGCGAAACGCTGCGGCAACGGCCCGCGCCGGTAATCGTCGGCTGCTCGGCGCTGAAACGCGTCTATCGCGATTTCATCACCGAGCAAGCAGGCGAGCCGGTGCTGTTCATCTATCTCGACGGTTCGCGCAAGCTGATTTCGAAGCGCATGCATGAGCGCACCGGCCACTTCATGCCCACCAGCCTGCTCGACAGCCAGTTCGCGACGCTGGAGGTGCCGGGCAAGGACGAGAATGCGATCGCGGTGACAATCGCTGCGCCGCTCGATGAGATCGTCGCGGACATAGCAGCCAGGCTGGCGGGAGGACCGACATGACCAACAGAGTCGCACTGATTGGCGCCGGCGCCATGGGCGGAGCGATCGGCGAGCGCCTGCTCGCCACCGGCAATCGCCTCGCTGTGTTTGACCTCGACAAGGCCAAGGTCGAGGCGCTGGTCGCCAGGGGCGCGACTGCGATGGCGAGCGCGGCCGAGGCGGCCGGCGCGGCGGATTATGTCATCCTCAGCCTCAATTCAGCCGCGATCGTGCGCCGCGCTGTGTTCGGCGACGCCGGCGTGGCTGCGGGCGCAAGGCCCGGCACGCTGATCATCGACATGTCGTCCATCGATCCCGACGCGACGCGCCAGCTGGCCGCCGATGCGAGCGACAAGGGTTTGCGCTGGGTTGACAGTCCGCTCTCCGGCGGTGCGCCCAAGGCGCTGATCGGCGAGTTGACGCTGATGGCTGGCGGCGAGGCACAGGACGTTGCGGATGCCCACGCCGTGCTGCGCGACGTCGCGAGCAACTACACCCATATGGGACCGGCCGGCGCCGGCCAGACGACCAAGCTGATCAACCAGGTGCTGTGCGCGCTGAATTTCATGGCCGTGGCGGAAGCGACCCGCCTGGCGCTCGACGCCGGCGTCGACGTGCTCAAGATCCCGCAGGCGCTGAAGGGCGGCCGCGCCGACAGCGCCATCCTGCAGGAGTACCTGCCGCGCTTCGCCACCCGCGACTACCGCCGCACCGGCCGCATTGACAACATGGTGAAGGACCTCAACGCCGCCCAGGATTTGGCGCGGCGCACGCACACCGCGATGCCGCTGACAGCAGTCTGCGCCGAGGTGCATCGGCTGCTGACGGCCGCCGGACTGGGCGGCGAGGACCAGGCCGCACTGATGGAATTCTTCCAACGCAAAGAGGACGGCAAATGATTACGCGCTACGCACTGTTCGAGGGCAAGGTGAAGGACGGCCAGACGGAAGCGTTCCGCAGAGACGTGATCGAGACCGTCCTGCCCAAATGGAAAGCCTTCCCGGGCGCGCTCGATGTCCGCGTCTCCTTCGCCGAGAAGCGCGACGACGGCGCGCCGGAATTCCCGATGATCCTGGCGATCAACTACCGCGACCTGGCGGCGGTCGACGCGGCCCTCGCCAGCCCCGCCCGCGCCGAATCGCGCGCCGCGACCGAGGCGGTGCTGGGCCGATATTTCGAGGGCCGCATCCACCACCATGTCACGATCGCCAACGAGTTTCCGCTGGCGGAGAATTGACCGGCACCGCACAATGGCTGCGGTGCCTTGGCGATGCGACACGACATTTGTGGCGATGACCAGCAACGACTGACCGGCGGAGACCCTCGGCTATTTGCCTGCTTTCGGATTGCGGGAAAGACAGCGACGGTCGGCGCTCGAGGTGGCTCTCGGGAGACCTGCGGAGGCTCAGGCGGCGGCGCTTCCGGAGCCTTTGGTCCGCCGGCTGAAAGACGGACCGAAATCGCGAAAACGCGCCACTCGCGATTGACGGGCTCGTAGAGTAGCTCGCGATGTGCGAGGAGGCACCATGACCGGCGAGACCATCCACGTTCGACGGCGGGCAGCGGCTGATCTAAGCCAACAAGCGCCTCTGCTCCTCAACTCCGGTGCCGCAGGGCGTCGACGATCACCGCCAATGCCGGCGAGAGCAGCCGCCGGCTCGGATAGTAGAGATGATAGCCGGCGAAGGGCGGGCTCCAGTCGCCGAGCACCAGCGTCAGGCGCCCCTCGGCGATGTGGCGGCTGACGAGGCTTTCCGGCACATAGGCGATGCCTGAGCCGCTGATCGCGGCGTCGACCATCGGGATGGTCGAGTTGAAGGTGAGTTGGCCCTCCACCCGGACCCTGAGGTCGCGGCCGCCCTTGGCGAATTCCCACGCATAGAGGCCTCCGAACGTCGTCAGCCGCAGGTTGATGCAGTCGTGCCCGACCAGATCCTGCGGTGTCCTGGGCGCCGGGCGGCGGGAGAAATAGTCTGGCGAGGCGACGGCCACCAGCCGCCAGTCCGGGCCGATCCGCACCGCGATCATGTCCTTGTCGATGCTCTCGCCGAGCCGCACGCCGGCATCGAAGCGCTCCTCGACGATGTTGCGCATGCCGTTGTCGCTGTAGAGCTCGACATTGAGGTCGGGATAGTCGCGAAGCACCGGCTCGAGCCTTGGCCAGACGGTCGACTGCAGCGCGTGGTCGGAGAGCGTGATGCGGACCGTTCCCGACGGCTTGTCGCGAAAGGCCACCAGGCTTGCCAGGTCGGCTTCGATCTCCTCGAAACGCGGCACGAGCGACTGGTAGAGCCGCTCGCCCGCCTCGGTCGGCGCGACGCTTCGCGTCGTGCGCGTCAGCAGCCGAACGCCCAGGCGCGCTTCCAATTCCTTGATCGTGTGGCTGAGCGTCGACTGCGAGGTTCCGAGCTTCGCCGCTGCCCTGGTGAAGCTGCGCTCCCGCGCGACCGCCACGAACCAGAGTAGATCCTTCATGCCGTCGCGTTGCATCGCTGCCTCGTGATCCAGATTTATATCAGGTATCGATAAGTCCATGCGGATTATATCGCCTATTCGAACGAGGTCGACCGCAATATCTTCCCCGCAAGTCGGCGCGGGAGGCTCTCCGGCGCCCCAGTCGGGCTCTGCCAACTGGGTCGAAGATCCCGCATTCACCTGCGGCCGCCCACATCAAAAACGCACAGACGAGAGATCACCATGGACATTATTCGCGCCGGCACGAGGCCCTCCGGCAAAGGTCCCTCGGACTGGTTTACCGGCACGGTCCGCATCGATCCGCTCTTCAACCCGTTCGACGCCGCGCGAGTGCAGGGCGCACAGGTGACCTTCGAGCCCGGCGCCCGCACCGCATGGCACACGCATCCGCTGGGACAGACGCTGATCGTCGTTGCCGGCTTTGGTCGCGTGCAGCGCAAGGGTGGCCCGGTCGAGGAGATCCGGCCAGGCGATGTCGTCTGGTTCGCTCCCGGCGAAAGACATTGGCACGGCGCTTCGCCACAGACCGCGATGGTCCATATCGCCGTCCAGGAGATCAAGGACGGCAAGGCCGTCGAGTGGCTGGAACACGTCACCGACGCCGAATACAGCGCCTGACCTCCCGCGATTGAACGAAAGGAAACAAGCATGCTCGCAACCGTTCTCCACAAGCCCGGCGACATCCGCTGCGAGGAGGTCGCCGATCCGAAAATCCTTCAGCCGACGGACGCCATCATCAAGCTGTCGGCGAGCTGCATCTGCGGTTCGGATCTGTGGCCCTATCGCGGGCTCCAGCCGGTGGACGGCCCGATGCATATGGGCCACGAGTACTGCGGCATCGTCGTCGAGGTCGGCGCAGAGGTGCGCACGGTCCGTCCCGGCCAATTCGTCGTCGGCTCGTTCTGCCTCTCCGACAACACCTGCCCGCATTGCCGCTTCGGCTTCCAGTCTTCCTGCGTACAGCGCGAGTTCATGTCCGGCGCGCAGGCGCCTTATGCCCGCGTGGCGCTGGCCGACGGCACGCTGGTGGCTACCGCCGAGGTTCCGCCGGCCGAACTGGTGCCTGACCTTTTGGCCGTGTCAGACGTGCTCGGCACCGGGTGGTATGCGGCCGACGCGGCCGAGGTGCGGCAAGGATCGACGGTCGTCGTGGTCGGAGACGGCGCCGTCGGCCTGATGGGCGTTCTTGCGGCGAAGGAGATGGGGGCGGAGCGCATCATCGCCATGAGCCGCCATGCAAGCCGCCAGAAACTCGCCCGCGAGTTCGGCGCGACCGACATCGTGGCCGAGCGCGGCGAGGACGGCGTAGCGCGCATCAAGGAACTCACCAGAGGCGTTGGCGCCGACTCGGTGCTGGAATGCGTCGGCACGCGGGAATCGTTCGATCAGGCGCTGGCCTGCTCGCGCCCCGGCGGCACGATCGGCTATGTCGGCGTGCCGCATGGCGTCACCTTTGACGGCCAGAACCTGTTCTTCGGCCAAAAACGCATGCTGGGCGGCCCGGCGCCCGTCCGCCGCTTCCTGCCTGACCTGATTGACCGCGTGCTCAAGGGCAGGATGAAGCCCGGCAAGGTCTTTGACCTGCAGCTGCCGCTGGCGGAAGTCGACGAAGGCTACCGCGCCATGGACGAACGCCGTGCGATCAAGGTGATGCTTTCCGTCTAGTCTAGCCGGCCTCAGTTGCCGGGAAGCGTGGTCCACAGCTTGACGGCAAAGCCGCGCTTGTCGAGCTGCCACGGATTGCCGGTGATCACCGCCTTGCCGTTCCGGCATTTGTAGTAATAGACAGCGTCGTGGCCGGTCACGAAGGCCGGTACGACGTCGTCATTCGGGTTGGCCTTGCAGAATTCATCCGCGCCGGGATTGTCGCGCGCGGCGTTCATCCTGGCGCAAGGCAGGTTGGCGCCGACGAAGCAGACCAGCACCTTGCCGTTCATGCAGCGATAGTTGGCCTGTGCCTGCAATTCGGACTCCTGCGGTGCGCCATTGGCGTCCGGAAACAGCCTTTTGAACGCCTTGGCCGTGCCGTCGTAAAGATCGTGCGAATAGGGGCGGATGGTGTCGTCGTTCTTCACCTGTCGGCACAATTCAGGGAGGTTCGTGGTCGTGGCTGCCGCCGCGCTACTTGGGGCGACGACCCACCAGGCGAAGGTCGACAGCAGCACAGAAGCGAAACCGATCGCCGAAAAGCGCAATGCCCGCATTTTGACGTTCTCAGCAAACTGCGCGGCGACTGCCACGCGAACGAAATCTTAATGTAAATCAAGCGTAATCCCGACAATTAAAATTATGCGTATGTGTTGGGGTTGCGCATGCCGGAATATTCTTCGTTCATCCGGTCGATCCGGATCCGTTATCTGTCTGGATTGCTGATCTTCGCGCTGGCCTCCGCCGTGGTCATGTTTGCGCTCAACCGCGTCAACTCCTTTCGTCATGACGTCGACGCGCTGAGCGGCAATCTGGTCATTTTCGGCCGCGACCTGCGCAACGCGACCAATTTCGCCGAGACCACCGGCACCACCTGGCGCGCCGAGACGCGCGATGGCCTGGTGGCGTCGGCACGTGGCCATTCGGAACGACTTTCCGGCGAGGTCGAGACCCTCACCGCCAGGCTCGCCGCCCTGCGGCCGCGCCTGTCGAAGAACACCCTCAACGAGCTCGATTCCGCTTCCGTGAACGGCGACCTGTTCTGGTCGGCGCGCGACATGGTGCGCAACTTCAACCTGATGTCGGTGGCGCAGAAGGTCGACGAATGGAGCTATCGCGAGATCCGCAACCAGAACGACCTGTTTGCGCAGCCGATGCTGGTCCGCGTCCGCACCGCCATGGACAATGAGCGTCATCTGGCCGACGCGGCCGGCGACAGGCTGCTTCTGTGGGCGAGCTGCCTGTTGTTCGCGGTGCTTGGCATCGTCGCCTTCTGGGTCTTCAGGCCGATGGAAAAGGCGATCCGCCGCGCCTTTGCCGAGACCGCGGCATCGCTGTTCAAGGCCGAGGCCGCCGACCGCGCCAAGTCCGAATTCCTGGCCAATATGAGCCATGAGATCCGCACGCCGATGAATGGCGTGCTCGGCATGGCCGAGCTTCTGGCCAAGACCGAATTGACCACGCGTCAGAAGACCTTCACCGACGTCATCGTCAAATCCGGCAATGCCTTGCTCACCATCATCAACGACATCCTCGACTTCTCCAAGATCAACGCCGGCCAGATGATGCTCGACCCGGCGCCTTTCCGTCTGTCGGAAGCGGTCGAGGACGTGGCGACGCTGGTGTCGGCGCGCGTCGCAGAGAAGAACATCGAGCTCATCGTGCGTGTCGATCCGCGGCTGCCGTCCTTCGTCGTCGGCGATGCCGGGCGCTTCAGGCAGATCGTCACCAATTTGGTCGGCAACGCGGTGAAGTTCACCGAGAAGGGCCACGTGCTGGTCGATGTCGGCGGCGAAGTGACGGACGGCGTCGTCCAGCTCAAGGTTCGTGTCGAGGATACCGGCATCGGCATTCCGGCCGAGAAGCTGCAGAGCGTGTTCGAGAAATTCGCGCAGGTCGACGGCTCCTCGACGCGCCGCCACGAGGGCACCGGCCTTGGCCTGGCGATCGCTGCCCGCCTCGTCGATCTGATGGGCGGCAAGATCGGCGTCGAGAGCGAGATCGGCCGCGGCTCGGTCTTCTGGTTCGCCGTGCCGCTGCCAGCGCACAGCCAGGATGCGCGCGACGAGATCGTGCCGGTCGACGTCACCGGCGCGCGCGTGCTGGTCATCGACGACAATCCGGTCAACCGCGAGATCCTGCTGGAACAGTTGCGGAGCTGGAGCTTCGACTGCGCCGCCGCCGAAAGCGGCGCCGTCGGCCTCGCCTTCCTCGACCGCGCCAGCCAGCTCGGCGCCGCTGTCGACTGCATCATCCTCGACTACCAGATGCCGGGCATGAGCGGCGCCGACGTCGCCAAGGCCATTGCCGCCGACAGCCGCATGTCCTCCATTCCGGTGGTGATCCTGACCTCGGTCGACCAGGTCGATTTCGGCAAGATGGTCATCGATTTCGGCATCGCTGCGCATCTGACCAAGCCGGCGCGCTCGGCCGTCCTCCTCGGCACCGTCATCTCGGTGATCCAGAAGGCGCGTTCCCAGGTCGGCAAGGCACACTTCGTTCGTGAGGCAGTCGCGCCGAAAGCAGCGCCCGCGCCGGCCTTCACCGTTATTCACGGTCCGGCCACACCGGCGCCCCCCGCGCCGGAACCGGCGGCCGCGCCGAACGGTCCGATCGACATCCTCATCGCCGAGGACAATGACGTGAACCAGCTTGTCTTCGGCCAGATCCTAAATGGCCTCGGCCTCAGCTACCGCATCGCCGGCAACGGCCGCACAGCGGTGGAGATGTACAGGGCGCTGCGGCCAAGGCTGATCCTGATGGATGTCTCGATGCCAGAGATGAACGGCTACGAGGCGACCGGCGCCATCCGTCAGATCGAACGGCAGAACGGCAGCCACACGCCGATCATCGGCGTCACCGCCCACGCGCTGAAGGGCGACCGCGAGAAATGCATCGAGGCCGGCATGGACGATTATCTGGCGAAGCCGATCTCGCCCGACCGCCTTGGCAGCAAGATCGGCACCTGGCTCAGCGAGACGGTCGCGGTGAAGACAGCGTGAGGCGCGACCGAGCCCGTTGTCCTACAACTGGAACTTGGCTTTTGTCCGCTCGGCGCATGGGCCGGCCTTGATGGCGACGGACGGCTTGCCGTCCTGCCAGCTGGTCTCGAAGGAGAAGCCTTGCGCATGATCCTGCAGCGCCTCGGGCAGCATTTCCAGGAAGGCGTCCATCGGCACATGCAGGAAGGGCTTGGCCGTTGTCGCCTGCAATGCCCTGGCGATCGAGCTCTTGCCGGCGCTGCCGACCTCATTCAGCGGGACGATCCTGGCTGTCATCTGCGAACGCCCTCCCGCCATCCCGTCAACGGTTGCGCACCACCAGGCAAGCGCCGCCGACGCCGTGCAGTTTCTGGCAGATGCCATTGGCCTCGCCGCGGCTGTCGGCGCCGATTCGAACCGCATAGATGCCGCGCCGGCCGATCGGCGTGCGCACACGGCTGACCACCGGATCGTGATTGGAAAGCAGCGCCGGGAAGCGGCTCCTGACCCTCAGCCACTGGCTGACCGCGGCGCTGCGGCGGAAATTGCCGGCCACCTGCACGCCCCAGGGCTTGACGTTGATCGAGGCCATGGCAACGGTTTGCGACATGATCACCGGCAGCTTGCGGCAGGCGGCGGCGAAGCTTGCGTTGGCATCGAGCGGCTCGATCTTGCCGGCATAGGAGGCATCCGAGAATTTGTCGACCGGCTCGCCCATGACGTCGAAGACGTAGCTCTCGGTCTCCATCGGCAGGAAGCCGCCGGAGCCGAGCCAGCGCGACACGCGGTTCTCGCCGGCGTTGTAGGCGGCGGCCGCCAGGCCGAGATTGCCGTAGCTAACCTTCATTTCGGCAAGGTATTTCGCCGAGGCGGGAATAGCCTGCTCGATGTCGAAAGGGTTGGCCAATCCCCGCATCTTTGCCGTACCCGGCATGAACTGGGCAATGCCTTCGGCGCCAACGGGGCTCACCGCATTGGGATCGAACCGGCTCTCCTTCCAGATCAGCCGGGCGAAGAAATCCTTAGGCAGGCCGTTGCCGACGGCGTGCGCCTCGATCAGATTGCAGACCTTGCCGATGAGCCGCTGCTTGGCGGACGGCGGCGGATCGGCTTGTGCTGTTGCAGCCCAGCCCGCCACGCAAAACAGGATCAGCGTCGCCCTCAGGAAACGCCGCATCAGGTCTACTCCGCAGCGGCTTTGCCGCGTCCGTAGCGCTGCTCGATATAGTCGGCGACCATCTTCTCGAAATCCTGGGCGATCGAAGGACCGCGCAGGGTCGCCGCCTTTTTGCCGTCGACGAACACCGGCGCCGTCGGCGTCTCGCCGGTGCCGGGCAGCGATATGCCGATATCGGCATGCTTGGATTCGCCGGGACCGTTGACGATGCAGCCCATCACCGCGACCTTGAGGTTCTCGACCCCTGGATACTTCTCGCGCCACACCGGCATGTTCTTGCGGAGATCGGCCTGGATGTTCTGGGCGAGTTCCTGGAATACCGTCGAGGTGGTGCGGCCGCAGCCGGGGCAAGCCGCGACGATCGGCACGAACTGGCGGAAGCCCATCGTCTGCAGCAGTTCCTGCGACACCTGCACCTCGCGCGTGCGGTCGCCGTTCGGCTCCGGCGTCAGCGAGATGCGGATCGTGTCGCCGATGCCTTGCTGCAGCAGGATGCCCATGGCAGCGGACGAGGCGACGATGCCCTTCGTGCCCATGCCGGCCTCGGTGAGGCCGAGATGCAGCGCATGGTTGGAGCGGGTGGCGAGCTCGGTGTAGACGGCGATCAGGTCCTGTACGCCGCTCACCTTGGCCGACAGGATGATCTTGTCGCGGCCAAGGCCAATCTCTTCGGCCATCTCTGCCGACAGGATCGCCGACTGCACGATCGCCTCGCGGGTGACCTCCTGCGCGGTGAGCGGAAAGCCTTGCGCCTGGTTCTCGTCCATCAGCCGCGTCAGCAGTTCCTGGTCGAGCGAGCCCCAGTTGACGCCGATGCGCACCGGCTTGTCGTATTTGATCGCCATCTCGACGATCGCGGCGAACTGCCGGTCCTTCTTGTCCTTGAAGCCGACATTGCCGGGATTGATGCGGTATTTCGCCAGCGCCTCGGCGCAGGCCGGATGGTCAGCAAGCAGCTTGTGGCCGATATAGTGGAAATCGCCGACCAGCGGCACATTGATGCCGAGCCGCGCCAACCGGTCGCGGATGGCGGGTACGGCGGCGGCGCTTTCGTCACGGTCGACGGTGATACGCACGATCTCGGAGCCGGCGCGGTGCAGCGCCGCGACCTGGGCGACCGTCTGATCGACATCGGCAGTGTCGGTGTTGGTCATCGACTGCACGACGACAGGCGCGCCGCCGCCGACGATCACGCCGCCAACGTCGACGCCGACCGATGCGCGGCGCGGGAAGGGGGAAGAAAAATATCCGGTCATGCCGGCACCTTTTGCTCAGAGCATAGCGTGCTCAAGGGTCCGGGCATGAGGTGGAGGAGCAAAGATGGCTTGTCAATGGCAATGGGTGGGCGAAAAGCCGCAATCGGCGCGGCGGCGATGCGACCGTTGCGCACCGCCGTGGCCGACTGCTGAGCCAATTCACATGTCGAGATGAATGGCGGGAGCAGTCTAGACGGCGCCCGATGCACGCAATTCGCATGCCTGAAGCGACCGGATCGTCTGTCGGGACAAAAAACAGAACATCTCCGGTGACAGGACTGCCACCGGAAAGATGATCGCGCGCCGAAGGCGGCGCGGCTTTTGTTAGAGGAGCGTCAGTGCGTCGTCGGTTTCGCCTTCAGCTTTTCAATCTCGTCCTTGATTGCCAGCTTGCGCCGCTTGAGATTCACGATTTCGAGGTCGTCGACCGATGGATGGTTCATCGCATCGGTGAGCTCGCGTTCGATGTCACCGTGTTTCCGCTGCAACTCATCAAGATGGGATGCAAGAGACATGATTGGTTCTCCCTTTCATGGTTTCCTCGATTGCAGCCGCCAAAATGCGCCCACCGCCAGTCCGCATCTGTGACAGCACGATGACACTTTGCCACCAACCAATCCCGATGTCGAATACCCTGTGGTAGCATTCCACGACAATGTGAAATGTGATATGAGCGGCGCGCCGGTTGCAAAACCCCACCGGCCCCGCCCAATCAGGCCCATCTCTTGGGCGCCGCAGACGTGCAGACGGTAGAGAATGTCCGAACAGGAACAGGCCGAGATCCGGCTCGAATTTTCCCGCCTGAAGCAGGAACACGCCGATTTCGACGCCGCCATCAATGCGATGATCGCAACCGGCTGCGACCCCCTGCAGATTCAGCGCATGAAGAAGAAGAAACTCTTCCTCAAGGACCGGCTGATGGCGCTGGAAGATCGCATCATCCCCGACATCATCGCCTGACCGATGGCCGGGCCTCGCGGCCCGATCGGCTCACGCCGCGATCGACAGCCGTGCCGCGCGCTCACGCAGAAGGGCGATGAGTTCGCCTGTCCGCTCCTCGGATGTGTCTATCGGAACGACCAGGCACATCGTTGCCTCGACCTTGCCCGGCGCCGAAAAAACCGGCGCGGCCAGGCATTTGGTGTAGGCGTCGACGAGCCCTGAGGTCACGCAATAGCCCGTGGCCCGTGCCTTGCCGATGTCGTCGATGAAATCGTCGAGTTCGAGCTTGCGGCCGTCCGGCAGAATGAGGTCGCCCTCGGTAATCATGGCTTCGATCCGGCCCCGTTCGAAGCCCGCAAGCAGCAGCCTGCCGGAAGCGGTCCAGGGGAGCGGTATCTGCAGGCCGGTGGCCGAGCTGATGCGGAACGGCCTCGTGCCGGGACTGGAATGGATGATCGTGTAGCGGCCGCTCTGCAGCATGCACAATTCGGATGTCTCGCCCGTCTCCTGTGACAGGTTGTCGACCTCCTGGCGGCCCCTCCGCAGCAGGTCGTTGCCGCGCACATAGTCCATTCCATAGAGATAGAGCTTCTTGCCGAAATAGACGCGGTTGCCGTCACCGGCCATTTCCAGGAGCCCCGCGTCGACCAGCGAGCGCACCAGCGTATAGGTGGTCGAACGCGGCGCGTTCACGCCCTTGGCGAGATCGCCGATGCCGATCGCGCGCTGTGTCGTGTGCAGGTACTCCAGGATCTCCAGCACCCGGTTGAGGCCTTTCTCGCGTGAGACCTTGTCCTCGTTCGGACTCTGCCGATCCATGACGTCATTGCCATCTTGCATTGCTGATTTCCGGTGCTAGTATCTGTCTTGTACAAGATACACGTGTCTTTTGTAAGAGACAATCAAATCGAATGCACGTGTATCTGCAAAGGGGAACACACGAAAGGAGGTCGCCGTGAACGACACATCCAAAAGGCGTGAATTTCTGAAACTGGGAATGGCTGGACTGGCAACGGCCGGCGTGATGAGCGTGGCGGCGACGGTCGATGCGAAAAAGGCGGCCGCGCAGGCAGCGCCGGACAGCTTGCTGCGTACGGTGCTCGATCGCGGCAAGCTGATCGTCGGCACCGGCAGCACCAACGCGCCCTGGCATTTCGAGAACGATGCCGGCGAGCTTGTCGGCATGGACATCACCATGGGCCGGATCCTGGCCAAGGGCCTGTTCGACGATCCGACCAAGGTCGAGTTCGTCATGCAGGACCCGGCGCAGCGCATTCCGAACGTTACCACCAACAAGGTGGACATCACCATCCAGTTCATGACCATGACGGCCCAGCGTTCGCAGTTGATCAACTTCTCGCGGCCCTACTATGTCGAAGGCGTCGCCCTGCTGACCTTGCCGGGAGCCGAAAACAAGACCTTCGACAAATTGCTTGCCGCCGGTTCGGCGACCCGCGTCTCGATCCTGCAGAACGTCGATGCCGAAACCTCGGTCCGTTTCGCCCTGCCGCAGGCTCAGGTGATGCAGATCGACACTCAGGCCAACGTGCTGCAGGCGCTGGAATCCAAGCGCGTCGACGCCGCCGCCGTCGATCTCTCGACTGTGCGCTGGCTCGCCTCGCGCAATCCCGACAAATACTTCGACGCCGGCAAGAGCTGGTACTCGATGCTCTACGGCGCCGCGCTTCGGCAGGGCGATCTCGACTGGCTGACCTTTGTCAACCAGACCTTCACCATCGCCATGTTCGGCCACGAAACGGCGCTCTACGACGCCGCCTTCAAGGACTATTTCGGGCTGGAGCCGCCGGCGCGTCATCCGGGCTTCCCGGTCATCTGATGCCGTTCGGGGAAAGGGTGTTTCCGGCACCCTTCCATCCCCTCCCAGCGCGGCGCGGCCTCTTCGCGCCGCGCCGGATATTTTGAGGCCAACGCATATGGGCTACGCGCTCAATTTCAACCTGATCTGGCGCCATTTCGACAAGCTGTGGGGCGGGCTGCTGCTCAGTCTCGAGCTTGCCGTCATCTCGATCGCCATCGGCATCGTCATCGGGCTGGTGCTGGCGGTCTGGTACGTTTCGGCCGGACGCACGGTGCGGGCGATCATCGCCGCCTATGTCGAGTTCATCCGCAACGTGCCGCTGATCCTGCTGGTCTATCTGGTCTTCTACGGTCTGCCGACTGTGATCGATATCGCCTACAGCGCGCCGACCTCGTTTGTCCTGACACTGTCGGTCTATAGCGGCGCCTACCTGGTCGAAGTCTTCCGTTCCGGCCTCGAGGCCGTGCCGCGCGGCCAACTCGATGCCGGCAAGGCGATCGGCCTGACCCCATGGCAGCGGCTGCTGCATGTGCGTCTGCCGACGATGCTGCGCATCACGCTGCCGGCGCTCTCCAACACCTTCATCTCGCTGTTCAAGGACACCTCGATCGCCTCGGTCATCTCGGTGCCCGAGCTCACCTACGGCGCCCAGTGGATCAACTTCAACACCTTCCGCATCGTCGAGGTCTACCTGGTCACCACGGCCATGTATCTGGTGACCGGCTATGCGCTGCTTTTCGCGCTCAGGCTCGTCGAGCGCCGGTTCAGGGCGGCACGCTGACATGCTGAGCCAGATCCTCTACGCCGTGCCGTTCCTCGCCCAGGGCTTCGCCATCACCCTGTGGGTGTCGCTGCTGGTCGTGGTGCTTTCGCTTATCGCCGGTGTCGCGCTCGGCGTCGGCCTGGTCTATGGCCCCGCCCCGCTGCGCTGGGCGGTGCGCATCTTCAGCGACACCATCCGCGGCATCCCGATTTTGGTGTTGATGTTCTTTGTCTATTACGGCCTGCCCGCGATCGGGCTTCACCTGCAGTCCTTCTGGGCCGCGGTGCTGGCGCTCACGCTGTTCAAGACGGCGCAGGTCGTCGAATATCTGCGCGGCGCCGTCGCCTCAATCCCCAAGGGCCAGTCCGAAGCGGCGATGGCGATCGGGCTGACCTTCCGCCAGCAGCTGACCTACGTCATCTTTCCGCAGGCCTTCAGGCGCTTCCTGCCGCCCTGGATCAATGGCGTCACCGACGCGGTCAAGGGCAGCGCGCTGGTCTCGCTGCTCGGCATCACCGACCTGATGCAGGCGATCAACCAGGTCATCGGCCGCACCTATGAAGCGATGCCGCTCTATATCCTCGGCGCGCTGGTCTACTTCGCGGTCAACTACGCCCTTTCGCTCGCCAGCCGGCGGCTGGAACGGCGCTTCTCCTTCATTAGGGAATAGCATGATGTCCGACGCCTCGAACGCCAGTCCCGCGCTGCTCGAAGTCCGCGATGTCTCCAAGGCCTTCGGTCCCGTCGAAGTGCTCCGCTCCGTCAGCCTCGAGGTCGCGCGCGGCGAAGTGGTGACCATCGTCGGGCCCTCCGGCAGCGGCAAGACCACTCTGCTGCGCTGCGTCAACTTCCTCGAAAGCTACGACAGCGGCTCGATCCGTATTGACGGCAGAGAGGTTGGCTACCGCGAAACTGGAACGCGCCAGCGCCGCGGCGAGCGCGATCTCGCCGCCATGCGCGCCGAGACCGGCATGGTGTTCCAGAGCTTCAACCTGTTCCCGCATCTGACGGCGGCCGGCAACATCATGCTCGGCCTCACCAAAGTGCGGAAGAAGAGCGAAGCCGAGGCGCGCACCATTGCCGAGCACTGGCTCGGCCGCGTCGGTCTCGCCCACAAGGCCGACAGCCTGCCGGCCGAACTGTCCGGCGGCCAGCAGCAGCGCGTTGGCATTGCGCGCGCCGTGGCGATGGATCCGAAGATCCTGCTTCTCGACGAGATCACCTCGGCGCTCGATCCGGAGCTGGTCGGCGAAGTGCTGGCCGTCGTGCGCAGGCTCGCCGAGGACGGCATGACCATGCTGATGGTGACGCATGAGATGGCCTTCGCCCGCGACGCTTCGAGCCGCATCGTCTTCATGGCCGATGGCGGTGTCAGCGCCGTTGGCCCGCCGAAGGAGATCCTGGCGGCGGAGACCTCCAACGAGCGCCTCCGCAGCTTCCTGGCGCGCTTCCGCGCCTCGCAGTTCTGACATCGGGCAGCGACCCAAAGCAACTCCAGGAAAAGTGTAAGCGGTTTTCCGTCTGGAGTTGCGTAGAACAAAGAGCCGCCGCAAGGAGAATACATGACGCCTTACATCCGGCTCGCCGAACTCGGCCTCCAGCTGCCCGAGCCGCCGACGCCCATCGCCAACTTCGTCACCCATGCCGAGGCCGGCCGGCTGATCTTCCTTTCCGGACAGGGGCCCCTGCGGTCCGACGGTACGCTCTGCACCGGCAAGGTCGGCGAGGATGTCACCGTCGAGGAGGCCTATCAGCATGCCCGCCTCACCGGGCTTAACCTGCTGGCTGTCATGCATGCGGCCGCCGGCGACCTCGGCCGCATCGTGCGCGTCGTCAAGCTGCTCGGCTTCGTCAACGCCACGCCGACCTTTAGCGACCACCCGAAGGTGGTGAATGGCTGCTCCGATCTTTTCGCCAACGTCTTTGATAGGATCGGCGGGCACGCGCGCTCGGCGATCGGCGTCGGCTCGCTGCCGGGCAACATCACGGTCGAAATCGAGGCGGTGGTCGAAATCGCCGCCTGAGGTCTTTTCAAGATGGGATTCCAGAGATGACGATCTCCAACATGACAATCCGCGAACGTCTCGGCCTGCGCCCGATCATCAACGTCTCCGGCACGATGACGACGCTCGGCGCCTCGATCATCGTTCCGGAAGCGATCGCCGCGATGGCCGAGATCGCCTCGCAATGGGTGGAGATGGACGACCTGCAGCGCGCTGCCAGCACGGTCATCACGCGGCTGACCGGCGGCGAAGCCGGCTTCATCACCGCCTGCTGCGCCTCAGGCATCACAATGGCGATCGCCGGCGCGATGACCGGCACCAACCTTCTGGCGATCGAGCGGCTGCCCGACGACACCGAGGGCCTCAAGTCGGAGGTCGTTATCCAGCTCGGCCACATCGTCAACTACGGCGCGCCGATCGACCAGTCGATCCGGGTGGCCGGCGCAAGGGTCGTCCCGGCGGGCACCGTCAGCGTCACGCAGGACTATCATGTGCGCGAGGCGATCAACGAGCGCACGGCGGCCGCCCTCTACGTCGTCGCCCATCACACCGTGCAGTACGGCATGCTGTCGCTGGAGGAGTTCTGCGATATCTGCCACGCCAAGGGCGTGCCGGTGATCGTGGACGCCGCTTCCGAATACGATCTGCGCAGCTTCCTGGCGCGTGGCGCCGACATCGTCGTTTACAGCGGTCACAAATTCCTCTCGGGCCCGACCAGCGGCATCGTCACCGGCCGCAAGAATCTGGTGCGCACGGCCTATTTGCAGAACCGCGGTGTTGCGCGAGCCATGAAGGTCGGCAAGGAGAGCATCGCCGGCACGATGGCGGCGCTGGAAGCCTGGGAGAAGCGCGACCATGCCGGCATACGTCGGCGCGAGGAAGCGGCGCTCAATCTGTGGAAGGACGCGCTGCAGGGTCTACCCGGCATCGCCGCGCGCATCATTCCCGATCCGACTGCCAATCCGCTCGACCGCCTGCAAATATTCGTCGCGCCCGAAAGCCGCTTCACCGCCGCCGGCCTCGCCTCGGCGCTGGCCGCCGGCTTGCCGCCGATCATCGTGCGCAACCACGAGGTCGAGCGCGGCCACTTCTTCCTCGATCCGTGCAATCTCCATCCCGGCGAGGCCGAGATCGTCGCCGAGCGCCTGCGCGCCGTGCTGGCCGCGAATGACCGCCCGGCCGACGCGATGAAAGCGGCGCGCAAGGATTCAGCCGGATCGCTGCGCTGGCCGGACTAGGCTCCCGTGGCCGCGGCCTTGCTGCGGCGACAATCCTTGCGGCGATTGGCGAATTCCGCTAAGGCGCGCCTTTGCCGCCGGGAGCGAAAACTTTGACCGATCAGCGTGCCGACGTCGCCATCATCATGGGCAGCCAGTCCGACTGGGCGACGATGCGTCATGCAGCGGAAACACTGGACGCGCTGGGCATCCCGCACAAGCGGCTGATCGTCTCGGCCCACCGCACCCCCGACCGGCTCTATGATTTCGCCAAGAGCGCCAAGGCGGCCGGCTACAAGGTTATCATCGCCGGCGCCGGCGGCGCCGCGCACCTGCCCGGCATGACGGCGGCGATGACGCCGCTTCCGGTCTTCGGCGTGCCGGTGGAATCGAAGGCGCTGTCGGGCCAGGATTCGCTGCTCTCCATCGTCCAGATGCCGGCCGGCATTCCGGTCGGCACGCTGGCCATCGGCAAGGCGGGTGCCGCGAACGCGGCGCTGCTGGCCGCCGCCGTGCTGGCGCTAAACGACGACCGGCTGGCCGCCCGGCTGGACGCCTGGCGCGCCGCCCAGACCGCCAAGGTTGCCGCCGAACCGACGGACGCGCCATGAGCCTGCCGGCGGGATCGACCATCGGCATCATCGGCGGCGGCCAGCTCGGCCGCATGCTGGCGATGGCCGCGGCCCGTCTCGGCTATCGTACGGCGGTGCTCGAACCGCAGGCCGATTGCCCGGCGGCCCAGGTCGCCAACCGCCAGATAACAGCCGCCTATGACGATGCCGCGGCCCTCGCCGAACTCGCCGCGGCCAGCGCCGTCGTCACCTACGAATTCGAGAACGTGCCGGTGGCCGCCGCCAGCACGCTGGCCGCCAAGGTGCCGGTCTACCCGCCGGCGCGCGCCCTCGAAGTGGCGCAGGACCGGCTGGCCGAGAAAAAATTCCTTAACGGCATCGGCATTGCCACGGCCGAGTTTCGCGCAATCGACAATGACGCCGAACTGACGGCGGCGCTGAAGGAATTCGGCGGCAGCGGCATCCTGAAGACCAGGCGCCTGGGCTATGACGGCAAGGGCCAGCGCGTCTTCCGCAATATGGACACCGGTGGCTTTTCCGGCACCTGCGAGGCGATGGGCAACGTGCCGCTGATCCTCGAATCCTTCGTCGCCTTCGAGCGCGAGATCTCGGTGATCGCCGCGCGTGGTCCTGACGGGAGCATCGCCGCCTTCGATCCGGCCGAGAATGTCCATCGCGACGGCATCCTGCACACGTCGACCCTACCGGCAAGAATCAGCCATCAGACGGCGGCGGCGGCGCAGGCCGCGGCGGCAAAGATATTGGCCGCGCTCGATTATGTCGGCGTCATCGGCGTCGAGTTCTTCGTACTTGCCGACGGCTCGCTGCTCGCCAACGAGATGGCGCCGCGCGTCCATAATTCCGGCCACTGGACGGAGGCCGCCGCGACGGTCTCCCAGTTCGAGCAGCATATCCGCGCCGTCGCCGGCCTGCCGCTGGGCACGCCCGGCCGCCACTCGGACTGCGTGATGGAAAACCTGATCGGCGACGACATCAAACGCGTTCCGGCCCTGCTCGCCGAGCCCGACCTGATGTTGCATCTCTACGGCAAGGCCGAATCGCGCCCCGGCCGCAAGATGGGTCATTTCACCTGCGTCAGCCGTCGAAGTTGAGCATGATCTGGAAGCCGGTTGCCGACAACGGCCGGCTTACTGCATATCCTGATCTTCGTCCTCGTCTGGGCTGGCGCAGCTTGCATCGCCTTCCTGGCAGTTGCGGCCGGAAGTGAGCTGTTTGACGCGCTCGTTGGTCAGCTCCGTCAGGCACTGCGAGACCTCCATCGGATGGATGGAGCCGCCCTCGCTGTCCGCCGCGGAATAGGCGCATTCCGCGTCGCGGAACGTGATCCAGGCGCGCTGCGCCGCCTGCAGCATTTTGTTGGACTTCTCGTCGCCATCGCCGACAAGACCCTTGTAGGTTGCATTGAGCTTGGCGTCGGCGGCCTGGTAGTCGGCATCGGCGCAGATATTCATCATCTGCTGGCTGTCGTCGTTGCGGTCGCATTCCTGCGCCCGCGCGGCCGGGGCCGCCGCCAGCACGGCAAGACAGGCGAACAGAAACATCGGGCGCATCAGCGTCTCCAAATCATCTCGCGGGCCGACGGCACCATTCCAGCCCGATCCCGGCCGCGCAATGCCACAGAGCGGAGATGGCGAACATTTGATTGCCAGGCATTTGCGCACGCCATAAAGCATGCTTGCGGTTGACACGGGCAAGCCTCCTCGTTTATGAGCCACGCAAGTTCAAAGGCGCGCTTTTTCGGGCGCGCCTTTAAAATTCGGCCCGGCAGCGGGCCCTGACCGAACAGGCAAGACCATGAAGATCAAGAATTCGCTCAAGGCGCTGAAGGCCCGTCACCGTGACAACCGACTGGTTCGTCGCAAGGGCCGCATCTACATCATCAACAAGACCGCCCCGCGTTACAAGGCGCGTCAGGGCTGAGCCTTGTGCGCGGCTCAGCGCATGTCGCCCAAAAGTGCCGAAGCGGTTTTGGGACAACGACATGCAAAAGAGACCACACCGCGCCCGATGTTTGTCGCCGGCCTGCCGGCTCCTTCACGCTAAAATCACTTTGACGATCCGCCGACCGGGACTAGATTCCGGCGATGCGGATTCGTCTTGCTTTTCTCGCGACCCTTTGCCTGTCCGGCGCGGTCCTGCCGGCCGCCCTCTTGCCGCTCACTGTCTTGCTGGCCTGGGCGGATGATCCGGTCGCTCCCCCCGTCGCCACGACCAGCCAGGCCCGCCTCGACCAGCTATTCACCGACCTGAAGCGCGAGCGCAACGAAAAGGCCGCGACGCGCATAGCCCAGCGTATCTGGAGCGAATGGGCCCAGTCCGGCAGCGCCTCGATCGACCTGATGATGCAATGGTCGCAAAAGGCGATGGAAAACCAGAAATACGACGTCGCGCTCGATTTCCTCGACCAGGTGGTGACCTTGCAGCCGACGTATGCTGAAGGCTGGAACCGCCGCGCCACTGTGCATTTCATGATGAAGAACTACGGTAAGTCGATGTCGGACATCGACCACACGCTGCACCTTGAGCCGCGCCATTTCGGCGCTCTGTCCGGCCTGGCGCAGATCATGGCCGAGACCGGCCACAAGCAGTCGGCCCTTGAAGCCTGGCAGAAGGTGCTCGCCATCTACCCGATGATGCGCAGCGCCCAGGACCAGGTCTCGACGCTGTCGGAGGAGCTTGCCGGCGAAGGCATTTGATTTAGGGGAATAAGGCAGTAGGGCAATATGTGAAGTGCCTCGAGTGGCTCGCCCTACTGCCCTACTGCCCTACTGCCCTACTGCCCTACTGCCCTACTGCCCTACCCTAGAACTATTTCCGCTCCGTTCCGTATTCTCCATTATGAACCTCGTCTACGCTGTGTTTGCCTTCTTCCTCGCGCTCCTCTTCGCCTTTGCCGGAGTCACCCGAGCAGGTCACTGGCTGATCGAGCGCCGCAATCTGCCTGTCGGCGACTTCGCCGACATCGGCGGCGCGCGCATCCACTATGTCCATGTCCCGGCGCCGGCGAACCCGGAGTTGCCGCCGATCGTCTTCCTCCACGGCGCCAGCGCCAATCTCAAGGATCAGATGCTGCCCCTGCGGCCGCTGCTCGAAGGCCGCGCCGAGATGCTGTTCCTGGATCGGCCCGGATTCGGCTGGTCCGGACGCGGCGACAATGAGACCTTGCCCGCGCAGGCCAACACCATCGCTGCGCTGATGGATCGCCTTGGCATGAAGACGGCGATCATCGTCGGCCATTCCTTCGGCGGCGCGGTCGCCACCGCCTTTGCCCGCAAGCATCCGGACAAGACGCAGGGCCTCGTCTTCCTGTCGCCGGCCAGCCATCCTTGGCCAGGCGGCGCGACTGCCTGGTACTACAATCTGACAGCCATTCCCCTGATCGGTCCGCTGTTTTCCGAGACACTGGCCTATCCAGCGGGAGCGTTGCGCATCGATGCCGCCACCGCCTGCGTCTTTGCCCCCAACAAGGTGCCGGACGGCTACGTCGCCGCCGCCTCGATCCCGCTTGTTCTGCGGCCTGGCGCCTTTCGCGCCAACGCCGCCGACGTGGCGGGGCTCTACAGCTACGCGCGCGATGCCTCGACGCACTACCGCGACATCAAGGCGCCGACCGTGATCATTTCCGGCGATCGCGATAAGGTCGTCTACGCGACCATCCATTCGACCGGCCTTGCCCGCGATATCCCCGGCGCTGAGCTAGTCTGGGTGCATAATCTCGGCCACAAGCCTGACTGGATCGCGGCTGACCTGGTCGTCGGCGGCATCGAGAAGACCGCCGGCAGGGCCATCGACCTGCAGTCGATGGCAAAGGCCGTGGAAGCGCGCATCGCCGGCGACGCGCAAGGCGCCGACGCATGTCCCGACCTCAAGGCACCGGAAGCCGAGCTGGCGCCGACCTGAAACGATCAGGCCGGGCGGCTGCCTTGGGTCTCAGACCCGACATACGCAATGCGCAGCATGTTGGTCGAGCCAGGCGTCCTGAGCGGCACGCCCGCGGTGATGATGACGCGGTCGCCCGGCTTGCCGAAGCCCTCGTCGATTGCGATGCGGCAGGCGCGGTCGACCATGTCGTCGAGGTCGATGGCATCGGGCGACACCACGCAATGCGTGCCCCACAGTAGCGACAGCCGCCGCGCCGTGTTGAGGATCGGCGACAGCGCCACGATCGGCACTTGCGGCCGCTCGCGCGCGGCGCGCAAGCCGGTCGTGCCGGAGGCCGTATAGGTGACGATCGCCGACAGTTTCAGCGTCTCGGCGATTTCGCGCGCGGCAAGCGAAATGGCATCCGCGCCCGTCGCTTCCGGCTCCGAGCGCTGCGCGTTGATGATACCGGCATAGGTCGGATCGGCTTCGACCTTGGTGGCTATGCGGTTCATCATCGCGACGGCCTCGACCGGATAGGCGCCGGCCGCGGACTCCGCGGAAAGCATGATGGCGTCCGCGCCCTCGAACACGGCGATCGACACGTCCGAGACCTCGGCGCGCGTCGGCACCGGCGCGGTGATCATCGATTCCAGCATCTGCGTCGCGATTACCACCGGTTTGCCAGCGCGGCGCGCGGCACGCGTGATCTGCTTCTGGATGCCGGGCACCGCCTCCAGCGGCATTTCGACGCCGAGATCGCCGCGCGCAACCATCAGCGCGTCCGACAGCTCGATGATTTCAGGCAGACGGGCCACCGCTTGCGGCTTCTCGATCTTGGCCATGATCAGTGCCCGGCCGCGCGCGATCTTGCGCGCTTCTGCGAGATCCTCCGGCCGCTGCACGAAGGACAGCGCCACCCAGTCGACGCTGGCCGCCAGCACCGCGTCGAGATCGGCGCGGTCCTTCTCGGTCAGCGCGCCGACCGGCAGGTCGGTGTCGGGCAGGCTGACGCCCTTCTTGTCGGAGATCGTGGTGCCGGCGACGACCGTGCAAATGATCGACTTGCCGTCGCTCTTCACCGCCCTGAGCTCCAGCTTGCCGTCATCAATCAAAAGCCGGTGACCGGCCTCGACCGAGCTCAGGATTTCCGGATGGGGCAGGTAGACTCTGCTCGAGGTGCCGGGTTCCGGATTGTTGTCGAGCGTGAAGGTCTGGCCGACGCTGAGCGTCTCCTTGCCGTTTGCGAACTTGCCGACGCGCAGCTTCGGACCCTGCAGGTCGGCGAGAATGCCGATCGGCCGGCCGACCGCGTCCTCGACCGCGCGGATGCGCCCGACCAGCGTGCGCATCAGATCGTGGTCAGTATGGCTCATATTGATGCGGAAGACATCGGCGCCGGCTTCGAAAAGCTTCTTCAACATCTCCTCGGAGGAGGAGGCCGGACCGATGGTGGCGAGGATCTTGACCTTGCGGTTACGTCTCATTGACTGTTTGTTCCCGGGGCGGGGGCCGCTGGTGCGCCTCCCGTTGCGGGCTCGTCGGTCAGCTGGACCATCCAGCTTGCCTGCTCGCCCGTGTCATATTCTTGGAATCCGGCGCGTTGGAAGCCCCGGGCGACGCAATCGGTTACGCCGGCAATCTTGAACTCTTTTTCGGCCACGCACATGTTGATCGGGCCATCCCAGCGCCCGCCGCGCTCGGCGTCTTCTGCATAAAGATAGTAAAACCTTGATGACAGCGGACCCTCGATCAGCGTCTTGCAGCTCGACCCTTCGATGTGCCACCAGCCCTCGGTGATCCAGCCGGCCTTGGCGCGATAGCCGATGCCGACGCCGACCAGGTTCTGTGTGGCGTTGCAGACGCGGAAATCGGCCCGGGCGGGCGACGCCGCGACCATGGCTGTGAGCCCGGCGGCGACGGTCAGGATCGGCAAGGCGAAGGCACGGCGCATGCGCGACCTGCCGGCGGAACCCATCCTGAAACCCCTCAAGAACGACATCTGCATCTCTCGACGCCCCTTTTCGGCAAACTCCGGGCGCATGTCAACGCGCCGTTTTGTTCAATTCCAATCGATTTAGAAGGCCCCAGGCGCGATTTGTCGCCATGCGTTGGATTCTTCGCAGAAACCGTGGCCAAACAACGGCATTGCGCCAGCGTCCTCTTCGTGGAATGACGTTACCACCCTGCCGGGAAGCCAGCGACCAGACCAATTCCAGCCGATGACCCGATCCACAGTTTTCGCGCCTTTCGATATCGTCGAAGGCGATCGCAAGCGAGGCATCGTTCTGCTTGGCGATCATGCCCGCCGCGCCCTGCCTGAGGAGTATGGCAGCCTCGGCCTGCCGGCGAGCGAGTTCGAGCGGCACATCGCCTACGATATCGGCGTCGAGACGGTGACGCGCGAGCTGGCGGCGACGCTCGGCGTGCCGGCTGTGCTCGCCAACTTCTCGCGGCTTTTGATCGATCCCAACCGCGGCGAGGACGACCCGACGCTGATCCGCCAGCTCTATGACGGCACCATCGTGCCGGGAAACTACCCCATGGCCGCGGAAGAGCGGGAAAGACGGCTCGACCGCTTCTACCGGCCCTATCACGACGCCGTCGGCGCCATGATCGCCTCGGTGGCCGAGGCGTCCGGCAAGGCGCCCTTCATCTTCTCGGTCCACTCCTTCACACCGGTCATGCAGGGCATCCGGCGGCCCTGGCATGTCGGTATATTGTGGGACCTGGACGACCGCGTGGCGCGGCCGCTGATCGACATGCTCGCCGCCGACAAGAGCCTCGTCGTCGGCGACAACGAACCTTACGATGGGGCGCTGCGCGGCGACACCATGTTCCGGCATGCCATCGTCAACGGCTTCGCCCATGCGCTGATCGAGATCCGCCAGGACCTGATCGCCGGGCGCGAAGACGCCCTCGCCTGGGCCGAGCAGCTGGCGCCGATCGTTGACGCGATCGACCGCCGTCCCGATATACACCAGGTGAAGAAGTTCGGCTCGCGCACCGGGCCGGTGTGACAGGGCCTGAGGAGCGCATGACATGACCGAGCTTAGCGACGAGCAGAAGCGCGATTTCGAGGCCGCCGCCTTCCGCCGGCTGGTCGAACACCTGCGCGAGCGCGGCGACGTGCAGAACATCGATCTGATGAACCTTGCCGGCTTCTGCCGCAACTGCCTGTCGAACTGGTATCGCGAGGCGGCGCAGGTCGACGGCGTCGCGCTCTCCAAGGACGAGTCGCGCGAGATCATCTACGGCATGCCCTATGCCGAGTGGCAGGCGCTGAACCAGACCGAGGCTTCCGACGCGAAGAAGGCGGAGTTCGAGGCAAGGCGCCCGAAGGATCACTAGCGGCGCCGAGCGCCTTCGCGACTTCGTCATTCTAGGGCGAAGCAGTCGCGAAGCGACGTCGCGCAGACCCTAGAATCCATTCCGTGACGGCTGCCGAAGAGCACGGCGATACAGGATAAGATCGTAACGAGGCAACCCAGGGAGTGTTCTGCACGGTAGCGGCGCTCTTAGGTAACGGCATGGATCCTCGGGTCTGCGCGCGTCGCTCCGCTCCTTGCTCCGCCCGTGGATGACGAACGGGAAGCGTTCTCGCCAACCTCCAAGGCAGCAGCCTGCCACGAACGAAAACCGGTCCTCCGTCGCCCTTTGGTCCAAGCACGTCGCCTAATGCGGCTCTTGACCGCCGATTGAATCGATCTAACTTGCGCCCAAACCATTCGTATTGCGGACAGACCATGAGCGCGCAAAACACGATTGAGGCCGCCATTCGCGGACGCTGGGCCGTGGCCGGCATCTTCCTCGCCAATGGTTTTTTGACCGGCAGCTGGGCGCCGCAGATCCCGGTGTTCCTGACCCGTCTGGATATCTCGAAATTCACGCTCGGCCTGCTGATCCTCCTGTTCGGCGCCGGTGCCGTGGCGGCGATGACCTGGTGCGGCCATTTGATCTCCAGGCACGGCTCGCGCACGGTGCTGCGCTGGTTCGGCCTGTGCGGCAGTTTCGGTTTGCTGGCCGTGGCGCTCGCCCCCAACGTACCGCTGGCGGCCATCGCCATGTTCATCTTCGGCGGCTCGATCGGCGGCATGGATGTCGCCATGAACGCCAATGCGGTGGCGGTGGAAAGAAGGCTCGCCCGCGCCATCATGTCGTCCTCGCACGGCTTCTGGAGCCTTGGCGGTTTCGCTGGCGGCGCTCTCGGCGGCTTCGCCATCCAGAATTACGGCCATCTCGTCCATGCGACCGTGGTTACGGCGCTCGCCTTCGCGGTTGTCGCTTTTGCGATCGGCTACCTGATCGCAGAGGACAAGCCGCAGCAGACAGAGCACCAGAAATTCTCGCTGCCGGGCCACCCCGTGGTCTATCTGGTCGGGTTGATGGCTTTGCTGACCATGGTCTCCGAGGGCGCGGTGCTCGACTGGGCGGCGCTCTACCTGCAGCAGGAGCTCGGCGCCGACCTTGCCTTCGCCGGCCTTGCCTATGCCGCCTTTTCCGGCGTCATGGCGCTCATGCGCTTCCTCGGCGACGGTGTGCGCGACCGCTTCGGCGCGGTGACGACGCTGCGCGGTTCGGCTCTTGCCGCCGCGGCGGGCATGCTGGTGGCCGGGCTGTCGCCCTCGCCATGGCTTGCGATTGCCGCCTTCGGCTTTTGCGGCTTCGGCATCGCCAACATGGTACCGATCATCTTCTCGGCCGGCGGCAACCAGGAAGGCATGTCATCCGGCACCGGCATGAGCGTCGTCACCACCATGGGCTATTCCGGCATACTGGTGGCGCCGTTGGCGATCGGCTTCGTCGCCGAGCATTCGAGCTTCGGCCCGATCTTCGTCGCGCTGTCGGGACTGCTGGTTGTCGTCCTTCTGATGGCCGGGCTTGCTCACCGCGCCGAATTCTCCCCCGAGCCCGCGCCGGCCGAATAGCGTTTCAGCTCCTCATGGAGGAAATCCGCGACGCGGCGGATGCGCAAGCTGCTACGCACGTCGCGATGCATGGCGAGCCACACCGGCAGCGACGGCAACGGCAGCCCGGGCAGCAGGAGCTCCAGCGACGGATCGCGTTCGGCCAGCGGTTCCTGGCCGATGCCGATGCCATTTCCCGTCCGCACCGCTTCCCAAAGAACGATTTGATTGTCGGTCCTGAAGCGAAAGCTGCCGCGGCTGACGGGAATGCCGAACGCATTGAGGCCGCGGACGATCTCATCGCTGCGGTCGAAGCCGACCAGCGTATGATCGGCGAGGTCACCGGGCCGGCTCGGCCGGCCGCGCCGGTCGAGATAGGCCTTCGCCGCACAGAAACGCAGCGGAATGTCGGCGACCTTGCGCGCCACCAGCTCGTTCTGCGCCGGCTTGACCATGCGGATGGCGATATCGGCATCCCTGCGCAACAGGTTCTCGACCTGATTCGAAGCGACGATCTCGACCTCGATGCCCGGCTCCTCCACGCCGAGCCGCGCGGTGATATCCGGTAGCACATAGGCCGCCACCACCTCGCTGGCGGCGATGCGCACGGTGCCCTCGATCGCCTCGACCGATCCAAGGGCCAGCAGCGAGAACGCGCTCGCTTGCTCGCTGACGGCCTTGCCGCGCTCATACAGCACGTTGCCAGCCTCGGTCAGCGCATAGCCGCTGCGCCCGCGTCGGAACAATGTCACGCCGATCGCCTGCTCCAGCTCGGCGATGTGGCGGCCGAGCGTCGGCTGGCTGGCCGCAAGCTTTCGTGCGGCGCCGGAGAGGCTGCCGGTCTCTGCCACGGTGACGAAACTCTTGATCAGGTTCCAGTCGATTTCCGTCATCCATTTATGAATATCAAATCGCCAAAATCAGTCAATTTCCATTCGTTTGCGAAAACCTCAAATTGGTGGCCTAACGCAGACACGGAGACGAAACATGACCAAGATCGCAATCCTCGGCGCGAATGGCCGGCTCGGCCGCGTCGTAGGCAAAGCCTTCATCGACGCCGGCTTCGACGTTCGCGCCGTCACCCGCAGCGGCAAGGTGCCCGCCGAGCTTAAGGGCGCTACAGCGATAGCCGGTGATGCGCTCGACCGAGACTCGCTGATCCGCGCAACGCAAGGCGTCGACATCATCTTCAACGGCCTGAACCCGATCTACACCGACTGGGGCAAATGCCTGCCGATGGCCGAGAACGTCACGGCCGCTTGCCGCGCTAACGGCGCGCTTCATCTGTTCCCCGGCACCGTCTACAATTACGGCTCGCCGATGCCTCGCGTGATCACGGAAGACACGCCTTTCCGGCCGACGACCGAGAAGGGCCGCATCCGCGTCGCGATGGAGGATCTGTTTCGCCGCGAGGCCGAGGCCGGCCGCGTGCGCACCATTCTGCTCAGGGCCGGCGACTTCTTCGGCGGCACCGGCAGCGGCTCCTGGTTCGACCTGGTCGTTGCCGCCAAGATGGAGAAGGGCATCTACACCGCGCCCGGCCCGGCCGACCTCGTCCATGAATGGGCCTATCTGCCCGACTTCGCCGTGGCCTTCGTCGGCCTGGCGCGCAATCTGGACAAGCTCGGCTTCTATGAGGCGCTCAACTTCCCCGGCCATGCCGTCACCGACCTCGATATCAAGGCAGCGGCCGAGAATCCGCTCGGGCGCAAGCTGAAGCTCGGCTTCATGCCCTGGTGGGTGCTACGCGCTGGCAGCCCGTTCGTGGCGATGTGGCGTGAGATCGTCTCGATGTCCTACCTTCGTTTCGAGGAGCACCGGCTGGTCTCGACACGGCTGGAGAAGATCATTGGCGAAATCCCACACACCCCGCTCGATCAGGCGGTGAAGGAAGCCATGCGGGACATCGGCATTGCCGTCGCGCCCGCCCCACGCGCGGCCGCCTGATTTGAGCTGACAACGACCGAGCCGTGACATGGCTCGGTCGCATAAGGATCAGATCCTGCCCATCAGCAGCAGGATCAAAAGCACCACCAGGATGACGCCGACGATGCCCGAAGGGCCGTAGCCCCAGGAGCGCGAATGCGGCCATGCCGGCACGGCGCCGATCAGGATGAGGATGAGAATAATGACGAGAAGTGTGCTGATCGTCATGAGAAAGCCCTCGCCGTGAGGTGAAGTTATGCCGGAACAATGCAAAAGGCCGCCCGGTTGTTCCCCGGGCGGCCTTTATCTTGCTGGTTGAGTTGACTTATTCGGCAGCTTTCTGGAAGGCGATTGCCGGCTCGGCGCCTGCACTGTGGTCGGCAACGGTCGTTGAAACCTTGCCCTTGCCGCGCCGGAACAGCCGCCCGAAAAACGCGTTGAAGCGGCTATCCTTGCTGCGCGTGAACACCATCAGCATCGACGGCGTCACCACCAGCGTCAGCAAGGTGGCGAAGGAGAGGCCGAAGACGATCGCCGACGACAGCGAAATCCACCACTGCGTCGACGGCGCGTTGATCGTCGTCTCGTGATGGAAGATTTCGAGGCCAAGGCCGAAGGCGATCGGCAGCACGCCGAGGATGGCCGACACCGCCGTCAACACCACCGGACGGGCACGCTCGCGGCAGGTCTGCAGCACCGCGTCCATCTTGTCCCAGCCTTCCTCGCGCAGCCGGTCGTAGGTGTCGATCAGCACGATGTTGTTGTTCACCACCACGCCGGCCAGCGCGATGACGCCGATGCCGGACATGACGATTCCGAAGGCCTCGCCCGTCAGAAGCAGCCCGAGGAACACACCGACCGTCGCCATGACCACGCAGGACAGCACCAGCCAGACGCTGGTGAACTTGTTGAACTGCATGAGCAGCACCAGGAAGATCAGGAAGATCGCCGCGCCGAAGGCCTTACTGAGGAAGGCGCCGGCCTCGGCGCTGTCCTCGTTGGAGCCGGCGAGCTTCCAGCGGATGCCACTGCCGAGATCCATCTCGGAGACGGCCTTGGTGACCTCCTGCTGCACCGCCGCGACCTGCGCGCCGGCGCTGACATTGGCTTGCACCACCACTGTTCGCGCGCCGTCGATGCGGTTGAGGATGCCGACCGTCGGCTCGGGCTTGCGCACGACGAAGTTCGAGATCGGCACCGACCCTTGCGAGGTCTGCACTCTCAACTCATCGAGCGTCGACAGCGTGCGCCGGTCCTCGGGTAGCCGCAGCCTGATGTCGACCGCGTCGTCCGCCCCGGCGGGCCGGTATTCCGAGAGCTTCAAGCCGTTGGTCACCAGCTGCACCACCGTTCCGACCGAGGTCGGGCTGATGCCGTATTGCGCCGCCTTGGCGCGGTCGACCTCGAGCGCCCAGTCGACGCCGGGCGGCGGCAGGCCGTCCGAAATGTCGATGACGTTGGGTATCTTGGCGATCCGCGCCGCCACCGCGCGTGCCTTGTCGTCGAGGCCCTTGGGGTCGGCGGCCGAAAGCCTGATCTGGATCGGCTTGCCGGTCGGCGGGCCTGCCTCCGGCACACGCACTTCGACATCGACGCCGGGAATGCCTGCCATGACGCCGCGCAGATCGCTGAGGATCTGGTTGGCCGACTTGCGCTCGCGCCAGTCGACGAACTCGTACTGGATGACGCCGACGACATCTTCGGGGATATCCTGGCCGCCGCCCTGCGTCTTGCCGGCGCGCGTGTAGACCGACTTGACGCCCGGCCAGCCGAGCAGCCGGTTCTCCGCTTCCTTGGTGGCGGCGTCCATCTCGGCCAGCGAAAGATTGCCGCGCGCATGCACGTAGAGCAGGCCGTAATCCGGCTCGACGCTGGGGAAGAACTCGACGCCGGCGCCGTATTTCGAGTAGGCGAAGCCGACGCCGACCAAAAGGCCGACGGTGAGCAGGATGACGGTGATCGGGAAGCGCACCGCCTGCTTGACCAGCGCCATGTACCAGCCGTCGCGGTTCTCGTCCTCGTGATGCTTGGGCGCCTTGGCGAAGATGGCGCCCAGCGTCGGCGCGAACACCAGCGCATAGAGCATCGAGGCCGACAGCGTCACGATCAGCGTGATCGGCATGTATTTCATGAAGTCGCCGATGATGCCAGGCCAGAACAAGAGCGGCGAGAACGCGGCGATGCGCGTCATCGTCGCGGCGATGACCGGGCCGGCCATGCGCCTTGCGGCCAGCGCGAAAGCATCCGCCTTCGGCATGCCCTCGCTCATGCGCCGTTCCGCGAATTCGGTGACGATGATGGCATCGTCGACCAGCATGCCGACCGCCAGGATGAGGCTGAACAGCACGATCATGTTGATCGTGTAGCCCATCATGGCGAGCAGAAGGATGCCGATCAGGAAGGACGACGGGATGGCGAGGCCAATCAGCAAGGAAGCGCGGCCTGACAAAGCGTAGAGGATGACGATGAACACCAGGATGACGGCGATCATCACGTGGTTCTGCAGGTCGCCGAGCAACTGGTTGACGAAGACCGACTTATCCTGCGTGTAGGTGACGTGCATGCCTTCCGGCATCGTCTTGATGAAGCTGTCGGACACTTCCCTGACGTGGTTCAGCGTGTCGATCAGATTGGCGCCGATTCGTTTCTTCACCTCAATGGCGATCGCCGGTTTGCCGTCAAGGCGCGTCACCGTCTCGGCATCCTTGAAGGTGGAGCGGATGGTGGCGACGTCCTTGGCCTGCACCACGGCATTTGGCGTGGCGACGACCGGCAGGTTGGCGACGTCCTCAGGCGTCTCGATCAGCGACGGCACCTTGACGGCGTATTTGCCTTCCGAGCCCTCGAGATTGCCGGCGGCGACCAGGCTGTTGGAGGCGCCGACGCCTTGCATGACCTGGTCGAGCTGCAGCCCGTAGGACGACAGCTTGACCGGATCGATGACCACTTCGACCAGATCGTCGCGGGCGCCCTGCAGCGAACCCTCCAGCACGCCAGGCACTTCCTCGATGCGGTCGCGCAGTTCGCGCGCCGCCGCCGTCAGCACGCGCTCCGGCACGTCGCCCGAAAGCGTCACGACTAGAACCGGAAATTCGGAAACGTTGACCTCGTTGACCGTCGGTTCCTCGGCGGCCTGCGGCAGATCGGCCTTGGCGTCCTGCACCTTGCTGCGCGTGTCCTGCAGCGCGGTCGCTAGATTGGTTTGCGGCTGGAACTCGACGAGCACGTAGCCGCCGCCCTGGAAGGCGGCCGAACGCATCTCCTTGAGGCCCTTGAGGTTCTTCAGCTTGCTTTCCATCGGGCGCAGAAGAAGGCGCTCGGAATCCTCCGGCGAGATGCCCTGGTAAATCAGGCTGATATACATCATCGGAATCGGAACGTCGGGCTCCGCTTCCTTCGGCGTCGACTGATAGGCGACCCAGCCCGCCACGAGCAGGAACAGCAGCGCGGATATTGTGAGGCGGGCGTTGTGGATGGCGAGTCTGACGATATCCATGACTTATGCCTGCTGTTGTCTTCGAGGAGCAGCGACCTAGCCGTCGCCGGGCAGCGCCCGGCGCCTGGCCGCGCTACTGCGTGCCGGCGGTGGCTTCGCCGATCAGCTTGTTGATTGTTGCCTGGTCGGCCTCGACCGGCTTGACCGCGTCGCCTTCCTTTACCAGCTCCTGGCCGGCGACGATGATGCGGGCGTCCTGCGGAATGCCGCCCAGCACCAGCCCGTTCGGCGTGTCGTCGACGAGATCGATCGGATAGAACGCCACCTTGTTGTCCTTGCCGACGGCGCGGATGCCAAGGTCGCCCTTGTCGCCCAGCGTCACCACCGAACGCGGCAGCATGACCGCATCGGTCGGCTGCGCGCTGAGCGTGATTTCGGCCGTCATGCCGGCGGGGATGGCGCCATCGGCATTGGGGATCGCCACCTCGACGCGGAAGGTTCGGGTCTGCGATGAGGCGTCGCGGCTGATGTAGCGAACCGTGCCGGTCACCTTCTGGTCGTTGACCAGGCGCACATTGGCCTCGTCGCCGATCTTGATGTAACGCAGGTCGCGCTCGCTGACCTCGCCGCGCGCGATCACCGGGTCGAGCTTGAGGATGGTCGCCACCTCGCCGCCCTGCATCACCGAGCTGCCGAGTTCCACCGGAATGCGGTCGATGACGCCATCGAACGGCGCCTTGACCTCGTTGCGGTCGAGCTCGGCTTGCGCGGTCTCCAGCTGGGATTGCGCGGACGTCAGGTTCGAGCGCGCGGTGTCGAGCTGCAGTGCGGGCAGATTGCCGGTTTTCATCAGCCGCAGGGCCGCTTCCAGTTCGGCCTGGCGCTGCACCAGAAGCTGCTTGGCGTTGTCGACGTTGGAGATCTTCTCCTCGGCCGCCAGCATCAGCACCAGGTCGCCGGTCTTGACGCGCTGGCCCTGCTTGACCGGCAGCTGGTCGATGACACCGGCGACACGCGTCGCCAGCACCGCCCGCTTGTCGGCCTCCGTCAGCCCCGAGATTCGTATCGCCCGCGCATAGGTCTTGCGCGGCGGCGTCACCACCGCGACGGTGCGCAGCGGCGCCTTCGGCTCGGCGTCAGCCGTCTTCGGTGCTCCGACCTCGGGCTGCGTTGCCTTTGGGGCGTCTCCCGCCTTCGGATTGTCGGCGGCGGCGCTGCCCACGGATGAAAACTCTCCCGTTCCCATCCAGGCTGCGAATCCAATGAGCACAACAATGGCTGCAAGCTTGTGAAACCTGATTTTCGGCATCGTCGTTTTCCACTGCGGGGTTCGGCCAGGCCGCTTTTTTAAATGCGGGCGCGTCGCCGATATGGGTGCGCGCAAGGCCCTATTCAATTTGCCGTGATCGGCGAAGCGCCGCTTCTACCTCAAAGTTGCAACGCAAAATAGTCAGAAAGTTTGATGGATCATTGCGCTGCCGGACAGGGCGCGCCCGCCGCCATCCAGTTCTCGATCGCATTGTATGTCTCCTTTGCCGAGCCTGGGGCCGGCTCTCGATCAGCCCCCGGCGCCCAGCCCCAGGCGACCAGCTTGTCGTCGCGAACATGCAGCGCCACATCCTGCAGGCTGCGCCCGCCATTGCGGGCAGGGTCCTTGATCTGGGCGCAGATTTCAGCCGAGGATTTTCCGAACCAGACCATCTCGGCCGGCGCCAGGTGCCAGTTCTCGGCTCCCGGCGGCCCGTGCAATGCCTTGGAATTACTGGAGAAATGGCAGGTCGTGCAGCGCAGGCCCGGATTGCCGAAGCCGGAGCCGTCGCTCCCGCGCTGAACGTTGAAGCCATGCACGCGGGTGCCGCCATAATGCGCGCCCGACCAGCGCGGGCGGTCATCGGCGACATGGCAATCGGCGCAGCGCGGATGCGAGAATACCTTATAGACCTTGTCCCATTCGGGCAGCCCTCTGGCTGCATCGACCTTCACCGGCGCCGGCGATTGGCTCTCCTGAGCGGCTGCGAAAGGTGCCGCCAAGAACATGATGGCAGCAGGCGTCAGCATGATATGAAGCTTCCTCATGCGAAGGCCACCGCTTTGGACAACGGCAACCTACGGATGCGCTTACCGGTCAGCGCGAAGATGGCATTGGCGAGCGCCGGCGCCGCCGGCGGCGTGCCGACCTCGCCGACGCCGCCCATCTTGTGGAAATTCTCCAGCACCGCGACCTCGAACACCGGACACTGGAAGATGCGCATGGCGTCGAAATCGTGGAAATTCGACTGCTCGACCATGCCGTCGGCGAAGGTGATTTCCTGGCCCATCGCCGCCGACAGGCCGTAGATGGCGGCGGAGATGAGCTGCGCCTTGATGATGTCGGGATCGAGCGCGGTACCAACATCGGCAGCGATCCACACCTTCTCGATGCGGATGCCGGCCGGCGTGTCCGCGACCTGTACGATCTCGCCGACCCAGCTGCCGAAGGACAGCGTGAAGGCCATGCCCTTCGCCTTGCCGGCCGGCAGCGCCTCGCCCCATTTCGCCATCCCGGCGACGGTCTCGACCACTTTCACCGCCGACGGATAAGCGGCCATCAGCTTCTTGCGCAATTCGACCGGATCGGTTTTCCCAGCGGCCGCGATCTCGTCCATGAAGCCTTCATGGAAGAAGCCGTTGATCGAGCTGCCGACCGATCGCCACGAACCGACGGGAATGGAGACGGGCGCGGCGATGCCGCTCACCCGGTAGTTCGGGATCGTGTAGGGCTGGTCGTACGCGCCGTCGACGATGGTCTTGTCCGGCCCCATTGCCGATAGCGACGGAAACAGCCTCCGCAAGGTGCTGGCGATCATCGATGGCGACGATATCTTCATTTCGACGGCGACCGGCAGGCCATCGTCGCCGAGCCGCGCCTGGAACTTGCCGATTGCCGCGGGGCGGTAGGCGTCGTGGCGCATGTCCTCTTCGCGCGTCCAGGTCACCTTGACCGGGCGGCCGCCGGCTTCCTTGGCCATCAGCGCCGCGCACAGTGCATAATCCATCTCGACGCGCCGGCCGAAGCCGCCGCCGAGGAAGGTGGTGTGCACCGCGACCTTGTCCTGCTCGATGCCGACCGCGTTGGCGCACAGCTGCCGCACCAGCGTCGGCGCCTGGTTGCCGCACCAGATGTCGAGGGCGCCGTCCTTCAGCCGCGCCGTGGCGTTCATCGGCTCCATCGTTGCGTGCGCCAGGTACGGCACTGCATAGTCGGCCTCGACGATTTTTTCGCGCGGCGTGTCGGCGAAAGTGGTGTCGACATCGCCGTCGTTGCGCAATGGCGAACCCTTGGTGGTGAGCGCCTGTTTCATCGCCTCGTCGATGGCGGCGCTGTCCAGCGGATATTCGGGGTCGGCCCATTTGGCCTCGATCGCCTCGGCGGCTCTGAACGCCGCCCAGGTGTTTTCAGCGATGACCCCGAAACCGTGACCGTAGCTGGTCTCGATCGGCACGATCTTGACCACGCCGGGCATCTTCGCGGCCTTGGAGAGGTCGGCGCTCACCGGCTTCGACCAGAAGCGCGGGCTCATCTTCACCGTGCCGTAGAGCATCTCCGGCAGCCTGACATCGATGCCGAAGATCGGCGCGCCGGTGACCTTGGCCAGCATGTCGACGCGCTTTTGCGGCTTGCCGAGCAGCTTCCAGTCGGCCTTGTCCTTGAGCCTGACCTCGGCCGGCGGCGGCATGGCGCTGGCTGAGGCGGCGACTTCACCATAGGTGACCGATTTGCCCGACGCCTTATGCAGGACCGCGCCGTTGGCGGTTTCCAGTTCGCCGGCGGAAACGCCGAGCTTCTGCGCCGCCGCCGAGATCAGCATCTGCCTGGCGGCCGCGCCCGCCTGCCGCATCTTGTCGAACCCGTCGCGCATCGAGGACGAGCCGCCGGTGCCCTGCAGGGCGAGCAGCTTTCCGACGACGCCGAGTCCGGATCGCACCGCTTCCGCCGTCATGCTCTCGTCGAAGAAGGGGAACGGACCGCCCTCCTGGAGTATCGCCGCGTTGTAATAGGCATAGGAAGCCGGGCCGTGCTCGACCTTGACCTGATCGAGGCCGACGTCGAGTTCCTCGGCGACCATGGCGGCAAGCGTCGTCGACACGCCTTGCCCCATCTCGGCGCGCGGCGCGACGATGGTGATGGTGTTGTCGGCGCCGATCTTCACATAGGGATTGAAGGTTGCCTCGCCCTTGCCGAGATCGGCCTCGAGCGGGTTGGCGAAGGGCTTGCGGTAGTAATAGTAGCCAACGGCGACACCGCCGGCGACAGCGGCGGCGCCGATGAGGAAGGTGCGGCGGGCGATCTTTCCGATGCTGGCCATGATCAGAGCCCCGCCGTCTTCAGCGCCGCGGCTTTCTTGATCGCCGCGCGGATCTTCGGATAGGTGCCGCAGCGGCAGAGGTTGCCGCCCATGGCGTTGTCGATGTCGTCGTCGCTCGGGTCCGCCACCTCCTCGAGCAATGCCACCGCGCTCATGATCTGGCCGGCCTGGCAGTAGCCGCATTGCGCCACCTGCTCTTCCAGCCAGGCCTGCTGCACCGGATGCAGCTTGCCGCCGGTGCCGATGCCCTCGATGGTGGTGACTGCGCCGCTGACTTCCCCGACCGGCAGCGAGCAGGAGCGAACCGGCAGGCCGTCGACATGCACCGTGCAGGCACCGCAGGCGGCGATGCCGCAGCCGAATTTCGGGCCCGTCTTGCCGATCAGATCGCGCAGCGCCCACAGCAGCGGCATTCCCGGATCGGCATCGATGTCGAATGATTGCCCGTCGACGGTGAGGCGCATGGGGATATCCTTCGTTGTCGTCTATAACCAGAAGCGAAATGGCAAGGCGGCCATTTCGTCTTCATACACCTTGACAAAATCCGTCATTTTGTCAATAGAGTTTGCACAGGGTAGACTGTTCGCCATGATCGAAGCCGAGGACATCGCCGCCGACCCCAAGCGCGCCCGCATTTTGGAAGGCGCGATGAAGGTGTTCCTCGCCTATGGCTTTACGCGCACCACCATGGACGACATCGCGCGCGCCGCCGACATGTCGCGGCCGGCGCTCTATCTGCTGTTCAAGAACAAGACCGACATTTTCCGCGCCATCGCCCTGATGCTGCTCGGTCGCTCCATCGAGCAGGCGAAGAGCGAGCTCGAAGGCGGCGGCACCTTCGCCGAACGCACGATGCGCGCCGTCGACGCAGCGCTGATCTCGATGATCGGCGCTGTCCGTGCTTCCCCGCACGGCGCCGAACTGCTCGACTTGAAGTCGAGCGTCGCCGACCTCGTCGGCTGCTGGCGCGACGGCCTTGTCGAGCACATCGCCAGCGCGGTCGAGGGCGAAGTGAAACGGAACGGCGTCGACCTCGCCGCCAAGGGGCTTTCGGCGCGGCTGCTGGCCGACATGCTGCTCGACGGGCTGGAAGGCATGAAGATGCGCATCAGCAATCCGGACGAGCAGCGACGGGCCGCCGCCGCGCTGATCAGGCTGATCGACCTGGCGCTGCGGAAAGGATGACGTCGGCGGTCGGCGCCCCCGGTCGAGCTAGGCTTGGCGCCGCGCTTGCTCGGGCTTCCTGCGCGCCGCGAGGAACTCCTTTACCCGCCGGCCCGGCGCCGGGCCGCGCATCGGCTTGAAGCCGTCGTCGAGTTCGCCGGAGAGATCGAGCGTCGGCCGCTTGCCGACGGCGTCATAATTCTCCTCCAGCCAGTCGCTGGCGGCGCTGCGGCCAAGATCGCGCAGATAGGCGAGGAAGGCCCATTCGGCGTTGACCTTGGACGATGCCGACAGGTCCTTGAAAGCCTCGTCGGCATCGATGCGGTGCATGCGAATGTCGCGGTACTCGCCATGCGGCAGCCGGCCGGCGGCGATCAGTTCCTTGACGAAGGCGATCGAGCGGAATTCGCGCAGGAGTCCGGCATTGAAGGTGATCTCGTCGATGCGGTTCTGGATCTCGTTGGCGCTCTTTGGCGTGCCATCGCGCACCACCGGATTGATCTGGACTAGGAGCACGTCCTCGGTGGCAGTCGTCTTGAAGAACGGATAGAGCGCCGGATTGCCGCCATAGCCGCCATCCCAGTAGGGCACGCCCTTGATTTCGACGGCGCGGAACAGTTGCGGCAGGCAGGCCGAGGCCATCACCGTGTCGAGGTCGATCTCGCCGTCGGAGAAGACGCGCAGCTGTCCGGTCTCGACATTGGTCGCCGAGATGAACAGCTCCACCGACTTGCAGGCGCGCACATTGGAGAAGTTGATCTCCTGCTTGACCACGTCGCGCAGCGGATTGAGGCCGAGCGGATTGGCGACATAGGGCGAGAACACCCGCGACATGGTGTCGAAGAAGACATAGCCCGGCGTGTTCTCGATCGACCAGTTGCCCCAGGCGACATCCCACGGCATGCGCTGCACCGGGCTGAAGCGGCCTTTCCGCGCCACCGCGCGCCAGAAATCGTCGAGCTTCTTGCGTGCTCCCTCGACGCCGCCACGGACAAAGCCGTCGGCCAGCGCCACCGCGTTCATCGCGCCGGCGCTGGTGCCGGAAACGGCTGAAATCTCTAGCCTTCCATCCTCCAGCAGCCTGTCGAGAACGCCCCAGGAAAAGGCGCCGTGCGAGCCGCCCCCCTGAAGCGCGATGTTGATCTTCTTCTTTTCCTCCGCCTTGCCGTTGGTCGTCATGGCGTTCCTGTCGTTGAATGGCCGGCCTCGTCCTGCCCGGAATCGGGCGACGCGCCGGCAGCGGACCTATGTTGCAGTGCAGCATATAAGTCCTGACCAAGGCAAGAACACGAACACGGTCGCGTGATCACATGAAATTTCGGTCATGAAGAAGAGCCTCACCGCCTTTTGGCGGAGAGGCGACATTCATCAAGATGGGCTGGCCGCCTTAGGCGACGAGATCCGGCACCGGCCCGACATAGCGCGACTGCGGCCGGATCAACCGTCCTGTCGTCTGCTGCTCGCGCGCATGGGCGATCCAGCCCGAGATGCGGCCGGCGGCGAAGACGTTGGTGAATGCGTCCTTTGGGAAGCCTGCCGCTTCCAGCAGGAGCGCAGTGTAGAACTCGACATTGGTCTGGATCGAACGCTGCGGCTTGGCGACCCGAAGCACGTCGAGCGCCGCCTGCTCCACCGTCTCGGCAAAAGCCAGCCGGCTGCCCATCTTCCCGCTACCTGGCCCCTTGCGGGTGGCCAGTTGCCGCACCACCGCTTTCAGCACGTCGGCGCGCGGATCGCGCACCCGGTAGATGCGGTGGCCGAAACCCATGATGCGCTCGCCTTGCGCGATCTCGTCGCGCAGCCAGCCGGCGCCGTCGCCGCACGCCTCGATCGCGTCCAGCATCTCGATGACCGGTCCGGGCGCGCCGCCATGCAGCGGCCCCTTGAGCGCGCCTAGGCCAGCCAGAATCGCCGAGGTCAGCCCGGCTTGAGTCGAGGCGACGACGCGGGTGGCGAAGGTCGAGGCGTTGAGACCATGGTCGCAGACAGTGACGAGATAGGTGTCGAGCGCTTTGGCCAGATCGGGCGAGGCCGCGCTGCCACCAAGCATGCGCAGCATGTCGGCGGCATGATCGGCATCCTTGTTTGGTGCGACCGGCTGGTCCCCGCGTCCCGCCCGCAGCAAGGCCGGAGTCAGCACCGCCGGCGCCGCGATCAGCCGCAGCGCATCCGTCAACGTCCCGCCGTCCGGCAAAAGGGCGATGCCGGCCCGCATGCCGCTGTAGACATCGAGCGCGGCCAGCGTCGGAAAAATCGGCTGGAGCCGCAGGAACACCTCGACCCGCGCCCGGCCGATCGCCTCGGCCAGTTCAGCATCGCCGGGAAGGTCGTCGAAGAAGCCGTCGAGCAACAGGCGCGCCACCTGCGGATAGCGCCAACGGCCGGCCAGTTCCGGCAGCGAATGGCCACGGATCGTCAGCCGGCCGCCGAGGCCGTCGACATCGGAAAGCACGGTTTCCGCCGCCACCACATCATCGAGCCCGTTTGCCATGTCCGTCTCCTTCGCCATTTACGGACTTGAATTAATGGTACAAGTTCGAGGCATCAATCTTGATCAAGTGAATCAATATGTCCAAGCAATCGGCTGCATGACAAACAACATGACCGAATGGCTGACGCGTGAGGAGGCGCTGGAACGGCTCAAGGTGCGGCCGCAGACGCTCTATGCCTATGTCAGCCGTGGCCGTATCGGCATGCGTCCGGACGCAGCCGATCCGCGCCGCAGCCAGTATCGCGCCGACGACATCGCCGCCCTCGCCACGCGCCGCGCGCGCGGCCGAAGCCCGCGAGCGATCGCAGAAAGCGCCATCGACTGGGGCGAGCCGGCTTTTGCCACCACGATCTCGACCATCCAGCATGGCGGCCTTTTCTATCGCGGCAAGGATGCTGTGGCGCTCTCCGGCGCGGCCACGCTGGAGGAGACGGCAAGCCTGCTCTGGGCAGCGGACGTCCCGGTGTCGTTTGCCTCGCCCGGCCGCCATGACGCGCGCGAGAGCGGTCGCGGCGCGGCATTCGCGACGCTGGCTGAACTGGCTGCCGAAGGCCGGCCTTCGCTGGGACGCGGGCCAGCCACGCTCTACCGCGATGCTGCCGACGCCATCGCGGCCCTGGCCGAGGCGCTCGGCGCGGCTGCGGGAAACGGCGCCGTGCATGAGCGATTGGCGCGCGGCTGGTCGGTCGGCACTGCCGGCGCCAATTTGATACGCAGGGCATTGGTGCTGCTCGCCGATCACGAGTTGAACGCCTCGACCTTCGCCACGCGGGTCGCCGCGTCCACCGGCGCGTCGGTTGCCGCCTGCCTGCTTGCCGGTCTTGCCACACTGTCCGGACCGCGCCATGGCGGCGCCGGCGAGGCCTTGCTCAATCTCGTCGAGGACGCCGAAAGGCTGGGAGCCGATGCGGCGGTCGAGCGCTGGCTTGGCCACGACCGGCCGCTGCCCGGCTTTGGCCATCCACTCTATCCGGAGGGCGACCCAAGGGCGGAGGCGTTGTTGTCCGATGTCGAGATCGATGGCTGTATGTCATGCCTCGGCGATGCCGTTCTCGGCGCGACGGGGGCGCGCCCGAACATTGACTTCGCGTTGGCCGCGCTGACGCGTCAGTTGCGCCTGCCGCCCGATGCGCCGTTCCGGCTGTTCGCGCTCGGGCGCAGCGTCGGCTCGGCCGCGCATGCCGTCGAGCAGGTCATGAGCAACCGCCTGATCAGGCCCCGCGCCCGCTACGACGGGCCCGTCGGGATTTAGCGGAACTGGTGCTTATCAAAGCCAAGCCCTGGGGCGCGTCGCTCCAGGGCTTGTTGAGATTCAGGTCAGGCCGGCTTCACCTGTATGGCAACGTGCCCGTCACGACATCGTGTCGAGCTTGCGCTGCATGGCCGCGATCTGTTCCTTCAGCTCCTGGAGATCATCGGACTTTTCCGGCACTTCCTTTTTCGCAGGCTCGGCTGGGGTCGGCGAAGCCCCGTTCGCCGTCGCCGACGGAAACGGCGTGAACATGCGCATGGCGTTCTGGAACATCTCCATGTTGCGGCGCGTCTGCTCCTCCAGCGCCTTCATCGGCGTCGACATCTTCATCATGTCCATCGGCGACTTGCCGAACGCGCCCTTCATCTGTTCGCGAAAACGTTCCTGCTCCTTGGAGAAGGCGATCATCGACTGCTCGAGGAAGCTGGGCACGATCATCTGCATCTGGTCGCCGTAGAAGGCGATCAGCTGGCGCAGGAACGGGATCGGCAGCATGTTCTGCCCATCCTTGTTCTCCAGCTCGAAAATGATCTGGGTCAGCACTGGATGCGTTATGTCGTCGCCGGTCTTGGCATCCTGGACGGTGAATTCCTCGCCCTTCTTGACCATGTCGGCGAGGTCTTCCAGCGTCACATAGGTGCTGGTGCCGGTGTTGTAGAGTCGGCGGTTGGCATATTTCTTGATGACGATCGGGTCGTCTTTCGCGGCCATCAGTATCCTCCCCGGACACCGGCGCATTTGAGTAAGCAGCCGGTAACGATTGCGCCCTGTCAAGGATATGCGCAAAAGCGTCACAATTCCAAGTGGTTTGTGCAGTGCAAGATCGATTAATGCTGCATGGCGGCCGGAATATGCTGCGCAGCGAAGCGGGGACTGCAGCCCTGGCCAGCGCAGGCCTGCTTGCGGCGCATGGCCGGCATGCCCATTTCCGGTTTGACTTGGCACCGGGAAAGGGCAAGAAAGTTCCTCAACGATAGCCTAAAACACGACACCTCGAAGTCTGGAGAAGAAAATGTCCGCATCCAATGGCATAGTTGTCGCCAGCGCCGCGCGCACGGCAGTCGGCTCCTTCAACGGCAGCTTCGCCGCCACCCCGGCACATGAACTCGGCGCGGTCGTCATCAGGGAATTGCTCGCGCGGGCCAACGTCGAGCCCTCGGAAGTCGACGAGGTGATCCTCGGCCAGGTTCTGACCGCCGCCCAGGGCCAGAACCCTGCCCGCCAGGCTTCGATCAACGCCGGCCTGCCCAAGGAGACCACCGCCTGGGGCCTCAACCAGGTCTGCGGCTCGGGCCTGCGCGCGATCGCGCTCGGCATGCAGCAGATCGCCACCGGCGATGCCAAGGTGATCGTCGCCGGCGGCCAGGAATCGATGTCGCTCTCGGCGCATGCCCAGCATCTGCGCGCCGGCGTCAAGATGGGCGACTACAAGATGATCGACACCATGATCAAGGACGGGCTGTGGGATGCCTTCAACGGCTATCACATGGGCAATACCGCCGAGAATGTCGCGCGCCAGTTCCAGATCACCCGTGACGACCAGGACCAGTTCGCGCTGGCTTCGCAGAACAAGGCCGAGGCCGCGCAGAAGGCCGGCAAGTTCAAGGACGAGATCGTCGCCTTCACCATCAAGGGCAAGAAGGGCGATACGATCGTCGACCAGGACGAATATATCCGCCACGGCGCGACGCTCGACGCCATGACCAAACTTAGGCCCGCTTTCGACAAGGACGGCACGGTCACCGCCGCCAATGCCTCCGGCATCAATGACGGCGCGGCCGGCGCGCTGCTGATGAGCGAGGCCGAAGCCGCCCGGCGCGGCATCACCCCGCTGGTCCGCATCGCTTCCTGGGCGACCGCCGGCGTCGATCCGGCGATCATGGGCACCGGCCCGATTCCGGCCTCGAAGCGGGCGCTGGATAAGGCCGGTTGGTCGGTCAAGGACCTGGACCTGGTGGAGGCCAATGAGGCCTTCGCCGCACAAGCCTGCGCCGTCAACAAGGGCATGGGCTGGGATCCGTCGATCGTCAACGTCAATGGCGGCGCCATTGCCATCGGCCATCCGATCGGCGCCTCCGGCGCCCGCGTCTTCAACACGCTGGTCTTCGAGATGCGCCGCCGCGGCGTCAAGAAGGGTCTTGCCACGCTTTGCATCGGCGGCGGCATGGGCGTCGCCATGTGCGTGGAAGCGCTCTGAACTTAGCGAATAGCGAATAGGGAGTGGCTAATAGGGTAGAATGACGTGACGGGATATCAGATCCCTACTCGCTATTCGCTACTCCCTATTCGCTCTTCCGACCAAAGGGAGGAACTGCATGAGTAAGGTAGCAATCGTCACGGGCGGATCGCGCGGTATCGGCGCGGCGATATCGATCGCTTTGAAGAAGGCCGGCTATTCGGTTGCGGCGAACTATGCCGGCAATGACGAGGCGGCCGCGAAGTTCAAGGCCGAGACCGGCATCCCGGTCTACAAATGGTCGGTCGCCGACTATGACGCCTGCGCTGCCGGCATCAGGCAGGTCGAGGCCGATCTCGGCCCGGTTTCGGTGCTCGTCAACAATGCCGGCATCACTCGCGACGCCATGTTCCACAAGCTGACCCGCGAGCAGTGGAAAGAGGTCATCGACACCAACCTGTCCGGCGTCTTCAATATGACGCATCCGCTGTGGGGCGGCATGCGCGACCGCAAGTTCGGCCGCGTCATCACCATCTCCTCGATCAACGGCCAGAAGGGCCAGGCCGGCCAGGTCAACTATTCCGCCGCCAAGGCCGGCGACATCGGCTTCTCGAAGGCGCTGGCTCAAGAGGGCGCCCGCGCCGGCATCACCGTCAACGTCATATGCCCCGGCTACATCGCCACCGAGATGGTCAGGGCAATCGACGAGAAGGTGCTCAACGAGCGCATCATCCCGCAGATCCCGGTGGGCCGGCTCGGCGAGCCGGAAGAAGTCGCGCGCTGCGTCGTCTTCCTCGCTTCCGACGAGGCCGGCTTCATCACCGGCTCGACCATCACCGCGAATGGCGGCCAGTACTTCGTTTGACGCCCCGCGCCGAGAAATAGACATCGACAAAAACGGGCCGGGAAACCGGCCCGTTTTGTTTGTCACCTCTCCGCTGTGCGGGCCCCTCGCGCGACGCCTTTGCCCCGCTCCGGCACGCAAAGGTTAATGGCTCGCGCGCGGCCTGTGCAAAAGCATGTGCCCAACCTGTGGATTCTCGGTGGAAAACCTCCCTGCGACACAACATGTTGGGGTGAACAAACCAAGAAAATCCCGACATCGCTGATTCGTCGCCGATTCGTTCCGGCTTTGGGCCGGAACGTTAACGCCGAGGGCCGAGAAACGTACCCGAAAGATTAAGGCCCGTTAGGAAACGTCAAGAATTTCATAATCTTGGCCGAGGCCAGACGAACAACGTCGGTCGTTCATCGGCAAAGGTTAACGGCGACGCGCGACTCGCGTTCGTCCTGCATGAAACGGGCCAATCAAGCGATTCAGCATATGGTGAGACTCATCGTCAAAAAATCCACATGTAGCCATGAACAAACCATGAACTTCGGCGAGTCAGCGATTCGTCGCCGATTCGTTCCAGACTCGTTCCAACCGTTAATCGGGAGCGGATTTCGCCCCCCCACGCGACCCATGGAGACCGACGGCGGAACATTCCGCTTTCGCTTCGCGCTCGAAATCCCTATGTGTCGGCTGTCACACGCGCCATCGCCGGCGCGCCCCCGACTACGAGCGGCAGAAAGTCTATTTCCGGGCCGATGAACGTCCAGCCGAAACACCCCCAGCCGTTGATCCTTTCCGGCCGCGACGTGACGGCCGTGCTTGGACCCACCAACACCGGCAAGACCCACCTCGCCATCGAGCGCATGGTGGCGCATGAGAGCGGCGTCATCGGCCTGCCGCTCAGGCTCCTGGCGCGCGAGGTCTATGCGCGCGTCTGCGAGAAGGTCGGCGTCCACAAGGTGGCGCTGATCACCGGCGAGGAGAAGATCCAACCGGCGGGCGCCAGATATTCGGTCTGCACGGTGGAGGCGATGCCGCGCGAGACCGATGCGGCCTTCGTCGCCATCGACGAGGTGCAGCTTGCCGGCGACCTCGAGCGTGGCCACATCTTCACCGACCGTATCCTGCATCTGCGCGGCCGCCAGGAAACGCTGCTGCTCGGCGCGGCCACCATGCACGGCATCCTGCAGCGCCTCCTGAAGGGCATCTCGGTGGTGACGCGGCCCAGGCTGTCGCACCTGGCCTATGCCGGCTCGAAGAAATTGACCCGCCTGCCGCGGCGCACCGCGATCGTCGCCTTCTCAGCCGACGAGGTCTACGCCATCGCCGAGCTGATCCGCCGCCAGCAGGGCGGTGCCGCCGTCGTGCTCGGCGCGCTCTCGCCACGCACCCGCAACGCGCAGGTGGCGCTGTTCCAGTCGGGCGACGTCGACTACCTTGTCGCCACCGACGCCATCGGCATGGGGCTCAACCTCGACCTCGACCACGTCGCCTTCGCCCAGAACCGCAAGTTCGATGGCTACCAATACCGCAACCTGACCGCGGCCGAGCTCGGCCAGATCGCCGGCCGCGCCGGCCGCCACCTGCGCGACGGCACGTTCGGCGTCACCGGCCAGGTCGATCCGCTGGACGAGGAACTGGTCCAGAAGATCGAGGGCCATGACTTCGATCCGGTGAAGGTCCTGCAATGGCGCACCGCCGATTTCGATTTCTCCAGCCTCGACGCGCTGAAGCGCTCGATCGAGACCAACGCTCCGGTGGAGGGCCTGACACGCGCCCTGCCGGCGGTCGATGCGCAGGCGCTGGAGCATCTGTCGCGCGACGAGGAGATCCGCTCGCTCGCCACCGATGCCAGGCGCGTCGCGCTGCTCTGGGAAGCCTGTGCCCTGCCCGACTACCGCAAGATCGCACCGGCCCAGCATGCCGACCTGATCGCGTCGATCTACATGGACCTCGCCAGGCGCGGCCATGTCGATGAGAACTACATGGCCGAGCAGGTCCGCCGCGCCGACACGACCGATGGCGATATCGACACGCTCTCGCACCGCATCGCCCAGATTCGTACTTGGACCTTTGTCTCCAACCGGCCTGGCTGGCTGGCCGATCAGGCACACTGGCAGGAAAAGACGCGCGAAATCGAAGACAGATTGTCGGATGCGCTGCATGAGCGGTTGACGAAACGCTTCGTAGACCGCAGGACTTCCGTCCTCATGCGGCGCCTTAGAGAAAATACAATGCCTGAAGCCGAAATAAGCCCTACCGGAACCGTCCTCGTCGAAGGCCATCATGTCGGCGAGTTGCAGGGGTTCCGCTTCACCGCCGACCAGAGCGCCGGCGGCGAGGATGCCAAGGCCGTACGCACGGCTGCCCAAAAGGCGCTTGCCGCCGAGTTCGAAACGCGCGCCGAACGCTTCGGCGCCTGCGCCAATGGCGATCTCGCGCTCGGCTCCGACGGAACGCTGCGCTGGATCGGCGCGCCGATCGGCACGCTGGTTGCCGGCGATGAGCCGCTGAAGCCGCGCCTCGTGCTGCTGGCCGACGAGCAGCTCACCGGCCCGGCCCGCGACAAGGTGGCGGCGCGCGCCGAGCGCTTTGTCAATTTCCAGATCGAGTCGCTGCTGAAGCCGTTGGTCGACCTGAAGAATGCCGAGCAGCTCACCGGCATCGGTCGCGGCATCGCCTTCCAGCTCGTCGAGCATTTCGGCCTCATAAACCGCCGCGACATCACCGAGGAGATGAAGTCGCTCGACCAGGAGGGCCGCGCGGCGCTGCGCCGGCTGGGCGTGCGCTTCGGCGCCTACCACGTCTTCGTGCCGGCGCTGGTCAAGCCGGCGCCGGCCGGGCTGGTGACGCTTCTCTGGGCGCTGAAGAATGACGGCAAGGACAAGCCCGGCTTTGGCGACGTGGTGCATGCGCTGGCGTCGGGCCGCACCTCGGTGGTCATCGATCCCGCCTTCGACAAGAGCTTCTACAAGCTCGCCGGCTACCGCAATCTCGGTCGCCGCGCGGTGCGCGTCGATATCCTCGAGCGGCTGGCCGACCTGATCCGCCCCGCGACCAACTGGAAGCCGGAGCTGGGCCAGCGTCCCGACGGCGCCTATGACGGCCACGCCTTCATGGTGACGCCGCCGATGATGTCGATCCTCGGCGCTACCGCCGACGACATGGAAGAGATCCTCAAAGGTCTCGGCTATCGCGCCGAGCCGAAGCCGGCAGCCGAGGTCAAGGCGCGGCTCGAGGCGCAAGACAGTGCCGCGCGCGAGGCGGCCGCCGCCAAGCTTGCGGCGGAAGAGGCGGCAAAGGCCGAGATGGGTGCAGCGGCCGCAGCCACGGCTGCGGAAGCCGGTGCCGAAACACCGGCCGAGGGTTCTGGACCTGGGCCGGACGCCGCTGTCGCGCCGGAAGCCACGGTCGACGTTTCGGCCGAACCCGTCACCGGACTGGTCGCTGAAGAGCCGCTTGAGGCTCCAGCCCAAGCCACGCACGAGGCCCCGGTGGTGGTGGAAGCCGTCGCCGAAGAACCAGCTGACGCTGCTCCGGCAGCCGAGGCGGAGGCAGAAGCCCAGACTGCGGAAGTCGACGTCGTAGCGGGAGAGCCGGTGGCCGAGGACTCGCCGGCGGCGGCCGACGGGTCCACCCAGCCTGCCGCGACTGCGGAAGCCGGCGAGACGGCATCCGAGGCCGAGGAGCCGAAGCCTATCCTGTTGTGGCGTCAGGGTCGTTTCGAGCAGCGCCCACGCCACCGGCACGACAACCGCCGCGACAATCGCCCGCGCAACGGACCGGCCGCGCAGGGCGGCCGGTCCGACGCAACTGGCGAAGCGGCCGGCCAGCCGGGCGGACGCCCGAATGACGGGCGCCGCGACCAGCGCGACGGTGCCGGCAAGCCGCGCTTCGACCGCTCCAAGTTCAAGCCGAGGCCGCCAGGCGAGGCTGGCGAGCGGCGCGAAGGCAGGCCGCAAGGCGAGCGTCCCGACCGCCGCGACGGCAGGCCCGACTGGAAAGGCGGCCGGCAGGATGGCAAGGGCGGCGCGCAAGCCGGCAAGCCTGCCTTCCAGGCCAAGCCGCGCGACGAACGGCCGGCGCGCTTCGACCCGGACTCGCCCTTCGCCAAGCTCGCCGCCTTGCGCGACCAGCTGAAGAAGTAGCCCGCGGGTCCGATGGTCACCGATGCCCGCCAGCGCATCGACAAATGGCTGTTCTTCTCGCGCGCGGTGAAATCGCGCTCGCTGGCGGCGAAGCTCGTGGTCGCTGGCCGCGTGCGCATCAATCGCGACAAAGCAGCGCAGGCCTCCGACATTGTCCGGCCCGGCGACGTGCTGACCATCACGCTGGACCGGCGCATCCTGGTCTGGAAAGTGCTCGGCGCCGGCGCCAGGCGCGGCCCCGCCGAGGAGGCACGCCTGCTCTATGAGGATATGTCGCCGCAACCCACGCCGAAGGACGAGGCCGTTCCGGACGCTCTTCCGGCTTTACGCGAGGCCGGCAGCGGCCGCCCGACCAAGAAAGAAAGGCGGGAAACCGACCGGCTGCTCGGCGAGGATTGAGGGCGGGAACGATCTCAACCGCATCGAGGTTCTGCAACTCCATTCCGGGCGCGACGGCACCGTCAGGAATGGCCGCCCTTGCCAGCGACCGGCAAAGGCGTTACCTCACCAAAAAACCCAGCAGAAATGGGACGTCCCGGAGCCTGCGATGACCTATGTCGTGACCGACAATTGCATAAAATGCAAATACATGGACTGCATCGAGGTCTGTCCGGTCGACTGTTTCTACGAAGGCGAGAACATGCTCGTCATCCATCCGGACGAGTGCATCGACTGCGGCGTCTGCGAGCCGGAATGCCCGGCCGACGCGATCAAGCCGGATACCGAGCCGGGGCTTGAGAAATGGCTGCAGATCAACACCGAATATGCCGAGAAGTGGCCGAACATCACCGCCAAGAAGGAACCGCCGGCCGACGCGAAAAACTTCGACGGCGAGACCGGCAAGTTCGAGAAATATTTCTCGGCCGAGCCCGGCGAAGGCGACTAGCGCATGACCCCGAAAATCGGTTCCGATTTTCGGAAAGGATCATGCGCAAAATCAAAAGTGACGGTGCCGGTCCGGCCGGCGTGACGTAACGTAACGGGCATGAAACAGGAACTGCCTTGACAGGCAGCGGCGGCGCTTGGCCTTCGCGAATGCAGCAAAACCTTGATTCTTCCGACTTTTTGTGCTACATCAGCCAAACATGCCGGTGACACAACGTCGATTTATGGCGCAAACGCCCCAAATCACTGAAAGGTGAGCTTCTCAATCCGGACCAGAGCGATCTGGGGCAGGCGGTCGCAATTATGCGGTGTGCTTGCCCTGGCTTTTCCGGATGGGCTCATCTGTTGTGCGGCTAACGGTCGGCGATCCCGATCGCGCGAGTTCAGCCGGCGCCGCCATGCCGGCGCTACAACAAGGAGTTCAGGGCGTAATGGCAACGATCACCCCGCAGAAGAAGTCCAACGCAGCGCGTCACGGTTTCAAGACCGGCGAGTTCATCGTCTATCCGGCGCACGGCGTCGGCCAGATCGTCTCGATCGACGAGCAGGAAGTCGCCGGCCACAAGCTGGAACTGTTCGTCATCGACTTCCAGAAGGACAAGATGCGCCTCAAGGTGCCGGTCGCCAAGGCGACCTCCATCGGCATGCGCAAGCTGTCGGAAGAGGATTATGTCGACCGCGCGCTTAAGGTTGTGCAGGGCCGTGCCCGCATCAAGCGCACCATGTGGTCGCGCCGCGCCCAGGAATATGATGCCAAGATCAACTCGGGCGACCTGATCTCGATCTCGGAAGTCGTGCGCGACCTCTACCGCGCCGACAACCAGCCGGAGCAGTCCTATTCCGAGCGCCAGCTTTACGAGGCCGCGCTCGATCGCATGGCCCGCGAGATCGCTGCCGTCAACCGCATGTCGGAGACCGAGGCCGTGCGCCTTATCGAGGTCAACCTCAACAAGGGCCCGAAGCGCGGCGCCAAGGCCGACAATGAGGAAGCCGAACAGGAAGAAGCTGCCTGAGCTTTTTTCCTTCGCGAATTCAGAAAACCCGGCCTCGTGCCGGGTTTTTTGTTTCGGAAGGCTACTCGCCGCCAGTTTCCCTGTGCGATTCCTGCCTCAGCGAGGCAATGAAGCGTTTCGTCCGCTCGCGCTCCGGCCTGTCGAACACGACCGAGGCCGGGCCTTTCTCGACGACGACGCCGGCATCGAGGAACACCACCTCCTGCGCGATCTTGGAGGCGAGCCTCAGATCGTGCGTGGCCATCACCATGGTCGTGCCTTCCCGGGCGAGCTGGCCGAGCACGTCGACCACTTCCTGCGCGAGCTCCGGGTCGAGCGCCGAGGTCGGCTCGTCGCACAGCAGCACACGCGGCGACGGCGCCAGCGCCCGGGCGATCGCAACACGCTGCTGCTGGCCGCCTGACAGCGTCGCCGGCCAGGCATCGGCCTTGTGCGCCATGCCGACCTTCTCGAGCAGGGCCATTGCCCGTTCGCGGGCTCTGCCGGCCGTCCATCTCAGCACCGTCACCAGCCCTTCCATGACGTTCTCGATCGCGGTGCGATGCGGGAACAGCTGGAAGTTCTGGAACACCATGCCTGTCTGCAGGCGAATGCGCTGGATGTCCCTGGCGGGTACCTTGACCCCCGGACGGAACTGCAGCGTCTCCTCACCGATGCGCAGCGTGCCCGAGCTTGGAATCTCCAACAGATTGATGCAGCGCAGAAGAGTGCTTTTTCCGCCCCCAGAGGGGCCGACAAGCGCCGTCACGCTACCTTCCTCGATGCTGACGGTGACACCCTTCAGGACGAGATTGTCGCCGAACCGCTTCTCGATGTTGTCGAGGCCGATCATGCATTCGCCTCCAGGAAGCCGCCGTAGCGGTTGAGGCGTACCTCCAGCCGCGCCTGCAGCACCGACAGCACCGAGCTCATCACTAGGTAGAGCGCCGCCGCCTCGATGTAGAGGATCAGCGGCTCGTAGGTGGTGGCGACGATGCGCTGCGCCGCCTGGAACATCTCCGGCACGGTGATGGCGGCCGCCAGCGAGGTGTCCTTGACCAGAGAGATGAAGGTGTTGGAAAGCGGCGGCACGGCGACGCGCCCTGCTTGCGGCAGAATCGTGCGCCGCATCGACTGGCTCCAGGTCATGCCGATCGAATAGGACGCCTCCCACTGCCCTTTCGGCACCGAGCCGATGACGGCGCGGATGATCTCCGACGTGTAGGCGCCGATGTTGAGCGTGAAGCCGATCAGCGCCGCGGGAAAGGCATCGAGCAGAATGCCGATCGAGGGCAGACCGTAGAAGATCAGGAACAGCTGCACCAGGAGCGGTGTGCCACGGAATATCCAGACATAGAAGCGGGCCACGGCCGCCAGCGGCTTTGGGCCGAACAGCCTGAGCAGCGCCGTGGCCAGCCCGGCGGCGAGGCCGCAGGCGAACGACAAAAGCGTCAGCGGCACGGTGAAGATCAGCGCCGCCCATAACAGGGTCGGCAGCGATTCCAGCATTAATTGCAGCCAGTGCGGCACGGGGCCCTCTCCTTGCCAGATGCAGCCTGAACAGGCGTCGGTAGAGCCCGCGTCGCGACGTGCGGCTGCGGCGAAGACTGCGGGCGCATATCACGCGAAAATCGGCGAGCCGTCAAAGACGGCCCGCCGATGTCCTGGGGCCGATTCGCGGCCCGATCAGGCGGATTTACTGCGAAACGTCCTGGCCGAAATAGGTGTCGGCGATCTTCTTGTAGGTGCCGTCCGCCTTGATGTCGGCCAGCGCCTTGTTGATCGCGGCGACCAGTTCCGGATCGCCCTTGCGCACGATGACGCCGGAATAGTCGGCGTTCTCTTCCTGCGCGGCGATCTTCACATTGGCGTCGGGCTTGTGCTTCTTGAAATCGAGGAAGGACAGGCTGTCGTTGATGGTGGCGTCGGCGCGGCCGGTGAGCAGAAGCTGGATCGACTGGTCGAAGCCGTCGGTACCGACGAGCTCGGCGCCGTTGATCTCGGCGAGCTTGCCGTAATTGGAGGTCAGCGACTGCGCCGCCTTCTTGCCCTTGAGGTCGGCGAAGGTCTTGATCTCGGTGTCGTCACCGCGCACGATCAGCACCGCCTTGGAGGCGATGTAGGGATCGGAGAAATCATATTTGGCCTTGCGCGCGTCGGTGATGCCGACCTCGTTGATGACGGCGTCGTAGCGGTTGGCGTCGAGGCCGGCGATCAGGCCATCCCACTTGCCTTCGAGGAATTCCACCTTCACGCCGAGCTTGTCCGCGACCGCCTTGGCGATTTCGACGTCGAAGCCGACCAGCGCGCCCGAGGCGTCATGATAGGTGAAGGGCGCATAGGTGCCTTCCGTGCCGACCTTGATGACGCCGGCCTGCTTGATCTGATCGAGATTGGCGCCGGCATGCCCGGCGGTGACCGCCAGAGCCTGCAGCGTTCCGGCGATGATGAGCGATTTAAGCCATTTCATTTTTCTGTGATCCCGTTTTGGCCGGTGCCCCGGCGCGGTGTAAGAGCCGGAAACTGACAGATAGAGATGCGCGACATAAGGAACCAGATTTCAAAAATATGGCATTCCAGAAACGAGATTCTCCAACTCGTACCAGAAACGGCCTACAACTCCCGCTCCGGCCATTTGTCTCGTCTCCAAGACAACACAAGGCCGTCCGGCCGTCGCGGCGGAACATTCCACTGCATGGCACGTTCTTGGCTTTGTAGGGCGCGGCGCCGCCATTTCAACCGCTGCTGACGCCGCTGAAGGGATCGGACACCGAAATGTCCGTGACGTCAGGACAAGGGAGCGCGGCATGATTGAGGACACGGCAGGACGGACGATGGTCCGCGCGGCGATGAAGGCGCCCTATCTGGAGCGCGAGGAGGAGCATCTCCTGGCCTTGCGCTGGAAAGAGGATAACGACCAGCAGGCACTGCACCGCATCACCGTCGCCCATATGCGGCTGGTCATCTCCATGGCCTCGAGGTTCCGCCACTACGGCCTGCCGCTCGGCGACCTGATCCAGGAGGGCCATGTCGGCCTGCTCGAGGCGGCCGCGCGCTTCGAACCGGAGCGCGAGGTGCGTTTCTCGACCTATGCCACTTGGTGGATCCGAGCCTCGATGCAGGATTACATCCTGCGCAACTGGTCGATCGTGCGCGGCGGCACCAGTTCGGCGCAAAAGGCGCTGTTCTTCAACCTCCGGCGCCTGCGCGCCCGGCTGGCGAATGGCGCCGAGCCGATCTCCAACGCCTCGCTCTATCGCGAGGTGTCGGCGGCGCTCGGCGTGCCCGAAGCCGACGTGGCGATGATGGATTCGCGCCTCTCCGCGCCCGACAGCTCGCTCAATGCGCCGCTTGGCGACGATTCCGGCCCGGCCGAGCGCATGGATTTCCTGATCTCGGACGATCCCCTGCCGGACGAGGTCGTCGGCGACACGATCGACATCGAGCGCCGCTCGCTGTGGCTGAAGGCGGCGCTCGGCGCGCTCAATGCGCGCGAGCTGAGGATCATCGAGGAGCGCCGGCTGACCGACGAGGGCGCGACACTGGAAGCGCTCGGCGAGGCGCTCGGCATTTCCAAGGAACGCGTGCGCCAGATCGAGGCGCGCGCCATGGAAAAGCTGAAAGTCGCGCTGGTCGAGCAGAACCCGGAATTCCTGGCGACAGCCGCCTGACTCCTGCCTGCCTAGGCTTACCTATCAGTGACGATCTTGACCTTGTCGCCGGTCGAAACAGCGGCGCCGGGCGACAGCGCGTTGAGCACCCTGAACAGGTCGAGCTTCCGGTCGACGCCGACCATCTGAGCGGCGAGCGAGCCCATGGTCTGCCCGGCCTGCACGGTGACGACGCGGATATGCAGTGGCTTCAGCGCCGCCTTCTCGGCCGCGCTCAGGATGCGGAACGAGCCGCTGACCGAGCGCGCCACCGGCTCAAGCGCAGTGCTGGCCGCCGGTGCCGCCGTCAGCAGCCGGTAGACCTGGCCGCCGGCGCGGATGACCGCGATGTCGAACTGCCAGCCGTCGGCGCCGGCGCGCGCCACCGCCGCCTCGTTGCCGTTGATGGTTTCCTGGTGAACGCTGGCGTCATCGAGGCCGGCCACCCAGCCGCTGCGGATGTAGTCGGTCAGCGCCCGCGACTTGTCGATCGAAACGCCGTCGAAACGGATCGCCATGTCGCCGGGGCCGGTCGCCGTCACCGCCGCGGCCGAATTGTCGATGACGAAGCCGTCGGGCACGGTGAACGACACGCCGAGGCCCGGATGCAGGAAGGTCTGGCCGCGCACATAGCCCTCTTCCGGCGTGTCGCCGTAGAGCAGCCCGTCAATACCGGCCAGGAAGGCGTCGCGGTCGCGCGTGCCGATGCCCGGCGGGCCGAAGTTGCGGGCAAGGCGCTGGGCAAGATCGATCCGCTGCGGCGTGTTGGGATGAGTCGCCAGGAAGTCCAGGCTGGCGTCGGTGGCGCCGCTGATTGAGCGGAAATCGGTATAGGCCGACATCGACTGCAGGAAGCGGCCGGCGGCGTAAGGATCATAGCCGGCCTCGCCGATCGACTTGATGCCGATGGCGTCGGCCTGCAGTTCCTGGTTGCGCGAGAACTGCGCGAGCCTCAGCTTGCCGCGGATCAGCGCCGCCTTGGCTGTCGGGCTGTCGCCCAGCACATCCGACACCACCTTGGTCGCCAGCCCTTCCTCGGCCTCCAGCTGCTGCCGCTGCAGGCCGTGATTGGCGGTGACGTGGCCCATCTCGTGCGCGATGACGGCGGCGAGCTCGGACGAATCATTGGCCAGCGCCAGCAGGCCGCGCGTTACATAGAGATAGCCGCCGGGCAGCGCGAAGGCGTTGACGTTGGGCGAATTGAGGATGGTGATGCGGTAGGTCTGGGTCGGATTGGCCGACACCACCGTCAGGTTGCCGACGACCTTGGCCACCATGCGCTCGAGCTTGGGATCGGAATATTCGCCGCCATAGGTGGCGAGGATGCGCGGATGCTGCGCCTTCGCCATTTCGGCGAGCTTCGAGTTGGCGACAACATTGTCGACGGTGATCGGCTTGTCGGACGGCTGGAAACCGGACTCCTGCACATCCGGCGGCGTGAACATCTGGCAGCTGGCCAGCGCCACGGCAAGGCCGGCAAGCGCGAGCAGTCGCGCCAGCGGCTTCGTCAGCAATCTATGCTTGCCGGTCGGCAGATCGGCTTCCTTTCCAAATCTTTGCGGGCAAATCACGGCCTGTGCCAGACCAGTATGGGCGGACCTAGCCATACTCCTCCAGTCAAGGCAAGCAAACGCTGCATCACCCGAACCCGGTTTGAGCGTAAATTATGTCCGCTTCCGGGCAACATGCCGAGATCCGGCAGCAATGCATGTCACCTGGAAATGTGCTGTGGTTTTGAGGCAACGACCTGCTCAAAAACAGAACCCAAGCGCATCCCTTGAGGTCGTTCAGGCGCGACGCCCCTTGGCTGGATCCATGCCGACATAGCGCCGAAAGCCGTCCGGTCCAGAGGCGTCGAAGAAGTTGGCCGCCGTCCCCGTCGCGGCGACCGTGTGGTTGTCAAGGAAGACCATGTCCTGGCCGATGCGGCGCGCGTCCTCCGGCTGGTGCGTGACGAACAGCACCGTCATCTGCCGTTCGGTATGGACACTGGCCAGCAAATCGAGCATGTCGTCGCGCAGCGCCGGTCCGAGCGAGGCGAACGGCTCGTCGAGCAAGAGCACCGGCCGGTCGCGCACCAGCACGCGCGCCAGCGCGACGCGCTGCCGCTCGCCGCCGGAAAGCTCGCGTGGCAGGCGCCTCTCCTTGCCCGCAAGGCCGACACGCGCCAGCGCATCGGCAATTGCCGCATGGTCGGCATCAGTGAGGCTGAGCGACGGCGAGCGGCCGAGCCCGACATTCCGCTCCACCGAAAGATGGGCGAACAGATTGTTCTCCTGGAACACCATCGAGACCGGCCTCACCGAAGGCGGCGCGGCGCTGACATCGCCACCGTCGATCAGCACGCGGCCGGATCCTGGCATCTCGAAACCAGCCACCAGGTTGAGCAGCGTCGACTTTCCCGAACCGCTCGGCCCCATGATGGCGGTGATCTTCGAGGCGGCGAACCCGACGTCGAAACGGAACGGCGCTTCGCCATAGCTGAACGAAGCGTCCTCGAGCCGGACGGCCGCGCCTTTCGCCCCGACTTCCTTCGCCGGCGTCATGATTTCTCTCCTTGCCCGAGGCGATCGGCGGCAAGCACCAGCGCCAGGCAGACGAGACCGAGCAGCAAGGCAAGGCCGGCGGCGTCGGCGGTGCGATAGCTGCCCATGCGCGCCAGCAGAAGATAGGGCAAGGTCTGCACGGAATCGCTGCCGAACAGCGCGATTACGCCGAGATCGCCGAGCGACAGGGCCATGGCGAAGGCGAAGCCGGTTGCGAGCGGCCGCCTGAGCGACGGCCAGTCGACCAGGCTGAGCCGGTTCCAGCCTGATATGCCGAGCAGCAGGCAGAGCCTCTCGTGGCGCTCGCTTGCTGCATCGTAGGCGGGGCGGATCGCGCGGATGGCAAAGGGCATCGCCATCACCGCGTTGACTGCGACGACCATCACCGGGGCGAGGGCAAAGACGTCGCTGACCGTACGCAAAAGCAGGAACCAGCCGGCGCCGACGACGATGGGCGGTACGACGAGGACGAACCCGGCACCGGTATCCGTTGCGTGCTCCAGCAATGTCTTGCGGCCGGCACAGCGCTTCAGGGCCAGCGCCCGGCGCGCCGCGATCAGCGCCAGCGACATCGCCACCGCGAGCGACGCCGACAGGAAGGCCAGCACCACGCTGGTCTGCGTCGCCTGCCGCACCGCGCTCTCGCCGGCGAGCCGGCCGAGATCGGCGCCGAGGCCCGCCGCGACCGTGGCCGCCATCGGTCCGGCGACGAACAGCAGCGCGAGCACGATCAGAGCCGCGTTCAGCGAGGTTTCCGCCGGGCTCGCCGAAAAGTACCGGCGCGGCGCCACCGGCAGGTTGGCGTCGCCGACGGTGTTGGCGCCGAGCCGCGTCAGTGCAAGCACTACGGCGAAGGTCAGCGCGATCTGCAGCAGCGTCAGCGTCACCGCCCGCGCCGGATCGAAATCGAAGCGCAGCGCCTGGTAGATGGCGACCTCCAGCGTCGTGGCGGCCGGCCCGCCGCCGAGCGTCAGCACGATGGTGAAGGAGGTGATGCAAAGCATGAAGACCAGCCCGGAGACACCGGGCAGCGCTGCCCGCAACGCCGGCCATTCGATCAGCCGGAAGGCGGGCCGACCGCCCATGCCGAGCTGGCTTGCCAATCGCCAGTGATTGGCCGGCACCGTGCCCAGCGCCTCGAGGAACAGCCGCGTGGCCAGGGGCAAGTTGAAGAAGACATGGGCAACGAGGATGCCGGACAGTCCGTAGATGCCCGGCCAGTTCCGTCCGCCGAGCAGGCCGGCGAAATAGCCGGCATTGCCGTAGAGCGCCAGGATGCCGAGCGCCGCGACAATGGCCGGCAGCGCCAGCGGCAGGGCGAAGAGCTGCAGGATCAGCCCGCGGCCCGGAAAAAGCGGATGCCGGGAGAGCGCGCGCGCGACGAACAGCGCCGGCACAACGGAAAGCAGGGTCGACAACAGCGCCTGCCAGAGTGTGAAGCGGACGACGCGCAGGATATAGGGATCGAAGGCCGAGGCGGCGCCGGAGAAATCATGCGCGCCTTCAAGGACGAGGCCGGCGAACGCCCCGCCGATCAGCAAGGTGATGGCGCCTAGCGCGGCGATGCCGGCGGTGATGCGGGGGTCAGAGCGAGGCGCGAGCTGCACGCTGCACCCTGGCGGAACTTAGCGAAAGCCGCGTTCCTTCGCCCCCCCTCTGTCCTGCCGGACATCTCCCCTCTAGGGGGAGATCAGCAGCGTCGACGCCGCGTTCCATCCCACACCGCCAAAGGTTGGCGAAAACCGCCGTGACAGCCAATCTCCCCCTTGAGGGGGAGATGTCCGGCAGGACAGAGGGGGTGGCTTGGCGCAGACATCGAGGCGATCGAAAGCCTACTTGCTCATCGCCGCCAGCCATTCGTCCACCCAGGCCTTGCGGTTGGCGGCGACCTCATCGGCGCTGAACAGCAAGGTCTTGGTCGGCTTGACCAATTTGTCGAAGGCCGGATTGAGCGGCTTGTCGGTCTTACCGGCCGGGAACATCCAGTTGGTCTCGGGGATGACATCCTGGAATTTCGGGCCGGTCATGAAGGCGATGAACTTCTCCGCCAGCGGATTCTTCGCCCCTGTCGTGGTGATGCCGGCAACCTCGATCTGCAGATATTCGCCCTCCTCGAAGGACGCGGCCTGGTAGCGTTCAGTTTTCTCGGCGACCATGTGATAGGCCGGCGAGGTGGTGTAGGACAGCACCATCGGCGCCTCGCCCTTGGTAAACAGGCCATAGGCCTCGCTCCAGCCCGGCGTCACCGTCAGCACCTTGGACTTGAGCTTGGCCCAGGCTTCCGGCGCCTTGTCGCCATAGACCGACTTGACCCAGAGCAGCAGGCCGAGGCCGGGCGTCGAGGTGCGTGGATCCTGGATGACGATCTTGTCGGTGGCGCTGCCCTCGACCAGTTCCTTCAGGCTCTTCGGCGGGACTTTCAGCTTTTCGGTGTCGTAGACGACGGCGAAATAGCCATAGTCGAACGGCACGAATGTGTCGTCGCTCCAGTTGCCGGGGACATTGAGGCCGGACACGTCGCCATGCGGCGCGAACAGGCCGCTCGCCTTGGCTTCGGCCGTCAGGTTGGTGTCGAGGCCGAGCACGATGTCGGCCTTGGTCGCCGCGCCCTCCAGCTTGACGCGGTTGAGTAACGCCACGCCATCGGCGACCGAGACGAATTCGAGATCGCAGCCGCATTCGGCCTCGAATTCCTTCTTTACCGCCGGGCCGGGACCCCAGTCGGCGGTGAAGCTCTCATAGGTATAGACGGTGAGCTTGTCCTTCGCGGCCGCCGGACCCGCCAGAAGCGAAACCAGGCCGGTTGCCAGAACAAGGTGGGACAAGAGCGTGCGCATCGGCGCCTCCTTCGTTGGTATTGAAAGGAATTGAGGCGCCGGATGGTCCGAGACGTCTAATCCCTCCGCCGGTACAAACCGGATCAGGTTCAGCGGGTTGGCGGTTGCCTCTCAGCCGGTCCGCGAAAACCCGCGTCCGGCACCCCGTTAGAGCGTTTCGACACATAGGCCCGGGCACGGCACCGCGCAAGCGGAAGTTTGCCGGGTGCCTGCACCCCCGGCTTCCGTTTCTCGGGCGGGGCTGGTAAGGGCGACGCCCATGGGCACATTCACCATCCTGCTTGGCGGCGACCTCGTCCGCACGCCGCGGCTCGACAGCCAGCTGGCCGGCGCGCGCGTCATCGCCGCCGATGGCGGCATCGGCCATGCCCGCATGCTGGGCCTGACGCCTGAGCTCTGGGTCGGCGATTTCGATTCCGTGCCGCCGGATTTGCCGGATGATCTGGCCGCCGTGCCACGCCAGGTGTTTCCGGCCGAGAAGGACAAGACGGACGGCGAGTTGGCGATCGCCGCCGCCCTCGAGCGCGGCGCCACCGGCCTCGTGCTGGCCGGCGCCTTCGGCGGCAAGCGCGCTGACCACGCCTTCCTGCATCTGGCACTCGCGGTTCGCCTGGCCGAGGCCGGCATGAGCGTGGTTATGACCAGCGGCGCGCAGGAAGGCATTCCGCTTTTGCCTGGCAAGGCCGGCTTCGACTATGCCGACGGCACGCTGTTTTCGGTGCTCGGCTTCTCCGACCTTTCCGGCCTGAGCGTCGCCGGCGCCAAATGGCCGCTCGATCACGTCGAGGTGACGTTCGGCTCGTCGCTGACTATATCAAACGAGGTCAAGGGGCGGCTTGAGATCGCGCTCGGCCACGGGCGCGCGTTGCTGCTCGCTCACCCCTATCCCCTTCCTGAAAGCTGACATGGCCCCGCCTCTTCTCAATCTCGACGGGATAAGACTGACCTTCGGCGGCACGCCGCTGCTCGATGGCGCGGCGCTCAGCGCGTCCGCCGGCGACAAGATCGCGCTGGTCGGCCGCAACGGCTCCGGCAAGTCGACGCTGCTCAAGATCGCCGCCGGCATGATCGAACCACAGGATGGCGAGGTGTTCCGCCAGCCTTCGGCGACGGTGCGTTACCTGCCGCAAATGCCCGACATGGATGGCTTCGCCAATGTGCGCGCCTATGTCGAGGCAGGGCTCGGACCGGCCGACGATCCCTACCGCGCCACCTATCTGATGGAGCATCTTGGCCTGACCGGCGAGGAGCGGCCAAACGACCTTTCCGGCGGCGAGGCGCGCCGCGCGGCCCTTGCCCGCGTCATGGCGCCGGAGCCCGACATTCTGCTGCTGGACGAGCCGACCAACCATCTCGACCTGTCGGTGATCGAATGGCTGGAAGAGGAGCTTGCCCGCACCTCCTCTGCGGTGATCCTGATTTCGCACGACCGTCGTTTTCTCGAGCGCGTATCGCGCGCCACTGTCTGGCTCGACCGCGGCCAGACCAAACGGCTGGACAAGGGTTTCGGCCATTTCGAGGAATGGCGCGACCAGGTGCTGGAAGAGGAAGAGCGCGAGCAGCACAAGCTCGGCCGCCAGATCGTGCGCGAGGAGCACTGGCTGCGCTACGGCGTGACCGCACGGCGCAAGCGCAACATGCGACGGCTCGGCGAACTGCAGACCATGCGCCAGCGTTTCCGCAGCCATCGCGGCGCCGAGGGCACGGCCACCCTGGTGGCCAGCGACGCCGCCGAGTCCGGCAAGCTGGTGATCGAGGCCAAGAGCATCGAAAAGAGCTTCGGCGACCTCACCGTGGTCAAGGGCTTCTCGAGCCGCATCCAGCGCGGCGACCGCGTCGGTTTGGTCGGCCCGAACGGCGCCGGAAAAACGACGCTGCTGAAGATGCTGACCGGTGAACTGGCGCCTGACGCCGGCACTGTGCGGCTCGGCGTCAATCTCGAGATCGCCACGCTCGACCAGAAGCGCGAGGCCGTCGATCCGGCCGAGACGCTGGCGCACTACCTCACCGACGGGCGCGGCGAGAACCTTCTCGTCAATGGCGAGCAGCGCCATGTCGTTTCCTACATGAAGGACTTCCTGTTCAAGCCGGAGCAGGCGCGTACGCCGGTGCGCGAGCTTTCGGGCGGCGAACGCGCGCGGCTGCTGCTCGCCCGCGTGCTGGCCAGGCCCGCGAACCTGCTGGTGCTCGACGAGCCGACCAACGACCTCGACATGGAGACGCTGGAACTGCTTCAGGAACTGGTCGCCAGCTTTGCCGGCACGGTCATCCTGGTCAGCCACGATCGCGATTTCCTCGACCGCACCGTCACCAGCGTGATCGCGCCGGATGGCGCCGGCCGCTGGATCGAATATGCCGGCGGCTATTCCGATATGCTGGCGCAGCGCGGCGGCTCGAAGCTGGAGGATCGCAAGGCGAGGCCGAAAGCGGATACGGCGGAACAGGCGGCCACCGGCAAGGCAGAGCCGGCGCCGCCGAAAGTCCCAGCGAAGAAACTGTCGTTCAAGCAGAAATTCGCGCTGGAATCCCTGCCCAGGAAGATCGAGGCGGTGACCGCGTCGATCTCCAGGCTGGAGAACAACATCGCCGATCTCTCCTATTACGAGCGCGACCCGGCCTCGTTCCAGAAGACCATCGCCGCCCTCGACAAGGAACGCGCGACGCTGGCCGCGCTGGAAGAAGAGTGGCTGGAACTGGAGATGCTGCGCGAGGAAATGGAGGGGTAGTCCCTCCTCCCGCTAGCTGCCCTCACAGACAGGCGTCGCAGATCGCGGCAATATGGCGTCTGTCCGTGCCGCAGCAGCCGCCAAGCACGGCGATGTGACCGAAGCGGTCGCGCATCGCGCTATAGCGCCGACCGAAATCGACCGGATCGCCGGGGTCGAGTTCGGTCGCTGCGTCGAGCTCGGCATGGCTCTTGGCGGATGCGTTGGCCCGCACGCCGCGAATGCGACCTATCCAGCCTTCGCCGGCGGCAAGAACCGCATCGAAATGGCTGGGGTGCGCGCAGTTGATCATGAAATAGGCCGGGGCGCCGTCAGTCTCGTCGTCAACGGTTTCGATGGCGTCTTTCAGGCTTTCGCCGGAAGGCAGGCGCCCATCCGTCTCGACGGTGAAGGAAATCACCGATTGGAGCCCCGATGCCATGGCCGCGCAAGCTATGCCGGCGGCCTCGTGCGAATAGGTCATGGTGACGGCGCTGACCATATCGACGCCGGCATCGCGGAACGCTCTGATCTGGTCGCTGTGATAGGTTTCGGCCTCGGCCGTCGTCATCGCTGCATCGACCCGGTAGCCGTCGCCGCGCGGCCCGACTACCCCATTCACGAGGACAAGCATCCCACGCGCCGCATAGGGCGCTGCCAGCGCACGCGCCCACGTGACCGCGCGCCGGTTCGCGGCCGACAGCTCACTGCGCGAGTAGCCGAGTTTCCCGGCCCAGTCGGGATTGGCGCGCCATGTCGGCGTGTCGAGAACAAAGCCGACGCCGCGCTGTTCGGCGATATCCAGATATTGACGGAAATAGCGCCCGAGCCTCTCTCGGCCCTCATCGGTCGCAAGCAGGGGGAAAGCGGCAAAGAACGGCAGATCGAGCCCTTCCAGGAAGACGAGCGACGTTTCGAGGCCGCCATCTGTCAGAAGGATGGTTTCGCCGAGCTCACGAAGGTTGATCTTCGCATTGGTCATCGCCGTGCACGATCTCGCCCACCGATCTCGCGAACATTAGCATATGGCATCAATTTCGTCATGCCGCCCGCGCAGCCCAGCCGTTGCGGCGGTGCCCCGGATGCGCATATGGAATACGCATGTTGCGGAGGCCTCATTCACAGTTGATGAAGGAAGCAAAGGGGCTCAACGTGAACGTCTCGCGCGCCGCCGAAGCCGGGATAGCCGAAGCAGTGGCAGCCGAAAAGACGCGGCTCTGGAAGCTTGAGAACCGCGCAACGATGGACGCCTGGAACGGCTATGTCGAAGCACATGGTGTTCCGCTCAAGGAGCACCGGCAGTTCTGATGGCGCGCTACGACGTATTCGCCGCCAGACGGCATCGAAGGCGGCTATCCTCTCGACGTTCAATCCGATCTGCTCGATCACTTCAAGACACGGGTGGTGGTCCCACTTCTGCCCGTCTCGGTGGCGCCGCCTGCAATGCGGAAGCTCCATCCGATCTTTGAGATCAACGGACGCAGCTGGTGATGGCCACCCATCTGCTCGCCACGGTTTCGACGACGGAACTTGGCGCGAGCCGGCTGAACCTGATGCGGCCTCACGACGAGATCGCCGCTGCGCTCGACATGCCGTTCCAGGGGTTCTGAGCGGCGAGGGCCTCAAGCCACCGCTGCGAGTCAACCAGACGTCTTCGCCTGCCAGGCCTTCAGCGCCTCGTCGAACACCTTCTCGCCGGGGATGCCCTTTTCCATGGTGAGCAGGGCGCGCCGCCCGGTCTTGTAGACGACCGGCACATCGATCCAGTCCTGGCCCCTGAGCAGCGTCAGATTGGCGTCCTCATCGGCCTTGGTGTCGTTGAGCGCGACGAGGAAAAAGCCGTCGGCGATCTTGGCCGGGATGCCGATCAGCGGGCTGCCGGCATCCTGTTCGGAACTCTTCATGGCGATGCGCAGGATGTTGTCGACGCCGCCGCCGTCAAATCCTTCCGGCGTGAGGAAGATCATCTCGATGATGTGGCTGGCCGGCAGCGTCTGGTCTGTGTTGCGCCTGATCGTCATGCGCAGCTGGATGTCCTTGCCCGGTATCGTCGCCTCGGCGCGGATCGCCGGTTCCGGCGGCAGATCGCCGCCCGGCGATTCCTGCACCAGCGACCAGACGATGTTGCCCGGCTCGGCCGAGCCCTGCTGGGTGCTGGTGCGTTCCTCGTAGAAGATCGCCTTCTGGCCGACCGGCAGCGCGGTTTCAACCGGCGCTGCCGCCGGTGTCGACGGTGCGGCGCCGGTGGCCGGCGCGGCTGGCTGTGCGCCAGCGGGCGGTACCGGCGGCGTCGCGGCCGCATCTGCCGGCGTTGCGGGTGTGGCGCCATCTGCCGGCGGTGTTGCCGCCCCGGGCGCGGGAGCTGCGGGAGCGCCGGTTGCCGCCGCCGGCGGGCTGGTCGGCGCCGGCACCACGGGCGCAGCCGGTGGCGGCGTCGTCAGCGCGGCGACGGATTCGCCTTCGCCAATGCCGCTTTGCCCGCCGGCGGGGCCGGGATCGGTCTCCTTGCCCTCCGGCGTCAGGCGCTGGGTGAATTTGGTCGCTTCGGCCGTTTCGCCGGTGGCCGCCGCCGGCGGTGTTGCCGCGACGTCGGCCGCCGGCTTGGCCGGAGCCGGCTTCACCAGCGGCTCCGTGGTGACGGTCTTGCTCCCGCCAAGGCCGAGCATGGAGCCGAACGCGTCCTTGTTCAGCCAGATGCCATAGCCGCCACCGCCGATCACCAGGACGGCGGCGGCAGCGGCGATCAGCCCGCCATAGCTGCGTTTGCGCACCGCAGGGCGCAGCCGCTGGAACGTGTCGGCCGCCGCCGGTTCTTCCTCACTGACAAAGACGTCATTCTGGTCGTTCGGCATCGAGGCGTCCATGCCCGGCAGGCGGGCATCGGTCTCGAATGGCGGAGGCGTTTGCGGCGCCTTCTGCCAGCTTGGCTCCGCCTTGGCGACTGGCGCAGCCGGCCGGAAAGGCTCCGGCTTGGCGGGCTCAGGCCTGGCAGGCTCGGCTTTGGCAACGACAGGCTGCCGCACATGGCTCGGCTGGTTCTTGTTGCGATCGATCGAGGAGAAGATGTGCTCCAGCTCGGCCAGCGGATCGACCGCCGGCTGGCTTTTGGCATAACCACGCTCGACGTTGGAAATCGCATCCTCCAGCGTGCGCTTCTGCTGATCGGCAACCGACGGCGCCAAAGGCGGGACGTGATCCGCAAGCTTCTTGGCGATTGTCGCCCGCGCCTTGTCATAGACTTTCGAGCGCATCTCGGGCGTGTTTTCGCTGAGACCGTCGATCGTCTTTTTCAGAACGGTGATGAAATCTGCCATGCTTCAGTGGACCCGCATTTTGTTCCTGGGCCGGCCCCCGCAAATCAGCCGCTGAGCCCGGAAAGGCTGAGAAACTAGTCTTGAAACGGATCAGTCACAAGTATCGTGTCGTCCCGCTCCGGGCTGGTCGAGAGCAGCGCCACCGGCGCGCCGATCAGCTCCTCGATGTAACGTACATACTTGACCGCCTGGGCCGGCAGATCGTTCCAGCTGCGCGCGCCGGCGGTGGTGCCTTTCCAGCCTTCGAGCGTCTCGTAGACCGGCTCGACGCGCGCCTGCGCGCCCTGGCTGGCCGGCAGATAGTCAATCGTCTCGCCGTCGAGGCGGTAGGCGGTGCACACCTTGATCTCGTCGAGTCCGTCCAGCACATCGAGCTTGGTCAGCGCGATCCCCTTGATGCCGTTGACGGCCACCGCCTGGCGCACCAGCACGGCGTCGAACCAGCCGCAGCGACGCTTGCGGCCGGTGACGACGCCGAATTCATGACCACGCGTGCCGAGGAACTCGCCGATCTCGTTCTTCTGCTCGGTCGGGAACGGGCCCTCGCCGACACGCGTCGTGTAGGCCTTGGTGATGCCCAGCACATAGCCGATGGCGCCCGGCCCCACACCCGAGCCGGCCGCGGCCTGGCCGGCGACGGTATTGGACGAGGTGACAAACGGATAGGTGCCGTGGTCGATGTCGAGCAGCGTGCCTTGCGCGCCCTCGAACAGGATCCGCTCGCCGGCGCGGCGCCGATCGTCGAGAACTTTCCAGACCCGGTCCATGTAGGGCAGGATCTCGTCGGCGACCGAAGTCAGCTCGCGCATGATCGCGTCATGCGTGACTTCGCCATGGCCGAGCCCGCGGCGCAGCGCATTGTGGTGCGTCAGCAGCCTGTCGACCTTCAGGGGAAGCGTTTCCAAATCCGCCAGATCCATCACCCTGACCGCGCGCCGTCCCACCTTGTCCTCGTAAGCGGGGCCGATGCCGCGGCGGGTCGTGCCAATCTTTGTCCCGGAATTGGAGGCGGCGTCCTCACGGAATCCGTCCAATTCGCGGTGCAGCGACAGGATAAGCGCGGTGTTTTCGGCTATTTTCAGGCGATCCGGCGTCACCTCGACGCCTTGCGCCTTCAGTTTCGCCACTTCGGCGACGAAGGCGTGCGGGTCGAAGACCACGCCATTGCCGATGATCGACAGCTTGCCTTGCCGCACGACGCCGGAAGGCAGAAGCGACAGCTTGTAGACCTTGCCGTCGACGACCAGCGTGTGGCCGGCATTGTGGCCGCCCTGGAAGCGCACGACGACATCGGCCCGCTCCGACAGCCAGTCGACGATCTTGCCCTTGCCTTCGTCGCCCCACTGCGAGCCGACGACCACCACATTGGCCATGTTGCTTTTCCCTTGAAATGCCGACTGGCGGCTTGAAAACGACAGGCCTCTATAGCGTCAAGAGCGGACCGACGCGACCATTCTTTGCCGCCGAACGCCGCCCGGGGCATAACATTTTTCGCCTTTCGCGCGATTTGCCGAGGCGAGCAGGGCGCGATTACGCCGGCATTCCTCCCAGGCACTTTCCGGCGCCGACGCCTGGCACGAATGACAGCGCCGCGCGGCTATCGCACGCGCGGCGCTGTCATGCAAATCGGCAGGACGGGCTTCAGGCTACGCCGACGTCGAAGTGCAGCGGCTTGGCCGAGTCGATCGACTTGTGCGCCCGCAGCTGATCGAGCACATTTTCGGGGAACGGCGCGTCGAGATAGAGCAGCGCGATGGCATCGCCACCCGGCCGGTTGCGGCCGAGCTGGAAGTTGGCGATGTTGACGCCGTTCTCGCCGCAGACGGTGCCGAGCAGGCCGATGATGCCGGGCGCGTCGGCGTTGGTCGTATAAAGCATGTGCTGGCCGACTTCGGCGTCGAGATTGATGCCTTTGATCTGGATGAAGCGCGGCTTGCCGTCCGAAAAGCAGGTGCCGGCGATCGAGCGCGTCCTGTGCTCGGTGGTGACCGTCAGCTTGATGTAGCCGTCGAACACGCCAGACTTGTCGCGCTTGACCTCGGCGACGATGATGCCGCGTTCCTTCACCATGATCGGCGCCGACACCATGTTGACGTCGGAGACCTGCGGCCGGATCAGACCGGCAAGGGTCGCGCTGATCAGGGCACGCGTGTTCATGGTCGCGGTCGAGCCGTCGAACAGGATCTCGACCTCCTTGATCGGATCCTCGGTGACCTGGCCGACGAAGGCGCCGAGCACTTCGGCGAGCTTGACGAAGGGCTTCAGCCGCGGCGCCTCCTCGGCGGTGATCGAGGGCATGTTGATGGCGTTGGAGACGGCGCCCTTGAGCAGGTAGTCGGACATCTGCTCTGCCACCTGCAGCGCCACATTCTCCTGTGCCTCGGCGGTGGAGGCGCCGAGATGCGGCGTCGCCACGACATTCTCCATCCCGAACAGTTCGTTGTTCTCCGCCGGTTCGACCTCGAACACGTCGATGCCGGCGCCCGCCACCTTGCCGCTCTTCAGTGCCGCGACCAGATCGGCCTCGACGATCAGCCCGCCGCGCGCGCAGTTGATGATGCGTACGCCTGTCTTCATCTTGGCGATCGCGGCGGCGTCGATGATGTTGCGCGTCTTGTCGGTCAGCGGCGTGTGCAACGTGATGAAATCGGCGCGGGCGAAGAGCTCGTCGAGCTCGACCTTCTCGACGCCGAGCTCCTCGGCGCGGCTGTCAGACAGGAACGGGTCGAAGGCGATAACATGCATCTTGAGCCCGACGCCGCGGGTGGCGACGATCGAACCGATATTGCCGCAGCCGATGACACCGAGCGTCTTGCTGGTGATCTCGATGCCCATGAAGCGGTTCTTTTCCCACTTGCCGGCATGCGTCGAGGCGTTCGCTTCCGGAATCTGGCGGGCAAGGGCGAAGATCATGGCGACAGCATGCTCGGCGGTGGTGATCGAATTGCCGAAGGGCGTGTTCATCACGATGATGCCCTTGCGGCTTGCCGCCGGGATGTCGACATTATCGACGCCGATGCCAGCGCGGCCGACAACCTTGAGCCTGGTGGCGGCGTTGATCAGCTTTTCGGTGACCTTGGTGGCCGAGCGGATGGCGAGGCCGTCATACTGGCCAATGACTTCGAGCAGCTTTTCCTTGTCCTTGCCGAGGTCGGGCAGATAGTCGACCTCGATGCCGCGGTCTTTGAAGATCTGCACAGCAGTGGTGGAAAGTTTGTCTGAGACGAGAACGCGGGGCGCCATGGCGGCCTCCTTCGAAAGGGATTGATCCGTTTGGAAATGGGCGGCCCCGATGGCCGCCACGGGAAACTCAGGCAGCTGCCTTCAGCGACGCCTTTTGCGCGGCAAAAGCCCAGTCGAGCCAGGGCAGCAGCGCCTCGAGATCGGAGGTCTCGACAGTCGCGCCGCACCAGATGCGCAGGCCGGGCGGTGCGTCGCGGTAGGCGCCGATGTCGTAGGCCACACCTTCCTTGTCGAGCGCCGAGACCAGCGCCTTGGCGAAAGCCGCCTGCCCGTCGGCGTCGAGCGCCGCGACTTGCGGATCGGTGAAGGACAGGCAGACCGATGTGTTCGAGCGCGTCGCCGGATCGGCGGCGAGATGGCCAAGCCATGACGAGGTGGCGACGAAACGGTCGAGCACCGCCGCATTGGCGTCGGCGCGGGCGATCAGGGCGTCAAGGCCGCCGATCGACTTCGCCCAATGAAGCGCGTCGAGATAGTCCTCGACGCACAGCATCGACGGCGTGTTGATCGTCTCGCCCTTGAAGATGCCTTCGATCAGCTTGCCGCCCGAGGTGAGGCGGAAAATTTTCGGCAGCGGCCATGCAGGCTTGTATGTCTCCAGCCGCTCGACGGCGCGCGGCGACAGAATCAGCATGCCATGCGCGCCCTCGCCGCCCAGCACCTTCTGCCAGGAGAAGGTGACGACATCGAGTTTTTCGAAGTCGAGCCTTTGCGCGAAGGCGGCCGACGTCGCGTCACATATCGTCAGGCCCTTCCGGTCGGCAGGAATGAAATCGCCGTTCGGAACCCGCACGCCCGATGTGGTGCCGTTCCAGGTGAAGACGACGTCGCGGTCGAAATCGACCTTGGCCAGATCCGGAAGCGCGCCATAGCTGGCCTCGAACCTGCGCACGTCGGCGAGCTTCAGCTGCTTGACCACATCGGTCACCCAGCCGGAGCCGAAGCTCTCCCAGGCGACCATGTCGACGCCGCGCTCGCCGAGCAGCGACCACAGCGCCATCTCGACCGCGCCGGTGTCGGACGCCGGCACGATGCCGATGCGGTAGCCGGTGGGAACCTTGAGGATCTCGCGCGTCAGCTCGATCGCCTGCTCGAGCTTGCTCTTGCCGATCTTGGCGCGATGCGAGCGTCCGAGCGGAGCCTTGGTCAGCGCCTCGACCGACCAGCCGGGGCGTTTTGCGCAAGGACCTGAGGAGAAATTGGGGTTTGCCGGACGGAGTCCGGGCTTCGTAAGCGTCGTCATCGTGGTCTATCCTTCCAGATAGTGGCCCCTCGTTGGGGAGGGGTGGCCCACGGACGGCGATATGCGTTCAGGCTTCCGGCGTCAAGAGCAAAGTTTTTGTCGCTGACGGGATATTCGCATCGCAGCGGCCGGTGGTGATGGCAAAAGCAAATGGCGGATCACATGACCCGCCATGGCGCTTGTCCTTGCTGATGCGAACCTCACCAGAGATCGTAACGCAGCCCGACCTTGACCTGCTGATAGTCGATGCCCTTGTGGATCGTCGGCGTGCCGACGTTGTCGATGGTCGCGTACTTCAGCCCCGGCACCGATACATATTCGTAGCCGAAATCGAGCGCGACATTCTTGCTGACCTGGTAGGCGAAGCCGGCGCCAAGCATATAGGCCATGTTGAACTGCCTTTCGCGCGTGACCGTGCCGTCATAGACGCTCGAATCAAAGCAGCTGAAGCTGGTCGTCGTAGTGTTGCCGCCGCCAACAACCGAGGTCGAGTCGTTCTCGCAGTCCCTGGCGCCCTGGGCCAGCGTGTAGGTGCTGTAGGCCAGCCCCACGCCACCGCCGAGATAAGGGGTGAAGCCGACATAGGTGCCGAGATCGACGAAGGCGCTGGCCATGACGTCATAGGCCTTGTTGCGCGTATAGTCCGAGCCGTTACAGGACCGGGTGCTGGGCCCAGACACCTGGCTGACGATGGTGCCCGAAGTGTTGTCGGTCACGGTCGTCGTCTCGGTGCCCTCGCAGGTGGTGACATACTGGTTGTCGAACTTGCTCGTCGGCAGCAGGCCAAAATTCAGCTCGCCGCGGAAGTAGTCGTTGAAGTGGTAACCCATGCCGACGGATGCGGACAGCGCGCTGACATCGGTGATGACGCCGGTTGGCGACTCCGAGAAGTCGTAGGGCTTGTTGAAGGCGTAGCCGATATCGCCGCGCAGGTACCATCCCGAGCCGACCTCGACCGGCACGTAGTCCGGCGCCTGGTCGACATAGATCGGCGGATCGTAGTCGGCCGGCAGCGCCTGCGTCACCGGCATCAGCACGATGGCGGCCAGCGCCAGCGCTATACGCGATTTGAATACCATGTCCCCGGCTCCCGAACTTGGCGCGCGCCGCAGCGCAGCACCGTTTTTCAAGGAGCATTGTTAACCATAGTGGTTAAGTGCCGGTTAAGGATAACAGACGGTTAGCGAATTGATCGCGAAGAGTTTTCGTTCGGGCAAATAGCTCAAACAGAAAACCGCCCGGCGAAAAGCCGGGCGGTTGAGGAACTCTCGGATCTCGAAGAGCTTATTTGGTGTAGATCGGCTCCGGCTCAGGCTGATAGGCCACTACCGGCGCTGCGCACCCATTGTTGCCGCCGAACTGATAGCGCAGACCGCCGCGTACCTCGTGCGTGCTTATGCCGTGGTCGAAGCCAGGACCCGAGCTAGTCGTATCAAACTCGAACATGCGGCCGCCCTGGATGTGGCTGAAGCGGTAGCCCGCGTCAAAGATGATCTTGTCGGTCAAGCAATAGGAAGCGCCCGCCATGAGCGCGTAGGCAAAACGCCAGTTGGTCGACCCGGGGTTGGTCTCGGTGGTGTTCGGATCGCGGACCGTGTCCCACTTGATACGCGCGCCGCCGATGCCGGCGCCGACATAAGGCGTGATCCCGTGATAGGTGCCGAGATCGGCATACGCGTTAGCCAGCAGAAGGAAGGCGCTCATCTTCGAAACCTCGGTCGATGTCGTGACGAGATCCGAGGTCTGGCCGTTGAAGTCTGACTTGAACCAGTAATCGGCAGTTAGATCAGTGCGGAAGTAGTCATTGACCTTATAACCGACGCCGCCGCCGAGCGAGAACCCGCCCTTTAGGTCGCCGAAATCGAAATCGTTGGTGCCGGGCGGCGGCCCGTACGTGATGTAGTCGATGCTACCCAAATTCGACCAGTGATAGTCGATATCGCCGCGGATGTACCAGCCGCCGACTTCGACCGGCTGCTCGTAGGCGACCGGCGGCGGCGCCGCTTCGACCACTGGCGGCTCCGTAAGATCGGCTGCGAGCGCTGGTGCCGCCATCCCCGCGAACAGCGCGGCAAACAATGCCATTCTTGTATTGAACATGCTGTCACCCCTAAGAAGCCTCGGGACGACACCCGCCCGAAGATGATTGACTTCGGGTTTGGATAATGAATTGCAAAGGTTAAAAGCCGTTTAACCGTACCGATTAACCACGAATCTATACAATTTTAGATAGAGTCGCATTGCGAACAGGGCCGACCGCATCGCTCGCGCACGGACAAAAAAGCCCGCCTGACGGCGGGCTTGCAGAGCTGGATTGCTTCGCGCACTCAGGCGGCGCTGCGCGTTTCCGAAATGACGCCGACGAGATCGTTGACGACAGCCTCGACCAGCTGCGGGTCGTCGCCCTCGGCCATGACGCGGATCAGCGGCTCGGTGCCGGAGGGCCGGATGACCAGCCGCCCGGCCTTGCCGAGCCGGTTGCGCGCATCCTCGATCGCCGCCTTGACCGGCGCCTCCTCGAGCGGCTTGCCACCGGCGATGCGGACATTCTTCAAGAGCTGCGGCACCGGCTCGAACTTCTTTGACAGCTCGCTGACCGGCCGGTTCTGCCGCTTGATGCAGGCCAGCACCTGCAGCGCCGACACAAGCCCGTCGCCCGTGGTCGAGAAATCCGAGAGCACGATGTGGCCGGATTGCTCGCCGCCGACATTCAATCCATGCGCGCGCATGTGCTCGACGACATAGCGGTCTCCCACCTTGGTACGGTGCAGCTGCAGCTTCATGTCGCCGAGGAAGCGTTCGAGGCCGAGGTTGGACATCACTGTCGACACGACACCGCCGCCGGCCAGACGCCCGCTCTGGTGCCAGGACTCGGCGATCAGTGCCATGATCTGGTCGCCATCGACGATGGCGCCGTTCTCGTCGACGATCACCACCCGGTCGGCGTCGCCGTCGAGCGCGATGCCGATATCGGCGCGCACTTCATGCACCTTCTTCTGCAGGCCGGCCGGATGGGTCGAGCCGCATTCCTTGTTGATGTTGAAGCCGTTGGGCTCGACATTGATGGCCACGACCTCGGCGCCGAGTTCCCAAAGTGCCTCGGGCGCCACCTTGTAGGCGGCGCCGTTGGCGCAATCGACGACGATCCTGAGGCCCGACAGCGACATTGAGCGCGGCAGCGTACGCTTGGCGAATTCGATATAGCGGTCGTGCACCCCGTCGACGCGCTTGGCGCGGCCGAGCCCGTCGGAATCAGCAAGCGCCAGCTCGATATCCTTGTCCAGCATGCCCTCGATGCGCTCCTCGATCTCGTCGGAGAGCTTATAGCCGTCGGGGCCGAACAGCTTGATGCCGTTGTCATAATACGGATTGTGCGAGGCCGAGATCATCACGCCGATGTCGGCGCGCAGCGAGCGCACCAGCATGGCGACCGCCGGCGTCGGAATGGGGCCAAGCAGGAACACGTCCATGCCGGCCGCGCACAGGCCCGACACCATCGCGTTCTCGATCATGTAGCCGGAAAGCCGCGTGTCCTTGCCGAGCACGACGCGGTGGCGATGGCTGCCGCGCTGGAACGAAAGGCCTGCCGCCATACCGACCCGCATGGCGACCTCGGCCGTCATCGGAAACTTGTTGGCGCGTCCGCGAATGCCGTCGGTGCCAAAATACTGCCCTGCCATGCGTTTCTAGATCCCCGTCGGTTTTTCAGCCGCCCGTATTGCCACAATTGAGCCGCACCCGATCATCACATTTCGTGATTATATATTACCATTCCTTAGAAAATCATTGTGCTGGGCTGGTCAAGTGATTCGACAGCCTAACATGGCCGTCCAGTCTTGCGGCAATGGACCAGGCGTTGCAGGTCCGTTGGCTGTAGATTCGCCCCGCAAACCTTGCTCAGGCGGACCAGATCGCAAGGATTCCATCACCTTATCGGGAGGAACACAGTTTGTGAGGGCGTCCGCGCTGGTAGCATCTGGCGCGGGCGGGCGTTGAGGGCTATTGGTTTCGCAAAGGGACAACCTATGGGCGACAGCAACGGAGAAAACGCCATGCTCATCCATCGACTTGCAACCTTGACGGGATTAGCCGTCGCAACCTTGTTCCTGGCGGCGCCGGCCAACGCGCTTACCATCGCCGAGTGTAGCACCAAGTATAACGCGGCAAAGGACGCCGGAACACTTAACGGCCAGACGTGGAACCAGTTCCGCAAGGCTGAATGCGGCACCGATGCCGCCGCAACCACCGACACCAAGCCCGCCAAGAAGACGGCGAAGGCAAGCGATGCGGCCAAGTCCGACTCCAAGGCGGCCGCCGCCGACGACGACAACGCGGCCAAGGGCCTGACCGCGAAGGAATGCAGCACCAAGTACCAGGCCGCAAAGGCTGCCGGCACCTTGAACGGCATGAAGTGGAACGACTTCCGCAAGAGCGAGTGCGGCGCCGGAGCCACCGCCGCAGCTGCCGACGCCAAACCCGCCAAGACCACCAAGGCGGCGGCCGCGACCGAGGAGACCGCCAAGGGCCTGACCACCAAGGAATGCAGCGCCAAGTACCAGGCCGCCAAGGCCGCCGGCACGTTGAACGGCGTCAAGTGGAACGACTTCCGCAAGGCCGAATGCGGCCCCGGCGCAACCGCCGCGGCGGAACCCGCCAAGGCAACGACCAAGGCCGCCGCCGCTGAAGGAGGCAAGGGCCTCAGCATGGCCGATTGCAGCGCCAAGTACCAGGTGGCCAAGACCGGCAACAAGCTCAACGGCATGAAGTGGAACGACTTCCGCAAGGCAGAGTGCGGCGCCGCCGCGGACGACGACGACACGGTGCCGGCTCCGACGGAGGCGACCTACACCAGCGAACCCGAGAAGCCGTCCGTTGCCGCTCCCAAGGGCGTGAAGTTCCCGACGGCGATCTCCAAGAAGTTTGCCAGCGAGACCCCGGCCAAGGGCCGCATGCACACCTGCCTCGAGCTGTACTATGCCAACAAGGACGCCAACACGCTGAACGGCCTCAAGTGGATTCAGAAGGGCGGCGGCTTCTACAGCCTGTGCAACGCCAAGCTGAAGAGCTGATTTCGCTTCGTTTACGGTTGACGAAGGCCCGCGAACCGTAAAGTTCGCGGGCCTTTTTCTTTGTTGGGCGTGTTTGAGCGAGTACGCCGCATCTGATTTGCGAGTTGGCCAGCGGATATTTCTGAGGCGTTTTTGCTGCCCCTCACCTGCCTGCCGGCTTCCTCTCCGGGGAGAGGGGCGCTCTCATCGCCGATTTCGCCAATCGCGAACGTTGCAGGAAAAGCGCCGGGGCCGCGGCCGGCCACCTTCTCCCGTCACTATACGGGGAGAAGTGCCCGGCAGGGCGATGAGGGGCAGCGCCGGCTTTTGAAAAGAGAGCGGGTCAAAAGCAAAAACGTCACGGACCAGCCGCTGCGTTTTTGGTAGGTGTTCGCTTATCATCACCCCTGCAGCTGGGCTCCATGCCGCCTTCCGGCTCCGGGCCCTTCTTGCCGCGGCCGCCGGCGCCGGCCTTGCTCGCATCTGCATCTCTCTGGAGCGATCGGTATCGTCAACCGCCACACTTCCCACCGCCAGGCTTTATAGTAGCTCGCAAAAATTCTGATTGAACATATGCAGAACAAACAGTATACAAAAAGACATCGATCTCGTTAGCAACCCGGAGGGTCTTATGTCTAGTTTGAAATTGGCCGTATTGGCTGTGACGGCATTGGTTGCGTGGGGCGTCGCCCCTGCAAGCGCACTGACGATGAAGGAATGCGGAGAGACCTATCGCGCAGCCAAGGAAGGCGGCACTCTGAACGGCATGGACTGGGCCGCTTTCCGCAAGGAGAAATGTGCGATGCCCGTTGCCGAGAGTGTCAGCACGGATACGGTCAAAACCGAGCCGCAGCCGAAAAAGGAAACCAGCGCGGCGGTCGCGCCCCCCGTAGCGCCGGCGGGCGTGACATTCCCGACCACGCTGGCCGCCGAGTTCAAGACCGAAAAGCCCGCGAAGGCGCGGATGAAGACCTGCCTGCAGGGGTACCACGGCAACAAGGAGGCAGGTACGTTGAACGGCCTTCGTTGGATCCAGAAGGGCGGCGGCTATTACAGCCTGTGCAATGCGCGGCTGAAAGCTGAATCATAAAAATCGGATACGGCGGATAAGGCGATTCCCACGCGCCAAGCCGTCATCCTCGGGCCTGTCCCGAGGATCTGCTGTCGGGCGACGGGAGCTGGAAACCGCCAACCCGGTTGCGTTGGCAGGTCCTCGGGACAGGCCCGAGGATGGCGCTTCAACGCACATCCGGCGCGTCTCCTGATTTACAACGCGTCGCGTGAAGCCGTCGGATAGGTCAAACCAAAGATTAGAGCGCTTCTGCGTTCCCTGAAACGGTGAAGCGCTCTGATCTCGACTAGCCCTGCGGCTGCGGCTCCATGCCGCCTTCGGGCTCCGGGCCCTTCTTGCGGCGGCCGCCGGTGCCGGCCTTCGGCACGGCCGAGCCACGGCTGGGCGGCGTGTCGTCGCCGAGGTCGCGCGCCGGCTTGTGGCCGGCGATCAGCTGCTTGATCTCCTCGCCGGTCAGCGTCTCGTATTCGAGCAGGCCTTGCGCCAGCGCGATCCATTCCTTCTTCTTCTTGGTCAGGATCGCCTTGGCCGTCGAATAGGCGTCGTCGATCAGCCGGCGCACCTCGGCATCGATGATCTGCGCCGTCTCTTCCGAGATGTTCTGCGTGCGCGCCACCGAATGGCCGAGGAAGACCTCTTCCTGGTTGTCGCCATAGGCGACATGGCCGAGCTTGTCGGAGAAGCCCCAGCGCGTGACCATGGCGCGCGCCAGCTTGGTCGCCTGCTCGATGTCGGAGGAGGCGCCGGAGGTGATGTTCTCCTTGCCGAACTTGAACTCCTCGGCGACGCGGCCGCCCATCATGATCGCCAGGCGCGAGATCATGTACTTGTAGCTCATCGAATAGCGGTCGCCTTCCGGCAACTGCATGACCATGCCGAGCGCGCGGCCGCGCGGGATGATCGTCGCCTTGTGCAGCGGATCCGCGGTCGGCACGTTGAGCGCGAGGATCGCGTGGCCGGCCTCGTGATAGGCGGTCAGTTCCTTCTCGGCCTGCGTCATCGCGGACGAGCGGCGCTCCGCGCCCATCATGATCTTGTCCTTGGCGTCCTCGAACTCGGCCATGGTGACGAGGCGCTTGTTGCGCCGCGCCGCCATCAGGGCGGATTCATTGACGAGGTTCATCAGGTCGGCGCCGGAGAAGCCCGGCGTGCCGCGCGCGATAACCTTGAGGTCGACATTTGGCGCCAGCGGCACGTTGCGCACATGCACCTTGAGGATCTTCTCGCGGCCGACGATGTCGGGGTTCGGCACCACCACCTGGCGGTCGAAGCGGCCGGGCCTGAGCAGCGCGGGGTCGAGCACGTCGGGCCGGTTGGTGGCGGCGATCAGGATGATGCTTTCGTTAGACTCGAAGCCGTCCATCTCGACCAGCAACTGGTTCAGCGTCTGTTCGCGCTCGTCATTGCCGCCGCCCAGCCCGGCGCCGCGATGGCGGCCGACCGCGTCGATTTCGTCGATGAAGATGATGCAGGGCGCGTTCTTCTTGGCCTGGTCGAACATGTCGCGGACACGGCTGGCGCCGACGCCGACGAACATCTCGACGAAGTCCGAGCCGGAGATGGTGAAGAACGGCACGTTGGCCTCGCCGGCGACCGAGCGGGCAAGCAGCGTCTTGCCGGTGCCGGGAGGGCCTACCAGAAGCACGCCGCGCGGGATCTTGCCGCCGAGGCGCTGGAACTTCTGCGGGTCGCGCAGGAACTCGACGATCTCTTCCAGGTCTTCCTTGGCCTCGTCGACGCCGGCGACGTCCTGGAAGGTGACGCGGCCGTGCGCCTCGGTCAGCAACTTGGCCTTCGACTTGCCGAAGCCCATGGCGCGTCCGGAGCCGGACTGCATCTGGCGCATGAAGAATATCCAGACGCCGAGGATCAGGATCATCGGCAGCCACGAGATCAGGTAGCCGAACAGCGAGTTGGAACCGTCGGATTCAGGCCGGGCGTTGATGGTGACGTTCTTGTCCTGCAACCGCGACACCAGCGACGGATCGCCGGGCGAATAGGTTTGGAAGCCGGTCGAACTGTCGGTGTAGGTGCCGGAAATGCGGGCGCCGGCGATGGTCACCGTCTTGACCCGTCCAGCCGCGACATCCTGCAGGAACTGCGAATAGGCGACCTCGCTCGAAGCGCCGCGCGTCTGCGGCGTCTGGAACAGGTTGAACAGGGCGATGAGCAGGACCGCTATGATCGCCCAGAGCGCGAGGTTGCGATAGTTCGGATTCATCTATTGTCCCGTTGGAGCCCGCGGACGGACACGCATGATCAGAGGAAGCTTGGGCCTAACATAGGGAGAGCGCCTCCCCTTGCCAAGCATAACAGCACGTGTGGGTTAAGCTTTCGCCCAATCATCAGGCGGCACTGTGGCCGCGGAAAGGCAAGGCCGGGAGCGGCGGCGCGCCGATCAGCCGGGCCACGGCGGCGGCGGGCGCAAGATCGAAGGACGGTAGGAAGCGGGCAAAAGGCGCAACGGCAGGGACGACGCCAATCTCCGTGAGAGCCGCGCCCTCACCGGGAAAACCGATGCATTCCGTCCCGCGCCACAATGCCGGCTCGGCGGCTAGCGCCGCGCGCGCAAGACTTGGTGGCGCGCCGCCCTCGGCAACAGCCCGCTTGCCCGCCGTGGCCGCGCCGAGCGGCGCGATCAACAATGCGCCTTGCCTGTTGCTCAGCGTGATGCGCCGGCGACCGTCCCAAAGGCCGTTATTCACGGCCAGCGCCGCCTCAGGCAGGCCGCGCGATTCGCGGCGGAGGTAGATGCCGGAGCGCCTGGCGTCGATCACCGTCCGCGACAATGTAGCGCAAAGCGGTCCGGCCCGAAACCGCTCGAACAGCGCTTGGCTACGGATCGCATCCGGCAGGAAGGCAACGCCCCCGACGGTCGCAAGCAGGATGCGCAGGGCATAGACGGCGGCCTCGGCATCGCCGGGTGCGGCGAAAGCAGGATCGAGACGGATGAGGCCGGGGACCGGCATGCCGGCAAGGTCGCGGATCAGCATAGCCGCGTGCCGCCCAAGCTCGTCACGACTCGCGGCGGCCTGCCCGGCCGACGCGGTCGCCTCCGCGAAACGCCGCGCGCCATCGTCACCCGCAAGAGCGGCCCGCATGCGCGGTCGCTCGAAATGCTGGTCGACATTGGTCGGATCCTCGGCCCAGCCGATGTTGTGGCGCCGCAGCACATCGCGCAGCGCCGCGCGTCGCGTGCCGAGGAATGGCCTGACGATCCAGCTTTGCCAATCATAGAGGGTGGCCGGCGCCATGCCGGCAAGCCCGCGTCCCTCGCTGCGCGCGCCCTCGTCGCTGGCCTCCTCGTCAGGTCTCCCTTCTTCACGGGCCGCTTCTTCACGCGCTTGCCGCATCAGCACCGTCTCGGCCTGGTCGTCGGCGGTGTGGCCGGTCAGGATGAGGCCGATGCCTTCTGCATGCGCCGCCTCCGCCAGCAGCCGGTAGCGCGCCTCGCGCGCGGCGGCGGGCAGGCCGGACGATGGCTTCATCCCCGACCAGACGATGGTGCGGTGCGCGATGCCGCGCTCGGCGCAGAGCCTGGCCACGCCGCGCGCTTCCGCCGCCGAGCCTGGCCGCAGATCGTGATCGATCGTCACCGCCAGCAGCCTGGTTGCGGGCGCAGTTCGGTCGAGATGGGTCTTGAGGAGGATGAGAAGGGCGGTCGAGTCGCTGCCGCCGGACACGGCCGCAATCGCGCCGTCAGATAAATCGATGTCAGAAAAAAGCCGTTCCGAAAGGTCAGGCCCGGTGTCGAGCATCACTGGGTGTCGCCTAAAAGTGGTCCCGATTTGGGGACACCGACAGGCAAGCGGAAAGCTAACACGCCGCGAGCGCCCGTTCCTGCTTGACGCGCTCCTTGAGCGCGCTGGAGATGTCGGGATAACGCTTGCCGATCTCGCCGAAAGTGGCGCAGGCCACATCGTTCTGCTTCAGCCCGACCAGCGACACGCCGAGCTTCAGGAGCATGTCGGGAGCCTTCTTGGCCTTCGGGTAGTCCTTGCTGGCGGCGAGGAAAACCTCGGCCGCGTCGCGGTATTTCTGCTGGCCGAGCAGCGATTCACCAAGCCAATAGTGGGCGTCCGCCGCCCTGGAGTCCTTGGGGAAGCGGCCGATGTGATCGCGGAAACCCTGTTCGGCGGTGCCGTAATCGCCCGACAGGATGAACTGGTAGGAGTTGCGGTAGAGCTCGTCCGGATCGTTGGTCGAAGGCAATGCGGCAACCACAGTGCCTCCGGACTTGGTGCCTTCGGCGGTTGCGGCCGGCGCCGCCGGGGCGGTGGCCTGAGTGTTTTCGTCGGCGTTCACCACATTGCCGTTCTTGTCGACGGTGATGGTGCCGAACGGCTTCGGCGGCGCGCCGGTGATTACCTTGCCGGGGTCGCCCGTCTGCGATTCCACGATGACCTCGCCGACGCTCTGGCCGCCGCCGGACGACTGGGCGCCCGCATCGGCCGGCGGCTGGGTCGCCGGGGCCGCGGCGACACTGTTGTCGGTGCCATTGTCGCTATTGCCATCGCCGCTCGGAGGCGGTGCGGCCTCCGACTTCTTCTGGCTGGCCGGCTGCTGCCCGCCTTGCGTGCCGCCCTCGAGTTGCTGGAAGCGGAACTCGTTGTCCTCCTGCTGCTTGCGGATCTGCTCCTGCATCTGCAGTATCTGGAAATTGAGTTCCTCGATCTTGCCGTTCATCTGCCTGAGTTGGTCTTCCAGGCCAGTGGCGCCGGCGCCGTCCTGCTGCGCGATCTGCTGCTGTTGCGGTTTCTTCTTGTCGCCGAAAATGCCGAGCGTCGGCAGGTGGAAGGAGAACCCGCTATCGGCAGGCTGCCCCGTGCCGGCTGCCGGGGCGGCGATGCTTGATACGAGCAGCAGCGCAAGCGTGCCGCTGAGGACCGTTCTGAAATGCATTCTTTCTCTCGCCGTGAAATTGATAGCCCGTTGCGCCCTTCCGATTCAGAGTGGGACCAAGCGCCCTCGGCTCATAGCAGGGCGCGAGACTTCGGCCAAATTTTGTTTCAGGGCGCTGGATATGAAAAAGGCGGCCATTTGGCCGCCTTTCGCATGGTGCTGTTGTATTTTTGCCAATCAGGATCCGGCGCCCGAAAGCGTGGTGACGGCGCGGCGGTTCTGCGACCAGCAGGAGATGTCGTCGCAAACGGCGACCGGGCGCTCCTTGCCGTAGGAGATCGTCTTCAGGCGCTGGGCCGAAACGCCCTTGGAGACCAGGAAGTCGCGGGTGGCGGCGGCGCGGCGGGCGCCGAGCGCCAGATTGTACTCACGCGTGCCGCGCTCGTCGGCATGGCCCTCGATGACGATGGCATACTGCTTGTACTGGTTCAGCCACTGCGCCTGGCGCGACAGCGTCGTCTGCGCGTCGGCGCGGATCGAGGACGAATCCGTGTCGAAGAAGATACGGTCGCCGATGTTGACGGTGAAATCCTGGGCGGAGCCCGGCGTCGCGGCGCCCGCGCCGTTGAGGCCGAGATCGGCCGCGCTGTTCGGGGTCTTCTTCGAGGCGCAACCCGTGATGGCGAGTGCCGCCACCAGCGCGATCATGGCCGGGTTTCTGGTAAGTGCTGCGATACGGCCCATGCCGCCTCTCCTTCGCATTCGAGTGATTTCGTTGATCACCCAGTAACCACGTTTGGGTTAACCGGCATTCAAGAAACACGGTTAAAATTTGGTATTAGGCCGCCGTCCGCGGCCGTTACGCCCACGCATTACCAAGGGCGACAATGCGCGCGGACCGTAGGCGGAAATGCGGCCAAAACGCGACCAGCCTGTGAAAAAGGGGAATTGAAGAACTGAAGAATTGGGGAATTGAGGAAAAGGATCACTTCAATCTCTCCCTCAGATTCACCAGCATTCCATAGATGTGGACGTAGGATTGCTGCCATTCGTCGCGTTGCGCTTGCGTGATGTAACCAAGATCGAACGCATACGAAATCCACTTTTCAACTTCGCTGCAGGATCCCATAGCCATCGAAATGAACCGCGCGAATTCGGGTCTGGAATGGGTCTGCTTGGCGAAGCCCTCCGCCAGATTGGCGCAAATCGCCTTGCTGGATCGACGCATTTGGTCGGCAGTGCGTATTGCTCGATTTTCGGAAAAACGAGCGTCGCTCTGTGGACGTCGAGGGAAGCTGCATAAGCACGCCTATAGACTTCCAAATCCTTGGCGCGCTTGATGTAACTGCCCTCTTTCTCCATTCTTCAATTCTTCATTTCATCAGTTCTTCAATTCTCCTTTTCGACCGCTCACTCAAGCAGCGGCGACCAGGCCGGGTCGGACGCGAAGTTCGAGGTCGGGATCGACTGCTCGTTGCGGCCGGTGAGGTCGACCGAAACCAGCTTCGGACCGCCGGCTGAGTCGCGGAAGAACATCAGCACGCGGCCGTTGGGCGCCCAAGTCGGTCCCTCCTGCTGGAAGCCGGACGACAGAATGCGCTCGCCTGAGCCGTCGGTCTTCATGACGCCGATCTGGAACTCGCCGCCGGTCTGCTTGGTGAAGGCGATGAGGTCGCCGCGCGGCGACCACACCGGCGTCGAATAGACGCCGTCGCCGAACGATATGCGGGTCTGGCCGGAGCCGTCGGCGCCCATTACGTAGATCTGCGCGCGGCCGCCGCGGTCGGAGGTGAACACCACCTGGCTGCCGTCGGGCGAATAGGACGGCGAGGTATCGATGGCGGTGGAATTGGTCAGCCTTGTGGTCGAGCGGCTCCTCAGGTCCATGGCGAAGATGTTGGAATTGCCGTCGTCGCGCAGCAGGCTCATGATCACCTTCTGGCCGTCGGGCGAGAAGCGCGGCGCGAACGTCATGCCGGGGAAGTTGCCGACCAATTCGCGCTGCCCGGTCTCGATCTGCAGTAGATAGACCTTCGGCTGGCCGCTCTCATAGGACATGTAGGTGATTTCCTGCCGGTTCGGCGAGAAGCGCGGTGTCAGCACGATCGAGCGGCCGTCGGACAGATAGCGCACGTTGGCGCCGTCCTGGTCCATGATGGCGAGCCGCTTCTTGCGCGCATTCTTGGCGCCGGATTCGTCGATGAAGACGACGCGCGTGTCGAAATAGCCCTTTTCGCCGGTAATCTTCTCATAGATCGCATCGGCGATGATATGAGCGACACGGCGCTGATTGGCGTCGTTGGCGAAAAACTGCTCGCCGGCCAGCTGCGTGTTGCCAAAAATATCCCACAGCCGGTACTGGGCGCGGATGCGGCCGTCCGCCTCCTTGTTCACGCTGCCGGTCACCAGCGCCTGCGCGTTGATGACCTTCCAGTCCTCGTAGCGCGGCGCCGCATCTGGGTTCGTGATCTTTTCGACAAAGGCGGCCTTGTCGATCGGCGCGAACAGTCCGGACCGTTTCAGATCGGCGGTTACGATCTCCGATATCTGCGCGCCAAGCTCTCCCTGAAAGTCGGGGATGGCTATCGGCATCGGCTCGACATTGCCTTTGTTGACGTTGAGCTCGAGGGTTGCTCGAGCAGGCAAGGTGGCGACAGAAATTATGCCCATCGCCATTGCGGCGACCACCAGGAGCGGCTTGAGGATGGATTTCATGTCTTCTCGCTTCTCTTGCTGATTTTTCGGGTGCTCAGGCTACAGGCCAAGCATCGCTCTCGGATCAAAGTTGACGCGAACATCGGACCATATGTCCTGCTTGCCGGCGGGCACCTGCAGCCCGGCGACATCACATTTCTGCACGGCGCGAACCGCACTGGCGTCGAACTGGGGGTTGCCGCTGGACTTTTCGACAGTCGGGCGGCCTTCCAACTTACCGGAGGCGTTCAGGTTGAAGCGAACGACCACGGTGAAATCCTCGGAACCTTCGAGGCCGACCGGGAGGGTCCAGCAATGGCCGAGCTGGTCTTCCAACGCCCCTTGTTCCGACCTTGAGAGTTTCTGGCCCTGGTCCTTTTCGCCGCCGAGCGAAGCCTGCTGGGCCGAGCGCTTGGCGCCGCCACCGGAAGGCTTCTGCTTGTCGAGCAGCGCCGTTATCTCGTCCGCGTTGAACTGCTTGTCTTCCGACTTCGGCTTCGACGACGCTTCCTTGACCGGCTTGTCGGCGTCCTTGCGGTCCGGCGCCTTGGCGCTCTCGGCCTGGGCCGGCTGCGGCTTCGGCCGCGCCTCGGGCGCCGGCGCGGAGTCTGGAAGCTGCGTCGTCTCGGTCGGCGGTTCTTGGGCAATGGCCTCAGCAACGGCGTCCGGCTTGACCTCTTCCTTCGGCTGGATGGCCGCGGTCTTGTCCGGCTGCGGCGCTGGTGTCGGCTCCTTGGCCGGCGTCGGCTTCGGTTCCACCTGCTTGACCGGCTCGGGCTTGACCTCTTCCTTCGGCTGCGGCACCGGCGCCACTTCCGTTGCCGGCGTCGGCTTCGGCGTCTCCTTCGGCTTCGGCGCGTCCTCGGGCTTCGGCTTTTCGGTCGGCGTTGGCGCCGGCGGCGGCGCCGATGTCAGGTCGACCGGCTTCGGCTTGGCCTCGTCCGTGATCGGCTTGTCGGTATCGACGCTGTTTTCGCCGACCTTCTGCGCATCGGGGACGATGTCCGGGCGCTTGGTCGGCGTCGGCGCCGGCTTGTCATGCATCACCGCCTTCTTGTCGCCCTGCAGTGTCTGCGCGATGGCCTCCATCGGCACGATGTCAACCGCCACCGACTCGACATCGGACGCAGGCATGGCAGGCGGCGACGACAGCGTGAACAGCCCGAAGGCCAGCGCCACCGTATGCAAGATCACCGATGTGGTGAGGCCCGTCCTCATCTTGCTTCTACTGATCCTGTTCCTGCAGCGAAACCAGGCCGATGTTCTTGTATCCGGCCGCAGAAATGCGGGCCATCACCTTCATGGCGGTGCCGTAGTCTGTCAGCTTGTCGCCGCGGATGAAGATGCGCTCGTCATAGCCGGTCTTGGAGATCGCCTGCAGCTTGGCCACCAGCTCCTCGATCGGGATCTCGGTTTCCTGCAGGTAGATCTGGCCGGAGGCGTTGATCGAGACGGTAATCGGCTGCGTATCGACATTCATCGCCTTGGCCTGCGTATCCGGCAGGTCGATCGGCACGCCGACCGTCAGGAGCGGCGCCGCGACCATGAAGATGATCAAAAGCACCAGCATCACGTCGACCATCGGCGTGACGTTGATTTCCGACATCAGACCGTGATGGCGGCCGCGCCGCCTGTGGCCGCGCCCGCCGCGTCCCGCCATGCCTACGGACATACCCATGATCGTACCTCAGGCCTTCTGCGCGACTTTTTCATCGATTTGCCGCGAGAGTATGGCGGAGAACTCATCCGAGAACCCTTCCATGCGCACGGCGATCTTGTTCGCGTCTGATGACAGCTTGTTGTAGGCGATGACAGCCGGGATGGCCGCGAGCAGGCCGATGGCGGTGGCGAGCAGCGCCTCGGCGATGCCGGGCGCGACCACCGACAGGCTGGTATTCTTCGAAGCGGCAATGGCCTGGAACGAGGTCATGATACCGATGACGGTCCCGAAAAGGCCGATGAAGGGCGCGGCCGAACCGGTGGTGGCGAGGAAGCCGAGCCGTCCCTCCAGCCGCTCCATCTCGCGCGTCAGCGCCAGGTCCATCGCCTTGTCTATGCGGGTCTGCAGGCCGAGCGGCGATTTCGCTCCCTTCTCGAAGCTCTTCTTCCATTCGCGCATGGCGGCGACGAAGATCGCGCCCATGCCGGTGGTCTTGCGGTCGGCGAGCGTACGGTAGAGCTCTTCCAGCGACTGGCCCGACCAGAACACCTGCTCGAAGCGGTTCAGCGCCAGCCGCATGCGGCCATAGGCGACGAGCTTGTCGACGATGATCGCCCAGGTCCAGATCGAGGCGCAGAGCAGGCCGATCATGACCAGCTTGACGACCCAGCTGGCCTGCATGAACAGCGCCCAAATCGATAAATGCGCGCCCGGTTCGGCGAGTGCGATGTTTTCCATGGTTACGTCCTTAGATTTTCCGGGCGTCGCTGGCGGCTGGGCCCATGGGCATCCCTTGTGGTCCGTTCGCGCGAGCTTGAAGCTTGCGGGATCACCCCGAATGCACCGTTTCGCGGCCTTTTCGGGGCAAATATTGGTGAAAGGAAGGCGTTCGGATTCCGCCAATCTTCACCAATCTCTTCATGAACCGTTATGGTTAAGGATGGGTTATGATATGAAGCGCGGCGCATTGCCGCGCCCCATATCGCAGGGTCGCTGCTCGCATCTGTCGATCAAATGGCTGCGGAGGTCGCCGAGGGCCGAAATATCAGTCGCTTGCCTTTGGCATAAACGCTGCGACCCACTCCCTCGGAAAGCGCCTCGGCCGGCCGTTCTCGCCGATGATCGCCGCCTCGACCTTCGCCTCGACCAGCACCTCGTCGCCGCGCTTCAGCTGCTGCGCCATGAAGATGCGGGCGCCGGAAATATCCTCGGTGCGCGTCTCGATGGTCAGGATGTCGTCCATGCGGGCGGGACTCTTGAAGTCTATCTCCATGCGCCTGACCACCCAGACGATGCGCTCGCCATGCTTGCCATCGGCAAGCTCGGTGTGATGGACGCCGGCGAGCCTCAGATAATCGGAGCGGCCGCGCTCGAAGAATTCGAGATAGCGGGCGTGGTAGACGACGCCGGAGAAATCGGTATCGGCATAGTAGACCCGCGCCATCAGCCGATGGCCGAATTCCGTCAGCGCGCCGGAAAGCCCCGCGCCGAGCGCCGCCGATTCACCATGATCGTCCATCGCGCTTTCCTTTTCTGGCCCGAGCAGGCAGGTGTTGCGGCGCTGGAACCGGATGGCACTGTTGGGCGCGATGATCAAGACCTTGATGGCGGCACTGCTGGCGCTTGGGGCTTTGGCATTGCCCGCCTATGCCGCGACGTTCTCGATGAAGCGCGGCCTCAATCTCGACCAGTGGACGACCTGGACCGGCGAGGAGAAATGGAACGACCCGAACGCCATCCTGCCCTATCCGGAATGGCGAAAGTTCCTCAAGGAGGATGACCTCAAGGCGCTCAAAGATGCCGGCTTCGATTTCCTGCGCATGCCGGTCGACCCCTCCCCCTTCCTGTCCGAAGAGACACTTGCGCTGCGCGACGACCTCTACGCCAGCGTGCTGGACTCGGCGCGCATGATCAACCGCGCCGGGCTGAAGGTGATCGTTGACATGCATCTGATCCCCGCCGGCGGCAACCGCAAGATTGGCATGGGGCAGGTGATGGACGACCCCGGGACCTTCGACGCCTATGTCGATATGGTGCGCAAGATGGCGCGCACGCTGTCAAACGAGGATCCGGGCCAGGTCGCTTTCGAGCCGATGAACGAGCCGATCGTCGACTGCGACGGCGACGGCACAAATCTCTGGCCGGAGCGCCAGAAGAAGCTATTCGCGGCGGCGCGCTCCTCGGCCACCAGGTTGACGCTGATCCTCACCGGCGCCTGCTATTCCAACGCCGCGTCGCTGGCCAGGATCGACCCGAAGCTGATCGCCGACGACAACATCATCTGGTCCTTCCATTCCTACGATCCGTTCCTGCTCACCCATCAGGGCGCGACCTGGGCCGGCGACTTCATCCGCTATGTCACCGGCCTGCCCTTTCCGCTGACAGCCGTGCCGCAGGGGCAGCTCGATGTGGCGCTGGACACGATCCGCGCCCGGATCAAGGCCGAGGCGCCATGGACGCGCCGGAGCGGCATGCTTGCCTATCTCGACGAGCAGGTCGCCAGCATGGACAGCGACGACAAGCTGCTCGGCATCATGGATGCGCCGTTCAAGACGGTCGAAGCGTGGGCGAAAGCCAACGGGATAAGACCGGAAAACATCACGCTCGGCGAATTCGGGATGATCCGCCAGGAATACGGCAACGCCTATGTGATGCCCGCCGAATACCGCGCCGCCTATGTCAGTCAGATGATTGGGCGCGCCGAGGCGCACGGCTTCTCCTGGTCGGTGTGGGGCTATGGCGGTGCCTTCGGCATTGTCGACGCTTTCGACGGCGACAAGGCCGAGCCTGACATAATGAACGCGATCAGGTCGCTTCACTGAAGCGGGCGGTTCAGGCGGACCCGAGATCGATCTGCAGGATTTCCGGGCGCATGCCAAAACGCACCGGCATGATGCTGAAGCCGAGTCCGCCGGACACAATCAGGTTTCGATCGTTTTCGACGACATGGCCATAGGCGTAGCGATTGCCGTAGCGCGAAGGCACGACCGGCGAATAGCCGAACAGCCGCACCTGCCCGCCATGGGTGTGGCCGGACAGCGTCAGCGAAACCCGCCACGGCACTTTCGGGAAGATATCAGGCTCATGGGCGAGCAGGATTGTGGGAGCGCTATCGCTCACCTTGGCCAGCGTGCCATCGAGGTCGTCGAGGCCCCTGGGCTCGTCGCGGCCGTCGCCCGGCAGCAACGCTAGCTGGTCCGCGAGGCCTGCCAGCCAGAAGCCGTGTCCGTCCTTTTCCAGGCGCAAGGCATCGTTTTCCAGCACCGTGATGCCGGCGCCCTCGAGTGCCTTGCGCGCCTCGGTTGGTCCGGCCCCCGCCCTTTGCGCAACAGGATCGTGCCACCAGTCGTGATTGCCGAGGATCGCCTTGACGCCGAGCGGCGCTTTCAGGCCGGACAGGGCCGAGGCCCATTCCGAAGCGGGCACCTCGTCCGTTACCAGGCGCATGCCGGCGACATAGTCGCCGAGCAGGACGATGAGATCCGGACGCAAGGCGTTTGCCTCGGCGGCAAGCGAGGCGATCCGCTCCGGCGTCATCCAGGGACGGCAGGCATGGATGTCGGCGAGCGCAACGACACGCAGCTTGAGGCCCGCCGGCCAGTGCGGTGGCATCAGCGAATAGCGCTTCACATGTGTCAGAAGCATCGGCTCGATGCCGACCGCATAGGCGCTGAGCGACACCATCGACAGGAACGAGCCGCCGATGAGGCGCAGGAAGCCACGTCTGGTGATCATAGGTCCGCCCGGCCCTTGGTATGGCAATTGCGTCAAGCTAGAGGCGGCAATTGCGTCTTCAGCTTGGCCGCGGCGAGCAGATTTTGCGCAGACAGGCCGTTCCCCGCGCAAGTGGGGAACAAATCTGCGTTACTCCTCCTGGAACAGGCTGATCTGCTGCTGCGCCAGATCCTTTGGCGCGTCGAGGCCGAGATGGCGCCAGGCATTGGCGGTCAGCACGCGCCCGCGCGGCGTACGCTGGATGAAGCCCTGCTGGATCAGATAAGGTTCGATGATGTCCTCGATGGCGTCGCGCGGCTCGGAGAGCCCAGCCGCGATTGTCTCGATGCCGACCGGGCCGCCGCCGAAGTTGCGGGCAATCATCGACAGGTATCGGCGGTCGAGCGCGTCGAGACCGAGCCCGTCGACCTCCAGCCTGGTTAGCGCCTCATCGGCGATGCGGCGGTCGACATGGCCATCGCCGGCAACGCTGGCGAAATCGCGCACCCGGCGCAGCAGCCGGCCGGCGATGCGCGGCGTGCCGCGCGCCCGCCTGGCGATCTCCAGCGCGCCATCGTCGCCGAGCGGCATCGAAAGGATGCGCGCGCCACGGCGCACGATCTGCTCCAGCTCCTCGACCGTGTAGAAATTGAGCCGCACCGGAATGCCGAAACGGTCGCGCAACGGATTGGTCAAAAGCCCGAGCCGTGTGGTGGCGGCGACCAACGTGAAACGGGCGAGGTCGATTTTGACCGAACGCGCGGCCGGTCCCTCGCCGATGATCAGGTCGAGCTGGAAATCCTCCATTGCCGGATAGAGGATTTCCTCCACCGCCGGATTGAGGCGATGGATCTCGTCGATGAACAGCACGTCACGGTCTTCGAGATTGGTGAGAAGCGCGGCGAGATCGCCGGCCTTGGCGATGACCGGCCCCGACGTTGAGCGGAAGTTGACGCCGAGCTCGCGCGCCATGATCTGCGCCAGCGTCGTCTTGCCGAGGCCAGGCGGTCCGACGAACAGCACATGGTCGAGCGCCTCGCCGCGTCCCTTGGCGGCGTCGACGAAGACCTTGAGATTGGCCCTGACCGCCGCCTGGCCGACGAACTCGTCGAGCGACTGCGGCCGCAAGCTCTGGTCGGCATCCTCGCCGCGCTTGTCGGGAGCAATGAGGCGGTCGTTCACAAATCCATCCTCGTCCTTGCTGGGGGCATCGCCAAAGGTATCTCATTAACCCACTTCGACGGTCATAGCAGGAGACTTCCATGACATGCCGTAGAGATCACGAATGCTCTCGAGCCGCGACTCATCGTAGCTGGCCCACAGTAGTTGTTTCCTAAGCACTTCGCTGCCGTCTTTTCCATCGAACATGGCAAAAGCCGCCCCCTGGAGTCTCTTATCGAGATTGGAGCTGACTGCCGCTGCGAATTCCTTCCGCTCCCGGCCCGAGTGCCCGGTAACAAAAGCGGCAAGATCGCCAAGGTGTCTGTTGAGCCCGTTGACCACCACAGACTGATAGGCCTTCAGTTCCTCGGCAAGGTCAGCCGCGAGCAGCGGGACCACGTCGTCCACAGCACCCTCTGCTACCCATGCGAGGATGTTTTTTCATGAGCAAGGCCAGACAGCGCCTTATGCCGCAATGCGTAGAATGCGGTCTTGAGCTTGAACCTCTGACCGTCATCGAAAGCAATGACATAGCCTTCGATACCCTCTTGGCTTCGGGCAATCGTAACGAAATCCCTTGTCGAGCTCGTCATCTGAACCGACTGGATCAGCGGCACGTCGAATTCGGCGGCCAGCGATTGAAGCTCCTGATAGGTAGAATAGAGACCGGTCCGGTTGTCGCGTGCGGCCAGAAGCGTCAGCGACGGCCGATTATACGCGATGACGACCCTGTTTTCGGGGGACGTGAACTCAAAAAGCACCGTCATGCCTGCATCGACGGCCCATTTCGAAAGCTTGCGAATATTCTCACCAGCGTGCGCCAACGCGGCGGTCGATTGTGCCGTGACGCCCATCCGAGTCATGAACACGAGTTCATCACGAACGACACACGGATGAACCATCGAGCCATCGAGCTTCGACAAAACGACATGCGGCACCGTCCAGTCGACGTCTTCCGGGCGCTGTCTCTCACCAAGGTTGAAAAATTTGTGAAACGGGCGGGCAATGAGGCGCCCGTCCTTGGCGAACTTCAAGCCACGGCATTCGAGCGTCATCGGGCTGCGAAAAGTATCGTCGCCCACAAATCCATAGTCGATGACATCATAGTCATCGAAGCGGGTCAGAAAGAAGCCGATGTTGCCCTGAATGTGCGGCAGAACATCGCTTACGGTTTCGATTACCGGGAACATTACCCGCTCCAAATAAAAAGGCCGCTCCAAATGAAGCGGCCTGACGAGTGGATTGCTGTATGAAGCTATCTTCGACAATGCCGCAGGCGCGCGCGACGTTCAGACTCGGCCAGAACCGATCCTGAATTCCCTTCGATATTGGTCGCGAAATGGCGCATGTCGATTACTCATGCAAAAACGGACCGCACTAGAAAACCAAACCACTCTGGAAGTCAATCCAGCCACTGAGTTTCATAGGCTCACCGCGCCAGTTCCTTCAGCCCGAAACGGATCAACTTCGAGGCGTCGGCGCCTTCGCCCGCCGCCTTCAGCGCCGCCGAAACCGCGTTGGCCGCGATGTCGCGCGAATAGCCGAGATTGACCAGCGCCGAGACGGCGTCGGTGATCGGCGCCGGCGCCACGCCCTCGCCGAGCTCCTGCTTCAGCCCGATCGTGCCCGAGGCGGCGCCCGCATAGGCCGGCGCCTTGGCCTTCAATTCGGTGACGATGCGCTCGGCCACCTTCTTGCCGACACCCGGCGCGCGCGACACCATGGCGATGTCGCGCAAGGCGATCGCGTTGGCGAGGTCGGCCGGCGCCAGCGTCGAGAGGATGGCCAGCGCCACCTTGGCGCCGACGCCCTGCACATTGTTCATCAGGAGCCGAAACCATTCGCGCTCAAGCGCCGACTGGAAACCGTAGAGCCGGATCATGTCCTCGCGCACATAGGTCTCGATGAACAGCACCACCGCCTCGCCGGGCGACGGCAGGGAGGCCAGCGTGCGCGCCGAGCAATGGGCGACATAACCGACGCCATGCACGTCGACGAGGCAGAAATCCTCGTCGATCTCGTCCAGCGTGCCCTTCAGTTTGCCTATCATCGCTGTCCCCTTACGCCAGCGCTGCAATCCGGTAGGCGGCGCTTTGCCGGTGATGCGCGTGGCAGATGGCGATGGCAAGCGCATCGGCTGCGTCATCGGTGTCGAACACCGCTTTCGGCATCAGCACCTTGACCATCATGTGGATCTGCTTCTTGTCGCCGTGGCCGACGCCGATCACCGCTTTCTTGACGGCGTTGGGGGCATATTCGGCGACCACCAGCCCGGCGCGCGCCGGCACCAGCATGGCGATGCCGCGCGCCTGGCCGAGCTTCAGCGTCGCCGTCGCATCCTTGTTGACGAAGGTCTGCTCGACCGCGGCCTCATGCGGCATAGCTTGATGCAGCACCTCGACCAACCCATCATGCAGTTGGCAGAGCCTGATCGCGAGCGCCGCCTTGTCGTCGGAACGCACCGTGCCGGAGCCGACGAAGCGCAACGAATTGCCGAGGCTCTCGACGATGCCCCAGCCGGTGCGCCTCAGCCCCGGATCGATGCCGATGATGCGAATCGCTTCCCCCATGCGCCGAGTCTACCTCCAACGCAGGGCGATGCCAGCAAAATGTGAACAAACCAGAAACGGCTCAGGCAGGGACAGGCAGCTTCAGAATTTGGTCTGATGAGCCATATTGCGTTGCTTTCGAGAACCGGAGCGAAGCGTACTCAAGTGCAGTGAGCTGCGCGCAAAATCAAGAAGCGCTACAGCGTCCTTTGCGCGTCCGAAAGGACGCGCGGCGCTGTAGGGAAGCGCAGAAAACGGCGCTGGATGGCCATCAGAGCGAATTATCAAGCTGCCGGATCAGCCGCGGGCGAAGGCCGTGTTCAGCAGGCTGATCTGGTCGGAGACCGGATTGACGCGGCGGGCGGCTGGCGGCATGTCGGCCAGCGCACTGCCGTAGATCTCCTCGTCCATGCGGCGTACCAGCGCCTGCAGGCGCAGCGAGCGGGTGACGAGGTCGAGAAATTCCTTCGGCAGTTCGTTCCAGCCGATCGCCTCGTCATGCGCGGACGCGGTGTCGAGCCGTACCTTGGACTTTTCCGAGGCGACCTGGTCGCGGGTCATCTCGCCGGAATTGGCGGCGCGCTGCAGCAGCAGCCAGGAGGCAACCTGCATCAGCCTGGTGGTCAGCCGCATCGATTCGGCCGCATAGAGCGTCGCAGCCGTCCGCGACAACTTCTTGGCCTCGGCCCGGCCCTTGCCGTCGAGATATTCGGCGGCCTGTTCGACGAGGCCCATGCCCTCCTGATAGAGCGGCTTGAAGGATTGGGAGAAAACCCGGCGCTCCGCCAATTTGATGGTTTTCGCGCTTCCCTTGGAAGGCTCGTTCATCGCTACGCCCCTGCACTGCCGCAAGCCGAATCGGCATTCTTGCCGTAACGCCCTGCACCCTAAAACGACTGAGCTTGAAAATGCGCTTCGCCGCCGGTGAAGGCAAGCACATGTTTAACGAAGGGTTAACGGCCCGGCCGACGGTTCCCGCGGACAAAAAAAGAGCCGCGGATAAGGCGGCTCTCAGGAGTTTAACAGGGAGGCGTCAAACAAAGTGGCTCCAACCACTCGGTAAGAATCCAGATCACTGGATGCGCATAGTAAACGCCTGTAAAGCTTAATGAAGTCTTAACGGCGCCGAGATTTTTTTACCAGGCGCGCCGCTTCTGTGCCGTAACAGGACAGCCGCCGTGATGCCGAATCGGCCCCGGCAATGTGGTTCGGGCCATGGTCCGCCGCACGGCTGCGAATGCCGGTGCCGAAACAAGCCCGCCTCCCACGCGACATCGTTCCGAAACAGGCGCCACGCTAAACGCCCGCTCCTCTGAACCGGCGGGCAAATCCGCTCGACCGCAAATCGCCAGGAGCGAACCCATGGACTGGTATTCGATTGTCAAGTTTCTCCACGTCGTCTCGGCCACTCTGTGGGTCGGCGGCGGTTTCGCGCTGTTCCTGCTTGGACTGCTTGCCGAGCGCGCCGGCAATGTCGAGGGCAAGCTGCAGGCGATGCGTGCCACCGGGCAGTTGGGCAACCGCTACTTCGCGCCGATGTCGATGCTGACGCTGCTGTTCGGCCTCATCATGTGCGCTTTCTGGGTTGGCTTTTCCGACCTTTGGATCCTGATCGGCCTTGCCGGTTACGCCACGACCTTCGCGATCGGCATGCTCGTGTTCAAGCCGAGCGCCGACCGCATGGCCGACATGATCGCGAAGGATGGCGTGACTCCGGCCGTCCTTGCCGTGGGCCAGCGCGTCATGGGCGCCGCCCGCTTCGACTATTCGGTGATGCTGGTGATCATCGCCGACATGGTGCTCAAGCCGACCGTGCACGACATCGCCATCCTCGCCGGCATGGCGCTGGTGGTTGCGGCAGGCGCCACGCTGGCCTTTGGCGGCGGCCGCCGGCTGGTGGAAAGCGCCGCCTGACAGCGCAATTGGCGAGGGCGGCCGGATATTCTCGCCGCCTATATCAGGCCGGCGATCCCGTCCCAGAGCAGCTTGACCGCAACGATCGCGACGGTCGCGTAGGTGAAGGGATAGAAGATCTCCGGCCGCATGCGCCGCACCAGCCAGGCGCCGGCGATGGTCGCCAGCGGCGCCAGCGGCATCAGCACGGCGGACGCCGTCAGGTTGGTGGTGTCGAACTGGCCGAGCGCGAAGTAGGGGATCAGCTTCAGCGCATTGGTGGCGGCGAAGAAGATCGCCGATGTGCCAGACAGCACTTTCGGGTCGAGCCGGATCGGCAGGGCATAGACCTGGAAGGGCGGGCCGCCGACATGGGCGACGAAGCTTGTGAAGCCGGCGACGGTGCCCCAGAAGGCAGCCGCCACGCGGTTGGGCGCAGCTGCATGGTCGGCGCCGTGGCGGAACTGCAGGTAGAGCCAGCGCAGCACGAAGATCAGCGCGACCGCGCCGACGATCAGTCGCACCATCTCCTCGGTGACCAGCGCCGCCGTCAGCCAGCCGAGGCCGATGCCGATCACCGCGCCCGGCATCATGTCGACCAGCATCTTGCGATCGTAGACGCCCCACCACGTCCAGACCGAGACGATGTCCATCAGGCACAGGATCGGCAGCAGGATGGCGGCCGCCTGCACCGGCGGCATGGCCAGCGCCATCAGCGGCACGCCGACGAAGCCGACGGCGCCGCCGAAGCCGCCTTTCGACAGGCCGACGAGAATGACCGCCGGAATGGCGGCGGCATAGAACCACGGATCGCTGAGCAGGCCTGACATGGGGTGAGAGCGGCTGGAGGATGGCGGGAGCCCTGCAATAGACCAGAAAGCGGTATATCGCGATAGCCAATGTGCTCTGGCAGCCGCCTGCGCGATCAACTGTCCGTAACACAGCTTTTGCGGATTTGCGGCAAGCGCATGGCCCATGCATAAGGTCGCCGGACCCGTGCATGAGGTTTGACAATGAGCGAAATCCGCATCCGCCGCGCCGAGGAAGCCGATCTCCCGGCCATCGTCACCATGCTCGCGGACGATCCGCTGGGTCGCGGTCGGGAGGACGCCAGCCAACCGCTGGCCAAATCCTATCGGGACGCCTTCGCGGCTGTCGACGCCGACCCCAACCAGTTCCTGGCCGTCATGACGGATGATGGCCGCGTCATCGGCACGCTGCAGATCTCCTATCTCGCCGGCCTGTCGCTGCGGGGCGCATGGCGCGGCCAGATTGAGGCCGTCCGCGTCGCCGCAGACCGGCGCGGCGAGCGGCTCGGGCAGCTCCTGCTCGAATGGGCGATCGGGGAATGCCGCAAGCGCGGCTGCAGGGTCGTCCAGTTGACGACCAACAAGAGCCGGGCGGATGCGCACCGCTTCTATGAACGGCTCGGCTTCAAGGCGAGCCACATCGGCTACAAGCTGGAGCTCTAGCGGTTGGTGTCGTGGCTGTCGGTAATCGCGGCCGCAGCCTACATCTTGTCAGGTCCCGGGTCGCCGCCGGCGGCGGTGATTGCGAGCCGGCCCAGATAGTGCGTCCAGCCCTTCTCATGGCTGTCGCAAATCTCTCGGTCGGCAAGGCCGCTATGGGTGAGCTTGACCCGCGTTCCGCCGGACTCTTCGACCAGGTCGATTTCAACAAGGCTCGAACCCGGCGGAGTCTGGTCGTTGCCCTCCCAGCCGAAGCTGTAGGCAAGGCGGTGGACGGGTACGACCTCGGTGAATTGGCCGCGTGCCGTGGCCCTTCCTGCCAAATTCAGCAAGTAAAGACCGCCGGGGTTGGGTTCCGCCGTTGCCTCCGTTCCCATCCAGCGCACGATCTTGTCGGGATCTGTCAGGAAGGCGAAAACCGTCGCCGGCGGCGCCGCGATCTGCACCTCACGACGAACGATCAAGGGTTCAGCCATCGAAATCTCCCGGGTGTGCGCGCCGCAACACGGCTCGCCCGACACACGGCGCCGGACCAGCGCATTCGATTCGAAGCTAAATCGCCCTTCCTTTCAACAAAAAACTCCTCGGGTTGTTTCGCGCTGGTGACAGCGACGGAACGCCGAAGCATGATCGTGTCGATGCGGCTTTCTTCAACTCTCGCCTGGTTGGTCGACCGCGCCGGCAGCGCCGTCCAACCGGATGCTTTTCTGGCCACGCTCGGCGCGCGACTGGTTGACGATGGGCTGCCGCTCGCCGGTGGATCCCTGACGCTCGCCGCGCCGCATCCGATCATAACGCGCCGCGCCTGGCTGTGGCGGGCCGAGACAGGCGTCGTCATGGAGGCGCTGGGTTTTGGCGCCGGCACGACGCCTGGAACCGGGGAGGGCGATCTCGGACGCGAATGGCTGGCGGGACTGGGAACGGGTGTCGTGCACAATTACACGGTCGGGCCTGAGCGTCAGGATACGCAATCCGAGAGTCCAAAACTGAATTGGGTCGCGGTCCGCCCTCTCGCGGAGCACGAATCGAATACACTGGACCAGGTGGCACGCTTCGCCGCCGCGCCACTTGCCGCTCTCGCTGCCAGGTCGGCGCTGTCGGCCCTGCTTGAGGCCTATCTTGGGCAGCGAAGCGCGGCGCAGGTGTTGGCCGGCCGTTCTCGGCGCGAGGTTGGTGAGACGATCCGTGCCGTCCTGCTCTACAGCGATTTGCGCGACTTTACCGCCCTGTCGGAGGAGACGGACGCCGAACAGGTCGTGGCGGCGCTCAACGCTAGCTTCGACCGCATCGCTGGTGCCGTTCACGCTTTCGGCGGCGAGGTGCTGAAATTCATCGGCGATGGGGTGCTGGCGATCTTTCCTGTCGGCGAGCGCTCGGCTTCAGTGGCTTGCGAGGCAGCGTTGCGCGCGATCGGAGCGGCGCGGGCGGGAATGGCGCAGCTCAATCAGGACCGTGCCAGACAGGGCATGCCCGAACTGCAGTTCGGCATGGCGCTGCATCTGGGCGACATGGTCTGGGGCAATATCGGCACAGCCGACCGGCTCGATTTCACCGCGATCGGCCCGGCCGTGAATCTCGTCAGCAGGCTCGAAGGCCTGTGCCGGCCGCTTGGACGGAGCGTGCTGATCTCGGGCGCTGTCGCGGCGGAAACATCAACGCCCGTGGTCGCGCTGGGCGAACATCAATTGCGCGGAATCGCCAGATCGTGCGCCGTCTTCGGCCTGCCGGACGGGTGACCTCAAGAGCGGTTCACCGTTTCACGGAAACGCCGAATTGCTTTTACGCAATTCCGGACGGAGAACCGCTCACGGCTTTTCTGAAATAGCTAGACGCCCAGCGGCGGCGGGCGGCGGCGGATCGGCTGCGCCTTGATGATGGCGGTGCTCGTCTCCGCCTTGTCGGCGATCCGGTCGAGAAGCCGATCGAGCTCGCCGATCGAGCGCACGAACAGCCGCGCGACGAAGCAGTCGTCGCCCGTCACCTTGTCGCATTCGCCGAATTCGGGCGTCTCCTCGATCAGCTTCTGCACGATGTGCAATTTGCCCGGCAGCGGCCGGATGCGCACGATCGCCTGCAGCGGGTAGCCGAGCGCTTCCGGATCGACCTCGATGGTGAAGGCGCGGATGACGCCGCGCTCCTCCAGCCGCCGCAGCCGCTCCGAAACGCTCGGTGACGACATGCCGACTTGCTGCGCCAGATCTTTCAGCGACGTTCTGGAATCCCGGACGAGGATGTCGAGAAGGTGCCTGTCAAGATCGTCGAGCATTTCCACATTCCACGATGAAGAGTGGTTTTGCCTTATTTAATTAGGTCAATACGGCATACCATCTTTCTGTCGGCATGGAAATGGCCGTCGGAGCTTGAGATCATGCAGCCATAAAGATCTAGAGGCTGCCTCATGAACAATACTCTGCACGGCACGGTCGAAATGACCGCGGCAATGGCGATCCTCGGCACGATCGGTTGGTTCGTCGTGCTTTCTGGCCAGCCTGCCATTGATGTGGTGTTCTGGCGATGCGCCTTCGGCGCGGCGACGCTGCTCGTCATCTGCGCGGCGCTCGGCCTGCTGCGCGGGACATTGACGCCGCGCGTCGCTGGGCTTGCCGTTCTCGGCGGCGCTGCCATCGTCATCAATTGGCTGCTGCTGTTCAGCGCCTTTCCCCGCGCCTCGATCTCGATCGCCACCGCCGTGTACAACACCCAGCCCTTCATGCTGGTTGGCTTCGGGGCGCTCTTCCTTGGCGAACGCCTGACCCTGACCAAGCTGGCCTGGCTCGCCATCGCCTTCGCCGGCATGCTGCTGATCGTACAGACCAGGCCCGATGCCGGCGATGTCGGCACCGACTATTTCACCGGGATCGTGATGGCGCTGGGGGCGGCCTTCTTCTGGGCCGTGGCGGCAATCGTCACCAAGACGCTCAAGGGCACGCCGCCGCACCTGATCGCGCTCATCCAGGTCTGCGTCGGCGCTGTCATGCTGGCGCCCTTCGCCAATCTTTCCCACCTCCCCGCCGACGCCCGGAGCTGGGTGATGCTGGCGACGCTCGGCGTCGTCCACACCGGTCTGATGTACATATTGATGTATGGCGCCATCCAGAAGCTGCCGACACACCTGCAGGGCGCGCTCTCTTTCGTCTATCCGGTGGTGGCGATCCTCGTCGACGTCGGCGCCTTCGGCCACCGTCTGCACCCCGCGCAGATCCTCGGCGCCGCCGCCATCCTGATCGCCGCCGCTGGCATGACCCTCGGCTGGACGCTTTGGAAGCCCAAGGTGCCGAGCCCACAAGCGGCCGAGTGAAGGACCGCGACGGCCGTCCTGCCGTCTCGGCTGGGCGGCGGTCCCGCCCGACCCGGTTAGCTCTGATATCATGATCCCGCTTGCCCGCCTGTTCAAACCGGGCGCTTTGCTCTATGCCGCAATGCAACCATCTTCGCCCGGCATAGGCGAAAACCGGGATCGATGACCAATGAACGACGCCACGCCGCCCAATCGCTGCCGTATCGTGCTGATCGCGCCGAAAGACGCGCCGGGCGAGCGTATTGCCGCGGCCTTCGAGGGCGGTGACGTCGCCTCGCTCATCCTGCCGGAAAACGGCATGGATGACGTCGCCTTCCAGGCCTTCGCCGAAAGGATCGTGCCCACGGCGCAGGCGGCAGGCATCGCGGTCGTCATCGCCGGCGATACCCGCATCGCCGGCCGCGTCCAGGCCGACGGCATCCATGTCGAGGTCTCCAGCCAGGAGCTCGCCGAGACCATCGAACACTTCCAGGGAAGGATGATGGTCGGCGTCGGTGGCGCCAAGACCCGCGACGATGCGCTGGCGCTCGGCGAGGCGCGGCCCGACTACATTTTCTTCGGCCGCTTCGGTTACGACAACAAGCCGGAGCCGCATCCGCGCAACCTGTCTCTTGGCCAATGGTGGGCCGAGATGATCCAGATCCCGTGCATCGTCATGGCCGGATCCGATCTCGCATCGGTCGAGGCGGTGGCCGCCACCGGCGCCGAATTCGTGGCGCTGTCCAGCGCCGTCTTCGCCGACGGGATCGACCCCAGGGGGGCGATCGCCGCCGCCAATGTGCTGCTCGACGAGACCGCGCCGCGCTTCGAGGATTGACGTGCGCCGGTCTTTGCTTCCCCTCGCGGTTCTGGCCGCGGCCCTTTTGACCGAGGCGGCGGCGGCGGCGCAGACCGTTCCGCTGCCGCAGCCCCGACCGGATGCGGGCGTACCGGACGCAAGCGCGCCGGCTGCAAATGCGCCCGCCGCAGGTGCGCCAACAACCGGCGTGCGTGTCGATAAGCCGATCGCCACGCCGCTGCCGCAGCCCGCCACCACGGCCCCATTGCCTTCGGCGGACGCCATTAATCCCGATCGCTTCGGCGCCAAACCGTCGGATTCGGCCTATGGCGCCTTTCAGCGTGGCCTCTACAAGACCGCCTACAATCTCGCCTTGGTGCGCGCCCAGAACGGGGACCCCGCCGCCCAGACCCTGGTGGCGGAGATCCTGTCGCGCGGGCTCGGCGTACCGCTCAACGCCGCGGAGGCCGCGAAATGGTACGCGCTCGCCGCCGAGCAGGGCGTGCCGGAATCGCAATTCCAGTACGCGCTGATGCTGCTCGACGGCCGCTACGTCAAGAAGGACGAGAAGGCGGCGTATGCGCTGATGCAGGCCGCCGCGGAGGCCGGCAACCGCCTGGCGCAGTTCAATTTCGCGCAATTGCTTGTCCAGCAGGATCCGGGCGACGCCGGCATCGCCAAGGCTGCCACCTATTACGAGCGCGCCGCCGCCACCGGACTGGCCGACGCGCAATATGCGATGGCGCAGATCTACGCCAATGGCGCCGGCGGCAAGCCGCGCGACGATGCCCAGGCGCGTCGGCTGCTGGCGCAGGCCGCCAGGCAGAACTACGATACGGCGCAGGTCGATCTCGCCACATGGATGATCGAGGGGCGCGGCGGCGACCGCGACCTGAAGTCCGGCTTCGGCTGGATGAAACAGGCGGCCGAGGGCGGTAACGTCGCCGCCCAGAATCGCCTCGCCAAGCTCTACATGGAAGGCATCGGCACCGAACCGGACCTGATCCTCGCGGCCGCCTGGTATATCGTTGCCCGTCGCGCCGGACTTATCGATCCCGAAATGGATGATTTCCTCCAGGGCCTCGACGACGGCCAGACCAAGCAGGCGCTGCAGAAGGCGAACCGTTTGCCTTGAGGGCAAGAGGCGCAGGGCGGCGGCGCTGCGTCGCGCTGCTCCCTCCTTGCCTCTCCGGACGATTTGTGGTCTTGGAGGCGCCAAATCGCCGTCGCGGCGGCTCCCTCACTCCGGACCAGCATCATCATGGCCAAGATCAATGGCAACGAAATCCGTCCCGGCACCGTCATCGAGCACGATGGCGGACTTTGGGTCGCGGTCAAGACCAACACCGTCAAGCCCGGCAAGGGCGGCGCCTACAACCAGGTCGAGCTGAAGAACCTCATCAACGGCACCAAGCTCAACGAGCGTTTTCGCTCGGCCGAGACCGTCGAGCAGATCCGGCTCGATCTGAAGGATTTTTCCTTCCTCTATGAGCAGGGCGATGCGCTGGTGTTTATGGACACCGAAAGCTACGAGCAGCTCGAACTGGCGAAGGATTTCGTCGGCGATCGCGCCGCCTTCCTGCAGGACGGCATGATGGTGACGGTCCAGCTCTACGAGGAACGGCCGATCGGCATTTCGCTGCCCGATCAGGTGACGCTGGCCATCACCGAGGCCGACCCGGTGGTGAAGGGGCAGACGGCTGCCTCTTCCTACAAGCCCGCGGTGCTGGAGAACGGCATCCGCGTGCTGGTGCCGCCCTTCATTGCCGCCGGCGAGCGCATCATCGTCGACACCAACGAAATCACTTACGTCCGCCGCGCCGACTAGAGCGCGGGACAGCGGGAAAACAAGATGGCGCGTTCAGCGATCCTCAATGTCATGGTCCAGGCCGCGATGAAGGCTGGCCGTTCGCTGGCGCGCGACTTCGGCGAAGTGCAGAACCTGCAGGTGTCGATGAAGGGGCCAGGCGACTATGTCAGCCAGGCCGACCGCAAGGCCGAGGACATCCTGTTCACCGAACTGTCGAAGGCAAGACCCGGCTACGCCTTCCTGATGGAAGAGCGCGGCGCCATCGAGGGCGAGGATGGCCAGCACCGCTGGATCGTCGACCCGCTCGACGGCACCACCAACTTCCTGCACGGCATCCCGCTCTTCGCCATCTCGATCGCGCTGGAGCGCCAGGGCCAGATCGTCGCCGGCGTCATCTACAATCCGGCGATGGACGAGCTCTACACTGCCGAGCGCGGCGGCGGCGCCTTCATGAACGACCGCCGGCTGCGCGTCGCCGGCCGCACCAAGCTCACCGACGCCGTGATCGGCTGCGGCGTGCCGCATCTCGGCCGTGGCCAGCACGGCAATTTCCTCATCGAACTGCGCAATGTGATGGCCGAGGTCTCGGGCGTGCGTCGTCTCGGTTCCGCCTCGCTCGATCTCGCCTATGTCGCCGCCGGCCGCATGGACGGGTTCTGGGAGGTCGGTCTGTCGGCCTGGGACATCGCTGCCGGCCTGCTGCTGATCCGCGAAGCCGGCGGCTTCGCTTCCGATTTCGAGGGTGGGCAGGAGATGCTGGAGCACGGCTCGGTCGTTGCCGGCAACGAGATCATCCAGCGCGCGCTGCTGAAGACCGTCAAGAAGCCGCTGCCATCTCGTTGACAGGCAAGTCACGTTGACGGGCGCCGCGCTGAAGCGCCGCAGTCGCAAAACGGCAACCAAAGCTTGAAATACTGTCCGGCAGACGCCCAGATGAGGGCCATGCAGGACCGTTCATGAGCGACACCAGGTCACAATCCCAGATCGAGATCCCGTTCGTGGGACGCTGGCATTACTCGCGTGCCGAAGTGATCGCCGACGGCATCGTACATGCGGTGGGCATCGTGCTGGCGATCGCGGCGGGTTCGGCCTTCCTGGCGCTGGCCGCCTTTCATGCCGGCCCCGGCGAGTATGTCGCTGCAGCCTTCTATGTCGCCTCGCTGCTCACCGTCCTGTCGGTGTCGCTGGCTTATAATCTTTGGCCGGTGTCGTCGCCGGCGAAGTGGATTCTGCGCCGCTTCGACCATGCCGCGATCTATCTGTTGATCGCCGCGACCTACACGCCCTTTCTCGCCCAGCTCGACGGCTCCCCGCTCGCCGTCTCGATGATCGTGCTGGTCTGGACGGCAGCGGCCATCGGCATCGCCATCAAGGTGCTTTTCCCCGGCCGCTTCGACCGGCTTGCGATTGTCTTCTACCTCGCCATCGGCTGGAGCGGCATTGTCCTGGTCGGCCCGATGGTGCGGACCTTGCCGACGACATCGATCGCGCTGATCGTTGCCGGCGGCATCGTCTATTCGCTTGGCGTCATCTTCTTCGCCTGGAAGGGGCTGCGCTTCCACAATGCCGTCTGGCATGGCTTTGTCGTCACCGGCGCCGGCTTGCATCTGGCCGCAATGGTCGACTGTCTGGTGATAAACCGGATCTAGAGCGTGATCCCGAAAGTGGGGAACCGGTTTTCGGAAAAGAACAGCTCCAACAAGAAGGTAGAGTCCCATCCCGATTTCCATCGGGGATGGAACAGGCTCTGAGCCCTGGCTCGGCATTATTGCCAACCACCATTCAATTTGGTCACAATTCCGTTTAGAGTTGCCGTCAACCTGATCGGCGGCGCGGCATCGGAAACGGGGTTCGGATGGCTTTTCTCAGATCCTTCGGCATGGGCAGGCGCTCCGACGTTCTGATCTACGATCCGCACAAATTGTCGAGCCCGCAGGTCTTCCTGCTCACCATGGTGATCTTCCTGATCATCGTTGCATTCATCGCCGCTATCCTCACCCGCCAGATCTCGACCGCCTTCGTCACCAATCCCGGCCTCAACGGCCTGATCATCGGCGTGCTGGTGGTCGGCATCCTCTTGGCCTTCGTCCAGGTCGGGCGCCTGTTTCGCGAGGTGCGCTGGGTCAACTCCTTCCGCGCCGGCTCGGAGACCACGGAGCCTGTGCTGCTCGCGCCAATGAAGGCGATGATCGGCCGCTCGTCGACGGTGGCCTTCTCGACCAGCTCGATGCGCACGATGCTCGATTCCATCGCCACTCGCCTCGACGAAAGCCGTGACACCTCGCGCTACCTCGTCGGGCTGCTTGTGTTCCTTGGCCTGCTCGGCACCTTCTGGGGTCTGCTCAACACCATCGGCTCGATCCGAGAAACCATCGAATCGCTCGATCCCGGCACCGGCGACGCCGCCGCCGTGCTCGATTCGCTGAAGCAAGGGCTTGCCGCGCCGCTCGCAGGCATGGGCACGGCGTTTTCGTCCTCGCTGTTCGGCCTCTCCGGCTCGCTTGTGCTCGGCTTCCTCGACCTGCAGGCCGGCCGTGCCCAGACCCGCTTCTACACCGAGCTGGAAAACTGGCTGTCCTCGGTCACCGATCTGTCGCACGATATCGTCGTCTCCGACTCGGCCAGGACCGAGCCCTCCGACGAGATCCGCCTGCTGTCGGAAAGGCTGCGCAGCCTGCAGGAGAATGGCGGCGGCTCCAATCCGCGCGTCGCCACCGCGATGGCCAACCTCGCCGACGGTATTTCGGGCCTGGTCAAGAACATGCGTTCGGAACAGCAGATCATGCGCGACTGGGTCGAAGCGCAGTCCGACGAGCAGAAGGCGATGCGCAACACGCTGGAAAAGATCGCCGACGCGCTGAAGAAGCCGGGAGTGCACTGACGTGGCGCTGGCAAGGCGGCGCGCCGATCGCCGCATCGACTATTGGCCGGGCTTCGTCGACGCGCTATCGACACTGCTTCTGGCGATCATGTTCCTGCTCACCGTCTTCGTGCTGGCGCAGTTCCTGCTCGGCCGCGAGATCTCCGGCAAGGACACGGTGCTCAACCGGCTCAATTCGCAGATCAACGAACTGACCCAGCTTCTGGCGCTGGAGCGCTCTACGACGCAGGACAGGGAGGATTCTCTCGCCAATCTGCAGGCCTCGCTATCGGCGTCGGAGGCGGAAAAGAGCCGGCTCGAACAACTGCTGGCGCAAGGCGCCGGCGCCGGCGACGCCGCCAACCAGCGCGCCGCCGCCCTCTCCGGCGAGCTCGACAGCCAGCGCCAGATCAGCCAGCAGGCGCTCAGCCAGGTCGAGATCCTGAACCAGCAGATCGCCGCCCTGCGCAAGCAGATCGGTGCGCTCGAGGACGCGCTCAACGTTTCGGAAGCGCGCGACCGCGACTCCAACACCAAGATCGCCGACCTCGGCCGCCGCCTCAATGTCGCGCTGGCGCAGCGCGTGCAGGAGCTGAACCGCTACCGCTCCGACTTCTTCGGCCGCCTGCGTGAGATCCTCGCCGACCGCGAGAACATCCGCATCGTCGGCGATCGCTTCGTCTTCCAGTCGGAGGTGCTGTTCCCGACCGGCTCCGAAGAGATCAACGATGCCGGTAAGGTTGAAATGAAGAAGCTCGCCGACGCCATCATCGAATTGCAGAAGGAAATCCCGCCGGAGATCAACTGGGTGCTGCGCGTCGACGGCCATACCGACAACAAGCCACTCTCGGGTGCCGGCCGCTATCGCGACAATTGGGAGCTGTCGACGGCGCGCTCGACCTCGGTGGTGAAGTTCCTGATCGAGAACGGCGTGCCGGCCAATCGGTTGGTCGCGGCCGGCTTCGGTGAATTCCAGCCACTCGATCCAGCCGACACCGACGAGGCGCGCAGCAAGAACCGCCGCATCGAGCTGAAGCTCACTGAACGGTGATCGCGTATCACGAGAATTTGTTCACAGACTCAACGCTAGGGCGCAGATACGTGACCGGCAAGTCCTGAAAACATTATCTTTTTTTAATTACACTTCGCGGCTGGGCGCTCCTAGCTTGCCGCGCAGGGCCGAGAACCGCCGGCGATGCCTCCCATCGCGGCACGACGGAACCGACGGCTCACAAGGTCGGAAAGCGGAGCGGCGCGGCCGCTCCCTTCCCCAGCAAAAGGATGCGCCGCATGCGCGTTTCATTCTCTCTCAGGACTGCCACGCTTGCCGCAATTCTCGTCACGGCCCCGCTCGCCGGCGCTTACGCTGCCGGACATCACAAGGGCGCTCTCGACGCGCCCGATCCCACCGATTTCACCGGTCCGCGCGTGACAGGCCTGATCGAGCAGGTGCAGGGCCTCGACCAGGGCATCACCGATGCGCGGCAGCAGAATGCGATTACGCCGGCCGAGGCACAGACGTTGCGCATGCGCGCCGCCCAGATCAGCCAGGCCGCCGCGAAAACGGCCGCCGCGGATCATGGCAGGATACCGGCAGCGCAGTATCATGATTTGCTGCGCCGTCTCGACGATGTTGACCAGGCGCTTCGCATCGACACCGGGGCCGGCTTCCTGATGGGCGACGGCGCGGACGGCGGGCACTATCCCAACGGCTGATCGCTCGACCCGAGGAAGGGACACCTGGCGCCCGAGGGAACTCCGTCCCAAGGGCGTCCTTTTTACCAGCCCAGCCAGAGCGCGATGATGCCGAGCGCGGCCGGCACGGTCTGGATGAACAGGATCTTCCTGCCGACGGTCGCCGCTCCATAGAGACCGGCGATGGCGACGCAGATCAGGAAGAACATCCTGACCTGGAAGCCGGCCGCGCCGAGATAGAGCCCCCAGATCAGCCCGGCGGCGAGAAACCCGTTGTAGAGCCCCTGATTAGCGGCCAGCACCTTGGACGCCTTGGCGAAATCCGGCGTCAGCCTGAACGCCTTGTGGCCCTGCGGCGTATCCCACAGCACCATCTCCAGATAGACGATGTAGCAGTGGATCAGCGCCACCAGCGCGACCAGGATGTTGCCTATCATTTTCCCCTCCGCTTCGTTGCCAACATTGATCACGCCGCAGCTTGCCCGCGCAAGGCGGCTCGGGCACCTCGTCGGGGTTGCCAAGGCTGGCGCGTTGGTATCTTTTCGCGCCGTCCAATTCGATAGCAGACCAGACTGGAACCGCCATGTCCTTTCAGAAACTCGACGACCTCGGCCACAAGCTCGAAGCGCTGGAACATGCGCTCGCCATCCTCGGCGCCGACGAGGCGACACATATGGCGGTCGGCGGCGGCGAGAAGCGCGCCGAGGCGATGTCGGCGCTCGCCGGGATGCTGCATGCCCGGGCGACGGCGCCGGAGATCGGCGACTGGATCGCTGCGGCGGAAGAGGAGGCGCTGAACGAGGAGCAGCAGGCGGCGGTCAGGGAACTGCGCCGGCAATACACCAACATGACCTGCCTGCCGGTCGAGTTCGTCGAGCGGCAGACGACGGCGCGCATGCGCTCCGAGCAGCTCTGGCGCGACCTGCGCGCCAAAAACGACTGGGCGGGTTTCCAGCCGGCGCTGGAAGGCGTGATCGCCCTGGTGCGCGAGGAAGCGGCCTTGCGCGCCGATGCGCTTGGGCTCGATCCCTATGACGCGCTGATGGAGCAATATGACCCCGGCAACCGCGCCGTCGACATCACGCCGGTCTTCGCGGAGCTGAAGGCCTTCCTCAAGGGCTTCGTGCCGGAGGCGCTGGCGTTGCAGGAGGAGCGGCTGGCGAAGCATCCGCTGAAGCCGCTTTCCGGCAACTATGCGATCGAGCGTCAGCGCGAGCTCGGCCTTGCCATGATGGCGGCGGTCGGTTTCGACCTCACCCATGGCTCGCTGTCGGTGTCGCATCACCCCTTCTGCGGCGGCGTGCCGAGCGACGTGCGCATCACCACCCGCTACAAGACCACCGATTTCCTGTCGGCGCTGATGGGCGTGCTGCACGAGACCGGCCATGCGCTTTACGAGCAGAACCTACCGAAGGCCTGGGCGCACTGGCCGCTTGGCAAGGCGCGCGGCATGGCCGTGCACGAAAGCCAGAGCCTGTTCGTCGAAAAGCAGGTCGGCCGCAATCCGGCCTTCTGGCGCTGGGCCCTGCCGGTGGTCGAGAAGCATCTCGGCGAGACCTGGTCGATCGACGACATCCTGCCGCATGTGCACCGGGTCGAGCGCGGCCTGATCCGCGTCGATGCCGACGAGGTCACCTACCCGCTGCATGTCATCCTGCGCTACGAACTGGAGCAGGAACTCGTCTCGGGACGGCTGGAGGTTGCCGACCTGCCCGAGGCCTGGGACGGCAGGATGCGCAACTATCTCGGCCTGTCGACCCTGGACAATCCAGCCGACGGACCGATGCAGGATGTGCACTGGCCGGGCGCCGCCTTCGGCTATTTCCCGTCCTATACGCTAGGTGCCATGATGGCGGCACAGCAATGGGCGGCGCTGACCCGTGAGCATCCGTCCGCCGACGACGACCTCGCCAGGGGCGACTTCAGCGCCATCAACGCCTGGCGGCGTGAAAGGATCTGGTCGCAGGGGTCGCGCTGGTCGACCCCAGACCTGCTCGAACGCGCCACCGGCGAGAAGCTCAATGCAACGTATTTCACGGAGCATCTGCGCAAGCGCTATGGCAACTGAGCCCGCTTCTCTGGATCAAGACACCCGGAACATTCGCCACCAGTCTTTACTTTGGCCGGAAAGAGTCTGAAAGCACTGGCTGCCAACGATCTCGCCAAGAACTTTCCGATCAAGGCCGCCGACCTCGGCACCGACCTGCCGACGCCGACCATGGTGGACCGCGCCGGCCCGAACGGCGGCTTGCCGCACTGAACTGAATGAAAACCGAGGCGATTATTCAGCCGCGCCTTTGAAGGCGCTGGCGCCGGTCTCGAACTGCAGCTTGGCCAGCCGCGCATAGATGCCGCCCTTGGCGACCAGGCTCTGATGCGTGCCTTCCTCGACAATGCGGCCGCCTTCCATGACGAGAATCCGGTCGGCCTTCAGCACCGTCGCCAGCCGGTGGGCGATGACGATCGTGGTGCGGCCCTGCATGAGGCGCTCAAGCGCCGTCTGCACCAGCGTCTCGCTTTCGGCGTCGAGCGCCGAGGTCGCCTCGTCGAGCAACAGGATCGGTGCGTCGCGCAGGATGGCGCGGGCTATCGCCACGCGCTGGCGCTGGCCGCCGGACAGCGTCACCCCGCGCTCGCCGACCTGGCTCTCATAGCCCTTGTCCAGCTTGAGGATGAATTCGTCGGCGAGTGCTGCCTTCGCCGCCGCCTCGATCTCAACATCACTGGCGCCAGGCCGGCCGAAGCCGATATTGTCGCGAGCGCTGGCGGCGAAGATGGTGACGTCCTGTGGCACGATGGCGATGCGCTGCCTGATCGCCACCGGATCGGCCTCGCGCAAATCGATGCCGTCGATGACGATGCGGCCGGTCTCGGGGTCGTAGAAGCGCAGGATCAGTGAAAAGACAGTGCTTTTGCCCGCGCCGGAAGGGCCGACGATGGCCACCGTCTCACCGGGCTTCACCTGGAAGCTGAGGCCATGCACGGCGGCACGGTCCGGCCGTGCCGGATAGGAGAAGGAGACGTCGTCGAAGCTGATCGCGCCTTTCGCCTTCGCCGGCAATGGCCGCGGATCGGCGGGCGGCTGGATCGCCGGCTTCTCGGCCAGGATCTCGGTCAGCCGCTCGGCGGCACCCGCCGCCTGGGCGAGCTCGCCCCACACTTCCGACAGCGCGCCGAGCGCGCCGGCCGCGAACACCGAATAGAGCAGGAACTGGCCGAGCGTGCCTGCCGACATCGTGCCGGAGAGCACGTCGCGCGAGCCGAACCACAGCACCGCCACCACCGAGGAAAAAATCATGAAGATGGCGAAGAAGGTGAGGAAGGCGCGCGCGAAGACCGAGCCGCGCGCCGCCTCGAAGGCGGCTTCCACTGCTGCGGAGAAACGGCCGGTGACCAGCGTCTCGTTGGTGAAGGCCTGCAGCGTGCGCACCGCGCCGATCTGCTCGCTGGCATAGGCGGTGGCGTTGGCCAGCGTATCCTGCGCCTGCCGTGACTTGCGCCTGACCGAACGGCCGAAAGCGACCAGTGGCAGCACGATGAGCGGGATGGCGGCGATGACGAGGCCGGACAGTTTCGGGCTGGTGAACACCATCATCGCCACCGCACCGAGACCGAGGATGACGTTGCGCAGCGCCACCGAGGCGGTGGCGCCGACCGCCGATTTCACCTGCGTGGTGTCGGCGGCAAGACGCGACACGATCTCGCCCGACTGGGCCGTGTCGAAGAAGGCCGGCGACAGCGTCGTAACATGAGCGAAAACGTCGCGGCGGATGTCGGCGACCACCCGCTCGCCGAGGGTGATGACGAAATAATAGCGGCTGGCCGAGGCCGCAGCCAGCAATGCGGCCATCACCACCAGCATGGCGAAATATTCAGCGATGAATTTGGAATCGGAGGCGGAAAAGCCATGGTCGATCATACGGCGCACGGCCATTGGCAAGGCCAGCGTCGTTGCCGCCGCTACGACCAGCGATATGATCGCGCCGATGACCATCTTGCGGTAGCGGAAGATGTAAGGATAAAGGCGTCTCAGAGGGCCGAGCGAGCGTCTGCGCCCGTCTTCCTCGCCACTGATGTTCGCCATGACCGTTTCCTCTGGCCACCTTCGGCTATGCGCTTCGAATATGCGCGTGCCGCGGCCTTGTGATTCAATTCCGGCTGATGTATAGGCTCGCCGACCGTTTTAGAAGCCGCGGCTCCTCAATAGCTGCGGCTTCGAGTTTTAAAAAGGGGCGCATCGACGCAGGCCTTGGGCCCGTCGGCAGCGCCGGTAAGCCAGGAACAGAACCATGAAGACCGATATCCATCCCGACTACCACACCATCAAGGTCGTCATGACCGACGGCACCGAATACCTGACCCGTTCGACCTGGGGCAAGGAAGGCGATACGATGAACCTCGATATCGACCCGACCACGCACCCGGCCTGGACCGGCGGCCAGCAGACCCTGCTCGACCGCGGCGGCCGCCTGTCGAAGTTCAAGAAGCGCTTCGAAGGTTTCGGCCTTTAAGCCTATTCCTGCCTTGTCGCAGATCAAGAACCCGCCTTCGAGGCGGGTTTTTTGTTGACCAGAGCTCCCTTCTCCCCGTCACTATACGGGGAGAAGGTGCCGGCGGGCGGATGAGGGGCGGGGCCGACCTCGACAATTGGCTGAGAAATTCAATTCGGGAATTCGGTGACCGCGCACTTTTCGCGACAAAGCTGCCGTCAAATATCATAGGCCCGTGCTGCCTGCCGGCATCCTCTCCCTGGGGACAGGGGACGCTCTCATTGCCGATTCCGCCAATCGACAACGCGGCAGGAAAAACGCCAAGGGCGGCTCGTCTCTACCCATCCACCAGCTCTCGCAACGCCATGCGCTTGTAGGCCGCGACCAGCCGGTCGCCTTCCTTGCGGTCAACGGAGATCGCCAGCCGCATAGCGGCCTCACCCATCTGCCAGATCAGCAGCGCTGTCGTCTCAAGCGCCACCGGATCGGCATTCGGACGCAGCCGCTTGAGCACCGCTGTCAGGAATTCCGCGTTGGCGCGGCTGTCGGCGAGTTCCAGCGCGTGCAGTGCCTTGTCGGCCTGCGTGCCCGACCAGATGTCGCGCATCACCGGTTCAGCCAGGAACAGACGGTAATAGACGTCCACCAGTTCCGAAAATGCTCGCCGCAAGCCCTCGGCGTCGCCGACATCCTTGAGCGCTGCGGCAATGCAGGCCTGGCTTTCGGCGGTGTAGCGCTCGGCCAGCGCCCAGACGATCGCCCGCTTGTCGGGGAAGAACTGGTAGAGCGAGCCGATCGAAACGCCCGCCCTTTCCGCCACCTCGCCCATGCGCATGGCGTCGCTGCCCTGCTCCGCGATCAGCGCCGAGGCGGCGGCAAGCATGCGCTCGACCCGCTCGCGGCTGCGCTGCTGGCTCGGGGACCGGCGCGGCGAGGCCACCGATCCATCCTGCTGATGCGGCGCGGCACCTCTGCCTTCCATGGAGTCCTCCGGAAAGATTCTGCGACAACTCGCTTGACTCACAAAATACGAGGGTTTATCACGTTTTGCAAATGTGAGGATTACTCATATTTGTAAGCCGAGGAGATCGAGATGACTGCGAAACCTATTTTGATCCTGGGCGGCACCGGCAAGACCGGCCGGCGCCTGGCCGAACGGCTGATCGCCAGGAAAATTCCTGTGCGCATCGGCTCCCGCGCTGGCACGCCACCCTTCGACTGGCTGGACAAGGAAACATGGGGCCGTGCGCTCGACGGCGTCGGCGCCGTCTACATCAGCTACTATCCAGACATCGCCGTGCCGGGCGCCGCCGAAACCGTCGAGGCGTTTGCCCGGCTTGCCGTCGAACGCGGCGTCAAGCGCCTGGTGCTGCTCTCCGGTCGCGGCGAGCCTGAAGCCCAGCGCGCCGAGGAGATGTTGAAGGCCTCCGGCGCCGACTGGACCATCCTGCGCTGCGCCTGGTTCTCGCAGAATTTCAGCGAGGGCTTCCTGATCGAGTCTATCCTCGAGGGCGAGGTCGCCTTGCCGGTCGGCAATGTCGGTGAACCTTTCGTCGAAGTCGACGACATCGCCGACGTCGCCGCAACCGTCCTGACGGAGCCAGGTCATATCGGCCAGCTTTACGAGCTCACCGGCCCGCGCCTGTTGAGCTTCGCCGACGCCGTCGCCGAGATCGGCAAGGCCGCCGGCCGCGACATCCGTTACCAGCAGATCTCACATGCCGAATTCACCGAGGCTGTGGCGGCGCACAATTTGCCGCCGGAATTCGGCTGGCTGCTCGACGAGCTCTTCACGAAGGTGCTCGACGGCCGCAACGAGACGCTGGCCGACGGCGTGCAGCGCGCGCTCGGCCGCCAGCCGAAGGACTTTTCCGCTTATGCAACCGAAACCGCCGCCAGCGGCATCTGGAGCAATTGAGATGATGAAACTTCTTCCCACCCTCACCTTCATTGCCGCGATCGGCTCCGGCGTCGTCGGTGGCGTTTTCTTCGCCTTTTCCAATTTCGTCATGGCGGCGCTTGCCCGGCTGCCCGTCCCAAGCGGCATCGCGGCGATGAATTCGATCAACGTCACGGTGATCACCCCGACGTTCATGACGGCCCTGTTCGGCACCGGCCTCATCTGCCTGGGGCTGATTGCCGCCGCGCTGTTGGGCTGGACCCAGTCGGGCACGTATTGGCTGCTTGCCGGCGCCGTGATCTATTTCGTCGGCAACCCGATCGTGACCATGGTCTTCAACGTGCCGCTCAACGACGCGCTCGCCGCCGTCGACCCGGCGAGCGCCAACGGCGCCGCCGTGTGGGCGAACCATCTGAGCCAATGGGTGATGTGGAATCACGTCCGCACCATCACGGCCATCGTGTCGATGGCCTGTTTCATCCTGTCGATGCTTTGAGAAGCGCAAGGCACAAACAAAAGACCCGGCTCAGGCCGGGTCTTTTTTATCACCTTTGCGATCCGCATGGCCGAGATCGCGCTCCGGGTCGATGACGTCGCGGACCAGTTGCTTGAGCTTCGCGGCGTCCGGAAAGCCGCCGTCGCGCTTGCGCTCCCAGACAAGCGTGTCATTGCAGGAAATGCTGAAGATGCCGCCGGTGCCCGGCACCAGCGTCACCTCGCCGAGATCGGTGCCGAAGGTCGAGAGCAGCTCCTGCGCCATCCAGCCGGCTCTGAGCAGCCACTGGCACTGCGTGCAATAGGTGATGCGGACGGTAGGCAGCGGCTTGTCGCTCATATCAGGTTGAGCTTCGCTCATATTTCGGACTTAGGCCGCGCTGAGCTTGGCCATGGTCTCGTCGTCGACCTCGAAATTGGCGTAGACGCTCTGCACGTCGTCGTCGTCCTCGAGCGTGGCGACCAGCTTCATCAGCGACTGCGCGCGTTCCTCGTCGACCGGAACGTTGTTCTGCGGCTGCCAGATCGGCTTCACCGATTCCGCCTCGCCGAGCGAGGCTTCCAGCGCCTTCGACACGTCGCCGAGATTCTCGAAGGCGCAGTAGATGGTGTGGCCTTCCTCGTCCGATTCGACGTCGTCCGCGCCGGCTTCGATCGCCGCTTCCATGACCTTGTCGGCGTTGCCGGCCGATGCCGGATAATAGATCTCGCCGACGCGGTTCCACATGAACGACACCGAGCCGGTTTCGCCCAGCGCCCCGCCGGCCTTGGTGAAGGCGGCGCGCACGTTCGAAGCCGAACGGTTGCGGTTGTCGGTCAGCGCCTCGACGATCAGCGCCACGCCGCCCGGGCCGTAGCCCTCATAGCGCACGGCCTCGTAGTTTTCGCCGTCGCCGGCCGAAGCCTTGTTGATGGCGCGCTGGATGTTGTCCTTCGGCATCGAGACGGCCTTGGCGTTCTGCACGGCAAGGCGCAGCCGTGGGTTCATCGCCGGGTCCGGCGTGCCGGTCTTGGCGGCGACGGTGATTTCGCGCGCCAGCTTGGAAAACATTTTCGACCGCACCGCGTCCTGGCGGCCCTTGCGGTGCATGATGTTCTTGAACTGTGAATGGCCAGCCATGGCACCCCTGTCGTTTTCGGCTAGAGCATCCTGAAGCCAGGTGCAGTGACCTTGCTCTTCGCAAAATGCTCGAATTCAAAATTTCAGAACGTCCCTGATACGCCTGCAAGGCATACGGCGCTCTCTCGGAATGGCCGGCTTATAGATAAATCGGCTCAATTCGTCCAGCCGCGCGTGGTAAAGGGGCGCGCGCGGATCCGATCGATCCGGCCTTCAGTGCTCCAGATCGGACTTCAGCCGGCCGATGATGCTTAGCGCATGGCCGGCATACTGGCTGATCCAGCGGTCATGGATCTGCTTGATCGGCAGCGCGTTGAGATGGTTCCAACGCTCGCGCCCCTCGCGCTTCGCCACGACGAGCTCGGCCTCCTCCAGCACCTTGAGGTGCAGCATGACGGTGCACCGGTCCATGTCGGGGAAGGCCTCGCACAGCATGCCTGTGGTGAGCGGCGCATCCTTCAGCCGATCCAGCAATTCCCGCCGGCGCGGATGCGCCAGCGCCTTGAAAACATTGTCGTCTCGCGATCGGCTTGACATGTTATAATTATATAACATATCGTCGAGACGAGCAAGGAAGGAGCTGTGGATATGTCTCTTGGATTCAGGGTTTCCGGTCGCATCGGCAAGCCGGTCGCCGAGGTCTTCGACGCAGTCGCCAATCCGGGCAAGCTGAGCGGCTATTTCACCACCCTTGGCGGCGCCAGCGCCCCACTGGTCGCCGGCACCACCGTGACCTGGTGGAAGACCGTGCCGGTGGAGGTCGATGAGGTGGTTCCCAACAAGCGCATTTTGCTGCGTTGGGATGGCAGCGGCCCCGGCGTAGTGCCGGCTTACAAGACCACGATCGAGATGAACTTCGAGCCGCTGGAGGACGGCGGCACCTTCGTCACCATCGCCGAAAGCGGATGGCGTGAGGATGAGGCCGGCCGCAAATCATCCTATGGCAATTGCGAGGGCTGGTCACAGATGCTCGCCTGCATGAAGGCCTATGTCGAGTACGGCATCAACCTGCGTGAAGGGTTCTACCCCAGCGAAATGCGTGGTGAGCTACCGACTTCGGACAGCAAATAAGCCCGAGGCAGCCGGGAAGGGGACCGCCCGCCGCCGGGCGGGCTGCCATGCTCAATGCCCTTCGCCGGACCTTGCCTTCTTGCGCCGCCGCGCCAGCATGTTGAGCCCCTCGACCAGCGCCGAAAAGCCCATCGCCGCGTAGATGTAGCCCTTGGGCACATGGTAGCCCATGCCGTCGGCGATCAGCGTCATGCCGATCATCAGCAGGAAGCCGAGCGCCAGCATGACGATGCTGGGATTCTTGGCGATGAAATCGGCAAGCGGACCGGCCGCCAGCATCATCACGCTCACCGCCACGATGACGGCGATGTACATGATGGCGATCTCGTCGGTCATGCCGACGGCGGTGATGATCGAATCGATCGAGAACACGAGGTCGAGCAAAAGGATCTGGAAGATGGCGCCGGCGAGCGATATCTGCAGCGTCTCGCCGAGCATCGTGTCCTTGTGGTCCTCGGGATCGACCGTGTGGTGGATTTCCTTGGTCGCCTTCCATACCAGGAACAGGCCGCCGGCTATCAGGATCAGGTCGCGCCAGGAGAAGCCGTGGCCAAGGGCGGTGAACACCGGCGTCGTCAGCTGGACGATGATCGAGATGGTGGCGAGCAGCACCAGCCGCATGATCAGCGCCGCCGAGATGCCGAGCCGGCGCGCGCGGGCCCTTTGCCCTGCGGGCAATTTGTTGGTCAGGATCGAGATGAAGATCAGATTGTCGATACCGAGGACGACCTCCAGCACCACCAGCGTCAGCAGCGCGACCCAGGCGGTCGGGTCGGAGACAAAGGCAAAGTGCGGCGCCAGGAATTCGATGAGCTGCATGGAGGTCGTCCCCTCTACGATCTGAAGCAGGTGTCGCCGCCAGTTAGGTACTGACGCCGCTCATATCAATGTCACGACCAGAAGGACGGCGCGGTTTCTTCCAGCCTGGGCCCGCGACGAAACGGCGCGATCTTCTCCGCCAGCCCTGTCCGGTCGGAAATCTCGACGCCGACGCCGCACAAGGTCGCCGGACCGTTTGCCGCCTCGAAGCGGCCTTTCGGCACTTTCGACAGGAAGCGGTTGAGCGGCTCCTCCTTGTCCATGCCGAGCGAGGAATCATAATCTCCGCACATGCCGGCGTCCGACATATAGCCTGTGCCGCCATTGAGGATCTGGTGGTCGGCGGTCGGCTGATGCGTGTGGGTGCCGACGACGAGGCTGACGCGGCCATCGACGAAATGCGCAAAGCACATCTTTTCCGACGTTGCCTCGGCGTGGAAATCGATGACCACCGCATCGGCCTGCTCGCCGAGCGGACAGGCGGCAAGCTCGCGCTCGCCGGCCTGGAACGGATCGTCGAGCTCGGGATGCATGAAGACGCGCCCCATGATGTTGGCGACCAGCACGCGCGCGCCGTTCCTGGCGATGTAGACGCCGGAGCCGCGCCCCGGCGTGCCCTTTGGGAAATTGGACGGACGCAGGAAGCGCTCCTCGCGCGGCGCGAAGACCAGCGCGTCGCGCTGGTCCCAGACATGGTTGCCGGTGGTCACGACATCGGCGCCGGCGGCGAGCGTCTCGCGAAAAATCTCCTCGGTGATGCCGAAGCCGCCGGCGGCGTTCTCGCCATTGACGATGACGAAGTCGAGCTTGAAGTCCGAGATCAGGCCCGGCAGTTGTTCCCACACCGCCGTGCGCCCAGTTTTTCCGACCATGTCGCCGAGGAAGAAAAGTCTCATACGATCCCGCGCTGAAAGTCCGCCAAGCAAAAGCTGCATGACTTTCCGCAAAAGATCATGCGTTCTCAGACGCTTTTCTACAATTCCGGCGTGAACCGGCGCAACCCGCTCTCGGTGAGTATTTCCGGGATGATCACATCGTGGTTCTCATCGGGGACCTGTGCCACCTCCTGGCAGTCGAAGGCGATGCCGATCAGCCTGGGGGACAACCCCTTGTCGGCCAGCTTGCCGATCGCACGGTCGTAGTAGCCGGCGCCATAGCCGATGCGATGGCCGCGCGCGTCGAAGGCGGCGAGCGGCACCAGCATGACGGACGGATCGAGCACCGCCGCCTCCTCATGCGGACCGACCGTGCCGAAGCCCATTTCGACCATCGGCGCGCCACGCACCAACTCGCGAAAGACGATTGTGCTCTTGTCGAGGATGGCCGGCAGACAGAGCCTTGCGCCCTTTTCGCGCAGCGCAAACATCAGCGGCCGCACGTCGACTTCCGAGCGCATCGGCCAGAAGCCGGAGACGATCTGCCCATGCTCGACGGCGATCTGGTCGCGCGCCGTCTCGGCCATTTCGAGCGCGATCTCCACCCGCCAGAATTCGTCGAGCGCGTCGCGGCGGGCCAGTGCTTCCTTGCGCAGATGTTTTTTCAGGTCTTTGGAAGAGGTCATGTGCGGACGCTAGAAAAGGCCGCAGCGAGGCGGCGTTGCAGGAGCGACGTTTTCTACCGCTTATCCCAAAATTCGGTGAGTGACGATCCACGCAACCGGTGGAGAGGTCGATCCCGGGTGCCTACAAAGTAGGTGGGCGCCGTGTGAGAAAACCCACGGGTCTTCCCAGGGACAGCTCCCTAAGGATCGATAAGGCCCCGGGGATAAGTTTCTCCTGCCGGGAAGCGCAGACCGCCAAAGCCAATATAGGCCGATGGCTGGCCGAGCGCCAGAGAAACGGGATCTTTCGCACAACGCTGGCCAGCAAACCCGGGCCTGGCGTTGCGACGCTGCCGCGCCTTGCGCTGTCGAGGTCGCGTCCTTACGGTCGGCCCGGACGAACCAGGGAGCAAAAATGCGTTTCGAAGGCACCGCGGCCTATGTCGCCGACAAGGATCTGATGGTTGCGGTCAACGCGGCGATCGCGCTGGAGCGGCCCTTGCTGGTCAAGGGCGAACCGGGCACCGGCAAGACGGAGTTGGCCCGCCAGGTGGCGGCGGCGCTCGGGCTGGATTTCATCGAATGGAACGTCAAGTCGACCACCAAGGCGCAGCAGGGCCTCTACGAATATGATGCCGTCTCACGGCTGCGCGACAGCCAGCTCGGCGACGACCGCTTCAGCGACATCAGGAACTACATCAAGCGCGGCAAGCTCTGGGATGCCTTTGCCGCGGCGAAGAAGGTGGTGCTGCTGATCGACGAGATCGACAAGGCCGACATCGAGTTCCCCAACGACCTGCTGCAGGAACTCGACCGGATGGAATTCTTCGTCTACGAGACCGGCGAGACAGTTCGCGCGGCGCTGAGGCCGATCGTCATCATCACCTCCAACAACGAGAAGGAACTGCCGGACGCCTTCCTGCGCCGCTGCTTCTTCCACTACATCCGCTTCCCCGACATCGAGACGCTGCACCGCATCGTCGACGTCCACTATCCGGGCATCAAGCAGAACCTGGTGCGGGCGGCGCTCACCCAGTTCTACGAGATCCGCGACGTGCCGGGCCTGAAGAAGAAGCCGTCGACCTCCGAGGCGCTCGACTGGATCCGCCTGCTGGTCGCCGACGACATCGCGCCGGAAGACCTGCGCGCCGACCCCAAGAACATGCTGCCGAAGCTGCACGGCGCGCTGTTGAAGAACGAACAGGACGTGCATCTGTTCGAGCGCCTGGCCTTCATGGCGCGACGGCAGGGGTAAAGCCGTGCCTGAACATGTAGTGTTGGTTGTCTCCATAACACGCTGGGTCGATGACGAGCCGCAGCCGGGAATCGTTGAGTTTGAGTTCAGCGATCGGTTTGGCCGGCTATGGCGCTTCCATGAAAAGCAGAGCCTTGTTTCGTCAGAATGGCTGGATGCGAATTGCATCTATCCGAGATCCGGCGACATCCGTTGCTTGGCCCTGTCCCAAAGCCAAGACCAATACGGTCGGTTGATCGCGAAGATCGATACGTCTCAACCATACTCCGTTGAATCTCTCGAAGAGGTCAGCCGCTTTGAGGTCTTTGCCAGCCAGCTTCTGCCTGGAGCCTAGTGGTTAAGAGCAGGATTAGGCGGTTGCTCGCCGTGGACCCTTGCCGCGCTAGCGGACATTGCCCAAGCTACAGCGCAAGAAAACGGAGAGCATTCGATGTCCGAGATCACCATCCGCCCGCTCGCGCAGTCAGATCATGCCGACTGGCGGCGCCTGTGGACCGCCTACCTCACCTTCTACGAGACCACGCTGCCGGACGAGGTCTACGCCCTGACCTGGAAGCGGCTGTTCACGGAAGGCGAGTTCGAGCCGAAAGGTTTTATCGCCACGCTGGACGACAAGGCGGTGGGTCTCACCCATTATATCTACCACCGCTCCTGCTGGTCGCTGGTCAACAACTGCTACCTGCAGGACCTGTTCGCTGACCCGGGCGTGCGCGGCAAGGGCGTGGGCGCCGCGTTGATCAAGGCGGTGCAGGACGAGGCCGGCAAGATCGGGGTGAAGAACGTCTACTGGATGACGCACGAGACCAACGCCACCGCGCGCCGGCTCTACGACCATGTGGCACGGCGGACGGGCTTCATCGAATACGATCTGCTATAGATGGCCGCATGTTCCTCCCCTTCTTCCTCGAATTGAAAGTCGCGCGGGTTCCCGTTTCGCTCAGGGAATATCTGTCGCTGCTGGAGGGGCTGGAAGCCGGGCTGGTCGACTATGATGTCGAGGGTTTTTATTACCTCGCCCGCGCGGCCCTGGTGAAGGACGAGCGCCATATCGACCGCTTCGACCAAGTGTTCGCGCATATCTTCAAGGGCGTCGAGGCGCTTGGCGGGCCGGACGCCGTCGAGGTCGCCAACATCCCCGAGGAATGGCTGCGCCGGCTCGCCGAGAAGCACCTGACCGAGGAGGAGAAAAAGCAGGTCGAGGCTCTGGGCGGCTTCGAGAAGCTGATGGAGACGCTGAAGCAGCGGCTGGAGGAGCAGAAGGGCCGCCACCAGGGCGGCTCGAAGTGGATCGGCACTGGCGGCACCTCGCCCTTCGGCGCCTATGGCTACAATCCGGAAGGCGTGCGCATCGGCCAGCACGAGAGCCGCCACCGCCGCGCGGTGAAGGTCTGGGATAAGCGCGAATTCAGGAATTTCGACGACGGCGTTGAGCTCGGCACCCGCAACATCAAGGTGGCGCTGAAGCGGCTGCGCCGCTGGGTGCGCGAGGGCGCCGAGGAGGAGTTCGACCTGCCCGGCACCATCCACGCCACCGCCGAGCATGGCTATCTCGACGTCAAGACGCGGCCGGAACGACGCAACGCGGTAAAACTTCTGATGTTCTTCGATGTCGGCGGTTCGATGGACGATCATATCAGGAGCCTCGAGGAGCTGTTCTCCGCCGCCCGCGCAGAATTCCGCCAGCTCGAATATTTCTACTTCCACAACTGCCCCTACGAGCGCGTCTGGAAGGACAATCGCCGCCGCTTGGCCGAGACGATCCCGACCTTCGACCTCATCCACAAATACGGTCCTGACTACAAGGTGATCGTCGTCGGCGATGCCTCGATGAGCCCCTACGAGATCGCCCATCCCGGCGGCTCGGTCGAGCACTGGAACCCGGAGGCCGGCGGCGTCTGGCTCGGCCGCCTGCTGCAGCAATGGCCGAATGCGATATGGCTCAACCCTGAAAGCCAGAAGAACTGGGGCTACACCCATTCTATCGGGATGATCCGCGACATCTTCGGCGGCCGCATGTTTCCGCTGACGCTTGCCGGGCTCGAAGCGGCGACGAAACAGCTTTCGCGCAGGCACTAGCTCCAGCGCAGGCCGGTGGTAGGCAGAGCTGTAACAAACACCTATCTTCGTGCGAATACGACATGCCAACCAACAACGAGCCGCCAAGGCCGAGGAGATCTTCATGGACACCCACGCCTATCCCGTCACCCGCACCGATGCCGAATGGCGCGCCAGGCTGACGCCCGAGCAGTATGCCGTCATGCGCAACCATGGCACCGAGCGTCCCGGCAGTTGCGCCTTGCTTTATGAGAAGCGCGCCGGCACCTTTTCCTGCGTCGGCTGCGACCAGCCGCTGTTCGAATCGAAGCTGAAGTTCGAGAGCGGCACCGGCTGGCCGAGCTTCAACGATCCGGTGCCGGGCTCGGTCGAGACCACGGTCGACCGCAGCTATGGCATGGTGCGGACCGAATGCCACTGCTCGCGCTGCGGCAGCCATCTCGGCCATGTCTTCGAGGACGGCCCGCCGCCGACCGGCCTGCGCTATTGCATCAATGGCGTGGCGCTGAAATTCGAGCCGGCCGCCTGAGCGACCGTCCCAACTTCTGGTCTGCAAAGGGCGGCTCCGGCCGCCCTTTTTCGTTTCAAGCCACGACCGTCGCAATCAGCCACAGCGCCGAGCCGAGCATCATCAGCGACGCCTTGCCACCGCCTGACTTTTCCGCGGTTCGCCAGACGGCGAAGGTCAGGAAGAGATTGTAGGGCACCAGCGTGAAATGCACGGCCAGAACCAGCCAAAGCGGCAGCTTCAGCCCGAGCAGGATGAGCGCCAGCACCGACGATGCGATGTTGATAGCCGTGCCGACAAGCACCATGTCGCGCCAGAACAGCCGGTCGAGTGGCACCCGGCCCTGCCAGCGCGAGCGGAAGAAGCCGGCTAGGCCACCAAACTTGCTGGGCGCCGTGCGGGCCGGATGCGATTCGTCCATCGTTTGGGCTCCGCTTGCGATCATGCCGCTTCGAAAATGCCGGAGCCTGCCGTCAAAGCAAGCCCCCGCAACATGTGACGCGAATATGACACGGAAATCTGGCATCTATGCTCAAGCGGGCCGGAAACCTGTGTTCCGCATTGCCAGTCAGTCATTTTGCAGCGCCAGCATGGAGGAGTTCAAATTGAGCGATCATGTCTACAATGTGCTTTTTCTCTGCAATGCGAACTCGGCCCGGTCGATCATGGGGGAGGCCATCCTGAACCGCGTCGGCGCCGGTCGTTTCAAAGGCTATTCTGCCGGCTCGCAGCCGAAAGGAACGGTCAACCCCTATGCGCTGCAGCTGCTGGAAAGCCTGAAATACGACACCTCCTTCGCCCGGTCGAAAGGCTGGGAGGAGTTTTCCGGACCTGACGCGCCGGAGATGAACTTCGTCTTCACCGTCTGCGACAACACGGCGAATGAAAGCTGTCCGATCTGGCCCGGCCATCCGATGACGGCGCTTTGGGCGGTGCCGGACCCCGCCAAGGCATCCGGTACCGAAGCCGAGCAGCATCTCGCCTTCGCCGAAGCCTATCGCATGCTGAGCAACCGTATCGCAGTGTTCACCAACCTGCCGATGGGTTCGCTCGACAAACTGGCGCTGCAGCAGCATCTGGACGAAATCGGCCGCGACGGGTCCGGGCCAAACTGAACAGCAGGCAAGTGGGGAGAGCGAACGACCGTCGGGCCTAGGGCCGGGTTTCCCCGAGCACCACGACGACGGCCTGCTCAAAGCGCGAGCATTCCGTCACCAGCCAGTCGGCCATCGCCGGCCAATTGTCCTCGGCATAGCAATTCACCCGCCACATCGAATTGATGCCGAGGCCCTCGCAACTCTGTTCGGGCCTGAGTCTCAGCCTGCCTTCAATCGCCGGCTGGAACGGCTTCAACCGCGACCACGATTCGGTGGCGCCGAACTTCTCGTTGCGGCCGAAGAAGACGCCGACATGGTTCTGCGCCGGCGCGACATACATGGAAAGGACCAGTGCGAAATCCGGCAGACCACGCTGCCAGAACCAGGGTCCGCGGCGCGCCAGCGTGGCCCTTTCCTCAGGATGCCGCTCGGCGAACAGCGTCCAGAAGCCGCGCTGGCGGAATTCCGAGGCGCGGCGGCCACCAAAGTCGAATTCGCTCATGGTCCGATGCTCGCTGCAGCCTCCACGAGGCCGTCTTACATCACACCGCCCTGCCTGAAGGCAACTGACACACCCCGTCAGGGCACCGCAAACTACCAGCGGTATGTCAGCGATGCCGTCATGTTGCGGACCTGGCCGAGATAGCAATAGCCCTCGTTGCAAACTGTCGCGCGGGCATTGGCGATGTTGCGGACAGGCAAGGCTGCCGTGATGCCGTCATATTTCTTGTCGATGGCGCCGAAATCATAGGACGCCGAGGCATCGATATAGAACGCCGCATCGTTCTTGGCCGTGTTGGACGTGTCCGTAGCCGAGGTCGCTCCGCCAGCTATCGCGCGCGGCAGTGCCTCCAGGCTAAAGCGTGCAAGCTACGAGGCGAGGCTCCAGATGCCTCGCCTGCGTCAGTCCGAAAGAATTGCTAAGCGAACCGGGGCCGGTCTCAGACCATACCGAGCGCGGCTTTGTAGAGGTCGAGGATGGACTCTTCCTCCTGGCGCTCCGCCTGGTCCTTCTTGCGCAGCCGGACGATGGTGCGCATCGCCTTGGTGTCGAAGCCGGTGCCCTTGGCCTCGGCGAAGACGTCCTTGATGTCGTCGGAAATCGTCTTCTTCTCTTCCTCGAGCCGCTCGATGCGCTCGATGAAGGCACGCAGCTGGCCGGCGGCAACAGTCTGGCTGGTCTCGGTGATATCGTCGGCCATTTTTCTCTCCGCGTCGTTTGGCTACCGGCGACTCGCGAAGGCCGGCCGGCAAATTGGAGCGGGTTCGATGCCCGAGCAGGCGCGGCGGGTCAAGACATTATCGGTGCGGCATGAAGGGCTGCTGTCAGCCGCCATTCACAGCCTCGATCATTGTCAGGAGAAAGCGATCAGCAGATCCTTGGCATCGATCTGGTCGCCGGCCCTGACCAGCACTTCGGCGACCACGCCGTCGCGCTCGGCATGCAGCGCCGTCTCCATCTTCATCGCTTCGATCGAAAGCAGCACGTCGCCGGCCTTGACCGCCTGGCCGGCGGCAACGGCAAGAGCCGAGACCACGCCCGGCATCGGCGCGCCGACATGCGCCTCGTTGCCCGGTTCCGCCTTGCGGCGCGCCTTGGCCGCCGACGCGCCATGCGCCCTATCCGGCACCTTGACGCGCCGCGGCTGGCCGTTGAGCTCGAAGAACACGGTGACCATGCCCTTCTCGTCGACGTCGCCGATGGCAAGGCAGCGCACCACCAGCGTCTTGCCCTTCTCGATGTCGACGAAGATCTCGTCTTCCGACTTCATGCCGTAGAAGTAGGTCGGCGTCGGTAAGACGCTGACCGGCCCGTAGGTTTCCTGCGCCGCGGCGAAGTCGGTGAAGACCTTCGGGTACATCAGCCAGGAGGCGAATTCATATTCGCTGAGCTTCCGCTCAAGCTTTCCCTCGATCTCCTTGCGGCTGGCCTTGAGGTCGGCGGCTTTCAGCAGCGAGCCTGGCCGCGCGGTGATCGGCTTGTCGCCCTTCAGCGCTTTCTTCTGCAGCGCCGGCGGCCAGCCGCCGGGCGACTGGCCAAGATCGCCGCGCAGCATCGAGACCACAGAGTCCGGGAAGGCGATATCGCGTGCCGGGTTCTCGACATCGGCGACGGTCAGATCCTGGCTCACCATCATCAGCGCCATGTCGCCGACCACCTTGGACGACGGCGTCACCTTGACGATGTCACCGAACATCAGGTTGACGTCGTGATAAGCCTGCGCCACCTCGTGCCAGCGCGTTTCGAGGCCGAGCGAGCGCGCCTGTTCCTTGAGGTTGGTGAACTGCCCGCCGGGCATTTCGTGCAGGTAGACTTCCGAGGCCGGCCCCTTGAGGTCGCTTTCGAAGGCCGCGTACTGGTTGCGCACAGCTTCCCAATAGAACGAGATCTTGCGGATCCATTGCGGATCGAGGCCGGGATCGCGCTCGGTGCCCTTCAGCGCCTCGACGATTGAGCCGAGGCAGGGCTGCGAGGTGTTGCCGGAGAAGGAATCCATTGCCGCGTCGACGGCATCGACGCCGGTCTCGACCGCCGCCAGCACGGTGGCCGCCGAAAGGCCGGACGTATCGTGCGTATGAAAATGGATCGGCAGGTCGGTCGCCTCGCGCAAGGCCTTGAACAGCACGCGCGCCGCTGACGGCTTCAAGAGCCCGGCCATGTCCTTGACGGCGATGATGTGGGCGCCGGCAGCCTCGAGTTCCTTCGCCAGTCCGACATAGTATCTGAGGTCGTACTTGGCCCTTGCCGGATCGAGTATGTCGCCGGTGTAGCACATCGCCGCTTCGATCAGCTTGCCCTCGGCGCCGACCGCGTCCATGGCGACGCGCATGTTCTCGACCCAGTTCAGGCAGTCGAAGACGCGGAACAGGTCGACGCCGCCGGCAGCCGCTTGGCGGACGAAATGCTGCACGACATTGTCGGGATAGTTGGTGTAGCCGACGCCGTTGGCGCCGCGCAAAAGCATCTGCAAGAGAAGGTTGGGTGCCGCCTCACGCACTTTGCCCAGCCGCTCCCACGGGTCTTCGGTGAGGAAGCGCATGGCGACGTCGAAGGTCGCCCCGCCCCAGCATTCCAGCGACAGTAGCTGCGGCAGCGCCCGCGCATAGGTGCCGGCAATGCCGGCGATGTCATGCGTGCGCATGCGGGTGGCGAGCAGCGACTGGTGGCCGTCGCGCATCGTCGTGTCGGTGACCAGCACCTGGGTTTGCGCGCGCATCCAGGCGGCGAATTTCTCCGGGCCGAGCGCGTCGAGCCGCTGCTTGCTGCCGCCCGGCACCTTGCCGTTGAGATAGGGCACGATGGGCGCCGCGGCATCGGCCTTGGGCATCGGCCGGCCGCGCGTTTCGGGATGGCCGTTGACGCTGACATCGGCCAGATAGTTGAGCAGCTTGGTGGCGCGATCCTGCCGCTTCACCTGCTGGAACAGTTCCGGCGTCGTGTCGATGAACTTGGTCGTATAGGAATTGTCGGCGAAGCTCGGGTGATTGATGATCGCCTCGAGGAAGGTGAGGTTGGTCGCCACGCCGCGGATGCGGAACTCGCGCAGTGCCCGGTTCATGCGCGCGATCGTCTCGGCCGGCGTCGGCGCCCACGCCGTCACCTTCTCCAAGAGCGGATCGTAGAAACGGGTGATGACGGCGCCCGAATAGGCGGTGCCGCCATCAAGCCGGATGCCGAAGCCGGTGGCGCCGCGATAGGCGGTGATGCGGCCATAGTCCGGGATGAAATTGTGCTCCGGATCCTCGGTGGTGATGCGGCACTGCAGCGCGTGACCGTTCAGCCTGATGTCCTTCTGTGCCGGCACGCCCGAGTCCGGCGTGCCGATGGCGAAGCCGTCGAGGATGTGGATCTGCGCTTTGACGATATCGATGCCGGTCACCATCTCGGTGACCGTGTGCTCGACCTGGATGCGCGGATTGACCTCGATGAAGTAGAATTTGCCGGTGTCGGCGTCCTGCAGGAACTCGACCGTGCCGGCGCCGATATAGCTGGTCTCGTTGGCGATCTTCAGCGCATAGCCGCACAGCTCCTGGCGCAGCGCTTCGCTCAGATAAGGCGCCGGCGCACGCTCGACGACCTTCTGGTTGCGGCGCTGGATCGAGCAGTCGCGCTCGAACAGATGCACGGCGTTGCCTTGGCCGTCGCCGAGAACCTGCACCTCGACATGGCGGGCGCGTTCGATCAGCTTCTCGAGATAGACCTCGTCCTTGCCGAAGGCGGCCTTGGCCTCGCGCTTGCCTTCCATCACCTCGCGGGCGAGATCGGCTTCCGCGCGGATGGCGCGCATGCCGCGGCCGCCGCCACCCCACGAGGCCTTCAGCATCACCGGATAGCCAATCGTCTTGGCGAGTTCCTTGACCGCCTCCATGTCGTCCGGCAGCGGATCGGTGGCGGGCACCACGGGCACGCCGACCTCGATCGCCAGGTTGCGCGCCGCGACCTTGTTGCCGAGCCGGCGCATCGTCTCCGGCTTCGGGCCGATGAAGGTGATGCCTGCGGCGGCACAAGCTTCGGCGAACTCCGGGCTTTCCGACAGCAGGCCGTAGCCGGGGTGGATGGCGTCGGCGCCCGAAAGTCTGGCGACACGGATCACCTCGTCGATCGACAGATAGCTCTCGATCGGCCCCATGTCCTTGGCGAGGTGCGGCCCGCGCCCGACCTGGTAGCTTTCATCGGCCTTGAAGCGATGCAGCGAATATTTGTCCTCCTCGGCCCAGATCGCCACGGTTTTGAGGCCAAGCTCATTGGCCGCACGAAAGACGCGGATGGCGATTTCGGACCGGTTGGCGACGAGGATCTTCGTGATGGCCAAGGACTGGGCTCCAGGGACGGAGAGGATGGGGGCTGGCGCAATGATTAGCGTGAAAATGCTGCAGCGCAAACTAAATCGCGCGACATCTAAACCGATTTAAATCGTTTGTTTGCGCCAGAGCCGCCAATCGGCGCACGAAAGGCCCGCAAAACAAAAATGCCCGGCGCTTTCGCGCCGGGCATTTCCGGATTTCAGACGTTCGTCGGCTTATTGCTCGAAGTAGGTGTACTTGCCGTCGTCACCCTTCTTCCAGGTGTACAGCACGTAGTCGGGGCGGGTGATGTCGCCCTTGGCATCATAGCCGATGTCGCCGATCGCGGTCTTCCACGGGCCGCTCTTCTTGATCTCTTCCGCGACCTTCTGCGCGTCGTCGGCGGAGCCGACCTTGGCGGCGGCGGCGGCGACGATCTGCAGAGCGGCGTAGGAGTAGAGCGTATAGGCTTCAGGCTCGAAACCGGCGGCGCGGAACTTCTCGACGAGTTCCTTGGCGTTCGGGTTCTTGCGCGGATCCGGAGCGAACGTCATCAGCGTGCCGTTGACGGCGTCGCCGGCGATGGAGGCGAGCTCGTTCGACACGATGCCGTCGCCCGACATGAACTGGGCCTTGAGGCCCTGGTCGGCGAGCTGGCGCATGATCAGGCCCGCTTCGGTGTGCAGGCCGCCATAATAGACGACCGAGACGCCGGCTTCCTTCATCTTGGCGATGAGGGCCGAGAAGTCCTTGTCGCCGACATTGATGCCTTCATAGAGGGCTTCGGTGACGCCGTTGCCGTTGAGCGCCTTCTTGGTTTCGTCGGCGAGGCCCTGGCCGTAAGGCGTCTTGTCGTGGATGACGGCGATCTTGGCGTCCTTGAAGTTCTTGGCGAGATAGTCGCCGGCGACCTTGCCCTGCTGGTCGTCGCGTCCGCAGGTGCGGAAGGTGTTCCACAGGCCGCGCTCGGTCAGCTGCGGGTTGGTGGCCGAAGGCGTGATCACCAGGATGCCGTTCTCGGCATAGACTTCCGAGGCCGGGATGGTGACGCCCGAGTTGAAGTGACCGACAACATACTTGACGCCGTCGGCGACGAACTTGTTGGCGACCGAGATGCCCTGCTTCGGATCCGACACGTCGTCGCCGATCTCGAGCTTGATCTGCTGGCCGTTGATGCCGCCCGCCGCGTTGATGTCGGCGGCGGCCTGCTCGGCGCCCTTCTGCAGCTGCGCGCCAAAGGCGGCGTTCGGGCCGGTGATCGGACCGGCGACGCCGATCAGGATGTCAGCCCACGCGCTACCGCTGAACGCGACGAGCGCGGTCAGAGCCACGGCGGACAAGAGTGACTTTTTCATATAAACGCTCCCATTTACGGAGTGGGCGTGGATGATACTTTCATGCGATGCCCACCCTTATCGCAGAAAGCATAGTTTGCCGATTTTCAGGCACTTGTCACGCCGTTTCATCCCCGAGACGACGTTAATCATGAACGTCAGCCTTTCGGCTTCCAGCTCAATAGCGAGGCTCTTTCGTAGAGCCAATTATACTGCGTCACCATCTGGTTGGTACGCGTGTATTGATAGCCGACGAAGCCCAGTATCATCAGCACGATGGTGTCGACGATATAGTAATGCAGCGAGAACATCGTGCCGTCGAACAGCGCGTGATGGATGAACCTGATGCCGATGCCCAGTCCGAGCATGTAGAGGAAGAGCTGGAAGAAGCTGCGCCATGTCTGCGCGCTGGCCTTGCCGGTCATCCAGGCGGCCCAGCCGCCGAGCAGGCAGGTGACGAAGAAGAACTGGAAGATCGAGGGTTCCTCGTAGAGAATGCCCTGCATGATGAAGTCTCCCTAGCATGATCCCGAAAAGTTGCAGACTTTTCGGGCAAAGGTCATGCGACAATCAAACAACTTGGAGCGGAATACCGGACGCACACATTCCGCTCCAAACTCAGTGGTGGCCGCCTTCGAGATAGGCGGCGCGCACTTCCGGATTGGCGAGCAGTTCCTTGCCGGAGCCGCTCATCGTCACATTGCCGTTCACCATGACATAGCCACGATTGGCGAGCTTCAGCGCGCCGAATGCGTTCTGCTCGACCAGAAACACGGTCAAGCCTTGGGTGCGGTTCAGCTCGCGGATGGCGTCGAAGATCTGCTTGACGATCAGCGGCGCGAGGCCGAGCGATGGCTCGTCGAGCAGAAGCAGCTTCGGGCGCGCCATCAGCGCACGTCCGATCGACAGCATCTGCTGTTCGCCGCCCGACAGCGTGCCGCCACGCTGGGCGATACGCTCCTTGAGGCGCGGGAACAGCGTGAACACCTTCTCGACGTCCTCGTCATAATATTTGAGGTTGTCGAGGCTGGCGCCCATCTGCAGGTTTTCCATCACTGTCATGCGCGGGAAGATGCGGCGTCCTTCCGGCGACTGGGCGATGCGCATGCGGGCGATTTCGTGCGTCGGCAACTGTGTGATGTCGGTACCGGCAAAAGTGATAGTGCCCGCGCGAGCGCGTGGAGCACCGAAAATGGTCATCATCAGCGTCGACTTGCCGGCGCCGTTGGCGCCGATAAGCGCCACCACCTCGCCCTCGTTGACCTGCACGTTGACACCGTTCAGCGCCCGGATGTTGCCGTAGTAGGTCTCGACGCCCTTGATGTCGAGCAGCGTTGTGCCGGCCATTATTTACGCCCTCCGCGCGGCTTGGCTGTCGGGGATTTTCCGGTCGGCTTGGCCGTGGCCCGCGCCGACGGCTTTCTTGGCTGGGCGTTGGCCTTTGCATCGACCTGTTCTGCCTTGGAGGCGCCCTTCGAGACCGTGACGCGCTCGCCCTCGCTGTGGCCGATCGTATCGGTCACCGGTCCGGCGAGAAAGGAAGATGAGCTACCCGGGCCGTGCGCGGCGTCGGGGCCGGTATCGAGCTGTTCGATGACATCCTCGTCGCCGACCTCGGTCAGCACCGTCTCGACCTCCTCGTCGTCGACGCCGAGATAGGCGGCGATGACGCGCGGGTCGGTCCTGACCGACTGTGGATTGCCGTCCGAGATCTTGCGGCCATATTCGAGCACCACCACATGGTCGGAGATCTGCATGACCACCGACATGTCGTGCTCGATCAGCAGGATCGAGGTGCTTTTCTTGATGTCCATCAGGAGATCGTTGAGCGCCGCCGACTCCTTCGGATTGAGGCCGGCGGCCGGCTCGTCGAGGCACAGAAGCTCGGGGCCCGTGCACATGGCGCGCGCGATCTCCAGGCGCCGCTGCGCACCATAGGGCAGGTCGCCCGCCGGATCGTCGGCGCGGTCGACCAGGTTGGCCTTCTCCAGCCAGTGCTTGGCCAGGTCGATCGATTCGGCCGACGCCTTGCGGTAGCTCGAGAAGCCGAACAGGCCGAGCATCGTATAGCCCGACGCCTTCATCAGCTTGTTGTGCTGCGCGACCAGCAGGTTCTCCAGCAAGGTCATGCCCGAGAACAGGCGGATGTTCTGGAAGGTGCGCGCCACCTTGGCGCGCGCCGGGATCTCGTGGTTCGGCAGGCGTTCGAGCAGGTAGCTCGAGCCGTCACTGCGGTTCAGCGTGATCATGCCTTCCGACGGCTTGTAGAAGCCGGTGATGCAGTTGAACACCGTGGTCTTGCCGGCGCCGTTGGGGCCGATCAGCGCCGTGATCTCGCCCCGCCTGGCCTGGAAGGACAGGTCGCCGATGGCGATGAGGCCGCCGAACTTCATCGACAGATGCTCGACCTGCAGGATGAACTCGTTCGAGGATGGGGTCGCGTTCATCAGCCGTGGCCCTCCTTGGTGAAGGAGCCTGAGACGGCTCTTCGCTCCTTGAGGAAGGCTGTCGGCTCGCGACTGCCGACGAAGCCGCGCGGCTTCCAAAGCATGACGATGACCATGGCCATGCCGAACAAAAGCATGCGGTAGAGTTCCGGTGTGAAATCGGGACCGAAAATTCGCTTTAGGAAATCGAGTTCGCGCAGCGCTTCGGTGCCGCCGATCATCACAAGCGCCGCCACCGCGATGCCGCCCAGCGAACCCATGCCGCCGAGCACGACGATCGCAAGGACAATCGCCGATTCCAGGAAGACGAAGGATTCCGGGCTGACGAACCCTTGCCGCGCGGCGAAGAACGAGCCGGCGAAGCCGCCGAACATGGCGCCGGTGGCAAACGCGGTCAGCTTGGTCGTGGTGGTGTTGATGCCAAGCGAGCGGCAGGCGATCTCGTCCTCGCGCAGCGCTTCCCAGGCGCGGCCGACCGGCAGGCGGCGCAGCCTCACGGTGACGAAGGCGGTGAGCAGGCAGAGCAGCAGGATCAGGTAATAGAGGAAGATTTTGTAATAGGCGCTCGAAGCGGCGATGTCCAATACCTTGCCGATGTAGTTCGGATCCGAGACGTTGAACGACATCAGGCCGAAGAAGGAGACTTTCGGAATGCCGGAAATGCCGGCCGAGCCGTTGGTCACCTCACGCCAGTTGATCAGCACCAGGCGGATGATCTCGCCGAAGGCTAGCGTCACGATCGCCAGATAGTCGCCGCGCAGCCGCAGCACCGGGAAGCCGAGCATGACACCCCAGAAGGCGGCCATGCAGCCGGCGGCCGGCAACAGTATCCAGAACGACAGGCCGAAATGCGTGCCGAGCAGCGCATAGGCGTAGGCGCCGACCGCGTAGAAGGCGACGTAGCCGAGATCGAGCAGGCCAGCCAGGCCGACAACGATGTTCAACCCCCAGGCCAGCATCACATAGATCAGGATCTGGATACCGAAATTGTCGACCCATTTTAGCGAGCCTTGGAATCCACCGGCCATCGACCCAGTGTACAGCGCAAGCGCTAGGACAACGATAATCGGATAGAGCGCCAGCGCACTAACGCCCAATACGGAGAAGTGGGCTTGAATGAAACTGCGGAAATAGAACAGCACCGAAGCTAACGCATAGATGATGGCAAGCGCCCGCAAGAACCGTGCATAGCCGGCAAGATCCGGCCCCAGCAACCCATCAAGGGAGCCGGCCAACACAAGCAGCACAGCCGCTAGCACGATGGCGGCAATGAAATACGACAATTTGAAAAATCGCGTCGCCAAGCTGGACGGCATCAAACCGGTATCGACATCCGCGACTTTCAGGCCGGCCACGAAGGGCTGGACATAGGCGATGTAGAGGAAGCGTCCGACGGCGGTGAGAATCACCACGAGGGCAAGCAGGCGCCAGCGTTGCACCAGGATCAGCTCGTTGGAGATGTTCTGGTCGGTCCTCAGACCGATCAACAGCACGAACAGCCCAAGAGCGATGGCGCCGGCATAGAGCGCTTCGCGGAAAGCCTGCTGGATGGGAGTGGCGACGGCGTCGCGCTCCGGATTTACTGTGACCGCCATGAGCTCAGACCTTTTCGACTTCGGGCCGGCCCAGGATGCCGGACGGCAGGAAGATCAGCACGATCGCCAGGATCGAGAAGGCGGCGACGTCCTTGTAGTCGATGGAGAAATAGGCCGACCACATGCTCTCGATGAAGCCGATCAAGAGGCCGCCGAGCACGGCGCCGGGCAACGAGCCGATGCCGCCGAGCACGGCCGCGGTGAAGGCCTTCACGCCGGGCACGAAGCCGTCCGAGAACACCACAACGCCGTAATACATCAGGAAAAGCGTGCCGGCGACGGCAGCAAGGGCTGCGCCCATGATGAAGGTGATCGAAATGGTGCGGTCGACGTCGATGCCGAGCAGCGCGGCCATCTTGCGGTCCTGCTCGCAGGCGCGCTGCGCCCGGCCCAGCGCCGTCCTGTTGACCAGGTACCAGAACAGCGCCAGCAGCACCACCGTGACCAGCACGATAATGATCTGCTTCAGCGACACGCTAACGCCCGCGAACGTGTAGACCTGGCTGACCAGCGGCGGGATCGGCTTGTTGCGTGGGCCTTGCGTCACCTGGACGAAATTCGACAGCGCGATCGACATGCCGATCGCGGTGATCAGCGGCGCCAGCCGGAACGATCCGCGCAGCGGTCGGTAAGCCACCTTCTCGATCGTCCAGTTGTAGAGACTGGTCAACAGCATCGCCACGATCATCATGATCAGGAGCGCGATGACGACCGGCACCGAATAAAACAGCGCGCCGAGAATGAGGAAGACGATGAGGGCGGTGAAGGCCCCGACCATGAAGATGTCGCCATGGGCGAAATTGATCATGCCGATGATGCCGTAGACCATCGTGTAGCCGATCGCGATCAGCCCATAGATCGATCCCAGCGTCAGCCCGTTGATAAGCTGCTGGACGAAGTATTGCATACTGCCGTGGCTCCCCTGGAATGTCGCCCGCTTCCGGGTCGCACTCCCTTTTCGTATTTCCCCTAGTCGTAAAGTTTCGAGCCCGGATTGCAACGTGATTTTTCAATCGCCTCGCGTGTTTTGGAAGCACGCCGTCCGATTGCCCGTTTTTCGCTATCCGACCCCTGGACTATCGCGGACCCTATCATTGGCATAACGCAATGTCTTTGACGATTCAGCCGCATGATGCGCGTAGTTTCGAAGAAATCGCCGTCAAGATTAGGTGATGAGAAGATTTCTTGCGCCACCGATAGTCGTGCGTTTCGCGCATCCGCTCCTTCTACAGCGTTCGGGATTCTTCTGATATGACACTTATGTGACGGCGAGCCGGCGTGCCCCAGCGGCCCTGCTCGCCGTGGTGGTTCCGGGCGCGAAATTCAGTAGGCGGAGCCGCCTTCGCCACTCAGACTGTGCCGTTCAGTGCCGTTGAGCGGCGGATTGAAGACGCTGACCAGCACCATGTCGCCAGCGCCGTCGGCGCGCAGATAGTGATCGTCGTGCGCATCGAGCACGTAGATGGTTCCGGGCTCAATGCGATGGATGGCGCCGGACATGTCCTCGACTTCGCCGCTGCCGGAAATGCAATAGCAGGCTTCGAGATGCCGCCGGTATTGCAGGCGCGACTCGCTCCCTGCCCGCACCACGGTATGACAGACGGTGAATCCCATGCCGTCCCTCTGGGTCAGCAGCCGGTGGCTGGTGCCGTTGCCCCAGTCGACGAAGAAGTCAGTTTTTTCTACATCGGCCAATTGCCTGGTGAACATGGCATTCTCTCTCTATGAAAGGCGTGGAACGACGACGACGGCGGATTGACCTGGCTTCGCGCTGTTTTGGCTGTTATTTTCTGGATCAGCATTCGAAGCAGCCTTCAGAATGTCGCGACCCGAGGCGGGTTTCAAATGATCGAATTTCATTGGATGCATTAGAATAATTTACAGATGGACTATCTGCCGCTGAACGCCATCCGCGCTTTCGAGGCCGCCGCGCGCCATCTCAGCTTCTCGGCCGCCGGCGAGGAGCTGCATGTCACCCATCCAGCGATCAGCCATCAGATCAGGCGGCTGGAGGAATGGTTGGGCGTGCCCCTGTTCCACCGGGATGCCCGCAAGGTTCGCTTGACCGATGCCGGCCTCAGCCTGCAGGCCTCGGCGAACGCGGCGCTCTCCGACCTTGCGGCCGCTTGCCGGCGCATCCGCAGAAACGCGGCCGTCGCATCGCTGTCCGTGGGCTGCATTCCATCCATTGCCAGCCGATGGCTGGTGCCGCGCCTGCCGGACTTCACCGCGCGTCACCCCGAGATTGCGATCCGCGTCGCCTATGCAAAGGCCGAGGACCGACTCGAAGACGATGACAACGACATCCTGATCACGCTCGGCGCGGACCCGTCTCCCAAGGCCACCAGCCTCAAGCTCTTTTCCCGCATAAGCCGGCCCGCCTGCAGCCCGCATTATCTGGCGCGCAAGGGCCGGCTCGGGTCGCCGGCGGAGATTGCCGCGGCGGAGCTTTTGCATGACGAGACGCGTCACGGCTGGCGCGAATGGTTCTCGCAATCCGGCATGGCCGGGGCCGATGTCGGCAACGGGCCCGTCTTCGCCGATTTCAACATATTGGCGACGGCCGTCATCGCCGGCCACGGCGTCGCGCTTTGCCCGATCGAGGTTTTTCGCGAGGAACTGCGGCGCGGCGATCTCGTCGTCGTCTCCGACATCGCGACCGACAAGGACAAAGGCTACTACCTGACGATGTCGGCGCAACCCTCGGCCGCCGAAATCACCTTCGCCGACTGGTTCCGCGATCAGGTCTCGACGAACGGCGAGGAAGCCTGACGCCCTCGAGCAGCGACGGCGTCACGTGACGATGAACCCGTGCGCGAACGGATCGCGGTCGTCGATGAAGATGGTGTTCAACCCGGTCATCCGCGCCCAGCCGCCGATCGAAGGGACGATCGCCGGCTTGTCCGCGACGACGACTTCCTTTTCGACCCTGCCCTTGAACAGCGAGCCGATGATCGATTCGTGGACAAAGCTGTCGCCGACCTTGAGCTTGCCCTTGGCGTGCAGCTGCGCCATGCGCGCCGAGGTGCCGGTGCCGCAAGGCGAGCGGTCTATCGCCTTGTCGCCATAGAACACGGCATTGCGCGCATCGGCTTCCGGATTGGTTGGCTTGCCGGTCCACAGCATGTGCGACAGCCGGTTGATGCCGGGGCTTTCCGGATGCACGAAGGAGTACTTCTCGTTGAGCCGCTGCCGCACAACCGGGCTCCAGGCGATGAGGTCGCCGGCCGAATGGTCGGCCATGTCGCGATAGTTCGCCTGCGGCTCGACGATGGCGTAGAAATTGCCGCCATAGGCGACGTCGACGCTGATCTCGCCGAGGCCGGGGCATTCGACCGTCAGGCCTTCCGCGTAGAGGAAGGACGGCACGTTGGTGATGCGCACCTCCTCGACATACTCGCCGACCTGTTTGTACTCCGCGACGACCAGGCCGGCCGGCGTGTCCAACCGCAGCACGCCCGGTGTCTTCGGCGTCACCAGCCCATGCTCGATCGCCATTGTGACGGTGCCGATGGTGCCGTGGCCGCACATCGGCAGGCAACCCGAGGTCTCGATGAACAGGATGGCGATGTCGCAGTCCTCGCGCGTCGGCGGGTAGAGGATGGAGCCCGACATCACATCATGGCCGCGCGGCTCGAACATCAGCCCGGTGCGGATCCAGTCATATTCGGCGAGGAAATGCGCCCGCCGCTCCATCATCGTCTTGCCCTCGAGCAACGGACCGCCGCCGGCGACCAGCCTGACCGGATTGCCGCAGGTATGGCCGTCGATGCAGGTGAAGGTTTTTTTGGCCATGATGCTTCCTAGAGCAATTTCAGGAAAAGTGTGAAGCGGTTAAGTTCGGCGCCTTCGCCGTAACCTTCCGTCCGGAATTGCGTCAAGACAAGAAGACTGTTCAAAACCGCTGCGGGCCGAAGGGGGCGAGATCGACGGGCGGAGTCTGACCGAGAACGAGATCGCGGATCAAGCGCCCGGTTGCCGCTGCCTGCGTCAGGCCGAGGTGGCCGTGACCGAAAGCGTAGAAAATGTTCGGCGCGCGCGCCCGGCCGATGACGGGCAGCGAATCCGGCAGCGATGGGCGATACCCCATCCATTCGCGCCCGCCGGACGGATCGAGCCCCGGCAGGAAACGCCTGGCCTTTTCCAGCATGGCCTTCGACCGCGCGAAATTGGGCGGGCGCTCGATGCCGCCGAGTTCGACGGCGCCGCCGACGCGCACGCCCGTTTCCAGCGGCGTGATGACGAAGCCGTGCCCGGAGAAGATCAGCTGCCGCTTCACGTCGAAGGCCGACACGGGGAGCGTCGTGTTGTAGCCGCGCTCGGTCTCCAGCGGGATGTGCTCGCCGACGTCCCTGGCCAAAAGATGCGACCATGCGCCCGCGGCGATGACGAGTTGGTTTGCCCTCCGGGTCGTGCCGTCGGCAAGCACGATCGTCGCGCCATCCGCTCCGGCCTCGATCCGCTCGACGCGTGCGTGCCCGAAGCGGGCGCCAAGCCGTTCGGCATGGGCCCAGACCGCCTTGCCGAGCAGCCTGGGGTCGGCGACCGTTTTCCAGCCCGGCACGAAGGTGCCCTTGATGAAGCGCGGCGAAAGGCCGGGCTGCAGCGCAGCGAGATCCGCACCGTCGACATGGCTGAAGCCGATGCCGTAGCGCTCACGCGCCGCCCAGCCGGACAGCGAGGCGTGGAACTCGGCCTCGCTCTCGTAGAGTTCCAGCGAGCCGTCCTCGCGTAGCATTGGCCTCGTGCCAGAGCGGTCGAGCAGACCCATCCACTCCGCTTCGGCAAGCCTCATCATCGCGGCCTGTGCGGCGAGGCTCGTCTCGTAGCGGTCGCCGCGCCCGGCGCGCCAAAAGCGGACCAACCATGGCAGCAGCTTCGGCAGATAGGCCGGCGGGATGCTGAGCGGGCCGAGCGGATCGGCAAGCCATTTCGGCAATTGCCGGATCATGCCCTTGTGCGCCAGCGGCAGCACGTCGGTGAAGGCGAAGGCGGCGGCATTGCCCGAGCTCGTTTCCTCGCAGATGCCCGTCCGATCGAAGATCGTGACGTTGCGCCCGGCCTCGGCGAGATAGGTGGCGGCGCAGATGCCGATGATACCGCCGCCGATGATGGCGATGTCTTCACCTTCTCCCCGTTCACGGGGAGAAGGTGCCCGAAGGGCGGATGAGGGGCGGCGCCCCTCCTCGGTCTCATCGGAATTTTCCTGCACGCGAATGCTATTCCTCTATTCGGCTGCCACCAGCTTGTCCGGCGATCGAGGAGACGCCTGCAGCGCCGGCAGTTTCGGCCGCACTGCCAACGCATCCCGAACGATCTTTTCCACCGCCTTGCGGCGCTCGCCCGACAGCGGCCGGCGCGGCATCCGAACGCGATCATTGGTATCGATCGCCAGCACTTCAGCAAGCTTGATGTTTTGGACCAGATAGGTCGAGACATCGAGGTCGAGCAGCGGCCGGAACCAGCGATAGATCTCGAGCGCCTCCTCGCGCCGGCCCTGCTTCATCAGCTGGTAGATCGCCACCGTCTCGCGCGGGAAGGCGGTGACCAGCCCCGCCACCCAGCCGACGGCCCCGACCGACAGTGCCTCGAAGGCAAGATTGTCGACGCCAGTGAACAGATCGTAGCGGTCGCCGAGCCGGTTGATGATCTCCGTCGAGCGACGGATGTCGTCGGAGGATTCCTTGATGGCGACGAAGCGCGCGTCGGACGCCAGCTCCTCCATCTGGTCGACTGTGACGTCGACCCGGTACGCCAGCCGGTTCGAGTAGATCATGACCGGCAGGTCGCCGGCATCGGCCACGGCGCGCAGGGCGGCGACCGTCTCTTCCGGGTCGGTATGGTAGATCGGGCTGGGAACCACCATCAGCCCGCTGGCCCCGGCCTGCCCGGCACGGCGCGCGATGCTTGCCGCCTCGCGGGTGCCGGGCTCGTTCACGGTGAGCAGCACCGGCTTCCCTCCGGCGACCTTCTGCGCCGTCTTGAGCACCTCGATCTTCTCGTCATGCGACAGCATCGGCCCTTCGCCGAGCGAGCCGCAGACGATGATGCCGTCGCAGCCGGCCTCCATCTGCAGCGCGTAGCAGCGCTCCATTTCGGCATGATCGAGACGGTCGTCCTCGGTGAATTTGCTCGTGACGGCGGGAAAAACTCCAGTCCACATGGCAGCGTCTCCAATCTGATATATCAGTGATATATCTAGTAAGAAACGGTCTGTCAATGCGGAATCCGTTATGATATATGGAAAATATATCAGGAGACGCGATGGCTCTGTTGGAAGATATATCTCATTTCGAGCCCGCGGCTGCGAAGGCCTATCGCGCGCTCGAGCATATGATCGTCACGCTCGAGCTGGCGCCGGCGAGCTTCGTCACCGAGGGCGCGCTGATCGAGCGTCTCGGGCTCGGCCGCACGCCGGTGCGCGAGGCGATCCAGCGTCTGGCCTGGGAGGGTCTGCTCGACGTCAGGCCCCGCGCCGGCATCGCGATCGCGCCGCTTCATCCCGGAGACTGGCTGCGCGTGATCGATGCCAGGCGTGGCGTCGAGGTGGTGCTGGCGCGTTCGGCCGCCCGCTTCGTCACCCGCGAGGCGGCGGACCTGTTTCATGACGCCGCGCTTGCCATGCAGAAGGCGGTCATCTCGGGCAATGTGCTGGCCTTCATCCAGGCCGACAAGGCGCTCGACGAGGCACTCGCGCTGGCCGCCGACAACCCCTTCGCCGCGCGGGTGGCGGCGCCCCTGCAGACGCACAGCCGACGTTTCTGGTTCCGCTACAAGTCGGATACCGGCCTTGCCGAATCGGCCGAGCACCACGTCGCGCTGATCCGCTCGATCCTCGCCGGCGACGAGGAAGCCGCCGCCAAGGATGCCAAGCGCCTGATGGCGTTGCTGCGCGGCCATGCGGAGGTCGCCGCCACGCGCTGAGCGCTCCCGATCTCAGTATCGCGCGTCATGGCCGGTCGGCGCAGCCACGCTTTCCCAACTGTTGCCGGCCGCGATGATGCAGCTCGTGCCGTCGACGTCGGTGACGATGATGGTCCAGGTTCCGCTCTGGCCGACGAACACTTCCATGATCGCGACCTGGCCGATCAACCCGAAGGCAAACTGCCGTTCCTGGAAATTCTCGCTTAGATGGGCAACCAGAGCGCTATGCTTGACACAGTGCTGGTATTGAGCGCCCGAGCTGTTCGTACCCATCGCCAGCGCGCCGGCGAGGACCAGGTTTCTCACCCAACCCAAAAAGGACTTGCGTGCCATGGGGCACCTCCTTTTGCCATCGCGTCCCGGCAAAAGGAGACAGCCTCATTTTGCCGGAGCCACCCAGGCCGGTTCCGACGTCATCATCGCGTCGTTCCTTTCTGCGTTCCGGTCTGCCACTAATGGGAACTTCTGGATGTTCCCATTATGTTCCATATATGGTGACGGCAACGGCAAAGCGCAAGCGGGTGCCTCGTCAGGCGCTTGCCGATTCTAATGCTAGCAAAGCAGAAGCGTGCTCAGGTACCCGGCAGCGCGGCCACTTGCGTTGTATGGTCCCAGCCTTCCCCGGCCGAAATAACGCAACTCAGCCCGTGCGTGTCGGTTGCCAGGATGGTCCAGGTGCCCTGTTCGGAAACGAAAACCTCGAGGATGACGCTGCGGTTGACCAGGCCGCGCGCGGTCTCGCTTTCATGGAACTTCTCGCCCAGCGCCTTGATGATGTCGGTCCGCGCCGCGCATTGCCCGGCCGCGTTTGACTGGCCGGCTGCCGCGAACATCGCGGCGGCGGCAACGACCGTCGTTGCCACGAGATATCGTGCCATCTGACACCTCCTCGCGCCAGACGAGAACCCCGGCTGCAACCGGCGCTGTTTGATTGGCCTGCACCTTGGCAGGGATATAGGCTAAGACGGAGGGCACCCGCTTGGTTCCATCCACTTTGTAGATTCGCGAACAAGCGTATCGGCAAAAATCCGAAAAAGGCCCGGATACGACCCGGGCCTTCCTCTGATCATCTCCCGATTCCTGGATCAGTTCATCGTCGGGACGACGAACTCGGCGCCGTCCTTGATGCCTGCCGCGCGCCCGCAGCCGCATCGCGGCGAGGACGCGCAAACCAGGAGACGTCCGGTCAGTTCATCGTCGGGATGACGAACTCGGCGCCGTCCTTGATGCCGGACGGCCAGCGCGAGGTGACCGTTTTGGTCTTGGTGTAGAAGCGGAACGCATCCGGGCCGTGCTGGTTGAGATCGCCGAAGGACGACGCCTTCCAGCCACCGAAGGTGTAGTAGGCGATCGGCACCGGGATCGGCACGTTAACGCCGACCATGCCGACCTGAACACGCGAGGCGAAGTCACGCGCGGCATCGCCGTCGCGGGTGAAGATGGCGACGCCATTGCCCATCTCGTGATCGTTGGCGAGCTTGATGGCGTTCTCATAGGTCGGCGCGCGCACCACCGAGAGCACCGGCCCGAAGATCTCTTCCTTGTAGATGCGCATGTCGGCCGTCACATTGTCGAACAGGCAGCCGCCCATATAGTAGCCATTCTCGTAGCCCTGCATCGTAAAGCCGCGACCGTCGACGACGAGCTTGGCGCCTTCCCTGACGCCGATATCGACATAGCCCTTGACGCGCTCCAGCGCCTGCGCCGTCACCAGCGGGCCGAAATCGGCGGACGAATCCGTCGACGGGCCGACCTTCAGGCTTTCGACGCGCGGTATGAGCTTTTCCATTAGCCGGTTGGCGGTGTCGTTGCCGACCGGAACCGCCACCGAGATCGCCATGCAGCGCTCGCCGGCCGAGCCGTAGCCGGCGCCGATCAGCGCGTCGACCGTCTGGTCGAGGTCGGCGTCGGGCATGATGATCATGTGGTTCTTGGCACCGCCGAAGCACTGCACGCGCTTGCCGGCCGCGGTGCCACGCGAATAGATGTAGTGGGCGATCGGCGTCGAACCGACGAAGCCGACGGCCTTGATGTCGGGATCGTCGAGGATGGCGTCGACGACTTCCTTGTCGCCGTTGACGACATTGAGGATGCCGGCCGGCAGGCCGGCCTCGATGAACAGTTCGGCAATGCGGATCGGCACGCCCGGATCACGCTCGGAAGGCTTCAGGATGAAGGCGTTACCGCATGCGATCGCCGGCGCAATCTTCCACAGCGGGATCATCGCCGGGAAATTGAACGGCGTGATGCCGGCGACGACGCCGAGCGGCTGGCGCATCGAGTAGACGTCGATGCCGGGGCCGGCGCCGTCGGTGAACTCGCCCTTCATCATGTGCGGCGCTCCGATGCAGACCTCGACCACTTCCAGGCCGCGCTGGATGTCGCCCTTGGCGTCGGCGATCGTCTTGCCATGCTCGCGCGCCAGGATGTCGGCCAGTTCGTCATAGTCGCGCTGCACCAGTTCGAGGAACTTCATCAGCACGCGCACGCGCCGCTGCGGGTTGGTGGCCGCCCACTGGGGCTGCGCCGCCTTGGCGTTCTCGACAGCCGCGCGCAGTTCCGCCTGCGAAGCCAGCGCCACCGTGCCGCGCACGGAACCGTCCATCGGCTGCATCACGTCCTGCTTGCGGCCGCTGGTCCCGGCGACACGCTTGCCGCCGATGAAATGACCGTAATCGATCATGGTTTCTCTCCCTGTGTTTTGATGATGGCGCATTGTCCGCCTTTGCCGGAGCGAAGGCAACGCGAGCGAAAACGCAACCGTTGTGCAAAAAATAGACAACGATGGGCAGCTGTGCATTAATTGTCGCAAATGGCGAGTTGCTGAAAGGGATCGAAGATTGCAGGCTGGACAAAGGGGACAGGCGGCAAAGGCAGTGCTCGCGACTAATCCGGACCATCCGGCATGAACTGGGATGACGTCCGCATCTTTCTCGCCGTGGCGCGCGCCGGCCAGATCCTCGGCGCGGCGAAACGCCTGGAGCTCAACCACGCCACCGTCTCGCGCCGGATCGCGGCGCTCGAGGAGGCGCTGCGGACGAAGCTTTTCCGCCGCCTGACCACGGGCAGCGAGCTGACGCCGGCCGGCGAACGCTTCCTCGACATAGCCGAGCGCATGGAGAGCGACATGATCGCCGCGCGCTCGACCGTTGCCGGCGAAGGCGACGATATCTCGGGCACGGTGCGCATCGGCGCGCCCGACGGTTTTGGCGTTGCCTTCCTGGCGAAACGGCTGGGAGAACTGACCGCCCTTCACCGCGAGCTCACCATCCAGCTGGTGCCGGTGCCGCGCTCCTTCTCGCTGTCCAGGCGCGAGGCCGACATCGCCATCACCGTCGAACGCCCGACCGAGGGCCGGCTGGTGGCGGGCAAGCTGGTCGACTACACGCTCGGCCTGTTCGCCTCGCGCGCCTATGCCGAGGCCCATAGCTTGCCGACGACGCCGGCCGAGCTCGGCCGGCACACGCTGATTGGCTACGTGCCGGACCTCATCGTCAGCCCCTCGCTCGACTATGCCGCCGAGTTCAGCGCCGACTGGCGCACCAGCTTTGCCATCTCCTCGGCACTCGGCCAGGCCGAGGCGGTGCGTTCCGGCGCAGGCATCGGCATCCTGCACACGTTCGTCGCCCGCTCGATGCCGGAACTGGTTCTCGTCGACATCGTCGCGCCGATCCGCCGCGCCTACTGGCTGGTCTATCACGAATCGGTGAGGCCGCTGCGCCGGGTGCAGATCGTCGCCAACTTCATCACCCGGGCGGTGGAAAGGGAGCGCGCTCTGTTCGTCTGACTCGCCCGCCTTGCGCTTGCCACAAAATCGGCGAGTGTGGCATCCGCCTATTGAGCGGCTTTAAAGCCCGGGCGGGGACTTTTCGGAAAGCTGGCGCGGAGAAAATGCGAGCCGTTCTTGCCATCCTGCCGCTGGCCTTCCTCTCGGCTTGCGCCAACCCGTGGACGAAAGTGCCGGAGGCGGAGCTGCCAAAGCCGATCCGCACTGCGATGGCGCGCCCTTCGCCCTTCGTCATCGGCAACTATTGCGGGCCGGGCACCCGCTCCGGCGACCTGTCGCTGCGGCCGGTCGACCGTCTCGACGCCGCGTGCCAGGTCCACGACGCCTGCTACATCGCCCGCCACAACCATTGCGACTGCGACGGCGCCCTTGTCGCCTCGGCGCGAGCGATCCGCGACGACAAGAGCGCGACGAGGGCGATGCGCGACGAGGCCGAACTCCTGATCGCCACGTTCGCCGTCCCCGTCTGCAAGATCTTCCCGCAGGGCTTCATGCCGCCACGCGATCCCGCCCAGCTCAAGGCCATGAACGGGGCCACCGGGTGACGCGGCGCAATTTCGGATGCCTGGCCCTGCTCTGGCTGGCGCTCGCGGCAACGGCCGGCTGCGCCGGCATGCCCGGCCGTTCCGCCTGCGCTTTCTTTCCGGGCGATGATACCTGCGACCGGCCGCCGGTCTCGGCCGACACCACCGGCACCGAGATCGCAACCGCACAATACTTCGGGAATGACGACAACGGCGCCTACGAGAAGCGGTTCCAGGCGCTGCTCGCCCAGAGCCGGCTCGACGCGCTCGATCGCACGAACGGCACCGGCCGTTTCGGCCATGACTGGCGTGATGTCCAGAACAGCCGTTTCCAGGCGACCTACCGGACGCTGCAGCGGCTGGCGAGGCCGCTCGACAAGACCGAGCTGACGCCAACCCGCGATAAGCCCGGCGAGGATCATTTCACCGGGCGCTGGCGCATGTCGCGCCAGACGCTCTATCTCGATGCCGCCGCCCGGCCTTTCGCGCCGAGGATATTCAGCTTTTCCGGACTGGAGGCGCGCTCGGTCGAGATCGTGCTTCGTCAGGCCGGCCGGAAGCCGATCGACATAGGTGGCTCCTGCGACGGGCCGCTGGCAATCCGCGCCTCGGGACGATCAAGCAGCATTGCGGCGGGCTCGGCGTTTCATCTCAGCCTGCCGGCGGCAGAAACATCAGCAAGCCTGTTTCCCGGTGAAGCGCTGACCCGCTGCGACCTGCGTGTCCGCTCCGACCTCGCCCCCGCCGGCGCACCGCTGACCATCCTGCGCGAGGAGGTCGCCGACCCATGGGTCGCCGCGCTCGACAGCCGCTACGATCGCTGTCCGGTGCCCGATCCGTCGGGGCTGAAGGAACTGGACCGTGTGTTCTATGCCGGCCGCTGGCTGTCGCAGACCTGCGCGCTGCCGCTCGGCAAACCGCTTTTGCTGCGCAAGTCGCGCGATGGGTTCAACGCCAAGGTCGAGGCCTTGCTGGGCACAAGGCTTTCCGACAGCGCCCTCGACAAGGCCGATCCGGAGCTGCCGCTCGACTTCACCCATGCGCCGAAACTCAGGCTGATCTATCTGTCGTCACTGGAGTTCAAGGCGGACTTTTCCGGCCGCGTCATGGAGCGGCTGGTCCGCCACCATGCCGCCTTGGGCACCAAGGTGCGCATCCTGGTCACCGATGTGCTGGAGCGCGAGAAGGACGACGCCCTGCTGCACCGGCTGGCGGCGGAATTCCCCAATGTCCAGCTTCAGGAATACCGCTGGCGGGCCGACCATGGCGCGCCGATCGACGAGCAGATCTCACAGCTGCACAAGACCCATCACGTCAAGATGCTGGCGGCGCTGGCCGACGATCCCGGCCGTTCGCGCGTCATCATCGGCGGCCGCAACATCCATGACGGCTTCCTGTTCCACAGACCGGTCGACCTGTCGCGCTATCCGGACCTGCAGCAATACGGCAGGACCGACGGCTTCTCGCTGAACTACTATTCGAACTGGAGCGACTTCGACATTGAGTTCGCCGATCCGGCGACGGTCCAGACGCTCGCCGCGCATCTGTCGACCGTATGGCTGCGCGATGCCGACACCAATATCTCGCGGCCGTTTTCGATTCCGGTCCGCGCCAGCGGCCGGCTCCCGCAAGCGTCGCCCGGCATTTCATCTCCGCGCCCTATGAGGACGGGCACGCGCTGGAGAACTATTTCGTCGAATTGATCGACACCGCCGAGCACCATATCCAGATCGTCAATCCTTACCTGAATTTGACGCCGAAGCTCGCGCTGGCCTTCGACCGGGCGCTGGCGAGAGGCGTCAGGATCGACATTGTCGGCCGCATCGACCTCAAGGGCGATATCGGCGGCAAGTTCCTCACCGCGCTCAACAAGCTGTTCGTCGAGAAGTACGGCGACCGCATCGACATCCGCGAATTCAAGGCGCCCGACGTGGTGCTGCATTCCAAGATCATGATGATCGATGAGCGGCTGGTGGCGATCTCGTCGGTCAACCTCAACAACCGCAGCTTCTTCCATGACTCGGAGAACGGCATGACCGTTCTCGACCCCGCCTTCAATGCCAGGATGAGGCCGGTTTATGACGACTACCTCGCGCACTCGAACCCGGTCGCCACCAATGTGACGATCCCCTGGGCCTACAGGCTGCTGTTCAACCAGAGCTGGGTGAAGCAGGCATTTTGATGCATGTCGCCCAAAAGCATGCAGCGATTTTCGGACAACGACATGCACAAAGCTTAAGGCCGCCGCACTATTTCAGGTAGCGTTCCGGCCCGAGGTCGTGCGCGTTGATCTCCGGCACCCGGCTGGAGATGATGTCGGCCAGCACCTTGGCCGAGCCGCAGGCCATGGTCCAGCCGAGCGTGCCGTGGCCGGTGTTGAGATAGAGGTTTGACAGCTCACTGCGGCCGACCAGCGGAGGCCCGTCCGGCGTCATTGGCCGCAAGCCGCACCAGAAGGTCGCGGTCTTGAGATCGCCGCCGCCCGGGAAGAGATCGCCGACCGAATGCTCCAGCGTACGCCGGCGCGACTCGTGCAGCCTCATATCGAAGCCTGAAATCTCAGCCGTGCCGCCGACGCGGATGCGATCGCCGAGCCTGGTGATCGCCACCTTGTAGGTCTCGTCCATCACCGTCGAGACGGGCGCGGCATCGGCATCCTTGATCGGCACGGTGATCGAATAGCCCTTGACCGGGTAGACCGGGATTGGCCGTTTCACCCGGCGCATTGCCTGCGCTGAATAGCTGCCCATCGCCATCACATAGGCATCCGCCGCCTTCCAGCCCTTGCTGGTGTGGATGTTGTGCACACGGTTGCGGCTGCGGATGATTCGCCTGATCACGGTGTCGTATTCGAAGGTGACGCCGCGCGCCACGCAGAGCTCCGCCAGCCGGTCGGTGAACATCTTGCAGTCGCCGGTTTCGTCGCCCGGCAGCCTGAGACCGCCGACAAATTTTCCGCGCACGCCGGCCAGCGCCGGCTCGGTGGCGATGCAGCCCTCGGCGTCGAGGACTTCATAGGGAACGCCGTATTTCTTCAGCACCTCGACGTCGCCGCCGGTGCCGTCGAGCTGCTTTTGCGTACGGAAAAGCTGCAGCGTGCCCTTAACCCGCTCGTCATAGGCGATGCCGGTCGTCTGGCGCAGCGTCTTCAGCGTATCGCGGCTGTATTCAGCAAGCGGCACCATGCGCGACTTGTTGAGCGCATAGCGCTCGGCCGTGCAGTTGCGCAGCATCTTCAAGAGCCATGTCCACATATGCGGATCGAAGGCCGGCCGCACCACCAGCGGGCCATGCTTCATCAGCAGCCATTTGATCGCCTTCAGCGGGATGCCCGGGCCGGCCCAGGGCGAGGCATAGCCTGGCGAGACCTCGCCGGCATTGGCGAAGCTGGTTTCCAGTGCCGGACCTTTCTGGCGATCGAACACCGTCACCTCGTGGCCGGCCTCGGCGAGGAAGTAAGCGGTGGTGACCCCGATCACACCGCCGCCCAGCACGAAGATCTTCATCGCATCGCTCTCCACGACGACGTCTGGTCAGGGCTCTCACTGTTATGTGGCGCATGATCCTTGCGCGAAGATCGTTGTCGATTTTCGGAGCCATGCGCGGGCCGGGGTCGTCGCCCACTTGTCTGCCGGATTTTGCGGCGTCCGCCAAGTGGCCGCGCCAGGCCGCGATATTGAAAAACCTCAGCCGCCCACATAGCGCCGGTGAAAACGCGGTCCGAGGCTGGTCAGGATCTCGTAGCCGATCGTGCCGGCATGGCCGGCCGCGTCGTCGACACTCTGTGACGGACCAAGCAGTTCGACCAGATCGCCTTCGCCGAGCCTGCCGGGCGGCAAGGCGGAAATGTCGAGTATGATCGAATCCATCGACACCCTTCCGACAAAGGGCAACCGCACGTTCTCGAACCAGGCAGCCGAGGCGGCGCGCCGGTGCCAGCCATCGGCATAGCCGAGCGAAATCGTCGCCAGCCTGAGCGCATCCTGCGCGCGATAGGTGTGGCCGTAGCCGACGCCTGCCCCTTCTCGACGCTTCGCGTCTGCACGACCTTGGCCTGCAGCCGCACCACTGGCAGCATCGGGTTCGGATCCGCCGGTGTCGGATTGATGCCGTAGAGCGCCGCCCCGGGGCGGACGAGATCGAACTGGAAGGCCGGCCCGAGAAAGATACCGGAGGAATTGGCCAGCGAAGCCGGCGCCTCGGGCAGCATCTTGCGCAAGCGCTCGAACGTCAGCCACTGCCGCTCGTTGGCCGGATGTGCCGGCTCGTCCGCGCAGGCGAGATGGCTCATGACCAGGGTGACCGCAATACCGTCGAAGGAATCGGGCTTGTGGCTCAGCTCTTCGACCTCCGCCGGCGGCATGCCGAGCCTGGACATGCCGCTGTCGACCTGGATCGCGGCCGGCAGCTTGCGGCCGGCCTGTTGACCAGCCTCGCTCCAGGCCGTGAGTTGCGTGGAGCTGTTGATGACGACGCAAAGGCCGGCTTCGACGGCCTCGTTTTCCGAGCCCGGCGGGAGCCCGTTCAGCACATGGATCACCGGGCCGGGCCCGAGCGCCTTGCGCAGCGCAATGCCTTCGGGGAGCAGCGCGACGAAGAAGCTGGTGCAGCCTTCCGCCGCCAGCGTCGCCGCCACCGCCGCGGCGCCCAGCCCATAGCCGTCGGCCTTGACCACGCCGGCGCAATGGGCGCTGCCCGCCCGCGCTTTCAGCCGCCGGTAGTTCTCCCTGATGGCGCCGAGATCGATGCTCAGGATCGCCCCGGCCACGGCCTCGCTGACCGGCCCGGCAGCTTCTGTGTTCGGGATAGGCCTTTCGGCGGCGTCGTCCATGCCGGCCCCCATTGCATCGGCCATCAATAGAGCATGATCGCTAAAAGTTGGAACCCGGTTTTTGGAAAGACGTGTTTGCGCCTTATGAGACCAGGTGCCGGAACGCCGCAACCACCTCCTCATAGACCTGGCGCTTGAACGGCACAATCAGGCCGGGCAGGTCCTGCATCGGCCGCCACGCCCATTTGTCGAACTCGGCGGTGTGGCCGCCCGGCGGCGGATTGATCTGGATTTCACCGACATCGCCATGGAAGCGGTAGGCGAACCATTTCTGCGTCTGGCCGCGATAGCGCCCTTTGAGGGCGACGCCGACCAGATGCGCCGGCAGATCGTAGTTGATCCAGTCCGGCGCCTCGGCGAGCAGCGAGACCGAGCGCATGCCGGTTTCCTCGTAGAGCTCCCGCTCCGCCGCCTCGAGCGGCTCCTCGCCCTTGTCGATGCCGCCCTGCGGCATCTGCCAGAGCTGCGTCGCGCCGGAGAACTCGCTGTCCGACTCGGCGATGCGATGGCCGACCCAGACCAGCCCGTCGCCATTGAGGATCATCAGGCCGACGCATGGACGGTAAGGCAGGGTTTCGGGATCGACGTTTTTGGCCATAAATGAAGGTTTCCAGCCGTTTTGAGAATTCGCTCCGGCGAGGCAGGTGGCGAGCGATTTCGAGAACCGGAACGGAGCGTACTTAAAGTACGTGAACAGCGCGTATGACCCCGAAAATCCAAACCGATGTTTCGGAAAGGATCATACGCAAATCAAAAAAGCTATAGCGTCCTTTGCCCATCCAAAGGACTCGCGGCGCTATAGACGCGCAGAAAACGTCGCCAGATGCCCGCCGGAGTAAAATTATCGGGACGGCTGTTAGCCTTTTTGCGGATCGATCGCTACCGCCGAGATCGGCACGATCTCGATGCCGCGTTTTTTCGCCTCGGCCACCCAGGCCGAAACCGTGTCGACCGTGAGATCGAAGGCCGAGCCGATGCCGACGGCGGTGCCCTTCGCGCGCGCGGTGGCCTCCAGCTCGTCCAGCTTCTTGAGGATCGCGCCGCGATCCTGCACCGCGTCGATCGATGTGTCGCCGGCGACGAACGGCACGCCGTCCTTCAGCGCCAGGTCCGGCGCCAGGCTGCGCGCCGACGAGCCGTCGTCGACATAGGCGAGACCCCTCTTGCCGAGCTCGGCGATGAACGGCGCCATCGCGGCCGCGTCGGCCGAGAACCGCGCCCCCATATAGTTCATGACGCCGGTATAGTTGGTCGTCCGCGACAGCGCCCAGTGCAGGCTTTTCAGGTTCTCGTCCGGGCTCGCCGCCACAGTCAGCGTGTTACGGCCGGGATTAATGTTGGGATAGTCGAACGGTTCGAGCGGGATCTGCAAGACGATCTCGTGCCCGCTCTGCCGCGCCGCCTGCATCCAGCGGCCGATGCTGTTGCCTTGCGGCGCGAACGCCAGCGTCACCTCGGCCGGCAATTTGGCGATGGCCGCCTGCGTGCCGGTCTGGGAGACGGCGAGCCCGCCGATAACGATCGCCACGCGTGCGCCGCGCGATCCCGACCATGGCCGCGCATAGACGTCGAACGGCCGCCTGCCGTCGGCGGCGCGGGCCGGCAGCGGGCCGGTGTCGCTGGCTTCGATCAACGCCTTGTCGGGGATATGCGCGATCTTCAGGTTCTGGCCGATCGCGGAAGGATCGCGGATGACGATGGCCGCCTTGGGCGGGCCGTCGCCTTCCTCGGTCTGGACATGGATGATCTGCGGTCCGCCGGCCTTGGGCGTTTCGACCTTGGGTGCCGCCGTCGCCGCCTCCGCGGCGGGTGCCGGGGCAGGCGTTGCGGCCGGGGCCGGCGCCACCTTCGGCGTCGACACCGCGACCTCTTGCGGCTTGCGGAACGGTTTTTCGCGCAACGCGATGGCGCCGGAGACGCCGATCACCGCAAGCACGGCGAGCGTCGCCGCGACCGCGCCGGTGCTGATGCCGCGCGACGCAACACGCTGCGGCCTGAGAGCCTGCCCGAGTGGTCGTTCTATGTCCTTGCCGATGTCCACCAAGCCGCAACCCCGATGCATTGGGACCGGCAGGTGGGTCACCTCCCGGAACGCCAACGCCAATCCAAGCCTTCTCGGCGCCTGCCACGCCTCGGGCGCGGCGCGCCAGCCGCGTCCCCGAATCAAACTGCCGGAACCTCGCGGTCCCGGCAGCATCGCAGCCAGACCCCTTGGTCTGGTCCGCCGAATCCTTACTGGTTGAGCACGGCCTTCTGCGGATTCGGCGGGAACGCCGGATCGGTCTTCTGGCCGCGCAAAAGCTGCTCGGCATAGATCAGCTGCAAGTCGTCCTTCGGATCCGGCGGCACATAGGCGGCCGAGCCGGAGCCGGTCGAGCTCTCGTCGGCGCCCTTGATATGGCCCTTGAGGTCCGATTCGCCGCGCGTCAGGTCCCGGCCCTGCAGGTCCGCCGGCAGCGGCTGCTCGACCTTTATGTCAGGCGTGATGCCCTTGCCCTGGATCGACTTGCCGGACGGGGTGTAATAGAGCGCCGTCGTCAGCCTGAGCGCGCCGTTCTCGCCGAGCGGGATGATGGTCTGCACCGAGCCCTTGCCGAAGGATTGCGTGCCGACCACGGTGGCGCGGCGCAGGTCCTGTAGCGCGCCGGCGACGATTTCCGACGCGCTCGCCGAACCGCCATTGACCAGCACGATCAGCGGTTTGCCGCCGATGTCGTCGCCCGCCCTCGCGTCGAAGCGGGTGACGTCCTTCGGATCGCGGCCGCGCGTCGAGACGATCTCGCCGCGGTCGAGGAAGGCATCCGACACGCTCACCGCCTGGTCGAGCAGGCCGCCCGGATTGAGGCGCAGATCGAGCACATAGCCCTTGAGCTTGTCGGCCGGCACCTGCTTCTTGATGGTGTCGATGGCGTTCTCGAGATCGTCATAGGTCTTCTCGGTGAACGAGGTGATCTTCATGTAGCCGACGTCGTTCTCGACCCGGAACTTGACCGCCTTGACCTTGATGATGTCGCGCACCACCGTCAGCTCGATCGGCTTGTCGGCGCCCTGGCGCAGTATGGTCAGCTTGATCGGCGTGTTGACCGGTCCGCGCATCTTCTCGACGGCGTCGTTGAGGGTCAGGCCGCGCACCTCCTCGCCGTCGATCTTGGCGATGTAGTCGCCTGCCAGCACGCCGGCCTTGGCGGCCGGCGTGTCGTCGATCGGCGTGATCACCTTGACCAGGTCGTTCTCCATGGTGACCTCGATGCCGAGGCCGCCGAACTCGCCCTTGGTCTGCACGCGCATGTCCTGCGCCTGCTCGGCGTTCATGTAGGACGAGTGCGGATCAAGCGAGGCCAGCATGCCGTTGATGGCGTTCTCGACCAGCGACTTGTCGTCCGGCGGCGTCACATATTGCGCCCGCACACGCTCGAAAATATCGCCGAAGATCGCCAGCTGCTTGTAAGTCTCGGAGCCCGCTGCGTTCGCCGTCGAGCCTGGCGCGCCGTAGACCAGGCTCATCGCTGACGCGCCCATCAGCGCGCCGGCGAACAGAAGCGAAAGTTTCCGCATCATTTCACGTCCTTCCAGAAAAACGGTCCGCCCACCATGGGGTCGGATCGACGGGTTTCCCATCCTTGCGGAACTCGACATAGAGCTCCGGCGTGGCATTTCCATTCTGCGAGGCCGAGGTGCTCGCCACCCGGGCCTCTCCCATCGCGCCGACCGGTTCTCCTGCGAGCACCGACTGGCCAGTCGCGACACTGATTCTGCTCATCCCAGCCAGGACGACATGATACCCGTCGCCGGCATTGAGGATCAAGAGTTGACCATAAGAGCGAAACGGCCCCGCATAAAGCACATTTCCATCCGCCGGCGCGGTGACGATGGCTCCCGATTGTGTCGCAACCATGTCGCCCTGCATCACCGCGCCGTTACCGTCATCGGCCCCGAAGCGCCGCTTGATCTTGCCGGTGACCGGCAGCGCGATCTGTCCCTGCAGCGCCGAGAACGGCGCCGCGGCCGTGAGTCGGTTGCCTTCCGGCACCGGCAGCGAAGCGAGTTCCGTCGAGGCCGGCGCCCCGTTCGGTGCCGCCTGGTCGCCATCAGCCGATTTCCGCTCGGCCGCCTTGGCCTGGTCCGCCGCCTTGCGTGTCTTGTCTGCTTCCAGCGAGGCGATGAGCTCCTTCAGGCTGCCCGCCCTGGCGGCCAGCGCCTGCGAGCGCTGCTTCTCGGCGGCGATCTCCGTCTCGGTGTCGGCCTGAAGCCTCTGCTTGGCCTCGAGCAGCATGCTCAGCCGCTTCTTTTCGGCCGTCTGTTCGCCGACCGCCGTGGTCAGCCGTGCCCGCTCGGCCTCGATCGAGGCCGTCACCCGCGTCTGCTCCTTGAGGTCGGCAAGCAGCATTTCGGTCTGCTCGCGCAATTCCGGGACCACCGCGCCGAGCAGGATGGCGCTGCGCACCGACGACAGCGCATCCTCCGGTTTGACCAGGATCGCCGGAGGCGGATTGAGTCCCATGCGCTGCAGCGCGCCCAGCACTTCGGCCAGCACGTCGCGTCGCGCCGCCAGCGAGGCACGGATCTTCTGCTCTTCCCTTTTCAGCCCTTCCAGCTTGGCGCCGATATCCTCGATGTCCTGACCGAGCTTCTGCTCGGTCATCGCCGACTGGATCAGCGCCGCTGTGATCGAGGCATGATCCTTCTTGACCGCCGCTATGTCGGCAGCGAGCTTGGCCAGCCGCTCGGAAGAAAGCGTGATTTCCTTCGAGACCTGCTCATATTCGGCCCGGCTCTGGTCGGGATCGGGCGCCGGGTCGAGCGTGTTCTCGGCCATCACGGGGCCCAGCGACAGCACGATCGCGGCCGCGGTCAAACCACAGCGCGCGCGCCAGGAGCTCGTTTTCGATTTCCAGCCTTCAGACATCAGGCGTCGACTCTAACTGCGGCTTCGTTAACGAACCATCAACCATGTTCGGCGACCGCGGGCAGCCTTGTCCCGCAATGGGGCGAAAATCCGGGCGGGCCCGCGCCGATCCACAGCCTTCGCTCTACGAACGATGGTAGGGGTGCCCGGAAAGGATAGTGGCCGCCCGATAGAGCTGTTCGCCCAGCATCACCCGCACCAGCTGGTGCGGCCAAGTCAGCGCCCCGAAGGACAGAACCAGATCGGCCTGGTCGCGCAGCGACTGGTCGTGGCCGTCGGCGCCGCCGATGGCGATCACCAACGCCTTCCGGCCGCCGTCGCGCAGCAAGCCGAGGCGGCCGGCGAAATCCTCGGAGGAGAAATTCTTGCCGCGCTCGTCGAGCAGGACCAGCGCCGTGCCTTGCTGCAGCATCGTCTGCAGCTTCTGGCCTTCCTCGCGCCGGCGCTCATTGGCGGTCTGGGCGCGGCCTTCTCCAATCTCGACAAGGCCGGCATATTCCAGCCCCACCACCGGGCCGCTCTTGGCGAAGCGCTCGAAATAGCGGTCGGCGAGTTCTCTCTCGGGGCCGGCTTTCATCCGGCCCACGGCATGAACAGTGATCTTCATCCCTGCCTCGAAGAGCCGCAAATGCATGTCACCCAGGGATGGGGGACACGCACCAAATACGGCTCAGTGAAGGGTCTCTTCCTCGAGGTCCGGCGCCTGCCACATCTTTTCGAGATTGTAGAATTCGCGGACTTCGGGACGGAAGACATGGACGATGATATCGCCCGAATCGATCAGGACCCAGTCGGCGCCGGCCAGCCCCTCGACGCGCGCCATGCCGAGTCCGGCATCTTTCAGCGCCTTGAGGAGGTGATCGGCGACAGCCGAGACATGACGGTGCGATCGGCCCGAGGCGACGACCATGTAGTCGCCGAGGCTCGATTTCCCCTGGATGTCGATTGAGACGATGTTTTCGGCCTTGGAGTCTTCCAGACTGGCAAGGACTGTCTTGATGGCGCGGGACACGGCGTCGTTTCCGCTGATCCCGGCCGGCGAAGGCACGATGTCGGCCTTCTTCCGCAGTGCTGTTCTCAGTGTCTTTCCTTTCGCAGCAAGAACAACCAAATCACCCGCCAAATCAGGGCGACACCACTTAGATAGGCAGAGTTCCGTTGCAGTTTCAAGACGGCGACCCGTGCCGCCGCAAACGCGACCTCTTCCGATTGGTTCCGCTGGCCGGGAAAAATCGGGAACCCATCGCGTCCGCATGGGTTATCGGCTCGCCCACCAACCGGATTTCCCATGATGCCGATCGATCCCCAGGATACCCTCCTCGCCGTGCAGGCAAGCCTTGCGCAGCTCAGCAGTCTGATCGTTTCCTACTCCTTCTCGGCCATAGGCGCCGTCATATTGCTGGTCGTCGGCTATCTCGTCGCCGGCCTTGCCGAACGCTCGATCTTTGCCGGGCTCGGCCATATCCATGGTTTCGACGCGACGCTGCGCCACTTCTTCTCGAAGATTGTGCGCTACGCCATCCTGATCCTCGTCGTCATCATGGTGCTCGGCCAGTTCGGCGTGCAGACGGCCTCGATCATTGCCGCTATCGGCGCCATCGGCCTCGCCATCGGGCTGGCGCTGCAGGGCACGCTGCAGAACATCGCCGCCGGCATCATGCTGCTTGCGCTGAGACCCTTCCGCATCGGCGAATATGTCGAGGTCGGCCCCATCTCCGGCACCGTGGAGGAGATCGGCCTGTTCGCCACCAGGCTGAGGACGGTCGACGGCGTCTATGTGCTGGCGCCCAATTCGACGCTTTGGAACCAGCCGGTGCGCAATTATACGCGCAACGGTGTGCGGCGTGGCGATGTCACGCTGACCATCGGTTCCTGGAATGACATCGACCTGGCGCAAAAGGTGATGCTCGGCGTCGCCGCCACAGAGCGGCGCGTCAGGCGCGAGCCGGTCCCGATTGCCTTCGTCTCCACCGTCGGAGACAGCGGCGTCGCCATCAGCCTGCGCTACTGGACCTCGGCCGCCGATTTCTTCGCCACTCAGATCGATCTTACCAAACGCGCCAAGCAGGCCTTCGACGCCGAAGGCATTTCGGTCCCGGCGCCGCCACCGGAAGCGCCGAGCCAGGAACCGTCCGTGACCAGGCAGTAGGACGCAGGCTCAACGCTAATTGCCGGAGCGACGCTGCTCGTCCGGCGCGAAGGCGAGCTCCACCGGCAGCGGCGCCTGCGCGCACATCGGCGCGAAGCTGCCGGTCGCGGTGGCCGGAACCGGCCGTGCCGCCAGCATCCGCCACAAGACGAACAGGCAGAACGCCGAGGCAATGAAGATCCCGACATAGATGAAGGTTCCGGTGCCGTAGACCGCGGAACGCGCCGTCACGATGCCCGGCACCACGAACCCGGCCAGCGACCAGGCAAAAAGCATCGAGCTCGACAGGGCCAGCAGGTCATCCTTGCCCGCGCGGTCGGCGGCGTGCGCGCTGGATAGCGAATAGATCGATTCCGACGCCCCATCCCAGATCAGATAGACCACAAGCAGAACGCCCAGCGCCCCGCCGTCGAAGGTGATGGCGAACAGGCTGGCAACGAGGGCAAGCAGTGCCGCGCCGATCAGCACATAGCGCCGGTCGGTCCGGTCCGAGATCCAGCCGAGCGGTATCTGCAGGATCAGCGTGCCGACCGGCATGGCCGACAACAGCAGCGCCACATCCGCCTGGCTGTAGCCCTTGGCGGTGGCATGGATCGGCGCGAAACCGGAGATGATCATCGACAGGCCGCCGACGGCGAGCATGCCGGCGACGCCGACCGGCGAGATCCGCCAAGCGCGACCAAGCGCGACGGATGCCGCCTGCGGCGGTGGCGGCTGCGCCAGCCGCGTCATGCCGACCGGCAGGATCGACAGCGCCGTGAAGGCGATGCCGATCAGCGGCGCTGCCGACGTCCGGATGTCGATGGCGGCGAGCGTCGCATAGCCAACACCGAGGCCCGCGACATAGGCAACATAGAACACCGCCATGACGCGGCCGCGTATGGCATTGGCCACGGCATCGTTCAGCCAGCTCTGGGCGACGATGAACAGGCCGCATATGGCGAACCCGTAGAGCGCGCGCGCCGCGATCCAGATGAGCGGGATCGGCCCTGCGCCGATCGCGGCGTTGGAGAGCGCGATCAGCGCCGAAAGCACCATGAAGGCGCGCGCATGCCCGACCCGGCGCACCAGCGGGCCAGTCAGGATGCAGCCGGCGAGCCCGCCGGCCGACAGCCCGGTGACGATCAGCCCGGCCCAGGTCGGATCGAAGCCGTCGGCGCCGAGTCGCACCGGGATGAAGGCGAACATCAGCCCGTTGCCGATCGCGATCAGCGCCATCGACACGACAACGCTGGCAATGGCGATCAGCGGCGCCGGCTGCTTGCTATCCTCTCGCTCGATGGTGGTGCGGTTCTTCTCAAGCATTCGTGCAGCATCGCCCACCGCACGGCGAAAGGCCGCCGCAAAAGCGACATCGCCGGACGGGCAGCGGCGCCGACCTCACATGGCCAGAATTTCGCCCAACGGCGAGCTCGGCGGCACATCGGCCAGCCGCAGCTTCCAAAGCGAGCCGTGCCAAAGATGGATCGCCAGCGTTTCCGGCTTCACCACATCGGCGATGGATTTCCGGGGATCTAGCAGCGTGCCAGCGCCCTCGACATTGGGATAGAACACATCCACCGGCGAAGCCTCGCCCAGCAGCCCGTGCTTGCGCGCCAGATAGGTCAGCAGGGGTGGGCCGATCGAGGCATGCGGCAGGTCCTGGAATCCCCTCACCCTACCGAGCGCCCGCAAAGCGCCGAAGCGCAGCCGCTTGGTCCACGAATACCATTCGGGAAACCGCTTAGGGTGGTCGACCGTCTCGACCAGATCGGCGAGGATCGGCGAGCCAACGGGAAGGCTCAGCACCGCATTGTTGATGCGTGTCTCGCTTTCCCAGCCGAACAGATAGGGTCGCCGGCACAGCGGCCGCACGCAATACATGTCGCAGTCGATGTAGATCTCGGCGCCGGTGGCCAGGAGCTTGTAGCGGAAGATGTCGGCGAACAGCGCCAGGCCGCCATTGCGATGCCTGATGATGCGCTCACGTGGCAGGATTCTTGTCGCATCGACGAGTTCGACGCCAGCCGGCGCGTCGCCGGGGTCGTCATAGACATGCAGCAGCGTGCGGTGGCCTGCCCTGACGAAGGACTTCAGGCAGGCGGTGTGCATTGCCCCGAGCGGCCCGCCGATCCAGAAAGCATGAACCGCGGGCAGTCCGGGATCGGTCATGGCTTCGCCAGCTTGCGGATGGCGCTCGACGACAGCGACGAGCGCGGGCCGTGGATGAAGGTCCAGGCCGGCGCCTTCATGCGGGCTAGGCGCGGCGCGTCGCCCTCGTCGACGCGGGCATAGTCGAAGGTCTTGGCGACCACCGAGGACAGGAAGGAGAGCGTGGCGCCCGGGCGGTCGATGACGGCGATCGGGAAGGTCATGACGATCTGGCGCCAGCGCTGCCAGCGGTGGAAGGCGCGCAGCGAATCGGCGCCCATGATCCAGACGAAGTCGACGCCGGGATTGCGCGCCTTGACCAGCGCCAGCGTGTCGGCGGTGAAGCGGAAATGATGCGCGGCCTCGAAGGCGGTGACCTTCATCTTCGGGTTGCGGGCTGTCTTTTCGGAGAGTTCGATGCGCTCGGCGAGCGGCGCCAGCTCGCGCGTGCTCTTCAGCGGATTGCCCGGCGTCACCATCCACCACAGCTGGTCGAGCGCCAGGCGTCTGAGCGCGATCTCGGCGACCAGCGCATGTCCGGCATGCGGCGGGTTGAACGAGCCGCCGAACAGGCCAACCGCAACCCCTTTGCCGGCATGCGGCATGCGTAGATAGTGCGATGGGACGGCGGGCTCGGAAGAGGACAGCATCAGGCTCTTCCGGCGAAAAACGTCACGGCCTCACCTGTCCCGACCCGCGCACGCGGTATTTGAACGAGGTCAGTTGCTCGACGCCGACCGGCCCGCGCGCGTGCATTTTGCCGGTGGCGATGCCGATCTCGGCGCCCATGCCGAACTCGCCGCCATCGGCGAACTGCGTCGACGCATTGTGTAGCAGGATCGCCGAATCGATCTCGTTGAAGAAGCGCTCCACCGCCTGCGTGTCCTCGGCGAGAATCGCTTCGGTGTGGTGCGAGGAGAAGGTCTCGATATGCTCGATCGCGCCCGCGACGCCATCGACCAGCTTCACCGCGATGATGGCGTCGAGATACTCGGTCACCCAGTCGGCATCGGTCGCGGGACTAGCGTCGGAGAACGCCTTCAGCACCTCTCCGTCGGCATGGATCTCACAGCCCGCCGCCCGCAAGGCTACGAGGATGGGCACGAGATGGGTCGCCGCCGCCGCGCGGTCGACAAGCAGCGTCTCGGCCGCGCCGCAGACGCCGGTGCGCCGCATCTTGGCATTGACGGCGATCGTCACCGCCATGTCGAGATCGGCCGATCGGTCGACATAGACATGGCAGATGCCTTCGAGATGGGCAAAGACCGGCACCCGCGCCTCGCTCTGAACACGCTCGACCAGGCTGCGGCCGCCGCGCGGAATGATCACGTCGAGATTGCCGCCGAGGCCCTTCAGCATCTCGCCGACGGCGGCGCGGTCGGTGGTCGGCACCAGCTGGATGGCATCCTGCGGCAGGCCAGCCGCTTTCAGCCCCGCTACCATACAGGCATGGATCGCCGCCGACGAATTGAGCGAATCCGAGCCGCCGCGCAGGATCACCGGATTGCCGGCCTTGAGGCAGAGCGCGCCGGCATCGGCCGTCACATTCGGCCGGCTTTCATAGATGACGCCGACGACGCCGAGCGGCGTGCGCACTCGCTCGATGTGGAGTCCGTTCGGCCGGTCCCATTCTGCGATCACGTCGCCGACCGGATCCTTTAGCGCGGCGATCTCGCGAATGCCGTCGGCCATCGCCTCGATGCGCGACGGTGTCAGTTTCAACCGGTCCATGAAGGAACCGGAAAGGCCGGATTCCTCGCCATTCGAGACGTCGATTGCGTTGGCGTCGAGAATCGCCTGCTCGTTGCGAAGAATGGCTTCGGCCATGGCGACAAGCGCGGCGTTCTTGGCGGCGGTGGTGGCAATGGCCAGCGGTCGGGCCGCGGCGCGCGCCTGGCGGCCTGTCCGTGCCATCAAACTGGCTACATCTTCGCCTTGGTGTTTGTTCAGCATTTGACCGCTCCGGTGAAGCTTGGTGGATTTACACGCGGCCGGCCCTCGCGGCAATGGCTGCAAATTTGGGGGAGCAGCATGAAGAGCGCCATAATCCTGTTTGCTCTCGGCGCGATGCTGGCGCCGACAGCCCTACGCGCCGCCGATTACTGCGACGACAAGCTCGAGCCCGGGGAGAGCCCCGACGGCAAGGCCATGGTTATGTACAGTTTGATGGTGCAGCTGGCGCTTGCCGAGCGCTATTGCGGCGCGCCGGCGACACCGCCCTCTCGGATCGCCATCGTTGTCGAGGAATTTCACGGATGTGGGCCGCGCGCTCGGCTTGAAGCGGAGATGGAAAAGAGGGCGAAGGGCGATGCCCCCGCGAAAGTAACGACAACCGACGAACTTATTCGCGACGCCGTTGCCGGAGACGATACGGGCATTGCTCAAACCGAGATCGACCGACGAGCCAAGGCCGGCATCGAAACAGAGATGGGGGCTGCAGCGAGCTGCTGAAAACGCAACGCGATGTTGAGGAAAGGTACCGCAATCCACCCCAATGGCCGCCGGAGCCCGAGCGCCCATAATCGCGGGCCACGTCTCAGTTGGCGGCGCCGCTCACCACCAGATCGTCGCGGTGGATCATCGCCGAGCGTGCCTCATAGCCGAGCACGGTTTCGATCTCGGCCGTCTTCAGGCCAGCGATCCTTACGGCATCGGCGGCGTCGTAGGCAACCAGCCCGCGCGCGATCTCGCGGCCCTCGGGCGACAGGATCGCCACCGTATCGCCGCGCGAAAAATTGCCGCTGACCAGCTTGACGCCCGCCGGCAGCAGCGACTTGCCCGATAGCAGCGCGCCGATGGCGCCGGCATCGACGGTGAGCCGTCCCGCCGGTTCGAGCTGCCCGGCGATCCAGGTCTTGTAGCCCTTCACCGGATTGGTGCTCGGCTTGAAGAAAGTGGCGCGTTCGCCGCGTTCGATCGCCATCAGCGGCGACAGCCTGGTGCCCGACGTGATGACCATGGCGGTGCCGGCCGCATTGGCGATCTTGCCGGCGTCGAGCTTTGTGCGCATGCCGCCGCGCGACAGCTCGGAGGCGGCGGCACCCGCCATCGCCTCGATGTCGGGGGTGATGCGATCGACCACCGGGATGAATTTGGCTTGCGGATCCCTGGCCGGCGGCGCCGTGTAGAGCCCGTCGATGTCGGAGAGCAGCACCAAAAGGTCGGCCCCCATCATCGTCGCCACCCGCGCCGCCAGCCGGTCGTTGTCGCCATAGCGGATTTCGGAGGTCGCGACCGTATCGTTCTCGTTGATGACCGGCACCGCCTTCATCTTGAGCAGCGTCGAGATGGTGGCGCGGGCGTTGAGGTAGCGGCGGCGCTCCTCGGTGTCGCCGAGCGTGAGCAGGATCTGGCCGGATTTCAGCCCGCCCTTGCCGAGCGCGTCCGACCAGGCACCGGCGAGCGCGATCTGGCCAACGGCGGCGGCGGCCTGGCTCTCTTCCAGCTTCAGCGCCCTCTTTCCAAGACCGAGGATAGTGCGGCCGAGCGCGATCGCGCCCGAGGAGACGACGAGCACTTCGGCGCCGCCATGGGCAAGCACCGCAATGTCGTCGGCCAGCGAATCCAGCCAGTCGCGCTTCAGCCCCGTGCCGCGGTCGACAAGCAGCGCCGAGCCGATCTTGACGGTGATGCGCCGGTATTTCTTCAGCGACTGCATGGTCACTGCCAGCGCGTGTCGACGGGAGCGGGAACCGCGTCGCGCGCCTCGGCCACGACAGCCATCAGCGCGCGCTGCACCGCTTCCACGCCTTCGCCGGTGACGGCCGACAACAGCATCGGCGCGCGACCGGCGGCGCGCTTCAGCGAGGCCGTCTTCTTCTTGCGCGCCTCGGCGTCGAGGATGTCGATCTGGCAGAGCGCCACGATCTCGACTTTCTCGGCCAGCCCATGGCCATAGGCCTCGAGCTCGGCACGCACGGTCTTGTATGCCTTGCCAGGATTCTCCTCCTGGGCGGAGACGAGATGCAGCAAGACGCGCGTGCGCTCGACATGGCCGAGGAACCGGTCGCCAATACCGACGCCCTCATGCGCGCCCTCGATCAGCCCGGGGATGTCGGCGATGACGAATTCGCGGCCGTCGATGCGGGCGACGCCGAGGCCGGGATAGAGCGTGGTGAAGGGATAGTCGGCGATCTTCGGCTTGGCGGCGGTGACGGCGGCGAGGAAGGTCGACTTGCCGGCATTGGGCAGGCCGACCAGGCCGGCATCCGCGATCAGCTTCAGCCGCAGCCAGATGCTGAGCTCCTCGCCCGGCAGGCCGGGATTGGCGCGGCGCGGCGCCTGGTTGGTCGAGGTCTTGAAATGCTGGTTGCCGAAGCCGCCATTGCCGCCCTTGGCAAGCAGGAAGCGCTGGCCGACCACTGTGATGTCGCAGATCAGCGTCTCATTGTCCTCGGCAAAGATCTGGGTTCCGACCGGCACTTTCAGCGTGACGTCGGCGCCCTTGGCGCCGGTCATGTTGCGGCCCATGCCGTGCGTGCCGGTCTTGGCCTTGAAGTGCTGCTGATAGCGATAGTCGATCAGCGTGTTCAGTCCGTCGACCGCCTCCGCCCAGACATCGCCGCCGCGGCCGCCATCGCCGCCATCCGGCCCGCCGAACTCGATGAACTTCTCGCGCCGGAACGACACCGAGCCGGCGCCACCGTCGCCGGAGCGGATATAAACCTTTGCCTGGTCGAGAAATTTCATCGTCGTTTCGAGTTTCTGCTGATGGCCTTGAGCGATTGCTCTAAGGCATGTTGAGATTCAGGTCAGGCCGAGCCGAAAATGGCGAGTTCCGAGAACCGGAGCGGAGCGTATTTGAGTACGCGAGCACCGGAAGCGCAGGAAACCGGCATTTGCAGGCCGGCATCACCTGAATCTCGACATGCCTTAAACCAAGGCGGGGCACAGCGCGAGGCCGATTTGCGACTAAAGCGCCGGATGCCCTTTTGCAAAGGACGCGGTAGCACTGTTGGCGGGCGGGACTGAAGGGGCGCGGCAATGAAGCTTGTCACCTACAACATCCAGTATGGCATAGGTCTCGACGACCGTTACGATGTTTCCCGCATCGCCGATGCCGTGCGCGGCGCCGACGTGATCGCGCTGCAGGAGGTCACCCGCAACAACCCCAGGAACAACAACCGCGACATGGTGGCCGAACTCGGCGAGGCGCTGCCTGACTACTTTGCCGCCTATGGCAGCAATTTCGAGGTCAATATCAGCTCGCGCCTGGAGGCCGGCCGCGCCATCACGACCACCTTCCAGCTCGGCAACATGGTGTTGTCGAAGACACCCATTCATCTGTCGCGCAACCTTCTCCTTCCGCGCAGCCGCAGCCTGGAGGCGATGAATTTCCAGCGTGGCGCGCTCGAGGCGCTGATCGAGACACCGCTCGGCTTTATCCGCTTCTACTCCACGCATCTCGACCATCGCAGCCCTGTCGAACGTCAAAGCCAGATCCGGTTCCTGCGTCAGCGCCTGTTGAACTATGCGCTGGAGGGCGGCGGCCTTTCCGGCATTCCCGAGATCGGCCTGCCGGATCTGCCCTACCCGGAAGCCTTCATCGTCATGGGCGACTTCAACATGCTGCCCGGCTCGCCCGAATATGTCGACCTTGCCGGCCGCCCGGACCACGAATTCGGCATGCCGCTCACCGCCGATCTCGCTGTCGATGTCGCGGAGCGCCTCGGCGTCCCGGATCTCGCCACCTGGGTCGACCCGAAACGGCCCGACGATGCGAGCCGCCACAAGCGCATCGACTACATCTTCACCAGCGCCTCGCTCGCCAGATCGCTGAAGCGCCTCTGGGTCGACCGGCAAGCGGTGGGTTCGGACCATCTGCCGGTCTGGGCCGAATTGGATTGACCTGGAAAACTTTCCGAACTGTCGAAGCGATGCGCTGATGTGTGTCGAGATTCAGGTCAGGCCGAGTCGAAAACGCTGGTTTCCGAGAACCGGAGCGGAGCGTGCTTGAGGCACGTGAGCACCGGAAGCACAGGAAACCAACGTTTGCAGACCGGCCTCACCTGAATATCGGCACACATCAAAAGTGGACCCAGTTGCGCAAGCTGGTCCACGTCTTGCGATCGAGCCGGTAGCGCTCGACCGGCACCTGGCCGGCGACGATCGAGTTCAGCATGCCCTGGCCGGCATACTGGAAGCCACACTTGTGAATGACCCGGCGAGAGGCCGGGTTAATGACCCGGGTCGAGGCCTGCAGCACCTGGATCGAGGTCCTCTGGAAGGCGAGGTCGACCAGCGCGTGCGCCGCTTCCGTGGCGTAGCCACGCTTCCAGTAAGGTTCACCGATCCAATAGCCGAGCTCCAGCCCGCGATCGGTGGTGTTGAGCCCCGCGCAGCCGACGAAGGTGCCGGTGCCGGCAAGCGTCAGCGCGTAGACGATGCCGGCGCGGCGCGACGCTGCCATGGCGAGGAAGGCGCGTGCCTCGGCCTCGCCGTAGGGATGCGGCATGCGAACCAGCATCTCGGCCACGTGACGATTGTCGGCGAGCGCCACCAGTTGCCCGATGTCGCTGTCGCGCGGGGCGCGCATCACCAGCCGCTCGGTGGCCAGCACCGGGCAGTCTATCGCGTAACTTTCGTCGTCCGTGTCTTCCGCTTCGGCAACCATTTTCAGTCCTCCAGGCAAAGAAAAAAGGGGAGATGGAAACCCATCTCCCCTGATCCTTTTCCTGGCCTGGCCAGACACCGGTTCCCGAGATGGGTGCCGGTGTTGTGGTGCGGAAACCGGCTATTCCGCTGCTTTGGTAATCGGGTTCACCGAGACGTAGGTTCGGCCGTTGGCTTTTTTGTTGAAGGCGACTGCGCCGGCTTCGAGCGCAAACAGGGTGTGGTCCGTGCCCATGCCTACGTTGGTGCCCGGATGCCACGAGGTGCCGCGTTGACGAATGATGATGTTGCCCGGAATCACGGCTTCGCCGCCGAACTTCTTCACGCCGAGCCGCTTGGAGTGCGAGTCGCGACCGTTGCGCGACGAACCGCCAGCTTTCTTGTGTGCCATCTAACTAACTCCGATACGCCGCGAGGGCGTTTGAATGGTCTTATGAACGCGTTCGCGTTCCGTTTCAAGTCCGATCCGGCGATCGTTTCGCCGGATGCGCCTTACTTCTTCGCCAGCTCCTTGGCCTGCTCGCGCCAGTCCTTGATCTGGTCGGCGCTGAACGGCATGTGCTCGTCGATCTTGGCGACATCCTTGTCGGAGAGCTTGGCGAGCTGCGCGAAGGTGATGATGCCCTGCTCGTTGAGGTCCTTGGCGGCGACCGGGCCGATGCCCTTGATCACGGTCAGGTCGTCCGGCTCGCCCTTCGGCGCCTTGAACAGCGGCGCAGCAGCGGCTTCGGCCTTGGCTTCCTCCTTCGGAGCAGCTTCCTTCTTGGCCTTGGCCTCCTTCGGAGCGGCTTCGGCCTTCGCCTCGACAGCAGCCTCGGCCTTGGCTTCCGGCTTGGCGGCGGCCTTCTTCGCCGGCTTTGCGCCACCCAGCAGGATCTCGGCGATCCTGACGGTGGTCAGAAGCTGGCGGTGGCCGATCTTGCGGCGCGAATTCTGCCGGCGGCGCTTCTTGAAAGCGATGACGGTGCGGTTCTTGCCCTGTTCGACGACTTCGGCCGTGACCAGAGCGCCATCGACGAACGGCGCGCCGAAGGTGACGTTCTCGCCCTCGCCATGCGCCAGCACATTGCCGATCTCGACGATGTCGCCGACCTTGGCTTCGAGTTTCTCGATCTTCAGGAGATCGTTGGCGGCGACGCGGTACTGCTTGCCGCCCGTTTTGATGACTGCGAACATTTTTTGCCTTTCGCTGTTCGGTCGGCCTCGATGAGCCGCATCGAGCGGATCGGCCGTCTTTTTGTCAGTCTGCGGGTTCAAAAAACAAGCGGCGCGGAAGAACCCTCCACGCCGATTGCGCGCGTTCCCTAACCGAAGGTCCGGTCAAAGTCAAGGCAAGCAGCCGACACCATGAACGTCCGGCAGTTCGCGAGGCCCGGGCCGGCTGCCGCCCGCATGCGAGGCGGACCATGACGCTCGCGGACTGGCCGTCTGCCGGCCCGTCGGAGCCGCCTGGCCGTGACCAAATCGACACCGCGTCAAAGAAGCCGCTCATCCGGCAGATTTGGCCTTGTAACCTTTACGTCCAGTCGTTATCTAGTGCGCCGCGCCGGCAACGGCCGACCATGACCGCGGAGAGGTGGCAGAGTGGTCGAATGCACCGCACTCGAAATGCGGCATGCTCGCAAGGGCATCGGGGGTTCGAATCCCTCCCTCTCCGCCATTTAGCTTCCATAATAATCGTTTCCTTTCAAAAGCTTCCTTGTTGCGCTTGACCAGCGCGAAGCGAAACTTATCTTAGACTGTGTAACAAACTGTGTAACATTAGAGAAAGATAATGCGACGTTCCGCAGCGCCAAAGCCGCATAAACGTGAAGGCATCTGGTATCTCGTCCGCAGGGTGCCGAAGGAATTCGCGGCGTTTGATCGCCGCTGCCTAGTACGCATTTCCACGGGCGTCGCCGTGGCTGACGATCCCCGCGGTGTACGGGCGCGAGATGCAGTGCAAAGCCTCGGCGCGGGGCTGGAGGCGTATTGGCGTAGACTGCGGGAAGGCCAATCCGCCGAGGCGGGGCTGCGTTTCGAAGCCGCGAGGAAGCGCGCGCGGTCATTTGGATTGGCCTATCGCTCTAACGAGGAACTAGCAGCGGGGCCGCTCGACGAACTCATGGCCCGTATCAAGCTGCTCCTCGACAAAAAATCGATCGAGGACGCGCAGGACGTCTCGGCCGTCATGGGTGGGGAGAAGCGGCCAGCGGTCCGCCTGAGCGGTCTTATCAAGGAATTCGAGACGATCGAGCAACAGAACTTGCTGACCATGTCGCCTAACCAAATCAAGAAATGGCGTAACCCCAAAAAGCGCGCAGTTGCCAATCTGGTTGGAGTCATTGGCGACAAGGAGATCGCAAGCCTCACTCGGGACGACGCAATCGCGTTCCGCGAGTGGTGGCAAAAGCGGATCGTTGAGGATGGACTTGATATCGGTACGGCCAACAAGGACATCGGCCATGTTTCGAAAATGCTGCGCGTCGTCGATCTGACTCACCAGCTCAAGCTGGAGCCGGTTTTTCGAAACCTGCGTCTTTCCGGCGCCGTCCCCGGGCAACGCGCTGCGTTCACAGCGGAGTTCATTCAGGAGAAGATACTCGCTGAAGGCGCGCTCGACGGACTCAATGACGAAGCCCGCCATCTAATCTATGTGATTGCCGATACCGGACTCAGGCTTTCTGAAGCGGCAAACCTCACCACCGAAACAATCCACCTCGATCAAGAAATCCCGCATGTGCGGGTGCGCCCCAATGGCCGTCGCTTGAAGACCGGTCATTCAGCCCGTGACATTCCCTTGGTTGGCGGCGCACTTGCAGCCATCAAGCTCCATCCGGACGGCTTTCCTCGTTATCGCGACAAGGCCGCGTCACTTTCAGCGCTCGTCAACAAGGTGCTCGCCAGCAAGGAACTTCTGCCGACTTCCGAGCATAGTCTTTATAGCCTGCGACACACTTTCGAGGACCGGCTGACGGCAGTTGAGGCGCCGGAGAAGGTAATTGCTTCTCTGATGGGCCACAAATGGATCCGGCCCAAATACGGCGCGGGACCTTCGTTAGCGCAAAAGCGCGAGTGGCTTCAAAAAATCGCTTTTACCCCGCCCGGGCGAATGTGATTGCGGCGCCATCCAGGCCTTGAGAACCAACCTCACGGCTCCAGCTGTCCGAGCCATTTAGGTTGAGCGTGGCCAGCACGCGCTGCGCTCGCTCGCGATTTCCGAGCTTCCGCCGCATTTGTTCGACCTCGTATTCCAGCCTTTCGAAGGTCGGTATATAGGCATCTCCATGCCGGATGACCAAGTAGGCGGCAACAGCTAGACAGCATTCTAGCTCCGTGGCCGATGGATCGGAAAAAGGGGCGACGCCATACCAAGACGAGCAACGCCTCTCGAGGGCTTCCGAACTAGGCAAACGGCCAGCATGTGGCATGGGATACAAACCTATGCCTGATCGACGAACCTAAAGTGCTCACGAAGCTTGACCGGTACGCGGGCCATCGGAGGGTTCTGCCTAAAACCGCCAAAAATTTTGAAACACCCATTCATCCGGCTCGAATTCAAAGGGATCGGCGATTTTTGGGTTATGGCTTGCAAGCATAGTTCAGCCCAGACAAGAACGCCTGATATCTTGTCGTTCACTGTCACCCTGCCAAATATGGTGCCGGTGACAACGGCAGTTTGGCGAGCAGAAGAATTCCCGAGACTGAGACGTTCTACGGCTTGGCCCATGTTCGCGCTCCTCCTCGATTGGAGACAGGATGGGCCATATGGAAGCGAATAAAAGGAGGTTGGTGACGAGTCTCGGTAGTGGAGTAGAAACGGGTGGAAAAGCTTGCGCTATTCGCCGTCGGCGCCGCTAAGCGCATTTGAGAGAAGGGGCAACGATCGCCAAGAGATGACGTCCGATCGCAAGCCGGCTAGAAATGCGACAGTGACGCGCCTTTTTTGGCACGACCTTAGCACCCGATCGGGCCTCAGCTGGTCGTCGTTGCGCAGCCGATCGGGTGCGATTTTTATAAAGCTCTCTTGGCTTTAGCTTTGAGAGCCCGTCATCGAGACAAATGCAAGGGAACGGTCCCGCCCCTGGGGACATTCGACATGCCGTGGCAGCTTCCTATGGTGAGCCAGCGCATTCCGATACACGTTTTCCGCGCTCTACCGTTGCTCCAGCACCTGTGCTGAGGCTGAGCGCTTGATCAGGACCCGACCGCTGCTGTTGCGGGATGGTGACTGGGTTGAGGTCGCGAAAACCTTGACCGCGGGTACGTTGTTCATCCAGATGAGCGCTGAGCCGAGAAGCAGCCAAGAACGCTTCCCGTAATCGAATCCTACGGGAACCGCGAAACCAGCGTCCAAGGGACGCAATTCTCCGACGTCGTTCACTCAAGCTCATCTCGCAACTTGAACGCTTGTATGAAGCCGCTGCATGTGCGCCGGTGGACCGGATTGCTGCTATCCAAACCACGTGCTCAGTTTCGCCCCCGTAATAACTCTACCGTCCGAAACGGCTTTCGCGCGTCAGGTCCACCCCACATGAAAGTTCCGCGAGCAGCACGGACGGAGAGGCCGGTCACAACTCCTTCGCGTGCTCTTTTACTACCGAATCAAGTGCCAAATGGAGAGGCACTGCCTTAGAGAACAGGAAGCCCTGCGCGGTTCTGCAGCCAAGCTTGTACAGAGTTTGCCGATCTGCCTCTGTTTCAACGCCCTCGGCCATGACCTCGATCCCGAGCGTCCTACCAAGGTCAATCACCGCTTTGACAAGCAGCCGATTCTCCCGGGACTTGGCTAAGCCGCGAATGAAGCCCTGATCTATTTTCACTTTCCTGATCCGACTGTCCTTGAGCGATGCCAACGTCGAAAAACCGGTGCCGAAGTCCTCGAGCGCGATAGAAATGCCAGCATGTGAAAGCTGGCCGAGCTTTTCATCCACTCTGTCCGGATCCACTGGGGCTTCTTCGGTAATCTCGATGTCGAACATCGTTGCAGGGAGGTCTTTTGCCGCCAGACCATTAAGAATCATCTCGTCAATATCGCCAGCTTCCAACTCGCGCGGTGAAACATTCATCGCCACACGAACATCACGACGGTCAGCTTTGACCAAGCCCTCGATAAGAGCGCAACAGTCGGCGAATACCGTTTGAGTTAGCAGCTGAAGCATTCCAGTTTCGCGTGCCGCTGTCATGATCTCGGGCGGAGAAATGGGACCGTGAAGCGGGTGAGACCATCTTAGCAAGGCTTCAAAACCGACGACGCTTCAGTTTCGAGTCTTACGATTGGCTGAAACCAAGCGACCAAGCTTCTCATCGTTATCGCCGAATGAAGATCGCGTTCGATTGACTGGCGGCGTTGCAGTTCCCGGGCTAGCTCGGCACCGAACAGACAAAATTCATTCCTGCCGCGGCGCTTAGCTGTGTAAAGGGCGATGTCGGCCCGCAACAACATTTCCGTCAGTCCGGGGTTTTCAGCCAAGTAGATTCCTATAGACGCTCCAATGCGGACGGATGCGATCCCAGGATAGGGGCGAGCAAGCTTGGCTATGAGATTGGACGCGAGATTGGTGGGAGAAGGAGAATTCTTTCGCGAAGAAAAAACCAGCACGAATTCATCCCCACCGATGCGGGCGAGCGTTGAGCCCTCCGGTGCTTCTTCCTCTATTCGGCGGGCGATCCTGGCAAGCAGCTCGTCACCCGTTCTGTGACCGTAGGTACCGTTGACAGATTTGAACCCGTCCAGATCAATCAGCATGGCCACAAAGGGTCCATCGGTGTTCTCAAACTGATCGATTGCATGTTCGAGGCCCCGCCTGTTGAGGAGCGCGGTAAGATGGTCCTCCCTGGAATTGCGCTCCATTTCCGCGGCAAGCCGCTCGGCTTGATGTCTCAGGCGGCTCGCGTCACGGAAGCGCGCTTGTCCAACGAACGAGGATCGAACCAGGCCGCCCTCGAAAAGCAGGACGGCAAAAGCCAGAATGTAGTTTTCCGGGGCTCCCTTCGTCAGCAAACATGCGGCGGCAATGAGGAGTGGCGGTGTGATGAAGCATATCGCTGCCGCAGCATATGAGCTGCCGTACGTGACCGCGCCAGCTGAAATGCCCGCCAGAATTATTAGATGCAGCGATGCTTGAGACGTCGTGTATCCAGCCGTTAGGATGGCAAGGAATGACCAGGTGAATCCCGCCAGAAGAGCAAGCCTGCCAAACCAGCGAAGCCGCAGCCAAACCCGTGTCAGATCATCCTGGACTCCGGGTTCCTTCAGCTGATGACGGGCGAGTGCAAGGCGGGCGGCATTTATCGCATTAACGACCGAAAACCAGGCCGCGCCAGCAAGACCGTTCCCGGAAAGGGCCTGCACGGTCAAAATCAGCCCGGACAGCACAATGCTTATCGGCATTGAGACGAAAAGGCCTGCCCTCAGATCAGCGAGCTGGTCCTGAAGGATTCTCGCCTCCAGCGGATCTTCTTTTCCAAGGCTGGACGGGTCAGCTTGCTTACTCCTGCTTGTCCGCAGCCTATGCAGCCCCCCTGAAGGACGGGTTAATTCTTCAATCGGAGATCAGCGTCGGGGAGCAGGATTACTCCGGTGCATCATGCACTCTCTCCCATCGCTCGCCCAGCACGCGCAAAAATGCGACTGCTGGTGCAGTATCACCGCTGGAGCTCCGCCGATATCCCATGCCGGACAAGGGGAACATGTTGGGCAAAGCGAAGCCCCAGATGCCTTGCAAGCCGTGCCGCCAGGTGGTCTCTGGAGTAGAGTCCAATCAATATGTTCGTTGCATGGTAGAGCGGCGCCGCCGACAGGCGCAGCCGCCTTTCGTATATATGCAGCATGTCGGGGTCGCCAACATTGCGGCCGTCGCGGCACGCAGTCATGATTCCACGGGCGAGTTGCTTCTGGCTGCTGAGACCGATGTTGAATCCGTGAGCGGTCACCGGGTGCATGCCGATGGCAGCGTCGCCGATGAGTGCGGCGCTCGGCGCCCGGAATTTGTGCGCCCAGGTCGTGACCAGCGGATAGGTGTGGCGCTTGCTTGCCAAGGTCATTTTTCCAAGGCGCCCTCGACACCGTTTCGTCAACTCCGACAGGAACAAATCATCATCGAAGGCAAGCAGTCTATAGGCCTCGTTTGAGCGCAATGTGAGCAGCAGCGACGACATGCCCTCCGCGAGGGGCAACATCGCTATCGTCTGATGGTGATCGAACCATTCGATGGCGATCTGGTGGTGGGCGCGCTCGTGCCTCACTCGGCAAATCAGCATCGAGTGGCCAAGCCGGTTGATATCGGCGCCGATGCCTAGCAGATCACGCGTGGCGGACAAACGCGAATCCGCGGCAACAACCAGCCGAGCAGTTAAACGCGCGCCATTAGAGAGCGTTACGACTGCTCCTTCTTGGCTGTTTGTTGCATCGACGACCGAGTGGCCGCACAACAGCCGGGCGCGATCCTGCAAGCGGACGATTTTGAACAGCGCCTCGCGGATCCGGCAATTTGGAACCAAAACCCCCAGCGGTTCTCCAGAGTTGCTGGGAGGATCGAAACGAAGAGCGAATGCGCTCGAGCCGTTGAGCACGCGCGCGCCTTGAAGTGCTGATTTGTCCGAAGCCGGGATGACATCCCAGGCGCCGAGCTCGCGAAGGGTTCTGATCGAAGCGTTGGTCAGCGCGATTTCGCGACCATCGAAAGCCGGATTCGCCAGACTATCGAATGTGTTCTGTTCAACAACTGCCACCTTGAGTTCGCTTTGGGCAAGCGACGCAGCGAACGAAAGGCCGACCGGGCCGGCTCCAACGACAACGATGTCAAAATTATCGTCAGAGCCCATCAGCGTGCCGCCATCCGGTCGCCTATCCTCGTGTAACGGTGGAACTGAGCCGAGTGACATGAGCTCCGTGGCCGCCGCATTGCCTAAAGGCGCTGGGCCGGGAGATTCGCATCGATCGGCAACGAAGCACTCAAAGCGCTCAGAGGTGGATGCGGCTAACCGATCCCGCCCTTTGGCCGCGCAGCCGCGCAGATCGCCGCCAGCAAGCGAGACACTCGCGACGCTGGTCAGCCACGGCCGCGCCGCATCGATCGCCACATTCCACCTGGAACCCTTGCGCATACTACTCACGCTCCACGACGTCGAAGCGGGCTCTCTTGCGAGGGTATCGAACGTAGCGCTCTCTCTCGTCATCCCAGCCAAGGTAGCGGAAACTTTTATCCACGACCGCGCATATCTCATCAAGAACCTGCTGCATGGCTTCGATGTCGATGTCCTTGCAATTCAGTCGCCGATAGAGCAAAGCCCACGCGGCGACATAGTCGTCGAAATAGCGCGCGTCACTCGAACCAATGATCAACTTCGGACGGTTGATCGATCTCGAAAACGCACGTCCCAACCCCGATGATGCTCCGCAGCACGTTGACATCACGAGGATCTTCGGCGCTGGATGCGAGCCCTGGAACATTTCTACGAAGTCAGCCCAAAGAAGGCCACTTTCGACGCACACAACCCATCAAAGGCGAAAGCTGTTGATCGGCCCCCGTGTCCGCGCAGCCACGCGGATGGTCAGCCAGCAAGCGAGATACACACGACGCCGGTCAGCTAATGGCTGCGCCGTAAGCACAAGGCATGGCCGACCACACGACAGAAAACCCAGAACCGTGAAGGTGCTGATAATGACGACCAATCTTTCCGTAAGTCATGCATTTCTCCGTCGAAGACTGGTCAATAGAACACACCGATGAGTATGACCCTGATCTGGATCAGCCAGACATGACCAATCGGCACTGGCGGTTCACGGTCAGGTGATCGACCGTGACGTTCCACTTTGGAACCCGTGCGCACATGGCCAAGCTCTCGTCCGGCCACGCGAGGTACTCTCGTGGCATCAGCCGCCTCATACTGGGTGCAATGGGAGGCAGTCCTTCGCACGACAGAGGCTTTTCACAAATGTAGTGTGCAGCTTAGGTCAAGATGGTCATGGAGCATGGAGCATGGAGCATGGACAGCTTGTTCCCGACCGAGCCGGCTCGACTGACGAGCGCGATCCGCGCATCTTATGCACAGCGGATTGAAATCAGCGTTCCGGTTTGTCGTCCCGATCAATTAGTATCCGCTCGGCGGCTCCGTCGAGATCTTCGTATTGACCGCTTCGCAATGCCCAGACGAAGCCGGACACACCCAGTGCACCCAGAAAAAGGGCCACTGGTATGAGATAGAGCAACGTCGTCACGAGGATTATGCCGAATAGCTGACTGCGGAGCGTCCGACTTTTTGAATAACTTGCAGCGTCGCATTCGCCCCGAAGCCGTGCAAGCGCAATGCGTTTCCAATAACAAGCACCGATGAGGCAGACATGGCAATCGCCGCTAACAAAGGCGTGGCGTGCCCGAGGATGGCGATTGGTACTGCCACCGCATTGTAGACGATCGCAATCGCGATGTTCTGGCGGATCAGGTGTCCCGCCTTGCGCGAGACGTCCAGCGCGAGAGGCACTGCCAGAAGGCTTTCGCGCAGGAATACGAAGTCGGCGGCATTGCGGCCAATGTCGGCGGCGGTAGCTGGAGCGATCGAGACATGCGCCGCGCTGAGCGCCGGCGTGTCGTTGAGGCCGTCGCCAACCATCAGAACCTTGTGTCCGTCTTTCGCCAGGGTCTCGATGCGCTCGACCTTGCCGGATGGCAGCAGGCACGGAACGAAGTCCTTGACACCCAGCATTTCTGCGACTTCACCGCAGGCACCCGCAGTATCGCCCGACAGCATTTCCACTGACACCCCGGCATGGCTCAATTGCCCGATCGCCGCCTTGGCGTCTGCGCGCAGCGCGTCCTCAAAATCGAAGGTCGCGACAATGAACCCGTCTTTTGTCAGCACGGTTCCGCCATGTTTGCCTTCACCACCGGTCCGGGCTCTCCATCCAGCCCATCCGCGTCGGCCTAGCCGCCAGGTGCTTCCGGCTCCAGTGGCTTCGATTCCAAACCCTGGATGCTCGGTGACGGCATCAAATTTGTACTGCCCGCCGGGATGGGCAAAACCGGCTATGGCCTTTGAAAAAGGATGGCGGGAATGCGTAGCCATGTCTCCCGCGACTGCCAGCATGGCCGGATCGATCGACGATGCATTGACCAGCCGGGGCTGGCCGAGCGTGAGCGTTCCGGTCTTGTCGAACACCGCTGTATCAATCGTCGCCAGGCGCTCCATGGCAGAACCGTCCTTTACCATGATGCCGTTCTCAAACAGGCGCCGCGCGGCGACCACCTGAACGATCGGTACGGCGAGGCCGAGCGCGCACGGGCAGGTGATGATCAGAACGGCAATGGCGATGGTTATCGCCCGGTGCCAGTCGCCGGTCACCGCCATCCAGCCAAGGAACGTCGCGAAGGCTGTGAGATGAACCACCGGGGCATAGAGCGCTGAAACGCGATCGGCGATCCGGCGATAATGCGCGCGGCCGCCCTCTGCGGCTTCCATAAGACGAACCATTTCCGCCAGAAACGAATCCTTCGCGGCGGCTGTCGCCTCAATCGTCAGCGGGCCGGTAAGATTGAGCACGCCGGCCTGAACTGCTTCGCCCGGCGCCACGTTTTTCGGCGTGCTTTCGCCTGAGGCCAGCGAGCAGTCGAGATCCGACGTTCCCTGGATGATCTTGCCGTCGACGGGGATCCTCTCACCGGCTGCGATCAACAACCGCATGCCTGGTTCGATCTCGCCGACCGGCAAATAGTCGCGCGCGCCGTCGCTGCGCAGCACCATGGCGCCATGTGCGGCCAACTGGGACAGGCCTTTCACAGCGGTCCGGGCACGTTCGCGCATCACGTGATCCAACGTGCGGCCGATCAACAGGAAGAACAGCAGCGATACCGACGCGTCAAAATAGGCGTGATCGCCATGGTTGATCGTCTCGTAGAGGCTCATGGCGTAGGCGAGCGAAACACCGACCGCGATCGGCACGTCCATATTCATGCGGCCATGGCGCAAAGCATTCCAGGCCGAACGGAAGAAGATGCCGCCGGCGAAGGCGAGGGCAGGAATGGCGATCAGCGCCGAGACCCAGTGAAACAGGTCGCGGGTAGCACCTTCGGCGCCGGACCAGACCGAGACCGAAAGCAGCATGATGTTGCCCGCCGCAAAGCCGGCAACCGCGACCGCGCGGATCAAATCCGATAACGTCCTGTCCTTGTCGCCGACCTCGGAAGGGAAGAGATGCGCCTGGTAGCCTAGCCGCCCAAGCGCGACGACGAACGGTGGGACCTCGTCACCACGCCACCGGACAGAGACCCGTTTCGTCGACAGGTTGACGCGGGCGCTCTCGACGCGATCGAGCTTTCCCAGCGCCGTCTCGATCGTCTGGATGCAGCCTGCGCAATGAACCGTCGGTACTGAAAGATCGGTCTGGTGAAGATCATCGCCAAGCGATCGGCTCGCCAGCCTGATCTCCTGGCTGGACGGCAGGACCGATCCGGTGTTGACCAGATCAAGCGCCATTTCGGCGCCCGGTGCACAACAACTCATTGCAGCGCTCCATTGGAAATCATGATCCGGCGGACGTCGCGATACGGTTTGTCCAGACCGGCGTCGGCGTCGACTTCGACAATCCAGACGCCGTCCTTCGGCATGTGCTGGGCTGCGAATTCCTGGCCCGAGGCGGGTGCGAGGGTGACCGACTTGTCCTCCTTCTCGTACGCGGGATGGCGAAACAGCACCTTGACGCCGTGCAAGGGAACCGGCTTGCCGGCGACGTCGGCGAGGCCATAGCGAACTTCGCCCCATGCGATGGTCAGCTTGCCGGTCCAGCCAAGTGCTGCCTGCGCCCGTCCTTCCTCGGCCTTCTTGTTGAATTGCTGGCTCGCCACATAGGTGTTTTCGACGACGAGGCCAGTCCAGCTTGTGCTGGCGAGCGTTGCCATGGTCAGATTGACTGCGATGACCACGCCGAAAAAGGCCAGGATGATGACCAGCATGTGCCTGCCGGTGAATTCACGAGGCTTTTGTACATTGGCAGTCATCTGAGGGGCTCCGGCGCGTTGAAGGTGGCGGTGTACTCGTTCGACTCAAAGCTGGCTCTGTCCTCGACGCGGAACTTGAAGGTCTGTGCCGGAGCGCGGATCTGGTCCGCCGGCTGGCGAACGAAGACCCTCAGCATTTTCAGGCGGTCGGGTTCGACCGGAATGGCGAAGGAACGGCCTGCGGGGATGTCGTCGCCGACGACGACCATGTCAGCGCCTTCAAGGCCCTGCATGGTTACGACGATCGTCCTCGGCTCGGGGATCATGTTGAGCAGCTTGACGGTATAGCCATTGCGGATGGATCCGTCGGTCAGCGTGACGAACTGGGGATTGCGATCATGCAATACGTTCAGTTCGAGCCGATCGCGCGTCAGCAGCGAATAGAGCAGGCCGAGGCCGATCAGCGACCACAAGCCCATGTAGACGTAGGTGCGCGGCCGAAAGATCTTGCGGATGTGAAAATGCGCCACCTTGTCGGAGAACAGGCCATCAGCGGTCCTGATCAGCGATGGATTGACTGAGCTGGACCCGCCTGCAGTCGCCAGCATCATGTTGGCGTTGTAGTCGGAGAGCGTCGCATAGGCGATCAGCCCACGCTCCTTGCCGAGCTTGTCCATGACGCCGTCACAGGCGTCGATGCAGAGCGCGCAAGTGATGCATTCGAGCTGCTGGCCGTCGCGAATGTCTATCCCCATCGGGCAGACCGCGACACAGGCATTGCAGTCGACGCAGTCGCCCACGGGCTGGCCTGCGGCCAGCACCTTCTTGGCGTGGCGCGAACGCGGTTCGCCGCGCCAGTCATTGTAGGTGACAGTGAGGGAATTTTCATCGAGCATGGCCGCCTGGATGCGGGGCCACGGGCACATATAGGTGCAGACCTGTTCGCGCATCAGACCGCCGAACGTGTAGGTGGTAGCCGTCAGGACGGCGACAGTGATGTAGGCGACGGGCGCCGCAGTGCCGGTGAAGAGCTCGCCGAGCAGCGTCGGTGCATCGGCAAAGTAGAAGATCCAGGCGCCGCCAGTCGCCGCCCCTATGACCAGCCAGATGGTGTGCTTGGACACACGCAGCATGAGCTTGCGCGCGGTCCAGGGACCTGCGTCAAGTTTCATGCGGGCGTTGCGGTCCCCCTCGATCGCACGTTCGACGACGAGGAACAGATCGACCCACACCGTCTGAGGGCATGCATAGCCGCACCAGGCACGGCCGACAGTCGAGGTGATCAGGAAAAGACCGACGCCCGCCATGACCAGGAGGCCGGCCACATAGAAGAATTCCTGGGGCCATATCTCGATGAAGAAGAAGTAGAAGCGCCGGTTCGCGAGATCGAGCAGGACTGCCTGGTCCGGGGCAAATGGACCGCGAGCCCAAGGCAGCCACGCAGCCAGGTAGTAGATGCCAAGTGTGATCGTCATCACCAGCCATTTGAAGCGACGAAAGTTGCCCGAGGCGCGCTTCGGAAAGATCTTTTGACGCGCGGCATAAAGCGGCTTGCGGGTTTTGGCGGAATTGACAGTTTCTGTTTCGAGCCGTGTCAACTGCGTCTTATCACGCATGTGCAACTCCACTTTCCCAGCCAATGTCAGGGGCACCTGTCGTAAAGCCTCGCGGTAGGATAGCCTTGCCGGGTTGTGCAGATCGCATTAGGGATGGTGTCGAGGCCCGGCTCACGCCGGGCCTCGTCCGCTTGGCAGGGGGGACCGAAGAATAGGACTTCCATTCCTATTCTCCGCCGCCAAGCGAATGGACATAAACTGCAAGTTCCTTGACCTTGATCTCGCCGAGACGGCCAACCCAGGCCGGCATGACGCCCTGTTTTGGCGCACGGACCTGTGCGGCGATGGCTGTCTCACCGGATCCATAGAGCCAGATCGCATCGGTCAGGTCGGGGGCGCCGAATTCCCTGTTGCCTTTTGCATTGTCGCCGTGACAGGCGACGCAGTTCTCGGCAAAGACCTTGGCGCCGGGTTGGATCAGACTTGCATCGCGGACCTTGCCGGAAAGGCTGGCCACGTAGGCGCTGACTTGTGCGATCTGGTCGGCGGTAATGATGTCGCCGAAGGCCGGCATTTCCGACAGGCGCGTGTCCGGATCGGATGCGAAGCGGATGCCGTGCGTAATCGTCTGCTGGATCTGCTCGGCCTTGCCGCCCCATAGCCAGTCGTCGTCGTTGAGATTGGGAAAGCCCTTGGAACCTTGGGCGCCGGAGCCGTGACATTGTACGCAATTGACCTTGAAAGCGGCGCCACCGGCGGCGATTGCGAATTCGCGCAGGCCGTCGTCCGCGGAGATCTCCGAGACGCTCTTGGACTCCACCGCCGAGATATATTTGCCCTTGGCGGCCTCAGCCGCAGTCAGCTCGTTCCTGACCTCGTTGCGGCTGGAATAGCCGAGCACACCCTTCGTCGCCGAGTGCAACAGAGGCCATGCTGGATAGGCGATGGTGTAGCCTATCGCCCAGACAATGGTGACGTAAAAGGTGATAACCCACCATCTGGGAAGCGGGTTGTTCAGCTCCCGGATGCCATCCCATTCGTGGCCGGTGGTCGAGACGCCAGAGATTTCATCGATATGCTCGTCGCTCATGATCACTCGTCCTCGAGCGGAATGCGGGCCGCTTCGTCGGCCAGCCTTCGGCTGCCGGGGCGTAGGGCAAAGGCGATGCACCCCACGAAGAACAGCGCCATCGCAACCAGGCCCCAGCTGTCGGCAAACGCCCGCATCAAATTGTAGGTCATCAGCGTTCTCCTCAGCGGTAGCCGGCGGCTTCGTCGTAATTTTTGAAGTCGACCAGTGTGCCAAGCATCTGCAGGTAGGCGAGCAGGGCATCCATTTCGGTGACCTGTTGCGGGTTGCCGTCGAAGTCGCCGATCTTGGCTTTTGGGTAACGCGCCTCAAGGCCTGATGTGTCGGCATTGGGATCGGCCTGCGCCGCCAGATCCGCATTGGCGTGGACGATCATGTCATCGGTGTAAGGGACGGCTACAAGCCTGTTGGCGACCAGATGCGTTGAGAAATCCTTCACGTCGATCGGCGTGTCTTTCAGGAACCCATAGCTCGGCATGATCGATTCCGGCACCACCGAGCGCGGGTCGGTAAGATGCGCGACATGCCATGCATTCGAGTAGCGGTCGCCAACTCTGGCGAGATCCGGCCCGGTGCGCTTCGATCCCCACTGGAAGGGGTGATCGTACATGGACTCGGCAGCTAGGCTGTAGTGGCCATAGCGCTCAACTTCGTCGCGGAACGGCCTGATCATCTGGCTATGACAGAGGTAGCAGCCCTCGCGCATATAGATGTTGCGCCCGACAAGTTCGAGCGGCGAATAGGGGCGCATGCCTTCCACCTTCTCGATCGTATTGTCGAGATAGAAGAGAGGCGCGATCTCGACGATGCCGCCGACCGTCACCACGAGCAGCGAGCCAACGAGAAGAAGCGTGGCGTTCTTCTCGATGATTGCGTGTTTGTCCATCAAGCCCATTACCTGGCTCCTGATCGCGCAGGTCGGATGGCGACGGGGCTCGGCATCGGCTCCTCCTCGCGCTGGTGGCCGAGGATGGTCCTGGTGATGTTCCAGGCCATGATCAGCGCGCCGGAGAGGTACATGGCCCCACCGATGGCGCGCATGACATAGTAGGGGTGCATGGCGGCGACGGTCTCGGCGAAGGAGTAGACCAGGAAGCCCTGCTCGTCGTATTCGCGCCACATCAGGCCCTGCATGACGCCGGATACCCACATCACCGCGGCGTAGACAACGATACCAAGTGTCGCCAGCCAGAAATGCCAGGTGACCAGCCGCAACGAGTAGAGCCGTTGCCGGTTCCAGAGCTTCGGCACCATGTAGTAGATTGCGCCGAACGAGATCATGCCAACCCAGCCGAGCGCGCCCGAATGGACGTGGCCGATCGTCCAGTCGGTATAATGCGACAGCGAATTGACCGCCCGGATCGCCATGATGGGGCCTTCGAAGGTCGACATGCCATAGAAGGCGACGGCCATCACCATCATGCGTATGATCGGATCGGTGCGCAGCTTGTCCCAGGCGCCGGACAGCGTCATCAGGCCGTTGATCATGCCGCCCCAGGACGGCATCCACAGCATGATCGAGAACACCATGCCGAGCGTCTGCGCCCAATCGGGCAAGGCGGTGTAGTGCAGGTGATGCGGCCCGGCCCAGATGTAGAGAAAGATGATCGCCCAGAAATGGACGATCGACAGCCGGTACGAATAGACTGGCCGGTTCGCCTGCTTGGGCACGAAATAATACATCATGCCGAGGAAGCCGGCGGTGAGAAAGAAGCCGACCGCGTTGTGGCCGTACCACCATTGCGTCAAGGCGTCCTGGACCCCTGAAAAGGCGGAGTAGCTCTTGGAGCCCAGGAACGAGACTGGTATGGACAGGTTGTTGACCACATGCAGCATCGCGATGGTGACGATGAACGACAGGTAGAACCAGTTGGCCACGTAGATATGCGGTTCCTTGCGCTTCAGGATCGTGCCAAGGAACAGAATGAGGTAGGCGACCCAGACGATGGTCAGCCAGACATCCACATACCATTCGGGTTCGGCGTACTCGCGGCCCTCGGTGATGCCGAGCAGGTAGCCGGTCGCGGCCATGACGATGAACAGCTGGTAGCCCCAGAAGACGAACCAGGCCAGATCACGGCCGAAGAGGCGGGCGCGGCAGGTGCGCTGCACGACATACAGAGACGTGCAAAGCAGCGCGTTGCCGCCGAAGGCGAAGACGACACCGGATGTGTGCAACGGCCGCAAACGACCGAAATTGAACCAGGGCTGGATGTTGAGATCGGGGTAGGCGAGCTGCAGCGCGATCACCACGCCGACCAGCATGCCGACGACACCCCAGAACACGGTGGCGATCGCGCCGTAGCGGATCGGACCATCCATGTAAGCGGATGGGTCAATCGGAGCTGCTGGCTTGAACTCCGTGTTGCGCAACAGGATCGCAGTGAAACCAGCCACTGCGAAGAACAACACCCACATGTGTCGGCGGAAAGGTTCATCCACGCCGAAGCCGGCGGCCACCAGGGCCGCAAAAGCGAACACGCTTAGAAGGACGATCTCTGTGCCGAATTTCATTGCAGATCCCGATCTCGAATCTGGTGGATGCCAAATCCGCAGCGCACTAATCGCGCAGCCGCCGCCCCCTCGCCCTGATCTATGTCAGGCCGCAAGATTTTGTGTCGGCGGCGCAATCAGCAGGTGGCGAATGAACGAGGAACGCAGCGCGGGCTCACCCCCCTCATGGAAGGCGTTCCCTGGGTTGGGCGGGCGCAGACGCGATCGCTGAGGCGAAAGCTGAGGCCCTGCGCGCGTTGGATGCTATTGCCGATGCCCTGCCAAACGTTGTTCGGATCCCATTGGAAACGAACGCGATCGTTCCGCCGAGCCGTGGCAGATTAAGGACCATGCTTCGCCGGTATGTGCCGAAACACACCTGGCGATTGGTCACGTTCCTATCAAAGCCCGAAAGCTGTTTGTCTCGACCGTGACGCCGCTTCGTCGAAGGCGCGGCAACATCGCATTAAAAGGCAAACACGGCCCGCCCCGGAGTCATGCGACATGGCCTCGCCGCTTAGGGCCGCTCGCGTCCGCCGCCACAGCGCTTCTCCAGACGGCTTATGCTGTCCACCGTCACATGGCGTGCGTTCTCAATCCGAATCACCCCGTCAGCCCGCAATCGCGTCAGTTGGCGGCTCACGGTCTCGTTGGTGATTCCAAGGAAATCAGACATTTCGACACGCGTCAGCGGCAGATCGAAGGACGCCGACCCGGAAGCCGCATCGAGACTGGAATCGATATTCCGGGCCATCATGAGGAGAAAAGTCGCTACCTTTTCCGGAGCTGTCTTGCGCCCCAGCGTCACCATCCACTCGCGCGCCTCATCGAGTTCATTCAGCGTCTGTTTGAGCAGGCGATGCTCGAATTCCCGTGACGCCTTCATCATCCGTTCGACGGCCGCTCGCGGAAACGAACACAGCGTGACTGCTGTTGCCGCTTCCGCATTGATCGAGCTTTCCACCTTGAAAGGACGTCCCAGAAAATCCGGTGCAAACTGGAGACCGACGATCTGCTGGCGCCCATCCGACAGGCTCTTTGATAGCTTTACAACGCCTGAAAGCACGTTGGAGTAGCTGTCGACGTTCTGTGCCTCGCCGGTCAACTCCATTCCTGACTCGATCCGGCGACGCGAGCAAGTCTTGGCGAGCCCAACCAAATTGTCTGGATCGAGCGCACCGCAGACACCGCGACGCCGTGCCTCGCAAGGGAAGCAAAGAACAGGAATGCCGGAACTATGAATGTCTTGCCGAAAGGTCATGCGTTCGCCTTACCCGATCCTAACTGCCGGCAGGATACCCATCCAGGGTAGAGAAATCCTGCGGCGGTTTGTCCATGAGCGCGGCTGATCGAGATCAGGGTCTGCTTCAGCGATGCGTGCAGTGTTCCGGCGGGCAACACGGTGAACGCGAGATGCAATCGGAAATAGCTGTCAAACTCAGCGAGAACGTCCCACGCTACACCAGCTATCCGACGGCGCCGCATTTCCATTCGGGGATCGATGCTGCCATTTACCGTGGCTGGTTGGAGACGCTGGAAAGCGGCGACGAAATCTCGCTGTACCTGCACATTCCTTACTGCGACAAGCTCTGCTGGTTCTGCGCCTGCCACACCAAGCAGACGCACCAATATGAGCCGGTGGCCGCTTATCTGCGCTCGCTGAATGCCGAAATCGTCACGATTGCCGGTCTGCTGAGCGGCAAGGCACATGTCCGTGCAATCCACTTCGGTGGCGGTTCGCCAACTATTCTGAGGCCCGATGATATGGTTGCTCTTGGAGCGGCCTTGCGGGACAGCTTCGACTTTCTCCCGGATGCTACGGTCAGCATCGAAATCGAAACCAACGACATGGACAAGGCGCGCCTTGATGCACTTGCTCAAATCGGCGTAACCCGGGCGAGCCTCGGCGTGCAGGATTTCGATCCGCAAGTGCAAAAAGCAATTAATCGTGAGCAGAGTTTTTTGCAGACCAAGGCAGTCGTCGACGGGGTTCGTTCGCGGGGCGTCGAATCGGTCAATCTGGACCTGCTCTACGGGCTCCCGAATCAGACACGCGAGACGATCTGTTCCACGGTGGCGCAGGCACTGACCTTGGAGCCAGACCGGATGGCCCTGTTCGGCTACGCACATGTGCCCTGGTTCAAGAAGCATCAGACGATGATCGACGAGGCATGGCTGCCGAGTCCCACTGAGCGTTTCGCCCAATCTCAACTCGCGGCGCGGGCAATTGTCGCCAAGGGATATGAGGCAATAGGACTCGATCATTTCGCGAAGCCCGACGATGCGCTGGCCATAGCGGCCCGCGCAGGGGTTTTGCATCGCAATTTTCAGGGCTACACTGAGGATCGCTGCCCGACACTGATCGGACTTGGCCCTTCGTCCATCGGTCGTTTTCGCCAAGGCTACGTGCAAAACATGGCTTCGACTGCCGGGTACGGGCGCATGGTTGCGGATGGCGGGTTGGCTGCCGTCCGCGGCGTTGCCCTTTCCGACGACGATCGCGTCCGTGGCTGGATCATCGAGCGGCTGATGTGTGATTTTGCCTTCTCGGCAGTCGATCTGGTGGAGCGGTTCGGCAAAGCCGGCGAGCAGCTCCTTCATCGCTCGAGGTCCATCGCACTCCACGATCCTGCCCGAGCGCTTGAATTCGATGGTGACAGTTTCCTCGTACGGACTGAAAGTCGCCCCTTCATTCGAACCATCGCGGCCAAGTTCGATACATATTTCAAAGGGGGAACGGCGAGGCACTCGGTGGCGGTCTGAGCAAAGCACAGTGCGCTCGCCGTTTGGTCGATCGGCGAACCAGCTGCGTTCGTTTTGACCGCTCATAGGCGACTACCGCATCAAATCGAAAATGCAAACTTAGGCTGTTGCGCGGTATCTCCTTCCACATCCTCTCTTGCGCATACCTACATTCCAAGGGGTTTGATCCTATGCTTCGCGAGGAGCAGGTAGGTCGCGACAGCTAGGCAATGTTCCAGCTGCCCTAGCGGAGGAGTCACGATTTTCCGGCAAGCTCCGTCGGCAGACGTTCTTTTCTGGCCCTGGCAAAGGCTCGGTCGCCTTCCAGAAACGCCGCCAGCATGAAAGGGATGAGTTCTGCCACGGTTTCAGACTGACCATAGGTCTGACGGTAAAGTGCAGCATACTCCTTGAGTGTTTGGCTCAGCTCCGCGCTGACGGTAATGGTGATCTTCGAAGCTGTTCGGTCCGGAAGTTTTCCAAGTTTCAGGTCAGCCATGATAACTCCTGCTCAACTGGCGTATGGCCGCAGCACGATGTCCTTGTGCACGATGACGCGCAGTGGCCAACCTGGGCGGACGACGATGGTGGGCTGGATATTGAGGTTTTTTTCGGTGATGCGCTGGCCGGCTCGACTGGCGTTCTGCTGGGCTGATTCCCGGATCGCCTTGACCAGATCGCTCTCGTTTTCGCCGAGGCTGAATTCTGTGCCGACACCGAGCAATGTGGCAAGCGCCACTCCCTTGATCATCTGCCAAGTGTGGAAATCGACTTTGTCTTCCAGCCCTGCGTAGCCGGCGGTGTCGCTCGCGGGCAGATTGTCGATTTCGGCCGACGAGCCGTCGGGCAGCAGAATGCGCTGCCAGACCAGCAGCGCTCGCTTTTGCCCGAACGCGACGACGCTGTCGTAGACGCCGATAAGACGTGAGCCCTGCGGAATCAGCAATATGTTGCCCGTGACCGTGTCGTGCACATTTTCGGTGACTTGCGCGACGACAAGGCCCGGCAAATCGGAATTGATGCCGGTGATCAGGCTGGCGGCAATCACGCTGCCAGCCATCAGTTGATATGGCGAGATCGGCGTCTGAAGCGCATGCGGATTGTAGATCCCGCCAGTGCTCCGCTGGCTGAGAAAATCAAGCTTTCGCTGCTGATTGTTCTGGTCGCCTTCCGCCGCCGCCACCGAGGCTGACGCGCGTCCTGCTTCGGATTGGGGAAGCGCCTCAAATGGATGCTGAGCAGTTTGCACGCTCTCTCCGACATCTGTCTGTTGAGCTCGATTTTCGACGCGGAAAAGCACCCGCGATTCACGCGCTTCGATCGCCTGCTGCGCTAGACGCTGCTCCTCGGCCGAGATGTCTTGGCCCGGCACGATGCCGAGCTGGCGCTGCCGCTCGAGGATGGGGCGGCCGAGGTCGCCCGGCAAAGGTAGCCCAAGGACGGGAGGCTTTGGCTTCATGCCGGAATAGTCATGGGGAAGCGTATCGAGTCCCTCGGCGGTTGGTTTGCGCTCAGTGTTGTAGAGATCTTCCGCCTGATCCCTGATGCGAAGGGCCGGCCCCTGGAGGGCGATCATGGTAACGCCGAAGACAGCGCCGGATCCGAGCGCTGCGATAGCGATGATCACACCGCGCCTGAACCGCACCACGCGGCGGGGAGAGGCCCGAAGCTGCAGTTCCTCGGGATCCAGTTTCGGCGGGATGCCAGAGCGGGAATTTTCGATCATGAGCCCTCACCTCGCCGGCTGCCGCGAAAGAGCGAGATCCGCCGTTGCGGTTGCCTGCCGTCAATCCTGCTGATGCGGATCACCTGCTGCCGCTTGGTGCCGAGGCGAAGTTCGGCCGCGGCGAAGAGCCGATCGACGATGTAATAGTTGCCGCGCACGCGATAGTTGACGAGCTCGCTGCTCCCATCTGCGCCGACGATGAAGAGTGGTGGCGCCTCGCCCTGATCTATGCGACGAGGGAACTCAATATAGACCTTGCTGCCGTCGTCGAAGGCTCGCGTCGGTCTCCAGGGCGGTGTGTCGCCACTGATTGAGTAGCGAAAGCGAAGGTTTTCGAGCGCGATGTTCGACGCGACCGGTGTAACTGCCTCGGCTTGAGCATTGCGCTGGCGAAGCGCGATGATCTGGTCTTGGCTGTAGGTCCAGGAGATTGCCGCCATTGCGGTCTTCTCGGTGCTTTGAAGCTGCAAATGATAGGTCCGCCGGTCCGTCGTAATGACGACATTGGTGGCAAGACCCGGCGCGAAGGGTTTTACCAGAACATGGGTGCGCTGATTGTCACCGGTGCCGCTTGCGGTATCGCCAATGACCCAGCGCACGGTGTCGCCAGCCGACACGGCGGTTAGTTTCTCGCCCGGCTGCAGAGCGATGTCGGTCACGCGCTCCGGCGCGGCATAGAGTTGATAAAGCGCGCCATCGGTGAAGGGGTAGACTTGCACTGCATTAACATACCCGTACTTGGTGGGTTGCTGGGTCGCGGCTTTGTTGGCATCAGCGACGCGTTCTTCAGGAGGGCGCTTGTCCTCGGCCTTGCCGGGCTCGGGCTGCATTTGGCCAGGCAGCGGCAGTGGTTTTGGCACCTCGACAATTCTAATCGGCCTCTCCGGCGCTTTTTCGATCGCGGCCGGTTTGAAGTCGGCAGCGTCATAGGAAATCTCAGGCGGCGGCACCTTCTTCGATGCACAAGCGGAAACGACCGCTGCCGACACCGATAGGATCAGCACGGCACGAATCGGTGACATTTTACCTTTCATTGGTGGACTCCGTCGGAGAAAGGGGGCTGGGACGGCGCTGTCGAGCTCGCGTGACCAGTCAATGGCATTGATGAAGACGCCGAGCGGATTCTTGCGCAGCTGATCCGTATTGCTTGGCGAGCGGATCACGATCGTGAGGATCGCAGTCCAGCGCATCGTGCTGGCAAGGCTTCCGCGCTCAAACACCTGCTCGGTCCATTTGACCTGGAATGAACTTTCGGAGGCTCTGACCACGCTGGTGACCTGTACCGAAACACTGCGCGTTCCGATCTGACCGAAGGGGTCGTTCGCCTTGGCGTATTCGTTGAGGAAGAGCGCTGCGCGATCGCTAGCAAAGTCGTACGCTGCCAACCAGTTCTGCCGAACCAAAACCGGATCGGTGGAAACGGAACGGACATTCTGGATGAAGCGGCCGAGATGCCAGGCGATCTGAGCATCCGAGGGCTCATAATTCCGGACCGCCGGCGCGACGGCGCGCGTCTCGCCGAAGCCATCGACCTCGACGACATAAGGCACGACACGGCTTTGCATCGACTGCCATACGAGTCCGCCGGAAAGCCCGGTCGCCAAGGCCAGGCAGCCAAGGGCCATGATCCGCCAGTTCCTGGCCTGCAGTCGAGATGAGCCGATGCGCTCGTCCCACAGTTGGGCGGCTTTTTGATACGGCGTGACCGGTTCGGGTGTTTTGCCGTAACGGTGCACGGGTCGCTTGAAGAGCATCTAGTCATCCTTGTCGTTGAGAGAGGGGTTGGCGCTGCCTCCCGGCCGGTCTCCGTCTCGGACAGCTTGCATGGCAGCGTGGCGATTTGCCCGGGCGGTCTGTTCAGAACGTAGGCGCCTTGCCCACGTCGGCGCCGAAACAGTGGCCGAACCGGCAGAGCGTTCGGTCATTGACGCTGTCGGCGCGCCGCCGGTCGCGGTCCACGCGGCATCGCGCCCGGCATCGGCGTTGCGCCCAACACTTGCAGTGGCGGATCGCGCTATGCGTATAGCGGCGCCGCCAGCTGCACTGGTTACACCATGCATTCCAGCAGCCACACCGGAGAGGCCAGCGTCGGGCGAGGTTGCGCGCCCGATCTGCCATGACGTGGAAGCAGCCGATCCCATTGTTGTGCCGGCTCGGATGGCGGCGAGACCGCCGCTGGTTGCCATACGCGCGCCAGCAAATGCTGTGCCTCCAGCAACGAGTGATACACCCGCTGCCGCCGCGGTCGTGCCGAGGGCGGCGCCCGCCCCAAGCTGCGGTGCGCCTGAGACAAGACCCGACGCGATCCCCGGCCCAAAAATGCCAAGGCCAAGCAGTGCCAGTGCGCCCAGTACCTGGGACATGGCACCGGCAAGATCCGGCTCCTTGCCTTGCAATGCGGAAGCGAACTCCCCGAAGAGCGTGGAGCCGATACCGACAATGACGGCGAGCACCATCACCTTGATGCCTGACGAGATAACATGGCCGAGCACGCGTTCGGCCAGGAACGCTGAACGGTTCCAAAGTGCGAATGGAACCAAAACAAAACCTGCCAGCGTGGTGAGCTTGAACTCTAGGATGGTGATGAAAAGCTGGATGGAAAGGATGAAGAAGGCGATGATAACCAGGAACCAGGCCATCAGCAGCACGAAGATGGTCAGTGCGTTGCCGAAGATTTCCGGGAAGCCCAGGAGCTGACTGGCTTGGTCAAGCATTGGCCAAGCACCTTCGAAACCGGTCGCGGCAATGCGGCCCGGGCGCAAGAGATTGTCTGCCGACAGATTGCCGGCCGACGCCTTAATCCCGAGACCGGCAAAAGAACGATAAACGATATCGGCGAGGTTCTTGAAATTGTTCAGAATGAAGGCGAAGACGCCAACATAGAGCACCTTGCGGACAAGCCGGCCGAGAACGCTGGTTTCGTCGCCGAGCGCCCACGCCAGGCCGGCAAGTGTGATGTCAATGCCGATCAGAATGGTAGTGAGGAAGGCGAGGTCGCCCGATAGCAGACCGAACCCGCTGTCGATGTAGCGGATGAAGGTCTCCATGAAGCGATCGATGACGCCAAGGTCGTTCATGCCGCTGCCTTTCTCGTCGTGATGAACTCGTGATTAATTGCCGGGATAAGCCGAGCCGGTACCCAAGAACCGCTTCGTCATCTCGCGGGCGGCTTCGTCTGACTGGGCCTTGCGGGCGGCATCCTCGGCCTCAGCTCGAAACTGCGTTGCGAGCAGCGTCTGGATCTGCATCTGCTGTTTTGTCGAAAGCGCCATCAGCTGGTTGGTGGCCTGGCTTGCCTGAAGCGCACCGGCCGCCCCTTGGCTGCGGTTGACGAGATCGGCGAGCAGATCGCCGTCGGCGCGGACGTTCTCGACGATTTGCGACTGGACACCCATGGTCTGGCGGAACGCCTGCATGGCGGTTTGCCAACGCTCCCGCGCAGCACTCGCCACATCGCTGACTTTGATCGTGGCGTCGTAGCTTTCCGGATATTGGCTGCGCCACTGGTCTTGAAGCTTGCCCAGATCAAAGCTGAGGCCACTCGCCTGGTCCATCAAGCCGTCGATGCGATGGAGCGAACCGGTGAGTTGGCCAACGGAAGAGAAATCCAGACGCTGAAGATTGCGCGCCATGTTCTGCAGCATGGTCGCCTGATTCTGCAGCGACTGGATTTGGTTGTTGATCTGCTCCAATGCGCGCGCGGCCGTCAGCACGTTCTGCGCATAATTGGACGGATCGAACACGATAAGGGCGTACGCGGGCTGCACATAGTCGGCCATAGGCTTGGCGATCAGGGAAACGGTGATCAGGCCGGAGAGAAGGCGTCGCCGCATCATGAGAATTGCTCCTTGTCTGGTTGAGGGAATTGCTTGAGAAGTTCGCCGGCCCAATCGAGGCCGCGCGCGATCAGGAACTGCGAGGCAAAGCTGCCTTGCCCGTCTTCGGACATGATCCTGTCGATCAGAGTCTGCGTGGCCGGATCGGAAGCACCGCAAAGCGCAAGAGCGATGGGGCCAAGCTCGAGCTCGAACAGACGGTTGCCGCGGCGCGATTGCAGATAATACTGACGCTTCGGCGTGGCGCGGGCGATCAATTCGATCTGCCGCTCGCTTAAACCGAAGCGCTCGTAGGCTGTGCGCGCCTGGGGTTCCACGGCACGATCATTGGGAAGGAAAATGCGCTGCGGGCAGCTTTCGATGATTGCCGGCGCTATGCCAGAGCCCGCGATATCAGCCAGCGACTGCGTAGCGAAGACAACCGACACGTTCTTCTTTCGCAGCACCTTCAGCCATTCGCGGATGCGGGCGGCGAACAGCGGATTGTCGAGATAGACCCACGCCTCGTCGAGCATGATCAGCGTGGGCCGTCCGTCGAACCGTTCCTCAAGTCGCTGGAACAGATAGGTAAGCACCGGCAGCAAAGCGCCTTGGCTGTGCATTAACTCCTCGGTCTCGAAACACTGCACATCCGACAAGGCCAGCCCATCATGATCGGCATCGAGCAGGCGGCCGAAGGGACCGTCGAGCGTGTAGGGCATCAATGCGGTCTTCAGCGCATTGGATTGAAGCAGGACCGAAAGACCGGTCAGTGTGCGTTCCTGCGCCGGCGCGGTGGCAAGGCTGGCCAGCGCTGACCAAATAGCCTCCTTCACCTCCGGCGTGACGGTGACGTTCTCGTGGGCAACAAGGCTGGCGATCCATTCGGCCGCCCAGCTTCGGCTAGCCTGGTCGTTGATGCTGCGCAGTGGCTGAAAGGCAAGGGAACCGTCCGCTCCTAGCGCGTGGTGTTCTCCACCCATGGCAAGTGTTGCAGCACGGGCCGAATTGCCTTTGTCGAAGACATAAACCTGGGCGCCGGCATAGCGCCTGAACTGCAGAGCAATCAGAGCAAGCAGAACCGACTTGCCGGCGCCGGTCGGACCAACAACCAGCATGTGGCCGACATCTTCGACGTGGGTGGAAAGCCGAAACGGTGTCGACCCACTGGTCTCGGCAACGAAAAGCGGTGGCGCTTCGGTTTGGGTGACTTTCGCGAGATGCTCGTTTGTCGCAGGACCGGCCCAAACCGACGACAGCGGCATGAGATGGGCAAGGTTCAATGTATGAACGAGCGGTTGGCGAACGTTAGCGTAGACATGGCCAGGCAATGAGCCGAGCCAAGCCTCGACCGCATTGACGCCTTCTCGGATCGTGGTGAAGCCGAGCCCATTGATGATGCGCTCGACCGCGCGAAGCTTCTCTGCAGCGGCTTGGCGATCCTCGCCCCACACCGTCACGGTGGTGGTGAGATAGCCGAAACTCACATGATCACCGCCCAATGCCTGAAGGGCTTCGTCGGCATCGAGCGCCTTGTTGTCGGCATCGTTATCGACAAGCGGGACCGGCTCGTTGGTAATGACCTCGCGTAGGATTGCCACGATCGATTTGCGCTTGGCAAACCACTGCCGGCGCAATCGCGTCAGCGTCTTCGTGGCTTCCGTTTTCTCGAGCGGAATGAAGCGCGTCATCCAGCGATAGGCGAAATCCTGATGATTGAGGGTATCGAGGATTCCGGGCCGGGTGAGGTTCGGAAAGCCGAGGATGGTCAGTGTGCGAAGATGCTGCTCACCCAGCATCGGCTCCAGGCCACCGGTAAGCGGCGCATCGACCAGGATTGCATCCAGATATATCGGCGTTTCCGGGGCCATGATAGGATGGCGACGAGGCGAAATCGTGCCGTGGAGGTAGGTCAACGTCTGAGCATCATCGAGGACGCGTACTTCGGACATGAAACCCGAGAAGAGATCGAGCACGCGGTTGGTCTCGTCACGGAACCTCGCCAGATCCTGGCGCCAGTCTCTTTCTCCTCGGGAATAATGAGAGTCGACGAGCGCGCTTTCTGCGCGCGCCTGGGCGTCCGGCGGTGGCATAAACACCAAGGTCAGATGATAGCGGCTCTCGTAGTGCGCTACCTTCCCCTCGAAAGCAGCGCGGCGTTCTTCGTCGACCAGCCACGACGCGGCGTCAGGAAAATGCGAGTTCGGATAGCCCAGCGCTTCTGTGCGCTCGGCCTCAAAGAACAATGCCCAGCCAGAGCCAAGGCGTCTGAGAGCATTGTTCGCCCGGGCGCAAATGCCGACGAGTTCAGCCTCCGTCGCACTTTCGAGATCCGGGCCGCGGAACCGCAACGTCCGCTGAAAGCTGCCGTCCTTGTTGAGCACGATGCCGGGCGCCACCAAGGCAGCCCAGGGTAGATGGTCGGCAAGCCGGTCGGCTTTGCTTCGATATTCCGAAAGGTTCAGCATGCAAGCCACCCCTTCAGACGTAGGTGGCGCACAAGCACGCTGGCGAAGTCCGGATCGCGTCTTGCGGCAAACACCGCTAACGAGTGGCCTGCGATCCAAAGCACCAGACCAGCAATCCATTGCTGCAAGCCGAAGCCAATGGCCGCGGCCACTGTACCGTTGAGGATCGCCACCGCGCGCGGAGCCCCGCCGAGCAGGATCGGCTCGGTCAGCGCCCGGTGGACCGGTACTGCGAAGCCCTCGATATGCTGCTCCCCGGCGGCCATCAGACGAGCGCCCCACCACCGAAGGAGAAGAAGGAGAGGAAGAAGCTCGATGCCGCGAAGGCGATTGACAGACCGAAGACGATCTGAATCAGGCGCCGAAAACCACCGGCGGTGTCGCCGAAGGCAAGCGTCAGGCCGGTGGTGATAATGATGATCACCGCAACGATCTTGGCGACCGGTCCCTGCACGGACTCCAGGATCTGCTGCAGCGGCTGCTCCCACGGCATGCCGGAGCCGGCGGCATAAACCGGGGCCGTGTTAAGAAACGCGAGCGCTGTGGACGAAAGAAAGCGAAGCTTCTTGCGCATGAGGAAGGCCTTTCAAAGCTGCTGGAGTTGCGAAAGCGTGAGCGGGGCAACGGCGTAATCGCCGCTGCCGTCGAGACCGGTGACCTCGGCGATTGCGTCGATGTGGCGCGACGAGCCGCGTCCCGCTATGAAGACGATCAGATCTATCGCCTCAGCGATGAGCCGGCGGGGAACGGTGACCACCGCTTCCTGGGCGAGTTGCTCAATGCGATAGAGAGCCGAGCGCGCGGAATTGGCGTGTACGGTAGCGATGCCGCCTGGGTGCCCGGTGTTCCATGCCTTCAGCATGTCGAGCGCTTCCGCGCCCCTCACCTCGCCCACGATGATGCGGTCCGGCCTGAGCCTCAGCGTCGAGCGCACGAGATCGGCAAGGGTGACCGAGCCCCGCCTTGTTCTCAGGGCAACGCAGTCCCTGGCCGCGCACTGCAGTTCGCGTGTGTCCTCGATCAGGATCACCCGATCGTCGCATTCGGCGACTTCAGCCAGCAGAGCGTTGGCGAGTGTTGTCTTCCCCGAGGAAGTGCCGCCGGCGATCAGCATGTTGCGCCGCTCGCGGACGGCCTTTTTCAGCGCATCGGCCTGCAGCGGCAGCATGATGCGTTCGGCAACATAGTCGGCCAGGGTGTAGACTTTCGCGGCGGGCTTGCGGATGGCAAAACATGGCGCCAACACCACAGGTGGCAGCAGGCCTTCGAAGCGTTCGCCAGACGGCAATTCGGCACTGACGATCGGGTTGTCGGCGTGCGCCTCGGCGCGCACGTGCGAAGCAACCAGGCGGATGATACGTTCTGCCTCGGACGGGTGCATGTGAACGTCGGTATCGACCCGACCTTCGCCTAACCGGTCGAGTCGCAGCGCGCCGTCGGGATTGACCATCACCTCGATGACGGACGGATCGGCCAGGGCTTCGGTGATTGCCGGACCCATGGCGGTGCGCAGCATGACACGCCGCCGGTGGTCGGCCTCGGGATGAGAGCTCATCCTTCCCCTCCCCCACCATTGTCTTTGCTAAGCGACTTTTTGCCGGAAGCGATCTGGCGGCCGACCTTCTCAACGAATTTCTCGAAACGCTCTTGGGCAATAGCCTGCGTTGCCCGATCCGGGACCGGCGTGTGGGCGTGAAGGGTGATCGAAAAGCGGATGAAGAGCGCCAGGCTCTCCAGGATCACCTCGGAATCGCGCCTGACGTGGGCAAGATCGCGGGAGAGCCGGTCAAGCCTTACGCCGTAGCGCCGATCGAACTCGCTCTCGCCACGCCGCTCGATGAACGCCTCGATCGCCTTCGCCACGATCGCTGATTTGGTCGTTGACGGATCGCGACTGAGGTTGTCCAGTTTCTCGCTGAGCTCCGGCTCAAGCAGAAACTGATGGCGAATGCGGTGCGGCTTCATGCGGCTCGTTCCGACGGCCCGGCGTTGCGCCGGCGACGGGAGAAGCATCGGCCAGACGCTCAAAATTGCTTATGGCCGTTATCTACGCTGAGGTGCGCTCTGCAACTCAGCGGACTTCAGAAGCCGGGAATGACATCGTCGCCCCTGCCCTCGTTGATACCGTAGGCGCGGGCCGCAGTGGAAATCCGATCCATGACACGCTTGTCCGCGAGCGCTTCGCTGTCATCGTCTGCGGGCTTGTACAGATCGGCCTGATCGGGCTCTTGAGAGACAACAACGTCTTCTTCGGGCAGGCTTGGATGGCGTTGCTGCTGAACGCCTCCCTCGTCTTCAACTGGCGCGTCGGCGCTTTCCTCGTCCGCAGCAAGTCGGCTATCGACGCTGCACACTTGTCCAGTCCAGCCGTCCGGGCGTGATGCAGGGCAGTCCGCATAGGGTCCGTCGTGCAGCACCGGCGCAGGCAGCACCCGATCTGTGAAATTCTGATCCTGATAATAGCGCAGCTTCTTGGCGCGGATCGGCGGCAACCCAGAAACCAGGACCAATTCGTCTGACGGCGGCAATTGCATCACCTCGCCTGGCGTCAGGAGCGGGCGCGCGGTTTCCTGGCGGCTCACCATGACATGTGAAAGCCAGGGCGCAAGCCGATGGCCCGCATAGTTGCGCATCGACCTAAGTTCGGTTGCGGTGCCGAGGGCATCCGAGATGCGCTTGGCCGTGCGTTCGTCATTGGAGGAAAAGGCAATTCGCACGTGGCAATTGTCGAGAATAGCATTGTTCTCGCCATAGGCCTTTGAAACCTGGTTCAAAGATTGTGCGATCAGATAGGAGCGAATGCCATAACCTGCCATGAAGGCGAGCGCCGTTTCGAAGAAGTCGAGGCGACCGAGCGCCGGAAACTCGTCCAGCATCATGAGCAGCTGATGCTTACGGCTCTTCTTCGGGTCCCCCTCCAGACGCTCCGTCAACCGCCTGCCGATCTGGTTCAAGATCAGTCGCACCAAAGGCTTGGTGCGCGAGATATCCGAAGGCGGCACGACCAGATAGAGCGACAGCGGTCGCTCTCCATCCACTAGGTCAGCGATGCGCCAGTCGCAGGACGAAGTGGCCGCCGCGACCGTTGGATCACGATAAAGCCCAAGAAAGGACATGGCGGTCGAGAGGACGCCTGAGCGCTCGTTTTCCGACTTGTTCAGGAGTTCGCGAGCCGCCGAGGCCACTACGGGATGGACCTGAGGGTTATGCCCCGTCCCGAGATGGTTTGTCGTCATCATCCGCCGTAGCGTTGCGGCAAACGAGCGTTGCGGGTCCGACAGGAAGGTGGCGACGCGGGCTAGCGTCTTGTCCTCTTCAGCGTAGAGCACGTGCAAAATGGCGCCAACTAGGAGTGAATGGCTGGTCTTCTCCCAGTGATTCCGTCGCTCCAGCGCGCCCTCGGGATCGACGAGGATGTCGGCGATGTTTTGAACGTCCCGGATCTCATCTGGGCCTTTGCGCACCTCCAGCAGCGGGTTGTAGCGTGCCGATCTCGGGTCGGTCGGATTGAACAGAAGGCAGTACGAGAATTTCGACCGCCAGCCGGAGGTCAACTGCCAATTTTCGCCTTTTATATCATGAATGATGGCAGACCCGGTCCAGGAAAGTAGCGTTGGAACAACCAGCCCCACGCCCTTGCCCGAACGCGTCGGCGCAAATGCCATGACGTGCTCCGGGCCGTCATGGCGCAGATAGCGATCGTTCAGCCTACCGAGGAAAACGCCCGCCGGCCGTAACAACCCTGCCGTCTCGACCTCATGAGTCGTGGCCCACCGTGAAGACCCATAGGTCGTAACCGACCCGCGCTGTCGCGCGCGCAAAAGCGAGCCTGCGATTGCGGCGGCACAGCCCAGGAATCCGCTGGCGCCTGCAAGCGTACCGGCTTTGTCGAAGACCTCCGGCGCATAAGCATCGAAGTGGAACCACCATTCAAACAGCTTCCACGGCTTGTAGATTGGCCAGCCGGCGAAGAGAAACCATGGTGCGCCGAGAGGCGTCTGGTAGGTCAGCATTTGAGCGCACCATTGGGTTGCCGTCCATACGCCGATAATGACAATTGCGCACACAACGGCGATCTGCCCGATCAGTAGCTTCGTAGGTGTCATCGGCTTGGCCCGCTGAACAACGCGACCTAGCATCGCGCGGTGCAGCCGGGACAGGAATGTTCCTCACATACGATTTGGGAGCAATGAACGACTTCCTACTATGCAGGTCGGTCAGCACGCGTGTTGCGCCTTCACGCGACACCATCCTCTCCATTCACCCTGAGGCCCGGCGCCGCCGACAGTTGCGTGACCGCTCCTCCGCAAAGTTATCTTCTGCGTTCAGGGAGCCAGGGCGCCTGGGCTGGCTGATGAACACCGTCCGCTCGCGCATGTGGGGTCGAATTGATTTGTGCCCAAGTGGAGGCAGGCTCATCATTCAACAGTTGCCGCAGTTCCCCTGGCTCGAACGCCATCATTGGTGGGGAGGCAGGCTCGTCTTCCAACAGTTGCCGCAGTTCCCCTGGCTCGAACGCCATCATCGGTGGGGAAGCGGGTTCATCCTCCAACAGCTGCCGCAGTTCCCCTGGCTCGAACGCCATCATCGGTGGGGAAGCGGGTTCATCCTCCAACAGCTGCCGCAGTTCCCCTGGCTCGAACGCCATCATTGGTGGGGAGGCAGGCTCGTCCTCCAACAGTTGCCGCAGTTCCCCTGACTCGAACGCCATCATTGGTGGGGAGGCAGGCTCGTCTTCCAACAGTTGCCGCAGTTCCCCTGACTCGAACGCCATCATTGGTGGGGAGTCAGGCTCGTCTTCCAACAGTTGCCGCAGTTCCCCTGGCTCGAATGCCATCATCGGTGGGGAGGCGGGTTCATCCTCCAGCAGCTGCCGCGGCTCTTCCTCGTGCGGCAAGCGCCTCCTTAGCCGGTCTTGCAGCGCCTGCCGATCGGCAACGAGGTTGTCGAGGGGCAGCGGCTCGTGGTCTGGCCGCTGCCCTTTCACCAATCGTTCAACCAGCGCCCACGTGCCCTCCAGGACAAATACGCCGCAATCATAATGGTTCGTCTGTCTGGCCATGGGGGCTGGCGCCAAGGTAGCATTCAGCAGTCCTGCGAGCTGTTTTGCAGGCACGTCGTTATATCCCTCTCGCTGGAGGGAGTCGTAGTGATAGGCGAACCGCCTTTCGGGGTCGCGGCGATCAACGAGCAGCAGCGACCAATGGGTGCCGGGGCTAGTAGCCGTGCCATTATTCACTGGCAAGAACAGGAAGTCGGCTGTGGCGTTGTTTTGATTATAGATGGACTGCAATATGCCTCGAGCGTCTTGCGGCGACGTGTGTCGCAGTAGATGGGATACGGAAGGATCCACCAGCCGAGTCCGGGCAGCGAGCGCCGGATTGATCCCCTGCAGTTGCCGCTCCAGCAAATTGTAATCTCTCTGGACATGGGCGTCGCTCAGCCATTCGGCGGCGCCGAGCACCCGCCCCGTTGCAACGTTGGACGGGGCTGTCGGATCGAGCGCCCCGATCTGAGCCCCAGAGGAACTGGTCGTCAGTGTGGTCACATCAACCAGTGGAAGGCCGCGGTAGGTGCCTGGCAGCTTAGCGGTTGCTGGCGAGGCGGGTTGGGGAGCTCTTGCCGGTGCCGCTGGCCCAGCTTCAGCAGCGGCCCCAACGCGCCTGGTGACTGCGTCTGCCGGATGAGCAGCAAGGACAGTTTCGCGCCCGAGCACAATGCGCGGCAGGATATCCCGGAGGTGAGCCAATGCAGAACCGATACTTAGTCTATTACCATAGGAGACAGCCTTGAAGCTCTCAACATCTTTATCCAGCGATTTGTCGTGAATCCGAGCGGCAATCCCAGGCTTGTTATTTTGACGCAGATACTGGCTAAAATGTCTAAGAAAATTTGTATAGCCGCCCACGGTATCTGGATTCCGTCCGGTCGCAGGCGCTGCCAGGTACTCCTTGGTCGAAGCGGCTCTGTAATCTCTAATGAGCTCGGCATCGTCAGGATAGGGGATCACGAGAGGGCGACCCATAATCGGGGCTCCGCTTGTCGACTTCTTGAGGTAACGCAGTGCGCCAGCCACGGTGGAGGAACCACCCGTACTCTCGTACTCCTTGAGATCCTGATCCAGCGACGAATGGTAAAGCCGAGCAGCAAACCCTGGCTTGTTGTTTTGAAGGAGCCACCGACTAAAGCCGAAAAGAGAATTTACATTGAAAGTGACCGTGTTCGCGCTGGCCTTACCCGCGTGGAATGCTGCCCTCAGCCCTTCGATAGCGGTCGCATCGTTGGAATAGACAGGACGCTTGTCGGAACCGTTGGGGACTACAATTGGACGATCCGGCTGCACTGTCGAGGACATCGAACCACCACCTCCGGGATGCGGTGCTGGGGTGGATTCGTGTTCATCCCTCTGCCTGACGAGCTGCGCCTCAGATTCCGGTGTAGCCACCTTATGAGGATCCTGCATCGGTTCGATCCCCTCCATCTCCTGCTGCAACCAAGCCAAAGCTTGGCGAGCGGCGGCTTCATCAACCGCGGAGGATGTCTCCACACCTCTGGCGGACGCCGGCAGAGCCTGCTCCGCCCGCCGTCGAAAGAGCTCTGGCGAGGCGGATTTCTCCGCCCACAATCTGGGCTGCGTAGCGAGTCCCCGTCCAGATTTATGTGGCACCGCCTCGCTTGGCAGCGGGCTGCTCCTGTCCCGTGCAGCTACCAGCCCCTCCGGGGCGCCCTGGTCGCCGTGGCGCCAGTTCAAGTGAGGGACGGCCTCTCCAAAGTCGGGTGCTTGGTGTTGGTGCGCGGTTGGGGCGAGAGACAATGGTAGATCGGTGCCCTCCTTATAACCTACCGGCAGGAGCTCCTCTGGCCAATCGAATCCCTGCTGTGGTGCGGTATGCTGAGCAGCGTCGCCACGGGGACGAGCCTCCATGCTGACCGCGTTTTCCAGATGACTCCCGAGTATAACGCGCGGCGGGTGCTTGCGGATATAAACCAGTGCAGATTCGATCGGAGCTCCACGAGTAGAGGAGGCGGCCTTGTAGCTCTCAACATCTTTATCCAGCGATTCATCGTAAATCCGGCCCGCAATCCCGAGCTTGTCATTTTGACGTAGGTAATGACTGAAATGGTTAAGAGCAGTTGCGTAGCCGCTCGCGGATCTGAAATGTCTAGTGAGCGCGGCGTCGTCAGGATGGGGGTTCAGGACAGCGCGACCCACAATCGGGGCGGCTCCGCCTATCGGCTTCATCAGTTGACGCAGTGCGCCAGCCACTGTGGAGGAACCACCCCTACTCTCGTACTCCTCGAGATCCTGGCTCAGCGACGGATGGTAAAGCCGAGCAGCAAACCCTGGCTTTTTGTTTTGAAAGAGCCAACGACTAAAGCCGAAAAGAGAATTTGCGCTGCGAGTGACCGTGTCCGGCCTGGCTTTACCCGCAAGGAGTGCAGACTTCAGCCCTTCGATGGCGGTGGCATCGTTGGAATAAACAGGACGCTTGTCGGCACCGTCGGGGGCCACAATTGGACGATCCGGCTGCACTGTCGAGGGCATCGACCCATCGAGATGCGGCGCTGGGGTGTATTCGTGCTCATCCCCCTGCATCGCGAGCTGCGCCTCCCGTTCCGATGTACCCACCTGATGGGCAGGGAGTTGCATCATCGCGCGAGCGCCTGAGTCACCAACCTGACCTGGTTGCCGCTCAGTGACAGCATGCTGCAGATTGCTTTGGATCCTCTGCCTCTTCGTTGGTCTCAACTCACCTTTGCCATGCGAGCCATTGACGAGGACATCCTCGCCTGGTGCACTCATCAACTCATCCGCCGCCTGCAATTCGCCCAAGTGCTGCTCAAAACCGGCTTGGCCGGCTTGTCCGCTTGCTCGTGCGGTACGGCGTGCTGCACCTGCAGCCAAGCTGCTACGATGAATGTCCAGTTTGTACGGGTGCACGCTAGCCTCACTTCCACAGATCACATGAGCAACCTACTCAGGCAAGCTTTCGAAAGGCTGACGAGGTCCGCCGCCGCGGAAGGCGAAGGCTGGTTTTCTGCTCAGCGGTTGACGGCCTAGCGTGTTGCGGCCGCGCCGGGTATCACGCCAATCAATCTGAATAGTCGATGCGTCAAACGAACCAGGATAGGATTTTCGTAGCGGGGCTGCTCTACTCACTCTTGTCCTGAGGTAGAATTCAACCATATCGCCGAGCAACTGGATGCCGATTGGATACCCGATCCGGAAAGCTTCAGCTCATATGTGACGCGAGGATGAGAATCGTGGCAGCTCCAGACCGACGGGCTGCCACCCACAGCGGCGATGACCGACGAGGGTCTTCTATTGCCAAGGTAATCGTCCGTTCGGGGACCTATGTGTTCCTATGCTCGTCGAGCGGATCGGGTGGGCCGCACCGCCGTAGCGTTACGGCGAGCGGAAGCGGCGTTGGGTGCGGCTTTTCCCCTGAACGCTTCACACCAGGCTGATAGGGGATCTTGCAATCGCACACACGCGGTCTGCAGGCGTGCCTATCAAGCAGTTTGCTCAGACCAACGTCGCGGCGAGCCTATCCTCAATACGCAGCGCAAGTCCTAGACTCCACGATCGTCCTTCGGTGCAGATTTGCTCGCGCCTCGCCCTGATTACAGCCGATAAGGCGAGCTAACAATTGCAAGAGCCACAAGCTACTCCAGCTCGATCGGTTTGCTGTTCCAGTCGGGCGGGGTCTGACCGAGAATGTTGCGAACGAAGAAGTCTAGGAGTTTGCGCTCGGTGTAGGTGCCTAGAGTATGGTGATTGGCACCAGGAACGTAGACAATGTCAAAATCTTTTCCTGCCTTGATGAGTCGATCGGCAAGCTGGAACGAGCAAAACGGATCGACATTATCATCCATTTCGCCGACCGCGATCATCAGCTTGCCCTGCAGCCTGTGAGCATTGTCAACGGCGGAGGATTGCGAATATTCAATGCCGACCGGCCACCCCATCCACAGTTCATTCCACCAGGTCTTGTCTATCCTGTTGTCGAAGCAGCCGTTTTTGGCGACGGCGACCTTGTAGAAATCGGGGTGAAAGAGCAGCGCGCTGACTGCACTCTGGCCGCCGGCGGATGCGCCAAAAATGCCGACGTTGGATATGTCGTACCATGGATATTGCGCGGCCGCCGCCTTGTGCCACAGAATGCGATCGGGAAATCCTGCGTCCTTCAGATTCTTCCAAGCAACATCATGGAAGGCGCGGGAGCGGTTGTTGGTGCCCATGCCGTCGATCTGAGCAACGACGAAGCCCAGCTGCGTGAGCGGCTCTGTCCACCGCGAGAAGGATTTTGGGACGAAGGAGCCGTGGGGTCCAGCATAGATATTCTCCACAACCGGGTATTTCTTCGTCGGGTCGAAGTTGGCTGGCAGGTGGAGCACACCCCAGATGTCAGTTTTGCCGTCGCGCCCCTTGGAATGGAAACTGAGCGGCGGCTGCCAGCCTGCGGCGACGAGCTCGGAAATGTCGGCCGTCTCGATCTGCTGGAGCTTGGCATTGTCGCTGGCGCGGTAGAGTGCCATGCGCGGGGGCAGATCGATGCGTGACCAGAGATCGACATAATAGCGCCTGTCAGGCGAGAACTCGATATGGTGGTTGGCCGGTTCGGGCGTCAGTGCAGTCAGTCCCTTGCCGTCAAAGCCGATGCGGTAAGCATGGACCCAATAGGGGTCCTCCTGCGAGTTCATCCCGCTCGCCTCGAACCAGATCTGACGCTTCACCGGATCGACATGGTTGACCCTCCGGACGACCCACTCACCTCGGGTGATCTGGTTTTCGAGCGCGCCTGTCCGGCCGTTGAAAAGATACAAATGCTCATACCCGTCGCGCTCTGATGCCCAGATGATCTCCTTCCCGTCATCGACATCGTAACGGAAGATTTTTCCGGCATCCTCCTGGCCATGCCCCAGCGGCAAATAATCCACGAATGTCTCGCTGGTCTCATCGATCAGGGAGCGCCCGCGGCCCGAGGCGGCGTCTACCTCGACCAAGCGATAGAGCTGATGCCCGCGCTGGTTATATTCGAAAGTGAAGCCGCGGCTGTCCGCCCACCACCGGAGAGGGGAAAGTTCGAAGACGTTCGAGAAGAGGGCACCGTCAATCACGATCTGGCGCCGGCCGGCAATGTCGAACAGGACTGGTTGGGGCAGCGGAAGGACATCGCCCGGCCTGGGATAGAATATTGTTGAATATTCCCGCTCCAACTGGTCCGTCGATGAATTGAGGTAGCGGACCTCTCGCCTATAGCCGGGGCGAACAAGGTAAGCGGCGAGGTGGCGCGAGTCCGGCGACCAGCTCAGCGTCGAAAAGACGTAGCAATTGCCTTCGGCTCCGTCCCGGCTCAGAGGAACATCCTGCAATCCGTCCTCGCTGCGCAGGAAAACGTTGCAGTTCTTGATATCCGCGATCCATTTGCCGTCGGGCGACGCGTTGCTCTTGTCGGGGTTGTTCTCCGCTGGCGGCGTGTAGCGGTGGCTGAGCTCCCTACGGTCCCCTTTCCTTGCATCGAATGTGGTGCTGGTACAGTCATAGCTTGCAAGGTCGCAGCTCCACCGGGTGTCTTCAATCTGGAAGTCGAGCCTGCGACCATCCTCACTCAGTTCGAAACGGTCGAACGGAAGATTGCCGGCTTGATAGCTCTCATGGCTCACCTTGTTTAGCGCTGCCGCCAGACGCGCCTGATCGAAAGCGGGCCGCTTGAAACCCGTGGCAGCATCGACCTGCATGAACTGCTGCTCGCCGTGGCTAGTCCGGCGGTAGACGAAGGCTTCACCCCCGGTCAGCCAGAAAGGCATTTTGGGGACATTGACAGTGAGCCCGCCATATCGATCGTTGATCGTAAGTGCGCGCTTGAAATCGGCCGGCGCTAGCGTCGGGTGTAAACTTTTCGAACCCTTGGCCAGCGTCTGAGTTGCCGATCGCCATGCCGCGCGCGTCAAAGCGCCGATCCTGGACATACCTGTTCACTTCTTTCGGTTTTCGGAATGCTAATTTTGAAGTTGGGTTCTCGTCGCCGGTCTGCAGCAGCGCCGAGCGTCGCCTTGGAGGAGAGCCAGCACGCGGGTGCAGCCAGGCACGCGCAACAGGGGCGCTCCTTGGACATCCAGGCACTGGTTCGGGTGCCGATTGAAGAGTTGGCGTCCGTCGCCGAAACAACCAGGAAAGAGCGTCCATGCAGCCCTGACGCGACTATTTCCCCGCGAGTATGGCCGCTTGCTTTTCTGCATCATCTGAAAGGTCCTGCTCTAGTCGGGCCGGATGTCACCCCGGCAGATTGTGCTATTTCGACAATCTCCGAGCGATTGCCGCCGGCCCATGACGAGGTTTACCGATAGGGCGCAATATGCGTGCCAAAGGAAAAGCGGTTTAATACACGGCAATCCGCCTATGTCGCATCCCCAACATCGTCGCACACCGGACAATGCCGGACGATATTGTCCCGGGGCGTCAAATTGGTTTGATGGTGACCCAACAACTGGCGGATGACGATCTCGAAATGCGCGACAACGGCCTCGGTGGACACTGTCGCCGCGCCCAGCACGCTGGCCGCCTGCCCGGCGATGTCCGCGCCCAGGCGGATGGCCTTGGCCACGTCGACGCCATCGCGGATCCCGCCCGACGCGATCAGCTTCACCGTTGGCAGCGCCCGACGCACCGCCTGCACGCTGGTCAGGGTGGGAATCCCCCAATTGGCGAATGACATCGCCACTGCACGGTCGGCGGCATTGCGGGCGCGCTCGCCCTCCACTGCGGCCCAACTGGTGCCGCCGGCGCCGGCGACATCGATTACCGCCACGCCCGCCTCGACGAGCGCACAGGCCACCGAGGCGGACAGGCCGCCCCCACTTCCTTGGCCACGATCGGCACGCCCACGATGCGCGCGGCGCCAGCGATCAGCGCCAGGACGCCGCGCCAGTCGCGGTCGCCCTCCCGGCTGTACCGCTTCCTGCAGCGGATTGAGATGGACGATGAGCCCATCGGCCTCCAGCGCGTCCACCGCGCGACGCGCCAGGTCCAGGCCGTCGGCCTCCCGCAGTTGCGCGGCGCCGATATTGGCCAGCAAGGGAATGTCTGGCGCCAGGCGGCGCAGCGCGCGCGTTAGCCCCTGGGAGTTACGGGATTGCAGGCTCACACGCTGCGAACCGCACATGGCGATCCGCAAGGCTTGCGCTGCCTCGCTCAAATGCCGGTTGATGGCCTCGGCCCGTGGCATGCCGCCGGCCATAGAGCTGATCAGCAGCGGCGCGCGCATAGCCTTGCCCAGCAGCGAGGCGCGCAGGTCGATCTGCGTCAGGTCCAACTCGGGCAGTGCGCAGTGTTCGAAATGGATGTACTCCCAGCCAGCGGCCACCGTGGCCGGCGCCGTTCGCCGATCCAGCACCAGCGAAGCGCGCAGCTGAGCGCAGCCCTCGAATCCGGAGAGAACGCACGGTACGCCGTGCCCCAGCGCCTGCTCCACGGCGGCGAGCTGCTCCGGCGCGATCAGGCCAACGTCGTTGCAATCGTCTAGCCAGAACAGCAGCGCCAGTTCGCGATAGAACGCCACGATCAGCGTTTCGTTCTGCGGATCACGGCCGGTGCGGGCGCTGGTGTCGCGCAGGCTCGGGTGAATGCGTTGCAGGATTGGGGGACGCGTGACGCAGTCAAAGCTCCCCTTGCCAAGCACGGAGCAGGCGAGTGAGAGAGCAGATGAATAGGCGTGTCGCCAATATTTTCGCATTGCTATAATCGATTATAGTTGTGAGGAGCAATTTGAGACCATTTACTTGCGGCTCAAGTCACCCATAAAAGAAGGCAAGCACCGATTCGGTAGCTTATCCCCTGTCTTTCGCGTACTCGCGGCCGTGGCGCCGGGTGAACGATTGAAGACCGCCGGTCTCACTCGCAGGTGGGCGCCAGGGCGTGGGACGGTTGGCAAGCCACAGGAGTAGGACAATGTCGAAGGATTCGGGTAAGGGCGATAATCACGGCGGCGGGCCGGGCAAGATCGAGATCACGATGGTGGTGAACGGCCAGCCCACGCAGGTCGAAGCCAATCCCAACCAGCCGCTTCACGTCATTCGTACCAAAGCCCTTGAGAACACGCAGAATGTCGCCCAACCAGCCGAGAATTGGGAATTGAAGGATGAGGCCGGCAACTTGCTCGACGTCGACAAGAAGCTTGGCGATTTCGGTTTCCCGAATACTGTGACCCTGTTCCTCAGCCTGAAGGCGGGCGTCGCAGGTGCCTAAACCCCAAAGTGTGGATCCGGAGGTCTCCCGAGCGAAGTTTGATCGGGAGATCGGCCGGTTCCGGCCATATGCTGATGTCTATCGGGCTCAGGGCTGCTTCTTGATCGAGGCGACCTTTCCGCGCGCTTTCTTCATTTTCGCAAGCCTCAAGTTAAAACCACGGGTGATCAGCGCAGCGAGCGAGGTCGACTTCACCGACTACGACTTAAGACCACCGTCCGTGGTCTTCGTCGATCCGTTTACGCGTCATCCGATTGCCCGGAAAGATCTATACCTGAAAATGCTTAGACGTCCGCCGCTGCCCGGAACGCCGCCGGAGATGATAGGAGCTCTCATCCAGCAGAACGCCGTGCCGCTGACGGACTTCATCCAGGCCAACAGTCCCGAGGACGAACCATTCCTGTGCATGGCGGGCGTCCGGGAATACCACGACAATCCAGCCCATTCAGGTGATCCATGGCTACTTCATCGGGGTTCTGGCGAAGGCTGTTTGGCCTTCATCCTGGACAAGATCATCAAGTACGGAATCATTCCTATAGAGCAGTTGCAGATTCAACTCCCACCGGCAATCGTAGGAATGGTGGTATCCCCTCAGGCGATACAAGAATGACTGGTTTGAGAGATGTAACGATCGTGACTCTCCCGCGCGGCTGCATCTCGACCACGCATGGGCATCTGCGCTCAGTTGGTCGCGAAGGCAATGAGGGGATGGCGCTCTGGGTCGGCGTTCAGCAAGACCGGCACTTTGCCGTAACAGAGACGGTTATCCCGGCGCAGCGTCACATTCGGACAAACGATGGCGTTTGCGTGATCGTTGCGGCCGAAGAACTGCACCGGCTCAATGTCTGGCTCTACAAAAGCGGCCTGAAACTCTTGGCCCAGATTCACAGCCATCCGGGCCGCGCCTACCATTCGACGACGGACGACGCTTATGCGGTTGCTACCACGGTTGGGTGTCTGTCGCTGGTAGTGCCGAATTTCGCCCGCGAGCCTTTCGATTTTGCTCGGGTCGCCGCCTATCGGCTTGACGAAAAGGCCAAATGGAATGCGCTCCCTCCCGCGGCACTGTCGCGAATGATCATGATATCGAGTTGAACAATGGCATTCGCTAACTTCATCGATCGTGCCGCCACGGCGGCATCTCAGGTCCTGGCCGATTTTCATCTGGGAGACTTCAAAGCAGCTCTTGAAAAGCAGGTCGTGGCAGTCGCCTTCGACCATCAGGCCGCTTCCTGCGCCGAAGGCCAGGCGACACTAGATCTTGCGGTGAGATTGCTCGCTAGGCTCTACCCGGTTCTGGCGATACTCCCGCTGGACAGCGCGGCGAGCTCTCAAGCCCAAGCGCTGGAGCGCTTGGCAAAGTCGATCAATCCAAAAGTCGGCATCCGGCGTTCCGGCAAGTCTGCCACCGTCTGCGTCGTTGCAGGGGTAACGCGCCCATCACTCCGGTGCCCGATCTTTTTCGTGGGATCGGACGGTTGGGCGGCAAAGCTGTCGCGTACGGACCCGGTGGGCTCTGGCCCAAGTCTGCTGCCTTTTGGAGCTGGCGCCGCCAGTTGCTTCGGCGCCGCCAACGTCTTTCGAACTATCTTCGCCGCCCAGTTGACCGGCGCCGAGTTGGACGAAACCATCGACCTCTCGCTATGCAGCTACGACAAGACCAAAGCCGGGGAGGCTGGCCCGATCGACTTCCCAGTCGACCTTGGCGAAACCCACCTCGTTGGGCTCGGTGCGATAGGCCATGGCTCGCTTTGGGCGCTAGCGAGACAACCCGATCTCAAGGGTCGTCTGCATGTAATCGATCACGAAGCGATCGAACTCTCAAACCTGCAGCGCTACGCATTGGCCGGCCAGGCGGAGATTGGTATGTCCAAGGCGGTTCTTGCAGCCACCGCCCTTAGATCGACTGGCCTTGAGGTCGAGGCGCACCCTCTGACGTGGGCAGAATATGTTGCGCGCCGGGGCAATTGGGTCTTAGACCAAGTGGGTGTGGCGCTTGACACCGCCGCCGACCGTCTGGCTGTCCAAGGTGCACTGCCGCGATGGATCGCAAACGCTTGGATGCAGGAGCACGATCTCGGTATCTCCCGGCATGGTTTCGATGACGGCCAGGCTTGCCTTTGTTGCATGTACCTGCCATCCGGAAAATCCAAGGACGAGCACCAGCTGATTGCCGAGGAACTCGGAATACCGGAAGCACACGAGCAGGTGAAAACGCTCCTGCAGACAAATGCCGGAGTTCCCAACGACTTTGTAGTTCGCGTGGCTACAGCGATGGCTGTGCCGTTTGAACCGCTAGCCCCGTTTGTCGGCCAGCCCCTGCGCTCCTTTTATCAGCAGGCTATCTGCGGCGGTCTGGTGTTCCAGCTTAGCGAAGGAAGTCGCCGCGTTCGAACTGTGGTTCCGATGGCCTTTCAGTCGGTGCTTGCCGGGATTATGCTTGCCGCGGATTTGGTCAAGCATAGTGCGGGGTTTCCCATGAGCCCGACGACGAGCACTCGGGTGAATCTTCTGCGCCCCCTTGGCTCTCACTTGCACGATCCGAAGGCCAAGGACTCCAGCGGCCGCTGCATCTGTAGCGACGACGATTTCATTGCCGCTTACAGGCGCAAATACGGAGCGCGTTGATCAGGTAAGCGATGTCTCGGCCGCCTAAGCAGACGCGCACCTCTCCGTAGACGCAGGGGGCGCGGCTTGTGGGCGTGACCATGGGCGCCATTATGACACGCTTGGCCCGCTCCTTTGCCGGCCTATCGTCCTCCGCGCATGATCCCGTGCCGACGTGATGATCCAGCACCAGCCGCCATGGCACCAGAGGCTGGTCAAACCTCCGTTGTTGGCCGGTTTGGACAGTGCTGCATCAGGTCTCGACCGACGTCTCGACAGTCAGGGCTGCTTCGACGGGTGTGAAGATGTCAACATCGACCCCAGGCGCCCGAATCGTCACAATCAGGGCGTACCGAGCCAGAGCGTCGACGCGTTCCAGGTAAGGCTTCTCCTTCCACCAGCCCCCGACCGGGAACACGCCGATCGCGTCACGCTCGGCGAGATCGGCGGCGCTGCCCGACCAGAAATCGGCGTGCAACGAGCCGCGATCGCGGAAGGTGCCGAGCAGCCACTCTTCTCCGCCTCCAGCAGGCGCCCCTTCCTCCTCGTCCCGAGCGGCCTGATTGATGCGGGCTCGGAATTCGTCGACTGTCTCGGTCGCTGACTTTACTCTGAACCGAAGACCATGGGACGCGTAACGATGCCGGCGGGTCCATCCGCGTTCACCGGGGTTGGGTTCGATGAAATAGGACAGCGTGACGCGGAGCTCGACCTGGGCAGCGCCGAGCGCCGCGAGCTGCTCCTTCGGCCAAGGCAGGCGATGCAGCTTCATGTCACGCGTTTTGGCAGCCGCGCCGCCCTCGCGCTGGAAAGGCTGAAGCTCATCTTCAACGATAAGCGTGAGGTCGTTCACCGTTGACAGAAGCGCGCGCCCAAGATCTGGCACGCCGTAACCATAGCGCCGCACGAGCGCCTGGATCTCGCCCTTCGCTCCGTTGCACGCATCGATGCGTGCGCGCATCGCCGGAGTCCATTCGGCCGAGTGGACGATCAGGGCGCGAACCGATTCAGGCCACAGCTCGGGGCGCGCTGATAGAATTAGTCCCGCCATCCGTGCGGCATGGGCCGTTGCCGCGCTCGTATCTCCGAGGGTGGTGAAGTGGCGCAGTTCGGGTCGACAGAAAGTGGTCAATATCTGCAGATCGTCGATCGGCTCGCCGGGCAACACACCGTCATGGGCGAGATTGCCGCCTTCGAAGACGACCTCGGGCTTCACCGGCCACTGCCTGTCCCAAACGACCGAAGTGCGACTGCGCGGCGAGAGCTCGCCGACCGGCGCGATCGGAGCGTAGCCCGAAAAGTCGGTGTCAATGATATCGACCTTTTCTGTGAAAGCGCCGACCGTCAGCGCATTCCAGGCCTGAGAAGGATCATCGACTGCTTCCAGATCGTTGCGCGTCAAATGCTCGGCCGGCATGAGGTCATCGCCGATGTTGCCGGCAGAGAGAACGATCAAGCGTCGCTGTTCCTCTTCGAAACAGAGTTGGTCGATAGCGGCAGACCACGATGTGGGCCTTCCACGCGCCGGACTGGCGCTTGTCACAGCCATTGCGATCGCGCGGCGGCGCTCCGGCGCCTGCACCTCGGCGCGGGCGATCGCTTCCGCGGTGATCGCGCCATAGAGTTCTGGATCGTTTGCCTCGTCTTCTGGCGGAAGGATACGAACACTCTCCAGCCGAAAGGGCAATGGAACTGGATCGCCTCCGACCAGGAGCGGGACCAGATCACCGTACAGGCCGACACCTGCCATTCGCGTCCCGTGGCCGCTCCACGCAGGTGTGTCGTCGCTGCCCCATGCCGGTTTGACGGTGTGCCAGTCTTAAACGGCAAGTGCGGGTTCGATCAACGGGTGGGTGCGACGCACGCCGCTGTCGAGAATGCAGACCGCAATATCGGATTGAGGCGGTCTGACGCGCCCGAGAAGCTCGTCGCTCCAGTCCCTTTGCTCCGCGCCGCCAAGGCCCAGGAAGAAGGACGGCGTATCCTTCGCGCGCCGCAGCTCGGCGACGACATCGCTGTGCGCAATCATGCGGTCGAGCATTGCCGTGCTGGCGAGGGCCAGCATGACCACCCGCTCCGGAAACCTAACCGCATGCGTGCGCAAAGTGATGTTCAGGGCTTCGGCAATGTGCTCGAAGTTCTCGCGGCGACCGTCGCGCAGCCAGACTTCCCACCACACCTGCTCGTCAGCGGCCTGGGGGAAGAGGTCGTCGTGGTCGGTAAACAACGATCGTGCAGTCGCCAGCCTGACTGTCTCCATGCGGGAGACGAGCGGCTCGTTGCGCGGTCTGCCGCGGTCAGTATCAACGTCTCGATACGCCTCGACTTTCCGCAAATAATAGGCTTGCGCGCTTTGCGGCAGGAACACCGACGCTGTGATGGGAGCACCGGGTTGAGTTGGCTCATGGACGGCGACCAGCTCCATGTGCTGGCGACGATCGGCCAACTGGTCGAGGGCCGCCCGTCCGGACATGGGCAGATCGATCGCGAGGTAAAAGCCAGGCGTGCCGACCGACAGCTGGGGGTCACGCGCCGCAATCTGCTGGCGTGCACTTTCGACCGCTTGTTCGATGGATTGCGTCAAGGCCGCAGCATGCGACGCCCGATCACGCGCCGGCAGCGGCGGTGCATGTATAAGTTGGTTGGGCCGCCGATAGGCTTCCCGAATGCCGTTGTTGCGAAGGTGGATATGGGCGCGGTCGCGCGGAAAATCGTCTGCCATTATGATCTGTGCTGTCGCTACTCAAACAGCGACGCCTGCCGGCGTTCCTTCAGAGCGTCGATGAGCGCTTCCGAGGTGATCCGCTTCCCCCCCCGCAATATGATGGTTTTTGCAGCGTCGTCGGCCGCGCGCGTGATCTCGGCCTGCGACAGTCTCTCTGCCTGAGAGATCGCCTCGTTCCAGGCAAGCCCTCTGGTGTCGAAGCGGTCGAGTCGAGCCCGAAGCAGCGCCTCTATAATCGGCCGATCGGGCACGGCGTATTCGATGACATCGTCGAAACGGCGGAACAAAGCTCTGTCGAGCAGCTCGGGATGATTTGTTGCCGCAATAATCAGGCTGTGGCTGTCGTCTTGCTCGAGAAACTGCAGAAACGAATTCAGCACGCGCCGAATCTCGCCAACATCCTGGCGTTCGCCTCGACGCGCGCCGATGGCATCGAATTCGTCAAAGAAGTAGACGCCCCGCGTCGCCTGCATTGCATCAAAAACAAGCCGCAGCTTTCCGGCAGTCTCTCCCATGAACTTGGTGATCAAACCATCGAGGACGATCGTGAAAAGGGGCAGATGAAGCTCCCCGGCCAATGCCGATGCGGTCATCGTCTTGCCTGATCCTGGCGGGCCGACCAGAAGCAGTTTGCGACGGGGAACAAGCCCGTGCTCGCGCAAGCTTGCTTGTTGGCGCTGCTCTCCCAGCACGCGGTGCAGGCGCGAGCGCAGACTGTCCGGCAAAATCATGTCGGTCAGTCGCAGGTCCGGATAGCGCACATGCAGGAGCCCTGCGAGCTCGCCCTTTGGCTGAAAAAGGGGAACCGGCCGACTGCTCTTGACAATCCGGGCGTCCCTGCTCTTGGCTGCGTCGACCAGATCCTTGAGCTCCTGAGCAAGCTTACCATGGCCTTGACGTGCCTCATGCGCAGCAAGCTGCATCGCGATAGAGAGGAAACGATCCTCGTCGCCGGCAATGTGGCTTTTAAGCAGCGTCACGATATGGCGGGCCGTGGTCATGGCTCTCTTCTGGGGTATCCGTTTACTTGGCGAAGCGCATGCAACCTAAACGCTTTCAACGGCGATTTGTATCGCGCAATGGTGTTTTTTCTCTTGTCGATGTTCGCCCGTGGCAACTTCAGCGGTGAACTGTTGCGCCGCGGTCATAGGCCAGCCGGAATAACGCCGGCCAGCAGACAACAGTCCGCATCTTCGAGCGCTCGAAGTCTGGCCACTCACGCAGCGTGTCGGGTCCGAACGCTCCAAAGCCGCCCCGCCTGGCAGGTCCATGCGACCGATTGCGGGCGTGCGGCCATAAGGTCTACGCGGGCTCGCATGGCTGCCCGCGCCGCTGGCTAAAAAGCTGTACACCATCTCACGAAACACCAGGTCCGCTCCTTTGCCGGCCGACGGTCCATGAAATCCCCTCCCCACTTACGACACCGGAGACCTCCTTGCCCACATGGCGCTCAAGCACCGGCCGCCATGGCACCAGCGTGAACTCGCGCGACTTTTCAACGACGGCATATTTTCCGCTGGCAAGCTCGACGGAGCGGCGGAGCGTACCCTCTACTCGTCCTCCGGATCGCGCTTCGGCATAGGGCAGGCCAAGTTCCTCCGACAGTTGGCCAGCAACACGGTTCAGTTCTCGCTGGCGCAGGATCGAAAGCATGTTGGCTCGATAGACGATCCCATCCTGTTCTTTATGCGCGAGGCCTTGCGCGATCAGCCACTGCCGCCGGCGAGCTTGCGCCTCTCTCACGTCGCGGCCGAAGCCGGATCCGTGCAAAGGCTCGGGTCTATCGGCAACCAGCTCCCGGTCGAGCCAGGTGGCGCCGTTGAAGCTGACCTGTCGCTCCAGCGCCATTGAGGAGAGCTTGTCGGCAACGACAGGCTCGGCCCTGGCCCGCTGGCCCTCATAATTCGCGACGCGATCGAGATGGTCCGGCGCGATGAGCCAGGTGCCGTTCGGCTCTCGCTCGACGCCGCCGGTCGCGCGGCGGATCGCCTCCAGCCGCCGCACATGCGTTCGCGCAAAGCTCTCGGTGGCGGATGGGTCATGCTTCAGGTGCATATCGACGTCGTAACGGCCGCCATGCGCGGCGGCGATTTCGGCGATGGTACGATCGACCTGCCTCGGCTCGGTGTTCCTTGGCGCGACACGCACGATGCAGCCATTAGGCATCGTTTCCATCGCCTCGCCTCTACCGATGTTGATCCAATGGCTCTTACCGTCGACGGCGTCGACGATCATGTAATGGCGGTCATTGATCTCGTCGGCCAGTCCACGCGCGACAACGCGACCGACGAGAGACTGGACGGGCTCGCCGGATCGATCGTGGATCACCCAGTCGGCGGCCCTGCGGGCAAGCCCCTTGCCGGTCAGTTCGCGGTGCATGGTCTTGATGATGTCGCCGCGTTCGCCGGTGCGGCGCAGCGTGGCTTCGAGCTCATCGTCGAGGCGCCAGGAGCCAGCGCCGACCTCCGCGGCCAGACCCATCCGCTCGAGCTTGCGCAGCCGTCCCTGGTGCAGCGTCTGGCGAATGGCGTCGGGACCGCCCGGCGAGACCAGGCCGTCATCATCACGCATGCTGAGCAGCCGACGGTCGATGCTGGTGAAGCGTTCCTGCTCCATTTCCCGGCGCAGGCGAAGCTCAATCTCGCGGTCGGTTCGCGGACCGAGATCGAGGCTGACCAGCTCGGCCGCCCGCTCGCGGATGCCAGATGAGATATATTCGCGCGCGATGACCAGGTTCTCGCCACGGTCGTCCCTGCCACGGACGATGATGTGGCTGTGCGGGTGGCCGGTGTTGAAATGATCGACCGCGACCCAGTCGAGCTTCGTGCCGAGGTCTTCCTGCATCTGCGCCATGAGCCGCCGCGTCAGCGCCTTGAGGTCGTCGTACTCGATGCCGTCTTCGGCAGCGACGATGAAGCGGAACTGATGGCGGTCGCCGTCCGCGCGATCGATGAACGCCTTGCCGTCGACGCGGCCGCTGTCGGCGCCGTAGAGCTCGCCAGGTTCACCTTCGCGGGTGACCCCGTCGCGCTGAAGATAGCGTAGATGGGCACGCGCCCCGTCCGCGCCCTTGCCGGCGAGCTTGACGACCCGCGCCTTGACGATCACCCGGCGCTGGCGGAAGGCGGCATACCGGTCGCGCGATTTCAGCAGTGCGGCGGCCGCCCCGCCGCGCCCTGTCCGGCTTCCTGTGAAGCGACCACCGCGTTGCGGCCGGCCGCCAGCCCGGTTGATCGCCGCACGAACCTGGCCGGCATAGCGTTTGCCGGCCTTCGAGCCGCGCGACCCGATTTTGCCGAGCTTCGGCCTGAACTCGTCATCCTTAATGCGAGCCTCCCAGACATATCAAGCAAAATCAGACACTTACACGTCAAACCCTCTTGGCACCGGCGGCAGCCTCCCGGAAAAACGATGTGCAGACAAAGATTTAACCGCCTCCTGGAGGCGGTACCTTTATCTTGCCTTCCGCGCCCAGCCCCGCCAGACGCGCCCCCGTCCGCCATGGCTAACGCACCGGCTCCTTCGGCTGCGCGCCGTCCTTGCCGAGCGGCACGAAGAGATCGCCGTTTCGCACGCCTGAGTGAACACCGTCATGAATGAAGAACAGCGACCGTCCGAGAGGAGCGATTTGCGCCTTTGGAGCGACAGATTGGCTTTCGAACGCCTCGATGTCGGCCGCCGAAACTCCGGCCGCCTTGAGTTGGTCGAGGTACTCGACGGTCTCTTCTGGCAGCGGTTTGCCACGCTTCAAATGCTCGTCGTAGCGCTCGGGACCGGCATTGTAGGCGCCAAACAGGCCAGGAAATCCGAAGCGGTCATACATGGCACTGAGATAGGCCGTGCCGGCCAGGATATTGTCGCGCGGATCGTGGGGGTTAGGCCCAAGGCCGTGTTCGACCCGCATCTCTTCATAGGTGCCGGGCATCACCTGCATGAGGCCCATGGCGCCAGCGGGGGAGGTGATGGGGCGGCCGCCGCGCATTGTCTTGCCGCCGCTTTCGGCAGCCATGACGGCATAGATCCAGGCTTGGGGAATATGGAAGCGCCGGCTTGCTTCCGATACCAACGTCTGCCACTTTCGCAGCTGCGGACTTTGGGAGATGGCGACCGGCTCAGCGCCGGTCGAGGCGGAACAGGCGCATGGCGCAATGGCGATCATGCCCAACAAGAGGAGGGTCACTCGGTCCATAGTGGTACGAGCCTCCCGATGACATTTTGAGTGGGAACAGGCCCGAAATAGCGGCTGTCGAAGGAGCGGTTTTTGTCGCTGCCGAGCAGGAAAACCTCGTTATCCCCGAGCGCTCGGCAGCCGTTCCACCATGGCAAAGGTCGGCCTTCGGCGTCGATTTTGAGCCGGCGCGCGACGATGTCGCCGCCGATGATGATGGCGTCATTGAAGGCGCAGACATTATCGTCCGGCAGCGCTGCAAGACGTTTTGCCAGCGGCACATTGCGAGGCAGATAGCTGCGCTCGGCGGCGAGATACGCCGCGTATTCAGGCGGGCGCACGAGCACGAGATCGCCACGCGCCAGCGCTCCCGCAGCGATGCGGTAAAGGCCGATCGGCGCGCTGGCCGAGGCGTTCCAGACCAGCCAAGGGGCGGGCTTTCCCAGCGCCGTGAAGCCCAAAAGACCGAGACCGGCCGCGGCCAAGGCGACCGTCTTACGGGCTCGAACACGCCTCAGGCGGCTGCCGATCAGATGGATGGAAGGGCGCCGCCTCATGAACGGCCTCCCGTGCCGCCCTGGCCGGAACCGGCCTTGCCATCGCCGGCGATGGAGTGCTGCGGGTGTCCTTTCGACCAATGGTCGAGTTCGTCGATGTGATAGCGGACATAGCGGCCGTGCTTGCGGAATTTCGGGCCGCCGCCCTTGAGCCGCATCTTTTCGAGCGTGCGCTGGGAGAGCCCGATATAGAAGGCGGCTTGGGCTGTGCTGAGAAACGGGTTGCCCTTTTTCGCGCGGGCCGCGCGTTCGTTTTCGTCGTCCATGATGATCCTCGTTTCGCTTCGGACAAGCGAGGGCGAGGATGGGCGAGGGAGATCGTCTCGGGGACGGGCGAAGAGTCGGGGGAGAGTTTTCGCCGCCCTTTAGGGCGGACGGGGTTTGGGTGGAACTCCTGGGAATGAGCCCCGCGCCGGGGCTGCGGCGCGAGGCTCTTATCTCGGCCGGTCAGTCGGCCGGGTTCCAGATGATGGCGTAGGTGTCGTGATCGTCCTGGCCGGCGGCTCGGCCGAGATTGGCGTAGAGCTTGCGCGGTCCGAACTCCGGCGCTGCAATCGACAGGCTCACATAATCCTTGCCGGAAGTCTCGCCGGTGCGGATCCAGCCAGCGCCGACTTCGACCCCTTGCGTAAGCACCCGGAAGTCGGGATGGTTATCGGCGCTCTTGGCCTGGTTGGGGACGATATCGATGTCGGCGCGGACGCTGAGCGTCTTGAACTGGCCCTTGTAGGCGCCGTTTTCCTGCTTGTTGACGTAACCGATCGCGGTCATTTCGAAGTCTCCTTTTGTGGTTTCGCCGGGGACCATCCCCTGCGATGGCGCACCGTAATGGGCGCGTCAGGACCGCCTGAATCCGACAGGGCCGCAGCGACAGTGAAGGACCCGAGCGGGCAGCTTTTTTGTGAGCGAAGCGGCGCGAGGAAGCCGCCGCAGGCGGCGGGGAAAAAAGCTGATGGCGCGAGGGTTTCGGGCGGCCGGACCCGCCCATAGGTCGACAAGCCAGCCGCAGGGATGGTCCTTGGAGAGAGCATGGAGACCGCTCGCCAAGTGCGGTCTGTCAGCCAAGCAGGACGCCGGGATGAAACGGCCTGCAAAGATGCTGCGCCCTTATGCCGGATCGAGATCGTGCCAGCGGGTCGGGCGCCAGAGCAGACATCCGGCATGGTGCGATCTATGAAAGCAGGGCTCGCCAGCGGGAATTTGATACGCGAGGGGGCCAAAGTAAGGCTGGATGAGAAGCCGGTGCTACCTGCAGGTCCAGTGTCATGTGGCGGCGCTCGGGAAACCGCTACGCAATGTAACGCGCTCTTATGAGGCGAACAGACCGGCCCCAAAACCGATCGACCGGTGGTCGGCGCGAAACGCGTCATGCCTGTCCGAAAGCTGACAGTGGCAGAAGACGCATGTCGGGTTCCGCACAATTGACCATGCTGGATTTGTGAGGTTTTCAGGGAGAGCCATGCGTTCACTTCCCAGTGAGCTTTGGCACGGCATTTGCTCTTGATGTGGCAACACGGATCGAAGGTTGACTGCATGCACAAGCGCGAGATGAGCAATGCTCTCCTTTCCTGGAGGCTTGGCAGCAGATTCGATTTGACGTTGCGAGGAGCTTCAGCCGCTCGCGGCGGAAGTGATCTCAAATCTGAAGGCACCGTTGGGGCCGCAGCCATCAAACACATCTTTCTCTTTTTCGCAGCTCGTCTTCAACGCGATGCGGACTTCTTCGCGTCGACGGCGGCCGAAGGTGGAGAAGGGGCTCGACTTGCAAAAAGGAGTTGTCAATGACGTCTTACGTTCGCACCAACAGCCCGGCGCAGGTGCGCTCACTGTCCACCTTTGGCAAGCATCTGCAAAGGAGCGTGCTGACGGCGACGCTGCTTGCCGCGGCTTCGACGGGAAGTGAAGCGCAGCCCTATGTTCGTGCTGACGGCAGCACGACTGACGACTTGGAAGCGGCGCGAGCAAGTTGGCGTCATGACGCCGAATTCAATGGAAATGTGGGGCTCGCAGCCATCAACGCGGATGCCGCGTATGCGTTGGGTTCCACCGGGGAGGGGCCAGAGCTCCTCGCCTGCCCTCGTCCGTCTTGACGAGTGCCCGCTTACAGCCTACCTCACTATCGCGTTAGCACTCGTCCATCGCGAGTGCTAACAAAAACCCCTCAACAGCGCACCAGGGAAAAATCCGAAAATGGCAAAGTCGAAGTTCCGCCCGCTGCATGACCGCGTGGTCGTTCGCCGGGTCGAATCCGAATCCAAGACCGCTGGCGGGATCATCATCCCCGACACGGCAAAGGAAAAGCCGCAGGAAGGCGAGATCATCGCTGTCGGCTTCGGCGCTCGTGACGAAGCTGGCAAGCTGGTCCCGCTGGACGTCAAGGCCGGCGACCGCATCCTGTTCAGCAAGTGGTCGGGCACGGAAGTCAAGCTCAATGGCGAAGACCTTCTGATCATGAAGGAATCCGACATCATGGGCATCATCGGCTCATATCAGGCCCTTTCGTCAACTGAATTCCCGGGCTCGATTGAAGCCCCTGCCAGGAGCTAAAAATGGCTGCCAAAGACGTAAAATTCTCCCGCGATGCCCGCGAGCGCATGCTGCGCGGTGTCAACATCCTCGCTGACGCGGTGAAGGTCACGCTCGGCCCCAAGGGCCGCAACGTGGTCATCGACAAGTCGTTCGGCGCCCCGCGCATCACCAAGGACGGCGTCACCGTCGCCAAGGAAATCGAGCTTGAGGACAAGTTCGAAAACATGGGCGCGCAGATGGTCCGCGAAGTTGCTTCGAAGACCAACGACATCGCTGGCGACGGCACCACGACCGCGACCGTTCTGGCGCAGTCGATCGTCCAGGAAGGCCACAAGGCCGTTGCCGCCGGCATGAACCCGATGGACCTGAAGCGCGGCATCGACCTCGCGGTAACCGACGTCGTTGCGACCCTGATCAAGAACGCCAAGAAGATCAAGACCTCCGAAGAGGTTGCCCAGGTCGGCACCATCGCCGGCAACGGCGATGCTTCGGTCGGCAAGATGATCGCCGAAGCGATGCAGAAGGTCGGCAACGAAGGCGTCATCACGGTTGAGGAAGCCAAGACCGCCGAGACCGAACTCGAAGTCGTCGAAGGCATGCAGTTCGACCGCGGCTACCTCTCGCCCTACTTCGTCACCAACGCCGACAAGATGGTTGCCGAGCTCGAGGACGTCTACATCCTCCTGCACGAGAAGAAGCTGTCCAACCTCCAGGCCATGCTGCCGGTTCTCGAAGCCGTCGTGCAGACCTCGAAGCCGCTGCTCATCATCTCGGAAGACGTCGAAGGCGAGGCTCTGGCCACGCTGGTCGTCAACAAGCTGCGTGGCGGCCTGAAGATCGCCGCCGTCAAGGCGCCGGGCTTCGGTGATCGCCGCAAGGCCATGCTGGAAGACATCGCCATCCTCACCGGTGGCCAGGTCATCTCGGAAGACCTCGGCATCAAGCTCGAGAACGTCGGCCTCAACATGCTCGGCCGCGCCAAGAAGGTGTCGATCTCCAAGGAGAACACCACCATCGTCGACGGCGCCGGCAAGAAGGCCGAGATCCAGGGCCGCGTTGCCCAGATCAAGCAGCAGATCGAAGAGACCACTTCGGACTACGACAAGGAGAAGCTGCAGGAACGTCTGGCGAAGCTCGCCGGCGGCGTTGCGGTGATCCGCGTCGGCGGTGCGACGGAAGTCGAAGTCAAGGAAAAGAAGGACCGCGTCGATGACGCCCTCAACGCGACCCGCGCGGCCGTCGAAGAAGGCATCGTTGCTGGTGGTGGCGTCGCGCTGCTGCGCGCTTCGGCCAACATCAAGGCCACCGGCGTCAATGCCGACCAGGCCGCCGGCATCAACATCGTGCGTCGTGCGCTTCAGGCTCCGGCCCGCCAGATCGCGGCCAACGCCGGTGCGGAAGCATCGATCGTTGCCGGCAAGATCCTTGAGAACAAGGGCGCGACCTTCGGCTACAACGCCCAGACCGGCGAGTATGGCGACATGATCGCCATGGGTATCGTCGATCCGGTCAAGGTTGTCCGTACGGCTCTTCAGGACGCGGCCTCGGTCGCCGGCCTGCTGGTCACCACCGAAGCCATGATCGCGGAGGCTCCGAAGAAGGAGTCGGCTGGCGGCGGCATGCCTGGCGGCATGGGCGGCGGCGGCATGGGCGGCATGGGCGGCATGGATTTCTAATCCAGCTCTGGCAGCTTTCGCAACGAGAGGGCGGCATCAATGCCGCCCTCTTTTTTTGCGAACCTCGGTCCGATGAACGATCGACGCCAACGCCGGCCATCGGCGTTAGGGCAACCTCAAAAGAACTGTCGAGTTGGTTGCGCGCGGCTTTGCGTCATCAGAGGCGCAAGGCGGTCGCGTGTGAGGATTGCGCGCTCCCATAGGCGGTTTCGGCATGTGCCTCGCCTTCGACATCGACATTGCGGCCAAGCAGGAAATCGGCGGCTTTCGAGGCATGGCTTGCGGCGCGGAAGATGGCGCGGTTGTCCTCGCGCAAAACCGTCAGCCATGAGCCGATGTAGTCGGCATGGCGCACGCTCGGCTCGATGCCGAGACTGCTGCAGATGAAGGCTGATGCGATTTCGGCGACCAGTTCCTCGCGCGCATAGGTGTTGGACCCGAAGGAGCCGGACAGGTCGCGCGCGAGTCGCCTCGGGTGGCCGGTCCAGTGTCCAAGCTCGTGAAAGCAGGTCCGGTAATAGTCGATCTGGTGGAAGAAAGCCGGCTGCGGCGGCACCTGTATGGTGTCGCTGCCGGGCATGTAGAAGGCGCGCTCGCCGCCGATGCGAAAATCAGCGCCGGTTGCATGAATGAGCGCCTCGGCCTGCGGGACCATCTCGCGCTCAGGCAGAGGCTCGCCGGCGGCGTAAAGATGTTCGGGCAGATTATCGCACTGCGCGACATCGAAGACGGTGAAGCGCTTCAGGAAGGGCACCGCCTGCGGTTCGTCGCCATCGGTGTCGGCGCGTTGCTTTTCGTTCTTGGGAACAAAGCGGTCAGCGTGAACGATGGTGGTGCCGTGCTCGCCCTTCCTGACATTGCCGCCAAGCGAAAGCGCCTGCCGGAAGGTGAGCCAGTTCTGGCTGGGGAAACCGCGCTCGATGACCGCGCCCCACAGGATCAGGATATTGATGCCGGAATATCGGCGCTGGGTGGCCGCATTCCGCGGCAGGCCGAGGCCTGTCCTTGCCCTGCCCCACGGCTTGACCCATGGCACGGTGCCGCGCTCCAGTTCGGCAATGATGCGGTCGGTGATTTCCTGATAAAGGCTGGCGCCGGTGCGCCCGCCACTGTCTGCGCCAGCCTGTCGGCTGCCGCAACGTTTGTTGTTTGCACGCATCGTGATGTCCTCCGCTCTACAATCGCGCGCCCTCCCCGGAAGCGGGGTGGGCGGCAAAAGCGACCGGAAAGGCCCGCCGTCGGAGGCGGACTGCATCAGCAGGACCGGAACGGAGTGGAGGACCCGAAAGCGACAAGCGAAGGGTTGCGGGACGCCGCGGCGGGCCTAGAAGGGAGTGCTGCCCACCCTGCGCCAGGGGGAAGGCCACAATAGAAAGACGCCGGCCGACAGGCCGGCGACCGTCAGCAGCCGAAGGCTGCCCCGCGCCAGGGGGCGATGCCGCAGGGCCAAGACCGCCTGAGCTTGCCGAAGAAAAGCGGGCTCGGTTCACGAGCACCCGGCCAGCGACTTCAGGCGCGGGCGCTCAGGATTGTTGTTGGCGCCCACGGCAGCTGGATGACCGCAACAAGATTACGAGGAGCGACAGCAAAGCCAGCTGCCACAAACGGCACGCTCCGGCAACAACAGCGTGGCCGGTCTACAGATGCTGCCCCGCACGAGAGCCAGCACGCTTTGAGCGCGCATCGGCGATGCAAGCGTTGCAAGCTGGCCATGTCCACAAGGTCGGCGACCACTATATCGCCGACCACCAACGCGGGCGTACCGTCTAAGTGCAGACCTTTCGCGAGTGCGCGGACCGCGCATTTCATCTGCGATGGCCGGATCTTGCATTCCCGCTTGAGCTGCTCAACGTCAAGGCCTACACGCGCTGCGATCTTGAGAGTGACCCTTCAACTGGGGGAAATCATAAGGGCGCGGTGGAATTCGTCGAACTTTCCCTGTTTTCTCGAGGCGAGTGCGGCGAAGGCTGGGAATTGGGAATCCGGTCCCAGGACCGGGAACTGTTTGATCACAAGCTTCAGATTGGGTTCATGCTTGAAGGCTTTTTGGTAGTTGATATCAGCCAGTCTGCAATGCGGACAGTTGTGGTAGTCATTGAATATGACCAGAACGGCATCGCCTTGCGGGTTGCCGGCGATTGGCGAAGGAGATCGTTGTCGAATGCGCCGCTCCACTTTTGCCTGTCGGTCGACCACGCCTGCCGGTGCAGGTTCGCGCTATATTGGCTCGCCAGCAAGGCGAGGAGTAAAAGAAGAGCTGCGACAGTGATGGCAGTCGGCTTAGACATGAGTCTCCAATCCATGGACGGCGTGGCAGCAACGGCCGCCTTTTTGGTGTAAAATGGGTCAGTTTTGATCGTGCCCCGCAGTTGCTACAGGCGCACAGGTGCCGGTGCGATCTGGCGGTTTCTCAAATACGGCTTTGCGCCATCGGGTCCACCCCAATAGCTGAGCGTCGTTCGCACGGGGAATTGTGTTCACCACGCCGGGCGACTTGACCGTCCACCGCCGGAGCGCTGAACGGTCCGCTAGTGAGGCGCTCCCCGAATCGTCGTTTATCCCGCTCGCCCCGGACCGGGTGACAGCCAGCGTTGCCGCTACGCTGCGGAGAAAAACCGTCAGCGCGTGGCATTCGGACATAAGCTGATCGACGCCAAGAATAAGCCCCACGGAGGTGACCGGTGCGGCCGGAACAAGAAAGAGCGTTGCAGCCATTGTGACGAGGCCTGCACCGGTAATGCGGGTTGTTCCGTTCGAAGGGAACAATGCGACAAACAGCATGAGGATCCGGCAGCCGATCGGGAGATCAGTTTTCGTCGCTTGGGCGATGAAAAGGGCGGCGAGCATCATATTCGTGCCGTCCAGATTGAATGGAATGAGACCCACGACCGAATGCGTGGCGCCGGCCCTTTCCATCTTCTCCATGAGCGAGGCCAGCGCGGCCTCTGAGGAGGACATTGCGAGCAGCAGCTCGTCCTTGATGTATCGGACGAGAGAGAAGAGCGAGCGGCCGTTGTAGCGGCAGACCGCGCCGAACAGGACCGAGAGGAACAAGACTTGCAGGATGTCGCCTTCCGCGAAGGCATTGGCAATCGTTGACGGGATGATGTTCATCAGGAAGCTGGTCACGGACTGCTCGTGAGCCGTGGCCACATAGCCCTTAACGGCTTGGACATCGAGCGAGGCCGGATCGATGTTGAGGCCGGCGCCAGGCTGAACGATATTCGCGACAATCAGCCCGACAACAAAAGCGAGCGTCGAAAAGGTGAGAAAATAGACCATCGCCTTGGCGGCAACTCGGCCGACCTTCTGCAGATCGCTCATGCCGGCAATGCCGGTCGCCATTGTCAGGAAGATGACAGGTACGGTGATTATCTTGACGACATCGACGAAGGCATCGCCGAGCGGCTTCAGGCTGTGGCCGGTCTCCAAATGGAAATAGCCGATTGCGGCACCCAGGATTATGGCGGCAAGTACCTGCACGTAGGTCCGGGCAAAATGGCGCTTGCGGGGCGCTGCGATCGCGCGGGGAACTCTTGGAACCAACACCGTCTCTCTCCTTGACCGGATCGGGGTGGGGCTCCTCCCTCTCCCATGCAGTGCTCCGGTCGAACGCTGCGCCCACTTCGGCGCAAACGATGTGCCAAATAGCAAAGAGGGGAAAACGCGCAGGACCTCACGCAATGCTTGCGATTCGCTCTCCCACACTCGTGCAGTGGTTGCCTGTCGCAACTATGGAAGGGTCGATTCTTGGGAACTCCAAAGGCCGCTCTTTGCGTCGAGCAGCTTGGCTGCCTGGAAGGTTCCCTCTTTGCCTTGCGGTCTGCGAGCTGAGTCCAGATCGTCATCATTTGGCTGCGCGCCGCACGGGGCTCGAAAGATTCAATCGAGGACGGGTCCTCTTGGAAAACGGGGGCAGCGTTGGTCAAGCCCTTCCACCCTGCTGTCCCAATGGTGTTCAGAAGCTCAGTTCACGATCAAGCGATGGATCAGCGTCATCTGGCGTTTGCGCCATCGCGGCGGCGTTGCAACGGGTCTGCCAAAGATGAGAAGGCCGCGAGGCAGGGTCCGAGACCTAGACTCCAACCTCATAGCGCGCTCGGCTCGCGTTCGGAAGGTTCGAACCGCAGCACGATCAGGTGGCGACACCGTTGGTCGGAACCGGAACCCGACGAATGATCGTTCGTGACCGACATCTGTGAACAAGCAGTATGTGTCATTGCAATCACCACCCGTTGCGCGGAAATGCCCATATGGCCGTGAATGAACTGGATTTGGTGATTTTCCAGATGGCGGTGGAAAGCGTCCGCTTGCTCTCTTCAAGCTTTGATGAGAAGGCGGCTGAGATAGCCACGAGGAGCCGTGGTAGCCTTCTTTTTGACGTGCGGGTGGACGGTGACCTGGAGGTCCAGCGAGTCGCAGCCATTGGATATCCAGGCGACAAGATCGGTGTGGTGGCATTGGACCGAGAGGGCCTTGTTAGCTGTTGTTGCCTAGTCAATGGCACCTTCTCACCTTTCATTGCACCGTTGGAGAACTGGACCAGCATGCCCCTTTCGATGCAGGCCCAGATCGATGTCACAGGCTATGCGAGGCTCCTTCTGGCCGCCTTGCGAAATGCTGGACATATGCTGGACAGGTAGCATCGCGATGATGTCTGTGATGAGATGGTGCAAACGGCTGGATGAGGCGATCGCTTGCTGGCAGCTTTGGCAACAAAGCGATCGGTGAGTTCGCAATGCTGGAACACGTCCTTTAGACTCTGCAGTTAAGTTAGCGGACTACCATCTGACGAATGCCCTCTGACAGTCTGCATGGCGCGGCATGCCCTCTTAGGAATGCAGCCGTGGTTCTACACCATCGGCTGTTTTTGTGTCGAAGGCGACGGGCACGCCATGAACGAAGGAAGCGGCCGCCAACAGTTCCTCCAACTCGCGGTCGGTGGCCTTGCATGCCGGCATTAGTGTTCGGATGGCGCGGATCGCCTGCGCCATGGAGAGAAAGCGGACCCTTCCCCTGGAAAGGACATAGGCTTCTGCGGCTTTTTCGACGGTGACGGTGTGAAACGAATTGGTCATGACGAATTCCTCCCTGAACCCTGACCAACCCGACTTATGGCACGAATTCGACCGCCTTCAAGCCTATGTCCGATTGCGGACAATAGCTGCGATTCGTTCAAAACCGCTGATGCTTTTGGGCGACCTGGTGAGGGGCAAGGAGACGTCGGCTGAACCCGTTTCAACCGACATGCTTCAGGCAGCGGCCAGGCCGAAATAACGCTGCTCCTCCTTGTCATAAGCGCCATGTGTGAGCTTTATCAATCCGGCACGGTCGATGATCGTGATCTCGCCGCGCTTGGCGTGCACCAGTCCTCGATACTCAAGCATTTGCAGGGCCGTGGTGACCCCGGGCGGTGGGCGCGAGCATGGTCGCCAGAAATTCATGCGTCGGGAGGATCTTATCTCCTTCCGCACGGTCGTGGACCATCAGCTGCCAGCGGGCCAGCCGTTCTTCGATCTTGGAGTGGCCATTGACCAGTGCCGTCCGGCATGATTGGACGAGGAACGCGTGGGCATAATCCAGCACTGAGGTGCGAAGCGACGGGCTAATCGCAGGGCGAAGGTTTTCAACCGGCAGGCGCCAGGTAGTGCTTTCCTTTCCGAGAATGACGGCAATTCCTTTCATCCCGTCATAGCCGACAATGCCGACTTCACCTTGCCGCCCGCCGGTCATGGTGGCGACCACCGACGCGATGCCCCTCTCGGGAAAATATACGTTCTTGATCGGCTGATGCGCGACCTCCAACTGGTCCTTGATGCCCGGTTCGACGTGATGCAGCGATGGTCGCAAAAGCGCGAAGTCCTGCGGGGTGAGGGCTTCAGCACCTGGTCGCGAAAGAGGGATCGGGCAAGGCTCTCTTCCAACGGGGCAAGAGCGCGTACGTCTTACTGTCGGCTGCACCGAAGTAAATGCCGGCCGATGCCAAAGCATAGGCTTCGAAACGCGCGATTGCAAAGCCCTGTCGGGGCAGTGCAGTCATGCTAGAAGTCGCGCCGCCTACGATAGGCAGCGGATGACATGATTCCCTTCTGCGGCGGCCACCAAGAACGGCTCGGGCACGCTTTAATCATTCATACACAAGCTCGCAGGAATGTAAGCGGCGGAACAGTCGGGTGATTCGTGCCGCCCTGCCCTTTCAGAAATCAAGTCATTGGACGTCAATTCGGGCTGGAACGCCTCGTCGCGGAACGGCACAGGAAACGCAGCCGGATCAGCAATGGTGGTTCACCTTATGTGCGGTCCGGATGTGCGGTCCGGCGGCTCATCGCCCAATGGCTTGTCGAGGGGAAGTGGAACTCGTCATGTCGCCGCGAACCGTCACCGCGCTAAGCGGCGCTTTTGAAGACGCCGGTGTTTTCTTTGTGGAACTGAAACTGTGAGGTGATTGATGCATGACTCAAACATTTGCGTATTTCCGCTGCATCGGCGACGCACATTGGTCGAAAGTATCGCCCAGGCCCTCGAGACCAAGAACGGCGAGGCGGCGAGTGCGTTCTGGCGCTGTGCTGCCAAGAAAATGCTCATTCAATTGTCCGATGTAGGAATTGCGCCAGAGTTCGCTGCGCAGGAGGTTGGAAGGCTTCTTCATGCGGTCTTGGACGATATGGCCAACCGAACGGTAATGCACATAGCATAGGCTTGGGCGCTGTTGGATCGCGCGTCAGCTCGGGTCCTTATCGGGGGACTGCTCCGACTGGCCGACGGTCCGGCCAAACCGGCATACCGGCAAAGGTTTGAGGTTGCGATCGCTCACGGCGGCCGGTCCAATATTCTAAGACGACCTCAGAAGCCACGTTGGCTTCTTTGGACGAAGCGGAGGGGCGCCATTTTGGCGTGCTCACGCTGGACTGCGGGTTGCGCCTACGGAAATCCAAAGTCCGGCCGCGCGAGCCAATCGACCGGAACAGTCGAAAGCTCGTGGGGGCGGGTCCGCTCACCCTCACGGCGGCGGTGGCGGCCGTGAGCAGACTTAACTCAAGTCACGGCTGAGCATCCGCAGGCGCTATGCCGATTGGATGAGAACTGGTTGCCACAACACCGGCCCGTTGAGGCGTCCCCTCCAGCGGATGCGCAAGAGACTGGCGTAGGAAATATCGAGGAAGCCGGCGACTGCCTCGGTGTTGCCGACCTGCTTGGGCTGTCCGATACGTGACAACGGCCAGGTGGCGAGACGAAGGATCCTTTCGATGCGCGTATCTGTCACCGTTACGATCCCGGAGAGATTGTTGGCCAAGCCGAATTCGATGATCCCCGCGAAGAGCTCGTAGGTTGCTTGGGCCAGGCCGCCAGCTGCCTTCGGCGCTGTCGCAGGGAGATCGAGCGCGAAACGACTACTCTCCCAGATATCGGCACTCGCAGGGACCACCATCTCATCCAGCAGCGTCGGAAACGTATCGCGCAACATTGTCGGTCCGGTGGTCGGCAAAAGGCGGACGCAGCCGCAAGTTCGCCAATCGGACCCCTTGAGAAGCAGGTAGACGGGGTTCAGGCTGTCAAACGGGTCCGTTTCCATTTCGCCTTCGGTCTGCACTTCCCAATCGAGCCGCTTCTTGAAAACCCGATACCTAAGTCCGTGCATTTCCTTGAGTTCGCTCGCAAACTCGGCGTAGCAGTCGGGTGTTATCAGCTGCATCATTGTCGTCTCCGTGCGGGATGTGTCCACGCAATCGAAGGGCAAAGCCGTCATGAATGCAGCCTGTAGACCTTTACAGCTAGACTTGGAGAGGATCAGGATCTCGCCCGAGCAGCCATCCGCACTACGGCCTGGTTGATGGTTCGCACGCCAAGCTTCGCCTTGGCGTTTTCCTGATGGAAGGTCACGGTGCGTTTCGAGACACCGAGAATCTGGCTGATATCCCAGGCCGACTTGCCGCACGCCGCCCATTTCAGGCACTCGAACTCCCGCCGGGTGAGCGTTATGCCATCTACCACGCAATCTTCGGCGAGCCTGCGCCGGGCATGGATATGAACGTTGATCGCAACCAGTTGCATTGCTTTTTCGTAGCGCGTCAGCGACCTCAGAAATGGCGGATGCGCCTCGTTGGAGGCGAAGGTCAGTGCGGCGAACCGGCCGCGATGATCATGCATCGACATGGTCAGTCCGCCGCGAATGCCGAACTCAGCTGCTTTTTCCAGGACTTCCTGCTGAGAGGTCGGCAAATAACGGTGATCGCGGTCCACACCCCAGTCGAAGGTATCCCAGCCCCGCAGTCCCCGCAGGATCACGGGATCCACGCTGTGGTAGCGCTGTTGCAGGTAATGTGATGTCCATGATGATGGATAATTCGAGATCAATCGCGGCCTGTCGCCGGAAGCGGATGGGTAGGTGAAATAAGCGAAGAGCGGAAAGTCGAACCCGGCTGCGGCGGACGCCATTGCCTCATGGAGATCGACGGCATCGACGCTTGCAGAGAGTTGCTCGACCAAGGTTTCAAATACGCGATGCATCTGCGCTTTGCCTACCTCGCGGAGGTTGCTGGAAGCCGGGCGGAGACGTGGTTCTAAATGATGGCCTGTCCCTGCAGGGCGTACGACGCGCCGCCGTCATCACCGCAATTGCTGTGCTGCTTCCGATTGGAGAGAGCTCCGCGCACCTGACCAACTACCGATGGGTGATATTGCGACGTTATCGATGAGCCGCGTGTCGCCAAGCCAAGCCGCAGCAAGCAAGCGTGCCGGTCGGTCAAGGCTTGCTAACGATTGCAGGTCTGTTTCTCCGCGAAGCTCCAGGTATTCGAGCTCGCGATAGCCGGCAGCCAGAATTGTTGCACGCGCTTCATCAAGCGTAGGCAGGATGGGAGAGCCGCGTGCAAGCCGCTCGGCCGTATCGAGCAGGACCGATGCTAGTTTTGGGGCAATGGCGCGTTGGGCTGGGGAGAGCCGCACGTTACGCGACGATAGCGCAAGACCATCGGCTTCGCGGACTGTCGGACAGGGCACAATAGTGATCGGAATGTCGAGGTCCCGGACCAAGCGCCTGACAAGCTGAAGTTGCTGAAAATCCTTTTCGCCAAAAAAGGCGAAGTCAGCGCCGGCCTGCAGGAAGAGCTTGGCCACGACCGTCGCCACGCCATTGAAATGGCCGGGCCGGAATGCGCCGCACAGGCATTCGCTGATGCCGGACACTGAAACGACCGTGGCGAAGCCCGCCGGGTACATTTCCTCTGCGTCCGGCACATAGAGCAGATGCGTGCCCAGCGGCGCGAGCTTGGCAGCATCTTCGCTTTCCGTCCGAGGATAGGCAATCAGGTCGGCGGGGCTGTTGAACTGCTTGGGGTTTACGAACAGCGTCACGATCACCCGCTCGGCCCTTTCAAGCGCCTTCCGCACAAGGCTCAGATGCCCGTCGTGCAAGGCTCCCATGGTCGGCACAATACCGATCGTGGCACCCGAGCGACGCCATTGCGCAACGACGCCGCGCAGCTCGCTCACAGTTCGAGCGATCGGCACGCTCATGTGAAGTCTCCGGCCTTCAAGGCGTTGACATAGAGATGTTCGACCGCCGGAAAGTGCCGGTTCCGCACATCGGTGGCGTAAGCGGCGATTGCCGCCTCAGCCTGCTCACCGAGCTCGGCATAGCGTTTGACGAACTTCGGCCGAAATGAGGTGAAGAGCCCGAGCATATCGTCGCTCACCAGAATCTGGCCGTCGCAAGCTGGCGAGGCACCGATGCCGATGGTGGGTATGTCGATATCGGCGGTTATCTGCCGTGCAAGCTGCTCCGGTATCTTTTCGAGCACCAAGGAGAAGGCGCCCGCCTCGGTTACCGCCCTGGCGTCGCGCCTGATCCGCTCTGCATCGGCTCCCCGGCCCTGCACACGATAGCCTCCGAACGTGTTTACCGCCTGCGGCGTCAGCCCCACATGGGCCATGACAGGTACGCCGCGCGCGGTAAGGAAGCGGATGGTTTCCGCGATGGTCTCGCCGCCCTCGAGCTTCACCGCTGAACAACCGGTCTCACCCATCACGCGCGCAGCGTTGCCGAAAGCGTGCTCTGGGCTTTCCTCGTAGGAACCGAAGGGCAGGTCGACGACCATCAGCGCGTGTTCAAGGCCGCGGCGAACGGCCTGTCCGTGCATGATCATCATGTCGAGCGTGACGCCCAGCGTCGACGACAGGCCGTGCCCACCATGCCGACGCTGTCGCCGACAAGAACGATGTCGCAGTGGCGATCGAGTAGCCTCGCGACCGGCGTGGTGTAGGCCGTCAAGCATACAAGTGGCGTTTGGCCTTTTCGCAATCGAATATCTGGAGGGTTAATCCCTTTTATCTCACCAGCCGCGCTCAACCGACGCCCCCTTCCCTTACGTTACCAACAGCGGGTGTCGCGTTTGGCATATTTTTGTGCGACTGCGAAGAGCTAAAAACAGTGCTTGAGTAGTACGGTGTTGACGTGCTGGCTGCCAAGGTTACATTCAATCGATTAAGGCGCTCCGTTGGGCCAACCCACTTTCGCAAACATGGATCCTCAGACAAGAAGAACCAAGAAAGGCAAAGCCGCCGTCAAAGCTGACGAAGCCAAAGTGGACCTGACTGCCGTCGTGGTCGCCGTAAACGACAGTGAGTCCTGTGTCCTCACCGTCGGTCATGCGGACACCCTCCCTTCTGGACCTTTTGCGCTTGAGCATCGATCGCTGCAGTCGGGTTTGAGGGGGTGGGTGGAGCAGCAGACCGGCCATGCACTGGGATACATCGAGCAACTCTACACCTTCGCCGATCGCGATCGCATCGGCACTGAGCGCCACCAGCGCGTCATCTCAATCAGCTATCTCGCATTGACCAGGAAGGAACAGGCAACGAACTCGGCCGCGTGCGGCTGGCAAAGTTGGTACGAATATTTTCCCTGGGAGGACCACCGCTTCGGCACGCCGCCTGTGCTGCTCGATAGATTGCGGCCCCGCCTGATTGAGTGGGCCGGCGGCGCCAGCGAGCCGACCACTCAACGCGAGCGCCGGCAGCGCGCTGCGATAGCCTTCGGCTTCGACGACCGCCATTGGAACGAGGAACTCACGCTCCAACGCTACGAGTTGCTCTATGAAGCTGGTCTGATTGAGGAGGCCGGTGGCGGCAGGGACGCGATTGCGGCCGCGGCTGGCAAACCAATGGTCGCTGACCACCGTCGTATTCTGGCAACCGGGATCGCGCGGCTGCGTTCGAAGATCAAATACCGGCCGGTCGTGTTCGAGCTTATGCGGCCTTCCTTCACGCTGCTGCAACTGCAGCGAACCGTGGAAGCTTTGGCTGGCAGGCTGATCAACAAGCCGAACTTCCGGAGATTGGTCGAGCAGCAGGAACTTGTTGAGGAGACCGGGGAGACCTCCCTCGACACGGGCGGCCGACCGGCGAAGCTTTATCGCTTCCGGCATGCCGTCCTCGACGACAGGGCTATCGCCGGGACAAAATTACCGCTGGCGCGGGCTTGACATACTTATAGTCAAGGTAGATATATTCCCTTATTGTCAAACCGAATATAATCGAGGCGCCAATGACTGGGGCGTTACCTATGGCTGCGTCCCTGTATGAGCGTGTCCGGCGGGTGATCCCACCCGTTGAATGGCTCGCGTTCGCCGGCGATATTGAAGCCATCTTAGCGCTGAAGCGTGAGCGCAATGCGGTGGTGCTGGCGCACAATTACCAGACGCCCGAAATTTTTCATTGCGTGGCAGACATCGTCGGCGACAGCCTGGCGTTGGCCCACAAGGCGGTGACGGTCGACGCCGACATCATCGTGGTTGCCGGCGTTCATTTCATGGCCGAGACGGCAAAACTGCTCAATCCGAACAAGACCGTGCTCATCCCGGATCTCAGCGCCGGCTGCTCGCTGGCCGAATCGATCACGGCAGACGACGTGCGGCTAATGCGGCTGCGGTATCCGGGGGTCCCCGTTGTTACTTACGTCAACACTTCGGCCGCCGTAAAAGCGGAGTCCGACATCTGCTGCACGTCCGGCAACGCCAAGGCGGTGGTGGAATCGCTTGGCGTGGCGCGTGTGCTGATGCTGCCGGACGAATATCTGGCGAGGAACGTGGCAGCCGATACAGACGTCGAGATCATCGCCTGGAAAGGCCATTGCGAGGTGCATGAGCGCTTCACCGCAGCAGACATTCGGGAACTGCGCGATGCCCATCCAGGCGTCATCGTGCTGGCCCATCCAGAATGCCCACCAGACGTTGTCGCGGAGGCGGAGTTCTCCGGCTCGACCGCAGCGATGTCGGATTATGTCGAGCGGGAGAAACCGACGCGTGTCGTCCTTCTGACCGAATGTTCGATGAGCGACAACGTCGCGGTCGCGCATCCCGACGTCGAGTTCGTTCGCCCATGCAACCTGTGCCCGCACATGAAGCGCATCAACCTGGCCAACATTCGCGCCGCGCTCGAGCAGAACCGGCATGAGGTCCGGATTGATCCCGAAATTGCCGGCCCCGCCCGCCGCGCGGTCGAGCGCATGCTTTCCCTATGAGCCTGGAGGTTCGCGACATCGCCGGGGCGCCGGTCGTCATCGGTGGCGGCATTGCCGGCCTGATGACGGCGCTTCATCTGGCGCCGGAACCGGTCGTGCTTTTGACCAACGCGCCGCTTGGAACCGGAGCCTGCAGTGAGCTTGCCCAGGGCGGTCTTGCGGCAAGTCTCGGCGGCGACGACGGCCCGGATTTTCACCTTTGCGACACGATAGCTGCCGGCGACGGACTCTGCGACGAGGCCACGGTGCGGCGAGTGGTCCGAGCTGCACCCGAAGCGATTAGGACGATCCAAAGGTTCGGCGTCGCCTTCGACCAGCACCCTGACCGCGCGTTGCGACTTGGGCTCGAGGCGGCACACTCGCGACGGCGGATTGTGCATGCAGCCGGCGACGCCACCGGTCGCGAGTTGGTGCGCGTGCTCATCGCCGCGGTTCGGCGTACAGCCTCGATCACCACTATCGAAAATGTGGAGGTCCGCCGGCTGGTCGTGCAGGACGGGTCGGTCATCGCCGTGGTCGCCGCAGGACGAGCCGGCGCGCTCGCTCTGCCCACGCGTCGCGCGGTGCTGGCGACCGGCGGCGTCGGCGGGCTGTTTTGCGACACGACAAACCCCGCTGGCTCATGGGGTCACGGGCTGGCGCTCGCCGCATGGGCGGGGGCGGAACTCGCCGACTTGGAATTCATACAGTTCCATCCAACTGCGCTCGACGGTCCGCGCCGGCCGATGCCGCTGGTGAGCGAAGCCGTGCGTGGCGAAGGCGCGGTGCTCATCGATGAGCGAGGAGAGCGCTTCCTCGCTGACACACCTGGCGGTGAACTTGCGCCTCGCGACGTCGTAGCGCGCGCCATTTGGCACCAGCTTGCCGTTGGACGCCGCGTATTCCTGGATGCACGGCAAAGTCTCGGCCCGAGATTTGGCAAGCGTTTTCCAGGCATCGCCGAATTGTGCCGGAGCGCAGGGGTCGACCCCGCGACCGACCCGATCCCGGTGCGCCCGGCGGCACATTATCACATGGGCGGCGTCGCCGTAGACAGCGCCGGCCGCAGCTCCATCGAGGGATTGTGGGCCTGCGGTGAGGTCGCCTGTACCGGCCTGCACGGCGCCAACCGCCTGGCCAGCAACTCGCTCACCGAAGCGGCGGTCACCGCGAGCTGGGTTGCCGAAAGCGTTGCCGGCACGTCGTATACCCGGCGACCGCGCAGATGCTCCACATTCGTCCCTCCACGACCAGACGCTTCCGCGGTCCGCCCAATTGTCTCCGCCGCCCTGGGTATCATCCGCGACGGCGAGGCAATGCGCGAAGCGGTGGCGACCCTGCTGCCGATCGCAGCTGACAATGTCGCTGCCTCTGGTCCGGCTTTGGTCTCACTGATGATCGCCGTGGCGGCCCTGGGGCGGGAAGAGAGTCGAGGCGCGCACTGTCGGTCCGATTTCCCGCTCCACGATGCCGACGCGCGCCCATCACGGCTGACACTGCACAGCGCAATGCGGGCCGCGGCCGCACTCGATTGCCGGGCTACCATACGGAGCACCTGATGTGATTTCATTCTCCCCCCTCCCCGCGACCCTGATCGAACCGATTGTGCGCGGTGCGCTCCTCGAAGACCTGGGCAGATGCGGCGACCTGACCAGCGATGCGGTTATCCCGCATGATTGCACTGCCACGTTGGTGCTCAGATCGAGGCAGGCGGGCGTCGTTGCCGGGCTCGATCTGGTCTCGTACGCCTTCCTGCTCGTGGAACCGGCGATCAACATCCAGATCTGGCGCCCTGATGGCAGCGATGTCGGGGCCGGGGAAACCATTGCAAGATTGTCCGGACCCGCGCGAGGCCTGCTCACGGCCGAACGCACTGCCCTCAATTTCTTATGCCGGCTGAGCGGCATTGCCACTGCCACAGCGGCGATGGTTGAGGCCGTGCGCGGTCACAAGGCGAGGATCGTATCGACGCGAAAGACGACGCCCGGCCTGCGGGTATTGGAAAAATACGCCGTGCGCGTCGGCGGCGGTGCCAATCACCGCTTCGGCCTCGATGACGGCGTGCTCATAAAGGACAATCACATCGCGATCGCCGGCGATATCCGCACAGCAATAGAGCGGGCGCGCGCCGCCGCAGGGCATATGGTGAAGGTCGAGGTTGAGGTCGACACGCTGAAGCAGCTCGATGCAGCGCTCGCGATTGGTGTTGACGCGGTGCTGCTCGACAATATGTCGGTCGAGGATCTTGCCCGCGCGGTTTCTATAGTGGGTGGCCGTACGATCACCGAGGCTTCCGGTCGGGTGACGCCGAAAACGGCGGCGGCGATTGCGGCGACCGGTGTCGATCTCATCTCCATGGGATGGCTGACGCACAGCGCCCCGATCCTCGACATCGGCCTGGACATGCCGGACCACCAGAACATCTGCAAGCATTTGAACTGAGGATTACGGCATGAGGAGCAACATCAGCTCGGCAGGCGTAGGAAGGCGGTGGAAAGACGTGCCGCAGCTCGCCTTTTAGCGAGTGCGCTCCAAAGCCAAGTCGGACCGAGCTTGCCGGTCGACAGACTCCTGAAGGCGTACCGGACTAGCAACAAAGGTTTGACGATGACGGTTGGAATGAACTCGGAGTTCGACGTGAACCAGACCATGCAATCGGTCGATGGAACGCCTCCGCGATGGAACCGCAAAGAGGCTGAGGCCATCTACGGCATGCCATTCAACGATCTGCTGTTCCTAGCTCAGACGATCCACCGCCAGAACTTCGATCGAAACCGAGTGCAGCTGTCGCGGCTCCTTAGCATCAAGACCGGCGGCTGCCCCGAAGATTGCGGCTATTGCAGCCAGTCTGCGCATTACGAAACCGGGGTGAAGGCGTCGAAGCTGATGAACGTCAAGCATGTCATCGACGAAGCGGCCAAGGCGCGTGATGGCGGCGCAACGCGCTATTGCATGGGCGCAGCGTGGCGAAGTCCCAAGGAGCGCGACATGGACGTTGTGGTCGCCATGATCGAGGGCGTCAAGGCGCTCGGCATGGAGACCTGCATGACGCTCGGCATGCTCGATCTTGAGCAAGCTGCTCGCCTGAAGCAGGCCGGTCTCGACTACTATAACCACAACATCGATACCTCTGAGCGCTACTATGGCGAGGTTATTTCAACCAGGACTTTTGCCGACCGGCTGGAAACGCTTGGGCACGTGCGCGCGGTTGGGATGAAAGTCTGCTGCGGCGGCATCGTCGGGATGGGGGAAGAAAAGACCGATCGCATCGACATGCTGGTCACGCTCGCGAACCTGCCCGAGCCGCCGGAAAGCGTGCCGATCAACATGCTTATTCCCATCGAAGGCACGCCGCTTGCCGCGGCCGACGCCATCGATCCGATCGATTTCGTCCGCATCGTTGCGCTCGCGCGGGTGATGATGCCGAAATCCTGTGTAAGGCTGTCCGCCGGCAGGACGGCGATGAGCGACGAAACGCAGGCGTTGTGCTTCTTTGCCGGCGCTAACTCGATCTTTGTCGGCGACACGCTGCTGACGGCGGACAATCCCGGCGAGGACAAGGATAGCCTTCTGTTCCAGCGTCTCGGCATCGAGCCGATGGAACTCGCCACGCAATGAACGAGGCAATTCTTGCCCGCTATGACGCATCCTTGCGCGGACTGGCGCGCAAGGACCGGTTGCGGACGCTCGCACCGCGCGCCGGTCTCGACTTCTCGTCGAACGACTATCTCGGACTTGCCGCCTCCAAAAGACTTGGCGAAGCGGTTGCGGCGGCGATTGCGCGGGGCACGCCGGTTGGCGCCACCGGGTCGCGGCTGTTGCGCGGCAACGCACCGGAACATGAGCAACTGGAGGCGGACGCCGCGGCATTCTTCGGCGCCGACCGTGCGCTGTTCTTTGGCAGCGGCTACATCGCCAACTTCGCCCTGTTGACCGCGCTGCCGCAGAAAGGCGACCTGCTGGTCCTCGACGAACTCGCCCATGCCAGCATGCATGAGGGCGCGCAGGCCGGGCGCGCCGAGTTCAAGCTGGCCGCGCACAACGACGTCGACGCTGTCGAGGACGCAATCACCCGCTGGCGCGCCGAAGGCGGCACGGGGCGCGTGTGGATCGCCGTCGAAAGCCTTTACAGCATGGATGGCGACCGCGCGCCGATGGAGAGCCTGGTCGCGATGGCCGATCGGCACCAGGCATTCATCGTCGTCGATGAAGCGCATGCCACCGGCATCTGGGGACCGGACGGCCGGGGACTGGCCGCCGCGTGCCAAGGCCGCGACAACATCGTCACGCTCCACTCATGCGGCAAGGCGCTCGGCGCATCCGGTGCACTCGTCACCGGGCCGAGGACACTGTGCGATTATCTCGTCAACCGGTGCCGGCCGTTCATCTACGCCACCGCGCCCTCGCCGCTGATGGCGGTCGCGGCGCGCGAAGCGCTGACTATTCTGTCCGACGAGCCCATGCGCCGCGCTCAGCTGCAGGAACGCGTTGCCTGCGCCGGCCGCCAATTGGCCGAGCGCTGCGGCGTCGTACCCAGCGGCTCGCAGATCCAGCCATTTGTCATCGGCGACGTTGGGCGCACCATGGCGGTGGCGGCGGCCCTGCAGGCACGCGGCTTCGACATACGCGGCATACGTCCGCCGACGGTGCCCGAGGGCACATCGCGCCTGCGCATTTCGCTGACGCTCAACGTCGACGAGACCGACATTTCCGCCATGGTCGAGGCTCTCGTTGAGGTGTTGGCCACAGCATGACCAAACGCATCGTCGTCACCGGAACAGACACCGGAATTGGCAAGACAGTATTTTCGGCCGGACTTGCCGGGCTGCTCGACGGCTTCTACTGGAAGCCGGTGCAATCGGGCCTCGACGAGGAGACTGACAGCGAGGTCGTCGCCCGGCTTTCCGGCTTGCCCGACGGACGCGTGCTGCCCGAAGTCTATCGACTGACGATGCCGCTGTCGCCGCATCGATCAGCCGAAATCGACGGCGTCGCGATCGAGGCCGACGATCTTTCATTTCCGGTCCTGCCGACACCGCTCGTCATCGAAGGCGCCGGCGGGCTGATGGTGCCGCTCAATCGACAGACAAGGTTCATTGACATATTCGAACAATGGCGGCTGCCGGTCATACTGTGCGCCCGCACCGCGCTCGGCACCATCAATCATACGCTGTTGTCGATCGAGGCCCTGAGAGCCCGCTCCATCCCGCTCATCGGCATTGCCTTCATGGGCGAAGAGGTGGCCGATACGCAAAGGACAATCGTGGAATTCGGCGGCGTGCCGCAGCTCGGCAGGCTGCCGCACCTCGGTCCGCTGACGGGTGAAACGTTGAGAGATGCAATGATTTCCGGCTTCGACCTGGCCATGATTGCCGGAGGCGACTGATGGCGCAGTCTCGAGTCTGGCATCCGTTCACGCAGCACGCGCTAGAGCCCTCGATCCCTGAAATCGTGCTGACTGAAGGCGCCTATCTCCACAAGGCCGACGGCTCCCGCATCCTGGATGCGATTTCTTCCTGGTGGGTCGTCACTCATGGCCACCGCCACCCCCGCATCATGAAGGCCATCGAGACGACCGCGTCGAACCTCGACCAGATCATCTTCGCGGGCTTTACCCACGAGCCGGCCGAGCGCCTGGCCGAGGCGCTTGTCGGCCTCGCACCCGCCGGCCTTGACCGGGTGTTCTATTCCGACAGTGGCTCGACCTCAATCGAAGTCGCGCTGAAGATGGCGCTCGGCTATTTCCGCAACATCGGCGCGCCGCGTTCGCGCATCGTCGTCATGGAGCACAGCTATCATGGTGACACGATCGGGGCGATGAGCGTCGGCGCCCGTGGCGTGTTCAACGCCGCCTACGAGCCCTTGCTGTTCGAGGTCGACACCATCCCCTTCCCGGCCGCCGGGCGCGAGCAGGAAACGCTGGATCGGTTCGAGGCACTCTCCCGCGACCGGCGCGCCGCCGCGCTGATCGTCGAGCCGCTCGTGCTCGGCGCCGGCGGCATGCTCATGTATCCGGCCTGGGTTCTGACCGAATTGAAGAGGATCACTGAGGCCGCCGGCACGCTGCTGATCGCCGATGAAGTGATGACCGGCTGGGGGCGCACCGGAACCATGTTCGCCTGCGAACAGGCGTCCGTCTCGCCGGACATCCTGTGCACCTCGAAAGGTCTGACCGGTGGTACCATCCCGCTGGCCGCCACGATCGCCACCGATGCCATCTTCCAGGCTCACTATTCCGAGGATCGCAAGAAGACGTTTTTCCATTCGAGCTCCTACACCGCCAATCCGATTGCATGCGCGGCGGCACTTGCCAATGTCGAGATCTGGCACGACGAGCCGGTGGCCGATCGGATCGCGGCCTTGAGCGAGCGACAGGCCGCCGGGCTTCGACGCTTTCGCGACAACCCTCGCTTCACCGATTGCCGGACAACCGGCACCATCGCGGCACTCGACCTACGCACCGGCTCAGCCGGTTATCTGGCCGAGATCGGGCCAAAACTGCGCGCTTTTTTCTTGAGCGCGGCCTGCTCGTGCGCCCGCTCGGCAATGTCCTGTACCTTCTGCCGCCCTATTGCATTACCGGCAACGAGTTGGATGGGCTCTATGACGCCATCGAGGAGGCCGGCGAACGCTTCGGCTCAAAGCCATGAGCCGATCATCGCGCATTCTCGGGCTTGGCCATCATGCGCCCGCGCGCAAGGTGGAGAATCCGGAAATCGAAGATCGTCTCGGGCTTGAACCCGGCTGGATCGAGCGGCGCACCGGGATACGGTCGCGCTTCTGGGCAGCGGACGAAGACACGCTGTCGGCCCTTGCCGCGCACGCCGGCGACATGGCGCTGACCAATGCCGGTATCGACCGCGGCGACATCGGCCTGCTGTTGCTCGCTACCTCCACACCCGATCATCTTCTGCCGCCAAGCGCGCCCCTGGTCGCACATCGGCTGGGACTAGGTCGCGCCGGCGCGATCGACCTGACCGGCGCTTGCGCCGGCTTCATCTATGCGCTGATGTTCGCCGACGGGTTCACTCGCCTGCATGGCAAAGCGAGCCTTGTCATTGCCGCCAACATCCTCAGCCGCCGCATCAATCCGGCCGAGCGCGCCAGCGCCGTGCTGTTTGCCGATGCCGCCGGCGCGGTGGTGATCGGTCCGTGCGATGACCCGGATCGAGGCATTCTCGGCGCTTCGGTGGATTCGGACGGCTCGCGTTACGGGCTGATCCAGATTCCTGCCGGTGGAAGCAACAATCCGTTCCATGGCGGCCTCGACCTCGAGCAGACCCGGATGACGATCACCGATGGCCGCGAAGTGTTCGCCAAGGCCGTGGAGATGATGACCGCCTGCTCGAGAGATGCGCTCACTGCTGCCCGACTGAGGCCGCAAGACCTCGATCGTTTCGTGCCGCATCAGGCCAATGCTCGCATTTTCGACGCGGTCGGCAGGAACCTCGGCATCACAGATCACTCGATGGTCAAGACGATCGCCGAATATGGCAACTCTTCCGCCGCGACGATCCCGCTCTCGTTGTCGCTCGCCCATCGGGCGCAGCCGTTTCGGCCTGGCGAGAAAGTCCTCTTGGCGGCAGCGGGTGCGGGTCTCAGCGGCGGCGCGCTTGTCGTGGGAATTTAGCAAAGCAACGCTTGCGCATAGGACTGCTCATGAATGAGACTATGAGAATGGCTCAATACGCAAATAGTCGCCGGCAAGCTCCATAGAGCTGGGTTCCGTGCGGTGCTCCGCGATGTCTAAGTATCGACCCACTTGCTCAAATCGCAGCGCTCATCGAAGGCCAGCAAAACCTCATGCAGAGCGAAAATCCTCAACCGCCCGTTTCAAAGACGCTCGCCCCATTTCGAAACAAGGTGTTTCGCTCAATTTGGACGGCCACCCAGATTTCCAGCCTCGGTTGGCTAGTGCAAACGGTCGCCATCAGTTGGCTTATGGCAACGATTTCAGCGTCCGACCTTATGGTGGCTCTCGTCCAGGCCGCATCCACACTGCCGGTGTTCTTCCTCTCAGTTTTCGCCGGAGCCATTGCCGACAACTTCAGCCGCCGGTGGGTGATGTTTGCGGGACACTGCCTGATAGCATCGGCGTCGATGACGCTGATGATTTCTGTGGGTCTGGGATTTGTCAGTCCTTGGCTGATTCTCGGGTTAGGTTTCCTGGCCGGCTGCGGCTTTGCCTTGAATGATCCGGCCTGGCACGCTTCGGTCGGCGATATCCTTCACAAACGCGACATTCCGGCCGCAGTGACGCTTATGTCCGTCGGATACAACATTGTGCGCAGCGTTGGTCCGGCCTTAGGGGGCGTGATCCTGGCCGTCTTTGGGCCGCTGGCCGCTTTCGCCTTGGCTGCGGTGAGTGATCTGGCGCCTATAAGCGCGATATGGCGCACCAAATGGGAGGTCCGCTCTTCGCCTCTCCCTCGTGAGAGAATGACGACGGCAATTCATGACGGAGTGCGCTTTACGGCGATGTCTTTGGAGATCAGGGCAGCGACCGCCCGAGCAGCTCTTTTCGGATTGGCAAGCATCTCCATTCTGGCGTTGCTCCCTCTCGTCGTCCGGGATCAGTTGAAGAGTGGGCCAATTGTCTACGGTATCTTATTGGCCGGCTTCGGCATGGGTGCTTTCATCGCGGGCATGGGCAACGGCTTCTTGAGGAAGGTCACGTCTCAAAACAGGCTGGTGGCCTTCGCCTCTGTGGCTTGTGCAGTCTGTTGCCTCTCCCTTGCCCTGACATCGTCGGTTCCTGTGGCGGCCATTTCGCTGGCGCTCGGCGGAGCGGGTTGGCTTATCACCTGGACGGGCATTGACGTGTCGGTGCAGTTGGCAAGCCCAAGGTGGGTTGTAGGCCGCACGCTCTCCATTTACTACGCCTTGAGCGCAGGCGGTATGGCTGCTGGCAGCTGGATCTGGGGTTCTGTCGCGCAAAACTATTCCTTGACCTCAGCATTGGAGGGCGCCGCGGGCGCTCTGTTGCTGGTTGCAGCAGCGGGGATCGTGTTGCCGGTCCGTCCCTGGGAAGAAACGGATCAAGAAAGTTCAGTTTTTCATCCGCCGGACGTGGCTCTCGATCTGAAACCCAGAAGTGGCCCTATCGTGGCCAAGGTCGAGTATTTGATATCGGAGGAAAATATCGAGGCCTTTCTGGGCTACATGCGCACGCGGCGACACGTCCAGAGCCGTGCCGGTGCACGAAACTGGACGCTCCAGCGAAATCTGCAAACACCGTCACTTTGGACGGAGACATTCCGCACCCCCACCTGGATGGACTTTCTCCGCCTAAATCATCGACTCACCGCAGCAGATAAGGAAGTCGGCCAGCATCTCCTGTCACTGCATGAAGGAGAGGTGCCTCCGCAGACAGTGCTTTCGATTGAACGAACGACCGAGGCAATTCGTACCCGTACCTCGACAATCTTTTCTCGTCCTCCAAGATGACGCCATCAAGCTGCTATCCAGGGACAGGGTGGATCACCGGTGCTTTGCAGAGCACAGCCTCACGCCGAGAGCAGCGTGCTCCGAGTTGTGCGATCGAGCGCACCCAGGCGAGATGATGATGAACGCGGCGTCAAGTGGAGTCCCCTGCATGCGCTTGCGGAGTCTTCTGCGAGAGCCCATGCCGACGAGCGCCAAACAAGGTCTGATGCCTTCGGAGTCGTGGCCTCAACTCATCGATTCGCGAGAAAAGCATCGAATGCAGCAGCAACGGCGCGAACAACAAAGCGGTGCTCCGGCCGCACGCGGATGAAGCCGTTTTCGACGTCCACGATCCCCTCCTCAGCCAGCGTCACCAAACGCTCAACTGAATCGAGAAAACGAGCTGGTTCGATTTCGTGGGCGGCACAGATGGTCGGCACGTCGGCCTCCAAATCGCACATCAGTCGCTCGATGATTGCTGCGCGCACCCGGTCATCGTCGGTCAGCCGGTGGCCCTTTGATGTCGCCAGACGTCCACTTGCGATGTGCCGGGCGTAAGAATCCCGTGTTACTTCGTTCTGAACGTACCCCTCGCCGACTCGGCCAATAGCCGACGCGCCGAAGCCGATCACGGTTTTGCAAGTATCGGCCGAGTATCCCAGCGAATTACGCCGCAGGCGCCCGGTCTTCTGCGCTAGCGCGAGTTCGTCGTCCGGCAGAGCGAAATGATCGAGCCCGATCTCCCGGTAGCCGGCGCCAACCAGTGTCTCGGCGACAGCTGCAGCCTGTTCGGCGCGAACATCGCCGTCCGGTAGACCTGCCTGCTCGATTAGGCGCTGATTCTTTATCACGGAAGGAATATGCGCGTAGCCGAACACCGCAAACCGGTTGGGGCGCATGGCGACCGCAGCCATCGCGGTCTGGATGCAGGACTGCACAGTCTGTTTCGGGAGACCGAAGATGAGATCGAAGTTGATATGGCCAACGCCATGCCGGCGGAGATTTTCGACGGCAGCGGCCGTCTGCACCTTACTCTGGATCCGATTGATCGCCTTTTGCACATCGGGATCAAAGCTCTGCACGCCGATGCTCGCGCGGTTGACACCGGTAGCTGCCAAGGGTTCGGCCATTTCCGGTGTGAACGTTCGGGGATCGATCTCCACGGCGATCGCAGCAGTTTTGCTGAAAGCGAAGTGGCGGCGTAGAAATTCCATCAGCGCCAAGTGCTCGGCTGGCCCGATAAGGTGAGGCGTTCCGCCGCCGAAATGCACATCGCTCACCGGCAGCCCTTGCCGAACTTGCTCCGACACCAAACTGATCTCCTGACGCAGCACGCCAAATAATTAAGGATCGGGCCGTTGCGACGGGTGACGGCGGTAGGGAAGCCGCAATACCAGCACATGGATCGGCAAAACGGAATGTGGAAATAGAGCGACACCGATTCGTCGGCCGGGAGGCCCCCCAGCCATTCCTCATAATCGTCAGCACCAACCGCCGCAGAGAAGTCTGGCACAGTCGGATAGATGGTATACCAAGGCGGCCGGGGGTCCCGGTACTTTGTCAGGATTGAGGTGTGCAAGGAGCTGTCGTCCCACGTCGCTGATCCATCATTGTTTCGTTGCGCGCTCGTCCTGTCTCTGACCTAAGTCAGTGCGTCCCGCTTTCTCCGCGTTTTCAAGGCGGAGGCGGCGATGTCGCAGTCTCGCTTGGACAGGACGGTATCAACCGAGCGCGCGTGCCATGGTCCGCCTGAGGTGATGGTGCGGTGCCGCATTCAACGTTTGAGTACGTGACGCCGATGCAGTGTGCTTGAGGCGTCTGCGGAAGAACTTTGCAATGCGAAATTCATGTCCGACGCCAAACGTCGCAACGCACCTGTCAAGCCTCGGTCAGACGCCATCCAGGTCCAGCCAGCGGCCTTCCCTGCCGGCCGAAAAACCATACCGGCTTTAGCCACCGAGACGCTCTAAAGCTGACGTCCGCTCATTTGATGAAAGGAAGGCGCCGCTAGGGGGTGCACAAGGCTCCCCAGCTTGACGTCGCTTCGAGCGATGAGCGGCGGTGTGGCTTGTCGTCAAGCGCCGGGCAGCGTGCCCCCTACCGATATCCCGAAAAGATCGACCAAGATCGCCATCCCGACGCCACACGCGGTCTGGATGAGGCCGACCATGAAAATGCGATTGGCGCGTTCGTAGATGGGGCGGCGCAAGGAACTCATGTCGAGCAGCATGGACAGCGCTCTCATCTGCAGTGCGATGCCGAGCAGGATCGGCACTACGGCGAACAGATCGTAGAGTTGCCATGGCAAGGGGTTCGCCGCCCAATGAGTGAGGAAGCCGAGCGAAAAGGCAAGCAGGATACCCACGGCAGTGATTGTGCCGTTGCGGAAAATGGTCTCGATCAGTTCTTCCTTCGGATCGTGCTCGTCCAAGCGGCTTCCTTTCGTTGCTCTTTCCGTCGAGACTAAGTTCTCGAGAATGCTGTTCATCGCCAATTACTCGAGGCGAGCCCTAGGCAACCGTTTCAGGGTGCGATCCCTTCTCGCTATCGGCCGCGCAATGTACCTGCACGGCGAACTTACAGCGGCGAAAAGGTGCTTCGGCCACCATGCGACACATCGGACGTGGACGCCCTCTGTTCCTGGCGCAGCCCTTGCGGACCGCACGCGCGCAGTAATCCTTCTCGGTAGCGCATGAAGCGGCCTCCGTTGCGGTCAGACGGGAAGCCGTCGCTGTTAAACGAGACTGTCACATATCGAACATGGCGAACCGTGTCGCACATTGCTTTTCGCAGTGACCCTCAAAAAAAGTGATTCCAGCGAGACGAAGGCGCGTCGGCCCAATTTTGGTGTCGGCCGCATCTACGCTTCAGGTTGGCATGTCGCTTGCTGCTCTATTCCGAGGCTGCAGCGGTCTGACCGGAGTGTTTCACATATAAACGATAATGAATCTCCTAGCAGAAAACACTATTCTAAGTACATGTGGCTTTTACGCTGGATAACCTCCCATGTCAAGCGCTTTTACGTCCACAAATTGGAGACAACACGCACAAAATTTAGAGTAAAGCTTGCTCTTACGCCTCTATCCTTTTTATTCCTTCATGGAGATCTAGACATGTACATCAAGATTCGTCTTCTCGGCTTAACTGCTCTGATCGCCGCCTCCGTCGTTCGAGCAGCTGGCGCCGAGCGGGAACCGGCCGAGTACATCAAGATCTGCGACGTCCTCGGCTCGGGGTATTTCTATATTCCCAACACCGAGACCTGCCTGCGCATCGGCGGCTATGTCCGTTATGATATCGGCCTGGGTGATGTCCGATCGTATGACAGCGCAAGAACCTCGGATGTGAGAACTGGCGAGGACCAAGGCACTTGGCGAAACAACACACGCTTCACGTTCAAAACTTGGAGCGGCCAGCAGACCGAGCTCGGCGCGTTGACGACCTATACCGAAACCCACGTGAATTTTGGCAATAGCGCTAACTCGCGTGACAGTCCTCAGAACTATGGTTTCAACAGCGGCCTCGCACTGGCTTCTGCCTGGGTCGAGCTGGGGGGCCTGCGAGTTGGCAAGGACGGGTCGGCCTTCGATACGTTTGTAAGCTACGCTGGCAACGTTCTCGATAGTATGCTCGTTCGGTCGGCCGGCTTCGACACCAACGTGGCTCAGTACTACTTCGACGCCGGCAACGGCATTTCGACCGTGATTTCGCTCGAACAAGGATCGGGCTCAGCCGGTACTATCGACAGCTATATTCCGCACGTTGTCGCCGGCTTGAAATACACGCAAGGCTGGGGCTCGATCACCGGCGTCGCGGCTTATGACAGCAACTACGAAGCTTTGGCCGGCAAGATCCGTGTCGACGTCGCTGTCACAAACCAGCTGTCGCTGTTTGGACTGTTCGGCTACGGTTCCAATGGCAGTCTCAACGAGGACTCAAACGGCGCAATCGCCAATCATGTGCGCGGCTCGTACAAAATCTGGAACGGCCAGTGGGCTTTCTGGGCGGGCGCCACCTACGAGTTTGACGAGAAAACTTCGTTCAACTTTCAGGTCTCGAGTGATCAGCTCAAGAATTCTGGTTTGGCTGCAAACGTCGTCTATATGGTCGTTCCTGGCTTCACGGTCACAGCCGAGGTCGATTACGACCGCTACGGCAACTTTGGCGTCGGCCCTGCCGACCCTACCACCGTCAAGGGCACGAGCAAGCCGAACAGCGTCGGCGGCATTCTCCGCTTCCAACGCTCATTTTGAAATCTCTCCAGCCGCGAGCATCTCTGGCAAAGGCACTTGCCTCGACAACGCACGCATAGAGAGCTTCTTTCGCCATCCTTGAAGTCTGCATCGACCGTCCACGGCCCATCGTACCAACTTGAGACTGAAAGGGGTGAGCCCTGTGTAATACAGCCTAGCCCTTGACCTGCCCAATGAACCGGCCAGGGGTGGTCAGTTCAAATTCGGGGCCGTTTAGAGGGCAGTGTGAGGCCGTGTCAGGTAAGTGCCACTGCTATGTCGGGACCGCGACACGCCTGTCGCTGTGGATGGCTGGAATTGCCCTTCGCGGCGCCATTCATTCTCTCAACATTTACGTGATAATGCACGCTTAGTCCGATCCGCGTGGCAGCACCCATCCTAGGTCGCTATCGGGTGGCCTTAAACCTGAACAGCTCCATCGTCGCGGCTGCTGCCGAAGCAGGAGCAATCACAGGGACCCGCACTGGTGCTTGTCAGCCGTCTGACCCGCTACTTCGTCTTAGGAAGAGCATTGTCTTTGCCAAAAGCCGGCCAGTATTTCGAGATTGCCAGTGTGGCGCCGGCTGAAGAGAAATGACCATAGTCGAAATACATAAACTCTCCTCTGTCGGAATAGGGGCAGCGTCCTGCGCTGCACAGGAATTTCAGCGGATCGATGAATGTGGCGCCTTTGGTAAATGAGCGCACACGTTCGTTGATGCCGGGGTCCATCGCCATCGGCCAGGACGTATCGTCCAGATTTTGGCGCTTGGCGAAGAACGCAATTTTCCGGACGTCAGTTGGGAACTGCGGAGACTGGCCGATGACAAACACGCGCACGCCCAGGGCACGAAGCGTATCGATTGTTTGCTGAAGACCGTCGAAGCCTCTGACCTCATAGTCACTCCATTTACCGCTGAGGATAACCGTCTTGATGTCCGCTTCCAAGATGATGTCCAAGGCCTTGCGATTGAACCGGACACAATCAAGACGAGCGTAAGAGTAGTAAGAGAGTATCGGCGGGCAGCCGGCGTACGTATATTCCACGATGTTCGCCTGCAACCGATTTATGTTAGCACCCAGGCCGGAAACATAGTGCGCGGCGAAGGAGTCGCCCCACAAAAAAACCGTTGTTGGAAAACCGCGAGTGCGCGTGCAATCCTCCATATTCCAGCTTTCGATCCGGCTGGTGCCCTCGTTGAAACAGATGCCATTCCTCCAGTCCCCGACGGAAATGCGCCGCTGGACATAGTCCGGAAACCGTTGCGGAAAGCCGTTGCCGAGCGCCCCCGCCGCTCCGCCGGCACAAAGAACAACGATCGCGAGCGCTGAAAAGGCAAAGATAGGCCCCGGGGCGGTGAAGGCCCTCTTCTGTCGAAACGGCTGCTCTACAAACTTCCAGGAGAATGCAGCCAATGCGAGGCTTGCTACCAACATCGCACCGGTCATCAAAGGATCGAGTTTTTGGAACGAAAGATAATGCGCGAACGCATTGAGCGGCCAGTGAACAAGATACAAAGAATACGAGATGAGCCCAATCCAGACCAGCGGCCGGACTTCGAGCATGCGGCTGGCGACCGTCGAGGGGGAATTTTGGCCAACATAGATCAGAAGGGCCGTTCCGATGCATGGATACAAGGCGTTGTAGCCTGGGAACGGGTCGCTCTCCGAAAGCGCGAAGAACCCGATGGCGAGAAGGCCAAATCCGGCCAACCCCACCGACTCCATCAGGAATCTGTTGCCCAACGGCGGGGGGCGTTTGAGCATGAGCAGGGCGCCCAACATGAGTTCCCAGATTCGGGTCGGCAGCAGATAGAATCCGGCGGTGGGCGCCAGCGATGTCGCCATCACCGCCATTACGAAGCTGCAGAGAATTATCGGAAGAAGTGTCGTCAGCCAGCGCTTCCCGATGTAGCGATAGATTAGGAACATCAGGATTGGGGCGAAGATGTAGTACTGCTCCTCTACGGAAAGCGACCAGGTGTGCAACAGTGGTCGAAGCGCGGCATCGATCGAGAAGTAACTTGACGTTTTCCAGAAAAAAACGTTCGACCAGAAGGTCGAGGCAGCTATGATGCTAAGACCGAATTCGCGCAGATCCGATGGCAGAAGAATGAACAATGCGGCAATGCAGGTGAGAAGCATCACAAAGACGAGAGCCGGCAGAATGCGCCGGGCACGGCGCCAGTAGAAGTTGACGATCGAAAATTGGCCGCGTTCAAGGTCATCCAAGAGGCTTCCGCTGATAAGGTAGCCGGAGATGACGAAGAAGATATCAACCCCGCTAAAGCCACCCGGGATCGCCGAAATTCCGAAATGAAAGAGTACGACCGGAAGTACAGCAACAGCCCTAAGGCCCGCGATATCGCGCCTATATTGCATCCAGCGGTTCCTTTGATTTTAGATCAGGACGAGATTGGAAGCTTTCAATCTCCGGTAGGAGTGCTGCCAAGATAAGGGCCGGTATCAGCCACCTTTATCCGTCCCGAACGTTCTGTAAGTGGCAACTGGTACAGAAGCACGATCGCCATCGCCGGACTTGACGGCCTGATTGTCGAGCAGATCGCGCGGATCGTTGACCATCACGGCCAGGTTAAATCCTGTCGAACAACCAAGCGGCTGTTTGAAGGATTCTTCATTGGGTAAGGCACCATATGAGGGACAGACCGGCGGACGGGCGTGATAGACAATCGCCTCAATTCGCACTGAGCCGGCGTCGTGTTGATCGAGCAATTGAATGTTGTCTGCTTCGATTGCCAACTGCCTGGCCTGATGGGCTACCCCTGCGCTGAGCTGGGGCGAACCGCTGATGAGGAGGTGGAGGGCATCGAATCGGCCGCGACTGGCCTTGTTTAGGAAATCACGCAAACGCTGCCGTTCGGAAGCGCGCAGGCTTTGCAACGTCAGGAGGGTGGTCTCCTCTCGGACAAGCATTGATGCCGATGGTTCGACATCAACTGGCGTAGTGCTTGTGCAGCCACTTACGCTTGGTGCCAGAGCGACAAAGAGGACTATAAAACGCAACATCATTGGACGACACTATTCGATGATGAAGCCGAGACCGCCCTGGGCGCTTGGCGCGCCCGCACGGATAGCAGCGCGGTCTCGCGGGGGACTTGCCACGGAATTCGTCGGAGCGCCCCCTCCGTTCAAAGCCGGTGCCGCCCGCTCCGTAGGTGCGCTCATCTGGTTTGGGTTGGAGCCTGGTCTTACAATGTAAGGCGTAACTAGAATGACCAGTTCTGACTCCTCTTTTTGAAACGAGGACGAGCGAAAAAGCGGTCCCAGGATCGGCATTTCTCCGAGCCAGGGAAAGGCCCTGACATCATTGTTGACGTTCCGCCTGATTAGACCGCCGATTGCGAAGCTCTGCCCACTGGCGAGTTCGACGACCGTATCGGCTCGGCGCGTGGAAACTGCCGGCACGGAAATTCCGTTGATTTGCACGGCACCTTGCGTCGACAGTTCACTGACTTCGGGCGTTACGTGAATGTTGATTTGATTGTTGCTGAGAACTGTCGGCACAAATTCCAGACTGACGCCGAAGTGACGGAATTCAACCGATACCTGCCTGTTTTCCTGCAGGACAGGAATGGGAAATTCGCCGCCAGCTAGAAAGCTGGCTTTTTCACCCGACATAGCGGTGAGGTTCGGCTCAGCCAGGACGGAAGCTATATGCTCCTTGGCGAGCGCGTCGAGAACCGCGCTGACGTTGACGACACCGTTGTCGAATCCGATTTCTGCTGTACCGCCACCCTGGGTTGAACCAGATCCAGCGCTTGCACCGCTTCCGCTTAGAACGCCCACTTTGAAATTGCCGATTTGACCGAAGGCGGACAGGTTGACGCCAAGTGACTTCATGGCGCTGCGTGAGACTTCGGCTACGCGCACGCTGAGGTTAACTTGCAGGGATCCAGCGACCTTGATGTTGTTGACGACTTGCGCTCCGTCGCCCAGATATTGCTCAGTGACTCTTTTTGCGGTGTCGGCGACCTCTGCGTCGGGCGCCGTCCCGCTAAGGATTGCGCCGCGCGGCGTATAGTTGACGCGGATGGGATAGTCGCCGACCTGCTCCCGCAACATGGCGCGTAAATCCCCGATCGGTTGCGTGACAACGATACGCAATTCGGCGAGAGGCTCGCCGTTGCCGTCCAAGGCGAATAGGCTGGTCCGCCCCGATTTCTTGCCAAAGACGAAGATTGTTTTGCTCGATGGTGCCTGAAAATCCGCGATCGTCGGGTCAGCAACAAAGATGGTCGTGGCTGGCGCGGGCAGATGAACGGTCTCCCCGAGCGAAGAGGAAAGGGTCAGCGTGGCATTGATGCTATTCGAAGCCGCACGCGGCGCGCCTTTGTCCTGCTTGTTTTGCGCCGCGACACCAAGTGGGAAAGTCACAATAAGCGCGCAGAGGAGATGGCCCAGGTAACGGGGCACTGCAGGTCTCGGAACCTTGATGGCGATCGCCCGCCAATTGAGCGCAGGGCAAGGATGTTGAAGGATCAGCAAAATAGATCTTCTTTCGATTCGACAAACTATGCGGATGACGCGTCAGTCAATTCTAGAATGTAGCCAATGCCACGGATGGTCTTGATCCGTGGCGTTGCACCTGATCTGGTCAGATGTCCACGTAAACGATAGATTCCGACTTCAAGCGCGTTGGCAGACACGTCGTCGTTGAACGAATAGAGGTGATCTTCCAACTGCGCACGGGGCACGATGCGGCCTGCCCGGTTAAGCAGATGCTCTAGAATACAGAGTTCGCGACGTGCGATCATCATTGGGTGCCCAGCAACGAAAACCTGCCGGGCGACCGGATCGAAGTTGAGATTGCCAAATACGAGCCTCAGGTCGGTCATCTGTGACGCCCGGCGCAGAATGGCTCTCATTCTGGCGATAAGCTCATCGGTAGAGACGGGTTTGAGCAGAAAGTCGTCCGCACCACCGTTGAAGATCGCAATTCGCTTATCGAGATCGTTAAGGCTGCTCATAATGACGGCAGGAACTGAATGCCCGTGGGTCCTCAACTGCCTCAGCCAACCCAAGCCATCGCCATCTGGCAGAGCCAATTCCAGCAGGAGAATTTCATAGCTGGCGCAAGAAAATGCACTCGAGGCCAGTTCCAGAGTACCAACGACATCAACGACGAAGCCGCCATCCCCGAGCGCAAGTCGCATGGCGCGCGCAAGATCCGCATGATGATCCACGAGCAGCGTTCGCATTTCATCTCCTATCGAAGAGAGACGCGTCACCGGCGGCCATCTGATCGGAGCACACGGCGCACAACTCGTCGCATCTCTCGGAACAGGTCCGAGTTGGAGGGACATGCAAGTCGCTCGGTGGCAATAGGCGCGGGTGAGGACCAACTGACGGGCTCAAATACGCCGGTCGGCGAACCCACGACGCCAGCAACCCGCGTGCGATTTCTCGTTGCATCATCTCTCCTACGTGCAGCCCCTGCGCTCGCAAGGCAGCGTCGCGGCCCAGAGCCCGATTCCCACAGAGGGTAGGGTTAGCTTTCGAGAAACTGATTGAACAAATCGATTATTTGGATCGAATGCATCCACGGTATGGATGCAGCGCCGCATCTTCAACGACTGCGGCTTCCTGATGGATTGTTGTGTCTGTCGTGCTCTGCTATTTCGCTGTCCTTCAAGGCTGGCGAGTCTGGTGGAACCTGCGCGTCATTGGCTGTGGTAGCTTGATGCTCAAAAATGGAGCGCCCCGCGGAAAGCCGCTCTCAGATTTCCAAAAAGCCTTGCTGGTCCAAAAGAGCACTTCGCATCTCGACACCAAAATGGGCGAGGAAAACTGACGTCTGACAGGGATGTGTATGCAACAGCCGATTTGCGGCACCAGGAAACGACCGCGTTCAGGCTGGAGATCGACGACCAACGGCTCCTCGATTTCCGCATTCAGGCCACGACGATCGACCGCTTTCCAAGCTCTTCCTGTGCGGGCGGATGCCGGCAAACAGCAGCACAGGGTCAGGGAAACCGCGAGCGGGCCTGCTTGATCGCCATGATCACATTGCCGCTGTTGCGCGTGCGGACCGGAATGCATTCGGTCCAGCCGGTGGCAATTTCGGTCAGCACCATCGTCTGCACGAAGCTCCCCGACCAAGACGTGCCCGAATGCGCTCAACAAAGCCGGGCGGCGGATCTTTCCAATCGCCGAGGTGCGGGCTTGCACCGAGCGGCGAACTGCCGAACTCATTCCTGCCCGGCGGCGCTGGCCGCCGCGAGCGACGATGCGGACCTCAGCCGCTCCGAAGCCTCCCACAACACGATGAGCGCCTCGCGGACATCGCTGCCGTAACAGCGGCTGCGGCTCTTGCTCGCAGACGGCCTCTGCTCACGACGGTTCATAAGACGGATCGCGCGCGCTTGCGATAATAGCCGATTACCGCCCCGAACTCATTCAGAATGCGCCGCTTGTCAACGCCGCGATAACGCTCCACGATCGCCGCTTCAGTTCCGACCGTGTCGCCATGCTGAGCCGCGCCATACTTCCCCCGAACCGGAATGGCACGACCTGTCCAATGCGGCTCGTTGCCTTCGTTAATTCGCTGACCGGAAAGGTACCGGAAGTCGTCTAACGCATCTTACCCGCTGAAACGGCGGCAACACCTCGACCTCAATCGCAGATCTTAGGAAATAGACGATCGCGTGGGGGCCTGTGAGCATCCGTTCACCGGATTTCCGTCATCGGCTGAGGCGAATTGCCACCATCGACCGTTATCGGATGGGCCGCGATACGTCGCCGTATCATGATTAGGGGGCGCACCTAGCGGAGCCATAGCTCTCCACCCAGCCATGTTCCCCTCGTTGGAAGATGTCCGGCGGACCAGAGGGGTGCTGTCCCGTCAGCTTTTCCTGAAGAGCGGCCAAGGCAATCCCTACCAATCCATCACCACCTTCCCCGAATTGCCGCTCTTCATCGCCTCGAAACCGTCGAGGTAGTCATCGACCCCGATGCGGTGTGTGATCAGGCCCGACACGTCGAGAGGACCCTGCACCAGCGCGATCATCTTGTACCAGGTCTCGAACATCTCGCGGCCGTAGATGCCCTTGAGATGCAGCATCTTGAAGATGACCTTGTTCCAGTCGATCTCGAAGCCGGTCCGCGCAATGCCCAGAATGGCGATCTTGCCGCCATTGTTCATGGTATCGATCATGTCGCGGAAGGCGGGGGCTGCGCCCGACATTTCGAGGCCGACGTCAAACCCCTCGGTCATGCCGAGCGCCGGCATGACGTCGCGCAGCTTTTCCTTCGAGGCGTCGACGACATGCTGGACGCCGAGCTTTTTCGCCAGTGCCAGCCGCACCGGGTTGATGTCAGTGATGACCACTTTGCGCGCACCGACGCATTGGGCGACGAGCGCGCCCATGATGCCGATCGGCCCGGCGCCAGTCACCAGCACGTCCTCGCCGACCAGATCGAAGGACAATGCGGTGTGGACGGCATTGCCCAAGGGATCGAAGATCGCGGCAATCTCATCGGGCACATCGTCGGGGATCGGCACGACATTGTGCTGCGGGATCGCCAGATACTCGCCGAACGCGCCCGGACGGTTGACGCCGACGCCGAGTGTGTTGCGGCACAGATGCCCTCGCCCGGCGCGACAGTTGCGGCAATGGCCGCAGACGATGTGGCCTTCGCCCGATACACGCTGGCCGACCTTGTATTCGGTGACCGCTGCGCCGAAATCGGCAACGGTGCCGACGAATTCATGGCCCGTCACCATCGGCACCGGCACCGTCTTCTGCGCCCACTGGTCCCAATTGTAGATGTGCACGTCGGTGCCGCAGATCGCCGTCTTCTTGATCTTGATCAGCACGTCGTTGGGGCCGATTTCCGGCACCGGCACCTCTTCCATCCAGATGCCCGGTTCGGCCTTGGCCTTCACAAGCGCCTTCATCATGTTCGACATCAGGATTTCCCTATTCCGTGATTGCGCTTCTGGCGAGATAGCCTGCACAACGGGAAGGTAGGCCACTAACTCGTTTGAACGTCCGGAATGGTCAGCCCCGCCTGCTCGGCCTCGCGGCGCAAATTCTGACGGGGCCTGGGGCCGATCTGCTGGATCACCAATCCGGCTGCCAGTGAGCCAAGGTCGCCGCAGGTCTGCAAGTCACGGCCTTGCGTGTAGCCATGCAGGAAGCCGGCGGCATAGAGATCGCCGGCGCCCGTCGTGTCGATCAGCTCCTTGATGGCGGTCGCCTTGATCACCACGGTCTCGTCGCCGCGCACGATCACCGAGCCTTTTTCCGATCGGGTCACGGCGGCGATGCGGCAATCCTTGCGAATCTGCGCCAGCGCTTCGTCGAACGACGCCGTCTGGTAAAGCGATTTGATCTCGTGGCTGTTGGCAAAGACGATGTCGACGGTACCCGAACGCATCAGCTCGAGGAACTCGTCGCGGTAGCGGTCGACGCAGAACGAATCCGACAGGGTCATCGACACTTCGCGGCCTGCCGCGTGCGCCAGCATCGCCGTCTGGCGGATTGCTTCCTTGGCGCGCGGCGGATCCCACAGATAGCCTTCGAAATAGGTGACCTTGGCGCCAGAGGCCTTGTCCGCCTCGACATCCTCAGGCCCGAGCTCGACGCAGGCGCCGAGATAGGTGTTCATCGAGCGCTCGCCGTCGGGCGTGACGAAGATCATCGAGCGCGCCGTCGGCGGTTCACCCTTGAGCGGCGTGGTGTCGAAGGCGACGCCTTGCGCATGGATGTCGTGGGCGTAGATTTCGCCCAGCGCATCGTTGGAGACCTTGCCGAAGAAGGCGGCGCGGCCGCCAAAGCTGGCGACGCCGGCCGCCGTGTTGCCGGCGCTGCCGCCGGAGGCCTCGATCGCCGGACCCATGCGGCTGTAGAGCAGCTCGGCGCGCCTTGTGTCGATGAGGTTCATCGCTCCCTTGATGATGCCGTTGGTCTCGAGGAATGCCTCGTCGCACTGGGCGATGATGTCGACAATGGCATTACCGATGCAGAGCACGTCATAATCCGCATCAAAATCTCCGCCAAAAACCCGAGCCGGCTTCTTGCCATGCCGGCCGGGCGTGGTCTCGCGAGTTGAAATGGGTTGCCGCATGCGCTTGATCCAGCCGCCCTCACGCAGCTGCCGGTCCTGCTTCACGCAGCAAATCGTCAGCTTTGTCCGTCTTCTCCCAGGTGAACTCAGGCTCTTCACGCCCGAAGTGTCCGTATGTCGCCGTCTTGCGGTATATCGGGCGTAAGAGATCAAGCATCTTGATGATGCCTTTCGGTCGGAGATTGAAAACCTCGAGAACAAGGCGCTCGATCCTTTTTTCCTCGATCCTTGCGGTTCCGAAAGTATTGACCATGACAGAAACCGGACTGGCCACGCCGATCGCGTAGGCAAGCTGAACCTCGCAGACCTCCGCAAGGCCGCTGGCAACGATGTTCTTCGCGACATACCGGGCGGCATAGGCCGCCGAGCGGTCAACCTTGGATGGGTCCTTGCCCGAAAAGGCACCGCCGCCGTGACGCCCGGTCCCACCGTAGGAATCGACGATGATCTTCCGTCCTGTGAGGCCGCAGTCGCCGGCAGGCCCACCGACCACGAACCGCCCTGTTGGGTTGACCAGAAATCTGATCCCCGAAGTATCCAGGTGGGCCGGCAGGACCGGTTTTATGATCTCCTCAATGACGCCTTCGCGGACCGTGGCTTGTGAGACCGCTTCGTCATGCTGCGTCGACAGGACTATGGTATCCAGCGCCACCGGGCGGAGCCCTTCGTAGCGTACGGACACTTGAGATTTCACGTCCGGACGCAGCCAGCCAAGCTGTCCCGCTTTCCGGACCTCGGCCTGTCTTTTCGTCAAATGGTGAGCGAGTTGGATCGGCAGGGGCATCAATGTATCCGTCTCGTTGCATGCGAATCCAAACATGATGCCCTGATCCCCTGCCCCCTGCCCGAGATCCTGCCCTCGTCCTTCATCAACGCCCTGGCTTATGTCGGGCGACTGCTCGGTGAGGGCCAGAACGACGGCGCAACGTCGACCATCAAAGCCAATCGCATCATCGTCGTAGCCAATATCGAGTATCGTATCGCGGGCGACTTGGCTGTAATCGATGTGGGCATGGCTGGTGATCTCGCCAGCCACAACGACCATCCCCGTCTTCACCAACACTTCACAGGCGACGCGCGCCTTCGGATCGGTGCGCAGGACCGCATCGAGAATGGCATCGGAGATGTTGTCTGCCATCTTATCGGGGTGTCCCGCGCCGACGGATTCGGAAGAGAACACGAACTGCCTGGTCATAAAAATGCCCTCGCTTCAAGTGCTGGAGTTAGTGAGGAGTTTCTGGATTGGGGTGGCTTATCTGTCGGGGATGCCGGGAACATCGAACGCAGTGCAGAAGTCGGCAACGTCTCTTCGTACGCTCGCATGAACTTCCTGGTCATCGGGCTGGCGGCAGACCGAGTCGATGAAAGCGGCGATCTGCACCATCTCCGTTTCGCGCATGCCCATGGACGTCACCGCTGGCGTCCCTAAGCGGATGCCGCTTGTCAGCGCCGGATGCCGCCGGTCGCCCGGGACCATATTGAAATTCGCAATGATGCCTGCACGCGATAAGCGCTCCGCATAGGCTTTGCCTGACAGCGGCCGGTCCCGAAGATCAAGGATCAGCATGTGATTGTCAGTGCCCCCGGTGACGAGTTCATAACCTCGCTCCAGAAGCGCCTGGGCCAGAGCCTTGGCGTTGTGGACGATCTGCTGACCGTAGACACGAAAGGACGAGTTCGCTGCTTCCTGCAAAGCGACGGCAAGCGCGGCGATAGTATTCATATGCGGTCCGCCTTGCAGAAGAGGGAACACGGCGCGGTCTATACGTTTGGCCAGATTGTGTTTGCTCTTCGGATGATGGAGGGGCTGATAACGGTCTTCATTCCTTGATAAAATGAAGCCACCCCGGGGACCGCGGATCGACTTGTGAGAGGTGCTGGTGACCACATCGCAATGGGGCACGGGGTTCGGATGCACTCCTGCGACAACCAGGCCGCTGATGTGGGCGATGTCAGCCACCAGATACGAGTTCACCTCCGAAGCAATTTCGGCCATTGCCGCGTAGTCAAAAATACGCGGATAAGCAGTTCCGCCGACCCAAATTAGCTTCGGGCGTTCCCGCTTGGCGGTCTCGCGCAAGTGGTCATAGTCAATTTGCTGTGTCTTTTCGTGCAGCCTGTACGGGACGCGCTGATAATCGCTGCCGGAAAAATTGACGGACCAACCGTGAGTCAGATGGCCGCCTTCGGGTAAAGGCAAGCCCATCACTTTGTCACGGGGGCTCAAAAGCGCGCGATAGACAGCCTGGTTGGCTGGCGAGCCTGAATAAGGCTGGACGTTGGCGTGTTCACTGCCAAATAGCGCTTTCAGGCGCTCGATCGCGAGGGTCTCAAGCTCATCGACGATCTCGTTTCCGGCGTAGTAGCGCGCACCGGGGTATCCCTCGGCATACTTGTTGGTGAAAATCGACCCGGTCGCTTCCAACACCGCCGAGGAGGCAAAGTTCTCGGAGGCGATCAGTTTGAGAGTTGTCCGCTCCTGGCGCTCCTGTCTTAGAAGCAGTTCGCGAACGCGGGAGTCGACGGCGGCTAAGTGAGGCCGCCCGTAAGTGTCGGGCTGCGCGATGGCGCCGCCGGCGGAGTTATCCATGGTAGTCGCGCTCCATTTGGACTGATCTATTTCACGATCAAGCAGGCGGTCCCTTCAACCGCGCGTCTTGTATTGCTTCCAGGCGTTGTAGGTCTCTTTTATGATGACCATCATCGTGGGGCAGGAGATCGACCACCAATTGAGCCAGCCCGCCATCCTTGCCTCCTGCTTGCATATGGTACGAAGACTGCGGACGTTGTTCGTTGCAGCAAAGAAAGTTGGCTCTGACCAGCCGCCGGACGTGGCGTCGAACCTGCTCGCGAGGCAGACTGGTAATATCGGCCAGCTCGCCGACGGTTAGATCCGCATGCGCGCAAAGGCCCAGGATTCGAAGGCGATCAAGATGCGCTGCCGTCCTTACGCGATTTACCAGTGTCAACATTGGTTGGCATCAACCCGGACGGGATGCAGCAAGCCGCTAGCCCTTCTATCCCCATCAATCCGCATGAGATCTCTTCTCGTCATTTGCTGTAAATCCGCTGGTATGGATGCTAATGGAAGATGGATCACAGTCCTTTCTACGACTAAGACGCCAGATATTGGGGCTAATGTACCACCTGACAGGAGACTACGCTCACGAACATTATGTGAATTTTTTTTAACGTTGCTGAGAATCAAGGGTGAGGTTTGGCGAATGTCTCGCCGTCGACTGTCGAATCCTGCCCGACGGGATTATGGGGTGCGTAGCCTGCTTGTCCTTTCCACATGACCAGCGACGATGGGGCGAAGGCGGCAGACATAGCTCTGGAGCATGCTGCGGTGTCTTTGGCCTGAAGCCGAGGAAGGCGGACCGTGGCTTCCGCGCCGCTGCCGGGAGCCCCCGAACAGGCCAAGTGGATCAGCCGGGTGTTGCCGTCATAGAGCGTGAGACCCAAAGCTGGCCAGCCGCGCCCTGAGGCTGACGCACCGCTCAGCGTCCACCTTGCTCTCGAAGCCCATCGGCATAGCGCCGATAACGACTTGACCGCGTGCGTGTCGACGAGCGATCGGTGAGCGCAAGGATCGAGGGTGCAGTGCAGGATAATGCTGTTTTAAATCAGCGCTGTTTTCAGCCGACTGCCTTGAGCGTGGGCACAAGGATATAGGCCGCAGGAGATCATCGTCTGGCTGTTCGGGAGGCCGCCCTGGGCGCGCGACAGCCGTTCCTTCGGCTGCGCCAGCTCCGCCACCATCCGCGCCGTGCCTTCCGGAGACCATTCCCGCTGCCGGCCGGCGCCCGTGAAAACCTCGACCCGGCGCACCGGCTCGAGATGGCTGGGCTCAGCGTAACTCTGAAGTCGTCATATACCGAAGCCTTCACAGACTTCGGACATCTCCCTCACAGTCCGATCAAGATGGCGTCAGGAACACCGCTTGCGTTGATGCGGATGAACCCCTGCTTGTGCCACAATGACCCTTATCTCAGCGCGCGAGCCAAAGCTTCCGCGCAAGGCGACGGCTAGGATAAGGCAATGCCGACGAAGGGCACATTGCTTGCCACACTCTGGAATGATGGCATGCTCGGAAGGCCTAGGTTTTGCTCAGGGCCGCCTGCAAGGCGCGCTTGGAGGTTATTCACATAGCCTTCTGCGTAGTCCTGCGCCGTCGAGACCGAAAGATCAATGCCTGCCGCCAAGGCCTCTTCCATCAGGTGCTTTACGAGCCCATTTCGAATGGCCAGCTTGACCTCGGGGCCTGCGATAAGGCCGATCGCCTGCGCGGCCATATTGAGGCCAGCTTCCTCCAGCGCTCGCTTCATATCGCCTCCGTTAATGGCCGTACGCAGGAGATTGGCTGCTTGCGACTCAGCCTCGAGAACCATCGAGGCAAGATCGGCTACTTGTCCGAGGCCCGGAATGAAGCTGAGCAGTCCCACCGCCGTTGCCGCCAAGTCGAGCACTTTCGTCTCGATTTTGAGCACGGAGTCGACGACGTGCATGACGGCCCCGCCGTTCTTTTTGGCTGACTTAATGTCAGGCTGGTCCATCAGGCCCATCTTCATGTCCGCGACGGCATTCTGCTCTTCTGCGGTTTGGGCGCCGTGGGTGATTGGCTGCTGAACGTTGCGGTTCGCAGACGACATGTTTGTGCAAAAATGGGCAAAGTCTTTTTTGCTGATATTGCCGGAATCAACCGTATGCCCGCCGCCAAAGTCGAAGAATTTATGATGGGTCTTATAGCCCGTGATCGAATTGTTCAGGAGGCCAAACAAAAGAGGATCTGAAAGGAGCTGAGAGGCTGCTTCCCGCACTTTCGGATCAAGGCTCTTGTCGTCTTTCATTTTCGCCAGTTTGTCGCGAGTCAGAACACCGCTTCCAAAGAACGTGTCCTGATGGTCCTTGATCATCTCGACCGTATTCAGCTCAGTTTGCGTGAGGCTCATCGACGATGAGGCGACTTGCAGGAAATCCTCTTTGTGCATCTTCCCTTTCGAGCCACCGCACAACTGGTTCCAAGCATCGGGGTGATCGAGGAAATATTGCGCCGCCGCAATGACCTGGGGCGGAAATTTGCCGTTTTTCGATTCGCCGCCGACCATTTTCTTGAACTCATCCAGACTCAGGTCCTTGGACAGATTTTCGGAGTACCGGTAAAACTCCCGCAAGGCATCGCTCAAGGTCATGACCGAAGGCTGCAAACCTCCGCTGCCGTCGGATGGTATGTAGTTCTGCTCGTAGCTTTGCGCTTGGGCTTCCTGAAATGCAGCAACTTGTGGGTGGTGGTTTGAAAATCCGGCCAAGTCCTTGGCGTTGATCTTGCCTCCACAGCGGCCGTCGCCCTGCGAGCCAATCGCATAAAAAAGTCCCGAATCCTGCTGCAGTCCCTTGATCGCCGCTTTCAGATCCGGTGGCGTAGAGGGATCATTGGCTTTCTCGGTCAACGACTTCCAACTAAGCGGGCATTGGTCCTTGTGACGGTTGAGTACCGCAACAATCTGCAACTCAGCCGTGGTCAGCGACCCACCGTTCCACGTGATTCCGGGGCTCGGCCTGGGAGCCGGCTCGATCTTCGGGGTGACGCGGAGCAGATGTTGGGCTTCAGTCGCCTTGGAGCGTTGCGATTGGTCCTCCTTGAGAGCCGCCCTCATATGTGGCGGCAGCAGATCCAGTGGGTGTTGCTCCAAGCCCTTCAATGTCGATTCGACATCCGGTGCCAGATGGCCCAAAGGGTCCTGCCGCAATTTATCCATTGTCGAATCAAGATTCGACGTTGGCAGATCCCCTTGCGCGAAAGAGCCGGGCTTGTTTGCCAGCACACAAGTGGACAGCATCGCTTCGAAGCACGATGCACTTTGCTGATGCTGGGTCGCAAAATGGGAAACTTTCAGGCCCGGCCAACCCCTTGCGGACTGTAGCGAATTTGAGCGGTAGAAAGTTGAAAGATTGCTGGCCGACATTGTGCATCCTCAGACGTGACGTTGAAATCCCCACAAGAGACCCCGACAGAAGATCCCTTGCGTTTCACAAAATTCGACAATTCCAAGCGTCGGCAGGTCACGAATGCGCCTGCCCTGCCTTCAATTGCTGTGTTCCGGGCCGGCTCCAAGGTTCGGTCCAACACAATGGCCGGAGTCACCGCGAGAGCTGCCGGGACTCATCATGAGCGGATTAGCTTTCGAGAAACTGACGAGTTTGCGAAGAGTTCACAAAGGGGTAGCCGCAGTCATGTTCTTCAGAGCTGCGGCAAATCCTCAATGTTCATTTCTTGCCCAGCTCAGGCTTCCCGCCAACGCTATCCTGTTGTGGGATGTCAGAAGAATAAGAAGCATCCGGTCGTCCGTCGCGAACGACCGTAGTGGAGGAGCCGCGAAACAAGATCAGCACTGATTCCTTTGGCGTGGCCGCTATGTGAGTCTGCGCCTGCGCCTCCGCCACCAAGCCGTTAAAGGTCTGCTCCACGAGTGCGACGAAGCGCGGTGGACCGGAAACGAAGACGAGGCCATTGCCTGGCACGGGTTTGACCACATAGCGCTCGTCGGAGATATCAAGCTTGTCGAGAGCCCCCTTGAACGCATCGAAGCGAATCGACGTCATCAAAAGCATTCGAGTTTGCGATTCTTGTGCAGCAGACACATAGAGCACAAGGCCGTCATAGTACCATTGGAGACCGTAAAGGTTCGTCAAGCGGTCGAGGAACGCGCGCGGTGGCAAATCAGGCATACGTCCGCGAATTCGCCCCTTCACCGCAGGACTGATGTTGACCCTGATATTCAGGTTGTTGCCGAATTCCTGCAACGCTGCAGCGAGTTCCTGATCCAGAACCGTGTATCTATAGGGTGTCGCCGGAAGGGACAGCGGGACTGCGTGCGCCGGGTGAATCCCGGTGGACAGAAAAAACCCGGCACAGAGAAGTCTCAAAACATGCAGGGTGACGGGTTGGATAAGCGTTCTCGGCATGTCGCACTGATAAACCAAACGCTGAAATCATCACAAGTGACTAAATTGCCGAAGAGATTTTAGATGTCGAAATGACGCCGCCGTTAGTCAGCTTGTTGTCAGCTTGCCCCCCTAGGAGTGTTGCGCCGACACCGGGTGATGAATGGGCGGGGCCCGCCCGGTCAGAGAGAGCAACCGAGTCCTTACATGATGATGCCTGTCACGTCGATCTCTGCCACTCTAACGGCTGGCCTCCCCAGGGTCGGATCACCGTCGATTGTCGAGCAGGCCCAGTTTGAGCGCGCCTTAGGGCATGCAGCCGACTCGCTGAAAAACAATGCCGCCGCGGAGCCAGCGAGTGCGGCGCCAGTTGCTGCGGCGATGGATGTTCAGCGCGCGGCTGCGCCGACGAGCGGCATGGGCGATCGCGTGTTGCAGACGATTTCCTCCCTATATCCACACAACACTGTTTCCTTCCCCGCGCTCGACCATGACATAGCCCTTTCGAAGGGCGCTCTACCGGGACCGGCGCAGAAGCTTCCCGTCGCAGGTGAGGCGGGAACCGGAATCTCGGGCATTCCTCAACAAGGGCAAGACTTCGAAACGATGATGGCTGGTCTTCGGGATGTTTACAACGGCGTCACCCAGGTGGCGCTTATCTCCAAAGGCGTCAGCGGCGTCACATCATCCGTGAATAAACTTTTGAAGGAAGGCTGAACCGCGCGCATGATTGGCTTGGCCGAGGGCGAAATCATGCGTGGCCTGTCAGGGTGGCGGTCGGTTAGACTTGTCATGCTGCTAGTTCTCGTCGCCCTCAGTGCTTGCAAAACCGACCTCTACACGCAATTGCAAGAGCGTGAGGCAAATGAAATGCTCGCACTTCTTGAAGACAACGGGGTCGCCGCGATCCGGGTGGTCGCCAAGGATGGGACCAGCACGATCCAGGTTGACGAAAAGCTGCTCGCCTTCTCAATCAACCTTCTGAACGCCAAGGGGTTGCCGCGCCAATCCTTCAAGAACCTCGGTGAGATATTCCAAGGATCAGGCCTGATTGCCTCGCCGACCGAGGAGCGTGCCCGTTACGTGTATGCCCTGAGCGAAGAGTTGTCGCGGACGATCAGCGATATCGATGGCGTTTTTTCTGTACGTGTTCACGTCGTGCTGCCGCATAACGACCTTGTGCGAGCCGGCGCCACGCCATCCTCGGCCGCGGTGTTTATCAGGCACGACGCCAAAACAAATGTCGCGGCTCTGCTGCCAAAGATAAAGATGCTGGTAGCCGACAGCATCGAAGGCTTGTCCTACGATAAGGTGGAAGTGGTTTTGGTGCCGGTAGAACGGTCCGCACACGAGCAACGGCCCGATCCGACTGCTGTTTTGCCACAAGCATCAACACCTCTTCCTGCGCCAATTCTGGCGACCGTGACAGGTTTTGCCGCAGCCGTATTCGCAGTGGCCTGTTATCTCTTGGTCAGCGTTGCTACGCGTCGGCGCAAGCAATCAACCGGCGTTTCCAAGGTCGAGGGGCGCCGGGATGCTTCTGCTGTCGAGGCCATTCGCAAAAGAATGCCTGCAATTGGACGTGGGTGACATCTCATTGCCAATGCCTATACAGACCGCCCGACCTGATGGTCCGCACCAATTGCGTTTTCCGGGCGCGAGCGAGCTTGCGGCTTCGGCCCATCCGACCCGTCTAGCGGCGCGTCTTGATCCAGCGTTATCGGCAGAAACGTTAGTGAAGTTGCAGAAGTGTTCCAGACTGCATCCAAGGCTGGCAGAATTGCTGGGCAACTATGACGTGGATCTGAACCACATCGGCTGCAGGCCGGACCTTCTACGCGGGCACGATCCATATCGAGCTGCCCTTCTTGCTGGTAGTATCTGGCATGCCCGTTCGCTGGTCGCGTTTGTCTCTCAGCCTGAGCTTGCCATCCTTGTTAAACGCATCGGCGTGGATGCACACGCATTCGGAATCCGACACCTGCTGCATGCCGTTGAGAACAGACTGATCGCGGACCCAGAAAAACTCGCTCAGCAAATCGAATACGATGGACATGCATGTCTTGGGGCTTGGCTCCAGGACAGTTCAGCGACCGAGCGTAACCGCGTGCTTCTTCGGTTGCCCGAGGGGACTGCCGCGGAGACTCCAGCACCTGAGCATTGGACCGCCGCCGGCCAATTGCTTTCACTTGTACTAGCTCATTTTGAGACAGAGACCCCGGTGAAATGACAGCCGAACTTTCCGAGGGGCCAATAGCGCCGCAGATGCGTCCAATCGGACCACTGATACCCGCGAGCGAGCTCGAAACCTGGCACAGCGCCGCGCAAGCGCTTGCCGCGGCAGAACGGCATCGGCAGCGCGTTCGAAACTGGGCACGCGCCGTTTACCAGCGGGCGTGGGTGCGCGGCCACATGGAGGGCTCGAATGCAGGCACCGAGGAGATGGCAGGGCTGATTGCGGAGACAATCTCCGAAATCGCGCGACGAAAGGCGGCTCTGGAGCAGGAATTGCCGCAGCTCGTGATGGAAATATTGAGCGATCTTATCGGCGCTTTCGATCCGGGCGAGCTACTGGTGAGGGCTGTTCGTCACGCCATAGAGTGTCAATACAGCGGCGCCGAAGTTTGCCTTCATGTTTCTCCCATGCAAGTCGACATGCTTGCACGAGAGTTTGCTCGATGCGACGGCCAGGATGGTCGACCAAGGGTGCGGATCGAGCCCGACCCGACGTTGTCGCCGCAACGGTGCGTGCTGTGGAGCGAGTACGGCAATGTCGACCTGGGACTTGACGCCCAGATGCGCGCGCTGCGCCTTGGTTTCGGGACGCTATGTGAAAAAGGCGAGCTATGAGAAAGCCCGTCCCAGAACATAACGCTGACGCCGACACTCGAGCTCTCGTTCCAGCAATCTCGTCTTTGAGGGCTGCGGCCAAGCGAATTGACACGCGTGCGGTGCGCGGTCGGATCACGCGGGCTATCGGCACACTGGTTCATGCCGTCTTGCCAGATACTCGTATTGGGGAACTTTGCCTCCTAGAGGACCCGCGAACCGGGCTGTCGCTCGAGGCCGAGGTGATCGGCCTGTCGGGTGATGGTGTATTGCTGACACCGATCGGGGACTTGGTGGGCCTATCCAGCCGCGCAGAGGTCGTGGCCACTGGCCGAATGCGTGAGGTGCCCGTCGGCGGCGATTTGCTCGGTCGCGTGATCGACAGTCGTTGCCGCCCATTGGACGGCAAAGGCGAAATCAAGACCGTCGAAACTCGGCCCCTGCATGGCAGAGCCCCCAATCCGATGACGAGGCGCATGATTGAGCGGCCATTCCCGCTTGGGGTCCGTGTCCTCGATGGTCTGCTGACGTGCGGCGAGGGCCAGCGGATCGGGATTTATGGCGAGCCAGGTGGTGGCAAGTCGACGCTGTTGTCACAGATCGTAAAGGGTGCCGCCGCTGACGTCGTCATAGTGGCGCTCATAGGCGAACGTGGACGGGAAGTTCGTGAATTCATCGAAAGGAATCTTGGTGAAGAGGGCCTTCTCCGTACGGTCGTCGTGGTTGAAACCTCCGACCGCTCGGCGGTGGAGCGTGCGCAATGCGCTCCAATGGCGACTGCGCTCGCGGAATATTTTCGCGATCAGGGCCTACGCGTTGCTCTCATGCTGGATTCGCTGACGCGCTTCTGCCGCGCTATGCGCGAAATAGGCCTTGCTGCGGGTGAGCCGCCGACGCGACGGGGCTTTCCTCCTTCCGTTTTTGGCATGCTGCCAGGCCTGCTCGAGCGCGCCGGCATGGGTGAGCGGGGCTCAATCACGGCCTTCTATACGGTGCTTGTAGAGGGTGATGGCACGGGTGATCCAATCGCCGAGGAATCGCGTGGTATTCTCGATGGCCATGTCATCCTCTCACGCGCTATTGCGGCGCGATCGCATTTCCCCGCTATTGATGTGCTGCAGAGTCGCAGCCGCGTCATGGATGCAGTCGTTTCGGGGACACATCGCAAGGCAGCATCCATTTTCCGCGAGCTCCTATCGCGCTATGCCGAGACCGAGTTCTTGATCAATGTTGGCGAATACAAGCCAGGTGGAGATCCCCTGACTGACCGGGCCGTCGCGTCAATCGACGAACTGAGGGAGTTTCTGCGCCAGAGCGAAGATGACGCGTCAGATTTCGAGGAGACGGTCGCATGGATGTCGCGTCTGACCGCGTGAACTGGGTTCAGTCTTCGAGGTTACGGCTTCTGAAGGAAATGCAAGAGCGTCGTGCCCTTGGCGAGCTGTCCAAGAAGGAAGCCCAGCGCGATGTGGCCGCCTCAGCCGTACAAAATGCCGCTAGGGAGCTTGCAATGATACAGCAACATTGTTCAAGAACAGAAGCAGCGCTCTATCAGCATCTGATGTCACTCGACAACTTGTCTAGCGCAGCGCTCGACCGTCACCGCCTTCACACTGAACAGCTTGCCGCTGAGATCACTTCCAGACGGCAGATGCTTGATGATGCCCAAATCGCTCAAGAGGAGGCTGAGATGGCGGCGTCCAGGACGAGGGAGCTATGGGTCATATGTTCGGCGGCAAGGGACAAATGGCAACAAATCGAGGACGACGTGCGGCGCGCCGTCGAGACTCATTCGGAGGCCGCAGCCGAGATCGAGGCCGACGACGAGATACTGCTGAAATATGCGAGGGGGTCGCTTGCCTAAATGCCGCGCAACCGGATCCGACAGTCGCAAGAGGTCGTCCGAATGACACGACCGTGCAGTCTTTGATAGCCGCTGCGGTCACACCCGCCATGTTCGAACCAGTTCTGAAACTGTCCCGCACGGTTGTCTCGTGGCTCAATGATACAGCAGCGCCCCGTACGCCGTTTCAAAGCCGGATCAACGAGGTGCCGCTATCGGTGCGAACGGCAGGGCTTGTCTGGCAGCAGGAACCTGCTGCCATTCCGATGCTTGACTGCGTCTGGAGAGTGGGAGCCGAAACGGTCATCTTGTCGCTGTCGCGCCCGCTCGTAGAGGAGTTCATCACGACAGTGCAGAACGGCTTGGCCTTCCCTTCCGAGCCAACTGCTTCGCTTATTCTCGAACTCGCTCTTGAGCCGCTTGTCACTCGACTGGAGGAGACGACGCGTCTGAACGTGCAACTCGTGCGCGTATGCGAAGCCACGATGCTGGCTCCTCATCTTGAACTCGACATCATTTTCGGCGCGGTCAAGGGCAAGGGCCGTCTATTCCTGTTCACGCCTCTTGACGGCTTAGTACCGCCTGCGTTTCGCGCGCTAGGCGAACTGCTTGCCCAGTTGCCGCGGCAGCTGGGCGGGCTGCCTCCAGAGCTCCCGCTCATTGTTGCAGGAGAGGTCGGCACGCTTCGCCTTCCTGCGGCGCTTCTTCGAAGCGCATGTGTCGGTGATGCATTGTTGCCCGATATTGCGCCGTTCGGCCGCGGCCAGATCACCCTAGCTGTCGGCCAGTTGTGCGCCGGGGCGGATCTTGACGGCGATGAATTAATCTTGCGGGGGCCTTTCCGCCCGCGACCGTGTCCTTTGGAGAATGCGCATATGACACAACCCGGATCGCAACTGGAGCTTACTAAGGATCTCGACGATGTCGAGATCGTGCTTGTCTTTGAATGCGGCCGCTGGCCTATTTCTCTTGGGGAATTAAGAAGTGCCGGCGAAGGGCATATTTTTGAACTTGGATGGCCGATCGACGGCCCGGTCGACATAGTGGCCAATGGTCAGCGTATCGGGCGTGGCGACATTGTCCGCATCGGAGAAGAGCTGGGCATCAGGCTCCGTGGCGGGTTTGCATGCAATGAGTGAAGCTCAGCCGACAATCCTGGCGCTTCTTGCGGTTACCGCCGGACTCGGTCTGCTGGTTTTAGCAGTTGCCACGACAACGGCCTTTGTAAAGGTATCAATTGTTCTTTTCCTCGTCCGCAATGCGCTCGGGACCCAGACCATACCACCCAATGTGGTGCTGTACGCCGCGGCGATGATCCTCACTATGTTCGTTAGTGCGCCCGTTGCTGAGCAGACCTATGACCGCATGTCGGATCCCAAGCTCCACTATCAGACATTCGACGACTGGGTAAGCGCCGCTAAAGCCGGAAGTGAGCCCTTGCGCGAGCATCTCAAGAAATTCACAAATGAAGAGCAGCGGCGATTTTTCCTATCTTCGACAGAAAAGGTCTGGCCAGAGGAAATGCACGCTGCAGCCACGCCTGATGACTTTGCAATACTTGTACCGTCTTTCTTGCTATCAGAATTGAAGCGCGGATTTGAGATAGGATTTCTACTTTATCTGCCTTTTATTGTTATAGATCTGATAGTGACAACTATCTTGATGGCAATGGGTATGTCGATGGTCTCACCAACTGTTATATCTGTCCCGTTCAAGATCTTTTTGTTTGTTGCCATTGATGGTTGGTCAAAATTGATGCATGGGCTTGTGCTGAGTTATACGTTACCGGGAGGCTGATCATCACTGAATCCAGCATCATTACTCTTATGAGCCAATCACTGGTGGTTTTCATGATCTGGATTCTACCGCCGCTCATTGCATCAGTGGTTGTCGGCCTCGTCATCGGCATCCTCCAGGCGGCGACGCAGATCCAGGATGAAAGCTTGCCGCTCACCGTGAAGCTTCTGGTCGTTGTCGCGGTGATTGGGCTGTTTGCTCCTGTGCTAAGCGCCCCGCTCATAGAGCTAGCCGATCAGATCTTCACCGAGTTTCCCGCAATGACACTTAGCTACTAGTCCGCCCCATGGACGCGCCATCGGCCGATATTCAAATTCTGATCCAGACGGCTCTCGAACTCGTCGTTGCGGCAGGTCTTGGGGCAGCCCGCGCGATGGGCATCATGCTGATCTTTCCCGTATTCACACGCTCGCAGATCAGTGGGCTGATCCGGGGCTGTTTGGCTGTTGGCTTCGCACTACCATGCCTGGCACACGTCAGCGGCGGATTGCCGGCGCTGGATTCTGATACACGCCTGATCCAGCTAACCCTGCTCGGATTCAAGGAAGTTTTTGTCGGTGTACTCCTTGGCACTTTTCTTGGCATTCCGCTTTGGGGCCTTCAGGCTGCCGGGGAGCTTATCGACAACCAACGCGGCATCAGCAGCCCGACCGCTTCGGCCGATCCCGCGACGAACAGTCAGGCTTCCGCGATGGGCGTTTTTCTGGGGATCACTGCGATTGCCATATTCGTCGGATCAGGAGGCCTGGAAACTTTGATCAGTGTCCTGTACCGCAGCTACTTGATCTGGCCGGTGTATCAGTTTCACCCGACACTGAGCGGGCCAGGAGCAATGGAGTTGTTGGGGCTTCTCGACCGCATAATGCGCACGGCATTATTGGTATCGGGGCCTGTCGTGTTCTTCCTGATACTGATTGATATATCGATGATGCTGCTGCGTCGCTTTGCCCCGCAATTTAAGGCGAGCCAACTGTCTCCGGCAATCAAGAACATTGTCTTTCCAGTTCTCATGGTCACCTACGCTGCCTATCTGGTGGAGAGCATGAAACTGGAGGTCACACAAGCCAACGGCGCGCTGGAGTGGTTCGACAAATTGCTGCCATGAGCGACACAAGTGAAGAGAAGACACACGCCGCCAGCCCGAAGAAGTTAAGTGAAGCGCGCAAAAAAGGACAGCTGCCACGTAGCTCCGATTTCGTCCGCGCGGTCGGGACTTGCGCTGGGCTCGGCTACCTTTGGCTAAGAGGCAGCGTGATCGAGGACAAATGCCGGGAAGCGCTCCTATTAGCCACCAAGTTGCAGAGCCTACCTTTCGATACCGCGGTGCCGCAGGCATTGGTTGTGCTCGTCCAACTCACCGTCGCGGCTGTTGGCCCGCTGCTTGGAACCCTCGTCGCCGCGGTGATTTTGGCCAGCCTGCTAGCCAATGGTGGATTTGTCTTCTCTCTGGAGCCGATGAAGCTCAGCTTTAAGAAAATTGACCCCTTTGAAGGGCTGAAGCGCTTGGGGTCTGCTCGTTCCATGGTCGAAGTCTGCAAGACCATGTTCAAGGTATTGGTTCTCAGCGCAACCTTTTCCATTGTCCTTCTCGGGATGTGGAAGACAATGGTCCCTCTGCCGATCTGCGGCATGGGCTGTGTTGGCCTCATCTTTATGGAGACAAAATTGCTGATGGGAATTGGCGCCGGCGCACTGCTGGTCGGCGGACTGATCGATCTCCTGCTCCAGCGCGCGTTGTATCTGCGCGAAATGCGCATGACCAATACCGAAGTGACGCGCGAGTCGAAGGATCAGCAAGGAGCGCCAGAGTTGAAAGGTGAACAGCGTCGCATCCGCGAGGAGGCGGCCGACGAGCCTGCGCTTGGCGTGCATCGCGCCACGCTGGTCTTAACAGGAAGGGCGGTCCTGATCGGTCTGCGTTACGTTCGCGGTGAAACCGGGGTGCCGTTCTTAGTTTGCCGTGCCGAAGGTGAGCGCGTTTCACATGTGTTGAGTGAGGCGCGGGCACTACGCCTGACGATCGTCCATGACCATGTCTTAGCGCGTCAGCTGATAAGCACTACAAAACTCGGCCACGCGGTTCCTATGCAATATTTCCAGCCTGTCGCGAAAGCATTCTTTGCCGCAGGCTTGGCCTAGTCATTGGAAGTCCACGACTGCCCAGTTCAAAACTGACCTGGTTCCATGCTAGTGGCAAATGTCGGCTGGCCATCCGTGCCCCAGTGTCTCTGTCAGGCCAACCGCGCAACCGCGGGCCTGGGGCAATCACTCCCCTCGGATCTGCCACCCAGCAACTACGGCAAGTCCTCCGGGCATGACCTTTCAGCCTCTGCTGGCCGGTGCGTGGCGCAGTCCGAGGTTTTGAGGCCGGCAGTGCGGATTTGATTGGTGCAGCCGTTGGAATGCCCTCGTCAGCTAGTCGTCAACTAAGCGCCCTATGTTGAACAGCCGTGCTAACTTGAGCTCGGTTGCGAAACATAGGAGTACGAATCGTCATGTATGGTCGAATTGGCTCATCCGATAGTTACCGCGCGCATAATGCCGGCGAGCAATCGGATGCAGGAAGCGAAGGGTTCGCGGACACATTTGCCCGAATGCACTTATCCGGATCGGAAGGTAGCGGCGCCTCATCATCGGCGGCTCCCCAAGCATACTCCCTCAATTCCCGACCTCCTGTGGTGGAGATCAACAGGACTTCCTTCAGGAGACAGGTGAGGCAATTTCATGGTGATGAAATCACGCACATCGCCGACAATCCTCAAGAGTATTCGGAGTTCGTATCGTCACGAGCCAGGCGCACCGCGGACGTTGCTCAGCAATATGGCATCCGTCGAGATACGGAGCACGCGCGATATTTCAGTTACCAATTGGGAGACCGGAGTGCCGGACTGCTGAGAATGGAAGGCGGATTCAGCATGAACGAGTTCGAATCGGAAAGTTGGCGGGAACAATTTCCTGGTCGAACTGAGGTCACTTCCATAGTGGATCTTCAAGTCGCCCATCCGCTCGTCGAAAATGCGGGCGATATTCTGCTGGAGCATCAACTTCGGATAGACGGCGACCGACCGTTGCTGAATTGGCGTGCGGCTAATCCGGAAGCACAAGCGCGCGCGCAGACGATGGGGTTTGTTGAAGTGGATCATGGCGACCTGGTGCTTGACCCTACGCAGCATCCCGACAAATGGACGAAGAACAGTGCCGGTGAGTGGCAGCGTGCAGGCAAACCTCCACTCTATCTCCACAAAACCGAGGACAGCGACAGCAGCGATAGCGGGTCTGACGACGATTTCATGTGATTTGTCGACCCGCCGCCGAGCCTTGCAACTGGTGACGGTTGCAAGGCTGTTGGCAGTGAATGCTAATTGTCCGGCGACAGCCCCGCCTTAGCGCCAGCGCCGCCGAGCGATCCAGCCCATCTCCCAGACAATAAACTGCGGATGCGCATCGTGGGTGCTTGCGAGCGGATTGTATTCGGGCCGGAACTCCGCCTCTTGGATACGAGCTCTCCCGAATCCAATTTTCTCCACCACACCGTTGGGTCGTTGCGATGCGCCGATCCCGATCGGATCGGCTATGCCTGCTCCGCGCTCGCAGGAAGACCTTCCGCCTCGATCTTGGCGGCGCGATCTCGGCGATAAGTTGGATGGGAGGCAAGATACGCCGCCACGTCAACAGCAGGTAACGCGACATCGCAAATCGGCCCTGACGGTAGCCGATCGACTCCAATCGCCGGACCGCAACTCGCGCAGCGGCATTCGCGGTTTGGCCAGGAGAAATGCTCGCTGACTCACAGCGTGGCCGGCCGCATTCTGCCCTAGACCCCAAAGTACGTGCCCTGTCATGCAGCCTGCGCCGACGGGAGCTCGGCACGCGAATGGCGTGGTTGGCGGCCAAGCCCCGAGGTCAACAAGGACTTACAGAAAGCGGGGGTGAGTTTGCCGCGATGAATTATGACCTTCTCGCGACCGGACCTAGCATCGGCTTCCTCTCGCTCTCGATTGTAGCCGCGCTGTTCGTTGGATTTAACGTGGCAAGCGGTGAATTCGGAATCAGCCAGCCCTTCCAAGTTTCTGGCCATGACGGGGCGACTCGTGTGGATGTGCACCCACATCGGGCTCGGCATCGCACCATTGACCAGCATCTTGGGCTGCAGCTTCATCTCAAACAGCTTTCCTGGCTCGCCACGCAGCGCGACCGGTGCCTCCGGCGGCATCAATTCGTCGGCATTGCACAAATGTTCCAGGTATTTTTGCGCCGGAAATGCGTAGGTCTTCATGCAATCAGTCGTAATGCCGGCTTTTCCTTCATTCAATGCGTTGGCCTGTCCCAGCACCATGTTCAGCAACCCTTTGAGCTGGTCTGTGCGTTCGTGCACTTTGGGTAGCTGGGTGGAGGTGAGTAGCAGGCGTACATTACGCCCCTGCAACCCGGCGAGACAGGTTTGCATCTCAATGGCCTGGGCTCGCAGGTACTGGGCCACATCGTCCACGACCTTACCGGCCTCCTCAGGCTTCATCTGGCGCACTTGGGAGACGACGCTTTGCTGACCGGCCAGATCGAACTGCAAAAGTTCGTCCAATCGTTTGAGCCGCTCCGTCAATACCTCCATTGACAACGCGGCGCCCCCGATTGTCGAGCCTGCCCCCGACGAACTCGCAGCCACCTCTTGCGCTCTCACCTGTGTACTCGCAACTTGATCCGAGCGCGCGAGAACCTTGGCTGCTGGCACTGTGCCGGCGTTCGCAGCGACTGGTGTTGATGGCTGCCCGGCGGCAGAAGTCCCGGCGCGAGCTGCCGACTTATGCTTTGACTTCCCTTTCCTTCGCGCTGTAGTGCCTTCTGACACTGCAGCCGTACCAGCAGTGTCAGCCGGTATCGCAGCGCCTGCCCTGGCCGGCATCGCAGCGCCCGCCTGGGCCTGTGGCGCCATGATGGCTGACGGCGGAGACTGCAGGTTCAACAAGTGCATGGCATCGTGCGCAGTGATCCATGCATCGTCCACGATCCGTTCGAACAGTTTCAATGGGAGGCCGGCATCTGGGTAGGTATGGCTTAGCTTGGTATGCACCTCGTGCAACGCCAATCCAAAATCCGAAAGCCGCTCCATGATTTTTTCTACAACCGCGCAATCATGAGCGTTGAGTGCTTTGCCATCATCCATTATGCCCTTCGCCAAAGAGAGGGCGCGAAGAGCTTCTTGAACGGCGCTTGCCATCAGCTGCACCACTCCATTTCGACCGACGAGGAGTTCCTTCAAATCTGGCTCGAACCTGCTCGCCCGCAGTTCAATCTTGGCCCGCGCAAGACCGATCCGCTCACGGACCAGCCAGATCCTGACACTCAGTACCGAGCCGGCACGCAGCCGCAGTGCGCACCGCTCGGCTTCCCGCATCACGGGCGTTCCACTGGATAGGCTAGCGGTGGCAGCGCAGGCGGATCGCTGCCGTTCGGAGCGCCATGCCTTTTTTTCCCACCACTTAATTGCCGCCGTATGGTGGTTCTCCACATTTAAAATCAACAGCTCCTGCCGGTCCGCCTGGGAGTAGGAGTAGAGTTTATCGACCATACCTGCCGCTTTCTTGGTCTTTTTGTCCAATTTCGTGATCGTCGACAGGCCAAGTTTGTCTACTTCATTCGCGGCGTCGCACACGATCTGGCAACATCTACGCACCTTGTCGTCTGGCATAATTGTCTGCGCCTCAGCCGCAGGCAGGCTAGCGCGGTACTCCAGAATTGCTGAGGCTGCATCGACGACCCGACTGATCAGCTCCACCGCCTCCTCGGGGACGTCGGTTTTCCTGGCCGCAGCCTCGCAATCAGTCAGTTGTTGAACAAGACTGTTCATTCTGAGCTGTGTCGGACTGATATCTTCATTTGACGATGAGCTGGTGCCTTCCACCTGCGCGGTTGATAGTTGGCTACCGACCGGCGCCATGGCTTCGCCCTCAGACATGGAGGGAGAACCGCGCCGCCTTGCGGCTGCGCCACGTGGCGCTACGGTTCCGCGTGGTGGCGCAGCGGCTCCACGTGGCGGTGCGTTCAGGATTTGATCTTCGCCAATCGAGGCGCCTGGCAGACTTTCGCGGGCATCGCCTGGACCGCGCGCAACTGGAAGGGAGGAGGGCCTCCTATCGGCGTCCCCAGAGCGCATCTGCTCCACAACGGAATCGAATGACTGTCCACCTTCTCCCGCAGCAAGACTTGATTGCGAAAGGGAACTGCTCGCCCGCCCCGCGCGGCTGGCTCCAGTTTCAGCCTGCGATTTCCGTGGTCGGCCAATGCCCTTCATATTGCGTCTCCGTAGTAGGCGAGAATGTGCTGCTATTGTGCTGGCGGCTGACGAGACCAGCGGCATCTTTCGGTTAACGTCACGGTCAGCCAGACCCGCGACGGCGTAATGTTCCCGCCAAAGTGCTTCTCAGTAGCAGGCCAAGATTGGCCCGAGCTCACAGGACTTTCGCAACGTTGCCATCGATGTCCTGAGATTATCAGCGCTTCAGTCCGCCGATTTCCAGGAACAGCGAATGAAATCAGACCAACTCGGCTAGCTCCCCTTCCTAGACACGTGCCTGACGATTTTATTGAGGCGTCACTCCTCTCGTTCGCCACCGACAAAGTCACACATTTGCTTCAGAGAAGCGTGTGCGTTGCGTATCGCGCGGGAAACCATTTCGATCTATAGTTACAAAAAGTGTCGAGACGGGACCTTTGGATCCGAAGGTCAGGCACGGCCGGCCTAGATAGACCGCTTGGCTGACGATTAGCTGACGATGGGAGTTCTCACGAACAGGGCAAGAAAATCCGACCGCTTCAAGCTTTCGATATGGTGAGAAGAGGATCCGCACCGGCCTCCCAAAGCCGGCAGACCATCCCATGTTCGTACTCGCCGACCTTCTCGAAGCCAATGAGCTCACCGCGCCGGGCCGTGATGTGCAGGCGAGAGAATGGTGATGCAAAGACCGAGTTCCTGCTCGTTGCGTGCGCCCGTGGAGCCAGCAAGAATACGGTCATTGCGGTCATGCAGCACGTGGACCGTGTCTCCTGTTCGACACCACAGCATCGAGGATGCAAACGAGCTGCTGCGGCTGCCATTCGGTCGCGGCATGCGTGGACGGCGGGATTGGCCGAACAGCCGAGATCGTGGTCGACTGTTCGATGCGAGAGCAACATCCTGCAGAGCATACGTTTTTGCGCTGGCCGGTTTTTGTCAAAAGCCGTCAGGTTCTCGAAAGCTCCCGCCCTTAGCTTGATCGAGGTTAACCTTTAACACGTCGCCGCCAATGGCAAATGCCGGAGTACCTGATGATAGCAGCAATTGGGAGTGGAGTTGGCAACCTCGGGACTTCCTTGATCCGAAAGGGCCATGGGGATTCGAAATCCGAGCATTCTGGTGATGGCAAGCCGGCTGGTGGCAATGATGGCAAGCCAGCTGGTGGGAATGATGGCAAGCCAGCTGGCGGGAACGATCGGGCGGATAACCGGACCGTTTCAAATGATCAACTTCAAGACAACTCACAGTCTGCAGCACAAAGTGAAGCCTTCCAAAGTATCCTGCGATCGTTCGCGTTCCAATTCGCGAACGATGCGATGGCTGAGGCCGATGAAGCTTTGGATGACACAGAAGATGCCTGACGCGGGAAAATCCGGCGTGAGGTCATACAGGCCGTTATTGACGGCACAACTCCAACAGAAAAAGGAATGATCATGGCTGCAGTTGATAATAATAAGAAATCAGGCAATACCAATACCAGTAGCGCCGGCAATACCGATAAAACTAACAGTGGCACTCCCGGCAATACAAGCGGAGCTGATGCTACTGCTTTTCAGGCGCAAGTGCAAGAACTAACCAATGTTAGCTTGGAGGCGACGAAAAGGAGTGTCCAGTTGCGCACTCTAACGACCAATCTCCAGACCATCAAGAAGGCCGCCGACGAACGCGTTTCGTAATGTCGGAAGCGGCTTTTAGACTGCCCCTAGCGCGTCTCCTTATTGACGCGACGTAGTCCCGAAATGAGCCGCATGGCAATTGCCGTGCGGCTTCTATCCTGTTTGAGAGATGCTCTGTGGATGACGCCGTTTCCCTCCGTTTCGAAGTGCTTTCGGGGCTCTATTGCGGACTGACCGGCAAGACGGATCTTCAAACGTGTTTAATCGGCAGCGGCTTCGATGCCGATTTGGTCTTTGTCGAGCAAGGACTGGCACCGCATCATCTTCGTGTAACTCTTCTTGGCAAGTCGATCGAACTCGAGGCGCTTGCACCCGGACTCAGTATCGAGGGCAACCGGAATATCGCCGCAGGCCAGTCCGTTGTTGTGCCCCTTCCTGCCGTCCTGCTCGTAGGCGAGATGTCCATTGCTTGGTCCGTGCAGGATGCAGAGCCGCCTGGTTCGACCGGCATACCGCGCCTACCGATCGGTGTGCTCGCCATGGTCATAATCAGCTCACTCGGGATCGGCGCGCTTTCGGGCATGTTCTCCTATCTTGGCAATGCAAGTGGATCGAGCCCCAATTCACTTCGGGCTGAAGTCGCGTCCAGAACGATCAGTCACCGCGCTGACAATGAACTTACGGGGGCAGCGGCCAAAGAGCTGCAGGAGGAAGTCGATCGAGCGGGTCTTCTCGACGTCAAGATTGGCTCCGCAAAGGGTGTTGTGACCGCCGAGGGCACCGTCACGTCTGAATCGGTCATCAGCTGGCAGAAGCTTCAGCAATCGTTCGATCGTCGCACCAAGGGTACTCTAACACTGGTGAACGGAGTGCTCATCAAAGAGGAGAAGGCGCCATCCGCAATCGCGGTCGAAGCTGTGTGGCATGGGGCCCAACCGTATCTTGTCATCGACAGCGAGAAGTATTTTGTCGGGGCCATTTTAGCTGATGGATGGGTAGTCGATCGTATTGAGGACAGCCGTGTGCTGCTGAGCAGGAATGGCCGCATTGCTGCTCTCCCATATTGAAAGCTCGCAGGCCCCATCAAGCAGCACTCTATGGCCAGCCAAACATCCTGTGGCGCTCGGTGCTGACAAGCTGGCTGCGTTGGAAACATTTGCTGCCCAGCCATTTCGCGCCTGTTTGTGGCTCTCATGCAGGGTCACGCGCTGGCCAAGGCCGAGGCGCCTTCGGAGTTCGAAAGCTACGTTTCAGGGCGTAACAGCAGAGTAAGTCTCAACCGATTGCAAAGGTGTCTCGATGGCCAACGTCCTGCGTGACTTCATCAAGCGTGCGCCGGCCAGCCCGGATTTAATGGTTGCGTTGATGCTGCTTCTGGCTGTCGCGATGATGGTCATGCCTATCCCGGTCGTGGTGGTCGACGCACTGATAGGATTCAATATGGGGTTGGCCATACTGCTGATGATGGTTGCCCTGTATGTCAGTACTCCACTTGATTTTTCCTCTTTGCCCGGCGTTATTTTGATTTCCACTGTATTCCGTCTCGCGCTGACGGTCGCAACGACGCGACTGATCCTGGCCGAGGGGGAGGCCGGCAGCATTATTCATACCTTTGGCGATTTCGTCATCTCAGGCAATATCGTGGTGGGTTTCGTCATATTTCTGGTCGTCACCATGGTGCAATTCATGGTCCTCGCGAAGGGTGCCGAACGGGTGGCAGAAGTGGCGGCGCGTTTCACGCTGGATGCTCTGCCGGGCAAGCAAATGGCGGTCGACGCAGAGCTACGCAACGGCCACATCGATGCCAACGAATCCCGCCGGCGGCGCGCCGAATTGGAGAAGGAAAGCCAACTATATGGCGCGATGGACGGCGCGATGAAATTTGTGAAGGGCGATTCCATCGCCGGGCTGGTGGTTATCTGCATCAACATGCTGGGTGGAATTTCGATCGGTCTGCTCTCCAAGGGCATGTCCTTCGGCGAGGTGCTGCATCACTATACTCTGCTGACGATAGGCGATGCATTGATATCGCAGATTCCGGCCCTTCTGCTCTCCATTACTGCGGCGACCATCGTCACCCGTGTGACTGGGACGGCGAGGATCAACCTCGGTACCGAAATGGTCAGTCAGCTCACGGCCAGTACTCGAGCCTTGCGGCTGGCGGCCGGCGTCCTGGTCGTGATGGGGTTCGTTCCTGGGTTTCCCCTCCCCGTCTTTCTGATGCTGGCCGCAGTGTTCGCTGCGGTAAGCATTGTCAAGGCTGATGTGCTGGGCGCCGGCACTGCCGATGCAAAAGATGGAACTGCAGCGGAGCCTAAGCAAGCCGCGCCTGCGAAGGAATTCCCGATCGCATTTTTTTTAGCGCCAAATCTTATGCAGGCGATCGATCAAGCCGAATTGCAAAAACATATTGGGCGCGTTTCGCTCCTGGTCACAGCCGATCTGGGCATTATCGTTCCCCGCATCCCTGTCTTGGTTGACGAGCAGCTGCCTACATCGCAATTCCGGATAGATGTCGAGGGCGTGCCAGTCGAACAGGACGCGATAGATCCAAGCCAGATGACGCTCCGAGCCGATGTAGCGCACGTCGACTCGAGCGGTATCCCCCTTAGGCGTGAGCCGAAAACGGACAGACTCCCGGTCGAACATACCCCTGCACAGGCCCTTACGGGCGCCGGCACGGAGCATTGGGCTCCCGGCGAACTCCTCGCCTTGCGCGTCCATGCAACGTTGACCCGCTACGCACCGCGATTGGTGGGCATCCAAGAGACCCGACATTTCCTGGGCCGAATGGAGCAGGAATATTCTGATCTTGTGAAAGAGGTGCTGCGCACGACGCCGATTCCTCGGATTGCCGATGTTCTGCGCCGCCTCCTGGAGGAAGGTATCCCAATCCGCCACACCCGTCTCGTGTTGGAGGCATTGGCCGAATGGAGCGAGCGTGAGCAAAACGTTGCCCTGCTGACGGAATATGTCCGTTCTGGTTTGAAGCGACAGATCTGCCACCGCTATGCCAACACCGAGGGCATCGTGTCCGCCCTGGTCGTCGAACGCGAGAGCGAGGATGTGATGCGTGGCGCGGTTCGAGATTCGGATGCAGGCCCCTATCTCGCACTGGAGGATCGGCAAAGCGAAGCGATGCTATCACAGATACGTCAGGTCCTTTCGAACACAGAACCGGGTCAAACCCGCCCTATTCTGTTGACGTCAATGGATGTCCGACGTTTCGTCCGCGGCTTTCTGACGCGAAACGGGATCGATCTCGCCGTGCTGTCTTATCAAGACCTCGCCTCCGACTTTACAATTCGCCCGGCAGGATCCGTCAAACTCCCGCACGGATCGAACAGCGGATTGTTAGAGTAGTTCCACCTTTCCTAACTGAACGCGACCCGCCTCCCTGATAACCGAGAGATAATATGAAATTTGTTAGAAATACAGTTTCTCCATCGCCTATGTTTCTGCGCCGGAGCTCACTTCTTTTTGCCGTACTCGCCATTCTGCCTTTGGGCGGTTGCGCCAGCTGGCAAAAGCCCGCTCTTTCCGTGCAGGAGACATCTTCCCCAGAGTTGCTCAGCGCCGATCAAATCGATCCGGCTATGCGCGAACGCATTTTGCGCGAAGTTGGTCAGGATGTTCAAGAGCGGGCTTTGCGGGATGAGGTGAAGCAGCACCCGGACAATGTTGATGCGGCGATACGGCTTACAAAAGCCTTGGTGGCCCAGAAGCGCCCGCACGAAGCGGTTGAGGTGCTCGACAGCGTCTTGGTTGCAGCCCCAGCAAACGTACGTGCATTGAATGCGAAGGGCGTGATCTTGGACATTGAGGGGCGGCATGACGCGGCACAGGCCCTGTATCGGCGAGCTCTCGAAACCGAGCCAGGGAATCAGATGGTGCAGCATAACTTCAATCTGTCGCTTGCCTTAACGGCAAGTCCGAACAGCCAAGGTTAGCACGATCGCAATAGGTGGGCACAGCGCATGTGCAGCCTATTCCCCGGCTCGAGACGCGCTCGGCTCCCATCATAGATGGCCTCTGAAGAGAGCCATATCTGCGCAAAGCTGTTGCTCCAGATCTGGCCGGCAGAGGTCGGCAGGAGAGCCGGATGACATCTCTCGGCCACCCGCAAGGCCATCCGCCTCGCTTCGTTGCCAGAGCGCCTTCGTGGTTGCCACGCGAGATACGCTCAGGATGGATTTGATTAATTCACGCGCGAATGCCTGCCTCTAACTTGGGGCAGGCGCGACCGCTCCCATAATGCAATACGCTGCCTCTAGGCCGATGGACGATGACGGGATACTTCCCCGAGACTTCAATGGTGGGGAGCAGCGCACCCGTCGATCCATTTGCTTTCAGCGTCAACCGCCACTATGTAGCGACACTTCGCCCGACTGTGTTTCAAGCTGCCCGGAGAAGTTTATGACAGAAGAAGCCCACAACACCGACATCCTCATCGAGCTCACTGCCGAGGTTGTATCAGCCTACGTCTCCAACAACCCCGTCCCGGCGGGGGAGCTTCCTGCCCTGATCGCCCAAGTGCACGGGGCTCTAAAAGGCACGGCCGGACTAATACCGGCAGAAGAGCCTGTGCCTGTGAAAAAACCTGCTGTCCCGATCAAAAAGTCGATCGAACCGGACTACATCATTAGCCTTGAAGACGGCAAGAAATTCAAATCGCTAAAGCGCCATCTGTCGACGCACTATGGTCTGACCCCGGACGAATATCGCGCCAAATGGGGTCTGCCGTCGGATTATCCGATGGTGGCGCCGAATTACGCCGCTACGCGCTCCGCCTTGGCCAAGACCATCGGACTCGGCCGCAAACCGAAAGAGCCGGAAGCCCCGGTGCCGGCGCCGGCGAAACGGACCCGCAAAAAGGTCGCAGCCTAAATCCGTATCAACAGTCGTTCGGGACGCGCGGCAGCCGTAGGCCCAATCTGCGCGGAATCAAAAGGCGGGGACGAGCCCCGCCTTTCCCGTCCAAGAGCCTCATTCCAGAGGAATTCGCGACGGCTCCAGCAATCGCTGCCGCGGCATTACCTGGTTGCATGCTCCGGCCGGGTTTCGAGCCGGTCAATGCGTTCGGAGTATGCCGCATCCTTGCCGCACGCGTTAGCCAGCCTTGCTGAGGCTGCCTGCAGAGGACTTGCCGGTGCGGCGATCCTGTTCGACCTCGTAGTTTATCTTCTGGCCCTCATTAAGGGTCGACAGGCCCGCTCGTTCAACAGCGGAAATGTGGACAAAGACATCCTGACCGCCGTTGTCGGGCTGAATAAAACCAAAACCCTTGGTGCTGTTGAACCACTTCACCGTTCCAGTCGCCATATATCCATTCCTTTGTAACAAGTCGCAACTTAGGCAGGCCATTCACGCCAGCCTGATTTGTACACGAGACTTTAGGCGCAGCAAAATCGGAAAATTGCAAGGCCCACTCGACCGCCTGATCTCCAGCAGCACCTGCCACACATGCGAGGCGCGTGCCAGACGAGGCGTATGCCAGACGTTTCGTCGTGCGCTGTCGCTCAAACGTCGACAGAAACAATGACCCAACCCTGCAAACTCGGCACATCTTGTGGACGTGCTTGGGTCGCTGCTCGACCGCAATACCCGCTCCTGACCGATATCGTCGGCCAAAATGACGATGTTTTTGTCATCAGACCGAAAGATCAGGCGCGCAGCGACACTGCACACTCAAACCGAGACCCGCGAACCTCGATTAGCTTCGGCCTGCTACGAAGCGCGGTTGCCTGCTTCTGAGGCGGGCCATTGTCGGTTTGAATCAACTGTCGGGTTCGGAACCCCAGACTGTCGGCAAGTTGACAATGCGCGTTCAGACGGCACAAACCACCCGATCGCTTGTGAGCGAGATGGTTTGGCAGATTGAGCAAGGGCGGGACTCAGCTATGCCGCCCAGGCTGCTGACAAGGCCAAAGCAGCGTGGGTGCGGAGTGAAATCCAAGGTCCACATGGGTCGTCGCGCGTCCCGTGCGCCTGGGAAGGCGCCGGCCCGGCCAAGCTTTTCCCAGATCGTCCGGATGACGCAAGCTTCGCTGAGCGTCAATGAACGTTCGGGCGATGACCAGGCGTCGTGCGTTGCAATCTGGACGGTCCAGGATATCCCAGCCCGCTTGGCTGGCCACACTTGAAGCTCCAGCATACCGGCTGGCACAGGCCAATTGGACTCTGCGCTGCCCTCAATGCGCTGGTGGCACGGTCAATGCTTGTCTATCGATCCGGCCGCCCATGCGTGATGCTGTCGGTCGACGTTCGCAAACCAGACCCTCGGCGAACCCAGCGAAGGGGCTCGCCGGTACGACGAGGGACCTTACCTCTTTATGCGCGGCATCATTGTCGAGGATGACATGTTGCCTTACACGTCGTCCCCTCGCGCTCGGGGCTTTGAGGGGCGGATGAAGTCCTGATGGCGGTGGCACTGCTGCATGTTTGCGTAAGACCCATCAGTCACGATCGCGTTGTCCTTCGATGTCGCGGTGCTGATAGGCGGGCAGATCGGTGTGCGCGGCGCCCGCCAAAGGATCGTCGTCACGCCGGAGGAGGCGAGCGCCGTAGCCGGCGCGCCGGCGAAAGGCGCTTTCTGTCGGATGCCCGACAATGTCGGATATCGCAAGTATCAAGGTTGGATCAAACCTTGCAAATCGGGGCTTTCTTACTTGGCACGGCGCATGCTCAGGTATCCGCAAACACCCAATGGATAACGAGCAGACTTCCCATGGCCCCACCAAAATACTGCCGAACGTTCCCCGGACGCATCCAAAGATGAGGCCCGCGTCAGGCCCGGCAACACGCTGACGGCTCATCTGGCTCGGCGTCGCGTGCCGATCCACTTTCTCCCAATAGGCGTCGGGAGACATAGAGCCTTCAAAATGAGGAACAAATCACTTTGCCAGGAACCCAGCCCATAATCCCACTCTCCCTATCAGAACTACCAAGCAAGCCCCGCACTCACGGGCTTCGCAGGACGTCCGTTGCGACCGAGTTGGGCGGCGCGAGGACGGCTCCGGTCCCCGTCGCATGGGAGGACGGCAAGGCGACGGATTTCGTGCTCGACAACGGCATGGAGGTGGTCGTCATTCCCAACCACCGGGCGCCGATCGTCAGCCACATGGTGTGGTACAAGATCGGCAGCGCCGACGAGCCGCCGGGCAAATCCGGCATTGCCCATTTTTTTCGAGCATCTGATGTTCAAGGCGACGACCAACCATGCGGCCGGCGAATTCGACCGCGCAGTGTTCGAGATCGGCGGCTCGCAAAATGCCTTCACCTCCTCCGACTACACCGCCTTCTATCAGACAGTGGCGCCGTCGGCGCTCGAGCTGATGATGAGCTTCGAGGCCGACCGAATGCGAAACCTCATCCTCACCGACGATGTCGTCAAGACCGAGCGCGACGTGGTCATCGAGGAGCGCCGCTCAAGCACCGACACCAACCCGCAGGACGTGCTCCATGAGGAGATCGACGCGACGCTGTGGCAGAACCAGCCCTATCGCATCCCGATCATCGGCTGGATGCAGGAGATCGAGCAGCTGAACCGCGTCGACGCCACCGCCTTCTATGAAAAATACTACTGGCCCAACAACTCCGTGCTGATCGTGGCCGGCGATGTCGAGCCGGAGACGGTGAAGGTGCTGGCCGAGAAGACCTATGGCAAGGTGGCGCGCGGGCCCGACCTGCCGCCGCGCATCCGGCCGGTTGAGCCCGAGCAGAACACCAGGCGCACCGTCACGCTCTCCGACGCCCGCGTCAGCGTGCCCAGTTTTTCGACGCAGTGGGTGGTGCCGTCTTACCATACCGCCAAGCCGGGCGAGGCCGAAGCGCTCGACCTGCTGTCCGAAATCCTCGGCGGCGGTAACCGCAGCCGGCTCTACCAGGCGCTCGCTGTCCAGCAAGGTATCGCTTCCAGCGCCTGCGCCTATTTCCAGGGCACCATGCTCGACGACACCAGGTTCGCCATCTATGGCGCGCCGCGCGGCGATGCCAAGCTGGCCGATCTCGAAGCGGCGGCCGCTGCCGAAGTCGCTCGCATTGCCAAGGATGGTGTCAGCAGCGAGGAACTGGGCAAGGCCAAGGAGCGCTTTGTGCGCGATATGATCTTTGCCGAAGACGACCAGGACGACCTCGCCTGCATATACGGCTCGACGCTGGCCACCGGCGGCACCGTGAAAGATGTCGAGGAACGGCCGTCTCGCATCCGCAGGGTTACCGCCGCGCAAATCAAAGCAGTTGCCGCCCGCTATCTCGCGTTCGACCGTTCGACCACGGGCTATCTCTTGCCCAAGACGGAGAATGAAGAGATGACGCTCGGCGCTCAGCCCCATGCTGCGATGAACATCCAGGAGGTGAAGTCCGAAAAGGGCATGATCGCCTGGCTGGTGGAGGACCACACAGTGGAAATCGTCAACATCGGCTTTGCCTTCAACGGCGGCATCACGCAGGACCCGGTCGGGAAGGAGGGGATGGCCAATCTGATGGCCGGCCTGTTCATCGAAGGCGCCGGTAATTACGACAGCGATGCCTTCCAGATGAAGCTCGACGATGCCGGCGCCGAGATGGGTTTGGAGGCGCAAAGACACTACATCTGCGGATCGGTGTGCATGCTTCCCAAACAGCAGGACGCCGCGTTCGGCCTGCTTCGGCTCGCACTCAACGCGCCGCGCTTCGACCAGGGGCCGATCGATCGCGTCCGCGCCGAGATTGTCTCCGACATCGTCGGCAGCGAGCGCGACCCTGACGCAATCGCTCAGCGCAAATGGCTGCGCGCGATCTATGGCACGCATCCTTTTTCGAGGCCGGGAGAAGGCACAAAAGAGAGCCTGGCCGGCATCACGCCGTCCGACCTCCTCGCCTTCCACAAGGCGATTTTCGCTCGCGACGGGCTCCATATTGCCGTGGTCGGTGACATTGATGCAAACACGCTGAGGGAAAGGCTCGACCAGCTGTTTGGTGACTTGCCTGAGCAACAAACCCTCGCCCCCGTCGCCGATGTCGTACCGAAGCTCGGCCAACTGGTGGAGGAGAACTGCGACCTGCCGCAGACTTCGCTGCGATTGGCCTGGCCTGGCGTGAAGCGTAGCGCGCCGGATCACTTCGCCACCGTGCTGATGAATGACATCCTCGGCGGCTCGGGCATGACTTCCCGCCTTTTCGAGGAGGTGCGCGAAAAACGCGGCCTTGCCTATCACGTCAGCTCTGAACTGACCCTTGACAAGCTTCTGGTTACGACAGAGACACGCTCGGACTGCGCCGCCCAAACGCTGAGCATCGTGCGAGATGTGGTAAAGCAGATGGCGCAGCAAGGACCGACCGGGGCCGAGCTCAAGGCGGCGAAGAAGCACCTGATCGGCACCTATGCCATTGACCGTCTGGGCTCGACCAGCTCGATTGCAGACCGGCTCCTGGATTTGCAGATTCACAAGGCCGACGTCGACTACAACCAGCGTCGCGCCCGCAGCATCGGTCGGGTGACGCTCAAACAGGTCAAGGCGGCGGCCAAGAAGCTGCTTTCGGCCGAGCCCGCCATTTTGGTGGTCGGCCGCCGCTGGGCGGCAAGGATGAGTAAAGAAACTCATCTCGCCTTCCTTCTTCCTTGGGGCTTCTCGTGGGAAGAGCGAATATGGAGGCCGGTGGGCCAAGCAGATCATGCAGACCCGCGGAGTCGTTTCGCGGGCCTTGCGCGGCATTGGCGGTCCAGGCGGGCCTCTCGCCGAAACGGCGCTCCTCAGCATGTATGCCGCCTTTTGCAGAATACACTCGCACGCCACCAGCAGGCAGCGGGTGGATGAAGCAAACATCCGGCTGCTCAATCCATCAACTGATGAACCGCGGGCACTCAAACTAACGGAACTGTTGTCGTATGTTTGGTCTACCAGCTGCTTTGCCGAGGCCCTAGGACGAACCCGCTGGTGCAGAATACACACCGACGGCCTGTCGACCTGGATGTTCGCTGCGTTGAGGAGGAATCCGGTATTGCCCCTGTGCCTGCCGATGATCCGCCGTCTGAAATCCCCGCACCTGTTTGGAGCCATCGACCGCCTGCCGGCACTCGGCAGACCGGTTGGCAATAAGACGTTCGAGGTCGTCAATCCGTCGACCGGCGAAGTTTTGGCAGAGCTTCCCGATATGGGCGTGGAGGAGACACGTGCTGCGGTAGACAAGGCCTATGTTGCGCAGTCGGGATGGGCCGCGTTGACTGCCCGAGAGCGTAGCGACGTTCTTTGGCGATGGCATCAGCTGATCATCGACCATGCAGGCGATCTCGCCGCGATTCTGACTGCGGAAATGGGCAAGCCGCTTGCCGAAGCCATGTCAGAGGTATCGCATGCGGCGGCGTATCTGCAATGGTATGCCGAGGAGGCCAATCGCGTCTATGGCGAGACGATCTCGGCACCCTCGACAGACCGCCGAATGCTAGTGATCAAGCAGCCCATCGGCGTTGTTGGCACGATCACGCCATGGAATTTCCCGGCCTCCATGGTGGCGCGCAAAATCTCGCCGGCCTTGGCTGCGGGCTGCACGATCGTGCTCAAGCCCGCTGAACAGACGCCGCTCGTGGCTGGCGCAATGTTCGCCCTTGCCCATCAGGCCGGCTTTCCCGATGGCGTGGTCAACCTGATCTATGCGTCCGAAGGTGATCGCGTCGGCCGTGAACTCTGCACCAATTCCAAGATCCGCAAGATCAGCTTCACCGGTTCGACCGAGGTCGGGCGGCTGCTGATGCGTCAGTGCTCTGACCAGATCAAGAAGGTTAGCCTTGAGCTCGGCGGCAACGCACCTTTCATCATCTTCGATGATGCCGACATCGACGCTGCTGTTGACGGTGCGATCCAGGCGAAGTTTCGCAATGCCGGCCAGACCTGCGTTTCGGCGAACCGTATTTACGTCCAATCGAGCGTTCACGATGAGTTCGTCAAGAAATTCGTGGAGAAAGTCCGGCACTTGTCGGTTGGCGACGGATTCGATGCCGGAGTGGACATCGGACCGCTCATCGACAGGCATGCTCTGGCCAAGATAGAGTCTCACATCGCAGATGCCATTGCGAAAGGCGGCACAATACGATGCGGGGGCCAACGTATCGGCAAGAATGGCACGTTTTTCAAACCCACGGTCCTCACCGAGATTTCCAGCGTCATGGCAGTCGCGCAAGAGGAGACATTCGGGCCGCTGGCGCCGATCATTCGCTTCAACGATGCGGATCAGGTCGTGCGCGAGGCCAATGACACGATTTACGGCCTCGCCGCATACTTCTATGCCTCCAACATGAAGCGGGTCTGGCGTGTGGCAGAGGCTCTGGAATATGGCATGGTTGGCATAAACACGGGACGCATGTCCTCGGAGGCGGCACCGTTTGGCGGCATGAAGCAATCCGGCATCGGGCGGGAGGGTTCCCGCCATGGCCTCGAGGACTATCTGGAAATGAAATATCTCTGCATGGGCGGGATTTGAAACCTGCTGCACTGTCTCTCCGCCCACCGGCCGCCCACCGGGGGCGGCCTGCGGTCAATGCCGCCACCTAATTTGAAGTTCCTAACGCCGTTGACCTGAAACACGGATGCCCGGCAGGAGACTGAGCTCGCTGCCGGGCCGGACATGCCTTGGGAGGGCATAAGTCAGCGCTCCTAGGGCCGATGGGGCCACTCAGTTCGTGCGCCTTTTGCCGATTGCGTTGCATGTGCCGTGCCAAGCCAAAAAGCATTGATAAACCGCCGATGGATCAGCTTTTGCCCTGTTGCGCACTCTACATTGTGGGATATGCGACAATGCCCAAGCGGTTGGATCGTCGTGTTGCAGACCCCCAGACGGGTCATGATTGCTATTCTTAGGACAGTGCGCAGCAAGCGCTACCCGCTGTACTACAGGCACACCATTTCCATAATCAAGCGGTGAGTGCGATGTCTGACCGAGCTGTCGGTCCAGGGGACAGTGTGAGGTCTCAAATCCCTCCATATTGTTGCACCCGCCGGTCCAACAGGACTGCAGGTCCGGACTCAAAGGATCTTGGCTGCTATGGCGACATTGCGGTGCACGCCGCTTTCCGACCACTGATGTGGGTTCAGGTCGAGGCCGGCCCTAATGAACCACCGCCTTGGCAACTTCACCGATGTCATTGTGGCGTCGGCCGACGCCTGACCAGAGCGTACCCGCAAGGCGCCATGCAGATCTGTCGGCGGGCGAACTGTTGGTGACGGGTCAGCTGCGAGCGAACGTTCATCCACTGACGCACAGCGCGGACTGTCGCATTTCAAACTAGGAAATCTCTGTAGCCACCATTCATGAGCGCGCGGCCACGCGAGACGGCCCGACGGATGCGGTCGCGCAGATGATCGCGAGGATCCGCCCAGTCGGCATGGACGCGCCGTTGACCGATGAGAACTTCGGCGAGCTCGCGATGTGGTGCTCCGGCGAGCGAACCGTCGAGCGCACGAAGAACGAAGGACAAACGGACGCCGCGCTTTTCCGGCGCAAACAAGCGGGGGGCAAATGTTGCCCTAGACTGAGAGCATTGAGGCACTCCAGTCCCCTCAGTCGATGCTTTAAAAGCACCGCGGGCCAGATGGCTTGCGTATGCAGGCAAACAGGGTGGAGGATATTCGCGCCCGAGACGGCGAGCTGCAGCGCGTGGTCCGCATTGCGAAGAAGAACATGCTGGCTCTTGTCGGGCGCCTGCAGGACGGTTGCACGACAGGGCAATGCCGAGAGTTCGAACGGCGGTGTCGGCGACGAGGCAGGCAACCGTTCCGCAATGAGCGGCAGCACATGGACGCACCAGAGCGGACACCAGAATACGACCGAAGCGCGGCCACAAGACTCCGCGAAACAGAACACCCCAGCGTGACAGGTCGCCGGCCGACGCGACCATATCGAGAAAGGGTCGGAGAGACCAAGTCTTGCAATGCTGGCGCGCAGCGGTCAGATCGCGCTGGAACGCCGGGTTGCGGCGTAAGAACTCCCAAGCCCACTCCCGCAGCGTCAGGCCAGCGGTGTAGTCGTATGATCTTTCATCCCGCCAATCGGCCTGATCCGCGCCAGTCAGGAGATTCATGACTGACACCCCCTGCCCGCGCCTGCGTGCGTAGAAACATTATGCCACTTCGCAAAGCACCGGCGAAGGCAGCAGACGTCGAAGGCACCTTTTTGTTGAAGCGTCAGCCATCGCCACTGTCGGCGACAGAAGATGTGCGCAAATTGCCACCAGACCGTTGAACCCGCACAGTGACGGCCAGCGCGACCTGAGCACGCCGAGGGAATTGATTCCGTCACCGTCATCGGCTCCTGCGTCCCATCCAGACGTCCCTTGAAGGCGCAGAAGCGCGGCAGTGGATGGAGCTGCCTGTCGGCAAGTTTTCGTAGCGGCGGCGCCATAGGCACGGTCATCGGAGGGTCTCCTGCGGCAAGTTTTCGCCATTGGAGGCCAATCTCCCCGCTATGGCAGCCTGTGCAGTTGCACAGGTGAAGCGGACCAATCAGGGGGGAGCTATGGCGGAAACTGGGTGATGACGGTTTGAGGAGAGCGGCGTATCGAGGCGGGTGATGAAGCCTGCCAGTACCTCTCAAGGAGAGCGATACGCCATGAACGAGACTATCAACATTGTTCGCCTTCGTCAGCCCGACGAAATCGGTGATACCTGACGGATGTACTTCGCAGCGGCGCGCGCAAATTGCTTGCGCAGGCGATCGAGATGGAAGCCGAGGCGTATGCTAAGGCGGTCGACTGCCTGACGAAGGATCAGAATGCGTTCCTGGCGTTTTACGATTTCCCCGCCGAACACTGGGATCATCTGCGAAGGTCCAATCCCATCGAAAGCGTCTTTGCGACCGTTCGCCACCGCACGGTGCGTACCAAGGGCTCGCTATCCTCGAAAACCGCCCAGCTGATGGTCTTCAAGCTGGTCATGGCCGCGGCCAGGACGTGGCGACGATTGAAAGGACAAAATCAGTTGCCGAAACTCATCGCAGGTGCCAGGTTCCTGGACGGAATCGAGGTCATCGAAACGAAGCCGCAGAGCGCCGCTTGATCAGCCTCGTCACCCAAATTCCAGCATAGCTCCATCGGAACTGCCAGCCTTCCTTGCCAATCAGGCGCAGATCAGCGCTGACGATACCGAGGACGGCGACGGCGATCACCTCCAGGCCGCCGAGTAACGACCCTCAAAACACCGCCCTGGGCCCGGCCGTCCCATCGGGCCTTTTCTGTTTCTGGACAAAGAGCAAACATACGTCCGCAAGCGACATTTACGAGAATGCCCCACTCGGGAGCCTGATCAACTATGGTGATCGTGCCCCCAAACAGCTTGCCCGACAGGACCTTCTCATGAACGCCCTTCCCGCACGAGCCGCCGGCATTCCGGCTGGCTTCCTCGATCAGACCGCGTCCGACCGGACCAGCCGCGCCACCCGGATTCTGCATGCCGCCGACCAGATCACGCCCTTCCTCGAACGGGGTCGGCCGATCGGCGCGAATGCAAGGGAGCGGGCTTTGCAAAGACCGGCAAGGCAGAATGGGATTTCTGGGAACTGGTCGAGGCCAGCCTGAACCGGTATCTTGTGCCTGCCCTCGGGAGTCGCTCTATCCCCCATGTGACCGACACCGACATTGCTAACATCACCAAGAAGATCGTCGCCGGGGGTCACCCGCAAGCGGCTAACACGGCCTTCTGGTATATGCGGGCATTTTCAACTGGTGTCGCAAACCGCCGCAACGGCTCATCGCGGTTTCCCCGCGAGGAATTGGAAAATCCGGCCCCGATCGTCAAGCGCAAGCGAGTGATGAACGATGCCGAACTGGCGGCTATCCGGTGTCGCAAACCGCCGCAACGGCTCGTCGCGGTTTCCCCGCGAGGGATTGGAAAATCCGGCCCTGATCGTCAAGCGCAAGCGAGTGGTGAACGATGCCGAACTGGCGGCTATATGGACGGGCTGTGAGCCCGAACCGGGCGATATCGGCTATTCGTTCGGCTCCATCGTCAAGCTGCTCATGCTGACCGGACAGAGGCGTACGGAAGTTGCCGCGATGCGTTGGTCTGAACTCAACCTTGAAGCCGGAACATGGGACCTATCGGCGGACCGCACGAAGAACGAAGAGCCTACGCTTATTCCGCTGTCCACACTGGCGGTGTCGGTCCCCCAGTCGGTACCGAAGACCAATGACACGTTTCTTTTCCCTGCGAGGGGCAACGGCTTTGGAGAACTGGACCCTTCACGATCTGCGCAGGACGCTCGCGACAAATCTCGGCAGGCGGCAGGTATTGCCACACGTCATCGAGCACATACTGAATCACAAGGCAGCGTCCCTGACAGACATAAGCGAAATCTACAATCTCTATACCTACGTCAAGCAAAAGCGCGAGGCGTTGCAGATGTGGTCAAATCACATCGAATGGCTGATCAAGCAGGCTGCGGAAATGGACGCTCTGGCGGCGTAGCTGCTGGCATGGGCGGAAGATGCGGCGCAACAATCGTCAGCGCCTCATCGAATTGGAGATCATGCTTGACCAGCAAATGTGCGGCCAATGCTTCGATGGCCGACCAGTGATCGAGTACTAGCCGGGCCGTGCGATCTTCGATCCGCCCCCAATCGGGGCGGCGCGGCATCAGGAACCGCAACTCACGATAGATTCGCTCGGCATTCGCGTAGTCGCCGCTCCCCTCATTCTCGTCGGACGCATTCATCGCCATATCGAACGGGTCCAGATAGCCTTTGAATGCGGATTCTGCAAAAGGACCTGCCAGATACGCAACTATCTGCCGGATCGCACCATCGCGTTCGAAATATCGATCAAAATCGTCCTGGAAAATCGGCTTTCGCTTCGAGGTGAATCCTTGCGCTGAATAAAAACACTTGCTCATGACAACACCAAGGTAATCTCCGTCACCGGGGTCGGGGTAAATACTAACACTTGAGAAAGCAGGGAATTCACGGTCGTCGTCGAACACCTGACGCATCAAAACGATGGCGGCCACCGCGTGCCCGGCTTCGTGGTGCGCCACAGGCGCGAGAGGTTGGGAGGCTACATTCATGCGGTGCGGCTCTCAGGTCTAGTTTGCATAGGACCGCAACCGTCGTGCCAACTGGGAAAATCGTTTCGGACAATGCGATCGCTCCGATAGCGTTGTGTCTCCTGTCTGACATGGTTGGGAAGTCGACACGCGCCCGTCGCAATGCGGTCGACCTTCCGCGCGAGTTGGGTGACCCGTGAAGGCGGCCGACCAGGACGATGTTGCGCTGATCGGCGACGAAGGCGCCGCCGGGGCGAGATCGCGCATCAGGGGTTCGGTGACCGGCGTGTCGGCGAAGTCGAAGTCGTCGATGTCCTTGGCCAGCGGCAACTTGGCGACGGCGAACTGGTATTTGATGGAGCGGGCCTGCTTCTCCGATATCTCGGCCTGCAAGAGATCACCGACAATCCTGGGCGGCTCGTGCTGTCGCTTGATGGCGACGCCCATGATCTCGTCATAGGCGCTGCGCATTCCGTAGAGCTTCAGCGCTCCCATCAGTTCCAGTACCTCGGTGCGTTCCATGGCTGTTTGTCCTCCTGAGACTGTCATAGCGGGCGCAGTCGGCGACCGGCTCGTGAGCCAGCGTCAGGGCCTGGGGAATGGAAAGGATCGTGCCCGCCGCCGGATCGCGGCTGCGGGCCAGGATGTTGAGGATCACCGCCGCCGAACAGACGCCATGCTCGAGCGCTTCCTGGCAGGCGCTCTCGACCGCGCTCAATCCGTCGGTCAGAACGCAGGTGAGGATCGACACCATCTGCCGGTCGCCGTCATCGGCCGCCCCTAGCTTGCGGCGCACCTTCTCCATGGCTGATGGCAGAACCCATTCCCGGAAAGGCGCGCCGTTGCGCAGGCCGTTCGGTTTGCGGGCCAGCACCGGCACGTAGTGCCAAGGGATCGTAGACGACCTCGTTGCGGCCGAAAGAGCGTGCGTGCTCGCCGACGACCGCGCCATCCTGGCGGATGACGATGCGGTCGGCATAAGCATGGATCTCGACCGGCCGACCGACGGCGCTCGACAGCACCGAGTATTTGTTGTTGTCGAAGCGCAGCGTGCAGGTCTTCGACACCGACGCGGGAATGCAATGGTAGCCGTCGAAGCGACCGGCATAGGGAATGAAGCTGGCGCGTTCTTCTTCGAATACGTCCCAGATCGTGCGCTCACCCTGTTCGGGATGCCGACGCGCCTTGGCATTGGGCAACGCATTTGTCGGCCAGCCAGCCGTTGAGATCCTCCAACGTCTTGAAGCGCAGCCTCGGTGTGAAGAAGCGCTCGCGCACCAGCCCGACCTGGTTCTCGACTTGCCCCTTCTCCCAGCCCGCCGCCGGTGTGCAGGCCTCCGGCTCGACAAGGTAATGCCCCGCACATCTGCGCAAAGCGGCGGTTGTAGCGGCGATCCCTGCCGATGAAGATCGCGTCCACCGCCGTCTTCATGTTGTCGTAGATGCCGCGCGTGCAGGCGCCACGGAAGAAGGCGAACGCCCGGTCATGCGCGTCGAACACCATCTCCTGCGTCTCGCGCGGATAGGCCCTCACGAAGAACATGCGGCTGTGGCAGAGCCGCATGTGCGCGACCTTCACTGTCACCGTCATGCCGTCGAGCAGGACGATCTCGTGACTCCAGTCGAACTGGTAGGCCTCGCCAGGTGCAAAACTCAGCGGAATGTAGGCCTCGGCCACGGCGCTGCCGCGTTCCGCCGCCCAGCTCTGAGCATGCCGCCACCCCGAACTGTAGCTGCCGTCATAGCCGAGGCCGCGAAGCTCCTCGAAAATACGGATCAGCGTCAGCCGCTCCCGCTGCGGCTTGGCCGCATTCGCCGACAGCAGCCGGTCCAGCGTCTCACGCCAAGCTCCCATGCGGGGATAGGGCTGGTGCTTGCGCTCGTAGCGGAACTCCGTCTCCTCAGAACGCAGGACCTTGCGCACCACCTTGCGCGAGATCTTCAGCTCACGGCAGATCGCTTTGATCGACTTCCCCTGGACCAGCGACAGCCGACGTATCTTTGCAATCGTCTCCAAAACCAACATCCAAAACACAAACGCCTCCGATCAAACCGGAGGCATCTTGATGACCCCATCGTTAAGGGGTCCCGTTTGGACGAAAATCACCCCTTAAACAGGGTCCTCATCCACGAAAAATCAATGCACTACCTTCCAAAGCTGAGAGAGATCGCCACCGACCGCTTTGAAGGGGCTTTCGGCGGTCTCGTCAGCGAGGTTGTGGCATGAAGAAACATCAATCCACCGCATTGGGCCGAAGCATGCCACGGGCTCATGCCGCGGAGAGCGGGAAGATATTCTTGAAAGAAGCGGTCTCCGACATCAATACCGACAGGATCGGCAGTTTTCTCACGTCACTTGAGGTCGAGCGTGGCAGTTGCGACCCGCAATGCAAGGCTGGCGGCGATGCATACCTTTGCGCGGTCCCTGATCTCGGAGGACCCCGAATATATGGATACGCTGCAACTGGTGGTGACACTTCCCTTCAAGAGGGCGCGCGGGTGGCACCTGTCGAATATCTCGAAGGGCCCGGAAAATCAAGAGCGTCCTGGCGCGTATTGACCGCCGCACGCCTCTGGACAGCGGGATTACGCGCTGTTCTCGCTGATGTTCAATACGGATGCACGAGTTCAGGAAATCCTGAAACTTCGAATTTTGACCTTCGTCTGGTATCGCCCTGTCCCGCCGAGCAAAGGGGCTTTCTCAACGACCGCGGCACACCGCTGACCCGGTTCGGTGTTCGATACTTGCTGCGCAAACATTTTGATATGGCTGCGGGGGAAGGAACCACCCTGGCGGAAAAAGCATCCATCACCGCTCTTTGCGGCACACGACGGCCATCCACCTTGTCAAGGCGGGTGTTGACATCGCCACCATCAGTCAATGGCTAGCCACTCGGGGCTGAACGTAACGTGCGCTACGCCCGGGCCGGTATCGATATGAAGCGGCAAGCGCTCGAACAAGTCTTTCCCGACGTGATGTCATCGGCAAAAGATCAGACAATCATCGCTATGATGGCGGGATGTTACGCTGGCTGCAGCGCTTGTAGACGCTCAGTTATGTGGAGTTGTATCGTGGGAAGTCGCGCGTCTGTGGGCTCTTGCGTTGTCAGCTCCACATCTCTCCGCAGTGCACGTTGTCGCTGTCGAAGAGCCGTCTGTTCATGACTTCGTGCTGGCACGGCAAGGATTGTCCATATTGTGGGCGTCTTGCGCTTGCCGAGCTTGTCCGAAATCCAGCGCCGGATCAGGCGTGAACACTGTTGCGTAGTTCGTCAGCCAGAGCGCGGAGAACGTCGGCGCTCCCTTCCAGCGCCGTAAAAGCGTAGGGATTGAGGAACTGTCGGCCCCAGAACAGATTGCGATCTGTGCCGGATAGCGCAGCTTCCTCGCTGACACGCGGCCAATTCTCCGCAATGCATCGGAGCTGGCCTTCAACAATCGCAAGAGCTTCCGGCGCGCTGAGCAGGAAGTGATGCGCGGCTTCAAGGCACGACGCGATCCGGCTCATGCGGTTATTGCCGCTGATGAGCATGGCCTGGCTGGCCTCCTGGCCACTGCGGGCCTGCGGACAAATATCGTAAGCAGGCGTGAGGGTGAGCTTAGCCCCGTCCCAGAATGCCGCATGGTTGCGGGCATGATCGTCGGTGTTGCCGCAAAGTATGTTGAAGACAATGCGGCCGAACAACTCGCGCAGAGTTTCCGACGGCGCGGTGAATCGGTGGCGAATGATCTCCGCCAAATCCTGGTAGCTGGCGTAACGCGCCATCATCTCATCGAGCGCGAGCATCGTCAGCGCTGAGACCATGGATTTGCGTTGCCAGCCGCCCGTGACCTTGATCCGGTCGAATCGCTCGACGAGCAACACGTCCTTGCCTGCGGCGCGAACGAGCGAGACGGATGCCGCTCTGATGCCGCACAAGGCGGCAAGCCGCATGGCTATGAATTCTCCTTTGACGACGCTGTAAAGGTCGGCAGACGAGGAAAATTTCGCGACATGCTTGATGGCGTCGTCCTCGATCAGCGCCTTTGGCCTTGCGCCGCCGATCGAGCTGCCGTGATGCAGCGCCTGATCTAATTCGGAGGTGAGCGGAATACCTTTCTCTACCCGCTCCGCCGATTGGACAAGCTCTTCGAGAGTGGCATTGGCCAGTGCGCGCGGCTCGTAATTCGTGGGCGAAAACTGAAAATCGAGCGCGCCGATGCGGTCCGAGCCTGATTCCAGCAGGAACGTCAGTTCTGAAATATCGAGCCGCGCGATTTCATCGCCCTTCACACCGAATTTGCGGTTTAGGATAACCCGTCGTCCCCAGGCATCGGGGGCAGCATCGCGGATGCATCCCGGCATGGTTAGGCCAGGAAGCAAAGGCAATTCGCCTGCCTTCAGGGGCAGTTCCGGGAGATAAAGCGGGATCGCGCTGCCCAGTTCACGAAAGCTCCTGCCATAGTTGAAGCTGACGAGTCCGTCATGGGCATATAGCCGCCCGGCGACAACCGGCGCGGTCTCGCCCGGCAGCCAGACCCAGACATAGGCTTCGTCGTACTTGGGGACCTTAGAACTCATCGACGATCTGCTTGCCGGCCTTGTAGACGTGCTTCGGCAGCAGCGCGATGCGATCGTCCATGCGGCCTGTGAGGGCTGTGATGCCCTTGCCGTCCGCATCGAACAGCTTCACACCGACAATGGCAGCAGCTTCGAACATCAGTCCGATTTCAACTTTGGGATCGCCCTTCTCGATGCGCTGCAGGGTGCTGCGTGAAACACCGATTCTCTCGGCTAACTCCTGTGCGGTTAACCGGTGCTGCATCCGGCCCAGCCGGATGGTCTTACCGAAAAGGCCAAGCGCTTCCATTGCGTAGCGCGAATAGGTGCGTTTATGCGTTGCCGTCATTCGGGTCTCCGTGACCTATCCATGAGCCATATCACCTCATTTCGACCTATATAGGTAACGTCGCAGAGCGACTGCCAAAGTCAAGCCTCCGTATCGTATGATCCAAATCCCCCTGATTCGACTTTATATGCAGCAAGAGTTCGCATCACGGCTACGTTCGGAAAGCGAGGTAGAATGCGACGGGAGACGCAAGCGTTACCCATCCGAACAAGGACGGCGAATATTGCCTACGGCTCCTGCACAACCGGCCAGCTCTGCGCGCCTCGGGCGAGGCGGAGATCTGGCGCTGGACCGCGGACAGCCTTGAGATGCCTCGCATGAGTCATTCGATGGGCGGTCCCTGGTGCCACTACGCCAAGCGCGATGAAGCGTTGCGGTCTTCGTCGCGCGCAACGGCGAAAGCGTGCAGGAGGATGGCTCGGGTCAGGGTGGACAAGCATCTGCGTAACAATTTGCTTTTCGAGGACGGGACGAGTCCAGGTTGGCCGCTGCTCAAGGCGCTGGCTCCGCAGCAGAGCGGAGTGAACTGGAAAGTCTGGTCCGGCGTCGAGGCACGGCGCAAGGCCTGCCGCGACGGGCGCGGATAGTGCTGCTGGCCAGCGAGAGGATGTAGAACAAGGAAATTGCCTTACGCCTTGGTGCAACGCCCAACACAGTGGGCACATTGCGTCGGCGCTTTGCCGAACAGCGGCTCGATAGCCTTTACGATGAACCGCGTCCCGGCGCGCCCGATGAGGAGATTGCCGAGACGATCCGGTTGACGCTGGGAGACGACGCCGCGGGACGCAACCCACTAGCCTGACTCTGCAATCTTGAGGAGCGCCAAGTTTATTCTGGCGTGCGGCGAGCTCAACGCCGAGCCGCTTGGCATCGATGCACGACACGACGTGATGCGGCGGTGTCGCACGGGTTCTCACGGTTTGTGGCTTCGGGATCGCGCGGAAGGCCACGCTTTTCTGGCGGCTCGCGCACCGGTGCCAGACGGCCGTCGGGACCTTAAAATCGACGGGATGACCGGCGGACAACACCTCCACGCCGGCCATACCAGGCCTGGCGGACCGCCCGGACAATCCTGAGATCCTGGCCAACGTCGGCGCCGCTTGGATAGCCGCGATTGAATGGATTGCGCGCAGAGGCATTGTGCGTCCTTAATGCACGCATGGTCTTACGTGCTCAGCGTCAGAAACGACTGCGCTTAAAACGTCAGCTTGAAGCCGGCCGACAGGGTCAAGGCATAGAAGTCCATGCCAGCGCTATCCTTGTGGGCTCCTTGTTCGCCGGTCGCGATGCTGTAGGCCGTTTTCTAGCCTTTGTTGCGAAAATATTTGTCGACATTGCCGGCCAGGAAGACGCTGGCGCGGTCGGTCATCTGATAATCGATCTTGGCGCCGGCCGAGATGAACGGCACCGTGAAGAAGTCGTCCTCAAATCGCAGGCCGCGCCCCTCCTCGCGCAGCCAGTGATGGTCAACAGCGCTTGCATCAACGGTGAAGCCGCTGCGGAGCAGACCCGAGAGCGTCAAGTTCCCGAGCGTCGTGGTCGCTTTCGCGCCAAGGAACAGGCCGAAATAGCGCTGTTCGTAATCGATGACCGGTTCGCCGTCCGGGAACTTGCCGCGATCCTCGCGAAAGCCGAAGCCGTCCCCACTCTATATGTACGAACCGCCATAGGCCTTCCACTTCATGTTGGTGTATTTGAAGCCACCATGAAGGTTGATAACCGTGGCATCGTTGATCACGAAGTCTGGGCCTGCTGCCATGTCAAGGTTGATGTAGCGGTCAAGGCGGGTGTCGGGGTGGATTGACTGATCCGACCAATCCTGTCCGGCAATACGCCGTTGGCTGAGATGGTCCAGTTCTTCCAGACCTCGGCCTTTAGCCCGGTGGTCAGAACCGGCGCGCCGGTTTCCCAGATCAATTTGCTGATACGATTGCCCACTTCGTCGTAGAAAAGCTCGTTGCCCTTTAGCCAGGTGTAGCCAACGCCACCAAGAAACACGACGCTCTTGTCGGGCGCTGAATAGGTGGTCGAATGCGCCGCCATGGCGATGGTCGACGATGTGCAGAACGTGCCGAAAGCAAGAATTGCAAATGCTGATGTGCAGCGATTCATGGGGCCTCCTCGGGACATCCGTTGGTGATCTTTCGTTGAACGATGGCGGCTCACAGCGCCCGTTCGCAGGCGTTGTTTGTCGCGGCGACCATTGCTGGGCATTGGTGCAAAGACGTTGAACTCCGATGCGATGTCCGGGACGGCTTTGGTCATTGCCCTTTGTCTGGTGCGCTGCATAGAACGGCTTGGTCCGCCCACTACCGCGTTGCCGGGCCATATAAGAGATTTGGCCCGACGCGAGAGGCGGCACTCGTGGCCAGAGAACGGGATCGCACCGGCCGCCACGCTGTCAAAATGCCGAAGTTGGTGATCCGGCACGACGCTTAGCTTCTTCCCGCTCTTTGGCGATGAAGCGTTCCAGCGTGTGAATCTTGAGCACACCTGAAATCACTTCGCCGCCGAGAACCAACGCCGGCGTGACGTTGATGTACAGCTCCTTGGCGAGCGCGCAATTGCGCTCGAGGACGTTTTCGATGGCGCGGTCTTCCATGTCCCGCTTGAGCTGCTCAACCTCGAGGCCAACGTGTCGTGCGATAGTCAAGATGTCGAATTCGCTGAGCTGCGCGACCGCTCCGGGACGTGGGACTTTCAGTAAGCGCCCCGAACCAGCCTATTTCCTTTCACAGCCAACCGCGCCGCTTGAAAAAGAGATACGGAACCACGGCGGAGAGCACCATCAGACCCAGCGCAAAAGGATAGCCCAGAAGCCATTTTAGCTCGGGCATGGCATCGAAGTTCATGCCGTAGATCGAGGCAACCAGCGTCGGCGGCAAAAACACGACGGCAGCGACCGAGAAAATCTTGATGATCTGGTTCTGCTCCAGATTGATGAGACCCAGCGTCGCGTCCAGCAGGAAGTTGATCTTGTTGGACAGGAAGGTCGCATGGTCGCTGAGGAACGTGGCATCGCGCTGGACGAGCTTGATACGTTGCCGGATTTCCTTCTGCAACTTGCGACCGGACGACGCGACTGCCCAGCTGGTCGAGTCACTCGCGCTATGGTAGGAGACGAGCCGCGCGATGCTCACGAGACTCTCCTGAATTTTCGTCAGCAGCTCACCCTTCCGGCCGATTCGCTCGACAAGGGATTGAAGGTTGCGTGTTTTCTTCGAGGCGCTCGGAGACGTGTTGCGAAAAATTTCGCGTGAGAGTGCATCAATCTCGTCGCCGATGCGCTCAAGCGTGTCGGCCGCGCGGTCGATGATCGCTTCGATCAGACCCAGCATCACCAATTCGCCGGACGTGCAGGGAGGGCCGCTAGTACGCTGTGCTTTCGCCGCATAGATCAAGAACGGCTTCGGTTCGGCGTGGCGGACAGTGACGAGCGTCTGGCCCTTGATAACGAAGGTAACCGGCGCTTTGACAGGGTCCTCGCCCTCGATATTCGCGACCGCGGTGATCGTCATGAACTCGGCGCCGTCTTCATGATAAAGACGGTCCGACAACTCGATTTCCGCCATCTCGTCGCGCGTCGGGATATCAATGGCCAGATGCGCCTTAACAAGCTTCACTTCCTCAACAGTCGGGTTGAGGAGGTCGAGCCAGAGAGCACCGAGAGCTTCGGCCTCCGGCAAGCCGTCAATTGCTGTCAGATGGCCGTTCTGGCCCGTGTAGATGCGCAGCATTTATGGCCCCTTCGGCAAGGCAGTATGCCGCCCGCGGAGCCTTTCCGTAACCGGGGCTGAAGCGCTCTACACTGATCTCGGTCATTTTGGCCGCCGGCCGATTGTGCTGGCTTGGCTGGCGATCGCATTTCCGTGCCTGCTGCTTAGCTATTTCGGGCAGGGCGCGTTCGTTCTTTCCCGAGGCGGGACGATCTGACATCCATTCTTCGAGATGACCACGGCTGGACGTTGGTGCCGATGGTGGTGATGGCTACGGCGGCAACTGTGATCGCCAGCCAGGTCGTGATTCCGGCGCTTATTCACTTGTGCGACAGGCCGTCCAACTCAACATGCTTCCGCGCTTCGAAATCCGGCATACATCCGAAATGCAATTCGGGCAGATATACCTGCCGCGCGTCAACCTGCTGCTCGCATGGTCGGTCATGTTGCGGTCATCGGCTTTGGTGAGTCCAGCGCCCTCCCGTCAGCCTATGGCATATCGGTCACGGGCGAAATGGTTGTGACGACAATCCTGCTCCACGTCGTGATGAGGCGTATCTGGAGGTGGACGCTCCTCCCGGCGCTCGGCCTTGCGCTCGTCTTCGGGTGGTCGATGTCGGCTTCTTCTCGGCGAATATCATGAAAGTGCTCGACGGCGGCTGGGTCTCAATCCTTGTCGCCGGCGTGTGGTCGTGATGACTTGGGTTCGCGGAACCCGCCTCCTCTTCGAGAAGTCCCGCAAGAGCGAAGTCCCGCTCGATTTGGTTGCCGAGCAGATGACTGCCAAGGTGCCGTCGCGGGAGTGGTTGGAATTGTGAGTTGGCGTAGTCTCCGGGGTGTCAACCTCGAATCATCCGGCCTTGCGGTGCCGGACAGGAGACTACGCCATGACAAGGACTACCATGAAAGCCGAAGCCGTTCATCCGGGGGATGAGGCGACGAGCTATCTTTTCGACAACTGGTTTGATCCGATCGAAGCTGGCCTGCGCGAGCGGGTGCGCGGCTTCATCGAGACGATGCTCGAGACCGAGTTGGAAGCGGTGCTTGCCCGTCCCCGTTATGGCCGGCAGCCGGCGGCGCGCCAGTGATGAGACCACCGGTGTCGCCGGCCACCGCCACGGCAGCCGGACGCGCACGCTGACGGGGATCTTCGGCACCACTGAGATCACGGTTCCGCGGGCGCGCCTCGATGTCGACGAGGACAAGACGGTGGAATGGAGGAGCAAGGCTCTGCGCGCCTATCAGCGGCGCACGAAGGCCGCCGACGCACTGATCGCGTCGAGCTACCTGGCGGGCACGAACACGCGACGCGTCCGTCGTGCGCTTGCCGCCTTGTTCGGCGGCGCGATCGGCAAGGACGTCGTCAGCCGCACCTGGCGCAAGGTGAAGACGGACTGGGACGCCTGGAAGGGTCGCTCGCTGGCCGACGAGCCCGATCGTGCGCCTGATCCTCGACGGGACGGTGGTTCGTGTCAGGCTCGACCGCAAGGCGACCTCGATCCCGCTGCTCGTTGTCATCGGCGTGCGCGCGGACGGCCACAAGATCCTGCTCGCGGTCAAGAACATGGGCGGCGAGACGACCGAGGCCTGGCGGGCGATCCTCGACGATCTCGTCGCACGCGGCCTCCGCCGCCCTGAGTTCCTCATCGTCGACGGCGCACCCGGCTTGGACGGGGCGATCGCTGGGCTGTGGGACGGGGTGCCGGTTCAAAGATGCACGGTTCACAAGCACCGCAACCTGCTCGCCCACGCTCCCGAGCGCCTGCACAAGGAGATCAGCGCCGATTACACCGACATGATCTACGCGGCCACGCCGGAGGAGATCGAGAGCCGCCGCAAGGCGTTCCTGCGCAAATGGCGGCTCAAGTGCCGGGCGGTGGCCGACAGCCTGGAGGAGGCCGGTGAGCGCCTCTTCGCCTTCACGCGCCTGCCGCCGAGCCAGTGGAAAAGCGCACCAGAACTACAAACGCGATTGAGCGTCTGCATGAAGAGTTCAAGCGGCGCATCAAGACCCAGACCGTGCTGCCTTCGGCCGAAACCGCGGCAATGTTGTTCTGGGCGTTGATTGCGTCCGGCGAAATCTCGATGCGAAAAATCGACGGATGGCACACGCTCCCCGCCAAGCCACTCGATCAGCAGATTGACCTCGCCGCATGAACCGATAACCTCAATTTGCCGGAGGCTGCTCCGCCAAATTCCAACACGATCCGCTACGGCACCGACTCCAGAGCCTTCTATGACAAATATTACACGCCCAGCAACGCCGTCCTGGTGGTGGCCGGCGATGTCGAGCCGGAAACGGTCAAGGCGCTGGCCGATAAGACGTAGGGAACCGTGCCGACGGCTCCTGGTCTAACCCGCATCCGCCCAGTCGAGCCGGAGCAAAACGCCAAGCGCACGGTGACGCTGACCGGCGTGCGCAATTCGGTGCCGCGCTTTTCCACGCAATGGATGGTGCCGTCCTATCATACGGCCGCACCCGGCGAGGCCGAGGCGCTCGACTGCTGGCCGACATCCTCGGCGGCGGGACCCGCAGCCGGCTATACCAGCAGTTTTCGACCGCATACGCGCCCAGCTTCTCTCCGAAATCATTGCCGATGAGCGCGAACCTCACGCGATCCCCGAGCTGGCCTGGCGGCGCGGACTCTACGGCACGCATCCGTATTCGAGACCGCCCAAGGGAGCCTGACCAGCGTAACGCCCGCCGATCTAAGCGCCTTCCACAAAGCCGCTTTCGCCCGCGACGGGCTGCATGTGGCGGTCGTAGGCGACATAGATGCCAAAGCCCTGAGAGCAAGGCTCGACCAGCTGTTCGGCGATTTGCCTCAGAAACAGGCGCTCGCCCCCGTACCTGATGTCACCCCGAAGCGGCGAGCGGACGCAGGTCGCAACGCCCTCCCCCAGACTTCGCTCCAGCTGGCTTTTCCCGCCATGGGACGCAACGACCCGGAATTCTACGCGGGACAGCTGATGAACGATATAGTCGGAGGCTCACGATTTACCTCACGTCTGTTCCAGGAAGTGCGCGAAAAGCGCGGCCTTGCCTACGGTGTCTCGTCCAGCTTGGAAGACTACCAGCCCAACATGCTTGTCGTGACGACGTCGACGCGCGCCGACAGGGCGGCCGAGACGCTCGACCTGATAAGACAACTAATCAAGGAGCTGGTGGACACAGGCCCAACAGCGGCCGAACTCGAAGCGAGCAAGAAGTATCTGATCGGCGCCTATGCTATCGACAATCTGGGTTCCTCCAGGCCGATTTCCGCCACGCTTGTCGGGTTGCAGCTCGACAAACTCGGCATAGACTACATCCAGCGCCGCCCGGCCCTCATCGAGCAGGTGATCCTCGAGCAGGCAGGGCGGCGGCGAAGAAGCTGCTTTCGGCCGAGCCCGCGATTATGGGCGTTGGCCCGTGACAGCGAATAATCCCACGCTCTACAATAGCTGAAGGACTCGCCGACCTACGTGTGGCTGATCCGACTATGGTGTGGCAGAATGAACGCCTTGAGTTCTGCCTGCTCGCCCTCGCAGACCAGGTTCTCTCCCGTGGTTCGATTCCCGACCCGAGAACGCCGTCGTTCCGAGAAAGTATTCTAACTTTCCGTATGCCAAATACGGGAAAGTTAGAAACTCTTGAATATGAAGCGGATTATGCTAGCTTTCCCGTATCTCAGATACGGGAAAGTTAGAAAATGGCCCTTCACCTCGTTGGGGAAAACATCGATAAAACCCGCAGCCACTATCAGGCTGAAACGGGCAAGCTCGTCCAGCTAATGCGCGGCATCTATGTCGATGCCGGGGAGGATATCGAGGCCACGATACTCAAGCACGCCGTCCGCATCGCCAAATACCTGTATCCGAACGCTTACCTCTCGGCGGCGAGCGCTGTGCTTCTCGGCCCGACCCGGGATGGCCGCCTGTTCCTGAGCGGGCGACGAATACAGCGCAGGCGCTTGCGCTTGCTGGAAATCATTCAGAACGCAGCTCCCGACCACCCATCAGTCGCTCAAGCGATTGTCGATGATGGAATGGGAGAATTCCGGATCGACGTCTCCTCGATGCGCCAGCGCTTCCTCGAAGCTTTCCGCCTGCGCAGCGAACACGCGGCATCCATCGGCGAGACGATGCGCGAGGCAATCGCGAACCGCCTCATAGAACAATACGGCAGCGCCCAGGGCGCTGCCGACGCGACATGGGCGCTTGCCCGCGCGAACCAGTGGTATCGCGAGGGCGAGCACGCCGAGCGCTTTTTCCTCCGCCCTCCACTGACCACAGAACCGGCACGCAACGGAGCCGCGCTCGATCTGATCGTGGCGTGGCACGGCGCTCCGCTCGGAAATCTCACACATGATGGTTTTGAGTGGCGCTGGAATGCAGACGATCAGGGCCCGCCACTTGTTCGCCAGACCACGCCGGGCAAGCTCCCTCCTTTCATTCTGTCGCTGCTGCCTGAAGGCTGGCTTGAGTCAGTGTTGAACGACCGCGACGAGCGCGCGACGCTACGCTCGGGCAAACGCTACATGTCCAACATCACCATCGTCGAGCGTGCGAGCGATCTCTCCGCCCTGCCGCCCGACATCCTGTTAACCCGGCTCAATGGCTTCACTAGAAACACTGTCTTCACTGGCCAGTATGCAGGGCCGGGTCGCGGCGACCTGGAGCAGAGTTTCGAACGCAATCTCGCACAGATATTCGAGCGTACTGATACGCCTCGCCTTTCGGGTGTTCAGATCAAAGCGCCTATGTTCCTCAGTGCGGATGGCACCCTCTCTCCCAGTATCGGCCGGCCTTTTACCCACATTCTCAAACCTGCGGGTACGGGCGGATTTGAGGCCCTGCCAGTTATCGAATGGCAGTCGCTCGCTTTGGGCAGCGCGGCCGGTTTCAAGACGCCCGCGACAGCGCTCGTCCCGATGCCTGACGGGATGCCTCCGGCGCTACTCGTGGAGCGGTTCGATATCAGAACGAGCCTCGAGGACAAACACCTGCTCGCGCTTGAGGACTTCTGCTCGGTACTTGGCGTGCCCACCGAAGCAAAATACGACGGCACGATGGAGCGCATCGCGCGGGCACTAAGGCCGCTATCGACCTCTCCCGAAGAAGACGTCCTGCTTGTCCTGAAGCGATCCTTATTCGCCTGGCTGATCGCCGATGGCGACATGCACCTGAAGAACATGGCACTGCTGGAAATCGCAGAGCCCGGCAGCACGCAATTCAGCTCAGTTCGCATGGCTCCGCTCTACGACGCGGTCACGACTCGCGTGTTTCCACGCCTCGAAAAAGACCGGATGGCCCTCAAGCTGAACGGCAAGGACGATCGTCTGCGGCGCGCCGACTTCAAGGCTTTCGCGAGCACGGCTGGCCTCAAGGCAGCCGATGCGGATACCAGCATCGACGATCTTGTTGCAGCCCTCTCACGCGCGCTCAACCACCTCGAATTGCCGCCGCCTCTATCAGACGGCTCTCAAGGCGCGAAGATGGCGGAGCAAATGCGCGCGATTGTCCACGAACGCATCGAAGGGTTTGCATAGATGATCGATCTAACTGATACGCCGGTTTCCATGGACCGCACTTCCCAGCCGTGATGGGCGAGACCGCCCCGACAAAGCTTGGCAAGGGCTCGAAAGTTCAGGCTAATGATAGATGCTCAGTGGAGGGCCTATTTTCTAGCGCCGGCGACGTAACCGCTCGATCGTCTGCACAATCCCTCCGGGCGTCGGCTGGCGCAGTCGATGCGGTCGAGATCTCTGCTCGTCGTGGCAATGTTCACGGTGGTCTTTTTGGAGATCCATCCATTCCAGGACGGCAATGGAAGGCTATCGCGTTCTGACGACGCTTCTGCTGATGCGCAGTGGCTATGCTTATGTGCCTTACTCTTCGCTCGAAAGCGTGATCGAGAACAGCAAGGAGGGCTACTATCTGGCGCTTCGGCAAACTCAAAAAACGATCCGCAGTCCGAGGCCTAATTGGCAGCGCTGGGCTGTTTATTTCCTGCGCGCTCTTCAGCAGCAAAAGCAGCGGCTTGAGAAGAAAATCGAGCGCGAGCGTCTCGTGCTCGGTACGCTTCCGGAATTCTCCCTTCAACTAGTTGAAGCCCTCAAGGAGCGCGGGCGAATGACCATTGGCGAGATCGTCAACCTGACCGGTGCAAACCGGAACACCGTCAAAAAACATGTGGCAACCCTGGTCGAAATAAACCATCTAGCCCCAACATGGAACCGGCAAGGGAACGTGGTTTGGCAGACGTTAACACAGACTACTTTATGTGATTCAACCCACGAAACGCACCACGTCCATTTACTTTGAACACAATATGATAAGGAACACTCTTTCCGAGCTTAAGCCCCCGGGCAAAAAGTTTTCGAGGGGTGGTTGCCGCCGCCCTCAGTGCAATTAACCGGTATTGAGTTCCAGCTTGCCAGCAGCGGTTATCAGCGTGGCGTCGATGGCAAGTCCTCCTTTGAAGGCGGTCGCATTCGAGGGGAATGCTCTACAGGGACGACCCGCCGTAAACGACGCTCTTTCGAAAATCCCCGACCTCTTCCACCACAACGACCCCCTTCTCGTTTTTTGGGGCGCGACCTGCACGGTCCCGAGCCCAGCTGGCAGATGATCTGCGTGCCTACGGTCGCAAAGAAGGCATCACCGTGCTGATTCTCGATTGTGGTCCCTTTTGATTTTCCACGCCCGTTTGTGGCGCTCGCGATGGGGGGCGGCAAGATCGAGGACTTTTGAAAGCAATTTCAATCCGATGATGCTCAAAAAAGGCATTTGGCTGCACTGCTGCTATTCGGACCGATGGCCGGTACGCGCGGTCGGGAAGCCGATGTCCATTGTTCAGTTTGCACCTGATGAGAACCGCAAGCCATCGACCAGAAGCGTTCAAGAATTCTCCCTTTCAAGTTGAGTGGATGGTCTACCAGCCGTATGGCCGAGGCCCTATAAGGACCCGCAGGTGCGGAGTACACGCCGAGGCTCTGCCGATTATACATATCAGCTGCCTTTGAGAGGAACCCGGTTTGCCCCTGTGCCTGCCGATGATCCGCCACTGAAATCCCCGGACCTGTTTGGCGCCGTCCATCGCCTGCCGGCACTTGGCACGTCAGTTCGCGAGCGGTCATTTGTGGTCCTCAACCCGTCGAGCGGCGAAGTGCTGGCAGGACGTCCGACATGGGCGTGGAGGAGACACGGGCTGCGGTAGACGAGGCCTATGTCGCGCAGCCTGGATGGGCGGCGCTGACCGCCCGAGAGCGCAGCGACCTTCTTTGGCGATGGCATCAGCTGATCATCGCCATGCAGGCGATCTCGCCGCGATTCTGACTGCGGAAATGGGCAAGCCGTTTGCCGAAGCCAAGTCGGAGGTTTCGCATGCGGCCGCGTATCTGCAATGGTACGCCGAAGAAGCCAATCGCATCTATGGCGAGACGATCTCCGCACCGTCTACAGACCGTCGGATGATGGTGATCAATCAGCAGATCGGTGTCGTCGGCACGATTACGCCATGGAATTTCCCAGCGTCGATGGTGGCGCGCAAGATCTCGCCGGCCCTGGCGGCGGGCTGCGCGATCGTGCTCAAACCTGCTGAACAGACGCCGCTCGTGGCAGGTGCAATGTTTGCCCTCGCGCAGCAAGCCGGCTTTCCTGACGGCGTTGTCAACCTGGTCTATGCGTCCGAAGGTGATCGCGTGGGGCCGCGAACTCTGCTCCAATGCCAAGGTCCGAAACATCAGCTTTACAGGCTCCACCGAGGTTGGCCGACTGCTCATGCGCCAGTGCTCGGACTAGATCAAGAAGGTCAGCCTCGAGCTCGGCGGCAATGCGCCCTTCATCGTCTTCGACGACGCGGATATTGACGCTGCCGTTGACGGGGCGATCCAGGCGAAGTTCCGCAATGCCGGCCAGACTTGCGTTTCATCGAACCGGCTTTACGTCCAATCGAGCGTTCACGATGAGTTCGTCGAGAAGTTCGTGGAGAAAGTCCGGCACTTATCGGTTGGCGACGGCTTCGCTCCGGGAGTGGACGTCTGACCACTCATCGACATGCATGCTTTGGCCAAGATCGAGTCCCACATCGCAGATGCCGTTGCTAAGGGTGGGATAATTCGATGCGGGGCCGAACGTTTTCAACCCACAGCCTTCACCGAGATCTCCAGCATCATGGCGGTTGCGCAAGAGGAGACTTTCGGGCCGTTGGCGCCGATCATCCGCTTCCACGATGCGGATCAGGTTGTCTGTGAGGCAAACGACACGATTTACGGGCTCGCCACCTTTCCATGCCTCGAACCTGAGGCGTGTCTGGCGCGTGGCCGAGGCATTGGAATATGGCATGATTGGCATCAATACGGGGCGTATGTCTTCGGAAGCGGCGCCCTTTGGCGGCATGAAGCAGTCCGGCATCGGGCGGGAGGGTTCCCGCCACGGGCTCGAAGACTACCTCGAAATGAAGTACCTCTGCATGGGTGGAATCTAAATGACGTCGCCCCGAGTTTCTCCAGTTTTGGGTTCGTTTCCGGCGTGGGTTGTGCGCTGCTGGGCGGATGAAGCGACGGGGGCTGGCGCGGAGCCTTTCGCATAGCGCAGCGCGAGCGACCGTCGCGGATTGAAGGTGGTGGCGAACTTGGCCGGTGTCTGCCAGGCGATTTGGGAGTGCGGCCGCGCGGTGTTGCAGTCGGCGCGCCACAGGCGATAGCGATGCTTGCCATGCGCATGGAATGCCATTCGACCGGTTCTGATCCGCGCAGGAGAGGATGGCGTTCGAGATGAACTGGCTGGCATTATCACTGACCAGTGATGAGCCGGTTCAATTCCCGGGCAACCAAGTGCCCTCGACCGTGCTGAATAGTGCGCCTTTGCCATACCGGCGGATTAGCGCGGCCGACCTTACTTCGGCATGATGCGAGCAATTTCTGCACCAGGCGCGCAACGTATGCCACTCCCTCAGATCGCCCAGCGATACGTCTGGGCCTGCATGTTTGCTGCCTTCTGCGATGGCTTGCCGACACTTTCGGCTCGCCGGGTGTGATGATCTTCTTCTGCGTCTTTCCCTCTCGGCGATATTGCCGTTCGGCCGTCCCGACCAAGGCCAAACCTCGGGCCGTTTTCCCGTTCCCGGGTCGAGCTTGAACGTCTCGTCGATGATGTTCTGGCGTGCTGCGAGCTCAACGCCGAGGCGCTTGGCATCGATGCATGGCACGACATATTGCGGCGGTGTCGCACGTGTTCGACGGTTTGGGCTTCAGGATCGTGCGGATGGGCCACGCTTTTCTGGCGGCGCGAAACACGGGCAATGCGCGTTCAAAACCTGACAAAGGCAGAAACTTGTCAGGTTCAATCCAACCGCCATCCGGGCACTGCGGAGGGTTTTCAAAGCATATTCATGCACTTGCGCGCTGAGCCCGCTGGCATGGACCTTGCAACGCTTGCAGCAGGACGGTATGCAATGGAGCAGACGAGGATGTTCTCTCCCCTGAACCGTGTGCCGTCTCTGAGAGGGAAATAAGCTCGTGCAGAAAATCTCACAACCTTTGACAACGGCTTTGGAGAACAACGTGGTGTTGCAGATCGAGTCCCCGGCTCCTTCGATTCAAGCGGAAACCTGGCTGCGTGGCGAGCCCCTCACCAGCTTCGAGCCCGGCAAAGTGTACATCGTCGAATTTTGGGCAACTTGGTGCGGTTCGTGTGTGGACGGGATGCCCCATCTGATGCAGCTGCAGGAGAAATACAGGGAAAGCGGCGTTGAGATCGTAGGAGTCGCGGCTAGTGAACGCGCTCCAACGGCCGATGAGGCCCGAAGCACGTTGGACGCTTGGTTGACGGAAAAGTTCCCGAATCTGAACTATCGGATCGCATTCGACTCCACAGGCGAAATGGACAAGCTTTGGCTGGAGCCCAGCTTTTCTTTCTGGATTCCCACCAGTTTCGTGGTCGACCGAGACGGCTGCATCGCCTTTATTGGTGAACCGACGGAACTCGATGAGGTCTTGCCGAAGGTGCTTAACGGCAGCTGGCGCACCAGCGATCAGGCAAAATCCGCCGATGCGGAGCGGATCGCGGAAGGCGAACCCATAGCGCGCGAACAAGCGCTGAAGAAGCCGATCAAGGACAGATATCGGGCGGCGGTGGAGAAAAAGGATTGGAAGACGGCGCTCTCGGCGATCGAAGAAGGCATCGCCTTGATGCCGGACAACCTCGGTTTCCGCCGTTCTCATGTGAATCTGTTGCTTCACAAAATGAAGGACATGCAGGTCGGCTTGCCCGTCATGCGCCAATTCGTTCGCGACGCGATCAACAGAAACTCCGAGAATTGGATGGTTGCGGCGTTAGACGAGCTCTTCTTTCCGAACCTTGACCATTCGCACTTTCCGTCTGCTGAGCGCTTGGCGATGGGAAAACAGCTGTCCGAACACATCCTGGCACTGAATCCCCCGGAAAGCGACAAACGTAAGCTCCTGCCTTATCGTTTGGCAGCCCTGTACTATCACGAGAGCGGCAACAAAGATCGGGCGATCGAGTTGATCGAGCTGGCACTGAAGTCGCAGGGCGGTCCGGAGCGTATCCGGGACCAAGATGAACAGGACGAAATATCGCATTTGCTGCAGTTCCTGGCCTACTTCAAGGGTGAGAAGGTTTGTTACGGCGCTCTGTGTGCGGCTCCAAACAATGGCCGATTCGACAGCTGGTATACCGTTTGCGGCTGACCGCCAGCTTATGTGAGGGACAGAATTGGCCGGGCGGACAGCTCTTGATGCGAACGGCGCAAACCCCCGCCCGGCTTGCGAAATCACCTGGGCCGCTCTTTTGGACCTAAGTCCGAAGGACTGCGGCCTTCTACGATGCCCGCCTTTGTTTAGGCGGGCTATGAGCTGAGCTACGGGTTTTGCCCGCTTCTAACCGTTCGCCAGCCTGGCGCAGGTGCCTCTCAACACCTCCACCACACCAAGGTTTCATGCGGGTAGCGAATTCGATCTTGGCGGCATGGCCATTAAGCACATGGGATGGCCTCGCTGGCGGCATGCCTGTGATCTGGTGCTGCAGCCCACGCTTGCCTCCGCCAGCGGTTCGATGAGGCAGCCTGTCGCACAATTGATATCAGGACTTCAATGCCGGAACACCGGCGCCACCCTCAATTCAATAAATGAGGTGTCGCGCACCACGGTTGGCTGCTTGATCCAGGCAATTCCGGCCGCCGTCATCCTCAATGAGGTGACCTCGACCAGAGCCTCGGCCTTGAATGGCATGATCGAGGTGCATGGGTGCGGCCACCGTCATTTTCGTCAATCCGAACGGGATTTCTTGCAACCGCTTTGCGGCTTTATCCAACACGCCAAGGGCCGCGCTGTCGACAGGTGGCGCGAGCTTGGCGCCGAGGCGTCCACGTCAACAGATTCTTCTGACAATCGGGACTTGTACGATCACCCCAGGGGGGCGAGAGCCCATGACGATCATCGTCGCGCCGGCCGCGATCTGAAGCAGGCGTCGGCGCGTCTCCCGCCTATCTTCTGGCGAGGCTTCGGTGAAAGACGCCGATGGCGGAACGGAAACACCAGGACCGGCTGAATAGATCCCGAGCTGTGCGATCGCGTTCGGCCAAGTTGAGGAAAGCGAGCTGAATGCAGGACTTTGCACGCTAGCACCGCGTTGCCGGGCCATATAAGAGATTTGGCCCGGCGCGAGAAGCGGCACTCGTGGCCAAAGAACGGGATCGCACCGGCCGCCACGCTGTCAAAATGCCGAAGTTGTGATCCGGCACGACGCTTAGCTTCTTCCCGCTCTTTGGCGATGAAGCGTTCCAGCGTGTGAATCTTGAGCACACCTGAAATCACTTCGTCGCCGAGAACCAACGCCGGCGTGACGTTGATGTACAGCTCCTTGGCGAGCGCGCAATTGCGCTCGAGGACGTTTTCGATGGCGCGGTCTTCCATGTCCCGCTTGAGCTGCTCAACCTCGAGGCCAACGTGTCGTGCGATAGTCAAGATGTCGAATTGGCTGAGCTGGCCGCGAGCAGCCATAAGGGCGTGATGGAACGCCTCATATTTTCCCTGTTTGCTGGAGGCGAGCGCCGCCAGTGCGGCAAATTTGGAACCCGGTCTCTTGCCCGGACAATGTTTGTAGACAACCTTCAGCATGGGATCATGCTTGAGGGCTTGCTGGATTGTACGGTCTTCCGCCCGGCACCGCGGGCAGTTGTAGTCCAAAAATAAGACGAGAGGGACGTCGCCATTCGGGTTGCCAGCAGTTGGCGCAGCGGCGTCGTTTAAGAGTGCGTCGCGCCGCTCTGGAATGAGCTTCCGCCAAAACGCGACGAGCCGGCTATGGTTTTCATGCTGGCGCACGTAGTCTTTGGCAACTGGACCATATTGCGTCGCCAGCCCGAAAAAAAGCAGGGCTAGGGCTGAAAGAGCGATACGGCCGGCTTTTGGCGTAAGGCATGGTTAGGCTCCAATTAACAGTGAACGGCAGGGCGGCAACGGCTGGCCTTTTGACGTCAAAGGGGGCACCGCTTTAATGCCTCACCCGCTGTTCGCGGATGACGGGAGGTCAAGGGGCTCGTGCTATTCGAAGAGATGCGGTGGGATGGCTGGGCCCAACAGCCGACCCATCCGTGAGCGGCGCTGTGTGCGTGCGAACTGCCCCCGCGGTCGCCGTTCGCCGAGCGGCTTCAGGCGGCCGAGTGCGATGGCTGAGCGTGACTGCAGCAAACACCTGCACGTAAAGCTGGGATAAGAGGGCTTAGGGCGCGCGGGACTCGCGCTGCGGTGTGCGGGATTATATTCAACAATTCTTGTCTCCTAACCGGATCGAGGCAGGTTCCTCCCTCCCGGGCATCTCCCGTCGCTGCGCTCCGGTCGAACGTTGCACCAAGGGTCCTTGCAAGCCCCGCGCCAATCGCGATGTCGGCACTTCAGGAAGTGATTGCGCGGGCGGCAGGTGGGCAGTGGTCAGCGCGCCTTTCCAGAATATCGCTCGCATAAACGTCCGGCGAGCGGCTCCGAGCGTACCTGCCATCGCCGGGCTCTGCGACAGCCTGAAATCTACGAACCAAATCCGAATCGCTCGTTGAGTCTCGTCCCTCCCAGCGCGGTAAACCGCGCCTCGATCTCGGCATTCCAGCAAGCCTCCCACGAAGTTCGCCCGCTGGACAGGGTGAAGGTCTGCTGTCCGATTAGCTGGTTTAAGATCAGCTCAGGCTGCGGCGGCCGCTCGATCTCGCAAAACTCTACAATTCTGCGAATGGTCTCGAGCTGAACTTCGCGTCCTTGGTCGCCTATGATCTGCTCATAGCTCAATCCAAGAACATTCTCCTGATCCGCCCACGGTGCCACTGGATGGCAGCGATCATTGAAAATGAAAGGCGCGATCTCATCGAAGTACTTCAGCATTTTGTCAGGTCCGTCCGGCTCATTGCGCCACGTAATCTCAGCCCTCTCAGGCGGGCACCAATCGCTGTCACCTACATATCGCATCTGCGACACAATTGCCGCACGCATTTCGCGCGAAAGAAAGACGATCTTGAAATCCGCTAAACAATGGCGAGTGCCGATGTCGCACGGTAGATGCCCATAGCCAAACTGACCGGGCTGAATAAAGCGCGAGGATATCTCGATCGGTATCCATAGAATATTTTCGGAATGAGTGAAGCGAGCTCGCTCGACATCCACAAAGCGGAAGTCTCCAAGATAGTCTTTATTAAAGAACACATCCGACTGTACAAGCCCGAGCAGTCCAAGCAGACGGGCATATAGGTGGGTGCCCGCCTTCGGAATGGAACATATCATAACCCGCGAGCTTGAGCGGCCGGCCGTCGGCTTGATTGACCAAGATTCATTCGAGCAGGGATAAAGTGGAAAGGGTTGACCCGCGATATCGCGCAGCTCTTCTGGAAGCGGGTGAAACATTGTGGTTTCCTCACTGTTGCAGCGGCTTTTTTAAACAGCCGGAGCCAATGCGCGACAGGACAAGTTCCTGACCAGCTTGACCCCAAGCAGTCGCGCCCTCTGTTGCCGTACCAGAGAAGTAAAGCCCGTCGCATGCGCTAGCCGCGAGACGAACCGCTAGTACGGGTGGCATCGGCAAGCTCGTGGCCAACTTGCTGAGATGAGCTATTTACCAAACGCCACGTCGGCGTTCCCTAGAGATGTAGTCACCTTGTCATGCCCCCGTTTTCGATCGGACGATGAACCTAATCATAGAAGAACGCAAGTAAGATTGGTTATGTCGCCAATATACTAATGAATATATTTTCCCAGACGGCACCGCTTGCGTTGCCGTGCAGTCGTCCCCACTGCCCTGACGACGAGGACACCACGGTTTGCGCGGCGCATGCGCAGCCAGTAAAGTAAGCTCCATTGACAGCATCGGGCCAGGAGACGTCGTTAAACGAGGCCACTCGCAAGACCGCCTCGCGAGCGGCCGAGCGCATGCCCTCGCGTCCATTGCCCCGACTGCCGAGACATGGGCGCGAACGGAGCGGCAGCCGGAATCCGATATCGACCTTGTCTATGATCTGCGTCAGTGAACCGTCAGCGAGACTCGAATATGCAGGGCTTTGCTAGGCCTTCGCGGGTCGACTGCCAGCTTGGAACGAACACTAAGACACATGCGGAAGCCCCGACATACACAGAAATTGCTGCTAGACATCATCTATGATGCAATTAACACGGCTCCGAATGCGCTCGCACGTATAGCTCTGTATGTTGCACAAGACCCCGAGGCTGTTCTGGCGCTGTCCATTGCCGACCTTGCGCGCAACACCGCTACCGGTTCTGCTTCAATTGTAAGATTTTGCCGAACCTTGGGACTCTCGGGATTTCGCGAGTTTAAGATTGCGCTCAGCGGCGAAATTGAGCGGCGGAAGTTGAGCGGCGAACTGGCTGAACGCGCGCCATCAGAAGCTGTAGACACAGCTCCTCGGATCGCCATCCTCAGTTCTGCTTTACAAAACTCAATTTCCGCGTCCGCTCGTGGTTTTGACGACCTTCAAATTAGTGGGTTTGCCAACCGCATCCGAGCGGCCCGACGCGTCGAACTGTTCGGCACGGGGCCGTCATCCGTCTGCGCTGATATTCTGGCCATGCGACTGATCTGCCTAGGTTTCCCCGCACATTGCTCGGGGTCCGCCACCGTGTCTCACGCTCTCGCGCGAGGGCTTGGCTCGTTGAGCCTCGCCATTGGCATTTCGTCGCGTGGCCACACTGTGGAAACCAAGGATTTTCTGGCTATTGCGCGCGAAACCGGAGCATACACGATTGCCATTACGACCCGCGTTGACTGCCCGATCGCCCGGACTGCGGACGAGGTGGTATTGTTTACCTCGGCTGAGGCTTGGCCACAGGCCGGGTCGGCGATGCACGTGCCGCCTCTGGTGTTGCTGAGCGAATATCTTTGCCAGTGTCTGCAGATGGCGGAAGTCTGAATCCCCACCAAGGCCAATTCGGGCAGTTCCGAGGTTATTTCCGGATCCCACCTCGGTCTTCGTCGCGCGTGCTCGCGTGCACGAGCCATTGAAGCGATAAACTTGAACCGCACTTTCGACTGTGCGTACTGCGTGCTTGTTACATGGAAACGACGAACTCACCGAGCAACCCTCTTGCCACGGCGCGCGGGTGTTTGGTGATCATAGGGGAAGCTTCAACAATTGAGAAGCTGACGAACTACTACACCGGGATCAAACCGGAGGACAAGGCAGGTTCCTCGTCGTTGGCAAGGCTGCAGCACCAGGTCGACTCCGTGACCTAGGCGGTCCATGCGCAAGGTTCGACGGCGCGCTCGCCGACTGAGTGGCGCTGGAGGGCCTCGAGAGGGCATGGGTCGGCCGCAGCAGCGTGGGACGCAGGAAGGCAGGCAAGATCCTGGCTTCCTTCTTCACCGACAGCAAGTCAGCGGCTCCTTTTGCCGGTCGGCAGATCGGTGGACCAGGTCGAGCTTCTTCCATGTCCACTTCTACGTTTGCCACGGTGTTCGGGAATTCCCGGGAGATTGGGGGCTGACATCTATCGCGTGCTGCCACGAAGGTTGGTATTGACGTATTTCGCGAGGTCTAGCGCGGAGATGCTACCAACCAATTGGTCCAGACTCATTTCGGCCGAGATTGAGGCGGAATGCTCCAGGAGTGCAAGGAGATCATCCCTGTGCTTCGAATGGTGGTTCTCCAGGTGCATCTCGACCTTTCGCGCGATGACGTCCGCGAAACTCGCCCTTGTCCCAAAAAGCGGATCGTTGATTAACGCCGTCGGTCGTTCCTGTTCGAGAACCCAATTTATCGCCAGGGTCCCGTTCGATCTCAAGAATACGATCTCCAGCTCCGCGTCGGCAGGTCGCGATGTGGCAATGGAGAACCCCGCGTCCGCCAGAGCCCTGGTATCCTTATCCACAGCCTGATTGAATGCGGCCAAATTGACATGATGAATGTCAATGTCGTTCGGCGCACGCTGGATGAACTGCGAAAGGACGCTACTGCCCGCTACCCAGCTATCTTTGCTCCGATTGCGCGAAATGGCGACCAACGCAATGCGCATCAGCTCGGGCATCATGCGCTTGTGGCCTTCTTTGATATTGAGAACAGCCTGTAAGTTACGTTGACGTCGGGATAGGTCCCGGCTCGCAGAAGCACAGATGTGAGATCATTTGAACCCGCAATCTTTTCAAGAAGGTCGTCACGGGCATTAGTGCCGAACCCAAGAACGATACGACCTGATTCCGTAAGGAACCTTGGGCCATCTGAAAGAAATCTCTCGAGCAAGTTGTACCCTGGATCGATCGCACCACCTTCGAGGTCGTGGACAAACTCGTAATCTTCTGGAGCGTAGCTCGACGGGTAGTTCCAAAATATGATGTCGAACCTTCTGCCAGGTGGAACATTGTTAAATATATCGCTTGCGATGACCTCGACGTTACTAATGCCGTTTCTTGCAGCATTCTCCAACGTGTTCGCGACGGCCCTCGGATTGATGTCACAAGTCAGCAACGACAGCGCGCCAGTCTTTGCCAACAGAAGGCCGGGAAGACCGAAACCGCAGCCGATTTCTAAGACGGTCTTTCCGTCGAATGGGGGAAAATTCTCGCTAATCCAACGCCAACTCTGGAAGTGCTCTGGAGGAAAAACCCCTTCCTGTACGACCAGATCCAGTCCGAATGCCTGCATCTGACGCGGGAAAGTGGCTTGTTGACTTGTCCGAAGCGTTGTCCTGATACGATCAAGTTCGCTCATTGTTCTCCGGCCTTCCGGCGCGGTGCCATGCCTGGTTGTTTTCCCGGCTCGACGGCATCAACGGTTCGCTTCAGTAAGCAATTCCAAAGAGGCATTGAAAACAGACCGGCCTCAAGAATGAGGCGGTCCCAAGATGAGCGGAGGGGTGCATACCGGAAGAGGCCTTCTAGACCGGCTCGATCCCCCTGGAAATACCGCTGGACGGCTGTCGTTAGGCCCGACTTTGCTGCGGTTAGGAGTGCTCTGTCGTAACAGAATCTTGCGTGGGCAAACGCGCTACCATCACTCCGATTGTCCGGCATCGGCGCAGCTCCCCTGTCGCCGAGAACGTTTAGCAACATTTGGAAAGATGAATGGGCAATGTAGCCGGAATCGAGAGAAATCCAAGCAGTCGCTTCGTCGCCCAACGACCGGCACCTAAGTATTCTCAGCTCAGCATCCATTACTTGATGACTATCGCTCACATGAAGGAGGTTCGTCACGGGATTATCGCAGAAAAAGAGACTACGTACGGTGCCGGATAAAGCCTGGGCCGGCTGTGTGTTACCCTTCAGTTTTTGCGACAAGTGCAGCGCATTAGGTCCGCTCCAGATCGTGGCGCAAACCGGACGCATGTCGAATAAGTCCAGCACCAATGGCCAATGCTTCCCGCCGGTGGAACAGGTAAGGGTATAAAACGCATCAATGGATTTGCGACTATGAATCGAAAAGAACCGTTCCGAGAGTTCCAAACCGGTTCGCCGGCGAATAAATTCGTCGAGCAGCGAGGTTAGGCCAGAGCGCGCGACTTCCGGGCCATACACTATCAGCGCCGTGGATGACATCATGCCGCCCCCCCAAAGGGTCGCTTGTGATATGGGCCTTCCTGCTCGCGACGGTGATCCTAGTCGCTCTAACGCGTCTCCCTTCCAGCCAATCGGCGAGACGAGCGGGATGACGGGCATTAATCACAACGCCGGGAAGGCTTTTCTTCGCCATGAATTCGACCGCGCAGGCGTCAATCGAGGTGTGGCCGAGAAGGACAAGATCTTGAGCAGCGATCTGCTCTATAAGTGCAGCGGGATCGTCGGTTGCTCCACCGCGATGCACGCCATCGACATCTGTCAAAATCACCAGCTGTGGTGCCCCAGTTAACCAAGCGATCCACGCGGCAACGGCGTCGGATGTGACGTCCCAACTCCATTCCACTGGGTCAGCCGCAAACAGCAAACGGGAAGGCAGCAGCACTGGAATCTTCCCAAGTCTCGCGAGAGTTCGGCATTCGCCTAGGCTGGCCGATGGAACTAGTTTGGAAGAGAAGGCGGCATCCGCAAGCAAATACCCCGTTTGGTCCTGTGCTAGAGCACACGCATGATGCGCGGTACACGGATCTAATCGCTCGGCTGCATCAATCGCCTCAATTGCTTTGTCCGGGATGCCGCCGCCTGGAACAAGTAGGATTCGATGGCCCTTATCGGCGAGACGCTCAAGTTCAGCCAGTGCGAGCTTACACACGGCAAGATCACGCATGATGCTCCCGCCGAATTTGAGAACAATCGAAAAGCCATATGGTGGAAAACCTTTTATTGAGCAGTCCATCGGCTTGCCATCCCGCCCTCAGGCAACAGATACGATCTCAGGAATTTTCGAAGCTAGGTTTGGAAGCGCTGCCCAGACCTTTTGAAACGCGGCCGCGTACAATTTCATCACTTCAACGTCGTTTGGTGGAGCGATCTCCGACACGTAAAACATGGTGTTCAATATCTTCATGACGTTTGGAAAATCGGTCCTTGACCATTGGCCGCAGATATCCGGCAGATATTCAAAGACGGGCTTCGTCAGCCAGACCGCAACGGGAACTCCCTCGGCTTGAAGAAGCTTAATGATGAAATCCCTGGCCGTAGGGCCAGGTAGAAAACCGAGCTTTTCCGGCTCAAGACGCAACGGGAGATTCAGCATCGATTGTTGATGATCTGCTGGATCGAAAAGAGGCAGAAGCCCTGAGAGGTGGCCAATCTCCTGCCAAAGGAACCTAGCATTCCTTCGCCTTTTTTTAAGCTGCCGGTCAAGCTGCTTGAGCCTGTGATTAGCAATGGCAGCAGAGAATACATTGGGTCGGTAATTGTAGCCTTTGGAGTTCGGGGAGAATATCCTAGCTCCACATCGCGACGAGCTTGTCAGCGAAACATTATCTACATGGTGGATCAGAGCAGGGTCCCTCGTCAGGACAAATCCAAGCTCACCTGCCCCGAGGTGTTTAGCTCCGTTGCCGGAGAGAGAGAGTGCATCGCTCTCCAAGTAAGCTCCATTGACAATATCTTTCGCAGCGCCAATTGATTGGCAAACATCATCGATAATCGCCACGCCTCGCGCTCGCGCCGCCAATCTCAAGCTGGGAACCAAGAGGTTATTTCCGAACAGATGAGTTATGAGCGTCGCCGCGTCACCTGGCTTGATGAGGGAGGCCGCCATCTTCTCATCAACTCCGGCAAGGTCTGGCTCAACATCGACAAAGACCGGTTCGAGTCCACTGATCGTGATTGGGCCGACGGCTCCCGGCCAGTTCAAAGCCGACGTAACGACTCGGCGACCTCGGTTCCGGTAGTAGTCGAGAGCCACGTGAATAGCGGCTGTGCCGCTTCCAACGGCGCGCACAGACCAGTTACCCGACCAATCCGCTAGCCGCTTTTCGAGCTCAATCACCATAGGGTGATTGACGCGATGATATTTGCCGCTTTCGACAACATTTGCGAGCGCCTTCAAATGTTTACGTTTCGCAGCTGGCCAAAGAACAACTCGCCCAGCCGGCACCGTGGGATCTCCTCCAAAGAGCGCAAGAGAAGTGTCCTTCTGGTGGGCGCATCGTGTGCTTGCTGCCGTGGCTAAGCTTACATCCTTGGTCATATGATCTAGCCTGGTTGTGTTACATCGGCCATCGGCCACTCGCGAAGTCACGAGCCGAACCGACCCGTCTCTCGCATACTTTTGCGTCTTGCAACGAGGCTCGGCTAACCCACAAGAGCAGAGTCGCTCCTGAGAACAGGCTGGGCGCCGTAGCGCCCTCGCTACGTTGAGTTCAGGAAAGAGCTTTCAAGCTCGCAACCGGCGTATGAGGCGTCAACCTCGTCGGAAATGAACTCGCTGAACGATGCAGTCCCTCCTTCGTAAATCAACACCTAATAGCCCTTGACAAGAAGGGGAAGTGGTCCTCTGAAATATATTTATGGATATATTATTTATTCTCCGCCTACCTTTAGCCTCCTATCTGGGATATTTTAGTATCGGAAGTGACAACGCGAGGTTGCTTTTTCAGCCTCTAGTACCGGCACCATTTAAAAGATAAAAAGCGCAGCGCGGATGCGCAGGAATATCATCCCGCCAAAGCCGCGGGCCAGATAATCAGCCAACCTTGGCGAGCTGGGAGCACCCCGAGCTTCCGTAATTGGTTGAAGCACTCGCCGGACCGAGGGCCGGCGTCCAATGTTAGTAGCCCCTTTCGCGAACACTCCGGCTAGTGGGTTTGTGTCAGAATGACCTCCCGGGATCGTATTCTGAGCGCTCAGTGAGGATGTATCTCGTTGTAGTCATCCCACCGGGCGATCTGGCGGAGAACCATGGGTGATCATGCAAGGAGTGATGCGAACGCAATCACGCTTGAAGGTTTTGACCCAGGCTTCCGACACGTCGCTGGAGTGGGGCGCTTCACGGGCGTGGAGCAAGTAACGCGGTCAGCGCAGAGGCGAAGGCGCGTGTTCCTTGCCGGTGTAGGGGTGCCATTTTCCGACAGGTCTCGATCGGATGAGGCACCCTCGTCGATCCGAAGCGTCTCTTGACCGCCTCCAGCATCATATCGCACGGGACCCGCAGCCCTCCTGCGACGGCCCAAGCCGAATGGCTCAGCTACTCGGCTGATGTCGGCGAAAATCGCTCACCAATACTTCTTTGTAAACGTGAAGTTTGCCAGCTGTCTCCTGCTCATATTTTGCAAAGCGCGCGACACTGCGCGCTGTTCTACATCAAGGTGGTTAGTCAATGCGGATGCCACTGCGCTCGTAGTCTTGCCGAGCTGAGGCATTGCGTCAGTTAGCCTTGCAAGACTGGTTCGAAAAGCCGGGGAAAGCTCAGACGCGGTTATTTCCATGCGAAGGGCATGAGAGCAGAAACAGAACTTGTCGATGATATGGCAAATTTCGCAATTACATGCCCCCAGAGCTATGTCAGTGAATATTTCTTCCGCTCGAAGAGCGAGCTCCGTTGGAGATAACTCACCAGAGGGGGCGGTTCGGTCGAGAGGGTGAGTCCGTGTACGAGTTAGGGCGAAGGTAAGTGTTTCGCGCGCCACCACATACGAGTCCAATAGAACCCACTCGACCAGAGGTCTCGTAAAGTAGCCCCTTTGAGGAAAGGACACGATCTTCCCTTCCGCTGCAAGTCGGATAAGTGCTTCGCGTATAGGAGTCCGGCCGATGTTGAGGTCGGACGCTAGCTCTTTATCGCTGAGATGCTGCCCCGGCATGTGGGATTTGCTGTAGAGCAATTGAAGTACCGCGTCGTAGGCTGCATCGGCTTTTGCGTTCTTCTTGGCTTCAATAGCCAAACTGGGCATTTCTGTCCGACGACATTGGGCCGCATTTTTGCAGAACCACATCTCTACGCTTCCCCTTGTTTCGACGTCCTTTGAACGTTCGATTAGCAGAATTTGAGTTTCTGCGGCGTGCTATTTCTCGACATCCGGACATGACGCATGCACCGCGCGCCGCCTCAGCTGCATACACCATGCGTATGAGGTGTGACCATGGCCAGCCGCGGCGCTCGGATGCGGAAGCCGGTTGTGTGCGTCAAGTTCTGCAAAAAGGGGCGGCCATGGTGCTGGTCATGCGGCTTGGCGCAGAGTGAGCTTCTTGTGCTCGCGCAGGTCGTCCATGTTGATGTAGCGGTTGGCCTCCATCCAGTTTTCGTTGGTTTCGACGGCCAGCGCCCTGACGAGGCGTAGGCAGCTCTGTGAGTTTGGAAAGATGCGCAGGATATAGGTGCGGCGCCGGATTTCCTCGTTGAGCCGTTCAAGCATGTTGGTGCTCTTGAGATGCTTGTGGTGCTGGCGTGGCAGACGAAAGAAGGTCAGCGTGTACTCGATGGTCTCCTCCACCCATGTCGTCAGTCGTGGGTAGCGGGCCGACCATTTGGAAAGCCATGCGGCGAGATCGGCCTTGGCCTCGGCGAGATCGCGCCGGTCGTAGAGCCAGCGCAGTTCCTGCAGGCAATCGTCGCCATGCTTTCTCGGCAGGTGATCGAGCGCGTTCCTGAGGAAGTGCACGTAGCAGCGCTGCCATGCCGCTTCCGGGATCACCTCGCCGATCGCCGCGACCAGGCCGGCATGATCGTCAGACACGACCAGCTCGACGCCCTTGAGGCCGCGTGCCTTCAAGCCAACGAGAAAGTCCCTCCAGGCCGAGCGGCTCTCACGATTGGCCATCTCCACGGCCAGGATCTGACGCCGGCCGTCCCAGTCGATGCCAACCGCGATCAGCACCGCCTGGCTCATGACGATGCCGGCTTCGCGCACCTTCTCGTAGCGAGCATCGAGGATGAGGTAGGCAAAAGGCTCTTGAAGCGGGCGCTCGGCAAACGCTTTCAGGCTCTCGTCCAGGCGTTTGTTGATGGCCGAGATGGACGAGGCCGAGAACGAATGACCGCACAGCTCTTCCGTGATCGCCTTGACCTTGCGGGTCGACACGCCCTGCACATACATCTCCGCAAGCGTGGCCACCAAGGCCCGCTCCGAACGCTGGTAACGCTCGAAAAGCTCGGTGGAGAAGCGGCCGGCCCGGTCCTGCGGAACTCGCAGCTCAAGCTTGCCGACACGGGTGACAAGAGTGCGGCCATAATAACCCGAGCGATAGCCGAGCCGCTCCGGTGTGCGCTCGCCTTTCGAAGCACCCAGAGCCTCGTCCATCTCGGCCTCGAGCACCTCCTGCATCACCGCCCGGATCACTTCGTGCAGACCTTGCGGGTCCGAAAGCAGAATGTCTTTGACGGCGGCGCTGGCGGTCTTACTTTCAGTCTTGGGTCATGGTGGCGTTCCTTCGCGGGAATCAGGTGACGTTGAACATCACCAGCCTGCCATGACCGCCCCCTCTCAGCGAATTTGCAGAACTCTCAGCACACTACCGGGAGGAAGCCTCAGAGGACCGGACGCGGAAAGATCTAGGAGGCGTTAGGCGCTCGACGCACCTGAGCTGCGCGCAAACCATTTCCTGCGCTCGTCGCTTCGCCACGCTAGACTAGCGGACTGCGCAACCCTGACCAGTTCCGCCCGGCGAGCGCTTACCACGGGGGCTTTGACCCACTCTCGGTGACATTTCTTTACAGCGCCGACTAACGGCCCTTAGCAGATCCAACTTGCCGCGGCCGTACATCTGTCGTTTCACCAGTTTGCGCTTGGCCCTCGCTTTGTTCGTAGACCATACTTCGGTGGTCGCCGCACGACGGTCGTCGTCACTAACGGAGCGACCGTTCTGACGGAACTTACCGGGGTGGCATCTCTTGTCATTGCCCTCGGAGAGGCCCGGCTCCGACTAAAACTACACTTGGCGATCTGAAGAGCGAAAGGAAGGCTTCGCTGAAGGCGGTGTTGGCACCAACAGAGATCTTACCAAGCGTTCGCACAGCTATGCTTTGGTTCGCGAGGCATTGGGATTTCTGTGCCCCTTCAGACACTCGGCGATGCACTCACTCAGAAGAGCCATTGAAGGCATAAGCGTTGCCGGTCCAGGTTCGGCCAGGGCCCGCGCCGGAGCTGAGTAGGAGCACCTCATGCGCCACCCCAGAGACTGGCGATTTGTCACGCGTCGTTATTGCAAGCGTATGCGCTCCTCGGTCGCGGCCAGTTCTGAGAAAGGCGACGGCCTCTCGCTCATATCTTTCATAGGAGATGCCGATAGCATAAGCCGAAGCGTCCAGCCCATGAGCCAGACCGCGAGCGATGTTCACAATCCGGGGTCCCCAGCCAGATCAGGCGGCTGTGACAGTAGCTCTGCGCAGATTGCGGAGACGCCCATACCAAGAGCTTCGACACGCGTAGCACTCTGTAGTCGCTCCGTCAGGCGCTCGATCTGGGCGTAGTCGAGAAGGCGAGCTGAGGCCTCAACCGAATGTAGGAAGGCCGCGCTCAGGTTCGCAATTTCCGGTCTTACATGCGAGTTCAGTGGCGAGGTGCTGTGTCAGTCGGTAAGCGCTGTTCTCAGGCCACGGCCTTAAGCTCGGAAGGTTGGATGTAGGCCCAGGGCAGCAGTTCGTCGATCTGGCTATTGGGATGGCCGTTGACAATCCTGGTGAGGACATCGCCGAGATAGCCTAGCGGCTCGACACCATTGAGTTTGCAGGTTTCGATCAGCGACGCAACGGCTGCCCAGTGTTCGGCACCGCCATCGGAGCCTGCAAAGAGGGCGTTCTTTCGGTTGAGCGCGATCGGACGGATGGAGCGCTCGACTGTATTGGAGTCGATCTCGATGCGGCCGTCGTCGAGGAAGCGGGTCAGGCCTTCCCAGCGCGAGAGGGTGTAGCGGATCGCCTCGGCGAGCTTGGTCTTCTGGCTGATCAGACCGAGCTTCTCGCGCAGCCAGGGTTCGAGATCGGCGACGGTAGCGCGGCTATTTTCCTGACGCATTGCGCGGCGCTCGTCGGCCGACCGGCCACGGATGTCATCCTCGATCCTGTAGAGCTCGGCGATGCGCCGGAGCGCCTCGCTGGCGATCGGTGCGGGACCGGCGGCTGCCAGTTCATAGAAGCGCCTGCGGACGTGTGCCCAGCAGAAGGCGAGCGTCACGCCGCTTTTCTCGGCCAGCACGCGATAGCCCCCATAGCCGTCGACCTGAAGGATTCCGGTGAAGCCTGCGAGATGAGCGATCGGACGCTCGGCCTTTCGGTCCGGCGCATAGACATAGGCGACGCCCGGCGGGTCGCTCCCCTGCCATGGTCGGTCATCGCGGGCATAGGCCCACAGCTGCCCAGTCTTCGTCTTGCCGCGGCCAGGATCGAGCACCGGCGCCGTGGTTTCGTCGGCGAACAGCTTCGGCGAAGCCTTCAGCTTGCCAAGCAGGCGTTCATGCACCGGACGCAGATGCCAGGCGGCGCGGCCGACCCAGTCGGCGAGCGTGGACCGGTCGAGATTGATGCCCTGCCGGGCATAGATCTGCGCTTGTCGGTAGAGCGGCAGGTGGTCAGCATATTTGGACACCAGCACCTGAGCGACCGTCGCCTCGGTCGGCAAACCGCCCTCGATCAGCCGGGCGGGTGCCGGAGCCTGAACGACCACGTCCTCACAGGCGCGGCAGGCATATTTGGGCCGGCGCACGACGATCACACGCAGCTGCGCCGGAACGATGTCGAGCCGCTCGCTCACGTCCTCACCGATCCGATGCAAGCCATTGCGGCAGCCCGGGCAGGCATGGTCCTCGACGTCGACGACCATCTCCACGCGAGGCAGATGCGCCGGCAGCGAGCCCCGGTTGGCCCGGCGTTTGGCAGTCTTTGCCTGTCGCTGGTCCGGAGAAGCCCTCTCGGCCGCTTCCTCGCCGGCCGCCTCGATCTGTTCGGCCTCTTCGAGCCCCAGCAGCAACTGATCTTCGGGAAGCTTTTCGGCGCGACGGCCGAAGCGATGACGCTGCAATTCCTTGATGATCTGGATCAGCCGGGCATTCTCGACGTCGCGCGCCAGGACCATCGCCTTCAGCGCGTCCGGATCGTCGGGAAGCTGGTCAGCCGTCATCGCCATGAGCGGATCAGACCATATTCGCCGACAGCCCGCGACAGCGCAATCCAGGCTGATTCACTTGGTCGCGGCTCAGCTCGCCTGAACCGGAACACGCGTCCGGCGGGCTTCATGGACCCGCCGCCAGTCGAGACCTTCGAGCAGCGCCGACAGCTGCGCGGCCGTCAGCCGCATCACGCCGTCCTGCACTTTCGGCCAGCGGAACTCCCCATCTTCCAGGCGTTTGGCGTAAAGGCACACGCCTGTGCCATCCCAGAAGATCAGCTTGATCCGGTCCGTCCGCTTCGCCCGGAAGACGTAGACGGCCCCGCTGAACGGATCGGCGCCCATCGTCTCGCGCACCAGCGCAGCCAGCCCCTCCGCACCCTTGCGGAAGTCGACCGGCTTCGTCGCCACCATGACCTTGACCGCGCCCGTCGGCCCGATCACGACGTCGCCTTCAGCGCGCGGATCACTGCGGTCACGGTCTTCGCATCCGCACCCCGGCCAACGCGCATGGTGATGCCGTCGATCTCCAGCTCGATCACACCGGCGTCTCGGGCGGCTTTCTGCTTCCGCCGCCGCCTTGCCGCCGGTTCAGGCCTCGACGCTGCAATCACCGCCGGAACAAACAACGATTCCGGTGCTGCCGGCGCTTCCGCCAACGGCTGACGAGCGGCCCGACGCCAGGCGAACAGCTGCTGCGGGGACAAAGCGTATCGCCGCGCCACCGCACTCACGGTCGCGCCGGCTTCGTAGCTTTCCGCCACGATCCGCACCTTCTCCTCCGGCAGCCATTCGCGCCGCCGACCGGAGCCCGTGAACACCTCGAACCGGCGCGCGGGCTCGTGATCGCTGGATGTAAGCGTAAGCTCTGAAATCGTCATGTGTCGAAGCCCTCAAAGGCTCCGAACATCGTCCCTCACGTCAACGCGCGAAAGGTGCCACCGGAACAGCGCTTACGTCAGTCGCCGGGCTTTATCGCGCTCAATCTCCCCGGTAACGCCACCCTGAACTCGCGAAACCCAGAGAGGCCAAGAGTACGGCAAAAACGCAAAACCGACGCTTCTCCGCTGTTTGTTTGACTTACGAGTTTGGAGATAGATAAGTCCCCAAGAAGCTCGGGGTTTTAGGCAACAAAATGCGCGATTCTGGATTGTGAGCTAGGCCCGCTGGCGACCAGACCGCATACCGCATCCCGCACCAAGCTTGATGACCTGTCCGCCATTGCACTGCCGCCGGGGTATGGTGTTCCGGATGCAGGCGCGGGCGGACCGTCCACGCCGCTGCCCTCTTTCTACATTGGGCAAAGCAAACCTTTAAGTTCCGCCAAGTTCAGCAACAATGCCTCCGGCTCAAAGGTCCGGAGGTCATTCCTCAGTCGACTCGTATGGTGGCGGGCGCCCCCGAATGCGCAGTAGCGCATATTTGCATTTCGCGCGGCACTAAGACCGATGACGCTGTCCTCAATGACAAGGCACTCTCTGGCAGACACGCCCATGATTTCCGCCGCCAATAGCAGCACAGAAGGGTCAGGCTTCCGGACACCGATGTCATCGGAGGAGAAGAACCGTGAGCCAACAAGCCCCAAGAGATTGGCGGCTCTCATGCGGTGGATGAGTTCGAAACGAGATGTGTTCGATGCGACACAAAAGGGAATGGAAAGCCACTGGAGCAGTTCAACCGCGCCAGGTGTCGCCGACAGGATCCCAGAGGCGGCCAGCTGGATCTCAGCCGCGGCCGTTTCCATGAAGTTCTTCGGCAGGCTTACACCGACAAGTCTTTCCAGATGCCGTTGTTGATCGTCTCGCTCAACACCGGAGAGCGTTGCCGTTATTTCATCTGGATGCACCTGGAAACCTTCCGCGGCAAGTTTTGCCGAAATCACCTCCGATGCTACGATTTCCGTCTCCGCAAGGGTGCCGTCAAAATCGAAGATGATCAGTCGAGGCCGCGACCGATCGGACGTTTTGATCGATGGTGAAGCCATCATTTCGGATCACCGGGACGAATGACAGGCAGCTGATCAAGTCCCTCGTGACGATGGACAACGACATCCGATCCGTCCAACATGACGACATCGTATGATGGCGCAGCCGCCACAAATATGGGCTTGCCATATTGTTCCCAGTCCAGAACGATATGCTGCGCCGTGCCACGGCTGGCAGTAAACGATATGCCCGACAAACTGCCTGCTGCAGCAACATGCCGGTGACCAAAGAGCATGTGGCGGACCGATGCGTTTTTCCGAAGGATGGAAAGGAGCCGATCGGACTCCTTCATATCGCTCGTCTTAAAACAAGGCACATGCAAATCCGCCGGCGTATGGTGCATAGCAACCACGACTGGTCGGCCGGCGGCACGGAAAAGCTGGTCCTGCAGCCATTCAAACCGGCCACCGTCAAGACAACCGAAATGGCTGATGTCGTCCTTTGTGTCGAGCAAGACGACGAGCCAGTCGTGCAAGTCGACAGCCGCCTGAACGAATCCTTCCCCGCCGAATACGCCTCGAAATGCGCCGCGGTCATCGTGGTTGCCGATCGTCAAATGGACCGGGAGCCGGACCTCCGACAAGATCTCGCGCAAGAGTGCGTAAGCGGCTGGATCGCCTGTATCAGCAAGATCGCCGGTAATAAGGATGAGCTTGGCATCTGCGTGTACGCGCGAGACATGGTCCAAGGTGTCGCGCAATCTCTGCGCCGGATCGATGCCGTAAAGCGTCTTGCCAGGGGCAACAAAATGAGGATCCGTGATATGAATGATTTTCTGCATTGCTCCACACTCAGATTGGGCCCGACCCTGGGAGGAAGTGGGACAAGAGACCGCTGCTGCGTCAGGCCACTTGATTGCCGTCGTTGTGGTGACCATCTATTCCAGGCGTCTGACAGCGAACCGTGAGCAGTGAGGGGTCGACCCTCTCTGCCGCCCGGATCGAGGTGTTCGATTCCAAGCAAACAGTTGACCGACGAACGGCCAATAAATGTCGCGAGTTGTAAATGCTCGGGCCGCATAAGGGACCTCGGTCGCTATCGCTTTCGGTTGATCATGAAGTAACTCGTCCATCATCGAAACGGTGCCACGGGCCTGTGCTTCGAGCTCCGGTGAGTTCCCCCACGCAGACACGAATGCTCCTTCTTGACCCTCAATTGTAATTTGTGAGCAGCTCGGTCGAACACCGTTGAGTGTCGCTTGCGCGCGCCCGCCCCATGCCGCATCCGCCTGTCAGACTTCGCCGATATCGAATGCAAGGGAGCTTTGTTCGGATTTATGTCAAGTGGACGGAATCGCCGGGACAGTCGGTATAGGAAGACATTTTTGTGGGGTTGAGTGGATGGGAAGCTGCTGCAGTTCACCTTACGGCACCTGCTGCCACCGGGTCCGCCTCCTGCCATTTTGTATTGGGCTGGACTTCGCTCGTCATCAGCAGGACGCTAAGTTCTTCGGCTGATCGCGCGACCACCGCAGCGCCGGCTGACAGCAATCGTTGACCGTGGTCGTCGTGGCAGTGGCCGCCCGCGGTGAAACCGATCACCATCATCCCCGCGGCCACACCGGCTCGAACGCCTGCAATGCTGTCCTCGACAACGACGCAGCGCGCTGCCTTAGTGCCCATCTGGGCGGCAGCGAACAGGAAGAGGTCCGGTGCAGGCTTACCGGCCTTTACCATGGCGGAGCTGAACACGTGGGGATGGAAGTATGCCCAAAGTTCCGTCAGTTCAAGACCAAGCCGCAGCTTGTCGGGGGCGCTGCTCGATGCGACGCAGCGCGGCAATCGCAACTGATGCAGGAGTTGGTCAATGCCGCTGATCGCTTGCAGTTCCGTCTGGTAGCTTTCCTTTATCCGGGATTGCACGATGACGTCGAAGTCGCTGGGTAGAGGGCGGCCCCAGTCTTCTTCGATCATTTTCCGCATGGTGGCTGAGGAAAGGCCGGTAAACCGCAGAATCACATCAGAATACGACATGGGATAGCCAATGCGGGTAAGTTCTTCGGCATCGATTCGACTTGCCAGCGTCTCGCTATCGATCAGAACGCCGTCGCAATCGAAGATGACCAGTTCATAAGAGGCCTGTTGATTCATTGCATGCCCTCGGGAACCCAACCTTCTGCGGAGACCTCGACCACATGTCGGTCGCTAACTTCGAAGCGATGCACCAGGACCCCATCAACGTCGATTATCGCGATGTCAAAAGCGGACGCATCCTCGACGAAGTCCGCGTCTCTCCGCGTGAAATGTGGAATGATCTGATGCGCCACGCCGCGGTTTGCACTGAAAGGGATGCCGCTCCAGGTGCCGCCAACATCGACATGCACATGGCCGTGGAAAATGTGCCGCACATTGCCGGCGCTGACAATCGCCTGCATGATCGGGCGCCAATTCTCGGTGCTCCAGGGTTCGAAATGCGGCAGGCCGATCGGCTGCAGCGGATGATGGACGAAGAGGTAGGCCCGCACATCCGACGCCTCGGCCACCCGGGCCAGCAGCCACTCGAGCCGACCATCGTCCAAGGAGCCATGACCGAAACCTTCCACCAATGTGTCGAGAAAAATGAGGCGCCCGGCAGATCCGTCGTGAACCGACTGGATAAAGCCGTTCTCATCGCGCGGCTCTCCAGGAAACGCCCGAACAAAATTCTCGCGGCTGTCGTGATTGCCGAGCAGAAGGCGGGCGGGCACGCGCAGTTCCTGCAGCACCTCGCGAAGTAGGACATAGGAAGCGAAATCTCCCTTGTCAGTGAGATCGCCAGTCACGACGCAAAGCTCGGCGTCGGCGTGATCGCGGTTGATGCGCTCAATGGTCTTGCGAAGCCGTTGGGCAGGATCGAAGCCGAAGAGCATGGCGCCTAACGGCACAAGATGGGGGTCGGTCAGATGAATGAGTTTCATGGATAATCCCGAAAAAGGGAGGGATGCCGCACAGGAGCGTGCAGCGTCTCGGACGAGGCGATCAGTTCGTTTTCGGCAGGAGTGCGCGAACCTCGGACACCATGTCTGCGAGAGCGGCTTCCGGTTCCTTGGATCCAAGCGCAATAGCCGTCATCTCGTCGCGGAGGACCTCCCCGATCTGCACGCCGTTATCACCAGGCCAGGAGAACCACGGGCGGGCGCGGGGCGTCTGAAGCACGCTGGTGTACCAGTTCGGGTGCTTATCGTAGAAGCCGGCGAGATGATCCTTGTCGAGGGCAAGCGTGTTGGTCGGCATATAACCAGTATTCGGCACGACAATGCTCTGGCCTTCAGGACTTGTGGTGAACTTGACGTAGTCCCAGGCGGCGGCGCGCTTGGCGGGATCGTCGGTAAGGATTATCGCAACCATGCCGCCCGTCGGCATCGTCGCATCTTCAGCGCCGAGCGGCTGCTTGGCTGTGCGGAGCTTGAACCGATCTCCAATTTCACCTTCGAAACCGCTCACACTGCCGGCAGAGGCGAAGAAGAAGCCGAGCTTGCCAGAGGTGAAGAGCTGCCGGGCGGCATGGGAGTCGATCGCCGGCTGAGCGCCGTCGGTGTGGAACCGCTTGAACAGCTTGACGGCAGCCTGGCCTGCAGGACCGTCAAAAGCGATGTCGCTCTCCTTGTCGTTCATCATCTGGCCGCCGAAGTTGCGTACCAGGTTCTGCGTGGCCCAGTCGTCCGAGCCGAGCTGGTAATACATGCCGGACGTTCCATTGCCGAGCGCACCGACCTTGCCGGCCAGTGCGACGAAGCTGTCCCAATCGGTCGGAACCTTGTCGGGGTCGCCGCCCGCCTGCTTCACGAGATCGGCATTGTAATAAACGACCGGCGTCGACATGGCGAAGGGAAGTCCGTACAGATGGCCCTCAATTCTTGCCAGAGACAGGATTTGTTCCGTGTAGCCCTTATCGGCCAGGTGATCGGCGGCAACGAGATCGTCGATGGGCTTTACGAGCCCGCGCGTGACGAGCGGACGGAGCACGTTAAAGCCGACATAGTGAACGTCCGGCAACTCGCCTGCCATGCTCTGACGAATCAACGTCTGGACAGCTTCGTCATAACTCGGCGCAGCAGCGCGGAAGCTGATCTTGATTTCCGGGTGGTCCGCCATGAAGCGGTCTGCAATCGGCTTGTGGATCACTTCGTGTTCGGGCCAGGCGTAATAGACATTGAGTTTCGTCTCGGCTTGCGCTGGCATGGCTGCCGCTGCGACACCGGCAGCAAGGATCATTGCAACTGTTTTCACATTGCTCTCCTGAGTTTTGAGATGGGGGTTTTTAGAGACGGAGCTAGTGTCGGCCGAGCACCAGACCTCGGATGAAGTGTTTCTGCATGAGAAGGAAAAAAGAGACCAAGGGAGCAGTTACGAGAACGCCCCCCGCCATCAGCGCACCGACATTTCCGGCGCCCTCGCCGGCCTGCCGGAAATAGGCAATGCCGAGCGAAGCCGTCATCATGTCGGGATTGGTTATCACCACCATTGGCCAATAAAGATCGTTCCAATGGGCCACGATAGAGAAGATCGAGAAGGAGACGACGGCCGGCCAAGCTGCTGGCAGCATGATCCGCCAGGCGATCGATAGCTCGCTGAAACCGTCGAGCCGCGCCGCGTCGAGCACCTCATCGGGAAAGGTCACGAAGAACTGCCGGAACAGGAAGATGGCAAACACCGAAATGATCCAGGGCAGAACCAGAGCGGCATAGCTGTCGAGCAGTCCGGATTTTGCGAGGGCTATGTAGATCGGGATGGTTGGTATCTGCACCGGCACCAGAAGGCCGAGCAGGACGCCGACAAGCAGAATAGGGCGGCCCGGGAAGGACAGCTTGGCCAGCGCATAGCCGCATGGGATGGCGATCGCGATCTGCAACACAAGAATTGCCAGACACACGACAAAGCCATTTGCCATGAACCGAAGCAGCGGAATTGCCGAGAGCGCAGTGCCGTAATTGTCGATTGCGCCGTGAAGGGTCGGCGTTGGAAGCAGGCTGCCGTCAAAGATCTCGCTCTGTGGCGTCAGCGAGGCAAGGATCATCCACAGAAACGGAAAGACCATGATGATCGCGCCGGTGACAAGCACAGCATGCGAGACAATGCGGGAAGAGGAAGATTGCCCCAGGATCATCACTGGCCTCCATTTGCTTTCCAGCGCGCCCGACGCTCGGAGACGCGCATCTGGACGAGCGACAGGAAAGTCACGAAGACAAAAAAGGAAACGGAGATCGCAGAAGCATATCCGACGCGGAAGAAGCGGAAACCTTCTTCATAAAAAGTGTAAAGAACGACGGAGGTAGATTTCATCGGCCCTCCCTGTGTGAGGACCGCGACCGTTTCGAAAACCGAAAAGGCGCGGATAATTGTCATCACGGTGACGAACACCGTAACTGGCGCCAGCATCGGCCAGGTGACCAGAAGGAAGCGCTTCAGTCCCCTGTCCGCCCCGTCGATAGTCGCAGCTTCGTAGAGCTCCTCTGGAATGGTCGAAAGGCCAGCCAGGAAAAGGATCATGTTGAAGCCAACCAACTGCCAGACGCCGATCGCCGCGAGCGCATATATGGCCGTCGCCGGGTCGGACAGGAACCTGACGGGCGATGCGCCCAGGAGCTGCAGCAGCGTGTTGGCAAAACCCAGACTTGGATGCAGGATTGCTTCCCACGCGGTCGCGAGAGCAACCAAGCTTGCAGCCACGGGCAGAAAGTAAGCGGTTCGATAGAGAACTGCGAACCGTGATCTAGCGATCAAAACGGCGACGAGCAGCCCCCACCCGATTGCCGTCGGCACGACCACAGCCACATAGAGCGCGGTGTTGCGCAGACTCTGAGCAAAGCCAGGGTCGGTCAACATGCGCGTATAATTAGCAACCCCGATGAATTGGATTCCGGCCAAGCCGAGCGACGCATTCGTGAAGGACAGAAAGAAGACAAGAATGGCGGGTCCGATTACAAGGGCAACAAGCAACAGCGTCGCCGGCACGGACAGAATTATGCCAGCTTGCGCCTGGGCCCGAGCCGGCCGGTAGCTGCCTGCAGTGTTCGGAGCTAAGGAACTGAGCGGAATGTCGTTGGCTAAGGCCATGTCAGGCTGCCCCGCTGTGATCGCCACGCTGGCGCGAGCCGTTGGAAGGAAAGAACCATGCCTGTTCAGCGTCGATGGTCAGTCCCAGATTGTCGCCGTCACGCAGTGATCGCGCGCGCTCGGCGGAAATGCGGGCGACGAACTGAGCGCCGGCCTCGGCATCGACAAAGACGTGAGCGTCGATCCCTGCGTGCTCAATGCGCGTGACGCGAACCGGCAGGGCTCCTGGATGATCCTTCTCAGCCAGGGTCGCATGCTCGGGGCGGAAGGCCAGCGTTCCGGCCAGCCCGGATCCGAGCGCATCGCGAATGATGATCCTGCTGCCGCCGATCATGAGCGCGCCGCCTATAGGTGCGGCCACTGCCAGCTCGTTCAGGAATGGCTGCGCCAGGAAGCGCGCTACGTCTAGATCGACGGGTTCGCGATAGAGATCGGCAGGGGCTGCGACCTGACGGAGTTCGCCGCCAAAGATGACTGCGACGCGGTCTGAAAGCGCTGCCGCCTCGGCCTGGTCATGGGTAACGAAGATAGTCGTCGTTTCCATTTCCTTGTGAAGCCGTGCGATCTCGCCACGCGTATGGATGCGCAGCGCTGCGTCCAGGTTTGCCAAGGGTTCGTCCATCAGGAAGATCTTCGGCTTGCGCACCATGGCGCGTCCCAAAGCCACGCGCTGGCGCTGCCCGCCCGACAGCGCCGACGGTCGACGCTCGAGCAGCGCGTCGAGCTTGAGAAGCCCTGATGTCTGCCGGACCCGCTCCTGGATCGAGCGTTTGCGTTGGATGGCTCCGGGCAGCAGCGCGCCAATCACAGGAAGCCGTTCCAAGCTGCTTAGCTCACGCATGACCAGCGGGGCAGCAATGTTGTCGTGCACGCTCAGATGCGGATAAAGGGCGTAGCTCTGGAACACGAAGGCTAGGTCGCGGTCCTTCGGCGCCACCGCGTCCAGCCCCCTGCCGCCTGCACGCACATGGCCCTGGTCGGCACGCTCCAGCCCCGCGATGATCCGAAGAAGCGTTGATTTACCACACCCGGACGGCCCCAGCAGTGTCACAAACTCCCCCGCAGCAACCCTTAGACAGATGCCGCGCAGGACATCAATCGCGCCAAACCGCTTGCCGATGTCGTCGATGTGAAGGTCTAACGCTGCCATTCCGAGTTCCCTTTCGGTGGGCGTGACTTCTATCGGTGCTTTATTTCATTTTAGTGACAATATGGAGTTTAATTTCATTTGGCAACCGGTTTATCCATCGCCTTTCCGAGCGCCAGCATGAGGCTTTCGATCACAAAGATCTTGCCGATCGTCGATGTTAGGGTGCCGCCGATCGGGTGGTCTTGAAGGCCGGAGGCCTGCAGGGTGAAGTCAGCCGCTTTCTCGAGCGGGCTGCGGGCGCGGTTGGTGATGGCGACGGTCAGTGCCCCCGCAGAACGGGCGCCCTTGAGGAACTGGACGGTGTCAACCGTGAGGCCGGAGATCGAAAGGCCGATCGCAACGCATCCGGGACTAAGCCCGCTGGCGACTTCGTGAGCCATGTTGGAATTCCTGAACGCAAAGGCCGTTAGCCCGACACGCAAAAGCCGATAGGCAAGCAGTTCTGCCGTTATACCGGACATTCCGGCGCCGTAGAGGTCGATCCGTCTGCTTGCCGCAAGCGCGGCGGCGACCTTCGCGAGAGTTTCGGAATCGGCATTGTTGTGTGCGATGCTGAGGTTTTGCGCCATGGTGTCGTGCAAGGATTGCAGAGCGCTATCCGCAGTTCCAGCAGCAGTAGGAGGCAGTCCCGGGCGGCCAATCTCGGCCGCCAATGCCAGCTTGAAGTCGCGGAAGCCGGAAAAGCCTATCTGCCGGCAAAGCCGCAATATGCTCGCTTCACCACTGGCCGCGAATTCACCTAGCTCCGCGACCGATTGGTGCAGCACCTTTTCCGGGTTTTCCAGAATGTATTTGGCAATGCGAGCGAGCGCATTGGGCAATCGATCGATGTCGTCCTGCAGGCGAGCCAAGATGCTCTCGTGCGATGCCGCTTTCATTGCAGGTGAGTTGACGCTCATTTCCACAATCCTCACCCCTTATGAATGAAGGAAAGAGCAGCGAGATACCATAAATTATCGAACAATTTCTGGACAATCGACCGAGGGCAGCCCCAAGGTCGCGAGAACAATGCCTCGCTCGTGACCTTCCTGGCGTCGGTCCGCCAAGGTCAATAGTCCTCAATTCTCTCCGGGCCGGATCCACTTCTAAGCATCATTGCGGAAAAGCTGCGGCCTAATAGGTCGTATTTCAACCCCCTGTGATGGTGGCTATCCCATAGGTCATAATGCTCATTGGGGTCCTCTTTATGATCGAACAGCTCTCCTATTCCAACATCGTGATATACATTTAGTTTGTGACGTCCATCATAGTACATCGATGCGCGAGACCCTCGGCTGCCGCGGAACCTGAGGGAGTTGTGATACTCACTGACAACGTATGGCTTATGGCAATCCAGTGAAGTGTTCCCAAGCAGCATCTGGTCGAGTGACAGCCCCTGCATGGCCTTTGGGACCTCAAGCCCCGATAACGAGAGCAATGTGGGCGCAATATCGACCAGCTCGACAAGTGCATTCGACACCGATCCTTGGGCTGGGCTGCCAGGCACGGAAATCACAAGTGGGACATGCACCACACCCTCATAGAACCGGCAGCCTTTGTAGAGCAGGCCGTGGTCGCCCATCATATCACCATGATCGCTCATGAAGACGATGATCGTGCGATCCAGCTGGCCGGTTTCCGTCAAAGTGTCTAGTATCCGGCCGACCAGATCGTCCACCTGTGCCACCTCGGCGTGATAGGCCGCTCTCATCTCCCAAATATTGAACTTCGTTGGTGGCGCTTCATGCGTAGGTCCTGCCAATTCGTCGTTGTGCGCCTCACCCGCGTCTGTTGCTGCGTGCCAAGGATCCACCGCGAATTTCGCTTGCTGATCGACTCGTTCAAATTTCTTCTGGTGCTCGAGATCAATCGGCTTGAACGCAGGATCAGGCATATCATTTGGATTGAACCGCCTGAGGTAGTCTGGCGGGGATTGAGGGGCGGATGAGGCGCGTCGATGTTAACGCCTAAATACCAACTACGATCAGAATGCATCTTGATGAAGCGCTCAGCCCGATCGCCTGCCCAACGCGCCTGCCGATATTCTGCGGCTGGTCCCGGACCATAGTGTTGGTCAAGATAGGGTTTGAAGTAGGCTTCGGGATTGACCCCTTTTGACCACATCCACGCATGATAGTCGTGGTTGCCTGACCACTCCGGAAATGGCTCAGGGCTCCAGTAGAACTCGGCAAATCCATCATCGGGGCGCTTTTCTATCATGCCACGTGTGGCAGACAGGTGCAGCTTTCCTATGTGCCCTGTATAGTATCCGGCGTTCGCCATCAGTTTTGGGAGCAAAACGAGATGCGAAGGAAATGTGCCGGCGCCGTTCTGATGCACTTGGTGTGCGATCGGATACAAGCCTGTCAGAAAGCTCGTTCGGCTCGGCGTGCAGATAGGGCTCTGACAATACGCACGGGCGAATGCCGTGCCCCTCGCCGCCAGGCGGTCAATATTGGGAGTCTGCGTGCCTTTGAACCCTAGGCACTGCAAGGTGTCCCAACGCTGCTGATCGCTGCAAATCCAGACTATACTAAAGTTCCTCAACTCTCATCCCACGCGCTATGGAGGTTCAGTTCGCGCGCGCACCGGCGCGCAAAACCGCGCCGGTGGCGACGTGTAACGGCTATTTCAGGTATCCAGCGCGCTTCACGATTTCGACCGCATCACCTTGAGCATCGTCCAAGGCAGCCTCTGGGCTCTTGCTCCTGACAACCGCTTCTTGCAGGGCACGGCCAAGGCGATCGCCGATCTCCTTGAATTCTGGAATGCGAGGATAATACCACTCGGGCGCCCCGCGAAGCGTTTCTGCATACGTTGCCGCAAACGATCCATGGCCATAATCATAGTCATGTTTCGCACGGATTTCCGGATCGTCCCACAGCGATGTCCTGGTGATGGCGACAAAGGTGCTGTCGAGCGAAATCCGCTTCATGAGATCTTTACTCGTCGCCCATTGAAGGAAGGCCGCTGCAGCTGCCTTGTTTTCTGATGCAGCTGGAATGACATACGCCTGTCCCGCAAAGGGCGGGAACCTCCCACTTACGCCGCCAGGGGGCAAAGCAAACCCAAGCTTGCCGACGACCTTCGACAGCTTGGGATCGAGAATGCGACCTGCGGTGGGAGCGCCTTCGACAGTCATAGCAATGCGGCCCTGCTGCATCGCGATGACAACATCATCGAAGGTTGCTGAGATGCTCCCAGGCACAGTGAAATTGGTCATCACATCCGTGTACCATTTCAGCGCCTCCACCGCAGCGGGCGAATTTACCGTGGGCGTCAGATCCGCTGGTTCGTCCGCAAAATATTTACCGCCAAAACCATAAAGAACCTGGCCCCAAAACCATATATTCTCGCCAGTATCCGGTTGACCCCGTAGCGCCGTGCACTGAATGTCTGCCTTTCTCAGCAGATCACAATCATTACGGAACTCTTCCCACGTTTGCGGTGGCTGTTTGATTCCGGCTTTCTCGAACAAGTCGGCACGATAATACAGGAGCTGTGTCGCCGCGAAATGCGGAAATGCCAGCTGTTTGCCGTCCTTATTGTAGAGGCGCAGCACGGGAGCGATGAAATCCTGTACGTCCGCACTCTTCATGTCTATGTAATTATCGAGCGGCTCCAGGATATCGCCAGATGCGTATCGCCCGAACTCCTCGCTCCCTAAGTATACCACGTCGTAACTATCTGAACGCGTTAGGAGCGCGACCGACACTTTTTGAACGGTCGGCGCATAACCGAAGAGATCAAACTGCACTTCAGCGCCAGTCTTCTCTGTGAATTCGTGCGCGAATTTTTTGAGCTCCAAATCGTATGCCGAGTTTGTCGATAGGACCTTTATTTTCGCGCCGTCATAGCGCTGTTGAGCCGTCGCTCCCCCGCCGACGGCAACACCGAACGCAACGGCAAGAATTCCAAGATACCTCATTGATTTTCTCCTTGAGCTAGTGTTTTACCCTTTCACGGAACCGGTCGTTGTTGGGCCGGCGACGTATTTCTTTACGAACGGCACGAAAACCACGATCGGGACCAGCATAAGCACGCATGCGGCTGCCGCCTTGCCCCAATCGGTCCCCTCAAATGGCATGAAATTCAGTATTGCGACGGCTGCGGTTTTTGCGTCATCGCGTGTCAATGTCAGCGCGAAAAGAAACTCGTTCCACGAACCAATGAATATCAGTATTGCTGTTGCCAGGATACCATATTTGGCGATGGGTATCGAGATGAGCGTCATCGTCTGCAGCGTTGACGCGCCGTCTATCATCGCGGCTTCTTCGATTTCACGCGGCACTTGGTCAAAAAACGCTGACAAATACCAGATCGCAAGCGGAACCGCGAACATTGTGTTGACGATGATCAGCGCAATCTTCGTGTCGACGAGGTGTACTTGGCGAAAAAAGAGAAAGTAGGGGATGATGTAGATCATCGCTGGCGCCGCCCGGAGTGCCAACACCAGCGTCAATAGCCTTCGCATCGCAGTTTTCTGCAAATGAGAGATGCCAAAGGCTGCCGGGATCGAAAGCGCCATGGTCAATATGATGGTGCTGCATGAGACCACAATTGAATTGATGAGCGCGGAAGAGAAGTCCTTGTCAGCGATTATCGCGGTATAGTGCTGAGCGGATGGCTCCCCCACGATCACGGGCGGCCATTGAAACATCTCGGTCGGCTGTTTGAGAGATGTCGATAGGGTCCACAATATCGGCGAGAACAGGAATAGCGCAAAGGCAGCGGAGATAAGGTATCCGTAGATGTGACGTCCGAGGTCCCGACGCATGGGCTCACCTCCCAACGCGAGGGGCCGAGATTTGGCGAGTGGATGATATTCGGAGATGTGACGTCCAAGGTATCGATGCATGGGCTTACCTCCCAACGCGAGGGGCCGAGATTTGGCGAGTGGATGATATTCGGAGATGTGACGTCCAAGGTATCGATGCATGGGCTTACCTCCCAACGCGAGTGGCCGAGATTTGGCGAATAGACCAAAAACACACGCCGACGATCGTTGTTGTGAATGCCACGAGAATTGCGGCGGAATAATCGAGATCGAGATATGTAAATGCGGTCAGGAAAGCGTAGAAGTTTAGGGGTTCAGTCGCCCCAGCCGGCCCGCCACCTGTCAACACGAAGATCACGGGGAAAATCCCAAGGATCTCTAAGGCTTGAAACACGGCGACGGCTCCCATCGCAGGTAAGACGAGCGGTATGGAAATATGCCATTGCGCCTGGGCCCAACTTGCTCCGTCGAGGTTTGCCGCCTCATAAATCTCGTCTGGGATCGAGTCCAAAGACGAGAGAAGCAGCAAAGCAACTATGGGAACGCCAAACCAAATCGATACGATGATCACGGAGATAAGCGCTGACGTTTTGCTTCCAAGTAAGTCAGCTTCGAAATTGTGACCGAACAAGCTTGCGAGATAAGACAAGCCGCCCACACCAGGAATGAGGAACAGCTTCCACACAATTCCGCCTACCGCTGGCGGAATTATTGACGGAAGCAGGAAAGATGCTCGCATCCACCGTGTGCCAACGAGATTTTCCTTAAGCGCTATTGCCAACGCTAATCCACACAGTAATTGGAGGACGACGGGGACGACGACCAAAATGAACGTAACCAGCGCGGCGTTGATAAACCGACCGTCGGACAAGATCCGCGCGTAATTGTAAAGCCGGATAAAGCGCGTCTTTTCCGGGAAGGCTATGTTGAAGTCACCGAACGAGAGGGCAATGACAGCTGCAATCGGCACGACTGTCGCAAGACATAGGAACGCGATCGCGGGTGTAACGAGCGCCGAATACACTTTAGGCCGGGAAGATGCCATCGTCCGTTGCTCCTGGAGTTATTTATGCTCGCCTGGAATGGGCACCTCAGATGCTGCCAGCAACGCTTAAGCGAGCTTCAGCAAGCAGAGGACGTCAACGATGCAGTGTTCCCCGTGGTGAGTTACTCGCAGCCGTCAACCGTGCCGAGACGATTCCACGGCGTATAGTTTTATCGTAGAGTTACCTTTCCAAGTTTCATGCGCCTTTGGAAACAGAATGCTGCGCTCCATTCAATTGGCAGGCGAAGCACGACACATTCTGCCGTCGACGGCCTCGAGACAGCGTGAACACTGCACTGGCTCGCCATTGCTGTCTTGATCAGGGCCAAGAAGGATGTCCGGAACGTGTCATCTCGTGGCGCGCGTGCTCAGACCCGGGGCTCCGATTCGTCCATGGTCACCTTTGTGTCATTTTGGCTATAACGAAACTGGGCATCAGTAAGTCCGGCCGCGTCGGACAGTTCTGCGGCTAGCAGCTGAGCGGGCAGGATGTCCACGATTGATCGTGCCACGCGGTTCTGCAAAGATGGCACCTTCACAACTGCGAGGTTTTTGGCGTCCTGAGGCGACTCGCTTGCGGTTACCAGAAGAACTGCACAGCCGATTTCAGCCAATTCCTGCGCCAATCGCACTTCGCGGCCGTCACCAAATATCAAAATCCCGGTTGCCTGATCCATCGATTCCATCGGGCCGTGCAAGTAGTGCAGCGTGTCTGCGACGCCGGTGGGCACCCTCGCAGCCTCGCGAATGAGCAAACAAGCCTCGCCCGCCGTACCCAAAGCCGATATCGCGCCAACGCAATCGATCGCCCGCTGGTCATGAAACATTTCTCCAATGCGTGCCATCTTTTTCGCAGAGGTTTCCAAGACCTCGCTTGCTATCAGAGGAATGTCGTTCCAATTGAAGCTGTCTTCACCGCAGAGCGCATCTATCAGCAGCCCGCCTGCCAGCAGCGAGCCTGTGTAGCCGGTGCTCGACGGCAGTGAATCCGGACCGGACTCGAAGCGAAGTGCTGCCGAAGCGGTGCGTGACAGCGGGTCGTTGCCTCCGCTTGTAATCGCGAGGGATGGTAACGTGCTGTGGATGGTGAGTGCAGCGATTGGCTCGATGCTTCTTCCTCCGACAGAAAAGACTATGATCGCGTCGCCAGGGTCCCCCGGCTCCATGAGATCGACTGCGCGCCAAGTATTTGCTCGTCTGCCGCGGCGTTGCAGCTCACCGGCCACTACCCCCGCTGCCTCGTAACTCGCGCCTATTCCTGTAACGACGACAGTCCCCTTTTCAAATGGCGCGAGATCAAGGTCGCGAAGCTGCGTTCCGACCACTTCCAAGGTATGGCGAAACTGATTGGGTTGACGGGCGATCGTTGACCTGTAAATCATTGGATATCCATATGTTGAGAGACAATTGAGGTCTCTGGGCCATCCCCGGCACTGCAAAGTTGCCGCGCCAAGACGCAGGCGCCTAAGACCGGCGGCTTGTCGAGGAAGGTGACCGCCACTGTCGCCCCGAAACGATCGGAAATTTGATGGGAGAACGCATTGGCTAAAAGTGGCTGGGCGAGGATGACCCCTCCGCCTACCACCACGTCTTTGTCGGACACGCCCGCCAACTTCAGGTGGTGAACTAATTGGGTCAGGGCCGCTGCGCCCTCGTCAATAACGCGCTTAGCCAACGACGAGCCTTCATTGGCTGCGTAGAAGATAACGGGTGCGTGTCGCCCCAGAGCCGAGGCACCGCCTTCCTTCGCGATAGCGGTGCCGATGTTCGTGGGGCTATTCAGTCCAAATGCCTCACAAAGCGCTTCGACAAGCGGCTCTGACCTTGCCCCTCCGAGGTCAATGTGCCGTCGCACTGCTCGACCAGCCTCACGTACTAAACCGGGAGCGCTCCCTTCGTCTCCGATTGCCCAGCCCCAACCGCCTGCGACATGCATCCTGCCTTTCTGGTCCCGAGCAACGGCGATTGAGCCAGTTCCCGCGACGACACCAATTCCGCTGGAAAGCCCCATGGCTAGGGGAAATAGCTCTGCATCGTTGACGACCCTCAACGGGCAGGCAAAATGATTGGAAAGTGGTTTTTGCAGGATGGCACACTCGGCCTCATCATCACATCCATGAGAGCCAATCGCGATGCCGTTGGGAGTGGCGCCATCCGCAAATCCGCTGATTAGCGCGATTAGTCCAGGAATATCGTGGTCATAGGCTCCACAACGCCATTCACTGGTCCTCACCACCAAGTCGCGGCCCATGCCCTGTTCCAGGCAGCTTCTCAAATGCGTTTTGGTGCCTCCGATGTCGACACCAATCGATATAGAACCCATCTCGTCATCTCTGTTCGCATTCGCGCCCAGCGGCCGCGGTCCCAGTCTCTCGCTGAAGGAATATCACTTTTTTTTCGTCTGTCAAAGATGGCTTTTTTCATCATGCGCGACTCTTTCCCCGCGCGGCGATGATGGTCAAATGCCGTGCAAAAAGGCTGGCAGGCGGCTGGGGGCTCTAACGAAAACAATGTTCACGGCTTGGCAATCTGCTGAAAAATTCCTATTGCTTTCACTGCCTGTGTCAATCAAGCCTAGGGAGCTGGAGCTCGGCGACATCAAGGGAATCGTAAATGCAGGAAAAGATCTTGGCGCGCTTGCGTTCGTCTCAGCCCAGCCTCAGTCCGGCGCTCCTTCGCATCAGTGAGTACGTCCTTAACGATCCCGCGAAGGTCGTGAACCAAACTATCACGGAGGTTGCTGACGGATCCGGATCGAGCGAAGCGAGCGTCTTGAGGTTCTGTAGAGACATCAAATTTTCGAGCTTCCAGCGTTTCAAACTGGCATTGGGGATCGAACTCTCCACTCACCAGACAATCAGACACGCCAGCCCGTCTGGTGACGTCATCGACGACACGCTGTCGACGGCCATCACCGCGCTCAAGCAGACAAAGGACCTGTTGAACCACGCCGCTCTCGAATTGGCGGCAAAACAGATCATACGAGCAAAAAGCATAGATCTGTACGGGTTCGGCGGCTCTGCGAATGTGGCCCGATACGCGCATTACTTGTTTGTTCGATTCGGACTGGTGTCGCGCGTGCTGGACGACCCACATCTCGCCGTCATGAGTGCAGTGAATCTCGGGCCGAAGCAAGTCGCACTGGCAATTTCGGAATCTGGCTCGAGCAAGGATACAATCAACTCACTTATGGCGGCCAAGGCGGCTGGCGCATTTACCATCGCAATCACCTGTCATATACGCAGTCCGATCGCTGCCAACGCGGACGCTGTACTGGGAGCATCCTCAACAGACACGCCCATCACGCGAGGAGCATTCTCCAGGGTCGCTGGACAATATTTGATCATCGACATCCTCGCCAACATGATCGCTAAAGATGGCAGCAAGTTCCAGGCGGCTATGCAGCGAACCGCAGAAGCCACCATAGATAAAAGCTTTTAGCCGAAACGTTCGCGCAGGTAGTCGTTCAGGAAGCGACCGTCCGGGTCGAAGCGAGCCCTTTGAGAAATAAAATCCCCGTATCTTGGGTACAAGGCTTCGATCTCGGACCGGCCCAGGCTGTGAAGTTTGCCCCAATGCGGACGACCTTTTACCCAGGAAAAGATTGTCTCGCAATCGCGGATGAAATCCCAGTAGTCCTCTCCTGCTGCGCCGGACACCGATATCATTGCGGTCTTCCGCTCAAAGTATGGACTCAACCAAATATCGTCAGCCGCCACGGTTCTATACTCAACCGGGAATATCTGCGACGGATGCTTCGTCTGGATCAGCTTGCGTATTTCACGCAATACCGCCGGACCGTCCTCGTAGGGCACCGAGTATTCGCATTCGTTATGGTTCGGCATCGGAATTGAACCCGGAAATATCCGATAGCTGGGCCCTATTCTCTCGCCGGCCTGTGCTTCGACAGCTGCTGACGGCTGAGTTGTGACGTTCAGCGTTCTGATTTCGCAGACATCAGCTTTACTGCGCGTACGACCAATGCCAGACGTGTCGGGCAGGCTGTATAACGATGCCGAGTGTTCGGTCGGGCACCAGAACACGCGGAGGCTCCGGTTTTCCTGACATAGCTGATCCAAATGATTCATGCATTCTTCAAAATCCTCACGCCATATTTTGTCATGAAGATCAAAAGCAGGAACAAGCTTCATCGTGACGGAAAGCACCACGCCAAGCATTCCGAGACAAACTTTCGCAGCGTTGAGGACATCGATGTCTTGCGAAGCATCGAAATTGGCGATGGATCCATCGCCCATCGCTATCCGCATTCCAATTATCGGGCCCGCTAAGCATTGCAAACTATCGCCGCTGCCATGCGTACCCGTCGATACGGCCCCGCTCATCGTCTGCAGATCGATATCGCCCTGGTTGGGCAATGCCCAACCAGCAGAACGCAGTTCAAGGCCAACGTCACAAATCCGCGTTCCGCCGCGGAGGGTTACGCTGCCGTTGGTTGGGTCGATATTTTCGATCCCTGTTAGACGCTCCGCGGAGATTAGAACTCCGTCCGTGGGGACAATCGGCGTATAAGAGTGCCCCGTACCCACTACGCGGACGCGCAGATTGGTTGAAGCTGCTGTCTTGATCGTTCTGCAGACGTCATCGTCCGAACTTGGCATTTCGAAATGCTTCACCCGACAAACCTGATTGCTCACCCAGTTCCGCCAAATCATGCTAGGGCCGAGTGTCTGCGCTCTGGTCTCTGAAGAAGGCAATGGAGTTCTCCTTGCGTGTGTTTTCTCGCTGCTAGGTGCTGGGGCAGCCGCCTCGGCCCGCCAGAATAGGGTCGTCACGCTGTGCCCAGCGCCGACTCATTTTGGCAGGCATGACGGATATCATCATCGACATAGATACAAAAGAAGATTATCTCCATTATAACTCGGTGCCCCGGCAGACCGACCAAGGACTGGCGACGCATCCACACTCGATACGACCGATGCGCGCACACATTCTTGTCAGCAATCGCCTTCGCTGCAGCGTTCATCTTCTGGATCAATGAGATGCTGTAACGGGGCCTGCGTCGTGCGCTGCCCGTTACCGATTGCATGCTGACCGGTTGCCGCCGACGCTCCCGTATCTGATTCTGACAGGAGGATTACGGGATGAAACTGTTCATTGGGTTGGATGTCTCACTCGCCAAGACTGCGGTCTGCATTGTCAGCGAGCACGGCAAGATCGTGAAGGAGGCTGAGGTCGGCAGCGATCCCGCGGCGCTGACGCAATTCGCGCTGGAGCAACAGGGCGAAATTGCGATGATCGGGATGGAAGCCGGGCCGTTGTCGCGATGGCTGCACCGTGGGCTGACCGAAGCCGGCCTGGAAGTGGTTCTGATGGAAACCCGGCAAGTGAAGGGTGCTCTGAAAGCCATGCCGATCAAGACAGACCGGCGCGATGCTGAAGGTATTGCCCGGCTGCTACATTTGGGCTGGTTCCGGCCAGTCCATTGCAAGTCGGTGTCTGCCCAGGAGATCCGCGCACTCCTCGGGGCGCGCAAATCCATCCAGCAGGGCGTGATCGCTCTGGAAATGTCCTTGCGCGGGTTATTGCGGAACTTCGGCTTGAAAGTCGGCGCAATCTCCAAAGGACGGTTTGATGCTCGCATTCAGGAACTGGTTGCCAGCAACACTACGCTGGTGGCGGCAACCGAGCCGATGCTTCGCGCCCGTGCCACCCTCCGCCATGAACTGGCGCGACTGGAGCGGCATGTGCGCAGCCTAGCACAGGACGACCCGACCTGCCGCTTGCTGATGACCATGCCGGCCGTTGGCGCGGTGGTCGCATTGACCTTCAAGTCGGCCGTGGATGATCCGGCTCGGTTCTCGTCGTCGAAGAAAGTCGGCCCGTGGGTCGGCCTCACCCCTTCACGGCAGCAGTCCGGCGAGCGCGACGTGACAGGCGGTATCACCAAAGCCGGTGACGCCCATTTACGCCACGCCTTATGCCAGGCCGCAACCGTCATGATGAACCGGGGCCGTGGGTCGTGGTTGCGGACATGGGCCTCGCGGGTCGCGAAACGGCGCGGCACCAAGCGGGCCATGGTGGCCTTGGCGCGTCGGATCGGTGTGATCCTGCATCGGATGTGGCTGGACGGAGGAAACTTCCGCTGGGAAGGAGCGCCAGAGCCGATCCATGCATGAGCTAATCTCCGTGTTGAAGTCTGCCTGAGCGCAGACCTGCGAGGTCCCCGACCCGGGACGTGGTCCCGATGACGCCGCGGTCTGGACTGATGCCGCCCCGCCGGGCGAGCACGCCAATGAGATGGGCGCATCGGAACCATATTGGACAAGCATCATGTTGGCGGCCGCCGCGCCGACCACGGACCGAAGCATGAACCCGGGCAGAACCTCATACGGCAGGAAAGCAGGCGATATAGCACAACCAAAATGCAATCACGCTCTCCGCACACCCGGATGGGCGATCCCTTCTTGCATCAAATTTGCCTTGACGAGGACGGCCCCGTTACCGAAGGAGCGCCAGAGCCGATCCATGCATGAGCTAATCTCCGTGTTGATGTCTGCCTGAGCGCAGACCTGCGAGGTCCCCGACCCGGGACGTGGTCCCGATGACGCCGCGGTCTGGACTGATGCCGCCCCGCCGGGCGAGCACGCCAATGAGATGGGCGCATCGGAACCATATTGGACAAGCATCATGTTGGCGGCCGCCGCGCCGACCACGGACCGAAGCATGAACCCGGGCAGAACCTCATACGGCAGGAAAGCAGGCGATATAGCACAACCAAAATGCAATCACGCTCTCCGCACACCCGGATGGGCGATCCCTTCTTGCATCAAATTTGCCTTGACGAGGACGGCCCCGTTACCGAAGTCCTGACCCTAGCCGACACGGCCTTTGGTCGGCGTCTCGGATGAAGTCTAGAAATGCTTGCGTCGGCTCCAACCAACGTCTCTTCTGGAGCGGAAACACGCTCAGAGATTTTTCCACTCGGCGGTGTCGCGTCGAAGAAGCGTTCTGCAAAGAATAGTCCCCCGAAACCACCGTCATGAACCACAGGGACATAGCTGTGACGATTGATATTTCGCGTAGTTACATCGGAAACCGACTCGCAAGTCATAAGATGAGGTCTAGGTGTCATTATCATTCCAACCGTAAGGCCTGCCTGTACGTGCCAATTTCCGCACTTACGTCGGCGAGTTCTTGATAATCGTTTTTCCGCACGAAACTTAAGCTCCCATGGGAGAAGGCGAGGAAATCAATGCGCGGTAGCAACGACGAGCCTGTCTCTCGAGTAATTGTAGAAGCGAGAATCAATTCTGAGTTTCACGTTTGAAGGACGATTCCCAGTGCAGCGTCTGGACCCGGAGGCGTCTAGGAATCCAACAGCAGCATTCAACCAGAACCGAAATTCACCCACGTCGAAATGCGCAATGTTCGAGCGTATGGTCTCAGCGGCATGCTTTTCATGGACCCGCGCCAGCTTGCAGATTGTCATTGCCAGCATGATTGGCTGGTCGTTAGCCCGCTCCCACAGGAAGTCGTCGTCTAGAAATGATGCTTCGTCAGCATCCGAAAACTCGAATCCACTACTGTCCCGTACCTCGGCAAGATTTTCATAGGGATGACTGTGGAAATCACCGATGAGCGTCAAGTGTGGTGCCCATCGATCCATCAGTTCGCTCTTCAGGCGGACAGCCTGATCGTTGGGCTTCACGCTGTTCCGTGATCGCTCGGCTGAAATGCTGAGACTCATAAGATCGACATGGAAATGGGTCGTTCCTTTCGAGTCCTCGCGACTGAAGCCCCAAAGATACCCCAGCGTTTCCAGCTTTGTCCGGCGCGGACGACCATCTCCGAGAACATAGGCTTCCAGTGTGGCAAGCGTAATAGTGTGACGAGCTGCATCAGAAAGGGAAATGGTGAACTTCATCGTGCGTTACCTGAAGGTGCCTCCGATTCGTTTCCGATCAACGGCCAGCCACGATCCTCACTGGGGCTTCGCTGGTCCAAATCGCGATATATCCGACCTAGTCGGCCCGAATCCTGACCTTGATCAGGATCTCGCACGCGAAGTCCTGACCAAGAAGCCATCGCTGGTACGTCGGGGGCTTTATCGTTCCCGCCTACGACGGTGTTGCGCCTGTGATACCTGACGGCGAGGAAACCATCGAAGAAACCGCCGACGACCTTCTCGCCAGTGAGACGCTGGACTCCGCTGTCGAGGAGGAGGTCGATGAGAAGGATTCGACTGACCAACCACCGCGGGACAGGTTTCTTCCGTCGTCGATAGGGTTGACGGTGGTTCTTCCGGAAACGGTGAGTCAAGTCACGCTGCGCGCAACATGGGGAACTATAAGACGGAGCCCCCATTGCCCGATGCGCTCCTCATTCCCGAAGTGTCGGGAAAGGGCAAGCCAAACCCAGAAAAGCCCGAGAACCTCCGTTGGGTTCGGGTTTCCGGCGAAGCCGCGATCGTCCTCGACGTCACTCGGAACCAGTCCGGGATCCCGCTGCCGGAAAGCGCTGCGCCTCACAGGCCGGGCGGCGGCATCGAAGTCGCCGTTCACACCGTGTGCTCCGTCAAAAGACTCCGGAAGGGGCTGAAGAGCGTCTGCGCGTCATCACCGTCTTCTTGGTAAACCGTCGACGGAGCACAAAGGCTCCGTACAAGGACGTGGCCTACGCGTTCCAGACCCGGATCGAGCTCGAATGTGCGGATGGATTTTATCCGCGCAGCGACCTGTCCACCTACCAGTCCGATGATTTCGAACTTAGGCTGGGCGATCTCCATTATCGCGATGTCCGCGAATATGCCGTTGGTCGCAACACATCTGCAGGCTGGCAAGAACGGCGTGACGCGACGAACGATCCGCTCCCCGTGACGCGTGTTTGGACCGATTTCCTTCCGCAGCAGGAGGTGGAGCGTGTCGTCCCGGCAAGGAGCGATGGCGTCGAGTTCGGCATGGAGGCTCTCGCTCGGGCTGCCGTTTCCGGAGCCGAAGCGGTCAGTGCAGCCTTGGATTCACTGCCTGAACTTTACGCCGAGTGGCGGCGGGGTCAGGAAGGAATGATGACAGGGCTTGCGCCGAGACGGCTAAAGACGGGCCAGGCGCTTCTGGAAAATGTTGACACCGCCGGCAGCAGGATTCGCGATGGGATAGATCTCCTTAAGCGTGATACGGTGGCGCGTGAAGCATTCGGGCTGATGAATACGGCGATGGCGATGGCCAACCGCCGGCGCGAGGCAGTGATCCAGAAGAGGCTGCCGGGCGATGTAGACCCGCCAACATGGCGGCCGTTCCAGCTAGCCTTCGTCCTCCTCAATCTCGTTGGCGTGACCGACCGAAACAGTGGTGAGCGCGAGATCGTCGACCTGCTTTTTTTTCCGACCGGCGGCGGCAAGAGCGTATCTTGGACTTGCCGCCTATGCGATTGTGCTGAGGCGGCTCCGCGGATCTGGCGTGCTGGGTGCGGGCATCAGCGTCATCATGCGCTACGCGTTACGCCTGCTCACGCCGCTGGTCTCGTCTGCGCGCTCGAATTCCTGCGGACCCATGATGACAATGGCCGGAAGACGCTTGGCGAATGGCCGATCGAGATTGGACTCTGGGTAGGCGGCGCAGCCTCACCGAACAATCCAGCCGCGAAATTCTTCCGACAAGGACGCCGCGACGACCTGGCTGAAGCGGTACCAGAGCAGACCTAAGACGAAATCCCCGGTGCCACTGAAGGCATGTCCGTGGTGTGGTGAGCCCTTCAAGCCAGAGAGCTTCCACTTCACGCCCAACAGGACGGCTCCGCAGAATCTAGTGCTCAAAATGCGAGAACGCCGAATGCGACTTCACGCGGGATCGACACCTGCCGGTGCTCGTGGTGGACGAGCCAATTTACCGCCGTCTTCCCGCATTTCTCATCGCCACGGTGGACAAATTTGCCTCCCTTCCATGGATTGGCAAGAGCGGCGCATTCTTTGGACACGTAGACCGGTATGATCCGGACAAGGGGTTCTTCGGCGCGTATGAGCCAGGCGAAGGTCGCCCCTTCGGAAACGGGCATCGGCTCGATCCGCCGGATCTTGTCATCCAGGACGAACTGCACCTGATCTCTGGCCCGCTTGGAACGGTGGCCGCACTCTACGAAACAGCGATCGACCTGCTGTCGTCGCGGCCGGGTCTTCATGGACTCATTCGTCCAAAATCGTCGCTTCGACCGCGACCGTCCGAAGGGCGGAGAAACAGATCGCAGCCTTGTTCGATCGTTCGGAGACGGCCGTATTTCCGCCACCCGGCATCCACCGTACCGACAGCTTCTTCGCCAGGACTGTGCCATCGACACGAGAGCCAGCCCGCCTCTACGTCGGTGTGGCGAGTCAGGATCGCGGGCCTAAACTCCTCTTTCTTCGGAGCATGCAGACCCTGCTGGCAGGCGCGCAGGCACCGACTTCCAGCCCGACGCAAGAAGGGGAAGATCCCGCCGATCCGTATCTGACAGTGCTCACGTATTTCAATGCGCTTCGCGAGCTTTGGGGGCGCTCCTCGCATCTCCTCAGAACTCCGCTGCTTCCAGCTGGCGGCTGAAACCCACAGGCGCAGCCAGCTTGGTCGCTAACCGCATCGATCGCCTCATGGTGTCTGCCATGAATCCGTGTGCGTGAAGCGCTCCAGAGCGAAGATGTTGGGCGTCAACCAAGTTCACCAATGAGCTTCACTGCTCGAGTTCTGCACGGTGTCACCGACTGGCGCCGGAGGTTGATCCGGTGATTAGGAAGAGCACTCGTTGTCGGATTCTCGACGATGTCGGACATGTGACACAACGCTTCCAGAGCGATCGCATTGTTCCGAAACGATTTTCCCAGTTGGCACGACGGTTGCGATCCTATGCGCAAAAGCCCTGCGATGCCGCACCGACTGGAAGAACTCATCAATGATCACGCTTTTCGAACATGTGGGCGCCGCTACCAACACTGAGCGTTCCCGAGCCGACGGAAGCCTCTATCCCTTCTTTCTGAAGGCTGTCCGGACATGAACGCATTTGATGTCCGTCCAACGCTGGATGCTCCCGACGACGATCCCTATCTCTGGCTTGAAGATGTAGAGGGCGAGCGGGCACTTGCCTGGGCCGCCGGCCAGTCGGCAAAGACCCTGAAGCACTTCGGTGGAACGCAGTTCGAGCGCGACCGGGCGGCTCTGACAGCCATTTTCGACAATCGCGACAACCTTCCCCTGATCGCGCGCCGTGGTCAGTACCTCTACAATTATTGGCGAGATGCCGGAAATCCACGCGGACTGTGGCGCCGGACCACCCTTGCCGCCTACATGAAGGCGGATCCCCAATGGGAGCTACTGCTCGATCTAGATGCTCTCGCGGCTAGCGACGGAGAGGATTGGATCTGGGACGGCGCGTCCGTCGAGCCGGAGAGACGGGAAAGAGCCGTTCTGCGCCTGTCGCGCGGCGGCAGCGACGCGGTCGTGCATCGCGAATTCGACCTGATCTCTCTGAGCTTTGTCGCCGACGGTTTCAATCTCCCCGAGGCCAAAGGCTACGTTAGTTGGCTGGACCCTGACACGCTTCTGCTTTCCAGTGCGCTTGGTAATGGCATGGCCACCCGCTCCGGCTATGCGCGCACCGTGCGACTGTGGAAGCGTGACGCGGATCCCCTCACCACGCCGGTAATCTTCGAGGCCGGGTTCGAGAGCCTCGAGGTGTCTGGTCATTCGGACCGCACCGGCCGCAGCGAGCGCCTTTGGTTCATTGAGAAACGGGCCTTCTACGAGAAGATCAGTTGGATCGGCGACAGGAGCGGGCCGAGGACGCAGATCGATCTTCCTCGCGACGCGTCGTGGCGGGTCTTCGGCGACTGGCTGGCGGTAAGGCCGCGCAAGCCCTGGACGGTGGGAGGCACCACCCATCCCGCCGACGCGCTGATCGTCATCTCGCTTTCCTCTTTCCTCGCAGGCGGACGCCGTTTTGAGACCCTGTTTCAACCAGGGGAAAGGCGCTCTCTGCAGTCATTCTTCTGGAATGACGAGAAGCTCATTATCTCTTACCTCGTCAATCTCGTACCGCGTTTCGAGATGTTCACTCCCGGCCACCAGGAATGGACGCGCCGAGTCCTGGACACCCTGCCCGCCGAAGGGACTGTCCACGTCTGGTCATTCGATGCGGCAGTTCACGAGACCAATGGAGAGGTTCTGGTCTGTGCTCAGGATCCGATCACGCCGCCGCAGCTCTTGCTATTCGATCTCAATGCCGCGCCGTCTCTCAGCGCTTCAGCAATCCTGAAGCGCAGCCCGGAGAATTTCGATGCATCCGGACTGGTGGTCACGCGCCACGAGGCAGTCTCTATCGATCATGAGCTGATCCCCTACACGCAGGTTGGTCCGGCGAACGGGAACGGAGATGCTCCGGTTCACCTTTCCGCTTATGGCGGGTTCGGCACATCACTCCTGCCCTACTACAACTCCCCGCTGGGCAAGCTGTGGCTCGAGCGCGGCGGCACGTGTGTGGAGGCGAACATCCGCGGGGGCGGCGAGTTCGGCACCCGCTGGCACGATGCCGGGCGCAGGGAGGGCAAGCGTCTCGCCCATGACGATTTCGCCGCCGTTGCCGCCGACCTCGTGCGAAGGGGCATCACCCTGCCGAGGCGGATTGCCGCTGAGGGCGGCTCAAATGGCGGCCTGCTGATCGCAAACATGCTGACCCGCTATCCTGAGCATTTCGGGGCTCTGTTCTGCACAGTTCCGCTTATCGACATGCGTCGCTACACCAAGCTCTTGGCGGGCGCGAGCTGGATCGACGAATATGGCGATCCGGACAAGGCTCACGATTGGGCTTTCCTGAAGGAAATCTCCGCCTATCACGCCGCGGCGCCGGGACAGCCCTATCCGCCTATCCTGATCGCCACCACGAAACGCGACGACCGCGTCCATCCGGGCCATGCGCGCAAGATGGCCGCAAAACTGCAGGCTCTTGGCTATCCCGCTTACTTCTACGAGGCCAGCGCAGGCGGGCACGGCTACGGCAAGGACAATCGGGAGCAAGCCGCATTCATCAGTCTAGGCACCAATTTTCTCCGCAGCGCAATCGGCTTCAACGATCACCTTCCGGAGATGGCGGAACGCGTTGCAACGCAAGAGGAGCGTTTGAGCTCCATCAACAATTCATTCGAGCAGGAGACGAAATAGTGCAGTGCATCCTTTCTGAACATCAAGGAGTGAATATCATGGCGAGAACGCGAATGGGCGTAGCGCGGGCAATAGCAGCGGCGGTGGCCCTGATCATCGTGGGACAGCAGGCCGTCGCCGCGGAGCCTGCGCAAGCAGAGACCGTCCTGGCGGAGACGGGAGCCTCGGTCACCGAAGCGCCAAGCCCTTGGCAGGTCCGCCTGCGGGGTTGGGCGTCGTTACGAAAGATCTGGGCTACGTTGATACGCTTCCCGGCTCCGGTCTTTCCTATTCGAACACGGTGACGCCGGAACTCGATATCTCGTATTTCTTCACCGACAACATCGCCGCCGAACTCATACTCGGTACCACCTATGCCAACATCGCGGGCCAAGGGACGATCGGTGGGTTGGGCAGCATCGGCAAAGTTTGGCTGCTGCCGCCGACGCTCACGTTGCAGTACCATTTTACCGATTTCGGCGCGTTCAAGCCCTATGTCGGCGCCGGCGTGAACTACACGGTTTTCTATAACCAGGACACCGGCAGCGCCGACGCTCTCAAGGTGAAGAATACGTTCGGCACGGCGCTGCAGGTCGGTTTCGACTACATGGTGGACGAGCACTGGGGCGTCAACTTCGACGTGAAGAAGCTTTTCCTGAAGCCGGACTTCGACGTCACGGTGGCCGGCGCGAAGCTGACGGGGAAGGCGGAGCTCGATCCCTGGCTGATAGGCGCAGGTGTCACCTACCGCTTTTGAATATCAGAGTGAAGTCTGCTTCCCGACTGCCGGTTTAAAGTGAAGGGCGCCTCGCGCGCCCTTTTTTACGGTCGACACTGCAGGGCAAGACCTCATGAAGCTATTCTCGGGCGGGGTTCTCTTCTGGCGGACCAAGAAGGTGCACTGGCCAACCGGCCTTGCGCCTGAGATGGAGTGCTTAGAAGCGCTTTGGATCGGGACGGGCTTTGGTATTATGGGTGGAATGCTTCAGCCAGACCATTTGCCAGCATCGTCTCCCGGACGTCATGTCTGAGCTTCGTGTCAGCGCAAGGCGAACACGCGGCTCCTAGATGCCGACACGATGGCTGGTTCAGCCATGCTGCGACAGTTGCCTGTTTTTTCAGTTCCTTTGCTGTTCGCGCGCTAACCGCAACGCTCCATACCAGTCTCGCGTGCCTGTCCCCGTGGGTGGGCGGCAAAAAGCGATTAGGCCCGCTGAAAGCGGCGGACCGCATCCGAAGGACCGTAACGAAGAGAAGGACCTGAAGCGAGAGCGAAGGTTGCGGGAGCCCGCGGCGGGCCTAAAAGGGAATGCCGACCAACCCCCACGCCCCAGGGAAGGCTGACAAAAACCGCAGCGGCCGACTGTCCAATAGCCGCGCCAGGGCGAGCCAAATGGCAGGGGCTGCCGGGGCCCCTAAGAAAAGCGGGTTGGGTTCACGAGCCCCCGACGCGCGCCATCAGGCCGCTAGCTACTTGGAGGGCGGGTGCATCAGGCCTGTTTGTCGGGCCGAACCAGATCCATGTGGCTGACGCCGAGGGCCAATGCCAGTTCATAGATCGTGATAATTGTCGGATTTCTTCGGCCTTTCTCCAAGCCGCTGATGTACTGCTGACTGAACCCGGAAATCTCCGCAAGCTGCTCCTGCGTCAGACGCTTCCTTTGCCTGATCCTCTGCACATTCCGTCCGACCAACTTGCGCATATCCATGCACGCAAGCCAGCGGATCAGGCAGCTTGAGCTTATCAACTATAATATGTAATCCACATTTTGCAGGCAGAGGGCTTCGCGGGTCCATTGGCCGGAGATAGAATTAGCGATATTACAGCCCAAATCAAACACGCCGTTTGCCGACGAGGTCCCCTGGTCGGACCGCATTACAGCCTACGACAAGGACCACTTTACAACCTATATGAGGCTCCTGGACGCCTCAGCCGACAACGCCACTGAAGAGGAAATGGCCCATGTGATCCTCGGCATTGATCCGGCACCGGAGCGCGCACGGAACGTTCTTCGCAGTCATCTCGACCGTGCAAACTGGGTGGTGACGAGCGGCTACAAGGATTTGTTCGCCAGCTGACGAATGGGCGGGGCGGTCGCTTCGCTTCAAGCAACGAACTCGCTGTAACCACCATGCATCGGCGCATCACCACAGCGCGAATGCGCTCCAAGATGATCGCGAGGAATTCCAGTGGGCGCGGATGGCCCAGCGCTTCGCTGTCTCATCGTTTTGTCCTCCGCTCGCCAATGGCTGCTTCCCAGGAACCGGTGCGGCGGCGAGTCATGACTGGAACGGGCCCGCCTTCTGAGCCGCACCACATCCGAAGGACCGGAACGAGGAGAATGACCCGAAGCGAGAGCTAGCTGTGGAGCCTCAGTAGGTTGTCCCGATCTAAGCCGATGCGACTGATGGGTGGTTTTGATCCTAGGCTGCCGTTAGGCCTGTGCCAATTGTACCGATGAAGCCAATGCAGCAGTTCGTCCGTGTTGAGAGCTGTTGTAGGCTCGCGCGTAAGCCCATTCGCGCAGGCTGGTCTGGATGAAGCGTTCGGCCTTGCCATTCTTTCAAGTTCAGGACTGCAGTTCGTGCTGACACTCAAGCGCGTATAGAGTTCGAGATCACTCACCCGTTCCATCCGTGGCGCGGCCAGCGCTTCGTGCTGTCGACACGCAAGCAGAACTGGGGCGAGGACCGCGTCATGTTCTACGACGCGGAGGGACGGCTTCGCTCACTGCTTGCGTCATGGACGGACGTCGCCGCACCCGATGTTTTCATTCAGGTCTCGGCGGGTAGGTGACCTGGCAACCCTGGCGGCGTTGATCGAGCAGATCGAGCGCAGCCATGTCGGCTGAATGCGTGTCAGGCAATTATGCCGCATATGTAAACCTAATTATGCCCCGCATGCAGGCGTTTCCATGGGCGCCGGCCTCGTTATTGCGAGGTGTTCCAGCACATCGTCAGCATTGAAGCTGCCTTCATTAGATTGAAACGTTCTCTGTTGAGGCGTAATTTGATTTACAAACAAGGAAGGGGATATACCATGTCCAACGAGACCAAACGCGATCGACTGCGCCAGCTCGGAGCACTCAACGCGCGGCCCGAAGCCGTCCGCGCACCCTGGTTTCGTGAATCCAGCTTCTTCGATCCTCTCGATCTCGTGCAGGTGAAGTACGAGATGCTGCGTCACGTCCAGGAGGATGGCGTCAACAAGGCCGATGCCGCCGCGCTTTTCGGTCTGTCGCGGCCAACCTATTATCAGGCCGAGGCCGCGTTCGAACGCGAGGGCATTGCCGGCCTGCTGCCGCGCACCCGTGGGCCAAAGTCGGCCCACAAGCTCACCGAGGAGGTTATGCATCTCATCGAGCAGAACCAGCACGCGGGTGCCCCGCTGCAGGCGCGATCCCTGGCGCAACTGCTGCATTCGACGCTCGGTATCAGTGTCCATCCCAGCAGCATCGAACGCGCGATCGCCCGTAAAAAAAAACGGTGAGCCCCATGCGCGCACCCCGATGCTGCCGCACGGCTGCAAGGATTTCTACGAGACGCTGCGCGCCGCCGTCCTGTGCGGTCAGGCCTGCGTCAAGGACACCGGCGCCATCGTTTTTCATCGCTTTTGGCAAGGGCTGGCGGTGCTGATCGCGGCTCCTCAGCCTTCCCCGCCGATGCATCGGCGGCCGGAACCACCGCCCACGGCTTCGGCTGCAGTGCACGATCGCCAGCTCGTGCACATGCTCGCCAACATGTGCTGGCAGCAGAGATCCGAGGCAATCATGTCTACTGACATCGCCATGAAGGTTGACGCCGACCATCTGCGGCGTGATGCATTCCTCTACGTGCGTCGGTCCTCTCTTCGTCAGGTGTTCGAGAACACCGAGAGCACCAAGCGGCAATACGCCTTGCGCGATCGCGCAGTGGCGCTGGGCTGGCCGATCGAACGTGTCCACGTCATCGATAGTGACCTGGGCCTCTCCGGCGCGCAGTCGCAGGACCGCGACGGCTTCCAGCACCTGGTGACCGAAGTGGCGATGGGGCATGCAGGGATCGTGCTGGGGCTGGAAGTGTCGCCTAGCACGCAACAATGCCGACTGGCACCGTCTCCTTGAGCTGGCCGCTCTGTCGCGTACGCTCATCATGGACGAGTACGGCGTCGACGATCCGGCCTATTTCACGATCGCATGCTGCTCGGGCTGAAGGGCACGATGAGCGAGGCCGAGCTGCACGTTCTGAAGTCGCGGCTGCAAGGCGGCATTCTCAACAAGGCGCGCCGCGGCGAGCTCGAGATGCCGTTGCCGATCGGGTTGGTCTACACCCCTGACGCGCGGGTCGTGCTCGATCCCGACCGACAGATCCAGGACACGGTGCGGCTCCTGTTCGATACCTTCCGCCAGACCGGCTCGGCCTGCGCCGTCGTGCGCCGTCTGCGCGGCGAGAAGATCCTCTTTCCCCGGCGTATCCGTCGCGGCATCGGCAAGGGCGACGTCCTGTGGAGCGGGATCGACCATTCCCGCGTGCTGCAGATTCTGCATAACCCGCGTTATGCCGGCGCCTTCGCCTATGGGCGCACGCGCACCGCCTACAATGCCAAGCTCAAGTCCGTGCAGCTGCGCGTGGCGAGATCCGACTGGCAGGCGCTTATTCCCGAAGCCCACGAGGGCTACATTTCCTGGGCCGAGTATGAGCGCAATCAGTCAGCCCTGGAACAGAACGCCGCCGGCTTTTCACCTGGCCTGCGCGGGCGCATGCCCCGCCAGGGCAGCGGTCTGTTGCAGGGACGGCTACTGTGCGGCCGCTGCGGTGCACGCATGCGGGTCCATTACGAGCCGTTCGAGGGGCGGCTGCGCCCGTATTACGTCTGCAACGAAGCCGTCGTGCGGCACGCCGGCAAACATTGCCAATGGGTGCGCGGCGCACCGGTCGACGACGCTGTGAGCGCGCTCCTGCTGGAGGTGATGGCGCCGGCAGCGATCGATGTCGCGGCATCAGCCGCCTGCCGGCTGTCGAAGGCGACAGGCCGGCGAAGAAGAAGTTCAAGACCTATCCGATCGGCTACTTCCACATCGACGTCGCCGAGGTGCGCACCGAGCAGGGCAAGCTGCACATGTTCGTCGCCACCGATCGCACCTCGAAGTTCGCCTTCGTCGAACTGCATGAGAAGGCCACCACTGCCGTCTCCAGAGACTTCCTGCTGCATTTGGCGACGGTCTTCTGGTTTATCCCATAGCGTTTGGCCACCGCCCTCAGGCTCTCTTATGACGCTGCAGACAACGATGCAGTGACGAGCGCGTCAGATGCGGGATTGTCGGCTGCATTGCATAGAGGCAGTCGTCGAGCGGCAGCAGCGTGTAGCGGCGGAAAGCGACAATGACCGCCTCCTCGATCGAGAGCACCGTCGATCGCGGTTCCTTCGGACCAGTCGGTAGATCGGCCACCGAGGCCCGCTCCCACCATGGGGGACGGCGCCCGTAACGGCATCATCCTCGTGAGAGGCGTACCAAGATGGCTGCTGTCGAGCACTCATCTGAAGGAGCACCATCCATGAACAATATTACCACCGAACTCAGCGCTGTTGCCACTATTGGCCTCGATCTGGCGAAGCATGTCTTCCAGGTTCACGCGATCGATGCCGCAGGCCGCGTCGTCACGACCCGGGCGCTGCGGCGGAAGGATGTTCTGACATTCTTCGAATCCTTGCCATGCTGCCTCATTGGCTTGGAAGCGTGTGCCTCGGCCCATCACTGGGCTCGCGAACTCATGAAGTTCGGCCATGACGTGCGGCTGATGCCGCCAGCCTATGTGAAGGCTTACGTGCGTCGCCAGAAGAACGATGCCGCTGATGCAGCAGCCATCTGCGAGGCGGTGACGCGCCCTTCGATGCGTTTTGTGCCGGTGCGATCGGTCGGGAACCAGGCGGCGCTCATGCATCACAAGGTACGCGAACTTCTGGTGGCCCAACGCACCCAACTGCTCAATGCCCTTCGCGGCCATCTGGCCGAAATCGGGATCATCGCCGCCCAGGGACCGAACAACGCGCGCGCCTTGGCTACCCTCGTCATCGAGGGCAACGACATGATCCCGGCGACCGTGCGTTCGGCACTGTTGCCGTTGGTGCCTGACCGAACTCGATGCCGAGATCAGACAAACCGATCAGGCTATTCTGGCCCTCGCCAAGAATGATGAAATGGCACGCCGTCTGATAACCGTTCCCGGCATCGGGCCCCATTACTGCCTCGCGCTCCAAGATATCTCTGCCTTCTCAGGGTCCGCGCGAATTCGCCGCCTTCTTAGGGCTCACGCCACGGCAGAACTCCTCCGGCGGAAAGGGGAGCCGCCGCGGATAAAACGCTCGATCTGAGCCGGCATGAGATCGGCAATCGGTCAAGGCCCTCCTCGACCCCTTTGGATGCTGCCAGCCGGTGATGGCCACGAGTGCTGTCTAGGTTAGCGAGGCCACCTTCGATGCTCCCAACGGATTGTGGCCAGATAGCGCGATTTGCGCTTGAAGATCATGCACTCAGGACTTGAAGATCATGCACTCAGGATATGACAGTGCATCCTTGGCATCGCGGGCGCTGAATAAGACAGGATTTCGATGATGAGGGCCGCAGCGGCATGGCAGTCCGCTCATGCGGATCATAACTTCATCCACAAAGGATAACACCACGGGCCGGCCTCGAGGACATCCTGACACAGGGCTTCCAGACTATGGTGGTGGCGCACCGCTTTGCCCTTACCTTTCCTCGCCGGCGCCACTCACACGCGCGAAGTTTTCCGGTCGAAGTGGGCTTCGGATTTACGTCCCTTCGACTCGAGGGCATCGGCCAGCCGTCTTGCGTCGTGACCCAATTTGCCTTCGGGGCGCTTCAAGCTTGGTCAGTACCGCTTGGCGGGGTTGCCAATCGGCGATCCCAACGTCGGATTTGCCGCCGGCCTATGCAGCGCCGATGGTGGTCAGATGAAAAAGTGCCGAGATGAGAATGGCGTTCATAACTTGCGGTTGTTCCCATAACGGCCTTCTGACACCCATAGCTGACAGCAGCCTGAAAGCCGCCGGACATTTGCGCCACGGGCGTTCAGCCTATCGTCAGGTTTCGTCAATAAGGCACGAATCCTGCCCTACTATTGGAGCTCGGCATGCGTATATTGCTCATTGAAGACAACAAGGACCTTGGCAGCGCTGTACGCGAACATTTGATGGGTGATGGCCACGCGGTCGACTGGGCCAAGGACCTGTCCGAAGCGCGGGATAACGCACGTGTGGTCTCCTACGAGCTTGTTCTGCTCGATCTTTACCTGCCAGACGGTAACGGCATGGACTACCTGCGGGAGATGAAGAAGCAGCCTGATTCGACGCCGGTCATCATCGTGGCAGCTCGCTATCAGGTCGAGGACCGCATCGAGGGGCTCGACGCCGGTGCCGCCGACTATTTGGTCAAGCCGTTCCATTCCGGCGAACTTTCCGCGCGAATTCGTGCCGTGGCGCGTAGTCATGGGAAGTTCCCGGAGCCATATTCTGTCGGGACGCTGTCCATAAACTCGGCCGAGCGGCGCGTCGAGCGCGACGGGCAGCCGGTCTCCCTGACTGCACGCGAATGGACTATTCTCGACCGCCTTCTATGCCGACCCGGAGCGGTAGTTTTGAAGCGGAACATCGAGGAAGAACTCCTTTCCTTAGGTTCCGAAACTGAGAGCAATACTGTGGAGGTTTATGTTAGCCGCCTCCGCAAGAAGATCGGCCGGGACCGAATAGCGACAGTGCGTGGCTTGGGGTATAGGGTCGTGGCCGAATCGCGGAACTGCACCGATAACCACGCCGTCGATCTTGTCCAACGGGTTCGGGAAATCGTTGATGACCTCTTGAAAAAGCCGTGGTTTGCCGGACGGCTAACCCTTGACGTCGACGGCTGCCCCACTTGGGTATGCAAAGGACGCATCGTCGGTCTGGTTTCCGTCGCGCTTCGATACCTACTCGACAACGCACTCACACATGGACTGCCCGATATCCCGACAACAGTTTCCGTCCGAGCTGATGGAACCATCGCCATTGTAAACGCAGGACCGGTGGCGCCGCTCCCAGACCTTGACGAGATAACAGAGCGATTTAAGTGTCTTGCGACTCGGGCAACGGTCCCAGGCCATGGTCTACCCATCGCTAATCATCTTATCAAGCAGGTGGGTGGCAGCCTTGAACTTGCCTCGCCTGCCCCAGGTCGCAAGGATGGTTTTGAGGCGGTTATTCGAATCCCTCGATGACACTGGTTTGCTGCAGCGACCAGGTTGGGCGTAGGAAGTATTGTACGCTGCTGGGCAACGAGAATGTCAAACAGTGGTGGTAACCAAACCCGCGGTGGGCCGGCTCGCCAGAGGAAGTCAGCTTTCGCGGGGCACACCACATACCAATCCACTGGCGTGGGACAAGCATACCGCGGCCTCGCCGAAGCTTAAGGCGTTTACACTTGCGCTGACAACTTAGATCTAGGATTCCCAGATCGTGTCCCAGGGAGTGGTGTCGCCCTCGATGGGTCTTTCAAGGAACGCTTTGACCTTGCCGTCTATCTCTTCGCACAGCCGGCTGACCTGGCTTTTGGAGATGCCGCTCATGCCCATGGCCTTGACCAGCGTCGACCGAGCGGGTCGAGATACCCTGGACGTAGGCCTCCTGGATGACGGCGGTCAGCGCCTTCTCGGCCATGCGGCGTGGTTCGAGGAAACCGGGGAAAGAGGAGCCCTTCCTGAGCTTGGGGATGCGCAGCTCGACGGTGCCGGCGCGCGTCGTCTCCCAGTCGCGCTCGCGATAGCCGTTGCGCTGGGCCGTGGCCACGGGCTCTTCTCGCCATAGGCGGCGCCGGTGACGGCCCCAACCTCCAGCTCCATCAGCCGCTCGGCGGCAAAACCAATCAGCTCGCGCAAGAGATCGGAGTCCGGAGTCTTCTGCACGAGCGCGCGCAGGTTCATCATGTCGTCGGTCATCGATGGTTCCTTCGAATCAGGTTGGTGTCAGCAACCCGACCTTACCGGCGAACTGTCGATGACCACCGCAAAGCCGCTCGCTCGCTACAGCGCTATCGAGGGCGCGCTCGCGAGCGGCTGTCAATGACCGTGGAATCCGGACCCCGCATTTTCGCGTAAAAGGGACCCCGGTTTGGGGCGGTGAAGGGCACGCCGGTGAGCGCCCGATCAGGCGAAGCTGGTCGGGGTTGCACAGCCTGATCGGGCGCGGCTGATTGGCTTTTCGACTTCAGCTTTGGGATCGGCTTTTGAAGCGCCAGGAGTCGTTTCCGGTCTCGACGATTTCGCAGTGGTGCGTCAGGCGATCGAGCAGCACGGTGGTCATCTTGGCATCACCGAAGACGCTCGGCCATTCGCCGAAGGCGAGGTTGGTGGTGATGATGACGCTGGTGCGCTCGTAGAGCTTGGAGACGAGATGGGAGAGCAACTGCCCGCCGGCCTGGGCGAAGGGAAGATAGCCGAGTTCATCGAACACGACGAAGTCGAGCCGAGTGAGATGGTCGGCGATACGTCCCTGTCGGCCGGCACGGGTCTCGGTCTCGAGCCTGTTGACCAGGTCGACGACATTGAAGAAGCGCCCGCGTGCACCGTTGCGGATCAGTGCCCGGGCAATGGCGATCGCCAGATGCGACTTGCCCGTGCCGGTGCCGCCGACCAGGACGACATTGCGCTGATCGGCAACGAAGGCGCCGCCGGCGAGATCACGGATCAGACTCTCGTTGACTGGCGTCCCGGTGAAGTCGAAGTCGTCGATGTCTTTCGCCAGCGGCAGCTTGGCGACGGTGAGCTGGTATTTGATGGAGCGCGCCTGCTTCTCCGATATCTCGGCCTGCAGCAGATCGCCGACGATCCTCGGCGGCTCGTGCTGCCGCTTGATGGCGACGCCCATGATCTCGTCATAGGCCGATCGCATCCCGTAGAGCTTCAGCACTCCCATCAGTTCCAGCACTTCGGTGCGTTCCATGGCTGTTTGTCCTCCTGAGACTGTCATAGCGGGCGCAGTCGGCGATCGGCTCGTGAGCCAGCTTCAGCGCCTGTGGAATGGAAAGGATCGTGCCCGGCTCCGGATCGCGGCTGCGGGCCAGGCTGTTGAGGATCACCGCCGCCGATGAGACACCATGATCGAGGGCTTCCTGACAGGCCGCCTCGACCGCGTTCAATCCGTCACTCAGCACGCAAGTGAGGATCGACACCATCTGCCGGTCGCCGTCATCGGCAGCCTTGAGCTTGCGACGCACCTTCTCCATGGCCGCCGGTAGAACCCAGCCACGGAATGGTGCGCCGTTGCGTAGTCCGCCAGGCTTGCGGGCCAGCACCGGCACGTAGTGCCATGGATCGTAGATCACCTCGTTGCGGCCGAAGCAGCGGGCATGTTCGCCGACCACCGCACCATCCTGGCGGATGACGATCCGATCGGCATAGGCATGGATCTCGACCGGCCGGCCGACGGTGCTCGACAGCACCGAGTATTTGTTGTTGTCGAAGCGCACCGTGCAGGTCTTCGACACCGAGGCGGGAACGCAGTGGAAGTCGTCGAAGCGCCCGGCATAGGGGATGAAGCTGGCCCGCTCCTCCTCAAACACCTCCCAGACCGTGCGATCGCCCTGCTCGGGATGCCGATGCGCCTTGGCATAGGCGACGCATTTGTCGGCCAGCCAGCCGTTCAGATCCTCCTGAAGCGTAGCCTCGGCGTGAAGAAGCGTTCGCGCACCAGTCCCACCTGGTTCTCGACTTCGCCCTTCTCCCAACCCGACGCCGGCGTGCATGCCTCCGGCTCGACAAGGTAATGCCCGCACATCTGCGCAAAGCGGCGGTTGTAGCGGCGATCCCTGCCGATGAAGATCGCGTCCACCGCCGTCTTCATATTATCATAGATGCCGCGCGTGCACGCTCCGCGGAAGAAGGCGAACGCCCGATCATGGGCGTCAAACACCATCTCCTGCGTCTCGCGGGATAGGCCCGAACGAAGAACATGCGACTGTGACAGAGCCGCATGTGCGCAACCTTCACGGTCACCGTCACGCCGTTCAGCAGGACAACCTCGTGGCTCCAGTCAAATTGGTAGGCCTCACCCGGTGCGAAGCTCAGCGGAATGTAGGCCTCGGCCGCGGCGCTGCCGTGTTGCTCATCCCAGTCCTGCGCATGCCGCCACACCGAACTGTAGCTGCCGTCATAGCCGAGGCCGCGAAGCTCCTCGAAGATGCGGATCAGCGTCAGCCGCTCACGCTGAGGCTTCGACGCATTCGCCGACAGCAGCAGATCCAGCTTCTCTCGCCAGGCTCCCATGCTGGGATAGGGCTGATGCTTGCGCTCGTAGCGGAACTCTGTCTCGTCCGATCGCAGCACCTTGCGCACCACCTTCCGGGAGATCTTCAACTCCCGGCAAATCGCCTTGATCGACTTCCCCTGGACCAGCGACAGCCGGCGTATCTTTGCAATCGTCTCCACAACCAACATCCAAACACAAATGCCTCCGATCAAACCGGAGGCATCTTGATGACCCCACGTTAAGGGGTCCCGTTTCGACAAAAATCACCCCTCAAACGGGGTCCTCATTCCATGAAAAATCACAGGCAGGACGAGCTTATGCCGGTTCCCTACTTCCACGTGGTGTTCACGCTGCCCGCCGAGATCGCCGCGATCGCCTTCCAGAACAAGGCGGCGGTCTACACGATCCTGTTCAAGGCGGTCGCCGAGACGCTGCGCACCATCGCCGCAGATCCCAGACATCTCGGCGCCGGGATCGGTCTCATCGCGGTGCTGCACAGCTGGGGCCAGATCCTCACCTATCATCCCCACCTCCATTGCATCGTCCCGGCGGCATCTCACTCGATGGAGGGCGATGGGTCGCCTGCCGGCCGGGGTTCTTCCTGCCCGTGCGTGTGCTGTCGCGCCTGTTCCGCCGTCTCTTTCTGGAGGAACTCCGAGCGGCCTATGATGAGGGTCGGCTGGGCTTCTTCGGCGATTTCGCCTACCTGGCAAAGCCTGATGCCTTCGTCTGCTTGCTCGCCGAGGTTCGTCGCTATCAATGGGTCGTCTACGCCAAGCCGCCCTTCGGCGGGCCGAAGCAGGTGCTGGCTATCTCGGCCGCTACACCCATCGCGTCGCCATCGCCAATTCCCGACTGATCAGAACGGCCGACGATCGGGTCGCGTTCCGCTGGCGGGACTACCGCCAGCGCGGCAAGACGAAGATCATGACGCTCGACGCGCACGAGTTCATCCGTCACTTTCTCCTGAACACGCTGCCCGACGGTTTCCATCGCATCCGCCACTACGGCTTCCTTGCCACGGTAGTCGCGCCGCCAAGCTCGACCTGTGCCACAGGCTGCTGGCCGGATCGCAGCAGAACGAGCTCAAACCGGATCCCGAAAGCGCCGCTGTCGCCGCCGAGCGCCTTGCGGCGGCGCATCGCTGCCCCTGCTGCAGAGAGCCAATGATCACGCTCGCCATCTGGCGGTGCGGCCAGGCACCGCCGCGCCCCTTCCGGAACGACACCTCATGATCACGCCGGGTGCGTCCACATCACCCGGGTCGGTATCCGTCGCCATCCGCGCCGGCACCCACCCTTGGCCCGCCGCACAAAGCCGCAAACAGCCAGCCCGGCGATAGAAAGCACTGCAGCCTATCCGACGGCTCGCGCCATCCCGGTTCCGTCTTCCACCGTACCATCCTTCGCTGTCGCCGCATCGTGAATGCCCTTCACCAGCCTGGCGCCGACGATCCCGGCCGCTCCTCCAGGCCACAATCCCCATACCGCCGGACCGTCCCGCGGCTTCGTTCAATCCGGCTTGCAATGAGGTCCGAAGACTAGCGGGTGTGCTGCGTTGAGCATGCGGACCTCACAGAAGCCTCCAGATTTCCTTTTTGACCGCAGCGTGATTCAAGACTGCTTTTGGAGGCAGCCTTGGGTGTAATGGATCGGTTGATTATTGAGTGACGCGGCGTGGGATAGGATGTCGCCGCTGATCATCGGGCGTCCTGATCAGAAGGGCTCGACGGGCCGCGATAATCGGATGTTCGTCCAGGCGGTCCTATGGATTGTGCGAACGGGCTCCCCCCTGGCGCGATCTTCCCAATGTATTCGGCGATTGGAACAGCGTATTCCGCCGCTTCAGCCAATGGAGCAGCAAGGGTATCTGGTGGCGCATCTTCGAGGCGACGTCCGATGATCCGGACTTCGAATATCTAATCATCGATTCCACCATCGTCCGAGCCCACCAACATGCTTGGGGCCAAAAAGGGGGTCTGAAGACAAAGCCCTTGGTCGCTCCCGCGGCGGCTTGAGTACCCAGTTACACATGGCCGTTCGCGGATTGGGGTGCCTGTGCGTTTCACGCTTACTGCAGGGCAAAAGGGCGACGCGCCGCAAGCCCCAGCTTGATCGAAGGACTGTCCGCCGACGTGGTCCTGGCCGACACCGCCTATGACGCCTCCTATTTACGCCAAGCCATCGCCGCCAAGAATTCGGTCGCTGTCATACCCAACAACCCATCGCGCTCGCTCAAATATCCGCTCGACAAGCACCTCTATGCCCCGCGTCACCTCGTCGAGTGCTTGCTTCTCCAACTCAAGCAGTTCCGCCAGGTTCGCAACCCGCATCGAGAAAACCGCCCGCAATTACCGCGCCGTTGTCACTCTCGCGGCTATTGTCCTATGGTTGCGGTAACTGTCCACACGGCCTAGCCTACCTAACCCCTCACTCGCTGATTCCGCTCACAACCAACAAGCCGTCTTGATGCCTTAACAATCCTTTGGCGACGCGATGCCTGGGACGAGCCTCTCAATGGTCGTTGGAAGAACGACATCCAGGCCAACCCCCACCAAGGATGGTGGATCGGCAAGCCGATCTCATTGATCCGCTGAGACACCTCATCCAGCAGCTTGCGCCGTTGCGAAACAGCATCATCCGTCCAACTAGTGGCATCCTCAAGTTCAGGGTTTCTGGCCGGCCGCCTTAGTCGTGTTAGCTGACCCAGAACCTGATAGGCGGTGAGTTCGGAGGCCCCATATGGAACATGCATCATGGTAGCATGTGCATTGGGTTATCCCGAGCCTCGATGCACGACACGACGTGATGCGGCGGTGTCGCACGGGTTCTCACGGTTTGTGGCTTCGGGATCGCGCGGAAGGCCACGCTTTTCTGGCGGCTCGCGCACCGGTGCCAGACGGCCGTCGGGACCTTAAAATCGACGGGATGACCGGCGGACAACACCTCCACGCCGGCCATACCAGGCCTGGCGGACCGCCCGGACAATCCTGAGATCCTGGCCGACGTCGGCGCCGCTTGGATAGCCGCGATTGAAATGGATTGCGCGCAGAGGCATTGTGCGACCTTAATGCACGCATGGTCTTACGTGCTCAGCGTCAGAAACGACTGCGCTTAAAACGTCAGCTTGAAGCCGGCCGACAGGGTCAAGGCATAGAAGTCCATGCCAGCGCTATCCTTGTGGGTTCCTTGTTCGCCGGTCGCGATGCTGTAGGCCGTTTTGTAGCCTTTGTTGCGAAAATATTTGTCGACATTGCCGGCCAGGAAGACGCTGGCGCGGTCGGTCATCTGATAATCGATCTTGGCGCCGGCCGAGATAAACGGCACCGTGAAGAAGTCGTCCTCAAATCGCAGGCCGCGCCCCTCCTCGCGCAGCCAGTGATGGTCAACAGCGCTTGCATCAACGGTGAAGCCGCTGCGGAGCAGACCCGAGAGCGTCAAGTTCCCGAGCGTCGTGGTCGCTTCCGCGCCAAGGAACAGGCCGAATTAGCGCTGTTCGTAATCGATGACCGGTTCGCCGTCCGGGAACTTGCCGCGATCCTCGCGAAAGCCGAAGCCGTCCCCACTATATATGTACGAACCGCCATAGGCCTTCCACTTCATGTTGGTGTATTTGAAGCCGCCATGAAGGTTGATAACCGTGGCATCGTTGATCACGAAGTCTGGGCCTGCTGCCATGTCAAGGTTGATGTAGCGGTCAAGGCGGGTGTCGGGGTGGATTGACTGATCCGACCAATCCTGTCCGGCAATACGCCGTTGGCTGAGATGGTCCAGTTCTTCCAGACCTCGGCCTTTAGCCCGGTGGTCAGAACCGGCGCGCCGGTTTCCCAGATCAATTTGCTGATACGATTGCCCACTTCGTCGTAGAAAAGCTCGTTGCCCTTTAGCCAGGTGTAGCCAACGCCACCAAGAAACACGACGCTCTTGTCGGGCGCTGAATAGGTGGTCGAATGCGCCGCCATGGCGATGGTCGACGATGTGCAGAACGTGCCGAAAGCAAGAATTGCAAATGCTGATGTGCAGCGATTCATGGGGCCTCCTCGGGATATCCGTTGGTGATCTTTCGTTGAACGACGGCGGCTCACAGCGCCCGTTCGCAGGCGTTGTTTGTCGCGGCGACCATTGCTGGGTATTGGTGCAAAGACGTTGAACTCCGATGCGATGTCCGGGACGGCTTTGGTCATTGCCCTTTGTCTGGTGCGCTGCATAGAACGGCGTGGTCCGCCCACTACCGCGTTGCCGGGCCATATAAGAGATTTGGCCCGGCGCGAGAGGCGGCACTCGTGGCCAGAGAACGGGATTGCACCGGCCGCCACGCTGTCAAAATGCCGAAGTTGGTGATCCGGCACGACGCTTAGCTTGTTCCCGCTCCTTGGCGATGAAGCGTTCCAGCGTGTGAATCTCGAGCACACCTGAAATCACTTCGTCGCCGAGAACCAACGCCGGCGTGACGTTGATGTACAGCTCCCTGGCGAGCGCGCAATTGCGCTCGAGGACGCTTTCGATGGCGCGGTCTTCCATGTCCCGCTTGAGCTGCTCAACGTCGAGGCCAACGTGTCGTGCGATAGTCAAGATGTCGAATTGGCTGAGCTGGCCGCGAGCAGCCATAAGGGCGTGATGGAACGCCTCATATTTTCCCTGTTTGCTGGAGGCGAGCGCCGCCAGTGCGGCAAATTTGGAACCCGGTCTCTTGCCCGGACAATGTTTGTAGACAACCTTCAGCATGGGATCATGCTTGAGGGCTTGCTGGATTGTACGGTCTTCCGCCCGGCACCGCGGGCAGTTGTAGTCCAAAAATAAGACGAGAGGGACGTCGCCATTCGGGTTGCCAGCAGTTGGCGCAGCGGCGTCGTTTAAGAGTGCGTCGCGCCGCTCTGGAATGAGCTTCCGCCAATGCGCGACGAGCCGGCTATGGTTTTCATGCTGGCGCACATAGTCTTTGATAACTGGACCATATCGCGTCGCCAGCCCGGAAAAAAGCAGGGCTAGGACTGAAAGGGCGATAGGGCCGGCTTTTGGATTAAGCATGGGGGGCTCCAAGTAACGGTGGAAGGCAGGGCAGCAACGGCCGGCTTCTGACACCCGAAGCTGACAGCAGCCTGAAAGCCTCAGGACATTTGCGTCACGCGGGGTTCAGCGTAGCGTCACCTTCAGAAAAGGATCCTGCCCTCGAACTGGAGCTCGGCACCCCTGATGCAACTACTGCTCGTCAGACGACAAGGACCTTGGCAGTGCTGTACGCGAACTCACGATGGCTGGTGGCCACGCGGTCGATTGGGCCGAAGCGCGGTGTTACGGCCCAGCGTTAGCCACGCGGCCGGTGATCTTTCTGTCCACGCCACGCTCTGGCAGAACCAGCCCTACTGAATGCCTGTCATCGGCTGGATCCAGGAGATGGAGAAGCTGGACTGGAACAGGGCCTTCTATGACAAATATTACACGCCCAACAGCGCCGTGCTGGTCGCCAGCGATGTCGAGCCGGAGACGGTCAAGGGGCTGGCCGAGAAGACGTATGGAACGGTGCCGGCGGCTCCTGGTCTAACCGGCATCCGCCCGTTCGAGCCGCAGCAGAACGCCAAGCGCGCGGTGACGCTGACCGACGTGCGCATTTCAGTGTCGCGCTTTTCCACGCAATGGGTGGTGCCGTCCTATCGTACAGCCTCACCCGGCGAGGCAGAGGCGCTGGACCTGTTGGCCGAAATCCTCGGGGGCTGCGGAGTATGCCACTGCACTTGGTCTGTCGCCGCATGCTTTGCGGATCTGGCGCAAACGCCTGGAAAAAATCCGGCGACGAAACCGAGTGGCGATCCCTGCTTCATCCGAGTGCCCGAGCCCAATTAAGCAGCGCTGCTAATTGCGCGCGACGCAAATACCGCTTGATGCCGGACGCGGTGGATGGGCGATCGAACCGGCGCCGCTTCAGCGACGAGCAGAAGCGAGCGATCGTGCAGGAGACGGAGAAGCCGGGCGTCGCCACAAGCATAGTATTTCGCTGGCGTGTCGAGTTCGGCCTGACGGCCCCTGCAAGGTGCCACAACTGGCAACGATGGTGCTTGCCGACGGCGCGGCGAATGAGCCGCTCGCGCTCGCGGCGTTGCAGCCGCCGGCCGCCATGGCGGCGATCGAACTGGCTGATGGACGGCGCGTATTGCACCGGTGGGGGCGACTGCGGCTGCGGTGAAGCGGCAGCCCACTGGTAAGGAGAAGGCTTCATAATCATCGTTCCGGCCGGCGTGAAAGTGCATCTAGCATTGGGTCACACCGACCTGCGCAAGGGGCTCGATGGCCACGCCACGCTGATCAGGGCGTCAGTTTGCTGCATGGCTTAGCCTCGTTCCACGACAACATTCGAGCGGTGAGAAGGATCGTCTGGGCTTAATTAGCCAGCGAGGAAACTTGAGACGCCTTTTGATCGGAAATCGATCGAGCCTGCATTTGGCGCGGTCGCGTCCCGCCGGCACATCGGCTTGGCTAGCGCAGCTTTTGGAACGCAAACCAACCAACGTGGTCGCCACAGAAATGGCGAACAAAACGGCCAGAATCGCTTGGACGATTATCGTCCGGAAGGAGAATTTCGTTCCAGCAGCGACCTCGAACCGTGGCGTGAATCAACAGTTTCGAGGACGCTGGGAGCCGCACCCAAATCCCATGACCAACAATGAAAAGTCTGCAAGGCGGCGGTCGAACGCGCCTGCGCCAATCCTTTCGCCTTACGGGCGAAGAACGCGCGCAACTCGCGGCGGCTGCCAACGGCCAGACGATCAGCGCCTATGTTCGTGCGAGGCTGTTCGTCCCTTCAGATCGGCCGGTGGGCGTGTGAGCGGTTAACCCGTTTTAGGTCGGTGCGGAATATGGTCTGCAGAGCGGCGACGACGCCTTGCCAGGTAAGATGTGTACCGGGGCGTATATAGACACCGAATGCGAGCGGCGTGAGCTGCCTGCTTTTGACTAGATTATCGAGCGCGTGGCGATCGAAGTCCGGATTCTGCTCGGACAGCCAACGCTTCGTCACCGGTAGCCCCTCAGGCACCAGGTTTTGCAGCAATTGTCTCCGGTCGGTGTTCGTTGGCATAGGTTTAAAAAAAACTTACGATGCGGCGCTCATCGCCGTATTTCGTGGCTCTTATAATCTATCACTTTTAAAGTGAATTTACAGTCTTTCCAAAGTGCGGCGATGATCGCCGCAAATTTAGATATTTGCAAACAAGCACTTTGCTCAATACGCGAGACTCAGCGGATTAATCGGGTTGTCCGACCGGCGCCACGCGTCAGCACGATGGAGTTGACGGGAGCTAGTGAACGAATCCAGGCACACGCCAGTTACGTGCGTTCCACCACTTAAAATGCAGCTTGGGTGAGACATTGGCGGCGCTTATGCTGCATGAATGGACTCGAATTATATTCCACGATCGCTCTATCACGGGGACCGGATCATTTCAGAGGCGGCTTTGCTCGCCGAAGAGGCACTCATTGTTGTGCTAGCAGAACCAGGTGCTGGCAAGAGCGATCTTCTGACGAGCATGGCCGCCCATTTAGGTGGTGAATTCTGCACAGCAACCAGCTTCCGTCACCGATCGGTGATAGCCGAGGTTCCGTCATTGGTCATCGATGCTCTCGATGAAGTGGCCCGTATAGATCAATCTGCAATTGATCAGATTATCGTCAAGGCAAAGGAGTCGCAGGCGGGTACCGTCGTGCTGGCCTGTCGCTCCAGTGAATGGGACCCGGCACGAACCCGGCTTTTGCAACAGTGCTTCGGCTCTGAGCCGGCCGTGGTACGGCTTTTGCCGTTTTCCGAAGCAGAACAGAAGCTGCTTTTTGAAGCCTATCTTCCGGGAGAGGATTTCACAGCGTTCCTCAATGAAGCTGCTCGCTTCGAGCTCGTGCCGCTTTCAGGTAATCCGCAATTTCTCAAGCTCTTCTCCGACGCGTATGTGCAGAGCGGTCGGAAGTTCGTGACAAAAAGCAGGATTTTCGTTGACGCGGTCGAGAGGCTGACCTCGGAGCGAAGCGCGTCGCCAAAACAGCGCGGACGGCCGCCCTCTAATGCAATTATCCACGTCGGAGAAGAGCTCTTTGCAAAACTGCTGTTATCGGGATCGACAGGCTTATCTTCTGTAGAGCAGCCAGGCGACATGGATTTCCCGTATCTGCGGGCGGTCAGCACCGCTGACCTGTCATTGTTGCAATCCACGCTCGACACGCGGCTCTTCAAACCATCAGCCACACCCGCGAGGCACGAGCCGGTGCATCGCATCGTTTCGGAATATTGTGCCGCACGCTATCTTGCGACACGCATTGACGATGCTGCCGATCCGCTTTCCCTTGGCCGGTGTCTCGCGGTAATCGCGCCCAACAGCGTAGTGCGCGACGAGCTTCGGGGCATGCTCGGATGGATGGCGGCTGTAGGAAGTCAGCATATCCAACGGGCCTGTATCGACGTCGACCCTTATGCGGTGCTGGCCAACGGCGACCCGTCGCAACTTACGTCGTCCTCCAAGCATCTTCTCATGACACGACTGCGCGAGCTCTCAAAAATCGATCCGTATTTCCGCCGCAGCGACTCCTGGCGGCGATTTAGCGTGGCCGGCCTCTTCAGCGTCGATATGGTCGATGAACTGAAAGAGCAGCTGATTGGCGACAAAGTCGCGCCCGAGTTGCGCGATCTTCTTCTCGAACTTCTTCAAGCACCCGATGCTATCCCGCACCTCGGAGAAGAGCTTTGCTGCATCATGCTGGACGCTGACAACGAGTTGTCATCTCGTATTCGTGCGCAGCACCTTCTCACAGAATTGCCGGACCGCGATCGCGGGCCGGATGTCACAACCCTGATTGCGATGGGCGATACAGCATCGTTGGGTATCGCGACTGATATCATCACCGAATTGGGTATGAAGGTGATCGGAAGGGAGCAGGTACTCGCCTTGCTCCAAAGAATTGCCGCAACAGGGAAGGTCAGGAAACCACGCGATCAAGCGGCGCCGGAGCTTCGTTTTTACGTGAGGCAGTTTATCGGCACGTTCGACCTGCCCGACACAGAATGGCTTCTCGACGAGCTTACCCGCGGTCTCACCTGCACATGCGGTGCAACACGCGAACATCGATGCAATTGTCGTATCGAGGTCAGCAAGATCGCAGGCTCACTGCTTGACCAATATTTCAAGCTGTCGACCAAAACACATGCGTCAGACGAAATTTGGGGATGGACGAAATCTCTGACGTTTGATCGCACCAAATCGTCAGATCAGAGCATCGCAGTGCAGGCACTGACCGAGAACGACGAATTACGGCAGGCGATACATCGGCTCGCTTTCGCAGGTTGTGCCGACGACAAGGACGTATGGGACGTTCGGATGCGCCTCTCGATGAGCCAGTGTCATTCGGGGTTGCACATGAACCTACATGATTATCGTGCCCTGCTCGACCATGCCTTTGAAACGGGCAATGCCGCATTGTGGGGCGGGTTTTATTCCATGCATAACATTTATTCGGAAAAGAAAGGTCCAGACGATTTCCGCGCCTTGATGCGCAGGCAGGGACGCGAACGATCAGAGCTGCTCAGAATCTGGTCCAAGCGTGAGCGTGAAACCCGTTCATTGATAGACAAGGATCGGTATCGCTGGCCGAGATCAAACCGTAGATGGCAACGCAAGGAAGATGAAACCAAACTAGCGAAGCTGGCCTTTTTTCGAGAAAATTTGCCAAGAATCGAGGCCGGTGCGCACTGGGGTGCACTCCGACTGATTGCCGACTACTACCTTCTCCAACCCGAAAAGATGGGCGAGATATTCGATGACGTTCGCAGCGCTGACAGAGCGCTTCTGAACAGCTTCCCCTTGCTCGACGAACATGTTCCGACTCTATCTGCTCTTTCTCAACAACGGAAAGCGGTCACGCGGGTCCTGCATGCCGCAGGTCTCGCATATTTTCGCGGGTCAGGAACTCTTGAGCGGATCGATCGTAAAGTCCTTGCCGCCGTGAAGACTGATTTGGGGGGGTATGGTGGATATGGGGAAGGAGAAGGCAAGGCTTTGGAAACCGAGATCGATCGACTGCTGTTTGGGGATCTTTCGGATGTCGAAGCCTATGCGCGAGAATTTATCGAACCCCAGCTAACCCAACCGGGCGACCCACCTACGGATGTGGGCTGGCTTCGTCACAAACAGGCATTCAAACCTCTTCAAAAAACACTGGCGTTGGAATGGCTGGAGCGGTTTCCGGAAATGCCCAAGGGGGCCAGAGATACGCTCTTTGACATCTGTGCCGAGCATGCTGATCGCTCAAGACTGCGGCACTTAATCGAACGACAATGTGCGGCGTGGACCGGGCGTGAAGCTACGACCGACGACGAAAAGTCCGACCAAAAATTCTGGTTCCTGCGGGCACTATTCTTCCTAGAAGATCCGCCGGGAGCTGTTTGGGAAGCGCTAAAGGCCGATCCGCAGACGATAACCCGTTTGCAGCATCGAGCGGGCCGTTTTTATCGGGATGACGCGGTGGGGTGGCCTGTGCTCTCGGCCAAGAAGGTATTTGCAATCTTAGACGCATACGTCGATGTATGGCCCAAGGTCTTTCTACCCAGCTCGTGGGGTACGGGCGACCCGCCCGGCGAAACGGCCTATCGCTTTCTGAGCGATGTGATTCACCTAATAGGACGCGATTCTCCTGATCAGAGCCTCCCGGTCCTGGACAAGCTTTTGTCCGATGATCGCTTTGCTGATTTCCACAGGGATGCCCGCAGCATGAAGGCTGCGGCGCACCGGAAACAGGCGCTACAGGATTTTCGAACGCCCTCTGCAAAGGACATCGTCAATTTTCTCGACCATAGCAAGATCGCCACCGTGGAGGATTTGCGTGCATTGTTGGTTGAAGAACTGGCGGAATACCAGCGATGGGTTCAGGGCGCCGAGACCGACCCGCTCAACATGTTCTATCCGGGCGGCGAGCACCTCGATGAAAATAGTTCGCGCGATCGGATCGTGGACCGGCTACAGGTGAGGATGTCGGCCTTGAACCTCTCCGTCACAGTCGAACATCACATGGCGCATGCGAACCGATGCGACATCACAGCATCAGTGATGATTGACGGTCGACGGCGGCTGCTCGTCATCGAGGTCAAAGGGCAGTGGCATTCAAAGCTCTTTTCAGCCGCCTCGGCGCAGCTTCACGACCGCTATAGCGTGCACCCCGATGCGGCGGATCAAGGCATCTATCTCGTTCTATGGTTTGGGGCCGGTGGGAAGATCGCGGGGCGTAAAGACTTATCCATAACGACGACGGCACAGCTAAAGGACGCTATTGTTGAACAGATGCCGGTCGATCTACGCCGGGTCATCGACGTGGTCATTCTGGATCTTTCGCGAAGGCCTTGAGGCTCGCGGGATGCAACGGGGTGCGCAGCGACCCCCTTGCCAAGAAGGTGCGGAAAAAGCGTATTGCGCCCGCACACATCTTGCGAAACACGCGAACGGAGTTCGTTTGGTTCATCTGAACCGCGTTCGGATGCCTCAATTCAGCTTCGTATTGCGAGGCCAGAGGCTGTCGACAAGCTTTTGGTCGAGGAATTTCTCCCCCATATCCTTTTCGCGTTTCTCTATCGCTCGCTTAAGTTCAGAGCGCTGTCGCTCGAACATGATCTGAGAATGATGGTTCAGTTTACATCCATCAAGCATCCGCCAGACGCGACGGTCAGCACTGCTCTTGAGGAGTTCGAAATCCGCTGACGCGGCTATGCCATTTTTGGCTGACCTGAACTGCTCCAGCCAATGAATAATTGAGCGGCGGCGCTCCCTCCATCCTTCGGCATAGCGCCAGACATTTCCGAGCCAAGACGCCTGTATGTCCAGGCGCTCTAGGTCTTCGACGCGCGGCGACGAAAGGCCCAGATAGCCCCGAACAATCATAGCCCGCCCCGTCTCCAGATGGAGGGTGATTGGGCCTCCGAAATAGTCCAACCGATCAACCGCTGCTGGAGGTCTGGAGCCTCTGCGTGCAAGGTGCAATCGAGTAGCTCGCGGTCGTTTTCACAGGAGTCGAACGCTTCAATCTGAAGTGCCCACCCCTCGGGGCTCGTGCACGCGAAAGGCATGGTGAGAAGCCAGTCCGAGCCGAGGTTCGTTCGATATACAGTATGATGTCTCGTAGACAGGAGGTTACGCCAAATCGAGGCAAAACGAATTGGATCGCATCTGAGTCCAACGGAGACCGTGGGGTATAGGAGACCAGGTTCATGGACAGCGAGTTGATTCAGATTGTCAGCAGACTGAACTGAGAGGAAATCCGAAATAGCCTCAAAGGCGGTCGGCTCTGCGGTCCAGAGCGTTTCAAGGCCAGCGCTCGGAATGGTCCAGTCGGGACGCCGCCTGCCGCTTGCAAGGGTCGATTGATCCGAACGCTGAACAGCCTCAATTGCTTGGTCAATGATTTTTTGGCGCGCATCGGCATCGAAGCCCAATCGAAATCGTTCGGCTGGCGTAAGAGCCGATTTATCGAGACCGTGCTGAAACGTGACACTTCGAGTTTCCAGTTGAGTGTCGTCAATTGCTAAATTGGAAATGGACGTCGCGGGCGATGGTCGCTTTTCTGCGTCCAAGACTGACCGCAGTTTGGCGATCAAAATGGCACTGATCACCGTTGGCCCATCCTTTGTATTCTCGACGGCGCGCACAAGATGGCGAGGATGAAGACGCCGAACCACCTCATTGAGGGAAACTGACGCCTTTGCGAGAACTAAACTTCCCCAGAAGGCTTCATCATCGTCTCGGGCATTCCCCACAGTCCAATCCAAGGCTATCAACTCGGCAGCGGCCGAAGGCGCATCGGATCTAGCTAAAATCTCCAGTTCGGGTGCTCGGCAATGCGGAGATGGTTGTCTCAGGCGCTCTAGCAATGCAGTGCGCAGGCTATTGGTCAAATCCACACCCGTGGCAGCCACCAAAAAGAGCGCACTTCGCAACCGATTTCGTTCGAGGCCGCCATGAATAGCTTTCGCTAATCCATCGAGCCCAGTGGGACTCGGCAGGCTGAACGTCAGCGCCAAATCACGATAGATAACTTGCGACGGTTCCAAGTTCAGGAGCAGGCTAATCTGCTCGTCGCCGTCCTTTGCCAACAAAAATTCGGCCGCCATTCGCAGATTCGCGCTATCCGTATCGTCCCCAGGTATCGACACAAGCGGCACAAGGTCGGCTGCATCGAGTACCGACATTTCCATGATGATACCAAACAAGGCTGTTTCCGCCGACACTTGGCCGGCCGCGACGTGACCCGAAAGTCGGCGCGTAATGGCTGCTCTATCATCGCGCGCTGCTCGGGCCAAAACGGGCATCCAATGCTCCAATGCAAGGGATTCGGAAGTGTGGCCCCTTGATTGATAGATTGCCGTAACCTCGAGATTTCTTGCAAAATCCGTGGCCTCGCGAACAAGCCTTTCCGGTAGTCTCATCTCAGGATGGAGTAGCCAGTCCCGCGCAGATGACAAGCGAACATGAGGTTTTTCGGTTTCGTCGGCGACCTTCTGAATGGCTTCCTCGACGGTTGCAGGTCTTTCCCATACTGAAATCGTTTTGATTAACTCTTGTCGTTCGTCTCTAAGCCCAGATTTGTCAAAGGCGTGTGCAACGACGGTCATGGCCTGAGGCGTCCCAATTGCCCGTCCAAGTGAACCTGCGGCATGCGCCATCAGAATGTCATTGCCCAAGGTGAAAGATTGCGCTTGTGACAACGCTTGATCGACTAGGGTGATCTCGGAGGGTTCGGCACCGCGCAGCAGCGCTGCGATATATTTATCGTCATGGTCTCCGTACCGAACAGACCCGGCTATGGACCAAGCCCTTATCAAAGGCATCAGGTCATCACGTCTGTGAAAAGCAAGAACGCTGACGGCGTAGCCAAAGGCGTGCGATCCATCAGGCTCTTCGCCATCTGCTATAGTAAGAGTTTCATCGGCCTCTTTGAACGGTTCATTCAAAACCAAGCGATTGCCGAGGCGTTTGCGCAGTCGCTCAAGTCGCTTTTCACGCAAAGCAGACCGGTCGTCTGTTTGCCCCAAGAATGGCCACTCCATTAGACCGACCAAGCCGGCCCAATGACGAGCACGTTCAATCAGTGCTACCCTCAATTCGCTCGCACCAGTGAGGGGTCTAATAATATAAGCAAGGCGTTCGGACGCCTCTGCGTCGCCTGCGAACCAGACGTACTCGGCGACATCCACAAGAGCTGTGTTTATGCGCCGTGAAATAGCAAGCATGTCGTCTTCGTGTTCGTCGGAAAGGTTAGGCCTATCGAGCCAAAGGGCGAATATCGCGGCTTGGGCTGCTCTCCTACCGTCCGCCAATGCGGCGGCCCAACTGGCAACACGAAGCACTTCACAATCGAATGAGGCCCCGCCCCACGGCTCTATCCAGCTTCGAACTTCACTGACAATCTGTCCAATCGTCCAATCCGCAGGCAGTTCTAGCGCTCGGCGCCAGAGATCCCAGCCAAGTGCAAATGCCGCGAATGACAATGTCAGACGGGTATCTTCCCCGGACCGTTCGGCAAGCCCGCCGTCAACCAGTTCCGTAAGGGTTTGCAAGACGCGCTCTGGATTGTCCGCAAAAGGGTTTGCGTTCCGGACGGCGTGATGTAGGTCAGCCGTCGCTATTCGCGAAGGATTCGGCGATGCCTTATCGATTGCCTTTGCAACTTGCCGGAGTGCTTCCTTGAAATCGGGTTCCGCAAGGATGTCACGGTTTCGTGCCAGGCGGTCTTTCCAGTCCTCCCAATACAGGCGAGCTGGCGTGAACTCGCCCACTTTTTCAAGCTCTTCACGGTATCGGAGTGCTAGGTCGAAAAGTCGCGGACGGCGTAGCAATTCCGTCATTTCATCGGACAAAGAGGATCGGCGAATTTTGTGGTTCTTAAGACCTCGGTCGAGTTCCGGGTCTGTGAAGAGGCCTATACGGATAACTTGGGGTTTCTGGCTTAGTCCAACAAACTCATTGAAATCGTGCTCGAACGCATAGGGACGACACGTAGCAAGAACACGAACGCGTTGGCGATAGGGTTCGTCTTGCAGTCGCGTCAGCAACTCGGTCCAATCGCTCTTTCGTCGTTCGTTGAGACCGTCCAGGAAAAGTGTCACGATAGGGGCTTGGATATCGTCATACCTGAGCAACATCTCGGCCTTCTTGACCCATTCCGCCGGGGAGCGACCCAACATCATGCTGAGCGCGCAACTCATGAGTGTTATGGGGTCTTTCGAAACGGAAACCGCTTTGGTAACCGGAAGCAAGAGGGTCTCAGAGGCATTCTCCAAAAGCCAATGAAGGGCGGAGAGAGTCTTGCCAACTCCTTCGTCGCCGACAAAAAAGCAGGGATTTCCCTTTGTCGCCGCAGCTTTGATGCTTGCGCTGTTAGCACCGACCACATCACGGCGAACGAATTCGGCCCACGGGTCACCCAACCGTCCAGGGGCGGGTCTAGCCCTCAGGCGAAGGACCAGTTTCTGCGGTTCCGACATTGTCTCTCGCCACCAGGCATCGACTGCCTCACGCAACGTCGCAAGCGTGAAATCGGGTCCCGAGAGTTTTTGGCGAAGCTCAAGAGCCCGCCCAGAAAAATTTGCCTCCTGTCTAAGGCGGTCGATCGCGGCTTGGGCTTCTGCCGGAAGCCGTAGGGCAGCGGCTTTTGGCGCCATAGCGATCAGTTGGACGAGGTCTGAGCCGCCCGTGGGCGGAGCGTCGAGCGTGAGAAGGCCGATTGCTTTTTCTTCCGCCTCGCGGCGGAGTGCTCGTTCAAGTTGCTCTGGGACAGGGCGACTAGCAGCGAGCACCCAGAGATCAGGTTTCGGCTCACGATGGGTCGCTTCAACGAAGCCACCGAGTACATTGCGCTGATTTAAAGAAGTAGTGTCTCGATAGAGCTTGGCTTCGAAAACGGTTTCAAACGGGCCTCGTGCACTTCCGTCACCACCGTACTGGCTTCCGCTTCGCGAACAAAAGAAGCGTCTCCCACAGATTTCTGACAGCGCTTCGCCTATAAGATTCTCGAATTCGCCGTCTCCTATGCTTTGCATATGCCGAAGCAGAACTTCTTCATCGAGCGGCCTTTTCGTTGCCCCGCGCTTCTTCCGGCTAGCCATTTTCTTCATCTTTCACGCCAGTATTTCGGAATAGATATCTGCATTGATTCTTACAAAGCAAGGCATCCTATCCATCAAGAGAACATGCTCCCATCGGGGCCTTCATCCCGGGTCAGACTCCAGCAACACTTTTCCACAGATGGTGTATAGAATTTGGTACGATCTCTTGTGCTTCCGTAGCACTTCCGCGCAAAAAGCGCGTGATTGCGCCTCAAACAGCGGTCAGCTAACTTGTTATTTATAATGCCCTTCCCGAGAGATGGGTGACAGTTCATTCCGGGCACATGGGTTACACAATCGGGCTTTTTGCGGGGGATGCACAGGTCACGCCAAACGCCCTCAACGGGGCAGAGCTGGTGCGGAGTGCGGCTTGAGACGCATTCGCCGGTTCAGTCGCCCGATTCACCAGATCGGGGCGCTTCATGCCAGTCTCCCCCTTTGCAGAGGGCGCTGATCGTGCCGCACAGCCCGACTGAATGCACTACCTTCGGCTGGGAAGCCGATGTCCATTGTTCAGTTTGCGCCTTGTGAGAACCGCAAGCCAAAGAGTTCAAAAATTCCCTTTCAAGTTGAGTGAGACGGCCTTCCAGCCGTATGGCCGAGGCCCTATAAGGAATCCGCGGGTGCGGAATACACACCGACGCCCTGCCGACATACATATTCGCTGCGTTTAAGAGGAATCCGGTATTGCCCCTGTGCCTACCGATGATCCGCCACCTGAAATCCCCGGACCTGTTTGGCGTCATCGATCGCCCGCCGGCATTCGGCACGCAGGTTAGCGAGCGGACATTCGAGGTCCTCAACCCGTCGAGCGGCGAAGTGCTGGCAGAACTTCCCGACATGGGCGTGGAGGAGACACGCGCTGCGATCGACAAGGCATATGTAGCGCAGCCTCGATGGGCGGCGCTGACCGCCCGAGAACGCAGCGACGTTCTGTGGCGATGGCATCAGCTGGTTGTTGACCATGCCGGTGATCTTGCCGCCATACTCACTGCAGAGATGGGCAAGCCGTTTACCGAAGCCAAGTCGGAGGTTTCGCATGCGGCCGCGTATCTGCAATGGTACGCCGAAGAAGCCAATCGAATTTATGGGGAGACGATCCCCGCACCGTCGACGGACCGTCGCATGATGGTGATCAAGCAGCCAATCGGTGTCGTCGGGACAATTACGCCATGGAATTTCCCGGCGTCGATGGTGGCGCGCAAGATCTCGCCGGCCCTGGCGGCGGGCTGCACAATCGTGCTCAAGCCTGCTGAACAGACGCCGCTCGTGGCAGGCGCAATGTTCGCCCTCGCCCACCAAGCCGGCTTTCCCGACGGCGTCGTCAATTTGATCTATGCGTCCGAAGGTGACGCCATTAGACGCGAACTCTGCTCTAATCCTAAGGTCCGAAAGGTCAGCTTTACAGGTTCGACCGAAGTCGGCCGGCTGCTCATGCGCCAGTGCTCGGACCAGGTCAAGAAGGTCAGCCTCGAGTTCGGCGGCAATGCGCCTTTCATCGTTTTCGAGGACGCCGATATCGACGCTGCGGTTGACGGCGCGATCCAGGCGAAGTTCCGCAACGCCGGCCAGACTTGCGTTTCAGCGAACCGTCTTTACGTCCAATCGAGCGTTCACGATGAGTTCGTCCAGAAATTCGTGGAGAAAGTGCGGCACTTATCGGTTGGCGACGGCTTCGCTCCGGGAGTGGACGTCGGACCACTCATCGACACGCATGCTCTGGCCAAGATCGAGTCGCACATCGCAGATGCCCTTGCCAAAGGTGGGACAATTCGATGCGGCGCGGAACGTATCGGCAAGGACGGCACCTTCTTCGATCCGACAGTCCTCACAGAAATCTCCAGCATCATGGCGGTTGCGCAAGAGGAGACTTTCGGGCCGCTGGCGCCGATCATCCGCTTCCACGATGCGGATCAGGTTGTGCGTGAGGCAAACGACACGATCTACGGGCTCGCCGCCTATTTCCGTGCCTCGAACCTGAGGCGTGTCTGGCGCGTGGCCGAGGCATTGGAATATGGCATGATTGGCATCAACACGGGGCGTATGTCTTCGGAAGCGGCGCCCTTTGGCGGCATGAAGCAGTCCGGCATCGGGCGAGAGGGTTCCCGCCATGGGCTCGAAGACTACCTCGAAATGAAATATCTCTGCATGGGCGGCATCTGAGCGTCTGCTTGCGCGGTTCGCAGACCGGGTAACCCAGCGAGCGATCTTCGTTGGTGTGAATTGTAAGGATCGCTCCTCGGTAAGGATTGACGCGCGGCTCCGCAAGCTGCCCCGGCGGGAGAAGTTTGATTGCCACCATCAAGCTCGGCGGCGGACGCAACCCGCCCGCAATCCTCGACCCGTCGGTCGAGTCAAGGTCTGCTTTGACGCGACACGACCTGCGTCATTGAACGTACAATCGTGGGATCAGATGTCGATTGCGGCTAGACGTTGTAAAGCACACCGACGATTTTCCGGGCGCCAATGACCGTCGGAACCCCATTTGCAGCCTTTCCCACGGAAAGGACCTGTGACGATCCCATCCCGCCTATGCTCTCGAACAGCCTGAAATGGGAAAGATCGCCCGGAAGCGCCGTGCCCACCCGCTTGAAAATGCTGGATCCGTCATCAAGGCAAAGGGCGACGAGCGCATCCTGGTGATGCCCGAGGGTGTCGAGCTGGATGTGGTCTCCTCCGAGGACAACTTGCTTATCAAGAGCGAGCGGCACGGCACTTTCATCGACCACGCGGAAGGCGATTGCGATCCGCTGCAACTCCCTGTTGGCGTCGACTGCCACGGCCTCTTCCGGGCCATGATCGACCCTAACCGTGTGGTCGAAAATGATCCCGACAACTTGGTGAATTGCCGTTTCATCCTCGGGAAGAAAGACGCTTTTTGGATTGCGGATGCGCGGGTCCGGCGTCTCGGCGGTGAGGGCGATTAATCCGCCACCATTTGCGTTGCGAACTAACCGGCGCGCGTAAACGTCCTTGCCGTGCCGAGCGATCACCAGCCGCCGGTCCGCGCTTAACGTGGGTATGGATTTGACGATAGCGAGGCTGCCAGCGGGTGCCGCGAACCCAAAGTTGGCTCGCCTGAGATAGTATGCAACGCAGCTCTCAAGAACGCAGGGCTCGAGAATTTCCGGCTCGTCCTGGGTTTCCGCAGCCGCGCGATGCCTAGTAAAGGCCGCCAAATCGGGACAGATGACGACCCGCGGTGCAGCGAGCGAAGTGAAGTCGATAGCTGGCGGCGCCGCAAGCTTCTGCTTCGCTGCTGGTAAGTCCCGCCGGCGCCAGCGATAGCATTCTTCACGAATGTCCTCCGCAAGTTTGATCAGATCAACCAATTGGCCAGCGTATTGCGCGACCTCACCAGCCGTGATGTCTTGGCGACGCCCGTGGTGGGCCTTGTTCATCAAGGCCACCACCGGGGAGTTGTCACCCAGCGCAGGGTGTTCAGCGAACCGCCTGAAAATGTCTGCGCCGAACATCCCGGCCGACCCGGCCCGTACCAAGGGGCGCATTCGCTGCACGAAATCGGCCAGCGTGGGATTCGGTGTGGCCTTGGCCCAGGATGAATGGGCCGGATCGTCGAACAGGTCACCAAGCTGCGCCTCGAGGAACACGCGACATCCATCGGCGAACTCGCGTGCGGGCTCTTCTTCATTTGGGTCGGCATCGAAGCGCTTCTTCCGCTCAAGCAGGACGGAATGGGGCACGATCGTCCTGACACGGGGCTGCAACCGCGTCGCGGGGTGCACGGCAAGATGCTCAACTCCGCCCGGAAGCTGGATTTTGGCGACCCGGCCGCAGAAGCGAGGATCATAGGACGTAACGATCACCTGCGCGCCACCACTCGCCAATTTTCCGAGCGCGGCCGCCAGCCGCTCCCGGTTTTCGTCGTCAAGCAGCTCCTGAGGATCGTCAAGCACCAGGGTAGTCAAGCCACCGCGCTCCTTCAGCACGTGCTGCCAGAAGGCGAAAAAGAACGCGACCAAATTCGCTCGCAGGGCAGACGCGTTCGTGACATGTTGGGCCGGGGCCGCGACGCCTCCTGTCTGGACGACAAGGTCCAATTCCCCTTTGCGGCCCATGCCGGTGTCGACGAGTTGGTGAGCCGTATCGCGAAATGCGCCGAGATAGATGATATCACGCCAAGCGGCGGCATCCGTTCGAAGAATCTTGCGAAGCTGGTCGACTTGCTGGTCAGCCAGCGTCCCCAAATCAGCGAGTCGACCGAGCGCCGCGCTTGCCGTCGCGTAATTGTCAAGCCGGGCTTCAGCCGCCCGGCGCGTCGCCAAATGCTTTGAAAGCCGCGCACACTGGCTCAGCGCGTCCGAGATCGGCTCGGCTGCTTTGACGATGCTTTGGAGTTCCAACAGCTTCCCCGTAAGGGTCAGTTTCTCTGTATGCTCCCCTTCCTTGGGCTTGCGCCCGAGCACACGGGTGAGGACCTGCTTTGCCAAGGCATCGTTGTTCTGGCGCCAATGGGCAAAGCGGATTGCTCGGTCAAGGCGCTCCAAGGCTAGTTGAAGGTCGCTACAGCCTGATGGCAACGCGATGGCAAGGGGATCATCCAACTCCGCGCGGTTCTGGAATACGGCATCGAGGCTTAAGGCCGTTGGAGATTTCAATTCGCCAAGAATGCCTGCGAACGGTGCGAACGAAAAAGCCTCGTCAACCAGCGCTTTTCGCAGAAGGTCGCACGGATGCGCCGGCAAGTCGACGACCAACTCAGTGCGAAGCGCCTCCGGTAACGAGCGCAATAGAACGCCATGGGCATTTGCCGCCCAATGGGCTAGGGTTTGCGACAAGAGGTCAGCGTCGGAGGCAGACCCGGCTAGGTGCTGTTTGACCGGTTGGCCCGTAACAGGGTCAACAGCATGGGAATGATCGCCACCACAGACGACGCACCGGTTTTGGTCGCGTGCTGGGTCCGGATGATCGGCCATCCAGGCCTTGATCCGTGCATACAAGCGTGTGCGCGCTGCGCTCGATGGATTTTGCGCCAGCTCCTGCAGGGTGCGTGCTTCCGTCAGAATGGCAGTTAGCCTGTTTTCGGCGTCGCCAAGCTCGTCCGGCGTCAGTTTGCGGAGGTCGGCGAGCCGTGCGATCGACTTCAACGTTTGAGGCTGGCTGACACGCTCGAGCGCCCGACTGATATTCTCTTCGAGGTCCGAACGCAGTTTTGCATCGGCGGGGTCAAAACGCCCGCCAAGGATCTCTTTCGCGGACTCAAACGCGCATGCCTTTGCGTCATCGAAGTTCGTCTTGATGGTCTTAAGCTTTTCCTCAATGGCCTTGTCGTCCGACGGGATTGGCACTAGCGTCGGCGGCTCCAGCATAGCATGCGTCCGCAAGATCTTTTCGAGGTCGCCTTTGGCAATGTTGTAGTCGGCGTCCGCCCTATCGCGTTCGCCGCGCTTGGCCTTGACGAGATCTTTGTCGATCTTGGTTTTCGCGCGACGCGAATGTGCAGCAAGGTCCACGAGCGCTGACAACCCTGTAAGCTCGGACACTGCGCGTCCGAGTTCCGACTCAGATCCCAACTGAATGAGCGGGAGTAACCCCGGCATGACGGTGCCGATTCGAAGTGCGATGGGATCGACCCCGAGCGGGGTTAGATCGGGCGGCAACTCCTTCAGCTTGCCCTGAAGCGAGCGCGTCATGCTGCGGCGGATGGGGGGAAGCTTCACGCCGCCATCTTCAACGAAGGTCAGTTCAACCCATGTATCAGCTGGAACCCAGTCCTTGTCGGGTCGGTACTGATCCAAGAATGGCATGGGTGTCAGTGACGACAATTTGTGCGTTGTTCGTTCGTCCTCCGCATTACCTATCCAGCAATCGAAGTCCTCCGGGCTTTCAGGTTCGCGCTGGGGCCGAAGCATCTGACCTGTGAGCGTCCAGATGACGGCATTGAGCAGCGAGGTCTTGCCGGATCCGTTCCGCCCTTCGAAGAGCGTGATTGGGCACGAGAACTCGTGGACATAATTCTCCGGGGCCGCATCCGGTGTCCCAAACTTATGCAGGCCGGCGAACCGGTGGGCCTCCACCCTCTTAAGCCGAAGCCGCCTGTTGTTCGCGTTCGCGGGCCGCGAGGGCAAGGCCTTCACAGCAGGTGGCGGTTGGGAAATCGCCTCTACGAGTTCTTCCGCATGCGGAGAGCGGACATCAGCAGTCCAAGCCGCAGGGCCACGATTTTGGTACCATCCCAAGGCGCTACGCGTTGCAGCATCAGGCAGAGAAAAGGTGCGCGCGCCCTCAATGAGAACTGGCGTGCCTGCGATTAAATCGGCAACTAACGAGTCAATGGTGTGCAAATGTAGCGCACGAGCATTCGATCCATCCATGTTTTCGTTTGTCCATTGTTTCGCCTGAGACATCGTTCACCAAAGGCAGCTTGCTTTGGCTCGGCCGCACCGCGTAGTCATCAGCAGTTCTTTTTTTGATAGGCGCGGGACGGTAGACCCCAGTATGCTTATTGCGATGTCCGTCTTCGCATGCTGTTTGATCATTGATGCCCTGCATGGAGACCGGACTAGTACGCCTTACAACCTCTCGTAAGAACCAATGCCAAGCTACCCGCCGAACACTTCTGTCGATCACCGGCAGTTCCCTGGACGTTCGCGCCTCAGTAATCTGGCTGCTTTAAGTGATTCTATTCCCCAGTCTCCGTCCTGGTAGGCCAATCCTCAGACGGCTCAATGCCCGCATGGTGACATATAGCAGCCCCAGATGGACCGGGCTGCGCGAATAACCGGAACATCGTCGCAGGAAATCGGCGTTTTCGCGCCGTCTGCGCACAAGACCTGCAATTGGCTGCTGACAGGTGCGAACTCCCCGTTCTACGGTCGCGCAGGGGTTGCGGAGGTGCATCGTTGCGTGAAGGCGTGCGCGACGGCGCATTATTGGGGACGCGAGATCGCGGAGCTCGGCCGTGAAGTTCACCGTGCTGCGCCATCCGGTGGTGTGAAGCCGTTCACCAAACATCAGAAGAATGACACGGCAGACGCCGCAGCTATTGTCTAGGCTGCCACCGGACCTCCGATGCGGTTTGTAGTACCGAAGACCGAGAAGCAGCAGGCCTGTTCGATGATCGTCCGGACACGCGATCTCTCGTGCGACGGAGAACGCAGGTCATAAATGCTCTTTGGGCCCACAGGGCCGAACGTGAGGTCATTGCGTCGCCATCCCCGTGTCGTGGCCGTCTTTCGGCAGATGGAGAGGCAGCCTATAGTGCGACAATCTGGGAGAGAGGTGCGCGACAATCTGGATGAGAATCTTGTGTCGCGGCGATGGTGATGATCGCGGCATTGATTGTCGCGCGCAAGAGGTTTTGTCGGTTTGGTTGTTGCGGAGCGTCAATCAGGAGCGACGTTAGCGGGTGTCGCATATGACGCCGGCCGGCCTGGCCCTCGCTTTCGCTCGATCGCCTCGCGGCGTCGATAGCTCTCGACATTCAGCTCGAAGATTGTCGCGTGGTGGACAAGGCGGTCGACCGCGGCGAGCGTCATGGCGGGGTCCGGGAAGACCTTTCCCCATTCGCCGAAGGGCTGGTTGGCGGTGATGAGCATGGAGCGCCGCTCGTAACGGGCGCTGATGAGCTCGAACAGCACGCTGGTCTCGGCCTGGTCCTTGGTGACATAGGTCGTCGAGGATCAGCAGGTGGAAGCGGTCGAGTCGGTTGATGGCGGCTTCGAGGCCGAGTTCTTTCCGCCACCGGGCGGGCCGAACAGAAGCCGGTTCGCTCCCTTCTCGAGCCAGCTGTCGCCGGCGGTGATCGCCATCACCTGCTCCTTTGAGATCATCGGCACCGCCTCGAACTCGAAAGCATCGAGGGTCTTTCCCGGCAGCAGGCGGGCTTCGGCGAGATGCCGCTCAATGCGGCGTCGATCGCGTTCGGCCAGTTCGTGCTCGGTGATCGCGGCGAGAAAGCGGGCGGCGGGCCAACCTTCCTTGTCGGTCTGTTCGGCGAACTGGGGCCACATAACCTTGATGGCCGGCAGGCGCAGCTCGTTGAGGAGCAGGCTCAGCCTTGCGGCATCGACGGCGTTGTTGGTCTTCATGCCGCGTCTCCCGTCAGGCTGGCCCCGATCAGGGCTTCATAGGCGTTGAGCGGAGCAAGGCGCACGACGACATTCGGCAGCCGGGACGGATCGGGCGCGAACCGTTCCCGCAAGGCCGCCATGTCGGGCAATCGGCGCGCCTGCAGCGATGCGTCCAGCTGATCGGCCAGTTCCCTCTCGCAGCCGCGCTCGTGCGCAATGGCGAGAAGATCCACCATGATGCGGCAGGCCTGCCGCTCCGGCAGCCGATCCATGAGCATGTCGAAGGTTCGCCGATAGGCCTCGCGCGGAAAGAGCTGGTCGCGGTAGACCAGTTCAACAGCGCCATCGGCTTGCGGCGCAGCGAATGGATGACGTGCCGGTAATTGACGACCTGGTCGTGCTTGCCGACGGCGAGGCCCGCCCGCGCGGCAGGGTCATGAGCTGCGTGCCGCCGATGAAGATATCCAGCCGATCATCGAACAGGCAAACCCTGAGCCGGTGGCCGATCAGGCGTGAAGGCACGGTGTAGAACACCTTGCGCAGCGTAAAGCCGCCCGCCGACGTGACCCGCACAGAGACCTCATCATAGTCGGACGTGCGCCGGACAGGCAGTTCCTGGAGTTCGGTGCGCTCGATGTCGATGCGCTTGGAATTGCGGGCGTTGACGCGGCTGACGATCTCGTCGACGAAGCAGCGATAGACGGCCAGATCGTCGAAATCGCTCGATCCCTCATCAGCAATGCATCGTTGATCGCCCGCTTGAGATGGCCGTGAGAACCTTCGATGGAGCCGTTCTCGTGCGCGATGCCGGCATTGTTGCGGGTCGCCGTCATGCCGTAATGGCCGCACAGTTCCTCGTAGCGATGCGTCAGGTCCGCGCGGGCATCCTTGTCCAGGTTGCGGAACGCCGCCGACAGGCTGTCGCTGCGGTGCTCGCGCGGTACCCCGCCGAGCAACCAGAGTGCGTTCTGCAGGCCTTCAGCGAGCGCAACGAAGCTCTCGCCGCCGAGCACGACATGGGCATGCTCGAAGCCGGAATAGGCGAGTCGGAAATGGTAGAGACGGTGATCGAGCGGCTGTCCGGCGATGGTGACGCCAGCGCTGCCCATATCGGTGAAATCCGACAGGCCGAGGCGGCCGGGTTCGTGCGCTTGCCGGAAGATGACTTCCTGTTCCTCGCCATGGACAGCGCGCCAGGATCGGACGCGACGCTCGATCGTGCGGCGAATGGCGTTGCCCAGCTCGGGATGACGCCGCAGCATCTCCTCGAAGATGGCGACCGGTCGGATGCCGGGCGTGGTCCGCGGCAGCGGAACGATCTCGGCCTCAAAAATGTCGGCGAGCGGATCGGGGCGGCGCCGTTGTCGCGGAACCTTCCTCTGCTAGGGCAGCCTCGAATCCTTCTCGATGCGATAGGCCGTGGCCGTGCTGATCGACGCCTTCGCCGCCGCGACGGCCGTCGTATGGGTCTGCCGGAACTTCATGAAAAGCCTCATCTGGTGATCGGTTACGTGGCGGCCGGGCACAAAGTGATTCCTCCAAACGGAAAAACCACCGGCATACCCGGTCGGCCGCGAACACCAGACACGCTCCGAAAGGAACGCCGCCGGCGGCTTGAAACTCCGGTCGGGCTACGACCTCCCTGCGTCTCAAGCCGCCGGCATTCTCATCCTGATTGACGCTGCGCTCTCACTTTGATTGCCGCGCCGCAGCAGCCCATGAGATCGCGCTCGCCCGGTGCCCTAAGTCTCTCGGGCGCCTCTTAGGTTGTCCATCCGCGCCCCAATCCTCTTCAGCCGGACATTGCGCCGCCTAATTTGAAGTTCTGAACGCAAGTACGTCTGAAAAGGCATGCCCGGCAGGAGACTGAGCTCGCTGCCGGGCCGGGCACGCCTTGGGAGGTGGCGTAAGTCAGAGTTTATCGCAGAGGTGGGACCACTCAGTCCGCACGTTTTGCTGAATAGCGTGCATTTAGCGTGCCAAGGCAAAAGGCATTCAAAACACCCGAGTCTCAGCTTCGACACGTTGCATAGTCGACATTGCCGGCTATCGGACAATACGAACGTGCCTCTCGGCATCGACCGACGCCTGAACCAGAGCTCGCCTGCAAGCGCTTCGCAGGCGTGCCGAGCTGGCGAGCTGGTGCAACCAAGTACTAGCTCCGAACTGTTCGCCGGTTGACGCAGGGCCGACTGTCACTTTTAAAGAAGGAAATCTCTGTACCCTCCATTCATGAGGGCGCGGCCACGAGAGACGGCGCGGCGAATGCGGTCGCGCAGATGATCTCGCGGGTCCCTCCAGTCGGCATGGACGCGCCGTTGACCAATGAGCGCTTCGGCGAGCTCGCGATGTGACGCTCCGGCAAGTGCGCCGTCGAGCGCACGAAGAACGAAGGTCAAACGGGCACTGCGTTTTTCCGGCGGAAACAAGCGCGCGGGCAGTTGCTCGCCCAGACTTAGAGCATTGAGACACTCGAGCGCCCTCAGGCGATGCTTCGAAAGCGTCGCGGGCCAGATCGCCTCGGTACGGAGGTAGACAGGGTGCAAGATATCCGCGCCAGAGACGGCGAGCTGGAGGGTATGCTCCGCGTTGCGAAGAAGAACATGCTGGCCCTTGTCGGGCGCCAGCAGGACCGTCGCACGACATGGCAATGCCGAGAGCTCGAACGGCGATGTCCCCGACGATGCAGACAGTTGTTCTGCAATGACCGGCAGCACATGGACGCAACAGAGCGGACACCAGAACACAAGGGAATTGCGCCCATATGACTTGGCGAAACAGAACACCCCAGCGTGACAGGTCGCCGGCCGACGCGACCACGTCGAGAAAGGGTCGGCTGGACAAAGTATTGGCCTGCTGGCTTGCAGCGGTCACATCACGCTGGAATGCTGGATTGCGTCGTAAGAACTCCCAGGCCCACTGGCGCGGCGTCAGACCGGCGCTGTAATCGTATGATCTTTCGTCCCGCCAATCAGCCTCGTCCGCGACAGTCACGAGAACTGTAGGCATCAATGTGCTCCCCTGCCCGCCCCCACGGACGTAGAAACATCATGCCACCTGGCAAAGCACCGGCGCCGGAGCCGCAAGACCACGATGACGCAATTTCGTAAAAGCGTGTGCCATTGGCACTGTCGAGGGTAGAAGGCGCGCGCAAAAGCTTCCAGGCCGTCAAACCCGCGTAGCGACAGCCACCGCGGCCTGTGCACGCCAACGCAATTGATTTCATGTCCGTAATCCGGTCGTGCATCCCGTCCCAGACTTTCCTTGAAGGCGCAGTGGGCGTCGCGGTGGATTGCACGCTGGCTGTGGGCAAGTTGTCGTAGCGCCGGCGCTATAAGCTCAGTCATCGGGAGGTCTCCTGGGGAATTTCCCGCCATTGGAGGCCAAGTTTCACGCTATGGCAGCCTGTACAGTTGTACAGGTTAAGGGGACTCCTCACAGGACCGCAAAACCGGCCAGGCGCGCAATCGCTTCTTTGGGCGGTGCTCACGCCGGGCTTTAGTCGAGCGGTACGGAAATGGAGCCCGGCTGGCTTCGCTTGCCCCTGGATGCCGCCGGTATCCGAGGCAGAGTTGTCCCCTGCCCTTGGTTCGGGTAAAGTGTCAAGCGAGTGTGGATTTGACTCATCCTCATTGTTTGCGGTTTCGTTGGTGTTGACCATCGTTCCGACCTTCTGCAACAGGCCAGCACTACGCTTCTTTCGAAGCCGGTAACTGTCACCGCGGATGATGATCACTGTCGGATGACAGCAGGCGATCAAGGATCGCGATAGCCACCACGGAATCGCCAAACACGCTGCCCCATTCGCCCACCGATTGGAGGTGAGCCTGCACCAAGGGTGTCATTCTCCATTTGGGAGCAAGGCATGCCTCCTCCTTGGGTAAACAACCTCATCAGCGCGCAATGGCTATGCGTCACAGCGGATTTTAATCTTTAGCATTCGGAAACAAATTATTGCATAGATTAATTAGACTTTATCCAAGAACTATTCGGAAATATCTCATTGGTGCCGCCACAACTATAAGTGCCGGCTCAGAAATAAGGTATCTTCTCATGCACATCATAGAAACGCCACACCTATTCCTAAGGCCGCCGTCGCATAGCGACGAGCTTCTTTTACATGGACTTTGGAGCGATCCGTTTGTGGTTAACGCCAAGGATAGCGTCTCTCCGACCTTAGAGCAGTCGAAAGCTGCACTGTTTCAGTTCATCATTCATTGGCAGCACAATCGTTTCGGCCTATGGATGCTGTTCGTCAAAAATGAAGGTCAAGCAAAAAAATTCGTGGGCTATTGTGGATTAGCGCGCAGCGGGCTGTATCTACCCCAAGATCCGAATAACGTTGAAATAATAACCTGCCTCAACCTTGCGTCTTCGGGGAAGGGAATCGCAGTTGAGGCCGGAAGGGCGGCTGTCCAATTTGCTTTCGAGCATTTAGAACTTGAGAAGGTAACTTCATTCGTTCGACCAGCGAACACACGTTCGCTTCGTAAGAACATTAAGATTGGATTTTTCTACGTTGGATACCGAATTTACGATAGCACATTGATGCGATATTTAGAGGTTTACCCAGAAACAGCTGTAAAAGCTGATAGCTTACTTGTTTTCGATGATGCGTACTAGACATTATGTCGAATTAATAGTGCTACGACCAAGCCGTATTTTCGGTGCCGTGCTAAGCCTCGAAGAACTTGGAACGTGTTTGAGACCTATGCGTCGCGGCAAGCCGTTGGCAGAACGGTTGATGAGATTTGGTGTTCGGTGCAGCATCTGGTCTTCGACCGAGACATGATGGGACGGCATTATCGATATGCCTCAACTTCGATGCTGGATTGAGGACGCGTAGTGGGCTCTCGTACTACAGATTCTGCTGAGGATGGGGACCCCGGCCATAATTGGCCCCGTCGCGATAGACCTCTACGAATGCGAATGCGCGCCTCTAGCGCCGACCATCCACCCCCAGTTCTTTGTGAGCCTCACTGCTTGAGTTCTGCACGGTGTCACCGATCGCGCCGGAGGTTGATCTGGTGATTACGGGTACGCTCGTTGTCGCGTTCTCGACGATGTCTGACTTCTGACACAGCGCTGCCAGGGCCATCGCATTGTTCCGTAAGGGTCTTGCCAGTTGGCACGACGGTTGCGGTCCTATGCGCAAAAGCACTGCGACGCCGCATCGACTGGGAAGAACTCATCCATGATTACGTTTTTCGGACATACAGGCGCCGCCGCAAACACTGAGCATTCCCGAGCAGACGCAAGCCATTGCGCTTTCATTCCTCAGGTCTTTCGGACATGAGCGAATTCGATTTCCGCCCAACGCTGAATGCGCCCGACGATGACCCCCATCTTTGGCTTGAAGATGTAGAAGGCGAACCGGCACTCGCGTGGACCGCCAGCCAGTCGGCAAAGACCCTGAAGCTCTTCGCGGGAAAGCAGTTCGAGCGCGACCGGGCGGCGCTCACAGTGATGTTCGACCGTTTCGACAGGATTCCCCTGGTCACGCGCCACGGTCAATACCTTTACAATTTCTGGCAAGATGCCGGAAATCCGCGCGGGCTGTGGCGCCGGACGACCCTTGCCGCCTACATGAAGGCGGATCCCCAATGGGAGCTGCTGATCGATCTGGACGCCCTCGCCGCTAGCGACGGAGAAGATTGGGTCTGGGGCGGCGCGTCGATCGAGCCGGAGACGCTCGAAAGAGCCGTTTTGCGCCTGTCGCGCGGCGGCAGCGACGCGGTCGTGCATCGCGAATTCGACCTGAGCTCTCAGAGCTTTGCCGCCGAAGGTTTCAATCTCCCGGAGGCCAAGGGCGGCATAAATTGGCTCGACCCTGACACGCTTCTGCTCTTCAGTGCGCTTGGTGAGGGCATGGCCACCCGCTCCGGTTACGCCCGCACCGTACGACTGTGGAAGCGTGACGCGGATCCCCTCACCGCGCCGGTAATCTTTGAGACCGGTTCCGAATCCCTTGGCGTGTCGGGTCATCTGGACCGCATCGCCGAGAGCGAGCGCCTTTGGTTCCTCGAGGGTCTGGGCTTGTTCCAGGCGATAGGACGAATCGGCGACCGCAGTGGGCCGAAGCTTGAGATCAACCTTCCTCGGGACGCCAGGTGGAATGTCTTCGGCGATTGGCTGGCGGTAAAGCCGCGCAAGCCCTGGACAGTGGGAGGGACGACCCATGCCACCGACGCGCTGATCGGCATCTCACTTTCCTCTTTCATCGCTGGCGAACGCCGTTTTAGCACCCTGTTTGAACCGGACGAGAGGCGCTGTCTGCAGTCATTCTTCTGGAATGACGGGAAGCTCATTGTCGCCTACCTCGCGAACCTCGCCCCGCGTTTCGAAGTGTTCACCCCGGGTCGGCAGGAATGGACTCGCCGAGCCCTGGACACGGTGCCCGCGCGAGGGACTGTCCACCTCTGGTCCCTCGATGCGGAAGATCACGAGACCAATGGAGAGGTCCTCGTTTCGGCTCAGGACCCGATCACACCGTCGCAACTGCTCCTACTCGATCTCAATGATGCGCCGCCTCTCGGTGCTCCAGTGATCCTGAAGCGCAGCCCGGAGTATTTCGACGCATGCGGACTGGTGGTCACGCGGCACGAGGCAGCCTCGATTGATGGTGAGATGATCCCCTACACGCAGGTCGGGCCGGCGAACGGGAACGGAGATGCCCCGGTTCACCTTTCCGCCTATGGCGGGTTCGGCATATCGCTCCTGCCCTACTACAACTCCTCCCTCGGCAAGCTGTGGCTCGAGCGCGGCGGCACGTGTGTGGTGGCGAACATCCGCGGGGGCGGCGAGTTCGGCACGCGCTGGCACGATGCAGGGCGGAGGCAGGGCAAGCGTCTCGCCCATGACGATTTCGCCGCCGTTGCCGCTGACCTTGTGCGAAGGGGCGTTACGCTGCCGAGGCGGATTGCCGCCGAGGGCCGTTCAAATGGCGGCCTGCTTATTGCCAACATGCTTACACGCTATCCTGAGCATTTCGGCGCGCTGTTCTGCGCAGTTCCGCTCGTCGATATGCGCCGCTACACCAAGCTCCTGGCAGGCGCGAGCTGGATCGACGAATATGGCGATCCGGACAAGGCTGACGATTGGGCTTTCCTGAGGGAAATCTCCGCCTATCACACTGCCACGCCCGGACAGCCCTATCCGCCCATCCTGCTCGCCACAATGAAGCGCGACGACCGCGTCCACCCGGGCCATGCGCGCAAGATGGCCGCAAAACTTCAAGCCCTTGGCTATCCCGCCTACTTCTACGAGCCCGGCGCGGGCGGCCACGGATGCGGCAAAGACAATCGGGAGCGCGCTGCATTCACTAGTTTTGGCATCAATTTCCTTCGCAGCGCGATCGGCTGGCACGCCGATAGCTTTCATAAGAGACCGGGAGCTCGAGAGGGGCGAACTTCGGATGAGTGAGTACAGGTCGAGGCCGCGGCAAAGGTGCAAATAATGCGAGCACGGTTGCGCAAATGCGCGCCCGCACGCTGTCGACCTCAATCAATACTGCAGAACTATAGCAGTCTACCGTTTCTGAAGAGCAAGGAGAAATATTATGGCAACAAAGCGAATGAACGTGGCACGGGGAGTAGCAGCGGCTGTCGCCCTGATTGTGCTGGCACAGCAGGCTATCGCGACGAACTATCCACCAGACCCGTGCGTCTCTCCGCCTCCCCCTCCGCCTACCCCCTGCCCCTCTACGACACCAATCTAACGCCAAACCCTTGGCAGATTCGCCTGCGCCCCTTGGGGACAATTCGGGCTGGTTGATACGGTACCTATCCCGCTTGCTTCTACGGACCTGCGGCAGGCGGGCACAGCTACGGCAAGGACAATCCTGAGCGGGCCGCATTCATTGCCTTGGGCGGCAATTTCCTTGGCAGCGCGATCGGCTGGCACGCCGATAGCGTTCATTGACGACCGGCAGTTCGGGGCGAACTTCGAAGAAGTGAGTACAGGTCGAATAATCTGCGAGAGTGTTGCAAACAAAGCCCGCACAATTTGCGAAGAATGCGCCCCAGTGCTCTGTAGATACCAATCAACACAGCAGGACTATTCACAGTGAAGTCTAACGAGCAAGGAAACAACATTATGGCAACAAAGCGAATGAACGTGTTGCGGGGAGTCACAGCGGCCGTCATCCTGTTGCTGGTAGGGCAGCAAGCTGTCGCGGCAGACCTTCCGGAGATCCCATACGACCCGCAGGAGGCTGCCTCGGTTGAATGGCCGAGCCCGTGGCAAATCCGCCTGCGCGCATTGGGGGTCATCACTGAGGATTCGGGCTACGTTAACGCGGTGCCCGGCTCCGGTCTTTCCTATTCGAACACGGTGACGCCGGAACTCGATATTTCGTATTTCTTCACGGACAACGTCGCCGCCGAGCTCATCCTCGGCACCACCTATGCCAACATCACTGGCCAGGGCTCGATCGGCGCGCTGAGGAATATAGGCAAGGTTTGGCTGCTGCCGCCCACGCTGACGTTGCAGTACCATTTCACCGATTTCGGCGCCTTCAAGCCTTATGTCGGTGGCGGCGTGAACTATACGATCTTTTATCATCAGGAGGTCGGCAGCGCCGATGATCTGAAGGTCAAGAACACGTTCGGCACCGCACTGCAGGTCGGGTTCGACTACATGGTGGACGAGCACTGGGGCGTCAACTTCGACGTGAAGAAGCTTTTCCTGAAGCCAGACTTCGACGTCACCGTGGCCGGCAAGAACCTGACCGGGAAGGCGGAGCTTGATCCCTGGCTGATAGGCGCAGGTGTCACCTACCGTTTCTGACAATTGATGCGAAAACGGCTTACTCAGAGCCAAGTCGAAATGAAGGGCGCCTTGTGCGCCCTTTTTACGGTCGCCCCAATAAGAAGCCGTTGTCGAGAGCGCGGCCGCCCTCTTTCAGCGGAACAGACGCATACCGTGGTCAAGGCGGCCCCGACTAGCGCCTGAGATGGGAGTGCTTAGAGGCGCTTTCGATTCAGAAAGCTTTCTATTGGGGGGAATGCCGCGGCCGGCCACTTTGCCGGCATCGGTCGCTCTGAGTCTGAGCTTATGCGCCTGCGCAAGGAAGCAGAGTTCCCTCGACGCCGAGCGGATGCCTTATTCGGCCATGCTGCGATGTGCAGGTCCTCTACTGCAGTACCGTTGGCTGGCACCCTGGAAGCATTCCTCGGCAGCCCATGCCCGTTCTCCGCTTGCCCAGGCCATACGGCCGGAGCCGGGCTCCAGCTCGGTGATAATGCGGCGGGGACCTCCTGATAGAGCCTGTCGCCCGAGCCCGCCCAATGCCTGCCTCTCTGCGATTACGGTGCGCTTCTTTGTTGCATGCATCGTGTCGCCTCCGCTCGCCGATCGTGGCTTTCCTCGGAAGCGGGACGCCGCGGCGGGCCTAGAAGGGAGTGCCGCCTGCCCTGCGCCTCCAGGAAAGGCCGAACAGGAGCTTAGCGGGTCTGACGACCCGCGCCAGATGGCTAAGACGCATGAACTTGCCGAAGAAAAGCGGGCTGGTCCGATGGCAGGCGGTGCGCTCCGCGAGGCGCGCCGGCGCCAGCTATGACTGCAGGCTCAACAGAATCTCGCAGGGGTCGGTGTCAAGCACTGCAGTTACGTCGAGAAACTCGATGATATCGAGACGCCGCTCTCCACCCTCATACTTGGCCACGAAGGATTGCGGCCGGCCAAGCTTCTCGGCTACCTGCGCCTGGGTCATGCCTTTGGCCTTGCGCAGCGATATCAACTGGGCCAGAAACCGCTGGTGGCGGACAGATCGAAGCGATTTGGGCATGTAGGCGAACCGGTCAGGTAAAGACCGGCTCAGCCACTAATCCCGGTTCCGGATTATCCCATTTTGGGATATGCTGTCTTGAATCAAGCGATCAACATGCGAGGTTCGCGGCAGACATGAATCGATCAACGGGAACAGATGGGACTCAAAGCTCAACACTGCGCGACGAAGTCCCGTGGTCAGACAGCATCACGGGCTACGATCGGCAGCATTCCACCATTTACCTGCGCATCCTCGACGCCTGCGCCGACAATGCCAGCGTGGAGGAAATGGCCGAACTCATTCTCGGCATCGACCCCGTCCTTGAACCGGTGCGCGCCCGCAAGGCTGTTCGCAGCCATATCGACCGGGCGAACTGGATGGTAACGACCGGCTACAAGGAACTGTTCGGCGGCTGACGCACGGCTGGTACTGTCACGATTCCACGCAAGGAACTCACGACAGTCACCATTCCTGAGCGCAGGGCCCGAGACGCGCGCCGAATGCGGTCGCGGAGGTGATAGCCAGGATCCGTCCAGTCGGCTCGGACGCGCCTTCCCCGATCAGCACTTCAACGGTCTCGCGATGTGAAGGTCCGGCGAGCGATCCCTCGAGACTCCCAAAGAACGACATTCATCGGGGCCGCCGTTTTCGGCGGAAACAAGCGGGCAGGGGCTACGCTTCAACGCCGGCGCGCACGTGAAGGTAACCCGTCAGTGAACCGAAAAAAGCCTAACGGGGCAGGCGCCCAATTGCCTGCTTGGTGTTCGTCACCCCAAGCTTCCGCCGAGCGTTGCCCAGATGAAAGGCGGCCGTGCGCTGCGTGATCCCCAGGATGCAGCCGATCTCCCAATCGGACTTGCCTTTTTGTGCCCACTGCAGGCACTCGTATTCGCGCGGCGTCAGCAAAACACCGTCGATCATTCGATCGGCGGACAGTTTGCAGCGAACGAACATATGAAAACAGGTCGCGATATACGGGAGACCTTCTACGTGGCGTTCTGTGGCGCGGAAAAATGCGGTGTCGGGCTTGTCTGCGGCAAAGGTTATCGCAGCAAAATTGCCTCGGCGGTCGATAATCGGGGTCGTCATGCCGCAGCAGATGCCAAACTGCGCCGCTTCTTCGAAAACCTGAGCCCCTGCAGCCTCCTCGCCGCTCAGATCGGATCCCCATCGAAACGGGCATCCGCCACTGCGTGCGCGCACAATGACCGGGTCAATACTCTCATATCCGTTCTCAAGATAATGTGCTGTCCACGGCGCCGGATAATTCGAGATCAGCGTGGGTTTGCCATCCGACCGCGGCGGTAAGGAGAGATAGGCAAAAGTGCGAAGATCGAGTCCAGAGGCGACATCGGCCAGGGCGCCGCGAAGATCAGCCTCATCGACGCTTTCTGAAAGCCTTTCCAAGAATCTCTCGAAGACAGTCTGCATTCTGCCCTTTTCAGCTCCTTGCCTTGACTCTCCGGCAACGTGTCATTTGAAGGGTGACGGGGCAGAGGAGGTCCAAGACGCTCTTGCGAGAGCATTGCCGCAAACTGCGCCAGCCGGCGGCAGTGGGCTTAGACATTCGCATAAGTGAAGTGCTTGCATATAAGGCCCACGCCGTCGGAATCGGCATGGTAGCGCCCAACCGGATCTGAAAATTTCCCTGCTCGGTGTGGTACTGACAACTTCGATCTTCATGGCCCAGCACGTCTTTTCGTGGAGGCGTTCAGTCCGCGGCGAAGACACGGGAGAAACCTGAGCCAGCTCCTCGTCGGCCGCAGGATCCGTCACCGCGAGTGTTTCCGCCGTAGGGTACCAAGCGCGTTCCCCTGATCTTTGCAGAAGGTCCGGCCGTTTGAGGCCTGTGGCGCAGTGGTTCCTGTGCCTCTCATCCGTGACTCCGTGTTGATGGCTTATGGCATAGATAATTTTGCAGGAGCGACGAGTCGCGACGTAAAAGCACCGTATAAGCAGCATTACTGCAAAAATCACCATTAATTCGCAGTTTCCGATATTGCAGAACTAGGTCCGTAGACATGCGGCTTCTTAAGCAAAGACCAACCACCCGAGTTGCCTCGTCATCGTGGACTATGAGGGCGGCTGCAGTGTCCCGACAACAGCGTCCAGTCGTCTCGGTGGAACAGCGCGCCAACGGTGACCAATAGAGGGGCCTAGCGGAGCGGGTCGTCCAGCACCTCTCCGCTCAATCTCCGACGGTGTATGAACGGCAACGCACGGAGCAATGCCGCGACCATAGCAGCAGACCGGGCCAAATGTCCGGAGCACCAGCGCGCGAAAGCACTCGTAGTAAATGGCGCCGTTTCGTAAACCGTGTGCCATTAAAAACTGTCGAGGGCAGAATATGGACGCAAACAGCGACCGGACCGCCAACACCGCGCAGCGAGTGCGGTGTGAGCGGGTAAGAGGCATCGTTTCACAGCATTGTCGACTCTTGCGTACCGTTCCAGACTTTCCTGGAGACGCGATAGCGTGGAGGGTGAATTGCAAGCCGGTCGCCGGCAGTTTGCTCTAGCGTCGGGCACACGTGCAGCCGATTTTCGTCGTTCAGATCGTTAGTCAAGGGATTGCCATTTAGAGCCGGGTACGATGGAGCGTCACTGGAGCGAAAATGCTGCGCGCCAATCAAGCTCGGTGTGAGTTTTACTGCTTGAGTTTGCAGGGTGTTCCTGCGAGCTCGCACAGGAGACCGATCAGGCGATTGCAGTTGAACTGTCGTCGGATCTCTGACGATGTCGGAGATGAGACACAAGCCCTGTCAGAATGAATCGTTGTTCTGAAATGATTTTCTCAGTTGGCATGACACGTGCTGCCGATCTGCCAAGCACTGCCCCCGCATGGACTCATCCTATTGATCAAGCTCGCCGAAAATGCGTTCGCGCCTGCGACACTAAGCGTTCCCGAGCCGACGCAAGAATGTGCGTTTGCTCTCCATTCGGCATCAAATAACGCCGCCACCTCAAATATCCCGACCTTGGCTATAGCTAGACAGCACAGGAAAGTACTCGAACACGAACGGAGTTGGAACGGAAAGAACGTAGTTGCGATGGCGCTCGCGCCCGACCAAGCGCGCGCCATCATCAGCATCGACAAGGGGGGAACCTGGCCTTCATCCGCGATCACCAGCGGCACGGAGGAGAACACAAGCTTTCCGCCCCGGCGTGATCGCCTCGATGTCCTGGACGTCCAACGGGACACGCTTGGTCTTCGCGATAGCTGCGTGTTGACTAGACCTGATCTGGCGCTTCGACGTTGCCACGGGCGAAGGGCGGCAGATCACCACAGCTTACAGGCGTCGCAACATTTGGTCGAACCGACGCAAGGAGCGGTGGGAGAAGTGGGCTTGCCGAGCGGGGCCCCGTCTACCGTTCCAGCGGTGCGGGCGGGCGGGCTTCGCGCCAGCGCTATCATTCACGACCAGAGGCAGGGGCGAGTCCCAGCTCCACGCCGACATCCGATACATGCACGGCCAAGAGTATCTTGGTCCTGGCACCAAACGGCCGCGGTCTCCGGGCTAGACTGGCGCCACACCTAGTAGACCGCAAAGCTCGAGGATGAACAGCATCGCCCGCCAGCCCGCCATGCGGCTCTGGCCGGGAACTCTTCGCGAGGGCGACAAGGGATAGCGATCTGAGGTGACCTCGTCGTCTCGCTAGGCTCACCATTCCACCCGGAACTTCTGGAGGGCGCGCTCCGCTGGCTCTGGCGAGGAGGCCGAAAAGACACTGGACAGGAGCTTACAATGAAAGTCGCACCACATTTTTCCGGGTTGAGGTATCCGAAATGAAACCACTGCCTTCAAAAGCGCGAGCTGTCATAATCGGAGGCGGCGTGTCGGGGTGCTCCGTCGCATATCACTTAGCGAAGCTGGGCTGGACGGACGTGATCCTGCTCGAGCGTAAGCAACTTACGTGCGGCACGACCTGGCACGCCGCCGGATTACTCAGCGAGCTTCGCGAGTCTAGCGACATGACGAAATTAACCAAGTACTCAATGCAACTCTACTCGAGTTTGGAGGAAGAGACGGGGATTGCAACCGGACTTCGCCGCGTCGGCTCATTGTCTATCGCACTTACACAGGAGCGCAAGCACGAGCTATTCAGGCAACTCTCTCTCGCAGCCGCCTTCGGCGTCGGGGCGCGAACGATCTCTGTGCGAGAACTCGAGGGAATGTACCCTCATATCAATGTGTCTGATGTCACTGCTGCGCTTCATTTCCCTAATGATGGACAATGTGATCCAGGCAACGTCGCGATGGCGCTAGCCAAAGGCGCACGCCAGCGTGGCGCCGCAATCTTTGAGGGAGTGAAGGTAGCCAGTGTTCAGGCGAGGAACGGACGGGTGTCGGGCGTGACATGGGAGAAGGATGGCGAGCGAGGGGTAATTGAAACAGATAAGGTCGTAAACTGCGCGGGGATGTGGGCACGGGAATTCGGCGCCAGAAGCGACGTCGCGGTTCCATTGCATGCGTGCGAACATTTCTACATGGTTACAGAGCCAATAGATGGGCTAGATCGACTACCGGTCCTACGGGTTCTTGACGAATATACGTACTACAAGGAAGATGCAGGGAAAATTCTTTTTGGGGCGGTCGAACCGAAGGCGAAGCCGTGGGGGATGGGCGGCATTCCGGAAAGCTTCTGCTTCGATCAGTTGTCCGAGGACTTTGCGCATTTCGAACCTATTGTGGAGAAGGCTCTGAAGCGGGTTCCGATGCTGGCAAAAGCCGGTATTCGTACTTTCTTCAACGGCCCGGAAAGCTTCACTCCGGACGATCAATATCACCTGGGTGAAGCTCCTGATGTTAGGGGCTATTGGGTCGCATGTGGTTACAACAGTACAGGAATAGCTGCCTCAGGGGTGCGGGCTTAGCGCTGGCGCAGTGGATGAATGACGATGAGCCGCCCTTCGACTTGTCGGGCGTGGACATCCGTCGGATGGAACCCTTACAGAAAAACCGTTCGTACTTGAGAGAGCGGGTTTCGGAAGTAGTGGGACTCTCGTTTGGCGACCACTTCCCCGCTCGTCAGATGACCACAGCACGCGGCATTCGACGCTCGCCAATTCATGAACATCTCAAGGCACGCGGGGCGGTGTTCGGTGAGATGGTGGGCTGGGAGCGAGCCAACTGGTTTGCCAGGGAGGGCCAGGAGCGTGAATACCGATACTCCTGGTATCGCCAAAACTGGTTCGATAATCAGCGCGAAGAGCACCTGGCGATACGCGAACGCGTTGGTATCTTCGACTTAACCTCATTCGGAAAAATCCGAGTGGAGGGCCGAGACGCTACCACCTTCCTCCAGCGACTTTGCTCCAATGATGTCGACGTGCCGGTTGGCCGGATCGTCTATACGCAAATGCTGAACGAGCGAGGCGGGATCGAGAGCGATCTGACCGTGAGTCGTCTCACGGAGACTGCTTTCCTGCTGGTCGTGTCAGCCCTCACATTACAACCCAATCTCTGTTGGCTTAGGCGGCATCTAGGCGACGAGTTCGTCGTTATCGCCGATGTGTCGGCGTCTGAAAGCATCCTGTCAGTGATGGGACCGAATTCGCGCGAACTGCTCGGCAGAGTGAGTCCGAATGACTTCTCCAACGACAACAACCCTTACGGCACTTGGCAGGAGATTGAGATCGGGATGGGCCTGGCGCGGGCCCATAGAGTGGCCTGTGTCGGCGAGCTGGGCTGGGAGATCTACATTCCGACTGACCAAGCCGCTCATGTCTTCGAAGTAATCGAGGCGACGGGCGCCGATGTCGGACTCAAGCTGTGTGGACTCCATGCCCTCGGCTCGTGCCGCATGGAGAAGGCATGTCGGCACCTTCCCGATGATGTTGGCAGCGGGGATCACGTGCTCGAAGCGGGGCTGGGCTTCGCTGTCAAGACGGCAAAGCCTAGATATATTGGCCGCGATGCGGTGCTGAGAAAACTTGAGGCGGGACTCGACCGTCGGTTGGTTCAGTTCCGCCTTAAAGATCCTGCCCCTCTACTTCATAAGAACGAAGTCGTTTTCCGAGACGGTCGGTTCGCCGGAACAATCACTTCCGGAGACTACGGGCACACGCTCGGTGGATCCCTCGGCCTTGGCTATGTACCGTGCAAAGACGAAAGTGGGGCAGCTTTGCTCTCCTCTTCATATGAGATTGAGATCGCCGGCGAGTGCTATGCCGCGGAAGTCTCCCTCGAACCGATGTATGACCCGAAGGGCGAGCGGATGCGGGCTTGACTTACGAATTCGAGCCGGCATCTAGCAACGTATCCGAGTACCGAAGCTCCCAGCCCGCACCTAAGATATAGCCTTCTGGACGTCGAAGCCGCGATTCACGAGTCAATTGGTTCGGATCGCCACGCGGTTTGACTGGATTCAGCTCGGTGCGCGCGAACGCAGGGGATGGGCGTAATGTCCGGGCAGATCGAAATGCTGGCCTCCCCGTTCAATGCAAGAAGAACTGTTATCAAACTCTTCTACTCGCCGAACGGACGCCAAGTTGCAAGAGGTATTCGCTACCGAGAGCTCGGTCGTCGTCGGGTCGACATGAGGCCGCCGGATAAGGGCTTTTGAGAGGGATGAGCTTTGAGCAGCATCGCGGCAGTGTGACACAAAGGAGGCAACTGAGACAGCAGAATGAAAATTGGCCCGCGTGCCCGTGGCTGCGTATTTCGCAAAAGCCGGACAGGGGTTCCGCTAATTCCCGGACAGGGGTTCCGCTAATCCCCGGACAGTGGTTTCGCTAATGTCGGGACAGTCTGGCGGCGTCGGTCCTTGGGTGCCTTGTTGCGTTCCTGGATGATTGATTTCGCCGTTTTCGGCGCCGGTCAAGAGGGGCGCGGCCTTTTGCTTTCGCATGCTGTCGCCCTGGAGCACGATGCGGTGGGCGTTGTGCACGATCCGGTCGAGAATGGCGTCGGCGACGGTGGGGTCTGCGATCAGGTCATGCCATCTGGCCACCGGGACCTGGGCGGTGATCAGGGTGGATTTGCCGCGATAGCGTTCCTCGACGATTTCGAACAGATGGAAGCGCTGTTGGTCGGTGAGGCTGTGAGTTCCGAAGTCATCGAGGATGAGCAGTTGCGCGCGGGTGAGTTTGTCGATGAGGCGTGGGAAGCGGCCATCGAGACGAGCGAGCGCCAAATCCTCGAACAGACGCGGCACGCGCACATAGAGCACGGAATGATCGAGCCGTGCCGCTTGCCGTCCGAAGGCGCAGGCCAGCCACGACTTGCCGGTTCCGGTCTGGCCGGTGACGATCAGGTTCTCATGAGTTTTCAGCCATTCGCCCTGGGCGAGCGCCATGGTGCTGCGCCGGTCGAGTCCGCGCGGCGCGGCAAAGTCGATGTCCTCGATGCAGGCTTCGGGAAAGCGCAGCCTGGCTGAGGCGAGCCGGTTCCGGACGCGCTTGTCGGCCCGCATGGCGACCTCGCGGTCGAGCATCAGGCCGAGCCACTCGTCACGGCTGAGCTCGTTGGCGTTGTTGCGTTCGGCCAGTTCGCGCCAGGCGGCAGCCATGCCGGCCAGACCGAGGGCCTGCATCTGGTCGAGGGTAGGGTTCGTCAGCATTCTTTCTTTTTCCTTCACTGGTAATAGGTGGAGCCGCGGATGTTGGCGTCTGGGATGTCGGCTTTGCCGGTTCTGCGGAGCTGGCCCGGTCGAGGCCGGCTTTGAGGATGGCGGTGACGGAGGAGTAGGCGATCGCGTTGATCAGCAGCGCCCGCTCGCAGGCGGCATCGAGACGCTCCGGCCCATAGCGCGGCGCCAGCGACAGGATGCCCATGGCCGAGCGATATCCCTGTTCCGGATGCGGCCCGGTCGCGCATCATGCGCTCGACCAGGATGGCGGCGTTGGGGCCGATCCTGGCCGCCCTGCTGATCAGGCTGGCCGGCGTGGTGTTGGCGTAGCGCTGGTGCGCCTTGGGCATGTGTTCGTTGACGGTGACATGGCCGGAACGCTGTGAGCGACGGACATGGCTGGCGACACGCTGGTGATCGTGGAAGATCTCGACCACTCGATGCGTGAGCCGCACCTCGACGGTGCGCCCGATCAGCCGGTGCGGCACCGAGTAAAAGGTCTTTTCGACCTCGACATGGTAGTCAGGATGGACCTTCGCCGACTTCCACTCGGCGTATTCGAACGGTGCCGCCGGCAGCGGCTTCAAGGCAGCCGCTCGATCTCCCCGAACAGTTCGCGGCGGCTTTGGCCGACATGGCGCATCGGCCGGTTGTTCAGCTCCTCGAGCAGTTCGGCGATCGCCGCGTTGAGCTCGGCGATCGAGAAGAAGGATCGGTTCCTCAGCCGCGCCAGAATCCAGCGCTCGACAATCAGCACCGCGCCTTCGACCTTGCCCTTGTCGCGCGGCTTGCGGCTGCGGGTCGGCAGGATGGTGGTGTCGTAGTGCTCTCGCGGCAAAGGTCGCGTTCAGCGTCGGCTCGAACCACAGCGCCTTGACGACACCGGCCTTCAGGTTGTCGCACACGATCGCTCTGGTGACGCCGCCGAAGAAGGCGAGCGCTCGCACCTGGCCCTCGATCCAGTCCGGCAGCTTCTGGCTGGAGCTGGCAAAGGCGAAGGTCAGGTTGGAGGCGCCCAGCACCGCGACAAAAATCTGCGCCGGGTAAATGACGCCAGTCGCCGGATCGATCACCGGCACCGTCTGCCCGGCATAGTCCGTCTGCATCACCGCGCCCGCCGCATGCCGATTGCGGAATGTCGCGCTCGTCCGGCGCTCGAAAGCGGCGAAGTGCTCGCAGAACCAGGTGTAGCCGTAGCCGTCGGGATGGGCGGCGCGATACTCCTGCCACAACAGCGTCAGCGTCACCCCCTTGCGCTTCAGCTCCCTGGCGATCAGCGCAAAGTCCGGTTCGCTCAGGTCTTGCGGCCGACGACCGGCACGGCCAAACAGCAGCCGCTCAAGTGTCGCGTCGTCGTGGCCCGGCGGCAGAGGCCAGCATGACAGCCCGGCCTCCCGCGCCCGTAGCAAATAGGTCGATACTGTCGTCTTGCTGATCTTCAGCCGTTCCGACACTTCACGCACCGAAAGACCCTGCTCATGGGTCAGGCGCAAGATCGCTTGGATGTCCCTCACGCTCGTTCGTCTCGCTTGCTTCCGTCTCGGCATGGCCCCTCTCAACATCATCGTGAGAGGCCAAACTGCCAGAACGGCGCAGCCAAGAACCGACCGCTAAATCCGCTTCCGAAAACTGTCCGGGATTTAGTGGAATCGCTGTCCGCGAATTACTGAAATCACTGTCCGGGATTTAGCGAAAAGGGTGTCCGGGAATTACCGAAACACGGACCCGTGGCAGTTTGTGGACCTGCCGTTGGTCACGTGGTGCCCAGCATGGGTGGGCGTCACTCGGTCTTGGCCAGGTCTGGACGGATCAATCGAACCGTTATAGGTGTGCCGCTGGGCATGGCGGGGACTTAGACTAGGGCAGTCTTTCCCGCGCGGCCAGCGCCATTTTTGAAACGTGAGTCGGCACAAGTACCGGCCCAACGTTGAGGTATGGCCCCAGGCAGCGTCCGGCCAAGGGCGGCCCAAAGATTGGCATCGGCCAAACCGCCGAGGCTCTCACTAAGACGAACCCTCAGAGACCAACTACAAGCTGGTTCGCCGGTAAACTGAGATGTGACCTTTGGATTCATTGGTGAACGCGCCCCTCGCCCAATCTCCCCAACGCTCCGCCAGCTCCAGCCCAACGCATTCGGCCATTGTATCGAGCTCCTGGTGATAAACGTACCGAACGCGTTGTGGTAAACGTCTGACGGATGTACCAGAAAACCAGAGGATGGTTGAAGTCAAGTTCTGGTTTACTGGGTCATGGAGTACCGCATTGACAAAGGTATTCTCATGATCAACGTACATCGTAGTAGTTTTCTGGCCGCCGACAAAACCGTCCAAGGGTGGAACACGAACTTCTATTACCACAACCCCCTTCTCTGTTAGCACCTCCGCAGCCGATCGAAGGCAGGCTATTTGCTCTTCGCGCGTGGAGAGCAGGGTGAATGTGCCATAAACACAATAGACCAGATCGTAGCGTTGTTCTGAGCTGAAATCGGAAATGTCCCCCTTCCAGGCTTTGATCACATCAGTACGTTTGGCGAGAAGTTTTAACATGCTGTCTGAATTGTCGATGCCTTCGACCCTGACTCCCCGCTCGCTCAACGGCACCGCTACGCGCCCATTGCCAATACCGAGCTCAAGAGCCCCTCCTCCTCTGGAAAGTTGCTCGAGGAGGGCAGCAGTTTCGTCTGCCTCCGCAACTTTCCCTAATAAGCTGGTAAATTTTTCATATGTGGAAGCCCTACTCTCGTCATAGGCAAAAATGTCTGACATGCTATTCTCCACATTGATCCTTCGTGTTTTTTTACAAGTAACTTAAGGATGTTTTTCCGGGTTTTGCCAAATATGACCTCTTCGTTCTGGCTGTCGCACATCATTCAACGAACTTAATAGTCTTCGGATAATCAGAGATGTTCGTGTATGTTTGTGTTATTTCCTCGTCCGCCTTTATGTCTCGAATTGCTACAAGGCTGGCCCATGCGCCGGATTCTTCATCAGCCCAAACCGTTTCTGAATTAGGATTCACAGAATGATTTACCAACGACGCGAGTCCAAAAACAACATAGCGCGCCAAAGGACCAGTTTTTTGATTTTGTCGCCCCGAACGAAGTAATATTGAAGTACTCCTGTGAGATCTATGACATTTGCTTGTCGATCGTCAAATTCCCACGTTGGAGCTCGCTCAATTAAATCTCCAATCTTAAAATTAATATTGGCGAATAAACCACGCCCTTTTCCGGGAACTGTCTTCACATAGAGAGCGTTACTGCGATCAAAAACCCTATCGACCATCGTGTGTACCTTCTTAATCCTGAGTTTGGAGCTGATGGGCAGTCGTTGAGCTTCCGGACGCGATTCACCAGCAATTACTTCAACGAAAGTCGGCGGCGTGTTGACCGAGCGCTCAGCTACGAGGCCCACTGTTGTCGCCGCAAACCTCCTCCTCACGGAGGTGCCATTGAGGCCTCGACCAAATCCAAGTATACTTTCGCCACTTCGCGTCCTCTGATAACCGGCATCCCCACTAAGGAGCGCATCGGTGGGATCGGCAAAGCGCTTCTAGGGGACGAGGTTCAATGGCTCATTCCACAACTTGTTCTCCGTGAGAGAACATAGCTATTTCTCAACCTCGTCATACCTACCAATATGCGTGGGTTCGTTAGTTGACTTACGTTTCGCTCCAACCAACCCGGTTCACGCATTCCAAGGCCGGGACCACGTACTCGAATGGGAACCGATCGGCGAGCGCATCAAAGACGCCTTGGGGAACGAGAGCGATCTTGGGTACGAACGGCAGGCAACCTATCATCCGGCCCGAACGGCGATAGGATCGGCCCGATCGAACCAGGCGAGTTCCTTGGGACTTACAGCTTCCGATCTCACGATGCAGCATCTACAACGAGGTTCATCACCGGCCAACAGCGAACTACATCTCGATCTATTCACACCCCTGTTGAGTCGTCGGCGTAATGTCGTGGATCTGAGGTTCGACTCCAAAGCCTCGTTTCGCGATGATATCTTTCACGCCTGGGTCGAGCGCAACGATCCGGCCGACCTCGGGGATGGCCCGTATCATTCTTTCGGCGAAGTCAGAATGTGGATACGTCTTCGGTCAGTCCGCTCGCCACCGGTCAGCGCGTTATTTCGGTGACTAACCTCGACGAGGTGGGCCGCCGGGCTCACATCACCTCAAGTCAGCGACCCACACGCGCCGCAAGGCCCCAACGTCGCCTGCACCGAAATGCTTGCCGCCAATGACCTAGGCGGTGATGCCGAGCCCTTGGATGAACGACACGGGTTAGGCTAGCCCTTGCATCTCGGGGGCGGTAGGCTTTTGCTCACAAGCCGAGCCGAACCCTACTGCGGCACAGATACGCGGTATCGTCGAGAATATGGCAGCCGCTCCCGGGCTCCCCATGAACGGCTGAACGACTGCGGTTTCGGAGTGATGTAGCCCGCAGCCCCTCGTCGATGAAGCGCCACACCAGCAATCGTCGTGATGCGGATACTGCGCAGAATGATACTTGGCGCACTGTGGGCCGTTAGCAAAAGGCACGAGGAGGCGATGAAGCTCTATCGCAGAATATACTCTGAACCGAAATCGATGACGTGCATGTGAAGGCCTTGTGCCCTCGCCCGAACCGCGTGATCCTTGTCAGTCGCGGCAACGATAACCTGCCCCCCTTCCTGCAAACGTCTGCGACGATATCGAAGAACTTGAGGTAATCTTGTCGGTCGATGTTCTGCTGGGCAGGCTCGTCGAAAACAGTCAGATTCGGATGGTTGCTTTTCTGGGAGTTATCACGGCTGGCGTGAAGGGCGAGCACGAAGGCCGTTATGATGCGGATCCAGTCACTAGCCGAGGTCCCGAAATCGGCCCGAACCCGCCGGTCACGATCGTTTACGATGACTCTCGGCATGAAAGAGCCCTCATCGATCACCATGGAGCCGATCTCGAAAGAATTGAAACCTAGGCGCCCGAGATAATCTCTGAACGTTCTTTGGAATTGCCGTAAAAGGCTTTGGTCGTTAGCGCTCAGGTCACTCCTCAGTTTCGAAAGCTTTCCAGCAACGTCAAGATACTCGTTCCAAATGTTCAGAAGAGCGGCAAGCTCGCTGCTAGTCTGGTCGAGCAGATCGCGATAGCTTCCTATCGCGTTCTCTATTCGCGCGATGTCGCGGGCACGCGCCATTAGTTCCGATGGAATTGCACCAGCCAGGCTTTTTTGGATTTCCGACTGCTGGGTCAGAGCAATACTGATTTCTTTTCCAAGCTGCTCTGATTCGACCTGGTGACGCTCACGCCTGGCGATCTCGACGCTAATGATGTCCTGCAAGAGGTTTCGTTGGTCGGTAATGTATTCGACATTTTCATCGATTGACATGGTCGGAAAGCTGCGCATCTGCGACAGTAGCGTGCCATCGATCGACTGCTCGCAAACCGGGCACGCACTTGTGATCGCCCATTCGTCCCGATTGAACAACCGGCGGATTTTCAGCTCCTCCTTGTTCTTTTGCAGGTCCCGTGCGAGCACCTCCAGACGCTGCTGATAACGACGAACGTTGCCGCGAATGGCCGCTATCGCGTTGTCGAGCTCGCTCTTCCTGGTGACCAGCGCTGTGATCCTTTTTGAGATCTCGTCTATCCGACTTTGCAGGCTAGGATCTGGAGGCGTAAGATCGGCTAGTGCGATTTTGCTGGCGAGATCTGCCTCAGCGGCTGACAGCAAATCTGCCAGGGATTGCTGTCTTTCTCCCTCCGTCACTCTGAATATCTGCGGGCTGAATGAACCTACGCCGATGTCCGAGGGAATACCCCTAATTGAAAACTGTCTGCCGTTTACGTGACGTCTAAGAATGGCGATTCCGGTGTCGTAGCGCGCCTTCAGCCGTTGCTCGTCCAGCCTAAGGGCATTCCGTTGCAGATTGTTCCTGATGTAGTCGAGTCCCAGAAGTTCGGCGATGGTGGATTTCTTGGGATCACGGACCCGATAATAAGGCATGTTCGCCATGATATCCGCCCATCCGCGCTTTTGTTCGATGAAAATCGCGGAGAATATGTATTCCAGGTAAAGCCGCATCACGCCATCGTCTTGAGAGATAACTTGAACCTCCGGGAAGCCGATGAACTCGGAGAGCAAACGGTGGAAACCTCTAGTGTCCGTGTAAGATCCTGACCCCAAATAATATTCCTCCAATCCGGCCTCGCTCCATTGGCTGAGCGGCCCGCGCCGAACCAGCATCCCGCGTGACAATTCCGGTTTGACGGATCGACGGATGGTCAAGAGTTCATTAGAAGCGTTGGCAATCTCGAGGAGAATTGCCGCTTCGACAATCCTTTGATCCCCTTGTGCGCCCCTCAATGTGTCCTTTACCAGAGCGGCAACATTGCCTTTCACGAGATCGTCTAATCCCAGCCCGACCGCGAGAGCGTTGACGAGCGTGCTTTTGCCTTGTGTGTTGCTGTCCGTCAGGATGAGGTTTGCGCCGGGACGAAGTTCGACCTCGCATGAGGCGAGCTTACCGTTGAAAAGCTTCGCCTCGAGGCGTACTCGACTATATCTGAGATGCATTTAGATGCCCTCCCTCATGACGGTCTGAACTTCGTTCTCAGAGATCCTGCCTACTTCCCTGGCCAGTGCAAATACGTCCAGCGCCAGTTGTTGGCTCCTGAGGCTTTTCACAAAGTCCGTTCCCTTATCGGTCAGTTCCACCCTAAAGCCACGCTGAACGTCCTTCTGATCGAGGAGACCCGCTCCCATGGCATAGTTCACACATCGGTTCAGGTAGGGGTCGGCAGACGGCGCAAGGATCCTTGGCGAAAATCTGACCGATCTGAACTCCATGTACGGACCTCGGAAATCCTCGTTTATGAATAGCGAATTGATAAAATGAAGCTGCTTGAACGATGCGGAGCCGGCGCGGCAGCATTCCGACACGGAGATGCAGACCATGGCTAGCCGCCGATAGAGCCTTAGGTCGGCGGGCACATCGACGGGTCGCTGGGTGAACTCGATTTCGATCTTTTCGGCAGGGTTCACTGCAGCGACCTTTTCCTCTTAAACCTCAAAGGGCAGCGAACCAGCCAGTCTGCAATCGTATACTTCCTGATCCTGCTCAGCGTCTTGGTGCCGAGACGGCTGCCTACGACAGCGTTGAGACGGGCCTCGATCGTCGCTTTAACGTGGGAGAATGAGTTCCAGGAGCCGACCGCGATGCTGCCCTGCTCGGCATCATTTTCGATGTCTGAACGAATTTCCTCAATTTGGCTGAAGAAGTCAGGTTCTCGGCGTTGGATTTCGCTGAGCTGAATCGAATTTTCCAGAAAGTTTTTCAATTCGAAATAGGCAAGTTGCTCAGCCTCCTCATCATTGTCCGTAATGACACGGAACTTTTCATAGACGAGCTTAAAATTTTCATTTTGTCGCAAGACGACGAGCGCGGGGACGGGCTGATCCTCAACCGTGACTTCTATCCTGTCGTCGCGCCGTTTTTGATACTCCAGCCATTCCGTCTCAAGAAACGATGGTGTCTGAATGGATACTTGAAAGTCCGGATCTATGATGGAAAGGCCCCAGGATTTGACCTCTGTCTCTTTTTGCTTTGCGTATCGATGCAGGTCGTTGTGGGGAATTTCCTTGTTAAGGAGCAGGGCCCAGCTCCGAAGCTTCTTACTACCAATGATCGCGGCTATTTCGCTTTCGTTCAGTTGCAGCTTCTTGAGGTCAGTTCCGATCTTTTTGCGAACGCCGGATACTGGATCCTTGTTTTCAGGCTCCTGCCCGTACGCCTGGTATGCCGTACCGGCTCGTAGATTGAGCCCGTCCAATCCTAGATCGCCACCCTTGTCGCCGATGGGCTGATAATCCGTCCCGTATTTCGTGCCGAGGAGAACGTTGCAAATGCCTTCCCAAGCATCCCCATTATAATCCAGATACCAAAGACTCAATTTACCGCCCCGAATTCAGCACTTTTCCCGCGACGGTAGAAGGCACGTCGTCCTCTAAACAGCAAAGACATAACACAACGTCAGGCTGCAAACGTCGGACCATGCGTCGCGGAGTACCAGAAGATTCGTAAATCCGCCAACACGGCCTCTGCAAATAACGGAATAACGGTCTGCTCATTCCTGCGGACGGCTAAGACTAGCTCTCTTCACGTCCGCATCGTATCGCGCCGGCGTAAGACTTCGTGACGGATCAGGACGTATGTGTCAGGTGCGGCTCAACGCTTACAGACAATCCGCCCGCGATGCAGCACCACGACCGCCGATGTGAACAGCGCCTCTTCGAAGCGGGAGGTGCCGCTGTTCATGTCAATTAATGTGAGCCCATCGTGTTGGCAGCCTTGTCTCTGCGCTCAAACGTGGTCGGCCGGTCCGGCGAAACCCTCATCCCGGCCGGAGTTCGCGCGGATCGGAAGCGAGGCCTTCGAGGTACTGCCGTCCGTGAGTTCGAGTGTGCTCGATCGACCGCATCACCTCGAAGTGCCTGAACGTTGTCGAGAGGTGCAGGCAATTCAGGTTCTATCATAAGCTGGCTCAAAATTTCAGTCTTGCATGCTGCTACCGCATTTGCGGCGTAGGCGTTCAAGCCCTTTTACAAAATTGGGACGCCTATCTGCGGGGTGTTCGTGAGGATTGATGGCCGCGCAGCCTACGTCAAATTCAGTTTGCATATGCTAACGATCTAGACGCAAGATGGGCGTTCAGACAGAGCCTGCGGTTGGCCGCCAAGCGACATTCTTCGCATGGGCTTGCCCCCCACGGGAACGGTGCCGCGCTCCAGTTCGGCAATGACGCGGTTTGACCTGCTGATGAGGCAAGCGCCTGACCGCCAGCCTCTCGGCTGCCGGAACACTTGTTGTTTGGACGCATTGTCTGGTCCTCCGTTCGCCAATCGCGCCCTCCCCCCGGACGCGGGGTGGGCGAAAGCGACCGGAAAGGCCGCCGTAGAAGGCGGACCACATTCGAAAGACCGGAACGAAGAGGACCCGGAGCGGCCACGCGGTCGCGCTGTTACAAGAGACGGCGGATGCGGTCGCGCATGTGATCGCGAGGATCATGCCACTCGGACTGGGCCATTCGCCAAAGGGCGCCCGGCGACTGCGGATGCTCCAGCACGAAGTAAGGTCCGTCGGCGCCCCGTGTTTCAGAAAGGCTGCCCCACGTCAGGGACGAGCGGGATGGCCGAGACCGCCTGAGCCTGCCGAAGAAAAGGGCTCGGTTCATGAGCACTCGGCGCGTCTTAAGGCGCGCAGGCGCCTACTATGACGAGGCTGGACAGAATCTCGCACGGGTCAGCGTCAAACACCGCAGTTACATCGAGAAACTCAATGACATCGAGACGCCGCTCTCCGCCCTCGTACTTGGCCACGAAGGATTGCGTACGGCCAAGCTTTTCGGTCACCTGCTCCTGGGTCAGGCCTTTTGCCTTGCGTAGCGATATTAGCTGGGCCAGAAACCGCTGGTGGCGGGGAGAGCGAAGAGATCTGGGCATTAGGGGAACCGGTCAAGGAAAGACCGGCTCAGCGACTAATCTCGGTTTCGGATTATCCCATTTTGGGATATATTGCTTGGGTTAGCGCTTAACTGGCGAGGTTCGCAGCAGCCATGAATCGATCAACGGGAACAGATGAGACCCGAAGCTCAACTCTGTGCGACGAAGTCCCCTGGTCAGACAGCATCACGAGCTACGACAGGCAACATCGCACCATTTACCTGTGCATCCTCGACGCCTGCGCCGACAATCTCAGCGTCGAAGAAATGGCCAATCTCATTCTCGGCATCGACCCGATCCTTGAACCAGTCCGCGCCCGCAAGGCAGTCCGCAGCCATATCGACCGCGCTAATTGGATGGTGACAACCGGTTGCAGGCAACTGTTCGAAGGCTGAACTGCAAAGCGAGTCGCGACGCCATTTTAGACGAGGAAGTCCCGGTACCCGCCATTCATCAGCGCGCGGCCACGAACGCCAGCGCGGCGGATTTCGATCGCGCTAATGATCGCCAGGATCCTTCCATTGGCCCCGACGCGCCCTTCGCCGATCAGCGCTTCAGCAATCTCGCGGTGGGATGCTCGAGCCCCGTCGAGGGCGCGAAGAAATAAGACTCTTTCAGGCGGAACCAAGCGGCCGGACATTTCTCCATCGAGACAAAGGGCATTGAGGCATTCGAGCGCCCACAAGCGAATGCGCGGGCCAGCTCAGCACGCAGGCAAGGGGGCCGCAGGATATCCGCTCCGGAAACTGCGAGCTGGAGGGTATGCTCCGCCTTGCGAAGATGGACGTGCTGATGCTCATGGGGTCCCAGTAGGACTGTTGCTCGGCATGACCATGCCGTCAGGTCGAACGGCGACGCGGTTGGCGATACAGACGGCTGTTTCGCGACGACCGGCTATACATTAGCGCACTGGCGGACACCAGAACACGACCGCAGTGCGTGCGTAAGACTGGGCGAAACAAAACACCGCAGCGCGAAAGATCGCCGGCCGAAGCGATGACGTCGATAGGGGCTCCGCGAGACAGTGTATTGGCCTGCTGGAGGGCAGCGGCCAGATCACGCCGGAATGCCGGATTGCGACGCAAGAACTCCCAGGCCCAGCCATTCGACGTCAATTGAGCAGTGCAGTCATAGGAGCAGCGATCCTGCCACTCCTGATCGGCATCTGGCGCGACAGATATGGGCATGACTGTGCTCCCCGCCGCGTGATCATGCTACCCGGCGAAGCACCGGCGCCCACAGCACCGGACCGCCAATGCCACCGTTTTGCCGCACCGCCTGAAGCATCTTATCCGACACTTCTAAATAACCGGTTAGCGCGCGGGTGACGCCAATCGTGTGCGGCTCTCCAATCCGCTCAAGCGGCCAGCCGGCGCGACGAAGGATGCGCTCCATGCGCAAGTCGGTGACCGTTACGATATGACTGAGCTGGCGCGAGAGACCTAACTCGATCATGCCGGCGAAGAGTTCGTAGGTGGCGATTGCAATGCCACCCGCTCCCTTCGGTGCCGACGAACCAATATCGAGCGCGAAGCGGCTGCTTTCCCATACGTTCGGATGCTCAGGCGCCGTCTTTCCTTCCAACAGCATGGGAAAAGTGTCGCGAAGCATCGTCGCGCCCGTCGTGGGCAAAAGGCGCACGCAACCGTCCAGCCGGCCCTCGAAACCCCGCAGCAACAGGTAGTGCGGTCTGAACGCGTCAAATGAATCGATCTCATAGCCGCCATTTCCTTTCACCTGCCAGTCGAGCCTCACTTTGAACACTTGGTAACGCAGGCGATGCATGGAATGCAGGTCGTCGGCAAAGTCCTCGTAGCTGTCTGGTGCAATCAGTTGGATCATCAAGGCCTCCTCGTTGGGGAAACTTTCCCCGGCAGTGGAGGCGAAGCTCGACGCTTGCGCAGCCTGTGCAGTTGCACAGGGTGAGAATGTCAGTGAGGCGAGGATTTCGAATTGGTGAGACGCGCAACCAATTGGCTCTGGTCCTTACTCCGAGTTTCCTGCGAGCGTTATCGAGATGAAACGCGGCCGTGCGGCGCGTGATCCCAAGAATGCAGCCGATCTCCCAGGCCGTCTTGCCACATGCTGCCCATTGCGCGCACTCGTATTCGCGTGCCGTCAAACGCACACCGTCAACGATCCGATCAGCCGACAGTTTTCGTCGAACGAACATGTGAAAACAGGTCGCAACGTAAGGGAGATCGTCTTCATAGCGTTCCGCGGCGCGGGTAAATGCAGCATCGCGCTTGTCCGCGGCAAAGGTCATTGCAGCAAAATTGCCTCGGAGATCGATGATGGGAATCGTCAAACCACAGCAGATGCCGAATTGCGCCGCTTCGTCAAAGACCCTCTGCTCAGCTACCGATGGCTCAACACCCAGTGCAGGGCCCCATCGAAACGAGCATCCGCCGAAGCGGGCACGCACGATGACGGGATCGATGCTCTGGTACTGGTGCTCAAGATAGCGCGCAGTCCAGGGCGCCGGATAGTTGGAGATCAGCGTGGGCTTGCCACCTGGCCGCGGCGGCAGCGAGAGATAGGCGAAAGCAAGCAGGTCGAGTTGTGAGCTCACATAGGCCAAGGCGTTGTGGAAATCGACCTCATCGACGCCTTCCGAAAGCTGTTCCAAAAATCTTTCGAAGACAGATTGCATGTCTGCCCTTGTCAGAATGTTCGTTGGGTCTTCGGCAACTTGCTTGCAGGCGGCAGCAAGTCCAGGTGCTCGGCATCACAAGCGTTTCTTATGGATGATATTGTTCTCTTCAAAATACATTCACTGGCGCGAAGCGATGGAACCTGCAACGTCTCACAAATACGCCCTGCCGGCGGGGAGGTGCACCGGCAGGGTTCGCCGCCCAACGCCCGCCGTCAAATGGGAGAACTGGACAACAGCGGCAATACAAGTAGTTGGCGCTCACAAAGATTATACGGCGCCTTCTGCCTTCAAGGCGCAGTACGTCGTGTCAACTGACTTCGCCGTCGCGTCAACGATGATGTCGACTTCGTTCCGGGTGATGATCAGTGGCGGGGCAAAGCCGAGGGTATCGCTGTGCGGCATGGCCCGGCCGATGACACCGTTCTCAAGCAGAGCAGCGGCAGCCCGCACGCCAACCTGCAGCTCGGGCTCGAACGGTGCGCGGGCTTTGGGATCCCGCATCAGTTCCACGCCGGACAGGATTCCAACGCCGCGAACTTCGCCGACAATGGGATGTCCCTCCAGTTCCGCCTTCATGCGGGAAAGCCAATACGGCCCGACATCCTGGACATGTTCCAGGATGTTTCTTTCCTTGAGGACTTGGATATTGGCAAGTGCGGCCGCCGCGCAAAGCGTATGCCCGGAATATGTCCAGCCATGGCCGAGAGGGCCGTGCTTCTCCGTTCCTTCTTCAAGAACCGACCAGACGCGGTCGCCAATAATTGACCCGGAGATTGGGAGGTAGGCGGAACTTACCCCCTTGGCGATGGTGACGAAATCCGGGCGCATTCCATAGAGGTGCGAGCCGAATTTCTCGCCGGTTCGCGCGAAGCCGCAAACGACTTCATCGGCGATCAGCAGGATATCGTACTTATCCAGCACCTGTTGAATGGCCGTCCAGTATCCCTTTGGGGGCGGAACAATGCCACCGGTCCCAAGTGCCGGTTCTCCGATAAAGGCTGCAACAGTTTCCGGGCCCTCAGCAAGAACAAGGGCTTCAAGTTCGTCGGCGCAGCGTTTTGAGAAGGCTTCTTCGGTTTCGCCCTCATGCGCCTGGCGATAGTAATGTGGGGTCGTTGTGTGGCGCACTAGGTTCAAAGGCAGGTCGAAAAACTTATGGAAGAACGGAAGACCGGTCAAACTTCCAGTGACCAGGCCGGAACCGTGATAACCGCGATGTCGCGAGATGATCTTCTTCTTTTCGGGGCGCCCGAGAACGTTGTTATAATACCAGACGAGCTTGATATTGGTCTCGTTAGCGTCGGAACCGGAAAGGCCAAAATAAACTCTTTGCATGTTCTGCCCGAAATATTCGACCACGGCCTCCGCTAAGCGGGCAACGGGCTCCGTGCCTTGGCTGGCATAGACATGAGCGAACGGTAGCTCGTGCGCTTGCTTGGCTATGGCGTCAGCGATCTCTGTGCATCCATATCCCATGTTGACGCAGTAGAGCCCACCAAAACCGTCGAGGCTCTTTCGGCCTTCAGTATCCCAAATGTAGACACCTTCCGCTCCGGCCATGATCCGGTTTGGTGTCTCGCCGCGGCTGTGTTTTGCCAAGTGCGTGGACGGATGAAAGACGAAGGTCCGATCCTTTTCTTGGACTTGCTTGGTTCCCAGATTGGTCAGGCTCATTGTCGCTCTCCCGTTTATTGCCCGGCGGAGAACACGCAGTCCCCGCTCGTCGAGAGCTACTATACCGACGGACACACTTCACGTTCCACGGCAATGTACGTCCGCGGCCGATGAAATCACGGAAGTTGCGTCAATCTCCGTGGAAAACACGGACAACTCAGCGTTGTCTTGGCGCGGACAAGGGAATGGGCGAATTGGATTTTACGGATTTCGTCACTATGAGGCTGTAATATTGATCGATCCCGAGTCCAACCTGTAGCAAACCCTCCATGAATTCCTGGTAGGCAGCCATAGAAGGAGCTGCAACGCGCATCAGGTAATCTACCCGGCCCCCGATCGCCCAGCAGTCCAAAATTTCGGAGATGCCTTGAATTGCCGTCTCAAAGTGTCTTTGGTCTTCGAGGCGGTGACGATCCAGCACGACCTCCACCATCACGAAAATCACGCCCCCGGTGAGGGATGGACTCAGCCGCGCGCAATAGCCTTCGATAATCCCTGCTGTTTCGAGTATGCGGAGCCGCTCCGAGCAAGCCGACGCGGAGAGGTGAACGCGCTTCGCCAGTTCGCTCTTCGATATCCGACCGTCTGTCTGAAGCTCCGCGAGGATCCGAAGGTCCCAAGCGTCCAGGCGAACTGTGTTGAGTTTCGACTTCATGGGATTGCCGGGCTGAGTATGGCTTTACGTTTAGTCTGCCTAGGGTCTGCCGCCAATTGCATCCATGGTCCGGTCGTGCCAGCCCAGCGTTGCCTTCGTCGCAGGCGATGCTGGTGTAGGCATAAGCCCATGCGCACAGCTTGCCCGATACAAAGACAACGCTTCTCACTGCCCTTTGATAGTCTCTGCGTAGCCGACACAGGACTAATTGGCCTAACGGGAATAATCAAACGCCGATGTTGCGGGCGATCGTATCGGCGGCCATGCGCTTACGCCACTCGATTGGCCCGGAATTATGAATAGAGTTTCCTTCAACATCGACAGCCATGATGACTGGCATGTCCTGCACCTCGAATTCATAGATGGCTTCCATGCCTAGGTCTTCAAAGGCCACAATCCGCGCCGACTTGATCGATTTTGAAATAAGGTACGCAGCACCACCGACTGCGATGAGATAGGGCGTCTTGTGCCGGACAATTGACTCGATGGCCGCCGGGCTCCTCTCCGCTTTGCCGACCATCGCAAATAGCCCCGTCGCGGCGAGCATTTTTTCAACAAAATTGTCCATCCGGCTGGAGGTTGTTGGGCCAGCCGGCCCGACGACCTCGTCCCTCACCGCGCGTACGGGTCCGACGTAGTAGATCACGCGTTTTCGCAGATCGACGGGAAGCGGTTCGCCGGCGTCGATCAAATCGTCCATTCGCTTGTGGGCGGCGTCACGGCCCGTCAGCATCTTTCCGGACAGAAGGAGGGTTTCCCCGCTGCGCCATGATGCAGTCTCTTCCCGTGTGAGCGCGTCGAGGTTCACCCGCCGGACATCGGCAGTGTGCAAGTCTTCATTTCCGATCTGTGGCCATTGCGAAAGGTCGGGCGGTTGGAGTTGGACCGGCCCTGTGCCGTCCAATGTAAACGTCAGGTGCCGGTTGGCCGCGCATTGCGGAATGAGCGCGACCGGTTTGGACGCGACGTGGGTAGGATAGGTTGCAACCTTGACGTCCGCCACTGTTGTCAGGCCACCTAGGCCCTGAGCGCCGATGCCTAGCCCATTAATTCGCTCATAAAGCTCAATCCGCAGTCCCTCCTCCGCGCTAGATGGCCCCCTGGCGATCAGTTCCGACATGTCGATGGGTTCGTTCATGGCCTCCTTGGCCAGCAGCATAGCCTTTTCAGCGCTGCCTCCGATCCCGACCGATATGAGGCCAGGCGGGCACCATCCGCTGCCAAGGGTCGAAACGGTGTCGACCACCCAGTCCGCCACGGACGCGTTTGGGTTAAGGGTGGTGAAACGCGCCTTATTTTCGGACCCCCCCCTTTCGCAGCGATGGTGATTTCAATCTGGTTACCAGGCACGAGGTCGACGTGGACGACTGCCGGCGTGTTGTCACGCGTGTTCACCCGCCCGGCAAGTGGATCCGAGACGATCGATGGTCGGAGGGGATTGTCGGGGTCGAGATATGCCTGGCGGACCCCCCTATTCACGAGCTCAGCGAAACTCGCCGCTGATTTAATGCGGACGCCCATGCCGACCTTTGCAAAGACCACCACAAGACCAGTGTCCTGGCAGATCGGGCGCCGTCCGAATGCTGCCATGCGCGAATTCAGCAAAATCTGCCCCATAGCATTCCTGGCCGACGGGCTCTGTTCGCGCGCATACGCCTGCGAAAGAGACCGGACATAATCTGGAGGATGGTAGTACGAAATATACTGAAGGGCGTCGGCGACGCTCTTTGTGATGTCCTTGCCGGCGATGATCCGCGATCTATTTCCCACCGGATCTCATCCAAAGGAGCCGAGGCCATTGACCATTTTCAGGCTTTGGAAGCTCCGCACCCCCTGCTCACCCCCTTCGTATCCATAGCCGCTCTGTTTAATGCCTCCATACGGCGCATCTGCCGAAACCCCTTTCAGGTAATTCACACTGACAGCGCCCGCCGAAAGACCATCGATCAGCGCCCGTTTGGAATTGGCGGCGCCAGTGAAGAAGTAGGCGGCCAAGCCATACTCAGTGGCGTTGGCTTCTTCGATCGCCTCCTCCATCGTGTCGAACGGCGCCACGGTGAGGATTGGTCCGAACGGTTCGTCATGAAGCACTTTGGCATCTTTTGGCACCCCTGTCAGGATGGTCGGCGGCCAGTAGAAACCGGGGTGGTCGAGCCGGGTGCCACCAGTTTCAACGCGGGCGCCGCGATCGACCGCATCCTGGACCAGACGCTGCATGGCCTCAATTCGCCGCGCGTTCGCCATAGGGCCCATCTCCGTCGCGGGGTCGTCCGGGGGACCGATCTTAATCTTGCGGGCGGCTTCCGTCATTCGGGATAGGAATTCCTCATAGAGAGACCGCGCGACGAGAATCCTGCTTGGCGCGTTGCAGCTCTGGCCCGCGCACTCGAACTTGTATTCCGATATCGCGGGGACCGCCTGTGCGAGGTCCGCATCCGCGCACACAACGACGGGGGAGTGTCCACCGAGTTCAAGGACGCAGCGCTGCAAATTATTCGCGGCGAGCGTGGCAAGCTGTTTTCCGACTGCAGTGGAGCCCGTGAAAGTCAAGACCTTCACGATTGAGGAACTGAGGAGATGGCGCGAAATATGCACCGGTACACCGAAGACGAGATTGACTACGCCGTCCGGGACACCCGCCTGGCGCAACGCTTCTACGATATGAACGGCGGCGCTCGGCGTCTCTTCCGCACCTTTGAGAATCACCGGGCAGCCTGCTGCCAGTGCAGGCGCAAGCTTGCGGGCGATGAGGACGGCGGGATAGTTCCAAGGCGTGAAGGCAGCAACGACGCCGAGGGGCTCCGGGACGATCATCCTGTTCGGGCCCAAAGGAATCGGGGCCGACAGCTCTTCGGCGTGGGTGCCGTTCCACTCCAACGTTTCAATAGCGCGCGCGTACTCACCTGTCGCTTCGGCGATCGTCTTTCCCTGTTCCGCCGACAGGTCCCGGGCTGCCGCTCCAACCTTCTCTGCCAATATCCTGGCGGCTGCTAGGAGGATTTCGCCACGATCTTTTGCAGGCCGTGAGGACCAAGGCTTGCGGCTGCGCTCTGCCGAAGCGAGGGACTCATCTAGATCCGAGACCGTCGCTGAGGCCACCGAGCCAAATACCTTCTCCGTCGCCGGGTTAATCACGGGCAACGTGGCTCTGTCACTAGCGGCTCGCCATTTGCCGTTGATAAAGAGCTCATAGCTCGTGGCGTGGGACATAGCGTGCTCCGCTTGACTGAATGAAGTGCGATACCAGCCGATATCCGGCCTAGGCTCGCTTTCCCACAGTTTCATCGCGATGGTCTCGCCCGGTCAAATATGGAATGTCGACCAAAACCATCTCGAATATAGATAGATAGAGCTCGGGCAATCGCGAAGGAGCGCGGCGATAGCACTGGAAGAGCTAGGTTGGGAGAATGGCTACGTCCGGAGCCGTTGCTGACCAGTGTCCGCTCTCAATCAATGTCCTGACGACCCTGGGGATCAGGTTGCGGACGGCGGAGACGGCTGGAGAGCGTTCATCTTTCGGGTTAACGGCAAGGACAACGGACCGGGTTATGACCGGATCAATGATCTTCACCGTCCGGACGCGGCCTTGAGAAGCCTCTTTCTGAATAGCCGACGGCGTAAGGATAGAATAGGCCTTTCCTTCCATGACCATGTTGATGATCGTAGAAAGGGAGTCGACTTCGAATCTCACGTCGAGCACACAACCGTGTTGCGCAACGACATCAGCCACCGAACGCCTGACGTTGTTATTGCGCATCGGGACCGCCAGGGGAAATGCGTGCAAGTCGACGAGCGGGATCGAATTTTCGAAAGGCGGTTCACCCGGCGGCACCACCAGGTAAAACTCTTCGCGGGCCAGCACCGTCATTTTCCCCACGCTCTCGGCAGTGCGATACAGGACTGCCAGATTGAAGCGGCCAGCAGCCATCCACTCTTCCAGCGGTCCCGTCATGCCCTCGATCATCTTAAGCGAGATCCTCGGAAGTTCGCTTCTAACCGATTCAAGCAGCGGACCACTAAGCACGCGAGCGGCGCCGGACGGGATGCCAATGGTCACTTCTCCGGTAGGAGCAGCCACCGAGTTGGTCAGTTCCGCTTCAGTGAGCTGAATTTCCTTTAGGATGACCCGTGCGCGCTCAAGCAGCCTGTTTCCGGACGCGGTCACGCTGACACCGGTCCTGTCGCGAACAAGCAGCTGGGTTCCGAACCCTTCCTCCAGTTGACGTACATGCAGGCTTAAAGCGCTTTGAGCAACGTGAAGGAGGGCAGCGGCCTTCGTAAAACTGCCGGCCTCCACGACCCCGACGAAGTATTTTAACTGCCTGATATCCACAGCTTAACCCAACTGAGGCACTTTCCCCAGTCCATTCGTATTATCTCGAAACTAGATAGCCGGCAAGTAATACTTGCCCACCCCACAAACTGGGAAAGATGCGCGGTCTCATTGATCGGAGGTAGGTCAGTTGGTACCCGCGAGAGCCAGAGTGTCGTGGGCGCGCCGAACCACCGGCGGATCAACCATCTTGCCATTCAACGAGAATGCAGACAGCCCGCGGGCGGCCGCCTCGTTCTCGGCAGCGATGACATCACGCGCCCACTTGATTTCCTGTGCGCTCGGGGAGAAGGCCTCATTGAATATGGCGACCTGTGTAGGATGGATCGCCAAAGCTCCGGCAAAGCCGAGCCGCCGCGCATGCGCCGCGGCCTCACGAATTTTATCAGTATCTGTAACCTCGCCGATGCTTCCAACAAAGCCCAGAGGGAGCAAGCCGGCCGCACGGGCGGCAAACAGAACGGAAAGGTTCGGCGTTAAAAGGAGGTCGAACTCCGGCGTGCCTCCAACAGAGGCACTGAAGTCTTCAGGGCCAAGCGCCAATGCGAGCATCCTGGGATGAGCCGAGGCTATGGCCGTGAGCTTTTGCAGTGCTGCCGGTGTCTCGATTTGGGCAAGGAAACGGATGCGTCCCTGGACAAGATTTCTTTCTCTTTCAAGTTCCAATACGGCGTTCGCGATCTCTGATACCCACTCCGCCGAATCCGTCTTCGGAAGGACAAGGGCATCAACACCTGCCACCACAGCTGCATCGAGATCCGCCACCAACGCCCGCAAACTACGATTCACGCGGACCAGAACAGAAGCGCCCCTGCGCCCCACCTTTGCCACCGATTCAGGGAGCTGCCGCCGTGACTCAGCCTTCTCATCCTGGGGAACGGAGTCCTCGAGGTCGAGTATGATGCCGTCCGCCCCCTTTCATGAGCCGTCCCCACGAAGCGGGAAACGTGAGCGGGAACGAAGAGCAAGGATCTCCACCGGGGCATAGACGTCGGGCTCTCAACGGCTGAAACGGTGTCCTTGATCACGGAGTGCCTCTGCGGCCGATTTTAGCGAGGGCGGTAGCAGCCGGTTTCCCGAGTGCCGGCACTGGATCGCAAGGAACCGTCACGCTTTCTGTAAATCGCGAGCGCGTGCACCTCCCGACACAATGCGCGCTCATGCTAACGCGGTCCGATCGCGCAAAAGCCCCAGAACCTCTTCCCGGACAGTCTGCGTATGAGCGCCAAGAGCTGGAACCGGGCGCAGCGAGGGACGCTCCGCGTTGAAGATCGCCGCGGGCGCAATCGTTTCTACAGTTCCTTCGGGTGTGCTAACGGCTACCCTGCGGACGTGAGGATGCCCAGAAACATCAGCCACCTCGTTCAGGCGGCCATATGCCAGACCGGCTGCCTCAAGCTCCTGCATCGCTTCGTGACAGGACAGTTCGGAAAAGCGCAGCGCGATGATCTCGTCAAGCTGCACCCGATTCTCGAGGCGCTCCATGTTGTCGGAAAAACCAGGTGCGCGTGTCAGCTCGGTTCGCTTAAGGAACTTCTCGCAGAAATTCACCCATTCGCGGTCATTTTGCACCGAAAAGACAACCTCTTTGCCGTCGGCGCACCGATACGCCCCATATGGCGCCAGCGACGGATGCTTTACGCCGGCGCGTACCGTGTGATACCCACTATAGTCGTTTTGCAGAACCGGCACGTTCATCCAATCGGCCAGGGCATCGAAAAGTGACACCTGGATGCTGGCCCCTTCGCCGGTGACTTCGCGGTGGTACAGCGCCTGAAGAATGGCGCTGTGCGCCGTCATGCCCGCCGAGATGTCGCAAACCGAGACCCCAACACGCGCCGGCCCTTGTTGGTTTCCAGTGATCGCGCATAGACCTGTTTCGGCCTGGACGATGAGATCATAAGCCTTCAAATGGGAATACGGCCCCTTGTCCCCGAAACCAGAGATGTCGCAGGTGATCAGCCGTGGAAAACGCCGACGGAGATCCGCAGACCCAAAACCAAGTTTTTCTATGCTGCCCGGCTTCAGATTTTGGATAAAGATGTCAGCACTGGCAATAAGCGTATCCAGCACGGCCCGGTCAGCTTCCGATCTCAGGTCCAGACAGACCGACTCTTTACCCCGGTTGAGCCAGACGAAGTAAGCGCTCTGTCCCCGCACCAACTTGTCGTAGTTTCGAGCAAAATCCCCTTCCGGCCTTTCGATCTTGATGACACGCGCCCCTGCATCCGCAAGCCGTGACGATGCGTAAGGCGCGGCCACCGCCTGCTCTACGGCTACGACCGTGATCCCCTCAAGAGAGTTCTGCATGCGACACCCTGCTTTTCATCCGTTTTTTTCGTTTTGAGCCCGACGACGGTTCAGTATCGCTAGCAACCGGTTTTGTTCATTCCCAACAATTGAGAATGCCTCGTCGACACCCATCCCGGGCTTTGCGAGCATCATGTCGGCTTGGGTCGCTACAGAGACGTGGACTGACGCCTGGGCGGAGAGATCCGTTTCCGTACAGCTCCCCCCGACATAAGCCCCTACCTTGTTTTCCTTGCAGATGAGAACTGCGCGTGCCGTATCGGCGATTGAGCCGACGTCTGGGGTCTTAATTTGGACCACATGCGCGGCCCTCGCTTCGGCAAAGAGCTGAATATCCTCTAGGGTATTGCATCTCTCATCCACGACGATGCGAGCAGTGGAATCCCGGTTGTCCAAAATCGATACGATCTTGGCGTAATTCTCGATTTGCGCTTGCGTCGAACCAAAATCTGCCGGGGATTCAATATTCAGTGTGAAACCCGGCACCATATCTGCAACCTTGCAGATAAAGTCGGCGATGCGTTGCGGCTCCAGGCCGATTTCCTGGCCGATCCAGCCATACACATCGAAATGCAAGACCGGATGATACCCCGGGCGGCCGATTTGGCGCGTGCGCGTTGCAACCCACTTTACGAACTCCATGAAGGTCTCGCCGTCGACGCCGAATTTCTGCCGCGAGTTGATCAGGCCGTGTGGAAGCACATCCACCGCCCTCAGGATCATTTTGTCGACGTTGATTTCGCGAGCATCACCGCTCTGGCAGTAAATCGGGACCCTGCGCGTCGGCAGCTGCAGACCAAACTCCCCGCATATGATCTCCGCCATCGTCTTGCGCTGAAGATGGGCGGCCGCGCGAAGAAGAGCCTGGCTGACGCCATACTCAATCGCGAGAGGTAGGCGCAGATGTTCGACGGGTTCAAAAACGCTCGTGCAAGAATCGCGAAACCGAGCGGCATCGACATCAAAAAGCCGCGGCGCGACCACGCGAGATGTCAAATCTGAGGTGTGATTGGTGTCGAACAGGGGATCGCGTCCACCGGCACCTGAGTACTGGACGTTCATCATATCACCCCAAACGACGGTCTCGTCGGTCAGGACAAGCCCGATGCTGAGCGAAGATGCTGGAGTACGAATGGACTTGAATCCAAGCGTTGTCGGTGCGCCAAGGTAGATGAAGCCGTCCTGGATCGCGCCGGACCTAATGGCTTCCTGGTCGTCATAAAAGTATGCGCCGTTGCCGGGCGCGAGCACGATATCTATAATCTGCACTTCGTTTCGCTCGATTTGTTCCAAACACATTTGTGGCCAGATCTGGTCCACCCACTACCTGTCCAACTATGCGTCACTTGGCATTGAGTTCGCCAATATAAACTCCGAGGCGGTGCCATCGCGTTTCCAGATAGCTGGCGCCTGACAAGGAAGCCACCATCGCCCCAACGCATCTACGGAAACCAGTCCGCAACAGCCAATTACATATTAGCCGGTCCGGATGACGCGCCAAGAAGCATCTTCAGACGAGTTTCGCCTGCGGGCGCGAAAGCATTTTTAGGCAGCTCTGAGTTGGTCGATGTCGATGAACTGATTTGGCTTGTGGGACTGCTCGATCGAGCCAGCCCGTAGATGATGGCCGATATGCCTCCTTCCTGAAAAACCCCGCCTCGGTGCCGGTGCATTTCCCATTCGACCGAACAATTCCCGGCGATGATGTTGCCACCGGCACCAGCGGAAATGCGCCTGACCTGAATTGCCGCCCAGCGGGATCGAAACGGCTCCCCGCCATCGACAGGCTGTCATCTATTTCGTTCGATCTGATGTTATTAGGAGGAGCTTCGGCGCGGGATGTGGTCGCGTCAAGGCGCGAGTTTCGCCTCGACAAGCTTGATCCAGTAGGAAGTCCCGTACAGGATGGCATCGTCATTAAAATCGTAAGCCGGATGATGCAAGCCGGCACTATCACCGTTGCCACAAAGGATATAGGCGCCTGGACGGGCTTCGAGCATATAAGCGAAGTCTTCTGCTCCCATCACTGGTCGGGTTTCCGAAACGTTCGCTTCGCCGGCCACCTCCCTAGCAACCCTCCGTGCAAAGTCGGTCTCCTCGGCATGATTGAACGTGACAGGACTGCCGCCCGTGAAAGCCAACTCGAGCTTCGCACCGGTCATTTGCGACGCTGCGGCAACAATGTCAGTAAGGCGAGTCTTGATAAGCTGATGCACTTCAGAAGAGAGCGAGCGTATCGACCCCCGCAGAACTGCTGATTGAGGTATTACGCCAGGCGTGGTGCCAGCATGAAATTCGGTGATCGAAACCCCTGCCGCTTCGAGAGGATCGACGTTGCGGGCCACGATTTGCTGCAGCGCTGTAATGAGCTGGGCGCCGACAAGGACAGGATCTATACAGTCTTGCGGCATGGACGCGTGTCCCCCGCGACCTTCAATGTTGATCTCCAAGCTGTCGTAAGCAGCCATCATGGGACCTGATCGAATCCCGAATGTGCCTACCGCCATACCTGGCCAATTGTGCATCCCGAACACTTCGGATACAGAGAAGCGCTCCATGAGGCCATCCTTGATCATGGCAGCCGCGCCTGCTTCCTCTTCTTCGGCAGGTTGAAAAATCAGAACGGCATTGCCCGCGAAATTTCGCGTTTCAGCGAGGTAGCGGGCCGCACCCAGCAACATCGCTGTATGCCCGTCGTGACCGCAAGCGTGCATCTTTCCCGGTACCGTGGAGGCATATGGGAGGCCGGTCGCTTCCGGAATGGGCAAGGCATCCATATCTGCCCTCAGTCCAATGGACGGCGGAGTGTCCAAGCCGCTTGTCAATTGACCTTTGACCACGCCAACAACGCCCGTCCGCCCTATTCCTTCTACAACCTGATCGCAGCCGAACTCACGGAGGCGGTCAGCAACAAAAGCCGCGGTCCGCTGGACATCGTAAAGGAGCTCGGGATGTTGATGGAGATCTCGCCGCCACCCAACAATATCCGGATGCATATCCGCCACGCGATTGACAATGGGCATGTGGCACCTCTCATGGCATAACAGTAGGATGGCCTAATCCACCCAGAAGGGTCTACATCCATCCTGCTATTCCTGCGAAAATGAAGCGTCAAATCCCGTGTGTAGATGGGCACGATCTAGAATTCAGATCGTTCGCTGTCGGAAGACAGCGGGCGTTGGTATCCTGCCCTCACTCTAACGGGATCGTCCGAATAAAGCGCCGTCTTCGGCGCCCGGCATTTCGAGAACCCGTCGTCGACACTCGGCATAGTTCTCTCGCTCAAGGGCGTTCAGGAATTCCAGAAGCCGGTCGTTTGGTCGAAATCGTTCGGCCTTGCGCGTTCGTGTGGCATCAGCTTGGCAAGTGCGGATTGCCGACCGAGCCTTCCTCCGACAATCTGCCCGCGTAAACGCGTGTAAATTCGCCATACGGCCCGTGTATCAGCTTCCGATACAGTGTGCTGCGTTCGAGTCACTTGCGTTCATGTATCCTCCCCTTCGCGCACTTGCGACGGAGAGGGCCTACGCTATGCCGATCCTGCTACCGCTACGTCACGAAAAACGGCTCGCAGAACCCCGCCCACTCGGCATAGTTCGGCGGTCGGCAAGACCGCCGAGATGAAACAGGTCGATCCGCACGCGTAGCTCACCCAGATCCTCGAGCGCATCGCCAAATGGCTGGCCAAACAGCGATATCGACGCCTCATGCCATCGAACTACCAGCGCTGAACGGCCTCAGCTTCCCGCCCTGATGTCCGCTGTCAACGCTGTAGACGCGCCGAATCTCTCGTTCCGCAGAACGACGTATTGGATGGGTCGCGCATTGGTGTAGGCGGAACTGAAGGACGTCGGTGATCAAGCTCTGACGCGGATTGGCTACCGCATTCCCGATTATGCGTCCGGGGCTGTTCCGGTCTTACTGCGGGCGTCGGCCCTGCCGGCCACAAAGCGGTGAACGGACATTCCCCTGCCGTTGTCCCGCCTCCGCCAATGCGCGAGTTGCTGGTCCCGTCGCTGTTATGACGGGTTTGCCGCGCCTCTTTGGCGACCGCCCACATGAAGCCGGCGAGTTCCCGCGCGACCGCCGTGCACACGACTGTCGACTTCTTTCCTCGGGCGCTCAACATTCGATAGCGGGCCGTCAGGCGGGTCTGCGCCTTCCAAGCGATCTCGCGAACGGATGATGATACCTCTTGTAAGCGATATAGCTTCCTCTTGCCGATCCGAGGCGGATATCGGTACGTCCAGGCACATTCGACCAGTAATGCTCGGACGCGTCCATTGCCGGCTTTAGTGCCTCTTTACTGTCTCCCCGGTCGACCGCTCGCCGGGAACAAAGCCTAGGTAACCCATCAACTGGCGAGGGCTCTCAAACCGACCGGCATTCCCACTTCCGCCTGCAGAGCGCGCACGACCGAAGCGAGTGTCCAGTTCGGTACGAATTCGGCGATGGCGGTCTCCAGTCGCCCCACGCGCTCTTTGTCAGTCCGCACCGCTTCCACCATCTCCTGGAGTGCGATCTGATGAGCAGGACGAAGTGCTGCGTATGCGCCGCCGACACCCCATTGATTTCGCTTGTTTGTGAACATTGAGGTTTCTGCCAGAAGGTATTCGGCAGGAGCTGGAGATTTGGCATGGCGGATGGCGAGACAATCAGGTCGTTTAATCGCAGAAACTTACGCCCGCCGGGGCACATAACCGCTCGGGACACAAAAGTCCGGTAATCCGAAGGCGCTGGTCGAACATCACGATGCGGCGACGCGGGAGGTGCGGTTCAATGTGCGGCTGCACGCCTTTGCCCGCTACTGGGGATTTACGCCACGGGCTTGTGCGCCCTACCGGGCGCGTACGAAGGGGAAGGACGAACGCGGGGTCGGCTACGTCAAGCGCAATGCGATTGCCGGCCGCCGGTTCGAGAACTGGGCGGCGTTCGAGGCGCATCTAGACCGGTGGACGCGCGAGATTGCCGATCAGCGTGTGCATGGCACGACCGGCGTGGCTCCTGCGGAGCGCTTTGCCGAAGAAGCCATCGCGCTTCGCCCTCTGGGCGGACGGGCGCCTTTTGGGCAGCTGCGGGATCTCGTGCGCAAGGTCCAGGCAGACTGGGCAATCGACCTGGACACGAACAGTTACTCAGTCCCCTGGCGGCTGATCGGAGAGAGCGTCCAAGTCGTGGTGCTGGGCGGTCGCGTTATCGTGCGTCATGCGGGCGAGATGGTGGCGGATCATGCCTTGTGCCGCGGACGTCGTCAACGGATTGTCGAGCGCGCCCATCTTGCCGGCGTGGTCGGCGCTGCTGCGCCGGTACGATCGGCGCCGGCGGATATCGTTGCGCCTTCCGCTCTGTTGCAGCCACTGGCCGAATATGAGGCACTGGTGGGAGGCAGGTGGTGATGACGGCGGTCGATCACGAGATGCTGGTGGCTCAGCTCGACCGGCTGAAGCTGACCGCGATCCGGGATCAGCTCGATACCCTGCTGGACGAAGCCGAGCGTTCGCAAATGACCTTGCGCGAGGCTTTGGCCTTCCTGGTGACCTGCGAGATCGCGCGGCGCGACGAGCGGCGCATCTCCATGGCAGGCAAGATCGCGCAGTTCCCGTTTGTGCGCGAACTCGATGGCTTCGACTTCGACGCGCAGCCGTCGCTGGATCAGCGCCAAACCCGGGAGTTGGCGACCTGCCGCTGGATTGCCCATGGCGACAGGGTCCTGTTCCTTGGACCTCCGGGTACGGGCAAGACATATCTGGCGGTGGCTCTCGGGCGCGAGGCGATCCGGCAGAACCATAGCGTCCAGTTCGTCACGGCGGCCACGCTCGTGGCGATGCTGGCCAAGGCCCATGACGACGGTTCACTCGAAAAGCAGCTGACCACCCTGTCGCGGCCGAACTGTTGATCATCGACGAGCTCGGCTATCTCCCGTTCGAAGCCAATGCCGCGCATCTGTTCTTCCGACTAGTGTCGCGGCGTTATGAGCGAGGATCGATCCTGATCACCTCCAACCGCCGGTGGGCGAATGGGGCAGCGTGTTTGGCGATCCCGTGGTGGCAACCGCACATCGATCTCACCGGTGAAAGCATGCGAAAACAGCGCTCGCCAAGAGCGTCTGAAACAGCGCAAGCTTGACCGGAAACGAAACCCAATCCAAACATCAACGAGACCCAGAATCAGTCCGAAAAATGGCCGGCTTCAAATCGGAATCGATGGCCGGCTTCGTCGGAATACGCACCCTGCAAGGCGTGTCAAACTGCGCAGGCGGCAAGAAAACGCCGATTTGCTGCGTTGACGAGAGTTAGTGCGCGCGAAGCGGTCCATCGACCATGCTATATACGAGATAGTCCATTTATTCGCGGGCCGTAGGGCCACTCCTAAAGGGGGGAGCATTTCGATGTCGCCTGAACCCGACTATCTCAGCCGCCGCGTTGCCGGCAAGTCATCGCAGCCCGACCCCGAGTCATGGCAGATCGATCCCATGCTAGGTGCGCCTATGATCCCGCCGGATGAATGGTCCTTCTGGCCTTATAGCAGCTGGACATTTTCGCACGTAAGCGAATATACGCGAACCGCCAGGGTTTGGCGGGGGCCAGGACCGGTCCTGCTGCTTCCACAGCGGCTCAGGGATATCGGTGACATCGAAATTGCGTCTAGAGACGGCCGGCGCGCCACAATCCGTGAATATCTCGAGAGGGACTATACTGACGGGTTTCTGGTTCTGCATCGCGGCGAGATCGTGTTCGAAACATACATGAATGGCATGGAACCGCATTTAAAGCACATCGCTAGATCGGGTTCGAAATCCATCACGGGGACGGTGTTCGGGATCCTTGTCCACCGGGGGCTTGTCGACCCTGAGAATCTGGTAACACGGTATTTGCCGGAACTTAAGGCGACGGCCTATCGCGGCGCCACGGTGCAGCACCTGCTGGACATGACTGCGGGCGCGACGCTCAAGGGCCCGTGGTACGTGCCAGATACCGATTACTTCAACTACATCGTAGCATCGGGATATTTCGGCCCCCCAGAGGCACACCCTGAGGCTCCAGCTGACGTGTGGCAAGCCATTCTGCGGATAACGGAGCAGGAGGCGCCGCACGGCGCCCGCTTCGCGTATTTTGACCCCAACATCGACGTGCTGGGGCTCATCATGCAGCGCGTAACCGGCAAGTTTCTCCCGGAGCTGTACAGCAGCGAATTATGGGGGCCGATGGGGGCGGAGGAAGACGCCTGCCAAATCGTAGACAAATCCCGCTTTTCCATGTCGTCCGGCGGATTCCAGGCCACACTTCGTGACTTTGCGCGCTTCGCGCTGCTGCATCTGCGCCGCGGCAGACTCAACGGGACGCAGATCGTCCCATCTGAATGGATCGAGGCTACTCGACGCCCTAAGCCTGTCCTATTCGAGTCGTTCGGAAATGATGCGAGCTCTTACGTAGATGCGAGGTCAGAGTTCCCAAACGGTGCTTATCACAATACGTTCTGGATCGAAGACCAAGAGAGAGGCGCCTATGTTGCATGGGGGTATGGTGGCCAGCTGATCTATATCGACCCGGAGGCGGACTTCGCGGCGGTGAAACTCTCACACCAGCCTGGCCAATTACCGGTGAAACGCGCACAGTGGCCTAACCAAGTATACCAGGCTCCCAAACCCCTTCCGTTTGATTCATTCGCGGCGTTCCGCGCCATCCGAGATGAATTGGAAAGCTAAGAACTGTGACGGGCATCCTGTCGCGTCCACCGTATCTGCCCGTCGCGATCGGGCACTCCCCGGCCATCACCGAGACGGGAGTGGTATCTAAGAGTCCTCTCTGATTGGGGTCGTTTTGGTCAAGATGCTCCTGTGCATTTTCCTGGACCGTTCCACGGGTCACTCGCTTCCTCCTGACCTGAGACCCGAAGCTCCTCTAGTTTTTGGTAGAGTCCGTCCCGATCATGCTCCGATACTGCTCTGATCGCTGAAAACTGGATCGTTCAGAATTGGAGTTTTCCGCTGTAATTTCCCAGTTGGGAGAGGAGCGGACAGCTATGAAGGCATCGAAGTTTTCGGACGCCCAGAAGGCGTTCATTCTGAAGCAGGGAGCGGACGGCATTCCGGTGGCGGAGATCTGCCGCCGCTTGGGGATCAGCCAGGCGACCTACTTCAACTGGAAAAAGAAATATGACGGGCTGCTGCCGACGGAGATGAAGCGACTGAAGCAGCTTGAGGATGAGAATGGCAAGCTCAGGAAGCTGGTGGCCGATCTCTCCTTGGACAAGGAGATGCTGCAGGACGTCATTCGCCGAAAACTGTGAGGCTTGGTCGCAAACGCGAGCTGGTGGCGGATACCTGTACTGAGTGGAACGTGTCGATCCGGCGCGCCTGTCGGGTTCTGGAGTTCGACACATCGACCTATCACTACAAGTCCCGTCGCCGTGATCAAGCCGGCATCGAAGCTCGGATCAAGGACATCTGTGCAACGCGGGTTCGTTATGCTACCGGCGCGTGCACGTGATGCTCACGCGCGAGGGCTGGGACATCAACATGAAGCGGACCTATCGGATTTACAGGGATTTAGGGCTTCAACTGCGGAACAAGACACCGAAAAGGCGCGTGAAGGCGAAGCTACGAGACGATCGCCAGCCGGCCGTCGAGCCCAACGACGTGTGGGCGATGGACTTCGTTCACGACCAACTCGCGACCGGAAAGAAGATCCGCGTGCTGGCGGTCGTCGATACGTTCTCGCGCTACGTGCCAGTGCTCGACCCGCGCTTCAGTTACCGAGCAGAGGACGTGGTCAGGACGCTGGAACAAGTCTGTCCTCGGATCGGCTATCCGAAGACGATCAGGGTCGATCAGGGCACGGAGTTCGTGTCCCGCGACCTCGATCTGTGGGCCTACACCAAGGGCGTTGCGCTCGACTTCTCGCGCCTGGGAAAGCCAACCGACAACGCCTACATCGAAGCTTTCAACGGCCGCTTCAGGGCGGAGTGCCTGAATGCCCACTGGTTCCTGACGCTTGCCGACGCGGCCAAAAAGTTGGAGGATTGGCGCAGATACTACAATCCTGTTTCATACCCATCTGTCTATGTTGTTGAAGCGAATAGGTTTTGTTGATCAGGGTGCGATCCTGTGGGGTATTGTGGGTTCTGCCTCGCACGCCAAACAATGCTCTGAGCCACCGGTTCGCCGAGCGTTGATCGGCTGAAGATCCACGGGCCATCCGGCAGGGGATGAACACCTTCGATCTCGCCTGCTTCGGCGGCGAGCCTGAGCGTCTTCGGTGCAATGCCGAGCAAACGCGCCGCCTTGTTCAGATTAAGCCATGGCTCATTCCCGTCTGGCGCCGGCCGGAATACCGGAATCTTGTGATGCGACCTGAGCGCAGTGACCCGCTCCCGTGTCCAGCGATTGCCGTGGCCGGTCACCAGGCCGTTCCGGTTGAGGATGCCGGCAATCAGGTCATCATTGGCGATGAGAACCAGTTGCCGGACGGCGGCCAGGATGTCGGCCGAAGTGCTGTTGCGCTGTCCGCGCCGCCGCCTCGGCAGGCGCAGTTCGGTGTGGACGCCGCCAATCCAATGGATCAGGAGAACGATCTCTGACGCTTCTTCATCGATATCGGCGACCACCTCGTGGATGACGGTGCGCACGATGCGCTTCTTGAGCCTCGCGTCGGTCGTCGGCGCCGACCAGACCGCCTTGAGATCGGCGGCGAGCGCGGCGACGTGTATTGGCGACAGAAGTGATGGTTTCCAATGTCGAGCCATCATGCGCGGCAATCCTGCCCTCTATCTCGCCGACACGCGTGAGCGCCCGGTTCCATCGCAACTCCAGTTCCGCCGCGACCAGCCGGTTCTGCGGATCGATGGCGTCGTACTGCCGGAATGCCCGATCATCGCTGTAGCGTGCCGCCTCGAGATCGCACACCAGCGCATCACGAACCTGATCGCGGCGACTGGCCGCTTGTGCTGCGGCCTCGACGGCCGCGCTAATCGCTCCCGGCTCGACAACCCGCAGAAGAGCTTCCTCGATGGCGTCGTCGACGCGCAATCCTCCGAATGCGATGCAGCGCGGCTCGCCGTTGTCGAGCAAGCCCCGCCAACACGAATAGCGCGGAATGTTGTGCTTGGTTCCGGTGTACCGGACCGTCAGCTTGCGTCCACAGCGCCGGCAGCGGACAAGGCCGGCGAGCAGAGCGTCGCCATGCTTGGGCGCTCCGTGATGCCGGCCCGTGGGCACGTTGTCGCTCACCATTTTGCGGATCGCCTCCGCTCGTTCCCAACTGACATAACCCTCATGGACATCCGGGTAGAGCCAGCCACTCGGCTCGCGCCTTGCGGCTGTCAATGGGCACCGAAGTTTCCGCAAAAGTGGGCATCCAATTTTCCCTATCTGGCGGGTGAAGGTTTCGGTGATCAGCCGGCCTCTTGATCGGTCGATTTCAGTCCTGCTGGGCGGCCACGCTTTTTCGGCGGTGGCAGCGGATTGATGAGCGCTTTGGAGCGAACATGCTCGGGAACAAGATCAGCGTGCTGGCGCAATCGGTAGCTCGATCCTTCGATCTGCACGACGACGGCATGGTGAAGAAGTCTGTCGAGCAATGCTGTTGCCACAACAGGATCACCAAAAACTTCGCCCCATTCTGCAAAGCCGCGATTGGAGGTGAGTATCATGGCACCCTTCTCGTAACGGGCATTGACGAGCTGGAAGAAGAGATTGCCGCCGCCGGGCACGACCGGGAGATAGCCGATTTCGTCGACGACCAGCAGGGATGCGCGGCATAGATAGCGGATACGCTCGCGCAACTGCCCCTCGCGCTCGGCCTTGGCCAGCGAGGCGATAATGTCGGCGAGCGTGGAGAAGTAGACGCTCTTTGCGGCCTTGACGGCTTCGACGGCGAGCGCGGTCGCCAGATGGCTCTTGCCGGTGCCGGGCGGGCCGAGAAGATGGACTACCTCCGCCCGCTCGATGAACTTCAGTTCGGCCAGCGCCATGATGCGGTTCCGATCGAGCGATGGTTGGAAAGCAAAGTCGAAGCCGGCGAGCGTCTTGATGGTGGTCAGGCGCGCCATCATCAGAGCAGCCTTGATGCGCCGACTTTCGCGCAGAGTTAGTTCTTCCACCAGAAGTTCGTCGAAGCCTGGATGCCGTCGATCTCGCCCTGCTCGATGCGCCGCAGGGTCGCGTCAAGCGCTTCGAGCGCCCGTGGCATGCGCAGCCCGACCAGGCTCTTCCTGATGCTGTCGATCGTGGATGCGTGCATGGTCATGACCGGCTCCCCGCGACGGCCAGTCGCTCGGCGACGGCCTGATAGAAGTCGAGCGAGCGCCGGGCGACATGATCGCCGAGGCGGCCGACGATGATATCCGGGGCGGTCTTCCTCGCGGCGTGGCGAGCTAACCCCTGACGATGAGCAGGATCGATCCGATATTGGCGGCGCCCCTCGAGCACAGGATGGCTGGCGACCAGCCTGCCTTCGTCCAGGATGCGGATGCAGTCGGCAAGCTGGTGAACCTCGACAAGGCGCCGGGTGCGATCGGGAACGCTATAGTAGTTGCCGCCGATCGAGACGAGACCATCATGGCTGACGCGACGTGCCGCGAAGGCTTCGCTAACGATGCGTTGCGTGGTGCCGTGCAGGCGAGCATTGGCGACGGTGTCGAGCCAATCTTGCAATTGCTCATTCAGGTCGTCGAGATTGCGGAAGCTGCGGGCCAGGAAGAAGTCCTCGCGGATATAGCGGAATGGTCGCTCGACTTTGCCCTTGGTTTTGGCGCGATACGGCCGGCAGGCTCTGGGCTGGAAGCCAAAGTGCTTGGCCAGCGCCAGCAGCGAGCGATTGTAGATGATGTGGCCTTCGTTATCTTCGCCGGTGACCGCCGTCTTCATCCTGTCGTAGAGGATCTCGATCGGTACTCCTCCAATGGCGTCGAACGCCTGCATATGACAGCGCAGCAGCGTTTGCAGGTCCTGGTGGATGACGTAGCGGGCGAAGATGTAGCGCGAGTGGCCAAGCACGAGCGAGAACAGCCAGACGATGCGCGTCACGCCCGGCGCGTCGGTGAACTCGGTGACGAAGCGCGCGAAGTCAATCTGTGCTTGATATCCGGCCGGAGTCTCGAACCGCACCTCGAAGGGACGCACCTGCTCCTGCGGTCGGATTGCGGCCACGAAGCGCTTCACGGCGGTGTAGGCGCCGTCATAGCCGCGCTCACGAATCTCGCGCGTCAGGCGCACGGCGCTCAGATCGGGAAAGGCCGAGACCCGTTCGCGCAGATAGTCGACAAAGGGCATGATCTTGTTTGGCCGCCCCGCCTGTCGCGGGCCATAGGCGGGAAGTTCGAGCCCGCGCTCGATGTATTTGCGGACCGTCTTGGGATCGCGGCCCGTTCGCCGGGCGATTGCGGTCACGGACAGGCCCTGACGGTGTAGATCCAATATCATCAGAAGTTCTCCAAGTTGGACCACCAGCGCCGCTCCGATTCCGATCAAATCGGGACGGACTATCAACGCCGGAGCGAAAGCCGCCAGTTCCGGGACGCGTCCCGGAACTGGCGGCAGCAGCGCCAACTAGGGAATTTTCGATGCCCACAATCAGGGAATATTCATCGCCCGATGACAGCGGCGGCTCCTGGGTCGGATCACTCCCGCTGCATCATATCCTGTCGCGACACGACTCTTACCATAGGCGTAGGCGCCGCCGTAGATCGGGTTCTCGATCATCCGGTGGATGGTCGCATAATTTGGCCGACGCCAGACCACGTCACCGTTGTAGCGCTTGGCTGGCAAATCCAGCCCATGCTCGAGGAACCAGAGCAGGGCCTGCCGGGCGCTGCCGAGTTCGGGCGCCTTGTCGAAGACGAGAATGATGGCGTCCTGGACACGGCGATCGGGATCCTTCTCAAGCCTGTCGCCGACCTTCACGAAGCCGACCGGGGCCGTGACAATGAGCTCGCCGCGCCGGGCCTTCTCGTAGCGTGCCGACAGGGAACGCTGACGCAGAAGATCGAGTTCGTACTCGTTGAGGCTGCCCTTCGGTCCCAGCAGCAGCCGGTCATTACCCTGACGCGGCGCATAGACCGTCTCCTGATCGACCAGCACGGTATCGACGACGCGGCACATCTTGATGAGCTGCTGCCAGTCACGGCTGTTGCGGGCGAAGCGCGATACTTCCCGCGCCGCGACCGCACCGACCTTGCCGAGGCAGACTTCGGCTACCATTCGGTCGAATCAGGCACGTGTGACGCCGCCGGCCGCCGAGCGACCGAGGTCTTCGTCGACCGTCTCGATGCGAGACCAGCCAAGCGCCGTCAGGCGATCGCGCATCGCATACTGCAGGGCGCTGCTCTCACGATTGTGGAGGACCTGATGGGCCGAGGATTGCCGAACATACAGGATCGCCTTGCGCTCCAGATGGTGCGGCCTGATCTTCTCAGACATCATGGCGCGCCTCCTGCCGTTCCCGAGCGAGGTCGCCGTCGGCGTGGTCGAGGATCAGGCGGATCATCAGCTTCGTCAGCGTCCGGCGCGTCTCGGCGGGCTGCGTCTGCCATAGCGGCGTCCGCGGCGTCTCGACATCGTGCGGATTGGTGAACAGATCCAACTGATACGTGGTGAGCTGGCGCGGCATGGACATCTCCCCGATTCGCGTCGTGAGAGCCCAATGCTGCGCTCGAATCTCGCATTTGCGATGGGGTGCCCGAAGCGGGTGTTACATCCTGCAGCAGCGCCGCCAACGCGCGTAGCGCAGCAATATCGACATGGGGAGCGGCGCCAACCTGCCAGGCGGCACTAGCCGCCCGATCAAACATCCAGGCTGGAATCTCCAGCCATCGATCGGATCCCCGACCAGGGAGGCTGCAACGGAAAACCTCTCTACCAGCCTTCTGACCACCTCATGAATATGGGCCAGGCTCCCGGCCCAAGGATGCCACGGGTAAAAAAGCTCGTGCTCCGCGATCCCGTGGGCGTTCTGTCGTCGTGTTGTACAACGAGGTGCGTCCACATGGCGCAATCGGACACAAGGTCCCGATCTCGTTGCTCAATCCCGATGGCGCCGCCAGCCCGCCATCGTGAGAAAGCCGGGAAACTCTACCTTCCGGCGGTCCAGAAAATGGTATCGGAGCATCAGAGCATTGCTCTCTCCGTTGAACTGGAGGGAACAAGGGTCTCAGGTCACTTTTTACAAAACTCCCCAGTCCACAGGAACTCCGCGTTTCTCTATCTTATATGCACAAAGGCGACGATTGCTGGCGGGGTATCTTCGCTCGGTATTGTCGGAGTCTGCAATTATATCGCCGCTTCAATCGCGAGGCACTGGGCAACCAGCCCAAAACGAGCGTGCCCATACGCTCCGTTCAGGCCTCGATCCAGCATTTCGCGAACGCGTTACCGTCCATTAGTGGGCCGACCCCTCCGACATAGCCGCCAACCTTGTCGGAGATCGCGTCGATGTACTGGTTGAACATCGGCACGATCGTCCCTCCCTCGTCTCGGACGATGATGGCCATTTCACGATAGAGGTTCTTGCGCTTCTCCTCGTCGAGTTCGGCGCGCGCCTCGATGAGAAGCTTGTCGAACCTGTCGTTAAAAAAATGTGAGTCGTTCCAGGAAGCCGTCGACAAATAGACGGTTGAGTACATTTGGCTCTGCGTAGCGCGCCCAGACCAGTAGGTGTTGCAAAAGGGCTGCTTTAGCCAGACGTCCGACCAGTAGCCATCGCTCGGCTCGCGCTTGACCTCGAGGGTGATGCCGGCCTTTGCGCAGCTCTGCTGATAGAGCTGCGCGGCATCGACGGCGCCGGGAAAGGCCACTTCGGAAGTCCTGAGCAGGATCGGCCCGCTGTGACCCGACTTTTTATAGTGAAAGGCTGCCTTTTCGGGATCGAAGGCGCGCTGCTCAATGTCTTCAGGGTAAAGCCGATATGTGACATTGATCGGGAAGTCGTTGCCGACCGTGCCGTAGCCGCGCAGGATCTTGTCGACCATTTCCTGACGATCCACTGCGAGCTTGAGCGCCATCCTGAGATCTTTATTGTCGAAGGGCGCTGTGTCGCAGAACATAACGTAACAGTAGTGCTCGGGACCCGACAGGACCTCCACCTTCAGGTTGGGCACGCGCTTGATAAGATCGACGACCTTGGGCACGATCTTATTGATCATATGCACCTGGCCGCCTTGCAGCGCGGAAACGCGGGCGGTGGCATCGTTGATGGCGAGTATCTCGATCTGGTCCGCGAAGCCCATCTTGTCGGACTGCCAGAAATTGGCAAAGCGCTCGCCGCCATAGCGGACGCCCGGCTCATTCACGGTCACCTTGTAGGGCCCTGCGCTAATGCCTTCGGCCGGACTGTCCTTGCCACCGTTCGGCTGGATGACGAGATGATAGTCCGTCATCAGGTAGGGCAGCTCGGCGTCTGGCTGCTTTAAGGTGATGACGACATCACGGTCATCGGCCTTGAGCCCCTCGATGTTGGCTAAGATACCCAGCGCGCCGGACTTCGATTCCTTATTGAAATGGCGATCCAACGTCGCCACAACGTCTTCCGCCGTCAAGGTCTTGCCGTTGTGGAATTCCACGTCCTGACGGATTTTGAAGGTCCAGACCTTGGCGTCCTTGGACGAGCCGATTTCCTCGGCGAGGCGGTGTTCCAGTCCGCCGTCGGGCGCCAGCTGCACCAGATACTCGCCCCAGCATTTGCCGAAGCTGGACGGCAACGTCATGAAGGTCGCCGGATCTAGGCTTTGGGTCGCCTCACCGCCCGCGAGACCGCCCTTGATGATCCCGCCGCGGACCGGCCCTTGCGCGCGCGCGGCGCTAGCGAGGAGCGAATTCGCGAACGTGACCGAGACGCCGAGCGCCGTCGCGCGGCCTAGAAATTCACGTCGGTTCAGCCGGCCCGCAGCGACGCGGCGGCTGAGATAGTCAAGTTCCTGCGACATTTGGTCCTCCTTCCTTAGGTGTTTCCCTTAGGCTGTAGTGCAGCCTCTGTTTCTCGATAGTAACAACTTAAATGGAGTCGCCTTTAAGCGAATTCCGTCAATGACCGCAGGAAACCGGCGTTACTCTCGCCTATAACGCAATGAAGCCAGTCTGGTAGGATGTGAACCCGCCGCCATCGCCGGCTCTTGGTGTCCATCCGGTCCGCGTCGCGACAGGCAGCTGTGCTAAACTGCTGCGATGGAGATCGACACCAACAAGTGATGCGGTCCTGACGCTGCCGTGGCTGACGCTGCACAATGAACGGTGCGCCTGGACGGGCTTTGACTGGGACGTGACGGATCGACTGCACCGAAGGGGCTGATCGCCGACCCGGTCAACAAGGCAAAATCCTTGGTGCTAACGGATGAGGGCCCTCGGCACTCCGAGGAACTGTTTCGCGCCCTGTTTACGCGGCCCACGCCTTGAGCGCCTGTAGCCGTAGCCGTTGGAATGGACAGTGCGATATCTCAGACAGGATCGAACAGTGTCACGCCCGGCTTCGTCAGCTCGATCTCGAGTGCCCTCCAATCCAGTGTGCGTCGGCGTAGTCCTTGTTTGACTCCTTGGCGGGAAAAGAGCGGATGTTCGAGAACATCATCCGCCAGGTCTGCCGGCAACGGCCAGGAAAGTCCGACGGCAGTTCGCGAGCTGATATTGTCCTGCACCGTGCTACCGCAATGCCCAGCATCGTGGCAAAGGTCGCGAACGCTCAATCCGTCCGCGTTAATCCGAAGCAGTTGTCGTAATTGTCTTATGGCCTTCGTCTTTTCGGCATCCCATCTCCTTGATGATCAATCTGCGCATTTCGCAAAAACGGACAGTCGTTCCGCTAAATCGCGGACAGCAGTGGAGTGCACCCCTCGACTGAGACAAATAAATAGCGGGATGGGTGTCCGCGAATTTCTGAAACACGCAATCAATCGGAAATGCATGCCAAGGTTGCTTACCCACAGGTACTATGTCTGCTTCAAAACTGTCCGACTAATCTCGGAATCTGGAGAAGCAATGGGGCCGGCGGCAGGCATGACACTATCGTTGCCCATTTCCCTAGGAGCGGCGCGTTTAACTCAGTTCCCCGCGCTCTCCATTCGGCGGTCGTTAATCGCATGCTCCAGCCACCCGACCTCCATTTCAGGTACGGAAGATAGCAGGAGGTCGGTATACGCGTCGAACGGTGGCGTTAGCACCTGCGTCTTCGAGCCGTAGCGGACGACCTGGCCGCGATACATGACCGCGATGGAATCCGCGATCGCCTTCACGATCGCGAGGTCGTGCGTGATGAACAGGTAAGCCACGTCCTCAATCTTCTGCAGACGAAGCAACAGCTTCAGGATGCCGTCGGCCACCAGCGGGTCGAGAGCGCTCGTTACTTCGTCGCAGATGATTAGCTTCGGCTTTGCCGCTAGGGCGCGGGCGATGCAGACCCGCTGCTTTTGCCCGCCCGAAAGCTCAGCGGGATACCGGTCGATGAAGCCCTTGCCCATTTCGATCTCGTCGAGCAATTCGCTGACGCGGACCTCGCGCTCACGTCCGCGCATACCGAAATAGAATTCGAGCGGCCGTCCGATGATGGTTCCGACCTTCTGGCGCGGATTCATCGCGACGTCCGCCATCTGATAGATCATCTGCAATTCACGCAGATCGTCCTTGGAGCGGTCGGCAAGCCTGGGCGTGAGTGTGCGGCCGGCGAAGGTGATGCTGCCGGCGATCGGCGGCAGCAGCCCCGTGACGACGCGGGCCAAGGTGGATTTTCCGGACCCCGACTCCCCGACGACGGCCAGCGTCTGGCCAGGATGGACGTCAACCGAGACGCCCTGCAAAACCTTCACGGCACCGCCGCCGTAGGCAGCCGTGACGTGCTCGACAGAGAGCAGCGGCTTCGGCGTAGGTCCCTTCTCCTCATGCTCGATCGAGCGCACCGAAACCAACGCTTTGGTGTAGTCCATGCGAGGCGCCTCGATGATCTGCCGTGTTTCGCCGTGCTCCACAGTCTTACCGTCCCGCAGCACCATAATTTCGTCGGAGACCTGGGCGACAACCGCGAGATCGTGGGTGATGTAGAGCGCCGCGACGCCAGTGTCGCGGATAGCATCCTTGATGGCTGCCAGCACGTCGATCTGCGTCGTCACGTCGAGTGCCGTGGTCGGCTCGTCGAATACGATCAGGTCGGGTTGGGAGCACAGGGCCATCGCAGTCATGACGCGCTGCAATTGGCCGCCAGAGACCTGGTGTGGATAGCGGCGGCCGATGCTTTTGGGGTCGGGCAAGCGGAGTTTCGTGAACAGCGCCAGCGCGCGCTTCTCCGCCTCGGCCTTAGTCCCAACGCCATGCAGAAGCGCTGCTTCCACCACTTGGTCCATGAGCCGGTGCGCAGGGTTGAAAGCGGCAGCAGCCGACTGCGCGACATAGCAGACCTCGCTGCCGCGCACCCTGCGTAAATCCCGGACGCCGCCCTTGAGGATATCGCGGCCGTTCAGGAATACCTCGCCGCCGGTGATACGGACTCCGCCGCGGCCATAGCCCATTGAGGAAAGGCCGATGGTCGACTTTCCGGCGCCGGATTCACCGATCAGTCCAAGCACCTTGCCGCGCTTCAACAGCAGCGACACTCCGTCCACGATGGTGACGTCGCGCGGCTTCTCGCCCGGCGAATAAAGCGTCGCCTCGACCTTGAGGTTCCTGATGTCGAGCAGAATGTTGTCCTCGTCGCGCCGCGGTTTTGTCCGAACCTTAACCATCATTCCCGTCCTCCCTTGAGACTGGCGGTGCGGGTAAGCCCCCAGTCGGCTACCAGGTTAACGGAGATAGACAGCGTCGCGATCGCAGCGGCCGGGATGAGGGCGGCAGGTATCCCGAAGACAATGCCGTCCTTATTCTCCTTCACCATGCCGCCCCAATCGGCCTCCGGCGGTTGCACACCGAGCCCGAGGAACGAGAGCGCCGAGAGGAACAGCACCGAAAAGATGAAACGCAGGCCGAGTTCCGCCACCAGCGGCGACAGTGCGTTGGGCAGGATCTCGCAGAAGATAATCCAGCCGAGACTCTCACCGCGCAACTTGGCCGCTTCGACGAAGTCCATCGCGTTGATGTCAACCGCAACCGCGCGTGAGAGGCGGTAAACGCGCGTCGAGCTTAGAACCCCCATTACGAGGATGAGCGTCACGTTGTTCGAGGGCAGCACTGACAGCACAACCAGACCGAAGATCAGCGTCGGTATCGACATCAAGAGATCGACAAACCGCGACATCAGCATGTCGACCATACCGCCGACGACCGCCGCCGTGAAGCCGAGGATGGCGCCGAGCGAGAAGGACAAGGCGGTGGCCATGGCGGCGATGAAGATGGTGATACGGGCTCCATAGATCATGCGCGAGAGCAGGTCTCTCCCGAGATTGTCGGTGCCCAGCCAGTGCGTCGACGACACCGGCCCCCATACATCGCCCACGATCTGGCTATTGCCGTACGGGGAGATCCATGGCGCAAAAAGCGCGGAGATCACTAACAGCCCGGTCAGGATTAGGCCGACCAAAGCCCCGAAGGGGATTGTGCGGACAGATCTAAGCGCGACCGCGGTCATTTCGGATGCCCCAAACGTGGATTTGCGAGAATGGAGGCGATATCGGCGACGATGTTCAGGCCGATATAGACTGCGGCGAAAACCAGGCCGACCGCCTGCACCACCGGCACATCGCGCTTGACGACATGGTCGACCAGATATTGCCCCATGCCCGGATAGACGAAGATCACCTCGACCACGACCACGCCGACCACGAGGTAGGCAAGGTTGAGCATGACGACGTTGATGATGGGCGCGACCGCGTTCGGGAGGGCGTGCTTGCGGATGATGTCGAAGGCGGAAAGGCCCTTAAGCTCAGCCGTCTCGATGTAGGCTGATTGCATCACGTTCAGGATGGCGGCACGCGTCATGCGCATCATGTGAGCGAGTACGACAAACACTAGAGCCGTTGCCGGCAGCACGATCGCCTTCAGCTTCTCCAGGAAGGGCATGCCGTCATAGACGGTCGAGATCGACGGGAACCACTGCAGCTTCACGGCAAGGAATAAGATAAGCAGATAGCCGATGAAGAATTCAGGCAGCGATGTTGAAGCCAGCGCGAAACCCGAAATGGCCTTATCGATAGGGCCATTTCGGTGGCGCACCGCCAGCAGCCCGAGGATGATGGCGAGGGGAACCGACACCACGGCAGCCCAGAAGGCGAGGAACAGCGTGTTCCACATCCGTGGCATCAGCGTCGCGGTGATCTCCTGTCGCGTGGTGAGCGCGGTGCCGAGATCGCCGGTCAAAGCCCCGCCGAGCCACTGGAAGTAACGCACGATGGCGGGATCGTTGAGGCCGAGTTCCCGGCGCAGATTGGCGACCGCCTCGGGCGTGGCCGACTGACCGAGGATGGACTGCGCCACGTCGCCTGGAAGGATTTGGGTTCCCGCGAAGATCAGCACCGAGACGGCGAAGAGGAGGAGAATGCCCTGCGCTATGCGCTGGACAATCAGCCTCAGAACCGGCGAGCCCACAAGCACTCCGTTCACGCTTCGAGCCAGCATTGCGCCGAGGTGGCGCCAACGCCGAGCGCCGTCGCACTGCCGAGAAATTCGCGTCGGCTCAACCGGGCCGCAACTAAGCGGCGGCCGAGATAGTCAAGTTCTTGCGACATGAGCTGCTCGTCTGCCTTTGTTCCCTAGTGCCGACCATGCGGCCTTTGTTTTGATGACAGTATCCACCTCATTGGGCCGTGTTGCGGAATATTTCTCCCATCAATGCAGGAAATCGGCGTTTTCCCGGGCTCTGCGCACATAGGCAACGATGCTGGTCGTTGGCGCGGGCCCGCATAAGCGGCGACCTCTCCTTGGTCAAAGGCGCATCTCGCTCGATTCTACCGCCTTGATCTGTTCGAGCGGTAACTCCAGCCTATCGAGTTCGCGGCAGATCTGAGTTTTCAGATGGACAGGTAGTGCCCGGCCGTCGTCGCGTCGGTCCTTAAATCCTCAAGCCCCTTTCGCCGAATGGCGAGCAACGGCTCCTAATCGGAGGTCCCTTGGCTGAAAAGCAACCCCTTGAGGCAATTGACATCGAGCATTCGCTCATCGATCAACACCTTGCGTTCGCGCACGACGCGGCGACGGTCCTCCTCCTCGGCGGTTGGCGACTTGACTATTGAGCAGACGCTCGGTCCCTCCGCTTGTATGCCAAGGCTTACGCATCCTCCCGAGGAATGCTGCCGTGTGACAAGGCCCAGCCAAGCCGCGAAGTCCCGGCCGCGTTTGAAGCTGACCATGTCGGGTGCGAATGCTTCAACCGTCCCCAGCGCGGTCAGGGGGCCAACTCCCGGCATGGTCTGCAGCCGCCGCACAGTTTCGGTCTCTGTCGCCAGCTTCCTGAGCTGCACGCTCTCGGCCTCGATCCGCTCCGTCTTCATGCAATCTGGTCGATAAGGTCCTGGCATCCGTTGCGGATCAGTTCCGGCAGATTGCTCTATGGTTCCTCGACGATGTCCTTAATGCGAGTGAGGTGGTGGATGCCTTGCGCGACGACGTGGCCGTATTCGTAGAGAATCGCACGCAATGCATTCACTAGATCGGTACGCTGATGGACGAGGCGCTGGCGAGCTCGAAACAACACTGCCCTGGCCTGCTGCGTATTCCGATGAAGCCGGCCATCGATTCCGATTTGAAGCCGGCCAGTCATTCCGATTTCATTCCGGCGGGTGTTCCGATTTGAAGCCAGCCATTTTTCGGACTGATCCTGGGTCTCGTTGATGTTTGGATTGGGTTTCGTTTCCGGTCAAGCTTGCGCTGTTTCAGACGCTCTTGGCGAGCGCTGTTTTCGCATGCTCGACGCCATAATGGGATGCCATCATGCCGTAGCTGCGATTGATCTCGGGATCGTAGAAGCTGGCGCGGCTGACGCCCGACTTCAGCTTGTCGGGGTTTTGTGTCCAATGCCGTTATGTGGCTGGCAACGGTTTGAGCCGGTATTTCGAAGGTGGGCCGCGGGCGAGAGGACACATAATGCGCTACAGCGAGTTGAGCCAGTCGAGGAGGGTTTTGTCGTCCTTCCAGGGAACACGTGGTCGGGGTACCGTTGAAATACCTGAACCACTCACTTCGCAGGCGCGTAGCGCCTCGGCTTTGGCGCCTAGCGTCAGCTCGGCATAACGGTTTGTCGTGTCGAGACTCACGTGCCCGAGCCAACTGCGTATGACATTAACTTCGACACCGGATTCCAGTAGGTGGCAGGCAGCGGTGTGCCGGAATAGATGTGGGCTGACACGTCTGGATTTCGGCCCGTGTGTATCGAAGGATGCGCCGTGTCGTCGGACAATCTTATAGATCCCGAACCTCGTTAGAGGACGAGCCTTCGGAGCGCAAAAGACTGGCTCGCCTGGCGCTGCGCGGCGCTGGGCCAGGAGTGCCTGGATATGCTTCAATGTCTCATCCCAAAGCGGGCACGTTCGCAACTTGTCACCTTTGCCGTGCAAGTGGACTTTGGCCGGCGGCTTGAGTTCGAGGTGCTCGATACGAAGATCCGCAACTTCCTGTACCCTGGCGCCCGTGTTGTAAAGGAAGAGCAATAGTGTGTGGTCGCGCAGCGCGAGATGCCCTTGCCGAGGCAGCGAACGAAACAAGGCCGCTACCTCCTCCCGCTCCAGGAAGTGTGTATCAGGCAGTGATGTGCGCTTGACGGGAATTGCCGCGACTTGCTGACAAACCGCCAGCATCTCGGGTGCACGCACAGCGAGGTAGGCAAAGAAGGTGTTCAGTGCAGCGCGACGTTGATTGCGAGTACGTACCGAGTTGCCGCGTTCTTGTTCCAGGTGCTTAAGGAATGCCAGACTCCGTTCGAACGTCAGGTCATCAAGGGCCAGTGCAGTAATTCTGCGGCCACGCTGCTCGGACACGAAGCAAAGGAACAGGCGGATCGTGTCACGATAACTGCGGCGAACCGAGCCGCAGCCCCTTTTGAACCGGGAGATGATCAGCAAAAAATGACTGGACCAGTGTACCGAGGAGAGGGTCATGACCGATCCTCCGCGAGCGTTGCCGCGGCAAAGGCACTGAAGCGTCGGTTGGCGTGTTCGAGAAGCTCCGGGGTCGGCGTCAGATACACCGCAGTGGAACTGATGTCGCCGTGCCCCATGAAAGTCGAGAGCGCAAGAAGCTTCGTCTGAGGATCGAGGCCGAGCCTACCAACGCGTGAGTGTGCCAATGGCAAACGAGTGTCTCAGATCGTGCAGGCGTGGAGGCGAAATGCCGGGTGGTATCCGCAGATTTAGGCTCGGGACCATAGCGTGAAAGGTCTGGCTGATGGTCTCAGGATTGATTGGGCGACCTCCGCGCAAGCAAAACAGCGGCTGATCGTCCGGAGTATTGGTTGAGAGGGCCGTAGTCTGGCGTTGATGCAGATGCTGGCCCAGGAGTGCTCCGAGCTTCGGCCCAAATGGGACGAGGCGGCTCTTGTAGAACTTCGTCTCCCGGATAACGAGCAGCCGCCGTTCCAGATCGACGTCTTTGAGGCATAGCCGGCAGGCCTCGCCGACACGCAATCCCAGTCCGTAAAGGACAGCGAACAGTACGAAATATGTGTTGCCACGCTCGATCGTACCGCCATGGCTCGGAAGCGCCTTGGCAAGAGCGAGCAACCGAGCGGCTGCGTCTGTGTCGAAGATAAATGGCGTGCGCTGATATCTTCCGCGCCGTGGCGGGGATCTCAACGGTGTCTGGGCGAGCTTCTCGTGATCGACGAGATATGAGAACAGTCGCCCTACCGTACAGCGCAGGTGGTTATAGCTTCTCGGGCGCAACCTTGGACGCGAGAGGAGAAACTCATCCACCAGTGCCGGGGTTATCTCGGCAAGGCTACCAATGTTGTTCTTCGACAAGTAGGCATCGAACAGCGCGAGCGTCTTCTCTTCGACATCATAGCGCCGTCGCAACGAGCGCTTGTGGGCGAGGAATTGCTCAATCTCGTGGCGGAGAAAACTCTGGAAACGTCCATCGTGGCTCACAGCACGTCCTCCCCATGCCGAGTGCAACCTCGCGCAGCTGTTCGACAGCGATCTTCCCGTACATCTGGGTGGAGGAGGCGCTGCGGTGGCCAACGTAGTCGCCGATGTGCTTCAGCGGAAAATTGGCGTTTAGCAGTCGCTGCACACAGCTGTGACGTAGGACATGGGAGCCGGCGCGTGGCACGCTAATGCCGGCTTTGCGGATGAAATGGGCGGCGCGACAGACGACCGCCGCGGAGCCTATCGGGGCGTGTGGAGCACAGCAGCGCATAAATACCTCACGGCATGTCGTGGCAGGTCGCCCGTTTTTGAGGTATTCGATGATCGCAGCCCCCACCGCCGCCGAGAGCGGATAAGTGGTGGTATTGCCTGCTTTGCGATCCCGAATCTTGAGCCGTTCGTTGCGCCAGTCAATGTCATCAAGCGTGAGCGTGGCGACCTCCGCAGCCCGCAGTCCATAGGTTGCGAGCAGCATCATCATTGCGTAGTCGCGCTTGCCGGAGGTGGACCGTCTGTCGATACCTGCCAGCACTTGCTCGACCTGTTCCCAACTGATCGATCGCGGAACACCAGCGTGCCGGTACGACTGCGGAAACTCGACAAGCGAACTGAGATCCTTGGCCAGACCCCCCTCACGATGGAGGTAGCGCAGAAAGACCCGTAGCACCCCGCATGCATTGCGCACCGTCGACCAAGAAACTCGTGGCGGGGCGTATTCGGCAATGAACCCGCTGAGCACGATTGGCGACAGCTTTGCGAGGTCGTCGATGCCGATGCGCTCAAGATAGGTTGCGAACTGACGCAAACTAAATTGGTACTGGTATATCGATCTCTGACGAAGCCCCTTCTCTTCGGCAGGTACTTCAACAACCCCGGCGCCTGACGTTCGAACGGGTTATCCGGCTTATGAGGACGACCCCGACCAATGTAGCCGGAGACCGCCAGCTTCAGCATCTGGCGGATGGGATTGCGTACTTCATTGGCGATCTGCTTGCGTCGCCGGCCCGAGCGTCGTCTAGCATGCTCACCAATCCACGCTTGCACGAATGGCTCGACGTGATCAGGTAGGTTCTTAACTTCGCGGGCTCCCTGAGCTTTTGCGAACTCGCCGAAACTCACCACAATGGGAATCCGGCGAGACACGCTGCGATCCGTATAGCGGCGTTCTGCCATCCAGCCGACGTATTGTTCGACGGTGGAGGCGATCCAGGACTCGTGAATGCGATCGATAGTAGAAGGGCGGATGTAGTACTTCTCTAGCATGATAATCTCCTAAGGAAACAACGAGATCACCATGTCATGAGCGCTCCATTATGTTGCCACTAGTGCAACGATAATGTTCGCAAATGCGGGATTTGACTCCGTTCGCCACATAACGGCATTGGACGCAAAACTGCGATTTTGTTCCCGGGGACAAAATCGGGGACGATCAGGCGGGGAACGCCATCAAAGAAACGAAACATCCTGACGTGTGAACCAATCCAATCAGGCAGTGTGTGGGTCCAGGTTGCTTCGGCATATGTGAAGCTGAACGCTCCCAAGACCGCCACAAAGATCTCCGCCTCACGAATCTCGCCGGTGTCTCGATCAACGATCGGGATCTTCTTGCCGGAATAGTGGACCTCCTTGTCGCCGGCGGCGTGTTCCTGGCGCATCGTCGGTGACAGTCGCTGCTTAAGTCCCCGTAGAAGTTCACAAAAGCGACTGTAGCCGTAACCGTCGGGATGCGACCCACGATACTCCTCCCACAGGATGAGCAAGGTCACACCGGGCTTCTTGAGCTCGACCGCAAGATCGGCCCAGTTTGGTTCTGTGCGTCTTCTCGTGCCCTGTTTGACGCCGTTGCGAGTGAAGAGTTTGTTCTCGAGCGCATCGTCGGTCAGTTCGCCCGGCAAGGGCCAGCTCAATCCAACCGCGGCCGCGCGCTGCAGATTATCCTGCACCGTACTGCGCGCTATTCCCAATACGACGGCAATCTCGCGGGAGCTCATCCCGCTTCCGGCAAGCCGCAGCATTTGTCGTAACTGTCTCATGGTCAGCCTTCTCTTTGCCGGCATCAAAATCTCCCCGTTCATCGCGGGGCATTTGATGTCAAAGTTGCTGACCCAGGAGGTAATGTTCAGTGCCGAAAACTGGCCGACTTTTGATTGGAATGGTGGCCGGAATGAAATCGGAATGACTGGCCGGCTTCAAATCGGAATGGCGGCCGGCTTCACGTCGGAATCCGCAGGCCTGCTGTTCTTCCGATTTCGGCTCGACGAATCGCATCTCCGGCCGCTAGGCCCCAATCACAGTCGTCTCGGCATCGGCGGCATCGTTCTTCTGGCGCTTTACTAATTAGCTAGCAGGCCTCAAGCCTCGCCGGCCTCGCCCCGTTGATCGCCAGTGCGGGTAAGTAGAGCAACCCCAAGGTCGTCCGGTCAGATGCTAACGACGTCGTAGGCCAGACCTGCGCTTTCTGGAGATCAAGGGTCACCTGCTCCCGTGCCGAACACGATTCGATTTACGTTCCCTATCGGTTTCGCAGGAAATGTAGTTACCAAAGTGAGAGTTTTCTGGCAGCCGCTGCACTAAGCTCAACGAGTCGGCAGCCCGCCGGGCTCAAATTCAGTTTCTTTTCGGCAAGGTTTAGCTCGCTGTATGCCACGTTCGGGCGCAGGCGCTTGGGCCTTCGCCCCGGGTATTATGGGCAAGACGATGCTTGAGGGATACTTCTCCGAGTGATGGACCCTGTTAATAGATGCGGCACCAATTGGAAAGCTGCCGATGGATTGTTTGATGATAGGGTTGGGAGCGCCGATGGTTAGCTCAAGGCTATGCCCTTCTCGGACTACGTGACCAATCGGCGAGATCGACATTTTTATCTCATATATTCTACCCGGCATGAGTTTTTCGCGTTCACGGAATAGATGAACGATTTCGTCCGAAGAGGTCCGCTGTTCATCGATAGCGCGAAGGGACGCGCGCAGTTGGCCCGATTGGAGGAAGAGTACGTTGCCGTCAGGGCCGACGTCCTTCAATGTTAGTTCTAGGTCTGTGTCATCCCCATCGTCAATGCTGAGGTAGAAGGTCACTTGCGGGCTTCCAAGTAGCGTCATATCCGAGGCGGCCGCGTCCGTCCTGTAGTTCAACACGCCCTGCTGATATGGCTTAGCCGCGAATTGCTCATTGTTTCCATAGAGTTCTGCTCCCGTCGGGTAGAGGTACGCGCGAGCGCCCTCGTAAGGGGTGGCACCGGGTTTGTCAGGCGATATCTTGGCGTCGGCCGTGAGATAGTAGGAGCGACGCTCGACGGTCGGTTCTGGCCAAGCCTTGTGGTGTGTAACCCAACCCGCAACCTGCTTCTTGGGATCTCCTTCGGGCTCCCAGGCTTCCCAGTAAACAGTTACTGGAGGTTCATTTTCAATTCCATTCTTAGCGCCCTTCACCCAACGGTCGAGGAACTTCATCCGCTCATTGTCGACAAGCAGAGGAGCTCGTGGCCCAAGTGCTCCGGTCCCTCCGTGATCGCCGTCGATCAGGACAAGCTTCTTGTGCTGTACGCTCGGCATTAATTGAGTCATTACGCGAGCGCTTTCCCTTACGGCATAGCGATCCTGCCAAGCGCCAATAAGCATAGTGGGTACTCGGATCTTGCCGGCCACCTCTTTGCGCGCCAAATAGATCGAATCCCACCACTCATCATTTAGTGGATGTCTTCGTATTTCGTTGTAGAATGAATTTTTGACGACCTGCCGGTCGCTCCCACAAATCGCAGAACACTCCGTATCTCCCGCTTTTATCCGGTCACTCACTCCGCTGGCCTGACTGATGAACTGACTGGTAAAAGCCCATTTTAGGCTGTAAAGTTGTAGCATTCCGCCTTGGTAAATCCACTCATAGGCGTCGAACATGCCGGACGCTACGATGGCCCTCAAATGAGGCGGCTGTTCTGCCGCGACCCACATTTGAACCGAGGCCGCAGATGAATTGCCAACCATCCCAACATTGCCACTACTCCAAGGCTGTTTAGCAATCCATTCGACAACTTCCGCACCATAGAGTCCCTCTTTCCGGTCGAACCATGTTTCCAGGATACCTTCCGAAGAACCAGTCGCAGGGAAGTTGGCCCCGACGAAGGCATAGCCGGCATCTAGAAACGGCTTCGCAACTTCGAAACGAGTTGCGCTCGCGTCATAGGGAGAATAGAGGAAAACGGTCGGATGGCGGCCTGACTTGGGGCAGTAAGAGATGTACGCGACGCGCATTCCGTCTTGCATAGTCACGTAGCCGATGTCGCGCGCCACGTCAGCTTCAGTATAATTGGCCGCAGGTGTCATTTGTGGATCCTTTCGAATTTCCGTTCTCACTGCATCGTCAAGGGATGCTGGATGAGCCAGACAGCGATTCCTTGGCCCCGGTGACCCAACCTATGGATGAGGCCGAAGGTGAACCGGCTTCAGGCGCGTTTAGGATAAGGTAGCTGGCCATCAACAAGCGATTAGCCAGCGACTGAAGGCTTTCCGGTCGCCGCCCTTCTTGAACCATCCCGTGTTTCGTCGTTGGACGAGAGCAATCCGTTTCCAACCATCGAACTGAGTCTGGGTCATTGGGTCGGGCGCGATAACGTGCAGGGACGCCTCCTAATCGATCAGGTGAAGAAAGCGCTGGCGCGCCTTCACAGCTATCGAACAGCGTCTAAAGCCAATGCATGCGCATGCACATGAGATGGCCTGCTATTGTCCAGAACTTGGAGTTCAACGTTCGGATCACGGCTAGCAGAACGCCCAGCGCGACGCGCTGGGCAACCAACTCAGAACGGGTGAGTTCATAAGCACTCCGTTCACGCTTCCAGCCAGCATTGCACCAATGCGGAGGCATTACCCAGATCCCGCATAGGGCTCTTCACGAACCCATTCACACCCGGTCCTGTCGCGTCGATGTTTTGGCTGAACAGCGGCGCGATCGTCCCGCCCTGGTCCCGAACGATGATGGCCATCTCACGATAGAGGTTCTTGCGCTTGTCCTGGTCGAATTCGGCGCGCGCCTCGATCAGAAGTTTGTCGAAATTCTCGTTGAAGAAGTGCGTGTCATTCCATGCCGCGGTCGACAAATAGGCGGTTGAGTATATCTGGTCCTGCGTCGAGCGACCGTTCCAGCCGCCGGTCGAGAAGGGCTGCTTTAGCCAGACCTCAGACCAATATCCGTCGCTCGGCTCGCGTTTCACCTCGATGGTGATGCCGGCCTTGGCACAGCTCTGCTGGAAGAGCTGGGCGGCGTCGACAGCTCCGGGGAAGGCATCCTCGGAGGTCCTGAGTAGGACCGGCCCGCTATGGCCCGACTTCTGATAGTGGAACTTGGCCTTGTCTGGATCAAAGACGCGCTGCTCGATGTCCTCGGGGAAGAGCTGGTAGGCGGCATTGATCGGGAAGTCGTTACCTATTGCGCCGTAGCCGCGAAGGATTTTATCCAGCATTTCCTCGCGGTTCGTTGCGAGTTTCAATGCCATTCTGAGATCGTTGTTGTCAAATGGCGGGGTATCGCAGAACATGTTGAAGTAAAGGTAGCCGCGTCCAGAAACGTTCTGGATTGTCACCCCGGGGATACGTTTGAGCAGGTCGATGACCTTCGGCTCGAGGCTGTTGATGATGTGAACATGGTTGCTTTGCAGGGCAGCAATACGCGCCGTGGCGTCATTGATGACGATAATTTCGACTTGGTCGGCGAAACCTATCTCGCCGGGCTGCCAGTAGTCTTTGAACTTTTCGCCTCCGTGCCGCACGCCGGGCTCGTTGACTGTCACCTTATAGGGGCCGGCGCCGATGCCGGCGGCAGGATCATCCTTGCCGCCGTTGGGCTGGATGATCAGATGGTAGTCAGTTAGCAAGTAGGGCAGATCGACGTTGGACTCATTGAGCGTGATCACGACGTCGCGGCCATCAGCCTTGAGCGATTCAATACCTTTCAGGAGGCCAAGTGCGCCGGATTTCGACTTCTTGTCCGAATGGCGCTCCAGGGTGGCGACGACGTCCTGAGAAGTGACCTCCTTGCCGTTGTGAAACTGGATGCCGTTGCGGATCTTCATCGTCCAGGTTTTGGCGTCCTTCGACGAGCCTATTTCCTCGGCAATGCGGTAATCGATGCTGCCGTCGGGTGTCATTTCCAACAGCAACTCACCCCAACACTTGCCCAAGACGATGGGGACCGAACTGACGAAGGACGCCGGGTCGAGGCTATCGGTCGCTGCACCACCCCGGATGCCGGCTTTCAGGATGCCTCCCGTTCGTGGCGCCTGCGCCTTTGCAGCGCCGGCAAGAAGCGAGTTGGCGAAGGTGGCGCTCACCCCCAGCGCCGTCGCACGGCCAAGAAATTCACGTCGGCTCAGCCGGCCTGCAGCAACGCGGCGGCTGAGATAGTCGAGTTCCTGCGACATTGGATGCTCCTCACTTACTATTTCTGTTCCCTGGCGCCGATTATCCGGCCTCAGTTTTGGCAAACGTACCAGCGAGAGTGGGCCGCTTTGCGCGAATTATCGTCTGCGTACGCAGGAAATGTGCGCATTTTTGCTTCCTGCGCAAATAAGCGACGATTGTGGGCGGGAGGTTGAGCCGCAGGGTGTGGCTTTGTGTCTCAAGTGTTTGAGTTTCTTGAAGTATCGTTCGAATAGGTGCGCGCTTTGTTCGCTTCGAAGTCGTAAGGGATCAGCGTCCTGCGGGTCCATTGCAGGGGATGACAGCCTTGGGGCCCATCCCGGCAACGCGATCCTAATCGTTGTGTCGAAGGAGCGAGTATTGCAGTGCGTGATGCAGATGACGTACTGGCCGGGACCCGACACGGGCTCCACCTTCAGGCTGGGCGCGCGCTCGATGAGATCCGGCGACCTTCAGCGTCGCGGCGTCGAGCGCCGATACCGCCAGCAGACTTCTTGAACCTCCGGTTTTCGTCCTCCAGGCTCTTCAACGGCCGGGCGTCCGACAAGCGCGCTGTGCTGGCTATGCTATTTTGATCTCATCAACGGTCGCGAAGTGGCTCACATCACCTCATTTCCGCTGTCCGGCCCTGCTGTCGGCGATAAGGTCTACAAGGTGCTTGAAGCAGGGCCGGACCGGTCGGATCATTCTCACTGTTATACCATTTCCGGTCACCCGCGGCCGCGAATATTGTTCTGGACATCGTCGAAGGGGAAAGACCTGGCAGCCGAGCTCTGTAAACTGCAGCAGCACGTAACCTCCACGCCCTCTCTTCGAGGAGCTCGGACGTAGAACAAAGAAAGTCTCGACGGAGTTCGACTTCCTGGTAGTCCCGTGGGCCTACCGTCGTCCCCCTCGAGTTCCCGCCGTGAATCCGCGGCCAGCGGACCGATATCTTCCGCGTTCGGCAGAGTTCACTCGAGGCCTGGCTCCCCTTTCTGGACGGGCATTGGGTCTCGGGCTGCGACAATGCGAGCGAGCTTTGGCGGCGGCTGAAGACAAAGGGCTTTCGGGGACGCCTGGGCGTCGTCAGCGAATGGGCACGGCGACGAAGACACGCCTAGCAGGCATCCGATCAGCAACTCCACAAGGTGCCCTCAGCCAGAACGATCGCACGGTTGATGACCACTGCACGTGATCATCTGAGTAAAGCCGACACTGTGATGATAGCCGCTGTCGAGGCGGGCGTGCCCATGCTGGTGGAAGCACGCAACCTAGTCGTCGGTTTCCATTCCATGATCCGCAAGAAGCTTGCCGATGATCTCGAGCCGTGGATCGAGGCCGCCAGGAGAAGTCTCGTCGCATCTTTCGCCAACGGCATCGTTCGTGACCACGCCGCTGTCCGCGCCGCCATCACTGAGCCATGGTCGAACGGCCAAGCTACGCCACCTGATGGGACGTCGACCCGAGGTACGCCTACTCCCTGACCCGTCGATCGCGGAGCAATTCGAATCCCCCCGCCTGGCAGGCAGGCCAAGATGGCTATTCACAAGTCGTCTCAGATTTTGCGACAGAACCCTCGCAACCTTGGTAGGTGCGCACATCTGTGCGCCTGCTAATGTGGAGCTCGCGAATCCCGTTCTATCAATCGTGGACGCAACCCGCGTGAAGCGGTGCGTTCATTGTGGGTAGTGGCGATGTCACAAGGCAGCATATCGGGTTCATCGCCCCAAGTCGCCTGGGGCGAGACTGTGCATCTCGCCAATCAAGGGAGCTTGCCTTGATGCCAACAAATTCTCGGCTGTTTCGAGAACTCCAGCACGCAGGAGCTTCGTCTCTGGCACCACATCAGTCGCTCAGATTGGAGAATACCGATGATCACATATCAGACCGAACGTTTGATCCTCACCTCCATGCGGCCCGAACACGAGCCCGAATTGTTCAAGCTGCATAACGATCCGGTGGTTCAGGAGGCAAACTTCAGGAATGTGCCGCAAACTATTGAGGATGTGCGCAAGTGGCTCAATTTTTTTTTGGCCCAGTGGCGCACCAACGGCTTCGGAGCCTGGATGGTGTACGAAAAGGCCGATGATGGTCCGATTTTCATCGGTCGCTGTGACCTGCGCAACTACCAGGACACCAATAATCTCGAACTCGCCTATTTACTGGCGCAACACGGAATAGGACGAGGTTTGGGTCCGGAGGCCGCACGCTTCGCCATCACGCACGCCCTACGAAACTGTACCAAGGAAAAGGTTGTCGGCATCATTGGGTGCGGCAATGCACGGGCGCATCGGGCAGCCACGAAGCTGGGGCTGCGCTATATCGACGACCGCTGGCATAGCGGGGAACTCTGCCGATATTACGAAATGACCCGCGAGGAGTATTTTTCCCAGCCGCAGCACCAGCTTGCAGGGTAGGCACGTATGGTGTTCGCGGCGTATCGAGTGCTGCGATTTGGCTGCGGTCGCGGACGTCGGTTCGGATCACCCACTCAGCTGAGCTAGCCAGAATAGCCTCTGTCGTCAACCGCGTCTCCTCTACGCTCAATAGCTGAGGCAGTTTGTACGGCCGAAGCCGTCGAAGCCTCAAATGTAGCGTAAAGAGCGTCTCCCGCTCTTTCCGTCCCGACGTTGAGTGAGGGTGTGTTCTATGCATTCGACCTGGGCACCGCCCAGCCGAGAAACCTCGTCCGCCGAAAATCGTCGTGAAGAATCGCAAGTGATTCATGTACGTAGAAACCAGCTGATTTCCAGTATCGAATTTGCCGGAAACGACGTGTTTGTGGGCTGTTTCCTTGCGATTTCAGTTTCCGGTTTCGTTGCCAGGCGAAGCCTGATTCACTGGCCGTTATCGCGGTGAATCGGAGTGCCAGGGGATGGGCAATCGCCGTGGAAACCAAGGCTTCGGGAGTTGGTTGTGTGCGTCAAGTTCTGCAAAAAGGGGCGGCCATGGAGCCGGTCATGCGGCTTGGCGTAGAGCGAGCCTTCTTGTGCTCGCGTAGGTCGTCTATGTTGATGTAGCGGTTGGCCTCCATCCAGTTTTCGTTGGTCTCGATGGCAAGAGCCCTGACGAGTCGCAGGCAGCTTTCGGTGTTGGCAAGATGCGCACGACATAGGTGCGCCGGCGAATTTCCTCGTTGAGCCGTTCGAGCATGTTGGTGCTCTTGAGGTGCTTGTGGTGCTGGCGTAGTAGACGAAAGAAGGTCAGCGTGCACTCGAGGGTCTGCTCCACTCACGTCGTCAGTCCTGGGTAGCGGCCCGACCATTTGGCAAGCCATGCGGCAAGATCAGCCTTGGCCTCGGCGAGATCGCGCCGGTCATAAAGCCAGCGCAACGTGGCGAACGAGGATGCGCAGGCGGCACTCAGAAAGAGCCGCAAAACCGGGAAGTTCAAGAAGATCTGTGTCACTGATCCGGATGCCAACATGGCGACAAAAGCCCCGCAATCGCAGGCTGGAGCCCGCCTACAAACAACATGCCATCGTTGATGATCTGCGCGGTGTGGTCCTTGATTTCGCCGTGACCACCGGCGAGCTCAACGAAGGGCAAATGATCGTCGATCGGATCGATGCCACCATGGAGGCCACAGGGCTCTCCATCAGCACAGTCATGGCAGATGCCGGCTATGCCTACGCAAAAGTGTACGGGGCTTTCGAGTGTCGCGCGATCGATGCCTTGACACCGGCCAAGGCGGAGCCAATCCGCAGCCCCGTCCCGATGCGCCGTTTCCGCTACGATGCCAAGCACGACATCCTGAAGTGCCTGCGCGGAAAAACGTTGCGGCCCCCCGGCGGGTAACGCTTCTTCTATTCACGCGCCAGCGACTGCGCCGGCTGCGACCTTGCCTCCATTTGCTTGTCCAAAGGGCGCGTCAACAAGGCGGTCGTTGTAGGCGATAATTATCCGGCGTTGCTGAGGGCGCGCAGGCGTCGTGAGCGATGGTCGGAAGAGGACAAACAGCTCTATCAGCGTCACCGGTGACGCTCGGAAGGCTACCATGGCGAGGCGAAGAACTGGCACGGTCTTGCCCGAGCGGTTCGGCGGGGTCTCGCCAATATGACGATCCAAGCCTACCTCACCGCGGCGGCGGTAAACCTCAAGCGGCTGGCGGCCGCTTTGTTTGCCCATTTTCTGGGATTGGTGCTGCTGATGCGCCCTCTGGCGTCCGTCGAGGAACCCTGAGAAGGCATTCCGCAGTTTGACGGCAAGGCGTCCTTGCCTCGCACCGGGTGTGGAAAAGCCAGCTTCCTCAACAGCCCCACGCGGCACCTCTGCCATGTCGCCGACAGCACCTTGGTGACGGCGCTCTTGAGGCCTTCGTGCGCGTCAGAGACGACGAGCTTGACGCCGCGCAGGCCGCGACGTGTCAGCTTGCGCAGGAATTCCGTCCAGATCGGCTCGGCCTCAGACGTGCCGACCTCCATGCCCAGCACCTCGCGCCGGCCGTCCGCGTTGACGCCGACAGCGATGATGACGGCGACCGAGACGATCCGCCCACCGCGGCGGACCTTCAGGTAAATGCGTCGATCACACAGGTATGGCCAATCGCCCTCGATCGGCCGCTTGAGGAAGGCCTTCACCTTGCCGTCGATCTCCTCGCACAGCCGCGAGACCTGGCTCTGGGAGATGCCGCTCATGCCCATGGCCTTGACCAGGTCGTCAACCGACCGGGTCGAGATGCCTTGCACATAAGCTTCCTGGATGACGGCGGTCAGCGCCTTCTCTGCCATGCGGCGCGGTTCGAGGAAACCCGGGAAGTAGCTTCCCTTCCTGAGCTTGCGCAGCTCGACCGTCCCGGCCCGCGTCTCCCAGTCCCGGTCGCGGTAGCCATTGCGCTGGGCGGCCGCAGCGTCGAGGCCCTCGCGGCGCCAGTTCCAAGGGAGGAGCTCGTCGATCCGCTGTGCTGGGTGGGCTGCGATGCGCGCCAGGATATCGGCGAGCCAGGCGTGAGGGTCGACGTCATTCAACTTGGCGCTGGCGATCAGGCTGTAGAGAACGGCAGCGCGCTGTCGGCCGCGATCGGAACCGCAAAACAGCCAGGACTTTCATGCCGCGCAGGGCTCGCTCGGCTGCATTGTTGGATAGGCAGATCCGCCCATCGTCGAGGAACCGGGTGAAGGATGACCAGCGGCGCAGCATGTAGTTGAAGGCCTTGGTCAGATCGTGTCCGCGCGAGAGCTTGTCGCGCGTCTCGACATCCAGCGCTCGAGCTCGGTGACCAGCGGCGCGCTCCGCTCTTTGCGCACGGCGAGGCGTTGGCCTGGCAACAGGCCGTTGATCTCGCGCTCGATATCGAACAGGGCATCGATGCGCTTCACGGCTTCAACGCTGGCGTTTGTTGATGGCCGAGATCGCCGAGGCCGAGAAGGCATGACCGCAACCCGAGCGGTAGCCGAGCCGCTCCGGTGTCTGCTCCCCTTCGAGATGGCGTCTTTCCAGCTAAGGGTCCGCGCACGCTCTGCAAGGCCGTACTGGCGTCGGCCGGCTCTCGGGATTGCTCGCAAGCTGATCGGCCGTGGGCTGCCGAACATAGGCATAAGCGCCGCGCGCAAGATGTTCAGCGGTGATCTTCATGATTTGCCCCCCGGGCCCCTCTGGCTCACGCCGCGGCTTCGCTCAAAAAGGCTTCGATCAACGGAAGAGCGCTTTCCGGCACTTCGCCCGGAACAACGGGAGGCGGTCTCTGCGGAGAACAGGTCTGGCTGGTTGGTCCGAAATTGGCTGCGCTGCATTATGGTCTCCCGACCGGCGTGACTCGCCTTGGAAAGCCTACACACGCATCGATCTCACGGCATAGGTCGCGCAGGCATGAAAGCGCAAGCCGAGACGCCTCGCGGACCGCCATCGTTAGGGCGGTCTCTTGCGTCATCCAGATCGGAATCAGCGCCAGCTGCAATCCGGTTGCCGCCCAACATAAGCAGCTCTCCGCAATAACGCTGACGACCAGTTACGAAAATGTCTTCGCCCGCACGCGGATGGCGGATGAAAGCGTAACGGACGATCTTCTTTCCTTCGTCACCCTGATAACGGGCATTATGAACCCAGTCCGCCCGGCACAGGCAAGAGCTGGCCGGCCTACTCGCTTGGTCACTAGGCGTGCCGCGAGGACGGCCGATGCCATCCTGGATCGCCTCGTTCACAACGCCTATCGCATCGATCTGACCGGAGAGAGCATGCGAAAACAGCGCTCGCCAATAGCCCCTGAAACACCGCACGCTTGAGCTCAAACAGAACCCGATCCAAACATCAACCAGACCCAGGATCAGTCCGAGAAATGGCCGACTTCAATCGGAACGCCCGGGCGGAATGAAATCGGAATGATCGGACTCGGTGGCCGGCTTCATCGAAAAACGCATTCCTAGGTACCAGCGCAAGCAAAGCAGGATCATTGACTGGTCAAACTGGCGTCTATTGAAGATCGCACCCCGGTCGCTGGGCTCCATGCCACACGGCCGGTAATCAAGGCGTTTGCAACAAATCCCTCAACTAAACTTTACCGAATCTTTGCGACCGCAAATCGCTGACAATGGTACGTTCGCCAAGGCCTGGGTCAGGCACAGATAAGAAGCTGATGCCTTTTACGCTTATATGCCGCACAGCACGCAACGGAGATCAACGCCAATGAAAAGAAGAGCGCTCATCCTGGTTGAAGGCCATAAGGGTAACGGTCTGCTGTATGTTCAAGCGGCCCAGCGCCTTGGCCTTCATCCGATTGCCCTGTCGGCTGATCCAGCTCGGTACGACTATCTTGCGACGAAAAGTGCTGAGGCAATCCGTGTCGATACAGATAATCTCGATGCGCTCATCCACGAATGTTCCCGGCTGGGTGCAACCTATCAGATTGCTGGCATTACGGGCTTTTCGGGCGACGACGAGTTGGCTTATGCTATGGTTGGCAAGCTCTGTCAGCACTTCGGTCTACCGGGCCCTAACCCCGCATCGATTGAGCGATGCTGTGACAAATCCGTCCAACGTCAGCTCCTTGCGGAGGCCGGCGTGCCAATACCTGCTTATCGCGTGGCGGCAAATGCGCCGGACGTAGAGAGCGCTGCCGCGGAAATCGGCCTACCGGTTATTCTCAAACCTGCCACGGGCAGCGGCAGTATAGGTGTCCGATTGTGCCGCAGCGTTGATGAGTTAGCCGAACATACGAGCTACCTATTGGGCGGGAAGCATATATGGCGGTCTTCGCCGATTATACTTGTCGAAGAATTCGCAAAAGGCCGGTTTTATTACGCTGACATAATGGGAAATGAGGTATTCGAGATTGCCGCCGCTGAGTTCGGTCCCCCACCGCATTTCGTCTTTCGTGAGTTTACTTATCCGGCCCCGATAACAGACGACGAGTATCAGCGTATCTCCGGTATTTCGTTGAGCTGTTTGCAAGCTCTCGGTTTGAGCTGGGGCCCGACGAACATTGAATTCCGCTGGACAAAGCGCGGCCCAGTCGTCATTGAAATCAATCCGCGGCTTGGCGGCGCCCCCGCATCTCAACTGGCTCAGCTGGCTTACGGTGTCGATCTCATCACCGAGCACATTACGCTTGTCACGGGCGACGAATCAAATTTGCACAGAAGGCGTTCGCACACTGCGGCCGCGCGCTACCTACTTCCTGATCGCGATGGCAACCTCGATTGGATCGATGGAGGCGGTCGGGCGGCTGCCGTATCAGGTGTCGCCGAGGTCAAATTCTATGTTAAGCCAATGACGCCGATCGTCAGGAAAGGCGATTACCGAGACCGCATCGGGCATGTCGTTGCAGCTTCACCCAGCCTTGCTCAGACGGAGGCGATACTTGATCGTGCCATCGACTTAATTAGTTGGTCGATCTCACCATTTCAGACCCTTGGCGAACAAGGACAATCAGAAGCCCTTCAAATTCCCGCACGAACGGACGTGGCGCCCAAAAAGCGATCGTAATAGAACATTCGTTCACTCGACGACAGGGGAGTTGCGGCGTATCCCCACGGTGACGGCCGCCTTGCTGAGGTAGGCTGAAGGCTGCAAGTCCTAGTGCAAGCACTAGGAGTAGCCCTGTGACGAAGCATCAGATCGAAGTGATCACGTCGGTCGAGCGGCGCCGGCGCTGGTCTCGCGAGGAGAAGGAGCGGCTGGTCGCCGCGACGTTTGAGCTTGGGGCCAGTGTTTCCGAGATTGCGCGATCGGCTGGCATCCATGTGAGCCAGCTTTTCCGGTGGCGCAAGGAGCTCTGCCAGATCTCCGCGCCGTTCGTGCCGCAGCTCGTTCCCGTGGAGGTCGTCGAGGCACTGCCAGCGCCACCTGCGCCTGCGCAGCCACCGCCGATCTCCCGACCGCGCAAGAAGAGCAGCATGGTGACGATCGAGCTTGGCGGCGCCCGCCGCCTGCGGGTCGAGAGTGATATCGATAGCGAGGCGCTCGGCCGGATCCTGGATGTGCTGGAGCGGCGATGATCTCGATCCCGAGCGGTGTGAAGGTGTGGCTCGCCACTGGCTATACGGATATGCGCAAGGGCTTCCCCGGCCTGTCGCTGATGGTGCAGGAGACATTGAAGCGCGATCCGCACAGCGGTCATTTGTTCTGTTTCCGCGGGCGGCAGGGAGGGCTGATCAAGGTGACCTGGCACGACGGCCAGGGTGCATGCCTGTTTACGAAGAAGCTCGAGCGCGGCCGCTTCATCTGGCCCTCGGCGGCCGACGGTACGGTGGTGATCACGCCCGCTCAGCTTGGCTATCGGCTCGAAGGCATCGACTGGCGAATGCCGCAAAAAACCTGGCGTCCAAGCTCGGCGGGATGAGCAAAACCGCTGGCATGGCGGGAGCGAATATGATTCCATCGCGCCATGACCGATGCAGCCGATCAGCTTCCTGGTGATCTTGCCAGTGCGCACGCGCTCGCCGAGCGTGCAGCCTGCCGGGAGGCGCAAGCAGTCGCCGCCCGCGCGCAAGCCGTGAACTCGCACTCGGATGCGCTGATCGCCCGACTCAGGCTGGAGATCGAGAAGCTGAAGCGCGAGATCCATGGCCGCCGCTCGGAGCGCAAGGCGCGGCTTCTCGAACAGATGGAGTTGCAGCTTGAGGAACTGGAAGCCGACGCCAGCCAGGACGAATTGGCGGCGGAACTGACGGCACGCTCCTCGACGGTCAGGGCGTTCGAGCGCAAGCGACCGTCGCGCAAGCCTTTCCCCGAACATCTGCCCCGTGAGCGCGTGGTCATAGCCGCGCCGGCGAACTGCCCGTGTTGCGGTTCGGGCAAGCTGGCCAAGCTTGGCGAGGACGTTACCGAGACGCTGGAGGTGATCCCGCGCCAGTGGAAGGTGATCCAGACCGTGCGCGAGAAGTTCTCTTGCCGCGAATGCGAGAAGATCTCGCAGCCGCCGGCGCCCTTCCATGTGACGCCGCGCGGCTTTGCCGGGCCGAACCTTTTGGCGATGATCCTGTTCGAGAAGTTCGCCCAGCACCAGCCGCTGAACCGGCAGAGCGAGCGCTATGCCCGAGGGCATCGACCTCAGCCTTTCCACACTGGCCGATCAGGTCGGAGCTTGTGCCGCGGCGCTCAAGCCGGTGCATACGCTGATCGAGGCCCATGTGCTTGTGCTGACCGCCTACATGCCGATGACACGACCGTGCCGATCCTGGCCCGCGGCAAGACCGATACCGGTCGCATCTGGACCTACGTCAGGGATGACCGGCCGTTCGGCGGAACATCGCCGCCGGCGGCCCTCTACTATGCCTCGCGCGATCGGCGGCAGGAACATCCCGAGCGTCATTTGCGGAGCTTCACCGGCATTCTGCAGGCCGATGCCTATGGCGGCTACAATCCGCTCTTCAAGGTGGACCGTGATCCCGGTCCGCTGACCCAGGCGCTGTGCTGGGCGCATGCGCGCCGCAAGTTCTTCGTGCTTGCCGACATCGCAACGAATGCCAAGCGTGGCAAGAACGCCGCGCCGATCTCGCCGATCGCGCTTGAGGCGGTCAAACGCGTCGACGCCCTGTTCGATATCGAGCGCGACATCAACGGACTCGTCCCCGACGAACGTCTGCAACGACGCCGGCAGGAAAGCCGTCTTCTCGCCACCGAACTTGAGGCCTGGATGCGGGCAGAGCGGGCAAAACTGTCGCGCAGCTCTCCGGTCGCCGAGCCAATCGACTATATGCTGAAGCGCTGGGAAGGGTTCACGACCTTCCTCGGCGATGGCCGGATTTGCCTCACTAACAACGCGGCCGAACGCGCGCTGCGTGGTTTGCTCTCGGCAGAAAAGCTTGGTTGTTCGCGGGCTCCGATCGAGGTGCCGATCGGGCTGCCTTCATGGCGACGCTGATCAACACCGCCAAGCTCAACGATATTGACCCCCAGGCCTGGCTTGCCGACGTCCTCTCCCGCATCGCCGACACGCCGATCACACGGCTCGAGGGCCTGCCTTGGAACTGGCGGCCCGCTCGGGCGCTCATGGCGTCGGCCGCGTAAACAGCGCGCGAAACAGTTCCTCCGAGCGCCGAAGACCCTCGTTCGTCAACACCAAGGATTTTGCCTTGTTGACCGGGTCGGCGATCAGTCCCTTCCGGTGAAGTCGATCCGTCACGTCCTAGTCAAAGCCCTTCCAGGCGCACCGTTCATTGTGCAGGGTCAGCCAAAGCAGTGCCAGGACCGCATCATCGATCTTGTCGGTGTCGATCTCCATCGCTGCGGCTTAACGCAGACCGCACCCCGCCGCGGCCCAGACCGGAAGGACGTTGCGGCTCAATAACACCTATCTTCCCTTCTGGCACCTTCCGGGTCATCGAAGCGCCACGGTGGCCGATTCGTCGTCTGCCCAGCCGGCCGGCGAGGGAACCGAAGCATTTCTGAAAGGTCATCGCAGCTGGCCATCGGGGGACTGGCGATACTTTCGACGGCTCATCACTCTGCCGTGTCCGGGCTATGCTTTTTGATCAGCGTAGAGGAACGCCTCATCCTGCCTTCAATGATGAGGTCTGCCTTAACCTGCTGGGGCCACACGTATTCCGCGCCTTGGTAAACGAGGGCTTTCGAGTTGCATGTTCGAAGAACATTGTAAAGAGAGGAATCTTCTACTCCTACCGGCAATCGTGCTTGTACGCGTAAGCACCAAGAAAACGCTAGTCGCCTGTGCTGATAGAAGGTGGCCGCAGAAAGTGACACCGTGACGCTGGTACACTCAGAAAGTGAGCGATCGGCTGCGCGCAATTCAGCCCACCTGACGCCGCTCGGCACCTCGCATTACGAGCGGAGCCGGTGAGCCAATTGTATTTCTACATGGTGCCGGCTTCGGCGCGGAGGGAAAGAGTTCATTTGTTCGACGGATGGACGGGCTGTCCGACGATTTCGGGTGATCGCGGTTGATCAGCTCCACGTTGTGTGGCACTGACTATCCCGCTGATCGGAACTATATTAACCGCCTCGGCGGCGTGGGTGACGTGACTAAACAACTAGCTTCCTCGAAACGCTGGGATTGGAAACAAATCACGCTGGTTGGCAATTCAGAAGCGTCGCCGCGCGGGTCACGATCGTGCGTCCCGATCTTGTTTCCAGGCTCGTACTGCTGACTGCCAGAGCCATGCGTCCGACCGGCGACAGGAAACTGCCTGGCGCCTGCTTCCAGCAGGCGCATCAGCTCGGGCTCTTCAGAGATCCGGTTCTCGCTATTACCACTGAAGACGCTCGCTGTTACACTGAAGAAGAAAAAACGACATCCTTGCACATCCCATCCTCCTTGGTCGCTTGAACACCAGGGGCCTGGCCGGCATGGCAAAGGCGTTCGATGAACTTGCCGCCAATGCCGAGGCTCAATAATTGTCGCACGCCGGATGGCTAGGCTATGATTGCGCCTGCGTTCTCAAAGCTGCGCCAGCACGCAGCATCCGCGGGGATGTCGATTATCACAGCGAGCGCGGCCTGGATCTAGCCCTGTTCCTCAAGCTGATCGTTGGCGACCGGGTCGACGGCCACGACAATCCGGCCATCTGCGGCCCATCGTGAGTGGCCGCTCAGTGCTGTACCGGCGTGTCCCGCGCCTGTTCGCCACTCTCGACTTCGCCAGTGCCAACGGCCGCTACGCACGCTCGGCCGGCGTGCAGTTGCTGATCCTCGACGGCTGGGATCTTGAACCTTTCAACGACCAAGCAATGCTATTTTGCATCAAGCCTGATCTCACATCAACGGTTTCCAAGTGGCTCACATCAGCTCATTGCCGCTGTCGGGCCCCCCGCTGTCGGCGAGAAGGTCTACACGGTGCTTGTAGCATGGTCGGACCGGTCGGATCATTCGATCATTCTCATTGTTTTACCAATTCCGGTCACCCAATCGGAGCCGCGGCCGTATCTGGACATCGTTGAGACGCCCTGTCCCTCTATGATGGCATATAGATGGGCCGGGTGGGCACCGCTGAGCAGAAACTATTTGGGTGTCGGGAGCGCGGAGGCCTAGTTGCCGCCGACTAGCAGCTTAAATAGCGGCGCCAACGAAGCCCGCTTATCAAGTTCGTTTACGAACTCGCTTATCAACCCGAGCTGTTTTTCAGAGAACGGCAACATCGACATTTCGGCACATGCCTCTAATTTCCGCATGCCGTCGGCGAGCAAGGCCGGGTTTTCCGGATGCCCGAACGGCTCGTCGATACGAATGGAATATTGTGCTCCAGACTTTAAATTCACCTTAACTGTTGTCGGCGAATTCCCATCGCGCCCGTGTGTGCGATCGATTTCAGGATCAATTTCGACCTTCGTGGCCGCCATGATCTCCCGTACAGCGGGATCCATAAGCGTTTCCTTGCGAAAATCGGTAATCGCGACGCTGCCACGCTGCGCCGCCACAGAGACGGCGTAAGGCAGACTGAATCGCGCTACGACAGGATCCTTTGGGTTCCACTTTCGGTCGTGCGGCTGGGCGACAACGCTCCTAGCGCGCTGATTCAACCCGAGTTCGATTGAGACAATATCCTCACCCGTGAAGTTGTGTCTCTCACGCAATTGCAGCAGTCCATGGATCCCGTGATGCGTAGCCCTGCAGGAGGGCCAAGGCTTAAAGCTAATGGAAGCGTTCAAATAATCGGAACCGAGGCCATCCATAAGCATCTCTAGCTCGTAGTCTGGTTCGAAGGCCTTGTAGAACCCATACTTGCCAAAGAAGGGCTCCCGTGGGCCATTGAAGCCCACCATAGCTGAAAGGGCAGCCTCAAGGCCCGAGCGAGCGCGCAATCCCTGCTGCAGCGCTACAGTGTGGGCGCCTTCTTCATACATCTGAAATTCGCCAGCAGCGTGGGCGTAAGCGATACCGAACGCATTGCGCGTTTTCTCTTCGTCGAGCCGCAGCAACTTTGTACTAACCGCGGTGGCGCCCCAGACCGCGACCATATTGTCGCGTCCTGTGTCTATTGCGTTGGTTGTGACGCTGCGCGCAAGACGCATGTGCAAATCGATAGCGGTCGCGACTGCGCAGAGCAATTCGCTTCCGGTAATCGAAAGGTCACGTTCGGCCAGTGCCAGCGCCGGCGGCACATCATACGCGCTTGCGTGGCAGCCGTTGATACAGATCTCATATGTCTCATCAAAATCAAGGGCTCTGGCCGTCGTCGCATTGACCAGCGCCGCCAAGCTGGCGGGGAGCTTCTCTCCCGAAACCCAAACCGTACATTCTGGCTTGCCGCCCGACAACGCACCCAAGTCGCGAGAGAAGCGGGCGATAGGATCATTCGATCCGCCGATCGCGCACGCGATAGTGTCAAGGATTGAGAGCTTCGCACGTTCGATCGCTTTCTCAGGTATCGTCTCCAGATTGGAGTTGAGAACATGTCTAATGAGTTGCGTTGTCACATCCATTGCCATACCTCCAAGCGATTTTGGATCGAGAGCCCCTTGAGCGCGAGCAGGTCGATCGGCTAGCCTCGACGGCTTTCAGCCGAGTGACAATCTCGTGTCGATCCCATCCGCACAACAAAGCCGAAGCTGTCAGCGCTGTTTTAGATGTAGGGCCGACCAGGATGCGCTTTGCATAAATCATGCCTGTTTCGAGCAGGAAAGCTGCGTTTTTCTGCCGTTTCGCGCGCAACCCAGACTATTGACGAAGTGGAAGATTCCCGACTCGCCAGCGGTCACCCGGCTGTTCGTTCGGGCACGACTGATGCCAACCCCTGGGGATACTCGACCCTCGCCGAACGGGGGCATGTCCAAAGGCGCCGCGTCCACACAATGATTTCGTCGGGCTGTCCCGGCATCTGCGCTTCGTGCCCACGTTGCATGTCTTGTTCTGATCTGGGCCCAACGTGCAGTGCGATCGGCCCGCCAGTCGACTCTCGCTTGAGGTGCAATGTCGGGAACCCCAAGCAGGTTCTCCGATTAAGTGGCCGTGCAACGCAAGGTGAGGTGGAGTCCTGGCGCAATGCCGCATCCGCTTCCCGGCGCACCGACAGTGGTCAAAGGAGGATCGATATGGCACGTCTCACAGCCGCGAATACGTGGTGGTGGACCCCGGCAACAACGTCACGCTGATGCAGTTCTCAAGCAGGCGGTGCCAGCGCTGATCGGCAGCGGAGACATCCGGCCGCAGGGGCAACGCCCCTGCACTCATCCCGGCGCAAGTTCATTGAAGCCACAAGTGAAGCGACCGAAAGCGAAGTCACGATGCTGCCACCGGCAGCCAAGCTTTGCGATCAATCTGATCCAGTACGTCGAAAAGATAAGACGCACTTCACCGCCGCCCTAGATCGTATTACCACCCGACGAATCGCGATTAGTTATCAGGTTGATGCGCTTGAGACCGCAAGGTGCCAGCGCAACTGAATGCGGGCGCATACTGTCATTATTCTTCAATAGGCAGAGCCAATGACGCCTTGATTCGATCCATTACGACCATTGTCTTGACTGCTTTGATATCAGACTCATGAAAAAATCGGCGGGTAAATGCCTCATACTCGGCCATGTCCTGCACAGAGATCAAGAGAACGAAATCGGCTTCACCCGTCACATAGTACGCACTCATGATCTCAGGCGTGCGCCGAACCGCCTGCTTAAACCGATCAATGATATCTACCCGCTCACGCTCGAGACTGATCGACGCCAGCATGAGCATGGGGCGACCTACGGCTTGTGGCGAGACTATGGCAACGTCAGCCTCGATCACACCTTCATCACGCAGTCGCTTCAGTCGCCGCTGACAAGCGGTCGCAGAAAGGCCCGCAAGTTCGCCCAATTCAGCCGTCGTCAGGCGATTGTCGCGCTGCACTGCGTTGAGAAGCTTGCGATCAACTCGATCCAGGTCCATTTCACGATCACTGCAAAAAAGGAGAGATTTGCGCAGAAAAACTGCTTATCTCTCACGATATTAGCCTGAGTTCCACAAGGATCAAGCCATAAAATGATCCGGTCAACGAAAAGCATTTGCCTCTCGGTGGTGAACCTCTTGTCTTATAAATTCGGCCGAATGGTATGAAAGGTAGCTCTACCGCTTCTCAATTAAGGCACTGTCGTTGCCACAACTGCAGAAATGGGCGTCCCGAGTAGGTTTTGCGCTCTTTACCACGTAACACGGATCTTATGACGAGCATGATAAGCCATTTTCTTCCTTTGGACGTCCTCCGGCAGGAATTTCCAGCCACCCAAAGGGCCATTTACATGGATGTTGCAAATCAGGGGCTCATATCCAGAACCACCCGCACGTCCATGGACCAGCACCTTGATAATCGACTAAACGGCTTGAATGACGAAGAGGGAATGATGCAGCTTGTCGAGCGAACACGCTCCAGATTTGCTCAATTTATTGGGGCCGAAAAGGACGAAATCGCTGTTACGAAGAATGCATCGGAAGGCATTAACATAATTGGAAACGCGATTGCTTGGAGGCCGGGAGACAATCTTGTCCTGTGCCGCCAGTTGGAGCACGCAAACAATATCCTCCCTTGGCTGCAACTCAGGGACAAGCACGGAGTTGAGTTGCGGATTGTAGAAACAAATAACGGCGCAATCCCTTGCGACGCTATTATCCATCAAATCGACTCGCGCACCCGTATCGTTACAGTATCGACTGTCACAATGGTGCCAGGCTTTAAGACTGTGATCGAGCCGATAGCGGAGGCTTGCAAGCGTCTTGGCGCCTTTCTTTTGGCCGACGCCTCCCAATCAGTTGGCATCCTCCATACCGATGTCAATCTGCTTGGCGTCGACGGTTTGGTGGTATCATCTTACAAGGGGTTGATGGGCCTCTATGGGTTGGGATTTCTATATTGCCGCCGGGAATGGGCCGATCGTCTAAGCCCTGCCTATCTCGCCCGCTTTAGTATCGATTTGGGCGAAGCGCCAGAGTCGGCTCCAATATTCGATTCGGTAAAATTGCGCGCGGGCGCGCCCCGTTTTGAAATTGGCCATTACAATTTTGCGGGCGTCATAGCGGTCTACGCGTCTATCGGACAGCTAATGGAAATCGGCACGCCGGCCATTGAACAAAGCGTTACATCCGTTGCAAGGCGACTGGCATCGGGCCTCCTAGATCTCGGACTCCCCGTCTGCGGCGGAGCACCAGGGGATCACACCGGAAGTATCGTTGCTCTTGGAGATCCAGCACCTGGTTCGCGCGAAGCCGACAGTCGCATTCAGTCGCTGCACGAGCATTTGATGAAAAACCAGGTGATCGTCTCAGCACGCCGGGGAATGCTGCGCTTCTCGCTACATTTATACAACACAGCAGACGAAGCTGACCGAGTTGTCGGCCTGGCAAAGAACTGGCTGGCATAGCCGCAAGCTTGCGTTCTCAAGGAGGGATAGGAGTATTCATGTCGTCCATCAGCACACAAACGGTAGAGCTTCTCAAACAACTCATAAAAATTGAGAGCATCAACCCTTCAGCGTCGGCGAAGGGGAGCGGTGAACAAAAGGTCGCTGAGTTCCTCGAGGCCTTTTGTCGAGAGCGAAATCTACCCTTTGAATATCAGGAAGTCACCGACGGACGCGCCAACTTCTTCACCTGGGTTCCTGGGCAGGAGCCCGATAAGCGTGTCCTGTTCATATCTCACATGGACACGGTGCCGGTTGATAATTGGGAGGCAGATCCTTTTTCGCCGGACGAACGGGATGGTCGGATTTATGGGCGAGGAAGTTGTGACGATAAGGGTCCGCTCGCGGCAATGCTCATGGCTCTTAGCACTCTAGGGACCGTAAGCCACGATACACGATTGTCCTAGGCGCAAGTGTCGACGAAGAATACCGAAAGAAGGGAGCGCGAAAGATCGCTCAATCAGGCGTATCCTATGAGGCCGCGGTGGTCGGTGAGCCCACTGACTTGGAGCTTGTCGTTGCACATAAAGGATCGGTTCGCTGGCAAGTTGAAGTGGAGGGGGTGGCCGCTCACAGCTCCAAGCCCCACCTCGGAGTGAACGCGATCACGGGAATGGCCAAGGTTATCTTGGCGCTCGACAAGATTAACGAGACTCTGTCCCAACGCGTGCACCCCCTGGTCAGCCCCCGACCCTTACGATCACGCTCATCGAAGGGGGTACGGAATTGGCGACGGTACCGCCATCCTGCCGCGTGTGGATCGACCGGCGGCTCATACCAGGAGAGCGACCGGCGGAAGCGCTACAGGAGGTAGAAAACATCCTGGAAGGCCTGCGCCAGGGTCCCGATAAGATCAACGTGCGCTCGCTGCTACCCGCTCTGGAAGATCCAGCTCCCCGAGTGCGGAAGCCACAAAAATCGCCTCGGTGGCGGCAAAGGCCTGTGCTGAAGTTGCCGGAACGGGCCAGCACCGCGGAGTTCCATATGGGACGGACGCGAGTCAGCTGTCTCTGGGTGGTATTCCCTGCGTTATTCTTGGGCCTGGGAGTATTGATCAGGCCCATACCGCCAATGAGTACGTGGAGATTGATCAGTTGGCCAAAGCCGTCGACATCTACCAAAAGATCATGCTTACCTACTAGCGACCATTGGCACAATCACGCAAGGATGGGATCCCGCGATGACTTCGGCTTCGCGGGACCACGTGCCTTACGGTAGACTTTCAAGTCCTATCAAGCCACTTACATGTGATCCCGCCGTTGCCGGATGATCATCTCTGATGCGGCAAGAGGCTGGCGCATTGGGACGATGTCGGCTGGGGGCTCGCGGCCGACATCCGCCCCCTCATGGTCCGATTCAGGCGAAGACGACAGCTTACCTCATCTTGTGCTTCGGATAATGATCATGACAAATGTTTGAGGCAGATAAACTATTCTCTGCGGAGGCCGATGATCATTTTCATGATGAATGCGGCATATTCGAAGTCTTTGGCCCCTTGGATGCGGCCACTATCGTCACCCTCGGCTTGCATGCCCTGCAGCACCGGGGGCAGGAGGCGGCGGGGATTGTCTCCTATGACAGCACGCAGTTCCACGTCGAACGTCATGTCGGTCTGATCGGCGACACCTTTACCAAGCAGCCGGTCCTCGACCGGCTGAAGGGCACGCGCGCCATCGGCCACACCCGCTACGCCACTGGGGGCGGACCCGGGCTGAGCAACGTACAGCCTTTCTTCGCCGAGTTGGCCGACGGCGGCTTTGCCATCGCCCACAACGGCAACATCACCAATGGGATGACGCTACAGCGTGCGCTGCAGAAGCAGGGTTCGATCTTCTCGTCGACCTCGGACACCGAAACGATCTTGCATCTCATCGCGACCAGCGTCGGGAAGGGACGTCATTTCGCGCTTCATAGATGCGGTTCGCCAACTGGAGGGCGCGTTCTCATTGGTAGCGTTCTCCCCCACAAAAATGATCGGCTGCCGCGACGCGCTCGGGATCCGGCCGCTGGTACTAGGCGAACTTGAGGGCGCCTGGATCCTGGCCTCAGAGACCTGCGCGCTCGACATCATCGGTGCGCGCTTTGTTCGAGACCTGAAGCCTGGCGAGATGGTCATCATCACCGCTGAGGGAGTGGAGAGCCTGTTCCCGTTCGAAACGCAGAAACCGCGGTTCTGCATTTTCGAGTATGTCTATTTCTCTCGTCCGGATTCGTCGGTCAAGGGCCGCAACGTCTATGAAGTGCGGAAGAAGATTGGCGCCGAGCTCGCCATCGAGAACCCGGTCGATGCCGATATCGTCGTGCCTGTGCCCGACGGCGGCACCCCGGCCGCGATCGGCTTCGCCCAAGCCGCCGGCCTGCCCTTCGAGCTCGGCATCATTCGCAACCACTATGTCGGCCGAACCTTCATCCAGCCGACCGATTCCATCCGCCACATGGGCGTCAAGTTGAACCACAATGCCAACCGTCGCATGATCGAGGATAAGCGCATCGTGCTGGTCGACGATAGTGCGAGGCACAACCAGCCAGAAGGTCGTGCAGTTGCTGCGCGATGCAGGCGCGAAGGAAGTGCATATGCGCGTTGCTTCGCCGCCGACCCGCTCCTCATGCTTCTACGGCGTCGACACGCCTGAGACGGCGAAACTTTTAGCGTCGCGCATGTCGATCGAGGAAATGGCCAAATTCATCCGTGTCGATTCGCTCGGCTTCTTGTCGATCGGCGGGCTTTATCGGGCTCTCGGCGAAACGGCCCGCGAGCACAAACTGCCTCAATTCTGCGACGCCTGCTTCACTGCCGAGTATCGGACCCGCCTGCTCGACCAAAAAGCGCTGAGAACGAAGTTCACCTGCCGCGACTGCGAGGCGATCAGCCAGGCTCCGGCGCCGTTCCACGCCACCCCGCGTGGCTGGGCCGGTCCCGGCCTGCTGGCGATGATCCTGTTCGAGAAGTTCGGCCAGCATCAGCCGCTCAACCGCCAGGCTGAACGCTATGCGTGCGAAGGCGTGCCGCTCAGCCTGTCGACGCTCGCCGACCAGGTCGGCGCCGGCGCCGCGGTGCTGATGCCGCTGTTTAAGCAGCTCGAAGCCGATGTGCTGGCCGCTTCACGTCTGCACGGCGACGATACGACGGTGCCGGCTGGCCAAGGGCAAGACCGATACTGGCCGATTATGGACCTATGTGCGCGATGACCGACCGTTCGGCGGCGCCGATCCGCCGGCGGCGGTCGTCGAGGCGAACATCCCGCGGCGCATCTCGCCGGCTGGAGCGGCATTCTGCAGGCCGATGCCTTTGGTAGTTGATCTCTATGCGACGGGCCGTCAGCCGGCGCCTGTTATGGAAGCCAGCTGCTGGGCTCACAGCCGGCGCAAAGTGTTCGAGCTGGCCGATATCGAAGCGGCGGCGCGCGAGAAGGCGCAGGGCGAGAAGCCCAACCTGGTCTATCCGCTGGCGGTCGACGCCGTGAAAGCGCATTGATGCCCTGTTCGATATCGAGCGCGCGATCAACGGCCTGTCGCCCAACGCCACTCCGTGCGCCAAGAGCGGAGCGCGCCGCTGGTCACCGAACTCGAGCGCTGGATGATCGAGACGCGCGACAAGCTCTCGCGCGGGCACGACCTGACCAAGGCCTTCAACCACATGCTGCGCCGCTGGTCATCCTTCACCCGGTTCCTCGATGATGGGCGGATCTGCCTATCGAACAATGCAGCCGAGCGAGAAGTCCTGGCTGTTCTGCGGTTCCGATCGCGGCGGACAGCGCGCTGCCGTTCTCTACAGCATGATCGTCAGCGCCAAGATGAACGACATCGACCCGCAGACCTGGCTCGCCGACGTCCTCGTCCGACTGCCCGCCTATCCGGCCCATCAGATCGATGATTTGCTGCCGTGGAATTGGAGATCCGCAAAACTGCGGACCCAACCAGCTGCGGCCTGATCATGCAGCGCAATAAGGTGCATCACGTCTACACCGTCGAACGTGTCGCCAGCGACCTCGGCGTCAGCGAAGCACTCATCCAGGACCTGACCCTCGTTCTCGAGCCCGAGGACGGCGTCATCTGGGTGTACGGGGCCAACGATGACGACCGGATCTTGGCCTTCACCGATGAAGGCATCGAGGAAGTCAAACTCCTCCTCGAAGAATATCATCGCGTCTCCCCATCGAAAGCTTGACCTCAGCACCGCAGTGACGGCCAGGCTCGAATGCATCAGCACCCCGCACAAGGTCAGCACGTTGAGCTGCCCGGCCTTGTAGCGCCCGGCGTTGATGGTTTTGGTGAATCCGATTTTGCCCGGCTGCGCGCGGCTGTAGATAAATTCGGTCGTGTCCTGCAGGATAAGGATCGGACCTTCGCCCGCCGCAACGCGCGCCGCAGTCGCGGCGAAATGGCCGGCGAGAACTCTATGTTTTCGCCGCCGCCCGGTCGCCGCAGGCCGCCGGGATTGGCTTGCCCGGCGCAGCTGACATCTGCTCCAGCAACCGTTGCAGCCGACGGGCCAGACGCTTGTCTGGAAGGGCCGCCGCAGAAAGCTCTTCCTCCTGCAAAGCGCTCTCGCTGCTGCTGGTCTTGTCTCGCATCCGTGACGCCTCCGTGATTCGGCGTCACGGACAGAATCACGGCAGATTCATACGGGGCAATAGGCCCGCCGACGATGTGGGTAATCAGAAGCTTCACCGGATGCGTACGCTTTCGCCGCAGGCGGACATTAAATCTGGCTAGCCAGTTGGAGCGGCTTCGTGGTCGGTAAGAACCCCTCTGCACTGCCTGCTCCGAAGGTGAAGAGCGGTCAGCCAAAAGGCAAACCTGGCCTGGTAGAGTTGAACTGGGCCGGAACCCGTCTGCGGGCTTACTGCGGAAGAGTCCTTCGTGCCCGTTCCGGCTGGCGATTCAGAGTGACTCGTGCCACGATGCGCCTGTCGGCTGGCCTCCGCGATCTGCAGGACGGCATAGGTCGGGACGTGCACCGCGCGCAAGGCATGGCGTCGGCCAACTCGATCGCCTCATGAGGGACATGAGGAACTATGGGGGCACGTTGCGGCGGTTCTACATGGGAGTGCGGCAGCGCGACGGGCCGGGCCGGGCCGGAATTTTGGCAGAGCACGCACATGAAAGCAATGGAAGCTGTACGCGGGGGAGAGCGGTATGTCGCTCGGGTTGCAGCAAGCAGGTTTGGAGATTCCGCGCTTATGGGCGCTTGATCACATCCGAAACGTACCTGCTTATGGGGTCGACCCCGACTCCTCCCCATCCAGGCCGCGGCCTTGGGGGCATGGCGGCGACTCCCCGGCAGCGGACCTACAAACAAATATAGATGGTTCAATCGCGCACATGCCTCAGGCCGACGTCCTTTACCCAGCTTTCTATGGCGTTAACCAACGCTTCTCTGAGGAGAGTTTTCGCACTTCCTAGCCTCCAGAACACCACGTATTCGTAGGTCGCGGAAGAAAGAAAGGGGACGACTTTCAGGTTGAATAAGGCGCACTGCGCAGCGATGAATTCGTTGGCAATTGAGATTCCCAAGCCTTCCGCCACGTATCCCGCCACAAAGCCGACAGCGTCGGTTCGCACCTTGACGGGTTCCTCTAACATCATTCCGGTGTGATGTGACGCGAATTCACGATCGAGAATAATGTAGCGCTCCCCGGCAATGTCATCCGCCGTGATCTCGCCCTTGTGCGCCAAGGCGTGCTGGGACGACATCATGCACACACACTTGCTCACCGTGAACGTACGCCACTCAAAGAACCGATCATCCAAGGGAAGCCGGGAAATTCCCACATCTGCCTCTCCTGTCAATATGCTCTGCGCGATTTGATCGTAGCCCTGCGCCCTGACATAAAACTCCGCGTCAGGCTCTGTTCGATCAAGGGCACTGATAAGCTGGGGAACAAACAACAGGCATGATAAATGGGGCGCGGCAATCGTCAGACTCTCTCTGGCCGAACCGAAGGACCCGATGATCTCCTTTTCTATTCGGACAAGCGTCTCAAAATAGCGATCGATCTTGTTATAGATTTCGATCGCACGTGTCGTGGGGATGAGGCCGCGCCGGTCTCGGACGAAGAGCTTTTCTCCGACCATCTCTTCGAAGAGCTTCAATTGCTGGCTGACGGCGGATTGCGTGACACCGAGAAAACGCGCAGCACCGCGCGTCGAGCCAACCTTTATGATTTCTCCGAATGCGCGAGCACACTTTAACCCGAGGGCAGCGTGTTCATTTGGTTCCCTCACTAATTCATCCTCTGAACGTGCCGTTCTGGCTCGGAGCGTACGTTCGAACCGCTATGTTAGCAATCCTCTATATTAGCCATCCTAATCGGGCGTCACAAAAATTTAATAAATTGACGGCAACCACAATTTCCCATCTTTAGCCATCAACATTCGAATTTAGCCGTCAAACCTCGGCGTAGCATGGGCAGGGCAATCATGATCCAGCCAACGGATAAAAAGGGGGCCGAACGAGTTTACTCGATCCGTGAAAATGCTTGCGATGGCGGCCCTGACAGCTTTGCCAGGTGACTTCAAGATGATGACGCTTGATTACATGGCATTCAGCAAAAACGTTTCGCGGCACACCTACATATTCGAGCCACTGGTCTATCAGAGATAGCTGAACCTTCGCAGGCACTTCCGCGCTACAAAATGAAAGCGACCCCGCTCCGGGGGAAATTGTTCAACAATTGGGGAATCGATCATGGATGCTATCGCAGGAAATGTAAGCCGTCGAGCCTTTCTCAAAATCGGCGCCGCGCTTGGCGGGGGTGTCATCGCCGCCGGCATGCCATTGTCACAAGCCATCTGGGCAGCCGGAGGCAAGGTGCTCAAGGCGCGCGGCATGCGCGACATCGCCAAGCTCGATCCGGGCTTCTACCAGGGTGGCCCCGATGTCGACGTGATGAATTGCATCTATTCGAAGCTCACGCATTATAAGCCCGGCTCAGAATGGGGCTGGGAGCTGGAGGCGGCAGAAAAAATCGAGCAGGTCGATCCTACTCACATCCGCTTCCGACTAAAGAAAGGCATCAAGTTCACTGGCGGTCACGGCGAGCTGACAGCTAAGGACGTCAAGTTCTCGTTCGAGCGCGTGATCAAGCACAATTCGCCGGACAAGGGCGATTGGGGGCCGCTCGATCATGTCGAGTTGGAAGATGACTATACTGGCGTGATCGTGCTCAAGACACCCTTCGTGCCGCTATGGAACATCGCGCTCCCTTATGGGGCTGGTCATATCATTTGCGAGGATGCCGTGATGAAGGCAACAAAGGACGGCGGTGATTTCGGCATGAAGCCGCCCGCTTTCTCCGGCCCCTATGTACTCGCCGACTGGAAGGCGAACCAGTATCTGCTCTTGACGCGCAATCCGGACTGGTCAGGCCCGAAACCCGGCTTTGACGAAATCCGCATTCTGCCGATCTCCGATATCAAGACGGCGGAACGGGCCTACCAGGCGGGCGACATCGATTTCACCAGCACCAGTCTGGATTCACTCGCGACGTTCAAGAGCAATTCGCCCGCCGACACCAAGGTTGAGGAACATCCCTCGCTCCGTTACGCCTGGATCGGCATGAATATGGATCACCCCAAGCTGAAGGACATCAATGTCCGCAAGGCGATCCAATGGGCGATCAATGTGCCGCAGATCCTGGAGGCTGCCTATTCGGGCCAGGCCGATGTCGCGACGGGCATCATTGCTCCGGGGATTGTCGGGCATCGCGATAAGGCGCTCGTCCCACCGGAAGGCAATCTCGCAAAGGCCAAGGAGTTCCTGGAAAAGGCCGGTGTGAGCGATCTGACCTTGACCATCGATTGCACGAATGTGAGCACTTTCTCGACCATAGCCGTGATCGTGCAGGCGCAATTGTCGCAGATCGGCATCAAAGTCGAGATCAATGCCCAGGATCGTGGCTCGTTCTCTACAGTTGGCAAGGAGTCCGAGGGCGAACGCTGGAAGGATCTGCAACTCATCATAAATGATTTTTCAAGTTTGCCTGACCCATCTTATCCGACCTCTTCGTTCTTGCAAGACCAGGTCGGCGTGTGGAACTGGGAGCGTTTCCGTAGCCAGCGTTTCGATGAACTCTACGCCAAGGGGGTCACGACCGAGGACAAGGAGGCGCGCGCGAAGCTCTACTACGAGATGCAGGATCTCATGGAGGATTCGGGCGCCTACCGGTTCCTGACCCATGGCGGCAATCCAGTCATGTATCGCGCCAAGCAAACACAGGCCGCGACGCGTCCGGATGGAATCCCATTGTATCTCGATTTTTCGACGGCTTAATTGAGCAGCGCGGCTGAGTAAGAACATGTGGTTCTATTTTCTCAAACGGATCGCGCTCGCGGTCGCAATCATTGTGATCGCGGTGACGCTTCTGTTCCTGATGATCCATGCCGTGCCGGGCGATCCTGCCGCGATTCTGCTCGGCCCACGCGCGACGCCCGAGATGAAGGCGCAGCTCCATCAGCAGATGGGGCTCGACAAGCCGCTTGTCGTGCAGATTGCCATCTTCTTCGGCGGGCTGCTCCACGGCAATCTCGGTTATGATGTGTTCAGCCAGAGAGCTGTTGCCGATATCGTCTTCGAGCAATTGCCCTATACGATCGAACTGATCCTGGTCTCAATCTCATGGGCGGTCGCGGTCGCAGTGCCGCTCGGCTGTTGCTCGGCCATGCGGCGAAGCTCCGTGATCGATCAGGTAGCCGGCGTCCTGACGATCGCCACGATCGCAATTCCTTCCTTTGTTATGGCCGTCTACGCCCTGCTGATTTTCGCCGTGACTCTGCATTGGTTGCCGGCGATCGGAGCCGGCAATGGTTTCTGGGACGGGCTTATCCATCTCATCCTCCCAGCCTTTGCCATAGGAAGTGGCTGGGTCGGCTACATTTCCCGATTGGTGCGTGCATCCATGCTAGAGGTTCTAGGGGAAAACCACATACGCATGGCCCGCTCGTTTGGGATTTCGGAATGGCGCATCGTTGCACGATACGCGCTGCCGCTCGCGATCCTGCCGACCGTGACAATACTCGGCGTTGGAATAGCATCGCTACTTTCGTCCGCTGTCTTTATCGAGGTAGTCTTCGCGAGACCTGGCATCGGCGCGTTAATTGTGGACGCGGTCAATGCGCGCAACTATCCGATAGTGATGGGCACCGTGCTCATCACTAGCTTCCTTGTCGTCCTCACTACGACGCTCTCCGACTTGGTCGCTGCAGCGCTCGATCCTCGAATCCGCGAGAACCTCTAGCATGGCGAGCATTGAAGCTATCCATCCCGAAGCCAATGGGGAAGAGGGCCTCGGCGTCTTCCGTAGCTTCCTACGGCAATTGTGCAACCACCCTCTGGGCGTGCTCGGAGCAGCGCTCGTCGCGCTTGTGGTGGCAAGTGCGGTATTTGCGCCGCTCATCATCGCGCAGGACCCGATCCGGATCATGGCTGGGCCGCGCCTGGAGGGCCCTTCGCTGGAATTTCTTCTGGGCACGGACCATCTGGGTCGCGACACGTTTTCGCGCGTCATGATGGGCGGCCGCATCCCGCTCCTCGTCGCTTTCGCCTCTCTTGGCAGTTCGCTGGCAGTCGGTCTTACGCTTGGCCTCATCGCAGGCATAGGGCCGCGCTGGCTCGACAATTTGCTCCTGCTTGTATTCGATACGAAGCGCTCCATTCCAAGCATCATTTTCGCGTTGGCCATGATCGCGCTTCTCGGACCCAGTCTGGCCACTCTCATTTTCGTCATCGCAATAGGGTCGGTGCCGATCTACGGGCGTGTAGTCCGCACCCAGACATGGGCCCTGCGCAACAGTGAGTACATAGCCGCAGAGCGCAGCATGGGCGCGAGCACGACGCGTATTGTCGCCGTGCACGTACTGCCTAACGTCATCGGCCCGCTTCTGATTCTGGTGAGCATGGATGTGCCGACCGTCATCGCCGTAGAAGCAGGTCTCAGTTTTCTCGGCTTAGGCGTGCGCCCACCGACTCCTGATTGGGGAGTGATACTCAGCGATGGCTATAGCTCCATCAATCAGTCGCCCTGGCCGGTCATCGCCGGCGGCATTCCTGTCGTTCTCGCAACGCTAGGCTTCACATTCCTCGGTGAGGCGCTACGCGACATCTTCGATCCCAAGCTGCGGAAAGACCTATGAGACACGACCATTCGAGACCGCCGCCCTCTTCCAGCCGCCGCCCGCTTCTTGAGATCCGTGACCTCACTCTCGATTTCGGTACGCCGCGTGGGCGCATCCATGCGTTGCGGAACGTTTCGCTCAATGTCCCGGCCGCAGAGGTGGTTGGCATCGTCGGCGAAAGCGGATCCGGGAAGTCGACGCTCGCCTATACGGTGATGGGCCTGCTCCCCGAGAATGCAGATGTGACAGCAGGCAGCATCCTGTTCGAAGGACGAGACCTGCTCACAATGACCGCTCAGGGACGTCGGAGCCTGCTCGGCGATCGTCTCTCCATGATCTTTCAGGATCCGATGACCGCACTCAATCCGGTGCGGACCATCGAGAGCCAGATGATCGATATTCAGCACCACGAACAAGAAAGCCGCAGCGAAAAGCGCGCTCGTGCGCTCGAGATGCTTCACCGGGTCGGAATTCCCGATCCCCAAAGCCGTATCGGCGCCTATCCGCATCACTTCTCTGGCGGCATGCGTCAGCGCGTTTGCATTGCCATGGCGCTTTTAGTGAAACCGGCGCTCCTCGTCGCCGACGAGCCAACCACCGCGCTTGATGCGACCTTGGAAGTGCAGATCATTCATTTGCTCAAGGATCTGCAAAAGGAGATCGGCTGCTCGATTCTGTTCGTCTCCCACCATCTCGGAGCGGTGGCTGAGTTGTGTGACCGGGTCGCCGTCATGTATGCGGGCGAAGTGGTGGAGCAGGGCGCCGTTCGGGACATCTTCCACAATCCTGCTCACCCCTACACGCGCTCGCTACTTGAGTGCGATCCCGGGCGGATCAAGAAAAGCACCCGCACTTTGCCGACCATTCCGGGCGAGGTGCCAAGTCTCCTCGGCAGCAGGAAGGGATGCATCTTTTGCACACGTTGCCGACATGCGTCCAACCGCTGTGCCCAAGAGAACCCGGTAGAGTATCGCATCGGCGTGGACCAAGTCGCCCGATGCCATCTCCTCGACAAAGAAAGGCTGGTTTCGGCATGAGCGCGCTGCTCCGCGTTCAGGACCTGCGGGTCCGCTTCCGCACCATGGGTCCGCTCAAGGCGCTAGCTTCCGGGACGACAGCGCCTTTCATCGACGCAGTATGCGGTGTCTCGTTTGAAATCCGCAAGGGCGAGACACTCGCCCTTGCCGGTGAAAGTGGCTCAGGCAAATCCACCATCGCGCGCACGATAATCGGCTTGCAGAGGGCTGTGAGCGGCAGCGTCAGCTTCGACGGACAGGAAATTGAGGAGCTCACCGGGGTCGAACGCAAGCCTTATTTGCGGCGCATGGCGATGATGTTCCAGGATCCCGTCGGCTCGCTCTCGCCAAGGCTGACGGTGCGATCGCTCCTGACACAGCCGTTTCGGATCCATGGACTAAGGGATCGCGATGCCGGAGGCGAAGCCGAGCGCCTGCTTCGGATGGTCGGCTTGCCGGCGGATTTTGGACGCCGCTATCCCCATCAGCTTTCCGGAGGTCAGGCCAGGCGCGTGGGTATCGCGCGTGCTCTCGCGCTGAATCCAGACTTGATCATTGCCGATGAGCCGACCGGAGGCCTCGACGTTTCCGTGCAGGGCGAGGTGCTCAATCTTCTCGCGCGGCTCCAGGACGAACTCGGCATGGCTATCCTGATCATCACGCACAATCTTAACGTGGTGCGCCACATGACCGATCGCATGGCGATCATGTATCTCGGCCGCTTTATTGAGGTCGGCTCGACCGACCGTATCTTTGACCAACCGCGCCATCCCTACACCGAGGCGCTGCTTGCAGCCAATCCCGAGCCTAACCCGGATGCAGTGCTCAATAGGATCGAGCTCAAGGGGGAGGTGCCGAGCCTGATGAGGCGGCCAACCGGCTGCGAGTTCCACCCCCGCTGCCGTTACGCGCAGGAAATCTGCAGCCGCGTATTCCCCGAATCCTCAACAGACCCGGACGACACGGAGCACAGCTTCAGATGTCATTTCCCGCTGGGCCGACGAACCGAGCGGCCGTTGGAAGTGGCCCTGTCTCCGGCTGGACCCAAACTCTGACGATTGCCATTCATGATAGCTGCAGAGCTTTGAGCTGCTTGTTGCCCCTCCCCTCAACATTCACCAAGCGCGGCCGCCTCGGAAGAATCCAAACAGAAGGCCCCAAAATGAACGACAATTTTACTTTGGCAGTCACTGGCCAGTCCCTAATTCATCACGATACGCGAAATATCAGATGCCCGGAGTTCGATCGCGTGAAGGCAATCCTAAAGGGCGCGGATCTCGCATTTACGAACTTCGAGGGGACGATATACGGCTCACATGGCGGGTGGCCGATGAAAGGCTATTGGTTCGGAAGCAGCAAACCGTTTGTTCTGGACTCCCTGGATGAGACGGGCTTCAAGGCCCTCTCACTATCCAACAATCACTCCTTTGATCTGGGGCCCTCGGGCATCCTCTCGACGTTGGACGAGGTCGGCAAGAGGGGGTTCCTGCATGCGGGAATTGGGCGCAACGCAAGCGAGGCGCTCGGACCAGCCAGCGCCACATTTGGCAAACGAGCCGTTGCGATGGTTGCCATGGATGGGGGGCCGGGGGACGACTTGATGTATGCAGCCGACGCTACCGACCACCGGCCAGAGCGACCCGGCATCAATCGTCTTCGGATGTCTCGGATTCTCGATGTCGATGCCGAGGCTTTCGGCCACCTTAAGGCGATCCTCGACAAGGCTGGATACTCCTCATTGGACCTGTACGAGCCGGAGGACCAGCCGCAGCTCAATCAAGGGGAACTGTGGATCGGGCGCGCGGCCTTTCGCAAGTCGGACCGGTTCGAGCGAACGGTCTTTATCGACAAAGAAGATCTCAAGAACAATCTCCGGGCCATTCGAATGGCCGCAGATGGCGGAAATCTGGTAATTGCTTATCTGCACCACCATCACTGGGCGAGCCATTGGCTGCAGTCGCCCGACTGGATCAGCGCCTTCGCGCGGCAATGCATCGATGCAGGCGCGGCGATCTTCGTCAGCCATGGCGTTCCGGTACTCTTGCCCATCGAAATCTATCAGGGCCGACCGATCTTCCACAGCCTCGGCAATTTCATCTTCCATTCACGGTCGGACATTTGGAAGCCAAACGAGGTTTGGGAAAGTGCCGTCGGCCTCTGCTCCTTCGATCAGAACCATCGGCTGACATCTCTAACCCTCCACCCGGTCATTCTCGGAGGCGAGGAGGGGCTGAAGGACGAAGTCCTGCAGCGCCGGTTGGTGCCGCATTTGGCCACGGGAGCCGCTGCCGATCGCATCTTGGGGAGGGTTGCATCGGCGTCGATGGCGTATGGTTCACGGATCGAGGTTGTCGAAGGGGCCGGAAAGTTCGATCTGGTGTAGCTGCACCAGCCATACATCCAGCCCGCCATTTAAGCCAAAGCGCCTTGATAGAGCCGAGGATGAAGAATGGGCTAGCAACTTCATTGGGCACAATAACATCATTCTCGAGAGCTGATGCGATGTCTACGCAGATTCATGTGACTGATCCCAAAAGCCTCAAGGCCCTCAAATGGCGTTGGACCCGCCAGAGGTGACCGCGTTGTGGCCGTCGCGGGCAACTACGACGACCCGCTGGTGTTCTATTCCGGTGCCTGCGCGGGCGGGGTGTAGAAGACGATCGACGGCGGTGTTTGTTGGCGCAACGCGTCCGTCGGTTAGTTCAAGGGCGCCAGCTTTGGCGCGCTCGCGGTCGCCGGTGCCGACTCGAACGTCATCTATGCCGGCACGGGCGAAAACGACGATCCTCGTCGAGGTCTCTTTACGGACATGGGTCTACAGGTCGACCGATGGCGGTCGCAGTTGACTCATCTGAGGCTGAAGGAGACCCGCCATATCGGCAAGATTTGCGTTCCGCACGCCCCCCGACATCCTTTATCTCGCCGCGCTCAGCGACGCGTTCGGCCTCTACGAGGAACGGGGCGTGTTCCGCTCCAAGGACGGCGGGAAGAAGAAGATCCTCTACCGCAATTCAAATGCGTTAACGGATAAGGAATGGGGCGGCGATCGAGCCGTTCATGCCCGAGGCAAGGGCGACGGTACGACCGCGCACGACCGAGTTGCGGGCGGTCGTGGACGGCTCCTCTACATCGCCTGGACAGGCTACCACTGGCGGGCATTGCCGGACCGCTTTCCACCTGTTTCGACGCTTCAACGCTATTTCTATGCCTGCGAGACCAATGGGCTGTGGAAGAACATCAACTTCCATCGGGTGGCCGCGGCACGTCTGGCGCTTGGGCGTGAGGCGAGCCCGAGCGCCGGCATCATCGACAGCCAATCGGCAAAGACCACGGACGTTACGGGCTTGCGCGGCTACGACGCCGGCAAGAAGATCAAGGGTCGCAGCGCCATTATCACCACACCGAGGGGCATCTGGGTCGGGCTAATGGTCCATCCTGCCGACATCCAGGACAGGGATGGAGCGGTCCGCGTCATTGCCTCCATTCGACAGCTCTATCCCTGGCTGCGCCATCTATTCGCCGACGGCGGCTATGCCGGAGAAAACTGACCCAGGCCCGGGCCGACCTGCACGTGGACCATCGAAATCATCCGGCGCTCCGACGCGGCCAAAGGCTTCGAGGTGCTGCTGCGACGATGCGTCGTCGAGCGAACTTTCGCCTGGCTCGGACGATGCCGTCGGCTCGCCAAGGACTTCGAGGCGACCTTCGCCAGCGCCGAGGCGTGGATCTTCGTAGTGTCCACCCGCCTCCATGCGCTGGAGAAGCTCCAGCTTCTGGTCCTCATCAATAACTCTTTGCCGTCCGGCCATGCCCCAGTTTCCTCTCTTGCAGGGAAACTGTCCGCGATTTTCCTTGTCTCAGTCGAGGGGTGCACTCCAATACTGTCCGGGATTTAGCGAAAAGGGTGTCCGGCAATTACCGAAACACGCACCCATTCCATTCGTGACAGTCTGGAACGAGACCACAACCAGGCGCTCGCCATCAGTTCTTCCAAATCACGCAAGTGAGATTATAGGCAGGTACAAGCGCACCCAAAGCAGTAACCTGGCCAAACTCGCGTCCCTTGAACATTCGCAACGCTCCTAAATTTGTCGAGACGCTCCGTGTCACACCGCCGGCAATCGTTTAACAGACACTTCAACTAACTTCACAGAATCTTTGCGACCGCTGATAGCTGACAATGATACGTTCACCTTGAGTTTGAGGTCGGGCACCGTTGCAAAGCACACAATGCCGGGGTTTACAGTCGATGGCAAGAAGAGCTCTCATCCTAGTTGAAGGCCATGCGAGATCCACTGGTCTGCTGTATGTCCAAGCGGCGCAGCGTCTTGGCCTTCATCCAATTACCCTGTCGGCTGATCCAGCTCAGTACGACTATCTCGCGGCGGAAGGAATTGAGGCAATTCGTGTCGATACGGACAATCTCGATGCGCTGATCGCCGAATGTTCCCGGCTACGTGCGACGTATGATATTGCTGGCATTACGAGCCCCTGGGAGGCGGTCTACGCGACAGTTGGCAAACTCTGCCGCTATTTCGATCTGCTGGGACCGAACCCCGCATCCATTGAACGATGCTGCGACAAATTTACTCAACGTCAGCTCCTCGCGGAGGCCGGGGTCCCAACACCTGCTTATCGCTTGGCCACGAATGCGACGGACGTGGAAAGCTTTGCCGTTGAGATCGGGCTGCCGGTGATTCTTAAGCCAGCCGTAGGCGTCGGCAGCAGAGGTGTTCGATTGTGCCGCACCCTCGATGAGTTGGCCGAACACACGACCTTTCTGTTGGGCGGGAAGCATATATGGCGGTCTTCGCCGAGGATACTTGTCGAAGAATTCGCACAAGGCCCATACTATAGCGCTGACATAATGGGAAATGAGGTTATTGCGATTGGCACCGCTGACTTCGGCCCCCCACCGCATTTCGTCTTTCGTGAGTTCACTTTTCCGGCACCGCTAACTCATGACGAGCATGGGCGTATCGCCGCTGTTTCGCTTAGCTGTTTGCGAGCTCTGGGCCTTGGCTGGGGGCCAACGGGGATTGAATTCCGGTGGACCAAGCGTGGCCCAGTCGTCATTGAAGTCAATCCGCGGCTTCATGGCACGCCCACTCCCCAACTAGTTAAGCTGGCTTACGGCGTCGATCTCGTCACCGAGCATATCAGGCTTGTCATCGGCGAGGAGTGGGACTTGCGCAAAAGGCATTCGCAGACAGCGGCCGCGCGATTCCTGGTTGCTGACCGCGATGGCACGCTCGAGTGGATCGCCGGCGACAGTCAGGCTGCTGCCATCCCGGGTGTAGCCGAGGTCAAATTCTATGTTGAACCCCAGACCCAGATAATCAGAAAAGGCGAATCCCGAGACACGATCGGACATGTCATCGCCGCTTCACACACCCCTGCCCGGAGCAAGGCGATACTTCAGCGCGCCGTCAACTTAGTCGGCTGGTCGATCACATCATTTCCGACCGCTGGCAAATAGGAACATCTGCGGCTCTTACGCCAGCAAATTTGACGCAAGGTAGGAGGTGGTCGCCGAAAGTTGATGGAAAAATTTAGAGCACGAGACAGTGGCAGTCGACGATGATGACCTATCTTCGTTTCCGGCCACAGCCGCCGCTTTCAATGATGGACAACTAACCTGATGACCAAGCGTAGCAAGAATAGCGTTTCTTCTCGATCGATGCACCTAGAGCAGCAGCCTCATGCTTGCACTGCCCGAGGTTGTGGCGTCGAGCAATTCGCCGGGGCGACCGAAATGGAACAGCAGATGCAAGATTTTTTTAGGGAGTGCGATAAAGCGCCCCGACTGAATGAAATGGCCGAATTTTTCTCGGCGACGGCTGCTGGACGATCAGGAGTTCCGACCAAATTGCCGCGCGTTGATCCGCGACTTTTCCAAGGGGATGAGGCGCTGGTAGGCTTAAACAATGTGCAACGCCAGATCTGGGGCCGTTTCGGCCCTCATTATTTTAGCAGTATTCCTTATCGTCTTGAGGAGGACATTCGCCTTGGCGATGCGTTCTTGCGATATGGATTCACTGGGCATGATGACAGCCTGACTCGAATCTATATACTCGGCGCCGCCGAAGGCATACTTGCTCGAACGCTAGCCAAATTAGGCAAGGGAAAGATTCAAACTCTTTCGTGCAGTCCGAATAAGGAAAACGAGGAGAGCTTCTTTCTTCACGGACGACCCGAACATGCGACGTTCTTCCTGGGCCCATTCCATCACTTGACCCGAAGTCGAATGGTCGCGACGCCGGGGCTCAAGCAATTTTCCGACGGATTCGACATCATCTTGGAGGACACCACGTTTCAAATGTATTCGCCCAATCGAATGGTGCAGATTGGTTTTGTGAAACGTCATTTGAAAGAAGAAGGCATATTTCTCTTCCTAGAAAAATTCAGAAACGCTGATTCCGATGAATACTTGCGTCGGGAGCTGCAGAAAGATCACGGATATAAGACGCGTTTTTTCAATCCGGATGATATCAAAAATAAAACTGACGTAATTCTCCAGCGTATGAGCCGGAACGAGACGACGCTTGACGATATGTCAGCAGCATTGGCTGCTTATTTCAAATATGGATGCGTGACATGGAATTGCGGAAATTTCTACACGCTAGCTGTCAGCAACAGCGCGGACAATCTGCGAAGACTCATTTCGGCGATGGCTCCGCCCTGCATTCCAAACGAGTATGTCTACATAGAAACTCCCGCGTCGCTGCCGGAATTAGCCATTGAACTACCACCGTTCCGGCGCTTGTGACGCTCGCCATATAAGTGAAGCGGTCGATGCCTTCTGCCCTGCGATCGTTTACGACCAGCGCTTTCTTGGCCAGCACGCTTGCGTCCAACATCAGCATGGCATTTCGGCGGGGATTCACAAAAGGGACAACGCTGAAGAACCACGGGCAATTTTGCTTGGTCTGCGCGACATCAAACCTCGAGATCAGAAAGGGCGAAATCTGCCCATGGCTGCCGATGAGGGTTTTGCGGTGTATTTGGAAGGGAGACTGGTAGGCAACGGACGTTCTCCCAGGCGCTTGTCCCTACCGCTGCGGGAGCGGAACCACAGTAGCATGTAAGGACCACGACAATGGGATTCCCATGGCGCTGCTCAACCGAATGGACAACGCTGTTACCGCGCAAGTGTCCGACGAAATAGCTGCGGTCCCAGATGTCGAGGCTCATCAAGCGCCGCTTCGGCGCGCCAGCGCTTCCTCAGAAAGGCACTGGACCGTCATAGTCCGCCCGAGCGCGTCGTCATCGATGGAGGCAATCGTTTCTGCATGCTACAAATCGCTTGCAGGATCGCTCCCGGCGCCGGCTGAATCCGATCCGGATCCGTCAAAGCCAGTACCTCGACAATCGCATTGAGCCGGACCATCGACGGATCAAGCACCGTATCCCGCCAATGCTCGCCTTCAAGTCGTCCTTCACCGCCGGCATCATACGGTCCGACATCGATATCATTCGTAAGGAGTGCGCCCAGCGAATTTGCCGGGATTGAGCCTGCCCTGCATTTGAACGACGCCGGTGCTCAAGCCGATATTTTTGCGAAACTCGGTTTGATCCAGACATTGTTCAGGGGAGGCAGAGTGGATGTTGAAGAATTGGCGCAGCGGCTGATGAGCCCGAACGGGAGAACGCCTCTTGGGTCGCGTGATGCCGACAAAAAGGTCGTGTCCCATCGGGTGGTGTAGCTCGCCGCCGCCCCTAGCATTTACACCGCTACTAACGGCGCGCTCGCACGAGCGGCTTCGTAACCGCCGAGCTACACCACCCGATGGGACACGACCAGGAATGAAGTCGAACCGGGAGAAGAGCCCAACACTGGACCAAATGAGCGCCACAAGAGGTATGAGGTGCGGGCAGCCAAATGAAGAAAACAAAGCCGGACAGGATACCGCCGGTTCTGCGCTTCCTAAATAACATTGGTGATGGCTATCTTTCATTCCGCAGCTTCTAGCCTCGCCAGGGCTGCTCGCGTCCGGTTGCCCAGCTTGCGTCAGCGCGTCACACACTCATCGGCATGCCTGTTCTCGGCCAGCGCTAGCCAGGCTTTTTGGTTCTCGACCGTCTCCGATCTGTACGAGCGCAGCTGTAAGGAAGAACGTCGTGCAGTCCATGGCCTCAAGCCAGCCTTCGGGAAAGTCTCTTCAGAATCGCACAAATCTAACATAATACGACCTTGTCGTAGCGTCGCGTCACGCTTTTTAGCGCATCTCCCCGCGCCCATCGCACTGTCCATGATCGGCGAAGGGGCGGTGTATGCCCTTTGGGATTGCGCGCTTCCTTGCGAGTACTGAAGTCGGCCCCTAGGCAGTCGGGGCTCCGATCGTGCTGATCCCACGCAGGCGGCCTATTGGTAGGGTGGCCGGACACCCCGGCACGAGTTCGCATGAAGAACGACTCCTATTCACACTCGCCAGCAAACACGGGCGGCCGTCGCGCTGCCCATGGAATCGCCTCCTCCAGGTCGCGGGCGATACGAACAAGGGTCGCCTCCTCACCGAAGCGCCCCACAATCTGAACACCTATGGGTAAGCCGTCCAGGCTTTGGAAAAGCGGCAGTGAAACGGATGGGTGACCCGTGACGTTGAAGATGTGCATGTACTGATGCATCGCTAGATCGGCGCCATGTAGAAAGTCTTCAACGGTCAGGTTCTCGTCAAGAGTCGAGTATGTCCCGTGGCGAAACGCCGTGCAGGGCATTGTGGGAGTTACGAGAATGTCGTAGTCCTTGATTGCTTCACCCACATCGGCCCGAAACTTGCGATCGCGCTGGAATACTTCCCCCGCGTAGGTGAGTGGGCGTTGTTTGCTTTTCCGGTACAGCTTTAGATTGACTGGCTCCAGAGTGTGCTCGTCAATCTTGCGCCCGAGCTCACGGGCGGTAGCATCGAGGGTCAAGAGTCCCATGTGATACATGGCGGCGGCGACCTCTGGATAAAGTGCCGGATGGTAGGGTGGAGGCATTTCTTCGATTCGATGTCCCATGGCCTCAAGGTGCTGCGCTGTGTTTATCACGGCCTCAAGGACGCCCGGGCCTACTTGGCCTTCCACCCACGACGACATTGCCACCCCAACCCGCAGGCTACCGGTCGGACGATGAAGCTCCTCCACATAGGACCGCTCCGGCGGAGCAATAACGAATGGATCGCCCGGATAGGCGCCGCTGAACACATCCAGAGCCGCCGCCATGTCGCGAACGGTGCGACACATAAGGAAGGTGCGACTCCGACTGAGGCCACCGTCCTGCTGGTTCGGGCCACCGGAGACCCGGCCGCGTGAGGGGTTTAAACCGACGAGACCACAGAACGATGCGGGTACACGGATCGAGCCACCGCCGTCGCCGCCGCTAGCGATCGGGACAATTCCCGCAGCCACAGCGGCCGCAGAGCCCGCCGTCGAGCCGCCGGACGTTCGCTCAAGGTTCCAGGGATTGCGGGTGACCCCGCACAACGCGGACTCGCTACTCCCGATCCCCAATTCCGGAGTGGTGGTGCGACCTAAGATACGCAGCCCTGCCGCGCGCGCGCGCTGAATGAAGTAGCTATCCACAGTTGGCCGATAGCCTACAAAGAGCTGACTTCCGCACTCCTGAAGGCGACCGGCCTCGGTAGGCCCCAGGTCCTTGCGCAGGAAGGGCACCCCGGTAAATGGCCCCGTGTCCGCCCCACGCACAGACTCGGCGTCGTCATAGAACTCGACCACGGCGTTGATGGTGGGGTTCATGCGGTTGTGAGCCTCACGCGCCAATTGTACAAGTTCGATTGCGCTGATCTCGCGTCTGTTTACCAGCTCCGCGAGCCCGGTGGCATCGTGGGTAGCGTATTCACGCAGTTTCATCCATTGTTTCCCTTATCACCACGATGGGCTGAAGCTGTCACCGAGAGCATCACGACGCGGGGCTTGCCGCGCTCGAATTGGAAGACTTGAGACGATCTCGCAAGGGATATGTTTCCCGGCGTTCTCGGCCTCGATTTCGTCTTCGCATCCACTCGCCTTCCCCGCCGTTCGCTCCCCAGCGCAGTCAGCGTGCAATCCCGATTGAGATGCATCTCAAGCCTCGAACATGCCTCTTAAATTCGTGAGTCGGACGAGCCAAGTGCCTCGCTCAACCTCAATGGTGGTGGCGCCTCTTGCCGGTCAATCCCAGGCGAACTAGTCGGCGACATGAGACCTTTGTCCCATTGCGCGAATGCTCTAATTCTTGGAAAGTTATGATGCGTCGGATGTCTCGAAACTGGCTAGAATAGAATCAAGATCGTGAGTATCTGAGGTTGAGATGGCCGAAGTGAGCTGACTATCGGAGGAGCTCAGCTACTCGGCTTTCGCCCTCACTGAACCCCGGGGAGACGGCTTTTCACCGCGACGCCCACAGACTCGGTCCCGGCTTACAGCACGCCCTTTCGTTGCCGCTCGCAATAAAACCGACAATTTTTTTGCTTGGTCGAATTTCGTAAGGCATGTGTGATGGTGAAGCGTGCGGCTTCAGGGCCCAGACCTGTCCGGCCGTATGTTCCAAAAAAAAGCATAAGCAAATTCGGGATTGGTCCTTATAGTCTTGCAGACCGCATCGACCTACAAACCTCGGCCCAGCATTGCACTTTCGTGCACCAGCTAGACGCCAAAGTTGTTCTTCCGCTACTGACCTATCGATTGAGCCATTTGTGTACGTCCTCAGTGCTCTGCGGCACATGGTTCAAATTGCTTTCTGCACAAGCGGGTCATTGTGCAGCTTGAACAACTCTGCCTTGTTCCACGTCGTATTGGGGTGAGAATTAAACGTTCGGTCTGATGTATTCTCATCGGCAATCGGAACGGCATCTCATGCCTCATCTTATCATTGGCACGCGCATAAATTCTCTCGCAGCAGAGGCTGGGGCACCGGCCCCTGAAAGGCTGACGAACGCGCTGGCCACCATAGCCGTCCATCCCCAACGCTTCTCGCCCACGCCTTGGGATAGATTCTGCGAGCGGCAGATTAGCAGGCGTAAAGATACACGCTCCTACCTAAGGTTGGGAGGCCGATGAGTTTTTATAATGGGTTATCTAATCGCATCTTCGCGCTCGGACAGCCAGGGCAGCTACTCTTTTGAAGCCGATCCTCTCCCGGAGCTGGAGACCCCATGTCCGCAGGGTGCTCTCGGTTGAGCTACGCGTCAGAATAACCGACGCCGCTTCGTAGAGAAGCCCTCGCAAATGGCCGTCGCGGCGTCTGGATATATAGCCGTCATAATCGATTCTCGCACTGGTAGCAGCGCGTCGTCAGGCCTATCCAGGTCCAACAGATCGGGACGTCTTGAAGTTGTCCGGATCTTCAATGGCAGTGGCGAACGAGGTTGCGGTGATGGTGCCGATGCCCGGGATCGACATGAGCATGCGGCATGCCTCGCTCTGACTTGCATCTGCACGCTTGCGCCCAAGCTCGGCGGCACGGATGCGAATGCCGCGCCAGGCCTCCACATCGGCAGCACGATGAGAGCAAGTTCCTCGTGGTCGATAAGAAGGCGCCGAACGTTCTTCTCGAACGTGGTTCCCCTTACGTGCAGGAACGAGGCAGGCCCGAACGTTTTCATGATTCCACGAATCTGGTTGGAAAGTTCGGTGGTGATCCGGACCAGCCGGGTTCGTGCCGCCACGAGCGTGCGGGTCAGCATGCTGTCAAAACCTTTCACCCGCACCTCACGGAAGAATCCCACCTCTGCAAGATCCGCCAAACCGTCGGCGTCGTTCGCGTCGGTCTTATTCGGCGCCATATCGAGCGCAGCTTTGGCATGGCGAGCATCGATGCATCGCTGGCACCCTTTCCGCGCGTAGCGCGTGATAGAACCAGACGGAAGGGTTCCAGTCTCGAACACCACGCGTTTGGCGGCTGGCACCCGCTTACGGATAAGCTCGGCAATGATCTTTGGATCAGAGGCGCACTTCCCGCGCCAGACGCGCTTGCCCTCACGTCGGATCGCTGTCTCTTCATCGACGCGTCGAGACCGGTATATTCTTCCGTGGCTGTTCTCCATCAGATGCTTGGACCCCACGTCAGGTCGTGAGCCCGTATTTCCATCGTATCAGTGAACAAGCCCCTTCCAAGGATGTGCTTGGTTTCAGGGCGACTCGCTCCCGCTATTGCCCCATGTGGAATATCGCCGTTGCGGCCCTCGATCACACAAGGACAATCCTCGGCAAATCGGCAAACGACAGTTACTGTCGTTTTGTGAGGTTTCCAACACGGCTCTATCCGACATGGAGGCTTGCTGTTTGCCCGACAGCCCATTGAAGTACAAGCCGAAGGTCTTTTGGGGGCAGCTCCTGTCCATCGGCATGATTTGTGCTTGCGTGGTAGTGAAGGACAGGAACTGCCGGCCCGCGATGTGGTGACACTCGAACGAGGAAAGGAAAGCATGATGCGTGCCACATCAGAACGCAAGGCTTTGTTGGGGAGCGTCGGTGCGCCGATCTAGAGGCATGACCCGTTTTCTTCGTGATTTACGCGACAGCGCTTTTTGCAGCGTTCTCGCCTTCACTGTCCGCCACTGGACCAGGGAGCCAGCCCGGCTCGTGATCATCATGACCGCGATCCTAGGCTCCGCGTTGGCAGACGTGCTGACGCCGCTCTACTCGGGCCGTCTCGTCGATGCTGTGGCCCGCGCTTCAACGACGAAAGTCACAGCTTGGGATCCAACGCTTACAGCCTCCTTCATGCTGGTTGCAATCACACTCGGTGCCGTCGTGACGCGACACGTCACTTTCATGGGGATCAACCACATGACGCTGAGGATGATGTCGGATGTGGCGGGAGAAGCATTCCATCGCGTCCAGCGCTTTTCGACAGCCTGGCATGCAAATAGCTTCGCAGGTTCGACTGTACGCAAGATCTCCCGCGGAATGTGGGCGCTCGACCTGATGAACTACACAATATTGAACGAGCTGTTCCGATCGCTTCTTATCCTCATAGGGTCGACCGCGCTGCTCGGCTGGAACTGGCCGATGATGGGTCTGATTGTCGGCAGCGGGTCGCTCTTCTATGTCGCTCTCACCTTCGCATTGTCGCTCGGCTACGTGGCACCGGCGGCGACTCTGGCGAACAGCTGCGACACACGGATCAGCGGTTCTCTCGCGGATGCAATCAGCTGCAACGCGGTCGTCAGGAGCTTCGGCGCGGAAGCGCGGGAAGACGAACGCCTCGCGGCGGTCGTCGCCAAGTGGCGCCATCGAATGCGCCGGAGTTGGTTTCGTGGCACGATCAACATGACAGCCCAAGGTCTAACTTTGGTTGTACTCAGGGCTTCCGTCATCGGCTATGCCTCGATTTTGTGGTCGCGCGGGCAGGCAACCCCTGGCGACGTAGCTTTAGTGCTCGCATCTTTCTTTGTCGTGCAAGGCTATCTCGGCGAGGTCGGTATGCATTTGCGCAAGCTGCAGCGCTCGGTGAACGATATGGAGGAGGTGGTCGATATCCAGAACCAGCCACTTGGGGTAGCTGATATTCCCGGAGCCAAGCCGATCCGGATCACCGAAGGCTCCGTCGACTTTGAGAATGTCTACTTCGATTACGGCAACCATCACCCGATCTATACTGACTTCTCCATTTCAATTAAAGCCGGCGAGCGCGTCGGTCTCGTCGGCCCCTCTGGTTCTGGAAAGACCACCTTCGTAAAGCTCATCCAGCGGCTGTATGACGTGAATGGCGGCCGCATTATGATTGACGGGCAGGATGTTTCGAAGGTGACGCAGACTTCGCTGCGCTCCCAAATCGCGATGGTGCACCAGGACCCCGTCCTATTTCACCGGACACTCAGCGAGAATATCGGCTACGGCCGCCCCGGCGCTAGCCAAGCAGAAATTGAGGAAGCGGCCCGGCTTGCTAGCGCGCATGAGTTCATCGAGGGCCTGCCGAAGGGTTACAGCACGCTGGTAGGCGAGCGCGGTGTGAAGCTCTCTGGGGGCGAGCGCCAGCGAGTAGCAATTGCGCGCGCGTTCCTCGCGAGTGCGCCCGTCCTGATCCTCGACGAGGCGACATCAAGCCTAGACTCTGAATCGGAGGTGCTCATCCAAAAAGCGATGGAGCGGTTAATGGTCGGGCGGACCACGCTGGTCATCGCGCACCGGCTCGCGACGGTGCGCACGCTCGATCGGCTGCTCGTCTTCGACGGCGGCCATATCATCGAGGAAGGCGATCATGCCGCCCTGACCCGTCTCGACGGCGGCACCTACCGCCGCCTGTTCGAGCGGCAAGCGCTGGAATTGGCCGAGGGCCTCGCTTCAGGCGCGTGACGCTGACATCCGCCTTACCATCCATCCTCCGAGTCGGGATGACAACGCCTGACCATACCATTCGGAACAGCGACACTACCGGCACACATTTTGCTTGAGGCAATGCGGGGGTCAAATCCTCACTTCGCTTGACACGGGTGCTGGAATGAGCCCCGAAAGGTGGATGTTTGCGGAGGAGAGTGTGTCCCCTAAATTCGAAGGTACTCTTATGTTCGTGGTCAGAGTGACGGATAGACTTTTTTCGCCCCAGGTCCTTTGTAACAGGGTAAGCGGTGTTCTCAGGCCACGGCCTTGAGCTCGAGCTTGTTGATGTAGACCCAAGGCAGGAGATCGTCGATCTGGCTGTTGGGGTGGCCGTTGACGATCCTGGTGAGGACATCGGCGAGATAGCCGAGCGGTTCGACACCATTGAGCTTGCAGGTTTATGCCGACCGCCGAGCTATGCCGAGCGCCTCTTCCGATCATGGCGGTATGAAGCGCTTTGCCCGCCATTTCGACCAAGAACCGGTCGTTGACATTCGGCATAGTTCTCATGCTCAAAGGGCGTTCAGGAACGCAAGAAGCCGGTCGTTTGGTCGAAATCGTTCGGCCTTTGCGCGTTCGTATGGCTTCAGCTTGGCAAGTGCGGATTCCTTCAGCTCAAGATGTGCGTGAAGATAGGTCAGCGTCGTTACCATCGCCTCATGACCCAGCCATAGGGGGATGACCGAACAATCGACGCCCGCTTGCAGCAACTCCATGGCAGCGCTGTGTCTCAAAACATGGGGCGACACCCGCTTCGAGCGGAGGGTGACGCAGTGTTCGCGAGCCTTGGCGACATATTTGTTCAGCAGCGCCTGCACGCCGTCGGCGCTCAGCCTGCCGCCGTGCATGTTCGGAAAGAGAGCCGTTGCACCCCGCATCCTGGGCTCGTTGAGCCAGCCCCGAAGGGCTTGCTGTGCAACCTTGGTGAGCGGCGTACTTCGCTCCTTGCGGCCCTTGCCAAGGCATCGCACGTCTCCGAGACCCGCAACCCCGTTTGCGCGGCCAGCAACAGCAGAGTGTAATCACGGCCAGGATCGCCTCAATCTCGGGCCTGGTGAGAAACTGAAGCTGTCGCTTGTCGCATCGCTTGCTCGGGAGCGCGAGCACGCGTTGAATCTGGGCGCTATGGGCCGGCTCCTCGAACGACGCATATCTGAAGAAAGACCGAATGGCCGAAAGACGGAGATTCCGGGTCCTCACTGAGGCGGATCGCAGTGTCTCGAGGTCCTCCAGGAATGCGCCGATGAAAGGCGCGTCCAAATCCCGCAGTGTCAACTGCGACGGAGACCTGCCAAGGCGTGTCTGCACGAATGCAAACAGGAGCCGGAAGGTGTCGCGATAGGAGGCGATGGTTGGAGCTTACGCCTCGATGTCGCATGAGCCGATCGGTGAACCACCGCTCGATCAGCACGGCCAGATCGTTCGGGGCACTCATGAGTGAACCTCCCACCGCTTATCCAGCAGTCGCGCGGCATGGGTCATTAGCTCTGGCGCGGCGGATAGATACCAGTAGGTGTCGCGAACATTGGCGTGGCCGAGAAAGGTCGAGAGGACCGGCAGTTCCCGCTCGACATCTTCGCCCGCACGATACCAGTTGGTCAGGGCGTGGACGGCGAAACGGTGACGAAGATCGTGAATCCGCGGACCATTGCGCTGCCCCCGCTGCCGCAGACCGATCTGTCGCGACAGCTGCCAGCACACCCGGTGCACGTATTGGTGCAGCAATCTGCCGCCCTGCTCGGCGACAAAGAAATAGGGGCTACGAGGCGCGACGAGATGCGCGTCGCGTCGCGCGGCATAGTCCGACAGCACGGCGACCGTCGTGGCATGGAGCGGGACCAGCCGCGACTTGCCGAACTTCGTCTCCCGAATGGTGAGGATACCTTGGTCGAGATCGACGTCGTCCCGGAGCAGGTCGAGCGCTTCGGAATGGCGTAGCCCGGCCACCGCTATAAATCCGAACAGGCAATGATATGTCCAGCGACGCAGCGCGTTGGCCGGCGGCAGCGACAGTGCCGCCGCCAGAAGCGCCGTGATCTCAGCATCGGTATAGATGTAGGGCTTTGCACGCCGCGCCGGCGACACAGCGTCTTGAGGTGGCACTTCCGTCAGGGGATCGAAATGAGCGAGGTGCTGAGCGAAGCAGCGCACATCGGTCAGGCGGATGGACCAACTCGGTTGTCGGCCGATCAACGTCACCCACTTCATCGCCAGCGCCGTGGTGACGGTCTCGGCGCCGCAAGCCTCCATAAAAGTGACGAAATCCGACAACCGCCGAGCGGGGCCATGATACTTGTATCCCAATCCCTGGCGCATGCCCACATAGCGCTCGAGCGCTGTTCGAAGACGGCTCATTGGACACCTCCCGACCACGGCAGGCTCAGTTCGCGCAGCTTCTCGATGTCGAGCTTGGCACAGATCCTTGTGCTGTCGATGCTCCGGTGACGAAGCAACTGGCCGATCTCGGCAAAGCTGGCCCCCGACCGCAGCAGGTCGGTCGCAAGGCTGTGGCGGAAGAGATGCGCGCCGTGGTGCGCATAGCCGTGAATACCCGCCCGCTCGAGGGCCTCCTTCGCGAGGCAAAGCCGACGTGCGGAGCAAGCATTCGCAGAAATAACCGGCGACACGGTGAAGCGGGTCGCCCATGCCGGATGTAGGCGACGATAGCTGCACCGACGTCGTGGCGTAGCGGCATCATCGCTTGCCGCCGCCCCTTGCCATGGACGAGGACTCTGCCCGACTGCCAATCGATATCGTCAAGACTGAGCGCGGCAACCTCGCTGGCGCGCAAGCCCAGCTTGGCCAGCGCCATCAAAACCGCATAGTCGCGAAGGCCCATTGCCGTGGTCCGATCGCAGGCATCGAGAACCACCTGAACCTTCTGTGGTGGCAGGAAGGTTGGTAGGCCAGCAAGCCGCCAGCGACGGATCGACGGCACACAATTGGCCAAGGCCACCGAAATGAAGCCCTTCAGATGCAAATAGCGCAGGAAGGCGCGCACCACCCCGCACATTGCCTTGCCGCTGTCGGCGGAGCCATCGAGAGCATGTCGCTCGACATAACCGATGACGATCTCCGGGGTGAGCGCTGCAAACGCATCTGCGCCAGCCGGACAGACCTCCTGCAGAAATCGGCGCGATAGCAGCTTGTGGCTTTCCACCGTCGAGCGGGCGAGCCCCCTCTCATTCGTGAGGTAAGCCGCGAACACATCAACAATCTGCTCGTACTCCGTGCGCTCAATCGGAAGGGCGGTTGGTATCAAACCTTCTTGCCGTAACGCGGCAAGCAAGCGCCGGAGCGCCGATCGGTGCCCGAATCGATGCTCCAGTGCTTGGAACGGTGCTCAAGAAACCGCTCAACATGAACTTCGCTTAAATCCTGGAGATCGTGCCCGTTGCCGACATGCCAGTCATTCAGCTCACGAAATAGGCTTGACGATCGCCAGGTGCATTGCCGACCGAAGCCTTCGTCCGACAATCTGCCCGCATAAACGCGTGCAAACTCGCCAAATGGCCCGTGGAGCAGCTTCCGATACAGTGTGCTGCGTTGCAGATAGTCACTTGCGTTCATATGTCCTCTCCTTCGCGTCTAATTGCGACGGAGAGAGCCTAAGCTATGCCGATCCAGCTACCGCTACGTTGAGGAAAGTGTTGGTAAAAACTTGCTCACTCGGCATAGTTCGGCGGTCGGCATAAACCTGCTTATGCCGCGCGCGGTATAAGCAGGTGTTGATCAGCGTCGCCATGAAGGCAGCCCGATCGGCACCTCGATCGGAGCCCGCGAACAACCAAGCTTTTCTGCCGAGAGCAAACCACGCAGCGCGCGTTCGGCCGCGTTGTTAGTGAGGCAAATCCGGCCATCGCCGAGGAAGGTCGTGAACCCTTCCCAGCGCTTCAGCATATAGTCGATTGGCTCGGCGACCGGAGAGCTGCGCGACAGTTTTGCCCGCTCTGCCCGCATCCAGGCCTCAAGTTCGGTGGCGAGAAGACGGCTTTCCTGCCGGCGTCGTTGCAGACGTTCGTCGGGGACGAGTCCGTTGATGTCGCGCTCGATATCGAACAGGGCGTCGACGCGTTTGACCGCCTCAAGCGCGATCGGCGAGATCGGCGCGGCGTTCTTGCCACGCTTGGCATTCGTTGCGATGTCGGCAAGCACGAAGAACTTGCGGCGCGCATGCGCCCAGCACAGCGCCTGGGTCAGCGGACCGGGATCACGGTCCACCTTGAAGAGCGGATTGTAGCCGCCATAGGCATCGGCCTGCAGAATGCCGGTGAAGCTCCGCAAATGACGCTCGGGATGTTCCTGCCGCCGATCGCGCGAGGCATAGTAGAGCGCCGCCGGCGGCGATGTTCCGCCGAACGGCCGGTCATCCCTGACGTAGGTCCAGATGCGACCGGTATCGGTCTTGCCGCGGGCCAGGATCGGCACGGTCGTGTCATCGGCATGTAGGCGGTCAGCACAAGCACATGGGCCTCGATCAGCGTATGCACCGGCTTGAGCGCCGCGGCACAAGCTCCGACCTGATCGGCCAGTGTGGAAAGGCTGAGGTCGATGCCCTCGCGGGCATAGCGCTCGCTCTGCCGGTTCAGCGGCTGGTGCTGGGCGAACTTCTCGAACAGGATCATCGCCAAAAGGTTCGGCCCGGCAAAGCCGCGCGGCGTCACATGGAAGGGCGCCGGCGGCTGCGAGATCTTCTCGCATTCGCGGCAAGAGAACTTCTCGCGCACGGTCTGGATCACCTTCCACTGGCGCGGGATCACCTCCAGCGTCTCGGTAACGTCCTCGCCAAGCTTGGCCAGCTTGCCCGAACCGCAACACGGGCAGTTCGCCGGCGCGGCTATGACCACGCGCTCACGGGGCAGATGTTCGGGGAAAGGCTTGCGCGACGGTCGCTTGCGCTCGAACGCCCTGACCGTCGAGGAGCGTGCCGTCAGTTCCGCCGCCAATTCGTCCTGGCTGGCGTCGGCTTCCAGTTCCTCAAGCTGCAACTCCATCTGTTCGAGAAGCCGCGCCTTGCGCTCCGAGCGGCGGCCATGGATCTCGCGCTTCAGCTTCTCGATCTCCAGCCTGAGTCGGGCGATCAGCGCATCCGAGTGCGAGTTCACGGCTTGCGCGCGGGCGGCGACTGCTTGCGCCTCCCGGCAGGCTGCACGCTCGGCGAGCGCGTGCGCACTGGCAAGATCACCAGGAAGCTGATCGGCTGCATCGGTCATGGCGCGATGGAATCATATTCGCTCCCGCCATGCCAGCGGTTTTGCTCATCCCGCCGAGCTTGGACGCCAGGTTTTTTGCGGCATTCGCCAGTCGATGCCTTCGAGCCGATAGCCAAGCTGAGCGGGCGTGATCACCACCGTACCGTCGGCCGCCGAGGGCCAGATGAAGCGGCCGCGCTCGAGCTTCTTCGTAAACAGGCATGCACCCTGGCCGTCGTGCCAGGTCACCTTGATCAGCCCTCCCTGCCGCCCGCGGAAACAGAACAAATGACCGCTGTGCGGATCGCGCTTCAATGTCTCCTGCACCATCAGCGACAGGCCGGGGAAGCCCTTGCGCATATCCGTATAGCCAGTGGCGAGCCACACCTTCACACCGCTCGGGATCGAGATCATCGCCGCTCCAGCACATCCAGGATCCGGCCGAGCGCCTCGCTATCGATATCACTCTCGACCCGCAGGCGGCGGGCGCCGCCAAGCTCGATCGTCACCATGCTGCTCTTCTTGCGCGGTCGGGAGATCGGCGGTGGCTGCGCAGGCGCAGGTGGCGCTGGCAGTGCCTCGACGACCTCCACGGGAACGAGCTGCGGCACGAACGGCGCGGAGATCTGGCAGAGCTCCTTGCGCCACCGGAAAAGCTGGCTCACATGGATGCCAGCCGATCGCGCAATCTCGGAAACACTGGCCCCAAGCTCAAACGTCGCGGCGACCAGCCGCTCCTTCTCCTCGCGAGACCAGCGCCGGCGCCGCTCGACCGACGTGATCACTTCGATCTGATGCTTCGTCACAGGGCTACTCCTAGTGCTTGCACTAGGACTTGCAGCCTTCAGCCTACCTCAGCAAGGCGGCCGTCACCGTGGGGATACGACCTGCCCGGTTGCGCCGAAAGCGCGGATCCGTAGGGTGTCGCGTCGCCCGCCGGCTCCCGACTGTTTAAGGAGGAGCCGATGAGACGTGTGATTGGAATGGACATCCACCGCACCTTTGCGGAGGTGGTGGTTTGGGAAGACCGCCGGCTCCGCCATCACGGATGGGTCGACATGACCCGCTCGGGACTGGAAGGCTTCGGCCGCAGTTTGCGACGGACGGATGAGGTTGTCATCGAAGCTACGAGGCAATGCCATGGCGGTGGTGCGGGTTCTGTCGCCCTATGTCGACCGGGTGATTGTCGCCAACCCGATGCTGGTGAAGGCGATCGCCCGGCAAAGCAGAGGCAGCTCGCTCTCAAGGCTGGCGCGCCGGGCGAAGCCTCAACTCGGAGCTCATCGAAACCTCGTCATAGCTCCGCCGGCCGAGCGGTCCAATGAGCCATAAGGAAAGTGAGCCGGCCGCTTCGAAGATAATCGCGGAGCGGATCCGCTTGGGGGGAGGACGAGAACCAGCTCTCTCCACCTCCACAGTGGCGCACGACTATTGCTTAGCCCGATCCCCGTTTGGATCGAAAAACGCCCGGAGCGACGCGTCACATGCATAGAGTTTGCCGGCGATCTCGATTTCCCATCGACTGTTTTCGATCAGGTCCTTCGTGACACCAGCGGAGTGGTTTACATATCCCATTCCGATTGACGTCCCGATCGTAAAGCTCTTCACGCCGGAGGAAATATATCCGACAATCCTCCCGTCACAGAGGACAAGCTCTTCATGAAAGAGGACAGGCTTCGGATCGCGAAGCTTGAATAATACCAGTCGTTTTTTAAGCGGTCCGGATTTTTTCTGGCATGTCAACGCCTCTTTTCCTATAAAGCCGCCTTCTTTATTCCAGTCCACCGTGAATCCTAACCCCGCTTCAAGCAACGTATCCACTGGCGTCAGATCGAGCTGGTATTCTCGGTAGGCGCGCTCGGACCGCAGATGTTCAAGGGCGTGGTATCCTGCAGCCTTGAGCCCATACGCCTGGCCGGCCTCCCAAACAACGTCAAACACGTGCTGTGCCATCTCGGTTGGAATATGAAGCTCCCAGCCAAGCTCTCCGATATAGGTCAATCTATTGGCTATAACACGAGCATATCCGATATCGATTTCCTGACTGGTGGCGAATGGAAACGCCGAGTTCGCGAGATCTATATCAGTTACCTGGGATAGGATCTCGCGCGATCGCGGGCCTTGCAATGACAGGACCGCGTACCCGGAGGTGAGATCGGTGACCGTGACATTCCATTCGTCAGTAATGTGTTTTGTTATCCAGGCCTGATCCCGGGGATGGACGGTCGCTGACGAGATGATTAGGAACTCTGTCTGCGACAATCGGTTTACAGTGATGTCTGTTTCTATCCCGCCCTTTTCATTGAGCATGTGGGTGTATACCAACTTTCCCACCGGTACATCCACGTTGCCGGCGCAAAGCCACTGAAGAAAACGGCAGGCATCACGACCCTGCACCAAGTGTTTACCGAAAGAGCTTTGGTCCAACAAAATAGCATCGTTGCGGGCAGCCTGGCATTCCTGACTGGTATACTTGAACCAGTTAGGCTCATCGTAGGAGTAGACGTTTGTAGTCGATACCCCCTCCCCCGCGAACCACATGGGACGCTCCCATCCCATTCCTTCGCCAAAGCTGGCACCAAGCCTCGCCCACCGGTCGTGAAGAGCGCTTTTGCGGACACCTCGGGATGTCTCAGGCTGGTACGCCGGCCAATGCATCTTGTAATGAAGGCCCAGCACTTCGGCTGTGCGATCGTGCAAATATCGCTTGTTGATCTGGAAGGGATGAAATCGGGCGACATCGACAAAGCTGATGTCCATTTGAGGCTCGCCGGCGATGATCCACTCTGCCAGTGCTCGTCCGGCTCCTGCCCCGTATTCAATGCCCTCTGAATTATATCCGGTGGAAACGAAGAGATTTTTCGATCCGGGAACTTCCCCAATCATGAACAGAAGGTCGGGGGTGAAACTTTCAGGACCATTGAAAAACTTTCCAATGCCGCAGTTCGCAAGATCAGGAACAATCTCTATCGCTTTGGTCATCGGTAGCTCAAAGTGATCCCAGTCATCAGGAAGCTCGATGTACGCCGTTTCCTTCGGAAGCTTCCCCATCGGCAAAGGTTTTCCCCAAGGCTCGAAGGCACCAACCAAGAGCTTTCCTGTATCTTCCTTGAGATACACATGCCCGTCGGTGTCGCGTAGCACTGGCAAGGTGGGCGTCACAAAATCCATGGCTTCGGTCACTACATAAAAGTGCTCTGCCGCGTATATCGGAATTCGTGCACCTAATTTCGACGCTAGTTCTCTGGTCCAAAGCCCACACGCAAGTACGAGAATTTCAGCTTCAACAACTCCGTCATTAGTTCGAACTTGGTAGTGCCCGTCTGCTGTGCGCCAGAGGTCTGTGACTTCTGCGTTTTCGCAAATTTTTACCCCGTTCTTTTTGGCGCCAAGAGCTAACGCCATGCATGTGTCGACAGGATTGGTTTGGCCGTCCCCAGGGATAAAGACTGCGCCTTCGATGATTGACGCGTTGAGCGCTGGATAGAGTTTTTTCGCCTCGCTCGGCGAGATCATGTTGGCCTCAAGGCCAAAACTTTTGGCGATCGAGGCGTTGCGTGCAGTTTCGTAGAGGCGTTCCTTGGTTCTGGCTACCCCAAGCGTGCCATTTCGCTTGAATCCGGTAGCTTGGCCGGTCTCGGCCTCCAGCGCGGAGTAAAGTTCAGCATTGTATTTTGCGATCTCCGTCAGCGCGTGCGTACCACGCGTCTGCATAATCAAACCCGCTGCGTGCCAAGTAGTACCGGACGTAAGACTGTTGCGCTCCAAGAGTGCGACGTCCTTCTTACCATTCCTTGCCAGGTGAAAGGCAACACTTGCGCCCGCGATCCCTCCGCCAACTATGAGGATCTCGTGGTGGCGAGTCGGTATCTCACGAGGACGGAAGGGCGGATTCGTAATCATATGTATCCTTGTTCGTTTTCACTCGGAACTGGCAGCGGCAAGGTGTTTCGACGAGTTTGGCCATCTTGAGCTTCTGCGGGCGCTCCCACGCATTTCCAGTCCCATGATCATTAGTCGGTCACTTTCCAGCAGACTAAGCGCCGAGGCTCGCGCTGATCGCGCTAAATGTGCCGCAACAGCGATGTCCTTCTGCGTATTCTTCGGTTCGACGCTGAATTATTGCGCGAAGTGAAAGGGAGTTGGGCAGACTGCGAACACTTTCACAGCAGCCCGAGCGCCCGGATGGTAAATTGCGCCGTCTATCAGATAGCGGCCCTTGGCCCGGATAGCTGGAATAGGGACAGGTCGCGTGCCTACCCGGGCCACGTGATAACCGCGTCCTTCGCGACAGCCCTCGACAGCGCTTTAGCGAGCGAGCGGCTTGGCTGGACCATGTAGGTCGCCGATACAAACTGCTTGAGGAGCACAGGTGACCGATAAAACGATGAACGCTCGAAGAGAAGACCCCAACGCCGACTATCCTGCAAGACATGGTCGCCTTTGCCGCCGAGCGGCCGAGGAAGCAGGAGATTGGCGCCACCCTGCCCCCGGCGAGAAGAATCCGTTGCGCACTGCGCGGCGCAACGGCTTGTCCCGAGCGCGACTGCGAGACCCGCGTCGGCACATCGAGCTGCGCCTCCCAAGCTGCGGAGGGCTCCTATGAGCTGCTGACGGCCGTCGTGCAGGAGGTGGCGGGAACAACCAATAGGGCCGCTGCTGACCAGGCCCGGCGGAGGTCCCAGCTCGTCGCCATACGGCAGCTCCACGCAAAGCTGCATCCACACATGGCGATGAAGGAGCTTTGCTAGGCCACATGAGCCATCATCCGCTCATTGGCCTGAAGGCAGCGGCGCTGATGAACCGGCCAGAGAGTGCGGCGACCAAGTCCTCAGCTACACCCTTCCGGGGGCACGATCCCGCGTCGATTGGGAAAGATCTGCGGCATGGAATGGGTTATGAGTGGCCAGAAAATGATAGTCGACCGACGGGTAACCTCAGCGCCTTCCGGGTAAGATAAAAAGTTAACGGATTGGGAAGCGAAGCACTTCGGCCACCTTCCCATCCGGCTGCCTGAAAGGTTTCAGTTAGTCTACGACAATCAACTCTCGTGCGACGTCGGCGAGCCGCTCGCCACCCTTTTCGGTAACAACAAACGACTCTGAGATTGCGGCTCCGAAGGCAGGAGGCCTCACCCCTGATTGGAAATGGAAGCACATGCCAGCCTGCAGCACGGTCTTTTCGCCGGCGCGAATGCTCACAGTACGCTCGCCCCAGTCTGGCGGAAAATTCATGCCGATTGAGTAGCCGGAACGGCCTTTTTTGACGTACCCGTGGCGGTTCAGAACGCTCAGCCAAACGGTGTTCAGTTCGTCGACGATTACACCCGGCTTTGCCATTTCTAGCACGGCGTCGCCACCTTCGATAATGGCATTGGCGAGGTGTTGGGCCTCCTTAGGAGGCTTTCCCATGTAGACCGTACGCGTCAGAGGCGCGTGATAATGGCGCCTGGCCGCTCCAATCTCCAGGAGAACCAGCCCCGACTTGGGCAGGGGCTTGTCCGACCATGTGAGGTGTGGAGCGTTCGTCTTCTCGTCAACTTGGATCAATGGACAGAGGCTTGTATAGTCACCGTACTTCCCATCAACGCCTCTTGTCTGATCGGCATAAATCTGAGCGACGATTTCGTATTCAGGAACTCCTGGCTTCAGGTTATTGATCGCCTGGCGCATGGTGTGGCTGACAATCCGGCCCGCTTCCCTCATGTAGACGAGTTCGGCGTCGGATTTGACGAGTCGCGCCCAATTAACGAGGCCGCGGCTGTCAGAGAACTTGGCGTTTGGAAGACCCGCGACGAGGTGCTGGTGCGCTCGGGCGGTGTAGAAGTGCGCATCGAGCTCGACCCCAATGCGATCGGATCCCCATCCGCGTGATTTTATGATTTCGCTTACTTCGTCGTAGGGATGCAGTTCCACGTGATGCAGCCGGTCATCGGAGAAGTTGATGATATCCTCAGCAGCCAGGTTCGTCGTCGCACGAGCGCCGTTTACGTCAACCAGCCGTCCGATCCACACCGGCGAGTCCGACTTCAGATGCAATAGAACCACTTGAGGCGTATAGAAGGACCAAGCGTCGTAACCGGTCAGCCAACACATATTCGCGGGATCTTGGCAGATTAGCAGGTCGTATCCTGCTTCCTCCATACGTCTCTTCACGTCTTGGACACGGCGTCGATACTCCGCCGGTTTAAACGGTTTCTCAAAGTCCATTATGTAGTCGTCCTCTGCACCTAGGTTGGCTGACCGGACCAAGCATTCCCGCCCAATCCGTGCTGGTTTCCAACCTAGCATGCTTCAGATGCTTGCTTCGCGCGGACCTCTTCGTCTAATCGCAGAAAACCTGCGTTGTTGGGGCTCCATGCGCAGGTTCACCTCCTTTATTAAACGGCTCGGCCGATGTCCGGGGCTGGGATGCAGCCTTTTGTTGGTGCCAAATAGCCGGACAACGGTGGACATGTGAACCGCCGCTTGATCTCCATGGGGAAGAGCGACGCCGAGGGCGGGGCTCTTCTGGAGAACACTGCAGACGGGCAGGCTGGCGTCGTCAGACCAGATGGACCATCTGGGACGGCCTATGGCCGTGCAAATATCGTGCCCAAAGGGTGTCGTGAAACCGTCTAGGCAAGGCGTTGCGCATGACCCCTGTAGTTGCATTGACGGCGGAGACAATCCCCGGTTTGGACAGCCCAAGACCGAGCTACTGCCACACCACCATGCCGAAGCTCGCTTGGCATGATAGTAGCGGTGACGTGCTGATCCACGACTGCGTGGTTTCGTTTATTCAACTGTCAATCAGCTAAAGACTCGCAACTTGGCTTTCGCAAGATGCGGGGCCACGACATCGATGTGATCGAAGCGCCGCCGAAAGTCGCGCTATTTGCAGGCTCCGTCATGTTGGATGCGACGGACCGGCTCCTTTTACCCGATCCTCAAATTGACCGGTATTTTGCGCTATGCCGCCTTCGTCCCGATCCGCCATCACGCCGGCCACGACCTCGCCGAAGGAGGCTGGCGTCGGCACGATGATGACGCCGGCTTCCTTCAAGATCTCGACCTTCTCCTGAGCAGACTCGCCGAAGGCCGAGATGATCGCGCCGGCATGGCCCATGCGGCGGCCCTTCGGCGCGGACAGCCCGGCGATGTAGGCGATCAGCGGCTTGCGCATATTATCGCGCGCCCAGAGCGCGGCTTCGGCTTCCTGAGGGCCGCCAATCTCGCCGATCATGACCACGGCGTCGGTGTCGTCATCCTGCTCGAACAGTTCCAGGATGTCCTTGAAGGACGAGCCATTGATCGGGTCGCCGCCGATGCCGACGCTGGTCGACACGCCGATTCCCAGCGCTTTCATCTGTGATGCGGCCTCGTAGCCCAGCGTGCCGGAGCGGCCGACGATGCCGACGCGGCCGGGAAGGTAGATGCTGCCGGGCATTATGCCCATCAGCGCCTGGCCGGGCGTGATGATGCCGGCGCAGTTCGGCCCTATCAGCCGCATGCGGTCCTCGAAGCGGTAGCGGCGCATGTAGCGCTTCACCCGCATCATGTCCTGCGAGGGAATGCCGTCGGTGATGCAGACGCAGACCTTGATGCCGGCATCCGCCGCTTCCATGATTGAATCGGCGGCAAAGGGCGGCGGCACGAAGACGATGCTCGCATCGGCTCCTGTTTCGCGCACCGCGCCCTTGACGGTGTTGAACACCGGCAGGCCGAGATGTGTTTGGCCGCCCTTGCCGGGGGTGACCCCGCCGACCACATTGGTGCCGTACCGCTTCATGTCCTCAGCGTGAAAACTGCCGATCTTGCCGGTAAATCCCTGCACGATTGCGCCGGTGTCCCGGTCAAGCAGAATTGCCATTCTATCGTCCCCTCAGCCTGATTTTTTCATCGTGGCGGACCGCCAGGCGGCGACGGCCTTTTCGGCGGCTTCGGCAAGCGTTTCGGCGACGATCACCGCCTCGCCGGAATCGGCCAGGATGCGGCGCCCTTCCTCGACCTTGGTGCCGGCCAACCGCACCACCAGCGGCACGTTGACACCGACCTCGCGTATCGCCTTGACAACGCCTTCGGCGACCCAGTCGCAGCGGTTGATGCCGGCGAAGATGTTGACCAGTATGGTCTCGACATTCTTGTCGCCAAGCACGGCCCGGAACGATTTCGCGACCCGCTCGGGCGAGGCGCCGCCGCCGATGTCGAGGAAGTTTGCCGGCTCGCCGCCGGCGATCTTGATCATGTCCATCGTCGCCATGGCGAGGCCGGCGCCGTTGATGATGCAGCCGATATTGCCGTCGAGGCCGACATAGGACAGGCCACGGTCGCTGGCAAAGGTTTCGCGCGGATCCTCCTGCGACTTGTCGCGCAATTCGGAAATTTGGGGACGACGAAACAGCGCGTTCTCATCGAACGACATCTTGGCGTCCAGTGCCATCAGATTACCGTCACGCGTGACGACCAGCGGATTGATCTCCAGCATCGAGGCGTCGTAGTCGCGAAACACGCGGTAGCAACCAAGCAGGGTTTCGGTCGCCTTGCCAATTAGGTTGTTTTCGAGACCAAGCTCGAAGGCGATCTCGCGCGCCTGATAGTGCTGCATTCCCGCGCCAGGGTCGACCGTCGCGCGAATGATTGAATCTGGCTGCTTTTCGGCGATCTCTTCGATCTCCATGCCGCCGGACGCAGACGCGACGATCATCACCCGCTCGGCTTTACGGTCGAGAACAAAGGCGAGATAGATTTCCTGGCCAATGTCGACGGTCTCTTCGACATAGAGCCGCGACACCAACTTGCCGCGCGGCCCCGTCTGATGCGTCACCAGCTTCCTGCCCAGCATCGCCTCGGCCGCATCGGACACTTCCTGGTCGGACGAGCAGATGCGGATGCCGCCGGCCTTGCCGCGCGCACCGGAATGGATCTGCGCCTTGACCACCCATTTGCCGCCGCCGATCTCGCTGGCACGGTATGTTGCCTGCTCCGGACTGTAGGCCAGCCCGCCGCGCGGCACATGCACGCCATGACGGGCAAGCAGTTCCTTGGCCTGGTATTCGTGGATGTCCATCATGTCCTCCCGGTATTTTTACTGCGCCGCCAGATGCGCCTGGCCGGCGCGCTCGATCGCCTCGTTAACCGCCAATACGTTCCTGGCCATGCGCTCCGACGCGGCGTCGATCATCTTGCCGTCGAGGGCTGCCGCTCCCTTGCCCTGCGCCTCGGCCTCTTTCAGCACTTCGAGGATGCGCCTGGCGCGGGTGACCTCTTTTTCCGGTGGCGAGAAGACGTCGTTGGCGAGCGCGATCTGCGAGGGATGGATCGCCCATTTGCCTTCTATGCCAAGTGCTGCGGCGCGCCTTGCGGCTCCCTTGTAGCCTTCGGGATCGGAGAAATCGCCGAACGGTCCGTCAATGGCGCGCAGGCCGTAGGCGCGGCAGGCGACCGTCATGCGCGACAAAGCGAAATGCCACTGGTCACCGGGATAATCGGGGTTGAGGCCGCCGATGTTGACGGTGCGCGCCTTGTTGCTGGCGGCATAGTCGGCAACGCCGAAATGCATGGCTTCCAGCCGGCCCGGCGTGGCGGCGATCGCCTCGACATTGGCCATGCCGAGCGCGGTCTCGATCAGCGCTTCTAGACCGACACGGGTCTTGAAACCTTTAGCCATCTCGATCTGGTTGACCATGGCCTCGACCATGTAGAGATCCGCTGGAACGCCCACCTTCGGCACCAGGATGGTGTCCAGGCGGTCGCCCGCTTGTTCCATGACGTCGACCACGTCGCGATACATGTAATGGGTATCGAGGCCGTTGATGCGCACCGAGACGGTCTTGCCCTTGGCGCGCCAGTCGATGTCGTTGAGCGCCTGGATGATGTTTTTGCGGGCGCGTTCCTTGTCAGGCGGGGCGACCGCATCCTCGATGTCGAGGAATACGAAGTCGGCGGCGCTGTTCGCCGCCTTGTCGATCATCTCCGGACTGGAGCCGGGAACGGCCAACTCGCTGCGCTGCAGCCTCAGTTTCTTCAGGTGGTTGATCGTGTGGCTCATCGTGGGCTCCCCAGCATCGGGCTGTTGCTTTTCCAAGTCCTTTTGTGTTCTTCACAGGCTAGCACGCCTTGGACGCTGGGGTTCTGCTGCCCAGCCGGTGATGCCGCACAAGATCTGCATATTTGCGGCCGCTTGCGCAGCAAATCCTCTTCCCCTCGTTCTTTCGTCGCCTGGGAAGCGGTTGCCACCCATTGGGAGCGCAGCAGAAATATTTTCGGCAAGAAGATTTTCGATTTAGTGTGATTTTTGGGATTTGCCCCAATCTGTTTTCACAAACCGCAGTGGCGATCTAAGCACAAGATCTCCCCACCAGGTCACCGATCTTACAATCAACTTCCCCACCTTTCGAAGCCCATTACAATCCTGAGGTATACTGCGAAGCCGAAGTGTCCGCTTAGCGTGGCCAACTGCAACTTACCGTTCGCCGCCCCTCGAGGCTGAGTGTGATCGTGGATGGCCACAGGTGACAATGTCATCTTTCCTTGCTGAACCTTGCCCATAAGCCGACAGAGATCAAACGGCAAAAAACCTCAGTCGCATGCCCTTATTCGCAGGAGAACGCCTTGGTGGCCCTCGATCGCGCTGCCAATCGACGCAGTTGCACGGCTATTTTGCCGGAAATGAACGGTCGATTGTGAGGTTAGTAATGAAAGGTACAGCAACTGCCGCGTTAAAGGAGCTCAAAAGGCAGGACCTCCTTCAAAAGTGCGCCTATGTGAATGGAGCTTGGCTCTCCAAGGCTGAGACGATCTTGGTGGTTGACCCGGCTACTGGCCAGGACTTGGCTCACGTGGCTGCCTGTGAGGTGTCTGATGTAGATGACGCGGTCAGCTTCGCGAGGACTGCGTTTGAACATTGGCGCAATGTTCTTCCTTGGGAACGGGGCGCATGTCTGCGGAGATGGGCCGCCGGTATTCGCGAGAATGCGGAAGACCTTTCCACCATCATGACCGCTGAACAAGGCAAACCATTAACCGAGGCGCACGGTGAAATTTTATATGCCGCCAGCTTTCTTGACTGGTTTGCGGCAGAGGGTGAGCGAGCATATGGCGAGACCATTCCGAGCCATCTTGCGGGCAGCCGGCTCTCCGTGCAGATGCAGCCGGTCGGAGTGACGGTCGCTATCACGCCTTGGAACTTTCCGTCGGCGATGATCACCAGGAAAGCAGGAGCCGCCTTGGCTGCGGGCTGCACGATGATTGTGAAGCCAGCCCCGGAAACGCCCTTGTCCGCTCTGGCGCTTGCCCGCCTTGCCGAGGAGGCAGGAATCCCGGCTGGCGTGTTTCAGGTGATCACGGGAGAGGCTGCCCCACTCGCAAAACGGCTATTGGATCATAGAGATGTGCGGGCATTCTCCTTCACGGGCTCGACGGAGGTCGGTCGGATCCTGCTCGAGCAGTCGGCAAAAACCGTGAAGAAGGCTTCGCTTGAGCTGGGCGGCAATGCTCCTTTTATCATTTTCGATGATGCCCCCATGGAGACAGCCGTAGCTGGATGCATAGCAGCCAAATTTGCCACATCCGGTCAGGACTGCCTGGCAGCCAATAGGATCTATGTTCAGCGAGGAAACTATGAGCGCTTCGTGGAAGAATTCGCGAAGGCCACCGGTAAACTGAAAGTCGGGCACGGATTCGAACCCGGCGTCGATATTGGCCCAATGACCAGACCATCCGTCGCCGAAAAGTGCAGACGGCAGGTGTCCGAAGCTCTTTGTTCCGGGGCTCGCATCGTTGTTGGCGGACAGGATAGTCTTCTCGGGGGCAACTTCCTTACCCCGACTGTTCTCGCCGATGTCACGGACGACATGCTGGTGGCGAAGGAAGAGACCTTTGGGCCGGTGGCAGCAGTCCTTCCGTTCGATGAGGAGGCGGAAGTGCTTGCACGAGCCAACAACTCGGAAATGGGCCTTGCGGCTTACGTTTACACAAGAGATCTGAATCGCGCCATGCGGCTAACCGATCAGTTGGAATACGGCATGGTCGCCGTCAACACCCCGAAATTCACCGGCGCTCCCATACCCTTTGGCGGATGGAAACAATCCGGGCTCGGCCGCGAGGGCTCAAGGCATGGTCTCGCCGAATATCTGGAAGCCAAATACGTGTGCATCGGTAATACGGCAAACTGAAGGGACAGACGCATGAGTATCAACATCAAGGACATCAGCGAGAAGGATAGAAATGCTGTCCTGCATCCTTTCACACAACTCAAGGATTTTGCCACCGGCAAGCTCGGCGAGCCGACCATCGTTGAGACAGGCAAAGGCATCCGCATTCAAGATGCGCATGGCAACCAGCTGATCGACGGATTCGCCGGCCTTTATTGCGTCAATGTCGGTTACGGCCGCACCGAGGTCGCCGAAGCGATTTCCCGCCAAGCTTTCCGTCTGGCGTACTATCATTCCTACGCCGCCCACACGACCGACGAGCTCGCAATCCTTTCCGATCGCCTCGTGAAGATGGCGCCGGGCAAGATGAGCAAGGTGTTCTACGGCATGTCCGGCTCGGACGCCAACGAGACGCAGGCCAAGCTCGTCTGGTATTATAATAATCTCCGCGGTAAGCCGACCAAGAAGAAGATCATCTCGCGTGAACGCGGCTATCACGGCTGCAGCGTCGTGTCCGGCTCGATGACCGGCATGAGCTTTTATCACGACCACATGGACCTGCCGCTTCCGCAGATTGTTCACACCGGTGTTCCGCATCATTACTGGGGTGCAACCCCGGGCGAGACCGAACTGGAATTTTCAGCGCGGCGGGGCGAGGAACTTGATCAGCTGATCGAGCGGCTGGGGCCAGACAACGTGGGGGGCTTCATCGGCGAGCCGGTGCTCGGCACCGGCGGCATCACGCCTCCGCCGGAAGGCTACTGGCAAGCAATCCAGGCCGTGCTCAAGAAGCACGACGTGCTGCTCATCGCAGATGAAGTCATAACCGGCTTTGGTCGAACTGGCTCCATGTTCGGCTCGCAGCACTACGGCATCGAGCCAGACCTCATCACGATCGCAAAAGGTCTGACTTCGGCCTATTTCCCGCTTTCCGCGGCAATTGTCGGTGAAAAAGTCTACAAGGTCCTGGAGGACGGGGCGGACAAGGTCGGGGCATTCTCGCACGGATATACATATTCAGGCCATCCGATCGGGGCTGCCGCGGCCAACGCGGTCCTCGACATCGTCGAGAAAGAAGACCTTCCCGGCAATGCCCGTGACGTCGGCGCGTTCTTCCAGGCGCAGCTGCAGGAGAAGTTCGCGCAGTTGCCGATCGTCGGCGAAGTGCGCGGCGTCGGTCTAATGGCTGCAATCGAATTCGTTGCCGATCGCGGCAAGAAGAAACGTTTCGATCCGTCGCTGAAGGTCGGTGCACGCATTTCGAAGGCAGCACGCGACCGCGGCCTGATCGTCCGCGCCATGCCGCATGGTGACATCCTCGGCTTCGCTCCGCCTTTGGTGACAACCAAGTCTGAAGTGGAAGAGATCATTGGCATCGCTGAGAGTGCAGTGCGCTTCGTTATGGATGAGCTCACGAGAGAGGGGGCTTAGCGTCTGAGGCGGGCGACAGCCGAACCTGCAGCGCCAGACGCCCTGATGTCTGCCTTAGGCAGGTTCAGCCTCCTGAGCGGTTCACCGGTGGCGACGCTAGCGAAGATCAATGGACACTTAGCGGGAGAATCCTCGGCACCCGAATGTGGTGGCTCAGCGCCAATCCAAATGCCAAAGCCGGTCGCGCAGTTTTGCACATGGCCGTTTCACGAACGAGAGATCAGGCTAGCAGAAAAGGAACTCCCGGGATGCTAGACTCGCAGTCGACCTGCCGAAATTTTTGCTTTTACCTCCTCCCTGCCTTTTCGCTCCAGGCGTTCTCGTCGGCAGTAGAGGCGCTAAGGCTCGCCAACGAAGTGTTGGGGCGGGACGTGTATAGCTGGCAGGTCGTTTCGGACGACGGGGGTCCTGTGGTCTCAAGTTGCGGGTTGTTGGTATGCGCTGCATCGTCGTTGTCGTTCGAACGTGAAAGAACTCGTCGATCAATCTCAGCGCCGACCGTCGTCGTCGTCGGCGGCCGTAATGCTCCTAGCTCGCACAAACAGCTTGAAGCCTGGTTACGAGAGTGCAGAAACCACCGCAGTTGTCTCGTAGGCATAAGTAGTGGAACGATTGCGCTTGCTCGTGCCGGTGTTGCAGAAGGGCGGCGTTGCGCGGTTCACTGGGAACAGTTTCCTATATTCTCTGAGCGCTTTCTGGGTGTGTCAGCCACTCAAACCGCCTTTGAGCGGGATGGAGACCTGTACACCTGCGCCGGGGGAGACGCTCCCTTCGACATGTTTCTAGATTTGGTTGACCGTCACCATGGGACGATAGTGGTCAATCGTATTTGTGAAAAAGCTATCGCGTGTAGGACCCGTTCAGCCGGTGACCGCCAACGTTTGCCGCTCCATTCACGAGTGCAACTAAACCATCGGGCGGTCATCAAGATAATCGAGGAGATGGAGGCAAACCTCACGGAGCCATTGCTATTAGACGAACTTGTGGGATCAGCCGGCCTTTCCCGACGTCAAATCGAGCGGCTTTTTAGGCGCGAACTGGGATGTTCTCCAAGCCGTTATTATTTGGATCTTCGTCTGGAACGGGCGCATCTGCTGCTCATCAGTTCCCGCCTGCCGGTCGTTGAGATAGCGATGGCTTGCGGCTTTATCTCCGCATCGCATTTCTCAAAAGCGTACCGCGATGCTTACGGGTGCGCGCCGCATCAATCACGACTGCCAGTGCACCAACGAAAAAAAGCGCGCTCGAGCGCGCCGGAAGAAAATAGAATCAGGAAAATCGATCGGAGGCTAAGTTACGAAAGGGTGCCTAACTGCCACTAGCAGAGTTATTCTGTGAAGATCAGTTATGACGCTGGTGTTGGTGATGGGCTCACGTCGATGAGCTCTTGTCGAAACCGGGCTCGAGCGCGATAGAAGAGGATTTTCTCAACATGATACCATTACCATTCCACCCCGACGAATACCGCAGCAGGCTTTCCGCTATCCGCGCGGAAATGGTGCGCCGCAACCTCGATCTTCTCATCGTCAACGATGTCGCCAACCAACATTACATCACCGGCTATGACGGCTGGTCGTTTTACACGCCGCAAATGGTCCTGGTCCGGCTCGCCGACGAGGAGCCGGTCTGGATCGGTCGCGCCATGGATGCCGCCGGCGGGTTGCTGACGGCTTGGATGAAGCCCGAGAACATCGTCGGCTTTCCCGAGGATCATGTCCAGCGCACCGACCGTCATCCGATGGACTGGATTGCCGCCTGGATCGACAGGAAGGGCTGGGGGCGCGGCAATATCGGCATCGAGCTTGAAGCCTACTACTATTCCCCCAAGGCGCATGCGCGGCTGACCGCTGGGCTGCCCAACGCAATCTTTCACGATGCTGACCTTCTGGTGAACTGGATCCGCAGCGTCAAATCGGAGGCCGAGATCGGCTACCTACGCAAAGCCTCGCGTCTTGCCGAGGCGGCGGTCACCGCGGCCTATGAGGTGATAGCGCCAGGCGTTCGCGAGTGCGACGCCATCGCCAAAATCCAGGCCGCTCAGGTAGCTGGATCGCCGGATTTCGCCGGCGACATCACCGCCCTGCCGCCGACCATACTGGGCGGCGAAAATGCATCGGCGCCGCATATCATGTGGAGCGATCGTCGCTTTGGCCACAACGAAACCGTCGCGCTCGAGCTGGCCGGCGTCGTTCGTCGCTATGCCGCCGGTCTGGCGCGGACGCTTCAGCTGGGCGCCATGCCAGCCAAGGTCGGCGACACCGGCAAGGCCGTGCTCGAAGGCATGGAGGCCGTGCTTTCGACCATCAGGCCTGGCGTCTTGGCGGAGGACATCGAGGCGAGCTGGCGCAAGGTCATCCAGAGCTACGGCCTGAAGAAGGAATCCCGCATTGGCTATTCGATCGGCGCGGCCTATCCGCCAGACTGGGGCGAGCACACGATTAGCCTGCGCCAAGGGGATAAGACAATCCTGAAGCCAGGCAATGTCCTTCATTCGATCCTCGGCATGTGGATGGACGGCTGGGGGATCGAAGTGAGCGAAACCATCCTCGTCACCGCTGACGGCTGCGAAACTCTGACCAGCTTCCCGCGAGAGATCCATGTCAAACACTGAACGGCAATGATGGATCCCGCGCTGGAACGCCGATGATCGAACGGCGCCAACTCCATCGCAATTCGGCAACCGTCGAGCAAAGTGAGCGATGCGCCGGCCTTCGAAATTAGTGTTCGAAGAAGCCGGTTCAGCGGCATGAGGCAGAGGCCCGCTTCGGTATTGCCGTCGAAGCCGTCGCGGCTGCCGGTACCGGCCTTTGGCGTACGTTCAGCTTCTTGCAGCGTTCCCGCGCGCGAACGACCGGCGTAGCGGCGGGTTCGATCAACTTGGGAAGGGCGACGCCCAGGTTCTGGCAACCGACGCTAGACGTTTGATCCAGATTTTGATGCGGCTTGTCCTCCGAATCCGGGATGCGCTATGGGCCGGGTTCTTCATGGGAGCGCCACGACGACAGCGGTGTTCCGTCGAGCGATACAGCAAGAGCCTGAAGCGCTATCAAGCTCACCCATCACCGACAAGAATGACTCTGCATCGGGTCCCGGCATAACCCCCTCAAGTATGCGGCGTCTGCTCGGGCTCGGCTTTGGCGTCGCCACGCGAAATTGGCGCGGAGCCTGTCCACCTTTGGAAGCTTAGCCCCTCACGGCGCAGGAATTGCCAAACAGTGTCATGTGAGACTTTCACACCGTGTGCCTCAAGCTCTGCTTTCAACTGATGCAGTGTCAAATGCGGCGCCTTGTCAATTCGCTCCTGGATGAAATCCCGGTGAGGTTCCAGAACGCGCTTTCGGTGGCCACCCGTCTTGCGAGGCTCGATAGAACCGCTCCTTCGGTAGCGCTGCGACCATTTAACGGCGGAAGAAACTGCAATCCCAAAACGAGCCGCGACCGACCGGCAGCTCTCGCCAGCTTCAATCGCAAATACGATGCGCTCGCGCAGGCTCTTGGAGAGGGGTGCTGTCATTCAAGCTTCAGTCCTGGTTAGTCTTGATAAGCGAACCTAGGCAAGAACTGAACACCGGTACGTTCACTGCTCTGAGGTTCTATGTCAAATTCAGTTTGCCGATCGAAATCATCTTACGACAAGATGGTCTCGCTATCCGATGCACTTAGAACGTCAGACCCTTAAGGCGTCTCCGCCGTAGCAAGCTCCGAAGTGGAGGCATGCAGAGATCAATTTTTGCCCATCAAGAAAATGGGCGGAGTTGGACAGCAGCGGTCCTTTCGCGACGGATGGCGCGCAAAGCGCTAGTTGCCAGGCTGACTGGCCATCGCCCAGCAACACTTCGGGCAACGAGAGGAACGGCGCCTCGATCCACCAAAGCCTCTAGGCCAGTACTTCGCTGACCGGTCGGGACGGGCTTAAAAGTAAAGTCGGAACGCTCCACGGCCGTAGTCCCTCAGCGGGTCAAGGCCATGGAATTGGGGACGAAGACTCAATGCGGATCTTTCAAACCGCTTCCTTGACGGCAGAAAGGAACTGCTTTGTGCGGTCGCGCTGTGGGCTGGTGAATAATGTCTGCGGGGGCGCCTGCTCCTCTATCGAGCCGCCATAAAAGAAGCACACGCGGTCAGAGATGTCGCGAGCAAAACCCATCTGATGGGTGACCATGATCATGGTTAGATTGTGCTCGGCGACTAGCTTTCGAATGACATGTGTCACCTCGCCGATGACTTCGGGGTCGAGGGCGGAAGTGACTTCGTCGAAAAGCATCACCTTGGGCCGCATCGCCAACGCGCGGGCTATGGCGACGCGCTGTTGTTGTCCCCCTGATAGACGGGAAGGATGCTGGTCGCGCTTGTCGATCATACCCACCATTTTCAGGAGCTCTTCGGATCGCTCAAGCGCCTCTTTCCTCGAAAGCCCCAGTACCTGGACTGGGCCTTCCATGCAGTTCTGGATCGCGGTCATATGCGGAAACAGGTTGAAGTGCTGGAAACACATCCCGATCGAGGAGCGAATCTTCCGCTGGTATCGCTCGTCTGCCGGCACAAGGATCCCATCGCGGGGCATGTGTGTCAGCGGCTTGCCGTCGACGTATATCACGCCGCCATTGATAGTTTCGAGTGTCATAAGGGCTCGCAACACCGTGGTCTTCCCGGACCCTGAGGGTCCTATAATGGTAACCATCTCTCCTTCGGCCACGTCAAAATCGAGGTGGCTGATGACGTTGAGCCTTCCATAGCTCTTGCTGACGTTCATGAACCGGACCATGGGGCGGTCATTCTCCGGCAGTTCAAGGGGATAGTCGGTATTGCTCATTTTACAGTCCTAGTCTCAGCCGCAGCCGTCGTTCGAACATCCTGACGAGTCCGGCCGTCGGAAGCGAGATCAAGAGGAAAATCAGGCCAACCAAAGTAAAAGGTTCCAAATACCTGTAGTTCTCGGACCCTAACGCGTTGGCCGTGTGCATTAGCTCCATGACACCAATCACCGACAGCATGGGCGTGTCCTTGAGGATGCCCACCAGGTAGTTGCCGAGGCCTGGCACCGCAGGCGCAAGCGCCTGCGGGATGATGATGCGTACATAGGTGACGCGGGGGGACATGTTCAGCGCACGGCACACTTCCCATTGCCCGGGAGCCACGGAATTGAGGCCTGCGCGGTAAACCTCTGAGAGATAGGCCGAATAGTGCAGACCGATCGCAAAGATGCCGGATACCCAGGGCGACAGGAAAATCCCGAACTGGGGTCCGACGTAGAAAACAAAGAAAATCTGCAGGACCAAGGGCGTGGACCGGATGAATTCAATCAGCTCCCTGACGACAAATGTCAGTGCGGGCCACTTTGTGCGTTGTGCAAGAGCGAGCAGCAGGCCGCCGACCAGAGCGATTGCATACCCGACCCCGGCCGCAATCAACGTGTTGAGGGTTGCCCACAGCAACTGTGGCAGGATCTCCCACGTAAAATCCCAGCGCCAGTTGAATGTCATGCCCTTCCAAGCCTCCGGGCAACCAAGCGTTCGGCCCAGCGCATCATCGGGGTTATGAGGAACCTGGCAAGGATGTAGTAGATAATCAAAGCTGTTCCAAACGCCTGCGCCGACAGATAGGTCGAGGCGTTGATCTGGCGTGTCTGGAACATGAGATCGGCGACCGAGATGAGGGAGACCAGGGCGGTTCCCTTGAGAAGCTCGATCAGGAGATTACCCCACGGCGGAAGCATGATCGCCAGCGCTTGCGGCAGTATGATCCTGCGCATCCTCACGCCCTGCGGCATCGACAGCGCGGTTCCCGCTTCCCATTGTCCGCGCGGAACTGACTCTATGGCGCCGCGCACAATCTCGGCGCCATAGGCACCGATATTGAGGCCGACGGATATGTAGCCGGCGGTGAAGTTCGGAAGCGTTATACCAAACAGCGGCAACACGAAGAAAATCCAATATAGCTGCACCAGCAGCGACGTTCCGCGGAACACTTCAATGTAAATCACCGAAGCGCCGCGGACCAGCGGGTTTCTCGAAATCTTTCCAAGTCCTGCCACATGGGCGACCAAGATCGCAATGAGAGCAGCGAGCAGGAACTGCGTGCATGTGACCAGCGTTCCCTGCAGTAGAACGGGCTTAAATTGTTGGAGAAACTCCAAAATTGACATTCACCATCCTCTTTACGCATCGGAACTAAGGCCTAGTCCCGAATGCCACCGTCAGTGGAGGGCGCTAGCTCTGCGGTCCTGTTTCTTGGGCATAGGGTCGAATCTCAGAGCTCACATGACCCGACAAATGTCCTTCCATAACCCTCCGCCTGGCCGTTAAGGTAGCACGCTTCCAAGACCGATTTGGGCTCGTATAGCTCTTGCCACGCAGGAAATCTGCGTTCTTTTTGGTATTGGCGCATAATCTGATCGAGGAAAGACCTGTTCCGTTATGGGGGCAGCGCCAGGGGGAGACAACCCCGGCGGGAAGCCGTACCCAGCAACTCGGCATCCGCCACATTGCAATGACCTGGCTGGCGCCGTCCGGCGGCGACCCCTCCCCGGAATACCAGAAATCGCGTGATCTCACATGCGCAGAAGGCATCAGGGTGGCGAGGTGCAGTGCGCGACATAGCAGAGCTGCGGGTCCTCATGCGGAACGTGCTGGCCCTTCCGGCAAGAGCTGACGCCGCATCGCTGGAGCTTTAACGCAAGCGTTCGCCAACGACGCCAAGGCCGTCCGTAAGGCAGCGCGGTACCCGTTCGAGGTCGTCCGAATCTTCGCGAAGGATGTCCGAGAAATTCTGCTCGAAAAGAGGGAGTGGCGGTGCCGCGGGCCAGACATATGACCTGAACCGCAATAAGTTGAGCAATTTTTCAATCCTGAACTGGCAGCCGTGGCCCTCTGATCAGCCCATCGCGTCCGGCGCTACGTTCGCGCAACGAAAAAGCTTGGCAAATGCCGGCGTCTCGGCCGCCACACCCAACGTGTGGCGGATGGCGAACAACTGCTGGCGACAACTAGGTCAAGTGGAGCTGTTGCGGACGCTGTTGCCCGAACCAGACAAGGGTTGTGAGATCCGGATGCCAATATTTCTGGTCTGCACGTAGCCATCAAGGGCTTCCTGACCCTTTTCCCTGCCGTAGCCAGACTTCTTCACTCCACCGAACGGCGTTTCTACGCCGCCGACGTACCATCCATTCACGTACACTTGGCCAGCCCAAAGGCGATCCGCGCTCCAAAGAGCCCGGTCGATATCCCGGGTGAAAACGCCCGCTGCCAAGCCTTGATCGGTATCGTTGGCCAGTTCGATCCCTTTTATCGGATCATCGAAACCAGTAACGGAAAGAACAGGACCGAAGACTTCTTTCTGAAAAAGACTACTGTCGGGCGCGACATCGGCAAATACAGTCGGCGCCATGAAATAGCCGCTTCGCACCGAAAGTGCAGTTCCGCCGGCCACAAGCCGTGCCCCTTGCGACAGGGCCATCCGGCAGGCGCTCTCGACCCCCTCTCGCTGCTTTTGAGAGATCAACGGGGTGATGTCGCAGTTTTCGCGTCCTGGTCCAATTGAGAGTCCTTCGACGCAGGCCTTCACTCTTTCTAACGTTTCATCAGCGATTGAACGCTCTACAAGCAATCTTGTTAGGTTGTTGCAATTCTGGCCAGCATTTAGATAGGTTCCGATACGCACCGCTTCCACGACGGCGTCGAGATCGGCATCGGAATAAACGACAGCGGCCGATTTGCCGCCCAGTTCCATGATGCAGGGTACGATGCGCTCCGCTGCAGCCTTGAGGACGGTTCGCCCGGTTGCCATGGAGCCCGTAAAGACGATGTGGCGAACATCGGGATGATCGATCAGCGCCTGGCCTGCCGTCTGGCCATACCCAGTGAGCACGTTTACGGCTCCGGCAGGCAGGCCCGCGGTCTCACAGGCGCGAGCAAGTTCTATGCCTGATAAAGGAGCCAGTTCGGGGGACTTCACTACCACTGAGTTACCAGTTGCAATGGCGCAAGCTAGTGAACGGGCCGTCAGTTCGAGGGGGCCGTTCCAAGGAACGATCTGGGCTGACACTCCGAAGGGGCTTCTAACCGTATAGTCAACAAGATCCGCCCCCCGCGGAATAGAGCGACCTTCGAGCTTGTCCGCCAAGCCAGCGTAGTACCGCAGGTATCTGACGGCGGTCCGAACCTCGCCACGGGCAAGGTCCAACGCCTTCCCAGTCTCTATGCAGTTAATGATCGCGACCTCGTCGCTGCGTGCCTCAAGTGCGTCCGCCACGCGGAAAAGCATGCGCCCACGGTCGTACGGGTGCATGTCTATCAAAACGCGGTCGCGAAAGACACGGTCGGCGGCAGCAACGGCGAGATGCACTTCTTCAGGTCCTGCCTCTGCAATAACCGCTACCGTCTCTCCGTTTGAAGGGTCATCAACCTCGATCCGTTTGCCAGACGAACAATCTCTCCACTCCCCATCGATGAAATTCTTGATCACTTCTGCGCTCGACATCAAAGTCCTCCAGTTTACCCATTATCCGATCCGAGCCGGTCAAAAGAAGCGCAGGCTTTCGCTGAGTCATTAGGGAGGCTCCTTCGCATTTGCGCGTTTCGGGCCTGCAGAGCATTAGGGCGGCTTGCAGAGGCTCGGGCCGAATTAATATTGGCCGTTTGTGAGCCGGACTCAGCTATTCTGGAGCCGAACCTCGAACCGCAAGTTGGCCGCGGTTGCAATGCCCGGGGTGGTTCAAAAGGCTGGGTTGGCAGTTTGAGAACTTATCTAGCACCCTTGAAGATTACAGCATCAGGAGCTGGCCATGGCCGACTATTGGCTTCCCATATTGCGCGAGCCTCAATGCGTCCCACAGCATAGCCTGGTTTGCAGTTATCACTGGCTTGCCGAGGCGCGCCTCCAGGCGGTCGATTATGCTTGAAGTCCGAAGGAGGGTGCATGGGATGAAAAGAGCTTCAGCTTCAGAGGAATCGAACGAGCAAGAGGCCTCGAAGATACTTTCCGGGGAAAGTCCGGCGATGTCGGAATCATTTTTGCAGTGGAATGAAGCAGACGCGCAGACCGAAATACCCGACCTGCTGAGGGCCTCGGTGACGACAGCGCCTACCTGATCGATATAAGGTGTGAGCATGGCGATGCGTTTCACCTCGAGCCTGTCGAAGGCGCGCAAAGCTCCTGTCATCGGTGAGGTTAAGGAGGCCCCGGGTCGGGTTGTATGTAGCTCCTCTTCAAACCTTTTCTGCGAGATGATGGCTGATCCCGATGTGCAGGCGTAGGCAAATACTTTGACGACACCTGGCGGGTCGAATAGCTCGCCAACCTTAGCGATCTCATCAACATGGCGGTAGAGGTTTTCGACCGTACTGGGCTCGTGATGCTTCATCCTGGCGGCACAGAAACTGATGCCGTCATCATGCATCATTCTGCGCAATTCAAGCTCTGTGAGGACGTCGTTGGACGGGGTTATCAATCCGATGACGGTCTCAGTTGCCACAGCAGGATATGATGGCTCAACGTGAGTGGTGTAGAACGCAGTCTCACTAGGCATCTCAAAGTTCTCCGTGCGTACGATCCGTTTCCGGATTAGACTCGTACTTTCTGATATGTCATCCCTGGTTTTTCGCAGAGCGGCTGCTGATGAAATTGGCTGTGCTAGAGGCAGTCGCCTGCCTCTAGCACACAAGTTTTCAGCGATGAGCGCAGACCCATTCTGTTGTTGTATCGCCTGGCAACGCCTTCTCGTCGTAACCATCTTCTGCCGCAGCCTTCATCATCTCAGGCGTTCCGAGATAGCGCTTCAGTTCGGTATTGAATTTTGCCACGAAATCTTTGTCTGAATTCCTAAATCCAATACCTATCCAAGCGGACGATTCCTCCGGCATCAAGGCGGGATTGGTGGCCTCCACCTTCCCTCCAGATTTTTTGGCGATATCCTGGACGACTGTATAAGACGTCACTCCGGCGGCTGCTCGACCAGCGATCACCGCCGCAAGAATTTCGGTACCTCCTGGAACCTCCATAATCTGCGATGCGGGCACGCCCAGCTTCTTAGCGATCTCGATGCCAGCGTAGCCTGCCCCAGTCACCATGGTCGCATTCTTAGTCACCAAATCCTTGTACGTAGTGATTTGTTCCGGATTTCCGGATTTCACCATGAAGACATCTGTTTCTTTAGAAACAGGCTCCGAGAATGTTATGTTGTCGCACCTCTTTTTATTGATATACATGCCACCTGTAATTAAATCCAACCGGCCGGCTTGCAGCCCCGGGATCAACCCACCCCAATCGGTCACCACAGGCTCGATATTGGTGTAACCCATTGAACGAAGAACCCCTTCGGCAATGGCATTTACGTACCCCAGAGGCTTGTTGCCCTCACCAGGATATGCCTGTGGCGGCTCGGAAGCAAAGCCGAGACGAATTGTCTTGCCGCTTGCCGCGCGATCAGCAAGCTCACCTGTGTAAGCGGGCGCCGTCAGACCGACGACGACGAGCCCAATGCTCAGAAAAATCTTGGTTATACGTTCCATTCTGTTCCCTTTTCTTGTTCTGTTGAACGCGCGCCTCTCGGCGGCGATGGGCGTTCTTCCTTTGCACTTCGAGCAAGAGACGCTTGCATCAGGTATGATAGGCCATTTTAAGTGCTCCTTTCTGCGAAGAACGCAGCTCTTGGGCGTTGCAGCTGCAAAACTTCCCGCCCAAGCGCAGAGATCCTGCGTGCACGAGCACCATCGAAATGGATGACTTAATACGGCTGAGCAGATCGGTGGAATGCTGCGGAGGGCACGGGGAGCATCTTCGCAACGCGAGAGACCTGAGCCTCAGCCGGCATTTTCGTGTCTCCGGTGCCTTCAGCGGCGCCGGAAGACAATCTCTGGATCTTAATCCTGAAGGCGGTCGTCGAGGGGCGCGAGCGCGAGCAGCAGGCCGCCGACCAGAGCAATTGAATACCCGATCCCGGCCGCAATCAACGTGTTGAGGGTAGCCCACAATAACTGTGGCAGGATCTCCCACGTAAAGTCCCAGCGCCAGTTGAATGTCATGCCCTTCCAAGCCTCCGGGCAACCAAGCGTTCCGCCCAGCGCATCATCGGGGTTATGAGGAACCTGGCAAGGATGTAGTAGATAATCAAAGCTGTTCCAAACGCCTGCGCCGACAGATAGGTCGAGGCGTTGATCTGGCGTGTCTGGAACATGAGATCGGCGACCGAGATGAGGGACACCAGGGCGGTTCCCTTGAGAAGCTCGATCAGGAGATTACCCCAAGGCGGAAGCATGATCGCCAGCGCTTGCGGCAATATGATCCTGCGCATCCTCACGCCCTGCGGCATCGACAGCGCGGTTCCCGCTTCCCACTGTCCGCGCGGAACTGACTCAATGGCGCCGCGCACAATCTCGGCGCCATAGGCACCGATATTGAGGCCGACGGATATGTAGCCGGCGGTGAAGTTCGGAAGCGTTATACCAAACAGCGGCAACACGAAGAAAATCCAATATAGCTGCACTAGCAGCGACGTTCCGCGGAAGATCTCTATGTATACAACGCTTACACTCCGGATAGGCCACTTGCTCGACAGTTTGCCGATGCCTGCGGCCCCGGCGGCAGCTACAGCGACCAGCGTAGCAAGCAAGAATTGCGCGCATGTGACCAAGGTCCCCTGTAAGAGCGCCTGGCCATAGTTTTGGAGAAACTCCAAGATTGACATTCGCCATCCTGCGTCAGACACGGCCGGGAGGCAAGCCTCCGGCCGTGTCTGGGCGGGGTCAGCGGTTGGCGCAAACCCACTCCGCACTCTTGTCATTTGGTAGCAGCTTTGCGTCGTAGCCATAAGGCTCGACAGCCTTCATCATCTCGGGCGTACCGATGTATTTTTTCTGAGCCTCGTTGAACTTCTCCACAAAGTCCTTGTCCGACTCTCGGAAGGCTATGCTGACCCAGTTTTGAGTTGATTCCGGCATTGCATCCGGGTCGGTTACGTCAAGTTTTCCACCCGATTTGCCAGCCACAGATCGAGACAACAGGTATCCCGATGCCCCGGCATCTGCTCGTCCCGCCTCGACCGCTGCAAGAATTTCTGTCTGTCCCGGCACTTGCATGATTTGATCTTCCGGAACTCCTGCCTTTTTCGCTTGCTCTATATTGCTATATCCTATGCCGGTCACCATAGTCGCCCCCTTGGCTGCGATATCTGCATAATTGTGCAGCCCTTTAGGATTGCCAGCTTTGACGATAAGCGCGTCGGTCACTTTCGCCAAAGGCTCGGAAAATGTAACGCTTTGGCACCTTGATTTAAGGATGTAGAGCCCCCCGGTAGCCATATCAAACCGTCCAGACTGCAGTCCGGGTATAAGTCCGCCCCAATCTGTTACGACGATCTCTACGTTTTCGTAGCCCATCTGCTTAAGGACGCCGAGAGTAATCGCGTTTACAAACCCTACTGGGTGACCATTACTGTCCGGAAAGGCGAACGGCTCTTCGTTCGCGAAGCCGATGCGGATGGACTTGCCGCTGGCGATACGGTCGGTTAGTTCTCCTGCGTGGGCCTGAAAAGCGGCAAGCGCGACGGCAAGGCCCAAGCCAGCCGCAATGTATGAAAGTCTGATCTTCATTTCTCGTTCCCTTCTTATTTGTTGAATTATCCAGCAGCCCGGGATGGGCGTTTCCAGCTTTGTAGAAGCGTCTTTTTTTGCAGAAGCTGATCTCCTATTTCGTTGAGTAACAAACCGGTGTTGGGCGATTGCCGCATAGTCCGGGCCCGCCAAGGCGTTATTCGAAAAGTTGATGGGCTAATAATCAGTCGATAACGACCAAGCGGCGCTCCACATCGCAGAAGCGCTGGCCGCCCTTCGCTGTGACCACGAAAGGTTCTGAGATCGCTGCGCCAAAATCGTCGAGCCACACTCCGGATTGGAAGTGGAAGCACATTCCTTCCTGCAATAGCGTTGTTTCACCCGCGCGGATGCTGATAGTGCGTTCGCCCCAGTCCGGCGGGTAGCCAACACCGATTGAGTAGCCGACGCGGCTGTCTTTGCTGTAGCCATTCCGTTTCAGTGTACGTTGGAATACGGCGGCTACCTCTTCGACGGCCACGCCCGGCTTGGCCGCTTCGAGTGCGAGGTCGCCGCCTTCAACGATCACGGAGGCCAGACGCGAGATTTCTTGTGGCGGCTGTCCGACGTGAATTGTGCGGGTCAGGGGCGCGTTATAGTGGCGACGTGCCGCGCCAAGCTCCATCACCACTAGCGCTGACTCGGGGATCGCCTGGCCCGTCCATGTGAGGTGGCAAGTGCTCGTCCCCTCACCAATCTGGATTAGGGGACACAGACCAGTGTAGTCGCCGAACTTGCCCTCACCCAAAATCTGATTGCGGTAAATGTCCCCTACGACCTCATAGTCGCGAACCCCCGGCTTGAGCTTCGCAATCGCCTCTCGCATAGTTCTGCTAATGATACGACCCGCCTCTCGCATATAGACGAGCTCGGCTTCTGACTTGACGAGCCTCGCCCAGTTTACAAGTTCCCGACTGTCCGAGATCTTCGCATTAGGCAGGCCTCTAACAAGGTGCTGATGGGCCCGCGCGGTGTAGTAGTGAGTGTCGAGCTCGACGCCGATGCGATCGGAACCCCACCCTTTGGAATTGATGAGCCCGCACAAATCATCGAAAGGATGATTTTCCGGATGGTGAACCAAAGTCTCCGCGAATCCGAAGATGTTCTCGGCCGGCAAGTTTGTTGTAACGGTAGCCGATTTTGCGTCGATCGGGCGCCCGAACCAAAGAGGCATATCCTCGTTGACATGGACTAGCACTGCCTGCGGCGTGTAGAAGGACCAACTGTCGTAGCCCGTAAGCCAGTACATATTGGCTGGATCCTGGCAGATGAGGAGATCAAGACCAGCTTTTTGCATCCGCTTCTTCGTGTCCTGGACGCGCCAGTCGAACTCCTCACGCAGAAAAGGTTTTTGGTAGCTCATGCATATGATCCTTCTCGAAATTGAGCATGTGCGCTCTTGAGTTCGCCCAAGCTCGTGCGGCCCAGGACGACCGCAGGCGACGCCCGGAAATCTTGATGCCCATTCTCGCACGTCCCAGTTTGCTTGTGTTGCGGGTGCTCAGGCGAGCATTTGTCTCAAGGCATTCTCAGTCAAATGCAGTGTTTATATTGGCATCATCTCGCTTCGAGATGCCGGGGCCTGCAGACAAGAAATTGCGCGTTGAAGAATGCCGCTGGCTTCGACTAAAGACGCCCATGTCACCTGACGCTGGGCCATCTGCACCCATCGTGCCCATATGGATTTTGTCTTCGGCTTGGGCACCGGCGCTTACGACAATCGAGGCGGCGCGGGGCAGCCGCTATGCTGGGAACCACTGCCCAAGGTCCTGATATTTATAAGGGCGCCGGTTCCCTCGACCCCTGTCGGCACGTGATTGGGTGCCGATCTCGGCGCGTTCCCGCTCCAGAGTCACCATCCGATTATGTTGCACGGCGGCCCTTCAAGTCATCACCACATTTACCCTGGTGCATTCTGCTGGAGTCACGCTGCATTGGGCCGCCTCACGGCGCAGAAATACTGCACTCCTGGTATGCAGATCAGCGGAAATCAGAGCATATCTGACAATATTTTATTGGCCACGACCAGTCCGCCTTAGCCCGCGCTTTCGCCCAAGCTCCAACAGGTTTCAAATGGCCAGCAAAGTACCATCGCATGTCGAATACGTTGTCATCGGAGGCGGCATAATCGGCCTCTCGATAGCCTATCACCTGACACGTCTCGGCCACCGGGACGTTCTGCTTCTGGAGCGCGACCAACTGACATGCGGCACGACCTGGCATGCTGCGGGCCTGGTGACGCAACTCCGCGCCAACGAGACCATGGCAAAGCTCGCTCAATACTCTGCGGATCTGTTCAGGGACCTCGAAAATCTAACCGGTCAGGCAACTGGTTTTCGGCAAACCGGCTCCATCACTGTCGCCGCGACCCAGGACCGCCTAGAAGAGCTTAAGCGCGGGTCTTCGATGGGCCGCTCGTTTGGCCTGGACGTGGAGATGATAAGCGCTGCGGAAGCCCGACGCCGCGTTCCATTGCTCGATGTCAGTGATGTCCTGGGGGCGGCATGGATCGCTTCCGACGGGATGACCAACGCTATCGATACCGCCCGTGCTTTCGCAACTGGGGCGAGGCAGGGTGGAGCAACGATCCTTGAGCGGACACCCGTCACGCGCATCCTCGTCGAGAAGGGCCGTTTTGTCGGCGTGGAAACTAGTCAGGGAACGGTCCGAGCTGAACGGGCGGTCATCTGCACCGGCCTATGGACGCGGAATATAGCTGCTGAACTTAACTGGTCGGTGCCATTGCAGGCTGCCGAGCATTTCTATGTTGTCACCGAGGCGATTCTCGACCTACCCCATGACCTACCGACGATCCGCGATATGGACGCGCGCGTATATGCAAAGGCAGACGCCGGGAAATTGCTCGTAGGTTTCTTCGAGGCCAATGGCAAACCTTGGGGCATGAACGGCATCCCCAGGATTTCAGCTTCGATTCGTTGCCCGAAGATTTCGACCACATCGAACCGTATCTCTCTGCGGCCATCGAGCGCATGCCCGTCCTGGCAAATGTCGGCCTCCAACTGAATTTCAACGGCCCTGAGAGCTTCACGCCTGATAACCGGTTCCACCTCGGGCCATCGCCTGAAATTCAAGGTCTGTATGTCGCCTCTGGATTCAATTCCTGCGGTATCGAGTCCTCGGGTGGGGCGGGCAAGGTCATGGCAGAGTGGATGTCGACAGGTTTGCCAGCGGGAGACTGCTGGGAGATGGACGTCCGGCGGTCAATGCCCTTCCAGCGGAATAGGCGGTATCTGTACGACCGCACGGTGGAGGCGGTCGGCAACCTCTGGTCGCTTCATTTGCCGCATAAGTCGCCGACGACCGCACGCAACGTCCGCGTGTCCCCCCTGCACGACCGCCTATCCGCCGTCGGCGCGAATTTCGGCGAAAGCGCAGGGTGGGAACGCGTTCAATGGTTTGGTGCGCCTGGATCGCCGAATGAAAGCCATGCAACGTTCGGCCAGGACGAATGGTTCGAGCGAAGTGGCGCGGAGCATGCCGCCACCCGCTCCGGCGTCACTCTGTTCGACCAAACCTCCTTCGCGCACCTTCTGGTGCAGGGTTCGGATGCCCTTGCGCTGCTACAGTGCTTGTCCACGAACGACGTGAACGTAGCCGTTGGCCGTGTTGTCTATACGCCGTGGCTGAACGAGCGAGGCGGTATGGAGTCCGACGTCACTATCGCACGCATCAGTGACGAGGAATTTCTTGTCGTGACAGCGGCGGTCCAACGCACCCGTGATCTCGCCTGGCTGCGCTTGCATGCCAAGGGAGCCGGCCACGTCTCGGTTGCCGACGTATCATCCGGATATACGACCCTCTCCGTGATGGGTCCGCGATCGCGTGAGTTACTGGAGCGCGTCAGTCCTGCGGATTTTTCTAACGAGGCATTTCCCTTCGCAACGGCTCGTGAAATCGAGGTCGGGTATAGCCTCGCGCTCGCATTCCGGATGACCTTTGTCGGCGAGTTGGGCTGGGAACTTCACATCCCGACCGAACAAACACTAGGGGTTTACGACGCCCTGGTGGCCGCCGGTGCCGATCTCGGCCTAGGCCACGCCGGATATGTCGCTCTCAACACGCTGCGCCTGGAAGCGGGCTACCGTGACTGGGGTGCAGATGTTGGTGATGAGGACACCCCGTTGGAATCGGGACTGGGGTTCACGGTTGCCTGGGATAAGCGCGAGGATTTCATCGGACGCGCTGCACTCGAGGCCCAGCGCGGCAAACCCTTGCGCCGGCGGCTGGTCCAGCTCGCTGCCCCAGATGCCAAATCGTTGATGTTCGGGACCGAGCCTGTCTGGCGTAACGGCAGCCTTGTCGGATACCTGCGATCGGCTGGATTTGGCCACACTGTCGGCTGTGGCATCGGCATGGGATATCTCACGGCAGAAGCCGGGGTGACGGCTGATTGGCTGTCCGGAGGGTCATTCGAAATCGAGATCGCTGGGGAGCGCTATTCCGCCATAGCTTCTCTGCGGCCATTCTATGACGCCGGACGCAGCCGCGTGAAGGGCGAGTGGCGTGCTGTGGAGGAGTTGGTGGCGAAAGAGCTCCTCAAGGCCTGAAAACTAGACTGCGCAATCTTGGACGACTGAGCTGCGCCTCTGGTCGACCAGCACGCGCTGCATCGGGTCGCGCATCGATTGGGGATAAGATGCCCACACACGCGGCCCGCTATGACGTCGTTGCTACAGGCCAGCTTAACGCTGGCCTCGTTTCAACGGCCCTCAGCTAGGGCAACGGTATTTGTGCTCTGGCTGGCATAACGTGGGCGAACGGCAGCTCATGGGCTTGTCTCGCAATCGCATCGGCAATTTCGTGCAACCGTATTGGATTTTAGCGCAGTGAAGGCCGCCAAACCTATCCAGGCTTGTGAGACGCTCGGTGTCCCAGATGTATACGCCATCCGCTTGCCATAACCCGGTTTCGGGTCGCACGCCGGCCATGCTCGGCCAGTGCGTGGATGGAGGGAACAGCCTAGTTCCTTATCTTGAGTTTGCACGGCGCCGAGATTGCTCGGTCTGACGACGGAGCTGGATTGTCATGCCTCGCGATGGCGCGCCCAGTTAGCTAGCAACCCTGCGCGCCTATCTGAGGTGCGCGCGGGCAGAGTTTAAGAGACTATGCAGCGCTAGCCAAGCCGCCTTCCACCAGGTTGACCCAGTAGCCGATCCCGTAAGGGATTGCATTGTCGTCGAAGTCGTAGGTTGGATTGTGCAGGCCCGCGGTAGGTCCGTTGCCAAGGAATAGGAACGCGCCAGGTCGCGCCTGCAACATGTAAGAGAAGTCCTCCGAGACCATCACCGGCTTGACCTGTTCGTTGACTGCCTCTCGCCCCACAAGACCCCGCGCGGCTGCGGCGGCCAATTCGGTCGCCTCTGTGTGGTTGAACGTCAGCGGCTCGAGACGCCTGTGCCGAAATTCCACTTTAGCCCCGAAAGCTGCCGCGATATTTTCAGCGCAGACCTTGATTTGTTTTTCCGCAAAATCACGCAATTCTGGCGATAGGCTCCTAACCGTTCCGCCCAGCGTCACGGAGTCAGGTATGATGTGGTAGGATTCACTTCCGGTGAATTTCGGCACTGACACAACGAGCGCTTCCGTCGGATCGAGGTTTCGGGAAACCAAGGTCTGGAGCGCCGTGATGATCTGTGCTCCGACCACCACCGGATCTATAGTAAAATGAGGCGTTGCAGCGTGTCCGCCCCGGCCTGTGACAGTGATGTCAAACTCGTCGAGGGCCGCCATAATCGATCCGTCGCGAATACCGAATTTGCCAACGTCAATACCTGGCATGTTGTGCATGCCGAAGACTTGGGAGATATTGAACCTGTCCATCAACCCTTCTTGCACCATTCGTCCGGCGCCCTGCCCGTCTTCCTCGGCGGGTTGGAAAATGAGCGCCACCGAACCCTTGAAGTCCCGAGTGGCGGAGAGATGCTTAGCAGCACCCAGCAGCATGGCGGTGTGGCCGTCATGACCGCAGGCATGCATCTTCCCTTCGATCTGGGAAGTCCAAGGCTTGCCGGTAGCCTCGACGATCGGCAGGGCGTCCATATCCGCGCGCAGGCCAATCGTCGGTCCGTCCCCGCCGGCGCCTTGGATCACCGCAACCACACCGGTCTCGGCTATGCCCGTCTCGACATGGTTTATCCCAAAGGAAGCGAGCTTTTCGGCGACGAAGCGGGCGGTGTTGTGCACGTTGTATCCGAGTTCCGGATTCTGGTGGAGGTGACGGCGCCAAGCGATAGCCTCATCATGAATATCCCGGAATTCATCGATGCTGCGCATTCTTGTCTCCTGCACCAAAAATGAGCAGCCCGCGCCTCGCGTCTGCCGGCTTGAACCACATCTGCGCAGCGGGGCTCAGCATCCTAGATGCGCGGTTCCGCGTCGCGTCTCTATCGCTGGAAAACTTCCAGGGTTGAACCCCTACAGTCAAATGCATTGTGTGTATTGACCCCATCTCGCTTCGAGATGAGGCAAACTCCTCGCGTTCACGTGGGCGACAGACTTCTAGATGATCGGCGGTCAGCTGGTGTTCCCGGCTATTCGGCAAGTTCCGAACCAGCCAGATTGATAGCGAGCTGAAGTGACCGGTGTGCCTGCGGCCGCTTGAGCTTGCAGAATTCTACTTGACCAACGACACCTTCATTGCTGCCCCGCGTTCATGAAGTATGGCGTCAGACATTTTCTCGGCGACCATAATCGTTGGGATGTTCGTATTTGCTCGCGGGCAGAATGGCATCACCGACGCATCGGCGATTCTTAAACCGGATAGTCCATGAACGCGGCCTGTCGGATCCGTCACACTGTTCGGATCATGAGCAGATCCCATTCTGCAAGTTGAAGTGGGATGAAAATTCCCAAAAACGTTTTGTCGTACAAAGTAATCAAGAAGCTCGTCGTTATTTAGAAGGTCTGAGATGCTGCGACCATCAGTGATAGCGAATCTGATCAGGCTTCGACGAAGCGACGAGGAACTATCCATAACGGCCGCGAGCAAGGATGTGAGACCGTAGTTCAGACGGTTGTACTTGCCGATCCGCTTTGCTCGTCCAGTCCAGGTAGAAGGAAAAGGGTCGAGCGCCGTATTCGCCAAGGCCTTATGATTAATCAGTCTTGCAACGAATCGAAACGCGTTTTTCAATCGCTCCGCGTCGCGCTGGTCGCTCAACATGTCGAAGTTCACTTCTGGCTCAATGAAATGAGAGGAACTCTTGAGCGAGACAGTTCCTGTCGAATAGACGCGATTAACCCAGAAATTGAGCGTCCCTAGGCGTTTGCCAATGGGATGCCAGGCAGATTTCGCCAGAACCGAGATGGCCATATCGGTAGGCGGGCAACCGTCGTGACCGGATGAATACCGAGCATGCATCTGGATATATCCGGTCGCGGTCGGCAACATCCGATCCTCTGGCTTCAAGTACGCCGAGATGGCGACCCCGGCATGCTCCTGCAGGTTTTTTCCGACTCCTTTAATATCTGCGATGACTTGAATGCCGAGCTCTGATAAGGGTTTAGCCGGGCCAATACCGGATCGCATCAGTATTGCGGGCGAATGAATAGCGCCAGCACATAGGACCACAGTTGGTGCGCTATAGGATTGGCGACGACCGGTCTTACTCTCAGTATCGACGCCAGTTATTTTGCGACCTGAAAGAGTTAGTTTTACGACCGTAGTTTCTGCCAAAATTGTAAGATTTGTCCGAGCGCGGACACTCTCTGGCAAATAAGCCATCGCAGCTGACACTCGGCGACGATTGAGGTTTGTTAGTGGAACAACTGAGTGGCCATCGCGGAACTCACCGTTGAAGTCAGGCCAGAAGGGTATATTTTCATCTTCAAAAGCCGTCGACACCGCGTTCACGAATCCTGACCACTCTCCTTTGTCGGCACGGCTAATCGGCAACGGCCCGCTGTTGCCGTGGAAGTGATCGCGAAAGTCCAGATCGCATTCGAGTCGGCGGAAATATGGCAGGACGCCTTCCCAATCCCAACCCGTTGCCCCGGTGGAGGCCCACTCATCATAATCGGCGGGTCCACCCCGATTGGCGACTTGAGCGTTGATACTGGAGCCTCCACCTATGACTCGAGCTTGCTCATAGTGCACACGTCTGTCGCTATTTCGCGCAACGGCTGCAGTAAGTGACGGCCACTGATATCGTTGATTGTAGTAAGCGCGCGTCGGGTTCCCATCTAGAATATCATCAGGAATTTCGTTGGGGAGAAAGTCAGGCCCAGCTTCGACGAGCAGGACGTGACTACCATCGGCCGACAACCTGTTCGCCATAACGCATCCGGATGAGCCACCACCTACAATTATATAGTCAAAAAGCAACGATTCCTCCCCATCTTGCGGCAGCAAGCTAGCACAGTTCTAGAGCGGAAATTTGCGAATGAGATCATTCCTGGGCAGGAAAGCCCCGATTTTTTGCAATTTCCGCAGAAACACGCGATTCTCCTGCACGTTACGAAGAGAGCGAATTCCTTCCCCTTACAGACATTAAAAGCACCCATCTTGACAGAAGCCGTGGGAAGAGTTTCCACACGCGCAATGATCGGCAGGAGTGCTGCTCCCTTGTCTTTTCGAAGTTTCGGCTGCCAGTCTTTGCAGCCGTTTCCGGTCTTCGAGTTTCCTCAGCGCTCTGCTGAAGGATTTTGAGGCGATTGCAGTGGCGCGGCTTTTTCGCGAGGCTATCTCGAGGCTGCGGCATTGCTAGCGCGTCGGACGTTCAGATTGAATCGCGAGGGATTCCAATGAGGCGTGGTTCATGATTCACCTCCGTGAGGAGGTGATTTGTCAGCACTTTGAGTCACTCACAAGGCTTCGCGCCGTGGACCAGCAGCTGACCCACCGGATCAGCGCGCCGGCGGTAGATGCGCGATCTGCGCACCGAGCTCATAGTAGCCCTCTCTGATGGCCCGGAAGGAGGCGTTCTGCGCCGGGGACACGGGCAGGAACATCGCATCGAGCCGCAGCTCGCCGCTGATATGGCGGGCGAGCTCGCGGCCGAACACGGTGCCCGGCGCGATGCCTCGTCCGTTGAAGCCCGTCAGCGCGATCATGTTTTCCGCTGGGGCGTGAAGGCGTGGTAGATGGTCGTTCGTCATGCCGATCCGACCGTACCACTCATGCTCCAGCTCGACCTCACCGACCTGCGGGAAGAGCGCCCGGATACGCCGCCGTGCCCAGTTGCGATGGATCACGGTTCCGGCGCCGCGGAGCGCGCCGACGCTGCCGACGATGAGGCGGCCGGCATTATCTGTGCGAAAGGCGGTCAGCACGGTGCGGGTGTCCCATGCGCCGTGCCCTTCGGGCAGAATCGTGTGGCGAATTCTGTGGCTCAGCGGCGCAGTCGCAACATGGAAGAAGGGGAGCACCACTTGCTCGCCACGCAGCTCGGGGAAGATGCGCGACGTGTAGGTGTCGGTCGAAAGAACCGCCCACTTCGCCCGGACGGTTCCACCTTGCGTGGCGAGCCGCCAGAGGCGGCCCTCGCGCCCGATGTGCTCGACCGGGCTCGCCGTAAAGACGGTCGCGCCGGCGGCAATCGCCGCACCAGCGAGGCCGCGCACATAGGCGAGCGGTTGGATCGTCCCGGCACGCAGGTCGAGGAGGCCTCCGGGGAAGGCCGAGGTGCCTGTCTTGGCACGCGTCTCCCCGGCGTCGAGGATGTGCACCGGGGCGCCGAGCGCCTGCCACTGCCGAGCTCGCTCCGCGATCTCGGCAACGCCCTTCTTATCGGCTCCACAATGGATCGTGCCGGCCCGCTTCAGCTCGCACTGCAAGTTGTGCTTGTCGACGATCTCGAAGACGGTGCGTGGGGAATCGCGCAGCAAATTAAGCAAACGATCGCCATAGAGCGGACCGAGCGTCTCCTTGAGCGCCGAGGGCATAACCCAAAGGCCCGCATTCACCAACCCGGTGCTTCGCCCGGCGGCGCCAAAACCAATTTCGGCTGCCTCAATCACGACAACGTCCAGGCCCCGCTCGGCAAGGTGCAGCGCAGTGGACAACCCGGTGTAGCCGGCGCCGACGATCGCGACATCGGCGACGAGGTTGCCTCGCAGATTCTCCGTTGCAGGCGGCGGCGGAGCTGTCCGCTCCCAAAGCCCATGGGACCGTCTATCGTTCAGCATTCATCCGCTCTCATAAGGCTGGACGCTGGCTCAGTGCGCACACAACTCAGGGCGCCCGGCAGGAGACTTAGCTCGCTGCCGGGCAGGTGCGCCTTGGGAGGAGGCGTATCTTCGCAAACGTTCTGAACCAGCCGCATCAGGCCCGCTTACAATAAGAGGACCGGACCGCTCAGAGCGCCCTTACTGAATGTAGCGCATGTAAATGGCCGATCTATTCGAATCTTCCGCGTTCACGCAGGAAATCGGCTTTGTGCGGCGACATGTGCATAAAAGCGGAGGTAGGCGAGCGCGTCGGCTCTAGGAAGCAATGACGCCCGTCAGCATAATGGTCTCCTCGCGGATGGCCAATTCACCCTAGACCGCATCGTCTCCTGCACTCGATTTCACCAACATGCTGCGATGAGTACCTTTATCTGTCACCATCTCCGCACCAGGTGGAAGGTAAGGGGCCACAGCGTGTTCCGTTTCGCCAAGGGCAGAAACCGACGTGATCGACCAATCAATCAAGGCAACGGCGTGCTGAAGTATCGCGTCGGTCTGAGGGCGGCTCGGGGAAGCGGCGATGACGTGTCCGATCGTGTCTCGGTAATCGCCTTCCCTGACGATAGGTGTCTTAGGCTGAACATGCAATTTGACCTCCGAGACACCTTCTACGGCAGCCGCTCGACTGGCGCCATCAATCCAATCGAGGATGCCATCACCCTCCGGGAGGAGGAACCGAGCGCCCGCGACATGCGAACGCGTACTTCGCAAATCCGATTCTTCGCCGATAACCACTTTGATGTGCTCGGTGACTAGATCGATACCATAAACCAATTTAACCATTTGAGGACCGGGCGCGCCAGCAAGACGCGGATTGACCTCGATGACGACTGGGCCACGCCTTGTCCAGCGGAATCCAATGTTCGATGGCCCCCAGCCAAGGCTGAGAGCTTCCAAACAGCTTAGCGATACATCGGCGATACGCTGCTGCTCGACGTCAGTAAGCACCGCTGGATAGGTGCACCCACGATGGACAAAATGCGGTGGGCGCCCGAAGTCAGCGCCGCCAATTCCAATGACCTCATTCCCCATTATGTCAGCCCAATAATAGGGGCCTTGTGCGAATTCTTCGACCAGTATCCTGGGCGAAGCCCGCCATTTGTGCTTCCCGCCCAACAGATGGATCGTATGTTTTGCTAGTTCGTCGACGTCGCGGCACAATAGGACACCGCTGCTGCCGCTGCCCACGGCAGGCTTAAGAATTACCGGGAGGTTGATTTCCGCGGCACAGCTTTGTACGTCCGCGGCATTCGATGCTAAGCGATAGGCCGGCATAGGAACGCCGGCCTCCGCGAGGATCTGACGTTGAGTGAATTTATCGCAGCATCGTTCAATCGAACTGGGGTTCGGCCCTGGCAGAGCGAAGGATCGGCATAGCTTACCAACTGTAGCATAGGCTAACTCATCGAGACCCGTAAAGCCGGTGATGCCAGCAATATCATAAGTTGCACGCACCCGGGAACATTCGCTGATCAGGGCATCGAGGTTGTCCGTATCGACGCGGATTGTCTCCATATCGTCTGCTGCAAGATAATCGTACTGGGTTGGGTCAGCCGACAAGGTAATTGGATGAAGGCCAAGACGCTTGGCCGCTTTAACATATAGCTCACCAGTACTTCTGTTGCCTTCAACCAGGATGAGAGCTCTTTTTGTCATTGCCGTCGATCTCCGCAGTGTGCAGTGCGACGGCCTGGGAGTAAACAGGCGTCGACTTGTTGTTCGGCCTGACGTCAGCCTCCAAGAGAAGCTACCATGCTCAGCGATCTGATCTCGCGAAGATTTTGTAAAGTTAGCTGAATGATTTGTTGCGATTTTTGACCACCCGGCTGGGATCCGGTTGGCTCTCGCTGAATAGTCGCTGGGGCGGTGCTTGCCTGTCTCCGTTTTTTTGGCCAGCAGCCGTCGGCGCGCTGATGAGGCCGTCGATGTCGCCGGCTACCGTACGCGCACTTTGACAGGACCTTCAACATCAGCAGATCACCGGTCCGCGAGCGGGCTAGATATCGACGAGGCAAAGCCAGTGGATGGAGGAGCAGGGCTCAGCGCCAATCAGCGACGCACGGATGACGCCGGGCATCGCCTCGAGACTACTTAGCGGGCATGAGCACGCGACACTCCCTCGTGTCACCTTGCGCCCGATGCAGATCACGACGTCCTGGTCGATCGTCGCCTAGAAAGGGGGCAAGCAGGAGACGCACTGGAATGCTTGGAATGCCCGCTCGCTGGCCGACGACACGACATGGGTAATCCTCGACCGGATGTTGTTCGTGAGGCTCAGCCGCAAGACCACCTCGATCTCGATGCACGCGCTGGACCGGTGGGAATATCCGGCGAGATTGACAACCTTGTGCCCTCCCGCAGCTTTCAGGGGAGTAGGGGGCTCATGCGCCTGCATCCGGCTTGGTTCAATTTTTCCAAATCGCAACTACGGGTTCTCAACATTTCTGAAAGTTACGACGAGAGATACTGTGCCGGTCGGGTGCTAGGTCAGCGTTCTGGTGCGCGATGTGCCCTGTGAAGACCCCAAACCAGCATCGACGACTAAACCTCCGCCGCAAGACTTCCCGACGGCGGATTGGCGACTAGCAATAACGATCGGATCGATTCACGGCGGGCTCGCTGTTGCCCGAACCAGACAAGGGTTGTGAGATCCGGATGCCAATATTTCTGGTCTGCACGTAGCCATCAAGGGCTTCCTGACCCTTTTCCCTACCGTAGCCAGACTTCTTCACTCCACCGAACGGCGTTTCTACGCCGCCGACGTACCATCCATTCACGTACACTTGGCCAGCCCAAAGGCGATCCGCGCTCCAAAGAGCCCGGTCGATATCCCGGGTGAAAACGCCCGCTGCCAAGCCTTGATCGGTATCGTTGGCCAGTTCGATCCCTTTTATCGGATCATCGAAACCAGTAACGGAAAGAACAGGACCGAAGACTTCTTTCTGAAAAAGACTACTGTCGGGCGCGACATCGGCAAATACAGTCGGCGCCATGAAATAGCCGCTTCGCACCGAAAGTGCAGTTCCGCCGGCCACAAGCCGTGCCCCTTGCGACAGGGCCATCCGGCAGGCGCTCTCGACCCCCTCTCGCTGCTTTTGAGAGATCAACGGGGTGATGTCGCAGTTTTCGCGTCCTGGTCCAATTGAGAGTCCTTCGACGCAGGCCTTCACTCTTTCTAACGTTTCATCAGCGATTGAACGCTCTACAAGCAATCTTGTTAGGTTGTTGCAATTCTGGCCAGCATTTAGATAGGTTCCGATACGCACCGCTTCCACGACGGCGTCGAGATCGGCATCGGAATAAACGACAGCGGCCGATTTGCCGCCCAGTTCCATGATGCAGGGTACGATGCGCTCCGCTGCAGCCTTGAGGACGGTTCGCCCGGTTGCCATGGAGCCCGTAAAGACGATGTGGCGAACATCGGGATGATCGATCAGCGCCTGGCCTGCCGTCTGGCCATACCCAGTGAGCACGTTTACGGCTCCGGCAGGCAGGCCCGCGGTCTCACAGGCGCGAGCAAGTTCTATGCCTGATAAAGGAGCCAGTTCGGGGGACTTCACTACCACTGAGTTACCAGTTGCAATGGCGCAAGCTAGTGAACGGGCCGTCAGTTCGAGGGGGCCGTTCCAAGGAACGATCTGGGCTGACACTCCGAAGGGGCTTCTAACCGTATAGTCAACAAGATCCGCCCCCGCGGAATAGAGCGACCTTCGAGCTTGTCCGCCAAGCCAGCGTAGTACCGCAGGTATCTGACGGCGGTCCGAACCTCGCCACGGGCAAGGTCCAACGCCTTCCCAGTCTCTATGCAGTTAATGATCGCGACCTCGTCGCTGCGTGCCTCAAGTGCGTCCGCCACGCGGAAAAGCATGCGCCCACGGTCGTACGGGTGCATGTCTATCAAAACGCGGTCGCGAAAGACACGGTCGGCGGCAGCAACGGCGAGATGCACTTCTTCAGGTCCTGCCTCTGCAATAACCGCTACCGTCTCTCCGTTTGAAGGGTCATCAACCTCGATCCGTTTGCCGGACGAACAATCTCTCCATTCCCCATCGATGAAATTCTTGATCACTTCTGAAGTAGCCATGCTTGTCGATCGCCGCCGGTTCCTGTTGGTACTGAGCATCAAACGCTTCGTACGTGTCTTCCTGGGAAAGCCGCCTTTGGGCTTCTGAGCGCAAAAATAGGCTTCGAAGAAGTCGACAGCGGAGGTCGATTCCTGGTTGCCTATGAGGATCGCATTTCTTGATGCGACCTCAATCGCCACCTGCCCCCGCCCCACGCACGACCGATAACGACGCAGCTCCCGCGCTAAGACCGACAAATCGCAAGGATGCGTCTTAAAATTCCTTTTAGCCAATTCCTCTCCCGCGATGATAGCTTGTCTTCTACCTTCGGGTACCTACCAGATACGTGGGCTGCATTTGCTGGAAACGTATTATATAGGCGTAACTTTGTCTTGTTATCCAGACGAGCATTCTTTGATTACCCAATAGGGAGTATTCAGTGTTTCAACTGGAGCGGCAAATTCCGGCATCGTGTCGCCAGGGACATCGGTGATGCCATACTGCCCTAGAGCAAACACGAAACAGCCCAACCATTATTTGCTGAAAGATGTTTGACGCCATTGAATGAGAGCTGATGAGACGAGTGTCCCCCACGGGGATAATGTTAGAATTCGGCGAAGAGCGACGCGTTCTGGCGCCAATTGGCTGGGTGTCAGCAGGATGAAGCCGAGGAGGCGCTCACTGGCTCCGCGATGGTCTTTCATCAGCCTTCACTGAGCAGCAGGACAGCGGTCGAATTATGCAGCTCAGAGTTCCGGTCGCTTTTGTTGGCTCGATGGCTCTGGGATTGGCCAATTTTCAAGTGGGCCTAGGGCCGTGATGCGCCCTCAAAACGGTGGCCTCGAGCCCTTACCGCCAGTTTTGGCGGAAATGGAAACGCCGGCGACTTTCCGGGTCGAAGGCTCCCAAGCCGATGGCTTCATGTCTCTATGCTCATGGGCAGACGTCTCTCAGTCTGGCCAAAGATCATGCAGTGGTTTTGGAGTGGCAGCCCTGGCCTCTTCGATCTCTGCTGCAGACAAACGGTCCGCGAATTGGCTCAGAACCGAGCGGGCAACCTCTTCCGGATCCACTGCCGGGTCGCGGTGGAGGCCCTCGTGGATCCGGTCGAGAAACGAAGTCCGTTTTGTGTTTATGGCGCGGCGGCCGGGGTGCCAACCTTCGTAGTAAAAGCCGCGGAGTAAGGCTGGCAGCTGGGCACCGATGTACACCGCCTCGTCGCGACCTAGGCAGTCGCGCAGGGCGTGAAGTGTCGCAATCAGGGCTCGGAAAACCTGCTCGCGGTCATGCCAACGTAGTCTCCACGCCAGATCGCTGACCCAATTCTGGGTTGCTTGCAACGTATAGCTGATATCGCGCCTCAGGTACATCCATATATTCCTGTCCTTTAAGTTTCTCAGGGCAGATTCACGCGCCGTTACTCGAAATGCGTCACGTCGCCTTGCGCCAGCCCCCCTCTCAGGGGAAGCGCTGCAAGAAAGATGAACGAAAATGATTCCAAGCCCGCGGCAGATGCAGCCTAACGGAACATTGGTGTCGGGGTCGGTCCCAAGCGCATTGCCGCCGCGCTATACACGCGACGTGGACGGATTGAGTTCCCCCGGCATATTGGCCGAGGTGCCCCGCGTCGTCGCCAGTAATTGCCCACGCCTGGGAAAACCAAACACTCACTGCAACTCTCGGGCGCGCCCGGCGCCATTCCCGGTCTCGACTGACTCGTAATTGCGCAGCATCATTTCCGCGACACTGAAGGTGTGGCGCCCTTCCAGCGAAGTCAGGCGCGCGTCGACGTCGGGATAGATAAAGAAGGGAAGCGAAATTCGGTCGGTCAGACCATTGTGCGCGACCTGATGCGGCGTACTCTTGAAGCGGTCGTCGCTCAAAGCCTGAAGCATATCGCCCAAATTGACTACGAGACTGTCGGGCAGGCTCGGCACTGGCATCCAGCGCCCGCGCAACCACACCTGCAACGACCGGGTGGGGAGTTCCTCCTGCAGCAGCAGCGTGAAAAAGCCACCATCGGTGTGCTTAGCGCACGTGCCGCCGCGAGCTGGATACCGGATTACGCGTTGCTCGAGCGTCGGCGGGCTGAAATACCGTTGGAACCAGCCCTGTTCCAAACCGATCACGTCGGCAAGCGCGGTTCCGAGCTGCGGGACGACTTCGCGGAGCACGGTAGCCTGCAAGGCAAGCAGGCTTCGCGCGAAACCAGGAGCCAAAGCCTCATCCGGAAACAGTGTGCTCCCCGCAAACGGACGCCGATCGCCTTCGTTGTCGATTCCGAGATCGAACACTTCCTTTGGATCGCGGCCGGCCTCAGGATGCAGGATTTCGCCGTACAGCGGACTGTATCCACGTGCGATAGTGGGGTGCACGTTTTGTGCGGCGTGACCGAAGCGTTCCTTTGTAGCCAGTGGCAACGCGAAGAACCGCCGGGACGCGTCGATGGCATCCGCGATCTGTTCCTTCGGGATTCCGTGCTCGATAAGGTAGAAGAACCCGTACACCTCGCATGCATTGCGCAAGCGCTGTTGCTCTTCATGTCGCGTCGCATCGGCAGACAGTTTCGCCAATGAGATTTGCGGTAGCGTGGTCATAGTCATCCTCCGTCTGTATCGGCGCCCCCTGCTGGGCTCCTGGAAAATCTCGCAACTCAGTTTCTGCCTAAGTAAAATAAAACAATGAGACCCCTGATCCAGTTAACTTATGGGATCAATACCAAGTTATTGAGGGACGATTCAAGAACTTATATGTTAAAAATATAATACAAATTCGTTCTGGTGTTTTAAACAACATCAATATTGTAGGTGATTTCGCCTACTTTGACCTCCGGGGTGGCGCTAAGTACTTTCCTGGTATGCGAAGCTTATTGCCGTCATGGGCTTCTGTTTCAAGAGCCAACCGGACAGGAACTGACGTTTGAGTTTTCCCGCCGTAAGACAGACTGGCAATTGCTCGCGAGGTATTCGGCCTCTCCTCTGCGGGGCGACCAGGAATCAGGCCAGCTTTCACTCAGTCGGAGCGACCTTTCGAGAAATCCTTCAAAAACTGAGAATCTAAGATTGTTTCGTTATATTGAGCCGTCTTTAAAGTGTGTCGATGGTGCCTTCCACCCAAGCCGTCAGCCGCGGATAGCGAGGGCAAGTCACGCGGGGAGATCGGTCTTGGCACGGCGAGATCGATAGTGCGTTCGACGGGAGGTGGCGCGCCATGATGCATGAGAATATTCCGGCCCAATCTCTACGGTGCTGACTTACCAGGGCAGACGCTTTACGCACGCGACGGGGCCGGAGGCGGGGGATCCAAGGCGTTCATCTCAGTGGGATGGTCAATGGCTTTTCAACCGGTCAAAGCTATGACGCCGCAGTCGTCGCGCATCGCAAGAAAGAATTCGTGCGACGATCCACATGTTTCTTTCCCTGCTTCGGAGGCCGGCCCCTTGCAAGCAACGATGTCCTCGTTGGAACTCACGCCACGAGTGATCTTCTTTCTACATCAATTAGGATGGACTCTAATTGCAGCTAGAGGAAATCACCCGTGGCAAGTCCCCGTGACGAAGGATGTTCACGCTTTAACTGCCGGCTAAATCCGGTCGGTCGCTGCGACATTCCTATTTCAGGTCCACCAGAGAACAAGATCAGGCCGGGCAAATCCGAAAAAGCAATTCAGCACCAGGCGACGCTTTCCGTCTGATTGACCGGTAACCCCGTGAACGAAGCCGCCATCGATTAGGGCGATATCCCCGGCCTTGAGCTGGAACTCGCGGCAAGGGACGGCCTCAAGATAGGCTGCCGAATAGGGATATCCAGTGGTCTCCACACCCTGCGACTTTCGGTCCGCAACTGTCGGCTTATGGCTCCAGAGCCTCAGATTGCCCCCGTTCTCGGACATGCTGGGATAGAGGTTGAGCGCTGCGACCGTATTGTGCGCCACCGCAGAAAGCTCGTAATCATCGCCAGCACGTAAGACTTGAGCGACATCGTCGTGGGGATCCAAGGAAAACGTGCCACTGCCTGACCAACTGAGAGCGCGACAAACATTGGCCTGGCCGTGTTCGGAACGGGCCAGCCGCAATTCGATGCCCTGGTTATGAAGCTCTCGCTTCAACGCGCCGAATATTGCTCGGACCGGGTCAACCAAATTCTTAAAAAGGGCATCGACGTACGGCCGCGCGTTTTCGGCGTCTGCGAAATATGTGGCTGCATCCTTCCTGTAGTGAGATGCGCCGACATATTGTCCGGGCACACCATCATTACGCTCCTTGAGACCGGAACTGCCTACAAAGTTCGTGGTGATCTCCTCGGCTACTTCGGCGCTGAACGCTTGCTTGATGTGCAGAGCGGTGAGCTCACCTTTCAGGACTGAGATGATATCCGCCGTGTTGATCGACCCGGTCCGTTCTTTGATTGAAACCGGGGAGATGGCTGGCACTTGAGTTATCTGCTTATGCATTGTCTTGCTCCTGTAGTGCGTGATCAAGGATGGTGATGCCACGATCGAGTTCGGCATCGGTGATGGTTATCGGCGGGAGGACTTTGATAACGTCGCGATTTGGCCCTGAGGATTCGATAAGAAGGCCATTTTCGAACGCGACATCGTGCACGCGGCCGACAACTGCCGGTGAACGGCATTTCAGGCCGGCCATCAGACCGCGACCGCGCTTTTGTTCGATGTACCGGGGGAATTTCGCAACGAGGCGATCGAGGTGCGTTTGCAGCCTGACGGCTGTCCGCTCGATACCTGCAGTAAATTTTCTATCCGACCACATCTTGCACATGGCTCCTGCCGTCACGAAGGCGAAATTGTTGCCTCTGAATGTCCCGCTATGCTCTCCCGGCTTCCATATGTCCAAGTCGGGTCGAATCAGAACGATGGACAACGGACTACCTGAACCGCTTAGGGACTTGGAAAGACACACAATGTCCGGTTCGATTTTTGCGGACTCGAATGAGAAGAAATCGCCAGTTCGGCCCGCACCCGCCTGAATATCGTCGACGATAAAAACAATGCCGTGAGTACGGCAAATGCGCTGAATTTCCGTGAGCCAAGCCGCGGACGCGGCGTTCATGCCGCCTTCTGCCTGGATGGTCTCCAGTATAATTGCGGCAGGCTTTTCTATGCCGCTCCCCGGGTCGCTCAAAACGTGGTCGATGTAACTGGCGGAATCGAAAGCTTGGCTCGGATAGCCGTCATAGGGAACACGGATCACATCGTGGCGAGCAACGCCTCCCAGTTGCCTGGTTGAGGCCGAGCCCGACACCGCCAGAGAGCCGAGCGACATGCCGTGGAACGCATTCGTAAAGGCCATGACGCTCGAGCGGCCGGTGTATTTTCGCGCCAGCGCCAGAGCCGCTTCGTTGGCGTTCGTGCCGGTCGGGCCGGGAAACTGAATCTTGTACAAAAGGCCTCTGGGTTTCAGGATCCAATCGACGAACCCTTCAATGAAGTCACGCTTTGCCGCCGTATGCATATCAAGCGACAGAAGAATGTTCTCACCGACGAGATATTCAATCGCTGGCGCCATGATATCCGGATTGTTGTGCCCGTAATTAAGCGCCCCGGACCCGACGAGGAAGTCGATATATGCGTTACCGGTTTCGTCCCAGATGGTGGCCCCAAGTGCCCTCTCAAAGACCGCGGGAAACGACCGACCATAGCGACGAACGTTGGACTCATGCGCGGTGAAAGGGTCGGTGTTCATATTAAGTCCTCTGCACTTGGGTCGTTCAAAGAAGAGAGAGCGATTAATGGCTGGTGGTTCGCGGTAGATGTTCGTCATCCAACATTGAGAGCAGAATGCCGGAGGCAGCCTTGGTTAGTCTGGTGATGCCGGCATCCTCATCGAACGTTGTTCGGTTGCGTTGCCTCCGTGAGGACACTTTCGGTGAATCTGCTGCAACAAGATGGCTTTTACAGTTTCCGCGAAAGCACCGATACTACGATATCGGGTAGTTGACGTATCCCATCGCCTACCCATAGCGACTCCAGAGAATGATAAGTCCAAGGACGATTAGCAGGGTCGCGTCGCCAGAGGTTGTGTAGCTCGGCGGTAGCGAAGCCGCTCGCGAGCGCGCCCCCTCAATAGTGCCGTAGCGAGCGAGCGGCTTTGCGGTGGTCATCAATATTCGCCGTTCAACCTCGGGCTGCGGACACCAACCTGATTCAAAAAACTTTTGATGACCGATGACACAGCGAAAGCCGCGCTCTCTTGGAGACGACTGCGGATTCCGATCTCTTGCGCGAGATGATTGGCCCGAGCCGCCGGAAAAAAGGGGCGGGGCCGCCGTGGGCGCCCTTGACGGAAAGCCCGTTCGTAGGCCAGGCGGAAGCAACCGGGAGACGTGCTGGCGAAGGGCCGCATCGATTTCGAGAACGTCCACTACCGCGACGGCAACCATCCCGGCCGCAGCTGGGCTGCTGCCTTCAGGCCAGTCGAAAAGGAGATAGTCTGGGAGGGGGAAGGCGTTGACGAGGTGGGCCGTGATGCATAAGCAATCAAGCGCTCATCGGTATCGACAAACGCTATTTCCGTCCGACCGAGATTGACCTGGTGATCGGCGATGCCTCCAAGGCAGCCGGCAAGCTCGGTTGGAAGGCGAAGACCACGTTCGATGAACTCGTCTCCGAAATGCTCGAGGCCCTCTGCCGCGCCTACCGGATCATGCTCGCGTACCGCGAAAACACGATGGCGTCGCGGGCAGGTGCATTTGTCGTGGGGCCATCCGCATTGCCAGGCACGCCCTCTCGGCCGGCATCCGCTCAGGTCCGGTCGTTTGGGTCGGCGAATTCACACATTCTGCAAAGCAGAAAACCATCCGCTCCATTCATGCGGTCGACGATTTCGCGAAAAACTGGCTTTTCAAACAGATCGGAGTAACCCTCATATAGAAGGTTGCCCAATACGTGACGCCGTTCAAAATCCATGGAGCATAGGGTAACGTCGCCGTTTGGAAGAAGAACATTCCGATACTGTCGTTCGTCCACGCAGGTTAGGGCTCCGACCACTGGCTGGCGTGGTGCAACGATCTTAGGGTCGACGCTTCCACCCCTACTGCTCATGGGCCGCGCTTTTATCAGTGCTTGGGTAGGAATAATGTCGGCTATATCTGGGTGGGGCTCGCCCAAAGCCACGAACCGGATCAAGGGGATATCCGCGTCGACGAGTTGACGAACCAGATCGCGATACTTGTCTCCGACCAGGCGGCTGTTCATGTAGGTGCCATCATCGAAAACATGAACCACGAATACGCCTAAGCGCAAGGCTTGCAATCGTTGCAGGTCCTGCCCGTTCATTCCCACCAGCGTCGTAAAAATCCTGATGCCATGGCCTTTGGCGAAGGCGTGCTCCACCATTTCGGTGCAGTCCGGATTGAGCCAAGGTTCGGAGTATCCCGCAAAACCAATGTCGACGGAAGTCGGTACGCGGGCCAGACACCGCTTGAAATCTTCAAGACCCAGATGACTCGCATGAGACACTTTTCTTTGCCGGACCGCGAACTTGTCCTGGGGACAATATGAACATCCTACGACGCATCCCGTGGTCGTCGTTATCTCCAAAACCCTGCCGGCTGTGTTTGCTAAGCGAAGTTCCGGCAAAATCACTGGTGACGACTCCCATCTACTTACGTCGAAGCGCCACGATGGTGTGCCTTTGGCTTTCTGGCACCGCCTGCTGATCTACTGAGTCAACGCGGCCATCTACCCTTTTGGCAGCCTAAGCCGCCCGGTTCGCCGATTTGCCGGGCCGACTCTTCACAAACTTCGAGCGCGTCGGACCAGAGACAGCATTGCATTTTTCGAGGCATCACTCGCTCCGGAGATGTAGCCTCAACCGTTGATCGCTGGCCCGCCGCCGAGATGCGCGCACAGCACCCTCGAACCCGCCGGAAAGAAGCTTTCTGGATGAGGTCGAGTCATCCCTTTCATCGAGCGAGTTCCGTGTTCTCATGCGGGTCAGCCCTCACCCTATATTGCCGCACCTCGACCAGCAAAGGCCGTGCCAGTGCGCCTGGCGCGCAGTTACTGCGTGATAGGCTTCGAAAAGCCCGACAGGCTCAAGACGCTCCGCTGTTTTGAACCCGACATGTTTTCTGACGGCTGTCAGATTTTGGACACACATCACTCATGCGTCAGTCGCTTAAGACGGAATGGTGTGCTGAGTTCTGCAAATTCGCTGAGAGTGGGCGGTCATGACAGGGTGGTGTTCAACGTCACCGATTCCCTGGAAGGAACGCCGCCGATCAAGACAGAAAGTAAGACCGCCAGCGCTGCCGTCAAAGACATTCTGCTTTGGAACCGGGATAGATTGAACGAGGTGATCCGCGCGGTGATGCAGGAGGTGCTCGAGGCCGAGATGGACGAGGCGCTGGGTGCTTCGAAAGAGCGAGCGCACGCCGGAGCGTCTCGGCTATCACTCGCGCTACTACGGGCGGAGAACTAGCTGCGCACCTATTGCGGTTCGATAATCCCAAGTTTCGAAGCCTTTACAGCAGCTGATGTTCTGCTGGTCGAATCCAACTTCCGCATCACGTTTTTAAGATGGAAATCTACGGTATATCGTGATATCCCTAAAATAGTTCCGATGACCCATGACGATTTTCCTTGTGACACCAAATCAATGCACTGTATTTCTCTCGGAGACAGGTTATGAACTTGTTCCGACGCAGTCGTAGTGTCGAACTTCGTAACCCTCAGATGAAACCGTAGCGCGGCCATTTGCAGGTAGGTGATCGCTCTATTTTGCAATTCGCAGTCCGAGGATTGAGCAAAACTCATAAACCTAAAGCTGTCAGCAGGGCCATGTAATGGGACGGTAACGCCTGACCTCAAGCCGAATGTTGCTGCTTCGTCCAAGACGCGGCGTCCATCTTCAGTTATGCTTTCATCGGTATACACCTCGCTCCATCGAAAGGCCCCTGCCTCCTTTCGACCTTTCTTGATGAGTGGGTCTATTTTGGCATAGCCCATTCTCGAGTAGCGCTCCTGCCATTCAGCAGGATAATTCCACATCACCACAGAATCCTGTCGGTTCGGCTTGAAAACCCTCTGTTTTGATGCGAGCGGGCCATAGGCAATCCACGGGCAATCGAACTTCAGCGCAAACGCGGACAACAGTTCGAACAACTGTTCGGATTGCGCGATATCATCAGTCATGTCGAGGAATAGACCTAACTCGATCCGCGGGAGTTCCACGATCTCTCCTTCAGTTGCGTCCTCAGGTGCGCAGCTCCAGCCCAGCATCGCAACATGCGTAGTATGGGAATCGACAGCCGGAGTTTCTTCCGCCACCTAAAGACGTACGATCAAGAGTCGTGCCACCTTGCGAGCGGAGCTTTCTTCAGGTTGTAAACCGACTGGAGCGAGGTACCCAGGAGGCGAACCGAACAGCACTGTGTCGGGGAGCGCACAATCCGACAGTCGAGCATTCGATTGACGGAATATGGGCAGGAAAGTATTCGCGGCGCGTTTTTGAAATCAGCACCTAAGCGCCGGGCACGTGAGAAAGCTGCGTTGCAACTGTACTTATTTGATCGAGGCAACGTGATGCACCAGGTGATGATCGCCAAACACGCTTAAAGCATAAAGAAGAACAATTTTACATCGATAGCATCGGCCTTTCTTTTGCAATCTCCCTCGAGTTTGGGATAGCCGTAGCAATCGTATTCGACTGGATCCCAGCTGACTTTCTCCAGGCTCGGTAACCTGCCGGTGCGGCTGGTCCCGCTCAGTTGGCACGACTTTTGAAGCCCACCGTTGCGAGGCGGCAGGAGCTGCCCGCCAAACTGACCCTGTGTGGGGGAGGTCGAAAATTCCAGCTTTGTCATTTAACTTCTTTGGGACCGAGCGTGTTGATGCGCCCGCTTGGAAACCATGAAACGCTTCCCCGTCCATGGGCGCGATGCCACTTGTCGCGACGTCTTTACTTTTACTGTCCACCTCTGGAACCGGCAGCCGGCCCGGCTCGCGATCATCATGAGCGCGATGCTCGCCTCCACGCTGGCTGACGTGCTGGTGCCGCTCTATTCAGGCCGTCTCATCGACGCTGTTTTCCGAGGCGACACTGTCCTTGCAGCCTTCTCTGTACCGTTTGCACTAGCACTCGGTGCCATTGCCATTCGCCACGTCGCCTTGATTGGCCTGAACGACCTGGTGCTGAAGATGATGTCCGATGTCGCGAACGAAGCGTTCTATCACCTCCAGCGCTTTTCGACAGACTGGCATGCGAACAGCTTCGCCGGCTCGACAGTGCGCAAGATAACACGCGGCATGGGGGCGCTTGAGCTCCTAAACAGCACTATATTAATCGCGCTGCTCCCGTCCTTTATCATTTTGGTAGGTTCGACGGCGCTGCTCGGCTGGCACTGGCCGGTCATGGGCCTGATCTTTGCGTGCGGCGCTATCATCTACCTTGCATTTGCGATTTCGCTGTCGCTCAGCTATGTCGCGCCGGCGGCGAGCCTTGCTAACGGGTGGGACACAAGGCTCGGCGGAGCGCTTGCGGATGCGGTCAGCTGCAACGCTGTGGTCAAGGGCTTCGGCGCCGAGGGCCGCGAAGACGAGCGCCTAGCAAAGATCGTTACCAAATGGCGGCACCGCACGCGCCGGGCTTGGATGCGCGGAACGACAATTAGTTCAACCCAAGGTGTCACTTTGGTGGCTCTCAGGATGGCGGTGGTCGGGTATGCCCTTTTACTGTCGTCGGATGGACGTGCAACGCCTGGCGAGATCGCATATGTTCTCACGTCCCTCGTCGTCCTCCAGGGCTATCTGCGTGATACCGGCGTGCACGTCCGCAACGTGCAGCGCTCGGTTAATGAAATAGAAGAACTGGTCGCCATCCACAATCAGCAGCTGGATGTTGCCGACCATTCAGCGGCCAAGCCGATCCGGATCACAAAGGGGCGCATTGTTTTCGAGAACGTCCATTTCCGCTACAGCAACCATCTCCTGCCGCTTTACAGCGAATGTTCGCTGTCGATTGAAGCTGGCGAGAGGGTCGGGCTGGTTGGTCCCTCCGGTTCCGGCAAGACAACACTCGTGAAGCTCATCCAGAGACTCTACGACCTGAGTGGCGGCCGGATCCTGATTGACGGCCAGGACGTCTCCGAGGTGACCCAAGAATCGCTTCGTTCGCAGATTGCAATAGTGCAGCAGGAGCCTATCCTGTTTCACAGGTCGCTAGCCGAGAACATCGCTTATGGCCGGCCTGGTGCTAGCCAGGCCGAGATCGAGCAAGCGGCACGAATGGCCAGTGCACACGAATTCATCGCGCCCCTGCCGAAGGGCTATCGGACCTTGGTCGGCGAAAGGGGTTTAAAGCTCTCAGGCGGCGAACGCCAGCGGGTGGCGATCGCGCGCGCCTTCCTGGCGAACGCGCCGATCCTCATCCTGGACGAGGCGACGTCAAGCCTCGATTCGGAATCCGAGGTGCTCATTCAAGAAGCGATGGATCGGCTGATGGTTGGTCGGACCACGCTTGTCATCGCACACCGGCTGTCGACGGTCCGCGCGCTCGATCGTCTGCTCGTCTTCGACCGCGGCCGCATTGTCGAGGACGGCGATCATGCGGCGCTGGTCGGTATCGATGGTGGCATTTACCGCCGCCTATATGAACGGCAGGCATTGGAACTAGCGAAAGGCCTTGCCTGATCGCCAACCGGGTTGCGCGATGCGCCGAGCCGTTGCCGGAGAGGCGTGTGGCAGTGAGGCCTTACCGACGAGCGGGGGGCGTTACGGCCGGCAAAACCACCACGGCCGGAACTGTCCGCCGAGCGGGCGGGCGGGAATGCACCACGTCTAAGCTTCGGCGAATGCGCGCAGTTACACGCCGGCACCGAATTGTCGCGCCTCACGGCGAACGCACCAAAAGGGCGGCAATGTCGGCGGTCATTTGGGTCCGGGAAGTGTGCGGCCCTCGCCGTTACCCACATTTCGCCAAAGAAAGCGAAGTCAACGCACATTGAAGAGGGCGGTGCTTCCCGGCCGGCTGGGAGCCCTGTCGCTGGCCCAACCTGCCGCACGCCAGCACGTCAACGCATCAAACTCCCTTCGGTTCGCAAAGGCGTCCCTCGCAGACCCGGAAGCGCAGGAGCTCCGACCGCAGTCTTCGCTCAACTCTCGCCATTTGCTCCGGGGGATTGGATTCCGTTCCCTTGCTACCAGAGTGGCAGCTGAGCACGAACTCGCCGGCCTCGTGTCTTTCGATTACGGCCAACGCCCTAGGACGAGATTGGATTCGCCGGCCCTCTGCGGAGCGAATGAACAGTTCTACAGATCATCGACGTCCGCGAAATTGACCTCGGCCTTTCCGGCCCAGCGCTGAACGGTGTTATGCACGTCCGGTACGGCAGGACGGGGAATCGTAGTCTGCGGAATGTCAGCCGTTGCGAAACGTGTAGCCGTACCCGTTGATCGCCGGCGCGCCGCCTAGATGTGCGTAGAGGACCCTCGATCCCTCTGGAAAGAAGCCCCTCTGGACGAGGTCGATCATCCCTTGCATCGATTTGCCCTCGTAAACGGGATCGGTAATCATGCCCTCGAGCCGCGCGCACAGACGGATTGCCTCTTTGGTTTCCTCCGATGGAACGCCATAACCCGGGTACGCGTAGTCCTTGAGCAACACCACGTCTGCCTCGACAATTTCCGTTCCGAGGTGGACGAGCTTCGCTGTATTTTGGGCGATGCCAAGCACCTGCGCCTTGGTCTTGGCGGGCATGGCGGAGGCATCGATACCAATCACGTTGCGCTGTCGACCGTCCTTGGCGAACCCGACGAGCATGCCGCCGTGGGTTGAACCAGTCACCGTACAGACGACGATATAGTCGAAGGCAAACCCAAGCTGCTTTTCCTGGGCGCGCACCTCCTTAGCGAACCCCACATAGCCCAGGCCGCCGTATTTGTGGACAGAGGCGCCGGCCGGTATCGCATAGGGCCTGCCGCCCCTTGCCTTGACCTCATAAAGTGCCTTTTCCCAGCTGCGGCGGATGCCGATGTCAAAGCCCTCGTCAACCAGGCGCACCTCTGCCCCCATGATGCGGCTCAAGAGGATATTGCCGACCCGGTCGTAGACGGCATCATCATGCGGGACCCAGCTCTCCTGGACCAGGAGGCATTTCATGCCGATCTTGGCGGCGACCGCAGCGACCATGCGCGTATGGTTGGACTGCACGCCACCGATTGTGACGAGCGTATCGGCATCTGACGCGATCGCGTCGGGCACAATGTATTCGAGCTTGCGCAGCTTGTTTCCGCCGAACGCGAGACCGGAGTTGCAGTCCTCGCGTTTGGCGTAGATTTCCACCTTGTCGCCCAGATGCTTGCCGAGGCGGTCGAGCCTCTCGATCGGCGTGGGCCCAAAGGTGAGCGGATAACGTTCGAATTTTTCCAGCATGCTTTCTCCAGCAAAAAAGTACCTGAACCGGCTACGCACCGGTCAGCCCAAGGGTGTGTGTGATCAAAGCCACCCGTCTTTCGAAGCGGGTGAAGAAGACGTTCATCGTTATTACAGCACCGAGTTTGTCATTGCGACAAGCAGACCGCATCCGGCGTGCTGCGATGACTCTTATGTGCCTAATCGACCAACCACCCGCATCTCCCGGCCTAAGGACAAACCGAATGTGGTCGCGTCTTAGCCGAACACAGATTCCCTATACGATCAGCTCAGTCATGAGAGCGTGACCAAAATTGGTGTGGGGCTGAGCACTGATCCTGTCATCCGCGCATCAAAACAGCAGCGCATGCTGGGCATTCGACCAAGCCGGGACACAGCTGAAATTTCATTCCGCAGCTGATCAGAGTCAGACGACTGGTACCAAGCTTTCCTGGAACCATCGACATGCTGGCGGCTGAGGCGAGTTCCACGAGCGCGGCTAGACTGCCAGATCAGAAAGAGCACGCTGCCGAAATAGCAGGCCTGAAGCAGCAGCGAACAGGCCAGCGTCGTGACGACTGCCAGACGGAGCGAATCCAAAGCGACGTAAACAATCAAAGCATTGCTGCACAGGACCAGCCCCAGGAGCCGACAAAAGGATGTGAAGTGCAACGCCGTTCTCCTGGTTTTTCGGCCTGATCATGCTGCGAGCTCGTCGGCCGCAACATGGGTCTGGCAGTTCTTGGGGCAGACGCGGGCGCAGGCTCCGCAGCCGATGCAGCGGCCGGCATTGGCGACAACCATGATCATGCGATTGAGCTCGCCGTCGAAATCGTCGTCCTCGTCATCGCAGGGGCCGAGGATTTCACCCGCGTCATCGACGCCGTGAAGATGCATCACATCACGCGAGCAGACCTTGAAACAACGGCCGCAGCCGATGCAGGTCTTGCTATCGATGAAGGTCAGGTACGACGGCATCCAAATGGAGCCGTCACGAGTGGTGAATGTGCGCATCATCCTAAATTCTTCATTGAAGCGAGTTCTCTCTTGGCAACATCCAACTCGGCATAAACGGCGTGGGTTTTCTCGGCGACTTCCTGTATGTCGGCCCACTTGCCCGGCAGACCCTCGACAAGGTCCTGCAATGCCATCTTGGCAATAGCTGCACGCAACTGGAGCTTTCGGACTTTCTTCCTCATCTTATCTAGGTCTGACATAGATCCTTCCTGGAACAATGGTTTTCTTGATGCGCGCCATCTCGGGCTAGGCTTCAATGACTGCAGTCGCATCGTCGACCAGTTTCGTACCGGCCTCAGCCAGTTTGCGGAGAGTCTCGAAGCCGAACCGGTGGACATCTCGATAGAACGACCAACCGCCGGAAGCCCCCAGGGGTTTCATTCCAATTATTGGCGACGTCGACACGCCGGAGCGCTCCTCAATCGCAAGCGCCACGGCGGTGTAAAACATGTCGAGCCTCCACAGCGCGTCCGAATCAGGATCGCCGATGAGAGGGGTCGCACATTGCTGTTCCTTGGTGATGATGAATTCGGCCAGCAGCTCGGCGTCCGAATTGCCTTCCCATAAGCCGAAGGAATCCTGAGTACGGATCAGCCGCAGAAGGCATTTGACGAACGGGCGAGCAAGGGCTTCTTCGTCCTTGTTGACAGCAGGGCCAACCGGTGCATGAGGCATTTCGTTGTTCCTCATTTCAGTCTTCGTCTTCGAGGGACGATTTCCTTTTCCTGCGATGCCCACTCCGGGCCCACTTGCGTGGCCGACGAATGGCTTGGGCGGCCCAACCCCACCCAAGAGTGCCCCGTGGCCGACCTCGACATGTCCACGAGTGCGAGACCTACGGCGCGAATTCGCGGCGCACATCGTCTGCGCCGCGATCCGACCGGTGGTCAACGCAATTGAAATCCACCCTGCCGCAAGCCGCCCGCCCTTGCTGCATCGACATACTTGCTGCGAAGCGAGCCTCGATGGGCGGATTGGCCAGTGTTCAATTCCAATTGTCAGTCCCTTCGCGATTCTTGCTCAGGAAGCGACTGCGTTTTGAGTTTCGGGTGCCTTGTTTTGCGGAGCCACACAAAGATCCGCGTGACAGGCAGGCTCACCCGTGTAGTTGGCCAGTGCTTGGAGCAATGGGGTAAGATAGTACTGTTTGGTGTGGTCCGGAATTGGCCCCAGACGGTCCACCGATTTCAGTGCCACCTCGATCAACTCGATTGCGCGATCTTTGTTGCCGCTCTCGTAATAATACTGAGCTACCGGGAGGTACCGGCGGTATTTAAACGGGCCATCGCCTTGTGGGGGATTTAAGGTCAGTATCTGTTCCGAGAGCTCGTTGCCCATCGCAAAGCGCTCGGCGCGCGGAAGATGGGAATTGTCCATCGTGGGATCGAAGAGTTGGTTGAGGGCCAAGGCCATCCACGACACCGCCTCGGACGTTTTGTCGATCGCGTCCTCGACCAATTCTCGCATGACCGGCATGCCGGTCTTGATGTCGCGCAGCTTGTGAAGCAGAAGATCCGCATGAATCTGCCGGAACTCATAAGAGTCTGGCATCAAGGCGAGGCCTTCTTCGATGGCCAAGAGCGCCGCCGTCCAATCCTCGGCCTGCATCGCCGGCGTAAGTTTGGCGTATATCGGCCGGGTAAGCGACATTTCGCGCGCTGCAAGTTGGTTATGCGCGATGCGCTTTGCATCGGCGGCTTTCGCTTCATAGCTGCTGCGCCAGCTGCCGTTAAGGACTTTCGGCAAAACGTCATCGAGTTCCGCCGGGTGGCCAATAAAAGCGATGTGGCCGTCGCGGTCGACCACGAACGAGGTGGGAATCCCAATCGAAGAGCTGGGATCCATCCAGAGCTTGTTCATTTCGCCAATGTAATCGAACCCGATACGATAATTCAGATTCGGGAACTTATCGGTCAGCCAGGGATCCACGTTGGTCCGCGCCTCGTCCGCGGTTGCAGCCTGTTCGCAAGCTGCGACTCCGATAATCTCAAATCCGCTGTCTTTATATTTCTCCTGCAGTTCAATCAAATGGGGCATGGCGTCGACACATGGTCCGCACCAAGTCGCCCAAAATTCAACGAGGTAGACCTTGCCGGGCTTAAAGTTCGTGACGGGCTCGCCACGCAGCCAGTTCTCCACTTTGATCGGAGGAGCCGGGGACCCCATACGCAGTTCCATGATGTTCTTATCCAAAGCTACCCACACCTTTCGTGGCTTTTATGCGTAGTTGGTTTCTCTGTCAGAATCGCAACACACGGATCAGGAGGCCATCGCTCGTCTTGCGCGTTTGCATGCGATTCAGCCCTCTCACAGTGTTGCCGCCCATCAAGCAGCAATGGGCGTGCCAACCCCTCTCAGCTCCGGTAAGCGGCGGGGAATGCTTTGAAAATTCTCCACGAGCCCAAACACGGCCGATTGTCGTGGACCTGACATGTCTTCTGCCGCTGTCGGGTTTCGCCCTCTTGAGCCAGCCGCTTTAGGACAGGTGAGAGCTTGGATGGCTCGCCTGTCATTAGACTGGCCGGCGTCCTCGAGCAGTGGCACTTTGGCGCCGGGTCGAAAGTGCGGGGCGGCTTGGTCCTCGTGCCGCCACCGCCGCGTGTGGATCCTTGCCTCGTGGACATAAATCACCACGCGGCTGGCAAGTCGGCGGCATTGGGCTCAATCAGCGCGGCGTTGAGCCCCGACAGCACGTAATGCTGCACCAATGTATCGGATGCCCTTCGCTGCCTCCACTTCTGCAGCCAGGCGTCGAGCGACGCTACCTGCCCACGTTCGAGCGCGACTGCAGTAATCTGCGCCGCAGGATAGCCAGCCGCCATTAGAAGGTACTTGGGTCGGATAGGCATTCTGCCAGCAAATGAGGTCCGCTGTATTTCCTCGCGATGGATCACAGGCGTTCTCGGGTGATCGGGCACTATGCAAGGCGCGTCACGCTGACTAGCGCCTCGAACCACACCGGTAAAGACGGCGAGGCTAACACGACGGATATCGCAAGATCCCTTGAAATGTCTCGTTCCCCGGCGGAGCGCGTCCAGCTCACCTTGCGGGCGTACCAGCGCCGAATGGGTACGCACGACGTCAACCTGCCTTTGGGCCCAGAGCCTCCTTGCCCTAGCCGCATGGCCCCGGCTGGTCGAGAATTTCTGGTCGTCGAGCAGTAGAACTCTTTCACATGATGGCGAATGCGCGGCGTCCAGTGGGAGAACACCTCGGCATAAAGAGCGTTACTTCCCGGGCCGACGGTGGTGAAGCATAGCGCCCCGGTCGGAGCTATTTGCCTGAGGGGCGGAGGTCCTCTTGCGCAAAAGACACGTCCTCCCAATCCGCAAGCGGTCCTGTTCGGCGCTATCCGATGTCCGACAACGTCGGAGGCGTAACGTAGCTGAGCAAGATCTATCGCTTTGCCTCGAACGATTCTCATTTGGCATGGCGCGTGCGCGTTGATCCGCAAACCCCGCCATGAGGCGAAATCGGAGCTGGCCGCCACTCCACTTCCTCCTACCACGAGAGCAGACGGGAAGCAGCGCCTTCAAATGAGGAACAAAATCACTTTACCTCGAATCTTGCCTCTCGACTACAACCGGACCCATGGAACCGCGTCCGCGACCATACAATGAGTGCGCCCCGAGGCAATGGCCCAGCGCAAAATGGCTACGCGCGATCACGCCATGCATCCAGGCTAACGAAGGCACCTCGGAGAGCCTCGCCGCCATCATCGAGACCTATCTAAGCCCACTTGAGCCAGCACAAAGGAATTTCAAACATGCACCAAGATACCGTCCGTGGGAGAGCTTTCGCCATGCCCCTGACCAGCCCGGCCTACCCGGCCGGCCCATATCGCTTCAGCAACCGGGAGTATCTGATCATCACATATCGCACCGATCCGCAAAAACTGCGCGACCTTGTGCCGGAGCCGCTTCAGGTGTGCGAGCCTCTGGTCAAATTCGAGTTCATTCGCATGCCGGACTCGACGGGCTTCGGCGACTACACGGAAAGCGGACAGGTCATCCCTGTCTCCTTCTGCGGCCGCAGGGGGAGCTACACCCACTGCATGTTTCTCGACGACCATCCGCCGACAGCGGGCGGACGCGAGTTGTGGGGCTTTCCCAAGAAGCTCGCCAGCCCAACGCTCCGAACAGAGACGGACACGCTTGTTGGCACGCTGGACTACGGCCCGGTCCGCGTCGCGACGGGTACGATGGGCTACAAGCACCGGGCCGCGGACCTTGGGAGCGTTAAGGCCTCGCTCGCCGACCCGAACTTCCTCCTCAAAATCGTCCCGCATGTCGACGGCACGCCGCGCATCTGCGAACTCGTGGAATACCACCTGGAGGACATCGATCTGAGAGGCGCCTGGACCGGCCCGGCAGCCCTGAACCTCTGGTCGCATGCGCTTGCCCCCGTCGCCGAACTGCCGGTGCTGGAAGTAGTCTCGGCCGTACACCTCGTCGCCGATCTCACGCTCGCGCTCGGGAAGGTCGTCCACGACTATCTCGCGGAAGCCGAGCCTCGCCATCGGAAAGGAAGAAACCATGAACTTTCACAATGATATTTTGTTGAACCAGCGCGACGGGGAGCCGGTGGCCGGCTTATCGACAAGGTGGCGGTGATCGCCGAAGCCGCGAGCGGGGTCGGCAAGGAAAGCGCGGTTCGCCCGCGAGGGAGCAAGAGTGGTCCGCGGATCTTGATCACAGCGAAGTCCAACAACGGCGTCCGGGATCGATCGATTGACGAAAAATGGTTGCCAGGGTGAGGGGCAGGTGGAACGCGGCTGATGCAGGCAATCGAAACCTTCGGGCGCCTCGATGTCCTGTCAGCAACGCCGGCGTCCAGAACGTAGCGCCGCTTGTCGAGTTCTGCCACAAGACGCTTCCCGCCCGTGATAGGCTCCATCTCACGGGTGTCGGCGAAACTCAATGTCACCAAAATCAGTGTAAGGCTCGGCCTGCTGTTCGGCGTCTGCCTCAGAGGCAGACGCTCGCCCCTGTCGCCGATATCGCCGTAAAGACTCGGCCGGCAGGGGAGGTGGACTACGACCTACCTTGAACTTTTGCTTTTTACCGTCGTCAGATGAAGCGAGCCGAAATGTTGCGCCGCGGTGCTGATGACAAAAATTCTCGGCGGCTCGAACTTTACCTCTCGCGCCTCTACGAGGAGGTTGCACGAAAAGCGCGGCCTTGCCCACTCGTCATCACAAGAGCGACACGGGCCGACATGGCGGCCGAAACGCTCACCTCATGCGCAACCTGGTTAAGAAGCTGGCGCAAACGGGGCCGAGCGAGGCGGAACTCGAGCGGACGAGGATGAAACGCCCAAATCCTCAAAGAGACGGCCCGCATCGAGAAAAGCCGTGCCTGCCGAGATCGGGCAAGGGCGGGTAGCCAACGCTACCCAGCCGTAGGGAAACCCGTGATCACGCTTTAGGCACCCAATAACGATAATGGAAAAATCTGCGCGAAACGGTCGCACCGGTATTGACATTAATTGACACACCCCGCGAACACTTGCATAAGCCACATAGCGGTAGTGACTAGGTGCATGCCGCACCCAATTTTTTCCCTAGGGCGAGGTCAGATCTATGGCGGCACTGGCAAAATTCAGACCAGTTGATTCCAGCCAACACGATAAGGACGAACTCCGCGAAATCGTCCGTGAGCGCTCTTTTCGATCCGGACGCTACACGCTCTCGTCGGGCATAGAGAGCGACATCTATTTCAATATGAAGCCTACCATGATGATGGCGCGAGGCGCGCAACTTGCCGCTCTTGAGTTCCTAAAAATCGCTGAGCAAGTGAAAGCAGAGTACGTCGGCGGCCTTGAAATGGGAGCGGTCCCCGTAATCGGATCGATGGCAGCTGTCAGCTCGGCGATGAACAAACCCATAAACACGATCTTCGTTCGCAAAACTCCGAAGTCTCATGGCACAAGGGACGTGATTGAAGGTCTTGGGCCCAAAGAAGATCTCGAGGGAAAAGTCGTCCTGATCGTTGACGACGTTGCCACAAGCGGCAAGTCGATATTGAAGGCGATTGAAGAGGTTCGCCGCGTCGGGGGCATTGTAGGTGACGCAGCTTGCCTCGTGGACCGTGACGAGGGAGCTACGGAGCTGCTAGCCCAACATGGGGTCACGCTGCATTCCGTTCTGCATGCGAGCGAATTTGTGGAACGCCACTGACAATCTCATACAACGGCTTTCCGGCGACCTAGCCTTAGAGGACATTCCGCCGCTTTGCAGCGAGTGCAGGCGCCTCGCGAGTAAGGGCGACTGCCCTTGCCCATCCTCACTGCTTTTGGTGCAACATATGCTGGCTGCCGTTCACCAGCGGCTTGACGCCATTGACCACCTTTCTGAGCAAGGCGCCATCAGACTGAAGGCTTTTACCGATTATCTGGCGACGGTCGTTCGAATAGCTTCAGAGCGCGGAGACGCGGCACCCTGGATCGATCTAGCCAGCCGGTTTAGCGCCCTTTTCGGTCCCGACGAGGTTGCCCATTAATCTAGTGCTTATCGCTTTCCATGAACGAGCAGCCTCGGCGGCATCGCGTCATGGATCGCCAGCGGCATGCCGGCGCATGATGCGAGCGTAAAAGCGCCGAGCAGCCGGTGCTGAATCTCGGACGTGACGACGCCGATTGGCGCGATGCGCGTTGGCACGGGCCCTCGTGCCCAAGCATGGTGCGTTCCCATTCCGCGGCATCATGCTCGCGATCCCGTCTGTGCCGTGCTCAAGCAAGCGAGCCCGAGCGAACCGCCCCGGGGTAGCGGATTTAGACAATCGTTGGTGGAGTTGGCTGGCAAATTGGCGAGTTCGGCCTTTGGTTGGAAGACCGGCTTGCGGCGGGCCAACGAAAAGGAATTGGCGACACTGGAGTATGCCTTCACTGGGGTCGCGTCCTTACGCTGTAGCACGGCGGTCAGCGAAGCCGCTCGCGAGCGCCCCCTCGATAGCGCTGAGCGGGCGAGCGGCTTCGGGGCGGGCGCAGGGGCTGGGTAGACTGGGCCGGACTCACCTAACTCACCGGGTCCAGCCACGACATGCATCGCCAAAGGCAAGGACCCTCCCCGCTGACTGCGGGCTCAGCCATGGCCGCTGAGGCTACCGCACTCTTCGTCAGTGCCGGTTTTCTTCTCAAAAGTCCGCGCAATTTCGAGTGAACGTAAGGATTTAACGAGCGTAGGGGAAAACGTCCGCAGAATATACGATGTGCCTCAGGGCCCGAGTGCTTATTCGGTCAAGATGATCTGGGCTAAGGCTCCCGCCTTCGCCGCAACGAAGGCGTACATCATTCCCTGGATGCCACCGCCAATGAACAATAGTAGACCATTATATCCCGCTGCCCATTTCTTCGGCTACGAGGTCGGGCCGGCGCTCGATCAACGTACGGCTGATGAAGCCCAGATGCTCGGGATTGGTGCATGGCGCGCGCCCCAGAAGGCTGTCCAGGATGCGGCGCGCTCGCCAGGCCAGCAGGCCAAAGTTCGGATCAGCCAGCCCGCGCTGTCCAAGGCAGGCGTTCTGAACGAAAAGGCGTCTGTCTCGCGGTCCGTCCCAGTACACCGAAAAATCCTCGCCGATGGCGAACTCATTGCCGATCTGCTCGAGGCGATCTGCGATCGGTTCCAGGAAGTCCGGCAGCGCGTTCTCGTACCCCGTGGCCAGGATGACGATGTCGGCGGTTACTTCTCCGATGTTATCCATGCCGCGCTGCAGCGTGAGCCTGTGCCCCGCCCCTGCGTTGATGCAGCGCGACACGTTGCAACTTGGCCGCAGTGTGATGTCGCATTGGTGTGGCTCGAGAAAGGCGTGGTGGTAGAGCGCCTGATAGACCGCGCGCAACGTGCTCTCTGAAATCCCGTCGGAGGCAAGCGCGAAACGCCGCAGGAACAGCTGGCGATGCACCTCGCTCATGGCCGCAAAACGATCCGAAAAGCAAGGCGTGAACAGCTCGTTTGTGAACGGGTGGTCGTCGAAAGGCATCTCGCGCGTCAAGACCCAAGTGATCGCCGCGGGCCGCCGTTCTTTCGGCCGGCCGACAAGGTGCAGCAGCAGCTCGGCTCCCGACTGTCCGCCGCCAACCACGCAGACATGCTTTTTGTGCACCTCAGGATGGATATGCGCTAGGTCTGATGAGTGGAACAGGTTGGGTCCAGTCCAGCCATGAAACTGAGGCGGAATTTGCGCCTGCTTGCCTATGTCGATGACGAGGTTTCTCGCATCAAGGACCGCGTTGTCCGTCCGCACGCGAAACTCGCCGTCAAAGCGGATTTCGCGAACTGCCTCGCCGCCACGGACAAGCGGATTCTTCTGGAACGCCCAGTTGAGATATTGGGCGAACTCGGCTCTGAGCACCCCGTGAAATTGCGCATTGAGGAAATGGTAAAGACGCCCGTTCTCGTGGAGGTAATTTACGAATGTGTAGGCTGATCGCGGATTGACCAGAGTAACCAGATCCTGGAAGTGGCCGACCTGGAGCTCCGCGCAATCGAAAGCGCTGCCTGGATGTCCGCGGAAATCGACCTGCCGGTCCAAGAACAGTGCCCCTTGCGCAATCTCTTCCTGTATCTGACACGCAAGGCTCAAATTAGACGGCCCAGCACCGATACCAATGCAAAAGAGGTCCACTTATCCTTGCTCCTCTAGGAGTGTTTCCCAACTCAGCGGCATGTGCGCGGCGACCGCCAGGCATTGAGCATTGCGAACCTCACAGGCATCCTTGAGCCGCGGTCCCGACTGAGAGGAAGGCAAAAGCCTGCGCGGCCTTCCAGATCTTGGGCTCAATGGGCGACATCGACAGCGGGCACCGCATCATCCGAACCCAAGAGCGAGAAGGACCGCGTGTGATGCTGTCGCGCAGCTCTCCGGATTTTACGGCGGCTCCTAGCGGCTGCCTCCACCCCAGGATTGGCTGTTTCCCGGTTACGACGGAAGCGGCTCTTTCTTCGAGGGGCGTAACCATGGATAACGGCTCGTAATGCGTTCGTAGACTGCCATGCATGCAGCGTGCCGGATAAAGAAAACGTCAAACCAACGAGTTCGCGTAATTCCAGCTCGTCTGGAACCCGACATTGTCGCACGCCCGACGATCGGGCAGAGGAAGCTCCGCGGCAGCGGCCCTTGCACACCGCAGGCCTGACAGGGGGCAGCCGCCGATTTGACCCGCGTCCGGGTACTGATCAGGGGCCTTCCAACAGGGTTCGCGCCCCGAGGCGGGGGTCCCCTGGTACACCCGCCCTGTGGCTTGGCTGCGGTCTGCTGCAGCCGTTCGTCTTTACTGCCCGTTACAGACGATCTCGCACGAGTTGGATGCACGAGAGCGTCCTGAAGCAGTCGAGGCGTCCGGTTTGGCTCTGACAAGCGTCGCAAGATGTTCGCGGATCCAGCCATGTCTCCGCAATCCGACCGGTAACCGACGACGACTTCGGACTGGTTGGCGGTCCTACGACCTGATCGGTGTTCCTACGGAACTGATCAGCGAGCCAAAAACAGCGGCAATGTGGTCTTCTCAAAGCTCCAGCTCGGCGGACCGCCGAAAATCCGCTCACGCAGCCGACGGCTGCCATAAGCACCCATGACTATCATGTCGGCGCAGGTGTCGGCCGCGTGCTGCGTCAGCACTGTGGCCGCCGATTTACCGGCGCTCTTAAGCAGGTCAACCGAGACCCGAGCACCGTGCCGAGTAAGATAGGCAGCGATGTCTGCTCCAGACTGCGCACCTTTCCCGTTGTTTTGCGCCTTCGGATCGACCATAGCGACACAAACTTCCTCAGCAGCGGATAGGAGACTAAGAGCTTCCCGAACCGCACGCGAGGCCTCTACGCGCGAATCCCAGCCGACCAGCACGCGTCGAGGCGACAGGGTCGCCTTAGCGCCCTTCGGCACGATGAGCACCGGCTTTCCGCTATCGAACAAGCAGCCGTTGACAACAGGAGGTCCGAGAGTCTCATCGTTGAGGAGGTCCGCTCCAACGATCGTCAGGTCAGCGCAGAGCGCCCGCTGTCGCGCCACTTCACCGAGGCTAGCCGGATCGCAATAGTCGGTGTCAACGTCACAGGAAAGCGACATAGCTTTCAGCCGTTTGAGGATATCCGCGGACCGTCTTTCCATTCTGGTCACGTCCTGTGAAAATTTCTCGATTTGCTGAAATCGATAATTCGGTACTGCAATTGCCTGTGCACGTCCCGTACCCCACTCGAGGGGCGGAGACGACATCAAGAGCAATGGAGGCGGTATAATCAGTACGGATAGGTGCGCGCCGACCTCGCCACACAGTCCGGCAGCTGTTGTGAGGTCCTCATCAGAATGATCAGCACCCGTCACACAGAATATGCTTTTAAATTCCATTTGCCTGCTTCTCTTGGTCTTCGTTAGGAGCGTCTGCGGCAACACCGCTCTCAGCGGAGGAAGAGAGAGCGGCACCACATTCGACCACCGATTTCAGTCGTCCGGCTTCTCGAGCGAGTAGCCGGCCGACCTGACGGTGCGAATGACGCTGCCGGGCAAGGCCGTTTTCAGCGCCCTCCTGATTCGGCTGATATGGACATCGACGGTGCGTGCACCGACATGAATGTTGGGCCGCCAGGCCGCCCCGATAAGCTCGTCCCGGCTGAAGACCTTGCCGGGGGCCTCAATCATAAGCCGCAGCACGTTGAACTCGATCCGTCCGAGATGGATGTCGTGGCCATTACCGCGAACCCGATGGGCATCGAGCTTCATCTCCAGGCCTCCACAACAAATCCAACTGTCGTTTTCAACCCCGTTCGAACCACGCTTGGTCAGCCCGAGCCTCGCCCGCAGGCAGTCGAGCAGCTTGGCCGGAGCCACCGGCCGCACAAAGCTCTCAACGCCTGCCTTCAAGAGATCGAGGTGCTGGTGCTCGGCGCCAGGCGCGATCAGGGCGATGATGGGCAGGTCGGTGGTGCGCGGTTCCCGCTTGAGGTGGGCGCAAATTGCGGACCCGTTTATGCTGGCTGGGTCGCAATCCAGCACTACGGCCTGAAGCTCCCGTTGTTCGGCCAAGGCCAGCGCAGCCTTCGCGCCGTCTGCCGTCTCACTGCTGAAACCGTCCACCTCCAGTATGTGACTGTAGAGCAGATAGAACTCGGCATCTTGCGAGCAGATCAGGACCAGCGGCTTCTTCATCGGCGATACCCCAGCAACCTGGTCGGCCTCGAGCCCCTGGATCGAGGGGGCTGGCCAAAAAAGTTTCTCGCGTCCGTCATGATGGCCTTTCTCGAAAATCGCGCCCATCATGCCAGCGCCACGTGGGGAAAGGCTTCGATGACTGCAATCCCATCGTCGACCAGCTTCGTACCGGCCGTGGCGAGCTTCAGGAGCGTCTCGAAGCCAAACCGGTGGACATCGCGCAGCGTTTTGGACAAAACGACCAACCGTCCGGTCGTGAAAAGCACCCGACCAAAACCCTCATGGCTCACCTGGATCATCGGCGATGCCATAAGGCCGCAGCGCTCCTCGATCGCAAGCCCGATGGCGGCGTAGTACTTGTCGAGCCTCCACAGCACGTCCGGATCGGGATCTCCGATGATCGGGATCGCTCGGCGCTGTTCCTTGGTAATAATGAAGTCGCCCAGCAGCTCGGCGTCCGCTTTGCGTTCCCACGAGCCATAGGAATCCTGAGCACGGATCAGCCGGACGAGGCATTTGACGAACGGGGTGCAAAGAGCCGCCTCGTCTTCGGCGACGGCTGGGGGATTGCGGGGTCAGACATTTGGCGTCCTCCTCTTTTCAGTCCTCGTCCTCGAAGGACGGTTTCGTTTCGGCAACGCCCGCTTGCGCCAGCACCTTGCGCAGCCAGGGCGGAGGACACGTCCTGAGCATCATCTGCGTGCGCAACAGCACCTCTTGGATGGATTGGGGCTCCGCCACTTTGATCGGGTGGATTTTTGCCGCGACAACCTTGGCTGCCGAAGGTCCGCCAATCGCCAGACAAAACAGCAGATGACAGCCCTTCAGCGCATCCACCTTGGGCGTGATGCGGTCATCGCCCTCGGCCCGATGCTCCCCGCTTTCATCCGAAACGTCATCGAAGGCCACGGCTTCGACGAGGTTCCACTCCTCGCGCGTCACGTCGTAGACAGCAAAGCGTCTGGCCGACCCGAAATGGGCGTTGAGGTCCTTCATGTCCTGAGTGGCGATCGCGACGCGCAATGCGCATGCACGTTGTTCCGGCATCGGTGCGAAAACCTCATTACTGACCAGCGAGAGGCGGCGAACAGCGTTCATCTGATATTTCTCGATTACGGAGTGGATCAAGCGCCTCAGGAGTGGGCGCGTGTTGGTTGGCCTGGAAGATGTTGGCGACCTCGAAGATCAGGTCGCGGGTGCCCTGATAGAGAATTGCGAGCTTGTGCTGGCTGCCTAGTCGATCGAAGACCGGGAACCCGATGCGCATGAGCGGAATTCCGAGCCGCTCCGATGCTTGGCGCCCGTGCGAATGCGTGACAAGCAGGTCAGCACCGACGGCAAGACTTTCCAGATCGCCGAGATCGCCGATCTGAACCGAAACCGCCGGGACTTTCTTGAGAATTTTAGACCTGTCGGTCGTTGTGACGGCCGCGGCTATCTCGGAGCCGAGGCCAGCAAAGAAGGCTGCGAGTTGGAACAGCTGGTCTGGTTCGGCAGCGATGGCAATTTTCTTGCCGCCGAAATGGAAATGTCCGTCGAGCATCGCGTCCTGCAATTGCGCCCGGCGCCGGCGCACGCGGGCCGGTACCGCCGCGCCCGAAATCGCAGACAGCAGCGACACGAAGCGGTCCGTGTCCTGCAGCCCAGTCAGTGACTGGAACAACACGTAAGGCACGCCGGTCAACCCGTGCAGCACTCTCGCCGGACGGCGCATGTGCTCACCGATGGCGATGCATTGCATGGCCGTGCCCAACTCGCGAACGTCCTCGACGCTGGTGCCGCCGTATGTAGTCGCTACCCAGCGGTCAGGAACCGTACCGTCGAGCGAGCCTGAAATGTCGGGCAGAATAACCGGCTTGAGCCCAAAGCTTTCAACCATGTCACGCATATGCTCGACGTCGGCGACAGTGAGGTTGCATCCGGGCAGGATCGCGATCTTCTTCGGCTGCCGCGCACGTTCGCCCGAGCGTGTAATCCCTTTGATCATTGCGGTGACTGCCCTGGCCCAGCCCTCTTCGATCGCGCCGTCAAAATCCGGCGTGTTGGCCAGCACGACCTCCGTACCCGCAAGCTCTTGCGTGTGCTTCAGCTTGACGTTGGCGATATCACCCGCGCAATCTTCGCCACGCGTCTCCACGAGCGCGGTCGTGCACACCCCGATCAGCTTTGGCTTCGTGCGGTTCTTGAGGTTGAGGATCGCCTCTTCCAGATGGTCGGCTGCGCCGAGGATGGTCGCCACCTCATCCATCGCCGTAGTCTGCAAGGGAATCGCTTCTTTGAAGTGCCGCACGAAGAGAACGAGCGCAAAGCTTGTGCATCCCTGGCTGCCGTGGAACAGCGGCATCGCACCGTCGACGCCAAGAAAGGCAAAGGCGGCACCCAGCGGCTGCGACGACTTCAGCGGGTTGACCGCAGCCGATTTGCTCTGGAGAAGGATGCGGGCCATCGGTCGCCTCAACACTCGTGTGCCGTCGCGCATGCGAATTCATCAAACAGGTACGCGGTCTCGTTCCTCGTGCACGGCAATTCGCCTATCAGATCAGGCTGGCAATCCCACGGGGCCGGCTGGCGCACCTGAGACCAGATCGGATTGTGAATGGCGAGGTCGATCTGGCGTACGAGTTCCACCATGCCGTCATAGCCGGCATAAGGATGCTGGCGCTCCTGGTTGATATCGAGCCAGGGCGTCTTGGCCTTGAGCGCAATGAATTGCGTGCGACCGCCCGACAGCATGATATCGGCCCTGTGTTCAGAGAGCATGGCGTACAGCTCGCGCGCAGCCATGGATTCGAACATGTGCTTGTCGTGCTTGAGAACTTGTTTGATGCGCTCCTTGTCCTGCACCGTAGATTTCTTGACCGAGGTGCCGACGATCTCGATTCCGATCTCCATCAGCGCATGGACAACCGACCAGGACTTCACACCGCCTGTGTTGAGCAGCACGCGCTTGCCTTGGAGCCTTTGCCGGTAGGATTCGAGTTTCTTCCACGCGATCGCCTCCTGCTGCGCGATTAGCGTCTCTGTGCGCTCGAGGATCTCCGGATCGGCGCCCTTCCTCACCAGCAGCCTGACAAGGTTGCGAAGAGCTTGCGATGTGTCGGAGATGCCATAGAAGGAGCCCTCGAAGAACGGGATGTCCCAGCGCTCCTCCATCTTGCGGGCAAGACTGATCAGCGCGGTCGAGCACACCATCATTGCCGCCCGGGCGCGGTGCGCGGAAGCAATGTCGCGGTAACGCGCATCGCCGGGAATGCAGGCGCGCACCCGGATCCCGAGCCGATCGAGGAGCGGCTTTACAAGCCAGAATTCGCCCGAGAGGTTGAATTCGCCAAGGATGTTGATGTCGTAGGGCCCAGAGTCGTCGGGTTCGACCGTGCCGATGACATGATCGAGCAACGCCTCGGCGGCGAGCTTGTTGCCGAGGTTCTTGGAGCCTGCCAGGCCAGGCGCATTGATCGGCACCACGGCCAAACCGAACTTTTCCGTGGCGCGTTTGCACACGGCCTCGATGTCGTCACCGATCAGCGCCGTTACGCAAGTCGAGTAGACGAAGATCGCCGGCGGCGCGTATGTGTGCTTGATCTCGCGGATCGCCTTGAAGAGTTTCCGCTCGCCCTGCCCCATCACCAGGTCGAGTTCGGTGAGGTCGGTCGTGAAGCTTGTCCGCCACAAGGTCGGTCCTGACGAAACCGCACCACGGTTGTCCCAAGAATTGCCCTCGCAGGCAAGCGGCGCATGGACCAGATGCGCAACGTCGGTGATCGGCTGCAGGACGATCTTGGCTCCGTCAAAGGCGCAGCCGCCGGCTGCCGCCCCTGGTGTCAGCGACTTCGAGCAGCCCTCCTTGCGCGCCTTGGCATCTTTGCCACGGTTCTTATCGCAGGCGGGCTCATCGAAGGCGTCCTTGATTTTGGCGCTGAGGGAGGACATTGCTCAGCCTCCCCAGTCCATTGGGCAAGGAATGGCCTCGGCGAAAAGCCGGCCACGGCTCTTAGCGCGTGAGGTCATAGGAATAATCCGTCACACCCGTCTCGCTCGTCTCGCGATCGAGTTTGTCGAAGATCTTGTCGAGGATCGTCGTAAGCACGCGCAACGCGCCCTGGTAGCCAAAGAGCGCAAAGCGGTGATGATGGTGCCGATCGAAGATCGGAAACATCAGCCGGATCAGCGGCGTTCCGGTGTCGCGCTCCAGGTACTTGCCGTAGGAATTGCCGATCAAAAGGTCCACCGGCTCGGTAAAGAGCAGTGAGCGCAGCGCCCACAGGTCCTTGCCCGCCCAAACCTGGGCAGCCTTGCCGAAAGGCGAGGATGCTAGCAGCTTCTTCAAATCGGCTTCCCATGCCGAGGTGCCATTGGTGGCGAGGCAATGGGTTGGCTCGCCGCCGGTCTCCATGACAAAGCGGGCCATCGCGTGAACGAAGTCGGGATCGCCGTAGATGGCGTATTTCTTACCATGCAACCAGGATTGGCTGTCCGCCATGGCGTCTACCAGTCGGCCGCGCTCGAGGCGAATTGCCTCGGGGATCTCCTTGCCGGAAATCGCCGCGACCTCCATCAGGAATTCGTCGGTCGCCTGAACGCCGAGCGGATAGTGGAACGAGGCCGTCGCCTGCCCGACCTCCTCGCAATAGCCCAGCGTCTTTCGGGTGTTGTGATGCTGCAGCGAAAGCGTTGCCTCGGCGTTGAGGGCCTTCTTCACCTCGTTGATCTTCGTGCCCCCGTCATACATGCGGTATTCACCGTCCGAAGGCGTATCGAACTGGTCAGAGGCATCCTGGATGAATGTGTAGGACACGCCCATTACATCGAGCAGGCGCTTGAGCTCCCGGTTGTTGCCGACGCAGAAGCCGTCGAAGCCCGGAATGATGTTGATGGCTCCTTCGACTTGCGTACGCTCCTGGCCTTTCCAGAAGTGCTCCAAAATGCCTTTGACCATGTTGTCATAGCCGTCGACATGACTGCCAACGAAGGCCGGCGTGTGGGCAAAGGGCACGTCGAAGTCGCGCGGGACTGAATCTTCGTCCTTGGCGTTCTGGATGAAGCTGTGCAGGTCGTCGCCAATGACCTCTGCCATACAGGTCGTCGACACGGCAATCATCTTCGGGTCGTAGAGCTGGTAGGTGTTGGCGAGCCCGTCGACCATGTTCTTCAGGCCGCCAAACACCGCCGCATCCTCGGTCATTGAGGAGGAGACCGCCGCGGCAGGCTCCTTGAAATGGCGCGACAGGTGCGAGCGGTAATAGGCGACGCAACCTTGGCTGCCGTGGACGAAGGACATGGTTCGTTCGAAGCCGGCGGCAGCGAATACCGCACCCAGCGGCTGGCAGGCCTTGGCCGGGTTCACGACAAGCGCTTTGCGGGCGAGGTTCTTTTCGCGGTATTCCCACGTCTGGGTGAAATCGCGCTGATCGGAAACGATCTCATCGGGGTGCGGACATTCGAAGTTTAGCTTCTTCTCAGCGAGCATCTTTCTGTATTCCGGCTCGCGGAACAGGGGAGCGTGATCGAGAATTTTTTCAGCCGACTGCGGCATGATGATTACCTCTTTTGCATCTGGCTGCGCGGTACGGCAGCTCAGGACGTCAAGACGTTCCAGGCTCCGGCGGATCAGAGGCCGCGGGAGTTCACCGTCTCAGTGGGAGACTGGGGCTAAAGCAGATGTTTATTCGGCAGCCATCGCCCGCTCATCGCCCCGGCTTCTTTTCCAAGGCGCGTGGAATAGGTCCCAGACCGGGTTGTTGATGGCGAGATCCACATCACGTGCGAAAATGGCAAAGCCATCGTACCCGTGATACGGGCCTGAATAATCCCAGGAATGCATCTGGCGGAACGGTATGCCCATCTTCTGCACCGGGTATTTTTCTTTGATTCCCGAGCCGACCAGATTTGGGCGAATCCCTTCGATGAATTTCTCCAACTCATAGCCGGTCACGTCATCATAGATCAGCGTGCCGTTCTTCACGTAGTGGCCGGTGCGCTGATAGTCGTCGCTGTGGGCGAATTCATAGCCGGTGCCCACGATGACCATGCCGAGGTCCTCGTAGGCCGTGACGACGTGGCGGGGGCGCAGGCCGCCGACATAGAGCATCACGGTATTTCCTTCCAGGCGCGACAGGTACTTGGCGATGACCGCATCAACAAGCGGCCTGTACTTGGCAATGACCTTTTCGGTCTTTTCCTCGATTTCCGGCCCAAAATGCTTGGCTATGTTGCGCAGAGAGGCTTCGATCTGGGAGGGACCGAAGAAATTGTACTCCATCCAAGCGACGCCATACTTTTCCTCCATATGCCGACAGATGTAGTTCATCGACCGGTAGCAGTGGATAAGATTGAGCTTAGCCTTCGGGGCGCGCTCGATCTCTGCGAGTGTGGCGTCACCCGACCAGTTGCCGACCACGCGCAGCCCTATCTCCTCAAGCAGTATGCGCGAGGCCCAGGCATCGCCGCCGATATTGTAGTCGCCGATGACGTTGACGTCGTAGGGGCCGGCCTCGAACTTGACATCCTTTTTGTCGAAGACCCAATCCCGGATCGCATCATTGGCGATGTGGTGGCCAAGCGACTGCGAGACGCCGCGGAAACCCTCGCAGCGTACCGGCACGATCGTCTTGTCATACTCCTTGGTCTTTTTGCGAGAAACCGCCTCGGTGTCATCGCCAATCAGGCCGATAGGGCATTCGGATTGCACGGTGATGCCGTTGTTAAGCGGAAACAAGACTTCAATCTCGTCAATGATCTGTTCCAGCTTCTTGTCGCCGCCGAAGACGATGTCCTTCTCCTGGAAATCGGAGGTGAACTGCATTGTCCCGAACGTGTCGACGCCCGTCGTACCGACGTAGTAGTTGCGGCGCTGCGACCAAGAGTATTGGCCGCAGCCGACCGGGCCGTGCGAGATATGGACCATATCCTTGACTGGCCCCCACACCACGCCTTTCGAACCCGCATATGCACAGCCGCGAATCGTCATCACCCCGGGAATGGACTTGATGTTCGATTTGACGTCGCATTCGGAAAGGACCTCGCTTTCCCCGCCAGCCTCGTTGCCGCTCTTTGCGACGTTGAGGTGCTTCTTGCGGCGCTTCGCCGCCTTGTCGGGATAATGCGACAACACCTCTTCGATAAGCTTCGCATGAAGAGCACCGTCATTCTCGTATTCCCGGCTCATGAGTCCCCTTTCAAGGTTGGGTGACGCCTCAACGAATAGGCGCCGTTCTCTGCAAGGCGCGCCGATTCATGGCAGCGCTAATGTCACTACTGGGCCGCCGCCTTCGCCGCTTCCTTGGAGTGAAGCTCGGCAAGCATCTGCTCGTCGGTCTTCATGATGCCGAAGTCGAGCAGCATCTCCTCCAGCTCCTCCATGGTGATCGGCGTCGGGATCGTACCCTGGCCCGAATTGGCGTGGATCTTCTCGGCCAGAGCGCGGTATTCCCCTGCCTGCTTGGAGTCCGGCGCGTACTGGATCACCGACATCTTCCTGAGTTCGGCATGCTGGACGATGTTGTCGCGGGGCACGAAGTGGATGAGCTTGGAATTCAATCGGCCAGCCAGTGCTTCGGCCAGATCGAGTTCACGGTCGGTTTGACGTTCATTGCAGATCAGCCCGCCCAGCCGCACACCGCCCGAATGGGCATATTTGAGGATGCCCTTGGCGATGTTATTGGCGGCATAGAGCGCCATCATCTCGCCGGACATGACGATGTAGATCTCCTGGGCCTTGCCTTCGCGGATCGGCATGGCGAAGCCGCCGCATACCACGTCGCCGAGGACGTCATAGGAGACATAATCGACATCGTCATAAGCGCCATTCTCCTCGAGGAAATTGATCGAGGTGATGACGCCGCGGCCGGCGCAACCGACACCCGGCTCGGGGCCGCCGGACTCCACGCACTTGATGCCTCTGTAGCCGACCTTGAGCACGTCCTGGAGTTCGAGGTCTTCCACCGAACCTTCCTGTGCGGCGAGATCCAGGACGGTATCCTGAGCTTTCGAATTCAGGATCAAGCGTGTGGAATCGGCTTTGGGGTCGCATCCTACGATGAGGATTCTCTGCCCGAGGTCGACAAGGGCGGCGAGCGTATTTTGGGAGGTGGTGGACTTGCCGATGCCGCCTTTGCCGTAAAAGGCGATCTGACGCAGACCTGACATAATAGCTTTCCTTCCTTCGTTCTAATCATCGCGACTGCCCGCGACACAAGTGCCGATAGGCAGCTCGTGCCGCCTCACACCAAGCATCGCAAAAAGCGTACCAGCGTGATCGGCCGATCCGAGAAGAAACTTCGTTATTAAATTCCAGCCACTTAGACGGCGGCAAAACGCGCGAGCGGGCCTTTCAGGCGTCTGTCACGGACACGACAAAGCCGACACAGATTGTCGTGCGCCATCGAAACCGCCCTGTGTCGAGCTCGAAGCGGGATAATGGGGAGCTAGCCCAAAGCTGATGGCGAGACCATCGGAAGACGTCGGCTATTGTCTTTCCAGCCTGCGGTCGCTGGATGAGCAGGAGCCTGGGGCTTGACCGCCGCGCGGAATAGTTCAGGCAGGCTTGCGGAGCGGGAACGCCGGCGGCCGATAGACATCCGCGCTTAACCTTTCATAGCCCGTCTACGAGTTGGTTCCGCCGACGCGCTATATCGAAGGCAAATAATTCAGTACCTTAGCACGAGATCATTGATATTTTCAAAAAGATACGTATTATACGGATATAACGGATTATCGGGACAATTCTATGTCGGTCATTAGCTCGGTTGAATTTCAGCGCAACTTAGGGGTGTATCAGGACAAGGCGCTAGCGGAACCCGTGATCATCAGCAAGAATGGCCGCGAACGGCTTGTGCTGCTTTCGGTCGATGAATACCAGCGCCTAAAGGCGCATCGTGACGGCACTAGCGCGGGGCCTGAGAACGCAGCCCCCCTGCTTTGCAGAGCACGGCGCACTTTTCACTTAAGAACCAAATACCAACCGAGCCACTAAGGGAATTGCTGTCGCACTTTCATTCGATCAAATCTGCCTTCGTGTACGGTTCAGTCGCCAAAGGCACGGACACAGAACGCAGCGATATCGATTTGATGGTGGTCGGCGATAACCTGAACCTCTCTGAACTTTATTCAGCCGCACAAAACGCGGAACTGAGACTAGGCCGAAAGGTCAGTCCGACATTTCTGTCGCCGGAGGAATGGCAACGAAAGGCGTCGCAGAAAGGGTCGTTTGTCCGAAAGGTAAGTACCCTTCCAAAGATTTTCCTCATCGGCTCGGAGAAAGATTTACAAGCGTGGGCAAGCAAGAACTAGACAACCTCGTAAAGATTGGGCTGATGAAAAGTGAGCCCCCATCGCTGTCCGAATATGACGGCATGCTGGGTGGCGCCCGCAAGAATTTAACTGACGCACAGAAAGGTCTCGACCCCGACAGCCAATTCACTCTCTTATATGGAGCTGCGCATCGGCTTGCCCTGGCAGCCCTACGCCGCGAAGGCTATCGCTCGGACAATCGCACTTCGGTGTTTCAAGCGCTCGTTCATACCGTCGGAACCGACAAGGCTGACATTCAGATTTTTCTAAAGCGCACAACGAGCGAAACCTCTCCGAGTACGAGGGGCACACAGACATTGATGCCAAATTGCTAGCTAACCTTATTGAGTGCACCACGAGGCTAGAGGTTTCGGTTGGCAAACTAGAACCGCCAGAAGATGACGAGTGAGCGGCAACCGAACGCGCGGGCAAGGGGTTGCGCCTTTTCGTTGTTGGTCAGCACGGTGCGCCACTACGGCTTCTCGAGAACGCTCACGATGTAAGTAGCCACCCGCTTGTCTGCATAGGGCTAATATGCACCTGGTCATGATAGATGGGCATACTGCCCCGCGGGGAGAAAGAGCGAGGGCAAACGGCGCTATGTAGACAATGAGTACAACCGCCGAACCCATGGCCGGCGCCATCATGCGCGTGAGACCCCGTTGTGGGCGAGGCTCGCGACTGGCTGCACGATCCTAGCCGGCCTGCTTGCCATTGAGTTTGGTCCCGCCGCGGTAGGCTGCGGCATCAAGGGCAACATCAGCTACAACTTGACCTCTGCATGATGAGAGCAGCTTTTACACCAGGTGCGCAGCACATGTCTTTAACGAACGCATCGCCTTCAAGAATATAGAGAGCAATTCGGAAAACCGAGTAGTTGGCGGCGAAGCTAAGAGAAGGTATACACCGCCCTCTTGTTACCCCAGAGTAGAACGTGCAGCTGCGGCAAGACGCGGGCTTCGAACCACCTGTCGCTGGTCACCTTTTCGGCCAGCTATTCCATGCGCATCATATTCCGTCGGACTCGACAGAGACGTCTTCATTGCCACGGCGGGGCGGCGTGTGATTGCCGGGTTGCAGACAAACCTCGCCGCGACGTCTTTGGGACGAGTGGTGCCGGCACCGAATCCCTATCCTTTAGACTAGCCAGCTTGGGGAGCGCCGTCAGACCGCCAGACCGGAAGAGGAGGCTTCGCGCCAATTTGTGCCAAGAATGTTGGACCGTGCGGAACCGCTGGGGCGGCGCTCAACTCTGGCGCAGGATGAAGCGTCGATTGGGTGAATGAAAAGGGCGCGCGTTCACGGGTAAAGTGAGGTAAATCGCTGGATGTCTGCCGGATCAACGTCAACCGGTTCCATCGCCACCATCCACTCGACGTTTTCGGCGCACGGCGGCGTCGTCAGTGAGCCCTCATAAGTCCAATAGCCAAGCGACGCTGGCAGAAGCCAGTTGGGATTCACCTCGTCGATCGTAACCTCCCCATTCGGCAGTTCGGGAAAGGCCGCAGCAAGGGCAGCAAAGCTGGCATTTGTCGCGCCGGGCGTTAAAAAGACGCCCAGCACGCCCAGAGTACCACTTTGCGTGTCCTTGTGAACGAAATGCACCTCCAGCGGGAAGCTCTTGCCCGCCACGTGATGTTCGCTTGGCGCATGGAAATGGAACTGTACCAGTTCGTAGACACGATCGCCGCGGGTCAGCGTGCTGCCTTGTGGCATATTGATTTGAATGGTGTGGCCGTTGTTCACCATATTGCCGCCGCCCTTGTGCCAGCCGATGGCGATATGCGGGATATCCGCCTTGACCGCGCTGTTGATATCGATCGGCGATTGCTGCGTGCCGGCAGAGCATACGAAATTTTTCTTATCCAGATCAGCCCAGTGCTCCGGTCCGACCGGACCGGTGTATCCCCAATGGGCACTGGTCGCTTGGGCGGCTTGAACGCAAATCCGGCATGCGCCGAGCGCAACCAACCCTTTGATCAGGTGACGACGATACATATTGCTTTTGCTCCTCTTGCGAACTGATGTTGGTGGCTGCCCTAATGGACCCGTGATGGCCAATCGGCGCGGCCACTATTGTCCTTTGCAACTGACGGATGCCCGCATGCCTTGGCGTGCTTTTATAAGTGCGGCTGCCGTTTCTCGGCCGGCCGGCTTCTGCAGCCCGCAACGGACGCAGTTTCAACCAGCTAGACGATAAAAATTCGAGCAGACCAGCGCTTGACCCCCGCCGCAAAGGCACAGGCGAAGGTGATCACTGCGCGGCTCGCCGTTCGCGCCTGAGGCCGCATCGCTACACTTTACACTCGCCGCCCAAGGAGACGCAGGCGACCCCAATACGTTTTCATCGCTACTCCTGACGCAGCCGACGACGCCACGAAGACGTTGCTATATTTCACGTTGGGCCAGTGAGGAAATCGATCTTCTTTATGGAAGGCATTTACGCAATGGATGCATTCCCATGCACATCGCCGTTCTGTTTAGCAGCTGCCGTTGACCGGCGGGCCAGCCCCGTTGGGCGTTCTGGTGTCTGACAGTCGAGCGTCAGGCCGGACAATGAGATACATCGATAAGAGCTGAACAAGGATGAGGGGATGACGTGCTTGCGACGGAGGAAACAGTCAAGCAGGTGGGGCGAGAAGGCCAGTTCTTGCGGATTTCAACTTTGCGTGACGACAGCTCATCGGAGTCAAGGTGACACACGCCGGCAGCGGGTGTCCGGGCGGTTTCCAGCCGCACAATCGCGAGACCGCTGGCGCGAACAAAGCTCGGCTGTACTCGGCACGCGAAGAGAGCCTGCCAAGCCGTCGGAGCCCGGCCTTCCGGTGCGACGCAAGCCGCAGACTAGACCGCCCTCTTGTTACCCCAAAGCAGAACGTGCAGCTGCGGCAACACGCGGGCTTCGAACCACCTGTCGCTGGTCACCCTTTCGACAAGCCATTCCATTCGCATCATTATTCCGTCCAAGTCGACAGAGGCGTCTTCACTGCCGGGGCGCGGCGGCGTGTGATTGCCGGGTTGCAGATAGATCGGAAGGTGCGGATATCGCGCCGCGACTTCTTTGGCGTAGGCATAGTCACTCTCGTCGAAAACGACGAGCTTGAGCACGATTTGCGGCTTCTCTTGCGCCGCTTCGAGGCACGCCTCAAACGCAGCCCAACGGGTCGTCATTTCGCTGGACGGCGGCTTTGGGCTAAGGGTCAGCACGTCAAGATCCGCAAACCACTCCCTCACCACGGAACCCTGCGTTTCCAGTGCAAAACGATAGCCCTCGCGATGGCCTCGTTCTATGAGGGGACCGAACGGCTGAATGGCCGGGTTGCCGCCTGACAAGGAGACCATAACCGGCCTGCCGCCGGAAAGCGCATGGACGGTTTGCCACACGGCATCGATCGGCATCGGTAGCCATTCATGGCGATACTGATTGTCCACCGCGTGAAGGCTGTCGCACCATGAACAGCGATAATCACATCCGCCGGTTCTGATGAACACCGTCGGCAAGCCGATGAGCACGCCCTCGCCCTGGATCGTCGGCCCGAATATCTCGCTCACACGGATTACGGGATGCATGTCGGTCACGGACGGTATTCCGCCCAAGTTTTCGGTGTTTCGCTAACGCGCACGGCCGCGGTCTGCGGCAGACGTGCCTTGCACCATTCATAGAAATGTCTGGCCAGGCATTCCGCCGTGACCTTCTCATGTCCCAGCACGTCGTTGAGGTGCCGATGGTCGAAGCTCTCGTCAATGTAGCGTTTGAGCGGCGCCAGATCGTGATAGTCGCGCACGAAGCCGTGGGCGTCCAGTTCCTTGGCCGACAGCTCCACTACGACGACATAGTTATGCCCGTGCAGGCGCGCACATTGATGGTTGGGAGGCAAGGAGGTGAGCTGATGCGAGGCCGAGAAGTGGAATTCCTTGCTGATGTGGAACATTACGCGCGCCTCCTGCGCAGCGCCTCGAGCCAGAAATCGGCGTCCTCGTAGTCGGTGGGATCAGCGTGCCCGGCGAGATGGAACGCTTCGCGCCGCTCGACGCAGGTCCCGCATCGTCCGCAGTGACGCACGCCGCCCTTGTAACAGGACCAGGTCTCGGCAAACGGGGTGCCGTATCTTGCGCCATCCGCAACAATGTCAGCTTTTCCGAGATTCACATACGGTGCATAGAGGCGTATCTGCGCATAGCCGTCGAGCGCGCGGTCTTGCATTGTCTGGAAAGCTTCAATGAAGGCCGGACGGCAATCGGGATAGATGAAGTGGTCCCCACCATGCATGGCCGCCGCCACCGCTTCGGCGTTGTGGGCGGCGGCGAGACCGAAGGCGATTGCCAACATGATGGCATTGCGGTTCGGCACCACCGTAATCTTCATCGTGTCTTCGGCGTAGTGGCCGTCCGGCACGTCGACACTGTCGGTCAGCGCTGAGCCGGAAAGGCCACGGCCGATTTCGCCGATGTCGATGATCTGGTGCGGGACCTTCAGTCGCTGCGCGCAAAGAGCGGCGAAGCCCAATTCCTTCCTGTGCCGTTGGCCATAGTCGAAAGATAGAAGGCCGGTGAGTTCGTGCTCCGCTGCCACCATGTGAGCAAGGGAAACGGAGTCCAATCCGCCAGAGCAGACGGCGAGAGTCTTCATCATTGGTATCCTTGTTTTGACCGGGTAAGGCTGCGACCGGAGATTTCTCTGCGCCCCCACTACTCCAGCGACTCAATTTTGTGAACCGGGAGAATTTCCGCACAGCCCGATTGGAGCGAGCATGGGTCGCAAGGAGCGATCTTGCCGGTGATCTCGAAAACCTGATCTCCTCCGGCACGCAGGCCAAGGACCCGATCCGCCTCTCGACCGAATCCGCCAAAGCTGACCGCGCGCATTTCCTCAACTTGTTGCGGGAAAACGAATACGCCCGCACCAATGCCGCAGCGGAACTCGACCGTGCCAAGCGACTGCTTTCGGCTTCTGCAGCGCCCGCGAAAACTGTTGAAGAAAAGACTTTCGCCCTCCACAACATTGAGCTCCAGGGCGAGATCCTGGCCCGGCGAAAAATCGCCGAATGAAACCAGCAACTCTTCGACATCAACCTGCGCCTCAAGGAGCTCACGGCCACTTTGCATGAGCTCGAGAACGAGCGGGATCTGACTCATATTCGAGCCCCAGTACTCTTGAGCAATTCTCAGGCCTCACTTCCGGCAGCTACGTACAGGCCGGGCAAAACGTCGGTTGGGTTTCGCCGGTACCGAACTGGTGGTGGAAATCTACGTTCCCCCCAAAGACATCGCTTTTGTGCACCCGGGCCAGTCGGTGCATATCCAAATCGATGCCTACAAACTACAATCAATGGGGTGTCACTGACGCCAAGGTGCTCAACGTGGCGCAGGACTCCATTCTCCACGGCGGGAGCCCTTCTTCAAGGTCCCCCTTGCGCTGTCTCGCAACCAACTCGTCCTTAAGAACGGGGGCATCGCTCACCTGAAGAAAGGCATTACCGTTTGGGCACGCTTTCTCGTTGCAGGCCGCACTTTGCTGCAACTCCTCTATGATAAAGTCGACGATTAGCTCAATCCGCTCTACGCGGGCGACTAATCTTCAATTTCCAGACAGTCAGCGAGCCGCCATGTCAAGCAAGGTCAGCAAGTTTAAGCAGCGCGATATCACCGATTGCGGGGCGACCAGTCTTGCTTGTGTCGCTGCCTTCTATGGCCACAAGCTGCTTTTGTCGCGCATTCGCCAGCATGCCTCGACCGACCACTCTGGCACCACTGTGCTCGGTCTCTTGGAAGCTGAAGAAGGCTTGGTTTCTTAGCCAAGGGCGTGAGGGGTGGCTTCGACCGCCTCGACAAAATCCCCAAGCCCGCTATCGCGCACGTCGTCATCAAATTTGCGTTTGGACTTGGCGTCATACAGTGCCGCTGGATAGAGCCCGCCGCCCTGATCTCCGGCGGGTCTAATCAGAGCCCCCAGCTCCGCTGATGAGCCAGGCGCGGGTGCCTCGGGGCTTCCTAGCCTGCACAGCCTTCATGGGACATGGTCAGGATACCTGTTAGATGAACTCCGATTAGTCTGGACATTCTGCGCGTTCGGATACGCGGCAACGTGAACTTTCCACCCTGCACGCATCCCGACTCGCCCCCTCAGTCACCGGTATGTTTCGTGATCCACTCGCGATAATACGACACGCGCGTATACACACCGTATGTCCTTCCGCAACCGGCCCCACTCGAGACAATTCCAACCAAGATAGGGTTTTTGCCATGGGCTTTGGTCAGAGGACCTCCACTGTCCCCTTGGCAAGGATCGGTCCCGCCGCTTTCGGTTCCGGCGCACATCATCCCAGGAAAGATCTCCTCCCCATATTTGCGGCTGCACGTTTTGTTGTCGACGTATGGGACCTTGCCCTCTCGGAGCTCTTCTGATTCCTCTCCACCATGTCGTGTAACTCCCTTACCCGTCACGGTAAGGAGCTCGCCATTAGGAATGTCCATCCGGGGGGTAGCAAGGGGAATGGCCACTGCGGGTAGCGTACTGCGCACCCGCACGAGCGCCAGATCATGTTTGAATGTCTTCGCGACATATTCTTCGTGAACAATAAAGTCCGTTACATCTAACGAAACGCCATTCTTCACAAAGGCCTCGACCTTGGTTGCACCCGCTAAACAGTGTGCCGCTGTGAGGATCCATTGGTCTCCGATCACCACTCCACCGCATAGATAAGATTTATCCTCTCTGACAATTTTATCCTCTGTGACAATATTGAGTTCGACGTACCAAGGATGCTCTTTAGACGTGGTCCGCTTGCCGCGGACGATATCGAGCCCGCCTTGTACAGAAGTTTGAGCATGGGCGTGTTTTCCACCAAAAAGGGCTGCGAGCGCGCAGAGGGCATGACGACGGGTGATGGGGGGCATCGGTTTCCTCGTACTATTTGCATTACATCGTGCGGCCGTGTGCCGTTGGCGCGCCACCCTGCCTGCCCACCCATTAGCTGGCAACCCTCGTCTCGGATGTGATTCAGAATGCCGCAGGCAAACATGCTTTGTCCTCGATAGGACGCTCTGGTTGCCGTGGGCGGACGACTTCTTCGGAAAGCGCGACGACGGCACGGGGTCCGTTATAGGCAGGCTCTCCATGCTGATGCAGCTCGAGACCCTCAGGGTTACTCGCCGCGCCGATGGCTCTCATGGCCAAGGCCGACGGCTCACGAAAATATGTCGGGGCCGCGGTGATCGGTCTGAACCGCGCCATGAAGGAACGGCTCTACGAGCGCGTCGCCGGATGCCCGGCCGGGCGCGCAAAGGAATTCCGATCAAGAAGCCGAACGCGCAGTGGATCAAGCCCGGCCTGGTCGGCCACATCAGCTTCCTGAAAGGCGAGGGCGGGCTGCGCCATGCCACTCTGACCGATGTTCGAGAGGACTAGTCGGCCCCGCAGATCGGTTCACCGGAAGGCATCCGAGCTGGCGCTCGGCGTTTTTTTAGCGCTTTGGCTGTTCGGGGTCGTCTGAGACAAACGACCCCGATGACCACGTCCATAACAGCTTCCAAGAGCGGCTTGCTGTCTTCGTCGCGGGCTTCAACGGTAAGGCGGCGGCAAATGACGGTGGGGGTGACTTCCCGCGCATAGTCTGTCAGCGCGGCGAAAGCCTCGAGCCTGACGGAATCCATGCCGCCGGCTAACCATGTCCCTTCAGTGTCGGAAAAGAGCCGATCATTGTTGCGTACGTCAAAATAATTAAGGGAAAGGGCGGCCATGTGATCTCCTATGGGCTCACTGCTGTCGAGGGTCCCTACAGCCTTCAGCGGAGTGGACTGCTACCGATAAGCCTTTCGTACTCGGCTTCCGGTGGGCCATAGCTGCCATCGGCCAGTTTGATCAGTCCTTCCCAATCACGGATGACGATCTTGCCGCACGTGGCGCGGATCAAGCCATTGCCTTCCAGGACCTCGATGGCGACGGTTACGCCCGGCCGCCTCACGCCGAGCATGATCGACAGGAATTCGCGCGTGAGTTTCAGCTCGGGGCCAGCGCGATCCTCACACAACAGCAGCCATCGGACGAGACGGCTTTCGAGCCCCTGGCGGGCGTTCGCGTGAGAGCGGTGTAGCTGGTCTGCACCATCAGGCATTGCACGAAGCGCAGAAGAAACAGCCGCAGGGTGGGACTTTGCTCGAGTGCCTCATGAAAGGGGGCTATCGGAATGCGCATCGCCTCTCCGGCGAGCTGGACGACGCAATCATGCGGCGCCAGATTGTCGCCGAGGACGACAACCGTTCCTGTCATGCCTTTGTGGCCCAGAATGCCGGCTTCGGCATCCCGGCCGGGCGCCATTTTGGCGATGATAGAGCCGAAGCCCTCCTCTATGAAGTACACGAAGTTGATCGGCCTGCCTTGCTGTTCAAGGCGATCGCTCAGTGCCAGTTCGACGTGCTCCAGATCCGGCGAGAGCAGGGACCCATCCTGCTGGTCGAGCAGGCCAAGAAGTCTGTTTCTGTATGGGGAATTTGCGGAGTGCGGCACTGCAACCGTCGCGGCAGGAATGTCATCGGGACTGAAATGGGCGAGGGCTGCAGTATCGCGGTCGGCGACCAAGCACCGGCCTAGTGTTTACGCCTGACACAAGAGTCCGGCCCCCACAACCGTTTCGGAATGAGCAGCAGCGCTGCCGCTGCTCCTCCAATCACACAACGGATTCACGATGCGGCAACTCGAGCCATGATTTCGGATCGAATGGTCGATGCGGTGTATAGCGAGGCATCCAGCGGCAAATCCCCAAATGCCAGTTGACACAGAAGATAATTAGCACCTGCCTCTTCCAGCTGATCAAGGAGAGCTTTTCGGACAGAAGCTGCCGTTCCCACGACGCACAATTCACTTTCAATTGCTGCATCGAAGTTCAAAGGCAAGTTTGGTGGAGTGGGAATGGCATTTAGTTCGTATAGAAATTTGAAGCTCTTGAGCCATCGTTCATAGGCAGGTGCTGCGAGCAAATACGCATCTGTTTCAGAACGCCCTATCACCACCATTCGGAGCAATCCAAGAAATGGCGCTTGGTGGCCAATGTCAGCATCGTGAATTCGGGCGGCGCGGAACGCGTCGGTAACGCTGCGAACAGAAGTGGAAGGTCCGACGCAGGCGATGTTTGCCCCATTCGCGGCGGCCCAGCTAGCCGGCTCGGGTCGATTGGTGGCGATCCATGTCGGCGGCTGGGGATATTGGTGAGGTCTCAACGTCAGCGGAACGTCTTTCAACTCAAAGTGGCGGCCCTCATAAGAAAGCGTCCCGCCTTTCATCGCATTGATGAGAATCTCGCTGGCCTCCGTGTACTGTTCTGGTGCTGCTTCTACAGCAACCCCGAAGTATCCCAATTCAGTCGGAGCAGAGCCGCGCCCTATGCCGAGTTCAAGCCTGCCGCCGCTCAACTGATCAAGCATGCAGATCTCCTCGAAGGCACGCAGCGGATGATAGAGCGCAAGTAGCATTACCATGGGACCAACACGAAGACTGCGGGTTCGCTGGGCGACGCTCGCTAAGAACAAATTCGGTGATGGACCTCTGCCATGTGGCGTACAGTGGTGCTCTGCGAGATGATACGCATAAAAGCCATAGCCATCGCACGCTTCTGCTAGGCTCAGCCGATCTGCATATTGTTGGGCGATGTCATCGCCGTTTTCGTCCAGATGATCGAAGATGCCGAAGGTTAGGCCCGAAGCGAAAATTTTCGTCAATTAATTATTCTCCAAATTACCTATGATTTATCCACTATTGGAAACATCATAACTTATAACACATCGACACTTATTACTTAATACATTTCCAATGCAATGTGAATTGACTTCATGCTTGCGCACACCGCGATTCCTCTTAAAGTTCATACAGACGTGTTTGGCGGCAGCAAGGAATTTGTCCATCTGCTCTGTGCTACCAATGCTGACGCGAATGCAGTTCTTCAAATCTATGTCAGGAAAGCTGGCGATGAGGATCTTCTGCTCTTTCAACGCGGCTTGCCAGCATGAGCCCTCCTGTCCCGCCGGCACACGGGCCAGCAAAAAGTTTGCGTGGGAGGGTGTTACGGAAAAGCCAAGTTGCAACAGCGCCAGGGTCACTCGCTGTCGTTCATGCTTGATGTGCCTGTGGTTCTCTTCGTAGGCGTGGCGATGCGCAAGAATGCTTTTCCCGACCGCCTGCCCGATCACGTTCATGTTGAAGACATTCTGGATGTTGCGCAGCCTGCCAATGATTTCTGGGTGACCGAAACCGAAGCCGACTCGCACGCCAGCGGCAGCATAGCTCTTTGAAAAAGTCCTCAAGATCAAAAGATTCGGATGTCTATTGACGAGGCGCAGGGCATGGTCGGGTGCGAAGTCAACGTAGGCCTCATCCAAGACGATCAAGCGATCTGCTTGCTCCACAAGGCGTTCGATTTCGGCCACCGGCACGAATGTTCCGGTCGGATTGTTCGGATTAGCCAACAGAATGAACTTCGCGTCTTTTGCGGGGCCGGACAGAAGTTTTTCTATCGGCAGGGGATGAGCTTCGCTCGATGCGATTTCGAGAAACTCGGCACCCTGTAACATGGCAAGTTTACGGTTGAACGAAAATCCGGGCGACAGCATCGCCACTGTATCTCCTGGGGCGAGGAAAGCTCTGTAGATGAGTCCGAGCAGTTCCGACGAACCGTTGCCGGCAATCACCTGATCTTTGGAAAATCCGTAAGCGTCGGAGGCAGCTGCCCTTAAGCTGAGATTGTCGTCTTCCGGATAAAGATAATGGTGTTCGATCGCAGCAATTGCACTTTGCATTACGCTCTTCGGCAACGGAAACGGGTTCTCGTTCGTATTTAGCTTAACGTAATTTGCATCCGTCGCTGGTCCGTTGGACGAGAGAGCATCTAATTTGCTGGCCACCGGCGAGAAGAGCGAAAGCACGGTCTTCAGTTTTGCATCGCACATGTTCTTCTCCGTTTTTCAGTCCCGCAGGGCATGTGACATGAGGCAATCGTTGATCGTGACTTGATCGACGTTCGGCTATGTCAGCGCTGCCTTCCCACCTTGGTGGGATCGCCGACCACGGTTTGGATTTGACACCGGGAAGCTGTCGAGAACCTGATGACGACCCAACGTGTGGCCGACGGCCGATTCGGCGCAACAGACGGTGTTTCAACATCGCATCGTCGTCAAAGCCGCATGCAGGGCCAGCACGACAGCCCGCCTCCAGCGCCCGCAGAAATAGGTGGAAACCGAGGTCTTGCCGAACCTCAGTTGCTCTGCCACCTCGCCCACCGGACTGCCCTGTTTACGGGTCAGGCGCAGGATCGTCCGGGTATCTTTGACGCTCGTTCGTCTTGCTTGCTTCCGTCTTGGCATGGGCTCTCTCGGTTCGCTGATGAGAGAGCCAAATACCGGCTCATCTGAGCATGAGACGCGGGCCTGACGATATGGAGCGTCTCTGGTGGCGCGCGTAGCCAAGAGGGTTCGCCTCGCTGGCGGGGCATGCAAGACGGCGCACCTCCTTGGCTATCCTGTCCCATCGTCTCAACGACTTCGCAGAGGTTGATATTCTGCAGTGACTTTCGTCTCGCTGCTGCACGGCATTGACGCTGGGAGCCATGCTCGCGTGGCGCAATTGTGCTGAAGAACGGTGCCCACGGCAACGTTTCTTAACCCGCCCCAGGTCCTGGCGTTTGGCTAATTTCCGACATTCGTGTCCGGCTTCGGACAAAGGCCGGGTTTGCCGAACGGAGTCCCACCCAATTTCCAGTGCTGCTTGAGCAATAATATCGACCGGCATTACTGCACAACACGAAAGTTGCTGCAAAAACCGAAGTGAACCCAAGGCATGGGGTCAATTGGCATGGCGCTTGCGACTCGGTCGCTAGAACGCAGTCAAAACCACGGTTGGAGACCATGCCTACCTCTCAAAGCTCGATAAAGCACGCGAGCAAACATTCCCCGTCCCCGCGGAAAACTGGAAGCTCGTCGCCGTTAAACGTCCCTGCTCGGGGGCGGTCTTGCACAAGACTGGTCCGAGGCAACCACGCCAGGGCGAAAGGCTGCCGGAACTGTCCACCGAAGTCGATGCCGCTTCAGTTTAACCGAAAAATGCACCGTACCACTTTGGCCTGGGAGCAAATCAATGACCGATAGAAAGAACGTTCCTCTCGTGACCTTTCGCACGCGTGTTCGCGATGAGTCGATCGGGGGGCCAAATCCTTATCGGTGGGAGAACAAGACCTCCGACGATTATTTCGGGGGCAAGCGCGTTATCCTGTTCTCGCTGCCTGGCGCCTTCACCCCGACCTGCTCGACCTTCCAACTGCCCGATTTCGAAAAACTCTATGATCAATTTCTGGAACTGCGAATTGACGCGATCTACTGCGTCTCAGTCAACGATGCTTTCGTCATGAATGCGTGGGGAAAGTCCTTGGGGCTGCAGAAGATCGAGCTGATCCCAGACGGGTCGGGCGAGTTCACGCGCAAGATGGGCATGCTGGTCGCGAAGGACAATCTGGGCTTTGGCATGCGCTCCTGGCGATACGCCGCTCTGATCGACGATGGCGTGGTGGAGCAGTGGTTCGAGGAGGAAGGCTTCTGTGACAACTGCGAGACGGACCCCTATGGCGTTTCATCCCCGCAAAACGTTCTCGACAAACTGAAGGCGGCGGCATGACCCAGAAGTGGCAAGTCTCACACAACCCCAGCACACACTAGAGCCTCCTCGGCAGATTACCGGTTCAACATGCATCTCTCAGCAAGCCTGCTTCAACGCCAGAAGCAACGTATGGTCTTATCGCCTCAAGCCATTGAAGCTATTCGCTTGCTGCGATTGACGCATACTGAACTCCATCAGCTCGTGGAGCAGGCACTCGAGAAGAACCCCGTTTTGAAGCCTGACCCGTTTGACGACGTTTCGCCGCTGTCAGGGGTGGATCAGCGGAGCAGTCAAAGCAGAAGCGAAATCGGCGAATCGCCCATTGGCGGGCCGTCTGGCGGGCGCGGGCAATGGAAGTCGCAACGCAGTAGCGGCAACGATCGACCTGCCGTCGAGGAGTTTACCGCCCACACCGAAACATTGCACGACCATGTCGCCCGCCAGGTCGCCCTCACCCCGTTCACCCCGCAGGAGCGGCTGATTGCCGGACAGCTCGCCGCCCATCTGGAGGACACTGGCTATCTTCAGGTAAACCTTTTCGATCTGGCCGGGAGGTTAAACGTTCGGCAAGCTGATGTGGAACGGGTCATCGGAATCTTGCAGCAATTTGATCCGCCGGGGATTTTTGCGCGAACTCTCAGCGAATGCCTGGAGATTCAGCTGCGCCAGCAAGACCGGTTCGACCCGGCTATGGCAGCTTTGGTCGCCAATCTCGAGATGCTTGCACGGGGGGATTTTCAGGGATTGAAGCAGCGTTGCGGAGTCGACGAGGAGGATCTCCTCGACATGAGGAACGAAATCCGCGCGCTCGATCCCAAGCCTGGAGACCGGTTCCAGTCCGGGACGCCGGAAACCATCGTACCGGACGTCTGGGTAATGCCCAAGTCCGAAGGTGGATGGCGGGTGGAGCTTGATCCGGCCACGCTGCCCAAAGTGTTGATCAACCACACCTATGTCGCCGAAATCTCGCAGCTGACCAATCAAAATCCGGAAGGCAAAGCGTTTCTCGACCATTGCCAGGAAAAAGGGAACTGGCTGATCAGCTGTCTCGAGCAGCGCGCTAAGACGATCCTTAAGGTTGCGACCGAAATCGTGCGCCAGCAGGATGCCTTTTTTACACACGGCGTCGCCCATCTGCGGCCTCTCTGTCTCAAAAATGTCGCTGACGGGATCAAAATGCACCAGTCGACGGTAAGCCGGGTGGCTTCGAACAGGTACATGTTAACTCCGCGCGGGGTGTTCGAGCTGAAGTATTTTTTCACAGCGACAATCGCATCCTGCGAGGGCGGCGACGCGCACTCCGCCAAATCTGTCCGCCATCGGATCAAGGCAATCATCGCCGAAGAATCGCTCGACAAGGTACTTTCCGACGAAGACATCGTTGCTCAGCTCAAGCAGACCGGCATCAATGTCGCTCGCCGTACCGTCACCAAATATCGCGAGGCGATGAACATCCCTTCCTCCATACTACGGCGCCGTGATAAGCGGTTGTCCGCAGCTGCGATCAAGCGAAGTGACTAACCGGCATTCCTGGTCGGCGAGAGGCGACTCTCAACTTCCTCCGGGCCGAAGCAGCTTTCGAAGTCATGGCATTCCCGACAACTGGGTGCAGTGCATGACGAAAAGCCTTCGGCCTCACACAGCTTGCGGTAAAAGTACTTTTTCCATTTCATGTTTTCTGTGTTGCCTGCCGCCAGCGCGGGAAAATGTCTGGCAAGCAGGCGGCTGAGCTCAGCGCGATTTGAGAGGCCAAGATCCCGCCAAAGATGGTCCGTGCGCATCGCACGCCGGGCGATGATCTTGGCCAAGCGGGCGCTCGCCGGGTCGCCCGGCGCAGCATGCGCTAGCAGCAGCCGGCGCAGCAGCTCCTCTTCCAGTTCCGGCTCGGGCTCGCTCAACTCCTCCAAAGCGAATACGCTGCTGGAGGTAGACGGGAAAGTTGCGGCCAAGACATCACGCAATTCGACAGACGAAAGGCCTGTCCCCTCCGTCGCCAACACCTCGCCCGCCTGGACCTCCTCAAGCGAACGCGAAAGCACGCAGGGCAGCACATGCTGATCGAAGCTCCTCCCTAGCTCGGACCCACGCCATTGCGCGCGTGGATAGGCAGCCATCATCGTAACGGCCGGCTTCAGCTTCCGGCATGACAAAGCGCCTTGTTGACCGCAGGGATGATCTTGTCGCCCCAGAGCTCGATCTGGCGCAGCATCGTCTTTTGGTCGAAGTCGCCCAATTGAGTCTGAACTGCGATCTGGTCCGGTTTCAAGACATCGATCTCTTCCAGCAGGCGATCAATCACGCGATTTACGCTGCCAATCGGCAAATTTTTGCGCATGGTCTCGAAGGACAGATCCTGCTGGGTCGGTGTCTCCTGCAGCAGGTAGCCATCGTGGCTCTGTTGGCGGCGCTGATGCAGGGCTTCAGAAAGCCGGCGCTGGAAGCGGGCATTGTCGAGATAGCTGTTGATCTCCAACTCGTCGTGGCTGGCATAGCAGCAGCGCAGCAGCGATATCTTGACGTCGGTGACGTTCTTTTCCTCGGATGCCGCCGCCCTCTCGACTGATTCACGCAGTGTGGTCAAAGTCTCTAAGCCGTCGTGGAAGGCTGTGACAAAAAAATTGTGCCCCTCGCGGTAGGCCCGAGCCATCCGTGCGGCTCCGCCAGCGATCCAGATAGGCGGCGTCGGCTGCTGGACTGTGCGGACCGAAATCGCTGTTGGGGGGATCTTCTCATACTGGCCGTCGTGTTCGAAGACGTTTTGGTTGAGGCCCTTGAGAATGATGTCCAGGTATTCCGAAAAGACGGCCGGCGCCTCATCGATGTCCACGCCGAACCGTTCGAACTCGAACTGCTGGTATCCCAAGCCTACGCCGAGCTCGAGACGGCCGTTCGCAACGATGTCGGCGAAGCCGATCTCGGACAGCAGGCGCTGCGGTTGGTAAAGCGGCAGCACGCAGACGGCAGTGCCCAGGCGAATCGTGCTTGTCAAGCCGGCGCAGTGCGCCACCATCATCAGCGGGGATGGTATGAGGCTGTAATTGTTGAAGTGGTGCTCAGCAAACCACGCGGTGTTGAACCCAGCCTGCTCCGAAGCGACGGCCTGTTCGATGGAGTTGCGGATGACGCTTTCTGAGGATTGGTGATAGCCACGCTGGGCGGCCAGAATGAAAGTGGCAAATTCCATGATTTCTCCTCGTTATAGACACGTCAGCCGACCGGGAATGTGCTCGGCATGCGCATGCTTGGATCTCAAGCACCTCGGGTGCGTCGTGGAGCCGAGGCTTCATAATGCTCGGCCGGTCGCCCTGCGAATGCCTGGCAATTAACCTGCGGCCTCCGCAAAACATTCGTCATAGAGTTCGCTGGCGTTTCCCGCATCACCGAACGAGGTCCAGCCGCCGTCCACGTAGAGGATCGAGCCGTTGATGTATGAGGCGTCAGACGAAGCAAGGAAGAACGATGCATCTGCGACGTCTTCTGGCCGTCCCATCCTGCCCATGGGGATGCGTCGTCCGATTGCTGCCAGGTCGATGCGGCCGGCTTTGGCCAACTGAGCAAGTGCGGGCGTGCGGATGTGGCCAGGAGCGACGGTGGCTGTCCGAATTCCGACCGGGCCGAGTTCGGCCGCCATGCAACGGGTCAGCATATCCATCCCCGCCTTGGAGGCGCCGTAGGCATGGCGCGGCGCGAACGGCAGAAAGCTGTCGATCGACCCGAGATTGAGGATCACGCCGCCCGGGCGCATAGCCTTGATCGCTTCGCGCGCGCAGGTGAAGGCGCCGGTAAGGTTGACATCCAGGACGTGTTCGAGCTGTTTCGACAGTTGCTCGATCGCAGGCACAATCCTGTCGGCGGTATCAGCACTATTGACCAGAACATCGATATACCCGAAGCGTCGCCTCAGCTCTTCGAACATCGACACCACATCGCTCTCGACGGCCACGTCCAGCGATTTCGCCAGATGCTTGCCGGGGAGCGATGTAGCCAGCTCTGCCGCTGCAGTGCCATCTTTATCAGCAATCACGACGGTGTCGCCGTTCGCGGCAAAGCGGCGAGCGACGGCCGCGCCAATGCTTTTTGCGCCACCGGTGACGAGCACGATTCGCGCATCTGTGCATTCGGCCGGACAGGAGAGCTCGGCTTGGAGCGCACTATCCACCGGCGGGTGAGCATCCCCCGGCTGGTTGAATGACATCCAGCCTCCGTCGACTGCCAGCACCGAGCCGGTGATGTAGCGCGCCTGCGTGCTGCTCAGAAAACGCACGACCCTGGCGATCTCGTCGGGGCGAGCCAAGCGCCCCATCGGCACGCGGCGGCGTATCGCCGCGAGGTCCATTTTGCCAGCGCGTGCCAGTTCTGTGACCATTGGGGTGCGGACGGAGCCCGGCGCCACCGCCGTGACGCGGATTCCTCGCATAGCCCACTCGCACGCAAGGGACTTTGTCAACGAGATCACGCCAGCTTTCGAGGCTGCGTAGGCGTTGCGCCTGGGATTGCCGACCACGCCCGCCATCGAAGCCACATTGACGATCGCACCGCCCGGCCTCATGCGCCGCGCCGCTTCCCGGGCCATAACGAATGGCCCAATAAGGTTCACTGTCACGCCGCGTCGGAAGGTATCGACAGCGGTGTCGATGATCCTATCCATCGTGGGTCCAACCGCCGCATTGTTGATGAGGACATCGATTTGCGCGAACCGTGCTTCGACCTGGCCGAAAAGTGAGAGCATGTCCTTCTCTCGCGACACATCGCACTCCAGACCGACGTGCGGCGACCCGAGATCCCGAGCCAGTTCAACCACACCACTGCCCGGAAGGTCCACCGCAACTACAGTGTCTCCGTCCGCGGCAAGGATATCGACCAGGGCACGGCCGATCCCGCCCGCGGCGCCTGTGATGATTACGGTGCGTGCTGCCAGTTTCACGAGAGCTTCTCCACGATGACCGCTTGTGATCTCAGCCCATCGACCTTGGGCGGAATGAAGGGTCGAGCCAAATCGTTGCAGTGACCGCCAGTTGCGGCCCCACACAGATCTCAATCCCGCAAGGCGCTCATCCTCCATTTCTACCCACTTATGCAGCTCCCAGTTGGGGACCCTCGACGCCATCTTGGTCGGTGGGGATGTGACGCTTGAGCAGCTGGTAGATGGGATCGTCTGGATGTGGTGCTCCAATCGGCTGTCGCCGGCCGAACCTATCTGCCTCAAGAATCGCTGGCGGGATTTGCTCCTCAACCCAATCGTAGACGACTGTCCGTTCCGCAATTCGCCACTCGTCCTGCCTCTTCTGAAACAGATCGCAGTAACGGCCGCAAAGCAGCGTCTGACGTATTTCTTGGTCTGTATCCGGTCCGCGTTGCAGCGCGGTGAAATAGCTCTCGACCGCGGCCTCTGCTGAACTGATGAAGTCGATCAGGCTGTTCGTGATTTGATGGATGTTACGCTGCCCCGGCAGACCGAGAGCAAATTGGATGAAGTCCTCTGCCGGTCCGCAATAGGGACCGTGCCTGTCATACGCTTCGGGCCAGTATGCGCTACGCAGCGCCGCCTCATCGGCGCGGTCTATCCCGCGGCAGTACCGATACAGGCAGTTGCGGATCGCCTCTCGGTCACGCAGTTCGGTAATTTTCGCGTGGTCGACAGGTTCTGTCGCGAATTGTATGATTGTTTTGTCCTTCCCGACGCCAGTCTGCACTTTGCGTGTGTCTCTCTCTACAATTGAGTTAGCGGGGGGCTCGTCAACTTCCAGAGCTTGTTCGGGGCAGGCTCTTACCCCTTGTGAGGCAAGCAGTTGCTCCCCATCGGCAACATCAATATCACCGGGCAAGATGTAGCCGTCGTCATCAAGCTTGAAGACTCTCGGCGCCCGCGCCAAGCAGCGCGCATGACCCTGGCATCTGGCTTTGTGTACGATGACACGCATAGCGAACTCCAATGTCGTTGGCGGAAACTTCAGGACCAGTCCAGGATCAGATTCTCGATCCCGAACACATGGCCGCCGAAGGTGATGGGTTCAGTCCCTGTCTTGATCCGAAAGGCTGGGATGCGCGCCAGCCACTCCTCCAGGCCAATGACAATCTCCCGCCGGGCAAGGTGTGAGCCAAGACAACGATGGGGACCATAGCCAAAGGCAGCGTGCCGGTTGTCCTCGCGCGCCAGATCGATCTCATTCGGGTATTCGAATTCCGCCGGGTCACGATTGGCAATCATCGTGGCACAGGAAACATAGTCTCCCTTGCGGATCGGCGCGCCTTTGAAGTCGACATCCTTCGTTGCCACTCGGATCATCTGAATGGTCGAATAGGCGCGCAGCAATTCTTCCGCGGCGACGGCAATCCGGTCCGGTTCGCTTCGTAGCAATTCCTGATCTTTGGGGTTGCGCGCGAGATGGGCCAAGTCGAAGCATATGGCTGCTGAGACCGTGTCGAGCCCCGCGACGAACACAAGCACGCCGATGCCACGGACTTCTTCGTCACTGAGCAGACGGCCCTCGACCTTTGCCTTCACGATGAAGGTCATGAAATCATCGACCGGCTCCTTGCGGCGCTCGGTGGCAAGTTCGTCGATGAAGGCCACGATCGTCCGGGCTGCGGGTGGTCGTTGCTCCTTATCGCCGTGGAGCAGATCTCTAGCCCAGCCGACAAATGTTTCTAGTCCGTCGTCCGAAAGCCCAATAAAGCGAAGGAAGATATTGACCGCGAACGGAACTGCAAAATCCTTCATGATGTCGCAGCTCGTGCCTGATGCGGCGATCCTGTCGATCAGCTTGATCGCTCGTTCCCGGACAGCCGGCTCCAATGCCATTACCCGCTTTGGCGAAAGCAGCGGATTGAGCAGTGAGCGAAAAACACCGTGGAATGGCGGATCGAGCTCAAGCGGGATCATCGGCCAGCTCTCGCCGAGCACAGAGGCGAAGATGCTGCGATGGCTGGAAAACGTTTCGGTGTCCTGCAGCACCCGGCGCTGGTCGCTCGCGCGAGTGATGACCCAGGTACCCCGACCGTCGCGCGTGTTGCTGGTTGAATAAAAGATCGGAGGCCCGGCATGAACGCAAGCAACCGCTGCATGCGGATCCCCGTTGGCCGTCGGCAACATGCCGGGCGACGTAAACAGGCTGAAGTCCCTCACCATTTCGGGCGGGACATGATCTGGAACCGGCCGCGATTTAACCGCGCCAGAATCGAGAGACCGTTCATGAGATGCTGTCGGCATTTGCATGCAATCGTTGGTGCAAGCTCCGTGCCGAATTCGTCTTTCGATAATCCTTGCCGTTTGCTGGGCAACAGGTGGCGCCTGTGCTGACTTACTGGTCGGGATTGCAACATTCTTGTCCAGCGTCGGACACAGAATGTAGAAAGCTAGACACCGACTTGGAGCAACTCAATTGGTGGGATCGCTAGCCGATCATGTGCCCGGGGAGCATCCAGTTCGAAAGGTTGCGCTAAGCGGTTTGGTGACTTGGCCGAGGTCACCCAGGTGGAAATGACCAACACTTGTTCGTGAGCCTAGTGGCGCTCCCCTCGATGATGTCTGGCGGGGTGGTTAGCCGCCTCCGTGGGACAAGGTCAGTCTACAAGAATGGGCTATAGCCTCTCCTCGCCTGCCTCATTGGCCCTCCTTCAGAGCCGGCCACACGAGCTTTCGTCTTTCAGCACGGCGTTTTCTCGCCAGCTACCAGAGCCACACCGATGCCGTTAATGAGCGTCCAGTCGAGGGGTTGTGTGGCCCTGTCCATCTTGCCCAGCACCTTGGCTTCGCATTTGCCGGTGCGGCGGAAAGCCTTCAAGACGCAGTTCTTGACCTTCTCCAGATCAGCCTCGGACGGATATCGGCAAGGGTTCAGCTCGTCCTTTTGAACTTGCGCATCTTCGTGTTGGCGAACCCCAGGCCGCCCGACATATTTGCGGCCTATCCGGCACCTCAACTTCGAACAACCTTGCGGCAAGCTCTTGGGATAGCCCACGCTCGTGCCTCCACCACCCGCTCAGCAGAGCCAGATTTGTCGTTGATGGCACGGTACTTGCGCAGTCATTCGCAGACGCGTCACGGACCGAGAGTGTCGTCCCATGAATTCAATCACCAAAAAGGCCGCCCGACGTTGCTGGGACCGCCTGCAATTACCTTATCCCAGAATTGGGAGCAACGGCTTCAAAAGGGATAACTCATCACCTCAATTCTGTCGATCGCGCGGCCATCGAACCGCAGCCATCGATCAGACTTCCGCCTCGTTGCACTCATTGCGACCGCCTTGGTGCTTGCGACGACCGCTCAATTCTGGCTGCCAGGATAACCGCATATGGCGACGGAACTTCCTGCTTCAAAGCAATATAGAGATCGTCGATCATCCCCCCATCAAGGCCTCGATCGAGGACACCGCGTTCGGCTTGCTTGGTTCGCAGTGAACAGGCCGCACTTCGACGGATGCGATCGATGCGACCGCGCCGAGAACTCTCCCGCATTGTCGACGGTTGTGTCCGTCGGCCCTCCGATGAGGCCTCGGATGCGTGGGCGCCGAGGCCTCGACTGAGGCCGACTGGCCGCCGCCGGAAGGTCTAGCGGCTTTGATCCCCGGCGATATAGCCACCCCTGCTGCAACAGCTCCTAGCTGGAGAACTCATTCATGACCGAATCGGCGACAGATTTAGTGGACGCGGCTCTGTTCGACCGAGATCGGCTTGACCCAGAAAGTCCCTATCAACGGTCTGGCCCCGCATGGGGTGCGATCATTTCGCTTTCCTTCGGCACCTTCGGGCTTGTGACGGCAGAGTTTCTGCCCGCCAGCGTTCTGACACCGCTCGCGCATGATCTCGGTATCAGCACGGGCACGGCTGGACAGGCGCTAACAGCGACCGCAATCGTCGCGGCGATCTCGGCACCGACAATGGCCATCGTGACAAAGCGTCTGGACCGCAGGGTCGTCATCTGGGCGATGACGCTGCTGCTGATCCTGTCGAACGTTCTGGCGGAGGTTGCGGGGTCGCTGCCGGTGTTGCTGGCGGCACGCGTCGTCCTCGGCATATCGCTCGGTGGTTTTTGGTCAATTTCGGCAGCGTTGGCAATGCGGCTGGTTCCAAGTCACCTCATGCCGCGCGCCATGTCGATCATCCTCACCGGCGTTTCTGTCGCCTCCGTCTGCGCGGCTCCAATCGGCGCTTATGTCGGTGACATTTGGGGATGGCGAGCCTCGTTCAAGGTCGCCGCAATCGTGAGTGCCGTTGCGCTGCTCGTGCAACTCGTAACCATTCCGCCACTGCCTCCGATCGAAGTGCGCAGATTCCGCAGTCCGCTGGATGTCGCGAAGAATCCGACGATGAAGGTTGCGGTCCTAGTCGTGCTATTGGTCGCTTCCGGCCATTTTGCCAGCTTCGCCTACATCCGCGACTTTCTCGAGAGCGTTCCTCCGCTCGACAAGAAGTCGATCCCGCTCGTGTTCCTTGCTTCTGGCACGGCCGGCGTCTTCGGCAATTTAGCGGGCGCATTCCTCACCAAACACAGTCTCAAGGCAGTCGCGGCCCTGCCGCCCCTGCTCATTGCCGTAGCCGCTGTCTCGCTCCTGACTATGGGAGCATCGGCCTTGACCTCGGCAATTGCAGTTGCCGTATGGGGCTTTGCTTTTGGCGCGGTCCCGGTCGGATTGCAGACCTGGATGGTGCTGCGCGCCGCTCCGAAACAGGCCGAGAGCGCTGGTGTACTGATGGTCATAGCCTTCCAAGTGGCGATCGCAGCCGGCACAACTTTCGGTGGCCTATTGGTGGATCACACGGGCATTGCCAGTGTCTTTCTCTACAGCGCGGTTGCCACGTTCCTCGCTGTCTTGACAGTATTTCTGCTCGGCCCGAACCGCAACAGCTGACCGCCTGGTGGGGAGTGACGACGGTCGGTGGCGTTAACGCTATTGTCACCTCTGAGCTCGGCCAAAGGCCGCGGCTTCGTCGTAACCATGCCTTCGATGGGGCAGCGCCAAATTGCTACCTGCTCATCGCGTTATGACAATACAGCGCGCTTATTGCGTCATCGTGTTCCCGATCTCGGCTTCAATGCCCGGCTACTCGCTGCGGAGGCAGATGGGCGCCGGCGTCCCACCGACAACGATCGGTCTTTCTCATGTAGCTGTTCTCATGTAGCTGTCGGGGAAACGCGGCAGGTTTTCCGCCAGAACCCGCCAGTCGTCGCGCTCGCGTTCGCCTTCCTTGCGCGCACCGAACAACTGGATGATCATCTTGCCGTCGGACCCATATGCTTCGAGCGAGGTGACGTGACTGTCATTGGTCGGCTTGCGCACGGCCCAAACCTCACGGATTTGGTGGCTCCTGAGATGCAGCCGGAAGGTTTCGTCCAGCACATAGATGCACGGCCCGATCTGCTTGACCGACTTGATTAAGCCGGAATGGGTCTGGATAGAGCCTCGGTTGCCGACGAAGCACATGATCGGCAATTCGTCTTCGGCCGCACGCTGGAGCACGGCGCCAACTGCAGCATTGTCGAGCAGCCAAGCGTAATCCTGGCCTACCATGCGCAAAGCCTGGCAGCGGCTGAGCTTGAGCGTCTTCAGAAGGTTGACGTCAGTCAGCCGGCTCCAGTGCTCGCGTAGGTCGTCCACCGTGCCGGCCCGGTCCGCAGTCCTCGCGCCCAGGTCGGCTACTCTCGCCTTAAGCGACATGGTCGGCTCCTGGTTGGCGGATACGAGCTCGGCCACCAGCTTTCGATAGGCATGAAGGTTGGAGACCGGCCTGAGATGCACCTTATGCACTGCTGCGCCGGCGGCGTCGAAGAATTGCAAACTGCGCTGGATTCCGCCGCGATGGCGCCTTTCAACAGCGAAACCATACCTCCAAGCCTGCGGGAAGACGCGAAGGTCGAATTCGTCACCAAGGACCATGGCGTGATTGTTGCCGGTTATCACTTTGTTGAAGACGCCAATCTTTTCGTGCACGGCACCTTGATTGCGGGTCAGCGCCGTCACTTCGCCCACGAATTCGAGGCCCGTCAGCAGGTGATTGACGCGCGGGTCGATGCGTGCCGCGCCGAAACCGCAATGGGCCGCGACCAGTTCCGCTTCCGAAATGCCCAATTGGGCGGCGAAATCACGCGCGGGAATGCTCGGACAGACTTCCCACGCACGCCGGATTTCGTTGGGCGACCGCTTCTTGCGCTGATCCATGTTTTTAACCCCGCCCCGTTCTTCTTTTGACGATCGGTCGAAAAAAGGGCCTCAGGGGTGTGCACGGCGGACGCGATTGATCGTCAGGCACACGCCAGTCGAATCCTGTCTCCGGGCGGTCAGCGGCCAATCGCCGGTAGAGAGCGATTGTTGGGTGGTCGGCGCCAATCGGCCGATCGAGCATTCGGGTTCCACCGGCGGTGCTGCTTTCCCACACAAGGCGGGTCTGAGGGAGGAGCGACATATTGCTTCCTTCGTTCTTCGATTGCGAGGGCAACCCAAAGGTGAATCGGCCGGCAATTTTGCCGCCGCAACGAAGGCTCTCAAAAGTCGTGCCAGTTGCTCCGCGGCAAGCTCTGAACATCTTTGGCTCTGTTCATTGCTTTACGCGTGAGTGCATCGCGAACTCAGGCGCCCCTCCTGTGACGCGGACGCGACAAACCCGACAGTAAGTGTCGGTTGTCGGACGTCTCCCCAGCAATCGAGCATAGAGACGTCGGGATGTCCTACCGTTTTTACACACGTCTTCCCTTTGGCACGGTTCATGCGAGATGATCCGCGAAAACGTCACGGACCGAGGAGAAATCGAGCCATGATTACGCTCACCGACAACGCTGTTGCCGCCATCAAGGCCGCTCTTTACCGCGCCAGCGAGCCGGCGGAAGGATTTCGCATCATGGTCCATGCCGGCGGCTGCGCCGGCTTCCAATACTCAATGGGCCTGGAGAGCGTCTCACATGAGGGCGATACGATCATCGAGCGAGATGGGCTCAAGGTGTTCATGGATAGAGGCTCCCAACCCCATGCCGCCGGCATGACCGTCGACTTCGTCACAGGGCTCGAAACATCCGGCTTTGTTTTCGATAACCCCAATGCGCAGGAGAAGTGCAGCTGCGGCAAGTCCTGCAAATGATTGCAGGGGAACAGGCTATGTTCGACTATAGCGACGCCAAGGAATACTGCGTCAAACCGGTAACCCCCGGCGCTCTGGAACCAGCCGACACGCACTGTCGGCCCGGAACAATTGCGTTCGGTGATGTGCCAAATCGCGATCATCGATCGTTGCCGTGGGCAAGCAAACAACATTGCCCGAAACAGCTGAATTCCCGGCGGATGCCGCCACCAAATGGCAATGTCGGCAGCGACCGGTCAGCCAAGCCATCGCTCGCCCGGCCGCCCACCTCACCAGATACGATATGCGCCAGAGGTTCAATGGCCCGCCTACCCTTGAATCATTTCAGCAGTTGAAGGATCACTCCCATGAGACCTGTCTATCTCGACAACAACGCAACGACGCGGGTTGATCCTGCAGTCCTTGGAGCGATGTTGCCTTTCTTTACGGAGCAATTTGGCAATCCTTCGTCCATGCACGCCTATGGCGCATCGGTTGCTGAAGCCGTGAGAAAGGCGAGGCGGCAGTTGCAAGCCCTCATCGGCGCGGGATTCGAGGACGAGATCATCTTCACCTCGGGCGGGACTGAAAGCGACAGTACAGCCATCCTTTCGGCGCTCGAGGTAATGCCCGGTCGAACGGAAATAGTGACTTCCGCGGTTGAACATCCGGCCGTTCTGAAGTTGTGCGCGCACCTTGAAAAGACGCGCGGCGTCAAGGTGCACATTATCCCAGTCGATCACCACGGCCGGCTCGACCTGGACGCCTACAGAACCGCCCTCACCCCACAAGTGGCAATCGTCTCGATAATGTGGGCGAACAGTGAGACCGGTACGATCTTTCCCGTGGTTGAGCTTGCCGACCTAGCCAGGGAAGTCGGCGCGCTTTTCCACACTGATGCAGTGCAGGCGGTCGGAAGGTTTCCGATTGAGCTGAAATCGACCGCGATCGACATGCTGTCGCTCTCCGCCCACAAGCTGCATGGTCCAAAGGGGATAGGCGCGCTTTATGTAAGACGTGGCGTGCGCTTCTCCTCCCTGATCAAGGGTGGCCACCAAGAGCGCGACCGGCGTGCAGGCACTGAAAACACACCCGGCATAGTCGGACTGGGCATGGCGGCCGAACTCGCCTTGAAATTCATGGACGAGACAACACGAATAAAATGGTTGCGCGACCGCCTTGAGAACGGGATCATCCAGCGCATCCCAAACGCATCCATCAACGGCGATCCGCAGGAGCGATTGCCAAACACTGCAAACATTGGATTCGAAGGTATCGAAGGCGATGCAATCCCAATTGTCCTCAGCCGGCTGGGAATCGCCTGTTCCGCCGGGTCCGCCTGTGCCTCTGGCTCAATGGAACCGAGCCATGTTCTGATCGCTATGAACGCGGCATGTGGGGCAGTCCGCTTCTCCTTGTCGCGTGACAACGGCGAAGATGACGTAGACCGCGTGCTTGAGGTCCTGCCTGCGATCATCGAGAAACTACGTGCCGTTCCCAGTGCTGGACTGTGCGGGCGAGGTGCAGAACACCTTCATTCCGGCCCGGGCCCGAGCGGCACAATAGCCGACGCCCACTCATGAGCCGTGAGGACTTCCTCAACGTGACGACCCTACGCAATGGAGAGCAGGCAACCCGGGGTCGCCTTCACCACTTCAGAAAAGCTTGAGATCGCCAAGTCTCTTGCCCCAGCCGCCGTGCCAGAGGTCGGCACGCCGTCAGCAATGTCACCAACGCATCGACACCACAATTTCGCGCCGGGAGAATACAATGAACTGCTCCGCTGACAGCCGCCCGATTGATCCCACCGATATCCTGGCGCGACTGAAGGGCCTGTCGGCTGCGGAGGACTTCTTCGCCTGCCTTGGCGTCTCCTACGACCCGAAAGTGATGAATGTCTCGCGGCTCCATATCATGAAGCGCGTGGGCCAATACCTTGCCGAAGAAGATTTCTCCGGTCTGCCTGACCAGGTAATCGCCGCGCGGGTGCGCGCCAAGCTGGAACGCGCCTACGAAGATTTCGCGACTTCCTCGCCGCTCACGCAACGTGTGTTCAAGGTGCTAAGGGACCACGATCCAAACATATGTCCCGCACCTGGCCGCGCCTTCGTCCCGCTCGACTCTGCACTGAAGCGGTTCGGAAAGTAATGAGCCCGACACGGCTGCGACGCGACAATGTCGGGAAGTCGACAAATCCAGTCCTCATGACGCCTCCTCGGACGCAAACGAAGCCACCTTCTGGAATAGAGGCAGGAAGAAGACTTGGCATGAACGATGCAGGCAATGAGGTGAACCGCCAAGCACGCATCCGGACTGGGAGCTTAGAGAAATCGCCAATGCACATCGTAATCTGCATCAAGCAGGTGCCGGATTCGGCCCAGATCCGCGTCCACCCGGTGACGAACACGATCATGCGTCAGGGTGTGCCGACCATCATCAATCCTTACGACCTGTTCGCCCTCGAAGAAGCGCTCAAACTGCGCGACGTTCATGGTGGCGAGGTTACTGTGCTCACAATGGGTCCGCCCATGGCGGAGGACTCGCTGCGAAAGGCGCTCGGTTACGGTGCTGACCGAGCAGTTCTCTTGACGGACCGCTATTTTGCCGGATCCGATACGCTGGCGACCTCCTTTGCTCTTTCGCAAGCAATCGCAAAAATTGGGGAGACTTTCGGCAGGCCAGACATCGTCTTCACCGGCAAGCAGACGATTGACGGCGATACCGCCCAGGTCGGACCAGGCATAGCCAAGCGCCTGAATCTATCGCAACTTACCTACGTCGCGAAGATTGCCTCCATCGATCTCAAAACGCGCGAGATCGAAGTCGCGCGTCGCGCCGAAGGCGGCACCCAGTTGCTGAAGAGCAGACTCCCCTGCCTCATTACCATGCTGGAAGACACCAACGAAATCCGCCGGGGCTCGCTCCAGCAGGCTCTTTGCGCGGCGCGCAGCCAAGTCGTGAAGTGGACTGCAGCCGACGCCGGCATTGACGATCTCACCCGGTGCGGTCTGCGTGGCTCGCCGACAGTCGTCAAGCGTGTTTTCGCCCCCACCGCACGGGCAGAAAGCGCGGCGCAGATCGACACCGCGGAAAAGGGCTTGCAGGACATCGCCGATGAACTCATCGCCGATATCTTAACCCGCCGGCCGGCGCTGGAACATGAGTTGGCCTTCAAGAGCGGCACGTGACGGCCAGGAGCAGAAAATGTCGACCGCAAGCCAAGCTACCCCTCGCCTTGCCCCCGGCCGTGCCGGTGTAAAGAAAGAACTTCCCGACCGTTTCAAAGACTACCGGCACGTGTGGGTCTTCCTCGAGCTCGAACGCGGCAATGTGCATCCTGTATCATTCGAACTGCTGGGTGAAGGCCGCAAATTAGCCGACAAGCTTGAAGTCCAGCTCGCGGGCGTCGTGCTGGGACCGCCGGGCGAGATGGTCGAGGACGCTGTTGCCGAGGCCTTCGCTTACGGGGCGGATCTTGTCTACATCGTCGATGCGCCGCCGCTCGCCGACTACCGCAACGAGCCGTTCGCCAAGGCGCTCACGGATCTGGTCAATACCCATAAACCCGAAATCCTCCTTCTCGGCGCGACCACACTGGGCAGGGATCTTGCGGGCTCGGTAGCGACGACCCTGCAGACGGGGCTCACGGCCGACTGCACCGAACTTGATGTAGATTCCGACGGTTCACTCGCCGCGACCCGTCCGACTTTTGGTGGCTCGTTGTTGTGTACGATCTATACACTAAATTACCGGCCGCAAATGGCGACGGTGCGACCAAGGGTCATGCCTATGCCGCAACGGGTGGATAAGCCGGTCGGGCGTGTCATGCGGCACAAGCTGTCGCTCGTTGAGGACGATATCGTCACCAAAGTCCTCGGCTTCCTACCGGATAACCAGTCGGCAATGGCAAATCTTGCCTATGCGGATGTCGTGGTTGCGGGAGGCCTCGGTCTCGGTGCGGCGGAGAACCTTCAGCTTGTGAAGAATCTTGCCCGAGCGATCGGCGCCGAGCATGGCTGTTCGCGCCCCTTGGTCCAGAAGGGCTGGATGCCGGCTGATCGCCAGATTGGCCAAACTGGCAAGACCATTCGACCGAAGCTTTACATCGCGGCCGGAATTTCCGGCGCCATCCAGCACCGAGTTGGGGTCGAGGGGGCCGATCTCATCGTCGCGATCAACACCGATCCGAACGCGCCGATTTTCGAGTTCGCCCACCTCGGGATCGTCACGGATGCAATCCGCTTCCTGCCCGCACTCACGGAAGCCTTCACCCGGCGGCTGTCGCCGCACAGTCGAGACAAGCTTGCGAGTTGAGGGAGAGGACATGATTGAACAATTCGATGCCATTGTGGTCGGAGCCGGCATGTCCGGAAACGCAGCTGCTTACACTTTGGCAAGCCAGGGGCTGAAGGTACTGCAGTTGGAGCGCGGGGAATATCCGGGCTCTAAGAACGTCCAGGGCGCCATAATGTACGCGAACATGCTGGAGAAGATCATCCCGGACTTCCGGGATGATGCGCCCCTCGAGCGGCACCTGGTCGAACAGCGACTTTGGGTGATGGACAACACATCTCACACCGGAATTCATTACCGGTCGGACGACTTCAATGAGGCGAAACCCAACCGCTACACGATCATCCGCGCCCAGTTCGACAAATGGTTTTCCCGCAAGGTGCGCGAGGCTGGCGCGACGGTCCTGTGTGAGACGACCGCGACGGAACTCGTCCGTGATGGCAATGGCAAGGTGATCGGCGTCCGCACAGACCGGGCTGGCGGAGTGGTCTTCGCGAATGTGGTCGTTCTCGCAGAAGGGGTGTCGGGATTGCTTGGCACTCGCGCAGGCCTGCGCGAGATGCCGAAGCCGGAGACCGTGGCGCTTGCCGTCAAGGAAATGCATTTCTTGCCCGAAGAGGTCATTGACCAGCGGTTCGGTGTCAAGGGCGATGAAGGCTGCGTAATCGAGGCCGTGGGCACGATCTCTCGCGACATGGCCGGGCTCGGCTTCCTTTACACCAACAAGGAGTCGATTTCACTCGGCATCGGCTGCCTGGTCTCGGATTTCGCCGCGATGTTGGAGAGCCCGTCCGCCCTCCTAGACGCGATGAAAAACCATCCTTCGATCCGGCCGCTGATCGCTGGCTCGGAGGTGAAAGAATATGCCGCCCATCTTATCCCCGAAGGTGGTTACAGGGCCATTCCGCAGCTCTTCGGCGACGGTTGGGTCATCGTCGGCGACGCAGCGCAACTGAACAATGCCATTCACCGTGAGGGTTCGAACCTTGCCATGACCTCGGGTCGTGTCGCGGCTGAGGCGATCATCAAAGTCAAAAGCCGCAACGGTCCTATGACCAAAGGGAACCTTGCGCTCTACAAGACGATGCTGGATGAATCCTTTGTGATCAAGGATCTTAAGAAATACAAGGACATGCCAGCCTTACTCCACACCAATTCCAGCAACTTTTTTACCAGCTATCCGCGGTTGATGTCGTATGCCGCTCAGAACTTCATGCGTGTCGACGGCACGCCGAAGATCGAGAAGGAAAGGGCCACCACGGCCGCCTTCATCAACGCGCGCTCGCGCTGGGGGTTGGTCAGCGACGCGGTCCGGCTGGCATTGGCATGGCGCTGAAGAGGGTACAAGATGACGATCGCAGTGACGAAGGTTCGTGTCGAGGACAAGCTTTACCAGAACCGCTACCTGGTCGATTCCGGCCGCCCCCATATCATAGTGCGACCGCACGAGAAGCCAAGCGCGAACTTGCTTGCGTTGACCTACGTCTGTCCAGCGAAATGCTATGAGTTGAATGACAGGGGCCAAGTCGAGATCACCGCCGACGGCTGCATGGAATGCGGCACCTGCCGGATATTGTGCGAGAAAGGCGGCGACATCGAGTGGAACTATCCGCGCGGCGGCTTTGGTGTCCTGTTCAAGTTCGGATGATCAGCCGGGACCGTGCCAAGAGCATGCCGGCAGCGAGCAACTGCGGCACACCATGAGCCTCTCCATCCACTTGCAAAGAGCTAGTGAATATTGGGCGTTCGCAATTCAAATTTCCTCGACTGGTAGGGGTGTCCTCAGGCCACGGCGGCGGCCTGTGCGCCGGACTTACCACCGGTAACGTGGTCGAGCCCCTTTGGGACAACGTTCGGCCATCGTGCCGGATGGCAGCCACAACGGCCGGTGAGCAAATGGAACGGCACAATCCATGACAAAGACGTATGTGCTAGTGCATGGTGCCTGGCATGGCGGATGGTGTTGGCGGGACGTCGCCGCCAATCTTCGCAAGATGGGATGCCACGTGACCACGCCGACCCAGACAGGTGTCGGCGAACGCGCACATTTGCTGTGCAAGGACATCACGCCCGACACATTCGTGACCGACATCGTCAACCACATTGTAACGGAAGAGCTGAGCGATGTGATCCTTGTCGGTCACAGTCTAGGCGGCATCAGCATCACCGGCGCCGCCGACCGGATACCCGACCATATCAGCCATCTCGTTTATCTCGCTCGACGGCGCCATCGTCGAGAGCGGTCAAAGTGTATTCAGCACCATGCCCCCCGACATCGTCGCCGCCCGTCGAAAATTGGTTGCGGAGGAAGGACGGGGTATCTTCATGCCGACTCCGCCGCCAACAGCATTCGGCATTCCCAAGGGACACTCGCTCACGGACTGGGTGCGGCGCCGGATAACACCGCATGCGGCAAGCACCTACGAAAGCAGACTTAAGCTCGAGCCCCCGCTCGGCAACGGCAGGCCCCGAACCTATGTCGTCTGCACTAATCCGCTCCACCCGCCGACGGCGGGAGCGCGAGAATGGGTCGCGAAGCAGGATGGCTGGGCGTGGCAGGAACTCGCCACTGGCCACGACGCAATGATCCTCGCACCGACGGAAGTTGCTCTCCTTCTTAGCGCTGTCGGCTGAGGAACCAAGTAAAGGGTGAGCGGGCGGCCGATTCTCAGGCCGCGGCCTTGAGTTCTGGTGCACGGATGTAGGCCCAACGGGTCGTTCCGGTGGCGCCACCGAAACCACCACCGGAACAAAGGCGGGAGTGGCCTGTCCTGCCGACGTCGCAAGCTTGCGAGCGTTCCGCCGCGGCCGCAGCCCGTAGCGCCGGGCAACCTCCGAGATCACCACGTTCGGCCCCAGGGTCTCGGCGATGACTCCGTCCCTTGTCGTCCATCGACCAATGCCTGCCGACTAACAGCGCCGTTGATCACCTTGAAACGCCGAGGCTGCCGCTCAGGGTCAATCGTAAAGTTCAAGTTCAGACACAAGCCGATCTCCGATCCACCTCAGAATCGGCAGGCCCACAGATCGCGGGCACTCCTGGAAGGACACAGCGCTTACCCTTAAAATATGGAGAACCATGGCTTTACGCCGTCGGCAGTTGAGCTGATCTCGCAATGCTATTTCCCCGGCAACGTCCGCGAGCTGGAGAACTGCGTGTAAAGAACAGCCACACTTGCGCGTTCTCCTCTGGAAGGAACCAATCTTTCGGAACGTGGCAATGGCATCGACGAGCTCTCACGGCCCAGCACGAAGCCGGTTAGGCGCATCGGCGCCCCTGAACACGAGATAGCCGGTTGCGATTCTAACGATACGGCCGGACCGGCGCTGGGACCGCGACGGACGGAGCGTGACCGGCTGATCGACACAATGGAGAAGGCCGGCTGGGTTCAGGCTAATGCGGCTCGAATTCTCCGCCTCACGCCGCGACAAGTCGGCTAGGCGATACGCCGGCATAGTCTCGAGGTGAAGGAAATTCTAAGAGCCTGATGAGCCAATCGTCAGGCCAGTGGTCTTGCGCGCCCTCTGCGCGACAAGGAGTGCTTTGTGCTTCTGAACGGATTTGGACTTGCACTGTCGCAAGCAGGACAAAATTGTGTCGCGCCGGCCTCACACAATCCGACATCGACCCAAATAGTGAACTGAAGCCGCTTTTTTAAGTTGGTATGGCTCTTGCACCTTGAACCGCGACGTTACCAGCAACGGAGCCGTTTGATGTCCTCACCGACAGTTTCGATTGAGGGGCCGACCAGCACGACATCCGAGGGTTTTCTGGCAGCCGCGAAATCCGGTGGCTGCGCACCGTCCTCCTACGGTTCGTCGCCGACCAGCCCGGGCGATGTGGATCCGGCTATTTGGGACAAGATCAAGGATCACCCCTGCTTTTCGGAGGAAGCGCATCACTATTTCGCGCGTATGCATGTGGCGGTCGCGCCGGCTTGCAATGTCCAGTGCAACTACTGCAATCGCAAATACGATTGCGCCAACGAGAGCCGGCCTGGTGTTGTGTCTGAGAAGCTGACGCCCGACCAAGCGCTACGCAAGGTCATCGCGGTTGCCAACGAAGTTCCGCAGCTTTCGGTTCTTGGCATCGCTGGGCCGGGGGATGCCTGTTACGACTGGGAGAAAACGAAGGCAACGTTCGACCGCGTCATCAGGGAAATCCCCGACATAAAGCTGTGCGTCTCCACCAACGGGCTCGTGCTGCCGGACCATGTAGCTGAGCTTGCCGAAATGAATGTTGATCACGTGACGATCACCATCAACATGGTCGACCCGGAAGTCGGCGCAAAGATCTATCCTTGGATTTTTTATGAAAATCGCCGCTACTTCGGCATCGAAGCCGCTCGAATCTTGCACGCGCGGCAGATGCTGGGCCTGGAGATGCTGAGCGCGCGCGGCATCCTCACCAAAATCAACTCGGTGATGATTCCTGGAGTGAACGACCAGCACCTGTTTGAGGTGAACAAAATGGTCAAGGAGCGGGGCGCGTTCCTGCACAACGTGATGCCTCTGATTTCGGACCCGGCGCACGGCACCCACTACGGACTCATCGGGCAGCGCGGCCCAACGGCAATGGAGATGATGGCTCTTCAGGATCGACTTGAAGGTGGCGCCAAGTTGATGCGCCACTGCCGGCAGTGCCGGGCAGATGCTGTCGGCCTGCTCGGTGAAGATCGTGGCCAGGAATTCACGCTGGATGGGATTCCCGACGATGTCACCTACGATGCTGGCAAGCGTCAGGCCTATCGGCAGGTGGTCGCACACGAGCGCCGTGATCATGAGGCGGCGAGGAGCGAGGCCATCGGTATGGTCAAGGCAACAGACTCCGAAAAGTCGCTTCTGGTTGCGGTGGCCACAAAGGGAGGTGGACGCGTCAACGAACACTTCGGCCACGCGAAGGAATTCCAGGTTTATGAAGTCTCGCCTAGAGGGATCAGCTTGGTCGGGCATCGGAAGGTCGAGCGGTATTGCCTCGGAGGCGGGGGCGAAGACGCCACCCTCGAGGGCGTCTTCGCTGCGCTGGAAGGCATACACATAGTGCTATGCGCCAAGATCGGAAATCGCCCGAAGGAACAACTCTCGCGAGCTGGACTGCGCGTAACCGACGCCTATGGCCATGACTACATCGAGACCGCAGTCAGCGCACTTTACGCGGCAGAGTTTGGGATCAGACCACTAGCGGCGACGGCCTGAGCGGTCTCGTCCGATAACCAGGAGTTAGAATGGCTTTCAAGATCATCGCATCCCAATGTACCCAATGCGGGGCCTGCGAGTTCGAATGTCCCTCGGAAGCGATCAAGTTCAAGGGCGACGCCTATGTGATCGATCCAATCAAGTGCACCGAATGCAAGGAGGCCTTCGATAAGCAGCAATGCGTGTCGGTCTGTCCGGTACCGAAAACCTGCGTTCCCGCTTGATTCCTACCGAAACGGTCGGGTTCGCCGCGCGAGGACGCCTGCAACCCGCGACCACACCAAAAGCCTCGAGAAAGGAATGGACAGCATGTGGTCCAGACGCGAACAGGAGGTCGAAATCGGCAGACCGCCACGGTTCATGCAGGGTGAGCGGGTCCGTGCAACACGCCACATAAAAAACGACGGCACCTATCCCGGCAAGGAGATCGGCGAAAACCTCGTGCGGAAGGGCGACGAAGGCTACGTGCGCGACATTGGAACCTTTCTCCAGCAATTCTTCATCTATGCGGTCGAATGGATCGATCGTGGCACGGTCGTCGGCATGCGAGCGCGCGAACTCATTAGCCTCGACAAAGTCGAGGTTCCCTGCGGAGCTGAAGGCATTTCCAACGGAGGAACAGCCGGATGAAAGTAATGATTCGCAGGACCGCTACTGGCTTGTCGGCTTATGTCCCCAAGAAGGATCTCGAAGAGCCGATCACCGAGATTGAGAACGCAGACTTATGGGGCGGGACCGTGACGCTCAGGAACGGTTGGCGGCTCATGCTGCCCGACCTTCCGCGCGATACGCGTTTGCCGATCACCGTCGAGGCGATGAAGATTTCCGACGGGGCCTGATGCCGGTGGGTTCAGTGGCGGAGAGGAAACGCGTATGAACACGATGCTGAGCTGGGACCATCTCGTCGTCGTCCGGGGCAGTTTTGCCAAAAAGCTGATTGACCTGCTGAAGGGCGCTCTCAAGGCCGATCGAGTGATCCCCTATCTCGGTCCTGGTCTTCTGCAGCTTAACACGCCGGAATCACCTGCACCTTGCACCCCTGAAGATGTCGCCGCGGCGCTCAACAAGCGGGCGCCTGCCCCTTCCAGGATTCGCACCAATATGTGGTCGGTCGCGCAGTTTATCGAGCAGCGCCGACATCGTCGGACTCTTCAAGCGTGGATGGCGGAGATATTCGCAGCCCCCGCCGAGCCGACCGTTCTTCACGCCTGGCTCGCAACCCTTCAACTGTCTGTCATCATCGACAGCTGGTACGATGGCGCCATGCGGGCAGCCCTTGCAGAGGCCGGCCAAACAGACGTTGTCGAGATACAAGGAACCACGCGAGCGACCGGAATTGGTAACATCTGGACGAGAACTTACGATTTGTCAGGAACAGAACTCGACGCCGAACAAGTGGCAAGGACGGTGCTCTATGCGCCGCACGGCAGCGTCAGGCCGGCCGCAAACTTCCTCGTGGCTGATTCCGATTACGTCGAAGTCCTAACCGAAATTGATATCCAGACGCCGATCCCGGACGTGGTGAAGCAACGGCGCGTCAACCGGGGCTTTTTCTTCGTTGGCTGTCGCTTCAACGATCAGATGCTGCGCACATATGCCAGACAGATGATGAAGCGCTCCACTGGCCCACATTTTGCGGTGATCGATTCGGCTACGCTGACCAGAAACGAACGTCGTTTCCTTGCCGAAGGCGCAATCACGGTCATCGACATGCCGATCGGCAACGCCGCGGCTCGCCTCGTCGGGGTCGATGCTAGCCAGGATTAATGGCCGGCGATTGCTGGTGAGTCGCTTGCCTCCAAGGGCGAAAACTCAGTTGGGAATACATCTGAGCAGTAATGCTACTGGCAGCACAACGGAGGCTCTGAATTCGTTGGGCCATGTGAAAGGGCCCGCTGCTGCGGGACGTGAGCACGTTGCGGCGGCATTACGCACATGATTTTGTGACACCCGTGGCAAAAGAACTGAAGCGCCCGAGCCGAACCGCGACAAGATATGCAGCGCTCAATGGCTTCGGCAGAAATTTGGCACAGTTTCGACAGTTCGCATGCACCTCCAGGGTCAAGGAGGTTGATTATGCCTGTTTATGTGGGTTGGCGACGCGAGCAGGAATTCCCACTACCTTTGCCCCGGCGGGAACATCGCGTGTGACCACGCTGCCAGCGCCTACGACCGCATTATCGCCAATCGTGACGCCAGGCAGAATGATTGCTCCACCGCCGATCCAGACACGGCTGCCAATGCGAACAGGACGCCCGACCTGCAGGCCGGCCTGTCGCTGCTCGGCATCATGTGGATGATCGGCGGTATAAATCTGCACGGCAGGCCCAATTGCCGTTCCTTGCCCGATTTTGACCTCTACCACGTCAAGAATAACGCAGTTGAAGTTGATGTAGGCATTGGCGCCAATGCGGATATTGAATCCGTAGTCGCAAAAAAAGGGCGGACGGATGACCGTTCCGCGCCCAACCTCTCCCAGCCGCTCGGACAAAAGCTCATGCCAATGCTCCGTGGTCTGCCCCAGCGTATCATTGTACCGCTTGAGCCAAGCCCCGGTGGCCAACAGGTCAGCTTGGATCTCCGGATCCGCCGCATTGTAAAACTCGCCTGCGAGCATCTTTTCTTTCTGGCTACGCATCATAGTCTCCCGTCAGGTCGTGTCCCGTGCAGTGATGCAGGAACGCACATCAAACTGCCTCGGCAACTTTGTAACTCGGTCTGCCGGGCGCGTGGTCAAGCCGGGGCGACAGTTTCGTCTCGACCAACTTCTGCGAATTTTGGAAATATCGCAGATCAACCGGTCGCAGGGCCAATACCTGACGAAGTCGGCAACTGTCCAGCGGTCGAACTCACTTTCATGCCCATCTCAACGGGTGCCATGAGCGCGGCGCAACGCGCTCGAACGCCGAAATACTTAATTCCCAAACACCCTCTAAGATTGAGAAAGTGCATCGTTTTGTACGAAACTAACAATCCCATTAGCTGAAGAGTTTGCAACACATCCGTGTCAGATCCCCATCAGCTTGAACGCCGCCTGGCTGACTTCAGTGTCGGGGTCTTTCAGATGCTCGGGTTCCTGGAAGTGGTTGGCGTTGAAGGCTATCGTTCGACTGGCCAATCTCCCCATGCCGCGCAGCGCTTCACCGAACACATCGGACTGGCGCTTGAACTCCGGACTGTCCTGGTCGGCTGACACGACGGCAATCGGGCAGGTGATCCGGTCGAGATGGCGCATCGGGCTGAATTCCGCCTCTTCCCCCCTCCGTCAGATGCAGGTAGCTGCTGCGCGAGGAAAGCATCACCGGATAGAGATCATACATGCCGCTCATCAGCAAGCCGCCCTTGAGGGCATCCGCCGGTAGGCTGCGCTCCGTCCAGTCGGTGATGAGGACGCAGGCCGCCAGATGCGCGCCGGAAGAATGACCCGCCACATACACCCGGTTCGGGTCGCCGCCGAAACTGGCGGCATTCTTCATCGTCCACTCCACCGCCCGCCTGCAATTCTCGACCATCTGTCGCAGCGTCAGCGTTTTCACACTGCCGAAGTCAGGCGCGGCATAGGCCGCCCCGCGCGAAACGAAGGTCGGGGCCGGATAGGATGCATCCTCGCGAGTGTTTCGGGTCCAGGCACCGCCATGGATGAAGACCAGGACCGGGGCGGCCTTGGCATCCCAGGCGCGAACACATCGATGAGATCTCTGGCATCTGGACCGTATTTTGCCGGACGCGGCGGCATCGCGCGCCGGACCTCGGCGCTGGCGATGCCATCGCCTTCCTCCAGTTCCGCCATCCGCGGCGCCCAGAATGACTGGTCATACGCCGTATCCAGTTGCTCCTGTGTGTAGTCGAGGAATACCGACGCGGCTAAGGACTTGCCGACCGCTACGGCAGACAGGGACACGCCCGCCATGAGAAACGTTCTGCGCATCATTACTCTTCTCTCCCTCAGGACAGCCGCGATGATTGTAAAGGTGGGCGCGATCAATGCGGGGACAAAGTACGACGTAATCCCGGATGAGACCCTCCTCAAGGTCAGTGTACGGACGTTCGACGAGAATGTTCGTGCAAAGGTGAAGAAGGCGATCGAGCGGATCGCTGCCGCGGAGTCGGAAGCGTCGGGCGCCACTCGCCCGCCCGAGATCACTCAGGCCGAGACCGCGCGCTTCTCGCGCGTGGGGATTATCTGACCAAAATGTCGAAAAGCCGTAGTGGAACAAAGGAAAGTGACAACCGAGATCATCAGCCAGCCAGCCCCCAATCTAAGCCCCGAGCAGCACCTTCAACCTGTCCAGCGCCGCCGTCAAACCCTTCAATGAAACCGACAAGGGCACATCCTTCTGGTCGAGACTCTTAACCGTGACCTTGAGCGTTGTGCCCGTGCGCAGCGACGCGGCTGCTTTCGCGTCGAAGCTGAGGGGCACGAAGCAGCCGGCGGGCAGGCAGGTCGAGAAGGGCAGCGGCTTGCCCGCTTGCCCATCGTCGACCTGAAGCGTCGCGCCGACGGCGAGTTGCAGGCCGAAGGGCAGGACGAGATTGCCCGCAATGCCGTCCTCCTGCCCCTTGCCCAATTCGACCGCAAGCAGGCGCCGTCCGTTCTGCTGCGACTGCTGATAGGTAGCCGCGCATACCAGCGTCGGCGTGGCCTGGCAGGAGAGATCCCAGTCCTCATAGGTCTCCTTCAGCGAGGAAGCACCGCCCGGCAGCCCGGCTTCCTGAGCTGCCAACGACGCGGAAAGCGCCATGAGGGTGGCCGCGGCCACCGCACAAATCCTGGACGAATCCGACATCAGCAAAGCTCCGTTGCCCCCTTGTCGTGGAGCGCCGCGCGTGCCTTCGAGGCGAGAATGGCGCTCTATCCGATTGAAACGACGCGTCGGCCCGAAAATCGATGCCGATCTTCGGGCCGACGTATCTGCAACAATTACCCGACCGCGATGCCGCAGGCAAGCGTTCCGCTCCGGCGTGTCGTAAGCACATGATTTGTCCGGATTAGGTAGCACAGGAGTTGTCCGGTTTCATCGCCAGCGAATGGAAGCTGGGGATGAAGCGGGCAGCGTGGCTCCAGGACGGAGAATACAGAAGTTTCGGGACGTATTGAGCCGTTGGACTGGCGGCGATCTCTCGATGATGGAGGCAGGCGAGTTGCTGGGCATGTCGGAGCGGCAATTTCGGCGTTATCGCGACCGTTACGAAGAGGCCGGGGAGGCTGGGTTGCTGGACCGGCGTTTGGGCAAGCTTTCGACGCGCCGGGTGCCAGTGGAGGCGATCGAGGAGATGCTGGAGCTTTATCGCCATCGCTACCTTGGCTGGAACGTGAAGCATTTCCACGAGCACCTGCTGCGCGATCACGATTTCAGCTGGGGCTACACCTTCATCAAGACGCAGCTTCACGCGGCGGGCCTGGTGGAACGGGCCAAGCGGCGCGGTGCTCACCGGCGCAAGCGGGAAAGGAAGCCGTGCGAAGGGATGATGCTACACCAGGACGGCAGCCGTCATCAGTGGCTGGCGAGTGGGCCGATGCTGGATCTGATCGTGACTATGGACGATGCGACGAGCACGATCTATTCGGCCTTTCTGATCGAGGAGGAAGGCACGGCGTCGAGCTTCCAGGGACTTCTGGAGACCTTTGTCGCCAAGGGATTGCCGTCAAGCCTCTACAGCGATCGTGGCAGACACTATTTCGTGACGCTCAAGGCGGGCGGGGCTGTCGACAAGATTCGCATGACCCAGGTCGGTCGGGCGCTCGAGCGGCTCGGCATCGAACATATTCCAGCCTATTCGCCTGGAGCCAGGGGCCGCTCCGAGCGGATGTTCTCAACCTTGCAGGACCGACTGCCGAGGGAACTGGCACTGGCCGGCATGGCTGATATCGAGGCCGCCAACCGCTTCGTCGCACAGACCTATCTGCCGGCTCACAATGCCCGCTTCGCCAGGCCCGCCGCGGTTGAAGACAGTGCCTTTGTCGCCGCCGACCCGCAGCAATTGGCCCAGATCCTGTGCATCGAGGAGGAGCGCGTCGTTGCTCGTGACAACACGGTCGCCTTCGCGCGGCTGCGATTGCAGCTCCCGCACAGTCCGATCCGGGATGATGATCGTTGTGGAGCTGCCGTGCACGACGATTTCGAACCATAGTTGGCGATGTAGAATTCTATTTTAATCGTATAGAACAATTGAGAAACGTCGCCAATCTGAACACCTCGCCTCGGATCATGGCGTTCGGACGATGACTGCCGTAAGATTCCACCCGTGTGGGGCAAGGCTGCTACCGGCCTGCGACGGAGGGGAACATGGCAATTGATACTCTTGATAAGGTGCCGCTGCTCTATCACTTCACCGACCGGAGGAACCTGCCGGTGATTAAAGAAATGGGAGGACTCTATCCACTCGCGCAGCTTGACCAGAAGAAGGTCAAGGTTCCGGCACCGGGCGGCAATGAATGGAGTCGTGACGCCGACGCGTTGAAGGGAATGGGCAACTACGTCCACCTTTGCTTTCGTAGCACCCATCCGATGGAGTACGTTGCCCGGCAGGATGGGAGGATTACGGACACGATCTTTCTGCAAATACACCCCTCGGTAATGCAGTTCACGGGTGTTCGTTTTACCAACGATGTCGCGAACAAAGCTGGCGTCGAATCGATTCCTATCGGAGAGGCTGAACCGCTAATCGATTTTGAGATACTTTACACCCGAACGGACTGGAAGGATTCGGCGATTAAGGCGCGTCTCACTCAGGCGGAGAAATACGAGGTGTTGGTTCCCCATGTCATTCTGCTGGGCTTAATAAGGAACATTTAGAATGGCTGAGAGACCAGTCTTTATCCCTGCAACCGAGGACGAAGGTTACGTCAGGCGATTGGATTTCGAAATTCCGTGGGCCGGTGGCTTCGCTGAGGTTCAGAAGAAGAAGAATATACGGTCGCTGCATGAGGCCGCCAAGAAAGCCGGATATGCGCCGCTGCTAGAAGTGTCTAGCAAGTCTGATGAAGTCGCCGGCCAGCATCTTAGCGCGTTTCACCTGCGCGTGAGGACCAGCATCGGCGAGATACCGCTGGAGAACGCCTTTCAGGGAAGTAAGGTATTCGAGCGTGGCGGGCCGTACACCGATCTGTACGAGGTTGAACCGCGCGATGCGAAGCGCGAGCCACGACTCCGCGAATCCGGCGCACTGGTGGGCTTCAAATTCGACGGCTTCGAGTTCCCGCTAGAACCCACGACCGTGTTCTACGATTGGCTTTATCTCAATGCCATCTTTCCTCACCGTGTATGGCTCAAAAATCGAGTGGACGGCGAAATGCGGTATGCCGGTTTCACTGACATAGAGTTCAACCCTACCAAGTCGGTCAATTGTCAGGCGAAAACGTGCGCTCTGTTCGTAGTGCTCATGAGGGAGAACAAGCTGGAGCGCTACCTAAAAACGCCCGAGGTTTTCATTGCCGCGATGGCTGCTCATTCGCTTCGGCCGACCGAGCATCAACCTCATTTGAAGCAGGCCAGACTTAGGGTCGGCTAGCAGGCAGTAGCGCAATTTATTCGCTAGAGCAGCAAGGTCACTGCCGAGACCGCACGCCGGGTAACCGGTATCAGTACACCTGTCTTCGGCGTGTCATGGTCGGACCCCAGCCCCTCAGAGACAGAAATCGTACGCCGCTTCCTCGTTTCTCGAAGATCGACGCGTCCTTTACAATCCCTTCGATAGCGGCGGAAGCCCATGAGTTGCCTGTCAGGATTGAGTGTAGCCGCGGGCTCTCATGCAATCCTTGACGAGATTGCCTTGTTCCATACCCTTGACGATACGATCCCCGACACCGTCCCCGATTGCATCTGTCATCGTTTTCGGGCGGCTATTCGTTCCGATCGTCGCCGTCGCCATTTCCGACTGATACTTGCATTCAGTGTAGTCCTGCTGGGCAGCACTGCGCGGCGTCTCGTCCTTCACCCAGTTGCCGCCGTCGGACGTACTGCACCCGGCAGCGAAAGAAAGGCACCCTGCCAAATCGCAATTAGAATTACTTTGTTCACGAAACACTCCTTCCGGAAAGCAAAAGCAGCAATGGCCGAAGGATGGTCGGCCATTGCAAGGCGATAAGATCTTTCAATAGAGATGGCTGTCAGTTCGCTGCTGGAATCGGGCATGACATATCGCCCTCCCTTGCGGCGATTAAAACCGAACACTGAGTTTGGCGTTGAAGCCATGCTCCTGCGCGTCCGAGGCAAGCTGACCTTTATAGGTAAGCCCGATGGTTGCCTTGTCGGTAAGGTTGACATCGATACCAGCTTCGAAGACGGCAGCGTTCTTTGCGATTGGCGTTCCCTCCACGGCGAAGGATGAGCCGCCTGTGAAGGCAAGCGCCGTTTCAGGCACCACATCGCCGAACGCATGACGCCAGCCGATACCGCCACGGGCGGTTGTATTGACGGAACCAAGCGGGAAAGCGGTCGAGGCGCGCAGCCCTATCGTGGTGAATGTCGTGTCGCTCGACCGGTCTTTTCCGGAAAGCGCAGCGGCACCGCCATGCTCTGTGAAGCCATCCGCGTTGAAGTTCACATAGGCTAGGTTCGCATAGGGCTCGAAAGATACGGAAGCTGTATCCAGTCGAGAGCCGAGTTCGCCGAAAGCCTGGAACGTGCCGGCATGGTAATCGGCCGAAAGGCTGTCGGAGAAGCCCGGAAACGCCACCGACCTGCCGGTCTCGATGCGGTTCCACGTATAGGCAAGGCCGGAACGGAAGCTGTGAGGGCCACGCTGCGTGCCAGCGTAGATCCCGAGGTGATAATTGTTGCCTGAGCCGGAGGAGGCGCGATCATCCACATGGATGGACGTATGGCTATAACCGGCAAGAAGCCCGAGCCGCCAGCTTTCGCCGATGGCCGCATCGCCGCCTGCAATAAAGCCTCCCGTCGAGCGGTCGAGGCGAGCAGCGTTGCCGTCTCCGTCCAAATGTCCCCAGGCGCCGAAACCGCTGCCCCAGACGGCGAAGTTTTCGCTGGTCGCGGGAGCCAGTTCCGGGCCTTCCGGTCCATATGCCATGACCGGCACGGTTGATGCGCCCACGCCTGCGAACGCTGCGCGAATGCGATCGCCGGCGGCGTCACGGACGAAATGGCTGTCTTCGACAAAGGCGCTGTGAACGGAAGCATGGATCTCGCCCGAAAGCTGATCGAATGCGTTGCGGGATCCCTGTCCCGTCAGGAAGAGGATGTTGTCGTGGATCGTGTTGCCGGAACCAAGGGCTTCCGCAGCCGCGCCCACGGATCGCTGATTGAAGGTATTGCCGACATCGGCAAAGGTGACAGAATTGCGATCGACGTCGAGATAGACGTTGGTCGGGTCATAAGCGAGTTCGAAATCGACGAAGGGCGAGTCTGTAAAGAGGCCTCCTGTCAGCCCGCCGTAGGTCCCGATCACGCCGCCAGCGGCGGTCAGAAGCGTGTAGCGGGTATCGACTGAGAAATGCCCGGCACCTTCACGCACCAGGTTGACGCTCGCTCCCTTGTTGATGGCGGCACTGCCGGCAACGTCGATGAGATCTGAAGCCTTGCTCGGTGCGATACCCGCCAAATAGGTCGACCCGGCCTGCTGCACGAAGTCACCGTTGACGGTGAGCACTGCAACCCCCTTGCTTGGATCGAGCACGCTGCCAGGAGCGACGGTGCCGCCTGCGCCAACCGTAAGAGAGCCGACTGCACCGATACCCGTAAGGGTACCAGTAGCCGAGACGCCTACCTTCGAAACAATGCGGCCATCGACGGCGAGTATGCCTCCAAGCACCTTGGTCGGCCCGCTGTAGCTGTTTTCGCCGGACAGGATCAGCGCTCCTTCGCCGCGCTTCGTCAGGTCTCCGGCGCCCGAGATTGAATTCGACCAGATCGAGGAGTAGCCTTTGGTGTCGACGTCGAAGACGCCGGCGTAGCGGAACTCGCCCGGACCCTCGATCGCAACGCCGAGATTGAGCAGACCCTGGCCGAAGACTTGTTCATCCTCGAACCCTTTGGTGGTCGTCGTTGTCAGGAGGGTTTCAATGGTCTGGCGGGCGTTCATGTAAGGGAATGCCGACCGGATCACTGCCGCCGCGCCAGCAACATGCGGCGTTGCCATGGAAGTACCTTCCTCGTACTTATACGGGTTGTTCTTGTTCGCCCGATCCCCTTGTGGCCAGGTAGAATAAATGCCGTTCTCATCAATCGGATTATCGGGATCGGCATTAATATCGCCACCCGGAGCCGCGAGGCACCACTCTGCTGTGGCTCCGCATCTATTGCTATAGCTGGCAATCTTGCCATCCTTGCCGACAGCAACGACTGTTATCAGCGAGCCTGCCAGATCCGAGAAGTCGAGCTTCGAGACATCAGACCCGCTCACTATCTTGTATGTATTTGGGTTATTGAAATCGAAACCTTTGTTTGTTTGATCGTTTGTGTCGATGAACTTATAAAGATTTCCATCTTTGGTATTTTCTGGCGTTATTAACGGCAACGTGCCGATGCCGCTGGGAATCGCCGAAGCAGCGCCGGGTTGGTCGTCGGTACTGGCATCATTACCGGCGGCGAAGACGAGCACGATGTCCGCCTTAGCCGCCTTCTTCAACGTATTGTAGGTATCGACGAGATTGCTCGGATCATCATAGATGGCCTGATAGTCGAGAATCTCATAGTTTTTATTATCGATGGCATATCCCTTGCCATCGAGTTTCAGTTGGCCGTTCTCGTCCTTGAGATACCGCCCCAGCAACAGGCCTGGCCCGTAGCTCCCATTGAGCACGCCAGCTCCCGCACCAATCGCGTATTCGATCGCTTCATTGGTCGGGTCCATCTCGGGATCATCTGGGTCGCCGATATCCACTGCTCGAAGGGGCAATACTGTCGATTCATAGGCCACGCCCTGCATGCCCGTGCCGTCGCGCGCGGCGCCGATTATCCCCGCCACATGGGTCCCGTGTCCGTCAGGCACACCGTCTTTGTCGACAGAATGGCTGACGTCAGCCAAGCGTTTATCCGTCCCGAAGTTGTGCAGCGCCTTCGAAATGCGCGCCACGAATTCGGGATGGTTGATATCCAGTCCTGTATCCACAATCGCAACGACGACGCCCTTGCCCGTATAGCCTTTAAGGTAGGCGGGCAGGGCGTTGATCATACTCAGGCCCCAATTTCTGGAATATTCGGCATCTGCCACCGGCGCAGGCGACGCGACTGATTCCTGGGCCAAGGACAGATTTGGTGCGAAGAGCGCCGTTGTTGCTAAAAACAATTTGATCGTTCTGAAGCGCGTTGGCATGCTTAATCCCTATTCCCAAAACTACTTATTTCTTTCAGATCAGATTGGCGCGATATCGAGCGGCAAGCGATCAGCTTATGTATCGACCAGGTCCCGCCAGCGGAGATCTGCGCGTCGCCTCTACGCATGCTGGCGTGTCACCAATGATACATCGATTATTTCTGGATTTCAGGCACGTCGGATTGGATTTGCCCTTGCGGTGTAGAGCGAAGTTACTAGCCATAGGATTCCTCCTTCTTAGTTTTGTCAGCCGCAGAGCCCCAGTACGACTGGTGGTAGAAAGCACACGGCCGGAATCTTGGCAGCGCTGTTCACACCCACGTTCGTAAGGTGGCCGATGGGCTCGGCGCCAGAGCACCAATGCTTGACCTGCTCCAGCTCTTGCTCGGCGGGTTGTTTCAGAGACGCTTGATCTCGATGCCGTGTTTTCTCAGCACGTAGCCGATCTGGCGCGGGGTCAAACCGAGCAGGCGCGCCGCCTTTGCCTGCACCCAGCCACACTTTTCCATGGCGGCAATGACCGTATCGGCATCGGGCACCCTACCACGAGTCGTGGCAGGGCCTATCGGCGCTTGCCCGTCGCCGACGGGCGGGGCGGCACGGGCGGCGGAAGGCTCGATCGTAGTCGAGTTCTCTGACGTCGGCGGTCCGTTCTTCCACAGCGCCGCGGCCAAGCACTCACCCACGCAACAGGCAAAGTCAGTTCTGAGGATTGATGGACCCGTCGCCAGAACTGCCGTCCGTTGAACGCAGTTTTCGAGCTCTCGGATGTTGCCTGGAAATTCGCAATTCATTAGCACCTCAATCGCTTCGGGAGCGAAGGTCAGCGTGTGATCATTCTCAGTATTGAAATTCTTGAGAAACTGAGCGGCCAAGAGCGGAATATCACCTCGCCTTTCGCGCAATGCCGGCACGCGTAAAGTGACGACGCTGATGCGGTAATAGAGGTCTTGCCGGAACTCCTTGCGTTGAACTGCCTTTTCCAAGTCCCTGTTGGTTGCGGCAATCACGCGAACATCGACTTTAATGGTGTGGTTGCTGCCGACACGCTCAAACTCCTGCTCCTGCAGGACACGCAGCAGCTTAGCCTGGAACGAGCCCGATATTTCGCCAATCTCGTCCAGAAACAATGTGCCTTTGTCGGCAGCCTCAAAGCGCCCCTTGCGCAAACTGCTCGCGTCGGTGAAGGCACCCTTCTCATGACCGAACAAGTCAGATTCCAGAAGCGTCTCGGTGAGCGCCGCGCAATTGACCTTGATGAAGGGCTGCTTGGCGCGAGGCGAGAGCTCGTGAATGGCTTTGGCAACCAGCTCCTTACCGGTTCCGGATTCACCTCGCAACAGGACCGTAGTCTTCGCCTTGGCCACCTTGACAAGGTGCTCACGCAGCTTGCGCAGCGCCTGACTATCGCCAAGCATCTCCTTGCTGATCTTTTTACGTTCCATTTGGCAGCCCATCCCACTCCGCCACCCGCCGGTAGAACTGCACTGGACGGTGAGCTGTGTTGTATTTCGTCATCATCATTCTCGATCTCACCTTTGTTGCTTCGAAATTTTCGGCGCGCGGACGCCCTCGGCAAATGGCAATGGCGCCTGAGCATCGTTGCCTTTCACCAGGACGAGCGTCTTCCTCCGCGCGGGCGCTCGCAATATGCGGTTTGCGCAGGCCTTTACTCGACCGGTCGCTGTTCTGTCCGGCTTCTGCCGCACCGCAGCCTGCAAACTCATCCTTGACAAGAAAGGAGGGGAGTCAACCGAGCTCTCCTTGCATTTATGCAAGGAAAATTGTCAGTTTGATAGAATTCTATCAAAACGGCAGAAACGCCCCGCCCCAGTTTGGCTGTACCTGCGGCGTTCAGCGTACGTGACGACATGTGCGGACTTGTCCCAATTGCCATCCGAGTTGTGCGGAACAGTAGCTGCTGCGCTGTTCGCTTCAACCGCGTGAGGCCGGAGACAGTAGAGACGGCGGCTCGTCGAGCGAGGTTTCATTGTTCGGCTACTAAACCGGCTGTCCTTTGGTGGGAGTTGGTTTCGCCCAAGTTCTGGGCCTGGGGCGTCTAGCCCGTTTCGCCGCACAGGCTCCTTCCACATCGTCGAGGCCGAGAAGGAGGGACCCCACAGCTCTCCCTGTATCACAATGCCCCGCCCCTCAAGCAGCTAGATACGACAGGTGACCTCAAATGAGGCGTCTTGCATGGCTTCTACACCTGCCTGAATGCCAGAACTGCGTTCGTACCGCCCATGGCGAAGGCGTTGCTCATGGCGACGCGCACCTTGCGCTCGCGCGGCACATTGGGTGTGATGTCGAGGTCGCAAGCGGGATCTGGCTCGCGATAGTTGGCGGTCGGCGGCACGACGTCCTCTTGGATTGCCATCACGCAGGCGATCATTTCAAGCGCGCTCGCTGCGCCGAGGCAATGCGCGTGCGTGGACTTGGTGGAAGAGATGGACATCGAATAAGCGTGGTTTCCAAACACACGCTTGATCGCCGCCGTTTCAGTCTGATCATTGCTTTTGGTACCGGTGCCGTGCGCGTTGAGGTAGTCGACGTCCTCGGCATTCAGCCCGGCATCGGCAAGGCAGGCGCGCATCGCCGACGCTGGCCCCTCGACAGATGGCGCGGCAATGTGGAAGGCATCGGCGGAAAGGCCGACGCCGGCGATCTCGGCAAGAATTGTGGCACCACGCCTCGTGGCATGCTCGTAGCTTTCCAGCACGGCCATGCCCGCACCCTCGCCCAGCACCAGGCCCTTCCTATCGGCGGAGAAGGGCCGGCAGGTATCGGGTGAAAGCACGCGCATTGCTTCCCATGCTTTCAGCACGCCCCATGCGAAGGGTGCGTCGCTGCCTCCGGAAACCATTACGTCGGCCCGGCCCAGCTTGATCTGGTCCACCGCCGAGGCGATCGCATGGTTGGCCGAGGCACATGCGGAGGTCACCCCGAAGACCGGCCCGCGCAAGCCGAGGCTCAAGCTCACCTGGCCGGCGGCGGCGCTTGGCATCGTTTTGGGTACAGCGAGGATGCCAACTCGCCTCGCGCCGTCCAAAAGGAGGGCCCGGTAAGTTTCCTCCATCACATCCCAGCCCAAGCCGCCGACGCCCACTGTCGCGCCGAAGCGATGGGCATTCCCCTCGTCGCAGGAAAGTCCGGCCTGCCGCATGGCTTCGCGCGCTGCAAGCACGGCGAGCAAGCTGAAGCGGGCCATGGAGACGAACTGCTTGCGATTGATGTCGTGCTGGGGCAGCGCCTTGATCTCAGCGCCGGTCATGCCCTCCAGGTCATGAAGCTCGGAATTGGCGATCGGGCCGATGGCGGAGCGGCCTTCGCGCATCTCTTTCCACATAGAGGCGGCGTCGGTGCCCAGTCCGCACAGGCCGCCCACTCCGGTGATAACGACGCGCCTGTCCATTCAAGCCTCCTTCGCAAGCAAGCCGCGGACGGCTTCCACGACGTCGCCGACATTCTTGAGATTGGACCAGGCATCGGCCGTGTTCATGTCGATCTTGATGCCGTAGGCCTGCTCCACATCCCAGAGGACGTCCGCCAAACCCAGCGAATCAAACCCGAGCGCGTCCAGTTCCGTGGCGATTGTTATCTCGCCGACGAATGACGTAGGCATTCCCTCACCGCTCTCCGACTCGGCGCGTTTCTTGATCAGGGCAATGACGTCCGTTGCGAATTGATCGGCCATTCTGTTTCCTGTCTTTCTTTCCCGCGTTTCGACCTGGACGCGGCTCAGTTCCTGAGGCGCGCCGCGTCGCGAAAGCCATCACGCTTGGGCAACTGACAAAGCCCAATGCTCATAAAGCCGGATCAGGTCCGGCCGGTGTGTGGCGTAGGTGCAGTATGACGATGTGAGCCGCTACACCGTGCGCGTCTCCCAGTCTGTCCATAGGCTCGGAAGAAGTCGGACCCGGTCAGTTGCAACTCCCTTTCCCAGCACTCCACTGCCCGGTAGAGCGCATGAAAAATCTCCTTTCGGGCGGTTTCTTAAGACGCTCGCCACGCCATGAGGCAGTGGGGCATCGGTGTCCGTCAGGTGCTTCTGCCCATGCAGGATTCCACAACATTGATGAAATCGTTTGTTTCGATGAAAGGCATCCACACTTTGGATAGTTGACCACGCGTTTCAAAGGTCGTGAACTACATCTCCTCGTTGTGCTCGACGCACTCCCGACAGAGCGCAACCTCATGGGCGCGGCATGCAAGATTAACCGAGCCCAGCCGGTCATGAGTGCGGCCGGCGCTCGGCTGCTCGATTATTTGCGCGATGAGCTCGCGACCATGTCCGCGGAGGTATTCAAACTTAACGCTGCGTCCGGGAGCTCTTGCCCTCCAGTTCGCGACGCTCTCCCGCCCATCCAGTGCTCGTTTATTTCGTCGGATAGTTTGACCCGGCTCTACCGAATCGCCGCTTCAGGATCATTCTTTCCGATTTCGTCACGCTCGTATTTCTGCCGCGCCCTACACCGATTAGGCGCGAACAAACTGAGCGCCTTGGAACCCGAACCCGTGCGTCGTGACCGGGAGCATCCGGGGCGAACTCATCCGCTCGGGGGCATCGCATCACCGGACGGCGACAGGCACGGTCGACCGGCATCTCGGCATCGGCTGGGAATTCGTCCATGGTCTGCATTGGCGACGACGCTTCCTGAGGCCACGTAGCCCTTATGCCAAGCTGGGCGCCCGGTTTGCGGCATCCGTGCCTACCCTCTTCGGACCTCGTGGGTTCCAACCGGCGGCGAGGCGTGCATAGGCGCCCTCGGCCTGCTCCACCCAGCGGCGCTCTTCTTCCCGGTGGCTCTTTATGTTGTAGGCGTGCGCGGCTCCCTTTTGGCCGCGCACAGCCTTGCTCCCGGCCTTGAGTTCCACATCGCGCAAGCTTCTTGGCATGCAGGGAGGGTCGAGCCCACGCGTAACTCTCGCCCTTCATCAACAGATGCCAGATCACGACAGAGAGTTTGCGTGCGGTTGCCACGGCCGCGACATGCTGTCCGCGCCGGGCTCGCACGCCGCAGGGAGAAGGCTCGCAACGGTCCGGGAGCACGAGCGGCCGCCCAGGCCGCCTCGACGAGCATGCCGCGCGCATGACCACGGCCCTGCTTGGTGATCCGCCCATGGTAGGCCGGACCTGGCCGGACTGTCGGACGCTTGGGTTCAACCCGAGATAGGTCACGAGCTTCTGCGGATCGTCGAAGCGCGACACGTCGCCGATCGCCGCCTTCATCGCCAGCGCGACGGTGATGTCGACGCCGGGAATGGTCATCAGCCGCTTCACGCCTTCATCCTCGAGAGCCGAGCGGGCAAGATCGCGTTCGATGACCTGGAGGTCTTCGCCCAATCGGTCGAACTCGCGCAGATGCCGATCGATCGCGAGGCGCTCGTCCTGCGGTACGACCTGCTCGATTAACCAGGTCCGACCCTTGGCGCCGCACAGGTCGGCATGCGGGCAGGACGGGATCAGGTGGCTATGAAGGATCGACTGGATGACGGTCTTCAATCGAGATCTCTGTCGGACAATCTGATTGCGCCGTGTCACCTGTCGACGCAGAGCCTGCGTCGGCTCGTCCGCAATCCAGACTTCTGGCAAGAAGCCGCTGGCATAGAGCTGCGCAAGAACGTCGGCCTCGATCGTCGTTTTGATCTTGGCATAGGCAATGATACGCACCTGTTTCGGGTTGCCGATCCCCACCTTCTTCACATGCGGCGCAACCACAGCCGTAGCGGACGTCGCGTTGCCGGTGGCCTCGATCACCCCGACATCGTTCGGCGACAGCTTCGCGGCGAACGCCGCCAGCAGATCGCGCCGCATGTCGACGCGGCCGAGTCGCCTGAGCCTGCCATCCTCCCATGCCACTGCTTCGGCGAAGGCGCGGTGAATATCCAGTCCGATGATGCGCATGCCCGTTCCTCCTTCTTGGCTCGGTCAAAGACGGGAGCTGGCGGGTAACACGACATCTACTGATCCGCGCTCGCAGCGCCTCCGGGAAAGTCGCGAGGGGCGGCGATGTAACGAGCTCGGGCTCTCAGCCCACGGTCTATTGACGGCCTGCCTGCACCTTCGTGCTCCCGGTGCCCCACGTCCCGGATGGGCTCACCATAAGGGCGTTCCAAAACAAGAACGGCAGGACGAAAAGGCACCACAGATCACCACCGGATAACAGCAAGGCCAAGCGCTTCGTTCAGACAGGCTTGCGCCAATGGGCTTAGGCCGAGCCTACAACAGCTCTCAAAAACGCTGCCGAACTGCTGCATTGGCTTCGCCGATACAACACAGGCCTCACGGCAGCTTAGGATCAAACCGCCCATCAGTCGCCTCGGACCACGCCTTGCTAGGTCGGGGCCGCCGAAGACGCTGGTTGATAGCCCGGCGCCATCGGCCCGGCATTTCAAACCGCCAATCTCTGACCTGCACAGTACGTACGATTGCTCGCTTCGGCAGATCACGCGGCTCATATGTCGGACCTTAACGTCATCCATCATAAACTTTTTGCGACAAAAGATTGCAAGAATGCTAAATTGTTAAAGTCGTTTGTTTCGGTTAAAGGCATCCATCCCATGGATGGCTGATGACATGCGTTTCAAAGGACTTGATCTAAATCTCCTCGTTGTGCTCGACGCACTCCTGACGGAGCGTAATCTCTCGGCGGCGGCACGCAGGATCAACCTGAGTCAGCCCGCCATGAGTGCGGCCGTCGCCCGACTGCGCGATTATTTCCGCGATGAACTGTTTACGATAAGAGGTCGCGAACGATTTCTAACCCCGCGTGCGGCAGCATTTGCCCCCGCAGTTCGCGACGCTCTCCAGCACATCCAGTGCTCGATTATTTCTTCGGATCCGTTTGACCCAGCTCGAGCCGATCGCCTCTTCAGGATCATTCTTTCCGATTTCGTCACGCTCGTGTTTTTCGAAAAGCTTGTGGAGCGTATTGCACGGGAAGCCCCCGCCGTCAGCTTCGAACTGCTGCCTGTCGACGATAGCCCCGATGAGCTTCTCCGGCGCGGTGACGTCGATTTTCTAATTCTACCGGATATGTTCACGTCGAGTGTGCATTCAAGCGTTCCGCTGTTTGACGAGAAGCTCGTGTGCGTAGGCTGTCCCACAAACAAGCAGCTGCCACAGCAGCTTACATTCGAGAGATACATGTCGATGAGGCACGTCGCGGTCAGGTTCGGGCGTACGATGAAGCCGTCTATCGAGGAATGGTTTTTGCTTGAGCATGGCCTTAAGAGACGTGTCGAGGTCGCCGTGCAGGGCTTCAGCATGATTCCACCTATGGTGTCCGGCACAGCTCGTATAGCGACCATGCCCTTGCGGCTGGTCAGGCATTTCGAAAACACGTTCCCCCTGCGGGTTATCGAACTTCCGCTGCCATTTCCCACATTCACCGAGACCCTCCAATGGCCGGCCCTCCACAATAGCGATCCGGCAAGCATCTGGATGCGGGAGATAATGATGCAAGAGGCATCTCGGATGGCTGTCCCGCTGTGAACCCACGGAAAATTCAGGCGCACCTATAGTCACTACTCCTGTCACCATCTACTCTGACGACAATAGCCCTCGCCGGATAAAGTCGATGCTGGCGGCAAGTGCGCCTGCGAGATCGTCCAGAGAATGGACTTCCTCGACCAGCTCGAACGAGAAAGGTCCCGCGTAGCCGCCATCCAGCAGCGCCTGAATCTGGCTGCCATTGTCGGAACCTGCAAGAAAGCGATCGGGGTAAATCCAGAAGGTCGGGTCGTTTACGCTTGAAATGTGCACCAGGCCGGTAAGCTCGCAGAACAGGCATGTCTCCCCGGCCAGGGTGTGGTGGAACGTGTCGTGCACGAGGCGAAAGACGGACTGGCCATCAACCGCGGCAACGGCCTCGGCCGCTTCCTTCTTTGATCGAAGCGAGCAGGTTCGGAAACCCAGCGGCTCGATAAGACCGATCAGACCCCGCGACTGGAGGATTGGCTTGATCTCGTTTAGAGCGAAACGAAGATTGTCCTGGCGCTCGCTATTGGTGGGCCACGAGCTGCGGTTGGCCGGCACCAAAACGAGCGTCTCCGCCCCGCACGCCGTCGCATAATCGGCGAGGTTGCTTGCCTCGGCCTGACGCGTTGGAGTCCAGTCGTTGAACCGCTGCAAGGCGTTGACAGAGATGATCGTGATGCCCGCTTCGGTAGCGGCAAACCGGACGTCCGCAGCCGGAATGCCGCGTGCGACAGGATTGCTGAAATGAGGGTAACGGATTTGGACGTCGGTCAGGCCTTGGTCACGGGCAAGCGCGAAAAGCGCACTGACGTCAAGGCGGGGCGCCGCCATGTGATCGAGTGCAAAGCGGGGCGATACCTGGCGCATTGCTTGACTTTCCTTCCATGAAGCGCGGCTGCCATTTCGGCATCCGGCTTCTTTCAAGACGGAACCACGCCGGTTCACAGATCGGACAGAGACGGCCGAGTCAATCGAGCTTTCCTTTCATCGGTGAAAGGAAAATGGGCGCTCATGATAGAAATCCATCAAGGTCAAATATTTTCCGGAAGATAAATGTCGAACGGCAGAAATGTCTGCCCCGGGCTCTCCGCGACGCCGGCTTTGATGGCCCGCTCCATTGCCATTATCAGCTCCTGGCAAAGTCGGCGCATTGGCGTGCCGACCGCCATCGTCAAGATGTCATCCGCAAGCGCCCCACGTGACTGCGGCGTCATTTCACTCACGATCGCGACGAGATCCTGACCGCTCCCCTCTTCTCGGAGCGCGGAAATTGCTCCCTCTATACCCCCGCCGGCCATATAGAAGCCGACGAGCTCTGGTTCCCGCTGCATAAGATCCAGCAATTTTTCGTAAGTGAGCTGCCGTTCATCAAGGTTCACGAGCGGATCAAGCACCTCGAATTTGGGCGCGTTCTCACGAAAATAGGCACGAAAGGCCGTTTCCCGCGTCGCATGCGCCTGGAAGCGATGGCTTCCGACAAACACCGCCACCTTGCCGGGCCGTTTTGCGGCCTTGGAAAACACCCAAGCGGCAGTCCGTCCGACCTTGCTGTTGTTGAGGCCGATGTAGCCCTCGCGCACGCCATCGGCGAAGTCGGATAACAGCGAAAATACCGGGATACCTTTCGCCTTGAGCTCCTCGACTGATGCTGTGATTTTCGGGTGATCGGCCGCCACCATGGCGATCGCCTGGCAGCGGCTTCCAAGGTCCTTAAGAAGCGGGAGCAGGTCACGCGGCAAATGTGACTGCGCGAACTCGATGATCGGAAGGCCGTGGAAGGATTTAGCCATACTGACCGACTCTTCAATATTGCGAGCGAAATCTTGGTAAAAATCGTGGGCAGGTTTTCTCAAGATGAAGCCCAGCTTGTAGTGCGGCAGGTGCTGCTGCAAGCGCTGTTTGATGAGACCGGCAGCATGATAGCCGATCGCGTGCGCGGCCGCATGGACCCGCTGGGCGGTCTCCTCTCGCACCGGAAGGCGGACGTTCAGAACCCGATCGACTGTTGCTACGCTGACTCCGGCTTCGCGGGCGAGATCGGCAATTGTGACGCGCTTTCCCCTAGCGATTCTGATCGGCCGGTCCTCCGTCATCCGGTGCGATCCCGCGACGGCTTGGGGCGGCAAGCTGAAATAGTTCCCACACCCGGCGGTTGATAGCGCATTCGACGAACAGCGCTCCATGCGCACCCAGATGAGTTTCCGTGAACCGTTCGTTTGCTTAGGGGCTTCATGGTGTTGTATTACTCACTGCGTTAGTACTCTATTTCCAGCGCTCTTTGGAGGCTGGCAATTCGACTGTTGTGGCAAGGCCGCGACTTACACGTCGCGCTGTTGCGATTTTGCTTGCGGGGAGCCAGTTTGATGTAACCCTAACCGCGGAAAGCGGCTTCCATCCGTGACTGGTCCAATTCGCCTTCCCAGCGAGCGACAACGAGCGATGCCACCGCATTACCGACTAAATTCGTCAGCGCGCGGCATTCCGACATGAAGCGGTCCACGCCAAGAATTAGAGCCATTCCGGCAACGGGAACACTCGGCACGACAGAGAGAGTAGCGGCCAATGTGATGAAGCCGGCGCCGGTGACGCCTGCCGCACCCTTCGAGGAAAGCATCGCAATTAGCAGCAGGAGGATCTGATCGGCAATTGACAAATCTGTGTTCGTCGCCTGCGCGATGAAGAGGGCGGCGATCGTCATGTAGATATTGGTACCGTCCAGATTGAATGAGTATCCAGTAGGGATGACGAGACTTACGACCGAACGCGCGGCGCCGGCCTTCTCCATCTTCTCCATGAGCGAGGGCAGCGCGGCCTCCGAGGAGGACGTTGCCAGGACAAGCAGCAGTTCGTCCTTGATGTAGCGGACAAGAGAAAAGATCGAGAAGCCGTTGTAGCGGCAGACCGCGCCGAGAGCCCCGAACACGAAGAGGAAGGCGGTAAGATAGAACGTCGCGACCAGTATCGCGAGGTTGGCCACCGAACCGATACCGTATTTGCCGATCGTAAAGGCCATTGCGCCGAAGGCGCCGATGGGTGCAGCCTTCATCAGAATGCCGACGAGCTTAAAAATGGGGGCGGTAAGCGCCTGGAGAAAGGTAACGACCGGCCTGCTCGTCTCTCCGGTCATCGCCAAAGCAATGCCGAACAGGACCGAGAAGAACAAGACTTGCAGGATGTCGCCTTCCGCGAAGGCACTGGCAATCGTTGACGGGATGATGTTCATCAGGAAGCTGGTCACGGACTGCTCGTGAGCCGTGGCCACATAGCCCTTAACGGCTTGGACATCGAGCGAGGCCGGATCGATGTTGAGGCCGGCGCCAGGCTGAACGATATTCGCGACAATCAGTCCGACAACGAGTGCAAGCGTCGAGAAGGTGAGGAAATAAACCATCGCCTTGGCGGCAACTCGGCCGACCTTCTGCAGATCGCTCATGCCGGCAATGCCGGTCGCAATTGTCAGGAAGATGACAGGTGCGATAATCATCTTGACGACTTTGATGAAGGCATCGCCGAGCGGCTTCAGGCTCTGGCCGGTTTCCGGATAGAGATAGCCAATTGCGGCACCCAGGACTATGGCGGCAAGCACCTGCACGTAGGTCCGGGCAAAATGGCGCTTGCGGGGCGCTGCGATCGCGCGGGGGACTTTTGGAACCAACACCGTTTCTCTCTCCCTGACCGGATCGGGGTGGGGGCTCCTCCTTCTCCCATGCTGCGCTCCGGTCGAGCGCTGCTGTCATCTCGGAGCAAGCGCCGTGCCAACTGGAGGCCTGTCCCGTCCAGCGAGATTGGTGCGGGTTGCGCACTGGAACCCTCCACCTTTGCCGGAATTTGCACTCAAGGCTCGCCAAAGATCGCGTGAAGAAGTGCTTCGCCAGAGAGGGAATTGACCAGGTCGCCTTGCGGCCGTGCCTTTGATGTTCGCCGCAGATCGAATGCCGGCCGATATCTGTCGTCTTGGTGACTTTGGTTGGTCAGTTTTGCGACGGAATGCGCGCAAACTGTAGGATATCCTACACGCCCATCAGAGCACGCGGGACAAGCGATTAAGCGTAGGAGCGCATCGAATCTCCGAGGTCAAAAAATCTTGAATAAGGTCCGCGTGCGAAGTGAATCCGCAACTCGTCAAAGTTCTCCACCGTTTGATCCAGCGGTCGCGTTTCCTGGCGCTGCAGGATGGCGTTATCTGATGGCTCAAGCGCTGGAACGCCCAGGAAATCCCAAACCGCTCCCAAGCATTGGGCAGGTTCATGAAGAAGGCTCTCGTATTCCATTACAAGCAGGTTGGTCGACGTGAAGGAGTCCATAACGCGAGCGTGAAAATCGTCGGCGGCTTTGAAATAAGCCTCACAGTCAGCGATTGACAACCTGACGCTCGGTGGCCGAGCGGTATCGTTGTCCGAGCTGAACTTCAGCCACTGACCGCTTTCCCTGGCCTGCACAAAGGAACGGAGCGATTCCAATACGTTTCGGCGAACAACGAGGATGACCTTGAGTGCTGGCCAACGAGCTAATTCCGCAAAGAATGCTGGACGCTCGCGAAACTGAGGTTCATTGATCTTGCAGCCAAGATGCGTCACATTCTTGTAGTCGCGCATAGGGCAGCGCACATAGGCAAGCTCAAGAAGCTCGCGATCCGTGCCTAGCAGGCGATCCGTGCTGGGCCAATTGGGATCATATTCGTTTAGCAACTCACCGTTACTCAAAACGGTCGGATGCTCGTTTAGCAATTCTTCTAAATAGTGTGTTCCGGTCCTTGGCATAGCAAGGATCACAAAAGGCTCAGGAGTTGGTTCGTTGTGGGTCATTGCATGTGTATCCAACTAAATAATGGCCGCGACGGTCTGGGGACGCGCACAAGAAGCTTGGCTGCTATCGCTTGAACGCTCCGGGTGGGTCCGCGCCTCACCACCCAGCCTGTACTCCGAGGTGTGGTCGCGAAGATGGGCGCGTGCCTGCAGCGGCTGGGTGGCGCCCGGCTTCGGCGTTGTTGTACCACTCGCGATTCCTGGCACACGCATGCCTCCGGGCCGCTGTGGGCAGTTTGCAATCCGGCATTGCGGACCTCCTTCTCGTTGATGGGCGTAGGTAAGCGTCAACGCATTAGTCGTCGATGAAACAGTCCAGCCGACACAAAAAAAGGCAATACAGCGAACATGCAAAGTGCGCCTATATGCAGCCCTACATTGTCGCCCAGGCGGCCGAGCATCACCGGACGGATTAGATCGATAGAATTCGCCAGCGGCGAGAAGGCCGCAATCTGCTGAAACACTCCTGGCAATTGGCCGACTGGAAAAACCGCGCCCGAAAGGAACAGCATAGGTGTGATGACAAGCGTCTGATAGAAAATAAAATAGTGATAACTGGGCGCGAGCGCGATGACGAGCATGGCCAGGCTCGCAAAGGCGAACCCGGTGAGAGCGATGACCGGCAGCACGTAGAGAACCGACGTCCACGCGGCATAACCTAGCGCGGCGGCAACAATCGCAATTGTCGTACCGGCCAGAAAGGCCTTTGTGGCTGCCCAGGTCAATTCACCGAGAACGATGTCGCCGAGGGTAAGTTGTGTGTGCAAGATTGCTTCCCAAGTGCCCTGATCGCGCATTCGACCGAAAACCGCGTAAATTGTTTCGAAGGTTGATGCTGTCATCGCGCTCGTCGCAACCATGCCGGCTGCCAGAAAGGCGATGTAGGATGCACCTTCGATGCGGCCTACCAACAGTCCAAGGCCAGTGCCGAGCCCGAAAAGGTAAATCATCGGATCAGCAAGGGTGCCGAGCATTGAAGCAAATGCCACCTTCTTCCATGCCAGATGATTGCGGCGCCACACCGCGATCCAGTTCCAGGCGTTGGCGGGTAGAGCGGCCGCAAAACGTTCACCCATTGCTCACTTCTCCATCTCACGTCCGGTTAACCTCAAGAAAACGTCCTCCAGACTGGGTGGACGCTCTAGAATACGCAGACCCGCTCGACCGCGAAGCTGGATGCGCACATCCTCCGGCTCAGGCGCATAGCAAAAGAGCGTCTCGCCGCTTACCTCGACACGCTGAACGTACGGTCTGATCAGCGAAATCAGCTCCTGTGGATTGCCGCCGAAGATCTCGATCACGTTGCACCCAATGTACTCGTCGATCAGCGCATGAGGACTGCCCTCGGCGATCTTGCGTCCCCGCTCGAGAACACACAGCCGATCACAAAGCCGCTCAGCCTCTTCCATGAAATGGGTGGTCAAAATGATCGTTTTTCCGCTCGCCAGCAGGAAACGAAGTCGCTCCCAGATCAGATGGCGGGCATGCGGGTCGAGGCCGGTCGTGGGCTCATCCATCACAAGCAACTGGGGGTCGTTGATCAGAGCACGTGCCAGCGTCAGGCGCCGCTTCATCCCGCCGGATAGCAGGCCGACACGTGAATCCGCCTTGCTCTCAAGGCGAGCGAACTCGAGGAGCCGTGGGATGACGGCGTTGATCTCTCTTGTACTCATGCCGAAGTAGCGCCCGAACACCAACAGGTTCTCGCGTACCGTAAATTCCAGGTCGAGATTGTCGAACTGCGGGACCACGCCTATGCCCTTGCGGGCCAAGCGGCTGCGTGCCGGCACTGGTAGACCGAGGACTGTTATATCACCCGCGTCAGGCCGGGTCATACCGAGGAGCATACGCGCAATCGTGCTCTTGCCTGCGCCGTTCGGCCCCAGCAGACCGAAGCACTCTCCCGATGCAACGGTGAAGGACAGCCCGTCCACAACGAGCTTGTTTCCGAATAATTTGGTTACGCCGGTAAGGTCGATTGCTACATTGGACATGCGTCTATCTCAAGCGGAATGAGTCCGATTGGCCACCGGCAGCTTACTTGCGAATTCTGGTTCAGAGCAGGCCACCGCCTTGAGATGGCACCTTTGGAAAGTCGCGGCCGGAGCGACGCGTGTATCGCTTCCGCCAAAGAATAACGTCAAGATGCCACGTGTCGCTTCCAGATAGTTCCCGTTCTGACCATAGGTAACTCGAAAGCTTCACCCCGTGTCGACTGACACAACTTACTCGGTCACTCGGCGCTGCAAGGCCGTCAGACTTCACCAGCTGTGAGCGAAAGATCTGCAGTATGAAGTGACTCCGCAATTCCAGAATTGCCCGCAGCATTTGCTCCGGCAAGCGGCATCGCGCTTGTGATTTCCTTTGTGCTCCTGTTGGGCAGGGGAACACTTTTACGCGACAGCCAATCGCTATTGCTCAATGTACACAGGGCGTAAGCCTTCAAGGGGATCAACAGGAATATCCTGATTAACGCGTGCATTGAATAGCCGATGAATCGAAGCTGCCGAGTGCGGAAAGATAACACCGTAGATCTGATTATGGTCATCGTGACAATAGCCAGCACCGTCCACCAATTTACTGTATGTGAAAATAGTAGCTCACCGAGCGCCGTTACTACCGCGATGCCGAGCAACAATGGGCCGAGATTCTCTCCCATCACATCCAAAGTTAGATAGCGATCCAGGCCACGCAGTAGACCTCGCGCAAGCATCGTGTCCCGGAAGGTGCTTCGTGCCCAGCGGAGTTGTTGGCGCAAATAAGGTCCCATCTTGTCCGGAACGACTGTCGCCGCGACGGCACCTGGAACGTACTCGGTTCGAAAGCCTGCTTTCAGCATGAGGATCGTAAGATGACGGTCTTCACCGAAGTCGCTTGGTTTCCCCCTGAACAGCTGCGTCTCGTATTGATCCAGCAGAGAAAGGAGACAAGACCGGCGGTACATTGCACATGGGCCGCAGCAGCACATGACCGCACCAAAGCGACCTTGCGCCGCGCGCTCCTCATTGCAAGCCAGCCAGTATTCCATATCGATCAATCGGGTCAACCAAGTGTCGCTGCGGTTGTATGCCGTCAGCTGGCCCATGGCCGCTCCGACCATGGAATCCCGCATTTTTACTGCAAGCTTTGTGATGACGTCGGACGCAAGTGTCGTGTCAGAGTCGACGCTGAGCACGAAATCTCCAGATGAGCGGCGGATGGCGGCGATCTGCGCCTTGCGTTTGCCAACATTCTCGCGGAGCAGAATGAAATTGAATCTCGGGTCGCCCTCGTAGGCGTGATGTACCGGGATGACGGCATTACGATTTCCAGAACCGTCGTCAACCAGATAGACCTGAAATGTTCCGGCGTAATCTTGATTTGCAATGGAAGCTAAACACGCCGCGAGTGTGCGCGGGTCCTCATTGTAGCAGGGGATAATGACATCCACGCTCGGCCAACGGTCGGATCCGAACAAGCTTTCCGACGGCGGCGTAACATTTTCCGGTTGGGAGTAGACCGCTTGCATGCCTCTGTAAACAGTCGAGAGCACCGCATAAGACGAAACGGCAACAGTACTGGCTGTGGTGAGAAGGTCCATAGGATCTCTGTTTGTTCAGGGGTGTTGAGGAAGTGATCGGATTACAAATCCGCGGCCGTGCAATTCTGGAATTAGGCGTGACAACGCTGTCACCGTCTGGTCGCGCAGACTGGCTTGATTGCCTGGTTGCAATTCGTCGGGAGCGCACCCGTCGTGCAACAGCACGATTGCGCCCGGCCGGATATCGGCGAGCACTCTGTCGACGATGGCGTCAACGCCGGGGCGAGACCAGTCGCGTGGATCAATGGACCAATGGACGGGCGCCAATGCCGCACCCGCTGATGCAGCGATTACTTCTTCGGTCCAGATGCCATACGGTGCACGAAAGTACCGAACCATGGCCTGCGGGCAAGCCATCCCTATGACTCTGTTTGCCTCAACTATCTGGCAGTCGACTTCGACGGACCCGCATTTGGCCAGGTCCGGATGAGTCATCGTGTGGTTGGCTATACCGTGCCCGTCTGTAATAATTCGGCGAACGAGTTCCGGCTCGTCGGCCGCGTAGGCCCCAACAACGAAGAAGGTCGCCGTCACCTGATGTTGCGCCAGCACATTGAGTATCTGCGGTGTGAAAAATGAATTGGGACCATCGTCAAACGTCAGATAGACGCTGCGCTCTGCAGTGCCATCGGCATTGTCACTCTGCCCTTCGCATATGTAGTCCAGAGGCTTCATAGTTCCGGACCGTTCCGGTCGATCAGGGTACCGGACGGCCACTCGTCCATCGAGCGTCCGATCGGCGAAACCAACACGAGTACGTCTTCCAGGCGCGTGGGCGGCAGGTCGGGATGCACATCTGGACGGGTCGATCGTACGCGAACGCCCGACACAATGTTCGCGAGGCCGGCTCTGCAGAATCTTTCGACATGGTTTCGCAGCGCGTGCCGAACCGTGCCGAAAGCGAATGGAACACCCAACTGATGGAGCACTGGGTACGCCACGCGCATCGAAAAACCGATTCCGAGCCCTTCAAGATCCGGACGAACCGCGTACAGGCCCAATTCAGCGACGATCAAGTCGACCTCGCCAACTTTGATGAAGCGCCGCAGCATGCCGATGTGAGCCGCTACCCCATGCGCGTCGTAGCCGATTGCGCGGAATTCCGGCCTCGCGCCGGCCCAACTGCGGCCGCCTTCGAATGGCTCCGCGTTGAAGGCGCCAGTCCGTCCATAGGTCTTTCGAAAAAAGTCGGAGAGTTCGACATGGTCGGCCAGTTGCAGCTCATTTTCCCAGCACAACTTCCAATCGACATTCGGGCGCATGGAAGACCTCACCTTGGAGCTGTCTGGTTGAGATAAATGTCCAAGCATTGGTTAAATAATTGGCATCGCACCAACGGGGCGTAACTTGTGGAGACCGCCGAAAGACCAAGCCGTAATGCAGATGCGACTGACTTTGTGCGCCCCGCACACCAGATGATGCTCCTCGGATCCAACGCAACCATGGGAACTACCTATCTTTCCAACTTGAAGCGCCTCTATGGGACCTGCAGCAAAAACGGTAAAATCCTTTGTTTAGATGAAAGGTATCCACGCTTTGGATAACTGGGCGAATGCGTTCCATATGGCTGGTCAATTATCGTCGTCACGCTCGAGGCACTTCTGACGAAGCGCAAAGCTCACGCCCGCGGCACGCGCGGCCGTTGCCGGGCCGCGCGATTATCTCCGTAAGAGCCGAGCGGAGCTCAGACACGACGATTGATCAGAATCTGATTCGCGGGTTCAGTATCTCTTTCGTGTATCCAGCTCTGGGCTGTCCTTTGGCGGGAGTTAGGTTCGCCCAGGTTCTGAGCCTGGGGCGTCGGCCCGTTCGCCGCACAGGCTCCTTCGCACATCGTCGAGGCCGAGAAAGAGGGGGCCACACAGCTCCCCCTGTACTTTCCACCACCCGACACCAGCGCTCACCCAGGGCGCCGGCCTTGCTCACCTCAACGGATAGCGCACTCGCGCCGCTTCACGATTAAAAGAATTCTACAAGCAGATGCCTGTTTGATCGTGAGACGTCCGCTGCCAATTCCCGCATCGCAGAGGCAGCCAATAGCGCTCGCTTCACATAGTGGTCCGGCAAGCAGCTAGATACGACAGGTGACCTCAAATGAGGCGTCTTGCATGGCTTCTACACCTGCCTGAATGCCAGAACTGCGTTCGTACCGCCCATGGCGAAGGCGTTGCTCATGGCGACGCGCACCTTGCGCTCGCGCGGCACATTGGGTGTGATGTCGAGGTCGCAAGCGGGATCTGGCTCGCGATAGTTGGCGGTCGGCGGCACGACGTCCTCTTGGATTGCCATCACGCAGGCGATCATTTCAAGCGCGCTCGCTGCGCCGAGGCAATGCGCGTGCGTGGACTTGGTGGAAGAGATGGACATCAAATAAGCGTGGTTTCCAAACACACGCTTGATCGCCGCCGTTTCAGTCTGATCATTGCTTTTGGTACCGGTGCCGTGCGCGTTGAGGTAGTCGACGTCCTCGGCATTCAGCCCGGCATCGGCAAGGCAGGCGCGCATCGCCGACGCTGGCCCCTCGACAGATGGCGCGGCAATGTGGAAGGCATCGGCGGAAAGGCCGACGCCGGCGATCTCGGCAAGAATTGTGGCACCACGCCTCGTGGCATGCTCGTAGCTTTCCAGCACGGCCATGCCCGCACCCTCGCCCAGCACCAGGCCCTTCCTATCGGCGGAGAAGGGCCGGCAGGTATCGGGTGAAAGCACGCGCATTGCTTCCCATGCTTTCAGCACGCCCCATGCGAAGGGTGCGTCGCTGCCTCCGGAAACCATTACGTCGGCCCGGCCCAGCTTGATCTGGTCCACCGCCGAGGCGATCGCATGGTTGGCCGAGGCACATGCGGAGGTCACCCCGAAGACCGGCCCGCGCAAGCCGAGGCTCAAGCTAAGATGGACGGAAGCGGCGCTGGGCATCACCTTTACTCCAGTGAAGAGTTCAGCACGGATTGCGCTACCCAAAAGCAGTGAGCGGTAAGTTTGTTCTGTTGCGTATGAACCGGTAAATCCGACGCCCACTGTCGCGCCGAAGCGATGGGCATTCCCCTCGTCCCAGGAAAGTCCGGCCTGCCGCATGGCTTCGCGCGCTGCAAGCACGGCGAGCAAGCTGAAGCGGTCCATGGAGATGAGATGCCCCCGGTTGATGTCGTGCTGGGGCAGCGCCTTGATCTCAGCGCCGGTCATGCCCTCCAGGTCATGAAGCTCGGAATTGGCGATCGGGCCGATGGCGGAGCGGCCTTCGCGCATCTCTTTCCACATAGAGGCGGCGTCGGTGCCCAGTCCGCACAGGCCGCCCACTCCGGTGATAACGACGCGCCTGTCCATTCAAGCCTCCTTCGCAAGCAAGCCGCGGACGGCTTCCACGACGTCGCCGACATTCTTGAGATTGGACCAGGCATCGGCCGTGTTCATGTCGATCTTGATGCCGTAGGCCTGCTCCACATCCCAGAGGACGTCCGCCAAACCCAGCGAATCAAACCCGAGCGCGTCCAGTTCCGTGGCGATTGTTATCTCGCCGACGAATGACGCAGGCATTCCCTCACCGCTCTCCGACTCGGCGCGTTTCTTGATCAGGGCAATGACGTCCGTTGCGAATTGATCGGCCATTCTGTTTCCTGTCTTTCTTTCCCGCGTTTCGACCTGGACGCGGCTCAGTTCCTGAGGCGCGCCGCGTCGCGAAAGCCATCACGCTTGGGCAACTGACAAAGCCCAATGCTCATAAAGCCGGATCAGGTCCGGCCGGTGTGTGGCGTAGGTGCAGTATGACGATGTGAGCCGCTACACCGTGCGCGTCTCCCAGTCTGTCCATAGACTCGGAAGAAGTCGGACCCGGTCAGTTGCAACTCCCTTTCCCAGCACTCCACTGCCCGGTAGAGCGCATGAAAAATCTCCTTTCGGGCGGTTTCTGTTCTGCCCATGCAGGATTCCAGAACATTGATGAAATCGTTTGTTTCGATGAAAGGCATCCACACTTTGGATGGTTGACACGCGTTTCAAAGATCGTGAACTACATCTCGTCGTTGTGCTCGACGCACTCCCGACAGAGCGCAACCTCATGGGCGCGGCATGCAGGATTAACCGAGCCCAGCCGGTCATGAGTGCGGCCGGCCGGGTCGGGCGATAGGCAGTCATGCCCTGCCCTTCCTGCGGGTCAAGCACTCCGAAAAAACATTTCCCCCATAAATGCTAGATCTTCCGTTGCCTTTTCGCGGGCTTCTGCGTGAGGTGAGGCACGCCATCCATGGCATGTGGCACACGCACGCGATGCCAGTGCACGGTCGTTTTCTCGGCAAGGCCGTTCTCTACCTCGACCCGCACGCGCTCGCCCTGACGGACCCGGATTTCCGGGCCTGGAACGGGCCTTCGGCGCGCAATCGAGCCCGGTTCACCCGGCCCAATGGCGTCCACTTTGGGGGCGCATGCACTGCAGACCCGCTGGACCTGATCCGGGAGAGGATGGGCGCGGCGATTGGAATAGCTATGAAAGCGCATCGGACCGTGGAACTGCGCGCGCAGACTTTCGGAGGAAGGCTCGCTTTTAAACGTTATCGTGCAACTCTGACCGTTCTTCGCCTTGGCGGGTGCCGCGGAAGAATCCCGGGTTCTGCGAGCGCTGCGAGAACACCTGCGGTCGATCCTGTACCACAATCTCGCGAAGCTCGATGCTCTCTACAAACGATGTCTTGGATTCTCACGCCCTTATTTCAGCACTTCGCTCGCTTGCCCGACTCGGCCGCGGTCAGCCTTCACCGCCAATTTTATTGGCGCAGCGACGTTCCTATCGGTTCAGGCGAAGCTTCTTGAACCTGCCGCTCTCTCGTTGCCCTGGCACGATTAATCGTCCTCTCAGTCTGTCATTGGCGGAGTCGCTCCTGAGGCGCGCGCCGGCGAGTTCGAGGAGCGCGTGGCTATCTCCTCGGTCCAGCCGGATTCCGCTGCGCGCTCAGCCAATTCCTGGAAGGCCGATTCCAAGGCGAGCTGGCATTGAAGGCCGCGGTCCGGATGGTCGACTAGCTTGGTTCCACGATCGCAATGCTTGATCGCTTCATTGCAGGCCATGGGCTCTCGCCCTCTCCTTTTGCCACACGAGGCGCCAGCTCACGTGTTGTGCGCCCCGGCAACCGCTTTCACCAGCCGCTCCAGCGATCCCGCGCGCTCCAGCTCCGCAAAGAATGATGCGGCGTGACGCTACCCAGCCGGTGCTTCTCGGCCATTTGCACACATAGGGATAGTCGACCATGAAATCGGACCGAGGCGAGGCGTTGGACGTTTCAGTCTTGGTCTGAATGCGCCGCCCACGAGCCGATCGGCCTTCTCGATGATTTGGCGCACCCTCGTTGTCGACAAGCCATGTTCCTGAGCCAGGTCGGCGAAACTCTTGCCCTTCAGAAAGCCGTCGACCAGGGCTATGTTCCTATCGACGGTCGGCTAAATCCCAGCAGGCGCGCGCAGTTTTCCGGCATCATTCCGTTTGTTCATCCGCTTGTCCGCGCCCCCTGCAAATCCTACCGGGCCAAATCGGTGCTTGGAAGACCCACTCATGTCATGGCCTCGGGAAAGTACAAGGCCGACGGTTATGTGAATACGAAAGATGCTGGCGATCACCATGATCGTTGGTGACCGCTGACCTCCCCAATGTCGGCTTCGACGGCACACCGGGAGCTCTCGGCAATGTTGAATAATTCCGTTTGAAGATGGTTGACTTCGTCGTCGAGGCTCGATCCATCAGGATCGGTATCGACGATTCTATATTTGAGAAACCCAAATTCGTTTGACTCGCGCAATTCGCTGTACGGCGTATCATCGCAAGCGCGGGATTCCGACATCCTGCGAAGTGCCCGCGTTGCTGGAATCGATTTTGCGGAAGTAAAAAGGCCCCGGCGCTGGGTCGGCGCGCAGGGCCTTCAGGCATGTACGAGCTACCAGCATGTCCAGTTATGATCGTGCGCTATCATAATGAACAAACGGTGAATGATCGCTATCCGAGGTGCAGGGCGGGCGAGATGGTGGGGCGGTGGGGGACCTGTACCGCTGCAGCGGGGCCACGAGCAGCGACTCGAGCCATGCGCCACGCTGCAGGACCTCGATTTCGGGCCAAGCCTCGAGCCCGCAACTCGCCTTGCTTCTCGGAAATCATAAGGCTTTGTGGGGCGGTTAAGCAGCGCGATATGGCCGCGGCGATACGAAGTTTTCATCTTTACCCTGTTCAGACGGTCAGGCTGCCTTCGCCGCCGGCTTGGCTGCCTTGACATGGGTTATACTGCGGCGACCGTCGACGCCGATCGGAACGTCACCGTCAACCGTAGCGCGACGCACAACCCGGTGCTGGTCGCCATAGTCGTTGACCGCATAATGCTGGTTAGCACGGTTGTCCCAGATAGCGACGTCGCCTACTTGCCAGCGCCACCGCACGGTATTTTCCGGGGCAGTGACGTAGGACTGGAACACCTCGTAGAGTTTGGCGGAATCGCTCTTGGAAAGGCCGACGAGGCGCTGCACGAAATTGCCGAGCAGCAGCGACTTCTCCCCGGTTTCCGGATGGACGCGCACGACCGGATGCTCGGTCTCGTAGATCGTCGATGTGAAAACTTCCTCGAAGTGCTTCTTCTCTTCGGCTGTGGCGCGCGGGCGCACGGCTGCGTAGTCGTAGGCATTGCTATGAATAGCCCACAGATTGTCCGCCAATATTTTGAGCGGCGCCGGCAGATTCTCGTACGCGGCGTGCGTGTTGGACCAGATCGTGTCGCCCCCCGCCGCCGGAATGACGACGCCACGTAGGACCGAGAATTTCGGATAGGCATCGACGAAAGTCACATCGGTATGCCACTGGTCTGCCCTGCCACCGCCACGGCCGGAATCGAGATTGAGGATTGAGGCCGTGCCGGCTGCCGGCCCCTGCGTGGGATGAGGTACAAGGTTACCCAGACGCCGCGCGAACAATTCCTGCTCCGCATCGTCGAGATGCTCCTGGCCGCGGAAGAAGATCACCTTGTGTTTTAGAAGAAGCTGGTTGATGGCTGCTATCGCTGCGTCCGAAAGGTCTCCACCAAGGCGAACTCCTCTGATTTCAGCTCCAACACGGCTGGTCAGCGGTACAACGTCGGAGTCAGGAATTCTCTTCGTCAAGCTCGAAAGCCAAAATCCCGGCGGATCGATCAAGGATCGCATTGCGTTGTCGATGATCGTTAATGCCGAACAGCGTGGCCAGCTCGCGCCGGGCGGTACAATCATCGAAGCGACCGCTGGCAACACAGGGCTCGGCCTGGCCTGGCGGCACGAAGCGCGTGATCGCGTGTCCAAAAGCTGACAGCGTCAGACAAATGTCAGGTTCATTACAACCAACATCTGGGCACTGACGAGGTTTTTCGAAGCAATGGGCGCTAACTGCGCGCTGAGCGCGTTGGCATGGCTTTTGAGACTGAGTGACTGTGACTGCACTTAATGGGGCAAGACGAGCGATGCGCTCCTCCCTGAACCCGTGTGCCGTCTCTGAGAGGAAACCAGCTCGTGCAGAAACCTTTGGAAATAGCTTTGGACCGCAACGTGGTATTGCAGATGGAGTCCCCGGCTCCTTCGATTAGAGTCGAGAACTGGCTGCATGGCGAGCCCCTCACGAGCTTTGAGCCCGGCAAGTGTACATAGTCGAATTTTGGGCAACTTGGTGCGGCCCATGTGTGGACGGGATGCCCCATCTGATCCAGCTGCAGGGCGTCGCCAGGCGCGCCATCTGGACAGCAGGAGCTGGACTATGGGCAAGGTAACAGGCTTTCTCGAAATCGACCGGCAGGTGCACAAGTACCAGCCGGCCTCCGACCGCATCCGGCATTTCCGTGAATTCACGCTGCCGATGTCGGACAAGGAGGTCGAGAAACAGGCCGCGCGCTGCATGGATTGCGGCATTCCGTTCTGCCACGGGCCAACGGGCTGTCCCATCCACAACCAGATCCCGGACTGGAACGACCTCGTCTACAATGGCGACTGGGACAATGCGATCCGCAACCTGCATTCGACCAACAATTTCCCGGAATTCACCGGCCGCATCTGCCCCGCACCTTGCGAGGAAGCCTGCACGCTGAACCTCGAGGACATTCCCGTCGCCATCAAGACGGTCGAGCAGGCGATCGCCGACAAGGCTTACGAGACCGGCCATATCAGGCCCTATCCGCCGGAGAAGAAGACCGGCAAGCGCGTCGCCGTCATCGGCTCCGGCCCGGCCGGCATGTCGGCTGCCCAGCAGCTCGGCCGCGCCGGCCACGACGTCCATGTCTATGAGCGCGAGAGCCGGCCCGGCGGGCTGATGCGTTACGGCATTCCCGACTTCAAGATCGAGAAGCACTATATCGACCGGCGCATCGAGCAGATGCAGGGCGAGGGCGTCACCTTCCATTGCGGCGTCAATGTCGGCGTCGACAAGCCGGTTGCCGAGCTGCTCGCCGAACATGACGCGGTGCTTTATTGCGGCGGTTCCGAAACGCCGCGCGCGGCCGGCATTCCCGGCGACGATCTCGGCGGCGTGCATGACGCGATGCCCTATCTGGTGCAGCAGAACAGGCGTGTCGGCGGCGAACCGATCCAGTCGGTGGCGTGGCCGTCGCATCCGATCCTCGCCGGCGGCCAGCATGTGGTCGTCGTCGGCGGCGGCGATACCGCGTCCGACTGCGTCGGCACCGCCTTCCGCCAGGGCGCGGTCCGCGTCACCCAGCTCGACATCCGTCCGCAGCCGCCGGAAAAGGAAGACAAGCTTTCGGTCTGGCCCTACTGGGCGACCAAGATGCGCACCTCGTCCTCGCAGGCCGAAGGCGCCGAGCGCGAGTTTCAGGTGGCGACGCTCGAGTTCATCGGCGAAGACGGCCAGCTGACCGGGGTCAAATGCTGCGAGGTCGACGAAAAGCGCAAGCCGATCGCCGGCAGCGAATTCGTCATTCGTGCCGATCTCGCGTTCATCGCCATCGGCTTTGCCGGGCCAGCCGCTCGCGGGCCGGTGTCGGAACTGGCCGGCCAGATGAAGATCGCCATTGACAGCCGCCGCTCGAAGAATGTCGAGGCCAATGACCGGGACTACAGGACCAGCGTCGAAAAGCTCTATGCGGCGGGCGACGTGCGGCGCGGCCAGTCGCTGGTCGTCTGGGCGATCCGCGAGGGCCGCCAGGCGGCGCGCGCCATCGATGAGGCGCTGATGGGATCGAGCGTGCTGCCGCGCTGAGTCCGTCTCGAGACCCTACTTGTGCGGCCACCTGAAGGCGCTTTCCGCCCTTCCGCTGCCCCGGGCAGCTTACGGACTGATCGCCGTGGTCGTTTCGGTTGTGGCCCCGGCCGCAGGCTGCCGCCTTGGCGGCCAAGAAAAATCGTCGGCGCGGCCGGGCGAAGCAGCGCTGGGTTTAAGTGCTTGGGGTGACACGGCGTGATCTCCGCCGTTGGCGGGAACAGGGCAGTGCAATAGTACTGCCCTGTTCCTTTTGATCAGAGGCCAGTGCGGATTTCTTCGGCAAGCGCCCTCAACGTCGTCTCGACGTCATCGCCGTTTGCCATCTTCTGCATCGCCACGGCCCATGCGTTCATGGCTTCGCCGAAGCCGACACGCGGTGTGAAAGCCAGCGCGGCTTGATCCTGTATCTTTTTGAAGCTGTCAACGAAGTTGTTGAACTCGGGCTGCGAAGCGTACTTAGTCTAGGTATCGTCCTGCCAGGTCGACGTGCGCGGCGGATTGACGAGCTGGCCAGCAAGGGCACCCTTGAGCGCCACCTGCTTGGAGGTGGCCCACGGGATGAACAGCCAGGCCGTGCCCTTCTTTTCGGAAGCCGCGTTCATGGCGAGAGCCCAGATCCAGATGTCAGAATCCAAGCTCGTGGCGCTCGGTGCGTGCAGCGGCGGAGCGAAGGCGATCTTGCCGGATGCCGGCTTCCCCGCAACATCGTTCCAGAAGCCGAACATTTTTGAGTCGATCGTCATCGCGGTGCGGCCGGACGAGATGCCGTCCACGACCTGGTTCCAGTTATCATTGGCGAAGGAAGGAGCCGCGCACTTCTTGATCATGTCCGAATGTAGTCGTATCCAGCATCGGTAAGCTTCGGATCACTCAGGTATTTGTCCAGCAGGCGCCACTCGGAGCGAGGTCCTACGCGGGCTGAATGCCAGTGCCGAACACATCCCATGCTGGCGACTTCGTCGTCAGTTGGATCGTCATCTTGTTCCAGTAAGAATCGTCTGGGTAGAGTTCCGGCGTGACCTTGATGCCGGGTCAGCTTCTCGAACTCCGGAAAGTTGCGCAGCGAGAGCATCCGCATAGGGGTGGATGTCGTAGGCCCAAGTTATGCTGGTCCCTTCGAATTGACGCCAGTTCACGGTGTCGGCAGCGGCCGAATTAGTGAGCGATGCCGAAACGGCAAGAAACGCCAAGTCAAAAGCAAGCTGTTTGCGTAGCGACGCGCACCTGTAACGAGTACGGGGAATGAGCGACCCATGTAATCCTCCCTGGGGCATTTTGCCAATTTTTGGGTCCACTCCTCCATCCCGAGTTTGCTCATAGCCACAATAAGCGGTTTCCAACGACCTCGCTCTGAATGCACCAGGCCAACTGGGTAAAAACGGGTAACCGGCACTTAAAGGCGATGTAGTATCGCCACCAGAAATACTGCTCCGTGGTGCTGGCCTTTGCCTGGGGGCGCAACACGGCAACTACCCGCTCAAAACGGTTGGTCCTCTACCTCTTATTCACCGTCGCTTTCCTCGCGGCCTAACCCGGCCGGAATATCCGTTGCCAGAAAAAGGCCTCGCGGCCGGTTCGAGGCGCATCCCTCCTCCGAAGCAGCACGCTCAAGTATCGTCACAAGCCCCGAGCGCTTCGCGTTCGGCGATGTCCAAATTCCGACAATGTCGGATACAGTCAGATCTACTGGATTGCGTTTGAATGGTTTTCTCATTTGGCACAGTACATGCGGGTCATCCGCAAAACACGTGACCGACCAACAAGAGTTCGCATGATCACCTTACCACAACATACAGCCGCCGCGGAACAATCACTTGGCCCCTGATCGCCCGCCCCGGCACCACAACCGGAGTCATCGATGTTCTGACAGGCTGCCCAAGGATACCTGCTGCAACAGGGCTTGCCCTGGTGACGACCACTCCGGCTCCGCCGGTTACCGACGAGGGCAAAGTGACGGATTTCCTGCTTTTCAACGGCATGGAGGTGGCTGTCATTCCCGACCACCGCGCCGCTCGTCACCGATATGGTCTGGTGCAGGATCGGCAGCGCGGATGAGCCGCCGGGGATATCTGCATGTCTTCGAGCATCTGATGCTCAAGGCGCCTCATGACGAGCACGGCTCCGTCGCCTGGAGAGATTGAACCCAAAGGGAGATTCAGATGTCTGAAGCGAATCAGGAAAAGTTGGACGCATTCTTGGGGAAAATGGTCGGCGATCTCGGTGCGATCGCAACGGGCGCGGGAGTCCTGCTGGGGGACAGACTCGGCCTGTTTAAGGCATTGCGCGAAGGCGGCAAGATGACGGCCGCCGAACTTTCGACACGCACCGGCACCCAGGAACGCCTCGTAAGGGAATGGCTTTCCGGGCAGGCGGCGGCGGGTTACGTCGACTACGATGAAGCGAGCGACAAATTCTATCTCAACGCCGAGCAAGAGCTGGTGTTCGCTGATGAAGACAGCCCGGCCTTCATGGCAGGCGCATTCGAGTTCCTGTCCGCGCTGTGGCTCGATGAAGAAAAGGTGAGGCAGGCATTCCAGTCCGGCAAGGGCGTCGGGTGGCACGATCATAGCGCGTGTCTGTTTCGCGGTACGGAACGGTTCTTCCGTCCAGGCTACAATGCCAATCTGATCGACTCCTGGCTGCCGGCCTTGGAGGGCGTCGTCGAGAAGCTCGAACGCGGCGTGGACGTCGCGGATGTTGGATGCGGTCATGGTGCATCGACCGTGCTCATGGCACAGGCCTTCCCCAATTCGCGCTTCGTCGGCTTCGACTATCATGCCCCCTCGATTGAGCGCGCCCGCAAGGCGGCCGAGGTAGCCGGCGTCGGCGTTAACACGCGGTTCGACGTGGCGGCCGCCAAGAGCTATCCCGGAACGTATGACCTCGTCACATTCTTCGATTGCCTTCACGACATGGGCGACCCGACGGGCGCCGCCACCCATGTCCACGGATCGCTCAAGCCGGACGGCACGTGGATGATCGTCGAGCCGTTCGCGCATGATCATCTGGCGGCGAACCTCAATCCCGTCGGCCGCGTTTACTATGCCGCTTCCACTTTCGTGTGCACGCCCGCATCCGTGTCGCAGGAAGTCGGGCTCGCGCTTGGAGCCCAGGCCGGTGAGGCGAGGCTGCGCAAGGTTGTGACCGGCGGCGGCTTCAAGCGATTGCGTCGCGCCGCGGAGACACCGTTCAACATGGTGCTGGAGGCCCGCCCTTAGCGTGGCCGTCGCCAGAAATTGCAGCTCATCGCATTTGATTGAAGATCACCGCCAAAAATCCGGACGCATCGGGGACATTTTCAAGGCGCCTGGGTTCACGCAGAGGTCGCTGCCGAGTTGTGTGCCAAGAGTCCCATACGTTGCGGCTCAGAAAGGACCCGACGCACGGCTACGAACATGCCCATAGTGATGGCCGCTATAATCACATATGCCCACCATGGCGCGTTCACAAAGCTGGTAAGCCACGTCGCACCGAACGCGCTTACGACAAAAACGAGAGCCTCGATAAAATGACTGAGCCTGTACACATTCAGTCGTCTCATCCTCATACCACCCATCCAAAGACTGAGCTTGTTGCGCTACTGCGACAGAGCCTAACATATTGGAGAGCGCTCACTATTTCTATGCTAAACAGTCTCGCCTGAGTATATGTTTTGAGTCGCTAATTATGGAATTCTGCCAGTCTGCATTTCCCCTGATCTGATGTAGAGCAGCTTCTAAGTGGGAATTAGTCCCCCATCGACCGGATCGGGCGACACGAACATGCGCTGAAGGCTTGGCGGAACGGCTACTGGGACCATGATGCTACTCGAATGCAAGATCGTGTCAGAACGTCCCGGGAAGGCTGCAGGCAGGGGATGTCAGGTCAATCAGCCTATAGATATGATACCGCCCATTCGCTGAGACTTCACGATGGGCATAGGAGGTGGGAATTCGTGCCTTGAGATGGACGCGGCTGTCGGAGCAGGCGAGCACGGCAGCAGCGATGGCCTGAACCTTCGGGCCGCTGACAAAAACGTTCACCACCGCACGCGAGCCGAACCCGTCGAGATACGTCTCGAAAGCATCGAGGTGGGCCATCAGCCCGAAAGCCTGGATGTCGCGAACTTCGCCATCTTCGAGCCGGTGGGTTTCACGTACCTTGGCCACCTGTTGATCGAGCAAAGCATCGATATGCGCATTCTTCTCGCTTCTTGGGACGAGGAGCGAGATCCGTTCCGGACTGACGATATCGATCAATCCGTAGAATACGTCGGCATCTCCTCCGATCCCCACGAGCAGGACTTTCTCTTCGCCCATTCCTCCGCTGCCTTGAAGATGAGGGACGGTGACGTATCGGTCCAAGCCGCTGGAAAAATCCTCTTTGCCGATCGCGTTCCCGTAGATACCTTCGGCGTACCCGAATTCGAGAGACTGAATCGACATTTTCTTGAATGCCACCGCAATCAGCCATTGGATGTAGATTCGCGGCATCGTCGAGCACTCGACGAAAACCTTCCGCAGGCTTCCTTCGTATGAGCCACATGAAGCGGCCATCTGAGTGAGCAGGTGATCGAGGAGATTGATGTTCTTCTGATACTCGATGGAAGGCTCGAGGGTGATCGCAGTCACTTCGACGCCCCATCGGGTACCCATAGCGATGAGCTTTCGCCGGTTTTCTTCGACGGCTGGGACGTTCGCTTCCTTCAGAGCAAAGTCCAGAACCACGATTTTGCCGACCTTCAGGTCAAGATGGTTTTCGAACGCGGCGAAACGCGTTTCCCATCCAAGCGCGACGATCGCGATATCTGCCTCCATCGTTTCGCAGGTACCTGCATCTCTCGCCTTCTCAGTGACGGCCAGATGGCCGAAGACTCGATACTCGACAGTTGAAGCGGTCATTCGAGATCGCTCTCGAAAAGCGAGTGCTGGAATTCGGTCTTGAGTGCGGGCCGCGCGACGAGCTCCTTAAACACCGAGTCGGCCCAGTCTTCTGGGAGCCGATGCCTGGTAAAAAGCAGGTCGACCATCTGCGCCGCAGGGATTGTGTTGATTTCGTACGGGCCGCGATAGGAGAACCCGAAGTAAGGTGCAAATCGCCGATGCAATCTGATCAGCATCTCCTTCGATGCGGGGTCGGCGCGGTCCACCTCAAAGTTGCCGGCGGCGGAGACCTCCCGGATAAACCCATCCCTTTCCGCCCGACGCAGGACCTCGTCCAGTTTTCCGCTGGGTTGCTCCAGTCGGTTCACCAGCGAGCGCATTTCCTTTAGATCAACCCTGAAAATGCCTCTCTCTGTCGTTCCTAGAGCATTTTCTTCGGCAAACTCTGTCTGGAGGCGAGCGGTCAGGTAACCCAACGCCCGCACCATGCGCACGCTCTCTTCTTCGTACGGATGTGAAAGCGCCTGAAGTCCATCAAGCTTCCGTTGAGAGGCGGCGTTCACAGCCTGTCTCTGCTGTTCGAGATGAATCTGTAAATCCGAGTTGATGAATTCCACCAGTTTTCGTGGATCACTGGAACTCGGAACACTGCGGCGGAAGATCTCTCCCATTATATCAAGGAAATCGCGTATACAGACGTCGCTCAATGATGTGATGATCTGGTGCCCTACGTACGGGTAGTCATGCAGACGCAGCATCTGGCACGCTTTCAGAAAAGCCCATCCCTGTTTCCGGGCGATCGACCTCTTCAGATTTGAAGCATCCGCCTTGCTCATGGGCCGGCGCTTGATTTCCGGGTTCATGAGCGCGAGCGCCAGCCCTTCGGCATAAGGGCGCGCTTTTCGATCAAGAAGGAATTGCTGCTGATCCGCCGTCCTCAAATTCACGGAGAGGAATTCACGTGCTGCATCAGCGAGTGCCACAAGCTCTTCTCTGCCCTCGGAATGACCCGATATGATAACCCGCTCGATGATGTCATTGACGGAAAGCCGCCCCAGCCGGTTTTTGAGCGAAAACGCGCTGAGCGCATCGTTGCGCTTGAGATCACTCCGCAGATGGTCAGGAAGCGCATAGTAGAGCCGAAGCGACGACACGTTCTCGCACAGCGTGGCGAACTCCCTCGGATCGACTGAATCAAGATTCTCGACGTCCCGGTCAGCATTCGAGAGCGACTGGCCGGGTATGATCGTCCGGATCGTGTCGTAAAGGCCGCCGATGTAGGCGAGGACCCATTTCACATTGCCGCGCGTCTTCCTCACCAAGGTGTTCAGGAACTGCTGTTGGAGCGGTGTCAGTGCCTCACAGTCGTCAATCAGGATCTTGAAGAAGGGCGCCCTGTCACCGGCGAAAGATGGGCCATTTAAAAGTGGGGTGATCGCGGTCGCGACCTTGTTAATGATCGCGCCAGGGTCTGTCGCTCTGAAGCCGGTCGCTCCCTCATCGGCGGCAAAGAAGAACGCGTTGAAGCATTCGTCGACGTACCGGGTTATCCCACCCCGCAGCTCATCTATGCTGAAGAAGTCGAGACGGGCAGGTTGGGGTATGAAGTGCAGCACTTCGCGATGCAGTGCCAAGGCGACGTCCCTATCTTCAGAGGCCCGGTATTTCAAGTGGCTGTCGCGTCTGAGCTGGCTGATGCTCTCGAGCAGGCGTTCGACTATCTTCAGCTCCAGATAGTGAGAGAAGATTACGAATTGCCGCGGGATCACGGCGGCCGTGTCGAAGCGTATCCGCTCCGGAATGAGGTTCAGAACCGCGTTGTCGATTAGGGGCGAAAATGTCTCATTGAGCTGGAAGAAGACGCCATACCAGCCGAGCTTGCCGACTTGGTCCGCGAGACTTTTGTCTTCGAGGATATGAACTGTGGAAAGCGAGCGAAGAATACTGGTCTTGCCGCTGCCTCTCGTCCCTGCGACGAAGACCGGCTTGGCGGCGGCAGAAATCAAGGCCGACTTCTGACTGAACCACAGTATCGGGCGACTTTCGTACTCGATCCTGTTGGGGCCGAACGGATTCTCCATCTCTATTCGTCCCTTACCTTAATGCGCCAAGCCGAGTTTGCCTTCGTGAGGCCGTCTATCTCGACGAAGCGCGCCGCTTGGAGCATCAGAAGAGAGTCTTCCAAATCTAGCCCGAGCTCGGCGGAGGCGGCAATCTCAGTGATCTCGTCCCAGAAGAGTAACCCATTCCCGCGCCTGGTGGCATGGTCGCGCAGTCGGCGCATCAGGTCAAACGTGTCGTTGTTCAGAAAGGCCTTGCCGTTGGACATAGTCGAGATGAAGCAATGTTCGCCTTCCATGACCGTCCCGTCGGCGACATTGGTGCGGTAGGGTATAAGTCGGATGCCGACGAGCTCTCCCTGATCGGTCGTGAAGAAGACGAGCTCATTGAAACCTGACTGTATCTCTGGTGCTGAGATGCAGATCAATTTGCCGTCCGGAAACCTTGGATCGTTGACGATCTCGACCGGATCGGCATGTATGTGTCCATGCAGGTAGACGATAGGCTTGTTGCCCTGCAGCAGCTGAGTTCTGACAAATCCGCTGTTGAGCATCTCCGCGTATGGCGTAATGCGCGGAGTCTTTTGTGGCAGCAGATTGTGATGGCCGATCATGATGCCGTAACGCATGTCGGGCTGCTGGAGCAATTCCTGTAGGCCTGCAAGCATCTCACGCGAGATGTATGGCGTGTCCATCTGACCGTAATACTCGTCGTCGGACGCCTCCTTGTCTGGATCGCTGGGAGGTGTCGCGGGCGAATGTCCCGAGGTGTCCGGCGAGCCGAGATCTACAGGTTCTGTAGAAGGACCGAGTGCCTCGAGACGATCACGAAGGAACGCGGGAAGGTTCTGAAGCTCCCAACTGCCTATCGCTGTGTTGACGAGGATGAAGTTTGCGCCTGCGGATCCTGTCGGAAGTCTGAAGTGCACGGGTTGGTCCACGGGAACGGTCTGCCAACCCAAGCGGGCGGCTAAACTCGCCATTTCGCTGAATTTCTCAGTCGGTCCAAGTTCGCGCGCGTCATCACGGTTCACATCGTGATTTCCCGGTACGAATATCAACGGAAGCGCCTTTGAACTGCGCCCCTGTGCGCGGCAGAGCAACGTGAAATGCTGGAATGCCGAAGCAATGAAAGTCTTGTCGCCACGGCTCGTGAAATCCCCCATGAAGGCGATCGAATCCAAGGGCTTCGAAGTCGTCAGCCGCCGAAGCTTCGTCAAGACGGCACGCAGCGAAGACGCGCGTAGCTTCTGCGTTATTTTCGGAGCGAACTTGCTATCCTTGGCATCGATGTTGCTAGAGGAAGGATGCCAATCCGGATAGTGAATATCGCCTACTTGAAGGATTCGCACCCGTCGCATAACTCGCCCCCCCGCCGAGAGCCATAGACTAATCCGTTCGCTTTTGCCAAGCGCGAAACGATCATCCGACCGCATCGCCTGGAAAGCGCGTTTATCTTTTTGTTGGTAATGGAGAGGCACGACGCAATTGTGCCCCCGGTTGCTTGTCTGCCCACCAAATGGGCACTCAATCTGGGCGCATGGCTTATGATTTCTCGAGTTTGTCCCATAACGAGTTTGAGGATTTGGCCCGCGACCTCGTAGGTCGCGAGATCGACAAGCGTTTCGAGGCCTTTCCCGAGGGACCGGACGACGCGATGGATGGTCGACATGCCCTTGCCGGCGGCGACATTGTGCAGGCGAAGCACTACCAGCGGTCAGGCTTCTCGGCGCTGAAATCCAAGATGAAGAGCGAGCGCACAGCCATTGATGGCTTGGCGCCCTCGCGATACTTCCTCGTCACGTCGGCTTCGCCCGCGGCAGGCGGACACCGGCATGCGCAGCAGGATGAAGCCAGTGAGGGCCAGTAATACACGACAATAGTCATTAGGCTAGAGTACAGTCGCCTTGGGAGGCTGTTCGAATTCAATCCGGCGCTTTTCGGCATCCTTTTTTCGTTTGGTGGTGTCGATACGATATTGGTCAATTCCATCAAGATCGCTCTTCATATCGTTTGGTGTTGGAACTGGAATGGCCTTGGCGGACGCCATGTCATGTCCAGAACGCTCCGAAACTCGCTTCATGGCCCAATAGATTCGCTTGTGGTCTTCGTCCTCGACCACCACACCCTTCAGGCTCTGTGTCTTGACATCGCTGTTAAATCGCTCGACGACTTTACCGAGCAGGATTTCTTCAACGAGCCTCTCCCAGGTTTCCCGAAGATCGCTGTAGAAATCCTTCGCTGACCTTCGCCAAGCATCGGTGGTGAAATCAGTGGCGCCGTCGAAGCTCTTCAGGCGCGTCTTGAGAGTCTCGATGCGCTTCGTGACAGACTGTGCGATCCACGGCTCGTCAGTTTCGCTAATCAAGCCAAAACCGGCAGATTCGGACTTGTTGATGTAGTTTCGAACAAGGGGAATCGGCGGATTGGCCTGCGCAGCTGCGTCAACCACCTCGTTGAAGAACAGAAGATTATGGGTGAAAATAATAATCTGACGTCCTGTGGCCGCTTCTTTTACGAGCCTTGCCGCGACCCGCCTGATCCGAACATGGTCGAGAGATGACACGGGGTCGTCGATGATCATGCCTTGACGCGATGTGTCTCCTCCGACCTCGGCTAAGAAACAGGCCAGGGCAAGCGCGCGCTGCTCTCCTTCGCTTAAGACCTTGCTGTTTGAGATCGCTTTTGCCGCGTTGAGCCCGACCTCGAAATAGCTCTGCCCATCTTGACTACGATCATTAACTGCGAACGGGATGTGCGTTAACGCCAGAGTCTCAATCTCGGCGACGACGCGCTTTTCGAGATCCTGCATGACGAGGCTTCGTCGAAGCGACGTCATCTGCCGTGACACCGAGCCTGTTTCGACAGCATCGCAGCATGAGAGAAGCTTGCGCCGCTCTTCGAGATTCGCCAAGCGCGCGAGAACGATGGTGAGATCGTCGCCCAGTTTTTTCCGATCCTTGAGTGTATCGCGACGAGCTCGATCGGTAGCGCGGTTCCCGTCGTCGGCCGCTGCCTTGTCGTCCGTCAGCGCTTCGGCCTCTAGCGCCTCCGCCTCCGTTCGGAGTTTCGATGCAACTGGCGCCGCAAGTTGCGGGAACGCAGCGTACTCGGACAGCGCAGCCGCAACGACAATTGCATCACGCCTTTTACCTGCCTCGACATAATATGCCGAGATCAGGGCCACCATCGCCTTGCGTGCGGCGGACAGATCGCCAAACTCTCCGAGAGCCGCCTCAACCGCCTCCCCGGTCGCAATGGTGAGTCCTTTGATTTGGCGCAGGGCCTCTTCATGGGCAATAGATGCGACTTGCGCCGCCTTATTTGCGGCGCCCGTTACGAAGTCATTGAAGGATTGGATCCGCCCCGCGGCGTCCGCCGTCATCGGCTCCTGGCAGAGCATGCAACGATCGCCTTCCTGATCTGGCAAGTGCTGATGATCGATGCCAGTGACGCTCGCTAAATAGGCTCGTGCATGGTCGAACATATACCGCCAGGGAGAAAGCCCAACGCCGCTCAACGGCATAGTCGCGAACGCTCCTGAGGCGGCAAGTTGTGCAGCCTGCGCTGTAGAATCGGCTGTTGCATATAGATTGCGATAAATCTCGAGGGCCGCCGCTGAGAGAGCCGCGTCGATCTGTTCAGATGCAGTCAGCAGTTTTTCCAAGGCCGCCTTGGCACGCCGACGCTTTGTCGCCATCGTTGAAGGGTCGCTTGCCAGAGCCTGTTCGAGGCCAGCGAGATCAGCCATGTCCTGCTCTGAGAGGGCAGCGAGGTTTTTGATTTCGGCTGCGGAAGGCATCACGTCCTTTGACTTGATTTCGAGACGAGCCAGCAGCTTTACGACCGCGCCGGCAGCTGTGTACCCACTCGGCAATGGTGTCTTTAGGTTCTTTTCGATCGCTTTGATTTCTTCCCGGAAGTCGGCTTCGAGCTCGGTGCGGTGACGTCCATGGCTTTCGAGAAGCGCGATGGCTGCGGGCAGAAAACCGATACGGTTTTGCTTATCGACGTAGAGGCGAGCGTTCGCGGAGTCGAAAACGGAGATCCGTGCAATTGACGCGGGGGCAGCGTTCCGTCCTTCCAGGTTATGGGGGTCGGTTCCGTAGCACCCTCTTCGAGAAACCGGACAAGCACTTCGGCTGGCGGTTTGGTGCCGATCTCGAACACGTTGCCAAGAAGATCATCCGCCGTCAGACTACGGCAAAGCTTCTTCGCGATCCGGCAATAGCCGCTCTTTCCGCTTCCATTGTCGCCGTAGATAATGGTGATGCCATCGGTGGCGAAACGCAGTTGCTGCTCTTCGGCGAGGCGGTTCAAATGCTTGACGGGGCCGAGTGAGCAAAGCACCGCGCGCGGCTCGTTCGAACTGTTGGCCCTCAAATGCTCCGCCGAGAGCGGAGAGCATTCGGGCAGATCAGCGGTAAATCCACCGACGTGGCGGACCCGAGCTGTTACACCGGCCTTATCCTCCTGCTCGAGGTTGAAGCCCGGCCGCGCGGCGTGTCTTCTTAAGGCATCCCTAATCCAGTCGGGCTGCTTATCCGCCCATTCCAAAAGTCCAACCTCGGCCATTCCTGCCCCCCGAATCTTACCATCATTATACTTATTGATTAGTCCAGATTCGATGAATTCGCTTGTCTGGACAAATTTTCCTCGCGATCGCACATAGAGTGCTGGAGATGTACCCAATAAATGACCTCCCCCGCGCCGCTAGGTCAGCAAACAAATGCTTCAGCGATCAAACGTCTCCACAACGACATCAGCAATCAAAGGCATTGGACCGCGCGCACGAATTTAGGTAGCCGGCAACGCGTACGAGGAGATAGAGCTGGAAGTGCGTGCCTTTCGATAGTCTATGGGCGGAATTCGACCGCCTCACCGATAGGCCGATCGAGGTTCGCCGTCACTGTCGGGCTGGGTCCGAGTCCGCGATAGGCGCCACGACAGCGCTCGCGATAGGCGCGCAACGCTTGGTCCATGGCGCCCGGACCGCCACACATTTGCGGATGACGTCCTGCCCGTCTTGGGTTTCAGCAGCGTGCGCCGGCGCTCCGATTTCCGCGACTTTTGGATCCCCTCCAATCGTGACGACCGATTATCGCCTGTCTCCATTTCGACCGTTATCTGGGCGGTAACACTTTTAGAAATCTATGCTGCTGGACATAAGCGGCGACCATACCGAGAATTTACTTTCAAATTCTGGCGGCAAAGTTCTATCGTAAATGAAAATAGGGGATGGGGTATGGAAACGAGTTCGGAGACTGGCGATGCTGCCGGTATATCAGCCGCGCCCGTAATAGAAGTCGTGGCGGACATCGCCGCCAGCTTTACATATGCGTCCTTCCAAAATGCTATTCCGGTGATCCGGTCTATCGCGCTCAACAACCCGACCCAGCAGGGTTTCGAAAAATGCACTCTCGAGCTGACATCGAACCCCCCTTTTTTGCGCGCCAAAAGCTGGACAATTGATCGGATCGTTGCTGGCGACCGGCTTCCCTTAAGCGATCGAAAAATCGATCTCGACGCCGGCTATCTGGCCGGTCTCAACGAGGCTGAGCGCGGGGAGATAACGTTGCGCCTAACCTCAGGAGGCGCAGTGCTGGCCGAGCAGCGCGTTGCGGTGCGCCTGCTTGCCCGCGACGAATGGGGTGGCGTCGTCGATATGGCGCAATTGCTCGCCGCATTCGTCATGCCGAACGACCCGGCGATCGCAGGACTGCTGCGTTCCGCAGCGGAGCTGCTCGCAGCGCATGGTCATCCTTCCAGCCTCGATGGCTATCAAAGCGGCAATCCGCAACGCGCATTCATGCTGGCGGCCGCAATTTATTCGGCCATTGCTGGCCTATCGCTGCATTATGCAGAGCCACCTGCGAGCTTCGAAAGCCGCGGCCAAAAAATTCGACGTCCCTCAATTATTACGGCAGAAAAGCTGGCAACCTGTCTCGATACCAGTCTGTTATTCGCGTCCGCCCTGGAGGCGACGGGCTTGCATCCCGTCGTTTTGATGTTTCAGGGACACGCGGCCGTCGGCGTCTGGATGACACAAAGGACGCTCGCCAACGCCATTGAACCCGATGCCATGGAGGTCCGCAAGGCGCTGGCATCGCGCGAACTCATCGTGTTTGAGACGACAGGCGTGACGCATCGGCCGGCGATGACGTTGGAGGCTGCCCAACACGCAATCGAACAGCGGCTCGACGAAACGCAGGTAGCCACCTTTGTCGCAGCCATCGATATACGCCGCTCGCGCAGCGGCGGCATCACACCGCTTGCTTCGCACGAACCGACGCGCCGCAGCGTGGATGCAGAGGCGGCAACCGAAATCGCGTTGCCGTTGCCAGCCGCACCGGCCGTGGTAGCCCTGCCGGTCGAGATCGTCGAGGTAAAGCCGACGACAGCGGCCGGACGGATCGACCGCTGGCAGAAAAAGCTCCTCGATTTGACACTGCGGAACCGCCTGCTCAATTTTCCGGACTCCAAGAAGACAATTCCGTTTCTTTGTACTGACGTCGGCTACCTCGAGGACCGTCTGATGGCAGGCGCTTCGATCCGGCTGATTTCGCTCCCCGAACAGAATCCACTGGGCGAGCGGGATGCTGTCCTCTATCGCGAGGTGCACGGACGTGACCTCCAGCGTGGCTTTGCCGCGGAAGCGCTTCTGCGCGACGAGCTCCCGTCGACGCTCGATGGGCGTCAATTGGAATCCCGGCTGATCGATCTTTACCGGCAAGTGCGCAACGATTTTGCCGAGGGCGGCGCGAATACGCTCTTCCTGGCGGTCGGCTTCCTGCGCTGGAAGAAGAAGGCCGAGGACGAGCGCAGCTATCGCGCGCCATTGCTGCTCGTACCGGTCAAAATCGAGCGCCGCAGCGCAACATCGCATTTTACCTTGCGCTTCCATGAAGATGAACCGCGATTCAACGCAACCTTGTTGCAGTTTCTCGAACGCGACTTCGAGCTCAAACTGCCACAGTTTTCCGGTGAGCTGCCCGAGGACGAAAGCGGCGTTGATGTGCCGAGGCTGCTCGGTCTTATGCGCCAGGCAGTGCGCGACGTCCCCGGCATGGAGGTGGTGGACGAGACGGCGCTGTCGACCTTTTCCTTCGCCAAGTTTCTCATGTGGAAGGATCTGGTCGAGCGTACCGATGCGCTGCGCGAAAACCGTGTCGTGCGCCATCTGATCGACACGCCGGAGATAGCTTTCGAGGGCAATGGCGCATCATTCCGCGACGAGCGCGAACTCGACCGGCACTATGCCCCGTCCGACATGGTTTTGCTGCTGCCGGCCGACTCCTCACAGACCGCCGCAAGTCTTGCCGCCGCTGAGGGTCGCGATTTTGTCATCATCGGTCCTCCCGGCACTGGCAAGAGCCAGACCATTGCCAACATGATTGCCAACTGTCTTTCAGTTGGCAAAACCGTGCTGTTTGTGGCCGAGAAGACGGCGGCGCTCGATGTGGTGTATCGCCGCCTGCGCGAACATGGCCTGGGCGCGCATTGTCTCGAACTCCATTCCAGCAAGGCGGACCGACGCAACTTTCTCACCCAGCTCAGGATCAGCTGGGAAAGCGGCGTGCGCGTGGACGCAGCGGAGTGGATTGCGATCAACGAGCGGCTTCGCGTCCGTCGCGACGAACTGAATGCCTATGTCGAAGCGCTGCATCGGCACCATGTCAATGGTCTGACGCCTTATCTGGCGCTCGGCATCGCTCTCAAGAACAAGCGGCAGCACGCTCCGAGATTGTCCTGGCCATCGCGCGATTCCCATGACGAGGCAAACCGGCTGGCGCTGGAGCATATTGCCGCCGAAACAGGTCTCGCATTTCAGTCGGTGGAGATGCGGTCGGTCTTGCGTCTTATAGATGTCACCGAGTGGACGTCAGGCTGGCAGGACAATTTGCTCGAAGGGGCAAAGACCCTCAAGAATGCGTCCGAGGTTCTAGCGACCGCACTCGACGCCTTCCTGGTGAGCATCGGCCTGCGCGCCAAAGGCGACGCGTCAAAAGCGGAGCTCGAAGCGCTGCGAAAACTAGCAGCGGCACTCCAGGACAGTGCCGGCTATGACGTCAGCATTGTCTTTGATCGAGATTTCGCCCAGTTGCGGGGAGCCCTCGCCACTCTCAATGAGGCAATCGGAGACTATCGCAAGTCTCGCAAGGACCTGTCGGCCCGCTATGACGAGGCTGCCGTTGCGCGCATACGGGTGGAGGACATAGAGCAGCAATGGCAGCAGGCCGCTTCTGCATTCTGGCCAAACAGTCAGTTGGGCAAACGCAAAGTCCAGAAGCTGCTTCAAGGCTATGTCACAGAGGGGGTAGCCGATCCTCAGCACGACTTGCTGCTGTTGCGCCTGATGCAGGACCGCCGGGCCACTGTCGAAGCCAACATCCTATCTGGGAAGCCGATCGGATTTGCCGCACTTGATACCGACACCCACCGTATCGATCAGATACTCTCGATGGCCGAAAGGCTTCGACAGACGCTACGCCTGCCCGGCCTCGGCACGGAGGATTTCAAAGCGCTCCTGCAAGCAACCGCCCCGAGCCTGCGAAGCGGTGCAGCAGATAGCACGATGCGCTATGGGGCAGCCCGCTTCCTTGCGGCTTCTGCAGCATTCGAGGCTGCCAAGACCCAATTTGCGATCCCTGCTGGAAAGACGCCTTCTTGGGCAGAACATGATAACCCGCTGACCGAATTGACGACTGCGATGGGAGACTTGCTCGACGCCCGTCATCTTCTCCGGGACTGGACTTCGTGGTGCGGCATTCGTCGCAGGGCTGTCAGTCACAATCTGGGAGCGTTGGTCGACGATATCGAGGCGGGTCTAGTGCGACCAGCTGAAGCTCAATCCGCGTTCCGCCTGGCCTATGTACGCTGGTGGCTGCCGGCCACGCTGGATGCCGATCCGGTGCTGCGGAATTTCCGTCGCTTCCAGCACGAGCACGCCATCGAAGATTTCCGGGAAATCGACGATCTTGTCCGCGCTCAAGCAAGCCTTCGCGTCATCAGTGCCATCGCTCATGGTTTGCCGGCTGTGCAAGGCGTCCCGCGCAATTCCGAGTTGGGCCTGTTGCGCCATCAGATGGAATTGCAGCGGCCCAGCCGGTCAATCCGCGAGATGATTGGCGCGATGCCGACGAGCTTTGCCAAGCTCGCGCCGTGCATGCTGATGTCCCCTCTTTCAATCGCTCAATATCTACCGCCCGACCAAGCCCTGTTCGACGTGGTGATTTTCGACGAAGCATCGCAGATCACCACCTGGGACGCCGTCGGTGCCATCGCGCGAGCCCATCAAACCATAATCGTAGGCGATCCCAAGCAGTTGCCGCCCACCAATTTCTTTGGCCGCAACGAGGAGGACGAGGAAGTCGTCGAACACGAAAAGGATCTTGAGAGCATTCTCGACGAAGCCAAAGCGGCCGGCATCCCGGTACGTGACCTGCGCTGGCATTATCGTAGCCGCAATGAGTCGCTGATCGCCTTTTCCAACCATCACTACTATCAGAACCGGCTCATCACATTCCCTTCGCCAACGGTGGAAGATCGGGCAGTTCAGCTGCGAAAAATCACGACCGGCATCTATGACCGTGGCAAAAGCCGCACCAATCGAATCGAAGCCCAAGCGGTAACCGACGAGGCGGTCAGCAGGATGCGGCGTTGGCTGGCCCTACCGGAAAAGGACCGACCCACGCTCGGAGTCATCACTTTCAACGCGCAACAGCAGTCGCTCATCCTCGACCTTTTCGACAAGGCACGCCAGACAGAGCCGGAGCTTGAATGGTTCTTTGCCGACGAGCGTATTGAGCCCGCCATCGTCAAGAATCTGGAAAATGTCCAAGGGGACGAGCGTGACATAATCCTGTTTTCGATCACCTTTTCGCAAGATAATGCCGGCAAGCGCAGCATGGATTTCGGCGCGCTGAATCGGGACGGCGGCGAACGCCGGCTGAATGTCGCGGTGACGCGTGCGCGGCAGGAACTGATCGTATTTTCAGGTTTTGCCGCCGACCAGATCGACCCCAACCGAACCAAAGCGATCGGCGTACAGCATCTCAAAGCCTTTCTCGATTTTGCCGAACGCGGCGCTGTGGCATTGCCAGCGCAGGAACGCGGATCGGTCGGAGCCCTGGAATCCCCTTTCGAGGAGGCCGTCGCTGCCGAGCTTGAGAAGCGCGGATGGACCATCGTTCCTCAAGTCGGCATTTCGGGCTTTCGAGTGGATATAGGGATCCGGCATCCCGATCTCGCCGGCGCCTATCTGGCTGGGGTCGAATGCGACGGCGCGACCTATCACAGTTCTGCCACGGCGCGAGATCGAGACAAGGTCCGCGAGCAGGTCCTGCGCGGCCTCGGGTGGAACATTGTCCGGGTATGGTCAACCGATTGGTGGTTTGATCTCGAAGGTTGCACCGAGAGGCTTCATGCCAGCCTGGCCGCGCTGCTCGAGGAAAGCCGTCGCAAACAGGCTGAACAACAGGAAAGTGAAGCCGCGATCCATTGGGACATGGGACATAAGGTCGACCCCATGGACCCATTGCCAGCCGAAGACCTAGCATCGGCCGGCGAACCGGAACATCCGTCGATAAAATCAGAGCCAGAACTTGTCGCCGCTCCCCTCGCGACGGGAGAGCGCCCATCGGCATCTGCAGGAATTTTGCCTGCGGCCGCGCATTCGACGCATGATACCGTACCGACGGGCGGCCGTTATCGCCTGACTGATCTAACCGGATTTTCCACCAGCCCGGATCAGTTTTATGACTTCGTCTACCGAGGCACGCTGCGGTCCATGGTCGACGCGGTGATCGAGCAGGAAGGACCTCTGCGAGATGACGTCCTTGCGCAGCGCATCGCACGGGCGCATGGCTGGCTCAGAACGGGCAACAAGATTCGGGAGCGGATCGACCTGCATCTGCGCGAGTTCGATAGAACTGAAGAATCCAGCGGCAGCTTCCTATGGAAGAGAGGGACGGTGGTCGACCTGCTTGATTATCGCATGCCGTTCGATGCCGATGCCCGCCGGTCCATTGCCGACATTCCAATCGCCGAGCTGGCCGCTGTCGTCGTTGCGAACGAGGACATTCTGGAACAGTCCGACCCCGCTCTCGACCTTGCACGTCTGCTCGGTGTCGAGCGACTTGCGGCGATTTCACGCTCCCGGCTGGATGAAGCCATCGATCGCGCCCAGCGCAACCTGGCATCGACATAGTCTCGGAGACTCCATGTTTCGATTCATCCACAGCTCCGATCTTCATATCGGCAAGCGGTTCGGCAACATGCCAGAGGATCTGCGCGGGCGGCTCCGTGAAGCGCGCCATGGCGCGATCAGCCGGCTGGCAGAGCAGGCACGCGTCCATGGTGCATCCACCATACTTCTGGCCGGCGATACGTTCGATACCGAAACGCCCACTCCAGCGATGTTGCGGCAGGCCATGGCCGAGATGAGCCAGAGCGCGCCTCTGCGCTGGATATTGCTGCCTGGCAACCATGATTCCCTGTTGGCTGATCAATTGTGGAGTGCAGCGGACAGCGTTGTGCCGGACAATGTCCTGCTGGCGACGCGGCCCGAAACCCTGACCATTGGCGCGGACGTGGCGCTGCTGCCTGCACCTTGCACCACCCGCAGACCCGGTCGCGACCTTACCGAGTGGATGAACAGCGCCGCGACGCCGCAAGGCGCCATCCGGCTCGGCCTTGCTCATGGCGCTATTCAGAACTTTTCCGAAGATTCAGCAGCGTCCGATGTCATTGCACCAGATCGCGCGACTAAGGCCGGCCTCGATTATCTGGCACTTGGCGACTGGCACGGACCCGTCACCATCAATGAGCGCAGCCGTTATAGCGGTGCGCCCGAACCTGACCGTTTCAAGCATGATACACCCGGTCAGGCCCTTGTCGTTTCCATTGCCGGGCCTGGCGCCGTGCCCGAGATCGTGGCCGTTGAAACAGCTAGCTTTTCCTGGAAAACCGCTCCCCTGCATCTGCTGTCTGGCGACGACAGCGCCGCGGCATTTGAAGCGTTGCTTCCACCGGCTCATCTGCGGCGTCAGACTTTGCTGCGAATTGCCGCGTCTGGCCGGGTGCGGTTAAGTGGGCGAACGATCCTTCAAGCGGCGATCGCGGTAGCCGCGCCCGACTTCGCCTATCTGGAACTGGACGGGGACGGGCTCGCGACCGACTGCGAAAGTGGCGATTTGGATCGGATCGACCGCTCTGGTGCCCTTCGCGAGGCAGCGCAGGCACTGTTGGATGAAAGCAGCGACGAAACCCGGTCGGCTGTCGAACGCGACATATCGCGAGAAGCACTGGTTCGGTTGTTCAGCTATTGCGAGGCGATGGGATCATGAAACTTACGGCCCTTCGGCTCCACAACGTCAAACGGTTCGCCGGGCAAGGCGTCGCCATCGAAAACATCGGCGACGGCGTCAACGTGCTTTGCGCGGTCAATGAGTTCGGCAAATCAACCTTCTTCGAAGCGCTGCACGCACTCTTTTTCCAGCCTCACACGGGCACACCCGAAGGCGTGCGACTGTTGCGGCCTTACAGTGGGGGCAATCCGGTGGTGGAGGCCGACATCACCACTTCAGAAGGACGCTATCGACTTGCCAAGCAGTTTTATGGCGGCAGGCTGGCCAGCGTTATTGACCTCGACGGCGGGCGACTGTTGGCTCAAGCCGATGAGGCCGAAGCCTTTATCGGCAAACTAATCCATGGCGGAAGCGCAGGACCGGCAGGATTGCTCTGGGTTCGCCAAGGGGTCACCGGCATCGAAAGGCGCAGCAAAAGCGAGGAGGACGGCGAAAAACGCGTGCGCGAAAGCCTACTGTCCTCGGTTCAGGGGAAGTTGAAGCCCTGACCGGCGGGCGACGCATGGCCGAAATCGCCGCGGCATGTGAAGAAGAACTCTATAGCCTGGTTACGTCAACGCTGCGTCCCAAGAGCGGCGGTCTCTATGCGGCAGCGCTCGACGAGCGTGACAAGCTGGTGAAAGACGAGCAGCGTCTCAGCGCCGAAGTCACCGGTCTGCGCGATTCGCTCGACAAGCGGCGCATGGCGTTGGCGCGTCTGTCTGAGCTTGAAAACCCCGAAGAAGGCGCCACTCGGCGGGAAGCCATCTCGGCCGCGGAAGCCGCAGTCGAGGCCGCCAAATCGCACAGCGAAGCCTTGAAAGCCGCCGAGGCGGAAGCTGCCCTTGCCGCAATTCACCACGACGCGGCGCAGCAGGCCCTCGATAGTTTTCGGACCGCGCTCAAACGAGCCACGGATTTGCGCCAGCAGTCGACGATTGCGCAGCTTCGCCGCAGTGAGGTTCTCGATCGGCGCGCTTCTGCCATTGCCGAAAACGAACAAGCGATGGGCGAAGTTCAAGCAGCCGAACTGGAAGAGCGCGAAGCACGCGAATTGCTCGCGCGGCTGGATGCGACTCTTTTGGCGCGTGACGCTGCCGAACAACTGGCCGGCTCGGACAACCGGTTGAAACAAGCCGAAGTCGCCAGAACCCAGATCGAAGATGGAGAGGCAGCACTGGCGATGCTGGCGGTGCCGGAACAAGCTGTCGAGCAACTCCAGGCGCTCGAAATCGAGATCGCCAGCCTTCGTGCAGCTCACCTGGCAACCCTGCCGACGCTATGCATGGAATACCGGGACGGCGCCGCCGATTTGGTGACCATCGATGCCAAGCCCTTGCCCCATGCAGAAGACCAAAGCTTTGCTGGCACCGTACGCCTGGATATTGCCGGCATCGGAGCCTTGACCCTGCGATCGAATCGGCCGCAGCAGGCCGACCGGACCATCGAAGACGCCGAAGCGAAGCACCGCAGCCTGCTTGCGTCCCTCGGTGTCGATAGCCTCAGGACGGCACGCCAGCGCCTAGTGGAAGCGCGCGACAAAGCTACCGAACTGGGCTTGGCGCGTCAGCGACTTGCCGATCTCGCGCCCAAGGGGATACAGCAATTACACGAGGAGCTTGCTCGTCTGAGTGCCCTCGGGGCCGGGGACCTCGAACTCAAAGTCGATCCAGAACAGATCCGGCAACATCATGCCGCAGCCGAGCAGCGTGTGGCGACAACACGCAACAGCGTGCGCGAGGCCTTGCCTTTGCGCAGCCATGCCGACGAGGCTGTCATGGCTGCGGAGACGGCTTATGTCACCATCCAGGCGGAACTGACCAGCCTCGAGGTCATATTGGGACCCGATGCAGCGCGCGAGGAAAAGGGGCGCTTGCTGCTCACCGAGGCCACCGCACGACAAAAGCTGCGCGAAGCGGCCGAAATGCGCGCTGCTCCCCTGCGCGACGGCGCTCGCGATCTCACCAGCGCTGAAGCCGTTCTGCGCCGCGCCCGTTCGGTTCAGGATGCCGCCACACAGGAAGCAAGTCAGTTGCGTGTAACCCTGGCCGATCTCAATGGCCATATTCGCACTCGGTCCGACGACGCGGTGGAAGAAGCTTTGCGCGAGGCCACAGAAAAATTGGAAATCGCTGGAGAGCGAGCGAGACGCTTCGAATTCGAAAAAGCCGTCCTCGACCGGCTGCGCACGACGCTGGTCGCTGCGCGCTCGACGGCACGCGATCTTTATCTGAAGCCGGTCATGTCCGAGCTGCGACCGCTGCTTGGATTGCTATTCGATGACATCTCCATAGTGTTCGACGAGAACACACTGTTGCCACAGACCGTTCGCCGCAATGGTCAGGATGAGGATGTCGATAGGTTGAGTGGCGGCATGCGAGAACAGCTTTCGGTTCTGACACGTCTGGCCTTCGCCCGTTTGCTTGCCCGCGACGGCCGACCCACACCGGTTATCCTGGATGACGCTTTGGTTTATTCCGATGACGACCGCATCGAGCGCATGTTCGACGCTTTGCATCGTCAATCACACGATCAGCAGATTCTCGTTTTCTCCTGCCGCCAACGCGCGTTTGCAAAACTCGGCGGTAACATTTTGCAGATGAGCGACTGGCAACCGGGTCGGTCATAAGCGGAGATCGCGCAGCCTCAGCTAGGGCGACGGCAGATCGTATCGTGTTACGATTGCAATGCCGTTTTCGATCTCGATTTCGATAACTTCATTAATCAGGAATTCCTCTGGGCCAAGATCCTCGAGGAGAGCATCGAAGAGCTCTCTCTGTTTTTCAGGCCCGACCTGAGGGACGACGATAATCAGGCCGGCGTGAACCGGTTCTTTGGCATAGAGCTTCCTGAAGTCCTTAGCATTGTTGGTGACGAAGGTGAAATCCTCATCGATAATGAGCGGCATGAGGTCCCAGTCGGTTTCGCCGCTTAGCCCAAGCCAGTTGACGTGGTTTGCTTCATGTCCGCGTTCTTGGGCTACCGCAACCAGAGACGTGTGCAGGCACTCATCGATCAGAAACCTCACGAGGTCACACGCGTCTCGACCTGGCCGACGGACCTGGGTCGCCCTTCAAAACCACGCGCTTCGACGACTTTATTTTCACGCCCTGCTCGACCAGCTTCTTAGGCCGCCCACGAACCGGGTGCGCGGCGACCCACATTCTGGCGAGCTCAATCACGCGCGGCGTTAGCTTCGGATATCCCTCCAGAACCTCCGCTTCATCTGCGCCCTGCGCTAGCATCGTCGTGATCATACGAACAGGGATGCGGGTTCCTTTGAAGACAGGCTCTCCGCCCATCACCCCTTTAACGCGGCCGATGGCGGCCTCCGCTTCATCAAGATCCACGATGCGCGCTTTGAGCTGTTTACGTGCCTCGGCGACGTCGACGATCAGCAGGTCGTCGGCCCTTACGGTCTTGGCCCTTGGGGCAGCTTTGATTTCCTCGAACAGGCGGTAGCGACGATCAGCGGGCAATGTCGCACCCACGCCATACCAAAGCTTGAGCCGCAGCAAATCCTCGCCGGTCAATGCCCGTCGGACGACCCCACCGATGCGCCGAGCAGTGCTTGGCACAGTATCGACAATGCGTTTGTCGATCGCATTGTGCACGGCCTTGATTCCTATCCCGCTGACGGCGGCTGCCTCTGCGGGGGTGTAGATGCGAGCAAGTGTGCCCATTATTCTTCTCCTTATAAAGAATAATATAGGCCGTTTGACCCCCTCCGTAAAGGCACGCGTCTTTGGAATCACGGCGGTTAGCAAAGGCGGTGGTGAGCCGAGAGGCCTCACAAACCCTTGGGGCTCGAGATGGCAGACTCGGCGCAGTATAATTGCGCTAACTATCGAATTTGCAGTTGGCGACAAACGACACACGAGTTCGTCGCGGACTTTTAACTCTGCGAAGGCGCGTCTTCGAGCGCTTTGAAACCCTACACCCATCTGCAGGCCATCTGTATCAAGCTTTGGACCAAAACCGTTTCCATCGCTCACGAGCGTTCTCTCTGGGGTCTCAAGTGGGGCTTGCCCATGGCCACGAATTTTTGGGCGACAGCGGTGCAGAGGCCGCATACCGCTGCCTGCTTGACGTCGCTGACCGTGTCCATGTCCGAAATTTGCCTACAAATTTCGGACGCCCTTGGGCGCGCTAGATTCGCTATGGAAAGCTGGAAGCACTCGCAAGCCCGGTGGCCACAGCGTCTGCAGCGCCAAGCTATTCCTCCGTATCCAAACCCGCATCCTCATGGCCACTAGCCAACTCTGGCATAATTTCACCAGCAAGCAGCTCATCTCTGCTCAGCAGCCCGGCATCCTCGAGCGCCTCGCAGTCCGGGAGATCGCGAAGCGTGTCGAGGCCGAACTCGAGCAGGACGCTTTTGTCGTCACATAGGTGTAGGGAGCGCCGGGCGTCGGACTGCGCGGGTTCGACGCGATCAGGCCGGTGCCGCAGATGGCCGATCAGGTCGCGACTGATTACTTCCCGAAAACCGACGACAATTCGGCGCGGGTAATCGGCTGGAAGTGCCGATGCACATCAGCATCAGCACGTCCGACCACGTCAGGTCCACGGCACGCCCGCTGCTTCCGCAGGCGCGGATGGCATCGGCATAGGCCGGCCGTGTCAGGTGCTTCCAGCCGCCGGCGACAGCGACGAGGTCATAGGGCCGTCCGCGCAGCTCTCGGATGTCGTCGATGAGAAGGTCACGGGCGAGCTCGCGGGAGAGACTGCACCGCAAGCGCGTCCCGCGCGCGCGAACTGCTCGATCAACTGATCTCAGACGACGACGAATCTCGTCCAGATTCCAAAAGCGGTGGCCGCAGCGGCGCTTTGCGGGCTCGCGTTACCACAGATCGCAGAACTGTGATCTCGCCTTGTGCCCGAGACCGCAATCTGGGCTCGCGACGAAGCATATCGCTTGCGATCATCAAAGGACGCGTCGACGCCGTCGGTTGCCTTTTCCACCGCCGCCTCACACATCGTGTTGGGGCTGAAGAGCTACCTGCAAATCCTCGCAACGGGCGCGGCCGCATCCTTGATTTTACAAATTGACACGTCTTGGTTTTTAGAAAATGCCACGTGCGATGATGGCGCCAAAAAAAATGTCACGCGAGATGATCATGCCTGAGGTAAATGGTCCGCCAAAGTTGGGAAAGGTATACCGGTTGAATGGTGGATAGGTACGCCGGATAAAAAGGGCTTCGGGTTCCGGAAGACGAACTAATCGACGGATAGGCGCTGCTCGTGAGGGAAACTGCATGCGCATTACGGTTATGACCATCCAGGGATGTCGGATATGATCTTGAATAGTGACATTGCAGGCCAAAGAGCGGCCGAGAAGCTAGCAGAGGGCCTGAAATCGCAGGGCAAGCAGCAATACGAAGAAAGGTCGAGGGAACGCGAACGAGATGTGTCTCGTTAGGTCGCACGTTGCACCAGGGGTGCGTCGGAAGGCACTCCGCCGTGTCCTGAAGAGGTAGCCTGCACTTGAGAATAGCCACGGTGGTACCTTATTTTCGGCTGTGAAGCACACGAGACCCGCGACGTGAGACCCAGTTGCTCAATACCCAGTTGCTGGGTGAGCGTGCATGACTGCCAACGGAAGGTCTTGCACGCACCCTCGCGATCTTGAGCAATGGTCGCCATGACTTTCTTCTTGCAGGCTTTTGAGTGGCCCAGCCTGCAATCACCAGACCCCACCGACTCTAAAGAGCGTGGCAGACGGGATAGTCGAGGTTGCCCGGCACAATTACGCTCAAGGCTTGCGCCGCCCAGAGGACACGCTGAAAAGGCAGCATGGGCGCGCAAGCACGCCATTCACGAGAGGTTCGACATGAAGACTATGCAAGAAAAAGACATTCCGGCATTCGTGCAAGCAGTTGTGGAGGCCGGCTGCAACATTTGCGCGATTGGCAACTTGGGATATGTCTTTGGCGATGCTGATTTGACGCCGGCGCAACGGAGGTCCGTCGAGCCACAGCTGCGCAGGATTGCTGAGATCTACGGCGAACGCGATCATCTCATGGACGAGATAGCTGTATATCTGCGGTCGATCGGACGCCATGTCGAGGTTGAGCCGAAGACAGGTGTTTCCTGATGGCCGCGATCGATCGCGTTCCGTAGTCGCCATTTCTATTGGGTAACGAGCAGCCGTCTTCCAACCTCTGAAACAAAAAAGAGGTGACCCCCAAAGGCCGCTCTCGAGACCGCAAGTCTGAGCCGCTAACGCATTGCGATAACCAGGCTGTCCGAACTGGGCGTCGATGCCTTCCTCGACCAGGTCGCGGTAGGCGGCGATCTCATCTACCGCATGCATAGCCAAGCCAGAGAAGTTTTCGGCAGCGGAATTCTCGGTCGCTTCCCCTTTTATGACTAGAGGGTGCGGCCGATCCGGCCGCGACGATCTCGCAGGGATTGCCATATACGGCAACACGAACACCGGCGGATCAATACTCGGATAATGGCGGCCGGCTATGTAGCGATCGATCGCGCACCAACATATCAATGCAATAGCTTAGTTGCTTTCAAAGGCGGGTCTCTACGAACTGCAAGCAAGCTAAACGATTGCGTCAACTCTTCCTCGCAGAGCGAAAACTCCGCGCCCACGCGATTTCTCTGCTGGAACAGCGGCACATCCTCAGCGCCAGGACACGGCCGCCGCCGTCGGGTTTTACGAAGCCGGTGATTGCATAAGTTGCCCGCAAGATATCATTGGTATCGGGAACGCCGCCGATGCCGCATCCTGAATAGAGCGGCCGCTTGCACCTGCCAGCCCGACGACCAGATCATATCTGCAACTCCATCTACCTGGACGTGGTGCAAATCACCTCGCTGAAGCCGCAAATCGTCGCCTTCGACCAGGATAACCACATCCGTGACCGCCTGAGCTACTCGGTCGATCTCGACGCACATGGCCGATACAGTTTTTCCATCCTTCACGAAGCGAATGAGACTTTGGCCATTCCAGCCCTGGTCTACGGGGCGTGACTTGTCCCCGATGCATGCGCGAGCTCTCCGCTCGGCCGGCCGCCGGACGTCGCCACCGGCCGAAGGCGCCCGAAGGCGCCCGAAGGCGCTTGACAAAGCAGCACCGGCCCATTCAACTTGAGGCATTCACCAGGGGAGTCCCGGTAAGGGGCTGAGATACTGCTGGCTTTCGCGGCGCAGTGACCCGTTGAACCTGATCCAGTTCATACTGGCGTAGGGACGGTGCAAGCGCTTTGCGGGAGTTTACGCCCGAGGTCCTGCTGCAGCAGGTCTACAGAAGCGTCTTTTCATCCTTCCGGCACAGAACTGGGTCTCCAATGCATGAGCAAAGGAGCCTCACGATGAATGCCCTCACCCCCGCCGTGTCGACGGGACCACTGCCCGCCTCGCGGAAAATCCACAAGCCCGGCGTCCTCTACCCGCAGATCAGGGTGCCGATGCGCGAGATTTCCGTCCATCCGACGGCCGGCGAACCGCCCGTCACCGTCTACGATCCGTCCGGCCCCTACACCGATCCATCAGTCCAAACCAGCATCGAAAAAGGCCTTGCCCGGCTTCGCCACGAATGGGTCACGGCGCGTTGCGATGTCGAAGCCTATGACGGCCGCCACGTCCGGCCGGAAGACAATGGATTCGCCACCGGCGAGCGCCTGACACCGGAATTTCCGATACGCAATCGGCCGCTCAAGGCCAAGCAGGGCAAGGCGGTGACCCAACTTGCCTATGCGCGCGCCGGCATCATCACGCCAGAAATGGAGTTCGTAGCCATCCGCGAGAATCTCGGCCGCGAGGTGATGCGCGGCAAGCTGCAACGCGACGGCGAAGCCTTCGGCGCGGCGATCCCAGATTTCGTCACACCCGAATTCGTGCGCGACGAGGTGGCGCGCGGACGCGCAATCATTCCCGCCAACATCAATCATCCCGAGAGCGAACCGATGATCATCGGGCGAAATTTCCTGGTGAAGATCAACGCCAACATCGGTAACTCGGCTGCCACATCGTCGATGGCCGAAGAGGTCGAAAAGATGGTGTGGGCGATCCGCTGGGGCGCCGATACGGTGATGGACCTGTCGACCGGCCGCAACATCCACAACATCCGCGACTGGATCGTGCGCAATGCACCGGTGCCGATCGGCACGGTGCCGCTCTATCAGGCGCTCGAAAAGGTCGGCGGCATCGCCGAGGACCTCAACTGGGAGGTCTATCGCGACACGCTGATCGAGCAGGCCGAGCAAGGCGTCGACTATTTCACCATCCACGCCGGCGTGCGGCTGCACTACATACCGCTGACCGTCGACCGGGTCACGGGCATCGTCTCGCGCGGCGGCTCGATCATGGCCAAATGGTGCCTGCACCATCACCGGGAGAGCTTCCTCTACGAGCATTTCGAGGAGATCTGCGACATCGCCAGAGCCTATGACGTTTCCTTCTCGCTCGGCGACGGCCTTCGTCCCGGTTCAATCGCCGATGCGAACGACGCGGCGCAATTCGCCGAACTGGAAACACTTGGAGAACTCACCAAGATTGCCTGGGCAAAGGACTGCCAGGTGATGATCGAAGGCCCGGGCCATGTCCCCATGCACAAGATCAGGCAGAACATGGACAAGCAGCTCGCAGTGTGCGGTGAGGCGCCGTTCTACACGTTGGGGCCGCTGACGACCGACATCGCGCCGGGCTATGACCACATCACCTCAGGGATAGGTGCCGCCATGATAGGCTGGTTCGGCACCGCAATGCTTTGCTACGTCACGCCGAAAGAGCATCTCGGCCTTCCCGACCGCAACGACGTCAAGATTGGGGTGATCACTTACAAGATAGCCGCCCATGCAGCCGATCTGGCGAAGGGCCATCCGGCAGCGAAAACCAGGGATGATGCCCTTTCGCGCGCGCGCTTCGAGTTCCGCTGGGAGGACCAGTTCAACCTGTCGCTCGACCCCGAAACCGCACGGTCCTTCCACGACCAGACCTTGCCCAAGGAGGCGCACAAGCTGGCACATTTCTGTTCGATGTGCGGGCCGAAATTCTGCTCCATGCGCATTTCCCACGACATCCGTGCCGAGGCTCAGAAGGAAGGCATGGCGGCAATGGCGGCAAAATACCGGGAGGGCGGCGATCTCTACATGCCGGCGGACGAGACTGGCGTACCGGTCGTGCCGGAGGCTCCCAAACCATCATGAGGGTGCTCGTCAAAGGGGCCGGCGTTGCCGGCCTCACCGTCGCTTTCGAACTCGCCGCCCGCGGCGCGACGGTCACAGTCGCCGAGATGCGGCATGGCCTTGGCGGCAACGCGTCGTGGTTCGCCGGCGGCATGCTGGCGCCATGGTGCGAGCGCGAAAGCGCGGAGCAGCCGGTGCTGGATCTCGGACGCGACGCTGCCGACTGGTGGGATGCGGTGCTGTCGGGTCAGGTGACACGGGCCGGGACATTGGTCGTGGCCGCGCCGCGTGATGCCGGTGAGCTTGACCGGTTCGCCAGTCGCACGTCAGGGCATAGGCGCGTCGATGAAAACGAAATTGCGCTCCTGGAACCCGACCTCGCCGGCCGCTTCCGGCGTGGATTGCTCTTCCCCAACGAGGCTCACCTCGACCCACGCCAGGCGATGGCGGCACTTCATGACAACCTTGCGACCATGGGTGTCAAATTCCACTTCGGCTGCGACGCCCGGCCTGTTTCGGGTTTCGCCCGTCAGATAGACTGCATGGGAATGGCAGCGGCCGATGACAGGCTGCGCGGTGTTCGCGGCGAAATGCTGATCCTTCGCACGCCTGATGTCTCGCTGTCGCGGCCGGTCCGTTTGCTTCATCCACGCTTTCCGCTTTATGCCGTGCCGCGCACCGATCACCGTTTCATGATCGGAGCGACGATGATTGAAAGCCAGAGCGCCGGACCGGTGACGGCGCGTTCCATGATGGAGCTGCTGGGCGCCGCCCATGCCCTCCATCCGGCCTTTGGTGAGGCCGAGATCGTTGAAACCGGTGTGGGTGTCCGTCCGGCATTTCCCGACAATTTGCCACGCGTCGAAACAGACGGTGAGATCATCGCGATCAACGGTCTTTATCGTCACGGTTTTCTCCTCGCCCCCGCCATGGCGCGCCAGGCTGCCGGCCTGGTTTTCAGTCAAGACAGAACCAAGGAGCATGCTCATGAAACTGATGGTCAACGGCGAGGCGCGTGAGATTGCCGCCACCACGCTGGCCGAGTTGCTTGCCGCGCTCGACTATGAGGGCGATTGGCTCGCCACCGCCGTCAACGGCGACCTCGTGCACAAAGCCAACCGCACGGAGTTCCAGTTGAGCGACGGCGACCGGATCGAAATCCTCTCGCCCATGCAGGGCGGCTAGCATGTTGGAGCTTTATGGAACCGAGCTTTCGTCGCGCCTGCTTCTCGGCACCGCTCAATATCCTTCGCCGGCCATCCTTGCCGATGCAGTCAAGGCGTCGGGCACGTCGGTGGTGACCGTCTCGTTGCGGCGTGAGATGGCGGGCGGTAGAGCCGGCGAACAATTCTGGTCGTTGATCCGCTCGCTGGGCGCCAGAATCCTGCCCAATACCGCCGGCTGCCTCTCCGTCAAGGAAGCCGTCACCACCGCGAAAATGGCGCGCGAGGTCTTCGGCACCAACTGGATCAAGCTCGAAGTGATCGGCAATCACGACACGCTACAGCCGGATGTGTTCGGTCTGGTTGAAGCCGCCCGCATCCTGTGCGAGGACGGCTTTGCGGTATTCCCCTATACCACCGACGATCTCGTTGTCGCCGAGCGGCTGCTGGAAACGGGCTGCAAGGTCCTGATGCCGTGGTGCGCACCGATCGGTTCCGCCTTGGGACCGGTCAACATGACGGCGCTGCGCTCGATGCGCGGATATTTCCCTGGCGTCCCGCTGATTGTGGATGCGGGGCTCGGACGGCCGTCGCACGCGGCCACCGTCATGGAACTCGGCTTTGACGCCGTGCTCCTGAACACAGCGGTCGCCAAGGCGGCATATCCGGTCGGCATGGCGCGTGCTTTCGGTAAGGCGGTCGACGCCGGTCGTGAGGCGTTCAGTTCGGGAATGCTCGAACCGCGCGACGTCGCCGTGCCATCGACACCGATGGTCGGCAGGGCCGTTTTTTCATGAAGCTCGATCCCTTTTATCTGATCGTCGACAGCGCTGCCTGGATCGAACGGCTGGTCCCACTCGGAGTCCGGCTTCTGCAACTGCGCATCAAGACCGTGGATGAGGCTGGGTTGCGCGCGGAGATCCGCACCGCGAAGGCCTTGTGTGCTCGATACCAGTGCCAACTCATCGTCAACGACCACTGGCGCCTGGCAATCGAGGAAGGCTGCGACTTCATACATCTCGGCCAGGAGGATTTGCAGACCGCTGACCTCTTGGCGATACGGGCAGCCGGCGTAAGGCTCGGACTGAGCACACATGATCATCAGGAGCTGGAAACGGCGATGGCCGCCGAGCCTGACTACATAGCGCTTGGACCCATCTATCCGACCATCCTGAAGAAGATGAAATGGGCGCCGCAAGGGGTCGAACGGATCAGCGAATGGAAGCGCCAGGTCGCGCCGTTTCAATTGGTCGCCATTGGTGGCCTCAACCCTGAGCGGCTCGACGGTGTCTTTGCGGCTGGCGCGGACAGCGCGGCGGTGGTGACCGACATCACGCTCAACGACGACCCCGAGGCGCGCACGCGAGAATGGATCGAAAAGACGGACCAATGGCGCTGAGGCGAGAACCACATGTGCTTGTCGTCGGTGGATCGGACTCCAGTGGCGGTGCTGGAATTGCACGCGATATCGAGACGATCTCTGCCATTGGCGTGCGCACCTGTCTCGCCGTCACAGCGCTAACGGTGCAAACGCATGACGCCGTGATCGAAATCTATTATTCGCCACCTAGCCTGGTGGCCAATCAGATGTGCGCCGCGCTGCAGGCCAACGACGTGGCCACAATCAAGATCGGCATGCTGGCGACTGCCAAGATCATTGTTGCCGTTGCCGCAGTGCTGCGCAAATTTCCGCATGTCCCCGCAGTACTCGACCCTGTGCTGGCCTCCACCTCAGGCCGCGCACTTCTGCAAGCAGGCGCTATCGCTGCCATGAAGCGCGATCTTATGCCGCTTTGCTGCATTGTCACGCCCAACCTCCCTGAACTGGCGCTCCTTAGTGGCTCCGAACTGGCAGTGGATGAGGACGGAGCGCTCCAACAAGGAAAAAGACTGCTGGCCGCCGGCCCTCAAGCCCTGCTGATCAAGGGTGGGCATGCGTCGGGAACCCGGTCGACCGATATTCTGTTACGCTCCGGGCACGAACCCATCCGCTTCGATGCACCGCGCCTTGCCACATCGATGCGCGGGACAGGTTGCATGCTGGCCAGCGCGATTGCGGCGCATCTGGCGAAGCCGAAGCCGCTCGAAGACAGCGTGCGCGAAGGCAAGCTGTTTGTCTTGGAGAGGCTTCAGAAATGCCGGCTGAATAACCACAGCGTTCTGCGTCCAGCCAAGCAGACCCATTTTCCAGAATTTTTCCCGTAGCGAGACTAGAGAAGGGGCTACTGCTTCTCTATGCCATCCTCACAACGCGTTGAGTTTCTCACTGCCAATTATGCGACTTTCGAGGTGCAAATAGCGAATATCGAGTTCTTAGTGACAGAAACGACCGGAATTGGTTGCGTGGATCACCAGGTCGCTACCGATTGGGTCAGCGACTCAATAGAACGTCACATCTCTGTCCACACTCGAGCTTATTTGCCGCAAACGCGTCGAGCCCCGCGTCAATCGGTCTTATAATAGTATCCGGGGCAGCTCCAAAGCTGTGGCATCGGCTACCCGCCGGCCGTGGCGCTTGCTGTTCGAGCGTCGGACGCCGCCTGCCATTGAACATCTGATGGGCTATTGGGTGGCGGCGACACACTCATCCAGGTGCAACTGGCTTTTTCAACTCGGGAACCAGCAGAAGCCTTCGCTGCGTCGCAACATTTGGATTATGTCGTACAGCCCGATCTTCCAGAGAAAACAAGACCTAACGTTCGAAACCTGTCACGCAACCAACCACCGAATGAAAGATCCAGCGTGCGATCGCAGGGAGGTAAGAATAACCGGTCTGGCTTTCCTATCGCCGGTCCAGGTTAAGACCAACGACGTCGTCACGACATCAACACAGTGCGCGAAGCGCTCGTATTCCTGAATCAGTGGCCAAAAGCGCGTCGGGGACCGGTATTCAGTTGCGCGGTGAGAAGCAGCAACGCAGCGATCGCCGGACAGATGACACCCGAGCAGGCGCGGCAAGCATTGTGGGATTTGCCAGGATTGCCGGCGTGCTGGCCAAATCTGATTTCGTCGTTGGTGGCGACTGATTTAAAGCTGCAGGAAGATCACCGCCGGTAACGCGTTGGCCCGCTGCTCGCCAAGACGGAAAGAACGCCGCCTTGTGAGTTCCAATAATGGGCGATGCGGGAATTGCACATGTCTGTGCCCATCTGTCCGGCCGAAATGCAAATGGCGTCACTGGCGAAGGTCAGCGAACGCGGCACGCAGGGCTGGATTCTTTTGACTTGCGGCAAGCCGACATAGGTGCTGGCTTGATGTCTCGGTCACTGCGACGTGTCATGCCGATTCATTCGTCAGCTACCATGACGATGCGGCGCGTCGCCTGCGATCAGTTGATCGAACCGCGGTGCAATTCGGGACGCTTCGTCGATCCCGACAGTTGCGCAAAGGGAAGCCAAATCAGCGACTAGAGGCAACGTGGCTACGGATTCGAAGGGACCCCGCTGTTGCCGAAGAGGTGACTGGTGGAATGTCAAAGATCACCTCGTGAAAGGCCATTTGGGGCCACCTAATGATAAAGCCGGATGCCGCTATCGGGTCCTGGCACGGGAATGACGGTCCGGCCCTACGGTGGATCGAGTTCGGTTCATGTCGCTTCGCAAGGAGGATGTGTTCCGGCGTCTGCCCGAACCCCTCTTTCTCGCATTCTGCGAGGTTGCGCGATCGGGCCGCTCGGTCTCTGTGCTGATCGCCCCTCCTGTTGCCATCGATCGATTCCGCTTCCGGTGCGCACGCACGTGTCGCGCGTGGCAATCATGCAAGGTCGTGAATCATAGGAGGATGTACATGCTTTTGTCGGATTTCGGCCGCATCGGGTTCGATCCGTTTGTGGAAATGCGGCGCATGCAACAGGAAGTAAACCAGCGTTTGGCCGGGCTGACCGCCAGCGCCGCTCAGGAGTTTCCGCCGATCAATCTTTGGACTGGCGAGGACAGCGTGGCGGTGGCCGCGGAACTGCCGGGGATATCACCTGACGAAATCGGCCTCACGGTGCGCGAGAACATTCTGACATTGAAGGGAACGCGCGAGCCTCGAACGGAGGACGAGAAATCCGTCTGGCACCGCCGTGAGCGCGCCTATGGGACCTTCTCCCGGACAGTGCAATTGCCATTCCGCGTCGACCCGGAACGGGTCGAGGCGCGTTTCGCCAACGGGCTGCTCGAAGTCGAGTTGCACCGGCCGGAGGCGGATCGGCCGAAGAAGATCCAGATCAAGGGATAGAGGGAGGCAAGCATGGCTCAGGAACGCGGATCGGCCGTCGCACCATGCTGCTCAATGCCCGCAAGGTGCTTTACGACCATAGTTCGGCCATCACCATCCTTCTCGCCTTCAATGACATAACGGCCCGTCGTATCATCGAGCGGGAGAAGGAAGAACTGCTCGGTCGCACCGAAGACCTGCTTCGGCAGAAAGACGTCCTGCTGCGCGAGATGGAGCATCGGGTTGCCAACAGCCTGCAGATCATTGCCTCGATCCTGTTGCTGAAGGCACGCTCGGTGACGTCGGAAGAGACGCGCCAGCATCTCAAGGACGCCCATCAGCGCGTTCTGTCCGTGGCCGAGGTGCAACGCCATCTCCACACCTCCGCCGGCGTCGACGAGATCGATGTCGGCTCTTACCTACCGAAATTGTGCAGCAGCCTCGCCTCGTCGATGGTCGGCGAAGCCCAGCCGATCACGGTCACCGTAATGGCCGAAGGCGGCAGGATAGATTCGCAAAGGGCAGTCAGTCTGGGACTAATTGTCACCGAACTCGTGCTCAACGCCATCAAATATGCTTTCCCCAAGAAGAGAACCGGCGCTCGCATCCAGGTGAGCTACGAGACCGCGGGCAGTGACTGGAAACTGACGGTTTCGGACAATGGCGTCGGCAAGATCGCCAACGACGTACCGGCTACCGGACTTGGAACAGCCATCGTCGAAGCACTGGTGAAACAACTGGAGGCCAGGGTGGAGATTATCAGCGATATTGACGGCACCAGCGTGTCGGTCACCCGGGCGACGTTCACCTCGCGCGTGCCGCGAGCGGCGTAAAAACCGTTACTACGATGCTGCCTTCCGGACATCGCCTGATGTCCAGGGGATCTTCTGCCGCCACGGCCTTGTCCCCGGAGCGCAGGACTGCCAGTCGCATCGCATAAGCCGAAACCTCTCAGTCGGTTGAGGGCGCTTCCGATGGCCAAGATCCGCTTTTTTGGCGTTCAGCCGGTGGGACCAAGCTCTGAAGCTGACGCTGCGCAGGTCTTTGCGTGGATGACTCGGTGCGGTCGGTAAACTCGAAGTGGCGGTTGTGTGCGTCAAGTTCTGCAAAATGGGGCGGCCACGATGCTGGTCATGCGGCTTGGCGTAGAGCGAGCTTCTTGTGCTCGCGCAGGTCGTCAATGTTGATGTAGGGCCTCCATCCAGTTTTCGTTGGTTTCGACAGCCGGCGCCCTGACGAGGCGCAGGCAGCTTTCGGCGTTGGGGAAGATGCGCACGACATAGGTGCGCCGGCGGATTTCCTCATTGAGCCGTTCAAGCATGTTGGTGCTCTTGAGATGCTTGTGATGCTGGCGCGGCAGGCAAAAGAAGGTCAGCGTGCGCTCGATGGTCTCCTCCACCGTCGTCCATCTCGGCCTCGAGCACCTCCTGCATCACCGCACGGATCATTTCGTGAAGTCCGTCCGGGTCTGAAAGCAGAATGTCTTTGACGGCAGCGCTGGCGGTCTTACTTTCAATCTTGGTCATGGTGGCGTTCCTTCGCGGGAATCGGCGACATGAACAATCACCAGATCCCATGGCGACGGATGGATAGCGGCGCGTGCTCTGGCAGAGTGACGCTGCTAACAAACACCCCGCGGAGGAACACCATGCATGTAGTGGCCGACCGATCCGAAACTCTGACTGCTATCCGGACTGGTCTGGGCGCAATCTTCGTATCGCTGGAGCTCAGCCGTTCAACCTGGCTGATCTCGTCGTTGTCGCCAGGTGGCGGCGAGAAGTTGTCGAAACACAGTGTCCCCAGTGGTGATTTATCCGCCTTGTTCCGTCGCTTCGATAGCGTGCGAGAGAAGGCAAGAGCACGCATGGGGCCAGACTTCCCCGTCGTCGCTATCCAGGAAGCCGGGCTCGATGGCTCCTGGATCCATCGGGTTCTGAGCAAGGCGGGGATCGAGAGCTACGTCGTTGATCCCGCTTCTATCGCAGTGTCTCGTCGCAGTCGCCGAGCCAAAACCGATAAGATCGATGGTGAAACGCTCGTCTCTCCTTGCCTTCAAGCGAGGCGAACCGCGCATATGTGCAATGGTCAAAGAGCCAACACCGGAGCAGGAGGATCGCCGGCGTATCTGTCGTGAACGCAAGGTACTGACGACCGAACGGGTATATAAAACGCCGCTCACTCAGAATGGTCTCGTCGCCCGAGCCCAGCGGCCGTAGGCGGGATGTTGGTGCAGCCGTGAAGAGCAGCGACCGAATGTGAGGTTGATCTGCTCGGTTACGAGCAGAGTCCTGCAAGTCGGGTTCAACCTGGATCCCATAATCGATATGACAAGCTAATCCCACTTTGACCGGCGCTCAGCACACCTAATTTCGAGCCGCGCCGACCTACACACCCGCTATCGACATGATCCGAGTGGCGGCCTGAACTAGGCCGGCAAACTCATGTTCGTTGGCACTGTTTTTCGCTTGCATCCCGGTTAGGCGGGGACAGACGCCCTACTGCGACGCCTGCCCGGCTTGTCCGTGTCTCGCTCGCCTGACGTTTCGGGTTCGGTCTCAATGATCTCGCCCGCCACCACGGCGCGGGTCCGCTCCAGCATCGCGGGGATGTCCCGCGCGGGCAGCGGGCGGCTGAGCAGGAAGCCCTGCGCCTCGGTGCAGCCTTCTCTTCGGACCCGTTCCAGCTGCTCCACGGTCTCGACGCCCTCGGCGGTGGTCTGCATCCCGAGGCTGTTGCCGAGGCTCGTGACCGCTCGAATGATGGCGACGGAACTGTCGATATCTCCGGCGTCCGTGATGAAGGATTGATCGATCTTGATCTTGTCGAATGGGAACGAGCGCAGATAGCTCAAGCTCGAATATCCGGTTCCGAAGTCGTCCATCGCGATATGAACGCCGAGCATGTGGATATGTTGCAGCATCGAGAGAGTCGCCTGGCTGTTGGCCAGCAGCACTGTCTCGGTGATCTCAAGCTCAAGCCGGCTGGGGGGCAGTCCCGAGATATCCAATGCCTCGACGATGGTGGAGAGCAAGCGCGCGTTGCGAAATTGCGCCGGGCACAGATTGACGGCGACCTTGATGCTACCGGGCCAGCTTGCCGCGTCGAGACAGGCTTGCTTGATAACCCATTCACCGATCGGGACGATGAGGCCGATGTCCTCGGCCAGCGGGATGAATTCTCCCGGGGATACGATGCCGCGCGTCGGGTGATGCCAGCGCAGCAGCGCCTCGAAGCAGCTGACCTCGCCGCGGTCGAGATTGAGGAGCGGTTGGTAGTAGATTTCGAACTGCTGCCGCACCACCGCTTCGCGCAGGTCGAGTTCGAGAAACCGCCGCGCCTGCATGCGCGCATCCATTTCCGGTTCGAAGAACCTGTAGGTTCCGCGGCCTTCCGCCTTCGCCCGGTAGAGCGCCATGTCGCCGGTCTTGAGAAGTTGGTCGGCGTCAATGCCATCGTCCGGCGCGATCGAGATGCCGATGCTGGCGCTGATCATAACCCCGTGGCCATCGACGACATAAGGTGCGCTCAGCCCATCAATGACCCGTTGGGCAAGAGCTGTCGCCTCGACCGGCTGATCAACCGCGGTTTGAATGATCACGAACTCATCGCCGCCGAGCCTTGCCACGGTGTCGCCTTCACGGGCCACCTGTTTCAGTCTGGCGGCGACCTCCTTCAGCAAGGCGTCGCCAACCGGGTGCCCCAGCGTGTCGTTGACCATCTTGAAATGATCGAGATCGAGGCAGTGGAAAGCAATCTTGCTACCATCACGCCGCATCTCGACCAAAGCCTCCTCGGCGCGTTCGCGGAACAATATGCGATTTGGAAGCTCGGTAAGTCCGTCGTGGCGCGCCATGTATGAAATCTTGGCTTCGCTCCGCCGCAAGTCGGTCACGTCATGGTGAGTGGCAAGCCACCCGCCGCCCGGCAGTGGCTGATGGATGAGGTCGATGGTGCGTCCGTCCCTGAGTTCCACCAGGCTCACCGTCCGCTCTGCGCGATCGATGGTCTCCGTCAGCTGCTGCACATACTTTTCCGGGTCATGGCCGGCATAGAGGCCCGCCGCGATCCGGAACCGCATCAAATCGATCCACGGCGTGCCGGGACGAGTCAGGGGCTCCGGCACATGGTAGAGATCGGCGTAGCTTTGGTTGCACAGAACCAGCCGCCTCTCCGCATCGAACATGCAAAGCCCTACGGGCATATTGGCGGCGGCCGCGGCCAATTGCTGCCGCTCCAGCTCGGCTTCTCGGGCCAAGGCATCGCTGCGCTCCAGGCTGGCCCGGTAGCCGGCAAAGGCCGAGAACAGCACTCCAACCTCGTCCTGCCGATCCCTTTTCAGCGCAATGAGACTCGAACGGCGCTCGCCCTGCGCCAAGCAACGCATCGCCTCGGTCACGGCGAGGATCGGCTTGCTGACATTGTGGCGTATCCAGGCGACAAGCCCACCAAGACACCCGGCGGCAAAAAGAACTGCCAGCCAAGTCAATCTTTGCGCAACGGTGTAGGTCCTGTCCGCCATCACCGCCGCGGCCGTGCTGCGCTCGTTGGTGAGGGCCAGCAGGTCGTCCAATCGCTGCGTGGCGGCGGCAACGGTCGGGAGCGATACCGTCTCGAACTCCTTGACAGCCATTGTTCGCCCTCCTGTTTCGAGGAGCGGGAAAATCGATGTCAGGGAATCTTCGTAGGCCGTCCATAGGTTGACGAACTGGTCGAACAGCTGCTGCTCGGCCAGCGATCCGGCACTCCGGCGATAGGCGCGCCGACCTTGCAGTATTTCGTCGCTTTCCCTCGCCATCTCCTTCTCAATGCCGGCTATCTGCGCAGCCTCGGCAGTGCGCACGCGCAACGTCGCATAGAGCTGGTGTTCCGCGAGGTTGCGCTTCATCTCGCCGACGATCTGGACCTGGGGCAACCAAACGCTGGTGATCTCGCTCGTGACCTTGTTGAGTGATCGCAGTTGCGCGACCCCAAATACTCCCACGGCCACGACGCACAGCAGCGCCAGCCCAAAGCCCAACGAGAGCTTGGTCCCGACGCTAATGTCCTTTAGCCCTCTCATCTAGAAAACTGCAAACGCAAGACCAGTCCTCGTCAAATAGCATCGAGCTTTAGCGAATAGTAAAAGTATTCCTAGTGTCGCGTCTAAGGTATTAATGCTGGCTTAAGACTGCGTAATCCCCTAGAGGATCGACCAAACCACGTTGTAAAAGGCCGGCGGATGAAGCTCACCGATTTCCATATGATCCGATGACGGGCCTACAATGAGATCGAGGTGCTCGCACCTAGTCTTGGAAGCCGCTTGCAGCTTCTTTCACCGCACCGTGGGATCGGCCTTCGATCCCCTTCGAATGTAGCGAGGCCAGCCCATATTATGCACGACGATGGGGCTTTGAGGCTGGCAGTCGAATCTATGATCGGCAGTGTTCATCAGCCGAGGAAGGAGCGCCGCGGCGCGCGCCGAGGCGGTGCGCGAACTCGAGCGTGATCGCCGAGATCGAGGCGAAGGAGCCGCTCGAAGCGCTCGACACCTTCATGGCGCAGAACGCATCGATGATCCAGGCCCAGCATGCAGCCTCCAGCTTCGATGTCCATCGGGTCCTTCAGGCCATGGACCACGAGCCGAGACCGCCGCAAGGCGATGCCGGACTGATGCGGCTGCCGGTGGTCGACATGCAAGGCCGGCCGCTGGCCAGCGAAGCCGAGTTGCGCTATTCCATTTTCCACCGCTTGACCTCGGGCGCGGTGAAGGTGGTGGCGGTGCAGCTAAAGGGAACTCCGACTGGAGCCATGCTGACACGCACGTTCACCGTGGAGGGCGTGCCCTACCGCATGGACCTGTTCGGCGGCAGCAAACTGAAGCCGCCGCAAAAGAGCCTGAACCAGCTTGCCTCTCACCTGCCTTTCACGGCCGCAGAGGCCCCAAGCGGCAAGCTTTTGGCGATCCCCTATGCCGAGACGGCTCCGGGTACGGCCTTTGAGCAGCTGTCGCGGGCCTGGGCGCCGTTCAAGGAAGCCTATTACTATACCCAGCGCCGCGGATTTGCCGCGCCGCCGGGCATCCCCGACATTGGCCCCCATGATTATGCGCTGGAAGGGTGCTTCAAGCTGTCCCTTCTGCCCGACCATCCCGCAGGCGCAGTGCATCCCTTCCGGTTCGAGGGGCGAGACGGCGAGATCGCCTTGCGGCCGCATGACGGCTGCGGCTTCATTAGGGCCTCACTGGCCGAGCGCATGCCGTCCATTGCCCGGGCTCGCCACGACGCTCCCGAGCGGATGCCTGCCTATGCCGATAAAAGGCAATCGGCGGTACCGCCCTCGGCGCTGCAACATTATCCGCGTAGCGTCGAGGTAGCACAGGAGACCCGCGAGAAGGCTCAGGCTTGGCTCGAAACCCATCAAAGCCTCACCGCCGAGGAGCTGTTCCGGACGGTCACGGGCGGGCATATCGAGGGTTCGAGCGCTATCGCCGTGCCGTCCAGCGACGAATGCCTGCATGTGCCGACGGGCAAGAGCAAGACCTTGACCCGTGACGCTGGCGTGCTTGTCGGACGCTCCCCCTATGACAAGCCCAACCTGCGCCCGTTCGCCGCCGACCGGGTCAGGTCGGCGCGCGATGGCGACCGGACCGCGGCGTTCCTGGATCGGTGCGTGGCCTTCCAATATAGCTTCAACTTCGCGCACAGGTCGGGGGCTGGGCTTGCCGCCGACGATCCGACCTTCTTTGCCAAAGGCATCTTGATCGTTGTGCCCGACGAAATGTGGCCGGCGGACTTCGCCGAGCGCGGGGTCGTGATGTCTGCCGAGGACGTAAAGTGCCATTCGTACTGGCTGGAGGAAAAGGACCGGGTCAAGGCCGACACCGCGCTCGAGTGCGTCGGCATCCTGCAGGCGACGGAGGTGTTCGCGCCCGGCTCTTTGGTTGCGGTTCCAAGCGTCGAACAAAAAATGCTCGACGGCGATTTTGATGGCGACACCGTCGTCATCATTGGCGACCAGCCTCGCCTTTACGAGCATGTGCGCCAGTTCGACGCGCAGCTGCAGGCGCGCGGCATCGCCTCGATGAAGCCGCCGAAGTCGCACACGCCGGCCATTGAGAAAAGCGGCTACCAGTTCACCCGGTCCAAGCAGATCCTGTCGGCCACCGGGCTGGTGCTGGAGACCTACAGCTGCCTGCAGCGCAACGTGCTGGCGCAGCCGCTGGAGGCGCAACGCTGGTTTGCCGAGCGTGCCATCTTCGGCACCTACGAGGGCATTCATAATGAGCTCAAGGCCGACATCCGCGCACTGTTGCAGGAAGATCGGCCGGATGGCCAGGCCCTCCATGAGCTCATCGCCAGGGCGAGGGAAGACAGCAAGGCCGCCAGGCATCCGGTGGCCTGCGAACTGGCCGCGTTGTTAGTGGCCGAGCTCCAGGACTGGAACCTGCAGCTCAATAGCGAGCCGGCTCATGAGCAGTCGGAAGTCAAGCTGCATGAAAGCGCCATCAATCTGTTGAGCGTCGGCATCAAGGTCGGCACTGACGCCTACAAGTCCGATACCGGTGCGCGGGTGTTCATGCAAAAAACCACCGAATTGCAGCGGCTCTTGGAGCAGAGGCCGGGCTTCAAGTCGGCGCCATATGTCAAGGCGCAGGCGGCAAAGCTCCACCAGGGCCGGTTCGACGTCGATGGCAGCCTGGCGGATCTGAAGGACAACCCCACGCTGGCGGCATCGGTCATGGAGGCCTCGATCAGACTCGCCGTCGAAAAGCGCATTCTGCTCAGCGCCTTAGCAATCTCGGCCGAAGACGACCGCGCCAGCACGATAACGCTGAGCAGCGAACAGGCCCTTGAGCGGGCCAGGCTCGAAGCCGCCCCCGCCGAAGCGCAAGAAAGCGCGATTACCAAAAATTGTGCATGCGGTTGCCGAGCTTTTGCGGCAGGACGGCATCGAGGTGAAGGTGCCGCATCTTGACCAACGGTCGGGCGGGCAGGTCTGGATAGCCGACGAGTTGACCGGCCAGAGCGTGAGCACGGCGCCGGAGGCCCAACTGGTCACCAATGCCGTGCGCCATGTCTTCGAGATCCCGGACGAGGCTTTTACGCGCGCCTTCAGGAAGGCGGCACTGGCCTTCGAGGAGCGGGACTGCAGCGAGGTCGAGACCACCAACTGGGTCATCAGGATGGACAGGCCGCGGTTACGCGGCGTTCACACGGCGTTCAGAACCGCGCAGAACTATCGCTTCGAGGTCGAGTTCCCTACGCCGGCCAGTTATCGGGCCGAGCTCGCGCACCGCGCGCAGAGCTCACAGCTAGTCCCCATTCCCCGTGGTGCCTGGGAGATATTACACTGGGACTCGTCAGGAGAAAGCAGGTCGAGGGCGGCAGGGACCTCCAGGTCGCCCATCGTCGCAAGACAACAGATTGCGGTCGCTCGCTCGCCGCAAGCCGGCGAGATCCTCGCGGCCCTCGGTACGCGGCCGGTCGTGCTCGTCGGCATGCCGGCGAGCGGCAAGTCGACCATCGGCGCCCAGCTTGCCAAGGAGTTGGGGGTGGAGTTTGTCGACATCGATAAGCATATCGTCGCCGATCACGGCAATCTGATGGAGATGTTCGCCGACCCTGGCCGTGGCGAGGCGCACTTCAGGGACCTGGAGACCAAAGAGCTCGCCAAGCAGCTGGAGAGAGGCCCCATCGTCATCGCAACCGGCGGCGGCTGCTTTGGCAAGGAGTCCAATCAAGCCCTGATTCTTAATAAGGCGAGGTCGATCTGGCTCGACACCCGAGCTGAAAGAGCTCCGCAGGCGCCTCGAGAGGGACACCAGCCGGCCGCTGCTGCAAGGCGCCGACATCGAGCAGAAGGTTGACCAGCTGTACGAAGAGCGCAGTCCGTTCTACCAAAAGGCCGATATCAGGTTGCCCCTCGTCCCGCCCTTTCAAAAAGACAAGAAGGACGCCCGCATTTGCGTGAAGGAACTCTACGCTTTCCTGTGCAGCGACAGAGAAGCCGCTCTGCCCGCTGCCGAGATATCACATGTCTCCGGTGCTTCCGGCACCGCCATCAGCATGTCCCCAACAGCTCAGCGCATGCACGATGATCATCACAACGGCTACGATTGCGGGGGCGGCGTCGTGGAAACCATCCAGGCGCCGGCGGCACTATTGAGTGAAAGGGAACGGCCGCCGCTCCTCGACACCCTCACCGCCGACCCGCAGCCTTTGCTGGCCGGCAATAACGCACGAGCGAATTTAGCGTCTTCCACGAGAAGCAGGGAACGCTCAAGTCGAGGACGATAGCTTAGGCGTCGCAGGTTTGGTGCAGGGTGCGGGTTCGCACCGAATGCTAATAAAAGTGGGAAACGCATGCATAAGTCGTGAGAAGCCTGATGGCCGAGTTGATCCGGCCTGGATGACACAAACGTACAAAGACGAACCGCCGGTGCCGGGTCGCGCGCCAAATCCTGGTGATCGACCGGAAAGGATCAGCTCCGAGTCTAAACGGCATCGTCAACTTAATGAAGCGCGGATACTATGACAGAGTGACCCAATCCACCGCCGCGCCATTGCGTCGGTTTCGACAGATAAGATGGATTGGGCAGGCGAGCTCAAAAGAGCGATTGTAAATCGCAGTTGTAGCAGTGTAACAAACTGCGTAACAAAAAGCGCGAAAAGATTAGCATTTTCAGCAGGATAGGCGTGAAACCGAATCCCTCCCTCTCCGCCATCCTGCTCGCTCTTCGAGCTTCGCCGAACAGCCCGCTCCGTCGCGCGAAGCAGGTTGCCCCTCCGAAGCTTTAGCGCAGGAGGGCGGCTCGGAGCCTCTCCCGACATCCGCCTTTCACTGCCTCACATCGGCCTCGCGGATGAAATCGCGCAACCTTTCCATGTCCCAGGACAGCGGGCGGTCGTCGCTGTAGTGCCCGACGCGCTGGCGGATGGCGCGATAGATGGCATCGGTGCCTGGCGCCCGTGCCGCGCGGTCGGACAGGAAATCATGCGCCTGCGCGGCCGCCATGAGTTCGATCGCCAGAATGTATTCGGCGTTGTCGATGACCGCCAAGAGCTTGTTGGCCGCCACCGTCGGGTGGGCGAGGAAATCCTCCTGCAGGCCGGATGTCACGCCGCCGTCGGTTGCTGCCGGCGCGGCAAGGCGCCGATTGACGTTGCTTAGCGACGTGGCGGTGTACTGGGCGATCATGAAGCCCGAGTTGCAACCGCCTTCCGCCGCGAGAAATGCCGGCAGATTGTTGACCAGCGGGTTGACCAGGCGGTCGATGCGACGTTCGCTCATGGCGGCGACCTGCGCCAGCGCAATCGTCAAACTGTCGGCGGTCTGACCGAGCGCGGCCGCGACCGGATGCGCCTGCGAAAACACCCGCGGGTCATCGAGCGAGCCGGATACGATGGGATTGTCGGTTACCGAAGCCAGTTCGCGATCGACCAGTTGCGCGGAGCGCTCAAGCACTTCGCGCGCCGCGCCATGCACATGCGGCACCGCGCGGAGGCTGAGGGCGTCTTGCGTGCGACTGCCATGCGCAGCCGCGATCAGCCCGCTGCCATCGAGCAGGCGCCGCAATGAAGCGCCAACCGACTGGATGCCGGGCGAAGGCCGCATGGCAAGCACATCTTCGTCGAAGGCCGCCATCTGCCCGCCGGCGGCCTCCAGCGTGAGCGCCGCGGCGGCATCGGCCCAACCCAATAGACGCTCGGCGCGAGCCACCGCGATGCTTGTCAGGCCGGTTGCGCACGCCGTGCCGTTGACGAGGCTCAAACCTTCCTTGGCGCCCAGCACCAGCGGCTCGAGGCCGATCTCGGCCAAAGCCTCGCGACCGTTCATCCTGCGCCCGGCGACCCTTGCCATGCCCTCGCCGATCAGCACCAGCGCTATATGGGCATTGTGCGTGAGATATCCGGCGGATCCCCGAGAAGGAACTTCCGGAATGCAGTCGCGCTCAAGGAAGGTGAGCAGATTGCGGACGATCTCAGGCCGCACGCCCGAATGGCCATGCGCGAAATTTGCCACCTGCACGGCGATGATGGCGCGGATCCCGCGTTCGGGCGCCAGTTCGCCGACGCCGCAAGCGTGGCTGAGAATGATGTTGCGCGACAGCTTCTCCTGGAGGGCAGGCGCCACCACCTGGCTCGAAAGCGCCCCGACGCCCGTATTCACGCCATAGGCGCGGATGCCCTTTTCGACGAGGCTTGCCACGATGCGGTTCGCATGCGCGATGCGATCCCAGGCGGCCGGCGCCAACGCCAGCTTTTCGCCGTCTCCCACGCGCGCGATGTCGCGCCAATTTGCGGCATTGTCGATGATTATCGTCATTCGTGCATTCCACTTGGGGCTGACAGCCCTCAAAAACTGCGCTGGGTCCTCCAGCAGCGTCGTACCTAGAGCTTTTCCGGCACAGCCTTTGTCGGAATTTCGCCGCGGCGGGGGAAAAATTCAGCGGAACGTGGCTCCTGCCAATCGGCGTTCGGCAACTGCCGGCCGGAATGCGCGGTTGCGATCGCCAGACGTGGTCTGGGCAGACAGGGCGTCCGCGGCCCGGGAGTTTGTCCCTCGGTCTCGGCGGTTGCGCCTGACCTAGACCGCGCGATGCCCCGCAATCGCTTCGAGAAAAATCTCGCCGAACTCCCTCAGCTTGGCCTCGCCGACGCCGTTCACTTCGGCGAAAGCGTCGAGGTCGTTCGGGCGGCGCTCGGCCATGTCGATCAGCGTGCGGTCGGAGAACACGACATAGGCCGGCACCTGGCGTTCCTTGGCCAGGCGCAGCCTCAGGGCCTTGAGCGTGGCGAGCAGCGCTGCATCCACGCCGTCCGCCTCCGCGCCGCCACCCTCGCCGGAACGCGCTTTGCCACGCATGGCGCGGTGCCGCGTCTCGACGCGATACTCGAACGAAACCTCGCCACGACCGAGCGCATGGCCGTTTTCGGAAATGGCAAGACCGCCATGACCGGCGGGATCAGGTACGAGAAACCCGCCGGCGACGAGCTGGCGGATCAGCGACAGCCATGCGGGCCGCTTGTGCGCCGTCCCGCTGCCGAAGCTTCCAAGCCTGTGATGGCTCCTGGCCAGCACCTTCTCGGTTTCGTGGCCGAGCAGGATGTCGATGACATGGGCGGCGCCGAAACGTTCGCCGCTCTGGGCGACGGCGGCAAGGATGAGGCGCGCCTCGGCGCTGCCGTCCGCGCGCGGCACCTGCTCGAGGCAATTGTCGCAATTGCCGCACGGCTCGGCCTGTTCGCCGAAATAGCCGAGCAGCACCTGGCGCCGGCACTGCGCCGTCTCGCAATAGCCGATCAGCGTATCGAGCCGGCCATGCGAGCGCCTTTTGTGCTCCGGCGAGGCGTCCTCATCCTCGATGAACATGCGGCGTGTGCGGATGTCGCCGAGGCCGAACAGCATATGCGCCTCTGCCGGCCGGCCGTCACGGCCGGCGCGGCCGATCTCCTGGTAATAGGCTTCCAGGCTGCTGGGCAGGTCGGTGTGGACGACATAGGCGACGTCGGGCTTGTCGATGCCCATGCCGAAGGCGATGGTGGCCACCATGACGACGCCGGAGAGCGTCATGAAGGCGTTTTGATTCGCTTCACGCGCGTCCTTGCTCATGCCGGCATGATAGGCGAGCGCGGTGACGCCGTTCTTCTCGAGGAAGGCCGCCACCTCCTCCGTCTTCCTGCGCGACAGGCAATAGACGATGCCGCTGCGCCCTGGATGGCGTTCGATGAAGCGCAGCAACTGGCGCTTGCTGTCCTGCTTGGCCTCGATGGCAAGCTTGATGTTCGGCCGGTCGAAGCCCAGCACCAGGGTCTCGACGCGCCCGGAGAACAGCCGGGCTTCGATGTCGGCGCGAGTCCCTTCGTCCGCCGTCGCCGTCAGCGCGATGACGGGCACATCCGGGAAGATGCCGCCGAGCCGCGACAGGTCTTCATATTCGCGCCGGAATGCTGGCCCCCATTGCGAAATGCAATGCGCCTCGTCGATGGCGATCAGGCGGACGTCGAGCCTGGCCAGCGCATCGAGCATGCGCTCGGTCATCAGCCGCTCCGGCGCGAGATAGAGCAACCGCGTCTGGCCCGACGCGACACGGCGCCAGGCGGCGACATTGGCCTCGCGGTCGAGCGAGGAATTGATCGTGTCGGCGGCCACACCCGCCAGACGCAGCGCCGCGACCTGGTCCTGCATCAGCGCCACCAGCGGCGACACGACGATGGTGAGCCCGCCCAGCACCAGCGCCGGGACCTGGTAGCAGAGCGATTTGCCGGCGCCGGTCGGCATCACCGCCAGCACATGGCGTCCGTTGAGCAGCGCTTCCATCACAGCGGCCTGGCCGGGGCGAAAATCGTCGTAGCCGAACACGTCCTTGAGGACGCGATGCTTGGCATCCCGTGCATCCGCCGGGACGCTCGCCGCCGATCTATGCATCACCCGATGGTCCCCGGTTTGGTCGAGGCGATGGTCTTAAAGGCAAGATCGCCCGAGCGCCACCCGCCGCGTGTGCCACCTGCGTTCTGGTCGGCTGCGAGCGGGCGGATCATGCGCCGCTGCAGGCGCTCGATGACGCGACTCACTCTCCACGTTCGCCCTTTCCGGCGTTCAGATCTGACGGCAACTCATAACCGAATTCGCGGCAGAACATCTCGACGCGGGTGAGGAAGGCCGGCGGCAGACCCTGGAGATAGGTCCTGAGCGCCTCATTGCGTTCCCATTTCCGCAACGAGGTGGCGCGGATCGGATTGTCCGCATCCGCGCTGAAGCGGATCGCCGGCGCGAGGCCGAACGCGCCGGAGATCCTCGCCTGCGCGGCATCCGGCTCGGCAATCAGATCCTCATAGCGCAGGTAGAGGATCTTGCGCGCCGGCTGGGCTTCGCGCAACCGGTTCAAGCCGGCATACTCCGCCTCCCAGCGTTCGGTCGTGACATGAAAGGGCCGCAGATGCACCGTCTCCGGATGCGCGCTGGTCAGCACGTCGAAAGGATGGCGCACACAATAGATCAGGCCGATGCCGGCGGGCAGTTGCCATAGCTGCTCGTGGCTTTGGGCAGTGCGCTTGACGACGAGACTGGCATGCGGGCGTTTCAGTTCGAGCAGCTTTGGAAAGGGCGATTCGAATTCATGGACATAGGTGTCGTCGAAACAGCCCATCAGCCGGCGGGCGAGCGTGGTTCCGCTGCGCGCGCAGCCGGCTATGAATATCCGCCTGGGCTGCTTGGTCCGGATCCCGAGGCGTCGAAGCCGTTCCGACAGCGGCGAGGCCACCTGGCGAATGGTTCTGGCAAGCCGGTCCGCCATCCGCTCCGGCATCGAATGGATTTCGGCGAGCGCTATGCCGCTCTCGCCGGCGGCGGCATAGAGCAGCCATGTCCGGCCGTCCTCCTCGAAGATCGCCGGATCGCGCAAGGCGTTTTCCCGGCCTCTTGCCAGCCCCGTCCGGCTGCGCCGGACAGGCTCGCCATTGCCTTCGAATCCACATGACGGCCGCAGCAATTCGGTCATGCCCCGCACCTTCCAGCGGCGCCAGTCCAGCGCGAGATCAACAGTCCCATGGAGGATCCGCTCCGGCGCATCGCCCCGGCGCGTGTAGTAGACCCTGAGCCGCTCGCCGCATGTCTGCACGGCGACATGCCTGGGGGAGAGACGGCGGCCCGAGGCAGGCAACAACACGGGGCCCGGCTCGAAGCCCGAAAGCCCGTCGCTGGAGCGCGACAGCGTGACGGTGCCGGTGCCGAAAAGCCCGTACCACCAGCCACCGTGGCGGAAGATCCGCGCATAGGATGGCCCGAGCGGCTCCGGACGGGGCTCGAAATGGATGCCGTCGGGCGAGGTTGCGGCAAAACTCGTCTGGCGCCGGCCGCCGGCCTCGGTCGGTCCGTGAAAATACATGACCAGGCGGCGGCTCTGATCGTCGACATGCACGTCCGGCGAAGCGATGTGCTCTCGCAGGAACGGGCATTGTTCGAGCGACAGCGCCCCGCCGGGATGGACCCGCCACGGACCCTGCGGCGAATCCGCGTAGGCGAGCCGGATATACGTGCCCGTGTGGTGGGCGAAATAGAGATAGTAGGCGCCGAGCCGGCCCGGCAGCCAGTCGGGTACCCTGATCAGCGACGGGCCGTTGATGTTGTCGCCATCGTCGCCCGGCAGCATGCCCGGCGTGATGATGGGCCCATGTCGCCGAACCGCCAGAACGACGCGAGTCCCGGGCTGACAAGCCTCTTTCCGGCCTTCGTTCAAGCTTTGCCTCTCCGCCCACGAACATGGTCAGATACGTGCATTTTCAGGTGCCTGCAAATGGCCTGGCTTATCCACAGGCGGGAGCGTCGCCGTGAACCTCATTCGAGCCCGCGTTAAACCTATCTTCACCATGTTGCGGCACCGTCCCAGTCCTGCGGTGATGTTTTGAGTACCGCGGCGCCACACGCGCCCAGGCAACATACCCGCGCCTCCCCGGAGGCGCGGGTTTTCTGTTTCCGGTGCGCGGCAGATCGCCTTTGACTCCCCAGGACGGCTTCAGTATCAGCGGCCGGACCAGAGCGCGCCTCGATCGAGGCCCATTTCCGCCCTGAGCCACGGGTTCCGCACCGGCATGGATTCGACCGCACCGCTGCTGATCTTCTACGCCCGCAACGACGCCCTCGGCGACGGATTGCTAAGGCTGCCGGCATTGCGCGCCGCAAGAACGGCCTTCCCGCAGAGCCACATCGTCTATGGCACAATGGGCAACTCCTCGCTCACCGGTGTCTTGCGGAAGCACGTCGCTTCCCTCATCGACGATTTCAGGGCGGTGACGCCGCTTTCGGCTGTCCTCGCCGAGTTCAAGCCGCGCGGCGGGCAAACGACGCTCGTCGATTTCCGCACCGGCGTGCCCGGCCTGCTGGTGACCGGATTGCAGCTCATCGGCCGCGGCGTTCGCTACGAGCCCAATTTTGCCGGCTATATGCTGTCCTGGCGTGCGGGCGTCAGATGGACGCTGCGTCCCGAACACAATGCCTGGCGCTACCATCGGCTGGTGGAGCGGCTGGCCGGCAGGCATCTGCCATTCGACCACAGGCTGGACGTTCCGAAGGCTGCCCGCGCCATGGCGCGTCAGTTGCGCGGCGCGGACCAGCGTCCGCTCATCCTTCTTGGCGGCAACGCCAAGGGCAACAAGTTCATGAGCGACGCTCAGGTCGCCGCCGTCGCCGGCAACCTCATCGATGCCGGCTGCCGGGTGCTCTATCTGGTCACCCCGGGCAGCGGACCGAGCCCGCAGACCCTTGCCGCGAAGGAACCCCGTCTTCAACTGGTCGGCCCGGAGCTTGGGCTCGATGCCGAAGCATTCAGCGACCTGCTGCTTGCGCTCGGCGAAATGGCGGCCGCCTATGTCGGCATGGAAGGCGGTCTGGGGCATCTGTTCGCCACCGTCATGACCCCGGCGGTGATCATCAACAATGGCGCTAACATGGAACGTTGGCGGCCGCTGTCGAACACCGTCGAGGTGGTCACCGCGCCTAGGCGCGGGCGATCGGCGAAAGTCTCCGATACGCCGGCCGAGGCGATTATCGAAGCCACCCATCGCTTGCTCGCCGCGAGCCGACGCGACCACGCCTTGCCGCGCTAGATTACGGTCAGAAAAATCAGCCGAGGAAATCGGCTCGGTGCGGCGTGAAGCTGTCGACCAGGCGCCCGGCCTCCAGCGCCCTGACGCCGTGCGGCATATTGGACGGAACGATGAAGCTGCCGCCGGCTTCCAGAACTTCGGTCCGGCCGTCGACGGTCACCTCGAAGCGGCCTTCGGCGACGTAGCTCGCCTGCACATGCGGATGCGAATGCAGCGCGCCGACGCCACCCTTGTCGAAGCCGAACTCGACCATCATCAGCTCGTCCGTGTGGAGGAGCACGCGCCGGCGGTTGCCGTCCGGCGTCGGCGTCCATGCAGCCTCGCCGGCATGCGAGAATATCTTCGTCACGGTCATCTCGCCTCTCTCAGCGCGCCAGCCAGCCGCCATCCACCGGCACCACGGCGCCATGCATATAGTCGGACGCCGGCGCCAGCAGGAACACGGCCGCGTCGCCCATGTCTTCCGGCCGGCCCCAGCGGCCGGCCGGGATGCGCGCCATGATCGAGGCGCGGCGATCGGGATCGGCGCGCAGCGCCTCGGTATTGTTGGTCTCGATATAGCCCGGCGCGATGGCGTTGACGTTGATGCCCTTCTGCGCCCACTCGCAGGCGAGCAACCGGGTGATGCCGAGCACGCCGTGCTTCGAGGCCGTGTAGGAGGCGACGCGGATGCCGCCCTGGAAGCTCAGCACCGAAGCGATGTTGACGATCTTGCCGCGCCGCCCGGGTTCGGCAAGCACATGCCGGGCAAAGCCTTGGCCGAGCATGAACACCGTCTTCAGATTGACGTCGATGACGTCGTCCCAGTCGGCCTCGGTCAGCTCGACCGCATCGGCTCGCCTTATGATACCTGCATTGTTGACCAGGCCGTCGAGCGGTCCGCTGTCGCGCCAGACCCGATCGAGCATCGCCTGCGCGGCCGTCGAGTCGGCAAGCTCGCAGCGCACCGCCTCGATGCTCCCGCCGGCCGCCTCTATCCTTTCGGCGGTCTCATCCATCGCCGAGCGGCCGACGCCGATCACTGTGCCGCCGGCACGCGCGACCGACACCGCGATGCCCTGGCCGATGCCGGTATTGGCGCCGGTGACCAGGATGCGTTTGCTAGCGAGGCTGAAGGCGGAAAGATCGGGCCCTTTCCTGCTCATGATATCCAACATTTGTCTGTCATCGATGACGCCGTGCCTCCGTGATCGCGTCCAAGCAGCGCAAAAGCCAGTTCGCCTGTGTATGACCGCGCGGGCTGACGATGGGCAGCTTTTCCACGCCGGCGTAAAGCGCGCTGGCAAGCGCGCGCATCCGCCTCGGAGGGGAACAGCAGATCCGGATCGGTCAGCGTGATCGTGGACATAACGGCTCCTCCAGGAGGGAGTACCGGTATGGTCGGACAGGAGTGATGTCAACGCGAACGGCGTTCCTGAGCCTGCTTGCGGCAGCGGGGAACAGATGATACCCCGCATCGGATCCATCGCACGGGACATCAAAATGCCGCTCCGCCGAAACCTCTCAGCGTGTTTGGTGCCATGACCCACGACCGCCTCTCCGATGGGACGCTGCGGTCCTTGCCAAATCAGGTTTCGGTTCCCGCCTACGATCGGGACGACATCGCGGGGGGCATTGTCCATCTCGGCGTCGGCGCCTTCCACCGCGCCCATCAGGCCGCCTATGTCGACGACTGCCTGGCGGCGGGAGAGCGTGACTGGGGCATTGTCGGCGTCTCGCTGCGCAGCGCCGACACGCGCGATGCGCTGGCGCCACAGGACGGGCTCTACGCGCTGGCGATCCGCGACAGCGGCGGCGAGAGCCTGCGCGTCATCGGCTCGATCCAGTCGATGCTGGTGGCGCCCGAGGACCCAGGCGCGGTGCTGGCGGCGCTTATCGACCCGCGCACCCGCATCGTCACGCTGACCATCACCGAAAAGGCCTATCTGAGGGCAGCCGACGGCCGGCTCGACGAAACCCACCCCGACATCGTCCACGATCTGGCCAATCCGGGATCGCCGCGCACGGCGCATGGTTTCCTCACGGAAGCGCTGGCCCGCCGCCGCGCCGCCGGCACGCCGCCCTTCACCGTGCTTTGCTGCGACAACCTGCCGGCCAACGGCGCCACGCTGCACCGGCTGCTGGCCGAATTCGCGATGCTGCGCGATGCAGGACTCGCCCGACAGGGCGATGTCCAGCTCGCCCGACAGGGCGATGTCCAGCTCGCCCCACCGGGCGATGCCCCTCTTGCCAGCCATGTTGCAAACGAAGTGGCCTTCCCATCGAGCATGGTCGACCGCATCGTGCCGGCGACCACCGATGCCGACCGGGCACGCATCGCGGTCGAGCTCGGCGTCGAGGATGCCTGGCCGGTGATGACCGAGCCGTTCTGCCAATGGGTCGTCGAGGACGATTTTCCGGCCGGCAGGCCGGCCTGGGAAAAATTCGGCGTCACCATGGTCGCCGATGTCGGCCCCTTCGAGGACATGAAGCTGAGACTGCTCAACGGCGCGCATTCGGGCATCGCCTATCTCGGCCTGCTCAGCGGCCACGCGACCGTCGACCGTGCCTTCGCCGATCCGGCGATCCGGCAGTTCGTCGATCGCCTGTGGGCCGAGGCCATTTCGACGCTGCCCGAGGACGCCGGGCTCGACACCAGCGCCTACACGGCGGAACTCGCCCAACGTTTTTCGAACACCGCGCTTGCCCATCGTACCGCGCAGATCGCCAATGACGGCAGCCAGAAACTGCCGCAGCGCATCGTGGCGTCAGTCTTGGAGTGCCTGGAAGCCGGCACCGAAATGGTCCATCTCACGCTGGTGGTGGCCGCCTGGATCGCCGCCTGCGCGGCGCGCGGCAAGGCCTTGCCGGAAGCCCATTTCACGGATCCGCTCGACGCGGCGCTGACGGAACTTCTGAGCCAGCAACTGCCGGCAAACGAAACGGTGACGGCGGTGTTCGATCTCGCTGGCTTTGCCAGGGACCACGCCGAGCGCCAGACATTGATTGAACTCGTGGCTGTCCATCTCGTCCACCTGCGCCGGGACGGCCCCACCCTGGCCTTCGCCGCGCTTGGCATAGAGGGCGAACGGCAAGAATAGACTTGCAGTTCCACCCACGGATGGCTCGCCTATTCCACAGCCGAGCCATACAGTGTTTGCCGGGACGAATAGCCGGTGCCCTTTGAATTCCAGAACAGCCGCGCTGCTCTGCCGACGAGGTTTTCGTAAGGGACGAATCCGACGGTGAATCGACTGTCGGAAGCATTGTCCCGATTGTCGCCAAGCACGAAATAGTGGCCCTCGGGCACCTCGAACACGCGCGTGTTGTCGCCGATCGAATTGTCCGTCAGGTCGAGAACGAAATGGCTGACCCCGCCTGGCAAGGTCTCGCGCTGAAGCCTGGCCGGCTGCGCCATCTCCTCGTACGGGAACGTGCCGGCATCCTCGAGACCAACGGGCACATCGTTGATGTGGAGCGCGCCGTTGACCATCTGGATCTTCTCGCCCGGCAAGCCGACGATCCGCTGGATATAGTCGATGCTTGGGTCGGACGGGAATTTGAAGACCACCACATCCCCACGCTTGGGTTCCGCGCCTAGCACACGTCCTTCGATTGGCAGCAAATTGAACGGCACGCTGTAGCGGCTGTAGCCGTAGGCGAATTTGGAGACGAAGAGATAGTCGCCTTCCTGCAGTGTCGGCACCATGCTGCCGGAGGGAATCGAAAACGGCTGGAACAGGAACGATCGGATCAGCAAGGCCGGCACCGACGAGGTGAGCAGGACGAGCACCAGCACCGAAAGCCCGTGCGCATACCATTTGTCCGGCTTGAAGCGATGCGCGAAGGGCACGACGAGCGCCATCCACAGGACCATCAACACGAACCCTGAGAAATTGGCCAGCCCGGCAAGATCGGCGCCCGGCAGCACCGGAAACCCGATATAGACAGCCGCGACGCCGAGGGCGCTGAACACAATCAGGACGGCAAGCGCCGGCCTTCCGGCGCCGATCCAGAGAAACCCGCCGAACGGCCCGCCAAAGGCCGACACCAGCGCCGTCGACCACCTGGATCGCGGCGCAATTTCTCGCTGGTCTGATTGCTGCGTCATCGGCCACCCCCCCACGCAAAGGCAGCCGGACTGTCCACTAAACAAAAAAGCGGGGCAAGCCCGCTTTTGCAATCTCCGGTGGAAGCCTGATCTCAGGCCGGCAGGATGGCGCCTTCCAGCGTGGTGAGCTGGCTAAGGAATTGCTCTGCCTTGCTGCGGGCCTGGTCGTCCTTGGCGTCGGCGACGTCTTCCTTCGCCTCCTGGATGCGGCGTGCCACATCCGCGCGATCGATGTCGCCGACCGCCACCGCCGACTCGGCAAGCAGCGTGCAGCCGGAAGGCACGATGTCGGCGAAGCCGCCGAACACCACATAGCGTTCTTCCTTGCCCGCAACGGTCTTCACCGTGACGACGCCCGGCTTGATCGTGGTCATGACCGGCGCGTGCAGCGCCATCACGGTCATCTCGCCTTCGGCGCCGGGGATGACGACAGATTCAACCTGCTCGGAAACGAGCAGGCGCTCCGGCGAGACCAGTTCGAACTTGAAAGCTTCAGCCATGATCAAATTAGCGAGCAGGGAATAGCGAGTAGCGAGTAGTAAGAACAAATCCGCCGCGCTGGTATTCCTATTCGCTACTCCCTATTCGCTATTCGCTTCTTATGCCGCTTCAGCCGCCAGGCGCTGGGCCTTCTCGACCGCTTCCTCGATGCCGCCGACCATATAGAAGGCGGCTTCCGGCAGGTGGTCGTAGTCGCCGGCGCAGAGGCCCTTGAAGCCCTTGATGGTGTCGGCGAGGTCGACCAGCTTGCCCGGCGAGCCGGTGAACACTTCGGCGACGAAGAACGGTTGCGACAGGAAGCGTTCGATCTTGCGGGCGCGGGCAACGGTCTGCTTGTCCTCTTCCGACAGCTCATCCATGCCCAGAATGGCGATGATGTCCTGCAGCGACTTGTAGCGCTGGAGGATCGACTGCACCTGGCGCGCCACCTGGTAGTGCTCCTCGCCGACGACCATCGGATCGAGCATGCGCGAGGTGGAGTCGAGCGGATCGACGGCCGGGTAGATGCCCTTTTCCGAGATCGCACGGTTGAGCACGGTGGTGGCGTCCAAGTGGGCGAACGAGGTCGCCGGCGCCGGGTCGGTCAAGTCGTCGGCCGGCACGTAGATCGCCTGCACCGAGGTGATCGAGCCCTTGGTCGTCGTCGTGATGCGTTCCTGCAGCGCGCCCATGTCGGTGGCCAGCGTCGGCTGATAGCCCACGGCCGAAGGAATACGGCCGAGCAGCGCCGACACTTCCGAGCCCGCCTGGGTGAAGCGGAAGATGTTGTCGACGAAGAACAGCACGTCCTGGCCCTGGTCGCGGAAGTACTCGGCGACGGTGAGGCCGGTCAGGCCGACGCGGGCGCGGGCGCCCGGCGGCTCGTTCATCTGGCCATAGACCAGCGCCGCCTTGGAACCTGCACCGCCGCCCTTCTTGTTGACGCCCGATTCGATGAACTCGTGATAGAGGTCGTTGCCTTCGCGGGTGCGCTCGCCGACGCCGGCGAACACCGAGAAGCCGCCATGCGCCTTGGCGACGTTGTTGATCAGTTCCTGGATCAGCACCGTCTTGCCGACGCCGGCGCCGCCGAACAGGCCGATCTTGCCGCCGCGGGCGTAAGGAGCGAGCAGGTCGAGCACCTTGATGCCGGTAACCAGGATCTGCGCTTCCGTCGACTGGTCGACATAGGCCGGAGCGGGCTGGTGGATGGCGCGCTGTTCGACGCCGTCGACCGTGCCTTCCTCGTCGACCGGCTCGCCGATGACGTTGATGATGCGGCCGAGCAGGCCGGGACCGACCGGCACCGAGATCGGCGCGCCGGTGTCATAGACCTCCTGGCCGCGGACCAGGCCTTCGGTGGAGTCCATGGCGATGCAGCGCACTGTGTTCTCGCCGAGATGCTGGGCCACTTCGAGCACGAGGCGGTTGCCGACATTGGAGGTTTCCAGCGCGTTCAGGATCGCCGGCAGGTGGTCGCTGAACTGCACGTCGACGACGGCGCCGATGACCTGGCGGACCTTGCCGACGGCGCCGGTCTTCTTGACGGCGACACTCGCCGCCTTGGACGGTGCTGCCCTGGCCGGTGCCGCCGCCTTCTTGGCCGGAGCGGCCTTCGCGGCTGCTGCCGGAGCCTGTGCCGCCGCCTTGGGGGCCGGTGCCGCCTTGGCGGCGGTCTTCGGGGTAGCTGCTTTCGCCATCGTCTTTGCCCTTTTTCGTCTTTCTGTTTCTCGCGCTGTCCGCATGGAGGTCAGCGACCTCCACATGGGCCCGCGACTAGAGCGCCTCGGCGCCCGAAATGATTTCGATCAATTCCTTGGTGATCTGCGCCTGCCGCTGGCGGTTGTAGGTGATCGACAGCTTGTTGATCATGTCGCCGGCGTTGCGCGTCGCATTGTCCATGGCGCTCATCTTGGCGCCCATCTCGCCGGCTGCGTTTTCGAGCAGCGCGCGGAAGATCTGGACCGAGATGTTGCGCGGGATGAGGTCGGAGAGGATCTCGCCCGGCTCCGGCTCGTATTCGTAGACGGCGTTGCCGCCATTGGTCGCCTCGGCAGCAGCAGGAGCGGCAGTCGCCGCCGGGATGATCTGCTGCGCCGTCGGGATCTGGCTGATCACCGACTTGAACTGCGAGTAGAACAGCGTGCAGACGTCGAAACCGCCCTCGTTGAAGAGGTGGATGACTTTCTTCGCGATCGCATCGGCATTGGCGAAGCCGAGCGTCCGCACTTCACGCAGGTCGACGCGCTCAAGGATCAGCGATGCGTAGTCGCGGCGCAGGATGTCGTAGCCCTTCTTGCCGACGCAGATGATCTTGACCTGCTTGCCGTCGGCCAGGAGCTTGCGGATGTGGTCGCGGGCAAGGCGGGCGATCTGCGAATTGAAGCCGCCGCAGAGGCCGCGCTCGGCGGTGCAGACGACGAGCAGTTGCACGTCGTCCCTGCCGGTGCCGGTCATCAGCGCCGGAGCATCGCCGCCGCCGCCGATCGCCTGGGTGATGTTGGCCAGCACCGCGCCCATCCGCTCGGAATAGGGACGCGCCGCTTCCGCCGCTTCCTGCGCGCGGCGCAGCTTCGCCGCGGCGACCATCTGCATCGCCTTGGTGATCTTCTGCGTCGCCTTGACCGAGGCGATACGGTTACGAAGGTCTTTTAATGAAGGCATGCTTCAAACCTGATCCCGTGCGTCCGGCTTCTTCTTAGGCGAAGGTCTTGGCGAAGGCGTCGATCTCGGCCTTGAGCTTGGCGCGCAGATCGTCCGACAGCGCCTTCTCCTTGCGAATGCCGTCGAGCACGTCCTTGCCGGCCGAGCGCATGTGGCTGAGCAGGCCATGCTCGAACTTGCCGACCTGGTTGATCGCCAGCTTGTCGAGGTAACCGTTGACGCCGGCGAAGATCACCGCAACCTGCTCCTCGACCTTGAGCGGCGAGAACTGTGGCTGCTTCAGGAGTTCGGTCAGGCGTGAGCCGCGGTTCAGCAGGCGCTGCGTGGCGGCGTCGAGGTCGGAGCCGAACTGCGCGAAGGCCGCCATTTCGCGATACTGCGCGAGCTCGCCCTTGATCGAGCCGGCAACCTGCTTCATCGCCTTGATCTGCGCCGACGAACCGACGCGCGACACCGACAGGCCGACATTGACCGCCGGGCGGATGCCCTGGAAGAACAGGTTGGTTTCGAGGAAGATCTGGCCGTCGGTGATCGAGATCACGTTGGTCGGGATGTAGGCCGACACGTCGTTGGCCTGCGTCTCGATGATCGGCAGCGCGGTCAGCGAACCGCCGCCCAGATCGTCGTTGAGCTTTGCGGCGCGCTCGAGCAGGCGCGAGTGCAGGTAGAAGACGTCGCCCGGATAGGCTTCGCGGCCCGGCGGGCGGCGCAGCAGCAGCGACATCTGGCGATAGGCGACGGCCTGCTTCGACAGGTCGTCATAGCTGATCAGCGCGTGCATGCCGTTGTCGCGGAAATATTCGCCCATGGTGGCGCCGGTGAACGGCGCCAGGAACTGCATCGGCGCCGGGTCGGAAGCGGTGGCGGCAACGACGATCGAATATTCAAGCGCGCCGCGCTCCTCGAGAACCTTGACGAACTGCGCGACGGTCGAGCGCTTCTGGCCGACGGCGACGTAGACGCAGTAGAGCTTTTCCTTTTCGGGGCCGTTTTCGTGCACCGACTTCTGGTTCAGCATCGTGTCGAGAATGATCGCGGTCTTGCCGGTCTGGCGATCGCCGATGACCAGCTCGCGCTGGCCGCGGCCGACCGGGATCAGCGCATCGATGGCCTTGAGGCCGGTCGACATCGGCTCGTTCACCGACTTGCGCGGAATGATGCCGGGCGCCTTGACGTCGACGCGCTTGCGTTCGGTCGCCTTGATCGGGCCTTTGCCGTCGATCGGGTTGCCGAGCGCATCGACGACGCGGCCGAGCAGGCCCATGCCGACAGGCGCGTCGACGATGGCGCCGGTGCGCTTGACGGTGTCGCCTTCCTTGATGTCGCGGTCGTTGCCGAAGATGACGACGCCGACATTGTCGGCTTCGAGGTTCAGCGCCATGCCGCGGATGCCGCCGGGGAATTCGACCATTTCACCGGCCTGGACATTGTCGAGGCCATAGACGCGGGCGATGCCGTCACCGACGGACAGCACCTGGCCGACTTCGGAGACCTCGGCCTCCTTGCCGAAATTCTTGATCTGGTCTTTCAGAATTGCGGAAATTTCCGCGGCGCGGATGTCCATCAGCCGACCTCTTTCAGTGCAAGCTTGAGCGAATTGAGTTTGGTTTTGAGCGACGTATCGATCTGGCGCGAGCCCATCTTGACCACCAGCCCGCCGAGCAGCGACGGGTCGACGGTGACCGTGATGGCCACGTCCTTGCCGGCAACGCCCTTCAGCGCCGCCTTCAGTTCGGTCTCCTGCGCCGCCGTCAGCGCATGCGCCGAGGTGACCTCGGCCGAAGCCTCGCCACGATGATCGGCGGCGATGCGGCGGAAAGCCTTGATCATGCCGGGCACTGCGAACAGGCGGCGGTTCTTGGCGACGACGCGCAGGAAATTGCCGGCGAGCCCGCCGAGCTTTGCCTTGGCGACGATCGCGGCGATCGCCTTGGCCTGATCCTCGCTGGAGAACACCGGGCTGTTGATCAGCCGGGAAAGATCGGCGCTGCCTTCAAGCAGCGCCTCGAAACTGGTGAGGTCGGCCTCGACCTGGGCGACCGAATTTGCCTGCAGCGCGAGTTCGAACAGCGAACCCGCATAGCGTTCTGCGACAGCTGAGATTGGCGATGACGATTGAGCCACGGACCGTCTTTTCTCTTGTCTGACAGGCCGCAGATTGTTGGCGCGAGCGAGAACTCTGGCTAAATCTTTGACCTTACTGCATTTTTCCAAGCACGGAGGCGCGGCTTCCGCTATCCCCGGCCGAAAGTCGATTGCCGTCTAGCACAGGCCTTTTAAGACCGCAATGCGTCGTCCGGCATGGTTTTCAGGCACTTTTGTCGCATCCGGCGGTAGAGCCCGGCCGCAAGCGGCGGATTAGTCGGTGATTCAGGGCAAAAAGCCGAAAGCAAAGGCCAGCGGCAACGCCGCCAGCACCAGTTCAACCACGATGGAAGCCCAATTGAAAGGGGTGTTGGCGCCGTCCGACATCATCGACAGCAAACGGCCGAAAGCGGTGAACAGCCAGGAGAAGCCGAGCGCCATGTAAAGCAGCGGCTGCGCGAGCAGGATGCAGCACAGGCTGACGCCGAGATAGAAGCCCGACATGCGGCCGCGCCCCTCGGCGATCGCCGCCGCCTTCTCCGGCCTGGCCTGCAGCCTGAGGATCCTGAAAGCGAGGTTCGGCGCCAGGAACAGCAACAGGCCGATCAGCAAGGTCGCCACGGCGCTCGACCATGCCAGCCACTCGCCCTGGCTCATCGGCCACGGAAACGCAAATTCCATCTTGCCCCCTCGTAAATGCCTGTTTGAAAACCGGGGCATTCTAGCGGAGGAAAAGCCGCGCGCCAGATGGCGCCGGAACTTTAGGAAGGCGTATCAAGACAGGGCGAATGCGACCGCCGCCTCGGCGTGCAGGCGCGTGGTGTCGAACACCGGAATGTCGAAGTCCGCCTGGCCGATCAGCATGGTGATCTCGGTGCAGCCCATGATGACGCCGTCGATGTTCTCATCGCGCCGCAGGCGGCCAACTTCCTCGACATAGGCCACATGCGATTCGGATTTGACGATGCCTTGGCAGAGTTCGTCATAGATCACCCGGTGTACCATGTCGCGGCCGGCCTGGCCGGGCACCACCGGCTGCAGGCCATACTTCTCGGCAAGCCGGCCCTTGTAGAAATCCTGCTCCATGGTGAAGCGCGTGGCGAGCAGCGCCGGCCGCCGGACGCCGGCATCCCTGACCGCGACCGCCGTAGCATCGGCGATGTGGATTAGCGGTATCGACACTGCCGCCTGTACCTCATCCGCCAGCCTGTGCATGGTGTTGGTGCAGACCACCAGGCCGTCCGCACCACCCGCCTCCAGCTTGCGCGCAGCCTCGACAAGAAGCACGCCCGCTCCCCGCCAGTCGCCGGCATGCTGGCGCTCGCCGATCTCGGCGAAGTCGAACGACCACAGAAGCAGCTTCGCCGAATGGAGGCCACCGAGCCGCTCACGCACGATCTCGTTGAGCAGTCGATAGTAGATGGCGGTCGATTCCCAGCTCATGCCGCCGATGAGGCCAAGGGTTTTCACGGTGGCTGTTCCTTTCCAGCAATTCCTATATTATGACCACATGAGACTACAAGGAGGCAGTTATGAAGACGATGCAGGTTCGGGAGGCCAAGGCAGGTTTCTCAGCGCTCGTCGAGGCCGCCGAGAATGGTGAGCCTACCGTCATCACAAAGCATGGCAAACCAACGGCCATGGTTGTCCCGATTGAAGAGGGGCAGAAGCTCTATCCGCAAAACAGCCAGCAGGACTTCGTGGATTTCCTGCTTCATTACCCCGGCGGCATCGAGTTTGAGCGAAACGAATCGCCGTCCCGGGACGTCGAGTTTTGACTGGCTATCTGCTGGATACGTCGTTCCTGTCGGCCTTTGAACCTGACCGTGCTCCCCTTCCCTCGCACGTTCAGACATGGGTTGCCGAACAGCGGGCGCGCGGCTCATGGCATATGTCTTCCATTGTCGTTCTGGAGGTGGAAAAGGGCATTGCGAAGCTGAAGCGATCTGGCGCGAATTCGAAGGCGGCACGTATTGGCGAATGGTTCGAACGGCTGCTGGCGGAATTCGACCAGCGCATTCTGCCAGTCGACACGGCAATCGCGAGGGAAGCCGGCAAATTGGAGGATGCCGCTCTCGCCAGAGGCTTTAACCCGGGCTTGGCGGACATCCTGATCGCCGCGACCGCTCGTTTGAATGGCCTCTCAGTCTTGACGGCCAATGTCCGGCATTTTGCGGTTCTGGATGTACCCTACCTGGACCCCTTCGCTGAGACTGGTCCACGGGAGTAGTTTCGTAATCTCACAAAAAGCTCTGCGGATCGATATCGACCTGCACCCGAACCGAGCCGCGCAATTTCGGCCCTTCGGCCAGCATGGCGCGGATGAAGCCCTGCATGTCGGCGCGCCGCTCGCCCTGGATCAGCAGGCGGAAGCGGTGGCGCCCGCCGAGCAGTGACAACGGCGCCTCGGCCGGGCCCAGCACGAACAGGTCCGCCGCCTGCGGCGCGGTGCGGCGCAGGCCGCGCGCATGCGCCTCCGCTTCGGCCCGCGTCGCGGCGCTGACGATGACGCCGGCGAGCCGGCCGAAGGGCGGCAGCGCCGCCCGCTCGCGCTCGGCGATCTCGCGCTCGTAAAAGGCCTCGGCGTCACCGGAGACGATGGCCCGCATCACCGGATGGTCCGGCTGGTAGGTCTGCAGCAGACCGAGGCTCTTCTTGCCGGTGCGGCCGGCGCGGCCCGTCACCTGGCTGAGCAGCTGGAAGGTGCGCTCGGCGGCGCGCGGATCGCCATTGGCGAGGCCGAGATCGGCGTCGACCACGCCGACCAGTGTCATATTGGGAAAATTGTGGCCCTTGGCGACGAGTTGCGTGCCGATGACGATGTCGGCCTCGCCATTGGCGATGGCTTCCAACTCGAGCCGCAGCCGGCGCACGCCACCCATCAGGTCCGACGACAAGACGATGGTGCGGGCGTCCGGAAAATGCGTCACCACCTCCTCGGCGATGCGCTCGACGCCGGGACCGCAGGCGACGAGATGGTCGAGCGTGCCGCATTCCGGGCAGGACTCCGGCCGCCGCTCATTGTGCCCACAATGGTGGCAGACGAGTTGGCCGCGGAAGCGGTGCTCGACCAGCCAGGCCGAGCAGACCGGACAGCCGAAGCGATGGCCGCACACACGGCAAAGCGTCAGCGGCGCATAGCCGCGCCGGTTGAGGAACAGCAGCGACTGTTCTTTTTTCCCTAGCGTGCGCTCCATTTGCTCGAGCAGGACGGCCGACAGGAAACCGCCGCGCGCCGGCGGCGCCCGTCGCATGTCGATCGACTTCAAGTCGGGCAGCGCCGCCTCGGCAAAGCGCGACGAAAGCACTGCCCGATGATAGCGGCCCTGGCTGGCATTGACCCGGCTTTCGACCGACGGCGTCGCCGAGGCGAGCACGATCGGGAAGCCGCCTATGTGGCCGCGCACCACCGCCATGTCGCGCGCATTGTAGAAGACGCGGTCCTCTTGCTTGTAGGCGGGGTCGTGCTCTTCGTCGACGACGATCAGGCCGAGCTCCGGGAACGGCAGGAACAGCGCCGAGCGCGCCCCGGCAACAACGCGCACGCCGCCTTCCGCCACCTGCCGCCAGACTTTTTCGCGCATTCTCGGCGGCAGGTCCGAGTGCCATTCCGCCGGCTTGGCGCCGAAACGGTCCTGGAAGCGTTCCAGGAAGGCGTGCGTCAGCGCGATTTCCGGCAGCAGGATCAGCACCTGCTTGCCCTGGTCGAGCGCCGCCGCCACCGCCTCGAAATAGACTTCCGTCTTGCCGGATCCGGTGACGCCGTCGAGCAGGGTGACGCCAAAGGCGTTCGCCGCGACGCCGGCGCGCAGCATGGCCGCCGCGTCCTCCTGGTCGGGCATCAGCGTCGGCTGCGCATAGGCCGGATCAGGCGCTGCCACCACCGGCCGCGGCGGGATCATCACCGTCTCGAACACGCCTTGCGCCCGCAAGCCGTCGATGACCGCCGACGATACGCCGGCCGCATGCGCCAGGCCCGAGCGCGTCCAGGCAAGGCCGCCCTCGGCCGTCTCCAGCACGCGCGCCCTCGCCTCGGTCATCCGGTCGGGTCTAGCCAGGGTGAGCTGCAGGCCTTCGATCCAGGGCTCCGGGTCGAAGGCCTCCGGCGCACGCAGCAGCATGCGCGCCACCATGCCCGGGGCCGACAGCGTGTACTGCGCGATCCAGTCGACGAAGCGGCGCATCGCGCGGTCGATCGGCGGGCAATCGAAGACCAGCTCGATCGGCCGCAATTTCCTTGCGTCGACCGTTTCGACGGCGCCGTCCCAGACGATGCCGGCGACCTGGCGGGGGCCCAGCGGCACGCGCACGATCGAGCCCGGCACCACGCGCATGCCGGCCGGCACCGCATAGGTGTAGGGCCGCTCGGCCGGCATCGGCACCAGCACCGGCGCGGCGGCGACAAAGGGCGAATCTTCCATCATGAGGCGTGACCTTGCCCCGACTTTGGTCTAGAGCAAAGGCCGACCCCCAAGCTGCATGTCATGCACATGAAAATCTTCAGGAGACCGCGATGAAATTTTTTGTCGACACCGCCGATATCAAGGAAATCCGCGAGCTGAACGATCTGGGGCTGCTCGATGGCGTCACCACCAATCCCTCGCTGATCCTGAAATCGGGCGGCAAGATTGCCGAGGTCACCAAGCAGATCTGCGACATCGTCGAAGGTCCGGTCTCGGCCGAGGTCGTGGCGACCGAATACCAGCAGATGATGGCCGAGGCGGAGGTACTGGCCAAGATCGCCCCCAATGTCTGCATCAAGGTGCCGCTGACACTCGACGGGCTGAAGGCCTGCAAGACGATCCGCACCGAGATGAAGCGCATGGTCAACGTCACGCTCTGCTTCTCCGCCAACCAGGCGCTGCTCGCCGCCAAGGCCGGCGCCTCCTTCATCTCGCCCTTCGTCGGCCGCATCGACGACACCGGCTCGGACGGCATGGAGCTGATCCAGGAGATCAGGCAGATCTACGACAATTACGACTTCCAGACCGAGATCCTGACCGCCTCGGTGCGCACTGTGAACCACGTCAAGCAGGCGGCGCTGATCGGCGCCGACGTCATCACCGCGCCGCCGGCGACGCTGAAGGCGCTGGTCAGCCATCCGCTGACCGACAAGGGCCTCGCCGCCTTCCTCGCCGACTGGGCCAAGACCGGCCAGAAAATCGGCTGATCTCGTCAGGTAAGAAAAAAGGCCGGGCGACCGGCCTTTTTTGGTGAATGCATACTTGTGCGCTTGGGTGTGTTGAGAGTCAGGTCAAGCCACGCCGAGAACGGTGGTTTCCGAGAGCCAGAGCGGAGCGTACTTGAAGGCAGGCCGGCCTCACCTGAATATCAATACGCCTCAGGCCTACTTGCCGTGCTTGATCAAGTCCTGCGCGACGGCGAGCCTGAGCAGGTCCGCCAGCTCGCGCGCTGCGCGGTTCTCGGCATCGATCTGCGCCCGGTAAGATGCATATTCCTGACGCGGCCGGTCGAAGGATGACGGCACCGAGCGCTTGCCCGTGGCGATGACCGTGCCGGTGGTGTCCCGCAGTACATAATTCGCGGTCAATGTCACCGTGCCGGCCGTCGGTTCGTCCTCGTCGGTCTGGATCTGCACCAGGGCCGCCGATTCGACCAGCTCGGTGACGCCGAGATCGAGCGTATAGGCAGGCGTAGCCGGTTCGCCGGCGCCCTGGCCGAGCGCGAAGATCAGATTATTGCGCACCTGCTGGGCATAGCGGGTCTTGACCGGCTTGACCGAGATCGACGCCAGTTCGGCGGCGGCGCCGACAGTCGAGCCGGCGGTAAGCGGCGCGTTCGAATAGAGCGGCCTGACGGTGCAGGCCGACACCAATGCCAGCGAGGCGACCAGGCCGTACAGCGCGGTGCGGCGGAGCGAGCGCGTCGTCTTTCCGAAATCAGGCAACGACATTGACGATCCTCTGCGGCACGATGATCACCTTGCGGGGCGCCTTACCTTCCAGCGCTTTCTGCACGAAGTCGAGGGCCAGCACCGCTTTTTCGACCGCACCTTGGTCCGCGTCGCGGGCAATTGTCAAATCCCCGCGCTTCTTGCCGTTGACCTGCACCGGCAGCACGATCTCGTTGTCGACGACGAGCGCCGGATCGAAGACCGGCCATGGCCGTTCGGCGACCATTTCGGTGCCGCCCAGCGTCTCCCAGCACTCCTCGGCCAGATGCGGCATGACCGGCGCCATCAGATGCACTAGGATCTCCACCGCCTCGCGGCAGGCGCCTTTCAGCGCCGCATCGGCCTTGCCTTCTGCCGCCTCGTTGAGCGGCGTGGTCAATGCATTGGCCAGCTCGTAGATGCGGGCTATGGCGCGGTTGAAGCCGAGCTTCTCGATATCCTCGCCGACCGCCTTGAGGATTTTGTGCGCGGCCTTGGAGACAGCGCCCGCCTCGCCCTCCCGCGCCGCCTCTGGCTTGACGCCGGCCAGCGATTCGGCCGCGATCGACACCAGGCGCCAGATGCGCTGGACGAAGCGATGCGCGCCGGCGGCGCCGTCGTCGGTCCATTCGACGTCGCGCTCGGGCGGCGAATCCGACAGCATGAACCAGCGCGCGGTATCGGCGCCGTAGCCGTCGGTGATCTCTTCCGGGCTCACCGTGTTCTTCTTCGACTTCGACATCTTCTCAAGCGGGCCGATGACGGCCTCCTCGCCGGTGGCGATGTCGACGGCGCGGCGCTTGCCGCCATCGTCCTCGAGCCTGACTTCGCTCGGCGACAGCCAGCGTCCGTTGTTGGACGGGCCGCCGACACGGTAGGTCTCATGCACCACCATGCCTTGCGTGAACAGGCCCTTGAACGGCTCGGCGAGATCGAGATGGCCGGTCTCGCGCATGGCGCGGGTGAAGAAGCGCGAATAGAGCAAGTGCAGGATCGCGTGCTCGATGCCGCCAATATATTGGTCGACCGCCAGCCACTCATTGGCCGCCTTCGGGTCGGTCGGATCGTTGGCCCAGGGCGCGGTGAAGCGCGCGAAATACCAGGACGAATCGACGAACGTGTCCATCGTGTCCGTCTCGCGCCGCGCCGGCTTGCCGCATTGCGGGCAATTGACGTGCCGCCAGGTGGGGTGGCGATCGAGCGGGTTGCCCGGCCGGTCGAACTCGATGTCGTCGGGCAGCTTGACCGGCAGGTCGGCCTTCGGCACCGGCACCACCCCGCAATCCTCGCAATGGATCATCGGGATCGGGCAGCCCCAATAGCGCTGGCGCGAAATGCCCCAGTCGCGCAGGCGGAAGTTCACCTTGCGCTCGGCCATCGGCCGGTTACCGATTGTCTTCTTTTCCAGAAGCCTGGCCACCTCGTCGAAGGCCTTCTCCGGCTTCATGCCGTCGAGGAAGCGCGAATTGATCATCACGCCGTCGTCGACATAGGCCTCCTCGATGATCTGGAAGGTCTTGGCGTCGCCGCCTTCCGGCATCACCACCGGGATCACCGGCAGGCCGTATTTGTTGGCGAAGTCGAGGTCGCGCTGGTCGCCGGACGGGCAGCCGAAGATGGCGCCGGTGCCGTATTCCATCAGCACGAAATTGGCGACATAGACCGGCAGCGTCCAGTTCTCGTCGAACGGATGGACGACGCGGATGCCGGTGTCGAAGCCCTTCTTCTCGGCCGTCTCCAGCGCCGCCACCGAGGTGCCCATGTGGCGGACCTCGTCGATGAACTTGGCCAGCTCGACATTATCCTCGGCAGCCTTCTTGGCCAGCGGATGGTCGGCGGCGACCGCCATGAACGAGGCGCCGAAGATAGTGTCCGGCCTGGTCGTGTAGACCTCCAGCTCATGCTCGCCGGCGACCGGCTTGGCCAGCGGCCAGCGGATCAGCAGCCCTTCCGAGCGGCCGATCCAGTTGTGCTGCATCAGCTTGACCTTCTCCGGCCATTCGTCGAGGCCTTCGAGCGAATCCAGCAGGTCCTGCGCGAAGTCGGTGATCTTGAAGAACCACTGCGTCAGTTCCCGCTGCTCGACCAGCGCGCCGGAGCGCCAGCCGCGACCGTCGATGACCTGCTCGTTGGCGAGCACCGTCATGTCCTCCGGGTCCCAGTTGACCTTGGAGGATTTGCGCGTCACCAGCCCCTTCTCGACGAAGTCGAGGAACAGCATCTGCTGGCGGTGGTAGTAGTCGACGTCGCAGGTGGCGAACTCGCGCGCCCAGTCCAGCGACAGGCCCATGACCTTGAGCTGCTCGCGCATGGTGGCGATGTTCTCATAGGTCCAGTCCTTGGGGTGGACCTTGTTCTGCATCGCCGCGTTCTCGGCCGGCATGCCGAAGGCATCCCAGCCCATCGGGTGCAGCACGTTAAAACCCTTGGCGCGCTTGTAGCGCGCCACGACGTCGCCCATCGTATAGTTGCGGGTATGGCCGATATGGATGCGCCCCGACGGATAGGGGAACATCTCGAGCACGTAGTATTTCGGCTTCGGATCGGCGTTGTCGGCCTCGAACAGCTTCTTTTCGGCCCAGGCCTTCTGCCATTTGGGCTCTGACGCGCGCGGATTGTATCGTTCGGTTGCCATCGGATGTTTTTCACTTAAAAGCTGGCACGAACCGCGGGGCAATGCCCGGCGGCCCAGGAAAATGTCGTCGCGGTGTTCATCATGGATTGCCGGACCCGTCAACTGCGGCGAGCCGGCGAGGACCAAAACTACAGGCAGGATATGGGCATGACGAGCGCCGTCGAACAGCTTTTTGCCGTCAAGGCAAGGATTGCCGCCGCCGAGCGCGAGGCCGGCCGCGACCAAGGCGCGGTCACGCTGGTGGCGGTGTCGAAGACCTTCGAGGCCGCATCGATCAGCCCGGTCATCGAGGCCGGCCAGCGCGTCTTCGGCGAAAACCGCGTGCAGGAAGCGCAAGGCAAATGGCCGGCGCTGAAGCATCTATTTCCCGGCATCGAATTGCATCTGATCGGTCCGCTGCAGTCGAACAAGGCCAGGGAAGCGGTCACGCTGTTCGACGTCATCGAGACCGTGGACCGCGAGAAGATCGCCGCCGAACTCGCCAAGGAGATGGCGAGACAGGGCCGGACACCAAAACTCTACGTTCAGGTCAACACCGGCTCGGAGCCGCAAAAGGCCGGCATCGAGCCGCGCGAGGCGGTCGCCTTCGTCAAGCGCTGCCGCGAGGTCCACGGCCTTGCGGTCGAAGGCCTGATGTGCATTCCGCCAGCCGACGAGAACCCCGGCCCGCATTTCGCGCTGCTGGAGAAGCTCGGCAAGGAGGCTGGGGTCGCAAAGCTGTCGATGGGCATGTCCGGCGACTACGAGACGGCGATCGCCTTCGGCGCGACCAGCGTCAGGGTCGGCTCGGCGATCTTCGGCAGCCGATAACTGGGCGATGAACCTCGCCGCAAAGGCTTGCCAGATGTATATCCAGCCAAGCTAGCTAGGACGGTCTTCATGAACTGGCATCTACAGGACGCAAAAAACAATTTTTCGAAAGTGTTTCAGCGGGCGCGAACCGAAGGGCCACAGACCGTGACACTTCGCGGTGAACGGGCTGCAGTTGTCCTGTCCGTGGAGGACTACGATCGCCTTGCCGGAAAGAAGAAATCGCTTGCCGAATATCTTCTGACCGGCCCCGGGTGGGACGATGAGTTTGACGAGGAAATCACCCGTCGCCGGAATACGATGATCCGGGACATCGACCTCTGAATATACCTGCTGGATACGAACGTCGCTTCGGATACGCAGAGGCGCCTGCCGAAGCCGCCTGCGTGGGTGGCTTCGATCGATCCGGCGTCGATCAGCCTTAGCGTCATTACCCTTGGCGAGATCGAGCGAGGGATCGTCAAGCAGCGCAAGGTTGACCCTGAAAGGGCGGCCCGGCTCGATATCTGGCTGCGAGAGTTGCGAAGAGACAATGCAGACTGCATTCTTCCAATCACCGAAGAGATTGCGTTGGCAGGGGCCGCATCACGGCAGGTCGTACGCGAGGTAGCGCAGACACACTGATAGCAGCGACAGCCCTCGTCCATGACCTAATCGTGGTTACGCGCAATGTCTGACTTCGAAGACATCGGCGTTACCGTACTTAATCCCTGGGAACCACCTACTGCCTAGCGGTGGCTGCCCGACGGTTCTCTTGAGCCAGTTGCTCGCCACGCTTGCTCCAAGCTCTTGAAACGGAACGTACCGTTCCTATTTTCTCCAGCGTCATTCCCATCTCCCTGGAGCTCCCAACATGCGCTACAATCAACTCGGAAACACCGGCCTGTTCGTCTCCGAACTTTGCCTCGGCACCATGACCTTCGGCGCCGCCGGCGAGAACGCCCAATGGGGCCTGATCGCCAGCCTCGACCAGAAAGGCGTCAACGAGATCGTCGGCCGCTCGATTGCCGCCGGCGTCAACTTCTTCGACACGGCCGACGTCTATTCATTCGGCGCCTCCGAAAGACTGCTCGGCCAGTCGCTCCGCGATCTCGGCGTCAAAAGGTCGGACGTCATCATCGCCACCAAGGTGCATGGCGTCATGGGCGAGGGCCCGAACCAGCGCGGCTCCTCGCGCGGCCACATCATGGATTCGGTCGACGCCAGCCTCGAACGGCTGCAGCTCGATCACATCGACCTCTACCAGCTGCACGGCACCGACACGGTGAGCCCGATCGACGAGACGCTGCGGGCGCTCGACGATCTCGTGTCCAGCGGCAAGGTGCGTTACGTCGGCGTCTCGAACTGGCAGGCCTGGCGCATCGCCAAGGCGCTGGGCATTGCCGAGCGCAGGGGCCTTGCCCGCTTCGAAACCGTGCAATCCTACTATTCGATCGCCGGCCGCGACCTCGAACGCGAGATCGTGCCGCTGCTCAATGAGGAGAAGCTCGGCCTGATGGTCTGGTCACCGATGGCCGGCGGGCTGCTCTCCGGCAAATACGGTCCGGGCGCGCCTGGCAATGGCGAAGGCCGACGCGCCTCCTTCAACTTTCCGCCGGTCAACGAGGATCGCGCCTGGGCAGCCGTCGCTGTCATGCGCGAACTCGCCAGGAAGCACGATGTCAGCGTTGCCACCGTGGCGCTCGGCTACGTGCTGGCAAAACCCTTCGTGATGAGCGTCATCATCGGCGCCAGCCGCATGGACCAGCTCGAGCAGAACCTCGCCGCCACCGCGCTGAAGCTCGACGCCGAGGATATCGCCAGGCTGGACGAGGTCAGCACACTGCCCTCCGAATATCCTGGCTGGATGCTGGAGCGGCAGGGCGCTGGCCGGCGCCCGGCGCCGTTCGTGCCGAAGGCCTAGTTCGTCCGCTTCGTCTGAGCAGCCGCGCGTCCCTCGGGCGCGCGGCATTTTTCGTGCCCCGTTCAGAGCCGCACCGTTTCGACCAGAAAATCGAGAAAGGCACGCACCCTGGCCGGCAGGTGCTTGCCCTGGCCGACATAGACGGCGTGGGTCATTTCCTCGTCGCCGGGATTGAAATCCTCGAGCAACGGCACCAGCCGGCCGGCGGCGATGTCGGGCTCGACATGCCAGCGCGCCAGCCGGGCGATGCCCGCGCCGGCAAGCGCCATCAGCCGCATCGCCTCGCCGTCGCTGACCTGGGCATTGCCCTTGATTGGGACTACGGTGGCACGGCCGGCCCTGTCGGCAAACGGCCAGCCGTCGATATGGCGCGCGAAGCGGAAGCCCATGCGGTTGTGGCGGTCGAGATCGGCCGGCGTGCGCGGCGTGTCGTGCGCATCGAGGTAAGAGGGTGCTGCGACCACCACCACGCCGCTCTGTCCGAGCTTGCGCGCCACCAGCCGCGATTCGCCGAGTGGCCCGGCGCGGATGGCGACGTCGGCGCGCTCCTCCATCAGGTCGATGACATGGTCGGTCAGGACGACGTCGACCGAGATTTCGGGATAGCGCTCCAGGAAGCGCGGCAAAAGCGGGATCAGCCGATGCTGGCCGAACGGCACATAGGAGTTGATCCTGAGCAGACCGCGCGGCGCGGCACCGGCTGCTGCCTCGCGCTCGGCCGCCGCCATGTCGGCCAGGATGCGCACGCCGCTGTCGTGGAAGGCGGCCCCTTCCGGCGTGAGCTGCAGCCTGCGCGTCGAACGGCTGACAAGGCGGGCGCCGAGCCGCGCTTCCAGCCGCGCGATCAGCTTGCTCACCGCCGACGGCGTCATGCGCAGCGCCCGCGCCGCCGCCGAAAAGCTGCCAGCCTCGACGACGCGAACAAACACCTCGATCTCGCCAGAGCGGTTTATCTCTGATCTCGCCATCTATGAATCTATTTCATAATCGATGTGCCTCGGGCAAGTCTGGCTCACAGACGGTAGCAACACGATCTTCCGAGCCGGGACGCGGGGAAGTGCGTCCCAGCACCACCAACGGGACGATCGCCATGCCTCTTGCTCTCTATGCCCTTGCCGCCGGCGCCTTTGGCATCGGCGTCACCGAATTCGTCATCATGGGCCTGCTGCTCCAGGTCAGCGGCGACCTTGGAGTCTCGATCTCGGCCGCCGGCCAGCTGATCTCCGGCTATGCGCTGGGCGTCGTTATCGGCGCGCCGCTGCTCACCATCGCCACCGGCCGCTGGCCGCGCAAGACCGTGCTCCTGGCGCTGATGGCGATCTTCACCCTTGGCAATCTCGCCTGCGCGCTCGCTCCCGATTACTGGACGCTGATGGGCGCCCGCGTGCTCACCGCCTTTGCCCACGGCACCTTCTTCGGCGTCGGCTCGGTCGTGGCGACCGGGCTGGTCGCGCCCAACAGGAAGGCCTCGGCGATCGCGCTGATGTTCACCGGGCTGACCATCGCCAATATCCTCGGCGTCCCGTTCGGCACATGGCTCGGCCAGGCCTTCGGCTGGCGCGCCACCTTCTGGGCGGTGACGCTGGTTGGCATCGCGGCCTTCGCGGTCATCTTGGCCCTGGTGCCGCGCGAGCAGCCAGAGCCCCAGAAGAGCAATCTGCGCGCCGATCTCGCGGTGCTCGGCCGCGCACCCGTCCTGCTCGGCTTCGCCACCACCGTGCTTGGCTATGCCGGCGTCTTTGCCGTCTTCACCTACATCGCTCCGATGCTGACCGAAATCAGCGGCTTTCCGGAAGCGGCGGTGTCGCCGATCCTGCTCGTCTTCGGCGGCGGCCTCATCGCCGGCAACCTGATCGGCGGCAAGGCAGCCGATCGCTGGCTGGTGCCGTCCGTGCTCGGCAGCCTGATTGTGCTGGCGCTGGTGCTTGGCCTGATGACTCTTGGCCTGCGGAGCCAGGTGCTGGCGGTCCTCTTTGCCGGCCTGCTCGGCGCCGCCGCCTTCGCCACCGTGGCGCCGCTGCAGATGTGGGTGCTGGAAAAGGCCGAAGGCGCCGGGCAGAGCCTTGCCTCCTCCTTCAACATCGCCGCCTTCAACCTCGGCAACGCCGCCGGCGCCTGGCTGGGCGGCGTGGTTATCGCGCATGGCCCCGGCCTTGGCGCCGTCACCTGGGTCGCGGCCCTGCTGCCGCTTTCGGCGCTCTGCGTCGCCGCGCTGGCGCTGCGCCTCGATCGCGCCCAGGCGCTCGGCGAGCCGGCGTCCGTCCGCACGTAGTCTGCCCGGCAAAAGCTCAACCACCCTCTCAATCCAAGCAGGAGCAAAAGATGGATTATCGACGTCTTGGCGCATCGGGCCTCAAGGTCCCGGCGCTCTCGTTCGGGGCCGGCACCTTCGGCGGTTCCGGCCCGCTGTTCGGCGCCTGGGGCAACAGCGACGCGCAAGAGGCGCGCCGGCTGCTCGACATCTGCCTCGAGGCCGGCGTCAACCTCTTCGACACCGCCGATGTCTATTCGAACGGCGCTTCGGAAGTGGTGCTGGGCGCGGCGATCAAGGGCCGCCGCGACGCCGTGCTGATCTCGACCAAGACATCGCTGCCAATGGGCGACGGGCCAGCCGATTACGGCTCCTCGCGCTCGCGTCTGATCAAGGCGGTGGAGGACGCGCTCAGGCGTCTCGGCACCGACTACATCGACCTCTTGCAACTGCACGCCTTCGATGCCGGCACACCGGTCGAAGAGGTACTGTCGACGCTGGACCACCTCGTGCGCGCCGGCAAGCTGCGCTATGTCGGCGTCTCCAATTTCTCCGGTTGGCAGGTGATGAAGTCGCTCGGCCTGGCGGAGAAGCACGGCTACCCGCGCTACGCCGCGCATCAGGTCTACTATTCGCTGCTCGGCCGCGACTATGAATGGGAGCTGATGCCGCTCGGCCTCGACCAGGGCGTCGGCGCGCTGGTGTGGAGCCCGCTCGGCTGGGGCCGGCTGACCGGCAAGATCCGCCGCGGCCGGCCTCTGCCGGAAAGGAGCCGGCTGCACGACACGGCAAGCTTTGGGCCGCCGGTCGATGACGAACACCTGTTCAATGTTGTCGAGGCACTAGACGCCGTTGCTGAGGAAACCGGCAAGACGGTGCCGCAGGTCGCCATCAACTGGCTCCTGCAGCGCCCGACCGTCGCCTCCGTCATCATCGGCGCCCGCAACGAAGAGCAGTTGCGCCAGAACCTTGGCGGCGTCGGTTGGACGCTGACGCCGGAGCAGATCAGGACACTGGACGCGGCAAGCGAAGTCACCGCGCCTTACCCGTACTTCCCCTATCGGCGGCAAGAGGGCTTTGCCCGGTTGAACCCGCCGGCCGTCTGACACCAGTTTACCCACCGGGCGGCGGCATCGCCGCCGTTCAGCGGGGCAAAAATTTGCCCCCGACCTTTCGCCGAAGAGCTTGCGGCTCCTGGAAGCAAACCTCGATCTACTCAGCTATGTCGGGAACCTTCCACGGTGGCGTTCCCGCGATACGCCCGCCTTTGGCCGCCTTGAAATAGGTCACCGCGAGGTCCTCGTGGCACATGGCGGACAGGTATATTTGAATTGACCCGCCAAGCGGCGTGACCGGATAGCGCTCGCCGCATGCTCGGCCACGAGCCTCATAGCGGCGCTTCTGCGCGGCCGTCATATGGTCGAAGAAACCGGCCTCGCACTTGCTCATGACGATCTCCGTCATAGTGGCATCGCCACTCGACCCCCAGGCGCAGGCATCGTGCAGCTTGTGTGCTTGGATGCAGTCCGGCGCGGCTTCGATATCCTCCGGTTGGATCGGCGCTTCCCCCTTCGGGCACCGCGCCTCTGCCGCGGCGCCGACGCCGCCAAGCGCAAGCCAGATCAAGATCGTCCACCCGATCCGCATATCGACTCCCAGACGGTTTACCCGAACGCGGCTGCCACACTGCGACTACAAGGACCCCGCCGGCGGCACCGCGTCGACCATGACGAATCGATCTGGGTTTTCCCCAATCGCCAAGGCATGCGAGCCGTCGGTCGGAACGGCACCGAGAGACTAATGCACCAGAAACTCTCCATCCACCTTGCGCCACTCGTTCGGCGCGACCAGCGTCTGGTGCGTGTAGGTCACCGAATGCAGCGGCCCGTCGAGCTTGGCCTTCCAGAACTCGATGAAGCGGATCAGCACCGGGAACTTCGGCGCGATGTCGTAGTCCTGCCAGATGTAGCTCTGCAAGAGATGCGGATGGTCGGGAAAATGGTAGAGAATCTTGGCCGTGGTCAGGCCATATCCCCTGAGCATCAGGTCCATTTCGGTATGGTCATGCATTGCAGCCCCCTGCGTCGATCTCCTTTCCTCCCATGTGTGATTCTGCGCTCAGTTGCTTAACTGTCTATTGATTTTTTCTGATCGTGTCGGCCTTTTCCTTCGCCAAAACATGCAGTTAGCAGCGATAGGCCGTGAGTGCTGACAGCGTGCGGCAGTGCCCCTGCGTCATCCCGCCGCGCGAATCCAACGTCTAATGTTGTCGTCACCGCGGAACTGTTAATAATGCGCCCGAATTCGCGGCCGCTTCGCCGCGACACCGCCACCCGGCGGCTTGGTTTGGGGAGGAAACTGAAAATGTCCGAGGTTCATGTCCATCGGGTGCAGCCGGCGTGGAAGAAGAACGCGCTGATCGATAACGACACCTATCTCAAATGGTATGCTGACAGCGTGAAGTCACCGGACAAGTTCTGGGCCAAGCACGGCAAGCGCATCGACTGGTTCAAGCCCTTCAGCAAGGTCAAGAACACCTCCTTCGACGGCAAGGTGTCGATCAAATGGTTCGAGGACGGCGAGACCAACGTGTCGTGGAATTGCATCGACCGGCACCTGAAGAAGCGCGGCGACCAGACCGCCATCATCTGGGAAGGCGACAATCCCTATGACGATCGCAAGGTCACCTATAACGAGCTCTATGCGCACGTCTGCCGCTTCGCCAACGTGCTGAAGAAGCACGGCGTCAAGAAGGGCGACCGCGTCACCATCTACATGCCGATGATCCCGGAAGCGGCCTATGCGATGCTGGCCTGCACGCGGATCGGCGCCATCCACTCGGTCGTCTTCGGCGGCTTCTCGCCGGACGCGCTCGCCGGCCGCATCGACGACTGCAAGTCGACCATCGTCATCACCGCCGATGAGGGCCTGCGTGGCGGCAAACATGTCCCCTGAAGGAAAATACCGACAAGGCGGTCGAGATCGCCGCCAAGGCCGGCACCAGGGTCGAGAAGGTGGTGGTGGTGCGCCGAACCGGCGGCAAGGTCGGCTGGGCACCGGGACGCGACGTCTGGTACCACGAGGAAGCCGCGACCGTTAAGGCCGACTGCAAGCCGGAGAAGATGAAGGCGGAGGATCCGCTGTTCATCCTCTACACCTCCGGCTCGACCGGCAAGCCGAAGGGCGTGCTGCACACCACCGCCGGCTATCTCGTCTACGCCTCGATGACGCACCAATATGTCTTCGATTACCATGACGGCGACATCTACTGGTGCACCGCCGATGTCGGCTGGGTCACCGGCCACAGCTATATCGTCTATGGGCCGCTCGCCAACGGCGCCACGACGCTGATGTTCGAGGGCGTGCCGAACTACCCCTCGCAGTCGCGCTTCTGGGAAGTCATCGACAAGCACAAGGTCAACATCTTCTACACCGCGCCGACGGCGCTGCGCGCCCTGATGGGCGCCGGCGATGCCCATGTGACGAAGACCTCGCGCAAGTCGCTGCGCGTGCTGGGCTCGGTCGGCGAGCCGATCAACCCCGAGGCCTGGGAGTGGTATTTCAACCTCGTCGGCAACGGCAAGGTTCCGATCGTCGATACCTGGTGGCAGACCGAGACCGGCGGCATCCTGATCACGCCGCTGCCCGGCGCCACAACCCTCAAGGCGGGCTCGGCAACGCGCCCCTTCTTCGGCGTCAAGCCGCAACTGGTCGACGGCGACGGCAAGGTGCTGGAAGGCGCGGCCGACGGCAATCTCTGCATCACCGATTCCTGGCCTGGCCAGATGCGCACCGTCTATGGCGATCACGATCGCTTCGTGCAGACCTATTTCTCGACCTACAAGGGCAAATACTTCACCGGTGACGGCTGCCGCCGTGACGACGACGGCTATTACTGGATCACCGGCCGCGTCGATGACGTCCTCAACGTGTCCGGCCACCGCATGGGCACCGCGGAAGTGGAATCGGCACTGGTCAGCCACGACAAGGTATCGGAAGCCGCCGTCGTCGGCTACCCGCACGACATCAAGGGCCAGGGCATCTACTGCTATGTCACGCTGATGGCCGGCGAGGCAGCGAGCGAGGGGCTGCGCAAGGAGCTTGTCGACCATGTCCGTAAGGAGATCGGCGCCATCGCCACGCCCGACAAGATCCAGTTCGCGCCGGGCCTGCCCAAGACCCGCTCGGGCAAGATCATGCGCCGCATCCTGCGCAAGATCGCCGAGGACGATTTCGGCGCGCTCGGCGACACCTCGACGTTGGCCGACCCGGCCGTCGTCGACGACCTCGTCGCCAACCGGCAAAACAAGAGGAGCTGATGGCCGACGCGGCCGCACGGGGCACGGTTAGCCAGCTCTGGCGCTATCCGGCGAGCTCGCTCGCCGGCGAGCGCCAGCATGCGATCGAGGTCGGAAGCCGCACCGTCGATGGCGATCGGCTGTTCGGCCTCGTCGACGCGACCAGCGGCGAGATCGCCCGGCCCGACCGGGAAGCGAAATGGCACAAGGTGCCGCTGATCCGCACCCGGCTGTCGAACGCACGGGAACTGGAAGTTGCCGTTCCCGGCGGCGGCTGGCTGGCGGCGCCCGGGGCCGAAAGCGACCGCGCCATCTCCGCCTTTCTCGGTTTCGCGGCTTCGATCCGGCCATTCCGCCAGGACGATGCCGCGCCGGATTATGCCGGCCCGCTGACCGCGGAACGCTACGTCAAGACGCCGATCCATCTTTTGACCACCGCCTCGCTCGCACGGCTCAAGACGCTGCATCCGGAAGGGGCGGCCGACCCGCGCCGCTTCCGTCCCAACATCGTCATCGACATGGCCCCGGTCGAAGGCTCGTTTCCCGAAACCGAATGGGTCGGCCGCAAGCTCGCTATCGGCGACCTGCTGCTCACCGTCTCGGAGCCGTGCCGCCGCTGCGGCTTCACCATCATCGCCCAGGACGGCTTCGACGCCGATCCCGGCATCCTGCGCAACCTGGTGCGCCACAACGCCCACAATCTCGGCGTCTACTGCACCGTCGACCGGCCGGCGCGGATCGAGGTCGGCGCGACGATGCGCTTCGTCTAGCAATACACCAACGCCTTTTTCGCCTGCCCCTTGTCTTTCGCTGCAACGCACCCCATCATGAGGGTGTGTTCAACAGATCGAAAGGAGGTGATCCGATGTCGAGTGATTTCGTTTTCCAGAACGTGGCCTCAGCGGATTGCACTTTCGGGAAGCAGTCTTCCCGTTAAGGCGCGAGAAGCGCGGCAGGTGATGCGATGGCATCACCGCCAGAGACCGCGTCATGGACGGAAACACGGAAGGCCGCCGGCTTCGTGAAGAAGCGGCGGCCTTTTCCGTTTGGCGGGCTGCGCACGCGCTCGCCGCAACGTCTCAGCGGTTGATCGTGAGCTTCTCGATGTTCTCGGTGATCTTGCCGAACGCGTCGGACAGTTCCGGACCGTTGGCCGCCTCGTAATAGTGCTTGAGCGACGATGTATCGGCCGTGGCGCAATCCTTGAGCAGGGTCTTTGCCTGGTCACGCTCCGTCGCCGTCATCGACGGATCGTTGAGATCGAAGCCGATGGTGAAGATCTCGATGCCGTCGCGCTTCATGTTGGCGCAGATGCTTTCGGCGTTGCCGCGCGACATCTGGCCTTGGTCCTGTGATTTGGGCGCGCCGCGCGCTCCGGCAAAGGCAGTGTTGAACTGGCCGTCGGTCATCAGGATGGCGATCTTGGCCACCTTTCTGGTGTCGAAATTGGCGGGGCCGGCGCCGAGGCCGGCGTCCGCGATCGCCGAGCGCCAGGCCGGCGAGAGCATGTAGTAACCCCACTGCGCGGCGATCCCGCCGGCCGTGACGCCCGCGGCGCTGAAATGGTCGATGGCGGTGAGCAGCTTGCCTTCATCGGCGGTCAATGGAACGAGGGCGGCCGAGGGACACACTTTCATGCGGTAGTCGCGGTTGACCTTGGCCTGATATGTCCTGCCCTTGTTGTCGAGGCGCAGCGTGTAGGGCCCGTCGGACGAATAGTCGGCATAGCCGTCCCTGTCCTTGCGCTCGGTCGCGCATTTGTCGGGCGCCGAAGTCGCCGACGCCGATACAGGCGCGTCGATCGGCGGCGGGACCTTCGGGCCAGTCGCCGTCTCGACGAACAGGGTGCCGGCCAGGCCGCCTGTGTTGACGGCCTCGGCATAGGGGACGATCGACACCCGCACGCGCGGATTGCCGGGGTCGCGGTTCTGGCCGAGCAGATCCTTGACCGCGTCCGAGGCGGCAGCCTGCAGGTCGCCGATCTTGTTGGTCTTGGCGCGCTTGTCGGGGGCCATCGACCCGGTGACGTCGAGCATCATCGCCACCTCGATTGTCTTGTCGGAATAGAGCGCGGTGGTGGAGACGGCAATGCGCTTGGTGTCGCCCATGCTGAACAGCGGGAAGTAGAAGGCGACATCGACATACGCGTCCGCCCGGACGGTCTTTGCGGCCTTGTCTACCGTCAATTTGTCGAGGACGACCTGGCCGGCTTGCAGGATGCCGGCCGCGCTGTTGGCGTCGAGAAAAGCCTGCACGGACTTGCTCGCGTCGGCCTCCTTGATGACGCCGGTGGTCAGGTCCCGCGCCGTCGAGGTGACGGCTGCGTCGACCACGCCCTGCAGGCTGGATTGGGCATTGTAGATCTGGGTGATGTTGACGCCGAAGCCGACACCGAGCGCCAGCACCGAGGCGGCGGCGCCGAACAGGATGGCGAAGTTTCCGCCGCGATCCCTGGCAAAGCCGCCTGCCCCCTGAACAAGACCCGCAAAACGCCGCATCTTCCGCCTCCATTCGCCATTGGCCTCGAAGCCGACTGACGGATGCGGTGCAGGATTCCGGCCGGGTTGCGGCACCCTGCCGGATGAATCCGGCGCTTTCTGGTCAAGTCCTTGTTTTTGCTTGAATTCCGAGCAAGTCAGGGTGAACGGCCGGTAAACAAAAGGCCGTGGCAGCCGCGGAGTTTAGGAAGTGCTTACCATGCTCCGTCTTCGCGCGACCGAGCCGCCAACCGCGATCCCAGTCCGGCACAGGCGCGCTGTGCCGAAGCGGATCATGATCCGGCTCTGTGTCTTGCGGGAATCCGGCAGCGGCAGGGCCTATGCCAGCATCTGCGCGCTGACCGTCCTGTCGACGTTGTGATGGGGCGGGCTGAACAGATTGCGCTCCTGCTCATAGGTCCAGACCTTGAACAGCTTGAGCTGATGCTGGCCGAAGCTGTGCAGCAGCGGCACGTCGGTTGCGTCGCGGCCGCGCGCGATGACAACGCGGCCGATCCTGGGAATATTGTGGCGGGGATCGAACGTGTACCATTTGCCGTCGAGGAAGACTTCGAGCCAGGCCGAGAAGTCCATCGGCGCCGGATCGACGGGAACGCCGATGTCGCCGAGATACCCGTTCACATATCGGGCGGGCATGTTCATGGCGCGGCACAGCGCGATCGCCAGATGCGCGAAGTCGCGGCAGACGCCGACGCGCTCCTCATGCGCCTGCGCCGCCGTGCGGGTGGCGCGCGCATAGCCGTAGCCGAAGGACAGCCGACTGTGGACGTAATCGACGATCGCCTGCGCCCGCGCCCAGCCCGGCGGCAGGTTGCCGAACCGCTGCCAGGCGAGATCGCTGAGATGGTCTGTTTCGCAATAGCGGCTGCCAAGCAGGTAGACGAGCACGTCATCGGGGAGCTCCGCCACCGGCGTTTCCCTGGCGAGCGTGTTGACCTCGTCCGGCTCGCCGCTGTCCTCGATGACCGCGTCATAGAGGATGCGAAAGCCGCCGGCAGGCGCGGTGAAGCGGCGGCAGCTGTTGCCGTGGCGGTCGTGGTAGACCCTGGTCGGCACGGAAGGCGAGGTGAGCACGCGCGTCTGCCGCTTGATGTCGGCCTGACGATCCCTGTGAATCTCGAGCAGCGAGATGATCGGCGTCGATCCGGCGCATTCAATGGCGATTTCGTAGCCGAGCCGGATCAGCATCACGATTGCCCCCTGCGGTCATTCTGGAAGACAGTCTTTTCAACGCGGCAGGCCTGCCATGGTTCCCCTTGGAACACTTTCAGCAACAGTGCGTAGTGGTCTTCCGTACGGAATTGCGCAAACAGAATTGGAGCGGTTTGCACCGCTCCGGCATGTCAAAAGGCGGCCTTGCGCCTTTCCACGGCCCGGCCATGCGGCTACTATCGATCGTAGCTTAGTCCCTCCCGAATACGACCTCCAGGATTTTAGATGTTTGCAGGCAGAAAATTCGCGGCCTTCCTGTTCGATATGGACGGCACGGTGATCAATTCCATTGCCGCGGCCGAAAGGGTGTGGACTGACTGGGCTCAGCGCCAGGGCCTCGACGTCGCGACCTTCCTGCCGACGATTCATGGCAAGCGGGCTGTCGAGACCATCGCCGCGCTGATGCTTCCCGGCGTCGATCCGGTGCTTGAGGCCGACGCGCTGCTGAAGGCTGAAGCGGGTGATCTCGAAGGCATCGTGCCGATCGCCGGCGCGGTGGCGTTTCTCAAGTCGCTGCCGCCGGAGCGCTGGGCGATCGCCACCTCGGCACCGCACGAACTGGCGCTGCTGCGCATGAAGGCGGCCGGCATTCCTGTTCCCGCCGTGATCGTCGCGGCCGAGGACGTCACCCGCGGCAAGCCGGCGCCCGATTGCTTCCAGCTCGCAGCCAGGCGTCTCGGCGTCGACGCACGCGACTGCCTGGTCTTCGAGGACGCTCCGGCCGGCATCGCGGCGGCGGAAGCGTCCGGCGCTTCCCTGATGGTGATCAGCGCCACGCACACGCATCCGATCGCGACGCTGCACGCATCGATCGCCTCTTACGACGAGCTCGGCATCGCTTTTGACGACCACGGCTGGATCGTGATCGAGCCGCAACGCGACGCCGCGTAGGGTGCGTTGAGATTCATGTCAGGCCGGGTCGAAAATGGTGGGTTCCGCGTACCGGAGCGGAGCGTACTTGAAGTATGTGAGCACCGGAAGCGCAGGAACCGCCGCTTGCAGGCCGGCATCACCTGAATATCAGCGCGCCCGTCAAAAATCGCTGGTGAGACCCTTCACCTCCCAGTCGCCGTAGCGTCCGGGTTCCTTGCCGCCGCGGCCGCCGATTTCCTTGGGCAGCGCGGCTTCCCTTTCGCGATATTCCAGGCGCCTCGCTTCAGCCTCGGCCAGCGCGCGGCTGGCCGCCGGCGTCGGGGTTTTTTGCGGCGCGTCGCTCGCCGGCGCGGCATCGGCTTTGCTGGTCTGGTCGGTCATGCGATAGTCCCGGCGCATTGAAACAGGGGCAGGTGTCTCCCATCATATAGCCATGAACTCGCAAGGATCGACCCCTTTCGCCACCACGGACGGATCTAGACGATGAACACCCTTCGCACAGCAATGCTTCTTGCCGCGATGACGGCGCTGTTCATGGGCGTCGGCTTCCTGATCGGCGGCTCCGGCGGCATGGTGATCGCGCTGCTGATCGCCGCCGGCATGAATCTGTTCAGCTACTGGAACGCCGACAAGATGGTGCTGTCGATGAATCGCGCCGTCGAGGTCGATGCGAAGAACGCACCTGAGTTCTACGCCATCGTCCAGGCGTTGGCCAAGCAGGCCGGCCTGCCGATGCCGAAGACCTATCTGATCGACAATCCGCAGCCCAACGCGTTCGCCACCGGCCGCAATCCCGAGAATGCCGCAGTGGCCGCCTCCACCGGGCTGCTGGAACAGCTCTCGCATGAGGAAGTGGCGGCGGTGATGGCGCACGAACTCGCCCACATCCAGCACCGCGACACGCTGACCATGACCATCGTCGCGACGCTGGCCGGTGCCATCTCGATGCTCGGCAACTTCGCTTTCTTCTTCGGCGGCAACCGCGACAACAACAACCCGTTCGGCTTCGTCGGCGTGCTGGTGGCGATGCTGGTCGCGCCCTTCGCCGCGATGATCGTGCAGATGGCGGTGAGCCGTACCCGCGAATACGAGGCCGATCGGCGCGGCGCCGAAATCTGCGGAAATCCGCTCTGGCTGGCATCTGCCCTTGACAAGATCGCCCGCGGCGCCGAACGCATCCGCAACCCGGATGCCGAACGCAATCCGGCGACGGCGCACCTCTTCATCATCAATCCCCTGCACGGCGAGCGCATGGACAGTCTGTTCTCCACCCATCCCAACACCGACAACCGCATCGCCGCCCTGCAGGAGATGGCGCGCGAGATGGGCGGCCGCGCAGCGCAGGCGCCACGCCAGGCGCCGACATCCGATCCGGCGGACGACGAGCAGACGCCAGGTCCATGGGACCAGGCCGCGCGGCCAGAGCAGCCGGCGCAACCCGCCAAGCCTAGGCCCAATCCATGGGGCCGCAACCCGACCGGGCCCAAGGGTCCGTGGTCGTGAGCGGCGCCAAACGCCGGCAGCGCACCCCAGGCGATCGTGACGACAGGACCGAGGCAGTCGCGGGCCTCGCCGCGCGCAAGGCGGCGGCGCGGCTGCTTGCCGCTGTCATCGACGCGCGCACGCCGCTCGACGGTCTGACCGACCACGACAACGGCCACCCGCAATACCGGGCGCTCGACATGCGCGACCGGGCGCTGGTGCGCGCCATACTGGTCACCGCGCTGCGCCACCGCATGACGATCGCCGGACTTCTTTCCCGCCGGCTGGAAAAGCCGCTGCCGCAGAACGCCACCGCGCTGTCGCACATTTTGCATGTGGCGGCGGCGCAGATCCTGTTCCTCGACATTCCCGACAGCGCCGCCGTCGACCTTGCCGTCACCCACGCCAAGTCCGATCCGCGCACGCTGCGCTTTTCCGGCCTCGTCAACGGCGTGCTGCGCACGCTGGCGCGGGCCAAGGACGCCGAACTCGCCCCCGCGCTGATCGCCACCGAGGAAGCGCCGGCATGGTTTTCCGGCCGGCTGAGGGCGGCCTACGGCGTGGACAAAGCGAAAGAAATCCTTGCCGCCCATCGCCACGAGGCGCCGGTCGATTTTTCGGTCAAGTCCGATCCGGCGCTCTGGACCGAGCGGCTCGGCGGCATCGTCCTGCCGACCGGCACGATACGGGTGGAAAGGCTCAGTGCCTCCGTACCCGAACTTCCCGGCTTCGCCGAGGGGGCGTGGTGGGTACAGGACGCCGCCGCCGCCCTGCCGGCCCGCCTGTTCGGCGACATCAAGGGTCTGCGCGTCGCCGACCTCTGCGCCGCCCCCGGCGGCAAGACGGCGCAGCTCATCCTTGCCGGCGCGCGCGTCACCGCCGTCGACACCTCGAAGAACCGGCTGACGCGGCTGGCGCAAAATCTCGAGCGCCTCGGCCTGACCGCTGAGCTCGTGCAGACGGACCTGCTCGACTACCGGCCGGCTGAGCTGTTCGATGCCGTTCTTCTCGACGCGCCCTGCTCCTCGACCGGCACGGTGCGGCGGCATCCCGACGTGCCGTGGACCAAGACGATGGCCGATGTCGAAAAGCTCGCCGCGCTGCAGCGCAAGCTGCTCGCCCGTGCCGTCGGCCTGACCAGGCCCGGCGGGCGCATCGTCTTTTCCAACTGCTCGCTCGACCCGCTCGAAGGCGAGGAGCTTTACCGCGCCTTCCTCGCCGAGACAGCCGATGTCGTCGACGATCCGGTCCGCCGCGGCGAGATCGCCGGCATCGATCCGTTCCTGACGGCCGAGGGCACGTTGCGCACCACGCCGGCCGATCTGCCGCACGAATCGCCCGGACTGTCCGGCCTCGATGGCTTCTTCGCCGCCCGCATGCGCCGCGCCGGTTAACGCATCTCGCCAAAGCGCGCATCGCCTGAATCCGTTTCGACACGACGCGCTTTGGCGCTTGTTTTCGTAAAACTTGCCGACTTTTTTAGGGAGGATCGCGTCCCGATTGGGTTCACTCGGTCACCCGCGCGAAATCCGCCTTCGCATAAGTTCTTGAATCATATAAGCTTGTGCCTGGGTCGGGACGATCAGGAGGGGTTTTGGCAATCGCTGCCGGCAGCACGACGCGGCTATGGACGCTTGTTGCGAAGGAGTTCTGGCGTAAGACCCGCCGGCGTTTGCGCGCCGGCCCGGTCTATCGCTGGCGCTATTCCGGCCGCACGCCCGAACGCGTCCTGATCGCCCCGCCGGATCTCAGACTCGCAGACCCGCAGATCGCGCTCGAAATCTACTATGGCCGCTATCCGCTGTCGGGACATCTGGTCGAGACCGGCGGCAAATCGCCCTTCCAGATCGACGTGCCCAATCGCGGTTGGCAAAAGACGCTGCACGGCTTTCGCTGGCTGCGCCATATGCGTGCCGCCGGCACCGAGCTTGCCGCCGCCAATGCCCGCGCGCTGGTTTCCGACTGGATCGCCATCCATGGCAACCAGATTTCCGGCATCGCCTGGGAGCCCGGCACCACCGCCAAGCGCGTGATCGCCTGGCTGCAGCATTCCTCCGTCGTGCTCCAGGGGGCCGAATTTCCTTTCTACCGTGCCTTTCTCAAATCGCTTGCCGTGCAGATCCGTTATCTCCGCTCGATGGCGCGAGCGATGCCCGACGGCAAGGACAGGTTGCGCGCCCGTATCGCGCTCGCCTTCGCCGCTCTGTCGCTGCCAGCACCGGCATCGGCATTGCGCGGTGCCACCCGCAATCTCGCCGAGGAGCTTGACCGCCAGATCCTTCCCGACGGCGGCCACATCTCGCGCAACCCGATGACGGTTCTGGAGCTGCTCGCTGACCTGCTGCCGCTGCGCCAGACCTATGCCAACCAGGCCGAGACGCCGCCTACGGCTTTGATGGGCGCCATCGACCGCATGCTGCCGGCGCTGCGCTTCTTCCGCCATCAGGACGGCAGCCTCGCCCGCTTCAACGGCATGGGGGCGACCATCCACGACCGCATCGCCACTATCCTGCGCCATGACGACACCGTCGGCGCGCCGCTGCTGCACGCGCCGCATTCCGGCTATGAGCGCCTGTCGATGGGCGGCGTCACCGTCATCGCCGACACCGGCCTGCCGCCGCCCGTTGACGTGTCCAACGCCGCGCACGCCGGCTGCCTCGCCTTCGAGATGTCCTCCGGCCGCCAGCACTACATCGTCAATGCCGGCATCGACACCTATGGCGCCGCCGAGTTCCGGCCGCTGGCCCGCGCCACCGCCGCGCATTCGACCGCCACCGTCAACGACACGTCCTCGGCGCGTTTCAGCCATTCGCTGCGCGTCAATGACCTGCTCGGCTCGCCCTTGATCGGCGGTCCGCAGCATGTGCCCTGCAAGCGGACTGACCTGAAGGGCAGCCAGGGCTTCCTTGCCCGCCATGACGGCTATGTCCAGCGCTTCGGGTTCCTGCACGAGCGCGAAATGAAACTGTCGAGCAACGGCAATGTGCTGACGGGCCGGGACCGCTTCCAGCGCCCCGGCGGGGCCGCGATCCGCAACAATGGCCGCGACTTCGTCGCCGTGCGCTTCCACGTCCACCCCGACATCAACCTGCTGCAGGACGAGCATGACCGCCTGGTGCTCGCCGCTGACCAGGGCGATACCTGGGTGTTCACATGCGCTGGCATCGTGCCCGAGGTGGAGGAGTCGATCTATTTCGCCGGGCTCGGCGGGCCGCGCCGCAGCCGGCAGATCGTGCTTGCCTTCAAGGCCTCGGAGATATCGGAGGTCCACTGGCAGCTGACCAGGACGACCATCGCCGGCTATCCGGAAAACAACTGACGGCGCGCAACAGCGTGTGATGCCAGCCGCACGGCGCTTGATTTCCTGATCTCATGTGCTACGGCGCGGGCTTCTTCCAATCCAGCCTTGAAAGGCCGCCAGCCCATGGCCGTCGCCGCCAAGAACATTCCCGCGCCCGACCTCGTTCCCGTGCGCCGCGCGCTGCTGTCCGTCTTCGACAAGACCGGCCTGATCGACTTCGCCAAGGCGCTCGCCGCCGCCGGCGTCGAGCTGGTTTCGACCGGCGGCACGGCCAAGGCGATCGCCGACGCCGGCATGGCGGTGCGTGACGTCTCCGAACTGACCGGCTTTCCCGAGATCATGGACGGCCGCGTCAAGACGCTGCATCCCTCGGTGCATGGCGCGCTGCTCGGCGTGCGCGACGACCCTGAGCATTCGAAGGCGATGCGCGACCATCATATCGAGCCGATCGACCTCGTCGTTTCCAACCTCTATCCGTTCGAGGAGGTGCGCCGTTCCGGCGCCGGCTACGCCTCGATCGTCGAGAACATCGACATCGGCGGACCGGCGATGATCCGCGCCTCGGCCAAGAACCACGCCTATGTCGCCATCGTTACCGATCCCGAAGACTATGCGGCGGTGCTCAACGCGCTGGAGATGAATATCGGCTCGCTGTCGCTGGATTTCCGCAAGAAGCTGGCGGCCAAGGCCTTCGCCCGCACCGCCAGCTACGACGCCGCGATTTCCGGCTGGTTCGCCGAAGCGCTGGAGATCGAGCATCCGACCTGGCGCGCCTTCGGCGGCAGGCTTGATCAGGTGATGCGCTATGGCGAGAACCCGCACCAGGGCGCCGGCTTGTACCTCAATGGCGACAAGCGGCCGGGGGTCGCCACAGCGCGTCAGTTGCAGGGCAAGCAGCTCTCCTACAACAACATCAACGACACCGACGCCGCCTTCGAGCTGGTCGGCGAGTTCGATCCTGCCGCCACAGCCGCCGTCGCCATCATCAAGCACGCCAACCCCTGCGGTGTCGCCGAAGCGACCTCGCTGAAGGTGGCCTACGCCAAGGCGCTCGCCTGCGACCCGGTCTCGGCCTTCGGCGGCATCGTCGCCATGAACCGCATCCTCGACGCCGAAGCGGCGGAGGAGATCGTCAAGACCTTCACCGAGGTCATCATCGCGCCCGACGCGTCCGAGCACGCGGCAGCGATTGTCGCCGCCAAGAAGAACCTGCGCCTTTTGGTCACCGGCGGCCTGCCCGATCCGCGCGCCGCCGGTACCACGGTGAAATCGGTCTCCGGCGGACTGCTCGTCCAGGGCCGCGACAATGCGGTGGTCGACGATCTCGAACTGAAGGTGGTGACCAAGCGCGCGCCGACGCCGGCCGAGATGGCCGACCTGAAGTTCGCCTTCCGTGTCGCCAAGCACGTCAAGTCGAACGCGATCGTCTATGTCAGGGACGGCGCCACGGTCGGCATCGGCGCCGGCCAGATGAGCCGTGTCGATTCCTCGCGCATTGCCGCCCGCAAGGCACTTGATGCGGCGGAAGCCGCGGGCCTGTCGCAGCCGTTGACCAAGGGTTCGGTGGTCGCTTCGGACGCGTTCTTCCCTTTCGCCGACGGCCTGCTGTCGGCGATCGAAGCCGGCGCCACCGCCGTCATCCAGCCGGGCGGCTCGATGCGCGACGACGAAGTGATCGCCGCCGCCGACGCGCACGGCATCGCCATGGTGTTCACCGGCGTCAGGCATTTCCGGCATTGAGCCCTTCTTCCCTTCTCCCCTTGTGGGAGAAGGTGGATCGGCGCGTAGCGCCGAGGCGGATGAGGGGTACGTGACGGAGTGAGGCGGCGGCGATTTCCAACTCGTCGCCAAGCTGGAGCACCCCTCATCCGTCGCCTTCGGCGACACCTTCTCCCACAGGGGGAGAAGGGGAAGAGGGTGCTACTCCACCGGCCGATCCGCCGGGTACGGCGTCTTCACCAGGATCGCCAGGCCGATGCCGAGGAACAGGATGATCGCCGCCATGCCGAGCCGCGCCGAGTCGCTGACGGCGGTGATCGTCGCCACCATGAAGGGCGCGAGGAAACTCGTCGCCCGCCCGGCCAGCGCGTAGATGCCGAAATAGCGGCCGGACTCGGCCGCCGTGACGCTGCGCGCCATGTAGGAGCGGGATGAGGCCTGGACCGGCCCGAAGGCCAGGCCGATAAGCAGGCCGTAAAGGATGTAGGCCTTTTCGGCAGCGGTGCCGAAGTTGCCGCCGGAATCGGCAGTCGAGAGCTGGATCAGGCCGAGCAGCGTGAAGCCCGGTCCGGTCGAGACGACACCGACGGTGGCGACCGACAGCATGACCAGCGCGATCATCACCACCGCCTTGGAGCCGAGGGCAGTGTCGAGGCGGGCGGCGATCCAGCAGCCAAAGATGGCGACGACATTGAGGATGATGCCGAACATGCCGATCTCGATGGTCGACCAATGGAACATGCCGGCGGCGAAGGTGCCGCCGAGCGCCAGCAGCGCGTTGACACCGTCCTGATAGATCATGCGGGCGACGAGGAAGCGGAATATCCCGGCGCGCCTGCGCACCTCGAACAGCGTGGACTTGAGTTCCGACAGGCCCTCGCGCACCGCCGGCCCCATCGCAATTCCCTTGCTGGCGTCGGGGGTGAAGAAGAACATCGGCAGGATGAACAGGAAATACCAGCCGGCCGACAGCGGTCCGGTGGCGCGCGCATCCTCACCGAGCTTCGGGTCGAGCCCGAGCAGCGGGTCGACGCCGATGATGGTCTTGCCGGTCTCCGACGAGCCGGCCAAAAACAACACGACGAAGATCAGCGCGATCATGCCGCCGAGATAGCCGAGCCCCCAGGCGACATTGGAAATCCTGCCGATGTCCTCCTTGGGCACCAAGCGAGGCATCATCGAATCGTTGAACACGGTGGAGAATTCCGCCGCCACCGAGGCAAGCGAGAAGAGCATCACCACCAGGAACAGGTTCGAACCCGGTGCCGCGAACCAAAGGAGCGTGAGGCTGGTGATCTTGATCGCCGCGAAGAAGGCGATCCACGGCTTGCGCGGCCCGGTCTGGTCGGCGATCGAGCCGAGCACCGGCGAAAGCACCGCGATGACCAGCCCGGCGGCGGCTATGCCGTAACCCCAGGCGGCCTGGCCGGTGGTCGGATCGCTCGCCATGCGCTCGACGAAATAAGGCCCGAAGATGAAGGTGGTGACGAGGGTGAAGAAAGGCTGCGCCGCCCAGTCGAAGAACATCCAGCCCCAGATGCCGCGCCCCGACGCCCGCTGCACTGTCTCTACCGCCATGATGATTCCCTCGGCCCGCCCCGCGTCGGGCGCCATGTCTGCATGTTTTTCATGAGCATGCAAACTGGCAAATGTTCGTGCTGCCCCTCACCTGCCTTCCGGCATCCTCTCCCCGTATAGAGACGGGGAGAGGGGCGCTGTCGCCGCGGATTTCGCCAATCACCAGCGTTCCAAAAAGGAGCGCCGAGGCCGCGGCCAGCCCTTTCTCCCCGTCACTATACGGGGAGAAATGCCCGGTGTCCGAACCGGATAGATAGGTAACAGAATGGACCGATTGCATAGGTGACAGTTTTCTCCCTCGCCGGAGGACCCGGCGATGGTTTGGCGAGAGACTGGCATCATGGACGAGCGGCTTCGTTTTGTAGTGGATTGCCTTTCTGGCGAAGAGACGATGAGCGAGCTTTGTGCGGCCTACGGAATTTCGCGCAAGATCGGCTATAAATGGCTGGGTCGCTACCGGGAGTTTGGCCCGGAAGGTTTGCACGATCGGCCGCGAGCGCCGCTCAATCATGGCCGTGCGACAGCCCTTGATCTTGTCGAGCGGATCGTGGCGGCGAAGGAGACGCATCCGCTGTGGGGGCCCAAGAAGATCGTGGCGCGGCTCAAGCGCGCGGCTCCCGACTTGATCTGGCCGTCGGCCTCGACGGCAGGCGCTATCCTTGCACGGCATGGGCTTGTCAGCGCCCGCAAGCGGACCCGGCTGCGGGCCTGCGGCAATGGACCTTGGCCGGAGCCGCAAGGGCCGAACGCGGTGTGGACCGGCGATCACAAGGGCTGGTTCCGGACCCGTGACGGGTGGCGTTGCGAACCGTTGACGGTGATGGATGCGTCGAGCCGCTACTTGCTGGCGCTCGAAGCGACCGGCTCGACGGCGGATGCCGAGGCCTGGCCGGTATTCGAGCGGCTGTTTGAGGAGCATGGCCTGCCGGACCGGTTCCGAAGCGACAATGGCCCGCCCTTCGCGTCGGCCGGTGTCACCGGGCTGACACCGCTTGCGGTGCGCTTCATCAAACTCGGCATCGCCCTGGAGCGGATCGCGCCCGGCAAACCCCAGCAGAACGGGCGCCACGAGCGCTTTCATCTGACCCTGTTGCCGCTGGCCGAGGCACCGGAGGCCGACAGGGCGGCCCAGGGCCACGCCTTCGAGGCCTTCCGGCGCAGCTACAATGAAGAACGTCCCCATGAGGCGCTAGGCATGGACACTCCAGCCCAGCATTACAGATCCTCCCGGCGCGCCATGCCGACGATGCCGCCCGAGCCTGATTATCCGGCCGAGGCCGCGGTCCGTCATGTACGCCACAATGGCGAGATCAGGTGGAACGGCGGCTTCGTCTATGTCTCGCAGGCACTGGTTGGTGAAGCTGTCGCGGCCGCCCAAACCGAGGATGGTCAATGGGCTCTTTCCTTCCATGCACACCAGCTCGGCATCATCGACACAAGGCGTATGACGCTTGTCCGCTGCAGCGCCGCGCTAACCAATCCGCTTGGCGCTGCAGCGGACAAATAGGGGGAGAACTGTTACCTATGTATCCGGTTCAAACTGTTACCCATCTATCGGCTGGACACCGGCAGGGCAATGAGGGGCGGCGCCAGGCGTTTCGGAGATGGCTACATCCCCGTCAGATCGCTCATCAGCCCGGATGCCACCGACAGCCTCGACACAGTGATGTCGCCGCCCTCGGTCAGCGCCTGCAGCCGCTCGCGGATGCGCGCGACGCGTTCGCCGCCGGCCTCCAGCCAGGCCGTCACCGGGTCGGCCGCCTTGGCATGGGCGGTCAGCGCCGCAACCGCGATGCCGCGCCGGGCGGCGCCGATCGTGTCGGCCGCGCGTGAAAGCGCCAGCTGGTCGTAATAGTCCGGCGGCGAGATCGCGCGCGTCGCTTCCTCGATGCGCGGAATGCGGAAGGCGTCGCTGACGGCGAAGAAGGCCTTCGCCGCGGCGACGATATCGGCATTGGCGGTGCGCGCCGTCAGCGCGATATCCGGGATCAGTTCCCCGACATCGGCGAGCGCCAGCTGTCCGGCAAGCCTCTCCGGTGCCCCGGCCTTGAACAACCCATGCCGCCGCTCCTCGATCCGCTCGCGCGAATATGCCGGCAACAGCGAGGCGAGCTTCGGCTCCAACACCTTGCGTGCCTCCTGCAGCTCGGCGATGCGCTGGCCGAGCGGCGCGGTGCCGGCGTCGTTCTTCAGGTACCAGCCGCTGGTCATGAAGATGAGCCGGCTAACTGCCTGATAGAGATCGAGCTGCACTTGGCCGTCGATCTGGTTGTCGAGCGCGTCGATCTCGCGATAGAGCGCCGGCAGCGCGAAGCCGTCGCGCACCACGGCAAAGGTGCGCACCACGTCGGCGGCGGTGCGTCCGGTGGCCTCCTGCAGCCGGTTGACGAAGGACGGACCGCCGCGATTGACGAGGTCGTTGGCGACCACGCGAGCGATGATCTCGCGGCGCAGCCGGTGGCCGTCGATCTCGGCGGCGTATTTCTTCGCCATCCGGTCCGGGAAATAGCCAAGCAGATCGCGCTCGAAATGCGGATCGTCAGGCACGTCGCTGGCGACGATGTCGGAGAACAGCACGATCTTGGCATAGGCGAGCAGCACGCCGAGTTCGGCCCGGGTCAACGGCTCGCCACGCGCCTCGCGCTCGGCAAGGGCCGCCGGGGACGGCAGCGTCTCGACCGCACGGTTGAGCAGACCGCGCGCCTCCAGCGCCGTCATGAAGCGGCTCTGATGCGCGATGTCGGCCAGCCCGCGCTTGCGGGCGATCGAGAGCGCCAGCGTCTGCTGGTAGTTGTTGGACAGCACCAGCCCGCCGACCTCGCCGGTCATCTCCGAGAGCAATTTGTTGCGCGCCGGCCGGGCTAGCTGGCCTTTGCGCATGGCCGATGCCAGCGCGATCTTGATGTTGACCTCGACGTCGGAGCAGTTGACGCCGGCGGAATTGTCGATGGCGTCGGAATTACAGCGGCCGCCGGCAAGCCCGAATTCGATGCGTGCCCGCTGCGTGACGCCGAGATTGGCGCCCTCGCCGATGACTTTGGCGCGCACGTCGAGCGCGGTGACGCGGATGGCGTCGTTGGCGCGGTCGCCGACATCGGCGTTGGTTTCGGTCGAAGCCCTGAGATAGGTGCCGATGCCGCCGAACCACAGCAGGTCAACAGGCGCCTTGAGGATGGCATTCATGATCTCGACTGGCGTCGCGGTGGTCTTGCCAAGCCCGATCGCGGCGGCGGCCGCCGGTGGCAGCGTGATCGACTTCTGATTGCGCGAGACGATGACGCCGCCATCCGACAGTTTCGACTTGTCGTAGTCCTGCCAGGACGAGCGTGGCAGCGCGAACATGCGCTCCCGCTCGGCCATCGAGGCCGCCATGTCCGGATCGGGATCGATGAAGATATCGCGATGGTCGAAGGCGGCGATCAGCCGCGTCTGCGGCGACAACAGCATCCCGTTGCCGAACACGTCGCCCGACATGTCGCCGACGCCGACGACGGTGAAGGGCGAGGTCTGGATGTCGCGGTTCATCTCGCGGAAGTGCCGCTTGACCGCTTCCCAGGCGCCTTTGGCGGTGATGCCCATCTTCTTGTGGTCGTAGCCGGCCGAGCCGCCGCTGGCGAAGGCATCGTCCAGCCAGAAGCCGTGCTTCTCGGAGATCGCGTTGGCGGTGTCGGAGAAGGTCGCCGTGCCCTTGTCGGCGGCGACGACGAAATAGGGATCGTCAGGATCGCGCCGGACTACGCCGGCCGGCGGGATGACGCCGTCTATGCCGATATTGTCAGTGATCGACAAAAGGCTGGAGACATAGTTTTTGTAGGCCGAGGTGCCGGCCTCGAAGATGGCGTCGCGGCTGCCGCCGACGGGCAGACGCTTCGGATAGAAACCGCCCTTGGCGCCGACCGGCACGATGACGGCGTTCTTGACCTGTTGCGCCTTGACCAGGCCTAGCACCTCGGTGCGGTAGTCCTGGGCGCGGTCCGACCAGCGCAGGCCACCACGTGCGACCGGGCCGAAGCGCAGATGCACGCCCTCGACCTCGGAACCATAGACGAAGATCTCGCGCCACGGCCGCGGCGCCGGCAAGCCGTCGACCGCCTGCGAATCGAGCTTGATCGCCAGCGACTGCCCTCGCTCCTTCGTTCCGGCAACGAAATGATTGGTGCGCAGCGAAGCTTCGATTAGATTGAGGTAGCGGCGGATGATGGTGTCGTCATCGATATTGGGCACCTCCTCCAGCGCATCCTTGATCTTGGCCTTGAGATGCTTGGCCGCCACCACGCCTTCCGTTTCGGCCGCCGGCCCGAGGCGGGCGACGAACAGCGCATGCAGGCCGCGCGCGATGTCGGGATAGCGGTTGAGCGCGGCTGCGATGAAATCCTGGCTCTGCGGAATGCCGGCCTGCTGCAGGTAGCGCCCATAGGCGCGCAGGATGGTGATCTCGCCCGACCACAGGCCGGCCGTCTGGGCAAGGCCATTGTAGCCGTCATTGTCGACGTCGCCGCGCCAGACCGACAGGAACGCATCCTCGAAAAGCCCGCCGCCGCCGGAAAGGTCGATCGGCTTACCGTAGCTGTTCTCCAGCTCCATGTCGTGGATGAAGACCATGCTGGACGGGTCCTCGCCGACCTCGAATGTGCGCTCGCTGATGACGCGGAAGCCGATGTTCTCCAGAACCGGCACCCGCCGCGACAGCGCCACCGGGCTGCCGTGGTGATAGATCTTCAGCGCCGCCTGATTCGGCTTCTGATCGGCGTGGCGGTAGTAGTCGATAGCTATCGGATTGGCCGCGCTGATTTTGGCGATGCGCCCGGCATCGGCCAGTGCCACCGCCGGAGAGAAGCTGTCGCGGTAGCTTTCGGAGAAGCGCGCTGCGATTGCCGTCAGCGCTCTCTCCGTGCCGGTTTCGGCCGCGGTCTCGCGCAGCGCATCGTCCCAGGTGCGCACGATGTCGCGGATCGCCGCCTCGATCGTTGCCTGCTCGACCTTCGGCGTCTTGCCGCCGGAGCGGCCGATGATGAAGTGGACGCGCGCCAGCCCGCCCTCGGGGAAGGCCGGATAGTAGGCCGACAGCCGGCCCGCGAAGACGGTCTTGAGGTAGGTGCCGATCTTCTCGCGCGCGACGCTGTCGTAGCGGTCGCGCGGCACGAAGACGAGGATCGAGACGAAACGGTCGAACTGGTCGACGCGCACCAGTGCCCTGACGCGCGGCCGCTCGATCAGGCCGAGGATCGCCTCGGCATGCTTCCTCAAGATCGGCACCGGGACCTGGAACAGCTCGTCGCGCGGGTAGCTTTCCAGCACGTTGATCAGCGCCTTGCCGGAATGGTCGTTCGGATTGAAGCCGGATTTGGCGATGATGGTCTCGGCCTTGGAACGCAGATAGGGGATCTTCATCACCGAGCGCGTGTAGGCGGTCGAGGTGAACAGGCCGACGATGCGCAATTCGCCGGAAAGCGTGCCCTTGGCGGTGTAGGTCTTGACGCCGATGTAGTCGAGATAGATGCGCCGGTGCACCGCAGACTTGGCGTTGGCCTTGGTGACGATCAGTGGCTCCGGCCCATGCAGGAAGGCGCGGATTTCGGGCGTCGTCGTCACCGCTTCGGTACCACGCCTCAGCACCAGAACATCCGGGTCGGAGAGGATGCCGAGCCCTGGCTTGTCGGCGCGCTCCAGCGTGCCGCTCTTTTCGCCGCCGGTGTATTTGAACTCGCGCATGCCGAGGAAGGTGAAATTGTCGTCGCGCAGCCATTCGAGGAAGGCAATCGCCTCGGTGACATGCGCCTTGTCGAGCGGCACCGGCGCGTAGCGGAATTCCGAGATCGCCTGGTCGAGGCGGGCAAGCATCGGCTTCCAGTCGGTGACGGCGGCGCGCACCTGGACCAGCAGCTTCTTCAAATGCCCGGCCAGCGCGTCGGCCAGTTCGGCGGAAAGGCGCCCGATGTGGACATGCACGACGCTCAGCCGGTCGTGGCTGCCGTCGTCCTTGGCGTATCCGCCATCGCCGAGGATCTCCTCCACGCCGCCCTTGCCGTGCCTGACGGCGACGACGGGATGGGTGACCAGCAACGGCTCGCCGGCGGTCTCGGTGATCTCACCGAGGATGGAATCGAACAGGAACGGCATGTTGTCGTTGACGACGGTGATCACCGTCACCGGCCGGCCCTGGCGCGCCACGCCGGACTCGGTGTCGATGGCGACGATCGAGTCGCCCTTCTTGTGCCTGGCGATGGCGCGGCCGGCGAGGTCGGCGGCGCGCTCGAGGTCGGCGACCTCATAGGCAGCGACGTCTTCCGCCGGCGCGCGAGCCAGAAGGTAGTCGGCAAGCCGGCCTGGTCTCTCGCCGCCCTTCGCCGCGCCTCCCTTTGCTGGAACCGTCTTTTTCGGCTGGCTTGCGGTTTTGAGGCTGGCCATGATGCGAAGTCCCTCCCGTCACATGCTTTTGCGATTATGGTAGCAGATGACCGCCATTTGGCGACAAAGGTTTGACGGCTTGCAAAGATTCTTCGGGATTTTGATCGCAAATCGGCAGCGAATGAGAAGGACGAGCCCAATGAGCGCCAGGAAGACCGCCAAAACCACCGGCAAGATCACCGCGCTCGACCTCGCCCAGGCTGAACTCAGCGAGGCGACGAAAGCCTATTTCGTCAAATGCGAGGAAAAGCTCGGCCTGGTGCCCAATGTGCTGAAAGCCTATGCCTTCGACGAGAAGAAGCTGCGCGCCTTCACCGACATGTACAACGATTTGATGCTGGGCGAGTCCGGCCTGTCGAAGCTGGAGCGCGAGATGATCGCCGTCGTCGTCTCCTCGATCAACCATTGCTACTATTGCCTGACCGCGCATGGCGCGGCGGTGCGCCAGCTTTCGGGCGATCCTTCCCTCGGCGAGATGACGGCGATGAATTTCCGCGCCGCCGACCTCTCACCCAAGCAGACCGCGATGCTCGAATTCGCCGTCAAGCTGACGGAGGAACCGGCGAAGATCATCGAGGCGGACCGCGCCGCCTTGCGCAAGGCCGGCTTTTCCGACCGCGACATCTGGGACATCGCCTCGACCGCCGCCTTCTTCAACATGTCGAACCGCGTGGCCGCGGCCGTCGACATGCGACCGAACGATGAATACCACGCCATGGCAAGATAGCCGGGCTGGTCACCTCAGTTATTGGCATCGCGCATTCGCATTGCTTCTTCGCTGTTTTGGTCCGATGATCAACGATTGCGGCATAGCCGCATGTCGCTAGCGGCACGGCCGCATGCCGGTTCGCTGCCGCCGATCAAGGGAGGAGAACATGGCGAAGTTTCTCTATGTCTATCACGGCTCCGGCAAGATGCCGACCGACGAAGCCGAGCGGAAGGCGGCGATGGATGCCTGGAACGGCTGGTACGGCAAGCTCGGCTCGGCCGTGGTCGACGGCGGCAATCCGGTCGGCATGTCGAAAACGGTGCTGCCCAGCGGCAAGGTCGAGAACAATGGCGGCAGCAATCCGACCGCCGGCTACACCGTCGTCGAAGCCAGGGATATCGACGATGCCGTCGCCAAAGCCAAGGATTGCCCGATCCTGATGAATCCCGCCTTCAGCGTCGAGATCGCGCCTATCATCGAGATGATGTAGCCGTTCAGGAACGGGCAGCGATGGCCGCGGCGGCCCCTGCCATGGTGGTGGCGCTGACGCGGTTGGCGATCTTCATCGCCCGCTTGCTCTTCAGAAGCTTGCGCGCCTGCGCGGCGGCGAGCACCCAGGCAAGATCGATGGCGACCAGGACCACCGCCATGGTCGCCGTCAGCTCCATCCAGCCGACGACGCTGACCGAGGCGAGATCGATGATAGTCGGCAGCAGCGCCAGGTAGAACATCATGATCTTGGGGTTGCCTAATGTCACCGCCATGCCGGCGAAGAACAGTTTTGCCGGCGAATCCTCGCGCGGCATCTCGCCTTCCTTTGCCTCGACGGGTGCGGTCCACATCTTCCACGCCAGATAGGCGAGATAGGCGACGCCCGCCCATTTCACGGCGACGAAGGCGAGATGAAAGGTCTGCGCCACCACGGCCAGCCCGAACACTGCCAGCGACAGCCAGATGCCCTCGCCGATCCACATGGCGAGCAGGAATGGGAACACGTCGCGAAAACCCTTCGCGATCACCCTTGCGACAAGGGCGGCGATCGACGGGCCGGGCGAACCGGCGGCCACGAAAAGCGCGGCAGCGAAGATCAGCAGCGAGGTGATATGCATGGCCAAAATCTCCGATCGAGGTTTGGCCGCCAATCTAGCCAGCAACGGCAGCATTGGCAAAGAACAAGCAATCGCTTCGGTCGGGCGGGGCGCCGATCTCGACAATTGCCGCCTTGCCGTTCCCGTCGGCCGCGGCTAGAAGAGCCGCCCCGACATTCATTTCGAGCTTCACTTTGCCTCAGTAACCGCCGGTCTCGTCAACTCTCCTGAAAACACAGGGCGCTGCAGTTGCGGCGTCCCGATCATTTCATGTGTTCCTCAGGCGGCGGTTCGAGACCGGTTTGGCATTGCTGAACCTGTCGCGCGCTGCGCGACGCCTGATTTCCTTAAAGCCGCAGCTCTCCAGCCACGCCGTGCCCGCCCGGGCAACTCGACATCGCCGACCTGGCGAACTTCCCGACGGGAAGGGCTTTCGGCATGTCCGGACTTTTGCGTATCCGCTGGGCGATCGCGCCCGAAATCGCGCCTCGACCTCTCATCAACTGCAATCGCTGCCGCGGCCTCAGGCCGTATCGATCGAGCGGCAAGTTCCGCGTCAACGCCAACGGCAAGCGCATCGACGCCTGGCTGATCTACCGCTGCGTCGACTGCGACAATTCCTGGAATTTCGCCATTTTCGAGCGCCGCAGCCGCCACGACATCGAGCCGGCGCTGCTTGCGGCACTCGAAAGCAACGACCCGGCGCTGGCCCGGCGTCATGCCTTCGATGCCGCCGTACTGAGGAGCCACGTCGGACGCATCGAGGAGTTCCCAGACGTCGCCATTGAAAGGTATGTGCTGGAACGCCGGCCGGAACATACGACCGTGCTGGACCTGCGGCTCACTCTGGAAATGCCTGTGCCCTTGCGGCTCGACCGGTTGCTGGCTGGCGAACTCGGCGTCTCGCGCTCGCGGCTTCAGGCCTGGGAGGAGCGGCGGCAGCTTTGCGTCGAGCTTGATGGCGCCAGGGCGCTGCGCAGGCCGCCGCGCGACGGCATGGCCATCCGTATCGATCTGAGCGACGAACCGGATCGCGACACCATCGTCGCCGCTGCCGGCGCGTGAAACGAAAAAGGGAGGGAGCAGTGCTCCCTCCCTCGATGATTGCTCAGGCGAAGACCTTACGCCGCGCCGACCGCCTTGGCCGACTTCTCGAAACGCTTACGTTCGTTCGGGTCGAGATAGAGCTTGCGCAGCCGGATCGTCTTCGGCGTTACCTCGACCAGCTCGTCGTCCTGGATCCAGGCCAGCGCGCGCTCCAGCGTCATGCGGATCGGCGGGGTCAGCTTCACCGCCTCGTCCTTGCCGGCGGCGCGGATGTTGGTGAGCTTCTTGCCTTTCAAAACATTGACCTCGAGGTCGTTGTCGCGGCTGTGGATGCCGATGATCATGCCCTGATAGACCCTGACGCCGGGATCGATGACCATCGGGCCGCGGTCTTCCAGGTTCCACATCGCATAGGCGACCGACTCGCCCTGCTCGTTGGAGATCAGCACGCCATTGGTGCGGCCGGGCAGTTCGCCCTTGTAGGGCTCATAGGCATGGAACAGCCGGTTCATCACGGCGGTGCCGCGCGTGTCGGTCAAGAGCTCCGACTGGTAGCCGATCAGGCCGCGTGTCGGGGCATGGAAGACCAGGCGCTGGCGGTTGCCGCCGGACGGGCGCAGCTCGACCATCTCGGCCTTGCGCTCCGACATCTTCTGCACGACGACGCCGGCATGCTCCTCGTCGACGTCGATGACGACCTCCTCGACCGGCTCCAGCAGCTCGCCGTTCTCGCCCTTCTGCATGACGACGCGCGGCCGCGACACGGCGATCTCGAAGCCTTCGCGGCGCATCGTCTCGATCAGCACCGCAAGCTGCAATTCGCCACGGCCGGAGACGAAGAAGGAATCCTTTTCCGGCGATTCCTCGATCTTCAGCGCGACATTGCCCTCGGCTTCGCGCAGCAGGCGGTCGCGGATGACGCGGCTGGTCACCTTGTCGCCCTCGGTGCCGGCGAGCGGGCTGTCATTGACGAGGAAGGACATGGTCACCGTCGGCGGATCGATCGGCTGCGCATGCAGCGGCTCGGTCACCGTCGGGTCGCAGAACGTGTCGGCGACGGTGCCCTTCGACAGGCCGGCGATGGCGACGATGTCGCCCGCCTGGGCTTCTTCGATCGGCTGGCGCTCGAGGCCGCGGAAGGCGAGAATCTTGGAGACACGGCCGGTCTCGATCTGGGTGCCGTCATGGTGCAGCACCTTGACCGCCTGATTGGCCTTCAGCGAGCCCGACTCGATGCGGCCGGTGATGATGCGGCCGAGGAAGGGATTGGCTTCCAGGATGGTGCCGATCATGCGGAACGGGCCGGGATGCACCGTCGGCGCCGGCACGTGCTTGACGACGAGATCGAACAGCGGCGCCAGGCCCTGATCCTTCGGGCCTTCGGGGTTTTCCGAGACCCAGCCGTCGCGGCCCGAACCGTACAGGATCGGGAAGTCGAGCTGCTCGTCGGTGGCGTCGAGCGCGGCGAAGAGATCGAACACCTCGTTGACCACCTCGACGTGGCGGGCGTCCGGGCGATCGATCTTGTTGATGACGACGATCGGCTTCAGGCCGACCTTGAGCGCCTTGCCGACGACGAACTTGGTCTGCGGCATCGGCCCTTCGGCGGCATCGACCAGCACGATCGCCGAATCCACCATAGACAGGATGCGCTCGACCTCGCCGCCGAAATCGGCGTGGCCGGGCGTGTCGACGATGTTGATGCGGGTGCCATGCCAGTCGACCGAAGTCGCCTTGGCCAGGATGGTGATGCCGCGTTCCTTTTCGAGGTCGTTGGAATCCATGGCGCGCTCGGCGACGCGCTGGTTGTCGCGGAAGGCGCCGGACTGTTTCAAGAGCTGGTCGACGAGGGTGGTTTTTCCATGGTCGACGTGCGCGATGATCGCGATATTGCGGAGGTTCATGTGTCTGGTCTCGGGAGCGTTGCGGGCAGCAGGCCCAGAGGCGCCGCCTTTTTCGGTTGCGCGGCTCATACAGGGTTTTTCGCATTTGCGAAAGGGGAGGCTCGTACCCAAATATGTGGTTACCAATTGTTAAGCGTCTTTGCGTCAAATGTATCAATTCACCAGGGCGGAACCTTTCGGGGTCCAGGCAGTTCGATTCCCATGACCGATCAACTCACCAGATTGCGTCCAACCGTGGCATGGGCAACGCTTGCCGTTCTGCTGGCGGTTGGCGGGGCGCAGTCCGCCGCGACGCTCAAGGGAAATCCGGCTTTGCCCGCCGATACGCAGACGGCCGAGCAGATGTTCGCCGACGCCCCCGATGGCGTCGACCCGGTGGTGACCGGCGCCGTCAGCGCCGCTTTCAAGCAGCGACAGAAGGATGCCGGCTGCGACAGCGCCGTTTGGCCGAAGATTCCCGCTGTCTGCTATCCGGACTGACGGCCAGCGGTCGCGGTCGTCCTCCTGGAGACTGTTTCGAAATTCGCTCCGGCGAGTCATATGGTGGTGGTTTCGAGAACCGGAGCGGAGCGGACAATTTGGGTCCGTGAGCACCGGAAGCGCAGAAAACGCCAGCAGATGGCCGCCGGAGTAGAATTTCCAACAGTCTCCTAAGCCGAGCGCACCGGATCGAGCGTCACCTTGTAGAGCTCATTGTCGTCGCGATCCATCAGCCGCACCGTCAGCTGCTCGGTGGCGCCTGAGATGTCGACCAGGCCGAAGAACTGCAGGCCGGCCGACGGCGGCAGGTTCTGGCCCTGCTCGGCGGTCGGCGCCTTGATGAACTTCAGCTCCGGTCCGAAGGTCATGTCGAAATCGTTGGGCCCGAACGTGCCGGCATGGATCGGGCCTGAGACGAATTCCCAGAACGGATTGAAGTCCTGGAACTGCGCCTTGTCGGGGTTGTAGTAGTGCGCGGCCGTGTAGTGGACGTCGGCCGTCAGCCACACCGTGTTGCTGATGCCGGCATTCTTGATGTAGCGCAGCAGATCGGCGATCTCGAGTTCGCGCCCTTTGGGCAGGCCGTTGTCGCCGTTGCTGACGGCCTCTGCGCCCACTTTCTTGGTGCCGTCATTCCAGACGACGAGGCCAAGCGGCATGTCGGCGGCGATGATCTTCCAGGTCGCCCTTGAATTGGTCAGCTCGCGTTTCAGCCACTTGGTCTGCTGCTCGCCCAGCATGCGCGATTCCGGCGTCATCGTGTCCTGCATGTCCGGGCCGTTCGGGCCGCGATAGGAGCGCAAGTCCAGGAAGAACACGTCGAGCAGCGGCCCGTAGGCGATCTTGCGGTAGACGCGGCCTGGCTCGGCCGGCTCATAGCGGATCGTCGTCATCTCGTGGAAGGCGCGCGCCGCGCGCGCCGCCAGCACATGGATGGATTTTTCCGAATAGCGGTCGTCACTGCTGAGGTCCTTCGAATCCGACCAGTTGTTGACGACCTCGTGGTCGTCCCACTGGTAGAAGGTCGGGCAGATGGCGGAGAGGCCCAGCACGTTCTTGTCCATCATGTTGTATTTCCACTGCGCCCGGTATTCGTCGAGCGTCTGCGCCACCTTGCGCTTCTCGTCGATCAGCACGGCGTTCTTCCATTTGCCGCCGCCGGGCAGGTCGACCTCATCCTTCATCACGCCGTCGGCATAGATCGTGTCGCCGGAGTGCAGGAAGAAATCGGGCGTGTGCTTACCGATGGTGGCGTAGGTCTTCATGCCGGTCTCGTCGATGCCCCAGCCCTGGCCGGCGGTGTCGCCCGACCAGGCGAAGCGAATGTCGCGCTTGGAGGCCGGCGCAGTGCGGAACCGGCCGACGATCGGCTCGGAGACGGCGTTGACGTCGGCGAGATCGGCGGCCGTCATGCGGTAGAAGATGTCCTGGTCGGCGGCGAGATCGGTGAGCAGCCGCTTCACCGTGTAGTCGCTGGCCGGCGACGTATCGAGCGGCGCGAGCCTGGTCGCGTTGGCGAAGCTCTCCGTCGACGAGACTTCGAACATCACCCGCGCCGGGCGGTCCGTGCGCGTCCACACCATGCCGCTTCCAGCATCGACGTCGCCCGACTGGACGCCATGGGTGAAGGCCGGACGCTGGCTGGCGCGCGAATAATAGGGCAGCGCGAGGCCCGAGGTGCCGACCAGGCCGAACGCGCTCGCCGAGGTGACGAAGGCGCGGCGGGTCATCGAGATCTTGTTCATGGCTGTCTCCGGGATGGCATTGAACGGGACCGCCAAGCTCCCGCCTCAATGTTTCAGGCGCATCTCGGAACCATGAAGTTTTTCTGACAACCAACAGGTGTCTTTACCTTCTCCCCCTGTGGGAGAAGGTGGATCGGCGCGATAGCGCCGAGACGAATGAGGGGTACTGGAAGGAATGGGACGTCGGTGTCCTCTGGAACACCCCTCATCCGTCGCCTTCGGCGACACCTTCTCCCACAAGAGGAGAAGGGGCAGTCGTGTCCTACGCCGGCTGCGGCTCCGGCTCGAAGGCCGGCTTGCTCGTGTTGATCAAGAGCGAGATGCAGGCCGCCGCGATGCCCGTCATGCCGGCGATCAGGAAGGCCAGCTCGTAATTGCCCTGCAGCTCGCGCATCGTGCCGCCGAACGCCGCGGCCGCCGCCGCGCCGACCTGGTGGCCAGCGACGATCCAGCCGAACACGATCGGCCCGCTGCGGTCGCCGAAGGCCTCGTTGGCGAGCCTCAGCGTCGGCGGCACGGTGGCGATCCAGTCGAGCCCATAGAGCACGGCGAAAATGATCAGGCTGACCGCCGAGAAGCCGGAATAGGGCAGGTAGATCAGCGACAGGCCGCGGATGGCATAGTAGACGCCGAGCAGCTTGCGCGGGTCGAAGCGGTCGGTGAGCCAGCCCGACAGCGTCGTGCCGATCAGGTCGAAGATGCCCATCATCGACAACAGGCCGGCCGCCTGCACCTCGCCGATGCCCATGTCGCCGCAGAAGGCGATGAGATGCGTGCCGACCAGCCCGTTGGTGGTGAAGCCGCAGATGAAGAAGGTGGCGAACAGGTACCAGAACACCCGCGTGCCGGCGGCGCGGCGCAACGTGCTGAGCGTGTGCGCCAGAAAATTGCCCTGCGAGGCGGGCGATACCGGCGGCACGTCATCCGGATCGGCGCCATAGCGCACCTGGCCGATCGAGGCCGGACGCTCCGGCACCAGCAGCCACACCACCGGCACCAGGGCGGCGGTGGCGATCGCGATGGCGATGGCGACCGGCTTCCAGCCACCCGCCTGCGCCAGCGAGGCGAGCAACGGCAGGAAGACAAGCAGGCCGGTGGCGCTCGAAGCCGACATCAGCCCCATCACCAGGCCGCGATTGGTCTTGAACCAGCGATTGACGATGGTGGCGCCGAGGACGGTTGCGACCGCACCCGAGCCGATGCCGGAAAGCACGCCCCAGGTGATCAGCAGATGCCACGGCTTGGTCATCAGCAGGCTGAGCGCCGTCGAGCCCGACATCACCAGCAACGAAATTAGCAGCGTGCGGCGCAGCCCGATCCGCTCCATCAGGGCTGCCGCGAACGGCCCGGTCAGGCCATAGAGGAAGATGCCGATCGCGGCAGCCAGCGAGACCACGTCGCGCCGCCAGCCAAGACTCTCCTCCAGCGGCAGCATCATCACCGACGGCGCCGAACGAAGCCCGGCCGCGATCAGCAGGCAAAGAAAGATAACGCCGACCACGACGAAAGCGTAGCGCTGGCCAAACGGACGAGACTGAGCTATCATGTTACTGACCGGTACGTTGCAATTGGATGGGGCTATGAATACGTACCGGTCAGTAACATTGTCAAGCGAGTCGTGGCATGCCACCGGACAAAAAAATTGAAGCATCCATCAGCGGGGATCACGCGCCAGCGCGTCCGAAGGCCGCCGACAAGATTCTCGACGTGGCGCGCGACCTGTTCTACCGCGAAGGCATAAGAGCGATCGGCGTCGACGAGATCGTCAAGCGCGCCGGCGTCACCAAGCCCAGCCTCTACCGCAGCTTTCCCTCCAAGGACGAACTCGCCGCCTCCTATCTGCGCAAATACGATCTCGAATTCTGGGAGCGCTTCGACGAGGCTGTCGATGCGCATCCGGGCGACCCGCGCGCGCAGATCGTGGCTTTCCTCACCCGCGTCGGCAAGCGCACGCAAAAACCCGACTATCGCGGCTGCGGCATGACCAATGCGGCGGTGGAATATCCCGATCACAGTCATCCGGCGCGCATCGTCAGTGAGACCAACAAGCAGGAACTGCGCCGCCGCCTGCGCGCCATGGCGGCCGCAATGGGCGCCGCCGATGCCGACACGCTTGGCGACGGCCTGCTGCTGCTGATCGAGGGCGCCTATATCAGCGGCCAGCTGTTCGGCCTCGGCGGACCGGCGGCGTCGGTCGCCCGCAACGCCGATTTGCTGATCGAAGCCAGCTTGAAGAAATAGCGATTGGCGGTACGCTCCCGGCAACTCGAAACGGAGTTGTCCGCCATGCGTGCGCCTCTGATCCCGCTTGCCCTCGCCGGTCTCTGCCAGGCGGCCCATGCCGGCGACATATCCAGCGCCTACACCGATCTGGACTGGGAGAGGGATTGCGTAACCTATGCGCAGGCGGCCGAGGGCGAAGGCGATTGGGCGAGCCTCGCCTGCTCCGGCTATCGCGGCTACCCCGTGCTGATCGGCTACGACGATGCCCGCGAATCGCTGTTCTACGGGTTCCCGTCCGGCGACATGACCTCGGTCTGGGAAAGCTTCTCCGGCCTCAACACGGCCGGGCCCAAGGTGGAATGGCGCATCGAGACCAACGGCGACGTCGCCATCCCCTTCGCCGTCATCCACCGCCGCGAGGTCAGCAATCCCGATGACGAGAACAAGCCGACCCAGGTGCTGGTCGTCGCCAAGGTGGCCCAGCCGGACACCCAGCAGGGCTGCACCATCGGGCTGGTGCTGGCCACCGGCAACCCGCAGGCCAACGACCAGGCGCGCAAGCTCGCCGACGAGAAGGCGAAAGGCTTCGCCTGCGGCAAGGACAAGCGCGAGGTGATCGGCAGCGTGCCGGACTTCGGCCGGGTGGATAACTGAGCCGAGACTACTTCGCCGCCTTCGCCACCTTCGCCCGTTCGATTGCCTCGACGATCATCTTCTTGGCGTATTTGGAATCGTGCCAGCCCTCGATCTTGACCCATTTGCCGGGCTCGAGATCCTTGTAGTGCTCGAAGAAGTGCTGCACCTGATCACGCGTGATCTCGGGCAGATGCGTGTACTCGGTGACGTTCTCGTAGCGCAGCGTCAGCTTCGGCGACGGGACGGCGATCACCTTCTCGTCCTGGCCGGCATTGTCTTCCATGATCAGCACGCCGATCGGCCGCACATTGATGACGCAGCCCGGCACCAGCGCGCGCGTATTGCAGACCAGCACGTCGATCGGATCGCCGTCGCCCGACAGCGTGTGCGGCACGAAGCCGTAATTGCCGGGATAGCGCATCGAGGTATGCAGGAAGCGGTCGACAAACAGCGTGCCGGCCTCCTTGTCCATCTCATACTTGATCGGCTCGCCGCCGATCGGCACTTCGATGATGACGTTGACGTCTTCCGGCGGGTTCTTCCCGGTGGCAATCGCTTCGATGCGCATAACTCAAATCCCTCTCTCGATTTGTCAGACCGATAGCGGCGGACGCGTCATGGTGCAATGCGGCGAATCGTGCGGGGAGAATAACAACGCCGAAACGCGGGCGTTCATTCCCAGACGAAGGCGACCTTCTTCAGCGCCTTTTGCTCGAATATCTCGACGCCTTCGGCGATGTCGCGGCCGCCGGCGCCAGCATAGAAAGCGAGCGCGTTCTGGTTGTCCTCAAGCGCCCAAACCACCATGCCGCGCAGGCCGTGGTCGGCTAGGCGCGCGCGGGCCGCGCTGAACAGCCGGCTGCCGAGCCCGATGCCTTGGTATTCCGGGCGCAGATAAAGCTCGTAGATCTCGCCCTGCTGGCGGAGTTCACGGGCGCGATTCTTGCCGATCGTGGCGTAGCCGGCGATCGTGCCGCCAATCTCCACCACCAGCACGGTGGCGGCGCGGCGAATCGCGTTCGCCCACCAGTCGGCGCCGCGGCGGTTGATCATCGAGGTCAGCGTGCGGTGCGGAATAATGCCGGAATAGGCGCCGCGCCAGGCCTCTTGATGCACGTCGGCGATGGCCGCCGCGTCGCGCGGCTCGGCCTTCCTGATGTCGATGGTCAGCGTGTTCATGATTGGTTAACCATAAACCCGCATCGCCGGATTGCAAAGAGTCCGGCCCACGGCATCCGCGCTTTCGCACAGGCGAACAACAGGGCGCGGGAGGGCTCAGCGCAGGTTTAAGACTAATCTCAAATCTCGACGAGATGATCGTCCAGCTCGTTGGCATCGCCCGCTGTGACAGGGAAATGTTCGGCCAGCACCGCGCCAACCGATTCGACGGCCTTGATGAACCCGTCGGCGAGCCGGTCGTCGCCGGCATGCGCGGTAAGGTCGCGCACCACGCCGTCCCAGACATGCTGGCCGACCTTGCTGTTGATGCCGCTGTCGGCGACACCTCGGCATAGCGCTCGGCGATCGAGACGAAGACCAGCACGCCGGTGCGCGCAGCGGTGCGATGCACGTTGCGGGCAAGGAACTGCTTGACCGCGTTGAGATGCGCCGCCTGGTAACGCAGGTGGCGCGGCACGAAATGGATGCGCAATCCGGGCAGCGCCCACAAGAGCACCAGCACCGAGGCCAGCGCCAGGAGCTCGGCGAAAACAAAATGCGGCAGGCGGATCGACAGCCACCAGGCCTCCAGCCCATAGGCGACGGCAAGGGTGGCGACGAGCATGGCTAGCGTCGTCATGAAGGCGGCGGGAAAGAAATAGCCGTCGCTGGCATGCGCCACGACGCAGTAGATCTCGCCGTCGGTCCTCGCCTCGGCGGCGCGGATCGCCTCGGCGATGCGCTCATGATCCTGCGGACTGATCGGTCGTGTCGCCATGTGTCTCACCAGCTTCCCGAGGAGCCACCGCCGCCCGACGAACCGCCGCCACCGGAGAATCCGCCGCCTCCGCCGCCCGAGGACCAGCCACCGCCGGAGCTCCCCGAGGACCAGCCGCCGCTGGACGAGCGCTTGCCGGGCTCGAAGGTCATGCCTAGCCAGCGATAGCGGCCGGGGCCGATCCTCTGGCCGAAGATCGGTGGCAGGATGGAAGCGGCAAGGCTGAGAACGAGGATGGTGATCCAGACTGCGATGAAGATCGAGAAGAACAAATCGTCTGAATTGAATGGCGCCTGCTCGTTGCGCTTGCCGCGCGCCTCCAGTTCCTCCGGATTGCCTTCCAGCACCATGATCATGTCGTCGACGGCCTTGGTTATGCCTCCGGAGAAATCGCCGGCGCGGAAGGCCGGCACCATGTCGTTCTCGATGATCAGCTTGGTGTGCAGGTCGGTCAACGTGCCTTCCAGCCCATAGCCGACCTCGATGCGCATCCTGCGATCGTTCGGCGCCACCACGAGCAGGACACCGTTGTTCTCCTTGGCCTGGCCGAGCTTCCAGAACCGGAACAGCCGGTTGGCGTAAGGCTCGATCTCCTCGCCACCCAGGCTGGGGATGGTTGCGACGACGATCTGGTCGGAGCCCTTCTTCTCGAAATCGGCGAGTTTTTTCGTCAGCGCGGCTTTTGTTCCAGCGTCGATGATACCGGCATTGTCGACGACGCGACCGGTGAGCGCGGGCAGATCGGCGGCGAAGGCGGTGAGAGGGAGGAGGAGGAAGCAGACGAAGCTCAGCAAGACGCCAACGAAGGCGTTCTGGCGCGCGCCCCTATATCCTGCCGGACATCTCCCCCACTTGGGGGAAGATTGACGGCTCGACCACCAGCCCTCCCTTTCAGACGTTGGGGAATGGCGAAGGCGAACGCGACGAACAATCTCCCCCCTGGGGGGGAGATGTCCGGCAGGACAGCGGGGGGCGCGAAGGAACGCAAGGCTGGCAAGCTCGGTAAACTAACTCGTCGTTCAACCGCCCTGCTTCGTGCCGAAATCGACCTTCGGCGGCTGCATCTTGTCTTCCTCCACGGTGAAGTTAGCGAAGGGCTCGTTGCTGCGGAACCAGAAGGTCGCCCACAACACCGACGGGAAGGTCTTCAGCGTCAAATTGTAATCCTTGACCGCCTGGATGTAGTCGCGGCGCGCCACCGCAATGCGGTTCTCGGTGCCTTCGAGCTGCGCCTGCAGCGCCAGGAAGTTCTGGTTGGCCTTGAGGTCGGGATAGGCTTCCGACACCGCGATCAGCCGCGACAGCGCGCTGGTCAGCCCGGCCTGGGCATCCTGGAACTTCTTGAGGGCCTCGGGATCCTTCAGCGTTTCCGGCGTCACCGTGATCTGCGTCGCCTTGGCGCGCGCCTCGACCACGGCGTCCAGCGTGTCCTTCTCATGCGCAGCATAGCCCTTGACCGTCTCGACCAGATTGGGGATCAAGTCGGCGCGGCGCTGGTACTGGTTCAGCACCTCGCTCCAGGCCGCCTTGGCGTTTTCCTCCGCCGTCGGGATGGTGTTGTAGCCACAGCCGGCAAGCAGCGGCAGCACGATGGCCATCATCAGAATGGCCGGCAGATGGCGGAAGATGGAGGGGGAAGAGAGGCTCTGGGCAAGCATGATTTGGGTCCCTCGTCGGAAGTTGCACGCGAAGCATTACCACAATCCGCGTGCAAGAAAATGACCCGGCCGGAAAGCTTCCACTGCCATCCCGCTGCCCTGCAGGCAGGCCCTGTGAATGGCCGGGCGAACAGGCTAAGGTCCCGGCTGAACAGGACATTGCCATGGCCGAGCGCCAGGACAGCGACAAAGAATCGCGCCGTATTCTCGAGCGCGTGGAGCGGGAGACGAACCCGGGCGGCACGTCGTTCATCGCCCGGGCGGCGAAAGGCGCGCGCGACCATGTCAACGCCGCGGACGCCGACCGTTCGGACCGGATCGACTATTGGGGCACCCGCATCGGCAGGGTGCTGGGGCTCGTCATCGCCTTCGGCCTGCTGGCCTGGCTGGTGTATTTCGCCACGCGTGGCGGTTAGGACCGGACATCCATGAATGCTGAAAAAGCCGGCGCGCCGCGCGCGGTCATCGTCATCTCCAGCCATGTCGCGCGCGGCTCTGTCGGCAACCGCGCCGCCGTTTTTGCGCTGGAGACACTGGGCTTCCCGGTCTGGGCGGTGCCGACCATCGTCCTGCCCTGGCATCCAGGCCACGGCCGGGCAACCCGCATCGTGCCGCCGCTCGACCAGTTCAAGGCGCTGATGGCCGATCTCGAGCGCGCGCCCTGGCTGGGCGAGGTCGGCGCGGTGCTGTCTGGCTATCTGGGCGAGGCCGGCCAGGCCGAGGCCGTCGCCTCGCTGGTCACCGCCGTCCGGGAGAGGACGCCGAACGCCCTCTATATCTGCGATCCGGTGATGGGCGATTCCGGCGGGCTCTACGTGCCGGAGCCGACAGCGGCGGCCTTGCGCGACCGGTTGATGCCGATCGCCGACATCGCCACGCCCAACCGCTACGAGCTGGAATGGATGGCCGGGGCACCGCTTGCCGACCTGAAATCGGTGATGGCGGCAGCCCTTCACGCCGGTCCCTCGACCATGCTGGTCACCTCCGCGCCTTCGATGATGGCCGGCGGTACCGGCAACCTCCTGCTCGATTCCAGGCAGGCGTTGCTTGCCGAGCACCGCCTCATCGACAAGCCGCCGAACGGGCTGGGCGACCTGACGGCCGCCGTCTATCTGGCGCGCATCCTCTCCGGCCAGCCGCCGATCAAGGCGCTGCAGTCGACCACGGCCGCCGTCTACGAGATCCTGGCGCGGACCGCCAAACGCGGCGGCGACGAACTGCAGCTCGAGACCGACGCGCAGAGCCTGTCGCATCCGATGGCGATGGTGCAGCTGCGCCACCTCCTGCACCCGGAGCGGGACAAGCGGGCGTGACGGCCGGCGTGCTGGTCGGCGTCGACGGCTGCAAGGCCGGCTGGATCGCCGTCCATCGTCATCCGGATGCCGCTCCGTCGATCTCCGTCTTTCCAGGCTTTGCCGCTTTGCTCGCCGCATTGCCCGCCGGCGGCGCCACGATCGCCGTCGACATGCCGATCGGCCTCCCCGACTTCTCGCAAAGGGGAGGACGCGGCCCGGAGGCGATCGTGCGGCCGCTGCTTGGGCAGCGCCAATCGAGCGTGTTCTCGATCCCCTCGCGCGCGGCGCTCTATGCCGAGACGGACGGCTTCACCACGGTCGAGGCCTGGTACGCCGCGCATCGCCGCGCCAGCGAGGTCGCCAAGGCGAGTTCCGATCCGCCGCGCGGCGTCTCGATCCAGGCCTTCGGCATCTTTGCCAAGATCCGCGAGATCGATGCCCTGCTGATCGCGCGGCCGGAGTTGCGCGGCCGCGTCTTCGAATCGCACCCCGAGGTCGCCTTCTGCCGGCTGAATGGCGGCCAGGCCATGGCGCTGCCGAAGAAGGTCAAGGGCGCGATCAACCTCGCCGGGATGGAGGAACGCAAGGCGCTGCTATGCCGGCATGGCTATGAAAAGAGCTTCCTCGATCAGCCGGCACCGAAGGGAGCCGCCGCCGATGATTTTCTCGACGCGGCAGCGATGATGCTGATTGCCGGCCGCATCGCCAGTGGCGAGGCAAGGCCGAATCCGGACCCGCCGCTGTCGGATCGTTTTGGCATTCCAGTCGCCATCTGGGCATAGAGCGACAGGTTGAGCCATGTCCGCCGCATCGCGATTGCGACGGAGCCATCCGCAATTCGGCATTGCTCGCGACCGGCTTTTGCCGTTAGAGGCTTCTCCAGACTGAAAGTGCCGCATCCAACCCGGAAAGGGTCCAGACGCCGCCCATGCCCCATCTTCCCGAACATCTGCTCAACGGCTATCGCAATTTCATGAACGGCCGCTATCCGGCCGAAAGCGGGCGCTACCGCTCTCTGGCGCGCGAAGGCCAGGCGCCCGAGACGATGATCGTCGCCTGCTGCGATTCGCGCTCCGCCCCTGAGGCGATCTTCGATGCCGGCCCGGGCGAGTTGTTCGTGCTGCGCAATGTCGGCAATCTGGTGCCGCCCTATGCGCCGGACGGCGAATTCCATTCGACCTCCGCCGCGCTCGAATTCGCGGTGCAGAGCCTGAAGGTAAAGAACATCGTGGTGATGGGCCACGGCCGCTGCGGCGGTATCCGCGCGGCACTCGACCCGAATTCCGCGCCGCTCTCGCCAGGCGACTTCATCGGCAAGTGGATGAGCCTGATCGCGCCCGCCGCCGAGACCGTGTCGTCCAGCACCTTCATGACGGCGACCGAGCGCCAGACCGCCCTGGAGCGCATCTCGATCCGCTACTCGATCGCCAACTTGCGGACCTTCCCTTGCGTCTCCATCCTCGAAGGCAAGGGCAGGTTGTCGCTGCACGGCGCCTGGTTCGACATCTCGACAGGCGAGCTGTGGGTGATGAACAAGGAGACCGGCGATTTCGAGCGGCCGGATCTGGGGTGAGGCCCGCGATGCGGATCGTTTCCCAGGGAACCGCGATAGCCGCCGCGCTGTTCTTTTCGGTCCTCGCCGCCCGCGCCGATGACGGCGCGCTGATCGACCGCTGGTATTCGGCGCTGCTCGTCGCCGACCGGACGGAGCTCTCGGATTTGCTTGCCGACGACGTGCGCATCAAGCTCGACGACCTTGGCGTCGTGCAGACCAAGCAAGAGTTCATCGCCTCGATCGACGATTGGCAGGGCGCTGTCGCCGGCGCCGCGATCCGTCATCGCATCGAGAAGTCGGAAGCCGGCGTCACCACGGTGATCGCCTGCTACGACTTCCCCAACAACGACATGCTGATGCACGAGACCTTCTCCGTCGCCGGCAACCGCATCACCGCCAGCACGCAGGCGGCGATCGCCGAAAGCTGCGAGGCCTACTGACGGGCCCACCGCGCGGTTGCGCGCGACAAGCCCGCGCCCTACATCGGTCTCGCCTCCCATTGCCACCAATCGAAAGTTCTTCAATGTCATCAGCCGTCGATCTCGCCGCCCATCCGCTGACCAAATGGCAAGGGCCGCTCGGCCTGCCAGATTTCACCCGCATCGGCGATGGCGATTTTGGCCCCGTCTTCGACGCGGCGCTGAAGGCGCATGAGGCCGAGATCGATGCGATCGCCGGCAGCAGCGAGGCGTCGACGATCGAGAACACGCTGGCCGCGCTGGAACTCGCCGGCGAGGCGCTCGACCAGGTTTCGTCGATCTTCTGGTGTCGTGCCGGCGCGCACACCAATGAGGACATCCAGGCGCTGGAGCGCGACATCTCGCCGAAAATGTCCAGGCATTTCTCGGCCATCTCGATGAACGAGAACCTGTTTGCCCGCATCGACGACCTCTACCAGCGCCGCGAAAGCCTGAAGCTGGATGCAGAGACGCTGCGCGTGCTGGAAAAGACCTGGAAGGGTTTTGTCCGGTCCGGCGCCAAGCTCGACGCCGGCGGCAAGAAGCGGCTGGCCAGGATCAACGAAGAGCTGTCCTCGCTCGGCACCAGCTTCGGCCAGAACGTTCTGGCCGACGAGCGCGACTGGGCGCTGTTCCTCGACGCTGCCGATCTCGCCGGCCTGCCGGATTTCCTGAAAAGCGCCATGGCGGAAGCGGCCGAGATGCGCGGCCAGAAGGGCCGCTTCGCCGTGACGCTGTCACGCTCGATCTACGAGCCGTTCTCGACCTTCTCCGAGCGCCGCGACCTGCGCGAGATCGCCTTCCGCGCCTTCACCATGCGCGGCCAGAACGGCGGCGCCACCGACAACACCGAAGTGGTCCGCGACATGCTGAAACTGCGCGCCGAGAAGGCAAAACTGCTCGGCTACAACTCCTTCGCAGCGCTGAAGCTCGACGACACCATGGCCAAGACCCCGAAAGCCGTGCACGCGCTGCTCGACCCGGTATGGGAGAAGGCGCTGGAGAAGGCGGCGTTCGACCAAAAGGAATTGGAGCGGCTGGCGACAGAGGCCGGCAGCAACGAAAAATTCGCCGCCTGGGACTGGCGCTTCTACCAGGAGAAGCTGCGCGCCGAGAAATTCGCCTTCGACGAGGCCGAGCTGAAGCCATACCTGCAGCTCGAGCGCGTCATCGACGCCTGCTTCGACGTCGCGACGCGCTTGTTCGGCATCAGCTTCGAGGAGAAGCAGGGCATCGCGGCCTGGCATCCCGACGCGCGCGTCTTTGTGGTCAAGAACGGCGACGGCAGCGAGCGCGGCCTGTTCCTCGCCGATTACTTCGCCCGGCCCTCCAAGCGCTCGGGCGCCTGGATGAGCGCGCTGAAATCCGGTTATAAGCTCGGGCACGGTTCCAGGCCCGTTATCTACAACATCATGAACTTCGCCAAGCCGCCGGCCGGCGAGGCCGCACTCCTGTCGGTCGATGAGGCGAAGACGCTGTTCCACGAATTCGGCCATGCACTGCACGGCATCCTGACCGACGTCACCTGGCCGTCGGTCTCGGGCACGTCCGTGAGCCGAGATTTCGTCGAGCTGCCCTCGCAGCTCTACGAGCACTGGCTGACGGTGCCGGCGGTACTCGAAAAGCACGCGCTGCACGTCAAGACCGGCAAGCCGATGCCGAAGGACCTGCTCAACAAGATGCTCGCCGCCCGCACCTTCGGCGCCGGCTTCGCCACAGTCGAGTTCACCGCCTCGGCGCTGATCGACATGGCCTACCATGCGCGCCCCGACGCGCTGCAAGAGCCGCTTCGTTTCGAAGCCGAAACGCTCGACAAGCTCGACATGCCCGACAGCATCGCCATGCGCCACCGCACCCCGCATTTCGGCCATGTCTTCGCAGGCGACGGCTATTCGGCCGGCTACTATTCCTACATGTGGTCCGAAGTGCTCGACGCCGACGCCTTTGCCGCCTTCGAGGAGGCGGGCGATCCCTTCAACCCGGCATTGGCCGAGCGGCTGAAGCAAAACATCTACGCCGCCGGCGGCTCCAAGGATCCGGAAGAGCTCTACATGGCGTTCCGCGGCAAGATGCCGTCGCCAGAGGCGATGATGGCGAAGCGGGGGTTGGTGTGATTGGCTAATCTCCCCCCTCGAGGGGGAGATGGCCGCAAAGCGGCCAGAGGGGGTCGGTTCGACTGGACGCGAGCTCCTGCGGCAGATGGAGCCTAGCGCTTCACGCGCGAGGACCCCCTCTGTCGCCTTTGGCGACATCTCCCCCTCAAGGGGGGAGATTAGAGCCACGGATCCGCCACCCTCGGCCACACCGGCCGCACCAGCTTGGTGTAATCCGTCACCGCCGGATTGCTGGGATACGAACTCGGCGCCGAGACATAGATAATCTCGGCGGCGATCGGCGCGAAGCCGGCATAGAAATGGTTGGTCGACTTGATCAGCAAAATGTCCTTCGACAGCGGATCGACGCCGATGTTGGAAAAGATGTCCGGCTCGAAGGTCTGCGTGCGGTTGGTGTTGAGGATGACATCGACCTCGGTGCCTTCGACGCGCACCACCGCGGCCGACCCCAATGTCACCCGGCTCGGTCCGAAACTCTGCCAGCCTTCGCCGACCGCCTTCAGCACCTTGACCCGCGCATCGATCGGCTCGCCCGCCAGTGGCCCGGCCTTGCCGCCGAAGCGCAAATCGATGACGGCGCCCTCACCCGCTGCCTGACAGAACGTCACCGCGATCGGATCCCAGATCGTCGCCATGCCGACATTGCTGATGCCGCGCGCGAGCAGCTCGCGCAACACGACGGTGCCGTCGCCGGCAACGCCGCCACCGGGATTGTCCCAGATGTCGGCGATGACCACCGGTTTGTCCGGATTCGCCTTGCGCACGGCGAGCGCGCGCTCGATGCCGTCGGCCGTGTTCAGCATCGTCATCGCTGTCCTTTCGCGCATGGCGTAGAGTTCGCGCCCCAAGCTTTCCGCCAGTGCATCGCCCTTTTCCTTTTCGTTGTCGGTGACGACCAGGATGCGCGTGCCCATCTCCGGCACGTCTGCGGCCATGAAGCCATGGATGACCGAGACCGACAGCACGCCGTCCTTGCCGTGCAGCGCGTTGATTTTGTCGACGAAGGAGCGCATCGGCTCGCGGCTCGTCGGCAGCACTTGGATCATGCGGCAGTCGAAGGTCGAGATCACCGGCTTGATCTCGCCGCGCGCAGCGGCGAGACCGAGCTCGACGACATGCTCGCCGCGCTCGTAGAAATCGGTGTGCGGGAATTCAAGGAAGTAGGCCATGATGTCGGATGCCGCGACACGCTTCGGCGTCAAATGGCTGTGCGGATCGAACTCTGAGGCGATCACCACCTTCGGACCGACGATGGCGCGCACGCGTTCGAGCAGGTCGCCCTCGCAGTCGTCATAGCCTTGCGCCACCATCGCGCCATGCAGGCCGAGGATGACGGCATCGACCGGCAGCGCTTCCCTGAGCTGGCCGAGGATCTCGTCGCGCAGCGCCTCAAAGGCCTGCCGCTGCACCAGCCCGCCGGGCTCGGCCCAGGTGGCGGTGCCTTCGATGACGGTCAGGCCCTCGCCTGCCGCGCGCCGGCGCAGCGCCACGATCGGTGACGAGCACAGCGTCGGCGTTTCCGGATGCTTGCCCGGCCCGGCATAGAAGGCCATCTCGAACGAGGTCCGGTCGGTCGGCACCGGCGAGTAGGTGTTGGTTTCCGTCGCCAGCGAGGCGGTGAAGATGCGCATGAATGCTCCGTGTAGTCTTTGTCTTTCGCAATTCCGGGCGGAAAACCGCCGCACGCTTTTCCCGGAATTGCTGGAATTGCTATTTGACGGCTCCTAGCGCCAGGGCATCTGCGCCTGTAGCCAGAAGGATTCAGGATTGATGTGACTTTCCTACATTATCCGTGATTTCGCATCAATCAAGCAGATCATTCTGTTGCTTAATTTCATTTCCTTGAGTAGCGTTCCGTCGGAGGAGGAGCGCGCTGTGGTTTCGAAAGCCGAATTCGAGGGCAAGACGGCCGTGGTCACGGGTGCCGGCGGCGGCCTCGGCTCAGCGATCGTGGCGCTGCTCAACGAACGCGGCGCGCGCGTCGTCGGCTGCGATCAGTCGAACGAGGCGCTGGCCAGCCCGCATCTTGCCTCGCGCCATGTCTTCGACCTGCTCGACCGGGTCTCGATCGAGACAGCCATCGCAGCGATCCTCGACAGCGACGGCGTCCCCGACATCCTGATCAACAATGCCGGCTGGACCCGCGCCGAGACGCTTGGCGCGCTGACGGCGGACAGGGTCGCGCATGAGCTCGATCTCAACCTGGCCGGCGTGATGATTTTCGCCGATCCTATTGCCAAGGCGATGGCCAAGCGCGGCGCGGGCAACGTTGTCTTCATCTCCTCGGTCAACGCGATTTCCCATTTCGGCAATCCCGCCTATGCCGCGGCCAAGGCGGGCATCAATGCCTATGCCAAGTCGATCGCCGTCGAGCTCGGCCGCAGCGGCGTGCGCGCCAATGTCGTCTGCCCCGGATCGATCCGCACCGCCGCCTGGGAGCATCGCCTGGCCAAGGACCCCGAAATCCTCGCCAAGCTCAAGCGGCTCTACCCGCTCGGCCGCATCGTCAATGCGTCGGAAGTGGCCGAAACGGTGGCCTTCCTTGCCTCCGACCGCGCATCCGGCGTAACGGGCGTGGTGATGCCGGTCGATGCGGGGCTCACCGCCGGGTGCCTGCCTTTCATCGACGACATATTGGGAGCGTGACCATGACCGATGTCCAGTTCCGCAACCTGTCGAAATCGTTCGGGCTTCACAGCATCCTCGTGGATATCGACCTCGAGATCAAAGCGGCGAGTCCGTCATGCTGGTCGGGCCATCGGGGTGCGGCAAAGTCGACCCTGCTGCGCATGCTGGCCGGCCTGGAAACGATCAGCTCCGGCGATCACGTGATCGGCGGCTTGCCGGTCACCGTCGAGCCGCGCAACACCCATCTGTTCGACAGGACGACGGGCCTGCCCCTATGAAGTCACCCCAGATGAAGACGCCGGCCGACATCGTCACGCGGCTGCAATTGATGTCGCAGGACGGCACTAAGTCGGACCGCCGGCTGGCCGGCCTCGTGCTTTCCGATCTCGATTTCGCTTCCAAGGCGGCGATCTCGGAGATCGCGGCGCGCGTCGGCGTCAGTGAGCCGACGGTAACCCGCTTCTGCCGCAATCTCGGCTGCGAGGGCCTGCGCGATTTCAAGTTCTACCTGGCGCAAGCGATCGCCATCGGCGGGCCGTATCTGTCGCCGGCGCCGCTTAGCCGCGACGCGCGCGAGCAGCGCATCGCATCGGCCATCACCGAAGCGGCGATAGCGGCCATCCAGCGCGCCGGCGAGAACCTCGACATGACGGCGCTGGTCGGCGTCGCCGCGCGCATCGCAACTTCCGGCAATGTCTTGTGCGTCGGCTCCGGCGGCATCTCCTCGATGATGGCGACCGAAATGCAGAACCGGCTGTTCCGGCTGGGCATGCCGGTGCTGGCGCAGATCGACGGGCAGCTGCAGCGCATGTACGCCGCGGTCGCGACGCCCGAGACGACGCTGGTCGCCTTTTCGGTTTCCGGCTATGCGCGATCGGTCATCGAGGCGGTGCAGGTCGCGCAGCAGTATGGCGCCACGACGGTCGCCATCACCGCGCCGGACTCGGCACTGGCCAAGGCCGCCGATACGGTCATCCATCTGCAGTCGTTCGAGGACGGCAACATCTACAAGCCGACATCGTCGCGCTACGCGCTGCTCGCCATCGTCGACATGATCGTGACCTCGGTCGCCGAGACGCGCGGCCCGAAGGTGCTGGAGAACCTGCGCCGCATCAAGCAGAGCGTGAACACGCTGAAGGTCGACGACCCCCGCCTGCCGCTGGGGGATTGAGGGGGCATCTTTCCATGGTCACGTGATGCCGAATGGGGACATTCGGTGAGAACCGAGCCAATCCTGGAATCGTCGCGCCGCCCCTCATCCGCCTGCCGGCACCTTCTCCCCGTAAACGGGGAGAAGAGAGCTGGCCGCGCCCGCAGCGCAATTTTCTGCAACGTTTATGGTTGGCGAAATCGCCGGCGAAGGTGTCCAGCCGATAGATGGGTAACAGTTTGAACCGGATACATAGGTAACAGTTCTCCCCCTATTTGTCCGCTGCAGCGCCAAGCGGATTGGTTAGCGCGGCGCTGCAGCGGACAAGCGTCATACGCCTTGTGTCGATGATGCCGAGCTGGTGTGCATGGAAGGAAAGAGCCCATTGACCATCCTCGGTTTGGGCGGCCGCGACAGCTTCACCAACCAGTGCCTGCGAGACATAGACGAAGCCGCCGTTCCACCTGATCTCGCCATTGTGGCGTACATGACGGACCGCGGCCTCGGCCGGATAATCAGGCTCGGGCGGCATCGTCGGCATGGCGCGCCGGGAGGATCTGTAATGCTGGGCTGGAGTGTCCATGCCTAGCGCCTCATGGGGACGTTCTTCATTGTAGCTGCGCCGGAAGGCCTCGAAGGCGTGGCCCTGGGCCGCCCTGTCGGCCTCCGGTGCCTCGGCCAGCGGCAACAGGGTCAGATGAAAGCGCTCGTGGCGCCCGTTCTGCTGGGGTTTGCCGGGCGCGATCCGCTCCAGGGCGATGCCGAGTTTGATGAAGCGCACCGCAAGCGGTGTCAGCCCGGTGACACCGGCCGACGCGAAGGGCGGGCCATTGTCGCTTCGGAACCGGTCCGGCAGGCCATGCTCCTCAAACAGCCGCTCGAATACCGGCCAGGCCTCGGCATCCGCCGTCGAGCCGGTCGCTTCGAGCGCCAGCAAGTAGCGGCTCGACGCATCCATCACCGTCAACGGTTCGCAACGCCACCCGTCACGGGTCCGGAACCAGCCCTTGTGATCGCCGGTCCACACCGCGTTCGGCCCTTGCGGCTCCGGCCAAGGTCCATTGCCGCAGGCCCGCAGCCGGGTCCGCTTGCGGGCGCTGACAAGCCCATGCCGTGCAAGGATAGCGCCTGCCGTCGAGGCCGACGGCCAGATCAAGTCGGGAGCCGCGCGCTTGAGCCGCGCCACGATCTTCTTGGGCCCCCACAGCGGATGCGTCTCCTTCGCCGCCACGATCCGCTCGACAAGATCAAGGGCTGTCGCACGGCCATGATTGAGCGGCGCTCGCGGCCGATCGTGCAAACCTTCCGGGCCAAACTCCCGGTAGCGACCCAGCCATTTATAGCCGATCTTGCGCGAAATTCCGTAGGCCGCACAAAGCTCGCTCATCGTCTCTTCGCCAGAAAGGCAATCCACTACAAAACGAAGCCGCTCGTCCATGATGCCAGTCTCTCGCCAAACCATCGCCGGGTCCTCCGGCGAGGGAGAAAACTGTCACCTATGCAATCGGTCCATTCTGTTACCTATCTATCCGGTTCGGACAAAGGCATCTTTCTCCCCGTCACAATACGGGGAGAAATGCCCGGCAGGGCAATGAGGGGCAGCGCCGACCGATGATGTGACTAGCAGCCATCAATGCGATTTGCCTTGGCTGCCGCTCAATGCCTCGATGCGCTTCGCCAGCTCAGCCGCATCTCCCACTATCCGCAGCGTCTTCAGCCGCGCCGTGGCGCCGGCGACGACCGCGACGGCCGACGCCGGAACGCCCAGCGCCTTGCCGACCAGCCGTTCCAGCGCCTGGTTGGCGGCGCCGTTTTCCGGCACGGCGCGCACGCGGGCCTTGAGGTGGCTTCTTCCGTCGGCGGTAGTCTCGACGCCCTCTATCCCATCAAGCGCCGCCTTCGGCGTCAGCCGTACGAACAGATCGATGCCGTCGTTGCGGAGACGAAAGAAGAAAAAGGCGGTAGACCTCACATCGGACCGATGCCGAACATCGGCTGAACTGTGTAGTTCAAGAACACGCTGATAAATGTCAGTGCTAACAGCAAAATGATCGGCGAGATGTCGACACCTCCGAGATCGGGCAGAAAGCGGCGGATTGGCCGCAGCGCCGGCTCGGTCAACCGGTAGAGCATGGTGCCGATGGAGTTAACGAGCTGATTGCGCGAGTTGACGACGTTGAAGGCGTACAGCCAAGAGAAGATGGCCGCGCCGATTACGATCCACCAATAGATGCCTATTGCGGCATGCAGCGTATAAAAGACTGCGATCATCAGGTGCTCCTTGCGAACGGCCGACATGTAGCCATTGCAGGCGGAGCCGGCAAGAGCCGGCTTTCCGGCAGCGCCAATGGCGCCGCTCGTTTCGCCTTGACACGAAACCGCCGCGCCCGATAAATGCGCCATCCGCTGGACGGGGCTGTAGCTCAGCTGGGAGAGCGCATCGTTCGCAATGATGAGGTCAGGGGTTCGATCCCCCTCAGCTCCACCAGTGGGATTTCTCGAGCCCTTGACCCGAATGGATTTCGCAGCCGTTTCGCCTGCTCGGTTGCCGTTTCGGCATAGGCGAAACGAACCAAATCATTCGTAGGCAAATGTTTCCCGGTCGATGATTTCGGCAACAGCCCGCCGTTTTCCGTGCCATCCCCGCGAAACAGACCCGACGCATCTATCCCCGTTCCGACAGCGCGCAGCAGCCGTCCCAACGGAGGAAGCGCAATGTCAGTGCTTCCAATCCTTGTCCATTTTGGCCGCGCGATCATCGATGCGCACAACAATGCCAAAGGTCAGAAACCTGACGGAGACCCTGCCGCCCCGTGCGCACCCCGAGGCCGCCAAGGAAGGTCCCGGCAAGCATGAGAGCCAAGGGCGACACGACACGTCGCCACGATGACATCGTTTGCCATCTAATCCCGCAAACTGAAGACAAAAGGCGCGGTGCGGGTGACGCGGGCGCCGAGTTCGGATGGCGGCGCCGGCACCGAGGCGCCCTGCAAGGCGCCGAGTGCCGCGCGGTCGAGGTCGGCGTCACCGGAGGACCGCGCCAGCCGGGCCGAGACCACCCGGCCGGAAGAATCGACCGTGAAGGTCACGTTTGGGCTGCCTTCGGCCCGCCGCGACCGTGCCGCGCTCGGATAGCGCGTATGCCGCCTGATCCAAGCCGCCAGGCTGGAATTCCAGCGCGCCGGGCTGGCGCTGGAACGCGATGCTCCCTCGGCGGATTTTGGCGCCGCCGCGCGCGCGGCCGGCCTGGCGTCGGCGCTGGCCGCCATGGCGGTCTTGGCCGGCGCCGGCTTTTCCTTCTTCGGCCGTTGCTTCGGCTTGTCGACGGGCTTCTTCGCCTTGGCCTCGACCGGTTTCATGACCTTGGATTCCGCCGGCGCATCGACCGGTTTCGGCTGCGGCAAGGGAATGACGACGTCCGGTGCCACCGTCTCGACGACGTCCGGAACCACTTCGTCGAGCGGCTGTTGAGCGCTCAGCGCGGCGACCGTCGGCGCCGCCGGTTCGGCCGCGTCGGCCTCTGCCGGCTGTTCGACGGTCGGTTCCGCTACTTCGGTGACCTGCTCAGGCGCCGGCTCGGTTGCCGGCTTCACTGGCGCCGCCCTCTCCGTCTCCTCGACCGGCTCGGCTTGATCGGGCGTCACTGTGTCCGGCACCAGCGCCTCTTCCTGTTCTGCGGGCGCGAGCGGCGACATCTCGATCGCAAGCGCCGGCGGCGGTCCGCCAGAGATGTCGGCAGGACTGAAGTTCTGCACTGCATAGGCGACCGCCACATGCGCGACCAGGATCAAGGCGGCGGCAGCCGCCCACAGGCCGGTCTCGCTCGCGCCGAACCGCGGCTGACCGACCCCGGACAAGGCGGCCGTCGCGCCCGTCATGGTGCCGTGCCGCCGCTCGGGGCTGTCGGCTGGCCTCCAGATGGCTGGCTTCCGCCTGGCTCTGGCGCATCGGCCGAAGGCAGCGTCTCCAGGCCGACCAGCGCGATCTTGAGATAGCCGGCGGCACGCAGCAGGTTCATCACCTCCATCAGCTCGCCATAGCCAACCGACTTGTCGGCGCGCAGGAAGATGCGCGTCTGCTTGTCGCCCTTGGTGCGACCGTCGAGCATGGCGGCGAACATGGCGCGCGGCACGCTGTCATTGCCGACGGCGAGCGTAAGATCGCCTTTCAGCGTCAGGAACAGCGGCGTCTCGGGGCGCGGCGCCGGCGTCGCCGTCGAGCCCGGCAGGTCGACATTGACATCGACGGTGGCGAGCGGTGCCGCGACCATGAAGATGATCAAAAGCACCAGGATGACGTCGATGAACGGGGTGACGTTGATCTCGTGGCTTTCCTCGAGATCGTCGCCGGCCGTTTCGCGAATCCGCGCCGCCATGACCGCTCACTCCGCCGCGATGGCGCCTGCCGGCGGCACGGTGCGGAAATCGAGGTCGCGGCTGACCAGCCGTTCGACGCCAGCGGCGGCATCGGCGAGGATCTGCCTGTAGCCGGCTATGGAGCGGGCAAAGCCGTTGTAGATGACCACCGCCGGGATCGCCGCCACCAGGCCCATGGCGGTGGCGAGCAGCGCTTCGGCGATGCCGGGCGCCACGACCGCCAGATTGGTGGTCTGCGCCTGCGAGATGCCGATGAAGGCGTTCATGATGCCCCACACCGTGCCGAACAGGCCGACGAAAGGCGCGGTCGAGCCGATGGTCGCGAGCAGGCCGGTGCCGCGCGACATGCGCCGCGCCGCAGCTGCCTCGATGCGCGACAGCCGCGAGGTAACGCGCTCCTTCAGGCCATCGCCGGTGACGTGGTCGAGCGCGCCGGCAGAAAGCGCGGCCTCTTCCTCTGCGGCGCGCACCAGAAGCGCGCCGGGGCCATTGTTGTGGCCGAGCGCGCGCCCGGCCTGCATCAGCGTCGCGGCATTGCCGATCGCCTGCGCGGCGCGGCGCGCCCTGAGCTTGCCGGCGAGGATCTCCAGCGACTTGGCCAGCCAGATCGTCCAGGTGACCAGCGAGGCGAAGGCGAGGCCGATCATCACCGCCTTGACGATGATGTCGGCGGCTATGAACATGCCCCAGGGCGACAAATCGTGCGGCAGCGTCAGCGCAATCGCCGTCGACGGTGCCGGAGCCGGCCTAACGCCCGGTTGCGGTGCAGCGGGAGCAGCAATGGCCGGAGCGGTTGTGGCGGGTGCGGCCGGCACTTGGGTGGCAGGAGCTTGCGCCACCGGCGCTTGTGCGGCCGGAGCTGGCGTCGCCGGTTGCTCCTGTGCGGCGACAGCGCCGGCCGCCAGGATCAACGATGCGGCCAGCGCCGCGAAAAGGCCATGTCTGGACACGCTTCGTCCTCGCTTCATCATTGCACGTAACCGATGGGCTGGCCGGTGACGGGGTGCGAAAACACCCCCATCTCGACGCCAAAAATGCCCTTGAGCATGTCGCCCCGCATGATCTCGGCGGGCGTGCCGCGCGTCAGCAGCCTGCCTTCCTTCAGCGCGATCAGTTCGTCGCAATAACGCGCTGCCATGTTGGGATCGTGCAGCACGACGACGACGCAAAGGTCGCGCTTGCGGCTGAGTTCCCTGACCAGGTCGAGCACCTCGACCTGGTGGGCGATGTCGAGCGCCGAGATCGGCTCGTCGAGCAGCATGACGCCGGCATTCTGCGCCACCAGCATGGCAAGCCAGGCCCGCTGCCGCTCGCCGCCGGAAAGCTCGTCGACCAGACGGTCGGCGAAGCCGGCCATGTCGGTCAGCGCCAGCGCCTCCTCGATATGCCGCCTGTCCTCATGGCCGAAACGGCCGAGCGCGCCATGCCAGGGATAGCGCCCGAGCGCCGCCAGTTCCCGCACGGTAAGCCCGGTCGCCGCCGGCGTCGTCTGCGGCAGATAGGCCAATGCCCGCGCCAGCTCGCGCGCGCTCCAGCCGGCCAGCGGCCGCTCGGCGAAGCTGATCGCGCCCTCGCTTGCCGGCTGCTGGCGCGCCAGAAGCTTGATCAGCGTCGACTTGCCGGAGCCGTTGTGGCCGATCAGACCGTAGACGCGCGCGCGTTCGAGCTCGAGCGAGACCGGTCCGAGCAGAGTCCGCTCGCCGACGGCGAAACGCACCGCTTCGACACGGAAGGCAGTCTGAACTCCAGCCACGCTCTGGCCTTTCTGCAACTCGGGCTTGCGCATTCCTCGGCAAGCGGTTTCCAGCTGCCATCGACGGTTGACTAAGAAACATGAGTTTAATAGTCAACTATGAGGTGACTTTTTGAATCAACAAAAATGTCATGAGGCCCCGGCGCACGGTCGAATTGCGCCATTGCTGCCAATGTGGCGCCTCTGCGGGGTCATGACCCTGGCTATGGACTGCGATACCATCTCCGGCCACGATGGCTCCCTGCGTGAGGCAAGCCCCCATGATCAAGGCGATCCCGTTCGATTTTCCCTATGACGGCCGGCTGGTGCCGGAACACACCGCGCTGCTGGTCATCGACCTGCTGGAGGACTTCCTGTCGCCGACCGGCTATTTCGCCAGAAAGGGATACGACCCTTCGCCGCTCAGGGCGATCCTGCCGGCGGTGAACCGGCTGATCGCGGCAGCCCGCGCCGCCGGCCTGACCATCGTGCACACAAGGCAAGGCTACCGCGCCGACATGGCCGACATGACGCCTTACGAGAAATGGCGCCGCCAACGGGCAGGGCTCGACGGCACCGACATCCTGCTGCGCTCCAGCCCGGGGTTCCAGATCGTCGCCGATATCGAGGTGGCGCCGCAGGACATCGTCGTCGACAAGACCTGCAACGGCGCCTTCACCTATACCGACCTGGAGCTGGTCCTGCGCGCACGCGGCATCACGCATCTCCTGTTCACGGGATGCACGACCGACGTCTGCGTCCACACCACGCTGCGTGAGGCCTGCGACCGCAACTTCCAGTGCCTGACGATTGCGGACGCCTGCGCCAGCGGCGGCAGACAGGCGCATGAGGCCGCGCTTCACATGGTGACGGTCGAGGACGGCGTCTTCGGCGCGCTGGCGGATTCGGACGCCGTCATCGAAGCGCTGGCCCGGCCTGCCGGCAGGCCGCGCTGACGACCCGGTCAGGCCCGGGCGCGGGATCCCGATGGCAGGCGCGGCGCCAATGCGCCGGATTGCGTCACGCTGCTCTCGAGACGCGCCAGTGAATTGGCGATAAGCGTGACAGTCTCGCGACCCGCCGTCGCGATCTCGCGCGGACGGTCGATGCCGCCGATCATGAATTCATGGATGCCGAGCCCCGCATAGGGCAACAGCGACAACGCGATCTCGGCCGGCGACCCGGAAACCTCAACCGCCTTGTGATCGGCGACGCCTTCATCTTTTTGCGATCGCATGCGCACGGGCAGCGCGAAGCGCAGTTTGCCGGCCCTTCCATGCTCGGCGGCGGCGGCGCGCACGCGCTCGATCAACTGGCTGACCTCGTCGGGCGAACCGGCGGACAGTTCGAAGACATCCGCGTGCCGGCCGGCTACCCTGAGCGCCGTTCCCGACTGGCCGCCAAGCCGGATCGTCACGTCGGCGCCGTGCGGGCCCTTGCCGGGCACATAGCCGCCTTTGACGCTGTAGAAGGCGCCTTCATGGTCGAACGGCCTGTCGTTCGACCACAGGCGCTTCAAAAGCACCAGATATTCGTCAATACGCTGCCACACCACGGTGTGCCCGACCGGGCGCGCCTCGGCATCCTCATCGCTGAGCGGCTCGCTCAGCATCCTGAGCGACAGCCGGCCGCCGCTCCTGGCGTCGAGCGCGGCAAGCTGCCTGGCCGCCACCGTCGGCTCGACCACGCCAGCCCAGTGGGTCAGCACCACCTCCAGCGACGCGGTGCGCTTCAGCGCCTGCGCGGCTATGTCCATATTGGTGAGCAGGCCGGCCGGATCGTCGACGACGATCTTCTGAAAGCCGACATCCTCGATCAGCGACAGTTTCGTCGCGGTCTCGGCGAAATCGTAGAAGAAGCTGCCATAGGCAGACTTACCCGGAACATGCGTGAACTCGATTGGCATTGCCATCTCCTTCATCACGTTTGGAATCGCATATCAAAACCACAGGGCGCGCGAAAACGCGCCGCCGACGCGGCTCACTCAACTCCGGTTGCCTGAAAGCGTTAGGCCGCCACCCCCGTGGTTCCCGCGCCTCAGGGAATGAGGCCCACAACGACTGCCCCGGTGAACACGAACGCAAGGGTGAAAACGAGATAGGCGAAGGCCCCGCCATAGGCCGGCCGCCAGCTCTGGCCGACGGTTTGTCCCCTGCGGTCTGTCTGGGTGTTTTGGTAATAGGACATGTCGGCCTCCGTCTCACCCTTAATCTATAAAGTTAGTAGACTTTGTCGATTGCTATTTTTCCGCGATCCGAAGAACGAATTTCTCATATCGCGCTGGACATTGGTTTGGCTTGCTGCGTCTGCCCTATGCAGGGGAAACGGCTGCGGAGATGATGACGCCGCCCCGGATTTCGGCGGTCGCGCTGGAGTCGGCGATGCGGCCAGCGAGCTTGGCCATCCGACACGCGCGGGTTAGCATCGTTGCCGGTTCACGCGTGAAGCATCAACAGACGGAGAAATCAATGGGCGGAAGGCTGGCGGGCAAGGTCGCGATCATATCGGGCGGCGCGACGGGCATGGGTGGAGCGGCCTCGGAGCTCTTCGCGGCGGAAGGCGCCAAGGTGGCGATCGTCGACCGCAACGGCGAAGCGGCGGCGGCGACCGCTGCCGCGATCCAGGCACGCGGCCATGTCGCGGCGCATTTCGTCGCCGACGTTTCCGACGAAGCGCAGGTCGAGGGAGCGGTGAAGGCGGCGGCGGCAAAGCTCGGCCCCGTCACCGTGCTGTTCAACCACGCCGGCACCATCGTGATAAAGCCGTTCCTGGAGACGACGCTCACGGAATGGGACTGGCTGCACGCCGTGAATGTGCGCTCGATGTTCCTGATGACGCGCGCCGTACTGCCCGGCATGATCGCGGCGGGCGGCGGCTCGATCGTCTGCACCTCGTCGATCTCGGCGGTGGCGGCGACGCCGAACGAGGTGCTCTACGACACCACCAAGGGCGCCTGCCACATGTTCGCCCGCGCCATCGCGGTCGAATTCCGCGACCGCAACATTCGCTGCAACGCCGTCTGTCCCGGCTTCATCCGCACCCCGCACGGGCTGCGCGAGGTGGCCGACCTGGGGAAACTCGGCGTCGACGTCTCCGACGCGGCACTCGCCGCCCAGCAGGGCCGCATCGGCGAGCCGGAAGAAGTGGCGAAGGCCGCATTGTTCCTGGCCAGTGACGAATCCAGCTTCGTCAACGGCGCGCATTTCTTCGTCGACAACGCCTTTACGGCGATGTGAAGCGTCCCAGGCTTGGCGCTCTTCCTCTCCCCCCGTCGATCGGGGGAGAGGAAAGGGCGCCAAGTCCTCTACCGCTCTTCCCTCCGAAACGGCTTCAGCAGCGCCGAGGGCGCGACCGCATTGCGCGACATGAAGGCCATGGCGACGATCGTGAAGATGAAGGGCAGCATCAGGAAGGCTTCGTAGGGGATGTGGCCGAGCCCACTTGCCTGCATCCTGAGCTGCAGCGCATCGACGAAGGCGAACAGCAGCGCCGCGCCCGCCGAGCGCCACGGGTCCCAACGGCCGAACACGACCAGCGCGATCGCCACCCAGCCGCGCCCGGACACCACGCCGAAGGTGAAGGCGTTGAACTGCGCCATGGTGAGAAACGCGCCGGCGAGCCCCATCAACGCGCCGCCGAGGATCACCGCCTGGAAGCGCGTGCCAATCACGCTGACCCCGGCCGAGTCGGCGGCGCGCGGGTTTTCGCCTACCATCCGCACCGAAAGCCCCCATGGCGTGCGGTAGAGCACGAGGGCGGCGAGCGGAACGGCGATGATCGCCAGATAGACAAGCGTAAACTGGTTGAACACCGCCGGGCCGAGGATCGGAATGTGCGAAAGCAGCGGGATCGGCTCGGGCTGGAAACCCTTGATGCTCGGTGGCACCGACTGCTGGCCGAAGATCGGCCGGTAGAGGAAATACGCGAGCCCCGAGCAGAACAGCGTCACGCCGATGCCGCAGACATGCTGGCTTAAGCCCAGCGCCACCGTGAACAGCGCATGCACCGCGCCCATCAGCGCGCCGGTCGCCACGGCAACCAGCACGCCGAGCCACAGGCTGCCGCTCATGCTGGTGGCGGTGAACCCGGCCATGGCAGAGAGCAGCATGATGCCTTCGATGCCGAGATTAAGCACGCCGGCGCGCTCGGAGAACATTTCGCCAAGCGTGGCGAAGGCAAGCGGCGTGGCGATGCGGATGATGGCGGCAAGGAAGCCGACCTGAAAGATCTGCTCGAACACCGCGCTCATTTCGCGACCCGCCGAATTCGATAGGCGGTGAACAGCAGCGCCACCAGCATGGCAAGCAGCGCCGTGCCCTGGATGACGTCGCTGAGGAAAGCCGGCACGCCGGTCGCGCGCGACATCGCCTCGGCCCCGGTCATAACCGCGGCAAGGAAGAGCGCCGCCGGCACCACGCCGAGCGGATTGAGCCTGGCCAGCATGGCGACGACAATGCCGGAATAGCCGTAGCCGGGCGAAATGTCGCTCATCACCTGGAAATGCACGCCGCCGACCTCGCCGACGCCGGCCAAGCCCGCCAGCGCGCCGGAGAGCAGTGCGGTCGAGATGAGCACGCGCTGGACGTTGATGCCGCTGTAGCGGGCCGCTTCCGGATTCTCGCCGGTGACACGGATGCGGAAGCCGAGCGTCATGCGCGCGATCAAGAACCAGCAGAGCGGCGCGGCGATCAGCGCCGCCACGACGCCGAGATGCAGCCGCGTGCCCTCAATCAGCACCGGGAAATTGGCCGAATCCTCGACCGGCGGCGAGATCGGATAGCCGCTGAAGCTATCCTTCCAGGGCCCCTCGATCAGCGCCATCAGCGCGTAATAGATGACTGAGTTGAGCAGCAGCGAGCTGACCACGTCGTCGACCTTGAACTTTACGCGCAACGTGGCGGGCACCAGCGCCACGGCGGCGCCGGCCGCGGCGCCCGCCAGCGCCATCAAAAGCATGGCGAGATAGCCCGGCATCGGGATGGCGCCGACGAAGCAGCTTGCCACAGCGCCCGCCAGCAACTGGCCCTCGGCGCCGATGTTCCAGAATTTCGCGCGGAAGGCGATCGCCACAGCAAGGCCGGTGAAGATCATCGGCGCGGCGCGCACCAGCGTCTCGGTTATGGCGTAGCTGTCGCCGAGCGAGGCCGACAGCATCACGCCATAGGCCTCGATCACGCCGGCGCCGGCGATTGCTATCAGGCCGCTGCACAACACCAGCGTCGCCGCGATCGCCAGCAGCGGCAGTGCGAGATTGAACCAAGCCGGCGTCGACGTACGGGCTTCGAGGCGGAACATCAGGCGTGGCCCCCCGCTCGCCAGATGTCGGCGCCGCCCCTCATCCGGCTGCCGGCACCTTCTCCCCGTATAGTGACGGGGAGAAGGTGGCTGGCCGCAGCCGTCACACCCTTCTTGCAACGCTCGCGATTGGCGAAATCATCGATGAAAGCGCTCCTCTCCCCGTCTCTATACGGGGAGAGGGTGCCGGCAGGCAGGTGAGGGGCGGCGCCGGCGTTCGAAATCAGAGGCAAACCCATGCTTTACGCCCTCCCCTCCACGCCGGTCATCATCAGGCCGAGCCTTGCGACGGTGGCGTCCGCACCGGCGAGTGTGCCGGCGATGCGGCCCTCATACATCACCGCGATGCGGTCCGAGAGCATTAGCAGTTCCTCGAGGTCCTCGCCGATGACGATGATGCCGCAGCCCTTGGCGCGCATGGCGAGGAACTTCTCGTGGATGAAGCGGGCAGCGCCGATGTCGAGGCCGCGCGTCGGCTGCGACACGATCAGCACTTTCGGATCGAAGGCGAGCTCGCGCGCCAGCAGTGCCTTTTGCAGATTGCCGCCGGAGAGCGCGCCAGCGCGCACCATCGGCCCCGGGCAGCGTATGTCATAGGCCTTGATCTGTTCCTCGGCGAAGGCGCGGATGGCGGACGGATTGAGCAGACCCTTGCGGCTGAACGCCTCGGTGCCGATGCGCGGCAGCACCATGGAATCGGCGAGCGGCAGATTGGTCACCAGCCCGGTCGTCATCCGGTCTTCCGGGATACGGCCAAGGCCGAGTGCCTGTACCGCGCGCGGCGAGAATTGCGCAACCGCTTTGCCGGCTATCGTCATCGCGCCGGCCTTCGGCGCCAGCATGCCGGAAATGACGTCGGCCAGCGCCCGCTGGCCATTGCCGGAGACGCCGGCGATGCCGAGGATCTCGCCTTCCCGCACCGAAAGCGACACATCTCGCAACGCGGTGCCGAGATGACCCGACGTGGAAATGCCGTCGAGGGTAAGCACCGTCGCGCCTGGCGTCGAGGGCCCTCTGGCCGGCGGCAAGATCTCGCGGCCGCACATCAATTGCGCCATGGCGGACGACGTCGTGTTGGCGGGGTCGTCGACGCGGCCCGCGACCTTGCCGTGCCGCAGCACCACGCAGCGATGCGTGAGTGCCCGTACTTCGTTGAGCTTGTGCGAGATGAAAATGATGCCGAGCCCCTGGCCCGCCATCGAGCGCAGGGCGGCGAACAGGCCGTCGACCTCACCTGGCGCCAGCACCGCCGTCGGCTCGTCGAGGATCAAAAGCTTCGCGCCGCGAAACAACGCCTTGATGATCTCCAGCCGCTGCTGCTCGCCGACCGACAGCGCCGAGACCGGCAGCGTCGGATCGAGGCTCAGCCCATGCTGGCGGCCGATCTCCTTCAGCCGCGCCAACCCGCCGGCGCGGTCGATGCGGCCCGACTTGCCCGGAATGCCGATCAGGAGGTTCTCGAGCACCGTGAGCCGCGGCGCCAGATGAAAATGCTGGTGCACCATGCCGATGCCGGCGGCGAGCGCGTCGGCCGAACTGTGGATGGCGACCGGCCGGCCCTCGACCAGTATCTCGCCGGCGTCAGGTGCATAGGCGCCGAACAGCACGTTCATCAGCGTCGTCTTGCCGGCGCCGTTCTCGCCAAGCAGCCCAAGGATCTCGCCCGGTGCGACGCTGAGATCCACGGCCTCGTTCGCCTTGACGGCCCCGAAGCTCTTGGTGATGCCGCGCATTTCGATGAGTGGGGCGGACAAGGGATACTCCTGGTACCCCTCCCCTTGAGGGAGGGTGCCGAGCGAAGCGAGGCGGGAGGGGTCACCTCAACCGCCTCGACCTATGACTTAGCAAGATGGAGCGCGTCGCGGGCGACCCCTCCCGGCCCTGCGGGCCACCCTCCCCTCGAGGGGGATAAGCCGGCCTCAATCCGAGACCGGCGTGTTCTCGTCGACGTCGACGCGGAAGTTGCCTTCGAGGATCTCGGCCTTCTTCTTCTCGACCAGGTCCTTGACCTCGGCCGGCAGCGTCTTGTCGAACTTGTGATACGGCGCCAGGAACGAACCGCCCTTGGCCATGCGCGAGAAATCGCCATAGTCCTGCGCGGTGAAGACACCCGCCTTGACCAGCTTGATCGCCTGCTCGACCGTCGGGTACATGTCCCACACCGGCCCGGTGATCACCGTATCCGGGCCGAGGCTCGACTGGTCGGACATGTTGGAGATGGCGAGGATCTTCTTCTCCACCGCCGCCTCGATGACGCCGAAGCGCTCGGCATAGATCACGTCGACGCCAGCGTCGATCTGCGCCACGGCGGCTTCCTTGGCCTTCGGCGGATCGAAGAAGGAGCCGATGAAGGCGACCTTCTTCTTGATGTTCGGGTTGACCTCCTTGGCGCCGGCGAAGAAGGCGTTGACCAGCCGGTTCACTTCCGGAATGCCCATCGCCGCCACCGCGCCGACGGTGCCGGACTTCGACATCTTGCCAGCAATCAGGCCGGAAAGGTACGCCGGCTCGTGGATCCAATTGTCGAAGACGCCGAAATTGGGCTCGGCCGGCCCGGCGCCGGAGCCGAACAGCCATGCGGTCTTCGGGAACTGTTTTGCCGTGCGGCGCGACTCGCGCTCGGCGGCGAAGGCATCTCCCAGCACCAGCTGGTAGCCGCCCTGCGCATATTCGCGCATCACGCGGCTGAAGTCGGCGGTCTGCACCTTTTCCGACCATTTGTATTCGATGCCGAGCTCCTTCTCGGCCTTCTGCAGGGCGACGTGGATCTGGTTGTCCCACGGCTCCTCGATCGGCGTGGCGAAGATCGCCGCCACCTTCAGCTTCTTGTCCTTGGCTAAGGCGGCATTCGGCAGCACCGCCGCTGCCAGCCCAAGCGCGCCGAGTTCCAGCACGGTGCGCCGAGACAAGCCGGCGCGTTCAATTTTGCTAGGATCGTCTTTCATGGAAGTGCCCTCTGGTTGACAGCCGTGTCGAGCCGGCCGTTCTCAGGAATGTCAGACGCTGGACTATGGAACGGTGTCTGAGTTTTGTCCACATGGTCAAATTTGATGTGCTTGGATGCGAAGGAACGCGACGTTGAGCCGTTTACGGGACTTGCCATGACCCCGTCTCCGCGAACCTTCTCAGCACCGGCGCCGGCTCGAAGATCGCCCGGCCGGTCCGCCTATGCCAATGCTCCAGCCGCTCGACGATCTTCGCAGCCCCTTCGAGGCCAGCCCAGAACATCGGCCCACCCTTGCCGATGGGAAAGCCGTAACCGTTCGCCCAGACGACATCGATGTCCGACGCCCGCACCGCAATGCCTTCCTCGAGGATCCTCGCGCCTTCGTTGACCAGCGGATAGAGCGTGCGCTCGATGATCTCGTCGGCGCCGATTTCGCGCCGGGCGATGCCAGGCTCGGCTGCCTTGGCGCGGATCAATTCCTCGACCTCGGGATCAGGGACGGGCTCGCGCGAGCCGCTTTCATAGCGATACCAGCCCCTGCCGGTCTTCTGGCCGAAACGGCCCTGCTCGCAGAGCGTGTCGGCAATCACCGCCGTCTGGCCGCGCGCCTTGCGGTTGCGCCAGCCGATGTCGAGGCCGGCGAGATCGCCCATCTGGAACGGCCCCATCGGCCAGCCGAAATCGGTGAACGCCTTGTCGACCTGGCCGGGCGTCGCCCCTTCGAGCAGCAGGAACTCGTTTTCCGCGCCGCGTGCGGACAGCATGCGATTGCCGACGAAGCCGTGGCAGACGCCGACGACGACCGGCACCTTGCCGATGCGCCGCGCTAGCTCCGCAACCGTCGCCAGCGCGTCGGGCGCGGTCCTATCGGCGCGCACGATTTCCAAGAGCTTCATGACATTGGCCGGCGAGAAGAAATGCATGCCGAGCACATCCTGCGGCCGCGACGTCGAGGCGGCGATCTCGTCGACATCGAGATAGGAGGTGTTGGTGGCAAGGATCGCGCCCGGCCTGGCCACCGCGTCGAGTTTGCCGAACACCACCTTCTTGACCGCCATGTCCTCGAACACCGCCTCTATTACCAGGTCGCAATCGGCAAGGTCGGCATAGTCGGTGCTGCCTTTGAACAGGCCAAGCCGTTGCTGCCTGGCCTCTTCCGTCAGCGAGCCACGGCCGACCGAGACCGCGTAGTTCTTCTCGATCATTGCGAGGCCCCGTTGCAGCGCCTCCTCGCCGGTTTCGAGCAAGGTCACCGGAAAGCCGCCATTGGCAAAGGCCATCGCGATGCCGCCGCCCATCGTGCCGGCGCCGATGATGCCGACGCGGGCGATCTTGCGGCGGGTGACGTCCTTGCCTTGTATCTTGGCCGCTTCCCGTTCGGCGAAGAACAGATGCCGCTGCGCGCGCGACTGGTCGCCGGCAACGAGCTTCACGAACAGCGCGCGCTCCGCCGCCAGCGCCTCATCGAACGGCAGCGTGATCGCATTGCGCACGGCTTCGGCGCAGGCAAGCGGAGCCTCCAGCCCACGCGCTTTCCTGGCAAGCTCGGCCGCCTGACGGTCGAAGGCTGCAAGGTCCGTTTCGGCAACGCGGTCCCTGCGTTCGCGCACCGGCGCGAACGACCCGCCTTTGGCGGCCGCCTCGCCGGCGAACCGGACCGCCTGGGCGATCAGATCGCCGTCGAAGACAGCATCGACGAGGCCCGCGGCTTTTGCTTCGCCAGCCGAAATCGGCGTTCCCGAAACGATCATGCCGAGCGCCTTCGCCGCGCCGACCAGGCGCGGCAGCCGTACCGTGCCGCCGCCGCCCGGCAGCAGGCCGAGCTTCACCTCCGGCAGGCCGAGTTTCGCGCCGGCGTCGGCGACGCGGAAATGGCAGCCTAGCGCCAGCTCGAGCCCGCCGCCCAGCGCCGTGCCATGGATGGCGGCGACCGTCGGCTTGGCGATGGTTTCCAGAAGCGCCACAATGGCGCGCAGCTCCGGCTGCTGCACCGGCTTGCCGAATTCGGTGATGTCCGCTCCGGCGACGAAAGTCCGCCCGGCGCACACGATCACGATGGCCCTGACGGTGGCATCGTCGCGCAGCGCGGCCAGCGCCGCGTGGAGTGGCTCGCGGACGTGGAAGCTGAGCGCGTTGACCGGCGGGTTGTCGATTATGACCACCGCCACGCCGTTCTCGTTTGCGACGTTGACAGAATTGGACAAGCGGAACCTCCCGAGACCGGCTGCGATCACGACGGGTTTACTAGGCCGCGCCGCGAATGGGAACCTGATGGTATCGCTGGCACAATGCTTGTCTGGACAAGCCGCGACAGCGCGCTGAAGAAGGCAACACCAAACGATCTGACGAACTCCGCCGATATTCGGTCAGCCGGAGTCGGACGGCCGCGAAGCGACCAAACTGGGTGCGAACCGGAGCGGAACGTAGGTGAAGTACGTGAGCACCGGAAGCGCAGGAAGCCGCCATTTGCAGGCCGGCCTCACCTGGATATCACCGCAGCGCCTTCTCTCCACCTGCCGCCGTTATCACCCCGACGATGATCAGTCCGGTCAGCACCAGCCGCACGCCGGCGCTGACGCCGAACGTGTTGAGCATGGTGAGCAGCAGCACCAGGAACAGGCCAGCGCCCCAGACGCCGGGCACATTGGCCTTGCCGCCGGCGACCGAGGTGCCGCCTATGACGACGACGGCGATCGAGGCGAGCAGGTATTCGTTGCCGATGTCGACATTGGCGCCGCGGAAATAGCCGGCGAGCAGCGCCCCGTCGATACCGCCGAGCGCGCCGGACAGCGTGTAGGTGAGGAAGCGGATGCGGCCGACATTGACGCCGGCGAGCCAGGCGGCGCGGATGTTCTGGCCGATCGCCAGCACCGAGCGGCCGTAGATCATGCGCTGCAGCGACGTTGCCGCGCCGATGGTGAAGAGTACCGTCAGCATCGCCAGCACCGGGATGCCGAGGAATTGCCAGTTGGTGAAGTCGGCGAAACCCGGCGGCGGCTTGATCTGCAGCCCGCGCCCATAGCTGATGTCAATCGACTGTATGATGAAGCTCGCCGACAGGGTTGCGATGATCGGCGGGATGCGGAGCGCCCAGATCAGCAGATAGTTGGCCGCGCCGATCGCAGCCCCGGTGGCGAGCGCCGCGATCAGCCCGACCGCGATCATTGAATCATTGCCGTCCATCACTTTCATGGCGACCGCGCTGGCAAGCCCGATATTGGCCGGCAGCGACAGGTCGACATTGCCGGGTCCGAGCGTGATGACGAACATCTGGCCGACGCCGACGATGACGGTGAAGACGGCCAGCGAAAGTGCCGCCGTGATCATGCCGCCGGCACCATAGCCGCCGGTGAAGACGATGGTCGCCAGCCACACCACGGCTGCGCCGATGAAGGACCAGGTCCACGGTTTGGCCAGCAGCATTCGCAGCGAGGCCATCGCTCACCTCTCCCTGCGGCTGATCAGCACCCGCGCCGCCAGCACGATGATCAGGATGGCGCCGTTGGCCGCCACCTGCCAGTCGGGCGGGATGTGCATGAAGGTCAACAGCGGCGAGGCGGCGAGCGCCAGCGTCAGCGCGCCGATGACGGCGCCGATCGGCGACACCCGGCCGCCGACGAATTCGCCGCCGCCGAGGATGACGCCGGCGATCGACAGCAGCGTGTAGCCGTTGCCGATATTGGCGTCGGCCGAGGTGGTGATGCCGATCAGCGCCATGCCGGAGAGTACCCCGAACAGTCCTGTCAGCGCGAACAGCACGATCCTGGTCTTGAGCAGCGACCAGCCGGCGCGCCGCAGCGCCGCCGCATTGCCGCCGGAGCCGCGCAGGATGACGCCATAGGATGTGCGCATCAGGCCGACATGCACCACCGCCGCGATCACCAGCGCGGCGATGATCGGGAACGGAATGAGAGGCGGCTTGAAGGCCATCAGCGACAACAGCCAGTCAGGTGCCTTGCCGCCGGGCTTCGGCAGGACGAGGATGGCGAGGCCCTGCCAGACGAAGCTCATGCCCAGCGTCACCACGATCGAGGGCAGGTTGCGCAGGTGGATCAGCGCGCCGAGCAGCGCATAGACGCCGATCGAGCCCAGCAGCACCGCCACACCGATCAGCGGCGCATCCTTCAGCCAGGTCGCCGTGACGCAGCCGACAAAGCCGACGAAGGTGCCAATCGAGAGGTCGAGCTCATTGCCGGCGATAACGAACATCTGCGCGATCGTGGCCAGGGCGATCGGGATCGCCAGGTTGAGCATCAGGGTGAAGCCGAAATAGGAGATGGCGCGCGGGTTGAGCCAGGCGATCGCCAAAAGCACCAGCGCCAACGACAACGCCGGAAGCAGGCTGCGCAGCATGCGCGCCCGCGCCGCCGCACCGCCACCCGCCGACGACGCCTTCAGCCTGGTTTCGAGTGAGGCCGCCGTCATCTCAGGCCGCATCGCCGAATGAGGACTGGATGATCTTCTCCTCGGTCAGCTCGTCGCGTCCGAGATTGGCGACGATCCGGCCGTTCTTGAAGACATAGACATGGTCGCAATTGTCGAGCTCTTCGGTTTCGGTCGTGTACCAGAGGAAGGTGCGGCCCTTGCGGGCTTCCTCGCGCACCAGATCGTAGACTTCCAGCTTGGTGCCGATATCGACGCCGCGCATCGGGTCGTCCATCAGCACGATCCCGGCATCCGAGCCCAGCGCGCGGGCAAACAACGCCTTCTGCTGGTTGCCGCCGGACAGCGAGTAGATGTTGTTGCTCATGTCGGGCGTGCGGATGCCGATCTTGTTCTTCCAGAATTCGGCAAGCTCGGCCTCGCGCCGCGGCGAGATCAGGAAGCCGCTGCGCAGCCGCGCCAGTGAGCGGATGCCGATATTCTGCGCGATCGACCATTGCGCAAAAATGCCGTCCGACTGGCGGTCACCGGCGACCAGCGCCACCGGCGCGGTCACCTCTATGCCGGTCCTGGCGCGCTGGGCAGCGCCGAAAATCGCCAGCAAAAGGTCGGTTTGCCCGTGGCCGGCGAGGCCGGCGAGCCCGATGATCTCGCCCGCGCGCGCGACGAGCTCCTTGCCGTCCTGCTGCCGCGCCGGACGTGCCTTGACCCGCAGCGGGCCGGCCTCCGCCTTCCTTGTCTCCGCGGCAGTTCTCTGATGCCCTTCGGCGCCGCCCATGGTGGCGACCAGCCGATCGCGGTCGAAGGCGCTTGCGGCGTCGGCGGCGACGACCTTGCCGTCGCGCATGACCACGATGCGGTCGGCGTTCTGCAGCACCTCGCCCAGCACATGCGAGATCAGGATGCAGCTGCCGCCGGAAGCGACGAAGCGGCGCACGAACGCAAGCAGCTGGCCCGCTGTATGCGCGTCGAGCGAGGAGGTCGGCTCGTCGAGGATGACCAGTGCCAGCGGATCCTCGGTCAGCGTGAAGGCGCGGGCCACTTCCACCATCTGCCGCCGGCCGATTGAAAGGTCGCCGGCGATGTCGGAAGCGGAGATGCCGTGGTCCGGAAAGATCTCGTCCAGCTTGGCGGTGATAAGGTCGGCGGCCTTGCGTCGCCAGCCGAAACCGGTGAGCGAAGGATGGTTGATGCGCGTGTTCTCGGCGATGCTGAGGTTCGGGCAGAGCGATAGTTCCTGGAATACGCAGCGTATGCCGAGTTGCTGCGCGCGCGGCACCGAATAGGCCTGCTCGGCGCTGCCGCGCACCGTGATCGCGCCGCTGTCGGGGACAAGCGTGCCCGCCACCATGTGCATCAGCGTCGACTTGCCGGCGCCGTTGTGACCGACGAGACCGACACATTCGCCGGCGCCGACTTGGAAGTCGACGCCGCTGAGCGCCCGGACGGCGCCGAAATGCTTTTCGGCACCGTCCAGTCTGATGATGTCAAAATTGGCGGCGCCGAAATGCTTTTTGGCGCCATCCGGCCTGACTATATCGGTGTTTGCCTCGGGCATGCTCAACGATATCCGGTTGGCGATGCCGGCGGCAACAGTTCAGCCATCACTTGATGTTGGCTTTGATGGCCGCGATGGCGTCTTCCTGTGTGTATTCGTGCGTAGCGACGCCACCCTCCTTGATCTTCGGCAGGGCCGCTTCGAAATCGTCCTGGGTGAAGGCGAGATACGGCACCAGAAGGTCGTGCGGAATGTCCGTGCGGCCGTCCAGCACCTGCTGCGCCACCCAGAAGGCTAGCGACGAGACGCCGGGCGCGATCGAGGCCGACCAGGTCTGGTAGCCGTCCTTGTCCTTCTGCTCCTTCCACCACTTCAGCTCGTCCTGGCGGTTGCCCATGATGATGGTCGGGCGCGGCTTGCCGGCGGCTGCGAAGGCTTGCGCCGCGCCGTAGCCGTCGCCGCCCTGGTCGACGATGCCGACCACGTCAGGCAGCGACGGCAGGATGGTCGCCACCGCCTTCTGCGCCGTGGTCTGGTCCCAGTCGCCGGTGACCGAGCCGACGATCTTGAACTCGGGATGCGCGGCCACGCCTTCGAGGATGCCGGCATGGATGGCATCGTCGATCGAGGTGCCGGCGAGACCGCGGATCTCCAGCAGATTGCCGCCCTTGGGCTGGAACTTGGCCATCTGCTCGACTTCCTGCTTGCCCATGTCCTTGAAGTCGACGACGACGCGGTAGGCGCAGGGCTCGGTGACGATGCCGTCGAAGGAGACGACGACGATGCCGGCATCGCAGGCCTGCTTGATGGCGCCGTTGAGCGCATCCGGCGAGGCGGCGTTGATGACGATGGCGTCATAGCCCTGCAGGATCAGGTTCTGCACCTGCGCAGCCTGGGTCGGAACTTCCTTGTCGGCGGTGGTGAAGACGTCGGCGGCCGCGACCACCTTGTCCTCGACCGCCTTCTTGGTGACGATGCCGTAGCTGTCCAGCATCGCCTGGCGCCACGAATTGCCGGCATAGTTGTTGGAGAAGGCGATCTTCTTGCCACTGGTGTCGGCCAGCGCGGTGCCCGAGGCGAGCATCGCCGCCAGAGCGCTCAGGACGAGTAGTTTCTTCATGTCATATCCTCCCAGATGTGTTGACTGCTGCATTCCAGCCGGCTTTTAAGGCCGGCCTCACTTCCAATCCGATTTGAGCCCGGACGATCCCGCGCTCAAAACAGCCTCAGCCCCGGCACGCGGACTCTGAGCCGGTAAAGCGACGTCGACGCGGCGATGTAGAGGCTCCTCAGATCCTCGTCGCCGAAGGTGAAATTGGCACAGTCTTCCGGCGTCGCGATGACGCCGAGAAGCTCGCCGGACGCATCGAACACGTGGATGCCGCCCGGGCCGGTGCAATATAGGTTGCCGCGGCTGTCGATCTTCATACCGTCGGTCGATCCCGGCTCAGTGCCCTCGGTCGCCGCCCAGACCGCGCCGCCATTGAGGTCGCCGTTGGCCTCCACGCCGAACACCCTGATATGCCCGCGCTCGGTGTCGTTGACGAACAGCCGCGATTCGTCGAGCGAGAAGCAGAGCCCGTTGGGCTGCGCGAAATCGTCGGCAAGCAAGGTCAGGGCGCGGTCGCCGTCGATCCGGTAGACGCCCTGAAACGAAAGCTCCTGCTGCCGCGGCACGCCGTAGAATTCCGCCCGGCCGAACCCGGGGTCGGTGAAGTAGATGGCGCCGCCGGTGGCGACGACGACGTCGTTCGGGCTATTCAGCTCCTTGTCGCCGTAATGGGTGGCGAGCACGGTCACGGTTCCGTCCGGCTCGGCGCGGGTAACGCGGCTCGTCGCGTGCTCGCAAGTGACCAGCCGCCCCTGGCGGTCGAGAGTGTTGCCATTGGCCTTATGGCTGGGCTCCCGGAACAACTCGATCTCGCCCGAAGAGCTGCGCCTGTACATACGGCTTTCGGGAATGTCGGAAAACACCAGCCATTTATCGTAAGGATGCCACACCGGCCCTTCGATGAAGGAGTAGCCTGTCGCCAGCCGTTCCATCGCCGCGTTGCCGACAACGTCGCCGAAGCCGGAATGGCGGGCCGGCGCCGAAATCGACATCACTGGTCCTTCGGCTTGCGGACTGCCGCGCCGCCGACGAACCAGTCGCTGCCGGCCACGTCCTCGAACACCACCCAGATCGCGTCCTTGGGCAGTTCGGCGACCTCGCTGATGGCTTCGGTGACGCGGCGCGAGATCTCGTCCTTGCGCTTTTGCGAATGGCCCTCGAGTATCCGAATGTTGACGAACGGCATCGGCGCCTCCCGGGCATTTTCTTGTTGTGGGGAGCGAGCCTAGTCAGCGCCCGGGCCGGGCGATACGGGTCAACGCGCAGCGCCGACTGTGGTTTTGCACAGTCGGTCCCTTCAGGCCGCGGACGTCAATTACTGGTCCTGCAGCGGCGCCGCCTGCGCCAGCCAGGCGTCGAGCCGGTCCTGCTCGCGGCGCAGCGCGTCGATGTTGATCAGGCCGCGCGCCAAGGCGAGGTAGATCGCCCGCGTGCGCGAGTTGAAGACGGAGGCCTCACCGGCGCCGTCCTCCGGCGGCACGATGCCCAGCTTGTCGTAGACGTGCTTGATGCGGCTTTGCGCGCCGCGGATCGACAGGCCCCGGCGGGCCGCGATCGCCCGGTCGGTCAGGCCGAGCGCGATGTCGATCAGACTTTCATATTCGCCATCGGTGATGCCTTCGAAACGATCCTGGACGCGATGCTGGATGCCGCGTATCTCACGATCGATGATGCAGTGGCCTTCGCGGAAGACGCCGCGAAGCGCCGAGCGCATGCCTTCCTCGGTAGCCGATTTCAGTACATAGCCATAGACCGAGCCGGGCGGCACGATGCGCGCCACGCCGCGCACATAGGCCTCGTCGGCGAAGTTCGACCAGAACAGGATGTGCGTGCCGGCGCGCCGGCTCCAGATGGCGCGGGCCACCTCGATGCCCGTTGCCTTGGGCAGTTGCAGGTCGAGCACGACATGCGGCGGCTCGCGCTCGGCCGCCATGTTGATGGCATCCTCGCCGTCGCCGGCCTCGATCACCTCGACGTCGCCAGGCCACAACTGTTCCACCGTCCGGCGCGCGAAAGTGCGATGCAGTCCGTCATTCTCGGCGATCATGACCAGCATCACGCCACCTCCGATACCGGCTCGCTCGCCGCCATGGCCGGCTTGCCGTCAGCTGGCGCGCGGTCGATCTCGATCACCACCCTGGTGCCGCCCTTGCGGCCGGCCGGCTCGAAGCGCAGCCGCGCGCCGACAAGCGCCGCCCGCGTATGCATGTGGCCGATGCCGCCCTGCGCGGCCGGGTCGATCGTGCCGCAGCCATGGCCGTCGTCGGTGACGACGACCTTGAACACGCCGTCGGTCGAGGTCAGCAGCACCTCGATCCGGCCGGGTGCAGCGTGCCGCACCGCATTGTTGATCGCTTCCTGCACGATCCGGTAGAGCGACGTGCGCATCGTCTCCGGCAGGCTGTCGGCGCTGCCGTCGCTGGTGTCGGCGATCCGCACGGCGATCGGCGGCTTCGCCCGCGCGACACTGCGGTTGAGATGCGCCTCGACGGCGTCGCGCAGCCCGAACAGCTCGAGCACGCTCGGCCGCATGTCGTCGACGATGTGGCGCAGTTCCGCCAGGCAACCGGCGATCTCCTGCTCGAGATCGGCGAGTTGGGCCGTCCGCGCCATGCCCCGGCTGCGGAAGGCCGAGACCTGGCGCGCGATGCGGGCAAGATCGGCAAGCGTCTGGTCGTGCAGGTCCATGGCCATGCGGCGGCGCTCGCGCTCCATGCCTTCGGTCAGTTGCGAGGCGCCGACCCTGAGCAGTTCCGCCCGGTTGCGCGCCTCGCTCTCGGCGAGCATGGCGCGGCGCGCCTCCTCGGTCTGGATCAGCGCAAAGATGTAGGGGGCGATGAGATCGGCGCATTGCTGGGCGACGGCCACATCCGTCAGCGTGTAGCAGCCGACCTCGTGGCGGCTGATGTTGAGCGCGCCGATGACGCTGCCGCGCGCCCTGAGCGGCACGATGATGCGGCTGCGCAGCCTGGCTTCGAAGATCGGCTCGTCGAAGGCGCCGGCGAAGTGAAAGCGCTCGTCGACCAGCGCGTTGTCCGACAACAGAAAGGGCGTCTGGCCCCACAGCACGCGCCGGATCGGGCTGCCCTCGACAGGATGCTGCGCCAGATCGCTCCAACTGGTGTGGAAACCGGCTTCGTAGCAGGCATGCATGCGGCCGTCCTGCGACAGCACCGCCAGGTCGATGTGGTCGTGCGGAATGAGCGTGCCGATTTCGATCGCCGTCGCCCGGAACGCCGAGCCCGGATCGATGTGGCCGGCAAGCGCGCGGGAAATGGCGACCAGCCGGTCTATCAACTGGGGAGATACGTCCGACATGTCTCTTCCCTCGCCATCTCCGCAAACCAAGCGGCACGCCAGACGCCTCGTTGGCGAGCGCGGCCTGCAGTCCTCCCTGCCAGCGAAATAGTGAACGCTTGCCGATGCCGCGTCAACGACACCTGCCCTCGCTGCCGGCGATCAACTTCAGGTGCGACGATTGAAAAGCCTTCGGCTCCTGGTCTAGGAACGGCAGCAGGAGGCCAATGCATGGCAGCGACCGTTGCTCAGGGCGCCCCGGGGATACCGGCGCGCTGGACGTCAAGCGCCAAGAGCGGCGTTGGCACTGCGCTTTCTGAGGTCAGCCCCCTCTGGTTCACGCTCAGCCACGGCATCCTCAACGAGATCTACCATCCGCGCCTCGACAGCGCCTGCACGCGCGACATGGAACTGATCGTCACCGGCCCCGGCGGCTATTTCTCCGAAGAGAAGCGCGATGCCGCGCATGAGGTCTCGACGGTCGATGCCGGCGTGCCCGCCTACCGGCTGACCAACACCGCGACCGATGGGGCGTACAGGATCGGTAAAAGGATCATTACGGATCCGAAACGCCCTGTCCTGCTGCAGGAGATCACCTTCTCGGCACTCAAAGGCTCAGCTAGCGATTACCGCGTCTACTCGCTGCTCGCGCCGCATCTCGTCAATGCCGGCATGGGCAACACCGCCTGGGTGGGCGAGCACAGGGGCAGGCCTGTGCTGTTCGCCTCGGGACGCGGCACTTGCCTGGCGCTTGCCTCATCGCTGCCCTGGGGCGCCTGCTCGGCCGGCTATGTCGGCTTTTCCGACGGCTGGCAGCAGCTCCAGCAGGGCGGCGTCCTCGATCCGGTCTGCCGCCGGGCCGAGGACGGCAATGTGGCGCTGACCGGCGAGATCGGTTTTTCCGCCGCTGACGACACAGCGCTGCTGGCACTCGGCTTTGGAGCCTCGCCGGAAGAGGCCGCCGACCTGGCTTTTGCCAGCCTGAAGCAGGGCTACGACGCCTCCGCCAAGGTCTATGTCGAAAACTGGCGCAAATGGCAGGCCGGGCTGCACAAGCTCGACCGGCACGCGACCTCGGGACTGAACACCTACCGCGCCAGCACGGCGGTGCTGGCTTCGCATCTGTCGATCGCCAGGCCGGGGGCCGCCGTCGCCAGCCTGTCGATCCCCTGGGGCTTCAACAAGGGCGACGACGATCTCGGCGGCTACCACCTTATCTGGCCGCGCGATCTGGTCGAGACTGCCGGCGGCTTCCTAGCCGCCGGCGACGGCAAGCAGGCGCTACAGATCCTGACCCGTCTGCGCACGATCCAGCAGCCGGACGGCCACTGGCCGCAAAATGCCTGGTCCGACGGCACCGCCTATTGGCCGGGCATCCAGATGGACGAATGCGCCTTTCCGCTGCTGCTTGCCGACGCCTTGCGCCGCGCCGGCCACCTGCCACGCGCGAAACTCGCCGGCTTCCTGCCGATGATCGAAAGTGCCGCGTCCTATGTCGTGCGCAACGGGCCGGTCACCGGCGAGGACCGCTGGGAAGAGGATGCCGGCTACAACCCCTTCACGCTGGCCGTCGAGATCGCCGCCCTGCTGGCGGCCGCCGACATGCTCGACATCGTGGGAAAAACAGAGCCGGCAAACTATCTGCGCGAGACCGCCGATTGCTGGAACGACCAGATCGAGCGCTGGACCTATGCCACCGGCACGCCATTATCCGCAGAAATGGGCGTCAACGGCTACTATGTCCGCATCGCCCCGCCGGATACGTCGGATGCCGCCTCCCCCAAGGACGGCTATGTGCCGATCAAGAACCGGCCCCCGGTCGACTCCGACAGGTTGGCCGAGGCTATCATCAGCCCCGATTCGCTGGCGCTGGTGCGCTTTGGTCTCAGGGCGGCGGATGATCCGCGCATTCTAGACACTTTGAAGGCCATCGACGCCCGGCTGCGCTGCGACCTGCCGCAAGGGCCGCTCTGGTATCGCTACACCGGCGACGGCTATGGCGAGCACGAGGACGGCGCGCCCTTCGACGGCACTGGCCAGGGCCGCCCATGGCCGCTGCTGGCGGGCGAGCGTGCCCATTACGAGCTCGCGGCGGGCCGCAGAGACAGGGCGGAAAGCCTGCTCGCGACGCTCGAGGCGTCCGCCGGGATCGGCGGCCTGCTGCCGGAGCAGGTCTGGGACGGCCCCGACATGCCGCAGCGCGAGTTGCGCCGCGGCGCCCCTTCGGGCAGCGCCATGCCGCTGGTCTGGGCGCATGCCGAGCACATCAAGCTCTTGCGTTCGCTTCGCGACGGCGCCGTCTTCGACCTGCCGCCGCAAGGCGTCGAGCGCTACATCAAGGCAAAGACCACCTCGCCGCGCAGGATATGGCGCTTCAACAACAAGATCCGTTCCATCCCCACCGGCAAGATGCTGCGCGTCGAGCTTGCAGCGCGCGGCGTTGTCCATTGGAGCAGCGACAAATGGCTGACGGTGCGCGACGACAAGACGATCGAAAACGCGTTCGGTGTCCATCTGGTGGATTTGTCCGTTGACCGACTTCCGCCGGGGAGCACGATCGTCTTCACTTTTTTCTGGCCCGACACCAGCCGTTGGGAGAATGTCGACTTCACCGTCTGTATCGAAGGGTCGGATAGCCGCTAGATTTCTTCTTCCTCAAACGACTGGGACAAATCCATGCAGATCGGAATGATGGGACTGGGCAGGATGGGCGCCAACATGGTGCGCCGCTTGATGCGCGACGGCCATGAATGCGTCGTCTATGACATCAACCCGGCAAGCGTCGCCGCTTTGGTCAAGGACGGCGCCGTCGGCACCGCCTCGATGGAAGAATTCGTCGGCAAGCTCGCCAAGCCGCGCAGCGCCTGGCTGATGCTGCCGGCGGCGATCACCGGCAGGATCGCCGACCAGGTGGCGGCATTGATGGAGCCCGGCGACATCATCATCGATGGCGGCAATTCCTACTATCACGACGCCGTTGACCAAGCCGCCGAGCTGGCGGCCAAGGGCATCAACTATGTCGATGTCGGCACCAGCGGCGGCGTCTGGGGCCTGGAGCGCGGCTACTGCCTGATGATCGGCGGTCCGGACGAGGCGGTGCGCCATCTCGATCCGATCTTCGCCACGCTAGCGCCCGGCGCCGACGCCGGGAGCACGCCGGCCAAGGACGCCGGCACCGCGCCCTACGGCTACCTGCATTGCGGGCCGAGCGGCGCCGGCCATTTCGTCAAGATGGTCCACAACGGCATCGAATACGGCGTCATGGCCGCCTACGCCGAAGGCATCAACATCCTGAAGTCGGCCAATGCCGGCAAGCGGGCGCGCACCGCCGACGCCGAGACCAGCCCGCTGGAGAACCCGCAATACTACCAGTTCGACATCGACCTGCCGCAGGTCGCCGAGGTCTGGCGGCACGGCAGCGTCATCGGTTCCTGGCTGCTCGATCTCACCGCCGGCGCGCTGAAGAACGATCCGGCGCTGACGCAGTTCGGCGGGCGCGTTTCGGATTCCGGCGAGGGCCGCTGGACGCTCAAGGCGGCGATCGACACCGGCGTGCCGGCGCCGGTGCTGTCCTCGGCGCTTTTCGACCGTTTCTCCTCGCAAGGCGAATCCGAATTCGCCGACAAGCTGCTCTCCGCCATGCGCTACGCCTTCGGCGGCCATGTCGAGAAGCCAAAGACCTGAGAGCGGGGAAGACATCGATGAGTCAGGAACGGTCCGACACGCTGGTGCTCTTCGGGGCGACCGGCGACCTTGCCCACAAGAAGATATTTCCGGCCCTCTACCAGATGGTCGCCAAGGGGACGCTCACCGAGCCGGTGATCGGTGTCGCCTTCGACCCCTGGGACATCGGCAAACTGCAGGCGCGCGCCCACGACGGCATCGTCAATGCGCTGGGCGGTATAGACGAGACGGTGTTCGCCAAGCTCGCCTCGCTGCTGCGCTATGTCAGCGGCGACTACCGCGACGCCGCGACGTTCGAGAAGCTGAAGACGGCGCTCGGCTCCGCCCAGCGCCCGCTGCACTACATGGCGGTGCCGCCGACCATGTTCGAAACCGTGGTCCAGGGGCTGGAGCAGTCCGGCACCGCGCGTGGCGCGCGGCTGATGGTGGAAAAGCCATTCGGTCACGACCTGCAGTCGGCGCGCTGGCTGAACCGGGTGCTGCACCTGGTGTTCGACGAGCAGTCGATCTTCCGCATCGACCACTATCTCGGCAAGGAAGCGATCCAGAACCTGCTCTATTTCCGCTTCGCCAATGCCTTCCTCGAGCCGATCTGGAACCGCAACTTCGTCGAAAGCGTGCAGATCACCATGGCCGAGGATTTCGGCATCGACGGTCGCGGCAAATTCTATGACGATGTCGGCTGCATCCGCGACGTCATCGAGAACCACCTGCTCAACATCCTGTTGCTGCTCGCCATGGAGCCGCCTGTCGGCCGCTCGGCCGACGACCTGATCGACGAGAAGGTCCAGGTGCTCCGCGCCATCCGCACGCTGACGAAGGACGATGTCGTGCGCGGCCAGTTCGACGGCTATCTGGCGGAGCCGGGTGTGCGCCCGAACTCCCCGGTCGAAACCTTCGCCGCCGTCCGCTTCTTCGTCGACACTTGGCGCTGGCAGGACGTGCCCTTCTTCATCCGCGCCGGCAAGAACATGCCGGTGCATGCCACCGAGGTGATCGTGCGGCTGAAACGGCCGCCGCTCGACGTCTTCGACCCGATCAAGCCGGACGACGCCAACTATGTCCGCTTCCGCATCGACCCGCAGGTGGCGATCTCGATCGGCGCCCAGCGTAAGGTGGCCGGCGACGACATGGTCGGCGAACAGGTGGAACTGACGGCGCTCGATGACAGCAAGGGCGACATGCCGCCCTATGAGCGCCTGATCGGCGACGCCATGAACGGCAACGGCCAGCTGTTCACCCGCCAGGATGCGGCCGAGCTTGCCTGGCGCATCGTCGGCCCTGTGCTTGGCGACACGACGGCGCCGCACATCTACGCGCCGAAGAGCTGGGGACCGGCCGATGCCCTGAACGACTTCGGTCCGCCGAACGGCTGGATCAACCCATCGAAATAGGGGCTGGGAGGCAACGACATGGCCAAGGCGGCAAAGCCGGCGGCGGCGGATGCGGAACAGATCGTGCTGACGATCGACATCGGCGGCTCGCATGTCAAGATCCTGACCAGCGCCGGCGGCGAGATGCGCCGCGCCGAGTCCGGGCCTGGCCTGACGCCGCAGCAGATGATCACCTCGGTGAACACGCTGGCCGAAGGCCTGCCCTATGACCTGATTTCGATGGGCTACCCCGGTCCGGTCGCCCACAACCGGCCTTTCGCCGACCCCGCCAATCTCGGCAAGGGTTGGGCGGGCTACGACTTCGCCGCCGCCTTCGGCAAGCCGGTGAAGGTTATCAACGACGCGCTGATGCAGGCCATCGGCAGCTATGAGGGCGGCCGCATGCTGTTCCTCGGCCTCGGCACCGGCCTCGGCGCCGCGATGATCGTCGACAATGTCGCCCAGCCGATGGAACTCGCCCATCTTCCCTACAGGAAGGGCGGCAGCTTCGAGGACTATGTCGGCGAGCGCGGGCTGGAGAAACGCGGCAAGAGGAAATGGCGCAAATCCGTCTTCGATGTCGTCGACAGGCTTCGCGCCGCCCTGCAGCCGGACTACGTGGTCATCGGCGGCGGCAATGTCGACAAGCTTGATGAAATGCCCGCCGATTCCAGGCGCGGCGACAATACGCGCGCTTTCGAGGGCGGTTTTCGACTGTGGCGCGACAAGGCGCTGATCGTCTGATAGTATTATAGCTCAGTATAGTTGTTCAAAATAACGTGTTTCGTGGCGCGAAGTCATTGCGTTATCCAGATTTGCCGACTAGGAGTCGCGCCATCCCCCTACCGACGGAGACATAAATTGGCCGACGACAGCAACGACGCTCGCAAGGAAATCGACCTGCTCGAGCTTACCGCCCACATCGTTTCCGCCTATGTCGAGAAGAACCGTCTGCCTGCCTCCGGCCTCAGCGACCTCATCGCCAGCGTCAGCGCCTCGATCAGCAGCCTCGGCCAGCCGCCGGCCCCGGTCGCCGCGCCGCTCGTCCCCGCGGTCAACCCCAGGCGCTCGGTGACGCCGGACTACATCATCTGCCTCGAGGACGGCAAGAAATTCAAATCGCTGAAGCGCCACCTCGGCGTCCATTTCGGGCTGACGCCGGAAGCCTATCGCACCAAGTGGGGCCTGCCGGCCGACTACCCGATGGTCGCCCCCAACTATGCCGCCTCGCGCTCCGAGCTGGCGAAGTCGATCGGCCTCGGCCGCAAGGCCGCCGAGCCGGTCAAGGCCAGGGGCAGGAAGGCCAGGGTTTCGGCCTAGAGCGGTTCACCGTTTCACGGAAACGTCGAACCGCTCTATCCTTGTTTTGACGCTATTCCAGGAAAAACCGTTTCACACCTTTCCTGGAATTGCTCTACGGCACGTTGAGACTCCCCTCGAGGCCGGTGACCGCGAGAGCGACTTCATGACCGTCCCACACCCGCGCCCAGCGTGACGAGAAGCTCGTCCAGCTGCTCGAACTGCTCGGGCATACCGCCCTCCATCCCGGCGATGGCCTCGTCGAGAGCTTCCTTCGAGGGATAGAGTTCGTGCAGCACCAGAAGCGTCTTGTCACCTCTTTCCTCGAACGTCACCGTGGTCACGGCACCGTCATCACTTTCCTCATTGGTCCAGACGAGGCGCGAGTTCGGTATCACGTCGATGTACTTGCCGACGAATGCCATTGACTCTAAGGCATCGTGGCCAAATTCGACCCGGTATCTGCCTCCGACACGAACATCCATCTCGCAGGAAAGCAGAGGCACGCCTGCCGACTTCGGCGCCCACCACCGCTTGAACAGCTCGGGTTTGGTCCACGCCTCGTAGACGATGCGGACCGGGCCGTCGAAAATACGCGTAACGACCAGCTCACACTCGGACTTCCGTTCGACCGTCGTGCGGCTCGTCATAGGGCTGCGCTCACTCTCTTTTCTTACGTCCATCAATCTTCTCCTTCCGTTTTCAGTTCCTCGACAACCTTGTCCAACTCGTCGAAGCGTGCGTCCCAGAGCTGGCGGTACCTCTCGATCCATGCCGCCTCTTCCTCCATCCGGCGCAGGCCGAGCTTGCAGGTCCGAACGCGCCCGACTTTCTTCGTGATGACGAGCCCCGCCTGCTCCAGGACGACGACATGCTTCTTCATACCCGTGAGGGTCATGTGGAACTTTTCGGCAAGCTCCGTGATCGAAGCTTCTGCACTTCCGAGTTGCTCCAGCACGCCGCGCCGGGTCGCGTCGGAGAGCGCGGCGAACGAGGCATCAAGGCGGACTGTCGTATACTGAACCATTTGGTTCAGTATTAGCGCATGGATCGACGGCTTGCAAGGGGAGGTCGAGCGCGCTGTGTTGCCGACCGCTTCCCCCTCAACCGAACGCTCGCCGCTGCCTTCATTAGTTCACGGTGAATTTCGACGACGCCCGGGACAGGCTCGTGCCTGAGCCAATAGTTTCAACGACTGGAACAGAAGCCTGCCGGCGAATCCGCCTTGGCAGGCTTCATGCTTTTGTGGCTTGGATAGTCCAAGCAGTCTGGGGGGAGCCATGATGGTGATCGAGAGGGAGGCGCCGGAGGAATACGGCTACGACCGTATTCGCTATAACCTTTCCGAAAGCTCGATTGCCGACCAGAAACTCTCCGACATCGGTCTCACGCTGCCCGATCTCACCCTGTTCTACGGCGAACATCGCGGCGATAAGGAGTTGCGCGCGCTGGTCGCCGCGCAGGACGAGAGCCTTTCGCCCGATGACGTGCTGGTCACCGCGGGTGCCGCCGGCGCGTTGTTCATCATCGCCACATCGCTGCTTTCGGCCAGCGACCATCTGGTGGTCATCAGGCCCAACTACGCCACCAACATTGAGACCCCCCGGGCGATCGGCTGCCCTATCTCCTATGTCGACCTCGACTTCGACGACGGCTTCGCCGTCGATGTCGATCGTCTCGCCGCGGCGATGCGGCCGAACACCCGCCTGATCAGCGTCACCTGCCCGCACAATCCGACCGGCACGATGATGAGTCGTGCCGATCTCGACGCGCTCGTGGCGCTCGCCGAGAGCCGGCAATGCCATCTCCTGGTCGACGAGACCTATCGCGACCTTTCCTACGGCCGGCGCCTGCCGGCGGCCGCATCGCTCAGCCAACGCGCGATCAGCGTCTCGTCGCTCTCCAAGGCCTTCGGCATTCCGGGCATCCGCATCGGCTGGCTGGTCACTCGCGACGCCGCGCTCCAGGAAAGGTTCCTCGCCGCCAAGGAGCAGATCGGCATCTGCGGCAGCGTCATCGACGAAGGCATAGCGCGCGGCATGCTCGAGCGTCGCGATGCGTTCCTCGCAATACTTCTGCCCGAGATGGCCAAGCGGCGCGACATCGTGCAGGCATGGATCGACCACGAGCCGCTGGTCGACTGGGTGCGGCCGCAAGGCGGCGTTGTCGGCTTCCCAAGGCTCAACGTCGATCCCGAATTCGACCTCGATCGCTTCTACACAAGGCTGCTGGAAGACCACGGCACCTATGTCGGCCCCGGCCATTGGTTCGAAATGCCGAAGCGCTTCTTCCGCGTCGGGTTCTGTTGGCCGAAGGAGGCCGACTTGCGCGGTGGGCTGGAGGCCATTTCCGCCGCGCTCAGGGACTGACTTTCCGGTCCGCCTTGCCGCCAGCCGGAAATTTCTTGATCCAGCGCGATTCTGCCACACATCCCGCCGCGAACTTTGCTAGAAGGTCATCTGGCCGGACCAGCGCCCATCGTGGAAGTTGCCCCGCCGGCCTTTTTTCGCAACGGGGCCTTTCTCTCCATGGCACTTGAACAGACTTCGCCGGACCAGCGCTATGCCGCTTTCCGGCACAGACCCTTCCTCAGCTACTGGGTGGCGCGCTTCCTCACCACTTTCGCCACCATGATCGTCTCCGTCGCGGTCGGCTGGCAGGTCTATGATCTGACCCGCGATCCCTTCGACCTCGGCATCGTCGGCATCGTCCAGTTTCTGCCCTCGCTGCTTTTGGTGTTGGTCACCGGCGTCGTCGCCGACCGCTTCGGCCGCCGCCTGATCATGACCTTGTCGTCGCTGATCGAAGCGGGCTGTGCGGTTGCGCTCTTGCTGCTTACGTTGCGCGGCCTCGCCGGCCCGCTGCCCATCTTTGTGGTGCTTGCGATGTTCGGCATAGCGCGCGCCTTCTATGGACCGGCTTCATCCTCGCTGTTCGCCAATCTGGTGCCGCCGGAGGACTTCGCCAACGCGATCGCCTGGAATTCTTCTGCCTGGCAGACAGCAACCATTGTCGGCCCGGTCGCCGGCGGCCTGCTCTACGGGCTTTCGGCGGAGACGGCCTACATCACCGCCGCCGTCCTGATGCTGGTTGCAGCCCTCCTCGTCTTCACCATTCCGAAGCCCGCCCAGCAGACCGCCACCGACAAGCCGACGATGGAAACGCTGTTCGCCGGCTTCCGCTATATCTGGAGCGAGAAGATCGTGCTCGGCGCCATCTCGCTCGATCTGTTTGCCGTGCTCCTGTCGGGCGCCTCGGCGCTGCTGCCGGTCTATGCGCGCGACATTCTCGAACTCGGTCCCTGGGGCCTCGGCCTGCTGCGCTCGGCACCGGGCATCGGCGCCATCTGCGTCGCCGTCTGGCTGGCCGGCCACCCGATCCGCGACCATGCCGGCAAGATCATGCTGGGCTTTGTCGGTCTGTTCGGCGCTGTCACCGTTCTGTTCGGCGTTTCAACCATCACCTGGCTGTCGATCTTGGCCCTCGCCTTGCTCGGCGCCACCGACATGTTCAGCGTCTATATCCGCGAGACACTGATCCAGCTGTGGACGCCGGATGACGTGCGCGGCCGCGTCAATGCGGTGAACCAGGTCTTCGTCGGCGCCTCCAACGAAGTCGGCGAGTTCCGCGCCGGCACCATGGCGGCGCTGATCGGCACCGTGCCCGCCGTGGTGATCGGCGGCATCGGCGCGGTGGCCGTCGCTGGGCTGTGGGCTTGGCTGTTTCCGGCGCTGCGCCGGGTGCGGCATTTGAACAGCCGGAATTGAGCGCCGAATCTATACCGCTGGATCGTCGCACTTCGGCAGGTCAGGGTCGGCGGCTTGTCTCGCTGCCCCAGTTCGGGTTTTGCAGATCTCCGTGCAGGCAATAGTCGAAAGCATAGCACGTGTCGGTAGCGGGCCGGGTTTCCCAGAATGAACAGGCGAGATTCGCGGTCCGCACGACGCGCTCTCGCGCTTGCTCAGCGCCCATGCCGAGGATCAGGGAACCGTCCTTGCGCTCGCGCAGCCACTTCTCGATGTCATATCCTAGGTCTTGCGCGTTCTTGAAGCTCAGGCCCATCGTGAGATTGGTTTCCAGTGCGGCGGTGGTCGCATCAGGCCAAAGCGGCGCAAGCGCAAGTTCCGATCTTGTCATCTCGCCATCTCGCAGGACAGCGCAATCCACCCCTATGGCGACGCGTTGCGCCGCCCGCCATCTGGCCATGTCGCTGCGTCCGGTCGGACCGTATATGCAGAGCGTGTCGAGGAAGTCCCGATGGGGGCGGTCCCGATCGAATGCCAGATCACGAAATTCCAGCGCCGCAATCGCTTCGACAAGCGAAACTCCCCTTCGCGCAGCTTCGGTCGCGTCCTGCCAAGCGGCGACAGCATAGTCGCTGCTTATGATATTGCGCTGGTAGAAGTCGGGAAGGCCCTCATCGAGTTTGGCCAGCGGCGTCTCAAGGGCGTCCAAGGCCTCACGCCGGGCGTCATTGCGAACACCATCGAAAACGAATTCAGTCCACGTTACGAAGACTGCCCGGATTGAATGTAGGCGGATGGGAAGGTCTATTTCGCGCCCCAATCCCCAGGGCCCATCGCCAATGCGTGCAATTCCAGGGAAGGCGCGCATGGCCGCTCGCAATGCGACCAGGCGCTCGCTCGCATCGTCGGAGATGTCGGCGAGCATGGCGCGAGGCGAAACATCGTCCGCAAGTCGCTCGCTCCAGAATCTGAGCCGTTCAGATGGGTGCATTGGGTCTCGGGATCGGCTTGCCGGCAAGGGGAAGATAATCTTACAGCATAGTACCTAAGATTGCCTGCACGCGACGTCAGGATGGCGAACCGCCGGACCGGCAGGGAACTCCCAACGGCGCGCTCTGCTAATCCGAAAAGCTCACGCCAACGCCGCGCTGCCGAAAATAGGCCTGCATCAACTTGCGGCCAGAGCGGTTGTTCTGTGCCAGCCTGGCCGGATCGAACACCGCCTGCTTTTTCCCCTCTCGCGTCAACGCTGCCTTGAGTGTCGCGATATGTGCATCGATGTCGGCATTATCCGCTTGGAGTGAGGCGTAGATGTTCTCGGTCGCCTCGGCCACGGTGAGTTCGTTCACAGCTGTCGTCCTTTGATTGATTTGGGCGGGCGCTTAGCACAGATTCGCGGCGCCGCCGAGAGCGACGAGACTGCAGCTTGGGCGCCAAGCTTGCGCCGACAACGGCTGAATAAGCCGTCAGCAGACCTGCAGCCTTCGGCTCCAGACATATATCGGACGGTCAATCTACGGGGCTTAGGCCGGCAACCGGGCTAAAGCGGACACCAGCGCCATCTGGTAAGCGCGGCCCTCCGTAAGAACGCCTTAGCGTCCGCCCACTCCGTGCTATAATTGGACTATCGACGCCGACCTAACTAAGGCCGACCGCCATTTCAGCATGCCCAAAGACGTATGTGTCGCACATGGGCTCAAGCCACTCGCCCGCACATCCGTCGTGAATCAACCCGGGAGGAGGGATCAGCATGCCAGAACGTCTGAACATAGGCCCGCTGCAACTTGGCGAAACGGCGCCCAATTTCGTGCTCGACGCGATTACCCGCGAGGGCAAGATCGCCATCGACGATTTCCGAGGCGAGAAACCAGTGCTGGTCGGACTGTATAGAGGCTTGCATTGCCCCTTTTGCAGGCGCCATATCGCCATACTTTCGCAGCTCACCCCAGCCCTCAATGCGAAGGGCATCGATAGCCTGACGGTGGTAAACACACCTGTCGAGCGGGCGCGCCTTTATCTCCGCTACCATCCGATGCTAGGCCTACTCGCGGCATCCGATCCGGAGCGGACTTCACACCGCGCCTTTGGGTTGCCGAATATGCAAATCACCGAAGACGAGAGCGCATGGCCGCAAAAGTTTTCGATGAGCGATGTGAAGTCGATACGGGTCGAATTGCCGGACGAGATGCCGGAACCGATGGACCCGTTTGCGGCGCTCGAATATCTGAACAAGAAAGACGGCTACGATATCACTGAAGCGGACCAACAGATGATGGCAACCGGCATAGGGCAGCTCGTCGGCCAGTTCCTGCTGGACCGCGATGGCGTCGTTCGCTGGGCCTCCAACGAGGTCCTCGATGGCGGCCTATTCGGCGCCCCGAACACTCGGGAGCTGATGTCGGCAGCGTCACAAATCGGAAGGTAAGGTCAAGCTCCGCTGCCCAAAGCAATTGGGTTTTATCCCACCGCCGGCTTGCCGAATATCAGCCCCAGGAATTCGCCCAGCCAGCGCTTCAGATGCATGTCCCAGATCAGCCGGCCGCCGAGATGGTCGCGGCCGGGCTGCGCGCCTGGCAGTTCGAAGCGGTGCGCGCCGCGCACCACCCAGCGCTGCATCATCGCCCGGGTCAGCTCGCCGTGGAACTGAATGCCCCAGGCATTGTCACCGTAGCGGAAGGCCTGGTTAGGATAAGTCTCGGCCGTCGCCAAGAGCGTCGCGTCCTTCGGCAGCGAAAACCCTTCGCGATGGAACTGGTAGACCATCTCCGGCCAATGCATCAGCTTCCTGCCGGCTTCCGTCGCCTTCAGCGGATACCAGCCGATCTCGACCAGCCCCTCGCCGTGACCTTCCACCTTGCCGCCGAGATGGTTGACCAGCATCTGCGCGCCCAGGCAAATGCCGAGCAATGGCCGGTTCTCCTTCAGCGGAATGTTGAGCCAGTTGGTCTCGCGGCGGACGAAATCGTCCTCGTCATTGGCACTCATCGGCCCGCCGAACACCACCGCGCCCGCATGGCCGTCCAGCGTGCCCGGCAATTCATCGCCGAGCGGCGGCCGGCGGATGTCGAGATCGAAACCTTCTTCCAGAAGCATATGGCCGACGCGGCCGGGGCTCGAACTCTCCTGATGCAGCACGATCAGGATCTTTGGTCTCGAACACGGTCTGGGAGGCATCGTGAGGCGGGACCCCGGCTATTCGTCGCCCTGACTATTCATCGCTTGAGGTTCCGCGTGCCCCCGGCGCCCGGGCCGCCGCCTTTTGGCGCGCCTCGACGCGGTCGCGCCGTTCGACGCCGATCAGCTCGGCGACGCGCCACACGGTGTTGTCCTCCAGCTCGTGCAATTCGCCGTCGGCATAGACGATCTCCCACATCAGGCCGACGAAAGCCTTGCGCGCCTCGGCGTCGAGATGGCGTTTCAACACGCTGGTGAAAGCATAGAGGTCGATCGCCTCATTGTCGGCGCGCTCGCCTGCGGCCGCCAGCGCATCGAGCTCCTCTCCGCCGATCGAATAGGTCTGCGCCAGCACCGCCTTGAACCGTTCCCACTCGACGTCCTGGCGCACGCCGTCGGCGTTCATCACGTGATAGAGCAGCGCCGACGCGGCGACGCGCGGGTCGTCCGCGTTGGCGCGCGCGCCGGCTCCGCCTGGCAGATCCCTCAAGAAGGACAAGACGCGTTCGAACATCACTTCATTCCCATAGCGCCGGGATCGCTCCCGGCCTCAAAACAAACGAAACCGGCGCGGCGCCTTTTCCGCCTCGTCCGGGTCGACGCCGGGGTCGTCGGGCAGCCTCGCCAGTTCCTCCGCCGGCTCCACCCCTTCGGCATCGTCAGGCACGGCGGCAAAGGCGGCGGCGGTGACCGGTTTGACCTGATCCGCATCGGACGCCGCCGACCCAACCGCCGAAACGGCGTCAAGCGTCTTTTCCTTCGCCGGCTCCGGCGACACGGCGATCGCCGGCACGACGGTCTCCGCAGCCTCGTCATGGCTGTCGATGAGATGGCCGAGACGCTCCATCGGCGCCCGCCATTCGAAGGCGTCGAGCTTGCCGGTGACCGGCGACACCGGCACCCAGCGTTCGGAGATGACGCCGTCGGCGACCCAGGCAGGATCGCGCGGCGCCCTGACCGCCTTGGAGAGCAGCTGCCTGACCTTGCCCTGGTCGCCGGTCTCAGCCTCCTCGATGTCGGCCAAAAGCAGATAGGCGCCTTCGCGCCGGTCCATGCGGATCGCCGCATCCGCCTCGCGCCGGGCGGTGGCGAAGTCCTGCGCGTCGAGCGCCGCGCGGGCGACGGCCATCGACGACTCCGCATGGTTCTTCTTCAGGTCCTGCAGCTTCTTCGCCCGGTTCAGCCGGTCGCCGACGGCATCGCCAGGACGGGCATGAGTATAGAGCTCGGCGATTTCCGGGTGCGGCTCGGCCCGCCACGCCGTTTCGAGGATCCTGGAGCCCTTGCGCACATCGTTCTGCCGGAACAGCAGCTTGGCGGCGGCGACCGCCGCCGGTGCGAATTCCGGCACCAGTCTGTTGGCTTCGAGCGCCGCGGTCCTCGCCGCATTGGCGTCGCTGTCGATCAGCGCCTCAGCCTTGGCGGTGAGCAGCACGGCCCGGCGCCGGTTGGCGGCATCGCGTTCGATCTGCCGTGTCGACTTCTGCGCCTCGACCAGCTTCAGCGCGCCGTCCCAGTCGCCGCGCCCGGTCAGCTCCTCCAGCGTCGATTCGGCGGCCCACGCAAGCTGCGGCGCCACGGCTGCGGCGCGGCCGGCATAGTGCCTGGCGGCATTGCGGTCGCCGAGGCGCTCGGCCTCCAGATAGAGCCCGCGCAAGCCGAGCAGCCGCATCTCGGGATCGTCGAGCATCGCCTCGAATTTTTCGCGCGCGCCTTCGTGATCGCCTTCCAGCAGCGAGGCCTGCGCCTCCAGGAGATGGATCAGCGGCTCCTGGTCGGAGCGGATCAGCTTGGCCGCTTCCTTGGTCTTCTTGCGGGCCAGCGCGCCATCGCCGGCGCCGGCGGCGATCATGCCGGTCGACAGCGCCTGGTAGCCGCGGTCGCGGCGGCGCACCCGGAAATAGCGCGAGATGGTGTAAGGGCTGTTCCATAGCGACTTCACCAGCCACCACAGGATCATCACCGCGGCGACGACCGCGACCACCGCCACCGCCGCCACCATCAGGCTGACCTGATACTGATAGCCGTTGAAGGTGATCACCATGTCGCCGGGACGATCGGCCAGCCAGGCGAAGCCGAGCCCGAGCGCAAAGACGACGGCGAGGAAGATGAGGATGCGGATCATCTGGTCTCCCTCACGCCTTCATCGCGCCGGCAATCAGCGAATCGATCAGCTTTTCGACCTCGAGCCGCGCCTTCAGCTTGCCGGCAAAATCGGCGCCGGCCGACTTCACTGCCTCCGGCAACGTGTCATATTCACTGAGCGCCTTGGCATAGTCGCCCTGGTTGACCGCCACCTCCATGCGCGCCACGGTCTCCGGCGCGCCCTTGCCTTCGACGGCGCCGATCGGCCGGACCTTGACCAGCGATTCGGCGCTCGACATCAGGTTCTGCAGGAAGCCTGCATTCTGGTCGACAGGCGTGGCGGCGGCGACCATCGCATTGGCGGCGGCATCGACCTCGGCGGCGATGTCCGTACGGGTCGAAACGCCCTTCTCGGCATAGGCGCGCAGCGTCGCGATCTCCGGCGCATCGGGCGCAATCGCCGCGAAAGTCTCGAGTTCGGCGGCGAATGGCGCCCCGCGATCGAGCGCCGACTTCAGCGCCGACGCCGCGATGGCCATCGCGATTTTGGGCTGCGAGGCCTGCGCCTCGACCTTGCCGGAGAGCTGCGACACCGACTGCTCCAGCGCCGCCAGCCGGCCGTCCTGCGCCTTCGCCGCCTCGCCGGCGGATTTCACCAATGCGTCCAGCCCGGCGAGCTTTTCATCGAGCGGCCCGAGATCGACCGGCGCCGCACTGCCGGCCTTCTGCAGGTCGGCGATCGCCGTCTCGACCTGCTTGAGCTTGTCGCCAAGTGCCGCTACCCCGGCCCCGTCACCGGCGCCGCCTTGCTCGACCGCCGATTTCAGTGCCGCGACATCGCTCGTGACCTGATCCAGCGCCGACGACAGCCCGTCGACCTTGGCGGCATCGCCATTGCCGCCCGCTTGCTTCAAGCCCGCGATCTCGCTCTTCAGCGCGGCGATCTCGCCATTGACGCCGTCGAGCGAGACGCCGCCCGACCCCGGCGCGCCGATGAGGCCGGCGAACTGCAGGCCGCCGGCTGCGGCCAGCGCGATGACGCCGCCGATCACGCCGGCGGCAATGCCATTGAGGCCGCCGCGTTTCGGCTGCGGTGCCATATAGTCCTCCCTCGCGCGGGTTGCTTTCGGCGCGTCTTCGGCGGCCGCCCTGGCCGAGGCATCCTCGAAACTGTAGTCGGAAGCGTGCGTCTGATTCGGCGGCAGGTCGGACCCAGCCGGATAGGGGCGTTCCGCCTCATCCGAGCCCTTGGCGGCGGCGTCTTCCGTTCCGGCCCGCGTTGCGGCGTCGCTGTGCTCCCAGGGCTCATGATCGACCTGGTCGGCATGCACCGGCTCCGCCGGGGCCTCGGGTTGCGAAGCGCTTGCGGCTTCCTCCGCCTCGGCCTCGACAGTCTTCGCCGCATCCTCCTCGATGATGCGCGAGACGGCGCCGGGCTCGAGTTCGATCGTCACCGGCTCGCGGCGGCTCTTCGAATGTCGCATCTTCGGCGTCTTGACCATTGCTTGGGCTCCGCAAATTGGCTTGGGATGGTTCAAAGGGTCTAGAGCTGAAGGATGCTCTAGCACATCACCAAGCGGTGAAAAGGGGCGGCGTGATGACACAGACCCTAAGCAGGCATTCCTTGGCAAGCCAACGAATGCCTGCTTAGGCATTTTGTCTTGTCGCAGATTCTTGTCGGAAAACCGTGTGACACTTTTCGGAATCTGCTTAGCGTCCGGCCAGCAATAGCCCGATCAGCGCGTCTTCCTGCGGTTCCCCGGCGACGCGAACCCGTTCGGGAGCGACGCCGTCGAGCGCTGCGGCGATACGTCCCGACAGCGCGAAAAATCTGGTCTTTTCAAAATGATCGCCGAGCGCCGGCCGCCGGATCAGGACCTGCATCGCCAGGGCGGCTTTGGCCGAATAGAGCAGGACCGCATCGACCGGCCCGCCGGACAGCCGCGCAACCACATCCGCGTCAGAATAGTTGAGCGCGATCGTGTCGTAGGTTTCGACGGCGCGGACCGGAATATCGGCCGCCGAGAGGCGCTGCTCGAAGGCAGGAAAGCGCACGCGGCCGCAGAGATAGACGATCGTCCCTGCCGGAGAGCCGCCGGCGATCGCATCGGCCAGCGCCACGGCATCGCCGGGGCCTTCGCTCACCGACACGAAGCCTGCCTTGCGCGCCGCTTCCGCAGTCCTTTCGCCAACTGCATGGCAGGGCAAGGCAGCCAGTGCGGCGATGAGCTCCCGCGACGCGTGGCGCACAGCGTTGGCGCTGGTAGCTGCGACCGCCATAGCATCCTTCCGCGCTTCGGTTGCCTTGGCCGGCAGCGCCACCGTTTCGGTCAGCGGCAGCAGGATCGGCTGAAAACCCATCTCCTCAAGCCGTTGCGCGGTACGCGAGGCGCCCGGTTCCGGCCGCGTCACCAGAACGCGGAGCATGTCAGGCCCAGCCTTCGAAGAAGGATTCGCCGGCCTTGGCCCGCACCTCCCTGGCGGCTTGCGTGCCGATCCGCGCGGCATCCCGCGCCGGCCCATCCAGCCTGACCTCATGCGACTGCGCGCCGTCGGGCGCGATGATCAATCCGGCGAAGGAGAGCTTGTCGCCCGAAATCGTCGCATGGCCGGCGATCGGCGTGCGGCAGGAACCGTCGAGCGCCGCCAGGAAAGCGCGCTCGCAGGCCAGCGCCTGGCCCGTCGGCGCGTCATGGATCGCCGCCAGCATCCTCTCGACCTCGGCATCGCCGATGCGGCTTTCTATGCAGATCGCGCCTTGCCCTGGCGCCGGCGGAAATTTTTCGAGCGACATCAGGTCGGTGACGACATGCTCCAGCCCGAGCCGTTTCAACCCGGCATAGGCGAGGATTGTGCCGTTGGCGACGCCCTCGTCCAGCTTGCGCAGCCTGGTCTGCACATTGCCGCGGAACATCACCACCTCGAGATCCGGCCGCATGCGCCGGATCAGCGCCTGGCGCCGGAGCGAGGACGACCCGACCCTGGCGCCCCGGGGCAATTCGGCGATCGTTTTCGCCGCTCTGCCGATGAAGGCGTCGCGCGCGTCCTCGCGCGGCAGGAAGGCGCAGAGTTCGAGCCCCTCCGGCAAAACCGTCGGCATGTCCTTCGAGGAATGCACGGCGATGTCGATCCTGCCCGCGAGCATCGCCTCCTCGATCTCCTTGGTGAACAGGCCCTTGCCTCCGGCTTCCGACAGCGGCCGGTCTTGGATGCGGTCGCCGCTGGTCGAGATGACGGCGATCTCGAACGCCTCTTCCGGCAGGCCGTGCGCCGCCATCAGCCGCGTCCGCGTCTCATGCGCCTGGGCAAGCGCCAGCGGGCTGCCGCGTGTTCCGATTTTCAAGGTTGTTTGCATGGCGCGCGGTCCGTGATAACCCCCGGCAAGCTGAGGTCTGCCGAGATTCAGGTCAGGCCGGGTCGAAAATGGTGGGTTCCGAGAACCGGAGCGGAGCGTACTTGAAGTACGTGAGCACCGGAAGCGCAGGAACCCGCCATTTGCAGGCCGGCATCACCTGAATATCGACAGACCTCCGGCGACACAATCTTCGAGGACAGCGACCAATTGATCCGCGTTCTGGGCATTGAGACGAGTTGCGACGAGACCGCTGCCAGCGTGGTGGCGCTGGATGGCCGCGCCGCGCCCGAAATCCTGTCCAACATCGTGCTCAGCCAGATCGAGGAGCATTCCGTGTTCGGCGGCGTCGTGCCGGAAATCGCTGCGCGCGCCCATGTCGAGGCGCTCGACGGCATCGTCGAGGCGGCCCTTGCCGATTCGGGCGTGGCGCTGGGCGAGGTCGACGCGATCGCCGCGACCGCGGGTCCCGGCCTTGTCGGCGGGCTGATCGTCGGGCTGATGACGGCGAAGGCGATTGCCGCCGCCGCCGACAAGCCGTTGCTCGCCATCAACCATCTCGAAGGCCATGCGCTGACGGCGCGGCTGACCGACGGGCTTGACTTTCCCTACCTGCTGCTCCTGGTGTCCGGCGGCCACACCCAGATCGTCGCCGTGCGCGGCGTCGGCGACTACCAGCGCTGGGCGACGACCATCGACGACGCGCTCGGCGAAGCCTTCGACAAGACGGCCAAGATGCTCGGCCTGCCCTATCCCGGCGGTCCCAACGTCGAGAAGGCGGCGGCGTCGGGCGATGCGAGCCGTTTTGCCTTTCCTCGCCCGATGAAGGGCGCGGCACAGCCTGATTTCTCCTTCTCCGGCCTGAAGACTGCCGTGCGCCAGGCCGCGACCGCCATTGCCCCCTTGAGTGACCGGGATGTCGCCGACATCTGCGCCTCGTTCCAGGCGGCGGTGGCGGATGCGCTGAGCGACCGCGTTTCGCGCGCGCTCTCCCGCTTCCGCCAGGAATTCCCTGATAAGGCGAAGCCGGCGCTGGTCGTCGCCGGCGGGGTCGCCGCCAACCGCACCATCAAGGCGACGCTGGAAACGCTCTGCGCCGAAGCCGGCTTCGACTTCATAGCGCCGCCGCAAAAACTCTGCACCGACAATGCGGCGATGATCGCCTGGGCCGGTATCGAGCGCCTGCGCGCCGGGATGGCGCTGGAGAATGCCGCCGATTTCGTGCCGCGCTCGCGCTGGCCGCTGGACAGCGTCTCCGCCCCGATGGTCGGCTCCGGCCGACGCGGAGCCAAGGCATGACCGAGGTGGTCACCAGCGGCCACGAGGCACCGAGCGGCTGGCGCGTCGCCGTGCTAGGCGGCGGTGCCTGGGGCACGGCTCTGGCGTTGGCCATGCTGCGCGCCGGTCATTTCGTCCGCCTCTATGCGCGCGACCCGGAAACCGTCGCCGCGATCGATCGCGGCGAGAACCCGCGCTATCTGCCGGGCATCGCTCTGCAGCCCGGCATCGTGGCGACAACCGATATCGAGGCTGCGCTCGACGGCGCCGACTGCGTGCTGGCGGTGGCGCCGGCGCAGGCGCTGCGCGCTATGCTGGCTGGCGCCAGGGAGCATGTGCCGTCGGGCATCCCGCTGGTTCTTTGCGCCAAGGGCATCGAGCGCGACACCGGCGCGCTGCTGTCGGCGATCGTCGAGCAGGCCTTGCCGAACAATCCGGTTGCCGCCCTGTCCGGCCCGAGCTTCGCCACCGATGTCGCCCGCGGCCTGCCGACGGCCGTGGTGGTCGCCGCCCGCGACGCCGACCTTGCCGCCGACCTTGCCGCCCGCTTCTCGGCCGAGAACCTGCGCTGCTATTCAAGTGACGACCTTGTCGGCGTCGAGATCGGCGGCGCGCTGAAGAACGTCTTCGCCATTGCCGCCGGCGCCGTCACCGGCGCGAGGCTCGGCGCCAGCGCGCAAGCCGCCATGGTGACGCGCGGCTTCGTCGAATTGCGCCGCATCGGCGCCGCCTTCGGCGCCCGGCCAGAGACGCTGATGGGGCTTTCCGGTCTCGGCGACCTCCTGCTCACCTGCTCGTCGGCGCAGTCGCGCAATTTCGCCTATGGGCTGGCGCTCGGGCAGGGCAAGCCGCTTGCCGGCCTGCCGCTCGCCGAAGGCGTGCCGACGGCGGCGATCGCCGCCCGCCTCGCCGCAGAGCGCGGCATCGACGCGCCGATCATCACCGCCGTCGCCGCGATTCTCGACGGCACCGTGACCATCGGCCAGGCCGTGACGGCGCTGATGACGCGGCCGCTCAAGACCGAAACCGACATCTGAACCATCGGAGTTTTAGACCATGCTGTTTGCGTTGATTTGCAAGGACAAGCCTGGCAGCCTGCAGTTGCGGGTCGACACGCGGCCGGCGCATGCGGCGTTCCTGGAAGGCCTGATCAGCGAAGGAAAACTTGCCTTTGCCGGGCCCTTCCTCGACGCTGACGGCAAGCCCGACGGCAGTCTGGTCATGATCGAGGCAGCGGATATGACGGCGGCGCAAGCCCTGGCGGCCAGCGATCCCTATGCCAAGGTCGGCCTGTTCGAAAGCGTCGAAATCCGCCCGTGGAACTGGGTCTTCCAGAAGCCCGCCGGTGCTTGATCGTTCGCTTGGCGCGCCCCTCTCCCCGCGAGAACGGGGAAAGGGTAAGGGTAGTGGGAGCGCGAACGCTTCATTGTAGCCAACCGACAATGGCAAGGGGACAACTGAGATGAACTACTGGCTGTTCAAATCCGAACCCTCGGTCTTCTCCTTCGAGGCGCTGAAGGCCAAGGGCAAGGCCGGCACGCAATGGGATGGCGTGCGCAACTATGCGGCGCGCAACAACATGAAGGCGATGAAGATCGGCGATCTCGGCTTCTTCTACCACTCCAATGAAGGGCTCAACATCGTCGGCATCGCCGAGGTCTGCGCGCTCGCCCATCCCGACACCACCAGCGACGACCCGCGCTGGGAATGCGTCGACATCCGCGCCTTCAAGGATGTGCCGACCCCGGTGACGCTTGAGCAGGTCAAGGCCAACCCCAAGCTCGCCGACATGGCGCTCGTGCGGCTCGGGCGGCTTTCCGTGCAGCCGGTGACGCCGGCCGAATGGAAAGAGGTCTGCCGCATGGCCGATCTCTCGCCAGCGCCGTGACCAGGCTGACGCCGAAAAGCGCGAAAAAGTTCATTCTCGACAACACGGCGCTGATGGCGCCGCCGCATGTGCCGGAGGTGTTCCTGCATCTCGCCGACGAGGCGCATGACCTTTGGCTGCGCACGGAAGAGGAACTGGCTGCGATCGGCCTGCCGCCGCCGTTCTGGGCGTTCGCCTGGGCCGGCGGCCAGGGCCTTGCCCGCTACGTGCTCGACCATCCCGAAACCGTTCGCGGCAAGCGGGTGCTCGACTTCGCCTCCGGCTCCGGCCTGGTCGCCATCGCCGCCGCGAAGGCCGGCGCCGCAGCAGTGACCGCCGCCGACATCGATCCGTTCTGCGAGACGGCGATCGCCCTCAACCTCGAGGCCAACCGGGCCGAGGCGGAATTCCTCGGCCAGGACTGCGTCGGCGCCGACATGGGCTGGGATGTCGTGCTGGCCGGCGACGTCTTCTACGACAAGGCCTTCGCCGACAGGCTGCTGCCCTGGTTCCAGGCGCTGACGGCGCGCGGCGCCGACATCCTCGTCGGCGATCCCGGCCGCGCCTACATGCCGAAGAAGGGGCTGCAATCGCTCGCCGTCTACCAGGTGCCCGTGACGCGCGTGCTGGAGGATGCCGAGGTCAAGCGCACCACCGTCTGGCGCCTTGCTTGACGGCAGCGCCGAACAGGCGTTCCATCGCCGCGATTTCAAAGAGGGTGCATGTTAGAACGACATGCATCGGGAGGGGGTCGAATGGATTTCTCTGCGGTGAACTGGCTGGCGGTGGTCGTTGCCGCCGTGGTGGCGTGGCTGTTCGGCGCCGCCTGGTACACGACGCTCAGCAAGCCGTGGCTCAAGGCGGCTAAGCTCGATCCGGCGACGATGAAACGGTCGCCGCTGTCGTTCATCATCTCCTTCGTCGCCGAGCTGGTCATGGCAATCGTGCTGAGCCTGGTCGTCGGCGCGATGACCGGCGGCGAGCCCAGCCTTGTCGCCGGGCTGATCTTCGGCTTCGTGCTCTGGCTAGGCTTCGTCGCCACCACGCTGTCCGTCAACCACCGCTATGAAGGCTTTGGCTGGGACCTGACGCTGATCGATGCCGGCCATTGGCTGGGCGTGCTGCTCCTCATCGGCGCAGTGATTGGCTGGTTCGGCGCGCCGGCCGGCTAGGGCGAGTTGAGATTCAGGTCAGGACGAGCCAAAAGTGGCGGGTTCAGAGAACCGGAGCGAATTTGAAGTACGTGAGCACCGGAAGCGCAGGAACCCGCCATTTGCAGGCCGGCATCACCTGAATATCAACTCGCTTTCTCAGGTCGGCGTCTTCGCCGCTTCCTCGATAAGCCATTCGCGAAAGGCGGCGACGCGCGCGTCGTCCTTCACGGCCTCCGGATAAACCAGGAAATAGGCGAACTCCGGCGCCACCTTGATGCCGAGCTCGAAGGGTCGCACCAGACGCCCTTGCGAAAGGTCATTGGCAACCATGGCGAAGTCGGCCAGCGCCACCGCGTTGCCGTCGAGCGCCGCCTGCGTGGCATCGGTCGAGGACCCGAATACAAGCGTGCGGCTGTCGTCGAAATCGTCGACGCCGGCCGCATGCATCCACATGCTCCAGTTCGGCCACGTCACGCCCTGGCGCGACCAGTCGATATGCGCGAGCGTGTGGCGAAAGAGGTCGCGCGGCTCGTTGAGCGGTGGGCCGGACGCCAGCAGTGCCGGGCTGCACACCGGGATGATGATGTTGTCGAACAGGCGATGCGCGGCAAGACCGGGATATTTGCCGGCGCCGAAGCGAATGCCGATATCGACATCGTCGCGCTCGAAGTCCCTGACATCATAGGTGATGTCGAAACGCAGCTCGATGCCCGGCTTCCGCTGACGGAAATCGTCCACGCGGCGCATCAGCCACTTCGTCGCGAACTGGGCGTCGAGCGTCACCTTCAGCAGCGCCGTGCCGCGCGTCATCTTGCGGGCCCGCGACACCGCCCGGTTGAGCAGGTCGAGCGCGTCGATCGACGCCTCGAATAGGACGTTTCCGGCCTCCGTCAGCCGGATGGTGCGGCTGGTGCGGATGAACAGCGCAAGGTCGAGCTGGTCCTCGATTTCCTTGATCTGGTGGCTGACCGCCGCCGGCGTCAGGCCGAGCTCGTCGGCCGCGCGGGTGAAATTGAGGTGCCTGGCCGCCGCTTCGAACGTCCTCAGGGCACGCGTTCCGGGCAGCAGGCGGGCCATTCGATCTCCAAATAAAACTTGATGATCAAGCAAGAACTACTCGTTTCCTGTTTATTTTTCAATCCGGCATGATTGCAGCATCGAAGCACTATCAAACCGGATTTGACATCCGGAGAAACCGGATAGAGCCATGACCGAGATCGTTCTGAAGTCCCACGCCGCCCTAAATTCCCGCTCCGGTATCGCAGTCTGGCTGCGCGCCACCCTCGATTGGCTGCGTCAGGCGCGTGTCGCTGCCCAGCTTCCCCTCGAATCCATCGAGGATCTCTCCGACGACCTGCTGCGTGACATCGGCGCCGAGCGCCGGGACGTCGCAAAGGCTGTGGACCGGCAGCTCCGCGAAATCGGGCTGCTCGGCACTGGCTGGCAGCAGCCGAGAAGGTAAGGCAGTAGGGATTAGGCAGTAGGGGAAAGAGGGCATAGCGCCCTACTGCCTAGTCATCCCTACCTCACCACCCTCACCACCGTCCGATCCGAAAGCAGCGGCAACAGCCGCGCCATGGTGCGCGCCGTCACCGCCACGCAGCCTTGTGTCGGTGTGAAGCCGGGCCGCGCCAGATGGAAGAAGATGGCGCTGCCGCGGCCGCGCCGCCGCGGCGCGATGTTCCAGTCGAGCACCAGGCAGGCATCATAGAGCCGGTCATCACGGCGCATCCGCTCGTGGCTGGCGCCATAGGGAATCTTCACCGGGCGATTGTAGTTGCGGTCGTCGGGCACCTCGCACCAGCCGAGATCCGGCCCGATCGGCGCCATCGCAAGCCGCGTCCTGCGGCCGCCGGAAAAATGATCGTCGCGAAAATAGCCCGACAATATGCGCATGGCGCCAAGCGGCGTCGCGCCGTCACCTTCGCGCTTGTTCGCCGAAATGCCCCCGCGTCCCAGCGCGCAGGCGAACACCAGGCTGCCCGCCTGCAGCAGCCCCTGGCTGGGATGGCCGGGCCTGGCGCGCACGCTGAGCACGGCGAGGCCTTTTGGCAAAATTGCGCCGGCTGCATTGCATGGACGTTTTTTCTTGTATGATCGTGTCACGGAACAAATCACTGTGATCGGCTGTTGTGCCGGTCAGCTTCCGCATAAATGGGGGACGGTCAACTGAATATACTTTTTAAAACAACGGATTGATCCATGACCTCACGCACCATACTGATCGTTGACGACGATGACGACCTGCGCGGCACGCTCGTCGAGCAACTGGCCCTCTACGAAGAGTTCGACGTCCAGCAGGAAGCGACGGCCGCGAAAGGCGTCGCCGCGGCGCGCGGCGGCCTTGTCGACCTCCTGATCATGGATGTTGGCCTGCCCGACATGGACGGCCGCGAGGCGGTGAAGATCCTGCGCAAGGGCGGCTACAAGGCGCCGATCATCATGCTGACCGGCCACGACACCGATTCCGACACGATCCTCGGCCTCGAGGCCGGCGCCAACGACTATGTGACCAAGCCGTTCCGCTTCGCCGTGCTGCTTGCCCGCATCCGCGCGCAATTGCGCCAGCACGAACAGAGCGAGGACGCCACCTTCTCGGTTGGCCCCTACACCTTCAAGCCCAGCCAGAAGCTCTTGATCGACCAGCGCGGCGCCAAGGTGCGACTGACCGAGAAAGAGGCGTCGATCATCAAATACCTCTATCGCGCCGAACAGAAGGTGGTGACGCGCGACGTGCTTCTGGAAGAAGTCTGGGGCTACAATTCAGGAGTCACCACGCACACGCTGGAAACCCACGTCTACCGGCTGCGCCAGAAGATCGAGCGCGATCCTTCCAATGCCGAAATTCTTGTGACAGAAAGCGGCGGCTACAAGCTGGTTCCTTAAACTTTTCATGATCCAATGAGCGGTCAGGGCGGGGCCGCTTCGGAAGCGATCCTGGTGCTGGAGGGTGGTTGGATCGGCTCCGATGCGCATCGGCCAAAAATCGGAATCGATTTTTGGCGGGCACGATGCGTAGACTCAAAGGATGTTGGAGCGTCCTTTGCGCGTCCAGGAGGACGCCGCGCTCCAAGGGAGGGACTGGACTGACCGCTCGGGGACATAGCTAGATGGCGCTGGATGACGACATCCGCATCCTGTCCGCCGTGAAGCTCTTCGAGGGCTTCACGCAGGAGCAGTTGCGCCTGCTCGCCTTCGGCGCCGAAACCACGCTGTTGCAGGCGGACCACAAGCTCTACCGCGAGGATGACGCGGCTGACTCGGCCTATATCGTGGTCAGCGGCCGCATCGCGCTCTATCGCGAGCAGAATGGCGAGCGCGTCCCGATCGGCACCGCCGGACCCGGCACCATGCTGAGCGAACTGGCGCTGATTGCCGACACCAACCGGCTGACCAGCGCATCGGCCGCGGTCGACTCTGAAGTGATCCGGCTCAGCCGCAAGATGTTCCGCCGCATCCTGGAGGAATATCCGGAGATTGCGGTGCTGTTGCACGAGCGCATCCTGGAGGAATTCCAGCAGATGATCAGGCGCATCGAAAAACTGGGGCCGCGTTTCACGGGGTAGACGAATCGCACCTGGCGTTGATCATCCGGCCCCGAGGGCGAGGTTCCGTTGACAGGCAAAAGGTGAGATCCTACAGGACTCGAGGATGGGCCGCGTAGCAGGAACCGACACCACCGAGCTCCTGGGGGAGCGGGAATGCCGCCAGCGCGTTACGAGACGATTATCTTGTATTCACGCAAGGACGCGTTCGGCGACGGCTTGCTGCGGATTCCGGCCTTGCGAGCGGCGAGAACGGCATTTCCCGACAGTTTGATCGTGTACGGAACCACCCAGACATGCACGCTCGAAACCGCCGTCAATGACCATGTCCGCCACCTGGTCGATACGATAAGGGCGCAGACGCCCTTGGCGCATCTGGTCGCCAGTCATCGCAAGGGCAAAGGGCAGCTGGCCATTGTCGATTTCCGCATTGTCGCGCCCTGGCTGGTTCAAACCTGGGTATCGCTGCTCGGCCGCGGCATCGTCTACGAAGCAAATTTTCCGGCGTTCGCTCTTTCCTGGCCCCCGGCCATGGACCCGAAACACGACCAGAGCACAATGCATGGCGCTACCACCGCCTTGTCGAACGCCTGGCGGGAAAGCGGTTGCCTTTTGACCATCGGCTGGAGCCGACTGCGGCCGCGCGTGCGGCGGCCAGGCGCCTGGCCGGCAAGCATGCTCCATTGGTCGTCATCGCGGCCCATGGCGATGGCAACAAACGGATGACAGCGGATCAGGTTGTCGCGATATCCGACAGTATGATCGGCGATGGCGCCAACCTCATCTATGTGAAAACACCGGGCGTCGGCCCAGACATGGCCGAGTTGGCGCAACGCGTGCCGAAATTGCGGCTCGTCGATTCTGGCGCGGCGCAAGATATTCCTGTCAGCGACATCCTGCTGGCGCTCGGGGAACTCGCCGATCTTTACATTGGCGCCGAAGGCGGCACGGCGCATCTCATGGCCACGGTGATGACGCCGATGGTCATCGTCAATAGCGGTGCCAACATGGCTCGCTGGCGACCGCTTTCGAACAGCGTGGACGCGGTAGAAGCGCGCCATGAAAGCCCGACCGGCCTGGTCGCCGATGTCCCGGCGCCGAAAATCATAGAAGCCGCCCGGCGGATGCTGGCGACGCGCCGCCGGGATCACCCCTGTCTGATGGGGCATGCGGACGAACAGGAGGCTCTGCCCGCGTAGGTTCCGGAACGGCGCGCCCAAGAACGTCAGGCCCCGTGTTTGAATCCGTCCGGCTGCGGCGGACTTCAATCCAGATCGAACCGCGCAATCACCGGCACGTGGTCCGACGGCCGCTCCCAGCCGCGCGCCGGGCGCAGGATCTCGTAGCCGGTGAAGCGCTCCACCAGGTTCGGCGAAGACCAGACATGGTCAAGCCGCCGGCCGCGGTCCGACGCTTGCCAGTCCTGCGCGCGGTAGCTCCACCAGGTGTAGAGTTTTTGCTCGGCAGGCACGTTGAGCCGCATCAGGTCGACCCAGTCGCCGGCGCGCCGCATCGCCTCGAAGCTTTCGGTCTCCACCGGCGTGTGGCTGACGACGTTGAGCAGCTGCTTGTGCGACCAGACGTCATGCTCCAGCGGCGCGATGTTGAGGTCGCCGACCAGGATCGAGCCGGACCCGGCGTCGTGCTCGGCCCGTACACCATTCATCTCGGCGACGAAATCCAGCTTGTGCCTGAACTTGCGGTTGATCTCCGGGTCGGGCTCGTCGCCGCCCGCCGGCACATAGAAATTATGCAGCAGGATCGACTTGCCGCTGGCGCTTACCCTGACCGAGAGGTGTCGGCTGTCGTCGATCTCGCAGAAGCGGCGCTTTTCAACCAGCTCGATCGGCCGCCGCGCCACCGTGGCGACGCCGTGATAGCCTTTCTGGCCGTGGAAGGCGATGTGCTCGTAGCCGAGCTTGCGGAAGGCCTTTTCGGGAAAAAGCTCGTCCGGAACCTTCGTCTCCTGCAGACAGAGCACATCGGGCGCGTATTCCAGAAGCAGGCGCTCGACGATCGGCATGCGCAGCCGCACCGAGTTGATGTTCCAGGTGGCGATGGAAAAGGGCATGCGGCGGGGTCCGGCAAGAGGTCGCCGAACTACTGCCAGCCGCCAGCCATAAAAACAAGCCGGCGACAATCGCCGAGGCGCTCGCCGCCCTCATTGCCCGGCCGGGCATTTCTGCCCGTAAACGGGGAGAAAGAAGCCGGCCGCAGCCTTGGCACTCATTCTGCAACGCTGGAGATTGGCGAAACCGTCGATGACGGCGTCCCTTCTCCCCGTTTACGGGGAGAAGATGGCGGCAGCCGGATGAGGGGCGGCGCCGACGCTCGCAAGAGCACTAAGACGAAGGAAGTTATCTTGTCTTCGTATTCACCTCACGGTTCGCCGTGTAATCTATGGCGAAGGTGTCGGGAGCGAAGCTGACGCCTTCCTTGACGTTGAAGATCATCACCGTCGTGTCCTTGCCCTGGGCGTCGGTGATGGTCCATTGCCGCAGTTCATAGGACTTCGGATCGAACATCATGGTGATCCTGGCATTGCCGAACACCGATTTGTCGGAGAGCTGGATGGTGGTGAGATCGTCCTCTTCCTTGACGCTCTTTACTCGTCCGCCGGAGAGATCGATGCGATTGTCGAGCAAAAGCTTCAGCGGCGTCTTCGACAGCGGATAGAGATCGGAGGTGTTGAGCTTCTTGTTGAGGATGACCACCGACTTGCCGTCGGAGATCACCCGGAAATTCGACGATCCATCATAGTTGAAGCGGATCTTGCCCGGCCGTTCCAGGAAGAACTTGCCGCCGGTCTGCTCGCCCTTCGGTCCGAACTGAACGAACTCGCCGCTCATCGATTTGACCGAGGAGAAGTGGTCGGCGATCTTCTGCGCCGCCGGCGGAATCGCCGCCTGCGCCGACGCCAGGAGCTGGAATCCGGGGACGACATTGACGCTTGCCGCGCCGGCAAGCACGAGGCCGAGGCCAAGCGCCTGGCGGCGGTTCGGGGCGAAAGGTTCGTTTTTCATGCCGGTCACTTTCTGATTCGAATGGTGTCGCAGTCTCTGGACCCCCAGTTGGGCTTAAGTTTGGCGGCTCCAGCGACGCTCCGTCGCCTCAACGCGCCGAAAGGTTCAAGGTTGCCAGCCGGCATCACCTGGATATCGATAGACCCTAGAACTTGTCCTCCTCCGTCGGCACCAGGATCTCGCGTTTTCCGGCATGGTTGGCCGGACCGACAATGCCTTCCTTCTCCATCTTCTCGATGATCGAGGCGGCGCGGTTGTAGCCGATGCCGAGTCGGCGCTGGATGTAGCTGGTCGAGGCCTTGCCGTCGCGCAGCACCACCGCCACCGCCTGGTCGTAGGGGTCGTCGGAATCCTCGAAATTGCCGCCGCCACCGCCGCCGGAACCGCCCTTGCCGGAACCTTCGTCCTCGTCGTCCTCGTCATCATCCTCGGTGATGGCGTCGAGATATTCGGGAACGCCCTGCAGCTTCAGGTGCGCGACGATCCTCTCGACCTCGTCGTCGGACACGAACGGGCCGTGCACGCGCTGGATGCGGCCGCCGCCGGCCATGTAGAGCATGTCGCCCATGCCGAGCAATTGCTCCGCGCCCTGCTCGCCAAGGATGGTGCGGCTGTCGATCTTCGACGTCACCTGGAAGGAGATGCGGGTCGGGAAGTTGGCCTTGATCGTGCCGGTGATGACGTCGACCGAAGGGCGCTGGGTCGCCATGATGACATGGATGCCGGCGGCGCGCGCCATCTGCGCCAGGCGCTGAACCGCACCCTCAATGTCCTTGCCGGCGACCATCATCAGGTCGGCCATTTCGTCGATGATGACGACGATATAGGGCATCGGCTCGAGGTCGAGATCCTCCGTCTCGTAGATCGCCTCGCCGGTCTGGCGATCGAAGCCGGTCTGCACGGTGCGCGAGATCTTCTCGCCCTTCTTCTCCGCCAGCTGGACGCGCGCGTTGAACCCGTCGATGTTGCGCACACCGACCTTGGACATCTTGCGGTAGCGGTCCTCCATCTCGCGCACGGTCCACTTCAGCGCCACCACCGCCTTCTTCGGATCGGTGACGACCGGCGTCAAAAGATGCGGAATGCCGTCATAGACGGAGAGTTCGAGCATCTTCGGATCGATCATGATCAGCCGGCATTCCTGCGGCGTCAGCCGGTAGAGCAGCGACAGGATCATGGTGTTGATGGCGACCGACTTGCCCGAGCCGGTGGTGCCGGCGACCAGAACGTGCGGCATCTTGGCGATGTCGACGATGACGGCCTCGCCATTGATGGTCTTGCCGAGCGCCAGCGCCAGCTTCGCCTTGGTGGTCTCGAAGTCGCGGCTGGCCATGATTTCCCGCAGATACACCGTCTCGCGCTTGGCGTTGGGCAGCTCAATGCCGATGGCGTTGCGGCCGGGCACGACGGCGACGCGGCAGGCGATCGCGCTCATCGAGCGGGCGATGTCGTCGGACAGGCCGATGACGCGAGACGACTTGATGCCGGGCGCCGGCTCGAGCTCGTAGAGTGTGACGACCGGGCCGGGCCGTACATGGATGATCTCGCCCTTGACGCCGAAATCCTCGAGCACGCCTTCCAGGAGCCGCGCATTCTGCTCCAGCGCGTCCTTGGACAGGCTGGCGTCGCGCACCACATTCTTCGGCTCCGACAGGAAATGCAGCGACGGCATCTCGAATTTGTCCGAGCCGATCAGCGAGGTCTGCGCCTCGCGCTGGACGCGCGCGCCCGGCGCCGGACGCGGCGCCGGCGCCTCGACGCGGGTTGCGGCATCGGAACGGAAATTCTGCACCTTCGCCGTCGGCGTGGCGCGGCGCTGGACAGGAGGCTCGTCGGCGAAATCCAAGTCGTCGTCCTCGTCACTGTCGAAGATGTCGTCGTCAGGATCGACCGAGATACTGCGGTCGTTGACCATGGCGGCGAAGAATTCAGGCTCGACGCGGGCGCGGCCGCCCGGGCTCATCCGCGATTCGGCGAACTCGGCTGATTCGACGCGCTCGGCTGCGCGCCGCCAGGCGCTGGCGCGCGGCTCCATCTCCGGCTCGTACTCGCGCTCGTGCTGGCGGCGCGCGGCGCGGCGGTGCATCCAGGCCCTGAACGACAGCCACCAGTGGGTGATGGCGCCGAGTGCCAGGATGCCTTCATCGCCCTCGTCCTCATCCTCGTCGAAGAGCAGGTCGTCCTGCTCGCGCGGCTCGGGCTCGGCGGCGCGCTCCATGACGGCAAAGCCGTTCTTGCGGGAAATCAGCGCCGAGCCGTAGGCAAACAGCCACAATGCCGGCGCGGCAAGGACCACGGCGACGATGCTGGCGAAAAGGCCCTTGGGATAGCCGCCAACGGCGATGCCGGGGATCTTCAGCACCATGTCGCCGAAAACACCGCCAAGGCCCGTCGGCAACGGCCAGGTTTTGGGTGGCGTGACACAGCCGGCGATCGCCGCCGCAAGTAGCGCGAAGCCGAACCAGGCGAGGCCGCGCTTGGGCAGCCGGTCGACGCCGCGCGCGGAAAAGAGCAGGAAGCCCCAAATCACCGCCGGCACCAGGGCCGCGACCGCGGCAAGGCCGAAGAACTGCATGGCAAGATCGGCGAACACCGCCCCCGCATAACCCATCGCGTTGGTGACGATGTTGTCGGTGGCGTGCGAGAAGCTCGGATCGGCGACGTTCCAGGTGGCAAGGCCGGCGACGCCGAAGGCGACGAGCGTGAACAGACCGGCGCCGACCAGCCGCCCAAGCTGACGCCGCGCGAATGCCTGGATGCCGTGCCCCGTATCAGTTAGCGCGAGCGGTGCTGAAGCGCCTGAACGCATGCCTCTTCCCCGTCTGTGAGTGCCTCGCCGGACGCATGACGCACGCCGGCAGATTCGGATGACAGACTATCGGCGGGAAGGTTAAGGGCGCATTAACTATAAGAGGTTGAAGCGGCCTGGGCGCGCATCACCGGCGGTTGAATTGTTGTTGCCGGACACGCGGCTTTCCGCAGCCTGGCCGCGCATGCAAAAAAGCCTCGCGAGCCGGAGCCAGCGAGGCTTTCGTTGTGGAGAGCGAAAGTGGGATTTCACCTTCCATGATCCCGGGGGTTTGGATCGAGGCAAAGGCTAGCCGATGAAAGGTGCCGAACTGAATCACTCTGAATCACATTCGCTTGATGCTCACGTGAGGATCGTCGGTTGTCGCAATGGATAAAGCTTGACGCCGGCTTTATCGGTTCGGGCGACGAAGGCGGGCCGCGCGGCCCGCCATCTCTCATTGGAACAAGGATGCGATCGGGCCCGTCTGGAACCGATCTGTAGCAATCACTTGTGACCGGCGTACATCATCAAGTTGGCGCAGAATTCGGCATGAGGCTTGCTCATCGCCGCGTCCTGGCACTCCTTCATCATCATGTCTTGCTTGTCTTTGGCCGTCGCAGCCCAGGCCGCCTTGAAATCGGCTTCCGGCTTCATGGTTTTCATGCCGGTATCGGTGAAGAATGGCGCCATGTTGTCCGGTTCGTCGAGAGCACCGGCCAATGCGGCGCCGCTGACCATGGAGAGAGCGAGTGCTCCGAGGAAGATGCTCTTGATGTTCATCGGTTGGTTCCTTCCCTGTTGTTAGCGAGCGCCAGAACGGCGGTCGCTACCCCAGTACGGAGCCGGAAGGCCCAATGTTTCTTTCCGCTGGCACATCACGCGACCGTGATCGCGTGAAACGATTCCTCGTTCGCCCAATTGAGGCGCACGATTTTCCAAAAAAGGAGGCCCGGAAGATGTTTCCGGGCCTCAATGCGTGAGCACCTTTCGGAGCGTCACGACGGGATTGTTGAGCAATTCCGGAAAAATGCGTAGCGGCTTCGGTCGGAATTGCGTGAAACGGATCCGCCGCCGGCGGGAGGATGCCGGCGCCGGATGGTCGATAGGCTCACGGCACCACTTCGCCGTGCTGGCTGATGTCGAGGCCTTCGATTTCTTCCTGGCTGCTCGGACGCAGGCCGACCAGGGCCTTGACGATGTAGAGGATCACGAAGGTCGCGATCGCCGTCCACAGGATAGTGAAGACGATGCCGTAGATCTGGGTGCCGACCGAGGCGCCCTTGCCGAGCGCGTTGATCTCGGGATCGGCCAGCGCGCCGGTGAGCAGCGCGCCGATGATGCCGCCGACGCCGTGCACGCCGAAGGCATCGAGCGAGTCGTCATAGCCGAGCATGTGCTTCACCTTGACGGCCGAGATATAGCAGACGACGCCGGCGACGATGCCGATGATGAAGGCGCCGGTCGGATTGACGAAGCCGGAGGCGGGCGTCACGGCGACCAGGCCGGCGACGGCGCCCGAGATGATGCCGAGCACGCTCGGCTTCTTGGCGATGATCCATTCGGCGAACATCCAGGCGAGCGCCGCTGCGGCGGTGGCGACCTGGGTGTTCAGCATCGCGGCGCCGGCGAGGCCGTCGGCGGCCAGTTCCGAACCGGCGTTGAAGCCGAACCAGCCAACCCACAGCAGCGAAGCGCCGATGACCGAATAGACGAGGTTGTGCGGCGCCATGTTGGCGGTGCCGTAGCCCTCGCGCTTACCGAGGACGAGGGCGCAGACCAGACCCGCGACACCGGCGTTGATGTGGACGACCGTGCCGCCGGCAAAGTCGAGAACGCCGGCCGAACCGAGGAAGCCGCCGCCCCACACCCAGTGGGCGATCGGCGCATAGACGAACACCAGCCACAGGCCCATGAAGATGAGCAGGGCCGAGAATTTCATGCGCTCGGCGAAGGCGCCGGCGATCAGCGCAGGCGTGATGATGGCGAAGGTCAGCTGGAACATCGAGAAGACGAATTCAGGAATGTTCGCCACGCCCGGCAGCCACAGCGTCGCGGTGGTGATGCCGTGGTGGAAGAACTTGGAGAAGCCGCCGACATAGGCATTGGTGCTGCCGCCGTCGGAAAAGGCCAGCGAATAGCCGAACATGAACCACAGCACCGTCACCAGGCAGGTGATGGCGAAGCTCTGCATGATGGTGGCGAGCACGTTCTTCTTGCGCACCATGCCGCCGTAGAACAGCGCCAGGCCCGGGATGGTCATCATCAGCACCAGCGCCGTCGAGGTCAGCATCCAGGCGGTGTTGCCGGTGTCGAGCGTTGGCGCCGGCGTGGCGGGCGCCGCTGCCGGAGCCGCGGCTTCCTGCGCGAAGGCGGCGACCGTGCCCAGGGCCGTCAGGGCGAGCGCGCCGAGAGCAGTCGCGCGCCCCGTCGTCTTAAAGGTGGAAGGAATATTCATTGAACTCTCCGTTGGAATGGGGGATCGCCGCTCAGAGCGCGTCGGTGTCTGTTTCGCCGGTGCGGATGCGCACCGCCTGGTCGATGCCGAAGACGAAGATCTTGCCGTCGCCGATCTGGCCGGTCTTGGCCGCCGACGTAATGGCTTCGACGGCCTTGTCGACCATGTCGGCACCAACCGCGACCTCGATCTTGATTTTGGGCAGGAAGCTGACCGCGTATTCCGCACCGCGATAGATTTCCGTATGTCCCTTCTGACGCCCGTAGCCTTTGACTTCGGTGACGGTCAGGCCCTGGATGCCGACTGCGGTGAGCGCTTCGCGCACCTCATCGAGCTTGAACGGCTTGATGATTGCCATCACGATTTTCATAAGGTTTCACCCTTTGCTGTTGCGGGTCCCCCGCGTTTGCACACCTTCACCGATCCTCATGAGAGCCGGAAAGTGCGCAACAGGATTCAAGCTCCGTGCCAATTGCCGAAGCAGCCCGTTAACCTGTTGTAAACAAAGGAATTGAGGGGCATTTCCATGCCGACTGTTCAGAGTCGCGGCAGGACAAATGATTAAAAAATAGGCAAATTTTCAAAAATGCCTGTTCAGTGGGCTTGAACCGAAAGTCGGCTATCTGCTCAGCGCTTCAGCCGGATCAGGCCTTCCTGGGCAACCGAGGCGATCAGCGTGCCGTCACGGGCAAACAGCGAGCCGCGCGTGAAGCCGCGCGAGCCCTGCGTGGAGGGGCTGTCCTGCGTGTAGAGGATCCAGTCGTCGAGCGGGTGGCTGCGATGGAACCACATGGCGTGGTCGAGGCTCGCGGCCTGGATGTCGCGGTCGAAGATGGCGCGGCCATGCGCGAAGGTCGAGGTGTCGAGCAGCGTCATGTCGGAGAGATAGGCGAGCACTGCCGCCCGGGTGGCGCGGTCGGCCGGCACCGGGCCGGTGGTGCGGATCCAGATGTTCTGCTTCGGCTCCAGCTTTTCGCGGCTGGTGTAGTGCTTCAGCATCACCGGCTTCATCTCGATCGGCCGGTCGCGGTCCCAGTAGCGCTTGATGCCTTCGGGGACCGCTTCGCCGAACTTGCCGAGCAGTTCGCGCTGGCTGAGCAGATTGTCGGGCGCCGGCACATCCTGCGGCATCGGCACCTGGTGCTCGAGGCCGACCTCGTCCTGCTGGAATGAGGCCTCCAGCGAGAAGATCGCCTGGCCGTGCTGGATCGCCACCACGCGCCGCGTGGTGAAGGAGCCGCCGTCGCGGATGCGGTCGACCTCGTAGATGATCGGCACCTTGGTGTCGCCGGGCCGCATGAAATAGCCGTGCAGCGAATGCACGTGGCGCTCTGGCTCGACGGTGCGCTGGGCGGCGACCAGCGCCTGGGCGATCGTCTGGCCGCCGAAGACCCGCTGCCAGTCGAGCTTGGGGCTGCGACCACGGTACAGATTGTGTTCGAGCTGCTCGAGGTCGAGAATGTCGAGTAGCTCGTCCATGGCCGCCGTCATGTTTCACGCTCCAGCCGCAAAAGATGTTATGGCGGTTTCGGACAGGAAGGGCGGGCAGTCAAGACCGGCGTGGTGCGGCAGGCTGTAGACTAGGCATGTCGCCCAAAAGTGGCAGCGGTTTTGGGGCAGCGACATGCGTAGACAGAGCCGTGAAAGGAATTTGCCATGGTTGACCGTAAGGCAGATGCAGGATCGAGAGCCTCGCTCGACGTGCTGGTCGCCGGCGCCGGCTATGTCGGGCTGGCCAGCGCGGTTTCGCTGAAGCAGGCACGCCCCAGCCTCGCCGTCGCCGTCGTCGACGCGGCGCCCGCCGGCGTCTGGCAAAAGGATGGCCGCGCCTCGGCGATCGCCGCCGCCGCCTGCCGCATGCTGGAGCAACTCGGCGTCTGGAGCGAGATCGCGCCGGAAGCGCAGGCGATCACCGAAATGATCATCACCGATTCGCGCACCGCCGATCCGGTGCGGCCGGTGTTCCTGACCTTTGACGGCGAAGTGGCGCCCGGCGAGCCCTTCGCCCACATGGTCGCCAACAGGGACCTGAACGGCGCGCTGCGCCGGCGCGCCGAAAAACTCGGCATCGACATCATCGAAGGTCTCGCCGTCAGCGCCTTCGAAATCGACGGCGCCGGCATCACCGTGCATCTGGCGGACGGCGCGACCTTGAAGGCGCGACTGCTGGTCGCTGCCGATGGCGTCAACTCGAAGCTGCGCGACATGGCCGGCATCAAGACGGTGAAGTGGGAGTACGGCCAATCCGGTATCGTCTGCACCGTGGCGCATGAACGGCCGCACAATGGCCGCGCCGAAGAGCATTTCCTGCCCGCCGGCCCCTTCGCGACGCTGCCTCTGAAGCCCGACAAGGACGGCCGCAACCGCTCCTCCATCGTCTGGGTCGAACGCACCGAGGATGCGCGGAAGCTGGTCGAGGGCGACGACCTTGTCTTCGAGCACGAGTTGGAGCTGCATTTCGGCCTCAGGCTGGGCGAGATCCATGCCGCCGACAAGCCGCGCGCCTGGCCGCTTGGGCTGACCCTTGCCCGCGCCTTCGTCGCGCCCCGCATCGCGCTTGCCGGCGATGCCGCGCACGGCATCCACCCGATTGCCGGCCAGGGGCTCAACCTCGGCTTCAAGGATGTGGCGGCGCTGGCCGAGGTGGTGGTCGAGGCCGACCGGCTGGGCCAGGACATCGGCGCGCTCGACGTGCTCGAACGCTACCAGCAATGGCGGCGCTTCGACACCGTGCAGATGGGCGTCACCACCGATGTGCTGAACCGGCTGTTCTCCAACGACATCGGCCCGCTGCGCGCGGCGCGCGACATCGGCCTCGGCCTCGTCGAGCGCATGCCGAAGCTGAAGGACTTTTTCATCCGCCAGGCCTCGGGCCTGTCCGGCGACACGCCGCGGCTACTGAAAGGGGAAGCGATCTAGCAGCCAAAGAAGGTAATAGAAGACCGCTACGGCGGCCAGCATGCCGAGCACCCACCTGCCGACCCTGGATTTGCGCAACCTGTCTCCAACAGCGCGTCAATCAAATCGGCCAATTCGGCAGCCGCGCTGGCAATTGCTTCCCTCTATTTCCCCACGGTTGGGCATGCCCACCCTGATGTAGGCACAACTGCCTTCAGTTCAAAGATCGGTGGTCGCCTGGATCAATTCACCTCGAACCCAAGCTTCTGCCGCAGCCGCAGCATCCGCTGGTCCGGTATCTTCAGGCCCTGCTCGCCGCCCTTTGCGACGCGATTGAGCATCTGCAGCAGATCTTCCCTTTCGTGCGGGTCGAGGCGCTCGCGCAGGAACGGCGCCAGCTTGTCGATGACGATCGTCGTGTCGTCGATCTGCGCCGTTGCCCACTTGGCGTAGACGACGGCCTCGTCGGTCTTCTTCTGGCCATCCGCAATCCCCGAAATCACCTCGCGGATGACGGCTTCGCGCTGCGGCAGGATGGGCCCCTGTTCCGACACGATGGCGGTGATCAGCGTCGCCGCCGCCACAACGGGATTGTCGATCGCCGTCAGCGGCGACAGCGCCGCCTGCTTGCGCAGCTTCTTGCGGCGGATGTTGCCCTGAACGCGGCCGACGACGTCGGCGACCTCGCGCGCGGCCTCGTTCATGGCCTTCATCCGGTACCACCAGAACGCGGCCGCTCCCAACACGCCAAGGATAGCAAGCAGGAAAGGCATGTCAAAATCCCCCGGAAATTTCCGGCGACAATAAGAGAACTGTGCCGTTGCTTCAACACGCAAGAATTGCGGCCGGTGAAGAAGAGGTGCTCTCCCTCCAGGCAACTGCGCACCGGATCGAATGTCCTGGCTTTCGGTCGCTCACCCGCAAGGCAAACGATGCAGCCTCTTGCCGACGACGCTGCAGCTGGTCGACGCGCACTGCAAGAAATTTCACCATCTGATATTTCATGCAACATCGTTGACACGCAACAAATCCCGCCGTATTCAACGTTGCCAGAGATTTCATATCCTGAAATTTCTTGCAAAGCTGATACGACGAGGCTTTTCATCGTCGGGGAACCCGGAGGAGAGAATGAACAGGATTGGGCTGGCGGGCGCATTGAGCGCCGCCATGATGACGCTGACCTTGGCGATGCCAGGCGCCGCGTCGGCAGAGAGCAAGTTTCAGTGCAAGCCGGACGAGACCTATGTGATGAACGTCATGGTCTCCGCGCATCCCTATTGGGTGCCGGTCTATCAGGGCTTCAAGCAGGCCGCCCAGGCGATGGGCTGCAAGACCGTGTTTTCGGGCACGCCTGACTACGACATCGCAAAGCAGATCGCCTCATTCGAACAGGATCTGATCAAGAAGCCGGCCGGCGTGCTGCTGCACCCGATGCAGGCCGATCCGTTCATCGAGCCGATCAACCGCGCCGTCGAGAACGGCACCACCGTCGTCACCTTCGCCGCCGACTCGCCGAAATCCAAGCGCGTGTCCTACATCACCTCGGACAATCTGGCGGAAGCCAAATTCGCCGCCGAGGAGATCGTCAAGCAAGTCGGCGACGACGCCGAATACGGCGTGCTGGAGAATCCGGGGCAGAGCAACCACGACCTGCGCGTCACCGCCTTCATCGACTATCTCGCCAAGAACTATCCTAAGATGAAGCTGGTCGGCCGCCAGGCCTCCAACCAGGACGCCAATGTCGCCAACAAGGCGGTGGCCTCGATGCTGCAGGCCAATCCGAACCTGAAGGCGCTGTGGATTCCGGAAGCCGGCTCGGCCGAGGGCGCGGTCGCCGCCGTCCTCGAGGCCAAGGCCAAGGTGCTGATCATGCATGCCGACATCACCCCGGCGACGCTGGAGCAGATCAAGGCCGGCAACATCCACATGGCGCTGAGCCCGAACCAGGGCATGCAGGGCTATCTCGGCTTCGTCGCCACCTTCATGGCGGCGCATCCGGAACTGATCGACCCGTTCAACGACTACAAGACGTCGGGCTACAACCCGATGAGCATCCCCTTCGCCGATAACGGCTTCGCCGTCATCACCAAGGAGAACGCCGACTCGTTCGACCTGAACAAATACATGCAAGGCCGCGATCCAAGCTGATCCGTCCCGCGGGCAACCGCGCCGTCCGGCGCGGTTGCCTCAACCATTCCTGAGCAGGCGAGAACCTCAGTGGAAACCCCGGTCCTCCTCAAAATATCCGGCCTCAGCAAATCGTTCGGCCCTGTCCGTGCCTTGCGCGATGTCGGATTCGAGCTGCGCGCCGGTGAAATCCACGCCATTGCCGGCGAGAACGGCGCCGGCAAGTCGACGCTGATGAAGGTGATCGACGGCATCTTGTCGCCGGACAGCGGCGACATCCAGGTCGATGGCCGCTCCGTCTCTATCTCCTCGCCGCTGGCGGCGCAGAAGCTTGGCATCGGCTTTGTTCACCAGGAGATCGCGCTGTGCCCCGATATCTCGGTGGCCGAGAACATCTTCATGTCGATCACCAACGCCAGCAAGGCGGTGCTGATGAACTACCGCGACCTCGAGAAGCGCGCGACGGCGATCCTGGCGCGGCTTGGCCACATCGATCCGACCGCGATGGTACGCAATCTGTCCATTTCCCAGCAGCAAATGGTCGAGATCGCCAAGGCGCTGACGCTCGATTGCCGCATCCTTATCTTCGACGAACCGACGGCAGCGCTGACCGAGCGCGAGGCCCAAAAACTGTTCGAGATCATTCACCAGCTTGCCGGCGAAGGCATCGGCATCATCTACATCTCGCACCGCATGGCCGAGATCTTCGACAATTGCGACCGCGTCACGGTGCTGCGCGACGGCCGCTACATCACCACGCTCGACATAGCAGGGACGACTCCCGAACAAGTTGTCGCCTCCATGGTCGGCCGCGTCATCGACAGCCTCTACCCCGAGAAGCTGCGCGACGATGAACGGTCCGAAGACATATTGCTCGAGATCGTCGGCCTCTGCGAGGCGACTGCCTTCCGCGACATTAGCTTTCAGCTGCGCAAGGGCGAAATCCTGGGCATTGGCGGCCTGATCGGCGCCGGCCGCAGCGAGATCGTCAAAGGCATCTGCCGGCTCGAAGGTGAGGTGACCGGCGATGTCAGCCTGCGCGGCGAGCGCCTGTCGCTGACACACTATGGCGACAGCATCGCCGCGGGCATCGTCTACCTGTCCGAAGACCGCAAGGGCGACGGGCTGTTTCTCGACATGTCGATCGCCGCCAACATTTCGGCGCTGGCGGTCGACCGGATCGCCACGCGCTTCGGCCTCATCAACGAGCGGCGCGAGAAGCATCGGGCGGAAACGATCGGCAAGCAGCTGTCGCTGAAATGCGGCCATGTCGGTCAGCCGGTTTCGACACTGTCGGGCGGCAACCAGCAGAAGGTAGCGATCGCCAAGATGCTGTCGGTCGACCCGAAGGTGATCTTCCTCGACGAACCGACGCGCGGCGTCGATGTCGGCGCCAAGGCCGAAATTCATCGCATCCTGCGCAAGCTGGCGCGCGATGGCGTCGGCATCGTGGTCATCTCCTCCGAGCTGCCGGAGCTGATCGGCATCTGCGACCGGGTGCTGATCGTGCGCGAGGGACGCATTACCGGCGAAGTCGCGGGGGCAGAGATGACGGAGGAAAACATCATGGTCCTGGCATCGCTTGCCGATGAAGGCCGGCAACGGAGCGCCGCATGAGCATCGTGGGGACAGTATGGACAGCGCGACGCAAGCTGCCAGGATAGGGCTCGGCGCAAGGTTCGGTGGCCTGATCAGGATGCGTGAGACCGGCCTGATCCTCATCATCGCCGTGCTGTTTGCCGTCATGTCGTTCGCATCCCCCTATTTCCTGACCTGGGACAATATGCGGGCGATGGCGATGGCCTTCGCGGTGGAAGGCATCGTCGTGGTCGGCATGACGATCCTGCTGATTTCCGGCGGCATCGACCTTTCGGTCGGCTCGGTCACCGCGCTCGCCATGGTGGTCGCCGGTCTGCTTTTCCTCAGCGGCATGGACCCCTGGCTGGCGTCGCTGGTGGCGATAGCGGCTTGCGCTGCCATCGGCGCCTTCATGGGATTCTTCGTCACCAGAGTGGGGCTGCACCACTTCATCGTCTCGCTGGGGGTGATGGTGATTGCACGCGGGCTCTGCCTGCTCGGCACCGGCGGCCGCCCGCTCGGGCTTTACACCCTGCCGCCTGAGTTCAAGTTCATCGGCCAGGGCGCGGTCGGCGGCATTCCCGTCGTCATCATCATCTTCATTGTCTTCGTCATCCTGTCCGACTTCATGCTGCGCCGCACGACGATGTTCCGCAAAGTCTTCTACACCGGCAGCAACGAGAAGGCGGCGGCCTATTCCGGCATCCGCACCAACAAGGTCGTGTTCTTGACCACGACGCTCTGCTCGACACTGTGCGGTTTTGCCGGCGTCATCTACATGGCCCGCTTCGGCTCGGCCCAGCCGACATTCGGCGCCGGCATGGAGCTGAACGTCATCGCCGCCGCGGTGATCGGCGGCGCAAGCCTGACCGGCGGCATCGGCACCATTCTCGGCGCCATCCTGGGCACCGTCCTTTTGTCCGTCGTTTCAAGCTCGCTCGCTCTGCTCGACGTGTCCGTCTATTGGCAGGACATCATCCGCGGGTCCATTCTGCTGACGGCGGTCACCGCCGATTATTACTTCAACAAGCGGCGGGGCTGAGATGGCGGACAGCAGGGAAGATTTCGAGGCGATCCGGCAGATCCACACCGTGCTGGTGCTGCATTTCGTCGACGGTATGAAGCAGAACGACATCGCGGCGGCGCTCAACCTGTCGGCGTCCAAGGTCAATCGGCTGATCGCCCAGGGGCGCAAGCTCGGCATGCTGAGGATCGCGGTCGAGAGCCCGTTCCAGGCCTTGGTCGATATCGAAAAGCAGCTGATCGAGGTTGCCCGCCTGGCAAGTGCGATCGTGACGCCGACCGTGGCCGGCAGTCCCGAAAGCACGCTGCAGCAGGTGGGGCGCGCGGCGGCCAACCAGTTGCTCGAGACCTTGCGCGACGGCGACGTCATCGCCATTACCGGCGGCAAGGCGATCAGCGCCCTCGCCGAGAACCTGCAGCCGGAGCGGGCTTTCGACATCACCGTCGTGCCGCTGACCGGCGGCGTCCAGGGCAAGCACTATACCGACGTCAACCATCTGGCGACGCGGCTCGCCGAGCGGCTCGGCGGCTCCAGCATGCTCTTGCATGCGCCGCTGTTCGCCGAGAGCCGGGAGCAGCGCGACCTGCTTCTGGAGATGGCGTCGGTGCGCGAGATCTTCGATCTGGCGCGCAAGGCCGCGATCGCGCTGGTCGGCATCGGGTCGATCCAGACGCCCGGGTCGAGTTATTACGACCTTCGCCCAGGTCTTGACCCCGACCGCGACAAGCTGGCCGCCAGCGGCGCGGTCGGTGAGTTCCTTGCGCATCTGATCCGCGACGACGGCACGCTGGCCGATTACCCGCCCAACGACCGCCTGGTGGCGCTGGCGCCCTCGGAACTCGCTCGCTGCCGGACGGTGATGGGCGTCGCCAGCGGCGCCGAAAAAGTCGGGCCGATCCGCGCCGCGCTGCGCGGCAATTATCTCAAGTCTCTGGTCGTCGACGAAGAAACGGCCAACGCGGTCCTGAACAATGCGGGGAGCATACGCAATGTCGCCTGAAATGTTGACGCGCACCATTGGCGCGTCGGGAATCGCCGCCTCCGCGATCGGCCTCGGCACCTGGGCCATCGGCGGCTGGATGTGGGGCGGCACCGACGAGGCGCAGTCCATCGACACCATCCGCGCCTCGATCGACGAAGGCGTTTCGCTGATCGACACCGCGCCGGCCTACGGCCAGGGGCTGTCGGAGGAAATCGTCGGCAAGGCGATCAAGGGACGCCGCGGCAAGGTCGTGCTCGCCACGAAGCTTGGACTGATCTGGCACGCAAAAAAGGGCAACCACTTCTTCGACTATGACGGCGCGCCGGTGCATCGCTATCTCGGCGCCGACTCCGTGGTCTACGAAGTGGAGCAGAGCCTGCGCCGTCTCGGCACCGACCACATCGACCACTACATCACCCATTGGCAGGATGCGACGACGCCGGTCCCTGAGACCATGGAAGCGCTCGATCGCCTCAAGACCCAAGGCAAGATCCGCTCCATCGGCGCCAGCAATGTCAGCATTGCGGATGTCGAAGCCTATCTCGCGGCCGGCCAGCTCGACGCGGTCCAGCAGCAATACAGCATGGTGGTGCGCGACATGGAGCGCGACCTTCTGCCTTTCTGCGCGGACAACAATGTGTCTGTGCTCAGCTACTCCTCGCTGGCGCTCGGCCTGTTGTCGGGCAAGATCGGTCCGGACCGCGTCTTTACCGGCGATGACCAGCGCAAGGACAATCCGTGGTTCTCGCTGGCCAACCGCCGCAAGGTCGCGGCGCTGATGGAAGAGATACGGCCGATTGCCGAGACGCACGGCGCAAGCGAGGCGCAGATCGTCATCGCCTGGACGCTGCAGCAGCCGGGCATCACCTTCTCGCTTTGCGGCGCCCGCAGCCCGCAGCAGGCCAGGGAAAACGCGCGGGCCGGCCGCATCAGATTGTCCGAACAGGAGATCAGCCAGATCAGCGAGGCCGCCAGCCGCCATCTGACAAATCTCGACGCCTGACCGCCACCTGTGAACCCGAACCAAGTTGAGCTGCCGTCCACCAGACGGCCGAACGGCGAAGCCATGCCTGACCAGAGAAGCCTCATCCTCGACAAGATCCGCCAGAACGGCGCGTTCGATGTCGTCGTCGTGGGCGGCGGCATCAACGGCATCGGCGTTTTCCGCGAACTGGCGCTGCAGGGCCTGAAGGTGCTGCTGGTCGAGCGCAACGATTTCTGCTCGGGCTGCAGTGCGGCCCCCTCGCGCATGATCCATGGCGGTCTGCGCTATCTCGAGAATGGCGAGTTCGGCCTGGTGCAGGAATCGTTGCGCGAACGCGATGCGCTGCTGGCCAATGCGCCGCATATGGTGCGGCCATTGCCGACTGTAATTCCGATCCGCACCGTCTTCTCAGGGCTGATGAACGGGGCGGCAGGCCTTCTCGGGCTTTCTGAGGCGCCTTCCAGCCGCGGCGCACTGGCGATCAAGGCGGGGCTCGCGCTCTACGACTGGACGACGCGCAAGCGCCGGGTGCTGCCGCGCCACAATTTCCGCGGCGCCAGGACGACATTCGCGCAATGGCCGGCGCTCGACCCGAAACTGCGGTTTTCCGCCACCTACTACGACGCCTGGATCAGCTATCCGGAACGGCTTGGCATCGAACTGCTGCTCGATGCCGGACGCCTGGCGCCCGACAGCCTGGCGCTCAACCGCGCCCATATCACGCGCGCCGGTTCGGCCTTCGAACTTACCGACATGACGACCGACGAGCGCTTCCCTGTCAGCGCCAAGGCAATCGTCAACGCGACGGGCGCATGGCTCGATTCGGCGATCGCCCGGCTCGACGCATCCGGAAAGCCCGCGGCACCGCTCGTCGAGGGCACCAAGGGCTCGCACCTCATCCTCAACAACGAGCCGCTTTACCAGGCACTTGGCGGCCACATGATTTTCTTCGAGAACGCCGACGGCCGGATCTGCATCATGTTCCCCTATCTCGGCAAGGTGCTGGTCGGTTCGACCGATATTCGCGTCAGCGAGGCCAGCCGCGTGCGCTGCGAACCGGCGGAAGCCGATTACATACTGGCGGCGGCACGGCTGGTCTTTCCGGCTATTCCGGTTCACGCCTCCGACATCGTGTTCACCTATAGCGGCATCCGGCCGCTGCCGAAGAGCGACCATGCCTTCACCGGCAGGATTTCGCGCGGCCATTCCGTGCATCGCATTGCCGGCGACATCCCGCAGTTCTGCATGATCGGCGGCAAATGGACGACCTTCCGCGCCTTCGCCGAACAGGCGGCCGACGCAGTGCTGGCCGAGCTTGGCCGCGAGCGCCTTTGCGGCACGCTGACCATGCCGATCGGCGGCGGCCTCGGCTTCCCCCGGGACCCGGCGTCGCTGGCGGCCGATCTGGCTGGTGAGTTCGCGATCGGCGGCGCCCGCGCCGCGTATCTTGTCGACCGCTATGGCAGCGGTGCGCGCGACATCGTCCTGTTTTGCGGCGGGCGTCCCGACGATGTCAGACTGGACAGCAGGACCGAAACGACGGCAGCCGAAATCGTCTACCTGACCCGGCATGAGTTCGTAACCTGTCTGTCGGACCTTATCCTGCGCCGCACATCGCTTGCCATTTGCGGCGACATCTCGATGGCATCCATCGAACGCATCGCCGACGCACTGGCCGCCGAGCGCGGCTGGAGCGATGAGCATCGCGACCGCGAGGTGCAGGGCCTGGTTGCCGAACTCGACACCTATCACGGCGTCTCGCAGGAGATGCTCGTCCAACGCACGATTTCAGGAGCAGAAAATGAAGGTCAGCGCCAAGGCCCGCATGAACCGGATGTTCACCAACGGCAATTGCCTCGACGTGGCGCTCGATCACGGCGTCTGCAATGAACCGGATTTTCTCGTCGGCCTGGAGGACATGCCGCGAGTCATCGACACGCTGATCGCGGTAGGTCCGGACGCGCTGCAACTCGCCTACGGGCAGGCCGATCTGTTGCAATCGCGGCCGGACAAGGACAAGCCGGCGCTGGTCATGCGCATCGACATGGGTAATCCTTACAACGCCCAGCGCCACCGCGTGATGTGGTCGATGCTGCAGAATCATGACGAGCCGATCATCGGCGCGCTGGAGCTGGACGCAGCCTGCGTCGTCGTCAACCTGTTCATGCTTCCCGACGAGCCGGAGCTGTTTCGCCAATGCGTCGAAAACATCAGCAAGGTCCGCGCTGCCTGCCACAGATACGGCATGCCCTTGATGATCGAACCGCTGGTGATGCTGCCCAACGATGTGCGCGGCGGCTATCAGGTCGACGGCGACGCCGAGAAGATCGTCACCCTGGTGCGGCTCGCCGCCGAAATGGGCGCCGACATCATCAAGGCCGATCCGACGGCCCGGCCTGAGGATTTCCACCGCGTCGTCGAGGCGGCGCGCGTGCCGGTGCTGGTGCGCGGCGGCGGCAAGGACGACCTTAGGACCGTGCTGGCAAAATCGTCGGCCCTGCTCAGACAAGGCGCCAAAGGGCTGGTCTATGGCCGCAACATCTATCAGCATGCCAACCCGAAGGCGGTGGTCAACGCGCTGATGGCGATGGTCCACAAGGACGCCGGCGGCGAAGAGGCCTGGGAAATCTACAACAATGGCTGATCAGGCCGCATATCTGCTCGGTCTCGACGCCGGCAACACCATCATCAAGGCGGTACTGTTCGACCTCGCCGGGCGGCAGGTCGCCATGCACACCGTCGCCGGGCGCTCGCACACGCCGCAGCCCGGCTATGTCGAACGCGACCTCGGCGATATGTGGGCCGCTGCGCGCGACGCCATCCGCCGCTGCATTGCGCAGGCTGGTATCGACGCACGCCAGATCGCCGCTGTCGGCTGCGCCGGCCATGGCAACGGCCTCTATCTGATCGACCGCGCCGGCGCCCCGCTGATCGGCATCCAGTCGCTCGACACCCGCGCCGCCGGCATGGCGGCGGAACTGGCTTCGCGCAACGCCGGCGCACTGCACGCGATCTGCCTGCAAAAGCCCTGGCCGGCGCAGACGCCAACCTTGCTGGCCTGGGTCAAGCAGCATGAACCCGACCTTTATGCCGCGACCGGCACGGCGATGCTGTGCAAGGATTTCATCGCCTTTTGCCTCACCGGAGAGCAGGTGAGCGATGTCTCCGACATGTCCGGCTGCGGCCTCGTCCGCATGCCCGAAGGCGTCTATGATGGCGAGCTTCTCGCGCTCTACGGCATCGAGGACGCGCAGGCAAAACTGCCGCGGCTGCTCGACAGCGCCGACATTGCCGGCGCCGTCACCGCCAGGGCGGCCGATGAGACCGGGTTGGCAGAAGGCACGCCGGTCATCGCCGGCTATTTCGACGTTGTCGCCAGCGCCATGGGGGCCGGCGTCGTGCGCCCCGGCGAAGCCTCGATCATTGCCGGCACCTGGTCGGTCAACCAGGTCTTCTCCGCCGCGCCGGTTGTCGATCCCGATGTTTTCATGGTCGCGCGTTTCGGCCCCGGCCGCTTCGTCAACATCGAATCCAGCGCGACATCGGCCGCCAATCTTGAATGGTACGTGCGCGAATTCGTCGAGCGCGGCAGCCACCACGACGATCCGTTCGGCCACTGCAACGCAGCTGTCGGCGAAGTCACGCCGGCCTGGGACGACCCGATCTTCCACCCGTTCCTCTACGGCTCGGGCCAGGGCGCCGAGTTCCGCGCCGGCTTCTACGGCCTGGCCGGCTGGCATAGGGAAGGCCATCTGCTGCGCGCGCTGTTCGAAGGCGTCATGTTCGAGCACCGGCGCCACATCGATGTGTTGAAAGACGCCGGCGTCAGCTTCGACAAGGCGGTGCTGTCCGGCGGCGGCTCCCGCAGCGAACATTGGCCGCAAATCTTCGCCGACGGGCTCGGCGTACCGATCACCGTTCCTGAAGCCCGCGAGACCGGCGCGCTTGGCGCGGCGATCGGCGCCGGCGTGGGGGCCGGACTGTTCGCCGACTATGAGTCCGGCGTCGACGCCATGACTCGGCCGCGCGCCGCCTACCGCCCGGATCCGGCCATGCAGCGACATTATGCCAGGCGTTATCGCGCCTATTGCGGCCTCGCCGATACGCTGCGATCGTTCTGGACCGAACAGGCCGCAGGACCAGGCAGAGCAGCAGAATGACCCAAAGGCTGGACGGCGACTACGACTACATCATCGTCGGCGCGGGTACGGCCGGCTGCGTGCTGGCCAACCGCCTGAGCGAAGATCCGGCGACGCGCGTGCTGCTGCTCGAGGCCGGCGGCAGCGACAATTACCACTGGGTGCACATTCCTGTCGGCTATCTCTATTGCATCGGCAATCCGCGCACCGACTGGATGATGAAGACGGCACCGGAGGCCGGCCTGAACGGCCGCTCGCTGGTCTATCCCAGGGGCAAGGTGCTGGGCGGCTGCACATCGGTCAATGGCATGATCTACATGCGTGGCCAGGCTGCGGACTATGATGGCTGGCGGCAGATGGGCAATGTCGGTTGGGGCTGGGACGACGTGCTGCCCTATTTCCTCAAATCCGAAGACCATCATGGCGGCAAGACCAGGCTGCATGGTTCCGGCGGCGAATGGAAAGTGGCGCGGCAGCGCCTGTCCTGGCCGATCCTCAACACAGTGCAGGACGCGGCGAAGGAATTCGGCATTATGCCGCGCGAGGATTTCAACGACGGCGACAATGAGGGTTCCGGCTTCTTCGAAGTGAACCAGAGCAAGGGTATACGCTGGAACACCGCCAAGGCATTCCTGCGCCCGGCGCTGCGGCGGCCCAACCTGCGGCTGGTCGCCAAGGCGCATGTCGAGAAGGTGCTGTTCGAGGGCAAGCGGGCTACGGGGGTCGGCTACCTCGCCGGCGGCGAGGCACGCCAGGCCAGCGCCAGGCGAGAAGTGTTGCTGACGGCCGGCGCGATCAACACGCCGAAACTGCTGGAGCTTTCCGGTGTCGGCCAGCCGGATCGCCTCGCCTCACTCGGGATCGATCTGGTTCACGCCAGCCCGGATGTCGGTGAGAACCTGCAGGACCACCTGCAGATCCGCACGGTCTACAAAGTGTCGTCGGCGCTGACGCTCAACACCCTTGCCAACAGCCTGAGCGGCAAGGCGCGGATCGCGCTGCAATATGCCTTTGCCCGGTCGGGGCCGATGTCGATGGCGCCAAGCCAGTTCGGCATGTTCAGCAAATCCGATCCGTCGATGGCGACGCCGGACCTGGAATACCACGTCCAGCCTTTGTCGACGGACCGGCTGGGCGACCCGCTGCACCCGTTCCCGGCGATCACCATGTCGGTCTGCAATCTGCGGCCCGACAGCGTCGGCTCCGTACATGCCACGACACCTGAATTGGCCGTACAGCCGGAAATCCGGCTGAACTATCTCTCGACGGTGCGCGACCGCGAGATCGCGCTGAGCTCGGTGCGCCAGGCGCGCATGATCATGACCGCCAAGGCGCTTGCCGACTTCCATCCGGAGGAAATCCTGCCCGGTCCCGCCCACCAGTCCGACGACGACCTGCTGCACCAGATCGGCTCGATCGCGACGACGATCTTTCATCCGGTCGGCACCTGCCGAATGGGCGTCGACGATCGCGCCGTCGTCAGTCCCGACCTGTGCGTGACCGGTGTCGAGGGTCTGCGCGTCATCGACGCCTCGATCATGCCGCGCATCGTCTCCGGCAACACCGCCTCGCCCGTGGTGATGATCGCCGAGAAGGCGGCGGATATGATCCGCCGACCTGCATGAGCCGGCGGCGACCAGCTATGACCCGGGTATGTCGTAGATCGCCCTGACCTCGACGGTGCCGAGTTCGGCCAGCGGAATGTCGCCGGCGATCTCCAGCGCCTCGTCGAGGCTCTCGGCCTCGATCATGACGAAGCCGAGCAACTGCTCCTTGGTCTCGGCGAACGGGCCGTCGGTGACCAGTCTTTTCCCGTTGCGCCGCCGCACACTCTTCGACGTCTTCACCGATTGCAGCGCCTGCGCGATGATCAGCTTGCCTTGTTGGTCCAACGATCTGTCATAGGCCAGCGAATCGGCGTCTAGCTTGGCCGATCCTTCCGGGGTCAACGCATAAAGGCTCTGTTCCTCGCCATAGACCAGGCAGACATATCTCATTCCGATCTCCCGTGTTGTGATGGACCATAGGATGCGGTGATGATGGTGTCAGCCGCGCCTCCGAACGCCGCCGCATGATCGAGAAGGCATGCCGCGATGCCGATGATGGCGACCGCCGCCAGCAGCCGGCCGAAGCCGGAGGGCGGCGGATCGAGCCAATAGTCTTCCTGTCGCCGGGCCTTGTGCTCAGGGCATTTCCACAGCGCGAAAAACAAACCGTCCATGTGAGCCTCCATCCGGCCGCGAAATCCGTGGCCGCCCGTAGGACGGTCGAGTCCGATGGAAGTCGACATTTTTGCGCGCGCTTTTTTTGAGAAAGAATTTTGGACGCCACCGCTCGAAGAGCGCGGTGGCCTTCGCGCGTGCCCGCGCTATAGTCCTGGGGAACGCCGGCGCTCTGCCGGCGCAACCCCGACGATCAAGGAGGATTTCATGGACCGCACCGCGAACGCCGTCTGGAATGGCAATCTGAAGGAAGGCAAGGGCACGCTCGACTCCCAGAGCGGGGCGCTGAAAGGCACGCCCTATTCGTTCAAGGCGCGCTTCGAGGACGAGAGCGGCAAATCCGGCACCAACCCGGAGGAGCTCATCGCCGCCGCGCACGCCGGCTGCTACGCCATGCAGTTCTCGCACTTCCTCGCCGAGAATGGCACGCCCGCCACCGAACTCGACGCCAAGGCGGTGGTGACGCTGGTGCCCGGCACCGGCATCACCGGCAGCGCTCTCACCGTCGTCGGCAAGGTGCCGGGCATCGACGCGGCAAAGTTCAATGAGCTGGCCGAGAAGGCCAAGGCCGAATGCCCGGTCTCGAAGGCGCTCGGCGCCATCAAGGTTTCGCTCGACGCGAAGCTGGGGTGAGAAGACTGCAGACGTCGGTCTGCCGGCGCTGCTCATTATTACAGACGCTGGGTGCTGCCCCTCACCTGCCTGCCGGCGTCCCCTCCCCGTATAGTGACGGGGAGAGGGGCGCTGTCACCGATGGTTTCGCCAATCTCCAACGCTGCGAGACTGGCGCCAAAGTCGCGGCCAGCCTCTTTCTCCCCGTTTACGGGGAGAAATGCCCGGCAGGGCAATGAGGGGCAGCCCCGACTTCGGCCCGGATGCGAGACTACTGCATTAAGGCACTACTACCCGCCCAGTGCCTCGACCTTGGCACGCAGCGCCGCCACCTCCTCTTCAAGCGCCAGCACCCGGGCCTCAAGATCGGAGCCCGATGACGCTGGCGGCTGCCATGGCGCCGCTGCGACGGCCGCCACATCCACCGGCCCGCCCAGCAGATGCACATAGCGGTCCTCGCGCTGGCCTGGCCCGCGCGGTATCTCCTGAACGAGCGCCGGCCGGCGGCCGATCAGCATGTCGAGTTCACCGCGCAGATCCTCGATCGACGAAAACCGCGCCATGCGCTCGCTTCGCGCCAACAGCTCATATGCGGTCTGCGGCCCGCGCAACAGAAGCAGCCCGACCAGGGCGGTCTGCGGCGTGGTCAGCGAGAATCGCTGCGCCATCTGATGCTCATAGCGCTCCACGCGCGAACCGAACATCTGCCGCACCAGCCCCTTCTGCTCAAGCAGCTTCAGGGCCCGATGCACCTCGGTCTGTTCCAGCGCCATCACCGGCTCGCGCGCCGTCTTCTGGTTGGCGGCGGCAAGCGCTGCATTGAGCGTCAGCGGATAGACGTCCGGCGTCAATTCCTTCTTCTCGATCAGGCAGCCGAGCACACGCGCTTCGGCGGGAGAGAGGATGGGAAGGTCTTCGCTCATTGCCGTGCAATCCTTTCTGACGCTGGCGGGACAGCGCCCCCCTCTGTCCTGCCGGACATCTCCCCCACTTGGGGGAGATCAGCAGCTTCGCCGACCGCGCTTCATCCTTCAACCTTGGAGATAGGCGAAAGCCCTCATGACAGCCAATCTCCCCACCCGTGGGGGAGATGTCCGGCAGGACAGAGGGGGCGCGAAGGATCGCCGCGTTTGAGGTTGTCGTTGGTTATCCCGCCAAGGCTAAACCCGCCGCTCCACCATCATCTTCTTGATCTCCGCGATCGCCTTGGCCGGGTTCAGGCCCTTGGGGCACGCCTGCGCGCAGTTCATGATGGTGTGGCAGCGATAGAGCCGGAACGGGTCCTCGAGATTGTCGAGCCGCTCGCCCTTGGCCTCGTCGCGGCTGTCGATCAGCCAACGATAGGCTTGCAAGAGCACCGCCGGGCCGAGATAGCGGTCGCCGTTCCACCAGTAGCTCGGGCAGGACGTCGAGCAGCAGGCGCACAGGATGCATTCGTAGAGCCCGTCGAGCTTCTCGCGGTCCTCATGGCTCTGCAGCCATTCCTTGGCCGGCTCCGGCGACACCGTCTTCAGCCATGGCTCGATCGAGGCGTGCTGGGCGTAGAAATTGGTGAGGTCGGGAACCAGGTCCTTGATCACCGGCATATGCGGCAGCGGATAGACTTTCACCGCGCCGGAAATGTCGTCGCAGCCCTTGGTGCAGGCGAGCGTGTTGGAGCCGTCGATGTTCATGGCGCAGGAGCCGCAAATGCCCTCGCGGCAGGAGCGGCGCAGCGTCAGCGTCGGGTCGATCTTGTTCTTGATGTAGAGCAGCGCGTCGAGCACCATCGGTCCGCAATCGTCCATGTCGACGAAATAGGTGTCCATGCGCGGGTTCTCGTCATCGTCCGGCGACCAGCGGTAGATGCGGTATTCGCGAAGATTGGTGGCGCCCTCCGGCTTCGGCCAGGTCTTGCCCTGCTGAACTTTCGAATTCTTGGGGAGCGTGAGTTCGACCATTACCTGCGGTCCTTTCGGATGACGAGCTTCAGCCCGGACCAGATTTCATTCACGGCGGCGATCTTGACGTCGACCAGGTCGCGCTTCAGCGCCTCGGCGCGGATGACGTCCTCGGTGACGTCGGTCGCCACCTTCGACGCCTTCTTCGGCCATGAAACCCAGACCATGCCGTCGCGCTTGATCGCCGTCTCGATGCCGGCAAGGCCGTCCTCGATCTCGGCGCGCCGCCGGGTGAAGGCATGCACGGCATCGTATCTCTGGCGACCAGAAATTTCCGACCAGTCGGCCAGCCGGTCGATCGCGGCAAAGTCCACGGCTCCGGCAAGATCATCCAGCTCCGGCGGCAGCGCGATGAAGGCGGCGACCATGCCGTCCTTCAGGCCGAGCTTGGCCGGAAGCGGGGTGCCGGAATATCCCGTTGCCGCCAGCGCCATCGTCAGTACACCCTGGCCTTCGGCGCGATCTTGGCGAGGCTGATGCCGCCGTCCTTCTCGGCCAGCAGCGGCTCGGTGTGCACCGGACGATAGGTCAGCGTCACCTTGCCGTCCTCGCTGAGATGGGCCAGCGTGTGCTTGCGCCAGGCGGCGTCGTCGCGGGCCGAGAAATCTTCCCGCGCATGCGCGCCGCGGCTCTCCTTGCGAGCCTCGGCGCCGTAGACCGTGGTGATGGCGTTGGCCATCAGGTTTTCGAGCTCCAGCGTCTCGACCAGATCCGAATTCCAGATCATCGAGCGGTCGAACACCTTTATGTCCTTGAGCTCGCCCCAGATCTGCGAAATGCGCTTGCAGCCATTTTCCAGCGATTCCTGTGTGCGGAACACCGCCGCGTCTTCCTGCATCGCCTTCTGCATCTTTTCGCGAAGCACCGCCGTCGGCGTCGAGCCGTTGGCGTGGCGAAGCCGGTCGAAGCGGTCCATGATCTTCTCGACCGAGGCTTCGTTCGGCGACGGGATTGCCGACTTGCGGTCGATCACCTGGCCGGCGCGGATCGCCGCGGCGCGGCCGAACACGACGAGATCGATCAGCGAGTTGGAACCCAGCCGGTTGGCGCCATGCACCGAGGCGCAGCCGGCCTCGCCGACCGCCATCAGGCCTGGCGATACCTTGTCCGGGCTCGCGGCTGTCGGGTTGAGCGCCTCGCCCCAGTAGTTGGTCGGCACGCCGCCCATATTGTAGTGCACCGTCGGCAGCACCGGGATCGGATCCTTGGTGAGATCGACGCCGGCGAAGATCTTCGCCGACTCCGAGATGCCGGGCAGCCGCTCATGGAGCACCGCCGGATCGAGATGGTCGAGATGCAGGAAGATGTGGTCCTTGTTCTTGCCGACGCCGCGTCCCTCGCGGATCTCCAGCGTCATGCAGCGTGAGACGACGTCGCGCGAGGCGAGGTCCTTGGCCGACGGCGCGTAGCGCTCCATGAATCGCTCGCCCTCGGAATTGACGAGATAGCCGCCCTCGCCGCGGGCGCCCTCGGTGATCAGGCAGCCGGCGCCATAGATGCCGGTCGGGTGGAACTGAACGAACTCCATGTCCTGCAGCGGCAGTCCGGCACGGGCGGCCATGCCGCCACCGTCGCCGGTGCAGGTATGCGCCGACGTCGCCGAGAAATAGGCGCGGCCGTAGCCGCCTGTCGCCAGCACCACCATCTTGGCCGAGAAGCGGTGGATGGTGCCGTCGTCGAGGTTCCACGCGACGACGCCGGTGCAGGTGCCGTCCGGCTCCATGATCAGGTCGAGCGCGAAATACTCGATGAAGAACTGCGCGTTATTCTTCAGCGACTGGCCGTAGAGCGTGTGCAGGATGGCGTGGCCGGTGCGGTCGGCGGCCGCACAGGTGCGCTGCACCGGCGGGCCGTCGCCATAGTTCATCATGTGGCCGCCGAACGGCCGCTGGTAGATCTTGCCTTCCTCGGTGCGCGAGAACGGCACGCCGTAATGCTCGAGCTCGTAGACGGCGGCCGGCGCCTCGCGCACCATGTATTCCATGGCGTCGACGTCGCCCAGCCAGTCCGAGCCCTTGACGGTGTCGTACATGTGCCACTGCCAGGAGTCCGGGCCCATGTTGGAGAGCGAGGCGGCGATGCCGCCTTGCGCCGCCACCGTGTGCGAGCGTGTCGGGAACACCTTGGTGATGCAGGCGGTGCGCAGGCCCTGCTCGGCCATGCCGAGCGTGGCGCGCAGGCCGGCGCCGCCGGCGCCGACGATCACCACGTCGAACTTGTGATCGACGAAAGTGTAGGCGGAATTGGCTGATTTCGCGTCCTTGGCCAAAATGTCAGCCTCCGAATGCCAGTTTGAGCAGGGCGAAGAGCGAGGCGACGCCGACCGCTACGGAAAAAAATGTGTTGAGCGCAATCAGCGCCAGCTTCATGCCTTCGCCATGCACGTAATCCTCGATGATCACCTGCATGCCGAGCCGCATGTGGTAGAGGCCGGAAATCAGCACCAGCGCCAGCACCAGCGCCACGAACGGATTGGCGAGCGCCGTCCGCACTTCCGTGTAGCCGTGGCCGTTGAGCGCGATCAGGAAGCCGACGAAGAACAGGATCAGCGGGATGTTGGCGATCGCCGTCAGCCGCTGACGCCAGAAATGTGAAGTGCCCTCGCGGGCCGAGCCAAGGCCGCGGACCTTGGCCAGCGGCGTGCGCATGTCGGTGTTCTTGCCGCTCATGGTCAGGCTCCCCGCGCCATGTAGCCGGCGATCCAGATCAGCAGCGTGAGCAGGATCGAGCCGGCCAGTGTCGCCCAGGCGATCTTCGAGGCCGTGTGCTTCTCGAGCCCGGCGCCGGTGTCCCAGACCAGGTGGCGTACGCCGCCCAGCATGTGGTGCATTAGCGCCCAGGTGTAGCCGAACAGCACCAGCCGCCCCAGCCACGAGCCGAAGGCCCAGTTGACGAGATCGAACGTGGCCTCGGAACTCGCCGCTGCCATCAGCCAGAGCGCCACCAGCAGCGTGCCGAAATAGAGCGCACCGCCGGTGATGCGATGGATGATCGACATGGTCATTGTGATCGGCGGCCGGTACACGCTCAGGTGCGGCGAAAGCGGCCGTTCACGTCTGGCAAATTCGCGGGTGGCTGGTGATTTGCTCATGGCTCCCCCAGTTCGGCGTCTCCTGGAGCCTCAGCGGAAAAGCGGCATTGCCGTTCCCGGTTGCGACTTCGGACAGCCGGTTTCTAATGCTCTTTTTGCACCGCGTCAAAGCCGGAAAATCGTTTTGGAAACGTCATTTAGTCTGAAAAAAGGGCCGGCTTTTGCTTCAATCGATTAGGGCGCGTCCGAAAGCCGGCGCAATGGTTCGCTGCAGTGCGGCATGTCGATGAAGATTGCCTACCTTCTGCAGGTGAGCGGCGTCGACCCCTTCTTCATCAGCAGCGCCTCGCGTCCGTCGATCACAACTGCGTCATGCGTCGTCGCCGCCTGGTAGCGGCTGCTCTGGTTGGCGGGCGACGCCGCAAACTCCTCTGTCCAGCCATCCGGCCCTGCCACACGCAGCGACGTGCCGAGATTTTGGATGGAGATCGTGCCGCCATTACATTTGTAGGTGGCCATGCCGACTGCCGATCGCGGCGCAGTGAGGTCGGTGGTGATCCTGGCTGCGGATGCCGTTGCAGGCGCTGGCGGCGCGGCGGGTGCGGTGGCCTGCAGAGCCGGAGCGGGAGAGATCGCTGGCGATGCCGCCTTGGGCGCGCCATCCTGCGGCACACAGGCCGCTGCCGCAGCGAGCAACGGAGCAAGGAGCAATCCCCGAACCAAGCGGCGTAACGCCATGTGCTGCCCCTCCTGTGCGCGGCACGCTAGCCACGATGTCGTTCCTGATCAAGCTCACCCGGCTCAAACGGCTGGTCGAGGTGGCGCGATGGTGCGGGCAAGCATGGCCGAAAGATGGCCACCCCGTCGGCCGAAATTAACCATGTTTGTTAAAGTCCGGCCGCGAAAGCGGGCCGGCTCTTAACAAAGGTTAAGAAAAGGTTAATTTCCGATTCGAACAGGCTCCAGACCGAAACGGTCGAAGCAAACGGAGGGTGCCATGCGTTCGAATTCGAGCAGACTGCGCCTAGCGGCGCTTGCGCTGGCGGCACTTGCCGTCGGCTTCACGGCGCCGGCCGTAGCCGGGCTGCGCCACCACGACCGCGTCTATGCCGATTCCTTCGGCAATCTCGTCATCGACAGCGCCGCCGGCTACAAACGCATCATCGTCGGCGAAGGCAGGCACGCCAAGGAGCTGTCGAACTTTACCAGTGCCGGCGAGCCCGACGTGATCTACGAGAACGAATCCGACGAGACCGTTGGCCGCGGCTGCTACCAGCCGCCGGTCTTCATCAAGGGCCGCTCCTATATGTACGGCCTGTCCGACGGCGAGATGCCGAACCTCAGCCCCTGCCGTTGAAGACGGCGGACGCCTGCCGCCCGGCCGGGCCGGGCGAGACGCGCACGCAATCGCGGCCGCCGCCCTTGGCCCGATAGAGCGCCTCGTCGGCGCGCCGCAACAGATCGGAAAAGCCCTCGCCCGCGCCGAGTTCGGCGACGCCGAAGCTGGCGCTGCAGCGGTGCTCGGCCGGCAGGCTGTCGATCGGCAGGGCGCCGAACGCGCTGCGCGCGCCTTCGGCGAACAGCCGTGCGGCCGCGAGATTGGTGCCCGGCAGGATGATGGCGAACTCCTCGCCGCCGATGCGCCCGGCGACGTGATGGTCGGCCGCCGCCTCGCGCAGGAAACCGGCGAAGGTCTCGATCACCCGGTCGCCGCAGGCGTGGCCGAAATTGTCGTTGATGCCCTTGAAATGGTCGAGGTCGGCGATCACCAGCGCCACCGGAACGCCACGGCGCGCGGCATCTCTCAGGGTGATTTCGGCATGGCGCTCGAAGCCGCCGCGGTTGAGCAGCCGGGACAGCGCGTCGGTTTCCGATTTCGACGTCGCCTCGGCCAGCACGTCGCGCACCAGTATGGCCAGCGCAAGCAGCGCCAGCGCCAGGCCGAACACGGTGCCGAGCGATTGCGACACCAGCGCGTAGCTCGTCTGCACATAGGATTGCGGGTCGGCGCCGCGGCCGCCCAGCGCATGCGCGATGAAGGGCTTGGAGGCGAACTGCAGCGCGCTGGCCGTCAGCACGCCCATCAGTATGGTGTCGAGCCGCTCGCGCCTTTGCCTGGACGACCAGACGATGCCGAGCGCGGTGAACTGCATGACGGCGTAGGGAAGCTGATAGGCCATCATCGCGGTCAGCGACTGGCGCGGCAATTCCTGCACGAGATAGACCCCGACGGAAGCGATGGCCAGGAAGAGCAGCATCGGCCACCATGGCGGTGCCACGCCGTATTTGTGGGCAAGGCCGCCATTGAAGACGATGGTGGCGCCGAGGAAGACGGCAAAGGCGGCGACGACCGGGAGCCGGGCATTGTCGAAGGCGGGGATGACGAATTCGAGGGCGAAATAGACCATGCCGATCATGTAGCCGAAGGCCAGCCAGCGCGCCGACACCCGGTTTTTGTCGTAGATGGCGATCGTCATGAACGCCGCCACCAGCAGTCCGGCGACGAACAGGTTGATCACGAGTATGACGTCCGCGCTGCCCATGGTTCAAAAACCCCCGCCGACAGCAAAGCATCGACGGGCGAAAAAGACGTTAACGACGGGTCATGATCGGGCTGCTTGGCCTCACCCGACGCCGGCGGGCTCCGGCACGAACACCGTTTCCGGCCGCTCATAGGATAGCCGCACGCTGTCGCGGCCGTTCTTCTTGGCCTTGTAGAGCGCATCGTCGGCGCGGCGCATCAGCGGCGCCAGACCCTCGTCGCCGGTGCGGGCGGCGACGCCGAAACTCGCCGTCACACTGACGCCGCGCGGCAGGCTGGCGACGCCGCCGGCCGAATAGAGCGAGCGGATCGCCTCGGCGAACAGCCGCGCCGAAGCGAGATCGCACAACGGCAGGAGCACGGCGAACTCCTCGCCGCCGATGCGGCCGGCAGCACCGCGCGTGCCCGTGGCGAAGCTCAGCTTGGCGGCGAAGTCGGCGATCACCCTGTCGCCCACCGCGTGCCCGTGCCGGTCGTTGAGTGCCTTGAAGTGGTCGAGGTCGGCAAGCACCATGGCGACGGGGAATTTCGCCTTGGCGCACTGGTCGAGCAGCAGCGCCGCCCGCTCCTCGAAACCGCGGCGGTTGAGCAGGCCGGACAGCGGGTCGGTATGGGTCTCGGCCTTCAGAGCCTTCATCACGTCGAGTGCGGCCGCCGAAAACAGGGAAAGCGCGATCAGCAGCGACAGCAGCGCATGCGACAAGAGCGCCGTCGTCCAGTAGGACGAGCCGTAGAATCCGTCATAGCTCGGGAACGGCCCGTGCGCGATGACGACGATCAGGGTTCGGACGACGAAGTTCAATCCCGACAGCAGCGACAGCACGAACAGGATCTTTTCCGTCGGACCGTTGCCGCGCACCGTGCGCAGTTCGGCGGCGACCAGCAGGCTGAGGGCGCCGAAACCGAAATTCATCGACAGGATGCGCCAGGTGAGATCTGGCTGCACGAACATGAACCATGAAAAGGCGGCGAGCCCGCCGCCGGTGGTGAGTGCGATCCCGATATAGGGGACGCGCCGCCCGTAGCGCGCGACGATGGCGCTGGAGAGGCAGCAGGCGGCCGCCGTGAAGCATATGTTGGAGACAAGCTTGGTCAGCACCATCCCGACAGGAAGCGTGAAATACTGGAACAGGAAGCCGGGGGCCGACAGGCAGTAGCTCGCAGCCAGCACCGCCAGATAGGGGCGATGGCGCTGATGGAACCACAGGACGAGGAACGCCGCGCCAAGCGCCAGCGCGATCGTCGGGTTGAGCAGCGCTATGAGCAGACCCGTGTCCAAACGACTGTGATTTCCCCGCTTAGTCAGGGAAGATGCTAAAGCGCAAGCCCAAACAAGCGGTTAAGCCAAGGCCGCTTTGCCGAAAAAACCGGCGGCGTGGGCAAAGAAGAACCCCGAACCATCGGGATGGTTCGGGGTCTGCTTGGGTTCTGTATGCGGTAGGTCGCGGCCGCCTATTTCCAGTCGCGGATGTCGACGAAATGGCCGGCGATCGCTGCCGCCGCCGCCATGGCCGGCGACACCAGATGGGTGCGGCCCTTGAAGCCTTGCCGGCCCTCGAAATTGCGGTTCGAGGTCGAGGCGCAGCGCTCGTGCGGCTTCAGCCGGTCGTCGTTCATGGCGAGGCACATCGAGCAGCCCGGCTCGCGCCAATCGAAACCGGCGGCGAGGAAGATCTTGTCGAGACCCTCGGCCTCCGCCTGTTCCTTGACCAGGCCGGAGCCCGGCACGATCATGGCGTTGACGCGCGGATTGACTTTTCTGCCCTCGACCACCTTGGCGGCCGCGCGCAGATCCTCGATGCGGCCATTGGTGCACGAACCGATGAACACGCGGTCGAGCTGGATGTCGGTGATCCTGGTGCCGGGCGTCAGCCCCATATAGTCGAGCGCGCGCAGCTTCGAGGAGCGCTTGTTCTCATCGGTGATCTCTTCCGGGTTGGGCACGAAGCCCTGCACGGAGACGACGTCCTCCGGCGAGGAACCCCAGGAGACGATCGGCGGCAGCTTCTGCGCGTCGAGCACCACCACCTTGTCGAAATGCGCGCCTTCGTCGGAATGCAGCGTCTTCCAGTAGGCAAGGGCCGCGTCCCACGCCGCGCCCTTCGGCGCGCGCGGCTTGTCCTTGACATAGGCGAAGGTCGTCTCGTCCGGCGCGATCAGGCCGGCTCGCGCCCCGCCTTCGATCGACATGTTGCAGATCGTCATGCGGCCTTCCATCGACAGCGCACGAATCGCCTCACCGGCATACTCGATGACATAGCCGGTGCCGCCGGCGGTGCCGATCTCGCCGATGATGGCAAGGATGATGTCCTTGGCGGTGACGCCTTCGGGCAGCGTGCCGTCGACACGCACCAGCATGTTCTTGGCCTTGCGCTGGATCAGCGTCTGGGTGGCCAGCACATGCTCGACTTCCGACGTGCCGATGCCATGCGCGAGCGCGCCGAAGGCGCCGTGCGTGGAGGTGTGGCTGTCGCCGCAGACGATGGTCATGCCGGGCAGGGTGAAACCCTGCTCCGGGCCGATGATGTGGACGATGCCCTGGCGGATGTCGTTCTCGGAATAATAGTCGATGCCGAAATCCTTGGCGTTCCGGGCCAGCGCCTCGACCTGGATGCGGCTTTCCTCGTTCCTGATGCCGAACTTGCGCTCGGGCGAGGTCGGCACGTTGTGGTCGACCACGGCCAGCGTCTTTTCCGGATGCCGGACCTTGCGGCCGCTCATGCGCAGGCCTTCGAAGGCTTGCGGGCTAGTGACCTCGTGGACGAGGTGGCGGTCGATGTAGAGCAGGCAAGTGCCATCGTCCTGACGGTCGACCAGATGGTCGTCGAAAATCTTGTCGTAGAGGGTGCGCGGTGCGCTCATGTGCGTAAATCCGTCGATATGAAAAGGGGGAGAGTAGACGCCGGCAGTCCGGCGCCACGACTGCGATCAGTCGGCCTGGCTAAGTCGGCTGGTGAGCGCGCCGCAGACGCGCGCGGCAAATCGCGACGGCAGGCGCTTTCTGTCCTGCAGCACGAAACTTTTATAAGCCGGATCGCCGAAAAGCTCTTCCATGGCGCTGCTCATATCAATGTTTTGCCTTTTCGGCAATTGCGGGCGGCGGTGCGGCTTTCCCTTCCCCCTTGTGGGGAAGGTGGATCGGTGCGCAGCGCCGAGACGGATGATGGGTGTTGGGAGGAGTGCCGTCATCCGACCTCGCTTCGCGAGGCCCCTTCTCCCAGGGGAGAAGGGGAAGAGGGCGGCGCTCACATCACTTCAAACACAAACGTCTTCACCAGCGCTTCCGGATCGCCGATCGCGTAGCAGCGGAACCACAGACTTTGCTCCACGGCTCGCCATTTCTTCGCCTGCTCCAGTTCGTCGAACACCGCATGGAAGCCGCCGCTCTCGAACACCTGGTCGCGCACGGTGAAGATGGCGTGGCCGCCGCTCTTCGTGATGCGCACCAGCTCATGCAGGCCGGAGGCTGGCGCGTGGCCGATGGTGAAGACGCCGGTCGAAAAGAAGGCGCGGAAATGGTCGTCCGGCCAGGGCAGCTGCCCGCCGAGCATCCCCTTCTTCAGCTCGCCATAAGCCTGCCGACTGCCGGCGAGCTTCAGCATGTCGTCCGAAAGATCTAGCCCAGCGATGTCGCCATAGCCCAGTGCCTTGAGCGACGGGCCGGAGAGGCCGGTGCCGCAGCCGGCGTCGAGCAGCGGACCTTCGCCGACAGGCACGTGGCGCGCCACCCAGGCTGTGATCAGGAAGGGGAGCAAATAACCGAGCGAGGCGGTCTCGCTGTCATAGGTCGCGGCCCACTCGGCATAGGCCTTGGCAAGCGCTTCCGGCGTGTCGGCCGTGTAGACGGAGTCCAGCGCCGCATTGGCCTTGTCGAAATTCATCGATTGTCCTCCTCCGCTACCGCGCGGCGAGGATCGTAGCGCGGTCTTTGGCGGGCGGCTATTGCTGGTGCTGGCGGCGCAGCCGTTTCTCGAGCCCCCTCAGCGCCAGCGACAGGCCGACCGTGAGGATCAGATAGATGTAAGCGACGATGGAATACGTCTCGAAGAAGCGGAACGAGCCGGCGGCGTAGATCTTGCCCATCTGGGTGATGTCGGCGACGCCGAGCACCGAGACCAGCGAGGAATCCTTGACCATGGCGACGAAGTCATTGCCGAGCGGCGGCAGGATGGTGCGGATCGCCTGCGGAAAGACGATGAGCCGGAAGCGCTGCGCGCGCGTCAGCCCCAGCGCCTTGGCCGCTTCGATCTGGCCCTTCTCGACCGACTGGATGCCGGCACGGAACACTTCGGAGATGAAGGCGGAATAGCCGATGGTCAGCGCCATGATGGCGCGCCACAGAAGCGAGACGTCGCGCACCTGCAATTCGCCGAGATAGCCGGCGCTCTGCAGCGGCGCTGTCAGCGCGTTCCACGCCGCGACGAAGGCCGGCGCGCCGGCGAACGCGATCCAGAACAGCAGCACCAGGATCGGCACACCGCGGATGATCTCGACATAGAAGCGGGCGATCTGGCGAAGCAGCCGCGAGCTCGACAGCCCCATCAGCGCGATGCCGAGCCCGATCGCCGAGGCCAGCGCGAAGGCGACCACGGTGACGAAAACGGTGATGCCGATCCCCTTGGCGACCGTGGCGAAGACCTGGGCGTAGAGGTCGCTGGAAGCGATGAACAGAGCGGCGACCAATGCGAGGACGAGGGCGGCTGCCAGCCACCAGGGGAATTCGGATTTGGCTGCAGAAGCGGACGGCGCAGGCATCAGCTGGCACCGCTGGTGTAAGAATCGCGAAAGGCTGGCGCCAAGGCCCCCCTCTCTGGCCTGCCGGCCATCTCCCCCTTAAGGGGGGAGATCGAACTTCGCGTTGGCTTTCGCCAATCACCAACGTTGAATGAAGAGCACCGTCGGCGGAGCTGCCAATCTCCCCCTTGAGGGGGAGATGCCCGGTAGGGCAGAGGGGGTGCCTGGGCGCAATGTCAGCGTGATTTCTCGCAAATGCACCACCCTCAACAAAAGTGCCTACTGCCCCATCTTGTAATCAAGGAACCACTTCTTGTTCAGCGCATCGAGCGTGCCGTCGGCCTTGAGCGAGGCGATCGCGGCGTTGACCGGCTTCACCAGGTCGGATCCCTTGGGGAAGATGAAGCCGAAATCCTCGGTGCCGAGCGGCCCGCCGATGAGCTTGAGCTTGCCTTCGGAAGCGTCGACATAGCCCTTGCCGGCGGTGCCGTCGGTCAAGACGACGTCGACGTCGCCGGATTTGAGTGCCTGTACGGTGGCCCCGAACGTCTCGAACAGTTTGATGCGCGGGTTCTGCTCATTGCCGTCTAGCACGCTGTAGACGGCGGTGTAGAAGGGCGTCGTGCCCGGCTGCGCGCCGATCAGCCCGTCCTTGAAGGCGCCGAAACTCTTGGCGTCGGTGAAGCGGCTTTCGTCGCCGCGCACCAGCATGAACTGCTCCGAGCGCATATAGGGGTCGGAGAAATCGACCTTCTCCTTGCGGTCGTCCTTGATGGTGATGCCGGTCATGCCGATGTTGTACTGGTTGTCGGAAACCGCCTGGATCATCGCATCCCAGGAGGTGTTCTGGTACTCGACCTTGAAGTTCAGCCGCTTGGCAATCTCGTCCATCGCGTCATATTCCCAGCCGATCTGCTTGCCGGTCTTGGAATCGATGAACTGCAGCGGCGGATAGGCGTTTTCCGTCACCACCACCACCTTCTTGCCGCCGAGGTCGGGCAGCGTCTCGGCCAATGCGGCGACAGGCGCGAGAAGGCAAGCCAGCAGGGCTGCCAGCAGCAGTTTCGATTTGGTCATGACACGCTCCCAGAAACTTGAAACGCCCGGCGAATGTGCCGGGCTTGCAGGAAAAATCCGGCGCCGACTTTAGCTTTCCGCAAGCGCCTTGCAAGCCGATCCGCTGCGCGGATGGGCACCAAAGTGGATTCCCGTGCTCTCAACGACGTGGTTTTGGAACGTATCGGGGTGGATCGATTATTCCGTCGCTTCCGAGCTCGACTTGCGCATCTCGGCGACAAAGCGAGTGAGCACACCGTGCAGGGATCGCAGCTCGCCGACCTCGAGTGGCAATTGGCATGCCAGGGCGGCAGGCACCCTGGCTGCCCTCTCGCGCAGGGCCTCGCCCTTGGCCGTCGGCTCGACCAGCACCCGGCGCTCGTCGGCCACATCGCGCCGACGGCTGACGAGGCCGCTGGCTTCCATCCGCTTGAGCAGCGGCGTCAGCGTCGCCGAATCCAGGCCTAGCGCCTCGCCAAGCGCGCCCACCGTGCTCGGCGCGCGCTCCCACAGCACCAGCATCGCCAGATATTGCGGATAGGTGAGGCCCAGCGGATCGAGCAGCGGCCGGTAAAGCTTGGTCATCAGCCCGCTCGCTGAATAGAGCGCGAAGCAGAGCTGCTGATCCAGCCGCGGAACGGCAATCGCCCCGGCTCTATCCGCCGGGACGTCGCTGACGGTCGCTGTGATCTCTGTCGTCATGCTGCCTTTGCCGGAAGCGCCACGGTCGAAAGCGCCACCTCGATATTGCCCCTGATGGCGTTGGAATAGGGACAGATCTGGTGCGCCGCCGATACAAGCGCTTCCGCGCCCGCCGGATCAAGGCCTTTCGTCTCCGCCGCCAGCGACACGCCGAGCCGGAAGCCGCCCTGGTCGTTGGGATGGAGGCTGACGGTGGCCGTCACCGCGGCGTCTTCGAGCGGCAGCTTCTGCTTGCGCGCGACGAAGCGGATCGCGCTTTCGAAGCATGCGGCGTAGCCGGCGGCGAAAAGCTGCTCCGGATTGGTGGCGCCGCCCTGCCCGCCCAGCTCTTTCGGCATCGCCAGATCGACCTTGAGCAGGCCGTCGCTGGTTTCGGCGTGGCCGGCGCGGCCGCCGGTGACGCGAGCCTGAGTGGTGTAGAGTGCAGACATGTGTGGTCTCCTGTTATTTTGTACACGATTATTTAGTGTACAAGATAGTTTGTCGTCAACGTCCGCGCCCGGATTTTTGGACGGAAAGCCTTCACGGCTACGTGAACGTGTCCAGGAAACGAAAAAAGGCGGCCGAGGCCGCCTTTTCCAGAAACGATTGGTTGAAAGCCTTACTCGGCCGCGGCTTCCGCGGCCTTGGCGGCCTCGGCGGCGGCCTTCTTCTCGGCGGCGTCCTGCGCTGCCTTCTCGGCGGCCAGCGCCTCAGCGGCGGCAACCTTCTCGGCCTCGATGCGCGCCTTCTCGGCGTTCAGCGCATCACGCTCATCGTCGTTCAGCTTGCGGGCGCGCACACCGGTGTTCTCCGAAATGCGGGCCGACTTGCCGCGACGATCGCGCAGGTAATAGAGCTTGGCGCGGCGCACCTTGCCGCGGCGCACGATCTCGACGCCCTCGACCATCGGCGAGTAGACCGGGAACACGCGCTCCACGCCTTCGCCGTAGGAAATCTTGCGGACGGTGAAATTCTCCTGGAAGCCGGAGCCGGAACGGGCGATGACGACGCCCTCATAGGCCTGGACGCGGGTACGAGTGCCTTCGGTGACGCGCACCTGGACGCGCACGGTGTCGCCGGGCTGGAATTCGGGAAGCTTGCGCTTGGCTTCGATCTTGGCGGCCTGTTCGGCCTCGAGCTGACGGATGAGATCCATCTCAAATATCCACTTCTTGTTCTTCCGACAGTCAGAGCGTCCTCAACTCGCCTTGCAGTTCCATCGACCGCTTGGCTATGCCCTCTGTCCAACATAGGACATCGGGCAGGGACGGCTACACCGCCATTGTTGACGGGTTCCGAAAGATCGTTCTTCCGGTTCGGGCGGGCACATACAGCTATTTTGACGCTTTGTCACGCCTTGGCCCTGTCTTTTTTGGCCGCATGCCATCACGCAATTGGCTCCGGCGGGGTTGCGCCGGCCCTCCCAGCTTCCTAATCCGGAGAAAACAATCCTCTCCGGCGGCGTCCTGATGTCTGTTTTCGACGCGATCCTGCTCTTCCTGTCGGGCTTTGTCTCAGGCGCTGCCAATGCGGTCGCCGGCGGCGGGACCTTCATCACCTTTGGCGCCATGACGCTGGTCGGCGTGCCGCCGATCGTCGCCAATGCCACCTCCTCGGTGACCCAGTTTCCGGGCTACATCACCTCGACGCTCGCCTATGCATCCGACATTAGGCATTTCTGGCGCCAGGCATTGCTGCTCTGCCTGATCTCGGCCCTCGGCGCACTGGCCGGCGCGCTCATTCTTCTGGCGCTCGACAACCCCTCGTTCCGCACGCTCGTGCCCTGGCTGCTGCTTGCGGCCACCGCCCTGTTCGCCGCCGGGCCGTGGCTGAAGCCGGCGCCGAAGCCCGGACACCAGCCGACCGTCGGCTGGCTCGCCGGTTCGCTCGTCCAGTTCCTGACCTCGATCTATGGCGGCTTCTTCGGCGCCGGCATGGGCGTCATGATGCTGGCGACACTGGGCCTGACCCAAGCCGGCGACTACCACCGGCTGAACGCGATGAAGAACATGCTGGCGGTGGTCATTGCCGCCATTGCCATCCTGGTCTTCGTCTCCGGAGGTGTCGTCGCCTGGCCCCAGGCGATCGTCATGATTCCTGGCGGGGCGCTCGGCGGCTATGCCGGCGTCTGGATCGCCAAGCGCGTGCCGCAGAACGTCGTGCGCGGCTTCGTCGTCGCCGTCGGCCTGTTCCTCGCCTTCTACTATTTCACCAAGGGCTGAGAAATCCCGAAGAGTGGGACCCGGTTTTCGGAAAAGATCATGGTCAGATAAAGAGAAGGACGATCCGCTCGAGCTACCGGGGCGGATCGTCCGCCAGCAGATCCGGCCGCCGCTCCTTGGTCAGCTTCTCTGCCTCGGCCCGCCGCCATTCTGCGATCTTTCTGTGATTGCCCGAGATCAGCACATCGGGAATCGGCCGGCCCTCGAACTCCTGCGGCCGCGTATAGTGCGGATGTTCGAGCAGGCCGTTCTCGAAACTCTCTTCTTCGCCGGAGACCGCATTGCCCATGACGCCCGGCAAGAGCCGCACCACGGCATCGAGCAGCACCAGCGCGGCCGGCTCACCGCCCGACAGGATGAAGTCGCCGACCGAGACCTCCTCTAATCCCCGCGCGTCGATCACCCGCTGGTCGACGCCCTCGAAGCGGCCGCACAGGATCACCGCGCCAGGCCCGGCGGCAAGCTCGCGCACGCGGGCCTGCGTCAGGGGTTTTCCGCGCGGGCTCATCAAGAGGCGGGCGCGCGCATCACCCGGCGGCGAGGCATGGTCGATGGCTTTCGCCAGCACGTCGGCGCGCATCACCATGCCGGCGCCGCCGCCAGCCGGCGTGTCGTCGACGGTGCGATGCCTGTCGGTGGCGAAATCGCGGATCTGGATCGCCTCAAGCGACCATGTGCCGGCTTCCAGCGCCCGGCCGGCCAGCGATAGGCCGAGCGGACCGGGAAACATCTCCGGATAGAGCGTCAGCACCGAGGCAACAAAGCTCACCGATTGCCCCCGGCGTCCTTCGGTCCGCGCGGCCGGCCCTTCGGGTCGAAGCCGTCGCGGCCGGGAGCGGCCTGGCCATCCTCGTCTTCGACCAGCCCCGCCGCCAGCGGATCGACGCGGACGAACCCTTCGGCGACCGACACCTGCGGGACAGCGGCCTGGGTGAACGGAATCAGTACGCCTTTGCGGCCGGCAAGCGTCACGTCGAGTATGTCGCCACCGCCGAAATTGTGCACGGCGACGACCTTTCCGATGGCCGCGCCGGTGTCGTCCCTGACCTCCAGCCCGATCAGGTCGGCGTGATAGAACTCGTCCTCCTCGCCGTCGTCAGGCAGCACCGAACGATCGACGAACAGTTCGGTGCCGGAAAGCGCCTCGGCGGCATTGCGGTCGCTGATACCCTTGAAACGCACCACCACGACGGTGTTGGCGGGCCGGATGTCGATGATCTGGAAGGCGCGGCCGTCCTTGGCATAGAGCGGCCCGTAATCGGCGAGCGCCAGCGGATCGCCGGTGAAGGTCTTCACCCGCAGCTCGCCCTTGATGCCATGTGCGGCGCCGATCACGGCCAGCTGGACGGGGTTCTGGGGCTTGGTCATGGCGCGACATCCTTTGCCCTGCTCTAACCCTCCCCAGCCGTCATTTCAATGATCGCCCGGCGTCATTCCAATGATCGCCTCTTCACCGCTTCCTAACCCGACTGGCGGACAATGCCGCCATGCAGGAATTCCTCATCCCGGCAAAGCCCGACCTCCAGGCGGCGCGCGAGAACTGGCTGAAGATGCTGGCGCGCGAACGGCGGCTGTCGCCGGAGACGGTGGAAGCCTATGAGCGCGACACGCGCCAGTTCCTGCATTTCCTGACCGGCCATTGCGGCGGCCCGCCCGGCATATCCGACATTGCCGAGTTGCGCCCGGCTGATCTGCGCGGATTCCTCGCCGCCCGCCGCAACGCCGGCGCCGGTGCCCGCACGCTCGGCCGCGGGCTGGCCGGTATCCGCTCGCTGCTGCGCTTCCTCGAACGCCGCGGCCTCGCCAATGCTGCGGGCGCGGCGGCGCTGCGCGCGCCGCGCCAGCCGAAATCGCTGCCCAAGCCGCTGACGGCGAGTGATGCAAGAGACGTCGTCTCCGTCGAAGGCCAGCTGGCGGAAGAGCCCTGGATCGCCGCCCGCAACGCCGCCGTGCTGACGCTGCTCTACGGCTCGGGCCTGCGCATTTCCGAGGCGCTCGGCCTCGCCGGCGCCGAGCTGGTGTCGGAGACGGACACGGTGCTGCGCATCATCGGCAAGGGCGGCAAGACCAGGCTGGTGCCGGTGCTGCCGGTTGCCTTGCGCGCGGTCGCCGAATACCGCCGGCTCTGCCCCTTCCATATTGATCCGAAGGGCCTGCTGTTTCGCGGCGCGCGCGGCGGGCCGCTCAATCCGGCGATCGTCCAGCGCGACATGGCGAAGCTGCGCTCGGCGCTCAACCTGCCGGACACCGCCACGCCGCACGCCTTGCGCCATTCCTTCGCCACGCATCTGCTCGGCCGGGGCGGCGACCTGCGCACCATCCAGGAACTGCTCGGCCACGCCAGCCTGTCGACGACCCAAATCTACACCGGCGTCGACACCGCGCGGCTGCTGGAGATCTACGAATCCGCGCATCCACGGGCGTAAACCGCCGACTTCGTAGGCGACGCGATGGGCCTTGGTTGATCGTCAGGACATCATCGGACAACGCAAGCTGTTGTTAAGACCAACAGCACCGAAAACAATTTCATTCTGTCGATTAACTGTTTTGCCGCTTTTCAGCGCTAAGACGCTTCCTCATGAAACGCGTCATCGCCATCGCTGATCGCGCGGCCCTCGTGTCGCTGAGGCTGCTTGTCGCGCTGAACGTACTGTTCTTCCTGTCCTTCCTCGTCGTCCTGCTGCTGGCCGGCAGGGCACATGCCGAAGCTGCAGCCTGCGGCGGCAACGACATGCTGAGCGCGCTGCAGAAGGACGATCCGGCCACCTATCGCAAGATCGAGGCCGAAGCGGCGGCGACGCCGAACGGCAAGGGCCTCCTTTGGAAACTCGAAAAGCCGGGCGAAAAGCCTTCCTTCCTGTTCGGCACGATGCACATGACCGATCCGCGCGTCACCACGCTGCCGGCGTCCGCGCGAAAGGCTTTCGGCGCCGCCGACACGGTCGTCATCGAGACCACCGAAGTGCTCGACCAGCAGAAGATGATGGCCGCGCTCGTCAAGGAGCCGGACCTGATGATGTTCACCGACAGCACCACGCTGTCCTCGCTGCTGTCGCCCGACGACGCGGCGACGATGAACAAGGCGCTCGACGCGCGCGGCATTCCACCGGCGACCGTCGCCAAGATGAAGCCGTGGATGTTGTCGGCCATGGTGGCGCTGCCGGCCTGCGAGCTGGCGCGCAAGGCCGGCGGCGCGCCGGTGCTCGACGTCAAGCTCGCCGAGGACGCCAAGGCCTCGGGCAAGGCCGTCGAGGGGCTGGAGACCGTCGCCGACCAGCTTCATGCCATGGCCTCGCTGCCGCTTGCCTTCCACATGAAGGGCCTGGTCGACACGTTGAAGCTCGGCGACAAGGTCAATGACGTCAACGAAACCATGATCGTGCTCTACCAGCACGGCGACACCGGCATGTTCTGGCCGCTGTTTCGAGCAGTCCTGCCCGGCGACGCCGACGATCCGGCCAGCTACGCCGCCTTCGAGGAAACCATGATCACCAGCCGCAACAAGGTGATGGCCGATCATGCCGCGCCGTTCTTGGCCAGGGGCAATGCCTTCATCGCGGTGGGCGCCTTGCACCTTCCCGGCCCGCAGGGGCTGGTCGAGGATTTTCGCAAGGCCGGCTACACGGTGACCGCCGTCGACTGATCCGCACGGCCGGGTTGCGCTTCGATCGGGAAGGAGCGCCGGTGCCGTGCTGATTCGTGACTTGGCGGCGCAAGGCTCCCCGGTTTCGTGCCGAATGGTGTCGAAAGACCGGGTTCGGCTCGATCCCGACCCATTTTGTGGTGGAAATGCCTGCCGGCAGGGGATCCCAGGTCAGAATTGCCCTGCTTTCAGCATTTTCCGGGCCTAGTATGAAACCCGTTCAACGGTCGCGCGTTGACGGTTGTTATTTGATACTTTTCATCCACGGAGGACACTTTTATGGCGAACCCTAACGACACTCCCAGATCGGGCGGCGGCGGCAGTGGCTGGCTGATTGCCCTGGTGGTCATTATCCTGGCCATTGTTGCCTACTATGTTTTCGGAAGAAGCGGCGAAGCTCCGGCGCCCGCCGAGCCGCCGGCCGCCAGCACACCGGCGCCCGCTCCCGAGCCGATGAAACCTGCGGAACCTGCCCCGGCACCTGCGCCAGCGCCCGCTCCGGCACCAGAGCCGGCTCCCGCGCCAGCACCGGCCCCGGCGCCCGCTCCGGCACCTGCGCCGTCTCCGTAATCAGGCTTAGCTCAACGACGAACGGCCCGCCGAAAGGCGGGCCGTTTTGTTTGGTGGCAACCACGTTTTCGACGGGCGTTCGGCGCCGCCGCGTGGCGCGCAGCTAGATGTGGATCGGCTTGAAGAAGGTGGCCAGCGCCGCTTCCTTCACCGCTTCCGACATCGTCGGGTGTGCGTGGCAGGTACGGGCTAGATCTTCCGACGAGCCGCCGAACTCCATCAGCACCGCCGCCTCGTGGATCATCTCGCCGGCGCCGAAGCCGACGATGTGGACTCCGAGCACGCGGTCGCTTTGCTTGTCGGCCAGGATCTTGACGAAGCCGTCGGTATGCAGCATGGCGCGCGCCCGGCCATTGGCGGTGAACGGGAACTTGCCGGCCTTATAGTCGATGCCGGCCTTCTTCAACTCCTCCTCGGTCTTGCCGACCGAGGCGATCTCCGGGCTGGTATAGACGACGCTCGGGATCACGTCGTAGTTCACATGGCCGGCCTGGCCGGCAATGATCTCGGCCACCGACACGCCCTCGTCCTCGGCCTTGTGCGCCAGCATCGGCCCGGCGATGACGTCGCCGATGGCGTAGATGCCGGGCACGTTGGTCCTGAGGTGCCGGTCGGTCTTGACGCGGCCGCGCTCGTCGACCTCGACGCCGGCTTCCTTCAGCCCGAGGCTGTCGGCATAGGGGCGGCGGCCGGTGGCGACCAGCACCACGTCGGCGGCGATCGTTTCGGCGGCGCCTCCCTTCACCGGCTCGAAGGTGATGCTGGCGCCCTTCTTGGCCTTGGCGACTCCGGTGACCTTGGCGCCGAGCTTGAACTCGAAACCCTGCTTGGAAAGCAGCCGCTGGAACTGTTTCGAAACTTCGCCGTCCATGCCGCCGAGGATGGCGTCGAGGAATTCGACGACAGTGACCTTGGCGCCGAGCCTGGCCCAGACCGAGCCGAGCTCCAGCCCGATGACGCCACCGCCGACCACCACCAGATGGCCCGGCACCTTTTCCAGCGACAGCGCGCCGGTCGACGACACGATCACCTTCTCGTCGAAGTCGACCTTGACGCCGGGAATGCCGGCAACGTCCGAGCCGGTGGCGATCACGATGTTCTTGGTCTCGATCTCCTCGACCTTGCCGTCCTCACCGGTGACCGAGACCTTGCCGGCTGCGACCACCTTGCCGGTGCCTTGGAAGCTATCGATCTTGTTCTTCTTGAACAGGAAGGCGACGCCGTTGACGTTGGCCGTCACGGTCGCGTCCTTGTGCGCCATCATCTTCTTCAGATTGAGCTTCGGCGTGCCGATTTCGACGCCGAGCGTGTCGAAGGAATGGCCGGCCTCGGCGAACATCTCGGAGGCGTGAAGCAGCGCCTTCGACGGGATGCAGCCGATGTTGAGGCAGGTGCCGCCGAAGGTGGCGTTCTTCTCGATCACCGCCGTCTTCAGCCCGAGCTGCGCCGCCTTGATGGCGCAGACATAGCCGCCCGGTCCCGATCCGATGATTACAACGTCATAAGCCATGGTGTTGTCCCTTTATCCGGCCTTCAGCGGCCGCCGCTCACATTCAGGATCGCGCCCGTTATATAGGAGGCCGCATCCGACAGAAGATAGAGAACGGCGCTGGCGACCTCATCGGCCGTCCCCGCCCTCTTCATCGGCAGCATATCCTGCATCCGCGCCACACGATCGGGCTGGCCGCCGGACGCGTGGATCTCGGTGTCGGTGATGCCGGGGCTGACCGCATTGACGCGGATGCCTTCCGTCGCCACCTCGCGCGCCAGGCCGATGGTCAAAGTGTCGATCGCGCCCTTGGAGGCGGCGTAGTCGACATATTCGCCGGGCGAACCCAGCCTCGCCGCGGCGGAAGAGATGTTGACGATGCCGCCGCCCTTGCCGCCATGCCGGGTCGACATGCGCTTGACCGCCTCACGCGCGCAGAGGAAGGAGCCGACGACATTGACGCGCATCATGCGCTCTACCCGCGCGGCGCTCATCTCGTCGACGCGCGTCTTGGCGTCGACGATGCCGGCATTGTTGACGAAAGCATCGAGCCGGCCGAAGGTTCTGTCCACCGCCTCGAACATCGCCAGCACATCGGCCTCGTTGCCGACATCGCCCTTGACGGCAATGGCCTCGCCGCCCGCGGCCTTGAGTTCGGCGACGAGCGCCTCGGCGACTGCCTGGTTGGAGACAAAATTGACAGCGACACGATAGCCGGCCTGGCTGGCCTGCCGGCAGATGGCGGCGCCGATGCCGCGGCTGCCGCCGGTGACCAGCAGCGTCTTCTTGTCCGCGCTCATTCCTGGCAGCCTTTCAGCAGGAAGACATCCCACGGCACCTTGGAAAAGCCGTCCGGGCCATAGGCGGCCGACATCTGCAGCGAAGCACCTAGATCTGGAAAGATCAGGCTTTTCGGCGCCTCCGCGCCTTCGGCCGGCAGCAGCGCGATGTTGCCCTTGTCGTCGGCGCTGTAGACGACGCCCTCCCACACCGTGCAGGCGGCGAGTTCATCGCCGGTCACGTCGCCGGTCGGGCATTTGTACATCAGCGAGCCATGCGGCCGCGCCACGCCGTCGGTCCACATGACGATACCGTCCAGCACCACGCCCTTGTCGAGCAGCATCTTGAAGCTGTTGGTGACGGTGGCCGAGTCCATGGTCGGCCTGAAATCGATGCCGGCCTCGCTTTCGGCATCGCCATAGACGGCGAGTTCCAGCGGGCAGGCGGCGTGGGCCTCATGACCCGCTGCGAGGACAGCCAGCGAACCGGCCATATATCCGATTATGGGCGAGGTGACGTTTGCCATCAGTTGGCTTGGCTGCTCTCGCGGCCGTCGGCGTTTTCGAGCACGCCGAAATCGGTCATCAAGACCAGCGGCTCGCCGGCCGCGTCCAATCCCCAGAAGGACGGATAGAAGCCGTCGCCCCAACCGCTCCAGAACATCGCGATGTTGGTCGCCTTGCCGGCGACCGGATGATGCATGACGAACCGATCCTGGTTGGGCGCGAATTCGGCCGCCAGCACATCGTCATAATAATTCTGGTCGGGCTTTAGCCTGTCCTGCGCGGCCGACATCAGCGCCATCGCCGTCTTGTCCATGAACGAGCCCAGACCGGCATCGACGGGATAGCCGAAGATCTCGTCGGCCTTAAGCGTCGCGATATCCTGGCCGGGCATGGTGGCGAGTTCCCAGCGCACCGGCGTGCCGGGATGGAAGCGTAGGAAGGCCGCCGCCACACGGCCCTGCGCCTCGAACAGCGAAACCGGATAGTGCCCGGGCTTCACCTTGCGGCTCAGCGCCGGCCAGTCATCGCTTGTAACCAGGGGATCGCAGGCGATGATCTCACCTGTCGGCAACTCAAGGTCTCCGATTGGCGTGATCGCTATCTTGCGCTCCGCCAGTTGCGTCTCGCTGAGCGCGAAGATACCGAGGTTGCTGCTCGCCTTTGCCGGATCCCATTGTGCGGCGATTGCCAGCGAAGGGATAGCCGTGGACAGGCCCAGTCCGACAAGGCCGCGCCGAAAAACCCGCTGTAAGCCGCGCGCCGCACGCCCCAGCCCGAACCCCAGGTGCTCCAGCCAGCCACTCATAGCGGGTCAGCCTTCGATCACAGATCGAGCACCAGCCGTTCCGGATCCTCCAGGCTTTCCTTGACGCGCACCAGGAAGGTCACCGCTTCCTTGCCGTCGACGATGCGGTGGTCGTAGCTGAGCGCCAGGTACATCATCGGCCGGATCACGATCTGGCCGCCGACCACCACCGGCCGGTCCTGGATCTTGTGCATGCCGAGGATGCCCGACTGCGGCGCATTCAGGATCGGCGTCGACATCAGCGACCCGTAGACGCCGCCATTGGAGATGGTGAAGGTGCCGCCCTGCATGTCGGCGACGGAAAGCTTGCCGTCGCGCGCGGCGAGGCCGAGGCGGCCGATCTCCTTCTCGATCTCGGCTATTCCCATCTGGTCGGCATCCCGCACCACCGGCACCACCAGGCCCTTGTCGGTGCCGACGGCGACGCCGACATGGGCGAAGTTCTTGTAGATGATGTCGGTGCCGTCGATCTCGGCGTTGACCGCCGGGATCTCCTTCAGCGCATGCGTCACCGCCTTGGTGAAGAAGCCCATGAAGCCGAGCTTCACGCCGTGCTTCTTCTCGAACACGTCCTTGTACTTGGATCGCAGCGCCATCACCGCGCTCATGTCGACCTCGTTGAAGGTGGTGAGCATGGCGGCGGTCGACTGCGCTTCCTTGAGCCGCCGCGCGATGGTCTGGCGCAGCTTGGTCATGCGCACGCGCTCCTCGCGCGGGGCGTCTTCGGCCGGCGACGGCGCGCGGACGACGACCGGGGCCGGCGCCGATTTCGGCGTCTCGGCCGGCTGCGACGGCGCGCCCCTGGCGATGGCGTCGAGCACGTCGCCCTTCAGCACCTGGCCGCGCTTGCCGGTGCCGGTGATCTGGTCGACCGCGAGGTTGGCCTCGGCGATCAGCTTCGCCGCCGCCGGCGCCGGCGGCATGGAGCGCTGCTCGATCGCGCCGGCATCGCCGGCGATCTTGGCGGTCTCGGCGGCAGCCTGCTTGACGGTGGACGCCGCCTCGGGGCTGGAGGCCTGCGACACGGCTTGCGGCTTGGTCGCGGGCGCCGCCGCCTCGCCGCCGGCCGAGATCGAGCCGAGCAGCGCGCCGACGCCGACCGTCTCGCCTTCCTTTGCGATGATCTCGCCCAGCGTTCCGGCGCCCGGGGACGGCACTTCCACCGTCACCTTGTCGGTCTCGAGCTCGACCAGCGGCTCATCGGCGGCGATCGCGTCGCCAACCTTCTTGAACCATTTGCCGATGGTCGCTTCGGTGACGGATTCGCCGAGGGTGGGGACGCGGATTTCGGTAGCCATTGTGCCTGTCCGTTCTGTCTCGTTAAGGTTCTATTCGCCGAGCGCGTCGTCGAGCAAGGCGGCGAGCTGGCTGAGATGCTTCGACATCAACCCGGTCGCCGGCGAGGCCGAGGCCGGACGGCCGGTGTAGCGCACCCGCTGATGCTTGGCGTCGATATGTGCCAGCACCCATTCCAGATAGGGGTCGATGAACGACCAGGCGCCCATGTTCTTGGGCTCCTCCTGGCACCACACCATCTCGGCATTGCGGAAGCGTGACAGTTCGGTGATCAGCGCCTTGGCCGGGAACGGATAGAGCTGCTCGACGCGCAACAGGTAGATGTCGTTGATGCCGCGCTTCTCGCGTTCCTCGTAGAGGTCGTAATAGACCTTGCCCGAACACAGCACGACGCGGCGGATCTTGGAATCCTTGGTCAGCTTGATCGCCTGGTTCGGCAACAGCTGCGCGTCGTCCCACAACAGCCGGTGGAACGAGCTTTCGCCCGAAATCTCCGAAAGCGTCGACACCGCCCGCTTGTGGCGCAGCAGCGACTTCGGCGTCATCAGGATCAGCGGCTTGCGGAAATCGCGCTTCAATTGCCGGCGCAAGATGTGGAAGTAGTTGGCCGGCGTGGTGACGTTGGCCACCTGCATATTGTCTTCGGCGCAGAGCTGCAGGAAGCGCTCGAGCCTGGCCGACGAGTGCTCGGGTCCCTGGCCCTCATAGCCATGCGGCAGTAGGCAGACGAGCCCCGACATTCTGAGCCACTTGCGCTCGCCGGATGAGATGAACTGGTCGAACACCACCTGGGCGCCGTTGGCGAAGTCGCCGAACTGCGCTTCCCACAGCGTCAGCGCCTTCGGCTCGGCCAGGCTGTAGCCATATTCGAAGCCGAGCACGGCCTCTTCCGACAGCATCGAGTTGATGACCTCGTAGCCGGCCTGCGCCGCCGACAGATTGTTGAGCGGGATGTAACGCGTCTCGTCGCGCTGGTCGTAGAGCACCGAATGGCGCTGCGAGAAGGTGCCGCGCTCCGAGTCCTGGCCGGAGAGGCGGATCGGGTTGCCGTCGAGAAGGATGGCGCCGAAGGCCAGCGCCTCGGCCGTCGACCAGTCGATGCCTTCGCCGGATTCGATCGACTGGCGGCGGTTCTCGAGGAAGCGGACGATCGTCTTGTGCGCCTCGAAACCCTTCGGCACCTCGGTCAGCTTCTTGCCGATCTCCTTCAGCGTCTTGACCGGCACGGCGGTCTTGCCGCGCCGTTGCTCATCCTGGTTGTCGGCCGTGCGCAGGCCGGACCAGGCGCCGTCCAGCCAGTCGGCCTTGTTCGGCTTGTAGGACTGGCCAACCTCCCATTCGACTTCCAGATGCGCCCGCCAGTCGGCCTTCATCTTGTCGAATTCGGCCTGGGTGATGTGGCCCTCGGCGATCAGCCGGTCGGCATAGATCTGCACCGTCGTCTTGTGGGTGCGGATGGCGCGGTACATGATCGGCTGGGTGAAGGCCGGCTCGTCGCCCTCATTGTGGCCGAAGCGGCGGTAGCAGAACATGTCCACCACTACCGGCTTGTGGAACTTCATGCGGAACTCGGTCGCCACCTTGGCGCCGTGCACCACGGCTTCCGGATCGTCGCCATTGACGTGGAAGATCGGCGCCTCGATCATCTTGGCCACATCCGACGGATAGGGCGAGGAGCGCGAGAAGCGCGGATTGGTGGTGAAGCCGATCTGGTTGTTGATGATGAAATGCAGCGTGCCGGCAACGCGGTGGCCGCGCAGGCCGGACAAGCCGAGGATTTCGGCGATCACGCCTTGGCCGGCGAAGGCCGCGTCGCCGTGCAGCAGGAGCGGCATCACCTTGGCGCGTTCCGATAGCGGCACGATCTCGCCACGCTCGCGGCCGGCGAGCTGATCCTGCTTGGCGCGCGCCTTGCCCATCACCACCGGGTCGACGATTTCCAGATGCGAGGGGTTGGCGGTCAGCGACAGGTGCACCTTGTTGCCGTCGAACTCGCGGTCCGACGAGGCGCCAAGATGGTACTTGACGTCGCCCGAGCCCTCGACCTCGTCGGGTGCTGCCGAGCCGCCCTTGAACTCGTGGAAGATGGCGCGGTGCGGCTTGGCCAACACCTGGGAGAGCACGTTGAGGCGGCCGCGATGCGCCATGCCAAGCACGACCTCCTTCAGGCCGAGCTGGCCGCCGCGCTTGAGTATCTGCTCCAGCGCCGGGATCAGGGCTTCGCCGCCGTCGAGGCCGAAGCGCTTGGTGCCCTTGTACTTGACGTCGGCGAACTGCTCGAAGCCTTCCGATTCAATCAGCTTCTGCAGGATCGCCTTCTTGCCGGTCGCGGTGAAGGTGATCTCCTTGTCGGCGCCCTCGATGCGCGCCTGGATCCACGCCTTTTCTTCCGGATCGGAGATGTGCATGAACTCGACGCCGAGCGTCGAGCAGTAGGTGCGGGTGAGAATCTCCAGCATCTGCCGGATGGTGCCGAATTCGAGCCCGAGCACATTGTCGAGGAAGATCGGCCGGTCGTAATCGGCTGACGTGAAGCCGTAATTCTCGGGTGACAGCTCGTTATAGTCCTCGAGCGGCTTGGCGATGCCGAGCGGGTCGAGATTGGCATGCAAATGGCCGCGCATGCGGTAGGCGCGGATCATCATGATGGCGCGCACGGAATCGCGCGTCGCCTGGTGCACGTCGGCATCGGACAGGACGACGCCGTTGGTGACCGCCTTCTCCTTGACCTTCTTCTCGATCGCCTTTTCGACCAGGCCCCAATTGCCGTCGAGCGCCGACACCAGTTCGCCATTGGCCTGCATCGGCCAGGAGGGCTTGGCCCAGGAAGCGCCCTTGGCGTTCTTGCGAACGTCCGCGGCGTCGTCCTTCAGCGCCGCGAAGAAGTCCTGCCATTCGGGATTGACCGATTCAGGATCGTCCTCATAGGCGGCATAAAGCGCGTCGATATAGTCGGCATTGCCGCCATAGAGGAAAGAGGTGAGCGAGAATTGGTCGTTGGCCTGATCTTGTCGTGCCATGTCACTTGTCGGAGCCTGGCTCCGTCTCCTTTTCAGGGTGAATGGTGAATAGTGAGTGGTGAATGGTCAGCAGAAAACCCGGGACTTCCCTCGATTTTGCACCGCCACTCATCCGTACTTGCCATTCACTATTCACCATTCACTATTCACTGACCCTTGATCGCCTCGACCAGCGTCGTGCCGAGCCTTGCCGGCGACGGCGAAACCTTGATGCCGGCCGATTCCATCGCCGCGATCTTGTCTTCCGCGCCGCCCTTGCCGCCGGAGATGACCGCGCCGGCGTGGCCCATGGTGCGGCCGGCCGGTGCCGTGCGCCCGGCGATGAAGCCCGCCATCGGCTTCTTGCGGCCGCGTTTGGCTTCGTCCTTGAGGAACTGCGCGGCGTCTTCCTCGGCCGAACCGCCGATCTCGCCGATCATGATGATCGACTTGGTCTCGTCGTCGGCGAGGAACATTTCCAGCATGTCGATGAATTCAGTGCCCTTGACCGGATCGCCGCCGATGCCGACGGCGGTGGTCTGGCCGAGGCCGACATTGGTGGTCTGGAAGACTGCCTCATAGGTAAGGGTTCCCGAGCGGGAAACAACGCCGACCGAGCCTTTGCGGAAGATGTTGCCGGGCATGATGCCGATCTTGCATTCGTCGGGCGTCAGCACGCCCGGGCAGTTCGGGCCGATCAGCCGCGAGGTCGAGCGGTCGAGCCGCGCCTTGACCTTGACCATGTCCATCACCGGGATGCCTTCGGTGATGCAGACGATGAGCGGGATCTCGGCCTCGATCGCCTCGATGATGGCCTCGCCCGCGCCCGCCGGCGGCACATAGATGACGGAGGCGTTGGCGCCGGTCTTTTCCTTGCCTTCGGCGACCGTGGCGAAGATCGGCAGGCTCTCGCCCTTGGCGCCGGTCCAGGTCTCGCCGCCCTTCTTCGGGTGGATGCCGCCCACCATCTTGGTGTCGTGATAGGCCAGCGCCTGCTCGGTATGGAACGTGCCGGTCTTGCCGGTCAGGCCCTGCACGAGAACCTTGGTGTTCTTGTCGACGAGAATGGACATGGGTGAGAACGCCTCTGAATTCAGCGATTACAAGAAAGGATTGACGGCCCGGACCGAGCCGTAAACCTGGTTGTGATTGAGATCCTCGGTGTAGAAGATCGGCGCGCCAAGTCGCTCCGCGGCCGCGAGCAGTGCTGCGTCATAGTATTTGAGTTGATAGCGGCGCGCGAGACGAAGGCCCGCGATGACATAGGCCTGGTCGACCGGGACGAACGGAAGCGCGCCGAGAAAGACCAGCCACCGGTCGACCACAGCATCGGCAAAGGCCGACTTGCGTCTCGCGACATTCGCGAACTCGGCCAAGGTCTGGCCGGAGACACCGAACACGGTCCCGAGCACAAGCCTTTGCGCGATATCGTGGCGGCGAGGATCACTTGTCCTCTCCGAAGCCGCGTACAGGAGGACGTTCGAGTCGAGAAAGCATTCTATCCTCTCGTTCGGCATAGATCTCGTCCCGGTTCCATTTGTATTCGGGGCCTAGGTCGAGCGGCGATTCCTCCATCAGCCTGCGCATGCCTTCCCGCGCCCAGGCGATCCGGTCTTCCTGTTCGACCTCATGCGCGAGCAGCGAGCGGATCAGGGCGTTGAGTGTTGTCTTGCGATGCTCCGCGAGGCCTCGCGCCTTTTCGAGCAGAGCTTCGTCCATGGCCAGGGTGACGTTCTTCATCGTCCGTCTCCACATAAATACACAGGAATAATATGTGTGATTATGTGTAATTCTTCAATGCCGGCGATCACCATCGGTTCAGCCTTCCTTCATCTCGGAAGGCGCGACGCGCCGGTAGAGCCCGCTCACCATGCCTTGCCAGGCATCGCTGCCGGAAGGTTTGAACTGCAGCCGCATGCGGTAGGTGTCGGCGCCTTCAAAAACGTAAGTCACCCGCGCGGCGCCGCGCGGCGACGACCGCTCCAGAACCAGCTCGCTGTCGTTCCACGTGCCTGTGGCCGGGGACGCCGGCACAAAGCCCATCGAATCGAACTGGTGCATGGTGACGAGGCTGTTCTGCTGGTCGAAGCCGAACACATTGTGCGAGCCGAACGAGATCGTCCCGTCGCGGCGCTGGCGATAGCGCTGCACCACGAACAGGCCGCCGAACTGCGCCTCGGCCATCACTTCCGAAGTCGCGGTGCCGGCATCGGTCCATTGCGTGCCCGCCACCTCTTCCTCGCCGCGCCACGCGCCGACCAGCGCCTGCAGGCGCTGGTGATCGGCCGAAAGCGAGGAGAAGGGCGACGCGTTCATGGCTCAGAGCCGCTTCAGATCGGTGACTGTGAGCTCACTCCGGGCATTGCCGGTGTTGAGCGTCGTCGCCGGCTCGAACATCAGCACCACAGGCTCGGAGGTCAGCGAACGCGGCCGGTGCTCGACGCCGCGCGGCACGACGATGAAGTCACCCTCGCCGAGCTCGACAGGCCCGTCGCGGAAATCGATGGCGATGCGCCCGCGCAATACGAGGAAGGCCTCGTCCTCATGGTCATGCGCATGCCAGTCGAAGGCGGCACCGAACTTGGCGACCTTGGCCTGGCTGTCATTGACGTCGCCGGCGACATGCGGATCGAAGACCTTGGCGATCTTTTGATCCGCCGCCTCGACCAGGTTTATCTTGCGCGGAGGCATGGGCTCGTTCCTGCGTTCGCAATGGCGGGGGCTTCAACGCGGCTCATTGTTGGCCAACCGCATCGTGGTGAGAATTCCGGCTGAATCGAAAAGCGCCGCTGTAGTTCTCGCCAACAGGAGGATCACCGATCGTCCATACAAGCCGGCATTTTCCGTCGTATCCGGTCGAAGCCAGGCAGTCCTTGGCGGCAAAATACCGAAGGTAGATCTTGTCTCCTGCGTCAGGGAAAATCTCTTCTTTCGGCAGCTCCACCAATCCCTGCGATTCCACGTAGTCGAAAAACGTCGACACGTGTCCGGTGCTACCAAAAACCTCGCAAACACCGACAAGCCTGTTTGCGTCAGGTCTCTCGGAACTCAACTTGACGAAGGGCGCCGAAAGACCTTTTGACGTATCTCGATTAAGGATTTTCACGCCGAAATTATCCGAACTGATCGAGAACCCGTTTTCCAACGCCAACTGTCCGCTTTTCGCCAGATCACCATCGGGAGCGATGCAAATTTGCTGATAGAGCACGACGGCATCCGAAATCTCTTCCGCATGCGACGGAACGGCCAGAAAGCCGAATCCGATTGCACACAGAAGGCGGCTCGGTTGCATCCGCTCAGCCCTTCACCGCCTTGACGATCTTCTTGGCCGCGTCGTCGAGGTCGTCGGCCGAGACGACGTTCAGGCCGCTTTCATTGATGATCTTCTTGCCCAGTTCGGCATTGGTGCCTTCCAGCCGCACCACCAGCGGCACCTTCAGCCCGACTTCCTTGACCGCGGCGATCACGCCTTCGGCGATGACGTCGCATTTCATGATGCCGCCGAAGATATTGATCAAAATGCCTTCGACCGCCGGATCCTTGGTGATGATCTTGAACGCCGCCGTCACCTTCTCCTTGGACGCGCCGCCGCCGACGTCGAGGAAGTTGGCGGGCTCCGCGCCGTAGAGCTTGATGATGTCCATCGTCGCCATGGCGAGGCCGGCGCCGTTGACCATGCAGCCGATATTGCCGTCGAGCGCGACATAGGCGAGGTCGTATTTCGACGCCTCGATCTCCTTCTCGTCCTCTTCGGTGGTGTCGCGCAATTCCATCACGTCGGGATGGCGGAACAGCGCGTTGTTGTCGAACGACACTTTCGCGTCGAGCACGCGCAGCCGGCCGTTCTTCATGACGATCAGCGGGTTGACCTCGAGCAGGCTCATGTCCTTCTCGACGAATGCCTTGTAGAGGATCGGGAACAGCGTGCCGCCGTCCTTGGCCGCGTCGCCGTCGAGCTTCAGCGCGCCGTTGAGCGTCTTGAGATCATCCGCCGTCACGCCCTTTTCCGGGTCGATGGCGACGGTGATGATCTTCTCCGGCGTGTCGTGCGCCACGGCCTCGATGTCCATGCCGCCCTCGGTCGAGACGACGAAGGCGATACGGCCGACCGAACGGTCGACCAGGATCGACAGGTAGAGTTCGCGATCGATATCGGCGCCGTCCTCGACATAGAGGCGGTTGACCTGCTTGCCGGCCGGGCCGGTCTGCTTGGTGACCAGCGTGTGGCCGAGCATCTCGTTGGCGTTGGCGACCACCTCGGCCACCGACTTCGCCAGCCGCACGCCGCCCTTGGCGTCGGGGGAAAGCTCCTTGAACTTGCCCTTGCCGCGACCGCCGGCATGGATCTGGCTCTTCACCACATAGAGCGGGCCGGGCAGCGCCTTGGCGGCGGCCTCGGCATCGCCGGCCTTCAGCACCGGCACGCCCTCGGCGACCGGCGCGCCGAACGACTTCAGCAGTGCCTTGCCCTGATATTCATGAATGTTCATGGCTTATCTCCGGATCAACTGCTGGCGGATCACTTCGAGGCGAGGTGCGGCGCGATCTTCACGCAGGCCTCGGTCAGGCCCTGCACCGTCGCCACCGAACTGTCGAACATCTTCTGCTCGCTCTTGTTGAGGTCAATCTCGATGACACGCTCGACACCGCCGGCGCCGATCACCACGGGAACGCCGACATAGGTGTTCTTCACTCCGTACTGGCCCGACAGGTGGGCCGCGCAGGGCAGCACGCGCTTCTTGTCCTTGAGGAAGGATTCGGCCATCGCGATCGCCGAAGCCGCCGGCGCGTAGTAGGCCGAGCCGGTCTTCAGCAGGCCGACGATCTCGGCACCGCCGTCGCGGGTGCGCTGCACGATCTGGTCGAGCTTTTCCTTCGAGGTCCAGCCCATCTTGACGAGGTCGGGCAGCGGAATGCCGGAGACCGTCGAATAGCGGATCATCGGCACCATCGAATCGCCGTGGCCGCCGAGCACGAAAGCGGTGACGTCCTCGACCGAGACCTTGAACTCCTCGGCCAGGAAATAGCGGAAGCGCGCGCTGTCGAGCACGCCGGCCATGCCGACGACATGGGTCTTGGGCAGGCCGGAGAACTTCTGCAGCGCCCACACCATGGCGTCGAGCGGGTTGGTGATGCAGATGACGAAGGCCTTCGGCGCGTATTTCTTCAGCCCGGCGCCGACCTGTTCCATGACCTTGAGGTTGATGCCGAGCAGGTCGTCGCGGCTCATGCCCGGCTTGCGCGGCACGCCGGCGGTGACGATGCAGACATCGGCGCCTTCGATGCCGGCATAGTCGTTGACGCCGGTCAGCCTGGCGTCGAAGCCGTCGACCGGCGACGACTGTGCGATATCCAGCCCCTTGCCCTGCGGAATGCCCTCGGCGATATCGAACAGAACCACGTCGCCGAGGTCCTTGAGGCCGATCATATGGGCGAGCGTGCCGCCGATCATGCCCGAGCCGATAAGCGCTATCTTGTTGCGTGCCATGTGAGGATTTTTTCCCTTTGTCTGTGACGGCGCCAATCTTTAGCGACTTGCTGACGGCGTCGAGGAAGGAGGCCGAATGCTGCGGGGAACCCGTGAGATTTCGCCGCACCCAATAGCTCCGGTGGATAGAAAATTCAAACGATTATTTTGGAGCGAGCATTTTCAATCGGTTAGATAATTTGGGTTTTACGTAAACGTCAAAATTCCTAAGCCGACTTGGGAGAATTTACACAATGAAGATGGAGATCAGAAGGCTGGCGGCGAGCGATGACGCCCTTGTGATGGCGGTGCCCAATGGGCGTCCGGGCGAGCCACATGGGCTGGCCGAGGTTACGCCCGCACCTGCTGCGCCTCCGGCGATGCCATCGCCCCGTCCTTCCGTCTTTCGGCCCAGTCCTCCAGCCACTCATGCCCCTGCATCTCGATCAGGCGCGAGGCCGTGCGCTCGAACTCGAACACCTCGTTGCCGCGTTTGGCCGTATAGAGCCCGGGCGGCGGGGCATCGGCGCTCACCACCAGCCGCGTGTGATGGTCGTAGAGGGTGTCGATCAACAGGATGAAGCGCTTGGCCTCGTTGCGCTTGCCCTCGCCGAGCACCGGCACATGGTCGATGAAGATGGTGGAGAAGCGGCCGGCGATGGCCAGGAAATCGCGCGCTCCGAGCGGCCTTTCGCAAAGATCGGCGAAGGAAAAGCGCGCCGCGTCGCCGGCCGCGCGCGGCACCACGACCTGCCGGCCCTTCACCGTCAGCGTCGTCTCCGCTACCGGCTTGCCATGCGTCATCGCCCGCCACGCCTCGTCGAGGGCGGCGTCGGCCGCCGCGTCCGCCGGCGCGACATAGACCGCCATGCGGCTGAGCTTCTCGAGGCGATAATCCTTGTCGTTGTCCAGCGTCATCACCTCGGCATTGCGCTCGAGCAGGCCGATGAAGGGCAGGAAGAGCTGCCGGTTCAGCCCGTCACGGTAGAGACCTTCGGGCGCGACATTGGAGGTGGCGACCAGCACGACGCCATTGGCAAACAGTGCCGAAAACAAACGCGACAGGATCATCGCATCGGCGATGTCGGTGACGGAGAACTCGTCGAAGCACAGCACCCAGGCCTGCTCGGCCAGCGCGCGCGCCACCGGCGGGATCGGGTCGTCCTCCTTGGCGTCGCCGTTCTTGCGCGCCTGCCGGTGCTTCTGGATGCGGTCCTGCACATCGGCCATGAAGTCGTTGAAATGCACGCGGCGCTTGCGCCTGACCGGCAACAGCTCGAAGAACATGTCCATCAGCATGGTCTTGCCGCGGCCGACGCCGCCATGGATATAGAGGCCCTTGACCGGTGCCGGCGGCTGCTTGCGGGCGAACAGCCAGCCCAGCGCGCTCGATTTCTGCGCCAGCCTTTTTGCCGAGATCTCGTCGGTCAGCCGATCGAGCGCGGCGGCGATGCGCTCCTGCGCCGGATCGCGCGCGATGGCGCCGGTCTCGACCAGATGGTCGTAGCGCTGCCTGACGGTCGCATGGGTTTGGAGGCCGTCACGCAGGTGCATCGGTCACGTCGTTCTTGAGCACATCCAGGAAAAGTAGCCGCTTTCCCCCCGTAATTGGAGCGGCTAGGCGACTCTTTCGAACGCTGAACCGCCCCAGGGCGGTATCGCCTTATCTTGTAAGCGAGATCGGCAGGCCGGTGGAAGTCTGGCCGTCGAATTTCTCGCCGCCCGAGGAATAAAGCCTGGCCAGCGTGCCGCCATTCTCGTCATAGAGGGTCAGCTGCTTGCCGGCGACATTCCAGGACTTGATGCCGTCGATCGGCGCCGGGCAATGCAACGGACCGGCGCGGTAGCCGGCGCCGAACTTGGTCTGCGGCGTTGCCACCTTGCAGCTCTGGCCGGAAACGCTGGCGTTCCACACACCGGCGACGCTGGCCGCGGTGAGGTCCGGCGCCCCTGCGGGTGCGCTTCCATCCGGCGGCAGCGAGGCGACCTGGCCGTTCGCCGGCGCGGTCGGGAACTGCGAGGCGTCGGCGGTGCCGGGAGCTGCCGGCGGCGGCAGCTGGTTTCCGGTCACCGTGCCGGCGGGCGCGGGCGTCAGCGGCGCCGGCTGCTGGTCATCCATCGACGAGAATCGCGACGTCGAGCAACCGCTTGCAATCAGTGCGGCCAGCGATACGGCCACCAGACCGGTCTTCGAAAAAGTCATTCCTACCTCCGTCGGACCCGGCTGGGGGGACGCCGTCCGCGCAATCTCTCCCTCCACCAAGATGGAGAAGGTGGCAGAATTTCAACCCGATATGGTTAAAATAGGGTTTTCGGGGCAATTGTTGCAATTTTGTCGCAACAGGCGTGTGACCCTCGAAGGTCCAATTATGGCGCGCCTCGATGAAGCCCGTTGTCGTCGGCAATATCCGGCGCGGCCCTATGCGGAAAGCCCCGCGCTCGGCACGAAGACATAGCCGTCCGGACCGACGACATAGCATTCGCGCAGGCCATGCGGCTTGTCGATCGTGCCGGCGAGCACGATGTGGCCGAGATCGCGCGCCCGCGCCTCGATCGCATCCGGATCGGCACCATAGAGGCGCAGCTCGATGCCCGTCCCGCGCGTCTCGGCGCCGGCGATGACGCCGCTCATCTCATTGTCGAGATAGGAATGGTCGGCATGCAGCATGAATATCGAGCCCAAGAGTTCGATCGCCGCGAAATCCTCGTCGACATAGATGATGCGGGCGCCAAGCACGTCGCGGCAGAAGGCCTCCATCGCCGCCATGTCGGTGACCAGCAGGTTGACGCCGATGCCGCGCGGCAGCGAGCGGCCGAAATCCTCGGCCTTCATCCACGGTGTCTTGGTCCGCTTCATTGCCATCGTGCTGCCCTCGGAAATTACGGGGATGTCGCTGGAACGGTCTCAGCGCGGTTCGAACTGGTAGAGCGGTTGCGCGAGCGCCACCGGGGGCCGCAGCAAGTCGGCGCAGCGGCGGTCCAGGTCGAGGGCCAACTGATGGGCTCGCAGCGCCGCCGTCTTCCAGGCGCCGGCTGTTTTCAGCAGGGCAAGCGCATCCGACGGGCGGTTGGCCGCAATCATGAGGTCGGCGGCGACGATGCGATCTTCCGGCGCGATGGTTTCGCCAGCCTTCAGCCTGCCCGCCAGCCCGACCCACTGTTCCCAGGGGAAGGCCGCTGTGAGCTGTTTTGGGCGATGTGGCGGTTCGGCCTCATTGCCTTTCATGAAAGGCGCCAGCGTCGATCGAGCCAACGCCCTGTCAACGAACGACTCCGCCGTTTCGCCTTGCATCTCGGAGATCAGGGCATGACGCAGATTGTCCTCCCGTTCGCGGCGACCAAGAACATAGTCGATCCCATTGAGCATAGCCGCCGTGACGGCATCGGGATTGTTGATCGGGTCGAGCTGTTTTGCTGCAATCTGCGCGTTGAGCGCCCCTGCCACTGTAGGGCCAAGCCGCAGATCACCGGTCTGGTTCACGAGAGTCAGCAAGATGGCGGCCTGCGGAGAATGGTCAATCAGCTGCCCGATTGGCCTGATGGCTGAACCCATACCGTTTTGACGGTCGAGCGCCTGTACCTGCGCCGGCTGTTTGGAAATGTCGAAGAACGGGCGAAGATTGGCAGAGTTGAGGGCGTTGCGAAGATAACCGGTATGACGCTTGTCGATTAATGCCGCGGGCGGAAGGCGGTCGAGGTAGGCGACGTAGTCGGAGAGGTCGTCTTCTGCTGCCCGCATCTCGAGCGCTAGGAGCCAAACGCCTGCTTCTTCAGCCCTTTGGGCGAGCTGCGACTTTGCCTGATCATCGAGAGCGGACAGCGCCTGCGCAATTCCTTTGGCGGCGACCGACGCTTGGTAAAGATCCGACGTCTGCAAGCGCGCCAGTTCGTCCAGAAGCCAGTCGCCATCATCCTCCATGACCAGCGCGCGCCAGGCGGATTGGCCAAGCTGTGGCACAATCGACTGTGCCTTGGGCAGCGGCTGCATGCCGGCAATCATCGCCGCCCGGTCCGGCGTTGTTGCATAGGCAAGTCTGAGTTCGACAATGCGCTGCGGCGGATGACTGCGTTTTTCCAGGCTCGCCAGAAGCGCCGAGCCTTCGGTGTAGGCAAGGCCGCCATAGCGTATCTTCAGATACGCGGCGTCATCCCCGAAACGGTCGCGCCAGAAATTCGGGAACGTTGCCGGTTCGGCAAGCAGGAAATCGCCCGCGTCCAGGATGGCTGGCGCAAAGGCGCAAGCGCCGGGCTGCGTCTGCGCGGCAGCCGGCGCTATCGGCGCGGTCCCCATGATCGCCGCCACGACTGCAAGAACTGCCTGCCGACGCATGGTTTCCCCCTCCATTCCGCCGACCGATCGTATACCGGAAATCATCGCCGGCGCCAGCGCGCGGCCTCTGGCCAGAGCATGCACCCGTCCCAAATGCTTGCGCCAGATGGCATCGATCCTATCTTGCAAGAGGAAGAAACATGCCGGAGCCGCAGCCTTGGCCGCAAGAAAGACAGCCGCCAACCGCTATTATCGCGGCCCGCCAAGCGATCATTTCGACGGCACCCTGTTCTTCAATCCCAATGGCAAGCCGCCCGGCCGCTTCGCCGACCTCCTGCGATGGCAGTTGGGCGGCGAGCGCGCGAAATGGCCGGCGGCCAATCCGAGCCCGTTCCATCAGGCGAGGCCGGACGAGCGCGTCGACGGCGCCGCGCTGCGCCTCACCATGGTCGGCCATTCCTCGCTGCTCATCCAGACGGCGGGGCTGAACATCCTCACCGATCCGGCCTGGTCGCAGCGCGTCTCGCCGCTGTCCTTTGCCGGGCCGAAACGTGTCAACGCGCCGGGCATCGCCTTTTCCCAGTTGCCGCCGATCGACCTCGTGCTGGTCAGCCACAACCATTACGACCATCTCGATCTCGCCACGCTGAAGCGGCTGAAGGCGAGGCACGACCCGCTGGTGATCACGCCGCTCGGCAACGACGCCATCATCGACGCCGCCGTCCCCGGCATGCGGCTCAGCGCGCATGACTGGGGCGACAGGCTCGACCTCGGCAAGGATGCCGCCATCCATGTCGAGCCGGTGCACCACTGGTCGGCGCGCGGCGCGCGCGACCGGCGCATGGCACTGTGGGCGGGGTTCGTGGTCGAGACGCCAAGCGCAAAAATCTATTTCGCCGGCGATACCGGCTTCCATGGCGGCGCCAACTACCGGCTGATGGCCGAAAAGCATGGCGGCTTCCGCCTCGCCATCCTGCCGATCGGCGCCTATGAGCCGCGCTGGTTCATGGAGCCGCAGCACCAGAATCCCGAGGAGGCGGTGCAAGGCATGATGCTTTGCAACGCAGCCCACGCCGCAGGCTGCCACTGGGGCACCTTCCAGCTCACCAATGAGCCGATCGACGAGCCTGCCCGCAAACTGGCCGAGGCGCTCGACGCCGAGCGCCTGCCGCGCGAACGTTTCCGCGCCTTGCGGCCGGGCGAGGTGTGGGATGTGCCGGCCGCCTAGCCCAGGAGCTGGCCGACCACAGGAACCCAAGCCGACAAGAGGCGTTGACCCAACAGCGCAATTCGGCTGGGAGCCTTTCCATGATCAAGTGGATCATCATTCTTCTTATTGTCGCCGCGGCGGCGAGCCTGCTCGGCATGCCGGCACTGGCAGGCGCGGCCGCCACCGGCGCGCGCGTCCTGATCGGCGTCGTCCTCATCATCTTCCTGCTGATCGTGCTCGGCGTCTTCGCGGTTACCTAGGCCCGACGTCTTCGCCGTCGGCTAGGCGCGACGTCTTCGTCGTCGCCAAGGCGCGACGTCTTCGCCGTCGCCGGGCCCGGTGTCTCCGTCGTGGCCGGTTCGGCGTCTTCGCCGTGGCTTCAAGCGCGCCGCACTGGTAATTCCCGCCCGTTTCCGCCATATAGCGCCAAACGGACATGGAATGACCGGTTAGATGGCAGGCACCGCCCCCTTCGCCAAGATGAATGGCATCGGCAACGAGATCATCGTTGCCGATATGCGCGGCCGCGCCGACCGGGTGACGCCGGCGGCGGCGATCGCGCTCAATGCCGATGCCGCGACCAAGTTCGACCAGATCATGGCGATCCACGATGCGAGGACGCCGGGCACCGCCTATTATGTCGACATCCTGAATTCCGACGGCTCGGGTGCGCAGGCCTGCGGCAACGGCATGCGCTGTGTCGTGCAGGCGCTCGCCGCCGAGACCGGCCAGAAGAGCTTCACCTTCGAGACCCGGGCCGGCATCCTCAACGCCAAGGAACATGCCGATGGCACGATCTCGGTCGATATGGGCGCGCCGCGCTTCGGCTGGCAGGACATCCCGCTCGCCGAGGAGTTCCGCGACACCCGCATGATCGAGCTGCAGATCGGCCCGATCGACGCGCCGGTGCTGCATTCGCCCTCGGCCGTCTCGATGGGCAATCCGCACGCCATCTTCTGGGTCGATCGCGACGTCTGGTCCTACGAGCTCGACCGGTTCGGCCCGCTTTTGGAAAACCATCCGATCTTCCCCGAGCGCGCCAACATCACCATCGCGCAGGTCACCTCGCCCGAAACCATGGTTATCCGTACCTGGGAACGCGGCGCCGGCCTGACCAAGGCCTGCGGCTCGGCCGCCTGCGCCGCCGTGGTGGCCGCTGCCCGCACCAAGCGCACCGGCCGCAGCGTCTCGCTGATGACGCCCGGCGGCGGCTCGCTGCATGTCGAATGGCGCGACGACGACCACGTCATCCTGACCGGTGCCGCCGAATGGGAATTCTCCGGCAGCTTCGACCCTTCGACCGGCACCTGGGCCCGCGACACCGAAAGCGCGGCCTGATGGCGATAGACGTCGTCACCTTCGGCTGCCGCCTGAACACCTATGAGTCCGAGGTGATGCGCCGCGAGGCCGAAAGCGCCGGCCTCGGCGCGCTCGAGGGCGGCGCCGTCATCTTCAACACCTGCGCCGTCACAGCGGAAGCGGTGCGCCAGGCCAAGCAGTCGATCCGCAAAGCCCGCCGCGAGAACCCGCAGGCACGCATCATCGTCACCGGCTGCGCGGCGCAGACCGAGCCGCAGAACTTCGCCGCCATGGACGAGGTCGACCTCGTGCTCGGCAATGAAGAGAAGCTGAAGGCGAATTCCTATCGCGCGCTCCCCGATTTTGGCGTCAACGACACCGAGAAGGCGCGCGTCAACGACATCTTCTCGGTGCGCGAGACGGCCGGCCACATGGTCGATGCAATCGAGGGCCGGGCGCGCGCCTTCGTCCAGGTGCAGAATGGCTGCGACCATCGCTGCACCTTCTGCATCATCCCCTATGGCCGCGGCAATTCGCGCTCGGTGCCGATGGGCGCCGTGGTCGAGCAGATCAAGCGGCTGGCCGGCAATGGCTATGCCGAGATCGTGCTGACCGGCGTCGACATGACCAGTTTTGGCGCCGACCTGCCGGGCGCCCCGAAGCTTGGGAAGCTGGTGAAGACGATCCTGCGCCAGGTGCCAGAGGTGAAGCGGCTCAGGCTGTCCTCGATCGATTCCATCGAGGCCGACGAGGACCTGCTGGACGCCATCGCCACCGAGCCCCGGCTGATGCCGCATCTGCATCTGTCGCTGCAGTCGGGCGACGACATGATCCTGAAGCGCATGAAGCGCCGCCACCTGCGCGACCAGTCGATCCGCTTCTGCGAGGAGGTACGCAAGCTGCGCCCCGGCATCGTCTTCGGCGCCGACATCATCGCCGGCTTCCCGACCGAGACCGAGGCGATGTTCGCGAACTCGGAAAAGATCGTCGAGGAATGCGGCCTGACGCATCTGCACGTCTTCCCGTTCAGCCCGCGCGAAGGCACGCCCGCCGCGCGCATGCCGCAGGTGCGGCGCGAGGTGGTCAAGCAGCGCGCGGCCCGGCTTCGCGCCGCCGGCGAGGCCGCCTATCGCCGCCATCTCGCCGCCCTTGCCGGTACGCGCCAGTCGATCCTGGTCGAGCGCGACGGCCTCGGCCGCACCGAGGGGTTCACGCTGGCCGCCATCGACGCCGGGGCACCGGGCAAGATCGTCGAGGCTGTTGTTACGGGCCATGACGGCGCCCGCCTCCTGGCCGCGTCGCTTGCCGCGCGCGCCGCCTGAGATACGCAAAACATGGCTGGTTTCTTCAAGAAGATATTTTCGTTCGGCAAGAAGGAAGTCGTCGAGGAGCGCGTCGACGAGACGGCACCCTTGCCGCCGATCAAATGGGATGCGCTGGACGCGCTGAAGCCGGCGGCCGAGGAGCCGAAGCCCGAACCTGCACCGGACATTCCGCCGGCGCCGGAACCCGTCATCCCGCCGGCACCTGAGCCGGTCGTTCCGTCCGAGCCGGAGCCGTTGCCGCAGCCCCTGCCGGAGGAAGAGCCGCAACCTGCCCCGGAGAAGCCGGAGCCGCCGGCACCGGAGGAAGTGCCCGTTCCGCCCGAACCTGCACCTGAGCCGGTGCCCGCGCCGCAAGAGGTACCGCAGCCGGAGCCGGCGCCCGTCGAAGTGCCGACGACGCCCAGCGAAGTCCCGGCCGAGACGCCGGCACCGATCGAGGTGCCGCCGGCAGCGCCACGTTCTATCGAGCCATCTTTGGAGGTCGGCGCCGCCCCTCATCCGCCTGCCGGCACTTTCTCCCCGTATAGTGACGGGGAGAAGGAAGAAGCGCCAACGCCGACGCCCCCCTCGCGCCGTTCTTCACGGGCAGAGGGTGAGGGGCAGCGCCAGCCTGTCGAGGATTTGCCGCCACCGGAGCCTGCTCCGCCGGCGGAAATCGCTCCTCCGATTCGCCAGCCTGCGCCGGTCGAACCGGAGCGGATGGTTGCCGAGATTGCCCCCGAGCCGCAGCCGATCCCGCACACCCCGGAGCCAAAGCCCTCAACCGGCAAGATAACCGTCGCAAAAAAGGTCGAGCAGAAGGCCGAGGCGCAGAAGGCGCCGGAGCCGGCGCCGCGGCGCTCCTGGTTCCAGCGCATGCGGGACGGGCTTGCCCGCTCCTCGCGCGAGCTGTCGGGCAACATTGCCGGCGTCTTCACCAAGCGCAAGCTGGACGAGGACACTCTGCAGGACCTGGAGGACGTGCTGATCCGCGCCGATCTCGGCCTGGAGACCGCGCTCCGCGTCACCGATGCGCTGGCCTCCAGCCGCTACGGCAAGGACGTCTCCGACGCCGAGGTGCGCTCGGTCATGGCGGCCGAGGTCGAGAAGGTGCTGACCCCCGTCGCCCTGCCGCTGGAGCTCGACCTCACCCACAAGCCGCATGTCATCCTGGTGGTCGGCGTCAACGGCACCGGCAAGACCACGACGATCGGCAAGCTGGCCGCCAAGCTGACCGATGGCGGCCTGTCAGTGATGCTCGCCGCCGGCGACACCTTCCGCGCCGCCGCGATCGAACAATTGAAGATCTGGGGCGAGCGGACGAAATCGCCGGTCATTGCCTCAAAACTCGGCGCCGATGCCGCCGGCCTCGCCTACGACGCCTTCGAGAAGGCCAAGGATGCCGGCTCCGATGTGCTGATCATCGACACCGCCGGCCGGCTGCAGAACAAGGCCGAGCTGATGGCGGAGCTGGAGAAGATCGTGCGCGTGCTGGGCAAGCTCGATCCGGAAGCGCCGCACACCGTGCTGCAGACGGTCGATGCCACCACCGGCCAGAATGCGCTGAGCCAGGTCGAGATCTTCCGCAACGTCGCCGGCGTCAACGGCCTGGTGATGACCAAGCTCGACGGTACGGCGCGCGGCGGTATTCTGGTGGCGATCGCGGCCAGGCACAGGCTGCCGGTCTATTTCATCGGCGTCGGCGAGCAAGTCGACGACCTCGAACCTTTTTCAGCCAGCGAATTCGCCCGCGCGATCGCTGGCGTGGCTTGAACGATCCCAAAAGCGCCGACTTTCGGGACAACAAGGACTTCCATGAACATCCTCGAACGCGACCCGTCAGACCCGCAGAAACAGAAGAAGGAAGGCGTAAACCCGGTGCTCAAGCTGGCGCTGGAGCTCGGTCCGCTGATGGTGTTCTTCTTCGCCAATTCGCGCAGCGAATGGCTGGTGCAGAAATTCCCGGTGCTGGGCGAGCTCGGCGGGCCGATCTTCGTCGCCACCGGCCTGTTCATGGTTGCCACTGCGCTGGCGCTCATCGTTTCCTGGCTGCTCATCCGCACCTTGCCGATCATGCCCATGGTGTCGGGTGTCGTCGTCCTCATCTTCGGCACGCTGACGCTCTATTTGCAGGACGACGTCTTCATCAAGATGAAGCCGACCATCGTCAACACGCTGTTCGGCGGCGTGCTGCTCGGCGGCCTGTATTTCGGCAAGTCACTGCTCGGCTATGTCTTCGATTCAGCCTTCAGGCTAGACACCGAAGGCTGGAAGAAGCTCACCTTCCGCTGGGGCCTGTTCTTCCTCTTCCTGGCCCTCGTCAATGAAGTGGTCTGGCGGAATTTTTCCACCGACGCCTGGGTTACCTTCAAGGTCTGGGGCATCATGCCCATCACGCTTCTCTTCACCTTCAGCCAGATGCCACTGATCATGCGCCATTCGCTTGAGGACAAGGCTAAGGAGGAGAACGCTGGCAAATAGAGCAATTCCAGGAAACGTGCGCAGCGGTTTTCCGTCCGGAATTGCGGCAGAACAAGAGAGGGACGGGGCATGGAATTCCTCACCACGCGCGACGAGCTGAGGGCGATCTACAAGACGCCCCGACCGACCGATGGCCCCATCCGCAAGGAACTGAAGGCGCTTGACGGCCATTGCCGCTCCTTTATCGGCAAGAGCCCCTTCGTGCTGATCGGCTCCTCCGACGGCGCCGGCAATGCCGACGTAACGCCGAAAGGCGACAAGCCCGGCTTCGCCGCCATCCTCGACGACGCGACCATCGCCATCCCCGACCGGCCCGGCAACAACCGGCTGGACACGCTGGAGAACATCGTCCGCAATCCCTCGGTCGGGCTGTTGTTCCTCATTCCCGGCATGAACGAGACGCTGCGCGTCAACGGCGACGCCCGCATCACCGTCGATGCCGGCCTGCGCGGGCGGCTGGCCGTCGACGGCAAGGAGCCGCAGAGCGTCATCGTGGTGTCGGTCAAGGCCGCCTACATGCATTGCGCCAAGGCCTTCATGCGCTCGGATCTGTGGAAGCCGGAGACCTGGTACGACCGCGCGACGCTGCCGACGCTCGGCCAGATCATCCGCGACCAGCTGGCGCTCGCCGAGGCCGCCGGCGACATCGACCGCGAGCTGGACCAGGATTACCGGCAGACCATGTGGTAGCCTCGGGCACGATTCGCCCGGACAGTTCCCGCTTGCTCAACATCTTTGCCATTTCCGGCAGCCTGCGCGCCGCCTCGACCAATTCGGCGCTGCTCGCGGCGCTGGCTCAAAACGCGCCGGCCGGCTCCCGCGTGACCCTCTATGACGGACTTGGCCGGCTGCCGATCTTCAACCCGGACGACGAGGGCGAGCGCACGCCACCGGAAGCGGCAGCGCTGATCGAGGCCGTCACGGCGGCCGACGGCGTCATCGTCTCCTGTCCGGAATATGCCCATGGCGTGCCGGGCGGTCTGAAGAACGCGCTCGACTGGCTGGTGTCGCGCGACGCCGCCGTCGCCAAGCCGGCTATGTTCGTGCATGCCTCGCCGCGCTCGCTCTATGCGCGCGCCGCCCTGGCCGAGATCATGCGGACGATGTCGTTCGCGCTCCGTGAAGAAGCGGCGCTGGAAATCGCGCTGCTGGGCAAGAAGCCGCCGGAGATGGAGGCGATCCTGGCGGAGCCTGCGAACCGGCTGGCGATGAACGAGGCGCTCTCGGCCTTCGCCGGCTTCATCCGCTCGCGATGACACCGGCCGGGCCCATCGCTCAATACGTCTTGGCGCCGTTCACCATCAGCCAGACCACATAGAGCGAGGTGGTGCCGGCGATGTAGAGGCGGTTGCGCTTGGGGCCGCCGAAGACGCAGTTGGCGACGACGTCCGGCACCTTGACCTTGCCGATCAGCGTGCCGTCGGGATCGTAGCAATGGATGCCGTCGGCGGCGCTTGTCCAGATTCGGCCGGCCTCGTCGAGACGGAACCCGTCGAACAGCCCGGCCGTGCAGTCGGCGAAGACCTTGCCGCCCGAAACCTTCTTGCCACCCTTGCCGACGTTGAAGACGCGGATATGCGCCGGGTTCTTGGCGCCATGCGTGCGGCCGGTATCGGCGACATAAAGCAGGCTTTCGTCGAGCGAGAAGGCAAGCCCGTTGGGTCTCACCATGTCGGTGATGACGGCATCGATCTCCCCCGTGCCGGGATCGACCCGGTAGACGTTGCAGGCGCCGATCTCGCTTTCTGCGTGATTGCCCTCATAGTCGGTGTCGATGCCGTAGGCCGGATCGGTGAACCAGATCGAGCCGTCGGACTTCACCACCGCGTCGTTCGGCGAGTTGAGCCGCTTGCCGCGCCAATTGTCGGCGATGGTGATGACCGAGCCGTCATGCTCGGTGCGGCTGACGCGGCGGCCCGAATGCTCGCACGTGACCAGCCGGCCCTGCCGGTCGACGGTGTTGCCGTTGGAATTGCCGGACGGCTGGCGGAACACGCTGACACTGCCGTCGGTCTCGTCATAGCGCAGCATTCGGTTGTTGGGGATGTCGGACCAGACGAGGTAGCGGCCGGCGGCGAACCAGGCCGGACCTTCCGCCCAGCGGCAGCCGGTGAACAGCTTCTCCACCCGCTCGTTGCTGTTGACCAGCCGCGAAAAACGTGGATCGAGAACTTCGTAATCGGCGGCCGTCATGCTTTTCCTCCGGGCATTTCAGAATGCGCGGATCAAGCCAGTCCGCTAGCCAGAAGGCAATGTGCGAATACGCAGTTGCAATACAAAAAGGGCGAGAGTTGGCGTATGGCTTGTGGCCCGGCGACCAGCCCCGCGGAATTGACGTCGCATTAACCGGCTATGCGCCCAGCGCAATGGTGCATTGCAACATCTTCTTTTTGCAACGCACCAATCCTATGTCATGCTCCGTATCGATCAAGGGAGGAACAATTCGCCGCGGCAACGCGGCACGAAAGGAACCTCTACCATGATCTTCGACAACCTCGTCACCCGCGCTCGCACCAACATCGCCAAGCGCCGCCAGTACAACCGCCTCGTCGCCGAAATCGACAGCTTCTCCAGCCGCGATCTGGCCGACATGCGCGCCGACCGCTCCGAGATGCTCTACCAGATCCACAAGCAGATCTACGGCTGAGCTTTTCGGCCCAACCAGCTCCGCGCTGTCAGGCGCGTTGAGATTCAGGTCAGGCCGAGTCGAGAATGGTGGATTCCGAGAACCGGAGCGGAGCGTACTTAGGTACTGGAGCACCGGAAGCGCAGGAAGCCGCCGTTCGCAGGCCGGCATCACCTGGATATCAATGCGCCGCCAGCGCCTTTTCGATCTGCGGCAACAGCAGCGTCTCCGCCGACTCGGCGGTAATCGGCCCGACATGCTTGTAGGCGATCTTGCCGTCCTTGCCGACGACGAAAGTTTCCGGCACGCCGTAGACGCCCCAATCGATAGCCGCCCGCCCGGCCTCGTCGACACCGATCGCCTGGTAGGGATTGCCGACCTCGCCAAGGAAGCGCCGGGCGTTCTCCGGCTCATCCTTGTAGTTCAGCGCCGCCAGCACAAAACGCTTGTCCTTCGACAAAGCGAGCAGCACCGGATGCTCGTCGCGACACGGCGCGCACCATGAGGCGAAGACATTGACCAGCGTGACCTTGCCGGCGAACGACTTCGAATCGAGCCCCGGCAGCGTGCTGCCTTGCAGCGGTGGCAGATTGGTCTGCGGCGCCGGCAGGCCGATCAGCGCCGACGGCACTTCCGACACGTCGCGGCCGGACAGGAGCTGCGACAGGAACAGCCCGGCCAGCCCCAGGAAGATCAGCAGCGGCAGCAGGACGAACAGGCGACGCGCGCGCGGCGCCGGCGTTCCGGTTTCCGTGCTCTCAGTCATGATTTCGCGCCCTTGTCCTTGAGGGCCTCGCTCTTGTCGGAGCGCCGCCGCACGCCGGCGGCTTCGAGCTCGGCGAGATCGCGCTTGCGCCCGCGCTGGTCGATCAGGATCCATGCGACCAGCCCCGCCAGCACCAGCGCCGTAATGGCATAGGCAGCCGTGACATAGAGCGCATGCGCACTCATGCCCGCCGCTCCGCGCGGATGCGGCATTCCGGCCCGGCCATTTTGCCCTGCTTGTTCATGCCTTCCCTTAGCCTCGCCGTTCCGGCTTCGCAATTGGCCGCCGCGCCGCAGCCCGTATCGCTCAGTCCGTCCCATGGCGCAGCGCCAGCGCCGCCGCCGCCGGCCCGAGCACGGCAAGAAACAGCGTCAGCGCGGCAAGAATGAGGAAGGGCTGCAGGAACGGCGCTGGGTCGGCCACCGCGCCATAGCTTGCCGAGACGCCGAAGATCAGCACCGGAATGGTGAGCGGCAGCACCAGCACCGAGATCAGCAGCCCGCCGCGCGGCAGTGCCACCGCGACCGCGGCGCCGGCCGCCCCGATCAAGGTGATGGCCGGCGTGCCGACGAGAAGCGTCAGCGCGGTGGCGCCGATGCCGGCCGGCTCCATGTTCATGAACAGCCCAAGCAGCGGTGCGGCGACCACCAGCGGCAGCACGCTGCCCGCCCAGTGCGCCAGGCATTTCACCAGCACCGTCAGCGCCAGCATGTGGCGGTCGTGGCCGAGCACCAGAAGATCGAGCGAGCCGTCCTCGCGGTCGGCCTGGAACAGCCGGTCGAGGCCAAGCAGGCAGGCGAGCAAGGCCGCGATCCACAGGATCGCCGGGCCGATACGGGCAAGCAGGTTGAGGTCCGGCCCGACGCCGAACGGGATGGTGGCGATGACGGCGAGGAAGAAGATGACCCCGGTGAGCGCGCCGCCGCCGGCACGGATCGAGAGGCGGATATCGCGCAGGAAGAGGGACCCCATTATGGTGCGGTCCCCTGGTTAGGTGTGCGTTCCTTCGCGCCCCCCTCTGGCCTGCCGGCCATCTTCCCCACGAGGGGGAGATCAGACGTCGCCGGCGATTTCGCCAATCACCAACATTGAAAAGATGAGCGGGGCGCCGGAGCTGCCAGTCTCCCCCAAGTGGGGGAGATGGCCGGCAGGCCAGAGGGGGGCGCCGTAGAGCACCGACATCAACCGGCCACCCTCATTTGCAGCTCGCGCGCCCCTTCCAGCCCAAGCGGCAGATGCGTCGCCGCCACGATGATCCCCCATCCGCAAGATGCACCCGCATCAGTCCGCCAAACCTCTCCTCCGACGCCTTGTCCAACCCCGCCGTCGGCTCGTCGAGCAGCCAGATCGGCCGGTGGCTGACCAGGAGTTTTGCGATCGAGGCGCGCCGCCTTTGCCCGGTCGACAAATAGCCAAACGGCAGATGGCCGATGCCGCCGAGCCCGACGGTCGCCAGCGCCTCGTCCACGCTAAACGCCGGCTCACCGGAAAAGTCGCGCCAGAAGCGCAGATTCTCCGCCACGCTCAATGCCGTCTTCATCGCGTTTAGATGACCGAGATAGTGGCAGGCCGAGGCGACCGTGGGGAAGGCCTCGCCACCGCCTTCGACCCGGACCTGCCCTTCAGCAGTCCGCAGCAGTCCGGCGATGACCCTCAGCAGCGTCGACTTGCCGGCGCCGTTCGGGCCGGTGACGACAAGTGCCTCGCCCTTCTCGAGCGCAAAGCCGATGCCGGAAAAGACCGTCTCGCCGCCGCGCTCGCCGCCCAGATTTTCGGCGATCAGCCGCATCATTGCCCGTTCCGAAAGCACCGTTTCGCGGCCGTCGCCGCATCGCACAAATTTGCCTTTCGACTGTCTAGAACTATTCCAGGAAATTCTCTATATGCGGATCATCCGTGCCAGCGGTCGGCGCGGGAACAGAATTGGCGCCGAACCAGCGCACGCGCCGCCTTGAACGGCTCGGGTTGCTTGGGAGCGGACAGCGGAAATGGCCGTACCCGCACCTTTGCGCGTGATTGCATGCCATCGGCGTCCGTTCCCTTTCAGGCTGAACAGACAAGGACGGATCGCACGTGTCAAAATCCCTCGACAGTTTCAAATGCCGCCGCACCCTGACCGCGGGTGGCGCTGACTATGTCTATTTCGACCTTACCGAGGCCGAGAAGAACGGCCTCGCCGGCATTGCCCGGCTGCCCTATTCGATGAAGGTGCTGCTGGAGAATCTTCTGCGCAACGAGGACGGCCGCTCCGTCACCAAGGAGAGCATCCAGGCGGTGGCCGGCTGGCTGACCGACAAGGGCACCGCCGGCGTCGAGATCGCCTACCGTCCGGCCCGCGTTTTGATGCAGGATTTTACTGGCGTTCCGGCGGTGGTCGATTTGGCCGCCATGCGCGACGGCATCAAGGCGCTCGGCGGCGATCCGGAAAAGATCAACCCGCTGGTGCCGGTCGACCTCGTCATCGACCACTCCGTCATCGTCGACGAGTTCGGCACGCCGATGGCCTTCGCCCGCAATGTCGAGCTCGAGTATGAGCGCAACGAGGAGCGCTACAAGTTCCTGAAATGGGGCCAGCAGGCCTTCCGCAACTTCCGCGTCGTGCCGCCCGGCACCGGCATCTGCCACCAGGTCAACCTCGAATATCTTGGCCAGGTCGTCTGGACGAACAGCGAGGACGGCGAGACCACCGCCTATCCCGACACCTGCGTCGGTACCGATTCGCACACCACCATGATCAACGGCCTCGGCGTGCTCGGCTGGGGCGTCGGCGGCATCGAGGCCGAGGCGGCGATGCTTGGCCAGCCGGTTTCCATGCTCCTGCCCGAGGTCATCGGCTTCCGCCTCACCGGCAAGCTCAAGGAAGGCGTCACCGCCACCGACCTCGTGCTTACCGTCACCCAGATGCTGCGCAAGAAGGGCGTTGTCGGCAAGTTCGTCGAGTTCTTCGGCCCCGGCCTATCCAACATGACACTGGCCGACCGCGCCACCATCGGCAACATGGCGCCGGAATATGGCGCCACTTGCGGCTTCTTCCCGGTCGACAGCGAGACCATCCGGTATCTGACGATGTCCGGCCGCGAGGAAAGCCGCATCGCGCTGGTCGAGGCCTATTCGAAGGCGCAGGGCATGTGGCGCGACGCCGGCTCCGCCGACCCGGTCTTCACCGACCTGCTCGAGCTCGATCTCGGCGACGTCGTGCCGTCGATGGCAGGCCCGAAGCGCCCTGAGGGCCGCGTCGCGCTGGAAGGCATTCCGGCCGGCTTCGCCAAGGCGATGGAGACCGAGTACAAGAAGGCCGCCGAGATCTCCAAGCGCTACGCGGTCGAAGGCACCGACCACGATCTCGGCCATGGCGACGTCGTCATCGCCGCCATCACCTCGTGCACCAACACCTCGAACCCGAGCGTGCTGATCGGCGCCGGGCTGCTCGCCCGCAACGCCAACCGCGTCGGCCTGAAGCAGAAGCCGTGGGTGAAGACCTCGCTGGCGCCAGGCAGCCAGGTGGTCGCCGAATACCTGGAAAAATCCGGCCTGCAGCAGGAGCTCGACCAGATCGGCTTCAACCTGGTTGGCTTCGGCTGCACCACCTGCATTGGCAATTCCGGCCCGCTGCCGGCGCCGATCTCCAAGACAATCAATGACAAAGGCTTGATTGCTGCCGCGGTCTTGTCCGGCAACCGCAACTTCGAGGGCCGCGTCTCGCCGGACGTGCAGGCGAACTATCTCGCGTCGCCGCCGCTGGTCGTCGCCCATGCGTTGGCCGGCACGGTGACCAAGGACCTGACCACCGAGCCGCTCGGCGAAGGCAGCGACGGCAAACCGGTCTACCTCAAGGACATCTGGCCGAGCGCGGCCGAGATCCAGGAGTTCATCGAGAAGAACGTCACGCGCGAGCTGTTCGCCCGCAAATATGCCGACGTCTTCAAGGGCGACGAATACTGGCAGAAGGTCAAGGCGCCGGAAGGCCAGACCTATGCCTGGGACGACAGCTCGACCTATGTGCAGAACCCGCCCTACTTCGCCGGCATGACCTCGGGCTTCGGCAAGATCGGCGACATCAAGGGCGCGCGCGTGCTCGGCCTCTTCGGGGACAAGATCACCACCGACCACATCTCGCCGGCGGGCTCGATCAAGGCCGCCTCGCCGGCCGGCAAGTACCTGACCGAACATGGCGTCGGCGTCGCCGACTTCAACCAGTACGGCACGCGGCGCGGCAATCACGAGGTGATGATGCGCGGCACCTTCGCCAACATCCGCATCCGCAACCACATGCTGGGCGAGAACGGCCGCGAGGGCGGCTACACCATCCACTACCCCTCGAAGGAGGAGATGTCGATCTACGACGCCGCGATGGAGTACAAGAAGGAAGGCGTGCCGCTGGTCATCTTCGCCGGCGTCGAATACGGCAACGGCTCGTCGCGCGACTGGGCGGCCAAGGGAACGAACCTCCTTGGTGTCCGCGCGGTCATCGCTCAGTCCTTCGAGCGCATCCACCGCTCGAACCTGGTCGGCATGGGCGTCATCCCCTTCGTCTTCGAGGACGGCACCTCATGGGCTTCCCTCAACCTCAAGGGTGACGAGCTGGTCGAGATTGACGGGCTGGACGCCATCAAGCCGCGCCAGAAGATGGGCGCCAAGGTCACCTATGGCGATGGCACGGTGAAGAACGTGCCGATCATCTGCCGCATCGATACGCTGGATGAGCTCGACTACTTCAAGAACGGCGGCATCCTGCAATACGTGCTGCGCGATCTGGCAGCATAGTGAAAGGCAGTACGGGAGTAGGGGAATAGGGCAGAAGGTTAGGCCGTTTGCCCCAGCTTCACCCTATTCCCTGCTTCCTTGCTGCCGCACTCCCCTATTCCCCTGCCCTTCGGGGCGCCCTGACGCGCCACCGCCGCCAGCAGCACGCCCAACATCAGCCCGTTGAGGATGTGCCACAGGAAATGCGTGCCTAGCGGAAAGCTGGCGCAAACCAGTGGATCAGCCATCCGGCAGCCGACCGAGACGACGAAGATCGCCGAAGCCACCAGGATATAGCGGCCGGCGCCGCTGCCGCTGGCCGCCGTCCATACGCCAAAGACGGCAAGCGCCAGGAACGGCGGCAGGTAGCCGGTCGTGCCGTTCGAGGCCTGCCGCAGCCAGTCCGGCACCGCATAGGTCAACAGGCCGGCGGCGGCATAGAAGACGACGAAGGCGGCGATCGCCTTGCCCCACTCCAGACCGAGAAACCGGCGCAGGTTGAACAGCGTGAAAGCCAGCGTGAAGCCGGCGATGGGCAGCACGTCGGCCCAGATCGTGAACTTGACGGCGAAGGTGTGGAACAGCGTCGAGCCGATCCCGATCGCCACCACCCACCAGGCCAGAATCGCGGCGAACGTTCCGGTCCCATGCCGCCGCACTTCCCGCACGCCCCACAATCCAGCGGCAATAAAGGCAAGATTGGTCAAAGCATTGGCCGGCTCGGCCCAAAGTTCCGGCCCGGTCCGCTCGCAGTAAAGGTCGACGGGCGCCAAGAGAGTCTGCCACATGACGATGATGCGCCCTCCGAATCGAACCGCGGCGTGAAGTGCAGGCATCCTTCCTATTGCGGCCCTGCGCGTGCTTGCAACGGTGAAAATTTCACCGCAACGTGACTTCCCGTTGACCGGCGCTTCTGCCACATATTTTGGCAATCAGAACAAGGCCGGCGTCACCGGCGGGAATCGGAACGGCCATGGCATTTGCAAAACCCTCGCGGCTCGCGGCACTCGCGCTGGCGCTGTCGGCATGTGCCGGCACGGCGCTGGCAGGCGAGCTCGAAAAGCCCCAGGCCGACAAACCGCTAGGCGTGGTCGAGCTTTTCACCAGCCAGGGCTGCAGCTCCTGCCCGCCGGCCGATGAGTTCTTTGCCGAGCTTGCCGGCAAGCAGGACATCGTCGCGCTCGCCTATCACGTCAACTACTGGGACTATCTCGGCTGGCAGGACACGCTGAGCAACAAGGAAAACACCGACCGGCAGTATGACTATATGCGTGCCTTCGGCAGCCGCTCTGTCTACACGCCGCAAGCCGTGATCAACGGCCGCAGCCACGTCAACGGCGCCAGCCGCAAGGAAGTCGACGGCACGCTGGTGCGCCTCGACCGAACCGGCGAGGGCATGCGCGTCGGCGTGACGGTCAGCCACACCAGCGACCGCGTCATGATCGATGCCGGCGACGCCGGCAACGGCCCGAACGACGCCCATGTGGTGATCGTCTATTTCGAACCGCCGCAAACGATCAAGATCGGCCAGGGCGAGAACAGCGGGCGTCGCCTGACCTATTGGAACGCTGTCTCCGACATCCAGATCGCCGGCATGTGGCACGGCAAGGCGCAGCGCTACGAATTGCCGATGACCGAGATTTCCAAGAAGGCCGGCTGCGCGGTGCTGCTGCAGTCGGTCGGTAAGGATGGCATGCCCGGCCCGATCCTCGGCGCTGCGTTTATTCGCAAGCCCGACCGCCTTTGACCCCAGCCTTCGAGCAATAAAAAACCGGCGTCAGCTTGCTTCTGACGCCGGTCATTTAGGTTTTGGGATCGTCGCACCCGATTTTCCAACGGAAAACCGAGGTTGGTTCGATCCGACGCAGACCCGTGGGCGGGGGCTTGGGGTTTACGAGCCGGTGCCGGACCGAACCGTCTCAGGCAACGCCGGTAAACTCGTCGGACATTGGGGCATGAGCGCGGATAAATTGTGGCGACAATGTGTCAGAGCATCACCAATTCCAACACGCGGTTCGCAAACGTGACTGGACGTTCCGGAAACAGCGCGGCTCCGGCATGCTTAGCCGGGTCTTGCAATTCCACGGCGAACGGGCCAACTTCTGAGGGCGAAGATTCATTCGAAGGATCGAGGCATGACCGATCGCGGTGGCAGTGGGACGGAGGATGGGGACGCATCCGCAATATTGATCCCGCTGCATGAGGCCCGACGCGAGCGCCTCGACCAGCCGGTGCGCTTCGACCGGCGAGAACTCGACCAGATCCTCAGGCTCTACGGACGCATGGTCGCCGCCAATGAATGGCGCGACTATGCCATTGACCATCTCTCCGACCGGGCCGTCTTTTCCGTCTTCCGCCGCGCCAGCGAGGTGCCGCTGTTCCAGATCGTCAAGGACCCGAAGCTGGCGCGCCGCCAGGGCGCATTCTCTGTCATCGCCGCCGGCGGCCGTATCCTGAAGCGCGGCCAGGAGCTCGGCCGCGTGCTCGGCGTCTTCGATCCCAAGCTGAAGGTTATCGAGGCCTGAGCTGGGAAGTCGAAGAGGAACTGGAGAACTGGAGAACTGGAGAACTGGAGAAATGAGGAACTGAAGAATTGAGGAATTGAGGAATTAGGGAAGAAGGCACTCAGGGCCTGATGTAACCGCCGTCTTCCTTTTGTTCTTCAGTTCTCCAATTCCCCGGTTCCTCATTTCCCCCTTAGTCCATCACGGAACCTCCGCTCCGGCCACGAATCCGGATCCGGCGAAAGTCCTGCCCCGCCATTCAGCGACAGTTGCATGAACACCGTGTCCAGCCAGCGTCCGTGCTTGTAGCCGGAGCCCTCGAGGCGGCCGGAATGGCGGAAGCCGAGCTTCTCGTGCAGCCGCACGGAGGCACTGTCGGCGTGGCCGTCGCCGATGACGGCGATGATCTGACGAAAGCCCGCCGCCTCGGCCGCCTCGATCAGCCCTTGCATCAGCAGACGCCCGACACCCTGGCCCTTGGCCTCGGGCGCGACATAGACCGAATCCTCGACAACGAAACGATAGGCAGGGCGTGGCCGGAACGGGCCGGCATAGGCATAGCCGAGCACGACGCCATCCCTTTCAGCCACCAGATAGGGGAAGCCGCCCGCCGCCAGGCTGTCGAATCGGCTGCCCATCTCGGCGCGGCTGGGCGGCTCCAGCTCATAGCTTGCGGTGCCATGCGTCACTGCATCGGCGTAAATTTCCGTGATTCGGTTGAGGTTTGCCGTCGTTGCGGCTCTGATCGCGATGCTGCTCATAATTTATGCAAACTGTTCATCTGCCTCCCATAACAGCAAAGGCTCGGACAAAAGAAAAGGGCGGCCGTTGGGCCGCCCTTCGTGAACTCAGTGGTCCAGTGCCGATCAGCGGCGGTCGCCCATGAACTGCAACAGGAACATGAACAGGTTGATGAAGTCGAGATAAAGCGTCAGCGCGCCCATGATGGCCTTGCGGCCGGCGACGTCGGTGGCGTCGCCCTCGAAATACATCTCCTTGATCTTCTGCGTGTCATAGGCGGTCAGGCCGGCGAAGATCAGCACGCCGATCGCCGAAACCGCGAACGACAGCGCCGAGGACTGCAGGAAGATATTGATCACCATGGCGACGATCAGGCCGAACAGCCCCATGATCAGGAACGAGCCGACTGCGGTCAGGTCGCGCTTGGTCGTATAGCCATAGAGCGACAGCGCGCCGAAGGCGGCGGCCGTGGCGAAGAAGGTCTGCGAGATGCTGGCCGTCGTGTAGACCAAAAAGATCGACGACAGCGACAGGCCGACGAGACCGGCATAGACCCAGAACGTGGTCTGCGCCGCCGAAACGCTCATCGACTGGACGCGGAACGACAGGAACAGCACGGCGGCGAGCGGGGCGAGAATGACCAGCCAGCGCAGCGGCGAGCCGAAGATGGCATAGCCGAACGAGGTCAGCATCTCGCCGCTCGGCAGCGTGGCGACCGCCGAGGCCGGGTCCGTGGTGGTGGCCAGCATGATCGTGCCGATAGCGGCAAGGCCTGTGATGAGCAGGCCAAGCCCCATCAGATTGTAGACCTTGATCATATAGGCGCGCAGGCCCTGGTCGATGTCGGCATCGACACGGGCGCCGGGCACGGCGCGCGTCTGGTAGTTGCGAATGGGATCAGCCATTGGAATTCCTCTGTTGCTTCTGCCCCGTCCGGTGTCAGGCCATTTCGGGCCCAGGCGCCGCTGGCAGGGGCTCCAGCATGCCTGCGCGGAATATGATGGTTCTTCGCGTCAAGGACAAGACCGTAACCGGCTGTAACGGTTCGTGAGAGGGCAAAAAGCTGCTTTGCCGGCCTTTATGCGGTCATTCTTACCAAGATTTAATCCGAGTCGGGCGGTGTCAGCGCGGCAAATCAGAGATTGCGCAGCACCGGCGCCGCCTTGTGGCCAAGCACCCGCCAGGTTCCGGCAAGGCCGATGCCGACCGTGACGAGCAGCGCAAACAGGATCGTCGCCACCGCCACTTCCGGCATGAAATGCGATGGCAGCGTCATGATATGCGCGACCACGAACCAGGCCGCCACTCCGCCAGCCGCCAGCGCGAAGACCGCGGTGGCAAGGCCGATCAGCACATACTCCAGCGAGAAGGCTGTGATCAGCGTCCTGCGCGTCGCACCCAGCGTCTTCAGCACCACCGCGTCATGGATGCGCGCCCGGTTGCCGGCGGCGAGCGCGCCGGCAAGCACCAGCACAGAAGCGATCAGCGCCACGCCGGCGGCGGCGCGGATCGCCGTGCCGAGCTGGCCCACCAGCCGGTTGACGATATCGAGCGCGTCCTTGACCCGGACCGTCGTCACCGAAGGGAACGCACGCGTCACCGCGTTGAGCAGCCGGGCATCGTCGGCGATGGTGGCGTCCTTGTCGGTCAGCGTCGCCAGCCAGCCATGCGGCGCGCCGGCGAAGGTGTTGGGCGAAAACACCATGACGAAGTTGATGCCCATCGTCTCCCATTCGACCTGGCGGAAATTGGCGATCCTGGCCGTCACGTTGCGTCCCAGCACATTGACGGTGACGGTGTCGCCGAGCTTCAGCCCGATCTGCCGTCCCTCCTCGGCCGAGAACGACACCAGCGGCTCGCCGGCATAGTCCTCCGGCCACCAGGTTCCTTGCGTCAGCGTCGCGTTGGCAGGCATCTTCGCATCATAGGTCAGGCCGCGGTCGCCGCGCAGCACCCACGCGCCCTCCGCCGGCACGCTCACCTTGCCGACGTCGACGCCGTTCAGTGCCATCACCCGCCCGCGCAGCATCGGCACCTTGGCCAGCGTCCCCCGCGGAGCCTCCTTGCCGATCAGCGCCGAGAACGCATCGACATCGCTGCTCTGGATATCGACGAAGAAGAAATTCGGCGCCCGTTCCGGCAGGCTGCCGGAGATCTGGCGCCTCAGATTGCCGTCGATCAGCGCCAGTGTCACCAAAAGCGTCAGCCCGAGGCCGAGCGACAGCACCACGGACGGCGTCAGGGCGCCCGGCCGGTGGATGTTGCCCAGCGCCAGCCTGAGCGCGACGGAACGGACACGCGGGCTCCTGCTGGCCGCCCACTGCACCAGCGCGCCGACCAGGCGCAGTACAAGGAAGGCAAAGACCGTGGCGCCGACGAAGATCGAGGCGATGCGGCGGTCGCCGGAAAACAGGATGGCCAGCGCCGCCAGGACGAGCGCGATGCCGACTGCCGCTGCCACATAAGGCAGGCGCGGAAAACCGCGGCTCTCAAAACCCATCTCGCGAAACAGCGCCGTTGCCGGCACGTCGCGGGCGCGCCCCAGTGGCAGCAGCGCGAAGGCCAGTGTCACCAGCAGGCCGAACAGCGCCGCCATGGCAAGCGCGCCGGGGTAGAAGCCGCCTTCCGCCGGCACCGGGATGACCGACTGCAGGGCTGCGCTCGCCGCGAACGGCATAGCGGCGCCGAGGATCAGCCCGGCGACGATGCCGAGGCCGGCGATCAGCAGGATCTGCACCAGATAGACGGTGAAGACGAAGCCACCCGAAGCGCCGAGGCTCTTGAAGGTGGCGATGACGCCGCGCTTGCCGTCGAGATAGGCGCGCACGGCGTTCGCCACGCCGACGCCGCCGACCACCAGCGCCGTCAGCCCGACCAGCGTCAAAAATTGCGAGAAGCGCTCGATATTGGAGGAGAGCGCCGGTGCCGCGTTGCTGCGCGTGCGGATCGACCAGCCAGCCTCCGGAAACGTCTTTGCCGCCTGGTCCTGGATCGCCTTGAGGTCGGTCTCGCTGGCGCCGGCGGGCAAGCGGATTTTGTAGGCGTTCTCGACCAGGCTGCCCGGCTGGACCAGGCCTGAGGCGGCAAGGCCTTCGGTCGATACCAGCAGCCGCGGCGCAAAGCCGAACCCGTCGGACACCGCATCCGGTTCGCCCACCAGCCGCGCGCGCAGCTCGAACGTCGCAGCGCCAAGCTTCACCCGGTCGCCAAGCTTGAGGTTCAGCCGGTCGAACAAAAGCTCGGGTGCCGCGGCGCCGAAGACGCCGGACCTCTCGGCGAACAGCGCCTCGCGCGGCAGCGCCGGCTCGGTCGCCAGCGCCCCGTAGAGCGGATAGGCCTCGTCGACCGCCTTGGCCTCGACCAGCGCCTGGTCCGAGCCGTCCTCCAGCCGCGCCATCGAGCGCATGCTGGCGCTGTGCGAAATCGTTCCCAGCCGATCAAGGAAGCCGCGCTCGGCCGGCGTCGTGCCGCGCTGGTTGAGTTGAAAGCGCAGGTCACCGCCAAGCAGCGTCTGGCCCTGGTTGGCGACCCCAGCGGTGATCGCCTGCGCCACCGAATTGACGCCGCCGATAGCGGCGACGCCGAGCGCGATGCAGGCGAGGAAGATGAGGAAGCCGGACAGGCCTCCGCGCATCTCGCGCAGCGAGAAGCGGACCGCGAGCTTCAACGTCCGCGACAGGGGCATCAGGCCGAAACCTTCAACGGTTTCGGCGCGTCCTCGATCCGTCCCGAGTGCATCGACACCTGGCGCGAACAGCGCGCCGCGAGTGCCGGATCATGCGTGACCAGCACCAGCGTCATGCCGCGCTCGGCAGCCTTCGCGAACAGAAGGTCGGCGATCTGCCGTCCCGTCGCCTGGTCGAGATTGCCGGTCGGCTCGTCGGCGATCAGGATGCGCGGCGAGGGCGCCAGCGCGCGGGCAATCGCAACGCGCTGCTGCTCGCCGCCCGACAGTTCGCCGGGATAATGGGTCACGCGGTCGCTGAGGCCGACCGCCGCCAGCTCGTGCGCGGCGACGCTGAACGGGTCGGCATGGCCGGCGAGCTCTAGGGGCACGGCGACGTTCTCGAGGGCCGTCATGTTGGGGATGAGGTGGAAGGACTGGAAGACGATGCCGATGTTTCGTCCCCGAAACGATGCAATCTGATCCTCGCTTTTGCCATCGAGCAATTCGCCGGCGATTCGGACCGTTCCCGAATCGACCCTTTCCAGGCCGGCCAGGACCATCAGCAGCGTCGACTTGCCGGAGCCCGATGGGCCGACGATGCCGGTCGCCTCGCCGGCGGCGACATCGAGGCTGACGCCCTTCAGCACATGCACGGAGGACGCGCCTTCACCGAGCGTCAGCGATACGTCTTTCAGCACGATGACGGCTTCTGTCACAATGAAAGCGTCCTATATGGATAGATGAGGGCTAAGCATCGGAGCCAAAGTGGAGACCGGGGGAATCCGATGCTCAACGAGGAACCCGGCTTCGCCTGAAGACCATTTCCGCTCATATGGGGCCTGCCGCATGGCTTTCAAACACACTCTTGCAGCAGCCTTCGTTGTTTTCGTAACGATCGGCGGCGCCATGTCGGCGGCAGGCGCCGAGACCTTCAGGATGGTCGGTTTCGGCGACAGCCTGATGGCGGGGTTCAACCTCGGGCCAGGCGAAGGTTTCACCGACAGGCTGCAGGCGGCGCTTCGCGCCAAGGGTCTTGACGTCAGCGTCGCCAATGCCGGTGTTTCCGGCGACACGTCGAGCGGCGGCCTGGCGCGGCTCGACTGGTCGGTGCCGGACGGCACGCGGCTCGTCATCCTCGAGCTCGGCGCCAACGACATGCTGCGCGGCGTCGCGCCCGCAATTCCTGAGAAGAACCTCGACGAGATGCTGGCAAAACTCAAGGCGCGCAAGATCGCCGTGCTCCTGGCCGGCATGCGCGCCGCCCCCAATCTCGGCACCGACTACCAGAATGCCTTCGACTCCATCTATCCGAAGCTCGCCGAAAAATACGGCGTTCCGCTCTATCCGTTCTTCCTTGACGGCGTCGCCGGCGTGCCCGCCCTGCAGCTCGAAGACGGCCTGCACCCCAACGCCAGCGGCGTCGACAGGATGGTCGAAGGCATACTGCCGACGGTGGAAAAGTCGATTGCCGCGGGTGGCGGCGGGTCGTGAGGCAGGAAAGTCACGCTTGCCGTTGGGGAAACCGCGAGGTCAACAAACCGCTTGCCCCGCTTGGATATCGATGATTCGCTAGGGGCGTGAGTTTCGATTCGAGGACAGGAGGCTTGCCATGCCGCGTCTTTTCACCGCCCTCGAAATTCCTCGTGACGCCGCTCTTTCGCTGTCCCTGCTCCGGGGCGGCCTGCCCGGAGCCCGCTGGATCGATGTCGAAAACTACCATCTGACGCTGCGCTTCATCGGCGATGTCGAGGGCCATGTCGCCGACGAGATCGCCAACGCGCTCGACCGCGTCCACCGCCCGTCCTTCCCGCTGACGCTCTCCGGTGTCGGTGCCTTCGGCCAGAAGAAGCCGCACGCGGTGTGGGCCGGCGTCGCCGCCTCGCCGGATCTGACTGCCCTGCAGGGCGAGATCGACCGCATCTGCCAGCGGCTCGGCCTGCCGGCCGATCCGCGCAAGTTCATGCCGCATGTGACGCTGGCACGGTTGCGCAATTCGAGCCCACTCGACGTGGCGCAATATCTTTCGGCGCGCGGTAATTTCTCGGCGCTGCCCTTCCGCGTCGGCCGCTTCGTTTTGATGTCGTCACGAGATTCAGTCGGCGGCGGTCCCTATATCGTCGAGGAAGCCTGGCCGCTCTCGGGCGCTGACACGCGCGCGGCCAGTCGATTGGCCAGCGCCTCCGACGCCTCGCGGATCATGCGATAGACCTCGGCGAACGCGTCCGGCCCGTCATAATAAGGGTCCGGCACCTCGCCCGCGCCGGCGTCGGCAAACTCCAGGAACAGGTGGATGCGCTCGCGCATCGCGGCCGGCGCGATTGCCTTGAGGTCGCGGACGTTCGCCCGGTCCATGCCGAGGATCACGTCGAAGCGGGCAAAATCCTCCGGCGCCACCCTGCGTGCCCTTTGCCCGGAAATGTCGATGCCATGATGCGCCGCGATCGAAATCGAACGCGGATCGGGAGCGGAGCCGACCTCCCAGCCGCTGGTCGCGGCCGAATCGAGCATGACGGTTCGGCCCAGCCCGCGCTCGGCCAGCACGGCGCGCAACACGCCTTCGGCGAGAGGCGAGCGGCATATATTGCCGAGGCAGACGAACAGGATGGATGTTATGGGCTTCGCGCTCATCGATCCGGCGCCGTTTTTGTGCATGTCATTGTCCCAAAACCGCGGCGCACTTTTGGGCGACATGCATTATGGTGAGGGTCAAAATTCGAAATAGCACGGGAAACAGACATGACGAGAGAAAAACTGGGCAAGGACGCCATCCTTGCCGCGCTGGCGGAACTCCGCGGCTGGTTGCTGGCCGAGGACGGCGCTTCTATAAAACGCAGCTTCGTCTTCAAGAACTTTTCCGAAGCCTTCGCCTTCATGACCCGCGTCGCGCTGGCGGCGGAGAAGATGGACCATCACCCCGACTGGTCGAATGTCTACAAGACCGTGGATGTGACGCTGAACACCCATGACGCAGGCGGTGTCACGGCGCTCGACATCGAACTGGCAAAGAAGATGAACCGCTATTTCGGCGGCTGAACTCTTGTGATGGGGCGGCGCTTTCACCACATTTTCCCCCGGCGGCCGCGCACCCAACCAAGCGCGCGGCGCCAAGGAGAAGCAGATGGCGCGGCAACCCGGTTTTGATTTCTTCGGCTTTGGCGACAAGCTCGCCGGCGAGAGCGAGGTGCGCGAAAAATTCTGGCGCACGGCCAAGAAGGCCGCCCGCCAGATCCCGTTCATGGAAGAGGTGGTCGCCGCCTATTACTGCGCCATGGACAAGGATACGCCACTGCGCGCCAAGGGTATCCTGCTGGCGGCGCTCGGCTATTTCGTGCTGCCGATCGATTTCATCCCCGATGTCATCTTCGGCCTCGGCTTCACCGACGACATCGCCGTGCTGACAGCCGCGATTACCGCCGTTAGCGCCCACATCACGCCCGCGCACAGGCAAGCCGCCAGGGACGCGATCGCCGACAAGAGCTGATCCGGAACCGGCGCAAGCGCTTGTTTGAAAAGTCAAACTCTTGCCGTTTTCGTGGCCTCCAAGTCGGCGCAGGGACAACGCGCCGGCCGCTTTCGAGCGGCGGCGCGGGAATGGCGGCGGTTTCCTGGGGTGAGGGTCCTTTTCTTGAGGAAAATTCACCGTTTGGTAACCCTGATTAAATCAAAATGAAGCGACGGGCAGGACGCCGCAGCGGCCTGCCGCCGCACCATTTGGAATACGGGAAAAACGATGCGCGGATTGATTGCTACAGTTTCCAGCCTGGTCCTGGTGGCCCTGGCGGCGCCGGCGCTGGCACAGTCGGCGACCAAGATCGGCCAGCACAATGCCTGGGGCACCTACAGCTACCAGGCATCCGGCGGCAAGGTCTGCTACGTGCTCACCGTGCCGACCGACAAGCAGCCGGCGACGCTCGACCACGGCGACATGTTCTTCTTCGTCAGCCAGCGGCCGGGCCAGCAGGTGTCCTACGAGCCGCAATTCATCGCCGGCTACAATTTCCAGGAAGGCTCCAAGGCCACCGTCACCATCGACAAGAAGACCTTCTCGATGTTCACGCGCGGCAAGTCGGCCTGGGTCGAGAACGCGGCGGAAGAACCGGTGCTGATCGCCGCCATGAAGACCGGCACCGACATGAAGGTGCAGGCCAAGTCCGGTCGCGGCAACCCCACCTCCTATGTGTTCTCGCTGAAGGGCATTTCGGCCGCGCTGGCCTCGATCGCCAAGTGCAAGTAGGCTGAGGCCCCCCTTGACGGCGGACAGCGAGATCGACCGCGCCATCATGCAAATGGTGATGGACCGCTGGCAGAAGACGGCCATGGTCCTCGCGAAAACCGAACAGGCGCTTCGCAAGGCGGGCGTCCAGGTTTCCTGGGACGATATCGCCGGGCGACTGGAAGCTCTCGACGCGCGCGGCGACATTGAAAGCCAGGGAGACCTGGCGCTCTGGCGCAACAGCGAGGTCCGCCTCCCGCAAGTGAAAGCGGAAGAACGATAGCTCAGCCCGGCGCGGGCATCGTCTCCGCTCTGCGCCGCCGGATCGCCTCGGCGATGAAGACGCGCGACAGCGCATGATAGAGCGGCTCGTTGGAGATCAGCCTCGCCGTGCCGTAGCCCAGCATCGCCGCGCACATCAGCGCGATGACATTGTCGTGGTTGCCGGTCATTTCGAGGATGATGACGAAGGCCGTCATCGGCGCCTGCACGACGCCGGCGAAATAACCGGCCATGCCGAGCAGCGCCGCCGTGCCGGTGGCGGTGCCGAAGACCAGGCCGAGGGTGCTGCCCAGCCCCGCGCCCACCGCCAGCGACGGTGCGAAGAGACCGCCCGGAATGCCCGACACCATCGACAACAGGCCGGCGGCTCGGTCGGCAAGCAGCGCGAACAGGACGCTGATCAGGCCGATCGAGACGGCGCCGGCCCAGAAGACGAGACGCGGCTGCCAGACGCGCCGCGACACCCACATGGCGTGCGAACGCCGCAGCAAGCGGTATTTTCGGGATATGCCGGCCATGACGAGCCTCGTGGTGATAGGCCCGGCCTAGCACAATGACGGAGCCGATCAACCCGCGCGGCGAGTCCGACGCTATGCCGGCAACGTCTCGGAACGGGGTTCAAGCAGATGTGATCGGAATACCCGCCGGCGTGCCGGCCGGCGGGAAGGTCGGCGTGCGTGCTTGGCGATGTTCACATCGCCATTTTTTCACACTCGGCCTGGGCCTTCTTGGTCGAGGTGTCGATCATGTAGGTTTTGCCCTTGGCGTCTGTCATCATCATCATGCAGTGCTTGATTGGCTTCGCCATCTTCATCATCTCGGCGCTCATCTTGGCGTCCGGCATCATCGTGCCCATATGGCCGTCGGGCGTGATCGCCGTTACCTGGCCGGCCTTCATCATGGTCATCGTTCCCATCGTGTCTTCGGCAAATGCCTGTGTCGCGGAAAGGCCGAGGAGGCCAGCGATGACAATAAGCTTGATCGAGTGCATTCCGCATACTCCCATTTTGCAGGGGCACAGTTGCCCCTTTCAGGGTTCGCGAAGGCGCCTTGGGTCGTTACGCCAACACGAATATGTGATCGATTTGCGCAGTGCGAGGGATGCGGCGCCGCCTCGCGGCGGTCGAGCGAATGATGACACGACTGGCAAGGTCGCGCCCGCCCCGCATGACTCCGCTCCGAACCTGTGCTATGCGCCGCGCTTCATTTCGGGCACGATGCTGAAATCGGCCGCAAACCGCTTATATTGGCGCAACCATGACCCTTTCACTTGATCTTACCGCCGAAGGCGCGCGCGACGCCTTGCGTGCCCGCGCCGCGCCGGCCGAAAAGCCGACGCTGATCGGCCTCACCCGGGCCGAGCTCGGCGCCGCCCTGGTCGAGGCCGGCATCGTGCCGGAGCGCCAAGCCAAAATGCGCGCCCAGCAGCTCTGGCACTGGATGTATGTGCGCGGCGTCTCCGACTTTTCCGGCATGTTCAACATCTCCAAGGATCTGCGCGCCGAACTCGACAGGCATTTCACCGTCGCGCGGCCCGAGATCGTCGAGGAGCAGATCTCCGCCGACGGCACCCGCAAATGGCTGTTCCGCTTTCCGCCGCGCGGCGCCGGCCGCCCGGTCGAGATCGAGACCGTCTATATCCCCGAGGAAGGCCGCGGCACGCTCTGCATCTCCTCGCAGGTCGGCTGCACGCTGACCTGCTCGTTCTGCCACACCGGCACGCAGAAGCTCGTGCGCAACCTGACCACCGAAGAGATCCTGGCGCAGCTGCTCACCGCCCGCGACCGGCTCGGCGACTTCCCCGACCGCGACACGCCGGACGGCGCCATCGTGCCGGCCGAGGGCCGCAAGGTGTCCAACATCGTCATGATGGGCATGGGCGAGCCGCTCTACAATTTCGAGGCAGTGAAGAAGGCGCTGCTGATCGCCTCCGACGGCGACGGCCTGTCACTGTCCAAGCGCCGCATTACGCTCTCGACCTCCGGCGTCGTGCCGGAAATCTTCCGCACCGGCGAGGAGATCGGCGTCATGCTGGCGATCTCGCTGCACGCCACCAATGACGACCTGCGCGACCTGCTCGTGCCGATCAACAAGAAGTTCCCGTTGAAGGAGCTGATCGCCGCCTGCCGGGCCTATCCCGGCCTCTCCAATGCCAGGCGCATCACCTTCGAATATGTGATGCTGAAGGACGTCAACGATTCCCTCGACGACGCCAAGGCGCTGGTCAAGCTGCTCAAGGGCATTCCGGCCAAGATCAATTTGATCCCGTTCAACCCGTGGCCGGGCACCAACTACCAGTGCTCGGACTGGGAGACGATCGAGAAGTTTGCCGACTACATCAACAATGCCGGCTATGCGTCGCCGATCCGCACACCGCGCGGCCGCGACATCCTCGCCGCCTGCGGCCAGCTCAAGTCGGAGTCGGAGCGCATGCGCAAGGTGGACCGGCTGGCGCTCGAAGCCATGATGATCGCGGGGCACGGCGAGGCGTGAGCCGCTTCATCGCCTACCTCATCCGCTTCGCCGTCATCCTTGTCGGCTACATCGCCGCCTCGCTGGCGGCCAGCGCCTTCCTCAACATCCTGTTCCTGGGCTCGCTCGGCTATACGCCGGACCAGGCTCACCCGACGGCGACCGCCTCGCTCTATTTCTCGATCCCCTTCGTGGCGCTGTTCGTCGCCTATTTCGCCTTCATGCCGGCGACCGTCGTCATCCTCGCCGCCGAGGTCCTCGGACGGCGCGACTGGCTGTTCTATGCGATCGCCGGCGGCGGCGTCGCCGCGGCCTTCCTCGGTTTCGTCCGCCAGAGCGGCGATCCCAACTTCGTCGTCACCGATACCAGCGCCATACTGGCGGTAATTGGCTCCGGCATGGTCGGCGGTATTTTCTACTGGCTCGCCGCCGGCCGCTGGGCCGGCAGCTGGCGCGAGAGCGAGCCTGTTTCGCCTGGGCCGTCAGGATCTTGAGCGCGAAGGCCGAGAACACGCCGCCGAACAGATACGACCATCGGCGTCACCGTGGCCAGCGGCCGGACGGCGGCGTCTGGTCCAGCGTTCGGCTATCAAAGACCGTTCCTCTCTTGCGCAGCCCGGAAACGCCGTGATACCTCGCCCGCGAAACCTTTCCCCGCGGAACCGCCTAAAATGTCCAAGACCAAGAACGTGAAGAAAGTCGTGCTCGCCTACTCAGGCGGCCTCGACACATCCATCATCCTGAAATGGCTGCAGACCGAGCTCGGCGCCGAAGTCGTCACCTTCACCGCCGACCTCGGCCAGGGCGGCGAGCTGGAGCCGGCGCGCCGCAAGGCCGAGCTGATGGGCATCAAGGACATCCGCATCGTCGACGTGCGTGAGGAATTCGTCGCCGACTTCGTCTTCCCGATGTTCCGCGCCAATGCCGTCTATGAAGGCACCTACCTGCTCGGCACCTCGATCGCCCGGCCGCTGATCTCCAAGCACCTCGTCGAGATCGCCAAGGAAACCGGCGCCGACGCGATTGCTCACGGCGCTACCGGCAAGGGCAACGACCAGGTCCGTTTCGAGCTGTCGGCTTACGCGCTTAACCCCGACATTAAGGTCATCGCGCCGTGGCGCGACTGGTCCTTCAAGTCGCGCACCGACCTGCTGAACTTCGCCGAGCAGCACCAGATTCCCGTGCCGAAGGACAAGCGCGGCGACGCGCCGTTCTCGGTCGACGCCAACCTGCTGCACTCCTCCTCGGAGGGCAAGGTGCTGGAGGATCCGTGGACGGAGCCGCCGGAATTCGTCCACCAGCGCACCGTCTCGCCGATGGACGCGCCGGACAAGGTCACCGAGATCGAGATTGAGTTCCTCAAGGGCGATCCGATTGCGCTGAATGGCAAGAAGCTGTCGCCGGCGACGATGCTGGCCGCCCTCAACGACCTCGGTCGCGACAACGGCATCGGCCGGCTCGACCTCGTCGAGAACCGCTTCGTCGGCATGAAATCGCGCGGCGTCTACGAAACGCCCGGCGGCACCATCCTGATCGCCGCCCACCGCGCCATCGAATCGATCACGCTCGACCGCGGTGCCGCGCACCTCAAGGACGAGTTCATGCCGCGCTATGCCGAGCTGATCTACAACGGCTTCTGGTTCTCGCCCGAGCGGCTGATGCTGCAGGCGATGATCGATAAGAGCCAGGAGGACGTCGAGGGCACGGTGCGACTGAAGCTCTACAAGGGCAATGTCATGGTCACCGGCCGCAAGTCGAAGAAGACGCTTTATTCCGACGCGCTGGTCACCTTCGAGGACGACCGTGGCGCCTACGACCAGAAGGACGCCGCCGGCTTCATCCGCCTCAATGCGCTGCGGCTGAGGACGCTCGCGGCGCGCACGCGCAAGGGCTGACATAGCGCCGTCGTGCGCTGTGCCGATCCCGCGAAAGCCGAAACGACGCAAGAAACCCGGTGGAGACGCCGGGTTTTCTATTTTGCGTTCCTAATATAAGCAAAATAAGAACGACCAAATGACGTTTCCCGTTTGACCTTTCGGTAGCTTCATCTAAGTTCCGCCGCGGGATTGACGGGGTTTTGACAGTGAAAAAAGGCATTTTTGTTCTGCTGGCAACTTCCGTCGCTTTCGCGGCGTGCCAGACCGCGCAGGCCGCGAAGCGTGAGCCAAAGCCGGATCTGGACGGCTGCATCGCCGAAGCCCGCGCCTGGAACATCACGCTCAAGCACGATATCGCCGGTTTCATGGGCGTCTCGCTGGAGCGCATGCCGGCCTTGTTCTGCGAGCGCCTTGCTGCCGGCGTGCGCAGCGGCCGGATCACCTATTCCGATATAAACAACCTGCAGCTCGACCAACCGACCGAAATCTGGATGGTCCTCAAAGGCAAGCCAAAGCCGGCCGCGGTCACGCAAGCCCCGGCACCGCGATCGTCAAACTTCCGTAATTGCACCGGGAGAGACGGCATCTTCCAGGTTCCAGCTTCCCGGAAATGCCCCCCAGGCGGCTACGGGCATTTCGAGCAGCCGTCCGAAAGGGAGATTAGCGCCAGGTCGAAGGCGGCCACCTCAGCGCCGCGGAACCCCAAATTCCATACCTGCTCAAATGTTTTCACCGGCACCTTCGAGGTTCCCGCTTCCCGGAAATGCCCCTTGGGCGGCGGCTAATCGTAATCTACCGGGGTCCCGACGATGATCGAGGGCAGGCCAAGGGCGGCTCCTCCAACGCTGCGGAACTCCAACTTGTTTACCTGCAGCGGTATTGACGGCAGCTTCCAGGTTCCCATTTCCCAGAAATGCCCGTTGAGCGGCTACGCGCATTGTTGAGAGCGAGTGATTGGGCTTTGACCCTGCCCCATAGGCAGAAAGCAAGGCAGCGGAGTGGAGGGACTTCGACAGTGAAGAACGGTCTTTTTCTCTTGCTTTCAGCGGCAGTCATCTTCGGCGGATGCCAGTCCTCGCAGGCCCTGGCGGCGCCGACGTCCAAGTTCCGTACCTGCAGCGGATTTGACGGCCCCTTCCAGGTTCCCATTTCCCAGCAATGCCCGGTGAGCGGCTACGCGCATTCCGACCAACCGACCAAAATGGACAGCAAGGGCAGGTCGAAGGCGGCGACGGCACCACGGTCGTCCAAGTTCCGTACCTGCAGCGGATTTGACGGCCCCTTCCAGGTTCCCGCTTCCCAGAAATGCCCGGTGAGCGGCTACGCGCATTCCGACCAGCCGACCAAAATGGACACCAAGGGCAGGTCGAAGGCGGCCCCGGCGCCGCGGTCGTCCAAATTCCGTAACTGCAGCGGTATTGACGGCAGCTTCCAGGTTCCCATTTCCCAGAAATGCCCGTTGAGCGGCTACGCGCATTATTGAGAGCGGGATCGAACCTGATCGTTTCGAGCGATTGGCTTTGACACCGCTCCATAAACAAAAAGCCCGGCGCATGGCCGGGCTTTCTGTCGAGTGGAGATGGCATCAGTTGCCGTCGATCGCCTCCGCGATGCGGGCAATGGCCTGCTGGTAGACGCTGGCCGAGTTCCAGCCGGCTATGGCGCCCATGTTCGCCTGATAGCCCGCGCCGGCCCGCCAGCCATGGCCCTTGAGGTAGTTGGCGGTGGAAGCGAGCGCGGTATTCCTGTCGCGCAGATTTCCGTTGCCGACGCCATACTTCAGGACGTTTCCGGGCAGGAACTGCGTGTGGCCGATCTCGCCATGCATGGCGCCGACCGAAGCGGAGGTCAACGTCCCGCGATCGACCAGCTTCAGCGCCGCAATGGCATGCGGATAAAAGTAGTCCGGCCGGCGGCAATCATAGGTAAGCGTCAAAATAGCGGACACCGTGTTCTGGTTGCCCATGGAGGCGCCGAAGCCGGTCTCCATGCCCCAGATGGCGAGCAGCACGCCGGGCGGCACGCCGTAGGTCGCTTCGATCCTGTCGAACAGCGCCGCGTTCGACTTCTTCAGCGAACGGCCCTTGGAAATGATCGCAGCCCCGCCGCGGCGCTTCATGAAATCTTCCACCGAGCCGCTGAACGCCTTGTGGATGGCGCGGTCGGCGGAGATGGTCCTCGTCGCGTAGGTCGCGCCAGCCAGGGCGGACAGCCCCCTCGCTCCGACCCCTTCGGCCTGGGCCTGGGCGGCAAAGTCCTGCTTCCAGGCTTCGAAGCCGGCGCTGTTCTTGCCACAGCTGCCAGCCGCCTGCGCGCCTGTCGCCAGCGCAACCACCGCCGCCACCACGGCCGCAAAAATCTTTCCCTTGGCAAGAAATGCCATGCTGTTCTCTCCTGATCGCCTGAATCACGTCCCGGTTGCGAATTTGCCAGTGAAGCGCCCGATTGTCACCGCCCCCACGGCTGCACTGGTTGCTCGATGCTGGCCAATGAAGCGGAATTTGCCTACGATCAAGTATTTATTGTGGCGGGGGGCGCGATACACATGGGCGATGTTGATGTTGTGATCATCGGGGCCGGCTCGGCCGGGCTCTCAGCCGCGAAAACCCTGAGCGCCGCCGGCTTGTCCTTCAAACTGCTGGAAGCGATGGACCGAATCGGCGGCCGCGCCTGGACCAGCGACCGGCATTTCGGCGTGCCCTTCGACATCGGCTGCGCCTGGCTGCACGCGGCGGACCGCAATCCCTATTTTCCCGAGGCGCAAGCCGCCGGCTGGAACCTGCATCACCACGACATGAATGTCGATCATCTCTACTACCGCCAGCGCAAGGCGAGCGAGGCGGAAGAGGCCGAGATGAAGGCCGCCGACGCGAAGCTATTCGAATTGCTCGCCGCCCACAAGGTCGAGGAGGGTGACGACGACCGGCTTTCGGCGCTGCTCGCCAGGGGCCAGGCGCCGCGCGCCGCCGCCACCTTCGCCGGTCCGATGGACTTCGGCGCCGACGAGGACGAGATATCGATCCGCGATTTCCAGGCCGCCGCCGATCTCGACCCCAACTATTTCAGCAAGGAAGGGTTCGGCGCGCTGGTCGCGCGTTTCGGCGCCGACGTGCCGGTCGAATTGTCGACCCCGGTGCGCAGGATCTTCTGGAACGGGCCGGATGTCGCTTGCGTCACCGATCGCGGCACAATCCGCGCCAGGGCGGTCATCGTCACCGCCTCGCCCGCCGTGCTCGCCTTCGAGGAGATCGCGTTCTCGCCGGCCCTTCCCGATGCGCATTTTTCCGCTTTCTTCGACCTGCCGATGGGCATGCTGACCAAATTGCCGGTCGAGATCAGCGGAACCCGGCTCGGCCTGCAGCCTTTCGACGATTTGCTGGTCGAGCGGCTGGCCAGGCACGACATCTACTTTCTCTGCTTTCCCTTCGATCTCGACCTGATGGTCGGCTTCGTCGGCGGCGACTTCGCCTGGGAAATGTCGGCGGCCGGCGAGGCGGCCGGTATCGATTTCGTCGTTGACCGGCTGTGCGACATTTTCGGTGCCGACACCCGCAAGCATGTCGGACGCGCCATGATGACCAATTGGGGCGGCGAGCGTTACGTGCGCGGCGCCTATGCCGCGGCGCGGCCCGGGCGATCGGAGGCGCGCGCCACCCTGATGCGGCCGGTGGCGGACAAGATCTTCTTCGCCGGCGAGCATCTGGCGGGACCGCTGATCCAGACCTGCGGCGGCGCTCGGCTGTCGGGCGAGAGCGTGGCGCGGCAGGTGGCGGCCGTGCTTGCGGCCGAATAGCGCTGAAACGCCTGGTCGCGGCCAGGCGTTTGGGTGGCGCGAGATCGCGCCCTATATGCGGGCGCTGATGGGTTTGAGTGCCATATGAAGCTGTTCGACTGCCCGCAATGCGGCCACCGCCTCTATTTCGAGAATGCCCAGTGCCTGAACTGCGCCAGCCTCGTGCTCTATGATCCCGAGCACGCGCGTTTCACGCTGTCGGATGTTGATGGCGCCTACCACTGCACCAATGCTGACGAATGCGCCTGCAACTGGCGGACGGAGCCGGGCCAGGCCTTTTGCCGCGCCTGCGCGTTGAACCAGCTCATTCCGGACCTGTCCGTGGATGGGAACCGCCGGCGCTGGATCCGCGTCGAGGCCGCCAAGAAACGCGCCATCTATTCGCTGCTCGCCTTCGGCTTGCCGGTCGCGCCCAAGCAGAGCCCTGGCGACGAGGCGGGCCTTGCCTTCGATTTCCTTGCCGATCCGATCGGTGGCGGTCCTGGTGGCGAGCGCATCCTCACCGGCCACGACAATGGCCTGATCACGCTCAACGTCGCCGAGGCGGATTCGGCCGAACGCGAGCGACGGCGTGTCGCGATGGGCGAGAACTATCGCACGCTGCTCGGCCATTTCCGCCACGAACTCGGCCATTATTATTGGGACCGGCTGATCCGCGACGATCCGCAAAGGCTTGCCGCATTCCGCGCCCTGTTCGGCGACGAGCGTGCCGGCTACGAACAGGCGCTGACGGCCTACTACGCCAATGGCGCGGCGCCGGACTGGCAGCAGGGCCACATCTCGGCCTATGCGACCTCGCATCCCTGGGAGGACTGGGCCGAGACCTTCGCGCACTATCTTCACATCACCGACACGCTGGAGATGGTGCATGCGCTGAATTTTCCGCTCGGCCGGCTGGAGACGGTGGATGCCAACGCCCTGCCGCGTGGTGATACCGGCGGCGAACTGCAGACCGCGCCCGCCGAACCAAGGAACGCGCCTGAGCCTTTCGAGAAGATCCTTGACCGCTGGCTGGTGCTGTCGGAGGCGTCCAACTCGATCAACCGCTGCATGGGCTTGCCCGACCTCTACCCCTTCGTCATCTCGGGCGTGACGGCGCATAAACTGGCCTTTGTCCACAACCTGCTGACCGAATTGCCGAAAGAAACGGGAATAATTCGTGAGCCGGCACGGGCATTTTAGCCGGAACGCATAAGGCCTGGCTTCGTTTTCGTCCGCGAGGGAGCCTGAAAACGGAGTGAAATCCATGAAACTCATACTGTTTCCCGCGGTCGCCGCTGCGCTCGCCGCCTTGTCGGGTGTTGCGCTGGCCGAGACCGCCGTTTCGGCTGTTGCCGATCTCAACGTGCGCGCCGGACCGGGCCCGCAATATCCGGTCATCGGCGTGCTGGCCGCGGGCCAGTCGGCAACGCTCGAAGGCTGTATCGCCAACAGCAAATGGTGCACCATCGCCGAGACCAACGGCCGAGGCTGGATCTATTCGGACTATGTGACCGCCGATTTCGGCGGCAACGCGGTCGTGCTGACACGGCGGCCGGCCGATGCGGGCATCGCCGTCGTCGAGCAGCCGGATGACAGCGACTATTCCGACAACTACACCGGCGCCATCATCTCGGCTGAACCGGTCGAACCAGTCGAACCGATCGCCAGGCCGCCGGCCGAAGTGGGCACCTATATCAGCACCCATCGGCTCGATCCGGTCTATCTCGACGGCGAGGTGGTGACGGGCGCGACCTTGCCCGACAGTGTCGAGTTGCGCGAAATCCCCGACTACGACTACCGCTATGTCTATGTGAACAACCAGCCGGCGCTGGTCGATCCCGGCACGCGGCGTATCGTCTACGTGATGCGCTGACAAGTGCCGGCCAACAGGCGGTCGCCCGTCGAACGGTGCGGCCGCCTCTGCACAAATGCGCAACCACGAGCGCAAGCCGTGGCGAGGATGATTGCGCGCAAAGCGCCGATCCCATAGATCAGGCGACCCGGATGCTCGCCAGTCGCGTTCGGCAAGGGGAACCGCGTGATCATCGACAGAACCGCCTTCGAGCGCTACCGGCGCTCGCCGAACGCCAGGACAACCCCGCTCCGCCTCTTGCTTGGAACCGCGATCGTCGTGCTGTTCTGGATGGCGGCGACCCTGGTGGTGCTGCTCGGCGGCACCTATGCCTTCATCGTCTGGCGGGCCTCGACGGGAGCCGGCCGGCCGGCCGGCGGCCCGGTCCAGGATTTCCTCGCCTCGCCGCAGGGTATCCTCACCGCGCTGCTCTCCTTCGCCGGCATCTGGATCGGCCTGTGGGTCGCCATGCGCTTCGTGCACCGCGAGCCGCTTGCGGCGCTGGTCGGCGAAAGCCACCGCGTTTCATGGCTGGACTTCCTCAAGGGGCTGATCGCGGTGCTGATCACCTCGCTTCTTTCGGAGATTCTGCTCTACTGGCTGCAGCCCGAGATCGCGCGCGGCGCGATCAGCCTGTCGACATGGCTGCTGTTCCTGATCCCCATCGTGCTGCTCGCTTTGCTGCAGACCTCGTCCGAGGAGGCGCTGTTCCGCGGCTATCTGCTGCGGGGGCTGGCCAGCCGGTTCAGCAGTCCGCTGATCTGGGCAGGGCTTCCGCTGATGCTGTTCAGCGCGCTGCACTGGAGTGCGAGCTCGACGCTCGCCATCAATGCCTGCGTGCTGGTCTCGATCGCCAGCTTCGCGCTCGTGCTGACGCTCCTTGTCTATGCGACCGGCAATCTGGGAGTGGCCCTTGGCGCCCATCTCGGCAACAATCTGACCGGCTTCCTGCTGATCTCGCACCAGCAGAGCTACAATTCCTTCGCCCTGTTCAACGCCAGGCCGCTAGAAGGCCCCGGCTGGACCGGTTTCGACGCTGTCCTAATCGCCGCGATCGGTATCGTCAGCAGCCTGCTGACGGCGCTGCTTCTGCTGCATCCGCGCTCACCGCTGAAAGTCGGGGCGGCGACATGGCGCGGCGGTGGGCCGGTCTGATGCGCATAACACTGGTGGTGGATGGGGCGATCCCCTGCGCTGGTTATGGCGGCACCGAGCGGCAGGTCGACTGGCTGGCGACGGAACTCGCCCGCCTCGGGCACAGCGTGGTCCTTGTCGCCGCCGCCGGCTCCAGCCATCCGCATTGCGAGGTGCGGCAGGCGGCTTCGAAGGCGGAATGCCGGGCCGCTATTCCCACGGACACCGACATCGTCCACTTCAACAGCTGGTTCCTCGATGTGCCGTTTCCAGCTCTCAATACCGAGCACGGCTATCTTCCGGGACAATCGCGGCCGCAACCGAACTGGAACTTCGTCAGCGCCAGCCACGCCCGCAACCATGGCCGCCAGACCTTTGTCTACAACGGTTTTCCGGTCGACGACTACCGGCTCTCGGCGACAAGGAATGACCGCCTGCTGTTCCTCGCCGGCGTCGCCCGCGCCGGCAAGAACCTCAACCGCGCCGTCGACCTGGCCAAGACATTCAATTTTGCGCTCGACATCGCCGGCGGCCCGCGCTGGCGCCTGCTCACGCGCAGCCAGGTGCGGCGCCAGGGGGTCTTCTTCAAGAGCCTTGGCCGCCGCTATCGTTTCCACGGCGTCGTCGGCGGCGCCGAAAAACTGCGGCTGCTCGGCGAGGCCAGGGCATTCCTCAATCCGATCGCCTGGGAAGAGCCGTTCGGCATGGCCCCGGTCGAGGCGATGCTGTGCGGCACGCCGGTGCTGACGACGCCGCGCGGCGCCCTGCCGGAGATCGTCGACGCGGACACCGGACGTTTTTTCGACACCGATGCCGAGTTTGCCGCGGCGCTTTCCGCGATCGCCGATCTTTCACCCGGGCGCTGCCGGGACTCCGCGGCCGACCGCTTTCCGATCACCCGGACGGCGCAGGCCTATCTCGAACTCTATGCCCGCATCCTCGACGGCGAAACGCTCCCCTGAGCCGTCGCGCCGGCCGATTTCGGCCCGTATCTTGACTCCCGGGGCGTTTTCCTGTCTACACGCCCCTAATTCCGCGACGAGTATCCCTCCGAGCAAGCCGACCAGGACGCCGAAGCCTCTAGAGGCCAAGTGCTGTAAACCGATCCTGGAGGCCAACACCCGGCAGCGCAAGGCGCCCCCGGGTGCTTTTTGGCTTTGGACTTTGCTTGTTGGACATCGGGCGCGAACGCATTACCTCTCGGACATCATCCGGATGCCCCGAGAAAAGGAACCAGAATGTTTGAATCCCTTCAGGAGCGCCTTGGCTCCATCCTGAACGGCCTGACCGGCCGCGGCGCGTTGTCGGAGGCGGATGTCTCCGCGGCGCTGCGCGAGGTGCGCCGCGCGCTGCTCGAGGCCGACGTGGCGCTGGAAGTGGTTCGCTCCTTCACCGACAAGGTGCGCGAGAAGGCGGTCGGCGCCGCCGTGCTGAAGTCGATCAAGCCCGGCCAGATGGTCGTCAAGATCGTCCACGACGAACTGGTCGAGATGCTGGGCGCCGAGGGCGTCGCGGTCGACCTCAATGCGCCGGCGCCGGTCGTCGTCATGATGGTCGGCCTGCAGGGCTCCGGCAAGACGACGACCTCCGCCAAGATCGCCAAGCGCTTGACCGAGCGCCAGAACAAGAAGGTCCTGATGGCCTCGCTCGACACGCGGCGTCCCGCCGCGCAGGAGCAGCTGCGCCAGCTCGGCGAGCAGACCAAGGTCGCGACGCTGCCGATCATCGCCGGCCAGAGCCCGGTCGACATCGCCAGGCGCGCCGTGCAGGCGGCCAAGCTCGGCGGCCACGACGTCGTCATCCTCGACACCGCCGGCCGCACCCATATCGACGAGCCGCTGATGGTCGAGATGGCCGACATCAAGAAGGTGTCGTCGCCGCACGAGATACTGCTGGTCGCCGACTCACTGACCGGCCAGGACGCCGTCAACCTGGCGAAGAGCTTCGACGAGCGCGTCGGCATCACCGGCCTGGTGCTGACCCGCATGGACGGCGACGGCCGGGGCGGCGCCGCGCTCTCCATGCGCGCCGTGACCGGCAAGCCGATCAAGCTGATCGGCACCGGCGAAAAGATGGACGGGCTGGAGGAATTCCACCCCAAGCGCATCGCCGACCGCATCCTCGGCATGGGCGACATCGTCTCGCTGGTCGAGAAGGCGGCCGAGAACATCGACGCCGAGCAGGCGGCGGCGATGGCCAGGAAGATGCAGTCGGGCAAGTTCGACCTCAACGACCTCGCCGGGCAGCTTCAGCAGATGTCGAAGATGGGCGGCATGGGCGGCATCATGGGCATGATGCCGGGCATGGGCAAGATGAAGGATCAGATGGCCGCGGCCGGCCTCGACGACAGGATGTTCGCCCGCCAGCTCGCCATCATCTCCTCGATGACCAAGGCCGAGCGTGCCAATCCGGATATCCTCAAGCATTCGCGCAAGAAGCGCATCGCCGCCGGCTCCGGCACCGACGCCGCCGAGATCAACAAGCTGCTGAAGATGCATCGCGGCATGGCCGATATGATGAAGGCGATGGGCGGCAAGGGCAAAGGCGGCGGCCTCATGCGCGGCATGATGGGCGGCCTCGCTTCCAAGATGGGTCTCGGCGGCATGATGCCCGGCGGCATGGGCGGTGGCATGCCGGACCTGTCCAAGATGGATCCCAAGCAGCTCGAAGTCTTGCAGAAGCAGGCGCAGGCGGCCGGCCTCGGCAAGGGCTTGCCTGGCGGGTTGCCCGGCGGTCTTGCCGGGGGTGGTCTACCTGGCCTGCCCGGCGGCATGAAGCTGCCCGGCCTTCCGGGCCTAGGTGGCGGCGGCCTGCCCGGCCTTGGCAAGAAGAAGTGAGGGCGCGATGAACGAGGACAAGGACATGGCCGACGCACGCGCCACCCTGGCCGGCTACCGCGCTTCGATCGACAACATCGACGCCGCCCTCATCCATATGCTCGCCGAGCGCTTCCGCTGCACCAAGGCAGTGGGCGTGCTGAAGGCGGAGCATGGCCTGCCGCCGGCCGATCCGGCGCGCGAGCAGCAGCAGATCGCCCGCCTTCGCCAACTGGCGAAGGATGCGCATCTCGATCCCGATTTCGCGGAGAAATTCCTTAACTTCGTCGTCCGCGAAGTGATCCGTCACCACGAACAGATCGCCGCTGCCAACGGCGTGACGAAAACCGGTTGAGACCCAACCCAGACCATCAAACGAAAATCAGAGCTTTTTAGGAGAAAACAATGGCACTGAAGATCAGACTGGCCCGCGCGGGCTCGAAGAAGCGTCCTTACTACCACGTCGTCGTCGCCGACGCCCGCTCGCCCCGCGACGGCCGTTTCATCGAGGCGCTCGGCTCGTGGAACCCGCTGCTGCCGAAGGACGGCGAGCGCGTCAAGGTTGACGCCGACCGCGTCAAGCACTGGCTCTCGCACGGCGCCCAGCCGACCGACCGCGTTCTGCGCTTCCTCGACGAGGCCGGCCTTGCCAAGCGTCCGGCCCGCTCGAACCCGAAGAAGGCCGAGCCCGGCAAGAAGGCGCAGGAGCGCGCCGCCCTTCTGAAGAAGGCGCAGGAAGATGCCGCCGCCGCCGTTGCCGCGGCAGCAGCTGCTCCGGCCGAGGCGGAAGCCGCCACGGCCGAGTAATCCGGCTCACATTGCTTTGCGAAAACGGCGGGCTTTGCCCGCCGTTTCTTGTTTCAGGCGTTCCCGGAAGGAATCAGTAGCCCTGCGGGCAACGGGCGATATAGACGCGCCCATAGCGATCCCGATAACGGCAGCGGTCCGGCTCGTTGGCCCGGCCAATCAACGCACCGGCGACAGCGCCGACGGCGCCGCCGACGACTGCGCCTTCCACCGGGTCATTCGCGACGGCAGCGCCTATCGCCGCCCCGCCCAGGCCGCCGACCGCAGCACCCTTTTCCGTCTGCGAGCAAGCGCCGAGCGCCATCAGCAGGGCCACTAAGACTATCGCTTTCTTCATCATCGTTTCTCCCCAACGGGAATGCGCCTGCACCCGCCTTGCAGCGATAACGCACAAAGACGTGATTTGATCCGCCCTGCAGTGCCGCGCGTCCCCCCGGACGCGCAAAGATGGTGCATTTTCAGGTAGTTATTCGGCGGCTCGCTTCAAGTTGGCGAGGCCGACCTCGAAATCCTTGCCGATCAGCGTGTCGAAATTCATGAACAGGCCCATCAGCTTGGCGATGAACGGACGGCCGCCGCGCATCGCCCAGGTGACGGTCGTGGTCTCGCCGGACGGCGTCAAGGTGAAGTCGACGCTGTTGTTGGCCCGGAACGGCTTTTCGAAATCGAGCTTCAGCGCCACCAGCGAGGATGGAACCGAGCTGGTGATCTCCATCCGCCCGACGCCTGCCTTGCCGTTGCCTTCCCAGGCATAGGCCGCGCCCTTGCCGCTTTCGGCGCCGGACAGCGTGCGCTTCATGTCCGGGTCGAGTTTTTCGTAAGGCGACCATTCGGGCCAGCGCGTGAAGTCGTTGATCAGCGGATAGATCGCCTCGGGCGGCGCCTTGATGATGGCCGAGCGGCTGACGACGAAATCGTTCGGCCGTGTCGCGGCGTAGATGAGCACGGCGGCAATGGCGACAATCAGGATAGTGAGGATGGTGGTGAACATTCTACGGTCCTCCCGATGCTTAGCGGGCAAACGGGATCAGCGCGCGCAGCCTGGGGTCACGCAGGAACAGGCCGGCCCACAGAATGATGCCGAGATAGACGCCGAACAGCGTGTGCGAGAACAGCGGGCTGTCGAGCCGCACTTTGGTGGCGATGGCGCCGCCCATATAGGCAGTGAGCAGGATGGCGCCGAGCACCGAGGTGCGCGGCAGTGCGTAGAGCGCGGTGGAGATCAGCCCGATGATGCCGAGCATACGCGCGGCGTTGGGATCGGCCGGCCAGCCGAGTTGCACCATCGTCTGGGTGACGATGTCGAGCGGCGGCAGTTTGATGGCGCCGTCGAAGATCATGAACAGCACGATGAGCGCGCTGAGCACGCGACCGGTCCACAGGGCACCCGACGACACGGGCGCGGTTTGAGCAATGCTCATTGACGTTCCCTCCTAATATTTTAGTTAGAACCCCGGCGTCTTTGCCAGGCTCGAACCAAGGACGCGGCACGCGTCGACCGTCCGACACGTGCCGGAATCTTTTTCACAGATGCGCGCGGCTCATTCCGGCGCGCCGCAAGGGCACTCAGAGTGTCTTGAGATAGGCTTCCAGCCGCGCGTAGCTCGCCATGACCATCTGGCCGAAGCCCATCTTCACCGCCATGTCGCGGGCGGCAACCGAGTTGGCGCGGATGTTGGCGACGATCCGCGTCTTGCCGCCGGCATCCTCGAACAGGATTGTCGTCACCATGTTGGGCGGCGGCAGGGTATCCTGCCACTGACTGCGATCGAGCGGGGCGTCGCGATAGATGATCCGCTCCGGCGGAGCGATTTCGAGATAGACGCTGTTGGTTGGGTATTCACTGCCGTCGGCGAAGCGCATGGTCAGACGGAATTGCCCTCCAGGCCGTACATCCATCTCGCAGACCGGATAGGTTGAGCCTTCCGGTCCCCAGAATCGCACCAGGTGATATGGATCGGTGAAAAGCTTGAACATCAGCGCGCGTGGCGCATCGAAGGTCCGGGTGATGATGATGACCGGGTCGTCGGATGGCGTGTCGATGGTCTGATCTGTCATGTTCCCCTCTCTGGATGTCTTGTTGCGCAAGGGCGGCAAGATGATTGGCCGGCTTAGCTTTTACCTGCGCCGGGATCACCCGCCTGCAAGGCTTGCAGATAGGTTTCCAGCCGGTCGAAGCGCGCGTCCCATAGCACGCGGTAGGTCTCCAGCCATTCGTCGATCTCGCGCAATGGTTCCGGTTGCAGGCGGCGCGGCCGAAACTGCGCGTCGCGGCCGCGCGCCACCAGGCCGGCGCGCTCAAGCACCTTGAGGTGCTTCGACACCGCCGGAAAGCTCATGGCAAACGGCTCCGCCAGCTGCGTGACGGAGGCCTCGCCGAGCGCCAGCCGCGCCAGGATGGCGCGCCGGGTCGGGTCGGCAAGCGCGGCGAGGGTCAGACTGAGGCTATCCGTCATATTGAACCAACTGGTTATATAACCTTTTGGTTCTATACGAGAGGCCGCCGGCCGAGTCAAGCGGCGGTGTCAAAAACAGAATCCAGGCAGCGCTCATCCGGCTCGCAAACCGGATGGCCAGGGCTGGAACGCTCTGGCCTCAGGAGAAATAGAACCGTTCGGCCGGGATCATCTTCGGCGCCGGTTCGCCGAGCGCCTCGAACACCGAGATCTCGCAGACGCGGCAAAGCCCATCCAGCGCAAGGTCGTTGGGCTGGGTGCCGAACGGATCCTCGAGCTCTTCCGAGAGCGCGTCGAGGCCGAAGAAGGTATAGGCGATCAGCGCCGTGAACAGCGGCGTTGCCCAGCCGGCTGGCGCGACCAGCCCGAACGGCAGCAGCAGGCAGAAGACGTAGGCCGTTCGCTGCAGCAGCAGCGTGTAGGCAAAAGGCAACGGCGTTCCGGCGATGCGCTCGCAGCCGGCCTGCGCGGCGGCGATCTCCGACAGGCGCTCGTCGAGGATACGGTAGCCGACCGCATCGAGCGCCCCGGACTTGCGCAGCGCCGCGATGCGCGCGCCCATCCTGCGTACCAGGGCATCGGGAGAGTTGACGGCCTTCACCACGGCTTCGGCCTCATCGCCGATGAAGCCGCGCGCTTCCGCCGTAGCATCCACCCGCCTGAGCAGGCCGCGCAGGAAATGGCAAAACGCGATCGCATCCATCAACAGGCCGCGCAATTCGGCCCGGTCCTCGATAAGGCCGGTCGAGGCGCGCGCCAGGTTGCGGATGTCGAAGACGAGCTGGCCCCACAGCTTGCGCGCCTCCCACCAGCGGTCATAGGCGGCGTTGTTGCGGAAGCCGAGATAGATCGACAGCGCCACGCCGAGCAGGGCGAAGGGTGCCGTGCCGGCATTGCCGAAGTCGAGCTTGAGAGCTTTGATGACCAATACCACCAGCGCGCCATAGGCGGCAAAACCGAAGATCTGCGGCAGGATGCGCGGCACCACCGAGCCGCGCATGATGAAGAACAGATGCAGGAAGCGCGGACGCGGGCGGACGATCATCAAAACCCCCAGACGGACCGGCTCCGGTCCCGATCCCGTCCATTGTGCTATGCAACGGCAAAGCAAGCTCGGTCGACAGCGACATTTCCGTGTCGCCCGGGCAGGCACTACCGGCGCTCATCCGGCCGGTCTAAGGACGAGGCGGCGGGCTCGCGAGACTGGCAGCCGCGCGCCGCCGAGGGAGGAAAAATGACCGGCGAAACCGATCTGCAAAAATTGTTGGCGTCGATGACGCCGCGACTGCTTCCCGATGTCCACGTCTTCGCGACGCTGGCGCCGGGCGCGACCATGCCGGATGGCCTCGATCCGGTCATGAGCTTTCGCGAGCAGGAAGGCCTTACGCTGATCGTGAAGGAGGACCAGTCGAGAGCGGTCGGCATCGACGGCATCTTCCGCTGCCGGATGATCACGCTGAACATCCACTCCTCGCTGGAAGCCGTCGGATTCCTCGCCGCCATCACCACGCGGTTGGCAGGGGCTGGCATGGGCGTCAATCCGGTCTCGGCCTTTTACCACGACCATCTGTTCGTCCCGGCGGATCGGGCCGAGGAAGCGATGGCGATGTTGATGGAATTGGCGGAGCAAAATCGGTTGTGATGCCGGCTCTCCACCGCCTGCTTGAGATGCCGGTGCCGCCCCTCATCCCCCTGCCGGGACCTTCTCCCCGTGAACGGGGAGAAGGAAGCTACCCGGCCGAAGGCCGAGCCCGCGACCGCGGGCCGCCGGTCGTCCGGCGCCCCCCGCGGAGGGCCCGCCGCGGCAGCGGCGGTGCGGCCCGCGAGCGAGATTATGCCGCCTTCTTCTTCGGCTGGATCAGGCCCCGCTCGACCAGAAGTTCGGCGATCTGCACCGCGTTCAGCGCCGCGCCCTTGCGCAGATTGTCGGAGACGACCCACATCGACAGGCCGTTGTCGACGGTCGAATCCTCGCGGATGCGCGAGATGAAGGTGGCGTCCTCGCCGGCCGATTCGAGCGGCGTGATGTAGCCGCCGTTCTCGCGCTTGTCCAAGACCTGGCAGCCCGGCGCCTCGCGCAGGAGCTCGCGCGCCTCGTCGGCCGTGATCGGCTTTTCGAACTCGATGTTGACCGCTTCCGAGTGGCCGATGAACACCGGCACGCGCACGCAGGTCGCCGTCAACTTGATCTTGGGGTCGAGCATCTTCTTGGTCTCGGCCACCATCTTCCACTCTTCCTTGGTGAAGCCGTCGTCGAGGAAGACGTCGATATGCGGAATGACGTTGAAGGCGATGCGCTTGGTGAACTTCTTGACGTCGACCTGGTCGGCGACGAAGACGGCGCGGGTCTGGGTGAACAGCTCGTCCATGCCTTCCTTGCCGGCGCCGGAGACCGACTGGTAAGTGGCGACAACGACGCGCTTGATGGTCGCCGCGTCATGCAGCGGCTTCAGCGCCACGACCAGCTGCGCCGTCGAGCAGTTCGGGTTGGCGATGATGTTCTTGCGCGAGAACAGTTCCACCGCGTCCGGGTTCACTTCCGGCACGATCAGCGGCACGTCCGGGTCATAGCGGAAGGCGGACGAATTATCGATGACGACGCAGCCCTGCTTGCCGATCTTCGGCGACCATTCCTTGGAGACGTTGCCGCCGGCCGACATGACACAGATGTCGGTGTCGGAAAAGTCATAGGTGTCGAGCGCCTTGACCTTCAGCGTGCGGTCGCCGAAGGACACTTCGGTGCCCTGGCTGCGCCGCGAGGCCAGCGCCACCACTTCGCTTACCGGAAAGCCGCGCTCATCCAGAATGTTGAGCATTTCGCGGCCCACATTGCCCGTGGCGCCGACTACCGCAACCTTGAAACTCATAAAGATCTCCTGTCCCTCTCCGCTTGGTTGGAGAAAACCCGCTGGCCTCATGCGGGTTCCGTCCCCCGGGCCGAACCCGGGAGAGGGTGGTTAGGCCAAGGGAATCACACCGTTTTGGTGGTGGTTTTGGCCGTAGTTTTGCTGGAACGGGCAGGCGCGCCGAAGCGCCCGGCCCGATGCCGTGCATCGTGGCTGGGGCATCGAATGCAAGAAGAGCCATCAGAAGGCCGCGCATCGAAGAACAATCCCGTTCGAAGCGGGCTTTTACGCGGTTTGGTAAAAGAGTCAATTGGCGGCAGCGCTCTCCCTTCTCCCCTTGTGGGAGAAGGTGTCGCCGAAGGCGACGGATGAGGGGTGCTCCAGAAAACACCAACCTCTCACTCCGCTGGAACACCCCTCATCCGTCTCGGCTGCGCGCCGATCCACCTTCTCCCACAAGGGGAGAAGGAGAGGCGGTGCCGCTTGCGCTGTACAATGGCCGCCGCAGGAAGTACGAACGCTCAAAATGTCCTTCGCCTGCGTGCGTCAGCCCGGCATGTGTTGCCGGACAGGCAAGCTCCGAATTCCGAAAGAGAAAAATGTCCAGTTTCGAAACGATCGTGCCTGCGCTTGCAGAGGCGCTGGAAAAACGCGGCTATGCCGCGCTGACGCCGGTGCAGCAGGCGGTGCTGGCGCCCGAGCTTCGCGCGGCCGACGCGTTGGTCTCGGCCCAGACCGGCTCCGGCAAGACGGTCGCCTTCGGCCTTGCCTTGGCCCCGACCCTGCTTGGCGGCGCGGCGCGTTTCACCGATGCCGGCGCGCCGCTCGGCCTGGTGGTGGCGCCGACGCGCGAGCTGGCGCTGCAGGTGCGGCGCGAGCTGGAATGGCTCTATGAGCTGACCGGCGCGCAGATAGCCTCCTGCGTCGGCGGCATGGACATGCGCAGCGAGCGGCGGGCGCTGGAGCGCGGCGCCCATATCGTCGTCGGCACACCGGGCCGGCTGCGCGACCACATTACGCGCGGCGCGCTCGACATGTCGGCGCTCAAGGCCGTGGTGCTGGACGAGGCCGACGAGATGCTCGATCTCGGCTTTCGCGAGGACCTCGAATTCATCCTCGACGCCGCGCCCGCCGAGCGCCGCACCTTGATGTTTTCCGCCACCGTGCCGCGCTCGATCGCCACGCTGGCGAAGAACTACCAGCGCGATGCCGTGCGCATTTCCGCCGGCGGCGAGGCAAAGCAGCATCTCGACATCGAATACCGGGCGCTCTCCGTGGCACCCGCCGACCGCGAGAACGCCATCATCAACGTGCTGCGCTATTACGAGGCGACCAACGCCATGGTGTTCTGCAACACCCGCGCCGCCGTCAACCATCTCACCGCGCGCTTCAATAACCGAAATTTCGCCGTCGTGGCATTGTCCGGCGAGCTCAGCCAGAACGAGCGCAGCCACGCGCTGCAGGCGATGCGCGACGGCCGTGCCAGGGTCTGCATCGCCACCGACGTGGCGGCGCGCGGCATCGACCTGCCCAATCTCGACCTGGTCGTCCATGCCGACCTGCCGTCCAACCCGGAAACGCTGCTCCACCGCAGCGGCCGCACCGGCCGTGCCGGGCGGAAAGGCGTCAGCGCGCTGATCGTGCCGAACAATGCCCGCAGGCGCACCGAGCGCCTGCTCCACAATGCCGGCCTGACCGCGTCCTGGGCGAGCCCGCCCTCGGCTGACGAGGTGCTGCGCCGCGACGACGAGCGTATCCTCGCCGACCCTGCCTTCGGTGAGCCGGTGAGCGAGGAAGAACGCGGTTTCGTCGAAACCTTGCTCGACCGCCACGGCGCCGAGCTTGTCGCCGCCGCCTTCGTCCGGCTCTGCCGCGGCAGCCGCTCGGCGCCGGAAGACCTGCTCGACGTCGCGCCCTTCACGCCGTCAGCCGAAAGGCCCGCGCGACGCGACGAGACGCCCAGCCGCCGCGACGATTTCGGCGACAGCGTCTGGTTCTCGCTGTCGGTCGGCCGCCGGCAGAATGCCGAGCCGCGCTGGCTGATCCCCATGCTGTGCCGTACCGGCAGCATCAGCAAGCGCGAGATCGGCGCCATCAAGATGCAGCCGGAAGAGACCTTCGTGCAGATCGCCGCCGACTGGGCCGACCGGTTCCTCGCCGCTATCGGCCCCGACCGCAAATTGCAGAACAACATCGCGGTGAGACGGCTGGACGGCACGCCCGACCTGTCGCGGGCCGGCTACCAGCCGCCGAAACCCGACAAGAAGCCGCATCGCGGCAAGCGGCCCTTCGACCAGAACGCGCCCCAATTCGAAAAGCGCGCGCCGGGCGAGCACCGGCCCGCCGGCGTGGATTCAAAACCCTGGGCGAAGAAGCCCGGCAAGCCGAAATTCGACAAATCAAAACTCGACCGGCCGAAATTCGACAAGCCGGTAAAGCACAAGAAGCCGAAGAAGCGGCCGGCGTAGGTTCGCCAGGTTGGAAGCTGACCCGCAGCGAACGTCCGGGCAAACCGCCAACCTCGAAAATTAGCCGAAGCGTCCGACCTTCGTCATCCACGGGCGGAGCGAAGCGGACGCGTAGACCCGAGGATCCATGCCGTGACCTCGCGCGAAGCATAGACAAGGGGCAGAAATAGGGGCCGTTCTGAACGGCTGCAACGCTCGTAGGTCACGGAATGGATTCTATGGTCTGCGCCGCGTCGCTTCGCTCCTTGCTCCGCCGTAGAATGACGAAGGCGTGGTGCCCGCCAGTGCGCTAAATCGCATCCCCCTTGCGGTTCGCCGCGACTTTGACCAGTCTGGGCATGCGCGGCAAAGGGGGCAGTGCGATGCGCGGCGAGGTTCTGCACTATGACGAGCAGCAAGGCTTCGGCTTCATAACCGGCGCCGACGGCAAGCGTTACAGCTTCGCGCGCGAGGATCTGCGCCGCGAGATGGCGTTGGCCAGGGGCGCCGAGGTCGAATTCCAGCCGAATGGCGACCGGGCAAGCAGCATATTTTCGGTCCGCGCCCGCATGACCGGTCCGGCAGAGCCCGCCACCCCGACCGCGGCGTCTCCTCGCCCCTTGCCGGGCAGCGCGCCTGCGGTGCCCAACCATTTCGGCCGCAACGCCGAAAATGGAACGATCGGATCGAGTGGCCTGTGGGACTATTTCTGGCGCGGCCTGACGACCAATTACGTCGATTTCTCCGGCCGCGCCCGGCGCAAGGAGTTCTGGGGTTTTTGCCTTTTCTGGACGATCGGCCTCGCCGTCATTGTCGGCGTCGGCCTCTCTGTGGATTTGGGAAGCGGCATCGAACAGGGCGACGACCTGCCGATCGTCATGATCTGCCTTGTCGTTCTCTACATCCTGCTGACCTTCCTGCCGTGGGTCGCGCTGCTCGTGCGCCGTCTGCACGATCTCGGCCTGACCGGCTGGCTCGCGATCCTCTGCTTCCTGCCCTATATCGGCTGGCTCGCGACGCTCGTCTTCGGGCTGATCCCGACCCAGGCCGGCGACAACAAATGGGGACCGATGCCGGTCGGCGTCAGGTTCTAGACTAGGGCCGCAAGCCAGACTGACCGTGTTCGCTCAAAGCGATGTATTCGATAATCTTGAAGTGCTTCGCAGTGTCACCACGAAGGGCCTTCTTGTGGGTTTGGATCGTCTCGGTCCCAACAATCTTGAATTCGGATCCTTCATAGGTAATTTCGCAATCAACCACCTTGCCGGGCCAAAGCCAGATCAAGAGCCCAGCTCAAACTGTTCTCGATCTGATATCGATCGCATACGAACTGCCGCAGTGGCGCGAGACGCTGGTCGGTGCGAAAGTCGGCCTGGCGTTTATGCTCGCCAAGAGCATCCCTTTCGATGGCGCGACCCACCTCGCCCATCTGTCATCCAAGGAACTTGGCGATGATGGCGTCGCCCATTTCAATGGTGCCGACTTCCTTCATGCCGTCGGAGAAGATGTCCTTGGTGCGCAGGCCGTCTTCGAGCACGGCGGCGATCGCCGCTTCCAGCTTGTCGGCCTCGGCCACCATGCCGAAGGAATAGCGCAGGCACATGGCGAAGGACGCGATCATGGCGATCGGGTTGGCGATGCCCTTGCCGGCGATGTCGGGCGCCGAGCCGTGCACCGGCTCGTAGAGCGCCTTGCGCTTCTTGGTCTTCACATCCGGCGCGCCGAGCGAGGCCGACGGCAGCATGCCGATCGAGCCGGTGAGCATGGCGGCGATGTCGGACAGCATGTCGCCGAACAGATTGTCGGTGACGATGACGTCGAACTGCTTCGGCCAGCGCACCAGCTGCATGCCGCCGGCATCGGCCAGCATGTGATCGAGCTTGACGTCGCTGTAGCTGGCCGCGTGGGTCTGGCTGACAACCTCGTTCCACAGCACGCCCGACTTCATGACGTTGCGCTTTTCCATCGAAGTGACCTGGTTGCGGCGCGTGCGCGCCAGCTCGAAGGCGACGCCCGAGATGCGCTCGATCTCGAACGTGTCGTAGACCTGCGTGTCGATGCCGCGCTTCTGGCCGTTGCCGAGATCGATGATCTGCTTCGGCTCGCCGAAATAGACGCCGCCGGTCAGCTCGCGCACGATCAATATGTCGAGGCCCTCGACCACCTCCTGCTTGAGCGAGGAGGATGCGGCGAGCGCCGGGTAGCAGATCGCCGGACGGAGATTGGCGAACAGCTCCATGTCCTTGCGCAGGCGGAGCAGCCCGGCCTCGGGACGCACCTCGTAAGGCACCTTGTCCCACTTCGGCCCGCCAACCGCGCCGAACAGCACGGCATCCGCCGCCATCGCCTTTTCCATGTCGGCATCGGAGATCGCCGCGCCATGCGCGTCGTAGGCGCTACCGCCGACCAGCCCCTCATCGGTGGCAAAACCGCTGCCGAGTTTTTCATTCATGGCCGCGATCAGCTTCTTCACCTCGGCCATGGCCTCGGGGCCGATGCCGTCGCCGGCGAGCAGGAGGAGATTTTTCGAAGCCATGGAGAACCGTCCCGAGAGTGTTTGGAGAAACCGCGGCCTTGCTAAACGCCAAGTGCTTGCGGCGCAAGCCTTTCAACCGTCACCGGTGCGAAAGGACATTCACCAGCCGGCCGAACGGGTCGCGCACATAGAAGCGCCGCACGCCCCAGGGCTCGTCGGCCGGGCCGTATTCGATGGCGAAGCCGGCCTTGCGCATGGCCGCAAGCGCCTCGTCGACGTCGTCGACCTCGATCGAAAGATCAGGCACCGGGGTGCCGGAGCCGCCCTCGGTCATGAAGCTGATCTGCACCGTCATCGTCTCGGCCGAGCCGCAGGTGACGATCCAGCCTTGGTCCATCAGCACATCAAGCCCGAGCACGTCCTGATAGAAATGCTGCGCCGCGAGGGTGTCCTGCGTGGCGATGTTGGCGACGATGCGCTTGACCTTTACCATCGGCTGATCCTTGCTTTGTGCAAGCCGGTGCCCCTGTCCTGGGCGACCTGCATCAGGCCGTGCGCCGGAGCGCCGTCGCCTCGATCTCGATCTTCATTTCCGGCTTGTTGAGCTGGCAGACGATCATCGTCGCCGCCGGCCGAATATCACCGAACGCCTCGCCGAGGATCGGGAACACCACGTCAACATAGGCCTGGTCGGTGATGTAGTAATGCGCCCGCACCACATCGGCCATCTCGAAGCCGCCGTCGGCCAAGGCCTTGGCAATGGTCGCGAGGCAATTGCGCGTCTGCGCCTCGACCGTGTCGGGCATGGTCATGGTGGCATAGTCGTAACCGGTCGTGCCGGAGACGAAGCACCAGTCGCCCTGCACCACCGCGCGCGAATAGCCGGCGGTTTTCTCGAAGGGCGAGCCGGTGGAGATGAGTGTGCGCATGGAGAGCCTCGCGTTGGATGCGCGCATTCTGAAACGGACGAGCGATCCAGTCGTGAGCCAGGGAGCGTAGACTGGCGGTGCAAACTTTTGATGCTGACGGGACAGCGCCCCCTCTGGCCTGCCGGCCATCTCCCCCACTTGGGGGAGATCAGATGTCACGCCGGTTTTCGCCAATCACCAGCGTTGCAAAACAGGCGGGGCGCCGAAACAGCCAATCTCCCCCCTTGTGGGGGAGATGTCCGGCAGGACAGAGGGGGGCGCGAAGGAACGCGACCTAGCAATAGAGGCTCGGGCTAATTCGCCGACCCCTGCGCGTCGTCATACGCTTTCTTGATATCCGCCGGCCACGTCTTCAGGTCGGGCCAGCCCTGTGGCTCGCCATTGTCGCCGCGGCGCGCGAAATAGACTTTGTGCTTGACCGGATCGACCGCCATGAAGCCGTCATTGCCGCCGCAATCATGCGGCACGCAGCCGGTGGCGTAGAAGGCGCCGGATGCGGTGTTTTCGGTGCCGCCGCCGACCAGCAGGCTGGTCGCCATGTCGGGCATGGTGTCGCCGAGCACCGTCTGCGCCGCCTTGTAGACCGCCTCGTTGTGGAAGGCGTCGATGATGTTGTCGTATTTCGACGGGTCGACATCTTTCCAGTCGGTGCCGGATTCCGGCGTGTAGGTGAGGTTGCCGGAGGTGGTCAGCCCTTCCGTCGGCGACCATTGCAGCGCCGCTCTCGTCTCGCCCGGCAGCAGAAAGGGCACATAGTAGATGGCGCTGTCGGAGACCGCGGCCGGCGGCGCGCCGCATTCGTCCTGCTCGACGGTGGTGGTCTGGATCTCGCCGCCTTCCGGCTTCCAGGCGATGACACTCGCCGGCCCGCATTGATTGCCGCCATCGCCGACATCGAACAGTGCGACCTTGACGCCGCCGACCTCGACAATCTTGTCGAAGAAGACGTCGTAATTGTCGGCGAGCTGCTTGCCGTCATAGGCCAGCACCTTCTCGCCATACTCCTCCTGCTGGGTGATGGTGAACTGGCCGCCCTCGAACGGGATCGGCGCCAGCTTGTCCTCGTCGGCCGGCGCCGCATCGGTGGTGCTCGACGCGCCCTGGTCGGCGGCGCCGCCGGACGCATCGTCGGCCGGCACCAGCACCGCGTCGGTCTGGGCATGCGCGCCCGCCATCGGCAGCAGGATCACCGCCAGCGCGCAGGCGCCGGCCAGAAGCGAGCGTGTCATGACTGTCCCTCCGTTCAGCCGCAGCACGAACCCGGCCTGTCGTGGCCGGGCTTAAGCATTCAGATACAGACGATCAGGCCCACGGGCGCTGCGCGGCGTTCTTCTGTTCGAACGAGTCGATGGCGCCGGCCTTCTCCATGGTCAGGCCGATGTCGTCCAGCCCATTGAGCAGGCAGTGGCGCTTGAAGTCGTCGAGGTCGAACGTGACCACGCCGCCATCCGGCCCGCGGATTTCCTTGGCCTCGAGATCGACCGACAGCGTGGCGTTGGAGCCGCGCGAGGCGTCGTCCATCAGCTTGTCCAGGTCTTCCGGGCTGACGGTGATCGGCAGGATGCCGTTCTTGAAGCAGTTGTTGTAGAAGATGTCGGCGAACGAGGTCGAGATGACGCAGCGGATGCCGAAATCGAGCAGCGCCCACGGCGCGTGCTCGCGGCTCGAGCCGCAGCCGAAATTGTCGCCGGCGACCAGGATCTGCGCCTTGCGATAGGCCGGCTTGTTGAGCACGAAGTCGGGGTTCTCCGAGCCGTCCTCCTTGTAGCGCATCTCGGCGAACAGGCCGGTGCCGAGTCCGGTGCGCTTGATCGTCTTCAGATAATCCTTGGGGATGATCATGTCGGTGTCGATGTTGACGATCGGCATCGGCGCGGCGACGCCGGTCAGCTTGGTGAATTTGTCCATGGTCCTTGCCGTCTTCTTGTCGTTCGGGAATTTGCTGGCGCACGGTTTACACAAAGCCGGCGGCAAATGAAAGGCAACTGTTCGTGCGCGGATCGGGCTCAAAAAAGGACTTCGAAATCCTGGCCCGCTGGTGCAGTCTTGCGACCATGACGGAACCATGCCGCGTCCTCTATGCCAGCGAGCCGGCGCTCGACGTCGCCGAGTTCCGCCGTGTGCTGGTGGAATCTGGCCTCGGCGAGACGCGCCCCGTCGACGACGAGGCCCGGCTGAAGACCATGCTCGGCAACGCCAACCTGGTGCTGACGGCGCGGCTCGACAGCGAGGGCAAGCCGCTTGTCGGTGTAGCGCGCGGCGTCACCGACTTCTCCTGGGTCTGCTACATTTCCGAGCTTGCCGTTTCCCGATCGGCGCAAGGGCTCGGCATCGGCAAGGGGCTGATGGACGAGGCCCGCCGCCAGCTCGGTCCCGCCGTCGCCATCAGCTTGATCTCGATGCCCAACGCGGTCGGCTTCTACGAGCGCATCGGCATGAGGCGCATGCCCGACGCTTTCTGGTTCTCCCGCAAGGGCTGATCCGTCTCCATATTCCTCACCGACTCACGGGCAAGTGATCGCCCGATCTGTCTCCCTGCTTGACATGCAACCAAATGGTTGCATATTAAAGCGATGAGCATGGATGCCGTCTTTCGCGCCTTGGCCGACCCGACCCGCCGGCAATTGCTGGACAGCCTCCATGCAAGGAACGGGCAGACGCTGAACGCGCTCTGCGAGCGGATGGAGATGACGCGCCAGGCGGTGACCAAGCACCTGGCGATCCTGGAAGAGGCCAACCTCGTCACCACCGTCCGCCGGGGCCGAGAGAAGGAACACTACCTCAACCCGGTTCCGATCAACGAGATCGCCGAGCGCTGGATCGGCAAGTTCGAGCGCCATCGGCTGGATGCATTGAGCGACCTGAAGAAACGACTGGAAAGGGAAGAGCCGTGAGCGACAACACCTTCGTCTATGTCACCTATATCCGCACCACGCCTGAAAAGCTTTGGACGGCGCTAACCGACCCGGAGTTCAACCGGCAGTTCTTCCTCTGCTCCTATCAGGAGAGCGACTGGAAGGTGGGCTCAAGCTGGAAGCTGATCTTCCCCGACGGAAGCATTGCCGACTCGGGCGAGATACTGGAGATCGACCCGCCCAGGCGCCTGGTCATCAAATGGCGCAACGAATGGCTGCCCGAGGTGAGGGAAGACGGCTATACGCGCTGCACCTTCGCAATCGAGCAGGATGGCGAACTGACGAAGCTCGCCGTCACCCACGAGGCCGACGGCCCGCACCGGCTGATCGAAAATGTCGCCAAGGGCTGGCCGCTGGTTCTGGCCAGCCTGAAGAGCCTGCTCGAGACCGGCAAGGGTTTTGACCGCCCGCCGTCGAAGGCGGCCTGAGCGCCTGATGATTGGTTTCGGCAACGAAGCGACCATTGACGGAGGCCGATGTGAACCCGGAGCAGCTGGCTGTGAGAGCCATGGCGAACAGCCGGACGGTCATGGCATCGGCCGAGATTCTCGCGCCGCCGGAACAGGTCTTTGCAGCGCTCGTCACCGACGCGGTCGAGCGCTGGTGGAGCTCTGCCGACTGCTACCGGATGACCGCCTGGGCCGCCGAGCTGCACGTCGGCGGCAGCTGGAGCGTCATCGTAAAGACGGCGGACGGCAGGCGCCTGCCCGCCGGCGGAACCTTCCTCGAAATCGAGACGCCGCGCCGGATCGTTCAGACCCGGCGCTATGACTGGAACCATCCGACCCTCGGCCGCCACGAAACGAGGGTGGCCTATCTGCTGGAGCCGACGTCCGCCGGCACCCGGCTCACCATCTGCCACGGTGGTTTCGAAGGGTTCGCCGAAGCCGCGGCCGAACATGCCGATGGCTGGGCGCGGGCGCTGGGCTGGCTGCAGCGGTATTTTGGCGAGGGCAGGCAGGCAGCGGCCTAGCGCCTCCCCTTCAAATCACATTCAGCTCCCGGAACGCCCGCCCCTCGGCCACCCGGCTGTACCCGAACGCCGTGCAATCCACCGTTCGGTAGCCGCCATGCACGATCAGCTCGGAGAGCGCCTTGCCGACCGCCGGCGCCTGCTGGAGGCCGTGGCCGGAAAAGCCGTTGGCGAACAGGAAGTTCTCGACCTCCGGATGCGGCCCGATCACCGCGTTCTGGTCGAGCGTGTTGTAGTCGTAGTGGCCGACCCAGGCGCGCGTCGGCTTGATCGCCTCGAAGGCCGGGATGCGGGTGGCGAGCGCCGGCCAGATCACCTCCTCGAACAGAGGCCAGTTGACGTCGAAATCCGCGGGATCGGGAGCATGGTCGCCTTCCTCTGGTTCGGCGCCGCCGGTGAGGTAGACCGAGCCTTCCGGCCGCACATAGATGCCGCTGGGATCGACCAGCAGCGGCATGTCGGCATATTTCTCGCGCGCCTCGAAGACGAAGACGTTGCGCTTGCGCGGCTCGACCGGCAGCGCGAGTCCGGCAAAGGCCGCCACCTTGCCAGCATTCGGGCCGGCGGCGTTGACGACGATACCGGCTTCGAGTTTTTCGCCATTGTCGAGACTGACGCCGGTCACGCGGTTGCCCTCGCGCGCGATGCCGGTGACGTCGGCGGTGATGAAATCGATCTTCTTGTCGCGCAGCGCCTTGCGGAACAGCATCAGCAGCGCATGCGCGTCGAACCAGCCCTCGCCGGTGCGGCCATAGGCGCCGGCGGAAATTCCCTCGGCCGACAGCCAGGGGAAGCGGTGCGTCAGTTGCTCGGGGTCCTCCAGCACGATGTCGGCGCCCTCGGCGATCTGCGCTTCGTGATTGGCTTTGAGGATCGGCAGCCCGTTGTCGCCGGCAAGGATCAGATAGCCGCCCTCGCGAAAGCCGATATCGGCCTCGGCGCCAAAAGTTTCCTGCAGCCGCCGGAACAGTTTTAGCGTGAACTGCGACAGGCGGATGTTTTCCGGGATCGAGAATTGTTGACGGATCGAGGCCAGCGACAGCGTCGTCGCCGCATGGGAAAATTGCGGATCGCGCTCGACCAGCGCGATCGAGCCGGAAAATCCCTCCTCGCGCAGATAGTAGGCGACCGAGGATCCGACGATGGCCCCGCCGATGATGACGATGTCGTAGCGCACTTCTTCCTCCGATCCAGCCTGCGGCATCCTTCACGCCGCCGGCAGGCTGATCTCGAAGCGCGTGCCGCGCTCGCTGTCAACCAGCCTGATCGTGCCATCATGCGCTTTCAGGAGGGCCAGCACGATGCCGAGGCCCATGCCGGTGCCGCCGGTCTCGCGCCGCGTGGTGAAGAACGGCTCAAACACCTTGCCGCGGTTGCTCGGCGAAATGCCGGCGCCGTCATCGCTGACCAAGACGGTCGCCCGCTCGGTCGCGTTCGTGGCAGAGATTGAAACCAGGCTCGCGCCATGCCGCGCCGAATTGTCGATGAGATTGGCTAGCACGATCGCCGCGTTCTCGGCCGAGATACTCAGGCCGACCCCGCCGCCGGCCTCGACGCGGACCGTGAGCCGGTTGTCCGCCGGCAGCAGCGCCAATGCCGCCTCGAGCGACGTGCTTTCGCCGCTGGGCGCTAGGTTTTCGGCGCGCGCCAACTCGAGCAGGCGGCGGACCAGCAGATTGAGTCGCCCGGCATCGGTGACGATATTGTCGGAAAACCGCTTCCGCTCGGCCTCGTCCATGGCATCGCCGGAATCGCGCAGCAATTCCGCCGCCCCCTGAATCGCCGTCAGCGGTGATTTGAGCTCGTGCGAGACATGGGTGGCGAAGGTCTGGATGCTGTCGGAGCGCGCCTGCAGCTTTTCGGCCATGTCGAGGAAGGCGGCGGAAAGCTCGGCCATCTCGCGCGTGCCGTGATGGTCGAGCGGCTTTATCGCTTCACGATCGCCGGCGGCGATGCGCTTGGTGCGCTCGATCAGCCCGTAGATCGGCCGGCTCACCGTGCGCAGGAAGACCAGCCCGATCAGCAGCGTGCCGCCGACAATCGCGATCGCCGCCAGGGTCACCTTGCCGCGCTCGCCGTAGAGGTGCTTGACGATGTTGTTCGGCGTCCGCGACAGATAGACCACGCCGGCGACCCGGCCTTCGACCTCGACCGGCAGGGCGACGAAGACGCGCACCCTGGTGCCTCGGCTAACCGAATAGAGCGGCGGCGCCGGCTGGTCGGGGATCCTGAGCCGGAGCGCGCCGCCATAGCGGCCGGCAAGTGCGGCGCGCACCTCCTCGACGCCGGCCAGCGACTGCCCGACCTCCTCGCGCCCGGCGATGACCACGCCCCGGGGATCGAGCAGCCGGAAGCCGGCCAGCGTCGTCTTCTGCGTTTCGTCGAGAATGCCGGAGAGCCGCGCGCCGATCGCCGCGAAGGCCGCATCGGGAATGGCGGGAACAGCCGCAGGGCGCGTCGGCATGACATCGTCGGAGGCAAGGTCGAGGCGCGGCTCGATCGGGTCGTAGGGATAGTTGTTGTCCCTTGCCGGATCGGCCGAGACCGGCGCGCCAAGTTTCTCGGGCGCAATCCCGGCCTGGCGCACATCCTCGGCATAGATGGCGGCGAGCACCGCGCCTTGCGCGATCAGCTCCGCCTCGGTCTGGCGGATCAGCTGGTTCTCATAGAGGCGAAAGAAGAACAGGCCGACCAGCGGCAGCGCCATCACCACGATCAGGATGGCGACCACCACAGTGGCCAGCCGCGGCCGCCATTTGTCCCCGATCCATTTCCGCGAGTTCAATGGCCGCATCGGCCGAGCCGGAAGCCGACGCCGTGCACGGTCTCGATCGCATCGGTGCAGCCGGCCGCCGCCAGCTTGGCGCGGATGTTGCGGATATGGCTGTCGACGGTGCGTTCCGAGACATGGATGTTGGCGGCATAGGCATTGGCCATCACCGCCTCGCGGGCAAGCACATGCGTGGGGCGGGCGAGGAACCCTTTCAGGATCGCGAACTCGATGCCCGTCAGCGCCAGCGGCTTGCCGTCGAAGCTGGCGCCGTGGCTCGCCGGCATGAGCACCAGCCCGCCATGCGAGAACTGCCGTTCTTCGGCCTCGGCCGACGCCGGGCGGGCGCGGCGCAGGATGACGTTGACGCGGGCGACCAGCTCGCGCGGGCTGAACGGCTTCGTCACATAGTCGTCGCCGCCCATTTCCAGCCCGAGGATGCGGTCGATCTCCTCGTCGCGCGCCGACAAAAACAGCACCGGCACGTCGGATCGCTGCCTCAGCCTGCGGCACACCTCCAGCCCGTCCATCTCCGGCATGCCGATGTCGAGCACGACGAGGTCGGGCGCGCGCCGCTCGATCGCCTGCAGGGCGGCGGCACCATCGGCGACGCCTTGCGTCCTCATGCCGGCCTTTTCCAGCGCGAAGCAGATGATCTCGCGGATATGCGGATCGTCGTCGGCGACGAGGATGTTGTGCGGCATCGATCAGAGGTCCGGCATCGCGGGTTGATACCCGGGAGGAACCACGAGCGGACCTCTTTTGTCGAGTGCGCGCAAAAGCCGCCAGTCGCGAAAGCTCCAGGCGCGCCAGTTTTTCTGCTCGTCGCGAAAGCGGGCCTCGGTGAAGGCGTCAGCCGGATCGCGTTTGTCGGCGAGGAACACCTTCTTCTGATGGTCAAAAAAGCGGTCGAGTGCCGGCAACGCGGCGGGGCCGAGAGACCTCGTGTAGAAAAGGTCGAGGCTGGTGCCGGGGCCGTTCATTTCGTAGGAATGGTCGACATTGTAGTTGGCGATCAGCGCGGCGAAGTTGACGTAGCAGCACACATAAAGCGTCGCCGATAACGTCAGAAGATTGGCGGAGAGCAGCCATTCGCTGGATTTTCCAAGCGCGATGCGGGCGATGATCAGCGCCAGCCCTGCCGCCACCAGCCCCATCCAGACGAAGGCGGCAATGCGCAGATAGGTCAGCGCGTAGATGCCGATATAGAGATCGAGCCTCAGCATCGAGGAGATGACCAGCATGATGTTCTGCGCCACCCAGGCATAGACCAGCCGGCGGATCAGCGGGTCCTCCGACGTCTCGCTGCCGGGCCTCAGCGCTGCGAGCACGAAGCCGGCGGCAAGCAGCGCGGTGACGATCAGCGGATAGGCGCCGCGATGCGCATAGGCGGCGTAGGTCAGCCCGTCCGGCAGCGCCACCCCGCCCCACAGATAGGTGGCGTCGAGCGCGGTCTGCAGCGCGAACAGAAGGTTGAAGACGAGCAGCGCGCGCAGGATCGCCGCCTTGCCGAAGAGGACGTCCTCGATGGTCGTTCTTGCCTGAGCCGGCGGTTCCGTGCGGACGATCCGCGACTTGCGCGGCAAACGGCGGAAGAAGCGCGGCAGGCGCGGCCGCAGGAAGGCCCAGATGCCAGCGAGCACGGCAAGCCAGAAGACCAGCCGCGGCAGCTGGATCAGGTTGAGGAGTGCAAAAAGGTCGATCAGCGAGAACCAGTATTCGATGACCGGATTGGCGGCGCCGAACAGAGCGAGGAAGACGAGACCGAGGCCGAGCGGCATCACCCAGACGGCGATCGCCGCCAGCCGGATGCGCCGCCCGCCATGGCGCCGCGCCGCCTTGCGCCAGCGCACGAAGTCGCCCACCAAGCGGAACGGCGCGGCGATGAAGAAGGCCGAAAGCTGCCTGGCGATGCGGGCGAGGCCGGCGCGCAGCCGCCCGGTCAGCGAAAGCGCGAACGCCGAGAGCGCCACGAGCGCGATCGAGACCGACAGCGGACTGACATTCTCGACCAGCGGCAGCAGCGCCGCGAGCAGGGCGGCAGGCCTGACCCAGAGCCAGCGATCGTTAAGGTTCATGGAATTGAGAGACAGGGAATTGAGGGCCACGATCGCGGCGGCGAGCACGATGCCGAACAGGAACCACGTGATGCCGGCCGGCTGGCCATAGAAGAAAAAGTCCGCCAGCGCGACCAGCAGGACGGCGACGCCGAAGCGCTGGCAATAGCTCGGCGCCGGCGCGAGAAGATCTGTCATGACCGGGTTTTCCTCGCTTTGGCCGGCGCATGGCGCGGCGGCGATCTAAGGACGAAGGGCAACAGCGTCGCGGTCGGCCGCGCTTTCGCGGCGAGCCACCAGCCATCGCTGCGCAGCCGGTAGGGCAGGGACCAACGGGGACTTTCGTGTGTCTGCATGTCGCCTGTCTCGCAAGCAGGCGAGGAGATAGCGGGGCGGGCCGCCTGAGATTTTCAGCAATGATTTGCAGATTTCGTGCAGGGGAGCTTCGAACGTTGGCGCTGCCCCTCATCTGGCTGCCGCCATCTTCTCCCCGTGAACGGGGAGAAGGACGTCGTCACGCGGATTTTCGCCAATCACCCGCGTCGCAGGAAGCGTGCCTGGGCCGCGGCCAGTGTCCAGCCGATAGATGGGTAACAGTTTGAACCGGATACATAGGTAACAGTTCTCCCCCTATTTGTCATACGCCTTGTGTCGATGATGCCGAGCTGGTGTGCATGGAAGGAAAGAGCCCATTGACCATCCTCGGTTTGGGCGGCCGCGACAGCTTCACCAACCAGTGCCTGCGAGACATAGACGAAGCCGCCGTTCCACCTGATCTCGCCATTGTGGCGTACATGACGGACCGCGGCCTCGGCCGGATAATCAGGCTCGGGCGGCATCGTCGGCATGGCGCGCCGGGAGGATCTGTAATGCTGGGCTGGAGTGTCCATGCCTAGCGCCTCATGGGGACGTTCTTCATTGTAGCTGCGCCGGAAGGCCTCGAAGGCGTGGCCCTGGGCCGCCCTGTCGGCCTCCGGTGCCTCGGCCAGCGGCAACAGGGTCAGATGAAAGCGCTCGTGGCGCCCGTTCTGCTGGGGTTTGCCGGGCGCGATCCGCTCCAGGGCGATGCCGAGTTTGATGAAGCGCACCGCAAGCGGTGTCAGCCCGGTGACACCGGCCGACGCGAAGGGCGGGCCATTGTCGCTTCGGAACCGGTCCGGCAGGCCATGCTCCTCAAACAGCCGCTCGAATACCGGCCAGGCCTCGGCATCCGCCGTCGAGCCGGTCGCTTCGAGCGCCAGCAAGTAGCGGCTCGACGCATCCATCACCGTCAACGGTTCGCAACGCCACCCGTCACGGGTCCGGAACCAGCCCTTGTGATCGCCGGTCCACACCGCGTTCGGCCCTTGCGGCTCCGGCCAAGGTCCATTGCCGCAGGCCCGCAGCCGGGTCCGCTTGCGGGCGCTGACAAGCCCATGCCGTGCAAGGATAGCGCCTGCCGTCGAGGCCGACGGCCAGATCAAGTCGGGAGCCGCGCGCTTGAGCCGCGCCACGATCTTCTTGGGCCCCCACAGCGGATGCGTCTCCTTCGCCGCCACGATCCGCTCGACAAGATCAAGGGCTGTCGCACGGCCATGATTGAGCGGCGCTCGCGGCCGATCGTGCAAACCTTCCGGGCCAAACTCCCGGTAGCGACCCAGCCATTTATAGCCGATCTTGCGCGAAATTCCGTAGGCCGCACAAAGCTCGCTCATCGTCTCTTCGCCAGAAAGGCAATCCACTACAAAACGAAGCCGCTCGTCCATGATGCCAGTCTCTCGCCAAACCATCGCCGGGTCCTCCGGCGAGGGAGAAAACTGTCACCTATGCAATCGGTCCATTCTGTTACCTATCTATCCGGTTCGGACACCAGCCCCTTCTCCCCGTCACTATACGGGGAGAAGTGCCCGGCAGGGCGATGAGGGGCGGCGCCGACTTCCCACGATTGGCTGCGCCGCACGGCTTGCCTCCATTGTCCACAGGCGGCATAGATCGAGAATGCAAACCTACCGCCCGCGCCGCTCGGTGCTCTACATCCCGGCCTCGAACGACAGGGCGCTGGCCAAGATCGCGACGCTTGCCTGCGATGCCGTGATCATTGACCTGGAAGACGCCGTGCCGCCAGCCGACAAGGTCACGGCGCGCCAAAGGCTGGCGGGCATCCTGGCCGAACGCCCGAACCGGCGCTGCGAAATGATCGTTCGCGTCAACGCGCTGGGGAGCGAATGGGGCATCGACGACGTGCTGGCGGCGGCGAAAGGCGAGGCCGACGGCATCCTTCTGTCGAAGGTCGTCACGCCGCGCGAGGTGCTGGAGGCCGCCGACCTGCTCGACGACAATTTCGCGCCGGACACGGTGAAACTATGGGCGATGGTGGAGACGCCGAAAGCCCTGCTAAACATCGGCGCGCTTGCCGAGCTCGGCCGCGATCCCGCCTCGCGCCTTGCTTGTTTCGTTGCCGGAACAAACGATTTGGTCAAGGAGACCGGTATCCTTGCGACGCCGGACCGGCGCTATCTCACGCCCTGGCTGATGCAATTGGTGCTGGCCGCGCGCGCCGGCGGCGTCGATGTACTGGACGGCGTCGCCAATGATTTTCGCGATTCTGACGCCTTTGCCCGTGAATGCGTGGAAGCCGCCGCCATGGGCTTCGATGGCAAGTCGCTGATCCATCCGGCGCAGATCGAGGCGGCGAACCGGGCCTTTGCGCCGTCGCCGGAGGCTATCGCCCAGGCCCGCGCGGTGACGGCGGCCTTCGCGCTTGCCGAGAATGCCGGCAAGGGCGTCATCGCGCTCGATGGCAGCATGGTCGAGCGGCTGCATCTGGCTCAGGCCGAGAAACTTCTGGCGAAGGCCGCCGCCATCGGCGCATGATGCGCTTTCGGGCGATTGCCGCAAACTCACGGGGACTGAAAAATGAAACTTTACCGCTTTCTGTCCGGCCCTGACGACTCCAGCTTCTGCCACAAGGTGACGGCGTCGCTGAACAAGGGCTGGCACCTGTTCGGCTCGCCGACCTATGCCTATGACAAGAAGACCAAATCGATGCGCTGCGGTCAGGCTGTGGTGAAGGATGTCGAGGGTCAGGACTACACGCCCGACACCAAGCTCAGCGATTGGTAGACGCGGGCAACAACCCGCTTTGGTGCAGGCACCCTTCCTCTCCCTCCGGAGGGGAAAGAGGAACGGCGCGATGCGATTTCGCGAAAGCCCTAGGCCGTCTGCTCCGCCGCCTCCTCGATCCGCTCCATATCGTCGTCCGACAGGCCGAAATGGTGGCCGATCTCGTGGATCAGCACATGGGTGACGATGTCGCCCAGCGTCTCCTCGTTCTCGGCCCAGTAGTCGAGTATGGCGCGGCGGTAGAGCGTGATGCGGTTCGGCCCCTCGCCGGTCTGCGGGTTCCAGCGCTCGGCGATGCCGCGCCCCTCGAACAGGCCGAGCAGGTCGAACGGCGTTTCCAGCGAAAGATCGTCCATGATCTCGTCGGTCGGGAAATCGGCGATCTGGATGACGATCTCGCCGGTGAGCTTGCGGAAATCCTCCGGCAGATGGGCGTAGGCCTCCAGCGCCAGGAACTCCATCTCCTCCATCGACGGCGAAAGCTGGTCGTGCCAGGTGCGGGTCTTGTAGATGCGGGCCATTCTTTGTCCTTTGATCCCGGCATATAGGCTTTCGCGCCGGTCGAGGCAAATGATGCGGCAGTTCCTGTATCTTGTATCCTTTGCTGCCGCGCGGGAATCGCGTACGGGTCGGTTCCGGCCATGTATCAGGAGCTCCCATGCCGGACTTTTCCACCCTTGGACTTTTCGCCATTGCCTGCCTCGCTTTGACCGCGACGCCGGGGCCGGACATGCTGTTGATCGCATCCCGCAGCGCCAGCCAGGGGCGTGCGGCGGGCCTGGCGACCTATGTCGGCATCGCCGCTGGTACCTATTGTCATGCGCTGGCCGCTGCTTTCGGCCTGTCGCAACTGTTCCTTGCCGTTCCCATCGCTTACGACATCGTGCGTTACGCCGGCGCCGCCTATCTGGCCTATCTCGCCTGGAAAGCGTTCCGCTCCGACGGGACAGCGCTTGCGCCGGTTGCCGGCCTGCCGCGCTACTCGCAAGGGCGCATCGTCCGGCAGGGGTTGTTGACCAATCTCCTCAACCCGAAGATGGCGCTGTTCGTGCTGGCGCTGTTCCCGCAATTTGTGCAGCCGCAGGCCGGGTCCGTGGCGGGGCAGATACTGGTGCTGGCAACCGTGCTCAATCTGATTGGGCTGGTCGTCAATGGCCTGGTCATCCTGACCGCCAGCCGGATCGGCGCGGCATTGTCGAGGCGGACGCGGTTTCAGCGGGCGCCGCAGCTGTTGCTGGGGAGCGTCTTTGCGGGACTTGCGGCCCGGCTGGCCTTCGATGGCCAACGCTAAAGCGCGTAACGACAGAGGAATAAATTCACAATGAGTCGGCTTGACTCTTGGGGTACCCTCTGGAATCTATAAGAACATAACAGGAACAATGCTGCTGAAAGTTGACCGTCATGGCGATGACCGCCGTGGCGCGGGAGACTGTTTTTGCCCTGCGCCGCCAAATCGCGAAGATCGAGGGAACGCTGCCCGAGCGCCTTGCGGCGCCGGCCGGCGCGTCGCCTGATGACATCGCCGATGTCACGGTGGTTCGGCGTGGCCTTGCCGTTGCATCGCATGATGCGTTCCTGCGCACCGGTGTCGAGCCGCTCGACGCAGCCCTTGGCGGCGGCCTGCCGAAGACGGCGCTGAGCGAGATCCATGGCACTGAAACCCGCGACGCCGGAGCCGTCGCCGGCTTTGCCCTGTCGCTTGCCGGCCTGATCCTCGCGCGGCAGCCGGGCTTGCCGGTGCTGTGGGTCGGCACCTCGGAAATCTTCCGCGAGGCCGGCTTTCCCTATGCCGGCGGGCTGCGGAGCCTGTTCGGCATCGCGCCCGAACAATTGCTGTTTTCCGAGGCGCCGAGGCTGCTCGACGCGCTGTGGATCGCCGAGGAGGCCGCCCGCATGACGGCGCTCGCCGCCGTCATCCTCGAAATCCGCGGCAGCCCGCGGCCGCTCGACCTCACCGCGACGCGGCGGCTGCACGCCCGCGCCCAGGACGCCGGCCGGCCGGTGTTCCTGCTGCGCCAGGCCGGCGAGGCCGAGCCAACCGCCGCGCCCGTGCGCCTGATCGTGTCGGCCGCGCCCTCGGCAAGCCGCGCGACGATCGCCGGGCCGCTGGCCGGCTCGATCGGCCGCCCCGCCTTCACCGTCGGCATCGGCAAGAGCCGCACCGCGCTCCCCGGACAATTCACACTGGAGTGGAACCCCGATGAACATGTTTTCGAAGAAAGAAGGGGCAAGGAAAGAACAAAGGATTCTGTCGCTGTGGTTTCCGCATCTCGCCGCCGACCGCATCCTGCGCCAGCGTCTGGGGCGGTCCTGGCGTTCCCGGCCGTCGGATCACCTGCCCCCGCCTCACCCACCGCTGGTGATCAGCCACCGCGACATGAACGCCCAGCGCATCGCCGCCCTCGACGAGCGGGCTGAGGCGCTCAGGCTGAAGCGCGGCATGGGCATCGCCGACGCGCGCGCCATGCACCCCGCGATCGACATCGTCGAGGCCGATCCCGAGGCCGACCGCCGCCTGCTCGAAGGCCTCGCCGACTGGTGCGACCGTTACACGCCGCTGGTGGCGATCGACGGCGCCGACGGCCTGTTCCTCGACGTCACCGGCTGCACGCATCTGTTCGGCGGCGAACGCGCCATGCAGGACGAGATCCTCGTCCGCTTCCTTGAGCAGGGTTTCGATGTCCGCGCCGGGCTGGCGGCGACCCCGGGCGCCGCCTGGGCGGCGGCGCATTTTCATGGCGACCGCATCGTCGCCGGCGGCGAGGAAGAGACGCTGCTGGCGCCCTTGCCGCTCGCGGCACTGCGCATCGAGCCGGGAACGCGCGCCAGCCTCGAAAGCGTCGGCCTGCGCACGGCGGGCGCGGTGATGGCAGCACCCCGCGCCCCGCTTGCCCGCCGCTTCGGCGCTGGCTTGCTGTTGCGGCTCGACCAGGCGCTCGGCCGCCTCGACGAGGCGGTGTCGCCGCGCCTGCCGGTGGCGCCGCTTTCGGTCGAGCGCCACCTGGCCGAGCCGGTCGTGCTGACCGACGACATCGAGCGGCTGGTGAGCCGGCTGGCCACGGCGCTGAAGGGCGACCTCGAGCGGCGCGGCGAGGGCGCGAGGGCACTCGCCCTGCTGCTCTTCCGCGTCGACGGCGCCGTCAGCCGCATCGCCGTCGGCACCTCGCGCCCGCTGCGCGAGCCGTCGCTGATCCGCAGGCTGTTCCACGAACGGCTTGCCGCGCTGGAGCAGGACATCGACGCCGGCTACGGTTTCGACCTCGTGCGCCTCTCGGTGCTGTCGGCGGCGGCCTTCGACATGCAGCAGGCCGATCTCAGCGGCGAGGCCAACGACGATGACGCCGATATCGCTTTATTCGCCGACCGCGTCCGCGCCCGGCTCGGCGAGGCCGCGGTGCTGCGGCCGGTTGCCGTCGAGAGCCATTTGCCGGAGCGCGCCGTCACTATTGTCCCCTTCTCCGAGGCGCCGCAAAGGCGCGCGCCGCTCAAGCGGCCGGAGCGCGCCGTTCCGCCGGTGACCATCTATCCGCCGGAACGGCCGATCCGCCTGTTCCGTTCGCCCGAGCCGATCGAGGTGCCGGCCACCGAGATGCCCGAGGGACCGCCGATGAATTTCCGCTGGCGGCGCGCGCTCTACCGCGTCGCCCGCGCCGAAGGGCCGGAACGCATCGCCGCGGAATGGTGGCGAAGGCTTCCCGGCGAGGAGGAAGCGCCGACCCGCGACTATTTCCGCATCGAGGACAGCGACGGCCGCCGCTACTGGCTCTATCGCCAGGGCCTTTACGGCGCGTCCGATACGCCGCCGCGCTGGTTCATGCACGGGGTCTTCGCATGAACGCGCTTGCCGCCACCGCCTATGCCGAATTGGGCATCCAGTCGAATTTCTCATTCCTGCGCGGCGCCTCCAAGCCGGAGGAACTGGTGGTCGCGGCGAAATTCCTCGGCTTCTCCTCGATCGGGCTTGCCGACCGCAATACGGTGGCGGGCGTCGTGCGCGCCTGGCAACAGTCCAGGGTGGAGACGCTTGCCTATCATCCCGGCTGCCGCCTGGTGTTCGGCGACGGCACGCCTGACATCCTCGCCTATCCGCGCGACCGCGCCGGCTGGGGACATCTGTGCCGCATGCTGACGCAGGCCAATCTGCGCGACGAGAACGAGAAGGGCGCCACGCTGCTGAAGCTGAGCGACCTCCTCGAATGGGGGGACCTGATGTCGCTGGCGGTCCTGCCTGAGCTGTCCGCAAACGCCGAGGTCGGCCTTGCAATGCTTAGCCGGCTGAAGGATCGCTTTGGCGCCGCCCTTCGGCTTGCCGTCTCGCCGGATTATCGCGGCAACGACCGTTTCCGCATCGAGCAGGCGGCGGCGATGGCGGATCGGCTGGGCATGCCGCTGTTGGCGACCAACGACGTCCTCTACCACAGCGCCGGCCGCCGCTCGCTGCAGGACGTGCTGACGGCGATCCGCCTTAACACGCCCGTCGCCCAGGTCGGGCTGGAGCTGGCGGCCAATGCCGAGCGTCATCTGAAGCCGCCGCAGGAAATGGCCAGGCTTTTCCGCCGGCATCCGCAAGCGCTGGCGGAGACGCTGCGCTTCGCGGACGAGCTGAGTTTTTCGCTCAGCGACCTCGAATACAACTATCCGGACGAGCCGACCGAATCCGGCCTCGGGCCACAGGCCGAGCTTGAACGGTTGGCCAGGGAGGGGGCCGCCACGCGCTATCCGGCCGGCGTCCCCGCTTCCGTCTTGCAGCGCATCGAGGAAGAGCTCGCCCTCATCGAGCGGCTGAACTACGCGCGCTATTTCCTCACCGTTTACGACATCGTCCAGTTCGCCCGCCGCCAGCATATCCTTTGCCAGGGGCGCGGCTCCGCCGCCAATTCCATCGTCTGCTTCTGCATCGGCATCACCGAGGTCGGCCCCGACCGGATCGACACGCTGTTCGAGCGCTTCATCTCCGAGGAGCGCAACGAGCCGCCCGACATCGACGTCGACTTCGAGCATGAAAGGCGTGACGAAGTCATCGCCTATATCTACCAGAAGTACAGCGCCAAGCGCACCGCGCTCGCCGCCGCCGTCATCAGCTATCGCGGCCGCTCGGCTTTGCGCGAGGTGGCGAAGGCGATGGGCCTGTCCGAGGATGTCCGCACCGCCCTGTCCAGCTCGATCTGGGGCTGGTCGACCTCGGAGCTTGGCGAGAAGGAAGCGAGCGCCGGCGGCATCGACCGCAGCGATCCGCTGGCCAGGCAGGTGATCGAGCACGCCAACGAGATCATGGGCTTTCCCCGCCACCTCTCGCAGCATGTCGGCGGCTTCGTCATCACCAGGGACCGCCTCGACGAGGTCGTCCCCATCGTCAAGACGGCGATGGACGAGCGCAAGATGGTCGAATGGGACAAGGACGACCTCGACGCGGTGAAGATCCTCAAGGTCGACGTGCTGGCGCTGGGCATGCTGACCTGCTTGAAACGCGCCTTCACGCTTCTCACGCATCATTATTCGGACGCGCGGGACGCCTATGGCCGGCCCTATGTGCTGGCCACCCTTCCGGAGGAGGACGGCCGGGTCTATGACATGATCTGCCGCGCCGACACGCTCGGCGTCTTCCAGATCGAGTCGCGCGCCCAGATGTCGATGCTGCCGCGGCTTCGGCCGCGCGAATTCTACGATCTCGTCATCGAAGTGGCGATCGTGCGCCCCGGCCCGATCCAGGGCGACATGGTGCATCCCTATCTGCGCCGCCGGCAGGGCAAGGAACAGCCCGAATATCCCAAGCCCGAGCTGGAGCAGATCCTCGGCAAGACGCTGGGCGTGCCGCTGTTTCAGGAGCAGGCGATGAAGATCGCCATCGTCGCCGGCGGCTTCAGGCCGGGCGAGGCCGACGAATTGCGCCGCGCCATGGCCACCTTCAAGCGCACCGGCACGATCGGCAATTATCGCCAGCGCATGATCGACGGCATGGTCGGCAAGGGTTACGAGAAAGCCTTCGCCGAGCGCTGCTTCAAGCAGATCGAGGGTTTTGGCGAATATGGCTTCCCCGAAAGCCATGCCGCTTCCTTCGCGCTGCTGGTCTACGCCTCCTGCTGGTTCAAGACCTTCTATCCCGACGTCTTCTGCGCCGCGATCCTGAACGCGCAGCCGATGGGTTTCTACCAGCCGGCGCAGCTTGTGCGCGACGCCCGCGACCATGGTGTGGAGGTGCGCGAGGTCGACATCAATTTCTCCGTCTGGGACTGCACGCTGGAGCAAACGGCCTTCGATCCGGCCCGCGTGCTTGCCCGCCATGCCGGGATGCGCGGCGTGATCGAGACCCACCATGCCGTCCGCCTCGGCTTCCGCCAGATCAAGGGCCTGTCGGAGGATCGCATGACGCTGTTCGTCGGACGGCGCGGTTCCGGCTACGAGACCGTGCGCGACGTTTGGTTGCGCTCCGGCCTCGATGTCGGCGAGATCGAAAGGCTGGCTGAGGCCGACGCCTTCCGCTCGATCGGCCTCGACCGCCGCGCCGCGCTCTGGGCGGTGCGTGCGCTCGACGGCAAGAGCGCCGCCGAGAAGCTGCCGCTGTTCGACCAGCCGACGGTCCGCCTTCGCGAGCTGGAGCCGGAGACCAGGCTGCCGACAATGCCGCTCGGCGAGCATGTCATCCACGACTACCGCTCGCTCGGCCTGTCGCTGAAGGCGCATCCGGTGGCTTTCCTGCGCGAGCGGCTCGACCGCGCCGGCGTGATCCCCAATGCGCGCCTTCCTGCTGTGCCGGACGGCAGGCGCGTCTCCGTCGCCGGCCTCGTGCTGGTGCGCCAGCGCCCCGGCAAGGGCAACGCGATCTTCCTGACCCTGGAGGACGAGAACTCCGTCGCCAACGTCATTTTCTGGGAAAGGACCTTCACCCGCTTCCGGCCGATCGTCATGGGCGCGCGCTTCGTGCGCGTCACCGGCAAGCTGCAGTCGGAGTCAGGCGTCATCCATATCGTCGCCGAGAAGGTAGAGGACCTGACGCCCTGGCTGACCGTGCTTTTGGAGGAGATGCCGCCGGCTTTGCCAGCCCCTCCGGACATCGCTGTGCTGTCCGGCAAGGCGGAGAGCGTCATGCCCAAGGGTCGGAATTTTCAGTAGGGATCGGCCCCAACGACGTCTTCACGCCAATGCATGTTGAAAACCGTCGAGATTGGCTGAGAAGCAAGGAGCAAAGCGACGCGGCGCGGACCCCAGGATGACGATGGGAGGAAGGGCTTCCGCCAAAGGCTACGCCCCCGCCATTTACGATGGCCCGCTCAGCCGCGGCGGCGACAGCAGATCCTCGGCGGAAATCGTCCGCGCCTCGGAAGGCAGCATGATCGGAATGCCGTCGCGCACCGGATAGGCGAGTTTGGCCACGCGCGAGATCAGCTCGCCACGCTCAGCATCCCAGGTCAGCGGACCCTTGGTCAGCGGGCAGGCCAGCAGCTCCAGGAGCTTCGGATCGACACTGGCCTTCTGTCCGTCACGCCCATCCGCAGCCATCGCACTTTTCCTTGTCCAACTGGTGCTTAAGGGTGTTGAGATTCAGGTCAGGCCGAGTCGAAAATGGCGGCTTCCGAGAACCGGAGCAGAGCGCACTTGAAGTACGTGAGCACCGGAAGCGCAGGAAGCCGCCGTTTGCAGGCCGGCCTCACCTGAATATCGATACACTCTATTGCAGGCTAGAGCCAAAGTCCTCACCCTCGCGCGCCAGCGCCATTTCGGTGATGGCGATCAGCGTTTCGGCGCGCGTCTTCAGGTCCGCCGCCTCGAGCAGCGCCTGTTTCTCGGCAGGGCCATAGGGCGCCATCATCGACAGCGCATTGACCAGCATGGCGTTCTCAGCGCGGCTGACGCTTTCCCAGTCGGCTTCGAGATCGTTGGCCTGTAAATAGGCGCGAAACGCTTTCAGCAGCGACGGCCGGTCGACTTCGGCGCCGGCGCGGTCTTCGTCGAGATCGGCGAGGAAAGGCGCGATCCGGCATAGCCGGAACGGCGTCTTGGTGGCGGCCTCATGCGTGATGCGAAACCGGCAGACGCCTTGCAGCGAGATCAGATAGCGGCCGTCGCCGCTCTCGGCCAGCGAGATGATGCGCCCGGCGCAGCCGACGCTGCACAGTTCCGGCTCGCCGTCGTCGCGCAGCGCGCCGTCGAGGCTGGGCTGGATGATGCCGATCAGTCGCGCACCCCCGACCGCCTCGTCGACCATCTGCAGATAGCGCGGCTCGAAAATGTTGAGCGGCATGCGCCCACCCGGCAAGAGCAGTGCGCCGGCAAGCGGAAACACCGGGATCGTCGCCGGCAGATCGGCTCCACGCCGGTAGTGCGCGTTTCCCGCCTGCAATCAGTCCTCCGATCGCCTGAAGCATCTCAAATCCGCGATCTCCTCCATCCCCGCGCGAAGCCGGGGCCGCGCGTCGTGCTCTAACATGGCGCACCTGCGCCCGGCCGCAAGCCCATCCGGAAAAAACAGCCGGCGAACGGCCTCAGGAAAACAGCAGCGACGACAGTTTGCGCCGCGCCGCCAGCGTCGCCTCGTCGGTCATGCCCCAGGCCTCGAAGAACTTCAGCAGCTGCGCCTTGGCGCCGTCATCGTTCCAGCTGCGGTCGGCCTTGATGATCGCCAGCAGATTGTCGGCCGCTTGCGTCCGCTCGCCCCGGGCGTTCTGGATCATCGCCAGGTCGAAGCGCGCCTGGTGGTCGGCCGGATTGGCGGCAAGGCGCCGCTCGAACTCCGCCGGATTGCCGAGCGAGGCGGCCTGCGCGGCAAGCGCGATCCTGGCGCGCAGCGCGGCAAGCTGCGGCGCGTCCTTCTTGTCTTCCGGCGCCCGCGCCAGAACGGCCTCGGCGCCTTCCGTGTCGCCGGCCTCGAACAGCACTTCGCCGAGCCCGGCGATCGCCTCGATCGTCTCCGGCGCCTGTTCGAGAATGGCATCGTAGATGTCGGCGGCGGTCTGGATGTCGCCCGCCCCGCGCGCCTCGGCTGCCGCCGCCAGCGCCTCGCCCACCTGGTTGCCGGCGCCGTTCTTGCCGCCGACCTTCTTGATGAATTCGGCGATCTGGCTCTCGGGGACGGCGCCCATGAAGCCGTCCACCGGCTGGCCGTTCTTGAAGGCGATGACCGCCGGGATCGACTGGATGCCGAGTTGGCCGGCGATCGAGGGATGATCGTCGATGTTCATCTTGACCAGCTTGACGGTGCCGCCTGCGGCCTTGACCGCCTTTTCGAGCTGCGGCGTCAGCTGCTTGCAGGGGCCGCACCACGGCGCCCAGAAATCGACCAGCACCGGCTGGCGGCGCGATTCCTGGATGACGTCGGCGGCGAAGCCGGCCGTCGTCGTGTCCTTGATGAGGTCGGCCGGCGCCTCGCCGAGCGGGAGCTTGGGCTCGCCGCCGCCATATTGCACGGTCGTGGCATACTGGCCGCCACTGTTGCCGAACGGATTGTTGTCGCTCATGTCCTTGCCCTTCCAGTCGCGCTGCCGGCCAGCGGGGAGGCGCGACAATCCTTGCCTAGGTCAGTTTTCGCCATCCATGTGGCGATCAAGCCGAGACTTTCAAGATAACAGCATCGTGTCCGGTTGCCTCGACGAATCTGACGAGGTCGGCCGAGGCGATCGAGGTCGTCGCCTCGTTGGTGAGCGGGTGGGCGTTGACGACCGCATGGCTCATCAACTCCTGGTCGAGCACGACCTTGACCCGCCGCCCGCTGTCGTTGATCAGGCCGAAGACAGTGACCGCGCCCGGAATGACGCCGAGCAGTTCCATCAGCATTTCCGGCTTGCCGAACGACACCCGGCTGGCGGCGCCGATCAGATGATGTATCTGTTTGAGATCGACCTCCGCCTCCTCGCCGACGCTGACGAGGAAGAAATTGTCCTTCTTGTCCTTGAGGAAAAGGTTCTTGGTGTGGCCGCCGGCGATCTCGCCGCGCAACGCCTGCGAATCGGCGACCGTGTAGAGCGGCGGGTGGCGCACCGTCGACACGCTGATGCCGAGGTTGGCAAGAAAGGCATTGAGCTCGGCTTCGGTCTTCGGCATCGGTCCTCACTTCATTCCGGCGGGCCATGCCGTTTACGGCCAATGGTGCCCTCTCGGCAAGGCCGTCCTGGAACCCTACGGCAAACCCAAGCGCCGCAAAGCGATGCCGATGGCACTTGAGAGCTGGCCGAAAAAAGCTCGTCATTTCCCTGTTGCAATCGCCGCGCTCTTCAGCCATATAGGCGCGGCTTGCGGCCGAGGCCGCGTGAGCGGGTGTAGCTCAGGGGTAGAGCACAACCTTGCCAAGGTTGGGGTCGGGCGTTCGAATCGCCTCACCCGCTCCAGTTTTCCTTAGGGAAATCAAGATATTAGATAAGGGTCACCTCCGGGTGACCCTTTCTATTTCTGCTTCTGGTCAACACCTGGTCAACACACTTGACCTGCCCGATGATCCTGAAATCACACCGATGAAGCAACCCATGGCTGAAGAAGCTCTGCCCTCACCGTCGTAACGGGCTCTGAATGTCGTCCCAGCTGTGGCGCCGTCTGCGTGACGCCCCCGGGCAGTTGACTAAACGCCGTGGCGCCTGGGAGCGTCGCGCAGCTCAGGCGCCGTCCCGCTTCTCCCCGATGATTTTCTTTTTCAGCGCTGCGATCCGGCGTTCGATTTCGTCCTCAGGTAATTCGAACTTGAGCTTGTCCTGAATGAAGTTGATGCGGCCTTCGCTCTCACGAACCAGCTCGGCCCATGACTTTACCCAAATTCGGTGAGTCTCCTGCTCATGGAAGAGGCCGACTGGGCGGCCCGATTGTGTAATGCGCGCCTTTATTGAGTCGTCGTAGTTGCCCGTGACTAGAAAGAAATTCCAATTAGTGGACGTGTTTATGTATTCGGGCTGGGCCAAAATGGCGTTCGCATAGTCCTCCAGTTGGTCCAGTTCCTTGCGACCAACCGTGATCGACGGCCGTTTTAGCTCGACTAGCAGAAATTCTCTGTGGTTCTGGTCCGGATGGGGGATGCTCCGCCCAAGAAACTGATCAACTCGTCCGATCTTGCCGTCTACGTTGGTTACCCGACCCCGTGAGCGCTTTACGGCCAATTCAGCCGCGACGCGCTTCATCACTTTCGTCAGACCGCTCTCTGCGAGTGCGATATGAAAGCCTTCCCCAAAAATCCACGTGTTGTCGCGGACGAGTTCGTCAAGTTCTCCACGTTCGCGCGTGGACATCCTATGCGCGGGATCAAAAACCATACCGCTCAGCATCTGAAGTGCTGCCACTCGACCGGCAACTAGGCTCGATGCAGCAATTATGTTTGCTAACTCAGTTCGCTCGAGGAGGGCAGACAACTCATCCTGGCGATTCTTCGGCAGATTGACGACGGCGTGAAGGATCCGAGAGAGGGCCTCGGGATTATGCCGCAAGGCCTCGCGTAACAGCGCCAGCGTCATCCGCTTTACGGATGCATCAGCTTTTTTGAATTCTTTAGAATACGAGTCGACCACATACGTGGCGATATCGAAAACCTGACGCTCATGCTTCTCGACGGCGTCCTTTGGGTCTCCCTCATAAGGATAGACGCCCGCCCTTATCAACTCATCGATTAGGCCACTCGAACGCTCCGCCATGCGTCCCCTGAAATAGTCACCGAGTTCGCTGCGGATGTGACCGACAACGGCAGCGAAATTGGGCTCCGCCAGGTCGTCAAGCTCAAGAAGATTGGCTGCCATCATTTCTTCGAAGAACGACGAATAGGCATAGGCTGAAAACTCGAAGCCAGGTGCTACGACGTTGGCTGCTTGCGATCCGAGAATGACCCCATCCTCTCGGCCGAAATGAATCTTCCGACCGTCAATTCCTGCGTTCCATTCGATTACCTTGAGCTTGAGGTCGTCGATGACGCGCGTTGGCCCTGCAATAGACCTGCTGGCAAAATCATGCTGCTTGGCAATGAGATCACCAGGCTTAACGATCTGGCCATCGTACTTTAACTGGACGCTTGGGTATTCTAAGAGATAGGGCGAGAAGCGGGTCGCCATCTCCAAAAAGGCCTGCCGGCCAGCGAGCCAATCGAACGTGTTCTTGAGACCGGTCAATCGGACGATTGTTCCGAGTTTTTCTCCATCCGGTGCAAGAACCACTGATTTCTGGCATTCCGCCAGGTCGTCAGCCTTGATACGAAGTACGACCGCGTGCCTGCCGCCATCTTCGTCAGAGATTGAAGACCATTCGGCGAATTGCGCTAAGGAAAAGAAGCGCAGCCGCCCCCGGCCTTCCTTGCCGTGGATTGCTCGTTTGTGGCGAGGGGTCCGCTGTGCCTTCAGCTTCCAAGAGTCACCGAGACTCATGAAATCGTGCTCAGCTCGCGATGGCGTAATGCCGTCGCCATTGTCGCGAATGACAATTTCCTGGATCCCGCCGAGCGTATTTCTGTGGAACTCGACAGAAACGTCGGTGGCATCTCCATCAAAGGAATTCCAGACGAACTCCGAAATGGCCCGGACGATATCCGTCGTGCGCGCTATTTTCTCTAGATGATCCTGCTTCGGCGCCAGCCTCAATATATCCATTGAAGCACCTTCCCCCTTCACTTCGCCTTCGGCGACCATCCTCTAATTGAGCCGAGAAGTCGCTGCACCTCCGCCCTGGTCATGCCCATGCTAGACCAGTTGCTTCCGTCGTTCCACTTGGCAAAGGACACAGTCCGATGTGTTCTACCGCTGTAGGCCTCCATAGGTACTGGCTGTCCAGGGTCTGGATCATGTTCTTCAGCCTTGAAGAAATCTCCGAGCAAGTAGTCAGGGCAAGCTGTCCCGCTCCTCACTCCGATTCGGACATAATCCAGGTTGCTGCAGCGCATGCGGGAAAATATCTGCCGGACATACTCTTCGGCATCAGCAAGGCCAGCGAGCGCCGAGACGAGCGTGGCGTTCGAGGGAAGTGATAGGGGCGTCTTTGCAGCCACTGTGGGTCAGTAAGGGCAATCTGGATAGGCGCGGAGTACACCTTCGCAGGATGCATTGCCGAGCGCGACGGCTTCACCACGCTCGGTCAGCTTAGCCACCAGGATGGTTTCGACCATTTCGGTCAGCACAAGGCCGATCTCGCTGAGGCGCAGCAGGACAGCTCGAACGTGCTCGTGGCTGCCACCCAGAGCGAGTGCCTGCAAAAAATCGGCGAGGACGCGCTCGTTTGCCCTCTGATCGTGAGGATCGCGCTGTAGTGCGCGAAGAATCGCCAGTGCCTGATGCTGACGTCGGACATTCTCTGCAGGTTCAACAGAGTTGCGCATTTATCGCCCTCATGATTCGATTGGCAATCATGGCGCTGTTGTTAGCGATGCGCGAGAGGATCCTCTTTCTATAGTACGGCGGCCATTCGCTCGTACAGGTTGAGGGACTACGAATCTGGGGCAGGAGTTCGAGCCTCTTCGGTCGCGCCATTCCATCCAATTGAAATTGCTTAGCTTCTTGACTTCTTGGGCCGCAGGCGCCGGCTTGATTTTCGGAATTCAGCCGGTTTTGGAAGAACGGACATTCCTTCGAACCATATCGCAGCTTGGCGAATGCTGCCCTCCTGTTTCCTCTTGATCAACATGCCACACTAAGATTCGCACGGACCAGGTTGGCGGTCGTCCAGCTGCCAGGTGTAGGCTTGAGGCAGCGGACGTTGATGTTGCCGGCTTCCTGACGCAAAACGTACGGAATGACAGTCCGAAAAAAGGCTAACCCTCTTCGGTTGCCGCCGGTCGTCGCTGGCGAATGGAGCGGTGAAATCGTCGGCTCAGCCAACGTCAATTTTGGCCAGGTCGTTCAGCCAGGCCCGCCCCGTCAATCAGTCGAGTTCACCTATGTCATACTGCCTGCGTCGCTCATTATGCCGAATGCAGCATTCAGATGGCCTGGGATCGTTATGATCATGGCCCCCACTCCCATGAAGACGGAACATCCCAACGCTGGCGCTCTTTTTCAAACCGATGAACTGCCGTCGCTGAGCCTTTCACTTGACGTCACCAGGGCGCAATTTTCGGACATGCTGCCACTCTTCGAGGCGAAACGGTTCAAGGATTTTCATTTCACGGTCGAAGACAAGGATGCACACGGCAGATGGCCGGTCCGAAGCTGGGGCATGGGAGCCACCCGGGTTTGACTTTCCGCTCACGATGCTCCCGGATTTAATCCGCAGCCGCAGTGTCAACCGGTTTGCGGTCGGCCGAAGCGGGTTCGTCGATCGCCTCGGTGTCCCTATTCGCGTCGAGGAACGCCAACTCCTCGCCTAATGTTGCGATTACGGCCGCCACGCGACCACGCACTCTCGGAGGAAGCTGCATCAGCCCCTCAATCAGACGCCGGCCTTCTGCACTTGCAATGAATTCTATGCGCTCGTCGACTGGCAGAGGCGGAAGCTGACCGTCGGTGTCATTGTTTCCGGGCAAGCCCTCGAAGAAGCGGCTGGCAGGAACACCGAGCCACCTGCCGATCTCGTAGAGCATGGAGGCGCTGACCCGATTCCTCGCGTTCTCGTATTTCTGGAGCTGCTGGAAGCTAATGCCTATGGATCGGGCAAGCTGGGCTTGCGACACGTCCGACTGGACGCGAACGATCGCGATCTGCCTGCCAACATGCTGATCAGCGGGATGAGGGCTCGGCTGAGGTTTGGGCTTTGCCCACGCCATAACGGCAGGAGGCCGTTTCGATCCCAGAAGGCTGCTCGCTGGTGCATCTATCACTCCCCGGTATCTGAGTCTGTCGCGGTACCCTCGCCAGGAACTCAGCAAATTTCCGACTGATTGGGGAGTTGCAAAACGGCACGAAACGCCAAGAATCTCTTCAACTAGCCACTCTCTGCAGGCTAATCCTGGCAATATCCTCGACGACCGATCGGATCTGCGGCCAGGGAAACTCGGTATCGTTTTCCGATGGCTGACCTTGCTTGAGCACGGCATCGAGCTTGGCTGCTACACCGGCAAGGGTAGTGGCATGCGTTTCGCACAATACCTCCAGCAGCTCCTCCGCTCGATCGGCCGCTTCGCGTTCGGCGCGCAACGCTGCGGAATACCCGATTGCTCTGTCGGCGGCATCCCAGTGAGCCTGATGGGCCGCGAACTCGGCTTCAGCCTTCGCACGCACCGCTGCCTCGATCGAATCGGCGCGCAGCAATTCGCGAATTTCCTTCAGTGAATGCAACGTCACGCTCTCACCATTCGCCTGCAGGATAGTCGCGCACGGAAAGCCGACAGTTTCGGCAAGCTTCCGCTCTAGGCGTTGTTGCTCGCGACAGCACCGTTCGGTCAAGTTCAGGGCATCCTGCCAATCACGCCATACACAGACCGCAGAATCGACGGGTTGGCCCGCTTCCAGGGCCTTGCCAGCAAACTCGGTTGGCTGCGATCCCACCATTGCATTTGCCGCTGGTGCCGGTACGCTCGTGCCGGTGACGAAAGACAAAGTCGTGGTATTGTCGGAATCAGCCATGATCCGAGCTCCAGACAGCTTGGGTGTGGTCAGGCCGAACGACGTGTTCGAGCACGTCGTTCGGCTGCGAAGAGCGAACCACAAGTTACGTACATACCGTACATTACGGACACTCTGATTGTCAAATACGCCTGATCCTGCTGACACCAAAACCGAGCGCTTCGAATTGCGCCTCTCGAGCGACTTGCTTGCTCGCGTTGACGAATGGCGGCGCAGCCAGCCCGATCTTCCTACTAGATCAGAGGCGTTCCGTCGGTTGGTAGAGGTTGGTCTAGCCTCTAAATAGTAAGCGTGCCGCTCAATGGTTGCTAACGGGACGGACTCGCGGCCTAAGGAGCGCGCCACACTTCTTGACGGCACACAGCGGCTGTTCAAATGCCGGAAGCGCAGTAGGCTCGAAAACCGCCTCTACGAATGGCCTCGAAATTTTCTTCCATACAAGGAAACGCCCGTCTAGATTGTGCCGCTACACGGGGGTGGGACATGCAGGTTACTAACTGCGGTCGCGGCGTACACACGCGCGAAGTTAAGGGTATTGAGCGGCTCAAAAAAGAGCTGCCACAGAACTGGTACGCATTCACGAATCTGGACCTGACCCTAGGGCTTGGCAAATCGCGTGAGATCGATGTCATCATCGTTTCTGATCACCGTATTTTCTTTGTCGATATCAAAGACTGGAACGGCACGATCGAAAACAGGGACGGCCGCTGGTACAGCAATGGGAGGGACAGCGGTCCATCTCCCGTGCAGAAAATCGGCGACATTGTGCGAGAGGTACTTACACCCCTAGGGGGTCTCCTGAAGGGTCGGCCGGAAACCCGACGTGAACCCATCCCACAAATCGTCGGCCTTGTCGTGCTTACCGGCTTGGCGACCAACGCGCATCTCGACGGCCTTGAAAAGGAAAAGGTACTCGCGGTCGATGACTTCATAAAACTTGCGCTAAATGCACGTAAGCTGAATGAGACGTTTGGCGAACCTCACGCCGCATTCTTATACAGGCCCCTTACGGACAGCTTTTGGAAGGACCGGCTTAGCCGGTTCTTCAATGTTGGTCCCAACTCACCTTTTAAGCCCGGAAGGCGCCGCTTTCAGCGATACCTTGCTGAAGACATCGCCAGCTATGCACACCCCAGCGACGTCTATCGGGAATATGAGGCCACCGAAGAAGGCAACAAAAATAATCTCGGAATCCTGAGATTGTGGGATTTCACTAAGTGCACCGAGGGCCGTTTTCAGACCGAAGAGGGTCGCCTGGAGATAGCGGGGCGCGAGCAGCAGGTTTATCACTGGCTTCGCGACCGCGATCAGGACCTTGAAAGAACCCTGCTCACGCCGCGATTGGATGATCCGGATCACAGCGTCAACTACTGGGAGATTTACGACCGCCGCCGCCGCATGCGGCGCCTGAATGAGTTTTCGATTAGCGAGGCTTCCTCAGCCTTACCAAATCAGAAGATCGAATTGGCACGGCAGATCATTTCTTCCGTAGCCGCGATTCATCGTCAGAATGCATCACATCTGGATATAGGCGGGCACAGCATTTGGCTTGAAATGCCGACATCTGTCAGGCTGTCTCACTTACTGGCTGCGCGAATCCCGGAAGGAAAATCCCTCGGCCCGTCCCGATATCAGTTTCTTTCCGGCGTTACCGTTCCCGAGGACATACTAGGTGTAGACAGCGGACCGAAACGGCGAGACGTTTTCTTGCTCGGTGTCTCGGTTCACAAGCTATTGTTTGGCCAGCTACCGTTGGGTGAGCCCGCAGAATGGAAGCCCGCGGTCGATGTCGCTAACAACTACGTGTTGCTCCATGACTGGTTCGCGCAGGCGCTCGAGATCAGCCCGGAGCAACGCTTCGCAGACGCAACGATTGCTCTGGATGCATTCAACAAAGCAACCGCTTCTCGTCCGACTCCGGACGAAGTGATCGCCGGACTCGAATCATTCAGAACGGTGATTCGTTCGCAAAGGCAGCTGTTTGGAGCGTTCCCCGTTTATGGCGACATGATCGTTGAAAGCGACCGCATGGATGCGTGGCGCAGCGACGATAACGGGGTGCCGGTTTTGGTTAAACAGTGGAAGCAATCGGCCTGGGGCGATGTCCAGAAGGAAGGAGGAAGCATCCTCGCCTTTCTTCGAAGAGCGATGGATATGAAGGTGGACAAGCCGTCCGGTATCGCTCCGATTCGCGGGGTGTACTGGCTCGGAGACAGCCTAGTCCTCGTGCAGACCTGGGTAGAAGGAAGTTCGCTTGACGTCCTTCTCAATGATCCGACCAACGAATTTGCAAGCGCGGATACTGCCCTGTCGTTTTGCGCCAAGCTCATTTCGATCGTTGACGCGCTTCACGAACAAGGGATCGGACACGGTGACTTGAAGCCGGCCAACATTGTGGTCGATCCAAACGGCCAGCCGACTCTGATCGACGCGCTCGACTATTCGCCGCGCGTCGATGGCGAAGTCATCAGCTCTGCTTATTCTCCTGAAACCGGAAATCGCATGGAGCGCGACCGGTACGCCCTCACCAAAATCAGCGAAGAAATCCTTGCCGCTTCTGATCTTGCTCCCGCAATCGGCGCTGACGTTGCGCTAGCGATCAAAGATTGCCGCGAAAAACCGCCTGCGCTCTCGACGCTCTTGCCGCTGCAGGAGACTCTAGCAAAGGCGTTGGGGCAACTTCACGCTAGCACTCAGCAGCAAGCGGTAGCCGAAAGCCGAACCATTGCAATTTCCCTTGCTGGTCAGCAGGTGGGCCCGATCGACTCAGACGAGGGATTCCTCTTTCTTCGTGTGCGTCGGCATCCGCATCTCGGCCATCTTTCTCTTCACATTCGTGGCGCGTTTGAAGAAATTGAAGTTCGCCTTGATGCTAATGGCAAGGCTGCCAGCGCAACGAGACGCAGGCTCGACCAATGGCTCCTGGCTCTTGTGGCAAAACAGGAGTTTCATAAATTAGATGCTTCATTGGCCGTGACGCGGTCCGACGTAACCGAGCTGTCGGCTCTCGAGCAGATCTTAGCCGATCCTCCTGTGCAGGCACGGATCGACAGAGAAATCGCGGGCTCCGCGTCGCCCCTCATCTCTGAACCACGAGAAACCAGCGATCTCGTCCTACAAGAGGACGAGGCCGAGGACGCACTCGCCGAAGAGATCGCCGCTAGCAACACCCTCATTACCGATATCGACGTGCCGGAACTGTGGCGCGTTCTCATGGAGGTAGAAAACGAACTGACTACAGAGGGGGTGGCGCAGCTCGACAGTGCATACGATCGCGGTATCGGTCGTCACAGGGTCATGATGGAGCTTGAAAGCGGTGAGTTCGACTTCTCCCGCAACGACACTGTAGGGGTTCAAAAGCAGGACAAGAAGGGAAATTGGCGGCGCATCGGAGACCTCGATCTGAACCGTTCTCGCCCGGATCTAGCGGTGATCGATGCACAACGCGGAGGCTCCTTCGGTCCGAGGCTCGTCGAAGCCGGACAGCGGCTGCGCTTTCTCAGCCATTTCGAAGGCACTAGTCTCAAACGCCGTACAGACGCCGTTGGCCGCATTCTGGCCGGCAATGGGCGCGCGAGCGGCCTCCTATCCGTCTTTGATTCTCGCTCAGACGCGACGCCTGACTCGGCCAATCAGCAGGCTACTGAGGAGTCCCTGAAACTTTACGGCCTCAATGACGACCAAGAGGAGGCTTTTCGCAAGATCATAGATACGCGGCCTGTGGGTCTGCTCCAAGGACCGCCCGGCACCGGCAAGACCAAGTTCATCGCGGCGCTTGCCCACTATGCAATTACGAAGGGACTGGTCCGAAACGTCTTGTTGTCGAGTCAGTCCCACGAGGCAGTCAACAATGCGGCTGAAGCGGTGCTGGCGCTTTTCCGCAAAACAGGCGAACTGCCGAGTTTGCTGCGCGTCGGCATGGATGACGGGCAAGTGTCCCCACCGTTGCGACCGTATCACACATCCCGCGTCGAGCAGTCCTACAAGGATCGCTTCAGTGCGACATTTGCAGAGCGCATGGCTGCGGTCGGCAAAGCGTTAGGTATACCTCCGGAAGTGATTTCGGATGTCGTAATCCTGGAAACGACACTAAGGCCCGTGATTGAAAGAATCGCCGAGTTAAGCCGCGAATTTGAAGCGCAGACTCAGCGGATCAACGGCTTGATTGAAACCCTCGCTCAGCATCTGTCTCTGCTTGATGTCGACGTTTTGCTCCCTGAGACCGGCCTGGAGGAAGACTGGCGTAACACCCTCGAAGAGATAGTCGGCGCTATAGCGCGGCGTGCAGCGCGGCGGAGCTCAGTCGGCGCGGACAAGATTGATCGCCTGAGGTCCATTGCCGGACTGGGGCGGGATTTTATAGGTAGTGTTTCCAGGCCTGAGCGCAGCTTTGATACATTCCTCGCAGGCACGCGCCAGATCGTGGTCGGCACTTGCGTAGGCCTCGGGAGGTCATCACTTGGCTTAACGGCCACTGCTTTTGATCTTGTGATTGTAGACGAGGCGGCGCGGTGCACTTCAGGCGAGCTTCTTGTACCTCTCCAGGCGGCCCGCTGGGCAGTCTTGGTCGGCGACCAGGCCCAGCTCCAGCCACAACACAAACCCGAAGTGGTCAACCTCGTCGCGGAGCGGACCTCGATAGCGAAGAAAGAAATCAAGCGAAGCGACTTCGAGCGGGTCTTTGCGACAGGATACGGCCGCGCCGCAGGGTCACGGCTAAAAACGCAGTACCGCATGCTCTCCCCCATAGGGCAACTCGTCTCCGAGGTTTTTTACCCCGATCTCACTTTGCTCGCCGGGCGTAAGGAGGCTATCGTCGATCCCGAAGTTCTGCCGGACGAACTGAAATCACCATTGACCTGGGTGGAGACGGATAGCCTAGGGTCAATGGGTTACGAACGGAAAGAAGCCAAAAGCAAGACTAATCCTTCAGAGGCCGATGCAATCATACGGCTGATCGACCGCTGGTATGCGGATGACAAATTTCGCGAGTGGCTGCTTACGCAGCAGGATCATCCTGTCGGTATCGGCGTCATCTGTATGTATGCCGCGCAGCGCAATCTGATCGAGCGAAAATTGAGACAATCCTCGCTCGCTGCCCTGTTGGAAAAACACGTGAAGGTGGGAACTGTTGACAGTTATCAGGGTAAGGAAAACCCCATCGTCATCCTATCGCTCGTGCGGAACAACGAACTCGGCGATATCGAAGCCGGCGTGAAGTCGATCAAGGAAGGCTTCCTAATTACACCCAACCGCATCAATGTTGCTGCGAGTCGAGCAATGGATCGGCTAGTCATAGTCGGGTCGCGCCATCGATGGAAGGGCAACAAACCTATGGGCCAACTATCGGCGGGGTTTACGCGCAGAATCAATGAAGGCGTCGCCTCACTCATCGCTGTAGAAGATTTGCTAGGAGCGCAGACAGAGCGCGATGAGGTCGCCCTATCCCGTGCGAAGGAGCGAGGCGCTCATGGCAATGCTTAGCCGCCCGTTGCTCCGACTGAAAGGACAGGAGCTTGTGCCGCCGGATGAAGACCGGCGCGTGGACCTCGACATATTCGACGTGCTGTTGCCCTGCCGCTTCTATGAAGTGAATTACAAAGTCGCTTCACTCGGACAGGTCAGCCCGACGCTCGAATTTTTGCTGCGCCTCGTCAAGGCGGCTCCCGGCATTGCCGATGACGACGCGGCGACCTTCTTTGGCTACAGCCCGTCCGAAATTGCATACGTGTTGGAAGAGGCTATCGGCCCGGGCTATCTTGAACGCAGGGCCGGGCGCCTCTGGCTTACGATTTCGGGCGAAGGCTTATTCAAAGACGACGACAAGCAGCCGTCCATCTATACCGTGGAATCGCGTCGTCGCTCTTTCGGTTTCGATCTGATGGCGATCGCGCCTCAGGTAAAGCGGTTTCTGGATGAGCTGGAAAGAGTCCTGCCCGAACTGCCTTCAGAAGACCCGGCTGGAACCGGCAGGGTAGCTGAACGAGTTCCGGCAAGATTCAAGCAATTCTTCAGGGAGCTGGCCGACCAGGCGGATCGAGGCAAGACGGAGCGCCGTGACATTTACTCAATTGACCCCGTTGTCACGCCGGGTGAGCGCTATCAAATGCCTATTCGCGTCGTTACATTCGCACAGGCATCCAATCCGACCGCAGCTGAAATCGACCTCTCTTCGTGGAGGATGGATCACGAGATCGCCGACAGGCCCGAGATCGAACGCGCGGTGGCACTGTTCGTGAAAGATCAGCAGACATCGGTCAATCAGCTTGATGCAGCTAACGGTTACCAGACGCTGATTGACCTTGCTCCGGAGTTTCTCAAAGAGTTTACGACGCGCAACGGACTATCGGAGGGCCGTTACTGGAGAGAAGCCGTAAGCCGTGCCGGCGAACCTAGAGTCGATCGAAAAACGATCCCGATCGTAGGGTCGCTGCTTCTTCCTGGAAATATCGAGCGCATACAGGCTGTTTTCGATTACGGCCTGCGAAACATGACAGAGGCACCAACGAATATATACGCGGTCGCACCGCAGACTCGCCGATGGGGCGCGACAACCCAGCAACGCGATCTTTTGACCTTGATTCAGGAAAAAACTGCGCGCTCTTTTCCCGGTCCCGACAAGCCAGAGATGAAGTCGATCTGCTTGTATGCCTGGGACAAGCCGGCTCAATACACGGCCAAGACCTTTGATGAGATCCAGCCGATTCGGGTCGCAGATTTCCCACGATCTCTCGAACTATTTTTGGTGCCAGGCGTAATGGCGGCGGCGGTCGTCCATGCCCCGCTCGGGTCGTCTACGGGGAACCCTGTACCACTGGGGTTGACCTCTTTTGACCCGCTAGTCATCGACCGCGCGTATGCCTACTTCCTCGAACGCCATGAGCCGTATCGAGTCAAAGATGGTTCCGCCTGATCTTGCGCTAGAGTCTTTCACGTTTTGACGGAAGCGTATCCGGCGTTTTCGAAGTAGTTCTTGCATTCGGCTGCCTCGATGGTTTCGACGAGGTGGCCGATGTGTCGCCAGGTGTCCTCGACGGTGCGTTTCTGCGCCTGGCGCATCCAGTGCTTGATCTTGGCGAAGGCCTGCTCGATGGGATTGAGGTCTGGTGAGTAGGGCGGCAGGTACCAGAGCCTGGCGCCAGCGGCCTTGATCATCTGCCTGATGGCCACGGACTTATGGCTTCCCAGGTTGTCCATGACGACGATATCGCCGGGCTTCAACACGGTGATGAGCTGCTGTTCGACATAAGCGCGGAAGCATTGGCCGTTGATCGGTCCGTCGAAGACGCAAGGTGCCGCGAGCCGATCACAGCGCAGCGCGCCGAGGAAAGTCAGCGTGCGCCAGTGGCCGTACGGAGCCAGGCCGCGCAGCCGCTTGCCCTTCGGCCCCCAGCCGCGCAGCGGAGCCATGTTGGTTTTGATCCAGGTCTCGTCGATGAAGACCAGGCATTGGGGATCGAGGCCGGCCTGCCAGGATCGCCATCGCTGGCGCCTGCGGGCAATATCGGCGCGTGCCTGCTCAAGGGCGAACAGCGTTTTTTTTGAAGCTCAGCCCTTCGCGGCGCAGGAACTGCCACACTGCGTTGTGCGAGACCTTGACCCCGCGAGCGGCCAACTCATCCTTCAGACCATGCAGCGTCAGATGCGGCGTCTCACGTATACGTGCCTCGATGAAAGCACGGTGCGGCTCCAGTACCCTCTTGCGATGTCCGCCCATCTTGCCGGGCGCAACCGAGCCGGTCGCCCGATGACGCTGCAACAACTTCACCGCCGCCGAAACCGAAATGCCGAACCGCTTGGCGGCCGACCGGCGGCTCTCACCACTCAAAACCGCCGCCACAACCCGTTCGCGAAGATCGTCCGAAAGAGGTCGCGTCATCAGATGCTGGCCTCCATTCCAGCCAGCATCTTGAATCACAAATCCGACAAATCGGGAATCCCTCCGATTCCGTCAAATCTTGAAACGCTCTAGCGTAGCGACCTCAGACACGAGTGTCGCGGATGTGCCTCCCCGTATCGGAAGGTCCGCTTGATAGTTGACCGCTTCCAATAGCGGAACGAGTCTCTTTTCAGCCTAAAATTCCCCTCCTTCTCGGCCTCAACCGCTGATGTCCCCGCCAGCCATTGGGTAATCCTGGCCCGAAGGCCTGAGGAGGATCATCGCCCCAAGCACGGGACTCCACTTGGCGGTATCAAGAACTGGCCGACGAAGGGCCGCGCCTGATAGGTTCGCGTCTGACAAATGCGGCCCGTTCGAACATGAAACTGCAGTTCGTCGCCCATGGTGCGGCTCCGCAACGTTCGAAATACCTTGGAGACACAAATGCATAGCCTGGAGCCGCACGGTGCGTATAAGCGATGCAACGTGCGGATCGCGCCAAAAAACGCATAGAAAACAACCAACCGATCGCTGCACAACGTGCAGCCTTTTATCCTGCCATCTTAATCGGCCGTGCTTCGGGTGATCTTTTAGACATCGTCGTTCCTCTTCCAGGTTGCGATAATACACGAATCTATTCTCTAAACGACGATCTCGCGTCCTGGCTTCGAGTTCCGATGCGCCGTGCAGTCTTCCGAGCTCTGCGACGGGGTAGCAGCGCTGCTTATTTGCAGCGATCGAGCCGTCGTGGCGCACTTTTCCATCGGGTTGACGGAGCATCGTCACAGGCAATCCGGCGCGGTCCGGCCGTCTCGCGATCGGCGCGCCCGCAGGCAAGATAACGTGCGTTCTGTCATTCCTGGTCTGCATCGGTTCTCATCCGCCGGCGCGGATCCGTTGCGTCAGGTGGCGCCCGTCGGCCGTCCGGCGCCATGCACTTCAACTTCCGTCGCGCCGTTCATCGATGCGCTACCAGCAGCCTGCGATCCTTGATATGAGCGCGCCGGGCAGCATCGCTTTGGCTCACCGCGGAATCGCCGACATAGAACGTTCCGTCGCTCCACATGGCGTGCATGATCACCGCCAGCCTGCGCGCCACGGCGACACAGGCCTTGCGGTGGCCGGAGCGTTTGGCGATCGCCTTGCCCCCGATCTTGACCTTGTCCCTGCCCTTGAAGCGCGTCATCTGCCCCGAAGCCGCCTCGTAAAGCAAGCGTCGCACGTCAGCATCGCGGGCCTTCCATATGCGACCCTGAACGTCGATCGTCGAGCCCGGCTGGCAGGGCTGCGCGGTCAGCCCGAAGTAGGCCGCGACGTCGCGTAAGCGACGGAAGCGCGACGTATCATTGATCGCTGTCATGAACGAAAGTGCTGTGACGGGGCCGACGCCGGGGATCGCAATGAAGCGCCGGCACAGCTCGCTGCGCGCCACCATTTTGACGACGAGGCCATGCAGCCGGCGATACTCCGCCACAGCGCGGAGGCGTGCCGACAGCATGGCGTCCATCAGCTCGGCCGACAGCGGATCGTCCGCCGCCGCGGCGCGCACCGCCTGCTCGAAAGCCCCTCGGCCGACCTTGCCCCAGGTGGATGCCGAACGCCTTGAGCGAATGGCGCAGGGGTCCTCCAGGTCGAGGAAATCGGCCTTCAGATTGCGGCGATGTGTCAACAAGAGACGCGTTCGGTAACAGCTCTGCGGCTTGATGTGAGCCTTGTGGAACCAGCCGGCGAGCAACAGGGTCGCGCCCAGATCGGCCATCACCGCCGCTTCATTAGCAGCGCGCCCCTAAGCTGCAATCTGGTCGGCGGGGCGCCTGGCACCGCGAGGAATGTTCCCCGTCATGGTTGGTTTCATGCTGGTTGTTTAGCGTGTCGATAGCACGGAGGTCGCAATGCCTTTGCTGGCTGTCCATGGTTTAGGCCAGCCCTCGGCCTTCCTACCGGAACTCGTAAACGCGCGGCAGGAGGCAAGCCGGCAAGCCTAGCCGCGCCCCATCGGGCGGAAGAGCCGTCAGAGCGCCCGGTCCCGCTCAGCGCTAACGGCATTCGCGAGCGAGGCGACCACGAACCGTCTCTCCTCTTCTTTTTGCGCGAAGTATGTCTACGTGCTTGCGACGGCCATGTCCTGGAGCCTACGTCATTCCTCTAGGTAGGATGGGTGGACGGCCAGCTCCCAGCCAAGGGCCGACCGCAGCGTCAATCAACACGATGGCAAAGGAATGCCCACATGATCGCAAACACGCCGGTCTGGAGTGATACACTTACTGACCTGGGCATCGCATTCGAATCCCACGCGAAGGCGTTTCACGGGCAAAGAGACTACGCGCTGGGGCATGTGGAGTCGGGTTGGCTGAATACGATACGGCAGAGGGCTATCCGTGAAGAGGACGCGAGCTTGCTGTCTCTGACATCCGAAATGCATGGCCTACTGGCATCGCCCGAAGCAGCCGGGGCTAGCTTCAAGGACGCGTTCTCAAACCTCTACGACAAGGCCAGGCGGCAGGCCTACCCGGTTTGTGCGCAGCTTATCGACGAGCATCACCTCCATAGTGGTATTTCGCGCGACTATACGCTGGAATGCATTGACATCGGGCAGGTCAGGCTCATCGAGGATGAGGGTCAGTCCGACGGGTCCATGCGCACGTTTGCCAAAGAAATGCTGGATGGCTTGACGCGCAAGTCGGGACGCCCACGGCACGAAGCCTACCGGCAAGTCTTCGACGTCTATTCCGAGGCCCTTGTTTGCCGGCTCCTGCGGGAGAGGTGCGGACCTGCTCTCACTATCAGTAAGATAGCCGAAACCGAGGAAGCCGGGCCAGACTTCGCGTGCGACCTTCGCTACGACCACAATGGTGAGGAGCAGCGCCTTGAGTTCTTCATCGAAGTCAAGTCGCTGGACATTGCGGATGCACCACAGCGACTTCCTGAAATGCTTGAAGACGGCATGGCCGTGCAAATCGAGCTCGAAAGGCAAGTCAGGGAGGGCCGCCGAGTCGCCATGGCCGAAGGCGTAATTGCGCCATATCGTCGATATCAAGACGATACGAGGTATGATCCCCGGTCGGTGCGGCAATGCATCGAAACCCTGATCCAGAAGGCCGCGGGCAATTTCAAGAAAGCGCAGTTCCAGCGCGGTCCGACTTTTGCTCTGGCCAATGTTTTGCGATTGCCTTTACCGGGACAAGGCTCGGGGACATTGGCACCTGTTTACTATTGTGACCGCCTGGGCGGAGCTTGCGTAAGCGGCGCGCTTTGGCACTTGGCATTTGGCGCGGTTGGCACACAGATCTATCGGTCACCATCGTTCGAGGGTGCCGGGACAGATGACGGGTTGCTGGCACGGGCGGGGTTGCTAGTCGACCCGGCATCGGCCTTGCGTGCTGCCGGCTTGATTGTCTTTCACCATGACCAGGGGCTTATCGCTTCGACGGGTTCTATGACGCCAAGTGGGAGGACAGCGAATGGAACTGGAGCAATATCCAGGTCGAAAACGTGCTTTACACTTTGTGCGGTGACTACAATGACCGCCGCAATGAATTCGCACATAAATACTCATTCTATCGCAGCCGCGAGCCAAAATAGGCAGAATGGCCGGGAGGCGGTAGCGAGCGACAGGGATTTGGGAGTCGCATTGGCTGGCGCGTCGCAGTTCACTTATATCGCAGACTAAGCAGGACGAGGCCCAGCACGACGTTGGCCGCAAAAGCGCAGAGGGACCTTTCTGCCGCGGCAAGCTGGCTTAGGATAGCGACCAAGGAGCCATACGTCGGGCCGGCTTCAACCGTTGTCAAGCGGCACGGCAACGACGCGGACCCTGGCGCTCAGCTGCTCAAGACGTCTAATGTCTTCGCGGAGGCCGTCAATTTGCTCATATGTCCCCACGACCACCAGTATCGTTGGCAGCTTGAACTGAAGCACGTGCTCGAGTTGGCTGAAGAAGCTAGAGCGATTGCGGAGGCGAACGAGCTCGATCGCCAGCAATTGCTCCGGCATGCCATTTCCGAGTCGTAGGAGGAAATCCGCACGTGCCGCGCCAGGTCCATCGCTTACCAGCGCCTCTCGAGAGACGGTGGTGTGCGCAAACGCCTTCTCTTCGGCAAGCCACTGACCGATCCAATCGGCGAGGCCGGCCTCCGTGGCCAGCAGGCTGTCTCTGGACTGCGGTCGCCAGTCCTTGATCCTGCCGGCGATGCGTTCGACGATGGAAATGCCCGTGAAGGCCCCAGGCTCGCCCGGGTCGCTAGGCTGCGAGACATCCACCGTCTTGACGCCGAAGAAGCGTGGGAGCACGCGAAGTTGCTGAAGTTGCCGGATCGTTGCGTAGCTGCGCTTGGAGCTCCTCACTCGGATCACGATGCTTCCGACGAAGATGCCCAGGACTTGTGCATCCGGAACTAGTCGGCGCAGTTCGTCGACAAGACGCGAGCGTTCCGCATCTGTCGGCGGCGTGCCTCCGAAGCGTATCTCCCAGGTGGCGACAGCCTCGAGTGGGATCTTTGCCGCGAGATCGTAGAGCAGTTCCGCAAGCAGCAACTGGTCCGCGGCGGTTAGTGGAGATCGTCGGCCCCTGCCGCCACGCCGAATTGAAACCTTCCGATATAGCGCCGCCAAGGCGTCAGACTCGGACCGGCGCCGGGTAAGCTCCGCGAACAAATATTCCAGCCCGAGGCGGGTGTCATACCACTCGCCATCCGCAGCATTCGGGTCGAGCTGGGCGGCGGCGCGAGCGAGCGGCTTGGGGAGCGGATCGACCTCGTCAAAGGGGGAGATACCACCGGTTAGGTTGGCGCTTACCGCCAGGAATTGATTTCGAACTTTCTGCACGTACTCCAGCGCTTGCCTGCTGTTATAAGGCAGCATGCCAAGGCCAGCCCCTGGCAAGCCCAGCGATTGCTTACCTGTCGCGAGGTCAAGGAAAATGTTCTTGTCGAAGAATCGCGGCGCCCCGCTCTTGTGGATGTTTCCGGTCAACTCGAGTGCGGTGATCGGAACGATGCTGACGCCCGGATCCTTGCAGTTGGTCCGGCGAAGAGATGGCACCATTCGCAATTCCAGCTTTGCCTTGTACAGGGAGAATAGATGCAACCGCTCGGCGCGCTCGGTTGCGTCCAGGTCCTCGTCAAAGACGACGACTAGGTCCAGGTCACTACTTTGGATGTCAAACTGGTCGCCTCCATTGTAGATGGCGCTCCCGAAGAGGTAGATGGTGCATGGAATGGCGGCCGTCACCTCTTCTGCCCAGGCCTCGCAGAGCCCGATTGCAGCTGCCGCCTCCGGCGTCCATTCCTCAATTTCGGTCATGCTCGGCCCTCCCATTGCCAATGGTCGAGCATCCCTGACGACTCTCGTCAAGGTGCGCCGGTCTGGCCGGAAGTTCCCTGCATGACTTGAGCTAGCTGGGCTGGGCCAGGTCTCGGATTGCCTCTGCAAGAATCTCAGCCTTCAAACTGGTGCTGGCCTTTGACTGCAGTTCACACTCCCAGGCCACGAAGACGCGCCAGCCTAGGGCTCGCAATTCCCGCTGGACGCGGTCGTCCCGAGTAACATTCCTATCGAACTTGTCCTGCCAGAACTGAGTATTGCTTTTCGGCGTGGAGGCAATCTTGCATCCTTTGTGTCGGTGCCAGAAGCATCCATGGACGAAGACGACGGCGCGGTGCCTCGGGAGTACGAGATCGGGCTTGCCGGGTAGGCCGGCCTTGTGCAGGACATAGCGAAGTCCTCGTCGGTGGAGGGCCTTTCGCAGCGCTATCTCGGGCGACGTGTTGCTCGACCTGATCCGTGCCATCCTGGCCGATCGTTCGGCAGGGGAAAGGAAGTCTGGCAACGTTCTACCTCTTGCTCGCCATCAGCTCATAGAACGGAAGTCCCTTGATGACTTGCCCGGGCACGTCGAACGATTTGTAGAGACAATGATGATTGGGCAGGCCCTTGACGCGCTCTGCAATCTCTCCTGCGGGCTTGGCCAAGCCGAGGGCCCCAAGCTCCGCAGCGGCCACGCTTGGCACCTTGTGAACGAACCAAGTCAGCAGCGGCTCTCTGTAGTCGGTTGCGTTGACCTTGAAGTGCCGCAAGTATTGCGAGGCGAGGATCACGCCGCAGCCGAATTCCCGACCCTGCAGCAACAGCTTTCTCAGGACATCGAACTCATAGCGCATGATGTTGTCCGCCTCGTCGACTAGCAGGTAGGAATCGATGGCGCGCAGTTGGGGGTGCTGCCCTAGGAATGGCCGTTTCGGGATGCGCAGCATGTTCTCGTAGAACATGTTCAGCATCACTGCGACCAACATGTTCTTGCTGCGGTCGTCCTGGCCGAGGGCGTCGAGCGAAACAACCACGACGCCGTCGAGGAACTCGTCGAATGGCTTGGCCTTGCCAGGGTCGGGTTCGAAAATCTCCATGTCGACCAAGTCGTCGATGATCGACATCGGCGAATCCGACTTGCCGTCCAGGAGGGCAGCATAGGCGGAGTGGACATCATAGATGGTTGGTGCGCTTCCGTGGCAATTGTCGTAGGCGGCCTTTACAGCGCGCTTCAACTTGTCCCGCTGCACCGGTCCGATCCCCGAATAGATCTTGTCCAGGACGTCGGCGAAGAACCGGAACCGGTCCAGCCAAGGCACCATGGAGCCTTCCATGCCAGCCGTGTCGAAGAGGTTGAGGGGGAGGCGATGAGGTTTTACGATCCTGGCGGCCGTGGCCCTGGTAAAATCCTCGCTGCTGTAGTCGCGCTTGTAGTCGAATATAAGCACCCGGGGTGCTATCCCCCGGTTGCCGGCGGTCGAGGAGGCAATCTGGTAGACGAGTGACTTTAGGAGCTGGGTCTTGCCCGTTCCAAGGTCGCCAACCACCCCCATGTTGAGCTGATTGAGCCTGGTGTCCGACAACAGCAGTGAGACGTCCTGGCGCTGGAACCCATCGACTGTCGTCCCGAGCGCAAGTTCCACACCAATCCCCCCTTCGAGTGGATCGGCTAGTTCCTGCCCTGCTGCCACCGCGCCCGCGACGGGGCCCACCGTGACATCGGCAGGCCCGGGGGATACCGGGCCGCCAGCCTCCGGTGCACCGCCAGCAGGGCCTGGGGTTCTCGTGCCGTGGGCTCCGTCATCTTTTGCACCGTCGCCTGGGCGTGATGCTGCCATTGCCCAGTCCGCGACCTTCGCCCGGACGCTGTCGTAGAACCCCTGCGCATCGCCCGCGACGATCCGCCCGGCGTCCTGCGCGCCAATCACCATGGTTTCCTCAAAGCCATCGCCATCTCGATCATGGGCGTCGCTGATAGGGCTGTCATCGACGATGACGAGGCGGCCACGGCTGTCGATGGTGACTTCTCCGCTTCCCCCTAGGACGGCATCCGCAATCCTCTCGTGGAACACAGCCCATTCGGCGGACTGTCCTCCCACGTCCCGGTGCTGGCTGTAGACCCTCATCCCGAACCCTATTACGGATAAGAGGAGGTGCTCGTAGGCGAGTCGCCAGGCCGACAGGGCATCCTTGTGTTGCGCAAGCGCACGAAGCAGGTCTGCCAGGGATCTTGCCTGGCCAAGGGCGTCCTTGGCATCGGCCGTGGGGAAAATCGACCCTAGCCTGCATTTTACTTCCACCGGCGTCAGGTGGATGCGCGTCTTCCCGGGCTCCATTGTGATGCCTACGACGAGCAAATCTGGCCGGGCCAGAGTCGCGTCGGGGCGATCCTTGTTCAACGCACGGGACAGGTCGTCGAGATAGCCGCGGAACGGATCAACCGGAATCACCAGCGAGATCGACTGCCGGTCGCCGTCTCTCGCAATTACTGGCAACAGGCTATCAGCACTCGACCCCGTGCGGAATCGGTCCTGCAGAAGGCGGGCGGCGACAAACAGGCCGAGGTCACCAGTTGCACCAGTGTCGTCGCCTGCCAGCCCCCGAATCGTCGGGATACCCCGCCTTGCAACTTCAAGCAGGATGCCCTCTGCGAGTGCATCATCTAGGCCTTGGCAGCCAGGCAGGCGGGACAGTACCTTCCTGAGCCCGTCGCGGTCCGTGGCCTTCACCCGAGACAGCAGATAGTAGCCATTGGTATCGCCAGCACGGTGGGAATACGAGGGTAGGTCGTAGTCCCAAAGGTAGGATTGCGGAAGCCAGCCACCAAGGAAGCAAGCTGGATCGACGGCCGACGACGAGATCGCCACGAAGTCGGTCTTCTTCACTTCGAGCATTTCGCCGATCGCATGGACGTTCGGGGCGAAGCGCAGGCCAGCCGGCTGCCCACCCATGTTCTCCAGCGCCCCGATGCAGCCGGCTAGCTTGTCTGCCAGCGGGTTACCCGATGTGGCGGCGAGTCGCGCCTGACGCGACTCGCTAAGGAAAAAGTTCGGGAGCTGCCGGCGGACGCGGTGGCGAATAAGGCCACCGGCTCCCAACGCCGAAAGGTTCGGTGTCTCTGATGCCTCAGGCTCCGACGAGTCAAGCTGCGCGATAATGCCCAGATCAAGCCCAACCCCGCGTGGATCGGCGGCAAACCACCTGACGTGGTTCCGAGTGTCCTCTGAAAGGTTGGCGATCGTTGCCTCATCGGGCCGGGCGGCCTCCGCCCTGGTGTCGAACACATCAAGGCGGCGAGGTCCCGGCGCTTGCGGCCTTCCCGCCTTGCCTCCCTCCGAGTAGCGGGCGCTTGACCATGCGACGAGTCCCTCGTTGCAGGAATCCGTCGCGCCGCCAGCGCTGGCGACGACGACGCTGATGATCGGCTTCGCACAGAGGACGTTTGAGACATCGTCTAGCGCGCGCTCCACCTGGCTCGCGCTGAATCCCGTTGAAATTCCACCGACCGAGAGGCCCAGGGCTGGACCGAAGGGTGGGCGCGTGGACCTGTCGGCCAAAGTTCCCAGCCGCGCGCCATTCCAAAGTATCGACCAATAGTCCGAGTTCGATTCAACCGCCAGGAACGGCACGTGCTCGATCCCTTCCGGCGCGAGAAGCGGCATATGGAGGATATCCGGCACCATTCCGGGGTCGAGCACCCCTGCAGCGGGGCAGGGCAGGCTGCTTGATGCCGAGGCGTCCAGGACTCCTTGCGCCACGGCATGCCAGGCCAGCCGCAACGGGTGTAGGGGCGAGAGCATGATGGCATCAGGCACGCGAGACAATGTGCGGCCGCCTTGCTCTAAGGAGGCTACGGCGGTGACGTCGCACCACGCCGCTACCTCGGGACTAGCTTTGAGCCACGTGGCGTAGGCGTCGAGATATTGCTCCACGAGACCTGGGAACGACTCATGGTGGGTTAGCCAGTCCCCTAGCGGCGCCGCCTCGACCAGGCCGGACTGGTCGTCCGGGCCCCGCACCAGCGCTGCTATCGCGCGCCGGGACTGGATGAAGGTGGCAGGCGGATTGAAATGGCTCGCGGGGGTCTTGGATCCTGGAGGAACCGTCCGGCCGACAGGATTCGTCCGGTCTCCTCGTCCCACTTTGGCTGCACCCAATGGTCGCCATAGTCCTCGGCAAGCACGATCGGCAGGTAGGACAGCGACGCAACCTCGTCCTGCAGCATCCATGCCTGCAAGCTACTCGTCCTAGCGCTCCTGTTTAGCTGCACGATCGGCTTGGATCCAGATGGATCGACCTGTCGCCGGTTCAGCTTGATGAGTCGCTCGAACTCGCTCCTGCAGCCTTCCTCGACGACATCCTCGCAGGAAAGGAATACGCGGCACACCTCGGCCGCAGACGTGCCGTTCTGCAAAGTCCGCTCAAAGGCAATGTCGACTTGATATGAGCCATCCGCTTCAACCTCGAGCTGGTGCAGGCCCGCCCGCATCTCTCGGAGGACGAGTTCCTGCCCCTCGTCGCCGCCATCGCCCTCCCCGCTTGCGGTCCCCGTGGCGCGCGCGGCCACGACTGAACCCGGCGACAGGAATACCAGTAGTTCATATCGACCGGGACCAGGAAGCGCGATGCTAGTTTCCCAGTTAGCCCCGCGGGTGCGTCTGGCCGGGGCCTTCGGGGCCACTATCTTTCTGGCGGGTCGGCAGGCGATGAATATGCCGGGAAGCCAAGTCGCAAGCGATATGACTTTGAGGGACCCGGGCTTGTGCCCCTCGGCGGTCGCCTTGTACTGGATCGGCGCGCGATGCTGGGGCGGGGTGCGGTCGGTGAATTCGGCCTCGCCCAGCGCGTTGACCAGTGCGGGGAAGCCGCCGCTGCTTTTGCCGGGCGATCGCTCTAGCGCTACCTGGACTGGATTGTTGCTTTCCGACCCCACCCGGAGAGAGAGCTCAACGTCCCCGTCAACTAGCAATGGCACCCCGCGCGAGGCAGGTAGCAATGGGTTGAGGCACTCTAGCTGGATGTCACCGGAAATCTCTGGCTCGTCGCTAAGCAGTTCCGCCCATGCCTCGGCCGTCAGGCCAGTCCACCAGGCCGGGGGGTCTGCGAGATCCAGCCCTACGGCCGGCGCATAGAATGCCTCCGGCGACCGCTCAAGCGCGGTCGGAACATCGCATGTCGACCGGATGTGTTGCAAGAAAGACTGGAGCCAGGGCCTCTGCTCCGAAGTTGCAGCGTCGATAGCCTGGGCGAGGCCAGACTTGAAGCCGTCGGATAGCGCGGCAGCCACCCCATCTAGGCTGGCATGCTGTTCGCCCGGCGACAGCTTGTCAGCGGCCATTGGAGGTATGCCGCAGGCCAGGCTGATGCCGCGTGTCGCGGTGAGCGAGCTGTCGCCGACAGCGAAAATGCGGGAAATGAGACGCCATGCGGCCCGACGGCTATCCTTGTCCGGGTCAACATCGTCGACCGCCTGCATGGCGCGCTCCACAAGTTCTGCGGCGCCGTCGCGGCCGGCCTGTGGGACCTTTGTCGCCTCAAGGGCGGCGGCGACCACCCTCTGGACAAAACTGTCGGCCCACCATTCGTCGAATGGAACGTTGGCTCCGTTGCTCGCCCCCGAGACGCCAAACTCGTCGGTCGTAGATGACACTGACCTGATTGCGTGTTGTCGCGGCGGGACCAACGCGAGATAGCTGGAGGCGGTCGGGGAATTTCGCAAGTCCAGCAGGTGGGCCTCGTCGCATCGCCCGGATGAACCGATAGGAGGGTTGGCTGCACCAGGCTCATGTTCGCCGATTTGCAAGAGGATCGGCAGGCCTTCGCCATTGGCTTCCGCGACAAGACGCTCGTAGACCTCGCCAAGGATCTCAAGCGGCGGACCGTGGAAGATCAACCTGGACTCGCCCCCTCCGGATGTGCTGGTCGCGGTCTCGGCCAAGCGTGTTCGGATTGCACCAGCCAACCAGTCGGCAAGTCTGCTCATTGGACAATGCCCTCGCCGCCGTTTCGGACGCTGGCAAATGGCGGGACCAGGAGCATCCCGCTCTCGGCGTCGGGGCTATCCAGCACAAGGCCCAGCATGCGTAGCTGGTGCCCGAGGTCGTTTTCGGCAATCTCACGATGGTCGACGGCTATTCCATAGGCGGCCATGTGCTGGGCGAGCCTATGGACGGACCGGGGTCCCGTCAGGCCGGCAAGCGAGCAGTGGACCAGTGCAAGCACGGCTACCGGCCCCGGGGCGCATACCCATGGGCTCGACTTTGACGCCCCGCGTTTGCGCAAGACATAGCCTTGGTCATACCCCCGGAGAATTGGGTTCGCAGCCTGCCGCTGGTACAGGACATGCCGCCCAAATTCCATGAGATTGGAGCCCACGCCCTTCCGACAGAGGAGCGCACGGGCCTCCCTGTCAGCGAGGTCGTCGACGAGCGCCATCACGTCGCGCAAGCTCGATCGATGCCCGGATACGTGGCGGCAAAAGGCAGCGAGGTCTGCGGCGCACGAAAGTGATCCCTCGTACGCTACGCCAGCTTCTTGGAGGCTCCATAGGGCGGCATTTATCCCGAGCCGAGAGCGGAGGTATTTCGAAATCCGGTCCTTCAGCTCCGAGACCGCGCCGGTTCCGTAGCTAAGGTAGGCTAGCACCCGTGGGTAGAACATGGCCCGCGCATCCTCCGGGGTCGTCTGGCCCCCGATCGCAAGCCGCACGGCGTCCCATGTCATCTTCTGCACCTCGCAGAGCCATGCCACGTGGGCGACAGCTGCGACGCGCACAAGTGCCTCCAGGAGGCTGGTCCACTGCCTGCGGGTCATCAATGTCTTTGCGACCAGGATGGCGTCTAGGTCCCGCACGAACTGCCGCGCCGGAAAGGCACGCCCTTCGAGTTCGTGGGCGGGGAGGGCTTGTACGTCGCCAGGGTCGGGCGCGATGCATGACTGTCCCCACTTCGTCCCGGTCCAGGCTGCCAGCTCGTCTCTGAGAAACCGAGCGAAGACATCGTCGTCGTCGTGCACCAGCAGAGCGTCGAACAAGCGCAACCAGCGGGCTTGCGCGGCTTCCTCGCCGTCGGATCCAAGCCAGACCATCCTGCGGACTAGGGCGCCAGCGGGCCAAGGGTTACCCGCAAGGCGCGCGGAGCCCGAGAACGATGCCGTCTCGCCGACCAGGGGCGTCACTTGCAAGAAGCGCTTAGTCGACTGGTTGGGAAGCTTCGGGCTCTCGAGCACGTCGTGCAGCAGCGCATGCACCGCCCCGCCGTCGAGCGCGGCGCTGTCCGGCTTGGTCCTCTTGTCGCGCCGAACGGCGATGTTGCGGTCGAGATCCCTTCCCTTGCCGGGCACCACCCGCTCCGCGAACCCATCCAGCCCAATGGTCCGGTAGAGTCCTGCAATGAGGACTTCGGAATTCGCATATTCTGGGGCCGGGGTGACCGAGAGCGCGGCTGCCTTGTACGTCGGGTGCGACTTGGCCCAGGGTGAGGCCTTGAACTCCGCGAGGTTCATCGGGTACCCCCTCGCTTCTGTACCTCAAAGCGGCCCCTGTATCTTTCGATCGTCACCGCCTCGCCCAGCACGATGGTAGGACGCTCGCGCACGTCGCGGTCCCGGACGATGGAGCCGGCTATCCTTGCCCTCGTCGTATCGAGGAGCGCAAGGACGCTGCGGGGCAGCGAGGCGGGCGACAAGCCATGGTCGAGGTCACTCACCGCCTTGAAAAGGTCGTAGGTCAGCGCGACCGGTTGCAGCGTCGGCCCTACCTCCACGTCCAGGAAGCAAATCGAAGGGCGCGGCCGGCCATCCCGGGCGGCGTCTCTCGGGACGACTCGGCGGCGGGGCACAACGAGCGTGGCGCGGCGGCGTGGCGGCGGCAGCGGCTGGCCGAACGTCGTCGTCAACGACACCTTGAAGTTATGCTCATCGTTGAGCAGATCCTCCACCTGGTTCGCGACTTCGCGCAAGTCGTGCCCCCGTCCGTCGGCATCCGCGACTACGTTCTGGAAGGCCTCGAGCGTCTTTGCATCTGGCACGGCCGCGTTCCGTGCCCCGATGCTGCGACGCGCAATCCGGCACGCGAAATCCCTGACGACGCGTTGGATTCGGCTGGCCGCGCCTGGACGTCTCAGTCGCAATCGCGGGACGGCAAGAAGCTCATCCAGCACCGAGAGTCGCTCCAGTAGCATGCGCTCATTGGACGACAATGCCCGGCGGCCAACCGCGTAATCCAGGCCCTCGCGGACGGAGCGACTGAAGCGCGCGTCGAATTCCCCTAGTCGGACCGTGCCGCCCCACAAGGCCACCTCCATGTCGGGCGATGACATAGCTGGGTCAAGCAACTCCACGAAGGAATCAAGGAGTGTCGCGATTGGTGCCGGGACATATCCCGCCGTGCGAGATTGCAGGAAATAGTGCAACCCCATCGCAGTGTTGTCCTCCTGAAGCCCGAGGTCCCGGATGTCCTTGAGCAAGGAGGCAGGCAGGCCTCGGTCCCACCGGTGGAACAACGCGTGCTCATACTGCGCCGAGACTAGCCAAAACAACGCGGCCGATACCTCCCGCCTTGGTCTGCCCCTTAGTTGGGCCTGCTTGTCAGCCTCCACCAGGGACGCGGCCCATTTGCACGGATCGACGGATACCCCGTGCTGGCTTGTCCCATTTCCAGCGAGCAAGTAGGAGGCCAAGGAAAAGATATCTCGGAATGCCCAGCGCTTTCCGGTGCCGAGCTCGAACCATCGTAGCATGCGAAGGAACGCAGTTGACTCCTTGGTGCCGGCCAAGGCCTTTCGGCTGCCGCAGAAGGGACAGGAGCTGCCTGCCTCGCAAGCCCCTGGCATTGGCCAGTGCGAAGGATCCACCGCACGCCCGAGCACCGCAGCGGCAGGAGCTTCGCCACCGTTGTCGGTTGGCTCCGTCAGCGACTCTGAGTCCATCGGCCAGGCTGCGACGTCAGGGTAATCTTCAAGCGGCCAGCAAGATGGGGCGCCAGACGCTTGGCTTACCGCGCGCACGACGGCCTCCAGCAATTCTTGCGACTTGTCGAGCCCCGAGTCGATCGCATGTATCAGGGCGTCGTCGAGGACACCGCGGTTTACACAGCATATGTAGGCCACTGCCCGCGATGCCAGCGCTTGCTCTAGCTCCCTCACCAGCTGGATTGCGGCAGACTGGCCTCCTACCGAGGCATCTTGGACGATTTCTACCCTAAGATGCCTGGCTTGTTGGCCTGCCGACAAGGCGTCCGCGGCGACAAGCCGAGGCACTGGCATGCCCTCGGGCGGATGATACGACCGTGCCAGCTCGGCTACCAGGTTACCGGAGCAACCAAGCGCAGCGTCGAGTTCTTTGACCGTCGCCTCGACGGCCTCAGTCTTGCCATTGCCTGGGCCACCAACCAGCAACACCACGCGGGGAACACCGGCGTTATCTGCTGCGATGTTCCTTGCCCAGGTTCGAAGGCGAAAGAGGAGGTTGGTCTCGAAGATATCTTTGCCGGGCCGGCCGCTGCTATCGTCGAACAGCCGCCTCACCCCACCGCTGCGGTGACCCGCCCATTCAAGCAACCCCGCCGGATATTGCACCCTATCCTCGTTCTCCACGGCCTTGTCCATGTTGGCAGGCGAATCAGACTCAACCTAGGCCGCTATCCTGGCGGGTTGGGTTGCCGCCACCAAGTACCTCAAAAGTACCTCGCCCCACATCTCGGCGATAAGCGGTGGAACTGCATTCGCAACCTGGGTGAAGCGGGGAACCTCACGGGCCCGGCGGTCGCCGCCAGTCGTATACTTGCCATGGAATGAGAACCAATCTGGAAACGACTGCAGACGCGCGTTCTCACGAACGGTTAGCGTCCGGGGTTCCGAATAGTGCAGCAGGTCGTCCGGCATGCTGGTTATGGTGGGGGCAGCCCTTTCGGGGTCCAACACGCGAGTGGCCATCTTCTTTATCCCGTAGTGCTCCCGCATCTCCCGGTTCAATTGCACGCTGAGCCGGCCGGCCGCCTTGCATTCCGCGATGATGCTTGCGAAGCGCTCGACTATGTGGGGACGGTGCTTGGCAAGCCGGGTATCGGGGACGACACCAACGAAATCACCACGCATCAGCCGCTGGTACGCGGTCCTTGGCGCTGTCGTGAGCAAGGCGTCATACCCGTCGGAATCCGGGCAAGGACCAGTCCCGGCATGATCCCGCTCGAGGTCGGAAATCGCTTGTCGGGAGCTTACCCTTTGGCGCAGTCCCCGTTCGCCAAGGAATCGCGCCTTCGCCGACCGGAGCCGGGCAAACGGGTCGTCCCGGCGCGGGAGCTTCCGCATCTCGGTTTTGAGCATGCCCACGAGGAAGAACCTCGGTCGCTGTTGGGGCACTCCAAATTCCGAGCACCGGACGGTATCCTTGTAGACATGATAGTGCCGGCCAAGGCGCGCGACGAGCTCCGCTGCAAAGTTCCGAGCCGGCGCATCCTCGTCCTTGCCAACGAAGTCGTATGTTATGCCCCGCACGTTCTCGATAAGCACCATCCGGGGAAGCACAATCTCAACGAACTCGAGGTAGCGCTCAACGAGCTCGTTCCGCGGGTCGCCCTGGCGCCGGCGACCGGCACTTGAAAATCCCTGGCAGGGCGGCCCCCCGCGAGGAGGTCAACTTTGCCCCGGAGCGCCGCGAGCTTCTCTCCATGCGCTTCTACCAGCGATTCGATCGTCCATGGCTGTTGCTCCAGCCAAGCCGGCCAGTCGTAGCGGACCCTAGCCCCGGGATCGACCAGATTGGCCTTCAGAGTACTGAATGCAAACGCATCCTTCTCGATTGCGAACATGCCTTGCCAGCCGGAACGCAGCAAGCCGAGGCTGAGGCCTCCACAACCCGCGAAGGCGTCGATAAAGACAGGCTTTTGGCCTTTGGTTTTCACGCTCATCCCAGTTCGCCCCCACGCCAATCCGAGCCGGGAAGAGTTACGGTTGAAACTCAATCCTGCGCCACATGCTTGTTGCAACACTGCAGGTCATACACTTAACCCTTCGTTTCGCCTAAGGTCTAGAGATTGTCGGTTCCGGTTGGTATGATCTCGACGTTAATCCCCAACACCCGCCGGCGAATTGCCCATGGCATGCTCCGCGCTCATAGGCGGGATCATGAGGCGTATGCGCACATCTAGAACAAAGGAGGAACATACCACAACCGGCCCATCTTTCAAGGCCTTGCAGTTACTGGTTGGTTGGACCCGTGTGCAATCCGGTACAAACTGATTTCATGAATAAATCTGGACGCCGCAGACCGTCTGCATTTGCGCAGGCAAAACCGCTCCATTGGCCGCAAGATGCTTAAACCAGGCGGACACCGCCACAGGCGCATCTCCCAGGAACTTCCATTTCACGCCGCTCCGCTCCTGAACCAGGACTTCCAGTCCGCCAAATTTTCCAACCCCATATCCATCCAGTCCGTAGCCGAGCCCGACGACAAGGATGTCGGCCTCGGTAGATATCGGTAGCGTCGGGTCGCTCAAGACATGGTGCTTGTAGACATTCGCAACGCCGCGCACCCGGTCATGGGCCCCCGCGCGAAAGACTGTGCTGCCGGGCCAGGAGCACAATGCAGCTATCGAATTTCTGACAGAGGCCTTCGAGACACCAAGTTCGGCAGCGCACCGGTCGGTGAGGCCATCGATGGCGATTGCCAACTCGGCGGCGCGGCGCTTCGCTGTGCGAGCGGCCATTTCCCACGCAGCGGGTGCGCTGTCTGCCGCATAAGCCTCGCTCAGCGCATCCTCCGCCGCCGCGTAGTCGGCGGCAGCAGGAATGACATTGTGGAGCAAATGGGCGACCGTGTCGGCGAGCAAGCAATGCGCCTTTCAATAAGAAGCATGGACCCGGCATGAGCACCGCCCCCGCTGCCGCCACGTGCTTTTATCCGTTAACGAGCCAGATCGACGTTCAGACAACCTTGGGACCAGTCTCGCGCCCAGCAATCACGCCCGCAACGATGCGCTCGACCTGTGCCGCATCAATTCCCTCGATCAAGAGACGAGAGGACAATAGCTGAATTAGCTGATGGAGATCGGCCAAGCCCTCCGGTCCTCCGGTTTTCCTGAGGGACCTACGCGACGTTTGGCTGTTTCCGGCGAGCGCCGCTGCGATTCTTTTCGTCACTCGATTGGCAGCACGCCGAGACGGATCATTTTGCACGTGCGCATAGATAGCGGTCGAACGCGGATTTGAATGGCCCAAGATCGCGCCCGTCAGTGCCAGCGCTTCGCCCGTCGAAATCGCGGTCGAGCCGATCGTATGCCTAAGTGTGTGGGGAGTAACCCCGGGGAGGTCCGCCTTCTTGATCGCCTTAGCCCAGATGCGCTTGGTCCCCTGGAAATAGCTGTCGCCACGTTCACCCGGGAAGACGAAATCGTTGCCTGCCTCACGCGGCAGGCTTTCGAGCAGAGCAACCGCAGCAGCTCCTAACGGTCGGACCGACTTTCCGGTCTTGCTATCGTCGAGCTGCAAAAGTCCCTCACTGAGATTTACCTCCGCCCACTTGAGGGACGCGATCTCCTCTCGTCGGCAGCCAGTTAGCGCCCAGAGCCGTGCGATATTGACCGCCTTTGGATTGACTCCTTCGGCCTCCAGTTCATCCAGCGCAGTTCCGAGACGCGCTACCTCGTCGAGCAGGAGGAAGCGTTTTCGCTGGTTGTCTGTCTTGCGAACGGCCGCTGTTTCGCAAGGGTTCTTCTGGACAATCTCGCTGCGGATCGCGAAGCTAAAAACAGCAGACAAGTCTCGCACGACCTTCCGAGCCGCGCCGTCTCCGCCGCGTACAATGATACGTCTGCGGGGGCCGATCTTCTCGTCTCGATTCGTCTTGCCTGCGGTGACGTCACGGACGAACCGTTCGATGTCACCTGCATTCAGTTCGCTGACGCGCTTGTGCCCGAGCAGCGGTACGACATGGTTGCGAAGGCGCGCGAGGGTCAGCTGCTTGGTCAGCGGCTTCATCGGCTGACCCTGCCGTTTCCCGCGCTGGATCACGCAGCCCTCCTCTTCATAGAGTTCGATCAGGCCGCTGATCTTCATCTCGCGCCGCTTTGCCCGGCGTTCATCGGCTGGATCTTCGCCCCTGGCGACGCCTCCGAGAACAGTCTTTGCCTGCTTTCGCGCCTGCTCGGGGGTAAGCGTGCCCAACCTGCCGATGGTCACAAATCGCTGCGCAGCCGATCGCCCACCGCCTTCGGCACGATACCGGACGACGAAGGTTTTGGCGCCGCTCGTTTCGACCCGCAGGCCGAAGCCGGACAGTTCACTGTCCCAAATGAAGTACCGCTCGTCCCTCTTGTCAGCGGAATCAACCACCCGCTTTGTAAGGGCTACGCCGACGCGCTTTGCCACGAAGTCATCTCCTCCAAGCCACTCTTTTGGTCAACACCTGGTCAACACCGTGAGGGAAAAGCTTAGGTTAGCCTAGCGAACGGCTGAAAATAATGTCAAGGATTATCAATATGATATCGAACTTTTGGATATTAGCGGATAGTGTGGAGTACCCCATCTCTAACCTTGCCAAGGTTGGGGTCGGGCGTTCGAATCGCCTCACCCGCTCCAAATCTTCTCAGATTTGAAAAGCAAAAAGGGCCCGGGTAACCGGGCCTTTTTGCTGTCTGACGCAGGAGCGAGCGGGGGAGTTGCCTCGCGCGCAAGATGATTCCTGCCGCCAATTCTACCAGTGTATTCGTGTCTTACATTTCGAATGTAAGGGTTAGGCGGAATGGCATGGTCAAATACGGCTCCAGAAAGAAGACTAAGTGATTCGGCAAAACCGGAGCTGACAAAGAAGTTGAAGAAAATGTCGTGGCGACCAGAGAACTAGGCGAACACTTATGCTCCAGTCCAATTGTTATTTCTTGTATCTGGAGAAGAATTGAAAATTCCGCGAGGAGCCGAGCCATTCGCTCGCGAGGTTCCGTATCTCTGGACCGGTGCTGTTGGGTGTGATTAACTATTGTAGTTCAGGGCGCCTTTCGCAATCGAGGGATGCGAATGTCGAGGGTTCATGGTGGCGGATTACATGTCGTTGCGGACTACTCCGAAGCGCCTCCATTTTCTTTTCAAAACCAGTCACCCAGCTTCACCGTCTTTGACTTGGATGGGCGCTTCGCCGGCCTGAAGCTGGACGGGTTCTACGAACCGGAGAAGCGGTCCGTCGCGCTGTCGCCAAAAGGCGCAGAATTATTCCTCGCTGAAAGGCTGGTACCGGACTTACCGAAGGGTTCGACGCTCTACGGTCGCATCATGCCTACGGCGGAGCCTTCGGAGCTACCGGATCCGGCCGCGCTTGCAGCGCTCGGCGAAGCGATGATGGAAGGGGCCGGTGGTGTCACCGTCGGTGCGCATATGCCGGCCGCCTACACCTATCTCGGCCAGTTCATAGCGCATGATCTCTCGCAGATGCGGGATGAGGATCCTGCCTGTCCCACGCTGAATTGGCGCTCTGCAGCACTCGATCTGGACAGCCTATTCGGTCCTGTCGACCGACATTTGCAGCCGGTGCGCGACACATGCCTGAGCGCCGGTTTGCGACTGGGCAAAACGCACGGCCCCAACGCAGGCTTCGACGATCTGCCCCGCACCCGGCAAGGTGAGGCCGTGATTGCGGACCAGCGCAACGACAGCAATCTCGGGATCGCACAGTTCCACGTAGCCATGACCAGGTTCCACCAGGCCGTTGCCTCACGCTTTCCGCATGAGAGCGAGGATGAGCAGAGAAGCATCACCCGGCAGCATTTCCAGGCGGTGGTCCTGTTCGATTATCTGAAGCACGTGATCGATCCGGTTGTTTATCGCGACGTATTCAGGAATGGCCGCGCTGTCGTGCGACCAGATAGCAGTTTCGACAAGGAGCCGTTCCTTCTCCCGGTTGAATTCGCAGCAGCATGTTTCCGCTTCGGGCACAGCATGGTCCGCTCGGAATACATGACCTGGGGAAGGCAGAACGGCGGAGCGCTGGCAAGACTACTGGAGCTCACACATCTCGGAGGAGGCCTGGAAGACGGGCGCTTGCCGGCGGACTGGGTCGTCCATTGGCCGAATCTTGCCGGCGGAGGGCAGAACGCGCCGATAGAGGCGGCCCGGATTGATACTCACCTGGCGCAGAAGCTATTTCGACTGCCAGATTGGATGTTCCCGACCGAGCCTGGCTGTGAAATCGCAAGTACGGCCAATCTGGCGGCCCGCACACTTGTGCGGGGGCGGACCGTGCTCATCCCGAACGCACAGGACGTGGCGGCTCGTGTCGCCAGAAGTCTCCAGGGGAGACCAGACCTCGCGGTTCTCGAGAACTGGCAGATCGATCACCAAACGACCTGCTTGGTGAGCAAGTGCCTCAACGCGGGGATTTCCTACGGGGAGCGGCTGCGCGAGCGGACGCCATTGTGGTTTTATACAATTCGCGAGGCGGAGCATTTTCAGGGCGGCCAGCGGCTGGGACCGCTTGCCAGCCGCATCGTCATGGAAACGATCCATGCCGCCATACAGGCCACTCCAAATGGCATTGTTGATGCCCACAACCGGGTTTGCTTCGAGCCCAAGTCCGAACTCGGCGGACGCGGACGTGGCCCTTTCGGACCGGACGATTGCCCCTTTGCCCTACACGACCTTATCGCAACCCAACAGAAAGCCAGCTAGGAGGAGAAGGCCATGGCGTCGATAGTCGTATACAAAATGGTTCAAGGCGCAGAGAACAGGTTCCAGGGAATGAAGGAGGCCGGAGATCGAATAGCCTCCGCCACTCAAAACCCCAACAATGACGCGGACGTGATCCTTATCAAGACGCTGGATGACCTCATCACGGAAAAGGATTCCACAGGTGCTGCTCTTTACAAGAGCAAATACACGCATAGTAACGGTGTAGAATACACTCTAGAAATAGACACCAACAATGGAAATCCACCGAGCCATGGACAATACAAGTATAATGTAAACGGAAATTACATAAAATTAAAAATAGAGGCAAAAAGGGACAAGCCGGACAGCAACGGGAACGAAAACATGCGGCTTACGGCCCCAAGAGATCCAGTGATCCTTGCCAATGGGTCATACCTGGACAAAGTAATAACCGATGTAGGCGGGGTCGTCTCTGACGACGTAAGGAAGTATCTGTTCGGAACCATCATGCTGCGGCGCTGCAGATAATTGGGTTCGGGAATCATACCTCGATCAATTGCACCAGATCACGCCGATCCTCGTCCCGCTTGATTGGGAAGGCGCCTAGAAACCAGTCCAAGATGTCCTTCAAAGTCGGTGGTGCAGGTCCTGCCCAGGCTGCGGCAACGGACTCCTGCAATTGCATCAGCGCCGCGCGAGCTTCATCTGTTCTTCCCAGCCTGCACAGGGCGGCAGTCTTCCAGCCGGCGGTGTCGACTATTGCGTTTCTGGACCGATCGGCCGCCGCGATTGCGCCTTCGAAGTCTCCGGCAAAATAGCGGATTACCGAGATGTGTGACCACTGGTAGTCCAAAAACATGGATGTCAAATCCATTGCACGCTCCAAGAACTGAGTAGCTGGACCGACGCGGCCCATGAACGCCATACCCAGAGCAGCCGACACCAACGTTTTTGGACTGTTGGGGTTAAGTTCAGCGGCTAGTTCGTAGTGCACTTCCGACTGTTCGAAATGTCGAGTCATCGCCGTTGACCACGCAACGACCAAATGATTGCGCGCGTCGAGTGGATCGAGGGCGACAGCGCGCTGCGCCAGTTCGGCAGCCCGCTTCGTTATCGAAGGATCTGCCGCAATCCCCGGTCGAATGAATTGCCGCGCATTGTGGATGCTGGCCAAACTGGCGTAGGCCGGAGCGAAATTCTGGTCAGCAACGATCGCGCCTTCGAATAGCCGTTCGGCTTCGTCGTCGGCGTCTGGTGTCCAGCGAGTCAGTAGATCCTCGCCGCGCAACCAGGCATCATAAACACCGAGATCTTGCGGGAGTCCTCTAACCTGGCGTGACAGCCTGTCATGCGAGAGGTAAACCTCCAGAGTTGAAGCGATCTTTCCGACCACCTGCTTCTGCAAGGACAGCCAGTTTCCAAGCGAGAATCTAAATGCCTCGCTCCAAATGACATGGTTCGTACCGGGATCGCTGACCGAGACCACCAACTGCATATCATCCTGGCTGTCCACGCATTGGGCCGTCAGCAGATAGTCCGTGTCAGGACCCTCGATCGCGCCATCCTTCAACTCGATAACTGTGAACTCCCGAAATTTGGACAAGTTGGCGACTAATTCGGAGCGGAACCCCCAGACCAGGGGAGAGATTCTCTTGGGTCGAGCCTCGAACTTTCCAACCGCGAGCGTTGGCGCTGGTCCACCAGGCCGACGTGCCTTTTTGTTCTGAGACAACAGCGGTTCTGGAGCTTTCAGCGCTTCCGCCAAAGCTGTCGTTTCCACGCTTGGCGCCAGCTGATATCGCTCACGCAGAAATGCGCGCAGGGTTTCGTAAACCCGCATTGCGGCGGCGACGTTGTGCAATTCGGCATGGTGGCGGATAAGACAGCGTGCAGCGCGCTCATGGCTAGGCTCGAGCACCAATAGGGCATTTGCCGCCCTGCGCATTGCAGGTTCGGACATCTCGAAGCGTTCCAGCATGGCCTCTAAGGCCTCCAATGCGTGGTCACGCCAATTGTGCCTGGTCACGCTTAGCCACGCGCTGAACAGGTCGCTGGTGCCTTCCAGGCCAAATAAGATCGCCTCAGACCAATCCGATCGTTTGAGGAGCAGGTCGTCGATCTTGCCCTCTCCAAGATCCTTCAACATGCGAACGACATCGACGCTTATGCGCGAGGGGCTTAACCCGATAATATTTCCGCGCCTGAGAATTCCCGCCGCCGAGTCGCCCGCAATTGATTTTTCCGCGATCTGCAGGCAATTCGCCATTGCGCGCCGAGCGGCTACCTGGCTTCGTTCTGGCCAAATTAAGGTAGCCAGCCGGTCATGCACCTCCTGATAGTTGCTGGACAGTGCAAGGTAACCGATCAGCGCCTGCGCTTTCGGGGAACGCAATGCGATTGCTTCGCCATCTTCCCGGTAAAGGCCCAGCCCATCGATGACCGAAATCAGCCGCTGATGGCCGTTGTCTGGGACATCAGCAACGTTGGAAGCAACCACATAGTAGAGCGCCAGCGGCTCGGGCATATTCTTCAAGGCGGGCCGCCCGGCGAAACGAAACCGCCACCGCGCGGTGTTGCGGGCCGCCCAATAGACGTCTTGCGTTACGCACACGCCGCCCGGCTCGGCCATCGTCTGTACCCGGGCAGCAACGTTTATTGCATGGCCGAACACATCGCCGTCACGACGATGAACCTCTCCAATATGCAGTCCGATCCGGAACCGACTGTAAAACGGTCTCTTGTCCAGGAGATCGGCCAGGGTACCCTGCATGAAAATGGCGTAGTCGATGGCGCTCGATACACCGTCAAACAAGATCAGGACCCCATCGCCGGTCGTCTTTATGAACTCTGCGCCGAATTCCTCGCAATGGGTTTGAAAGAGTTGGAAACAGAGCGAAACGAGATCCAGGGTTCCAAGTTCATCGGCGGCGGTCAGCCGGCTATATTGAGCCAGATCCGCAAACAGAATTGTTCTAAGTGCCGCTCGCTCCGATCGCGCTTGCATGGCCGCCCGCTGCCTGCCCTGTCGAATGTGCTATTCTGCTCTCCAACGCGGGCTTAGTCGACGGCACAACGACACTCATGACAAATGCTTTCATGAATGGTTGCGAACACGCCAGGGTCGGCGAACTGTTCAACGTGATTGACTTGCCTGTGACGGATGTTCCGGTTCACTTCGCGATCGCGATCCCGAATGATGCCTTGTTGCAATTGCCAATGATGCCTCGCGCAGCAATGCCAGAAACAGGCAGACTGGCCAGCGGTCGCGGATTGAGCATCGACGACTGCCGGGCGAGTTGCCTCGGCGAGGCAGCGGAACTCTTCAGTTGCTGCTCGTGGGGTGACGAGCCGGTGATCACCGCTACGGCCGACGAGATCGGACCGGCGGCAATCGCACCTGAAAGCCTGAATGGCTTCAGTCCAGATCAGATCGTAGCCCGCGCTGCGTGGAATAGAGAAAACACCGGCTTCGACTGGCGACCTCCGATCCGGCATCAATCTGCGGTGCTGGATTGGCTTAGGGTTGAGGATGCATTTGGCGGCGATGGGGCGTTCATACCCGCAGACTTCGCCTTCATAGGACGTCGAGAGGCCGGCGATGAGGCCGCGGTAGCGATCGGCGACAGCAATGGGTGCGCGGCAGGGACCACCGCGGACGCTGCGAAACTGGCGGCCATCCTGGAACTGGTTGAGAGGGATGCTACCGGTAGATGGTGGTATGGAAGAAGGCAGCGCCAAATCATTGATTTGTCCTGTCTCATCGGCATCGATACGCTTGTCGACTGGCTATTGCATCGCGGACGTCGAACCTGGCTCTTCGATATCACCTCTGATATCGACATCCCGGTGGTGGCCGCCGCTTCAGCAGAACCGGACGGCAAGGACGTCTCGCTAGGCTTTTCTGCTGGCCAAAGCCTCCAATTGGCAGCCACGGCCGCGTTGACGGAAATGCTTCAGATGGAAATTTCGCTCGGGGCTGCGCGAGCGCTTGGTGACAATGCTGGCGGTTGGCGGCGATGGCGAGAGAAAGTCTCAATGACGACCCCACCTCTGAACATGGCCTCGATCCAACAGGTCGCGCCAAATCGATCTCCTCCTGCGGGCGAGCGTGACCTGTCAGACGTACTCAACGCCTTGGCGCACAGAGGAATCGATTTGTGGTTTGCCGAAATGACACGCGCGGAATTCGGCATTCCCGTGTTTCGCGCTTTATCGACCCTGCTTTGTCATTACAAGCCACGGTTCGCACCAGCCCGTCTCCTGGCTCCCGATGCCCGCGATCTAAGCTGCGGCGCCGGTTCGCCAGCCGACCAGCCGCTGCTTTTGATTTAGTTCCAAGGCCCGCGGCCTTTTCGCTTTCTGGGGACTGACGCCTCGGTGTCGGCGTTGCGGCTTTTGCTTCGACCTACGCCAGCCGCGCCCGCGTCGTCCTCGGTGTCGCCAGCAGCAGGCTGGTTTCGCTCCCCGTTATGCCGGGGATCAGCCGTATCCGCCGCAGCACGGCGTCGAAATCGGTGAGCGACGCGGTTCCGAGTTCGACCACCAGGTCCCAGCGGCCGTTGGTGGTGTGGATGGTGGAAACCTCGGGGAAGCCGCCCAGCGCCCTGATCACACGGTCCGCTGCGTGGCCCTCGATCTCGATCATCATGACGCCGCGCATGCGCTGGTCGACCGCGTCGGCGCGCAGCACCACCGTGTAGCCGATGATCTCGCCCGCTTTCTCCAGCCGCTCCATGCGCGATCGCACCGTCGCGCGCGAAACGCCGAGGTCGACCGCGAGATCGGAGACGCTGCGCCGCGCATCGTGCCTCAGCAGCGTCACCAGCCTTTCGTCAAGCGTATCCATGATTTTCCATTTCGATCAAACTATATGTCCAATATGATAGATCAGCCTTTTCGAAATGCCAATTTCGCCTGTTCAATCCGCCACCGGATGATGGTTCACTCCTGCGATCAATCGCAAGGACGGAAAGAATCATGCGCTGCAGGATCGTTGGCGCGCCGGTGCAGGACGGTGCGGGCAGGATGGGATGCGAGATGGGGCCGAGCGCGTTGCGCACGGCCGGGCTGGTCTCGGTGCTGGCGGAACTCGGCCACCAGGTCGAGGACTGGGGCACTGTAGAGAAGGCTGAGGGACGCGCCGTCGTTCACGGCAATCTCGCGCTGAAAGCGCTGCCGGAGATTTCCGCCTGGACGGCGGCGATCGCCGAGACCGCTTACGCGGCTTCCCGGGAAGCCATGCCGATCTTCCTTGGTGGCGACCATTCGATCTCCGCCGGCACCGTATCCGGTGTCGCCCGCCGGGCCGCGGAGCTTGGCCGGCCGCTCTTCGTGCTGTGGCTCGACGCGCATCCGGATTTTCACACCCTCGACACCACCACCAGCGGCAATCTGCATGGCGTGCCGCTCGCCTATGCCAGCGGTCGCCCCGGCTTCAACGGCTACTTTCCCGACCTGCCGCAAGCGGTCGATCCTGCCCGCATCTGCGCCATGGGCCTGCGCAGCGTCGATCCGGCCGAGCGCCGCGCGCTGAACGAGGCGGGCGTCACCGTGCATGACATGCGCACTATCGACGAGCATGGCATTGCGCCTTTGCTGCGCGCCTTCCTGGCCAAGGTCGAGCAGGAAAACGGCCTGCTGCATGTCAGCCTCGATGTCGATTTCCTCGACCCGTCGATCGCGCCGGCCGTCGGCACCACCGTGCCCGGTGGCGCCACCTTCCGCGAGGCGCATCTGGTGATGGAGATGCTGTCCGACAGCGGGCTGGTTTCCAGCCTCGACCTGGTCGAGCTCAACCCGTTCCTCGACGAGCGCGGCCGGACCGCCACCCTGATGGTCGACCTCACCGCCAGCCTGATGGGCCGTCGCATCATGGACCGCCCGACCCGCAGCCATTCCGGAAGCCTCTGATCATGACCCAACCGTCCCGCCTTGCCATTGTCCCCTTCGTCAGCGTCGACCGCATGATGAAGCTGGTGCTCGCCATCGGCGTCGAGCGCTTTCTCACCGAGCTCGCCGCCTATATCGAGGAGGATTTCCGCCGCTGGGAGCTGTTCGACAAGACGCCGCGCATCGCCTCGCACAGCCATGACGGCGTCATCGAGCTGATGCCGACCAGCGACGGCAAGATGTACGGCTTCAAATACGTCAACGGCCATCCGAAGAACATGCGCGAGGGCCGCCAGACGGTCACCGCCTTCGGCGTGCTGGCCGATGTCGGCTCCGGCTATCCGATGCTGCTGACCGAGATGACCATCCTGACGGCGCTGCGCACCGCCGCCACTTCCGCCGTCGCGGCCAAATATCTGGCGCCGAAGGGTTCGCGCGCCATGGCCATCATCGGCAACGGCGCCCAGTCCGAATTCCAGGCCATCGCCTTCAAGGCGCTGCTCGGCATCGACAGGCTGCGGCTCTACGACATCGATCGCCAGGCTTCGGAAAAATGCGCCCGCAACCTTGCCGGCAAGGGTTTTGACATCACCATCTGCGCCACCGGGCAGGATGCGGTGGAAGGTGTCGACATCATCACCACGGTGACCGCCGACAAGCAGTACGCCACCATTCTCACCGACAACATGGTCGGCTCCGGCGTCCACATCAACGCCGTCGGCGGCGACTGCCCCGGCAAGACGGAACTGCATCGCGACATCCTGTTGCGCTCCGACATCTTCGTCGAGTTTCCGCCGCAGACGCGCATCGAGGGCGAAATCCAGCAGCTCGACGCCGACCATCCGGTGACCGAGCTGTGGCAGGTGATGACCGGCAAGGCGCAAGGCCGCAGGGCGCCGGAGCAGGTCACGCTGTTCGATTCCGTCGGCTTCGCAACGGAGGATTTTTCCGCGCTGCGCTATGTTCGCGACCAGTTGCAGGCCACCGGCCTCTATGAGGAGCTAGACCTGCTCGCCGATCCCGACGAGCCGCGCGACCTGTTCGGCATGCTTTTGAGGGCAGGTTTGCAGCCGGCGGCTTGAGGGAATGAGCACGTATCTCCCCCCTTGAGGGGGAGATGGCCGGCAGGCCAGAGGGGGTCGGTTCGACTGGGCTCGGCCTGCTTGTGCAGATGGAGGTTGGCGCTTCATGCGCAGCGACCCCCTCTGTCGCCTTCGGCGACATCTCCCCCTCAAGGGGGGAGATTACGCGCTACCCGCGCAACGGCGCGCAGCTTTCGCGTTCGACGAGGACAGGCGTCAGGACTTCCCGTCGCGACGGCGCGGCCGGCTCGCCGAGACGTTCCAGCAGCAGGCTCACTGCCCGCGTTCCGATCTTCTCCACCGGCTGCGCGATCGTCGTCAACGGCGGCCAGGTGGTGACGGCGTAGGGGATGTCGTCGAAGCCGACCAGCGACATGTCGTCGGGAACGCGCAATCCGCGCGAACGCAGCGCGGTGATGGCGCCCATGGCCATCAGGTCGTTGCAGGCGAATACCGCCGTGATGTCGGGCGCCTGCGTTAGCAGCCGCTCCATAGCCAGCCGGCCGCCGGCGAAATGATAATCAGAATCGACCACTGCTGAGGCAGGCAGGTCGACGCCTGCTTCCCCCAGCGCCCGGGTGAAGCCGCGCAGGCGGGCCGGGCTGGAGCTCGAATCGCGCGGGCCGCCGATGACGCCGATCCGCTTGTGCCCGAGCCCGACCAGGTGCCGGCCGGCGAGATAGCCGCCGTGATCGTGGTCGACCAGCACGGAATCGACGTTGACGGAATGGATCTCGCGGTCGAGCAGCACCGCCGGCACATCTGGCAACAGACGCGAGAACACCCGCGCGTGGTCGGACGAGCCGGCAAAGATCAGCCCGTCGATCTGCTTGGCCATCAGCACCGAAAGATAGCGCTCTTCCTTTTCGGCGCTGCCGTCGGAGTTGCACAGGATCACCGTATAGCCGGCGACGAACCCGGCATCCTCGATCTGGCGCGCGACGCTGGCGAAGAACGGGTTGGAGTTGTCCGGCAGAAGCAGGCCGATGGTCTTGGTCTCGCCGCGCCTGAGGCTTCGCGCCAGCGAATTCGGGCTGTAGCGCAGCGCCGCGATCGCCGCGCGCACGCGCTCGGCCGTCTCCGGCTCGACATGGCGCGTGCGATTCATCACATGCGAGACCGTTGCGACGGACACTCCCGCATAGCGCGCGACATCGGCAATCGTTGTCATGGCCCCTGGTCCCACCGCTCCTACATTTCCCACGCAATTCCGGACGGAAAACCGCTACGCACTTTTCCTGGAATTGCCCTAGTGCATGATGCCGAAAAGTGTGAAGCGGTTTTCGGAAGACATCATGCTCTATCTCTTTGATTTAGAGCCGGATTCAGATTTCAGGTCGATTCGACCTGAAATCATCCGGCTCTAGCGTATCTTGCGCAACAGCCTCTCCCGATATGCGTCTAGGATGACGGCGAGCACGATGACAAGCCCAATCACGATCGGCTTGAAATTGTCGCCGACGCCGAGCAGCTGCAGACCGGTGCTCAGAACCTGCAGAATACAGGCGCCGACCAGCGTGCCGACGATCGAGCCCTTGCCCCCGCTGAGGCTCGTGCCGCCGATGATGACGGCGGCGATCGCATTGAGTTCGTAGCCGACGCCGGCGATCGGGCTGCCGATGTTGAGGCGCAACAGATAGACCATCGCCGCGATACCGGCGGTCAGGCCGCTGATGGTGAAGGCCGCCACCTTGTAGAAATCCGGATTGTGGCCGGAGAGCCGCACCGCCTCGTCGTTGGTGCCGACGGCGAAGATCATGCGGCCGAAGACGGTGAAGCGCAGCACGAACCAGCCGATCGCGATTACCAGCACCGCGACAAGGAAGATCGAGGGCAGGAAGCCGCCGATGATCAGATTGCCGAAATCGACGAAGCTTTGCGGCAGGCCGGTGATGGTCGAATTGTCGCTGACCACGCGGGCCGCGCCCGCGGCCATGTTGAGCATGCCGAGCGTGACGATGAAGGACGGAATCTTCCAGCGCGTCGAAATCCAGCCGTTGAGGAAGCCGCAGGCAGCACCGGTCGCCATGCAGGCGATGAGCGCCAGCGTGATCGCCGCCGCCGGCGACAGGCTCTCGTTGATCATGATGGTGGCGCCCACCACCGTGCAGAGCGCCAGCACCGAGCCGACCGAAAGGTCGATGCCGCCGGTGAGGATGACGAAGGTCATGCCCGCGGCCAGAACCGTGTTGATGGCGATCTGAACGAAGATCTTGAGCGCGTTGCCCGGCGTGGCGAAATAGGGCGCGCTGATGGAGAAGAAGATCGTAATCAGCACCAGCGCCAGGAGCACGCCGGCGTCGCGGATGAGAAAGCGCAGGAATTTCGCCCTGCCGGGGGAAACAGGCGCCGACACGACAGCCTCGGACGTCTCGCTCATGGTCTCACATACTCCTGATAGGCGAGCGACAGGATGCGCTCCTGGTCGAATTCGGCGCGCGGCACCTCGCCGACTATTCTGTTCTTGGAAAAGACGATGATGCGGTGGCACATGCCCATCAGCTCGGGCAGGTCGGACGACACCATGATGATGCCTTTCTGCGCCGCCGCCAGCATCCACAGGAGCTGATAGATCTCGCGCCGCGCGCCGATGTCGACGCCGCGCGTCGGCTCGTCGAGGATCAGCGTCGAGGTGCCGCGGAACAGCCATTTGGCCAGCACCACCTTCTGCTGGTTGCCGCCCGAAAGGTTGCGCACCGCCTGCTCGATCGAGCTTGCCTTGACGCGCAGCTGGCCTACCAGGTCGGTGGCCGCCGCGGCTTCGGCCCTGCGGTTGACCAGCCCATGGCGCGAGACCTTGCCGAGATCGGTGATGGTGATGTTCTTGTCGACCGGCAGGTCGAGAAGCAGGCCCTGCCCCTTGCGGTCTTCGGTCAGCAGGCTCAAGCCATGCCGCACCGCATCCTTGGGCGCCGTGATCGCCACTGGCCTGCCGTCGATGGCGACGACGCCGTCAAGTTTCGGATCGGCCCCGAACAGCGCCCGCATGGCTTCCGTCCGGCCGCTGCCGACCAGTCCGGCGACGCCGAGGATCTCGCCATGTCGCACATCGAAGGAAATCGCCGGTGTCGTGGCGTCGCGCTTCAGGTTGCTGATGCTGAGCGCGACCTTGCCCGGCACGATCGCGGCATCGAAGCTGTATTCGTCGGCGATGTCGCGGCCGATCATCATGCGCACAAGGTCCGGAACGGTGAGGCCTTGCAGGTCGCGGGTCGCGACCAGCCTGCCGTTGCGCAGCACGGTGACCCGGTCGCCGATCTCGAACACCTCGTGCAGGCGGTGGGAGATATAAATGATAGTAACGCCCCTGGCCTTCAGCCGCTTGATGATGGCGAAGAGACGCTCGATTTCCGGTGGCGTCAGCGTCGCCGTCGGTTCATCGAGGACGAGAAGCTTGCTGTCATAGCTCAGCGCCTTGGCGATCTCGACCAGTTGCATCTGCGCGACGCCGAGCGCCTCGACGCGCGTCCTTGGATCGATGTCGAGCCCGACCTCCTTGAGCAGGGCCAAGGCGCGCCGGTTGAGCGCCTTGCCGTCGACGATGCCGAAGCGACGGCGCGGCAGGCTTTCCAGCATCAAATTCTCGGCGATGCTGAGATAGGGCAGCAGGTTGAGCTCCTGATGCACGATGCGGATGCCGCTCTGCTGCGCATCGTGCGGCGTCTTCGGCTGATATGGCGCGCCGTTGAAGGCGATCGCGCCGCCGTCCGGCCGGTAGATGCCGGCCAAAAGCTTGATCAGCGTCGACTTGCCGGCACCGTTCTCGCCCAGGATGATGTGGGTTTCGCCGCGCGCGATCGACAGCGACACATCGCTCAGCGCGACGGCGCCGGGGAAAATCTTCCCGACCCCTTCAAGGGAAAGAATGACGTCGTCCATGCGGCATGATCCTGATTGCGCTCTTCTACCGCATAATCCGGCAGGAGCGCGCGGTCATCGCCGCCGGAATTGCCGGGCGGCGATGACAAGGCGTGCGGGGCGGAGCGACGGCGCCAGCATTTGAGATGCTGGCGCCGTTGCGCTGCCTCAGGCGGTGACCAGCTTGATGTCGGTCTTGACCCAGCCGGAGAACTTCTCGCCGGCGAGCTCGCGCAGGCCGTAGTCGATGCCGAGGGCCGCCATCTGCGCGCCATACTGTTCGACCGTGGCCAGCATCTTGCCTTCCTTCAGCAACGGCCCGACCGCCGGGATGTTGTCGAAGCCGACCACCTTGATCTGGCCGGACTTGCCGGCCGCGTCGATCGCCTTGACGACGCCGAGCGCCATCGAATCGTTGGCCGCCATCACGCCCTGGATGTCGGGGTACTGGGTCATGAAGTTGGTCATCAACGTGTTGGCTTCCTCGGTCTCCCAATGCGCCGTCTTCGAGTCGAGCAGATCGAGGCCGTGCTCCTTCACCGCATCGTCGAAGCCGAGCTTGCGCTCCTTGGCGTTGTCGGCTTCCGGATTGCCCTCGAGGATGACCACCTTGCCGCCCTTGCCCAACGCCTTGCCCAGCGCATCGCCGGCGAGCTTGGCGCCGGCGCGGTTATCCGGACCGAAGAAGGCGAGGTCGATGCCGGCCTTCTTCTTGGCTTCGGCATCGAGCGCGACGTCGATGTTGATGACCTTGATGCCGGCCTTCAGCGCCTTGGCGATCGGCGTCACCATGGCCTTCGAATCGGCGGGTGCGACGACGATGACGTTGAAGTTCTGGGTGATAAAATTCTCGATGGCATCGACCTGCGCGGCGAAGTCGCGCTCGTCCTTCATGCCGACGGCGGCGAAATCGAACTTGTCCTTGTTCTTGGCCGCGTACTCCTCGGCTCCAGCCTGCATCTGCTTGAAGAACTCGTTGGCGAGCGACTTCATGACCAGGCCGACCTTGGGCTTGTCGGCGGCGAGCGCCGGGCCGAGCGGCAGCGCCAGGGCGCCCGCGGCCAATGCGCTGCTTTTGAGGAACTGACGACGCGAGAACTGGCCCAGGTCGAGACCAAGCGCGTTTGGATCCTTGCTCATGTTTTCCTCCACTTGATTGAGCCGTAATCGGTTACGTAACCGATTACGCAACAGGTTAGTGCGGGAGTTTGGCGGATGTCAATCCGTAAGAAGGCTTGTGGCACTCGCCCAGATCACCGCCACATCAACGAGGGCGGCTTGCCAATCGGAACACGCGGCACACTGGCGGGACGTCCGCTATTTGACACCCGCCCTGCGGAAATCGGAGGGCGACATGCCGGCGAGCTTGCGGAACGACTTGTTGAAGGCGCTGAGCGAGCCGAAGCCCGAATCCATGGCGACGCGCAGCACGTTGGCGTCCTCATGCATCAAGAGCGCCTGCGCATAGCTCAGCCGCAGCAGGTTGACATACTCGTTGAGCGTCATCCCGGTCGACTTCTTGAAGATGCTCATGGCGTATTTCGGATGGATGTCGACGACAGCCGCTATGTCGACGCAGTCGATCTCATAGAGGAAATTCTCGGCGATGAAGTCGCACATGCGCCCGACGTTGCGCGACGACTGCTGGTCGAAGGGGCTGCCCGCCGAATGTGCGGCGGGAACCCTCGAAACAAGCCGGTAGGGTTCGAACCGCACCCGCTCCAGCCGCAGCAGCAGCTCGTTCACCGCATGCTCGGCTTTGGCCGCGTCGCCCGAGCGGGCGTAGCTGTTCCAGCGCTCGAAATTGTGGTTGTCGGCCTGGTCGGTGGCCGACGTCACCAGCGTGGCGCCCGTCATCAGCCGGTGCCGGACATCGGTGGGTAGATGCAGCCGGAAGAAATGCACCAGCGGCAAATGCGCCCCGGCATAGACGGCATCGTCACTGAGATCGTCCATCTGGTGCGGCAGGCCGCCCCAGAACAGGCACATCTCGCCGGCCGACAGCGAGATCTCGTGATCATTCATCAAGTAGTGCACGCTGCCGCGCACGATGAAATTGACTTCCACCTGCGCGTGCCAATGCGGCTTGAGCATAACCAGCGGCTGTGTGTGGAACATCTGCAGCATCAGCGGCATGCCTTCCACGCTGCTGGCGCCAGGCTGGTAGAACGGCCGTTCCGGCATCTTACTTTCCGCCAATTTTCTTTTCCCTTTGTCCGGGACAAGCCTTCCGCGCCGCATAATCTAGCCACGCTCACTGTGAGAGAGCAAATGAAATGGGAGGAGTTCAATGCGCACCACACTGACCTGCGCCGCGCTCGCGCTTGCCCTGGGCTCCGGCCCGGCCATGGCGCAATCCGGCGAAATCACGATCTGGAGCTGGAACATCGCGGCTTCGTCGCTGAAGGCCACCGTCGCCGGCTTCAACAAGAAATACCCCGACATCAAGGTGACCGTCGAGGATCTCGGCAACCAGCCGACCTATGACAAGTCGATTGCCGGCTGCGCCGCCGGCGGCGTCGGTCTGCCGGACATCGTCTCGATCGAGAATGGCGAGGCCGAGAACTACTGGAGCCAGTTCCCCGACTGCTTCGTCGACCTGCATACGCTGGGCTACACCGCCGAGGACCAGAAGAAATTCCCCGATTTCAAGCGCACCGAGCTCGAGGTCGGCGAGAAGGCCTATGCGATGCCGTGGGATTCCGGCCCGGTCGCCGCCTTCTACCGCCGCGACTTCTATGAGAAGGCCGGTGTCGACCCCGCCTCGATCAAGACATGGGATGATTTCATCGCCGCCGGCAAGAAGATCCAGGCCGCCAATCCCGGCGTCACTATGACCAACGCCGATTTCAACGGCGACACCGAATTCTTCCGCATGATCGCCAACGAGCAGGGCTGCGGCTATTTCGCCGAGGACGGCCAGTCGATCACGGTCAACCAGCCGAAATGCATCGACACGCTGACCAAAATCAAGGAGATGAAGGACGCCGGCATCATGGCCTCGGCCGACTGGGGCACCAAGATCACCAACAACACCGCCGGCGCCGTCGCCACCCAGGTCTATGGCGGCTGGTATGAGGGCACCATCCGCACCGAATCGGCCGGCGAAAACGGCAAGTGGGGCGTCTATCCGATGCCGAGCCTGACCGCCGACGGCCCGCGCGCCGCCAATCTCGGCGGCTCGTCGCTGGCCATCACCTCGGCCTCGAAGAACAAGGAAGCGGCCTACGCCTATCTGAAATACACGCTGGAGACCAATGAAGGCCAGATCACCATGCTGAAGGATTTCGGCCTGGTGCCGTCGCTGATCTCGGCGCTCGACGACCCCTATGTCTCGCAAGGCCTGCCTTACTGGGGCGGCCAGGCGGTGTGGAAGGATATCCTCGCCACCCTGCCCAAGGTGGTGCCGAGCCGCGGCACTCAATTCCAGAGCGATGCCGAGCTCATCATGCGCGCGGTGCAGACCAAATATCTGGGCGGCGGCTATCCGGACGCCAAGGCGGCGCTCGACGACGCCGCCAACCAGATCGCCTCGGCGACCGGCCTGCCGGTGAAGTAGTCAGCCAGTTTCCTTCTTCCCGTTAACGGGGAGAAGGTGCCCGAAGGGCGGATGAGGGGCAGCGCCAAGATCAACAATTGGCGCTGCTTTCGCAAAACCCCAAGCGTAACACTGCGCCCATCAAGAAGGCGCGACAGGAAACAGAAAGGGAGGAAACGATGCGCCATCAGAACGCCACGGCTTACCGTTTCCTCACGCCCTATCTGCTGATCTTTTCCATCTTCTGGGTCTGGCCGATCATCAGCTCGTTCCTGATCTCCTTCCAGGCGACGCGCACCGTGCCGTGGCGCTTCGCGCCGACCTTCAACTGGGGCCGGCTGATCGGCGACCCGGCCTTCTACAACGCGCTGAAGAACACGCTGCTCATCCTGGTCATCCAGGTGCCGGTGATGATCTCGCTGGCCATCGTCATGGCGGTGCTGTTGAATTCGCCACTGCTGAAAGTCCGCGGCCTCTACCGCTTCGCCTTCTTCGCCCCGGTGGTGGTCGGCGAGGTCGCCTATTCGGCGGTGTTCCGGCTGATGTTCAACCTCAATTTCGGCATCATCAACAAGCTCTTGAACAGCGTCGGCCTGCCCAGCGTCGACTGGTTCTCCAACGTCACCCCGGCGATGGCGCTGATCATGATCGCGGTGACCTGGCGCTGGGCCGGCTACAACGCCATCATTCTGCTGGCCGGCCTGCAGTCCATCCCGGACGATGTCTATGAGGCGGCCACGCTCGACCGCGTCAGCAAGGTCAAGCAGTTCTTCTACATCACCCTGCCGCTGTTGAAGCCGATCATCGTCTTCTGCGCCGTGCTGTCGATCATCGGCACCATGCAGCTGTTCACCGAGCCGTTCCTGATCACCGAACGCGGCGGCCCCGGCGGCGGCACCGAGACGCTCGGCCTGTTGCTCTACCGCCAGGGCTTCCGCTCGCTGAATTTCGGCTACGCCTCGGCCGTCGCCTACACCATGGCGGGGCTCGCCATCGCCATCACCCTGGTGCAGCTCTGGCTGACGAGGGACCCGAAATGACCTCGCGCTCGCAAAGCCGGCTCGGTCGCGCAATCGCACTGCATCTCTTCCTGACGCCGCTGGCGGTGATCTGGCTGTTTCCGCTGTGGATGATGGTGGTGTTCTCGACCATGCCCGACAACGGCATCTTCAGCCCCGGCATCGAGCTTCTGCCGCACGACAATTTCATCGACAATGTCAACAATCTGCAGCGCGACACCAATTTCGTCGGCGCCATCGGCATCTCGGTTTCGGTGGCGGTGACCTACACCTTCCTGTCGGTGCTGCTTACCTCGATGGCCGGCTGGGCGCTGGCGCGCTACCAGTTTGTCGGCAAGGGCGCGGTGGTGGCGATCATCCTCGGCACCATCACACTGCCCTATTCGGTGGTGCTGATCCCGCAGTTCATCATGGTGGCGCGCGACTTCCAGCTCGCCAACACCTGGATCGCGCTGATCGTGCCGCCGCTGTTCAATTCGCTCGGCGTGCTCTTCATGCGGCAGGCCTTCTCGATGATGCCGGCAGATCTGTTCGACGCCGCCCGGGTCGAGGGCGTCAAGGAGTGGCGCATCTTCCTGTTCGTCGCGCTGCCCTTGGCGCGGCCGATGCTGGCCGCGCTCGCCATCATCCTCTTCCTCGCCTCGTGGAACAACTATCTCTGGCCGCTGCTGATCAACAGCCAGCCCGGTTCGATGACCGCACCGGTGGCGCTCGGCACGCTGATCGGCCTGACCAAGGTGTCGTGGGGCGGCATCATGGCCGGCGCCGTCATGCTGACCGTGCCGATGCTCGTCGTCTTCGTACTCCTGCAGCGTCATTTCATCGCCGGCATCGCCGCCGGCGCCGTCAAGTAGGAAAGGGCGAGATGGCAGCGGTCACACTCAACAATGTCGTCAAGCGCTTCGGCGGCTTCGGCGTCGTCCACGGCGCCAACATCGACATCGCCGATGGCGAGTTCGTCGTCTTCGTCGGCCCGTCCGGCTGCGGCAAGTCCACGCTGCTGCGCATGATCGCCGGGCTGGAGGACATCAGCGGCGGCGAGATCGCCATCGGCGGCAAGGTGGTGAACGACGTCGAGGCGGCTGAGCGCGGCATCGCCATGGTGTTCCAGTCCTACGCGCTCTACCCGCACATGACGGTGAAACAGAATCTGAGCTTCGGCCTGCGCATGAACGGCAACCCGAAGGCCGACACCGAGCGGCGGGTGAGGCGCGCCGCCGAGATTCTCCGCATCGACGAGCTGATGCACCGGCGGCCGAAGCAATTGTCGGGCGGCCAGCGCCAGCGCGTCGCCATCGGCCGCGCCATCGTGCGCGAGCCGCAAGTGTTCCTGTTCGACGAGCCGCTCTCAAATCTCGACGCAGAATTGCGCGTCCAGATGCGGGTCGAGATCTCCCGGCTGCACAAGGAGCTCGGCGTCACCATGATCTATGTGACGCACGACCAGACCGAGGCGATGACGCTGGCCGACCGGATCGTCGTGCTCAAGGCCGGCAATGTCGAGCAGATCGGCGCGCCGCTCGACCTTTATGACGATCCCGCCAACCGCTTCGTCGCCGGCTTCATCGGCTCGCCGAAGATGAACTTCATGCCGGCGAGGGTTGTCGAGACCGGGCCGGGCGCGGCGACGGTCGAGCTTGTCAACCACGCCGGCGCGCGGCTGAGCAAGCCGCTCCAGAGCACGCCTCCGGCTGTCGGCGCCGAGGTCGTGCTCGGGGTCAGGCCGGAACACTTCTTCGATGCCGGCAAAGGCGACTGCGACATCGCCGTCAAGGCCGATGTCGCCGAGCATCTCGGATCGGTGAGCTACGTCTACGCCGGTGCCGGAGACGACGAACTGATCATCGAGCGCGAGGCATCCAGGCAGCGGGCGAGCGGCGACCATCTGACGGTGGCGATCAAGGCCGACAAGGCGCTGCTCTTCGACACCAAGGGCGCGCGGATACGCTAGAGCAATTCCAGGAAAAGTGTGTAACGGTTTTCCGTCCGGAATTGCGTAAAAACAAATACTTAGAGCGGTTCGGCGATTCCAAGAAACGTTGAACCGCTCTAGGGCATGAGCCCGAAAAGCGCGAACCGGCTTTCGGAAAGATCATGCTCGAACAAAATGGTTCCATTCTTGCCCGATCGCGAATGCGTGGCGGCGACCCCAGGAGATTTGACATGACATCCAGACCGCAAAAGATTCGTTGGGGCATTCTCGGGCCCGGCAGCATCGCCAAATCCTTTGCCGGCGGCGTGGCGCAGTCGCGCACCGGCGAACTGGTAGCGCTCGGTGCCCGCAACCCCGGCAAGGCGGGGCTCGCCGAAACCTTCCCGGGCGCGCGCATCCTCGACGGCTATGAGGCGCTGCTCGCCGACGATGGTGTCGACGCCGTCTATATTTCGATACCGCATCCCGGCCATGCCGAATGGGCGATCAAGGCCGCTGAAGCCGGCAAGCATGTGCTGTGCGAGAAGCCGCTGGCGCTGACCGCCTTTGAGGCCGACGCCATGATCCATGCCGCGCGCAAGGCCGGCACCTTCCTCGGCGAAGCCTTCATGTACCGGCTGCATCCGCAGACGCTTAAGCTGGTGGAATTGATCAAGTCGGGCGTCATCGGCGAAGTCCGCATGATCAAGTCGAGCTTCGGCTTCGCCATGCCGGGCTTCCTGCCGGAGCATCGGCTCTATGCCAACGACCTCGCCGGCGGCGGCATCCTCGACGTCGGCGGCTATCCGGTGTCGATGGCGCGGCTGATCGCCGGCGCCGCGACAGGGTTACCCTTCACCGAGCCCGACAAGGTGGTGGGGGCGGCACATCTTGGCCAGTCCGGCGTCGACGAGTGGGCCTCGGCGCTGCTGCAGTTTGCCGGCGGCATCGTCGCCGAGCTTTCCTGCAGCATTTCGCTCGACCAGGACAATGTGCTGCGCATTTTTGGCACCAAGGGTCGCATCGAGGTTCCGGACTTCTGGTTCGCCGGTGGCAACCGCGACGTCGGGCAGGGCCGGATCGACCTGATCCGGGCAGGCCACGCACGCGAGACCATCAGCGTCAACGAGACGCGCCATGTCTATTCCTTCGAGGTCGATGGTGCCGGCGAGGCGATCCTCGCCGGCCGCCAGGAATTCGCCTGGCCAGGCATGTCCTGGGCCGACAGCCTCGGCACGTTGCGTGTTCTCGACAAATGGCGCGCCGCGGTTGGGCTGGAGTACGAGATCGAAAAGCCGGCTAAGCGCCTCAACACCATCGTTGGCCGGCCGCTGCGCACTGATGGCAAGGCCATCGGCAAGCGCGCCATCCCCGGCCTGCCGAAGCCGACGTCTGTGGTGGCGCTCGGCTTCGAGGATTTCCGGACCTTCTCTTCGGGTTCGATCCTGCTTGACGCCTTCTTCGAGGCCGGCGGCAATCTGTTCGACACCGGCTACGTCTATGGCGCCGGCTATACCGAGACGCTGCTCGGGCACTGGCTGCGAAACCGCGGCGTGCGCGAGCAGTCGGTGGTGATCGGCAAGGGTGCGCATTCACCGCTCTGCTATCCCGATGTGATCGGCAAGCAGCTCGCCCAGTCGCTCGACCGGCTGCAGACCGACCATGTCGACATCTATTTCATGCACCGCGACAATCCGGACGTGCCGGTCGGCGAATTCGTCGACGCCATGGACGCCGAGGTCAAGGCCGGCCGCATCCGCGGTCCGTTCGGCGGGTCGAACTGGACCATGGAGCGCATGGATGAGGCGATTGCCTATGCCGAGCGCACCGGCAAGCAGAAGCCCGGCGCGCTTTCCAACAATTTCTCGCTGGCTGAGATGCTGGAGCCGATCTGGGCCGGCTGCGTCACCTCGTCCACCGACGACTGGAAGGCCTGGCTGACGGCGCGGCAGATGCCGAACTTCGCCTGGTCGAGCCAGGGCCGTGGCTTCTTCACCGATCGCGCCGGCCGCGACAAGCATGATAGCGAGGAGCTGGTGCGCGTCTGGTATTCCGAGAAGAATTTCGGCCGCCGCGACCGCGCCATCGAGCTTGCCAACCGTCTCGGCAAGAGCCCGATCCATGTCGCGCTCGCCTATGTGCTGGCGCAGCCCTTCCCGTCAGTGCCGCTGATCGGCCCGCGCACGCTGGACGAGCTGGAGGACAGTCTCAGGGCGTTGGATATCAAGCTATCGCCGGAAGATGTCGCCTGGCTGGACAACGGGCCGGAGCGGCGCAGGGCGTAGGCTGCTTGGGGCGTTGAAAAGGAAGCGCAGCGTTCCTTCGCCCCTCGCGCCAGCATCTCAACAGTTTCACCGATCGATCCGCGTCGATAAAATAATCGACGACGACGTCCGCTCGACCCCATCCATCGCCCCGATCTGGTCGAGCAGTGTGTCGAGATCGCGGATCGACGGCGCATCGACGATGACGATCATGTCGAAATTGCCGCTCACCGAGTGCAGCGTCCTAACCGGCGGCAGCGCCTGCAGGCTGCGCACCACCTTGTCGGCGAGCTTCGGCGTCACGGTGAGCAGCACATGCGCCCGGACCAGCCCTTGCTCATAGTCGGGCGACAACCGCACGCCGTAGCCCGCAATGATGCCGCGGCGCTCCAGCCGCTCGATCCGGCTCTGCACCGTGGTGCGCGACACGCCGAGCTGGCGGGCGAGCTCGGCGGTCGAGGCGCGCGCGTTGGCGCGCAGCAGTGAAAGCAGGGCCTGTTCGGCATCGCTGATCATTTCGACGATCCTTGTCGGCATATTGTTAAAAGCGGCATTTCGTTTCGTACAATTTCACGCTTCCTTTCGACAGGCAAGCTGCGATGATTCCGGCCAGCTCAGGAGCAATTCCAGGAAAGGTGTGAAGCGGTTTCCGTCCGGAATTGCGTAACGCGAAATGGCAGGGGTATTGATCATGAAGAACATCGTTGTCGTCGGCGCCGGCAAGATCGGCTCGACCATCGCCGAGATGCTGGCCTCCACCGGCGACTATGGCGTGACGCTCGTCGACCGCTCGGCGGCGCAGCTTGCCGCGGCCGAACTCCCCGCGGGCGTCGAGACCATGGAACTCGACATCGCCGCGCCGGGCGTGCTCGAGGCAGCGCTTGCCGGCAAATTCGCGGTGCTGAGCGCCGCTCCCTTCCATCTCACCACGCGCATCGCCGAGGCGGCCGCCACTACCGACGTGCACTATCTCGATCTCACCGAGGATGTCGTCAGCACAAGGCGGGTGAAGGAGCTGGCGCGCGATGCCAGCAGCGCCTTCATTCCGCAATGCGGGCTGGCGCCGGGCTTCATCTCGATCGTCGCCAACGATCTCGCCAGCCGCTTCGACACGCTGGAGAGCGTGCGCATGCGGGTCGGCGCGCTGCCGCAATATCCGTCGAACGCGCTGAACTACAATCTGACCTGGAGCACCGACGGGGTCATCAACGAATATTGCGAGCCCTGCGAGGCGATCGTCGAGGGCGAGCTGATCGAGGTGCCGCCGCTGGAGGAGCGCGAGGAGTTCTCGCTCGACGGCGTCACCTACGAGGCCTTCAACACCTCGGGCGGGCTGGGCACGCTGGCCGAGACGCTGAAGGGCAAGGTGCGCACGCTGAACTACCGCACCATCCGCTATCCCGGCCACGCCGCGATCATGAAGGCGCTGCTCAACGATCTCGGCCTGCGTCACCGTCGCGACGTGCTGAAGGACATTTTCGAAAGCGCCCTGCCGGCGACGCTGCAGGACGTCGTCATCGTCTTCGTCACCGTCTCGGGCCGCAAGAGCGGCCGCCTGCTGCAGGAAACCTACGCCAACAAGATCTACTCGAAGCGCGTCGGCACTCTGGTGCGCAGCGCCATCCAGATCACCACCGCCTCCGGCATCTGCGCCGTGCTCGACATGCTCGCCGACGGCACATTGCCGGCGAAAGGCTTCGTCCGCCAGGAGGACATCGCGCTCGACGCCTTCCTCGCCAACCGCTTCGGCCGCGCCTACGCCCAGCACGAGATGGAAAGCCGGCTGGCGGGGTGAGCTGGGTGATCTCCCCCCTTGAGGGGGAGATGTCGCCGAAGGCGACAGAGGGGGTCGTTTCGCGTGGAGCGCTAACCTCGATCTGTCGCAAGGGAGGTCGCGTCCGGTCGCACCGACCCCCTCTGGCCTGCCGGCCATCTCCCCCTCAAGGGGGGAGATAACACCTTTTCAAATATGCAGCGCCTGACCCAGCGCCTTGAGCGCTGCTTCCTGGAAACCTTCGCCCTGCGTCGGATGGGCGTGGATCGTGCCGGCGATGTCTTCCAGCCGCGCCCCCATTTCCAGCGCCAGGCCAAAGGCCGCCGACAGTTCCGACACGCCTTGCCCGACCGCCTGGATACCCAGCACCAGATGATTGTCGGCGCGGGCGACGACACGGACGAAACCATCCTCGCCTTGCTTGGTCATGGCGCGGCCGTTGGCGGCGAAGGGGAATAGCCCGATCTTGACCTCGCCGGCGAGCGCCTTCGCCTCGTCAGGTGACAGGCCGGCCGTGACCAGTTCCGGATCGGTGAAGCAGATGGCGGGTATTGCGCGCTTGTCCCAGCTTCTTTTGTGACCGGCGACGATCTCGGCCACCATCTCGCCCTGCGCCATCGCCCGGTGCGCCAGCATCGGCTCGCCGGTGACGTCGCCGATGGCGAAGATGCCGCGCATCGAGGTGCGGCACTGCTCGTCGACGCGGATGAATTTGCCGGCCATGTCGAGGTCGATCTGGTCCAGCCCCCAGCCTTCGGTGAGCGGCTTGCGCCCGACGGTGACGAGGATCTTGTCGGCGGCGACCTTGGCGTTCTTGCCGTCTGCCGTCTCGACCAGCAGCGAATCGCCCTTGCCGGCCTGTCCCTGGGTCGACACCCCCTTGGCCTTGGCGCCTGTCATCACCTCGATGCCGAGTTCGCCGAGCCGCTTCACCACCGGTCGGGTCAGTTCGGCGTCATATTGCGCCAGCACACGTGGCAAAGCCTCGACCACGGTGACCTTGGCGCCCATCTTCGCGAAGGCGATGCCGAGCTCCAGCCCGATATAGCCGCCGCCGACGACGGCGAGCTTCTTCGGCACCTCGCTCAGCGCCAGCGCGTCGGTGGACGAGATCACCGGGCCGCCGAACGGCAGAAACGGCAGTTCGACCGGCGCCGAACCGGTCGCGATCACCACCGTCTCGGCGCGGATCACCTGGGTGCCGGTCTCGGTCTCAACCTCGACGGTCTTGCCGTCGCGGAAAGTCGCCCAGCCCTGTACGGTCTTGACCCTGGCCTTCTTCAGCAGGCCGGCCACGCCGCTGTTCAGCCGGCTAACGATCCCGTCCTTCCAGGCGATTGCCTTGGCCAGATCAAGCATCGGCGCGGTGAGTGAAATGCCGAGCGGGCTCTTGCCGCCGGCCATGTGCGCCACCTTCTCGAACTCCTCCGCGGCGTGGATCAGCGCCTTGGACGGTATGCAGCCGACATTGAGGCAGGTGCCACCCGGCTTGCCGGCCTCGACGATCACCGTGTCGACGCCGAGCTGGCCGGCGCGGATGGCGCAGACATAGCCGCCGGGCCCGGCGCCGATGACGAGCAGCTTGCAGGAGATTTCTTTCATGTCGACTGCTTCCTTTCGGCGGAGGCGACGGCGCGCCCTTTCCTTCTCCCCTTGCGGGAGAAGGAGGATCGGCGCGTTAGCGCCGAGACGGATGAGGGGTGTTCCAGCGGAGTGAGACGCTGGCTTTCCCTGGAACACCCCTCATCCGTCGCCTTCGGCGACACCTTCTCCCACAAGGGGAGAAGGGGGAGCCCACATCCCTGCTCCGCAACATTCGAGATCAAACCCATCCCCGCTAATCCACGAAAATCAGCGCCGGCGTTTCCAGCAGCGCCTTGATGCGCTGCACGAACACCGCGGCATCCCAGCCGTCGATGACGCGATGGTCGAAGCTGGACGACAGGTTCATCATCTTGCGCGGGATGAACTGGGTGCCGTCCCACACCGGCCGCACCATCATCTTGTTGACGCCGACGATCGCCACCTCCGGATAGTTGATGACCGGCGTCGTCGCCACGCCGCCCATGGCGCCGAGCGAGGTGATGGTGATGGTCGAGCCTGACAGCTCGTCGCGGCTCGCCGTGCCCGACTTCGCCGCCTCGGCCAGCCGGTTGACCTCAGCGCCGCATTCCCACAGGTCGCGCGCCTCGGCATGCTTGACCACCGGCACCACCAGCCCGGACGGCGTCTGCGCGGCGATGCCGATATGGACGCCGCCATGCTGGTGGATGATGCCGGCCTCGTCGTCGAAGATCGCGTTGATGCTCGGCTGGTCGGCGATCGCCTTGACCATCGCCCGCATCAGGAACGGCAGCAGCGTCAGCTTCGGCCGGTCCTGCCGCTTTTCCTTGTTCAGCGTCGCGCGCAGCTCCTCCAGTGAAGTGACGTCGATCTCCTCGACATAGGTGATGTGCGGGATGCGCGATTTGGCGAGCGCCATCTTCTCGGCGATCTTGCGCCGCAGCCCGATAACCTTGATGTCCTCGACATTGTCCTTGCGAGCAAGACCGGAGGTTTTGGCGACCTGCGGCCCGCGCGCCAGGAACGCCTCGATATCCTCATGGCCGATGCGGCCGGCCGGGCCGGAACCCGCGACCTGCCTGAGGTCGATGCCGGCTTCCCTGGCGCGCAGCCGGACGGCGGGCGAGGCCAAAGGCTTCTCGCCTTCGGGACGCGGCGCGCCGGAAACCAAGTTCCGTGCCGCCCCATTTGCGGGAGCGGGCGCCGGCTTCGCTTTCGGCTCGGCGGCCTTTGACTGCGCCTTCGGGCTCGCCGGAGCGGCCTCGGGTTTCGGGGTTGGGAGCTTGGCTGGCGGTTCGGCCTTGATGGCCTCTTCCGCCGCATCGCTCTGCGGCTTCACATTGCCCTCGCCCGCAACCTTCAGCCGCACGATCGGCGAGCCGATCGCCACCGTGTCGCCGATCTCGGCGCCCAGCCACAGGATCTCGCCGTCGACCGGCGAGGGAATCTCGACGGTCGCCTTGTCGGTCATCACCGCGGCCAGCACCGTGTCCTCGCGCACCAGGTCGCCGACCTTCACATGCCATTCGACCAGCTCGGCCTCGGCGACGCCTTCACCGACATCCGGCAGCTTGATGACGTGCTCGCCCATGGTCAGGCCTCCCTTCAAGCTTCCAGCGTTTCGACGAGCGCGCGGCCGACCCTGGCCGGGCCGGGAAAGTAGTCCCACTCCTGCGCATGCGGATAGGGCGTGTCCCAGCCGGCGACGCGCACGACCGGCGCTTCCAGATGGTAGAAGCAGTGCTCCTGCACCAGCGCCGAGAGCTCGGCGCCGAAGCCCGAGGTCAGCGTCGCCTCGTGCACCACCACGCAGCGTCCGGTCTTCGTCACCGAGGCGACGATCGTGTCGAGATCGAGCGGCAGCAGCGTCCTCAGATCGATGATCTCGGCGTCTATGCCGGTCTCCGTGGCCGCCGCCTCGGCGACATAGACCATCGTGCCGTAGGCGAGCACCGTGATCGCGGCGCCCTGCCTGCGGATCGCCGCCTTGCCGAGCGGCACCGTGTAGTGGCCGTCGGCAACCTCGCCCAGATCATGCTTCGACCACGGCGTTACCGGACGGTCGTGGTGGCCGTCGAACGGACCGTTGTAGAGCCGCTTCGGCTCGAGGAAGATCACCGGATCGGGATCCTCGATCGCCGCGATCAGCAGCCCCTTGGCGTCGGCAGGGTTGGACGGCACGATGACCTTCAGGCCGGAGACGTGGGTGAACAGCGCTTCCGGGCTCTGGCTGTGCGTCTGGCCGCCGAAGATGCCGCCGCCGGTCGGCATGCGGACCACGATCGGACAGGTGAAGTCGCCGTTCGAGCGATAGCGCAGCCGCGCCGCCTCCGAAACGATCTGGTCGTAGGCCGGATAGACATAGTCGGCAAACTGCACCTCGACGCAGGGCTTCAGCCCATAGGCGGCCATGCCGATGGCGGCGCCGACGATGCCGGCTTCGCTGATCGGCGCATCGAAGCAGCGGCTCTTGCCGTATTTGGCCTGCAGGCCTTGCGTGCAGCGGAAGACGCCGCCGAAGAAGCCGACATCCTCGCCGAACACGACGACGCGTTCGTCGCGCCCCATCGACACGTCCATGGCGTCGCGGATCGCCTCGATCATGGTCCGTCTGGGCATGGTCAGACCCCCGCCTGCTGGCGCTGTCGCCTGAGATGCGGCGGCATCTCGGCATAGACGCCCTCGAACATGTCGCGCGTAGACGGCTTGCCGCCGGCGTGCAGCGTGCCGTGGCTCTCGGCCTCCTTTTGCGCGGCGATCACCGTCTCGAGGATTTCGGCTTCCGCCTGGGCATGGCGCTCGTCCGACCAGACGCCGCGCTGGATGAGATGGTTCTTCAGCCGCACGATCGGGTCGCCGAGCGGCCAGGCGTCGGACTCCGCCTTCGGTCGGTAGGCGGACGGATCGTCCGAGCTCGAATGTGCGCCGACCCGGTAGGTGACATATTCAACCAGCGTCGGCCCGAGATTGCGGCGCGCCCGCTCGATCGCCCATTTCGCCACCGCGTGGACGGCGAGATAGTCGTTGCCGTCGACGCGCAGCGAGGGGATGCCGAAGCCGAGGCCGCGCGCCGCGAAAGTGCCGGAGCCGCCGCGCGCAATGCCCTGGAAGGTCGAGATCGCCCACTGATTGTTGACGACATTGAGCACCACCGGTGCCTTGTAGGTCGAGGCGAACACGAGCGCTGCATGAAAATCGGACTCCGCCGTCGAGCCGTCGCCGATCCAGGCGGCGGCGATGCGCGAATCGTTGGAGATCGCCGAAGCCATCGCCCAGCCAACGGCCTGGATGTACTGCGTCGCTAGGTTGCCGGAGATGGAGAAGAAGCCGTGCTCCTTCGACGAATACATGATCGGCAACTGCCGGCCCTTCAGCGGATCGGCCTCGTTGGAATAGATCTGGTTCATCATCGTGACCATCGGGTAGCCGTCGGCGATGAGCAGCCCGGCCTGCCGGTAGGTCGGGAAGTTCATGTCGCCCTTGGCCAGCGCCTTGCGGAAGGCGCAGCTCACCGCCTCCTCGCCGAGATGCTGCATGTAGAAGGAGGTCTTGCCCTGGCGCTGCGCCATCTGCATGCGCGCGTCGAAGGTCCTGAGCGTCATCATATGGCGCAGGCCCTCGAGCAATTCCTGGTCGGAAAGCAGCCCGGCCCACGGCCCGACCGCCTCGCCGTCGCGGTTGAGCACGCGGATGATCGAGAACGCCATGTCGCGGATGGTGCGCGGATCGACGTCGATCTCCGGTCGCGGCGCCGATCCGGCCTTGGGGATGGTCACATTGGAGAAATCGGGCGTGCCACCCGGCCGCACCTCGGGCTCGGGAACATGGAACCGCAACATTCCAGCATCGGCCATGACCTACGTCCTCCAATGTTGCCGGTGCGATAGTTGCACATCCGCGCCGCTAATTCATCGGCCAGATGACGGGCCGTCCCCCGGCTTCTCGGCTGATCAAGGCCGATACGGCGCGCTGGCGACAAGATGCAGATATGACGGCGAAATTTCTTGTCGATGTTTTCGCCCGCCACGCAATTTGGCGAATGGCTGTGACCGGTCTGGCGCAAGAGCTTGAAATGCCCGGACCACGTAGGCGTTCGGGTAACTGTCGAGGCCAGTGCTGCCCCTCACCTGCCTGCCGGCACCTTTGTAACTTGTCCCGTGCCGACTCTGCTATTGCAGCAGGTGCGGTGGCGGACGAGAGACCGGAGCATCTTTGGGCCTTGAAGCCCGTGGGAGAGCGAGGGTCTTCGTCCGCCGTTCCATCGACCCCGAACAGTCGCCTGGGCCGCAAGCGAAGCCCGATTAGGCAAGGATGGGATAGGATGGAAATCGTTGTTGGCATCGACGTTTCGAAGGATCGGCTGGATGTGCATGTTTTGCCGTCCGGTGAAGCGTTTTCGGTTGGTAACGACCATGCCGGGGTGGAGGAGCTGGCTCGACGTCTTGCAGCCTTTTCTCCGACGGCAATCGGATTGGAGGCTACGGGAGGCTACGAGCAACTGGCGGTCGCCACTTTGGCGAGCGCCGGCCTTTCGGTTGTCGTGGTCAATCCAGCGCAGATCCGGGCCTATGCCAATGCGCTCGGCAAGCGGGCCAAGACCGATCCGATCGACGCTGCCGTCATCGCAGCCTTCATAGCTGCGACCAAGCCGGAACTGCGGCCGCTGCGCGATGCCGAGACCAGGACGTTGGCCGATCTCGTCACGCGCCGGCGCCAGATCGTGCAGATGATCGTGGCCGAAGAGAACCGCGCCCGCACGGTCAACGCAAGACAGGCGCAAAAGAGCATCAAGCGCCTGCTCGCCGCGCTCAGGCGTGAGTTGGAAAGCCTCGATGCCGACCTGGACGATCATATCCGCAAGTCGCCGCTCTGGCGGGTCCGGGAAAAACTGCTGTCCTCCGTGCCAGGCATCGGTCCCACCGTTGCCCGCACCATGATCGCCGAGATGCCGGAGTTGGGCAGCCTCGACCGGCGCCAGATCGCAGCGCTTGCAGGTCTCGCACCATGGACGAGGCAGTCCGGCACATGGCGTGGCAAGAGCTTCATCGGCGGCGGCAGGAGCCGCGTGCGCGCCGTCCTCTTCATGGCTGCCCTCGTCGCCATACGCCACAATCCGGTCCTCAAGGCCTTTCGCGACCGCCTCGTCGAGGTTGGCAAGCCGAAGATCGTCGCCGTCGTGGCCGTCATGCGAAAGCTGCTGACCATTCTCAACGCCATCATCCGCGACCAAAAACCATGGCAAACAGCTTGACAGCCAAGACAGTCGCTCTCCCCGTGAACGGGGAGAGGGGCGCTGTGTCCCCCGTTTCGCCAATCATCAACGTCGCAAGAAGGGCGCCAACGTCGCGGCCAGTGTCCAGCCGATAGATGGGTAACAGTTTGAACCGGATACATAGGTAACAGTTCTCCCCCTATTTGTCCGCTGCAGCGCCAAGCGGATTGGTTAGCGCGGCGCTGCAGCGGACAAGCGTCATACGCCTTGTGTCGATGATGCCGAGCTGGTGTGCATGGAAGGAAAGAGCCCATTGACCATCCTCGGTTTGGGCGGCCGCGACAGCTTCACCAACCAGTGCCTGCGAGACATAGACGAAGCCGCCGTTCCACCTGATCTCGCCATTGTGGCGTACATGACGGACCGCGGCCTCGGCCGGATAATCAGGCTCGGGCGGCATCGTCGGCATGGCGCGCCGGGAGGATCTGTAATGCTGGGCTGGAGTGTCCATGCCTAGCGCCTCATGGGGACGTTCTTCATTGTAGCTGCGCCGGAAGGCCTCGAAGGCGTGGCCCTGGGCCGCCCTGTCGGCCTCCGGTGCCTCGGCCAGCGGCAACAGGGTCAGATGAAAGCGCTCGTGGCGCCCGTTCTGCTGGGGTTTGCCGGGCGCGATCCGCTCCAGGGCGATGCCGAGTTTGATGAAGCGCACCGCAAGCGGTGTCAGCCCGGTGACACCGGCCGACGCGAAGGGCGGGCCATTGTCGCTTCGGAACCGGTCCGGCAGGCCATGCTCCTCAAACAGCCGCTCGAATACCGGCCAGGCCTCGGCATCCGCCGTCGAGCCGGTCGCTTCGAGCGCCAGCAAGTAGCGGCTCGACGCATCCATCACCGTCAACGGTTCGCAACGCCACCCGTCACGGGTCCGGAACCAGCCCTTGTGATCGCCGGTCCACACCGCGTTCGGCCCTTGCGGCTCCGGCCAAGGTCCATTGCCGCAGGCCCGCAGCCGGGTCCGCTTGCGGGCGCTGACAAGCCCATGCCGTGCAAGGATAGCGCCTGCCGTCGAGGCCGACGGCCAGATCAAGTCGGGAGCCGCGCGCTTGAGCCGCGCCACGATCTTCTTGGGCCCCCACAGCGGATGCGTCTCCTTCGCCGCCACGATCCGCTCGACAAGATCAAGGGCTGTCGCACGGCCATGATTGAGCGGCGCTCGCGGCCGATCGTGCAAACCTTCCGGGCCAAACTCCCGGTAGCGACCCAGCCATTTATAGCCGATCTTGCGCGAAATTCCGTAGGCCGCACAAAGCTCGCTCATCGTCTCTTCGCCAGAAAGGCAATCCACTACAAAACGAAGCCGCTCGTCCATGATGCCAGTCTCTCGCCAAACCATCGCCGGGTCCTCCGGCGAGGGAGAAAACTGTCACCTATGCAATCGGTCCATTCTGTTACCTATCTATCCGGTTCGGACACCAGCCCCTTCTCCCCGTCACTATACGGGGAGAAGGTGCCGGCAGGCGGATGAGGGGCGGCGCCGGCGGTCAGCTATGAATCATCCGACATCGAAACAATCGCCGCGCGAGCCAAGGCCTCTGCAAGTTGCCGAAACTCTGGTTCACCCGCCCCGCCTCATGCTAACTCACCCCGCATGGCACAGAAGAAAGGATACGAGGTCGATTCGTGGCTGGCGCGGCCGGACCCGGCCATGTCCATCGTCCTGCTCTACGGACCCGATCGCGGGCTGGTCGCCGAGCGCGCCAGGGCTTTTGCCGGCAAGACCGGCCTGCCGCTCGACGATCCGTTCTCGGTCGTCAGGCTGGACGGCGCGGAAGTCGACCGCGACCAGGGCCGCCTGCTCGACGAGGCGCGCACCGTGCCGATGTTTTCCGACCGGCGGCTGCTCTGGGTGCGCAACGCCAGCGGCCAGAAAGCGCTGGCCGACGACGTCAAGGCGCTGACATCGGAGCCCGCGCGGGACGCGATCATCCTCATCGAGGCCGGCGACCTGAAGAAGGGCACCGGCCTGCGCGCCATCGTCGAGGCCGCCGGCAACGCCATCGCCCTGCCCTGCTATGCCGATGAGGCGAGGGACATCGACATCGTCATCGACGACGAACTGCGCAAGGCCGGCATGTCGATGACGCTGGAGGCGCGCCAGGCGCTGCGTCGCAATCTCGGCGGCGACCGGCTGGCGTCGCGCGGCGAGATCGAGAAGCTGGTGCTCTACGTCCACGGCCAGAAGGAGATCGGCGTCGACGACGTCAGGGCGACGTCCGGCGACGTGTCAGGCGCCTCTTTCGACGATGCCGTCGATGCGCTGCTGGACGGGAAGATCGCCGATTTCGACACCGCTTTCACGCGACACTGCCAGGGCGGCGGCCAGCCCTTCCTGGTGCTGTCGGCGGCGATGCGGCAATTGCAGGCGATCCAGGCGATGCGCGGCCAGATGGAGGGCGGCGGCCGCAACGCCGCCTCGGTCGTCGCTGGCGCCCGGCCGCCGGTTTTCTTCTCGCGGCGCAAGCTGGTGGAGAAGGCGCTGGAGCGCTGGAGCGTCGAGGCGCTTGGCCGGGCGCTCAACCGGCTGCAGACCGCGGTGCTGCAGACACGCCGGAGGCCGGACCTGTCCGAAGCCCTGGCGCGCCAGGCGCTGCTCGGCATCGCGGTGGAGAGCGCGAGGCTTGGGCAGCGGTAGCTGCCTTCCATTGTCAATTCATGATCATCCCGTCCGCCGCCTGGAAGGTTGGCAGCGCCTGCGGAAACACCAGCACCGCCGCGCCGTAAAGCAGCAAGGCGACCCCCGATACCTTTGCAATCCGCTCTCCTGCCGGAAGGGTCTTTTCCGCAAAGACCAGCAGTGTCACCACGGCCATTGCCGCAATGCTCATGATCCCGAGCGGAAAAAGAGCGAGAAACAGGAGCCAGCAGCAGCCCAGGCAAAACAACCCGTGCCTTACGCCCATATGTACCGCGCCCCAAGGACCATCGCGCCATGAGGTCAGTATGAAGCCGATTGGCGTGCGGCACTTGGCCAGGCACAGATCTTTCAGTGGGGAAAGTTGGTACGCGCCCGCAACCATCAACAGCGCGCCGCCGATGCGCGCGGCCATCGCCGTGGACAATCCCACACGCCCGGCAAGCATCTCCGCGCCCGCCGCGCCGGCAAAGGCGAGAACGCCCATCACCCCCCAGACCAGCATGTACCCGGCCACGAAGATCCAGGTCGAGACAAAGGCATCGCCGCGCCCCTGTTTGCCGGTCTGCACACGGTGAAACGTCAGGATCATCGGCGCGGCCGTCGGGAACATCATGGCGATCATCATGATCGTCCACACTGCAAGAAACAGCGGCGCCTGCATGCCCATGGTCGGTGAGTAGATTTCCATCGGCATGTCGGTGTCCATGCCGATCCGCTGCCAGATCAGCAAGGACCAGGCTGCCGTGGCGACAACGATCAACAGCGCGAGAATGATGTTTCGCTGCAGCGTCAGCGGGTCCGGTCCGACCATGCGCCAGGCCTATTGCTGGCCGGACCAGTTGATCGAGGCGTAATGTCCGTTTCGGCGGGAATTGTCCCAGTGCATGCCGTGGTCGCTGAATGTGCTGCCTTCTACGCCCGCCGCCAGCACCAGCCTCTCGGGATTGACGGGATGGCCGGTCGCCGCCCACATCTCACCATCCTCGCGCATCGTCGGCAGGGGTTCGACCGCCATCTGCATGACGCCTGCAATCTCCGCCGACCGCTTCTTGCCGTCGACTTGGTATTTGATTGGCACCTTCTTGGCTCCGAGGTTGGTGCTGATCAATGGCGCGAAGGCGGCCATCGGGCCGCCCGCGGCGCCGGTGAAGATCGCGCCCAGCGCTTCTGTCTGCCTGTCGTCGGCCTGCTCGTCGATATAGGCGGCAGCCGTCCAATTGCCGTCCGCCATCGGGCCTGGTGTATGGGCGATCATCGCAACGTTGAGGCCATCCAGCCGAACGTCGCCAAATTTGCCCGTGTCGATATGAAAGACCAAGGCAACATCGCAAGCACCTTGCGTCGGCTTCGATGTCAGTTGCGCATTGGTGGAAATCAGGCACGGGCATACGACGTCGCAACTACAATTCTCGAAATAGTCCCCGGACAATTGCCAACTGGTTGCCATTTGCACCTCCCGGCTGCGTCAGGCGCGTCGGCATGGATCGCTTTGGCGAGGGGTGGCGCCGCCCACGCGTCGTGGGAACGGCAAATAGCCCACGCCGCGACTGTGTTCGGCACGCCAGGGCATATAATTCAAGTTGCACTTAATGGAGGGTACGCCGATGCCCTGCACTGTCAAGCCGCCGGCTCCGACGCTGAAATCGTTCGAGCCCGCGTCGCTTCTCTCCTTGCTCCGCCCTAGAATGACGACGGCTATGGCTTCCTTCGCACCCTCTGTTCCGTCGCTATAGCCAATCCCCGCTGGTAACGAAAAGGGCCGGCGAAGCCGCCAGCCCTTGTGGTGTTTATCACCAATATATCAGGCCTGCTTGACCTTAAGCCAGAACTTTATTTGTCGGCTAAATAACGCGCCGCCTCAACGCTCTACCGCTCGTCCTTTAGCCGCCGGCAGAGCTCGTCGAGCTGGTCCAGCGTCCGGTAGTTGACGCGAATTGTGCCGCCGCGCTCCTTATGCTCGATCGAGACGATCATGCCGATCGTGTCGGTGAGCAGCTTTTCCAGCGCCAGCGTGTCGGGGTCCTTTTCGACCGGCTCGGCCTTCTTCGCCTTGACCGGCGTCGGGCCAGCCGGCATCTGCGCCAGCGCTTCGGCCTGGCGCACCGAAAGTCCTTCCTCGACGATGCGCTTGGCGAGGCCTGCCGGATCCTCGGCCGTCACCAGCGTGCGGGCGTGGCCGGCCGACAGCGCGCCATCGACCAGCATGTCGTGAATCACGTTGGGCAGCTTCAGGAGCCGCAGCGTGTTGGCGACATGGCTGCGGCTCTTGCCGATCACCTGGCCGAGATCGGCCTGGGTGTAGCCATGCTCGTCGATCAGTTGCTGGTAGCCCTGCGCCTCCTCGACCGGGTTGAGGTCGGCGCGCTGGACGTTTTCGATGATCGCCAGCTCCAGCGCCGTGCGGTCGTTGACCTCGCGCACTATGATCGGCAGTTCGGTCAGGCCGGCGCGCTGCGCCGCCCGCCAGCGCCGCTCGCCGGCGATGATCTCGTAGCGGCCGGGCTGCGACGGCGACGGCCGCGCCACCACCGGCTGCACCACGCCGTGCTCGCGGATCGACTGCGCCAGATCGGTGAGCTCGGCATCGCCGAAATGCCGGCGCGGATTCTTCGGATTGGGGCTGACGAATTCGATCGGCACCTTGCCGTCGGCCGCCATGCTCTGCTTTTCCGGGACTGCGGGACGATCGATCTCGCCGATCAGCGCCGCAAGGCCACGGCCGAGTCTCTTTCTTGAAAGGTCTTCACTCATAATCTGTCCAGATCGTTTCGGTATCGAATCGGGGCTTGGCCGCTATCAGGCGGCGCGCAATTTGCGCTCGCGGCGGATCACTTCCGAGGCGAGCTGCAGATAGGCCTGGCTGCCCGAGCATTTGAGGTCGTAGAGGATCGCCGGCTTGCCGTAGGATGGCGCCTCGGAAACGCGGACATTGCGCGGGATGATCGTCTCGTAGACCTTGTCGCCCATGTGGGTGCGCACGTCCTGCACCACCTGGTTGGCGAGATTGTTGCGGCCGTCGTACATGGTGAGCACGATGCCCTGGATGGTGAGATCCGGATTGATCGTATGCCGCACCTGCTCGACCGTCTCGAGCAATTGGCTGAGACCCTCCAGCGCGAAGAACTCGCACTGCAGCGGCACGAGAACGGAATCGGCCGCGGCCATTGAATTCAAGGTCAAGAGGTTGAGCGACGGCGGGCAGTCGATCAGCACATAGCCGAACGGCGCCGAACGCTCGGCCGCGGCGCGCAGCGCGTTGCGCAACCGCAGCACCCGGTCCGGCGCCGAGGCGATCTCCATCTCGATGCCGAGCAGGTCGAGTGTCGACGGCACGATGGATAGACCGGGCACCGCCGTCGGCACGGCGGCCGCTTCCAGCTCGAGCTCGCCGGTCAGCACGTCATAGGACGACACCGTGCGATCCTTGCGGTCGATGCCCAATCCCGTGCTGGCATTGCCTTGCGGGTCGAGGTCGACGATCAGCACCTGTTCGCCGATGGCGGCCAGCGCCGTCGCCAGGTTGATCGCCGTCGTCGTCTTGCCGACGCCGCCTTTCTGGTTGGCGACGGTGATAATACGCGGTCCAGTTTTCATGGGTCGATGCCAGTGATTCATTGCGGTTTCGCCGGGCGCAGATTGGTGATTTCCAGGATGACGCCGTGAGGGTCGGTCATGCTTGGATGTTCTACCAGATCGAAGGCCCAGCGGTGAGTGCTTTCTTCCACTTCGGCGCGGTAATCCCGGCCTTTGTGGAAGAGCGCGCGCGCACCCTTGGTCAGCCACGGCGCCGCAAGATCAAGCAAGGCCGGCAGCGCCGCAAGCGCCCGCGCGGTGACGATTTCCGGTTCCGGAACAAGCGAATAGCTGTCGTCGATGCGCCGCGCTACGACACGCGCCGGCAGGTCGAACTGGCCAATGACGGCTTGCAGGAACGAGGCCTTCTTGCGGTTGCTTTCGACCAGATCGATCGAGGCCCCCTCGCGCTCGGCAAGCAGGAAACCAAGCACCAGGCCGGGAAAGCCACCGCCCGAGCCGAGGTCCACCCAGCGCCTGGCCTTTGGCTCGATTCGAGCGAGTTGCGCGCTATCCAGTATGTGCCGGCGCCAGACATCGTCCAGCGTCGACGGCGCGGCAAGATTGATGCTGCGGTTCCATTTCAGGAAGACCTGTTCGAACGCAACCAGACGCTCGAATGTTTCACGTGAAACCGGGCCCGCGGCCTTTTCCAGGCTCTCCCATGCGGCAGAGCTCACGCGACATGCCTCTGAGCGGCTGCCTCGGCGTTGCGAACATGGGCAACGATGATTGCGAGTGCCGCCGGCGTCATCCCTTCCATGCGCTGCGCATCGGCGATGGAGCGCGGCTGCCGCGTTTTCATCTTCTGCTTCAGCTCATTGGAAAGGCCGGGGACATCGGTGAAATCGAGCGATGCCGGGATCACTCGGCCTTCCTCATGCCGGATTTGCGCGACATCGGCTTGCTGGCGGTCGAGATAGACTGAATATTTCGCTTCCGTTTCGAGGCACTCGGCCGTCTTGGCACCGATTGAGGCGAAGCGCGGTTCGACGCGGGCCAGCCAAGCCAGATCGACACCGGGGTAGGCGAGCAATTCATAGGCCGAGCGGCGCACGCCATCCCTGTTGATCTCCAGCCCATGGCGCGCCGCCTCATTGGGGGTGAACAGCACGCTCAATGCCAGTACCCGCGCCTTTGCAAGATCTTCGTTCATCGCGTTGAAGCGCCGCATCCGTTCCGCCGAGGCGATCCCCAGCCGATCCGCCATCGGCGTCAACCGCTCATCGGCATTGTCGGCCCTGAGCGACAGGCGGAACTCGGCGCGCGAGGTGAACATCCGATAGGGCTCGGCGATGCCGCGGCTGGTGAGGTCGTCGACCATGACGCCGATATAGGCTTCGGTGCGACTGAGCACGATCTGCTCGCTATCGGAGGCCTTGCGCGCTGCGTTCAGACCGGCGAGCAGCCCTTGCGCTCCGGCCTCTTCGTAGCCGGTCGTGCCATTGATCTGTCCGGCGAGGAACAGGCCGCCGACCCGCTTCGTCTCCAACGTCTGCAGCAATTCGCGTGGATCGACATGGTCGTACTCGATGGCATAACCCGGCTGCAGCATGGTTGCCCGCTCCAGCCCCGGAATCGTCTTCAAAATGTCGAGCTGGACGTCCTCCGGCAACGAGGTCGAGATGCCATTCGGATAGACGGTGTCGTCGTCGAGGCCTTCCGGCTCGAGGAAGATCTGGTGGCCTTCACGGTCGCCGAACTTGACGATCTTGTCCTCGATCGACGGGCAATAGCGCGGCCCCACCCCTTCGATCGAGCCGGAATACATGGCCGAGCGGCAGAGATTGGCGCGGATCAGCTCGTGCGTCTCCGGCGTCGTGCGCGTGATGCCGCAATGGATCTGCGGGTTCCGGATCGTGTCGGTCAGCAGCGAGAACGGCACCGGATACTCGTCCGCCGCCTGGCTTTCCAGCGACGCCCAGTCGATGGTCCGACCGTCGAGGCGAGGGGGTGTTCCGGTCTTCAGGCGCCCGAGCCTGAACCCCGCACGGCCCATCGTTGCCGACAGGCCAAGACTCGCTTGCTCGTTCATGCGGCCGGCGACGACCTTCTTCTCACCGATATGGATCAAGCCGCGCAGGAAGGTCCCGGTGGTCAGCACCACCGCGCCGCAAGCCAGGCGGCGATCGCCCGACATCCGAACGGCCGCGATCTGCCCCTCCACGATTTCAAAGTCGAGAACTTCGCCTTCGATCACCTCGAGATTGTCCTCCTGCCGAATCGCTTCCTGCATGGCGAGGCGATAAAGCTTGCGATCGGCCTGCGTGCGCGGGCCGCGTACGGCCGGCCCCTTGCGGCGATTGAGCAAGCGGAACTGGATGCCGGCCGCATCGGCGATCCGGCCCATCAGACCATCCATCGCGTCGATCTCGCGCACCAGATGGCCCTTGCCGAGGCCGCCGATCGCCGGGTTGCAGGACATGACGCCGATCGTGTCGAAACGCAGCGTCACCAGCGCCGTCCTGGCGCCGGCGCGTGCCGCGGCGCTGGCCGCCTCGCAACCGGCATGGCCGCCGCCTACCACAACCACATCATAGTGATCGTTCATCTTTTCAATTCCAAAGACTGAGGATGACGGAGACATGTCCCTGCGGGGCTCCGCTGTCAAGAACGTAGGAGCGGTCTCGTTTCACGTGAAACAATGCCTGTCGTCTGGAAGCCCGGTGTTTCACGTGAATCGCGCTATCCGCCTACCCCGACAATGTTTCACGTGAGTCATTTGCCGATGCAGAATTGTGAGAAGATCACGTCGAGCAGGTCCTCAACGTCGACCGCACCGGTGATTCGCCCGAGCCGATCCGCCGCCAGGCGTAGCTCCTCGGCGCGCAGTTCTTGGCCTCGCTGTACCGACAGCGCCGCTCCCAGGTGGAAGTTTGTCTCCTTGAGCAATTCGACATGGCGCAAGCGCGATGGCAGGACGTCGCCGATCTCCCCGGCAGCCGCTGCAGCGCGACGCCCGACCTCGGCTAGCAGCTCCGCCAGTCCGGTGCCATCCTTGGTCGAGATCACCGCGTCATAAAGCTTCGAGCGGTCAAAAGCCGGCCCGTCCGCAACAAGGTCCGCCTTTGTCCCGATCCTCAGCAGAGGCGCATCGGACGGCACCGCGCCGGCGTCGACGGGCGCCGCCATATCCTCGAGCAGCAGCAGCAGATCTGCACCACCCGCCTTCGCGCGCGCTTTCTCAATGCCGATCGCCTCGACCTTACCGGACGCCTCCCTTAAACCGGCCGTATCGATGACGCGGACTCGCATCCCTTCAAGGTCAAGCACCACTTCGAGCAGATCGCGCGTGGTGCCGGGTTCGTCGGTCACGATCGCGGCCTCACGCCGAGCGAGCGCGTTGAACAGGCTGGATTTCCCGGCGTTTGGCGCGCCGAGAATAACGACCTCGAACCCGTCGCGGATGACCTCGGCGGCGCGGAAGCCGTCGACATGGCGATCGATCTCGCCGATCATCGCCCGCACATCCGACCAGACCGTGTCCGAAACGGAACCCAGCACGTCCTCCTCGTCGGCAAAGTCGATCTCGGCCTCGATCATCGCCCGCGCATGGATGAGCCGCCGCCGCCATTCGGCGTAAAGCTCGCTTTGCGTCCCTTCGGCATTGCGCACGGCAAAGCGCCGCTGCGCCTCGGTCTCGGCATTGACGAGATCGGCCAGCGCTTCGGTCTCGACCAGATCGAGCCTGCCGTTGAGAAAGGCGCGGCGCGTGAATTCGCCGGGCTCTGCGTGCCTGACGCCGTCAAAGCCCGTGATGGTCTCCAGCATCTTGGCCGCCACGGCGCGGCCGCCATGAACCTGGAACTCGGCAATGTCCTCGCCGGTAAAACTGCCGGGGCCCGGCAAGAAGAGAACCAAACCCCGGTCGATCACCGATCCATCCGCCGCTGTCAGCTTGCGATAGACCGCACGACGCTCCTTAACCACTGATCCGGCAATCGTTTCGACCACGAATCGAGTCTTCGGACCGGAAATTCGGATGACGGCGATGCCGGCCGGCAAGCGTCCGCTCGACAAGGCAACAATCGAATCGCTCAAAATCATTTGCCCGCTCTACCGAACCGCCCTAGCTTCCCGCGCAACATCGTTAACCGAGTTTGCCGTCGTGACCTTGCCCGCGCAAAACCTGCTGGCCGAAGAGGCCAGCCCCTATCTGCAGCAGCACAGCGACAATCCGGTGCATTGGCGGGGCTGGTCGCCCGCGGCGCTCGCCGAAGCCAGGGAACTCGGACGGCCGATCCTGCTGTCGATCGGCTACGCCGCCTGCCACTGGTGCCATGTCATGGCGCATGAAAGCTTCGAGAACGACGCCGTTGCCGCCGTCATGAACCGGCTGTTCATCAATATCAAGGTCGATCGCGAGGAGCGGCCGGACATCGACCAGATCTATATGGCGGCACTGCATGCCATGGGCGAGCAGGGCGGCTGGCCGTTGACCATGTTCCTGACGCCCGAAGGCAAGCCGTTCTGGGGCGGCACCTATTTTCCGCGCGAGGCCCGCTACGGCCGGCCAGGCTTCATCCAGGTCATGGAAGCGGTCGACAAGGCGTGGCGGGAGAAGCAGGAGAGCCTTGGCCAAAGCGCCGACGGCCTGACCAGCCATGTCGAGGCGCGGCTGGCGGGAAGCCATGGCAAGGCGGTGCTCGATCGGGACACGCTCAGCGATCTTGCCGGCCGCATCGACGGCATGATCGACCGCGATCTGGGCGGCTTGCGCGGCGCGCCGAAATTCCCCAACGCGCCATTCATGCAGACGCTCTGGCTGTCGTGGCTGCGCGACGGGGTTGCCTCGCATCGCGACGCTGTCCTGCTCAGCCTGGAGAAAATGCTGGCCGGCGGCATCTACGATCACATCGGCGGTGGATTGAGCCGCTACTCGACCGATGCCGAATGGCTGGTGCCGCATTTCGAGAAGATGCTCTATGACAACGCCCAGCTCCTGCGCATGTGCAATTGGGCGTTTGCCGCCACCGGCAATAATTTATTCCGGATACGAATCGAAGAGACGGCCGCCTGGCTGCTGCGCGAGATGCTGGTCGATGGCGGCGGCTTCGCCGCCAGCCTCGATGCCGACAGCGACGGCGAGGAGGGGCTGTTCTACACCTGGAACCGCGACGAGGTCGAAGCCGTGCTTGGCGACGATTCGGCCTTGTTTTTCAAATACTTCGGCCTCGCTAGCCCGCATGGCTGGGAAGGCAAGCCGATCATCCGCCAAACCGCCGGCCAGCAAAAGCAAAGCATCGTCGACCAAGCCTTGTTCCTGCCGTTGAAGCAGAAGCTCCTGGCCGCCAGGGAACGGCGCGTCAGGCCCGGCCGCGACGGCAAGGCGCTGACCGACTGGAACGGCCTGATGATCGCCGCGCTTGCCGACGCCGGCCGTGCCCTGCAGCGACCCGACTGGATCGAGGCCGCCGCGCGGGCCTTCGCCCACATCGTCGAAGCGAGCCATGACGGCCGCCTGCCGCATTCCATGCTAGGCGCCAGGAAACTGTTCCCGGCCTTGTCGAGCGACTATGCCGCCATGACAAACGCCGCCATCGCACTCTTCGAGGCCACCGGCGAGACGGCCTATGTCGATCGCGCCAGGCATTTCATCGGACAGCTCGATCATTGGCACCAGGATGGCAACAAGACCGGCTATTATCTGACCGCGTCCGACAGTGCTGATGTTCCGATCCGCATCCGCGGCGATGTCGACGAGGCAATCCCGTCCGCCTCCGCCCAGATCATCGAGGCGCTGGTGCGATTGGCATTAGTCACCGGCGATTTCGACATGGAGCAAAAGGCCTGGACGACGGCCGAGCATGCCATGGGCCGCGCCGCGCAACAGGCCTATGGCCAGGCTGGCATCGTCAATGCCTGCGCGCTGGCGCTCGAGCCGTTGAAGCTGGTGCTGATCGACAATCTAGAGAGTCCAAGCCTCGTTCCGGTTGCGAATCGGAATCCCGACCCGCGCCGGGTGGATATCGTCGTTGCGGTCGGTACGGAAGCGAATCGACCGAGCTTGCCGGGTGGGGTGGTGCCGCCGACCGACAAGCAGGGCGCCTGGCTGTGCACCGGGCAGGTTTGCCTGCCAGTGGTTACCGATGCGGACGAGTTGGGGAAGCTGTTGCGGCGAGGAACAGGCACGTAACCCCAACCCCCTCTTCGAGCGTTGGCGCTGCCCCTCATCTGGCTGCCGCCATCTTCTCCCCGTAAACGGGGAGAAGGGCGCTGTCGCTGCCGATTTCGTCAATCGCCATCGTGGCAAGAAGAGTGCCGGCGTTGCGGCCAGCCTCTTTCTCCCCGTTCACGGGGAGAAATGCCCGGCCGGGCAATGAGGGGCGGCGCTGACCTCTGCGATTGGCTTGCCAACGATCGAGAAGGCGAGGGGAAGTTCCCCGCCTCGCCTTGTATCCCGACTACGTATTCATCGAATCGAAGAAGTCGGCGTTGGTCTTGGTCTGCTTCAGCTTGTCGATGAGGAACTCGATCGCGTCGGTCGTTCCCATCGGCGCCAGGATGCGACGCAGCACGAAGATCTTCTGCAGATCCGCGCGCGGCACCAGCAAGTCTTCCTTGCGGGTTCCGGACTTGAGGATGTCCATGGCGGGATAGATGCGCTTGTCGGCCACCTTGCGGTCGAGCTGGATTTCGCAGTTGCCGGTGCCCTTGAACTCTTCGAAGATCACTTCGTCCATGCGGCTGCCGGTATCAATCAGCGCGGTAGCGATAATGGTCAGCGAGCCGCCTTCCTCGATGTTACGGGCGGCACCGAAGAAGCGCTTCGGGCGCTGCAGCGCATTGGCGTCGACACCGCCGGTGAGCACCTTGCCGGAGGACGGCACGACGGTGTTGTAGGCGCGGCCGAGGCGGGTGATCGAATCAAGCAGGATGACCACGTCGCGGCCATGCTCGACCAGGCGCTTCGCCTTCTCGATCACCATTTCGGCGACCTGGACGTGGCGGGCGGCCGGCTCATCGAAGGTCGAGGAGATCACCTCGCCCTTCACCGAGCGCTGCATGTCGGTCACTTCTTCCGGCCGCTCGTCGATCAAAAGCACGATCAGATAGCATTCCGGATGGTTGGCGGTGATCGAGTGGGCGATGTTTTGCATCAGCACCGTTTTACCGGTGCGCGGCTGCGCGTTGATCAGCGCGCGCTGGCCCTTGCCGATCGGCGCCACCAGGTCGATCACGCGCGGCGAGATGTCCTTCGAGGTCGGATTGTCGACCTCCATCTTCAGCCGCTTGGTTGGATAAAGCGGCGTCAGATTGTCGAAGTGGATCTTGTGCCGGATCTTTTCGGGATCGTCGAAATTGATGGTATTGACCTTGAGCAGCGCGAAATAGCGCTCGCCCTCTTTCGGGCTGCGGATCGGTCCTTCGACCGTATCGCCGGTCTTGAGCGAAAAGCGGCGGATCTGCGACGGCGAGATGTAGATGTCGTCGGGACCTGGCAGGTAGTTTGCATTGGCCGAGCGCAGGAAGCCGAAGCCATCCTGCAGCACCTCGACCACGCCGTCGCCGATGATCTCGATGTCCTGGGCGGCGAGTTTCTTCAGGATCGCGAACATCAGCTCCTGCTTGCGCATCACGCTGGCGTTCTCCACCTCGAGCGATTCGGCATAAGCGATCAGCTCTGGCGGCTTCTTGTTCTTGAACTCGGTGAGTTTCATTTCTTGCATTAGATGGACTCTGGGTAGGCTTTGGGGAGAAAAATCGGCTGGATGCGACAAATGCCGGGCGCGGCCGAAAGCGAAAAAATGGGGCGGCGCATGACGGGAAGGAAGACCCGTCTTTTATCGTCGCTCGTCTGAAAGAGCAAGCCGCCTTTTGCGCCGTCGCGGGAAGCCTCAGAACGGCTTCACGACGACCAGGATGACGATGACGATCAGCAGCAATGTGGGGATCTCGTTGACGATCCGCCAGTGGCGCGCCGGCTTTTCATTCTTGTCCTCGGCGAATTTCCGCACCGCGCCGGCGAGATAGCCATGCAGCCCCGACAATACGAGCACCAGCGCTATCTTGGCGTGCAGCCAACCGCCATGGAAGGCAAAGCCCTTCCAGGCCAGCCAGAGCCCGAACACCCAGGTCGCGATCATCGCCGGATTGATGATGGCTCTGAGCAGCCGGCGCTCCATAACCTTGAAGGTTTCCGACTGCGCCGATCCCTTCTCGGCATCGGCATGATAGACGAAGAGCCGGGGCAGATAGAGCATGCCGGCCATCCACGAGATGACGGCGATGACATGGATGGCCTTGGCCCACAGGTAGAAGCCGTCGGACGCCACGAAGTAAAGCAGCGCAGTCGCGACGACCAGAGCGGCGATGCCGATCACCATGCGCTTCATCGCCTGGCCGGTGCTGTTGGTATTGTCAGCCATCAGCGCGTCGCGCTCCGCACCTGTTTCACCATCGCCTCGACATGCGCGATCGGCGTCTCCGGCGTGATGCCGTGTCCGAGGTTGAAGATCAGCGGCCCGCCGCCCAGCGTCCTCAGGATCGCGTCCACGCCGTCGGCCAGCGCCTTGCCGCCGGCCACCAGCCGGAGCGGATCGAGATTGCCCTGCACGGCGCCGCCAAGCTGCAATTCCTTCGCCATCGAGAGCGGCACCGTCCAGTCGAGGCCGAGGCCGGTGATGCCGGTCTTGGAGCGATAGTCGCGGTAGCGCTCGCCGGCGCCCTTCGGAAAACCGATGACCGGAACATTCGGGTGGACCGCCTTCACTTGCCGCGCGATCTCGGCCACCGGCTCGACGCAGAAAGCCTGGAAGGAAGGCTCGTCCAAAACACCGGACCAGGAATCGAAGATCTGCACCACATCGGCGCCGGCTTCGATCTGGCGGATGAGATAAGCGGCCGAATGATCGGCCAGCACTTTCAACAGCCGCGCGAAGGCCTCCGGCTCGCGATAGGCGAAAAGCCGCGCCGGCGCCTGGTCCGGCGTGCCCTGGCCTGCGATCATATAGGTCGCCACCGTCCACGGCGCGCCGCAGAAGCCGATCAGCGTCGTCTCGTCAGGCAGTTTGGCGCGCAACCGGCGGACGGTCTCGTAAACCGGTTCGAGATTCACGTGAAACAAATCGCCGGTGAGGCCCGCAATCTCCGAAGCCGAGATCGGCGTCAGCATCGGCCCGCGGCCCTCTTCGAAGCGGACGTCTCGGCCGAGCGCGTTGGGCACCACAAGGATGTCGGAGAACAGGATCGAGGCATCGAAGCCGAAGCGCTCGATCGGCTGCAGCGTCACTTCCACCGCAAGGTCCGGATCGTAGCATAGATCGAGGAAGGAGCCGGCGCGCTTCCGGGTCTCTCTATACTCCGGCAGATAGCGGCCGGCCTGGCGCATCATCCAGATGGGCGGAGGAAAGACAGGCTCGCCCCTCAAAACGTCCAGCATGATCCGTTTTCCAGGCATTCAGCGTCGCCTCTCAAGGGTCCTCTTAAATCAAATATCTATTTTAAAAGAGTCTTCTGATTCTAAGAGTCTGTTGGTTGTGGTGGTTGCGACCTGTCCAGCCTGCCGCCCGAAAAGGCCAGTCAGCATATTGTCGCGCGGTCCCGATCGCGATTTGGAGGGTTTTGGGGAACAACCGGAATTCTCCTTCCGAGTCAGCAGCTTGGCCTTTCGCTCCCAAATTTCGGGCTGTGGATGAAATCGGCCAAGAAAAGTTGATCCCCAGTTTTGTCCCCAGCGCCCCGACAAAGCCTACAGCAGGGCGAATTGTGGACAACCCACCATCTGATACAGTCGCTCTCGCCCCCTTCGCGTCTTTGTCCGATCTTGTCCACAACTGCCCACAGCCTGGAACCCGCGCCTGTGAACAAACCCCAGAGCTTCTTTCACCTGCACCTGATTTCCGACGCCACCGGCGAGACGCTGCTGGCGGCCGGCCGCGCCGCCTCCGCGCAATACAAGGACGCGCGCGCCATCGAGCACATCTACCCGCTGATCCGCACCGAAAAGCAGGTGGCCAAGGTGTTCGAGGATATCGAGGAAGAACCCGGCATCATCCTCTACACCGTCGTCGACCAGAAGCTCGCGCGCGGCATCGATGAGCGCTGCGCGGCGATGGGCCTGCCTTGCGTCTCGGTGCTCGAGCCGGTGCTTGCCGTCTTCCAGTCCTATCTCGGTACGCCGGCCGGCCGCCGCGTCGGCGCCCAGCACGTGCTCGACGCCGAATATTTTCGCCGCATCGATGCGCTGAACTTCACCATGGAGCATGATGACGGACAGCTGCCCGCCAACATGGACGATGCCGACATCGTGCTGATCGGCATTTCGCGCACCTCCAAGACGCCGACCAGCATCTATCTCGCCAACCGCGGCATCAAGACCGCCAACATCCCGATCGTGCTCGGCGTGCCGGTGCCGGAGAGCCTGGTCAACGCCAGGACGCCCTTGATCGTCGGCCTGATCGCCACCGCCGAGCGCATCTCGCATGTCCGCCAGAACCGCATCCTCGGCAACACCAGCACATACGTGCCGTCCGACTATGTCGACCGCGCCGCGATCAACGAGGAGCTCGCCTATGCCCGCCAGATCTGCACAAGGCATGGCTGGCCGATGATCGATGTCTCCCGTCGTTCGATCGAGGAGACGGCGGCGGCGATCGTTGCCCTGCGGGGAAAGTCGAGATAGATGAGCAAAGAAGCTAGTTTTGCGAGTCACCTTGGCGGAGGTCGGCGCCGCCCCTTACCTGCCTGCCGGCATCCTCTCCCCGTATAGGGACGGGGAGAGGGGCGCTGGTGTCTATGGTTTCGCCAATCGCCAGCGCTGCTGGAAAGAGCGCCTGCGCTGAAGCTGGCCCTTTCCCCCGTCTCTATACGGGGAGAAATGTCCGGCAGGACAATGAGGGGCGGCGCCAACTCTACAATAGCAAGGCTTTGCATACACCAACCGTCCCTTGTCCGCGTCCGAGTACAAAATGACCGAGAAAATCATCCTCGCCTCCGGCAGCCCGTTCCGCAAGGCGATGCTGGTCAATGCCGGCGTCGAGATCGAGGCGGTGCCGGCCGAGGTCGATGAGCGCGCGCTCGAGGCGCCGCTCAAGCATAGCGGCGTGTCGCCGGAGGACGTCGCGCTGGTGCTTGCCGAGGCCAAGGCGACCGAGGTCAGCGAGCGCAGGCCCGGCGCGCTGGTGCTCGGCTGCGACCAGACGCTGTCGCTCGGCGACGAGGTGTTCCACAAGCCGGCCGACATGGAAGGCGCCCGCCGCCATCTCCTCGCCCTGTCCGGCAAGACCCATCAGCTGAACAGCGCCGCCGTGCTTGCCCGCGACGGCGCGGTGCTGTGGCGGCATGTCGGCATCGCCAGTCTCACCATGCGCAAACTGGAGCCAGCCTTCATCGGCCGCCATCTGGCGCGTGTCGGCGACAAGGCGCTGTCGAGTGTCGGCGCCTATCAGATCGAGGGTGAGGGCATCCAGCTGTTCGAAAAAATCGAGGGCGACCATTTCACCATCGTCGGCCTGCCGCTTCTGCCGGTTTTGGAGAAGCTGCGGGAGCTCGGAGCAATCGATGGCTGAGGCAGCGAAAAAAGCTTTCGTTACCGGCCACCCGATCGCGCATTCGCGCTCGCCGAAAATCCATGGCTACTGGCTGGCCAAGTACGGCATCGACGGCAGCTATCAGGCCATCGATGTCGCGCCGGACAATTTCGCCGCCTTTGTGGACGGACTTCGGAATAATGGCTTCCAGGGCGGCAACGTCACCATCCCGCACAAGGAGGCGGCCTTCGCGCAGGTCGAGCGTCGCGACGAGGCGGCCGAAGCGATCGGCGCCGTCAACACGCTGTGGTTCGAGGACGGACAATTGTGGGGCGGCAACACCGATGCCTACGGCTTTGCCGCCAATCTCGATGACTACGCGCCGGGCTGGGCTTCGAATGGCCCCGCCGTGGTGCTTGGCGCCGGCGGCGCGTCGCGCGCTGCCATCCAGGCGCTGATCGAGCGCGGCGTGAAGGACATCCGCATCGTCAACCGCACGCTGGCGCGGGCCGAGGAGCTCAGCCGCCGTTTCGGCGAGGGCGTCTCCGCGCATGGCGCCCATGCTGTCGGCGACCTGCTTACCGATGCCGGCCTTCTCGTCAACACCACGGCTCTCGGCATGCATGGCAATGAAGGCCTGTCCGCCGATCCGGCGGGCCTGCCCGGCCATGCCATCGTTACCGACATCGTCTACGTGCCGCTCGAGACACCGCTCCTCGCCGCCGCCAGGGGGCGCGGCCTGTGGACGGTCGATGGGCTCGGCATGCTGCTGCACCAGGCGGCGCCCGGGTTCGAACGCTGGTTCGGCGAGCGGCCCGAGGTCACCGCCGAGCTCAGGCGGATGATCATCGCTGACATCGAAGCCCATTGATGAGGCGCCGGCTATGATCGTGCTCGGCCTCACCGGATCGATCGGCATGGGCAAGTCGACGACGGCGAAGATGTTTGCCGAGGCCGGCGTGCCGGTGCACGATTCCGACGAGACGGTGCATCGCCTCTATGCCGGTAAGGCCGGCCCGCTGGTCGAGGCCGCCTTTCCCGGCACCACCGATGCGGGTGTCGTCGACCGCGCCAGGCTCGGTGCGCGGGTGCTCGGCGATGCCGCGGCCCTGAAGCGGCTGGAAGCGATCGTCCATCCGCTGGTCCGCGCCGATGCCGACGCCTTCCTTGCCAGGCACCGCGCCGCCGGCGCGCCGCTCGCCGTGCTCGACATTCCCTTGCTGTTCGAGACCGGCGGCCGCGACCGCGTCGACAAGGTCGTGGTCGTCACCGCCCCGGCCGAAGTTCAGCGCGCGCGTGTGCTGGCGCGTCCCGGCATGAGCGAGGAGAAGCTGGCCGCTATCCTCGCCAAGCAGGTGCCCGATGCCGAAAAACGCCGCCAGGCCGATTTCATCGTCGACACCGGCCAGGGCTTTGACGCCGCGCGCGCCGCGGTCGCGGCCATCATCGCCGAATTGGCGGGGGATAAGTCGGGCAAGGACGCTTCCTGACGCCTGCTGTCAGCAGTCCCCATTGCCATTTTGTTCCGTTGGATGATTCTGCTCGTTCAGAGTGGACTGATTCGATGCGCGAGATCATTTTCGATACCGAAACCACCGGCCTCGACATGCGCGAAGACCGCATCATCGAGCTCGGCGGCGTCGAGTTGGTCAACCGCTTCCCGACCGGCCGCACCTTCCACAGATTCATCAACCCGCAGGGGCGGGCGGTTCATGCCGAGGCGCAGGCCGTGCACGGCATCAGCGCCGCCGACCTGGTCGGCAAGCCGATCTTTTCGGAGATCGCCGAGGAGTGGCTGGCCTTCACCGACGGCGCCAAGCTGATCGCCCACAACGCCAATTTCGACATCGGCTTCCTCAATCTCGAATTCGGCCGGCTCGGCCATCCCGTCATCGATGTCGGCCGCGTCGTCGATACGCTGGCGCTGGCGCGCCGCAAGCACCCGATGGGTCCGAACTCGCTGGACGCGCTCTGCCGCCGCTACGGCATCGACAACACCCACCGCACCAAGCACGGCGCGCTGCTCGATTCCGAATTGCTGGCCGAGGTCTATATCGAGCTCATCGGCGGCAAGCAGGCGGCGCTGATCCTCGATGCGGTGGCGGTGCAGATGAACGGCGCCGGCGAGGTGGCCGACATCGACATCTCCATCGGCGCGCGGCCGATTGCGCTCCCGCCGCGCCTCACCGAGGCCGAGCGCGCCGCGCATGCCGGCCTGGTGCGCACGCTCGGCGAAAAGGCGCTGTGGCTGAAGGTGGAAGCCGAAGCCGGGGTGGCTCAGAACTAACACCGTCCCGCCGGCATCTCATGCAAAAAGCCCGGCGCGAGGCCGGGCTTTTCGACACCTAATGAAGAGCGGATCAGCTCACCTGGACCTTCGCCGCCGCCTGGTCCTCGGCCAGCTTCTGCTGGAACATCTGCGCGAAATCGATCGGGTCGAGCATCAGCGGCGGGAAGCCGCCATTGCGCGTCGCCTCGGCGATGATCTGGCGGGCGAAGGGGAATAGCAGCCGCGGGCATTCGATGAACAGGATCGGCAGCATGTGCTCCTGCGGGAAGCCGCTGATGGCGAAGACGCCGCCATAGACCAGCTCGACGTTGAACAGCACTTCCTGGTCGAAGGAGGCCTTGGCGTTCAGCGTCAGGTTGACGTCGAACTGCTTGTCCGACAGCGGATTGGCGTTGACGTTGACATTGATGGCGATGCCGGGAGCCTTGTCGCGGCCGCGCAGCGAATTCGGCGCGCCGGGGCTCTCGAAGGACAGATCCTTCACATACTGGGCGAGCACGTTGAGTGTCGGCTGCGCGTTGCCGTTGCCGTTGGCGGCGCCGGTCGGCGCGTCGTCTTTGCTGGCCATGAGCCTTTGTCCTTTTGCCTGGGCAGCCTTGCTGACCGGATTGAAACCGGGCGTTCGCTACCATGGTCGGCATGACAAGACAAGGTTTGCCGCCTCAGCGCGGGATCACAGTTGTTGCCTATCTCTGTCGCAGATTCCTGCCGGCGAACCTTGAGACACTTGACCGGAAATTGCCTAGTCGTCCTTGAGGCGGCGCCAGGGCGAATTGTGGTCGGGCCCGCGCGTATAATCGTCGGCGCGCGAATAGTCGCTGTCGTCGAGATCGATTGTCTTGCCGCGCGGCCGCGCCTGGAAGCCGGCGCTGAAGCTGGTCGCCAGCACTATGCGGCTTTTCAGCATCCGCCAGGCGAGTTCGCGCACCGGCGGCAGAAGCAACAGGATGGCGAGGATGTCGGTGATGAAACCGGGAATGATCAGAAGGATCGCCGCCAGCACGATCATCGCGCCATGCGCTAGCTGGCTGCTCGGATCGCGCCCGGCATCCATCTCGGCCCGCACCCGCGCCATCACGCCGAAGCCCTGGTGTCGCAGCAACAGGCTGCCGGCAATCGAGGAGGCCAGCACCAGGCCGACTGTCGCCAGCGCGCCGATCTGGCGGCCGACGACGACGAAGCCGGCGATTTCCAGCAGCGGCAGCGCGAGGACGAGCAATGGGAGCAGTGAAATACGCAATTCCTGGCCGATCGTTTCCGTGTTTTCCCGTCTAGCGTGCAATCGCCGCTGGCACCGGACCCGTTAGATAGGTATGCCTGCCTTTGATTTGAATGATTGCGCCTAGCGTTCTATATGCTTTGGGTGTTGAACGCTATGCGACCGCGGCCTGATGCTGGCCGGCGGTCCGGCCAGGACAGGGATCGAATTGGCGGAAGATATGGGTTTCTTCGACTTCGGCACGATTTTCTTTCTGATTGCGGCGGTTGTGATCTTTTTCCAGCTGCGCAACGTGCTGGGCCGTCGCACGGGCAGCGAGCGCCCGCCCTTCGACCCCTATTCGGCGAGCCGCACGCGCGAGCAGCAGGAGGCCGGCCAGAAATCGGAGAATGTGGTTTCGCTGCCGCGAAAGCGGGCGCCGGGGGAACCGGCCGCCGACGCCTATGCCGAGATCGATGCCTTCGCCAGGCCCGACACCGATCTCAACAAGGGTCTGAGGACGATCAAGGACAACGACCCGTCTTTCGATCCGAAGGGCTTTGTCGACGGCGCCAAGATGGCCTACGAGATGATCGTCATGGCCTATGCCGACGGCGACCGAAAGACGCTGAAGAACCTTCTCTCGCGCGAGGTCTTTGACGGCTTCGTCGCCGCGATCGGGGATCGCGAGGCAAAGTCGGAGAAGATCCAGTCCTCCTTCGTCGGCATCGACAAGGCAGATATCGTCGCCGCCGAGATGAAGGGCGGCGAAGCGCACATCACGCTGCGCATCGTCAGCGAGCTGATTTCGGCGACCCGCGACAAGGCCGGCGCCGTCATCGACGGCGACCCCGAAACCGTCGCCGAGGTCAAGGACGTCTGGACCTTCGCCCGCGACACGCGCTCGCGCGATCCGAACTGGAAGCTCGTCGCTACCGAAGAAGAAGATTGAGCCCGGGCGGCGGCGGTGTCGCTCTCTTCCCTTTTCAGCGAAAAATCCTTTGGCGAGCTGCCCGGTTGGGATGAGGACGACCACCGCGCCGCCTATGCCGCCTTTCGCCGCTCGGCCTTCCATGTCCTAACCAAACCCTATCGCACGGGCTCGCTTGGCGTCGGCTTCGAGGCCTTTGCCGAAGCCTATCAGGAGGCGCGTGCCGTTTCGTTGCCGAATCGAGCGCAGGCCCGGGCCTTCTTCGAGCGCCATTTCGTTCCCACTCATGTCACCGCCGAAACCGGCGGCGCCGGTCTCGTCACCGGCTTCTATGAGCCGGAGGCCGAGGCCTCGCCGGTACTGACGGACCGCTTCACGGTGCCGCTGCTTTCACGCCCGGCCGATCTGGTCGATGTCGACGACGCCAATCGGCCATCCGGCATGGATCCCTATCTCGCTTTCGCGCGCCCGGCGCCGGACGGATTGGCCGAATATTTCGACCGCGGCGCCATCGAGCGCGGCGCGCTCGCCGGCAAGGGGCTGGAGATCGCCTGGCTCGCCGACAAGGTCGACGCCTTCTTCATCCATGTCCAGGGCGCGGCGCGGCTGAAGATGACCGACGGTCGGCTCTGCCGCGTTACCTATGCCGCCAAGTCCGGCCAGCGCTTCACCGGGCCCGGCAAGGTCCTGAGCGAGTTGGGCGAAATCCCGCTGGCCAAGGTGACGATGCAGTCGATCCGGGCCTGGTTCAGGGCGCACCCGGATCGCGTCGACGAGATCCTCTGGCAGAACCGCTCCTATATCTTCTTCCGCGAGGCGGCGGTCGACGATGCGGCGCTCGGCCCGATCGCCGCCGCCAAGGTGCCGCTGACGCCAGGCCGTTCGGTTGCCGTCGACCGGCTGCTGCACACATTCGGCACGCCCTTTTATATCGACGCGCCGACGCTCGCCGCTTTCGGCGACGGGCCGTTCCGGCGGCTGATGATCGCGCAGGACACCGGCTCGGCCATCACCGGCCCGGCGCGGGGTGACCTCTTTGCGGGCAGCGGCGCCGCCGCCGGCGAGATCGCCGGCGTCGTCCGCAACGCCGCCGATTTTTATGCGCTGATCCCGCGCCAGCTCGTTTCGAGGCCATTGCCATGACCCGCCGCATCGACCGGCTGAGCGAGGACGATCGCGTCCTGTGGAACCTGGTGGCGCGCACCGCCAAGCCGCTCAAGGGCAAGGCCGCCGTCGACGTCCCCGATTTCAGCGTCGAGCCGAAACCGGCGCCGGCGCCTATCCCCGTCAACGGCGCTCCGGCTGTCGCGGCAAAGCCCAGGACGCAGCATGTCTCGCATGCGCTGGACGACCAGACGCTGAACAAGCTTGCGAAGGGCCGGCTGCCGATCGAAGGCCGCGTCGACCTGCACGGCATGACCCAGGACGAGGCCTATTCGCTGCTGTTTTCATTCCTGCACCGGGCGCATGCCGGCGGCATCCGCTATGTGCTGGTCATCACCGGCAAGGGCTCCTCGTCCGGCGGCGACGGCGTGCTGCGGCGTTCGGTTCCCGCCTGGCTGTCGACGCCCGCCTTCCGGCCGCTGGTCTCCAGCCACGACCATGCCGCGCGCAACCATGGCGGTTCCGGCGCGCTCTATGTCCGCTTGCGCCGGACCCGCACATGAAGACACGCGCATGAGAGCGCTGGCATGACCCCGTTCGGCGAGAAGCTGCGCGCGCTGCGCGCCGAGCGCGGCCTCAGCCAGAAGGCGATGGCCGAGGCGATCGGCGTCAGCGCCGCCTACCTGTCGGCGCTTGAACATGGCCGCCGCGGCGCGCCGACCTGGACGCTGATCCAGAAGATCATCGGCTATTTCAACGTCATCTGGGACGATGCCGAGGAACTCGCGCGCCTCGCCGAAGCCTCGCACCCGCGGGTCCGGATCGACACGTCTGGCCTGACGCCCGCCGCCACCGAGCTCGCCAATCTCCTGGCCGAAAACATCGAGAAACTGGATGAGGCGGAGCTTCGCCGGATCACGGCGTCGGTCCGCGCGGCACTGGGGCGGCGGACGTGATGCGCGGCGCGAGTTGCTCCGGCGCCGGCGTCCGCTTCACATGAGGCGATGCCCGCTGGCCGGTAGCCAGCGGGCATGCTGCGAGATCACTTCGCGCCGGTCTGGCCACCGCGACCGCCATGGTTGCCATGGTCGCCATGCTCGTGTCCGCCGCCCAGGCAGCTCGAGTCGCTGGTACCGCAACAACGGCCGCTCCACAGGTCGTTGGTCTTGGTTTCGGCGCAGCTGACGGTCTGGTCCGCCAGCGCGGATCCGGCCATGGACGTCACCGCGACAGCGGCGAGCAGGGCATTTCGCAAAAAGGCAGTCATTTGAAGTCTCCAGGGTTGGTTTCCGTACGCGGCTGTGTCGCCGGCAGCGACGGTTTGGTTCATGGAGACTGTGAAAAATTCTGGGAGGGTGGCGCGGGACGCGGCCAGCAAGTCTCATTTAACGTTGGCGCCGCCAACCTATGATGTAAAAGCAGCCAAGGGCGGGACCAGCCGCCTCAACGCTTGGAATGCAGACTCAATCGTCGGTTACTGCACCGCGCCGACCAGCACCTGCTGGCCGCCACGGATCGACACCCAGCGCCCGGTGTTGTCGATCGCCTGGCGCTTGAGGAAGCGGTAGCCGGTCTCGTCCCAGGCCTTGACCTTGTCGTTCAGATTGTCGAGCACATAGTCGCCCCTGTCGGTGCGCACAGTCAGCACCGCGTGGCCTTCACCATCGGGTTTGCGCACGACGGTGATCAGCAGATCGGCGAGCGACACACCCATGCGGTAGAGCTGGCGGCGCTTTTCCAGCACATAGTCCTCGCAGTCACCGACGCCCTTGTCGGGAAAGGCCCAGACTTCGTCCTTGCCGTAAATGTCGTAGTCGCTCATCGGCTTGACGGCGGCGTTGACCTTGGCGGTGATGCTGGCGAGCTTGCGCAGGAACGCATCGGTCATCTTGGCCGGCGCCAGATTGGCCGGCCGGATCGAGCATTCGCCGAGATTTGCCTTGCAGAAATCGTAGTGTCCGATCGGCTGAGAGGTCAGGCCGCCGGTCACCATCGCTCCCGCGGCGACTGCGGGCGCCGCCCACAATCCCGAAATCGCCAGCCCTGCGACCGCACACAAGCGCAGCGTCCGTGCCATCGGTGAGGAAATCATTGTCCCCGTTCGCCCTTGTTGTTAACGAAACGTTAAGGGCGATTTACAGTCCGTGTCAATTACGAGTCTGGCCTGATTGGCGGCATGGTTACTTCCGCGATCCTGACAGCGGCACTTGTGCAACAGGACGATCCGGGCGCGCTGAAGGCTGCCGTGACGGCGTCCCGAACTCCCCGCCTCGCTCAGCCCTTGGCCGAGCGCACAAGTCTTGGCTTCGCCGCAACGCGCATCTGGCGGCCGTAGCTGGTGATGAAGTCGACGATGCGCGGCACTATCTCGGAGCGGAAGCGCGAGCCGTTGAAGACGCCGTAGTGGCCAACCGCCGGCTGCATGTAGTGGGCCTGCCGGTCGGCCGGGATGTTGACGCACAGATCGTGCGCGGCCTGGGTCTGGCCGAGGCCGGAAATGTCGTCGTTCTCGCCCTCGACCGTGAACAGGGCGACGTTGCGGATCGCCGAGGTGTCGACCGGATTGCCGCGATGCATCATCTCGCCCTTCGGCAAGGCATGGCGCACGAACACGGTGTCGACCGTCTGCAGGTAGAATTCGGCCGTCAGGTCCATCACCGCCAGATATTCGTCGTAGAAGTCGCGGTGCTTCTCGGCATTGTCGCCGTCATGCTTCACCAGGTGCATGAAGAAGTCCTTGTGAGCGATGATGTGGCGGTCGAGGTTCATGCTCATGAAGCCCGAAAGCTGCAGGAAGCCGGGATAGACCTCGCGGCCGAAGCCGGGCACTGGCCACGGCGCCTGCATAATGACGTTGTCGCGGAACCAGCCGCTGCCCTTTTCCTCGGCGAGCAAATTGACCGCCGTCGGATTGCGGCGGGTGTCGATCGGCCCGCCCATCAGCGTCATCGTCGAGGGCACGAAGGGGTCGCCGCGCTTTTCCATCAGCGCCACCGCCGCCAGCACCGGCACCGAGGGCTGGCACACCGCCATCACATGGGTGTCGGGACCGAGCGCATGGAACATCTCGATGATGTAGTCGATATAGTCGTCGAGATCGAAGCTGCCGTCGGCAAGCGGCACCATGCGGGCATCGACCCAGTCGGTGATGTGCACGTCGGCATAAGGCAGCATCGCTTCCACCGTGCCGCGCAGCAGCGTCGCGTAGTGTCCCGACATCGGCGCCACGATAAGCAGCTTCGGATCGGGCTTGCGGCCGGCGGGAACGGCCCGCTCGAAACGGATCAGGTTGCAGAACGGCTTTGACCACACGGTCTTTTCGCTGACGTCGACGCTCTTCCAGTCGACCACGGTCTTGTCGAGGCCGAATTGCGGCTTGCCGTAGCGGCGCGTGGTGCGCTCGAACAGTTCGGCGGTTGCCGCCACCGAGCGGCCCCAAGGCGTGTGCGCGATCGGATTGAGCGGGTTGGTGTAGAACATCCGCACCGCGTCGGCATAGACGCGGGCTGGCTGCAGCGCGGCGTGGTTCAATTCGTAGAGCTGGTAGTACATCAAGGACCCCGCTGCTGCTTGCGACCCAAGAACGCGTGCAGCGCCGAGCCTCAAATGTCTCGCGGCGAGGTTAACAACATATTGTTGCGATGCAATACGTCATGTCGAATGATCAATGCTTCTTTCGACCAAGGCGTTGAGAATCCGCCTTGACGGGCGGCAGCCGGCTCACTGTGCGTTGCCGAAGTGTGTAGGAAACATGTCCGGCCCTCTTGCCGGACATGTCAGACATATCACACGCGCGCCATGCACACGGCGGTGTGGCCCGAGCCGATGAAGCCGAGCTGGTTGGCCGCGCCCTTCGAGAGATCGAGCACGCGCCCCTTGATGAACGGGCCGCGGTCGTTGATGCGAACCACGACGCTGCGACCGTTGTTCTTGTTGGTCACCTTGAGCTTGGTGCCGAAGGGCAAGGTGCGGTGCGCGGCGGTCAGCGCCGACGGGTTCATGCGTTCACCGGAAGCAGTGCGCGAGTGCAGCGCATACCAGGAGGCGCGGCCGCATTGGGCGGCGGCGGAGGAGGTGGAGGCGCCGACCATCAGGCCAGCCGCTACCGTTACCGCGACAAGCGCGGTTTGCTTTGTCTTCATCATCTTTGGGGAATGGCTCCGTTTGGACAGACCCCAGCCGTTATGAAGCAATTAAGGCAGGAAATGCGGCCGTCATCTGGCGGTTCCATGGCAATGGCACACGTTTGGAGTCGCCGGGAAACAGTTTGTCATGAGTCTTCCCGCCTTGCGCGGCGTATTCTCGATGATCATTCGCGCCGGTCTTCTGGCCGTGTCTGGCTGGATCGGGCATCAATACGCAAGTACAGAGGGACACGATTGGATCGCTTCCTTCCGCTCTTTCATTGCTGCCGTGACTGAGTTGACGATCGACTTGCGAAGGGAATTCCACCGATGCGATTGATGCGGTTTGTGCTGGCCCTGATCGTGCTGGCGATCGGCCTGCTCTGGTCCCTTCAGGGCCTGGGTCTTGTCCGGGGAAGCTTCATGACCGGCCAGACGCAATGGCTCTATATCGGAATACTGACGATGCTGGTGGGATTGCTCGGGCTCGGCTGGGCGATCCGCTCGCGCATCTGAGCAGCCAGCATGGAACGAGCGCTGGCGATCCTTCTCGCATGAATCTTCGCGACGAGCCGAAGCCCATCCAGGATCCTCGGATCAGGCCCGAGGATGACGAACGCAGCGGGAGGAATTTCATTCCCCGTCTGGCCACTTGATTGGCACGGTCTATCTTCTTTCCGGCTGCGATCGGCTGGAAAAGACGCTAGGTTTTGACCAATGGAGCGCCTGACATGAGCGAGCACAGGAAAGCCGCACCCGCCAGTGCCCCGCCCGAGAGCACCCTCTCCCGCCTGCGTCCGCCCTATGCGTCGGTGCTCGACCTGATCGGCCAGACGCCCATCGTCGAGCTGACCAAGTTCGACACCGGCAAGTGCCGGCTGTTCATCAAGCTCGAAAGCCAGAATCCCGGCGGCTCGATCAAGGACCGCATCGCGCTGTCGATGATCGCCGCCGCCGAGCGGCAGGGCAAGCTCAGGCCCGGCGGCGCAATAGTCGAGGCGACCGCCGGCAATACCGGCCTTGGCCTTGCCCAGGTCGGCATCCCCAAGGGCTACCGCATAATCCTCGTCGTCCCCGACAAGATGTCGCGCGAGAAGATCCAGCATCTGCGCGCGCTCGGCGCCGAGGTGCGCATGACCCGTTCCGATGTCGGCAAGGGTCATCCCGAATATTATCAGGACATGGCCGAGAAGATCGCCGCCGAAACGCCCGGCGCCTTCTATGCCAACCAGTTCGCCAATCCGGCCAACCCGCTGGCGCACGAGACCACCACCGGCCCGGAAATCCTCGCCCAGCTCGACGGCGATGTCGACGCGGCGGTGGTCGGCGTCGGCTCCGGCGGCACGCTGACCGGGCTCGGCCGCTATTTCGCGAAACATTCGCCGAAGACCGAGATGGTGCTGGCCGACCCGGTCGGCTCGGTGCTGGCGCCGCTGATCAAGACCGGCAAGATGGAAGAGGCCGGCAGCTGGACCGTCGAAGGCATCGGCGAGGATTTCGTACCGCCCAATGCCGACCTGTCGCTGGTCAGGAAGGCCTATTCCATCCCCGACAAGCAGAGCATGCTGGCGGTGCGCGATCTTCTCTCCCGCGAAGGCATTTTGGCCGGCTCCTCTTCCGGCACGCTGTTGTCGGCCGCGCTCCGCTATTGCCGCGAGCAGACGGTGTCCAAGCGGGTCGTCACCTTCGTCTGCGACAGCGGCAACAAGTACCTGTCGAAGGTCTTCGACGATTTCTGGCTGGCCGAGCAGGGCCTGGCCGAGCAGGAACAGCATGGCGATTTGCGTGACCTCGTCATGCGTTCGCACCGCACCGGCGACACGGTCTGGGTCGGCCCCGAGGAAAGCCTGCTCAATGCCTATGGCCGCATGCGCCGCTCCGATGTCTCGCAACTGCCGGTGCTCGACAATGGCAAGCTGGTCGGCATCGTCGACGAGGGCGACATTCTGGCCAAGGTCGACGGCCCCTATGACGGTCGCTGGGACCGCTTCAACGGTCCGGTGCGCACCGCCATGACCTCCAATCTGCACACGCTGCAGGCCAATCAGACGCTCGATGCGCTGCTGCCTGTCTTCGACCGTAACGAGGTCGCCATCGTCTTCGACAGCGAGGAGTTCATCGGCCTGATAACCCGCATCGACCTGATCAACCATCTGAGGCGCCGCGCAAGATGACCGTACACGGAACACCGGGCAAGAACCGCCTGGCCTTTTCGACCCGCACCATCCATGGCGGCCAGAGTCACGACCCGACGACCGGCGCGGTGATGGTGCCGATCTACGCCACCTCCACCTACGGCCAGCAGTCGCCCGGCGTGCACAAGGGGTTTGAATACGCCCGCAGCCAGAACCCGACCCGTTTCGCCTTCGAGCGCGCCGTGGCCGATCTCGAAAGCGGCACCAAAGCCTTCGCCTTCGCCTCCGGCCTGGCCTCGATCTCGACCGTGCTGGAGCTGCTCGATGCCGGCGCCCATATCGTCGCCACCGACGACATCTATGGCGGCACGTTTCGCTTGCTGGAGCGGGTGCGCAAGCGCTCGGCCGGGCTGCAGGTCAGCTTCGCCGACTTCACCGACCTTGCCGCCGTCGAGGCCGCCATCCGCCCGGAGACGAAACTGCTCTGGGTCGAGACGCCGACCAACCCGCTGCTGCGCATCGTCGACCTCGAAGCGGTGGCGGCGCTGGCAAAGCGCAAGGGCCTGCTCACCGTCGCCGACAACACTTTTTGCAGCCCCTACATCCAGCGCCCGCTCGAGCTCGGCATCGACATCGTCGTCCACTCGACGACGAAGTACCTCAACGGCCATTCCGACATGGTCGGCGGCGTCGCCGTGGTCGGCGACAACCAGGATTTGGCCGACCGGCTGAAATTCCTGCAGAACGCCATCGGCGCCATCTCCGGCCCGTTCGACTCCTTTCTGGCGCTGCGTGGCATCAAGACACTGGCGCTGCGGATGGAGCGCCATTCCGCCAACGGCCTGAAGATCGCCGAGTGGCTGGAAAGTCGTAACGACGTGCGCCGCGTCATCTATCCCGGCCTCGCCAGCCACCCGCAGCACGAAATCGCCAAACGCCAGATGCACGCCTACGGCGGCATGATCTCGGTCGATCTCGACCGCGACCTTGCCGGCACGAAACGCTTCCTCGAGCGCACGCAGCTGTTCACGCTGGCCGAAAGCCTCGGCGGCGTCGAAAGCCTGATCGAGCATCCCGCGCTGATGACGCACGGCTCGATCCCGGCGGAGAAGCGCGGCGCGATCGGGATATCGGATTCGCTGGTCAGGCTCTCGGCCGGCATCGAGGATGGGGATGATTTGATCGCGGATTTGGAGCAGGCGCTGGGCTAAAGGAAGCGCTCGGAGCATCGGCACACCTCTGCGTTATGCCAGCGCGATCATCAGGTCGGCGAATATTTGTCGGCAGCCCTTGCAAACAAAGGTGGAGTGATGCCTTAATACGTAGTTGCTCATCGGGGGGAGGGTAATTTGGCTAAGCTATGGATAAGCTTCTTTTGCTCACTTTTGTGGCCTCTTTCTAGCAGTGCTTTCGCAGCCGACTGCGACACAGCTCTCGTCATTGCTACCTACAGCAAAGTGGATTTTGCGTACAGCGACTGGCGTTCTGCAAGGAACGTCAGCCAGGGCCAGTACGATACTATAAAGCAGTCTGCTGGCGCGAACGCCGTGATATATGGCGTTCCTATGGGAGCCGATTGGAGCAGATTTCAGCAGAATATTAAGACGCTGAGCAATAACAGTAACGAATCGCTCACTAAGCAATCTTTCACGAACATAGCCTGGACGGGCCTCGACGATAATTCATTGGCGGCATATCAGGCGTGTCTTAAAGAAGAGGCTGCTTCTCAGCGCAGAGCAGTGTCGATCATTCCCGAGAGAGCCACGAAAAACGAGGTGACCTTCAGGGTTATATACAATCCTTCCGGCAAAATGCCGAACCCGATCAAAGTTAAGTGGTCTGGTAGTGCGGCGAAGCGCGCCAAAGGGCTTCCCAAATCCCTGACTGCCGACACTCAACTCATCACGGTAAGGCGCCCGAAACCAGGCGGAGACGACGAGCAGCTAATTGTCAATGCTGCCGCAGCGGGTGCTGGCGACGTAGTTGTTTTGACAGCCCTCCCGAAGACGATTCCCCCGGAGGACCGTCTCGCTGCGGAGTGCAACATTAGCGAAACATCCGACCCGTTGCCTAGTTTTGGCGTCCCAGGCTCTGCGAATTGGGCCTGCCCTCTTCCGACACAAGCCGGCCAATACAGAGTGACCGTAAGCATCAAGCCGACGGCGGATTCGCCCCTACGCGCAAACTACTCGCTGGCGTTGGTCGTTGCGAAGCTGAACGGCGAGTCGGCTACGCTTGATATTACGCAAGCCAATCAGATGGATACCATTGAGGGACCCAATCTGCTCAATCCTAATTTCTACAACAATGGGGGACGTATTCATTGCCGGCAGGCAAGGTAACCTTTCAGGTGAACGTAAGCTCTTCGGCGAATCACTGTTGTTTCGACACTTCCGGTGGCCGAGATGGAAACTTCACGATGCCGAAGGCGGTCACTTTGCGACTGGAAAAGCTGTAGCGCACTCTGATACAGACGACCCACGGAAGCACGAACCGACCAAATTGTGTCGGTCCAAGTTAGTTGCTGGGCCACGCCAGCCAGTCTGGCGGCTTCCTCCTTTGCAAATCCCGATTCCTCACTAAACTGCCCCCGCTTTGCGATCTCCGGAGGCGTCATGCGCGTGATCGTGCTGGGTGGCGGCGTGGTTGGCGTCACCACCGCCTACCAGCTGCAGAAGGACGGGCACGAGGTGGCGCTCATCGAGCGCCAGCCGCAAGTCGCCGCCGAGACCAGCTGGGGCAATGCCGGCATGATCGCGCCCGGCCATTCCTTCGTCTGGTCCTCGCCGAAAGCGCCGATGATCCTTTTGAAATCGCTGGTGCTGAAGGACCAGGCGCTGCGCTTCAGGATGTCGGCCGATCCCAGGCTCTACAGCTGGTCGTGGCGCTTCCTGATGGAGTGCACGGCGGAAAAGGCCAGGCGCAACACGCTGCTCAAGCATCGCCTTGCCGCCTATTCGCAGAGCGTGCTGCGCGAGGTGATTGCCGACGAGGCGATCGACTACGATCGCAACGATCGCGGCATCCTGTATTTCCACCGCAGCCAGCAGGCGCTCGACAAAGGCGTCGAGCATATGAAGCTGCTGGAGTCTGACGGGCAGGAGATCAGGCTGCTGGATCGCGAGGGCGTCGTGGCACTCGATCCGTCGCTGGCCTCGGCGCGGGGAAAGATCGCCGGCGGCATCTATTGCCCGACCGACGAGACCGGCGACCCGGCGAAGTTCACCCGGGCACTGGCGGCGAAGATCGCCGGGCGCGGCGGCGAAATCCGCACCGGCACCACCATCACCGGCATCGAGACCTCGGGCGACGGCGTCGCGCAGGTGCGGACCGACAAGGGCGTCTTCAAGGGCGATGCCTATGTGCTGGCGCTCGGCTCCTACAGCCCGCTGATCGCCAAGGCCGTCGGCATCAGCCTGCCGATTTATCCGATCAAGGGCTATTCGCTGACCATTCCCATCGGCAATCGCCCGCAGCCGCCGACCATCGCTTCAGTCGACGAGCACAATCTGGTCGCCATTTCGCGCTTCGGCGACCGCCTGCGCGTTACCGCCACGGCCGAATTCGCCGGCTACGACACCGGCCACAGACCGGCCGACTTCGCCTTCATGAAAGGCGTGACCGAGGAGCTCTACCCGGAAGGCGCCGATTACGACCGCGCAGAGATGTGGGCGGGCCTCAGGCCGATGACGCCGAACAACCTGCCGGAGTTCGGACAGCAGCGGCTGCGCAACCTCTACCTCAACACCGGGCACGGCCATATCGGCTGGACCATGTCGCACGGCTCGGCCCGCATCACCGCCGACCTGATCGGCGGGCGCCGGCCGGCGATTTCGATGGATGGACTTTTGAACTGAGAGCAGGATCGATCCCGCTCTGACAAGAAAGGGAACGCCATGTCCGCCAACCTTGCCGCCGCGCCCCTCGCCGCTTCGGAACCTGTCGATCTCGGCGTTCTGCCCTCGGAGATCGACGGCGGCCTCGCTTCGCGCGCGGCGATCGGGCTTGCGATCCTCGCCACCGACCAGACGCTGGAGCACGAGTTCCGCGCGCTGGTGCGCATTCCCGGCGTCGCCTTCTACGAGGCGCGTCTCTTCAACGACAACGACATCACGCCGGAAACGCTGCGCGCCATCGGCCCGCGCATCGCGCCGACCGTCGACCTGATCCTGCCCAGCATCCCGCTCGACGTCGTCGGCTTCGGCTGCACCTCGGCGACCATGACGCTGGGCGAGGAAGCCGTGTTCGCCGAGATCCGCAAGGCGCGGCCCGGCGTCGCCTGCACCACGCCGGTCACCGGCGCGCTCGCCGCCTTCAAGGCGCTCGGCGTCAGGGGCATCGGCCTGCTGACGCCTTACGCGCCCGAGATCAACCGGGGCCTGGTCGCCTATTTCACCGGCCGGGGCCTCGACATCGCCGCTGTCGCCACCTTCGACCGGCGCGACGACCGCGAGGCCGCCCGCATCTCGCTCGCCTCGATCGAGGCGGCGGCCGAGCGCATGGCCGCGGTGCCCGGCGTGGACGCGATCTTCATCTCCTGCACCAGCCTGCGCGTCGCCGAGGCCGTTGCGGCGCTGGAGCAGCGCATGGCATTCCCGTCACCTCGTCCAACCACGCCATGGCCTGGCACTGCCTGCGGCTTGCCGGCATCGACGACGTGGTGCCGGCCGGAGGCAGGCTGTTTGCCCTGCCGATCAGTTGATCCGGTTGGCCGAGCTGAGCATTGGCGCCAACAGCGTGCAGCGGTCTTGTCGACACGAACTTTCGCGCCGCGGCAGACCGTTCGAAATTCGCGAGTTAACGGATTCGGAAGGGGTTGTTTAACGCTTCGCTACTATCTCCCGCCTCGGGAGGCAGGACAGAGTGAGCGCGATGAACGACGACCCCGAAAAACGCAACGAATGGCGCGCCATTTTCTACGTCCAGGCGCGTGTCGCCATGCTGTTTGTCCCGATCATCGTCAGCCTTCTGATCATCGGCGCGCTCGCCGGCAACAACCGCGATCCCGGCGCCCTCGACCGCACCGTCACCAGTTCGGTGAAGTAGGGCGGTTTCGTCGCGAGATTGTTATTCATCCTTCCAAGGCAGAGGGCGTTCATCGTTTTGCGCAATCTCTCGTTGGGCTTCGGAGGCGCATCAAGCTGGACGTCAAACTGAGCGTAGGCTGCTGGCGTGACCGTGATTAGCGTTCGCTCAATCACCTCTCTCGGCTCGATGCGAGCGACGGACAGGCTCTTGCGGGCTTTGTCTGGAAGCTTGGCCTTCATCACGTCATTAAACCGCCATCGACATGTTCCGCCACCTTGGCCGGCGCAAAAAACTCAAACAAACTTCGGGATCGGCCCGTTCTGCGGCGTCGTGCGGTCGCCAAGGTCGATGAACACCTCGTCGACATAGCACCATGCCCAGCCTTCCGGCGGGTCGTAGCCCTCGATGACCGGATGGCTGGTGGCGTGGAAATGCTTGGTGGCGTGGCGGTTGGGCGAGTCGTCGCAGCAGCCGACATGGCCGCAGGTGCGGCAGAGCCTGAGATGCACCCACCACGATCCGCTCTTCAGGCATTCCTCGCAGCCGAGCGCGCTCGGCGTGACGTCCTTGATGTCGCTCGTGTGCCGGCATTCGTCCATTACGATCTCCTCGCCGGTTCGGATTGAACGCCGCCGCCGTTCTGCGCAAGATAGGCATGCAGCGCCGCCACCACCTGGGCGCCCTCGCCGACGGCGGCGGCGACGCGCTTGATCGAGCCGCAGCGAACGTCGCCGATGGCAAACACGCCACTGCGGCTCGTCTCCATCAGGCCATGTCGCGGCGCTACCTCCGCTCCGGTGCGGACAAAACCCTTGGCGTCGAGCGCCACGTTGCATTTCGCCAGCCAGTCCGTGTTGGGGTCGGCGCCGATGAACAGGAAGAGATGGCGGATCGGCCGCGTCGTCTCGGCGCCGGTCGCTCGGTTGCGCCAGCGCACCCGCTCGAGGTTGCTCTGGCGACCTTCCAGCGCAACGATTTCGGTCTCGGGCAGCACTTCGATGTTCGGCTGCGCCTGGATGCGCTCGACCAGATAGCGCGACATGGTCTCGTGGAGGCTGCCGCGGCGCGCCAGCAGCGTCACCTTGCCCACCTGGCTGGCCAGGAAGACCGCCGCCTGGCCGGCCGAATTGCCGGCGCCGACCAGCGCCACCTCCTGATCCCGGCAAAGCCGCGCCTCGATCGGCGACGCCCAATAGTGCACCGACGTGCCCTCGAACTGCGCCAGATTGGCGACATCGAGGCGGCGGTAGCGCGCCCCGCTGGCGATCACCACCGTGCGCGTGTGCACCGTCTCGCCATCGCCGACATCGAGCCTGTAGCCGGACAGGTTGCTGTCGCCGCTGAGCAGCTTTGCCTCGTCGGGGATCACCATTTCGACGCCGAACTTCTGCGCCTGGTTGTAGGCACGCGCCATCAGCGCCATGCCGGTGATGCCGGTCGGGAAGCCGAGATAGTTCTCGATGCGCGCCGACGCCCCCGCCTGCCCGCCGAAGGCGCGGCAGTCGAGCACGATCGTCGACAGCCCTTCGGAGGCTGCGTAGACCGCAGCCGCCAGTCCCGCCGGCCCGGCGCCGACGATCGCCACGTCGTAGACCTTGCTGGCATCGACGGGCCGCAGCAGGCCGACGCAGCGGGCGAGGTCGCTTTCGCCCGGATTGTGCAGCAGCTTGCCATTGGGACAGAGCACGATCGGCAAATGATGGGGATCGACATGGAAACGCTCGGTCAGCGTCCTGGCGCAGGGATCGGTGTCGGAATCGAGCGCGCGGTGCGGCAGGCCGCTGCGGGTGAGGAAGCCCTGCAGCCTCAGCACGTCGCCATTGCCGGAAGGGCCGATGATGATCGGTCCGCTGATGCCGCTTTCCAGGAGGCCGACGCGGCGCAGGATCAGCGCCCGCATGATCCGCTCGCCGAGGTTGGCCTCCTGCACCATCAGGTCGCGCAGCCGCTGCGAGGGGATGACGAAGGCTTCGACAGGCTCGGTGGCTTCAGCATTGACCAGCGACGGCCGGCTCGAAAGCTGCGCCAGCTCGCCGATGAAGTTGCCGGCGCCGTAGGAGATGATCGCCTCGCGCGGCCCGAGCCCGCCGGCCTGCGTGATCTCGACCTTGCCGGACAGGATGAGGATCAGGCCGGGCGACACCGTGCCCGCGACCACGATAGGCTCGCCGGCGGCATAGGTTCTGGGCACGCCAAAGCGGCGCATGCGCTCGATGTCGACATCTGAGAGCACGGGAAACATCTGGTCGCGCCGCGCGGCAATGGTCGGGCTGACGGAAGGGGCCATGGGGCGGACCGTAGCGCCGAGGTCGCCCGGTTTGAAGCGGTTTGTTCGGCGCCTGGTCGGATGGGGAGGTGGTAGGCTGCGCCCTGCGTCGTCATCGTCGACCCACGTCCATGCCCGAATTCAGCACAGGCGCCTGCACTCAAACGAATACGATTGGGTTACCCTCTCGCTCGGCACACATGATCAGGGCATCGAGTCCGGCGACGAACTTCACTATCTCAGGGATGTCGACGGAACGAAGAGTATCGAGCTCCTCGCGGATCTGACCGAAAGCAGATGCCTCGATCACGTCTCCCGAATGGCTGCTGGAGTAGAGCACCCGAGTTTGCAGCACGGAGTCGGGGTCCGTCAGAATATCGGCGACGATCTCTCGAAGATGACCGATAGTGGCGATATTTCCAAAACGGTAGTGGAACGCTACAGCGGCTGCCCAGGGATCACGAAGCCGAAGCGACGCCAGGTCGGCCTCACCCGTTTCTTCATCGGCCAGCACCAGGTCGGCATGGTACTCGGCCCTTAAGGAAGCGAGCTGCCTGAACACGACGGCGTCGAGACCCATTGAAGCGCTCCGGCTACTTGCGCGCGGCGAGCCAGTCCATCTGCGGCACGGTTTACCGGCGAAACACTCTGAAGGCTTATCTTATTGATCCCGTTGGCAGTCGGGAAAAGATGGTGCCCAGAAGAGGACTCGAACCTCCACTCCTTGCGGAACACGGACCTGAACCGTGCGCGTCTACCAATTCCGCCATCTGGGCTGGTGCGGGCTCATGTAAGCGGGCGAGCGATGTGTGTCAACGCGCTTTTTTGCCGATATTGGTGCTGCCCCTCATCGCCCTGCCGGGCACTTCTCCCCGTATAGGGACGGGGGGAAGGGGCCGGCCGCATCGTCGACGCCTTTCTTGTAACGGTGACGATTGACGAAATCGGCGACGACCGCGCCCTCTCCCCGTCACTATACGGGGAGAGGATGAGACTCGCTCCCGTCGCCGTTGGAAGAAAGGTCAGCCTTCCAGCACTTCCTTCGACGCCACCGTCGAATCGGCGTTGAGCGTGTAGATCACCGGCACGCCGGTGCCGAGCTCGAGCTTGACGATCTCCTCGCCGCTCTTGCCGTCCAGCGCCATGATCAGCGCGCGCAGCGAATTGCCGTGCGCGGCCACCAGCACTGTTTCGCCGCGCAGCACATGCGGCTGCAGGTCGTGCAGATAATAGGGCCAGACGCGCGCGCCGGTGTCCTTGAGGCTTTCGCCGCCGGGCGGCGACACATCGTAGGAGCGGCGCCAGATATGCACCTGCTCCTCGCCCCATTTCTTGCGCGCGTCGTCCTTGTTGAGACCGGAGAGGTCGCCATAGTCGCGCTCGTTCAGCGCCTGGTCGCGGATGGTCTCCAACTCGCTCTGGCCGACGGCGTCGAGGATGTGCTGGCAGGTCTTCTGCGCCCGGATCAGCGCCGAGGTGAAGGCGATGTCGAATTTCAGACCGCGCGCCTTGAGCTTCTGGCCGGCGGCCTTGGCCTCGGCATGGCCCTGCTCGGTGAGGTCGACGTCGCGCCAGCCGGTGAACAGGTTCTTCAGGTTCCATTCGCTCTGGCCGTGGCGCACGAGCACGAGGGTTCTCGACATGTTTGCTCCTTCGAAGGACAAAATATTGCAGAGGCCGCTTCAGCTCAGGCCGAGCACGTCCCGCATTGAGTAGAGACCAGGCTTCCTCGCCCGGGCCCAGAGTGCTGCTTTTACGGCGCCGCGCGCGAAGATCGCCCGGTCCTCGGCATGGTGGGATAACGTGATGCGCTCGCCCGTGCCGGCCAGGATCACGCTGTGATCGCCGACCACCGAGCCGCCGCGCAGCGCGGCGAAGCCGATCGTGCCCGGCTTGCGCACGCCGGTATGGCCGTCGCGCACGCGCACATCGTTGCCGGTGAGCGGGATGTCGCGGCCGGCCGCCGCCGCTTCACCGAGCAGAAGCGCCGTTCCCGACGGCGCGTCGACTTTGTGGCGGTGGTGCATTTCCAGGATCTCGATGTCGAAATCGTCGGCGTCGAGCGCCCGCGCCGCCTGCTCAACCAGCACCGCCAGCAGATTGACGCCGAGGCTCATATTGCCCGACTTGACGATCGTCGCATGTCGCGCCGCCGCCGCGATTTTCGCATTGTCGTCCGCCGAGCAGCCGGTGGTGCCGATGACATGGACGATGCGCGCCTGCGCCGCGTAGCCGGCGAATTCGACGGTCGCGGCGGGCGCGGTGAAATCGAGCACGCCGTCGGCCTTGGCGAAGGCCGGCAACGGATCGTCCGATATCGGCACGTTGATGATACCGATGCCGGCAAGCTCGCCGGCATCCTTGCCGAGATAGGGCGAGCCTGGCCGCTCGACCGCGCCGGCGACGCGCGCCCCCGGCATCGTGTGAATGGCGCGGATCAGCGTCTGGCCCATGCGGCCTGCCGCGCCCACCACCACCAGGCCCATATCCCCCGTTTCGCTCATGCCTGTCTCCCCACCACCTTCTTCGCGCGGCTGCGCTGGACTGGAGTTTGGATTGGCTTGGCGTCGTCGACAAGCCCCAGCCCTTTCTTGCCCTGCACCCGGTGGAAGCGGGCATAGACGCTGTGCGGGTCGGCCATCAGCGAGGCATGCGTGCCTTCCTCGACCAGCCGGCCCTCCTCCAGCACGATGATGTGGTCGGCATTGACCACCGTCGACAGCCGGTGCGCGATGACGATCGTCGTGCACCCTTCCATGACATGGGTCAGCGCCTCCTGGACGCGCGCCTCCGCCTCATTGTCGAGCGCCGAGGTCGCCTCGTCGAGCAGCAGGATCGGCGCCTGGCGCACGATGGCGCGGGCGATCGAGACGCGCTGGCGCTGGCCGCCCGACAGCGTCACGCCGTTCTCGCCGACTGGCGTGTCGTAGCCTTGCGGCTGCTGGCGGATGAAGTCATCCGCCGCCGCCTGCTTTGCCGCCCATTCGATCTCGGCGTCGCTGGCTGAAAGCCGTCCATAGCGGATGTTGTCGCGGATCGTGCCCTCGAACAGGTAGGGCGCCTGCGAGACATAGGCGATCGATTGGCGCAGCGACTGCTTGGTCACCTTCGAAATGTCCTGGCCATCGACCTCGATGCTGCCGGCCTCGACATCGTAGAAGCGCTGCAGCAGCGCCACCAGCGTCGATTTGCCGGCGCCGGATGCGCCGACGATGGCCGTCACCTTGCCGGCGGCGGCGGTAAAGCTCAATTCCTTAAGCACCGGCGCGTCGGCGGCATAGCGGAACGAGACATTGTGGAAACGCACCTCGCCGCTGGTGATCCTCACTTCGACCGCGCCCGGCGCGTCGCCCTGCTGTGGCTGCTGGTCGAGCAGCTCGTAGATCATGCGCGCGTTGACCAGCGACCGCTCCATGCCAACCTGCATGCGCGCCAGGCGGCGAGCCGGATCATAGGCCAGGATCAGCGCCGTGATGAAGGAAAAGACCGCGCCCGGTGGCTGTCCGAGCACCAGCGCCCGGTAGCCGGAATAGGCGATGACGCCGGTGACGGCGAGGCCGGCCAACATGTCGGAAATCGGCGTCAGCCGCTCCGAGACGCGGGCGATCTTGTTGCCCCGCTGCTCGGCACTCTCGGCGAGCTTGCCGATGCGGCGCGCCAGTTCCCCCTCCATGGTGAACGCCTTGGCGATGGCTATGCCTTGCGTCGCCTCCTGCATGGCGCCGATCAGCCGCGAGTTGATCTGCACGGATTCGCGCGCGATGCGGCGCACGCGGCGCATCAGATAGACGACGGTGTAGATCAGCGGCGGTCCGATCAGCAGCGACGAGAGCGATAGCAGCGGATCCTGGTAGATCATGACGGCGATGAGGCCGACCAGCGTCACCCCGTCGCGCGCGATCGAGGTCAGCGTCATCGACAGCAGGTCGCGGATGCCGTTGATATTCTCGTTGACCTGCGCAGCGAGCTGGCCCGAACGCGTGTCGTTGAAGAAACCGACGCCAAGCTTCATCAGATGGTCGAAGACGCGCTTCTGGTAGCGCGCCACCAGATTGTTGCCGATCCGGGCCAGCGTCACCGCCTGGCCATAGGTGGCGAGCCCGCGCAGCATGAAGGAGCCCATGATCCCGGCGCAGATCAGCACGATCAGATCGCCGCGCCGCTCATAGAAGATCTGGTTGACGACCGGGCTCATCACCCAGGCGGTGAAGGCCGTCGTTGCCGATACTGTCAGCAGGCAGAGAGTGGCGAAGATATAGGCCGAGCGGTATTCACGGCCGTTTTCGGCAATGATGCGGCGCAGCACCGCCCAGGTCTCGCCGGGCCGGGCCGTCGCTTGGTGTTGAAGCTGGTTCAAATCGAGGGTCGTTCCGTGGTTCCGTCTGGAAATTCGGCACCCCTCTTAGCGTTCCCGTCGCGGCTTGCCTATGGCGAAACTTCGTCGCGGCGCGATTCGCGATCCGACAACCAGGGCGCGAAGCGCTACAGCCGCCAGCGCCGCCCCGCCGTCTGCACGCCGAACAGCGAGGGGTTCCTGGCATAGGCAGCGAGGCCGAGCAGCGCCGCCAGCGGGTGGGTGATGACATAGACGGGCATCGCCCGCATCAGCGCGCTGTGTGGCGCCTTGTCTTCGAAGGCCGAGCGGAAATTGCCCGCTTTCAGCGCCGGCACGATCTTCTGCGCGATGCCGCCGGTGAGGAAGACGCCGCCGCGGCTCATGAACACCAGCGCGAGGTCGCCGGCGGTGCGGCCGAGGCAGGTGACGAACATCGACAGCGCTTCCTCCGCCACCGGGTCGGACTTCGCCAGCGCCGCGCCGGTGATCTCGGCCGGCGCCCTGAAGGGCGCCGGCTTGCCGTCGGCCTTGGCCACCGCGCGGTAGACATTGACCAGGCCACGCCCGCACAGGATCTGTTCGCCGGAAACGCGACCCTCGAGCCGCTCTATATGCTGGAAAACCTGGAAATCGCGCGGCGAGCGCGGGCCGATATCCATGTGCCCGCCTTCGCCCGGCACCGGTATCCAGTGGTTGAGCGCATAGATCAGCCCGGCGACGCCGAGCCCGGTGCCGGGCCCGAGCACGACGCGGCTGGCGTTCGGCTCCGGCGCGCCGCCGCCGATCTTCTCCATATGCTCCTCGCCGAGCGCGACGACGGCCAGCGCCTGCGCCTCGAAGTCGTTGAGCACGACGACCTCGCTCAAGCCCAGATTGGCGAACATCTGCTTCGGTTTCACCACCCAGGGGCAATTGGTGAGTGGGATCTCGTCGCCGTCGACCGGCCCGGCGATCGCCAGCACGGCCGAATTCGGCCGCACCGAAGAGCGGTCGAGCACCGCCGCCTGGATCGCCTCGTCGATGGTGTTGAAGCTGGCCGTCTGGACGATCTGCGGCTCGGTTGGCTCCGAATTGGCGTCGAGCACGATCGAGAAGCGCGCATTGGTGCCGCCGATGTCGCCGATCAGGACCGGAAACCGCAGCGTTGTCTCGTCTTCACCTGCCATGCTGTTGTTCGTCCCCGTTCCGGCAGTCTGCCGTTTGTCTCTTCGTTGAACTAGCGCATGGGCTTGCAAAGGGAAAGCCGCTTCGCGTCAGCTTGAATTTCGTCCTTTTCAGCGTTGGCGCTGCCCCTCACCTGCCTGCCGGCACCTCTCCCCGCATAGTGACGGGGAGAGGGACGCTGTCATTCGCGATTTCGCCAATCATCAGCGTTGCGGAAAGGAGTGCCAGCGCTGCGGCCAGTGTCCAGCCGATAGATGGGTAACAGTTTGAACCGGATACATAGGTAACAGTTCTCCCCCTATTTGTCCGCTGCAGCGCCAAGCGGATTGGTTAGCGCGGCGCTGCAGCGGACAAGCGTCATACGCCTTGTGTCGATGATGCCGAGCTGGTGTGCATGGAAGGAAAGAGCCCATTGACCATCCTCGGTTTGGGCGGCCGCGACAGCTTCACCAACCAGTGCCTGCGAGACATAGACGAAGCCGCCGTTCCACCTGATCTCGCCATTGTGGCGTACATGACGGACCGCGGCCTCGGCCGGATAATCAGGCTCGGGCGGCATCGTCGGCATGGCGCGCCGGGAGGATCTGTAATGCTGGGCTGGAGTGTCCATGCCTAGCGCCTCATGGGGACGTTCTTCATTGTAGCTGCGCCGGAAGGCCTCGAAGGCGTGGCCCTGGGCCGCCCTGTCGGCCTCCGGTGCCTCGGCCAGCGGCAACAGGGTCAGATGAAAGCGCTCGTGGCGCCCGTTCTGCTGGGGTTTGCCGGGCGCGATCCGCTCCAGGGCGATGCCGAGTTTGATGAAGCGCACCGCAAGCGGTGTCAGCCCGGTGACACCGGCCGACGCGAAGGGCGGGCCATTGTCGCTTCGGAACCGGTCCGGCAGGCCATGCTCCTCAAACAGCCGCTCGAATACCGGCCAGGCCTCGGCATCCGCCGTCGAGCCGGTCGCTTCGAGCGCCAGCAAGTAGCGGCTCGACGCATCCATCACCGTCAACGGTTCGCAACGCCACCCGTCACGGGTCCGGAACCAGCCCTTGTGATCGCCGGTCCACACCGCGTTCGGCCCTTGCGGCTCCGGCCAAGGTCCATTGCCGCAGGCCCGCAGCCGGGTCCGCTTGCGGGCGCTGACAAGCCCATGCCGTGCAAGGATAGCGCCTGCCGTCGAGGCCGACGGCCAGATCAAGTCGGGAGCCGCGCGCTTGAGCCGCGCCACGATCTTCTTGGGCCCCCACAGCGGATGCGTCTCCTTCGCCGCCACGATCCGCTCGACAAGATCAAGGGCTGTCGCACGGCCATGATTGAGCGGCGCTCGCGGCCGATCGTGCAAACCTTCCGGGCCAAACTCCCGGTAGCGACCCAGCCATTTATAGCCGATCTTGCGCGAAATTCCGTAGGCCGCACAAAGCTCGCTCATCGTCTCTTCGCCAGAAAGGCAATCCACTACAAAACGAAGCCGCTCGTCCATGATGCCAGTCTCTCGCCAAACCATCGCCGGGTCCTCCGGCGAGGGAGAAAACTGTCACCTATGCAATCGGTCCATTCTGTTACCTATCTATCCGGTTCGGACACCAGCCCCTTCGGGGAGAAGTGCCCGGCAGGGCGATGAGGGGCGGCGCCTGCTTCGACAATTAGCCCGGAATGCCTGGCGTCAGTTTTCCGGCCTTGGCCGTGGCAGTGGAATGCCGATTTTCGGGGTCGGCGCAAAAGCGCTTGCCGAGGCCGGCATGGCAGCCGCGCCAACCGGCACCGTCGAAGCCGCCACCGGCTGCTGCGGCTCGGCAGGCTGCTCGGCGGCCGCGATCGGCACGCCGTCGCCAGCGATCGGCACGCCGTCGCCGTGATAGGTTACGGCTTCCGCCGAAGGCGGATTCGGCGCGTCGAGCACCGCCCGGCATTCCTTCGGCAGGTTGGCCATCGTCATGATATCGCGCGCCTTCGGCGCGTCCGGATTCTTGTTGGGGCGCCACGGCTCCGCGGTGAACCACCATGCCAGCGGCTTGCCGCAGCCGTCATCGGCCGGCGTTGCTTCCTGCGCCTTGCAGCCGCGCGAGCCCGGCTGGCAGCCGATGCGCATGTGAAAATGATAGTCGTGGCCCCAGAACGGCCGGATCTTGCGCAGCCAGGAACGGTCGCCCTTCACCGTGTCGCACAGCTTCTTCTTGATGCCTGGATTGACCAGAATGCGCTCGACCTCAGGGTAGCTCGCCGCGCGCTTCAACAGTTGCGTGTGTCGCGTCGTCCACAGCGCGTCCTTCACCAGATGGGTCTTCTCGTCGACCATCAGGGTGGCGCTCATCGATTCGCGCTGCGCCATCGACAGCGGCCGGCTGGGCATCGGCGTCAGCCAGATGTCGGCGTCGAGGCCGATCTGGTGCGAGGCGTGGCCGGTCAGCATCGGTCCGCCGCGCGGCTGCGAGATGTCGCCGATCAGAAGGCCGGGCCAGCCGTCGGCATGCGCGTCGCGGGCCAGCTTCTCGATCAGCGCGATCATCGCCGGATGGCCCCAGCGGCGATTGCGCGAGGGGCGCATCACTTCCCAGCTCGGTCCGTCCATGGGGATGGCGACGCCGCCGGCGAAGCAGCCCTTGGAATAGAAGCCGAAGGATTGCGCCGCCGCCACGGCCGGCAGCTTCTTGGCGCCGAACAGGTCTTTTGCGCGCGGCTCGGCCGTCAGCGCGCCCGCCGCCAGCCCGGCCAGCGCAAGGATGGCCAGCGCCGCCGTCAGGAATGGCCGTCTGACGGGCAATGATCGCATCGAGGTCACCATGAAGCCGCATCCCTCTCCTGTCGCGCCGCCCGAGCCTCGAGAGCGGCGATGGCGCGAATCATATCACGCCCGGCGCCGCGCTTTAATCAGGAACGCTTCATCGGGCTGCGCGGCTCGCCCTCGCGCCAGCTGCCGTCGGCCCACATATGGTCGAGGGCCTCGCGGTAGTTTGGCAAGGCAAAGTGATAGCCCGCCGCCTTGATCGCGGCGTTGGAGACGCGCTTGTTCTCGCCATAGAAGGAGCGCGCCATCGGCGAAAGCTCGGCGGTCTCGAAGGCAATTTCCGGTGGCGGATCGACGCCCATCAACCCAGCGGCATAGGCGACGACATCCTGCGGCGGCGCCGGCTCGTCGTCGGTGACGTTGAAGATGCCGCCGAGATTCTTCCCGGCCAGATGCCAGAGCGCGCCGGCGATGTCATCGCAATGGATGCGGTTGAACACCTGGCCGGGCTTGACCAGCCGCCGCGCGGTGCCATCAGCCAGATTGACCAGCGCGTTGCGGCCCGGACCGTAGATGCCGGACAGGCGCAGGATCGCCACTGGCCGGCCGGTCTCCTCGCCGAGCCGCAGCCAGGCCTGCTCGGCCGCCACCCGCATCACCGAGCGTTTCGACACCGGCCGGCATTCGGCCCGCTCGTCCACCCAGCCGCCGCCATGGTCGCCATAGACGCCGACGGTGGAGAGATAGGCGATCCATTGCAGCGCCGGCATGGCTGCGATCGCCTCCCGCGCGGCGCCGAGCACCGGATCGCCGGCCTCTTCCGGCGCCACCGAGACGATGAGGTGGGTGGTCGTCTTCAGGGCCTCGCCGATCTCAGCCGTCAGCGCGCCGTCGAAGCGCATCGGCGCGATGCCGACCTGGCTGAGCGCCGCGAACTTCTCCAGCGAGCGCGTCGTGCCGTAAATCGTTGCCGCATCCCGGTTGGCGCGGGCGAATGCCTTGCCGGAATAGCCGGCGCCAAAGACGAGGAACTGCTTTTCACTCATGCATGCACCTTTGCTGGCAGCGCCGACAGCCATTCGTCGCGCACTGTCATGTCATCTTCGGTTGCCAGGGCGGTGGCGGCCAGCTGGGCGAAGTCGATAGCAGGCAGAAGCCTGGACAATGCCCAGACGGCAGCGCCCCTCACCAGTGGCGAGGCATCGTCGAGCAGGCCGCGCACCACGCCCGCCAGCGCGGCGCCGCCCGAATTGCCGGCGGCGATCAATACGTTGCGGATGAACCGGTCGCGGCCGATGCGCTTGATCGGCGAGCCCGAGAAGAAGCTGCGGAAAGCTGCGTCGTCGAGCGCCAGCAGCTCCGCCAGCGGCGGCTCGCGCAGGTCGTCGCGCGCGGCAAGCTTGGCCTCCGAGGCGGCTTGGGCGAACTTGTTCCACGGACAGGCGGCCAAACAATCGTCGCAGCCATAGATGCGGTTGCCGATCTTGTCGCGGAATTCGCGCGGGATCGGCCCCTTGTTCTCGATGGTGAGATAGGAGATGCAGCGCCGCGCATCGAGCCGGTAGGGCGCCGGGAAGGCGTCGGTCGGGCAGGCGTCGAGGCAGGCGCGGCAGGAGCCGCAATGGTCCTCTTCCGCTGTGTCGGGCGCGAGCTCGGCGGTGGTGAAGATTGTGCCGAGGAACAACCAGGAGCCGTGTTCGCGGCTGACCAGGTTGGTGTGCTTGCCCTGCCAGCCCAGCCCGGCGGCTTCGGCCAGCGGCTTTTCCATCACCGGGGCGGTGTCGACGAAGACCTTCACGTCGCCGCCGGCGCGGGCGACGATCTTGCCTGCGATCTCCTTCAGCCTGCCCTTCATCACCTCGTGATAGTCACGGTTTTGCGCATAGACCGAGATCGCGCCGCGGTCGTGCTTTGCGAGAATGCCGCGCGGATCGCGGTCCGGGCCGTAATTCATCGCCAGCACGATGATCGAGCGAACCTCTGGCCACAGCGTGGATGGTTCGGCGCGGCGCTCGATCGTCTCGGCGATCCAGCCCATCGAGCCATGAAAACCGTCGGCGACGAATTCGGCGAGTCTGGCCGGCGCCAGCGGGATGGCGTCCGGCCGGGTGACGGCGACGGCGTCGAAACCGGCGCGCCTCGCCTCGCGGTCGATCAGCGCGCGCAGGCTTTGCGTCCTAGAAATCGAGGTCCGCATAATGCGACACCGGCGACAGGCCGCGCACCCGGTCCGACAGAAGCGGCCGGAACGAGGGCCGTGATTTAACCCTTGTATACCATTCGCGCGCCGCGCTGTGCTCGCGCCAGTCGATCTCGCCCAGATAGTCGAGCACCGAAAGGGCCGCCGCCGCCGCGAGGTCGGCATAGGTGACCCTGTTGCCGGCCAGCCAGTGGCGGGTGCCGGCCAGCCAGTTGGTGTATTTCATGTGCTGGCGGATGTTGGCGCGCGCGGCGCGGATCGCCGCCGAATCGGGCGAGCCGCCTCCCGCCGTCTCCGGCATCACCGGCTTCAGCACGCGCTCGCGCACCAGATGCCTGGTCACCTCGCTCTCGGCCTTGTTCAGGTACCAGTCGGTCAGCCGGCGGATCTCGGCGCGCTCCATCGGGTCCTCGGCGAACAGCCGCTTGTCGCGCTTGAGCACCCCGCGCGTCTCGTCGAGATATTCGGCGATCACCATGGCGCCGACGATCGGCACGTCGCCTTCGGCGAGCAGGATCGGCAGCGTGCCGGCCGGGTTCAGCGCCAAAAACTCCTTGCGCCGCGTCCACGGCTTTTCCTCGATCAGCGCCAGCTCCTCGCCATATTCGCCGAAGGCGAGGCGCACGAACCGGCAGGTGGCGAACATCGGGTGGTGGAAGAGCGTCAGCATGGTCCCGCGATAATAAGGCGCACTGGCGAATCGCCGGCCGCGCCGGTAAGTCTTGGCCGCCCGCAAAGCGGACCGTCAGGGTGCTGCGACCTATAGGGGGACTTCCGCGCCATGACAAGCAAGCCCTTCCCCAAGCCACAATTCCGAGGTTGCCATGGATAGCCAGACCATCGTCGAAGCGCTGCTGCTCGGCCTGCTGGAGGGCCTGACCGAGTTCATTCCGGTGTCCTCGACCGGCCATATCCTGCTCGCCGGCCATTTCCTCGGCTTCCATTCGACCGGCAAGGCCTTCGAGATCCTGATCCAGCTAGGCGCCATCCTCGCCATCCTCAGCGTCTATTTCAAACGCCTGTGGCAGATGCTCACCGAACTGCCCTATGACCGGCTGACGCGGCATTTCGCCCTCGGCATCCTCATCGCCTTCCTGCCGGCGGCCATCATCGGCGCCTTGGCGCACGACTTCATCAAGACGATCCTGTTCGAATCGCCGCGGCTGATCTGCATCATGCTGATCATCGGCGGCGTGGTCCTGCTCGTGGTCGACCGCTTGGCCCTGAAGCCGGTCTATCGCGACGTCGAACGTTTCCCGACCCGGCTCTATCTGCAGATCGGCCTGTTCCAGTGCCTGTCGCTGATCCCCGGCACCTCGCGCTCCGGCTCGACCATCGTCGGCGCGCTGCTGCTCGGCGTCGACAAGCGCGCGGCGGCTGAATTCTCCTTCTTCCTCGCCATCCCGACCATGGTCGGCGCCTTCGCCTTCGACCTGTTCAAGAACCGTAACGTACTGACCTCGGCCGACCTGCCGATCATCACCATCGGCTTCGTCGCCGCCTTCGTCACCGCGCTGTTCGTCGTCCGCTTCCTGCTCGATTACGTCTCGCGCAACGGCTATTCGCTGTTCGGCTGGTGGCGGCTTGTGGTCGGCGGGCTCGGGCTGGTGGCGCTGATGATCTGGGGGTGAGGCCCTCAATTCCGCCCATAAAACGCGTTCTCGACATGCACCGGCCAGCGCCAGGGCAGCACCGCCACCATGTCGAAACGCACCGAGAGCCTGCCATAGTCGGATTGGCGCGACAGCCATAAGTCGGCGGCGCCCTCGATGCGGCGCTCCGAACCGTGGGCGATCGCCTCCATCGCTTCCATCAGCGAACGCCGCGCCTTGACCTCGACGAACAGCACCAGGTCGCCGCGCCTGGCGATCAGGTCGATCTCGCCGAGCCGCGTGCGGTGGCGGCGCGCCAGGATCCGGTAGCCTTTCAGCATCAGCGCCAGCGCCGCCAGCCATTCGCCGCGATGGCCGCGCCGATAGGCTTTCAGGCGGCCGGCGGCCGGACGCTTAGCCACCGCTGTCTCCTCCCGAGACGCCCCTGAGTTCGAGCAGCCGCCGGTAGAGCGCCTGCTTCTGGCCGCCGGTCATCTTTGCCGCTTCCGCCGCCGCCTTGGAGGCCGGCATCTCGGCGGCGAGCGACAACAGCAGACGGTCGATGTCCGCCGGCTGGTCCTCCTGCGCTTCGGCGGGGCCGACGCAGACCACAATCTCGCCCTTCGGAGTGTCGGCCGCCGCGTAATGGCCGGCAAGCGCGTCGAGCGTGCCCGTGCGCATCTCCTCGAAGGTCTTGGTCAGCTCGCGGCCGATCGCCGCCTTACGTCCGCCGCCCAGCGCCTCGACCATCGCCGCAAGCGTCTCGGCCAGCCGCCTGGGCGATTCGAAGAAGATCAGCGTCGCCGGCACACTTTTCAGCGCCTCCAGCCGTGTCAGCCGCTGGCCGGTCTTCACCGGCAAAAAACCGGCGAACAGGAAGGCGTCCGAAGGCAGGCCGGAGGCGGTCAGCGCCGCCAGCGCCGCCGACGGACCGGGAATGGGCACGACGCGGATGCCATGGTCGAGCGCCTCGCCGACCAGCCGGTAGCCGGGATCCGAAATCAGCGGCGTGCCGGCGTCCGAGATCAGCGCCACGCTCTGCCCGGCTTCGAGCGCCGCGATCAGCTTGGGCCCGGCCTCGCCGGCATTGTGCTCGTGATAGGCGGTGGCGCGGCGGCGGATGCCGTAGCGCTCGAGCAGCACGCGCGAGACGCGCGTGTCCTCGCAGGCGACGATGTCGGCGGCGGCCAGCGTCTCCAGCGCGCGCAGCGTGATGTCGGCGAGATTGCCGATCGGCGTCGCCACCAGATAGAGCGCCGGCCCCAGCGGCCGCGCCGGTATCTCGATCTGCCCGATCACATAGCTGCGTTTGTCGCTGGTCACCCTAGGCCCTCCATCCAGCCTGTTTGGCACGGCTGATGTCCGGTTGCAAAACGTGACGAGGACGTAATGTGGCCGCCATGCCTTTGCCATACTGCGGAACGAAACCGTGACCGGCGAATTCTATCCGTGAGTCTCGTTTGTCTGTGAGTCTCGGGAGGCACAGGATGGATAGCCTGAAGATTCAGGACGTTTTCGAGCCCTACTATGCGGGCCGCAAGCGTTTCGCCATGCGAAGGGACAAGAGCCTGCCGGCCAGCGCCGATGGCGTCGCCGGTAAAACCGAAGCCAGGAAGCGGCGTTTGCGCCGCCGGCCGAAGACCAGACTCAAGGCCGAAACCGACAGCACGACGGAGCACTGACCGGACGATGCCCAATCGCTTCGATATCTTCATCAGCCGTCTCGAAACCAAAACCGCCCGCGAAGGCGTGCCGCTATCCCCGATAAGCGACCAGCACCGCCCCCGCCGCGATAAGGAAAACGCCAAGCCAGTTCGCTCCGGAGAGGCGCTCGCCGAGAAGGACCGCGCCAAACACCGCCACAAGCACGACGCTTAGTGCGGTGCGACGGGCGCGGACGGCTCTCGAACGCGGGGGGGACGGCGGTATCCCTTAGAGATACCGCGACACTTTCGCTTCCAGAAGCTGCACCAGCTCCGGATCCATGAATTCATAGTCGTCCGGGATGTCGAGGCAGATTAACCGCGCCTTCTTCAGGCTCGACCGGAATTTCTTCTGCAGCTTGGCGCGGTGCGCCTTTTCCATCACGAAGATGATGTCGGCCCAGGCGACGAGCTCATGCGTCAGCGGATTGTCGGCGTCGTGATTGGTGCCGGCGGATTCGACCTCGATATCCCTGCGTTTGGAAAACACCTGCTCGGCCGTCGGGCTGCGCAAGCGGTTCTGGCTGCAGACGAAGAGGACGTTCTTCAAGGGTTGTTACTCAAGCATGATCTTGTCCGAAAACCGGTATCCACTTTCGGGCTTAGCGCGCCAGGTCCGCCACCACGGCATCCAGCACGATCATCCCGGCCGTCGTCGCCCGCAGCCGCGAATTGCCGACCGGCGCGACAAGCCCTTCTTCCTGCAGCACCGCCAGTCGCGCGCTTGACAGGCCGCGTCCGGAAAACGCCTCGTAGCGCGACAGGTCGATGCCTTCGGCCAGCCTCAGCCCCATTAGCAGGAACTCGTCGGCCTCTTCCGAGCGCGTCAAAATCTCGCCGCCGGTGACGCCATGGCCCCTGGCCTCGACCAGATTGGCCCAGGTCTCCGGCATCCTCTCGGCGATCGTCACCGTGCGGCGCCCGTTCTCAACGAATCGGCCATGCGCGCCGGGGCCGACGCCGACATATTCGCCGTAGCGCCAGTAGGTCAGATTGTGCCGGCTTTCCGCGCCAGGCCTGGCATGGTTGGAAATCTCGTAGGCCGGCAGCCCATGCGCGGCGGTCACCTCCTGCGTCAGCGCGTAGAGATCGGCGGCATGGTCGTTGTCGGGAATGGTGAACTTCTTCGCCGCGTGCAGCGCGTGGAACGGCGTGCCTTCCTCGATCGTCAGCTGGTAGAGCGAAAGATGGTCGGCGGCATGGCCGATCGCCTGCTCGAGCTCGGCCTGCCAGCCCTCCGGCGTCTGGCCCGGCCGGGCATAGATCAGGTCGAAGGAGAGGCGCGGAAAGATCTCGCGGGCGAGACCGATGGCGTGCAGCGCCTCCTCGACATTGTGCAGCCGGCCGAGGAAACGCAGATCCTTGTCGTTCAGCGCCTGCACGCCGAGCGACACCCGGTTGACGCCCGCCGTTCGGTAGCCGCGGAAGCGTTCGGCCTCCACCGAGGAGGGATTGGCCTCCAGCGTCACCTCGATGCCGCTGGGCACCGTCCAGTTCCTTGCCACGGCGTCCAGCACGGTGGCCACCGTTTCCGGCTTCATTAGCGACGGTGTGCCGCCGCCGAGGAAGATGCTGGTCACCTCGCGCGGCCCGGTGCGGGCGCGCATCGTCGCCAGTTCCGCCTCGAACGCGCGCGCAAAGCGTTCCTGGTCGACCGGCTGGTGGCGGACATGGCTGTTGAAGTCGCAATAGGGGCATTTGGCCGCGCAGAACGGCCAATGGATGTAGACGCCGAAGCCGGGGCCGCGGTCGAGCAGCATCTCAGGCCGAGCCCAGCCGCGCTTTGGCGAATTTCTGGAAGGCGCGGGCGCGGTGCGACAGCGCCGTCGGCTGGCCGGGCTTCCAGCCGTGCTTTTGCTCGGCGCTCATCTCGCCGAAGGTCTTTTCGAAACCATTGGGCAGGAACACCGGATCGTAGCCGAAGCCGAGCGTGCCGCGCGGCGGCCACACCAGCGTGCCTTCGGCCTCGCCGCGATAATATTCGGCCTCGCCGTCGGGAAACGCCAGGCAGATGACAGCGACGAAGCGGCCCGCGCGCTGCGCGGCTTCAGCCGCGCCGACTTCCTGCAGCGCCACCTCGGTGCGCTGCATGGCCATGCCGAAGTCGCGGCTGCCGTCGGGCGTCTCGGCCCAGTTGGCGGTGTAGACGCCGGGCGCGCCGTCTAGCGCGTCGACGCAGAGGCCGGAATCGTCGGACAGCGCCGGCAGGCCGGTGGCCTTGGCCGCGGCATATGCCTTGATGTAGGCGTTCTCCTCGAACGTCGTGCCGGTCTCGTCCGGCTCGGGCAGGCCGTACTCCTTGGCCGATTTCGCCTCGAAGCCGAATGGCGCCATCAGGTCGGCGAACTCGCGCAGCTTGCCTTCATTGTGGCTGGCAACGACGATCTTGTGTCCGTTCAAAGAATGCATCACAGGCCCCAGATCCTTGGCTCGGCGAATTCGATCGAATTGCCCGAAGGGTCGCGAAAATAGATCGAGCGCCCGCCTTGCGGCCATTCGAAGTCGCTTTCGATGGCGACATCTTTCGCCGCGAGGTGCTGGCGCCAACCGGCAATCTCCTCCGCGCTCGCGGCAAAGCAAAGATGGCCCTCGCCCACTGTGCCATGCGGCGGCACCTTCAGCCTGGCATCGGGTGCCGGCGGGATCTTGGTCGCCTCGGCGTTGAACAGCAGCAGCACGCCCGTCCCGCAGCGGAAGAAGACGTGGCGGCCTTCGACCCTGCCGATCAGGTCGAGGCCGAGCACGTCGGCATAGAATTGCTCGGCAGCGTGTAGGTCGGTGACGTAGAGCGCTGATTCCAAAATTGCCGAGGGTGTCACGAGGCACCCCCCTCTGGCCTGCCGGCCATCTCCCCCTCAAGGGGGAGATTGGCAGTTCTCGTGCCGCTGCACCCCTTGCACCGCCGATAATTGGCGAAGGCCGGCCGTATATCCAATCTCCCCCCTTGAGGGGGAGATGGCCGGCAGGCCAGAGGGGGGTGCCCAGGCTCGGCATTCGAAACCTACGCCACCGCCATCTGCTGCAGGCTGACCAAGCGCGAAATGCCTTTCTTGGCGAGGCCCATCAGCGACGCGAACTGCTCCTCCGAGAACGGCTCGCCTTCCGCCGTGCCCTGGATCTCGACGATACCGCCCTTGCCGGTCATGACGAAATTGGCGTCGGTGCCGGCCGAGGAATCCTCGAGATAGTCGAGGTCGAGGACCGGCTGGCCGTCATGGATGCCGCAGGAGATCGCCGCGACATGGTCCTTCAGCACCTTGGCGACGCTGGCCATCTGCCGCGCCTCCATCCAGCGCAGGCAGTCATGGAGCGCCACCCAGCCGCCGGTGATCGAGGCGGTACGGGTGCCGCCATCGGCCTGGATCACGTCGCAGTCGACAGTGATCTGCTGCTCGCCCAACGCCTGCAGGTCGACCACGGCGCGCAAGGAACGGCCGATCAGCCGCTGGATTTCCAGCGTGCGGCCGCCCTGCTTGCCGGTTGAAGCCTCGCGCCGCATGCGCTCGCCGGTCGAACGCGGCAGCATGCCGTACTCGGCCGTCACCCAGCCCTTGCCGGAATTGCGCATCCAGGCCGGCACTTTTTCCTCCAGGCTTGCCGTGCACAGAACATGCGTGTCGCCGAACTTCACGAGGCACGAACCCTCGGCGTGCTTGGAGACGCCGCGCTCGAAGGAGATGGCGCGCATTTCGTCGGCTTGGCGTTTGGAGGGGCGCATCGAGGCCTCTTTCTTCTTTCTTTTGGTTTTCAAGGATTCGTTGGCGGCTTGTAGACGCATGCGGCGCATGGCGCAAAGGAAAATGGACCGGGTTGCGCGGGCACGGCCTAAGTCTATATTTGAGCAGGAGGTTTTGGCTCGAATGACCAAGGCAGTCGATCCGGCATCGCAGTCGCCCGCGCTCCAGTCGCTTGATATGCGCTCGCGCGATATCTTCCGGCGCATCGTCGAATCCTATCTCAGGGATGGCGAGCCGGTCGGCTCGCGCAGCCTGTCGCGCATCCTGCCCTCTTCGCTGTCGCCGGCCACCATCCGCAACGTGATGAGCGATCTCGAGCATCTCGGCCTGATCTATGCCCCGCATATCTCGGCCGGCCGTTTGCCGACGCAGACCGGCCTGCGCTTCTTCGTCGACGCCTTTATGGAGCTTGGCGACCTCTCCGACGAGGAGCGCCGCATCATCGAAGCGCAGGTGCGCGCCTCCGGCTCGGGCGCCACGCTGGAGCATATGCTGACCGAGGCCAGCCAGATGCTGTCGGGCATGTCGCGCGGCGCCGGCCTGGTGCTCGCCGCCAAAAACGAGGTGGCGCTGAAGCACATCGAGTTCATCCAGCTGGAACCCACCAAGGCGCTGGCCGTGCTGGTGTCGCAGAACGGCGACGTCGAGAACCGCGTCGTCGACCTGCCCGCCGGCACCACCGTGTCGCAGCTGCACGAGGCCTCCAACTTCCTCAACGCCCATATCCGGGGCCGCACACTGGCCGAGGCGCGCGTCGAGATCGCCCGCATCAAGGACGAGACCAGGGCCGCCCTCGACACGCTGTCGCAGGACCTGGTCGAAAAGGGCCTGGCGGTCTGGGCTGGCGCCGAAAGCGGCCTGCCGGCACGGCTCATCGTGCGCGGCCGCGCCAACCTGCTCGAAAACGTCACCGCCCAGGCCGACATCGAATTGCTGCGCCATCTGTTCGAGGATCTGGAGACGCAGGACGGGCTGCTGCAACTGCTCGACCTCGCCGAGGAAGGGCCCGGCGTGCGCATCTTCATCGGCTCGGAAAACAAGCTGTTTTCGCTGTCCGGCTCGTCGCTGGTCGTGGCGCCCTATCGCGACAAGGACGCCCGTGTCGTCGGCGCACTCGGCGTCATCGGTCCGACGCGGCTTAACTATGCCCGCATCGTGCCGATGGTCGACTATACGGCGCAGCTCATTTCGCGCATGCTGCGTTAGGTGTGAGGCCGGCCTGCAAATGGCGATCTCCCGCGCTTCCGGTGCTCACGTACTTCAAGTACGCTCCGCTCCGGTTCTCGGAGACCACCATTTTCGACCCGGCCTGACCGGATCTCAGTACACCTAGGCAGTGGAGGAGAAGAAAAATGGCGCTGGAATCGCTCAAGGCCCAGATCAGCCTGCTGCTCGAGGAAATGGTCAACCAGCCCGAGGACCAGCACGAGATACGGGAGCAGCTGCGCGAGAAGTTGCAGGAATTGCGCGCCATGGGCCTGCCGCTGCCGGCCGATCTGGTCGCGTTGGAAAGGCGCCTGGACGATGATTTCTATGCGGAAGGCAGCTGAGCACCCACTACCACCCTTAAGTTCACCTGTGCCCCCTTCGTTGCGGAACGCCGGTCTGATTTTTCCGTTTGTCCCGTACCTGGCCTTGACTGCCCATGGCCAAACCAACCCTGGAGGACGGTATGATCCGGTTTGCCAGTCTTGCGGGAGCTGCCATGCTCGTCGCCACCGCAGCGCTTGCGGACCAGCCGGTGCTGACCGGCAGCAAGGCTTTCGGCGACTGGAAGGCCGACCGTCCGGGAGTGCGCCGGCTGATCAAGCCGCAGGACCTGCCGGCGCCCTACCGCACCCGCTCGTCATCGAACGGCCCGGGCGTTGGCGATCGTCCCGAAGGGGTCAAGCCGCTTCTACCGCCCGGCTTCTCCATCGAACTCGTTGCTTCCGGCATCGACAATCCACGCGTCGTACGCGTGGCACCCAATGGCGACCTGTTTGTCGCCGACAGCAAGGCCAACCAGATCCGCGTCTATCGCCTCGCCGAGGGCGGCGCGAGGCCGGCGCAGCAAGCCATTTTCGCCGAAGGGTTGACCCGGCCCTATGGCATCGCCTTCTACCCGTCGGGCGACAGGCCGCAATGGGTCTATGTCGCCAACAGCAACAGCGTCGTGCGCTTCGCCTACCGCGAAGGTGACCTGAAGGCGCAGGGCAAGCCGGAAACCATCGTCCCGGACATCCCCTCCAGCCATCACTGGACGCGCGACATCATCTTTTCGCCTGATGGCAAGACGCTCTACCTATCGGTCGGATCGGGCTCCAACGTCGCCGAGGACATCGGCGCCGAGCCGGAAGGCGGGCTCGCGCAATGGGCGGCGTCGGCACCGCTCGGCGCGAGCTGGGGACCGGAGGAAGGGCGCGCCGACGTTCTGGCCTTCGATCCGGACGGCAGGAACCGGCGCAGCTTCGCCACCGGCCTGCGCAACTGCTCCGGCATGACGGTGCAGCCTCAGACAGGCGCGCTCTGGTGCGTCGTCAACGAGCGCGACGGGCTCGGCGACAACGTGCCATTCGAATATGCGACGACGGTCAGGCAAGGCGGCTTCTATGGCTGGCCCTGGTATTACATCGGCGCCAACGAGGACCCGCGCCACAAGGGCGCGCGCCCCGACCTTGCTGGCAAGGTCACTGTTCCCGACGTGCTGATGCAGGCGCATTCGGCGCCGCTCAGCATCGCCTTCTATGACAAAAAGAGCTTCCCGGCCGAGTATCAGGGCGATGCCTTCGTCGCCCTGCACGGCTCCTGGAACCGCGGCGTGCGCACCGGCTACAAGGTGGTGCGGCTGAAATTTGAGGATGGCAAGCCGACCGGCGCGTATGAGGATTTCGCCACCGGCTTCGTCATCTCCGACGACGATGTCTGGGGCCGGCCGGTCGGCGTCACTGTCGCGAAGGACGGCGCGCTGATCCTCACCGAGGACGGCAACGGCACCATCTGGCGCGTCACCTATGGCGACGGCCGGTCCTGATTGAGCCGGCCTGGGAATCCTGTTGGGGCCGCCTCGGGTTGACCCGGCGAGATCTGGTGCAATCGAATCCAGTCCTCAGGAAATTCAATTCCATTCGGATGTATGCGACAAGGCGCACTCATCTGGACCGAAAGCCATGACGCTCACCGGATTTGTCGCTTGCAGCGCCGCCCTCGGCATCGCCGCTGCCATTCCGGGCCCCGGCGTCACCGCGCTTGTGGCGCGGGCGCTGGGTTCCGGCTTCCGTTCGTCGCTGGCGATGTCGTTTGGCCTGATCCTCGGCGATCTCACCTATCTCACCGCCGTCATGCTCGGTCTTGCCTTCGTCGCGCAGACTTTCGGCATGGTTTTTCTCGCCATCAAATGGGCCGGCGTCGCCTATCTCGCTTTCCTCGGCTGGCGCTTCTGGACCAGCGGCATCACGCCGGAGACTGTCGAGGCGCGAAAGGGCAAGGGCGGGCTCGTCGCCTCCTTCCTTGCCGGCCTCACGGTGACGCTCGGCAATCCGAAGACGATGATCTTCTACCTCGCCATCACGCCGACCATCGTCGACCTGAAGACGATCACGCTGGCCGACTATGGCATCCTCGTCGCGCTCACCGTCATTGTCCTCTTGGTCGTGCTGGTGCCCTATCTGGCGCTCGCTGCGAAGGCGCGCTGGTTTCTGAAGTCGCCGCGCGCGCTGAAGGCGCTGAACCGCACGGCCGCCGGCTTCATGGTCGGCGCGGCGGCGGCGATCGCGGCCAGGCAATAGAGCACCCGTCTCATCGCGCTTCCGTTTCGGCCAAACCATTCCGGAAACAAGCCGATCCGGAAAATGCTATTCCGGGGCGGCAGCGTTTTCAGCACGCGCCCCACTCGGATATTTTCGACCGGCAGCCTATCTTGCGCGGCTGAAAGCCCTATTCTGTCGCTGATGCAATTGCCTGTCCTGGGAGCGAAACAATGAACAAGCCCGTCACCTCCGCGCGCGTGCCCGGCCGCGGCCGCGTCTTCAATTCGATCACCGAGACGATCGGCGACACCCCCCTGGTGCGGCTCGACAAGTTCGCGAAGGAAAAGGGCGTCGTCGCCAATCTCCTGGCCAAGCTCGAATTCTTCAACCCGATCGCCTCGGTCAAGGACCGTATCGGCGTTGCCATGATCGAGGCGCTGGAAGCCTCTGGCAGGATCGCCCCCGGCAGGACGACGCTGATCGAGCCGACCTCCGGCAACACCGGCATTGCGCTCGCCTTCGCCGCCGCCGCCAAGGGCTACAAGCTGATCCTGACCATGCCGGAGACGATGTCGGTCGAGCGGCGCAAGATGCTGGCGCTGCTCGGCGCCGAACTGGTGCTGACCGAAGGTCCCAAGGGCATGAAGGGCGCCATCGCCAAGGCCGACGAGCTTGCCGCCACCTTGCCCGACGCCATCATCCCGCAGCAGTTCGAGAATCCGGCCAACCCCGAGATCCACCGCCGCACCACGGCCGAGGAGATCTGGAACGACACCCAGGGCGAGGTCGACATCTTCGTCGCCGGCATCGGCACCGGCGGCACCATCACCGGCGTCGGCCAGGTGCTGAAGAAGCGCAAGCCCTCGCTGCATGTCGTCGCCGTCGAGCCGGAGGCTTCGCCGGTGCTGTCCGGCGGCCAGCCCGGCCCGCACAAGATCCAGGGCATCGGCGCCGGCTTCGCGCCGAAGATCCTCGACACCACGATCTATGACGAGATTGTCAGGGTCTCCAACGAGGATTCCGTCGCCAATGCGCGGCTTGTCGCCCGCCTCGAAGGCGTGCCGGTCGGCATCTCGTCGGGCGCCGCGCTGCAGGCGGCGATCGTCGTCGGCTCGCGGCCAGAGAACAAGGGCAAGACCCTGGTCGTCGTCATCCCGTCCTTCGCCGAACGCTACCTGTCGACCATCCTGTTCGACGGGCTGGGGGCGTAAGCCTCCTCAATGAACGGTCGCGGGACGCTGGACCGCTGAAAAAACCCGTGTGGCGTCCGCGCCGCGCTTGAGCGCGGCACCGCTTCCGGTGCAAACCTCAACCGGCCCCGCGCGGGCGGTTGGGAGGGATTGATGTACAGACTTTACACACGCCCCGGCAGCGGCGGCTTCGTCGTCGAGGCGGCGCTTGCCCTGGCCGGCGCGCCGTTTGACCAGATCGACGTGCCGAAGAAGGACCCGCCCGACCAGGCCTTCCTCGACATCAGCCCGTTGAACCAGGTGCCGGTGCTGACCTTGCCGGACGGCCGATCGATCACCGAATCGGCGGCGATCTGCATTCTGCTCGCCGAGCGCCATCCGGAAGCCGGGCTGGCGCCGGCGGCGGGTTCGCCGGCCCGCGCCGACTTCCTGCGCTGGATGGCCTTCATGTCGTCGGTCCTCTACCCGGCGGGGCTGCGCTACTATTATGCCCATCGCTACACCGTGACGCCGGACGGCGTGGAGGCGGTGAAACAGGCCGCGCTGAACGAGACGGAGCGCGGCTTTGCCATCCTCGACAAGGCCCTCGCCGGCCGCGACTGGCTGGTGGGCGAGCAGCTATCGCTGGCCGACATCTACCTGATCATGCTGGTGGCCTGGCATCCCGAGATCGGCAAGGTCGCCGCTGCCTGGCCCGATATCGAGCGCCTGTGGGCCAGGCTGCGCGATCATGAGCTGATCCACAAACTGAATGCCGCCCACGCGATGTGGTGAGCGGCCTCTTACGAGGTTGCCGGGAAAAGGCCATCATAGCAGGCCGGAACCTTGTCCTGGAGAGAGCCCATCGAGCAGAAAGCCGAGGCCTTTCCGGAAAGCACCATCCCAAATGGAAGAGATGGGAGTTGGCTGGCGGCGCTCTAATCGCGCCGCGGCCTAGTTGCTGCCCGCTGTGAGCTTCGCCCGCTTTTCCTGCAGGAAGCGGCGCACGGCCGGGTCCCGTTCGAGGCCGATCGCGCGGTCGTAAGCCTCGGCCGCCAATCCGGTCGTGCCGAGCCTCGCCAGCAGGCCGGCGCGGGCAGCCCAATAGGGCTGATAGTCAACCAGCCGCTTGTCGTCACCCAGCACGTAAAGCGCTGCCAACCCGGCCGCAGCGCCCTCATCCTCGGCGATCGCCACGGCGCGGTTGATCGCCACAACAGGCGAGCCGGCGACGGCCAGCAGCGCGTCGTAAAGCTGGCGGATCGCTGCCCAGTCGGTGCGGCCGCCGCGCCGCCGCGCCGTGTGGGCCGATTGCACGGCCGCCTCCAGCTGGTAGCGGCCGATGATCCCCTTGGCGGCGGCACGTTCGAGCAGGTCTTCCGCCTCGTCGATCAGCGTGTCGTCCCAGAGCGCGGTGTCCTGCTCGGCAAGCGGCACAAAGTCACCTTCCGGGCTGCGTCGCGCTGCCCGCCGCGCTTCGGCAAACAGCATCAGTGCCAGAAGCCCTACCGCCTCCGGCTCGTCCGGCATCAGCGAGGCCGCCAGCCGGCCGAGCCAGATGCCCTCGGTGGCGAGGTTGCGGCGCCGCGTCTCGGTGCCGGCAGGATCGGTCCAGCCTTCGGCGAAGGCGGCGTAGATCGCCTCCAGCACCGCGTCCAGCCGCTCGCCGAGCTCGGCCCGCTCCGGCACCCGGAACGGAATGCCGATCTCGCGGATCCGGGTCTTGGCGCGCACCAGGCGCTGGCCCATCGTCGCCGGCGAGACCAGGAAGGCCGAAGCGATGGTCGCCGCGTCGAAGCCAAGGATGGTCTGCAGGATCAGCGGCGCGCGCACGCTGGCCTCGATCGCCGGATGGGCGCAGGCAAACATCAGCCGCAACCGTTCGTCCGGCAGCTCTTCGTCGGTCATGCGGGCCTCCACCTCCTCGGCGATCAGCTTGAGATGATCGCGCGCCGCCTCGCCGGTTTGCCGCCGCCGCACCGCATCGACGCCCCGTCGGCGCGCCACCGCGAGCAGCCAGGCGTCCGGCTTTTCGGGCACGCCGGTCTGCGGCCAGCGCTCGAGCGCCGCCGCGAAGGCATCCGCCAGCGCGTCCTCGGCGCCGGCGACATCGCGCGTGCGCGCCGCGAGAAAGGCGACCAGCTTGCCGTAGCTTTGCCGGGCGGCCGCTTCCGCCGCCGCCCGCGCGATCTCCGGTCGATTGTCCATCACTGGGTCAATTCGCGGACGGATAGTCGCTCATTTCCCAGATCGGTCGCACCTCGATCGTGCCGGCGCTGGCGCCCGGGCAGCGCGCCGCCCAGGCGATGGCCGCGTCGGCGTCCTCGGCCTCGATCATGTAGAAGCCGGCGAGCTGCTCCTTGGTGTCGGCATAGGGGCCGTCGAGCACATTGGTCTTGCCGTCGGCCGTGCGCACCGCCGTTGCGGATTGCGTCGGCCGCAGCCGGTCGCCGGCGAGCCAGGCGCCGGATTTCTTCAACGCCTCGGTATAGGCGCCATAGGCGGCGCTGATCTCGTAGGTCTTCTCGCTCGGCGCGGTCGCCATCGCGGCTTCGTTCGCGTAGATCAAAAGCATGTATCGCATGGTCTTCTCCCGTTTTCTCGAAGGCCGCGTCATCGCCGGCCTGACCAATGTCGCCTGGGCCAGGCGGATTTCGACAGGTGCTACGAAAATCTTTCGACCCGCGCGGCGCCTTGCGCAAGCCGGCGGCGATGATCCGTGAATTTGCGAGGATTGTCGGGAGGCCGAATCTCGCCGCCGGCCAGGCTCCGACCAGCCGTGGCGGGATTCTAGCCGATCAGCCGCTCCCGCAGTTCCGGCGACGGGATCTCGCAGCTGCCCGTCCTGCCGAACAGGGCGTAGCGATTCTTGGCGATGCGGTCGTAGAACCAGTCGCGCAGCGGCCGCGGCAGGGCGAGCAAAACCTTCGCCGTGCGCCATGGCCAGCCAAGCTCGGCCATCACGGCGATGAAGCCGTCCAGTTGGGTGAAGGCCTTTCCGTCGATCAGGGTCAGGCTGGTATCGTAGCTGTCGGTCGCCAGTCCGTGCTTGCGAAACAGCGCTTCGCCGAACGGCGACTGCGCCGTGGCGAAACGAAAGCGCTTCCCGCGGTCGAACCGCACCACCGTCCGCACGAAACCCGAGCAGAACACGCAGACGCCGTCGAAGACGATCAGCGGCTGGGTTGCATCGTAAGCTTGCGGCGGAGGAAGGGGACGCTTCGGTTCGGGCAGGTCAATCATGTCGGCCCCGGCTGCTGGTGTCGTCAGACACTAAGCCAGCCGGCGGCGGCGTCAAAGCGGTGGCGTTGTCGCACGCCGCCGACCGGCCAGCGCGGGGCGCTCGGCGCGATAGGTGGTTGCGCGATGGCTGTCGGCCGGTTTGCAGATCCGGCTGTCATGACGGCTCTCCAGCGTCATGATCAGTGCGCGCTGATGCCGAGCGAGTTGCCGCGGCGGGCGCAGGCCGGGCCTGGGCCGCGCATGTAATAACGCTCAGGCCGATAGGTCGGCGCGACGAATTCACGGATGGCGGCGGCGTAGCCGGCAATGTGGTTCCAGAACTTCATTTCCCTGTCCCTGTCCCGATTTCGGATGTCCCGTCCGAATTGCGGGCATCATAGCGTCGAGGCGTGAATAGTCGGTGAACGTGATGTTAATTTCTGGTCCGAAATGCCCCGCTTCGTGGCCGGAATGCGGCTGATTCGGGGTCTTTCCGAGCCATTTGTCGGCATCTCGCCCAATGTGACTTTTGCATCACATATGTTTCGCCCCGATGTCGGTTGAGCGCGGTTCTGTTTCAATCGCGGGCGCCTCGACGAAATTTCCGTGCGCCGCCCGGGAAAGTCAGGACCCAGCCTGGAGGCGGCCTCCCGGAACCGGAGCGGGTTCTGCCCGTTCTCGGTTCAACCACCCTGCTCACGGAGTTCGTCATGGCGCCGCGCCCGGCCTGGAAAGGCTATCTCAAGCTGTCGCTGGTCACTTGCGCCATCGAGCTGACCAACGTCGTCACCCACGCCGAAAAGGTCTCCTTCCGCATCCTCAACCGCAAGACCGGAAACACCGTGAAGCGCATCTATGTAGATGCCGAGACCGGCAAGCCGCTGGAGGAAGGCGACGAGATAAAGGGCTATGAGGTCGAGGACGGCGAGTTCATCCATATCGAGGAAGACGAGATCGAGGCCGTCCAGATCGAGTCCTCGCATACGATGAGCCTCGACGGCTTCGTCGACAAATCCTCGATCCGGCAGATCTACCTCGACACGCCCTATTATGTCTCGCCGGCGGACAAGGTGTCGGAGGAGGCCTTTGCCGTCATCCGCGACGCCATGGCGGGCAAGAAGATGGCCGGCCTCGCCCGCATCGTGCTCTACCAGCGGGAACGCCCGGTGGTGATCGAGCCGCTCGGCAAGGGCATGGTGCTGACCACGCTGCGTTACGACAACACAGTGCGTCAGCCCGACAGCGTCTTTGGCGATATCAAGCCGGTCAAGACCGACGATGAGATGATAGACCTTGCCGAACACATCATCGACCGGAAGGGGGCAAAATTCGATCCGTCGAAGTTCGACGACCGCTACGAGGATGCCCTGCTCGAGCTGATCCGCGCCAAGAAGGCCGGCAGGAAGGCGCCAAAGGCCAAGGCGCCGCCGAAGCCTTCCAATGTCGTCAACCTCTTCGATGCGCTGAAGAAGAGCCTGAACGCGGAAGGCGCGGGCAAGGCCGCGTCGAAGGCGAAGGCAAAGCCAAAGGCCGGACGGGGCAAGGCCTCCGCTCCGCGGCGCAAATCGGCATAGGAGGCCGCAGCCATGGCCAGCCTCGAGCAGTATCGGGCCAAGCGGGATTTCAGGAAGACCGCCGAGCCGGCCGGCAAGCTGTCGCGGAGCGGCAAGAAGGCCGCCGGCATCTTCGTCATCCACAAGCATGCGGCGACCAGGCTGCACTACGACCTGCGCCTCGAGCATGACGGCGTGCTGTGGAGCTGGGCGGTGACGCGCGGCCCGAGCCTCGATCCGCATGAGAAGCGGCTGGCCGTGCACGTCGAGGACCATCCGATCGATTACGCGCCGTTCGAAGGCACCATCCCGAAGGGCGAGTATGGCGGCGGCTCGGTCATCGTCTGGGATGAGGGCAAATGGATTCCGGAAGGCGATCCGGCCAAGGCGATGAAGAAGGGCCATATCGGCTTCGAGCTGGAAGGCCACAAATTGCATGGCCGCTGGCATCTGGTGCGGCTGAAGCCGCGCTCCGGCGAAAAGCGCGACAACTGGCTGCTGATCAAATCCGACGATGCCGCCGCGCGCCCCGGCGAGGACATCCTGAAGCAGGAGCCGAAATCGGTGAAATCCGGCCTGACGATCGAGGAGGTCGGCGAGGGCAAGACGGCCAAAGGCGCGAAGCCGAAAGTCTGGCACTCCAACAAGCCGGCCGCCGGCAAGGCAAGAGCCGGGCCTGCCAGCCGGCTGGAGTTCATCGAGCCGCAGCTCGCCACGCTGGAGAAGGATGCGCCATCCGGCGACGATTGGCTGCATGAAGTAAAATTCGACGGCTACCGCATGCAGGCGCAGGTCGCCGGCAGCGAGGTGAGGCTGCTCACCCGCGCCGGCCTCGACTGGACCTCAAAATTCGACGGCCCCGTCACCGCCGCGCTCGCCGGTCTGAAGTGCCGGGAAGCCGTCATCGATGGCGAGATCATCGTTCTGGCCGACAGCGGCGTGTCGTCCTTCGCCCTGCTGCAGGCCGATCTGTCGGCCCGCCGCGGCGACCGCTTCGTCTACTATGTCTTCGACCTGATGCGCCTCAACGGCGAGGATCTGCGCCGCGAGCCGCTGGTCGAGCGCAAGCAGGCGCTGGCTGAACTGCTCGGCGACCAGCCGGAAGATTCAGCGCTGCGCTTCAGCGACCATTTCCATGAGCCCGGCAAGATCATGCTGCAGCATGTCTGCCGCATGGGCCTGGAAGGCGTGGTTTCGAAACGCGCCGACGCGCCTTACCGCAGCGGTCGTGGCCTCACCTGGGTGAAATCGAAATGCACGCTGCGCCAGGAATTCGTGATCGGCGGCTATCTGCCGTCCCCCGAGAAGACCGGACGCGGCCTGCGTTCACTGCTGGTCGGCTATCACGAGCGCGGCAAGCTCCACTATGCCGGCCGCGTCGGCACCGGCTTTTCCGGCAAAATGGCCACCGACCTCAAGAAAAAACTCGACGGCCTCACGGCAAGAACCTCGCCCTTTTCCGCCGCCGTGCCCAAGGGAAAGGGCCTGGTCTGGGTCAAGCCTCAACTTGTCGGCGAAGTGGAGTTCCGCAGCTGGACCGCGGACCGTATAATACGTCACGCCTCGTTCCAGGGATTGCGCGAGGACAAGCCGGCGGAGGAAGTCGTGCAGGAAAAACCGAAGCGGGCCTCCGGCAAGGGCGAAAGCGATGCGGGCGGCGGCACGGCGACGCCAAAGGCCGCCTCGGCTGGAGTGGCAAGGACGTCGGTGAAACTATCCCATCCGGACAAGCTGCTGTGGCCCGACGAGAAGGTCTCCAAGCTGGACCTGCTCGACCATTACGCGCTGGTCTGGCCGCGCATGGAACAATTCGTCGTCAACCGGCCGCTCAGTCTGGTGCGGGCGCCGGACGGCATTGGCGGCCAGCGCTTCTTCCAGAAGCATGCCTCGCCCGGCATGAGCGACAAGATCGCCCGGATGAAGGATCCGACCGATGGCGAGGAGATCCTGTTCATCAAGGATTTCGACGGGCTTGCCGCGCTGGTCCAGTACGGTGTCGTCGAGGTCCATATCTGGGGCTCAACCGTCGACGAGCTGGAGAAGCCCGACCAGATCATCTTCGACCTCGATCCCGACGAAGGCGTCGACGTCAAGGCGGTGCGCGAGGCGGCGCTCGACATCCACAAGCAGCTGGACGAGCTGTCGTTGCCCAACCTCGTCAAGACCTCCGGCGGCAAGGGCTATCACGTGCTGGTGCCGCTGAAGCCGTCGGCGGACTGGGACGAGGTCAAGGACTTCGCCCATGATTTCGCCCGCGCGCTGGAGCAGGCCGCGCCCGACCGCTACACCGCGACGCTGTCGAAGAAGGCGCGCACCGGCAAGATCTTCGTCGACTATCTGCGCAACGGCCGCGGCTCGACGACGGTCGCCCCGTACTCCTCGCGCGCCAAGAAGGGGGCGACGGTGTCGATGCCGGTGACCTGGCCGGAACTCGAGAAGGGTCTGGCGCCGAATGCCTTTCCGCTCGGCGATTCCACGACGCTGAAGCAGCTGGGTGAAGCCAATCCGTGGAAGGACTTCTTCAAGCTGGGCAAGCCGTTGAAACGCGGCTGATCACGGAAGGCGCATCAGGCGAGAAACACCTTCTCGAACGCCTGCCTGCCCGGCGGCGAAAACACCACGGCGCGGCTGTCCTTCTCGCGTCGGGCCCATTTCTCGGCGATGATCTTGTCGAGGATGGCGGCGCCCAGCGTGCCGGCGAGATGCGAGCGCCGCACACTCCAGTCGAGACAGGCGCGGCAGACCGGCCGTCGCGCCTTGGCCTCGACATCGATGCCGAGCGCGGAAAAATGCGAGGCCGCTGCCGGGCCAAGCCTGATTTCGCGGTCGTGCCGTAGCAGGACCTTTCGGTCGACGAGTCGGTCGAGCATCGCCACCGCCTGCTCGCCGGCGAGATGGTCGTAGCAGACCCGCGCCACCCGCATCGCCGCGTCGCGTGGCCCCGGCCGCACGCGCTTCGGGCCGACGGCCTCGGCGACGCCGATGATCGCTTCGATCATGCCCGCCACTTGCGGCCCGGCAAGCCCGTAGTAGCGGTGCCGGCCCTGGCTGGCCAGGGTCAGCAATCCACCCTCCATCAGCTTCGACAGATGCGAGGAGGCCGTCGGAAGCGACACGCCGGCCTCGAGCGCCAGTTCCGATGCGGTCAATGCCGTGCCGCCCATCAGCGCGGTGAGCATGTTGGCACGGGCCGGATCGCCGACCAGGCTGGCGGTGCGGGCAATGTCCGGTCCTTCGCGCATAGTTTCATCTCCATCGAAGCATTCTCGCCAGAAAACCACTATCCTGCGGTCAGATCAAGGAGATGGCGACGACGCTCCTGACATCGGATTGCCTATCACACCCGAAGCGCGCGATGCTTCGAGCGTGCTCTAACTGTCGCCGCAGCAAACCCAAGCCGACGAGGAGACGACCATGACCATCACCTGCTTCATCCGCTACGAGATCGACCCGTTCGGCAAGGCGGCATTCGGGCAATATGCCCGCGCCTGGGGGCAGGCCATCCCGCGCTGCGGCGCCGACCTCATCGGCTATTTCGCGCCGCATGAAGGTTCGGCCACCACCGCCTATGCCGCCTACAACATCGAGAACCTCGCGGCCTACGAAGCCTACCGCGCCCGGCTTGCCGCCGACCCGGCCGGCAAGGCGAACTACGAATTCGCGCGGCGCGAGAAATTTATCCTGAAGGAGGACCGCATCTTCCTGAGACTGGCGTCAGGTCCGCATGGGCCGCGGCAGATGTTCCAGACCGACGTCACGGTCAAGGAAGGGATGGAAGCATGATCGCCGTCATCTTCGAGGTCGAGCCGGCTCAGGGAAGGCGCGATGCCTATCTCGGCATCGCGGCGGCGCTGCGGCCCCAGCTCGACGGCATCGACGGCTTCATCTCGATCGAGCGCTTCCAGAGCCTCGCCGATCCGAACCGCGTCCTGTCGCTGTCCTTCTGGCGCGACGAGGACGCGGTGAAAGCCTGGCGCAACACCGAAGAGCACCGGCAGGCGCAGAAGGCCGGCCGCGGCGGTATATTTGCCGGCTATCGTCTGCGCATCGCCCACGTCGTGCGCGACTACGGCCTCACCGACAGGACCGAGGCGCCGCAGGATAGCCGGGCGGTGAATGGGTGAGAGAAGGTGCTACGCATTGCCGATCAGCACGCCGGCCGCGAAGACCAGCGCGCCGCCCAGCACCACCTGGAACGCGGCGCGCCAGAACGGCGTCTGCATGTAGCGGTTCTGCACAAAGGCGATCGCCCACAATTCGAAGAACACCACCACGGCGGCGACCGCCGTCGCCGTCCAGAAGAACGGGATGAGATAGGGCAGCGCATGCCCGAGACCGCCCAGCGTCGTCATGATGCCGACGGTCAGTCCGCGCTTCAGCGGCGAGCCGCGGCCCGACAGCTTGCCGTCGTCGGAGGCGACTTCGGTGAAGCCCATCGAAATGCCGGCGCCGATCGAAGCGGCCAATCCGACCAGGAAGGTCTGGAACGTGTCGTGCGTGGCGAAGGCGGCGGCGAAGATCGGCGCCAGCGTCGACACCGATCCGTCCATCAGCCCGGCCAGTCCCGGCTGCACATAGGTGAGGATGAACTGGCGCTGCTCGGCCGTCGCCTCCTCGATCTTGATCTCGCCCGGAACATGCTCCTGTTCCAGTTGGTGAGCCGAGCTCTCATGGCCCTGCTCGGCCACCGCCAATTCGTCGAGCAGTTTGCGGGTCGAGGCATCGGTGGTGCGCTTGGCGGCCTCGACATAGAAGCGGTAGGCCTGCTGTTCCATCGCTTCGGCCTGCCGGCGCACGGCCTCGATGCCGAGCGGCCTGACCAGCCAGTCGGGCTTGCGCTCGTAATAGCCCCTCACGTGCTCGCGCCGGATCAAGGGGATGCGCTCGCCGAAACGCTTGCGGTAGACCTCGATCAGCGAATCGCGGTGGCCGTCCTCTTCCTCCGCCATGGCCTCGAACACCTTGGCCGATTGCGGGAAGTCTTGCGCCAGCCCGTCGGCATAGGCGCGGTAGATGCGCCCGTCATCCTCCTCCGAGGATATGGCCAGCGCCAGGATCTCCTGCTCGTTGAGCGAATCAAAGGAACGGCGGCCGAAGCCGAAGACACGGGAAAGCATGAGCAAGTCACCCTAGATTAGAATTATTCTAAACTAGGGTTGGACCCGCGGCCGGTCAATCGCGCATTGCGGGCGTGCGCAAGATTTGTTGATCCGGTTGCCGGCGGGGCCTTCTTTATTACCGAACGTTCACCTATATAGCTGAACTTAAGCCAAAAGAAAGGAATCCCCGGATGCCGCCGAAAGAGCATGCGCACGCCCTTGATCCGAAACCTGTCCTCGATCTCATCGCCAGCATCGAGGCCGACCTGCAGCGCCTGAAAGGCCTGGTCGAGCAGCAGGTCGAGAAATTCGATCCCGCCAATCCGCACAACAAGTCTCCCGACGGCAAGCTGACGGAAGAGGCGTCGAGTGCTGCTACCGCATGTTCGACAATGGCAAGTCGCGCTATTCGGTCGCTCAGCAGATGAAGATTTCGTTCGCCGCCGCCACCCACCGCTTCAACGCCTGGCGCAAGCTCGGCGGCAGCAAAAGGCAAAGAACGCTGTTGGGGTGAGGGGCGGCGCCAACGGCAGCTATAATCCGCCAACCTTGTAACCATCACATTTTTTCGTTGGCGCGCCGCGGCCTTTTCCGTGCACCATGGGCGGTCTGTTTGCTCAAGGCCGCGCCCATGACCGTCCCTCCCGGCATCGCCGATATCCGCAACGCCGCGGCGCGCCTCTCCGGCCTGATCGTCGAGACGCCGCTGATCGAATCGCCGGAGCTCAACAAGCGCTATGGCGGCCGCATCCTGTTCAAGCCGGAGACGTTGCAGCGCACCGGCTCGTTCAAGTTCCGCGGCGCCTACAACAAACTGTCGTCGCTGAGCGCGGCGGAGCGCGGTCGCGGCGTCGTCGCCTTCTCCTCGGGCAATCACGCGCAGGGCGTCGCCGCTTCCGCCGCGATGTTCGGCGTCAAGGCGGTCATCGCCATGCCGGCCGACGCGCCGGCGATGAAGATCGGCAATGTCCGCAAGATGGGCGCCGAGGTGGTTCCGTTCGACCGCTTTCGCGATGACCGCATGACGGTGGTTCGTCCCTGGCTGGACAAGGGCATGGCGCTGGTTCCGCCCTTCGACGATCCGGCCATCATCGCCGGCCAGGGCACGATCGGCCTCGAGCTGATGGCCCAGGCCAGGGCTCTCGGCGTCAGCCTCGACGCGGTCGTCATTCCCTGTGGCGGCGGCGGCCTGTCGAGCGGCATCTCCGTTGCCGTCAAGGATGCCTCGCCGGACACCGCGGTCTGGGCCGCCGAACCGGAACATTTCGACGACACCCGCCGTTCGCTGGCCAAGGGTGAGAGGGTCGCCAACGAGCCCGGCCACACCTCGATCTGCGACGCCATCCTCACCGCCGAGCCCGGCGCCATCACCTTCGAGATCAACCGCAAAAACCTCGCCGGCGCTGTCGCCGTGTCCGACAAGGCGACGGCGCAGGCGATGCGCGACGCCATGGCCCATCTCAAGCTGGTGGTCGAGCCCGGCGGCTGCGTGGGCCTCGCCGCGCTCTCGTCCGGCGAGATCGATCTCGCCGGCAAATGCGTCGCCGTCGTGCTCTCTGGCGGCAATGTCGATTTCGACACTTATGCGGAGATCATGGCGGCGGCTTAGGGGACTGCGGGCATTGGACGCCTGAGTCGTTCTGGAGCCGTCAAAGCGAAAACGTCTTGCCGACCACGGATGGAGCGACCGTCTCGCCATAGGCGGCCGCAAGCGCGCTCACGGCGCGCCAGCCCGTGCAATGCCCGGGCGATATCAGCTGCAGGTCAAACTCGGCCAGTGCTTCGACCGTCTCGGGGATGATCGGCTCGGTCACCCCCGAGAGGTGGAAGCCGCCGAACGCGCCGTAGAGCGGAATTTCCGGAAACCGTGCCTTGGCGTGGGTCAGGACGTTGATCAGGCCGGCGTGCGAGCAGGCGGTGAAGACGATTTGCCCCTTGCCGGCCACGTTGATTGCAACGTAGCGCTCGTCCGGCATCACTTCGTCCAGTTCCCAGCCGCCTGCGGCGGTCTGGCGATACTGGCCGGGAAAGCCGCGTTCGAACCGGGTCACGCGCGGGATTTCGCCGCTGACATAGAACGTCTCGTCAAGAAGCAACTGCTCGTCGCGGGTAACGATGACATCGGCGCCGCTCCCGGACAGGACCTCCACGCTCGGCACCAGTTCCATCGGCCGAAACTGCCCATCGGCGGATTTGGTCGCCCGCAAGGCGAACATGTCGGGATGCATGTAGGTCGGGACGGGCCGCCCGCCATTGGCCATCGTGATCATCTGCAGGGCGCGCGGCATTGCGCCGGCGTGGTCCCAGTGCCCATGCGACAGCATTACCGCCCCAACCTCCCCGAGATCGACGCCGAGCCTGACCGCGTTGCGCTCGAACACCCATTCCTCGGGCCCGGTGTCGAACAGCAGCGTGCGGCTGGCCGATGCCGTCCGGACGGTGATCAGGCAGGAAAGCCCATGCGCGGCGCAGCACAGGCATTTGCCCGACAGCCATGGCATCCCGCGACGGCGAAGGCGGGCGAACTCGGTCTCGACGAAGCCGGGGCTCGACGACAGGCTGTCCGTCGCGTTGTCGACGAGAAAGATGACCTCTGCCGTATCGACGACCCTCATCGGACCAGCTCTGATGATACAGGAACCACCACTCTATCGCATTCGAGCGTCCGGCACAGCCGCGACAAGCGTGCGGAGCCCATGCCTTGCTGGACCTAGTCCAGCGTCCGCCTGAACCGCACCAGCGCCACGCCGGCAAACACCGCCACGAACAGCACCAGCCAGCCGATCTCGGTCGCCACCGCCGGCAGCTCGGCGCCCTTTAGCATCACCGCGCGGATGATGCGCAGGAAATGCGTCAGCGGCAGGATCTCGCCGAACAGCTGCGCCCAGCCCGGCATGCCGCGATAGGGGAACATGAAGCCCGACAGCATGATCGAGGGCAGGAAGAAGAAGAAGGTCAGCTGCAGCGCCTGCATCTGCGTGCGTGCGATCGTCGAGATGGTGTAGCCGAGCAGCACCAGCGCCAGCACGAAGATCAGCACGGCGGTCAACAGCAGCGAGATCGAGCCGGTGAACGGGATGGAAAACAGAAGCTTCGCCGCCGCCAGCACCACCACCACCTGCACGGCGCCGACCACCAGATAGGGCAGCACCTTGCCCATCATGATCTCGAGCGGGCTGGAGGGCATGGCGAGCAGGTTCTCCATCGTGCCGCGCTCGGTCTCGCGCGTCAGCGCGATCGAGGTCATCATCACCATCGTCATCTGCAGGATGACGCCGAGCAGGCCGGGCACGATGTTGTATTGCGAGATGCCTTCGGGATTGTAGCGCCGGTGCACCACCACTTCGAGCTGGCCCTTGGCGGTTTCCGCCGCCGCCTCCTGCATGCCGCGCGCCCGAAGCAGCGCCTGGTTGGCGACCGTGCCCAGCGTCGAGATGGCGCCGCTCGCCACGGCCGGGTCGGTGGCGTCGGCCTCGATCAGGATCTGCGGACTGTCACCGCGCTCGACGCGGCGGGCGAAATCGGCGGGAATGGTGACGACAAAGGCGACGTCGCCGCGCGACATCAGGAACTCGGCCTCGGCGGCACTTTGCGCGACATGGTCGAAGCGGTAATAGCCGGTGGTCTGCAGCGCCGAGACCATGGCCCGCGTATAGGGATCGCTGCTCGTCGCCACCAGCGCCGCCGGCAGGCTCTTCGGATCGTTGTTGATGGCATAGCCGAACAGCACCAGCTGCATCAGCGGTACGCCCAGCATCATGGCGAAGGTGATGCGGTCGCGCCGCATCTGGATGAACTCCTTGATCAGCAGCGCGCCGAGCCTGGCGAAGGAGAACAGGGCGCTCATCCTGTTTTTCATCCCATATTGTCCTTCGAGCCGGCCATGAACTGGATGAAGACGTCCTCGAGGCTGGTTTCGCCCGGCGTCACCGTCACGCCCTTGTGCTGCTTTTCGACATCGGCGAGCGCCGCCTTGAGCGCCTGTTTGTCGGAGCCGACGACATGCAGCGTCGCGCCGAACGGCGCCACCTGGTCGACGCCGGCGCGGCCCTGCAGCGCCTCCGCGACCTGGTCGAGACGCGGACCCTGCACCACGAAGGTGGTGAGCCCGGCATTCTTCACCACCTCTTCCACAGTGCCGGTGGCCAGCATCTTGCCGTAGGAGATGTAGCTGATGCGGTGGCAGCGCTCGGCCTCGTCCATATAATGGGTGGAGACCAGCACGGTCAGGCCGCCGCTCGCCAGCCGGTGGATCTCGTCCCAGAATTCTCGCCTTGCCTTGGGATCGACGCCCGCCGTCGGCTCGTCGAGCAGAAGCAGCCTCGGCTTGTGCATGATGCAGGCGGCGAGCGCCAGCCGCTGCTTCCAGCCGCCCGACAGCGTGCCGGCGAGCTGGTTCCGGCGTGTCGTCAGGCCAAGCTCCTCCAGCGTCCGCGCCACATGCTCCTCGACCGGTCTCAGCTGGTAGAGCCGGGCCACGAATTCGAGGTTCTCGCCGATCGTCAGATCCTCGTAGAACGAGAATTTCTGCGTCATGTAGCCGACTTCGCGCTTGATCCTGAGCGCATCGGTGCGGATGTCGAGGCCGAGCACCGTGCCTTCGCCCTCGTCCGGCGTGAGCAGTCCGCACATGATGCGGATGGTCGTCGTCTTGCCCGAGCCGTTCGGCCCCAGGAAGCCGACGATCTCACCCTCGGCCACCGTCATCGTCACGTGGTCGACGACGGTCTTGTTGCCGAAGCGCTTGACCAGGCCATGGACGTCGATGGCGTTCATTTTCCGGCATCCGCCAGGTCGACGTCGACGATCTGCCCGGGCTGCAGCGGGCCGGCATCGCCCTCCGGCCGCGCCTCGACCAGAAACACCAGCTTCTGCCGGTTCTCCAGCGAATAGATCACCGGCGGCGTAAACTCCGGATCCGGCGACACATAGCTGACGCGCGCCCTCAGATCAGGCCCGCAGCCGTCGCAATGGACGCTGAGCAGCGCACCGACCTTGACCGAGGAGAAGGCGCTTTCCGGTACATAGACGCTGACCTTCACGGCGCCGTCCGGCAGTATCGAGATGACAGGCGCCGTCGGGCCGGCGGTGTCGCCCGGATTGCGGATCACGTCGTTGACGCGACCGGGCGAAGGCGCCGTCAGCACGCGCTTGGACAGCCGCCACTGAGCCTGTCCCAGGGCCGATTGCGCCTGCTTGACCTGGTTGTCGGCGGCCTTGATCGTTTCCGGGCGTGCCGGCAGACCGCCGACAGCGAGGTTGGCTTCGGCCTGGCCGACCTGCGCGTTGGCCGTCTCCAGCGCGGCCGACGCCGTATCGTAATCTGCCTGCGTGCCGGTGCCGCGCTTGTAAAGGTCGCTGGCGCGGTCATAGCGGCGCTTGGCGTCGGCGGCCTGAGCCCTGGCCATGTCGACTTGTGCCTTCAGCACGGCGATTTCTTCCGGACGCTTGCCCACTTGCAGGTCGGCGAGCTGCGCCTGCGCCTGCGCCAGCGCTGCCTCAGCCTGAGCCACGGTGATCTTGGCGTCGGCGCTCTCCAGCGTCACCACCGTCGCGCCCGGCGCGACGCGGTCGCCGCGCTTGACCGCGACGGTCTCCACCTGCGCGACCTCGATCGGTGCCAGCAACACATAGTCGCCCTCGACATAGCCTACGGCCAGCGGTGCAGCCGGCGCGCAGGCGCCGAACAGCTGGGCGGCTAGCGGCAGCGAACAGAGAAAGCTCATGATTTGCCCTCCTTGCGGGCGGCCACGGTGCCAGCGGCCGGATTGCGGGCAGCCAGATTGCGGGCGGCAAGCATTGCGCTGAGATTGTCCGAGGCGATCGCCACCACCTTGGCCGCCTCGGCCTCGCCGATCTCGCGCCAGCCCATCCGGCGCATCACCGCCTCGCGGCCGATGCGGAAATAGATCACCTGGCCGATCAGCGTGAAGACGGTGAGCCGGGTGCGCTCGCTCTCGGCCGGTTCGCCCGTGGCCTGCTCCCAGATCATGCAAAGCCTGCGATGCGTCGGCTCGAACACGCCGGCATAGATGCGGTCGAGCGCGGCGGTCGGGTGGGAAAGCTCTCTAAGTACGAATTGTACGATCTCGCCTGCCTGCGGGCTCGCAACGATGAAGGCCACCATCCGCTCCAGCGCCGTGAAAAGCTGCGCCCGTGCCGCTTCCGCGTCCGCCGGCGCTGGCGCGGCGCTGACGGCCTGGTTTCCAAGTGCTTGCCCGGCAATCGTCTGGATGGTGTCGACGATGTAGTCGGCGGCGGCGGCGCGCAGGCCTTCCTTGCCGCCGAAATGATAGGCGATGGAGCCGATATTGGCCTTGGCCTCCGCCGCGATCTCGCGCGTCGAGGTGCCGTCGAAGCCTTGCCGGCCGAACAGCTTCAGCGCCGCGTGCACAAGTGCGGCGCGCGTCTGCTCGGCGGGAGAAGCTTCGCGATGGGGAGGTTTGACGCTCGTTTTCTTGCTCACGGTATTCGTTTAATCAATCGATTGATTAAAGTCAATCCGATTCTCAGCTTCGGCTTGCCATGTCCGTCCGCGCGCGCTTTAGTGCGCGGCCATGGGCAAGGAAGTCGAACGCAAATTCCTGGTCTCCAGCGCCGCCTGGCGTGACCTGGCCGAGGCGGATATCCGCATCCGGCAATTTTACCTTGCCGCCGCCCCCGGCCGCACGGTCCGCGTGCGCATCAGCGACGACACCTCAGCGGAACTGACGCTCAAATTCGGCAGCAAAGCGCGCGAGCGCGACGAGTTCGAATATCCGATCCCACTTGCGGAGGCTGAAGAAATGCAGGCCTTCGCCATCGGACGTGTCATCGAGAAGACACGTCACCATGTTAGGCACCGCGGCTATCTCTACGAAGTCGATGTCTTCGGCGGGATGCTGGCGGGGCTGGTGGTCGCCGAGCTCGAGACGCCGGAAGACGTGCCGGACGAAATGCTGCCTGATTGGCTCGGCCGTGAAATCACAGGCGAGTCGAGGTTCTACAACGCGTCGCTCGCCCTTGGGGGGATTCCGGAGATCGCCGCATGAGTTTTCGCATCGATCCGCACCTGCCGCTGACCGGCGAGGTCAGGCGCATCCTGACTGACGAGGTCGGCAAGGCGCTCGCCCATCTCGAGATGGCGCGTGAGAAGCCCGAGCAGGGGCTGCATAAATGCCGCAAGCGGTTGAAGAGCGTGCGTGCATTGCTGCGCCTGGTTCGTTCCGGTGACGAACCGTTCTGCCAGACCGAAAACGAGTGCTACAAGCAGGTATCGGCGCTGCTTGCCGGGCCGCGCGAGGCGACCGCCCTGATCGAAACCATCGACCGCCTGGCAGCAAGCTTCCCGGAGCAGAGCGCCGGCGGCGGCCTCGATGCCGTCCGCGACCGGCTGGTTATGCGCCAGCATGAGTTGCATGCCGGCGCAGGTCTCGATGCCGCGATCAGTGCCGCGGCTGCCGCTTGCCGGGAGGGCCTCGGCCATATCGACAGGCTCTCCCTGCCCGACCAGCCCGAGCAGGCGGCCGACATTCTCGCCGAGGGCGCCCGCGCCACCTTGCGGCGGGCGCGCAAAGCGCTGGACAAGGCTGGGTCCCGCGGCGAGGCGGATGATTTCCACGACCTGCGCAAGGCGGCCAAGACCCACAGCATGCACCTGTCGCTGCTCGGCCGGCTGTGGCCGACACCGATCAAGGCCCGCCGCAAGGCGGTCGATGCTCTGGGTGAACGGCTGGGCGAACTCCACGATGTCTTCGTCATGCGCGCCCTGCTCGATGCCGAAGCCGAGCCGCTCGGACCGCCAGAGGATACAAAGCTTCTCGGCAAGCTCCTGAAGCGCTCGGAAAAGAGCCTGCGCAAGTCAAGCCTCGCCGAGGCGGCCGAACTGTTCGGCGACAGCCCCAAACGGTCGACCAGGAAACTTGCCCGCAAGGCCCGCGATGACCTCGCCGGAGCAGCCCAGGAAGATCTGGCGGCCGCCGCCGGCTAACGGGCGCTGCTGGCGTCCCCCCGCCGGCCCATGCTAATCACGCTCTACCATGACCGCGCCGGCCGAAACCCTTCTCGACCGCCTTGGCCGCTGGCTTGCCAGCCGGCTGCAGGATGAGTCCTCGGGCTATGAGCCCTACACACCGTCCGATGCCGAAACGCTGCGCCGCGCGCTGGAACCGGGCGACATCCTGCTCATTGAGGGCAACCAGAAGATCTCGGCGGTCATTAAATACCTGACCCAGTCGACATGGTCGCATGCTGCCTTCTATGTCGGCGATGCCTTGCCCGCGCCTGAAGACGGTTCGGAGCGGCCGCGCCTGATCGAGGTCACGCTCGGCGAGGGTTGTGTCGCCGTGCCGCTGTCGCGCTACCGCACCTACAACACCCGCATCTGCCGGGCGAGCGGCCTGACGCCCGAAGACCGCGACCATGTCGTGGCCTTCATGATCGGCAAGCTCGGCCTGAAATACGATCTCAAGAATATCTTCGATATGCTGCGATTTTTCTTTCCAACGCCGCCGGTGCCGGTGCGCTGGCGCCGCCGCATGCTGGCGTTCGGGTCCGGCGATCCGACGCGGGCGATCTGCTCGACGCTGATCGCCGAGGCCTATGGCCAGATACGCTATCCGATCCTGCCCGAGATCACCCGCGCGCCCGGCCGCGCCTCGGCGCAATCGAGCTACATGCGCCGCGAGATCTTGCACATCCGCCACCACTCGCTCTACACGCCGCGCGATTTCGACCTGTCGCCCTTCTTCCGCATCGTCAAGCCGACGCTGGAATATGGCTTCGACTACCGGGCGGTGACCTGGGACGACAAGGCGGCCGAGGCCAAGGCCGCGGAATAAATTAGGCGGGCTGGCGTGGTTTGCCGGCAACGGGCCGGCCGCTCGGCCTCGCGCCGCCATCGCGTGCATGCGGCCCGATCGGCATGATCGCCGGAAACGGCGTCGCCCCGAAGGCGAACGTCCATTTGTAGCCGATGAGCTGTTCCTCCGGTGTCGTGTGCTGGTCGTGATGGGCAAGCAGTTTTGCGCGCTCCGCCAGCTCTTCCGCCTCGCGCCGCACCATCTCCGCCGTCTCAGGTCGCATCCGCCGCGAGAAGCTGACGAAACTCGCCTCGCGCTCCAGATGGGTGATCGCCCAGCCGATGAAATTCTTGTTGGTCGTCTCGAATAGCGGCCTCAGCGGCCCGTCGAAATTCCACTGGATCGGCGTCTCGACCAGCAGCCGCGCCGAAAGCCCGCGCCCGATCTCGACAAGGCCGAGCTCTTCCAGGTCGCGCAGATAGAGGAACATAGAGGCCTCGCTCAACCCTTGAGAACGCATGATGCCCTGGGGTGTGAACTTCTCCGAGAGCATGATGAAGACGAACAGCAGCGCCGGCCGTGCAGAAAGTTTGCGCTCGATCTCCGGCGCGACATGGTTGGCGGGTCCCGGCCCCCTGTTCATCGATCCCAGCACGTTCTCCAGCTCGACCTCGGCGGCGGCGCAGATCTCGACCAGGCGGTCGAGCTTGCAGTTCTTCTCATGGAAGACACGCTTCACCGTCGGCTCGGAAACACCCATGCGCTCGGCCAGCATGCGATAGGTCAGGCCCTTCGCCCTCAGCGTGCGTTTCAGCGCCTCGAAGATCGGACCGTTCATGGAATGCACCTCGCCAGCGCGAATTCGTATCGATTTGTGATACTAGCTGGAAGAGGCATTCCGGAAAAGTATCAAAAACCCTAGCTCTCCGCCGTCATCACAGGAGACCAGGCCATGAAGACCCTCATCGCTTCGACCATCTTCGCGATCGCCGGCATTGCGCTGACTTCAGTCGCCGAGGCCGGCGAAATCTGGCGCGCCACCGGCTTCGAGCAGCCGGAATAGGCGCTCTTCGATGCCGTCAACAAGCGCATCATCGTCTCCAACATCGTCGGCAATCCCGGCGCGGCCGACGGCAATGGCTACCTTTCGGTGCTATCGCTCGACGGCAAGGTCGTCACGCGGCATTGGACCGACGGCATGGACGCGCCCAAGGGCATGGCGATTTCCGGCGGCAAGCTCTATGTCGCCGACATCACCAGGGTCCGCGTCGTCGATCTCTCCAGCGGCAAGCTGCTCACAAGCATCGACGTGCCGGACGCCGTCTTCCTCAACGACATGACGGCCGACAGCGCGGGCAAGGTCTATGTCAGCGACATGCTGGCCGACGCGATTTACCGCATCGACAGCGACACACCGAAACTGTTCGTCAAGAACGCCGCGCTTGCCTCGCCCAACGGCGTCTTCGCCGACGGCGGCAGGCTGATCGTCGCGTCCTGGGGCAAGGGCATCAAGCCTGACTTCAGCACCGCCGAGCCCGGCGGCCTGCTTGCGGTCGACCTCGCCACCAGGACGGTTTCGCAATTACCCGGCGCGGAAAAGTTCGCCGACCTCGACGGCGTCGTCGCCATCGGCGACAGCATCTACGCCACCGCCTACATGACCGGCACGCTCTACCGCTATCACGGCGGTGGCAAGCCTGAGGTGGTCGCCACCTTCAAGCCGGGCAGCGCCGACATCGGCGCCGATGGCAAAACCATCTTCGTGCCGCTGATGAACGAGGGCGAGGTCGCCGCGCTCAGCCTCGATTGAAGCCGTCGGGCGGTCGGCTCGAGTTGAGGCCGCCCGCTCAGCGATCAGGCGGCGGGCGCCTTGAGCTGCGCCTGCGCATCGCGGATCGAGGCGGCGTAGGTGACCAGCGGCCGCTTGACGCCGTGGTTGATCAGCATGCGCCGCGTCTGCGGCGCAGCGCCGGCGATGATAAAGCGCACGCCGGCGCGCTTGGCCTTGTGCGCCGCGCCCTCGATGACGTTGGCCGCGGTGGAATCGAAGAACGGCACCGCCGAACAGTCGAGGATGAAGTTCTTCCTCTGGTCGGCGATGCGGTCGAGCACGGCGCCGACGGTCGAAGCGGCGCCGAAGAAGAAGGCGCCCGAAATGCGGTAGACGACAGTGTCGGCATCGCTCGCCTCGCTGGAATCATAGGCGGTGGCGCGGTCGGCGACGTCCTCCGGCACCAGCGGCTGGTCGGCCTCGACGGCGATCGATTTGGCCATGCGATCGATGAACAGGATCGAGCCCAGCGCGAAGCCGACGACGATGCCTTCGGTGAGGTCGCGGAAGATGACGATCAGGAACGTCGCCATCAGCACCAGCGCATCGCCTGACGAGCTTCTGAGCAGCGTGGCGAAGGCCTGTTTCTCGAACATGTTCCAGCACACCACCGCCAGCACGCCGGCAAGGGCGGCGAGCGGGATGTAGCTGGCGAGCGGGGCCGCCACCAGCATCAACGCCAAGAGCATCGCCGAATGCAACATGCCCGAGACCGGACCGTGCGCGCCGGCCCGCACGTTGGTGGCGGTGCGGGCGATCGTGCCGGTGGCGCAGATTCCGCCGAACAGGGCCGACGCGATGTTGGCGAAACCTTGCGCCACCAATTCGCAGTTGGAGCGGTGGCGGCGGCCGGTCATGCCGTCGGCGACCACGGCAGACAGCAGCGATTCGATCGCGCCGAGCAGGGCAAAGGCGATCGCGTCCGGCAGCACGTCGACCATCCTGTCGAGACTGAGCGGCGGCAGGGCCGGCCATTGCAGGCTTCGCGGGATGCCGCCAAAGCGCGTGCCGATCGTTTCGGCCGGCAGTGAAAACAGCGCCACGACGAGTGAGGCCAGCCCGATGGCGACCAGCATCGCCGGCCATTTCGGCCGCCAGCGCTTGAGGAGGACGATGGTCGCGATGGTAAGCACCGCCACGAAGGTCGCGGCCGGGTTGATCGTGCCGGCCGCCTCGCTGAGCGCCATCAGCTTCGGCACCAGCGGCCCCGGCTCCTTGCCGGCGAGCTTCAGCCCGAACAGCTCGGTGATCTGGCCGGAGAAGATGATGACGGCAATCCCCGCGGTGAAGCCGACGGTCACCGGATACGGGATGAACTTGATATAGGTGCCGAGCCTGAGGTAGCCGATGGCGAGCAGGAAGACGCCGGCCATAATCGTCGCCAGCAGCAGACCGTCGACGCCCACACGCGCCACCGTCGCCGCCACCAGCACGATGAAGGCGCCCGCCGGCCCGCCGATCTGGAAGCGGCTGCCGCCGAGCGCCGAAATGATGAAGCCGCCGACGATCGAGGTGTAGAGGCCGCGCTCTGGTGTGACGCCGGATGCGATCGCGATCGCCATCGACAGTGGCAGCGCCACGATGGCGACCGTCAGCCCGGCAACGGCGTCGGCCCTGAAATGCGCCAGCGTGTAGCCCTCGCGCAGCACCGTCACCAGCTTCGGTGTGAACAGTTCGGCAAATGTCGGCCGTGCCGGTTGATGGGTTGCCCGCCTGGTTTGATCCATGGACTGCCTTCCACTCCTGAAAGGCGGCGGGATCGTCGGCAGGGATGTCGGCGGTCGCCGTCGCGACTTTAGAGCGACGCGCGTCCAAATCGGACGCACAAGATATGCTCTAACACTTTACGTGCCGGCTCAGCCTTGCGGGTTCTGCGGTGCGGCCGGCTTGAGGCGCACGCCCCTGCCGCCGCGCTCGCTGGCCTGGTTCTCGCCGATCAGCTCCACCCCGGACCCGTCGAGGGCCTGGATGACCTTCATCAGCGTGTCGACCACGCCCCTGACGACACCGTCGCTCGCCTCCATGCGCTGGATGGTCGGAAGCGAAACCCCGGCGCGCTCGGCCAGCGTCTTCTGATCGATGCCGGCCAGCGCCCTCGCGGCGCGCATCTGCTGGGCGGTGATCATCGGCCAGAACCCTTGTCTGAGTCTGCAGTATCAATGGATAATATAAGGATCATGATGTTTCAAGCATCATTTAGCATGGATGAAACATGGGTCACTCACTGTCCGCCACCGCATGGCGCCGCTGCAGGAAGCGCGCCACCAGCCAGCAGAGCATGGCCCAGGCGAAACCGGCACACCAGCCGGCGAGCACGTCGGACGGCCAGTGGACGCCGAGATAGACGCGGCTGGCGCCGACCAGCAATGTCGTCAGTATGGCAAGGCCGAGGACAAAGATCTTCGTCGTGCGGCCCGGCAGGAAGCGGGCCGCCATGCTGCCTAGGGTGAGGTAGGTCACCGCCGAAAGCATGGCGTGACCACTCGGAAAGGACAGCGAGGTCTCGTTGACGAGATGCGAAACAAGATCCGGTCGTGGCCGGTCGACTTCGAACTTGAGCAGGCTCGACAGCACTTGCCCGCCCGCCACGGCCACGAACATCAGCAGCGCGGTTGCCGGCCGGCGGATGAGCAGTAGATAGATGATGACCGCTGTCGTCACCAGCACCAAAACGCTGGTGCCGCCAAGGCTGGTAATGTCGCGCACCGCCCCTTCCAGCCAGGCCGGGCCGATCGGACTATCCGGCTGGCCCGGATGGCGAAAGGCGAGCAGGATCTCGGTGTCGAAAGCATGCGGCGTGGTCGCGTGCGCCACCTCCATCAGCTCCTCCAAGCCCCACAGACCGCCGGCGATCACCAGTCCGGCCAGTAGAACCGGGAACTCGATCTTGTTGAGCAGGGCGGTTGCGAAGGACCTCATCAGCTTGGCCGTCCGACTACAGCCGCTGCATATAGGGCCCGAGGGTGATCAGCGCCACGGCGGCGATCGCCAGCACGATGCCGGTGGCCTGCAGCGCGTTGACCCTCTCGCCGAAAAAGGCAAGCGCAACCACGTTCACCGACACCAGTTGGATCACCGCCGAAAGGCTGAACGACACCGACATGCCGAACTCACGGATCAGCCTCAGCATGATCAGGTTGCCGATCGAATAGAGCGCCAGCGTCAGCACGATCTTGCCGAGGCTTGGCGCCAGCCCCCATTGCTTGGCCGCGGTCGCCGCGAGCAGGAAGATCACGGTCGACACACCAAGCTGCACCAGTCCCCAGAAACTCACTTTTCATCCCCTCCTGTAGCGGCCGTCGCCGCGCGTGCCGCAGTCCTTGTTTCCCAAGCGCGCGAGGCCGTCAAGCAGACCGCGTCGGACCGGTGTCCCGCTCAGACATGATCGAAGCCGGATGTCGCAAGATACGTCCTGGCAACATGGTTGGTGCTGGCCGGCGCGATATTTTGACGATCATGCGGGAGCGACGAATGACGGCCGAAGCCGGCCGTATCCATGGTCGCGCTCATGAGCCGGCAAATAGATTGCCGAAATCGCGACTTCTGTCACGAAAATGTGATCCTGCGGCTATACGGGTCGGAAGCTCACATGCTCCAGCCAAGAAGCCAGAGGAAAGCTCATGACCGACCACCGCTCCCCTGACACCGGTTTCCGCACCAGCCTGCTCGAGGAGAATGACGGTCCGGCCGTCAATCCTACCGACAACCGCACCATGGGCGAGATCATCGCCGCGCGTTTCTCGCGCCGTGGCTTCCTGAAGGGCTCGCTGGCCGTTTCGGCCATCGCCGCCACGGTCAGCCCGCTGGCGCTCGTCGCCGCCGACGATGCCCGCGCCGCAGAAGCCTCGGCTTTCAAGTTCGACGAGCTCGAGGCCGGCATCGACGACAAGCACCATGTCGCACCGGGTTACGACGCCGATGTGCTCTTGCGCTGGGGCGACCCGCTGTTTGCCGACTCGCCGGAATTCGACCCGGTAAAGCAGTCGGCCGAGGCCCAGGCAAAACAGTTCGGCTACAACAACGACTATATCGGCTATATCCCGATCGACGGCTCGGCCGAGCATGGTCTGCTGGTGGTCAACCACGAATACACCAACCCGCATCTGATGTTCCCCGGCATCGTCAAGATCGTCGACAAGGACGGCAAGAAGGCCGCAGAGACAGCGCCTCTCAGCAAGGAGCAGGTCGATGTCGAGATGGCGGCGCATGGCGGCACCATCGTCGAGATCCGCAAGGACGGGGGCAAATGGCAGGTGGTGCGCGACGGCAAGCTCAACCGGCGGATCACCTCCAAAACCGAGATGGCGCTGTCGGGTCCGGCCGCCGGCCATGATCGCCTCAAGACCAACGCCGATCCTTCCGGCACCAAGGTCGTCGGCACCTTCAACAATTGCGCCGGCGGCGTCACCCCATGGGGCACCTATGTCATGGCCGAGGAGAACATCCATGGCTATTTCACCGGCGAGCTGCCGGAAGGCCACAAGGAAGCGGCCAACTACAAGCGTCTCGGCATCCCGGAAGGCGCCTATGAATGGGGCGCGCATTACGACCGCTTCGACCTTGCCAAGGAGCCGAACGAGCCCAACCGCTTCGGCTGGATCGTCGAGGTCGACGTCAATGATCCGAATTCGGTGCCGCGCAAGCGCACGGCCATGGGCCGCTTCAAGCATGAGGGCGCGGAATCGATCGTCGCCAAGGACGGCCGCGTCGTCTTCTATCTCGGCGACGACGAGCGTTTCGACTATGTCTATAAATTTGTCACCACGGGCAAATTCAATCCCAACGACCTCGCGGCCAACAAGGACCTGCTCGACGACGGCACGCTGCATGTCGCCAAATTCGCCGAGGATGGCACCGTCGAATGGATGCCGATCGTGTTCGGCCAGGGGCCGCTCACCGCTGAGAATGGCTTTACCGGCCAGGCCGACGTGCTGATCGAGACGCGCCGCGCCGCCGACCTGCTCGGCGCCACCAAGATGGACCGTCCCGAGGACATCCAGCCGAACGGCGCCAACGGCAAGGTCTATGTCATGCTGACCAACAATTCCAAGCGCAAGCCCGAACAGGTCGACGCCGCCAATCCGCGCGCGGCGAACGCCTTCGGGCATATCATCGAGATCGTCGAGGACGGCGGCGACTTCACTGCCGCCAAGGGTAAGTGGGAAGTGATGCTGAAATGCGGCGATCCTTCGGTGGCCGACGTCGGCGCCACCTTCTCGACCGCGACCACCGCCAATGGCTGGTTCGGCATGCCGGACAATTGCGCCGTCGATTCGGCCGGCCGCTTGTGGGTCGCCACCGACGGCCAGGGCCCGAAGGCCACCGGCCGTACTGACGGCCTGTGGGCGGTCGACACCGAGGGCGCCGCGCGGGCGACCTCAAAGCTGTTCTTCCGCGTGCCGATCGGCGCCGAGATGTGCGGCCCGCTGTTCGCGCCGGACGATCAGACCGCCTTCGTCGCCGTCCAGCATCCGGGCGACGGCGGCGAGGATTGGGAAGCCTTCGGCCGCCCCTCCTACTATGAGGACCTGGCGACCCGCTGGCCCGACTTCAAGCCCGACATGCCGACGCGGCCTTCAGTGGTCGCCATCACCAAAAAGGGCGGCGGCAAGATCGCCGTCTGACCTGCGGTCATCTCGACCCATTGCATGATCAAAGAAGGGATCTCGGCGCCCCGAGATCCCTCCTTTTCATTTCGCGAACCAGTCAAGCTTCGGGAAAGATTGGCAATTTATGCGTGGCGCCCTAGGTCCTTGTCAGGAGACTGCCATGCCAAAGTCTGTTTATGACCGTGGCCTGCTGAAGCCTGCCGATATCGCCAGGCTGCAGCGCGTCTTTGACGAGGCCTGCCGGCGGCGCCAGGCGCATCCCGATTCGACCGAAGCCCGGGAAATCGCCCTGAACCTGCTTGCCCTGCACAATGCCGGCATGGTCGAAGAGGACATGCTGATGGAAGCCGTCGGCTTCCGGCGGCTTGAGCCAAAGTCGGCCTAGAGCAATTCCAGGAAAAGTGTGAGCGGTTTTCCGTCCGGAATTGCCTCAAAACAAAAAACAAAGAGACGGAGCAGTTTGCCGTTTCCGTGAAACGCTCTAGGTCCGCGAGAACGGCCGCTGGTGCGCCCTATCCGGTGCGCTGAACCACGGCCATGTTCATCATGCTTCTCAGCCGGAAGCCGATGGACTCGTACAGTCCCGTGGCCGCGACATTGCTGGCATAAGCGTGGAGATAGGGGATTTCGCCCCGCGTCATGATCCGGTTTGCAACGAACAGGGACAGCCGCCTGGCAAGGCCGCCGCCGCGGAAATCCGGATGCGAGCACACGCCGCTGAGCTCGGTATAGCCCGGCTGCTTCATGCGCTCGCCGGCCATCGCCGCCAGCCTGCCGTCGATCTTGACCCCCCAGAAATCGCCGAGGCTCAACGCCTCCAGCGTGAACGGGCCGGGCCTGGTGAGCGCCGCCAGAGCGAGCATCTCGGCGGCATCGTCCTGCGTCAACCGCCGGATGCGCTCGTCCGACACGGCCTGCACCGGATGCTCGGCAATCATCTGGACCAGGGACGCGGTTGAAATCGCACAGAGCGCCGCGGGCAGGACGATTGCGTCCGCCTGGACCACGAAGGAGCTTTCGCGTGGTGGAATAAGCTTGGCCAGCGCCTCAAGGCTTTCCTTGTCGTCCACGGCCGTCGCGGAGAACGGAACGATTGACGGCATGTATCGCCTGGCGAGGTTGTCGCCTTGCGCGAAGGCCTGATGCCGCGTCGCGAGAGCGCTCCAGATGGGACGGTCGAGCACGTGTTTCATGGCACGGCGCCTTCGGCTTCCTTGATGCGACGATGCAGCGGCGCTGCGTCGAGGCCGTCCTCGATGGCGGCCAGTTGCTCGAGCAGTGGCCCGGATAGATCGGCGCACAGATCCTGGACGGCGCCCTCGATGCGAGGCCAGACTTCGCGCTTCGCCACATCGACCAGCCGTCGGCCGTTGCGGCTGAGGGAGACGATTCGGCGCCGCTGGTCGTCGTTCGACGGGCTGACCTCGACCAGTCCCAGTTCGGCCAGCAGCGCCACGCTGCGCGTGACGCCCGGCTGCGCGATCCCGACCGACTGCGCCAGCTCGCCGACCGGCAGCGGCCCCAGCCTGTCGAGCGCGGCGAGCAGTGGATACTGGCTCGACTGGACCCGGACCTCCAGCTCGTCGAGCACGCGCTGCGTATCCGCCTGCAACTGCTCGCCGATGCGCTTGAACCTGCTGCCCAGGCACAGAAAGCCAAGCGACCGTATGATGTCGTCCATGATCCAGCTCGTTCAGTCAAAACGATAACATGATATATAACATCACATGAAAAGTCAAAGCCTGCTACCACAGGATGCAAGCCGATCCGGCCGATTAGGGCGCATGGCGCGCTGCCCACTCGCCACCCTTTGGCCGAGATTTCCCCTTCTGTCGGTGCCGATTGCATCCTATATGGCGCCTGCGCGGTATGATTGACCGTGCCAAGGCGACTGATTCGGGCCCTGCGGGTCGACGGGTCTCCATCTATCGGCACGCGGAACCTCATGCCCTCCCTGCGGATCCACATTGACAGGTTTCTCGAAGGCGCAGCACCCAAGGTTCCGCGGCGCGACCTGACGCATCTCGAGCGCCTGGCGCTGGTGCGCCGGCATGGCGATTTCTCGCTCGCCTATTCCACGGCCGTGCAGCAGAAACTGTCCTATTTCAGCGATGGCGACGGCTACATCGCCTTCGGCACCAAGATGAAGCACCATTTCGCGCTCGGCGATCCGGTGGTCCATCCGGCCGAGCGGCCGGCCTATATCAAGCGCTTCGTCGAGGCCGCAGGCGATCCCTGGTTCGTGCAGATCGGCGCCGATACCGCGCGGGTGCTGGCCGGTCTCGGCTACCGCATCAATCGCCTCGGCATCGACACCAGGCTGCACCTGCCCGCGCACGATTTCTCCGGCAAGCGCAACGAGACGGTGCGCTATTCCGAACGCTGGCTGTCGAAGAAGGGTTTTTCCTTCGAGGAGGACAGGCGCAACATCTTCCTCGACGAGATCGCCAGGCTGTCGGAGAACTGGCGCGGCGAGCGCATCGTCAAGCGCTGGGAGATGGGTTTCCTCAACCGGCCCTTCGCCGACCATCTCGGCGCCGACATGCGCCGCTTCGTGCTGCATGGGCCGGAGGGCGAGCTGGTCGCCCTGCTCGATTTCGATCCGCTGTTTCGCGACGGCAAGGTCATCGGCTACACCACCGCCTTCAAGCGCAAGCATATCGACGCCACGCCGCATGCCGAGATCGGCCTGACCAAATTCGCCGTCGACCGCTTTCGCGAGGAGGGCAAGTCCGTCGTCACGCTGGGTCTGTCGCCGCTGGTCGACATCGAGGCCAGCGGCTTTGCCGAATCGAGCTTCTGGCGCAGCACCTTCCAGCGCGCCTACGGCTCCGCCTGGATCAATCGCTCGAAGTTCAATTTGCAGGGCCAGGCGGCCTTCAAGCGCCGTTTCCACGGCCAGGAACAGCCGACCTATGTCGCCTTCCGCAGGGGGACGCTTGTCGAGATGCTGGGGCTGCTGCGGCTGGTGAAGGCGATCTGACCTGCCGGTCAGTTCCTCAATCGATACCCGGTCCTGAATATCCAGGCGACGATCGCGATGCAGACGCCCAGGAACACCACGGTCATGCCGAGGCTGATGCCGACCGAGACGTCCGACTTGCCGTAGAAGCTCCAGCGGAACCCGCTGATCAGATAGACGACCGGGTTGAACAGCGTCACCGTGCGCCAGATGCCGGGCAGCATGTTGATCGAATAGAAGCTGCCGCCGAGGAAGGTCAGCGGCGTGATGATCAGCAGCGGCACAAGCTGCAGCTGCTCGAAGCTCTTCGCCCAGATGCCGATGATGAAGCCGAACAGGCTGAAGGTCACCGCCGTCAGCACCAGGAAGGCGAGCATCCAGAACGGGTGCTCGATATGCAGCGGCACGAACAGCGAGGCGGTGGCCAGGATGATCAGGCCGAGCACGATCGACTTGGTCGCCGCACCCCCGACATAGGCGATGACGATCTCCAGATAGGACACTGGCGCCGAAAGCAGCTCGTAGATCGAGCCGACGAATTTCGGGAAATAGATGGCGAAGGAGGCATTCGAGATCGACTGCGTCAGCAGCGACAGCATGATCAGCCCCGGCACGATGAAGGCGCCGTAACTGATGCCGTCGATCTCGGTGATGCGCGAGCCGATGGCTGAGCCGAAGACGACGAAATAGAGCGAGGTCGACAGCACCGGCGAGATGATGCTCTGCAGCACGGTGCGCAGCGCGCGCGCCATCTCCACCCGGTAGATCGCCCATACCGCACGAAGGTTCATGGCTCTTGCCTCAACAGATTGACGAAGATCTCCTCCAGCGAGCTGTTCTCCGTCTCGATGTCGCGGAACTGAATGCCGGCCGCCTCGATGTCGCGGATCAGCGAGGCGACGCCCGGCCGGTCGCTCTGGTTGTCGTAGGTGTAGGTCAATTGTCCGCCGTCGGGCGACAGTTCCAGCGCGTAGCGCGAGAAGCTCTCCGGTATCGCGCCGAGCGGACTGCGCAGCTCCAGCAGCAGCCGCTTGCGACCGAGCTTGCGCATCAGCTCGGCCTTGTCGTCGACCAGCACGATCTCGCCGCGGTTGATGACGCCGACGCGGTCGGCCATCGCCTCGGCTTCCTCGATGTAATGCGTTGTGAGGATGATGGTCACGCCGTCCTCGCGCAGCCGGCGCACCATCGCCCACATGTCCTGGCGTAGTTCGACGTCGACGCCGGCCGTTGGCTCGTCGAGGAACAGCACGCGCGGCTCGTGTGAAAGCGCCTTGGCGATCATCAGCCGGCGCTTCATGCCGCCTGACAGCGTGATCGCCTTGGCGTCCTTCTTCTCCCACAGCGAAAGGTCGCGCAGCACCTTCTCGACAAAGGCATGGTTGGCCGGCCTGCCGAACAGGCCGCGGCTGTAGTTGACCGTCGCCCAGACGGTCTCGAAGGCGTCGATGGTCAGTTCCTGCGGCACCAGCCCGATCAGGCTGCGTGCGGCGCGGTAGTCGCGCGCAATGTCGTGGCCGTCGACCATGACCGTGCCGGAAGAGCGGTTGACGATGCCGCAGACGATCGAGATCAGCGTCGTCTTGCCGGCACCATTCGGCCCGAGCAGCGCGAAGATCTCGCCGCGCTCGATGTCGAGGTTGATTTCCTTCAAGGCCTTGAAACCGGTGGCGTAGGTCTTGGTCACCCCGGCAATCGAAATAATGGATGGCATGGCTGAAAACGGCTGCTTGAAAGGCGGTTGTGGATTTTTATTGCGCTGAATGTCGGTGCCCGCGGCGGGAAGTCAATGCCGCTGCTGACAATTCTGGACAATCATTCCCCGATCGGGCGCTGACGCTTTCGCCCGAACTGCTGCGACAACGCGCCCCGCGTGGCGCCACGCCGCTTTGACCGGACCGCGTCAGCGCCCTATTCTGTGAGCCATAAGCAGCAGCCGGAGTCGCCCATGGACCCGCTCATCCTGTCGCGCATCCAGTTCGGCGCGAATATTTCGTTCCATATCCTGTTTCCGGCAATCACCATTGCACTTGGCTGGGTGCTGCTGTTCTTCAAGCTGCGTTACAACAGGACCGGCGATTCCGCCTGGATGCGCGCCTATTTCACCTGGGTGAAGGTGTTCGCTTTGTCCTTCGCCATGGGCGTGGTCTCGGGCGTCACCATGAGCTTCCAGTTCGGCACCAACTGGCCGGGCTACATGGAGACCGTCGGCAACATCGCCGGCCCGTTGCTGGCCTATGAGATCCTCACCGCCTTCTTCCTCGAGGCGGCCTTCCTCGGCATCATGCTGTTCGGCTTCCGCCGCGTGTCCAACCGCATCCACACGCTGGCCACCGTACTGGTCGCCGGCGGCACCACGGTTTCCGCCTTCTGGATCATCGCGCTCAATTCCTGGATGCAGACGCCGGCCGGCTTCGAGATGCGCGACGGCAAGGCGCATGCCGTCGACTGGTGGGCGATCGTCTTCAACCCTTCGATGCCTTACCGGCTCGTCCACATGCTGCTCGCCTCGGGGCTGACCGTATCCTTCCTCATCGCCGGCCTGTCGGCGCTGCGCTATCTCACCGGCGACCGCTCGGAATCGATGTGGAAGGCGCTGCGCACCGGCGTCTTCACCGCCGCCATCCTGATCCCGGTCCAGATCTTCGCCGGCGACCAGCACGGCCTGAACACGCTCGAGCACCAGCCGCAGAAGATCGCCGCCATGGAGGCCAACTGGAACACCGGCTCCAACGTGCCGCTGGTGCTCTTTGCCTGGCCCGACGAGGCGGCCAGGGAAAACAAATTCGAGATCGCCATCCCCGACGGCGCCAGCGTCGTGCTGAGGCACAGCACCAGCGGCGTCGTGCCGGGGCTCAACGACTATCCCGGCAACCACCCGCCGGTCTTCCCGGTGTTCTGGGGTTTTCGCATCATGGTCGGCACCGGCATCCTGATGCTGATCGTCTCCTGGTCGGCGGCCTTCTTCCTCAAGCGCCGCCACAGCCTGCCGAAGCCGCTGGCGCTGCTGATGGTGCCGATGACGATCTCCGGCTGGGTGGCGACGCTGGCCGGCTGGTACACCACCGAGATCGGCCGCCAGCCCTGGCTGGTCACCGGCGTCCTGAAGACCGCCGATGCCGTCGGCCCGGTCGCCGGCAGCCATGTCGCGCTGACGCTTGCCGTCTATCTCGTCCTCTACGTGATTTTGCTGATCGCCTATCTCGGCGTGCTGGTGCACCTGGCGCTGAAGGCGGCCAAGGATGGCGACACCTCGCCGCTGCCGGGCGTTATGAACGCGGCCATGTCGCAGCCGGCGGCAGGGGAGTGAGGGCAGTGGTCGAACTGCGAAGAAATCTTGACTCGACGCCGGACGCTGGCGCTGCCCCTCACCTGCCTGCCGGTGTCCAGCCGATAGATGGGTAACAGTTTGAACCGGATACATAGGTAACAGTTCTCCCCCTATTTGTCCGCTGCAGCGCCAAGCGGATTGGTTAGCGCGGCGCTGCAGCGGACAAGCGTCATACGCCTTGTGTCGATGATGCCGAGCTGGTGTGCATGGAAGGAAAGAGCCCATTGACCATCCTCGGTTTGGGCGGCCGCGACAGCTTCACCAACCAGTGCCTGCGAGACATAGACGAAGCCGCCGTTCCACCTGATCTCGCCATTGTGGCGTACATGACGGACCGCGGCCTCGGCCGGATAATCAGGCTCGGGCGGCATCGTCGGCATGGCGCGCCGGGAGGATCTGTAATGCTGGGCTGGAGTGTCCATGCCTAGCGCCTCATGGGGACGTTCTTCATTGTAGCTGCGCCGGAAGGCCTCGAAGGCGTGGCCCTGGGCCGCCCTGTCGGCCTCCGGTGCCTCGGCCAGCGGCAACAGGGTCAGATGAAAGCGCTCGTGGCGCCCGTTCTGCTGGGGTTTGCCGGGCGCGATCCGCTCCAGGGCGATGCCGAGTTTGATGAAGCGCACCGCAAGCGGTGTCAGCCCGGTGACACCGGCCGACGCGAAGGGCGGGCCATTGTCGCTTCGGAACCGGTCCGGCAGGCCATGCTCCTCAAACAGCCGCTCGAATACCGGCCAGGCCTCGGCATCCGCCGTCGAGCCGGTCGCTTCGAGCGCCAGCAAGTAGCGGCTCGACGCATCCATCACCGTCAACGGTTCGCAACGCCACCCGTCACGGGTCCGGAACCAGCCCTTGTGATCGCCGGTCCACACCGCGTTCGGCCCTTGCGGCTCCGGCCAAGGTCCATTGCCGCAGGCCCGCAGCCGGGTCCGCTTGCGGGCGCTGACAAGCCCATGCCGTGCAAGGATAGCGCCTGCCGTCGAGGCCGACGGCCAGATCAAGTCGGGAGCCGCGCGCTTGAGCCGCGCCACGATCTTCTTGGGCCCCCACAGCGGATGCGTCTCCTTCGCCGCCACGATCCGCTCGACAAGATCAAGGGCTGTCGCACGGCCATGATTGAGCGGCGCTCGCGGCCGATCGTGCAAACCTTCCGGGCCAAACTCCCGGTAGCGACCCAGCCATTTATAGCCGATCTTGCGCGAAATTCCGTAGGCCGCACAAAGCTCGCTCATCGTCTCTTCGCCAGAAAGGCAATCCACTACAAAACGAAGCCGCTCGTCCATGATGCCAGTCTCTCGCCAAACCATCGCCGGGTCCTCCGGCGAGGGAGAAAACTGTCACCTATGCAATCGGTCCATTCTGTTACCTATCTATCCGGTTCGGACACCGGCATCCTCTCCCCGTATAGGGACGGGGAGAGGGGCGCTCCCATCGCCGGTTTCGCCAATCGCCGACGTTGGAAGTACGCTGTTGTTGCGGCCAGCCCCCTTCTCCCCGTCACCATACGGGGAGAAGGTCCCGGCAGGGGATGAGGGGCGGCGCCGACCTCGGAAATCGAGACTGGCGCGTGAGGAGAAGAAAATGACCTATGACTGGCCAACCGCGCTCCCGCTGATCTTCGCCGGCCTGATGGGCCTCGCCATCCTGATCTACGTCATCCTCGACGGCTTCGACCTCGGCATCGGCATCCTGTTCGCCGCCGCCGACGACCACGAGCAGGACACGATGATCGCGGCCATCGGCCCGTTCTGGGACGCCAACGAGACCTGGCTGGTGCTGGCCGTCGGCCTGCTGCTCGTCGCCTTCCCGCTGGCGCACGGCACCATACTCAGCGCGCTCTACATACCGGTCTTCGTGCTCCTGGTCGGCCTGATCCTGCGTGGCGTCGCCTTCGATTTCCGCGCCAAGGTGCCGGCCGGCAGCAAGCATCGCTGGAACCGCATCTTCTTCCTCGGCTCGGCCGTCGCCTCGCTGGCGCAGGGCTACATGCTGGGCGTCTATGTGCTCGGCCTCGATGTCGGCCTCGGCGGCATTGCCTTCGGCGCGCTGGTGGCGCTCTGCCTGTCGGCCGCCTATGCGGCGATGGGCTCGGCCTGGCTTATCTACAAGACCGAGGGCGAGTTGCAGCGCAAGGCGGTGCGCTGGCTGCGTACCGCGCTGGTGCTGGCGGCGCTCGGCATGGTCGCGGTGTCGCTCGCCACGCCCTTCGCCAGCCCGCGCATCTTCGACAAATGGTTCCTCTTTCCGGAGATACTCTATCTCTCGCCGCTGCCCATCCTCTCGGCACTCTTGTTCCTGTGGCTGTGGCGGCAGACCTTCCACCTGCCGAAGCCGGCCGACCGCCATGCGCTGACGCCGTTCCTGACGCTCGCCGCCATCTTCGCGCTCGGCTTCGCCGGGCTCGCCTGGTCGTTCTACCCCTTCGTCGTGCCCGACAAGCTGACCATCTGGCAGGCCGCCTCGGCGCCGGAAAGCCTGGTGGTGATCCTGGTCGGCGTCGTCGTGGTGCTGCCGATCATCATCTTCTATTCGTTCTATGCCTACCGGGTTTTTGGTGGGAAGGCGACGGATCTGACCTATGATTGAGGGCGTCTTTCTCCCCCCTCGAGGGGGAGATGGCCGGCAGGCCAGAGGGGGTCGGTCTGACCGGGCTCAGCCTGCTTCCTGGCGCCGATAGGGGTCGGCGCTCCACGCGCGCGGACCCCCTCTGTCGCCTTCGGCGACATCTCCCCCTCGAGGGGGAGATTGCCGCTCAGCTTTTGTTCGACGCCAGCACCAGCACCGGCGTTTCGCTGTAGAGCTCGGGGAACAGCGTCTTCAGATTCGCCACCTTCGGCAGGTCGTTGTAGACGATGTAGGGATAGGTCGGGTTCAGCGTCAGGAAATCCTGGTGGTAGTCCTCGGCCGGATAGAAGGTCTTGCCGGTCTCCAGCGTGGTGACGATCGGCTGAGAAAACACCTTGGCCTTGTCGAGCTGGGCGATGTAGCTCTCGGCCACCTTCTTCTGCTCGTCATTGCCGGCGAAGATCGTCGAGCGGTACTGGGTGCCGTGGTCCGGCCCCTGGTAGTTGAGCTGCGTCGGATTGTGCGCGACCGAGAAATAGACCTGCAGCAGCTGGCCATAGGTCACCTGCGACGGGTCGTAGGTGATCTCGACCGACTCGGCATGTCCGGTGCTGCCGGTGCCGACGACCTCGTAAACGGCGTTTTCCTTGCTGCCGCCGGTGTAGCCGGACACCGCCTTGCTCACGCCCTTGACGTGCTGGAACACGCCCTGCACGCCCCAGAAGCAGCCGCCGGCGAAGACCGCCGTCTCGCTGCCGCTCGACGCCTTCTCGTCCATTGCCGGCGGCGGGATCACCACCGCGTCCTCGGCCGAGACCGCCGGCGTCTGCCAGAAGGCGGCGGCCGCGACGGTCAGGACGAGCGCGGCGAGCGCGCCTTTGGCGAAGGTCGATGATCGCTTCTGCTGTCGAATTGCGGTCATGTTGGAACTCCCTTGCTGCTGTTCACTATATACGAAACCAGCCGCCGCCAGGTTCTCACTTTGGCGTGCGTCGGCTGCAACTTATTGCGCTGGAGCCATCGCATCGACGGGTTTCATCGCATCGGTCACCGGCTTCATCGCATCCGTGGCCGGCTTCATCGCACCCGTGGCCGGCTTCATGGCATCGGCCGGCTTCATCGCCTGCGTGCTCATCGCATCGGTCGCCATCGCGTTGGCCGGCTTCATCGCACCCGTCGCGGGTTTCATCGCGTCGGTCTTCGGCTTCATGGCGTCGGTGGCCATTGCATTGGCCGGCTTCATGGCGTTGGTCGCGTCGTCGGCGCGGGCGCCGGCGGCGAACGCCGTGGTTGCGAGCGCAAGGGCGAGCGCGGTCAGGAATTTGGTCATGGTATTCTCCTTGGGTTGTGGCGCGCGATGCGGGCCGGATGGTGCGCTGCCGCCCCATGCGGCATCGCGCGAAGAAGGGATGCTCAGTTCGCCGCGGCGGCCAGGATCGGCCCGCCGCCGGGTGTCTGCACCAGCACCGCGGTGCTGAGCCCGCCACCATCGGCCGGCAGCGGCAACGTCGTCGCCTGGCCGTTCCAGCGGCCGAGCCGCTGCAGCGAATGCACGACATTGGCATGCGGCAGGGTGCGGCCGGTGTTCTCGCCGCGCGCCACCGGCACCTCGACGACGCCGCGTGCGTAGCGCACCAGCCAGACATCGGCCGTCCCGCCGGGCGCCGTGCCGGCGCCGATGCTCACCTTGCCGTCGCCGAGCGAGAGCGCCGGACCCTTGGGTTGCGGGCCGGTCGAGATCAGCCGTTCGATCTCGCCGGGCGCGGCGCCGACCGCGTCGGCGCTGCCATTCACCACCACCTGCGGCGTGAACGGACCGTCATGGCCGAGCGACGGCTCATAATTCACCTGGCGCTGCGTGAATTCCTGCCGGCCGAAAATGTCCTTCCAGCCGAGATAGTCCCAGTAGGTGACGTTGAACGACAGCGCCAGCACGCCCGGCCGGTCCTTGACCTTGATCAGGTTGGCATTGGCCGGCGGGCAGGACGAGCAGCCCTGGCTGGTGAACAGCTCGACCACGGTCAGCGGCTGGGCGGCGGCCGTGCCGGCGGTCGTGGCCAGCGCGATGAAGGCCGCGCTGGCGAGGAGCGCGCTGCCGAGCGACGTCTTGGGTCTGGTCATGGGGAAGTCTCCGTTGCGGCGGGGTCTTGCTCCCATTTCGCCACCGCATCGGGCTTCGTTACAGGCATCACCGGTTTGTGATTGCGCTGCTCTTTCCCTTCTCCCACAGGGGAGAAGGGAAGTGCTCATCACTGCGTCAGCACCGTGTTGGACGGCCGCTGGTTGAAGTCGCATTTGCCCTGGACGGTGTAGAAGAAGTCGGCATTGCTGACGTCGGCCGGCACCGGGTTGCCACCATCCTCCCAGGCCTGGTAGCCGGGCTGGCCGCAGGGCACCGCGGTGAAGATGTCGACCGTCTGGCCGGTCGCGACCTCGGGCATGGTCGTGGTGCTGGTGCCGATGTAGAGCCGGTTCGAGGTGGTCGGGTCGTTGGATTTCAGCACCTTCGGGCTGCCCGAGGGCACGTCCATCTGCAGATAGAGGTTGTCCATCTGGCTGACGTCGATCACCGCGCCGGCGCCGTTGCTGGGATAGAACGTATCGGCGCAGGTCGTGACATACTTCTTGCTGCCGCTGGTTTGCGTGATCGCGCCGCTGGGCAGGCTGCTGAAGTTCTTCACCGTCGAGGTCGTGCAGACCTGCTGCTGCACCTTGGTCGTGGTGCTGCCGTTGATCGTGCTGACGATCGAGGTGCCGTAGCCCTTCGGGTCACCGTAGTTGTTATAGGCATAGGTGATCGTCATCAGCGGCTTGGCGACGGTGTCGCCGAACTTGGTGCCGTAGAGCGTCATCGTCTTGTTCCAGTAGCCGGATACTTTGGTGACCTTGAACGTGGTCTGCACCAGCGCCGGCCGCTTGCGCACCGCCGAGGCGACGCCGACCTCGACCGTTTCGATCCTGGCGATCTGCATGAAATTGGTCGGCATCGGGTAGTGCGCCGAAGCCGTGGCGGTGGCGGTGCCGTCTGCGGCCACAACAAAGCTGTCGAGCTTGGCGGTGCCTTGCCCGCCATTGGCGGCGAAGGCCTGCTTCAGCGACGTCTCGCGGTCGGCCAGCGGGGTGGTTTTCGGCAGCGTGGTGACCGACAGGATCGCCGCGTCGAGCGCGTTCTGCATGTTGCTTTTCGTCTCGACCGCCGAGGTGTAGTCGACCGAGAAGCCGACGGCGAGCAGCAGCGGCGTCAGGATGATGATGAACACCGGCATCATCGAGCCGCGCCGCGAGCGCACGAAATCTCTTGTGTATCCGAACATTGTTGAGGTCCCCCAAACCAGGCCTGCCGAGGCAGCGGCGGATCATGCTCCAAACTGGTGGATTAATCTTTAAGGTGCGACTTATCTAGGCGCGGGGCGGGTTGGCGCGACTCCCCTTCTCCCCTTGTGGGAGAAGGTGTCGCCGAAGGCGACGGATGAGGGGTGTTCCAGGGAACGCCGACGTCTCACTCCGCTGGAACACCCTCATCCGTCTCGGCGCTGCGCGCCGATCCACCTTCTCCCACAAGGGGAGAAGGAGAAGAGCCCACCGCTTGCCCCTCAACCCCGCCCCTGCTAAAGCGCGCCGCATGACGACGCCCCTCGACCATATCCGCAATTTCTCCATCGTCGCCCATATCGACCATGGCAAATCCACGCTTGCCGACCGGCTGATCCAACTCACCGGCGGGCTGGAGGCGCGTGACATGAAGGAGCAGGTGCTGGACTCGATGGACATCGAGCGCGAGCGCGGCATCACCATCAAGGCGCAGACGGTGCGGCTGAAATACCGCGCCGACAATGGCGAGGACTATATCCTCAACCTCATCGACACGCCCGGCCATGTCGACTTCGCCTATGAGGTGTCGCGGTCGCTGGCCGCCTGCGAGGGCTCGCTGCTGGTCGTCGACGCCTCGCAAGGCGTCGAGGCGCAGACGCTGGCCAATGTCTACCAGGCCATCGACAACAACCACGAGATCGTCGTGGTGCTGAACAAGGTCGACCTGCCGGCGGCCGAGCCCGAGCGCATCCGCGAGCAGGTCGAGGAGGTGATCGGCATCGACGCCTCCAACGCCGTGCTGATCTCGGCCAAGACCGGCTTGGGCATCCCCGACGTGCTGGAGGCGATCGTCCACCAGCTGCCGCCGCCGCGCGAGGGCGATCTATCGGCCCCGCTGAAGGCGATGCTGGTCGATAGCTGGTACGACGCCTATCTCGGCGTCATCGTGCTGGTCCGCGTCATCGACGGCGTGCTGAAGAAGGGCCAGACCATCCGCATGATGGGCACCGGCGCCAAATATTTGGTCGAGCGCACCGGCGTCTTCACGCCCGCCCGCATCAATGTCGACGAGCTTGGCCCCGGCGAGTTCGGCTTCTTCACCGGCTCGATCAAGGAAGTGGCCGACACCCGCGTCGGCGACACCATCACCGAGGATCGCCGCCCGACGCAAAAGGCGCTGCCGGGCTTCAAGCCGGCGCAGCCGGTGGTGTTCTGCGGCCTGTTCCCGGTCGACGCCGCCGATTTCGAGGATCTGCGCGCCGCCGTCGGCAAGCTGCGCCTCAACGACGCCTCCTTCTCCTATGAAATGGAAACTTCGGCAGCACTTGGCTTCGGCTTCCGTTGCGGCTTCCTCGGCCTCTTGCATCTGGAGATCATCCAGGAGCGGCTGGAACGCGAGTTCAACCTCGACCTCATCGCCACCGCGCCGTCCGTCGTCTACCGCATGAACCTCAACGACGGCACGGTGAAGGAGCTGCACAACCCGGCCGACATGCCCGACGTGGTCAAGATCGCCTCGATCGAGGAACCGTGGATCCGCGCCACCATCCTGACGCCTGACGACTATCTCGGCGGCATCCTGAAACTCTGCCAGGACAGGCGCGGCATTCAGGCCGATCTCTCCTATGTCGGCAAGCGCGCCATGCTCACCTACGACCTGCCGCTCAACGAGGTCGTCTTCGACTTCTACGATCGCCTGAAGTCGATCTCCAAGGGCTACGCCTCCTTCGACTATCACCTGACCGACTATCGCGAGGGCGACCTGGTCAAGATGTCGATCCTGGTCAATGACGAGCCGGTCGACGCGCTGTCCATGCTGGTGCACCGCACGGCGGCTGAAAAGCGTGGCCGCCAGATGTGCGAGAAGCTGAAGGAGCTGATCCCGCAGCACCTGTTCAAGATCCCGATCCAGGCGGCAATAGGCGGCCGCATCATCGCCCGCGAGACCGTCTCGGCCCTGCGCAAGGACGTCACCGCCAAATGCTACGGCGGCGACGTCTCGCGCAAGCGCAAGCTGCTCGACAAGCAGAAAGAGGGCAAGAAGCGGATGCGGCAGTTCGGCAAAGTGGATATCCCGCAGGAGGCGTTTATCCAGGCGCTGAAGATGGGGGATTGAGGTCTGTGTAGACCGTCGAACGAGCAGCCGACAAAGACCCTCGGACAACATCAGGGATGGTGATGAGAATCTATCGGTTGACTTCCGATGGCCGGAAATGGCCGCCAGCACAGAAAGACGGGCTATTCGTTCTCGGGGATCCTGAAGCCCGGAACATCAAACACCTCAAAAAGAACGAGGTCCTCGTCCGAACCGAGGAAGAAGCAATTCGCCTGATCCTAAAGGGCTTCTCAATTCGCATCGAAACGAGGACTCGGCCGTCACTTGTTAGGCGCAATATCTTCATCGACGGGAAGCGTGTTAGCTGAGACAACCGACTTCACCCAAGGGCGTTCGTCCCAGCGCTTATGAGGGATTTCGAAATCAGTTGGCGGCCGCGTTCTGCCAATGGAGACAAGATAGACGTCGGCTGCGCTTTTGGCTAAAGAGTAGAATCTAGATACGCCGACTTCTCTCTTGGGTAATTTGAGTGACCCAACACTCTCCAAAATACAGCCTGAGAGCTCAAGATATCCTAAGGTATCTCACCGCCAAGCGACTGGAAGAGAAGTGGCGGAAGAAAACAAGATACGATCTAAAAAGACAAGTATTCCCGGACCCTGTGGAGTATCTCGATCTTCAGTCAAGCATCGATGCTGTGATTGCGCGAATACGATCGGCCATCCGTAGGGGGAATTTCGGTGTAAGCCAGCCCCGGCGCTACCATGTCGAAAAAACTCTCGGATTGTGCCGACTGATGGTTCAGACCTCGGTCGAGGCAGCCATCATACTGCAATGCCTTTCGGACAGGCTCTACAGCGACATCAAGAAACAGTCCCCGTCCAAAAACGCGTTTTTTGAGCCGCAAGATCACAGCTTCAAGCCGACCGACGAACAAGAGTACGGAACATTCAAATCATGGAAGAAATTTCAAGAAAAAATATTAGACTTTCGTGATGAAAACAAGTTTGTAGTCGTCACTGATATATCGAATTACTACGATTTCATCGATCTTGTACAGTTGCGGAACGTGATTACGTCTTTCGTGACGGTCCAAGAGTCGCTCTTTGATTTCTATCTTCATATAATATCCGCGCTCGCTTGGCGACCAGATTTCATGCCTCCACGTCAAATAGGTTTGCCACAAATCGATCTCGACGCACCAAGGCTGCTTGCTCACTGCTACCTATTTGAGTTGGATCGCTTTATGGAGCAGCGTTCTCAAAAGAATTATGCGCGGTTCATGGATGATATCGATGCAGGCGTGGACACCATCGAAGACGCGAAGAAGTTACTTCGAGATACTGATCTGGTATTGCAATCACGCAGTCTGAGATTGAATGCCGGTAAGACCCGGATATTGACTGCCAAAGAGGCCTATTCACATTTCAGAGTGCGGGACAATCGCTTCTTAGAGCAATTGGAGGCACGGCTGCTTGCAATGACCTCGGCGGGCGAGTCTATAGAAGCGAAAATTAAAAAGGTATCGCAGGTTTTCGAGGAACTATATAAACGCGGCTACTTCAAGGTGGGAAATGGTGAGAAGATAGTAAAAAGACTGATAGGTATATACAATAGGTTTTCGGCAAGAATTCCGGATATCCTGTTCGAATATTTTATGTCACTCCATCCTAATTTACGCGACTCGGCACTACGAAACGTAGGGATATGCGGTGTTCGTAAGGTCGATTTCGATAGGATTAAGGCCGTGTTTGAGCGAGGATTGGTTTGCGACGACTACTTCCGATTGATTCTTGCAAAACGCCTCGTAGAAGCCAAGATCGAATATGATGGAACAGAGGCAGGTTCACTGAAGGCGATCCTAACCTATTTTCCAAAGGACGATTTCTGCTCGGTCTACGCTGCGATCTGGATTCTTTCTCGGTTCGGATTAGCCAAAACCATTTTTAAGTTCCTTGAGGAAACAGAATTTGTTTGGACGAATGACGAGTCTCTATCTCGATTGGTTGCCGGAATGTGGCCGCGACTCAGGGAAAACAAGGAGGAATTTCCAAAGTATTATATCTATCTTGGCGAGCGGTTGCTGCCTAGTGGGGTGGAACTGCTTGAATTTCATAAAGAGCTGGAAGGAGAAGCGGTCAAATACAAACGCATCAAGTCAGTTATTGGCGCAAAAAACGATAGCGTGCCGCTAAAATGCACACACGAGAAGATGTTGGTTTTGCAGTCGGTACTCCGAAGTGCGGAAATCGCAGAGGGAGATAAAGCTAAGCTCACCAAGACGCATTCGTACATTATGTCTGAAAAAAGCTATTCGGCGGGCGGAGTCATATAGGAGCATTGCTCTCGCGTCGCGCGACGGATGTAGTCCCTTCACCATCCCCCCACATCGGCGTATCCTCTCCCCGGCTTTGGGGAGACATCACATGCGCTCGGACACCATCGCCGCAATCGGCCTCGCCATCGGCGGCGCGCTGGGCATGGCGGGCACTTTCGTTGCCAGCGACGCGCTGCGCGAGACGTTGTGGACCATCGACGGCGTGGGTGTCGTCGTTGCGGCGGCGCTGCTGACGATGAAATACCAGCGGCTCGGCAATGATCTCGTCGCGGCCGGCTTCCTGACCTTCCTCGCCGGCGAAAGCCTGCTTCTGGCCGGCAACGCGGCGGGGCTGCAGGCCAGCGTGCCTTCCTATGTCGGCGGCATCGCGCTGTGGGCGGCGGGGCTGGTCATGGTCAGCGCTCCGGCGACTTTCGCGCTCTGGACACGGCTCGCCGGGCTCGTCGCCGCCTTGCTGTTCACCGTCTCGGCGCTGATGATCCTGTGGGGCGCGCCGCTGCTGCCGACTTCGGCGCCGCTGCCGGCGATCGGCTATCCGTTCCTGGTCCTCACCTTCATCGGCTGGATCTGGACGCTGCTGAAACCCGAGCGGTGAGGGGCGGAAAAATGACCGCGCCGCTCGAACTCCACAACAGCGCAACGGGAAAAATCCTGCCGGCGATCGGGCCGCTGCTGATCGGCGCGATCTTCGCTTTCGGCGTGGTGCAGGGCATCGCGGCCGGGGCGAAAAGCGGGCATGTGCTTGTCATCGCGCTGCTCAGCGCGGGCTGCCTGGCGCTCGGCTTCTTCCTCGCGCGCGGCGCCTTCGACACCTCGGTGCAGGTCGTGCTGGACTCCCATGGTTTTCGAGACCGCCGCGCCGGCGACGTGCTGGTGCCGTGGACGAAGGTGCGGAGCGTGCGCCTCACCTCGGGCAAGGGTTCGGCCATGCTCAATTTCGAGCTCACCGAGGAGCCGCCCGACGCCATCAAATACGCGCCGGCCAATGTGGTGAACCGGATCCTACCGTTCGGCAAGACCATCGTGCACATGGAGGTCTCCTCGCTCGACGTGCGCGGCGACGACATGATCGATGCGATCCGCAAATTCGCGCCGCATGTGGTGGTGGATAGGTAGAGCTCCCCCTTCCCCCCTTGTGGGGGAAGGTGGATCGGCGCGCAGCGCAGAGACGGATGAGGGGTGTTCCAGCGGAGTGAGGCGCTGGCGACCGTGTCGCGCCTTTCGCCGCCGGCGGAGGTTTACGCCAAGCTGGAACACCCCTCATCCGTCCGAGCTTCGCTCGGCCACCGCCCGGCCCTTCGCAGGCTCAGGGCGTTCGAAGCTCGAAAAGCCAAGCAATTGGCTTTTTCGTCCGCTAACGCGGACCACTTCTCACCCCACAAGGGGAGAAGGGGAGGTCGCGCGGCTCCCCCACCCGTGCTCTACTCCCCCGGGACCCACCATGATTCGCGCTCTGCTCGCCGCCCTTCTCCTCGCCACGCCGGCCCAGGCCGACGACATGTCGGTGTTCGTCAGGAACCAGCGGTCGCAGGGCGTCGCGCTGGAACTGTTCAGCCGCGACCGCGACACGGTCTGGCCGGGCGGCGACAAGGTCTTCCTCATCCGTCCGGGCGCACGCAAATCCGTGCCTATCTCCTGCAATCCGGGCGAGAACATCTGCTGGGGCGCCTGGGTCAATGGCGACGACCAGGTCTCCGCCGGCGTCGGCCCCGACAACGACCAGCCCTGCGATACATGCTGCTTCATCTGCGTCGAGCATTCCACCGAGACGATCGACCTGGCGGAGTGACGGGGGGCGCCGATCTCCCCCATGAGGGGGAGATGTCGCCGAAGGCGACAGAGGGGGTCGCCGCGCGTCGAGCGCCGACGCTGTGCGCGACAAGAGACGCTGTGCGCGACAAGAGATGACGCTGGCGCTTCACGCGCGAGGACCCCCTCTGACCGCTTCGCGGCCATCTCCCCCTCAAGGGGGAGATCGGCCGGCACCGCCGCTTTCGCCAATCCCAAAATTCCGCCCGTTATTTCGCCACCGCCCCTTGGCATTGGCTCGCGCCATGCCATCATCCCGCCATCGGCCATGGGGGCCGATTCTTTTCGGGGGACTGCCATGACTTTCTTCACCGCCCGCCGCATCGCTGCGGCGTTCTTCATCGCCACGCTGGCCGCGCCGGCCGCTCATGCCGGCGACGTCACTTTCGAGATCAGGAACGGCCATCCAAATGCCATGCGGCTCGAGCTCTACAGCCAGGACCGCGACTATGTCTGGCCGGGCAATGGCAAGGATTTCTACCTCGACGACGGCGAGACCAAGGAACTGCCGATCTCCTGCGATGAGGGCGAATCGATCTGCTACGGCGCATGGGTCGACGGCGACGAGGGCACCTATTGGGGCGTCGGCCCCGGCAACAAGGAAAAATGCGAAGACTGCTGCTACACCTGCAGCGGCGGCGAGACCGAGGAAATCAACCTGGTGGAGTGAGCGATAATCTCCCCCCTCGTGGGGGAGATGTCGCCGAAGGCGACAGAGGGGGTCGCTTCGCGTAAAACGCAAGCGCCCCTTCCTGCGAGAGCCAAGGTCGGCGCTTCACGCGCAACGACCCCTCTGGCCGCTTCGCGGCCATCTCCCCCTCAAGGGGGAGACTTGGCGTTCCAGCCAACTTGACGCCCTTCCCACCCTCGCCCTAGCCTGTCTCCACCCAAGAGGAGACCCCACCCATGGCAGGCACGGTCGAAAGCGAGAAGGTCGACGTCTCCTTTTCCGGCAAGCGCTGCATCCATTCGCGCAACTGCGTGCTCGGTAATCCGCACGTCTTCGTGCCCAACGCCAAGGGCGAATGGATCCACCCCGAGGCGGCCAGCGTCGAGAAGGTCGTGGCGCTGGCGGAGAACTGCCCGTCCGGCGCCATCACCTACCATCGCAAGGATGGCGGACCGCAGGAGAAGCCGCCGGTGGTCAACACCGTGCGGCTGCGCGAAAACGGCCCACTGGCCGTGCATGGCGAGATCGTGCTCGGCGACGAGACCTTCCATCGCGCCACGCTCTGCCGCTGCGGCCAGTCGCAGAACAAGCCGTTCTGCGACAACAGCCATATCAAGGCGGGCTTTGCCGCCACCGGCGAGCCGCCGCTGAAGGACACGCCTGCGCTCGAAGCCCGCGACGGGCCACTGAAGATCACGCCGACCGTCAACGGTCCGCTCAAGCTCGAAGGCAATGCCGAGATCGTCACCGGCACCGGCCACACCATCGACCGCGCCACGCGGGTTTTCCTCTGCCGCTGCGGCCATTCAGCCAACAAGCCGTTCTGTGACAATTCGCATAAAAGGGTGGGGTTCGTGGGGTAGCGTCCTTCTCCCCGTTCACGGGGAGAGCGACTGTCTTGGCTGTCAAGCTGTTTGCCATGGTTTTTGGTCGCGGATGATGGCGTTGAGAATGGTCAGCAGCTTTCGCATGACGGCCACGACGGCGACGATCTTCGGCTTGCCAACCTCGACGAGGCGGTCGCGAAAGGCCTTGAGGACCGGATTGTGGCGTATGGCGACGAGGGCAGCCATGAAGAGGACGGCGCGCACGCGGCTCCTGCCGCCGCCGATGAAGCTCTTGCCACGCCATGTGCCGGACTGCCTCGTCCATGGTGCGAGACCTGCAAGCGCTGCGATCTGGCGCCGGTCGAGGCTGCCCAACTCCGGCATCTCGGCGATCATGGTGCGGGCAACGGTGGGACCGATGCCTGGCACGGAGGACAGCAGTTTTTCCCGGACCCGCCAGAGCGGCGACTTGCGGATATGATCGTCCAGGTCGGCATCGAGGCTTTCCAACTCACGCCTGAGCGCGGCGAGCAGGCGCTTGATGCTCTTTTGCGCCTGTCTTGCGTTGACCGTGCGGGCGCGGTTCTCTTCGGCCACGATCATCTGCACGATCTGGCGCCGGCGCGTGACGAGATCGGCCAACGTCCTGGTCTCGGCATCGCGCAGCGGCCGCAGTTCCGGCTTGGTCGCAGCTATGAAGGCTGCGATGACGGCAGCGTCGATCGGATCGGTCTTGGCCCGCTTGCCGAGCGCATTGGCATAGGCCCGGATCTGCGCTGGATTGACCACGACAACCGAAAGGCCGGCGCTCGCCAAAGTGGCGACCGCCAGTTGCTCGTAGCCTCCCGTAGCCTCCAATCCGATTGCCGTCGGAGAAAAGGCTGCAAGACGTCGAGCCAGCTCCTCCACCCCGGCATGGTCGTTACCAACCGAAAACGCTTCACCGGACGGCAAAACATGCACATCCAGCCGATCCTTCGAAACGTCGATGCCAACAACGATTTCCATCCTATCCCATCCTTGCCTAATCGGGCTTCGCTTGCGGCCCAGGCGACTGTTCGGGGTCGATGGAACGGCGGACGAAGACCCTCGCTCTCCCACGGGCTTCAAGGCCCAAAGATGCTCCGGTCTCTCGTCCGCCACCGCACCTGCTGCAATAGCAGAGTCGGCACGGGACAAGTTACAAAGGTGCCCGAAGGGCGGATGAGGGGCCGCGCCGGCGCTGGACGATTCCTGCAAGGTTGGTGCCAAGCCACCCCCTCTGCCCTGCCGGGCATCTCCCCCTCAAGGGGGGAGATTGGCAGCTTAGGTGCCGGCGCCCTCCTGCAGCGTTGGCGATTGGCGAAAGTGCAGGGGACATCTGATCTCCCCCCTTGAGGGGGAGATGTCCGGCAGGACAGAGGGGGTGCTGTCCCGCCAGCGTTCGGCAACTCATCGTCGCGCCACCCCCTTGGCCCATCTCTCCCGGCTTTATCCGCAACGCCATATCGGCTAAGGGCAGGCACCAATCCTTTTGCCCGGACTGCCTGCAAAAATGACCGCCAAGCCAATCCCGCTCTTCCTCGGCATCGACACCGGCGGCACGTATACCGACGCCGTGCTGTGGGCGGAGGAAGGCGGGCCGAAGGGCAAGGTGCTGGCCAAGGCCAAGGCGCTGACCACCAGGCACGACCTCGCTGTCGGCATCTCCGGCGCGGTCGACGCGGTGCTGGAGAAGGCCGGCACCGATCCGGCTTCGATCAAGCTGGTGTCGATGTCGACGACCTTGGCCACCAACGCGCTGGTCGAGGGCCAGGGCGGGCGCGTCGCGCTGATCATGATCGGCTTTTCCGAGGCCGACCTTGCCCGCGACGGGCTGAAGACGGCGCTCGGCAGCGACCCGGTGGTGTTCTGCCCCGGCGGGCATGACGTGCACGGCAATGCGGCCAAGCTCGACCTCTCCGGCCTCGAAGCAGCCCTGCCTGAGCTCGGCGGCTCGGTTTCGGGCTTTGCCGTCTGCGCCTACTTCGCCACGCGCAACCCGGCGCATGAGCTGGCTGCCCGCGACCTGATTCGCGAAAAGACCGGCCTGCCGGTCACCGCTAGCCACGAGCTGTCGGCCAAGCTCGGCGGCCCGCGCCGCGCGCTCACCACGCTGCTCAACGCCAGGCTGATCTCGATGATCGACCGGCTGGTGGCGGCGACCGAAGGGTTTCTGGAAGCGCGCGGCATTGCAGCACCGCTGATGGTGGTGCGCGGCGACGGCGCGCTGGTTTCCGCCGCCTTCGCCCGCCAGCGGCCGATCGAGACTATTTTGTCGGGCCCCGCCGCCAGCCTCGTCGGCGCCCGTCACATGACCGGCCTCGACGATGCCGTGGTTTCCGACATCGGCGGCACCACCACCGACGTCGCCGTGCTCGACAGCGGCCGCCCGCGGCTCGATCCGGAGGGCGCCACCGTCGGCGGTTTCCGCACCATGGTCGAGGCCGTGGCGATGCGCACCTTCGGCCTCGGCGGCGATTCCGAAGTGGCGCTGGAGGACGGAGCGCTCAATCCAAAAATCTTGCTCGGGCCGCGCCGCCTGGTGCCGCTGGCGCTGGCGGGCCTGGCGCATGGCGAGGCGGTGACATCGGAGCTGGAGCGGCAACTGCGGGCGCCGAATCCCGGCCGCATGGATGGCCGCTTCGCGGTGCGCACCGGCGTGCCGGACCGGCTTGCCGCCGGCCTCACCGCGCCGGAGGCAAAACTCTACGAGGCGATCGGGGCTACGCCGCTGGCGCTCGACAGGCTGCTGACCTCGAACGCCCAGAACGCGACGCTGAACCGGCTGGTGGCGCGCGGCCTGGTGCACATTTGCGGCTTCACGCCGTCGGATGCCGCCCATGTGCTCGGCAAGCAGGCCAACTGGCACGCCGCCACCGCACGCCTCGGCGCCGAGCTGTTCGCCCGCAAGCGCGACGGCCGCGGCCAGGCCATCGCGGCGACGCCGGAGGCGATTTCCGAACGTGTGCTGGTGACGCTGACCCGCTGGTCGGCCGAATACATTCTCGAAACCGCCTTCACCGAGGACGGGCTGGATGGCGCCGCCGCCGTCGCGCATGCGCTGGTGCAGCGCGCCGTCGATGCCCATCCCGGCATCGCCCGCCTCAGCGTGGCGCTCGACCGTCCGGTCATCGGCCTCGGCGCCTCGGCGCCGCTGCATTATGCCGGCCTGCCGCGGCTGGTCGGCAATGGCTGCGTCGTGCCCGACGATACCGACGTCGCCAACGCGCTCGGCGCCGTCGTCGGCCAGGTCCGCGTCTCCGCCGAAGCCCGCATCAGCCAGCCGAAGGAAGGGCTGTTCCGCCTCGCCTCGGGCCAGACGGTGCGCGACTTCACCGACGAGGCAGCGGCGCTCGCCGCGGCCGAGGCCGATGTCCGCGCCATCGTCGCCGAGCGCGCGAAAGATGCCGGCACCGACAATGCCGAGATCGACGTCGCCACCGAGCTCAAGGTCTCGACTGTCGAAAGCCAGCGCATGTTCATCGAGGCGCATGTGGTGGCGGTGGCATCGGGACGGCCAAGGATCGCGGTTTAGTGGCAATCTCCCCTTGAGGGGGAGATGTCGCCGAAGGCGACAGAGGGGGTCGCCGCGCGTAGAGCGCTAACGCTTCGGTTGCAGCAAGAGCGTCGCGTCCAGTCGCACCAACCCCCTCTGGCCTGCCGGCCATCTCCCCCTCGAGGGGGAGATCAGCAGCCTCGCCGACGGCAATTCTCCCCGCCTTCACCCTAAGCTGAATTGACCCTTCACCCCTGACATGCCAAAGGCCGCAAAGCCTTTCATCTGGAGAAGCCCTGATGACCGACCGCATCGAGACCGCCGGGTTGCAGATCGCCCGCGAGCTGCACGACTTCGTGGCGGCCGAGGCAGCACCCGGCACCGGCATTGACGCGGAAAAATTCTGGAACGGCTTTTCCGCCATTGTCCACGACCTCGCGCCGAAGAACCGGGCGCTGCTCGCCAAGCGCGACGCCATGCAGGAAAAACTCGACGCCTGGTACCGCCAAAACGGCGCGCCGCTCGACATGAGCACCTACAGGGCCTTTCTGGAGGAGATCGGCTATCTGGTGCCGGAAGGGCCGGCCTTCAGCGTCTCGACCGACAATGTCGATCCCGAGATCGCCGTCGTCGCCGGGCCGCAGCTGGTCGTGCCGGTGATGAATGCGCGCTATGCGCTGAATGCGGCGAACGCCCGCTGGGGTTCGCTCTACGACGCGCTCTACGGCACCGACGCCATTCCCGAGACCGGCGGCGCCGAGAAGGGCAAGGGTTTTAACCCGGCGCGCGGCGCCAAGGTCATCGCCTGGGCCAAGGATTTCCTTGACCAGTCGGTGCCGCTGACCTCTGGCAAATGGGCCGGGGTCAACGGGCTTTCGTTTGTCAACGGCATGCTGCGGCTGGGCGAGGGCGCCGGTGTCACGACACTTGCCGATCCCAGGCAATTCGCCGGCTATCGCGGCGATGCCGCCAACCCGCAAGCCGTGCTGCTGGTCAGGAACGGCCTGCATATCGAGATCCGCATCGACCGCGCCAACCAGATCGGCCGCACCGATCCGGCGGGGATCGCCGATGTCATCCTGGAATCGGCGCTGACCACCATCCAGGACTGCGAGGATTCGGTCGCCGCGGTCGATGCCGAGGACAAGGTCGTGGTCTACCGCAACTGGCTCGGCCTGATGAAGGGCGATCTCGCCGAAGAGATCAGCAAGGGCGGCAAGAGCTTCGTGCGCAAGCTCAACCCCGACCGCACCTACACCGCGCCCTCCGGCGGCGCGCTGACGCTGCCCGGCCGCTCGCTGATGCTGGTCAGGAACGTCGGCCACCTGATGACCAACCCGGCCATTCTCGACCGCGACGGCAATGAGGTGCCGGAAGGCATCATGGACGCCGCGATCACCGCGCTGATCGCGCTGCACGATGTCGGGCCGAACGGCCGCCGCGCCAATTCCCGCGCCGGCTCAATGTATGTGGTGAAGCCGAAGATGCACGGGCCGGAGGAAGTCGCCTACGCCGTCGAGATCTTCGACCGCGTCGAGGCCCTGCTCGGCATGGCCAAAAACACCATCAAGATGGGCATCATGGACGAGGAGCGGCGCACCACCGTCAACCTCAAGGAGGCGATCCGCGCTGCGCGCGAGCGCGTCGTGTTCATCAACACCGGCTTCCTCGACCGCACCGGCGACGAGATCCACACCTCGATGGAAGCCGGCCCGATGATCCGCAAGGGCGACATGAAGCAAGCCGCGTGGATTTCTGCCTACGAGGCCTGGAATGTCGACACCGGACTGGAGTGCGGGCTTGCCGGCCATGCCCAGATCGGCAAGGGCATGTGGGCGATGCCCGACCTGATGGCGGCGATGCTGGAACAGAAGATCGCCCATCCGAAAGCAGGCGCCAACACCGCCTGGGTGCCGTCGCCGACGGCGGCGACATTGCATGCCACGCATTATCACAAGGTCGACGTGCATGCCGTGCAGGCGGCGCTGAAGAGCCGGCCGAAGGCCAGGCTCGACGATATCCTCTCGGTTCCGGTGGCGGTGCGGCCGAATTGGACGCCCGACGAGATCCAGCGCGAGCTCGACAACAATTCGCAAGGCATTCTGGGCTATGTCGTGCGCTGGATCGACCAGGGCGTCGGCTGCTCGAAAGTGCCGGACATCAACGACGTCGGCCTGATGGAGGACCGCGCCACGCTGCGCATCTCTTCGCAGCACATCGCCAACTGGCTGCGCCACAAGGTGTGCTCGGAAATTCAGGTGCGGGATTCGCTGCAGCGCATGGCGGCGATCGTCGACCTGCAGAATGTCGGCGACCCGCTCTACCGGCCGATGGCGGCCGACTTCGACAATTCCATCGCGTTCCAGGCCGCCTGCGACCTAGTGTTCAAGGGCACAGTCCAGCCGAACGGATATACGGAGCCGGTGCTGCATAGACGGCGGCTGGAGCTGAAGGCGCGGTAGCCGCTGGCTGATCGCCTGAACGGCAGCGGCCCGTCATGGAACGTTTCCGATGTATTTCAAACCGACATAGGGCCCGCCCACCGCAACGTTGCCGTTGTTGCTGTTGGGCACCGCAAGCTGAGATGCAGCGGGCTTCCTGCTCTTCCGGCCTGGCTTCACGGCAGGCTTTCGTGCGCCCTGTTTGACCTTATGGTTTCGAGTGCCTTGTTTTGCGACTTGGTTCCGTGCGCCAGGTCCTCCTTGACCTGCGGCCGAAGCGTGCAGGACACTGCCCAGCAGCAAGGCCGCGGCGGCGGTTACGGCAATCCCCTTCCTGAACATGCCCGTCATCCCTCCAAAAGGTTCACTTCGGCACTAGCCTATATGTTTTGCCTACGCGCGGCATCCGGCGGCTCTACGCGGCCTGCGCCATGCGCTCCGCGCTCATCCGGTAGGAAATCGCCTCGGCGAGATGGATGCGCCCAACGGTCTCGCTGGCGTCGAGGTCGGCCAGCGTGCGCGCCACTTTCAGCACTCGGTGATAGGCCCGCGCCGAAAAGGCGAGCTTCTCGCTGGCGTCCTTCAGCAGCGTCAGGCCCGCGCTATCCGGCCTTGCGATCGCCTCGATGATCGCGGGCGGGCAATGCGCGTTGGTCGTGGCGCTGGCGGCGCCAAGCCGTTCGAGCCGCTCGCGCTGGATCGCGCGGGCGCGCGCCACGCGCTGCGCCACCGAAGCGCTGGCCTCGGCCTTGTCGGGCCGGATCAGGTCGCTGGCGGAGACCGCCGGCACCTCGATCCTGAGGTCGATGCGGTCGAGCAGCGGGCCTGAGATGCGCGCCTGGTAATCGGTGCGGCAGCGCTCGCCGCGCAGGCAGCGATAGCCGGGCTCGCCCGACATGCCGCAGCGGCACGGGTTCATCGCCGCGATGAGCTGAATGCGCGCCGGATAGGTGACGCGGTGGTTGGCGCGCGCGATCACGCAGTCGCCGGTCTCCAGCGGCTGGCGCAGCGCATCCAGCGTCTGCGGCGTGAATTCCGGCAATTCGTCGAGGAACAAGACGCCGTGATGCGCGAGCGAGACCTCGCCGGGCCGCGCCCGCAAGCCGCCGCCCACCATCGCCGCCATCGAGGCCGAATGATGCGGGGCGCGGAACGGCCGCCGGTCGGTGAGCTTGCCCTCGCCGAGCTCCCCCGCCACCGAGGCTATCATCGAGACTTCCAAAAGTTCCTTCGGCGCCAGCGGCGGCAGGATCGACGGCAGCCGCTGCGCCAGCATCGATTTTCCAGAACCTGGAGGTCCGACCATCAGCAGATTGTGACCGCCGGCCGCCGCCACTTCCAGCGCCCGCTTGGCACTCTCCTGGCCCTTGATGTCGGCAAGGTCGGGCAGGTCGCGCGCCGCAAGTTGGATGCCGGCCTCGGGCCGCGACAGCACCTGCGTGCCGCGAAAATGGTTGGCGATCGCGATCAGGCTGCGCGGTGCGAGTATGTCGAAGTCCTTGCCGGCCCAGGCCGCTTCCGGCCCGCAGCCGAACGGGCAGATCAGCCCCTTGTTCTCGGCATTGGCGCCGATCGCCGCCGGCAGCGCGCCGGCGACCGCCGCGATCGTGCCGTCGAGCGACAATTCGCCGAGCACGACATAGCCGGCCAGCATATCGCCCGGGATGGCGCCGAGCGCCGCCATCAGGCCGAGCGCGATCGGCAGGTCGTAGTGGCTGCCTTCCTTGGGCAGGTCGGCCGGCGCGAGGTTCACTGTCACCTTCTTCGATGGCATCGACAGGCCCGACGCATGCAGCGCCGCCTGCACCCGCTCGCGGCTTTCCGCCACCGCCTTGTCCGGCAGGCCGACGATCTGCATGCCGACCTTGCCCGGCGCGATCATCACCTGGACATCGACCGGCACGGCCTCGATGCCCTGGAAAGCGACCGTGCGAACCCGCGCCACCATCTTGCTCTGCCCCCACTATCCGCCCGCCGGTCCTGCGATCAGGCGGCGAGCGGGTCAACCAAGACAACCACAGATTTTCGGATTGATCAAGAACATTACGAGAACAAATGCCGACGCCGACTGGAGCAACGGATTCCCGCTCGACACACATAATTAACCACATCGGAAAAAGGCGAGGCGCAGTTTGGTTTGTCACCGATCCGACGCGCGTACGATGCTATCGTTGGGATCGGGGGGCATCCACAGCACGTCCAGGCGCGAAGGCGAGGAAGACAGGATGCCGACCTTAAGCAATGGCAGCGAGCTCACCGTATGGGAAGAAACCGACAATCCCAATCCGAGCCCTGACGCGGTCCTTTTCAGCATTACCGAAACCGACGGCGATGTGATCGGGCCAATAGGAGCAAAGCCGGATTTCCCGTTCGGTGGGATCGACCTGGCTTCGGTCGATGTCTTCGACGGCTTCTTCACCATCACCAGCTTCACCAACGAGGGACGAACCGAGACCTGGACGACGGTGGAGACGCAAGTCTTCGACAATGAAGGCAATCTTATCCGCACCTTGTCCGACCAGGCCGCTTTCATGTCGGCCCAGATTGTCTCGGTCAACGCCGACAGCCCCGACACCATCACGGTGACATGGATCGGCGCGAACGAATATTTCGGCGGCGAAAACACCCAGTACGGGCAGCATCAGATCATCCTGGAAGGCGGCGTGCTGCAGCCCGACAGCTTCGTCAATCATGCGCCCAGCGCCGCCGATCTGAATGTGTCGGTTTCGCAGGGGCAATTTCTCGACGACATCAAATTCAGCGCCGCGGATGCCGACTACGATCTCCTGAGCTTTATCGTCGTGGACGGGCCGGACCACGGCGCCCTCGAGCAGAGCACGAGTTTCGACGGCAACTACTACCCCTTTCACCAGGGTCACTACGGCTCGAGCCTGCACTATCATGCCGACTTTCTGAGCGGCAATCTGTTTGACTACACCCCTGAGGCCGGCTTCGTCGGCACCGACAGCTTCACGGTTTACGCGACGGACGGCCAGGGCAACAGCAATGTGGCGACGATTACGATCACGGTGACGCCGCCGGCCGAATCCATCGCGCTGAGCGACATTACGAATGTCGTGAGCTACGGAAGCCACGATCGTGCCGTGCTCGTCGCCGCGCTGGGCGGTGGCGACCGCATCAACGGCACCCCGTTCAACGATACGCTCGACGGCGGCGCCGGCCACGACCAGCTGTTCGGCGGCGCCGGCGCCGACACGATCATCGGCGGCGCGGGCACGGATTGGCTGAAGGGCGACGCCGGCAACGACGCGATAAGCGGCGGTGCGGGCACCGACGGCATCCGCGGCGATACGGGCGACGACGTTCTCGACGGCGGCGCCGGCTCAGACGACCTGCGCGGCGGTACTGGCGACGACATCCTCAATGGCGGCGCCGGCCGCGACTGGCTGGCCGGCGACGCGGGCCGGGATGTCTTCGTGTTCGACGCACTCGGACCGGCGAACTACGACCGTATCGTCGACTTCAAAGCGCTTGACGATGTGTTCCGGCTGGACAGCTCCGCATTCGTCGGGCTGTCGGCCGGCCCGCTTTTTGCTGCCGTCTTCACGGTCGGCAGCGAGGCCATCGATGACAGCGACCATATCATCTATGACGCGACCGGTGCTTTGCTGTTCGATCAGGACGGGGCGGGCGGGGCGGCGGCCGTCCAGTTCGCCACCGTGGACCCGGGCACCTGGCTCACTGCGGACGACTTCTTCGTGGTCTAGACGCGGAATCGGCGAGCCGCAGTTGCACGGAATCAGGCGCGGTTCCAAGGTTGCCGTTACCGCCTTTTGCCCTCGACGCAGTCCCAGAACAGGCTGGCGATGTCGGCGCCGCCGAAGCGCTGGACCTCGCGCACGCCGGTCGGCGAGGTCACGTTGATCTCGGTCATATAATCGCCGATGACATCGATGCCGACGAGGATGAAGCCGCGTTCTCTCAGGGAAGGCCCGATGCGGGCGCAGATCTCGCGTTCGCGCTCCGTCAGCTCGGTCTTTTCGGCGCGGCCGCCGACATGCATGTTGGAGCGCGAATCGTGCTCGGCCGGCACGCGGTTGATTGCGCCCACCGGCTCGCCGTCGATGAGGATGATGCGTTTGTCACCCTTGCGCACGTCCTTCAGGTAGCGCTGCACGATATACGGCTCGCGGAACATCTGGCCGAACATTTCGAGCAGCGAGGCAAGGTTGCGATCGGCCTCGTGCAGATGGAAGATGCCGGCGCCGCCATTGCCGTAGAGCGGTTTGACGATGATGTCGCCGAACTCCTTGCGGAAGGCGGCCACCTCCTGCGGATCCTTGGTGATCAGCGTTTCCGGCATCAGTTCGGGAAATTCGGTGACGAAGATCTTTTCCGGGCTGTTGCGCACCCAGGCCGGGTCGTTGACCACCAATGTCCCAGGATGGATGCGCTCCAGGATGTGCGTGGTGGTGATGTAGTTCATGTCGAAGGGCGGGTCCTGCCGCAAAAGCACGACGTCCATCTCCGACAGATCGGTGCGCACCTTCTCGCCCAGCGAGTAGTGATTGCCCTTCTCGTCGCGCACCTGCATCTCCTCGATGCGCGCGAACACCTTGCCGTCCCGCATCGACAGCCGGTCGGGCGTGTAATGGAAAAGCTTGTGGCCGCGCCGTTGCGCCTCGAGCGAAAGCGCGAAGGACGTGTCGCCGGCGATCGACACGGTGGAGACATGGTCCATCTGGACGGCGATCTTCAGCGGCATATGGGCTCTCCGGCGGCTCTGTCGCCGATATAAGGAAATCGGCGAGGTCTGCCAATCGCGACATTTTGAAGATTGCATCAGCAAGGCGCAAACCCAGCCGGATTGCAGACAAGGCGAGAACCCGCGTCATCGTTTTCTTAAGCCTTGCCATGCAAGGGTGGTTCGAATGAGCCCGGCCCTGCAGACGCCGGACCGGTCCTTGATGGAACAAGAACCATGAACGCCGTCACAACAATCCGCGCCGCCCAGACCAAGCAGCTCGAGCTCACCATCCTGATGCCATGCCTCAATGAGGCCGAGACGCTGGCCGTTTGCATCGGCAAGGCAAAGGCCTTCCTCAACAAGGCCGGTATAGCCGGCGAGGTGCTGATCGCCGACAATGGCAGCACCGACGGCTCCCAGGACATCGCGACAGCTATCGGCGCCCGCGTCGTGTCGGTGCCGCAAAAGGGCTACGGCGCTGCCCTTCTTGGCGGCATCACCGCCGCCAGGGGCCGCTTCATCATCATGGGCGACGCAGACGACAGCTATGATTTCAGCGCGCTGGACGCGTTCGTGGCACGCCTGCGCGACGGCGCCGACCTGGTCATGGGCAATCGTTTCCGGGGCGGCATCGAAGCCGGCGCCATGCCGCCGCTGCATCGCTACCTCGGCAATCCGGTGCTGAGCTTCATCGGCCGCCTGTTCTTCCGCATCACGACCGGCGATTTCCACTGCGGCCTGCGCGGCTTCAATGCCGAGGCCATCAGAAAGCTCGATCTGCAGACCACCGGCATGGAGTTTGCCAGCGAGATGGTGGTGCGCGGCGCGCTTGCCGGGCTGCGTATCGAGGAGGTGCCGACCACGCTCAAGCCGGACGGCCGCAGCCGCCCGCCGCATCTCAGGACCTGGCGCGACGGCTGGCGGCATCTCAAATTCCTGCTGGTCTACAATCCGCGCTGGATGTTCTTCATCCCCGGCATGGTGCTAGGTGGCCTGGGCACGCTGTTTGCGGCTCTGCTGGTGTTCGGGCCGCTCAGGGTGATCAACAATCTGTCGCTCGACCTGAACACCTTCGTCGCCGCCTGCTTCATGATCGTCACTGGCGTGCAGCTCATCACCTTCGGCGTCATTTCGCGCTACTATGCCGAGGTCACCGGCATCCTGCCGCGCAGCCGGGGCTCCGACTGGCTGACCAGGACAATCTCCACCGACCGCCTCGCCGCCAATGCCGGCATCTGCTTTGCCGGCGGCTTCTCGTTTTGCGCCTATGCCGTGCTGCGCTGGGCGAATCTCGGCTTCGGCCCGCTGGACGATTCCGAAATCCCGCGCATCGTCGTACTCGGCCTCAGCCTGATTGTGATTTCGTTCCAGGCCTTCTTCTCGGCATTCCTGCTCGGCGTCCTGGAAATTCCGGTCAAGCGGTTGAGAGCCGGCCAGTCCAGTGATCTGCCGGCGGGCGAAAACCGGTGATCGACGCGTTGCCGGACCTTATCCAGAAGACGCGCCTGTTCCGCTTCCTGGTGGTCGGTGTCGGCGCCGCCCTGCTCCTGTTCGTGCTTTCGTGGCTGCTGGTTTCGCTTGGCCTCTCGCCGTTCGCAGGCAGTGCCGTTGCCTACGCGATCGCCTTCATCGTCGCCTATTCCGCGCAACGCGGCTGGACCTTCGGCGCAGAGCATGATCATGCCACCGCGCTGCCGCGCTATCTTGCGCTGCAGGCCGCATGCGCTGCCTTTTCCGGCCTTGTCTCGCATGTCGCGGTAACGCGTTTTGGCCTGTCGCCCGTCGCCATGTCGGCGTTGACCACGGTCGCGGCAAGCGCGCTGAGCTATATCGTGTCGTCGGCTTGGGTGTTTCCGGCACGCGGCTAGCGCATCTGCATCGAGCTTTACGCTTTGTGAAGCGAGCGGCGCTAGCCTGCGGCACCGAGCAACCACCCGAAAGTCGATCCATGTCCGCCGTCCATGCCGCGATTCCTTCCGGGAAAGCCGCCCGAGCCGCCTGGCGAATGGACCTTCTGGCGGCGCTGCTCACTATGCTGGTGGTGCTCCTGGTCAACGCCTATTCCGGATTTCCGGAACTGACCAACAACGGCGGTGACAATGACAGCATGCTGCGAATGGTCGAGGTTCGCGATCTTCTCTCCGGCCAGGGCTGGTTCGACCTGCACCAGTACCGGATGGGGCCGGAAGGCGGCTTTGTCATGCATTGGTCGCGGCTGGTCGACGCACCGCTCGCCGCCATCATCCTTGCAGCCTCGGCACTGACGGGCAGCGCCGCCGTCGCGGAGAATGTCGCACTGGTTGCGTGGCCGACGCTGCTCTTCGGGGCCGCCGTATTCTACCTCACCCGGGCCGCGCGCAGCTTTGCCGGCGAGCGGGCGGTGCTGCCCGCGGTGGTCGTCGGCGCTGCGGCGCTGCATTTCATAGGCATCTTTTCCCCGGGTGCCATCGATCATCACAATGTCCAGCTCACGCTGACCATGGCTAGCCTCAGCCTGTTGCTTGAGGCGCCGACAAGTCGGTCCGCGGCATTGTTTTCCGGCCTTTGCGCCGCCCTGACGTTGGCGGTCGGCATGGAAACCGCCCCCTATGTCGCGACCATCGGCGCCGCTGTTGCACTGCTCTTTATCGTCGACAGGAGCGGCGAAGGCCGGATCGCGAGGGATTTCGGCGCCGGCTTTGCCGGTGTTTCGGCTCTCGTCTTTGTCACCACGATCCCCGCATCCGCCTGGGGCCAGGCGCAATGCGACGCCTTCTCGATCGTGCAATTCGCCATCGCCGCGCTTGCCGGGGCCGGTCTTGCGGTGGTCGCGTCGATAGACGCCGCCGGCCGCACGCGCCTTCGGCGTATCGTATCGGTCGGCCTGCTCGCCGCGGCACTCGCCGCGGTCGTCCTGTTGTTGTTTCCGCAGTGCCTGGCGGCTCCTTATGCCAATCTCGATCCACGCCTCAAGGAATTGTGGCTCGATCACGTGGACGAAGCTCAGTCGCTGTTCGTGCTTCTCGTCTACAACCCCGCCCGGGTGGCTGCTCGCTATGCCACTCCGCTGATGGGGATGGTGCTCCTGGCTCTTCGCCTGCGCCAGGGCGGCTGGCGCCGGCAGGACACCCTCGTCGGCGTGCTGCTTGTCGTGGCCTTCATCGTCAGCGCCTGGCAGGTGCGTGGCTCGACTTTCTCGGTTGCCTTTGCCGTCATCCCGCTTTCGGCATGGATCGCCAGATGGCGCGAGCGGGTCGAGGCCAGCCCTTCGCCACGCACCTCGCTTCGCATGGCGGCGGCCTGGCTGCTGTCGGTGAACGCGCTCTGGGCCGGCACCGCCACGGCGGTGTCATCGGCCTTCGAGATCGGCAAGGCCAATGACGAAGTCGCCGACACGAATTGCGAGAACAAGGCCTCGTTTGCATCGCTCGCCCGGCTGCCCGGCACCACTGTTCTGGCGATCTCCAATCTCGGCTCGCCTATCCTCGCCTATTCCGCGCACCGTGTGTTCGCCGGTCCCTACCATCGCAACATCGCCGGAAATCTGCTGGCGCTCGATGCTTTCCTGGGGTCCCCGGCGGATGCGCGAAGGATCGTCGAAAGCCACCATGTCGGCTTGGTGGCCGTCTGCCGCGGCAGCACTGAAAGCCAGCTTCTCGCCGAAACGGCACCCAAGGGCTTTCTTGCCGGCCTGGTGGACGGCAGCGTGCCGGAATGGCTGGAGCCGGTGGCGGGAACCCGCGGAGCTCCGATCGAAATCTACCGCGTCCGCCAGGGCGACTAAGCAGGCCACCCGGCGTCCAGAAAATCGATTTCTCGATACGTTTCCTAAAGGGTTTCCTGCCAGTCTCACCGCAAATTCCGACGTGCAACAAGGAACACCGATGCAAACGACGTTTGCCACCGGGCTGGCAGGCAGGGAAAACACGGATCTGGCCTTCACCGATCCGCTGACCGGGCTTGGCAATCACCGCCGCTTCTTCGACAAGGTCGACCGCCTGATCAGCGATCGTTCCGAGGACCCGGCGCCCTTCACCGTCGGCATCCTCGACCTCGACGGCTTCAAGCCGATCAACGACCTGTTCGGCCACAAGGCCGGCGACGACATCCTGATCCAGGTGGCAATGCGGCTGCGCGCCTCGATGGACAGCTATTCCACCGTTTGCCGCATCGGCGCCGACGAGTTCGCCTTCCTCTATCCGATGGTGTTCAGCGAAGAGGCGGCGTCCGAAAAGGCGCGCATGCTGATCGAGATCCTGTCGGCGCCTTATGACGTCGGCGAGCGCACCGCCAGGCTGTCGGCCTCCGTCGGCTGTTCGCTTTTCTACTCCGGCGACGAGACTACCGACATTCTGCTCAACAAGGCCGAAACCGCTCTCTACCACGCCAAGCGTTCCGGTCGCGGCCGGGTCGTCGTCTACACGCGCGAGATGGAAGAGGCGGCCAAGCGCGTCACCCGCATCGAGCAGGCGCTGCGCCGCGCCGTCTCGGCCGGCGAGGTGGAGCCGCATTTCCAGCCCATCGTTGACTTGAACACCCGCCGCACCATCGGCTTCGAGACACTTGCGCGCTGGACCGACCGCGACCTCGGTTCCGTGCCGCCAAATGTGTTCATCCCGATCGCCGAGGAACGCGGCATCATTGGTCCGCTGTCGCAGCTGGTGCTGCGCAAGGCCACCGAGGCGGCGCGCAGCTGGCCGAAGGACCTGTTCCTGTCCTTCAACCTGTCGCCGTCGCAGCTCGTCGACCAGAACACCGGCCTGCACATACTGGCGATCCTCGACCGCACCGGCTTCGATCCGCACCGGCTGGAGATCGAAATCACCGAGACCGGCCTGATGAACGATCCGGCCTCGGCCGAGAAGATCGTGGCGGATCTGCGCCGCGTCGGCATCCGCGTCTCGCTCGACGATTTCGGCACCGGCCAGTCCTCGCTCGGGCGGCTGCGCGAATTCCATTTCGACAAGCTCAAGATCGACCGCGCCTTCGTCTCCTCGATCCTCGACGACCGCCCGTCCGAGCACATCATCCGCGCCATCCTCGCCATGTGCGAGGGGCTCGGCATGGATGTCGTGGCCGAAGGCATAGAGGAGGAGGCGCAGGCCGACCGCCTGGTCCAGTTCGGCTGCGCCGGCGGGCAGGGCTATCTGTTCGGCAAGCCGATCGATGCCGACGCCACGCTCGGCTATCTGCGCGATTCCTATCGCGGCGCCCTCCACGCCAAGGCAATCTGACCGCCGTTCCTGTACGGATTCGGCCAGCCCCTTCATCCGTGCCGGCGTGATTTGCCTTTTTGTCAGACATAAGCTTGAAAATCTGACGTTTATCCCTTGCCCGCGCGCCTTGTCTGGATAGGATGCGCGCCGACCTGGCCAGGGAGAAAAAAGATGATGCCATCGGCACGTTTTGCCGATCTCGAAGGCGCTTCGGTGCTGATCACCGGCGGCGGTTCCGGCATTGGCGCGGCGCTGACCGAGGGCTTTGTCCGGCAAGGCGCGAAGGTCGCCTTCATCGACATCGCCGACCGTCCGAGCATCGCGCTTGCCGACCGCATCGAGAAGGAGCAAGGCCGGCGGCCACTCTACCTCAAGACCGATCTGCGCGACATCGAGGCGCTGCGCGCCTCGGCCGCCAGGGCGGCTGAAGCGCATGGCGACGTCACCGTCCTGGTCAACAACGCCGCGCTTGACGACCGCCACGCGGTCGAGGACGTCACCGTCGAGTTTTGGGACAACAACCTTGCCGTCAACCTGCGCCCGCATTTCTTCACCGCGCAGGCCGTGGCGCCGGGCATGAAGCGGGCCGGTGGCGGCTCGATCATCAACTTCACCTCGACCTCCTATCTCATCAACCACCCCGACATGCCGGCCTACACCGCCGCCAAGGCCGGCATACTCGGCCTCACCAAGGGCCTTGCCGGCAAGCTCGGCGCCGACCGCATCCGGGTCAACGCGATTGCGCCGGGCTGGGTGATCACCGAACGCCAGAAGGAGCTCTGGGTCACCGAACATGGGCTCGCCGCCCATGTCGCCAAGCAATGCATCAAGGATGTCATGCAGCCCGAGGACATCGTCGGCACGGTGCTGTTCCTGGCCTCGGATGCCTCGCGCATGCTGACCGCGCAGATGCTGATCGTCGACGGAGGCTTCCTGTGAGCGCGGCCCCTGCGGTCGCCGCGCTCGATTGGGGTACGACCAGGCTCAGGGCCTGGCTGCTCGACGACGCAGGCAAGGTGCTTGCCGAGCGTCGCGGCGACGATGGGCTGATCACCGCGCGCGAGAAAGGTTTCTCGAAGGTTCTTGAGGGCCACCTGGCCGCCATGGGGGCGCCTGAGACGCTGCCGGTCATCATCTGCGGCATGGCCGGGTCCCGTCAGGGCTGGCTGGAAGCGCCCTATGTCACCGTGCCCTCGCCTCTCGGCGCCATCCTCGCCGGCGCCGCCCGTGTTCCCGGCCAAAGCCGCGACATTCGCATCGTGCCGGGCCTTGCCCAGCGATCGGCCGATGCGCCCGACGTGATGCGCGGCGAGGAGACCCAGCTCGCCGGCGCCGGTTTGCCGGCAAAGGGCCGCCACCTCGTCTGCATGCCCGGCACCCATTCGAAATGGGTGGTCGTGGAGGACGGCGCCGTTGCCGGCTTCGGCACCTGGCCGACGGGCGAGCTGTTTTCGGTGCTGGCCGCGCATTCGATCCTGCGCCATTCGCTGGGCGAGCATCCGGCAGCGGTGGTCGCGGACAATGCCTTCTTCCGTCAATGGTGTGAACGGGCCCTGGGCGAGGGCGGTGACGTCACCTCGAAGCTGTTTGCCATCCGCGCCGCCGGCCTGCTGCAGGATCTGCAGGCCGACGATGCGGCGGCGTGCCTGTCCGGGCTGCTGCTCGGCGGCGAGATCGCTTCGGCGAAACGCCGTTATGGCGCTGGCGATGCACCTGTCGTGCTGGTCGCCTCCGGCGCGCTGGGTGTGCTGTATGCCGCCGCGCTGGGCATCGCGGACCTTGCCCTCAGAACTGTTGACGCCGATGAAGCAGTGCGTGCCGGGCTCGTCGAGGCGGCACGCGAGAACGGCATGATTGGAGCCGCCGCGTGACCCAGACAGCACCGTTTCCGAAACTCAAGCGCGGCCTCGTCGCCATCCTGCGCGGGCTGAAACCGGGCGAGGCGGTGGCGATCGGCCAGGCGATCTTCGATGCCGGTATCGAGGCGATCGAGGTGCCGCTCAATTCGCCGGAACCCTGCGTCTCGATCGCCGGCCTTGTGCAGGCGTTGCCAAAGGCAGCCCTGGTCGGCGCCGGAACTGTGCTGACGGCGGCCGATGTCGACGCCCTGCACGCAGCCGGCGGCCGGCTGCTGGTCAGCCCTAACATTGATGCCGCGGTGATGGACCGCGCTCGGACCCATGGCATGGTGACGATGCCCGGCGTGTTCACGCCGACAGAAGCCTTCCTGGCGATAAGGCTCGGCGCCTCGGCGCTGAAATTCTTCCCGGCAAGCGTGCTTGGCGCCGGCGGCATTGCGGCCGTGCGCGCGGTGCTGCCCGCCGATGTGCTGATCGGCGCCGTTGGCGGTGTGTCCGAGAAAGATTTTGCCGGCTACAAATCGGCCGGCGTCAGCGTCTTCGGCCTCGGCTCCAGCCTGTTCAAGCCCGGCATGGGCGTCGAGGAGGTGGCCGCGCGGGCTCAGGCCGCCGTTGTCGCCTGGGACGCCGCCTTTGGAGATGCATAATGAGCGACACCGTGTCGGTTTTCTCGGACCGCATCTGCCAGCTTGGCGAAGGCCCGAGCTATGACCGCGGCAGCGATGCGCTGTTCTGGTTCGACATCGTCAATGGCCTGCTGTTGGAGCAGGGCGTTGGCTCCGGCGTGCTGAAGGTGCATGATCTCGGCCTGATGGCCAGCGCGCTGGCCATCATCGATGAACAGCGCCAGCTGATCGCCACCGAAACCGGCCTCCATGTCCGCGATGTCGCGACCGGCAAGCTGACGCTGCACACCGCGATTGAGGCCGACAATCCGCTCACCCGCTCCAACGATTCGCGCGTCCACCCCTGCGGCGCCTTCTGGGTCGGAACTATGGGCAAGGACGAGGGCAAGGGCGCCGGCTCGATCTACTGGTTCTTCAAGGGCGAATTGCGCCGGCTGTTTTCCGACATCACCGTGTCGAACTCAATCTGCTTTTCCGCGGACGGAAAGATCGCCTACTACACCGACACCTCGACCGGGCTCTTGATGCGCGTCGCCTGCGATCCCGCGGCCGGGCTGCCCATAGGTGAACCAAAAGTGTTCGTCGATCACCGTTCGTCCAAGGGCTATGTCGACGGTTCCGTCATCGACCGCGACGGCGTGCTGTGGAACGCCGTCTGGGGCGGCAGGGCGGTCAAGGCCTATGCTCCGGACGGCACGCTGCTGCGCGAAATCCCGATGCCGGTGACGCAGCCCTCCTGCCCGGCCTTTGTTGGCGCGAAGGCCGACAGGCTGGTGGTGACCTCGGCGTGGAAGGGCAAGGACGAAAAGCAGCGCCAGCTCGACCCGCAGGCCGGCATGACCTTCCTGCTCGATTTCGAGGTCAAAGGCCGCTTCGAGCCGCGCGTGCTGATCGCCTGAAGCGACCGGGTCACCGGTTCGCTTTGCGGTTCGGCCCCGTTCTGTCACGCAACCGCCTGCCTTCGTCGGTTTCGCGAGAGCCAATGGCGTCAGCCGTGCGATGGTAGAGGCCGGACCGCCAAGAGCCTTTCCAATCGATGCCGCGCAACCAGCCGAGACTGATCCTCGTCCACGAGCCGGAGAAAGCCTGTTTCGACCGGCTGGTCGCCGACGGCTACCCGGCGGAGCGCGCCACCGAGATATCGTCCTACCTGGCACAGTCGACCGACCTTGCGCCGGAATTCGAGGTGCTGGCCGCTGCTTGCGAAGCGCGCGGCCTCGCCTTTGCGTCGGTCGAGCTGGATGAAGCCGCCGGCGTGCTTGCCCGCGCTGATCGGGATGCCACGCTGGTCTGGACGCTGACCGACGGCATCGCCTATTTCCGGGGCGGCGCGGCGCCCGCGCTGGCAAGGCTCAATGGGCTGAAGACCATCGGCGCCGACGATTCCTTATTCGCGCTCTGCCAGGACAAGTTCCGCTCCGGCGCCGTGCTCGGCGCGCTTGGCTTGCCGGCGCCGCAGGCAGGTCTGGCGCGGAACGGGGAATGGCTGGTCGAGCCGCCAGCCTCGGAAGCCGGCTGGTTCGTCAAGCCGAACCGCCTCGGTGCCAAGATCGGCATCTGGCCGGATTCGCGTGTGGCTGATCTCGGTCATGCGCTGGAGCTTAGCCGGCGCGTCTTCGCCCACTATCGCGACGACGTCGTCGTCCAGCCCTATGTCGCCGGCCGCAACGTGCGCGCCAGCTTCCTCGGCCTGAAGCCGGAGACCGGCGTCGAGGCGCTCGGCATCGCCTTCGTCGAGTCCGGTGGCGATTTCCAGACCATGGCCGACAGCCTGGCGCTCTATGGCGATACCGGCGGGATCGCGAAGGCCGCCGGAACCTATGCCGAGCCGGTGCTCGAGCCCGTCACCGCGAGCCAACCGGCAGCCGATGCGATAATCCGCCGGATCGCCGGGGGCCTGATGACCGGGCTCGGCTTGCGCGATGTCTTCTCCGTCGACCTCAGGGTGGAGGCCGACGACACCGTCCATCTCATCGAGTTCGAGGTCTGTCCCGGCCTGCCCTGCTTCGATTTCCGTGACTATTGCCGCGCGCAATGGGGCCTCGGTCTCGCCGATGCGATGGCCGAAACCGCGAGGACCCGGCTTCGACCATGACCCCGAAAAGTGGGAGCCGGTTTTCGGACAAGGTCATGGTCAAGCAGGGGGCTAGATGCCCTCGACCAGCACGATCTCGCCGTCGGCCACCTTCTGGCGGATGGCGACGGCGCGCTGGTATTCCGGCGAATGGTAGCATTCATGCGCCGCGGCAAGCGACGGAAACTCGATGATGACGTTGCGCGCGCGGCCCGGCCCCTCGGCCTTCTCGTGCTCGCCGCCGCGCTCCAGGAATTTCGCGCCGAACCGCTCGAAGGCCGGCTTCGCGGCGGCGACATAGTCCTTGTAGCCCTCGGCGTCGCGCACATCGACGCGGGCGACCCAGTATCCCTTTGCCATATCGTTTCTCCGAGTTTGGGACTTATGCGGACCGCATTTCGGCCAGGATGGCCTCGGCGGCAGCGCGCCTGTCGGCGGCGCCGACGATCGGGCGGCCAACGACAAGATGGCTGGAGCCGTTGCGAATCGCCTGCGCCGGGGTCACCACCCGTTTCTGGTCGCCATGGTCGCTGCCCTTGGGGCGTATTCCCGGCGTGACCACGGCCATGTTCGGCCCGACGATCCGGCGCACGGCTTCCGCCTCCTCGGCGGAACAGACGACGCCGCCCATGCCGGCATGCAGCGCTTGCTCTGAGCGCCTCAGCACCAGCGTGTGCGGGTCGTATTCGTAGCCGGCGTCGATCATGTCCTGCTCGTCCATCGAGGTCAGCACGCTGACCGCGAGCAGGCAGAGATCGCTGCCCCGGGCCGCTTCGACAGCAGCCCGCATCGCCTTGGGATAGGAGTGGATGGTGAGCATCGTCATGCCCATCCTGACGATGTTCTCGACCCCCTTGGCCACCGTGTTGTCGATGTCGAGCAGCTTCATGTCGAGGAAGATCCTGATGCCGCCGCTGGCAAGCTCGCGAGCGAAGTCGAGTCCGCCGGCGAAGGCCAGCTGATAGCCGATCTTGTAGAAGGAGACCGTGCCGTCGAGCTCGCGCACCGCTTTCTCGGCGTCCTTCACCGTCGGCACGTCGAGACCGACGATCAGCCTGTCGCGCATGGTGTCGGCATGCTCCGGGATCATGCTTCGATCCGGCTGGACAGCATGCGCGAGGTTTCGATCAGTGTGCGGCATAGGCGCTCCATCGATTGGCGTAGTCTGTCGTCGCGGAAATGTCCATTCTCGTCGAAGGCGTCGCTGGCGCCAGAGACCGAGCATTCCGGCGTGACCACCTCGACCTGGCAGCGCACCAGCACGGCGCGCAGGTGATTGATGCAGCGTATGCCGGCAAACTTGCCGTCGGAGGAGGAGCAGAGGCCGGCGGGCTTGCCTGCAAACGGCCTGAACGAGCGGCCGCCGTCGCGGCGTATCCGGCTCACCCAGTCGATGCTGTTCTTGAGCAGAGGTGGCAGCGAGCCGTTATATTCCGGCGTGGCGATCAACAGTCCATCGTGGTTGGCGATCAGCCGGCCGATCCGCATGGCATTCTCGGGAATGCCTTTCTCCTTTTCCAAGTCCTCGTCCATGATCGGCAGCGGATAGTCGCCAAGCGAGATGCGGGTCACCTCGGCGCCCTGCATGGCAAGCTCTTTCTGCGCCACGTCCGCGGTCCTGCCGCTGAAGGCGCCCCACCGGATCGAGCCTGCGAAGACGAGGATTTTTGGGATCATTGGCATTGGCCACCCTTGTTCCCGGACAGGTACAGAAAGGGGCCGCTCAAATCAACGTTTGGATGAGGGAGGAAGAGAGTAGGGCAGTAAGGCAGTAAGGCAGTACGGTATCGAGCCGTTCACTCCCCTGCTGCCCCACTGCCGTACTCCCCTATTCCTTCTCCTCTAATGCGCCTCGCGCCGGTAGATCCACAGCTGCGTCGGCGGGATGTTGCGGATGATGAAATCGAAATGCTTGACCGTGTAGTCGCCGCGGCCGGGCGGGATCGGCGACAGCGGACCATAGGTCAGCTGAACGATCGGCCGGCCGGCGGGGATGCGGTCGAGCAGGCTTTCGATATAGGCGATGCGCTGGGCGACCGGGAAGTTCAGCAGCGGCACGCCGGAGACAACCGAATCGAACACCATGTCGCGCTTGTCGCCGAGCGTCGCGTTGAGATTGAAGGCGTCGCCTTCGATGACGTTGACGCCCGGATAAAGCCGACGCAGGTGGCGCACGAAATCGGTCGAGTATTCGACCGCGTAGAGATTTTCCGGCTTTATCCCCTGCGCCAGGATGGCGCGGGTGATGACGCCGGTGCCGGGGCCGACCTCAAGCACCGGCAGGCCGGATTTCGGATTGACGATCGAGGCCATCTTGCGGGCGGTGATGGAACTGGTGGGAACGATCGAGCCGACCGTCTTCGGCTTGTCGATCCAGCCCCTGAAGAACTTCAGCTCGTCGTCGAACTTCTCCGCCAGCGACTTGCGCAACCCGGGACCACGTGCCATGCGAGCTCTCCTCAACGCTCCCCGACCCGCTAATTAGCAGCTAGGTGGGACAAGGCAAGGCGTCAACCTGGCATAAGGTGTTGATGACGCTCGGGAAGCAATCCCCGGGACATGCCCTTCAACCTCTCAGCGGTCGCTGAAGGATTCGAAAAAGTCCTTCATGCGGGCGAAGAAGCCGCTCGACTGGGGCGAATTGTCCTGCGAGGACAGCTGCTCGAACTCTTCCAGGAGCTCACGCTGCCGGCGCGACAGGTTCTGCGGCGTCTCGACCGCGGTCTGGATGTAGAGGTCGCCGACATTGGGCTGGCGCAGCACCGGCATGCCCTTGCCCTTCAACCGGAACTGGCGGCCGTTCTGCGTGCCTTCCGGCACCTTCACCTTGGTCTGCGTGCCGTCGAGCGTCGTCACCTCGAAGGACCCACCGAGAGCCGCTGTCGTCATCGAGATCGGCACCTTGCAGTAGAGGTCGGCGCCGTCGCGCTGGAAGAACTCGTGCGGCTTGACCGCGAGGAAAATGTAGAGGTCGCCCGACGGGCCGCCGCGCAGGCCGGCCTCGCCCTCATTGGCCAGCCGGATGCGGGTGCCGTCCTCGATGCCGGCCGGGATGTTGACCGACAGCGAACGTTCCTCAGTGACGCGGCCCTGGCCGGCGCATTTCGGGCACGGGTCCTTGATCGTCTGGCCGCGGCCCTGGCACTGCGGGCAGGTGCGCTCGATCGAGAAGAAGCCTTGCGTGGCGCGCACCTTGCCGTGGCCGTTGCACATCGAGCAGGTGGCCGGCTGGGTGCCGGGCTTGGCGCCGCTGCCCGAACATTCAGAGCAGGAGATCGAGGCCGGCACGCGGATTTGCGCGGTCTTGCCGGAAAACGCCTCCTCCAGCGAAATCTCCATATTGTAGCGCAGGTCCGCGCCACGCTCGCGGCCGCCCGACGAGCGGCGCTGGCGGCCGCCCATCATGTCGCCGAAAATATCCTCGAAGATGTCGGCGAAGCCGCCGGCGCCGAAGCCCTGCGCGGCGCCATTCATGCCGCCATGTTCGAAGGCGGCGTGGCCGAAACGATCATAGGCCGCGCGCTTCTGCGGGTCCTTCAGCGTCTCGTAGGCTTCGTTGATTTCCTTGAACTTGTGCTCGCAGGCGTGATCGCCGGGATTGCGGTCGGGATGAAACTGCATGGCGAGCTTGCGGAAAGCGCTCTTGAGCTCCTTGTCGTCGGCGCCCTTTTGCACGCCCAGCGTCTCGTAGAAATCAGCTTTCATTTTTTCCCGCAGTCCGGATGCTCAATGTCTTGATGCACTGTTGCGTCGTTTGCCGGCACGTCGTTCCGATTTAGGTGCGATGGCGTCCGGATGCCAGTGCTGGCGCGGCCTTGCCCGCACTTTTTCATGAAGGGTTGCAAAAAAGCCCGGCCTTGCGCCGGGCTTTTCGCATTATTTGCCGTCAGGCGGCTCAGGCCGACTTCTTCTTGTCGTCGTCCTCGTCGATTTCCTCGAAATCGGCGTCGACCACGTCCGAATCCTTGGCGGCGTCCGCTTTGGCGTCGGCCTCGGCCGCTTCCTTCTGCGAGGCTTCGTACATGGCCTGGCCGAGCTTCATCGAAGCTTCGGCGAGCGCCTGCGTCTTGGCCTCGATCTCGGCCGCGTCGTCGCCTTCGGTGGCGGCCTTCAGCGCCGCGATCGCATCGGCGATCGCCGTACGGTCGGCTTCCGAGACCTTATCGCCATATTCCTTCAGCGACTTCTCCGAGGAATGCACCAGCGCCTCGGCCTGGTTGCGGGCCTCGACCACGGCGCGCCGCTTCTTGTCGGCTTCGGCATTGGCCTCGGCGTCCTTGACCATCTTCTCGATGTCGGCGTCCGAAAGGCCGCCGGAAGCCTGGATGCGGATCTGGTGCTCCTTGCCGGTGCCCTTGTCCTTGGCCGAGACGTTGACGATGCCGTTGGCGTCGATGTCGAAGGTGACCTCGATCTGCGGCACGCCGCGCGGTGCCGGCGGGATGCCGACAAGGTCGAACTGGCCGAGCAGCTTGTTGTCTGCCGCCATCTCGCGCTCGCCCTGGAAGACGCGGATCGTCACCGCCGACTGACTGTCCTCGGCGGTCGAGAACACCTGGCTCTTCTTGGTCGGGATCGTGGTGTTGCGCTCGATCAGGCGGGTGAACACGCCGCCCAGCGTTTCGATGCCGAGCGACAGCGGCGTCACGTCGAGCAGGAGCACGTCCTTGACGTCGCCCTGCAGCACGCCGGCCTGGATGGCGGCGCCAAGCGCGACGACCTCATCCGGGTTGACGCCCTTGTGCGGGTCCTTGCCGAAGAACTGCTTCACGATCTCCTGGATCTTGGGCATGCGGGTCATGCCGCCGACCAGGACGACCTCGTCGATCTCGCCAGCCTTCAGGCCGGCATCCTTGAGCGCCGCCTTGCAGGGGTCGATCGTGCGCTGGACGAGATCCTCGACCAGGCTTTCGAACTTCGCCCTGGTCAGCTTCAGCGTCAGGTGCTTCGGCCCGGTGGCGTCGGCGGTGATGAAGGGCAGGTTGATCTCGGTCTGCGTCGTTGACGACAGCTCGATCTTGGCCTTCTCGGCCGCTTCCTTGAGACGCTGCAGGGCGAGCTTGTCGGCCTTCAGGTCGATGCCCTGCTCCTTCTTGAACTCGGCCGCCAGGTACTCGACCAGGCGCATGTCGAAATCCTCGCCGCCGAGGAAGGTGTCGCCATTGGTCGACTTCACCTCGAAGACGCCGTCGCCGATCTCGAGCACCGAAATGTCGAAGGTGCCGCCGCCAAGGTCATAGACGGCGATGGTCTTGCCGTCCTTCTTGTCGAGGCCGTAGGCAAGGGCCGCGGCCGTCGGCTCGTTGATGATGCGCAGCACTTCGAGGCCGGCGATCTTGCCGGCGTCCTTGGTCGCCTGGCGCTGGGCGTCGTTGAAATAGGCCGGAACGGTGATGACCGCCTTCTCGACCTTCTCGCCGAGATAGGCTTCCGCCGTTTCCTTCATCTTCTGCAGGATCATGGCCGAGATCTGGCTGGGCGACTGCTTCTTGCCGCCGGCCTCGACCCAGGCATCGCCATTGTCGCCCTTGACGATCTTGTAGGGGACAAGCTTCTTGTCCTTCTCCGTCACCGGATCGTCATAGCGGCGGCCGATCAGGCGCTTCACCGCGAAGATGGTGTTCTCAGGATTGGTGACCGCCTGGCGCTTGGCCGGCTGGCCGACGAGGCGTTCGCCGTCGCTCGAGATGGCGACGATCGAAGGGGTCGTGCGCGCGCCCTCCGCATTCTCGATAACCTTGGGCTCCTTGCCGTCCATGATGGCAATACAGGAGTTGGTGGTTCCGAGGTCGATACCGATTACTTTTGCCATTGTTCTAGTCTCTCCGCTAAGCAGGCTCTCAGGACCCTGATCAGGCGTTCCAACGAAAGCCCCTGTTCACAAGAAATCCCGTTCCGGCAACCGGCGTTCCGGCGCCGAACGGCTTGGCGCGTATATAAGAACAGGCTGCACGGGGCGCAAGCATTCTGCGCAAGGCGTCCACGATCCCGCCAGATGACGGGAAAAATGCCTAAATCGCGCATATCGCAGCCGATTTGCCGCCGGACACGGACGGACTTGCACAATCCGCCGCGGGCAAAAACGTCGCAGCCGCCACAATCAGAGCCCGAACGCCTGCTGGGAAAGCGCCCGCAGCTTCGGGAAAAAATCGCCGTTCCGCCGGCGATCACCAGCGTTCCCTGGCTGATGACGGTTTTCGGATCGGGCTTCAGCACCGTGCCTCCGGCTTCCTCGACAAGCAGCATGCCGGCCAGGCAATCCCAGGCGTTCATGTGTTCCTCGATATAGCCGAGCAGCCGGCCGGACGCGGCATAAGCCAGCATCAGCGCGCCCGACGCGTTGCGGTAGAAGACGCCGCCTTCAGCCATGATCTGGCGGATGAGCACGGCGACATGCCCGGTATCGGCCCGGTTGGACAGGCCGGTTCCCACCGATCCTTCGGTGAGGCTCGCGGCATCGCTCGCCTTGATCGGCCGGCCGTTGACGAAGGCGCCGCCATCACGATGGCAGTGGAAGGTCTCGCCGGTCGAGGGCTCGTGGATCACGCCGACGACGGTCCCGCCCTCGCGGGCGCAGGCGATCACCACGCACCAGGCCGGAATCCCGCGCACGAAATTGGCGGTGCCGTCGATCGGGTCGATCACCCAGACAAAGCCGGTCGTTCCGACGACCGGCGCATGTTCCTCGCCGACGATGCCGTCCCGCGGATAGGCGTCGGCAATGGCGGCGCGGATGAACAGCTCGACTTCGCGGTCGCCGTCCGAGACCAGGTCCTGATGGCCCTTGCTCTCGACGGTCAGGTTTTCGAGGTCGCGGAAATATTTCAGGCCGAGCTCGCCGGCGCGGCGCGCAAGGTCGATGGCAAAGCGCGTTCGCGCGTCGAGGTCGTTGGTCACAGGCGTGCTCGCTGCCGGGAAAGCGTGGTCCGCCCATAGCAAAAGCCGCTGCCCTGCAAAAGCGGCAAAACCAGTGAATGGCCTCAGGCCGCCCGCGACAGCGACTTGTGGACGTAGGCAAGGATCTCGAACGAGCGCACCCTGGCCGCATGGTCGAAGATCTGCGCCGTCACCATCAGCTCGTCGGCGCCAGTGCGGCGTACGAAGGCATCGATGCCGAGCCTCACCGTCTCCGGCGACCCGACGACGGCGCAGGACAGCGCCTGGCCCAGCATGGTCTTCGCCATCGGGTCCAGCGTCTGCTCGTAGCCCTCGACCGGCGGCGGCAACCGGCCGGGCCGGCCGGTGCGCAGATTGACGAAGGCCTGCTGCAGCGAAGTGAACAAATGCCGTGCCTCGGCGTCGGTCGGCGCGGCGAAGACGTTGAGGCCAAGCATGACATACGGCCTGTCGAGTTCGGCCGACGGCTGGAAGCGCGAGCGGTAGACCTCAAGTGCATGGTCTAGCTCGGCCGGCGCGAAATGCGAGGCGAAGGCGTAAGGAAGGCCGAGCAGGGCGGCGAGTTGCGCGCCGTACAGGCTGGAGCCGAGGATCCAGACCGGCACCTTTTGGCCTTCGCCGGGCACGGCGCGGATGCGTTGACCCTCCTCGGCCGGCTGGAAATAGCCCATCAGCTCGACGACGTCCTGCGGGAAATTATCGCTGGCCTCGAGATTGCGGCGCAGCGCCCTGGCGGTCATCATGTCGGTGCCCGGCGCGCGGCCTAGCCCGAGGTCGATGCGGCCGGGAAACAACGCCGCCAGCGTGCCGAACTGCTCGGCGATGACCAGCGGCGCATGGTTGGGCAGCATGATGCCGCCGGCGCCGACGCGGATCGTTTTTGTGCCCCCGGCGACATGGGCGATGACCACCGAAGTCGCGGCACTGGCTATGCCCGGCATGTTGTGATGCTCGGCCAGCCAGTAACGCCTGTAGCCGAGGCGTTCGGCATGGCGGGCGAGGTCGAGCGAGTTCGCCAGCGAGCGCGAGGCATCGCTGCCTTCGGCGATCGGCGACAGGTCAAGGACGGAAAGGGCTGTCATTTCTCAGCGCTCCACGATGCTCTTTTCCCGCAGCCTGGCCTCGAAGGCAGGCCGGTCCGGGATGACGATGTCGATCTGGTTTTCCAGCACGTCGGCAAGTTCGGCCGCCGTCGCGATCTCCCGCTGCTCGGTGCGGCCGCCGACATGATGCGTCGACAGCCGGTTGTTGCGCAGCGCGTAGCGCCGGTCGGGCAGGGCGCGCGCCGCGATCACCGAGGACAGGAAATGCGAGCTCGGATGCGTCGACAGGAAGTGGCTGCTGACCGCATAGTCGACCTCGTAGCTGCGCTGCATGTCGAAGCGGTAGACGTTGCGCCAGGCGCCGCCGAGTTCCACCTGCAGGCGGAAGTGATCGTCCGTCTCCACGAGGCGGAAGGTTTCATGCGGGGTCTGCTGCTCGGGTCCGGCTTCGAGCAGCAGCGGCGCCGTCAGCGTCAGCCCGCCGAAGCCGACATCGGCAAGATGGGTGCGGCCGTCGAGCTCGACACGCAGCAGCATGTGGCTGCGCGCGGTAACGGCGTCGTCGGTCTGGCCCCACAGGACCCGCGCGGCAAGGCCGCTCACCTCGAAGCCGAGCGCCGTCAGCGCATGCAAGAGGATCAGATTGTGCTCATAGCAATAGCCGCCGCGGCCGCGCGCCAACACCTTGTCCTGCAGCGAGGCGGGATCGAGCTTGACCGGATGCCCGAGAAACGGATCGAGGTTCTCGAACGGGATCGCCTGCGGATGCTGCCGGTGCAGCGCTTTCAGCGTCGCCAGCGACACCTCGGTCGGACCGCGATAGCCGATACGGGCGAAATAGGCATCCAGGTCGAAGGAGGCGTTGGTCATGAAGGAGGTCCGGCTTGACCGGCTCGATATAGGCACTCGCTCCGGGTCCGACAAACAGCGCGGCCAACAATTGCCGGGCTGGGTCAGGTCCGGACCTTGCCGTTCTCCTCGGCCGTATCCTCCTCGACGACGACGCTGTGCTGTGCCGCCAGGAAATTGCCGACATGGCTCAGCCCTTCGAAGTGGTCGCAGAAGACCTTGATGACGACCAGCAGCGGTACCGCCATCAGCGCGCCGACGAAGCCCCACAGCCACGACCAGAAGGCAATGGCGATGAAGACCGCCACCGCGTTGATCTCCAGGCGTCTGCCGACCACCATCGGTGTCACGAACTGGCCCTCTACCAGGTCGCACAGAAGCACGAAGGCCGGCGCCAGCAGCGCATAGGAGATCGAGTCGAAGCTGATCAGCGCGATCACCGTGACCAGCAGGATCGTCATCAGCGCCCCGACATAGGGCAGGAAGTTGAGCAAGGCGGCGGCCGCGCCCCAGACCATTGGGTTGGGCATGCCGAGCCCCCACAGGCCCAGGCCAATTACCGTGCCGAGGCCGGCATTGATGATGGTAACGGTAAGCAGGTAATGCGAGATCTCGCGCTCGACGTCGTAGACGACCCGCAAGGCCCGCTTCTTCTCGCTGAGGCTGGCGAACGACTGGATGATCTTCTCGTAGAACATCGTGCCCGAGGCGAGCAGGAACAGCGACAGCACGAAGACGATGGTGATGCCGGTGCCCGCCGACAGGATGTTGCCGGCGGCGGAAGACAACATGCCGGATTGCGCCAGCACGACCTTCTGGACGTCGGGCTCCTGCGAGGTCTCGGTCAACCCTTCCAGCTGATGCGAGATCTGCATGATCTTTTCGAACGGCTGCCTGAGCTGTGCCAGGCGCTCGGTCAGCTGCAGGCCGATCGAGGGGGCCTTGTTGATGAGGTCAATGACCGGGCCGCTGAGCAGATAGCCGGCGCCGGCGACGAAAATCACCGACATGAGCACAAGCAGCGTTGCAGACAGCGCATCGGGCACGCCGCGCTGGCGCAGGAAGCGCACGATCGGCGTGAGCGTCAGCGCCAGCAGGAAGGCGAGGATCACCGGCATGAAGAAGGCGCGCCCGAAATAGAGCGCATAGACGGTCATCAGAATGAAGATGCCGATGAGCAGGGACCGCATCAAATGCGTGTCCGCTCGCGCGGCCTCGCGCGGGTCCGGACTCCCTGCGGCACCGGCGCTACCCGAAGCGGTCGGTTCGGCCTTCATCGCTTTCCTCGGGCACACCGCGACACGCGGCTTCCCTGCGAAAACGCCCGCGTAGCTGCAAGGTTCCGTTAGCCGGCAATGACCCCTTGGCCCGGATGGGATCAGGTCACGCGACCCGATCAGGCGACGGGCTCGGCGGGCGCGATCTTCGCGGTCTCCCTGCGGACGATCGGCGCCACCCTGGTGCCGTAGAGCTCGATCGCCTTCATGATCTTGGCGTGCGGCATGGTGCCGATCGCCATCTGCAGCAGGAAGCGGTCATTGTTGAAGATCCGGTGCTGGGCGACGATTTTCTCCGCCACCTGTTCGGGATTGCCGACGAACAAGGCGCCGTTCGGCCCGCGCGACTGGTCGAAATGCGCCCGCGAGGTCGGACCCCAGCCGCGCTCGCGGCCGATGCGGTTCATCACCTCGGCTTGCGGCGCGTAGAAATCGTCCGCCGCCTGCTCGGTGGTTTCGGCGATGAAGCCGTGCACGTTGAGGCTGGTGGCGAGGCTTGCCGGATCGTTGCCGGCCCGTCTGGCGGCCTGACGATAGACCTCGAACAGCGGCGCAAAGCGCGCCGGCTCGCCGCCGATGATGGCGAGCGCCAGCGGCAGGCCGAGCGCGCCCGCGCGGGCGGCGGACTGCGGGGTGCCACCGATGGCGATCCAGACCGGCAGTTTCTCCTGGAAGGGGCGCGGATAGACGCCACGGCCGTTGATCGGCGCGCGCAGGCGTCCTTGCCACGTCACCTTGACGTGATCGCGGATGGCGAGCAGCAGGTCGAGCTTCTCGGCGAACAGCTCGTCATAGTCTTCGAGGTTGAAGCCGAACAGCGGGAAGGATTCGATGAAGGAGCCGCGTCCGGCCATGATCTCGGCGCGGCCGCCGGACAGCAGGTCGAGCGTCGCGAACTGCTGGAAGACGCGCACCGGATCGTCGGAGGAGAGCACGGTGACAGCGCTGGTCAGCTTGATGCGCCTGGTGCGCTCGGCCGCTGCGGCAAGCGCCACGACCGGCGCCGAGGCGGCGTAGTCGGGGCGGTGGTGCTCGCCCAGTCCGAACACGTCGAGGCCGACCTGGTCGGCCAGTTCGATCTCCTCGATCAGATTGCGCAACCGCTCATGCGGGCCGATGGCGCCCGGCCCGGGTTCCGGGCTGACGTCAGCGAAAGTGTAGAGACCGAGTTCCATGCCGTGCCATCCTGATGACTTTGTTTCGATGTTTGTGCGTCGCGCTGGAGATAGCTACCCGCCCGCCGCGCCGCCAGAGGCGCGGACTGTGAACACTGCATGTCGGTTTTCGCGCGGGATTGTGACGTCTCCCAGTTGCAACAGCCCAGAATTTCATGGCTGGCATACCGTTTTGGCGCTTGAACTATCGGTTTTCGCGCGTATGTAAGCGTCGCGAATTGACTTCAGGGAAGTGGACTTGGCTATCTACAGGGAAAAAGACATTTTCGAGCGGCGCAATGCCGCGAACGAGGCAAAGAAGGCGCTTCTGGAGCGCTTCAAGTCAAAGCCGGCGGCGGACGATCCTGCAGTGCTGGCGCGACAAGCCGAACGCAAGGCAATCCTTGAGGCGCGCGCGATACGCGAAGCCGAAAAGGCCAGGCTGAAGCAGGAAAAGCTGGCCCGCGAAGCGGCTGAGAAGGCCGCGCGCGAGGCAGCTGCCGAGGCAGCGCGCATTGCCGCCGAAGAGGCGGCTGCGGCGGAGGCCAAGATCCGGGAAGCCGAAGAGAACGAGCGCATTTCCCGCTTGCTCGCCGACGAGGCCGAACGCAAGGCCAAGCGCGATGCGCGCTATGCCGCGCGCAAGGCGCGTGTCGGCCGGACGCCTCCGGGCTTCTCGGCCCGCTAACAGCGGTTTCGTTCGAAGAGCAGGTTCAGGGTCGCCAAGGGCGGCCCCGAACGCGTTTGCCGTGCGGCAAACGTCAGGCCACCAGCTTCAAGCCGACGATGCCGCAGACGATGAGGCCGATGCAGGCGAGCCGAACCACGGTCGCCGGCTCGCCGAGCAGCCAGATGCCGAGCAGCGCGGTGCCGACGGTGCCGATGCCGGTCCACACCGCATAGGCGGTGCCGACGGGCAGCGCCTTCAGCGCCAGGCCGAGCAGGCCGAGGCTGACGATCATCGAGGCGACGGTCAGCACCGTCGGCACCAGCTTAGAGAAACCGTCAGTGTATTTCAGGCCGATCGCCCAGCCGATCTCGAACAGGCCGGCGAAAAACAGGTAAATCCACGACATCGGGACGCTCCATTCGCTGCGTGCTGCCCACAAGGCGCGTTGCGGTCCAACTGTGCCGACGCGCGGAGCAGCACTGGGAGCACGGGTCGTCCCGGCCGGGTTTTGGGAGAGAAGCGAGGTCGTCCTCGCCACACTGATATAGGCAGTCCTCGGCCCAATCAACAAAACACCGGCAGCATGATCCATGCCGCCGGTTGTAAATCCGCGCCGTGACGGATCAGCCGAGGCCTATTTGTCCTTGAGCCGCGTCGCCTTCACCGGCGGCGCCTTAAGGGCCGGGGCCGCGGCGGGCTTCTTCGCGTCCTTCTTCGGCTTACGGGCTTCCTTGCCCGCCTTCATCGCACCTTTAGCCATGATTCGTTCCTCCGATTGTGGGCGATGAAGTGAAACAAGAGAAAAGCCGGACTGCAAGAGGACATTGTCGGACGCGCGTGGCGGCCTAGCCGCTGTCAACCGGTTTTCGCCGGTGAATCGCCTGTGGACCTTCGACGGCCGAGCGTTAATGCGCACCACGACGAAACGGAATCGGGCGTCGCGCTTTAAGTCTTTGTCTTGATGCTCTCCCCAAAACCGCTGCGCAGTTTTGGGCCACATGCATTAAGCTCCAGGCGTCAACCGGGACAGCGCGGCATGGCTGGGCATGGCGGATCGAAAAAGGTCATCTACGCGGCGCTTGCCGGTAATCTGGCGATCGCGTTGACCAAATTCGCCGCCGCGGCCTTCACCGGCAGTTCGGCGATGCTTTCGGAAGGCGTGCATTCGCTGGTCGACACCGGCAATGGCGGGCTGCTGCTCTACGGCATGCATCGCGCCGCCCGCCCGCCCGATCGCAGCCATCCGCTCGGCCATGGCCGCGAGCTCTATTTCTGGAGCTTCATCGTCGCCCTCCTCGTCTTCGCGCTTGGCGCCGGCGTGTCGTTCTACGAAGGCGTGGTGCACATCATGGCGCCGGAGCCGGTCGCCAATGTCATGGTCAACTATGTCGTGCTCGGCCTTTCCTTCCTGTTCGAGGGCAGTTCCTGGTATGTGGCGCTGATGGCGTTCCGCCGTGAGAAGGGCAGGCTGGGCTGGTTCGAGGCGGTGCGGCTCAGCAAGGATCCAAGCGTCTATACGGTGCTGTTCGAGGACAGCGCGGCGCTGCTCGGCCTGGTCGTCGCCTTTGCCGGCATATTGGCGGCGGAAGTCTTTGCCATGCCCGAGCTCGACGGCGCCGCCTCGATCGGCATCGCGCTGATCCTCGGCTCGACCGCGATCTTCCTGGCGCGCGAGAGCAAGGGCTTGCTCATAGGCGAGCCGGCATTGCCGGAGGTGCAGAAGAGGGTGCTGGCCATCGTGCAGCAGGATCCAGCGGTGCGGCGGGCGAACGGCGTTGTCACCGTCCATATGGGACCGCAAGAGATCGTCGCCGGCCTGAGCGTCGAGTTCGAGGACCATCTGACGGCGCCCGAGATCGAAGTCTGCGTCGAGCGGCTGGAGGCGCGGCTGAAAACCGAGATGCCGGAGATCACGCGGCTGTTCGTCAAGCCGCAGACGACCGGAACGTGGGAGCAACGCCGCAAGCTGATCGACGCCGCGTCCGGCGACCAGCCGATTTAGCCAAGTCATTGCATGGTCCGGTTGCCGCGCTAGAATCTCCAAGACTATCCAGGGAGAAGCTAGGATGAAAATCGACGGCGGGTGCCATTGCGGCGCCATCACCTACGAAGCCGAGGTCGACCCCGAAAAGACCTCGATCTGCCACTGCACGGACTGCCAGCAATTGACTGGCACAGCCTTCCGCGTGACGGTTCCAGCCCCGGAAAGCAACTATCGGATCACCAGCGGCTCGCCGAAGGTCTACATCAAGACCGGATCCTCTGGCGCCAAGCGCGCGCAGGGCTTTTGCGGCGACTGCGGCTCCCATCTCTATGCGACCTCGGTCGGCGATGGGCCGAAGATTTATGGCATCAGGGCCGGTACGTCGCGTCAGCGCGAGGAACTGATTCCGAGAAAGCAGGTCTGGCACCGCTCCGCACTGCAATGGTTGCCGGAATTCCAGGGCATGACGACCATCGAGGAGCAGTAGCGCCGCCTCAGTCGCCGTCCTCGACAACCCTCAGCCTCAACTGGCCGGTCTTGGAATCCGCCACTCTGGCGCCGGCCTCGACCCTGCTGCCGCCGCGCGGCGCCTCCGCTTCGCCTTCGCCAAACTCCAGCGCCTCGATCTTCTGGCCGCGCTTGGTCACTTTAGACGTCGAGACCAGAATGTCGTCGATGTCCTTGGCCGACTGGGTAAAATGCGTCTGCAGCCGGCGTACCCGCTCGTCGACACGCCCCACATCCTCCATCAGCCGGATCACCTCGCCCTGGATCAGATGCGCCTGCTCGCGCATGCGGGCATCCTTCAGGATTGCCTGGATGACCTGGATCGACAGCATCAACAGCGACGGCGAGACGATGACGACGCGGGCCCGGTGCGCCTTCTGCACCACCGCCTCGAAATTCTCGTGAATCTCGGCGAATACCGATTCCGAGGGCACGAACATGAAGGCGGTGTCCTGCGTTTCGCCCTGGAGCAGGTATTTGTCGGCGATATCGCGGATATGCACCTCGATATCGCGCCGGAAGGCCTGCGCCGCGGTCTTCTGCATCTCCGCGCCTTCGGCGGCGCGGATGGCGTTCCAGGCCTCCAGCGGGAATTTGGCGTCGATGGCGAGCGACGGTGCGCCGTTCGGCATACGCACCAGGCAGTCCGGCCGGCTGCCGTTCGACAAGGTCGCCTGGAATTCATAGGCACCATGCGGCAGGCCATCGGCGACGATCGTCTCCATGCGCGACTGGCCGAAGGCGCCGCGCGTCTGCTTGTTGGAGAGGATCGCCTGCAGCTGCACGACCTGGCCGGCGAGCGACTGGATGTTGCCTTGCGCGGTATCGATCACCGCCAGCCGTTCCTGCAGCTTGGCCAGGCTCTCATGCGTCGATTTGGTCTGCTCGGTCATGGTCTGGCCGATGCGGCCGGTCATGGCGTCGAGACGCTGGCCGATCGACTGGGTGAGCTCGGCCTGCCGCGCCCCGAACACTTCGGCGATAGCACCCATGCGCCCCTGCATCTCGGCCTGGGCCTGCAGGATGCCAGCCATCCGCGCCTCGGCGTCGCGTGCATGGTCGGCGGCCTCCGCCGCGGCGATCGTGCGTGCCTTGGCCGAGCGCCACAGCGCGATGACCAGCGCAACGAAGAGGCCGAGGAACAGGATCGCTCCGAAGGCCAGCATATGGCCGAGCGTGAGCGTGCTGGCGCCGAGCCGGGCCACGGGTTCGGAAAGGATGGAGCTCAGGTCGTTCATAAGGGCAGCATAGATGATTCGGCCCCCCGGCACAGATCAAAACGTGAACAGGTCAAAGCTGCCCCGGTTGACGCTTTTCGCATGACGTCTTAGGTGAGACGCCATGTCGATCAAGCCACTTGTCATTCTACCTGATCCCGTCCTGCGCCAGGTGTCCAAACCGGTCGAGCGCGTCGACGCGCCCTTGCGCAAGCTGGCTGGCGACATGCTGGACACCATGTATGACGCGCCGGGCATCGGCCTGGCGGCCATCCAGATCGGCGAGCCGCTGCGCATGCTGGTCATCGACCTTGCCAAGGAGGACGAGACGCCGGCGCCACATGTCTTCATCAATCCGGAAATCCTCGAAAGCTCCGACCAGCGTTCCGTCTATGAGGAAGGCTGCCTGTCGATTCCGGATTACTATGCCGAGGTCGAGCGTCCCGCCGCGGTGCGGGTGAAGTATCTCGACCGCGACGGCAAGCTGCAGGAGATGCAGGCCGAAGGGTTGATGGCGACCTGCCTGCAGCATGAGATCGACCATCTCAACGGCGTGCTGTTCATCGACCACATCTCGAAGCTGAAGCGCGACATGGTCGTGAAGAAATTCAGGAAGCTCGCCAGGGACAAGGCGCCGGGCAAGCTGGTGGGCTAGGGGGTACCGTTTCTTGAGTCTGGGTGCAGATATTGATATCATTGATATCAATCTGAGGCACGCTGATGGGTGACATGCTGATCAGGGGTATTCCCGAACCTTTGAAACGTGAAATCGAGCAGGCGGCCCGCATCGGCGGCCAAAGCCTGTCGGGCAAGGCCATCGATCTCCTGCGCAAGGGCATCATCGCTGAGAAGGAAGCCCGGTCGGCGCCCGGTCTTTCGGCGTGGGATTCCATTCGCTCGGTGTTCGACGCCGAAGCCAGCGACGAATTTGTCGAAACCATGGATGAAATCGAAGCGGAGCGGAAACGAGACTTCGGCCGCCCGCCAGAGGATTTCGAGTGATCGTCCTCGACACCAACGTCATTTCCGAGACCAGCAAGCCTAAGCCCGACGAGAATGTGGTCGGGTGGTTTCGCAGACAGGATCTGCTTGCACTCCATCTATGCGGCCCGGTTGTAATGGAACTGTTCTTCGGCGCGGAACGGGTTTTGAACAGGACCGGGTCGGAACGCTATGTTCGTCAACTCGACCAATTGATTTCGCAGCAGTTTGACGGCCGTGTCGTCGATTTCTCCGGTTCGATCCCTGCGCTTGCTGGGAAGCTGCGTGCTGCACGGGAGGCAGTGGGGCGTCCCATCAGCCTCTCTGACGCCATGATTGCCGCCATATGTCTGGCCCACGACGCCACGCTCGCAACGCGCGACGTGCGCGATTTCGACGGGCTTGACCTGAAGCTTGTAAACCCTTTTGAAGTGGGCGCCTAAGCCAGCACGAAAATAGGATTGCACGACAAAATGTCGCTTCGCGTCATCTTCATGGGCACGCCGGAATTTTCCGTGCCGACGCTGCGCGCGATTGCCGAAGCGGGTCACGAGATCGTCGCCGTCTACACCCAGCCGCCACGCGCCGCCGGCCGGCGCGGGCTTGAGTTGACGCCGTCGCCGGCGCAGCGCGAGGCAGAGCGGCTGGGCATAGAGGTGCGCACCCCGGCCTCGCTCAAGGGCGAGGCCGAGCAGCGGGCTTTTGCCGATTTGCGGGCCGATGTTGCGGTGGTCGTGGCCTATGGATTGCTGCTGCCGAAAGCCATTTTGGACGCGCCCCGGCTCGGCTGCCTGAACGGTCATGCCTCGCTTCTGCCGCGCTGGCGCGGTGCCGCTCCCATCCAGCGCGCCATCATGGCCGGCGATGCCGAAACCGGCATGATGGTGATGCGCATGGAAGAAGGTCTGGACACCGGCCCGGTGGCGTTGCTTGAAAAATGCGCCATCGAACCCGATATGACCGCCGGCGAACTGCATGACCGCCTCATGGCGATAGGCGCTTCGCTGATGGCCGAAGCGCTCGCGCAGTTGGGGATAAATTGTCTGACATTTACCCAACAGGCGACAGCGGGGGTGACCTACGCCCGAAAGATCGATAAATCGGAGACACGCGTAGATTGGACGCGGCCTGCCGGCGAAGTCCACAATCACATTCGCGGCCTCTCGCCCTTTCCGGGCGCGTGGTGCGAGGTCGAAATTGGCGGCCGCATGGAGCGGCTGAAACTGCTTCGTTCGACGCTCTCGGATGGCGTCGGCGAGTCGGGAGGAATTCTCGATGACCGGCTGACGGTCGCCTGCGGGTCAGGCTCGGTCCGGCTGGTCGAAGTTCAACGGGCGGGCGGAAAGCCCGCCGCCGCGCAGGAGTTTTTGCGCGGGGCCAAGATCGGAAAAGGAACGAAACTCTCATGAGCATGATGTCGATACGCGCGGCGACGCCGCGGGATCGCGAGGCGATCCGCCTCGTCGAAGAGCATGCCTTCGGCCAGCAGGCGGAGGCCGGCCTGGTCGACGCGCTGGTCACCGGCGGCGATGCCGTCGTCGAACTGGTGGCGGAAGAGGACGGCCAGGTGGTCGGCCATATCCTGTTCTCCAGGCTTTTTGTGCAGAACGGCGGCAGGCAGTTTGCCGCGGTGGCGCTGGCGCCGCTGGCGGTCGAGCCGTCCTTCCATGGCACCGGTATCGGCGGCGCCCTGATCCGCGAGGCGCATGTCCGCCTCAAGGAAGCCGACGAGCGGCTTGCCGTGGTGCTCGGCGACCCTGCCTACTACGGTCGCTTCGGCTACAGCCATGCGCGCGCCGAAAAATTCGAGAGCGAGTATCAGGGCGAGGCGCTGCAGGCACTGGCCTGGGGCGCTGCACCCGAGGGCGGCAAGCTGGTCTACGCTTCGGCCTTCACCGCGCTTGCCGCCTAGGCGGCAAGCAAAGGCCTCCATGCCGCGTTTTCGCCTCGATATCGAATATGACGGCAGCCAATTCGCCGGCTGGCAGCACCAGGCGGATCAGCCTTCGGTGCAGCAGGCGATCGAACTGGCGATCGAGAAATTCTGCGGCGAGCAGGTCAGGCTGCGCGCCGCAGGCCGCACTGATGCCGGCGTGCATGCCACCGCCCAGGTGGCGCATGTTGACCTCGCCAGGGCCTGGTCGGGCGACAAGGTGCGCGACGCCGTCAACGCCCATCTGCAGGCGGCTGGCGCGCGCATCGCCGTCTTGGAGGCGGGTATCGTTGCCGACGATTTCGACGCCCGCTTCTCCGCCACCGGCCGGCACTACCTCTACCGCATCCTCAACCGCCGTGCGCCGGCGGCGCTGGAAAAGGGCAAGGTCTGGTGGGTGCCGAAACGGCTCGACGCCGAGGCCATGCACGACGCGGCGAAAGTTCTGCTCGGCCGCCATGACTTCACCACCTTCCGCTCGACACAGTGCCAGGCCGAAAGCCCGGTTCGCACGCTCGACCGGCTGGATGTCAGCCGCTCCGGCGACCTGATCGAGGTGCGAACCTCCGCGCGCTCCTTCCTGCACAACCAGGTGCGCTCGATGGTTGGCTCACTGAGGCGCGTCGGCGACGGCTCATGGACCGCTGCCGATCTCAAGGCGGCGCTCGACGCGCAAGACCGCGCCGCCTGCGGCCAGGTGGCGCCGCCCGACGGCCTGTTCCTCATTGGCGTCGACTATCCGGAAGGATCCTAGCCCTCTACCCTGGTGGGTATGGTGATGCCGAGCAGCGCCTGCAGCCCGAACAGCACGACCAGCGAGGCCACGAACATGCCGGCGAAGACCGCGGTGCCGACGGCGGCCCCCCTGCCGATCACGGCATTGGTCATGCGCCAGGTCAGTATCATCGAGACTGCGAACAGGAGCAGCGACACCAACCCCGGGACCTCGTTGGTCGAGGGCAGGAAAAGCCGGATCAGCGCCGACGGCAGCATCAGCCAGGCGATGATCGCCGACGCCCAGTTGCTGGCGACGACATAGTGGACGAACCGGCCGCCGATGCCGACGCGCGGCGCGACCAGCGCCAGGCCGACCAGCGGCAGCACCCAGGAGCCAATGTCGACCGTCGCCAGCCTGAGCAGCATGCTGAAGCGTCCGGCGAAGGCGTTCGGATCGCCGATCTCGTTGGCGATGCCGACCCAGCCGACGATCAGCGCCGGCGCCGCCACGACGATGGCGAAGAAGGAATTCCAGAAGCCGTCCGCCGACAGGTCGAGCAGGCGCAGCCCGTCGACCTTGCCGAGCATCAGCCGCCAGGCGCCGGCCAGCGACGCGTAGGTTTCGTCAGCCGACAGCACGGTCCTGCCCGAACCAGTCTTCGATGAAGCGCTGATAGATCCCGGTCAGCGTCTCGAGGTCGGCAAGCGCGACGCGTTCGTCGACCATATGCATGGTCTGGCCGACCAGTCCGAACTCGACCACCGGGCAATAGTCCTTGATGAAGCGTGCGTCCGACGTGCCGCCGGAGGTGGAGAGCGCCGGCTTCCTGCCGACCGTCGCCTTGACCGAACTGCTCAGCGTGTCGATCAGCCGCTCGTCGCGGGTCAGGAAGACGTGGCTCGGCCGGTTGCGCCAGACGAGCTCGTAGTCGACCGGGGCCTTCTTGCCTGGCCGGTACTTCTTGCGCCCGGCCGCCTGGTCGAGGCGGTTGTGGATCTCGGCCTGGATGGTCTCGGCCGTCCACGTGTCGTTGAAGCGGATGTTGAAGGTGGCCGTCGCCTTGGCCGGGATGACGTTGGTGGCCGGATTGCCGACGTCGATCGAGGTGACCTCCAGATTGGTCGGCTGGAAATCCTTCGTCCCCTTGTCGAACACCGGATGGAGCAAGGCGTCGACCAGGCTGACCAGCCCGCGCACCGGATTGTCTGCAAGCTGCGGATAGGCGGCGTGGCCCTGGCGCCCGTTGACGGTCACGCTGCCGGAGATTGAGCCGCGCCGGCCGATCTTGATCATGTCGCCGAGCGTGTCCGGATTGGTCGGCTCGCCGACGATCGCGGCATCCCATTTCTCGCCTTTGCCCGCCGCCCATTCGAGCAGCTTCACCGTGCCGTTGATCGCCGGCCCCTCTTCGTCGCCGGTGATCAGCAGCGAGACCGAGCCCTTCGGCCCGCCCGCCTTCTCGACATGGCGCGCCACCGCGGCGATGAAGCAGGCGATGCCGCCCTTCATGTCGACGGCGCCGCGGCCATACATTTCGCCATTGGCGACCTCGGCGGCGAAGGGCGGGTGCGTCCAGGCCGCCGCGTCGCCAACCGGCACGACGTCGGTATGGCCGGCGAACATCAGATGCGGTCCGTTGCCGGAGCGCCTTGCATAAAGGTTCTCGATGTCCGGCGTGCCGTCTTCCGAGAACACCGGACGCTCGACGGCGAAGCCGAGCGGCTTCAGCATTGTCTCAAGCGCGGCGAGCGCGCCGCCTTCGGCGGGCGTCACCGAGGGGCAGCGGATCAGGGCGGCAAGATTTGCGGCGGGGTCGGTGGGCAATTTCATGGACAAAGCGATAATCGAAAGCGAAAGGCCTGTCACGACCAGACGTCATGGCCGGCCATGGCGCCGACATTATGGTTTTCACGTCGTATAGTCGCAGACCAAGGTGAGACTATCGCATGGCCAGGGAAGAAAAGACCATCGCCATTGCCGGCGCCGGCAGTATCGGCTGCTATGTCGGCGGCTGCCTTGCGCTTGCCGGACGCAAGGTGGCTTTGCTGGCGCGCCCGCGCGTCGAGGCGGCGTTGCGCAAGGATGGCTTGCGGGTCAGCGACCTCGATTGCCGCGACCGCCGCATCGCGCCCGCGGCGCTTTCCGTCACCGCCGATCCGGCTGAGGCCCTGGGCGGCGCAGACATCGTCCTGGTGACGGTCAAGAGCGGCGCCACCGAGGAGATGGCGGCGCTCGTTGCGGCGCATGCCAGCCCGGAAGCGGTGGTGGTCAGCCTGCAGAACGGCGTCGACAATGCCGAGAAACTGCGGGCAAGGCTTGCCGGGCGACGGGTGCTTGCCGGCATGGTGCCGTTCAATGTCGTGCAGTCCCCGGATGAGGCGCCGTTTCACGTGCATCGCGCCAGCGAGGGCAAGGTGATGCTCGAGGACGGCGTGGCGGGCCTTGCCGACCTTCTCGATGTCGAGGGGCTCGCGGTCGAAACGCATGCCGACATGACGGCGGTGCTGTGGGGCAAGCTGCTGATGAACCTCAACAACGCTTTGGTGGCGCTGTCCGGACTGCCGTTGGCAACCGAGTTGGCCGACCGCCGCTGGCGGCTGATCCTGGCCGTCCAGATCGATGAGGCGCTGGCGACGTTGAAGGCTTGCCGAATTCGGCCGGCGCGCATTGCCGGCCTGCGCCCGGCGCTGCTGCCCTGGGCGCTCAAACTGCCCGACTGGCTGTTCCGGCGGCTGGCGCGGCGCATGCTGGCCATCGACCCCGAGGCGCGCTCGTCCATGTGGGACGATCTGCAGCGTGGACGGCCGACGGAGATCGGCGAATTGCAAGGCGCGGTGCTCGCTCTCGCCGAAAAGGCGGGCGTTCCGACACCCTTGACGGCACGGGTCGCGGCCCTGGTGCGCGAGGCCGAGCAGCAAAAGCGCGGCTCGCCCCGGCTGCCTCCGGAAGCGGTCACACCTGATCGTCGATCAGGGTGATTTTCTGCCAGATCTTGCGCGACAGGTTGGACGCCAGGTTCTCGACGTCGTTGACGCCGTCGATGACCACGGCGTCATTGACGGACTGGGCGAACAGCGCCGCGATCTTGCCGGTGATCGACAGCATCTCCGAGCAATAGTCGAGGTAGCGGGCGAGGTCGGCGGCATTGGTGATGCGGGCCGGCGAATGCGAGGTCGGCTTGAAATTCGCCGACAGCGTCGCCGGGTCCTTGGTCAGCTGGTGCATGTCGATGACATGGATCAGCGAACGCAGGCCGTGCAGCTGGCGAAACACCTGCTTGCGCTTGATGCGCTCCTCGGTTCTGATCAGCGCCAAGAAGCCGATCACGGCGAGGATGATCATGTTGAGCGAGGCTTCGATGCCTTGCACCGACTGCAGGGCGTCGCTGGTCCGCGAAAGCCGGTCGAGCGGCAGGATGGTGCCGACGAAGACGAACACCAGCGCACCGGCAATGACGGCGGCGGCGATGAGGCCGCGCAGCCACCAGAGCGGCGCTTCCAGCGCCTTGGCGCCCTTTGCCAGGTCGCGCGACAGCGACACCAGCTCGGCGGCGACGCCGCGCAGGCCGGCATCGGGAAACCGCTCGGCGACGCGCTCCTCCAGCCGCTCGGCGGTCTCGATGATCAGCTTCGGATCAAGCGTGCGGTAGCGCATGGCGAGGATCGTCGCTCAGGAATCGGCTGGCGCGTTGGTGCGCCTGCCATAGCGGTTGGGGCCGGGCTGCCCCGGAAACAGGCAAAGCACGAGGAAGGCGACGATCGAGACGACCGGCACGAACAGCACCAGCGCCGCGATCCCGGGCTTGTCGAGATCGTGCAGCCGCTTCACCGCCAGAACGATGTTCGACCATAGCGAGCCGATGAAGGCGATGAAGAAGATGAACGACCACATGTTGCTCTCGGGCGAGCCTTCTGGCACCAGCGTGAAGCGATACAGAGGAAATGCCTGGACGATGGCGACCAGCAATCCGCCGAGAAAATAGGCCGCGCGGCTGACGCGGCCCGAGGTTTTGAAGAAAAGCCAGGTAAGGTCGGATTTTTCAGGCAAGCGGATCCGGTCCATACTGATTGGCGCCCCTGGTGCCTTCAAGGATGCCGAGTTCGACCAGCAACCAGATGCCGCCGATGATAGGTATAAGGCCGATCAGCGTCCACCAGCCCGACTTGTTACGGTCGTGCCAGCGTTTGGCATAGAGGGCAATCGCGAAATAGATCGACGCCAGCGAGACGAGGACGCCGATGATGCCGATCTGGCCGCCGCTGGCCGTAGTGAAACGCGTGCCGAGGATCGCGTCGAGAATGAAGGCAATGATGGCGATGACAATGAATACACCGATGCCAGCCCAGAACTTGGCGCGGTTGATGCGACCCTCGAAGCTTGTCAGAAGATACTTCCAGTCCATGACGCCCCTCCGTGTTGAACCAGCGCGACGGATTGTCGCGCCGGCGGAGGGTGCGTCCGTTTCCCGAAAAGATCAATCGCGAAGCAGTTCGTTGATCGAGGTCTTGGAGCGGGTCTTGGCGTCGACCCGCTTGACGATGACTGCGCAGTAGAGGCTTGGGCCGGGTTCGCCGTTGGGCAGCGGCTTACCCGGCATCGAGCCGGCGACGACAACCGAATTGGCCGGCACTTCGCCATAGAAGACCTCGCCGGTGGCGCGGTCGACGATCTTGGTCGACTGGCCGATGAACACGCCCATGCCGAGCACCGAGCCCTCGCGCACGATACAGCCCTCGACCACTTCCGAGCGCGCGCCGATGAAGCAATTGTCCTCGATGATGGTCGGACCGGCCTGCATCGGCTCCAGCACGCCGCCGATGCCGACGCCGCCCGACAGATGCACGTTCTTGCCGATCTGGGCGCAGGAGCCGACCCCGACCCAGGTGTCGACCATGGTGCCCGAATCGACATAGGCGCCGACATTGACGAAGGACGGCATCAGCACGGCGCCCGGCGCGACGTAGGCCGAGCGGCGCACGATCGACGACGGCACGGCGCGGAAGCCGGCCTTCTCGAAATCGACCGCGCTCCAGCCGTCGAACTTCGACGGCACCTTGTCCCACCACACCGCCTGGCCCGGACCGCCCTTGATGATCTCCATCGGGTTCAGCCGGAAGGAAAGCAGCACCGCCTTCTTCAGCCACTGGTTGACATGCCACTTGCCGTCGGCCTGGCGCTCGGCGACGCGGGCAGCGCCGCGGTCGAGCAGGTCGAGCGCCGCCTCGATGGCATCGCGCGTCTCGCCGCGGGTCGCGGTCGAAATCGCGTCGCGCTCGTCAAAAGCCTTCTCGATGGTCTTTTCGAGGCTCGCCAGATCGGGCTTTGACATCAATTCGCTCCGTTACCAAGCTGTTAAGGGACAGCGCCTTAACCTGTTTCAAAGTCGCGCCGACCCAAGCAGGCTTCGTTCGCTTCGCGAAATTGCCTGCCTCAGTCTTTGCCTATCGCAGGTTCTTGTCGCAAAACCGCGGGACACTTTTGCGGAACCTGCTTATGTGAAGGTCGGATAGGGGTCAATCGCGACTGCGTCACGGGACGGCGCAAGTGGAGAAAATGGACGGGTGGATTTGATGACTCCCATGGAAAAGGCGGGATGGACGCCGCTGCCGCATTCGGATGAGGATCTGGAGCGGGCAAAGAGCGTGCCGGACACGCCGCAGACACGCGCCGACACCTACAGGCTGGCCTGGAACGATCCTGACTTCATGACGCGCCGCGAATTGCGCGCGGTCAGGCTGCAGCTCGAGCTGCTGAAGCCGGAGATGATCCTCGCCGAGCGCGGCATCCAGTCGACGGTGATCCTGTTCGGCGGCGCCCGTATTCCGGAGCCCGGCGGCGAGGCCTGGGCGGCGAAGAACGAGACGCAGAAGCAGAACCTCGAGCTGAACAGCCGCTACTACGAGGAGGCGCGCAAATTCGCCCGTCTCTGCTCGCAGCATTCGGCCAGTTCCTACTATCGTGAGTTCGTCGTCGTCACCGGTGGCGGGCCTGGTGTCATGGAAGCGGGAAATCGCGGCGCCGACGACGTCGGCGCGCCTTCCATCGGCCTCAACATCGTGCTGCCGCACGAGCAGGCGCCAAACGCCTACGTGACGCCGGAACTTTGCTTCAACTTTCACTATTTCGCCATCCGCAAGATGCATTTCGTCATGCGCGCCAAGGCCGTCGCGGTGTTCCCGGGCGGCTTCGGCACGATGGACGAATTCTTCGAGACGCTGACGTTGATCCAGACCGGCCGCATGGAGCGCGTACCGGTGATCCTGTTCGGCAAGGCCTTCTGGCAGCGTGCGATCGATCTCGATTTCCTCGCCGAGCAAGGCACCATCACGCCCGGCGACCAGGACATCATCGATTTCGTCGACACCGCCGACGAGGCCTGGGACATCATCAGCCGCTTCTACAAATTGTAGGCGGATTCCGCAAAAAGCGCCCACGGTCTTCCGGCAGCAATCTGCGACAAGCAAAAGGCCCGAGCAGCGCGTTCGTCGGCTTGCAAGCGAATGTCAGTACTAGAGGGGCGATCCCCGCTGCCCGTTTTCTCGCTGTGCGTGGCGCTTTTGCTATTGCAGTTCGGCCAGCCATCCGACCGAGTGCGCGAAGCGCACTATCGCCGCCCGGGAGTGGAGTTCGAGCTTGTCGGTTGCCCTGGTTCTGTAGGTCTCGATGGTCTTTATGCTTAGATTGAGCCGCGAGGATATCTCCTTGTTGCTGTAGCCGAGTGCAACCAGCTGGATCACGGACCGTTCCCGCTCGCTCAGATTTCCCGCATCGCCCTGCGCGCAGTTGCGCGGGCTGAGCATTCGCGCGGCCAGCGCCGGGTCGACGTAATTGTCGCCGGCCAGCACGCATCTGATGGCTTGCAGCAGGTCGGTGGTCGTCGACCGTTTGACCACGAACCCCCGGCCGCCGGCGGCGAGCACTTGGCGCAGGCAGCCGGGATCTTCGTGCGCCGTCAGTGCGATGCACTTGAGGTCGGGGAACCGTTCGAGGAGGCGCTCGATAAGCATGACCCCATTGATGCCGGGGAGCGAGATATCGATGACCGCAACGTCGGGCTCAGCCTTGCCGATGGTTTCGAGGGCCTCGGCCGCGTTCGCTGCCAGTCCGACGATCGTCATATCCTTCTGACCATCGATCATCGCCCCGATACCCGACAGGACGATAGGGTGGTCATCGACCACAAATATCCGCCTACGCGACACCTTTAACCTCCATCAGTCCGCCAAAGGTACATCACGTGGAGAGGTCCCTTGCCCTTGATGGTTCGAATGACGGCTCGTCCCGGCTGACGGGAGGAGCGCGTCTATCCCTGCAGACCCTGAGCGGGAGCAGTGGGTCGTACATCTCGTCGAACCCTCGCGCCGATTGTAAGCCGCAGCTAAAGGTCTCGGATGTGGCGCGCTTCACGTAGCCCATCGCGAACCTCGAGCTGCTGCCGAGGTTTTTCGTTCAGAATCGCATGCGGACAAATGTCTGGTGCGGATCACATTGCCGTAGACAATCGTGCGCGCCTCGCGGTCCAGGGAAGCCCTCAGTCCGTCAAGGGCACATCGGCATAGAGGGTGGTCCCCTTGCCCCTGGCGGTTTCAATCGACAGCTCGCCTCCGACCAGCGCGAGGCGCTCTCTCATTCCCGCAAGCCCCAGGGCGCGGGAGCCGGGCGTGGCATCGGCATCGAACCCGCAGCCATCGTCTTCGATCGTAAGGCGCAGCCGGCGGTCGCCAATATGTGCCGTCACACTCGCGCGGCGCGGCTGAGCGTGCTTGCCGATGTTGGTAAGCGCCTCTTGCGCGATACGGTATAGGGTCAGGGACACTTCGGGGGCGAGTGGGCACGAAAGTGCTTCGAGGTCCATGTCGCAAGGGATTTCGAGTTGGGCACATAGCATGGCGGCGAGATCCTCGACGGAGGCGCGAAGCCCCAGGTGATCCAGGTCGGCGGGCCGCAGGCTCCAGGCGGCGGCGTGAACCCTGGCGCTCAGTTGATCGACCAGCATGACAGCCCGCGTGAGACGCTCGCCCTGTTCCAGGGATCCTGCGCGGATGCCGTGCAGTTCGAGCGCGACACTGGCCAGCAGCTGGCCGAGATCGTCGTGAAGCTCGCGCGACAGGCGCCGGCACTGTTCTTCCTGCACGGCAATCAAGCGCCGCGCCAATCCCTGGCGCCGCGGCTTCGAAGTGTCGTTCTCGCGTGTGTCGATACCAGTCCGCATCGCCCCTTCTGTTCTCTTGCCGGTGTCTAGAGGACTTGCTGTTCACCGGGCTGTGAGAAGAGGCCCCGAATTTCTGCCTCTCAGCGCAATATACGCCGGCATACGCCCTTATGCCTGTCAGTTTTTTCCCGATTCCACCGGCTTTTCCCGACAAGGACATCGGCTGAAAAACTGACAGAACATGCCGATCAGCCCGAATGTCGAGGCGCCTTTTCTGCGCGCATTCTTCTTGCGTCGTCTCGGCCATCTTTGTTGCGGTCGGGAAGTTCAACGCAAACCAAGGAGAACGTCATGAGGAAGATCATTCTGGCCGCGGCGGTCCTGTCGGCTCTGACAGGTTCGGCGTCCGCATTGTCGATCGGTAGCGGCAACGGCAATGGCAACGGCAACGTTGGCGTCGGCAACGGCAACGGCAACGGCAACGCCAATACCGGCGCCTTCAACGGCAACTTCAACGGCAATGGCAATTTCGGCTTCGGCAACGGCAATGGCAACGGCAATGCCAATGCGGGCGCCTTCAACGGCAACTACAACGGCAACCTCAATGCCGGCGCCGCCAACGGCAACGGCAACGGCAACGGCAATTTCGGCCTCGGCAACGGCAACCTGAATGGCAACGGGAACTGGGGCATCGGCAATGGCAATGTCAACGGCAACGGCAACTGGGGCATGGGCAACGGCAACGGTAACGGCAACGCCAACCAGTAGCGTCGAAAGGCGCTGAAGCTTCTGGGATCGCCGGGCCACGCGCCCGTCCCCCGCGCGAGGCTGTCGCGACAGATCGCCGGCGATCCCAGTCCTTTTGAGGCAGTGGGGTACGGAAGGAGTTCGCACATGAAACCGAGCGTCGTATCGGCACTATGCCTTGGCCTGCTAAGCGCGACCGCCGCGAAGGCCGCCGACAACCGCACGACAGGCGCCCAGGCCTTCAGCATGTCACGCGTCCAGCAAAGCATCGGCCACTACGGCCAGTCCATCGGTTCAGATGTCCGCGGCATGAATCCGCTCGGGTTCGCGGGCGGCAATGTCGGTTACAAGAACAGCGGCACCGGCAACGTCGGCGCCTTCAATAGCGGCACCGGCAACGTCGGCGCCTTCAACGGCAACGCCAACACATCGTCGACCAGCGGAAATCACAATGTCGGCGCCTTCAACGGCAACGGCAACACCGGCGAGTATGACGGCACCGGCAACGTCGGCGCCTTCAACGGCAACTTCAACGGCGGCTCCTTCAACGGCAACGGCAACGTTGGGGCCTTCAACGGCAATTTCAATGGCCGGGGAAACCGCTGATGGCCGCGGCGCGACCATCAGTTTGCGTCCGGCACGGCAACCGTCGGGTCGGGGCGAGGCTGTTAACGGGAAGCGGCCTCGCGCTCGGCATGCTGTGCGTCGCCAACGTCGTCGCTGTCGCCTCGATAGCGGACAGGATCGCCGACTTTCCCTTTGGCCGCGGCCATATCGGATTTGCCGATGGCCTGGCCAACAGCGATACCTCGAGCGGTAACGGCAAAGGCGGCAGCTTCAACGGCAACGGCAATTCCGGCAGCTTCAACGGCAACGGGAACGCCGGCAATTTCAACGGCAATGGCAACGCCGGCAGCTTCAATGGCAACGGCAATGGCGGCAGCTTCAACGGCAACGCCAATTGCGGCAATGGCTTCGGCAACGGATTTTCATCCGACGGCAATGGCAATGGGAAGGATGAGGGAGACCCACCTGCCTGGTGCCGCTTCCTGAGGGATCTGAATGGGCGGTTGGGGCTGCCGCCCGGCACAATCCCGGACTTCGACTGACCGGAGCCAGCCGCGCACGCGCTCGGGCGGCATGCACCGTCGATCGGATGACGGCGTCAGGTCCTGACTTCGACGATTGCCGTCAGGAAGCCGGCAAGGTCGTCGGTGACGAAATCGACATCGTCCTCATTGGCCGGGTCGCGTTCCCAGATCTCCGAAAAGGTCGGCTCGAAATTGCGTGGCACCACCAGTACCGTGGTCATGCCCAGCGATTTCGGCACCGAGAGATTGCGGGCCAGATCCTCGAACATCACCGCATTGTGACCGGTGACGGAATGCAGCTCGGCGAACCGTTCATAGGTCTGGCGCGCCGGCTTGGGGTTGAGCCCCGCCGCAACGATATCGAAAATGTCGTCGAAGTGGTCGAGGATGCCGAGCTGTCGCGCGGTGCGCTCGGCATGCCTGCGGTCGCCATTGGTGAAGATGAACTTGCGGCCGGGAAGCTGGCGGATCGCGGCCCCGAGCACTGGATCCGGCACCAGCCAGGAATAGTCGATGTCGTGCACCTTTTCGAGGAAGTCGTCCGGGTCGATGCCGTGACGCGTCATCAGGCCGTTCAGCGTCGTTCCATACTGCTGGTAGAGTTCCTTCTGCAGCTTGCGCGCCTCGTCGCGCGGCAACGTCAGGAGCTCGCCCACATAGGCAGTCATCTTCACGTCGATCTGCGCGAACAGGTTCGAATGGTGCGGATAGAGCGTGTTGTCGAGATCGAACACCCAGTCGGTGACGTGGGCGAAGCGGGCGGGGTCTGGCTGCGTCGTCATGCGCTCCTTATGGCACGAAACAAAATCTCTGGCTGGGATTTATCCACAACTTATGCGCGTCGCTTTCGATGAAATGGCGCGTCGTTTCAAATTTTAGCCATCGCCGAAAGGTCACCTTCAGCGCTTGCTGGCACAGAGGCGGTTCTGTGGGGAGTCAGCGATGAATCGCCTATTTCTGAAGTCCGCCGCCGTTGCTTGCGCTTCGGTAGCCGTCTCGCTTCTGTTGACGCTTATAATCGTCCCCGCATTGGGTCTCTCGGTCAACCGCGCCATATGGCTGACGTCGACGGTCTTCCCGCTGGTGCTTGCCTGGATCGCCAGCGCAACAACCTTCTGGCAGGGCGACAGATTGAAGAGCGCGCATCGCGATCTCGCCCGCGCGCATGCCCAGCTTGCCGCCGCGCACCGGCGCCTGTCGGAAAAGGCGAGCCGCGACGACATGACCGGCATGCTCAACCGCGAAAGCTTCTTTGCCGCACTCGACGGCTCCCGGCGCAAATCCGATCGCGGCGCGCTGCTCATCATCGACGCCGATCACTTCAAGATGATCAATGACAGCTACGGCCATCTGACCGGCGACGAAGCGCTGCTGCTGATCGCCAGCGCCATCGAGCGCGGCGTGCGCAGTGGCGACGTGCTCGGCCGGATCGGTGGCGAGGAATTCGCCGCCTTCCTGGTCGGCGCCACCGCGCAGGAGGCCAAGCGCGTCGCCGAGCGTATTCGCCGCGAGGTCGAGCTGATCCGCTTCCGTCCGGTCGACGAGCGCACCGTGCCGCTCACCGTCTCCATCGGCGGCACCATATGTGGCGAAGGCGTCAACGTCTCCGAGCTTATGCGCGCCGCCGACCAGCGGCTCTACGAGGCGAAGCATCGCGGCCGCAACCTGTCGATCCTCGATCGCGATGTCTCGGAAGCCGCCTGAGATCAATCGGAGCGCACGCTCGCACCGGCACGCGCCTGCGAGGAATTCCTAACCATGTTCGCATGCAACCACGACGTTTACCCGGTTGTGGCAAGGTATCGGCTAGGGTTGGCACGAAACTGGCCTGTCCTGGCCGGCGTGTGCCGTTCGGGGAACGTCATGCGTGGATCGAGGTCCCCATCGAAAGACGTATCATGAGCTTCTTCGTCAAGAGAATGTCGCGCCGCGCAATCGTGCAGGCGCTGATCGCGCTGCCGGCCCTGTCATTGTTCCGCAACCAGCCCGTCGTCGATCCGGACGAGATCGTCGAGGTCAATGGCTGGATCCTGAAGCGGAGCGATCTCGCGTGATCTTCGACAGCTACGAAGCCTTCCGTGCGGCGAATTTCGCCGCCAAGGCCTGCATCCTCGGCTCCGGCCCGGCGGGCACCACGATCGCCAGAAAGCTCGGCGCTGCAGGCATTCCTGTGGTCGTGCTGGAGGCCGGATCGCGCGAATTCAGCGACGAATCGCAGGATTTCTACCGCGGCACCACTGTGGGCGATCCCTATTTCGATCTCGACATCACGCGGCTGCGCTTCATGGGCGGCTCCTCCAATCACTGGGCCGGCTGGTGCCGGGTGCTCGACAGCCAGGATTTCGAGCCCAAGGCCTGGGCGCCGGACACCGGCTGGCCGATCAGCCGCGCCGACATCGAGCCCTATCTGGCGGAAGTCCACGACATCCTCGAGCTGCCCGACTTCCGACCGGATGTGCCAATCTCGGACGACATCCGTTGGGTGCAGCTGATCAAGAGCGGTGCAGTGCGCTTCGGCGAGAAGTTCGCTGACGAGCTGGACAAGAGCAAGAACATCGCCGTGGTGCTCAACACCTATGCCACCGAACTTGCAGGCGACGGCAGGCGGGTGAGCGGCGCCCGGCTGTGGTCGAACGGCCAGGACGCCGGCGTCTTCAGCGCCGACTACTTCATCGTGTGCACCGGCGGGCTGGAGAATTCGCGGCTGCTCCTGTGGTCGAACCAGCGCTCGAATGGCGGCGTGGTGCCGAACGCGGAAGCCCTCGGCCGCTACTGGATGGAGCATCCGACCTTCGAGGGCGGCAACGCCATCCTGGCGGACTATGGCGAGTTCGAGGTCGATGCCGTCAACGAGGCCTTCTTCTCGCCGACGCTCACCGCCATGGAGCGGCTGCAGATCCTGAATTTCGGCATCAGGCTCATCGAGTCGCCCTATCCCAGTGTCAAGCGATTGATCGCCGACCTCGCCTGCACGGCACCCGACATGGCCGAATGGATGTCCGCCAAGCTCAGCCAGCGCCTGCGTTGCGCCGCCCAGCTCTATGTCGCGTGGGAACAGGCGCCGCTGGCCTCGAACCGGATCGCGCTGTCGAAGACCGATGTCGACCACGCCGGCGTGCCGCGCATCGAACTGCACTGGAAGAAGTCCCCGCTGGAACGCCGCACAATTCTCGAAGGCCTCAGGCTGTTCGGCAAGACGCTGGCCGAGAAGAACCTTGGCCGGGTGCGCATCGCCGACTGGATCCTCAATGGCGGGGACTATCCGACGAATGAGGAGACGGCCGGCCACCACCATATGGGCGGCACGCGCATGGGCACCGATGTGACCAAGAGCGTGGTCGATGCCAATTCGAAGGTGCACGGCATGGACAATCTCTATGTCGGCGGCTCCTCGGTGTTCTGCACCTCGGGCGAATGCAATCCCACCACGACCATCACCGCGTTGGCCTGCCGGCTTGGCGATCATCTGAGCAAGATCATCGCCGTCTAGGCAATTCCAGGAAAAGTGCGTCGCGGTTTTCCGTCCGGGAGGAAATCAATCATTCGGAAGAAGCAGGCGGCGCCGGCAACCCGACAGGCCGCCGGCGCCGCCCTGGCGCGCCTTTGGGGGAATTGTTCCGCCGCCGGGCTTAAAGCCCGTAGACGGCGATGCGCACCAGCACCGCTGCTGCCGCCAACGCGACCAGCAGAATGCCGAGGCCGATCGGCGAACCCCAGCCGTACCATTCCATCGCCAGCTTGGCGTATTTGAACTCCTCTTCGTGCGAGAGGGGAGTCCGCTGCTGAATCATGCTCATTTTCTGCTCCTTGTCGGCGACCGGGCCTTGCCTTGCGCAAGCTGTGGTCGCATATTGCTACTGTACGTCTTAATGTTAGACAATTTGATAGTTAGATGATCGAAATAAAATCGTCAAGCACGAATCGAACCGATATGACGGCCACCATCAGCCAGGCCATCATGCGCTGGCAGGATGCGACCCAGGCCTATGACGAAGCGGTTGGAGCGAGGCTCGGGCTGAATGCGGCGGAGCGCCAATGCCTCGGCCTGCTTTATGGCGGCCCGCAATCGGCGGGCGCGGTGGCGGTGGCGACCGGGCTGACGCCGGCCGCCGTCACCGCTCTGATCGACCGGCTCGAGGCGCGCGGCTTGCTGACGCGCACACGCAGCTTGGAAGACAGGCGCAAGGTGGTGATCGAGGCGACCGATCTGACCCGCGAGCTGTCGGCGCGCTATTATGGCGCGATCGCGCGGGACGGGGAAAGGCTGATCGCAAGCTTCAGCGACGCCGAACTGGCCGCCGTCCAGCGCTTTATCACCGCCGCGCTCGACCTGCAGCGCGAGCAGCTTGCCCGGCTGAAGGCCGAGGCGGCGGATGCCGGCTGATCCCGGCAGCTTGCTGACCCAAGTGGCAGCTTGCTGATGACAAGTGGCCGCAAATACTCGGAGCGGTCCAACCGCCTCATTGGCGACTGAACCGCTCCCTAGGTCGGCTGGGCGACGCCGACTTCAAAGCGCGACGCGCTGAAACGGATTCAGGCGCCGCGCTACAAGCACTTATCTTGATGCATGTCGCCCAAACCGCTGCGCGCTTTGGGCGACATGCACTAGACCGTCGCCGGGTCGAGCGCCGGCTTGCCCTTATGGCGGGCGACGATGCCGGCGAGATCGGCGCTACCGAAGGCATCGCGCAACACGTCGAAGGACGGCAGCACGAAATAGGCGCGCTGGAACTTGTCGATCTCGTAGCCGGTGCGCATCACCGTCTCGAGGTCGAACGGCACGTGGTGGGCGTCCTTGCCCTCGATGGCGAACTGCAATTCGGTGAACGACGACATCAGTCCGGCGCCGAAAGCCTTCACCGGCTGGCCGGGTTCCCGGATCAGCCCATATTCAGCGCTGTACCAGTAGAGGCGGGTGATCATCTCGTCGCCGCCAAGCGCGATCAAGTCCTCCGCCTTCTGGCCATACATCTGCATGAAGTCAGCGAAGACCGGCTGCGTCAGGATCGGCACATGGCCGAAGAAATCGTGGAACATGTCGGGCTCGACGATGTAGTCGAGCTCCTCCTTCGTCCGCAGCCAGTTGGTGACCGGGAAGCGGCGGTTGGCGAGATGGTCGAAGAAGGGCGCGGCCGGGATGAGGCCCGGCACGGCGACGATCTCCCAGCCGGTCAGCTTGCGCAGCTTCTCGCTGATCACGCCGAAATCCGGGATCCGGTCGAGTAGGCCGAGTGCCGCGACGCCGTCGAGATAGGAGCGGTGCGCGAGCTTCTGCGTCAGCTTGGTCTGGCGGTCGCACAGCGTGCGCCACACCGCCTGCTCGTCGGCGCTGTAGTCGTAGCCCTGCGCCACGGTGAAATCGGCACGGCAGACCGAATAGTCGCCGCGCAGCCCCTGCGCCGCGCAGTCGCGGGCGTAATCGGCAACGCTGATCGTCATGGCTGTTCTCCTCGCGAAATCATGACTGGGTCAATTATTTCCGAAGCTTAGCCCGAGACCGCGAGGCAATTCCGCTTTGATCATGGCCTGCTTGCGCAATTCGAGGTAAAAGACGCTATCGAAAGGCTGTTGGAGAGTGAAAATGCCTCAGTTTGACGATTTCGAGATCAAGATGCTCGATATCCTGCAGCGCGACGGACGCAAGCCCGTATCGGAGCTGGCGCAGGAGATCGGCCTGTCGACCACGCCGTGCGCGCGGCGTTTCGAGGCGCTTCAGAGCGCCGGCATCATCAAGGGTTTCGCCGCCGTCCTCAGCCGCCGCGCCGTGGGCCTGATGGTCGAGGTGTTCATCCAGGTGCGGCTCACCAGCCACAGCGACGGCTCGCCGGAAAGCTTCATCGCCGCCGTGCAGCGCATGGACGAGGTGTCCTCCTGCTGGACGATGACCGGCGACCATGATTTCCTGCTGCATGTGATGGTGCCCTCGGTCGACGACCTCAACGCCTTCGTCATGCACCGGCTGATGCGGCTCTCCGGCGTGCGCGACGTGCACACCCAGCTCGTGCTGCAGAACATCAAGGGACCAGGCCACGTGCCGCTCGCGCATCTCAGGCGGTAGCGGCCGGCGCGCCATTCCTGCGGAAAAGCTGCACCGAAACTGCTGAAGCAAGCCAACTCGCCATCCAGATCGACGGTTAGGACCAGCGGATCGCCACCGCAAAGGGTCCGCCATGAAAATCGTGCTGATCAACCCGCCGCACACCGCCATCGGCAGCCGCGTGCCGGACGACCATTTGCCGCCGCTCGGCCTTTTGGCGCTCGGCGGTCCGCTGCTCGACGCAGGCCATGAGGTGCGGCTCGTCGATGCCGAATTCGGGCCAATGCCGCTTCCGACGCTGGTTGACGACGCGCTGCGCGGCGATCCCGACTGCATCCTGATCGGCCATTCCGGTTCGACGTCGGCACATCCGACCGCGTTGCGGATCGCCAGGATGGTCAAGGTACGCTCGCCGCGGACGCTGGTGATCTATGGCGGTGTGTTTCCGACCTACCATTGGCACGACATACTGGCCGCGACCGATGCCTTCGATTTCATCGTGCGCGGCGAAGGCGAGGCGACCATCGTGTCGCTGGTCGAGGCGTTGGACCGGCGCCGGCCGCTCGCCGATGTGGCCGGCATCGCCTATCGCGACGACCTCGACCGTCCTTTCGCCACGCGCCCCGCAGGCACGATCGTCAATCTCGATGCTTATCGTGTCGGCTGGGAGCTGATCGATGTCAGACGCTACAGCTATTGGGGCGGCAAGCGCGCCGTGGTCATGCAATTCTCACGCGGCTGTCCGCATCTGTGCAACTACTGCGGCCAGCGCGGCTTCTGGACCCGCTGGCGCCATCGCGATCCCGTGAAATTCGCGCGCGAGATCGCCTGGCTGCACCGTGAGCATGGCGTCGAGCTGATCAATCTCGCCGACGAGAACCCGACGTCCTCGAAGAGAGCCTGGCGGGCCTTTCTCGAGGCCATGATCGCCGAGAGCGTGCCGGTGCTGATCGTCGGCTCGACCCGCGCCGACGACATCGTGCGCGACGCCGATATCCTGCATCTCTATCGCAAGGCCGGTGTCATCCGCTGGCTGCTCGGCATGGAGAACACCGACGAGGAGACGTTGTCATTGATCCGCAAGGGCGGCAGCACCGCGTCCGACCGCGAGGCGATCCGGCTGCTCAGGCGGCACGGCATCTTATCGATGGCGACGTGGGTGGCCGGATTCGAGGACGAGGGCTTTCACGATCTGTGGCGCGGCTTCCGCCAGCTCATCGCCTACGATCCGGACCAGATCCAGGCGCTCTATGTCACGCCGCACCGTTGGACGCCGTTCTTCCGCATCGCCCGGGATCGCAGGGTGATCCAGACCGATGTCCGGCTTTGGGACTACAAGCACCAGGTGCTGAAGATGACGCGGCTGCAGCCGTGGATGCTGTTCTTCAGCGTCAAGCTGATCGAGCTCGCCGTGCAGTCGCGGCCGAAGGCGCTGGCGCGCGTCCTGTTCCATCGCGATCCCGAGCAGCGCCATTCGATGCGGTGGTACACGAAGATGGGCCGCCGCGTCTGGTTTCGCGAAGTCTGGGGGTTCCTGGTCCGCGACCGCCGCGTGACGGACGGACCGAGCCTCGCCGAATTCTGGGGCGCGCCGCAGGACGCCGAGGAGGAATCGATGATTTTTCAGCGTCCGGCGCCAAGGCCGACGGCTTCGGCTATGGGATCGCTTGAGCAGAAAAAATTAGCCGGCTGATTATAGCGATTGGCCGTTTCTCGGAAACGGCGAACTTGCCGCGTCAGGGCACGATCAGGGTGCCGGCGCCGTGCTCGGTGAACAGCTCCAGCAGCACCGAATGCGGCGTCTTGCCGTTGAGGATGACGACGCCCTCGACGCCGCGCTCGATCGCCTCGATGCAGGTCTCGACCTTCGGGATCATGCCGCCCGACACGGTGCCATCCCTGATCAGCGCCTTGGCCTCTGAGACCGTCAGCTCGTCGATCAGCTTCTTGTTCCTGTCGAGCACGCCGGGCACGTCGGTAAGGAACAAGAGCCGCGAGGCCCTGCAAGCGCCGGCAATCGCCCCGGCGAAGGTGTCGGCATTGATGTTGTAGGTGTGGCCGTCGCGGCCGGGCGCCACCGGCGCCAGCACCGGGATCATTTCGGAGCGGGCGAGCAGGTCGAGCAGCGTGCGGTCGACCTCGACCGGCTCGCCGACGAAACCGAGATCGAGCACCCGCTCGATGTTGGAGTCCGGATCGATCATGGTCTTGCGCGCCTTTTCGGCGAACACCATGTTGCCGTCCTTGCCGCACAGCCCGATCGCCCATTCGCCTTCGGCATTGATCAGCGCCACGATCTCCTTGTTGATCGAGCCGGCCAGCACCATCTCGACGATCTCGACCGTCTTCTGGTCGGTGACGCGCAAGCCCCCCTCGAACTTGGATTCGATGCCCATCTTGTTGAGCATGGCGCCGATCTGCGGTCCACCGCCATGCACGACGATCGGATTGACGCCGGACTGTTTCAGCAATGCGATGTCGCGGGCGAACGCCTTGCCGAGCTCGCTGTCGCCCATGGCATGGCCGCCATATTTCACCACGACCGTCTTGTTCTCGTAGCGCTGCATGTAGGGCAGCGCGCGCGAAAGCAGCGCGGCCTGCATTTCGGCGGTGGCGGCGATATCCGTCATCGGTGCGTTCCCAAGTGGCAAGGATGGCGCGCGTCTTAGCGGGAATTGCCGCAGGCCGCAAACGGCTTTGCTGTCACAATCGTGAAATCGTGCTTCCGTTCTCTAGCCCGGCACCTTGAGCGGCGCCCGCCGCTCCAGCCAGCCCGAAATCTTCTCCATCTGCGCGGCGAAGGACAAAAGCGTCTCCTCGTCGCCCGGGCGCCCCGCCGCCTGGATGCCGAGCGGCAGGCCTGCCTCGGTGACATGGACCGGCAGCGCGATCGACGGCTGGCCGGTGACATTCTGGATCGCCGGCCAATGGGTGAACCACAGGCTCTTGTCCATCAGCTGCCCGAGGAACGACTTGGCCCTGAGCAGCCTGGTCAAATGCAGCTTGTCCAGCAGGTTCTCGATGAACTCGTCGGCGCCCTTCGGGTCCATGGCGCCGCAGGCCAGCGGCGGGTGTGCGATGATCGGCATCAGCACCGCATCGTACTGGGCTGTCTCGGCGATCAGCCGGCGCGACGTGGCATTGAGCCGCTGCAGGATCTCATAGAGTTCGCCGGCCGGGATGATATCGCCGAAGCGGCTCAAGACACGCGTGGCGCGCTCGATGTCGCCGGCAACGGAGCGGCCGACGCGCAGCGCCTCGGCGCGCATCGTGCCGGCCACCGCCGAGGTCACCGTCTTGCAGAAGTCGGCCATGAAATCGCGCCCGATATAGGGCAGGTCGATCTCGTCGACCGTATGACCGCCCTCGCGCGCCAACGCGATAGCCGTGTCCAGCGCTTGCAGCGTCTCGGCCGAAATCGGCAGGCCGAGCGGCGACTTGCGGTAGACGGCGAGCCTGAGCTTGCCGGGATCGCGCGCCGCGGCGGCGGCGAAGCTGCCTTTCGGCGCCGGCGCGCCATAGGGCGACAGCGGATCCGGCCCATGCGTCAGGTCGAGCAGCAGCGCCGAATCCCGCACCGAGCGGGCGACCGCGTGGTCGACAACCATGCCGTACCAGCTTTCGCTGGTGAGCGGCGTCAGCGGCACGCGGCCGCGCGAGGTCTTCAAGCCGACCAGCCCGCTGCAGGCCGAGGGCACCCGGATCGAGCCGCCGCCGTCGGAAGCGTGCGCCGCCGGCACCACGCCGGCTGCCACCAGTGCCGCGGCGCCCCCGGACGAGCCGCCTGTGGTATAGCCCATATTCCACGGATTGCGGGTGATGCCGAAGGCCGCCGATTCCGTCATCAGCCTCAGCCCGTGCTCGGGCGAGGTGGTGGTGGCGATCGGGATCAGGCCGGCGGCGAGATGGCGCTCGACCATCACCGAATTGTAGTCGGCGGTGAAAGCCGGGATGCGGCTGCCGCCATGGATCGGCACGCCCCTGAGGCCGATGCCGAGATCCTTCAGCGCGAAGGGCACGCCGGCGAGCGGCAGCGCGCGGTCGACGCTCTTGGCGCGCGCCCGCGCCGCATCATAGAGCGGCTCGGCGATGGCGTTGATGTCGGGGCGCGTCGCCTCGGCGCGCGCGATCGCCGCGTCGACAAGCTCCTGCGGCGAGAGCTCGCCCTTGCGCACCAGGCCGGCCAGGCCGGTCGCATCCTCTTCCCACAGCACCCGTTCGACCGACATCGCCGCTGTCCTCCGCCGGCCCGGAGGCTAGCGGCAGCCGATTTGCTTGGCAACGGCGCGCGAACCCATCGTGAGCAAAGATCATCGCAAGCTTTGAGGGGGACAGTATTGCCTGCGCCGTTGCAAATGTATGGCAATCCTCTAATTTGCCGCCATGGCGCCGCAGGACATCAGCCAGCTGATCGTCCGGACTTCAATGAAGGACCGGGCAGCGTTTGATCTGCTCTACCGGCAGACCAGCGCGAAACTTTTCGGTGTCTGCCTTCGTGTATTGAAGGACAGGGGAGATGCGGAAGAAGCGCTGCAGGAGGTCTTCGTCAAGATCTGGACGAAGGCGGATCGTTTCGCGGTCTCCGATCTAAGCCCGATTTCCTGGCTGGTGGCTATTGCGCGCAATCATGCGATCGATCGCATTCGGGCGCGGCGCGAGCCGGCCGCCTATATCGACGCCGCGCTCAACGTGGCCGATCCGGCGCCGGGACCGGAGGCCATGGCCGTGGCGGGCGGTGAATCCGTGCGCATCTACCATTGCCTCGACGAGTTGGAGAAGGACCGGGCGGCGGCCGTCCGGGGCGCCTATCTGAACGGCGAAAGCTATGCCGAGCTGGCGGAGCGCCATGGCGTGCCGCTGAACACGATGCGGACCTGGCTGCGGCGCAGCCTGTTGAAACTCAGGGAATGCCTGGAAAGATGACGCTGGCAGAGGAAAACGGACCGGAACGTGGAGGCGACGACCTGTTCGCCGCCGAATACGTTCTTGGCGTCCTGGCCGCGGACGAACGCCAGATCGCGTCCCGCCGCATCGAGGCGGACGCCGCTTTCGCGCGCCTTGTCGACCGCTGGGAGGTTCACCTTTCGCCGATGGCCGCCGCCTATCCGGAGACCGAGCCTCCGATCAGGGTCAAGGAGGCGATCGATCGCCGGCTGTTCGCCCAAGAGTCCCGCGCCGGCCTCTGGTCGAGCCTCACCTTCTGGCGCGGCCTCGCCGCCGCCGCCGTCGCGGCGCTCGCGATCGCCATCGCCCTGCCATACATCAACCCGCCTGTCGTCGAGCCGCGGCAGCGGCTTGTCGCATCGCTGGCGGCCGATGGCAGCGACGTCAAATACCTCGTCGTCTACGACGCTGCGCGCCGCGATGTCGGTCTCTCCCTTGTCTCCGGCGAGCGTGCCGCCGGCAAGGACTTCGAGCTGTGGATGATCGAGGGCAAGAACGCGCCGGTTTCGATGGGCGTCATTCCCGCCGGCCAGACGACGCACATGGCCGTCACCCCTGCTGTTGAGCAGAAGCTCGCGCAAGGCGCCGTGCTCGCCGTCAGCGTCGAGCCCATCGGCGGCTCGCCGACCGGCCAGCCGACCGGGCCGGTTGTCGCCGCGGGCGACCTGAAGGGCATCTAGTCTCTTCGAGGATTGAGCGCCCTCCCTGAAAGAATAATCGAAATCTATCCTGCATGAGGTTAGAACGAGAAAAGTTTCTTTCTGGATGCGCGCTCATCAGCGTAATTTCGTCCCGCGCAAGGTCAGATAAAAATTTTTGAGAGCCGGGCGAAACTCGCGCAAGTCTGCCCCGTATCTCCTGGTGTTCCCAAAGACGGGCAACGATATCCAGAGGAGATAGAAATCATGCGTAAATTCGCCACCCTTTTGCTCGCCGGTACTATTGGTCTTTCCACGCTCGGTGCCGCCGCCTATGCCGCCAATCCGATGGTCGGCGGCGCGCCGATGTATGCCAAGAAGAACATCATCGAGAATGCCGTCAATTCGAAGGACCACACCACGCTGGTCGCCGCCGTCAAGGCCGCCGGCCTGGTCGACACGCTGCAGGGCGCCGGCCCGTTCACCGTCTTCGCGCCGACCAACGAGGCCTTCGCCGCGCTGCCCACCGGCACCGTCGAGATGCTGCTCAAGCCCGAGAACAAGGACAAGCTCACCAAGATCCTGACCTGCCACGTCATCGCCGCCAAGGCGATGGCTGCTGACGTCGCCAAGATGGCCAAGGCCGATGGCGGCGCGCACAAGGTCAAGACCGCCGGCGGCTGCGAACTGACGCTCAAGGCCGACAAGGGCAAGGTCACCGTGACCGACGAGAACGGCAATGTCGCCAATGTCACGATCGCCGACGTCCGGCAGTCCAACGGCGTCATCCACGTCATCGACAAGGTGCTGCTGCCGAAGATGTAACAAAGACGCCGCTGCCAGCGAAGACATGGCAAAGGCCTTCCCCGGTTGCGCGGCTCCTCTCCTGTAGGCCGTGCGACTGATCGCTTGCTCCGCGCCGTCCACGTGAAGTGGAGCCGGCGCGGAGTTTTCGTTGGGGGCGTCAACCGCTTTTGATTTTCGCCCGGCGCGAAAATCTGGCAAACCGGCATTGGAGGAATTGTCCCATGAACCGTCGCGATCTTCTCCTGAGCGGCGCCGCGGCCGCCGCGGTCCTAGCCGGCACGGCTGCCTTGCTGCGCATTGGTGGCGCGCCAAATGCCCGCGCCGCCGAGACCTTCGAAGTGACCAAGACCGACGCCGAATGGCGCGCCATCCTGTCCGACGCGGCCTACAATGTGCTGCGCAAGGAAGGCACCGAATATCCAGGCACCAGCCCGCTGCTCGACGAGCACCGCAAGGGCATCTTCGCCTGCGCCGGCTGCGACCTGCCGGTCTATCCCTCGGAGACCAAATTCGATTCCGGCACCGGTTGGCCGAGCTTCTGGCAGGAAATTCCCAAGGCCATCGGCACGACCGCAGACCGGTCGCTCGGCATGACCCGCACCGAGGTGCATTGCCGCCGCTGCGGCGGCCATCTCGGCCATGTCTTCGACGACGGCCCGCCGCCGACCGGTCTGCGCCATTGCATCAACGGCGTGGCGCTGAGCTTCAAGCCGGCCGCCGCCTAAGTGGCGCTTTAGTTCAGGCCGAGAAGCGTGATGCTGGGCTTGGTCAGCATCAGCCAGAAGATGGCGACCACGGCGAAGAAAGCCGGAAAGCCGAACGCGAACCAGACGCGGTAGAGCCGGTCGAAGCCTGGTGGCAGGGCGGTCGCTTCCGCCGCAGCGTGTTTGGCCATGTCGCGCAAGCGGATCTGGATCCAGACCACCGGCAGCCAGAACAGGCCGATGATCACATAAAGCGCCAGTGACAGCAGGATCCAGCCTTCGTTGAGCGGCCAGCCGACGACGCGCGCCAACCCGTACCCGGTCAGCGGCTGCAGCATCACGGCAGTCGCCGTGAAGATGGTATCGGCGACCACCACGATGCCGGCGACATGGGCAATGATGCGGGGGTCGCGGGTCCTGACGGCCATCGCCATGAAGAAGGCGATGCCGATGCCGGTTCCGAACAGCACCGTCGAGCCGAGCACATGGACAAGCCGTAGCACGTCTTCCAGCGCCATCAGCGTTCGTCCAGAATGGCAAGGGCCGTGAGCGCCAGCAGGATCGACGGCACCACTTTGACGAGGGGGCCGAGCGGATCGAGCCAGAGCGCGGGCTCCGCGAATGTAGCGGCAAGCAGGTAGGCGAGCGTCAGCACCAGCATGCCGATCAGGGCGCGCCGCGCCCAGGGCCGGAAGAGCACCGCAAGGCCCAGTGCGATGTCGGCAAGACACGTCACCGCCACCATCGCGCCCGCGGCATGGCCAGGCAGGAAACTTGCGAAATGGCTGCGCGCCGCCTCGAATGCCAGGAACGGCGTGAGGCCGGATACCAGCCAGAACAGCGCCAGCGCGACGATGATCGGCGCCTTCAGCAGATAGAGGCGGGCGAACCATAGATCCTGCACGCCCGAAGGGGCGGCGGCGAGCGTCTCGGCCGCCGACGAAAGGCGCTGGTCTGACCCTGGCTGCCGCCGCACTTCGACACCGCCCGCCATCACCGCAAGTGCGGTCGAGCGGAGCGGCGAGCGCCAGCCGAGCCGGCCGGCGAGATCGGCCAGCCACGTCACCGGCCATGCGGCCATCGGCGGAACGGCAAACACAGGAGCCGGGGGCAAGCCGAGCCAGTTGCGATGCAAAAGCACAAGGTCCTTCAGCGTCAGGCCTTCATCGCCGGCGAGCGAGAGGTCCGAGCCGGAGGGCAAGACGCCGCCGATCGCGGCGCTGACTGCGCCGGCGACGTCGTCGAGCGCGACCGTCGTGACCGGGCTGTCGGCGTAAGCCAAAGGGATCGCCAACGGGAAGGCAGCGAGCGCCCTCAACAAGGCGGAGCCGCCATGCGCATTGCGGCCGAGCACCAGCGCCGGCCGCAGGATGACATGGCGCACCCCGCTTGCCGCGAGCGCCCCGTCGGCCCGCCTCTTGGTGTCGAGAAAGGGCAGGTCGGGGCCGGTTCCCGCTGTGTCCGCCGAGATCTGGACGATCAGCAATTCCCGGTCGCGCGCGGCCTCATAGAGAGCGAGCATCGCTTTTTCCTGGGTGGCCGTCAGGTCATCGGCGAGCCCGTCCTGCAGGGCGCCGGCGCAATTGACCACGGCCCGCTGGCCATACAGCGCGGTCTGCCAGTCCACGCTCCGCGTCATGCCGGCGAGATCGGCCTTCAGCCAGCGGACCTGCGGCATCCTCAGCGCCGCGCGCGCCGGCTCGCGTCCAAGCCCCGTGACCTGGTGGCCTTCCCCCGCAAGTCTTCTTGTGACGGCGGACCCGATGAAGCCGGTCGCGCCGAGAATCAGGACGTTCATGCCGGAACTTTAGCTGAAACCACTTCAGCAGAAACCAGGTCGGATGGCTCTCATCCAGGGCACGATCGCCACCGACGCCGTCGCCGCCAAACAGGTGGACTTAAAGCATGACCCCGGAATCGTCGCCGATTTCCGGGGTCATGCACGAGGGGCGCCAGGCGGGGGTTCCGGCGCGCCTCAATGGCCTCCGCCACTACCGCCGGCCTGGTCGGCCGGCTTGCGGATGAACAGGACGAACAGACCGAGCGTAGCGAACAGCACCGTCAGCATGTAGAACACGTCCATGAAGGACAGCAGCGATGCCTGCTGCTGGACCATGCCGGACAGCTTGGAGATCGCCGCCTTGGTGGCGTCGAGACCGGCGGTCTGCTCGAAGTTCATGGTCATGTTCTGCAACTTCTGCTGCGCTTCGGCGCTGCCCCACTGCACGTGCTCGGCGAGCCTGGCATAGTGGAAGGCGTTGCGGTCGATCAGCACCGTGTTGATGACGGCAAGGCCGACGGCGCCGCCGAGGTTGCGGGTCAGGTTGAACAGACCCGACGCATTCTTCAGCCGCTCCGGCGGCAACGTGCCGAGCGCGATGTTGTTGATCGGTACCATGCACAGCATCATCGAGCAGCCGCGCAGGATCTGCGGGATGAGCAGCTCGTAGAAATCCCAGTCGGCGGTGAGATGCGTCATCCACCATGTGCCGGTGGCGAAGCCGAAGAAGCCGATCATCATCATCAGCCTGAGATCGATCTTGTTCGACAGGATGCCGGCAACGGGCGCTGTGAAGAACATCGCCAGGCCGCTGACGAACAGCGCTTCGCCGATCATCATCGAATCGTAGCCGCGGATGCGGCCGAGGAACACCGGATAAAGATAGGTGAGCCCGTAGAGGCCGATGCCGACGACAAAGGAGAACAGCGAGCCGAAGGCGAAGTTGACGTTGGTGAAGGCGCGCAGGTCGACGATCGGCTCCTCGGCGGTGAAGGCGCGCCAGAAGAACAGCACCGCGCCGATGCTCATGACGGCGGCGCAGATGAACACCGCCTGGTCCTGCAGCCAGTCGTTGTTCGGGCCTTCCTCCAGCACATACTCCATGCAGCCGAGGAAGGCAGCCATGCCGGCGAGGCCCCACCAGTCGAACTTCGAGAACAGCTTGAGGTTCGGCTTGTCGAAATCGATCAGCGTCCAGGCCGCCGTCGCCACCAATATGCCGGGCACGACATTGATCAGGAACAGCCAGTGCCAGGACATCGCGTGGCTGATATAGCCGCCGACCGTCGGGCCGATCGTCGGCGCCAGCGTCGCCACTAGGCCGATCATCGGCGAGACGACGGCGCGGCGCGACGGCGGGAAGATGGTGAAGGCGGCCGCGAAGACGCTGGGGATCATGCCGCCGCCGATGAAGCCCTGGATGGCGCGGTAGACGATCATCTGGTCGATGTTGGTGGCGGTCGCGGCCAGCGCGCTGGCCGCGGTGAAGCCGGCGGCAGCGATCGTGAACAGGACCCGCGTCGACAGCATCCGGCTGAGGAAACCGGACAGCGGGATCATCACCACCTCGGCGATCAGATAGGCCGTCTGCACCCACGGGATCTCGTCCGAGCTGGCGCTCAAGCCCGCCTGGATCTCGGCCAGCGAGGCCGAGACGATCTGGATGTCCAGGATCGCCATGAACATGCCGAACACCATCGCCAGGAAGGCGATGACGCGGCGAACCGGCATATGGTCGGCCGGCAGGGCGGGTGCCGCCAGCCGTGCCGGTATCGATCCTGCGGTGACGGTTGCGGTTGCCATGTCATGGCCTCCCTGCAGCAATTCCGGGAAAGGCGCGCGGCGGCTTTCCGTTCGGAATTGCGTCAAAACAAATACTTGGGCTGGCTGGGCGGCCCGGCGCTCGACAAGCCGCCGGGCCGCCCCCCAAAAGTGCCTAGTTGGCCGTCGCGGCCGGCGCGGTACGGCTGTCGGCGGCGACGATGACGCTCAGGCCGGCGCGCAGCTTGCCGGTCTTCAGGACGTCGGCTGGCACGTCGATGCGGACCGGAACGCGCTGCACCACCTTGGTGAAGTTGCCGGTGGCGTTTTCCGGCGGCAGCAGCGAGAACACCGCACCCGAAGCCGGCGCCAGCGACGAGACCGTGCCTTCGAAACTCTGGCCGTCGATCGCGTCGACCGTGATGCGGACCTTCTCGCCGGCCACCAGATGGCCGAGCTGCGTCTCCTTGAAGTTGCCGACGATGTAGAGCTTGTCCATCGGCACGACGACGGCGAGCTTCTGGCCGGGGCTGACGAGGTCGCCCTGCTCGACCGAGCGGTTGCCGACGACGCCGTCATAGGGCGCCTTGAGGACCGTGAAGGACAGATCGCGCGCGGCCTTGTCGCGGCCGAGCTGCAGCGAAGCCAGGGTGCTTGCCGACTCCGCGCGCTGCGCCTCGAGCACCCCAATATTGGCTTGGGCAGCGGCGATCTGCGCATCGGCGCCGACGAGCGCCGCCTTGGCCTGGTCGAGCGCTGTCTGCGCGTCGTCGAGCTGCGCCTGCGTGCCGACATGGGTCCTGAGCAGCTGCGCCGCGCGGTCCTGGGCGCGCGCCGCATTGTCGGCCGCGGCCTGGTCGGCCACCTTCTGCGCCTGCGCCTGCTGCAGCGAGGCCTGGGCTGCCTTGGTCTGCGCGTCGATGCGGTCGAGCGTCTTCGCCAAAGTGGCGATCTGCGCCTCGGCCTGGGCAACAGCTATCTTGTAGTCGCCGTCGTCGATGGTCAGCAGCGGATCGCCGGCCTTGACCTGTTGGTTCTCGCTCACCAGGACCTTGTCGACATAGCCGGAAATCTTCGGCGACACGAACGACATGTCGGCCTGGACATAGGCGTCGTCGGTTGAGATCATGAAGCGGCCGTCGGTCCAGTAGTCGTAGCCGTACCAGCCGGCGGCGCCGAGCAGCCCAAGCCCGATGATGGGCAGAAGCAGCGAGCGCACCGAACGCTTCTTCTTGGCGGGCGCCTCGGCAGGGGTCACGGTGGCGGGCTGCGGAAACGCTTCCGGCGCTTCGGTCGATGGTTGGACCTTGGCGTTGGGAAACGTGCGGACTTCGGCGGTGGCGGGCGCGTTCGAGGACATGATATCTCTCAGCAGGTCTATATGAGGAAATTCTGTTATACTGAACCGTTCGGTTCGATACGGAGATTGACTTAGCGCTAAAACAGGCCCATATCAAGAGGCAATCGAACCGGTTGGTTCGAATTATTCTGCGAGGTGTGACTTTTATGGCCGAAACAGTGTCCGACCCCGGCACGGACCAGTGCGACGTGCTGGACAGCCTGCGTCGAGGCCGCCCGGCGGCTGGGCAGGATCCGGTCAAGCGCAGCCAGATTATCGAGGGCGCGCGCCGTGTCTTCATCGACAAGGGCTTCGAGGCCGCCTCGATGAATGACATAACCCGAGAGGCCGGTGTCTCCAAAGGCACCATCTATGTCTACTTCGCCAACAAGGAAGAGCTGTTCGAGGCGCTGATCGAGGAAGAGCGCGGCACAATCTTCAAGAACATGTACGATATGCTCGACCGCTCCGGCGACCTGCGCGAGACGCTGGTCAAGTTCGGCAAGGTGCTGTCGCTCAAGATCACCTCGGCCAAGGTCATCCAGGCGCAGCGCACGGTGATCGGCGCGGCGGACAGGATACCCGACATGGGCGCGCGGTTTTACGAGCGCGGCCCGAAACGCGGCCATGACAAGGTCATGGCCTTCCTCAATGCCGCCATCGAACGCGGCCTGCTGCAGATCGACGATGTCGATCTTGCGGCCTATCAGTTCACTGAACTTTGCCTGGCCGGATTTTTCCGCCAGTGCATATTCTCCTACCGCACCAAGGCCCCAGCCAGGATGAGATCGACCATGTCGTCAGGTCGGGCGTCAGCATGTTCCTGAAGGCCTACGGCACCGAAAGGCTCGCGGCCGAGGAGCAGGCGGCGCAGTCGGCGTGAAAACCTGAAGCGCGCGGAGCGATTGCGAAGGATCGCGACGTGCCTTGACGTCGCGACGCAGATTCGTAACCAGCCCCGATGTCCGCGGGGCACGTCCTTCCTCCCGCTTAAATCGACCGTCGATCGCCCCTTTTGCCGAGCCCTCCGGAAGGGCTTGTTAACCATCGGTTCCTATGTCTCGGGACACGTTTGTTCGACGAATCTCGAGTGTGACATCCATGCGTTTCTCCCGTGCCAATCCTTCCGGCGCTTCCGCCCATGGCGACAACGTTGACAGTCATCCGGAAGATGCCCGGCAGCAAGGCGCGGCCGCGCCGCCGCAGCGGCAAACGGGGCAGGTCGTCACGCTGCGAGCCTCCGTTGAGGGCGAATCGAATGCCGCCGCCTCGTTGGATTCTGAGGGTGGCGAGTTCGGCCGCCCGGCCTGGCAGCAATATTTCTTTCTCGCGCCCAATGTGCGCTTTACCCGCACGCCGGATTCCGACAAGCGGCCTGCAGCGCAGCCGGATGATGAAGCGCCGGCCAAGGCGATGCCTTCCCGCGGCGATTCCTTCCGCCCCGCGCCGTCGGCCCCCCAGCCGGCCACTCCGGCCGGGAAAATTTCCGCCCTGGTCTCCACTGCTTCGGCCAGATCGCCGCAGGCCATCGTCAAGCCGACGCAGGCCGTTGCCGCGCCGCCGCGGGCGGTCGCCACTCCGGCGCAAAAGGCGCAGCCGCCGAAATTCCGCTGGTCCTATCTTTCCGATGATGCCTTTTTCGAGTTCAGCATGCCCCTGCTCGCCGAGCGCCTGGCGCGGGCTCGCCTGAACGAATCGTCGCCACCGCCCGCCTCGGCGCCCGTGCAACCTCCGGCGCGACCGACCCAGTCCGGCTCCGCCTCCCCGGGCGAGGCAATTTCGTTCTACCGCGTCATCGAATGGCGTTCGAACGGGCCGGCGCCAAGCCCTGCCCCAACGACAGCGCTGGCCGGCACGCCCGCCGCCCGGCCCGCTCCGCTGGACACCGAGCCTCGGGCGCCTGCGGCGGAGCCCGCCGCGCCGAGTTCCGTTCCAAAAGGCGCCCGGACCGCGAAGCGCGCGCCGTCTCTGCCCGCCGCCGGCAAGGTGGTGCCGTCGACCGCCCCGTCCGGCTACGAGCTTCCGTCCGAGGAACTGCTGCAAATGCCGCCGGAGGGCCAGGGCTTCTACATGTCGCAGGAGCGGATGGAACAGAACGCCGACCTGCTCGAAAGCGTGCTGGAGGATTTCGGCGTCAAGGGCGAGATCATCCATGTCCGGCCGGGTCCGGTCGTCACTCTCTACGAGTTCGAGCCGGCGCCTGGCGTGAAGTCCAGCCGCGTCATCGGCCTGGCCGACGACATCGCCCGCTCCATGTCGGCGATCTCGGCGCGCGTCGCCGTCGTGCCCGGCCGCAACGTCATCGGCATCGAACTGCCTAACGAGACGCGCGAGACGGTCTATTTCCGCGAACTGATCGAATCGGCCGGCTTCCGCAACACGTCCTGCAGACTGGCGCTCGGCCTCGGCAAGACGATCGGCGGCGAGCCGGTCATCGCCGACCTGGCCAAGATGCCCCATCTGCTGGTCGCGGGCACCACCGGCTCCGGCAAATCGGTCGCCATCAACACCATGATCCTGTCGTTGCTCTACCGGATGAAGCCGGAGGAATGCCGCCTCATAATGGTCGACCCAAAAATGCTGGAACTGTCCGTCTATGACGGCATCCCGCATCTGCTCACGCCCGTCGTCACCGATTCCAAGAAGGCCGTCACGGCGCTGAAATGGGCAGTGCGCGAGATGGAGGACCGCTATCGCAAGATGGCGCGCCTCGGCGTGCGCAACATCGACGGCTACAACCAGCGCGCCGCCACCGCCCGCGACAATGGCGAGGTCGTTGTCATGCAGGCGCAGGTCGGCTTCGAGAAGGGCACCGGCGAGCCGCTGTTCGAGGAACGGGAAATCGACCTGGCGCCGATGCCCTACATCGTCATCATCGTCGACGAGATGGCCGACCTGATGATGGTGGCCGGCAAGGAGATCGAGGGCGCCATCCAGCGGCTGGCGCAGATGGCGCGCGCCGCCGGCATCCACTTGATCATGGCCACGCAGCGCCCCTCGGTCGACGTCATCACCGGCACCATCAAGGCCAATTTCCCCACCCGCATCTCTTTCCAGGTGACGTCGAAGATCGACAGCCGCACCATCCTGGGCGAGCAGGGCGCCGAGCAGTTGCTCGGCCAGGGCGACATGCTGCATATGGCCGGTGGTGGGCGCATTGTCCGCGTGCATGGCCCCTTCGTCTCCGACATGGAGGTCGAGCACGTCGTGGCGCATCTGAAGGCGCAGGGGCGTCCGGAATATCTCGAAACGGTCACCGCCGACGAGGAGGCGGAAGAAGAGGCGGCCGACGCGGGTCCCGTCTTCGACAAGGGCGCGATGGCCGAAGAGGATGGCGACGCCCTCTACGAGGAAGCCATCAAAGTGGTCAAGCGCGACAAGAAATGCTCGACCTCCTACATCCAGCGCCGCCTCGGCATCGGCTACAATCGCGCCGCATCGCTGGTCGAACGCATGGAGAAGGAGGGCCTGGTCGGCACGCCCAACCACGTCGGCAAGCGTGAAATCCTGGCCGGCCGGCGGGACCACGCGCCGGAGCGCGACGAGACGGATTGACGAGGATCGGGGATGGGGCCGGGCGATACGCCGGTCTTGTTTGACCGGACGCGCTTTCGCGGGGGGTGCGTCAGCCGCCGTTGGCGGCGAGCACGATCGCGGCTCGCAGTTCCTCCAGCCCGTCGCTCTTTTCCGACGACGTCGCCAGGACGAACGGGAAGGCGGCCGGCCGCTTCTTGATCTTGGCCAGCGTCTCCTCGATCAGCCGCGGCACGCCGGCCGCCTTGATCTTGTCGGTCTTGGTCAGCACGATCTGGTAGGACACCGCCGCCTTGTCGAGCAGCGACAGCACCTCCTCGTCCTTGGCCTTGATGCCGTGGCGGGCATCGATCAGCACATAGACGCGCTTCAGTGTGACGCGGCCCTTGAGATAGTCGAAAACCAGCTTCGTCCAGTCGTCGACCTTTTCCTTCGGCGCGCTGGCATAGCCGTAGCCCGGCATGTCGACCAGCGCCATCGGCGGCAGGTCGGCGCCTTCGCCGGAAAAGCCGTCCGGCACGAAATAGTTGAGCTCCTGCGTGCGCCCCGGCGTGTTCGAGGTGCGAGCCAGCCCCTTCTGGCCGACCAGCGCGTTGATCAGCGACGACTTGCCGACATTCGAGCGGCCGGCGAAGGCGATCTCCGGCGGTCCTTCCGGCGGCAGGAACTTCATCGCCGGCACGCCGCGGATGAAGACCCAGCCTCGGGTGAACAGGTCGGTGCCGATCACGGTCTTGTCCATCAGACGGCTGCCTCCAGGCGGGCAATGTCGGCGCCCCTGATGGCGTTGAGGTTGCGGCTGATCTTGTCCACCGGCCAGTCCCACCAGGCTGCCATCAGCAGCCGCCGGACCGTCTTGTCGTCGAAGCGCATCTTCACCACCTTGGCCGCGTTGCCGGCAACGATCGCATAGGCCGGCACGTCGTGCGTGACAACCGATTTCGCCGCGACGATGGCGCCATGGCCGATTGTCACCCCGGGCATGATCACCGCATCCATGCCGATCCACACATCGTTGCCGACCACCGTGTCGCCGCGGATCTCCTTCGACCATGTCTTCGGGTCGAAGCCTTCCTCCCAGCCATGGCCGAAGATGTTGAACGGATAGGTCGAGAAGCCCGACATCGCATGGTTGGCGCCGTTCATGATGAAGCGCGCGCCTTCGGCGATGGCGCAGAACTTGCCGATGATCAGTCTGTCGCCGATGAACGGATAGTGGTGCAGCACGCAGCGTTCGGCGAATTTGTCCGGCCCGTCCGGGTCGTCGTAATAGGTGAAGTCGCCGATCTCGATGTTGGGCGCGGTGACCAGCCCTTTCAGGAAGCCGACGCGCGGATGCATCGGGATCGGGTGCTTGATGTTGGGATTGGGTCCGGTCATGGGCTGGCTCCGTCCACCCTTGCGACGAGACGGAGCTTATAGGGGTGTGCGGCGGCGCGGTCTACCTGTGGTGAAGCCGGGGTCCCGCGAAGCAGCGCGGGACCCCGGCCTGCCGGACGACCTCCCAAACACCGGCGTCGCAGCACCGGAAGCCGTCACGGCCTTTTGGGGAGGACTGAAAAAGCCACGATGAATACCTGGCCCGAGTTTCCGGGCGACAACAAAAAACCCGGACGAGCCGGGTTTTTCGAAGACTATTGATCGGGCTGCCGGCTATTCCGCCGGCGAGGGTTTCTTGCGGAACAGCGCCGCCAGATTGTCCCACAATTCGATCTTGGCGCCCTGGCGCTTCATGATCACGCCCTGCTGCAGGATCGACAGCAGGTTGTTCCAGGCCCAGTAGATGACCAGGCCCGCCGGGAAGCCCGCCATCATGAAGGTGAAGATGATCGGCATCCAGGTGAAGATCGCGGCCTGCGTCGGATCCGGCGGCGTCGGGTTCATGCGCATCTGCAGGAACATGGTGACGCCCATCAGCAGCGGCCAGACGCCGATCATAAGCATGTGCGGCAGCGTGATCGGGATCAGGCCGAACAGGTTGAAGATCGAGGTCGGATCCGGCGCGGCAAGGTCCTGGATCCAGCCGAAGAACGGCGCGTGCCGCATCTCGATGGTGATGTAGAGCACCTTGTAGAGCGAGAAGAAGACCGGGATCTGCAGCGCCACCGGCCAGCAGCCGGCCAGCGGATTGATCTTCTCGGTCTTGTAGAGCTCCATCATCGCCTGCTGCTGCTTCATCTTGTCGTCCGCGTATTTCTCGCGGATCTCGAGCATCTTCGGCTGCACCTTCTTCATGTTCGCCATCGACGCATAGGACTTGTTGGCGAGCGGGAAGAAGATGGCCTTGACGATGACGGTGGTGGCGAGGATGGCCAGGCCGAAATTGCCGAAGAATTTGTAAAGCGTGTCGATCAGCCAGAACATCGGCTTGGTGATGAAGTGGAACCAGCCCCAGTCGATCAAGAGGTCGAACCGCTTGATGTGGCGGTCCTCGGCATAGGCGTTAATCTTGGCGACTTCCTTGGCGCCGGCGAAGACCTCGGTCTCGACGGTCGCCGACTGGCCGGCATCGACATTGATCGCGTCGGTCAGGAAGTCGGACTGGTAGCGGTGGCGGCCATCCTCGAAATAGGCGTAGCGCGGCTGGAACGGCTGCTTCTCGGTCGGCACCAGCGTCACCGCCCAGTATTTGTCGGTGATGCCGAGCCAGCCGTCGGTCGACTTGCCGGGCTGGGCCTGCTTGTCCTTCTCGATGGAGGCGTATTTGTGCTCCTGCAAGCCTTCCGTCCCGGTATAGCCGATCAGACCCTCATGCAGCACATAGGTGCTGGCGACGGCCGGCTTGTCGAAGCGGGTGACGCGGCCGTAGTTGAACAGCGAGACGGCGGCGGCGCCCGAATTCTGCACCGTGTCGGAGACCGTGAACATATAGTCGTTGTCGACCGAGACGGTGCGCTTGAAGGTCAGGCCCTTGTCGTTCGAATAGGTCAGCGTCACCGGCGTCGACGGCGTCAGCGTCGCGTTGCCGTCGACCGTCCACACCGTATCGGCGCCCGGCACCGCGCCGGTCTTGTCGTTGCCGACGAAGCCGATCTCGGCGAAATAGCCGTTGGGCAGCGCCGACGGATTGAGCAACTCGATCTCGGGCGAGTTCTTGTCGACGGTCTCGGTGTAGTGCTTGAGCTTGAGGTCGTCGAGCCGCGCACCGGTCAGGTTGATCGAGCCCTCCAGGCTCGGCGTGTCGATCTTGACGCGGCTGGTCGCCGCCAGCGCCTGCGCGCGGCCCGCCGCCGTCACGGCCTCGCCGCCGGGAGCGCTCGGAATGGCGCCGGGGGCGGGGGCCGGCGTGCCGGCGGCGCCCGGATTGGCCGCCTCGGCGGTCTTCTTCTGTTCGGCCTGCCGCTGCTCCTCGATGCGGGCCGCCTCGCGCTGCTGCTCGACGCGCGGGTTCATGTAGAACACCTGCCACAGCGTCAGGATCAGCACCGACAGCGCGATGGTGATGAAGAAATTGCGGTTGTTTTCCATCGAAGCCCTTGGCCTATCGTGTTCCGCGCAGTCGGCGGGAAAGTTCGGCTTTCAACTGGCCGAACGGAATGGCGAGCACATCTTCGCGCCCGACGATGACATAGTCATTGCCCGGCGCCATGTCATCGGCCGCATGCGTGCGCACGGCTTCTCTCAGCCGCCGCCGGACGCGGTTGCGCACGACGGCATTGCCGACCTTCTTGGTGACGGTATAGCCGACGCGCGGCAAAAGCGTGTCGCCGCGGTCGAGAACCTCGACGAGGAAAAGCCGCCCGCGGCGCTTTTCGCCGCCGCGGACAGCCAGGAAATCCGCGCGCTTCAGAAGCCGCTTGGGATTTTGTCCCACTGGCTTGCCGGTTGCGGGCAACGATCTCGTCTTTCGTTCAGGCGCTGAGCCGCTTGCGGCCGCGGTTGCGGCGGGCGGCAACGACGCCGCGACCACCCTTGGTGGCCATGCGGGCACGGAAACCGTGCCGGCGCTTGCGGACGAGTTTGGACGGTTGGTAGGTACGCTTCATTTGTTTTAATACCGCGGGGTGCGGCCCTTCTTGATTCTGTCACTCTGTAACAGGAGCTTTGCCGGGCCGGTTTAGGCGCGATCGAAACCGCGCCGGGACGAATGGCCCGAGCGTGAGCGGGCTTATAGAAAGAAGGGTTTTGGAAGTCAATCCGGCGCTGGCTGCGCCCTTTGTCGCGATCGCGCGGTGGATGTTTTTTATCCCGCAAGGATGAAATTGGCAAAAAAGCCGCAATCGCCTAATCTTCGCTATCAAGTGTTTGTGAAGACCTGAAGCATGACTGAAGCCCAAGCCACGGACGACAGGGCCGGCGCGGCGATTACCGCTGCCCGCACGGTGCCCCTGTCGCGCGGCCTGTCGACCAAGCTTCTTCTGCTCACCATCGTCTTCGTGCTTTTGGCCGAAATCCTGATTTTCCTGCCCTGGATCGCCAGCTATCGGGTGAGCTGGCTGAAGGAGCGCCTGGGCACAGCGGCCGCGGTCTCGATCGTCCTGGTGCAGGGCGAGCCCAACTCGCTCTCGCGCACTGCCCAGAACGACGTTTTGATGGCGATCGGCGCCAAGGCGATCGCCGTGCGCGACGGCGGCGTCTCGCGGCTTTTGGTGGTGTCCGAGATGCCGCCGCAGGTCGACGAGCATATCGACATTTCCAAGGTCGGCATGATCGACGGCATGACCGGGGCGCTCGACACGCTGTTCTTCGGCGGCAAGCGCATGCTGCGCGTGTTCGGCCCGGTCGGCGAGAGCGACAAGGAATTCGAGCTGATCATGCCCGACTACGCCTTGCGCAGCGCCATGTTGGTCTATTCGCGCAACGTCGCCTTCGTCTCGCTGCTGATCTCGCTGTTCACCGCCATGCTGGTCTATGCCGCGATCGACTTGATCATGATCGGCCCGATCCGCGCCATGACGCGCTCGATGCTGACCTTCTCGGAGGCGCCCGACGATCCCGGGCGCATCATCCGTCCCGCCGCTCGCGCCGACGAGATCGGCGTCGCCGAGCGCGAGTTGTCGCAGATGCAGGAACGGCTGCAGAAGATGCTCTCCGAGCAGAAGCACCTCGCCGATCTCGGGCTGGCGGTGTCGAAGATCAACCACGACATGCGCAACATCCTGGCCTCCGCGCAGCTGATGTCCGACCGCCTGCGGCTGGTCAAGGACCCGACCGTGCAGTCCTTCGCGCCGAAGCTGCTGCGCGCGCTCGACCGCGCGGTGTCCTATTCGGAGGGCGTGCTCGCTTATGGCCGCACGCAGGAGCCGCCGCCGTCGCGCCGCCGCGTCCGGCTGCGCCAGCTGGTCGAGGACGTGCACGGCCTGCTCGACATCGAGGAGGGCATCGAATTCGTCAACGGCGTCGAGCACGCCTTCGAGGTCGATGCCGATTCCGACCAGCTGTTCCGCGTGCTCACCAATCTCTGCCGCAACGCCGTGCAGGCGATGGCGGCCGACACCGAAAGCGCTGTGGTGCGCAGGCTGGCCGTCTCGGCCGAGCGCCTGGGCAGCGTCAGCCGCATCGTCGTCACCGACACCGGCCCCGGCCTGCCGCCGAAAGCGCGCGAGAACCTGTTCGCCGCCTTCCGCGGCTCGGCGCGCAGCGGCGGCACCGGCCTTGGTCTGGCCATCGCCTACGAGCTGATCCGCGCCCATGGCGGCACGGTCGAGCTGGTCGAATCGATCGGCGGCCGCACCGTCTTCGCCGTCACCATCCCCGACCAGCCGGTGCGGCTCGACCAGGCGCGCGGAAGTTTGCGCCGACCTGCCTAGTCCGGACAAAAAGTGCCTGCGACAAAACTTTTGCCGGATCGGCTTGCTTTTCGGAAATTCAGTCGTTAGGGAACACGTCTCGTCGCGGCCGGTCGTCACGATCGGATCGCGGGGCTATGCCAAGCATGGCCTGATGCGCGCCCGTAGCTCAGCTGGATAGAGCACCAGACTACGAATCTGGGGGTCAGGAGTTCGAATCTCTTCGGGCGCGCCATTATTTCAAGCACTTAGCAGGGCGCCGCAGACTAGCACGACTAGTTTGTCTGCGATTTTGTCTGCGGAAGCGCAAACCTTCTCAGGATACGAGCCGCTACGAGACATCGGTGGAGATGCCGCATTCGGAGCGCGGTTGCGCAGCCGCGATAGTGCCAAACGCGCTAATGCCGAGTGCGCCGACAGCCACACTCATTCACATTGGTGGGACGTCCCTACGCCAGCCCGTCATCGCGGCAAAGCCAAATGAGGCGAAGGCCGAACTGAACTGACGGGCGGTAGTGACCGGCCGACGCCGCCGTAGCCGTCGGGACCGAACAGTCGGAGCGGCAGCGCCACCAAGGATGTTCATCGAGCCGAGACCGCCAATCCAGCGTTCCGAGTTGGTTTCGAAATCGAGACTGGCTGGAAACTCTATGAGGATCCAGTTGACATTTAACGCGTGAGCCGATACTAACACGTTAGTGGAAACTAACTTAAACAGCGGCTGGACGGCTCTCGGCGACACGACGAGGCGCGCGATCTTCGAGATGCTGGTCGAACACCCGAGTTCGGTGACCGAGTTGGCAAGCGCTCTGCCGGTCACCCGGTCCGCGGTTTCGCAGCATCTGAAGGTACTGAAGGATGCCAGGCTCGTGGTCGACACACCCGCCGGCAAGCACCGCATCTATCGCGTCGATCCCGATGGGTTGGCGGCTTTGCGCGCCGACCTGGACCGGTTCTGGATAAAAACGCTCGCGGCCTACAAGGAAGCCGTGGAGCAGCAGCCAAAGGAGTGATGATGAGTACGCAAGCAGCAGATACAATCGTCAGGCATTCGATCGTGGTCGAGGCACCGATCGAGCGCGCCTTCAAAGTCTTCACCGAGGACTTTGGCAAGTTCAAACCCAAGGAGCACAATCTGCTCCGTGTACCCATCGTCGAAACGGTGTTCGAGCCGCGCGTCGGTGGAAACATCTATGATCGCAGCGCAGACGGCAGCGAGTGTCGCTGGGCGAACGTACTGGCCTACGAGCCGCCGCACCGGCTGCTGCTTAGCTGGAACATCACGCCGCAATGGCGGCTGGAGACCGATCTCAACAAGACCAGCGAGTGGGAAGTGCGGTTCACCGCAGAGGCCGCCAACCGCACGCGCGTCGAGTTGGAGCACCGCAAGCTCGAGCGCCACGGCGCGGGTTGGGAAGGCGTGCGCGATGGTGTTGCGGCCGATCAGGGCTGGCCGCTCTACCTGCAGCGATACGCCGACCTGTTTGGTCGGTGACTCATGGATGAATGAAAGGTCCGCACTGGACGGTGCGGACCTTGCAGATCGGCTGCCATGTCGCAACGTGGGTTCGGTTTACGGTACGGCGCGGCCTTCGTACATGAAGACCATCGGCCTTGGCCCTTTCGCATAGCCTGTTTGAAGATGCCCGATCTTGAAGCCCGCGCTTTCGATCAGGGTGCGGATCGGTCGGTTGAGATGGCAGCCGCCGCCGATGCGCTTCCAGAACGGCGTCAGGCGATCCTGCCAGCGTTGAACCGACGCTTCCGGCGAGAGGCCGTGTTCCACGAACAGGAGTTGCCCGCCTGGCTTGAGTACCCGCCGCATTTCGCCAAGCGCCTGGCCGGCGCCGTGGATCGAGCAGAGCGTCCAGGTTGTGACAACGGTATCGATGGAGTGACTGTCCAACGGAATTTCCTCCGCCGAGGCCTCGATGAGATTTGCTGCGCAAGTACAATGCCTGGCGGTATGCCGGGCCATCGCCAATAGCCGCGGTGACGGATCAAGGCCGATCACGTCGTGCACGGCGGCAGGATAGAGTGGCAGATTCAGGCCTGAGCCAATGCCGATCTCGAGCACGCGTCCTTCCGCGGCCGAGAGCACGCTGTGCCTGTAAGGCAGCAGTTCACGGTTGGTCATTGAGCGGTGCACCAGGCGCGGCAGCAGGACATTCTGATAGAAGCCCACGGTCCTGTCCCTTCAGTTCGCAGGTCGCCGGGTGCGCAGCGCGCAGCGTGTGACCGCACGCTGGAATTCATCGTAATAAGTTGGGTCTTCCGTTCCCATGAGCTTGTCCCACCAGGTGAAATAGAGTCCGAAATTAGCGCGGGGCCGCGCATGGTGCAGGTCGTGATGTGTGACCGTGGCCATCCAATCGAACAGAGGGCGGCCCTCCCGGTTGGCGGGAAATATCTCGTATCCGCTGTGGCCAATGGCGTTTCTGAGCATCATGTGCGCGGTGAAGATGAACGCGGCGAGCACACTGGTCGGCATGATGGCCATGAAGAGCAGAAGGAACACCGCATTGACGAAGGCTTCGCTGGCGTCGAAGGCATAGGCGGTCCACGGTGTCGGATTGTACGAACGGTGGTGGAGGCGGTGGAACCACCGGAACAGTTTTGGGCGATGCATGAACCAGTGGGTCCAGTAGAACCACGCATCGTGCGCGACGATCAGCGCGACGACATTGATGGCGAAATAGGCCCACCCGTATTGTCCTGGGTCTTCATAGACCGGGAGCCAGCCAAGATTGGCCAGAATGGCGATCGTCAACCCGACCAGGGAGAAAATCACGACGGTCCGGAGCGACGTGAGAATTTCGCGGATGATTTGCCGCGCTTGCGGTGTCTCTTGGCGAATCTTGCGTGATGCAAGCCGCGCCGAAAGGAGCACGTTGATCAAGAGAAACGTCCCGCCGGCGCCGATCAGGTAGCGATAGAGATCGCTCTGCAGGATCACCGGATAAATGTCGGCTACGAAGCGCATGAGCGGCGCGACGGTTAGGGCGTCAAGCATTGGGCAAGCCTCCGGTGTTGGACAGCCAGGACTACCGGAGGGCGTTCGCCGCGGCTTCGCACCAGGAGAAGCCGATAGGAAAAACTGGATTTCGATCAGAGATTTTCGGAATCGATGAGCTTGCCCAGCGCATCTTTTCGAAACTGCGACGGCGTCGTGCCCGTGCGATCGCGAAATGCCCGGTTGAATGGCGCGAGCGACGCGTAGCCGACGCCAAAAGCGATCGACACGATCTGCTCGCGCACGCGGTCCGGGTCGGCAAGCCGCCGCCGGGCCTCATCGACGCGATGCTCATTGATGAACGCCGAGAAGCTTCTGAAACCGAGCCCGGCATTGATCAGCCGACGAAGGCGATGTTCGGGCACGCCAAGGCGCCCAGCCAATTGGCCGAGCGATAGCTCGGCCTCCAGGCACACCCCGTCTGCGACGGCACGCTTCAGACGCTCCAGTTCGATGCGCTCGGCGGGCGAGAGCTCGCTGACGCTGACGGCCGGCCGGGAGGGCGCCTCGAACAAATCCAGACGCAGGGGTACCAGCCATGCGGTGAAGACGAAGGAGAGCGCAAACAGCATCACGGCCTGCGCGAGCGTCGTCCAGCTGGGAAGCGGCGCGAACATCGCATAGATCTCGCCGGCCGCAATGAGGACGGCCGCCAGCGGCAGGACGATGGCGAGCGCGATGCGGAAACGGCGCCGGGAATTGACGAGATCATTACGAAAATCCTGAACGGCCATCCACACGATATGTGCAAGCAGAGCCACGAGCACCACCTGATGCAGGACGGTCTGGACGCCAGCAAGCATTGGGCTGTTGCCGTGGCCAAGCAGCAGGATCGCGACCAGAACGACGCCGGGTAGCGCGTAAGCGGGCGACCAGACAAAGTCGTCGCGGAAGAGGCCGATTGCGAACCACCACAGGAAGACGGGATTGAGGACGGCTAGCAGCAAGGGTATCCAGTGAGCATCGCCCAGCATCCCGGGCATGCCCGGTGCGGACAGCAAAACGTAGCTGGCGACTCCGAGAGTGAGCAGGAGGCCGCTCAGTGTCCCCGCGCGCACCGGCCGTAGTCTGACAAACTGAAGGGCCAAGAGCAGGTTGAGGGAGATCGCGCCGCCCCGCAACATCAAGTCCAAAATGCCCCCTCCGTTCATACCGGCAAGTAAACGCAGTTACGCCGACAAGGCAACGCGATCCGGTTGGGGGTTAAGCGGTTTGCTTGAGTTCCAGGCGGCGCCCGGCGCTCACGCGCGGCGTTCGTTCATCAAGAGCGCCACGACGACGCCTGACAGGAAGGTCAGCGCAGCAACCGCGGTAATCGCCGCAGCCAGACCGAAGAAGTCGGCGGCCGAGAGCGCGCCGATCGCATAGCCAAGATCGCGCCAGAAACGGTAGACGCTGAGTGAGCGGGCGCGCCAGGAGGGATGCGATGCATCTGACACCGCAGCGATCAAGCTCGGATAGACCATCGCAGTGCCGAGGCCGAGCAGCACACTGGCGAGCAGCCACCAGGCGAACTCGCCTGTCGCGGCGGTTAGGAACAGAGCCACCGCCTGCACCCGGCGGGCGGCGCCTGCGGAGCTTGATAGATGAAGGCAATCAGGCCGATGGCGACGACAATCAGTATCGCAACGGCGATGCCCACAGCGCTTATCCCGAAGGTCGTCCCGATTGCTGGCAGCAGCATCAGAGCGATCGCGATGCCCGCTGGCCATGAGTTGATGTAGATGGCCATGGCCGTTGCGATTTCCCGGCCGGCAAACCAGTCGGCGACCATCTTGGTCATCAGGACGTTCAGCAGAACGCCGCCAGTGCCGCCGATCAGTCGGCCGCTGATCTGCAGGCTCCAGGGCGCAGACGACGTCATCAGCGTTTCACCCGCCAGCATCATCAGGAGGCCGGCGAGCACGGTCGCCCTGTCGCCATAGCGCTGGCCGATGGTCGCGCCGGGCAGGGCCAATGCGACCCCCGGTGCAAGATAGAGGCCGATCAGGATGCCGATGTCGGCCAGGCTCGCACCGAGGCTATCGCTGACAAGGGGCGCGACGGCGCCGACGCTCTGGAATTGAAACGCCATTGCGGCGCGGCCGATAAACAGGACAGCAAGGATCGTCCAACGGCTGCGCACGGCTCCTCCCGAATAGTCCGAACTATTCAGGCCTGATATTCTGGTTCAGTCGGAAGAAATTGGTCGGGTCGTATTGCTTCTTGACTGCTGCCAGGCGCGCATAATTTTCGCCGTAGGCATCACGCACGCGCTCGTCACCCTCATCACCAAGATTGTTGGCATAGACGCCGCCGGTGGAGAATGGTCTGACCGCGTTCCATAGGTCGCGCGCCCAGCGCATGTTTGCCTCGTCATCGGCCGGATCGTCCCAGATGGCGATCGGGAAGCAGTCGAAGGCCGCATCGCGATTGGCGTAGGGCGAGTGCGACGCGGGCACCCGGGCGATCGCGCCGCCGACCTGCTGGAAAACCAGCAGGGACCAGTGATTGGGAGCCTTCGCGTAACTGTCGAGCAGCGCATCGATCGCTGCATCGCTGATCTCGTGCAGGAACTGCGCCTTCCAGTAATAGCGTCGTCCGCGTGGAAAAAGGCTGTCGGCCGCCGATTGAATCTGAAGATAGGGAACGGCCTGCAGGCGGCTTTCGACGGGGGACCCGAATGTCATCATCGGTTCGATGACCGGTTTGCCCGCCTCGGGTGCGCCGACATAGCACGCCGAGATGCTGAAGCCACGGTCGCCCGACGGCAGTGTGACGAGCGCGGCGTCGACGCTCAACTCGTCCGGGGCGCCACGGGAGAATTTGTCGTAAAACCGCATGACCTCGCGCGCATGATCATAGGCGTGAAGCACCGAGCCCACGAGAAGGGCCGGGCCAAGCGGGTGCAGCCGGTATTCGAACGCCGTCACTATGCCGAAATTGCCACCGCCGCCGCGCAAGGCCCAGAACAGTTCTGGATGCTCGTGGGCGCTTGTTCGCAACAGCCGCCCGTCGGCCGTGACGATTTCGGCCGCGATCAGATTATCGCAACTCAGGCCGTGCTTGCGCCCGAGCTTGCCGAAGCCTCCGCCGAGCGTCAGGCCGGCAATACCGGTGTCGCCGTTGACGCCCATGGTTGTCGCAAGACCGTACGCCTGTGTGGCGGCGTCGAACTCGCCGAGATTCAGGCCGGCCTCGGCCCTGACGATGCAGCGCTCGGGATCGACGACAATTTTCTTCATGCGGGATAGATCGATCACCATGCCATCGTCGCACACGGACAGGCCGGCGACGTTATGGCCGCCGCTGCGCACCGCCACGACGAAGCCCTGCAACCTGGCGTAGGTCACGGCATGGACGACGTCACCGGCATCGGCGCAAAAGACGATTGCGGCGGGGCGTTTGTCGATCGCCCCGTTCCAGACCTTGCGCGCCTGGTCGTAGGCAGTGTCCGTCGGCAATACCAATTCGCCTCGCAGACCTCGGCGCAGTTGTTCGACCGCCACAGTCTGGGAATGGGATCGGCCCAATGGCGCGTCGGCCTTTCGTGGGATCTCCATCGCTGTTCTCCCGCCGTTCGAACAACGTTACGGTCTCACACGGTCCAACCTTCTGCAAAAGCGAAATTCTCGGCTGCTGGATGAGAAGAATTCATCTAGGCTGCCGCGCATGACAAACCGCCCGCCGCTGCGCGCATTGCACGCCTTTGAGGCCGCCGCCCGGCACGGCAGCTTCAAGGCCGCGGCGGTGGAGCTCGGCGTGACGCCGACGGCGATCAGCCACCAGGTCCGCTTGCTGGAAGAGATATGCGGTCGCAAGCTGTTTCAGCGCCGGCCGCGCCCGCTCGTGCTGACGAGCGCGGGAGTGCGGCTGTTTCCGATCCTGCGCAACGGCTTTGATCTTCTCGCCGGCTCGCTTGCCGCGGTCGCCGAGCCCGATTTTCAGGCGCCATTGCGGGTAACGAGCCCGAACGCTTTCGCGAGTCGATGGCTCGTGCCCCGGCTGCCGAAATGGCGAGAGGCCAACCCGGCAATACCACTGGAGATCATCGGAACGGACGCGGTACTCGATCTGCGCGCCGGCGCCGCGGATGTAGCGATCCGCTATACGCGTCGCCCGCCTTTGCACTTTGCCGCGCAGGAGATATGCCGCGATTCCTTCTTTCCGATTTGCAGTCCCCAATTGTTGGCAAGCGATGGGCGGCTGATCGAGCGCGCCGCCGATCTCCTGCGTTATCCTTTGATCCACTTTGACTGGATGAACCGGGATCCGGATGCTCCCACCTGGTCCCGGTGGCTGGCGATGGCCCGATCAATCGATCCGGAGTCAATCCCGGACAAAGCCTGGGATTTGAGCTTTCGCGAGGAACTGCATGCGATCGACGCGGTTGTCGCCGGGCAAGGCATTGCGATCTGCAGTGATATTGTGGTCGGCCGCGAACTGGAAAACGGCTCTCTCGTCAAGGCGCATCCAATGTCCTTGCCGGGCTACAGCTTTTATGTCGTCTGGATGCACCACAGTGCCCGATCCGCGGTTATAGAATCCTTCCTGGGCTGGATGAGAACCGTCATATGAGACCGTCCAACCCGCGCGCCGTGGGCGGGAAGGGAACAAGTGGCTGTTGTTGCCGCCGGTGATGTAGCGCTAGGCGGTCCCATACGGACTGGGAGCGAGCGGAAGGACTGCTGTCAGGATTAGACAGACAGCGAGATCGATCGATTTTTCGATGCCCTCGCAACGTTGCGAACACCGCAATTTCGACGTTTCATGGTTAGAGACGGGACCTGAAAGCTCGCGCCGGCTTGGTCGCGCAGATTGCATAGCGATGCTGCATCGAGCGTTCCAGCGCCTTGAGGAAGTTCAGGTGCCGCGCCTGTGCGCGATGAATCGCGCCGAGCCGGATGTCGACCACAGGCACCTCGAAGCCAGCCTCCGCAAGAAGCGCGCAGACCTCGTCCGCTTTGGCGCCGCGCGAAAAGTGGAGCCGCGACAGGATGCTGCGATGGCGGTCCATCATCGCCTGGTCCAGAGCGCCGGCCGCCTCGACCGTTGAGCCGGGCAGTCTCTCCAAGATCCTACGCAGACGGGCTGCCCAGGTCTCGGATACGAAGTCACCATCAACTATCAGCAACCGTCCGCCGGGCTTGAGCAGCGAGAACCATTCGGCGAACGCCGCTCGCGGATCGACCAACGTCCAGACGAGATGACGGGTGACGAGGACGTCGTAGCAGTCCTTTTCTTCGAGCGTGCGCTCCGCGTCGCCGAGCAGGAACCGGATGCCGCTTTCCCTTTGCGTTGCCTTCGCACGCGCCTTGGAAAGCATGGCCTCTGACCAGTCCAGTCCTGTCACGGCGTAGCCCAAGTCGTACATGAGATGGGATACAACCCCGGTGCCGCAGGCGAGATCGAGCGCGCGCCGGCGGTTCCCGGCGCCCAGGTGCTTGAGGATCAGCCTGTGCCAGGCTCTGCGCTCCCGCTCGGAGAAGATCTCATGCCCCACTGAGACGTCGAAGGTCTCCGCACGCGCCGACCAGTAATCACGTATTTCGTCCCGCAGCGAATAATTGGCCTCGCCCACCATTCCAAACCCTTGTCGTGGTGCCCAGTCTGGAATGGCTCTAAAAGATATTTCTTGAGATTTGAAGTCATCTTTTATAAGCCGCCTCTGACAATCCACCTAAGAGAGGGCGTGATGACTTTTGGAAGGATCGCGACGGGGATGATGGCGGCCGCTATCGTTGCCCTGCTGACGCTGGCCGCAAGGGCGGAGATGGTGAAAGTGACTGACGTCACCGGCCGAGAGATCGAGGTGAACGTTCCGGTCGAGAGGGTCATCCTGGGCGAAGGCCGGCAGGTCTATCTCGTCGCGGCGCTCGACGCCGAGGACCCGTTCAAGCGCATCGTCGGCTGGCGCGAGGATTTCAGCCAGGCGGATCCAGACAACTACGCCGCCTACCTCGAGAAATTCCCCAGGATGGCAGAGATTCCCACCTTCGGTGGCTTCAAGGACGGCACCTTCGATGTCGAGCAGGCCGTCTCGCTTAAGCCAGATGTCATCCTGATGAACATCGAGTCGAAGCAGGCGACCGAGGACGCCAAGTATATCGAGAAGCTCGCCTCCGCCGGCATTCCGCTCGTCTATGTCGATTTCCGCGAGCGCCCCTTCATCAACACCGAGCCCAGCATGCGCCTCTTCGGCAAGCTGTTCGGCAAAGAGGAGCGCGCCGAGGAGTTCATCGCCTTTCGCGCCGCCGAGATCGCCCGCGTCACCGACGTGATTGAGAAAGCCAAGCCGGCAAGGCCCAAGGTCTTTATCGAGCGTGCCGGTGGCTATTCGGAAGACTGCTGCATGAGCTTCGGCGATGACAATTTCGGCAAGTTCGTCGAGATGGCGGGCGGCGACAACATCGCTATGGACATCATTCCGGGCACGTTCGGCACGCTCAATCCCGAACAGATCATCGCCTCGAACCCGGATCAGATCATCGTCACTGGCGGCTGGTGGGAAGCCTATGTGCCGGGCGGCGCCTGGGTCGGTGTCGGCCCCGGCCGCGACGAGGCCGAGGCGCTGCGCAAGCTGAAGGCGCTGACCGAACGGCCGGCGCTGACTGGCGTGAAGGCCGTCGAGAACGGTCAGGTGCATGCCATCTGGCATCAGTTCTACAACAGCCCCTATCAGTTCGTCGCCATCCAGCAAATGGCGAAGTGGCTGCATCCGGATCTTTTCGCCGACCTCGACCCCGAAGCGACCTTCAGGGTGCTGCACGAGAAGTTCCTGCCGGTCGCCTACAGGCCGGGCCACTGGGTCTCGCTGACCGATGTCGATTGAGACGACGGCCGCCGGCGCCGCGGTCGATCGCACCGAGGGACGAGGGCGTTATCGCGCCCTCGTCTGGCGACGGCAGATCATTCTCGCCGGCCTTTGCGCCGCCCTGCTCTTGAGCCTCTGCGTCGACCTTGCGGTCGGTCCAGCTCGCTATGGGCTCGGTGAGGTCGTGCGGGCGCTTCTTGCTCCTGATACGGTGCCGCAGCAGGTGCGCGTGGTGCTCTGGGAAATCCGCATGCCGGTGGCGCTGATGGCCATCGTCGTGGGAGCGGCGCTCGCCGTGGCCGGCGCGCAGATGCAGACAATCCTCAACAACCCGCTGGCGAGCCCCTTCACGCTCGGTATATCAGCCGCCGCGAGTTTCGGCGCAGCACTTGCACTGGCCTTCGGCGTGAGGCTCATCCCCGCCGCGGTCGAATATGTCGTGCCGATCAACGCCTTCGTGATGGCGATGCTGGCGGCGTTCCTCATTCACATGCTGAGCGTCAAGCGCGGCGTCAGCGTGGAGACCATCGTGCTGCTCGGCATCGCGCTGGTCTTCACCTTCAACGCGCTGCTCGCGCTCGTCCAGTTTTTCGCATCGGCGGAAGCGCTGGCGGCAGTCGTCTTCTGGACCATGGGTAGCCTCACCAAGGCCACCTGGCCCAAGCTCGCCGTCACTACATTCATTCTCCTCGCAGTTTTGCCCATTTTCGCGCGGCGCGCCTGGGCGCTGACGGCGCTGCGGCTGGGCGAAGACAAGGCAGCCAGCTTTGGCGTCAAGGTCGGTCGCTTGCGGCTGGAGACGCTGATGCTGGTGACTCTTCTCGCCGCCATCCCCGTCGCCTTCGTCGGCACCATCGGCTTCATCGGCCTCGTTGGTCCGCATATCGCACGGATGGTCATCGGGGAGGACCAGCGCTTCTTCCTGCCCGCGTCGGCCCTGTCGGGCGCGCTGATCCTGTCGGCGAGCTCCGTGGTCAGCAAGTCGCTCATCCCCGGGACAGTCTTCCCGATCGGCATTGTCACCTCGCTCATCGGCATTCCGTTCTTCATCTCGCTCATCCTGTCCAGCGCGAGGCGCTCATGGTGACGATCCAGCTCGACGCGCTCGGCGCGCGCTACGGCAAGAGTCTTCGGCTTCGGGATGTGACCACACCTGCGTTCGAGGGCGGCGACATCGTGGCCGTGATCGGCCCGAACGCGGCCGGCAAGTCGACGCTCTTCAGGCGCATCTCCGGGCTTCTGCACGGACCGGGCCAGGTGCATGTCGACGGTGCGTCCCGGGGCGGAATGCCATCTGCTACATGCCGCAGGACACCTCCGCCAATGCGGTGCTCACCGTCTATGAGTCGGCGCTGCTCGCCCGCAAGCAGGGAATGGGCTGGTCTGTGGGCGACGATGATCTGGCTTGCATCGACGAGACTCTGGCGGCGCTCGGCATCGCCGACATCGCTTTCCGCAATGTGGGCGAGCTTTCCGGCGGCCAGCGGCAGCTCGCCAGCCTGGCGCAGACGCTGGTGCGCGAGCCGGAAATCCTGCTGATGGACGAACCGACATCGGCACTCGATTTGTCGCGGCAGGTGGAGGTGCTCGGCCTCATGCGGGAACTTGCCCGGGCGCGAGGCATGGTCGTGCTGATCGCCCTGCACGACCTCAATCACGCCCTGCGCTTCAGCGATCAGGCGATGGTCATCGCGGATGGCCGGCTGGTCGCATGCGGGCCGTCGCCGGACATCATCACATCCGATCTGCTCCGGGATATTTATCACGTCGACGCGCGCGTCGAGCCGTGCTCGCGCGGCATCGGCCACGTCATCGTGGATGGCGTGGCGGATGGGCGTCGGACGGTCGTTATGTCGGCAGCGGAAACTGAATCCGGGATCCGGAGGAGATTCGAAGCGGCAGCCGTTCCGGCCGCATGACGGCAACCGCATTACGCCGCTTGCAGCGAACAGGTCGCCGTCACCTGCCCCTATTCGGCCACTGGCTCAGCAACTCGATGGCCCGTCGGTTGCGCCGCCAAGCAGCCTGACGTTGAGCCGGCCGCCGGTGAACAGCATGTCGTCCAGGGCCTCGGCCAGATCCTCGGGGGTCACCACCTCTCCGTCGCCACGCATGATGCTGGTCTGCGCGGTACGGCGCATGAGCTCCTTGATGAACGCCGCGCTGACCCCCTTCGTCCGCGCCACAGCTTCGCTCACGATCTTATCGGAAAGTTTCAGCCCGCCGCCATAGAGGCGCACCAGCTTCTCCCGGCAGTCGTCGTCCGGCAGCGGCACCTCGATGGCTTGGTCGATACGTCCCGGCCGCCCGGTGAGAGCGCCTTCAAGTTGCTCGGGCCGGTTGGTGGTCAGGATGAACAGGATGTCGGCATTGTCCTTCAAACCGTCCATCTCGTTGAGCAGGGTGTTGAGGAGCGCTTCCTCGCATGGACCTCCCATGCTCTCGCGGTCGCGGGCAATCAGGTCCACGTCCTCGATCACGACCGTAGCCGGCTGTAGCAGGCGCGCCAGGGTCATGTATTGCGACAACAGGCCCATCTGGTCGGCCGTTATGATCAGTGTCGTGTGGCCAGGGAGATTGGCGGCGAGGTGACGTATGGTGTGCGTCTTGCCGGTGCCCGGCGGGCCGTAAAGCAAGATGCCCTTGCGCGTCGATTGCCCAAGCCGTCGCAGCGCCTCCCGGCTCTCGATGAACCGGATCACGTTGCGGTCGAGAAGCTTCAAAGTCCGTTCCGGCAGGATGATCGCGTCGCGCTGCACCTGCGGCAAGCGATGGACCATCACTCCCTTGGAGCGGCCGCGATAGTCACCTTCCGACTCGAGCGAGAGAACCTTGCCGCGGTAGGATCGCGCAGCATTGATCGCGGCCTCCAGTTGGGAGAAGCAACGGTCCACAAGGGCAACGCCATCCTCGCCGGCCGGCACCGCGATCTCGACGCAGGTTCCGGCCTCGTGACCATACTCACGGTGAAAGGACAGCACGACCGCGTAGTGCAGGTCTCCATCCCGATTGAGCCACAAGCCATTGTTGAGGCACTTGATCGGATCGCTCTCGCCGATATCGACGTCCTGGTACTGCGCTGCCGAGATGGTGACGGCGAACTGACCTTCCTTCGTCAACGCGGCAAAGGTCAGCGTCTCGTAGCGATGTTGCTCGTAGAGACCGAAGAAGCGAACCGGCGAGGCCGAGAACAGCTTGTCGAGCGCCACCTGCACGTCGGCGCGCATGTGGCCGGGAAACTGGCGGGAGGTCGCGATGATCTCGTCATGCGCCAGTCCGTCGAAATGCCAGGCGATCGCTTCATGGGCATACTTGAACTTTTTGTTGCGCGGAGCCTGTGCGGCATGGCCGGCCGTGGCCGCGCCTTCAGTTTCGCCGGGAGCGGCGGTGATGCGAAGCGGGTGACCGGCAGCCTTGATGCGCTGCTGCGCGGTGTCCAGCATCGCCTTCGCCACCGCGAAAGGGTAGCTGCCGCACACTGCCTTTCCCTGCTGCGCCACCGTCGCGGTCAAGGCCTCGGCCTCTGCCTCCGATCGATCGAAGACCGAGCGAACGAGATTGACGACAAACTCCCATGGGGTCTGATCGTCATTGTGAATGACAAGCTGCAGATCGATTGTCTCGGCGGGCGTATCGCGCAAGGTAACGGCTCGCTTCCCAGCTTGCTGCAGATCAACACTATATGCGTCAGGTTGCACGAATTGTTAACAACTTAAAGAGGACCGCTAAGAGCAACTGCCTGCCGCTGGGGATGTCGTCAGGCGGAGCGCTTAGCATTTGTATTCTGAGTTCGGGATGTTGCGCGCAGAGCAGGCGGTCAGCGGCATTGATTACTTGAATTCAAACAGTTCAATCAGGTTGCCCGATGGGTCTTTCAGAAGCCTGGCTCGACCGGCTCCCGCCTCGCTGATTTCGCCCCTGAATTCGGCCCCATCGGCATCCAACCGGCTGATGAGCCCATCCAAGTCCTTCGTGACAATCATGAACCGGTTCCAGCCGCCAGGCTCCGGATTGCCGCCGGCAGTGCCTCCGCTGCCCGCTCCCGGGGCGCTCAAATAGAGCGTCAGGTCATCACGAACAAGCGCTGCGAACTTGCCGGGATTGTGCATGTTCACCGAGAACTCGAGTCTGTCGCGATAGAACTCGACCGATCTATCCACGTCCGTCACGATGTACCGGATGGAGGCCATTGCGCGAGCTCCGTCTTGACCGCACAGCTTTACTTGCAAACGCGCGGATCTGCGTGGCGTTCCAACAGCACCCCGAACAGCCTGACATCGAGTTAACGGCGATCAGCGCACAAGACAGGGGCATGGACGATCTGCGCTCACCTTTCTTGACCGTCTCTCGAACTCCTGCGTGTCAGTTGACATATATTCAAGATAGATATATGTAACTTGCGTAATAGGCATGAGACACGTTGATGACCGAGACCGATTTCCTCAAGGATTACGACCCCAACGCATTCCAGCGGCCGTCGGTGGCGGTCGACCTCGTCCTGCTGGGGCTGCGCGACGGCCGTCCCACGGTCCTGCTGCTCAAACGCGACCAGCATCCGCATGCGGGCCGCTGGGCGTTGCCGGGCAGCTTTGTCGGCATTGACGAGTCCCTCGATGCCGCTGCCGCGCGGGTGCTGCGCGACAAGACCGCAATTGAGGGTGCTCGCCTCGAACAGCTCTACACCTTCGGCGCGGTCGATCGTGACCCGCGCATGCGCATCATCAGCGTTGCCTATCTCGTTCTGCTGACCGAGACGGCCTTCGACGCGGCCGCGCGGGCGATGCCAACTTTGCTGCCCGCCGCGATCCATGTGCCCTGGGCCGGCGAGGCCGGCGGTCCGGTCAACGTGCTGTCGCCGGACAACGAAAAGCTCACGCTCGCCTTCGACCACGCCGACATCCTGGCGATGGCGATGCTCAGGCTGCGCGGCAAGCTCGATTATTCCGACGTCGCCTTCGCGCTGCTGCCGGAACTGTTCACGCTGCGGCAGCTCCAGGATGTGCACGAGGCAATTCTGGGTACCGCGCTCAACAAGCCGGCCTTTCGCCGGCGGCTGCTCGACAAGGGCTGGTTGGCGGCGACCGGCGCCTATGAGGCGGGCACCGCCTACCGACCGGCAGAACTTTACCGTTTCCAGCGTCCGTAACCGATTGAGGGAGAGACTACCATGGCCACCATCCGCAACTTCGGCTTCATCGCCCAGCTCCGCAGCGAGGCAAGCAGCCACGTCATCCGCTATCGCGATGGTCGCGTGAAGCAGAGCGGCCGCGGCCTGGTGTTCTGGTTCGCGCCGGAAACCGCCAGCATTGCCGAAGTGCCGATGGACGACCGCGAGATGACACTGTTCGTCAAGGGCCGCAGCCAGGATTTCCAGACCGTGGCCGTGCAGGGCACGATCGGCTGGCATGTCGTTGATCCCGGGCGGCTGGCGGAGCGCGTCGATTTCAGCATCAATCTGAGGACCGGCAAGCCGCAGGGCGAGCCGATCGAGAAGATACAGGCGCGCATCGCCGGCATCGCCAACCAGGCGGTGCAGCAATATCTCGGACAGGCGCCGGTCCGCGCGCTTCTCGACGCCGGCCCCGCCCCGTTGCGCGAGCGGCTGCAGGCGGTTGTCGCCGCCGACCCGGCGCTGATCGACATCGGCGTCGCCGCGGTCACCGTGCGGCTCACCAACCTCACCCCGACGAGCGAGCTCGAGCGGGCCTTGCAGACACCGACCTTCGAGGCCCTGCAGCAGAAGGCCGACGAGGCGACCTTCGAGCGTCGGGCGCTCGCCGTCGAAAAGGAGCGTGCCATCGCCGAAAATGAAATGGCGACCAGGACGGAACTGGCCCGGCGCGAGAAGCTGTTGATCGCCGAGGAGGCCGAAAACGTCCGCAACCGCGCCACCGGCGCGGCGGAGGCGCAGCAGGTCGAGGCGGCCGCCGAGGCGGAGCGCATCCGCACCGTCGAGGGCGCCAAGGCCGAGGCCGAACGGCAGCGCATCGCCATCTACCGCGACCTGCCGCCCGCGATCCTGCTCGGCCTCGCCGCCCAGCAGCTCGCCGGCAAGCTGGAGAAGATCGAGCACGTCAACGTGACGCCGGACCTGCTCGCCACCGTGCTCGGCGAATTCCGCAAGAGCCCGGCGGTGATCGAGGCCCGCTGAGGGGGCGAACCATGGCGGCGAACCGACCCCGCGCGGTCTTCGTGACGCGAGAGACCGACTACGAGCTTCTGGTCGCGCGCCACGCGACGCGCGACCAGGCACGCTTCTTCCTGCAGACGCGCGGCCAGCGTCTCGAGGATGTCGAGGTCCGGCACGACAACTTCCATGCCGTGCTGGGCGCGGCACGGGCCTCGGTGCCGGCGGATTGGCGCCAGACCTTGGTCAAGCGCGCCCACCTCGACCGTTTCCTGTTCGCGGCCGACGACGTTGTCGTGCCGGTGGGACAGGATGGGCTGGTCGCCAATGTCGCCAAGTACCTCGACGGCCAGCCCGTGCTCGGCGTCAATCCGGCGCCGGATCTCTATGACGGTGTGCTGGTGCGCATCGGCGTCGGCCGGCTGGGCAAGCTGCTCGCCGCCAGCATAGCCGGCAATGTCGGCATCGAAGCGCGAACCATGGTTCAGGCCGAGCTCGACGGAGGCGAAACGCTCCTCGCGCTCAACGAGATCTTCGTAGGCCACCGTAGCCACCAGTCGGCCCGTTACCGGATCGAGGCCGGGGGCGAGGCGGAAAACCATTCCTCCAGCGGCCTCATCGTCGCCTCCGGCACCGGCGCGACAGGCTGGGCGCGCTCGATCATGGAAGCGACGCATCTCGACCTGTCGCTCGGCCGCGAAGAGCACGCGGTGGGCTTCTGGGTGCGCGAGCCGTTTCCGAGCGTCGCCACGACCACCAATTTGCGTGCCGGCAAGATCACCGAGAACCCGCTTCTGATCACATCGCGGATGAACGACGGCGGCGTCATCTTCGCCGACGGCATCGAGCAGGATTTCATCGCCTTCGACTGGGGCAGGCAGGTCCAGCTGCAGCCGGCATCGCGGGCGCTACGGCTGGTCGTCGATCAGTGACCGACGGGTGTCGGCGCGAGGTGGATGCCGCCGCGTCGGAGCCAGCCAGTTCGACGGGACGGCCTAGGGGCCGCCCCGCCTGCGTTGCCTTCCCGGTACGGCCTAGTGGCCCGATCCGGCATGCCCACCGACCTGTTCGGGCAGTGATGGCGCCTCGCTTCCGTTCAGTCGATCAGACGGATATCCGCATCCGCCAGGCAGTAGGGCGCGTAGCGGAAATCGCGGATAGCCGCGACCTCTTCGCCGCGCCACTCGACCAGCATGAAGCCGCGGACCGCGCCGTCCGGAGTCCGCGGATCGCGGATCAGGATCGCCGGCCGGCCGTCGACAAAACCGAGCGAGAGCACCCAATCGCTGACGCGGTCGTAATTGCCGAAATAGGTCGAGGCTTGCTTCTTGCCTCTGAGACGCGTGCGGTTGACGACTTCGAGCTGGATATCCTCGGCGATCAGCGCCCTGACGGCGTCGAAGTCGCGCGCGTTGAACAGGTCGACGTAGTGGCGCAGTCGCCGCTCGTCGTCGGCATCGAGCGCCGGCATGACGGCTTCTTCCGGCGCTGCTGCCAACGCCCTCAACTCGGCCCGCCCGCGATGCAGCGCCGCCTTGGTGGCGGCCAGCGTCGCGCCCGTCGCTTCGCAGGTTTCGGAAAGGCTGAGGCCGAGCACGTCGACCAGGATAACGGCGCTGCGCTGCGGCAGAGTGAGCTGCATGAAAGTGCGCAGGCTGGTGGCAGCCGCAAGCCTCGCCTCCGCGCTGGCGGAGAGGTCTTCCACTCCGGTCATATCGGCCTCGCTTAAGCGGGAACGCTCCCGCTGGCGGCGGCGCAGATGGTCCTGCGCCGCATTGTGGGCGATGCGAAACAGCCATTGCTCCGGACGGTCGACTGCGGCGTTGCCGTCGATCGCCTGCAGCGCCTTCAGCACCGTCTCCTGCACGATGTCCTCGCCGTCGATGACGGAGCCGGCCATGCGGGCTGCGTAGCGGTGCAGCTTCGGACGCAGGCCGGGCAGCATCGCGTCCAGCGCCGCCCGGTCGAATTTCGATGACATCATTGCGTTCATTCCCGAGCAGGCTGCGGCACGGCGCCAAGGCCGCGCCGGCACTGAGGTCAGGCCGGCATGGCCTCAACGGCATTGTCCAGCATACGATAGTTGCCGACGATTTTTGCCGCCGATCTGGCGAGAGGGCCGGACCGCCGCTCGGCGTGGTCGGCGCCGAAAGTCTTGAAGGAGTCGAGCCCGGTCAGGGCGGCGCTGTCCTTGTCATACCCGACAAGATGCACGAACTCGCCATTCTCCAGCTCCAGAACGAGGTAGCGCACGGATAGCGGCTTCGTTTCGTCGAGCGCCTCGAACACCTTTGCAACCAGCATACGGTTTTCGGCGATGCTTTCATCCTTCACGCCGTAGCGGATGAGACTGTAGCCCATTGTCATCTCCTTTTCTGGGTTTGCACACAGAAGACGTTCCGCAGCATCGAAAAGATTCTCAGGGTTTCCGAATCTTTTTGCGCATCTGCGTCGTCCTTCATCCGTCGAGGCCGCGCGGCGGCCTCCGCGATGAGGAGAGACATCATGCATATCCAGTTTGCCGAACTTCCGGTATTCGATCAGGACCGCGCCAAGGCGTTCTACACCGACCATTTCGCCTGCCAGGTGGCAGCCGACCAACCGATGGGCGACGGCGGCTGGCGCTGGATCGAGCTGGCATTTCCCGACGCCGTCACCAACCTGCATTTTATCAGACGCGCCGATGAGGCGCCGGGGGTCGAACCAGTGCTGGTTCTGGTCGATGGCGATGTCGAAACGACAATCGCCGCGTTGAGGGCGCGCGACGTCGAAATCATCACCGAGCCTCAGGAAGCTCCGTGGCAGCCTGGCCGCACCGTTGCCGAGTTCCGCGACAGCGAGGGCAACCGCATGGTTGTCGCCGGCAAATGACCGGCGCGCCAGACCGAATCTTGAGAAGCAACGGGAGAGATGGAATGACCCTCCAATCGTCGACGCTGAAAGTGCCGGGCGCCAGCCTGTATTACGAGACGCCCGGCTCCGGCCCCGTGCTGCTGATCATCCCCGGCGGACCGCAGGACGCCGGTGTTTTCGCCGGGTTGGCTGGCCGTCTCGCCGACCGATACACGGTGGTCGCCTACGACCCGCGCGGCAATTCGCGCAGCACCTTCGACGAGCAGCCTGAGGAACAGAACCTCGATGTCCATGGCGACGATGCCGCGCGGCTGATCGAGGCGCTCGGCGCCGGGCCTGCCTATGTGTTCGGTACCAGCGGCGGCGCCCAGATCGGGCTCAATCTCGCCGCCCGCCATCCTGGCCAAGTGCGGGCGCTGGTGGCGCACGAACCGCCCAGCATGATGTTGCTTGACGACCCGTCGCATGCGTTGGCCGGCATGCGCGACCTGCACGATACCTATCGCAGCCAAGGCGTCGGGGCGGCGATGCGGAAATTCTTCAGCGAGAACGGCCTGTCCGAAGGGCCGGATCAAGGTGAAGCAGGGCCGAACGATGCTGAGACCCAGGATGCGCCGCCGCCGTTTGAACCGACACCCGAAGAGGCCGAGACTTTTGCGCGCGTCAGCAGCAATTTCGAATACTGGCTGGCGCATGGCGTCATGCCGCTCTCGCTGTACCGTCCCGACGTCGAGGCGCTGCGTGGCGCCGCTGTCGTAGTCGGTATCGGCGAAGAGTCCGTCGGCCAGCCGATCGACGGCATGGGCAAGGCGCTGGCCGACAGGCTCGGTGTCAAGCGCGCCGCCTTTCCCGGCGACCATATGGGTTTTGGGCACTATCCCGATCGCTTCGCTGAGACCTTGCATCTGGCGCTCGGCGGCGTAGGAGCCTAGTCCGCAGGTTGACCCTGGTACGGCGTCCGCGCCTGCGGGGGCCGGTCTTCCCTCAGGCGACCGCCTTGGCCGCCGCCCGCCCGGCGCTGCGGCCGGAGAAGATGCAGCCGCCGAGAAATGTGCCTTCCAGCGCGGCATAGCCATGCACGCCGCCGCCGCCGAAGCCGGCGGCTTCGCCGACCGCATAGAGGCCGGGGACCGGCTGGCCCCCGGCATCGAGCACGCGGCTGTCCAGATCGGTCTGCAGGCCGCCCAGCGTCTTGCGGGTGAGGATGTTGAGCCGCACCGCGATCAGCGGGCCGTTCGCCGGATCGAGCATCTTGTGCGGCTTGGTGGTGCGGATCAGCTTGTCGCCGATATAGGCGCGGGCGCCGCGCAGTGCCGTGATTTGCATGTCTTTCGAGAACGGATTGTCGAGCTGCCGGTCGCGGGCGCGGATTTCGCGCTCGACCTCGGCGACATCGAGCAGCGGCTCGCCGCCAGCCAGCGCATTCATGCGCTTGACCAGCGTCGAAAGGTCGGCCTCGACGATGAAATCCTCGCCCTTCTCCATGAAGGCTTTGACCGGGCCGGGAATGCCTGACGTCGCGCGGCCCAGCACCTGGCGCCAGCTCTTGCCCGTCAGGTCCGGGTTCTGCTCGGAGCCGGACAGCGCGAACTCCTTCTGGATGATTTTCTTCGTCAGGATGAACCAGGAATAGTCGAAGCCGGTGCGCATAATGTGGCTGAGCGTGCCCAGCGTGTCGAAGCCCGGATAGAGCGGCACCGGCAGGCGCTTGCCGCGCGCGTCGAGCCACAGCGACGACGGGCCGGGCAGGATGCGGATCGCGTGGTCGGTCCAGATCGGCGCCCAGTTCCTGATGCCCTCGACATAGTGCCACATGCGGTCGCGGTTGATGATCGAGCCGCCGGCCGCCTCCGTGATCGCCAGCATGCGGCCATCGACATGGTCGGGCACGCCGGTGATCATCCGCTTGGGCGCGGTACCCAGCCGATGCGGCCAGTTCTTGCGCACCAGCTCGTGATTGGCGCCGATGCCTCCGGAGGCGACGATCACCGCTTGCGCGTGCAGTTCGAAATCGCCGGCGATGTCGCGCGCGCTCTTGCGGCCGCGCTCGACGCTGCTTGGCTCGAGGATGTCGCCGCGCACGCCATCGACGGTCGTGCCCGTTCGCGTCAGCTCATTGACACGATGGCGGAATTTGAACTGGACCAGCCCGCGTTTCTCCGCTTCCCGCACACGCAGGACAAAAGGTTCGAGTACGCCGGGGCCGGTGCCCCAGGTGACGTGGAAGCGCGGCACCGAATTGCCGTGGCCGATGGCATTGCCGCCGCCGCGTTCCGCCCAGCCGACGACGGGAAAGAATTTCAGCCCGCGTTCGATCAGCCAGGAACGCTTTTCGCCGGCGGCAAAGCCGACATAGGCCTCGGCCCATTTGCGCGGCCAGAAATCTTCCGCGCGGTCGAAAGCCGCGGTGCCCATCCAGTCTTCCAGCGCGAGATCGTGCGAATCGCGGATGCGCATGCGCCGCTGCTCCGGCGAATCGACCAGAAACAAACCGCCGAACGACCAGAAGGCCTGGCCGCCCAGCGACTGCTCCGGTTCCTGGTCGACGATGATGATCTTCTTGCCGGCCTCGGCCAGCTCGGCCGCGGCGACGAGGCCGGCCAGCCCCGCGCCGACAATGATCACGTCCGCGTCAGCCATTTCTCCTCCCAGGATTAGCCGGCTTTCTTAATGCAGAGGTCAGACGGCTTCCCAGCCGTCCTTGCCGCCGGCGCGGAAGATGGCATCGATGACCTTCTGGTTGAGCACCGATTCCTCCAGCGTGAAGACGCGCTCCTTGCCGCCCTGCGCCGCCCTGGCGAAGGTCTCGACCTCCAGCCGGTACTGCTGCGTGCCGGGGAAGCGGAACACCTGCGCCTCGGTGTGGTTCTGGTTGTGCAACTCGACCCGATGGTGGTCGTAGAGCCCGGCATTGAACGGCGAGAACACCTCGATGAAACCCTTCTCGCCGTGGAACACCATCACCTGCCGCGCCGCCATCTGCGTCGACAGGTAGAAGGACAGTTCGAAGTCGCCGAAATCGGCGCGGATCGAGGAATAGATGTCGGTGCCGAAGGTCTTGTCGCGCTCGATCGTCGCCTGCACGCGCTGCGGCTCCTTGCCGGTCGAAAAGCGTGTCGACACCGTCGGGTAGACGCCGATGTCGGGCAGCGCGCCGCCGCCGAGGTCGAGCTGGTTGCGCATGTTCTTGGGGTCGACATTGTAATAGGAGAACGCGCCCTGCACATGGCGCAGCCGGCCGATGGCGCCGCTGGCGATGAGGTCGCGCACCTTGATCCATTGCGGGTGGTAGATGACCATGAAGGCCTCGCACACCAGCACTTTCTTCTCATCGCGCAGTTGGATCAGCGGCGCGATGTCCTTGGCGTCGAGCGCCAGCGGCTTCTCGACCAGCACATGTTTTCCCGCTACGATCGCCTTCGCCGTCCATGCGACATGCTGCGAGGTCGGCAGCGGGATGTAGACGCCGTCGATGTCCTTCGACGCGAGCAGTTCCTCATAGGAGCCGAAAGCATGCGGCGCGCCGAAACGGTCGGCGAGCGCCCGGGCTTTCGCCAGATCGCGGCTGGCGATCGCCGACAGGACGCCGTTCTCCGCCTCGACGATCGCCGGCAACAGCTGCTCGCGGCCGATCTTGGCCGTCGACAGAACACCCCATCGGAACATCACGCTTCTCCATGTCGAATTGCATCATGGAGGTGTGCCCCAATTCAGGGGAAAAGCCAATCGCAGACGCGGGTCACAAAGCGTCTTCGTCATCCTCGGGCTTGACCCGAGGATCCATTCCGTGACCTGTGACGTAAGGTGCAACGGTGCAGAATTCTGTAACCGTTGCAACGCCTTAGCATCACGGAATGGATCCCCGGGTCTGCGCGCGTCGCTTCGCTCCTTGCTTCGCCCTGGGATGACGAACCCGAGGGGGGCGAGCTTGGAACTAGCCCCTCTTGCCCGTCAGCGTCATGTCGAAGTTGACGACGTTGGAATAGATCGGCGTGCCGACATCCATGCCGTAGCGCGACCTCAGCACCCTGCCGGTGACGTGGAATTTGATCGTGCCGGCCTTGAGGCTGCTGAGCTCGGCGGTGAATTTTTCCGGAAACGTCTTGCCGCGCGCCGTCAGCCGGCCGGTGACCAAGGCCGTCGTGTCGCCGGTACGGGTCACGCTGGTCGAGCGGAACTGGATTTCCGGGCTGTTGGCGCTGTCGAACACCGCGTCGGAGCGCAGGAAGGCATCGATGCGGTTCTGGCCGGTGCCGACGCTCTCGGGATAGATGGTGAGGTTGACCTGCGAGCGTTCGACATTGGCGTCATCGATGCGGATGCTGCCCTTGAAGCGGGCGAAGGCGCCGTCGAACCCGCCGCCGCCGGCCTTGCCGATGGTGAAACGGATGCTCGATGCGGCCGGGCTGATCGTGTAGCTGCCGGCGGCGTCGCTGAGCGCCACTGCCGCGTAAACAGGCATGGCAAGGCAAGCAGCAACGGCCGCGTATCCGAGGATCCGCGCATGCATGGGGATGGTCCTTTTGCTGAGGCAGCGCATTGCTGCCTTCTCGCCTCACCAACGAATGACGATGCCGTTCTATTCCTCACCTGACGAAGGCGTGATCATGCGCGCAAGCACGCTATCGCGCAGCCAGAAATGGTGGCGCAATGCCGCCAGTATGTGCAGCGCGACAAGCGCGATGCCGGCATAGGCAAGATACCAGTGCGCCGCCGTCCAGAAGCTCTCCGCCGCGTCGGATACGGCCAGCGGCAGGTTGGGCATCACGAACAGATTGAATGGCATGCTGGGGATTTCCAGCGTCGAGACCGACACCAGCGCCCAGCCGGACAGAGGCAGCGCGATCTGGAAGGCATAGAGCAGAATATGCGCGAGTGGTGCTGCCCGCCGCTCCAGGGTGCCGACCGATGACGGCAAGGGTGGCACCGCATTGCCGAGCCGCCACGCGACGCGCAGGATGATCAAGCCAAGCAGCAGGAAGCCGAAGGATTTGTGCAGCTGGATCAGCTCGAAGGCGGTGCGCTGGCTTTCGATCCGCATCATCGCGAAGCCGAGCACGAACTGGCCGATGAAGATCAACCCGATCAGCCAGTGCAGGATGATCGTTGCCCAGCCGTAGCGGGTGGAGGTGTTGGTGATTGACGATTCCATGGCCGAAAAACGCCGCTGAGGTCAGCTTTCTTCCAGGCTACCCTATGCCCCACTCTCCACACAATTCCGGGCGCCGGCGGCGGCCAATAAGGTTGGCGACCAACCTTGGAGCGATGGTTTCGCCGCGGGCCTGCAGCGCGCCTACCCGCTCACCTTGAAGAAATCCACGAAAGCCCTGAGCGCCGGCCGCATCTGCCGACGGCTCGGATAATAGACGAAGAAGCCGTCGAAGGATGGGCACCAGTCATCCAGCACGCGGATCAGCCTGCCGGTTGCGAGCGGGGTGCGGACATAGTCCTCGAAGACGAAGGCGAGCCCGGCGCCGCCGACCGCCGCCTGGGCGATCAGATGGTCCTCGTCGAGGATTAGCGGCCCTTGCGCAGCGATCTCGATCTCCTCGCCGTCCTTCTCGAACTCCCAGCGATAGAGGATGCCGCTGGAAAAGCGGAAGCGGATGCAGCGGTGGTCGGCAAGCTCGCGCGGGTGGCTCGGCTTGGGGCTGGTCGCGAAATAGGACGGCGCGCCGACCACGGCACCGCGAAGATCCGGGCCGATGCGCACCGCGATCATGTCGCGCTGCAGGCTCTCGCCGAGCCTGACGCCGGCGTCGAAGCCGCCCTCGACGACATCGGTGAAGCGGTCCTCGATGACAATTTCCAGCACGATGTCGGGATAGGCGACGGCGAAGGCGCCGAGCCTCGGCGTCAGCGTCAGGTGCGCTGCCGTGCGCGGCACGGTCAGCCGCAGGTTGCCGGCCGGTCGGTCGCGCGCCTCTACCGCCGTCTCCAGCGCAAGGTCGATCTCGGACAATGCTGGCCGCAGCCGTTCGAGCAACTGCGCGCCCTCCTCTGTCGGCGCCACGCTGCGCGTGCTGCGGGCCAGGAGCCGCACGCCGAGCCGGGCCTCCAGGCTCGACACCGCGTGGCTGACTGCCGACGGCGCAATGCCGAGCTCGCGCGCGGCGCCGCGGAAGCTGGCGCATTGGGCGACCGTGGCGAGCACCGCGAGCTGGGAAAGGTTCGTTCGGTTCATTGATCTATCTTTTGGAACAAGTTGTGCGAAAGAGACATGATTATCGAACGGCGTGCAAGGCACTATTTCTCCCCCATCGCAACAAGGAGATGCGCCATGCAAACCCGCAAGCTTGGAACTGAACTCGAAGTCTTCCCCGTCGGCCTCGGCTGCATGGGCATGAGCTTCGGCTATGGCGGCCAGCCGGAAGCCGAGGCGATCGCCACGCTGCGCCGCGCCATCGAGATCGGCGTCACCTTCTTCGACACGGCCGAGGTCTATGGCCCCTACGAGAACGAGATCCTGCTCGGCAAGGCGTTGAAGCCGGTGCGTGACAAGGTGACGATCGCCACCAAATTCGGCTTCAAGATCCTGGAGGAGGGCAGCGGCACCGACCGCATGGCCGGCGTCGACAGCCGCCCCCAACATGTCAAGGCAGTGGCCGAGGCCTCGCTCAAGCGCTTGAATACCGATGTGATCGACCTCTATTACCAGCACCGTGTCGACCCCAACGTGCCGATCGAGGACACAGTCGGCGCCATGGCCGAGCTGGTGCGCGAGGGCAAGGTCCGCGCCCTCGGCCTCTCGGAGGCGAGTGCGACGACCATCCGCCGGGCGCATGCCGTGCACCCGATATCGGCGGTGCAGAGCGAATATTCGCTGTGGAGCCGCGACCCCGAGGATGAGGTGTTCGCCGTCTGCCGCGAGCTCGGCATCGGCTTTGTGCCCTACAGCCCGCTGGGACGCGGCCTGCTCACCGGCACGATCGCCAAGCCCGATGTCCTCGGCGCCGGCGACTGGCGCCTCGGCCTGCCGCGCTTCCAGGCCGAAGCCATGGCAGCCAACGCCAAGGTTGTTGCCACACTGGAAAAGATGGCGGCGGAGAAGGGCGTGACATCGGCACAACTGGCGCTCGCCTGGGTGCTGCACCAGGGCGATTTCATCGTGCCGATCCCCGGCGCGCGGAAAATCCGCCATCTGGAGCAGAACACGGCAGCAGCCGGGGTCGAATTGAGTGCTGCGGAGGTGGCTGCCATCGGCGACGCGCTGTCGCCGGATAAGGTGGTCGGCAAGCGCTATACCGAGGAGCTGATGGCGCTGGTGAATGGGTGAGTACGCAGAATGCTGAATGGAAAGGGACGCTTCGGCGCCCCTTTTGTTGAGGTGCTGGTGCGAGGCACCCCCTCTGTCCTGCCGGACATCTCCCCCTCAAGGGGGAGATTGGCTGTCACCGCCGCTTTCGCCAATTACGAACGTTTGAAGGAAAGGCGCGGCGTCAAAGCTGCTGATCTCCCCCTTGTGGGGGAGATGCCCGGCAGGGCAGAGGGGGGCGCCTCGCACACACCTATCTTACCAGGCCACCATACGAATCTCCGGCCAATACTCCCGCGCCCGCGCCCCCTTCACCTCATGCGTCCGCTGATTGTCCAGCGCCCGATTAGGCGTGATGCGGAAGGAAAAAATATCGTCGAGCCCGAACGGCGCCACAAGATCGAGGCGCCCCTGTGCATCGTACCGCACTCCAACCGCGTGCGTCTTCGAAGCAAAATAGCTGACGGACTCGCTTGCGCTCGCATAGCGCGGGCATTCCTGCCCGAACTTCTCCGGATACCACAGATGCACCCGCGCCTGGTTGCGCACCTCGACCGGCAGCGCCAGCCCTGCGAAGTGCAGCGCCGCCCGGCGGATCACCGCATCCTCGGCCTCGTAGGAAAGGTCGGCATCGTCGAAATAGAACAGGTCGACATCCTTGATGCCGTAGCCCGGCGGCTTGCCGGTCAGATGGTTCCAGACGCTGTTGTAGAGCGCGCCCGACACCATCAGCCAGTCCGGCAGCGCGAGATCACGCACCCGCGCCAGTGTTTCGCCAATGAGCGGGTCGGTCGCGATGATGCCGAGGAACGCCGCGCGCTGTTCTTCAAAAGGAAGGCCGGAATAGCGCAGATGGTCCATCGCCCTTTGGAGGACGATTCGCCATCTGACGGCAATCCCCTCAAGTCCTCAGCACGCCGCCCGTCTGCTTGTTGACGTTCTCGACGATGCGTTTGGCCAGCGCCTCGAAATCCTCGTCGGTCAGCGTCTTCTCGAGCGGCTGGATCGACACCTCGATGGCGATCGACTTCTTGGCCGCGCCCAGTGACGCGCCCTCGAAGATGTCGAAGACCGAGACGCCGGTGACCAGCTTCTTGTCGGCAGCGAGTGCGGCGCGCACCAGCGTGCCGGCCTCGACCGTCCTGTCGACGACGAAGGCGAAATCGCGCTTCACCGCCTGGAAGGCGGAGAGCTCCAGCTTCGGCTTGGTCCGTGTCGGCTTGGCTTTTGGCTCCGGCACCGCATCGACATATACCTCGAAGCCGCAGAGCGGCCCGGAGACATCGAGCGCTTCCAGCGTCTTCGGATGGAACTCGCCGAACGTGCCGAGCACCGTCTTCGGCCCGAGCTTGATCGTGCCGGAGCGGCCGGGGTGGTACCAGGCCGGGCCGCCGGGCTCGATCTGCAGCCGGTCGACCGGCGCGCCGCAGGCTTCGAGCGCGGCGATCGCGTCCGCCTTGGCGTCGAACACGCCGACTGGCCCGGAATTGCCGGCCCAGCTGCGGCCGGAGCCGTCGAGTTTGGCCGTGCCGCGCCGCACGCCGGCGGCGACGCGCCGCTGCTGGTCGGGCAAATCGCCTTCATAGGTGCCGGAGACTTCGAACAGCGCCACGTCGCCGATGCCCCGGTCGGCATTGCGTTGTGCCGCCGAAATGAGCCCAGGCAGCAGCGAAGGCCGCATGTCCGACATGTCGGCGGCGATCGGGTTGGCGAGCTTCAGCGCCGTCTGGCCGCCGCCGAACAGCTCGGCATGCTTTGCCGGAATGAAGGACCAGGTCACGGCCTCCATCATGCCGCGCACGGCCAGCGCTCGCTTCGCCGCGCGGGTGCGGATCTGCAGTGTCGTCAGGATCCTGCCGTTGACCGCGTCATGCGCGCCAAGCGGCTGCGGCGCGATGTTGTCGACGCCGTGGATGCGCATCACCTCCTCGACCAGGTCGGCCTTGCCGTCGACATCCGGCCGCCAGGACGGCACCTTCACCTCTACGTCGTCGCCCGAACTGCGCGGCTCGAAGCCCAGGCGGGTCAGGATAGCGAGCGCTTCCTCTCTTGGCACCTCGATGCCGGTCAGCCGCCTGACCTCCGACAACGGGAAGGAAACCACCTTCGCCCTGTGGCCGGCATAGCCGGCAACCTCGATCTCCGTCGGCATACCGCCGCAGAAGTCGAGCACCAGCTTTGTCGCCAGTTCGAGGCCTGGCACCATGAATTCGGGGTCGACACCGCGTTCGAAGCGGTAGCGCGCATCGGAGATGATGCCGAGCGTGCGGCCGGTGCGCGCCGTGGTAATCGGGTCCCAAAGCGCCGACTCGATCAGCACGTCGGTGGTGTTCTCATCGCAGCCGGAATGCTCGCCGCCCATGATGCCGGCGATGGATTCGACGCCGTCCTCGTCGGCGATCACGCACATCTCGGGCGTCAGCGTGTATTCGCGGCCGTCGAGCGCCAGTACCTGTTCGCCGTCCTTTGCCCGGCGTACGGTCAAGTTGCCGGCGACCTTTGCGGCATCGAACACATGCAGCGGCCTGCCGCGGTCGAAGGTGACGTAGTTGGTGATGTCGACCAGAGCGCTGATGGGCCTAAGCCCGATGGCGAGCAGCCTCTGCTGCAGCCATTTTGGCGACGGGCCGTTCCTCACGCCTCTGACCAACGTGAGCGCGAAGCCGGGGCAGAGCTCCGGAGCCTCGATCTTGACCTTGACTGGACACATGCCGGTACCGGCATGTGGCATGATCCCGCCGCCGACGAGCCGGCCGAGCCCGCTCGCCGCGAGGTCGCGTGCGATGCCGTAGACGCTGGTCGCATCCGGCCGGTTCGGCGTCAGATTGATCTCGATCACCGGGTCGTCGAGATGGGCATAGGCGGCGAAGCTGGTGCCGAGCGGCGCATCCGCCGGCAAGTCGATGATGCCATTGTGCTCGTCGGAAATCTCCAGCTCGCGCTCGGAGCACATCATGCCGTGGCTCTCGACGCCGCGGATCTTGCCGACCGAGAGCGTCACGTCGATGCCGGGAACATAGGTGCCGGGCGCGGCGAAGGCGCCGATCAGGCCGGCGCGGGCGTTCGGCGCGCCGCAAACCACTTGCACCGGCGGCTTGCCGTCGCCGGTGTCGACCGTCAACACGCGCAGCCGGTCGGCGTCGGGATGCTGCACTGCCGTCAGCACTTTAGCGATGACGAAGGGCTTCAGGCCCGCCTTGTCGTCGACATGTTCGACCTCGAGGCCGATCGCGGTCAGCCGTTCGACGATCTCGGTCAGCGACGCGTCGGTCTCGAGATGGTCCTTGAGCCAGGAGAGGGTGAATTTCATAGCTGTGTTCCGTTGGGTCTGGGCACGCTGGTCTTCAGGTGTCTCGGCAAGTCGTCCGGCATGTGCAGGAAGGGAAGCTGCTCGCGCACATGGGCATGGTGCGTCGGCTTGAAATAGGCCGGCATGTCCATGGCACCGAGCGTGAAATAGATGTGGCCGTTGAGCCGCCCGTCCACATAGGCGATTGGCGAGCCGCAAATGCCACAGAAGGATCGCGTCACCGGGCCGTTCTCGAACTTCTTCAGCGCCTTGCCGTCGAGCGCCACCTGGTCGGCCATGAAGCCGACAAAGGCCGACACCGGCGCGCCGCTCGCCCGCCGGCAATCGCCGCAATGGCAATAGCTGATGTGGTGCGGCTCGGCTGACGCCTCGAACCGCACCGCGCCGCAGCGGCAGCCGCCGGTGTGCGGCGCTGTCATGCGGAGAGGCCTCCGAACAGCGTCGGCATGTCGAGCGGCCGGAAGCCGTAATGCGACAGCCAGCGCACATCGGCGTCGAAGAAGGCGCGCAGGTCCGGCATGCCGTATTTCAGCATGGCGATGCGGTCGATGCCCAAGCCCCAGGCAAAGCCCTGGTATTCGTTGGGATCGAGTCCGCCATGGCGCAGCACGTTGGGATGCACCATGCCGCAGCCCAGTATCTCCATCCAGTCGGAGCCTTCGCCGAAGCGCACCTCGCCGGGCCGCGAACGGTCGCACTGGATGTCGACCTCGAGGCTCGGCTCGGTGAACGGGAAGAAGGACGGCCGGAAGCGCATCTTGACGTTAGGCACCTCGAAGAACGCCTTGCAGAACTCCTCCAGCACCCACTTCATGTTGGCGACGTTGGCTGATCTGTCGATCACCAAACCCTCGACCTGATGGAACATCGGCGAGTGCGTGGCGTCCGAATCCTGCCGGTAGGTCTTGCCGGGAATGACGATGCGGATTGGCGGCTTCTGCCGCTCCATGGTGCGGATCTGCACCGGCGAGGTGTGCGTGCGCAACAGCTTGCGCTCGCCCTTCTCGTCCGGCTGGAAGAAGAAGGTGTCGTGCATCTCGCGCGCCGGATGGCCTTCCGGGAAGTTCAGCGCGGTGAAATTGTAATAGTCGGTCTCGACATCGGGACCTTCGGCGATGGCGAAGCCGAGGTCGCCGAAGATCGCCGCGATCTCGTCGATGACCTGGCTGATCGGATGGATGCGGCCGCGCTCGGCCGGCGACTGGCGCACCGGCAGCGTCACGTCGACTGTCTCGGCGGCCAGCCGGGCAGCGATCGCCACGTCCTTCAGTTCCGCCTTGCGCGCCGTGAGCGCCTCGGTGACGCGGTTCTTCAGCCCGTTGATCGCCGGGCCTTTCACCTGCCGCTCCTCGGCGCTCATCGCGCCAAGCGTCTTCAGCATTTCGGAGACCGAGCCCTTCTTGCCCAGCGCCGAGACACGCACCGCCTCGATCGCCTGCTCGTCGGCGGCCGACGCAATGTCGGCCATCAGGGAATTTTCGAGAGTTTCCATGTCACTCATGTTCCAGACCTGATTGAGCCAAAGAAAAACCCGCGCCAGCCCTGCCAGCGCGGGTTTCCCAAATCAAGTGTCGAATAAGCTTGGGAAGGCGCTGGTTAGGCTACAGCGCTTTCAAAAGCGTTCGGCGTGGTGTTCTTGAGGTATTCGAGCGCGACCTTGGCCTTGGCCACCAGCGCGGCGAAAGCCTGCGGCTCGTGGATGGCCATGTCCGACAGGACCTTGCGGTCGATCTCGATGCCGGCCTTGTTGAGGCCGTCGATGAAGCGGCCATAGGTCAGGCCGTGCTCGTGGGTCGCGGCGTTGATGCGCTGGATCCACAGCGCGCGGAACGAACGCTTGCGGTTCTTGCGGTCACGATAGGCGTACTGCAGCGACTTTTCCACCGCCTGCTTGGCGATGCGGATGGTGTTCTTCCGGCGGCCGTAGAAACCCTTGGCGGCTTTCAGGACCTTCTTGTGCTTGGCGTGAGCGGTGACGCCTCTCTTTACGCGTGCCATGTCATGATCTCCTTAAAACGTTGTCCAGGCCGAATGCTCAGAGGCCGTTCGGCAGAAAATTCTTGATGACCTTCTTGCCGTCCGGTTCAGCCAGAACCATCGTGCCGCGGGCATCGCGAATGAACTTGTTGGAACGCTTGATCATGCCGTGGCGCTTGCCGGCGGCAGCCGACAGCACCTTGCCGGTGGCAGTAATCTTGAACCGCTTCTTGGCGGCCGATTTGGTCTTCATCTTGGGCATTTTGCTACTCCGTATTGTGGGCGCACCATCGCGCTTCTTGTTCGCTTCGGGCCGACCAAAGCCCGAAAAGCAAATGAAACCGCCACGGCATGCCCTGCCGGGCGGTTTTTGTTTTTTGCTCTGCGTATCGTGCGTTCCGTAAATCAGAGATGATTTCCGGGCCGATACGCGGAACGGCAGTCCTATAGATCAAAGCGGGCCCGGGCGCAACACCTCAGGCTGTGCGACGCTCTGTCCTTCAGGGAAGGCGGAAAAGCACCGGCAGCACACCCGACTGCTGCGCGCCGTCAATCAGCTCGAAGGCCGGCAGGGCGACCAGGAACACCAGCCCGTCGAGCAGCGTGGTGAGCAGCAGGCGCGGCTTGAAGCTGCCGGTATCGCCTTCATCGTAGAGCGAGAGGTTGGGAAAGAAGCGCGGCACGCGCGCGACATAGGTCTGGTAGGGTGCGCCGAGCGCCTCCTTGAGGAACTTCTCCTCGCGCAGGATGACGATGTGGAAGGCGCCGGCGCATAGGGCCGCGAAGAGGATGATCCCGGTGAACGAGCCGATCTGCGCCCCGACGCCGGCGGCGGCGACCGTCGAGAACACATAGAGCGGGTTGCGGGTGATCGAGTAGGGGCCGCCGGTAACCACTTCGGAGGATTTGCGTCCGCCGATATAGAGCGTCGACCACAGGCGGCCGACGACGCCGAGGAAGATCAGCAGCACACCCAACATCTCGATCGACTCATGCACCCAGGTATCGGGCGGAAAGGTCGACTGGCCGAACAACAGCGCTGCGAACAGCACCACGATCAGCACCGCAATCACCATTCTGCGTATTTGCTGGTAATTGCCCAACCCATATTTTGCATGGGTGGTGTCAGGGAATTTGACGTCATCGACCATGATACATCCGATCGTCGAGATTGCCGGCGATCGGATTGAAAACTGGCGCCCCGCCGATCGTCGGGACGCCCTGCTCCGCAATTCAGGCGGATTTTAGGGCACGCTGCGGTGAAGGCTGGTCAATTCTGCTTTCTCGAAGCCGTGATCGAAGCGAAGGCTTGGGCAGTCATGCGGCACGGATCGGACTGGAAGAAGGTGCCCGCCCCGTTTAACGGGGCGCCAGCACCATCATCATCTGGCGGCCTTCGAGCTTTGGTTCCGCCTCGACCTTGGCGATCGGCGCCACCTCCTCGCGGACCTTGTTCAGAAGCTGCATGCCGAGTTCCATATGCGCCATCTCGCGGCCGCGGAAGCGCAGCGTAAGCTTGACCTTGTCGCCTTCCTCGAAGAAGCGGCGCACCGCCTTCATCTTGGTCTCGTAGTCATGGCTGTCGATGTTCGGGCGCATCTTGATCTCCTTGATCTCGATGACCTTCTGGTTCTTGCGCGCCTCGGCCGCCTTCTTCTGGTTGGCGTATTTCAGCTTGCCGAGATCGAGGATTTTTACGACGGGCGGCTGTGCGTTGGGCGATATCTCGACGAGGTCGAGCCCGGCTTCTTCGGCGAGCAGCAATGCGTCGTTGATGGAAACTTCGCCACGGTTCTGGCCTTCGGCGTCGATAAGCTGGACCCGGGGAACCCGGATGTCACGGTTGGAGCGCGGCCCATCCTTGGTGGGCGCCGCTGCTTTGAAAGGTCTGCGAATGGTCGTGGTCTCCTTGGGCCGTTTCGTTCAGGGTTCAAAAGTTCGGATCGTCGGGACGCGCCAATGTGGTGAGCGCGCGGCGCAAGTCAATAGCACAGGCTTCTCAAGAAATCACCTGATCCCGCGCCTGCACCAAGCAAAGAAAGTTACTGAGCACTTTTCGTCGAACGCCCCGCCGTGCCAAAAGACCGGCGTGAGGAACAGGACCTACCGCCAGCCATGACCGCCAACGCTCCCGTGTATCTGGATGTCGAGGGAACCAGCATCGCCGTCAGGCAGGCGCAAGGTGCCGCGCCCGGCATCGTCTGGCTCGGCGGCTACAAATCGGACATGCTGGGCACCAAGGCCGAGACGCTGGCCGGATGGGCGGCAAAAGATGGCCGGGCCTTCTTGCGCCACGATTATTCCGGACATGGCGAGTCCGGCGGCGCCTTCGCCGACGGCACCATCTCGAAATGGCTGGCCGAAAGCCTTGCTGTGTTTCGCCGTTTCACGCAGGGCAGCCAGATCCTGGTCGGCTCCTCGATGGGCGCCTGGATTGCGCTGCGCATGGTGCAGGAGCTGCGCAAGACGGGTGACGCCAACGTCGCCGGCCTGGTGCTTTTGGCGCCGGCGCCGGATTTTACCGCCGAGTTGATCGAGCCGGTGCTGACCGAGGCGCAGAAACACGATCTGTCCGAGAAAGGGTTCTTCGCCGAACCGTCGGACTATTCGGCCGAGCCCTATATCTACACCCGTGCTCTGATCGAGGACGGCAGGCGGAACCTGGTGATGGACGGGCCGATCGATACCCATTGCCCGGTGCACATCCTGCAGGGCCTCGCCGATCCGGAAGTGCCGTCCAGCCATGCGCTGAAGCTCGCGGCGCTCCTGCCGGCCGACGACGTGACGCTTTCGCTCATTCCTGACGGCGACCACCGCCTGTCACGGCCGCAGGATCTCGACATGCTGGTGCGGGTGGTGGGCGATGTGGTGCAGCGAGGCCCGTGAGCATGCGCATCTCCATTCCGATATCCGCTTTCGTTGCGGCGATCATCGGTTTCGGCGGCACGCTGGCCGTCGTCATCGCCGCCGCCAAGGCGGTCGGCGCGACCCAGACCGAAACCGCGAGCGGGGTGACGGCGATCTGCCTGGCGATGGCCGTCGAGTGCCTGTGGCTGTCCTGGCGCACGAAGATGCCCATTATCACCGCCTGGTCGACGCCCGGTCTGGCGCTGGTCGCGGCATCGAGCGGCTTTTCCGTGGGCGAGGCGGTCGGCGCCTTCATCGTAACTGCCGTCCTTTTGGTCGCCACCGGCCTGTTCAAGCCGCTGACCCAGCTGATTGCCAGGATTCCGCCGTCCGTTGCTTCCGGCATGCTGGCCGGCATCCTCGTCGGCTTCGCCACCAATGCCTTCAAGGCCATTCCCGGCGACCCCTGGCTGATCCTGCCGCTGATCGCGGCCTTCTTCGTCATCCGGCTGTTCAACCCGGCGCTGTCGGTGCTGGCGGTGCTGATCGGCGGCGGGCTGGCCGCCTTCCTGACCGGCCGTGTCGGCGGCCTGCCGGTGCCGGAACTGTCGACGCTGACGCTGATCGCGCCGCATTTCACGGCGAGCGCCATCATCGGGCTCGCGCTGCCGCTCTACCTTGTCACCATGGCTTCGCAGAACCTCTCCGGCCTCGCCGTGCTCAGAGCCGCCGGCTATCATCCCGAGCCCGGCCCGCTGATCGGCGTTACCGGCTTCTTTTCCCTGCTGTCGGCGCCATTTGGCGGCGCCACCTCCAACCTGGCGGCCATTTCGGCGGCGATCTGCACCGGGCCGGACGTCCATCCCGACCCCGCCGAACGCTGGAAGACCGGGCCTTTCTACGCACTCGCCTATTTCGTCTTCGCCGTCTTCGGCGCCTCGCTGGTGGCGATCTTCGCAGTATTGCCGCAGAGCCTGATCGTGCTGGTGGCGGGTCTTGCGCTGATCGCGCCGCTGACCAATGCGCTTTCGATCGCGCTCAAGGACGAGGGCCACCGCATGGCCGCGATCGTCACCTTCGCCGTCACCGCTTCGGGCCTGACGCTGTTCGGCGTTGGCGCGGCATTTTGGGGCCTGGTCGCCGGCATGGTTGTGCTTTTCCTCGAAGAACTCAAAATGAGACAATCATTTCAGCCTCTTGTCCGCTTTTGGGTGCGCTCGTCTTGAATCGCTGTTTTGCCCTTCCCATTTCGATTCCACGCAGCCGGAATTGGCTGTCTCCAACGGAAGGACTGGGAGAAAATGAACACAACTGCATTGATCCGTCCGGCCTGGACGCCGGCGACCATCGCACTGATGGTGATCGGCTTCATGGTGTTCTGGCCGCTCGGCTTCGCCATGCTCGCCTACATCATCTGGGGCGACCGGCTCGACGGCTTCAAGCGTGACGTGAACCGCGCTACCGACGGCATCTTCGCCGGCTGCCGCCGCGGCTCCGACAAGGCCGCGCGCTGGGGCCACGGCTCGTCGCGCACCGGCAACGTCGCCTTCGACGACTGGCGCGAGAAGGAGCTCGACCGCCTGGCCGAGGAACGCCGCAAGCTTGACGAGATGCTGACGGAGTTCGATGAATATGCCCGCGAGCTGCGCCGCGCCAAGGACCAGGACGAGTTTGACCGTTTCATGGCTCAGCGCAACAAGCCGACCGCTCCGACGACGACCACCGGGTCGACGACTTCGAAGCGCGGCAAGGGCTCGAACCTGCTTGACGACTGAGACCCCGCGACAGGTCTCGGCACGATAGGCGGCGTCGCGCGAGCGGCGCCGTTTCTTTTTTGTTCTATCCGTTTTCCTCGAATCGCGTATCGTTCTGCCATGACCATCGGGTTCTTCCGCAATCTGACGAAACCCAAGCCAGCGCCTGTCGTCGAGCGCGAGCATAAAGTCGCCGGTCGCACGCTGCCGCTCAAGATCGTCGAGAACCACAGGGCGCGCCGGTTGACGCTGCGCATCGATTCCGGCGGCCAGGGCCTGCGCATCACCGTGCCGCCGGGCCTGCGCCGCGGCGAGGTGGAGAAATTCCTGGATCGTCATCAGGATTGGCTGGAGCAGCGGCTGGCCAAGGTGCCGACAAGGCCGCAGGTGCGGCCGGGCATCAAGATTCCGGTGCGCGGCGTGGCGCATCGCATCGTCCATGATCCGTCCAAGCGTGGCACCGTCACCATCTCGCGCGACGAGCGCGGCCCGCTGCTCATCGTGCATGGCGAGCGCGTGCACCTGCCGCGCCGCATCGCCGATTATCTGAAGCGCGAGGCCAAGCGCGAGATCGAGAAGCTGGTGGTCAAACACACCGAAGCGCTCGGCAAGCGCGCCAAGGCGATCCGCTTCAAGGACACCTCCAGCCGCTGGGGCTCGTGCACCTCGGAAGGCAATCTATCCTTCTCCTGGCGCATCATGATGGCGCCGGCGCCGGTGATAAACTACCTCGTCGCGCATGAGGTGGCGCATCTGAAAGAGATGAACCACGGCCCGAAATTCTGGAAACTGTGCGAAAAGCTCTGCCCCGACACCGACCGCTGCAAGGACTGGCTGAAGCGCAATGGCGGCGCCCTGCAGGCCATCGTGTTCGATTGACGCTGCGGGCGGCCTTGGGCCGGCCGCTCAGTCATCATTCGCCGCGTTCAGTTCCTCCGGTCGCAACCCCTCGGCGCCATGTTGTGGCCACGGCAGGAAATTGCGGTCGAAGGCGTCACCACCGAAATAATCCAGCGCGCGGTGCGCCTCGGCGCCGTTGAAGGCGGCCTTGTCCATCAGATGCGAGATCACCTCGCGCGCTTGCGCGATCTTCTGCCTGAGTTCGGCAACGGTCTGGTCGGCCATGATTGTCTGCTCCCGCCTGTTGTCCCTCTTTGAAAGGTAGTGCTTTCCGCGGTGGCGGCAACAGCATGCTTTTTCTCGACTCTTCGGCCGTTTCGTGCCAATCCCCGCGCCATGGCGCTCGACATCAAGATCTGCGGGTTGAAGACCGACGAGGCAATGGCCGCGGCGCTGGCTGGCGGCGCCAGCCATGTCGGCTTCATCTTTTTCGCCAAGAGCCCTCGCTATATCGAGCCCGCCGACGCTGGCCGTCTGCGCGAGGCGGCGCGCGGCAAGGCCCTGGCGGTTGCCGTGACCGTCGACGCCGGTGATGCGTTCCTGGATGAGATCGTCGCCAGGATGCAGCCTGATATGCTGCAGCTGCATGGCACCGAAACGCCCGAGCGGGTGGCCGAGGTGAAAGCCCGCTATGGCCTGCCGGTGATGAAGGCATTGTCGATCAGCGAAGGGGCCGATCTGGAGCGGATAAAACCGTTCGTCGGCATCGCCGACCGCTTCCTGTTCGACGCCAAGCCGCCGAAAGGTTCCGAATTGCCGGGCGGCAACGGCGTCGCCTTCGACTGGCATATCCTTGCCGGCCTTGACGCCGGCGTCGATTACATGCTTTCCGGTGGGCTCAACGCCGCCAACATCGGCGATGCCCTGAGATCAGCCAATCCGCCCGGTATCGACATTTCGTCGGGGGTGGAGAGCGCCCCGGGCGTCAAGGAACCGGCGCTGATCGAGCAGTTTTTCCGGGCCGTCAGGGCCGCGCGCGACGACCGCGCCGCCTGAGCAATTCTTGAACCAGGAGATCGGCGATGAACAAGCCGGCTATGCCCAATTCCTTCCGCACCGGGCCCGACGAGCAGGGCATGTTCGGCATCTTCGGCGGCCGCTTCGTCGCTGAGACGCTGATGCCGCTGATCCTCGACCTCGAACGACACTGGAACGAGGCCAAGAATGATCCGGAGTTCAAGGCCGAGCTAACCGCCCTGTCGACCTACTATGCCGGGCGGCCGTCAAAGCTCTATTTCGCCGAAGGCCTCACGAAACATCTCGGCGGCGCCAAGGTCTATTTCAAGCGCGAGGATTTGAACCACACCGGCTCGCACAAGATCAACAATTGCCTCGGCCAGATCCTGCTTGCCAAGCGCATGGGCAAGAAGCGCATCATTGCCGAGACTGGCGCCGGCCAGCATGGCGTTGCCTCCGCCACAGTCGCGGCGCGCTTCGGCTATCCGTGCGTCGTCTACATGGGCGCCACCGACGTCGCCCGCCAGAGCCCCAACGTCTTTCGCATGAAGCTGCTCGGCGCCGAGGTGCGGCCGGTCACCGCCGGCCACGGCACGCTGAAGGACGCCATGAATGAGGCGCTGCGTGATTGGGTGACCAATGTCGAGGACACCTATTACCTGATCGGCACCGCGGCCGGCCCGCATCCCTATCCGGAGCTGGTGCGCGACTTCCAGTCCGTGATCGGCACGGAAGCCCGCGCCCAGATCCTTGAACAGGAAGGCCGGCTGCCCGACACGATCATCGCCGCCGTCGGCGGTGGCTCCAACGCCATCGGCCTGTTCCACCCTTTCCTCGACGACAAGGACGTCCGCATCATCGGCATCGAGGCCGGCGGGCGCGGCCTCGACGGCGTCGAGCATTGCGCCTCGATGAACGCCGGCGCGCCCGGCGTGCTGCATGGCAACCGCACCTATCTTCTGCAAAATTCGGATGGCCAGATCATGGACGGCCATTCGATCTCGGCCGGTCTCGACTATCCGGGCGTCGGGCCGGAGCATTCCTGGCTGCGCGACTCTGGCCGCGTCGAATATGTGCCGATCCTCGACGACGAGGCGTTGGAAGCCTTCCAACTGACGACGCGCGTCGAAGGCATCATCCCGGCGTTGGAATCGGCCCATGCCATCGCCCATGCGATGAAGATTGTGCCGGCCATGGACAAGGACCAGATCGTCATCGTCAACCTGTCCGGCCGCGGCGACAAGGACGTGCACACGGTGGCCAACATGCTGGGCATGGAGATCTGAACATGACGACCCGCATCGACCGCCGCATGGCCAAGTTGAAAGCCGAGGGCCGCCCGGCGCTCGTCACCTATTTCATGGGCGGCGACCCCGACTACGACACTTCCCTCGCCATCATGAAGGCGCTGCCCGGAGCAGGCAGCGACGTCATCGAGCTCGGCATGCCGTTTTCCGATCCAATGGCCGACGGTCCGGCCATCCAGGCGGCGGGCCTGAGAGCCCTCAAGGGCGGCCAGACGCTGGTCAAGACGCTGAGGATGGCGTCGGAATTCCGCGCGAGCGACAATGAGACGCCGATCGTGCTGATGGGCTACTACAACCCGATCTACATCTACGGCGTCGAGCGCTTCCTCACCGACGCCAAGGCGAGCGGCATCGACGGGCTGATCGTCGTCGACCTGCCGCCGGAAATGGACGAGGAACTCTGCATCCCGGCGCTGAAAGCCGGCATCAACTTCATCCGCCTGGCGACGCCGACCACCGACGACAGGCGCCTGCCCAAGGTGTTGGAGAACACCTCCGGCTTCGTCTATTACGTCTCGATGACCGGCATCACCGGCTCCGCGCTCGCCGACACCGCCAAGGTGGCGGCGGCGGTCAAGCGCATCAAGGGTCACACCGAGCTGCCGGTCTGCGTCGGCTTCGGCGTCAAGACCGCCGAGCAGGCGCGCACCATCGGCGCCTCGGCCGACGGCGTCGTCGTCGGCACCGCCATCGTCAACGCGGTCGCCAACGTGCTGGGGCCGAAGGGCGAAAAGACCGCCGATCCGGCCGAGGCGGTGGCTACTTTGGTCAGCGGCCTTGCCCAGGGCGTCCGCTCGGCCCGCCTTGCCGCCGCCGAATAGTTTTCCTACCTCTTCCTCGTCAGGACGGGAGCCGAAGCGATGAACTGGATCACCAATTACGTTCGCCCGAAGATCAATTCGATGCTCGGCCGGCGCACCGACATGCCCGAGAATCTCTGGATCAAGGATCCCGAGACCGGCGAGATGGTGTTCCATAAGGATCTCGAATCCAACCAGTTCGTCATCCCGTCCTCCGGCCATCACATGAAGATCTCGGCCAAGGAGCGGCTGAAGTATTTCTTCGACGACGGCAAATACGAGACGCTGGAAAATCCCAAGGTCGTGCAGGACCCGCTGAAATTCCGCGACGAGAAGCGCTACACCGACCGGCTGAAGGACGCCAAGGCCAAGACCGGGCTGGAGGATGCGATCGTCAATGCGCTGGGCAGCATCGAAGGCCTGCCGGTGGTGGTGACCGTGCAGGACTTCGCCTTCATGGGCGGCTCGCTCGGCATGGCCGCCGGCGACGCCATCGTCCATGCGTTCGAGGTTGCCCTGCAGCGCAGGCGGCCGCTGATCCTGTTCGCGGCCTCCGGCGGCGCCCGCATGCAGGAAGGCATCCTTTCACTGATGCAATTGCCGCGCACCACGGTCGGCGTCGACCGACTGAAGGAAGCCGGCCTGCCCTATATCGTCGTGCTGACCAACCCGACGACCGGCGGCGTCACCGCCTCCTATGCCATGCTGGGCGACGTCCACATCGCCGAGCCCGGTGCGCTGATCGGCTTCGCCGGGCCGCGCGTCATCGAGCAGACCATCCGCGAAAAACTGCCCGACGGCTTCCAGCGCTCCGAATATCTGATGGAGCACGGCATGGTCGACATGGTGGTGTCGAGGCTGGAGATGCGCCAGACCATCGCGCGGCTTCTGAAGATGCTGCTCAAGATGCCGCAGGCAGACAAGCCGCTCGAGCCCGAGATCCTGCCGCCGGCGCTCGCCCAGCCGGAAGCGCGACCGCAGGCGTGACGCGACACTGAACGCCGCGAGGCGCGATTGCGCGCACCGTCCGGTGCTGTAGCTTTTTGATTTGCGCATGATCCTTTCCGAAACCGATTTCCGGTTTCGGGGTCATGCGCTAGGATTCGTCCATGACAACGCTTGCCGCCGACCGCGAAATCGAAAGCCTGATGGCGCTTCACCCGAAGGGCTTCGACCTTTCGCTCGACCGCATCACGCGGCTGCTCGAACGTCTCGGCAATCCGCAGGAGTTGATCCCGCCGGCAATCCACATTGCCGGCACCAACGGCAAGGGTTCCTGCGCCGCCTTCTCGCGGGCGCTGCTCGAAGCGGCCGGTCATCTCGTTCACGTGCACACGTCGCCGCATCTGGTGAACTGGCACGAGCGCTACCGTCTCGCCGCCGAAGGCGGCGGCAGGCTGGTCGATGATCAGGTCTTTGCCGAAGCCATCGCCCGCGTTGCGGCCGCCAATGAAGGCCAGAAGATCACGGTCTTCGAAATCCTCACCGCCGTCACCTTCCTGCTGTTCGCGGAGCATCCGGCCGAAGCCGCAATCATCGAGGTCGGCCTTGGCGGCCGCTTCGACGCCACCAATGTCATCGCCAGGCCGGCGGTGTCGGTGATCATGCCGGTGTCGATGGACCATGAAGCCTATCTCGGCGACCGGGTCGAACTGATCGCCGCCGAGAAGGCCGGCATCATCAAGCCCGGCTGCCCGGTCGTCATCGGCGCGCAGGAAAGCGAGACGGCGCTGCAGGTGCTGATCGACACCGCCGAGCGGCTCGACTGCCCGACCTTCGTCTACGGCCAGGATTTCCTCGCTTTCGAGGAAAATGGGCGCATGGTCTACCAGGACGAGGACGGCCTGATGGACCTGCCGCCGCCGCGCCTGCCCGGACGCCACCAGTTCGCCAACGCGGCAGCGGCGATTGCCGCGATCAAGGCGGCGGGCTTCGAGATCAGCCACCGCGCCACCGAAAAGGCGATGGGCAGCGTCGCCTGGCCCGGTCGCATGCAGAAGCTGACCCAGGGCCGACTGACGGAGCTGGCGCCGAAGGGCGCCGATATCTGGCTCGACGGCGGCCACAATCCCGGCGCCGGCCTTGTTATCGCCGAAGCGCTGGCCGAGCAGGAAGAGAAGCACCCGCGGCCGCTGTTTCTGATCTCCGGCATGATCAACACCAAGGACCAGAGCGGCTATTTCCGGGCCTTCAAGGGCCTCGCCCGGCACGTCTATACGGTGCCGGTGAGCCTCAGCGACGCTGGCGTGCCCAATGACGAGCTGGCGCTGCGCGCCGGCGAGGCCGGCCTGTCAGCCGAGCCCGTCAGTTCAGTTGCCAGCGCGTTGATGCTACTGCGCGATACCTGGGACGGTCCGCCGCCGCGCATCCTGATCGGCGGCTCGCTTTACCTTGCCGGCGCGGTGCTGGCCGAAAATGGCACGCCGCCCACCTGACGTCGGATTTCTCGCAAGCATGGGGCGTCCTATCTGACCAGCGCAAGGAGCCCGTCGTGATCAAGGTCAAGCAACTCGCCCACGTCTGCATCTTCGCGCATGAGCTGGAAGCGACGCGAGGCTTCTACCGCGACGTCCTCGGCATGGACACCCAGTTCAATTTCCTGCGCGACGGCAAGGTCTTCGGCTTCTACCTCAATTGCGGCGGCCGCAGCCATGTCGAGGTGTTCCAGAAAGGCGAGGCCAGCTACAGCGACCAGAACCAGATCAACCACTTCTGCCTCGAAGTGGAGGATATCGACGCCGCGATCGCTCATATCAGGTCGAAGGGCGTCGAGGTCACGTCGAAGAAGCATGCCTGCGACGACACCTTTCAGGCCTGGATCCGCGATCCCAACGGCGTGAAGATCGAGCTGTTCGAATACACCGGAAAGAGCGCGCAATTCACCGGCGGCGACCGCATCGCCGACTGGTGACTGCCGCACGCTGTCTGCGGACTACTTCAGTTCGATCTCGATGAAGGCGTACTCGCTGTCATTGTCGCTGATGACGTCGTGCTCGACGCCTTCCTTGCGGAAATAGGGCGCTCCCTTCTTCATCTCGGCGAAGGATTCGCCGTCCTTGGTCAGCAGCTTCACCTTTCCGTCCATCAGCGGCACGATGACATAGTCATGGCCATGACGGTGCCAGCCGGTATTGTCGCCGGGCTGGAAGCGATATTCGGTGACGATGACGCGCTCATTGTCGATGAAGACGGTGGCCTTGGCTGTTCCGGTCATGATGTTCTCCTGTCCGTCCCAAGCAGAAGACATGGAGGCAGCGCGCGCGAGGGCCAGAGGGCGCTGAGGGATGGCGCCAAAGAAAAAGCCCGGCGCGATGGCCGGGCTTGTCCTGCAAACTTCTCGATTGGCTCACGCGAGGCTGCCGTTGATCCAGTGCGACAGCGCGGTCTTCGGCGCCGCGCCCACCTTCATGTCGGCCACTTCGCCGCCCTTGAAGATCATCAGCGTCGGGATCGAGCGCACGCCGAACTGCGCGGCAAGCTCGGGATTCTCGTCGATATTGAGCTTGGCGATCTTCACCTTCGAGCCAAGCTCCTTGGCGATGTCTTCCAGCGCCGGAGCGATCATCTTGCAGGGGCCGCACCATTCGGCCCAGAAATCCACCACGACCGGCTCCTTGGCGTTGAGCACATCGGCCTGGAAATTGCTCTTGTCGACCTTGACGGTGGTCATGCGGAAATCCTTTCAAGAACTCGGGTTGCACCAAATGTGGTGGTGACAGAGATCTAATTCAAGCAGTGCTTGTGTCACGCTCCCGTGAGTCGGGCAAGGGCATCATCCATCGCGCTGGCCGGCAGTTCGATCAGCCTTGGCGCTTCGGTGAACAGCAGCGCGGCCTGGACATCGCGGCCGGGATAGAGCGGCTGCAGCAGCGCGCGGTAGAGCGCAAGCTGCAGCACATAGGCCGGCGGCACCTCCTCCAGCGTCGTCGGCGCCGGCCGGTTGGTCTTGTAGTCGACGATCGACACGCTGTGCTCAGAGACCGCCAGCCGGTCGATCTTGCCGGAGATCGAGCGCAGCTTTCCCTTCACCTCGAGGCTGCCCATCACCGCGATTTCGGCGCGGGATGCGGGCGAGAACAGGGGGGCGAATAGGGGATCGGCGAGGATCGCAAGCACCGCGTTCAACGCTTTCACGCGCTCGGCTTCCGACCATGCCGCGCCGGCGCGCGCCAGATAGCGCTCGGCGGCGTCCTTGCGCCCGCCTTCGGCGATCGAAGGCAACATCTGCAGCAATTTGTGCAGCGCCAGCCCGCGCAGGACGGCGAAGCCTGGCTCGGCCTCGGCGTCCAGCACCGGCGAGCGCGTGTCGGTCACCGTCTCCTTCGCCTCGTCGATCAGCGCCGAGGCGCCGGAGGGCGACAGCGGCCGTGGCAGCTCCTCATACGGGGGCAACGGGCGGAACAGGCTTTCCGGCAGTGGCACGACATGCTCGATCGGGCTCTCCGCCTCGGCCGCCGCCAACGCCACCGGCGGCAATTTGGTCATATGGAAGCGGTGCACGACGACCTCCGCCGCCGCCGGGTGGCGGCGCTCCATGCTTTCCGGCGCGCCGAGCAGCGCCCGGCTGACGATCGAATGCCAGGTGCCGGTGCTCGGCGCCCGCTTGCCATGGTATCCGCAGACGACCAGCCGGTCCTCGGCGCGCGTCATGCCGACATAGAGCAGTCGGCGGTATTCGTCGTCGGCGAGTTCGCGGGCATGCGCGGCGGCGGCCTTCGAAAAGCCGTTGGCGACGTCGCCGGCCGAGCGCCAGAGATAACCCTTGCCGTCGAAATGCTGGCCCGAGCCCTGGAACGGCATCAGGCGCGGCAAATGCTGGTCGCTGAACGGCGCCGAGCCGCCATCGACCAGGAAGACGACCGGCGCCTCCAGGCCCTTGGCGGCGTGCACGGTCATGACGCGGACCTCGTCGCGGGTCTGGTCCATCTCGCGCTTGATCTCGGGTCCGCTGCTTTCCAGCGTCGCCAGGAAGGCCTCCAGTCCCGGCAGGCCGGTGCGCTCCTCGGCCAGGCAGAAGCTCAGGAATTCGTCGATGATATCGCCGGCTTCCGGTCCGAGCCGGGCGATCATCTTCTTGCGCAGGCCGTCGCGGGCGAGTGCGGCGGCATAGAATTCGAACAGCGGCTTGAACGCCGCCTCGTTCGCCCAGGCGTCGAGTTGCGCCACCACCGGGGCCAGCGCCGGATCCTCTCCGGCCTGCTGCCTCAGTGAGGCGACCAGCGATTGGCCGGAAGGGCGTCCGTTAGCCAGCGAAAAGAGCCGCTCCTCGGACACGTCGAAGACAGGGCTGCGAAGCACGGCCGCCAGCGATAGGTCGTCCTGCGGCTGGATGAGGAAATGGCCGAGCGCGATCAGGTCCTTCACCGCAATGTGGCCGGGTAGGCTCAGCCGGTCGGCGCCGGCGACCGGAATGTCGCGGCGTTTCAAGGCGCGGGTCAATGCATGCACGAAGCTGTCGCGCTTGCGCACCAGCACGAGCACGTCGCCAGGCCCCAACCGCTTGCCGCGGCCTTCGATGATTTCACCGTTGCCGATCCAACCGGCAATGGTGGTCGCAACATTCTCGGCAACGCGCACAGCTGGCGCATGGGCATGGTCGACGGCCTGGGTCCAGTCGTCCGGCTCGTCGACCATTTCCGCGCCGATCGACGGCCAGACCTCGACATAGCCCGGCGCATCGGTTCGGATCGCCTTGTGGCTCAGCGCATCAGGGTCATGGCTGATCCCGCGCCTGATTCCGGGATCGGCAAAGACACGGTCGACGGCGGCCAGCACGTCGTCGCTGGAGCGGAACGACCAGGTCAGCTTGAGATCGGCGAAGGAGAATCCTGCGTCGCGCACGCGTCCGGCAAATAGTTGCCTGCTCTCGGCAAAGGAATCGGGCGCGGCACCCTGGAAGGAATAGATCGACTGCTTCTCGTCGCCGACGGCAAACATCGTGCGATGGACGGCTTCACGCTGTCCTAGCCCGGCAAAGAACTCTTCCGTCAGCTTCTTCACCGCCTCCCATTGGTCTGGACTGGTGTCCTGCGCCTCGTCGAGCAGGATGTGGTCGATGCCCTGGTCGAGCTTGAACTGCACCCACGCACCGGCATCGGGGCGCGACAAAAGGGCGACGGTGCGGGTGATCAGGTCGTTGAAGTCGAGAAAGCCGCGGCTCCGTTTCAGATGCTCATAGCGTGCAATCAGCCAGCGGGCGACCGTCAGCGCCGCCGCGGTGCCTTCGAGCATCCTGAACAGCGCCAGCCGGTCCGACACTTCCAGGATTGCCCTGGCAGCCTCGATGTAGCGCTCCGGTAGGTCCGGCAGCCGGTCGAGCAGCACTTTTTTGAAGGCTTTTGCCGGCTCGTAGGCGGCGCCATCGGCCTTCAGGAAAGCCTTGCCGAGCAGCTCCAGCCTGCGGATCTGATCGGCTTCGGCAAAGGCCAGCCTTGCATAAGGCAGGATGTTGTTCAGCACCATGCGCGCATCGGCTGCTTCGGCGGCACGCGCGAAGCCGGCGAAATAGTCTGGCAGGAAACCGGGCAATGGCCAGAGCGAAGAGGCGATGTCCTCTGCCGTCAGGCCGGGCCTGAAGCGGAATTCGGCGAGCAGCGACCGGAAGTCGTCGCCCAGCCCCGCGATGAAGGCGCGCAGCCCGTCGCGTTTGTTCACGATCTCGGCCAGCAGCGCGTCGAGACCGGCCTCGCCGCCGCGCTCCAGCACCAGGGCGAAGGCCTCGGCCAGTCCTTCGGCGCCGGCGCTGGCGCCCGAGATCATGTCGCGGCGGGCATCGCCGAACAGCGACGCTTCCATCTGCGTGTCGAGCATCTCGAAATGCGCGGGAATGTTGGCTTCCAGCGGGAACTGGTGCAGCACCGACTCGCAGAAGGCGTGGATGGTCTGGATCTTCAGCCCGCCCGGCGTCTCCAGCGCCTCGGCGAACAACCGGCGCGCGCGGCGCATCGTGCCGGCATCGGCGCCACGGCCATCCAGCGCCACGATCCGGCTCGCCAACTCGGCATCGCCCAGCGACGTCCATTCCGACAGCGTCGAGAACACCCGGTTCGACATGTTGGCGGCGGCGGCGCGCGTGTAGGTCAGGCAAAGGATCTTCGACGGGTCGGTGCCGCTGAGCAGCAGCCGGATGACGCGCTGCGCCAGCACATGCGTCTTGCCGGACCCCGCATTGGCAGAGACCCAGGCCGAATTCAGCGGGTCGGAAGCGCGCGCCTGGCTGGCGGCGGTATCGCTCGGGATCGGGTAGGCCTTCTTCATGCCTCCCCGCCTCGTCGTCGCTCTCGCCGCCGGCCGACCATTCGAGCACGCGGGCGAGATGGTCGTAGTCGCCATCGACCTCGCCCTCGCGGAACGGCAGCGCGCGCGACAGATAGCCGGTCGTCGGGTCGGCATAGTGGAAGAGCAGCTTCTCCAGCCGCGCCCAGGCGTCCTCGGAAAGCTCGTTGGCGGTTCGGAGCTTCCGATTGTACTCGAGGATCGATTCCGGATCGACATCGCCATTCGCCTTCAGCCGCACGAAGGCAAGCTGGGAGGGTTCGCGAATGCCGAGTTCCTTGAAGGCGCCTCGCCGCAGCAATGCGCCTTCGAGCGCGAGCTGCGGCGAAAGCAATGTATGGGCCTGTGCTTTCGAGGGCGAGGAGCCCGTCTTGTAGTCGAGGATATCGGCCATGCCTCCGGCGAGGAGGTCGATCCGGTCGGCACGCCCGGACAGGGTAACTCCAGTACGGCCGACGACGGTTCTTTCGGCACGTTCCTCGGCGTGCCGACTTGTGACATCGGGTGCACGCTGCCGCTCCCACTGGATGATGTTCGCGGCGAGCTTTTCGAAACGCGGCCACCACACCGCCTCGATGTCGGCTGGAAGCGCCGCTTCGGCGAAGCAGGCCCGGCCTGCCTCGACCAGGCTTTGCAAGGCGTCCGGCGCGCGCGGATCGGCGACCCGCCGCGAAAACAGGTGCAGGATGGCGTGGAACAGCGTGCCGCGCTCGGCGGCGCCCGGATCGCGAATGACCGGATCGAGCGGCACCAGGCCGAGGATGCGTCGGGCGTAGACTGCATAGGGATCGCGGCGCAGGGTCTCGATCTCGGTCACCGAGAAATGCTGCGGCCGGGTGGCGAGCGGCGGCCTCGGCTGCGGCCTTGGCGCGAAGTCCAGCCGCTCGCCGGCATCGAGCGCGCGCGCCCAGGAGAGCAGCGCCGCGCCGCGCCGCATCGGCGCCGCCGCGTGCTCCTTGCCGATGAAGGTCAGCATGCGCTGCAGCCAGCGCGACGGCACCGCCGGCGCGTCGCCGGAACGGGCCGCGCGCGTCAGCACCACTTTCTTCGCGCCCATCGCCATCTGGAAGTCATGCGCGGCAAGGCCGATGCGCCGCTCCGGCGGCTCGAGGTCGATGCCGGTCTTCATCAGCCGCGACATGAAGCGGTCGCTCTCCGGCTTGCGCGGCCATACACCTTCGTTGAGCCCGCCGATGACGAGCGTGTCGACGCTCTGCAGCCGCGCCTCCAGCGCGCCCCAGATGGCGATGTTGCGGTCGGTACCTTGCGCCGGCTTCACCGTTTCCGGTGCGATTAGCGCGTCCATCACATCGGGCCATTCGGCCGCAGCGAAGGCGAACGGCACCGAAGCGGCGACCAGGCCGCGCAGCAGTTCGGCGAGCTTCTCACCGGCGTCGCCGGCATAAAGTTCCGCTGGGCCGCCATCGGCTGCCCGGCCAAGGTTCTCCAGCGCAATAACGCTGGCCCGCGTCAACGCGGCAAGATCGGCGTCCTGTTCGCCGCGAAAGGCTGTGAGCGGGGCCAGGGCCTCGGCAAGCCGGGCAAGCATATCCCGCGCCTGCTCGATCCCGCGCACCGTCAGCCGCGCGAACCAGAAGGGCGGGCGGCTGTCGCCGAGACCCGAAAGGCGGGCCTCGAAAAGCGATGCCAGCGAGGCCGCGTCCGGCCGCCCGGTACCGCCGCGCAGTGCCACCAGTTCGACGATCTCCGCCGCAGGGCGCACGCTCGTCCGATCGAGACCGAGGCCCAGTAGCGGGTGCTTGAGCAGCGAGAGCAGGGCGACCGGATCGCCGGGACGGAACACGGCTTGCAGCGCCAGCCTCAGCAGCGTGGCCGCTGGCGTGTTGGTGAGCGGCGTGCCACCGGAATCGTCGGCGGCGACGCCGAAGCGCAGCAACTCGACAGAGACGCGCCGCGCCAGCGCGCGATCACCGGTGACAAGTGCGGCGCGCTGGCCCGGCTGCTCGACGGCGCGCTTCAGCGCGATCGCGATCGCGACCGCCTCGTCGCGCTCGTTGGCAGCCTCCACCAGCGTCACGCCGGCCAGGGCCTGCCGGATGTCCTCGGCCTCGAAGCCGGGGCGCGTCTCGGTCCACAATTCGGTGGTTTCGGCCGGCCGTAGCGCCTCGCCGACTAGGGCCGCGCGGATTGCCAGCGCCCGGTCCGCCGGGACGATCTCCTCGACATCCGCGCGCGGCACGCCGATACCGCCGATCAGCTTCGCCAGGCCGAATTGCGGGTGGCCGAGCGTGGCCGGCCGTGCGCCGGGCGCCGAAATGGCGGCGAAGGAGGCCTCGTCCAGTCCCTTGTCGAGGCCGGGCAGCACGACGGCGCCATTGGGCAAGCCGGCGATCACGCCGAGCAGCTCGGCGGTCGCGGGGATGGAGCCGGTCGAGCCTGCGGCGATCACCGGCCCGGCCGGCCGGTTGCGTTTCAGCCGCGCGGCCTCCAGCCGGATCAGCGCGCTCCGGTGCGCGGCCGGATTGGAGAGGCCGCGTTCGGCGAGCAGCTTCGGCCAGTTGTCGGTGACGATGCCGAGGAAATCGAGCGTCACCTGCCACCAGCCGGCGAGATTGCCGCTGACCAGCCCGGCGAGCTTCGCCCAATCCGTGCCTTCGGTCTCGATTTCGTCCATCAGCCGGGCAAGGTCGCGCGCCAGCCAGACAGCATCGGCCGCCGAAGCCGGCACCACGAATTCCTCGTTGAACCGCGCCGCGACATGCGACGGCAGGCTTGCCTTCCACGCGCGCACCAGCGGCGCCAGGAGAAGCAGCCGCTCCTGCGCGGCAATCGGCGGCGCGAGCTCGATGGCCGGCGCCGCTTCGGCGTCGAAGGCCGCCTCGTCCTCATCGAATTCGCCGAGCGGCCTGACCGTCGGCAGGATGGCCGAGCGAACCCCCAGAATATCGACGAAGGCGCCGCGCAGCGCGCGCGCCGCGCGCCGCGTCGGCACATAGATGGTGGCGTCGGCGAGCGCCAGCGGATCGCCGTTGAAACGGAAGCCGGGCACCAGCCGACCGTGCAGCAACGCTTCCGCCAGCGTCGGCAGGAACGGCGCTCCGGACGGGATTGAGAAAACGCGGCGCGAGCCGCTCATATCGCTTTCGCGAGTGCGCCGGCGACCGCTGCCTCGGCGGGCGGAATGGCGTCGGGCGTGCCGACCGTGATCCAGCGGCCCTGCATCTGCATGCCGAACAGCCGTCCGGCCGTGATCGCCTTGTCGAAATAGGCGTTGAGCGAATGCGGGCCCGTCGGCGCGTCCTTGAAGATACGCGGATGGACAATCGCGGCCCCGGCATAGATCAGGCCGGCCGGATCGCCTTTCGAGCGCTGCAAGGCGCCGTCCGGCGCCACCAGGAAATCGGTGCCGACGCAATGTCCGGTGGCGGAATCGAGATCGGTAAGCATCAGCAGAATATCCATTCTGGCAGCGTCCCATGCAAGGGAAAGACGCTCGAGGCTGGGCTGGCCGCTGTCGATCCAGAACGTGTCGGCGTTGATGATGTAGAACGGCTCTTTCCCCAGCAGGGGCAGCGCCTTGACGATGCCGCCGGCCGAGTCCAGCAGCATCTCGCGCTCGTCGGAAATGGCGATCCTCGGCGCACCGCGGTCGGCGATATGGGCGATGATCTGGTCCGGAAGATAGTGGACGTTGACTACGGCCTTATCGACACCGGCACTTGCAAGGCTGTCCAGCCCCCAGTCGAGCAAGGTCTTGCCGGCGATCTCCACCAGCGGCTTCGGTATCGTGTCGGTGATCGGACGCATGCGCTTTCCGAGCCCGGCGGCGAGCACCATTGCGGTCCTGGGATTTGCGGTCACGGCGTTCGTTCTTCCAGCAGGCCATGGGCGGCGTAGAAGTCGTGTAGCCCGGCAAGTGCCGGGTGCGCCAGCGCTCTTCTGAGATAGTCGCGGATGCGCGGCAGGTGCTTGAGGTAGAAGGGCTTGCCGTCACGCTTCTCCAGCCGCACGAAAATGCCGAGGATCTTCGAATTGCGCTGCGCCGCCATGATGGCGTAGGCCTCCCGGAACGCTGCTTCATCGAAGGCGCCGGCGGCATGGCGCGCCGCGACATAGGCATCGAGCGTCCGCTTCTCGATCGCGGGCGAGATGGTCACGCGAGCGTCCATGGCGAGCGAGGCGACGTCATAGGCGGCGGGGCCGATCAGCGCATCCTGGACATCGACGACGCCGAGCCGGTCGTGGCCGGTTCTGTCGCCGCGCCAGATGATGTTCGGCGAATGGAAGTCGCGCAGCATCAGCGTGTATTGGCTGCCCTTGAGCCGGTCGAGCACCTTGTTCCATTCGGTGTGGTAGCCGGCCAGCAGGGCATTGCTCGCCGGCTTGCCGGTCAGCATCGGCACATACCAGTCAACCAGCAGGTCGGCCTCGATCAGCATCGCCTCGCGGTCGAAGGGCGGCACGTCATGAAAGACGCCCGGCGCGGCTTCCATCCTGTCGGGCCAGGCCTTGCCATGCATCATCGCCAGCAGCTCGGCCGCCGCGGCATAGCGCTCGGCGATCGGCTCGCCATCGCTGTTCAGGAACCCTTCCGCACCGAGATGTTCAAGGAGCAAAAAGCCCTGCTCGAGATCCTCGGCATGGATCTCCGGCACGCTGACGCCCGCCGCCAGCAAGGCGCGGTCGAGGGCGACGAAGGCGGTGACCGATTGCGCGGTGTGGGCGATCACCGCATAGGGCTTGCCGTCGCGCACCGGCGGACCGAGCACCAGTCGCGGCGAGTTCATCAGCACGCGCGGCGCGAGGCCGGCAAGCGAGACGATCTCATAGGAACGGGCTGAGGCGTCGCCGACGAAGAAGCGCCTGCCGGCTTCGCCCCAGCCGGCCGTGGCCAGGAAATCGCGCATCGCCAGCGAGCGCGCCGCGCGATCGAAGGCCGCCCCTTGTCCCGACAGTTTCGCCAGGCGGCCGTCGCCCTGATGCGCGAGCTCGACCCAGAGCGTGCCGTCCGGCAGGGCGGTCTCGGCGCGTTCTGGCCATTCGACCAGGGCCGCCCCTTGCGCCAGCGCGTCGTCGAAGCCGAGTTCGTCGAGTTCAGCGGCTGCCGAAAGGCGGTAGAGATCGAAATGATGCACCGGAAAGCGCGTGTCGTAGGTCTGCACCAGCGTGAAAGTCGGGCTTGGCACGTCGAGGCCGGCATCGTCGGCCAGGGCCCGGATGAGCGACCGCGCCAGTGTCGACTTGCCGGCGCCGAGATCGCCTTTGAGCGCCAACACGTCGCCCGGGCGCAGCGCCATCGCCAGGTCTTCACCCAGCCTTGCCGTGGCGGCTTCGTCGGCGAGAAAACGTTCCAGCCCTGCCATGAGGTCCGCTACTCGGCCGCGGCGCGAATGCCCGAGGGCGCGGCCGGGAAGGTGCAGATGACGGTGGTGCCCTTGTCCTTGCCGGTCTCGATGCGGACGCTGCCGCCATGCAGCTCGACGAAGCTTTTGACGATCGACAGGCCGAGCCCGGCACCACGCCGGCGCCCGCCATTGGTCCGCGGCTCGAAGCGGCGGAACACCGAATCCAGCACGTCCGGCGGCATGCCGGGCCCGTCGTCATGGACGGAGAATTCCACGCCGTCGGCGAGTTGGCGGCAGGCGAGGGTGACGGTGCTTGCTTCCGGCGCGTAGTTCGCGGCGTTGCTCAACAGATTGTAGAGAATCTGGCGGATGCGGGTCTCGTCGCCATGGAAGCTCCTCGGCGCCGCCGCGGCTTCGACCTTGAGCGTGATCGAATGCTCCTCCAGCCGGTCGGCCACAAGCTCGGCGGCCGCCGCGATGGTCCGGTCGACGCTGACCTCGGAGATGTCGAGCTGCATGATGCCGGCATCGACGGTGGCGAGATCCAGTATGTCGTTGACGATGGTGAGCAGCACCGAGGAGGACGAGCCGACATGCTCGACATATTCGCGCTGCTTCGGCGTCAACGGCCCGGTCGACGGCAGCGACAGCAGCTCGGTGAAGCCGATGATGTTGGTCAGCGGCGAGCGCAGCTCGTAGGAAACGTGCTGCACGAACTCGTTCTTCAGCTGGTCGGACCGCTCCAGCGCCTCGTTCTTGTCCTTCAGCGCCCGCTCGACATTGACGCTGTCGGTGACGTCGACGAAGGTCATCATCACTTGCCCGTTGGGCAAATGGATCACCGCGTGGCTGAGCACCGTGCCGTCGACGAGCTCGCTCTGGCCGTGGCGGTCGCGGCGTTCGTCGTCGAATCCGGTGATGGCGGCGACGAAGCCGCCCCAAGGGCTGTCCTTGGCACGCCGGTCACAGAGGTCGCGGATCGCCGAGACATGCACATTGGGCTTGACCACGTCCTGGTTTAGACCCCACAGCGCGACGAAAGCCGGGTTCGACAGCCGAAGCCGTCCGTCCGGACCGAACACCGCGACACCCTCGGCAAGATTGTCCAGCGTCTCGCCCTGCACGCGCACCGCCGTCTGGTAGCGGCTTTCGAGGTCCATCTTCTCGGTCAGGTTCTCGAACACCCAGGTGACGCCGCCCTTGGGCTGCGGGTTGGCCACCACGCGGATGGTCTTGCCGTCGGGCAGGTGCCACCAGTGCTCCTGCGATTCGACTGCGCGATAGGCGCCGAGCAGGCCTTCCTTCCAGCGCCGCCACTCCGGCTGTTCGGCGATCTTGCCCTCGCTGCGCAGCCGGTCGAGCAGCAAGGCATTGTCCGGGGCGCTGTGCAGGAAGCCGCTGTCGAGGTTCCACAGTTTCTGGAATGCCTGGTTGAAGAAGCGCAGCTTCTCATTGGCGTCGAAGATGGCAACGGCGGTGTTGAGCTGATCGAGCGTGTCGGCGTGGCTGCGCACCGTGCGCTCATATTCGCCGCGGATGGTTTCGGTGGCGCTGGTGTCGCAGGCAAGTCCAGCCGAGCCGTCCGTGCCGGCGAAATCCGTCACTGAGAACATCCGGCGATCGCCTTCGATCACCGTGGACAGCGTCTGTTCGAACACCGGGCGCGCCTTGTGCTGCTCGGCGATCTGCTCGCGCGCCTGTCCGCCCAGGAATTCCTTGGCCTCGCGCACCGCCGCTTCTGCATTTTGCGCCTCGACCGCCTCGGCATAGGCGCGGTTGACCCATTTCAGCCGGCCGTCGGCGGAGCGCAGCCATGTCGGCATCTTCAGGGCGTCGAGCAGGCCGAGCATTGTCTCGTAGTCGGCGCTGAGCCGCTGGTTCTCGATCTTCAGCCGCGCCTGGCTGCGCAGCGTTTCCGACAGCGACACGAAGCGCACCAGCACATGCGCCGCGCTCTTGCGCCCTTGCACCTCGAGCGGCACTCCGGCCTGTGTCTCGATGACCAGATCGAAGGCCCTTGCCTTTTCGCGCAGGGCCGCCACGGCATGTTCGAGTGCCGCGGCCGAACGCGGCATCAGCCAGCGGCCGAATGCAAGGAAAGCGGCCCGGTCCTCGGGTGCGCCGCTCTCCAGCGGCAATGTTCCGATGAGCTCCGGCTTCTTGTTCTCGGAAGCCCATACCACGACGCGCTGGTCGCGCAGATTGAGCAGCGCCTCGGAACGCTGCAGCGCCGCGTTGACGTCGGCGATTCGGGTCCTGAGTTCGGCGTTCTGCGCCGAAGTGCGGGCTCTTTCGCGGATCAGGAAGATGGCCGAGACAAGGGCGGCCCCCATGACCCCGGCGAACATGGCGAGCTGCATCACCTCGACCGTGCTGACCGACAGCCCGGCCGATTGCGCGACGGTTTCGGCATGAGCCGCAAGGCCAAGCAACGGGCTGCAAAGCGCCGAGCCGGCGAGAAGCGTCGCCGCGCGGGCACCGCCACGCCACAACAGATGCCCGCCCCTGACGGCGGAGCCCGATGTCACCGAATCGCTATGGCCGCCGGAAACGGCCTGTCCCGCGCGAGGCGGGTTTTCCCCCGGCATGTCTTGGTCCTCTTCGCCGCCTGAATGCAAGACCGCCCAGATTGCGTATCCCGGCCCTCGTCCCCCGGACCGCGAATCACAACAATAACGCCTGCTGGAATCGGCGTGAAGAATCATTCCGCGCAAAAATAAAGCCGGGCGAAATGTCAATCGCCCGGCCTCAATATCTAGTGGCAATTTCTGTTTTGGTTAATAGCGGTAGTGTTCCGGCTTAAACGGCCCTTGCGGCGTCACGCCGATATAGGCGGCCTGTTCGCCGGACAGTTCGGTCAGGCGCGCGCCGAGCTTGCCAAGATGCAGGCGCGCGACCTTCTCGTCCAGGTGCTTCGGCAGCACGTAGACCTGGTTCTGGTACTGGCCGTGCTTGCTGTAGAGCTCGATCTGCGCCAGCACCTGGTTGGTGAAGGACGCCGACATGACGAAGCTCGGATGGCCGGTGGCGTTGCCGAGGTTGAGCAGGCGACCCTCGGACAAAAGGATCATCCGCTTGCCGTCCGGGAAGGTGATCATGTCGACCTGCGGCTTTACGTTGGTCCATTTCAGATTGCGCAGCGACGCCACCTGGATCTCGTTGTCGAAGTGGCCGATATTGCCGACGATCACCATGTCTTTCATCGACCGCATGTGGTCAAGGGTGACGACATCCTTGTTGCCGGTGGTGGTGATGACGATGTCGGCGGTGGGTGCCGCGTCTTCCAGCGTGACCACCTCGAAACCGTCCATCGCCGCCTGCAGCGCGCAGATCGGGTCGACCTCGGTGACCTTGACGCGGGCGCCGGCGCCCTTCAGCGAGGCCGACGAGCCCTTGCCGACGTCGCCATAGCCGCAGACCACGGCGACCTTGCCGGCCATCATCGTGTCGGTGCCGCGGCGGATGCCGTCGACCAGCGATTCCTTGCAGCCGTACTTGTTGTCGAATTTCGACTTGGTCACCGAGTCATTGACGTTGATCGCCGGGAACGGCAGCAGGCCCTTCTTCTGCAGTTGGTAGAGCCGGTTGACGCCGGTGGTCGTCTCCTCGGTGACGCCGCGGATCGCTTCCTTCTGCTTGGTGAAGAAGCCGGGCGATGCCTTCAGGCGCTTCTTGATCTGGGCGAACAGGATCTCTTCCTCCTCGCTGCCCGGATTGGACAGCACGTCCTCGCCGGCCTCGGCGCGGGCGCCGATCAGGATGTACATGGTGGCGTCGCCGCCATCGTCGAGGATCATGTTGGAGGTGCCGCCATCGGCCCACTGGAAGATCTTGTCGGTGTATTCCCAATAGTCCTCGAGCGTTTCGCCCTTGATGGCGAACACCGGGATGCCGGCCTCGGCGATCGCGGCGGCGGCATGGTCCTGGGTCGAGAAGATGTTGCACGAGGCCCAGCGGATGTCGGCGCCCAGCGCCTTCAGCGTTTCGATCAGAACCGCGGTCTGGATCGTCATGTGCAGCGAGCCGGTGATGCGCGCGCCCTTGAGCGGCTTCTTGTCGCCGAATTCGTCGCGGCAGGCCATCAGGCCCGGCATTTCGGTTTCGGCGATCTCGATCTCCTTGCGGCCCCAGCCGGCAAGCGAAATGTCGGCGACCACATAGTCCTTGCTACCCGTCATGGCAGTGCTCCGGTGTGATTTGTCTGTGGCACGCGCCGGCGCCGGACGGCGCGTGGAAGGGCGCGAATTGCCGGCCTGACTAGCAGATCGGCATTCAAACGACAATGGGATATAAAGAAATCTTTATTCGTGCATGTCTTTGCGGTAACAATTCCAGGAAAGCGCCAAGCGGTTTTCCGTCCGGAATTGCGTCGGAACAAGAACCCGAGCGAGAACCCGAGCGGATCGGCGATCCCCATCAAACGCTGAATGGCTCCAAGCGCTGTCGGCATACCCCGGGCAAAGACGCCGTCAGCATTCCTCGCCGAAGCGTGAGGCCACCAGCTGCTCCAGTGCGTCGAGCGCCTGCAGGGCTTGCGGTCCGCTGGCGGTGACGCGGATCGAATAGCCTGGGCTTGCCGCCAGCATCATCAGGCCCATGATCGAGGTGCCGCCGACCTTGACACCGTCCTTCTCGACATGGATGGCGGCGTCGAAGCCGCTGGCGACCTGGACGAATTTCGCCGAGGCGCGCGCATGCAGGCCGCGCTGGTTGACGATCGGAAAATCCCGCGCGACGTGGTCTTGTTCCGGCGACAGCGCGTTCATTTGCTGCTCAGGAGCTGGCTGGCAACGTTGATGTATTTGCGCCCGGCGGCCTGCGCCTCGTCGAGCGCGGCGGCCATGTTGTCGCCCTTGCGGATCGAGGAAAGCTTGATCAGCATCGGCAGGTTCATGCCGGCGATGACCTCGGTGCGGCCGGATTCCATCACCGAAATGGCAAGGTTGGAGGGCGTGCCGCCGAACATGTCGGTGAGCACGATCACGCCGGCTCCGCTGTCGACGCGCGCCACCGCGTCGACGATGTCGCGGCGGCGCTGCTCCATATCGTCATCGGCGCCGATCGCCACGGTTTCGAAATTGTCTTGTGGCCCGACGACATGTTCCACGGCATGTCGGAACTCCGTGGCCAGCTGACCGTGCGTCACGAGCACGAGTCCGATCATTCTTTGGTGGCTCCCGTCATCGCCGCTTCACAGGCGCATTTTATGCTCGCCAGCCATTGCAGGCGGCGGGAGCGCTATCTTGTCGACGCGCGGCGCGTTGACAAGCCCAAAATTGCGCAAGCCCTGGCCATTTTGACGCATTGCAGCAAAAAAGCGGAAGCGGATCACAGAAAAGGCGCGATGGAGAGCCGCGCCATGACGGCCGGCAACGCGGTGGCGGCGTTGCGCTCGGCAAGGTCCACGCGCGGCACCGGGCAGCCCGCGACCGGCTCACGGATTTCTTCCTGGAAACGGGCCATCTCGGCCTGCGGCACCAGCCGCACATTGAGGTCGATCACCCCGCCCGGCTCGAACGGCAGCGGGCGTGGAATGAACCCCGGCACCTCGGCGAGGCCGGCAATCGTCGCCGGCACGCGGCAGACCAGCCGCCCGGCATGGGCCGTGGCAAGGAGCCTGTCGTCGCCGATCAGCCGCGAAAACAGCCCGCGCGCGCGGCAATGGTCGATCAGCGTCAGCGCCAGAGTTGTCTTGCCGGCGCCGGACGCTCCGGTGATAAGGACGCCGCGCTCGCCGATCAGGATCGCGGTTCCGTGGATGTTTTCAGGCTTTGCGGCAGGTTCTGGCATGACTGCGTCAGCGATCAACCTTCGGCCGGTAGCGTTACCACGAAGCGCGCGCCCTTGATCTCGCCGGGCTTGGTGCCGGGGATGTTCTCGGCCGTCAGCGTGCCGCCATGCGCCTCGACGATCTGGCGGCTGATCGACAGACCGAGGCCCGAATTCTGGCCGAAGGCTTCGCCGGCCGGACGGTCGGTGTAGAAGCGCTCGAAGATGCGGTCGATGTTGTCGGCCCGGATGCCCGGTCCGTTGTCGTCGACGGTGATGATGTTGAGCTTGCCGGCGCGCGCCAGCGAGACGGTGATGTGGCCATGCTCATCGGGAACGAAGGAGCGGGCATTCTCGATCAGGTTGGTGATCACCTGGCCGATCCTCAGATCATGGCCGACGACGACATAGCCTTTGACGCCTTGCGGCAGCTTGGCCACCTTGAGCTCGATCTCGACCGCCTTCTTGTTGCGCGTCGTTTCGCGCGAAACCGCGATAAGATCGGTGACGAAGGTCTTCAGGTCGACCGTTCCCGCATCCTCGCGCGCGAGCTCGGCATCGAGGCGCGACGCGTCGGAAATGTCGGTGATCAGCCGGTCGAGGCGGCGGACATCGTGCTGGATGATCTCCATCAGCCGCGCGCGCGAATTCTCGTTCTTCGCCAAGGGCAGCGTTTCCACGGCGCTGCGCAGCGACGTCAACGGGTTCTTCAGCTCATGCGAGACGTCGGCGGCGAAGCTCTCGATCGCTTCGATGCGGGCATAGAGCGCGTTGGTCATATCGCGGACGGCGATCGACAGATTGCCGATCTCGTCCTGGCGGTCGGAGAAATCGGGGATCTCCTCGCGGCTCTTCACCCCGCGCCGCACCCTGACCGCGGCAGCCGACAGCCGGCGCAGCGGATTGGCGATCGTGGAGGCGAGCAGCATCGACAGGATGGCGGTGACAAGCGCCGCGATGCCGAAGACGCGCAGGATCGCCTTGCGCTCGGCGGCGACGATCTTGTCGATGTCGCCGCCTTCCGTCGACAGCATCAGGACGCCGAGCACGGCACGGAAACGCTGGATCGGCACCGCGACGGAGACGATCTGCTCGCCCTGCTCGCTGATGCGCACGATGGTCGAGGGGCTGCCGGTCAGCGCCTTGACCACTTCCGGAAACGCCGCGCCGTTGCCGCCCGGCTGTTCGCGATAGACCGGCAGGTCCTTGTTGCGGAAGAAATCGAAGACGAACTTTTCGACACGCTCGACAAGGCCCGGCTGCTCATCGTCGACCGGCGGCAGGTCGTAGCGCAGGATCTGGCCACGCGAATAGAGATGGCGCGAATCGAGCAGCAGATTGGCGTCGCGGTCATAGATGCGGGCGCGTGTGCGCGTCGGCGAGATCAACCGCCGCAGCACCGGGGCGACGCGTTCGGGATTGATCGGGAAGTCGAGATTGTCGAGCTGGTCGGAGCCAGGGCCAAGGCTCTCGCCTGCCTGCAGCTCCAGCAGCTTTTCCGGATCGATGCTGATCGAATCGGTCTCCACCGTCGCCGAGGCCGCGATCGCGCCGGCGATGATCTCGCCCTGCGTCATCAGGCTTTCGACGCGGGCGTCGATCAGCCCGTCGCGGAAGGTGTTGAGGTAGAGGATGCCGGTGACCAGCACCGCCAGGCCGGCAAGGTTGAGGAACAGGATGCGGCGGGTCAGGCTGGAGAAGATGTGATGGCCGAGGAAACGGCGCATAGGCACCGTGATCCTCGACAGGAATGACGGCAGCATCCTGGACGGCCGCCTGACCGCGCCCGCCCTTCTGTTCCGCTCTACGTCGACTGCCATCGAATAGCAGGTCCTGTTTAGTGAGTAGGGGTTAGGCAGTAGGCAGTAGACAAATGCTTGGCTGGGACCGGGGCGATCTATGAGTGCCCGCGGGGGTGCCATTCAGGACTGACTAGCGACTAATCCCCACTGCCTACTGCCCATTCCCTATTCACGCCTCGCGGAACCTATACCCGACTCCGTAAAGGGTTTCGATCATCTCGAAGTCATCATCGACGGCCTTGAACTTCTTGCGCAGCCGTTTGATGTGGCTGTCGATGGTGCGGTCGTCGACATAGACCTGCTCATCATAGGCCGAATCCATCAGCGCATCACGGCTTTTTACCACGCCGGGCCGCTGCGCCAGCGAATGCAGGATCAGGAATTCGGTGACGGTCAGCGTCACCGGCTCGCCCTTCCAGGTGCAGGTATGCCGCTCCTGGTCCATGACCAACTGGCCGCGCTCCAGCGAGCGGGCCTGCTGGCTGGGCTGCTTGGCGGCCGCCTCGCGCGCGCTCGTGCGCCGCAGCACCGCGCGCACCCGCTCGACCAGAAGGCGCTGCGAGAACGGTTTGCGGATGAAGTCGTCGGCGCCCATCTTGAGCCCGAAAAGCTCGTCGATCTCGTCGTCCTTCGAGGTCAGGAAGATGACCGGAAGGTCGGATTTCTGGCGCATCCGGCGCAAGAGTTCCATGCCGTCCATGCGCGGCATCTTGATATCGAGGATGGCGAGATTCGGCGGCCGAGCCGCCAGGCCTTCCAGCGCAGACGCACCATCCGTGTAGGTTTCGACGCGATAGCCCTCGGATTCGAGGGCGATCGACACCGATGTCAGAATGTTGCGGTCGTCATCGACAAGCGCGATTGTTGCCATTTCAAGCGGCTCCCTCATGAGCTGTCCCTTCTTTCGTCGAGAAGGGGCTTTTGCAGGACAAATTAGGTACAAAATGTGGCATAGGCTCCGCGCAGTGTCACGCACAGCGTGCCGGCGGCCGCATTCGCACCCCAACGCGGATTGGACGAACAACGTTTGCCAATCCTTTGGGCAACCACTGTGATTTTTTGCACATATAAACGATTTAAACAACTTTCAAATTTTTTAAATCGATTAATGATTTGATATCATTTGCCTTTTCTGGTTCTGAGCCACTCAGCCCCTACCGGGCTCCGGAAATCCACCGGTCAGACGCGGCAAATCCAGAGAGGAGCATTTGATGTCGGAAGCCGGCACACGCAACCCCGCCTGCGCGATAGACGCGATCGGCCTTAAGACCACGGGCACGGTGCGCTATAATTTCGGCGCCGCCGCGCTCTACGAGGAGGCGATGCGCCGCGGCGAGGCCAGGCTGACCGCGGATGGCGCCCTGGTCGCCGAGACCGGCCAGCATACGGGGCGCTCGCCCAGGGACAAATTCGTCGTCCGCGACGACGCCACCGAGCCGCATGTCTGGTGGGACAACAACAAGGCGATGTCGCCGGCCCAGTTCGATGCGCTGCTTGCCGATTTCCGTGCTCATGCCGCGCACAAGGACCTCTACGTCCAGGATCTGGTCGGTGGCGCCGACACCGACCTGCAGCTGCCGACCAGGGTCATCACCGAATTCGCCTGGCATTCGCTGTTCATCCGCAATCTCCTGATCAGGCCCGAACCGTCGCAGCTTGAGCATTTCGTGCCGGCGATGACGATCATCGACCTGCCGTCCTTCCGCGCCAATCCGGCCCGCCACGGCACCCGCACCGAGACGGTGATCGCTGTCGATCTGACGCGCATGATCGTGCTGATCGGCGGCACCTCCTACGCCGGCGAGATGAAGAAGTCGGTGTTCACCGCGCTCAACTACCTGTTGCCGGCGAAGGGCGTGATGCCGATGCACTGCTCGGCCAATGAAGGTCCGGCCGGCGACGCGGCCGTGTTCTTCGGCCTCTCCGGAACCGGCAAGACGACGCTGTCGGCCGACCCCTCGCGCACGCTGATCGGCGACGACGAACATGGCTGGGGCCCGCACGGCATCTTCAATTTCGAAGGCGGCTGCTATGCCAAGACGATCAGGCTTTCGGCCGAGGCCGAGCCGGAAATCTTCGCCACCACGCAGCGCTTCGGAACGGTGCTGGAAAATGTCGTGCTCGGCGCCGACCGCGTGCCGGATTTCAACGATGGCAGCCTGACCGAAAACACGCGCTGCGCCTATCCGCTCGACTACATCCCCAATGCCTCGAAGACCGGCCGCGCCAGCCATCCCAGCAACATCATCATGCTGACTGCCGACGCTTTCGGCGTGATGCCGCCGATCGCCAGGCTGACCCCGGCGCAGGCCATGTATCATTTCCTCTCCGGCTATACGGCCAAGGTCGCCGGCACCGAAAAAGGCGTCACCGAACCGGAAGCGACCTTCTCGACCTGCTTCGGTGCGCCCTTCATGCCGCGCCACCCGTCCGAATACGGCAACCTGCTGCGCGAGCTGATCGCCCGCCACGGCGCCGACTGCTGGCTGGTCAACACCGGCTGGACCGGCGGCGCCTACGGCACTGGCCGCCGCATGCCGATCAAGGTGACGCGGGCGCTGCTCGCCGCCGCCCTCGACGGTTCGCTGAAGACCGCCGATTTCCGCACCGATGCCAATTTCGGCTTTGCGGTGCCGGTGGCGGTTGCCGGCGTTGACCGCGCCATCCTCGATCCCCGCTCGACCTGGGCCGACAAGCCGGCCTATGACCGGCAGGCGGCCAGGCTGGTAGGCATGTTCGCCGCCAATTTCGAGAAGTTCGAGGAGCATGTCGACGCGACCGTCATGGGCGCCGCGCCGCGCCTGCAGGAGGCAGCCGAGTAACGTCGGGCACATTGCCGCCGTCAAAGGCCCGGCTTCCGCCGGGCCTTTTCTTTTTTGCGCTGCCGCGTCATGACTGCGCGCATGAATGCCGACGACAAGATCATCATCGCCGACGAAGCGGTCATCCACCCGGCCGATTTGCACGAGGATTTCATCCGCTCCTCGGGCCCTGGCGGTCAGAACGTCAACAAGGTGGCCACCGCCGTGCAGCTGCGCTTCGATGCGGCGAATGCGGCGGGTCTGTCCGAGCGCGTGCGCGAACGTACCCTGAGGCTTGCCGGCCAGCGCGCCACCAAGGACGGCGTCGTCGTCATCGAGGCCGGGCGCTTCCGCACCCAGGAGCAGAACCGGGCCGATGCGCGGGCGCGGCTGACCGCGCTGGTCGCCAAGGCGGCCGAGCCGCCGCCGCCGCCGCGCAAGAAGACGAAGCCTTCGAAAGGCGCCGTCGAGCGACGTCTCAAGACCAAGGCCGGGCGTTCCACGGTGAAGAAGCTGCGCGCCCGGGTGGACAACGACTGAGGTTAAGCCGGCGCAGAAACCGCGACAGCCGCTTTCGGGTCGCCGTCCTTCCCCATTGGTGGCATGCTCGGGCGCGCTAACCGGATCGAACGGAAATCCATGCTCGTTTTGCCCAAGGGTGTCCGCCATATGCCCGGCTACCTGCCGCGCCCGGCGCAGGAAGCGCTGGTCGAAGAGATCAGGAAGGTGGTGCAGGCCGCGCCCTTGTTCGTGCCGGCCATGCCGCGCACCGGCAAGGAAATGAGCGTGCGCATGACCAATTGCGGCCCGCTCGGCTGGGTCACTGACAAGGAGCGCGGCTATCGCTACCAGCCGACCCACCCGGTGTCGGGCTTGCCATGGCCGCCGATTCCCGATGAGCTGCTGCAATTGTGGCGTGAGGTGGCGGCCTATCCGCATCCGCCCGAAGCCTGCCTCGTCAATTTCTATTCGAGCGACGCCAAGATGGGCCTGCATCAGGATCGCGACGAGCAGGACTTTTCCGCCCCCGTTGTCTCGGTGTCGCTGGGCGACGATTGCCAGTTTAGGGTCGGCCAGACGACGCGCGATGGCGGCACCAAATCATTTCGGCTGAAAAGCGGTGACGTCGTCGTGCTTGGCGGCGAAGGCCGCCTCTGCTTCCACGGCGTCGACCGCATCTACCCGTCGACCTCGGCCCTGCTGAAGAATGGCGGCCGGATCAATCTGACGTTGCGGCGAGTGACGATGCCCGCGCGCTAACCGAATCTACAGATTTTTCTCCTAGAGCAATTCCAGGAAAAGTGCGCAGCGGTTTTCCGTCCGGAATTGCGTCTCGACAAATCCCTGGCGCAATTCCAGGAAAAGTGCGCAGCGGCTTTCCGTCCGGAATTGCGTCACAACAAATACCCTAGGGCGGGTCAGCGATTCCATAGGCGCTGAACCGCTCTAGAGACGCCAAGGCATTGCCGTCGGGGTCGGGACGATGACAGATATCAGTTTGGCCTTCCATAGACTGCCGATGATATTGAGGGGAGCGGCCCAGATCGTTCGCAGGGATTCGGCCCTCTATCTGTGCATTGTGATCTATACTTTGGCCGGCCTGGTGTTTCTTAACGCGATAGGCGCCACCGACCTGGCGGCATATTCGATATATTTCGGGCGATGGACCTTTCTGAACTGTCTTATACTGCCCACTTTTGCCATCCTTATCGACCTGCTTGTCATTGTACGCCGCTTTGATTCCCGGCGTCGCCTTGCGGCAGGACGGATCTTTTCCACCTCGCGGTTGGCGTATTCGGCCTCCGGCTTGTGCCTTCTCATGGCGCTCATGATCTTCCAGGGCACATTCACCTCGGTGAAAAACGGCATGCCGGTCTGGCAGGGCGGGTTTCCATTCGACGTGGCGCAAGCCAACATCGACGCCTTCCTGCATTTTGGCGCTGATCCGTGGCGCTGGCTTTACGCGGTAGCTGAAAATGATCTGGTTCGCACCGTAGTCGAGTGGAATTACAACGTTTTCTGGTTCCTGCTGAATTTCGGCGCCCTGTTCTTTGTCGCGACGTCGCCCATGGCGGCATCGGTTCGAACGCGTTATTTGGCCTGCTTCATGGCGGTCTGGATCATCGTCGGCAATGTGCTGGCCGCCCTGTTCCTGTCGGCTGGTCCGGCATTTTATGGCGCGGTGACGGGCGACGTGGCCCGATTCGGCGAACAGCTGGCGTTCCTGGCCCATGGGGCCGCATCGCGCAATTCCGCTGTTACCTATCAGCAGTATCTCTGGTCGCTGCACGAGGCCAGGCAGGCGGGTTTCGCCTCGGGCATATCGGCGTTTCCCAGCGTGCATGTCGGCCTGGCAATGCTCAACGCGCTGTTCCTGCGCGAGTACGACCGCCGTCTTGGTGCGCTGGCGTTCCTCTATGTCGTGTTTGTCGCGGTAAGCTCGGTTTACCTCGCCTGGCACTATGCGATCGACGGCTATGTAAGCGCCGCCGTGACGCTCGTCGTCTATGCCATCGCGCGCAAACTGATCCCCGCCGATCCCCGGCCGGCGCTGGATATGCAGACCGCCACCGTCAATCGGCCAGAGGCGGTCGTCACGGCTTCTTGACGCTGGCGAGGATGCGCCGTCGCGGCCAGCCATGGTTTCGGCCGTCTATTCGCAAGATGCCAAGATGAGTTCCCTCGGGATCGCCGGCAAGGATGGTTCCTCACCTGCAGATCCATAAAATTTGAAGTTTCTGAAAAGACGCGGCCATTCCTGAAGCGGTATTTTCAATTTCGAACTTACTATTCTTTAAAAGACGTCATGCGATACCGAGGGCAACGATTGCTCGGGGTATCGTCCTCTCCATGTCTTCTACCGAAATAGGGCAGCATTTCTTGCGGTCCGCCCGGTTTCCGGTGTGGCTCTTGCAAGAGAACCGCCGCAATGCGGCGCTTTACGGGACGATCGCCGCGTTCGTCCTTGTCACCATGCTGGTCGCGACGATCAGGGGTGATTCGATCCTGCAACATGTACTGGAGTATGCAGGCCGCCTCTGGCACTCCTTTCTGTTGCTGAGCTCAGCCATTGTCGTTTGGATCTGTTTCCGCGCGCTCGTGCAGGGCCGTCACCAGTCCCCGGTCAGCTTCGCGGCGGCGAGCCTGAAAGCCTTGCTGCTGTCGAGCATGCTTGCGCGGTATTTCTACGCCAGCGCCATATTGGCGCTCTTCATGGCGGCCTTCCTCTATAACAAGACGATGATACCGGTTGTCGCTCCCTTCCAATGGGACGAAACCTTCTCCCGCTGGGATTCGGCTCTCCTGGGCGGCTATCAACCTTGGCAAATCCTCCAGCCGATGGTCGGCATGCCATGGATCACCCTTGTGTTCGACATCACCTATACCTTGTGGGTGCCGATGGTCTTCCTGTTCTGGGCGGGCCTGCTCGCCAGCCCGCGGGTCCCGGAAGCGGTCCGCGTCCGCTACTGGCGGGCGACCGTCGCCTCCTGGATCCTGATCGGCCTGGTCATGGCGACCATCTTTTCCTCGGCCGGGCCTTGCTACTTCGCGGACGTCGTGCCGGGAACACCCTCGCCCTATGCCGGTCTCATGAGTTACCTTGACGACGTCGCCGCCAGCTATCCGCTGTCGTCAAACTTGACCAGGGATTTCCTCTGGCAGGTCTATACCGGCCAGGTCGACCTGCCCGGCGGCATTTCCGCCATGCCCAGCATGCACAACGCGCAGGCGGCGCTGTTTGTGGTTACCGCATACTCCATCGATCGCAGGTTCGGTCACGCCATGCTGGCCTTCGGCGCTTTGATCTTCTTCGGCTCGATCCACCTCGGATGGCACTACGCGATGGATGGGATCGTCGCCATTCCGGCGGCGCTCGCCATCTGGTGGGCCTGCGGAAAGTCAGGACGGGTGAAACGATTAGGCTTCCTGGACGGCCGGTCTACTGATCCTCTGGAATCCGCCTGACTTTCGGAGCCTGGCAAGAAGAACAGCGAGCACGCTCGCAGCGAGGCGGATCACAGCTTCCGCAGGGCCACTTCCTCGACCAGGTGGTTGGCGCCCTTGCGCAGGATGAGATCGGCCCGCGCCCGCGTCGGCAGGATGTTCTCGCGCAGGTTCTTCAGGTTGATGTTGGTCCACAGTCCTTCGGCGATGGCGCGCGCCGCATCCTCCGACAGCTGCGAATAGCGGTGGAAGAAGGAGTCCGGATTGCGGAAGGCGGTTTCGCGCAGCCGCATGAAGCGCTGGATGTACCACTGGTGGATCAGCTTCTCGTCGGCATCGATGTAGATGGCGAAGTCGAAGAAGTCGGACAGGAAAGGCACGATCTTGCCGTCCCTCGGCAATTTGCCCGGCTGCAGCACGTTGATGCCTTCGAAGATCAATATGTCCGGCCTGTCGATGGTGACGAATTCGCCAGGAATGACGTCGTAGGTCAGGTGCGAATAGACCGGCGCGCGGACATTGCGCTGCGCCGACTTGATGCCGGACAGGAACCGGAGCAGCGCGCCGACATCGTAGCTGTCTGGAAAGCCCTTGCGCTCCATCAGATTGTCGCGGCGCAGGATCTCGTTGGGCAGAAGGAAACCGTCGGTGGTGATGAGATCGACCTTCGGGCTCGATGGCCAGCGCGCCAGCAATTCCTTCAAGACGCGCGCCGTGGTCGATTTGCCGACCGCGACCGAGCCGGCGATGCCGATGATGAACGGCGTCTTGACCACGTCCTGCGCGTTGAAGAAGGCCTGGCGCTGCCGGAACAAGAGCTGACTTGCCTCGACATGCGCCGAGAGCAAGCGGGAAAGCGAGAGGTAGATGCGCTTGACCTCTTCGAGATCGACCGGGTCGTTCAGCGACCGCAAGCGGTCGATCTCGTCCTCGGTCAGCGTCAGCGGGGTGTCGGCGCGGAACTGCGACCATTGCTCGGCAGAGAAGAAACGATAGGGGGAGTATTTCTCGGTAGGAGCAAGCTGATCCATCGAGTTTCCTGCCCTCCCTCGCGGTCAGCCCTTGGGCCGCGACGCCTTTTCGGCAACGCCCGAGCGGCCGGTGCGGCCCTCTAGCTCCTTCAGCACCTCGCCCAGCGGCACGCCGGCGATGCCGAGAACGACCAGCCAATGATATATAAGATCGGCGCTTTCCGAAACGAGGCCCTGCCTGTCGCCGCGGATGGCTGCGATCACCGTCTCGACGGCTTCCTCGCCAAGCTTCTGCGCCGCCTTGTCGATGCCCTTGGCAAACAGTTTCGCCGTCCACGAGTCCGGATCGCCGGAATGGGCGCGTTCCCGGATGGTTCTTTCCAGATCGGACAGCGAAAACTCAGTCATTTTCGCCGTTTAAGCCCGTTGAACCGGCGAGTCCAGCCGCATCGGCAGCCCGGCCCTGGCCATATGCGCCTTCGCTTCGGCGATGGTGTAAGTGCCGAAGTGGAAGATCGAGGCGGCAAGCACGGCACCCGCATGGCCGTCACGAATGCCTTCCACCATGTGGTCGAGCGTGCCGACGCCACCCGAGGCGATGACCGGCGCGCGCACGGCATCGGCGATGGCGCGCGTCAGCGCGATGTCGTAGCCTGCCTTGGTGCCGTCGCGGTCCATCGATGTCAGCAGGATCTCCCCGGCGCCGCGATCGACCATCTTGCGCGCGAACTCGACGGCGTCGATGCCGGTCTTCTCGCGGCCGCCATGGGTGAAGATCTCCCAGCGGTCGGCCTCGCCGGCGCCCGAGACCTTCTTGGCGTCGATGGCCACGACGATGCACTGGTTGCCGAACTTGTCGGCCGCTTCGGCGACGAAATCCGGGTCTTTCACCGCCGCCGTGTTGATCGACACCTTGTCGGCGCCGGCCAGAAGCAGCTTTCTTATGTCGGCCACCTGGCGCACGCCGCCGCCGACGGTGAGCGGCATGAAACATTGCTCGGCGGTGCGGGCGACGACGTCGAAGATCGTCTCGCGGTTGTCGGACGAGGCGGTGATGTCGAGGAAGCAGAGCTCGTCGGCGCCGGCCGCGTCATAGGCCTTGGCCGCCTCGACCGGATCGCCGGCATCGACGAGGTCGACGAAGTTGACGCCCTTGACGACACGGCCGTTCTTGACGTCGAGGCAAGGAATGACGCGGGCCTTCAGCATCAGCTTCTCTCCATCGTCGCGAGCAGCTCGACCAGCAATTCGCCGACCAGCGGCGGCACCTCGCCCTTGGCATCGAAGGCCGGATCATAGGCCGAGATGGTGAGGCCGGCGATTGGCAGTGCGCCGGCCATGCCGCACATCGCCTGCCGCACCTGCTCGGGTCCAGGACCGCCGGGCGTGGCGAAGCGGTTGGCCTGCAATTCTTCCGGGTCGTGAACGTCGAGGTCGATATGCATATGGATCCGTTCGGCGCCGGCCTTCTTCAGCCTCTCCGCCGCCCCCGTCCAGTCCGGGCATTCGGAGCGGATGACCGGCAGTTTTTCCAGTTCCTCCCTTTCCGCCGTGTCGAGGTCGCGTGCATTGACGAGCACCGAGCGGGCCGGGTCGATCGGCTTGAAGCCGGGAATCTGCGCCGTCATCGGCCGCCAGCAAAGGCCAAGCACCGTCGCTAGCGCCATGCCGTCGAGGAATCCGGATGTGGAAGTGTCCGGCGTGTTGATGTCGCCATGCTGGTCGGCCCAGATGATGGCGTCGGCGCCTTCGCCGGCCACGGCGCCGGCGCTGGTCAGGCAGTTGCCGGCGAGCACGATGGGAAACCGCTCGTTGTCGAGCGCGATGCGAACCTCGCCCGACACGGCGTTGCAGACGGCGAAGCCGGTCGCGATCTCGCGCGCTTGCTCGTCGTCGCTGACCCTGCCGATGTCGTGGACGTCGATGTCGTGGCCGGCAAGCTTGAGCGCCTCGGCAAGGCCGCCGGCCATCAGCGCATCCGGACCCTGGCCGCAGCCGCCGTGATAGTGGCCGCTGTCATAGGACGCCAGGATGATCGACACCTTCACGGCCTTGCCTCCATCTCCTCGCCGCGCAGGACCGCCAGCGCCTCCGCCGGGTCGATGCGGCCGTCATAGAGCGCCCGGCCGGAGATCGCCCCTTCGAGCCGCTGCGCGTCCGGCATGGTCATGCGCACGATATCAGCGATCGAGGCCAGGCCGCCCGAGGCGATCACCGGGATGGACACCGCTTCGGCAAGGTCGATGGTGGCGTCCCAGTTGATGCCGGTCAGCACGCCGTCGCGGTCGATGTCGGTGTAGATGATGGCGGCCACGCCCGCGCCTTCGAATTTCTTGGCCAGCTCGACGACGCCGAGGCTGGACGCTTCGGCCCAGCCCTCGACCGCGACCTTGCCGTCCTTGGCGTCGATGCCGACGGCGATCTTGCCCGGGAAGGCCTTGCAGGCCTGCTTGACGAGGTCTGGGTCACGCACCGCCACCGTGCCGAGGATGACGCGCGCCAGCCCCCGGTCGAGCCAATCCTCGATCTGCTCCAGTGTGCGGATGCCGCCGCCGAGCTGCACCGGATTCTTCGTCGCCTTGAGGATGGCGCCGACCGCCGCGCTGTTGACGCTCTGGCCCTTGAAGGCGCCGTTGAGGTCGACGACGTGCAGCCACTCGAAGCCCTGCTCCTCGAAGGCCCTGGCTTGGGCTGCGGGGTCATCGTTGTAGATCGTCGCCGTCGCCATGTCGCCATGCTTCAGGCGCACGCATTTGCCGTCCTTGAGATCGATGGCGGGAAACAGGATCATGGTCAGGCCCCTTCGACGATCACGAAATGGCCGGTCGAGGCGGCGAGCCTGAATTTCGAGGCCTCCTGGTATTCAGGCGATTCGTAGCAGGCAACCGCTGTTTCGTACGACTCGAACTCGACCACGACGTGGCGATTGCCCGTCGGCCCTTCCGGGTTGGTGTAGCGCCCGGCCCGGACGGGGAACTTCGCGCCATACTTGGCGAAGGCCCTGGCATTGGCCTCGATGTACTGCTTGTAGACATCGGGGTCGTGGACGTCGATCAGCGCGATCCAGTAGCCCTTCTTGTTCATCTAGGGTCTCCAGCGCAGGAAATTGGCGATCAGCGCCAGGCCCAGCGCCTGGCTTTTTTCGGGATGGAACTGCGTGCCGACGAGATTGTCGCGCGCAACAGCGGCCGTCACCGGCCCGCCATAGTCGGCGACGGCCAGCACCTCGTCCGGCTTCCTGGCCTCGAGATGATAGGAATGGACGAAATAGGCGTGCAACCCGTCGGCTCCGGTCGCGATGCCAGAAAATACCGGGTGATCGCGTCGAAGCTCGATCGTGTTCCAGCCGATCTGCGGGATTTTCAGCGCCGGATCGGCGGGCGTGATCTCCTTGACGTCGCCAGCGATCCAGCCGAAGCCCGTGGCGACGGTCTTTTCAAGCCCGCGTTCCGACATCAGCTGCATGCCGACGCAGATGCCGAGGAACGGCCGTCCCTTGCGAACAGCCACGTCCTCCACCGTTTCCCACATGCCGGCGACAGCCTTGAGGCCGGCCGCGCAGTCGGCATAGGCGCCGACGCCGGGCAGCACGATGCGGTCGGCGGTGCGGACCCGTTCAGCGTCGGCGGTGAGCTCGATTGTCGCGGCAATGCCCGCCTCGCGCGCCGCGCGCTCGAAAGCCTTGGTGGCCGAGCGCAGATTGCCCGACCCGTAGTCAATGATCGCGACCCGCATGTCAGGGCCTTCCCGGCGTATGGGTCAGCCCCAGAGCCATGCCGGTCTGCGTCGGCCGTGCCAGATTGGCGTCGGGCACGATGCGCGGGGCGGGCGGCTGCTCGTCTGGCGGCACGTCGGCCTCCAAAGCATGACGCGTCTCGGCGCCGTCCAGCCTGTCGGCTTCGACGACGCCCCATTCGTGCCAGCCGCGGCGGCGTAGCGCCGCGATGCGCAGCCCCTGTCCTTCGAGGCCGATATAGAGCGAGACCAGCAGCGACAGGGCCGAGCCCGCCCAGGCAAGTCCCAGCTTCTCGCCGAGCATCGACAGGATGGCCATGACGACGAAGGTCAGCGCCGCCTCGATCCACAGCCGGTGCCAGGCGAGCCACAGCGGTGAGAATAGGAACCCGAGCCAGGTGAAGCCGTCGCGCACGAAGGTCGTCTCATCGGCCTTTGCGCGGCCCGCCGGCGGCTCCATCACGACATAGATGGCCATCGCCTACCCCTTCAAAGAACCTTTGGTGGAAGGTACGGCGTCCGGCTGGCGCGGGTCGCGCTCGAGCGCGGAACGAAGCGCCCGCGCCACCGCCTTGAAGCAGGTCTCGGCGATGTGATGGTTGTTGGCGCCGTAGTGATTGGTCACGTGCAGCGTGACGCCCGCGTTCTGCGCCAGCGCCTGGAAGAATTCGCGCACCAGCTCGGTGTCGAACGTGCCGATCTTGGGCGACGAAAAGGTTACGTTCCAGACCAGGAACGGGCGGCCCGAGACGTCGATCGCCGCTCTGGTCAGTGTCTCGTCCATGGCGAGGTCGATCGAGGCATAGCGCATGATGCCGCGCCGCTCGCCGAGCGCCTTGGCCAGCGCCTGGCCGAGCGCTATGCCGGTATCCTCGACCGTGTGGTGGTCGTCGATGTGCAGGTCGCCCTTTGCCTTCACCGTCATGTCGATCAGCGAATGACGTGACAGCTGGTCGAGCATGTGGTCGAAGAAGCCGACGCCCGTCGCAATGTCGGACTTGCCGGTGCCGTCGACATGGACCGACACCGAGATGTCGGTTTCCTTGGTCTTGCGGCTGGCTTCGGCGGAACGCGTCGGCATGATCTATCCTTGTCCAGGAGGTTCATGGCGTGCGGGAGCGCACAGGCCGCAAACGCCCATATGCTTGAAATCGAGAGCCTTCTAGCAGCATGATCCGGCGATTGCCAGTTGCCATTCCCATGGGGTATCGGGCGGGCCGGCATGTCGTTTGCAATCGCCCACCCCATGCATACATATGGCCGATCAAAGTCCCTCGTACCGCGCCAATCGCCTTATTGGGATGGCGCGAATCGGAGCAGAAAATGTCGAATGAACTGACCATGCATGCCACGACGATCGTGACAGTGCGCAAGGGCAGCAAGGTTGTGATCGCCGGCGACGGCCAGGTCAGCCTTGGCCAGACCATCATGAAGGGCAATGCCAGGAAGGTGCGCCGCATCGGCACGGGCGGCAAAGTCATTGCCGGTTTCGCCGGCGCCACCGCCGATGCCTTCACCCTTCTGGAGCGGCTCGAAGCCAAGCTCGAGCAATATCCCGACCAACTGACGCGCGCCTGCGTCGAGCTCGCCAAGGACTGGCGCACCGACCGCTACCTGCGCCGGCTGGAAGCCATGATGCTGGTCGCCGACAAGTCGGTTTCGCTGGCGCTGACCGGCACCGGCGACGTGCTCGAGCCCGAACATGGCGTCATGGCCATCGGCTCCGGCGGCAACTACGCGCTGGCTGCCGCCCGCGCGCTGATGGACACCGACAAGGACGCCGAGGAGATCGCCCGCAAGGCGATGCAGATCGCGGCCGACATCTGCGTCTATACCAACAGCAACTTCGTTGTCGAAACGCTCGATGCCGCCTGAGGCAATCGACCATGATCCCGAAAAGTGGGACCCGGTTTTCGGATAAGATCATGGTCCAACAAGAGCACGTTTACGATTTTCGGCCGGTGACCGAAAAAGACCTGCCGATGATCGCCGGCTGGCTGGCCGAGCCGCATGTCGCCGAATGGTGGGACGATCCGGAACAAGAGATCGCCGAAATCCGCGAGCACATCGACTCGGTTTCGGTCGAGCCGCTGATCGTCGAACTCGACGGCCGGCCGATCGCCTACCTGCAGAGCTACGATCCGCATCTGGAGGACGATCATCCCTATGCCGACCAGCCGTTCGGCACGCTGGGTATCGACCTGTCGATCGGCCTGGCGCAGCTGGTCGGCGTCGGCCACGGCACGGCGATCGTGCGGCAGTTCGTCGAGCAGCTTTTCGAGGAAGGGGCGCCGCGCGTCATCATCGATCCGCATCCGCGGAACGCGCGCGCCATCCGCGCCTATGAGAAGGCGGGTTTCAGGCCGATCGGCCGCAGGCAGTCGCAATACGGGGATGTCGTGCTGATGGCCGTCGACGCGGCGCAAGGCGACACGGAAGAGGGGGACTGAACCAGATGAACGCATCCGGCGAGGACAAGACGCTTTCGGCCTATGAGGACAGCTGGCGCATGGGGCTTCTGCTCATGCTGGCTTTGCTGATCTTCCAGGCCGGCGCGCTTTACGGCATGGGCCATCCGCCGATCTGCACCTGCGGCTATGTCAAGCTGTGGCACGGGGTGGTGCAAAGCTCGGAGAACTCCCAGCACATCTCGGACTGGTACACGCCATCGCACATCATCCATGGCTTCCTGTTCTATGCGCTGGCGCGGTTCCTCTTTCCGCGTTCGCCGATCGGGCTGAGGCTCGCCTTCGCCGTCCTCATCGAGGGTGGCTGGGAGCTTCTGGAGAACAGCCCCTTCATCATCGAGCGTTACCGCGCCGGCACGATTTCGCTCGACTATTACGGCGACAGCATCATCAACTCGGTATCGGACACGTTGGCCATGGTGCTGGGATTTGTGATGGCGCGAAAGCTTCCTATATGGGTGGTCGTTGCCCTGGCCCTCATCTTCGAGCTCGGTACGGGCTACATCATCCGGGACAATCTGACGCTCAACGTGATCATGCTGCTGCATCCGTTCGAGTCCATCAAGCAGTGGCAAAGTGGAATTTAGTGACATGAGCACCTTCTCTCCCCGCGAAATCGTTTCGGAACTCGACCGCTTCATCATCGGCCAGAAGGACGCCAAGCGCGCCGTGGCCATTGCGCTCCGCAACCGCTGGCGCCGCCAGCAGCTGCAAGGCCAGATGCGCGAGGAGGTGATGCCGAAGAACATCCTGATGATTGGCCCGACCGGCGTCGGCAAGACCGAGATCTCGCGGCGCCTGGCCCGCCTCGCCGGCGCGCCATTCGTCAAGGTCGAGGCGACCAAGTTCACCGAGGTCGGCTATGTCGGCCGCGATGTTGAGCAGATCGTGCGCGACCTGGTCGAGGTTGCCATCGGCCTGGCGCGCGAGAAGATGCGCGAGGACGTCGCGGCGCGCGCCCAGATCAATGCCGAAGAACGCGTGCTGGAGGCCCTGGTCGGCAAGACGGCGAGCCCGTCGACGCGCGACTCCTTCCGCAAGAAGCTGCGCGACGGCGAGCTCGACGACAAGGAGATCGAGATCGAAGTCGCCGACACCGGCACCGGCGGCATGCCGGGCTTCGAGATCCCAGGAATGCCGGGCGGCAATATCGGCGTGCTCAACATCAACGACATGCTGTCGAAGGCGATGGGCGGCCGCAAGACCAAGAGCCGCAAGACCACGGTGCGCGATTCCTACGCGCTGCTGGTCAATGACGAGTCCGACAAACTACTCGACCAGGACGAGGTGATCCGCCGCGCTCTCGACGCCACTGAAAATGACGGCATCGTCTTCCTCGATGAGATCGACAAGATCGCGGCCAGGAGCGACATTTCGGGCGGGCCTTCGCGCGAAGGCGTGCAGCGCGACCTGCTGCCGCTGGTCGAAGGCACGACGGTGGCGACGAAGTACGGCCCGGTGAAGACCGACCATATCCTGTTCATCGCGTCGGGCGCCTTCCATGTGTCGAAGCCGTCCGATCTGTTGCCGGAACTGCAGGGCCGCCTGCCGATCCGCGTCGAGCTGCGCGCGCTGGAGAAGGAGGACTTCGTCCGCATCCTCACCGAGACCGAGGCGAGCCTGATCAAGCAGTACGTCGCGCTGATGAAGACGGAAGGGGTCGAACTGGCCTTCACCGACGACGCCATCGATTCGCTGGCCGGCATTGCCGTCGATCTCAACGCCAGCGTCGAGAATATCGGCGCAAGACGCCTGCAGACGGTGATGGAGCGGGTGCTGGACGAGATCTCTTACGACGCGCCGGACCGCAACGGTACGACCGTCACCATCGACTCCGCCTATGTGCAAAAGCATGTCGGCGACCTCTCGAGGAACACGGATTTGTCCAGATTCATCCTGTAAATGCATGTCGCCCAAAAGTGCGCAGCGGTTTTGGGACAACGATATGCATCAGCAAGGAACCCGATGCCGGGCAGGGTTCTGGCTTCGGGCGGGCCGGCAAGGCTTGTCCGGCACGGCGGGCGGGGTGTGGCCAAATGGAAGCATCTGGCCGGCTTTCGCCTTGGCGGGAGGCGGGCTTCTCTCGACTCTCCCACCTGCTTTACCTAGTTTGCCCGGCGACTCGGGCATGCCCAAACTGTCGAGCGGTTTGGGGCACGCATGGAAGAAAACACTTAAGGCGCCTTGCCGGATCGTTCCGGCAGGGCGCCTTGACGGGCGGCGGCGTATGAAAAGACGGCTTCTTCTCCTTCTCGGCCTGGCTATGGCGGCGGCTGTGGCCGTGGCCAACGCGCAGACCCTGGTGCCGCCGGGAAACCGCAACGCCGTCCAGCCCGACATACCGGGCGCCTCCAGCCGGCGGACGCAAGCCACCAACACGACCTTCCAGGCCAAATACCGCAAGGTCTACGCGCTGCTGAAGAGCGACGCCGATCTGCGCGCCAAGATCAGGAAGGAGGCTGGCGCCTATGGCATCGACCCGATGCACATCGTCGGCGCCATCGTCGGCGAGCATACCTACAATGTCGACGCCTACGACCGGCTGCAGACCTATTACGTCAAGGCGATCTCCTATCTGTCGAGCAAGCTCTCCTTCGCCTATGACGGCGAGGACATCAGCGATTTCGTCCAGCGCCCCGAATTCAAGAAATGCGCCGGCATGACCGACAGCTACGATCTGTGGGAATGCCGCGAGCAGGTCTGGAACCATTCGTTCCGCGGCAAGAGCATCGGGGGGACGAGCTTCCCCAACGACCGTTTCGGCGCCACCTTTTTCCAGCCCTATTATGCCGGCCAGACCTTCGGCCTCGGCCAGCTCAATCCGCTGACCGCGCTGCAGATGAGCGATCTCGTGCACAAGGTTTCCGGACTGCCGAAGCTCGACGTCGGCGATCCGAACACGGTCTACAAGACCATCATGGATCCGGACCTGACGCTGGCCTATGTCGCGGCGACGATCAGGACGTCGATCGATGCCTATAAGAACATTGCCGGCTTCGACATCTCCGACAATCCCGGCCTCACGGCGACGCTCTACAATGTCGGCAATCCCGAGCAGCGCGCCTCTGCTTTGAAGGCCGAGAACGACAAGCGTCGCGCCGCCGGCGAGCCGGAAAAGCTGCCCGAGGAAAATTATTACGGCTGGCTGGTCAACGACAAGCTGGACGAACTGAAGGCGCTGTTCTAGCCGCCTCGGGTTCGGGCTGTTTAGCCTTCCGCGTCGAGGAACGCCTCGAACTTGCGCAATTCCAGCGCGTCCGCCTCGACCATGTGGCGCGGTTCCGGATAGGCGCCCGACTGGATGTCGGCGGCATATTCGCGGAACGCGGCGATGCGCTCGCTCTGAATGCGGTCGAACTCCGCCGCGAGATCGCGGTAGCGCTTGGCGTGGCGCGGATAGCGGCCGCGATTGGTGCCGAGCACGTCTTCCGAGAACAGATACTGGGCATCGCAGCCGGCGCCGGCACCCATCGAGATCATGATCAGCGGCGTGCGCCGCGAGATCGCGCTGGCGACCTCGGCCGGCACCACCTCGATTTCGGCGGCGAAGGCGCCGGCCGCCTCGAGGTCCTTGACCTGCTTCCAGACGAAAGCGGCGCTCTCGGCGGTCTTGCCGACCGCCTTGAAGCCGCCGGTCCAGGTCGCATGCGCCGGGACCAGGCCGACATGGCCGCAGACCGGGATGTGCTCGTCGCGCAGCCGGCGGATCGTCTGCAAACTGGCCGAGCAGTACATCGCATCGGCGCTCGCCGCGCGCAGCTTCACCGCTGTGCGCAGGATATCGTCGGTGGTGGCGCCCATCTTGGCCTGTTCGTCGCCGGGAATGGCGAAGCAGGTCGGCGCGGCGTCGCGGAAACGCGGGTCGAAGATCAGGTCATAGGTGACCGAGATGATGTCGATGCCAGCGCTTTCGGCGGCTTCCGCTTCTTCCAGCGAGAAGACGCGCAGCTTGGACAACTGACGCTTGCCCTTCAGCGCTTGCAGGTCGGCGACCGTCGGTCTGTTGCGTGCCATTTCTTGATCCCCCTCATGCCGCACGAGATGCCGGCACCTTCCGAAGCCTCACGCCGCCAGCAGCGATTTGAGCTTGACCGTTTGCGAGCCGAGCGCCGCCGGCGCCGGCGCCGCGCGCTTGGCGATCAGCATTTCCGCCAGGCGGATATCGCGCGCCACCGCATTGCCCGGACCGATGCCGCTCGCCGCCACCAGCCGTCCGTCGTCCGCCAGGTGGAACAGGATGAAGGCGCCGTCGTCGAGGTCGCGGCGCACCATGCTCTTGCCCTCGTCGGAAAGCCCGGCGATCTGCAGGGTCAGCCCATACTGATCCGACCAAAACCACGGCACCGACGCATGCGCCTCGCCGGCGCCGAGCATGTTTTTCGCCGCCAGCGCGCCCTGCTCCTGGGCGTTGCGCCAGGCTTCCAGCCGCACGCGGCGGCCGCCATAGACGGCAAGCGGGAACGAGCAGCAGTCGCCGGCGGCGAAGATGTCCGGGTCGGCGGTGCGCAGCTCGGCATCGACGGCGATGCCGTTGTCGATCGTAAGCCCTGCTTCCGCGGCAAGCCCGGTCACCGGCACGGCGCCGATGCCGATCACCGCGAGGTCGGCGGCGATTTGTCGTCCGCCGGTAAGCGTGATGCGCACCTCTTTGCCGTCATCGGCGATTGCTTCTATGCCCTGGCCGGCGAGGATGATCACGCCTTCCGCCTCATGCGCCGCGTGGATTGCCGCGGCGATCTCGGCCGGCACGCCGCGCATCAGGATGCGCGGCTGCGCTTCGATGACGGTGACCGTGGCGCCGAGCTTGCGCGACGAAGCGGCAAGCTCCAGCCCGATGAAGCCGCCACCGACGATGGCGATGCGGCTTTTTGGATTGAGATGCGCGCGGATGGCCAGAGCGTCGTTGAAGGTCCGAAGATAGACACAGCGTTCGCCCAGCCCCGGCATCGGCAGCTTGCGCGGTAGCGAGCCGGTCGCCAGCAACAGCTTGTCGTAGGGAAGCGAAGAACCGTCCGACAGTCGAACCGCATGCGCGGCGCGGTCGATCGCCACGGCGCGGACCGAACGGATGTGCCGGATCGAGCGTTCGGCCAGAAGCTCCTCGCTGGTGATCGCCTTGATCGCCGGCACTTCGCCGGTCATCGCCTCCTTCGACAGCGGCGGCCGTTCATAGGGCAGATGCGGCTCGTCGCCGATCAGCGTCACCGCGCCCTCGAAGCCGAGATCGCGCAAGGCGAGCGCGGCGCGCCCGCCGCATTCGCCGGCGCCGATGATGACCATTCCCCCGGACATCGCGATCACCCGATCTGAATGAGGACTTTGCCGGCGTCGACCTTGACCGGATAGGTCTTGAGGTTGACGCAGACCGGGGCGCCCCTGGCGTCGCCGGTCTTGTAGTTGAAGCGGCCATTGTGCTTCGGGCACTCGATGATGTCGTCCATCACCAGTCCGCCCGCCAGATGCACTTTCTCATGCGTGCACAGCCCATCTGTCGCGAAATACTCGTCATCCGGGCTGCGATAGATGGCGAAGGTACGGCCGCCATGATCGAACCGCATAACGTCTTCCTCGTCGATGTCTCCGGCCGCACAGGCCTCGACCCAGTCACTCATGTCGTCCTCCGGCGAATTGGATTGTTCGGCGCGCCTCGGCCGATCATTCGGCCGCTGCAGCCGTGGGATGATCGCTGTGCAGATCCTCGCGATAGGGGCGGGCCGTCGGCGGCAGCTCCCGCTTGATGAAGTAATCCTCGTAGCGAAGCTGGCGCAGGAAGGCCGGGATCATCTCGCGGTAGCCGGCCAGGATCGACGGCGTCGGCGCCGGCAGGTCATGCTTGATCAACTCGTGCAGCCTGGGCAGCGCGTGGTAGGGCACCATCGGAAACATGTGGTGCTCCACATGGTAGTTCATGTTCCAGTAGATGAACCTGCTGATCGGATTCATGTAGACGGTGCGGCTGTTGAGGCGGTGGTCGATGACGTTGTCGGCAAGGCCGCCATGCTGCAACAGGCCGGTCATGACGTGATGCCAGGCGCCGTAGAGCCTGGGCAGCCCGACCAGCATCAGCGGCAGGAACGAGTCGAAATAGAACGCCGACGCGATCGTGGCGGCATAGATCGCCGCCCAGATGCGGGCGATGCGGATCGCCTTCGGCTGCTCCTGCTCGGGAATGAAGGTCTTTTCCGCCGCGCTGATGTTGCCGGCCGCGTTGCGCAGCATGTCGCTCATCGCGCGCCAGGCGTCGAGGACGCCGACGAAGGCCAGTGCCGTGCGGATCAGGTCCGGCGGCCGCATCACGGCGATTTCCGGATCGCGGCCGACGATGATGGTGTCGGTGTGGTGGCGCGTGTGGCTCCAGCGCCAGGTCACCGGGTTGCGCATGATCATGAAGCAGGCGATTTGGTAGATGGCGTCGTTCATCCACTGCGTGCGAAAGGCGGTGCCGTGGCCGCATTCGTGCCAGCGTGAATCGGTCGAGGAGCCGTAAAGCGTGCCGTAGACGAAGAAGAACGGCACGCACCACCACGTGCCCCAGAACCAGGCGCCGCCGGCGGCGCTGAGGACCAAGGCGCCGAGCCAGATGACGGTGTCGCGGATCGCCGGCTGGTCCGAGCGCTGCATCAATTCCTTCATCTGCTTGCGCGGGATGTCGGTGTGGTACCACTCGGCCGCCGAGAGACCATTCTCCACCGCCAGCCTGGCGTCGCGGCCAACCAGGCTGTAGTCGCGCCGGGATGGCGCCGCGTCCATCATTGCCGTCATCGCTTCCTCCATCAGCACCTTGCGGCTCGGCCCTCGCGTAAAGCGGTGGGGCGGGTGCACGGTCGGCGTCGAAATGCAAAATAGCTCCAAGCCATGATAGTCTCAATATCAGAAAGATAGTTTCTATCATTTCATATCAGGACGAGGTAAACTGAGTCGGCAAGCGAGGGAGTGCTCATGGCAAAGCGGCCGACCATTACCGATCTGGCACGCGTCTCCGGTGTCAGCGTTGCCACCGTTGATCGCGTCTTGAACAACCGCCTGCCGGTAAAGGAGGAAACGGCGCGCCGCGTCTATGAGGCTGCGACCGAGATCGGCTATCACGCCGCGGGACTGATCAGGCAGCGCATGCGCCAGGAATTGCCGGAATACCGCCTGGGCTTTCTGCTGTTGCGAGGCAATGATATTTTCTACGGCGATTTCGCGCGGGAGCTGGAACTTGCAGTCTCGCAATCGCAGCGCTTTCGCGGCGTCGCGACGATCGATTTCGCCGCGTCGCTGGCCGCCGACGAGATCGCCGCCCAGACACGCAGGCTGGCCGCGAAATCGAGGGCCGTGGCCGTCGTCGGTCCGGACCACCCGACGCTGACGGCGACGGTGGAGGCCCTGAAGGCCAGGAATGTACCGGTGTTCTCCTTGCTGTCCGACTTCGCCGCCGGCATCCGCGAGGGCTATGTCGGCCTCGACAACCGCAAGGTCGGTCGCACCGCGGCCTGGATGATCGCCAAGGCGGCCAGGAAGCCGGGCAAGGTCGCCCTCTTCGTCGGCAGCCACCGCTTCCATGGCCATGAACTGCGCGAGATCGGCTTCCGCTCCTTCTTCCGCGAGCATGCCCCGGAATTCATCGTAATGGAGACTCTGGTCAACCTGGAAGCGAACCAGGTGACCCACGATGCGATGATCGATCTCCTTGCCCGGCATCCGGACCTCGCCGGCTGCTATGTCGCCGGCGGTGGCATGGAAGGCGCGGTCTCGGCGCTGCGAGCAGCGCGGCCCGCGCATATGCCGGTCGTCGTCTGCAACGAGATCAACGCAGAATCGCGCGCGGCACTCGCCGACAACATCCTCACCATGGTGATCTCCACGCCACTCGCCGCGCTCTGCCGCGAGCTTGTCGATCTGATGGCCCATGCCATCGAGGCCGGCGCCGCCAACGCGCCTGGCCAGACCTTCCTGCCATTCGACATCTATCTGCCGGAAAACATCTAGCCGCACGGCATCCACGTGCCGGCGCGCCGGCCAGGCGAAATGATAGAATCTATCAGGCCAGTCCGAAAATCCGGCGCCGGGCTTCCGATTCGCCCTTGACGCCGCCGCCTGAAATGGAATAAATATTTCACGAACTGGGTATTTTGGTTCTTTCGTTCCGGAACATCTGTTTCAAACAGAGGACTTGGCGTTCCATCATGCAAAGGGCGCCCTCCGGAACCGGAATAGAAAGCGGGAGAGATTCCTCGGGAGATCGGGGATTCCGGGCAAAAGATCGGTGCAGCCGGACACCAATGTGGAGGAGAAATACAATGAAGAAACTGCTTTTGGGCGTCGCACTGTCGGCGCTTATGAGTTCGTCCGCCTTCGCCGCCAAGATCGGCGTTTCGATGGCGCTTTTCGACGACAACTTCCTGACCGTTCTGCGCAACGGCATGATCGCGCAGGCCAAGGGCATGAGCGGTGTCGAACTGCAGGTCGAAGACGCGCAGAACGACGTCGCCAAGCAGCTTGACCAGATCAAGAACTTCGCCGCCTCGGGCGTCGACGCCATCATCGTCAACCCGGTCGATACCTCGGCCACCCAGGCGATGTCGGACGCGGCTGCCGCGGCCAAGATCCCGCTGGTCTATGTCAACCGCGAGCCGGTCAACGTCGATACGCTGCCGGACAACCAAGCCTTCGTCGCCTCGAACGAGGCTGAATCCGGCACGTTGGAAACCCAGGAAGCCTGCCGCCTGTTCAAGGAAGCGGGCAAGAAGGAAGCCAATGTCTACGTGATCATGGGCGAGCTTTCCAACCAGGCCGCGGTGCAGCGCACCAAGGACATCGAGGAAGTCATTGCTACGCCGGACTGCAGCTTCATCAAGATCATCGACAAGCAGACCTCGAACTGGAAGCGTGACGAGGCCCAGAACCTGATGACCAACTGGTTGTCGGCCGGCAAGCCCTTCGATGGCGTCATCGCCAACAACGACGAAAGCGCCATCGGCGCCATTCAGGCGATGAAGGCCGCCAACATCGACATGAAGTCGGTGGTCGTCGGCGGCGTCGACGCCACCCAGGACGCGCTTGCCGCAATGCAGGCGGGCGATCTCGACGTGACGGTGTTCCAGGACGCCGCTGGCCAGGGCGCCGGCGCGCTGGACGCCGCGCTGAAGCTCGCCAAGGGCGAGAAGGTGGAACACAAGGTCTATATCCCGTTCCAACTCGTCACGCCGGCCAACATCGACAAGTTCCTGAAGAAGAACTGAGGCTGCGCTAGGCTAAACGGAGCGGCGCATCAAATCATAACAACGGCGCCGCTCCCCATTTTCCCTCACCGCCCGAACCGGCGGGAGGGCGAACGCGGCCGACGGAGGAAAACACGTGGCACAGACATCTCATGGCGTCGGCGGGCTGACCTACGATGCGAAGAAACGCGCATGGCCGGCCGAGTTCAACGTTTTCCTGGCGCTGGTAATTCTCGTTGTCGTCTTCGAGTTGATCGGCCGGATCTTTCTTGGTGACAGCTTCCTGTTCAACACCCGCAGCGACGTTGGCCGGATCTTCAACGAGGCCCGCCTGCAGATCATCATCCTGCAGGTTTCGATCGTCGGCATCATCGCTATCGGCGTGACGCAGGTGATCATCAGCGGCGGCATCGACCTGTCCTCGGGCTCGATCGTCGGCGCGACGGCGATGATCGCCATGAGCTTTGCCCAGGTAGCGACGGTCAATGGCAACCCGAACCCCAAGGCGATGTTCCTGGCGCAGGGCTGGACCGACCTGCCCGTGATCGTCCCGCTGCTCGTCGCCATCTCTTGCGGTCTTATCGCCGGCCTGATCAACGGTGCGCTGATCGCCTATACGCGCATCCCGCCCTTCATCGCCACGCTCGGCATGATGGTCACCGCGCGCGGCATCGCCAAATGGTGGTCGAAGGGTCAACCGATCTCGTTTCCGACCGACAGTTTCGCCGCCATCGGCAAGGGCCTGATGCCGGTTATCATCTTCATTTCGCTGGCGATCCTGTTCCAGCTCATCTTGAGCTACACCAGATACGGCAAGCACTGTTACGCCATCGGCTCCAATGAGGACGCCGCACGCATGTCCGGCATCAAGATCGCCAACCACAAGGTGCTGGTCTATGTCATCGCCGGCATTCTCGCTTCCGTTGCCGCGGTGGTGCTGTCCTCCAAGAACCTCACCGCCCAGGCCGGCATGGGCGTGATGTACGAGCTCGATGCGATCGCCATGGCGGTCATCGGCGGCGTCTCGCTGTCGGGCGGCCGCGGCTCGATCATCGGCACCGTCATCGGCTCGCTGATCTTCGGCGTCATCATTTCCGGCTTTACCTTCCTGCGCCTCGACGCCTACTACCAGGAGATGGTCAAGGGCGTGATCATCGTCGGCGCGGTGGTTCTCGATCAATGGCGCCAGCGTCGCCGCGCGATAGGAGCTTGACCATGTCGGACATCGTCCTCAAGACCGAAAACCTGACCAAGCGCTATGGCGGCGTGCATGCTCTCGAAGGCGCGAACTTCGAACTGCGCAAGGGCGAGCATGTCGCCATCATGGGCGACAACGGCGCCGGCAAGTCGACCTTCGTGCGCCAGATCACCGGCGTCGAGCAGCGAACCGACGGCAAGGTCTGGTTCGACGGCAAGGAAGTGAACTTCGCCGGGCCGATCGAGGCGCGCGAGGCCGGCATCGAGACCGTGTTCCAGAACCTCGCGCTCGCCGACGATCTCGACGTGCCGTCCAACCTCTTCCTCGGCCGCGAGAAGGTGTTGTTCAATCTCGGCCCCTTCTCGATCCTCGACCGCAAATTCATGCGCAAGGCGACCGAGGCGGCATTGGTCCGCACCGCGGTGAAGATCCCGAACCTCTCGAGCACCATCCGCCACATGTCGGGCGGCCAGCGCCAGTGCGTGGCGATCGCCCGCACAGCGACCTTCGCCTCCAAGCTGATCATCATGGACGAGCCGACGGCGGCCCTTGGCGTGCAGGAGACGGCGCAGGTCGAAAACATCATCCGCACGCTGAAGGAGAATGGCGAACCGCTGATCCTGATCAGCCACAACATGCGCCAGGTGTTCGACCTGGTCGACCGCATCGTCGTCTTCCGGCGCGGCAAGATCGTCGCCAATTTGCGCAAGCAGGACACCGACGGCAACGACATCGTCGCCTACATCACCGGCGCCAAGACCGGGCAGGCGGAGCTCCAGGCGGCCTGACGGGCGTCACGACGGGACCAACCAGATCGTCCGCGCCTAGAGGCGCGGACATGTTTTAGAACCACCTCAAAGGACAATTCATGACTATCCGCTTCGCTCTTCTCGGCGCCGGCCGCATCGGCAAGGTCCATGCCCGCGCCGTCGGCTCCAATCCCGACGCAAAACTGGTTGCCGTTGCCGATGCTTTCGAGAAGGCGGCGAGCGATCTGGCCTCGGCCTATGGCGCCGAAGTGCGCAGCATCGAGGCCATCGAGAAGGCCAAGGACATCGACGCCGTCATCATCTGCACGCCCACCGACACCCATGCCGACCTCATCGAGCGCTTTGCCAAGGCCGGCAAGGCGATCTTCTGCGAGAAGCCGATCGACCTCGACTTCAAGCGCGTGGAAAAATGCCTGGCCGTGGTCGAGAAGGCCGGCGCCACGCTGATGGTAGGCTTCAACCGCCGCTTCGACCCGCATTTCGCCGCCGTGCGCAAGGCGATCGATGACGGCGCCATTGGCGCGGTCGAGATGGTCACCATCACCTCGCGCGATCCGGGCGCGCCGCCGCTCGAGTACATCGCCCGCTCGGGCGGCATCTTCCGCGATATGACCATCCACGATTTCGACATGGCGCGCTTCCTGCTCGGCGAGGAGCCGGTGGCGGTCAGCGCCCATGCCTCGGTGCTGGTCGACAAGAAGATCGGCGAGGCCGGCGATTTCGACTCGGTCAGCGTCATCCTGGAAACCGCGTCGGGCAAGCAGGCCGTCATCTCCAACTCGCGTCGCGCCACCTATGGCTACGACCAGCGCATCGAGGTGCACGGCTCGAAGGGCATGGTCGCCGCCGAGAACCAGCGGCCGGTGTCGATCGAGCTCGCCAACGACAAGGGCTACACCCGCCCGCCGCTGCACGACTTCTTCATGACCCGCTACCTCGACGCCTACGCCAACGAGATCGCCGCCTTCATCGGCGCGGCAACCAAGGGCAAGAAGGCGGCGCCAAGCGGAACGGACGGCCTTGTGGCGCTGAAGCTTGCGGACGCCGCGCTGAAGTCGGCGAAGACCGGCAAGACTGTTCGCGTCGACTGAGCTTTTTGAATTCGAACACAGGAGAACAGCGATGAGCGGTTTGGCCGGTCGCAATTCGGAAACGCGCGCCATCGTCACCGGCGGCGCGCAAGGTATCGGCTTCGCCGTCGCCGAGGCGCTGGCCGACGAGGGCTGCCGCGCGCTGGCGCTGGTCGGCCGCTCGCAGGAGAAGGGCGACAAGGCCGTCGCGGCGCTGAAGAAGGGCGGCGTCGACGCCATCTTCATCAGCGCCGACGTCGCCAGGGTCGCCGACTGCAAGCGCGCTGTCGACACGGCGATCGCGCATTTCGGCACGCTGAACGCGCTGGTCAACGCCGCCGCCACCTCGGCGCGCGGCTCGCTTATCGAAACGACAGAGGACGTCTTCGACCAGATTTTCGACACCAATGTACGCGGCCCCTTCTTCCTGATGCAGGGCCTGGTCGCGCATCTTCTGGCGCGTAAGGCGCCGGGCTCGATCGTCAACGTGCTGTCGATGTCGGCGCATGCCGGACAGTCCTTCCTGACGCCCTATTCGACCAGCAAGGGCGCGCTGATGACGCTGACCAAGAATGTCGCCAGCTCCTATCGGAGGAACCGCATCCGCTGCAACGCCGTGCTGCCCGGCTGGATGGACACAGAGGGCGAGGCGATCGTGCAGAAGAAGTGGCACGACGCGCCGGACGACTGGCTGGAAAAGGCCGAGGCCGCGCAGCCGATGGGCCAATTGGTCAAGCCCGCGCAGCTTGCCCGGCTGATCACCTATATGCTGAGCCCGCAGGCCGGCGTCATGACCGGCTCGCTGGTCGACTATGACCAGAACGTCGCCGGCGTGATCGGCGAGTAAGGGCCGGCGCTGCGGCCAGCCCTTTCGTCACTATACGGGGAGAAATGCCCGGCAGGGCAATGAGGGGCAGCGCCGACTTTGACAGCTATGGGTCCAAACTCAGGTTGAAGGCCGATATCTCCGCCTGGCCTTGTCTTTCTGCCGTAGGCGCCGCCCCTCACCTGCCTTCCGGCATCCTCTCTCCGTATAGTGACGGGGAGAGGGGCGCCGTCATCAATGGTTTCGCCAATTGGCCCGCTACAACACGACACGTGACAAACGCTTCGGCTTCGACTATATGAGCCGCATGATCCACCTGACGGCCTCGTTTTGGTACTTTAGCTACGGTAGCTCGCTGGCGGCGGGAGGATTGCGCTCGATCTGAAGATTGCAGCAAAACAGTCCGACAAGCCGCCAGACCTGGCGGCTTTTTTGTTTCAGCCGGCAGGTCTCCTAACCAGGAGCAGAAAGCCGTGTTGACCACCACAGACGACCTTCGGGTCACCGACCTCAAGGAACTGAGCACGCCGGAAGAGGTGATGCGCGAGATACCGCGCACGCTGACGGCGACGCGCACCGTTACCGCGTCGCGCAACGCCATCCATTCGATCCTGACGGGTGCCGACGACCGGCTTTTGGTCATCGTCGGCCCCTGTTCGATCCACGATCCGGTCGCCGCGATGGACTACGCCAGCCGTCTGGCGGCGCTGCGCGAAGCCCTTGCCGACCGGCTCGAGATCGTCATGCGCGTCTATTTCGAGAAGCCGCGCACCACGGTCGGTTGGAAGGGTCTGATCAACGATCCCGACCTCGACGGCAGCTTCAACATCGACAAGGGGTTGCGTATGGCGCGCAACGTGCTCGCCGCCGTCAACAATCTCGGCCTGCCGGCGGCGACCGAGTTCCTCGATATGACCACGCCGCAATACATCGCCGACCTCGTCGCCTGGGGCGCCATCGGCGCGCGCACAACCGAAAGCCAGATCCATCGCGAGCTGGCGTCGGGCCTCTCCTGCCCGGTCGGCTTCAAGAACGGCACCGACGGTAATCTTCGGATCGCCGCCGAGGCGGTGAAATCGGCCGCGCAGCCGCATCATTTCATGGCGGTGACCAAGGGCGGGCGGAGCGCGATCGCGGCGACCACCGGCAACGAGGACTGCCACGTCATCCTGCGCGGCGGGATCCAGCCCAACTACGACGCGGCGAGCGTCGCCGCGTCCGCTGCGGAACTCGGACGCATCGGGGTCGCGCCGCGTCTGATGATCGATGTCAGCCACGCCAACAGCAGCAAGAGGCCGGAGAACCAGCCCAAGGTGGCGGCCGACGTGGCCGGCCAGGTGGCGACCGGCGACGAGCGCATCATCGGCGTCATGATCGAGAGCAACCTCGTCGCCGGCCGCCAGGACGTGGTGCCGGGCAAGCCGCTCACCTACGGCCAGAGCATCACCGATGGCTGCATCGACTGGGCGACCACCGAGACGGTGCTGCACGGGCTTGCCGGCGCGGTCGAATGGCGCCGGTCCGTGAAACGCGAAATGCTGGCGACCCGGCAGGGCGCGGCCTGACTTCCTACTCCCCTCTGGGAGAAGGTGGATCGGACGCGCAGCGCCGAGACGGATGCGGGATGCTGGAAGGAACTCGGCGTGGGCCCTTGAGGCTCACGCCGCCCTCAATCCCTCCCAGGCGGTGAACACCGAGACCGCGAACAGCAGCAGCCCCGCCGCCCGACCGGCAAGGACGGTCGCCTGCGGGTTGGCGACCAGTAGCTCACGGCTGCGGCCGGCGGTAACCGCGAGCCCGCCATAGATGGCGGCCTGCGTGGCGATCGTCATCAGCCCCATGACGGTCGCCTGCATCCAGATCGGGCCGTAATCCGGCTTCAGGAACTGCGGATAGACGGCGAGGATGAAGAGGTAGGCCTTCGGATTGATCAGGCAGGTCATCAGCCCCTGGCGAAACGCCTTCCAGGCGGAACGGCTGCCGGAAGGCCCGTCCTGGCCGATGGTGATGGAGCTGCGCATCAGCGTGATGCCGATATAGGCCATGTAGGCGGCGCCGGCGACCAGCAGCGGCGTGAACAGGATCGGTACGAAATGCATGAGCAGGCCGACGCCGATCGCGCCGTTCAGCGTGTGCACAATGCCGCCCAGCATGATGCCGCCGGTCGCGGCAAGGCCTCTGTTGCTGCCGCCGGTCAGCGCATTGGCCAGCACGAACAGCATGTCCATGCCAGGCACGGCGATGATCCCGAACAGCAGGATGAAGAAGAGCCAGAGATTTTCCGCATAGCCCATGTCAGTTGCCTGTCGCCGCGCCCCGCAAGGCGCCAATGAATCTATTGATTTTCAAGCCGGTAAGCGGCCCTATAGTTCATCGCAACTGACGGGGATGTGTCAGTTGCGTTCGGAGCTGGTAAGGAAATGCGCAAGGCCTCGCGCCTGTTCGAGATCATCCAGATCCTGCGGCTGGCTAGGCAGCCGGTGACGGCGGCCATGATTGCCGAACAGCTGGAAGTGACAGTGCGCTCGATCTATCGCGATATCGCGGCACTTCAGGCGATGCGCGTTCCGATCGAGGGCGGGCGCGGCATTGGCTACGTCCTGCGTCCAGGCTTCGACCTGCCGCCACTGATGTTCTCGATCGAGGAGATGGAGGCGATCGTGCTGTCGCTGGCCCTGCTCGAGCGCACCGGCGACGACGAGCTCAAGCAGGCCGCCAAGCGCGTAAGCGCCAAGATCGCCGGCGCGGTGCCGCCGCCCTTGCGCCATGCGCTCGACGCCAATGCTCTGCACGCCTGGGGTTTTGCAGCGCCTTCGGCTTCGGCGGTCGATCTTGCCTTGGTGCGCCGTGCCATTCGCGACGAGGAGAAGCTCGACCTTTCATATCGCGATGAAGCGGGCCGCAACACGAAGCGCATCATCCGGCCTGTCGCGCTCATCTACTACGCCGAGACCGCCAACATCGTCGCCTGGTGCGAGTTGCGCCAGGCCATCCGCAACTTCCGCAGCGACCGCATCGAGGACTGCCGGCTGGCGGGCCTATGGTTCAAGGGCGAAGGCGACCGGCTGCGGCAGGTCTGGGTGGACGGCTGGGAGATCAACGAATCGGCTGCGAGCGCCTGAGAGGGATCTCAAGATACGTACCGCGGAAATTCCGACCTGTCGCGTTGTGCTTACCTTGGTATCTCGGAACCTTCGGAGATTGGCCGAAACGCCCATCAGGTCGTCATCCTATGGCGGAGCAAGGAGCGAAGCGACGCGGCGCAGACCATGGGATCCATGCCGTGACGTTGAAGCGTTGCGACGGTGCAGAATTCTGCGCCGCTGCATCCTTCGGCCGAGGTAACGGCATGGATCCTTGGGTCTTCACTCCGCTTCGCGTCGCTACGCCCAAGGATGACGAAGTCGGAAAGCTGCGTCCAATCGCAAACGTTTACGAAGGTTCGCGGGAAAGCCAGCAACCTTTCTTCGCGTCGGCGAACGACGTGAAATTACCGCACGTCCACCCAGCGCTGTTCCTGGAACGAGCGCGCCATCGCATGCACGGTGCGCTCGATCTCCAGCCCCTCGTCGAAGTCGATGATCCTCGCCGGCTTGCCGGCAAGCCGCAGCAGGAGCTCGCGGCACTCGATGATCTTGAGGTCATTGAAGCCGAGGCCGTGGCCCGGCGCCGGCACGAAGGCGTCGTAAGGTTTGTGGTGCGGCGCCACCAGGATCGTGCGGTAGCCCTGCTCGGTCGGCCTGTCGGCCGTCAGGTAGAGCTGGAACTCATTGAACCTCTCCTGGTCGTAGAGGATCGAGCCCTTCGAGCCGAAGATCTGGATGGCGATGCGGCCCTTGCGGCCCCAGGCCGAGCGGTTGACCAGCAGCGTGCCGGCTATGCCGTTCTCGAGATGCATCAGCACGCTGGCGATGTCGTAGGTCTCGACCGCGCGGCGCCCCCCGGATGCGACCTTGCGGTCGGCATAAGGCTTGGCCATGTCGCACATGACGCGGCCAACGCGGCCGAACAGCACCTTGATCAGCGACAGCGGATGCACGGCGAAATCGTCGAGCGCGCCGTAGCCCGACGCCGCCTCGTGCTTCCAGAAGAACGCCGCCTCGGGGTCGGCCATGAAGTCCTCGTCCATCTCGATGCGTAGATGGTTGATCTCGCCGATAATCTTCTCCTCGAGCAGCGCGCCGATATGGCGGATGGCAGGGTTCTGGATGTAATTGTAGCCGAGCGCCGCCACCTTGCCGGATTTCCCGGCCGCCTCTGCCATCGCCTCGGCTTCCGTGAAGCCTGGCGCCATCGGCTTCTCGCACCAGAGATGCTTGCCGGCTTCGAGGATGGCGATGGCCATTTCCGGATGGTACTGGTTGGGCGTGGTCAGCGAGACGATCTCGACCTCCGGGTCGTCGACCACGGCGCGCCAGTCGCCGGAGCCTTTCGCGAAGCCGAATTCACCGGCCTTGCGTTTGGCAAGCTCGTCATTGACCTCGCCGAGATGCACCAGCTTCGGCTTGGCCACGTCGGGAAACACGGTGGCGACAGAGCTCCAGGCGATGGCATGGCACTTGCCCATGAAACCCGTGCCGATGAGGCCCACTCCGACCATTTGGATGTCTCCGCGCCAGAGCAATTCCAGGAAAAGTAAGAAACGGCTTTCCGTCCGGAATTGCGTCAACAAACAGCTAGAACGGTTCTGCGTTTCCAGGAACCGTTCTGGGGAAGAATTTCGCGTGGATGAATTAATCCATTTCCGCTTGGAATGGAATGTCCAAATCATTTTTTATGGCGTTCTTGCGTGAAGTCGCTATGATGAGGCAGGAGAGGGAACTATCGGTATGGCCGTGGGCGGAGCGACAATGGACGAACGGGTTCCCCGCGATTTCGAGACGCTGCGCGCGACGATCCTGGAGCGGCGCCAGAGCCTGCCCAAGCGCATCGCGCAGATCGCCGCCTATGCGCTCGACAATCCCGACGACATCGCCTTCGGCACCGCTGCCAGCATCGCCGCCTCCGCCGGCGTCCAGCCCTCGACGCTGATCCGCTTCGCCCAGCAGCTTGGCTTCGACGGCTTCACCAGCCTGCAGCTTGTGTTCCGCGAGCGCCTGCGCGAACGCAATTCCTCCTATGACGAGCGGCTGGCCGCCTTGCGCGCCAAGGCCGAGGAAGGCGCCGGCCACCGGGCGATCTTCGACGGTTTCGTCGCCGCCGCCAGTACCTCGCTGAGTGACATTTCGCGCACGCTGAACGAACCGCATTTCGAGGAGGCCATCGCGCTGCTGGCCAAGGCCGAGACCATTTATGTGCTGGCCAAGCGCCGCTCCTACCCGGTCGCCTCCTACATCGCCTATGCGCTGGGCAAGCTCAAGATCCGCAACCAGCTGATCGAGTCGGCCGCCGGGCTGAACGCGGAGATGATCGGCTTTGCCACGCCGAGGGACGCCGTCATCGCCATCAGCTTTTCTCCTTACGCGCCGGCGACCATCGAAGAGACGCGTTCCATTTCCGAACAGGGCGTGCCGATCGTCGCCATCACCGACTCGTCGTTCTCGCCGCTGGCCCAGTTCGCCGAGGTCTGGTTCGAGGTCGCCGAGGCCGATTTCGCCGGCTTCCGCTCGCTGTCGGCGACCATGGCGCTGGCCATGGCGCTGACCGTCGCAGTCGGCGAGAAGCGGCGCGACACGGGCCGCAAGCGCAAGGGCTGAACGGCTTGGCCTGCAGTCTTTTTCGGCTAGGGAATGCTCATTCCATCTTGACTACAGATTGGAATTATTATTTCATAATTCAGGCGTCACGCTGCCGCTCGCGCGTGTACCCCAAAACGGGGTTGCTCAAGACAATAAGGCCGATGGGAGGTTCGAATGGGCGAAGCCGTGGAAGCGAAAGCGCTCGACGTCATCACCATCGGTCGCGCCTCGGTCGATCTCTATGGCCAGCAGATCGGCTCACGGCTGGAGGACATCACCTCCTTCGCCAAATCGGTCGGCGGCTGCCCGGCCAACATCTCCGTCGGCACCGCCAGGCTCGGCCTGCGCTCGGCGCTGCTCACCCGCGTCGGCGACGAGCAGATGGGCCGCTTCATCCGCGAGCAGCTCAAGCGTGAAGGCGTCTCGGTCGATGGGCTGAAGACCGACAAGGAGCGGCTGACCGCGCTGGTGCTGCTCTCGGTCGAGGACGAAGGCGTCTCGCCGATGATCTTCTACCGCTCCGACTGCGCCGACATGGCGCTGGCTGAGGAGGATATCGACGAGGCGTTTATTGCCTCTGCCCGCGCGATCGTCGTCACCGGCACGCATTTCTCGCGGCCTAACAGCGATGCCGCGCAGCGCAAGGCGATCCGCATCATGAAGGCCAAGGGCGGCAAGGTGGTCTTCGACATCGACTACCGTCCCAACCTCTGGGGCCTCGCCGGCCATGCCGAGGGCTTCGAGCGTTACGTCAAGTCGGACCGCGTCTCGGCCCAGCTGAAGACGGTGCTGCCGGATTGCGACCTGATCGTCGGCACCGAGGAGGAGATCATGATCGCCTCGGGCGCCGACGATTGCCTGAGCGCGCTGAAGACCATCCGCTCCTTGTCCTCGGCCACCATCGTGCTCAAGCGCGGCGCCATGGGCTGCATCGTCTATGACGGGCCGATCAGCGACGACCTCGAGGACGGCGTCGTCGGCAAGGGCTTCCCGATCGAGGTCTACAACGTGCTCGGCGCTGGCGATGCCTTCATGTCGGGCTTCCTGCGCGGCTGGCTCGGCGGTGAAAGTTTTGCCACGGCTGCGACCTGGGCCAATGCCTGCGGCGCCTTCGCGGTGTCGCGCCTGCTCTGCGCGCCGGAATATCCGACCTTCGAGGAATTGCAGTACTTCCTCAAGCACGGCAGCAAGCATCTGGCGCTGCGCAAGGACGAGGCCATCAACCACATCCATTGGGCGACGACGCGCCGGCGCGATGTTCCCTCGCTGATGGCGCTCGCCTGTGACCATCGAATCCAGCTCGAGGACGTCGCCGCCAAGGCCGGTGCCGATGTCGCGCGCATCGAGGATTTCAAGGTGCTGACCGTCAAGGCGGCGGCCAGGGTCGCCGCCGGCCGCGCCGGTTACGGCATGCTGCTCGACGAGAAATACGGCCGCGACGCCATGTTCGAATTCGCCCGCCATCCCTTCGCCTGGCTTGGCCGTCCGGTCGAGCTGCCGGGCTCGCGACCGCTGCGCTTCGAATTCTCGCAAGACATCGGCTCGCAGCTAATCGACTGGCCGGTCGAGCACTGCATCAAATGCCTGTGCTTCTACCACCCGGACGACCCCGAGGCGCTGAAGCTAGAGCAGCAGCAGAAGCTGCGCAGCCTGTTCGAGGCCGCGCGGAAAGTGGGCAGGGAGCTTCTCGTCGAGATCATCGCCGGCAAGCACGGCAAGCTCGACGACACCACCATTCCGCGCGCGCTGGAGGAACTCTACGCGCTGGGCATCAAGCCCGACTGGTGGAAGCTCGAGCCGCAGGCATCCGCAAGCGCCTGGGCCAAGATCGAGGCGGTGATCGTCAAGAACGATCCATGGTGCCGCGGTGTCGTGCTGCTCGGGCTGGAGGCGCCGCAGGACGAGCTGGTCGCGGCGTTTGCCGCTACCGCCAAGGCACCGATCGTCAAGGGCTTTGCCGTCGGTCGCACCATCTTCATCAACGCCGCCGAACAATGGCTGGCCGGCAAGATGTCGGATGAGGAGGCGGTGGCCGACATGGCTGCTCGCTTCGAACAGTTGACCGAGGCGTGGCTTGCCGCGCGCGGCCGCAAGGCAGCATGAGAAAACGGCGCTAACGAAAGCCGGAGGAAACGACAAATGACGAAGACCGTTCGCCTGACGATGGCGCAGGCCGTGACCCGCTTCCTGTCGCGCCAGATGACCGAGATCGACGGCCAGAAAGTACCGATCTTCGGCGGCGTCTGGGCGATCTTCGGTCATGGCAACGTCGCCGGGATCGGCGAGGCGCTCTACCAGGTGCGCGACGGATTGCCGACCTTCCGTGCCCACAACGAGCAGGCGATGGCGCATGCGGCGATCGCCTATGCCAAGGCCAATTTCCGCCGCCGCTTCATGGCCGCGACCAGCTCGATCGGTCCCGGTGCGCTGAACATGGTGACGGCGGCAGCCCTGGCACACGTAAACCGGTTGCCTGTCCTGTTTTTGCCGGGTGATGTCTTCGCCAACCGCTTGCCCGATCCGGTGCTGCAGCAGGCCGAGGATTTTTCCGACGGCACGGCGAGCGTCAACGACTGCTTCCGCGCCGTGTCGCGCTATTTCGACCGCATCACGCGACCGGAGCAGATCATCCCGGCGCTCAACCGCGCCATGCAGGTGCTGACTGACCCGGCCGAATGCGGCCCGGTGACGCTCTCACTTTGCCAGGACGTGCAGGCCGAGGCCTACGATTATCCCGAAAGCCTGTTTGCCGAGCGCCTCTGGACGCCGCGCCGGGTTCGTCCGGACCGCAACGAACTGGCCGCCGCCGTCGCGGCGCTGAAGAGCGCGAAGAAGCCGTTGGTGATTGCCGGCGGCGGCGTCCTCTATTCGCAGGCCTCGGGCGAACTGGCCAAGCTGGTGCAGGGCGCCGGCATCCCGGTCTGCGAGACGCAAGGCGGCAAATCCTCGCTGTCTGATGATCATCCGCTCAACATGGCCGCGGTCGGCGTCACCGGCACCTCCGCCGCCAACCGGCTGGCGGAAGAGGCCGATGTCGTGCTCGCCGTCGGCACCAGGCTGCAGGATTTCACCACCGGCTCCTGGGCGCTGTTCAAGAATGCCGGCCGCACTATCATTGGGCTGAACACGCAGGTCTTCGATGCCGGCAAGCACTGGGCGCTGCCGCTGGTCGCCGACGCGGCCGAAGGGCTGGCGGAACTGTCCGCTGCGCTCAAGGGCTGGAAGGCGCCGGCCGCCTGGACCGACAATGCCCTGAAGGGCAAGACGGAGTGGCAGGCTGCCGCCGCCAAGGTGACGGCCTCGACCAATGCCGCCTATCCGTCCGACGCGCAAGTGATCGGCGCCGTGCAGCGCGCCATGGGCTCAGGCGTCACCTTGCTGCATGCGGCAGGCGGTCTGCCCGGCGAGTTGCACAAGCTCTGGCAGGCCGGCGCGCCCGGTTCCTACCATGCCGAATACGGCTTCTCGACCATGGGCTACGAGATAGCCGGCGGGATCGGCGTCAAGATGGCGAAGCCCGACCAGGAGGTCGTCGTCATGGTCGGCGACGGCTCCTACCTGATGCTCAATTCCGAGATAGCGACCTCGGTGATGCTCGGCCTCAAGCTCACCATCGTGCTGCTCGACAACCGCGGTTATGGCTGCATCAACCGGCTGCAGATGGCGACCGGCGGCGCCAACTTCAACAATCTCCTGAAGGACGCCCGCCACGAGGTGATGCCCGATGTCGACTTCGCCGCCCATGCGGCAAGCCTCGGCGCGACGGCCGAGAAGGTGGCGTCGATTGCCGAACTGGAGACGGCGCTCGCCAGGGCCAAGGGCAATGACAAGACCACCGTGCTGGTCATCGACACCGATCCGCTGGTGTCGACCGAAGCCGGCGGCCACTGGTGGGATGTCGCCGTGCCGGAGGTCTCGTCGCGGCCACAGGTGAATGCGGCGCGCAAGAAATATGAGGAAGCCGTGGGCAGCCGTCAGGGCTGAGCCGCGTCTGCCTCGCAACGAACCGACATTGGAGTGACGACTTGAAAGCCAAACTGGGCATGTCCCCCATCGCGTGGTGGAACGACGATCTCGTGGAACTGAGCGATGACGTGTCGCTGGAGGAGTGTCTGCGCCAGTCGCGCTCGGCCGGCTTCACCGGCATGGAGATGGGCCGCCGCTTCCCCAACGATCCGAAGGTGATGCTGCCGATCCTGAAAGAGGCGGACGTCACGCTGTGCGGCGGCTGGTTCTCCGGCACGCTGGTTGATGAGGAGATGGCCAGGAACAAGGACCGCATCCAGCCGATGATCGACCTGTTCAAGGCCGTCAACGCGCCCTGCATCGTTTATGGCGAGGTCGGCCGCTCCATCCAGGGCGACCGTTCGAAGCCGCTTTCCACCAAGCCGAAACTCTCCGGTGACGAGATGAAGGCCTATGGCAGGCGCCTGACCGAATTCGGCGAATGGTGCGCCGAGCAGGGCATGCCGCTTTCCTACCACCATCACATGGCGGCGGTCGTCGAGACCGAGCCGGAGCTCGATGCCTTCATGCGCCATTCCGGCGAGGGCATTCCGCTGCTGCTCGACGCCGGTCATCTCGCCTTTGCCGGCGGCGACGTGCTGCGCGCCATCGACAACCACCACAAGCGCATCAACCACGTCCATGTGAAGGATGTGCGCATGGGCGTGATCGACAAGCTCGACCGCACGAAACAGTCCTTCCTCGATGCCGTGGCGCTCGGCGCCTTCACCGTTCCGGGCGACGGTTCGTTGGATTTCGGCGCCATCGTGCAGCGGTTTGCCGACCATGGCTATGAAGGCTGGTTCGTGGTCGAGGCCGAGCAGGACCCGAAGGCAAATCCACCGCTCAGGATGGCGCAGGTCGGCTACAAGGAACTGATGCGGGTGATGACGGCCGCCGGTTACACGGTCGAGACGCAGGGTTTTCCGGCCTGAACGGTGGATTAGTCAGGGCGCTCGGTCTATCTGATGCGCTTTGGCTAAATCCGGGGATTGGCGCGATGAAAGACTATGAGCACCCGTTCTTCCGGCCGCTGTGGCGGCGCATCGCCGTGGTGGCTGTCTGCCTGGCCTGGTCGGTGATCGAGTTCGCTTCCGGCACGCCTTTCTGGGGCGTCATCGCGCTCGGCTTCGCCGGCTATGCCGTCTGGCAGTTCTTCTATCTCTACAAGCCGGCTGAAGAGGCCAAGCCTCCGGCCGAACCGAAGGAATGATTGAGGAGACAAAAATGTCCAAACTGCTCGTCAAGGCCGACAAGGGCCACGGCCGCGTCGCCCACGTCACGCCGCAAAGCGCCGGCTGGACCTATGTCGGCTTTGACCTTCATCGGCTCAAGTCCGGCGAGGCGGCTTCGGGTGAAACGGCCGACCGCGAGGTCTGCCTGGTCTTCGTCTCCGGCAAGGGCAAGGCGTCCGCCGCCGGCAAGGATCTCGGCCTGCTCGGCGAGCGCATGTCGCCCTTCGAGGGCAAGCCCTGGTCGGTCTATGTGCCGGAGGGATCCAACTGGTCGGTGACCGCCGACACCGAGCTGGAACTCGCCGTCTGCTCGGCGCCCGGACTGGGCGGCGGCCTGCCGGCCCGCGTCATCGCTCCGCGGGATCTCGGCCAGGAAGTGCGCGGCAAGGGCACCAACACGCGCTACGTCACCAACATCCTGCCCGAAGGCAAGCCGGCCGACTCGCTGCTGGTGGTCGAGGTCATCACGCCGGGCGGTCACACCTCCAGCTATCCGCCGCACAAGCATGACCAGGACAATCTCCCCGCGGAGTCCTATCTCGAGGAAACCTACTACCATCGCCTCAACCCGCCGCAGGGCTTTGCCTTCCAGCGCGTCTATACCGACGCCGGCAGGAATGGCGAGCGCGAGCTGGACGAGGCGATGGCGATCGAGGACGGCGATGTGGTGCTGGTGCCGAAGGGCTACCACCCATGCGCCGCCTGCCATGGCTACGATCTCTACTATCTCAATGTCATGGCCGGGCCGAAGCGCACCTGGAAGTTTCACAACGCGCCCGAGCACGAATGGCTGATGAAGGCCTGACTGAGCATTTTGCAGCCAAGCGGAATCGCTTCCGGTTCGCGGTCGGTTGAAGCCATTGGTCCAGCACGGAAAAATCGTCGGCTAAGGACCTACCTGGCCGATTTGCAATCGAAAACCATCGTAAGCTTCGTCAATCCGTCATGGAAATCACCTATGGCAACGGGTCTGACGAGGACTTCTTATGCGCTACGCCATCTATTTCACCCCAAGCCAGGACGAGCCGCTGGCGCGGATCGCCGCCAATTGGCTGGGACGCGACCCGTTCGGCGCCGCCACTCGGCCGGTCGAGGCCGTGGGTGAGCTGTCGGCGGCCGAAGTTGCCTTCCACACCGCTTCGGCGCGCCGTTACGGTTTCCATGCCACGCTGAAGGCGCCATTCCGGCTGGCCGGGAACGAGACTGAGGCTTCTCTGCGCGCCGCGCTCGACAGCTTTGTCGAAGGGACCCAGCCGGTCATCATCCCGCGCCTGGTCGTCGGCCAGATCGACGGCTTCTTCGCGCTGGTGCCGGAAGCGCCAGTGCCGGCGCTCAACCGCTTCGCCGGCGATGTCGTGCTCGCCTTCGACCGCTTCCGCGCGCCGCTGACCGAGGCCGAGATCGAGCGCCGCAGCCCCGATTCGCTGAAGCCGGACGAGTTCCGCAACCTGTGCCAATGGGGCTACCCTTACGTCTTCGAGACCTTCCGCTTTCATATGACGCTGTCCGGCCGCGTCGCGTCACAGGAAAGCCCTCGTCTGCGCGCAGCAATCGACAGCCTGTTCACGGAAGTGCTGCTGCGGCCGGTGTTGGTCGATGCGCTGACGCTGTTCGTCGAAACCGAACCGGGCGCCCCGTTCATGGTGCTGTCCCACCACGCGCTGGGACGCCGCTCGGCCCGGAAAACTGCCTGAGGCAAAAACTGCTTGAGACCAAACTGCCTGATTACCAAGGACTGCCTGAAATGACCGCCGAGACCGTTCTCACCAATGCCCGCATCGTGCTTGCCGACGAGATCGTCGAGGGCTCGCTGGTGCTGCGCGACGGCCTGATCGCCGCCATCGATCCGGGTGCTGCCCGCGCCGGCGAGGACATGGGCGGCGACTACATCATTCCCGGCCTGGTCGAGCTGCACACCGACCACCTCGAAGGCCATTACGCGCCGCGCCCGAAGGTGCGCTGGAATCCGATCGCCGCCGTGCTTGCTCATGACGCGCAAGTGGCGACCGCCGGCATCACCACCGTGCTCGATGCCTTGCGTGTCGGCATGGACGAGGACGCCGACGTCACATCCGCCGACATTCGCAAGCTTGCCGACGCCATCGAGGACAGCGTCGAGCAGGAGCGGCTCAGGGCCGACCACTTCATCCATCTGCGCTGCGAGGTGTCGGCGCCGGACTGCCTGAAGGCCTTCGCCAATTTCGAGACCGACGAGCGGGTGAAGCTGGCGTCGCTGATGGACCATGCGCCAGGACAGCGCCAGTTCGTCAATCTCGAAACCTATGCCTATTACTACCAGCGCAAGCTGAAGCTCTCCGATCGCGACTTCCGGAAGTTCTGCGAAAAGCGCATGGCGGAATCGGCCATGAATTCCGGTCCGAACCGCGTCTTCCTCTCCGCCGCCTGCCACGAGCGCGGCATCGTGCTCGCCAGCCATGACGACGCCACCGCCGGCCACGTCGAGGAAGCGATCGAGCAAGGCGTGCGCGTCGCCGAGTTCCCGACTACGGAGGAGGCGGCCCGGGCCTCGAAGGCGGCCGGCCTCGGCGTGCTGATGGGGGCGCCCAACGTCATGCGCGGCGCCTCGCATTCCGGCAACGTCTCGGCCCGTACGCTGGCCGGCGATGGCCTGCTCGACATATTGTCGTCCGACTACATCCCCTTCAGCCTGATCCAGTCGGCCTTCTTCCTCGGCGACGTGGTCGAGGGAATCTCGCTGCCGCAGGCGGTTGCCATGGTCTCGAGGAACCCGGCGGAGGCGGTCGGGCTCGACGATCGCGGCGTCATCGAGCCGGGCCGGCGCGCCGATCTGGTGCGCGTGCGCGTCGACGATCATGTGCCGGTCGTGCGCACCGTCTGGCGGCAGGGGCGCCGGGTAGCATGATGGTCTCGGCCTTGCTCGAACGCGAACTGTCGGCCGAGAGGTTCCCGATCCGCAACGGCGTCTTCGTCGCCGTGGTCGGTCCGAGCGGCGCCGGCAAGGACACGGTGATAGGCTATGCGAAGGCCCGCTTCGCCGAAGAGACCCGGCTGGAATTCGTGCGCCGTGTCATCACCCGTCCGAGCGATGCGGCGAGCGAGGACCACGACACGCTGGCCGACGCCGCCTTCGCCGAGGCTGAAGCCGACGGCGCTTTCGCCCTGTGTTGGGATGCCCACGGCCTGCGCTACGGCCTGCCCGCCGATGTCGACTGGGCGGTCGCCAACGGCCATGTCGCGGTCGCCAACGTCTCGCGGTCTGTTATTCCGGCGCTGCGCGAGCGTTACGCCAATCTGGCGGTGGTCGAGATCACCGCGGCGCCGGAAATCCTCGCCGAGCGGCTGGCGGCGCGCGGCCGTGAATCGCGCGGCGAGGTGCTGGCGCGCCTGGCGCGCAGCGCCAGCATCGCGCTCTCCGGACCGGACGTCACCTCGATCGACAACAGCGGCGCCAAGGACATCGCCGGCGAGCGCTTCGCCGAGGTGCTGCGCAAGGCGATGGCGTTTTCGGATCTGTCCAGCATGATCTGAGGTGAATTGATTCAGGTGATGCCGGCTTGCATGTGGGAGGTTGAGCCGAGACTTGTTGATGTCGGCGCCGCCCTTCATTGCCCTGCCGGGCATTTCTCCCCGTATAGTGACGGGGAGAAGGTGGCGGTGTCCGAACCCGATAGATAGGTAACAGAATGGACCGATTGCATAGGTGACAGTTTTCTCCCTCGCCGGAGGACCCGGCGATGGTTTGGCGAGAGACTGGCATCATGGACGAGCGGCTTCGTTTTGTAGTGGATTGCCTTTCTGGCGAAGAGACGATGAGCGAGCTTTGTGCGGCCTACGGAATTTCGCGCAAGATCGGCTATAAATGGCTGGGTCGCTACCGGGAGTTTGGCCCGGAAGGTTTGCACGATCGGCCGCGAGCGCCGCTCAATCATGGCCGTGCGACAGCCCTTGATCTTGTCGAGCGGATCGTGGCGGCGAAGGAGACGCATCCGCTGTGGGGGCCCAAGAAGATCGTGGCGCGGCTCAAGCGCGCGGCTCCCGACTTGATCTGGCCGTCGGCCTCGACGGCAGGCGCTATCCTTGCACGGCATGGGCTTGTCAGCGCCCGCAAGCGGACCCGGCTGCGGGCCTGCGGCAATGGACCTTGGCCGGAGCCGCAAGGGCCGAACGCGGTGTGGACCGGCGATCACAAGGGCTGGTTCCGGACCCGTGACGGGTGGCGTTGCGAACCGTTGACGGTGATGGATGCGTCGAGCCGCTACTTGCTGGCGCTCGAAGCGACCGGCTCGACGGCGGATGCCGAGGCCTGGCCGGTATTCGAGCGGCTGTTTGAGGAGCATGGCCTGCCGGACCGGTTCCGAAGCGACAATGGCCCGCCCTTCGCGTCGGCCGGTGTCACCGGGCTGACACCGCTTGCGGTGCGCTTCATCAAACTCGGCATCGCCCTGGAGCGGATCGCGCCCGGCAAACCCCAGCAGAACGGGCGCCACGAGCGCTTTCATCTGACCCTGTTGCCGCTGGCCGAGGCACCGGAGGCCGACAGGGCGGCCCAGGGCCACGCCTTCGAGGCCTTCCGGCGCAGCTACAATGAAGAACGTCCCCATGAGGCGCTAGGCATGGACACTCCAGCCCAGCATTACAGATCCTCCCGGCGCGCCATGCCGACGATGCCGCCCGAGCCTGATTATCCGGCCGAGGCCGCGGTCCGTCATGTACGCCACAATGGCGAGATCAGGTGGAACGGCGGCTTCGTCTATGTCTCGCAGGCACTGGTTGGTGAAGCTGTCGCGGCCGCCCAAACCGAGGATGGTCAATGGGCTCTTTCCTTCCATGCACACCAGCTCGGCATCATCGACACAAGGCGTATGACGCTTGTCCGCTGCAGCGCCGCGCTAACCAATCCGCTTGGCGCTGCAGCGGACAAACAGGGGGAGAACTGTTACCTATGTATCCGGTTCAAACTGTTACCCATCTATCGGCTGGACACCGACCGCAGCCTCGGCGCCTATCTAGCAACATTCGAAATTGGCGAAATCATCGAAGAGAGCGCCCCTCTCCCCGTCACTATACGGGAAGAGGATGCCGGCAGGCAGGCCAGGGGCAGCGCCAACGTCCGAAAAAGGGTGGCAGCCCGCGAAGTTGAAACTGCCCGCTGCCTGCCGAGCTCGAACGAGGGAAGCTACTCCGCCGGCGCGCCGGCGACGTTCCTGCGCGTGGCGTCGATCATCTGCCGCCGCGCCCGGAACACGCCCCATTGCTGGTCGACGAGCACGCCGATCAGGATCACCCCGCCCATCACCGCGAAGTTCAGCGAGGACGGGATGCCAAGCAGGTTGACGAGGTTCTGCAGCTCCTGCAGCAGCACCGTGCCGAGGATGACGCCGATCAGCGAGCCTTCGCCGCCGCGCAGCGAGAAGCCGCCGAGTACGGCCGCGGCAATGGCATAGAGCTCGTAGAACTGGCCGTGGCTCGCCGGCGAGATCGAGCGCGTGTACATGGCGAAGTAGATCGCCGACAGCGCCGTCAGCACGCCGCAGATGACGTAGGCCGCCATGACGATGCGGCCCGTGCGAATGCCCGAATATTTCGCCGCTTCCTCGTTCTTGCCGATGGCGTAGAGATAGCGCCCGAATACCGAGCGGTGCAGCACCACCCACATGACGATGGCGATGATGATCAGCGCGATGAAGCTGTTCGGCACGCCCCAGCTGCGTCCGGCGGTGAGGAATTCGAGGTCCGGGAAATTCTGGCCGAAGGCGAAGCCCGCCGTGCCGTCGGCGGTGTAGAAGCGCGCCACGCCGCGGTAGATGAGCAAGCCGCACAGCGTCACCACGAAGGGCTGCAGCTTCAGCCGCGTGATCAGCCAGCCATGCACCAGGCCGATGATGGCGCCGAGCGCGATGATCAGCACGAAGGCCAGCGGCCAGTCCAGCTCGCGCACGGCGATGAAGTCGATGAACAGCGTGCCGAGCAGCGCGACAAGCGAGCCGACCGACAGTTCGATGCCGCCTGTGATGATGACGAAGGCCTGGCCGATCGAAAGGATGCCGAACAGCCCGATCAGGTTGGAGGTGTTGGCGAGGTTGATCGGCAACAGGAAGCGCGGATTGATGGCCGTCACGACGGCGCCGACCACCAAGATAAGGACCAGCAGGCCGAGATCCTTCTTGCTCATCGTTGTCCTCCCCTTGACGGCAGGGTCCACGGTTTTGCGGCCGGACCCTGTGGCAAACAAAACTATTTCGGCGTCTTGCCCACAGCCAGCAGAAGCACGTTCTCCTGGCTGAAATGATCCTTGTCGAGAATGCCGGATATCCGCCCCTCATGCATGACCGCGATGCGGTCCGACACCCCGATCACCTCTTCCATGTCGCTTGAGATCATCAGCACCGCGACGCCGGCATCGGCAAGCGCCCGCATCAGCCCGTAGATCTCGGCCTTGGCGCCGATGTCGATGCCGCGCGTCGGCTCGTCGAGGATCATCACCTTGGGGTTCATCGCCAGCCATTTGGCCAGCACCACCTTCTGCTGGTTGCCGCCCGACAGCGTGCCGGTGCGGGTCGCGACCGACGGCGCCTTGATGCCGAGATTGCTCTTCTGCTTCTCCGCGGTGGCAACTTCCGCGCTCGTCGAGACCAGCGAGCGCTTCGCATGCGCCGGCAGGTTGGGCAGCGAGATGTTCTGGGCAATCGATAGGTCGAGCAGGATACCGGTCAGCTTGCGATCCTCCGGCACCAGGAAGATGCCGCTCGCGACAGCCTCGGCGGCCGAGCCGAGCTTCAGCGTCTTGCCGTCGAGCGTAACGCTGCCGCCAAAGCATTCGTCGATGCCGAACAGCACGCGCGCCAGCTCGGTGCGGCCAGAGCCGACCAGACCGGCTAGTCCGAGGATTTCGCCATGGCGGACCTCGAGGTCGACGGGACGCTCCGGATAGGCGCTGGTGCGCACAGCCCGGACCGAGAGCGCGACGCCGCCCGGCGCATGCGCGGAATCCGAAACCCGCTCGCGTTCCTTCAGCATGCGGCCGATCATCAGCTTGACCATCTGGTCGTGGTCGATCTGGCTTTTCGCCAGCGTGCCGGCCAGCATGCCGTCGCGCAGCACGACGACGCGGTCGGCGACCCGCTCGACCTCGTGCAGCCGGTGCGAGATGAAGATGACGCTGATGCCTTCCACCTTCAGCGCCTTGATGACGTCGAGCAGCTTGTCGGTCTCGGCGATCGGCAGGCTGGAGGTCGGCTCGTCGAGGATCACCAGCCGCGCCTTGATCGACAGCGCCTTGGCGATCTCGACCATCTGCTGCTGGGCAAGCGACAGCGAGGCGACCGGCGCGTCGGCTGAGAAATTGGCGCCGACGCGCTTGAGCAGCGGCGCCACCATGTCGCGCAGCCTGCCGCGGTCGACCAGCTTCAGCGGCCCGGCCCGCAGCGGCTCGCGGCCGAAGAAGATATTGGCGGCGACGTCGAGATTCTCGAACAGATTGAGTTCCTGGTGCACAAAGGCGATGCCCGAACCGATGCTGGCTTCGACCGTGAGTCCCTCATGCGCGACGCCGTCGACGATGATGGTTCCGCTGTCCGGCCGCGTCACGCCGCCGAGGATCTTCATCAGCGTCGATTTGCCGGCGCCGTTCTCGCCGACCAGGCCGATCACCTCGCCCGGCCGCACCTCCATTGAGAAGCCGTCCAGCGCCACCACGCCGGGATAGGTTTTGCGCACGCCGTCCAGGCTCAGGAACGGAGCAATCGTGGATTGAGCGATGGATACGTCGGAATAATTCATCACGCCTGACAGCAGCCGGTGGGCGTTTGGCCTCAGACTGACGGGCCTTCGCGGGCCCGTCAATATGATCGCCGACTCAAGGCAGATCCCTGAGCCGGCGAAACGTGCGTCGTCCTACTTGCCGGCCATCGCCTTGAGGTTCGCGGCGTAGGCGTCGACATCGTCCTTGCCGATGATCTTTGTCGGCACGATGATCAGGCCGCCCTCCGGGATGCCCGACTTGTCGCCCTTGAGATAGGCGGCCATCAGCTTCATGCCCTGATAGGCCCACTCGAACGGCTGCTGCACCACGGTGGCGGCAACGGTGCCTTCCTTGACGCCGCCCAGCGTGATCGGATCGTCGTCGAAGCCGACGACGGTGATCTGGCCGAGCTTGCCGGCGTCGCGCAGGGCTTCATAGATACGCGGCGTGTTGTAGGAGTAGAAGCCGACCATGCAGGTGATGTCGGGGCTGGCGACCAGCGCGTCCTCGACATTCTTCTTGGCGCGCGCCTGATCGATGTCGTCGCCGCGAACGTCGACCAGCTCGATCTTGCTGCCCTTGAGCCCGTCCTTCATGCCTTCGATGCGTTCTTTGGCATTGTCGGCGCCGAGCAGGCCGACGAAGCCCAGGCACTTGCCGCCGTCCGGCATCGCCTTCTTGGCGATCTCGGCGGCCTGCTTGCCGGCATCGACGTTGGACGAGCCGATATAGGCGACGCGCTTGGTCTGCGGGGCGTCCGAATCGGTGGTGAACAGTGCCGTCTGGGACGCGATCTTGTTCAGCCCGTCGGTCGAGGTCTTGGGGTCGACGGCGGAGACCATGATGCCCTTGACGCCGGCGGTCACCAGGTCGTCCATCAGCCGCTGCTGGATGGCGACGGACGACTGCTCCGGATATTTCAGCTCCAGATTGTAGTCCGGAAGCTCGCCTTGCGCCTTCTTCACGCCGGCTTCCGCCGCCTTCCAGAAGTCGGATGCGCCGTTGACGACGAAGGCCAGCGTCGGCTTGTCGTCGGCGCGCGCGATCGCGCTTGCCGACAGGCCGAGCGCCAGGGCCGCGGCGGCGATGGACGCAGTTCGGATCACAGATTTCATGTTCAACCTCCCTTTTGAAACACAGACAGAATGTGTCGCTTGCGGCGCGGGCGCCCCTCTCCTCAAGGGTTTGGCCCCAGATCCGGCAACCTGAGAATGGCGCCAATCCAGCCGCGACCGAGACACTAGACACTCATTCGCAGTTCGTAAATAGTCCGATTTGTCTGACATTTTCGTGAGTGTGCGGCGACCCTCTTCCGGCGGCTTGCCGGCCCGATGGCGCACCGCATCGCACGCCTTTACGCCACCAGCCGGAAGCCCGGGTCCGGTAACGACGAGTTGACAGTAGAACGCTTACGGCTATTAGTAAATAGTATTAGTTATCGAGGATGGCCGATCCCGCCCGGGCGGGAGATCTGGCAGCCAAAGCAGAGCGCAAGGGAGGAATAAGAGCGCCAGCGGCAAAGCGGGCCATCGCGCGGAAATTCTAAGGAAAATCGTCAGCTTTGCTGACCTTGTCCGGTCGTTTCGTCGGCGTGCGGCGCGGCTGGCGCGGAACGCGTCGCGTGTGATAATAGTTATAATCAGCTGCATTTCGATAAATGAGCTTCCACGAAAGCCATCTTGCCGTTGCTGCCGGCCTTTGCTTAACAACCGGCCGGGGTTGGGAAAACGACCATGAGCGAACCGACGGAATTGCGCGATCCCCCGGAGGCGTCCAGGCGACGCGCCGCCAGGCCCAAAGGCCGCGTCACCATGACCGACATCGCCAGGGCCGCCGGCTGCTCGCAGGCGACGGTGTCGTTCGTACTCAACAATTCGCCCGGCATACGGCTCTCGCAGCAGACCCGCGACCGGGTGATCGAAGCGGCGCGGTCGCTGGGTTACTCGCCGCCGGTGTTTTCCGCCCTGCGGCCGCCGGTGACGCCCTTCGAGGGGCTGGACGGCGTCATCGGCTTCGCCGTCGACCAGCTCGCCACCAGCCCCGAGGCGGTGGTCGCCATCGAGGGCGCGCGCCAGGCCTCTTGGAATGCCGGCAACGTGCTGCTTGTCGCGCAGACCATGGGCGACGCCGTCATGGAGCCGCGCGCCATCCAGGCGCTGACCAGGCGCGGCATCTCGGCGCTGATCTACATGACCATCTTCACCCGCGAGATCGCGGCGCCCGAGTTCCTCTATAGCCTCGACATCCCGGTCATCCTGCTCAACTGCTACACCGCCGACTATGCCTTCCCGGCGGTAGTGCCCTCCGAGATCGCCGGCGGCCAGAGCGCGACAAGGCATCTCATCGGCCACGGCCACCGCCGTATCGCCACCATCACCGGCGAGCCCTGGATGCAAGCGGCTCAAGATAGGCTGAAAGGCTATCGCCGCGCGCTCGCCACCGCCGACATTCCTTTCGATCCGGAGCTGGTGGTCGAGGGCGACTGGTCGGCCAGCGCCGGCTATGCCGCGACCGTCAAATTGCTCGCCCTGAAGGAGCGCCCGACCGCCATCTTCTGCCAGAACGACCGCACCGCGATCGGCTGCTACGAGGCGCTGAAGGAGGCCGGCCTGCATATCCCCGAGGATATTTCCGTCGTCGGCTATGACGACGAGGAGATCGCCCGCCATCTGTTCCCGCCGCTGACGACATCGATCCTGCCGCATATGGCGATGGGCCAATGGGCGATCGAGCAGTTGGAAGCGCCGCCCACGCCGGGCCGCGGCCGCTATCCCATCACCAAGCTGGAATGCCCGCTGGTGGAGCGGGAGAGCGTGGGCAGGCTCGGGGTCCGGGACGCTACGGGGTGAGATCCTGCGAGCCTGTATTGACATTGTCATGACAATTGCTAGATATCTGATCCTGATGCAGGAGGATTTCGATGCCGCAGTCCAATCATGCCGGCCGCGATCGCGATGCGGCGCGAAAGGATGATGTGATTCAGATCCGCGCTTCGGCGGGGACGAAGGCCATTCTCAGCCGCGCCGCGGGTTTGCGCGGGCAGAAACTGTCGGAATTCATGCTGGACAGCGCCCGCAGGCAGGCTGAAGAAACCATTCTCGACCAGCGCGCCTTCTTTCTCGATGCCGACGCGCATCAGAAATTGCTCGATCTGCTCGACGCCCCCGACAAACCGAACGAGGAACTTCGCGCGCGCATGACGCGCAAGCCCGCCTGGGAGCGCTGATGCCTGCTGGTGGAGGGCCGGGGTTGCGGGTCAGCCCTCCGGAACGGCTGACCGTCGGCCACGATGTGTCCCCGTTTCGTAACGGCAGGCATCCCACGCTCGATGACTGGTTGCGCAATCGCGCTCTTGCCGGCGAGGGCCTGTCCGCCCGGACCTATGTGATCTGTGACGCGAACATGAATAATCGCGTCATCGGCTACTATGCGATCTCGACGGCGATGGAAGAACGGATCGCGCTGCCAAGCGCGAAGCTGAGGCGGGGTATGCCCGAGCAGGTCCCGCTGCTGCTGATCGGCCGCCTGGCGGTCGATCAGGCATTCCAGGGACTTGGGCTTGGCGGGGACCTGCTTGCCGATGCGCTGCGTCGCTGCTTGGCCGTGTCGGAGATCGCCGGGGTTCGCGCCGTGGTGGCGCATGCGATAGACGATGACGCCGTCGGCTTCTATCAGCGGCACGGCTTCATTCTGTCTCCGCTGGGCGAGCGAGTGATGCTGATGCCGATCGAGACAGTGCAGGCATTGTTCTCGAAAGTCTGAGTCGTCCGGCCGCTCGAACGACGAGGTCGTCTTACCACCACTTGGCATCGATCCCGTCGAGGACTAGCCTGAGGCCAGCGAAGGGAGAGCGAGATGACGTCGAGCTTCACCGTGCACCAGGCATCCGGCTACGAGCAGCTGATGGGACGCTGGAGCCGCAGGCTGGCGCCCAAATTCATCGACTTCGCCGGCCTGGCCGGCGGCGAGAAGATCCTCGACGTCGGCTGCGGCACCGGCAGCCTGACCTTCGAGCTGGCGAAATCCGCCGGCCTCGCCGAAATCCAGGCCATCGACTTCTCGCCCGTCTTCATCGAGGCGGCCAAGGCACGCAACACCGATTCGCGCATCACCTTCAGCCAAGCGGACGCTACCGCCTTGCCGTTCGCGGACGACGCATTCGACCGCGCCCTTGCCCTGCTCGTGCTCCACTTCGTGCCGGAAACCGGCAAGGCGGTGGCCGAGATGCGCCGCGTGACGCGGCCCGGCGGCGTGATCGCGGCGGTGGTGTGGGACCATCTCGGCGGCATGCCCGGCATGCGCATGATGATCGACACGGTTGCCGCGCTCAGCGAAAGCGGCCGCCAGATGCGCAGCCGCTATTGCTTCCAGCCGATGATGCAGCCGGGCGAGATGAAGCGGACCTTTGTCGAGCAGGGTCTTGCCGACGTCACCGAGACCGAGCTGATGATCCGCATGGACTATGCGGATTTCGACGACTACTGGGCGCCGATCGGCGCCGGCGAGGGGCCGCTCGGCAAATACATGTCCACGGTCGACGCCGCAGAGCGGACGCGCATCGAAGCCGCCGTCCGCGATGCCTATCAGGCCGGCCGGCCCGACGGCCCGCGCTCGTTCGCCAATGTCGCCTGGGCCTGCCGGGGCGTTGTTCGCTAGAGGCGTTTTCGCGCTAAGTACTTGTTTTGATGCAATTCCGGACGGAAAACCGCCGCGTACTTTTCCTGTAATTCCTCCAACGCCGACCATCAGCTTGACGACCTCGTCATGGTTGGTCTCGGAGATCTTGCGCTCGCCGGACACCCCGCGCCTCGGCACGGCAATGCGGTCGGAGACTGCAACGATGATGCCCGGCGCAGATCGCAACCAACCAATCTGTCGAGCGCGCCGCTCTGCGCCGCTTGGCTTTCCGGAATCTCAAAAAAGACTATGACAGATAGCAATACTATGCTATGCGGCATAGCAATAATGCTATTTGACATAGCGAATGATGGCAAGGGAGGAGCCACACAGTGCCGAGGTCGCGGTGTAATGGGTGAAGTCGGCCCCGTCTTGGTGATGGGGCCAGGCTGCATCCTCGATGCCACCGCGCTCGTTAGCCACTGCACCAAGCGCTTGAGCCTACAAAGTACCAAAGACATTCTGTGCGCTTGAGGCGTTGCCGCGAACAGCCTCCGGCAAGATTCACGTGCTGCGGGCGCTGGCAGCGGCAGGACCAGATGCCCCGCGCGCGCAGCAGAGCAATTGCGAATGTTTGCAAGGGAGGATCAACGAGTGAACATCCAAAGCAGGAGCTTCATCGACGAGGCGCGCTGGACCGGCAAGGCATTTCTGGGTGGCTGGCGTGAGACGGCTGCCGGCGTCGCCGAGGTGCGCAATCCCGCGACCGCCATGTTGGTGGCCTCGGTGGGCGTCGGCGGCGCGGCAGACATCGGGCAAGCCGCGGTTGGGGCTTATCTGGCGCAGCCGGCCTGGGCGGCGAAACGTCCCTCCGAGCGCGCGGCCATATTGAACAAGGCGGCCGATATCCTGGAAGCCAATGGCGAAGAGCTGGTCGGCTGGATAATGCGCGAATCCGGCTCCATCCGGGCGAAGGCGCAAATCGAGATCGATCACGGGGCAGCCTTCATCCGCCACGCCGCGGCTGCCGCTGTCGAGCCGAATGGCATCGCCCTTCCCACCATGGATGCTGGACGCCAGAACCATGCGCGGCGGGTGCCGCACGGCGTGGTCGGAATTATCTCGCCGTTCAATTTTCCGCTTGTCCTCTCTGTCCGCGCGATTGCCGCCGCTTTGGCGACAGGCAACGCCGTCGTCCACAAACCGGACCCGCGCACGCCGATTTCCGGTGGCATCATCATTGCACGCCTGTTCGAGGAAGCGGGCCTGCCCGCAGGTGTCCTCCATGTCGTCCCCGGCGGAATTGACGCCGGCGAGGCCCTCTGCACGGATGCGAACATCGCAATGGTCTCGTTCACGGGGTCGGCGGCCGCCGGGAGCCGGGTCGGCGAACTGGCCGGCAAGCATCTGAAGAAGGTTCAGCTTGAGCTCGGCGGCAAGAACGCCCTGATCATCCTCGATGATGCCGATCCGGACATCGCGGCGTCGAATGCCGCCTGGGGCTGCTTCCTGCATCAGGGCCAGATCTGCATGTCGACCGGTCTCATCCTTGTCGACGAGAAGCATGCCGATGCGATTGCTTCGCGCCTTGCCGCCAGGGCCGGACACCTGGTTGCCGGCGATCCCTCGACCGACCAGGTGGCGCTTGGCCCCATCATTTCCGATGCCCAGGTCGACAGAATCCAGGGCATCGTCGACGATGCCGTCGCCAAGGGCGCAAAGCTGCTCGCCGGAGGCAAGGCAAGCGGCCGCTTCTATCCGGCAACGGTTCTGTTCGGCATCGAGCGGGGGATGCGTGCGTTCGAGGAAGAGATCTTCGGGCCCGTCGCCTGCATTGCCCCGTTCCGCGACGAAGAGGCAGCGATCTCTCTCGTCAACAGCTCCGAATATGGCCTCGCCGCCGGCGTCATTTCGGCCTCCGTCGACCGCGCCCGGTCGGTTGGCGAAAGACTGGAGGTCGGCCATCTGCACATCAACGATCAGACCGTCAACGCCGGGCCGCACGCACCTTTCGGCGGCCGGCGGCGCTCGGGCAATGGCAGCCGCGTCTCAGGCCCGGCGATCTGGGAGGAATTCACGCAGTGGATGTGGATTTCCGTCAAGGAACAAGCAACGCTCTATCCATTTTGACCAATCCACGAAAGATCGAACCATGAATCTCTCCAACAAGCTTCTGGTCATTACGGGCGCGTCTTCGGGGATCGGAGCCGAGGTCGCCCGTCTCGCCCGCTTCCATGGCGCCAGGGTAATCGGCATCGACCGCAATGATCCCACGGTTACCCTGGATGGCTTCGTGAAGGCCGATCTCTCGAAGCCGGATACGATCGACGAGGCCGTTTCGTTCTTGCCCGCGCAATTCGATGGGCTGGTCAACGCGGCAGGCGTGCCGGGCACCGCCGACAAGGATACGGTCGCCCGCGTCAACTATCTCGGCCTGCGTCACCTGACCGAGACTGTGGTCGGCAGGCTTTCGCCGGGCGCGGCAATCGTCAACTTCGCCTCGATTTTGGGCGCCGCATGGCCGGAACGCCTCGCCCGGCACAAGGACCTGGCAACGACCGGGACCTTCCAGTCTGGTCATGATTGGTTGGCTGCGAATCCGGTTTCGCATGACACCTGCTATCAATATTTCAAGGAAGCCCTGATCGTCTGGACGTTCATGCGGGCGCAGCAGCTCTTCCTCTCGCGTGACATCCGCATGAATTCTGTTGCGCCCGGCCCGGTCTTTACGCCAATCCTCGGCGACTTCATCACCATGCTTGGTCAGGATCGGGTCGAGGTTGACAGTGGCAGAATGAAGCGCCCTGCCTTTGCAGACGAGATCGCCCCGGCCGTCGTCTTCCTGTGCTCGGACGCGGCGCGCTGGATCAATGGCGTCAACCTGCCGGTCGACGGTGGCCTGGCCTCCACCTATCTCTGACGCGGCGTTCTCGCGCGATCGGTGCGAAAGCTATGGATACTTACTTGAAATTGGCGCACCCGACAGGATTCGAACCTGTGACCTCTGCCTTCGGAGGGCAGCGCTCTATCCAGCTGAGCTACGGGTGCTTCCCGGTAAAACGAACCAGCCGGTGAACCAGCCAGCCACGGCTTCTTAGCGGAAGCACGCGAAGGCTTCAACGGCCAATTGGGGTGGCAAGGCATTTGACGCCACAGGAGCGGTTAGGCTTCCCGAGGGCGTATGTGGCGGTCAAGGCTGCGCCGTATCTGCGTCGTTAGCAACCTTGCTGCTCCGACGCCTCACCCCGCCGCCTCGCTCCTCGCCGCCCGCCGCCGCACCCCGCCCGCCGTCCGCTTCACCTTCTTCGCCCCTGTCAGCTCGTGCATGGCATCGAGCTGCATCTGCTGCATTTCCGCCAGCCGCTGCCATTGGCGCGAGATCAGGTAGTCGAGCTTTTCGTGCAGGTGCCGCACTTCCAGCTCGGCCTTCAGGTTCACCCGGTAGTCGTTGAAGGAGCGCAGCCGGTCCTTCGCTTCCTGCCGCTTCTGGCTCATCATGATCACCGGCGCCTGGATAGCGGCGATGCAGGACAGCATCAGGTTGAGCAGGATGAACGGGTAGGGGTCGAAGGCGCCCGCCATGCCCTCGAACAGGTTGATGCCGATCCAGATCAAGAGCACGCTGGCGAACGAGATCAGGAACCACCAGCTGCCGCCGAACTCGGCCATCGAGTCGGAGACGCGGTCGGCGAACGAGCGGTGCTCCTCGAACTCCTCTTCCGAGTTTTCCGAGATCGTGTCCTGCCTGGCGATCGATTCGACCACCTGGCGGTCGAGCTCGGAGAATTCGCCGTGCTCCTGCTGCAGCAGTTCTTCCATGTAGCGCATGCGGTAGCGGGCGAGCTCCTCGCGGCTGATGCGGGCGCCGCGCGGCAGGTCGGGATGGTCGGCGCGGATGCGGTCGGAAAGGCTCGGCCGCAAATCGTCGATGCGCACCAGGTCGCGCTTGCGGAATTTCCGGCCGCTGATCGCCGACGGTTTTTTCTTCGGTTTTACCCGCGATGCGGCAGGTCCGGCCGGGGCGGGCTCGGAATCCGGCACCTCCGGCGCTTCGAGGATCTCGTCGGCCGCTTCGTGCAGGTCTTCCGGCAAGGTGGAGGCCTCGAGATATTCGCCGGCCGAGTGGGTTTCGTCGTCTTCCGTCTTCTGCGCCTTCGGGTCGCCGGCCATGGTCAGTGCTCCTGTTTCGGCTTCTGCGATACGATACGCCAAGCCGGCGCGGCATATCCATCGCGACTGTGTAACTGGTGTGACCGAACAAGTTGTTGTGATGGGGGTGGTGCGGGCTGTGACTTGGTCGCGGAATGCGGCGGCGCAAGGTTGAGATCGGTGGTGATCCTTCGCGCCCCCCCTCTGTCCTGCCGGACATCTCCCCCTCAAGGGGGAGATCGGCAGCCTTGGCGCCGCGCCCCTCATTGACGTTGGAGGTTGGCGAAACCCGACGCGACATCCAATCTCCCCCTTGAGGGGGAGATGGCCGGCAGGCCAGAGGGGGGTGCCTCGGGCCGGCGTTTCGAAGCTTTTACGGTTCTGGCAAACCGGGAAGCGCCGACCCCGTCGGCTGCTGCCCGGCATACATCAGCCTTGTCTTGGCATCCGCCGCCATCGGCGAAAGGCTGCGCTGGATCAGTGCCTCGACATGGTCGTTGCGCTGGCGCGCGCTTTCGGCGCCCATCACCACCACGATCAGCTGGCGGCCGTCGGCATTGTAGGAAGTGACGATGTTGTAGCCGGAGGCCCTGATGTAGCCGGTCTTGATGCCGTCGACGCCGCGCACCCGGCCGAGCATGTCGTTGTGGCCGCGCACCAGCCGGCCGCGGAACATGAAGTCGCTCTCGGAGAAATAGTGGAAATGCTGCGGGAAGCGGTTGCGTAGCGCCATGCCCAGCACCGCCATGTCGCGCGCCGTCGTCATCTGGCTGCCGTCGGGCAAGCCCGAAGCGTTGCGGAAGGAGGTGCTCGTCATGCCGAGGCTTCGCGCCTTGGTGGTCATCATGGCGGCGAACTGGTCCTGCGAGCCGCCGAGATATTCGCCGACCGCCACCGCCACGTCATTGGCCGATTTGACCACGATGGCCCGGATGGCGGAATCGACGTCGATCGTCTCGCCGCGCCTGAAGCGCAGCTTGGTCGGCGGCTGCCGGGAGGCATTGTCCGAAACCGGGATCTGCGTCTCCTTGCTCACCCGGCCGCTCTCCAGCGCCTCGAACAGCAGATAGAGCGTCATCATCTTGGTCAGCGAGGCCGGATAGCGCTGCGCCGTCGAATTGACCTCGAACAGCTGCTTGCCGCTGCGCGCATCGACGACGATCGCCGCATAGCGCTGCGGCTGCGCCGGCACCCCCAATACACTGTCGGGCGGCGCGACGGTGGTGCAGCCGGCGACCATCGCCAGCAGCGCGAACGCCATCAAGATCTTCTGGAGGAGCGGGAAAGGGTCGGACAGGCGCAAGTCGAATCCGGCTGTTGCTGAGAGGGCCGGACCCTAGCCTAAGCCGATTGCTGCGTCCAACTGGTTAACGGGGGTCTCAAAGCTGTCTCAACAGCTTAAGGGTGGCGACGGGCTCGGAACGACACCAAAGCCGGCGCTGCCCCTCACCTGCCTGCCGGCACCCTCTCCCCGTATAGTGACGGGGCGAGGGGCGCTGTCATCGCCGGTTTCGCCAATCACCAACGTTGCAAGAAGGGCGCCAATGCTGCGGCCAGCCCCTTTCTCCCCGTCACTATACGGGGAGAAATGCCCGGCAGGGCAATGAGGGGCGGCGCCAACATCGGCAAATTGGCGATTCCTGCGCGAGCGGCGCTATACCTTGCCGCTCGTAGCTATCACTTCGTCGGTAGACACCTCCCACACCCCACCGCCCCGAAAACGCCCGCTTGCTGTCCTGTTTTCCCGGCGGGGCCGCGCTGCTACCATGCGCGCGGATTTGGTTTGGGGGATCGACATGACAGGTGACATCGGCGCCGCCGCACCATCTCTTATCCGGGCATCGCTCAGCCGCACCGGCAAATGGGCCGGCAGCGTCGCTTTCGTCAGCGGCGCGGTGTCGGACGTGCTCAACCCGCTCGGGCCGTTCGCCGCCTATATCGCGCTCGTCGCTTCCGTTGCGGCCGCGATCATCGCCATCGCCATCGTGCTGAGGCTTGTGCTGGCGACCAAGGCCATGCCGGCGCTGATCTTCGCCACAAGTGCGGCGGCGATCGCCGGCGGCGTCTACACCGTGCAGCAGGAAACGAATTCGCAGAACGGCATCATCGCCACTCTGGTGCCGGCGGTGGCCGAGCTGCAGCAGTCGCTGGGCATCGTCTCCGAAAAGGTCGCCAGGATCGAAAGGACGGTCACCGAGACGCAAAAGACGGTCGAGGAGGTCAAGAAATCGACCGACACGGTGGCGCAGAAGACGCAGGAGATAGCCGCCGCCGAAAAACAGCAGACCGAGCAGGGCGCCGAAACCCAGAAGGCGGTCGAGGCGGTCAAGCAATCGACCGACACCGTCGCGCAGAAGGCCGAGGAGATCGCCTCGGCACAGAAACAGCAGACCGAGCAGGGCGCCGAAACCCAGAAGGCGGTCGAGGCGGTCAAGCAGACCACCGACACGCTGGCCGCCGGCCAGCAGCAGGCGGCCGCGCAGGCCGAGAAGCTGCAGGCGACGACCGAGCAGATTGCCGCTTCCATCGACACCATCGCCAAGGGCTTTGCCGCGCTCGCCGCGCAGGGCGGCGCGATCGCCGACCCCAAGCGTCCCGATGAGTACTATCACAATGCCCGCGTCTACGAATTGTCGGGCGACATGCTCAACGCCAGGCGGTCCTATCTCGCCTTCGCCAACTTCGATGTCGACGCCATCGACCCTTATACGCGCTTCGCCACCTTGCTTCGGGTCCAGGACGGTAAGGCCGGCGCCCGCGAGGTGTTCGGCCAGTTGGCCGACAAGGCCAAGGCGTCGGCGATCAAGCTCGTCCATCTCGAGCAGTTCGACGATGCCCAGCGTCTCGACAAGCTGAACACCTTCATAGCGGCCCATCCCGACTATGCGCCTGCCTATTTCCTCCTGGCGCAGGAGTTTTCCGAGGATCGCCTCGGTAGCCAGTCGCTGTCCGACAAGCGCAGCGAGGCCGAGGCGCTGACCAAGTTCGTCTCCTACGAGAAGGATGGCGGGCTGCTCAAATATTTCGTCGACCAGAGGGAGCTCGCCGACTGGCTGGAGCGCAGCCGCAGCCGGCTGGCCGCCGTCGGCGACGTGCTCGATCCGCAGCGCTTCGCCCCGACATTGACGCCGATGCGCTCCAATGCCGGCTGGACGATCACCATTTCGCTGCCCGAGGCGGCGACCGGCATTTCCTGGCGCCTCGGCGAGACCGGCCCGTTCACCGACACCGGGCTGATGGCGATGAACGACCAGCGGACGGGCAAGCCGATGCCCAATTCGAGCTTCGAATTGCCGGACAGCACCACGGCCACCACGATCGGCATCAAATATCTCGACATCAGGGGCCGCGAGACCGGCCCGTTCGCCATAAGATTCGATCCGGACTCGGCGCTGCAGCAAGGCGACAAGCAGATCCTCGACCAGTTCTGGACCTCGTGGATCGCCTTCGACGCCGGCGGCAACAACGGCCTGGTCTATTTCACGCAAATGCTGTCCTACCGCTGCGCCATCAAGGAGGTGCATTACGGCCTGGACGGCGCCGCCCCCGACAAGGAAATCAAGATGCCGCCCTGCGACAAGAAGGACCCCTACGCCATCCCCTACGACTACCAGCCCTATTTCAAGGTCGCCGACAGCGTGAAGTCGATGTCGGTGCAGGTGACCTATACGGATGGCACCAAGTCGCCGGTCAGGGAGTATAAAAGGCAGTAGGGGCGGCCCGTTTGTAGCGTCTCAACCTACCGCACCCTTTCTAACGTTGGCGCCGCCCCTCACCTGCCTGCCGGCATTCTCTCCCGGTATAGTGACGGGGAGAGGGGCGCTCTCATCGCCGGTTTCGCCAATCAGCAACGCTGCAGGAGGGCACCGGCGCTGCGGCCAGCCCATTTCTCCCCGTCACTATACGGGGAGAAATGCCCGGCAGGGCAATGAGGGGCGGCGCCGACTTCCATTCTGATGCAAAATGCCTTTCGCAGCGCTTGCACTTCGCACACCACGCGGGCTTTGCTGGCGCCAAAGATTCGCGAGGGTGACAGGCATGGATACGGTCACGATCAAGGCAAAGGGCATTTCGGTCACGCTCGACCTTGCGGTCGGCCACATCGCCGACATGACGGTCGAGGCCGACGGCCGCCGCCTGCAGCCTCTGCATCGCGCGCCCTGGGTCGGCGCGCCGCGCGAGAGCCTGCCGCAAGACCTGCCGGAAGGCACGGTACGGCTCTCTGGCGATTTCCTCTGCGCGCCGTTTTCGCGCGCCGATGTCGAGGAGGCGCCGCTGCATGGCTGGCCGGCCAACAGCGCCTGGGACCTGGTTGAAGATAGCGCCATCAGCGATGGCTGGCGCGCCAGCTTCCGGCTGCGCCGCAAGGTCATGGGTGCCAGCGTCGACAAGGTGCTGACGCTGCGTGACAACCACCCCTTCCTCTATCAGGAGCATGTCTTTTTCGGCGGCGCCGGCGCCATTTCCGTCGCCCACCATCCAATGACGGTGATGCGCGGTGGCGGGTCTCTCGCCTTCTCGCCGAAACGCTACGCGGCGAGTCCGGCCGACCCGCTGGAGCCCGACCCGGCGCGCGGCCGTTTCTTGCTCGCCTATCCTGCACGCTCCGCCGATCTCCGGCATTTTCCCACCGCCGCTGGCGGCACCGCCGATCTCACCGACTACCGCATGGAGGACAGGCGCGAGGATTTCCTGACGCTGGTCGAGGCCGATCATGGCGGGCCGGGCTGGACGGCTTTGGCGCGCCATGCCGAGCAGGATCTTGTTCTGGTGCTGAAAAACGCGGCCGAACTGCCCATCACCATGCTGTGGTTCAGCAATGGCGGCCGCGACTATGCGCCGTGGAGTGGCCGCCATCTCGGCGTGCTCGGCATCGAGGACGGCCGCGCCGCGGTCGGCCATGCCGCCTCGCTCGGCGACAACTGGCTGAAGCGCGAAGGCGTCGCCACCGCCTTTGCGCTTGCCGAAGGCCGCAGCGTTTCCTTCCGCCACGTCATCGGCGCCGTGCCTTTCTCTGACGGCGAGCCGCCGCGCGACTTTGAGACCGCGCGCGATCACATGCGCATCGCCGGTGCCGACGGCACGGTTCGGGAGATCGCCTTCGACGGGGATTTCCTGCGCCTTGGCCGCTCGGTTCCGGCCTGAGCGCCGGGCATCCCGCGCGGGTTTGAAATTTCCGCCGACTGCCGCCAAGATGTGGCCGAAAATCGCTACCGGAAAGGCGCCGATGTCCGAGATCGCCCATATCACAGCCGCCATCTTCAAGCGCGCCGGCAAGGCCAAGCGCTTCATCGTCGCCATCGCCGGACCTCCGGGCGCCGGCAAGTCGACCCTGTCCGGCAGGCTGCATGACCTGCTGCCGGAAGGCGCTTCCGAAGTCGTGCCGATGGATGGCTTCCACTTTGACGATATCGTGCTCAACCGCCGTGGCCTGCGCTGGCGCAAGGGCGCCCCGGAAACCTTCGATTTCGGCGGCTTCGAGACGCTGCTGAAGCGCATCCGTTCGGGCGAGCCGGACATTGCCATTCCGGTGTTCGACCGCAGCATGGAACTGTCGCGCGCCGCGGCCGAAATCATTGGCGCCGACACCAAGTTCATCCTGGTCGAGGGCAATTATCTGCTGCTCGACGAGGAGCCTTGGTCCCGTCTGGCGCCTCTGTTCGATTTCACCATCTTCGTCGACGTGCCGCGGGGCGAGCTCGAGCGCCGCCTGATGGAGCGCTGGCGCGGCCATGGTCGCTCCGACGAGGACGCCCGCGCCTGGATCGCCTCCAACGACATGCCCAACATCGATCGCGTGCTGGCCCGGCGGCGGGTCGCCGATCTCGTCATCGGCGAACCGGGCTAAGGCGAACTCGTTCAATTTGCAGCAATTTCCGAGCGGAACCTTAAGACTTTCCGGTCGTTATGCCGACATCCTGATTGTGTCGTTTGAAGGACTCGTCCGATGGCTACCAGCACAAGAAAACCCGTCAAGGGCAAGGCAGCTCCGCGCAAGGCCACCCAAGCGAAAACCGGCGCCGGCCCGGCAATCGCCGAGCGCTCGAAGGATGCCAAGCCAGCCTTCGGCAAGGCGGCGCCCAAGAAGGTGGTGCCGGGCGCGGTGCACAAGGCCGCCGTGAAGGCGCCGAAGTCGCACAAGCCGGCGGCCGCCAAGTCGGGCCCGATCCGCACCGTGGCAAGCATTGCAACCGGCGCGGTGGCCGCCACAGCGCGGCTCGCGGCTTCGGTGATTGGCAAGGGTGGCGCGAAAGCCAAGGCGAAGTAGGCGGAGAGATCGCTTCCAGGCGAGCTGGATCAGCCCCTTGCCGGGATGGTGAGTCCCTTTTGCACCGCCGGGCGCCCCAATCCGCGCTCCAGCCATGCCGCAACGATCGGAAAATCGTCGAAGCCGACGAGCTCGCGCGCCTCGTAGAAGCCGATCAAATTGCGTACCCAGCCGAGCATCGAGATGTCGGCGATGGTGTAGTCGTCGTCCATGATCCAGCTGCGGCCCTTGAGCCTGGTTTCGAGCACGCCGATCAGCCGCCGCGATTCGTCGCGATAGCGCTCCAGCGGCCTCTTGTCGGCGATCTCGCGTCCAGCGAATTTGTTGAAGAAGCCGACCTGACCGAACATCGGCCCGATTGCCGCCATCTGGAAGAACACCCACTGGATCGTCTCGTAGCGACGGATGGGATCGGCGGGAATCAGCTTGCCGGTCTTGTCGGCGAGATAGAGCAGGATGGCGCCGGATTCGAACAGGCCAATCGGCTCTCCGCCCGGGCCGTTCGGATCGATCATCGCCGGTATCTTGCCGTTGGGGTTGAGCGACAGGAATTCCGGCGTCCAGCTCTCGTTCTTGCCAATATTCACCGGATGCGGCTCGTAGGGCAGGCCGATCTCCTCCAGCGCGATCGATACTTTCACGCCATTGGGCGTCGGCCATGAATAGAGCTGGATGCGCTCGGGGTACTTGGCCGGCCAGCGCTTGGCGATCGGAAAGGCGGACAGGTCGGTCATCGAAGGCTCCTGGACGGGAATGCACGCTGAACGGCGGGGTCGTGGCGGGTCGCCAAAAATTAGGCGCGGGGTCCGCCTCGATCAATATGCCGGCCACGGTTGCGCGGGGCGGACCGTCAACGAAAAATGAGCCGGCAGGGATCGACGCTATCAGACCGCCTTGAACGCCAGCACCGCATTGGTGCCGCCAAAGGCGAAACTGTTGCTGAGCGCTGTGCGCACCTTGCGTTCGCGCGCGACATTCGGCGTCACGTCGAGATCGCAATCCGGGTCGGCCTCGCGGAAATTCGCGGTCGGCGGCACGATGCCGTCGCGGATCGCCATCACGCAGGCGATCATTTCCAGCCCGCCGGAGGCGCCGAGGCAATGCGCATGCATCGACTTGGTCGAGGAGACCGAGAGCGTGCGCACATGCTCGCCGAAGACGCGCTTGATCGCCGCCGTCTCGATCTGGTCGTTGGCCTTGGTGCCGGTGCCGTGCGCGTTGAGATAGTCGACATCCTCCGGATTGAGGCCGGCGTCGACAAGGCAGAAGCGCATCGCCGCTTCCGGTCCCTCGATGGTCGGCGCGACGATGTCGGAGGCGTCGGCGGAGAGGCCGGCGCCGGCGATTTCGGCAAGGATGGTGGCGCCGCGCGCCATCGCGTGGTCATAGCTTTCCAGCACCGCCATGCCGGCGCCTTCGCCAAGCACCAGTCCCTGGCGGTCGGCCGAGAACGGCCGGCAGGTCTCGGGCGACAGCACGCGCAGCGCTTCCCAGCCCTTCAGCACGCCCCACACCAGTGGTCCTTCAGTGCCGCCGGCGACCATGACGTCGGCGCGGCCGAGCCGGATCTGGTCGACGGCCGCAGCGATTGCGTGGTTGGCCGAGGAGCAGGCCGAGGTGGCGCCGAAGACCGGTCCGCGCAGGCCGAGATTCATGCTGACCTGGCCGGCGGCTGCGCCCGGCATCACTTTCGGCACGGTGAAGATGCCGGCGCGGTTCTTCTTTTCGATCAGGATGGCGCGATAGTTCTCCTCGATCGCCTCAAAGCCGCAGACGCCGACGCCGACGACCGCACCCATCCGGTAGGTGTTGTCCGCATGCGTGGCCAATCCCGATTGCTGCATGGCTTCCCGCGCCGCGATCACCGCCAGGAGGCTGAAACGGTCCATCGACACGAGCTGCTTGCGGTCGATGCCGTGCTCCGGCAGTTCCTTGATCTCGCAGCCGATCTTGACCTTCAGGTCGTGCAGCAGCGGATTATCGATCGGACCGATGGCCGAGCGGCCGGCGCGCATTTCGCTCCACATGGCGGCGGCATTGGTGCCAAGGCCGCAAAGCCCGCCGATGCCGGTGATGACGACGCGTTTCAGCATGCGGTCAGGCTTTTTTCGCGATCAGCGCGCGAACCGCCTCGACCATGTCGCCGACATTCTTCAGATTGCTCCAGGCATCGACCGTGTTCATCTCGATCTCGATGCCGTACTGTTCCTCGAGATCGAAGATGATCTCGGTCAATTCCAGTGAATGGATGCCCAGCGCGGTCAGTTCGGTGTTGGTGGTGATCTCTTCGCCGCCCGGCTCGGCATGAGCCTTGATCTTCGCGATGATTTCCGTCGCCAGCTGATCAGCCATTCGGTCTCTTCCCCACTTTGTCGTTTCCCGACGCCAACTGTCCAGCGCCCCTTTATCCCCGGATTCGCTTCGTCGACGTCGCTTCATGCCCCGCCTGGCGTTGCATGACCATTCCAAGGTGGCTCCCTCTATAGAAACCGAAACGCTGTCAAGCAACAAGCTATATATCGACAAAGCCGCCGGAGTGCTTAACGTTGGCGGCATGAACATGATGAACCCTGTTTCGACTTCAGCACCGGCTGCGCAACGTGTTGCGGGGCGAGCCAGGCTTTTCTGCGGCAACAAGGGCGGCCGTACGCGTCTTGAGCGCCTCTATCAGGATGGATCGGCCAAGATCCGTATGCCGGCCACCGCCGCCGACCCGCTCGAGGCGGTGCTGATCAACACCGCCGGCGGCCTGACCGGCGGCGACCGCCTCGCCTGGGAGGTGCAAGTCGGCGCCGGCGCTTCGGCCTCGATCACCACCCAGGCCTGCGAGAAGGTCTATCGCGCCGCATCCGACCGCGCCGAAATCCGGGTGAAGCTCGATGTTGGCGAAGCGGGCCGCCTCGCCTGGCTGCCGCAGGAAACCATCGTCTTCGACCGGGCGGCTTTCGCCCGCAGCCTCGACGTAGAGCTTGCCGCCGACGCCGAGGCGCTGCTGCTGGAGGCCACCGTCTTCGGTCGCCTGGCCATGGGCGAAAGGACGACACAGGGAAATTTCCACGACCGCTGGCGTGTCCGCCAGGACGACGCCCTCATTCACGCCGAGGATTTCCGCATCGGACCCGATATCGCAGCCGCGCTCGGCCGGCCCGCCGTCGCCGGCGGCGCCGCCGCGGTCGCGACGCTGCTGATGGTCTCGCCGCAGGCGGAGGCTTTCCTCGATCCGGCGCGCGCCATCATCGGCGATGCCGGCGGCGCCAGCGTCTGGACCGTCAACCAATCTGGCAAGCTTCTTGCGAGGCTGTTCGCCGAGGACGGCTACCGGCTCCGCAAGCGGCTGGTTCCGCTTGTCGAATTGCTCAACGGACGGGCGGGCCTGCCCAAATTATGGTCACTCTGAAGCTGAATACGCCAATCCGGGAAGACGCATGAACCTGACGCCGAGGGAAAAGGACAAGCTGCTCATCGCCATGGCGGCGATCGTGGCGCGCAAGCGGCTGGAGCGCGGCGTCAAGCTCAACCACCCGGAGGCGATCGCTTTAATCACCGACTTCGTCGTCGAAGGCGCCCGCGACGGCCGCCCGGTCGCCGAGCTGATGGAGGCCGGCGCCCATGTCGTCACCCGCGCGCAGGTGATGGACGGCATCGCCGAGATGATCCACGACGTGCAGGTGGAGGCGACGTTTCCCGACGGCACCAAGCTGGTGACCGTGCACGAGCCGATACGCTGAGGAGGAAAAGATGCTGGAGCTGCGCCCCAACTGCGAATGCTGCGACAGGGACCTGCCGCCGGAGGCGACGGACGCATTGATCTGCACCTTCGAATGCACATTCTGCGCCGATTGCGCCGGAAACGTGCTCGGCGGCGTCTGCCCGAACTGCGGCGGCAATTTTACGGCGCGGCCGATCCGGCCGGCGGCCATGCTGAAGAAATACCCGGCTTCCACCAAACGCGTGCTCAAGGCCGAGGGCTGCGGCCCCCGCGTGGCCGCCTGACCGTCCCCAGAGAAGGCATAAGAGAAGGCATATATCGATGATCTCAGCTTCGACGAAACGCACCACGCTGACTGCCGTCATGCTGCTGGCGGCGGCGATGCCCGCCTATGCCCATGTCGGAGTCGGCACGACCTCGTCCTTCGCCGCCGGCTTCATGCATCCGCTGTCCGGCCTCGACCACATGACGGTGATGATCGCGGTCGGTCTCTGGGCGGCGCTCAAGGGCGGCAAGGCGATATGGGCGTGGCCACTGGCCTTCATCGGCGTCATGCTGATGGGCGGCGCGCTCGGCATGATGCAGGTGCCCGTACCCTTCGTCGAGCCGGGCATTCTTGCCTCGGTCGTGGCGCTTGGCCTGCTGGTGGCACTTGCGGTTGACCTGCCTGTCTCGGCCGGTGTCGCCATCATCGGCCTGTTCGCGCTGTTCCATGGCCACGCCCATGGCACTGAAGTGCCCGAAAACGCGGGCGGGCTGGAATACATCGCAGGTTTTGCCGTCGCCACCGCGCTGCTTCATGCCACCGGCATCGCCCCCGCGCTCGGCCTCGGGTCACGCTTTCGTAGCCTTGCCCGCGCCGCCGGCGCGGCTTGCGCGGCGGTTGCCGTCGGCCTCGTATTCGGCGTCCTGTGGGGTTGGCGATGATCCCCGGCGAAGTCATCACCGCCAAAGGCGATATCGAGCTCAACAAGGGCCTGCCGACGCTGACGCTGAAAGTCGCCAACAGCGGCGACCGGCCGATCCAGGTCGGAAGCCACTATCATTTCTTCGAAACCAATGAAGGGCTGAAATTCGACCGCGAGGCCGCCAGGGGCATGCGCCTCGACATTGCCGCCGGCACGGCGATCCGCTTCGAGCCGGGGCAGGAGCGCGACGTCACGCTGGTGCCGCTCGGCGGCAAGCGCGAGGTCTACGGTTTTCAGCAGAAGGTGATGGGCAAGCTGTGAGGTCGATGGCGCCTGGAGCTGTCGGTCCATTCCGCGCTTCCGGCTCAGCCCGGCGGCTTGGCCGCCGCATAAATGACGACCTTACCCGGATCGTCGAAGGCGACGGCGACGACGTCCTCTGCCTGCACGCGCCGCGAATCGATGGCGTTGAACAGCAGCGCGTTGGCTTCGATCTCCTTGCGCAGCTCCGCGATGTCGTCCCGATGCTGCTCGATCTTGCTCTCGATCACCGGCGGCGGACCGCCTTCGCTGCGCGCGGCGTCGGTGAGGAACACGATATCGACCTTGTCGAGCTTGGAGGTCTTTCGCACCGCGCCGATGTTCTCGCGCGTCCGGTCGATCGCGGTGGCGACTTTGCCGGCCTCGTCGGTGGTCTTGGTCTCTTCTTGCTTGACCTCGGAGCCGACGATCCGGTCGACCGTCTCCTTGTTTTCGAGCCCTTGCGCCTTCAGTCCGGCAACGGGCGCCGTTGCCAGCAGCAGCGCCATGGCGGCAGCACTTTGCAGCCTTGTAGCGGGACAGGGGTTGATCGCCATCGCTCGCTCCTGAGGGGGATCGTTTCGGGACGCGGTGCAGCGCGAAAAGAACGAAACGACTCCCGCCCGGCGAAGGTTCCCTCTCTAATGCCATGGGCGGGCCAGGTGCCGGCCCGCCACGACACGGCGTCAGCTCGCCTTCTTGGTGATAAGGGTCAGCGCACCATCGGTGTTCATGCTGGCCGCGATCACTTGCGCCGAGGTGAGCCCCTTGGCTTCCAGCGCCGACTTCACCTTGGGCGTCGCGTCGATCGAGCTGCGCAGTTTCTGCAGGCCGGCTTCACCGCGCTCGGCGATCACCTGGTTGACCTGCGTCTGGGTGTCCTTGGGCAGTTCGGTGATGTCGACGATATTGACGCTCTGGATCGTCGGCACGGCCGGCTGCGCGCTGGGCGCCGTGGGAGCGGTCGGCGCGGGCTGCGGTGCAGGCTGCTGCTGGGCGCTGGCGGCACTCGCCAGCATCGCGGCAGCGGCGGCCGCCAGAAGTGTCGTTTTGCGCATGGATTTTCCTTCCATCGATTTGGCAAACGGTCGTTTCGGGGTGACTCGCCCACCTCAACCGCCAAATGGGAACACAAGGTGTCGCCCAGCGGGTCATTGCGTGACCATAGGGTGGCGCCAATGTGGAGCCCGCCTTCGATCGGGCCGCTTTTCGGGAGCAAGTGCTGATGGCTAGAATTACCCGCGCCGCCTATGCGCAGATGTACGGCCCGACAGTCGGCGACAAGGTGCGGCTTGCCGACACCGAGCTGATCATCGAGGTCGAGAAGGATTTCACCCTCCACGGCGAGGAGGTGAAATTCGGCGGCGGCAAGGTGATCCGCGATGGCATGGGCCAGAGCCAGGTGGCGCGCGCGCAAGGCGCCGTCGACACCGTCATCACCAACGCCTTGGTGATCGACGCCTCCGCCGGCATCTTCAAGGCCGACATCGGCCTCAGGGACGGCCGCATCGCGGCGATCGGCAAGGCCGGCAATCCGGACATGCAGGACGGCGTCACCATCATCATCGGCCCCGGCACCGAAATCATCGCCGGCGAGGGCAAGATCCTCACCGCCGGCGGCTTCGACGCGCATATCCACTTCATCTGCCCGCAGCAGATCGAGGAAGCGCTGATGAGCGGCATCACCACCATGCTCGGCGGCGGCACCGGTCCGGCGCATGGCACCTTGGCCACCACCTGCACGCCGGGCCCGTGGCACATGGCGCGGATGATCCAGTCCTTCGACGCCTTCCCGATGAACATCGGCCTGTCCGGCAAGGGAAATGCCTCGCTGCCGGCAGGGCTGGAAGAGATGGTGCTTGCCGGCGCCTGTTCGCTGAAGCTGCACGAGGACTGGGGCACGACGCCGGCCGCGATCGACTGCTGCCTGTCGGTCGCCGACGCCTATGACGTGCAGGTGATGATCCACACCGACACGCTGAACGAGTCCGGCTTCGTCGAGAACACCGTCGCGGCGATCAAGGGCCGCACCATTCACGCCTTCCACACCGAGGGCGCCGGCGGCGGCCATGCGCCCGACATCATCAAGGTCTGCGGCCTGCCCAACGTCATCCCGTCCTCGACCAATCCGACAAGGCCTTACACGGTGAACACGCTGGCCGAGCATCTCGACATGCTGATGGTCTGCCATCATTTGTCGCCATCGATCCCCGAGGACATCGCCTTCGCCGAAAGCCGCATCCGCAAGGAAACCATCGCGGCCGAAGACATCCTGCACGACACCGGCGCCTTCTCGATCATCTCCTCCGACAGCCAGGCCATGGGCCGCGTCGGCGAGGTGGCGATCCGCTGCTGGCAGACGGCAGACAAGATGAAGCGCCAGCGCGGCGCGCTGCCTGAGGAGACCGGCGACAACGACAATTTCCGCGTCCGCCGCTACATCGCCAAATACACCGTCAATCCGGCCATCGCGCATGGCCTGTCGAAGGAGATCGGCTCGGTGGCGGTCGGAAAACGCGCCGATCTGGTGCTGTGGAACCCGGCCTTCTTCGGCGTCAAGCCGGAGATGGTGCTGGTCGGCGGCTCGATCGCCGCCGCCCCGATGGGCGACCCCAACGCCTCGATCCCGACACCGCAGCCGATGCACTACCGGCCGATGTTCGGCGCCTACGGCAAGGCGCTCACCAACTCCTCGGTGACCTTCGTCTCGAAGGCCGCGCTCGATGCCGGCCTGCAAGGCAGGCTCGGCGTCGACAAGGCGATGGTCGCGGTCGAGAACACGCGCGGCGGCATCGGCAAGCACTCCATGGTGCTCAACGACGCCACGCCTCACGTCGAGGTCGATCCGGAAACCTACGAGGTGCGCGCCGACGGCGAGTTGCTGACCTGCGAGCCGGCGACCGTGCTGCCGATGGCGCAGCGGTATTTCCTGTTTTGAAAAGATCAGCGCTTCTTGGCAATCGCCAAACCCGCAAATCCCTCGTGCTAGCCTTTGTTGTCCTCGGCTGTCTGGGCGGTTGCGGATATCTGAAAGAGCCGGTGGGCCTTCCGCGCCGAATATGCGACTTTGAAATTGGAAGCAGAGCGCAAGTTTCCGACAGGTTCAAACGCGGCAGCCTTCGAAACATGGTTTGCCGGCAGTTCGGCTTTTAGGCTAGCGAGCAATCCACCGGTTCTGCGACAATCCAAAGCTGGAGGTCAATGCGAGGTGCGCACCATGTGGCTTCGACGCGTCGAGGGTTGCATTAACATCATGGCTGCCAACTATTGCGTGGATGAAAAGGGCAAGATCGCTGAGATGACCTTTTCTCACTCCGGCTACTGCTAGCAACAAAGTCCGTTGGCGGCTCTTAAAGGTACGCCGCAATATGCGGCTCACGACAAGTGGCAACGTGATCAGGCATGCCCACCGAAATAGCCTCTCCGCACGACGTCTTCCCGCATATCCGCATCGTCATGGGCATGGTGATCGGCCTTGGCGTGACCCGGCTTCTGTCGGGAGTCGCCCGCCTCGTCCAGCATCCCGGGCAGTACCGGCTCTATCCGGTGCATCTGGCCTGGGTCGGCTCCATGCTATTGCTGCTGGTGCATTTCTGGTGGTGGGAGTTCGGCCTCTACGCGCTGGAGACCTAGACCTTCGGCAAATATCTTTTCATCATCTTCTATGCCGTCACGCTGTTCCTGCTCTGCGCGCTGCTGTTTCCGGATTCGATGCTCGATTACACCAGCTACGAGGACTATTTCTATTCGCGCCGCGCCTGGTTCTTCGGCCTGCTGGGCACCACCTATCTGCTCGACGTGATCGACACGCTGCTCAAGGGGGAGGAGCATTTCGCCCGCTACGGCCACGAATATCTGATCCGCACACCGGTCTTCGTCGGGCTCTGCATCGCGGCCATCATGGTGCGCGACCGCCGCTTCCACATCGCCTTCGTCGCCGTCACGCTGATCTATCAGGTATCGTTCATCCTGCGGCTCTTCGACACCATCGTCTGAGCGCCATTGGGCGGATGGACTGGATGAGCTACGCTTCGTTGGAAAGGCAGGTTTAGAGCCATGTACAAGGCCGTCGGATCGCGCGGGTCCCGGGTCAGCCGCGTCCTGTGGATGCTCGAGGAGCTCGGGCAGCCCTATGAATTCGTCGAGGTCAAGCTGCGCTCGCCCGAAGCTTACGCGCTCAACCCCTCCGGCAAGGTGCCGATCCTGATCGACGGCGATCTGAAGGTCACCGATTCCGCGGCGATCTGCGTCTATCTTGCCGAAAAGCATGCCGACAAAGGCATGGGCGCCAATCCGGGTCTCGCCGGCCGCGCCGAGATGGATTCCTGGATGCATTTCGCCCAGTCGGAATTCGAGGCGCCGCTGTGGAATAAGCTGCGCCACCGCTTCATTCTGCCGAAGGAAGTCCGCGTCGATGTCGGCCCCGCCGCCGCCCACGATTTCGCTGCGGAGGTCAAGGCGCTCGACCGGCGGCTTGGCGACAAGCCTTTCGCGCTCGGCGACCGATTTTCCGCGGTCGATGTGCTGCTCGGCGACATGGGTGGCTGGGCTCGCGCCGGCCGGTTTCCGATCGAGTCCGAGCGCGTCGACGCCTATTTCGAGCGCGTGCTGTCGCGTCCCCCCCGCGCGCGGGCGCAAGCTAATGGCGGAGCCATGAGATGAAACTGAACATCAACACCGACTTCACCAAATTCCCGCGCGCGATCTCCGTTCTCGCAGCGGACAAGGCCGGAGCGATCGCGCCCTACGCCAGGGCCGTGCTTGCCCATGACGAGCGGCATCTGCGCCGCCGCGCCATCGAGACGGAGAGCGGTGACAAGGTGCTGGTCGACCTGCCGGAGCCGGTGGCGCTCGACAATGGCGACCGGCTGGTGCTGGAGGACGGCCGCCAGCTCGAAATCGTCGCGGCACCCGAGGACGTCTACGACATCCGCGCCCGCGACTCCGTGCATCTCACCGAACTCGCCTGGCATATCGGCAACCGTCACCTCGCCGCCGCGATCGAGGCGGAGCGCATCCTCATCCTGCGCGACCATGTCATCAAGGCGATGCTGGAGGGATTGGGCGCAACGGTGCGCGAGGTCTCCGAGCCGTTCAAGCCGGTGCGCGGCGCCTATTCCGGCCATGGCGGCCATGATCATGGCCACGCGCACAGCCATGCCGAAGCGCATGCCCATGCGCAGGGCGAGCATACTCACAGCCACGCGCACAGTCATTCCCATTCGTATGATGACGACGACCATCACCACCATGACTGAGCCCGGCATCGCCCCGCTGCGGCTGATGGCGTGGCTGTCGCCGGCCTTTCCGGTCGGCAGCTTCTCCTATAGCCATGGCCTCGAGCGCGCCGTGCAGGACGGTCTGGTCGCCGACAGGCAAAGCCTTGCCGCCTGGCTGGACACGCTGGTCGAGATGGGTTCGGGCTGGAACGACGCCGTGCTGTTTGCCGAAAGCTGGCGGTGCGCCCGCGACAGTGGCGACCTCGGCGAGATCGCCGCTCTCGCCGAGGCCTTGGCAGGTTCGCGCGAGCGCCATGCCGAGACCATGCTGCAGGGCGCTGCCTTCCTCAAGGCTGCCTCGGCCTGGCCAAGCCCGGTGCTGGGGCGCCTGCCGGCCGATTGCCCCTACTGCGTCGCGGTCGGCGCCGTCGCCGGCGGCAATGGCATTGGCCTGCCGGACGCGCTCTCTGCCTTCCTGCAAACCTTCTTCTCGAACCTCGTTCAGGCGGCGATCCGGCTCGGCGTCGTCGGCCAGGTCGATGCCACCGCATTGTTAGCCGGCTTTGAGCCGCTTGCGCTTACCACCGCCGCCCGCGCCGCCGCCTCCACGCTCGACGATCTCGGTGGCTGCGCCTTCGTTTCCGACGTCATGGCGATGCGTCACGAAACCCAATATTCCCGGTTGTTCCGCTCATGATCGTGCTCGCCTTCGCGCTTTCCCTTGTCCTGCTCATCATCACCGCGCTGCATGTCTATTGGGGCATTGGCGGCATCTGGCCGGGCACGGATGCCAAATCCTGCGCCCGTGCCGTCGTCGGCTTCCGCGGCGTCGACGAGATGCCGTCGCCTGGCGCCAGCTTTGCCGTTGCCGCCTGTCTTGGCCTGGCGACGCTTTGGCCGCTGGCGCTTGAGGGCGTCTTTGCCTCGCCCTTTCCCAAGGCGGGCCTCGCCGCCACCTCGTTGCTCATCGCGCTGGTTTTCCTCGGGCGCGGCATTGCCGGCTTCACGCCATGGTGGCGCCGGCTGGCGCCCGAACAGCCTTTCGCGCGGCTCGACGTCAGCTACTATTCGCCGCTCTGCCTGCTGATCGGGGCAGGCTTCGCAATCCTCGCCATCACGGAGTTTTCCGCATGACCCAGGCCAACGGTCCCCTTCGCATCGGCATCGGCGGTCCCGTCGGTTCCGGCAAGACGACGCTCACCGAAAAGCTCTGCAAGGCGCTGCGCGACGACTTCTCCATCGCCGTCGTCACCAACGACATCTACACCAGGGAAGACGCCATGATGCTGGCCCGGCTGCAGGCGCTGCCGGAGGAGCGCATCGTCGGCGTCGAGACGGGGGGGTGCCCACACACCGCTATCCGCGAGGACGCCTCGATCAATCTGCAGGCGATCGCCGAACTGAACCGCAAATTTCCGGACCTCGACATCATCTTCATCGAGTCCGGCGGCGACAATCTCGCGGCCACCTTTTCACCGGACCTTGCTGATCTCACCCTCTATGTCATCTCGGTCTGCCAGGGCGAGGAGATCCCGAGAAAGGGCGGGCCGGCCATCACCCGCTCCGATTTCCTGATCATCAACAAGAGCGATCTGGCGCCCTATGTGAACGTCAACCTCGACGTGATGGAAAGCGACGCCGCCCGTATGCGCGGCAAGCGGCCGTTCGGCTTCACCGACCTGTCGCGCGGCAAGGGCTTGCGGGAGGTGATCGACTTCATCGTCGAGCATGGCGGGTTGCAATCGGCGCGCCCGGCCGCCTGAACGGTGTTTGCGCCAGCACTTTCCCGTTGCTGGCCGCCATTGGGCGCGGCATTGTCACCAAAACCGGAGGATTTTCGATGAGCATCGCCCGCCTGCAGAAGGAACCGCTGAGCAATCTGCCCTTCTATGAGGAGCGCGTCGACCTCGCCTGCGCCTTCCGCTGGACGGCGCGGCTCAACATGCATGAGGCGGTGGCCAACCATTTCTCGCTGGCCGTCAACGAGGACGGCACCAAATTCCTGATGAACCCCAACCAGGTGCATTTCTCGCGCATCAAGGCGAGCGACCTGCTGCTGATCGACGCCAACGATCCCGATACGCTTTCCGGCCCCAATGCGCCCGATCCGACGGCCTGGGGCCTGCACGGCGCCATCCATCGCAACGTGCCGCACGCGCGCTGCGTCATGCATGTGCACTCGATTCACGCCACCGTGCTCGCCTCGCTGGCCGACTCGACCCTGCCGCCGATCGACCAGAACTCGGCCACCTTCTTCAACCGCCATGTCGTCGACGCCAACTATGGCGGGCTGGCCTTCGAGGAGGAGGGCGAGCGCTGCTCGCAGCTTCTGACCGATCCCAAGGTGAAGGTCATGGTCATGGGCAATCACGGCGTGCTGGTCATCGGCGACACTGTCGCCGACACCTTCAACCGCATGTTCTATTTCGAGCGCGCCGCCGAGACCTACATCAAGGCGCTGTGGACCGGCCGTCCGCTGCGCACCCTGTCTGACGCCATCGCCGAGAAGACCGCGGCTGAAGCCAACGACTATCCCGGCCAGGCCGAACGCCATCTCGCCGAGCTGAAGGCGATCCTCGACGAGCAGGAACCGGTCTACCGGAACTGAGCCGCCATTCTCCCTTCTCCCCGTTCACGGGGACAAGCGCCGGCAGGCGGATGAAGGGCGGTGCCGATGTTTGCGAGTTCGCTTAGAGCCCTAATTGCGTCCGCAATTCATCAGCGCTGTTGATCACCACGGCCCCCGGCGGCCCAGCCATCGGCGCTTCCGGCCAGAACATCGTCCGCATGCCCGCCGCAAGGCCGGCCATGGCGCCGGTCAGGCTGTCGTCGACCGCGACGGATTGCGCCGGATCGACCTCGGCCAGATGAGCGGCGCGCAGGAACGGCTCGGGATACGGCTTGCCTTCGCGCACGTCGTTGCGGCTGATCGTCTTCATGCCGGGGTAGATCAGGCCGACGGCACGCAGATTGGCATCGACGATCAGCCGGTCGGAATTGGAGACAACCGCCTGCTGCACGCCGCGTTCGCGCAATTCGTTGAAGATCTCGATCGCGCCCGGACGCGGCTTCAGCGTCTCGGCCAGCGGCAGATAGTGATCGTATTTGCGCACGATCCAGTCGTCGAAGGGCAGGTCGAGCCCGAATTCGTCGCGCAGCATTTCGTAGACCGGCCAGGCGGCGACGCCCAGCACACGCTCGTGCAGATTGATCGGCGGCGCGATGCCGACGCTGCGCAGCGCCGCCACCAGGGCCGCCTCGTGCAACGGCTCGCTGTCGACCAGCGTCCCGTCCATATCCCAGAAAACCGCTTTCGGCGTCATGCAAGGCTCCTTTGCCGATCCCCATAATCGGTTTGCGTGCCGAGATAAACCGTCAAGCAGGCCTTCCTTTGCCGCCGTCCCCATTCCAGGTCGCATCGGGAGTGCAGGCAATTGCCCTGTCGATAGGCAATTGCGCGTTGGCACATTCCCTGTAAGCTAGTGGTACCCGCGCCCTGTTGGGCGGGTTTGGGAGGCAGAAGTGAATTCGCGGCAGGACAGCGGCAGCAACCGGTTGGACGACGCGGCGCGCGCCGGCTGGCTGTATTATGTTGCCGGCAACACGCAGGACCAGATCGCCTTGACGCTTGGCATTTCCCGCCAGACGGCGCAGCGGCTGGTGTCGCTGGCGGTCTCGGAAGGGCTGATCAAGGTGCGTGTCGACCACCCGATCGCCAATTGCCTCGACCTCGCGGCGCGGCTCAAATCGCGCTTCGCGCTCGATCTGGTCGAAGTGGTGCCGAGCGATCCCACCTCGTCCTCGACGACGATCGGCGTCGCCGAGGCGGCGGCGGCGGAAATCGAGCGGCGGCTGCGTTCCCCGGAACCCCTGGTCATGGCGATCGGCACCGGGCGCACGCTGAAGGCGGCGATCGAGCAGCTGCCGCCGATGGAATGCCCGCAGCACAAGGTGGTGTCGCTAACTGGCAACATCTCGCCGGATGGCTCGGCCGCCTTCTACAACGTCATCTTTACCATGGCCGATCGAGTCAAGGCACGCTCCTTCCCGATGCCGCTGCCGGTCATCGCCTCCTCGCCGGAAGAGCGGGACATGCTGCTCAGCCAGCCGATGATCCAGCCGACGCTGGCGCTGGCGGCGGAAGCCGACGTCACTTTCGTCGGCATCGGCGATCTCGGCCCCAAGGCCCCGCTCTATGAGGACGGCTTCATTTCCGAGGGCGAGTTGAAGTCGCTGCAGAAAGCGGGCGGCATCGCCGAGATCGTCGGCTGGGTGTTCGACCGCGAGGGCCGCATGATCGAGGGCATAACCAATGACCGCGTGTCCTCAGCGGCGCTGCCGTCGCGCGAAAGGTCGCTGGTCATCGCGCTCGCCATGGGTGAGCGCAAATTGCCCGGCATCCTTGCCGCCGTGAACCGGCGTCTGGTCAACGGCCTCATCACCGACGAGCGGACGGCGTCCGCGCTGCTGGCCAGTTGATTGGCGATAAAATCGCGATGTCTATTTGTGGCGTCCGCAGGGATCGTTGCCATCAAGAAAACCCATGTCACGCTGCAGATGGGGCGACAATTCCCTGACGTCGACATAGCTGCGCCTGCGGCGCGCCAACCGCGAAAATTCCCTTGCCAGCACGGAAAACCAGCCATTCGCAGGGGTAGAAACAAGTCTTTCCTGGATCGTGGTCATGATCGTCAGCCTTGCTATGCTTGAACTGTGTTGATCGTCGACCCCAAATATCGGGATGATTGGCAGATGCTTCCAATCAAACGTCGATCATGACCCATAAAGAGGCCTTATGCCCGATCTCACCGCCCGACAGTTTGCCCAGCTCCCGCCGCTGCAAGCGATCCGCGTGTTCGAGGCCGTAGCCAGGCACCTCTCCTTCACCAAGGCCGCCGAAGAGCTTGGCATGACGCAGGCGGCCGCCAGCTATCAGATCAAGCTGCTCGAAGAGCGTATCGGCGCGCCGCTGTTCCTCCGCCTGCCGAAGCAGATCGAACTGACCGAACCCGGTCAGCGCCTGGCGCCGGCCGTCAGCGAGGCTTTTGCGCTGCTGAGCGGCGCCTATTCGGCCGCGCGTGCGGGGGCCGACGGCGTGCTTTGCGTCTCCACCCTGCTCACCTTCGCTTCGAATTGGCTGGCCCAGCATCTGGGCTCCTTCCAAGTCGCGCATCCCTCGCTCGCCGTGCGTGTCGACACCTCGAACCGTGTCGTCGATTTCGCCCGAGAAGATATCGACATCGCCATCCGTTCCGGCGGCGGCAAATGGCCGGGCGTGGAAACGCATATGCTGTTCAGGGCCGATTTCACCCCGGTGCTCAGCCCCAAGCTTGCGGCAAGTATCGGCGGTGTCAAGGAGCCGGCCGACCTGCTCAAGCTCCCGATCCTCGATCCGGGCGACATCTGGTGGCAGGAGTGGTTCGCACTCGCCGGTCTCCCGGCCGAAGAGCTCGCCAATCGCCCCGGCACCAGCATGGGCGCGCAAGCCTATGAGGCCAATGCCGCGATGGCCGGCCAGGGCGTGGCGATCGTCACCAGGGCCCTGTTCAAGAACGAACTTGCCGACGGGCGGCTGATCCAGCCTTTCGATCTGGTCGGCGACGATGGCCATGCCTATTGGCTGGTCTATCCGTCGGCGCGCCGCAACGTGCCGAAAATCCGCGCCTTCCGCGACTGGATCCTGGCCGAGATCGCCTGCCAATAGGCTGATCTCCAAAAACCGTCGCTGGTAAACTCTGCCGGCTCCTCTCAACGCATCCGCCTGTGAGCTTTCGCGCAGCGGTGCATGGGTCATTTGTGCTGCGCTGCAGCATCGAATCCGGCTTGACATAATTCACGCTAAGTGAGTAATTGCTCACAGCCAAGGCAAATGCTCACTTTGGTTTATGGGAGGAATTTGATGAAACTTCGCACGCTCACTTTGGGCCTGTTGTCGGCTAGCGCCCTTGCGTTCGCCGCGCATGCCGAATCCATCACCATCGCCACCGTCAACAATGGCGATATGGTCCGCATGCAGAAGCTGACCGACGACTTCACCAAGAAGAACCCCGACATCCAGTTGAACTGGGTCACGCTCGAAGAAAACGTGCTGCGCGAGCGCGTCACCACCGACATCGCCACCAAGGGCGGCCAGTACGACGTCATGACCATCGGCACCTATGAGGTTCCGATCTGGGCCAAGCAGAGCTGGCTGCTGCCGCTCGACAAGCTCGGCGACGACTATGACGTAAAGGACATCATCCCGGCTATCGCTGGCGGCCTATCGGTCGACGGCAAGCTCTATGCCGCGCCCTTCTACGGCGAGAGCTCCTTCGTCATGTACCGCAAGGACCTGATGGAGAAGGCCGGGCTGACCATGCCCGATGCGCCGACCTGGGACTTCATCAAGCAGGCCGCCGACAAGATGACCGACCGCGCCAACGGCGTGAACGGCGTCTGCCTGCGCGGCAAGGCCGGCTGGGGCGAGAACATGGCCTTCCTGACCGCCATGTCGAACTCCTTCGGCGCCCGCTGGTTCGACGAGAACTGGAAGCCGCAGTTCGACCAGCCCGAATGGAAGAACACGCTGCAGTTCTATGTCGACCTGATGAAGGCCGACGGTCCTGAGGGCGCCTCGTCCAACGGCTTCAACGAGAACCTGGCGCTGTTCCAGCAGGGCAAGTGCGGCATGTGGATCGACGCCACCGTCGCCGCCTCCTTCGTCTCAGACCCGAAGAACTCCACCGTCGCCGACAAGGTCGGCTATGCGCTGGCGCCCGACAATGGCCTGGGCAAGCGCGGCAACTGGCTGTGGGCATGGTCGCTGGCAATTCCCGCCGGCACGCAGAAGGCGGAAGCGGCCGAGAAGTTCGTCTCCTGGGCAACCTCGAAGGGCTATCTCGATCTGGTCGCGGCGAAGGAAGGCTGGGCCAACGTTCCGCCGGGAACGCGCACCTCGCTCTACAACAACGCCGAGTACCAGAAGGCGGCGCCCTTCGCCAAGATGACGCTGGACTCCATCAACGCGGCCGACCCGACGCATCCGACGGTCAAGCCGGTGCCCTATGTCGGCGTGCAGTTCGTCGCCATTCCTGAGTTCCAGGGTCTCGGCACCACCGTCGGCCAGCTGTTCTCGGCGGCCCTCGCCGGCCAGTCGAGCGTCGACGACGCGCTGAAGCAGGCCCAGGACGCAGCCACCGCGGCGATGACCGAGGGCGGCTACATCAAGTAAGGCTCCTCCCGGTGCCGAACGCCGGTAGCGCATCATGACCGGCATTGGCCGCCCGAAACCCAGTTCGGGCGGCCACCTTCACAATCAAGAAAATTGTGACGCAACTCTAAAATCCGGCTGACATTTGGAGGGTGACCGTCATGGCTACTCAGCAGACCCGTTCGCTTGCCCGCTTCATGATGGCGCCATCGGTGATCCTACTGTTCGTCTGGATGATCGTGCCGCTGGCCTTCACGCTCTGGTTCTCGTTCCTGCAATACAATCCGCTGAACCCGATCCGCGACGGTTTTGTCTGGTTCTCCAACTACAAGCTGTTCTACTCCAACCCGGCATTCTTTGCGGCCATTCTCAACACGCTGACCATCGTCGTCAGCGTGCTGGTGATCACGGTGGTCGGCGGCATCCTCCTGGCGATGCTCATCGACCAGCCGATGTGGGGACAAGGCATCGTCCGCATCCTCGTCATCTCGCCGTTCTTCGTCATGCCGCCGGTAGCGGCGCTGGTCTGGAAGAACATGATCATGCACCCGCAATACGGCGTCTTCGCCGATATTGCGCGCTTCTTCGGCGGCCAGCCGATCGACTGGTTCGGCCAGCATCCGCTGACCGCCGTTATCATCATCGTCGCCTGGCAGTGGCTGCCCTTCGCCACGCTGATCCTGTTGACCTCGCTGCAGTCGCTCGACGGCGAGCAGAAGGAGGCGGCCGAGATGGACGGCGCCGGCTTCCTTAGCCGCTTCATCTATCTGACGCTGCCGCACATGTCGCGCGCCATCACCGTCGTCATCCTGATCCAGACGATCTTCCTGCTCTCGGTCTACGCCGAGATCCTGGTCACAACCAATGGCGGCCCCGGCTACGCCTCCACCAACCTGCCCTTCCTCGTCTATCAGAAGGCGCTGCTCGAATTCAAAATCGGCCAGGCATCCGCCGGTGGCGTGATCGCCGTCATTCTCGCCAATATCGTCGCCTTCTTCGCCATGCGCGCAGTCGGCAAGAACCTCGATAAGTAAGGGAGGATAAGATGGCACGCGCAGTCACCACCCAGCACAAGACGATCGCCACGGTGGCGGCCTGGATCGTCGCCCTGCTGATCTTCTTCCCGATCCTTTACACGATCATCACTTCGTTCAAATCGGAGCAGGAGGCGATCCAGGGCTTCGCCCTGATCCCTTCGGGGACGTTCGAGAGCTATTCCGAGGTCCAGGCGCAGAGCGGCTATTTCAAGTTCTTCCTGAATTCGGTGATCCTGTCGGTTGGCTCGACCATCCTGGCGCTCATCATCGCCATCCCGGCGGCCTGGTCGATGGCCTTCTCGCCGACCAAGCGCACCAAGGACATCCTGATGTGGATGCTGTCCACCAAGATGATGCCGGCGGTCGCGGTGCTGTTCCCGATCTACCTGATCTTCCGCGACACCGGCTTGCTCGACAGCCGCGTCGGTCTGATGGTCATGCTGATGCTGATCAACCTGCCGATCGTGGTCTGGATGCTCTACACCTATTTCCGCGAAATCCCGGGCGAGATCCTGGAGGCGGCGCGCATGGACGGCGCCTCGCTATGGAACGAGATCGTCTATGTGCTCACCCCGATGGCGGTGCCGGGCATTGCCTCGACCATGCTCTTGAACATCATCCTGGCCTGGAACGAAGCCTTCTGGACGATCCGGCTGACCACCACCGAGGCCGCGCCGCTGACCGCCTTCATCAGCTCCTTCTCCAGCCCGCAAGGCCTGTTCTGGGCCAAACTGTCGGCGGCCTCGACGCTGGCGATCGCGCCGATCCTGATCATGGGCTGGTTCAGCCAGAAGCAGCTGGTGCGCGGCCTGACATTCGGCGCGGTGAAGTAGTAGGGCGCCGCAAGCGGCGGACGACGGACAATAATCCCTCGGGGAGGAAACCATGGGAAACATCACGCTCAAGAACGTCTCCAAATCCTTTGGGTCGACGACGATCATTCCGAACATCGACCTGGTCATCGAGGATGGCGAGTTCGTCGTGTTCGTCGGTCCGTCGGGCTGCGGCAAGTCCACGCTGCTCAGGCTGATCGCCGGGCTGGAGGACACCAGCGGCGGCACCATAAACATCGACGGCCGCGACGTCACCGGCGAGGCGCCGGCCAAGCGCAAGCTGGCCATGGTGTTCCAGTCCTATGCGCTCTATCCGCACATGACGGTCGCCAAGAACATCGCCTTCCCGCTGAAGATGGCGGGCGAGGACCAGGCGACCATCGACAGGAAGGTCAAGGACGCCGCGCGGGTGCTCAACCTCACCAACTACCTCGAGCGTCGTCCGGGCCAGCTCTCCGGCGGCCAGCGCCAGCGCGTCGCCATTGGCCGCGCCATCGTGCGCCAGCCTTCGGCGTTCCTGTTCGACGAGCCGCTGTCCAACCTCGACGCCGCACTTCGCGGCACCATGCGCCTGGAGATCAGCGAACTGCATCATCAGCTCAAGACGACGATGATCTACGTCACCCACGACCAGGTCGAGGCCATGACCATGGCCGACAAGATCGTCGTGCTCAACGCCGGCAATGTCGAGCAGGTCGGCTCGCCGATGGAGCTCTACAAGACGCCGAAGAACCTGTTCGTCGCCGGCTTCATCGGTTCGCCGAAGATGAACCTGATCGAAGGCGCGCCGGCGGCGAAATACAGCGCCAAGACCATCGGCATCCGGCCCGAGCACATGAACATCTCGACCACGGCGGGCGACTGGAAGGCGACCGTCGGCGTCGCCGAGCATCTCGGCTCCGACACCTTCCTGCATGTCCAGGCCGACGGCGTCGGCACCTTGACGGTGCGCGCCGACGGCGAGCTCGGCGTCCATCATGGCGACACCATCTATCTGACGCCGGACCAGACCAAGCTGCATCGCTTCGGGCCCGACGGCAAGGCGATGGCCCGGTGAGGCTCAAAGGCAAATCGGCGCTGATCACCGGGTCGGCGCGCGGCATCGGCAAGGCGTTCGCCGAAGCCTACGCGCGCGAGGGTGCGACAGTGGCGGTTGCCGACATCGATCTGGCGGCCGCCGAAAGGACGGCGGCCGCTATCGGCGACAAGGCCTACGCCGTCAAGCTCGACGTCACCGATCAGGCCTCCATCGAGGCGGCGGTGAAAGCGGTGGAGACCAGGACCGGCGGCCTCGACATATTGATCAACAACGCCGCCATCTTCGACCTCGCGCCGATCGTCGAGATAACCAGGGCGAGCTACGACAAGCTGTTTTCGGTCAACGTCGCCGGCACGCTGTTCATGCTGCAGGCGGCTGCCCGTTCGATGATCGCCGGGGGCAAGGGCGGCCGGATCATCAACATGGCAAGCCAGGCCGGCCGCCGTGGCGAGCCGCTGGTCGCGGTCTACTGCGCCACCAAGGCCGCCGTCATCTCGCTCACCCAGTCGGCCGGGCTCGACCTGATCAAGCACCGCATCAACGTCAACGGCATCGCTCCCGGCGTCGTCGACAGCGACATGTGGGACCAGGTCGATGCGCTGTTCGCCAGATACGAGAACCGGCCGAAGGGCGAGAAGAAGCGGCTGGTTGGTGAGGGCGTGCCATATGGGCGCATGGGCAGGCCGGAAGACCTCGCCGGCATGGCCGTGTTCCTGGCCAGCGAAGAGGCCGAATACATCGTCGCCCAGACCTACAATGTCGATGGCGGCCAATGGATGAGTTGACGGGGATGAGTTGAGGGGGAAGGCGCCTCTCCCTGCCTCCGGGGAGAGGCCGCCGCCGGGGCAGGCGAGGGGCAGCAGAATGCTGGCAGGCAGATGCCGCCCCTCACCGCCGCTCCTTCTCTCGAGGGATCGGGGGAATTGTCAGGCCATGTATCGGCCAAAGGGTAAAGCAGATGACCGTTAAACTCTCTTCCTCAAACCTTGCCAAGCTCCCCCGAACGTCTCCGGTCCGAACTATGACCGCGCCGGGCTTAAGGCCGGCATCGTACATTTCGGCGTCGGCAACTTTCATCGCTCGCACCAGGCCGTCTATCTCGACGACCTGTTCAACGCGGGCCTTGGCCATGATTGGGCGCTGATCGGCGCCGGCGTCTTCGCGGGCGAGAAGATCGGCCGCGCCAAGCTCGAGGAGCAGGACTGGCTAACCACGGTGGTCGAGCAGGACTCCGGCCATATGAGCGCCCGCGTCACCGGCGGCATGATCGATTTCCTGATGCCGGGCGAAGCCGCCGCGATCATCGAACAGCTCGCCGACCCGGCGATCCGGATCGTCTCGCTGACCATCACCGAAGGCGGCTATTTCATCGATCCGGCTTCCGGCGAGTTCAATCCGACCCACCCCGACATCGTCGCCGACGCGCAAGCAGGTGCCACGCCGAAGACCGTGTTCGGCCTCATCCTTGCCGGGCTGGTGCGCCGTCGCGCCGACGGCATCGTGCCGTTCACCGTCATGTCCTGCGACAACATCCCCCATAACGGCCACGTCACCTCCGACGGCGTCATCGGCCTGGCGCGGCTGATCGACGAGGCTCTCGCCACCTGGGTGAAGGACAACGTCGCCTTTCCAAATGGCATGGTCGACCGCATCACGCCGGCCACCACCGACCGCGAGCGCGGCATCCTCGCCAGCGATTTCGGGCTGGAGGACAACTGGCCGGTGTTCTGCGAGCCGTTCCGGCAATGGGTGCTGGAGGATCATTTCACCGCCGGACGGCCGCCGCTGGAAAAGGTCGGCGTGCAGTTCGTCAAGGACGTCGCGCCCTACGAATTGATGAAGATCCGCATCCTCAATGGCGGCCATGCCACGATCGCCTATCCGGCCGGGCTGATGGACATCCATTTCGTGCATGAGGCGATGCAGGAGCCCCTGGTTCGCGGTTTCCTCGCCAAGCTGGAACGCGACGAGATCATCCCGACCGTGCCGCCGGTGCCGGATACGGTGCTGGAGGATTACTACCAGCTCATCGAGCGCCGCTTCTCCAATCCAAAGATCGGCGACACCATCCGCCGGCTCTGCCTCGACGGCTCCAACCGGCAGCCGAAATTCATCATTCCGACCATCGCCGACCGGCTGACGGCGGGCAAGGGCGTCGCCGGCCTCGCGCTGGAGTCCGCGCTGTGGTGCCGCTACTGCTTCGGCACCACCGACAGCGGCGCCGTCATCGAACCGAACGATCCGAGCTGGGACCGCCTGCGGGCGACCGCCAGGGCGGCGAAAGACGCCCCCGGCGCCTGGCTTGCCATGGAGGACATCTATGGCGATGTCGGCCGTTCCGCCGCCTTCGCCGAGGCCTTTGCCCATGCGCTCGACGTCTTGTGGGCAAACGGCGCGCGCGAGACGCTGACGCGCTATCTCGCCGGCCAGCTCTGAAGCCGCCGGAAGCAGCCAGGATGACGCCTGAACTGGTCATCTTCGACTGTGACGGCGTGCTGGTCGACAGCGAGGCGCTGTCGGTCTCGGCACTGCTCGGCATGATCGCGCTCGCCGGCGGCATGGTCTCGGAGGATGCCGCCTACGAGCACTTCCTCGGCAAGAGCATGAAGAGCGTGCGCGAGATCCTCGGCAGCGAGTTTGGGCTCGAGATCAGCGACCAGCACCTCACCACGATGCGCGTCGACCTGATGCGCAAGTTCCGTGAGGAATTGAAGCCGATCCCCGGCATCAAGGAGGTGCTACCGAAACTTGGCCTGCCTTTTTGTGTCGCGTCCTCCGGCACGCTGGAGCGCATCCGCTACGCGCTCGAGGTCACCGGGCTGCTCGGGCTGATGGAGCCGCATTTGTTCAGCGCCGCCATGGTCAAGCGCGGCAAGCCGGCGCCGGACCTTTTCCTCCATGCCGCCGCCAGCATGCGGGCAAAACCGCGCAAATGCCTGGTCATCGAGGACAGTCCGGCCGGCGTCGCCGCGGCCCGCGCGGCGGGGATGCGGGTCTTTGCCTTCACCGGCGGCTCGCATGCCGACAACCCCGCCTTGAAAGCGCGGCTTGCGTCGAGTGAACCGGACTTTATATTCGCTGACATGCTGCAATTGCCCGATCTGATTGCAGGCCTGGGAGCGAGAGTAAAAGCATCTTGACCAACAGTTTCGTTTGCGCGGTCGATGTCGGCACCGGGAGCGCCCGCGCGGGCATTCTCGACTCCCGTGGCACCCTGCTCGGGCGCGCCGATCATCCGATCGCCATGCATCAGCCCAAGGCCGATCACGCCGAGCATGATTCGCGCGATATCTGGTCGGCCGTCTGCAAGGCCGTGCGCGCCGCCGTCGCCAAGGCCGGGGTCGCGGCCGATGATGTCGTCGGCATTTCCTTCGACGCCACCTGCTCGCTCGTGGTGCGAGGCAGGGATAGCGAACAACTCAGTGTTTCGGTCACCGGCGAAAAGCGCTGGGACACCATCGTCTGGCTCGACCATCGCGCCATCGCCGAAGCCGACGAATGCACGGCGAGCGGCCACGCCGTCCTCGATTATATCGGCGGCGTCATGTCGCCGGAAATGGCGACGCCCAAGCTCATGTGGCTGAAGCGCCATTTGCCCGGAACATGGAACGAAGCCGGCTATCTGTTCGACCTCACTGATTTCCTGACCTGGAAGGCGACCGGCTCGCTGGCTCGCTCGCAATGCACGCTGACCGCCAAGTGGACCTATCTGGCGCATGAGAAGACAAGCTGGCGGCGCGACTTCTTCGAGGCCGTTGGCCTCGGCGACCTGTTCGAGCACGGCAATTTGCCGGAAAAGGCCAGTCCGGTTGGCGCCGATATCGGCCCGTTGACGGCGCAAGCGGCGGCAGAGCTGGGCCTGACCGAAAAATGCCGGGTCGGCGCCGGCGTCATCGACGCCTATGCCGGCGCGCTCGGCGTCCTCGGTGGCTTTGCCGGCGACGAAAAGAACATCAGCCGGCATCTGGCGCTGATCGCCGGCACCTCTTCCTGCGTCATGGCGATGTCGCCCGACCCGCAGCCCTTCGCCGGCGTGTGGGGGCCATATTATGGCGCGGCGCTGCCGACGCTCTGGCTGTCGGAAGGCGGCCAGTCGGCGACCGGCGCGTTGCTCGACCACATCATCCGCTGGCATGGCGCCGGTGGCGAGCCGAATACAGCGATGCATGCGAAGATCGCCAGCCGAGTCGCCGAACTGCGCGCCGCCGAGGGCGAGGCATTGGCGGCGAGACTGCACGTGCTGCCGGATTTCCATGGCAACCGCTCGCCGCTGGCCGACCCGCACGCCGTCGGTGTCGTCAGCGGGCTGACGCTCGACTCTTCCTTCGACAGCCTGTGCAAGCTCTACTGGCGCACCGCCGTCGGCATCGCGCTCGGCGTGCGTCACGTGCTGGAGGCGCTGAACGAGAACGGCTACCTGATCGACACTCTGCACGTTACCGGTGGCCACACCAAGAACCCGCTGCTGATGGAGCTCTACGCCGACGCGACCGGCTGCACGGTCATCGAGCCGCTGGCCGACGAGGCGGTCTTGCTCGGCACCGGCATGGTGGCTGCCACCGCCGCCGGGCTCTACCCGGATCTCAACGCGGCCTGCGTCGCCATGCAGCAGGGCGGCAGGAAGCGCGCCGCCAATCCGGCGGCCGGCGCCCGATTCGACCGCGACTACCGCATCTTCCTGGAGATGCACCGGCAGCGGCAGGCGCTCGACGCGATCAGCTGAGCAGGCTGCCGTTTCGTTCCGGCTTGCGTAGCGATGCGCCCGAAGTCGCGTCGAAGAGGTGGATGCTTTCCTCGTCGAATGTGTAGCGGACCGGCGTGCGCAAGGCCGGGCATTCGCGGGCCGGCACCAGCGCGCTGATCTCCCTGCCGCCAGAGCCGAACGTCACCAGCGCGTCGTTACCATGGAATTCGATGAGATCGGCGGTGCCCTGCAAGAGGCTCCGGCCATCGGCGCCGGCCGTCTTCAGGTCGGGAGGCCGGATGCCGAGCATGGCGCGATCACCGTGCTGGAGATGGAAACCCGAGCCGTCTATTGAAAGTACCGTTCCGGCGCCGGTCAGCGTCCAGCCATTTCCGGCCCGGCCGATCGCCACCTCGACGAAATTCATGTTCGGCGTGCCGATGAAGCCGGCCACGAACAGATTGTCCGGCCGGCGATAGATCTCGGCTGGCGAGCCGACCTGCTCGATGACGCCGTCCTTGAGCAGCACGATGCGGTCGGCCAGCGTCATCGCCTCGAGCTGGTCGTGGGTGACGTAGACCGTCGTCGTCTTCAACGACTGGTGCAGCCTTGCGATCTCGATGCGCATGTGATTGCGCAGCTTGGCATCGAGGTTGGACAGGGGCTCGTCGAACAGGAACACCTTGGGCGTCTTGATCATCGCGCGTGCGATTGCCACGCGCTGCTGCTGGCCGCCGGAGAGCTCGGTCGGCTTGCGGCCGAGATAGGGTTCCAGCCCAAGCGTGCTGGCAACCGCCTCGACCCGTTTCCTGATCTCGGCCGCCGCCACTTTCTGTCGCCTGAGCCCGAAGGCGATGTTGTCGAAGATCGTCATGTGCGGATAGAGCGCGTAGTTCTGGAACACCATGGCGATGCCGCGGTCGCCGGGCTCGAGGTCGTTGACCACCTTGCCGCCGATCGACACCTCGCCGCCAGTGATGTCCTCCAGCCCGGCGAGCATCCTGAGCAGCGTGGACTTGCCGCAGCCGGACGGCCCCAGGAACACGACGAATTCATGCTCCTCAATGCTGAGGTTGAGGTCGCGGATGACGGTGGTTGCGCCATAGGCCTTGTCGACATGGGAGCAGACGATTGCGGACATGATCAGCCCTTCTCGCCGGTAAGCAGGATCTGCAGCTTGACGTCCTGCGGTTTGCCTGCCGCCGCCCGCTCGAACGCCTTGATGCTGTCTAAGAAATCATAGGTGCCGGTGATCAGCGGCTTGAGGTCGACCTTGCCGGAAGCGATCAACTGCAGGGCGCGGTCGAAGATGTTGGCGTAGCGGAACACCGTCTCGATGCGCGCCTCCTTCGAGATCGCCGCCGGCACGTCGAGGCTGACCGGTTCCACCGGCAGTCCGACCAGCACCACCGCGCCGCCTGGCCGCACGATGTCGAACAAATTGGCGAAGGCCTTCGGGTTGCCGCTGGCTTCGAATACGATGTCGGCGCCCCAACCGCCGGTCGCGGCCGCGACGGCGTCGACCAGCGACTGCTCGCCGATATTGACCGGCATGATGCCTTGATACTGCGCGGCGATCTTCAGCTTGGGCGCCGAGAAATCGGAGATCAGCACCTTCGAGCAACCGCCGGCCAATGCGGCAAGCGCGATCATGATGCCGATCGGACCGCAGCCGACGACAACGGCGACATCGCCGGGCACGATGCGCGCCCGCGCCGCTGCCTGCATGCCGATGGCGAAGGGCTCGACCATGGCGCCTTCGGCGAAGGAGACATTGTCCGGCAGCCTGTAGGTGAAGGCCGCCGGATGCACTGCGAAAGGCGCAAGCACGCCATGCACCGGCGGCGTCGCCCAGAAACGCACGTCCGGATCGACATTGTAGATGCCGAGCTTCGTCGCGCGCGACGACAGGTTCGGCACGCCGGGCTCCATGCAGACGCGGTCGCCGACCTTCAGGCTCGCGACGTTGGCGCCGACCTCGACGATCGTGCCTGACGCCTCATGGCCGAGCACCATGGGCTGGCGCACGATGTAGCTGCCGATGGCGCCGTGCGTGTAGTAATGCACGTCGCTGCCGCAGACGCCGACGGTGTGAATGGCGATCCTGACGTCGTCCGGTCCGACGTCGAGCGGCAGCGCGATCTCGCGCAGCGACAGTTCGCCCTTTTTCTCAAGTACCAGTGCCTGCATCGGGTAATCCTCGCATCAAGTCTTCTTTTGCCGGAAAACGGAATTCAGGAAGCCGCTGAGCACGCCGAGGAACAGCAGCGGCGGCAGCGACAGCAACACGACCGAGGCGTTGAGGATGCCCCACGGCACGTTCATGCCTTGCTGCGACAGTTCCGAAGCGACGATCGGCAGCGTCTTGGCGTTGGAGCTGGACAGCATCAGCGCGATCAGGAACTCGTTCCAGACCAGCACGAAGCTGAACGCGATGGCGCCGGCGAGCGAGCGCGCGGCGACCGGCAGCGCGATGCGCCAGAACACCGAATAGGCGCCGTAGCCGTCGACGAAGGCCGCTTCTTCGATCTCCTTCGGCACGCTTTGGAAGGCCGGAATGGCGAGCCACATGATCACCGAGATGGTGAGCTGCGAATAGGTGACGATCAATGCCGGCAGCGTGTCGTAGAACCCGACCTGCAGCCAGATCACCATCAGCGGAATCGCCACCGCCACCGGCGGCAGGAAGCGCAGCGACAAGACGAAGAACTGGATGTCGCCGGCGAAGCGGTTGGGATAGCGCGCCACCGCATAGGCCGCCGGCAGGGCGAGCACGATGCCGATCAGCACCGCCGCACCGCAGGCCACGACCGAGTTGTAGAGCCCGGTCAAGACGCTGTCGCGGCCGAGAATGTAGGCGATGTTGGCAAGCGTCGGCGTGAACACCAGGCGCGGCACCCGCGTGATGATGTCGACATTGTTCTTCAGCGCATTGAGCGCCGTCCAGACGAGCGGAAACACGGCGAGGAATCCGGCCAGCGCCAGGATGGCCTTGGCGATCAGGCGGCCCGGTCTTATCCGATATTGCTTCATGCCTGCACCCGCTTCCACAGCAGCGTGAAGGTGATGACCGTGGCGATCATCATCAGCACGGCCATCGCCGAGGCGTAGGAGACTTTGCCGGACTCGATGAAGCCTTGCGAGAAGGCATACATATCGAGCGTCTCGGTCGCGACGCCCGGCCCGCCGCGCGTCATCACATAGATCAGGTCGAAGGAGCGCAGCGACTCGATCATCTTGACGAACATCAGGCTGATCAGCGGCGCCTTGAGCATCGGCAGCGTCACATAGGTGTGGATCTGCCAGCGCTTGGCATGGTCGAGCCGCGCCGCCTCGATCGGCTGCGGCGGCAAGGTTTCAAGCAACTTCAGTATGATGACGGCGAAGAACAGCCCCCATTGCCAGACATCGACCGAGGCGACTGCGAACAGCGCGGTCGAGGCCTTGGAGAGCGGATCGAAGATCAGTCCGCCGGTGACCAGCCGGTAGGGATAGGTGGCGATGCCATAGAGCGGATGGTAGGCGAACTTCCACACGAAGGCCGCCGAGACACGCGGCAAAAGCACCGGGATGATGAACAGCAGGCAATAGATGTTGCGCAGCCGCGGCGACGCCACTTCGAACATCAGCACGCCGAGCCCGATCGCAACCACCATGGTCGCCACGACGGTGACGATCTCCCATTTGACCGAGACCCAGACGGCGTTGAGGAAGCGGCGGTCGAGGAAAAGCTCGGCGAAATTCGAGAACCACACCCAGGAATAGCCCGGCGAACTCAGCTCGCGGTTCTGCAGGGCGATGACGATGGCGTAGAGCGTCGGCACCATCGACAGCACCAGCAGGATGGCGAGCGTCGGGACAAGAAATGTGACGGGCAGGGAAGAGCGTCGGCGCATGGCCTATCCTCGCGGGCCTTTCGGGTGTTGGCGGGTCTGAAGAACCCGCGGCGCGCAGGTCCGGCATTTCGGCGAATGCCGTGGACCGCGCGCCGCGGACGGGAGGACTACTTCTTCTTCACCAGCTCGTTGGCGTAGGCCTCGAGCTCGTTGAGGCTGCCCTTGATGTCGGTTCGCGTGCCGGTGACCAGCTCTTCGAGGATGATGCCCCAGCGGTCGCCGAGATCCGGCCAGCGCGGATCCTGCCAGAAGTTCACCGCCGTCACCTTGCCGGTTTCGGCCAGCGCCTGGCCGAGATCGGCGCCGTAGATGTCGGCGAATTCCTTGCTGGACAGGATGCTGGTGCGGTTGAGCTCGCCGAACTGGTGCGCGTCGAGCCGGCGCTTCTCGTTCTCCTTCGATGTCGCCCAGGCGACGAACAAGCCGGCGCACTTCTTCGAGGCGTCGTCCGGATTGGCCTTCGTCGCGATGGCGAGGCCATGGCCGTAGCCGCCGCCAGGCAGTGGCGCGGGCGGCGGCAGGAAGCCGACCTTGCCGACCACCTGCGAGGTTTTCGGATCGACCGCCATGCCCGACAGCGGCGTCGATTCGACGAGGATAGCGACCTGGCCGGAGAGGAAGGCGCCGGTCGATTCATCCCAGCTGCCGGTCTGCGTGCCGGGCGCCGAATCCTTGAACAGCTTGAGGTAGGTCTCGGTCGCCTTGACCGCGGCGTCCGAATTGAAAGCCGGCTTGTCGCCGTCGAACCACTTGCCGCCATAGGCCTTGAAGTAGGGCATCCAGCGCCAGACATTGGCGCCCGAGCCGCGCGCGCCGCGCAGCGCGATGCCGTACATGCCTTTGTCGGCATTGGTCAGCTTCGGCACGTCGGCGAGCAGATCGTCCAGTGTCTTCGGCGGCTGGATGCCGGCGGCCTCCAGAATGTCCTTGCGATAGACCATCAGGTCGCCGCCGCCGGTCAGCGGCGCGAACCAGACCTTGCCGTCATAGGTGGCGACCTTCTGCCGGCCCGGATCGAAGTCGGCGAAGTCGTATTCGGCCGGATAATAATCGGCGAGCGGCGCGATCCAGCCGGACGACGCGAACAGCGCGACATTGGCTTCGTCGACATAGTAGACGTTGTAGTTGCCGACGGTGGACGCATCGGCGCGCGACTTTGCCCGGCGGTCGTTCTCGTTGAGGTAGTCGATCTGGAAGCCGGCGCCGGAGAGCTTCTTGAACTCGTCCTTGGAGTCCTCCAGCAGCGTCAGTCCGTCGCGCGGCTGCGCCAGCACCTTGACCGGCGCCGAGCAGACCGGCGCCTGTGCCAGCGCCATCGTTGAAGCGGATGCGGTAAGCACGAAAGCTGCGCCCAGGCTGGCAGCGAGCCGAGTTGATTTCATTGGTTTTTCTCCTCCAGGAATCGTCGCGGGAAGCGGCTGTCCTCGGGCTAAGCGACCCTCACCGTCGCCCGAGCAACTTGCCACCCGTCGCCAAAATGAGGAGTTGCAAAGGGGCACGCTAGAAGCCCCGTTGCAGCAAACCTGTACTTTTATGCATTGTGCGGCGCAAAAAACCACCAAGGCGGGACAGACTTGGCACACGAGTATCAGTGCTGTTTTGGGAGTCGGTTCTCGACCGGATCAGGCCCGCATCGCCAGCCGATGCCGCGACAGCTTGCGGTAGGATGACGGCGTCATCTTGTGCTTGCGCAGGAAGGCGCGGTTAAAGTTGGAGATGTTCATGTAGCCGACCTGGAAGCAGATATCGGTGATCGGGATCTCGGTGTCGGAAAGCAGCTTGCAGGCTTGCCAGAGCCTGAGCTTGGCCAGGTGGTCGCTGAAGCTGTTGCCTGTGTTCTTCTGGAAGAAGCGCGAGAATGTGCTTTCGCTCATCCCGGCCAGCTCCGCCACATCCGGCAGCTTCAGGTCCTCGGCGAAGTGCTGGAACAGATAGGTCAGCGTGCGCTGGATGATGTCGAGCGATTGGGCGTCGAGCAGCGGCGAGAAATCGGGCGACGACAACAGCTCGTATTCATCGGTGCTGGCCAAGAGGTCGACCAGCTCGAGGAACAGGCAGAGCCGTGGCAGCCCGTGCACCGTGCCCATCCGTTCCAGCAGCGCGGCGCCGTCGATTGCCGTCTGTCCGTGGAAGACCATGCCGCGCAGCGACCGCTCCAGGAACGGCTCCAACTCGCGCAGCTCCGGCAGCAGGCCCGCCGAGCCGCGCAGCCGCTGCGGATCGAACTGCAGCACGATATCGCGCCCTTCGATCAGCTCGCCGGGCTGCACGGCGGTCACCCAGTCATGCGGCAGGCCACCGCCGACGATCGCCAGGTAACCCGGCCCGAACTCGCCGATATGATCGCCCACCAGCGCCACGCCCGACGATTTCCTGAGCAAATGGATTTCGTATTCCGGATGGAAGTTCCAGACATTGCGTTCCCACGGATAGTCGTCCAGACGCCATAGGAAACTGTCGCTCGCTTCGGTGACGATATGCTCGAAGGAGGGCACGGTGCGCGGGATCGCGGCGGTATTTTTCCTTTGTCTGAACGTCATCCATTCCTCCCGTCCCGGAAACCCGTAGCAGGCTCCGTGCGGCAAGTGAACGAGGCGCCGGCGCCGCTGGCTCAATGGTTCGCCGCCCGTCCTCCCTTGCCTTCATGTCGCATTTCGTTCAATAGACGACGCAAACGGCGCCATATTGCGCCGTTTGTGTGCGGCTTCCGGGCTCTGTCCCGACGCGCCGTGGTCTGAAGAGCGGAAAATGTCTGCGATCGAAGCCGGCGCTCGCGCGCCGGAAAATCTTTGGCGTCAGGAAATCAGGGCGACGCTGGCGCTTGCCTGGCCGATGGTGCTGACCAATCTCGGCCAAACCGCCATGACCGCGACCGACGTCATGATGATGGGCCGGCTGGGGCCGGACACGCTGGCAGCCGGCGCGCTCGGCGCCAACCTCTATTTCATGCCGCTGATCTTCGGTCTCGGCCTGATGCTGGCGACCTCGCCGATGATGGCGACCGAGCTCGGTCGCCGCCGCCATTCGGTGCGCGACCTGCGCCGCACCGTGCGCCAGGGCCTGTGGCTGGCGATCCTGATCTCGATCCCGATCTGGGTCTTCCTCTGGCACGGCGAGAGCGTGCTTCTGGCCATGGGCCAGGAGCCCAGGCTGGCGCATCAGGCCGGCATCTATCTGCGCTGGCTGGAATGGGCGGTGCTGCCCTTCTACGGCTATATCGTGCTGCGTTCCTTCATCTCGGCGCTGGAGCGGCCGGGCTGGGCGCTGGTCATCGTCTTCGTCGCCGTCGCCTGCAACGCCTTCTTCAACTGGGTGTTCATGTTCGGCAATCTCGGCGTCGCGGCGATGGGCATTTCCGGCTCTGGCCTCGCCACGTCGCTGTCCAGCACGCTGATGTTCGCCGGTTTGGCGGCGGTGGTGATGCTCGAGCAGAAATTCCGCCGCTACCACCTGTTCGGCCGCTTCTGGCGCTCCGACTGGCCGCGCTTCAAGGGTCTGCTCAGGCTCGGCCTGCCGATCGCCGGCATCCTCGCTTTCGAGGTGACGATCTTCAACGCCGCGGCCCTGCTGATGGGTCTGATCGATGCGGACTCACTGGCCGCGCACGCCATCGCGATCCAGATCGCCTCGATCTCCTTCATGGTGCCGCTCGGCCTCAACCAGGCCGTCACGGTGCGCGTCGGCCTGGCTCATGGCGCCGGCAATCCGGAAGGCGTTTCCCGCGCCGGCTGGACGGCCTTTGTCATCGGCGTTTCCTTCATGGCGCTGATGGGGCTGGTGATGATCCTGTGGCCGCACCTCCTGATCAGCGCCTTCATCGATCTGACCGATCCGGCCAATGCCAGGGTGATCGCGCTTGCCGTCTCCTTCCTGGTCTTCGCCGCGCTATTCCAGATCTTCGACGGCGCGCAGGCGGTGACGGCCGGCATGCTGCGCGGCCTGCACGACACCAAGGTGCCGATGATCTATGCCGCGATCGGATATTGGGGCGTCGGCCTGCCGCTTGGCGTGCTGCTCGCCTTCGATTTCGGCTTCAACGGCGTCGGCATCTGGATCGGCCTGTCGTCTGGACTGGCGGTGGTGGCCGCACTTCTGCTGGCGCGCTGGCTGCGGCGCGACCGCATCACGCCGGCGCTGTCCTACGGGCATTGAGGAACGGCCACCGGGATCGATGGCCGTTGCGTTTCACGGGTATTCAGTTGCCGTCGGAAGACATGGCGCCGAGCAGCCTGCGGATGTCGCCGAACCTGGCGATCGAGCCGAACACCAGCGACGCCACCGCGACGAAGAACACGGACACCGCGGCCATCGTCGGCGTGTAGCCGTAGCGCAGCGCGTTGAAGATCTTGATCGGCAATGTCTCGGTGGTGAAGCCGATCGTCATGTAGGCAACGATATACTCGTTGAGCGACAGCACGAAGGCGAAGGCGTAGCCGGAGACGAGATAGGGCAGGATCAGCGGCAGCACCACCGTCTTCAGCACCTTGCGGTCGTCGGCGCCCATCGTCGCCGCCGCCTCGACCAGCGAGCGGTCGATCGAGGCGAAGCCCAGTGACAGCGTCACCAGCGGCAGCGTCACGAAGAAGATCGCGTGGCTGATGATGGCGGTGAAGAACTGGCCGAAAAGCCCGACCGTCGCCCAGAAGCTCAAGAAGCCGAGCGCCGTGATGACCGGCGGCAGGATGAAGGGCGCCAGCCCCAACACCTGGAAGATGTTCGCCCATGGCGCGATGCGCCGCCACAGGAACCAGGCAAGCGGCAGCGCGATGGCCACCGCGATCGCCGCCGAGCAGACGGCGAGCGTCACCGAATGGATCAGCGCCAGCCGCCATTCCGGATCGGTGAAGATCTGCGCGTACCAGGCAGCCGAGAAGCCGACCGGCGGGAAGGTCAGCTCCTGGCGCGAATTGACCGAGACACCGGCAACGACGATGAGGGGCGCCGCCAGGAACAGCGCGATGACGGTGAAGTAGAGACGGCGAAGCCAGGTTGCGGTCATAGCGCGTTCTCCCTGCGTCCGACGAGCAGTGTCATGCCGACAAGCGCCAGCGAGATCAGTACCAGGAACACCGCCATCGCCGCCGCGAAGGGCATGTTGGACTGGTAGATCGCCTGGTCGGTGATCAGCACCGAAAGCGTCCAGTGTTGCGGCCGCCCGAGGATCTGCGGCAACAGATAGGAGCCGAGCGCGAAGACGAAGACCATGATCAGCGTCGCCACGATGGTGTTGCGGAGCGCCGGCGCGACGACGTTGAAGAAGGCCTTGACCGGCGAGGCGCCGAGCGTGCGCGCCGCCTCCAGCAGGGTCGGGTCGAGCCGGACGAGCGCTGGATAGAGCACCAGGATCGTGTAGGGCAGCGCCTGGTAGACCATGCCGGTCAGCACCGCGCCGAAAGTCGGCAGCAGCGCCACCGGCTTGTCCATCAGCCCGATCGCCACGAACAGGTTGGTGATGCCCGCCGTGTGCGAGAACAGCGTCGACCAGGCAAAGCCGATGATGACTTCCGACAGCGACAGCACCGACAGCAGGCCGACCAGCCACAGCGTCTGCACGCGGCGCGGCCGCCTGGTTAGGAGGTAGGTGAAAGGGAAGCCAATCGCCACGCAGCAGACGGCGACCAGCACCGCCAGCATCAGCGAAAAGCCGAGCACGCCGCCGAAGAAGACCGACAGGAAGCGCGCGTAATTGTCGATGACGAAATCCGGTGTGTAGAAGCCGGACGGATTGCGCTTGAAGAAGCTCACCGCGATCATCGTCGAGAATGGCACGACAAAGAAGATGATGAGCATCAGGCCCGGAAAGAAGAGCGGCGTGTAGTCGGCTACCGACTTGGGAGCTTCGCGTCTCATGAGCCGAGCACCACGCAGCTTTCCGGCGGCAGCACGACGCCGACCTTGGCGCCAACCGGCGCGTCGTGCCGCTCGCGCGGCGTCGTCACCGCGACGATGCTGGTTCCGCCCACCTCGATGAAGGTCTCGATTGTGCCGCCGAGGTCGCGCACGAAGCTCACCTCGCCGGTGAGGCCGGCACCGCCAGGGTCGCCAAGATGCACGTCCTCGGGACGGATCGACACAGAAGCTTTGCGCAACCCCGCCGGCATGGCGAGGCCCGGAATGGCGGTGCCGAGGATGGTGGTGCGCCCGGCGCTGTCGACCTCGACCGGCAACAGGTTGGTGATGCCGATGAAGTCGGCGACGAAGGCGTCGGCCGGCTTGCGGTAGATCTCGATTGGCGGCGCCGCCTGCAATATCTTGCCGTGGCCCATGACGACGACCAGATCGGCCATGGTCATCGCCTCGCGCTGGTCGTGGGTGACGACGATGGTGGTGATACCGAGCCGCTGCTGCAGCTGGCGCAGTTCCACCTGCATCGCCTCGCGTAATTTGGCGTCTAGCGCCGACAGCGGCTCGTCGAGCAGGAACAGTTTCGGCGACAGGGCGAGCGCGCGGGCAATCGCCACGCGCTGGCGCTGGCCGCCCGAAAGCTTGGCAACGGGCCGGTCTGCGAAGCCCGCCAGATGGATCAGCGTCAGCAACTCGTCGACCCGCTTCTTCTGCTCTTCCCTGGAGGCGCCACGGATGCGCAGCGCATAAGAGATGTTGTCGCCGACCGACAGATGCGGAAACAGCGCCAGCGACTGGAACACCATGCCGAGATTGCGCTTGTGCGTCGGCAGCGGCGTGATGTCCTCGCCGTCGAGCACGATGGCGCCGCTGGTCGGTTCCTCCAGCCCGGCGATCATGCGCAGCAGCGTGGTCTTGCCGCAGCCCGACGGGCCGAGCAGGCACACGAAAGTGCCATGCGGCACGTTGAGCTGCACATTGTCGACGGCGGCGAAATTGCCGAATTTCTTGGTGATGGCGTTGATGTTCAATCCGGACATGCTCACCCCTCTCTCAGGATATTGCACCGCAAGGGCCGCCGGGCAGATGTCCGGCGGCCGGTTTCATGCCAGTGCTCAGCCGACGATCAACTCGGTCCACTTCTGGTTGATCCAGTCGGCCTTCGACGTATAGAGGTCGTAGCGCGGGATGATCGGCTCGATGTCCGACGACACAGCGGCGAACTCTTCCGGCTTGAGGTCGAGCACCTCCTTCTTCAGCGTCGGCGTGGTGCCGACCTTGCGCGACATGACGCCCTGCATCGAAGGCTGGCTCATGAAGTCGATGAAGGCGTGCGCCTCCTCGACCTTGGTCGAGGCGCGCGACAGCACCCAGTTGCCGGAATCCTGGATGCCGCCTTCCTTCGGGAAGGTCGAACGGACATGGAAGCCGTCGGCGGCCGCAAGCCCGGTGACGTCGTGGTAGTACTGGCCCATCGGGATCTCGCCCGACTTCAGCGCTTGCTCGAACTGCGCCTCGTCGCGATACCAGAGGCGCACGTTCGGCTTGACCTCGGCCAGTTTCTCGAACGCCTTGTTCAGCCCGTCCTCGGTGTCGAGCGCGTTGGTGCCGCCCATGAAGGTCTTGGCCGTCACTTCGAGCAGGAACGAGTTGGAGGCGAGCGCCAGCAGGCCGAGTTTGTCCTCGTTGGCCTTGTCCCAGAGTGCCGCCCACGACGTCGGCGCGTCCTTGTAGACGTCGGTGTTGGTGACCAGCGTGATCCACCAGGCGACGGCACCGATGCCGGCGACGCGGCCGTCCGGATATTTGTTGATGAAGCGGGGCAGCAGCTGGTCGTAATGCTTGACCTTCGAGGTGTCGAGCGGCGTCCACAATTCGGTCGACTGGCCCTTCAGCGTCGAGGTCTGCGACATCATCGAAAGGTCGGCCGGCGCCTGCCCGGCCTTGGCCGCCTGTTCGAGCTGCACCAGCCAGGCCTCGCCGGTCGGTTCGGCGACCGATTCCACCGCGATGCCGGTTGCCTTGGTGAATTCCGGGAAGACATGCTCGTCGAACGATTTCTTGAAGTAGCCGCCATAGACGCCGACCTTCAGCGACTTGTCCTGCGCCCGCAGCACCGCGGGCATGGCGAGCACGCCGGCGGCGGCGAAGCCGGCGCCAAGCACGCCGCGCCGGGTGATGGGTGTTGCGATCAGTCTGTTCATTTCAATTCTCCTCTGTTGTGCCGGTTGTCCGGCGGGTTCCCTTGGTTGCGTTTCTCCGCCGTCAGGCGGATCAGTGTGCCGCCGCTCGTTGCTCGAGCGCGCGCGCGTATTGCGTCAGTGGAAAGCACATGACGAAGAAGATCAGCGCCACCAGTCCGTAGACGGTGAACGGTTCGAAGGTCGCGTTGTTGATGGCGTTGGAGGTCCTGACCAGTTCCTCGAAGCCGATGATCGAGGTCAGCGCCGTCGACTTGATCAGCTGCACCAGGAAGCCGACGGTCGGCGCGCGGGTGATCGAGAACGCCTGCGGCAGGATGATCAGCCTGAGTTCCTGCAGGTAGTGCAGCCCGAGGCTGGCGCCGGCGTCCCACTGGCCGCGCGGCAGCGCGTCGACGCCGCTTCGCCAGATCTCGGCCAGATAGGCGCTGGCGAAGAAGGTGAGGCCGAGCGCCGCCGCCGTCCATGGCTCGATGCGCAGCCCGAGCATCGGCAGACCAAAGAACATCAGGAAGAGTTGCATCAAGAGCGGCGTTCCCTGGAACAGCGCGATGTAGCCGGAGGCAATCCGCCGGGTCCATTTGGTCTTGGCGATGCGCAAGAACAGTACGGCCAGGCCGACCAGCGCGCCGCCGACGAAGGCGGCGAGCGACAACAGCACCGTCCAGCGCGCGGCGAGCAGCAGGTTGCGCAATATGTCCCAGAAAGTGAACTCGATCATGACACGCCGGCCCCCAGGACGCGGCGTCCGCCGCCGACCAGCAACCGGCGCAGCCCCATCGACAGGCCGAGATAGACCAGCGTCACCACGAAATAGGTCTCGAAGGCGCGGAAGGTGCGCGCCTGCAGCATGTCGGCCTCGTAAGTCAGTTCCCGCACCGCGATCTGCGACACGACGGCCGACTCCAGCATCATGATGACGATCTGGCTGGTCAGCGCCGGGTAGATCACCTTCAGCGCCTGCGGCAGCACGATCTTGACGAACACCAGGCGCGGCCTGAGCCCAAGCGCCAGTGCGGCTTCCGTCTGCCCGCGCGGCACCGCGTCCAGTCCGGCGCCGACGATCTCGATCGTATAGGCCGCCATGTTGAGCGTCATCGCCAGCATGGCGGCCAGGATCGGATCGAGTCTAATGCCGAGGCTGGGCAGGCCGAAGAAGATGAAGAACAGCTGCACCAGGAACGGCGTGTTGCGCATTACCTCGACATAGGTCGCGATCGCCAGCCGCAGCGGCTTTGGGCCGCTTCTTTTGCCGGCGGCCCCCAGGATGCTGAGGAACGTTCCCGCCAGCGTGGTGACGGCGATCAGCAGGATCGTCGTCGCCGCGCCGCGCGCGATCGCGCCCGCCGCACCCGTAAGCCAGCCGAAGTCGAGGCTGTAGCCCATGGCAAAACGCCCTGTTGCTCCAAAGCATGATCCCGAACCCTCGGTTCAGAAAGATCATGCTCAAACAAAGATTGAGCCCATCCCGATTCGATCGGGATGGGCTCGCGATCAGTCCTTGAGGTTGTCGGGGTTGAGCGGCGTCTTCAGCCAGGCCTTCGAGCTCTCGTCCAGCTTGCCTTCGGCCAGCATCTTGGCGACCGCGTCGTTGATCGCCTTCTTCAGTCGGTCCTCGTTCTTGTTGAGGCCGATATGCGAGGGCGAGGTCAGCAGCTGGAACTTCTGCTCCGGCTGCAACGCATCCTGCTTGGCCAGCACCTGGGCGCCGACATCGTTGCCCACAACCATCAGCTGGGTCTGGCCGGAGATGAAGGCCTGGATGACGGAGTTGTAGTTGTCGAAGCGGCGGATGTCGGCGGAAGCCGGCGCCGCTTCGGTCAGCGAGGTGTCCTCCAGCGTGCCGCGATTGACGGCGATCGACTTGTCGGCAAGGTCTTCCTTGCCTTTGACCGACAGCGCGGCCGGGCCGATGACGGCGATATAGTAGGGCGCGTAGGCGGCGGCGAAATCGATCACCTCGGCGCGTTCTTTCGAGTAGCCGACGCTCATCAGGAAGTCGACGCGTTTGTCGGTGAGATAGGGAATGCGGTTCTGGCCGGTGACGCTGACCAGGTTCAGCTTCACCTTCAGGGAGTCGGCGATCGCCTGCGCCACGTCGATGTCGTAGCCCTTGATGCTCATGTCGGCGCTGGCCGAGGAGAAGGGCGGAAAGTCGGAGAAGATGCCGACATTGACGGTGCCGGCCTTGGTGATGTCGTCGATGGCATCGGCCCTGGCGGCCTGGGAGGACAGGCCGGCGGCGCCGAGCATCAACATTGCCGTGGTGGCGGATTTCAGCGTGTTGCGAAGTGTCATTTTAGTTCCCCTGCTGGAAGCTTGTTGTTGAGTCCGGCCGCCGGCTCCAGCGCGGCGGCCGTATTGGCTTGGCGTCGCCTCAGCCTTTCTTGATGGCCGGGCTGAACACCATCAGGCTCAGGATCTCGAACAGGACCTGGGCGCCGACATGGGCGGTGTTGGTGGTCGCGTCGTACTGCGGCGCCACCTCGACGACGTCGCCGCCGACGATGTTGAGGCCCTTGAGGCCGCGCAGCAGTTCGAGCACCTCGCGCGTCGTCAGCCCGCCGACTTCCGGCGTGCCGGTGCCCGGCGCGAAGGCCGGATCGACGCTGTCGACGTCGAAGGAGACGTAGGTCGGCCCGTCGCCAACGACCTTGCGCGCCTTCTCGATGATGGCGGGAATGCCGAGGCCGGTCACCTCCTCGGCGTGCACGACGGTCATGCCGGACTCATAGGAGAACTCCCACAGATATTCGGCCGCGCCGCGAATGCCGATCTGGATGGTGCGCGACGGATCGAGCACGCCGTCCAGCACCGCGTTGCGGAACGGTCCGCCGTGGTGGAATTTAGTCAGGTCGAACAGGCCACTGGTATCGCAGTGGGCGTCGATATGGATCATGCCGACCGGCGCCTTCTTGCCGACCGCCTTCAGGATCGGATGGCTGATCGAGTGATCGCCGCCGACCGACAGCGGGATGACGCCGGCATCGACGATCTGGTTGGCGCGGCGCTCGATGTCCTCATGGCTGGTCTCCAGCCGGTAGCGGCTCTGGAACGGCACGTCGCCGATGTCGGCGACGCGAAGTTCGTGCGTCGGCGCGCATTCCAGCACATGGTTGTAGGGGCCGATGCGTTCGATGGCGCGCAGCGCCCGCGGCCCGAAGCGCGAGCCCGGCCGGTTGGTGACGCCGAGGTCCATCGGCACGCCGATCATCGCCACCTGCAGGTCGCCGAAATCCGGATTGTCGGCGGTCACCTGGCGGTAGGGCGCGGCAAGGAAGGTCGGGATGCCGGAATAGGGCGCCAGTCTCGTGCCTGACTTGGAGAAGATCTTGTCGGCGACCTTGCGGAACTTCGGATCGAACATCTCGCCGCCATGGCCCTCGCCATACTTGCGACGCAACGCTTCGAGCTTGCCGCGATCGTAACCCATGTCGGTCTCCTCCGTCTGGCTGGCAATGAAAGCTTCGGCAACGCCTATGATGCTGACCGCCATTCAGCCGGACCGCGGTCCCGCCCTGGCTGCCTGCAGATTTTCACGTCTTGAAGATGCTCCGGCACAAAGTCTCCGGCAGCTCCATTGAAAAATCAATTGATATTGTTAGGGTGTTTCTTGTGAGAAAATCTCACAGTGCACAGGTGCACCATGGCCAAGCGTCTGCCCCCCTTGAATCCGCTGCGCGCCTTCGAGGCGACGGCGCGCCACGCCTCGCTGACCAAGGCGGCGGCGGAGCTGAATGTCACACACGGCGCCGTCAGCCACCAGATCAAGGCGCTCGAGCAGTCGCTTGGCGTCAAGCTGCTGGAGCGCGCTGGCCAGCGGGTGAGGTTGACGCCGCACGGCGCCGAGCTTTTGCCGGCGGTATCGACTGCCTTCGACGGCATTGCCGCCGCCACCCAGCGCATGACGAGGCCTGCCAGTGCCGGCAAGCTCTCCATATCCTGCGTTCCGGCGCTGCTGCTGCTGTGGATGGCGCCGCGGCTGGGCTCGTTCACCGCGCAATATCCGGACATCCAGCTCACCTTGCTTCCCTCCAACGACGCCAGGGACATCCGCGCCCCGCACATCGATGTCTGCGTGCACTATGGCGACGGCAGCTGGAGCGACTGCTGGATGCGCAAGTGGTCCGGCCTCGAACTGTTCCCGGTGGTCAGCCCGACGCTGATCAACAACCGCCCGATCCGCACCGTGCGCGATCTCGCCGATCATGTCTTCCTGCATGGCGACGACGGCCGTGAATGGCACACCTGGCTGGCCGCCGCGGATGCGCTCGATCTGGAGCGCGGCCGCCGCCACCATCTCGGTGACGCGCGCGTGGCGATCGAGGCCGCCGTTCACGGCCATGGCGTGGCGCTCGGCGATACGGTGACCGCAAGCGGGCTGCTGGCCAGGGGCCTGCTGGTTGCGCCGTTCAGCCTGTCGGTGCCGGCGGTCGACGATTTCTACGTCGTGTGCCGAAACGAGATGAAGTCGGCGCCGATCGTCCAGCTGTTCATCGACTGGCTGTTTGCCGAGAAGGAACAGGCTGACAGCCGCGCCGACGCGCCGGTCGCGGGGCGCATCGGCAGCCGCAGGAAACGCCCGGCACTGAGGGTGATCGGCGCCAGGACGGGGGCCTGACGGCTGGACCGTGACGGCTTCCTTTTTGTCGGGCCAGCCCGCAAAGCGGGAGGCGTTCCCGAAAATTCAATGCTAAGAGGCTTTGGCTAAGGCAATCCCTGGAAAGTGCGTAGCGCTTTTCCGTCCGGGATTGCGCAGACAAACGCTAGAGTGAGCAGCGAAGGCGGTAGGACGACATGGCAAAGACCGATATTGCGCGGCGCGTCTACAACCATACCTGGAAGCTGGACCCGATCGTCCGCAGCCTGCTCGATACCGATTTCTACAAGCTGCTGATGCTTCAGATGATCTGGGGCATGTACCCCAAGGTCGACGCCACCTTCTCGCTGATCAACCGCACCACCTCGGTTCGCCTCGCCGACGAGATCGACGAGCAGGAGTTGCGCGACCAGCTCGACCATGCCCGCACCCTGCGCTTCTCCAAGAAGGAGATGATCTGGCTGGGCGGCAACACCTTCTATGGCCGCAAGCAGATCTTTGAGCCGGAGTTCCTCGCCTGGCTGGAGGATTTCCAGTTGCCCGAATACGAGCTGTCCAAGCGCGACGGCCAGTACCAGCTCTCCTTCGCTGGCCCCTGGATGTACACGACGCTGTGGGAGATCCCGGCGCTGGCTATCATCAATGAGCTCCGTTCCCGCGCGGCCATGCGCGCCTTCGGCCCCTTCGCGCTCGACGTGCTCTATGCCCGCGCCAAGGCCAAGATGTGGGCCAAGACCGAGCGGCTGAAGGCACTGCCGGGCATCCGCATTTCCGATTTCGGTACCCGTCGCCGCCACTCCTTCCTGTGGCAGCGCTGGTGCGTCGAGGCGCTCAAGGAAGGCATCGGCGAGGCCTTCACCGGCACCTCCAACGTGCTGCTCGCGATGGACAACGACCTGGAAGCGCTCGGCACCAACGCGCATGAACTGCCGATGGTGTTTGCCGCCCTTGCCAATTCTGAAGGCGAGCTCAAGCAGTCGCCCTACAAGGTGCTGCAGGACTGGCAGCGCTATTATGGCGGCAATTTGCTGATCGTGCTGCCCGACACCTTCGGCACGGCTGCCTTCCTGCGCGATGCGCCGGACTGGATCGCCGACTGGACCGGGTTCCGTCCCGACAGCGCGCCGCCGATCGAGGGTGGCGAGAAGATCCTGTCCTGGTGGCGCGAGAAGGGCAAGGACCCCAGGCAGAAGCTGTTGATCTTCTCCGACGGGCTCGAGGTCGAGACGATCGAGGAGACCTACCGCCACTTCCGCGGCAAGGTGCGCATGTCCTTCGGCTGGGGCACCAACCTCACCAACGATTTCGAGGGCTGCGCGCCGACCGAGACCAACCGGCTCGACGCCATATCGCTGGTCTGCAAGGTCAGCGACGACTGCGGTCAGCTCCGACAATCCGCCAAGGCCACCGGGATGAGAAGGAGATCAAGCGGTATCTGAGGATATTCGGCGAGAAGGACCGGGTGAGGCAACTGGTCAAGGTGTGAGGGTGGCGGGTGCTTCCCGTACCGCCATGCGAGACGGCAGAGTTGGATAGGCCGAGTTCCTTCGCGCCCCCCGTAGGGCGCCAACCTTCGCGATTGGCTCTCGCAGCCGCCTTCACACCGTTCCTCCCCACTTCCGCCTTCGCCCACGCCTCCGACCGTGGCCATGTCCTTCTCCTCCCCACCGGCTACTATGTCGCCGGCGGCGCGCTTGCCGTTGCCGCCAGCTTTCTCGTCCTGGCGCTGCTGCCGCCCGATGCCCTCGACCGCTTCTGGCGCCGCCGCCTGCCGCTCTTTGCCTTTGGCGACGGCACGCGCGCGATCGTCAGCCTGATATCTTTTGCCGGCTTCGCAATCCTCCTTGCCGCCGGCCTGTTCGGCAGCCGCGATCCATTGTCCAACCCGCTGCCGCTCGTCATATGGACGCTGCTCTGGGTCGGCCTGGCCCTGCTGCATGGGCTCCTCGGCGACCTCTGGTCGTGGCTCGACCCCTGGTACGGGCCGTGGCGCGTCGTCAGCCGCCTGATTGGCCGCGACGGCGAAGAAGAGCGCCTGCCCGCATGGCTCGGCAGCTGGCCGGCCGTCGCGCTGTTCTTCGCCTTCGCCTGGTTCGAGCTGATCGACCCGGCGCCCGACGACCCGGCCCGGCTGGCATACGCCGCCGGCCTCTACTGGCTGCTGAGCTTCGTGCTGATGCTTGTCTTCGGCCATCGCGACTGGAGCCGGCGCGGCGAGTTCCTGAGCGTGTTCTTCAGCATGGTCGCGCGCTTTGCTGTTGTGGAGCGCGACGGCAAGCGCAGGCTCAGTCTCTGCTGGCCAGGCGCGAAGCTGCTCTCCGCCGAGTCGCTGCCGACAAGCGGCATGGCCTTCCTGCTGCTGGCGCTGTCGTCGGTCTCCTTCGACGGACTGTCGAAAACCTTCTTCTGGCTCGGCCTGTTCGGCGTCAATCCGCTGGAGTTTCCCGGTCGCACCGCGCTGATCGGCATCGGCAGCTCTGGCCTTGTCTTGACCTTCGTCCTGCTGGCAGCGGTGTTCGTGCTTGCCGTCCATATCGGCCAGCGCCTTGCCGGCAGCGGCCATTCGCTGCGCCAAGCTGCCGGCCTGCTGGTCTGGTCGATCGTGCCGATCGCGCTCGCCTACCATTTCGCCCACTACCTGACGGCGCTGCTGGTCGACGGCCAGTATGCGCTGGCTGCTATGTCCGATCCGTTCGCGCTCGGCTGGAATCTGTTCGGTACCGCCGGCATGGAGGTCGAGGCCGGCGTGATCGCCGGCGCCGACTCGGCCTGGTGGCTCTGGAATCTCGAGGCCGGCGTCATCGTCCTTGGCCATGTGCTGGCCGTCCTTGTCGCCCATGGCCTGGCCTGGCGGCTGCATCCGGTCGCGGCGCGCGCGGCGCTCAGCCAGCTACCGCTTACCGTGCTGATGATTGCCTACACGGTCTTTGGCCTTTGGCTGCTTGCCACGCCGACCGCCGGGTAAAAAAGGCGGCCTCCGTGCCGACCGGGAAGTTCGCTTGCCAGGTCGAGGCTTTGGTGATTTAGTTTGTACACATGCAATTTTTGCCTCGTTACAGCCATTGGTCAAAACTCAAAAAACAGGGGAACTGCCGTGTCTGACAAGAATGGGTTTTTCGATCTTTCCAAGACCACTCTTTCGCGCCGCACTGCGCTGAAGGGCCTCGCCGCCGGCGCCGGCCTCGCCGTCGCGCCGGGCTTCGTCCGCTACAGCCAGGCGCAGAGCTCGGCGCCGATCAAGATCGGCTTCCAGTCGCACCGCACTGGCATCGGCGCCGCCTATGGCCGCTGGTACGAGAAGACGAGCGCCGCCGCGGTCAAGGCGATCAACGATGCCGGCGGCATCAATGGCCGCCAGGTCGAGCTGGTCATCGAGGATGACGGCACCGATCCCGCCCGCGGCGCCGAAGTGGTCGGCAAGTTCGCCACCCAGCACAAGACCGACATCGTCTTCGGCACCCTGTTCTCGCATGTCGTGATCGGTTCGGCGCCGGCCGCCGGCGAAAACAAGATCCCCTATTTCGTCGTCAGCGAAGGCCACCACGTCGCCTCGACCAAGCTCAACCGCTATGTCTTCCAGCCCGGCATCACCGATGTGAAGAGCCAGATCCAGTCGATGGCGCCGTGGATCGCCGCCAATGCCGGCAAGAAGGTGACGCAGATCTTCCCCGACTTCGCCTTCGGCTACGACCATCGCGACTATCTGCCGCCGGCGCTGAAGGCACAGGGCGCCGACGTCATCGCCCAGATCGCCATTCCGCCGACGGAGTCGTCATTCACCAAGTACTTCCCGCAGATTCCGGCCGAGACCGAGGTGATCTACCATGTCATGGTCGGCCCGGCCGTGCTCACCTTCGTCAAGGAGCTCGGCGAGTTCTACGGCTCGTCGCGGCCACAACTGTTCGGCTTCATGGATTCGCTCGAGGCCACCGACATCAACAGCCCCGGCCTCGAATTCCTCGACGGTAGCCATTTCTGGGAAGGTTCGCCGCGCTATGCGCAAGCCGACGATTCCGCCGCCCAGAAGGCCTATCGCGCCGCTGTCGGCATCGACGACAATGGCGCCGCCGTCGGCGATCCCAAGGACGTCTCTACCGCCTCGCACATGTTCGGCTGCTGGGAAACGCTCTATGTCGTCAAGAAGGCGATGGAGGATGCCGGCTACAAAGGGCCTGAGGATCGCGCCAAGCTGGTCGAGGCGACCGAGGCGCTGAAGGAATTCGCCGAAGGGCCGGAGCATCCGCAGGGGCCAAAGACCTTCAATGGCAAGATCCACCAGTGCTTCGGCATCCAGAACATCTCCAAGGTCGAGAGTGGCAAGCTCAAGGTCGTCCACAAGACCAAGATCGAGGACGGCCTCTACGAGCCGGAAGGGGATTACACGACGCAGGCGCTGTGAACTTAGCTCCAGCAGCGTGAGCGCCAAGCCACCCCCCTCTGTCCTGCCGGCCATCTTCCCCTCAAGCGGGGAGATCGGATTTCACGGCGGGTTTCGCCAATTACCAACGATGGTAGAAAAGCGCCGTCGCAGGTCCTGCCAATCTCCCCGCTTGAGGGGGAGATGCCCGGCAGGGCAGAGGGGGTGCCTGGCGCATCCGCTGGCAAATAAACAATGCACTTCGGACCCCATCTCCTCCTCGCCGCCCTCGAAGGCCTCGTCACCTCCGCCGTGCTGGCGTTGACAGCGCTTGGCCTGTCGCTGGTGTTCGGCGTGATGCGCGTCGTCAACGTCGCCCATGGCGAGTTCTTCATGCTCGGCGCGGTGCTGGCCTGGGCGATCTCGACTGCGATCTCGGGCCATCCGGCACTCGGCTTCGTCGCCGCGCTGGCAATTGCACCGCTCATCGTCGGCGCGGTTGCGTTGCTCGCGGAGCGGCTGGTGCTGCGCCGGCTCAATTACAATCCGGAAGCCACCATCGTCGCCACCATCGGCATGCTCTACATCATCCAGCAATTGGCGCTGAGCTTCTACGGCCCCGAGGCGCTCCCGGTCGAGCCACCCTTCAGCTACCGCATCCTGCTGCCTTGGTTCGGCTACTCCGGCTACAAGCTGTCGGTGGTCGCGGCCTCCGCGCTGCTGCTCGTCGCGACCTGGCTGGTGCTGACACGGACCAAGGTTGGGCTCTTGATGCGCGCCACCCAGTATGACAGCGAGACCGCGCAGGCCTTCGGCATTCCGGTCGACCGGGTCTATGGCGGCGTCTTCGCGTTCGGCGCCATGCTGGCGGCAATAGCCGCGGTGCTGATCGTGCCGATCAGCCAGGCGCATTATCTGATGGGGCAGGATCCGCTGCTGCTCTCCTTCATCGTCGTCATCATCGGCGGCCTCGGCTCGCTGCGCGGCACCCTCGTCGCCGCCGTGCTGATCGGCCTGTCGGATGGCATCATCTCGATGTTCTTCTCGCCGACGCTGGCCAAGATCATCGCCACGCTTGTCGTTGCCATGGTGCTGGTGTTCCGGCCGCAAGGCCTGTTCGGGACGGCGTCGCGATGACGGAAGCTTCGCCGGCAAGGGCCTATGCGCTGCATCTCGGCGTCATCGCCCTGCTCTTCGCGCTGAGCTTCGCCCTGCCGGACTATCACCACGGCCTCATTGCCCGCATCATGGTGCTGGCGGTCTTCGCCATGGGCTACAATCTGCTGTTCGGCTATGTCGGCCTGCTCAGCCTCGGCCATGCCATGTTCTTCGCCGCCGGCCTCTACGGCGCGGGCTTAAGCGTCTATCATCTCGGCTGGAGCGTGCCGGCCGCCTTCCTCGCCGGCATCGCCTGCGGCGCGCTGCTGGCCCTGGCGATCGGCGTGCTGGCGCTGCGCACTTCGGGTGTGGCGTTCATGATCGTCACCATGATGTTCGCGCAGGTGTTTTCGCTGCTCATCCTCTATTTCGCCGTCTGGACCGGCGGCGACCAGGGCCTGGTCGTGCAGCAAGCGGCGCGGGTGCTGACCCTCGGCGGCACGACGCTCGACCTCACCAACCCGACCGTGCGCTACATGAGCGCGCTGGCCCTGTTCTCCATCGTCCTGCTGGCGACGCTTGCCGTCATCCGCTCCCGCTATGGCCGCGTGCTGGTCGCCGTCCGCGAGAACGAGGAACGGACGAAAATGCTCGGCTACGACACCTTCTCCAACAAGCTCGCCGCCGTCGTCGTCTCCGGCACCATCTGCGCGGCCTCGGGCGCCGCCTATGCGCTTCTGTTCGGCTATGTCGGCTCCAGCTTCGCCTCGGTGCAGTATTCCATCCTGCCGCTGCTCTGGGTGCTGCTCGGCGGCGCCGCCACCGCGCTTGGCCCCCTCATCGGCACGCTGTTCATGTACTATGTCACCGACATCACCAGCGGCTTCACCTCGGCCTATCTGCTGATCGTCGGCGTCGCGCTCATCCTGCTGGTGCTGTTCTTCCCGAAGGGGATCATGGGCAGCATCCGCCAGCGCTGGCTCGGGTGGCTGCCATGATGCCGCTTCTGACAACCAAGGGCCTGTCCCGCAATTTCGGTGGCCTGCGCGCCGTCGACAATGTCGACTTCGCGCTGATGCCGGGCGAGATCCGCGCCGTCATCGGTCCCAACGGCGCCGGCAAGACTACCTTCGTCAGCCTGGTCAGCGGCCGCATCCCTCCTTCATCCGGGATGATCGTCTTTGATGGCGCCGATATCACCAGCCTGCCGGCCCACAGACGGGTTCGCCTCGGCGTCGCCTACACCTTCCAGATTACCAGCGTCTTCGCCAATCTCTCCGCCTACGACAATGTCGCTTTGCCGGTGCAGCGTACGCTGACCGACGGACGTTCCAAGGGCGCGGTCAGGGCCGGCGTGATGGCCGCGCTCGAGCGCACCGGCCTTGCCGGTCGCGCCCATATGCCGGCGGGCCAGCTATCCTATGGCCACCAGCGGCTGCTCGAAGTGGCGATGGGTCTGGCGCTGAAGCCGCGCCTCTTGATCCTCGACGAACCGACGCAAGGGTTGGCCGACAGCGAGATCGACAATTTCATCGAGCTCGTGCGCGAGATCGCCAAAAGCGCCACCGTGCTCCTGATCGAGCACAACATGCCGGTCGTCATGCAGCTCGCCGACCGCATCACCGTCTTCAACGCCGGTCGTATCCTCGCCGAAGGCACGCCGGAACAGGTGCGCGGGAATCGCCAGGTGCAGGACGCCTATCTCGGGGCCGGCCATGACTGAGGCAGGCTCCAAGGCGCTGGCCATCTCCGGGCTCGACTGCTTCTACGGCGAGGTCCAGGTCCTCTACGGGCTCGACCTTGTTCTCAACAAGGGCGAGGTGCTTTGCCTGTTCGGCCGCAACGGCGCCGGCAAGACGACCACGCTGAAGGCGATCATGGGCCTGGTTCCGGCGGCGGCCGGCTCGATCAGACTCGACGGCACGGAGCTCACCGGCCTGGCGGCGCACGACGTGCCGAAGGCCGGCGTCGCCTATGTGCCGCAGGGCAGGCGATTGTTCGCCGAGATGACGGTGACGGAAAACATCGAAATCGGCCTGATGACGCGCGGCAAGGGCAAGGCCGTGCGGGAAAATGTCCTCGACCTTTTTCCATTGCTGCGCCAGCGTCTCAGGCAGCGCTCCGGCACGCTGTCCGGCGGCGAGCAGCAGATGCTGGCCATGGCGCGTGCGCTCTGCCTCGAACCGCAGGTGCTGCTGCTTGACGAGCCGACCGAAGGTCTGATGCCGTCGATGATCGCCAAGATCCGCGAGACGGTGGCCAAGCTGCGCGAGCGCGGCGTCTCCACCATTCTTGTCGAGCAGCGCGTCGATGCGGTTCTGTCGGTCGCCGACCGCGTCTGCTTTATCGAGAACGGCCGCAACCGCGAGACGGTTGATGTCGAGCAATTGCGCGCGGATCCGTCGGCGGTCAGGCGGTATGTCGGCGTCGGTTGAAGCCTCTAATCGTCCAGCGCACCGATCGCTTTCGCGCGCACAAATGCCAGGCCGGCAATAGCGAGATCGCCGACCGCCATGCCGCGGAACGCGAACGCCGTTCGCTCACTCGCGCTTTGACGACCCGGCACGTCGCCGCTGACCAAACCGGTCAAGTCGCCGGCGACGAGTTCGGGTCTCACCATGGGTTTGCTCATCTGCGCCTCTTGCACCAAATCGTCTATGACGATGCGATCGAAGATGGCCATGGTTTCGGGTAGCCAAGGCAGGGCCAGGTCGGTCATCGTCGCGAAGACTCCTGCCTTCAGCCATCGGGCATCCAAAAATGGAACGGGCTCGGGTATCAACGTGACTGTCGTCACCACGATGTCGGCGGGTTCGACCGCCGCCTTGGCAGTATCGCTCGGGACTGCTCTGAGACCACGTGTTTCAGCGATCCGGCAGAGTGCTTCACGACTGCCTTTGCTCCGGGCAAAGGCTCGAATCTCCTGCAACGGAAAAGGTCGGCCAGAACTTCGAGATGACCGCGCGCCTGAACCCCGCATCCGATGAACGCGACGCATGCCGGGTCGGCCCGCGCCAGACGCCGGGCCGCCACGGCGCTTAGACCAGCCGTGCGCTTCGCGGTCACCCAATTGCCGTCGACCACAGCTAGCGGCAGTCCGGTCTCAGCGTCGAGAAGGGTGATCAGCGAGTTAAGCGTTGCAAGTCCCCGCTCGGAATTACGGGGATTGACCACCAGCGACTTGGTCGCCAGTACCCGAGGTTCGGTAGCTACTCCGAGAGTCGCCATGATGTAGCGGTCGTCGCCTGGCAGCACCACCGCCTTGGGCGCACACCATACTTCGCCCCGCCGCTGACCGATGATCTGCCGCTCGATTTCGTCGACCACATCGGACGTCGAAATCGCCAGGCCATCCAGGAATTCGGCTGACAGATAGGGCAGCTTCTCGATGGTCAATGTCGCCCCCGACGTAACCCCGCACCCTCCCCGACAATAGCAGAAACCGCTGGCCCCGCATACGCAGAAGCGCCGGTTGGCTTTTCGGCTCAGCCGAAAAACAGGAAGCCGGCGATCAGGAAAGCGGGGATCAGCACCAGACCCGACCACGCCATGTAGCCGAAGAACCCCGGCATCTTCACGCCGCGATGCCTGGCGATCGCAAAGACCATGAAGTTCGGCGCATTGCCGATATAGGTGTTGGCGCCCATGAACACCGCGCCGGCCGAGATCGCGGCGAGGGTGGATGCGAATTCGCCCATCAGGCGCTGCGGGTCGCCGCCGGCAAGCTCGAAGAAAACCAGATAGGTCGGCGCATTGTCGAGGAAGGACGACAGCGCCCCGGTCAGCCAGAAATAGGCCAAGTTGTTCGGCTGGCCGGAAGGCGATGTCACCAGCGCGACCAGCGGCGCCAGCGCGCCGCCGGGGCCGGCCCTCAGGATGGCGATCACCGGCACGATTGCGATGAAGATGCCGGCAAACAATTTCGCCACCTCGGCGATCGGTCCCCAGGTGAAGCCGTTCGCCTCGCGATGGCTCTTGCGCGAGACGGCGAGCGAGGCGAACGCCAGCGCCAGGATGATGGCGTCGCGCACGAGGTTCTGCAGTTCGAGGCCGACGCCGAGGATGGAAAGACCGGCGCCCGGCTTCCAGGTCGCCGACATCAGGATCGCGCCGATCACCCCGGCCAGCAGCGGAATGTTGGGCAGGCCGCGCAGGCGGACCTCCTTGTCCGGCGTCGGGTCCATGATCTTCGGCATGCCGCCCTCGCGCCGGTGCAGCATGGTGTCGATGCCCAGAAAGACCAGGAGCACTAGTCCGCCGGTGAATAGCGTCTCGCGCCAGAGATTGGCGGTCGTCCAGAAGAAATCGACACCGCGCAGGAAGCCGACGAACAGCGGCGGGTCGCCGAGCGGCGTCAGCGAGCCGCCGATGTTGGAGACCAGGAAGATGAAGAAGATCACGACATGCGCGTTGAACGGCCGGTTGTCATTGGCGCGCAGGATCGGCCGGATCAGGATCATCGAGGCGCCGGTCGTTCCGATCACCGAGGCAAGCAGCGCGCCGGCAAGCAGAAGCCCGGCATTGACCAGCGGCGTGCCGTGGATGTTGCCGGCAAGCAGGATGCCGCCGGAAATCGTGTAGAGCGCGAACAACAGGATGATGAAGGACATGTATTCGGTGAGCAGCGTGTGCAGCACCGCTTGTATGGCCGAAGGGATGCCGAAGGCGATCGCCAGCGGCACCACCACGAGCATTGCCCAGCCCGCGGTGATCTTGCCGTAGTGATGCTCCCAGACGTGGTGAAAGAGCAGCGGTCCGGTGGCGATCGACAACAGCAGGCCGGCAAATGGCAGCACCCACCAGAGCGACATCGCCGCGCCGGGCAGTTCGTGGTCCGCCGCTGCGAAGGCGAATTGCGGAAACAGAAGGACAGCCAGGGCTGGTAGGCCTGCTGCCAGTGTCCACGCCAATTGTATGAAGCCCCCCGACGCCTCACCGTCTGGTCAGTCCGACAAATGGTCTTCGAGCACCACGCCGGCCTCGCGCATCCGCTTCAGCATCGCCTCGACCGAGCCGTTGAGGTCGATGCCGCGGCAGGCGTCTAGCCGCACCGTTGTCTTGAAGCCCTGCTTGACGGCGTCCAGCGCCGAAAAGGCGACGCAGAAGTCGGTCGCCAGCCCGACCAGCGTCACGGTGTCGATGCCGCGTTCGCGCAGATAGCCGGCCAGGCCGGTCTGGGTCGTGTGGTCGTTCTCGAAGAAGGCCGAATAGCTGTCGATCGCCGGGCGGAAACCCTTGCGGATCACCAGCTCAGCTTTGGTCCAGGCAAGACCCGAATGGAAATCAGAGCCGAGACTGCCCTGTATGCAGTGATCCGGCCAGAGCGTCTGCGGCCCATAAGCCATGTCGATCGTCTCGAAAGCCTGTTTGCCGGGATGGCTGGAGGCAAAGCTCGAATGGCCGGCAGGGTGCCAGTCCTGCGTCAGTACGACGTGCTCGGTTCGCCGGATCAGGTCGTTGACCAGTGGCACGATCTCGTCGCCGCCGGCCACCGCCAGCGCGCCACCGGGGCAGAAGTCGTTTTGCAGGTCGATGACAACAAGCGCTTCGTCGGCCATAGGCCTCCTCCTCAGCGTGGGCTCAAGTAAAATGCCGCTGTCGCGACCGGACGCAGAAACTTGACCAGATGGCCGGCGACGTCAACCTCCAGCGGCGTAACAATCGCGTGGAACCACTCGCCGATGCGGAGGCCGGAAACTCCGGCTTTGACAATTCCTGCCGACTTGATATCATTTGCATACGAATGAATTTTTGCCAGCGGGACGCCGGCAGGTCCCTCGCAAAGGCCCCTTTTCTGGAAGGCAAAGCGTGATCCGTTACGCGAAACCCACCACGGTCGACGAGGCGCTCGCCTTGCTTGGCGAGGATCGCTGGCGCATCCTGGCGGGCGGCACCGATTTCTATCCGGCGCAAGGCAACAAGCCGTTTCGCGAAAACATTCTCGACATCAACGGCCTGACGGCCCTGCGCGGTATCGTGGAGAGCGAAACGCACTGGCTGATCGGCGCGCGCACAACCTGGACCGATCTGGTCCGCCATCAATTGCCGGGCGCCTTCGACGCGTTGAAGGCGGCGGCGCGCGACGTCGGTTCCGTGCAGATCCAGAATGTCGCCTCGATCGCCGGCAATCTCTGCAACGCCTCGCCCGCCGCCGACGGCGTGCCGGCGCTTCTGGTGCTCGACGCCGAGGTCGAACTGCGCTCGGCGAAGGCGTTGCGCCGTCTGCCGCTCGGCGAGTTCGTTCTCGGCAATCGCCGCACCGCCCTGGCATCGGGCGAGATGGTCACCGCCATTCGCGTCCCGAAACCGGCGGCTGGCGGCACATCTGCCTTCGTGAAGCTCGGCGCCCGACGCTATCTGGTCATCTCCATCGCCATGGCGGCGGCGCGCCTTGTCGTCGACGATGGCGCCGTCGCTGAAGCGGCCATCGCCGTCGGCGCCTGCTCGGCGGTCGCCAGGCGGCTCACGGGCGTCGAGGCGGCGTTGCTCGGCCTGCCGGCCAACGAAGCCCTCTGTCGGGTCGTGCTCGCCGCGCCGATCGATGAACTGTCGCCGATCGCCGACGTGCGCGGCAGCGCCCAATACCGACAGGATGCGGCGCGCGAGCTCGTCGCCCGCGCCGTGCTTGCCGCTATCGGCCACACTGCTGGCGACCAGGTGGCTGCATGAGCCAGGTTCAGCCTCAGATGAGCGAAGTCCAGTCCGGCATGAGCATGGAACACAGCGATATCGCCTTCGAGGTCAATGGCGCTGCGGTCAGCGTCTCCGTACCTCCGGTACGTCGCCTTTCCCAAGTGCTGCGCGACGAATTGCGGCTGACCGGCACCAAGGTCGGCTGCGACGCCGGCGACTGCGGCGCCTGCACCGTGCTGGTCGACGGTGACCCGGTCTGCGCCTGCCTGGTGCCGGCCGCCTCCGTGTCGGGCGCGACCGTCACCACTGTCGAAGGCCTTGCCAATGGCAGGCTGTCGGCGTTGCAGGCTTCCTTCCTCGATCACGGCGCGGCGCAATGCGGCATCTGCACGCCGGGCCTGCTGGTGGCGGCGACAGCGCTTCTCGAGCGCAATCCCCAGCCGAGCGAGGCCGAGACGCAAGACGCACTGGGCGGTGTGCTGTGCCGCTGCACCGGTTACCGGAAGATCATCGCCGCCGTCATGGACGCATCGCGGCGCGTCGACAGCCTTGATCCTCGCATGCCAGAGGTTGGCCGCGCCGTCGGCGCCTCGCCGATCCGCCTCGACGGAGTGCCGAAGGTTACCGGCGACGAGAAGTTTGGCGGCGACTCTTTCCCGGCCGACGCGCTTGCCGTGCTGGTGGTCCGCTCGCCCCACTACCATGCCCGCTGCGCATTCGGCGATCTCGAAGCCTGGGCGGGCGCCCATGCGGGCATCGCCGGCGTTTTCACCGCCGCCGACATTCCGGGCCACAACTGCTTCGGTGTCATCGGTCCCTTTGCCGACCAGCCGGCGCTCGCGGAAGGCGAAGCGCGCTTTCGCGGCGAGGCGGTTGCGCTGGTGGCGGGCGAGCGCGAAGCGATCCTCGATCTCGATCTGACGGATTTTCCGGTTTCATGGACCGAGCTGCCGCATGTCCTGCAGCCCTCGGACGCGAAGGCCGATAGCGCGGCGCTGCTGCACCGGCACCGTCCGGCGAACCTGCTCACCTCAGGCTTCGTCGAACGCGGCGATCCTGACGCAGCGCTTGCCGGCGCCGCCGTCACCGTGTCCGGCGCCATCGAAACCTCCTATGTCGAGCATGCCTATATCGAGCCGGAAGCCGGCTATGCCTACATGGACGGCGACACGCTGGTCGTCGTCGCCTGCACGCAGGCGCCCTATATGGACCGCGACGACACGGCAAAGGTGCTCGGTCTTGCCGTCGACAAGGTGCGCATCGTGCCGACCGCCACCGGCGGCGGCTTCGGCTCGAAACTCGACGTCTCGCTGCAGCCGCTGATCGGCCTGGTGGCGATGAGGACGGGCCGCCCGGCGGCCCTTGCATACACCCGCAATGAATCGATGATTTCGACCACCAAGCGCCATCCCGCCGAGATGCAGGCGACGATCGGCGCCGATGCCGGTGGCCGCGTCACCGGCATGGTCTTTTCCGGCGATTTCAACACCGGCGCCTATGCCAGTTGGGGTCCGACCGTCGCCAATCGCGTGCCGGTGCATGCCTCCGGCCCCTACCTGACGCCGAACTACCGCGCCGAAGGCCGGGCCATCCACACCAACGGCCCGATCTCCGGCGCCTTCCGCGGCTTCGGCGTGCCGCAGGCGACGATCATGCAGGAGACGCTCTACGACGAACTTGCCGGCAAGCTTGGGCTGGATCGGCTTGATTTTCGCTTGAAAAACTGTCTTCGTAACGGCTCCGAAACGGTCACCGGGCAGCGCCTCGAGTCGGGCGTCGGCATCGGCGAATGCCTGGAAGCGCTTCGCCCGCATTGGGCCCGCGCGCTCGCCGAGGCCGAGGCGTTCAACGCCGCCAGCGAGGACAGAAAGCGGGGCGTCGGCGTCGCCTCCTGCTGGTATGGCTGCGGCAACACCTCGCTGCCCAATCCCTCGACCATCAAGGTCGGCATCGCGGCCGCGGGCGAGGTCGTGCTGCATCAGGGTGCCGTCGACATCGGCCAGGGATCGAACACCGTCATCAGCCAGATCTGCGCCGATGCGCTCGGCCTGCCATTGCAAAAATTTCGCCTGAAGTGCGCCGATACCGCGATCACGCCCGACGCCGGTAAGACGTCCGCCTCGCGCCAGACTTTTGTGACCGGCAAGGCGGCCGAAAAGGCAGGCAGGGCATTGCGTGAGAAAATCCTGCGCTTTGCCAATGTCTCTGACCGGGCGACCATCGCGCTCGACGGCTTCAGCATCTTCATCCGCGAAGGCGACGCCACACGGCGTGTCGACCTGTCTGAGCTGAAAGCCAATGCCGACGGATTGGTGTTCGTTGCGGAAGAGACCTACGACCCGCCGACGCTGCCCCTTGACGCCAAGGGGCAGGGCAAGCCTTATGCCGTCTATGGCTATGGCGCGCAGATCGCCGAGCTGGAGGTCGATCTCAAGCTGGGCACCGTAAGGCTGATCAGGATCACCGCCGCGCACGACGTCGGCAAGGCGATCAATCCGGTGCTGGTCGAGGGCCAGATCGAGGGCGGCATCGCGCAGGGCATCGGCATGGCGCTGATGGAGGAATACATCCCCGGCCGCACCGAGAACCTGCACGACTACCTCATCCCGACCATCGGCGACGTGCCGCCGGTCGAGCACATACTGGTCGAGGTTCCGGACCCGGAAGGACCCTTCGGCGCCAAGGGGCTGGGCGAACACGTGCTGATCCCGACCGCGCCGGCGATCCTCAACGCCGTCCGCCACGCCACCGGCGTGCTCGTCACCAAGGTGCCGGCGACGCCGAGCCGCATCCTTGCGGCGATCCGCGACAAGGAGGCGCGCCGATGAGCGAGCTTGCCGAACGTTTCGAAACCCACGATCCCGGCGAGAAGCAGGTGGCGGAGAAGATCCGCTGCGATGCCTGTCCGGTCATGTGCTACATCGCCGACGGCCGCACCGGCGCCTGCGACCGCTACGGCAATGTCGGCGGCCGTATCGTGCGCATGGATCCGCTGACCATCCTCGACCACGCAGCCGAGACCGGCGGCGCTGTCGTGCCGTTCGTCGCCGAAGGCGAAGCCTGGAACGGCGAGCTGGTCAACACCGGCCGGCGCTTCGTCAGCGCCATCGGCGCCGGCACCACCTATCCGGACTACAAGCCGGCGCCCTTCATCGTCAGCCAGGAGGTCGACGGCGTCGATCTCGTCACCGTCGTCACCGAGGGCATCTTCTCCTACTGCGGGGTCAAGGTGAAGATCGACACCGATCGCCATATCGGCGACGAGACGGCAACAGTGCGGTCGGAAGGCGAGGCGATCGGCCACGTCACGACCGGCGAATACGGCTCGCAGATGCTGTCGCTCGGCGGCGTCCATCATCTGACCGGCGGCTCCAAGACCGAAGGCCGCGCCACCTGCGATGCGCTGCTCAACCTGTGCAACCGCAAGCCGGTGGAACTCACCATCGATGGCGGCGCGACGGTCATCGTTGAAGCCGGCAAACCGCCGGTCATCGACGGCAAGGTCGAGCACCGCATGCGCGTCGGCTGCGGCTCGGCCACCATCGGCATGTTCGCCACGCAATGGCGCGGCCTTGTCGACGAGGTGGTGGTAGTCGACGACCACATCACCGGCGTCGTCTCGGAGCATCAGGCCGGCAAGGTGCTGGGCTGGCAGGATACCGGGATCAAGATCATCGGCCGTCGCTCGACGCCCGGTCGCTATTTCAAGGTGTCGGAGCCAGGCCTCGGCTGGGGCGGCACCACCATCTCCGATCCGCTGTCGATTCTCGGTGAATGGAATGCCAAGAAGGGCGCGCGGCCGGGCCTGTCGCTGCTGATGGTCTCGACCACAGGCGAGCAGTTCGCCTACTACGAGCTCGACGATCAGTTGAAGCCGGTCGAAAAGCCGTTCCCCGAGCGGCTGCAGAAATCTGTCGGCCTGATCGAGGACAATTGCGAGCCGGCACTCTGCACCGTCCTGTTCATCGGCGGCGCCGGCGGCTCGCTGCGCGCCGGCGTCACCGAGAACCCGGTCAACCTCACCCGCTCGGTGCAGGGCCTGAGGACCTACGTTACAGTGGGCGGCGCGCCGGTCTATGTCTGGCCGGGCGGCGGCATCACGCTGATGGTCGACGTCACCCGCGTGCCTGAAGGTGCCTTCGGCTATGTGCCGACGCCGGCGCTGGTGGCGCCGATCGAATTCACCTTGCGCCGCGACGACTATGTCAGGCTGGGCGGCTACGAGGCAGAGATCCGCAGCGTCGAGGACATCCTCGCCAGGGGCGGCGAGTACCTCAATCCGCGCCGTGGCGCCGGCGCCGCCGTCAACAACCCATGGCCGCCGCTGGCGCAGCTGCGGCGTGCCGCTGCGAACGGGGCCGGATGATGACCGGCCCGCAGGCGCATTGGCTCGCCGACGGCAGGCGGCTTCACCTCAACCATGGGCCGATCGACCTTGTCGTCGAGACCTTTGGCGAGGAGGGCGAATGCCGCGCTGCTTACAGTCAGGCCGTCGCGCGGTTCCAGACCATCCTGGCGGAACTGGTTGAGGAGCTTCCGGAGCTGCGCCGCCCGGCCGCCTTGCGCCCTCGCGCCTTTGCCGGGCCGACCGCGCGCCGCATGGAGGCGGCGGTGGCGCCGCTGGCGCAAATGTTCATCACGCCGATGGCGGCCGTCGCCGGCTCGGTAGCCGACGAAATGCTTGGTGCACTGCTTGCCGGGCGAAGGCTCGATCGCGCCTATGTCAACAATGGCGGCGACAGCGCCCTCCATCTCGGCTCGGGGCAGTCGATGACCCTGGCCATAGCCGGCACCGGGCATGGCCTTGCCGACCGCATCGCCATTCATGCCGAAGATGGCGTACGCGGTGTCGCGACCAGCGGCTGGCGCGGCCGCTCGTTTTCGCTGGGAATTGCCGACGCTGTCACCGTACTGGCGCGCACCGGCGCCGAAGCCGATGCCGCGGCGACCCTCATCGCCAATGCCGTCGACCTGCCCGGTCACCGTGCGATCGAGCGCGTGCATGCTCGCGATATTGTGCCTGACAGCGATCTCGGCGACCGGCTGGTGACGCAGGGCGTCGGGACGCTTTCGCCGGGCGAAGTGGCGCGGGCGCTGGACAACGGGCTTGCCGTCGCAGAAGATTTTCGCCGGCGCGGCCTGATATCGGCCTCGGCGCTGTTCCTTGCCGGCGAGACCCGCATCAGTGGTTCGGTGGCGCTTGCCGCGCCCAACAAGCACAAAGCGAAGGAAACTGCCCATGCCTGAATTCCCGATCCGCAAGATCGCGGTCCTGACCGAAGAGATTTTTCATGATGGCGGTCCGGTGGCGGCAGCGCCACGCCGTCGCGCCGCCGCTCTCGCCGTGGTGAAGAACCCCTTTGCCGGCCGCTACGTCGAAGAGCTGCAGGGCGCAATGGACGACCTGAAGCCGCTCGGCTTGATGCTGGCAGATCGGCTGATTGCGGCGCTCGGCGGTGACGTGAGGCAGATCGACGGCTACGGCAAGGGCGCCATCGTCGGCTCCGCCGGTGAGCTGGAGCACGGCGCGCTCTGGCACGTGCCGGGCGGCTACGCCATGCGCGAGCGGCTCGGCGACGCCAAGGCGATCGTGCCGTCGGCCAAGAAGGTCGGCGCCTTTGGTTCGCGGCTCGACGTGCCGCTCGGCCACATCAACGCCGCCTATGTGCGCAGCCATTTCGACGCCATGGAAGTCGGCATCAGCGACGGGCCGCGTCCCGACGAGATCCTGTTCTGCCTTGCCATGACCTGTGGCCCGCGCGTGCACGACCGCATGGGCGGCCTGGCGGCCAAGGACATCAAGGCGTGGGACGGGCTGAGATGAGCACCGAGGACAATCTGCTGCGACTGGTCGAGGCCGAAGAACCCGACGAAAACGGCTATCACCTGCAAGACCAGGTCGGCTTCATCCTGCGCAAGGCGCATCAGCGCCATGTCGCGATCTTCGCCGCGCATATCGCCGACCTGACGCCGCCGCAATTCGCTGCGCTCGCCAAGCTCTACGACATCGGCGAGACCTCGCAGAACCAGCTCGGCACCTTTATCGCCATGGACGCGGCGACGGTGAAAGGCGTCATCGACCGGCTGAAGGCGCGCGGGCTGGTGGATGTCTCGAAGCACGATGTCGACAAGCGCCGCTTGCTTGTCAACCTGACGGCGGAGGGCCGCGAGGCGGTCGAGCGGCTGTTCCCGCATGCACGTACCATCACCGAGGAGACGCTGGCGCCGCTGTCGACCAGGGAAGCCGCGACCTTCATGCGCCTGCTGGCCAAGCTGGCCTAACCGGCAGCGGCGGTTCCTGGATACGAAAAAGCCCGGCGCGAAGCCGGGCTTTTTTCTGGGTCCTGAGATCCGTCCGGATCAATGATCAAACGCCTTGACGATTTCCTCGGTCATCTTCTTGGCGTCGCCGAGCAGCATCATGGTGCCGTCCTTGTAGAACAGCGTGTTGTCGATGCCGGCATAGCCGGAGCCGAGCGAGCGCTTGACGAACAGGCAGGTGCGGGCCTTGTCGACGTCGAGGATCGGCATGCCGTAGATGGGGAGGCCTTGTCGTCGCGCGCGGACGGGTTGGTGACGTCGTTGGCGCCGATGACATAGGCGACGTCGGCCTGCGCGAATTCGGAGTTGATATCCTCGAGCTCGAACACCTCGTCATAGGGCACGTTGGCTTCGGCGAGCAGCACGTTCATGTGGCCGGGCATGCGGCCTGCCACCGGATGGATGGCGTATTTGACCTCGACCCCATTGGCTTTGAGCTTGTCGGCCATTTCGCGCAGCGCGTGCTGCGCCTGCGCGACCGCCATGCCGTAACCGGGCACGATGATGACCTTCTGCGCGTTCATCATCAGATAGGCGGCATCGTCGGCTGAACCCTGCTTGACGGTGCGCTCGATGCCGTCGTCGGCCGCCGCCGCCGTCTCGCCGCCGAAGCCGCCGAGGATGACCGAGATGAACGAGCGGTTCATGCCCTTGCACATGATGTAGGACAGGATCGCGCCCGACGAGCCGACCAGCGCGCCGGTGATGATCAGCGCCAGGTTGCCAAGCGTGAAGCCGAGCGCCGCCGCAGCCCAGCCCGAATAGGAGTTCAGCATCGACACCACCACCGGCATGTCGGCGCCGCCGATCGGGATGATCAAGAGCACGCCGAGCACCAGCGAGGCGGCGACGATCAGCCAGAAGACCAGCTTGGACTCGGTGGTGACGAGCAGCACGATCAGCACGACCAGGGCGATGCCGAGCGCGATGTTGATGAGATGGCGGCCGCCGATCATGATCGGCTTGCCCGACATGCGGCCGTCGAGCTTCAGGAAGGCGATGACCGAGCCGGTGAAGGTGATGGCGCCGATGGCGACGCCGAGGCTCATCTCAATCAGCGCCTGGGCATGGATGTCGGCGACCGTGCCGATGCCGAAGCTTTCCGGCGCGTAGATGGCGGCGGACGCCACCATCACGGCGGCGAGGCCGACAAGCGAGTGGAAGGCGGCGACCAGCTGCGGCATCGAGGTCATGGCGATGCGGCGCGCGGTGACCGCACCGACGCCACCGCCGATGGCGAGCCCCAGCACGATCAGGCCGAAGCCGCCGGCCGACGGCACCGCCAGCGCCAGCGTCGTGGCGATGGCGATGCCCATGCCGATCATGCCGTAGAGGTTGCCCTGGCGGCTGGTGGTCGGGTGCGACAGGCCGCGCAGCGCCAGGATGAACAGGATGCCCGAGACAAGATAAAGGAACGAAGCGAAGTTGGCGTTCACGTCACTTGTCCTTCTTCTTGTACATGGCCAGCATGCGCTGGGTGACGAGGAAGCCGCCGAAGATGTTGACGGAAACCAGCATCAGCGCGACGAAGCCAAAGCCGGTGGCAAGGCCAGAGGCCGAGATGCCGACGGCAAGCAGCGCACCGACGACGATCACCGACGAGATGGCGTTGGTGACGGCCATCAGCGGCGTGTGCAGGGCCGGCGTGACCGACCAGACGACGTAGTAGCCGACGAAGATCGCCAGCACGAAGATGGCGAAGCGGAAGACGAAGGGGTCGATGGCGCCGCCGGAGAGCGCATGAGCGGCGTCGCCCGCTGCCTCGGCGGCTGGGGCGGTGGCCAGATCGTGCACCGCGAGCCTGACCGCGGCGGTTGCCTGATCGAGCTGGTCGAGGGCTTTCTGCAAGGCGTCCATCACGCGATCCCCTTCGACTTGGCAGCGGGCTTGCTTGTGCTTTTCTTGTCAGCCGCCTTTTTGGGCGCGGCTTTCGGCGCGGCGTCGGCGGCCATGGTCGTCGCCGGGATTGCCGCCGGTTCAACGCGCGGCTGCTGGTCGGCCTTGGCGAAGTTGGGGTGCACCACTTGGCCAGCATCGGTCAGCATGGTCGCCTTGACCAGTTCGTCGTCGCGCTTGATGGCAAGCGTCTTGCTCTCCTTGTCGACCAGCGTCTCGAGGAATGCGAACAGGTTTTTGGCATAGAGCAGGGAGGCCGACGCAGCGACCCGGCCCGGCACGTTGAGATGGCCGACAATCTTGACGCCATTGGCCGTGGTCACGACCTTGCCGGCTTCCGCGCCCTCGACATTGCCGCCGCGCTCGACCGCAAGGTCGACGATCACCGAGCCCGGCTTCATTGCGGCGACCATCGCCGCCGACACCAGCTTCGGCGCCGGACGTCCGGGAATCAGCGCCGTGGTGATGACGATATCCTGCTTGGCGATGTGCTCGGCGGTCAGTGCCGCCTGCTTGGCCTGGTATTCCTTCGACATTTCCTTGGCATAGCCGCCCGCCGTCTCGGCCGCCTTGAACTCCTCGTCCTCGACGGCCAGGAATTTCGCGCCGAGCGACTGCACCTGCTCCTTCACCGCCGGACGCACGTCGGTGGCGGTGACCACGGCGCCAAGCCGGCGCGCGGTGGCGATGGCCTGCAGGCCGGCGACGCCGACGCCCATGATGAAGGCCTTGGCCGCCGGCACGGTGCCGGCCGCCGTCATCATCATCGGCAGCGCCCGGTCATATTCGGCAGCCGCATCGATCACCGCCTGGTAGCCGGCGAGATTGGCCTGCGAGGACAGCACATCCATCACCTGCGCGCGGGTGATGCGCGGCATGAACTCCATCGAGAAAGCGGTGATGCCGGCCTTGGCCATGGCGGCGACGGCCGCGTCGTTGCCGTAGGGATCCATGATGGCGATGACGGCGGCGCCCTGCTTGTAGCCCTTGAGCTCGGTGTCGGTCGGTCGGCGCACCTTGAGCACGACATCGGCCTTCGAGGCATCGGCGGCCTTGCCGATCGCGGCGCCCGCCTTGGCGAATTCCTCGTCGGGGATGCGCGAGCCGGTGCCCGCGCCTTTTTCGACCACCACCTCGAAGCCGAGGCCGGCCAGTCGCTTCACCGTGTCCGGCGAGGCAGCAACGCGCTGCTCGTTGGCGTCAAGCTCACGAGGGATGAAAACCGTCTGCCCCACCGCATGATCCTTTCGGCTGGAACCTGTCTGCGCGGGACGCCGGCCGGGGCCTCCGGCGACGTCCGAGGCAAAGGGTTTGGAAAGTCTACCGGAGAATGAAGAAGCCGGCGGCCAGGATCACGGCCCAGAGGATGACCGCCGAGAAGAAGCCGCCCACGAAGAAGCCGAAAGCCATCGAAATCATCACGGCGAGGCAAAAGAGCGAACCGTATTTGGCCAGCGCCAGGAAGCCCGCATAGGTGCGGTCATGCTCGGCATAGTCCATCTTCGCGCCCAGTTCGACAGGACCGGTCGGCGTGTGATCAGCCATAGGAATACCCCTTCGAAGACATCTTGGAGGCACATAGCGAAAAGCTGGACGCAGAGCAATGGCGCTATTGCCGCATCGCCCGGCACAACAGCCTCAAAGGAAAGTTGAAGGCGGCGGCTTGGCAGGCCCGTCAGCCGGCGAGATGCGGGAACAATCCGAGCAGGCCGGCGATGATCAGATAGAGCGCGACGATGTAGTTCAGCAGCCTGGGCATGACCAGGATCAGCACGCCGGCGATCAGCGAGATCAACGGGGTCAGCGTAAGCGCGGAAATGGTCATGTCGGGGTCCTTTCCAAAAGTGGTGATCGCCGCTCCAGGCGATACAATCTGCAGGCGGTGCCTGTCGCTCCTTACAACGCGGGCGCGCCCGGAAGGCTCCGGCCGACGCATGTCGTCCAACAAAATGTCGCGGGCTTCGGTACGGCAACAGCCGAGAAGAAGCTGCGAAGCTCAGGCCGCTTCGAAGTATTTGGCGGTGGGCAGGATGGTCAGCGGCGCCAACTCGCCCCGCTTGGGGCGCTGGAAAAGCATGCGCTGTTCGAACGTCGTGGAATTGAAGAACGGGAAGCGGTCCAGCGTCGCCTGCATGTTGTCGGAGCACTTCGACTGGAACAGATGCACGGGGACGGTAAGTCCCGGATAGTTCCGCGGAGGCACCGCCTGCTCGGATCGGAAGATGCGATGATAGAAGGCGGAATGCTCTTCCTTGATGGCCGTCAGGCAAAAGGTCGGCTTGAAATGGCTGCAGGCAACGACCGCAAGCCTCAGCGTCACATAGGGCAGCACGCGCAGGCTGCTCGACCACTCGAGATCGGCGGCGAACCGGCTCGGATCGACGAAGGTTTCGCCGGCCGCCAGGCGCCGGGCCAGCACATCGCCGAACACGTCGGTGCTGGGTGAGACAGGATACTTCGCGTTGGCGTAGTGAATTCTGATGGTGCTGACGAGTGCGCCATCGAAGAACACGCCAAAGCGATAGGAATTCGGAAGATCGTCGAACCTGTCCTTCACCATGCGGGAAGCATCGGACTTCACCATGCCTGCATGAAGGTAGGAATTGTACCGAAGCCGATAGATCGCCTCAAGGTCTTCGGCACCGTCGCAAAGGCGATATTCGATGTGATCCAGAACTTCCATGATGTGATCTGAAAACACCGAGGGACGATGCTGACCCCTGGCTTTAGACGCCGCCAGGGGCGTACCCACTAACTGAGCTTCCACTTTTTTTGCCCTCGTGCCACCGCAAAAGGACAATAGCGAACAGGTGAAGGAACCAGAAGCGAAATTCCGAGCTTTTTCGTTTACTCTAAATTAACGTTAACAAATGGTTAAACCCCAAGGGCGGGCAAACGGGGTTTTTTGACGGATATTCAGGTGGCGGCGAGCTTCGCGGCGGGCCGCAATTCGGCGGCGAAAGGCCAGGTCACGTTGGACATGGTCTCAATGCCCGACGCGCTCAGCGCGGCGCCGAAGAGGAAGCCCTGGACCAGGTCAGGCTTCACCGAGTGCAGCAGGATCTTGAGCTGCTCGAAGGTCTCCACGCCTTCGACCGTGACAGTAAGGCCGAGGATCCGGGTCAGGTCGACGACCCCCTTCAAGAGGTCGAGCGAACGCGGGTTCTGGGTGACGTCCATCAGGAACGAACGGTCGATCTTGATCTTGTCGAGCGGCAGCTTGTGGAGATAGCTCAGGCTGGAATAGCCGGTGCCGAAATCGTCGAGCGCGATGCGTACGCCGAGCTGCTTCAGCTCCTCGATGTACTGGCGCGTCAGCGACTTGTCGTCGAGCAGCGCGGTCTCGGTGACCTCGATCTCGAGGCGGCCGGCCGCGAGCCCGGATGCGGCCAGCGCATCGCGGACCTTCTGGATGACGTCGTGGTTACGGAAATCCTTGGCGGAGAGGTTGACCGAGACGCTGGTCTGGTCCGGCCATTTGGCGCATTCGGCGCAGGCCGCTTGCAGCACGAAGGTGCTGATCTCGGAGATGATGCCCATCTCCTCGGCCAGCGGGATGAAGATGCTGGGCGAAATCGGCCCGAGATCGGGATGGTCCCAGCGGCACAGGGCCTCGCAGCTGGCGATGCGCATAGTGCTCATCGATACGATCGGCTGATAGACCACGCGCAACCCCTTGCTTTCCACGGCGCTGCGCAGGTCCGCCTTCATCAGCTGGCGGTTACGGAAGGCGGCGTCCATCGATGCTTCGAACAGCCGCCAGTTGTTCTTGCCGAGCTCCTTGGCCTTGTAGAGCGCCAGGTCGGCCTTGACGATCATGGCGTCGACGTCGGTGTCCTCGACCTTGGACAGCACCGCGCCGGCGCTGGCCTGGATGCGCAGCCCGTGACCGGCGACGTCGACCTCGCCCTGCAGGTCGGCGAAGATCAGGTCGAGTAGGCCGCTCAGGTGGCTTTCGTCCTCTATGCGGTCGAAGAAGATCATGAATTCGTCACCGCCGAAACGGCTTACGGTGATGCCTTGCCCGGCAATGGCCGCCAGACGTTCCGCGACGGCATAGATCAGGCCGTCGCCGACGGGATGGCCGAGCGTGTCGTTGACGCTCTTGAAATCGTCGAGGTCGACCACCGCCAGGCCGCACAGGCGATCCCGGTCGCCGGAGGCCATCAGTTCCCCGACCAGCTCGTGGAAATAGGCGCGGTTAGGCAGGCCAGTAAGGTTGTCGTAGCGCGCCATGAAGCGGATCTTCTCCTCCGCCTCGACACGGGCGGTGACGTCCTCGAAGGTGATGACGCCAAGGTCCTGGCTGCCCTCGCGCGCCGAGAATTCGAAGTGCTGGCCATTGGAGAACGACACCAGAACCTTGCGGTCGCGACCCTCGCGCAGCGCGCGCGTCAGCTGTGCCTCGACATAGCGGCAGTCCTTCGGCGCCAGCATGCCGCCGGCAACGCCGCGCATGAGCAGCGAATGGATCGAGCGCCCGAGCAGTTGGTCCGGCGATTTGAGCGACATCAGATGGGCGGCTTCGGCGTTGCCAACCACCACCTTGCCGTCGGGGCCAAGCATGACCAGGCCATGCGACATGGTGTTGAGGGCCCGGTTGAAGCGCTGCGCCAGCTGCCGCGCCTGCTTGTGTCCGACGACGGCCGAGAACAGCACGTTGCGGACGTGGTCGGCGCTGCCCTTGATGATGAACATGAAGGGGATGATTAGCAGCCCGAGCACGACATAGGGGATGTCGACCCTGAGGATGAGGGCTGCGGCGATCGGTCCGACGAAGGTCACCGCGAAGATCATGACCATGCGCGGCGAGCCGTAGTTCCGGCCAACGACTGTCACCAGCGAGCCGAGCGTTATGGCAAGCGCTCCGATCTCGGCATAGGAATCCGAGTAGACGTAGATGGAAATGAAGCAAAACAGCCCCAGCAGCAGCCCCTGCAGGCTGCCTTTCAGTATATATTCGCGCTCCCACCGCGTCGCATCCGCGGCGTCGCGGATCTCGCCGCCCGAGCGATGGAAGCGCCGCAGGCTGAAGTAACGCCAAACGCCGATACCAAGCAGCGCCGCGGCAAGGATGAGAAAAACCGACTGGCCGTTGCGCCAGTAGACCATGAGGCTGACGATGGCGTGGCAGCTCGCGCCGATGACCAGCATGTGCGCGTTGTCGAACAACGAGCGCACAAACTGGATATAAACATCCACGGGGATGTTATCGGTTTTTGTTCTGCCCATTACTGGCGCCCATTGAGCCCCAGCCTTGCCATAGTCCCATTAAAAAACCTTTAGCCTGGGCTGAAACGCCTGATTTTCGGGCGCTTCTCGGGTCATTCGGCGGCCTGGAGTTCGGGCCTTTCCGTCGCTTTCACAAGGCGTTCTACCAGTCTCGAACGCTCGCCGGCGGCCTTTTCGGCGCTGGCCTGCCGGACATGGCCGTAGCCGCGGATCAGTGTCGGCACCGAGGCAAGCGCTGCGGCCGCCTCGATCCCGCCAGGCGAAAGTGCTGACGCGATCAACTCCAGATCGGCTTCGTATTGCGCCAGAAGCTGCCGCTCCCTGCGCCGCTCGGCGGTAAGGCTGAAGAGGTCGAAAGCCGTGCCGCGCAGGCCTTTCAGCGCCGAGAGCAAGCGCAACCCTTTCAGCATCCACGGCCCGAAGCTCGACTTTTTCGGTTTGCCGTCATTGCCGCGCCGGCCGAGGATCGGCGGCGCCAGATGGAATTCCAATTTCTCGTAGCTCTGGAACTGCTTGGACAGCTCGGCCGCGAAGGAACCATCGGTATAGAGGCGCGCCACCTCGTATTCGTCCTTGATCGCCATCAGCTTGAACAGGTTGCGGGCGGCAGCTTCGGTCACCACCGTCGAGCCCGGCACCGCCTTGGCCTCCGCAGAGCGCAGCGTGGCGAGCCTCTCGGCATAGCGCTTGCCGTAGGCTGCGTTCTGGTAGCCGGTCAGGAAAATGACGCGACGGGCGATGATCTCGTCCAGCGTCTCGGCGGGCGCGATGGCCGCCTTGCCCGGCTGGCCGACGAGGCCGCGCACGAAATCCGGCTGATGCGCGGCGCGACGGCCCCAGCGAAACGCGGCGACGTTCATAGCAACCGCCTCGCCATTCAGCTCAATAGCCTTCTCGACCGCCTCGGCCGACAGCGGCAGCCCGCCATGCTGGAAGGCGAAGCCGAGCATGAACATGTTGGCGCCGAGCGAATTGCCGAACAATTGGGTGGCGGTCCGGGTGGCATCGAAGAAATGCGCCCTGCCGTCGCCGGCAGCAGTGCGGATCGCCTTTTTCAGCCGCTCGACGGGCAGCGAGAAATCGGCCGAACGGGTGAATTCGCCGGGCATGATCTCGGCGGTGTTGGCAAGGAAGATGGTGTGCTTCTCGCGCACTGCGGCCAGCACCTTCTGCGCGCCGGATACGACGAGGTCGCAGCCGAGCACCAGGTCGGCTTTGCCGGCCGAAACGCGGATGGCGTGGATTTCGTCCGGCGTGGGCGCGATACGCACATGGGTGAACACCGAGCCGCCCTTCTGGGCAAGGCCGGCCATGTCGATCATGCCGCAGCCCTTGCCTTCGAGATGCGCCGCCATGCCGAGCACCGCGCCGATGGTGACGACGCCAGTGCCGCCGACGCCGTCGATGATCCCGGCCCAGCCTTGCGCGCCGAGCGAAAACTCGGCCGGTGCGGGCACGCCGTCGAGCGGGTCGGTCCTGCCGGCGATGCCTTCGGCCTTCCTGATCTTGGCGCCGTGCACGGTAACGAAGGACGGGCAGAAGCCGTTGACGCAGGAAAAATCCTTGTTGCAGCTCGACTGGTCGATGCGCCGCTTGCGGCCGAATTCGGTCTCGACCGGCTGGATCGACACGCAGTTGGATTGCACGCCGCAATCGCCGCACCCCTCGCAAACCAGCTCGTTGATGAAGACGCGTTTGTCGGGGTCGGGGAAGGTGCCGCGCTTGCGCCGGCGGCGCTTCTCGGCGGCGCAGGTCTGGTCGTAGATGAGCACGGAGATGCCCTTGACCCCGCGCAATTCGCGCTGGACGAGGTCGAGGTCGTCGCGGTGATGGATGGTGGCGCCAGCCGGGAAGTCGGCCTTGCCGGCGTATTTGTCCGGCTCGTCGGTGACGATCGCGATGCGCTCGACGCCTTCGGCCCGCACCTGCCTGGCGATCATGTCGACGGTCAATCCGCCTTCATGCGGCTGGCCGCCGGTCATGGCGACGGCGTCGTTGTAGAGGATCTTGTAGGTGATGTTGGCATCGCTCGACAGCGCGAAGCGGATCGCCAGCGCGCCGGAGTGATTGTAGGTGCCGTCGCCGAGATTCTGGAAGATGTGGCCGCGTTTCGAGAACGGCGCCTGGCCGACCCATTGTGCGCCCTCGCCGCCCATGGCGGTGAAGCCGACCGTGTTGCGGTCCATCCATAGCGCCATGAAATGGCAGCCGATGCCGGCCGCCGCCAGCGATCCGTCCGGTACCTTGGTCGAGGAATTGTGCGGGCAGCCCGAGCAGAAGAAGGGCGTACGCGAGCCGATATCGACGGTGTCGGCGAGCATGGCCTGGAACTGGCGCAATTTCGCCACCCGCGCCGCGATCTCCTCCGACGGACCGATGGTGCGCAGGATCCGCTCGCCGAGCGCGATCGCGATCTCGTTCGGGTCGAGCGCGCCCTTGGCCGGGAACAGCCAGTCGCCGCGCTCGTCCTTTTTGCCGACGATGACCGGCTGGCTGGCGGTGCCGTAGAGGCTTTCGCGCAACTGCACCTCGATCAGCGAGCGCTTCTCCTCGACGACGACGATGGTGTCGAGGCCGCGGGCGAAGTCGGCGACATGCTGCAGGTCGAGCGGCCACGGGCAGCCGACCTTGAACAGGCGGATGCCGATGCGGTTGGCGGCCGCCTCGTCGATGCCGATATCCTCCAGCGCCTGGCGCACGTCGAGGTAGCTCTTGCCGATGGTGATGACGCCGAGCTTCGGGTTGCGTCCGCCCGAATAGACGATGCGGTTCAGCCCGTTGGCGTGGATGAAGGCGGATGCGGCGTTGCGCTTGTACTCGTGCAGCCGCTCCTCCTGGCCGAGCATGTCGATCTCGTGGCGGATATTGAGGCCGCCGGGCGGCATGTCGAAGGGCGGCACGACGATCTTGAGCCGCTCGAGCGAGGCATCGACGGAAGCGGTCGATTCGATGTTGTCCTTGACGCATTTGATCGCCGCCCAGGTGCCGGCGAAGCGCGACATGGCAAAGCCGTAGAGCCCGTAGTCGATGATCTCCTGCACGCCGGCCGGGTTGAGGATCGGCACCATCGTGTCGACGAACAGGAATTCGGTAGCATGCGCGTTGGTCGACGATTCGGCCATATGGTCGTCGCCCATCAGGGCAAGCACGCCGCCATGCTTCGACGAGCCGGCGAGATTGGCGTGGCGGAACACGTCGCCGGAGCGATCGACCCCCGGCCCCTTGCCGTACCAGACCGAAAAGACGCCGTCATGCGTGCCTTCGCCGAGCAATTCGGCCTGCTGGGTGCCCCAGCAGGCTGTGGCGGCCAGCTCTTCGTTGAGGCCGGGCTGGAAGACGATGTCGGACTGCGCCAGCTGCTTCTTGGCTCTCCACAGCTGCATGTCGAGGCCGCCGAGCGGCGATCCGCGATAGCCGGAGACGAAGCCGGCGGTGTTCAGGCCCGCGCTGCGGTCGCGCTCGCGCTGCATAAGGAGCATGCGGATGACGGCCTGCGCGCCGGAAAGGAAGATGCGCTCCTTGCCAAGGTCGAACTTGTCGTCGAGCGCGACGTCATGCAGCGTCATCAGGCATTTCCTTCGCGGAGGCGCACGGAATCGCGCAGCCTACGTCGGAGTGGGACGCCGCACTCTTTCTCCCCTTGCCGGAGAGGTCAAACGAAATCGCAGGTGCCAGACGACGCGCAACAAACGGTCCAATCGGCGGCCGTTGACGCATGCGACGGCACTTAGGGCGGTTCAGGCCGGGCACGAAAATTCCAGCGACCTGAACGTCAGGTAGCCTTCGAGCAGTCGGGCTTCGGCTCGCCCGGCAGCTTGCCGTCGACATGACCGACCATGTCCTTGTTGAGCTCGTAGACCGGGCCGACCACCAACGGGCGGTCGGGCAGCACCGACTGATCCATCGACGAGGTCAGCGTCGTCTCGAAGCTTTGCAGCAGCGTGCCATTGGCGTCCTCGATGCGGATCGAGATTGAGTAGGGCTTGTCCTTGACCACGCAGGTGAGTGGCGGGCTGGTCAGCGTTATATGCGGCAGCTTTGGCCAGATCTTCTGGTTGACGATGATCGGATCGCCCCCGGCCGGGTTCTGGAAGCTGACCACCGCGACCTGGCCTTCTCCCATCGGCCGGAGCGGATTGAGGGTGACGACATAGGTGGCGATGCCCAGCCGGTAATTGAACTCGAACAGCTTGCCGGAAATGGCGAACAGCTGCTCCTTGCCGGAATCACGGCAGGCGCCGAGCGCCGCCACCGCCAGCAGCGCGGCGCCGAGAACCATCGAGCGCGAATTTTTCCTAAACATTGGTAGCCTCCCTGGCCGCCGTGCGGCGGCGGTAATAGCGGTTTGCCTTCTGCCGGTTGCCGCACACTGCCATGTCGCACCAGAGGCGGCTGGAATTGCGGCTGCGGTCGACGAACAGCCAGCTGCAGTTGGGACAGATCCTGAGCCTCGCCACCGTATCGCCGCGCAGCAGCGACAGCGCCGAGACGGCCAGCGCCGCCTCGAAGGCGATCGGCGTCGCCGGATCGCCGAACGGCCGGCCCGGCCCGCCGATTTCGGTACGGCCCTCCGCCAGGCCGTCGGCGCAGGCTGCCAGGAAACCGGGCAGGTCGCCGGTGGCGATAGTGCCCTTGGCCACGGCGTTGCGGAACAGGCGGTCGGTCGTCTCGCGGATCGACAGCACCACCGGCGCGATCGCCGCCGGTGCCGGCGCCTCCAGCCTTCGGCCGCCAAGCTCGCTGGCGCGGAAACAGCTCGCCGCCTCGGCGAAGCGCGCGATCTCCGCCGGATTGTCGAAACGGTCGAAGGTCTTTTCCGGGTCGTTGCGCAGCACGACGGTGTTCGCGGTGTCGAGCGCCAGAATGCCGCCGGTGAAGCGGTGCGGGGTCCAGGATACCGTCATGCCAGAAATCTAACCGATAAATCGCGTTTGACAAGTTAGATTCCGAATGCAACCTTCCGCACAGGTCGCGAGTTGCCGCGGCCTCTGTTTCGAGCATGTCGTCGCCCCAAAACCGCCAAGCACTTTTGGGCGACATGCTCCGAGGTTTGTGCATGCTCTATTTCTTCCAGCAGATTCTGAATGGGCTGCATTCGGGCGCGCTCTATGCGCTTCTCGCCTTCGGCTATGTGCTGACCAATGGCATCCTGCATCGCACCAACCTGGCCTATGGCGCCGTGTTCGCCTTTTGCGGCCACGCCATGATCCTGACCGCCGCCTTCGGCTATCAGGCGCTGTGGCTGACGCTCTACGCCGCCGTCGCGCTCGGCGTGCTGGCGGCCTTCCTCTACGCGGCGCTGATCAGCCATGTCCTGTCGCGCAGCGTCTTCGAACCGCTGGCCGACCGTTCGCCCAACGCCATAGTGGTGACGACGCTGGGCATATTGCTGTTCCTGTCAGAGGCCAGCCGCATCGCCGCCGACACCCACGATCTCTGGCTGCCGCCGATGCTGGCCGTGCCGGTGATCTTCGCCGAGCACGACGGCTTCAAGGCGACGCTGACGCTGATCCAATTGCTCGACTGCGCCGCCGTGCTGGCGGCCATCATCCTTGCTGCCTGGGCCTTTGCCCGCTCGAGCTTCGGCCGGCGCTGGCGCGCCGTCTCCGACGACCCCAAGGCGGCGGCGATGTGCGGCGTCGACGTGCGCGCGGTGTTTCGCCACGCAGTGCTGTTCGGCGGCTTCTGCGCCGCGCTCGCCGGTGTGCTTGCCGGCATCTACTACGGCAACATCAGCTTCGGGACCGGGCTGGTCTACGGCTTGAAGGTCCTGTTTGTGACGGCGGTCGGCGGCTACCTCTCGCCGCCGCGCGCCGCCCTTGGCGCCGCCGCCTTCGGCATGGCCGAATCGCTGTGGGCCGGCTATTTCCCGCTCGAATGGCGCGATGCCTGGATGTATCTGTTCCTCGTCGCCATGCTGGTGCTGATCGGTGCCGGCCGAGATCAGCAGAAGATCGCCTGACCCTATCAGACTTTGGTTGCATTGTTCCCCGTTTGCCGGCGGATTATCGGCGTCCCCGCCTCACAACCGTGTTGACCGCGTCTCTGCCATGTTGACCCGCCGTGCCACGCACGGCATACCGTTGGGCCACTGCGGCGCGACGGAAAATTAGGGGAGCCGGCGCGCCTCCGACATTTTGAATTACGCATCTTGCTTTCCGAAAATCGACACCGATTTTCGAGCCGATGCTTGGAGGGAGGAATGCATGGCAGGGCTGCTCGCTCTATCCAGAACGATCGACCGTGTGAATGAGTTCATCGGCAGATGGGTGTCGTGGCTGATCCTGCTGGCGATCCTGGTCAGCGCCGGCAACGCCGTCGTCCGCAAGGTGTTCGATATCTCCTCCAATGCTTGGCTGGAACTGCAATGGTACCTGTTCGGCGCCGCCTTCATGCTGGCCGCCGCCTACACGCTGAAGCAGAACGACCATATCCGCATCGACATCGTCTACGGCATGTTCTCGCGCCGCGTGCAGCACTGGATCGACCTGCTCGGCCACACGCTGTTCCTGATGCCGTTCGTCACCCTGATGGTGATCTATTTCGTGCCCTATGTGTCGCTGTCCTTCCGCAGCGGCGAAATGTCGACCAATGCCGGCGGCCTGATCGTCTGGCCGGCCAAGGCCATCCTGCTCGCCGGCTTCTTCCTGCTGGCGCTGCAGGGCATCTCCGAGATCATCAAGAAGATCGCCATCATGCGCGGCGACATGGACGATCCCAATCCCTTCATATCGGCGCATGAGCAGGCCGAGCTGGAGGCAAAAGCACTCGCCGAAGAAGCCAAGGCGCTCGCCGGCGAGGTGCGCCCATGATCGAGTTCATCGCCCAGAACATGGCGCCGATCATGTTCGCCTCGCTGATCATCTTCCTTTTGATCGGTTACCCCGTCGCCTTCTCGCTCGCCGCCAACGGGCTGCTGTTTTTCGGCATCGGCGTATTGCTGTCGTCTCATTCGGGCGGGGCGATAACACTCGACTGGCCACTTCTGTATGCACTGCCGGAAAACTTCTACGGCAACCGGGTGATGTCGAACGACACGCTGCTGGCAATACCGTTTTTCACCTTCATGGGTATCGTGCTGGAACGATCCGGCATGGCGGAAGACCTGCTCGATACGATCGGCCAATTGTTCGGGCCGATCCGCGGCGGCCTTGCCTATGCCGTCATCTTCGTCGGCGCGCTGCTTGCCGCCACCACCGGTGTCGTGGCGGCTTCCGTCATTGCCATGGGCCTGATCTCCCTGCCGATCATGCTGCGCTATGGCTACGACCGTCGCGTCGCCTCCGGCGTCATCGCCGCTTCCGGCACGCTGGCGCAGATCATCCCGCCGTCGCTGGTGCTGATCGTGCTCGCCGACCAGTTGGGACGCTCGGTCGGCGACATGTATGCCGGCGCGCTGATCCCGGGCCTCGTGCTTACCGGCATCTACATGCTTTACATCCTGATCATGTCGATCGTCCGGCCGAAATCCATGCCGGCCCTGCCGCTCGAAGCCCGCACGCTCGGTCATGGCGTGGTGTCGCTGATCGTGGCGCTGGCGGTTGCGGTCGCTTTGTCCTACGCGGCCTACCGCTATCTGGCGCCGGCACATGGCGACAATGCCGACATTCTCGGCGCCTGCGTCGGCGTGATCCTGATCTATATCGTGGCGATTGCCGACAAGGGCCTGAACATCAACATGATGTCCCGGCTGGCGCAGCAGGTGATCATCGTGCTGATCCCGCCGTTGGCGCTGATCTTCCTGGTGCTCGGCACCATCTTCCTCGGCATCGCCACCCCGACCGAAGGCGGTGCCATGGGCTCCGTCGGCGCATTGATCATGGCGGCGGCAAAGGGGCGGCTGTCGCTGGACGTCATCAAGCAGGCGCTGGCCTCGACGACCAGGCTGTCCTCCTTCGTGCTGTTCATCCTGATCGGCGCGCGCGTCTTCTCGCTGACCTTCTACGGCGTCAACGGTCAAAAATGGGTCGAGCATCTCTTGATCTCGCTGCCCGGCGGCGAGGTCGGCTTCCTGATCGGCGTCAACGCGCTGGTCTTCGTGCTGGCCTTCTTCCTTGATTTCTTCGAGCTCGCCTTCATCATCGTGCCGCTGCTCGCGCCCGCCGCCGACAAGCTCGGCATCGACCTGATCTGGTTCGGCGTGCTGCTCGGCGTCAACATGCAGACTTCCTTCATGCATCCGCCCTTCGGCTTCGCGCTGTTCTACCTGCGCTCGGTCGCCGCCCGCGTGCCCTATCTCGACCGCATCACCGGCAAGCAGATCGCGCCGGTCACCACCGGCCAGATCTATTGGGGCGCGGTGCCCTTTGTCGGCATCCAGGTGATCATGATCGGGCTCACCATCGCTTTCCCGCAAATGGTGATGCACTACAAGGGCGCCGTGGTCGATCCCGGCACCATCGAGCTCAAGGTGCCGGAACTGCCGGGTCTGTCGCCGCTCGGCACGCCGCCGGCGGATGGCGCCGGGGCGCCGGCCAATGGCGGCGCGGCACCGGCGGCGCCGGCCACCGACCTGTCCCAGCCACCGAGCTTCGGCGACCCGCTGCCCGCCAAGCCGGCGGCGCCGTCGCCTGACCTGTCGCAGCCGCCGAACTTCAATTGATGTGGGAGGCTCGACAGTTGTGAAAGCGGTTCGCCTCGAGGCCGTCGGCAGCATCGCGCTGCGCGAGGTCGACAAGCCGTCGGCCGGTGCGGACGATCTGCTGGTGCGGATCGAGGCCTGCGGCGTCTGCGGCACCGATCGCCATCTCTTCCATGGCGAGTTTCCTTGCAAGCCGCCGGTGACGCCCGGGCATGAGTTTTCGGGCATCATCGAGGCGATCGGGTCGTCGGTGACCGGCTTCTCCGTCGGCGACCGCGTCACCGGCGACCCCAACATCGCCTGCGGCCGATGCCCATATTGCCATGCCGGGCGGGTCAACCTTTGCCGCAATCTCAATGCCATCGGCATCCATCGCGACGGCGGCTTCGCCGACTATGTCGTGATGCCGCAGAAGCAGGCCTTCCGGCTGCCGCCGAGCCTCAAGCCGACGCATGGCGCATTCTGCGAGCCGTTGGCGTGCTGCCTGCATGGCGTCGACCTCGCCGCGATCAAGCCGGGCGGCTCGGTCGTCGTGCTGGGTGGCGGCGTCATCGGCCTGCTCACCGTGCAATTGGCAAGGCTTGCCGGGGCGAAGACCGTCGTGCTGTCGACACGCCAGGCCTCGCGCCGCGCGCTCGCCGAGGAGCTCGGCGCGACGGCCTCAGTCGATCCAGGCGCCGGCGACGTAATCGATGCAATTGCCGGACCGGACGGGCTGGTGCCGGGCGGCGTCGACGTGGTGTTCGAATGCGCCGGCGTGCGCGATACGGTCGAACAGTCGATGCGGCTGGCGAAGGCCGGCGGCACCGTCGTCATCGTCGGCGTGGTGCCGCAAGGCATGCAGGTGGCGTTCGAGCCCTTCGACTTGCTGTTTCGGGAATTGAAGGTCCTGGGCTCTTTCCTCAATCCCTACACTCATGGCCGCGCCGCCGAGCTCATCGCCACCGGCGCGATCGAGGTCGACAGGCTGATCTCGAGACAGGTGACGCTCGAAGAGGCGCCCGCGGTGATCGCCAACCCGCCCGCGCCCGGCGAGGTCAAGGTGCTGGTGGTGCCAGGCCGAGGCTGAAGCGCAGCCCTTCAGCTTGCAACGTTGGCAATTGGCGAAACCGTCGATCGCAGCGCCCCCGTCCCTATACGGGGAGAGGTTGCCGGCAGGCAAGGTGAGGGGCGGCGCCAATGCCCAGATAGACAAGGCACGAGATTGGGTCTTCAGCCTGCCACTTAAGCCCGAGGCGATTCATTCGCCGAAGCCGGCGCTGCCTCATCCCCCTGCCGGGACCTTCTCCCCGTATAAGTGACGGGGAGAAGGGGCCAATCACTTCCTACAGCTTGCCCTGGCGCTGCTGGACCATCATGAAGGTATCGTAATTGTACTCGGCCACCTGGGCCCAGAGATAGTGCTCCTTGCGGAAACCCTTGATCGACTCCCAGATCTTCTTGAACGGCGCGTTCGAGGCTTCCATCTCGGCATAGACCTCGTTGGCCTTCTCGAAGCAGGCCGCCATGATCTCCTGGCTGAACGGTTGCAACTTGGCGCCGCTGGCCACCAGCCGCTTCACCGCCGCCGGATTGAGATAGTCGTATTTCTGCAGCATGTTGGCGTCGGTTGCCTGCGCGGCGGTCCGCACCAGCGATTTGTAGGCTGCCGGCAGCTCTTCGTACTTGGCCTTATTGAACATCAGGTGGACGGTCGGGCCGCCTTCCCACCAGCCGGGATAGTAGTAATAGGGCGCGACCTTGTAGAAGCCGAGCTTCTCGTCGTCATACGGACCGACCCATTCGGCGGCGTCGATGGTGCCTTTCTCCAGCGCCGGATAGATATCGCCGCCGGCGATCTGCTGCGGCACCACGCCGAGCTTGGCCACGACCTTGCCGGCAAAGCCGCCGATGCGCATCTTCAGGCCGGAGAGGTCGGCGACCGTGTTGATCTGCTTGCGGAACCAGCCGCCCATCTGCACGCCGGTATTGCCGCCCGGCAGGCCGAAAAGCCCTTGCGTGGCGAGGAATTCGTTGAACAGGTCGATGCCGCCGCCGTGATAGTGCCAGGCATTGATGCCGCGCGCGTTGAGCGAGAACGGCACCGCCGCGCCCAGCGCCCAGGTCGGGTCCTTGCCCCAGTAGTAGTATGCCACCGTGTGGCAGGCCTCGACGGTGCCGGCGGCGGTGGCGTCAGCCGCCTGCAGGCCGGGCACCAGCTCGCCGGCGGCGAAGACCTGCACCTGGAAATTGCCGTCGGTCGCTTCCGACAGCATCTTTGAGAACACCTCGGCGCCGCCATAGATCGTGTCGAGCGACTTCGGGAAGGACGACGCAAGCCGCCACGTCACCTTCGGGTTGGACTGGGCGATTGCCGGAGCGGCAAGCGTCGCGGCCGCCGCCGCGGCGCCAACGCCGGTTACGCCGGCCTTGCGGATGAATGAACGACGATCCATGCAGTTCCTCCCTTTTGGATCAACAGGCCGGCATTCGGGAACATCCTCGATATCCCGGCTCGGCCCGGACGAAACAATACACGGGCAACAGGTCGAGTCCAGCGCGGCGGCCGCGCTTAACGGCGGCATTGGCGGGAAATGCGCGCTCTCGGCGCACGACCTGCAACTATAGTCTAACGGCCTGCCGCCTGGCCTATGCGACCTGCCAAAACTTGTCATGGAAAAGCGCCTTGGGATCGCCTATTTTGTAGGCAGAATAGCTCCTTAGCCCTCAACGGAAACCGGATCCAAAATGCAGCAGCCGCTCGTCGCCATCTCGACCGACGTCCGCCAGTTCGACAACTACACCTGGCATGCCGCCCCGCAGCAATATCTTGAAGCCGCGCTTGCCGGCGCCGGCGTGTTCCCGCTGCTGGTGCCGTCCTTCGGCGACCGGCTCGACTTCGACGAGCTGCTCTCGTCGGTCGACGGCGTCATGGTCACCGGCTCGAAGTCCAATGTACATCCCTCGCTCTACGGTGGTGACGCCAGCGAGCGGAACGGTCCGTATGATCCGGCGCGCGATTCCACTACGCTGCCGCTGATCCGCAAGGCGATCGAGCGCGGCGTGCCGCTGCTTGCCATCTGCCGCGGCATCCAGGAGCTGAATGTCGCGTTGGGCGGCACGCTGGGCACCGAGATCCAGGAGCGTGAGGGGTCGCTCGACCACCGCGCCGCGGTGAGCGACGATCAGAACGAGCGCTTTGCCATCCATCAGACGATTTCGATCAAGCCCGGCAGCTGCCTCGCCGGCGTGTTTGGCGCCGGCGAGATCAAGGTCAACTCGCTGCACCGCCAGGGGATCGATCGGCTGGGCTCGAGGCTGCAGGTCGAGGCCTTGGCCACCGACGGCACGATCGAAGCGGTTTCGGTGAAGGATGCCCGCGCGTTTGCGGTCGGCGTTCAGTGGCATCCCGAATATTGGGTCAAGTCGGACGACAACTCGGCCAGGATCTTCCGCGCTTTCGGCGACGCGGTGCGCCTGCATGCGGCGGCGAAAGCCGGGGTCCGCGCGGCGGCGGAGTAGGCCCGCCGAACCTCAATCGTGGCTCAGCGCCAGAAGCGGCGTGACCGGGGCGTAGGACTCGTAGCCGTCGCCATCGGCCACGCTGAAAGTGACGATCGGATCGATGCCGTTCGCGCTGAAGGCGACCGTGCCGTCAGCCTCTTCGCGCCAGAATTTCGCCCGCTCGATGCCGGGCAGCAGCTTGCGGCAGTTCGGGGCGACGGTCAGCAGCGACAGGCCGTCCGACATATTGGCGCCGCGCCGGACAGCGCAGGCCGCCTCGTCGCCATTGGCGGTCAGCCGGTAGCTGCTGGAGGAGGCTGTTTCACTGGCGATGCTTTCGCCGCTGCCGCCGTGAAAGAGCTGGACGCCACCGGCCACCGCGGCCGCCGCCATCAACGCAGGAATAAGCTTCACCCGATCTCTCCGTGCATTTGAGGCGCGCCGGCGCGCTTCAAACCTGCCTTCATGTACAAGGCCCGAACCGCGCCGCGGCTTTTGCCTATGCATAACGAAGTATGCAGAATGATTTCAAAAGGGTTAATCGGGCGTTAACAAGTGTGGCGGGGCGGGTCAGCCGCGCGGCCTGACCTGCGCCGTCTCCGGCACCGGCGTCAGCGGCCGGCGCTCGCTGAACCAGGATACGAGATTGTCGACACAGAGATCGGCCATGGCGCGGCGCGTGTGGTGCGAGGCCGAGCCGACATGCGGCAGCAGTGAAGTGTTGGGCGCTACCAGCAACGCCTTGGGCACGTTCGGCTCGTCGGCAAAGACATCGAGGCCGGCGGCGGCGATCGTGCCGCTGGCGAGCGCTGCGGCAAGCGCCGTCTCGTCCACCGTGCTACCCCGGCCGATGTTGACGAAGACGCCGTTTGGGCCGAGCGCCGACAGGATCTCGGCGTTGATCGCCTTCTCCGTGGAAGCGCCGCCCGGTACCACGCAAATCAGCGTATCGACCGCGTCGGCAAGGCCCTTCAGCGTCGGATGGTACTGGTAGGAAAGACCTTCGACGCGGCGCCGGTTGTGATAGGCGACCGACAATCCAAAGGCCTCCAGACGCCGGGCAATGGCCTGCCCAATACGGCCCATGCCGAAAATGCCGACACTTCGGCCGCGCAAGGTCAGCCGGCTCAGCGGGTAGCTGCCTTTCTTCACCCAGTTGCCGTCGCGCAGCCATTTCTCGGCGGCATACAGCTCGCGCACGGTGTTGATCAAAAGGCCGATCGTGGTGTCTGCGACCTCCTCGGTCAGCACGTCCGGCGTGTTTGTGACCATGATGTTTTTCGTCGCCGCATGGCCGGCATCGACAGAATCATAGCCGACGCCGAAAGAGGCGATGAGTTCGAGGTTGGGCAATGCATCCATCATCGCCGCATCGATGCCGGCGAAGGAAGCAATGGCGCGCACCGTACGGCGCATTTCGTCGGTGACCAGCGCCGCATCGGCGCGTTCGATCCTGACCCGTTTGAAGGTGCGGTCGATGCGCTCAACCGCGTGGTCGTTGAAATGCCCCGGCACCAGAACGGCGACGGTCTGCAACTGTTCAGCCTTCGTCATCCACGCTCCACCGGCTTGCCGGTCGACTGGCGCACATGCAGTTCCGGCTTGATCAGTTCCTGCGACGGCCGCACCGTCTGCCCATTGAGCTTGTCGAGCAGCGCGCTGGCGGCACGCCGGCCGACCTCGCGCTGGCCATTCCAGACCGTGGTCAATGCCGGTGTCGCGATTGCCGCCTCCTCCAGATCGTCATAGCCGGTGACCGAGATGTCGACGCCCGGCACCAGGCCGGCGCGCGCGATGCCGTTCATCAGCCCGATGGCGACGAGGTCATTCCAGCAGCAGGCCGCGGTCGGCTTGTCCTTCAGCGCCAAAAACTGTCCGGCGGCCTCGAACCCGGCCTGTTTGGTGCGCGGGCCGGCGATGCGCCAGGACGGCTTGACCTCCAGCCCCGCCGCCTCCATGGCGTTGAGATAACCCTGGTAGCGGTCGCGGCCGGTCGACGTCTGATCGGTGCCGCCGATCATGGCGATGCGCTTGTGGCCGAGCGAGATCAGGTGATTGGTGGCCAGCGCCGTGCCGTAGGCGTCGTCGCCGCGGAAGACCGGCACGTCGGCCCCGGCGACGCTGCGCGCGATCAGCACCGCCGGCAGGCCGTTGTCCTCGGCCATGACGATGTCCTCGGCTGGCGTGCCGATGGCCGGCGACATGATGACGCCGTCGGCGCCGAGCTGCAGCAGCGTGTCGATGAAGGTGCGCTGCTTTTCGAGCTGGTCGTAGTGGTTGGACAGGATGAAGGTCTGCCGGCTGCGGTCGAGTTCGCTCTCGATCGAGCGCAGGATCTCGGCGAAGAACGGGTTCATGATGTCGTGCACGACGACGCCGACAATGCCGGAGCGCGAGGTGCGCAGGCTGGCGGCGCGGCGATTGTAGATATAGCCGATGGCGCGGGCATGTTCCTTGATGCGGTCGCGTGTGCTGCCCGCCACCAGCGGACTGTCGCGCAGCGCCAGCGACACCGTGGCCGTGGACACACCGAGCGCATCTGCGATCGTCGAAAGCTTGATCTTCTGTGCCAGCCCCTTCGCTCCTCGAACCGATTTAAACTGTTTAAAGGCGGCTCTTATGCCATCGATCCGGGGCAAATCAAAGTTTTTTTGCCAGGGCTTCGGCCTCTGCGTCCAGCGTGGCGCTGTTGCGCAGGCGAAGCCGGTGTTCGCGATGGATGATGTAAAGGCCGCTGGCGACGATGATGGCTGCGCCCAGCAGCGTCCAGCGGTCAGGGAACTGGTTGAAGATGACCCAGCCGGAGATGATCATCCACACCATCTGCGAATAGGGGTAGGGGGCGAGCGCCGTGGTGGTCGCCAGGCGATAAGCCTGCACCAGCAGCCAATGGCCGGTGGCGCCGAACACGCCGAGCATCAGGAGGATGAACCAGTGCCACGCGTCATGCGGCAAGGCATGCGACAACGGCAGCGTGGGCAGGAGCAGCACCGCCGGCGCCAGCGCCGAAAACAGGATCAGACTTTCGGAAGTCTCGCTCGCCGACATGCGGCGGGTCATGATGACATAGAAGCTGTTCGACAGCATCGAGCCGAGCGCGAAGAGATGGCCGATGCCGAACACGCCGACGCCGGGCCGCGTGATGATCAGCACGCCGACGAAGCCGGTCAGGATCGCCAGCCAGCGCCGCCAGCCCGCCCATTCGCCAAGCAGCGGACCGGCAAGCGCGGTGATCACCATCGGCCCGAAGAAGTAGATCGATGTCGTCTCGGCCAGTTGCAAGGTTCGCAGCGCGAAGATGTTGCACATGGTCGAGCCGAACAGGAAGGCGCCGCGCAGGATGTGCGCGGGCAGGTTCCTGGCGCGAAAACGCGACGGCGCGCGCCAGCCGCGCAGGAAGACGCCGACAAGCAGCACATGAACGATGAAGCGAGCCCAGGCGACGATCAGCGCCGAGACGCCGGCCAGCACCAGATATTTGCTGCTGGTGTCGAGAAAGGTGAAGCAGACGTACACGCACAGCATCAAAAGCATCGCCGCTGGCGGCGTTGCGCTGTCGTCTTGATTTTTGGGAATGCTCAAAGTCGGGCCGGGGAAAGGTAGACGCCACCCTTTTGCGGCAATCGCCGCTGGCCGGCAAGCCAAAAGCGACTGGCCCAACAAGCGTCCCGGACAGGCTCAGTCGAGGCGCTGCCGTGGACCAGCGCTGCCGGCCTGAATCATGACTGCATGCGGGCGCCCTTGGTGATCTTGTCGACGAGCTTCTTCTCGGCACGGAGCGCGATGCCGACGACCCTGGCGTCTTCGGGCGCGAATTCGGCGAAGGCGGCGCGGTTGGCGGCGTCGTGCCCGGTCGAGAACATCTCCTCGACATAGGCCGATGCCGTCACCCCGCGCTCCAGCGCCCGGCGATGAATCGCGTTCAGCGTCGGCCCGTCCGCCGACAGCACGATGACCGGCTGGATCGACAGCGGGTTGTAGATGTTGCCGGCACGGTCGCGGTAGGGCTCGCCGATGATCTCCGGAAACTGAGCGACGATGCCGCTGGTGAGAAACGCGGTGACATTGAGCTTCTGCCAGACGGCGAGATCGTCCCTGAGCACGATTGCAAATTTCGTATCGAACACCAAGATTCAAGTCTCCGGGAGGCGGCCTATGACAGGCCTGGTTGAAGCTATGGCGCACGATCTAGCCGCAGAGCCTGTGCAGGGTCTTGAACGTTCGTGCTCGGGCGAGGTCGCTCCCGGGGACCGTATCGTGTCGGCGCCGGGCGGCACTGGCATCGAACGCATCGAGGCGCGCTTCCACGGCAACGCCTTCGAACTGCACCGCCACGACACCTACGCCATTGGCGTGACGCTCGATGGCGTCCAGCGCTTCCACTATCGCGGCGCGCTGCGGCACAGCCTGCCCGGCCAGGTGATCGTGCTGCATCCCGACGAACTGCACGATGGCGGCGCCGGCACGGAGGAAGGACTGCGTTATCGCATCCTCTATCTGGAACCGTCGCTGCTCATTGACTGCCTGGATGGTGAGCCGCTGCCTTTCGTCGCGGACGCCGTGGTGAGCGACCCGGCGCTGCGCGGCACGCTGCTGTCGGCGCTGGCGCCGCTGCAGGAAGAGTTGGACGAGCTGTTCGTCGCCGATTTCATCGCGCAGCTGGCGCGGAATCTGGGCCGACATGCCGGACAGCCGGCGAAGCCGATGGGAATGACTGCATGGCGCGCAGCAGCGCTTGCGCGCGACTATCTCGAAGAGAATGCCGGGCGGCCGGTGCGGTCAGGTGAGCTGGAAGCCGTTACCGGCCTCGACCGCTACGCGCTCTCGCGCCATTTCCGCGCCACTTACGCCACCAGCCCGCACCGCTTCCTTGTAATGCGCCGGCTGCAGCGGGCACGACGGATGATCGAGGCTGGCGAGCCGCTGGCCGAAATCGCCGTTGCCGCCGGCTTCAGCGACCAGAGCCATTTCAACCGTCATTTCAAGAAGGCGTTCGGGCTTACGCCCGGGCGTTGGTCGATGCTGGTGCGAAGCGGGACACGCAGCGTCGTCGCTCCACACATCCACGTTGGCATTGTTCCGTAAGCGCGACGCGCAGCGTCGTCGCTCAACCCACCCACGTTGGCATTGTTCCGTAAGCGCGACGCGCAGCGTCGTGGCCCTTTCCGCTAAGCCGCCGATGCTAGGGCGCTACTTGAAGGGCAACGCTGGCGCACTGCACCGCGACGACGCTTCGCGTCGCGCCTACGCGTCGCTGCGAGACGACGCTGACGCGTCGCTCGTTAATCATCGAGTTCGGCGTCGTCGTCGATGAGCACCAGATCTTCGTTGGAAAGGTTGGCCTCGACCCGGGCGAGCAGCTTGAACAGCGCCTTCTGGTCCTTCTTGTCGAGGCCCTTCAGCGCCTGCTTTTCGGTCTTCTTCACCGACTTCTCGATGGCGCGGATGGTCTCGCGGCCGGTATCGGTGAGGAAGATATGCGCCTGTCGGGCATCGGCGTTGGAGGCGCGCTTTTCGAGAAAACCTTGCGCCTGCAGCCGATTGATGGTCTTGGTGATGGTCGGCGGGCGCACGCCGAGACGGCCGGCGAGGTTGCCCGGCGTCTGGCCGTCCTCGCGGTCGAGCGCCAGCATGATCTGGTCCTGGCCGGCATAGAAACCATGCGCCAAAAGCCGGGCGGCGAGCGCCGTTCGCGCCAGTCGCGCCGCCGAATGCAGCCGGCTCATTGTCGCTGTCTTGTCCGCCTTGGCCATGGTCATCCCTCTTCGGCCGAACCGGTGGCGACAGCATAGAGGCTGCCTGCCGGTTGGCAATCGACGATCGAAAAGAATCCGGCTTGCAGAACAGCTTTGCCGGCAAGCATTGCGACGTCCGCCGTGGTGATGCCAGATGTTTATTTCAGTTAGATGACAAACGACTTTTCCCCTGGAGGAAGGCTTTCCGGCGGGCGCGTCGAGGCGTGCAAACCAGCCTCAGACGGACTTCACCGCGACGACCAGGAGCGCCTGGTAGGAGTCCGCCGCCTCGCGCAAGGCGGCCTGCGACAGCGGTCCCGAGCGTCTCGCGATGCCGTCCTGCGCGTTCGATGTGTCGCGCTTGCCGGCGCGCTCGGCATAGGGCGAAACGGTCGAAAAGATCTGGTCGCTGAGCGCGTCGGGGAAGAACAACTGGCCGGTCATCACCGAGCGATCGTCCGGGAAGACTTTGAAGTGGATATGGGTGGTTCGGCCGCGATACCAGCCGGGATAGATGGTGGCGAAGGACACGATGCCGCTTTCGTCCGTCTTCTGCCAGCCGCGCAGGAAGATCTGGCCCGACGTGTCGACATCCTCGCCATCGCCCTGGCCCGGATAGCCGGAATAGTGGCCTTGCGCGTCGCAATGCCAGATGTCGACGCGCCCCCCTGCAAGCGGGCGGCAGGCGGCATCGACCACCTGCAGCGTGACAGTCAGACCGACACCGCTCTTTCCCTCGGTGATGTCGGCGCGTTCGAGCTTCGGGTCGAAATAGAACGGCCCCTCGGTCGCCTCTGGCGTGATGGCGCAGACGCCGGCGCCGGCATCGAAAAGGGCAAGCCCGGCATAGGGCGAAACCTGCGCGGCAGGCGCGGTGGACGGCACAAAGCTGCCGCCGCCGGCGGTGACGGCAATCAGGCCGAGCGCCCGGCGCCGGGAGATTGGCAAGGAAGCTCGCTTGTCGGACATCTGGCGCCTTTCTGGCCTGCCTGGCTGGCCCATCGGTTTGCCGCGTGCAAAAGCGTGGCACACATCCTATATGGAGCCGACACTCCCCTTTTCGAAGCCCGGAATTCCGAGGCGAGAAGACTTTTGAGGCAAGACATGAGCCAAGCGCAGACGCAGATTCCCGTAACCGTGCTGACCGGCTATCTCGGCGCCGGCAAGACGACGCTGCTCAACCGCATCCTGTCGGAGAACCACGGCAAGCGCTATGCCGTCATCGTCAACGAGTTCGGCGAGATCGGCATCGACAACGACCTGATCGTGGAATCCGACGAGGAAATCTACGAGATGAACAATGGCTGCGTCTGCTGCACGGTACGCGGCGACCTGATCCGCGTCGTCGAAGGCCTGATGCGCCGTCCCGGCCGCTTCGACGCCATCGTCGTCGAGACTACCGGCTTGGCCGACCCCGTGCCAGTTGCGCAGACCTTCTTCATGGACGACGACGTGCGTTCCAAGACCAAGCTCGACGCGGTGGTGGCGCTGGTAGACGCCAAGCACCTGCCGCTCAGGTTGAAGGATTCCAAGGAGGCCGAGGACCAGATCGCCTTCGCCGACGTCGTCGTGCTCAACAAGACCGACCTCGTCACGCCGGACGAACTCGCCAAGGTCGAAGCGACGATCCGCGCCATCAACCCGGCGGCCCGGATCCATCGCACCCAGCGTGCCGGGGTGGCGCTGGCCGAGGTGCTCGATCGCGGCGCCTTCGACCTTGCCCGCGCGCTGGAGAACGACCCACATTTCCTCGAAGCGCACGACCACGATCACGACCACCACGATCACGACCATGATCACCATGACCACGATCACCATCACGACCACGCGCATGCTTCCGACATCCATGACGTGACGGTGCAGTCGGTGTCGCTGCGCGGCGGCGAGATGGACCCGAAGAAGTTCTTCCCGTGGATCGAGAAGATCACCCAGATGGAAGGTCCGAACATCCTGCGACTGAAGGGCATCATCGCGCTCAAGGGCGACGATGAGCGCTATGTCATCCAGGGGGTGCACATGATCATCGAGGGCGACCACCAACGCGCCTGGAAGGATGGCGAGAAGCATGAGAGCCGGCTGGTCTTCATCGGCCGCGAACTCGACGCCGAGCGGCTGCGCAAGAGCTTCGAGGCCTGCCAGGCGGCTTGAACGTTCGGGAGGAGGACAGGCTGCTTAGGGTCATCAAAGCACTGCCAAGCATTCTGTAGCGACAATTTCCAACCGTTGGCGCCGCCCCTCATCCGCCTGCCGGCACCTTCTCCCCGTATAGTGACGGGGAGAAGAAGGCTGGCCGCAATGTCGACGCCTATTCTGTAGCGCTGAAGATTGGCGAAATCATCCGCGACAACCCTCTTTCTCCCCGTCACTATACGGGGAGAAATGTCCGGCAGGACAATGAGGGGCGGCGCCATCGCTGGCGATTATCCCCCTCATGGTTGCCGGACGTACAAACGTCGAGTAAGCCGCCTTCTGCACTTTCACCAGACAAAGATAGCCATGCCCACAGTCGCCCCGCTTGATCTCGAAGGCCATTGCGTCGCCGCCGTCTTCCTCGGCGATGTGCCGCATTTCGCGCTCGCCGATGGCACAATCCACCGCTTCGACAACGGGCAAAAGACCGCGCAGGCCAATGATGGGCTGCTTGCCGCCTTCCATGACGCGGCCAACGATCGGCTGATCACCGGCGGCGAGGATGGCAAGGTCTTTTCGATCACCGCGGGCGGCAACGTCCAGGAACTGGCGAGCGCCGGCAAAAAATGGATCACCAGCGTCACCGCCGGGCCGCAGGGCGCGATCGCCTATGCATCCGGCAAGACCGCCTTCGTGCGCTTCGCCGACGGCAAGACCAAGGAGTTCGCCCATCCGCGCTCGGTCGAGGGGCTGGCCTTCTCGCCCAAGGGCATGCGTTTCGGTGTCGCCCGCTACAATGGCGCGACGCTGCATTTCCCCGCCGCCGAGGGCAAGCCGGTCGAGCTCGAATGGGCCGGCGCCCATACCGGCATCGCCTTCTCGCCGGACGGCGCCTTCCTCGTCACCACGATGCAGGAGAACGCGCTGCATGGCTGGAAGCTCGCCGATGGCAAGCACATGCGCATGAGCGGCTATCCGGCAAAGGTCAAAAGCCTGTCATGGGCGCCCAAGGGCAAATGGCTGGCGAGCTCGGGCGCGCCGGCGGCGATCGTCTGGCCGTTTACCGGCAAGGACGGCCCGATGGGCAAGGCGCCGCTGGAGCTCGGCACGCGCGGCAACGCCATGGTCACCACGGTCGCCTGCCATCCGAGCCAGGATGTGGTGGCGATCGGCTATGACGACGGCATGGTGATGGCGGTGCGCTTCGCCGACGCCAAGGAAGTGCTGCTGCGCCGCCCCGGCAAGGGCGCCATCACCGCGATGATGTGGGACGGGGAAGAGCGCCGTATCGTCTTCGGCAGCGCCGCCGGCGACTGCGGCGTCATCGACATCACGGCGTAGGCTCGACTATTCTGCCCCGCAGGATACTTTGCCTTTGACTTCAACCGGCTTGCCGTCCTGGTCCGTATCCGCCGCGGCGTCGTAGATGGCGAGCGTATAGCGCCCGTCATAGACGCCCTCGTCGCTGGTCTTGGTCAGGATCGTCAGTTCGACCGAGTTGATACGTTCAGCGACTTCGTGCTCGTGATAGATGTTCAGCCGCAATTCCTCGCCGTCGAGCCAGTATTGCGTCAGGTTCGAATCCTCGAAGACGGTCTTGCGCAGGCTGTCGCCGGCAGGTCTGCCGAGAATTTCGAGATCACCGCGAAAATTGAACGTCGGCCCTCCCATGCCCCTGGTGACGCCGGCTTCGACCTGGAATATCGCCGCAGCATCCTCGGCGGAGCACCAGATGCCGCCGCTCGCAAGAGCCCCGCCAGCCGACAGAAGCAATGTCGCAGTGCAAATCATCGCACGCATTTTTTCTCCCCCAAAACCACAAGCCAGGCCCGTATTGATGCCGGGCTTTGCCTCGAGGTCAAGCGCCAGCCGGCTGCCGCTGAACCAATGCAGGGCAAGCCGGCGGCCAATTGCGGTTTGAGACGGCGATTGTCTACAGTGCGCGCGAGAGGGACTTCATGCATTCAACCAGCCATTCAAAGACGTCGATCGGCGGCATCAGCCGCGAGCGCATTGCCGTGCTGCGCGAGACGGAGGCGGAGGTTTTCCGCAAGGCGCGGCCGAAATCGCTGGCCAAGGCCGGCAATGGCCTGCCCGGCTTTTTCGGCGGCGTGCCGATGCACTGGATGAACGATTGGCCGACGCCGTTCCCGATCCTGGTCGACAGCGCCAAGAACGCCACCATCACCGACATCGACGGCAACCGGCTGGACGATTTCTGCCTCGGCGACACCGGTTCGATGTTCGGCCATTCGCCGCCGCCGGTCGCCCGCGCCATCCGCCGGCAGTCCGGGCGCGGCCTGACCTATATGCTGCCCAGCGAGGATGCGTTGGCCATCGGCCCGCTGCTCCAGCAGCGCTTCGGCCTGCCCTTCTGGCAGATTGCCACCACCGCGACCGACGCCAACCGTTTCGCGCTACGCGTTGCCCGCGCCGTCACCAACCGGGAGAAGATCCTGGTCTTCAACGGCTGCTACCACGGCTCGGTCGACGAGACGATGGTGCGGCTGATCGACGGCAAACCGGTGAACCGGCCGGGGCTCGCCGGCGAATTCCGCGATCTCACCCGGGCAACGAAGATCGTCGAATTCAACGACATCGCCGCGCTCGAAGCGGCGCTTGCGGACAGGGATGTCGCCTGCGTCATCACCGAGCCGGTGCTGACCAACTCCTGCATGGTGCTGCCGGAACCGGGCTTCCACGACGCGCTGCGGCGCCTCACCCGTGCCGCCGGCACGCTGCTCCTGATCGATGAGACGCACACCATCTCCACCGGCCCCGGCGGCTACACGAGGAAGCACGGGCTGGAGCCCGACCTCTTCGTGCTTGGCAAGCCGCTGGCCGGCGGCGTGCCGGCGAGCGTCTGGGGCCTGAGCGACGAGGTCGCCAGCCGCTACGCCGCCTACAACAGGGTGAAGGCGCCTGGCTATTCCGGCATGGGCACGACGCTGTCGGCCAATCCGCTGCAGTTCGCCACCATGCGCGCGGCGCTCGAGGAGGTGATGACCGAGGAAGCCTATGCCCGCATGGACCGGCTGGCGCGGCGGCTGGATGCCGGGCTGACGGCCGTCATCGACCGCTACCGTCTGCCCTGGCATGTCGCCCGCGTCGGCGCCCGGGTCGAGTTCATCTGTGCCCCGGGCCCGCTGCGCAACGGCGGCGAGGCGGAGGCGGCGCACGCGCCGGAGCTGGAGGCCGCCATCCACGTCGCGCTGGCCAACCGGGGCGTTCTGATCGCGCCCTTCCACAATATGATGCTGATCTCGCCGGCCACGACGGCGGCTCAGGTCAACAGGCTGATCACCGCTTTCGCGACGGTTGCGGCAAGGCTTGCGGCATGAGACAAGCAGCGGAAGATTGGCGGCCAGGCCAAAGCAGAGTTCGATCATGACCTCACCTTCGGGCTCGACGCCCCGCGAGGCGAAAGCCTTTCTCGATGCCCACCCCGAAATCGAGGCCTTCGACATCGTGCTCACCGACGCCAACGGCATCGGCCGTGGCAAGATCGTGCGCCGGCACGAGCTGATGGGCATTTTCGAGGCCGGCCGGCACCTGCCGATCTCGATTCTCGGCCTCGACATCACCGGCGAGGACGTGCACGAGACCGGCCTGGTCTGGGACACCGGTGATGGCGATCTGAGGGCATGGCCAATCCCCGGCACGCTGGTGCCGCTGTATGGCACCAACCCGCCGCGCGGCCAGGTGCTGATGGCGATGCACCATCTCGACGGCCAGCCGATGTCGTCCGATCCCCGCCTGGCGCTCAAGCGGCAGGTCGAGCGCCTGGCGGCCAAGGGGCTGCGTCCGGCCGGCGCCTTCGAGCTCGAATTTTTTCTTCTTGCCAATGAGCGCGATGCCGACGGCAAGGTGCAGCCGGCGCATGCCGTGCTCGACGGGCGCCGCTCGGCCAAGACCGAGGTCTATTCGGTTGACCATCTGCACGGCATGGAGCCGCTGTTTTCCGACATCTATGCCGCCGCCAGCGCACAAGGCATCCCGGCCGAGACGGTGATTTCCGAATATGCGCCCGGCCAGTACGAGCTGACGCTCAACTACCGCAAGGATGTGATGCGGGCAGCTGACGACCTCGTCATGCTGAAGCGGCTGGTCAGGGCGCAGGCGCGCCGCCACGGTGTCACCGCCTGCTTCATGGCCAAGCCGATCGAGAAATACGCTGGCTCTGGCATGCATTTCCATGTTTCGCTGCAAGATGATGCCGGAAAAAATGTGTTTGCCGAAGCCGGTGGCGAGAGCTGGTCGCCGCCGCTGCTGCAGGGTCTCGGCGGCCTGATCCAGACCATGGCGGAATCCATGCTGGTGTTTGCGCCGCATGCCAATTCATGGCGGCGCTTCGTTTCGCAATCCTACGCGCCGGTGGCGCCGACCTGGGGCGTCAACAACCGTTCGGTGGCGCTGCGCGTGCCGGCTGGCGACGCCAGGAACCGCCGCATCGAGCACCGTCCGTCGGGTGTCGACGCAAACCCTTATCTCGTGGCCGCGACCGTGCTCGCCGGGATTGTGAAAGGCATCGAGGAAGGGCTCGACCCCGGTCCGGAAACCACCGGCAACGGCTACGAAGCGGCCGTAACGCGCACCATCATGCCGGTGGACTGGCGCGCCGCGATCGAGGCGGCGCGGGCGTCCGATTTCCTGAAAGAGGCGCTCGGCCCCGATCTGCACCGGACATTCGTCGCGATCAAGCAGGCCGAATATCTGCGCGTCGCCCGCACTGTCAGCGAGCTGGACTACCACCTGTATCTGCACGAGGTGTGAGCGGAACCATCGCCCGCCCCGTCCATTTCACCCTGGAATGGATGAGGCATGGGATGGCCGCCACGAACCAGGCGAAGGCACCAGTCAGGCGCGGGTTGGACGATGCCAAACCGGTCCTTGGCGAGGATGCTTCGATAGCCGAACTGCGCGCTGCGGCGAAGCCCTGTCGCCGCTGCCCGCTGTGGCGCGACGCCACCCAGACGGTGTTCGGCGAGGGACCTGAGAATGCCGAGGTGGTCTTCGTCGGCGAACAGCCGGGCGACCAGGAGGATGTGGCCGGCAAACCATTCGTCGGCCCGGCAGGAAGGATCCTCGACGCCACGCTGAACGATGCCGAGATCGAGCGGCGCAAAACCTACGTCACCAATGCGGTGAAGCATTTCAAGTTCGAGCCGCGCGGCAAGCGCCGCATCCACTCCAAGCCGAATGCCGGTGAGATCCAGGCCTGCCGTTGGTGGCTGGACAGGGAACTCGATCTCATCCAGCCAAATCTGGTGGTGGCGCTCGGCGCGACCGCGGCGCAGGCGCTGCTCGGCAAGGCGGTGCCGGTGACGAAGATGCGCGGCGAGGTGATCGAGCGCGAAGACGGCCTGCGCGTCTTCATTACCATCCACCCATCCTTCATCCTGCGCATCCGGGAGCAGGAAGACAAGGAAGCCGAGCGGGAACGATTCCTCAAGGATATGAGAGAGGTGAAACGGCTGATGGCGGTTTGATCAATTATGCTTCGGTGCGCCTCTTCGGATGCCCTCATTCAACTTTGGTTGAAATCGACAGGTTCGCGCCGCCCCTCATTGCCCCTTCGTAGCCAGCTGCCTTCTCCCCGTCACTATACGGGGAGAAGGTGCCGGCAGGCGGATGAGGGGCAGCGCCGACGCTTGCGCAAGGGCAATGCGGCGCGCGTTAACGGACGAGAATCGCCCTTAAATCATTGACGTTCGTGCCCGTCGGCCCCGGCACAAAAAGATCGCCGATCGCATTGAAGGCCGTCCAGGCATTGTTGCCGGCGAGCATCGCCTTGGCGTCGATGCCGGCGGCGCGCATGCGCGCCACCGTCGAGCCGTCGGCGAAGGCGCCAGCATTGTCCTCCGAGCCGTCGATGCCGTCGGTGTCCGCCGCCAGCGCGTGAATGCCGTCCAGGCCGCCAATGGCAATCGCAAAGGCGAGCAGGAATTCCGAATTGCGGCCGCCCTTGCCTTTTGCCCGTAGCGTCACCGTCGTCTCGCCGCCCGACAGGATCAGCACCGGCTTGGCGAACGGGCGGTCGCGCGTCGCTACCTCGCGCGCGATGGCGGCGTGGACGCCGCCGACCTCGCGCGCCTCGCCCTCGATGGAATCGGACAGGATGACGGCTTCAATTCCCTGCCGCTTCGCCTCGGCGGCGGCGGCTTCCAGCGAAACGCCGGCCGACGCGATCAGATGCACTTCGTTGCCGGCGAAGACCGGATCGTCCGGACGCGGCGCATCGGCGGTCGGCGAATTGATGTGCGCCATGACTGCTGCCGGCAGCTTCATGCCACAGGCTGATATCGACGCCAGCGCATCCTCGCGGCTGCCGGTGTCGGGGACCGTCGGGCCTGAGGCGACGAGGGCGGGATTGTCGCCGGGGATGTCGGAGACGACCAGCGACACCACTTTGGCCGGATGCGCCGCCGCCGCCAGCCGGCCGCCCTTGATGGTGGAGACATGCTTGCGGATCGTGTTCATCGCCGCGATCGGCGCGCCGGAGGCAAGCAGCGCCTCGTTGACGGCGATCTCGTCGGCCAGGGCCAGGCCCGGAGCGGGCGAGGGCAGCAGCGCCGAGCCGCCGCCGGAGATCAGCGCCACGACAAGATCGTCCGGCGTCAGCCCGCGCACCTTCTCCAGCAGCCGGCGCGAGGCCTCGAGACCGGCCGCATCCGGCACCGGATGCGCCGCCTCGATGATCTCGATGCGCTCGCACTTCGCGCCATAGCCGTAGCGAGTGACGACCAGTCCCTCGATCGGGCCGTCCCAAACCTTTTCGAAGGCCGCTGCCATCTGCGCCGAGCCCTTGCCGGCGCCGATGACGATGGTGCGGCCCTTCGGCCTTGCCGGCAGATGGTCGCGGATCGTCTTTTCCGGATCGGCGGCGGCGACCGCGGCGTTGAAGATCGACGTCAGGAAGGATTTTGGGTCTGTCATTGTGCTTCCGGCGCCAGGGCCAATTGTTTGCGGTCGGCGCCCAGATGCGCGCACAGCGCGTCGACCACCATGCCGTGATCCTCACGCTCCGGCAGGCCCGAAACGGCAATCACTCCGATCACGCCCACGCCTTTGACGGTGACCGGAAAGCCGCCGCCGGCCAGCACATAGTCGGCGACATTCAGCCCCTCGCCGACCTTGAAGGTGCGGTCGGGGCGCTGCTGCTCCAGCACCATGCGGTAGGTGCTTTTCAGGAACCGCTTCACCACATTGATCTTGCGCCGGGCCCAGTCGGGATTGGAGGCGTTCGAACCCGGCATCGCGGCGTAGAACAGCGGCCGGTCGAAGGTCCTGATGTCGACGATGATCGGCAGGTTCTCGGCCAGCGCGCGCTTGCGGATCGCCGCGCCGACCTCGAAGGCGACGGCCTCGTCGAAGCCGGGGAAGACCAGCGTGGCCTCCTGTTTCTTGATCAGAGCGATGTCGTCGGCAACGGCCATGTCGTTCCCCTGTCAATGTCGCCGCACGCTTTGGCCGATGCTTGCCGTGGGGTCAAGCCGGAATGCTAGATCGCGATAGTGCTCTTGGCCGGCCGGCCAGCGACATAGACCTCGCGCACGGCGCGGTCGTCGCCCAGCGTCTGCAGGAGAAACAGTTCCTCGGCCAGCGTGCCGACCGTTTCCATCCTCAGCCGCATCGCCGGCGTGACGCGCGCGTCGAGCACGACGATGTCGGCATCGGTGCCAGCCTCGAGTGTGCCGACCTTGTCGGCGACCGACAGCGCCTCGGCATTGCCGCGCGTCAATTGCCAGAAGGACTGGAACGGGTTGAGCTTCTCCCCGTTCAGCGCGATCACCTTGTAGCCCTCGTCCATGGTGCGCAGCATCGAGTAGTTGGTGCCGCCGCCGACGTCGGTGGCGGCCGCGATTCTGAGGGCCCTGTCACGCCTGCGGTAGCGCTGATAGTCGAACAGGCCGGAGCCGAGGAACAGGTTCGAGGTCGGGCAGAACACCGCCACCGAGCCGGTGCTCGACAGCGCATCCGCCTCGCGTTCGGAGAGATGGATGCAGTGGCCGAACAGGCTCTTTTGCCCCAAGAGCCCGTACCGCTCATAGACGTCGGTATAGTCGCGCGACCAGGGATAGAGCTCCTGCGTGAAGGCGATCTCGGCATGGTTTTCCGAGAGATGCGTCTGCATGTGGAGATCGGGATGCTCGCGGCAGAGCGTACCGGCCATCTCCATCTGCTCGGGCGTGGAGGTGATGGCGAAGCGAGGGGTGATGGCATAGAGCTGGCGGCCCTTGCCGTGCCATTCCGCAATCAGCGCCTTGCTGTCGTCATAGCCCGATTGCGACGTGTCGAGCAGGCCGTCCGGCGCGTTGCGGTCCATCATCACCTTGCCGGCGATGTTGAGCATGTTGCGGTCATGCGACTCGGCGAAGAAGGCCTCGGCCGACGCCTTGTGCACCGAGCAATAGGCGGCGACCGTCGTCGTGCCATGCCGCACCATCTCGTCGAGGAACAGTCTCGCGATGCGGCGGCCGTGCTGGGCGTCGCGGAATTTCGTCTCCTCGGGAAAGGTGTATTTGTTTAGCCAGTCGAGCAACTCGGCGCCGTAGGAGGCGATGATCTGCATCTGCGGGAAATGCACATGCGCGTCGATGAAGCCCGGCAGGATGAGATGCGGGCGATGGTCGATCCGTCTTGCCCCGTCGCCGGCCTGCTTCTCGATATCGGCATAGGCGCCTGAGGCGACGATCCGGCCGTCGCTGATCAGCAGGCCGCCATCCTCCTCGTAGCGCCAGGCGGAATGGTCGTCGATCGTTTCCGGCCAGCGCAGGAAGGTCAGCGTGCGGCCGCGCAGAAGGGTGGAGGTCATGCTACTTTCCCTGGCCTTCGAACCAGGCGACCAGCAGCGCCCGCTCCTTGTCGCTGATCTGGGTGACATTGGCTGGCGGCATGGCGTGGCTGCGTCCGGCCTGCAGGTAGATCTCGCGCGCATGCTCGGCGATGCGCGCGTCGGTGTCGAGCATCACGCCCTTCGGGGCATGGTAAATGCCCTCATAGACCGGCTCCTCGGCATGGCACATCGAGCAGCGGCCAAGCACCGTGTCGCGCACGGCCTGGAAATGCGCCGAGGCGATAAAGGTCTCGGCCGCGGCGGAAGCCTTGGGCTCGCCGGTCAGGACCTTCGGCACGGTCGACAGCCAGATGATGATGACGAACAGCACGGCGGCGCCGAGCCACGTCCAGGTCGGGTTGCCCTTGCGGGCATGGACGGTGTTGAAATAGTGTCGGATAAGCACGCCGATGATGAACACCAGTGAGGCGATCACCCAGTTGAACTCGGTGCCGAACGCCAGCGGATAGTGGTTCGACAGCATCAGGAACAGCACCGGCAGCGTCAGGTAGTTGTTGTGCAGCGAGCGCTGTTTGGCGATCTTGCCGTATTTCGGGTCCGGCTTGCGGCCGGCGATCAGGTCGGCGACGACGATCTTCTGGTTGGGGATGATGACCATGAAGACGTTGGCCGACATGATCGTGGCGGTGATGGCACCGAGATGCAGGAAGGCGGCGCGGCCGGTGAAGAGATGCGTCAATCCCCAGGCGATGAACACCAGCACGCCATAAAGCACCAGCATCAGCCCTGTGTCGCTCTTGCCCAGCGCCGAGCGGCAAAGCAGGTCGTAGACCACCCAGCCGACACCGATCGTCGCCAGCGACAGCAGGATGCCGACCGGCACCGACATCGGCAGCACATTGGGATCGATCAGGAACAGGTCGGCGCCGGCATAGTAGACCACGCACAGCATGGCGAAGCCCGACAGCCAGGTGGCATAGGACTCCCATTTGAACCAGGTCAGGTGCTCCGGCATCTCGGCCGGCGCCACCAGATATTTCTGGATGTGGTAGAAGCCGCCGCCATGCACCTGCCATTCCTCGCCGAAGGCGCCGACTGGCAGGCCGGGGCGCTGGCGCAGCCCGAGGTCGAGCGCGACGAAATAGAAGGACGAGCCGATCCAGGCGATGCCGGTGATGACATGCAGCCAGCGGACGGCGAAGCTCAGCCAGTCCCAGAAAATCGCGAAATCCAGCATCGTGTTGCCCTTGGGAAGTCGTCCCTGCCGATGGCACGACTTTACGGTCTGGCGCCAAAACGAAAAGAGGCGAGGTGCGCGATGACTTTCAAAAAAAAATAAAAAATACTAGGGTTGTATAAGGTGTGAGATTCAGGTCAGGCCGAGCCGAAGCGGCGGGTTTCCAGACCTTGGCGCAGCCGCATGAGAGCCACGCATGGCCTATCTCGACAACATCGCCGTCTTCGTCCGTGTCGTCGAGCTCGGCAATCTGTCGGCGGCGGGGCGCGACATGCGCATCTCGCCGGCTGTCGCTTCCAACCGCATCAAGGAGCTGGAGAAGCACCTCGGCGTTCGCCTGTTCAATCGTACGACCAGGCAGTTGATGCCGACCGAGCACGGCACGGTGTTCTACACCGGCGCCAAGCAGGTGCTGGAGGCGATCACCGAGGCGGAGGCCGCCGTCTCGGCATTGTCCGGCCAGCCGCGCGGCACGATCAAGGTGACGGCGCCGCTCGGCCTCGGGCGGCGGCTGGTGGCCTCCGGCATTCCGGACTTCCACGACAAATACCCTGATATCGAGGTGCGGCTCAGGCTTTCGGATCACAATGTCGACATCATGAAGGAAGGCATCGACGTCGCCTTCCGGCTGGGCATCATCGAGGATTCCAGCCTCAGGATGCGCGGCATCATGGAATGCGAGCGGGTGCTGGTGGCGGCGCCGAAATATCTGGAGGCGCGCGGCGAGCCGGCCGAGCCGCAGGAATTGATCGGCAAGAAGCACGATTGCCTGATGCTGCGCTATGCCGGCGCGCGCGAATATGTGTGGACGCTGCAGACGCCGGCCGGCCCGCAGAAATTCGAGGTGCACGGGCCGTACGACACCGATGACGGCGATGTGCTGACCGGCTGGGCGCTGTCGGGTCGTGGCATCATCAACAAGCCGCGCTTCGAGGTCGAGCCTTTCATCCGCGACCAACGGCTGAAGGTGATCCTGGCCAAGACACCGCCGACGCCGGTGCAGTTCGCCGCCGTCTACCCGCACAAGAAGCTGCAGGACCCGAAAGTGCGGCTGCTGCTCGATTTCATGGCCGAGCGCTGCCAGCGGCTGATCAAGGATATTCTTGCCGGCAAGTAGGGGCTGGCCGGCAAGTGACGGCCCGCTGGCCGACCCGACGGACTTGCCTTGCGCGAAGGCGGACTTAGGTTCGCGTCATGCATCTCGCCATTTCGCTCGACATTGCTGCCACCGACGGACAGGCCGGCCTGGACTTCCGCCGCATAGCCGGCTTCGTGCGGAAAGCGGAGGCGGCAGGGGTCGACATGGTCGTCGTTTCCGATACCGCAGCCAACGGCGCTCGATCAACCAGCCCGTTCGAGGCAACGACGCTGCTGGCGGCGCTCGCGACGCTGACCGAAAGGATCGGGCTCGTCGCCGGGGCCTCGACGCTCGCGCACCAGCCCTACAATCTGGCGCGTCGCTTTGCTTCCCTCGACATCATCAGCCACGGCCGTATCGGCTGGAACGCGACGATGGTCCAGGATCCGCGCCAGGCCGCCAATTTCAGCCGGCCGGAAGGGTTTTCCGAAGGTGATTTCCGCCGCCGCGCCGAAGAATTCATCGGCATCGTGCAAGGCCTGTGGAGGGGCTGGGACGCCGATGCGCTGCTGTTCGACAAGTCCGGCGGCCGCTTCCACGATCCGCAGAAGATGCACCTGCTTGACCACAAGGGCGAGTTCTTTTCGGTGCGCGGGCCGCTCAACGTGGCGCGCTCGCCGCAGGGCACGCCGGTGCTGGTCATGTCCGGCCTGTCCGAGGCCGACCTCGACTTCGCCACCCGCGTCGCCCACGTCGTCCTGCTGGACGAGCAACCGTCGGCGGGTGTGGCCGGCGACGACCTGAAACGACGGGCGCTTGCTGCTGGGCGCAAGCCGGAAACACTTAAGGTGTTTGTGACCGTGGCCGCCGAAAGGCTCGAAGCGGGGTTCGACTCGAACGGCTGCGACGGCCTCAATTTTGCTTTGCCGGCTGATCTTCCTTCACTTGAGGCCTTTGCCGATCGCGTGCTGCCGGAGTTGCAGCGTCGCGGCCTGGCTCAATCCGCACGTGCCGAAGCGACGTTGCGCCAGCATCTCGGACTCGAGGCGGGAGGCAAACCATGAGCCCGCGGCAGATGAAGCTCGGCCTGTTCCTGTGGGCGACAGGCCACCACATCGCCGCCTGGCGCCATCCAAAGGCGCATGTCACCGCGGGCATCGACATCGGCCACTACATACAACTCGCCCGCACGGCCGAAGCGGCGAAGCTCGACATGATCTTCTGCGAGGATGCCGCCGGCCTGCGCGAGGCCAATGTCGGCATCGCCAGCCAGACCTCGCGCTCGATCGGTTTCGAGCCGATCAGCCTGCTTTCGGCGATCGCCGTGCAGACCGGGCGCATCGGCCTCGTCTCGACAGCTTCGACCAGCTACAACGAGCCCTACGGGCTGGCGCGCACCTTTGCCTCGCTCGACCAGCTGAGCGGCGGCCGCGCCGGCTGGAACCTGGTCACTTCGGCAAGCAATATCGAAGCCGCCAATTTCGGCTCGATGGGCCTGCGTTCGCATGCCGACCGCTATGAACGCGCCCGGGAATTCGCCGCTGTGGTCGCAGGTCTGTGGCGTGGCGCCGGCAGTGGCGGCCTCAATCATGACGGCCAGAGCTTTTCCGTCAGGGACGCGCTCGACCTGCCGCGTTCGCCGCAGGGCGCGCCGGTCATGGTGCAGGCCGGAGCCTCGGAGGACGGCAAGGACCTCGCTGCCAGGACCGCCGATGTCGTGTTCAGCGCGGCCCAGACGTTTGAGGAGGCGAAGGCCTTCTATGACGACGTCAAGGGCCGGCTCGCTGCCTATGGGCGCACGTCGGGCGACGTCAAGATCATGCCCGGCGTCGCGCCGGTCGTCGCGGCGACCGAGCCGGAAGCCCGGGCAAAGCATGAGGAATTGCAGGAGCTGATCCCGGACGAGGTCGGCGTGGCGCTGCTCTCCAGCTATCTCAGCATTTCCGACCTCTGGCGCTATCCGATCGACGGGCCGCTGCCGGAACTGCCGGAGAGTGAGGGCATGAAGAGCCGGCAGGCGCTGGTCGTCGAGCAGTCGCGCCGCGACGGCCTTTCCATCCGCCAGCTTGCCCGCCATTTCGCCGGCGCCCGCGGTCATTGGCGGATCGTCGGCACGCCGGCGCAGATCGCCGACGAATTGCAGGCGCGCTTCGAAGGCGGCGCCGCCGACGGCTTCAACGTCATGCCGTCCTGGTTCCCCGGCGAGCTCGACGCCTTCTGCGCCCTGGTCGTGCCGGAGCTGCAGCGGCGCGGCCTGTTCCGTACGGAATACGAAGGCCGCACCTTGCGCGAGCACCTCGGCCTGAAAGGGCCGGCATCAGCTGCTTAGCCGGCGTCCATCAGGCGAGCCGTCCCGGATACCCTGATCGAGCTGCCTGGCTGAGACGGAATGTCGGCATGCAGCCTTGAGCGCATGCCCATGTCCTCGCCCTGCACGATGTCGATCGCGCCGCCATGCGGCCAGCCGAGGTTGCGCAGATAGCCGGCGAAGGCGGCGGACGAAGCTCCTGTCGCGGGATCCTCGTAGACGCCGCCCGACGCGAACGGGTTGCGCGTGTGGAAGAGTCTGGGTGTCTCGGCAAAGGCGAGCAGGATCGTCACCAGCCCTTCGCGCCGCATCAGCGCCTGCCCGCGCTTCAGGTTATAGGCCATTGCAGCCAGCGCCTCGCGTGACTTCAGCGCCAGCACCAGATGATCGGCGCCGCCATGGATCAAAGCCGGCGGAATGGCCAGATCGAGATCCTCTGTCCTGTAGCCGAACAGCGCCAGCGTTTCGGTGACAAGCTCTGGCGGGGCCGATCTGCTGCGCGTCGGGGGAGACTGCAACGCCGCGACGATGTTGGCGCCGTCACGAAACCCCTCGACGGTGATTTTCGCCTGATTGAGGGTCAGCGCAAAAATCCCGTCGCCGAACTGCCGCACCAGCGCAGCACCAAGCGCAATCGTGGCATGGCCGCAGAACGGCACTTCGCTTTCCGGAGAGAAATAGCGGACCCGCCAGCCATCGCCTTCCGGCGCCGCAAAGGCTGTTTCCGAAAAGCCGACCTCGGCCGCGACGCGCTGCATTTCGATGGCATTTGGTAAAGCATCGCCGATCACCACACCGGCCGGGTTGCCGCCGGTGTCGCCATCCGAAAACGCCGCAATTCTCAATACGTCCATCAGGGGTCCGCCTCGTGCCTGTGAGGCGCGCAGAAAACACTTTCCGGAACGATTTGGGAAATGAAGAAAGCGACGAGCAGCTGTGAGCGGAGGTCATATCCCAGCAGCGTCGCCGCCGGCGCCTGGCGACTGACCTCAGTCGGCCATCGCCTTCTCGGACGTGCTTGAGGCAGTCGCCTCAGTGGCATGCGAGACCAGCGCCGTCATGATCTCAGCGGCGGCAAGTGCCGCGATCACCGGCGGCCGCTTGTCCTTCACCGCATTGCCGCCGATCGGCGAGACCAGGCGGTTGAATTCCGCCTCGCTGCCATCGGTCGACTTCAGGAACCAGCTCTTGAACGTCGCCTTCTTGGTCCTGGAGCCGATCATGCCGACATAGGCGGCGTCGCCGCGCTTCAGCGCCTCGGCGACGATCAGGAAATCGAGCGCATGGTCGTGGGTGAGGATCGCAAAGGCGGCTCCGGCATGTGCCTCGCGCACGATGGCCTCAGGCATCGGCGTCAGCCTCGTCTCGACCGTTTCCGGCATCCCTTCGAGCGCTTCGGCGCGCGTCTCGACGACGACGGCATGGATGGGCAGCAGCGCCAACGCCGACGCCAGCGCCTGGCCGACATGACCGCCGCCGAAGACATAGACATATGGTAGGTGCGCCTCCTCGACCTCGGCTTTGGCGATCAGCTCTTGTTCGAGTGCCCCATCGACCGGGCGGATCAGCACCTCGACGCGCCCGCCGCAGCACTGGCCGATCTCGGGCCCGAGCGGAACGTCGAGCGTGGCGCAGACTTCGTCCACCTCGATCCGAGCCTCATCGGTGGCAGATCGCGATGGCGTCCGCCCGCCCAGCAGCTGCCGCGCCTTGTCGATCGCCATATATTCGAGCTGGCCGCCGCCGATCGTGCCGTAAATCGCCGAGGCCGAGACCAGCATGAAGGCGCCGGTCTCGCGCGGCGTCGAGCCCTTGGTTGCCGCGACCTCGACCAGCGCGGCCCGGCCGGCTTGGCCGAGAAAATCCTTCAGGCTTTGCACTGTCGAGTTCATCGTCTGCATTCCCGATACGGAAATATAGAGTTTTTCGCCCCGAATTGCACCTTTGGCCCAGTTCAAGCCGGTCTTGCGGCTTTCAGCCGTTCGATCGCCATCAGCACCCGCTCTGGCGTCGCCGGCGCGTCGAGGCGCGGGCAGATCCTGTGGTCGGCGACGCTCGCCACCGCGTCCGACAGCGCGTGCAGCACCGACATGCCGAGCGGGAAGGGCGGTTCGCCGACCGCCTTGGAGCGATGCACGGTCGGCTCGTACGCCTCCGGCCAGTCGGCCAGCGTGACGTTGAAGATCTTCGGCCGGTCCGACGCCAGCGGGATCTTGTAGGTCGACGGCGCATGGGTGCGCAGCCGCCCTTTTTCGTCCCACCAAAGTTCCTCGGTGGTCAGCCAGCCGATGCCCTGGATGAAGCCGCCCTCGATCTGGCCGAGGTCGATGGCGCGGTTCAGCGAGCGGCCGGTCTCGTGCAGGATGTCGGTGCGCTCGACCACATATTCGCCGGTCAGCGTGTCGACCGACACCTCCGAGCACGAGGCGCCATAGGCGAAGTAATAGAATGGCCGGCCTTCACCCTTGTCGCGGTTCCAGTGAATCTTCGGCGTCTTGTAGAAGCCCGCAGCCGAGAGCTGGATGCGCGCCATATAGGCCTGCTTGACGAGGTCGGCGAAGGCGATCTCCTGATTGCCGATGCGCACGCGGTTGGGCAGGAACAGCACCTGGTCGCGCGGCACCTGGTATTTTTCGGCGGCGAAGTTGGTCAGCCGGTCCTTGATCTGGCGGGCGCCGTTCTGCGCCGCCATGCCGTTGAGGTCGGAGCCGGACGACGCCGCGGTCGCCGACGTGTTCGGCACCTTGCCCGTGGTGGTGGCGGTGATCTTCACCTGGTCGAGGTCGATCTGGAACTCTTCCGCCACCACTTGCGCCACCTTGAGGTAGAGCCCTTGCCCCATCTCGGTGCCGCCATGGTTCAGATGCACCGAGCCGTCGGTGTAGACATGCACCAGCGCGCCCGCCTGATTGTAGTGTGTGGCGGTAAACGAGATGCCGAACTTGACCGGCGTCAGCGCTAGGCCGCGTTTGATGAAGCGGCTGTTGGCGTTGAAGGCGCTGATCTCGCGCCGGCGCCGCTCATAGTTCGAGCTCGCCTCCAGCTCGGCGATGATGCGGTGGATGATGTTGTCCTCGACCGTCTGGTGGTAAGGCGTGATGTTGCGGTCACTGGTGCCGTAGAAATTCTTCTTGCGGATCTCGAGCGGATCCTTGCCGAGGGCAAAGGCGACCTCGTCGATGACGCGCTCAGCGCCGACCATGCCTTGCGGCCCGCCGAAACCGCGGAAAGCGGTGTTCGACACCGTGTTGGTGTAAAGCGGCGCCGACTGCGCATGCACCGCCGGCCAGAAATAGGTGTTGTCGCAGTGGAACAGCGCGCGGTCGGTCACCGGGCCCGACAGGTCCGAGGAGAAGCCGCAGCGCGCCGCGAACATGAAGTCGACGCCGAGTATGTTGCCATCATCGTCGAAGCCGACCTCGTAGTCGATGAGGAAGTCGTGGCGCTTGCCGGTGGCGATCATGTCGTCGTCGCGGTCGGGCCTGATTTTCACCGCCCGGTGGTGCCGTTTCGCTGCGATTGCGGCGAGCGCGGCAAACTGGTTGCCCTGTGTTTCCTTGCCGCCGAAGCCGCCGCCCATGCGGCGGATTTCCACCGTGATGGCGTTGCTCGGCACCCCCAGCGCGTGGCTCACCATATGCTGGACTTCGCTCGGATGCTGGGTCGAGGAATAGATGCTGACGTCCTCGTCTTCGCCGGGGATGGCCATGGCGATGTGGCCTTCCGATGCTCCTGGCCGCCGACGCGCATCTTTCCGTTGAGCTTGCGCGGCGCCGCCTTGATCGCCGCCGCCGCGTCGCCGCGCCTTAGCGTCAGCGGTGGCGTGACGAGCTTGTCCTTCCTTGGGTTTAGCTCGCCGATGTCGGTGACGAAGGGCAATTGCTTGTATTCGACCTTGGCCAGCCGGGTGGCGCGGCGCGCCTGTTCGCGCGTCTCGGCGATGACGCAGAAGATCGGCTGGCCGTAGAACTCGACCTTGCCGTCCGCCAGCACCGGTTCGTCATGGCGGCCGGTCGGCGAGATGTCGTTCTCGCCGGGCACATCCTTTGCCGTCAGCACGTCGACGACGCCGGGCGCCGCGCGCACCGCCGAAAGGTCCATCCTGGTGATGGTGGCATGCGTTGCCGCCGAAAGGCCGAGGCAGCCATGCAGGGTGCCGGCCGGCTCCGGCATGTCGTCGATATAGACCGCCGTGCCGCTGACATGCTTGTGCGCCGAATCGTGGCGCTGATCGCTGGCGACGCCGCCCTTGATCTTCTGCGCCTTCAGGTTGGGGACGTGCTTGGTCATCAGGCGGCCTCGTAGCGTGAGACCTGGAGCGGCGCCCTGGTGCCGGTGGTCTCGACAAAGAAGCGCAGCAGAAGGTTCTTCGCCGCCAGCGCCCGATATTCGGCGCTTGCCCGCATGTCGGTCAGCGGCGTGAAATCGCTGGCGTATTCGGCCATCGCGGTCTCCACGGTTTCCTCCGTCCAGGCCTTGCCGAGCAGCGCCTTCTCGACGGCAAAAGCCCGCTTCGGCGTCGCCGCCATGCCGCCATAGGCGATGCGGATGTCGGTGACGGTGCCGTCCTTGGTCAGGGCGAGATGGAACGCGCCGAGGGCGGCGGTGATGTCCTCGTCGCGGCGCTTGGTGATCTTGTAGACGGCAAACTTTGTCGCCTTGGCCGGCACCGGCACATGCACGGCCTCGACGAATTCGCCCGGCCGCCGGTCCTGCTTGCCGTAGGCGATGAAGAAGGTCTCGAGCGGGATGGTGCGCCGCTTGTTGCCGCGCCGCAGCGTCAGCCGCGCGCCGAGCGCGATCAGCGGCGGCGGCGTGTCGCCGATCGGCGAGCCATTGGCGATGTTGCCGCCGATCGTGCCCATGTTGCGCACCTGCTCGCCGCCGATACGGTCGAACAGCGGACCGAGCGCCGGTATCCGCTTCGACAGCATCGCGAAGGCGTCCGAGTAGGTAACGCCGGCGCCGATCGAGATCACGCCCTTGTCCTCGGATATCGCGCACAGCCCGTCGAGATTGCCGATGAAGACCGCCGGCGCGATCTCGCGCATATGCTTGGTCACCCAGAGGCCGACATCGGTGGAGCCGGCGACCAGTGTCGCACTCGGCTCCTTGTCGAGCAGCTTGGCCAGATCGTCCGCATTGGCCGGCACGATCAGCCGCGCCTTGCCCGAGCCGATCTCGACGCGCGCGCCGTCCTTCATCGCCGCGAGCCTTGCCGTGATCGCCTTGCGCTCCGCCGCCAGCGGGTCCTTCGCCGCCTTGCCGTAGCTGGAGATGGCACGCGCCGCGCGCATGATCGCCTCATAGCCGGTGCAGCGGCAGAGATTGCCCTGCAGCGCCTTCTCGATCGCCGCGTCCGACGGGTCGGGCGAGCGCATCCACAGCGCGTAGAGCGACATGACGAAGCCTGGCGTGCAGAAGCCGCATTGCGAGCCGTGGAAGTCGACCATCGCCTGCTGCACCGGATGCAATTTTTCGCCGTCGCCGCGCAAATGCTCCACGGTCACGACGTGCGTGCCGTCGAGCGAGCCGAGGAAGCGGATGCAGGCGTTGACGCCTTCATAGATCAGCTTGCCGGCCGAAAGCCTTCCGACCAGCACCGTGCAGGCGCCACAGTCGCCCTCGGCGCAGCCTTCCTTGGTGCCGCGCAGCGTCCGATTGAGCCGCAGCCAGTCGAGCAGTGTCGCATCGGGCGCGACATCGACCAGCGCGACATCCTCGCCATTGAGAATGAAGCGGATTTCGTTTCGGGTCTTGACCTTGGCCATGTCTCAGCTCCCCCGATAGGTCGAATAGCCATAGGGCGAGATCAGCAGCGGCACATGGTAGTGGCGTTCTTCCGCCATGCCGAAGCGGATCGGCACGATGTCGAGGAAGGCCGGCTCGGGCAGGCTCGTCCCTTGCCCGCGCAGATAGTCGCCGGCGGCGAACACCAGCTCGTATTCGCCGGTGCGGAAGTCCGCGCCGACAAGCAGCGGCGCATCGCAGCGGCCGTCATCATTGGTGACCACCGTCTTCAGATGCGTGCGCGCCTGGCGCTCGATACGGAAAAGCTCGATCGACAGGCCCTTGGCCGGCCTGCCGGTGGCAGTATCCAGCACATGGGTCGTCAGGCGCCCGCCATCGGCTTTCGACGTTTCTGCCACTGCCGTCTCCCATTTCCAGTACGACCGATTGGCCGGTACAGTCGAACGTCTTCTGGTCAATTGTGCGCCAATTAAAGGCGATGCATAAGTCCCGGTCGAGCGGAGCACGACAAAAAGCACTTTCAAAAATTTTCGGGGGAATGCACGAGCACTCCTTTCGATATCTTCATCTCAACAGTCGGGCAGGAGTGACGATGCGTTACGAACGGGACATGCGCGGTTACGGGGCCAATCCGCCGGACCCGAAATGGCCTGGCGGCGCGCATGTCGCGGTGCAGTTCGTCGTCAATTACGAGGAAGGCGGCGAGAACTGCGTGCTGCACGGCGACAAGGCTTCGGAAGCCTTCCTGTCGGAGATCGTCGGCGCTGCCCCCTGGCTCGGCCAGCGCCACTGGAATATGGAATCGATCTACGAATATGGCGCCCGCGCCGGCTTCTGGAGGCTCCACCGCCTGTTCACTGAAGCTCTAGTGCCGGTGACCTGCTACGGCGTCGCCACGGCGCTGGCGCGCTCGCCCGACCAGGTGGCGGCCATGCAGCAGGCCGGCTGGGAGATCGCCTCGCACGGGCTGAAATGGATCGACTACCGCGATCATTCGCCCGAGGACGAGAAGCGAGACCTCGAAGAGGCGATCCGGCTGCATTACGAGGTGACCGGCGCTCGGCCGACCGGCTGGTACACCGGCCGCACCTCGATCAATACGGTGCGGCTGGTCGCCGAGGAGGGCGGCTTCGACTACGTCTCCGATACCTATGACGACGAGTTGCCCTACTGGTTCGATCGCGGCGGGGTGGACAAACCGCAGCTCGTCATCCCCTACACGCTCGACGCCAATGACATGCGCTTCGCCACGCCTCAAGGCTTCAACTCCGGCGACCAGTTCTTCGCTTATCTGAAGGACAGTTTCGACACGCTCTATGCCGAGGGCAAGGCCGGCCGGCCGCGTATGATGAACATCGGACTGCATTGCCGGCTGGTCGGCCGGCCGGGTCGCGTCGCGGCGCTCAAGCGCTTCGTTGATTATGTGAAATCGCACGACCGGGTCTGGCTGGCGCGGCGCATCGACATCGCCAGCCACTGGCGCGAGACGCATCCTTACCAGGCGCCGGCGCTGCGTCCGTCGAGGATGGAGTTCGAGGCCTTCGTCCATGCCTTCGGCAGCGTGTTCGAGCATTCGCCATGGGTCGCCGAGCGCGCCTATGAGCTGGAACTCGGCCCGGCGCATGACAGCGCCAGCGGCGTGCACAATGCGCTCTGCCGCGTCTTCCGCGCCGCAACCGAGGCTGAGCGGCTGTCCGTGCTCAACGCCCATCCCGACCTTGCCGGCAAGCTGGCGAAGGCCAGGCGGCTGACGGCGGAATCGGCCAGGGAGCAGGCCTCCGCCGGGCTCGACGCGCTGACCGACAAGGAACGCGAGCTGTTCTCCAAGCTCAACGCCGCCTACGTCACCACTTTCGGCTTCCCCTTCATCATCGCGGTCAAGGGCAAGAGCAAGGACCATATCCTGGCGGAGTTCGAGCGGCGCATCGGCAACAGCCGCGCCACCGAGTTCGAAACCGCCTGCAAACAGGTCGAGCGCATCGCGCTGCTTCGGCTGAAAGACATGCTGCCGCTCTAAGTGTTTGGTTTTACGCAACTCCGGACGAAAGACCGTCACACACTGGATTTGCTCTGAGGATCAGGACTATGGACATGATCAAGACGCCCGAGCGCACCTACTACGCACCGCATGGCGGCCATCCCGGCCAGAGCGAACTGCTCACCGGTCGCGCCGTCTTCACCGAGGCCTACGCCGTCATCCCCAAGGGCGTGATGCAGGACATCGTCACCAGCGCGCTGCCGTTCTGGGACAAGACCAGGGTCTGGATCATCGCGCGGCCGCTGTCGGGCTTCGCCGAGACCTTCTCGCAATACATCGTCGAGGTCGAGCCCGGTGGCGGCAGCGAGCGGCCGGAGCCGGATGCCGGCGCCGAGGGCGTGCTGTTCGTCGTCGAGGGCGAGCTCAGTGTTTCGCTTGCCGGCGAGAAGCATGCGCTTCGCCCAGGCGGCTTTGCCTTCCTGCCGCCGGCCAGTGGCTGGACGGTGCGCAACGAAAGCGCTGCCGCCGTCCGCTTCCACTGGGTGCGCAAGGCCTATGAGGCGGTGGATGGCCTCGACACGCCGCCGGCCTTCTTCGCCAACGAGCAGGACATCGCGCCGAGCCCGATGCCCGGCACGGAAGGCCGCTGGGCGACGACGCGCTTCGTCGACCCCGCCGACCTGCGCCATGACATGCATGTCACCATCGTCACCCTGGAGCCGGGCGCGGTCATCCCCTTCGCCGAGACGCATGTGATGGAGCATGGGCTCTATGTGCTCGAAGGCAAAGCGGTCTACCGCCTCAACCAGGACTGGGTGGAGGTCGAGGCCGGCGACTTCATGTGGCTGCGCGCGTTTTGCCCGCAGGCCTGCTATGCCGGCGGCCCGGGCAATTTCCGCTATTTGCTCTACAAGGACGTCAATCGGCACGCCAAGCTCGGCGGCGCCGGCATAGCGGGGCGGGCGCGGTGACCCGCATCGTTGCCCGGCCGCTGACGCGCGAAAACTTCGCCCCGTTCGGCGACGTCATCGACATGGGCGGCGCCAATCACTACCCGATCAACGGCGGCAAGGCCGAGCGCTACCATGATCTCGCCACCGCGGAGGCGACTGGGCCCAATGCGCGCGTGCTGATCTCCATGGTGCGCGGCACGCCCTATGAGATGCCGCTCAAGCTGACCATGGTCGAGCGCCATCCCTTCGGCAGCCAGGCGTTCATTCCGCTGTCTCCAAGGCCATTCCTGGTCGTCGTCTGTCATGACGGCAAGGATGGCCCAGGCGAGCCGCACGCCTTCATCACCATGCCCGGCCAGGGCATCAACTACCGCCGCAACCTCTGGCACGGCGTGCTGACGCCGATCGGCGAGGCGCAGGACTTCCTGATCGTCGACCGCGGCGGCGACGGCTCCAACCTCGAGGAGTGCCATTTCTCGCACTCTTACGAGATCCACCTTCCCTGAACGCCCGAGATTACCCGTCATGACCGACATTTCACTGATCGACCGCCTGCTTGACGTCATCGAGCACGACATCGTGCCGAAGACGGCCGAGGGCGTTGCGCATGGCAACAAGCTGTTCGGCGCCGCGATCCTGAGGAAGGATGACCGCTCGCTGGTGCTGGCCGAGACCAACAACGAGATCGAAAACCCGCTTTGGCACGGCGAAGTGCATTGCCTGAAGCGGTTTTACGAAATGCCGAAGGCCGAGCGCGTCGACACCAGCGACGCGATCTTTCTCGCCACGCACGAACCCTGCTCGCTCTGCCTGTCGGCCATCACCTGGACCGGCTTCGACAATTTCTACTACCTCTTCAGCCACGAAGATTCGCGCGACAGCTTCGCCATTCCGCACGACCTCAAGATACTGAAGGAGGTCTTCACCCTCGATCCCGGCGGCTACAATGCCGAGAACGCCTATTGGAAGAGCTTTTCCATCCGCCGGCTGGCGCGGGCGCTGCCGGAGGCCGAGCGCCAGCGGCTGGAAGCGCGCATCGGCAAGATTTCCGCACGCTACGACGAGCTGTCCGGCGCCTATCAGGAAAGCAAGGCAGACAACGACATTCCGTTGAACTGACGCGGATTGACCAGCCGATTTCGCCGGCTGGCCCATGACGCGGCGGCGCCGGCTCCATCATGTGCTCGCCCATGAAAATCGTCACCGAGTTCCCCCGCAAAGTCGTCGAATTTCCGGTAATGGGCATCGTCATGCCGGACGGCTGCCGGCTGTCGGCGCGGATATGGATGCCTGAGGATGCGGGCAACGATCCAGTGCCGGCCATTCTCGAGCACCTGCCCTACCGCAAGCGCGACGGCACGATCTTTCGCGATCAACTGACGCATCCTTATTTCGCCGGCCACGGCTATGCCTCGATCCGTGTCGACATGCGCGGCAACGGCGATTCCGAAGGGCTGATGGACGACGAATATTCCGAGCAGGAATTGCAGGACGCTTGCGACGTCATTGCCTGGGCCGCGTCGCAGCCGTGGTGCAACGGCAATGTCGGCATGATGGGCATTTCCTGGGGCGGCTTCAACTGCCTGCAGGTGGCGGCCAAGCAGCCGCCGGCGCTGAAGGCGGTGATCAGCCTTTGCTCGACCGTCGACCGCTATGCCGACGACATCCATTACAAGGGCGGCTGCCTGCTGATCGAAAATTTCGGCTGGGCCTCGACGATGCTGTCCTATTCGTCGCGGCCGCCGGACCCGCATTTCGTCGGCAACAACCGGTGGCGTGCCCTTTGGCAGACCCGATTGGAGAACCAACCGTTTCTGGCGCCGCTGTGGCTCAGCCACCAGCACCGCGACGCCTACTGGAAGCGCGGCTCTATCTGCGAGGATTTTTCCGCAGTCAAAGCTGCCGTGCTGTCGATCGGCGGCTGGCATGACGGCTACCGCAACACCATCTCGCACCTCGTCGCTAACATAAGGGCGCCGGTCAAGGGTATCGTCGGCCCCTGGATCCACAAATACCCGCATTACGCCGCGCCCAACCCAGCCATCGGTTTCCTGCAGGAGGCACTGCGCTGGTGGGACCGCTGGCTGAAGGGCGCCGAGACCGGCGTCGACACCGACCCAGCCTATCGCGCCTATGTGATGGACAGCGTGCGCCCGTCGCGCTGGCACCCTGAGCGGCCAGGCCGCTGGGTGGCGGAGCAGGAATGGCCGTCGTCCAACGTCAAGGTAGAAGCGATCGAACTGATTGCGGAAGGCGCCAAGCCTGCCATCGTCGCCACGCCGCAAAGCTGCGGCCTTGCCGGCGGCGAATATTTCCCCTTCACCTTCGGGCCGGAACTGCCGGGCGACCAGCGCCCCGACGATGCGCTGTCGGTGTGTTTCGACCGGCCGGTGCTTGATCGGGCGATCGACATTGTCGGCGCGCCGGAGCTCCTGGTCAGGGTCGCCTCGGACCGGCCCCAGGCCAACATCGCTGTCAGGCTCTGTGACGTCCATCCCGATGGCGCCTCGGAACTGATCTCCTACGGCGTGCTCAACCTGACGCACCGCAAGTCGCATGAATTCCCTGAGGCGATTGTGCCGGGCGAGAGTGTCTCGGCCCGTGTCGTGCTCGACCAGTGCGCCTACCGGGTGCCGGCGGGACACCGGTTGCGGGTTGCCGTTTCGAACGCCTACTGGCCGATGATCTGGCCGTCGCCGGAGCCGGTCCGGCTCGACCTTTCGAAGGCGACGCTGAAGCTGCCGAGACGCCCGGTGGCAATAGGCGACGAGGTAAGCTTCCCTTCTCCGGAGGCAGCCTCACCCTGGGCGACTAAAATGATCCGTGCCGCCAATTCCGAGCGTCATGTCGACCGCGACGAGAAGACCGGGGTCGTCACGCTTTCCATCGTCGATGATTTCGGCGCGGTGCGCGATCTCGAGCACGACCTGGCCCATGGCAGCATCGCTCGCGAGACATGGGCGATCCATCCCGACGATCCGTCGTCAGCCTCGGGAAAAACCCATTGGACGCAGACCTTGTCGCGAAATGGATGGTCGGTTCGCACCGAAACCTTCACCGAGATGCGCTCTGACGCCCAAAACTTCGTGCTCAGCGCCAGAATCGAGGCCTATGAGGGCGAAAACCTCGTCTTCGAACGCGACTTCGAACAGAACGTTCCGCGCGCTCTCGTCTGAGGGCTGGCAGGATTGATCCAATTGCGACGCGCCATTTACGCCACGGCATGTCGCATTCGGTCTTGCTTACAGCTTTCCGTTGCGGTCATTATTCCCCTCACAAGAAACAAGAAAACGACCATCAGGTCGAACCACAGAGTGAGGAACTAAATCATGTCTAACGAACTGGACTACCTCAGCCGTCGTGTCGCCGCCGGCAAGCTCAGCCGTCGCGACTTTCTCGGCCGCGCCGCCGCGCTCGGCATCACCGCGCCCTTCGCCAACTCGCTGCTGTCGAGCGCCGCGCGCGCTGCCGGCCCGGTCAAAGGTGGCACGCTGAAGGCCGGCCTCGTCGGCGGTGAATCCACCAACAGCCTCGATCCGGCGCTGATGATGACGCAGGTGCCGTTCGCCTTCGGCAAGTGCTGGGGCGAAATGATCGTCGAGCTGTCGCCCGAGGGCAAGCTCGAGAACCGCATCGCCGAGGAGATCGGCTCGTCCGACGATGCCAAGGTCTGGACGCTGAAGATCCGCGACGGCGTCGAATTCCACAACGGCAAGACCGTGACCGCCGAGGACGTCGCCGCCACGCTCGAGCGCCATTCGGACGAGAAGTCGAAGTCCGGCGCGCTCGGCTACATGAAGGGCATTGAGAGCATCAAGGCCAGCGGCAAGGAAGTGGTGCTGACGCTGAAGGAGGCCAATGCCGACCTTCCCTACCTGCTCAGCGACTATCACCTCATCGTCCAGCCGAACGGCGGCAAGGACAAGCCCGATGCCGGCATCGGCGCCGGCCCGTACAAGATCGTGACCAACGAGCCCGGCGTGCGCCATGTCGGCGAGCGCTTCGCCAATTACTGGCAGGGCGACAAGATGGGTCATGCCGACCAGATCGAAGTGGTCGTCATCAACGACGCGACGGCGCGCACCGCGGCCCTGCAGGGTGGCCAGGTCAACATGATCAACCGCGTCGAGCCGAAGATCGTCGACCTGATCAAGCGCGTGCCCGGCGTCACCATCCGCAACCATGCGGGCCCCGGCCACTACGTGTTCATCATGCATTGCAACACGGCGCCGTTCGACAACAACGACCTCAGGATGGCGCTGAAGCTGGCGATCGACCGCGAGGAGATGCTGAACAAGGTGCTGCGCGGCTACGGCTCGCTCGGCAACGACTTCCCGATCAACGCGTCCTACCCGCTGTTCACCGAGATCGAGCAGCGCAAGTACGATCCGGACAAGGCCAAGTTCCACTACAAGAAGTCCGGCCACGATGGTTCGGTCCTGCTCAGGACCTCCGATGTGGCTTTCCCCGGCGCCGTCGATGCAGCGCAGCTCTACCAGCAGAGCGCGGCCAAGGCCGGCATCAAGCTCGAGATCAAGCGCGAGCCGGGCGACGGCTACTGGAACGAGGTCTGGAACAAGCAGCCCTTCTGCGCCTCCTACTGGGGCGGACGCTCGACCCAGGACCAGATGTACTCGACCGCCTATCTGTCGACGGCCGACTGGAACGACACGCGCTTCAAGCGTCCGGACTTCGACAAGATGGTGCTGGCCGCGCGCGCCGAGCTCGACGAAGCCAAGCGCAAGGCGATGTACCATGACATGGCCGTCATGGTGCGCGACGAAGGCGGCCTGATCCTGCCGATGTTCAATCAGTTCATCGACGCCACGGGTGCTAAGGTCGGCGGCTGGGTCGACGATCCGCATCAGGAACTGATGAACGGTTACGCTTTGGCGAAATGCTGGCTCGAAGCTTGAGCCTGGCCTTGCGGAGATGTCCTCACCCATCGTGAAACTGGTGGCCCAGCGCGTTGCGCTGGGCATCCTCCTTTTGTTGGCCGTTTCGGTCCTGATCTTCGCCGGCACCCAGATCCTGCCCGGCGACGTCGCGCAAGCCATTCTCGGACAATCGGCGACGCCGGAGTCGCTCGCCAATCTGCGCGAGCAGCTCGGGCTGAACCAGCCTGCCTATCTCCGCTACTTCCACTGGCTGGGCGGCGTGCTCACCGGCGATCTCGGCACCGCCATGTCGAGCGGGCAGGACATCGCGACGTCGATCAAGGACCGGCTGTGGAACACGCTGTTCCTTGCCTTCTGGGCGGCGATCGTCGCCGTGCCGCTGGCGATCATCCTCGGCCTGATCGCGGTGCGCTATCGCAATGGTTGGGTCGACAAGCTGATCTCCGGCGTGGCGCTCGCCTCGACCTCGTTCCCGGAGTTCTTCATCGGCTATCTGCTCGTCTTTTACTTCGCCGTGCAGCACCAATGGTTCCCGGCCATTTCCACCGTCTATGAGGGCATGTCCTTCGGCGAGCGCATGCAGGCGATTGCGTTGCCGGCCGCGGCGCTGACGCTGGTGGTGCTGGCCCACATGATGCGCATGACGCGTGCGGCGATCCTCAACGTCATGCAGTCGGCCTATGTCGAGACGGCCGAGCTGAAGGGTCTGTCGGCTTTCGCCGTCATCCGCAAGCATGCCTTCCCGAACGCCATCGCGCCGATCATCAACGTCGTCATGCTTAACCTCGCCTACCTAGTTGTCGGCGTCGTGGTGGTCGAGGTGATCTTCGTCTATCCCGGCATGGGTCAGTACCTGGTCGACCATGTCACCAAGCGCGACGTGCCTGTCGTACAGGCGGTCGGCCTCATCTTCGCCGCCGTCTACATCAGCCTCAACATTATCGCGGACATTGCGGCGATTGTCGCCAATCCGCGGCTCAGACATCCGAAGTGAGGGGGCGGGCATGCAGACCCTGAGACGCATTCCCATCCCCTCGCTGATCGGCCTGGTGCTGACGGCGTTGTTCGTGCTGGCGGCGATCCTCGCGCCCTGGATCGCGCCGCATGGCAATGCCGAGATCGTCGGCGACGTCTGGGAACCGATGTCGTCGGCGCATTGGCTGGGCACCGACAATCTCGGCCGCGATCTTCTCTCGCGCATGATCTACGGCGCCCGCATCACCCTCTTCATAGCCGTGCTGGCGACAGCGCTGTCCTTCTCGCTCGGCGCCATACTTGGCTTCTCGGCGGCGGTGTTCGGCGGCTGGTACGACACGCTGCTGTCGCGCCTCGTCGACCTGCTGATGTCGATCCCGACGCTGATCATGGGCCTTGTCGTGCTTTCGGTGCTGCCCACCAACCTGGTGACGCTGATCCTGGTGATGGGGGTTCTCGACTCCACCCGCGTCTATCGCCTGTCGCGCGCCGTCGCCGTCGACATCAACGTCATGGACTATGTCGAGGCCGCCAAATTACGCGGCGAAGGCAGCGGCTGGATCATCTTTCGCGAGATCCTGCCCAATGCGCTGTCGCCGCTGGTCTCGGAACTCGGCCTGCGTTTCATCTATGCGGTGCTGTTCCTGTCGACGCTCTCCTTCCTCGGTCTCGGCGTCCAGCCGCCGGATGCCGACTGGGGCGGCATGGTGAAGGAAAACAAGGACGGCATCGTCTTCGGCATCGCGGCGGCGCTGATCCCGGCAGCGGCGATCGCGGCGCTTGCCATCTCGGTCAACCTTGTCGCCGACTGGGTGCTCAACCGCACGGCAAGCCTGAAGGGAGGGCGCGGCTGATGGCTGACACCAAAGCAAAGTCTGGCCTGCTGCTCGACATCCGCAACCTGCGCATCGAAGCGACCGTCTATCCGCCCGGCGAGCAGCCTAAGACCATTACCCTGGTGCACGACGTATCGCTGACGCTGGAGAAAGGCAAGGTGCTCGGCCTGATCGGCGAGTCCGGCGCCGGCAAGTCGACCATCGGCCTGTCGTCGATGGGCTATGGCCGCGGCGGCGTGCGCATCACCGGCGGCGAGGTCATCCTCAACGGTCGTGATATCCTGAAGGGCGGCAAGGAAGGCTTCCGCAGGTTGCGCGGCCGCGAGGTCTGCTACGTCGCGCAGTCGGCTGCCGCCGCCTTCAATCCGGCGCACCGGCTGATGGACCAGGTAGTCGAAGCCGCCCTTCTGCACGGCACGGCAACGCGGGCCGAGGCAGAGAAGCGCGCCGTCGCGCTGTTCAAGAAGCTCAGCCTGCCCAACCCGGAAACCATTGGCGAACGCTTTCCCCACCAGGTCTCCGGTGGCCAGCTGCAGCGCGTCATGACGGCGATGGCGCTGTGCTCCGAGCCGGACCTGATCGTCTTCGACGAGCCGACCACCGCGCTCGACGTGACGACGCAGATCGACGTGCTGGCGGCGATCAAGGACGCCATCCGCGACACGCATGTCGCGGCACTCTACATCACCCACGACCTTGCCGTCGTCGCCCAGGTGTCGGACGAGATCATGGTGTTGCGCCACGGCCGGCTGGTCGAATGGGGCGGCACCCGCCAGATCATCAAGGAACCGCGCCAGGAATACACCAACGCGCTGGTGTCGGTGCACGAGATCGCGCACCAGGAGCAACAGCCCGGCACGACGCCGGTGCTGTCGGTGAAGAACGTGACCGCCGCCTATGGCCGCAGCCATATCAAGGTGTTGAAGAACGTTTCGGTCGACATTTTTCCCGGCCAGACGCTGGCCGTCGTCGGCGAATCCGGCTCGGGCAAGTCGACGCTGGCGCGCGCCATCACCGGTCTGTTGCCGCCCGAGCAGGGCGGCGTCGTCTTCGATGGCCGCACGCTCGGCAACAAGCTCGCCGATCGGCCGAAAGAGGACCTGCGCCAGCTGCAGATGATCTATCAGATGGCCGACGTGGCGATGAATCCGCGCCAGACCGTCGGCACCATCATCGGCCGGCCGCTCGAATTCTATTTCGGCATACGCGGCAGCGAGCGCGACCGGCGCGTCGCCGAGCTGCTCGACAAGATCGAGATGGGCAAGGGCTTCGTCGACCGCTACCCGGCGGAGCTCTCCGGCGGCCAGAAGCAGCGCGTCTGCATCGCCCGCTCGCTCGCCGCCAAGCCGAAGCTGATCATCTGCGACGAGGTGACGTCGGCGCTCGACCCGCTGGTGGCCCATGGTATCCTCGAGCTTCTGCTCGGACTGCAGAAGGAAGAGGGCGTCGCCTATCTGTTCATCACCCACGACCTCGCCACGGTGAAGTCGATCGCCGATTCGATCGCGGTGATGTATCGCGGCGAGGTGGTGCGCTACGGCGCCAAAAGCAAGGTGCTGTCGCCGCCCTTCGACGCCTACACCGATCTTTTGCTATCCTCCGTCCCCGAAATGGAGATCGGCTGGCTGGAGAAGGCGATCAAGGGCCGGCGCATGGCGAGCGCGGGCAACTAGGACGCTCCTCGCGCGTCTGGGACGCCCCAGACGCCGTCTCCCGCAAGACCGCATGGAGCCACCCGTGGCGCTCGCGACGAAGCTTCTGCTCATCATCCTTGACGGCGTGCCCTACCGGAACTGGCGCCGGCTGATGGGCAATCTCGAGGGCTGGGTTCAGTCGGGCGAGGCGCGGGTCTGGAAGATGCGCTCGGTGCTGCCGTCGACCTCGGCCTGCTGCTATGCCTCGATCCACACCGGGGTTGCGCCGCAGGTGCATGGCATCCTCTCCAACGAGAACCGGTTCAGGGTCCAGCAGCCGGACATCTTCTCCGAGGTCAGCAAGGCCAGCGGCAAGACGGGTGCCGTCACCCATTCCTATTGGTCGGAATTCTTCCGCTCCTGTCCGTTCGACCTCATCGAGGACATGGAATTCGACGAGCCGGGCGGGTCGATCACGCATGGCCGCTTCCACACCATGACCGGCTACAACGCCAGGAACCAGATGACGCCGAGCGATGTCGACCTGTTCGCGACGCTGACCATGCTGACCAGGCGCCACGGCATCGATTACGGCATCTTGCACACCTGCACGCTGGATTCGATGGGCCATCGCTTCGGCCATGACTGCCACGAGATGGACCATGCCGTCTATGCGATGGACGCGATGCTCGCCGCCTTCCTGCCGGTCTGGCGGCAAGCCGGCTACGAAGTGATCGTCACCGCCGACCATGGCCAGACCGACCGCGGCCATCATGGCGGCCACGACGACGAGATGCAGGATTTCGCCCTGTACTATTTCGGTCCGGGCAAGGGTCCCGAGCCAGACACGCTGCTGGACCAGTTGCAGCTGGCGCCGACGGTGCTGAAGCGCCTCGGCGTGCCAGTTCCGGCGACGATGAGGGCGAAGGCGTTTTTGGAGTGAAACGCGGCGTTGGCGCCTCCTCTCCCCGTCACTATACGGGGAGAGGGTAAGGGTGTCCGAACCCGATAGATAGGTAACAGAATGGACCGATTGCATAGGTGACAGTTTTCTCCCTCGCCGGAGGACCCGGCGATGGTTTGGCGAGAGACTGGCATCATGGACGAGCGGCTTCGTTTTGTAGTGGATTGCCTTTCTGGCGAAGAGACGATGAGCGAGCTTTGTGCGGCCTACGGAATTTCGCGCAAGATCGGCTATAAATGGCTGGGTCGCTACCGGGAGTTTGGCCCGGAAGGTTTGCACGATCGGCCGCGAGCGCCGCTCAATCATGGCCGTGCGACAGCCCTTGATCTTGTCGAGCGGATCGTGGCGGCGAAGGAGACGCATCCGCTGTGGGGGCCCAAGAAGATCGTGGCGCGGCTCAAGCGCGCGGCTCCCGACTTGATCTGGCCGTCGGCCTCGACGGCAGGCGCTATCCTTGCACGGCATGGGCTTGTCAGCGCCCGCAAGCGGACCCGGCTGCGGGCCTGCGGCAATGGACCTTGGCCGGAGCCGCAAGGGCCGAACGCGGTGTGGACCGGCGATCACAAGGGCTGGTTCCGGACCCGTGACGGGTGGCGTTGCGAACCGTTGACGGTGATGGATGCGTCGAGCCGCTACTTGCTGGCGCTCGAAGCGACCGGCTCGACGGCGGATGCCGAGGCCTGGCCGGTATTCGAGCGGCTGTTTGAGGAGCATGGCCTGCCGGACCGGTTCCGAAGCGACAATGGCCCGCCCTTCGCGTCGGCCGGTGTCACCGGGCTGACACCGCTTGCGGTGCGCTTCATCAAACTCGGCATCGCCCTGGAGCGGATCGCGCCCGGCAAACCCCAGCAGAACGGGCGCCACGAGCGCTTTCATCTGACCCTGTTGCCGCTGGCCGAGGCACCGGAGGCCGACAGGGCGGCCCAGGGCCACGCCTTCGAGGCCTTCCGGCGCAGCTACAATGAAGAACGTCCCCATGAGGCGCTAGGCATGGACACTCCAGCCCAGCATTACAGATCCTCCCGGCGCGCCATGCCGACGATGCCGCCCGAGCCTGATTATCCGGCCGAGGCCGCGGTCCGTCATGTACGCCACAATGGCGAGATCAGGTGGAACGGCGGCTTCGTCTATGTCTCGCAGGCACTGGTTGGTGAAGCTGTCGCGGCCGCCCAAACCGAGGATGGTCAATGGGCTCTTTCCTTCCATGCACACCAGCTCGGCATCATCGACACAAGGCGTATGACGCTTGTCCGCTGCAGCGCCGCGCTAACCAATCCGCTTGGCGCTGCAGCGGACAAATAGGGGGAGAACTGTTACCTATGTATCCGGTTCAAACTGTTACCCATCTATCGGCTGGACAGATACTCTGGCAACGCTCGCGCTCTTCGGTTAGCCTCCCGAAAATTCCTTGGCGGAAGGATGAACCTTTTTGGACCGATCGGCGACAGAGCTACGAGGAGCCAGGCGGCTCGACCGGCCATGACAGCGGCGATGGAGACCGATCGGGCGCTTGTCGACCGGGTCGCGAAGGGCGACCGGGCTGCCGTGCGGCTCCTGTTCATGCGTCACCACGCGCGGGTCTACCGTTTCGTGGTGCGCCAGACGGGATCGGAAATGATGGCCGACGATATCGCGAACGAGGTGTTCCTCGAGCTGTGGCGCCAGGCGCCCAGCTTCGAAGGACGCTCGGAAGTCTCGACATGGCTGCTCGGCATCGCCCGCTTCAAGGCGCTGTCCTCGCTGCGCAAGAAGAAGGAGGACTGGATCGACGACGATGACGCGGCCCAGGTCCCCGACAGCGCCGACACGCCGGAAGTCGTCACCATGAAGGAAGACAAGGGCGCCGCCCTGCGGCGCTTCATCGACGCCTTGCCGGAAGAACATCGCACGGTGATCGACCTTGCCTATTATCACGGACAGTCGGTGACCGAGATTGGCGAGGTGCTCGGCATTCCCGTCGCCACGGTCAAGACCAGAATGTTCTACGCCCGCAAGAAACTCGGTGAGGCCCTCAAGGCCGCCGGTTACGACAGGGGGTGGCCATGAGCGCCGCTGAAAAGATGTCGCGCCGCGACGAGATGGAAACGCTGCTGCCGTTCTACCTGAACGGCTCGCTGGAAGGCGCCGAGCTCGAAGCCGTCGAGGAATGGCTTGCGAGCGACCCGGCGGCGCTTGCCGCGCTCGGCGAGGCCGAGGCCGAATTCTCCGGCACCGCTGCCGCCAACGAGGCGATCCGCCCGCCGGCCGACGCGCTGAGCCGATTTGCCCGGACGCTCGACGCCGAGGCCGGTCCGGCGCGTGCGCCGGCCAGCCCGTCATGGCTCACGCAGGCCCTCAATCGCTTCTTGGCTGTGCCGGCCACTGTCGCCTGGGCGGCCGCAGCGGCGTTGCTGGCGCTGGTGGTGGTGCAATCCTTCGAGCAGCCCGGTGGCAAGGGCAATGATTTCGAGGTCGCCGGCACCGGGGACGAGCTGGCGAAGCTGCCGTTCGCTCTCGTCAAGTTCAAGCCGGAGGCGAAGATGTCCGACATCGCCGCCTTCCTTGATCAGAATGGGCTGAAGATATCAGGCGGGCCGACCGCCGCTGGCGTCTTCCATATTGCCTTGCCGGCCAAGACGAGCGCCGACTACGACAAGCTGCTTGGCCTTATTGCCGCCCAGCCCTTCGCGGATGCTGTGATTGAGGGAAGGAAACCGGTTGATGGCGGCTAGAGCAGTCATCGCATTCGCTGGATTTCTGCTGGCGGCGACGACAATCGCCGCCGCGCCCGTTTTTGCGCAGGGCAAGGACCAGCCGCCGGCGCAAACCGATTGTGCCGACCGGACAAACGCCGCCGGCGCCGACTGCGCCAAGGATGGCGGGACGTCCGGCACCGGGTCTGTCGGCGGCGCCGCCGTCTTTCTGCCGGCGCTGATCGTCGACCTGTTTCCCAATCCTCCCGGCGGTGCGGCGCCGCTGCCGACGCCCGACCCGCGCCGCGATCCGGCCAGTACTCTGCCGCCGCCGGCTCCGCCCGCGCCGCCCGTGCAGGCGCCGGCACTTGGCGGCCCGATCATTTCGCCGACCGACCTCATCGCCACCGAGCCGCAGCGCGCCATCGTCGGTGATTTCGTGCCCGACGAGGTGCTGGTGACGGTCGACGGCGATGCCGCTACCGTACAGCAGATCGCTGCTTCCTTCGGCCTCGAAGTGCGCTCCGAGCGCCAGTCGCGCCTGCTCGGCACCACGCTGGCGCGCTTCGGCATTCCCGACGGCCGTCCGGTCGGCGTCGTGCTGGCGCAGCTTGCCGCCGACGGCCGCACAAGACGGCGTGAGCCCAACCATGTCTATTCGCTGCAGCAGGCGGCCGGTATCGTCAACTATGCCTTCGATCGCATCGCGCTCGACGCCAAGGCGGCGAGCGGCGAGAATGTGCGCGTCGCCGTCATCGACACCGGAATCGACGACACCAACCCGGCGCTGTCGGGCGTCATCGCCGACCAGTTCGACGCCATGCCCAACGTGCCGGTCGAAAAGCGCGACCATGGCACCTCGATCGATGGCCTGATCGCCGGCGTCGGCGCGCTCAAAGGCATGGCGCCGGGGGCAAAGATCTACCATGCCCGTGCCTTCGAGGGTGGCAAGTCGACCATGGACGTCATCCTTTCGGCGCTCGACTGGGCGGCGGAGCAGGACGTGCGCATCATCAACATGAGCTTCGTCGGCCCGAAGAATGACCTGCTCGGCATTGCTTGCCGCAACGCTCGCTCGCTGGGCATCGTGCTGGTCGCCGCCGCCGGCAACAACGGGCCGAAAGCTCCCTATGGTTACCCGGCGGCCTTTGTCGGTGTCATCGCCGTGACCGCCACCGATGCCAAGGACGGGTTGATGCCGCAGGCCAATCGCGGCGCCTATGTCTTCATCTCGGCCCCCGGCGTCGAGATGGTGGCGCCGAGCGGCGCCGGCTCCGACGTCGTCACCGGCACGTCCTTTGCCGCCGCGATCGTCAGCGGGGCCATCGCCAACCTGATCCATGTCGCGCCCGACCGTTCGGCCGACGAAATCGAGAAGGCGCTGGCCGATACCGCAAGGGATCTCGGCCCGAAGGGCAGGGACAATGACTTCGGCTACGGCCTGCTGGACACCAAGGCGGCGGAAGCTGTGAAGAAGGAATGAGCTTCAGTCGAGATGGATCGGGTGCCCAATCAACAAACTTGTCGCCAATGGCCTGGATTGGTGGCAGTGGAAGTCATTAACGGTCATTCGACAGCAGTTACAGAATGACCGAGATGGGACTGGAAGCAAACTGACCGTTTCTGGGGTCCGCGATAGCTCGATAGCCGCGAATGGCTGGCCTCCGTCCATGACAGTCTCGGCGGGCCCGAGAGGGCACTATGATCAGATTTCAGTTCCCTCGCGCCGCTGCACTGCGGGGTCGTATTGTGAGAGTCCCACGATGCTTCAGCTTCGGCCACCACGGGCCAATCGCGACAATTGCCCTATCGGAATGGGCAAATCGTGATGCGCACATTCTATCGATTGGTTGCCGTTATGATCGTGGTGTCCGGCTTGACCGGTTGCATCAGTGTTTCCTACTACGCGCAATCCGTGCAGGGTCATCTGCAGATCATGACGGCGCGCAGGGATGTCGGAAAACTGATCGAGGACCCTTCGACGCCGAAGGCATTGCGCGCCCGAATGGTATCGGCGAGCGCCATACGACAGTTTGCAACTGATGAACTGGCGCTGCCCGATAACAGCAGCTACCGCAGCTATGTCGACATCGGTCGGGACTCGGTGACCTATGCCGTCTTTGCCGCGCCGGAATTCTCGCTGACGCCACGAACATGGTGTTTTCCCGTTTTCGGCTGCGTCCCCTATCGAGGATATTTCTCCAAGAAGTCTGCGACTGAAACCGCCGTCGAACTTCAAGGACAGGGCATGGACGTCTTTGTGACCGGCATCACTGCCTATTCCACGCTTGGCTGGTCAAGTGACCCGCTGTTAAGCACGATGCTCAGCCAGGATGAGACATATCTTGCTGCGCTGGTTTTCCATGAACTGGCCCACCAGCGCGTCTACGTGCACGGCGATTCCGCATTCAACGAGGCGTTCGCTGTCGCCGTCGAAACAACCGGGGTAAAAAAATGGCTGCGCGCCGCTGGCGCTACTGCGCAATTGCGCCGTTACGAAGCCGCTGAGAGGCGCAAAGCTGAATTTCTTACGCTTGTCTCCCAAACCCGGGACGAGCTAGGACAAATCTATGGCAACTCCGGCACCTCGGAGCAGAAGCGGGCCGCAAAGATGGCCGCGATTGAACGGCTGCGGACGCGCTACCGACACATGCGCGACAGGCGCTGGGGTCGATACCGGGGATACGATGCCTGGTTCGCCTCCCCAATCAACAACGCAAAGCTCGCCGCGACTTCCGTTTACAGTGATCGGGTGACCGCATTTCTCCGCCTGTTCGACTTGTGTTCGGGCAACTATGCACGGTTCTATGCGTCGGTTCGACGGATTGGCGTACTGGACGAACCTCATCGCGCCGAAACACTTGCGGCGGCAGATAGCTGCTATTGAGCCCGTCAATGTAAAGGCCGAAGCGTCTCCTTACGAAGTTCCTCGAGCGGCACGTGGCGAAGCTTGTCGGCGCCCCTCAGGAGTTTGACCCGACCGACCAGTCCAGGCCTTCTTTCGCCAAATGCCTTCGGCGCAGGAGCGCCGGCCCTATTGTCGCATCGTCGGAACGAATGCGATCAGCGGCTGTTTAGCCATCGAAGGGACCGCAACCAAGGATGTGGAATGTTTGACTTTCAGAACTTGGAACTTGCAATCGCGAGGCAACGCGTGAACCGGGCGGAACTCGCCCTTGAGCGTGCTGAGGAGATGCTCAACGAAGAGTGCGGCGTCGGTATCAACTTGGCGCTTTGCTGCCGGATCACGTCGGCGCGACGGCGTGTCCTTGATGCAAGAGCGCGCCTGATGAAGATCGATCGGACCAACCACCCACTGAGGGCGGCAGCCCGATGATAGCGACCTTTGACATCGAGACTGCCAAGCATAGCGCCACATATCGTGCTGCTAGGCTCGCGCTGCTGACGCATCAGGTCGTGCATCATATCGAACTGACGGACGCCGCGGGAGAGAAGGTCGAGCAGGCGCTGGCGAGGCTTGCTGAGGCGAACGCTCGCGCGGACGGGCGCGCGCAGCCGTAAGGCGACATCATCCGGCTGGAAGTTCGCGCAGCGATGCGGCGAGTTGCGGCCGCTGTTTCGGTTCTTGCCGTTTGATATCAATATGATTGTGGCCGAGGTGGTTGGCGCCGGTCATGCCCGCTGCTGCGCCCCAACGAAGTTCGGCTCGTTGACCGATATCAGGCGCATAGCGGCAGTTCGGACTCCGTCGCTGCGAGCGATTGAGTTTTGATCCTAACCCGGCGCGCCCGCCACCGACCCCCGCACCACCAGATCGACCGGCCAGACCTCGCCGCGGGCGCCCTCCTCGAGTCCTGATATGCGCGCCGCCAGGCGCTCTGCGACGCGGGCGCCGGCGAGCCGGATCGACGAGCGCGTCGTCGACAGCGGCACGGGGAAATTCTCCGGCTTCAGCCACGGAAAGACATCGTCATGCGCGATCAAGGACAGGTCGCCCGGAATGGTCAGGCCGAGATCGCGCACCGCGCGCACCACGCCGAGCGACATGATCAGGCTGGAGCAGGCGATCGCCGTCGGCGGCTCGCTCTGTTCGAGCAGGCGCCTGGCGGCGCGGTAGCCGTTCTCCTCGGTCATGGTGAGCGAACAGATATGGCGCTCGCCAAGCACGAGGCCAGTCGTGGTGAGTGCCCGGCGCATGCCGCGCTCGCGATGGATGGCGAAGGTCTCACGGTCGTCGCCGTTGATCAGCGCCAGCCGCCTGTGGCCGAGCTGGACCAGCAGCCGCGCCGCCTCGTGGAAGGCGCCCTCGTTGTCGATGTCGAGGAAGGCATAGTCGAAGTCGAAGCCCTCGCTGCGGCCATGGACGATGAAGGGGATGCCGAGCGTGTTGAGCAGCGCCACCCGCCGATCGGCCGGCCGCGGCGAGGAGATGTAGACCGCGTCGACCTGCCGGTTGGCGACGATGCGCCGGTAGGTGGTCTCCTGGTCGTCGGCGTCCGCCGGCGACAGCACCAGGTCGAGCTCGTGCGAGCGGGCATAGTCGCCGAGGCCGGACAGGAACTCGACGAAGTGCGGATCGATGTCGACGGCGGCGCCGGTCGGCAGCACATAGCCGATCATCCCGGTCTTGCCGGTCGCCAGTCGGCGCGCGCTCGGATTGGGGCGGTAGCCATGTCGCTTGGCCGCGTCCATCACCCGCCGCCGCGTTTCCTCGTTGACCTCGGGATAGCCGTTCAGTGCCCGGCTCACCGTGGTCTGCGACAGCGCCAGCATGTGAGCGAGCTGTTTAAGATTCACCGGAGGCCTCCAAGCCTCAAAGCGCTTTAAATTTGAGTCAAAACGACAACCAACGCTGGTGACGTCGAACGCGCCGACCATAAGCATCGTTCAGATGGGTTTGAAGCAAAATTTACTGCTGCAGCGCCAAAAAAACGTGCTGCAGTGCACTTTCTGCGCACCTATTTGCAGAAATTAAATCGATTAGCTTTCTGCCCCCTCTTGACTTCCGGTTGATTCAATGGCGAGATCAAAACGACCAAAGCGCTTTGGAAGACTCTTCGAAAGGTTGCGGTTCCTTTCTGACTGAGTCACAGTCCTGCGGCGTCGGCGGACGGAATGGAGGTTCCGTTCGATTGGCGGAATGGAAATTCCGTCCGATTGTTTGTGACCACTGGGAGGAATATCGATGAAGAAAATGCTTCTGCTGGGCGCCGCGTTCGCGACGCTGGCCTTGAGCCTGCCGGCGCAAGCCGAACTGAAGTTCAAGCCGGGCGAGGACCCGCGCTTCAACTGGCAGAACTACGAGGACCTCAAGAAGGTCGACCTCAAGGGCGAGACGCTGACCATCTTCGGGCCATGGCGCGGCGAGGACGAAGGCCTTGTGCGCACCGTTCTCGAATATTTCCAGGAAGCCACCGGCGTCGAGATCAAGTACTCCTCGTCGGAGAATTACGAACAGCAGATCGTCATCGACACCCAGGCCGGCAGCCCGCCCAACATCGCCGTGCTGCCGCAGCCGGGCCTGATCCAGGACCTGGCTTCCAAGGGCCTTTTGACGCCGCTTGGCGACGACACCGCCAAATGGGTCAAGGACAATTACGGCGCCGGCCAGTCCTGGGTCGATCTCGGCACCTTCAAGGACAAGGACGGCAAGCCGGGCTTCTTCGCCTTCCCCTACAAGGCCGATGTGAAGTCGCTGGTCTGGTATTCGCCGGACAATTTCGAGGAAGCCGGCTACAAGGTCCCGAAGACGCAGGAAGAACTCGCCGAGCTTGAGAAGAAGATCATCGCCGACGGCGGCAAGCCGTGGTGCATCGGTCTCGGCTCCGGCGGCGCCACCGGCTGGCCGGCGACCGACTGGGTCGAGGACATCATGCTGCGCACGCAGACCCCCGATGTCTACGACAAGTGGGTAAAGAACGAGATCCCGTTCAACGATCCGGCGGTGGTCAACGCCATTGACATCTTCGGCAAGATCGCGACCGACGACAAGATGGTCGACGGCGGCGCCAAGGCGGTAGCGGCGACCGACTTCCGCGACAGCCCGAAGGGCCTCTTCGCGGTGCCGCCGAAGTGCTACCTGCACCATCAGGCCTCGTTCATCCCGACCTTCTTCCCCGAGGGCACGAAGCTCGGCCAGGATGCCGACTTCTTCTACTTCCCGCCCTATGCCTCGAAGCCCGAGCTCGGCACCCCGGTGCTCGGCGCCGGCACGCTGGCCATGATCACCAAGGATTCGAAGGCGGCTCGCGCCTTCATCGAATTCCTGAAGATGCCGCTGGCGCACGAGATCTGGATGGCCCAGGGCGGTTTCGTGACGCCGTTCAAGGGGGTCAACAAGGACGCCTATGCCAGCGACGCGCTGAAGAAGCAGGGCGAGATCCTCGCCAACGCCTCGACCTTCCGCTTCGACGGTTCCGATCTGATGCCGGGCAAGATCGGCGCCGGCTCCTTCTGGACCGGCATGATCGACCTCGTCGGCGGCAAGTCCGCCCAGGATGTCGCCACCGACATCCAGAAGAGCTGGGACGCGATCAAGTAGCCGGTCGTTCGCCTAGCCGGAAGCTCTTGCTTCCTCCTCCCAAGCGGATCCGGGCCTTTCGCGCCCGGATCCAGCTGGCCCATCACAGTATCTCATCCCGGTCGGATCGGGGTGAACCAGGTACCAGTCGTGAAAGCCCTGTCGTGAAAGCGTAGACATTCCGGCATGCGGCGCGCCGGGGAGGGCGGATATTCCGCTTTCATGTCCCGTTCGCGCCCCAACAACGAGAACAGCGCACGATCGCCACGATCATTTCAGTCCTGGCGGATCTTGCGCAGGGGAGAGGGACCCATGGCGGCTCAGATTTTCTCGGCCATATTCGTCATCATCGTCGGAGTCGGCGGCTGCGTCGCCTATTTCTGGGGCGCCAACAAGGCGCTCGACACCATCTTTCCCTCGCGCGGCGTCAGCGGCACTGCCGCCGTCGACAACCTGCGCCGGCAGGGGTTGATCCGTCCCTGGCTGTTCGTCGGTCCAGCGATGATCATCCTGACCATCTATCTGATCTACCCCGTCGTCGAGACGCTCAGACTGTCGTTCCTCGATCGCGGCGGCGCGAGCTTCGTCGGCCTCGCCAACTACGAATGGGCGTTCGGCGACCGCGAGTTCCGCAACTCGATCCTCAACAACATCGTCTGGCTGGCCGTAGTGCCGGCGGCCTGCACTTTCCTCGGTCTGATCATCGCCGTGCTGACCGACAAAATCTGGTGGGGCACCATCGCCAAGAGCCTGATCTTCCTGCCGCTGGCGATTTCCTTCGTCGGCGCCAGCGTGATCTGGAAATTCATTTATGAGTATCGCGGCGAAGGCCAGGTCCAGATCGGCCTGCTCAACGCCATCATCCAGTTTTTCGGCGGGCAGCCGCAGGTCTGGATATCGCTGCCGTTCTGGAACAATTTCTTCCTGATGGTCATCCTGATCTGGATCCAGACCGGCTTTGCCATGGTGATCCTGTCGTCGGCGCTGCGCGGCATTCCCGAGGAGACGATCGAGGCCGCGGTGATCGACGGCGCCAACCCGTTCCAGATCTTCTGGAAGATCATGGTGCCGCAGATATGGGGCACCATCGCCGTGGTCTGGACCACTATCACCATCCTGGTGCTGAAGGTCTTCGACATCGTGCTGACCATGACCAACGGTCAATGGAACAGCCAGGTGCTGGCCAATCTGATGTTCGACTGGATGTTCCGCGGTGGCGGCGATTTCGGCCGCGGCGCAACGATAGCCATCATAATCATGATCGCGGTCATCCCGATCATGGTCTGGAACATCCGCCAGGCCAACAAAGAGACGGGAGGACACTGAAATGGCCGCATCGACCGGAAAGTCCTTTGCCAGCCGTTTCGGCGTCCACATCGCGGTGCTGATCTTCGTCGCCATCTGGACCGTGCCGACGCTAGGCATCCTCGTCTCCTCGCTGCGCGACAAGGACCAGATCATCGCTTCCGGCTGGTGGAACTCGTTCGCCAGCTCCAGCCAGACCGAAGCCGGGCGGCTGCCCGCCGCCTCGGCGCAGGTCGAGAAGGACGGCAAGTTCGTCATCGAGGGCAACATCTTCGGCGACGGCGCCAAGCGCGATATCAGCGCCTTCGGCGTCAAGTCGGCCGCGCCGACGCAATATCCGGCCGGCTCGACCGCCGATCTCGGCGACGGCGTGACCCTGCAGGTCAATGCCGACGGCAGCTTCGTGCTTGCCTCGCCCAAGGCCTTCGAGGGCGACCGCGGCCAGCGCGTCTATTTCGCGTCGTCGGCGCCGCCGAAGTTCACCACGGACAACTACAAGACGGTGCTGTTCTCGGAAGGCATCGGCCGCTCCTTCATGAACTCGCTGACGGTGACCATTCCGGCCACCGTCATCCCGATCCTGATCGCGGCCTTCGCGGCCTACGCGCTGGCCTGGATGCGCTTTCCCGGCCGAGCGCTTTTGATCGCGGTCATCATCGGCCTGCTCGTCGTGCCGCTGCAGATGTCGTTGATACCGCTGCTCAAGCTCTACAACGGCGTCGGCTCGTTCTTCGGCGTGCCGTCCAAGACCTATCTTGGCATCTGGCTGGCGCATACCGGCTTCGGCCTGCCCTTCGCCATCTATCTGCTCAGGAGCTACATTGCCGGGCTGCCGCGCGAGATCATGGAATCGGCGCGCATCGACGGCGCCAGCGATTTCGAGATCTTCGTCAAGATCGTGCTGCCGCTGTCGTTCCCCGTGCTCGCCTCCTTCGCCATCTTCCAGTTCCTGTGGGTGTGGAACGATCTCTTGGTGGCGATGGTTTTCCTCGGTACAGAGGCCGACCAGATCGTGCTGACCGCCAAGCTGAACGCGCTGCTCGGCTCGCGCGGCGGTGACTGGGAGATCCTCACGACATCGGCATTCGTGACCATCATCGTGCCGCTGATCGTGTTCTTCTCGCTGCAGCGCTATTTCGTACGCGGGCTGCTTGCCGGCTCGGTGAAAGGAGGTTGAGACAATGCAATCGGCTTTGAAGGCGACGTCGAGGCCCGACCCCGCCGTCGATCGCGACTGGTGGCGGGGCGCGGTGATCTACCAGATCTATCCGCGCAGCTACCAGGACTCAAATGGCGACGGCATCGGTGACCTGAAGGGCATTGTCCGGCGCTTGCCCTACATCGCCTCGCTCGGCGTCGATGCCATCTGGATATCGCCCTTCTTCAAGTCGCCGATGAAGGACTTCGGTTACGACGTATCGGACTATTGCGACGTCGACCCGATGTTCGGCACGCTCGCCGATTTCGATACGCTGGTGGCGGAGGCGCATCGGCTTGGCCTCAAGGTGATGATCGACGAGGTGCTGTCACATACCGCCGACATCCATCCCTGGTTCAAGGAAAGCCGTTCGAGCCGCAGCAATCCGAAGGCCGACTGGTATGTGTGGGCCGACGCCAGGCCGGACGGCACGCCGCCCAATAACTGGCTGTCGATCTTCGGCGGCTCGGCCTGGCAATGGGACACCAGCCGCCAGCAATACTACCTGCACAATTTCCTCGCCGAGCAGCCCGACCTCAACTTCCACAACGCGGAGGTCCAGGACGCGCTGCTCGACGTCACCCGTTTCTGGCTGGAGCGCGGTGTCGACGGCTTCCGCCTCGACACCATCAATTTCTATTTCCACAGCCAGGGGCTGGAGAACAATCCGCCGCTGCCGCCCGAGGAGCGCAACGACCAGACGGCTCCGGCCGTCAACCCCTACAACTACCAGGACCATATCTACGACAAGAGCCGGCCGGAGAACCTCGGCTTCCTCGAACGCTTCCGCGCCCTGCTCGACGAATATCCGGCGCAGGCAGCGGTCGGCGAAGTCGGCGATTCGCAGCGCGGCCTGGAAGTGGTGGCCGCCTACACCGCCGGCGGCAAGCGCGTCCACATGTGCTATTCCTTCGACTTCCTCGCACCCGAGAAGATCAGCGCCGCCAAGGTGCGCGCGGTGCTGGAGGCCTTCGGCAAGGTCGCCAGCGACGGCTGGTCGTGCTGGGCTTTCTCAAATCACGACGTGATGCGGCCGGCCTCGCGCTGGGCCGCCAGCGAGGCCGATCCGACCGCCTATCTCAAGGTTATCTCGGCGCTGCTGATGTCGCTGCGCGGCTCGGTCTGCCTCTATCAGGGCGAGGAACTCGGCCTCGGCGAGGCGGAACTCATGTTCGAGGACCTGCAGGATCCCTACGGCATCCGCTTCTGGCCCGAATTCAAGGGCCGCGATGGCTGCCGCACGCCGATGGTGTGGGATGCCGCCGCCAAGAATGGCGGCTTCTCGGCGGCCAAGCCCTGGCTGCCGGTGCCCGGCAAGCATCTTTCGCAGGCTGTGAGCGTGCAGCAGGGCGACCCAAGCTCGCTGCTCGAGCACTACCGGCGCTTCCTCGCCTTCCGCCGCCAGCATCCGGCGCTGGCCAAGGGCGATATCGACTTCATCGAAAGCGCGGGCGACACCGTCGCCTTCACCCGCCGCGAGGGCAATGAGCGCGTCGTCTGCGTCTTCAACCTGGGCAGCAAGCCGGCCGAGGTCGATCTCGGCGGCGGCTCGCTTCAGCCCTTGCCGGGGCACGGTTTTTCGAGCCAAGCTGGCGCCGGCTCCATCCGCCTTGGCGGCTACGGCGCCTGGTTCGGCCGCATCGACTGAGTTTTTGAAACGGACGTCATTGGGAGGAAATCATGGCCGATGTCACGCTGAGGCAAGTGAAGAAATCATACGGCAATCTCAACATCCTGCATGGCATCGACCTCGACATTAAGTCGGGCGAGTTCATCGTCTTCGTCGGCCCGTCCGGTTGCGGCAAGTCGACCTTGCTGAGGTCCATCGCCGGGCTGGAGGAGATCACCTCGGGCGAGCTCAAGATCGCTGGCGAGGTCGTCAACGACGTGCCGCCGTCGAAACGCGGCATCGCCATGGTGTTCCAGTCCTACGCGCTCTATCCGCACATGACCGTCTACGACAACATGGCCTTCTCGATGAAGATCGGCAAGGAAAGCAAGGCCGAGATCGACAAGCGGGTGCGGCAGGCGGCCGAGATCCTGCAGTTGACCAAATATCTCGACCGGCTGCCCAAGGCGATGTCGGGTGGCCAGCGCCAGCGCGTTGCCATTGGCCGCGCCATCGTGCGCAATCCGAAAGTGTTCCTGTTCGACGAGCCGCTGTCCAATCTCGACGCGGCACTTCGCGTCGCCACCCGCATCGAGATCGCCAAGCTGAAGGAATCAATGCCGAACACCACGATGATCTACGTTACCCACGATCAGGTCGAGGCGATGACGCTGGCCGATCGGATCGTGGTGCTGAAGGAAGGCCGCATCGAGCAGGTCGGCACGCCGATGGAGCTCTATAAGCGGCCCGGCAATCTGTTCGTCGCCCAATTCATCGGCTCGCCGGCCATGAACATTCTGCCGGCGAAGATCGAAAAGGCCGGCGATCCGAGCATCATCAGCCATGTCGGCGGCCGCAAGGCGACGGTTCCGATCGCGACCCCTGCCTCGGCGAATGGCGCGGCGGTAAGTTTCGGCGTGCGGCCGGAAGACCTGGCGATCGCTACCGGCACGGAGTATCTGTTCGAGGGAACGGTGGACTATGTCGAGCAGCTTGGCGAGGTCCAGCTCGTCTATGTCGACATCGGCCGCGCCGACCTGCCGCTGGTGACGAAACTGCCGGGCAATGTCGAGGTCAAGCGAGGTGCTGTGCTGCGGCTCAACGCCGATGCCGGCGATCTGCACATCTTCGATGCGGACGGCCACTCCTTCACGCTGCACATGGCGGCAGCGAAGGCGGCCTGAACTTCACGTTGGACAAAACAAGAGCGGCGGGCACTGCCCGCCGCTCTGGTACTCAGCCAGCCGGTAGAACCGGAATGGGCGGCTCTGTCCGGCTGTTAGCGGCCGAACAGGTTGCGATCGCTGCCCTGAGGGGCGGACTTCTCAACGTCGCCCGACGAGTTTAGCAGCTTGTAGACCGGCGAGCTGGTGTCGCGCGTCGAAGACGTCTGGGTGGTGTCGACGCCGGCGGCGGCCGGCCGCTGATTAATGTCAGTCCCGCCAACATTGTCATTGCGGGCATAGGCGCTGCCGGCGGCGATCAAAAGAGCGGCGGCGGTAAGAGCAATCTTCTTCATTTCTGGTACTCCTGAATCTGCATCGGAGCGGCGAGACTGTCCGCCGCGTCCATCTTCCGTTGGAGCGTGGTCCGGATCGGCCTAGTTGTTGCCGAAGAGGTTGCGGTCGCTGCCCTGGTCGGCGGGCTTCTCGGCGGCCGGCTGCGACTGCTTGATCGAAGCCGTGTACGAGCTGTCGACCGCGGTGGCCGGCTGGTTGGCACCGTCGGAACCGAAGTGGTCGCTGCCGGCTGCGAAAGCGCCGCCCGAGATGGCCAGGAGGGCTGCGGTGGCAAGGATGATTTTCTTCATCTTAGTGTTCCTGAATTTCTGAGGATCCCGAGCGGCGGGCATCGCCCACCGCGGTCAGGGATCGTGTGTTAGTTGTTGCCGAACAGGTTGCGGTCCGAGCCCTGTGCCGGCGTCTGAGCGGCCGGTTCCGACTTCTTGACCGAAGCCGTGTACGAGCTGTCGACGGCAGCGGCGGGCTGATTGGCACCGTTCGAACCGTAGTGGTCGCTGCCACCAGCAAAGGCGCTGCCGGAAATGGCCAGAAGGGCGGCGGCAGTAAGAACAATCTTTTTCATTTTTAGTACTCCAGTATATTTTTCCGTCCGTCTAGCGGCGTGTCTTGGGAGGAAAGCGCGTCGTTCGGACAGCCCCGATGTGGGAGAGCCCCTTCCCGGTTTCCAATCACGAAGTTGTTTCGCCTGGACCATGACTCTGCACCTTGAAATTGTGCAACGGCCTCCCACACGTATTGTATTGTAAAGCAATATCAATATGTTATCCGAATGGCCCATCGACCCAGTTGACGATTTGGAAGATCTGCGTTCACACGGTCCTGCACGCATTGTCAACAGAAACGAACCGTTCGGTTCGATTTTAGAATCTCCTAATGGTCACTTTTCTATACTGTTAACCAATTCAGACCCGGTCAGCGGTCGATATGAAGGCGTTTCCAGCGCGCGATTCGGATCGCCCCCGAGGACGGCAATTCGGCGCCAGCGTGCCGCGAACCCGAAACGCGTGTCGCGCCCGCACGGATGCGATGTCGTTTTCGTACCGACGGTCCGCCGGCCTTAGTGATTAGATCAGGCCATCTCAGGTGCCGACCCGTGACGACGGGACGGAGAATTGGGAAGCCGGTCAAATTCCGGCGCTGCCCCCGCAACGGTGGTGGAGTTCAAGTCGCGACGGGAGACCACTGGGCCATCTGGCCTGGGAAGGTGTCGCGCCCGCCCGCAAGGGCACTCCAGAGCCCGGAAACCAGCCCGAGATTTCTAGGCTCGACTGATCGCGGTGGGCGGTCAAGAGGCGGATGGCGCGCGCCTGGCCCTGCCGGTGGCCGCCGTTCCTCTCCATCACCACCAGTTCAGTCCTTGATGCGACCGACGCGAGGGACAGGACATGGATGCGCGCAACGACATGCTGAGGCACCTGCATAACCGCAGGCAGGGCTTTTCGCTCGAACAGCCTTTCTACACCGACCCGGATTACTTCAAGCTCGACATGGAACTAATCTGGTATCGCGACTGGCTGTTCATCGGGCACGATTGCGAACTGCCGAAGCCGGGCAGCTACATCACCGCGCAGATCGGCGATTATCCGGTGGTCCTGGTCCGCGACCAGCAAGGCAGGATCAACGCCTTCCATAATTCCTGCCGCCATCGCGGCAGCCGCGTCTGCAACGCCGAGAAGGGCACCGCGGCGAAGCTCGTCTGCCCTTATCATCAATGGACCTACGAACTCGACGGCAGGCTGCTGTTCGCCCGCCAGATGGCGGATGGCTTCGACAAGAGCCAGTTCGGCCTGAAGCCGGTCGCCTGCGAGAGCGTCGGCGGCTACATCTTCATCTGCCTGGCGAAGGAGCCCGCCGATTTTGCGCCGATGCGCGCCATGATCGAACCCTATCTCCTGCCGCATCGATTGACTGAGGCGAAGGTCGCTTTCGAATCGACCATCGTCGAGAAGGGCAACTGGAAGCTGGTCTGGGAAAACAACCGCGAGTGCTACCACTGCGCCGGCAATCATCCCGAACTCTGCAAGACCTTTCCCGAGGCGCCGACGGTGACCGGCGTGCATGGTGCCGAAAGCGATCCCGAGATGCAGGCGCATTGGGCGAAATGCGAGGCGGCGGGCCTGCCGAGCAAGTTCCGCATAGACCCCGCCGGTCAGTATCGCGCCACCCGCGCCCCGCTCTTGCGCGATGCCGTCAGCTACACGATGAGCGGCAAGCGCGCGGTGAGGAAGAACCTATCCACGAGCGTCTCGGCGGACCGCATCGGCACGCTGATGCATTACCACTATCCGACGACCTGGAACCATATCCTGATCGACCATGCCGTCACCTTCCGGGTGCTGCCGATCAGCGCCACCGAAACCGCGGTGACGACGAAATGGCTGGTCCACAAGGATGCGGTGGAAGGCGTCGACTACGATCTTGCCGAACTCACCCATGTCTGGACCGAGACCAACGACCAGGATCGCCGCATCGTCGAGGAAAATGCTTTCGGCATCCTGTCGCCGGCCTATGAACCCGGCCCCTATTCGGAGCAGCATGAGGGCGGCGTCATCCAGTTCGTCGAATGGTACGCCTCCTTCATGGGCCCGCGCCTTGCCGAAGGCGGCCAGCCGACGCTGCGCAGTGTTGCCTAGCACATGGCGCCCAAAAGTGTTGAGCGGTTTTGGCATCACGACATGTGCAGAATGAAAAGGACCAAGGGATGAACGCGATGACCGATCTCGGCCTCTATCGCCATCTCGACGAGATGGCGCCCTGGAACGACCGGCTGCAGGTGCTGGAGGTGATCGGCGTCAGCGACGAGGCGCCGGACGTCAAGACCTTCACCTTCCGCTCCGACAACCAGACCTGGTTCCGCTACAAGCCCGGCCAGTTCGTGACGCTGGAACTGCCGGTCGCCGACGGACCGCTGATGCGCACCTACACGATGTCCTCGTCGCCGTCGCGGCCGTTCTCGATCGCGGTGACGGTGAAGGCGCAGGCCGGCAGCATCGGCACGCGCTGGATGTTCGACAATCTCAAGCCCGGCGCCCATGTGAAGGCCTATGGCCCGGCCGGCGATTTCTCGCTGCACAGCCATCCGGCGGCCAAGTACCTGTTCATCTCTGCCGGCTCCGGCGTCACGCCGATGATGTCGATGCTGCGCTGGCTGAACGACTGCGCGCCCTGGACCGATGTCGGTTTCGTCAACTGCGCGCGCAGGGCGGAAGAGATCATCTTCCGCAAGGAGCTTGAATTGCTGGGCAGTCGCATGCCCGGCCTGTCGCTCGGCTTCATGATCGAGGAACGCTCCATCCGCGAGGGCTGGTTCGGTCACATGGGGCGGATCGACGCCATAAGGCTTCCGCTTCTGGCACCTGACTACCGCGAGCGGGAAATCTTCTGCTGCGGCCCCGACCCGTTCATGCGCGCCGTCCGGCAGATGCTGGAGGCCGCCGGCTTCGACATGGCCAAATACCACCAGGAAAGCTTTGCCGCGCCGGTGGTGGAGGAAGTGCCGGCGCCGTTCGCGCTGCCGACCGACGGCGGCATCGAGATGCCCGTCGAGGCCGCGACGCCGGTTCGCTTTTCACTTTCCGATGTCGATGCCGAATGCATCGCCGGGCAAACCGTGCTGCAGACGGCGCGCGCCTCTGGCGTCAGGATCCCGGCCGCCTGCGAATTCGGCCTGTGCGGCACCTGCAAGGTGAAGAAGGTGTCCGGCGAGGTCGAGATGAGTCACAATGGCGGCATCCTCGATCACGAGATCGCCGACGGCTTCATTCTCGCCTGCTGCTCGAGGCCGATGACGGCGCTGGAAATCGAGGCCTGATCCACCCTATAGAACCCCAAAAGTGGCAGGCGTCTCGCTGTGTTCATCGTCTTGCCAAGCTGGAACCGAGTGTTTACAGGCGTTCCTCGGGGGAGCACCGCGGTACCGCGGTTGCTTGAGCTATGAAGTGGGGCAAGAACAATGCGGGCAGCGGATGTCTACGCTGTTGCGAGCAAGGATATCGTTTTTGAATCCTTCGACGGCGAAGCCGTCGTGCTTGATCTCGCGAGCGGAAGGTATTTCGGTTTCTCCGATACGGGCAGCCGTATCTGGCAAGCGCTGTCGTTGGGCGTGCCGGCCCCGGTGCTGGTCGGACTGGCCGCGGGAACGGCGACGATAGGATTGGTCGAACTCGAAAGCTTCATCGCGCAGCTCATCGATTTCGGCCTGCTGGCGCCAGCCCCGGATGCGTCGGCGCAGCCGCTGCCGAGCGGGCTGCCGGCCGAGCTTGCCGCGTCCCGCGAACCCCTGAAGGTTGACGTCCACGACGATCTTGCCGATCTCATCATGGTCGATCCGATCCATGAGGTCGAGGAACCCTTGGGCTGGCCCGCGGTCAAGCACGCGTCGTGAGACATCCGGGAGCGGCCGATCGCATTGGCGACGGTGCGCGGGAACAGGCCATGTCGCAGGTCACCCTCGGAAGCTTGCCGGACTATGCGCGCCAGGTTTTGGCCATGGCCGAGAGTGCGGCCGCCAGCTATTCCGTCACGCGGGATGTCCGTTTGCCCCGGTTGGACATGGCTGTCCATCTCACGCCCGGCCCCTTCGCGGATGCCATCGACCGCGGCCTTGTTCCGGCCGGCGGTGATCGGCAAGCGTCGGGCGTATGCCGCATCCTCATCGCCCATCCAGGCATCGGTAACATCGCCGCTCCGGCGAAATGGGGCGAGGCGCAGTTCGCCCCGCACGCCTTTGCCTCCCGGCTTGCCGACGCCGGGCTGCGCGGCTGCTACTTCCACGACCTCGACTTTTGGCAGGTATACGATCCCAAGCGCCGTGTCGGCGCGCAATTGATGCGCTCCGCCGACGGCTTTCCGCCCTGGGAGCCGGGCGCGCCGCTGCGCGCCTTTCTGCATTGGGACTATGCGGCGCGCGGCATGCGGCTTGCGCATGCCGGCACGCTGGGCATCGGCGGCAAGGGCATCCTGCTTGCCGGCGCCGGTGGAGCAGGAAAATCGGGAACCGTCGTCGCCGGCCTGCTCAACGGCCTGGACAGCGTCGGCGACGACTATGTGCTTATCGACAGGACGGATGAGGGGTAAGGGCGTATCCGCTGTTTTCCACCCTCAAGCAGGATCCCGAGGGTTTCGAACGGCTTGGCCTCAGGCAGCGGCTGAAATCCTATGGTCCGCTGAACTGGCAGGGCAAGCATCCGTTCCGCATCGATGACGTCGCGCCCCGGCCGCTGCCGGCAAGTCTGGACATCGCAGCGCTGGTGGTGCCACATATCGGCGGTGGTGGGACAAGCTCGGTCATGCCCTTGTCGCGCAAGGACGCCATGATTGCGTTGGCGCCGTCCGGCATCGCTCAGATGCCTGGCGAGCGCGAAGGCGGCTTTCGCTTTTTCAGCGATCTTACCCGCCTTTTGCCATGCTACCGTCTGGCGCTGGGGACGCGCCCGGAGGAAATCGCTGCCACGGTTTCCGGGTTTCTCGCGCGAGGCTCCGCATGAAGCTGAGCGTGATTATGCCAGTCCATAACCGCGAGAAGTATGTCGGCGCTGCGCTGCGCTCGCTGCTCAGGCAGCGCGACGGTGCCGATCTCGACATCATCGTCATCGACGACGGCTCGATCGACGGCTCGGTTGAGGTGGTGCGCTCGATGATGAGCGAAGCATCCTGCATCCGCCTTTTCCAGCAGCCCAATATGGGCGTCACCAAGGCGCGCAACGCCGGCCTCCGGCAGCTCCTGCCACAGACCGGCTTTGTCTCCTTCCTCGATTCGGACGACATCTCGCCGGCCGGCCGCTTCAAGGACGATTTGGCGCTTTTCGAAACCGATCCCGGTCTCGATCTGACCTATTCGCTGATGACCCTGGCCGACAATCTGGACGACGAGACGCTGGAGCCGGCGGCCGACAGCCACTGCGTGACCGTGCGCGGAATCCATCTGTCGGCCGGGATATTCACGCGCCGGCTTGTCGATCGGATCGGTGACTTCGACACCGATTTCAGCCAGGCCGAAGACACCGACTACCTGCTGCGCACTTTCGAGAGCGGCCCGAACTATGTCATGCCCGATACGGTGGGGCTCTATTACAGGCGCCATCCCGGCAACATGACCAGGGAGCCTGATATTCCCCGTCGCGAGTTCATGCGCGCGCTCCACAAATCGATGAAGCGGCGCCGGGCCGACCCGTCGCTGTGTGCGATCGACAAGATCTTTGAGGTCAAGGATCTCGCGGATTGGCGGTTCATGTGATGGCTGGCTACGGCGTCGTCATTCCGGCCTTCAACGCGGCCGCCACCATTGCCGATACGCTGCGCTCGGTGGCCGCACAGACGATCGCCGCCGACGCCGTCGTGGTCGTCGACGACGGTTCGACCGATGATCTCGAGGCGGCGATCGCCATTGCGGACATCCCCGTCAGGCTGCTGCGCCAGGACAACGCCGGCCCCGGCAACGCGACGACCAGGGGCATGGCGGCGCTGTCGACGCCGTTTATCGCGACGCTCGACGCTGATGACCTGTGGCTGCCGACCAAGATCGAATTGCAGCTCGCGCATCTTGAACGATCTCCGCGAACGGCGGGCGTTTTCGCCCATGCCCGCAATTTCCGCCAGGACCGGCCCGATCTGCCGGAGGCGGGCACGACGCCCGGCTGGTTTCGCACGACGATGGTGATCCGCCGCGAGGTAGCCGAGGCGGTCGGGCCGATCGTCGATCCGCCGGGTGGCCGCGGCGAGATGATCGACTGGATCGCCAGGGCGCGCGAGGCGGGCTTCGTGCTCGACATGCTGGACGAGGTGCTGGCGCTCAGGCGCATCAGGCCCGGCAGCCTGTCCTATGGGCGCGACGCGCGCGACCGCGGCTATCTGGAGGTGGTCCGCGCCGCCATGCTGCGCCGCGCGCAGAACAGACCGGGCTCCGGCTGATGGCCAGGATACGTTCCATCGGCCGTCGCTTTCCCGACTATGGCTGGTCCTGGCCGACCGGCAAGCTCGACCAGTTGCTCAAGGCCGCGCTCCTGCCCGACGAGGACGCGGCCAGCCCGCACGCGGCGCGCTGGCTGGACGAAAACGATATCGACCTCGTCTCCTTCCGGGAGCACCGGCTGCTCGCCGCGATTTCCGACCGCTTCGGCCGCAAGCTCGCCGCCCATCCCGCCTATCCGCGTCTTGTCGGGCTGCAGAAGATGCTGTGGACCAAGTCGCGCCTGGCCATGCGCGAAGCCGAGCCGGCGCTGAAGGCAATGGTGGAGGCGGGCGCGCCGGTCATGCTGATCAAGGGCGCCAGCCGCATCGCCGTGAATGCCTCCGCGCAGCGTGGCCGCGTGGCGCACGACATCGACATATTGGTGCGCCCTCAGCACATGCGGGTTGCCTTCGACGTGCTGCGCGATCGCGACTGGCAGATCGCCAGTGGCGTCAGCCCGTCCTATCTTAGGACACGGCTGGCATCGCTGCGCTCGATGAATTTCTTCAAGGGCAATTTCGGCGACATCGACCTGCACCAGCTCGCCTATGACGGATCGCAGCAAAGCGCCGAGGATGACCTGGCGATCTGGCGGCGGGCGATCGCGGCGGAATTCAGCGGTGTCGGCGTCTTCGTGCCGTCGCCCGCCGACCGCATCGCGCTCGCCATCGCGCATGGTGGGCTCGATGCCCACACCCACAGCGACTGGCTCGTCGATTGCGCGGTGGCCATCCGCGGCGGCGACGCCGACTGGGATGTGTTCCTCGACGTGATCGCCAGGCGCGGCCTCGCCGTCGCCGCTGCGGTGGCGCTCTCCTATCTCGCGCTCGAGATCGGCATTCCGGTGCCTGAAACGGTGCTCGCCAGCACGATCGGCATGGCCGACCGCTCCGGCCTGTCGCGGCTGTCCTCAGTGCTGCAGGCCAAGCCGCGCACCGATTTCGGCGGGCTTACCTGGCTGTCGCGCGGCTTTGCCAAGCAGTTGCGGCTGAAGCGCAAGAGCGGCCGGTTGCGCCAGGACGAACCGGACGTCGTCTGGCGCGGCAGGCGGGTGGCCGGTAGGGCGAAGAGGCAATCATCGCCTTTCGTGATGTCGCAGGCAATCGACTGTCCCGACCCGGGCGGCGAGATCATGCTGGAGGTGACGGTCCGGATCGCCGTGCCGCCGGTGCGCCGCCGCATCGAGATGGAGATCAACGGCGATGGCCGGCATGTCGCCCGTTTGCGCGCCCTGGCGATCAGCCGCGCCGGCGGGGAACGGGTGCTGCGCTTTCGCGGCAAGGTGGCGCTCGACCCGACGGCGGGGCGCACGCTGGTGATCGAGGCGCGGCCATCCCGCCAGTTCCGCACCTGGGACGACGAGACCGCCGTCGCCACCTATGGCGCGCTGCCCTTCCAGCTCGTCTCGGCAAAGTTCTCGCCGGTTTCCTGACAACGACCTCCTCGCGGCCTGCTCAAACGCCGTAGCGTTCCGTGCGGATCAAGCCAGCCGGCACGTCGGCATCGATGAGCGCCTGGGCGGCGGCCGAGACGAAGGCATTCGAGCCGCAGACGAAGGCGAGAATCGGTGGCTTGGGCAGCCGCTCCATGGCCTGCACCATCATCGCGGCGTCGATGCGCCTGGAATAGTCCGAGGCTCGCTGGGCCGGCTCGCGCGTCAGCGTCAGCACCAAGTCGAAGCCGTCGCGCCGGTCGTCGAGGCCGATCAACTCGTCGCGGAAGATCACCTCGTCCCAGACCCGCGCCGAAAACACCAGAGCGACCGGCGCGGCCGATTTCCGCACGCTGCGGTGACGCACCATCGCCATCAGCGGCACCACGCCTGAGCCGCCGCCCACCAGCAGGATCGGCCCGCCATCACCGGCCGACCAGATGAAATGGCCGCCGAGCGGCCCGCGCAATTCGATCTCGTCGCCGACCGCCGCAACCTCGTGGAAGAAGGGCGACACCTCGCCATCCTCGAGCCTCTCGATCGCCAGCTCGACCGTGCCGGCGCTCTCCGGCGCCGAGGCAATGGAGTAGGAGCGGCGCGCCTGATAGCCGTCCGGCGCCGTCAGCCTGACGTCGACATGCTGTCCGGCCAGGTGGAGGAAAGGCCGCGACAGCTTGAAGAAGAAGCTCGTGACACGCGGCGTGCGTTTCTCGATGCGCACGATCCTCGCCGTCTGCCAGGGCGATTGCGCGGCCGAGGCCTCGCTCATGGATCGCCCGAATAGCGCTGTTCGCGCCACGGGTCGCCATAGATATGGTAGCCGCGCAATTCCCAGAAGCCCGGCTCGTCGCGCTCGGTGAACTGCAGCCCGTTCAGCCATTTCGCCGACTTCCAGAAATAGAGATGCGGCACAAGAAGCCGCGCCGGTCCGCCATGGTCCGGCGTGATCGGCTTGCCCTCGTAGAGCAGCGCCACCATCGCCTTGCCGTCGAGCAGATCCTTGGCCGGCACATTGGTGGTGTAGCCGTCGAACGAGAGCGCCAGCGTGTAGGCGGTCGGCGGCGCGATGCCGGCATCGGCGAGGATGTCGTCGACCAGCACGCCTTGCCAGGCGGTGTCGAACTTGGTCCAGGCGGTCACGCAATGGATGTCGCGCGTCATCCTGGTCAGCGGCAGCGCGCTGAACTCGGCCCAGTTCCATTTCTTGATCGGGCGAGGGCCGTGCTTGAGGGTGAACGACCAGTCCTCGGTGCGCACATGCGGCGTCGGCCCGGCCGACAGCACCGGGAAGCCCTGCTCGAGATACTGGCCCGGCGGGATGCGCGTGTCATGGTCCGTGGGGGACGCCGTCCGGAAACGAAACCACGGGTGACCATCAGCACATCCCTTTGCGTGGGGCCGTTTGCCGGCCCAGCGCAATGTTCTCGAAGATGGCCCGGCGGGCAACAGAAAAAATGCCGGCGGCGGGCCTTGTGTCTGGCCTGTCGCCGGCGCCAGGCCTCAGCCTGCGGCGAAAGGCACGGCGACGAAGATCTGCGCGTCGCCGCGGTCGACGAGCAGCAGCACCGACTTGCGGCCGGACTTGCCTGCCTCGGCGATCGCCTGGTTCGCCTGCCTGGCGCTCTTCACCGGGGTCCGGTCGACGGCGACGATGACATCGCCCGGCTCGAGGCCGGCCGCCGAAGCCGCCTTGTCCGGATTGACGCGCTCGACCAAGGCGCCGCGCTGATTGTCGGCCAGGTTCAACTCCTCGCGGACATCGGGCGTGATGTCGGTGAGGCCAAGGCCGAGCGACGGGACGCGCAGGGCCTGCCCGGCCGACGGCTTCTCTCGAACTGCGCGGCGCTCATCTTCGGCCCGGCCCGCAGCGGGAACTCATGCAGCGAGCCGACATGGTCGAGATGGATATGCGTGGCGACGACGATCAGCGGCTTGCCTGCTGGCGTGTCGATCTCGGGCGCCAGCGGCAGGATGCCCATGCCGGTGTCGACCAGAAGGTCGGCGTCCCGGCCTTTGAAATGCCAGATGTTGGCGCGCACGAAATCGTGCACGAACGGCTCGGTCAGCATCGATGTCCTGGCGTCGACGATGGCCTTGCCGAACCAGTCGCCGACTACCAGGTCGCCCATCAGACGAAGGGCTTCCCGACCTTGTATTTCTCCGGCACCAGCCGCTTGAGGTAGGCCATGCCGGCATCCGAGAGCTTGTTGGCGTCGGGCTGCATGAAATCGTCGGGCATGTGGCGCGTCTTGCCTGCGACATTCTTCAGCGGCACCTTCTTCAGCACGGTTTTGGAACCGTCATGCTGCAGCGCCACCGAGCCGCCGCCCTGCCCGGCGACCTCGACTGCGAAGGCGCCGGCGTCGAAGGCCTCTTTGGCGTCGACGGCATTGATCGCGCCGATGTAGCCGCGCGGCATGTAGCCCAGCGCATCGACCCGCGCCCGCTTGCCCGGCAGGCCTTCGGCCAGCGCCCGTTCCAACGCCGCCGTCAGGTCGCTGCCCGACAGCTTGACGTTGCCGTGCTGGTCGCGTTCGAGCTTCTCTGGCGGCACCAGGCTCTCGACCAGCGCCTTGCCGTCGGCTGTGCTGACGCCCTCCGACACGGCGACGATGCAGCGCTTGTGGCGGTCGAGCGTGGCCCGCACGTCGTCGATGAAGCGTTTCGCCGAGAAGGCGCGCTCCGGCACGTAAACCAGATGCGGGCCGCTGTCCGGATCGAGCAGCCAGGCGGCGGCGGCCGCGGTCAGGAAGCCGGCGTGCCGGCCCATGACGATGCCGACATAGATGCCGGGCAGGGCGCGGAAATCGAGGTCGACCGAGAGGAAGGCGCCGGCGACGAACTCGGCCGCCGAGATGAAGCCCGGCGTGTGGTCGTTCTCCTCGAGGTCGTTGTCGATAGTCTTCGGCGCGTGCACGAAGGCGATTGTGCCGCCGGCTGCGTCGGTCAGGATCTGCTGCGTGCCCGACGTGTCGTTGCCGCCGATATAGATGAAGGCGTCGGCGCCGATCTTCTTCAGCCCGTTGAGGATCACCTCGCAATAGGCGGCGTCGGGCTTGTCGCGGGTCGAGCCGAGCGCCGCGCTCGGCGTCGCCGCGATCAGCCTGAGCTGCTCCTCAGGGATGGCCGAGAGGTCGGCATAGTTGCCATCGCGGATGCCGCGCACGCCGTGGATCGAGCCCAGCACCCGGGCGCCGGGATGGCGCTTGCGGATCTCCAGCGCGGCGCCGACGACCGTCTGATTGATGACGGCGGTCGGGCCGCCGCCCTGCGCGATGACGAAAGTTCCGGCCATGCTTGATCTCTCCCGGGGCGATGGTTTCAGGGCACCTTCGCCTGTCTTGCTGGATGACGCAACGGGAGAAAAGACCGCACTTGGACAAGTCGCCAAAGCGGCCGCCGGCAGCGGCCGAGGATCAGACCACGACCACCGGGTTCTTCTTCGACACGCGGCTGTAAAGATCAATGATGTCCTGGTTGATCAGCCGAACGCAGCCCGACGACATCGCCTGGCCGATGCTCCACCATTCCGGCGAGCCGTGGATGCGGTAGCCGGTGTCCTTGCCGTTCTGGAAGATGTAGAGCGCCCGCGCGCCAAGCGGGTTGGTGAGGCCGCCGGGCTGGCCGCCCTGCCATTTCACCAGTTCCGGCTTGCGCTGGATCATTTCCGGCGGCGGCGTCCAGACCGGCCATTCCTTGCCGTACTGGATGTTGGCGCGGCCCGACCAGCGGAAGCCGTCCTTGCCGATGCCGACACCGTAGCGGATGGCGTCGCCGCCGGGTTGCACCAGATAAAGCATGCGCTCCTGCAGGTGCACCACGATGGTGCCGGGCGCCTCGCCGGTCTTGTCGACGACGATCTGGCGGCGGAACTCCGGCTTGACCTTCAGGTAGGGCACCGCCGGCACCTCGAAACCCCCATCGGTCAGCGACGCATACATGACGTCGGGGCCTGTGATGTTCTTGTCGACGCTGATCGCTGGGCGCAGGGGATGCACCGAGCCGGTGGTGGTGTCGTCGATCTGCAATTGCGGCAGGTCGAGCGTCTCGGTGGTGCTGCAGCCGGCGATGCCGAGCAGCGCCGCGGCGCCGAAGCCCGAGATCATGCTGCGGCGGGAAAGCTGTATTCCGGTTTCGATAGCATCGCCGTTCGAAGGCGGCGTCAAACTTTGCGGCAACTCGCGCATGCACCAAACCCTACACTGTCGGCGGGAAGCACGGTCCGGCCGGATAGCAGGCATTTTCATCGATCATGGTTGAAAAAGCGTGAAGGACCCGACTTTGGTCCTAAGGGCCGTCGCCGCCGCCGGCAGGGCCGAACCAGCCGCCCAAACATTTCGAAGATGCCTCTTTACATTCCGGCCGACCCGAGGATTTATCCTTTTCTTTGTGCTCAAGGAGTGAGGAAATGTCCTTCGAGAACTGGGCCGCCTTCGCCGCCGCCTCCACCATCCTTCTCGTCATCCCGGGTCCGACGATCCTTCTGGTCGTCTCCTATGCGCTCGGCCAGGGCTGGCGCACCGCGCTGCCGATGGCGGTCGGCGTCGCGCTCGGCGACTTCACCGCCATGACGCTGTCGATGCTCGGCATCGGCGCACTGCTGGCGGCATCGGCCACCGTGTTCACCGTGCTGAAGGTGATCGGCGCCTGCTATCTGATCTATCTCGGCGTCAAACTGTTCCGCGCCGGCGGGGCGCTGAAAGCCGAGCCGCGCACCGACGCGGTGTCCGCCGCCAAGATGATGGCGCATGCCTGGCTGGTCACCGCGCTCAACCCGAAGAGCATCACCTTCTTCGTCGCCTTCCTGCCTCAGTTCCTCGACCGGCACGCCGATTTCTGGCCGCAGATGCTGATCTTCGAGACGACCTTCCTGGCGCTCGCCTTCGCCAATGCCTTCGGCTACGCACTGATCGCGGCCCGGGCGCGCAACGTCGTGCGCAACCCGAAGGCGATTCGCATCTTCAACCGCACCGGCGGCACGCTGCTGGTCGGCGCCGGCATCGCCACCATGGCGATGCGCTCGGGCAATTGAGTCAGGTCCAGCCAAACGGTGCAAGCCGCCCCTCGCCGGTTGGCGAGCCGAGTGTCGATGTTTTAGGATCACGTCCAGTTCGATCAGGACGGTAGCAGGGCACTCAATGGCGCTGAAGAACGCATTCGGCCTGACATTTTCCGGCGCGACGGAGGCGGGATTTTCGCCCTATGAGAGGGCTGTCCGCGAGCTGCAATGCTTTATCGGCGATCCGGTCGCTACCATCGACCGCGCCATCGCCGAAGATCCCGGCTTCGTCATGGCCCATGTGTTCAAGGGCTATCTCTTTGCGCTTGCCACTGAGCCTGAGGCGACGGCCGTGGCCAGGGCCTGTCACGAAGCGGCGCTGCCGCTTGCGGCGACGGCGCGCGAGCAGGCGCATATCGCGGCGCTCGGCCATCTCGCCGCGGGCCGTTGGCACGACGCCTCGCGCCTGCTCGAGGACATCGCCATCGATTTTCCGCTCGATGCGGTGGCCCTGCAGACCGGGCATCAGATCGACTTCTTCACCGGCAATGCGCGCATGCTGCGCGATCGTATCGGTCGCGCGCTGCCGTCCTGGCAGAGGGGCATGCCGGGCTACCACGCCATTCTCGGCATGCAGGCCTTCGGGCTGGAGGAGATGGGCGACTATGCTCGCGCTGAGGGCTTCGGCCGGACGGCGATTGAGATCGAGCCGCGCGACGGCTGGGCGCAGCACGCGGTCGCGCATGTTATGGAAATGCAGAGCCGGCAAAAGGACGGCATCGCCTGGATGCGCGCCAACCCGGACGCATGGACGAAAGACAGCTTCCTCAAAGTGCACAATTGGTGGCACCTTGCGCTGTTCCACTACGATCTCGGCGAGACCGAGGAAGTCCTGGCGCTCTATGACGGGCCGATCTACGGCACGCGCTCGACACTGGCGCTCAACATGGTGGATGCTTCGGCGATCCTGTGGCGGCTGCATCTCGGCGGCGTCGATGTCGGCGATCGCTGGACCGCTCTCGCCGCCAATTGGGCGCCCAAGGCTGCTGCCGGCAACTATGCCTTCAACGATGCCCATGCGATGATGGCTTTCGTCGGCGCTGGGCTGGAGGCGCCGGCCAGGACCTTGCTGGAGGCGCAGCGCGAGGCGATGCATGCCAGCGACGACAACGCCGCTTTTACCCGGGATGTCGGCCATCCGCTGACGCTGGCGATCAAGGCGTTCGGCGAAGCTGACTACACCGAGGCGGCGCGCCTGATCCGGCCCATACGCTCGATCGCGAACCGCTTCGGCGGCAGCCATGCGCAGCGCGACGTCATCGACCTGACGCTGATCGAGGCTGCCCTGCGCGCCGGCGATGGACCGCTGGCGCGGGCGCTGACGGGCGAGCGCGCCTTTGCGCGGCCGGACAGTCCGCTGTCGGCGCTGTTTTCGCGGCGCGCCGCCGATTTGTCCGAGAATTGACCCGAAGCGGATCTTGGCATAAGAACTGGCCAAGCCAGATTTTTTCGAGATCCGAAAAAATTAAAGGCATTGGGAGGACATCATGTATCTCGGCCTCGATCTGGGCACGTCGGGCGTCAAGGCGCTTTTGATCGATGCCGGGCAGACCGCCATCGGCTCCGGTCACGGCTCGCTCGATGTCTCGCGGCCGCATCCGGGATGGTCCGAGCAGGATCCCGCGCACTGGATCGCGGCCTGCGAAAAAGCGATTGCCGAACTCAAGGCCGCACATCCGAAGGAACTCGCGGCCGTCAAGGGCATCGGCCTGTCCGGCCAGATGCATGGCGCAACCCTGCTCGACGCCGGCGACCAGGTGCTGCGCCCCTGCATCCTGTGGAACGACACGCGCAGCCATGTCGAGGCCGCCGCGCTCGACGCCGATCCGCGCTTCCGCAAGCTCACCGGCAACATCGTCTTTCCGGGCTTCACCGCGCCGAAGCTCGCTTGGGTGAAGAACAACGAGCCCAAGATCTTCGCCGACGTGGCGAAGGTGCTGCTGCCCAAGGATTTCCTGCGGCTCTGGCTGACGGGCGAGCACATTTCGGAAATGTCCGACTCCGCCGGCACCTCCTGGCTCGACGTCGGCAGGCGGCGCTGGTCCGCTGATCTGCTGGCAGCCACCTCACTCGACGAGAAGCACATGCCGTCGCTGGTCGAGGGCACGGCGAAGGCCGGCGCCTTGCGCGCCGAGCTTGCCGCCAAATGGGGCGTTGCAGCAGGCATTCCGATCGCCGGCGGCGCCGGCGACAATGCGGCCTCGGCCTGCGGCATGGGCACGGTCGGCGCCGGCCACCCCTTTGTGTCGCTCGGCACCTCCGGCGTGCTGTTCGCCGCCAACGCCGCCTACCTGCCCAATCCGGCAAGCGCGGTGCACACCTTCTGCCACGCGCTGCCCGACACCTGGCACCAGATGGGCGTTATCCTGTCGGCCACCGATTCGCTCAACTGGCTGTCGGAGATCACCGGCAAAAGCGCCGGCGAATTGACCGCCGAGCTCGGCGATACGCTCAAGGCGCCGACCGGTGTGTCCTTCCTGCCCTATCTCTCAGGCGAGCGCACGCCGTACAATGATTCCGCCATTCGTGGCTCGTTCACCGGCCTGGCGCATGAAACCGGCCGCGCCGTGCTGACGCAGGCCGTGCTCGAAGGCGTCGCCTTTGCCTTCCGCGACAGTCTCGAAGCGCTGAAGACGGCCGGCACGACGCTGACCCGGGTCACGGCGATCGGCGGCGGGTCGCGCTCGCGCTACTGGCTGAAGGCGATTGCCACGGCCTTGCAGGTGCCGGTGGACATCCCGGCCGATGGCGATTTCGGCGCCGCGTTCGGCGCGGCCCGGCTCGGCCTGATCGCCGCGACCGGCGCCGATCCGCTTGCCGTGTGCACCGCGCCGGCGACCGACGCCACGATCGATCCGGACGCCGGGCTTGGCGGGGCCTTCGCCGACGCCTACCAGCGCTACAGGGCGCTTTATCCGGCGATCAGGGCGGCAACCGCGTGAGCGGGCGCGAGGCACCCCCCTCTGCCCTGCCGGGCATCTCCCCCTCAAGGGGGGAGATCAGCAGCGTCGACGGCTATGCCAGTCTTGCAAGGTCAGTGATTGGCGAAGGCGGAAAAGCCAGCCAATCTCCCCCCTTGAGGGGGAGATGGCCGGCAGGCCAGAGGGGGGTGCTTGGCGCCCACCTCAACAGCAAAGCCTCACTGCGCCGGCACCTTGTCCAAAAACCCGGTGACGCTCTTCAGGCGGCCGTTCTCGATGACGGCGATGTCGGTGCCTTCGATGACCGACTCGGTGCCCTCCGGGCCGAGATTCCACGAGAAGCGGATCTGATCGGCAAACCCGTCCGGCTGGCCCTTCAGCGAGAAGCGGAACCCGGCGAAGCGTTGCTGCACGCCGTCGATCAGCGCGGCGATGCCTGCGTGGCCGTCGCCCTGCATGATCGGATCGCGGTAGCTGACGTCGCTGGTGAAGGCCGCTTCGAGCAGAGCCTTGCGGCGGCCCGCATCGCTCTCGTTCCAGGCGGTGATGTAGTTCCGGGCGATCGTGTTGAGGTCGGTCATGGTCTTCATCCTTCGTTGGATCGTTTCGACATGACCCTTTTCGACCAGCGCCGGCATGAAACCAATTACGCCTGAGGTAATGGCGGACAGGAACCTGCGAGAGGAAGGACGATCATGAGCAGCGGATTTTTCGGCGACATCCAGACGATCAAGTACGAGGGACCGGATTCGACCAATCCGCTCGCCTACCGGTTCTACAACCCGGACGAGTTGGTCGCCGGCAAGCGGCTGGAAGACCATCTGCGCTTTGCCGTCGCCTACTGGCATTCCTTCGCCTGGCCCGGCGGCGACCCGTTCGGCGGCCAGACCTTCGATCGTCCCTGGTTCGCCAAGCCCGGCGGCATCGACACGATGGAGCTGGCGAAGCTCAAGGCCGACGTCGCCTTCGAGATGTTCTCGCTGCTCGGCGCGCCCTATTTCTGCTTCCACGACGCCGACGTCCGGCCCGAGGGCAAGGACTTTTCCGAGAGCGCCGCGCGCCTCGACGAGATCGCCGACTATTTTGCCGCCAAGATGAAGAAGACCGGCGTCAAGCTGCTGTGGGGCACGGCGAACCTGTTCTCGCACCGCCGCTTCATGTCCGGCGCGGCCACCAATCCCGATCCGGATGTCTTCGCCTATGCGGCGGCGACGGTGAAGAGCTGCATCGACGTCACCAAGCGCCTGAAGGGCGAGAACTACGTGCTGTGGGGCGGCCGCGAGGGCTACGAGACGCTGCTCAACACCGACCTTGGCCGCGAGCAGGAGCAGGCCGGGCGCTTCCTCAGCCTGGTCGTCGACTACAAGCACAAGATCGGGTTCAAGGGCACCATCCTGATCGAGCCGAAGCCCCAGGAGCCGACGAAGCACCAGTACGATTACGACGTCGCCACCGTCTACGGCTTCCTCAAGCGCTTTGGGCTGGAGAAGGAAGTGAAGCTCAACATCGAGCAGGGCCACGCCATCCTCGCCGGCCATTCCTTCGAGCATGAATTGGCGCTCGCCAATGCCCTCGGCGTCTTCGGTTCGATCGACATGAACCGCAACGACTACCAGTCGGGCTGGGACACCGACCAGTTCCCCAACAACGTGCCGGAAATGGCGCTCGCCTACTACCAGGTCCTGCAGGGCGGCGGCTTCAAGACCGGCGGCACCAACTTCGATGCCAAGCTGCGGCGCCAGTCGCTCGACCCGCAGGACCTGCTGATCGGCCATATCGGCGGCATGGATGCCTGCGCGCGCGGCCTCAAGGCGGCGGCCAGGATGATCGAGGACAAGGCGCTGTCGGCCCCGCTGGCCGAGCGCTATGCCGGCTGGAACACCGCCGAAGGCAAGGCGATGCTGTCGGGCAAGCGCACGCTGGAGGAGATCGCCGAGCGGGTGGTCAAGAAGAAGATCGAGCCGCAGCCGCGCTCCGGCCGCCAGGAGCTGCTGGAAAACATCGTCAACCGCTATGTGTGAGGCAGGGCGCCGGCCCTAACTCAAGCAGCCGCTAAGATAAAACGGCTTTGCGCGGGGCTGAAACCGACGACAAGGTTTTGCCCCGCGCCGCCCCTCAATAGCCTCTCTCTTGCCTTCAAACAGCCGTCACGGATTTCCTATAGTGTCGGCTCGTGGCGGGAATCAGGAAGAAGGAGGCGAAACGATATGCAGCACGAACGCGAAATCGACGCCCTGCTCTCATCTGGCGAGGCTGGCTCGATCATCGACCGGCTGATGGCATTGCCGCACGGCAAGGCCGGTTCACGCGGCGCGACCGAATGGGATCGCGCGGTCGCCAGCCGCTTCGAGACCCATATTGCAAGGCAGATGCGCTCCGAGATCGACAGCGCCAGCACCCGGCAGACCGCCGCGTAGCCTATCCCCGGCGGAGCCTCACCGGCGCTTCGCCGAAAGCCCTCGAAAATGCCCTGGAAAATGCCGCCGCGGAGGAGAATCCCGTCCGCCCGGCAATGTCGGCCATGGCGATCCGCGTGTCGACCACCAGGCGCCGGGCGGCGCTGAGGCGCAGCCGCAGATAATAGGCGCCGGGCGTCTCGCCGATCGACTTGCGGAAGATGCTTTCCAGCGTCCGCGCCGTCACGCCGGCGCGCTTGGCCACGGCGTCGATGGTCAGCGGCTGGTCGACATGCGATTCCATCAGCCGGATCGCCTGCGCCAGCCTTGGGTCGTAGCCGTCGAGCCGCCCGAGCGAGACCAGCGGCTGCGCATCGGTCGCGGCGCGCGCCTGGTCGTAGATGAACACGCTCGCCACATCGAGCGCCACGGCCATGCCGAGCCTGGTCCGCACCAGATGCAGCATCAGATCGAAGGTCGGCGAGGCGCCGCCGGACGTGAAGACAGGCCCGTCGATGACATAGCGGTCCGGACGCACGTCGACGCCCGGGAAGGCGGCGGAAAAATCCTCCATGTCCTCCCAATGCGTGGTGGCGCTTCGCCCTTCGAGCAGACCGGCCCGCGCCACCAGCCAGGTGCCGGCCTCGACGCCGCCGCAGGCGCGGGCCGCACGTGCCGCCCTGCGCAACCCCGCAAGCAGCGCCGCCGTGGCATAATTCTGCGTGCCGAAGCCGGCGACGACGACCAACACATCGGTCGGCTCGGCGGCATCGAAGCGGCCGCTGACCGCCACCGGCAGGCCACATGTCGTAACCGGCGCCTCACCCGTCACCGAGACCAGCTTGAAGTCGAACAGCGTGTCGCCCGAGATGCGGTTGGCGGCGCGCAGCGGGTCGACGGCCGAGGCCACGCACATGATCGACGAGCCGGAGAACACCAGGAGCGTCACCTTGAGCGTTTCGTGTTCGGCGCGAAAGATCGTCGGCTTTTCGCTTTTAGTCATGTCAGCTTCGTAAAGCGCAAAACAGTTTCCGGCAAGTCGGTCATTGTTGGGTCTGTCTTGATTGGGAGGAAGTCCAATGCCGCTCGCAATGAACCGTGAGGTCTTCATTACCTGTGCCGTGACCGGGTCCGGCGGCTCGCAGGACCGCAGTCCGCATGTGCCGCGCTCCCCCAAGCAGATCGCCGATTCGGCGATCGACGCCGCCAAGGCGGGTGCGGCGATCGTCCACTGCCATGTCCGCGATCCCGAGACCGGCAAGCCCAGGCGCGACATCCATCTCTATCGCGAGGTGACCGAGCGCATCCGCGAGGCCAATGTCGACGTGGTGCTCAACCTCACCGCCGGCATGGGCGGCGACATGGTGTTCGGCTCGCCGGAGGCGCCGCTGCCGCTGAAAGAGAAGGGCACCGACATGGGCGGCGCCACCAACCGCATGGAACATGTGCGCCAGTGCCTGCCGGAGATCTGCACGCTGGATTGCGGCACGATGAACTTCGCCGAGGCAGACTATGTGATGACCAACACGCCCGGCATGCTGCGCGCCATGGGCGGCATGATGACGGCGCTTGGCGTCAAGCCCGAGATCGAGGCCTTCGACACCGGCCATCTGTGGTTCGCCAAGCAGCTGGTCGAGGAGCAGGTGCTGAAGCCGGACGCGCTGGTGCAGCTGTGCATGGGTGTGCCGTGGGGCGCGCCGGATGACCTCAATACCTTCATGGCCATGGTCAACAACGTGCCGTCGACCTGGAACTGGTCGGCCTTCTCGATCGGCCGCAACCAGATGGCCTATGCGGCGGCCGCGGTGCTCGCCGGGGGCAATGTCCGCGTCGGTCTTGAGGACAATCTTTGGCTGGACAAGGGCGTGCTGGCGACCAACGCGCAGCTCGTCGATCGTGCCGCCAGCATCGTCACCAATCTCGGCGCCAGGATCCTCGGGCCGGAGGAAGTGCGCAAGAAGCTCAACCTCACCAAGCGGGCGCCGATCGCAGCATAAGGCGGGGGCTGACCATGGCGACCGTCAAATTCACCGCGATGAAGGATGGCGACAGGGAAGACTACGAATTCCTGACCGCCCATGAGGTCGACTACGCTGCGAAAACCGGCGAGCGGCTGCTCGACGCGCTGGTGCAGCTTGACGAGGGCCTCTCCGGCTACAAGATCACCCGGCTCGGCCATTCGCTGCAGGCGGCGACGCGGGCCTGGCGCGATGGCGCCGACACTGACTGGATCGCCTGCGCGTTGCTGCACGACATCGGCGATATCTACGCGCCCTACAATCACGACGAATACGCGGCCGCGATCCTGAAGCCCTTCGTGCGCGAACAGTGCACCTGGGTGGTGGAGAAGCACGGCGATTTCCAGCGCCTCTATTACGCGCATCATCTTGGCGGCAACCGCCACGCCCGTGACCGCTTCGCCGGCCATCCCTATTTCGACGACTGCGACCGGTTCTGCGAGCGCTGGGACCAGTCGAGCTTCGACCCCGATTACGACACGCTGCCGATCGAGTTCTTCCGGCCCTTCGTGCTCGAAGTCTTCGCCCGCAAGGCCTACGACCCGGCCGTGATCCGCGCCGGTGAGCGTGTGCCGCTTACCGATCCCGAAACAGCCAAGACCAGAACCGGAGCTTCCGCATGAGCATCATCAACAAGGCAGCCGCCATCGGCGGCGGCGTCATCGGCGCCGGCTGGGTGGCGCGGCTGCTCTTGAACGGCATCGATGTTTCGATTTTCGATCCCGATCCCGAGGCGTCGCGCAAGGTCGGCGAGGTGATGAAGGGCGCCCGCCGCGCCTATAAGCAGATGCTGCCCGGCGGCCTGCCCAAGGAAGGCAAGCTGACCTTCGCCAAGACCATCGCCGAGGCGGTCGCCGACGCCGATTTCATCCAGGAAAGCGTACCCGAGCGGCTCGACCTCAAGCACAGGGTGCTGGCCGAGATCGACGCCCATGCGCCGGCCAATGCCATCGTCGGCTCGTCGACCTCCGGCATCAAGCCGACCGACATGCAGGTGGCGATGAAGAAGCACCCGGAGCGGCTGGTCGTCGGCCATCCGTTCAACCCGGTCTATCTCCTGCCGCTGGTCGAGATCGTCGGCGGCGAGCAGACCTTCCCGGAGGCGATCGAGGTCGCCAAGGAACTTTACGCCTCGATCGGCATGAAGCCGGTGGTGGTGCGCAAGGAGATCGAGGCCTTCGTCGGCGACCGCCTGCTCGAAGCCGCCTGGCGCGAGGCGCTGTGGCTGGTCAAGGATGGCATCTGCACCGTCGAGGAACTCGACGACATCATGCGCTATTCCTTCGGCCTGCGCTGGGCGCAGATGGGCATGTTCCAGGTCTACCGCGTCGCCGGCGGTGAGGCCGGCATGCGCCACTTCATGGCGCAGTTCGGCCCTTGCCTGAAATGGCCGTGGACCAAGTTGATGGACGTGCCGGAGTTCAACGATGAGTTGGTCGATCTCATCGCCACCCAGTCGGACGAGCAGGCGCACGGCCTGTCGATCCGCGAGCTGGAAAAGATCCGCGACGACAATCTGGTCGCGATCATGGAGGCGCTGTCGAAGCAGAACAAGGGCAAGGGCTGGGGCGCCGGCGCGCTGCACAAGGACTATACCAGGCAGCTCGCCAAGCTGGCGGCGAAGAAGCCGGTCTCCAAGGCGGCCGAGAAGGCCAAGGCTGCCAAGCCGGTGAAGAAGGCCGTGAAGCCGGCAAAGGCCGAAAAGTCGAAGAAGAGCAAGAAGAAGGGCTGAGGCGATGGATTTCGGTCTTTCCGAGGAACAAAAGCTCATCGTCGAGACGACGCGCGCCTTCGTCGAGAACGAGCTTTATCCGCATGAGCGCGAGGTGGAGCGCACCGGCGTGCTGCGCCGCGAGCTGATCGACGAGCTGAAGGCCAAGGCGATCGAGGCCGGGCTCTACGCCGCCAACATGCCGGCCGATGTCGGCGGCGCCGGCCTCGATACGGTGAGTTGGCTGCTCTACGAGAAGGAGCTCGGCCGCGCCAACTACGCGCTGCACTGGACCTGCGTAGCGCGTCCTTCCAACATCCTGCTCGCCGGCACGCCGGAGCAGCGCGAGAAATATCTCTTCCCCTGCATCCGCGGCGAGAAGTGGGACTGCCTGGCAATGACCGAGCCCGGCGCCGGCTCCGACCTGCGCGGCATGAAGGCCACCGCCGTGCAGGATGGCGACGACTGGGTGCTGAACGGCACCAAACACTTCATCAGCCATGCCGACATCGCCGACTTTGCGATTTGTTTCATGGCTTCAGGCGAAGAGGATTCGCCGCGCGGCAAACGCAAGAAGATCACCGCCTTCTTCGTCGACAAGGGCACCAGGGGCTTTGCCGTGCGCGACGGCTACCGCAACGTCTCGCATCGCGGCTACACCAACGCCATCCTCGAATTCGATGATTGCCGGCTGCCGGCGAGCCAGGTCCTGGGCGAGGTGCACAAGGGTTTCGAGGTTGCCAATTCCTGGCTCGGCGCCACTCGCCTGCAGGTCGGCGCCACCTGCCTCGGCCGCGCCGAGCGTGCGCTTGGCCACGCCATCGAGTACGCCGCCCAGCGCCAGCAGTTCGGCCAGCAGATCGGCAAGTTCCAGGGCGTGTCGTTCAAGCTCGCCGACATGGCGACGGAGTTGAAAGCCGCCGACCTGATGGTGTTCGAAGCCGGCTGGAAGTACGATCAGGGCACCGTCACCGACCAGGACATGGCCATGGCCAAGCTGAAGGCTACAGAGATGCTGGCTTTCGTCGCCGACGAGGCGATCCAAATCCATGGCGGCATGGGGCTGATGGACGATCTGCCGCTGGAGCGCATCTGGCGCGACGCCCGCGTCGAGCGCATCTGGGAAGGCACTTCGGAGATTCAGCGACATATTATTTCGCGGGCGCTGCTGCGTCCGTTCGGGGCTTAGAGCATGATGCCCAAAGCCGGGATCCGGCTTTTGGAGAAGATCATGTTCAAACGAAAAGATGGCCATGCATAAACTCGAACGTCTCCTGCGCCCGAAATCGATCGCCGTGTTTGGCGGCGCGCAGGCCGCCGCCGTCGTCGCGCAATCGATCAAGATGGGCTTTGCCGGCGAAATCTGGCCGGTGCACCCGACCAAGGACGAGGTTGCCGGCCGCAAGGCCTACCGCTCCGTCGCCGAATTGCCCGGCGCGCCCGATGCCGCTTTCGTCGGCGTCAACCGGCATCTTTCCATCGAGGTGGTCAAGGCTCTGGCAGAGCGCGGCGCCGGCGGCGCCGTCTGCTTCGCCGCCGGCTTCCTCGAGACCGAAGCCTATGACGAGAACGGCGAACGGCTGCAGGCCGAGCTCGTCGCCGCCGCCGGCCAGATGCCGATCATCGGTCCGAACTGCTATGGTCTCATCAACTATGCCGATGGCGCGCTTCTGTGGCCCGACCAGCATGGCGGCATCAGGCTGCCCGACAGCGGCAAGGGCGTCGCCATCATCACCCAGTCGTCCAACATCGCCATCAACATGACGATGCAGAAGCGCGGCCTGCCGATCGCCTTCCTGATGACCGCCGGCAATCAGGCGCAGACCGGCCTCTCGGAAATGGCCCTCGGCCTGATCGAGGATGAGCGCGTCACCTCGCTCGGCCTGCACATCGAGGCCTTCGATTCGGTCGCCGGCTTCGAGCGGCTTGCGGCCAGGGCGCGCGAGCTGAGGAAGCCGATCATCGCCATGAAGGTCGGCCGCTCCGAACAGGCGCGGCAGGCGACGGTGTCGCACACCGCCTCGCTGGCCGGCTCGGACGCCGCTTCCGGCGCCTTCCTGAGGCGGCTCGGCATCGCCCGCGTCGATTCCATTCCAGCCTTCATCGAGGCGCTCAAGCTCCTGCACATCACCGGGCCGCTGCCCGGCTACAAGCTGTCGTCGATGAGCTGCTCGGGCGGCGAGGCCTCGGTGATGGCCGATAGCGCGGAGGGGCGCTGGGTGCATTTCCCGCCTCTGACCGACAAGCATCGCGCCCATGTCAAGTCGACGCTGGGGCCGCTGGTCGCGGTCGCCAATCCGCTCGACTACCACACCTTCATCTGGAACAACGAGCCGGCTATGACGGCCACCTTCACCGCGATGGTGTCGGGCGGCTTCGACCTCAACATGCTGGTGCTCGACTTCCCGCGTCCCGACCGCTGCTCCGACACCGACTGGTGGGCGACGCTGCGCGCTTTCGAGGCGGCGCTGAAGACCAACAGCGCGCAAGGCGCGATCGTGTCCTCGCTGCCGGAAAACCTGCCGGAGGAATATACCGCCGGACTGATGGCGCGCGGCATGGTGCCGCTGTTCGGCATCTCGGAAGCCATGGATGCCGCTCAGGCGGCCGCCTTCATCGGCTGGGCCTGGCGCGAGCCCGAGGCGCAGCCGGTCGACACCAGCGCCGCGGGCGCGGCCGACGCCGGCCATGTCACGCCCGACGAGGCCGAGGCCAAGGCGCGGCTGATCAAGGCCGGGCTACCGGTGCCGAAGGGCGAGCGCGCCGCCAATGCGGTTGAGGCGGTGATTTCGTCGATGGCGCTAGGCTTCCCGGTGGCGCTGAAGGCGCTGGGCGTCACCCACAAGTCGGAAGTCGGCGCGGTGATCCTCAACCTCAAGGATGCCGAATCCGTGAGCACCGCCGCGCATGACCTCCTGCCGCTCGGCACCGGCCTCTATGCCGAGCGCATGGTGCGCGACGGCGTCGCCGAGCTGATCGTCGGCTTCACCCGCGACCCGATGTTCGGCGCGGTGATGACGCTCGGCACCGGCGGCGTGCTGGTCGAGCTCCTGCGCGACAGCGTCACCCTGATGCTGCCGGCGACGCGCGACGACATCGAGGCGGCGCTGCGTGGACTGAAGCTCTACCCGCTGCTCGAAGGCTATCGCGGCCGGCCAAAGGCTGATGTCGCCGCCGCTATCGACGCGATCGCCGGCATTGCCGGCTTCGTGCAGCAGAATGCCGGCGAGATCGAGGAGCTCGACATCAATCCGCTGATCGTCTGCGCCGAAGGCAAGGGCGCCTGGATCGCCGACGCGCTGCTGGTGCTTGGAGAAAAGAAGAATGGCTGACGTCATCACCACCCGCCGCGAGGGCACTATCCTCGAGGTCACGCTCGACCGGCCGAAGGCCAACGCCATCGACCTGAAGACGTCGCGGCTGATGGGCGAGACGTTCAAGGCGTTCCGCGACGATCCCGAGCTGCGCGTCGCCATCGTCAAGACCGCCGGCGACAGGTTCTTCTGCGCCGGTTGGGACCTCAAGGCGGCGGCCGGCGGTGACGCGGTCGACGGCGATTACGGCGTCGGCGGCTTCGCCGGCCTGCAGGAATTGCGCGACCTCAACAAGCCGGTCATCGCCTGCGTCAACGGCATGGCGGTCGGCGGCGGCTTCGAGCTGGCGCTGTCCTGCGATCTCATCTACGCCGCCGACCATTCCTCCTTCGCGCTGCCCGAGATCCGCGCCGGCACGCTTGCCGATGCCGCGACGATCAAGCTGCCGAAGCGCATTCCCTACCATGTCGCCATGGACCTCCTGCTCACCGGCCGCTGGATGGATGTCGCCGAGGCGCATCGCTGGGGCCTGGTCAACGAGGTGCTGCCCAAGGAGAAGCTCGAGGACCGCGTATGGGAGATCGCCCGGCTGCTCGCCAGCGGCCCGCCGCTGGTCTTCGCCGCGATCAAGGAGACCGCGCGCGTGGCCGAGGCGCTGACCTTCCAGGACGCGATGAACAAGGTCACGCGCCGGCAATTGGCGACCGTCGATTTGCTCTACGGGTCGGAGGACAATATGGAAGGGTTCCGGGCGTTTGCCGAGAAGCGCGATCCGGTGTGGAAGGGCAGATAGTCTCGCAGCCGATGGCGTTCCTTCCCATCCCCCTCTGCCCTGCCGGGCATCTCCCCCTCAAGGGGGAGATCGGATGTCGCGAAGGCTTTCACCAGTCTCAGACGCTGCAGAAAAGGCGGCATGGCCAAAACTGCCGATCTCCCCCCTTGAGGGGGAGATGGCCGGCAGGCCAGAGGGGGGTGCCTGGGCTCGACCTCTCCAATCGATGCAGCAACCATGACCAACTACAAAACCCTCATCGACGCCGAGACCTGGGCCTTCATCGAGAAGACCAACGCCTACTACCCGCCGTATGCGATCGACTACACGGTTGCCCAGCAGCGCGCGATCTATGACCGCATGTGCCGGGAATTCTTTGCCGGCTATCCGCAAGGCGTGACGGTCGAGACCACGGCCATCCCGGCGCCCGCGCAAGACATCCCGATCCGCCTCTATCGCAACGCAAAACCGCTCACGGCGGCGATGGTGCTCTACGTCCATGGCGGCGGCTTCATCCTCGGCGGGCTGGACAGCCATGACGATGTCTGCGCCGAGCTCTGCGCCCGCACCGGCTTCGAGGTGGTTTCGGTCGACTACCGGCTGGCGCCTGAGCATCTGCATCCGGCCGCCTTCGACGATGTCATGGCCGCCTTCGAATGGGCGGCCGCCACTTACGACCGTCCCGTCCTGCTCTGCGGCGACAGCGCGGGCGGCAACCTTTGCGCCGCCGTCAGCCACGCTACGCGCGGCCATGTCAAAAAGCCGGTCGGCCAGGTCCTGGTCTATCCGGGCCTCGGCGGCGACCGTTCGACGGGGTCCTATTTCGCGCATGCCGAGGCGCCGATGCTGACGGTGCGCGACCTCGATTTCTACATGGACATCCGCACCGGCGGCGAGGATCGCACCGGCGACATCACCTTGTCGCCGCTCGCCGACGCCAATTTCGCCTACCTGCCACCGACCGTGCTGATCACCGCCGAATGCGACCCGCTGTCTTCCGACGGCGAGGCCTATCGCGACCGCGTCGTCGCGGCCGGCGGACATGCATACTGGTTCGAGGAACCGGGACTTGTGCATGGCTACCTGAGGGCCCGGCGCACGGTAGGCCGGGCGCGCGCCAGCTTCACCCGCATCGTCGAGGCCGCAACGGCGCTCGGCAAGGGCGACTGGATCTGGTGACGCACTCCGGCGACGGGTTGTCCCAGTTCGCCGCCTTTCCCCCATGAACCTTTCCGCGTCAGCCCACGACTGACGCTCAGGCGCCGCATGGTGCGGCCCGGGAAAGGAAAACCCAATGACCAGAAACCCAGAGGCTCCATGGTCTCCGGGAACAACAGAAGCTCGGCGCGACCACCGTCTTCGGGACGGGGTCGATGCGCCGGGCTTTCCGCTGATTCCGTTGACCCTGCGTAAGAGCCGGCGTATCGTGAACATGAGGAAAGCAGACAATTCGATCAGGGAAGAACGTGCCGGAACGCCGCGCCTTGCCCTGATTCGCGCGGTAATGCCGGATGGTTCTTCCATAGACTTCGGGGGGAGTTCTATGTCCTGCGACCAAGGCGCTCTTGCGCACGCTCGTGCCGGCCGTTTGCGCCGCGCGGCAAAGGCAACCGGCGGACTTCTTGCTCTTGCGCTCAGCGCCAGCCTGTGGCTCGGCAGTCCCGCCGGCGCGCAGGAAACCCAGATCATCTATCCTGGCTCGATGGCGGTGACCGGCTTCCCCGGCACTGTCATCCCCAATTTCGACTCTTCCGATTCCGAAGAGGGGGCCTTCCGCCCGGCGTCGATCCGGTCGACGAAACCTTCATCGACATCAGCCGCGCCTCCTTGCGCGTCTTCGACGTCTCGCATCTCGGCGGCCCGGCCTCGGGCCAGCTCGTCTACACGCCGCCGCCCTTCGAGGTGACGGCCGGCCAGATCGGCGAGGTCTTCGGCCTTACCTATGACGACGGCGTGCGTGATGGCGTGCCGTCGGGCATCCCGAACCTCTATACCGCAGCGACCTCACTGCACGGCATCGAGATCGTCACGCCCGACGCCGACAATGACGGACGGCCCGAGCGAGAGCGCCGCGGCGCTGCCGGTTCTGCCTTCATGGAGGGCCAGTTCGGCACCGAGAATGGCGGCGGGCCGGGCACGATCTGGAAGATCGACGGCATTACCGGCGCCGTTTCGAAATTCGCCGATATCGACACCAACAGCGGGCCCGGCATCGGCAACCTTTCCTTCGACCCCATCCATCGCCAGTTCTTCGCCTCCGATCTCGACACTGGCCTGATCCATCGCATCGACGCCAACGGCACGCTGATCGACACGTTCGACCATGGCGTCGCCGGACGCCCGGCGCACGGGCTCGACCCGGTCGCCGACGACGGCGCCGTCATGGACATCCAGGGCGGCGCCTTCGACAGCGAAGACCCCGACACATGGGGCTACACCCAGGACGAGCGCCGTGTCTGGGCGGTCGCCTATCACGGCGGCCGGGTCTACTATACGGTCGGCGAAAAGGCGGAGGTCTGGTCGGTGGGCATTGCCCGCGACGGCCGCTTCGCCGGCGATCCGCGCTGGGAGCTGACGGTCGAGGCCGACAAGGACTACGCCGTCACCGGCATCGCTTTCGACAACACGGGCTTCATGTATCTGGCCCAGCGCGGCCCGGTCGAAAACCGCTACGATTACAGCCGCTTCGCCGATTCCGGCAAGGGCGAGGTCATCCGCTACTGGCGCGAGAATCCCGACGATCCGGCGACGGAATCGGTCTGGGTGGAAGTGCCGCAGGAATATGCGATCGGCTTCCCGCAAGGCAACCGCCAGTCGGCCGGTGGCGTCGATCTGCAATATGGCTATGACGCCGAGGGCAATCTCGACACCAGTGTCTGCACCGACACGCTGGTCAACACCGGCGACAAGTTGCGTGACAATCCGGCGCTTGCCGAGCAGCTCGCCGCTGGCGGGCCTTTTGCCGTGCATGGCGTCCAGTTCACGCCGACCCCGCTGGTCAAGCCGGCCAACCTGCCGCCCTTCGGCTCCTGGTTCGTCGACTTCGACAGCTATTTCGAGGACCCGGAAGTGGAAGGCCATGTCGGCGACGTCAGGGTCTGGCGTCCCTGCGAGGGCCGTGCCGGCTACTATGAGGAAATTCCAGGCGGTTACCTGCCGCCATTCTATCCGCCGGACTTCCCACCGCCCGGCAATCTGCCTCCCTGTCTCGATGTCGAGGATGTCCAGTACTTCTGCACGCCCTCGGGCCTCGAGGCCGATCTCTATCTCCATGACCATGCCGGCTTCGGCGGCGATTCGATCAAGGCTCTGTCCAAGACGCCAGGCGTCGGGGTGACCTCACCCATGTCGCATGCGCCGGGCACGCCATACACGATCGGCATCACCGGCCATTATCCGGGCGACACGGTCGATGTCGGGCTCTGCTTCTACAGGCAGTCAGACCGCGACAAGGGCGGCTACTACCCTTGCTGCAAAATGACCCTGCCGCTCAGAACCCCAGCCGTCAGCTGCGAACCGTGAGGGAGGGAAAGATGACCATTTCCGCGCTTTCCCCGCTTGCTCCCAGCAGCAGCAAACCCACCGTCATGGAGACGATCATGAAACCCTGTCATATGCCAGGCGCGGCGCGCGCTGGCTGATGGCGGCCGGTATCGCGGTCGCCATGCTGCCGGCATTGCCGGCCTTCGCCGAGGACCCCATCCCGGCCAAGATCGTCGAGGCCGCAGGCCCGGAACCCAGGCTTGAGCTCGACAATCCCCGTGTCGTCAATCCCGAGCCGGGGCGCATCGTGCCGTTCTTCACCAAGAAGGGCGGCCAGAGAAGCTGCGACTACGTCTTCTACACCTTGACGTTCGGCCTGCGCGGCAATGCGCAAGCCTTTGCCAATCCCGTGCTTGCCAATGCGCTAAAGAACACCAGGCTCGACTTCAAGGACCAGCCTCCGCATGGCCTGCAGATCGTCAGCGCGCATGTGTCCGGCGATGGCACCGATGCGGCGGGCGGTGCACTGCCCGGTGCGGTGATCAGCACCTCGGCGGACCCGAACGACACCGCGACGGTTTCCGATTTCCGGATTTCCGCCAGCGATCTCGACGGCATGGGCGCCGCGAACGAACGCACCATCACCTTCCAGATCGTGGCCAAGATCGACCACGCGGCGTTCCCCGCGCCGGCCATGGTCGACAACCAGGGCACGATCAAGGTGTCGATGGGAGGCGGCCCGGGGACCATCATCCCGTCGCAGGATCCGGGCAAGCCGGATGACGGCGATTTCCTCACTGGCGAGAAGACCTCGATCCGCATCGACTTGACCAAATGTAATCCGCCACCACCACCTCCCGGCAAGGAATGCTTCAAGGTGGAGCGCGGCACGGTCGATTGCGTGCCCGGCGGCGGCGCCTTCATCTACCACATGCCTGTCGGCCAGGAGATGGGTGGCAAGTGGGTGCAGGTCTCGACGACCACGCCCGGCATCACCATCATCCCCGACACGCAACTGGTGCCGGCGGGCGGCGGCGTGCTCAACTGGAAGATCGTCGGCGCATCGCCCGGTGATGTCATCCACCTTATTGTCACCGGCATCGAGACCTATGCCGGTCCGGAGGAGGGCTGGGGCCTGTGCTGCACGCAGACTATCGACATCGTCATCCCGCGCGACCTCAGATGCCCGCCCGACAAGGAGCCGGACCTCAAGGTCGAGAAGCGCGCCGATGTCACGCGTTGCACGATGGCCGGCGGCTGCGACTTCACCATCAGGGTCAGCAATGTCGGCGGCGCGCCCTATCACGGCAAGATCGTGCTCGACGAGGTGACGTTGCCAGCCGGCTCGGTGCTGGATTCCGGCCCGAACCCGCCCTGGGTCTGCGTGCCCGGCGTCACGCCGATGACCTGCACCCATCCGGTGACCACGCTCAACCCGGGCGCCTTTGTCGACCTCAAGCTCGGCTTCAAGCCGGCGCCGGGCTGGCAGGGACGCGTGCTGCGCAACTGCGCCATCTACGACTACCAGGCCAGCGGCAAGCCGCTGTTCGGCAGCCAGCAGAACGATCGCGGCTGCGCCTCGATCCCGATCTGCCGGCGTGGCGATCGCGACCCTGAGTGCCGGCCGCCGGTCGAGAAGAAGGTCGACCTGATCCTGAAGAAGCGTGCCCGCATCCCGGTCTGCACGGCTGACGGCATCTGCTACTTCGTCATCGACCTCATCAACAACGGCAGCGTCCCCTATAACGGACCGCTGACGGTCATCGACAGCTATCCCGGCGGCGCGCCTGCCTCCTCGACCTTCGGCCCGTCTCCGCCCTGGAGCTGTGGACCGAACGGCCCCGGCCAGTTCCGTTGCGACAATCCCGGCATCGTGCTGATGCCTGGCGCCTCGACGTCGATCGTCGTCAAGGCGGTGATGCCGGCAAACTACCAGTCGGACAGCGTTGAGAACTGCGCGGCGGTGAAGGCCATACCCGGTGAGGTCGACCTCACCAACAACAAGGCCTGCGCCAAGGAACGCTTCCGCCATCCCAATGGCGGCAAGCCCGGCCTGCGCATCACCAAGGTGTGCAACGGCTCGCTGGCCGGTGCCGCGGTGGTTTCCTGCCGCATCACCGTCAGCAATGCCGGCACGGCGGCCCCCACCGGTCCGGTGCGGGTCAACGATGCCGCCACGCTGGTGGCCGGTGGCGCACCGGTCCAGATCCAGACCGTCACTCCCGACGGCGCTGAATGGGCCTGCGGACCGGTTCCGGCCAACACGCTGTCTTGCCAGATTCCCGGCGCCGTGATGACGCCCGGAACCTCCAGGCACTTCGACGTGACCGTCTCGGCCAATGGCGAGTTCGAGAACTGCGCGCGCGGCTCCTACGGGCCGGCGCCGGGAGACGACATCGTCTATCCGATCGGCCAGGCTTGCGCCAAGGGCGGCGGGGCTCCGACCATCCGCGTCGAGAAGACCGGCGACAGCGAATGCCGGCCCGGCCAGCCCTGCTCGTTCGAAATCACCATCACGAACGATGGGCCGAGCGCCTTCTCCGGTCCGGTCCGGATCGGCGATGCGATCGGCGTGGAAGGACTGGGCAGGCTGGAAGGCGTCGAGATCACGTCGATCGAGCCGCCCTTCGGCTGCTCGCCGGAACCGACGACGCTGCCTTTGTCCTGCATAACCAACCTGACGCTCGGCGCCGGGGAAAGCCACGTGCACAATGTCACCGTGGTCATCCCCGATGACGGCCGCCTGGCCAATCTGCAGGGCACGGTCAACGGTCAGAACTGCGTTGGCGTCCTGTCTCCGGATACGCGGGTGCAGGGCGGCGGCGACGTGCTTTCCGGCGATCAGGCCAACATCCAGGGCAATCGCGGCAAGGCTTATGCGTGCCATCCCTTCACCATCAGGAACGAGGTGAAGAAGCAGTGCTCGGCGGGCTTCGTCATGAACGATGCCGGCCGCTGCGTCTGCCCGGAAGGCACCACCTACCGCAACGGCCAGTGCACGGGCGACGGCGTCATCATCGAGCCGAAGCCAAAGCCAAAGCCTTGCGTCCTGCTCAAGGGCCAGATCCGCACCGAGGACGGGCGCTGTGTCTGTCCGCGCGGAACCGAGCTCGAGAACGGCGCCTGCGTGAAGATGACGCAGGGCTGCACTATACCCGGCTCGGTGCCGTCGGCGGATGGCGACAGCTGCTACTGCCCCAAGGGCACGCATCTCGACAGGATCGCGAATGCCTGCGTGCGGGACAAGCAGCAGCCCGAGCAGTGCACCATTCGCGGCCAGGTCCACGACGCGGACGGCGATTGCGTCTGCCCGAAGGGGACCGAGGTGCGCAATGGTGCCTGCCGGCCGATCCGGCCGAAACCGGAGCAGTGCCGGATCCCCGGCCAGGTCCGCAACGCCGATGGCGATTGCGTCTGCCCGAAGGGGACCGAGGTGCGCAACGGCGCCTGCCGGCCGATCCGGCCAAAGCCGGAGCAGTGCACGATCCGCGGCCAGATCCACGACGCCAACGGCAACTGTGTCTGCCCGAGGGGTACGGAAATCCGCGACGGCGCCTGCCGGCAGAAGAAGCCTGAACTGGAGCAGTGCACCATTCGCGGCCAGGTCCACAACAAGCGTGGCGAATGTGTCTGCCCGCGTGGCACCGAGGTCCGTGACGGTGCCTGCCGTAGGGTCCGGCAGGAATGCGCTCCGGGTTCGCAGCTGATCAACGGCCAGTGCCAGCCGATCATCATCCTGCGGCGCTGCCCGACCGGGACGACCGGAAAATATCCAAACTGCGTCCCGATCCGCAAGCCGGGCGTGGAGGTCAACCCGAACCTGCTGCTCAATCCGAACATCCTGCAGCAGCTGGTGCCGAGACGTACGCCGCAGGTGCAGCAGGATCCGGCGGGTGCGAACATCCAGAACTCCAAGCCGTGATCTAGCGATAGGAAAACCAGAACCCCGCCGGAGCAATCCGGCGGGTTTTTCGTTGGCGGGATCGCCCGCGTGAACCTTGATGCCGCGAGCGGCGACCAATCGCTGAAGGAACACATCAGGAGAGAGAGATGTCTTCAGTCAGCCATGCCTTTCGCAATACGGTTGCGACTGTTGCCCTGTTCGCAGCCGGACTAGTCAGCACCTCCGCTTCCGCCGCGCAGGCCAACATCAAGTCGATGTCGTTCGACACGCAGAGCGTCAACACCACGCTCCATGTCGTTTCGAGCGACAAACAGAAATGGGACAGGCTGAAAAGCGGCACGGTCCAGTTCTGGGGCCACATGAAGATCGACACACGCTGGCCAGGCTACGTGCAGCAGGTCGGTGTATCGCTCGGCGTATGCGGCCCCAGCCAGTGCGGGGCGTTTCCGCCGATCTGGAGCGCATCGCCGGTCAGCCGCGACTATGATCACCAGGCGAACTTCTCCTTCGATCCCTCGATCATGGCGCTGTCTTCGAATGCGGACATCGCGTCGGTGCCCTATGGCGATCAGATTATCGCCAAGTGCAACCAGCACCTCCAGCCCGATGGGCCGACGAAGTCCTATTCGTTCACGCACACCTTCCACGCAACCTTTTCGGCGCTGACCGACAAGGCGCTCGACATGCACAATGCTGCCACCGAGACGACCGGCGGCAGCTGGCCCTATCCGATCTACGAATCGCATTATGCCGAACACGGTTCGTTCGACGTCCAGGTCGTTTGCGATCCCGTCGTCAAACCGGCGGCTCAGGACATCGCCGTCGATTTCGGCGAATTCGAGACAAAGAACGTCAAACTGTTCCTGACCACCTACCGCTCGAACCAGCCCGGCTCGACACCCGGCACAGTGTGCCCGGCGCTCAAGGTGACCAGCCGCGCGCAGGCCAACAAGGCCGGGCCGGTATCGATGCGCATCTGGCGGCAGAAGGACAATGGGCCGATCACATCGGAATTCAAGCAGGTCTGGGCGTCCTTCGACGCGGGCAAGAACGGCTATTTCGCCACTTATGAGAAATGGGAGAATGTCGGAGCGACCGCGTACTTCCAGTACAAGACCGAAATAGTCGGCAACGGCCCGTTCGAGCCCTTCGACGGCTGGAAAGACATCACCGTCCATTGCACTGGCGCGGGCGGCGGCGGCTTCACCGATGGACCTCAGGCCGATCCCGACAACCCGCCGGCAAAGGCCGACTGGCAAGGCGAAGTGACCGTTTCCGACAGCGCCGGATCGAGGAAACTTTGCCCGCGCAAAGGTCAGGTCGCGTTCGAAGCGAGCCGCGATGCTCCCGGCGCGTTGCACTACCGGATCGGTTGCTCGAACGGCGCCTTCTTCACCGGGACCGCGGTCGCCTTCAACGAAGGCGGTGTGTTCAAGGCCAGCGCCGCGCACGATCTCAGCATAAGCAGGACCCGCTCGATCCAGTGCACCTTGCAGGAGATCAAGCCGAATGGATCCATTGCCACCATCGACGCGGATGCGGAGGATTTCACCTGCATAAAACGCACTGTCGAGCCCAAGGTCGACGATCTTGTCTCAAGCACGCGCCCCGACTTCGGCAAGCCCAGGCTGCCGCCGGTCGTTGTGGATCCCGGCCGCAAATGCCTGCCCAGCCAAAGCTTGCTGCGCGGCAAATGTGTCGACAGGCCGCTGGTGGCCGCATGCAAGAGCACCGAGAAGCTGGTCGACGGCAGGTGCATCGGCGTCAGCATCCACTGCCTGCCCGGCTATCATCAGGTCGGCCTGAAATGCGTGAAGAATGCCGTGATCGCCGGGAAATGCCGGCGTGACGAACAGCGCATCAATGGCGAATGCGTGCGCAAGCCTTCCATCATCATCGACTGCAAACGCGGCTACCATCTGGTCGGCAAGGCATGTGTGAGGGACGCAATCATCACCACGGGCTGCCGGCCGACCGAAATGACGGTGCGCGGACATTGCGTGCCCAGGCCGGCTTCGAAGACGCTTGGGCTGCAGAAGTTGAAGCAAGGCAGAGGCCCGTCGTTCCTGCCGGGACAGGCCAGGTCACGACTTCAGGTGAACTGAATCCTGCTGCAAACCAGGAGAGAGGCGGCGACGCCTCTCTCCTTTGCGGGATGACGAAACGTCATCCCGATCGGGAGCGACGTAGCTCCTTTTTGGGCGCTGGCTGCGCTCCAACACATAATCAGGCATTGTCCCTTTCGAAAAACGGTTCCGATTTTCCGGCCGATGCGCTAGGGCGGAGCGGACTTGAAGAACGGGAAGCGGACATGGCCAAGAAAACCCTGATCGCGCCATCGGTGCTGGCGTCGGATTTCTCGAAGCTCGGCGACGAGGTCGAGGCCGTCGCGGCAGCCGGCGCCGACTGGATCCATCTCGACGTCATGGACGGCCATTTCGTCCCCAACATCACCTTCGGCCCGCCGGTGGTAAAGGCGATCCGCAACCGCAGCAAGGCCTTCTTCGATTGCCACCTGATGATCGCGCCGGCCGATCCATATCTGGCCGCCTTCGCCGAGGCCGGCTGCGACGGCATGACCGTGCATGCCGAGGCCGGACCGCATCTCGACCGCTCGCTGCAGACGATCAGGAACCTCGGCAAGAAGGCCGGCGTGTCGCTTAACCCGGCGACACCCGAAAGCGCTGTCGAATATGTACTCGACCTGCTCGACCTGATCCTGATCATGACCGTCAACCCGGGCTTCGGCGGTCAGGCGTTCATTCCGGCCATGGTCGACAAGGTGAAGCGGGTGAAGGCGCTGATCGGCAACCGTCCGATCCAGATCGAGATCGACGGCGGCGTGTCGCCGGAGACGGCGCCGCTGGTCACGGCGGCGGGCGCCGACGTGCTGGTGGCGGGCGCCGCCATCTTCAAGGGCGGCAGCGTCGAAGCCTATCGGGCCAATATCGAGGCGATCAGGACCGCGGCGGACCGAACCGCCGCCTGATCCTGGCCGTTGACCGTATCGCGGCGGGATACCCAGTCTGACTGATGGCCGAAATGAGTAGCTTCGCTGTTCAGCGCCCCAAGCGATGCAGGAAACTCAAGATTCTTTAGCCGACCGTTACTTCGGCGGGCCAGTGCGCTCTATCCTCTTTAAGTCGAATACCATCATCTTCCGCTTGAGGCTGCGAAGTGTGGCACGGTATAGTACGTGTATGGGATTGAGACTGCTTCGCAACAAGAACCAACAACAGGCCAAGGCAGGCAACAGGAGCCATATTGACATACGGAACCGCCGATCCGGGCGATGAAGGTGCCGGACCCAAGAGCACCCTCGCCAGCACGGTCTATCATCAGCTTCGGGACGATCTCCTGCGCGGTGTGCTGGAGACCGAAAGCAAGCTTCGGGTCGAATGGGTGGTTTCGCGATATGGTGCCGGCGCTTCGCCCGTGCGCGAGGCTCTCAACCGTCTCGCCTCCGAAGGTCTGCTTGGCCGCCACGACCAGCGCGGCTTCTTCCTCATGCCGGTCAGCGCCGAGGAGCTGGAGGAACTGACGCGCACCCGCTGCTGGCTTGAGGAGCGCGCGCTGCGCGAATCGATCGAACACCGCACCGGCGAGTGGGAGGAGCAGCTGGTGCTGGCCCTGCACCGCCTGGCGCGCGCCCAGCGCCGCATGCCGGAGGATCCCTCGTCGAACAATCCCGACTGGGAGAAGCTGCATCGGGCCTTCCATCGCGCGCTGATTGCGGGCTGCCGGTCACACTGGCTGGTCGGTTTCTGCGACCAACTTTCCGACCAGGCTTCCCGCTACCGGCTGATGTCGCAGCACGGCCTGGGAGACGAGCGCGACGATCTTGCCGAGCACCGCCAGATCGCCGAACGCACGCTCGATGGCGACGCCGATGGCGCGGTCGAGGCCCTGCTCAACCATTACCGGCTGACGGCGGCCAGGTGCATGGCGCGCTTCAGCCGGGACGATGATCCGAAGGTGAGTGCCGCCAAGGCGCACCGCGGGCGCAAATAGCTGCTCGTTCAGCCTCAAATCTGATATTCGCTCTGACCGAAACGATGCGAATTCAGGATTCGCCGCGCCATTCGCGGGAGCAACAATGAGCAATCACCTGTTCGACGCTTTTCGCGCCCGCGTCACGGCGCCGCAGCGGCTGCTTATGCGGACGGATGATGGGCGATCTCTCACCTATGGCGACATGCTGGCGCGATCGGCGCAGCTGGCGCATGCGCTGGTGCAATCCGGCGTGGCGCCGGGCGACCGCGTCGCCGTGCAGGTCGAGAAGAGCCCGGAAGCGGTGCTGCTCTACCTCGCTTGCCTGCGCGCCGGCGCCGTCTTCCTGCCGCTCAACACCGCCTACACGCCGCCGGAACTCCGCTATTTCTTTGGCGATGCCGAACCACGGCTGGTGGTCTGCGACCCGGCAAGGGCGGCCGATATCGCCCCGCTGGCGCAAGCGTCCGGCGCGGCGCTGGCGACGCTTGGCCAGCACGGCGACGGTTCGCTGCCGGAAAGCGCTTCCGGATATCAGGCGGATTTCAACGACGTGGCGCGCGGACCGGACGACCTTGCCGCGATCCTCTACACATCGGGCACGACCGGCCGCTCGAAGGGCGCCATGCTCAGCCACGAGAACCTTGCGTCGAACGCACATGTGCTGGTCGAGTACTGGCGCTTCACGTCCGATGACGTCCTAATCCATGCGCTGCCGATCTTCCACACGCATGGCCTCTTCGTGGCCACCAACGTCATCCTGATGGCCGGCGCCTCGATGCTGTTCGAAGCAAAATTCGACCCGGCCCGCATCATCGCGCTGCTGCCGCGCGCCACGGCATTGATGGGCGTGCCGACCTTTTATGTCAGGCTTCTGCAGCAGGAGGGCCTGGACGCCCAGGCGGCCAAGAACATCCGCCTGTTCATTTCCGGGTCTGCGCCGTTGCTGGCCGAGACGCATGCCGCCTGGCGCGAGCGCACCGGCCACGCCATCCTCGAGCGCTACGGCATGACCGAGACCAATATGAACACGTCCAACCCCTATGATGGCGAGCGGCGCGCCGGCACGGTCGGCTTTCCTTTGCCGGGTGTTTCGCTGCGCATCGCCGATCCAGACGGCAGCGGGTCGCTTGCTCAGGGCAAGGTCGGCATAATCGAGGTGAAGGGCCCGAACGTCTTTGCCGGCTACTGGCGGATGCCGGAAAAGACCACGGCCGAATTCCGTCCCGACGGCTTCTTCATCACCGGCGATCTCGGCCTCATCGACCGGGACGGCTATGTGCATATCGTCGGGCGCGGCAAGGACCTGATCATTTCCGGCGGCTACAACATCTACCCCAAGGAGATCGAAGGCGAGATCGATGCGCTTGCCGGCGTTAGCGAAAGCGCGGTGATCGGCGTCGCTCATCCGGACTTCGGCGAGGGTGTCACCGCGGTCGTGGTGCGCAAGCCGGGCTCGGCCATCGGCGCGGCCGACGTCCTTGACGCCATTGCGGGCCGGCTCGCCCGATACAAACATCCGAAGCAGGTGATCTTCGTCGACGAGTTGCCCCGCAACACCATGGGCAAGGTGCAGAAGAACGTTTTGCGCGAGACCTACAAGGATCTCTACGCAGCGGTTCGAGCCGGCTAATAGCTTCGTCATCCTAGGGCGAAGCAAGGTGCGAAGCGACGCGGCGTAGACCCTAGGATCCATGCCGAGACGCCAAGGCGTTGCAACGTTTACAGAATTCTGCACCGTTACACTTTACGTCACAGGTCACGGCATGGATCCTCGGGTCAAGCCCGAGGATGACGATGCGCGAAGGGTTCCGGCCAATTGCGAACGTTGGTTTCCCAATTGACGGTGGGATCGATGGCCTACGCCCCGAACAACTTCTTCCCGCCGATCCAGACGCTCTTCACGTCCAGATCCTCCGATAGTGCCACGATGTCGGCGGCGGTGCCGTTGGCGAAGCGGCCAAGCCGGTGCGCCTGGCCGATCGCCTCGGCCGGATAGAGCGAAGCCATGCGCAGTGCCTCGCCAAGCTCAAGCCCGACGCCGCGGTGCATGAAGCGCACGGCCGAGATCATGTCGAGATCGGCCCCGGCCAGCGTGCCGTCGGCCAGTCTGAGGCTGCCGTCCTTGCGGTAGATGGTGCGGCCGTTCAGCGTGAACGATGTCATGTCGGTGCCGATCGTCGCCATGGCGTCGGTGACCAGCACGATTTTCCCCGGCCCCTTCTTGGCGCGCAGCGCGATCGCCATGGTGGCGGGATCGACATGGATGCCGTCGGCAATGATGCCGGCCGACAGGCCGCCTGTGGCGATGGCGGCACCGGCCAGTCCTGGCTCGCGGTTGCCGATCTGGCTCATGGCGTTGAAGAGATGGGTCACCACCGTTGCGCCGGCGGCCGCGAAAGCGCTCGCCGTGACATAGGTGGTGTCGGAATGGCCGAGGCTGACGATGAGGCCGGCCATTGCCAGGGCCGTGACGCGCGCCGGCTCGACCGATTCGGGCGCGATCGTGGTCAGCAGCACGGGCAGGTCTTTCCGCGCCGCGATCAGCGCCGCCTGGTCCACGTCCGTCATCGGCCGGATCAGCGCCGGGTCATGCGCGCCCTTGCGGGCGACCGACAGATGCGGGCCCTCGAGATGCAGGCCGAGGAAGCCCGGCACCTTCTGCCGCGCCGCCGCGGCGCCGGCCGCGACGGCAGCCGCCGTGATCGCTGGCGTATCGGTGATCAGCGTCGGCAAAAGCGCCGTGGTGCCGAACGGGGCGTGCGCCCGGCAAATGGTCTCGATCGAGGTGACGTCGGGATGGTCGTTGAGCATGACGCCGCCGCCGCCATTGACCTGCAGGTCGACGAAGCCCGGCGCCAGCAGGCCGTCGGTCTCGATGCGATCGACACCGGCCGGAATGGCGCCGGCGGGGAGGATGGCCTCGACCAGGCCGCCGCTCACCACGAGGGCGGCATTGTCGTGCCAGTCGGCGCCGTCGAAGATGCGGGCGCCAGTGAGGGCGAAACGGTCGCTCATACGGTTTCCGTCACCTTGCGCAAATTGCGCGGCGTATCGGGGTCGAGGCCGCGATGGCGGGCAAAGGCCTCGACGAAGCCATAGAACGACACGATCAACGCCAGCGGATCGGTCAGCGGATGGCCGGTCGCCACATAGGGCAGGGCCCGTGCCTTGGTCGCCTTGCCGGATGTCACGAAGACGGCCGCGCCCTTGCCGGCCAGATTGTCGGCCGCCTCGGCGACCGACGGTTCGGAAGCGTCGCGGGCGGCGAGCGCCAGCACCGGAAAGCCCGGCCCGACCAGCGCCAGCGGTCCGTGCATGACCTCGGCCGCGCTGTAGGCTTCGGCATGCATGCCGCAGGTCTCCTTGAATTTCAGCGCCGCCTCGTTGGCCATCGCCGCCGACGGGCCGCGACCGAGGATGAACAGCGACCGCGGCGTCTCCAGTGGGCCGGCCAGCGCCATCCAGTCGCAGGCGATTGCCTTCTCGAAATGCTCGGGCAGGTGCGCCAATGCCGCAAGCAGCGCCTCGTCGCCGGTGCAATGCGCCATCAGCGCCAGGCCAGCGACGGCCGAATTGACGAAGGTCTTGGTCGCGGCGACGCTGCGCTCCGGTCCGGCGAGGATGTCGATGGCAAAGTCCGAGGCGCGCGCCAGCGGCGAATCGGCGGTGTTGGTGATGGCGACGGTGAGCGCGCCGCCGGCCCTGGCCGTCTCCGCCATGGCGACGATGTCGGGACTCTTGCCCGATTGCGAGATCGCCAGGCAGGCGGAGCCGGCGAGCCTCAGCCTGGCGCCATAGATCGAGGCGATGGACGGGCCGACCGAGGCGACGGCAAGGCCGGCGGTCAGCTCGACGGCGTATTTCATGAAGGTGGCGGCATGGTCGGATGAGCCGCGCGCGACGGTGACGACGAAACTCGGATCGCGCTCGCGGATACCGCGCCCGGCCTCGGTCAGCACCGCCGCCGAACCGTCGAGCAGGCGGGCGGTTGCTTCCGGGATCTCTTCGATCTCGCGCCGCATATGGGTGATGGTCGCGCTCATGGCCGGCTCTCCTCTCCCGGCCCGGTCAGCCGGAGTTCGGCGACGAAATCGTAAGCGTCGCCCCTGTAAATCGAGCGGGTGAATTCGATCACCTTGCCGCTCGCAAGATAGGAAATACGTTCGATATGCAGGCCGGCAATCCCGGGCGGCACTTCCAGCAGCCGCGCATCGCCATCGCCGAGATTCGCGGCGGAAATGCGCTGCACCGCCCGCACTGGCCGGTTGCCGGTCATTTCCAGTGCGGCATAGAGCGAAGTGCCGATCGCCTCGGGATCGGGCAGCACGCTGGCCGAGAGCGCGGCGCGCTCGATCGCCAGCGGCGTGTCGTTGGCGATGCGCAGGCGCGCCACCCGCGCTACCAGCTCGTTCGACGACAGGCCGAGGACCATCATCTCGTCAGGCGAGGGCGCATAAAGGCCACGGTCGAGCCAGGCCGAGCGCACCACCATACCGCGGCGCGCCATGTCCTCGGTGAAGGAGGTGAGCCTCGACAACGACTGCTCGACGCGCTCCATGCGCGGCGCCACGAAGGTGCCGGAGCCGTGGCGCTGGACTAGAATGCCGCCCTTGACCAGGTCTTGCACCGCCTTGCGCACGGTGACGCGCGAGATATCGGCCTTGCTGGCGATGTCGCGCTCCGACGGCAGCGCGTCGCCTGGCCCGATCAGGCCGCGATTGACCGCTTCCTCGATGCTCTTCCTCAGCTGCAGGTAGAGCGGCGCGCCGCTTTGTGACGATTCCTTCAGCATGGCGAAGATCTGGTCGGCGGCGCTCATCGGGCGGCCCCCGAACCAGAGGCAAAGATGCGCACCGCCATCTGAACGGCGCCGCCCAGCGCATCGTCGAGCGCCGGCTTCAGCAGCGTCTGGTAACGCGCCGAAAGCCGCGGCGCGTAGAGCGGCGCCAGCCCACCGAGCAGGCAGAGCGGTGTGTCGTCGGCAAGGTCGAGCGCCCCGAGCGAGGCTTCGACATCGGCAACCGCCTTGTCGAGGATCCAGTTGGCGACAAGATCGCCCTTGGCGGCATGGTCGAACACCTTTGGCGCGAAACCGCCGAAGTCGCCGGGCTTGGCATTGGTGGTGAACTCGACGACGTCCTCCGGGTTGTTGCGGAAGACGGCGAGCATCGCCTCGGTGAGGGGCGAGGCAGGACGGATGCCGTCATAGGCGAGCAGCGACTGCTCCAGCAGGTCGCGGCCGATGCGGGCGCCGCTGCCCTGGTCGCCGACTTGAAAACCCCAGCCGCCGATGGCGCGTGACTTGCCCGCCTTGCGCGCCATATAGGCGGTGCCGGTGCCGAGGATGGCCATGGCGCCGTCGCTGGGCCCGACCGCACCCTCCAGCGCGATCTCGGCGTCGGTCTCGACGCGGCTGGCGCTGAACGGCAGGATCGCTTCGAGTTGCTGCCTGTAAGTGCCGACATTGGCGCCGGCGAGGCCGAGAATGGCGGGCGTTTGCGGGATGAGTTCCGGATCCTTGCCGGCGGCGACGAAGGCCTGCCTTGCCGCCTCGACGATGTTGGTCCTGGCGCCGGTGAGGTCGGTGCGGATGTTGGCGGCGCCGCTTTTGGCGCGGCCAAGCACGACGCCGTCAGCGGTCGCAAGGGCCGCCCTGCAGCTGGTGCCGCCGCCATCGATGCCAAGTACGAAATTCACGCGATTTCTCCTCCGGACGGATAATACCAATAAAATACCAATAGCCAAGAGTTAATTTCGCTTTCAAAAAGATTAAGGCGTATTTTATTGAAAAACCACGATATTTTGCCGGCAAGACGATTTTGAGGCAACGAATTTCGTTAATCGATGTGGACAAGTGGTATTTTTTTGGTATTGTTTTGTCAGTTGGAGGACATCGGATGGCCGAGAAGCGCACCGAAGCGCATCACCAGAATGCCGAGGGGCTGGATATCCAGGCTCCGGACGCCATCCTTTCCTTTCTTGCCGATGCACAGATCGAGGCCGCGAAGGCCGTGCGCGGCGCCATTCCCGCCATAGCCGCTGCAGCCGAAATCGTCGCGGAGCGCCTGAAGGACGGCGGCAGGCTCGCCTATGCGGCGGCCGGCAGTTCGGGCCTGATGGCGGTTGCCGACGCGCTGGAGCTTCCCGGCACCTTCGGTATCGGGCGCGACCGCATCGCCATCCTGATCGCCGGCGGCGACGAGGCCTTCCATACGCTCGCCGGCGGACCCGAGGACGACACCGATGAGGCCTCGGCCGCGGTCGCCGCCGCCGGAATCGGCGAGGGCGACTGCCTGATCGCCATCTCCGCCAGCGGCTCGACGCCCTATGCGGTCGCCGCACTCGAGGACGCGCGGAGCCGGGGCGCCGCGACCATTGCCATCGCCAACAACAGGGACGTGCCGTTGTTCCGGTTGGCCGATGTCGCGATCGTGCTCGAGACGCCGCCCGAACTGATTGCCGGCTCGACGCGCATGGGCGCCGGCACCGCCCAGAAGATCGCCCTCAACATGCTATCGACCTTGGCCGCCATTCATCTCGGCCATGTCCATGACGGCTACATGGTCAACCTCACCGCCGACAACATCAAGCTGCGCGACCGCGCGGCCCGCATCGTCGCCGCCATCGGCGGGTGCGGCAGGGACGATGCTGCGCGCCTGCTCGAAAAGAGCGGCGGCGTTGTTAAGACCGCCATTCTGCTCGCCGCGGGTGCTGCCAACGCCGATGCGGCCGAGAAGATACTGGAAGGGACCGGCCGCAAGCTCCGGCCGGCCCTTTCCGCGATCGAGGGGAGCAAGGGGCGCTAGCCTCTGTTCTCATCAAAACCGAACCTGAAAAAGGTCAACAGGGAGACTGAAAATGACGACCAAACTACTGACGGCCCTTCTGCTCGGCACAAGCATCCTCGGCTCCGCCGGGGTGGCCTATGCCGATGACGTTACGCTCAACATCGAAAGCTGGCGCGGCGACGACCTGACCATCTGGAAGGACAAGCTGATCCCGGCCTTCGAAGCCAAGAACCCGGGCATCAAGGTGGTGTTCGCGCCGTCGGCGCCGACCGAATATGACGCCGCGCTCGGCGCCAAGCTCACCGCTGGCTCGGCGGGCGACCTGATCACCTGCCGCCCGTTCGACAAGTCGCTGGTGCTCTACCAGAAGGGCAATCTCGCCGATCTGTCGGCGCTGCCGGGCATGGAGAATTTCTCTCCCGTGGCCAAGTCTGCCTGGCAGACCGACGACGGCAAGGCGACGTTCTGCGTGCCGATGGCTTCGGTCATCCACGGCTTCATCTACAACAAGGACGCCTTCGACAAGCTCGGCATCAAGGTGCCGACCACCAATGAGGAGTTCTACGCCGCGCTCGACAAGATAAAGGCCGACGGCACCTACATCCCGATGGCGATGGGCACCAAGGACCTCTGGGAAGCCGCGACCATGGGCTACCAGAACATCGGCCCGAACTACTGGAAGGGCGAGGAAGGCCGCCAGGCACTGATCAAGGGCGAGCAGAAGCTGACCGACGCCGACTGGGTCGAGCCCTACAAGGAACTGGCCAAGTGGAAGCCCTATCTCGGCGATGGATTCGAGGCCCAGACCTATCCGGACAGCCAGAACCTGTTCACGCTCGGCCGCGCCGCCATCTACCCGGCCGGCTCGTGGGAAATCGCGCTGTTCAACACCCAGGCGCAGTTCAAGATGGGGGCCTTCCCGCCGCCGGTGCAGAAGGCCGGCGACACCTGCTACATCTCCGACCACACCGATATCGGCATGGGTCTGAACGCAGCGTCGAAGAACGCCGATGCGGCCAAGAAGTTCCTGTCCTGGGTCGCCTCGCCGGACTTCGCCACCATTTACGCCAACGCGCTTCCGGGCTTCTTCAGCCTGAACAGCACGCCGGTGAAGATGGAAGACCCGCTGGCGCAGGAATTCGTCTCCTGGCGCGGCAAGTGCAAGTCCACGATCCGCTCGACCTACCAGATTTTGGGGCGCGGCACGCCGAACCTCGAGAACGAGACCTGGGTTGGATCGGCCAATGTCATCAACGGCACCGACACGCCGGAAGCGGCCGCCAAGAAGCTGCAGGACGGCCTCGACAGCTGGTACAAGCCGGCGAAGTAAAGCCTCGGGCAGCAAGCAGGGTCGTTCCGAGTGAATGGCCCTGCGGTTTTCAATAGCATCGACCGCAAACGACGGCGCCGCCCCTCATCCGCCTGCCGGCACCTTCTCCCCGTATAGTGACGGGGAGAAGGGACTTGCCGCACCGCCGGCGCCCCCCTCTCCTTCACGGGGAGAGGGTAAGGGTGAGGGGCAGCGCTGCCGTCAACCATTTCGCCAAGACGTTGAACGGCGGGGACCGAACTCATGGCCGCAGAAACACGACCGAAAAGACCGATCCGCTGGCACATCGCCGTCTTCCTGGCGCCGGCCGTGCTCGTCTACACGGCGATCATGATCCTGCCGCTTGCCGGCACGCTGCAGCTGTCGCTGTTCCGCAACATCGAGCAGTCCCAGGTCTTCGTCGGACTCGCCAATTTCCGCACGCTGTTCGGCGACCCTAACTGGTCAGTGGGCTTCTGGAATGCGCTGAGGAACAATGTCTGGTTCTTCATCATCCACATGCTGGTGCAGAACCCGATCGGCGTGCTGCTGGCCGCACTGCTCTCCAGCCCAAGGCTGCGGTTCGCCGCCTTCTACCGCACGGCGATCTTCGTGCCGACCATCCTGTCCTTCGTCATTGTCGGCTTCGCCTGGAAGCTGATCCTGTCGCCGCTGTGGGGCGTGGCGCCGCATTTGCTCGATTTCGTCGGCCTGAAGAGCCTGTTCACGCCTTGGCTGGGCAAGGAGCAATATGCGTTGACCGCGCTCAGTCTTGTCTCGGTCTGGCAGTTCGTCGGCATCCCGATGATGCTGATCTATGCCGCGCTGCTGTCGATCCCGGACGAGGTGATCGAGGCCGCCGAATGCGATGGCGTCACCGGCATGGCGCAGTTCTGGAAGATCAAGCTGCCGCTGATCCTGCCCTCGATCGGCATCATCTCGATCCTCACCTTCGTCGGCAATTTCAATGCGTTCGACCTGATCTACACCGCGCAAGGGGCGCTCGCCGGGCCGAACTATTCGACCGACATCCTCGGCACCTTCCTCTACCGCGCCTTCTTCGGCTTCCAGCTGCAGGTCGGCGACCCCAACATGGGCGCCGCGATCGCCACGATGATGTTCCTGATCATCCTCGGCGGCGTCTGCGTCTACCTGTTCCTCATCCAGACGCGCCTGCGTCGGTATCAGTTCTGAGGCGCGCCATGAGCACTGCAACCCATTCGCTTCCCCGCACCATCGGCGCCCACGCCGTCCTGTTGACCTATACGGCGATCGCGCTGTTTCCGGTCATCCTGGTCATCGTCAATTCGTTCAAGTCGCGCGCCGCGATCTTCGGCGCGCCGCTGACGCCGCCGACGCCGAAGACCTTCGACCTGATCGGCTATACCACGGTGATCGGCCAGGGTGACTTCATCCACTATTTCCAGAACAGCCTCGTCGTCACCGTCGCCTCGCTGTTCTTCGTGCTGCTGTTCGGCGCCATGGCCGGCTTCGCGCTGTCGGAATACCGCTTCCGCGGCAACACGATGATGGGGCTCTACCTGGCGCTCGGCATCATGATCCCGATCCGCCTTGGCACGGTCGCCATCCTGCAACTGATGGTGGCAAGCGGGTTGGTCAACACGCTGACAGCGCTGATCCTGGTCTACACCGCGCAAGGCCTGCCGCTCGCCATCTTCATTCTGTCGGAGTTCATGAAGCAGGTGTCCGACGATCTGAAGAATGCGGGGCGCATCGACGGTCTGTCGGAATACACGATCTTCTTCCGGCTGGTGCTGCCGCTGGTGCGCCCGTCCATGGCGACGGTTGCCGTCTTCACCATGATCCCGATCTGGAACGACCTGTGGTTCCCGCTGATCCTCGCGCCGTCGGAGGAGACCAAGACGGTGACGCTCGGCGCCCAGCTCTTCCTCGGCCAGTTCGTCACCAACTGGAACGCGATCCTGGCGGCGCTGTCGTTGGCGATCCTGCCGGTGCTGATCCTCTACGTCATCTTCTCGCGGCAGCTGATCCGCGGCATCACCTCGGGAGCCGTGAAGTGAGTTCGCAAAAACCTCTTCGCGTTGTCGTCGCAGGGCTCGGCAATATGGGCCGCAGCCATGCGCTGGCCTATCACACCAATCCGGGCTTCGAGATCGCCGCGCTCGTCAACCGCTCCGACGTGCCGCTGCCGGAAGGGCTCTCGGGCTACGGCATCAGGCGTTCCTTCGAGAACGCGTTGCGTGAGGAGAAGCCTGATGTTGCCGCGATCGCCACCTATTCCGACAGTCATGCCGACTATGCGGTGCGGGCGTTCGAGGCCGGCTGCCATGTCTTTGTCGAAAAGCCGCTGGCAACCACGGTGGCCGACGCCAAACGCGTCGTCGCCGCCGCCAAGGCCAACGGCAGGAAGCTGGTGATCGGCTACATCCTGCGCCACCATCCGTCCTGGGTCAGGCTGATCGCCGAGGCGCGCAAGCTCGGCGGTCCTTACGTGTTCCGCATGAACCTCAACCAGCAATCGTCAGGCCACACCTGGGGCACGCACAAGCAGCTGATGCAGACGACGTCGCCGATCGTCGACTGCGGGGTGCACTATCTCGACGTCATGCTGCAGATCACCGATGCCAATCCGGTCGAGGTGCGCGGCATGGGGGTCAGGCTGACCGAGGAGGTCGCGCCTTCGATGTACAATTACGGCCACCTGCAGGTGCTGTTCGAGGACGGCTCGGTCGGCTGGTATGAGGCCGGCTGGGGTCCGATGATCTCGGAGACCGCCTTCTTCGTGAAGGACGTCATCTCGCCCAAGGGCTGCGTGTCGATCGTCATGAAGGAAGGCATCAAATCCGACGACATCGACACCCACACCAAGACCTCGACCATCCGCTTGCACAGCGCGGCGACCGGGGCGGACGGCAGATTCGCGAAACAGGACGAGTTGCTGTCCATGGAAGGCGAGCCCGGCCATCAGGAGCTCTGCGACCTCGAGCAGGCCTTCCTGCTCAAGGCCATCCGCGAGGACATCGACCTCACCCGGCATATGGACGACGCGGTCAAGTCGCTCGCCGTCTGCCTCGCCGCCGACGAAAGCGTGCGCAGCGGTAAGGTGGTGCGGTTGTGACAAGGGAACTATCGTCAGAGGTTGCACTCTACGGCGCCCCCCTTTGGCCTGCCGGCCATCTCCCCCTCAAGGGGGGAGATCGACTATCGCATCTACTTTCGCCAATCACCAACGTTGCAAGGCGGATGCCTTGGACGAAGCTGCCAATCTCCCCCCTTGAGGGGGAGATGTCCGGCAGGACAGAGGGGGTGCCTTGGCGCCCACGCATAAATTTGGAGGTCCGCCGTGGGTTCGCTGAACATCGAGAAAGTGAAAAAGGCTTTCGGGCCGGTCGAGGTGCTGAAAGGCATCGACCTAGAGGTCAATGACGGTGAGTTCGTCGTCTTCGTCGGCCCTTCCGGCTGCGGAAAGTCGACGCTGCTGAGGGTCATTGCTGGGCTTGAGGATTCGACCTCGGGCCGGGTTGTGATCGACGGCCAGGACGTCTCCGTCACGCCGCCCGCCAAGCGCGGCATCGCCATGGTGTTCCAGACCTATGCGCTCTATCCGCATCTGACGGTGAAGAACAATATGAGCCTCGGCCTCAAGCAGGCCGGCACCCCGGCGGCCGAGATCGACCGCCGCATCGGCGTCGCGTCCTCGATGCTGTCTCTGGAGCCCTATCTTGAGCGGCGTCCGGCCGAACTTTCGGGCGGCCAGCGCCAGCGCGTCGCCATCGGCCGCGCCGTGGTGCGCGAGCCTAAGCTGTTCCTCTTCGACGAGCCGTTGTCGAACCTCGATGCAGCGCTTCGCGTCAACACCAGGCTGGAGATCGCGCAGCTGCATCGCCGTCTGAAGGCGACGATGATCTACGTCACCCACGACCAGGTCGAGGCGATGACGCTGGCCGACAAGATCGTAGTGCTCAACGCCGGCCGCATCGAGCAGATCGGCGGCCCGATGGAGCTCTACAATTCGCCGGCGAATGAATTCGTCGCCGGCTTCATCGGTTCGCCGAAGATGAACTTCATCGACGGCGCCAGGCTCGGCGAGACGGCGAAGACCGTCGGCGTACGGCCCGAGCACCTGACCGTCGACACGACATCAGGCGCCTGGAAGGGCACGGTGGTGCACGCCGAGCATCTCGGCGCCGACACCAACCTCTATCTCGACTGCGAGAAGGCCGGGCTGCTCACCGTGCGCATCTTCGGGGTCTACAACGCCGAGCCGGGCTCGACGCTCTATGCGACGCCGGATCCGGCGAAGACGTATCGGTTTGGAGCGGATGGGAGAGTGTTGAAGTAGGCGCGACCTCGCCTTCTCCCCTTGTGGGAGAAGGTGGATCGGCGCGTAGCGCCGAGACGGATGAGGGGTGTTCCAGCGGAGTGCGCCCTCTAGGATTGAAGGCATCCCGGGCGCTTGGCAGCGCCGAGATCCGTCACACCCCTCATCCGGCCGCTTTGCGGCCACCTTCTCCCGCAAGGGGAGAAGGCAAGGTCGCGCCTTACGCGTCCGCCTTGAACGTCTGCTTCTGCTGGCCCATGCCCTCAATGCCGAGTTCGACCACGTCGCCGGCCTTCAAAAACACCGGCGGCTTCATGCCGAGCCCGACGCCGGGCGGCGTGCCGGTGGAGATGATGTCGCCCGGATGCAGCGACATGAACTGGCTGAGATAGGAGACCAGATAGGCGACGCCGTAGACCATGGTCTTGGTCGAGCCGTTCTGCATCGTCTTGCCGTTGACGGTTAGCCACATCTTGATGTTCTGCGGGTCGGCCACCTCGTCCTTGGTGACCAGCCAGGGGCCGATCGGGCCGAACGTGTCGCAGCTCTTGCCCTTGGTCCACTGGCCCTGGCGCTCGGCCTGGAAGGCGCGCTCTGACACGTCGTGCGAGACGCAGTAGCCGGCAACATAATCCAGAGCCTCGGCTTCCGAGACATATTTCGCGGTCTTGCCGATGACGACGCCGAGCTCGACCTCCCAGTCGGTCTTGACTGAGCCGCGCGGGATCAGCACATCGTCGTCTGGCCCGACAATCGCCGAGCTCGCCTTCATGAAGATGATCGGCTCCGGCGGCACTGTGGCGCCGGTCTCGGCGGCATGATCGGAATAGTTGAGGCCGATGCAGATGAACTTGCCGGTGCCGGCAACGCAGGCGCCTATGCGCGGCTTGCCGGAAACCGCCGGCAGCGATTTCGCATCGAGCTTCGACAGCTTATCCAGCGATTCCGGATGAAGCGCCGTGCCGCCAATGTCGGCGACATGGGCCGAGAGGTCGCGGATCGTCCCATCCGCATCGAGCAGGCCGGGACGTTCGCTCCCCACCTCGCCATAGCGCAGCAGTTTCATCTGGATTTTTCTCCTACTTGCGGCCCGTGGCCGTTTGCAAACTCTCCGCCGAGGCGACGGCTCCCTTGCGGAAACCGGGCGGACCGTACCCATCGCGCCGGTCCCGGGCAAGCACGGACGCCGCTTCTGGCAGCCGGCGCGCGGGATTTTCAGACTTCTCGATCCGGACCGATCCGGACCGTTCCGGACCGAGGTCAGATCGACCAGCCGCCGTCGATATTGTAGGCCTGCCCTGACGTATAGGTGGCGCCGGCCAGATAGACGGCGAGATCGGCGATTTCCTCGGGCGTGCCGAGGCGTCCCATCGGCTGGCGGGCGATGAAGGCGGCGCGGGCCGCTTCGTAATCCCCCTGCGCATGCATGCGGTCCTGCAGCGATGGGCTCTCGACCGTGCCCGGGCAGATGGCATTGCAGCGAATGCCCTTGGCGACATAGTCGGCAGCGATCGCCTTAGTCAGGCCGATGACGGCGGCCTTGGTGACACCATAGGCGAAACGGTTGGGCACGCCCTTGCCGGCGCCGGCGACCGAAGACATGTTGATGATCGATCCGTCGCCGCGCTCCAGCATGCCCGGCAGCACGGCGCGGATGGTGCGGATCATCGCGCGCACATTGAGGTTGAAGGCGAAGTCGAGGTCGGCGTCCTTCATCTCGAGGATCGAGCCCGCATGGACGAAGCCGGCGCAGTTGAACAGCACGTCGACCGGGCCGATCTCGGCGATCGCGGCGTTGACCGCCGCGTCGTCGAGCACGTCCAGTTTGCGGGTCTTGATGCCTGACGTCCTGGCGAGTTCGGCGAGCAGCGCCTCGTTGATGTCGGTGGCATGGACCATGGCGCCGGCCTTGGCGAAAGCCAGTGCGCTCGCCCGGCCGATGCCTTGCGCCGCCGCGGTGACAACAACCACCTTGCCTGCCAGATCCGCCATTCTTTCTCTCCAGGTTCTCGCGAGCGTTTTAGCGGCAGCCAGGCGGGACGCAATGTGCCAGGCGGACACTATGGTTCCGCCTGAGCCGCTGTCTGCTGGAGGCCAATTGTTTTTTCTCGGTAAAGAACATTTCCGAACCCGTCAAGCCCGAAGGCTGCGACAAACGCCGCACCGGTCAGGTGTCAATCGCCGTAGGGCACCCAGACGTTCTTTACCTCGATGGCACGGCGCAGGAACGCCTCGCCGGCGGCGTCGTCCGATGCCCAGTCGAGGCCGCGGCCATTGCCGCTCCAGACGCGCTTGAGGTTGCCGATGGAGTCGGCCTCCGCCTTGGCGCAGGTCTCGGCATCGGCGAATACCCAGAGCCCGTCGACATCGTCATGCTTGGCCAGCACGCCGGCGAGCTCGGCGCTGCGGCCGGTGACGATGTTGATGGCGCCAGCCGGAATGTCGGAATACTCGATTACCTGATAGAGATCGGTGGCGAGCAGCGGATGCCGCTCGGAAGGCACGGCCACCACGGTGTTGCCCATGGCGAGCGCCGGCGCCACCAGCGAGATGAAGCCGAGCAGCGGCTGATTGTCGGGCGCCACGACGCCGACGACGCCGACCGGCTCGTGCAGGGCAAGCGTGACGGCGCGCGCCGGCGGCTGGTGCACGCGGCCCTCGAACTTGTCGGTCAGGCCGGCATAGAGGAACAATCGTTCGATCGACTGCTCGACCTCCTCGCGCGCGGCCTTCGCCGTCACGCCGGTCAGCTGGACCAGACGGGCGGCGAACTCGTCGGCGCGGCCGGACAGGTTTTCAGCCAGATAGTAAAGCACCTGGCTGCGATTGAATGCGGTCGCCTCCGGCCACGCCTTGCATGCGCGGGCAGCGGAAACCGCATCGCGGATGTCCTTGCGGTTGCCGAGACCCACTTCGCCGGCAAGCCTGCCCTTGGAGGTTGCGATGGCGAGCGAATAGTTGCCGTCCGGCCGGACCTGCTTGCCGCCGATGAACAGCTTTGCCGTGCGGTCGATGACGGTGCCATCGGCCTGTTCAACAGGCTGAGCTGAAGCGGCAGCCGCTGCCTTGATGACCGGGCCGAGCGGCAGCTTCGCCGCCAGATATTCATACATGCCCTCGCGTCCGCCCTCGCGGCCAAAACCGCTTTCGCGGTAGCCGCCGAAGCCACAGGCGGCGTCGAACATGTTGGTGCCGTTGACCCAGACGACGCCGGCCTTCAGCTGTGGCGCGACATGCAGCGCAAGGTTGATGTTCTCGCTCCAGACCGAAGCGGCAAGCCCATAGCGTGTGTTGTTGGCGAGATCGATCGCTTCCTCGGTGTTGCGGAAGCTCATGACTGCCAGCACCGGGCCGAAGACTTCTTCCTGGGCAAGTATATTAGCCGGCGAAACACCGGTGGCGAGCGTCGGCAGGTGGTAGTAGCCGGAAGACGGCAAGGCCGCGTCCGGCTGCCAGCAGACGGCTCCCTGTTTTGCTCCTTCGGCGACCAGCCCCTTGACCCGGTCGAGCTGGCTGCGGTCGACCAGCGGCCCGATATCGGTGTTCTTGTCGAGTGGGCTGCCGAGACGCAGCCGGCTCATCCTCACCTTGACCTTGGCGATGAAGGCATCGGCGACGCCTTCCTGCACCAGCAGGCGCGAGCCGGCGCAACAGACCTGACCCTGGTTGAACCAGATGCCGTCGACCAGGCCCTCGACGGCGCTGTCGAGATCGGCGTCCTCGAACACGAGGAAGGCCGACTTGCCGCCGAGCTCCAGCGACAGTTTCTTGCCCGATCCGGCGGTCGCCTTGCGGATGATCTTGCCGACCTCGGAGGAGCCGGTGAAGGCGATCTTCTGGATGCCGGGATGGTTGACGATCGCCGCACCCGCTTCCGGCCCGCCCTGGACGATGTTGACGACGCCCTTGGGAACTCCAGCACGCTCGCAGATCTCCGCGAACAGGACAGCGGTCAGCGGCGTGAATTCTGCCGGCTTCAACACCACCGTGCAGCCGGCGGCGAGCGCCGGGGCGATCTTCCAGGCCAGCATCAGCAGCGGGAAATTCCAGGGAATGATCTGGCCGACGACGCCAACACCCTTGTGATCGGGAAAATCCCTGTCCAGCGCCTGCGCCCAGCCGGCATGGTGGATGAAATGGCGGATGGCCAGCGGCACGTCGATGTCGCGGCTCTCGCGGATCGGCTTGCCGTTGTCGATTGATTCCAGCACCGCGAACAGGCGCTGGTGGCGCTGCATGGCGCGGCCGATGGCGTAGAGCACCTTGGCGCGTTGATAGCCTGAGCTGGCGCTCCATTTCGGCAGCGCCTTCGTGGCGGCCGCGACCGCCGCATCGATGTCGGCGGCGCCGGCATCCGAAAGCTTGGCGAGCAGCTTGCCGGAGGACGGCTCGCTGGTCTCGAAGGTCTTGCCGCCGGCGGCTGCCTTCCACTCGCCGCCGATGAACAGCGCCTTGGAGAAGTCGCGGCCAGCGAGCCAGGCATCCGCCTCGTTGCGCGCCTCCGGCGCCGGGCCGTACTCCATGGCGTGATAGCGTTCGAGAATGTTCATGGGGCGCTCCTACCGCAGAAGGTTTTTGGTTCTTGGCGGGCGACTTCGCGGGCTAGGCCATCGCGTGGCGATGGTTGGCCGAATAGTGCCCGGTCAAATGATGCTCGAGCTGACGCTCGATGTCGGTGAGTAGGCTGGACGCACCGAAGCGGAACAGCTCCGGCTCCAGCCACGGTCGCCCAAGCTCTTCCTTCATCAGCACCAGCCAGTCGAGCGAGACCTTGGCGGTGGAAATGCCGCCGGCCGGCTTGAAGCCGATGAGGTAGCCGGTCTCCTCGAAATAGGCGCGGATGGCGCGCACCATGGCGAGGCCGACGGGAAGCGTGGCGTTGACGCTCTCCTTGCCGGTCGAGGTCTTGATGAAGTCGGCGCCCGCCATCATCGCCACCATCGAGGCCAGCATGACGTTGCGCAGCGTGGCGAGGTCGCCGGTGCCAAGGATGACCTTGAGATGCGCGTCGCCGCAGGCCTCGCGCATGGCGACGATCTCGTTGAACAGCTCCTGCCATTTTGCGCCATAGACCAGGCCGCGCGGGATGACGACGTCGATCTCGTCGGCGCCGTCGCGGACCGAGGCCTCGATCTCCTGCAGGCGCGTCGACAATGGCGCCAGGCCGTGCGGAAAGGCGGTGGACACGGCAGCGACATGGATGCCGGTGCCGCGCACCGCATCGACGGCCGTGGCGACGAAGGGATGGTAGACGCAGACCGCGGCCGGCCGGATGGTTTCGCCTTCTATGCCCAGCCCCTCGACGATATCGCGGCGGAACGGGTTGATCGCCTTGGCGCAGAGCCGGCGCACCCGCTCGTCGGTGTCATTGGAGTTCAGCGTCGTCAGGTCCATGCAGGCGACGGCGCGCAGCAGCCAGGCCGCCTGGTTGTCGGCCTTGATCGAGCGTCGCTTGGTCAGCGTCGCGACGCGGCGCTCCAGCGCCGAACGGTTGACGCTGCGCACCGATTCCAGGAAGCCGAGATCGAGCCGCATGCCGGGATTGCGCGCAATATGGCCTTGCGGCACGGGCGTGTTGGCGGCGGCGCGCGCCGGCAGCGAGGTGACCTTGGACGCGCCGAGGTCGGCGTCGCGGATTGTGCTGCTCATCTCCTGCCCTTCCATTCAGCGGCTTGCGCTTAATGCTTCGTGCGCGTCGTTCCCCAAGACCACTCGACAGCTTTGGGCGACACGCACGAAGATAGCCCGTGAAGCAGTGCTCCACGAGTCCTCAAAAGGCTCATAGCGGAAAAAGGCCGCGAAATCAGCTGATTTTTGACCGCATGGTCAAAACGGATTTGAGCGGGAGCTGAAGCCTCCCGGCTACGGCTCAGCCGACGAAGGCGCGCTCGACGACGAAGCTGGCGGGATGGCTGAGCGAACCTTCCTGGAAGCCGAGGCTTTCGGCCAGTTCCTTGACGTCCTTCAGCATGTGCATCGAGCCGCAGATCATGATGCGGTCGGTCTCGGGATTGAGCTTGTCGATGCCGAGGTCGGTGTAGAACTTGCCCGAGCCGATCAGCGCGGTGATGCGGCCCATGCGCGCCGACTCTTCGCGCGTGGTGGAATTGTAGAGGGTGACGCGGCCGCCGGTCAGCTCGCCGATCAGCGGATCGCTCTCGAGTGCCGCCACCAGTTCCTGGCCATAGGTGAGCTCGGCATTGTCGCGGCAGGTATGGGTCAGGATGACCTGGTCGAACTTCTCATAGGTGTCGGGATCGCGCAGCAGGCTGGCAAAGGGCGCGATGCCGGTGCCGGTCGAGATCATGAACACGCGCTTGGCGGGCGTCAGCGCGTCGAGCACCAGCGTGCCGGTTGACTTCTGGCGCATGATGACGGTGTCGCCGACCTGGATCTTTTGCAACTCGGAGGTCAGCGGACCATCCGGCACCTTGATCGAGAAGAATTCCAGCTCGTCGTCCCAGGACGGGCTGGCGACCGAATAGGCGCGGAAGATCGGCTTCTCGGCATTGGGCAGGCCGATCATGACGAACTCGCCGGAGCGAAAGCGCAGCGACTGCGGCCGGGTGATGCGGAACGAGAACAGACGGTCGGTGTAATGCTTCACCGATACGACGGTTTCGGCATAGACATTGGCCGGAATCGGGAACTGCAGCGGCTTGGCGCCGGCGGCGTTCAACGCGGGTGTCGTGTTCATCAAACCCAACCTTCTGGCCCAGGCTTATGGCGCTGGCGCCAAACCTTCTCCTGCGCGCCCGAACGGTCAGGTTCCGGCGTGCTCCTCGCACACTGCCAAGCGGTAAGCTCTTGTGTCCGGAATTTATTAGTATACAAATGATATTTGCGTCAAGATGGTAGCGTAAAACGCCTTTCCAAACCGAGGCATATCCGTAGTCCGCGCATTTCGGGTTTCGACAATGAAAGAGAATTTTTCGGCGCAACCGCGGGATTCCCTGGGCAGCGTCGTCGCCGGCATCGATGTCGGCGGCACCTTCACCGATCTCATCCTGATCGACGGCAAGGATGCCGGCAAGGTGCATATCGCCAAGACCCCGACTACAGTCGAGAACCAGGCTTTCGGCGTCGTTTCGGCGCTCGGCGCGACAGGCTTTGCTGTCGACGGCATCGACCTCATCGTGCATGGCACGACCACCACCACCAACGCGGTGCTAGAACGCCGGCTGGCCAGGACCGGCATGATCACCACGCTCGGCTTTCGCGACGTCATCGAGCTTGGCCGGCGCACGAGGCCGCAGCCCTACGGCATGACGGGGACATTTGTGCCGGTCATTCCGCGCGATCTCAGGCTCGAAGTCGCGGAGCGCGTCGAGGCATCAGGGGCGGTTCGCGTCCCGCTCGACGAGGCAGGCATGCGTGATGCGGTGCAGAGGCTGCTGGACGCCGGCTGCGAGTCACTCGTCATCCACTTCCTGCACTCCTACGCCAATCCTGCGCATGAGCAGCGCGCGGCCGAGATCGCAAGGGGGATCTGGCCGAACGGCTACATCACAACCGGCCATGCGCTGCTGTCGGAAGCGCGCGAATTCGAGCGTGGCGTGACCGCTTCGGTCAACGCCTCGGTGCAGCCGATCCTGGAGCGCTATGTCGAGCGGCTTCGCAAGGAACTCGCCGCGAAGGGCTATGCCCGCGACTTCCTGATCATGAACGGCAATGGCGGCATGATCTCGGCCCGCTTCGTCACCCGGGAATCGGCAAAGACGGTGATGTCCGGCCCGGCCTCGGGCGTCATCGCGGCCGCCTATACGGGCAAGCGCGCCGGCTTCGAGAACCTCGTCACCTACGACATGGGAGGCACCTCGACCGACGTGGCGCTGATTCGCAATGCCGAGCCCGCGGTGTCGAACGAGATCGAGATAGAATATGCGATGCCGATCCATGTGCCGATGGTGGCGGTGCATACGGTCGGCGCCGGCGGCGGCTCGATCGCGCGTGTCGACGCGGCCGGCCTGATCCAGATCGGCCCGGAAAGCGCCGGCGCCAATCCGGGCCCGATCTGCTACGGGCGCGGCGGCACCGAGCCGACCATCACCGACGCCAATCTTGTGCTGGGGCGGCTGGCGCCGAAGAAACTGCTCGCCGTCGACAATCCGGTCACCGTCGAGCGCGTCACCGGCATATTCGAAGACAGGATCGGCAAGCGCACCGGCCTCTCGGGCGTCGAGGCGGCAGGCGCAATCCTGAGGCTCGGCAACATCAAGATGGCCGGCGCCATCCGCATGGTCTCGGTGGCGCGCGGCCACGACCCGCGCGATTTCGCGCTATTCGCCTTCGGCGGCGCCGGGCCTCTGCACGCGACGGCACTCGCCCGTGAGCTTGGGCTGCCAAAGGTGCTGGTCCCGGCGCGGCCAGGCATCACCAACGCGCTCGGCTGCGTCGTCGCCGATCTCCGGCATGACTTCGTCAACACGATCAACCAGCCGGTGGCGCTGCTCGATGAAGCCTTGCTTCACGAGGTGTTGGAACGGCACCGGAGCGAAGGCGAGGAGCTGATTGCCAAGGAAGCGGTGAAGCCGGACATGATCGGCGTCACACACTCCGCCGACATGCAGTTCGTCGGCCAGACGCACATCATCAACGTGCCGCTGCCATTGTCTACCGTGACCCGCGCGACGCTGCAGCTTCTGTTCGAAAAGGCCTATTTCGCCCGCTTCAAGGTCGAGTTGCCGGAGATCCGCGCCAACCTCGTCAACCTCAACACCTCGGTCACCGGTGTGCGCCCGGCGATCGATCTCTCGCGGCTGATCGACCCGGCTGGGCGCGCGGCGACGCTAGAGGAAGCCCGGCGCGAGACCAGGCCGGTCTGGTATCACGGCACCTGGCACGACACGCCTGTCTATGCCCGCGAAAAACTGCCGCTCGATGCCGTCATCGAAGGACCGGCGATCCTCGAACAGATGGACGCCACCACCGTGCTCGAGCCCGGCGACACGGCACGCGCGGATGCCGACGGCAACATCATCATCGACATCGGCGAGGCCTGAGATGAGCACGCTCGACACCATCACGCTTTCGGTCCTGCAGGCGGCACTGCAGCAGGTTTGCGACGAGATGGATCTGACGTTTTCCCGCGCGGCGTTCTCGCCCGTCATCGCCGAGGCCAATGACCGCTCCGACGGCATCTATTCGGCGGTTGACGGTTCGCTGATCGCGCAGGGCAGCCAGGGCCTGCCGGTGTTCGTCGGCGTCATGCAGTATTCGACGAAAACCGTGATCGAGATGATCGCCGATGGCCGCTGCCTGGCGCCCGAGCCGGGCGACATCTACATCGTCAACGATCCCTATCTCGGCGGCACCCATCTGATGGATGTGCGCTTCGTCATGCCGGTCTACCGCGGCGAAAAGATCTTTTGCTGGCTCTCCAACACCGGCCACTGGCCGGACATTGGCGGTTCGGTGCCGGGCGGCTTTTCCGCTTCGGCCACCGCCGTCGAGCAGGAGGGGTTGCGGCTGCCGCCTGTGAAACTGTTCAAGAAGGGCGTGCTCGATCCGGAGATTTACGCCATCATCTGCTCCAACATCCGCGTCGCCGACCAGCGCATCGGCGACATCCGCGCCCAGGCCGCGGCACTGCTGATCGGACAGGACAGGCTCAACGGAATCCTGGATCGTTACGGTAATGAAACGGTTATCGAGGCGATCGCCGAGCTGCGCCGCCGCGCCGCCGACCAGATGCGCGCCAACATCGCCGCCATTCCGGACGGCGTCTACCGCTCCAAGGCCTTCGTCGATTCCGACGGCGTGGTGAACGAGCCGCTGACGATTGCGCTCGCCGTCGAGAAAAAGGGCGACACGCTCACCTTCGACTTCGCCGGCTCCTCGAAACCCTGCGCCGGGCCGATGAACAGTGTGCTGGCGACGACGCTGTCGTCGGTCTATCTCGCCATGCGGCATATCTTCCCGGATGTGCCGATCAGCGCCGGCGCCTTCGAGCCGCTTGACGTCAAGCGGCCGGAAGGGACCTTCCTCGACGCCCGCTATCCGCGTCCGGTCTCGGGCTGCGCGGCGGAGGTCTCGCAGCGCATCGCAGAGGCCGTCTTTGCGGCCATGGTCCAGGCGCTGCCGGACAAGGTGACGGCCGCCCCGGCCGGCTCCAGCGGCAATTTCGCGCTCGGCGGCAACGATCCGGCGCGCGGCCGCGACTATGTCATGTACCAGATCTCCGGCGGCGGCTATGGCGGTAATGCCGGCCATGATGGCCTGACCAATGGCTGCTCGACCATCGGCATCTCCAAGTCGCCGCCGGTCGAGATCATGGAGCAGGCTTTTCCGGTGCTTTACCGCCACTATGCGCTGCGCGAAGGTTCGGGCGGCGCCGGCAAGCAGCGCGGCGGCTTCGGTCTGGCCTACGAGGTCGAGATCCTGCGCGGCGATGCCCGCGCCTCCTTCGTCATGGACCATGGCCGCTTCGGCCCGCAAGGCGCGCTCGGCGGCAAGGATGGCGCGCCCAATACGGTGACGGTGTTCCGCGGCGGCGAGGCGCATGTGCCGCCGCATCTGTCCAAGGAGCAGGACATTTCCCTCAAGGCCGGCGACCGCGTGCGCGTCGGCACCCCGGGCGGCGGCGGCTATGGCGATCCGGGCGAGCGTGACCCGAAGCTGGTCGCCGAGGATGTCAGGCTCGGCTACTATACGGCCGAGCAGGCCAGGGAGATGTTCGGCGTCGATGCAGGATAGGGCTGGCAAACCGGCCGGGCTATCCGCTTTGAGCGCGATCGAGAAGTCGACCCGTTAGTTGCTCGGCACCTCGGCGAGCAACTTGCTCCACCGAGGCGCTGTCATAAGCCGGCTTCAGATGTCCAGATTGGCGACCGACAGCGCATTGTCCTGGATGAACTCACGCCGCGGCTCCACCTCATCGCCCATCAGCCGCGAGAACAGCGAGTCGGCGTCGGTGGCGTCGGTGACCTTGACTTGCAGTAGCGAGCGCACGTTCGGGTCCAGCGTGGTTTCCCAAAGCTGCTCGGCGTTCATCTCGCCAAGGCCCTTGTAGCGCTGCATGGTCAGGCCCTTGCGGCCGGTCGCGAACACCGCGTTGAGCAGCGCCAGCGGTCCCGCAATGGTCTCGGAGACCTCCTTGCGGCGCAGCACGGGCGGCTCGCTGTAGATTTCGGCCAGGCGCGAGGCATAGCGGTCGAGCTGGCGCGCATCGGCCGAATTGATCAGCCCGGCGTCGAGCTGCACGAACTCCTTCACGCCGCGCACCGTGCGCTCGAACACATAGCCGCCGACGCCGTCATTGGAGGTCGACAGGCGGCCGGTCCAGCCACGCTCGGTATCCTCGGCGATCAGGTCGAGGCGCTTGGCGACGCGCTCGGCCATGGCGTTGGCGCGGCCGAGATCGGCAAGGACATCGGCGTTGAGAGCGCCGGCGATCGCCGCCTGTTCGACGACGCTGCGGTTGTAGCGCGTGTGCAACCCGTTGATCAGCTGGCGCACAGCCAGCGCGTCGTCGATGGCGCTGTGCAGGTCCTGGCCGGTCCGCACCTCGCCGGAGCCCAACGTCAGCGACGCTTCCTCCAGCCCGGAATCGATCAGATATTCCTCATAGGCGCTTTCGTCCTTGAGGTATTGCGAGCTTTTTCCCCGCGTCACTTTGTAGAGCGGCGGCTGGGCGATGTAGAGATGGCCGCGCTCGATCAGCTCCGGCATCTGACGGAAGAAGAAGGTGAGCAGCAGCGTGCGGATGTGCGCGCCGTCGACGTCGGCGTCGGTCATCAGGATGATCTTGTGGTAGCGCAGCTTGTCTGCGTTGAACTCGTCCTTGCCGATGGAGGTGCCGAGCGCGGTGATCAGGGTGCCGATCATGTCGGAGCTCAGCATGCGGTCGAAACGAGCGCGCTCGACGTTGAGGATCTTGCCGCGCAGCGGCAGGATGGCCTGGTTCTGGCGCGAACGGCCGCCCTTGGCCGAGCCGCCGGCTGAGTCTCCCTCGACGATGAAGATTTCGGACTTCGCCGGATCGCGCTCCTGGCAGTCGGCGAGCTTGCCGGGCAGCGAGGTGACGCCGAGCGTGCTCTTGCGGGTGATGTCGCGCGCCTTGCGCGCCGCCTCGCGGGCCGCCGCCGCCTGGATCACCTTCTCGACCACCACTCTGCCTTCGGTCGGATGCTCTTCCAGCCAGGTGCCGAGCGCCTCGTTGACGAGGCTTTCCACCACCGGGCGGACCTCGGAGGAGACCAGCTTGTCCTTGGTCTGCGAGGAGAATTTCGGATCCGGGACCTTGACCGACAGCACTGCCGTCAGACCCTCGCGGCAGTCGTCGCCGGTCAGTGACACCTTTTCCTTCTTGGTCTGGCCGGAAGCATCGCCATAGCCGGTGATCTGCCGGGTCAGCGCGGCGCGGAAGCCGGCCAGATGCGTACCGCCGTCGCGCTGCGGGATGTTGTTGGTGAAGGCCAGCACATTCTCGTGGTAGCTGTCGTTCCACCACATCGCCACCTCGACGGTGATGCCGTCGCGCTCGGCCCGGATCGCGATCGGCGTCTGAATCAGCGGCTTCTTGACCCGGTCGAGATATTTGACGAACTCTTCCAGGCCCCCGTCATAGTGCAACTCGTGACGGACCAGGTCGGCATGGCGGGCGTCGGTCAGCACGATGCGTACACCGGAATTGAGGAAGGCGAGTTCGCGCAGCCGGTGCTCCAACGTTCCATAGTCGAACTCGACCATGGTGAAGGTCTCGGCCGACGGGAAGAAGGTGATCTCGCTGCCACTGCGGCCCTCATAGGTGCCGGGGCGCTTGTCCTGCTCGTAGCCGCCGGTGACCTTGAGCGGCGCGTCGGCATTGCCGTGCGTGAAGCCCATTTCGAAGATCTCGCCATTGCGGCGGATCTTGAGCTTGAGCCAAGCCGAGAGCGCGTTGACCACCGAGACGCCGACGCCGTGCAGGCCGCCCGACACCTTGTAGGAGTTCTGATCGAATTTGCCGCCGGCATGCAGCTGCGTCATGATCACTTCGGCCGCCGAGACGCCTTCGCTGGGGTGGATGTCGGTCGGAATGCCGCGGCCATTGTCGATGACCGTGACCGAACCGTCAGGGTTGAGCGTCACCGAGACCAGGTCGGCATGGCCGGCCAGCGCCTCGTCGATGGCGTTGTCGACCACCTCATAGACCATGTGATGCAGGCCCGAGCCGTCGTCGGTGTCGCCAATATACATGCCCGGCCGCTTGCGCACGGCATCCAACCCCTTCAAAACCTTGATGGAATCGGCGCCGTACTCGGCTTCCGCGCCATTGGCGCTTTCAGTCTGATCGCTCATGAAAACCTGTCTGATTGATGGCTGCTGGTCCAGCGCTGGAAACTGGCTCCGAATCGCGCCGTTTTGATGTCCTAGATATAGGCGCAAATGCCGGTTTTTCCAAGGTTTGCCGGCATTTCCAGGCGGGAAAGCCGGCTGTCCGGAAGCGGCCGCGCCGCAGGCTATTTTGTCCTGGCCAGCCGATCCTGAAGAAACTTGATCATGAACTTGTATCGCGGCGCCAGCCGGCCGCTGCGGTCGAGCTCCAGCGTCCGCTCGAGCGCCTCGGAAAGCACGGCCCTCGGGTTCCTCGCGACCTGAGAATAATCGATCATCGCGACCACCAGGTCGCGCTGCCAGGTGGCGTTTTCGGGGTCGGACTGGGCAAGCTCCTGGCGGATGTCCAGGCTGTCCTCGAAGGCCTTCCGCGCGCCCTTGATGTCGCGCTGCTTGGCCTTCAGCATGCCGATCTCGGACAGTGTTATCGACAGGTCGCGCTGCCAGTCGGAATTGGCCGGATCGAGCCTGGCCAGCCTGTCGACGATGGTGAAACTGTCGAGATAGAGCTTGAGCGCGCCCTTGCGATCGCCCTGGATGGCGAGCACGCCCGCGACTTTCTCCAGGCTGACCGAGAGGTCACGCTGCCAGTCCGTGTTGTCCGGATCGCTGTCGGCCAGCGCCTGGGCCTGAGACAACGCTTGTCGGTAGGCCGAAAGGGCGGCCGGCCAGTTCTCCTGGTCGTTCAGCGCGTTGCCGACCTTGGTGTTGCCGACCGACAGATCGCGCTGCAGCTCGGTGTTGTCCGGGTCGCGGCTTGCCAGCCTTTCGACGATGTCCAGGCTGTCCCGGTAGGCAGCGAGCGCGCCGGCGGGATCGTCGCGCTCGCGCTTGAGATCGCCGATCGTGTCATGGCTGACCGAGACGTCGCGCTGCCGCTCGGCATTGTCGGGCTGCTTCGCGGCCAGCGCCAGCCGGATCCTCAGGCTTTCCTCATAGGCGGCCTGCGCATCGTCCAGCCGGCCGGCGGCACGGGCAAGGCCGGCGATCTCGTCATAGGAAATGGTCAGCTCGCGCTGCAGGTCGTCGCGCTCTGGCCCATGGCCGGCGAGCTCCTTCTTGATCGACAGGCTTTCCTGGTAGGCCTGCGCGGCGCCGGCCAGGTTGCCTTGCGTCATCAGCACATTGCCGATCTTGTCGTCGTTCATGGCAAGGTCGCCGAACCATTCCAGCCGGCCGGGATCGGCCGCGGTCAGCTCGGAAAGCATCGTCCGCGCCGTCTGGTAATTGTCCAGGGCCGCCGGCAGGTCGCCTTGCGTCATCCTGATATTGCCGAGCTTGGTGTGGCTGACGGCGAGGTCGCGCCGCACGCTGGGGTCGGTCTCCTGCCGCACGCGCTGCTCGAGATTGGCCAGCAGCGCCTCGTAGGCGCGGCCGGCGGCGGCGGTGTTGCCGACCGTGATGTAGAGCTTGCCGAGCTCGTCCAGCGTGCGGATCTGGCGGTCGGCATCGTCGAGCTTGAGCGCCGACTGCCCGGCCTCGCCATAGAGCGACAGCACCTCCTCGTAGTCCCTGATCGCCGCGGCGTAGTCGAGGTCGGCGCGCGCCGCGCCCGCCGACAGATAGCGTGTTGCGGCTTCCGACAGTGTGCGGCTGACGAAATTGGCTTTTAGCGCCTTGCGCGAGGTGCTGTCGATCTCGGCCGCCGCCGCGAGTTTTTCACGCGCCGCGTCGAAGGCGCCGAGCGAGAGCTGCTCCTCGGCCTGCCGGCGCAGCGCCGTCACCTGCGGGTCGTCCGAGGCCAGCGTCTTCATCTCGCCGCGCACCTTGACGAAGGCATCCGCCGCCTCGCGCAGCCTGGCGTTCAGGCTCTCGCCCGAAAGATGGCTGGTGTCGGTGCTGATCAGCGCGCCGTAGAGCGGCGCCAGCGGCATGTCGGCGTCGCTGGCGATCTGCTCGACCTCGCCGCGCATTTCCGGCGTCACGTCGGCCATGGCCAGCAGCAGCCGCTCACGTTCCGGCAGCTGTTCCTTGGTCGTGGCGGCGAAGAACAACTGCGGCAGGCCGCTTTCGACATAGGGGAGCTGTTTGCCGCGACTGAGATCGTAGACCTCCTGCTGCACCAGCGTCAGCACCGAGCGGATTTCGAGTCCGTCGGTGCCGAGGTACTTGGTCAGCGCCGCGGTGAAGGGCGAGTTCTGGCCGGATCCGTCAGCGGCCGTCTCGCCGGGCGCCGCGGCAAAGGCGAACAGGATGTTCTCCGCCCGCCCGACGCGGCCGAGACCCGGCCTGATCTTGTCGGCGGCATCCTTGGCCAGCGACGTCGCGCCGCGGCCCTCGCCGCTCGCGCCGGCGAAGGGATCGCTGCGGCAGGCGTCGAGCACGATCAGGCCGACCTTGGCCGTGGCGGCGACCGCTTCGCGCACCTCTTCCAGCGGCAGGCTGGTCTTGTCCAGCGCGGCGAGCGAGGAGGCGTCGGCATCGACGGGCAGCAGCCGGTTATCGCCGGAAATCTCGACGCCATGGCCGGAGAAATAGACCAGCGCCACGTCGGCGCCCTTGGCGTCCTCACGGAAATCGTCGAGCGCGCGGCGCGTGCGGCGCAGGTCCCGGTTGGTCTCGAGCACGACCTCGAAGCCGAGCTTCTTCAGCGACGCTTCCATCGCCTCGCCGTCATTGACGGGGTTCGCAAGCGGCCGGATCAGTCGGTAGTCGTTGTCGGCAATGACCAGCGCCACGCGCCGCTCCGCCAGGGCGGCGGCGCTTGTCCAAAGGATCAGCAATAGCGCAAGAAGAAGACGCAAAGTCCAAACCGCCCCGGCCCGGTCATTTGCGGGAGCATTTCATCTCTTTATGGCGCGAACAAGCCCGGAGCGTATACCGACCGGCCTAGCCGGCTCGCAGCGGCCTCAGCGCCTCGCTCCAGCGGAACAATTCGTCCAACATGGTCCTGGCGCCGTTGAGGACCGGCTCGCCGGGCTGGAAAGCGCTGTTCTTGTCGAGCAGCGTCTTGTAGGCCGCCAGCGCCACACCCTCCGGGATCGGCATCACTCCGACCGCGGTCAGAAGCGGCTTGACCGCTTGCGCCGCGCGCAGGCCACCGGAGACGCCGCCATAGCTGAAGATGGCGGCCGGCTTGTAGCGCCACTCCTTGAGCAGATAGTCGATCGCGTTGACGATCGCGGGAGCCACGAAATAATTGTACTCCGGCGCTACGAAGACGAAAGCGTCGGCGGCGTCGATCGCCTTCGACCATGCCTTCGTGTGCTCCTTCTCGTATCTGGCGAGTCTCGGATGATGCGGCTCGTCCAGCATCGGCAGCTCGAACGCAGCGATGTCGGTCAGCACGGGTTCGAATTTCCCGTGCTCGCGCGCGAAGCCGTCCAGCCATTCAGCGAAGATCGGGCCGGCGCGGCCGGGTCGCGTGCTGCCGATGATGATGTTCAGCCGGTGTTTCAAGGCGGGGCTCCTGCGCTGGGTATCTGTCGGTGACTGCCCCTAAGGCATGCGGCGGCAGGCGGCAAGAAGCCGCGGCGAGCGGACCGTCAGATTCCCGGGAGCGGACATTGCCGAAGGGAGGGCGGTCAGGGTCCGGCCCTTCGGCTGCATGGACGCCGGCCCAGGCAACCACTACATTCGAAGGGACAAGCGGAGCAAGCCATGGACACCCAGCCCGCCCCCTTCGTGCCGCCGGCGCCGAAGCCGCGTACCTCGCCGCCGTCGACGCTGGAGATGATGCGCATCGTCTATCGCAATCCGCTCGAACTGTGGGGCGAGCCGACCTACAACCAGCCATGGATCTCGGTGAACGGCATCGGCGGGCCGCTGGTCATCGCCAACGATCCCGGCCTCATCCGCCATGTGCTGGTCGACAATGCCAGGAATTACAAGATGGCGACGGTGCGCCAGATGATCCTGCGCCCGATCCTGCGCGACGGCCTGCTCACCGCCGAAGGCGAGGTGTGGAAGCGCTCGCGCAAGGCGATGGCGCCGGTGTTCACGCCGCGCCACATCTTCGGTTTCGCCCAGCCGATGCTGAAGCGCACGCTGGAGTTCGTCGCCCGCTACGAGGCGGGCGGCACCACCGACATCGCGCACGACATGACGCTGCTCACCTTCGACATCCTTGCCGAGACGCTGTTTTCCGGCGAGATCGCCGGCGAACCCGGCGGCTTCGCCAAGGAGATCGACCGCCTGTTCGAGACCATGGGCCGGGTCGATCCGCTCGACCTCCTGCGCGCTCCGCTATGGCTGCCGCGGCTCACCCGCATCCGCGGCCGCAAGACCATGGCCTATTTCCGCGACATCGTCGCCGGCACGGTGAAGATGCGCGAGGAGCGATTGAAGCGGGACCCCGATCATGTGCCGCAGGACTTCCTCACACTTCTGCTCAAGGCCGAAGGGCCGGACGGGTTGACGCGCTCGGAAGTCGAGGACAACATCATCACCTTCATCGGCGCCGGCCACGAGACGACGGCCCGCGCGCTCGGCTGGACGCTCTATTGCCTGGCCGAGGCGCCATGGGAGCGCGACAAGATTGAGCGCGAGATCGACGACGTGCTGTCGCGGGAGCCCGATCCAACAAAATGGCTGGACGCCATGCCGCTCACCCGCGCTGCCTTCGAGGAGGCGCTCAGGCTCTATCCGCCGGCGCCGTCGATCAACCGCGAGCCGATCGAGCCGGAAACCTGGAACGACCTGCATATACCGAAATATGCCGCCGTACTGGTGATGCCCTGGGTCGTCCACCGCCACCGCAAGCTGTGGGACAGGCCGGATGCCTTCATGCCGGAACGCTTCCATCCGGGAAACCGCGACCGCATCGACCGCTTCCAGTATCTACCCTTCGGCGCCGGCCCGCGCGTCTGCATCGGCGCCAGCTTCGCCATGCAGGAGGCGATCATCGCGCTTGCCATCCTGTTGTCGCGCTTCCGCTTCGACAGCACGCCCGAAACCCACCCATGGCCGGTGCAGAAGCTGACGACGCAGCCGCAAGGCGGCCTGCCGATGCAGGTCACCGTACGCGGTTCATAGCCGCTTGGCTGGTTTCGCGGTCAGGCCGCGGGTTTGCGCTGGAACTGGCCGGCGGCGCGGAAGCGCCAGAGATAGCTCGGCAATATGGTTCCGATCGACTGCGGCTGCAGGCCAAGGCCGGCAAGCGTCCGGCTTTCCCGGGCGGCCTGGTCGGACACAATGTTGTGCGCGCGCAGCTGCAGCACCTGGTCCTTGGTCAGCAGCGGGTTGGGCAGCAGGCCGAGGATCGAGGCTTGCAGGTTCGCCACCCACCACGGCACCGGCACCAGGATCCGCTTGCGGTCGATCACGGTGAGCAGTTCTTCCATGCATTCCTTGAAGGTGAGCACCTGCGGCCCGCCGAGCTCGTAGATGCGGCCGCCTTCGACCTTGCCGTCGACCGAGCGCGCGATGGCTTCGGCGACGTCGCCGACATAGACCGGCTGGAACTTGGTCTGGCCGCCGCCGAGCAGTGGCAGCACCGGCGAAAGGCGCGCCATGTTGGCGAAGCGGTTGAAGAAGCCGTCGTCCGGGCCGAAATTGATCGAGGGCCGGAAGATCACGGCGTCGCTGATCGTCTCCAGCACGGCCTTCTCGCCGAGCGCCTTGGTGCGCGCGTAGACCGACTGCGAATTGAGATCGGCGCCCAGCGCCGAGATGTGGGTGAGGCCGGCGCCGACCGAGCGCGCAGCCTCGGCCACGGCGCGGGCGCCGAAGTCGTGCACGGCGCCGAACTTCTGCCGCCCGCTCTCATGCAGTATGGCGACCAGGTTGACGACATGGTCGGCTTCCTGCACGGCGCGGTCGATCGACCAGCGCACGCGCACATTGGCCTGTACCGGCTGGATCTGGCCGACATTGCCGAGCGGCTGCAGATGGCCGGCAAGATCGGGGCGGCGGCAGGCGACCCGGATGCGGTAGCCGCGCTTGGCCAGCGCCCGCACGACATGACGGCCGACAAAGCCGGAGCCGCCGAAGACGACGACGAGCTTTGGGATCTGCAGGATTTCGGTCATGGCTGGCTCCGGCGCGCTTTCCAAGTGGCACTGGCTCTTGGCTGAAGCCGTTTCATAGTCGGTTTCGCGCCAAAGGCAAAGGGCATGCGGAACCAATCACGAGGCTTGTTTCTGCCCTCGTCAGAACGCCCTGCCGATCCGGGCGTCGACCGATTGGCTGTTGCCGCCGCGGATGACGAAGAAGAGCAGGATCGCCGCCCAGATGAGTGACTTTTCCGCGCCGGAGAAACCCTGACCCATGCTCATCCAGTGGAACCACACCGTGACCAGGAGCACGATGAGGCCGGCAAACGCGGCCGGACGGGTCAACAGGCCGATGGCGATCAGGATGCCGCCGAAGAATTCGGTGCAGGCAAGCAGCGGCGACCAGAAGGCGCCCGGATAGAAGCCGAGCCCTTCGACCATCTCGGTGGCGCCGAACGGGTCCGTAATCTTCTGCGAGCCGTGGATGGCGAGGAAGATGCCCGCTACTGCGCGCAGGACGGTTTCAGCCGTGTTGTTCAAGGCCGCGTAGAAGCCACCGAGGGCCGGGATGAAAAGTCTCTTGCTCGACATATCGGTACTCGCGGACATCAAGGTCTCCTTTGTTGCGACGATCCCGCAAACGCCCGATTGCGGGAATGCAGTCAAATAAACAAAAGTTGACCAAAAGAAGAATGTTTTATCGCGTCAGGCGTGAAACGCAGAAAACCCCGCCGAAGCGGGGTTTTCCGGGCGTCGCGCGCACCGAAACAGGGTCTGACGAGACGGCCTGACCTGAGACGGCATCAAGTTCGGCGTGAACAAGCACGCCCGCCCCAGCCCTGAACGCCCGGCACGGCGCCGCCAACCGCAAGCCGCGACAAAGCCACCCCTGCGGCTCGCGGTGTGAGATGCTGGAGATGGGTCGCCGCGACGAGCAAAAAGGTTCAGTCGGGTGCGAAAAGCCGCGCCTAAATGCCGGGCTCAGGTAGACCGCGGGGCTCGGGCCGCGAAGTCAGCGGGAGGAATAGCGCTCGGCGAATTCGGAGATGCGCTGGATCACCGCCTTGGGCGCGGTGATGCCGCGCGCCACGGCCTTCTCCGCCGCCTCGGCCCGAGCACGTCCCGGCACATGCACGCCATAGCGGCGGCGCAGGCGGTCGAGCTGGTCACGCATGCGCTGCCCGAAATCGGGGTCGAGCAGCTTGGGCTCGACGGCGAGCACGAAAAGCCCGGTTCCCGGGCTGTCCGGGCCGCCGGTGAACCAGGGCGCGTCAAGCGACCAGTTGGCACCGGAAAGGCCCGCCGCCAGCACCTCGACCATCAGCGCGATGTTGGCGCCGCGCTGGCCGCCAAAGGCGAGCATGGCGCCTTTCATGGCAGCCGCCGGGTCGGTGGTCGGATTGCCGCTGGCGTCCAGCGCCCAGCCCTCGGGAATTTTCCTGCCGTCCTCGGCCGCCCTGCGGATGTTGACGAAGGCGGTGGCGCTGGACGACTGGTCGATGACCAGCGGCGACCCGTCGGCGGCGGGCGCGGCAAACGACATCGGATTGGTGCAGTAGACCGGCTTGACCGAGCCGGAGCCGGCCAGCACCGCCGGCCCGTTGGTGGCGGCGAAGGACACCAGCCCCTGCGCCGCCAGCCGCCCGGTGAAATAGCCGAGCGCGCCGCAAGTATAGGCGTTCCTCTGCGAGAAGATGGCGACGCCAAAGAGTTTTGCCGCCTTGGCGAGATCCTCGATCGTGCGGTCGAAGCCGGTATGGGCGAGGCCGCCGCGCGCGTCGGACAGATAGACGGCGAGCGCCGGCCTGGTGATGACCGGATCGGCATTGCCGTCGATGCGGCCGGCTTCGATCGCCTCCAGATAGTCGATGAAATGCGTCAGCCCGACGCTGGTGAGCCCTTCCGCCTCGGCCGCGACGATGGAAGCGGCGAGCGACTGTGCGTTTTCCTCGTTGGCGCCGGCGCCAAGCGCCGCCATCCGGCACAGCCCTGTTGCCTGATCGAGACTGAGTTGCATGGTGATGGGTTCCTAGTGAGCAGCGAGTAGCGAGTAGGGAATAGCGAATGGGAATGGTGGGCTGTTGGCCGCCTCGTGTCCTATTCGCTACTCGCTATTCGCTACTCACTTCTAACCGATCTTGACCGGGATCCGCGCCTCGATTCGGCTGAAGGCGAAGACGAGGATGCCGGTGATGGCCATATAGATCAACGCCAGCAGCAGCAAGGGTTCGTAGGTGAGGTAGGTGTCCTGCCGTACCTTTGACGATACGGCGAAGATGTCGATGACGCTGATCGTTGCCACCAGCGGCGTCGACTTCAGCTGCAGCACCGTTTCGCCGGTCAGCGTCGGTAGCGCCCGGTAGAAGGCCTGCGGCAGCCAGATGCGGCGGAAGATCTTCCAGCGGCTCATGCCGAAAGCGCGTGCCGCTTCCAGTTGCCCCTTCGGCACGCCGGCGAAGGCGCCGCGCATCACCTCGCCCTCGTAGCCGGCGAAGGACAGGGTCAGCGCCAGCACGCCATAGGGCCAGGCCTGCCTGAGATATGGCCACATCCAGGAGTCGCGGATCCATGGATATTGCGGAAACAGCGAACCCAAGCCGTAATAGAGCAGCCAGAGCTGCAGGAGCAGCGGCGTCCCCCGGATGATGGTGCAGAAGACCTTGGCCGGCATGGCGAACCAGAACGGGCCACCGGCCTGCGCCAGCCCGAGCGGCACCGCGAGCAGGAAGCCCAGCGAGCAGGTGACGGCCAGGATCCACAGCGCCCGCCAGATGCCCATGAGACCCATTTCCCAATATTGCGGCAGCCAGTCCCAGCGCATGAAGAAGGCGGCGCCGAGGACCAGCCCCAGCGCGATCAGGATCAGCACAATGCGATGCGGCTGCAGCCACAGCGAGGCGCGCGCGACGGCGTTGACGACGACGGCTTCGTTGGCCATCAGCGCGCCTCCTTGACCGAAGGCATGCCGCGCCGCGACCACACCTCGACGCGGCCGATGATCAGGTTGGAGAACAGCGACAGCAAAAGGTAGAGCGCGCCCGCCGCGACGTAGAAAGTCAGATAGGCCTTGGTGACGCCGGCGGCCTGCCGCGTGGCAAGGGTCAGTTCGAAGAAGCCGACGACGGCCAGCAGCGCGGTGTCCTTGGTGGCGATCAGCCAGAGATTGGCAAGGCCGGGAATGGCGAAAGGCAGCATCGCCGGCAAGGTGATGCGTCTGAGCAGCAGGCTTGGCGGCATGCCATAGGCGCGGGCAGCTTCGATCTGCCCCTGCGGGATGGATAGGATGGCGCCGCGGATGACCTCGGTCGAATAGGCTCCCTGCACGAAGCCGAGCACGAAAATGCCGGCCGCCAGCCCGCTGATGTCGACGTGCTGGTAGCCCATCGCGGTCAGCAGCTGGTTGATCAGGTCGGTCCCGGCGTAATAGAGCAGCAGGATCAGCACCAGCTCCGGCACGGCGCGCACCACGGTGGTGTAGACCGCCAGCAGGTCGCGCACCACCGGACCGCCATAGAGCTTGCCATAGGCCCCGCCGGTGCCGATCAGAAGCCCGAGGCATGTGGCGCCGAGGGCGATCTCGATCGAATGCAGCAAGCCGACCAGCAGGGTTCCGCCCCAGCCCGGCGGTGTGGGCGAGAGCAGCTCCATGATGCCGGCCGCCGAGGCCGGAAGAAATGCGTCGATCAGCTTCGCCCCCGGATTGCTGGAGCCATGACCGCTGGCGGTCCACGCCGGCGCTAAGCATCATGGCAGGTTCGGCGGAACCTCACGGCCCGGCAGGCGGGCCGTGAGGTCATTCGCTCATGCGGGATGCGTCAGTTCGACTGCGGGGTGCCGCCGTAGATGTCGAAATCGAAGTACTTTTTCGAGATCTCGTCATACTTGCCGTTGGCGCGGATCGCCTTGATGCCGGCGTTGATCTTGTCTTTCAGGTCGGTGTCTTCCTTGCGCACGCCGGCGCCAACGCCCGGCCCGAGCACTTCGTCATCCTGAGCCACCATGCCCTTCAGGTCGCAGCAGGCCTTGCCCTGATCCGTCTTGAGGAATTCGCCCAGCGCGATGGAGTCGGCCTGCACCGCATCGACGCGGCCGGCGGCGAGATCCTGGTTGGCTTCGTCCTGGGTCTGGTATTCCTTGACCTCGGCCGCTCCGGTGAAGTGCTTCTTGGCGTAGACGGCATGCACCGTCGACACCTGTACGCCGACCACCTTGCCCTTGAGATCGTCCGGCGTGGCCCCGAATTTCTGGTCCTTCGGGCCGATGATCGCGGTCGGCGTGTTGTAGTACTTGTCGGAGAAGTCGATCGTCTTCTTGCGTTCCTCGGTGATCGACATCGAGGCGACGATGAGGTCGATCTTCTTGGTGGTCAGCGCTGGAATGATGCCGTCCCAGGCGACGGGCGTGATGACGCAGTCGAGCTTCTCCTCGGCGCAGACGGCGTCGATGAAGTCGACCTCCCAGCCGACCCACTTGCCGGAAGCATCCGGCGAGGCGAACGGCGGATAAGGCTCGGCGGCGACGCCGATCTTGACCTGATCCGCCTTGGCCGCACCCATCGCGGCAACGCCGAACAGCAGCGCCGCGGCGAAGGTCTTGAGAACAGTCTTCATTTCAGAACTCCCAGTTTGTTGTTGTTCCCGGTTTTTCGCTCCGCTTGACACCGGCCCCTAGCCGACGTTGCGGAGGAATTGCTTGAGCCTTTCGGATTTGGGCGCGCCGAACAGCTGTTCCGGCGGTCCTTCCTCCTCGACCAGCCCGTTGCAGAGGTATACGACATGCGTCGCGACCTCGCGGGCAAACTTCATTTCATGCGTGACCAGAACCATTGTCCGTCCCTCGCGCGCCAGGTCGCCGATCACCTTCAGCACCTCGCCGACCAGTTCCGGATCGAGCGCCGAGGTCGGCTCGTCGAACAGCATGACGCGCGGATTGATCGCCAGCGCCCGGGCGATCGCCGCGCGCTGCTGCTGGCCGCCGGACAGATAGGCCGGATAGACGTCGCGCTTCTCGGCGAGGCCCACACGCGCCAGCAGCTTCTCGGCCTGGGCGACCGCCTCCTCGCGCCTGACGCCCAGCACATGCACCGGAACCTCGATGACGTTCTCGATCAGCGTCATGTGGCTCCACAGGTTGAAGTTCTGGAACACCATGCCCAGCCTGGAGCGGATGCGCTCGATCTGCTTGCGGTCGGCGGGAACCGTGTGGCCGTGGCTGTCGGCCTTCAGCTTGATCTCCTCGCCGTTGACGCGGATGATGCCGCTGGTCGGGTTTTCCAGGCAGTTGATGCAGCGCAAGAGCGTCGACTTGCCGGAGCCCGATCCGCCGATGATGGCGATCACCTCGCCGTCGCGCGCCGACAGCGACACACCCTTCAGCACGTGCAGTTCGCCGAATTTCTTGTGCAGGTTCTCGACATGAATGGCTTCGGCGGCGCCGCTCTGCGCCTCGCCGGATCGCACTGCGGCAGCTTCCACCGCGCTCACCATGTGGCCTCTGCAGGGGCGATGGCAGGTCGTCGAACGTCCATCCGGCTAATCAACATACGCTGCACTGTCCCGCTCCAGACTTCAGCATGGACCCGACAGCGCGAGCCCGTCAATCCCGCTCATTACGGCACTTGCGGCCTTGTTGCGCAAGTGTATAAATAGCCCTCCATGAAATTTTCTCGGCTTTTTTCATCTTAAAAGGGCATTGATGAGCGCTTTCGGATCACAGTCCATGGCGGCGCCGCTACGGCGCGTGCTGATGCGGTCGGCAGCCAACGCCATGCGCGACGCCGACAGGGCTGCCTGGCACTATGGCCCCGGCTTCAACCCGGCGAAAGCAGCCTCGCAGCACGTGGCCCTTGCTGAACTGGTGGCGGCTTCCGGCGCCGAAATCGAATGGATAGAGGACACGGACGACGGCCTGTCGGATTCGGTGTTCACGCACGACCCATCGCTGATGACCGACCGCGGCGCGCTGATCCTGTACATGGGCAAGCCATTGCGCGCCAGCGAGCCCTCGCTGCATGAAGAGACCTACAGAAGACTGGGCATTCCGATCCTGGGCCGCGTCGAGGCTCCTGGCCAGGTCGAAGGCGGTGACTGTGTATGGGTTGATGGCCGCACGCTGGCGATCGGGCGCGGTGTCCGCTCCAATCAGGAAGGCATCCAGCAGGTTTCAAACCTGCTGACGCCGCTGGGCATTTCCGTCTACGGTTTTGACCTGCCGCTGTGGCAGGGCGAAGAGGCGTGCCTGCATCTGATGTCGGTGATCAGCCCGCTGGCCGACGACCTCGCACTGGTCTATTCCCCGCTCTTGCCGGCCCCGTTCTATCAGATGCTGAAGGCGCGAGGCATCCGGCTGGTCGAAGGCGACGCCGGAGAGTTCGCCGCTTCCAACGGCCTCAGCCTAAACGTACTGCCGACCAGCCCGCTCAAAGTCATCGCCGTTGCAGGCTTTCCCAAGACCAAAGCCGCGATGGAAGCCGCCGGCTGCACGGTTGAAATCTTCGAGGCGGATGCGCTTTGCATCGCCTGCGAAGGTGGGCCGACATGCCTGACGCGGCCGATCCTGCGCCGATGAATGCGCCATCCCGCCGCAAGTTCCGTCGCGAGGGCGAGGACCGGCGGCGGCAGGATCTGATCGAAGCGACTCTGGATAGCGTGGCGGAACATGGTCTGCAAGGTGCCACCTTGCGCGCCATCGCCTTGCGTGCCGGCGTCACCGCCGGGCTGATCCGGCATTATTTCCCCGGCAAGGAAGAATTGCTGCAGGAGGCATATGCGGCGCTGGTCGGCCGCATGACCGAGCAGGCCAAAGCAGCATTGGTCATGGAAGATGCCTCTCCGCGCCAACGTCTTGCGGCTTTCGTCACCGCCAACCTCAACACGCCGATCGTCGACGCGCGGGTGTTTTCGCTTTGGGCAACCTTCATCGGCCGCGCCAATGCGGATCCGACCTTGGCCCATGCCCACCGCGAAGGCTATCTTGGCTTTCGCAACGAGGTGGAAGCGGTTGTGGCCGAGGTGCTCGCTGCAGAACAGCGCAAACCGGACGCAAGCCAACTGCGCCACCATGCCATCGCGATCAACGCGATCATCGACGGGCTCTGGATCGAAGGCTGTCTGGCGGGCGATATGTTCGAGCCCGGCGAATTGGCAGCGATTGGCATCAAGGCTGTCGAGGCCGAACTCGGCCTTGCGCCAGAAAGAGGAGAACGATGACCACCATCGGCGAGGCCCTCATCACCCTGCTCGAGGCGCATGGCGTCGACACCGTTTTCGGCATCCCCGGCGTCCACACGGTCGAGCTCTATCGCGGCCTGGCGCGTTCGAGCATCCGCCATATCACGCCGCGCCATGAGCAGGGCGCCGGCTTCATGGCCGACGGCTATGCCCGCGCCAGCGGCAGGCCTGGCGTCGCCTTCGTCATCACCGGTCCGGGGCTCACCAACACCATCACCGCCATGGGTCAGGCGCGCGCCGATTCGGTTCCGATGCTGGTTATCTCGGGCGTCAATGCTACCGACACGCTTGGCAAGGGCTTCGGCTTCCTGCACGAACTGCCCGACCAGCGCGGCATGATGGAGAAGGTGGCGCTGTCTTCTGAGCGCATTACCGAGGCCAAGGAGCTGCCCGGCGTGCTGGCCCGTGCCTTCGCGCTGCTCGCGTCGTCGCGTCCCGGCCCGGTCCATGTCGAGATCCCGACCGATGTCATGGTCAAGCCGGCCGACGGCATTGTCGCCTCATTGAGCAATGCGGCGCCGCCGGCTCCCGACGCTGCCGCAATCGCGCAGGCAGCAAGTCTTTGCAAGACCGCGAGCCGCCCGCTGATCCTGGCCGGCGGCGGCGCAAAATGGGCCGAGGCGCCCTTGCGGCTTCTGGCCGAGAGGCTCGGCGCGCCGGTCGTCGAAACGACCAACGCGCGCGGCCTGCTGCATGGCCATCCGCTCTGCGTGCCGGCCAGCCCCAGCCTGAAGGCGGTGCGCGCGCTGATGGCGGAGGCCGATCTTGTCATCGCCGCCGGCACCGAATTCGGCGCGACCGACTATGACGGCTATGGCGATGGCGGCTTTGTCCTGCCCGCCAATCTGATCCGCATCGACATCGGCGCCGACCAGCTCGCGCGCCGTCCGGTGACGGTCGGTATCCGGGCCGATTGCGCTGAGGCGCTTGGTGCCCTGCTGGCGGAGCTCGGCTCAGATCCCGTCGCCGCGCAAGACGGCAATGCCTGGGCGGCCGCGGCACGAGAGGCCGCGTTCGCCGAGCTGAGGCCGGACTATGTGGCGCAGATGCGCGCCGTGGAGGCGATCCGCGATGCGCTGCCCGGCGCCATCATCGTCGGCGACTCGACGCAGCCGGTCTATGCCGCCAACCTCTACTACGACCACGATCGACCCGGCGGCTGGTTCAACGCCGCGACCGGCTTCGGCGCGCTGGGCTACGGTCCGCCCGCGGCGATCGGCGCGGCCCTTGCCGTGCCGGAGGCGCCGGTCGTCTGCCTGACCGGCGATGGCGGCTTCCAGTTCACTCTGCCGGAGCTGGGTGCCGCGCTCGATGCCGATGCCCCGGTCATCTTCGTCGTCTGGAACAATCGCGGCTATCGCGAAATCGAGACCTCGATGCTCGATGTCGGCGTCGAGCCGGTCGGCGTCTCGCCGGCGCCGCCGGATTTCTGCAAGCTGGCCGAGGCCTATGGCATCGCTGCCGAGCGGCTTGCCTGCGCCGACGGCCTGGCGGATGTGCTGAAGCGCGCCCGGGCGGCGGGCAAGCCGCGGGTCATCGAAATCACGGTGGATTGAGCACCGTGGCAACAGACGATGGCGCGGCGGGCTCGTTCTTCAGCGAAGCAGCGCCGTTCCGTGATCCGCTCAGGTTCCCTTATCTTGCGCCGCTGCGCCGGGCGGCGTCCTCGCCGATCTTGCCCTGGCCGCTGCGCAAACGCGCCGCCAAGCTGTGCATGACCTGGTCCCGCAAGAGGCTGCATCGGGTGCGGCACATCGCCGTCGATCATTCGCGGTGGTGCTCCGCCAGCACGCCTGGCGACCTTGGTCCGATCTGGCAATATTGGGCGCAAGGCGCCGACGCGGCGCCGCCGGTGGTCAGGGCGTGCCTGCGCTCAGTGGCCCGCCACAGGGGCGAACGCGAACTCATCGTCCTCGACGACAGGACCGTCGAGGATCATACCGACCTTCCCGGCCATGTCTGGGACAAGCGCCGGCGCGGGCTGATGAGCAGCCAGCATTTTTCCAACTTCGTCCGGCTGGACCTGCTGGCCCGGCACGGCGGGACATGGCTCGATGCCACGATCCTGCTGCGGCAGCCCGTGCCGCCGGAGATCGAAGGCGAGGATTTCTACATTCTGCGCGAGACCGGTCGCCATCCCCGGCTCGTGGAAACCTGGTTCATTCATGCCCGCAAGGGCCACCCGCTGGTCGAGACCGTTCTTTGCGGCCTCGCCGACTACTGGAAGGCCCATGACGGGCTTCATGACTACTTCATGTTCCCCTACCATTTCGAGGCAGCGCTTCTCTTGCATCGGCGGCTTCGGCGCGAGTTCCTAGCCAGGCCGCAGGTCGGCGCCGACCGGCCGCACGAGCTGCAATGGCTGCTTTTCGAGCCGCTCGACGAGGCAGCGCATCGCGCGGTCCATGATCGTTTCTGGCTGCACAAGCTGACGCACAAGGCCGAGCGTCCGGCGACGGGCGATCGCCTGCTCTGGGATGCGATCCTCGACGGTTGGCCGGCGAACTGAAACGGTGAATTAGCGTCAACGAAATTTCAGTTGAGTGACGGCGCGAAAGGCGCGAGGTTCGGCGCCGGCGTGGCGCAAGCGTGAAATGGACTGGAGCAGTCGAATATGACGGAAACACTGGACGGCAGGCATATCGTGGTGACCGGCGGCACGGGGGCGCTGGGTGGCGCGGTTGTCGGCAAGCTCTTGGATCAGGGCGCGATCTGCCATGTCCCCAATGCCCATGCCGCGGCGCCTCCGCACTTTCCCTTTGCCGCCCATGACCGCGTCAGGCTGGCGCACAATGTCGACCTGTCGGATTCCGCCAAGGTCGAGGCCTTCTACCACCAGCTTCCCGACCTCTGGGGGTCGATCCACCTCGCCGGCGGCTTTGCCATGGCGCCGGTGGAGAAGATCGAATCGGCCTCCTTCGCCGAGATGATGGACACCAACGCCCGCACGACGTTTCTCTGTTGCCGTGCCGCGATCCGCTCGATGCTGACTTCGGGCACGGCGGGGCGCATCGTCAACGTCACGGCGCGCGCCGGGCTCGATCCAAGGCGCGGTTCTGGCATGGTCGCTTATGCCGCCAGCAAGGCGGCGGTCGCGGCGATGACGGTGGCGATGGCCGAGGAGCTGAAGCACAAGGGCATACTGGTCAACGCGGTGGCGCCTTCGACGCTCGACACGCCGGCCAACCGGACCGACATGCCGGACGCCGACTTCACCAAATGGGTGAGCCTCGAAGCCGCCGCCGAGGCTATCGCCTATCTCGCCTCGCCCGCCAATCTGGCGATGAGCGGCACGCTGGTGCCGCTCTACGGTCGGGCCTGATTTTCCGGAGCAATTCCAGGAAAAGTGTGAAACGGTCTTCCGTTCGCAATAGCCCAAAACAAAGCCGGAGCGGGTCGGCGTTTCCATGAAACGATGGACCGTTCTGGACATCCCGCCAAAGAAAAACCCCGCCGGATCGCTCCGGCGGGGTTTTCTTTGAGGTTGGGCGAAGAGGCTCAAGCAATTCCGGACGGAAAACCGCCGCGCGGTTTTCCTGGAATGCTCTAGTTGCCCTGCTTCTTCAGCGCCGCGCCCAGGATGTCGCCCAGCGAGGCGCCGGAGTCGGTCGAGCCGTACTGGGCGACCGCTTCCTTCTCCTCGGCGATTTCCAGCGCCTTGATCGAGACCTGCAGCTTGCGGGTCTTCTTGTCGAAAGCGATGACACGGGCGTCGACCTTCTGGCCGACGGTGAAGCGCTCGGGGCGCTGCTCGTCGCGGTCGCGGGAAAGGTCGGAGCGCTTGATGAAGGTCTCGATGCCGCTGTCGACCAGCCGCACTTCCAGCCCGCCGTCCTTGACGCCGATGACCTCGCAGGTGACGACGGCGTTCTTGCGCAGTTCGCCCGAAGTCGCCGCTTCACCGACCGTGTCACGCGCCAGCTGCTTGATGCCGAGCGAGATGCGCTCCTTCTCGATGTCGACGTCGAGCACCTGCGCCTTGACCACGTCGCCGCGATTGTACTCCTCGATCACCTGCTCGCCCGGACGGGTCCAGTCGAGGTCGGAGAGGTGGACCATGCCGTCGACGTCGCCTTCCAGGCCGATGAACAGGCCGAACTCGGTCTTGTTCTTGACCTCGCCCTCGACCTGGCTGCCGACCGGATGGGTGCGCGCGAAGGCTTCCCACGGGTTCTCCAGCGTCTGCTTGAGGCCGAGCGAGATGCGGCGCTTGGCCGGATCGACCTCGAGCACCACCACGTCGACTTCCTGGGTCGTCGACAGGATCTTGCCGGGGTGCACGTTCTTCTTCGTCCACGACATTTCCGAAACGTGGATGAGGCCCTCGATGCCCGGCTCCAGCTCGACGAACGCGCCGTAGTCGGTGATGTTGGTGACGGTGCCCTTGATCTTCTTGCCGATCGGGAACTTGGTGCCGATCTCCGACCACGGATCGCTCTCGAGCTGCTTCATGCCGAGTGAGATGCGGTGGGTTTCCTGGTTGATGCGGATGATCTGCACCTTGACCGTCTGGCCGATGTTGAGGATCTCGGTCGGATGGTTGACGCGGCGCCATGCCATGTCGGTGACATGCAGCAGGCCGTCGATGCCGCCGAGGTCGACGAACGCACCGTAGTCGGTGATGTTCTTGACCACGCCCTCGACCACCTGGCCCTCTTCGAGGTTCTGCACGATTTCCGAACGCTGTTCGGCGCGGCTCTCCTCGAGCACGGTGCGGCGCGACACCACGATGTTGCCGCGGCGGCGATCCATCTTGAGGATCTCGAAGGGCTGCGGGTTGTGCATCAGCGGCGAGACGTCGCGGATCGGGCGGATATCGACCTGGCTGCGCGGCAGGAACGCCACGGCGCCGTCGAGGTCGACGGTGAAGCCGCCCTTGACCTGGTTGAAGATGACGCCTTCGACGCGCTCACCCTTGGTGAACTTCTCCTCGAGGCGCACCCAGCTCTCCTCGCGGCGAGCCTTCTCGCGCGACAGCATGGCTTCGCCAAGCGCGTTCTCGATGCGCTCGACATAGACTTCGACGGTGTCGCCGACCTTGAGGGAGGAGTCCTTGCCCTTGGCGCCGAACTCCTTCAGCGGCACGCGGCCTTCGACCTTGAGGCCGACATCGATGATGGCCATGTCCTTTTCGATCGCGGTGATCGTGCCCCGGACAACCTGGCCCTCGCCGGAATGGCCGGCGGTGAATGATTCTTCGAGCATGCTCGCGAAATCGTCGCGAGACGGATTAGCAGCTGACATTGTTTCTCCTGGAATACTCCGCGTCTTTCGCGGAGTGGGCGCCGTTGGTTAGCGTTGCGTGAGCCTGCCGGCGTTCCGGGCTAAAAGCCCTTGGCCGCATTTGGCGGCAAGTCCGGCGCATGAAGAATGCTGGCAGGCTGGTTTGTGCCCGATATGGGTATTTTCTTCGCCTCCGGCAACGGAAACACGAGGAAAAACCTGGCTCAGGCTCTGCTTCTCTTGGCCAGGACGTCGTCGATGATCGCCATAGCCGCCAGAAACGCGGCCTCTATAGCCATTTCAGACGTATCAAGCAAGTGCGCGTCGGCAGCCGGCTTGAGCGGCGAGTCGGCCCGGCCCATGTCGCGCTCGTCGCGGCGCTCGATGTCGGCCAGGATGGTGGCGAAATCGGCGCTGCCGCCGATGCTCTCGATCTCCGCCAGCCGGCGCCTGGCCCGCACCTCGGCGCTCGCCGTCACGTAGAGCTTGATGTCGGCGTCGGGACACACGACGGTGCCGATATCGCGCCCGTCAAGCACCGCGCCCGGCGGCGTTTTGGCGAAGTCGCGCTGCTTTTCGACGAGGATGCGCCGCACCGTGGGAATGACCGCAACCTTCGAGGCCGCCTCGCCCACCGCATGCGCCGACAGCACGGCGCGGTCGAGTTTCGAAAGGTCCACCTGCCGCGCCGCGGTTTCGGCCGCCGAGACGTTGTCGAGCGGCAGGCCAAGCTGAAGCAGTTTGTGGGCAACCGCGCGATAGGTGAGGCCGGTGTCGAGCAGGTTCAGCCGGTAGTGGTCGGCGAGCCGGCGCGCAAGCGTGCCCTTGCCGGCGCCTGCAGGCCCGTCGATGGCAATGGTGAAGGTGTCGGTCATCTGACTTGCCTGAACAGGCGGAACGCCAGCACCGCCAGGGCGATCGAGATCGACAGTGGCAGTGCAATGAGCGGTATGACGCCGATTGTCATGAAGGCCATGGCCCCGATCCCTTTGAGAAGTCCCGCAAGAAAGACCCATCCATTGTCTTCGAGAAACCTGGCAGGACCGACCGACAAATAGATGGCCAGGAACTGAAGAACCAGAAGCCAGAAAAGAAGAGCGAAAATGCCAAACCGCTCTTTGAAAGCGAGGCGTTCGATCAGATACGGGACCAGCGCAGCTCCAATGCAGCCTGCCAAGAGCGGCCAGTCCCGCAACATCACCCGATCTCCGCGCCCAGCCCCTTCATCAGTCCCATGAATTCCGGAAAGCTCGTCGCGATCATGTTGGCGTCGTCGATGGTCACCGGCTTCTCGGTCGCCAGGCCCATCACCAGAAAACTCATGGCGATGCGGTGGTCGAGATGCGTCTTTACCGTCGTGTCCGGCCCGTTGGGGTGTCTGCCCAGCCCCTTGCCGCCGGGCCTGCCGCGTACCGCAAGCGTTGCTTCGCCCTCCGTGCAGTCGACGCCGTTGAGCCTCAGCCCGTTGGCCACGGCAGACAGGCGGTCGGATTCCTTGACCCGCAATTCCTCCAGCCCCTGCATCAGCGTCTCGCCCTCGGCGAAGCTCGCGGCAACCGCCAGCACCGGATACTCGTCGATCATCGAGGGTGCCCGCTCCGGCGGGACGACGACACCCTTCAATTCGGATGAGCGCACGCGCAGGTCGGCGACGTCCTCGCCGCCGGCGTTGCGCGGGTTGAGGATGTCGATCCGGCCGCCCATCTCCTGCAGCGTCAAAAGCAGGCCGGTGCGGGTCGGGTTCATCAGCACGTTCTCGATCACGATGTCCGAGCCCGGCACGATGAGCGCCGCGACCAGCGGGAAGCCGGCCGAGGACGGATCGCCCGGAACGGCGATCGTCTGCCCGCTGAGCTTGCCCTGGCCCTCGATGAAGATGTGGCGTACGCCGCGCTCGTCGGTTTCGACCGTCAGATTGGCGCCAAAGCCCTTCAGCATCTTTTCGGTATGGTCGCGCGTCATCACCGGCTCGATCACCGTGGTGATGCCCGGCGTGTTCAAGCCCGCAAGCAGCACCGCAGACTTCACCTGCGCCGAGGCCATCGGCACCCGGTAGGTGATGGGGGCGGCGTGCTTGGGGCCGCGCAGCGTGATTGGCATGCGGTCGCCAGGCGTCGCCTTCAGCACCTGCACGCCCATCTGCCGCAGCGGCTCCAGCACGCGGCCCATCGGCCGGCCGGATAGCGATGCATCGCCGATGAAGGTCGTTTCCATGTCATAGGTGCCGACCAAACCCATGGTCAGCCGCGAGCCAGTGCCGGCATTGCCGAAGTCGAGCGGACCTTCCGGTTCGAGCAGCGCCCCGTTGCCGGTGCCGCGGATCACCCACTCGGCGCCGCGCTTCTCGATATGCGCGCCCATCGCCTTCATCGCGGCGCCCGTGCGCATCACGTCCTCGCCTTCGAGCAGGCCGGTGATGCGGGTCTCGCCGGAGGCCAGACCGCCGAACATGAAGGACCGGTGCGAGATCGACTTGTCGCCCGGCACCCGCGCGGCGCCGGAAAGGGCTGGAGATTTGCGGGCCGTGGCCGGTTTCGGAGCGGCAGCGTGAGACATGGTTTTCCCTTGATGGAACGCCGGCGCGCCGGCACTTTTCTTTTGTTGCGGCGGTCTCGTATCACGGCGGACGGAAATGGTCATCCCCTTGCGAGAAGCCTTCGATTGCGGGCTTTTGCAACGCCTGCCTGAAGCCGGCTTTTGGCTTTGACAGCGCCGTAAACTGCCGTTAAGGGGACCACTCTTCTATCTACGAGGCTTGCTGTGGCAAAAGCTGAACTTGGCACCAAACGCATAGACCCGGAAACGGGTCGGAAATTCTATGACCTGAACAAGGACCCGATCGTCTCGCCCTACACCGGCAAGAGCTATCCGCGCTCCTATTTCGACGAAGGCAAGATCACCGCTCTCGAGGAGGACGAGGATGTCGCCGACAAGGAAGTGGACGCCGAGGACGAAGAGGGCGCCGAGGTCGTCTCGCTCGAAGAGGCTGATGACGAGGCCAAGGGCGGCGACGATCTTCCCGATCTCGGAGACGACGAGGACGATGTGGACCTCGGCGACGATGAGGACGACACCTTCCTTGCCGATGAAGAGGAAGAGGACGACGACGTTGCTGACATGATCGGCGTCGGCGACGACGACGACGAGGTCTGATCGGGCCCCGCTGCGATCATTTGCCGGCCTTTGTTGGCCTGTGACGAAAAAGCGGTCGTTGAAGGCTTGATCTTGACCGAAGGCGGGGTTAGAAGCCGCCTGCACTTGACGGCGCGGACCTCAAAACCGCGCCGGATCTCTTCGCCGGAAACGGCGCCGGCTGACTGCCGGGAGTGGGGCCATAGCTCAGTTGGGAGAGCGCTTGAATGGCATTCAAGAGGTCGTCGGTTCGATTCCGATTGGCTCCACCAAACAGTCTTTTCCTGATGCTTGGATTCGCGTCGCTCACGCTCGCCGCGTGCCAATCGGCGCCTGAAGCATCGCCGCCACCGCCACCTCCTGCACAACCTGCCCTGGCCGCGGTTCCTCCTGCTCAGGATTCGGCAGTCCTGGACCCATCCGTGGTGGCGACGCCCCCCGACAAGGGCGTTCCGGCAAAATATGCCGCATTCTCCGGCATATGGGCCGGACGGCTGGACGGGATGTATGAAGGCAAGCTGGCCGTGCTCACGATTGCTCCTCGCGGGCAGGTGACGGTCACCTATGCGTGGGGAGTTCTGGCCGACAACAAGCCGGGCGTCGCCGATGGCGCCGGGAAGATTTCAGGCAACACATTGAAGCTTGCGCGCCTGCCGAACGGCGCGGACGCCACCTTCATCATGCAGCCCGACGGGACGCTGGCCGCCACCTATACGCTTGCCGGCCAAACCTACACGGGCGCGTTCGCCAGGCAGTAATTCAGCAAATCTCTCTGCGCTGGACGGCCTGTCGAAGGGGCCTCAAGCATCGCGGACCGGTTTTGCAGCTGCCAATCCGCCTGTCGAGACGCGCCCTTTGGCGGCGCTGTCCGCGCCCGGTCCGAATCGGCTATGCCTCTCGCATGCAGGAAACGTCCCTATACGTCCCGGTGAAGCGGTTTCTCGAGAGCCTGGACTTTACCGTCAAGGGCGAAGTCGGCGGCTGCGACGTGGTCGGGCTGCGCGATGGCGAGCCGCCCGTGGTGGTCATCTGCGAACTGAAACTGCAGTTCAATCTGGAACTCGTGCTCCAGGCCGTCGACCGCGCGGCAGCCTGCGACGAGGTCTGGCTCGCCGCGCTCATGTCGGCGCGCGGCAAGGGGCGCGAGCACGACCGCCGCTTCCGCGCGCTGTGCCGCCGCCTCGGCTTCGGGCTGCTGGGGGTTGGCAGTAAGGGTGAGGTCGAGTTGCTGCTCAGTCCCGCCGCCGTGCCCCCGAGGCGTGATCCCCGGCGGCGTTCGCGCCTGATGGAGGAGCATCGGCGCCGGCGCGGCGACCCCACGGCCGGAGGCAGCACGCGCGCGCCGATTATGACCGCCTACCGGCAGGAGGCGCTGGCCTGCGCCGCCGCCATGGCCGACGGCCCGAAGCGACCGCGTGACCTGAAAGCCGTTTCGCTGCGCGCGGCCAACATATTGCTGCACAATTACTATGGCTGGTTTGCCAGAACGGAGCGCGGGATCTACGCGCTTACCGAGGTCGGCCACGTCGCCCTGCAGTCGCAAACGATGGTCGAGGCCGGCTGAGGAGCGTTCGCGCGAGGCCGACCAATCAAGGATCGGTCCATGACCGGACCGCCGATTCGGCACGGCGATCCCGCCTCGAGCGTCGAACGCTTCTCGCGAGGGCGACCTACTGCGCCGAGCCGTTAGGCTTGCGTCCCAGCCCCATGGACTTGGCGAGCCTCGAACGGTTTGCGGAATAGTTCGGTGCCACCATCGGATGGTTGGAAGGCAGGGTTCCACTTCGCCCGATATTGATCGGGCGAGAGGCCGTAATGCACGGCGATATGCCGCTTCAGCAATTTGAAGTGCCGTCTGTCCTCGAGGCAGATGATGAAGTTGGGCGCCACGGATTTCTTTCATGGGAACCGCGGGGTTGAGTTCCACCGATTGGGCCGGGGAATATCCGGCCAGGATCGTTCTGAACGTATATCGCATCTGCGCGCCGTTCGGCCCTGTCTCGTTTCGGGCTGTTGACTCGCCTTTCGCTCTGTGCAGAATTGGTTGGACCATTGAACCACTTTAGGCTCTGGCTTGACCGATCTTTTGCCTCCCATCCAGACGACGGCCCGCGACGACGCGGTGCTGAAGGCCTTGGCCGGTTTCGTCAGGCAGGAATCCCTGGGTCCCGGTGAGAAGTTGCCGACCGAGCGCATCCTGGCCGAGCGGCTCAAGGTCAGCCGCAACACCGTGCGTGAGGCGCTGACGCGCTGGGAGGGGCTCGGCCTCGTCGAGCGGCGGCAGGGCTCAGGCACCTATCTCAAGGCGGCCGTCTCTCCCGATATGCTGCACATGCCGCTGACGCTGGCCGGCGGCAATGATTTCGCCGGCCTGATGCGCACGCTGGAAATCCGCCGCGCGCTGGAGGCCGAGGCCGCCGCCCTTTGCGCCGTCCGCGCCGGCAAGGCCGAGCTCGCCGAGATCGAACGCAAGCTCGACCTTATGGAGGAGGCTTTCCAGACCCGCGCCGGCATGTCATCGGACGAGGACTGGGAGTTTCATCAGGCGATCTACCGCGCTTCCGGCAATCCGCTGTTCGAGCAGATCATTGCCGCCATGCACGAGCTGTTCCACCGCTTCTGGGAACACCCGCTCGGCGTGCGCGATTTCGGCCACGCCAGCTTCCCCTATCACCGGACTATCTACGAACGCATTGCCGCGCACGACCCGGAAGGAGCTCGGGCCGAGGCGCTGAAGCTCATCGCCACCGTCGAGGACGATCTGAAGCGCGGCGCCGCCAACCTCAAGCTTTCGGACCGCAAATGAATGAGCACCCCACCGGTTTCGACCCGGGCCTTTCCAACAGCGACTATCTGGCCGAGGCGGCTACGCTTCTGGCCCATGACGATCCGTTCCCCGGCGGCGCGGTGGTGCCGCCTATCTACCAGACCTCGCTGTTCACCTTCGCCAATTATGCCGAGATGGCCGACACCTTTGCTGGCCGGCGCCGCCAGCCGATCTATTCGCGCGGCGACAATCCGACGGTGATGGAGTTCGAAGCGCGCGTCGCCGCCCTCGAAGGTGCCGAAGCCGCGCGCGGCTTCTCCAGCGGCATGGCCGCGATCAGCGCCACGGTGCTCGCCTTCGTCGGCGCCGGCGAGCGCATCGTCGCCGTGCGCAACTGCTATGGCGATGCCTACCGGCTGTTCGAGCGGCTGTTCCCACGCTTGCAAATCAAGGTCGACTATGTCGACGGCTCCGACCCGGATGCGGTGGCGGCGGCGCTGCCGGGCGCCAAGTTGCTTTACCTGGAAAGCCCGACCTCGATGATGTTCGAGCTGCAGGACATCGCCCATCTGACGCGGCTCGCGAAGGAGCAAGGCATCGTCACCACCATCGACAATTCCTGGGCGACGCCCGTGTTCCAGAAGCCGATCGCGCACGGCGTCGATCTTGTGCTGCATTCAGCCTCGAAATATCTCGGCGGCCACAGCGACACTGTTGCCGGCGTGGTGGCGGGCTCCGCCGCGCATATCAGGCACATCAACGAGCAGACCTATTCCTCGCTCGGCGGCAAACTGTCACCCTTCGAAGGCTGGCTGCTCCTGCGCGGCCTGCGCACGCTGCCGCTCAGGCTGCCGCACCACATGAAGAGCGGGCTCATCCTCGCCGAGCGGCTAAAGGCGCATGGCAAGGTCGAGCGGGTTAATCATCCCGCCTATTCCAACCATCCCGGCAAGAAGACGCTTGCCGGCTATGCCGGGCTGTTCTCCTTCGAGGTGACGGAGGATGTCGACATTCCCGCTTTCGTCGATGCGCTGAAATTCTTCCGCATCGGCGTCAGCTGGGGCGGTCATGAAAGCCTGGTTGTGCCGGCCAAGGCCTCGCTCGAGCAGACGCCGGGCCTGAATTCGATGGCGCGCTTCGGCGTCAGCCCCCGAACCATCCGCTTCAATGTCGGATTGGAAAGCGTCGAGGATCTCTGGGCCGACATCGCCCAGGCCTTCGACAAAGCAAGAAAATAACCGAGCGTTCAAAATGGGAGTCCTGAACATGAAGAGACTGACGCTGATGCTTGCCGCCGTCGCCGGCCTGGCGATTTCCGCCAGCGGCGCCCTGGCCGACAGCACGATCAAGATGGTCGAGGTCATCACCAGCCCGCCGCGCACCGAATTCCTGAAGAAGCAGATCGCCGAATTCGAGGCGGCCAATCCAGGCGTCAAGGTCGAGCTCGTCTCGCTGCCCTGGGGCCAGGCCTTCGAGAAGTTCCTGACCATGGTGCAGGCCGGCGACACGCCCGACGTTGTCGAGATGCCGGAACGCTGGATGGGCCTCTATGCCAACAACGGCCAGCTCGAGGACCTCGGTCCCTACATGGCCAAGTGGGACGACGCCAAGACGCTCGGCGACCGCGCCAAACAGTTCGGCTCGACCGTCAACAACACGCAGTTCATGATCCCCTACGGCTACTATGTGAACGCGCTGTTCTGGAACAAAAAGCTGTTCAAGCAGGCCGGCCTCGACGGCCCGCCGGCGACGCTCGACGAGTTCGTCGAGGACTCCAAGAAGATCTCGGCCATCCCCGGCAAATATGGCTACTGCCTGCGCGGCGGCCCGGGCGCCTTCAACGGCATGCACATGTTCATGAACATCGCCGCCGGCAAGGGCGGCTACTTCAACGAGGACGGCACCTCGACCATCAACGACGAAGGCTCGGTCAAGGGCCTGCAGATGCTGGCCGACATGTACAAGAACGGCCTGGCGCCGAAGGACGCCGTGAGCTGGGGTTTCAACGAGACCGTCACCGGCTTCTATTCCGGCACATGCGCCATGCTCAATCAGGATCCGGACGCGCTGCTCGGCATCGCTGACAAGATGAGTGCCGACGATTTCGCCGTGGCGCCGCTGCCGGTCGGACCGAGCGGCAAGTCCTATCCGACGCTGGGCTATGCCGGCTGGGCAATGTTCGCCAATTCGCAGCATAAAGACGATGCCTGGAAGCTGATGGCGACGCTGCTCTCGCCCAAGGACAATCTGGAATGGGCCAAGGAAGTCGGCGTCGTCCCGATCCACAATGGCGCCGACCAGGATGCCCATTTCAAGACCGAGCAGTTCAAGGGCTGGTTCACCGAGCTCAGCGACAGCTCCAAATATGAAATGGTGACGCCGCCGACGCATCTGGAAAACCTCGGCAACTTCGTCGACCAGGTGGCGATCAAGAACTTCCAGGAAGTGCTGCTCGGCCAGAAGACGGCCAAGGAGGCGGCCGACGCGTGGGCCGCGTTCCTGACCAAGGAGCAGCAGGACTGGCTGGCTAAAAATAAGAAGTAGGCGCAGGCTTTTTCCTTCTCCCCGTTTCACGGGGAGAAGGTGACCCGAAGGGCCGGATGAGGGGCAGCGCCCACTCCCGAAAGGTTCGCGCCGCCCCTCATCTGCCTGCCGGCATCTTCTCCCCGTGAACGGGGAGAAGGACGCTGTTTTGCCCGCCGGCACCCATTCACCACCGTAGAGCCAAAACGTATGACCTACGCAGTGTCCGAAATCCGATCCGCCGCCCGGCCGCGCAAGAGAGGGCTGAACAAGACCGCGATCGAGCCCTGGCTCTATCTTTCGCCGGCTATCGTCCTGCTTGTCGTTGTGCTTCTGGTGCCGCTGATCATCGGCATCAGCTATTCGTTCCGCAAATTCTCGGCCTTCAAGTCGGAATATGTCGGGCTCGGCCAGTATCAAACTATGCTCTCGGACGCCGTCCTTGGCCAGGCGCTGATCAACACGCTGTGGTGGACCGTCGCCAGCCTGTTCTTCCAGTTCTTCCTCGGGCTCGGCCTGGCGCTTCTGCTCGACAAGCCGTTCGTCGGCCGCAAGGTGGTGCAGGCGGTGGTGTTCCTGCCCTGGGCGGTGCCGTCCTTCCTCTCCGGCCTCACCTGGGCCTGGCTGTTCAACCCGATCATCGGGCCGTTGCCGCACTGGTTGTTCGCACTCGGGCTGAAGGCCGAGCCGACCAACATACTGTCCGATCCCGCCACCGCCATGTGGGGGCCGATCATCGCCAACATCTGGTTCGGCATTCCCTTTTTCGCCATCACGCTGCTGGCCGCGCTGAAGTCGATCCCGTCGGAACTGCATGAGGCCGCCGCCATAGATGGCGCCTCGCCCTGGCAACGTTTTACCAAGGTCACGTTGCCGTTCCTGGCGCCGACCATTGTGATCACCGTCATGCTGCGCACCATCTGGATCGCCACTTTCGCCGACCTGATCTTCGTCATGACCGAAGGGGGCCGGCGGGCTCGACCAGCACGGTGCCGGTCTACATTTATGTCAGCGCATTCAAGTCGCTGGACAAGGGCTATGCCTCGGCGGTCGCCGTGCTGCTCCTAGTGTTGCTGATCGCCTATGCGGTGGGGCTGATCGCCGTCCGCCGTACCTTGGTGAGGCACGTCTGATGATCGCCGGTCGCTCCACCTCCTCGCGCATCGCCGGCGGCATCGGTCTTTACGGCGCCATCGCCGCCTACATGGTCTTCGCGCTGTTTCCGATCTTCTGGACGCTGAAGATCTCGGTGACGCCGGAACGCCTGCTATACTCCGAAGGCATCACCCTCTGGCCGTCGCAAACGACATTCCAGAACTTCGTCACCGTGCTCGAAGCCTCCGACTTCCCGCGTTATTTCCTCAACAGCGTCATCGTCTCGGTATCGACGGCGGCTTTGGTGACGGTGATCGCCACGCTCGCCGGCTACGCCATGTCGCGCTTCACCTTTCGCGGTAAGGCGACACTGGCCATTCTCCTGCTGCTAACCCAGACCTTCCCGCTGGTCATGGTCATCCCGCCGATCTACCGCATCATGGGCGATCTAGGCCTGACCAACAGCCTGACCGGGCTGATCATCATCTACACCGCCTTCAACACTGCCTTCGCCACCTTCCTCATGCAGTCCTTCTTCGACGGCATCCCGAAGGATCTGGAAGAAGCGGCGATGATCGACGGCTGCACGCGCGCTCAGGCGATGCGCAGGGTGATCGTGCCGCTGACGTTGCCCGGCATGGGCGCCACCCTCGGTTTCGTCTTCACCGCCGCCTGGAGCGAATTGCTGTTCGCGCTGATGCTGATCTCCAGCGACGACCAGAAGACCTTCGCCGTCGGCCTGCTCACCTTCATCGGCAAGTTCGCCGTCGACTGGGGGCAGATGATGGCGGCCTCGGTGCTGGCGCTGATCCCGGTCTGCATCTTCTTCGCCTTCCTGCAACGCTATCTCGTCACCGGCCTCACCGCCGGCGCGGTCAAAGGGTAATCAATGGCTTCCGTCACGCTGCAACATGTCGAGAAGGACTATGGCTCGCTACGCATCCTGCACGGCGTCGATCTCGAGATCGCCGATGGCGAATTCGTCGTGTTGGTCGGCCCGTCCGGCTGCGGCAAGTCGACCTTGCTGCGCATGATCGCCGGGCTGGAGGAAGTCTCTGGTGGCGAGATCCGCATTGGCGAGCGGCTGGTCAACGATGTCGCGCCAAAGGACCGCGACATCGCCATGGTGTTCCAGTCCTACGCGCTCTACCCGCATATGGATGTCTCGTCGAACATGGGCTTCAGCCTGTTGTTGAAGAAGGCCGAAAAGGCGACGATCGACGGCAGGGTGGGCGCGGCCGCCAAGCGCCTCGGCCTCGACAGTTTCCTCGGCCGCCTGCCGCGCCAGCTCTCTGGCGGCCAGCGCCAGCGCGTCGCCATGGGCCGCGCCATCGTGCGCGACCCGAAGGTCTTCCTGTTCGACGAGCCGCTGTCGAACCTCGACGCCAAATTGCGCGTCCACATGCGCGCCGAGATCAAGGCGCTGCACCAGCAGCTCAAGACCACCTCGGTCTATGTCACGCACGACCAGGTCGAGGCGATGACCATGGCAGACCGCATCGTCGTCATGCATGACGGCTATGTGCAGCAGGTCGGCCACCCGCTGGAGCTGTACGACCGGCCGGTCAACACCTTCGTTGCCGGCTTCATCGGCTCGCCCGGCATGAATTTCTTGCCGGCGAAGGTCGCCAAGGCCGGCAAGCTCGATGCCGTGCTCGCCGACGGCCAGAAGCTCAGGCTGCCGGACGGGCTGCCTCTGGAGGATAGCGATGCGCTCACCATCGGGCTGCGCCCGGAACACATCAGGCTGGTCGACGATGGCGCGCTCAAGGCGGAGGTCGAGGTGGTCGAGCCGCTTGGCCTGTCGACGCAGTTCTATGTCAGGCTCGCCAACCAGCAGGTCTGCGTCTTCGTCATGGGGCGCAGCAACGTTAGGCCGGGCGACATTGTGCGGCTGTCGGCCGATCCGGCGGCGCTGCATCTGTTCGATCCAAAAGATGGAAACCGGATCGGGTGAGCCGGCCGATCAGCGCCAGTGGAACGCGTCCAGCGTATAGTCGGGGTACGCGCCTTGGCGGTCGAAAAGCGCGCTGAGGTCAGTGAAATTGGCCAATATCCCCGACCGCACCAGCGCTGTTGCGACGCCTGCGCCGGCGCCGCCGGCGATGTCGTGCTCGATGCTGTCGCCGACACAGACCACGCTGCCGCGATCCGGATTGCCGGCCAGCGCCAGCGCCGCCTCGTAGATCGCCGGATAGGGCTTGCCGATGCGGGTGACGCTGCCGCCGAGGCTTTCGTAGAGATCGGCGAGTTCGCCGGCGCCGAAGCGCGGTCCGACCGCCGTCAGCATGATCCTGTCCGGATTGGTGCAGAAGCACGGCACCTGCCGCGCCGCAGCCGGACCGAGTAGAGCGCGATAGTGGTCGAGATCGTAGCGGTCGCCTTCGCTGGCTGAAATCAGCACCAGCTCCGCATCGTCGCTGTTATCGGTCAGGGCCAGCGGCAGGCCATCGATCGCCGAGCGGTCGCCGTCGCGGCTGATCAGCAGGCATTTCGTTCCGCCCCTCAGCGCGCCCGAGGCCGCCATGTCGCGGAAGGCGCGCCACGCCACCTCGCCGGAGGAGACGAAGTGATCCCAGCTAGCCTCTTCGAAGCCGAGCTTCTTCAGGCGGCGCTCGTTCGGCTCCGCCCGCTTGCCAGAGTTCGAAATGAGCACCACTGTCTTGCCGGCGCGCTTCAGCGCCGACAGGGCTTCCACCGCGCCGGCATAAGGCTGCTGCCCGTCATGCAACACGCCGAACTGGTCGAGCAGGAAAACGTCGTAGCGCTCGGCAAGCGCTTCAATCCCATCGAGATGTCTGGCCAATTTCGCGTTCACAGCAGCCCCGCCTCGTTTGCGCCCCTGAGCGCCAGCCGCGCCGTGCCGGCGGCTGCCTCGTCAGACAGCGCCGGCACGAAATCGACGCCGAGCTTACGCTGCCGGATCGCGGTCCAGGCGGCGTTGGCGGCGCCGCCGCCGACACTGCGCACCGATGTCAGCTTCGGCGATCCGAGCTCGGCAAGCCGCCGATAGCCCAGTGCTTCGATAGAGGCGATGCCTTCCAGCATCGCCTTCAGGTAATCGGCGTCGGAAGCCGGCCGGGGCGTCAGCCGCGGCGGCAGCGTTGGATCGGCAATCGGAAAGCGTTCTCCGGCCGTGCCGAGCGGATAGTAGTCGAGGCCGGTCTCGGTCGCCGGATCGATCGCGGCACTCAGCTCGATGATGCGCGCCACCGAAAAATGACGGGCGAGCACCTTGCCGCCGGAATTCGACGCGCCGCCGGCCAGCCAGGCGTCGCCGAGCCGGTGGCTGTAGATACCGTAGCGCGGCGCCGAGATCGGCCGGTCGGACAGGATCTTGATGGTCAGCGACGATCCGAGCGCCGTCACGCCCTCGCCGGCGACTGTCGCGCCGGTGGCCAGGAATGAGGCGCAGCCATCCGTCGTCCCGGCGACCACCGCGATGTCGCGCGCAAGGCCAAACCGCTCGGCTGCGTCGGCGGTGAGCCTGCCGGTCACGCTGCCCGGTCTGACGATTTCGGGCAGCAGCTCCATGCGCATGCCGGTGGCGTCGATCCAGTCCGGCCAGCGGCCGGCCTCGACATCGTAGCCGGTCTTCAGGCTGTTGTTCTCGTCGCTGACATCGAAGCGGCCCGAGAATTGTCCGGCAATCCAGTCTGCCTGGTGCAGCATCCAGGCGACGCCGGGCAGGCGCTGGAAAGAGAGTGCCTTGGCGAGGCCCGAGGTCGCGCCGTGCGCGGCGCTTGCTTCCGGCGCCTCGCGGGCGATCACGGCGAGTATGGTGTCGACCGGAACCTTGTCGTTGTACATCAGCGGCTCGGCCAGCGGCCGTCCGACCGCGTCGACTGGCAGCACGGTGCCCGACGTGCCGTCGACGGCGATCGAACGCACCGCCGCGCGATCGATGGCGGAGAGCAATTCCTTCAGCGTTGCCTCGACCGCCGCCCACCAGACGACAGGGTCGCGGCTGTTGGCGCCAAAGCGGTCGAGTGGAACGGCGGCGCGCGCGGCGATGGAAAAATCCGGGCGCATGGCGACGGCGCGCGCGCCGGAAGTGCCGATGTCGATGCCTATGGCCAATGGCGCCATGTCGCTGTCCTTCGCAACTGCCGGCCGCGTCGTGCTTTCCGCTCGAAATTCCTGCAAGGGAGCCGACGTCGGTATCGCAGATACGAGCGATCTACGTCAATCATGATCTTCTTTCGTCAGAAATGACTTTGCTCTCCCATCGGGCTTGAGTAAGTTACGCCAAGCGACATCGGGAGGAAAAGTTGAGCGACTCCGGCCGCCAGCGTCAGATCGTCGAGATCTTGCGGGATCGCCCGTTCGCCTCGGTGCGCGAGCTGCAGGAGCGGCTTGGCGTTTCGGCGGCGACGGTCCGGCGCGATATCGACAAGATCGACGGGGCTGGCGAGGCGCGCAAGGTCTATGGTGGCATCTCGGCGCTCGACGGTGTAGCCCAGGCCGGCATCGCCTATGCCAGGCCCTATGACGAGAACCGCGACCTCGCCGTCGAGGCCAAGCGGCGGATCGCCGCCCTTGCCGCGACCATGGTGCGCGACGGCGACGCGGTCATCGTCCATGGCGGCTCGACCTGCTTTCATCTCGGCGTCAGGCTCGCCGACCGCAACATCCGCCTGTTCACCAATTCCATGCCGCTCGCTGCCTATCTCAGCGACCATGGCAACTGCAGCCTGACCATCGCCGGCGGCGATCTTCACCGCGAGCCCGGCATCATCCACTCGCTCGCCCAGGCCGCACCTTTCTACGCCGCGAAGTTCTTCGTCGGCGCCCAGGGGCTCAGCCAGGAAGGCGTGCTGGAATCGCATCCGCTGTTGGTCCGCTCGATCGTCGATTTGAGCCTGTGCGCCGACCAGATCGTGGTGCTGGCCGACAGCCGCAAGCTGTCGATCCATGCCCGCAATGTCGCGCTGCCGCTGTCGCGCATCGGCACGCTGGTAACCGATGACGGCCTGTCCGACGCCGATGCGCGTATGCTGGAAGATGCAGGCGTCATGGTGCGGATCGCCTCCGCCTCGGGGGCCGTCCAGTGAAAGTGGCGGTGCTTGATTTCGGCAAGACCAATTCGAAGCTGTTCGTCTTCGGGGAAGACGGGCGCATTCTCGACGGGCGCCGCACGAGGCCGATCTGGACACACAGGGACGGCTTCAGCGTGCTCGACGATGCGGCACTGCATGACTGGGCGCTCGCTGCCGTTAACGAAGCGGTCGACAGTCACGGCATCGAAGGGCTGATGGTGTCCGGCCATGGCTGCACCTTCGCCTTGGTCGATGATACGGCGCTCACGCACCCGATCCTCGACTACGAGCAGGAGCCGCCTGCCGAGGTCGCGGCGCGCATCGATCGCCGCATCCCGGATTTCTCCGAGACCTTCTCGCCGCGCTTGCCGCTCGGCTTCAACTATGGCCGCCACATGCTGTGGCTGAACGAGGTCGAGCCGGGCGCCTTCGCCTCGGCGACATCGATCCTCGGCTATCCGCAATATTGGAGCTGGCGTTTCGGCGGCCGCGCCGTCTCGGAAGTGTCCTATCTCGGCTGCCATTCGCATCTGTGGGCGCCGCGCCGGCGCGACTTCTCCTCGCTGGTCGACGCCGAGAGCTGGCTCGGCCGCATGCCTGCTTTCGCACGCGCCGGCGCTGTCATCGGCGAGCAGCATTTCGGCAAGGCCGGCAGGCCGGTCGCCATCCACAACGGCGTCCATGACTCGAATGCCGCGCTCCATGCCTATCGCCGGCAGCAGCTTGGATCGCTCACCGTGGTCTCGACCGGCACCTGGGTGGTCGTGCTCAACCCCGATTGTCCGCTGGACGTGCTCGACCGTGACCGCGACATGCTGGTCAATGTCGATGTCGACGGCGGTCCGGTGCCGACCATCCGCTTCATGGGTGGGCGCGAATTCGCGGTGATCAGCGCCGGCTGGCAAGGCGCCATATCGCCGGCTTCGATACAGCGGGTGATCGACGCCGGCATAATGGCCCTGCCCAGCTTCGCGCCGGGCGGTCCGATGCCTGATCGCGTCGGCGAAGTGATCGGCGGCGCGCCCGACAGAGAAGAACGCGCTGCGGTGGCGCTGCTCTATGTGGCGCTGATGGTCGATCTGTCGCTCGACCTGATCCATTCCAAAGACACCGTCATCGTCGATGGCGGGCTGAACGCGGGCGGCCTGCTCGCCAGCCTGCTGGCGCAGCTACGGCCCGGCCAGCCCTTCCTGCAGGGCGCCACGCTGGAAGGCAGCGCCACGGGCGCCGCCGCTCTCGCCTTCGAGAGCGCCGGTCGAGGCATGGCCGCCGAAACGCCGGAGCCCGTTGATGCCGCGCACTTTGCCGGGTTAGCCGGCTATCGTGATCGCTGGCGAGATCTCGCAATCGGCGCCGAGAGCGACAGAAGCCAAACTGCGGCTCGCAAGATTTGAGCAGATGGAGACGATCATGGCGCGCATTGGAATCCATTCTTTCGTCTGGTCGGCGAGCTCGGCGCAGGCGGACCTCGAGCGCACGCTCGCCAACACGAAGGAAGCCGGCTTCGACCTGATCGAGTTCTCCTATCTCGATCCGGCCAATGTCGATATCAGTCGGCTTGCCCGGCGCATCGCCGATCTCAGCCTTGGCGTCGCGATCAGCATCGGCCTGCCGGCCGACGGCGATATATCGAGTGCCGACAAGGCTAGCGCCGCGCGCGGCGTCGACATCCTCAACCGCACCATCGCGCTCACCCGCGATCTCGGCGGCCAGAAGGTCGGCGGCATACTCTCGACCAGCCACGGCCTGCAGACCGAGGCGCCGACGCGCGACCAGTGGAACCGCAGCGCCGCAACGCTGGCCAAAGTGGCGGAGACGGCCAAGGCCGCCGGCGTCACGCTCAACATCGAAATCGTCAATCGCTTCGAGAGCAATCTGCTCAACACCGCCGCGCAGGGGCTGGCCTTCATTGAGGACAGCGGTTCCGACAACATCTTCCTGCACCTCGATTCCTTCCACATGAACATCGAGGAGGCCGATGCCGGACTGGCCATCCGCAGCGCCGCCGGCAAAATCGGCTATGTTCATATCGGCGAGAGCCATCGCGGCTTCCTCGGCACCGGCAGCATCGACTTCACCGCGATCTTCGATGCGCTGACCGCCATTGGCTATAGCGACGACCTCAGTTTCGAATCCTTCTCCTCGGAGATCGTCGACGAGAACCTGTCGAAGAAGACGGCCATCTGGCGCAATCTGTGGACAGACAATATGGAGCTCGCCCGCCATGCCCGCCGCTTCATCGCGGTCGGGCTGGAGACGGCGCGGCGCAAGGCCGAGCTGGTCACGGCGACGCAGAAGCCCTGAGGCTCTGGCTGGCACCTACCGCTGCCTTGAAGCTTGCGGGTAATTTTACGAGCGCATTCGATTAAGATCGTCCCTGTTTGATTCGTCCCCGGTCATGGCCCGGAGAGCAGGAGCAGGAACGGCATGAGCAAGGCCCTTACCACTTTCGCGTTGGTCGCGGTGCTCACCGCTCTGCTCATGGCGCTTTCGCTGGCGGTCGCCAGGCACGGCTATCCCTACGGCGCTTTCGGCGTGAAACGCCTCGACGGCATCGCCGATGCCGGCTCCTTCATTCCGCTAGCCGCCGTCTATTTCTTCAGCGCGCTTCTGATGATGATCCTGCCGCTGCGCGCCGCCAGCATCGTGCTGACCAACGCCGCCGACGCGCTGTTCTGGGCGACGGTTGCGCTGTTTGCCACCATCGTCGGCTCCCTCGTCGCCAGATGGGCCTTCGGCCAGGGCGGCGTGCCGTGGGCGCTGGTCAACTGGCGGTTCCTGTTCGTCGCCGCCATCGTCGCGGCCCATTTCGCCATGAACGAGCTGCGCCGCAATATCCTGTTGAGAAGCCTGTTCTTCGTCGTCTTTGCCGCGGCGACGCTGGCCTGCCTGTTCTGGACCTTCCAGGCCTGACCACCCATATCCCGTTTCGGCAAGGCGACAGGCGCGGGCTTTCATCGGCCCGCGCCATCGGCTATTCCGGTCCATGACCGCCTTCTCGCTGTCATCATTTGTCTGATAAATGGCTTGACTGAGAGATGACCGCGGCGGACAAGGCCGCCAGCAAAGCTTCACAAGGAAAGACCATGACCCTGTTTCGTAAGAACCTCATCGATGGCGAATGGGTGGGCGAGGCCGGCTCCCGCAACATCAACCCCTCCAACACCGGTGATGTCGTCGGTGAATATGCCTCCGCCGGCGCAGGCGAGGCGCGTCAGGCCATCGCCGCCGCCAAGGCGGCCTTTCCGGCCTGGTCGCGCTCGGCGCCGCTCGCCCGCCACGCGGTGCTGAAGAAGACGTCCGATGAGATCATGGCCCGCAAGGACGAGATCGGCCGCAGCCTGGCGCGCGAGGAAGGCAAGACGCTCGCCGAAGGCATTGGCGAGACGATCCGGGCCGCCCAGCTTTTCGACTTCTTCGCAGGCGAGACGCTGCGCCTGTCGGGCGAGTTGGTGCCGAGCGTGCGGCCCGGCGTCGGCGTCGAGATGACCCGCGAAGGCGTCGGCGTGGTCGGCATCATCACGCCGTGGAATTTCCCGATCGCCATCCCGGCCTGGAAGATCGCGCCTGCGCTGGCCCACGGCAACACCATCGTCTTCAAGCCGGCCGAGCTGGTGCCGGAGAGCGCCTGGACCATCGTCGACATCCTGCACCGCGCCGGCCTGCCCAAGGGCGTGCTCAACCTGGTCATGGGCAAAGGCTCGGTGGTCGGCCAGGCCATGCTCGACAGCCCGGACGTCAACGCCATCTCCTTCACCGGCTCGGTCGGCACGGGAAAACGCGTCGCCGCCGCCAGCGTCGAGCACATGCGCAAGTTCCAGCTCGAAATGGGCGGCAAGAACCCGCTCGTCGTGCTCGATGACGCCGATCTGGCGGTCGCCGTCGATTGCGCCCTCAACGGCGCCTATTTCTCCACCGGCCAGCGCTGCACGGCGTCCTCGCGCCTGGTGGTGACCGATGGCATCCATGACCGCTTCGTCGAGGCGCTGAAGGAGCGCATGGAGAAGCTCGTCGTCGGCGATGCGCTCGACGCCAAGACCCAGATCGGTCCGGTCGTCGACGCCACACAGTTGAAGCAGGACGAGGACTACATCGCCATCGGCCGCCAGGAAGGCGCGAGCTTGCCTTCGGCGGCGAGCGGCTGGGTCGCGAGACGCCGGGCTTCTACCTTCAGCCGGCGCTGTTTGTCGGCGCCAGCAATGCCATGCGCATCTCGCGGGAGGAGATCTTCGGCCCGGTCGCCAACGTCATCCGGGTCAAGGATTATGACGAGGCCCTCGCTGTCGCCAACGACACGCCGTTCGGCCTGACCTCCGGAATCTGCACCACCAGCCTGAAGCACGCGACGCATTTCAAGCGCAATTCTGAAGCCGGCATGGTCATGGTCAACCTGCCGACCGCCGGCGTCGACTTCCATGTGCCGTTCGGCGGCCGCAAGGGCTCGAGCTACGGACCGCGCGAGCAGGGCCGCTACGCCATGGAGTTCTACACCACGGTGAAGACGGCCTATACATTCCGCCGGCTAACTAAAACGGCGACGGCGCGAGCGCGAACCAGGCAGGCGAGCATGTCGACGGTAGACTGGAATGCGGACCTGACTTGGCTCAACCCGCCGCCGCATCATTCCTTTGCCGGTAGCACCGTGCAGGTGCGCACCGGCAAGGAGACCGACTTCTGGCGCGAGACCTTCTATGGCTTCCGGCGCGACAACGGCCATTTCCTCCATCGGCCGGTCGCCGGCGATTTCAGCGCCGAGGTCACGGTCAAGGGCGACTATCGGGTGCTCTACGACCAGGCCGGCCTGATGGTGCGACTGAGCGAAACGCACTGGATCAAGGCCGGTATCGAGTACACCGACGGCCTCGCCTATTTTTCCGTCGTCGTCACCAACGATGCACTGGTCGCTGGTCGGCATCGCTGCCGATCCCAACGGCGTCAGAATCCGCCTGACCCGCCACGCCGAGACCATCCGCGTCCAGTATCTGGACGCCGCCGACGGCCACTGGAAGCCAGTGCGGCTCGCCTATTTCCCGCCGTCGAAGTCGGTCGATGTCGGCATGATGTGCTGCTCGCCGCAGCGCGAAGGCTTCGAGGTCAGCTTCTCGGATCGTCCGCCGATCCCAGGAACTGCACGACTGAGACGCTTCGAGCCGCCCGCCGCGGCGTAAGACGTTCTTCCAGCTCGGCCGCAGGTATATGAAGAATTCCACGCGCCGAAGTCCTATGCCGTAGGCCATCCGCTCATCCTCTTCTACACGACCTTCTTCGGCAAGCCGGTCGACATAGCGGCCATCCCCGCTTGCGCGGTGCCCGTCGAATGGACCAATGACCGCCGCCGCCTTGCCGAAGCCGCGGCGGTGGTGTTCCATCTTCCGGATTACCGCGAGATCGGCGACGCCCGCAAATATCCCGGCCAGACATGGGTCGCGTGGTCGATGGAGAACCGCAGAACTATCCGCGCGCCGCCGCTCCCGGCTTTATGCGGCATTTCGATCTCACGATGACGCACGAGTCCGGATCGGACATCTGGACACCCTATCTCCAGAATCTCAGAACGCGAGCTGGTGGGAGGCGATACGCAACAGCGCGATACCCTCCAAGACCGAGAGCGCTCCGGTGGTGCGTTTCCAGTCCGCGAGCATCGATCTCAGCGGCCGTGGGGCGTTCGCAGCCGAGCTTGCCGGGCATATCGGCGTCGATTCTTATGGCCGCTATCGTCCCACGCGACAGATCGAAGGCCCCGATCTCGGATCGCAGACCAAGATCGAGACCATAGCGCGATATCACTTCTGCCTGGCGCTGGAGAATTCGATCGCGCCCGACTACGTCACCGAGAAGATCTTCGATCCGCTCTGTGCAGGCAGCGTGCCGGTCTATCTCGGCGCCCCCAACGTCGGCGAGTTCGTCCCTGCCAATTCCTACATCGACGCGACGGCGTTCGGCACGCCGGCCGAGCTTGCCGCCTATCTCCGCCATCTGCTGGAGACGCCCAGCGCCTATGAGGCCTATTTCGCCTGGCGCTCGCAACCGCTGCCGGAGTCGATCGCCAGCCGCCTGCCTCTCCTGGAAACGCCGGCGAAATGCCGGCTGGCCGAGCTCGTCCATCAGCGCATGCAGCAAGGGCAGGGCCTGTCGCCGGGCTGGCCGTCGCTGCCGTTCGGCGGCGTCTCCTTCCTGCGCACCAAGCTGCGCCGCTGGCGGAAGTCTCGTTGACGCCGCAGGGCCCGGCTGTTCACATGGCCCGTGGAGGGCCTTGAACTTCGCAAGGTCTGCCGGCACGGTCATCGTCGACAAAAGGTAGGGGCAGCCGTCATTTGTGCTCGTCGTCGAGCCGAAGCCCGTGGCGAACCGCATCGCCGATGGCTTGCGGCCCGAACCGTGACCACACAGCTGCATGAGCTTGGGTCCGCTGCCTGGCCATGCGGGGCGGGTCCATGCACAGCGCGATGGCCTTCTCTGCCAGCCTTTCGTCCTCGTCGGACAGCAACACCTCTTCATCCTCGGCCAGGTCCAGGCCCTCGGCCGCCAGCCGCGTCGCCAGCACGGGAACGCCGAAGGCCATCGCCTCGAGGATCTTGATGCGCGTGCCGCCGCCGGATGAAAGCGGAACGAGGCAAAGGTGAGCCTTGGCCAATAACGGCCTTGTGTCATCCGGATCCTCGATGAGCGAAACGCCTTCCAGACCGGCCAGCGCCCGCACGGCCGGCATAGGCGAGCGTCCTGCAAGGACAACATTCGCCTGCGGCAGCGCCTGCCGGATGAGCGGCAGGATGTTGCGGACCAGCCGTTCGGCGGCCTCGATGTTAGGCTGGTATCCGAGATGGCCGACGAACAGGATGACTGGAAAGCCGTCTGAAAATGCGGGCTGCGCCGGCAATACCCTCGCAATGGCCTCGGCCCGTGGAATGCCGTTGGCGACGATGTCGATCGGCACCGTGCCGGAAGACGATGGCTCGAGTCTGTCGCGGTCAAGGCGCGAGCAGACCCAGATCCTGTCGACGATCCTCGCGGCCTCTCGTTCGAGGCGTTTGAGATCAGGCGCGGTGACCAGGGTGCCGTGGGCCCGTTCCAGCTGTCCGGCGAGATTCGATTCGACATTGTGCATGTCGAGGACGAGTTGCTCGGTCAGCGGCCGCAAAGGCCGAAGCAACCTGAACAGCGCAATGCCCTCGACGACGATCGTGTCCGGGCGGAACTCGCGGGCAAGCGCCTTGAGGCGGGCGAGCGCCCGGCGTGGAATCCGGCTCTCGCCCTTGGCTCGCCGCCAGCCCAGCCACGGGCCGCGCATTTCGCCCGCTTTGGTCAGGGCAACCACACCAATATTGCTGTCGAGCGGCTGCGCTTCGTCGGTCCGCGGACAGATCGAGACGAGGCGGACCCGCCCGAGTTCAGCTGCCGCCGTGGCATTGCCGAAATTCCGCAGATCGGCGCCCGATGTCGGTGGAAAGGCCGGGTCGTGGCAGACGATCAAGGTCCGGTGCTTCCCAAGCGCCGGCAGCGGCGTGGCCGGAGCCCTGGGCGGAACCAGCTGCCCGATGCGGACGCGGTACAGCCATGCCTTCCAGGCTCGGCCCAGAACCTGGTGGGGGCGAACGGCGCGCATCAGCAGCCGGAGACGCTGCAAGGCAGTCGGGGGAAGACCACTGCGCCCTGGCTTTAGAGGTTCTTGATCGACGTCCAATGGCTTAGCCGCTCCGCGATCAACGCCATGCGACGCTGATTGTCGTTCCCGTCCAGGATGGTCACGTCCTCCGGATCGGCGCGCAGATAGACGCCGGACGTGCGTGCATTTACTTCCGAGTTCGTATCCGATCGTGTCGTGAAGTATCCGCCGGCCTCGAACACATTGTCGCGCGGCGAAGCCTGGGCGGGAACGGTAGGGGCCGATTCCGGCTGGCTCGCGCTCGTCCATTCGTCCTGGGCGAACACGAAAGCGGCGAAGTCGACCTCGCGCGCAAGCTCGAGCAGGCGCCCCAGCGTGGTCGTCCCGGGATTGAAAACAGTTGTCCAGGGCTCGACATGGGCAATCTCCTCGAGGCCGCGCGTCAGCGCCTGCAACAGCTTCTTCTGCTTTCCGGAGGACCCCAGGAAGATTCGCGGTTTGGCCATCCATTTCCTCCAGCAAAGCGACTCACCTTAGCGTATGCGGACGGCCTTCCCCATTGCAACGGCAGCTGGCGTCGATGACATGCCGGCTGTTATGGCTCCGTCCGATGTTGGAAGAACTGCAGGAACAGTTCCCGCGGTGTTCCTGTGCTCGGACGCCGCCAGGGCATCACCATGGAAAACATCCAGATCACCGGCGACGCCCTGTGGTAGGAACAGGCATCGCGCAGGGTTCGCCGGCCAGGGCTCAACCACGCGCCGTCGCCGCATTCGCGCCATGCGTCTGTGCAATATGGCTTTCGGGCACTTGTTTGCCCGCGACAACATTTGTCGTTGAGTGCCGCGCGATAGGACGGTAAGTTATATTGCACTGCACAATGGAAGCCCGGATCGGGGAATGCCCGGGGCTTCGCACCGGCCTTTGACAGCCCGCTCCCGAGGGCTCAGCGAAAGAGATATCCGGTAGGGATATGAAGATTCCAAAGTCCTTGTTGATCGATCCGGAAAGGAATGCCGTCTATGGCACCTTCGCCGTTGCCATCTCGGTCTTCGCCTTTGCCTATTCCACCAATTTCGGCAAGGTGCTCATCCTCGCCTATTATGCAGTCTGGCTGCCGCTGATCCTGGTCGACTACCGGCGGTTCCTGCGGCATCTCTCCGATGCCTGGCTGCCGCTGCTGTTCGCCGCCTACATCTGCTTCTCGGTGTTCTGGTCGCATGCGCCCGGCACAACGGCGCGCGCGGCACTGCAGTATTTCTCGCACATATTGTGCGCCTATGTCGCCGCGCGCACGGTCAGTGTCCGCACGCTGGTCGTCGGCTCGCTGATCGGCATCTTCGTCGTGCTGCTCTATTCGCTGCGTGTCGGCGGCTACGCGCTCGACACGATTGACGGGACCACCAATTTCGTCGGTGCCTTCGGCTCCAAGAACCAGGTCGGCTTCTTCGCCTCGCTCGGCCTCTATTTCTGCTTTGTCTTTGCCATCTTCTACCGGCGCGGCTGGCAAAGCCTGGTCTGGACGGCGCCGATCGGCCTGCTGTCGCTGTATATGCTGGCGATCGCCCATTCCGCCACCTCGGTGGCGTCGCTGCCGGCGGCCGTCGGCGTCGTCCTTCTGCTCGCCGTGAGCAAGGTGCTGTCGCGCCGCTATCGGCGGGTGCTGTTCACGGTCGGCGCCTGCGCGCTGGTCGGCGCGGTCATGGCCGCGCTCAATCTTGGCCTGCTCGATTTCGTGCTCGGCATCTTCGGCAAGGACTCGACGCTCACCGGACGCACCTATCTGTGGGAGCAGGGATGGGAGGCCGCGCAGCAGTTCCCGATCCTCGGCTATGGCTACGCCGCCTACTGGGTGCAGGGCTTCGCCGAGGCCGAGCGGCTATGGGCCGAGTTCTACATCACCACCCGCACCGGCTTCCACTTCCACAACACCTATATCGAGACCCTGGTCGAACTCGGCTTTGTCGGTGTGACGCTGATCGCGATGGTCATCCTGCGGTCGTTCTGGGGACATGTCTCGTCGGTGGTCTTCCGCGACTGGCGCGCCGATTCGGTCGTGCTGGCGGGCGCGGTGGGTCTCATGCTGCTCCGCTCCTTTTTCGAGGTCGAGATTCTCGGCCCGTATTTCACCGCCTCCTTCATCGTCTATTACGGCCTGTTCAAGCTGCGCCCGGCGCCCTCGGCGGTTCGCCCGCAGCGCGCGTGCGTCGCGATCCACGAAGCGAAGCCCGCAAGCGGCTGACGCCGGTTCGGCGGCGAGAGAAGGGCGGTTCAGGCGATGGCGCGCGAGCGCTGCATCTGCCGCTGCAGGAAGCGCCGCACCGGCTCATCATAGATGCGCGTCGCAATGTCGGAGATGACGATCACCACGATCGCCATGGCGATGCCGAACCAGGGATGATTAGCGAACGGATCGATCGAGACGGCCTTGCCCGCTCCAGCGATGATCATCAGCATCGGCGTGTGAATGATGTAGATCGGGTAGGAGATCCGCCCGAGCCAGCTGTAGAGCTTCGACAGGCGCGGTGAGGTGGCCGCCACCGCCCCGACCGTCACCATGACCGGAAACAAAAGCACCACGCAGATCAGATCATAGGCGGCGCGTGCGCTGCCGCCTGCCGGCGCGATGGCGAAGATCACCAGCGTCAGCGCGAGCGCGATCTCGACCCAGTAGCCGCGCTGCAGGAAGCCGAGGCTCCCCTGATAGTGCGCCATGGATCGGCAGAGCAACACGCCGAGAAAGAACGAGAAGGTAACGCGCGGCAGGCCGCTGGCGATGGTCGCCCCGGTCATGCCGAAATCGAGCGTGCCGGAGAGCACCGCGGCAAGAACAAGCAAGGCAAGGCTGCCGGTGATCAGGCCCAAGAGCACCCGCTTCGACAGGACGAGGAACAGCAGCACATAGGCGATGTTCACCAGCAATTCAAAGAACAGCGACCAGGATGCGGGGTTGAGCGGGAAGATCGTGTGGTAGGCGTCGCCAACCAGCGGGATGAAAAGCATGCCCGTCGTCAGCATCAGGGCGACATCGGACAACGGCATGTATTCGCCGGGCATTAGCCTGTTCTTGATCAGCAGGTAGAAGGCGCCGAGCAGCGTGCCGGCCAGATAGAGCGGATAGAGCCGTATCAGCCGGAAGGTGCCGAACCCCATCCCGCTCTCGATCTTGCGGTCATAGGCGTGCGCGATGACGAAACCGCTGAGCAGGAAGAACAGGTCGACAGCCAGATAGCTCGACGGCAGCACCTTGCCGTCAGCGATGAACGGCGAGAAGTGGTAGAGCATGACGCTGATCGCCGCCACGCCGCGCAACGCGTCGAGATTGAGGTAGATGTGACGGGTTGCCGGCTGCATTCGTGGCCTTCATCAGCGGATCGCTGCGCGACTTCTGCAGCGGCTCTCCTGCGCCCCGCGGGGCTGCCTTCTCAATTCTTGCCGGCGTCCGCCCGCGCCATACATGCCGATCGCCTACTGGCTGGCCATCGGCGCCAGCTTCACTTTGATCACGTCCCCAGGCTGCACCGGCGTATCCTCGGTCGCCGCGACCTCGGTCGTCTTGCCGTTGACCACCCGAACCAGCGCGTAAAGCAGGGCGGGTTGATCGCTGTTGGTCATGGCTGCCTGCGTGGCGGGGTCCGAGGCCACGGTCATCAGGCCCTTTTGCATGCCCACCCTGAGTTCTGCTTCTTTCAGGTCGGTTTCGACTTGCTGGCGGTCGGAGGCGAGGCTCGATCTCAGCGTGTTTTCGGCGTCGGTAGCGTCCTGCGTCGCCTTGCTGATCGACTGTTTGGCGGTAAGGATCGCCGTCTCGTAGTCCAGGATCTGCCCCTGCAGGTCGGCGATCGTCTGTTCCGAATTCAGCACCCGCGTCTGCACGACGAGGCCCTTCTGCGCCAGCGCTCCGACGCTGTCGAGCTGTTCCTTGGCGAGGTCCACCTGGCGCTGCTGGTTGACGATCTTCTTCTGCAGCGACTCGATCTCGTTCTGCAGAAGGTTCTTCAGGTCGTCCAGCGCCTGCAGCTTCAACTTGAGCTTCTTCTGATCGGACGTCAGCACAGCCATCTCGTCGGCGACGATCGTCGCCACCTTCGGATCGTCGGCGACTTCCTTCGGCGCCTCGAATGTCGTCTTGTCGGCGAGCTCGGCGTCGATGCGGGCGCGCCTGACGACGAGGCGAAGCCGCTGGTCGTCGTAGATGTCGTAGTTGCCTTTGGCGGTGATCAGGTCGCGATCCTGCTGCGGGCCATTCTCCGCGTTGCGGCGGATGCCGCCTGCGACGCTGATCGCCTTCAGCACGGTCAGTTCCGGCACATAGGGAAATTGCCCGGGACTCTGCACCTCGCCGGAAATGTAAAATGGCCGGAACTGCACCATTTCCACCGAAGCTTCCGGCCTGTCCGAAAGCGCCAGCTTACGCTGCAGCGTCTCGCTGATCGCCGCGGCGATCTCGGCGGTGGTCTTGCCGGCGGCGGGCAATTCTCCCGCGAACGGAACCGACAGGGTCCCGGCCGGGCCGACCGAATACTCGCCATTGATGGCCGACCAGTCGCGGAACGTGCCCTCGACCGTCTGCCATTCGGCGATTCGGATGTTGAGCTTGTCCTGCGGCCCAAGCTGATAGTCGCCGGCCATGGCAGGGACAGCCAGCAAAAGCGCAAGGCCGGCGACAGCAAGCCGCGCCGGCATCATGGGGCGCGACAGACGGCTGTCGCGAAGGAGTCCGAATATGTCTGTTTTCAACTGAACGTTTCCGATCCGCTTGCCCCATCGCCCGATGAGCTTGCTGCCGGACGCCCGATCCGATGCGAGACGGCGTCCCAATCGAAGGCTGCCGTGCTCCTTGCGGAGCCCGGCCTTGCGGCTCAGTAGCTGCCGCGCGACATCCATACTGCAGGCACTGTCTTGAAGATGATGCGAATGTCCTCGAACAGCGACCAGTTCTCGACATAATGACGATCGAAGGCGACGCGGCTGTCATAGGACACGTCGTTGCGGCCGCTGACCTGCCACAGCCCGGTAAGACCCGGACGTGACTTCAAATAGTAGACCGCGGCGCTGCCATAAATTTCCAGCTCGTCGCGCACGACGGGGCGCGGCCCGACCAGGCTCATGTCGCCCTGCAGGATGTTGATGATCTGGGGCAGTTCGTCGAGGCTGAGTTTTCGCAGCACCTGGCCGACGCGCGTGACGCGCGGGTCGTTCTTCAGCTTGCGCGTCGCGATCCACTCGGCATTGGCTTCCGGATTGGCGGCAAGATGTGCGGCCAGAACCCGCTCGCCGTCTTGCACCATGGTGCGGAACTTGAGGCACGGGAAAATCCGGCCGCCGCGGCCGATGCGCTTGTGGCCATAGAAGATGCTCCCGCCGTCCGACAACTTGACGAGCAGCGCGACCATCAAGAACAGCGGGCTGAGCAGCACCAGGCCAGCCAGCGAACCGACGATATCGAAACCACGCTTAAGAAGCCCGCCGATCGGTGGCGGAAAATCAATGCCGGCGTGCGAAAAACCCGCATCGGCCGACTTGGCAATATCCCTCATGCCGCAACTCCATACGTTGAACGAATGGTTTACGGCACGATATCAAAAAAATGCTGCAGCGCAACACACAATTTCCCATCACGATGAAATAGTCACGTCATGAATTGACTAAATAATAAACGTACCCTGCCCATAAATTCACCTTTATGGCGTGTTTGTGACAAACTATGAGCAACGTAAGGAAATGTAGTGCCTTTTTGAGGCCGATTTTGGGCGAATCGTTCTTTGTCGCAGAGGGGATTGCCATAACTCACCCCCGAATCACTCACTTGGCCAAGTTATTCGAGTTAAATACTAATTAATATTGCGGATTCTACTGCAGCAAAATCTGCTTTCCGCAATCGGCTGTGGAGCCGGCGTGTGCGACGCAGCATGCCAGAGTCGAACCCGAAAACCCATTCAAAATTATTTGTGCTTGGCCTTGCCCGAGGTATCCCGCCTTAATAGAGTCGCAAACTGTTCATGTTAGAGTTTGGATAGGTTGGGAAGGCCGGAAGCAACCGGCCGAAAAGCGAGCAGCAGGATAAGCTCGCGTGGCGCATGGGGAGATACTCGGGTGGGTAAGTCGTCACTTTTGCATGCTCGTGTCGGTTGATGGATCGACGGACATGTCACTTCCAAAGTTCATTGTCGGGATGCTGTTCGCCCTCGCGATCGTGATCTCGTGGTCCTATTTCGATGGCGCCTCGCTAGGCACGATCATGCTGCGCGCCGTGATCTGCGTCGCCATTAGTCAGGCCGGCTATTTTCTGCTGGTCTTTCTCATGGTTGCCAGGAGCGCGCCGACCGTGGCCGACAGGATGCGCGAGGCCGAAAGAGGCCTTGGCGCTCCAAAGGCTGCCAAAGGCGAGAAGTTCAGCGCCAGGCGCAGCATCCGTTAGCGCGGCGTCCTGCTGAAACCGCGAGGCGGGCGCGCTCAGCCGGCGTCGGCAACCTCTGGTTCCGCCTGCTCGCCCGACAGCATCCTGGACAGCCGGCTGCCGGATTTCGCCTTCAGGCGCTGATACTGCCCGACCTCGACGATGCGGCCGTTCTCGATGGCCACTACCCAATCGGCGAAGGCGATCATCGAAGGCCGGTGTGCAATGGTCAGGATTGTCATTGTGCCGCGCAGCCCGTCGATCGATTTGGCGATCAGCGACTGATTCTGCCAGTCGAGGGCGCTGGTCGCCTCGTCGAGGATGAGCAGCGATGGCTTGCGCAACAGCGCCCGCGCCAGCGCGATCCTCTGGCGTTCGCCACCCGAGAGCCGGATGCCGCGGTCGCCGACCACCGTGTCCAGCCGCTGCTCCAGCCCCTTGACGAAATCGGCCGCATGCGCCGCGCGCAACGCCGCCCACAGCTCCGCGTCGCTGGCTTGCGGCGCGGCAAGCCTGAGGTTCGCCGCGATCGTGTCGTGCAGCAGGAACACGTCCTGCGGCACATAGGCCACCTGGTCGCGCCAAAGCCTGCGGTTGTCCGGCCCGATCTCGACACCGTCGGCGAGGATCTTGCCTTGTGTCGGTTCGAGCAGGCCGAGCAGCATGTCGGCGATCGTGCTCTTGCCCGATCCTGAAGGGCCGATAAGGGCGGTGACCTTGCCGGCGGGAAGGCCGAAGGTGATGCCGCTGACCACAGGCTTGCCCTCCGCGGCATCGGCAAGGCCGGCATAGGCAAGCGAGACATCGCGTATGTCGAGCCCGACATCGAGGGTCAACCTCACGCCCTGCGCGGCCTGGCTGGCCGCCGTCTCGCGCTCGGCGTCGAAGCGCGTCTGCAGGTCCTGCATCGAGGCGTAAGCGGGCACGTTGATCAGCAATTGCTGTGCCTGCGTCTGCATGTCCATGAAGCGCGGCGCGATCCGCATGAAGGCCAGAAGCAGCACGACGATTTCGGCCAGCGCGAGATGGAACCGGGTAAGCGCAATGTAGATGAACAGGCTGAGGCCGATGACGCTCGCCACCTGGAAAAAGGCCGTGCCGATCGTGCTGTTGCGCACATAGCTGATGTTGTCGGCCTTCATCTTCTCCAGTGTCGCCTGCAGCTGCGCGAAATAGCTCGCCTCGACATTCAGGCTCTTGGCCACCTTGATGCCGCCGAGGAATTCCGAGACGGTGCGGTACTGGTCCTGGCGATTGGCGGTGAGCACCCGGCCATAGGTCGTCGCGCGCGAGCGGAACGGCCGCAGCGCCACGAACATCAGCACGCCGATGACGATGGCGAACGAGGTCATCACCGGCGAGATGAACAGCGACACCGCGAGATAACCGGCCAGTAGCACGGCGGTTTGCACCAGCATCAGCAGCGAGAAGGCGGCGGCCTGTATGCGATCGATGTCGCCGGTCAACGCATGATCGAGATCAGAACTGCGTGTGCGCGCGAAAATGCCCCAGCGCGCTCTGCCGATGGCCTCGAACAGATCCATGCGCAGGCGGTTGACGAAGTCATAGAGCAGCCGCGCCATATAGACGGACTTGAAGCGGTTGAAGCCTGCCTGCAGCGCGACGAGGCCGACGAGCAGGCAAAGCACCGTCGCCAGCCCAAGCGTCCCGCCAGGCACCAGCCAGGACAGGACAGGGTTGTCAGGCAGCCTGATCGCGAAATCCTGGTCGGATCTGCCGATAAGATGCAGCAGCGGGACGAGCAGCAGGATCGAGATGCCTTCGGTCAGGCTGCCCAGGATGAGGAAGACGAGCGCGATCCATGTCCGCCGCCCGCCGATCCGGGCCATAACGGCGCCGAAGCCGGCAATATCCCGAACCAGCGACAGGCGAAGGATTTTGGCCATGGCTCGTCTCACTCCGGCCTGTTGCCGGACGCCAGGTCCCGTTCGATCAGCGCGACAGCCTCGCCGATCCGGTTCAGCCCGGCCGGCACTTCGAGGCGATGCACGCCGATCCGGTTGGCCAGCCCCGCGCATTGGCGAAGATGCATGGCGGCGAAATCGCCGACCAGCGCGGCGCGGCCGAAGCGCGTCACGTAGGAGAATTTGATGAGTGCCGACAAGGCGCCAGGCCCCGCATGGGGCGAGATCGCCGCGCTGTCGCGGCGCTGGAGAATGTAGATCCGCGTTGCCGCAACCGCGCCGCGGGCAAATCCGCCATGCAGGCGGTGCTGCGCCTTGTCGATGGCCGGATGCGCCTGCGGGCGGATTTCCGCTTGCCGGATCGGGATGGCGGCGGCGGCATCGGCGGCGAGCTTCAGCTGCGGAAAGGCGGGAATGATCACCGGTCCGTCCGGCCTCGACATATCCACCGCCACGACATCGTCGGTCAGCAACCGGTGCCCGGCGCTGATCATCGCGCCGGCCGTAGTCGACTTGCCGGCGCCCTTGTCGCCCATGAAGATCGCGCTCCTGCCGCCGACGGCGATCGCACTGGCATGCAGCACGAGCAGGCCGCGCTGGTGCAGAAGCAGCGCCATGACCGGCCCCAGCAGCGGGAAGGCGATCAGCTGGTCGTCGATGCCGGGCACGGGCTCGATGTCGATGCGGCGGGCATCGCTGATCAGGAAAGCGCCGACCGCCTCCCAGGCGAGATACTGCCGCGCCGGCTCGAAGCGAAAGGCGGTTCCGGCCACGAGCTGGGGTCCTGGATGGTCGATCGGGCCCACCGTGATCACAATGTCTGGCTCGGCCGGCGCCGTGGCTTCCAGTTCGGGCAAGGCCACCTCCGACCTAATCGTCAGCCCATAGGCCCGGTAGAAGCGGCGTTCCCGGCCGCTCTTTTCGACCGGCTCAGCCGAATTCTGACGCGTCGCCACTGCACAGCGGGCGGCAGGATGCCGTCCATGGCGCGGCGCAGCACGTAGCGGCCAAAGCCCCGGTTCAGCTTCTCCTCGCCCGGCAGCGCCAGGCAGAACTCGACCAGCGGCTTGTCCCAGAACGGATAGCGCGGCTCGACGCCGAAATTGGCGGCGGCCTTGTCGAGCACCTCGAAGGCGTGCGGCACCAGCCCCGTCGACAGGATCCAGCGATGCGTCAGCGCCTCGCTGGCGCTGACGCTGGACGGCATGTAGCCGGCCCTGTGGAACCGTTCGGCGAGCTCGGTTCGCCGGGCAAGCGCCGGGTTGACCAAGCCGCCCCAGCCACGCGGCGCAGGCGCCGGCCCGCGCCGCAGCCTGCCGAGGACGCGATTGGCCATCCCCCTCAGTTTCGCGATCCGCCAGGCCGGCCCGTAGACGGTCAGGAATTTGAAGTACATGCCGAGCATGCCGTCGCCATAGGTATTCGAGGCGCCGCGCAATTCCCGCCACAGCTCCATCCACCTGCCGGCATCGGCCAGCTCGTGCAGATGGCCGTGGCCTTGCGCGTCGATGAAAGGCTTCTCGTCCATCGAGGAGCCTTTCTCGAAGATCAGCGAGAAGGTCGGCAGTCCGGGCTTGCGCGTCGCGGCTCTCGCAAGCCCGGCCACGCAGGCGATTGAGGAGGAATCGAGGCCGCCGCTCAGCATCGCGCCGACCCGCGACAAGATCGATTTCACGGCCAACCTAGTCAAGGGCATGGTCGGCAACCACCGCGACCTGCTGGACAGGGTGCTGGGGTCGGACGCCGGCCTGATTGAGCCCTATGTCAACCTGCCGGAGGTGACCGCCGCCTATGCCCGCATCCTGCGGCGCGCCAGACATATTGCACGTCCAGCGGCTCCGCCTCGTGCGGCCGGCTCGACCTCGCTGTCGCTCTGGCTGCGCCAGGTCAAAATCGGCGGGAGCCACGCGCATGATGGGCGGCATCCGACCGGAGCGGCCGTCCCGAGGGTTGGATCTGCCAGTAGCGGCGCAGCACCACCTGGCTGTCCGTCACCGTCAGGCTGTGGCGGGCCGGCAAGCGGAAGATGTCGGTGTAGGCGGTGGATTGCGGATCATCCGTCAGCCCGGCCAGGAAGCCGGAAATCTGGTGCTCGCTGATGCGCGCGCTGGTGTCGTCGAGGCCAAGGATCGGTCCGATCTCCGAGGCGAAGGCGAAAACGCCGGTCGCTCGCGTGATAATAGAAGGGTTTGACGCCGAAATGGTCGCGGGCGCAAAACAGCGCGCCCGGCGTTCGCTGTCCCAGATGGCGAAGGCAAAGTCGCCTTGCAGATGGGTGGGGCTGGCATCCCCCCAGGTGAGATAGGCGCGCATCACAAGCATGGCGTCGGCGACCGACTTGTCCCGGATGCCGAGCCGCGCCAGCAATTCGTCGCGATTGTCCAGCCGGCAGTCGGCGGTGATCGCCAGCCTGCCGCCGGCCATCGTCAGCGGACCCGGCCCGGCTTCGTCGGTCGTGTTCAGCCAGGCATGGCCGAGGGCTATCGCCGTGTCCGACCACCACGAGGCGCCGTCACGGGCGCGATGCCGCATGCGCGCCAGCATTTGCTGGATGTCGGCGGCGGTGGCGGGTTTGCCAGCCCGTCTGGACAGGATTCCGGCGACGCCGCTCATCGTTCACTGACCGTGGTCGACGAGATGGGCAAACCCGGCAAGGGAGCCGCCAAGCACGATCTGATTGCCGCTCATCAGCCAGGCATGCGCTTTCAGTTCGGCTCCGGTGTCCTGCGCGATGCCGATGCGTATTCTCGAGGTGTTGCCTTGGCGGGCGAGGAGGTACTGGCCCGACAATGCCTGGGTCAGGCAGCTCGCATGGGGAACAAGGCGGGCCGCGGCCGCGACGCCCCAGGCGACGCGTCTCAGATCGGCGACGCTGGCCGCCTCGCGCGCGTCAAGCCGGGTCACCAGGCGGCGAACGCGGTTGAAGGAAAACAACGTCAGCCCCAGCCGCACGGCGGCGACCACCACAATGCAGCGCGCCAGGAAGAGCATCTCCGCACCGCTGAGCGAGAGGAGCCTAGATAAGTTCCTCATGGTGGAGCCTCGCAAGCCCTGCCGCGGCCAGGCCTTTCAACAGTCCATCGACGTCGGCCTTGCAGCGCGCTGGATCGACGTCGTAGCGCGTGAGCACCGCGGCGCGGATGTCGGCAACCGGGCGCGGCTCCTGGATCAGTTCCCAGATATAGGCGCCGACACTGTTCAGGCTGTAATAGATGTTGGTTTGCAGATTGAGCAGCGCCAGTCCGTTGCCGAATTCGCAAGCCACGGCGTCGCTGGTGGCTGTTACGCGGTCTCGATCCGCCGGATCCCACGTCATCCTAAAACCTCGCTACAAAACGCTACGCTTCGTCAGTTCCAGGAAGGGATCGATCGGCATCAGCCGAGTCGCCCCGAGAGGTCATCGTTGAGATGCCCAGGGCCTTGTGCCGGTCCGGTCGCGGCCTCAGGCAGGAAGCCGGGGGATTGGGCCCCCGGCTTCCCGAGAAGACGTATTCGGAGCCCCAACTTTGCGCCCCGGAACACAATCAAGCTCAAGAGAACGTAAGCTGGTCGAAAGGCGTATGCGCAGGGAATGCTGCGTCGAGCGCCGTCGTGCCCGAGCCGCCCTGCGTGATCGTTTCGATCGAACCGTGAACCGTCAGGCTCGGCGTCTCGTACTCTTGCTTTTCAACATTCTGTTCCATTTTACTCTCCGGTAAGGACTGGAAACGGCCTGTCGAGTGCCGGCAGCACATTGCTATGCTGCAACGCAATAGCTGCATGGCACCCTAAATGAGTCAAGCATGATTTACCAACCATTAATCAATTCTTGGTTGCGCCTGCCTTGGTTGGTGATCAAGCCTTTTGCAGGCATATCCTTGCCATGCCCTGCAAAGGGAGTTCAACGCCGAGTCGGCGGCGCCAATTTAAGCATTTGATTTAATTATTATAAGTCCTTCTTGACTCAAAATGCTCGCATTATAGGAATGAAGAATTTGTGCCGGATGCGCCCGAATTCGTGTCGAATCGCAGGCTCGAACTGGGTCGCCTGTCGAGTTGCCCAAGTGCCGCCCATGTAAACGCTGTGGTTGCAGGACTCCGCCGCGACAAAGCAATGCTGGACGGCTGCGGCGATTTTGGCGATGCTTTTCTTCGCAGTTGCAATATAACACGCTGGGCGGATTTTTTGCGAGGACCTTGTCGGGAATGGCCGTGCAGGAAAGTGCTTACCAGAGGCTACGCGCCGCCGACTGCGCCGACGAAGTCGACTACGTTCAGGTGTGCCTGAGGCTGTTTTTCGCGCCCGGCCCGGGTGCGGTGGCAGTCGGCGTGCAGGCGCCGTCCATCTCCACCGCCGTGGTTGCCGACATCGCCAGGCTGAACAAGGTTGCGATCTTCGTGCTCAAGGCCTTGTCCTATACCAAAGCCGGCGAAGCGCCGTCCGAACTGCTCGGCTGGCTCGACACTTACCGTCGCCGCACGGTCTCGATGAATTCGTCCGGCATCATGGATTCCTTGGCCATTCATCAGGCGCTGCGCGAAAGGCATATCGATTTCGTTTTCCTGAAAGGGCCGTTCCAGCAGCAGTTGCTCTATGGCGATCACTTCATGAAGCCGTCGGGCGATGTCGACATCCTCGTCTCGCAGGCCGGCTTTGCAAAGGCGCGCGAGGCGCTGCGCGCGATGGGCTACGAGGTCGCCGGCAAGTCGCGTTCGCTGTGGTGGCTGCGTTTCCTCGGCGAGCAACACATGATCCGTGGCGATGACGCCAGGCCGTCCACCGTCGACCTCCACTACCGGCTGCAGCAGCCCGGCTCGCCGAGCCCGCGTGACACCGACGGCTTCCTGCGGCGCAGGCGCGAGGTCGGGATCGCCGGCAATCATGTGCCTTTCATTTCGGCTTCCGATACGCTGCTCTTGTCCTGCATCAGCGTCGCCAAGGCCTTCTTCAACCGTGAGCCCTGCGCCGGCTATGTCTGCGATGTCAGGGCCAGTGCCGGCCGCCTCGGCGAAGCCGAACAGCGGGACCTGCTCGACTACGCGGCCGGGCAGGGGCTGGAGGATACGCTGCTGCTGGGCCTCAGGGCGGCCGACGTGCTGTTTGGCGGCGCGGGTACGCTGCTGTCGGAGCGCGCCACGCGGATACTGTCGCGCATCGACGACGCCGACCTCCTCCACATGGTGATTGCGCCCTGGCTGTCCTCTCTGCGCTGGCCCCTGCGCAGGACGGTGCTTTGGGAACTATGCGGCCGCGCGCCGGTCCGCTATCTGGCCGAGGCCGGCTGGGCGGCTTCGGCCGATCTCAGCCGACGCATTTTCGAACGGCCGGCAGTCGGCTAAGCAGGCAGCCGGTGACGATCGTTTTGGGGCACAGGGGCAGGAAATTCGAAACAGACTCGTTCGATCGAGAGGTCAATTGATGTCCAGCACAGCTTCCCGGGTCTGCGTGATCATCGCCGCCCGTAACGCCGCCCGAACGATCCCGGCCGCCATAGCGTCGGCGCTGCGTGAGCCGGAAGCGGCTGAAGTCGTCGTCGTTGACGACGCCTCCACCGACGACACCGCCGAGGTGGCGCGCGCCGCCGATGACGGCAGCGGCAGGCTCAAAGTCATGCGCCTCGATGTGAACCGGGGGCCGTCCTTTGCCCGCAATGCCGCGATTGCCGGCTCGAGCTCACCCTTCATCAGCGTCCTCGACGCCGACGATTTCTTCCTCGAGGGCCGCTTTCGCAGGCTGTTCGCCAGCACCGACTGGGATTTCGCCGCCGACAACATCATGCTGATCCGGGACGACACGGCGACCGATGTCTCAAAGGTCGTCGCCCCGTCCTTTTCGGCCGATCCGGAATTCCTCGACTTCGAGCGTTTCGTCGAAGGCAACATCTCCAGGCGCCGCGTGCAGCGCGGCGAACTGGGCTTCTTGAAGCCGGTCATCAGCCGGGCCTTCCTCGAACGCCACGGTCTGCGTTACGACGAGAACCTGCGCCTCGGCGAGGACTATGAGCTCTATGCCCGCGCCGTCGCCTGCGGCGCCCGTTTCAAGGTCATCAGGTCCTGTGGCTATGGCGCCATCGTGCGTGCCGATTCGCTGAGCGGTCGCCACAAGACGCAGGATTTGAAGCGCCTTGCCGACGCGGACCTGGCGTTGCTTGCCATTGATACGCTGCCGGAGACATCCAAGGCGGCGCTCAGGAAACATGAGCGCCATGTGCGCGACAAATACCGGCTGCGCAATTTCCTCGACGTGAAGGCCGAGCGCGGCCTGGCATCGGCCGCCGCCTATGCGCTGGCCAGCCAGTCGAACCTGATCCCGATCGTCCGCGGCGTTGCCGCTGACAAGCTTGAGGCGCTGTTTCGCCAGACCGGCCTTGCCCCCAAGCGGCCGGTGCCGCCGCTGCGCTTCCTGATGGCCGCTCAGGCTGTTGAAAAGTAACCCGGACCGCGGCGCTGCAGCGATCGCGGATCGGAAAAAATCGCCTTTCCCAAACTCCGAGGTTGCCTATGCGGCCCCGGAATGGCAGTGTATGTTGCGGTGCAGCAATTTTGGAAGGCCAACCGGATGGCTTCGATATTCGGCTTCAGATCCAGGGCTCCGGCCCGGGACCGGCAGACCGATCTCCAGCGCTACGATCGTCTCGCAAGGCTGCTCGATCAGATCGCCGGCGAGATCGAGGCGGAGAAGGCCGGCCTTGAGAATCGCTACCGGTCGAAAGCGGCGAACGCCGCTTTCCTGGTCGAGGCGATGGAGAACGGATCGGCGTCGACAGGCAAGTCGTCGGAAGTAAGCGAGCTGACGAAGTCGATCCTGAACTGCGAGCGGCGCATTGCCGAGCTTGCTCGCCAGAACGGCTTGATGAAGGAACTGCGTCATTCGCTCGACGCGATTGTCGACGAAAGTGAGCAGGGTTCCGATTCGCGGACCGGTTTCGTCAAGTCGGCAGGCGGACGCTGACGGCACGAAATGAAGTTTGAAGGGCACAACTTTTTGGTACGAGGCACAGGTAGGCAGTTCTAGGGCGGAGGATCGCAAGCGGCTCGCGGAGGCGGGCCATTTGATGACTTTTGGGTTGGGGCGGACAGCACAAAGGTGAGTTGGTATGAACGCAGATCCGAAGACTATCCCCATCGCCGCGGTCGATGTCATGCGGCCAGAGCCGAGTGTGGGCCTGCGGCGGCTATCCATGGCTGGCGCGTTCCTTGTAGTGGCCGCAAGCCTGGTTGCAGCCCCGCAACCATCCCATGCGCAGGAGGTGCAGAGCGCGCCTTCATTCGTCGATGATTTCAAGAGTCTCGACCGGTCGCGCTGGTATGTTTCCGACGGCTGGTCGAACGGCCCCCACCAGAACTGCACCTGGTCGAAGAGCCTGGTCGGGCTTTCCGACGGCGTGCTGACACTCGGCTTCGAGAAGCGCCAGACGAAAGACCGCGAATTCGCCTGCGGCGAGATCCAGACCAAGAAGCGCTATGGCTACGGCACCTATGAAGCGCGCATGAAGACCGATACCGGGTCCGGGCTTAATGCCGCCTTCTTTTCCTACATCGGCCCTGCCGACAAGCAACCCTGGGACGAGATCGACTTCGAGGTCCTGACCAAGGACACCTCGAAGGTCCAGGTCAACACCTACATTTCCGGCAAGCCGAAGAACGAAAAGCTTGCCGATGTCGAGGGTGGCACCGACAAGGGCTTCAACGACTACGGCTTCGTCTGGGAAAAGGACCGCCTGCGCTTCTACGTCAACGGCAAGCTGGTCCATGAAGTGACAAATCCGGAGGAATTGCCGACCCATTCGCAGAAGATATTCTTCAGCCTCTGGGGCAGCGATAAGCTGACCAACTGGATGGGGCCCTTTTCGGACCCTGGCCGCAAGGTCACCATGCAGGTGGAGCGTGTCGCGTTCACGGCGCTGGGCGAACCATGCCAGTTCAAGGAGTCGCTGGCGTGCAGCATAAGCAGCGGTGCCAACAGCAACTAGCGTATGGTTCCGAACCGAAAGCCAAGCGTGACAGAAGCGGGGACCGCTTTCGGAATCATGCTTAAACAGGAAACAGCCGTGGGGATCACGGCCAGGCAACATCTGAACCGGCCGGACCGAAGACGGCCTTGAACAGGAACAAGAACGAATGAATCTGACCGTCTTTGGAATTGGCTATGTCGGCCTCGTGCAGGCCGCGGTGCTCGCGGAAGTCGGGCACCAAGTGGTGTGCGTCGACATCGACGAGAAAAAGGTCGAGCGGCTCAACCAGGGCCTGATCCCGATCTTCGAGCCCGGGCTGGAAACCCTCGTCAAGGAGAATCACGCGGCAGGCCGCATCCGTTTCACCACGGACGCGGCCGCCGCCGTCAAGCACGGCCAGATCCAGATGATCGCGGTCGGCACGCCGCCCGGCGAGGACGGGTCGGCCGATCTCAAATACGTGCTCGCCGTCGCCGAGGCCATCGGCCGCGAAATGGAGGCGCCCAAGATCGTCGTCGGCAAGTCGACCGTGCCGGTCGGCACCTGCGAGAAGATCAAGGCCAAGATCGCCGAGACGCTGAAAGCCAGGGGTCGCGAGGATCTGGCTTTCGACGTCGCTTCCAACCCGGAATTCCTCAAGGAAGGCTCGGCCGTCGCCGACTGCATGAAGCCGGATCGCATCATCGTCGGCACCTCGAGCGAGGACACCGAGGCAGTGATGCGCGAACTCTACGCGCCGTTCAACCGCAACCACGAGAAGATGATCGTGATGGACGTGCGCAGCGCCGAGTTCACCAAATACGCCGCCAATTGCATGCTGGCTACCAAGATCAGCTTCATGAACGAAATGGCCAATCTGGCCGAGCAGCTGGGCGCCGACATCGAGGAGGTACGCAAGGGCATCGGCTCCGATCCCCGCATCGGCTACCACTTCATCTATCCCGGCCTCGGCTATGGCGGCTCGTGCTTTCCCAAGGACGTGCGCGCCCTGATCAAGACCGCCGAAGGCGTCAAGTTCGACGCCAAGCTGCTGCGCGCGGTGGAGGAACGCAACAACGAGCAGAAGTCGGTCCTGTTCGACAAGGTGCACCGCTATTTCAAGGGCAACCTCAAGGGCAAGACCTTCGCGCTCTGGGGCCTGGCCTTCAAGCCCAACACCGACGACATGCGCGAGGCGCCGTCGCGCACGCTGATGGAGGCGCTGTGGCAGGCCGGCGCCAACGTGCAGGCCTTCGATCCCGAGGCGATGCAGGAGTGCCAGGCCATCTACGGTCTGCGCGACGATCTTTTGCTCTGCGGCACGAAGGAGGCCGCGTTGCGCGGCGCCGACGCGCTCCTGATCTGCACCGAATGGAAGAGCTTCCGCGCGCCCTCCTTCGACGCACTCAAGGATGCGCTGACCACGCCGGTGATCTTCGACGGCCGCAATCTCTACGACCCCAAGGTCATCGCCCGCTACGGCATTGAATATTTTAGCATCGGTAGGCTGGCGGCGTGAGGGCAGAGCGGCACAACAAGGAGCCAGGGTCCATGAAAGTTTTGTTTGCAGGGGCAACGGCTACACGCCACAATTCAGCGGTGGTGTTCAGTCGAGCACGCACCATCTGGTCGAGCAGTTGCGCGAAAACGGTCATGAGGCCTCGGTCCTGGCGGCGCTGTTCGGTGACGGCATGTTCGGCTTCAAGGCGCGCGCCAAGATGAAACTGCTCCGCCAGCGCGCCGTCATCGACACGTTTCCCGGTTACCCGGTGGTGCGGGCGTGGTTCCCCTGGGAGGCGGCGGGCTTCGCGGTCGATAGGCTGAAGCCCGATGTCGCGGTCGTGCAGTGCCACAAGTCGGTGCCGATCGGCAGGGAGCTGCAGGCGCTGGGCGTGCCGCTGGTCGTCTATCTGAGGAATGTCGAATTCCATGAACTGGCGGGCGACCTGCGCGAACTGCGCTCGGCGCTCTACATCGCCAATTCGGAGTTCACCGCCCGCACCTACAAGGAAAAATTCGGCATCGATTCGACGGTGATTCCGCCCACCATCAATCCCGGATCTTACAGCACGCCGACGACCCGCGAGTTCGTGACGATGATCAACCCTTACAACGAAAAGGGATTCGAATTGGCGGTCCGCATTGCCGGCGAATGCCCTGAAATTCCGTTCCTGTTCGTCGAGAGCTGGATGCTTGACGACAACCACCGGGCCGAGATCGAAAGGACCATCGCCCCGCTGGGCAACGCCACGTTGGAGAGCCGCACCAGCGATATGAAGACGGTCTACGGCCGGACGAAGATTCTGCTTGCGCCCAGCAAATGGGAAGAGGCGTGGGGCAGGGTAGCATCCGAGGCCCATTGCAGCGGCATTCCTGTCGTCGGGTCCCGGCGCGGCGGCCTGCCGGAAGCGATCGGCGCCGGCGGCGTGGTGCTTGACTACGACGCTCCGCTCGCCGACTGGGTCGCGACGGTCAGGCGATTGTGGAGCGACAAGGCCGAGTACGACAGGCTTTCGGCGGCGGCGCAGCTGTTTTCAGAGCGGCCGCAGATGAACCCCGATAAACAGTTCGCGACATTTCTGGATGTTCTCAACAACGCCAGGCGAAGCGGCCTGGAGCGTGCCGCCTAGTCGTTTTCCGCGCAAGCGAATCGCTGGCCGACCTCGAAAGATCATCTGATCGATGAAGATTTGCTTCGTAGTTGATAAGTTCCCCTCGTTATCCGAAACCTTTGTCCTCGACCAGATAGCCGGATGCCTTGAGCACGGCATGGAAGTCGGTGTCGTCTGCAACGAGACGACCTTCGGCAAGGATCGCAACATCGACGATCAGCGCTGGCAGGCGCTGCCCGGAAAGGTCGTGTGCTGGTGGGGCAGCCTCGGCCGTTATCGACCGCTGCTCAGGAAATGGTCCGGGAGGCTGTGGGACAAACTCTCGACCGCAATCGATCTCTTTCACGCGCACAAGTTGCAGAAGGCCGACGTCATCGTTGCGCATTTCGGAACCAATGGCCTGCGGGTCGCCCGCGTCATCAAGCGTGGCAGGATTTCCGCACCCCTGGTGACGATATTCCATGGCAACGATGTCGGCGGGCCGATGCATGACAAGACGCTTGCGCGCTACAGGACGGTCTTCGAAAAAGGCGTTCTCCAACTGCCGGTGAATGCCTTTTTCCGCGACGCCCTGATCGATGTCGGCGCATCGCCAGCGAAGGTCGTGGTGCACCATATGGGCGTGCGGCCTGGTGAGATCGAGTATCGGTGGCGGTCCTGGGAGCAGGACGCACTGTCATTCATCTCTGTCTGCCGCCTGACCGAGAAGAAAGGCATCGAATACGCGCTTCGCGCACTTGCAGCCCTGCCGCGCCGTGACTGGACCTATTCGGTGATCGGCGGCGGCGAACTCCTGGAAGAGCTGAAGCGGCTTGCCGCCGATCTCGGCATTGCCGACAGGGTGACTTTTCTCGGCCCGCGCCCGCATGCTGAGGTCAAGCAGCGCCTGCGCGATGCCCATGTGTTCGTGCTGCCCAGCGTCGGAGCCCGCGATGGCGATGTCGAAGGCATTCCGGTTGCCTTGATGGAGGCCATGGCCGCTGGGCTGACCGTGGTCAGCACCTATCATTCGGGGATTCCTGAACTGATCGAGGACCAGAAGACAGGGTTCCTCGCGCCCGAGCGGGACGTCGCGGCGCTAGCCGGCAAACTCACCTGGATCGCCGAGAACCCGAAGCTGTGTGAGCCGATCGCGCTCGCAGCGCGAAAGAAGATCGAGGCAGATTTCAACGCGGAGGTGCTTAACGAGCGGTTCGCGCAGATTGCATCGCAGCTTGGTGAAATGAGATCGCCCATATGAATGCCCCCCGCCTCCTCCTCAATTTGGCCGCGTCGCCCTGCGCGGCGGGCTGGTCACGGCCGGCGCGCAAGGCTTCAAGATGGCGATACAGTTCATTTCGGTCGTCATCCTCGCCCGCCTTCTTGTGCCCGAGGATTTCGGCCTGGTAGCGTCCGTCGGACCGATCGTTGCCTTTGTCGGATTGTTGCAAAACCTTGGCCTGCAGCAGGCGCTGGTGCAGCGCAGGGACATCAGTGACAGGCAGCTCAATCAGGTTTTCTGGGTCAGCGCCCTCGTCGGACTGGGCAGTTCCGTCGTCGTTGCGGCTCTCGCGCCGGCCATTGCCGCGTTCTACGGCGATCAGCGCATGTTCGGGATCACCATGGCCTCTGCTCTGCCGCTGCTGCTTGGCAGCATTGCCGCGGTGCCGCTGGCGCTGATGAACCGCCATCTGCAGTTCGGCCAGCTGGCGATCAACGATGTCGCAACCGCCGCTGCCGGACTTCTCGCCGCCGCGATCGCGGCCTGGGCGGGAATGGGCTACTGGTCGCTGGTGTTGGGGCCGGCAGTCGCGGCAGTCGTTGCGCTCGCGGCAGCATGGCTGGTGGTGCGTTGGACGCCGTCGCGGCCGGACCTGAAAGTCGACGGCGACATATTGTCGTTCGGCGCCAATCTGACCGGCTTCAACCTCGTCAACTTTTTCTCACGCAATCTCGACAACATCCTCATCGGAAAATACTCCGGTGCAATCGAGCTCGGCTATTACGACCGCGCTTACAAGCTGCTGCTGTTTCCATTGCAGAACATCACCCAGCCGCTGACGCGCGTGATGGTGCCTCTGCTCAGCCGAATTCACGAGGACAAGGCGCGGTTTCGCGACCTTTACGTGCGAACCAACTGGATGCTGGCGGCCGTAACCATGCCTGGTATCGCGGCGCTGACGCTGACCTCGGAACAGGTGGTTGCGCTCCTTTTCGGGCCGCGCTGGACCGCCGTGGCGCCTATTTTTGCTTGGCTCGGCATCGCCAGCCTGATGCAGTCCGTCTCAAGCACCACGGGGTGGATATTCATCTGCCAGGGCAAAACCAAGACCATGTTTCATTGGGGCATCTACTCGTCGCTGACGACGGTCGCCTCCTTCATCGTCGGCCTGCATTGGGGCGCTGTCGGCGTCGCGGCCGCCTACGCGATCAGCGGCTACGTGCTGCGCGTTCCGGTGCTTGCCGTGCTGGTCCACCGTGTCGGCCCGGTAACTGCCGGCGATTTCCTGATCATGCAGGGGCTCTTCATTGTCTCGTCCCTGCTTGCCTGGCTGGCCTATCTGGAGCTGCCGGCGTCGCTCACTGGTCAATCAGACCTTCTCGCCGTGGCCCTGGCGCTTTGCCTCAACTACGGGCTTGCCCTCATCCTGATGCTGATCTTTCCCCAATCGCGCGGCATGCTTTCCGCCACCCTTCCCAACATCGCGCGCAACATCCGCTGAAGCGCCCGGAACAAGTGGCTTCAGCAAGTCTGTGGCCGACATTGCCGAAGCATGCTCTTCAAGCACGGCCTGCAGGCTGGTGCGGCGATACTGGTCGAGGTTGCCGGCAAACCTGCCGAGCTTTTCGGCTGCCTCCTGCGGCGTCACTGTGTCGATGTCGAGCAACAGATCGGCGACACCGACGCGCTTGGCGACTTCCTTGGTCTTGAATTCATAGGCGATCGGCAGCACCGGCGTGCCGACGCAAAGCGACATGATCATCATGTGCATACGCGTCGCGACGACGAAGTCGAAGCCTTTCACCAGCGCCATCAACTGGTCCGGAGTGTGGAACGAAGCGTCCACGCTGACATACTTGGCGATCTCCGGATCAAGCTCGGCTACGATTGCGCGCGCCGTCTTGGAATCGTCATGCGCGTATTCCGGCACGCCCTGGCAGGTGGAGACGAAGGTCACTTCCTTGGCGTGATCCCTGACGAGGATGGTTGCGATTTCGCGCACCGAATCGAGATAGCGGCGCATGCCGTCTTCACCGTCATTGACATAGTTCCAGTGGCGGACGGAGATGGCGACGCGGCCCGTTTCCACCGGCGGTTGGGCGGAAGCCAGCCGTTTCCCGATCCTGTCTGTATCGGCGAGCGCAAAGACGGCATCGGCCACGACGTGGCACTTGCCGGGCTCCTTCACCATATCCAGTATGTGGTTTCTGGAGCGCTCGTCGCGAAGCAGGATGAGCGGGCTCCGGTCGAGGATCGGGGTCAGTTCCTGCCGATTGTAACTTTTGTTGAACGGACCGAGGGATTGCGTGAAGAACACGGGATCCTTGCCGAGGATCGCATCGACGCGGAATTGGTTCAGTCGCCTTTCGAGATTGTAGTTCTCGACCAGATAGGTGCCGCCTGTCGTGACCACGAGATCGGCGCTCCGATAGATATCGAGGCTGCGGCGGGCCCTTTCGCCGAACAAGATGCGGCTAATGAAGCCTTCGGAGCCGAAACGCTGCAAAACCTGAAGGACGAGCCGGTTATAAAGCGGTTTTAGCCGGTGTTTCACCCCGTTGCCGTAGCTGTAGCGGAACATGGTTTCCGACAGCAGCTTGTGAAATTCGAGATCCGGGTAATCCTTCTTCGGGTAGAGTTTTGCGGCGACTTCGGGCTGGCTGTCGAAGACGAAGAACCGCGGTTCGTCGCCGACAACTGCCTTGAGGATATGGCGGATCGCCAGCAGAATTGCTGCATCCCCGGTATTCAGGCAGACTGTGTTCTCAACGACGATATTCATCGTATCACCCCATTCGTGAGTTGGTTCTACGGTCAGGCAGCGGGATCTGGTCGGCATCCGCGCTAGCCGTCCAAGCGCGGCATAGGGCCAACGGTTGGCTGGCGCTCGAGCAAGGCCAAGATTAACGCATGTTTTTTGCAGCGCAACAAAAATGCTCGCTTTCCTTGCTACGCTGCACCAAAAATGTTGCGATGCAGCAAGAGCTGTACTAACTTCGCCGTGGGTGGGCCAACAGCGGTCAAGTTTCATGCTGCATGTCTTGTACCTTGTGCATGACATATCCGACCCGGCGGTTCGCCGGCGGATCACAATGCTCAGGGCAGGCGGGGCCAAGGTGACGCTGGCGGGTTTCCGCCGCACCACCAGCCCGGTTGCCGACATCGAAGGATTGCGCCCGATCGATCTCGGCGCGACGCGCGACGGCCGATTCGGCCAGCGCCTGGCGGCGGTCGCCAAAGCGGCGTTCGGGATCGGCCCCAAGCTAGCGGCGATGCCGAGGCCCGACCTCATCATCGCGCGCAACCTCGAAATGCTGGCGCTTGCCCGCCGCGCCAAGGCCGCGCTCGGGGCCGGGGTCCCGGTTGTCTATGAATGTCTCGACATCCACCGCCTGGTGCTGCGCGACGATCTGGTCGGCAGGGCGCTGCGTGGTGCGGAACGTTATCTCGCCCGCGACGTTAAGCTCCTCGTGACCTCGTCGCCGGCCTTCATCGCCAATTACTTCAAGCCGTTTGGGCAGGTCGCGGCACCTGTCGAACTGGTCGAGAACAAGTATTTCGACACCACGACAGTGACGTCGGATGAGCGATTGAAGACCGAGAATCCCGCAGCGCCCCCTTGGCGTATCGGCTGGTTCGGCGCACTCCGCTGCCGCCGCTCGCTGGAGATGCTGGCCGAGTTCACCCGCCGCCTCAACGGGCGTTTCGAAGTCGTCCTGCGCGGTCGTCCGGCCCTCTCAGAATTTCCCGATTTCCACGCTTTTGTCGAGGCCGAGCCCTGGCTGTCCTTTCGCGGACCCTATCGCAACCCGGAGGACATGGCTGCGATCTACGGCGATGTGCATTTTTCCTGGGCGATCGATTTCTTCGAGGCAGGGCAGAACTCCGAATGGCTGCTGCCCAACCGCCTCTATGAGGGCTGCCGCTTCGGCGCGGTGCCGATCTCGATGGGCAACACCGAAACCGGCCGCTTCCTCAACCAGCAGGACATAGGCGTCGTCCTCTCCGAGGCGACGCCCGAAACGCTCGAAACCGAGCTCGGGCGGATGGAGCAGGAGCGCTTCGGCAAGCTCAAGGCGCGCGTGCTGGCCCGCAACCCGCGGACCTGGAGCTACGACCGCAACGACTGCCGGGCCTTGGTCGACAAGCTGCGTGGCCTTGTGGCGGCGCCGGAGTCCTTCGTGGCCGAAGCGCTGGCATAGTATGGACGGAACCGGATGACGCCAACCGCAAGCCTGATCGTGATTCCGTGCCTGAACGAGGCCGCGCATATCGGCGCGCTGCTCGAACAGCTGCGGCCCGCCGCGCAGAGGCTCGGCGCCCGCATCATCGTCGCCGACGGCGGCAGTGCCGACGGCACGCCGGCAATTGTCGAGGCCATCGCCGCGAAGGATCCCCGCGTCGTCCTGCTGCACAACCCCAAGCGCATCCAGAGCGCCGCGCTCAACCTTGCGGTCGCCGGGTTCGGCGACAGTGCCGATTATCTCATCCGCATCGACGCCCATGGCGGCTATCCAGACGACTATTGCGACCGGCTGGTCGAGGAGGCGTTGGCCACCGGGGCCGATTCGGTCGTCGTCTCCATGCTGACCAGCGGCACCGGCGCGGTGCAGCAGGCGGTGGCGGCAGCGCAGAATTCCAAGCTCGGTACCGGTGGCTCCAAGCACCGGCACCTTTCGGCGGGCGAATGGGTCGACCATGGCCACCACGCGTTGATGCGCATCTCGGCCTTCAAGGCGGTGGGCGGCTATGACGAGACGTTCAGCCACAATGAGGATGCCGAGCTCGACTACCGGCTGCGCCAGGCCGGCTACCGCATCTGGATGAGCGGCAGGACGCAGATGGTCTACTATCCGCGCTCCTCCCTGAAGAGCCTCTATTTCCAGTATCTCGGCTATGGCCGCGGCCGCGCCAGGAACGTGCTCAAGCACCGCATGGTGCCCAAAGTCCGGCAGGTGATCCCGTTGCTGGTCTTCCCGGTCGTCCTGCTTGCCGCCTTCTCCTTCGTCCACTGGCTGGCGGCGGTGCCGTTCCTGGTGTGGGCGGCGGTCTGCCTCGGTTATGGTATCGCAGCCGCCATCGGTCAGCGTAATGCTGGCCTTACGCTTGTGGGCGTGTCGGCAATGGTCATGCATTTCGGCTGGTCCGTCGGATTCTGGCTGCAGCTCCTCGGTCGCCGATCGCAGCGCGGGGTGGCGTGATGGCCGCCAAGACCCGCTCCATCGACATCTGCGTCTGCACGTTCAGGCGGCCCGAGCTTGCCGACACGCTGCGCTCCATCGCCGCCATGGACAGGCCCGCCGGCTTCGAGATCGGCGTGGTTGTCGCCGACAATGACGATCAGCCAAGCGCCCAGGCGCTGGTCAAGGCGCTGGCGCAGGAGTTGAAGCTGCCGATCCGCTACCGCCACGCGCCGGCGCGCAACATCTCGATCGCGCGCAATGCCTGCCTCGATGCCAGCGTGTCGGATCTTGTCGCCTTCATCGACGATGACGAGACCGCATCGGTCCGCTGGCTGGCCGAACTTGTCGCCACGGCCGAGGCGAGCGGCGCCACCGCCGTGCTGGGGCCGGTGCGGGCGCATTACGGACAGGATGCGCCGGCCTGGATGCGCAAAGGCGATTTTCATTCGACCTTGCCGGTCTGGGTGCGCGGCGAGATCCGTACCGGCTACACCTGCAATGTACTCCTGAGAACCGGCGAAGCGAGCCTGCGCGGCCGCCGCTTCAGCCTGGCGCGCGGCCAGACCGGCGGCGAGGACACCGAGTTCTTCGACAGCATGGTCAGGGACGGCGGCAGCATCGCGTTTTCACCGGATGCGCTGGTCGAGGAGGTGGTGCCGCGCGCCAGGGCGGCGTTCGACTGGCTGCGCCGCCGCCGCTTCCGTTTCGGGCAGACGCACGGTCATCTGATCGGGCACGGCGCGAGCGGCTTCAGGCGCGTCGCGCAAGTGGGCCTCGCCTCGGCCAAGGCGGCCTACTGTTTCGGCATGGCGGCGCTGACCGCGATCAGCCCGGTGCGCAGGAACCGCAGCGTGCTGCGCGGCATCATGCATGTCGGCGTCGTCAGCGGCCTCGTCGGCGTTCGCGAGATCCGCCAGTACGGCCTCACCTCCGCGCAGGAAGGAGGCAAGCATGCAGCCTGACGTCAGCTTCGTCATCGCCGCCTACAATTCCGAGGCGACCCTCGACCGGGCGATCGCCAGTGCCCTTGCCCAGCATGACGTTTCCGTCGAGGTCATCGTCGTCGACGACTGTTCGCGCGACCGGACGCTCGACGTGGCGCGCGCCTATCCAGAGGAAATCGTGCGGGTCGTCGCGCTTGAGCAAAATCGCGGTCCCGGCGGTGCCAGGAACGCCGGCCTCGAGGCCGCGCGGGGCCGGTGGGTGGCGGTCCTTGATTCCGACGATGCCGTCTATCCCGGCCGGATCCGCGCCATGATCGCGCGGGCGGAGAAGGCCGGCGCGGTGATCGCGGTCGACAATCTCCAGGTCGTGCGCGAGGACGGCGTGCCCGAGGACACGATGTTCCCGGCCGACTATCTCGAGGGCATGGGCGAGATTTCGCTCGCCGACTACATCGCCGGCAACATCGTCTTCGAGTCGCGCTTCAATCTTGGCTATCTCAAGCCGATATTCCAGCGTGGCTTCCTCGACGAAAAACGCCTTCGCTATGACGAGAAGCTGATCATCGGCGAGGATTACATCCTGCTGGCCAGCGCGCTCGCCAAGGGCGGCAGATGTGTCGTCGAGCCGACGACCGGCTATGTCTATCACATCCGCACCGGCTCCATCTCGCGGGTGCTGGAATTGCATCATGTCGAGGCGATGCGTGCGGCCGACGCCGCCTTCGCCGAGACGCATCTCATGGACGCGGCCGCCGCGGCTGCCTTTGCCAGGCGCAGCCGTAGCCTGCGCCGGGCGGCTTCGTTCCTGTCGCTGGTCCAGCACATCAAGGCGCGCTCGCCGCTCAGGGCGATGTGGACGGCGCTCAGTGATCCGGCGGCGGTGAGGCATATGAGCATGCCGATCGCCGTCCGGTTGCGAAGGGTTGCGGCACAGTTTGCCGTGGGACGGGGAGGTGAGAGTGCGGGCTGACGGAGAGTGGGTTCGGAGCCTGCGGCATATTGAAATCGATCTTCTCAAAAGGACTATGCGATGAAGAAAGTCAGGAAGGCAGTCATACCGGTGGCGGGGCTTGGAACGCGGTTCCTGCCGGCCACCAAGTCGATGCCGAAGGAAATGCTTCCCGTGGTCGACAAGCCGGTCGTCCAATATGCGGTGGACGAAGCCTTCGAGGCAGGCATCGAGCACATCGTCTTCGTGACCGGCCGCAACAAGGCGGTCATCGAGGACTATTTCGACCTGCATCCTGAATTGATCGGGACCCTGGAGCAGACCGGCAAGAAGGCGCAGTTGCAGTCGCTCGAAAGCCTGCTCCCCGTCGCCGGCGCCACTTCCTTCATCCGTCAGCAGTCGCCGCAGGGCCTCGGCCACGCCGTATGGTGCGCGCGCGAGGTGATCGGTGACGAGCCCTTCGCCCTGCTCCTGCCCGACATGGTATCGTTCGGCGGGCGCGGTTGTCTTGCCGAGACCGTCGACCTCTATCAGCGCACCGGCGGCAACGTCATCGCCGTCGAGCGTTGCGAGCCGAGCGAGACCAGCAAATACGGCATCGTCGGCCGCGGCGCCGAGATCGGCACCGGTTTCGAGGTGACGGCCATGGTCGAGAAGCCGGCGCCGGCCAATGCGCCGTCGAACTTCTACATCAACGGCCGCTACGTTCTGCAGCCGGAGATTTTCGCCCTGCTCGGCAACCAGCAGCGCGGCGCCGGCAACGAGATCCAGCTCACCGACGCCATGGTCCGCCTGGCGCAAAGCCAGTCCTTCTATGCCCAGCCCTTCAATGGCCGCATGTTCGACTGCGGCTCCAAGGAAGGCTTCATCGAGGCCACCATCGCCTTTGCCCTGGCCCGCGACGACATGAAAGGACCGGTCTTCGAGATGCTGCAGCAATTCGTCCGGACGCACGAGCGCCGGGAAGAAGCCGCATAATGCCCATCTTTTGGGTGCATATGCGTATCGATGATGGCGCGACAAACGCCGCCGCGCTTGGCCGACCCGGCCAAGCGCTTTCTGGCATGAATGTTGCGTGGTCTTTTCTGGTGACGACGCCAATCTTCGAAGGCCAATAGCGCCTGCAACCTGGAATTGGACCGACGATGAACTATGCCAATTTTCCCCTCGACAAGAGGATTCCATTGCCTAGCGCGGACGCGGAAAAAGGTGAGGACTTCATCGACATCGAACGTCTGCTCGGCATGGCCGCGCGGCAGGTCAAGGTGGTGGCGGTGTGCGCCGTCATAGGCCTGTTCCTCGGCGTAATCTATCTGCAGACCACGCCCAAACAATACATGTCGGTCGCCAGCGTGCTGATCGACGAGGGCCTGAACAAGGTCGTCGACGACATCTCCGCCGCGTCCGTCACCATGCAGACGGATGCCGCCCTGCTCAGCCAGATCGAAATCATCAACTCGGCCCGCCTGGCATCGGTGGTGGTCGATAAGCTGAAACTCGACCAGAACCAGGACTTCATGAATCCGCCGCAATCGGCTCTGGCGAAGGGCATCGGTTTCCTGCGCGGCGTGATCGGCTATTTCCGCAGCAGCTCCGCCGACGAAATTCCCGGCATGGAGAATGTCGACGCCGCGACGCGCGAGGCCATGAAAAAGGAAGCGAGCCACGACTATGCCGTGCTGAAGCTGCAGAACGAGGTGCAGGCGCAGCGCAACGGCCGCAGCTATGTGATTGCCATCGGCTATCAGTCGCCGAACCCGGCGCTGGCGACGGCGATCACCAAGGCCTATTCCGATGCCTATCTCGCCGACCAGCTCAACGCCAGCTTCGACGCCACCGAACGCGCGGCCGTCTGGCTGCAGGGCCGCTTGGCGGAGCTTCGCGAAAGCTCGCAGAAGGCGTCGATGGCGGTTGAGACGTTCCGGGCCGAGCACGGGCTGTCCGCCAACAGCGACGGGCAGCTGATGAGCGACAAGCAGCTCGCCGACCTGAATGCCCAGCTCATCGTCGCGCAGGCCGATACGGCTCGCGCCAGCGCCCGCTATCAGCAATACAAGGCGATCGTCGACAGCGGCTCCGACAACGCCTTCAACGACTCGGCCATCGCGAGCGATCAGCCGGCCAGCTCGGTCATCACGACGCTCAAGACCCGCTATCTCACCATCGCCAAGCGGCTGCAGGATGTTTCGGCCAATTACGGTGCGGACCATCCCCAAGCGGTCGCGCTTGCCAAGGAGAAGGCCGACGTGTCGGCGCAGATTTTTGGCGAGCTGAAGCAGCTTACCGAAAATTACCGCAACGAGTATGAAGTGGCTCAGACACGTGAGACGGCGCTCAGGCAGAAGATCGCCGACGCGGCAGGCAAGAGCTCCATCGACAACCAGTCACAGGTCAAACTGCGCGATCTGAACCAGCAAGCGACGGCGCTCACCACGCTCTATCAGACGTTCTTGAGCCGCTATGAGGAAGCCTCGCAGCAGCAGTCCTTCCCGGTCGGCAAGGTGCGCATCATTTCTGATGCGACAATGCCGCTCTCCGCGGCAGGCCCGCGCACATCCAAGGTGCTGGCGCTCTTCCTCGTGCTTGGCGTGTTGCTCGGCGCCGGATTTGGCGGCTTGAATGAATTCAACGAGCGCTTCTTCCGGACCGGCGACGACATCCGCGACCGCGTTGGCCTCAAATTCCTCGGCTACCTACCGACGATCGGCGGCGGCAGATCCGGCAAGGACAACAAGCCCGACGACGCCGAAGCCGATCCCAAGGTCGCCAGCCTCTCGGCGGCGGAAAAGCGGGCGCGAATGCGGGTCAGCATCGACGCGCCGGCATCGATGTTCGCCGAAACGCTCCGCAACGCTAAGATCGCCTTCGACGTGGTCATGGAAGGCCAGGGCAGCCGCGTCATCGGCGTGATCTCGCTTCTGCCCGGCGAGGGCAAGTCGACGGTGGCGGCGAACCTGGCGGGGCTGCTGGCCGCCAACGGCGCCAGGACGCTGCTGATCGATGGCGATCTGCGCAATCCCGGGCTCAGCCGCAGCCTTGGCATGGAAACCGAGCAAGGGCTGATGGAAGCGGTGGTCAGCGGCCAGACCTGGCAGTCGGTCGGCAAGGTCGATCGGCAGACGAAGCTCGCGATCATCCCGGCCGTGCTGCGCGGCCAGTTCTCGCACACCAGCGAGCTGCTCTCCTCGGCCGGCATGCGCCGCTTCATCGACAATGCCAAGGAGACGTTCGAATACATCGTCGTTGACCTGCCGCCGCTGGGTCCGGTGGTTGACGCCAAGGCCTTCGCGCCGCTCGTCGACGGATTCGTGCTGGTCACCGAATGGGGCCGCACGCCGCGCGCGATGGTGCGCTCGATGCTGGAATCGGAGCCCTACGTCGCCAACAAGATCATTGGCGCCGTGCTCAACAAGGTTGATTTGAAGCGGCTCGCGAAATACGGATCGCTCGGTGGCTCCGAGAAATTCTTCGACCGCTATTCGACCTATTATCTGGAGAAGTCGGAGGCGCGCACCAAACAGGCTGCGTGACGCAATTCCTGAAAAAGCGTGGACGGTTTTCCGTCCGAAATCGCGCCAAAGAGACAGAGCGGTTCGGCGTTTCCATGAACGCCGAACCGGTCTAGCCGTAACCATGGCGCGCCCGAGACGAGGATTCATGCGCGACAAGCGAGACTACGGTCTCACGGATCCAGCGCTGGCCGCTGTGTCCGTGGCTGCGCTCATGCCACACCATTCCCACCGCGAAGCCTTCAACGGGAAACGGACAGTCCATCACGTCAAGCTTGTCCGCGCAATCACGCACCAGCCGTTCCGGGACCAGCGCGACGAAGTCCGAGCGAGACACGATCTCGGGGACGAACAGGAACGAAGCCGCGGAGAGCACGACATTACGCTTATGTCCGAGAGCGGCCAAAGCACTGTCTACCGGTGTCGCGAAGCCGCCGCCTTCCAGGGACACGACCACTTGCTCCAACTCGGCAAATTCAGCGACCGTGATTCCTTCCCGCAGCCGCGGATGCTTCTTGCGGCCGATAAGCACGTAGCGCTCATCGAATAGATGTCGAGCGCGAAGACCTTGCGGGGCCTCCTGCGGCGTCATCAGTGCCAAATCCACATCACCGCGCGCCATCTGCGCTTCCAGTTGCGGCAGGTCCAGATTGCGTATCGCAACGCGAACGCCCGGTGCTAGCGTCCTGAGCTCCACGACAAGCGGCTTGACTATCGCGGCTTGCAGATAGTCCGTACAGGCAATCGCGAAGATCAGCCTGGCCTTCGCCGGATTGAAGTTCCGATGCGAGCTGAGCGTGGCGCGAACTTGATCAAGGGTTTGGCGCAACGGGTCGAGCAGTTCCATTGCTTTGGCCGTCGGCGTCATCCCTCGCTGGGCGGGAATCAGCAGTTGGTCGTCGAACTCTTGTCTGAGGCGGTTCAACTGGGCGCTTACCGCTGGCTGGCTTAGATGCAGTCGGGCAGCCGCCTTCGTGACGTTGCGCTCGATCAGCAGCGTCTCCAGCGTAACCAACAGATTGAGATCAAGGCGTTTGGTATCCATGGAATGGATAGTAGCCGATAACTTATGCGATTTCAAAAATACGTCGAAGCGTCCGAGACTCTTGCTGAAGCCAAACGTCGCGGCACGCTTTTCGGCGGCCAGGCGTGGTCGTCTGTCCGGGGCCGAAGCGATTTCGCCCTCAAGCCGGGATATAATCAGCATGAGCCAGATCGATACCTCCAAACCCCTGATCACCGTTGTCGGGGCCTCGAGCAAGCAGGGTCGCAGCGTCGCCAAGTCCCTGCTCGACAGTGGACGCTACCGCGTGCGCGCGCTGACTCGCCGTCTCGACAGCCAACCAGCGCAAGCCTTGGCGAAGAAAGGGGCCGAGGTCGTGGTGGCGCCCCTGGAACTCGGCCGGCAGGCCGAACTGACCGAAGCACTGAAAGGTTCGGCCGGGGCGTTCTTGATGACGCCGCCGATCGTCAAGGTGCCGCCGGCGGAACCCGAACTCAACCTCGGAAAGGAGTTGGCCGACGCGGCAGTGGCCGCTGGTGTCGAACACGTGGTTTTCAGCGGGCTCGAAAATGTCGAAGCGATCACCGGCGGCACCAAGTGGGCACCGCATTTCACGGACAAGGCGAAGGTAGAGGATTACATCCGCAGCTTACCCATTCGCAGCTCGTTTGTATACTTGGCGTTTTATTACACCAACTTCCTGGAATACTACGTGCCGCAAGGTGTGGAGGACGGCATAGATTTCGCCATATACTTGCCTCCGGACATCCCCGTGCCGTTCTGCGACCCGCTCACTGCGGCCGGTCCAGCGGTGCGCGAGATCTTCGATCACCCCGCGCGATACACCGGGGAGGCGCTGCCCGTGATCGGCGAGTTTATCTCGGCGCAGCAAATGGTGGACACGTTTGTGCGCGTCACCGGCAAGCGCGCGCGCTACGCCTCTGCATACTCGCGCGAAGACTTATTGCGCCATTTTCCGGGTTTCGCCGGCAACGAGCATCTCGTGCGCGAATTGGTGGGCATGGTCGAATATGCCGTCGAATATGGCTACTACGCTCCCGGGCGCGATCTGACCTGGAGTCGGAAGATCGATCCGAATGCGCTGACCTGGGAACAGTTCCTCAAGCGCAGCAAATGGCAGGGCGACTTGCTGTCCTATGGCGCCGCCGCCGAGGCCGAGCTTGCGCCGATCTGAGAGCGGCGACGCTGTGCTCTTCTTTAACCCGCCGAAGACAGCAGCTTGCCGTGCTTGCCGACGATCCTGACCGCGGTCAGCCGCCCGCTCCGGAAGGCGCCGGTATCGATGCCGAGCCGGTGCCCTTCGAACTTCGGCACATCCACGATCGTGTGTCCATGCACCACCCAGCGGTCGAGGATATGGGCCTTCTCGAAGAATTCCGAGCGGATGTTGAGCAGGTCGTCCTCGTCCTGCTCGACGAGGTCGATGCCCGGCCGGATGCCGGCGTGGACGAAGACGAACTTGCGCGAGCAGACCATGACCGGCAGCGTGCGCAAGAAGCTGACATGGCCGGCGGGAATGGCGGCGCGGATGCGCCGGTCGACCTCCTCGCTTGAGCCGTAAAGGTCGCCAAGGCGTGCCGGGTCGACGCCATAGGAATAGAGCGTCTCGAGTCCGCCGATCGCCAGCCAAAGTTCCCGCGACAGATGCCCGTCGAGATAGCCGAGCATGGCGACCTCGTGGTTTCCCGCCAGGCAGACGCGCAGGAAGCCTTGCGGCGCCGGCGCGATGAGATGATCGAGGACGCGTCTCGAGTTCGGGCCGCGGTCGACATAGTCGCCAAGCATGATGATGATCTTGCGCCCGCGAAAGGGCAACGCGTCGAGCAGGATCTTTTGTTCCAGCGACCGCAGCTCCTTGTAGCAGCCGTGCACATCGCCGATCGCATAGACGACCGTGTCCTGCATTTCCAATTCCAGACGATCGCGCGGCGCGGTCCGGGGTCGTCTCGATCGCTGGAACAGGCTCACGGAATGAGGCTCGATGCTCGCATGGGGGTTTCGGGAGCATGTCACACGGCACGCATGAAGCCTCGATATCATGCTTGGCCGGAATTACCACGGGCTCGTGACTTCAGGCGCGGGAAACCTGAAGTTAAGCCGCTTGAGCCGGTAGCGGTAGTGACAGAACATCACCAGCGCGGCGGCCAGGAACCGCAGGATATCGACGCCGCCAAAGGTGGTTTTCTGCATTGCGCAGCAAAAGGTCGGGCGCGCGCGAGCGACCATGCATGCCCGGCTACACCCCGATGCCGCGTCCCTTGAGCGCCGCGGTGATCTCGTCGAGGATGGCCGGATCGTCGATGGTCGCCGGCATGGTCCATTCTTCCTTGTCGGCGATCTTCTGCATGGTGCCGCGCAGGATCTTGCCAGAGCGCGTCTTGGGCAGGCGCTTGATCGTCACCACCGTCCTGAAGGCGGCGACCGGGCCGATGCGCTCGCGCACAAGTCCTACCACCTCGCTTTCGATGAGGCCGATGTCGCGCGAAACGCCGGCGTTGAGTACGACGAAGCCAAGTGGCACCTGGCCTTTCATCGCGTCGGCGATGCCGATGACGGCGCATTCGGCGACGTCGGGATGCGCGGCAAGCACTTCCTCCATCGCTCCAGTCGATAGCCGATGGCCGGCGACATTGATGATGTCGTCGGTGCGGGCCATGACATAGAGATAGCCATCCTCGTCGATCATGCCGGCGTCGGCCGTCTTGTAGAAGCCTGGGAACTCCTCGAGATAGGCCTGGCGGAAGCGGGCGTCGGCGTTCCACAGCGTTGGCAGGCAGCCGGCCGGCAAGGGCAGCTTGACCACGACATTGCCGAGCGTGCCGCGGGCCACTTCATGGCCGGCATCGTCGAGCACGCGAATATCGTAGCCCGGCATCGGCACGCCGGGCGATCCGTATTTCACCGGCAAGAGCCCAAGGCCGGCCGGGTTGATGGTCATCGGCGAGCCGGTCTCGGTCTGCCACCAGTGGTCGATCACCGGCACGGCGAGCTTCTGCTCGGCCCATTTGATGGTTTCCGGGTCGGCGCGCTCGCCGGCGAGAAACAACGTGCGGAATTTCGACAGATCGTAACTCGGCACGAATTCGCCGCGCGGGTCCTGTCCCTTGATGGCGCGGAAGGCGGTCGGCGCGGTAAACAGCGCCACCACGCCATGCTGCGAGATCACCCGCCAGTAGGTGCCGGCGTCCGGCGTGCCGACCGGCTTGCCCTCAAACAGCACGCTGGTTGCGCCATGCAGCAGCGGGCCGTAGACGATGTAGGAATGGCCGACCACCCAGCCGACGTCGGAAGCCGCCCAGAACACTTCGCCCGGCTTGACGCCGAACTCGTTCTCCATCGTCCATTTCAAGGCGACCATGTGGCCGCCATTGTCGCGCACGATGCCCTTCGGCTGGCCGGTCGTGCCCGACGTATAGATGATATAGAGCGGGTCCGTGGCCAGCACCGGAACGCAGTCGACATTGGCCCCGGCGGCCCGCTCGCGCCCAACCGCGTCGGCATAATCGATGTCGTAATGGTCCTTCAGCTCGCAGCGCAACTGCTCGCGCTGCAGGATCAGGCAAGCGTCAGGCTTGTGCCTGGAGAGCTCGATTGCTGTATCGAGGAGCGGCTTGTAGGCGACGGTGCGTCCGGGCTCCAGGCCGCAGGATGCCGAGATGATCAGCTTCGGCTTGGCGTCGTCGATGCGGGTGGCGAGTTCATGCGAGGCGAAGCCGCCGAAGACCACCGAATGCACGGCGCCGATGCGCGAGCAGGCGAGCATGGCGAAGGCCGCTTCCGCCACCATCGGCATGTAGATGATGACGCGGTCGCCCTTGCCGATGCCGCGGTTCTTCAGCACCGAGGCGAGTGCGATCACTTCGCGCTTCAGCTCGACATAGGTGAATTTCCTGATCGTGCCGGTGATCGCGCTGTCGTGGATCAGCGCCACCTGCTCGGCGCGGCCGCTGGCGACATGGCGGTCGATGGCGTTGAAGCAGGTGTTGCAGGAGGCGCCGGTGAACCAGCGGCCATAGACGCCGGCCTCGGCATCGAAGACGCGCCCATAGGGGGAGAACCAGTCGATGGCTTTCGCCGCGTCCGCCCAGAATTGCTCCGGATCGCGTTTCCAGCCCTCATAGACCTCGTGGTAGCGTGACGCCATCCAGCTTCCTCCCCAGGAAATTTGCCGTCCTCGAATAGCCTATGCTCTTCCTGCCGGCCATGTCTTCCCCGAAATTCGTCGATGGCCGATCTCGTCTCGGCCGCAAATATCCGGCACCATGGCATGCTGATAGCTGCCCGCCATGCGTTGGGCCAGGCCGCGAGCACGGCGGACTGCTCGGCGAGCTTCGAGACGCAGCAAAATGGCGACATATCGGGCAAGGCGCTCGGCTTCCGGCTGACGTTGCAGGGCCAGGACGGCAAGCCGTTGAAGATATTGCATGAGGACAAGGCGGTGCCGGGCTCGAGGAACTGCCCGATCTCCTACTCCCTGTCGGAGGCCTACGAATTTGCGCCCGAGGGCAAGCCGGCGGTGATTGCCGTGCTGGTCCAGCGCTTCAGCCAGGGCTTCGAAGGCCGCGACCGCCGCTTCATCGCGGTGACAGGCCGGGCGCGCTGAACAACGCCGGCCCGGCCGGGGCATGCAAACCCTGCCGGCGGTGCCACGGCACCGTTCCTGCCTGTCCGCACTGTTTGCCGGCTTAAAGCGGCAAGGCCGCGAGCATCAACCCGACCCCGCCGGCGATCAATATCGCAGCCGCAAGAGCCTTCCGGTGGCGTTCGAATGCCGTCGGCGCGCGATCCCAATTGTAACGCATACTCGTCACCCTCTCCCCAGACGCCGGCGATTCCATAGCTTACTTAAGGGAAAGAAGGCAACACCCCCCGTTTTCGTCAGCTTGCCGGGCAATGGCGTCAACTGTCATCTGCGGCCATCGATGGTTCCGGGAGATTGCCGTGAAGAAGGCCTGCGAAAAGCCGGTATCGAGCAAGCGCGAGAAACTATCCGCCGTGACCGCCGCGACGCAGACTTCACGCGGGTGATTTCCCGCACCAGTCGGGCCGAAGCCCGTCGTCGCCTGGGCGGTCAGGACGATGGACAGCATCGTCCTGCCGCGCTAATGGCTCTCCAGCATTCTTGCATGGACTGGAGGCCCCATGGCTGAAATCGCATCTGGAATGGTTCTGCGGCTGGCCGACGATGCATCGGTGCAGCATGTCGGTGATGGTGCGGTCGTGCTTCTGGCGCGCAGCGGCCAGCTCTATACTTGCAACGGCACTACTGAAGCCTTTCTCGATAAGGTCGACGGCGCCCGCAGCCTCGACCAGATTGTCGATCTGCTGTCCGACGAGTTCGAGGTCGACAAGGCCATGCTCGACCAGGACATGGCGGCGCTTGCCGCTGAGCTGGTGGCGGAAGGTATCCTAGCCGACCCGGGTGCATGATGGCTTACGGGCTGCTGCGGGTGTTGTTTCGCGCCCATCTGTGGATCAGCGCGCGGCTGATGCCGGCCCTCGTCGGCAAGCGCGATTTCGAAGCGATGTTGAAATGGGCGCCGCTGACATCGCCGACACCCTATCGCGGCCTGCCGTCCTCCTACATCGTCGCCAGCGTCAACCGTGCGGTCAGGCATCCCTGGCTGATGCGTGATCGAAGATGCCTGAGGGAGGGCCTGCTCGCCCATCGCTTCCTGCGTCTCGCTGGCTTCGACCCGGACCTGCGCTTTGGTGTCGATCCGCAGTCGATGCACGCGCCGCGCCTGTCGGCGCATTGCTGGGTCTGTCTCGATGGCCGGCCGGTGGTAAGCGATAGCCTCCCCGGCATGGTGGAGATCTATCGCCATCATGCCGAATCTGGAAAGGCGCGTGCCGCTTGACCGCGTCCATGAGCTACGCCCTTAACGGCCAGATCGTCGCCATTTCGGCCGAACGCGCCGAGCTCTGGCGCGATCTCGATAGGATGCTCGCGGGCCTGAGCGCCGCCGAACCCGTCGAAGCCGGCTTTCGCATCGACATCATCGAGACGCAATCGCTTTCCGAGACGCCCGAGGGGACGCTCGCCTTCGACGGCGAGGTGCCCGAGGACGGCCATTGCCGGATGATCGATGGCGGCGACGTCCTTCACCTGGTGTTTCCCGGCCGCCAGACGCTTTCCATCCGTGCCGGCGAGCGCCGGGCCGAAATCCGCACGCGCCCCGGTGTCAGGATCACCTGGACGGCGTGGATGCTGGTGCTTGATGCCGCGCTCGACGCGGGTGGGCAGTATATGCTGCACACCGCCGGCCTGACGCTGCCGGGGAGCGACGCCGTGGTCCTTATCCACGCCCCGAGCGGCACCGGCAAGACCACGACCTCGCTGGCGCTGGCTTCGCAAGGCTTCGGCCTCTGCGCGGACGATTCCATGATCCTCGATGTGGCGCCGGACAAAGCCGCGGCCTGGGGCTTGCCTCGCCATGTGAAGATCCACCGCAAGACAGCCGAACTTGTCCCTCTCGTCTCGCCCTGCCTCGGCCCGTCGTGGGACCGCAATGGCGAACAGGCCGTGTCGCTCGAGCGCCTCGGCCAGATCCTGCGCGTCGAAAGCGTGGTCGCCAGGCCGGTCTCGGCGCTGCTTCACCTTGCCCGCTCGGCCGACGGCGAGAGCAGGCTCAATCCCATGGCCAGGACCGACGCCATGGTCGCGCTGGCCGCCGACAACGTCAGGACCGGCATGACCGGCCTGCTGCCACTGCAAAAACACCGACTGGCGACGATCGCCAAACTGGTCACGACGGTGCCGACCTTTACCCTGGAGGTCGGCGCGCGACCTGCCGATGCGGCGCGGTTGATCCGGTCCGCGCTGGCGCTCGCCTGATTCACCGCGGGCCTTCGGCGCGCTCGCCAAAGCGGCGCATTTCGAAGGACTTCTGCCCGAGCCGCAGTCGGCCGAACGCGCGCTGCCAGCGCGTCAGCTGACGCGCGAAACCATTATAGGCAAGATGCGCGATGCGGCCGTCGGCACAATCGAATTCGATCATCCCCCACCGCCTTGCCGGCGGTTCGCCAGTCGCCGGGCCGAGCCTGCGGATGGGGTACGCCAGCCGGGCCAGCTTCCCGTTTATCGGCACATGGAGCGCAACGCCACGCCCGACCACGCGCCAGATCCTGGCAATATGGGCGCTCGACCATTGACTGCCGACCACCACCGGCTTGCGGCCGAGTTGCGCCCAGGTGAAGTTCCCTTCCGGCTGCCGCACGCCTTCGAGCCTGCCGGCGCAGTGATCGGGCGCGGCCTCCGCCACCAGCAATTTCATCCCGCTGGCCAGTGCCCGCGACAGCGTCGCCGTCGAGTGCCAATCGCCAGGAGAGAATGCGATCTGCGCCAGGATGTCGCCCTCGTCGAAGCCCGACGTCATCTTGTGCAGGCTCACCCCGCCATGCGCCTCATACTGCTCGTCGACGACGAGCCGCGCGATCGGATGCGGGCCCTTGTAGTTGGGCAGCAGCGCCGGATGCAGGTTCAGTCCGCCTTTCGCGAACAGCTTCAGCAAGGTCTCGGGAATAAGCGTGAGAAACCCGAACGTGATGAGGACATCGGCGTGGAAGCCGGCAAGGCGCTGGCCAAGCGCGGCCCAGTCGTACGGGCGGCTGAATTCGATCAGCGGCACCTCGGTGGGGATAAGATGCCGCTTCAGCACGAGCTTGCGTTTGCGCCGCCGCCGCCAGGTGCTGAAGCTCGACTGTTTGCCGGGCCGCGGACCAGGCACGACAAGCGCGGCGATGTGATGGCCTTTCTCCAGCCAGCCGGCGAGCATCGGGGCCGTGATCGGCGTTATTTCGATGATGAAGACGGCCGAGATGGGTCTGTCCGGGGCTGCTGTGTGATCAGCCACGATACGGCCTCGGCCTCGCTAGCCGCTGGATCCAGCGGAACGCGTCGCGGCGCAGCCGCGAGCGCATCTTGTCCCTTGAATTGACGCCGAGCAGCGTCTCGCGGGTAATCAGTCGCCTGGCGAGCCGGATGCCGAGGTCGGGCTTGACCCGGTTGGCAAGGTCGAGGGCGCGCGCCTCGTCGAAAAGCCTGCCGGTCACGTCGAGCACAGTCGCCAGTTCGAGCTCGATGCCGGTCATGCGCGCGGCATCCAGCAGCCGCGCTTCGGCCGCCGCCGACTGCAACGCCCGCACGCCTTGCAGCACGTCGACACAGAGCTGCAGCCGGTGGAACTTGTGTCCACCGGCCGCATGCACGATGGCGATGGTCAGCAGCGCCGCCGGCGTGTCGGTTCCGTCGCCGTCGATGGCCTGCAAGTCGCGAAAACCCAGCGACAGCCGCCGCCGCATGCCGGAATCATGAACCAGATTGCCGTGCAGCTCGATCAGCAGGCTGGAATTCTCCTTCTCCAGCCATTTGAACTCCTGCAGGTCGTGCGAATGGGCTTCGCCGCTGCAGAGCTCGAAGCCGGAGGCGGCGATCACCCGGTTGGCCTCGTTGATGCTGGCTGGCTCGACCAGGATGTCGATGTCGGTGAAGGGCCGGTCCGAGACATGTTTGTAGAGCTTGCGCGCGAACACCGGCCCCTTGACGATCCGAGCCGGAATGGCCTTCGCCGCAAGCGCCTTCATGATGCGCTCGCCATGATATTGCAGCAGCATGGACTGGCCGGTGACCAGCGTCGATGCCTCGCGCAGTTCGGCCAATCTCGCTTGCAGGTCAGCATCCTGGGGCAGATGCGCATCGCCTGTTTCCCGCAGTTTGCGCAGCATGATCGGCAGCACGCCGTGGAACTCGGCATTGTCGAGCAGCGCCAACAGGCTTCTTGCCGTGGAAGCTACGGCCAGCTCTGCCTCGGGGTCAGCATAGGTGAGCAGCAGTTTCTCGTCGGCGGGCGCAAGTGGTGGCAGCATCAACCCGGTCGGTGTTTGCGCATTGGAAAACAATGTTGCGACAAGGTTGCAGAAAAGCGCCTGGGAAGCCAGCGCAGCAACAGCTTCGACTGGGATTTGATCTGGCGAGGGCAGAAACCCAGCGTTAAAGTCCCCAGCGTAGCGCCGCCGTGTGCACCGGCGCGTCCCACAATGCCGTCATCTCGTCGTCGAGCAGGGTCAGCGTGATCGAGCAGCCGGCCATGTCGAGCGATGTCACGTAGGAGCCGACCAGCGAGCGGGTCACCGTCACGCCGCTCTTCCCGAAGATTTTGCGGGCGCTGTTGTACATCAGATAGAGCTCCATCGACGGCGTGCCGCCGAAGCCGTTGACGAAGAGCAGCGCCGGCCCTTTTGCCCGCTCGCCGAGGTCGCCGGCGATGGCTGTGCAAACCTCCTCGGCGATGGCATCGGCGCTCTTCAGCGCGTCGCGCCGCCTTCCGGGCTCGCCATGGATGCCGACACCGAACTCCATCTCGCCGTCACCCATTTCGAAGGTGGGCCTGCCCGCCGCCGGCACCGTGCAACTGGTCAGCGCCACGCCCATCGAGCGCGTCGCGCCGTTGACGCGTTCGCCGAGCGCCTTGAGCTCGTTCAGCGCCATGCCTTGCTCGGCCGCCGCGCCGACCATCTTCTCCACCACCAGCGTGCCGGCGACGCCGCGCCGGCCGGTGGTGTAGGACGAGTTCTCGACCGCGACGTCGTCATTGGTCACCACCTGCATGACGCCCTCCGACATTTCTGCAGCCATGTCGAAATTCATCACGTCGCCTTCGTAGTTCTTGACGATGAACAGGCAGCCGGCGCCGGTGTCGACGGCCTGCACGGCGGCAATCATCTGGTCGGGTGTCGGCGAGGTGAACACCTGGCCGGGGCAGGCGGCGTCCAGCATGCCGTGACCGACCAGCCCGCCATGCAGCGGCTCGTGGCCGGAGCCGCCGCCCGAGATCAGCGCCACCTTGCCGGGCTTCAGCACCTTGCGGCGGACGAATTTGTGGTCATCGCCCAGCATAAGGATATCCGAATGGGCGGCGACGAAGCCGTCAAGGCTCTCGGTCAGCACCGTGTCTACTGCGTTGATGAATTTCTTCATGGCTGTCCTCCCGGAACAGTCTCGAATTTGTACGCAATTCCGAACGGAAAACCGCGGCACACTTTTCCTGGAATTGCTCAGTTTAGCCGCTGCCCTTGCCGGCGATGCTGGTGATCTTCTGGATGAATTCGTTGATCGCCCGGTCGAGTGCCGCATTCTGCTTGTCGTCGCCGAAATCCGGCACGATGAGCGAGACATGGCGTGTCTTGCGCGGCCCGGAAGCCGCCGACATCTTGCCGGGATGCGCCTGATGATAGGCGGCGAGGAACTGGTCGCGCTCGGCCGGGCTGAAATGACACACGGAAAAGATAGCCGGCAAATGTTTTGAGGGGATCGGGATCGAATAGGCCGGGCTGGAGATCTGTGTGACGAAGCTGCGATGCTTGCCGAGCGCATCGGCGAGCCGCTGTCGCATACCGGACGGCCGCTGGTCGATAACCAGCGACAGGATCGTCTTGTAGGCGCGGATCGCCTCTTCGGAGTTCGCTTCGGGTAGCTTCTCCATCTTCGCCACGCCGCCTAGACCGGGACTTCAGCGATGGCCGCCTTGGCCATGGCGAGTTGTGCTGGGGCGACCGAAAGGTCGCGCAGGCCTGCCTCGATCAGTGCCGGAATGGCGGCCGGATCGCCGCCCGCATCGCCGCACAGGCTCACCGGAATCCCCTTCTCCCGTCCGAAGCGCACCACCGCTTCTAACAACCTAAGAACCGCCGGATGCCGAACCGAGTTGAGGTAGGTGACGGCGGCATTGTCTCGGGCCGCCGCCATCACATATTGCGTCAGGTCGTTGGAGCCGATCGAGAAGAAGGCGACGTTTGCGAAAGCTTCCGGCGCAATCGCCACAGAAGGCACCTCGACCATGATGCCGAGCGGCGGCATCGTGTGCGCGACGCCGCGCGCGGCAAGGCTCGCCTGCTCCTCCGTGAACAGCGCGGCGGCCTGGCTGTATTCCTCGGGCGTGGCGATCATCGGAAACATGACCTTTAGATTGCCGTGGATGGCGGCGCGCAGCAATGCCCTGATCTGCACCCGGAAAATGTCGCGCCGCTTGAGCGACAGCCGGATGCCGCGCAGGCCGAGAAAGGGGTTGGTCTCCTCGACGGTGAAGCCGGCAACCGGCTTGTCGCCGCCGGCGTCGACGGTGCGGATGGTCACCGGCTTGTCGCCTGCCCATTCCAGCACCTTGCAGTAGGCATGATACTGCGTCTCCTCGTCCGGCAGCGCCTTGCCGAACAGGAACTCCGTCCGCATCAGCCCGACGCCGTCGCAGGTCGAGATGTCGATGCCATCGACGTCGGAAGGGTTGGCGATGTTGACCTGCACGCGCACGGCGGTTCCCGCCTTGGTCACCGCCGGCCGGGTCAGGAAAGACTGCGCCGCGCCCAGGCGCGCGGCGAAGGAGGACGATGATTGCCGGAAGGCGTAGATCTCGGCCGGTGAGGGCGAGAGCACCATCCCGCCGTGCTCGGCATCGAGCAACGCCATGCCTGCGAGGCTGGCCGGGAAGGTGCCGAGCCCGACCACCATTGGCACGCCGCGCGCACGCGCCAGCATGGCGACATGGCTGGCGGTGCTGCCGGCCCTGAGCGCGATGCCGCCACCGGCGCTCCAGTCGATTTCGAGGAAGCGCGTCGGCGCGATGTCCTCTCCATGGAAGATGGCGCCGAGGGGTGCCGTGGGTTCCCCGTCCTCGCTCAGCGCACGCAGGACCTGGTCGCGTATGTCGCGCAGATCAGCGGCGCGTGCGCGGAAATAGTCCTGGTCTGACGCGTCGTAGCCGGCGATTTCGGCGTCGAGCGCCGCCCGCCATGCGACATCGGCGGCCTGGCCGGAGCCGATCGAGGCGAAGGCCGGCGCGCTCAGCGCATGGTCCTGCAGCATGGCGATATGGAATTCCAGGATGCCGGCGGCATCGCCGTCGGCGGTTTCGATCATTGCGCTGAGCCGGCTTACCGCCTTGCCGATCGCGGTCTCCAGCGCCGCAATCTCCTCCGCCGCGCTCGACTTGCTTGTGTAGGCGGCAGGCGGCCGGTCGAGATCGAACAGCGGCCCTTCGGCATAGCCCGTGGAGGCTGGAACACCCTCAATCCGCATGGCCCGCGTTCCTTGCGGTTCCGGCCGCATGCGAGTCCGTCTCAAGCGGACCGGGCATGGTCCGCTTCCTCGTCGAAATCACGCTGCACGAGATCGACCAGCGCTTCGACAGCTTCGCTCGCGCCGTCGCCCCTGGCGCGGATGTACAGCAGCGTTCCCTTAGGCGCCTTGGCCGCCATGACCTTGACGATGCTCTTGGCGTCGAACCAGGGACCGTTGGCGGCCAAGGCCACTTCCACCTCGGCCGCGAACGACTTGGCGAGCTTGGTGAACTTCACCGAAGGGCGCGCGTGCAGACCCACATCGTGGGTGATCAGGACCATGGCTTCGGCGGATGCGGACATGCGGTCGGGTTCCCGTTCATTCACGACGGCGAAAGTTCATGCGCCGTCGCCACCACTTCCTTGAGCGAGGCGCCGCCGGAGGCTTCCGTCGCCGCCATGACCGCGCCCTCGACGATCGGCGCGTTGCACACAACAATCCTGTGCGAGCGCGGTTCGCCGATCATTTCGACCGCCATCTCGCTGTTGGTCTCGGCGCCGCCGAGATCGACGAGGATGGCGACGCCCGCCTCCGACCAGGCCTTGTCGATGGCGCCCATGATCGCCTCGACACTGGTGCCGAGCCCGCCATGGCCGTTTCCGCCGCACCATGCAAGCGGCACTTCGTCGCCGACCATCTGGCGCACCATGTCTGCGGTGCCTTCGGCGACCAGCGGCGAATGCGAGACGATGACGATACCAACGTTGCTCATCAGCGGTCCTCGACGGTTTCAGCGACTGCGCGTACCAGAAGCGCGGTCGAGCGTGCCCCAGCGTCCATATGCCCGATCGAGCGATCGCCCAGGAAGGAGGCGCGCCCGCGCAGGGCCTTCATCGGCACAGTCGCGTCAGCCGCGTGATCGGCGGCATCGGCGATTTCCGTGCCTGTCTTGCCTTGCGCCAGCGCCTCATACACCGGCTGCAGCACGTCCAGCATGGTCTTTTGTCCAGGTTGCGATTTGCCCCGCGCCGCGACCGCCTCGATCGCCCTGCCAAGCGCTGCCGTCAGCGCGGCGCGGTCAGGCGTGCCCGGCAGTTCCTTGCCGAGCGCCATGAACAGCGTGCCGAACAACGGGCCAGAGGCCCCGCCCACGGTCATCACCAGCTTGGTGCCGATCGCCTTCAAAGCGTCCGGCAAGGGCTTCGCGGCGATCGCCTCGGCGTCGGCCCGCACCGCCTCGAAGCCGCGCTTCATGTTCAGCCCGTGGTCGCCGTCGCCGATCGCCTGGTCGAGCCCGGTCAGTTCCTCGGCATGCGCCGCGATCGTGTCCGCCGCCGCCACGATCAAGTTGGAGAAATCGGATGCGGCCATTCTCTGTCCTTCATGCCGGGGCGAACATGGCCGCCACGGCCACAAACACTTCCGCCACCGCGAATGCGCCTGGATCGGCGACGCCGTCAAGCTGGCGGCCGATATAGGCGGAGCGCCCGGCCTTCGCTTTCTGCATCGCGGCGGTGGCCTCCGCTCCATGCCGCGCGGCCGTCGCGGCTGCTTCCAGCCCGCCTGTATCGAGCGCCTTGAGCGCCGGCTCCAGCGCGTCGACCATGGTGCGGTCACCGACCTTTGCGCCGCCGTAGAAGGTCATCCGGTCGAGGCCGGCGAGCAGCGCCTTGGGCAGAGCCGCGCCAAAACCCAAAGTCTGCGCCGCGGCGGTGAAGAAGATCGACAAAAGTACACCGCTCGAACCGCCCATCGCGGTCCCCAGCGTATCGCCGATTGCCGCCAGCGTTGCAGCCCGGTCGGCAAGCGGCAGCGTGTCGAGACGCTCGAGGACGCTGCGCGCGCCGGTCGCCACCGTCGACCCGGTATCGCCGTCGCCGGCCTTGGCGTCTAGCCCGTTCAAGGGCTCCTCCAGCGAGATCAGCTTCTCGCAAACGACGGTGATCAACCGCTCGGCGGCGGTGTCGCGGCTCGCCGCCTTCGCGGTGGCGTGAACCGCCGGCTTGGCCGCCGCCACGACGACCGGCTGGCGAACCGGCTTCGTCGGCAGCCAGGCGTGCGGACCGACCGGCGCCAGCAGCGCCGCCTCGCGTTCGGCATCCAGCCTGATCAGCGACAGCGAGAAGCCGTTCATGTTGAGCGCGGTCATCAGATGGCCGGGACCCACCGTCAGCGTCACCGCCTTCGCCAGCGGCGAGGCGAGCACCGCATTGGCGATCAGCGACATTTCGAGCGGCGGCACCGATCCGAGATTGTTGATCAGCAGGGCATGGCGGCTGCCAGGATCGAGCCGCGCGGCAAGACGCTCGGCCATGATGGCGACCAGCCTGCCGGCGCTCTGCAGCGCGATGCGCTCGACGCCCGGCTCGCCATGGATGCCGAGCCCGAGCTCGCCATCGTCGGCGCCGAAGCGATCCTCATGCGCCTGACCGGGGATCGAGCAGGAAGAGAGCGAGATGCCGAGCGAAAAAATGTCCTTTGCCGCCGCCCGCGCTGCCGCTGCTACTGACACCAGGTCACGGCCGGTTTCGGCAAGATGCCCCGCGATCTTGTGGACGAACAGCGTGCCGGCGACGCCGCGCGGCTGCGCGATGTCGGGCAGCGCGATGTCGTCGCCGACGATCACCATCTCGACCGCAAAGCCTTCGACGCGCGCCTTCTCGGCGGCGAGGCCGAAATTGAGGCGATCGCCGGTATAGTTCTTGACGATCAGCAGGCACCCGGCCGGCCCGGTCGTGGCGCGGATCGCCGCCAGCACTGCCTCGACGCTGGGCGAGGCGAAGATCTCGCCGGAGACAGCCGCCGTCAGCATGCCGGCGCCGACGAAGCCGGCGTGCGAGGGTTCATGTCCGGCGCCGCCGCCGGAAACGACGGCAACCTTCGTCTTGTCCCAGTCGGCGCGCAGCACGACCTTGATCTCGGGATAGCCGTCGAGCCGCGCCAGCGTGCCCGAGCCGGCGGTCGCAAGAAAGCCGTCCAGCGCTTCGGTGACGATCGAGTCCTTGCGGTTGAAAAAGTGCTTCATGGATTCGTCCAGTCCGTATCTGCGGTCGTCAATCGGTGTGCGATGGGTGCGCGGTCCGCCTACATCAGTCTTTGCCCGTCCGAGCCGAAATAAAGCGGCGAGCGGTAGCGGATCGTCACCCTGTCCCCCTTTTCGAGCGCCGTGTCGGGGTCGGTCAGTGTCACCAGCTTCCTTGTCCCCACCGTCACATGCAGATGGTTCTGGTCGCCGAGATGCTCGACCCAGTCGACGACGCCGTCGGCATGGCCGTTCGCGGCCTTCTCGATCGACAGGTGTTCGGTGCGCGCGCCGATCGTCCTGGTACCGGTTGGCGCGCCGCCATCCGGCAGCAGCCCTGCAGGCAGAAGGTTGATCGCCGGCTGCCCCAGGCGGGCCGCGACATGAAGGTTTGCCGGCTCGGAATAGATGGCGCGCGGCGTGCCGATCTGCACCAGCACGCCTTCGGCCAGGATGCCGATGCGGTCGGCCATGGTCATTGCCTCGATCTGGTCGTGCGTGACATAGAGCATGGTGGCGCCGAGTTCGGACTGGATGCGCTTCAGCTCGAGCCTGAGATCCGCGCGCAGCTTGGCATCGAGCGAAGACAGCGGCTCGTCCATCAAATAGATGGACGGCTTGCGCACCAGCGCCCGGCCGATGGCGACGCGCTGCATCTCGCCGCCGGAGAGCTTGGTCGAGCGGTTGTCGAGCTTGTGGTGGATACGCACCAGCCTGGCCACCTCCTCGACGCGGCGTCGCACCGCGTCCTCGCTGAGCTTGCGGGCCGGCGAGCGCAGCGGGAAGGCGAGGTTGTCGAAGACTGAGAGGTGCGGATAGAGCGAATATTGCTGGAAGACGAAGGCCGTGTCGCGCTCGGCCGGCGACAGCACCGTGGCGTCGCGGCCGGCGATGTGGATCGTGCCGCTATCCGGCCGCTCCAGCCCGGCGATCAGCCTGAGCGTCGTCGTCTTGCCGGCGCCGGTCGGGCCGAGCAGCACGACGAACTCGCCGTCCTTGATCTGCAGGTCGAGATTGTCGACGGCGACGGTCTCGCCAAAACTCTTGCTCACGCCCTTGATGTGCACGTCAGCCATGGCGCGCCTCCGCTGCCTTGTCATACATGGCGGTCTTCACCGCGCGGCCGGTGCCCTTCTCGAACAGCGACAGCCGAGCGCTGCTGAGCGACAAGCCGACCGGCTCGCCCGGATTGAGCCGGATCTCGGCCGGCACCCGCGCCTTGATGATGCCGTCCGCCGTCTCCACCGCCACGATTTGCGTGGTGCCGAGATATTCGGTGCCGTAGATGGCGCCGCGCAATTTCGAGGCCTCGTCGAAGCGGATGTGCTCGGGACGGATGCCCAGCGCCATGTCGGCCGGTGCGATGTCCTCGCGCACCTCCGGCACGGCGACCTTGGCGCCCTGCACGAGAATCTCCTTCGCGCCCCTGGCCAGTCCGCCGCCGAACTTGAGGAAATTCATCGGCGGCGAGCCGATGAACTCGGCGACGTACATCGTCGCCGGGCGGTCGTAGATCTCGCGCGGGGTTCCGAACTGCTCGATGATGCCGTGGTTCATCACGGCGATCTTGTCGGCCATCGACATCGCTTCCATCTGGTCGTGCGTGACGTAGACGGTGGTGGCGTGGATGCGGCTGTGCAGCTCGCGCAGTTCATGCACCATCAGATCGCGGAACTCGGTATCGAGGGTGCCGAGCGGCTCGTCCATCAGGAAGCATTTCGGCCGCCGCACGATGGCGCGGCCGAGCGCGACGCGCTGGCGGTCGCCGCCGGCAAGGCCGGAGACCGATTTGTTAAGCAAATGATCGATGCGGAGCAGCTTCGCCGTCTCCTCCACCCGCTGGCGGATCTCGGCCGACGGCATGCCTTGCGCCAAGAGCGGGAAGCCGATGTTCTTGCGCACGTTCATGTGCGGGTAGAGCGCGAAGAGCTGGAAGACGAAGGCGATGTCGCGCTCCCGCGCCCGGCGCATCGTGACGTCCTCGCCGCCGAGCAGGATCTTGCCGCCGGTCGGCAACTCAAGCCCGGCGATCATGCGCAAGGTAGTGGTCTTGCCGCAGCCCGACGGGCCGAGCATGACGAAGAACTCGCCGTCCTCGACGACGAAGTTGGAATCCTGCACGGCGACGAAATCGCCGAAGGCTTTCCTAAGATGTTGGACGCGGATTTCGGCCATCGTCCTACTCCGGGAATTTCGAGACGATGATGAACATCAAGGTGCCTGCAAGCATGGTGATGAAGGAATAGGTGTAGAGCGACAGCGCGAAGGGCTGGAACAGCATCAGGAAGCCGATGGCGATAATAGCGGTGGCGATGTTCTCCAGCAGGCCGCGCCTTGCCCAGCGAGGCCATGAGGAGCGCTTGGAGACAACAGTGCGGCTCATGCGACACCGCCTTCCTTCTCCCCGTTCACGGGGAGAAGGTGGCCCGAAGGGTCGGATGAGGGGCGGCGCAAACGCCCCTCATTGAGACATATGTCGGCGCTGCCCCTCATCTGCCTGCCAGCATCTTCTCCCCGTGAACGGGGAGAAGGGACGCTGCCCCAGCGCTGGTTCCACACTTGCTGACTGTTCATCATTTGCGCACCGCGCCGAAGGTGATGCCGCGCAAGAGCTGCTTGCGGAGCAGGATGGTGAAAACCAGGATCGGCACCAGGAAGATCGTCGTGCCCGCCGCTACCGCCGGCCAGTCCTGGCCGCCTTCGCCGATGATGGTCGGGATGAAGGGCGGCGCGGTCTGTGCCGTGCCGGAGGTCAGGAGCGCGGCAAACGCATATTCGTTCCAGGCGAAGATCAGGCAGAAGATGGCTGTCGCGGCAATGCCGGTGGTCGCCTGCGGCAGCACCGTGCGCCAGAAGGCCTGCAGCCTGGTATAGCCGTCGATCATCGCCGCTTCCTCGTATTCGCGCGGGATCTCGTCGATGAAGCCCTTGAGCAGCCACACGGCGAGCGAGACGTTGACCGCGGTGTAGAGCAGGATCATGCCGAGCGCGGTGTCGGAGAGGCCGATCTCGCGGTACATCAGGTAGATCGGGATGGCGACCGCGATCGGCGGCATGAAGCGCGTCGACAGGATGAAGAACAGAAGGTCGTCGGCGAGCGGCACCTTGAAGCGCGAGAAGCCGTAGGCCGACAGCGTGCCGAGGAACACCGCGCAGAAGGTCGAGCCGAAGGCGATGATCAGCGAATTGACGAAGCGCGGCAAGAAGTTCGACGGCCCCGCGATCACCATGTTGCGCTTGCGCACCGTCTCGTCGCAGAAGCCGGTCGCCGGTCCGAGCGAGTTGATGTATTCCGGCGTCTGCCGGGTGCGCGTCGTGAACAGGTTGCAATACCCCTCGATGCTCGGCTGGAACACGATCTTCGGCGGATAGGCGATCGAATCCGGCGGCGTCTTGAAGCTGGTGGCGAAGATCCACAGCAGCGGCACGATCGAGATCAGCGCATAGGCGACGATGATCGTGCCGGCGACCAGCTTCGAATTCGCCGAGGGCGCGACGACGGAATGGGCTGATGTCAGGCTCATCTCTGCTTCACCTTGTTGAGCGCCTTGACGTAGATGTTGGCCAGGCCAAACACGGCGACGAACAGGATGATGGCGAAGGCCGAGGAATAGCCGGTGCGCCAGCTCTCGAAGGCCTGCCGCTTCAGCGTGATCGACGCGACCTCGGTGGTCGAGCCCGGCCCGCCGCCAGTCAAGAGATTGACCATGTCGAACATCTTGAAGTTCTCGATGCCACGGAACAGCACCGCCAGCATGATGAAGGGCAGCGCCATCGGCAGCGTGATCGACCAGAACTGGCGCCAGTTGGAGGCGCGGTCGACCTCGGCCGCCTCGTAGATGTATTCGGGGATCGAGCGCAGGCCGGCGAGGCAGATCAGCATCACGTAAGGCGTCCACATCCAGGTGTCGACGATGATGATCGACCACGGCGCCAGGTCGACGTTCGACAGCATTTGCACATTCGTCGGCGGAATGCCGGTGACGAAGGAGATGACATAGGAGAACAGGCCGATCTGCGGCTCGTAGAGGAAGCGCCAGAAATTGCCGACCACCGCCGGCGACAGCATCATCGGCACCAGGATGATGGTCGTCCAGAAGGCGTGGCCGCGGAACTTGCGGTCGATCAGCCAGGCCAGCGTGAAGCCGATCACCGTTTGCAGGAGGATGGTCCAGAAGACAAAATGCGCCGTCGTCTGCATGGCGATCCAGATGTCCTGGTCGGTCAGGATGCGCTTGTAGTTGGCAAGCCCCAGGTTCTTCACCACCTCGTTCGGGCGGTTGGCGCGGTAGTTGGTGAAGGACAGATAGATCGCCCAGAACAGCGGGAAGATGTTGATGGCGAGCAGCAAAAGGATCGTCGGCGAGATGAACAGCCAGGCGAGGCCCTTGTCGCTGATGCCCCGGACCCGGCGGGCCAACGGCTCCGGCGTGGCCCGGGCAACGTTGTCCGCAGTCCGATTGAGCATGGTCAGTCCTGCATCGGTCACTTGGATGTCTCTGCGATGGAATTTATCTGAACTGCGTCCCGTGCCAAGGGCGGCACGGGACGCTGCGGTCTGGCCCGGGAGGAGCCTTACATCTTGCCGTCGTCCTGGAACACCTGCGTCCAGTCCTTGACCAGGCCGTCGAGCGCGTCCTTGGCCGAACCCTGGCCGGCCACGACATAGTCATGGAAGCGCTTCTGCGAGGCCTGCAGCAGTGGTGCGTAGCTCGGCTCGGCCCAGAAGTCCTTCACGATGGCCATCGAGTCGAGGAAGGTCTGCGCATAGGGCTGGCTGGCCGGGAACTTCGGGTCCTTGACCACCGCGTTAAGGCAGGAATAGCCGCCCAGCGACCACCACTTGGCCTGCACGTCCTTGTTGGCGAACCACTTGATGTATTTCAGCGCCGATTCCTGTTTGTCGGAATAGGAGACCACCGAGATGCCCTGGCCGCCGAGCTGGGCGAACTGGTCGCCGTCGGGACCCTTGGGATTGGCGAAATAGCCGATCTTGTCGCCGCCGACATTCTCGTCCTTCTGCAGGCCAGGCCAGGTGAAGGCGAAGTTCATGTGCATCGCCACCTGGCCGGATTTGAAGGCGTCGACGCCTTCGCCCATATAGCTGTTCGAGGCGCCGGGCGGGGTGCAGCAATCATAGAGCGCCTTGTAGAACTCCAGACCCTTCACCGACTTCTCGGAGTTGACGAAGCCTTCCATCTCGTAGGGCTTCTTCGGATTCTCATACTGGAAGCCGAAGCTGTAGAGCACGTCCATGGCGCCCATGGTGATGCCTTCCGAGCCGCGCTCGGTATAGATCGAGGCGCCATAGACCGTCTTGCCGTCGATCTCGCGCTTCTGGAAGAATTCGGCGACCTGCTTCAGCTGATCGAAGGTCGCCGGCGGACCGAGATCCCAGCCGTACTTCTCCTTGAATTCCTTCTGCAGCTCCGGCTTGGAGAACCAGTCCTTGCGGTAGGTCCAGCCGACGACGTCGCCCATGGCCGGCAGTGCCCAGTAGTTCGGCGTGTTCTTCGGCCATTCCGAATAGCCGACCACGGTCGCCGGCACGAAGTCGTCCATGCTGATCTTCTCCTTGTCGAAGAAGTCGTTCAGCTTGACATAGTGGCCGTTCTCGGCGGCGCCGCCGATCCACTGGCTGTCGCCGATTATCAGGTCGCACAATTTGCCGTGCGAGTTGAGCTCGTTGAGGAAGCGGTCGGCATAGTTGGTCCACGGCACGAACTCGAACTTCATGCCGATGCCGGTTTCCTTGGTGAAGTCCTTGGACAGTTCCACGAGTGCGTTGGCCGGGTCCCAGGCGGCCCAGCAAAGCGTCAGGTCTTCCGCATGCGCGGCGTTCGAGACGGCGGTCGACGCGGTGATCGCCGAGGCCAGACCCAACGCCAGTTTCAAGGTCGATTTCATGCCTTCCTCCCATTTGCGAAACGCGTCCGGATGACGGTTTCAAGAGCCCTCAACCCCCGCTCCTCCGGGGGCCTAAACGTGACGGTGCGCTGAGCGCCGGATGTTTAGTAATTTGTTTAGTGATGCTCTTTTTACTAAACAACGCAAGCGAATTCGTTGCTGCGCCGCAACATGGCGGAAGGCACGCTTGAAATCGTTGGAAAATAACCGCCGACCGTTCCGGCCGTTCGTTGTCAGCCCGCTTGCTGCACGGTCTTCGAACTCACCGTCACTGGCCGGATCGGCGGCGCCGGCGGCAGCAGGGCGCGGATGTCGGCGAAGGGGAAGACCGGCTCGAAGCGGAAGGCTTCGGCAAGCGCACCCGAGGCGCCGTTGCATTGGCTGGCGCGGAAGGCGTTCAGCGTCCGCGATGCCTCGACGAAGCGCTCGGGGTCTTGCGAGCGATGCGCCCGGATCGCGTCAGCCTTGATCCCGGCATGGCCGGAGATGTCGACGTAATGCGTCGGCGAAAAGCCGGTGCCGCCAAGCGTATCGGCATGCAGCACCGGCACCGCGAACGATGCCGCGATGCGCACGCCGTCCGACAGCGCACGGTGGTCGCCATGATAGTCGTTCGGCGCATGGGTGATGGCGAGATCGGGCTTCACCTCGCCGATCAGCGTCCTCAGCGCGCCGATCAGGGCGGCGTCGGCCACGAGCGCCCCGTCGGGAAAGTCGAGGAAGCGCGGGACGACGCCAAGCAGCCCTGCCGCCGCCGTCGCTTCCTCGCGGCGCGCGCGGGCAAGGGTTGCCGGAGCGCCCTTGCCGCCCTTGGCGCCGTCCGTGGCTATGGCGAAAGTCAGTTCTGCGCCTAGCGCGGCATAGGCGGCCATCGTACCGAACATGAATATCTCAATGTCGTCCGGATGCGCGCCGAGCGCCAATACTCTCACTCTTCTCTCCCCGGAAATGGAAAAACGTGCCGAACGGAATCCTGCTCGCCCTGCTCGCCTATGCAAGCTATTCGGGCAGCGATGCCGTTATCAAGAGCCTGGGCGGACAGTTCACCGTCTTCGAGATCGGCTTCTTCGTCACCTTGTTTGCCGGCTGTCTCCTTTTCTTCACCCGTCCGGCAAACGAGCGTTGGCGTGATTTCTGGCGCATGAAGCGGCCATGGGCCGTGCAGGCCCGGGCCTGGTGCGGCATCGCCTCCGGCGTGCTCAGCGTCTACGCCTTCACCCACATTCCGCTGGCCGAAGTCTACGCGCTGATCTTCCTGGCGCCCCTGCTGGTCACCGTCCTGTCGACCGTCATCCTGAAGGAAAAGGTCGGCCCGTGGCGTTGGCTGGCCGTGGTCGCCGGCTTCGCCGGAGTGATGCTGGTGGTGCGGCCAGGCTTTCGCGAATTGAACCTTGGCCATCTGGCCGCCTTCGTGAATGCCTTTCTCGCCGCCACCAGCGTCATCCTGATGCGCTCGCTTGCCCAGCAGGAGAAGCGCACGTCCATGCTCGGTGTCCTGGTTGGCTACGGCCTGCTGTTCAACGGAGCTGGTGCCGCTACCGCCGCCTTCGCGTTGCCGAACCCCGTGCAGTTCGCCTGGCTGGCCATGGCCGGCGCCTTCACCGCCGGCGGGCAACTGATGCAACTGCTCGCCGCCAAATACGCGCCGGCCAACCGCATCGCGCCGATGCACTATTCGCAGATTGTCTGGGCCGTGATCCTGGGCGCGCTGTTCTTCCACGAATATCCGGACGTGCTGTCGCTCATCGGCCTCGCCGTAGTCGGCGCCTCCGGCTTGCTCACCATGGTGCGCGAGGAGGTGCGGCTGGGCACGGTGCGCTGGAATCCATTTTCGCGCACCAGGCTTTGAGGTGGCCGTCAGCGCGTTGTTGCGTGCTGGCCATGGGCGCTGATATGCGGGCGTGATGAAGACCAACCCCTTGCCGGAGCTTCCGGTCTCCGCCGTGCTGCCGGCTCTTGGCGAAGAGCTGGCGACGAAGAGCAGCGCCGTGCTGGTGGCGCCGCCCGGCGCCGGCAAGACGACTCTGGTGCCGCTGGCGCTGCTCGACGCGCCGTGGCTCGGCGCGGGCAGGATCATCCTGCTCGAGCCGCGCCGGCTCGCCGCTCGCGCCGCCGCCCGCCGTATGGCCGAGTTGCTCGGCGAGGAACCCGGCGGAACCGTCGGCTATGCCATGCGCATGGAGAACCGCACCTCGGCGCGGACGAAAATCCTCGTCGTCACCGAGGGTGTTCTCTCGCGCATGATCCTCGACGATCCCGAACTGCCCGGCGTCTCCGCCGTCATCTTCGACGAGTTCCACGAGCGCTCGCTCGACGGCGATTTCGGCCTGGCGCTGGCGCTCGACGTGCAGGGCGCGTTGCGGCCGGACCTGCGCCTGCTGGTCATGTCGGCGACGCTCGACGGCGCGCGCGTGGCCAGACTCTTGTCAGGCGCGCCGGTGATCGAGAGCGAGGGCCGCGCCTTCCCGGTCGACATTCGCTATGACCAGCGGTCGCCGGGCACGGCGATCGAGGACGCCATGGCCATGGCGATCCGTACGGCGCTTGCCGAGGAAAGCGGCAGCCTGCTCGCTTTCCTGCCCGGCCAGCGCGAGATCGAGCGCACCGCAGAGCGGCTGCGGGATCGCATCAGTGCCGACACGGACATCGTGCCGCTCTATGGCCAGCTCGACAACAAGACGCAGGACGCGGCGATCAGGCCGTCGCCGCCGGGCCGCCGCAAGGTGGTGCTGGCGACCTCGATCGCCGAGACCTCAATCACCATCGACGGCGTGCGCGTCGTCATCGATTCCGGCCTGTCGCGGCTGCCGCGCTATGAGCCGGCCAGCGGCCTGACCAGACTGGAGACGGTGCGCGTCAGCCGGGCTTCCGCCGACCAGCGAGCCGGCCGCGCCGGCCGCACGCAAGCAGGCGTGGCCATCCGGCTGTGGCGGGCCGAGCAGACCGCGGCACTTCCCGCCTTCACCCCGCCTGAAATCCTCGAGGCCGATCTTTCCGGCCTGCTGCTCGACTGCGCAGCCTTCGGCGTCGCCGATCCCACGAGCCTGTCCTTCCTCGATCTGCCACCGGTTCCGGCGCTCAACGAAGCGAGGGCCTTGCTGGTCGCCCTGCATGCCATCGAGGACGCCGGGCGTCTCACCGACGCCGGTGCCGCCATGCGCAAGCTCGCGCTGCCGGTGCGGCTTGCCCATATGGTCGCCGAAGCCGCCGCAACCGGCCACGCGATGGAGGCGGCCACCCTTGCCGTGCTGCTCACTGAGCGCGGGCTCGGCGGCGACGGCGCCGATCTCGAACGCCGGCTGATGCGCTTTCGAACCGAGAAGTCGCCGCGTGCCGTGTCGGCCCGCCAGCTCGCCGAACGGCTGGCGAGGCAGGCTACACCCTCCGCCCCGAGGGGGAGGGTCAGAGTGCCGGCGCGCACCTCATCCACGCCTGGCCGGACCGCGTCGCCAAAGCACGCGGCGAACGCGGCCGTTTCGTGCTGGCCAATGGTTCGGGCGCCATGGTCGATGCCGCCGATCCGCTGGCGGGCGAGACCTGGCTGGTCGTTGCCGACCTGCAGGGCAAGGCGCAGAACGCCCGCATCACCGCCGCCGCTCCGGTCGACGAGACCGATATCCGCGCCGCCCTTGCCGACCGCATCGAGATCCGGCGCGAGACAAGCTTCGATCGCGACCGGCGCGCCGTGCGCGTGCGCGAGACAGCCCGGCTCGGCGCCATCACACTGGCCGAGCGCATGCTGCCGGCGCCGTCCGGCGTCGACGCGGATCGGGCGATCCTCGAAGCCCTGCGTGAGCATGGCCTGTCGCTGCTCGACTGGGGCAAGGAGGCCGAGACGCTGCGGCAGCGGCTCGGCTGGCTCAATCGCGGCCTCGGCGCACCCTGGCCCGATGTTTCCGACGCCGCCCTGCTCGACCGTATCGAGGACTGGCTGCTGCCGTTTCTGACGGGCGCGGCGTCCTTTGCCGCGATCAATTCCGGCGCCCTGTCGGCCGGCCTCATGTCATTGGTGCCGCACGAACTGCAGCGCAAGGTCGAAGCGCTGGCGCCGACCCATTTCGATGCGCCGTCGGGCAGCCATGTGCCGATCCGCTATGATGGCGAATGGCCGGTGCTGGCGGTGCGCGTACAGGAGCTGTTCGGCCTCGACAGGCATCCGGCGATCGCCAATGGAACCGTGCCGCTGACGCTCGAACTCCTCTCGCCGGCGCACCGGCCGATCCAGACGACGCGCGACCTGCCCGGCTTCTGGCGCGGCTCGTGGGCGGATGTGCGCACCGACATGCGCGGCCGCTATCCCCGACATGTCTGGCCGGAAAACCCACTCACTACCGCCGCCACCAGCCGCGCCAAGCCACGCGGAACCTAGTCCTGGCAAAAGCTTGGGCAGTCCGTCCTGGTGGCCTCAGCCGTCAAGTCCCCGCTACAGCGCTACTAGCGCTTACCCTCCTGCGGCGATAATCGTAATCCATGATCAACATCCTGCGCTCACCGGACTTCCAGCAAAGCCAGAGGCTGCGGCTCAACACGCTGATCCGGCTACGCTGGCTGGCCATCGTCGGCCAGAGCCTGACGGTGCTCGTCGTCGCCTATGGGCTGAAATTCCCGTTGTCCGTCAGCATGTGCTTCGCGCTGATCGCCTGTTCGGCTTGGATGAACCTGTGGCTGACCTTCCGCTACCCGGCGGCGCACCGGCTCACCCCGCTCTCGGCGTTCGCCATCCTGACCGTCGACAGCCTGCAGCTGGCCGGCCTGCTCTACATGACCGGCGGTCTCACCAACCCGTTCTCGGTGCTGCTCAGCGTACCCGTCGTCATCTCGGCGGCGTCGCTGCCGCTGCGCCTCACCGCGGTGCTGGGGGCGCTGGTCATGGTGGCGGCCACGCTTCTGGGCTTCTTCCATCAGCCGCTGCCCTGGTACGAGGGCGCGCCCCTGGAAATGCCCTTCATCTATGTCGCCGGCATGTGGATGGCGGTGTTCGCCTCGATCGCCTTCACCGCCATCTACGCCTTCCGCGTCGCCGAGGAAGCGCGCCTGCTTGCCAACGCGCTCGCCGCCACCGAGTTGGTGTTGCAGCGCGAGCAGCATCTGTCGGCACTGGACGGGCTCGCCGCCGCCGCGGCGCATGAGCTCGGCACGCCGCTTGCCACCATCACGCTGGTCGCCAAGGAAATGGAGAAGGCGCTCGGTGAGGACATGAAATTTGCCGAGGACGTGAAGCTGCTGCGCTCGCAGAGCGAGCGCTGCCGCGAGATCCTGAAGCGGCTGACCAGCCTGTCCTCCGAGGGCGAGGCGCATCTGTCGCGTCTGCCGCTGACTTCGCTGGTGGAGGAGGTGACGGCCCCGCACCGCGATTTCGGCATATCAATCAAGCTGCGGCCCGGCGAGCGCATCGGCCCCGAGCCGGTCGGGCGGCGCAATCCAGGTGTCATCTACGGCCTTGGCAATCTGGTCGAGAACGCCGTCGACTTCGCCCGCAAGACCGTCACCGTCAGCTGGAGCTGGGACGACGCCGAAGTTATCTTTTCGATAATCGATGACGGGCCGGGCTTCCCGCCGGAGATCATCGACCGCATCGGCGAACCCTATATGTCGACGCGGCAAGGCACCGAAGCCGGCGGCGGCCTCGGGCTCGGCCTGTTCATAGCCAAGACCTTGCTGGAGCGCTCCGGCGCAACGCTGGATTTCCGTAATTCGAGCGGGTTGGGCGAGGGCGCCGTGGTGCAGATATCCTGGCCGCGCGGCGTCTTTCTCAACCCCGAATCGTCTTCGAGCATGTTCGACACCGCCTGAAACCACGCTTTAACCTGCATGGTCGCCTCATCGGGGCCGGTTGCGGGCTCTTAAAATTGGACAATAGTGGCGCGGAACTGTATCTGCGTAAGCTTAAGGCAGCAGGAATTCTGGACACCATGAGTGGAGACGAAACGACTGGCGCAATGGTTGAGGGCGAGGACACCTCGCTGCTGATCGTCGACGACGACAAGCCGTTCCTGACCCGGCTCGCCCGCGCCATGGAAACCAGGGGCTTCGTCGTCGAGACTGCCGAGAGCGTCGAGGAGGCGGTCGCCAGGGCGCGCGACCATCCGCCGGCCTACGCCGTGGTCGACATGCGGCTCGGCGACGGCAACGGCCTCGATGTCATCGCCGCCATCCGCGAGAAGCGCGACGACGCCCGTGCCGTCATCCTCACCGGCTACGGCAATATCGCCACCGCCGTCACCGCCGTGAAGCTCGGCGCCATCGACTATCTTTCCAAGCCGGCCGACGCCGACGATGTCTTCGCCGCGCTCACCCGTACCTCCGGCGAACGCGCCGCGCCGCCGGAAAATCCGATGTCAGCCGACCGCGTGCGCTGGGAGCACATCCAGCGCGTCTACGAAATGTGCGACCGCAACGTCTCGGAAACCGCGCGCCGGCTCAACATGCACCGCCGCACCCTGCAGCGGATTCTCGCCAAGCGCGCGCCGCGTTAGGATCGCCAAGCGCGCAGGGCAAAGCCTCGGGAAACGGCGAATTCAGTTTTGTGGTGAGCATCGCTATTCGCCGAAGTCAGCGCTGCCCCTCATCGCCCTGCCGGGCACTTCTCCCCGTATAGTGACGGGGATAAGGCAGCCGCAACGTCGGCTCTCATCTGCAACGTCGGAGATTTGCGAAGTCATCGGCCACAGCGTCCCTCTCCCCGTCACTATACGGGGAGAGGGGTGCCGGCAGGCAGGTGAGGGGCGGCGCCAGCGTTCGGAAAGTGTGATGCTTGCCCAGTCGTCGAGCTTTGCGCATCATCGCGAATAATGCCTACCGGAAAAACCCCGCACGGAGGCGACATGCACGACGACCGCCCGAAATCCATCCTGCGCGAATTCCTCGACGGCGAGGCGGCCGGCGGCATCATCCTGATGGTGGCGGCGGCACTTGCGTTGATCGTCGCCAACTCGCCGCTCGCCCAGATCTACTTCGCCGCCCTCCACGCCTATCTCGGGCCGCTCAGCGTCGCGCACTGGATCAATGACGGGCTGATGGCGGTGTTCTTCCTGCTGGTCGGCCTGGAGATCAAGCGCGAGATGCTGGACGGCCAGCTTTCGACCTGGCCGCGCCGCGTGCTGCCCGGCATTGCCGCCGCCGGCGGCATGGTGGTGCCGGCGCTGGTTTATGTCGCCATCAACAGGGATAATTCCGCCGCGCTGTCCGGCTGGGCGATCCCGACCGCCACCGACATCGCCTTCGCGCTCGGCGTGCTGTCGCTGCTCGGCAATCGCGTGCCGGCCTCGCTGAAGATATTCCTCACCGCGCTCGCCATCATCGACGATCTCGGCGCCGTCATCATCATCGCGCTGTTCTACACCAGCGGCCTGTCGCTCGCCTATCTCGGCGCCGCCTTCGCGGTCATCGCCGTGCTTGTCGTGCTCAACCGCATGCGGGTTATGAACCTGATCCCCTATCTCCTGCTCGGCGCCGTGCTTTGGGTGTTGGTGCTGAAATCGGGCGTGCACGCGACGCTTGCCGGCGTGGCGCTGGCGCTCACCATCCCGCTCGAGCGCGCCGCCGGCATCAGCCACGACCTCGAGCAGTCGCCGCTGCACCGGCTGGAGCACGGCCTGCACAAGCTCGTGCCCTTCCTCGTCATCCCGATCTTCGGCTTCGCCAATGCCGGCGTATCGCTTGCCGGCCTGAGCATGGCCGCCTTGGTCGAGCCGCTGACGCTGGGCGTCGCCGCCGGCCTGGTTCTCGGCAAGCTGGTCGGCGTGTTTGGCTCATCGGCGCTCGCCATCCGGCTCGGCCTTGCCGACCTGCCGGTCAATGCCGGTTGGCTGCACATGATCGGTATTTCGCTGCTCTGCGGCATCGGCTTCACCATGAGCCTGTTCATCGGCCTGCTCGCCTTTGCCAGCGATGTGGCGCTGCAGGACGCGGTCAAGGTCGGCATCCTCGCCGGTTCGCTGGTCGCCGCGCTGCTCGGCGCGGCAGTGCTGCTGGCCGCGCCGCCGGCTGCGGGTGAGGCGGACGAAGACTAGCTTGGCGGCAGGCCGAAGCCCGCGAACAGTTGAGGTCCGAGCGGCGGCACATAGATCGTCAGGCAAGCGATTGCGCCGCCCGCAGGCTCGATGACATGCAGCGAGTGCGGCCGCCAGACAAGATCCTGATGGCTCAACGCATAGACACCGACAGCGGGCTGGCCGTTGGCTCTGGTGGCCACCGTGCGATAGCCGGCAAAATTGCCCCAGACGGTCTCGAGGAAAGCGCCGATCGCCTTGCGCCCCCGGTACCATTCCCGCCATGGCGGCATGTGATAGGTGGCATCCTCCCGCAACAGGTCGACGAGGCCGTCGAGATTGTCGGCCTGCCAGGCCCGCATATAGCGTTCGAGCAGCAGGCCCTCTTCCGGGCTGGGCCGTGACCGCTGCAAGGGGCGGCCTTCAGGATACCGCTGGCCAAGCGTCGCGCGAGCCCGCTGCAGGGCGCTGTTGATCGAGGCGGTCGATCCGCCCAGCAGCTGCGCGGTCTCGGCGGCCGACCACCCCAGCACGTCGCAAAGCAGAAGCGCCGCCCGCTGCCTCGGCGGCAGGAGCTGGATCGCCGCTACGAAGGCGAGTTGCACGGCCTCGCGGGTCTCGTAACGCGCTTCCGGCCCGGGCTCGGCGCCGGCAAAGGCCGGGAGCTCGGTGTCCGGATAGGGCTCCAGCCAGGCGATCTCGGCGACGGGTCCTCCGGTCGCGGGTCCATCGGAGGGCGGTCGTGCGGGCTGCATTAGAATGCGGCGCGCCGCCGCTCTCGCCTTGATGGCGTTGAGGCAGCTGTTGGTGGCGATGCTGTAGAGCCAGCCGCGAGGAGAGCCGCGCCCGTCGAATTGCGACCTTGCGCGCCAGGCCTTGAGGAAAGTGTCCTGGACAAGGTCCTCGGCCTCGTTGAGCGAGCCCATCATCCGGTAGCAGTGCAGCTTGAGCTCGCGGCGATGCGTCACGGTCAAGCGCTCGAAGGCCAGCCGATCGAGGATCGGCTGGCCTGGCCGGCCCAATTGCTCAGAAGCGCCGGGAGCGTCTGTCATGCGGAGCCTGCGGGGCTGAGTTCGGCCGGCATCCTGCGCGCCTCATGCCGCCGCCGCAAGTCCGGCGCCACTCACCACGAAGGAACTGCCTTGCTGCTTCGCGGTGGCGAGCTGGACCACCGCGCGCCCGACATCGGCCGGGGTCTGCATGTCCGTCATGCTGGCCAGGAAGTCCGCCGGGCGGATGCCCATATAGGCCGAAATGCTGTCGATGCCGCGGTCACCGACCCCGGTGCCGGGCATGATGCGCATCGGCGAAAGCGCCATGAAGCGCAGGCCGAGGCCGAGCCGGTCCGACTCTTTTTGGCAGTGGCCGGCCAGGAACACCTGCATGCGTTTGGCGCCGCCATAGCTGCCGGAATTCGGCGGCCCGCCGCTGAAGGCCGCCCCGCTGGAGATCAACACCACCCGGCTCCCTGGCTTGAGCCGACCCTGAAGCGCGGCCCTGCAGAACAGGAACGACGCCTTGACGTCCATCTCCCAGTTTGCCGAGAACACTTCCCAGCTCTGCTCCTGCACCGGCGCGGATGCGGCAAGCGCGCCCGCCGAGACCACCAGCACATCCGCCGCAAGCGCGTCGAAAACGGCTTCGGGCGCGCTCTCTTCCGTCGCGTCGACCGCCAGGGTCTTTACGTCCGGCTTCTCCCAGGCAAGCTGTTTTAGCGCGGCGGTACCGCGGGCGACGGCCAGCACCGTTGCCCCTTCGCCAAGCGCTGCTTCCACGATCGAGCGGCCGACACCCCGGCTGCCTCCGATGACGACGACATTCTGACCTTCCAACGATCCCATGGACCACCTCTCATTCCGGGCCGCCGGACCATCCGGTCGCGCCTGTTGATGAGGACAGCCGGGGTCAGCGGAAATCATCGGTGCGGGATCGAAAAAGTTCTCACGGGTGATCGACAAGGCTCGCGCCAAGGTCGCTGCCTGTTACCTTCTCTTCGTTTATGGCACGGCAATCGCATATGGCAGCGCCAGCCCCCGCTCCGGCCGCTGCCCGGCCACCTCTCCCCCATTCCATGGGGCGAGGAAACGCTAACCGCCCAGGTCGCGGCCTCGGAAAGCTTGGGTTCCTCGCCCCCACTATATGTGGCGGAGAGGTGGCTCGGCGAAGCCGAGACGGAGAGGGGGAGCGCCATATTCGATAGGAGAAGGTGGCGACAGCCGGACGAGGAGCGGCGGAAGGCCTGCAGGATGAAGCTTCAGCCAACTCGGTCAGCCGGCCGGTTACTCGCTCTCGCCATCCAGCGCCGGCACCGAAACACCGGCAAGCTCCGCCGCCAAAAGCCGCGCCGCGCCCGCCCTGGCGATGCGCAGCATCAGCGCCTTGCGCGTCGCCGCCGCCATGCGGTGCTCCGGCGCGTCGCGCAGGATCTCCGCGCCATAGCCGTCGGAGAGGATGAAGCCGCATTCCTCCGGAAAGATGTCCGAGGGCACGCCGGGATGGGTGGCGAAGAAGAAGCGGTCGGAATGCAGCCGGTAATCGGGCCATTTGCGGTCGACGCGGAAATCCTCTATCGAGGACTTGATCTCGATGATCCAGATGTCGCCCTGCCGGGTCAGCGCGACGAGATCGGCGCGCCGGCCGGTGGCGAGCGACAGTTCCGGCAGCACATGCGCGCCCATTTCGGCGAGCAGCCGCTGCACCCCGCGTCGCACCAGCATGGCGCGCTCCGACTGGCGGCCGTCGATCAAGGGGTTGATGGGAATCGGTGAGATGATGGGCATGGCCGGCACCATGCCAGATTTTGTTCACGGTTTGAACCCAGCAATAATCAAGCCTGGATTGCTGGAGGTCTGAATGGGAATTGAACCCATTACGTCGGTTTTGCAGACCGATGCGTCACCGTCCCGCCCTCAGACCTTGATGCGTCTATGCCCAATCCAATAGCGCCTAGTCAACCTGGTCGATGATCACGCGGCGCTGGCGACGTAAAATGGACACCAACTGCCATCCCGCCTTCCGGCGCTCCAATTCCGTGATCTGCCCTGCCGTGAGCTTCGACGCATGGCGTTTGTATATTGACAGACCCGCTTTGGTCGAAAGCCTTCTTCCCACGCTAATGCCGGTCCGGTAGCTTGGCTGGATGGACGTTCTGGATTGGTTGGCCCGATGGTACAAAGCACAATGCGATGGGGACTGGGAGCACCAGTCTGGTCCTTCGATCGGCACCATCGATAATCCGGGGTAGTCATTAAAGTCGACCTTGCAGGGACGGACTGCGATGGGCGGACCCTTGATTTGATAAGGCACAACTACGAGCACAAAACCGACTGTGGGCGTGCTGGACAGAGGACAACGTGTTTCAGAGCGTTGGTGGCCCGCTCCACCTTGGTTCGTTTCTTGAGACGTTTCGAGACTCGGCGACGAACGTCCGGTGAGCTCTCTGGGCCCACCCGAGACCCCGCCATCTGGACATTAGCTACCGTTAATGGTTGTGTCCGCTTGCATTCGCCGCTGGTGATTGCAACAGGTGGCAACCTGGCCCGCGTCTTTCCGTCCAGGGAAAGACGCGGGTTCACCGCCTGTCCGGCGCTCAAAGGCGCGGATGCGGTTCAGCAACAGCGCCCGGCTGAATGGGAACACCCGGAAACGATTGGACGGTGGTCACGCAAGGGCGCCAATTGCACCCAAAAGAAGTCAGCGCCGGAACCGTTTTCAGCCTTGAAAGGTCGAGAGCGCCGATCATATAGAAACATATATGTTTCTTGTTGCTTTCGGGGCGGAAATGGCGGTGGACAGAGCGGTATCGAATGGCGAGAGGCTTTCGGCCTTCGATCTCGATACGCTGCGCGAGATGTTCAGGAAGTCGGTTCGCGAGCATGGCGTCACGACAGCCGATTGGGCGGAACACGCCAGATTGTTCATCAAACAGACCACCAGCCGCAAACCCGGCAAGAAGCGTTCGCGAACGGCATAGCCATCGCCGCCCCCTGGACTGCCGGCAAATCGCCGGGCTTACGCCCGCGCCGCGGGAGCCGATCCCGAATTGCCGGAGAGCAGCAGCCTCAATCTCAGGCCGATCATCACCACGCCCGTGAAACGCTGCTGCCAGGCCAGCAGGCCGGGCCAGCGGTAGAGCCATTGGCCGATGGTGTGGGATGCCAACGCCACCGAGCCCGGCGAGAGGATGCCTCCCAGCTTCTGGATGGTGCCCAGAACGACGAGCTGGGTCCACACCGGACCGGAACCCGGATCGACGAACTGCGGCAGGAAGGCGAACATGAAGAGCAGGGATTTCGGGTTGGCTGTTGATCGTCCCTTCGCGGACCGCCGACCAGTCTGAAATGCGGCTCACGGCGAGACGCTTCGTTTTCTGGCCGCCCAGGCTCGACGCGATCATCCTGACGCCGAGATAGAGCATGTAGAGCGCGCCGGCCCATTTCAGCGCGGTGAGGCCCGCCGGATAGGCTTGCAGCAGCGACGCGATGCCGAGCACGAGCAGGCCGACCTGCACGACGCCGGCCACGAAGATCATGCCGACGACGGTGAGCAGGGCGATCCGCCGCCGTTGTCTGATGCCGCGCGCGATCACCAGCATTATGTCGGGGCCGGGCGTGATCTCGAGCACCACCAGCGCCGCGATGAAGGTCAGCAGGGCCGTGGTGGTTGGCAAGGGCGCGATCCTGTCGTGGCTGCGGCGATCAGTTCGCCGTCTTGCTGTGCTCGTCCACGGTCAAGCCCGCCATGTCGTCCAGGATCGGGCAGTCCGGGCGGTGGTCGCCGTGGCAGGCGTGGACCAGCGTCTGCAAGGTGGCGCGCATCGATTGCAGCTCGCGCACCCTCTCCTCGATCGCCCTGACATGGGCTGCGGCGATCTCGCGCACGTCGTGGCTGGCGCGTTCGCGGTCCTGGTAGAGCGCCATCAGCTGGCGGCAGTCGTCGATGGAGAAGCCGAGATTGCGCGCGCGGCGCAGGAAGGCCAGCCGGTGGATGTCGTCGCCGGAATAGTCGCGATAGCCGTTGCTGGCGCGCGAAGGCGCGATCAGGCCGATCTCTTCATAGTAACGAATGGTCTTGGCCGGCAGCCCCGACCGCTCCGCGGCATCTCCGACATTCATGGCACTTTCCTCGACTTCGCCCGTCCCGCCGGACCGGCCCATTGATTTTGCTTCACAATCCTATGAGTCCTGTTGCCGAAATGCCGCAGTCGCGGCCTTACCGGCAGGTAAGGTCTTGCATATAGGCAGTGCGTGCTTGGCAAGCAAAAGAAATGCCAGCATGAATGGTTTCAGGAAAAAGCGGCCGACTCGTGCCGCGATCAACGGGCTGGGCATCGGACCTATTCATGCGCTTGAAGTCTTTTGCAATCGTCGCTGCTCTTGCGCTGTCGACCGCGATTTCCGGTTGCAGCACCATCGGCTCGCGACTCTTCACCAACGACTATGGCGCGGTTACCGATGCGGGCTATCAATTGCCGCGCATCCCGATCGAGAAGGTTCCGGCGCGCTTCCATCGCCAGGAAGTGGACTACGACACTAAGGAAAAGCCGGGCACCATCATCGTCGATACCCAGAACAAGTTCCTCTACTTCGTCGAGGGCGACGGGCTGGCGATACGCTACGGCATCGGCGTCGGTCGTGAAGGCTTCGAGTGGCACGGCACCGCCCGCATCGCGCTGAAGCGCGAATGGCCGACCTGGACGCCGCCCTCGCAGATGATCAAGCGCCAGCCGGAACTCGCCAAATTCGCTGGCGGTATGGAGCCGGGCCTGAAGAACCCGCTCGGTGCGCGCGCCATGTATCTGTTCAACAAGGGCGGCGACATGGGCTACCGACTGCATGGCAGCCCGGAATGGAATTCGATCGGCAAGGCGATGTCGTCGGGCTGCATCCGGCTGATGAACCAGGACATCATCGACCTCTACGACCGCACCTCGGTCGGCGCCAAGGTCATCGTGATGTAAGGACCATGATCCCGAAAGTGGGAACCGGTTTTCGGGAAAGATCATGGTCAACTAAAAAGTTTCGTGCGCGGACCGTCTAGGCAACAAATGGACGTCCTAAAACAGAAAACCGGGCAATTCGGCCCGGTTTTTTGTTGACTGCGGATAAGGGAACGGTGGGATTAAGCCACTTGCTCGACCTGCTGCACCTCGGGAACGAAGTGTCGGAGCAGGTTCTGGATGCCGTGCTTCAGCGTCGCCGTCGACGACGGGCAGCCGGCGCAGGCGCCCTTCATGTGCAGGAATACGGTGCCGTTCTCGAAGCCGCGGAAGGTGATGTCGCCGCCGTCCTGCGCAACCGCCGGGCGCACCCGCGTGTCGAGCAGTTCCTTGATGGTGATGACCAGTTCCTCGTCGGCCTTGTCGTAGAATTCGCCGGTCTGGCTGGTTTCGGCAGCCGGGCCGCTCGTGGCCATGACTGGCGCGCCCGACATGAAATGCTCCATGATGGCGCCGAGGATCGCCGGCTTCAGATGTTGCCAGTCGGGACCGTCCTTGGTCACGGTGATGAAGTCATAGCCGAAGAAAACGCCGGTCACGCCGGGAATCTCGAACAGCCGGCCGGCCAGCGGCGAGGCGGCGGCAGCGCCGTCGGCGTCGCGGAAATCGGCGGTGCCTTCGCGAAGCACCTCCTTGCCGGGCAGGAACTTCAGCGTCGCCGGGTTCGGCGTCGACTCGGTCTGGATGAACATGACGGTCTCCATGCCCCTTCGGGCGGAAGTTTGGAATAATTCTAAATAGGACCTATCGGCTGGACATTCAAGCGAAACGCGTCGCCCGAACGGCTGGCTGGCGGAATGTTTTTGCGGGTCTCCTGCACCCACGTTGAGATGTGTCGGGATTCAGGTCAGGCCGAGTCGGGAACGGCGGGTTCCGAGAACCGGAGCGAGGGGTACTTGAAGTACATGAGCACGGAAGCGCAGGAAGCCGCCATTTGCAGGCCGGCCTCACCTGAATACCAACGCATCTCAGGCGAGGCTGTCGATCTCCTCGTCTGACAGATTCTGCGGCACCACGGTGACCGGAATGGGGAAGGCGGCGCCCCTGCCGGCCACCGCGCTGACGAGAGGTCCGGGGCCTTCCTTGCCGGCGCCCGCCGCCAGCACCAGGATGGCGATGTCCTGGTCCTCCTCGATCAGCTTGTGGATCTCTTCGGTCGGCTTGCCCTCGCGCACCACCAGTTCCGGCTCGATGCCGAGCTTCTGGCGAACCTTGTTGGCATAAGTATCGAGCGCGGCGCGCGCCGTCGCGGTCGCCTCTTCGCGCATGATCTTCTCGACCCCCAGCCAGTGCTGGAAATCGTCCGGCTCGATGACATAGAGCAGCACCAGCACGCCGCTGGTGCTCTGCGTCCGCTTCGAGGCATAGGCGACGGCGCGCTCGCATTCCGGCGTGTCGTCGATGATCGCCAGGAATTTGCGGCGGTGGCCAACTTCACGGCTGAGACGTTTGGAGACCATGTCTATCTGCTCGGTGTCAATTCGGCCGCAATCTGCCACCGCCACGGACCGGCGGCAAGCCGCCGGCCCTCATGGCAGTAGCGATCAACGAGATTGGATCGATCAGTCCTGCAAAAGGCCGATGATGTCGCGCACCGTCCGCATCGTCGATTCCGCCAGCACGCCGGCGCGCTCGCCGCCGTCCTTCAGCACCGCGTCGACATAGGCGCGGTCGCCTTCGATACGACGCATCTCGCCGGCCACCGGCGCAAGCTTCTCGACCGCAAGGTCGGCCAGCGCCGGCTTGAACACCGAGAACTGCTGGCCGCCGAATTCCCTCAGCACGTCGGCCTTGGAGATTTCGGCCAGCCCGGCATAGATGCCGACCAGGTTTTCCGCTTCCGGCCGGCTTTCCAGCCCGTCGACCTCGCTCGGCAAGGCTTCCGGATCGGTCTTGGCCTTGCGGATCTTCTTCGAGATGGTGTCGGCATCGTCGGTCAGGTTGATGCGCGACAGGTCCGACGGGTCCGACTTCGACATCTTCTTCGAACCGTCACGCAGGCTCATGATGCGCGCTGCCGGCCCGCCGATCACCGGTTCGGTGATCGGGAAATAGCCGTTCACGGTCTCCTCGCCAACCTGCATCTCGACGCCGACACCCAGAGCGGCGATGCGGTCCGAGAAGTCGTTGTTGAATTTCTGGGCGATGTCGCGGGTCAGTTCGAGGTGCTGTTTCTGGTCCTCGCCCACCGGCACATGGGTGGCGCGGTAAAGCAGGATGTCGGCCGCCATCAGGCTCGGATAGGCGAGCAGGCCGAGCGAGGCGTTCTCGCGGTCCTTGCCGGCCTTGTCCTTGAACTGCGTCATCTTGTTCATCCAGCCGATGCGCGCCACGCAGTTGAAGATCCAGGCAAGCTCGGCATGCTGCATCACCCGCGACTGGTTGAAGACGATGTGCTTCCTCGGGTCGATGCCGGAGGCGAGGAAAGCGGCGGTGATCGAGCGCGTCTGGTCAGCAAGGTCGTCATGGACGAGCTGCGCGGTCAGCGAATGCAGGTCGACGACGCAATAGATGCAATCGGACTGGACCTGCAGGGCCACGAATTTCTTGATGGCGCCGAGATAATTGCCGAGATGCAGATTGCCGGTCGGCTGGACGCCGGAAAAGACGAGCGGCTTGAAGGCGGTCATGATGTCCTCATGGCTTGTGGAGGGCCGTATCAGCGTGATTCCGAAAAGTTGCAGACTTTTCGGAGCCAATCACGCGGCTGGAGACCGCGCGCGGCGAAAGTCTTGCGACGGCGCGCTTATGGACGAGAGCGTGGAGAGGATCAAGAGGCGGAGATCACGGCAGAGCAATCGCATCAGGTGGATTTCCTGCTCAGTGGTGTTCGTGTCACGCTTGTTGCGTCTGTACCTCGGCCTGACAGGTCCGCGCCTCCCCCTCATTGTCCTGCCGGACATTTCTCCTCGTATAGTGATGGGGAGAAAGGCGCCGTCATCGCCGCGCTCGGTTTGCGACGAATTGTCTGGCGAAGACTGATGCCTGTCGGCTGGGGTCGCTGCAGTCAGGCTTACGGATCTGGAAACGGTTCCTTGACCGGCGGCGGGCTCTTGCGCTTCACGTTCCTGCGGATCATGCCGAAATCGGCGCCGCCGGTGGCGAAGGCGGTGACGAAGTAAAGCGTCGCTCCGCCGGCGACCAGCGCCAGCAGCGTCGTCGCTTTGATCACCAGCGGCGCGTCAGGCCCCAGCCTTGCGGCGAACCAGTGCTCGGCGAAGTAAAGGGCAACGGCCATCACCGCCGCCGACAGGACCAGCCTGGGAATGCGCTTCAACAGCGGTATGTCGCGGCCCCAATGGCCGCGCCGGATCAGTACGGCAAGCAGCATCATGGCGTTGACCCAGCCGGCGACGGCCGATGCGACCGCGATGCCCGGCGCGCCCATCGACGGGAACAGCGTCAGCGCGGTGGCGACGTTCACGCCGACCGAGATGGCGGCGAAGATCATCGGCGTGCGCGTATCCTCGCGCGCGAAATAGCCCGGCGTGAAGGCCTTGATCAGCACGAAGGCCGGCAGGCCGAGGCCGAAGATCGCCAGGATCGAGGCCACGATCGGCGTCGAGTGGTTGGCGGCAAACGCGCCGCGCTCATAGACCAGCCGCACGATCGGCTCCGACATCACCCAGAGCGCGGCCGCAGCCGGCAGGGTCATGAACAGCGTGAATTCGACCGAACGGTTCTGCAGATTCGCCGCTTCGATCAGGTTGCCCGATTTCAAGGCGCGCGACAGTTCCGGCAAGAGCACGATCGCCACCGCAACGCCGACGACGCCAAGCGGCAGTTGATAGATACGGTCGGCATAGGCGAGCGAGGACACCGCGCTGTCCTGCGCCGAGGCGATCGCCGTGCCGATCAGCTGGTTGATCTGGGTAATGCCGCCGGTGATCGCCGCCGGCAGCGCCAGGATCAAGAGCCGCTTGACGCTCGGCGTCATCTTCGGCCGGCGGAAGCCGATCGAGATGCCTGCATGGCGCACCGCCACCCAGACGATGGCGAGCTGCACGATGCCCGCCGCAAGCACGCCCCAGGACAGGCCGAAGCCGACATCATGCGCGTCCAGCCCGTTATACCAGGCGTAACCCAGCACGCTGATCAGAATGATGTTGAGGAAGGCCGGCGCGATCGCCGCCGCGAAATAGCGGCGCAGCGAATTCAGCATGCCGGCCATCATCGCGCCGAGCGACATGCAGATGAGATAGGGGAACATGATAGTCGCAAGCGTGACCGTCGTCTCGAACTTCCCCGGCGTGTCGGCAAAGCCCGGTGCCACCAGGTAGCGCACGATCAGCGGCATCGCCAGCTCCATGGCGATGGTCAGCGCCAGCAGCGCCGAGAACAGCACGCCGAACACTTCCTCGGAGAAGCGCTTGGCGCCATCGGTGCCATGCGTCTCGATGTCCTTGGCGAACAGCGGAACGAAGGCGGCGTTGAAGGCGCCCTCGGCGAACAGCCGGCGGAAGGTGTTGGGAAACTGGAAGGCGGCATTGAAGGCGTCGGCCACCGGTCCGGTGCCCAGCGCCGCCGCCATCAGCATCTCGCGGCCGAAGCCGAGCGCGCGGCTCATCAGCGTGCCGGAAGCGACGGTGGCGAATTTCTTGACAAGGCTCATGCGCGGGGAGACTGCCTGTGCGATTGGGACAAAGTGATGGTCACTCGGCGGCGGCCTTGGACTTGCCGCCGCGCTCCGGCGCGATGCCTTCGAGCGATTCGATCAGCCGCTTGTGGATGGTGGCCATGCGCGTCGGGCTGTCGATCTTCTGTCCAGTGAGGTCGGTGACATAGAAGGTATCGATGACCTTCTCGCCGAAAGTGGTGATGTGGGCCGAGGCGATGTCGAGGGACAGGTCCGAGAGCGCGCCGGTGACCTCGGAGAGCAGGCCCGGTCGGTCGAGCCCTTCGATCTCGATCACCGAGAAGCGGTTCGACAGCGTGTTGCGGATCTCGGCGCGCGGCGGAATGCGGAAGACCTTGGCGCCGCGCTTGGGCTTGGTGCGCTTCTCGATCATTTCCGGCAGCCAGCTCTTGCCCGACAGCACGTCCTCGATCAGCCGACCGACGCGCTCGGCGCGGCGGCGCTCGTCCTCATCGCGGTCGAACTCCCGCGAGATCAGGATCGTGTCCAGCGCGCGGCCGTCGGAGGTGGTGAAGATCTGCGCGTCGACGATGTTGCCGCCGGCCGCGGCGCACGCGCCGGCGATCACCGACAGCAGGCGTGGATGGTCCTGCGCCAGGACGGTGATCTCGGTCACTGCCTCGAACTCGTGCGTCTTGACCATGGTGGCGAGCTTCTTGTCGGCGGCATCAGCCTCGCGGACGAACTCGGCATGGCGCAGCTGGTCGGCGAGGTCGACGGTCAGCAGGTAGTTCTCGTAGTGCTGGGCGACGTAGCGCTTGCGCTCCTTTGCCGGCCAGTTGGCCAGCGCCTCGGCCAGCCGCTCGCGCGCCGCGGAAGTGCGCTCGGCGCGCGACACTTCGGAGAAGCCGCCGGTCAAGAGCAGCTCGGTCTCGTAGTACAGCGTGCGCAGCAACTGCCCCTTCCAGCCGTTCCAGACGCCCGGCCCGACGCCCCTGATATCGCAGACGGTGAGGATCAACAGCAGCTTCAGCCGCTCGACCGACTGCACGATCGAGGCGAAATCCTCGATCGTCTTGCGGTCGTTGAGGTCGCGCGTCTGCGCCGTCATCGACATCACGAGATGGTTCTCGACCAGCCAGGCCACCGTCTCGGTGTCGGCGGCCGACAGCCCCATATGCGGGCAGATGCGCCGCGCGATGCGGGCGCCGGCTTCCGAATGATCCTCCGGCCGCCCCTTGGCGACGTCGTGCAGGAGCACGGCGACATAGAGCGCCTCGCGGCTCTTCTTCAGCCCCGGCATCAGCGAGTGCGACAGCGGGTGCACCTTCTCGCCGTCGCCGCGCTCGATCTCGGCCAACACCCCGATGCAGCGGATCAGGTGCTCGTCCACCGTATAGTGGTGGTACATCGAGAACTGCATCATGGCGACGATCTTGCCGAAGTCCGGGATCAGCTTGCTCAGCAGCCCCGCCTCGTTCATGCGCCTGAGATTGAGCTCGGCGTAGCGGTCCGAGGTCAAAATGTCGAGGAACAGCCGGTTGGCCTCCTCGTCGCGCCTCAGCGCCTTGCCGACGAGGCCGAGCGAGCGGGTGAGCAGCTTCAGCGCGTCGGGGTGGAACTCCAGCCCATGCTTGTCGGCGAACCAGAACAGCCTGAGCAGATTGACCGGGTCGCGCTCGAACACCATGTCGTCGGCGACGTTGATGCGGTGATTGTCGACGATGAAATCGGACGTGCCGGCCAGCTTGCGCTTGCGACGCTGGAAGGTGAGGAAGATGCGGTTGAAACCAGGCACGTGCTTGGCCTGCTCTTCCTCGAGCGCGGCGCAGAAGATGCGGGTGAGGTCGCCGACATCCTTGGCGACGAGGAAGTAGTGCTTCATGAAGCGCTCGACCGCCGACAGGCCGGGATGGCTGGTATAGCCGAGCCGTTCGGCGATCTCGCGCTGGATGTCGAAATGCAGCCGCTCCTCAGCCTTGCCGGTGAGGAAGTGCATCTGGCAGCGCACCGCCCAGAGGAAATCCTCGGCCTTGAGGAATTCCCGGTATTCGGCCTCGGTGAAGACACCCTTCTCGACCAACTCCTCGCCGGTGCGCACCCGGTAGAAGTATTTGCCGATCCAGAACAGCGTCTGCAGGTCGCGCAGCCCGCCCTTGCCGTCCTTGACGTTGGGTTCGACCAGATAGCGGCTTTCTCCGGCCTTGGCGTGGCGATCGTCGCGTTCGGCAAGCTTGGCCTGCACATATTCGGGGCCGGTGGTGCGCACCACCTCATGGTCGAAACGCGTCAAAAGCTCGTCATAAAGTTTCTGCTCGCCCCACAGGAAACGCGCCTCCAGGATCGAGGTGCGGATCGTGATGTCGGTGCGCGACAGCCTGAGGCATTCGTCGATGTTGCGGGTGGCGTGGCCGACCTTCAGGCCGAGGTCCCACAGCATGTAGAGCATGTATTCGACGATCTGCTCGCCCCAAGGCGTCTGCTTGTAGGGAAGCAGGAACAACAGATCGATGTCGGACCCCGGCGCCAGCGTGCCGCGGCCGTAGCCGCCGACCGCCACCACCGCCATGCGCTCGGCCGCGGAGCGGTTCTTGACGCGATAGACGTGGGTGGCGGCGAAATCGTAGAGCGCCCGGATGATCTCGTCCATGACGTGCGACAGCCGGGCGGCGCAGGCGGTGCCGCCGCCGTCCTCCCTGAGCATGGCCTCCGCGATCTTGCGGCCGCCGGCGAGCCGCGCCTTGAGCAGCTGCAGGACGGCCGCGCGCGTCGCCGGCCCTGAACCGTCGCCGGCATGGGCCGCGGTGAGCGCCGTCATGTCGTGGCGCAGCATCACGCCGTCGATCAACTCGTCGAGTTTCAGGGAGATTTTTGCCATATGCCCGGGTCGGCCTTGCCTTTTTGCCGGCGTCTATAGCGCGTTTTCGCGGTGCTGGGTATGGGGCGGACGGACACGCCGACAATACGGGATTCCGCTGCCTCGACCGGCCGGGAATTGCCTGGCGGAAAAAATACGGCCGACCCTTGACCTTCCAGTTACTGGAAGCACTACCTCGGCCTCAGATCGCGACATAAGAGGCATTCCCAATGGCCCATTCCGACCAAGATCACCACGCGCACGGCGGCGGCTGCTGCTCCGCGAAGGGTACCGCGCCTGCCGCTGAGGCGGTCATCCGCGATCCGGTCTGCGGCATGACGGTCGATCAGACCGCCGGCAAGCCGACCGCCGAGCATGGCGGCCAGATCCATCATTTTTGCAGCGAGGGCTGCCGTTCGAAATTCGACGCCGATCCGGAAAGATACCTGACCGCCACCGATCCCGTTTGCGGCATGAGTGTCGATCGCTCCAGCGCCAGACACTTTATCCGCCACGAGGGCCAGGGCTTCTACTTCTGCTCGGCCGGCTGCAAGGGCAAGTTCGAGGCCGCGCCGGCCAATTATCTCGGCGACCGGCCGGCACCACAGCCGATGCCGAAGGGCACGCAATACACCTGTCCGATGCATCCCGAGATCATCCGCGACAAGCCGGGCGCTTGCCCGATCTGCGGCATGGCGCTGGAGCCGATGGGAGTGCCGACCGGCGACGAGGGTCCGAATCCCGAACTTGTCGATTTCACCCGGCGATTCTGGGTCAGCGCAGTGCTGTCCTTGCCCCTGCTCGTCATCGCCATGGCGCCTATGCTCGGCCTGAGCTTCGAAAGCTTAATCGACGACCGCACGAAGACATGGGCGGAGCTAGCGCTGGCGAGCCCTGTCGTGCTGTGGGCGGCGTTCCCGTTCTTCCATCGCGGCTGGGACTCGATCCGCAACCGCAGCCCCAACATGTGGACGCTGATCTCGCTCGGCGTCGGCGCGGCCTACCTCTACAGCGTCGCCGCCACGCTGTTTCCGGACATCTTTCCACACCAGTTCCGCGGCCATGGCGGCGCCGTGCCTGTCTATTTCGAGGCCGCCGCCGTCATCGTGGCACTGGTGTTCCTCGGCCAGGTGCTGGAGCTCAGAGCCCGCGAGCGCACCGGCTCGGCCATCCGCGCACTGCTCGACCTGGCACCGAAGACGGCGCGGCTGATCGGCGCCGACGGCTCCGAGAGCGACGTGCCGCTCGATACGGTCAAGGCCGGCGACCGGCTGCGCATCCGTCCGGGCGATGCCGTCCCGGTTGACGGCGTCGTGCTCGAGGGGCGCTCGGCGATCGACGAATCGATGATCACCGGCGAGCCGCTGCCGGTCGAAAAGACCGAGGGCGACGCGCTGACCGGCGGCACGCTCAACAAGAACGGCTCGCTGGTCATGCGCGCCGAGCGCATCGGCGCCGAGACGACGCTGTCGCGCATCGTCGAACTGGTTGCCAAGGCGCAGCGCTCGCGGGCGCCGATCCAGGGACTGGCGGACCGTGTTTCCTTCTATTTCGTCCCGGCCGTCGTGCTGGTGGCGCTCGCCGCCTTCGCCGCCTGGGCGGTCCTCGGGCCGCAGCCCAGCCTGATCTTCGCCATCGTCTCGGCGGTGTCGGTGCTGATCATCGCCTGCCCATGCGCGCTGGGGCTGGCGACGCCGATGTCGATCATGACGGCGACCGGACGCGGCGCCCATGCCGGCGTGCTGATCAAGGAGGCGGCGGCGCTGGAGCGCTTCGCTTCCGTTGACACGCTGATCGTCGACAAGACCGGCACGCTGACCGAGGGCCGGCCGCGGCTGACCGACGTCGTCCCCGCCGGCGGCATCGCGGAAAACGAACTTCTGGCGCTGGCCGCCTCGCTTGAGAAGGGTTCGGAGCATCCGCTTGCCGAGGCGATCGTCGAGGGTGCGGCGGACCGCGGTATCAAGATAGCCGATGCCGGCGACTTCGAGGCGGTCACCGGCAAGGGTGTGTCCGGCACGGTGGCCGGCAGCAAGGTCGCGCTCGGCAATCCGGCGATGATGGCCGATCTCGGCATCGACACGGGCCTGGTTTCAGGGCCGGCGGACGCGCTGCGGGGCGAGGGCAAGACGGCGATGTTCGTCGCCATTGGCGGCAGGCTGGCCGGCATCGTCGCCGTCGCCGACCCGGTCAAGGCGACGACGGCCGAGGCGATCCGGGCGCTGCATGACAGCGGCTTGCGGATCATAATGGCGACCGGCGACAATGAGCGCACGGCGAGCGCCATCGCTGGCAAGCTCGGCATCGACGAAGTGCGCGCCGGCCTGCTGCCCGAGCAGAAGGGCGCGCTGGTCGAGGAACTGCGCACCAAGGGCGCAGGTGTCGCCATGGCCGGCGACGGCGTCAACGATGCGCCGGCACTTGCCGCCGCCGATGTTGGCATCGCCATGGGCACCGGCGCCGATGTTGCGGTGGAAAGCGCCGGCATCACGCTGGTCAAGGGCGATCTCAACGGCATCGTCAGGGCCCGCACGCTTGCCCGGGCGACGATCCGCAACATCCGCCAGAACCTTTTCTTCGCTTTCCTCTACAACGTGCTCGGGGTGCCCGTCGCGGCGGGCGTGCTCTACCCGCTCACCGGCACGCTGCTGTCGCCGATGCTGGCGGCGGCGGCGATGAGCCTGTCCTCGGTCTCGGTCATCGGCAACGCATTGCGGCTGAGGACGTTGAAACTCTGATCGAAGCTCCCAAATACGACTATCCCATCAACAGGAGATACTGGATGACCTTGGCCAAGAAGATCGTGTTGCTGCTGATGGCGGTGGGAATGCTGCTCGCCGTCTTCCTCGAAAGCGTTCCGGCGCAGTCGCAGGAGATGAAGCACGACATGTCCGGCATGGCGATGGGCGCGGAGAGCCCTTCGACCGCCGACTACAAGGCGGCGATGGACAAGATGCATGCCGCCATGATGGCAGATGAGTATTCGGGCGATGCCGACGTCGACTTCGTCCGCGGCATGATCCCGCATCACCAGGGCGCCATCGACATGGCCAAGGTGGTGCTCGCCAACGGCAAGGATCCGGAAATCCGCAGGCTCGCCGAAGGTGTCCTCAAGGCGCAGGAGGCCGAGATCAAGGAGATGCAGGCCTGGCTCGCCGCCCATCCGGCGAAGTAGGTTTTTGGCACGCGAGAAATCCGGGCGGGCTTGGCACCACTGGATTTCCTATCGCGGCTGTGATGCGATCCCGCCGTCAATGAGAGCCCAGTCATGCCATCGACCATCAGAACCACCACATTGCCCTCGGGCGAAGCCGTCCAGGTGCTCGGCCAGGGCACTTGGAAAATGGGCGAGGACAGCCGCCACCGCGCCGACGAGGTGAGGGCCTTGCGGCTTGGGCTCGACCTCGGCATGACGCTGATCGACACCGCGGAGATGTATGCCAGCGGCGGCGCCGAGGAAGTGGTGGCGGAGGCCATCGCCGGGCGGCGCGACGAGCTGTTCCTGGTTAGCAAGGTGCTGCCGTCCAATGCCTCGCGCGCCGGGGTGAAGCGGGCCTGCGAGAACAGTCTGAGGCGTCTCGCCACGGACCGCATCGACCTCTATCTGCTGCACTGGCCGGGCAGCGTGCCGCTGGCCGAGACCGTCGAGGCTTTCGAGGCGCTGAAGGCGACCGGCAAGATCGGCCATTGGGGCGTCAGCAATTTCGACACCGATGAGATGGAGGAACTGGTCGGGCTGCGCGACGGCAGCAGCGTCCAGACAAATCAGGTGCTCTACAATCTTGCGCGTCGCGGCCCCGAATTCGACCTCGCGCCCTGGAGCCGGGAGCGCGGCATTCCGCTGATGGCCTATTCGCCGGTCGAGCAGGGCGCGCTGGCGCGCAATGGCCGGCTGGAAGCCATCGCCGCCCGCCACAACGCGACGGCCGCGCAGATCGCCCTTGCCTGGGTAATGGGCCAGGAAGGCGTCATCGCCATTCCGAAGGCGAGCAAGCCCGAGCATGTCCGCCAGAACGTTGCCGCGCTCGACATCAGGCTGACACCGGAGGACTTCGCCGAGCTCGACCGCGCCTTCCCGCCGCCCACCCGCAAGCGTGGGCTGGAGATGATTTGAAGCCGCGCCGCGTCAGGGCTTTGTAGCCAACCCCTTCAGCCTGTAGAGCGCCTCCAGCGCCTCGCGCGGCGTCATCTCGTCGGGATTGATCGTGACGAGTGCGTCGCTCAGCGCGTCGTTCTTTGCCGGCCTAGGTGCTTCGCGTTTCGCCGCCACCGAAAACAGCGGCAGGTCGTCGACCAGGCGATTGGCCTTGCCCGACACCTCGCCTTCCTCGAGTTGGTGCAGCACTTCTTTTGCCCGCGCCACCACGGCCTCCGGCAGGCCGGCGAGCCGCGCCACCTGTACGCCGTAGGAACGGTCCGCCGCGCCCTTGCCGACTTCGTGCAGGAACACAACCTCGCCCTCCCATTCCTTGACCCGCATGGTGACGTTGGAGAGGCGGGGGAGCTTGCCGGCCAGCGCCGTCATCTCGTGGAAATGCGTGGCGAAGATCGCTCGGCACCGGTTCTTCTCGTGCAGATACTCCACCGCCGCCCAGGCGATCGATAGGCCGTCGAAGGTCGCTGTGCCGCGGCCGATCTCATCGAGGATCACCAGCGCCCGCTCGCCTGCCTGGTTGAGGATCGCGGCCGTCTCGACCATCTCGACCATGAAGGTCGAGCGGCCGCGTGCCAGGTCGTCGGATGCGCCGACGCGCGAGAACAGCCGGTCGACGACGCCGATATGGGCGCTCTGCGCCGGCACGAATGAGCCGGTCTGGGCAAGGATGGCGATCAGCGCGTTCTGCCGCAGGAACGTCGACTTGCCGCCCATGTTGGGACCAGTCAAAAGCCAGATCGCGCCGGCCTTGGCGCCGCCCTCCGGCGAAAGATCGCAGTCGTTGGCAACGAACGGGCCTTCGCCCGAGCGGCGCAGCGCCTGCTCGACCACCGGATGACGGCCACCTTCGATTTCGAAGGCGAGGCTGGAATCCACCTCGGGCCTGCACCAGGCCTCGCTTTCCGAAAGCAGCGCAAGGGCTGCCGAAACGTCGAGCACCGCAAGCGCATCGGCGCCGGCGCGGATGCTGTTCGCCTCGGCGACGACTTCCGCCATCAGCCGGTCGAAAGTGGCGAGCTCGATGCTCAACGCCCGGTCGGCGGCATTGGCGATCTTCGATTCCAGCTCGGCGAGCTCCGTCGTGGTGAAGCGCATGGCGTTGGCCATGGTCTGCCGGTGGATGAAGCGGGCCTTGTTCTCGTCGCTGCCGGTCATTGCCGCATGGTGGTTGGCGGTGACCTCGATGTAATAGCCGAGCACATTGTTGTGCCGGATCTTCAGCGAGCGGATGCCAGTCTCCTCGATCAGCGAGCGCTCCAGCCCGGTGATCACCTTGCGCGATTCGTCGCGCAGCGCTCGCATCTCGTCGAGCTCGGCATGGTAGGCGCGGCGCACGAAACCGCCGTCGCGCTTGAGCAGCGGCAATTCCTCATCCAGCGCCAGGCTGAGATGGTCGCGCAGATCGCGCGGCAGAGCCTGGATCGATGCCAGCGCCGCCGCAAGTTCCTCGGGCAGGCTGATCGCCGCGAACAGCTGTGCGATGGCGTCCGCCGCCTCGAAGCCGGCGCGAAGCGCGCCGAGATCGCGCGGGCCGCCACGGTTGAGCGCGAGTCGCGACAGCGCCCGCGGCATGTCGGCAACGCTCTTCAGGCTCGTCCGCGCCGCCTGGCAGAGTCGGGTTTCGGCACGAAAGAACGACACCGAATCGAGCCTGGCGCCGATCGCCGCCGGATCGGTCAGCGGCGCCATCAGCCGGTCGGCCAAGAGCCTCGCGCCGCCGCCGGTCACCGTGCGGTCGATCGCCTTGAACAGCGAGCCGTCGCGGCTACCCGACAGCGTGCGTAAGAGCTCCAGATTGGCGCGCGTCGCCGGGTCGATGAACAGCGTCGAGCCGCTCTCCTCGCGCTCCGGTCGCGACAGCGGCGGCCGCTCGGCCTTCTGCGTCTTCTCGACATAGGCAATAGTGCCTGAGATGGCCGACAGCTCGGCGCGCGAAAACGTCCCGAAACTGTCCGGCGTCGCCACCGCGAAGAAGCGTGCGATGCGTCCCGCGGCCGAGGCCGAATCGAACAGCGACGGCGGCTGCGGGCTGGCGACGCGGCCGATGACGTCGAACAGTGGCTTCAGCTCGGGGTCGTAAAACACCGGCTCGGCGACGATCAGCTCGCGCGGATCGACGCGGAAGATGTCGGCGAGCAGCCGGTCGGCGGTGGTCTCGGCGACGCGGAAGACCCCGGTCGAGATCTCGATCCAGGCCAGCGCGAAGGCATGATCGCTGCTGCCTCCCTTCACGCGTCCGAGCGCCATCAAGAAACTCGATTCCGACGGCGCCAGCAATTTGTCCTCGGTGATGGTGCCGGGCGTCACCAGCCGCACCACGTCGCGCCGCACCACCGATTTCGAGCCGCGCTTCTTGGCCTCCGTCGGGTCCTCGGTCTGCTCGCAGACGGCGACGCGGAAGCCTTGCGCGATTAGCTTCTGCAGATAGTCATCCGCCGCATGCACCGGCACGCCGCACATCGGAATGTCATGGCCCTGATGCTTGCCGCGCCGCGTCAGCACGATGCCGAGCGCCCGGCTTGCCTTCTCGGCGTCGTCGAAGAACAGCTCGTAGAAATCGCCCATGCGGTAGAACAGGAGCGAATCCGGGTTCGCCGCCTTGATCTCGATATACTGCTCCATCATCGGCGTGACGGCGCCGCCGAAGGGCATCGGCGTGGTCGCCTCGGGGGCGTTGAGTTCGGTCGGGGTGCGCATATCCATGCCGGCACGCTAGCAGAACAGCTCGCGTGGTTTAATGCCGGCGGCTTGAAAAGCGGGGGAAACCGCCACGGGATGAGCACATTGCCTGAAGCCGCGATCGCGAATACTGATCACGCCCGGGGATCGGCATTACAGGCGGATAGGGGCAATGAAGCAGGACGGACACGAGACGTTCGAGGAGATGGTCGGTCCTGCCGGCTCGCCGCTCAGGCGTGTGCGGCTTCTTGCCACCAACCGCGCCAATCGCACCAGAACCAAGGTAAAGGCATGGCTGCGGACAAGGTTTCCTTTCGTTCTTCCTGCACGCGGGCCGTTATCCGATCTCGATGGCGGCATCGACATCCCCGTCCACATCTTCAATCGCGATCCGCTGATCCTCTACGTGCCAGTCGGCGGGCGCCGCCCGCTTTATGCGCTTGCCGCCCTTTCCCGTCGCCTGGCATCGCGGCGCGCCACTTTCCTGCTGATGCCGAACTGGACCCTGGAGAGGCCCGCCGTCATCGATCAGATCGGCAGGGACCTCGCCTGGTTTGCCTGGGCCTGCCCCAACCATGAGCTGATCTTCCTCTGCAACACCGAGGAGGAACGCCGCTTGATTGCGAGCGTAGGCGGCAATGCGATCTTCTCCAATCACAATCTGATGATCTCGGAGGACATCTTCCGACCGCTGCCGGACGTGTCGGTCGAATACGATGCCGTCTACAATGGCCGTATCTCACACACTAAGCGGCATTACCTCGCGTTTGAAATCGAGAGGCTGGTCCATGTGACATCTTCGATCGGGGAATTGCCTCCGGCCGGCGACCGCGCCTTCATTCGGCGCCTACAGGCGCAGTCGCCGCTGCACCGGATCGCCAATCCGCTCGTCGACGATCTGGCCGGGCGACTTTCGCCGGACGAGGTCAACCATGTTTACAACCAGGCCGCGGTCGGGCTCTGTCTGTCGGCGGTGGAGGGGGCAATGTACTCCAGTATGGAGTACTTGCTGGCCGGCTTGCCGATCGTCTCGACGCCGAGCATCGGCGGCCGCGACGTGTATTTCCACCCGGACTACTGCATCATCGCCGAGCCCGAGCCGACCGCCATCCGGCGTGCCGTCGAGACCTTGCGCGACCGCGCCATTCCGCGCGAGGAGATTCGCGGCCGCACGCTGGAGACGGTGCGGGCCGAACGTCTGCACCTGATGGCCTATCTCTCGGCGCTCAAGCGGCGCATGGGAAGCGGCGATCCGCCGTTCGCCGAGTGGCCGTTCGCCGGCACCGCGGGGCTGACGCGATGGGCCCCTGTGCGCGAGCATGTGCGCGAGATTGCCGCTATCGCCTCGTCGGGCGGGATCTGAACGGCGGCATCGCGCCCGGCCCAGGAACAGCGTTTGCACGTCGCTTGGCGGTTTACAGCGACGGCGTGTGGCCTTAAGCCGGAAGCTCACAAAAAATATGGCGTCCAGCTCAAGGGTGCCGCACTGGTGAGGGAATCAAGAGGACCATGGCCAGGAAAACCGAAAGCAGCGGTCCCTCTGTCAGCGCGCAGGAGGCGCTCGAATTCCACGCCATGGGACGGCCGGGCAAGCTGGAAATCGTCGCCACCAAGCCGATGGCGACGCAGCGCGATCTCAGCCTCGCCTATTCGCCGGGCGTCGCCGTTCCCGTTCGCGCCATCGCCGAGGATCCGAGCCGCGCCTTCGACTACACGACGCGCGGCAACATGGTCGCCGTCATCTCCAACGGCACCGCCATCCTCGGCCTCGGCAACCTCGGCGCGCTTGCCTCCAAGCCGGTGATGGAAGGCAAGTCGGTGCTGTTCAAGCGGTTCGCCGATGTCGATTCCATCGACCTCGAGGTCGACACAGAGGATGCCGACGAGTTCATCAACTGCGTGCGCTTCCTCGGTCCCTCCTTCGGCGGCATCAATCTGGAAGACATCAAGGCACCGGAATGCTTCATCATCGAGCAGCGGCTGCGCGAATTGATGGACATACCCGTCTTCCACGACGACCAGCACGGCACCGCCATCATCTCCGCCGCCGGCCTGATCAATGCGCTCGAGATCACCGGCCGCGACATGAAGACCACCAGGATGGTCTGCAACGGCGCCGGTGCCGCCGGCATCGCTTGTATCGAGCTGATGAAGGCGATGGGTTTCTCGCCGGAAAACATCATCCTGTGCGACACCAAGGGCGTCGTCTTCCAGGGCCGCACCGAAGGCATGAACCAGTGGAAATCGGCGCATGCCGTCAAGACCGAGGCGCGCTCGCTGGCCGAGGCTCTCGATGGCGCCGACGTCTTCCTCGGCCTTTCCGCCAAGGGCGCGCTGACGACCAAGATGGTGCAGTCGATGGCCAGGAACCCGATCATCTTCGCCATGGCCAATCCCGATCCCGAGATTACGCCCGAGGAAGTGGCCGAGATCCGCACCGACGCCATCATGGCCACGGGGCGTTCGGACTATCCGAACCAGGTCAACAATGTGCTCGGCTTCCCCTACATTTTCCGCGGCGCGCTGGATGTCCGCGCCACCACCATCAACGACGAGATGAAGATCGCAGCGGCGCGCGCGCTGGCCGAGTTGGCGCGCCGCGACGTGCCCGACGACGTCGCCGCCGCCTATCAGGGCAACCGGCCGAAATTCGGCCCCAACTACATCATCCCGGTGCCGTTCGACCCGCGCCTGATCGCCGCCATCCCGCTGGCTGTGGCGAAGGCCGCGATGGAGTCCGGTGTCGCCCGCAAGCCGATCCTAGACCTCGGCCGTTACGCGCAGGAGCTTTCCGCCCGCCGCGATCCGATCGCCTCCACCCTGCAGCGCATCTACGACCGCGTGCGGCGCCAGCCCAAGCGCATCGTCTTCGCCGAGGGCGAGGAGGAGCAGGTGATGCGCGCCGCCGTCTCCTATGTGAACCAGAATCTCGGCACCGCCATCCTGCTCGGCCGCGACGACGTCATCAAGGAAAACGCCAAACACGCCGGCATCGAGCTCAACAAGCAGGGCATCGAGATCATCAATGCCAGGCTGTCGCGCCGCAACGGCATCTACACCGACTATCTCTACGAGCGCATGCAGCGAAAGGGCTTCCTGTTCCGCGACTGCCAGCGGCTGATCAACAATGACCGCAACCACTTCGCCGCCTGCATGGTGGCGCTGGGCGATGCCGACGGCATCGTCACTGGCGTCACCCGCAACTACTCCACCGCGCTTGACGACATCCGCCGCGTCATCGACGCCAAGCCGGGCCACCGCGTCATCGGCGTCTCGATCGTGCTCGCGCGGGGCAAGACCGTACTAGTCGCCGATACCGCCGTGCACGACATGCCGAATGCCGAGCAGATCGCCGACATCGCCGAGGAAGCGGCCGGCTTTGCCCGCCGCATGGGCTATGAGCCGCGGCTTGCCATGCTCGCCTACTCGACCTTCGGCCATCCGCATGGCGAACGTTCCGAGCGCGTGCAGGAGGCCGTGCGCATCCTCGACAAGCGCCGCGTCGATTTCGAGTATGACGGCGAGATGGCCGCCGACGTGGCGCTCAACGCCCGCGCCATGGCGCAATACCCGTTCATACGGCTGACCGGCCCGGCCAACGTGCTGATCATGCCGGCGTTCCACTCGGCCTCGATCTCGACCAAGATGCTGCAGGAGCTCGGCGGCTCGACCGTTATCGGCCCGCTGCTGGTCGGCCTGAACAAGCCGGTGCAGATCGTCTCGCTGAACGCCAAGGACTCAGACATCGTCAACATGGCGGCGATCGCGGCCTACACGGCGAGCAACTGAGAAGCGGTGCGCGTAGGGCGCCTCCCATAACAGATTGATAATACTCAGCTGATATTGAAGACCTCTTGCCGACTTGCCGTAACGGCATCTACGGCGCGCTCAGACCGCTAACTTGGGGGTGCGGCCATGAAGCATGACGGGGTTTCTGCATCCGCGGTCGGCCAGGGGGGCCACCACGACGAGCGGCTGGACGCGCTGCTCAGCATCACCGGTCGCATGGACGGCTATCTCTACCGCTGCCGCAACGACCAGTCCTATACGATGCTCTACATCAGCGACGGCATCCTCACTGTCAGCGGCTATCGGCCGAGCGATTTCATCCACAATGCGGTGCGCGACTACGTTTCGGCCATCCATCCTGACGATCTCGCTTCGGTCTATGCTGCCGTCGACGCCGCGCTCGAGGCGCGCTGCAACTGGAATGTCGACTACCGCATCGTGCCGAGGGTCGGCGAGCCGCTCTGGGTCCGCGAGATCGGCGGCGGTGTCTGGGACGAGGCCGGCGGGCTCGAATTCCTCGAGGGGTTCGTCGTCGACATCAGCGACCGCAAGGTCGTCGAGGACCTCAACGCGCAGCTGCTGCTCGACCTCAAGGCCGCCAACGAGGAACTGTCGGCGCAAAAGCGCGAGATCGAGCTGGCCAAGCAGCAGAGCGACCATTCGGCCAACCACGATCTCCTGACCGACCTGCCCAACCGGCGCGCCTTCCACAACGAGCTCAAATCGGTGATCGGCCGCTGCGCCGCAACCGGCGATGCGGCGGGCCTGCTGTTCATCGACCTTGACCGCTTCAAGGAGGTCAACGACACGCTTGGCCACGAGGCCGGCGATGCGCTGTTGCAGCGCGTGTCGGACAAGCTGCGCGCGATCCTGCGCAGCGCCGACTTCGTCGCGCGGCTCGGCGGCGACGAGTTCGCCTTCCTGTTCTCGGGCAAGCCTGACCAGGCCAGGGAGAAGGCGGTGCGCGTGGCGGAGCGCGTGCTGGAGCGGCTGCGCATCAAGGTTCCGGCCCCGAACGGCGACATCCAGGTCGGCTGCACCGTCGGTGTCGCGATCTATCCGACGGAAGCCGCTGATCCCGATGCGCTGGTCGCGCTCGCCGACCGGCATATGTATGTCGGCAAGAAGGAAGGCCGTGGCCGGCTGGTCACTTCCGACCAATTGGCGCTGGAGCAGCCCGGGGCCGGCGGCGGCCAGTCGTCACGCCGCCAGCGCCGCATCGCCTAGCTCCGACGGGCGCGGCATCCATCGAGCAGGATCGGCCGCAACCTTCCCCCCGCGAGGCGAGGGGAAGGCAAGGCATTTGAAGGCGTGGCGACACCCTACTCCCAGTCGCGGCAGGCGAGAAAGGCACGCTTCCAGAAGCGCCAGCCGGTCACCTTCCACTTCCAGAATTCATAGCCGCAGCCGCCATGGTCGGACGCCACGATGGTCACCCCGCCCCAGCCCCAGGCGTGGTGCTTGTGGTGGCCATGGTGGTGGCCGCCAATGGCCATTGCAGACCTGGTCGAGGTTGGGGCTGGCCGCCGCTCTCGCCGCGTTCGGACGCCCGGAGGAAGCCAGGGCCGTCATCGCCGAAGCAACGCGCATCGACCAGGGTCTGACGGTCGCCTCGTTCGACGCGGTCGTGGGCCAGGTCCCGGACGGTCTGCGCGAGCGGGTCTGTTCGGCACTTAGACAGGCGGGGGTTGAGCTGAAAAGACAAAGGCCCGCAGCGACGTGCTGCGGGCCCTTCTTGCAAAGATTGTAGAACCGGTCAGAACGAGCGCTGGAAGCGGAGGATGCCGCCGATGCTGTTTTCCTTGTCGGCTTTGGTCCAGTTGGTGACGGTATCTTCGCCGACATGCAGATAGTCGACTTCGGCCGTGACCTTGAGGCCCTTGACGATTTCATAGGCAATGTTCGCCGCGACGCCGAAGTTCTTGCCTTCGTCGTAGGAGAGCTGGGCGTTGAACGAGGTCTTCTCGTTGATGGTGTAGGTACCGCCGCCCCAGATCGCCCAGTTGCCGCTCCACTGCTTGTAGAAGCCGCGACCATGCGCGTCGATGACGTTGCCTGCGTCATCGTTGAGGTTGTCGTCGGTGCCGTAGCCGCCCATGATGAACAGCGACAGGTTGTCCATCGGCTTGACGTCGAGACGAACCTTGCCGGCCACTTCCTCGTAGTTGCTGTCATAGGCGACGACGCCGGTGATGGCGCCCCAGCCCTGCGTGTACTTCACGCCACCGACGACATGCGGAACATAGCTGTCGATCGTGCCGACGACGCCAGAGCCCTCTTCGAGAGAGACCACGGCCGAGAAGCCGTTGCCGGCGTCGAAGTAGTACTGGACGACGTTGGTGTCGAAATCGCCGTACGGAACCAGCGTATCCTGGATGACGTTGCCGGCGTAGCCGATGAACGAATCGAACGCCGATTCGTCCTTACCGACGCGCAGACCACCGAGCTGGATCGAGGCGAACTTCACCGAGACGCCCTTGTCGACGGCGGGATTGCCGGAGGCGAGGGTGCCATAGCCGTTGCTGTTGCCGAAGTTGAAGCGCATTTCGGTGTAGGTCTTCAAGGTGCCGAGCTCGGTTTCCTGGCCGGTCCAGGTCTTGAAGGTGAAGCGGGCATTCTTCTTCCAGGTGTCCTGCTCGTCGCCATCCTGGTGGTCGACTGACGACGCACCGTCGAACGAGCCGACGTCGCCAAAGCCGATGTCGTAACGGACATAGCCGCCGATGCGCAGGCAGGTTTCGGTGCCGGGGATGTAGAAGTAGCCCGAGCCGTACACGTCGCAGATCTTGACGTATTCAGCCGGTTCCGGCTCGGCGACGACAACGGCGTCGGCGGCGCGCGCACCGGAAACTGCGATCAGGGCCGCAGCTGAGCCGAGAAGAAGGCTCTTGATGTTCATTTTCTGAATCTCCAGTCAAAAGTTAAAACGGGTTTGATCTCTTGAAAGGCAGCGTTGCCGCCCCCTGTCCCCACGGTTGAAAAAGACGCGCATCGCGCCGCTTCTTCGCGCTCCACATGACCCATGTCGCAGCGCGGTTCAACAGAGATTGTGTCATAAAAGCGGCTTTTGGAATCTTGGAAAAGTATTGTTGCGTAAATACCACGAATATATTGTCGAAATTGGCACAAATGGCACAAGTTGTACAAACGAAACGTAACTATAGATTTACACAACCTGGGATACATCCAACGAGGACTGTTCCATGAAATACCATTAGCCGACTAGTTAATGACGCGGCAACCGCCGTTTAACTAATTGATTTGAAAGAAAAAAATCAAACTCGCGAGCCGTTGGGATTGCTGGTCGGCGAAAAGTCGCGTGCGGCCAGCATGACTTCGCGCACCCTGTCGTGCTTGAGCATTTCAAGGGGAGTGCGACCATCGAGATCGGGCGAAGGGCGGGTCAGCCAGAACCAGGCCAGCCTCGGATTGGCGATCACCGCCAGCAGCTCTCTGATCCCCGCGGCCGGCCTGCCGTCGACGAACTGGGCCAGCGGAAAGACATGCTTGCGGCCACCCTTGCGCAAGGCAATGACCTCGTTTCGCCGTTGCCAGCGATGCAGGGTCGAGCGCGGTATGCGGAAATTCTCTTCCAGATAGGTCGATCCTGCGACTTCGCCCGCCCAATCCTCGATCAGCACGGATTGTAGATCGTTGGTTCGCTGGCGCTCGCGCGGCGACGGGGGCTTCCCGGTCGCGGATGGCGGCACCGGGTGCTCATCCGCCCCACCGGCGTCTGCCGTGCTACGGCCGGCGTCTGCCGTGCCGCCACGCGCGGCCTTGTTGGCGGTCATGCTGAAGAACGCGGAAGCAAGCGCGGTCCAATCGCCTTTGAGGGAGCCGATCGCGAGCCGCTGTGTTTGCGGCAGGAAGGGAAAGGCGGCGGCGAAACCGCCGGCGATGGCGCTGGCTGAAGCCAGCGCTTGCGGATCGAGGAGCACGCCGTGCTGGGCCAGTGCCTGCTGCACCGCCTCGGCGACGAGGCCCGCCAAGGCATCCTGCGATGTCCCATCCGTCGGATTTTGAAATCTGGTCATGTGTCTGTCTTGCGGGCCACGCGCTCTCCTCCCCAGCTGCGGCCGATTGAAATGGCTACAGCAGGAAGCAAAAATGGCAGCAACGACAAACACAGCGACCCGACAGGTTGCTGTCTTGCATTTTTTTGCACCCCAACTGGACATCCCGAAATGTCAGTCGCGGGACGCCTCGGTTTGCGTGTAGGTGCGCTCTATGACAGGCGCGCGACAGTTGGCGTCGTTCGACGCGCCCAATGCAATGAAGGCTAAAGCAGCCCCGCCAATTGGGCCGCGCTGCGCAAATTCTGCCTTGGGCGCGGCCCGATCTGTTGGATCACCAGCCCGGCCGCCAGCGAGCCGAGGTCGCCGCATTCCTTGAGGCTGCGTCCTGCGGTGTAGCCGTAGAGGAAGCCGGCGGCATAGAGGTCGCCGGCGCCGGTGGTGTCGACCAGTTCGCGGATCGTCGTCGCATTGATGGTGACGGTCTCGTCGCCACGCACGATGACCGAGCCCTTTTCGGAGCGGGTGACGGCGGCGATCTTGCAATCCTTGCGGATCGCTTCCAGCGCGTCCTCGAAGGACGAGGTCTGGTAGAGCGACTTGATCTCGTGGCTGTTGGCGAAGACGATGTCGACGGTGCCCGAGCGCATCAGGTCGAGGAACTCGTCGCGGTAGCGGTCGACGCAGAAGGAATCCGACAATGTCATCGACACTTCGCGCCCGGCGGCATGCGCCAGTCTTGCCGTCTGCCGGATCGCTTCCTTGGCGCGCGGCGGGTCCCACAGATAGCCCTCGAAATAGGTGACCGCGGCGCCGGAGGCCTTGTCGGCCTCGACATCTTCCGGGCCAAGCTCGACGCAGGCGCCGAGATAGGTGTTCATCGAGCGCTCGCCGTCCGGCGTGACGAAGATCATCGATCGCGCCGTCGGCGGCTGGCCCTGGAGCGGCTTGGTGTCGAACGCGACGCCCTGGGCCTGGATGTCGTGGGTGTAGATTTCGCCGAGCGGGTCGTTGGAGACCTTGCCAAAGAAGGCGGCGCGGCCGCCGAAGCTCGCAACGCCAGCCGCCGTGTTGCCGGCGCTGCCGCCGGAGGCCTCGATCGCCGGGCCCATGCGGCTGTAGAGCAGTTCGGCGCGCCTGGTGTCGATCAGGTTCATCGCGCCCTTGATGATGCCGTTGGTCTCGAGGAAGGCCTCGTCGCACTGGGCGATGATGTCGACAATGGCATTGCCGATGCAAAGCACGTCATAATCCGGCATCAATCTCTCCGCCTTGGAACCTGCCGGCTTTCTGCCACGCCGGCCGGGCGCGGGTCTAGCGAGTTGCCGCCCTTTTGCCTACCCCGAAAATCGGCATTGGGTTCCGCCATGCCGGTCAATGGCCGCGCCTATTTGCCGGCTGTTGCAGCCATCGCATAAAACTGGACCATATCGGCCGTGATGATGACGGCTATGGTTGCATCCGGATCGAAACATTTCCGCCTGGCCGTCGGCTAGAAGCGATCCGAGCGAAGTTTCTGAGAGCACGAACCAGCAATGCCCGCAAAGACCGACATGACCACCGAACTGTCGCTGCTTGCCGTGCTGGCGCTGCTATGGGGCGCGTCCTATACCTTCATCAAGGTTGGCGTCGAGACGATCCCGCCGGTGACCTTCATCGCCGCCCGCACCCTGATCGCCGGCGCCATCCTGCTGGCGATCATCCGCTGGCGCGGCCTCGCCATGCCGAGGGACGCCGCAACCTGGCGTCGCTTCGCCTTCCAGGCCTGCCTGAACAGCGTCGTGCCCTTCACCCTGATCGCCGCCGCCGAGCGCTCCATTGATGCCGGCCTCGCCACCATCCTCAACGCCACCTCGCCGATCTTCACCTTCCTCCTGACCGCGCTGATCACCCGCCACGAGCCGGTGACGCTGCGCAAGCTGGTCGGTGTCGGCGCTGGCATCGCTGGCATCTGCCTCATCGTCGGCACGGAGGCGCTCGGCGGTCTCGGCCATCAGCTGTGGGCGCAGCTTGCCGTCGTCGCCGCTACCGTCAGCTATGCGGGCGCGGCCATTTTCGGGCGCAACTTCAGAGGGCTTGACCCAATGCTGCCGGCCGCCGGCTCGATGATCTGCGGCGCGGCGATCCTGATTCCGTTGAGCCTTGTTTTCGACCGGCCCTGGACGCTCTCGCCATCGACCGCGTCGATCCTCGCCCTGATCGGACTTTCAGTCTTCTCGACCGCGCTCGCCTTCTCGATCTTCTTCCGCCTTATCCACACGCTGGGCTCGGTCGGCACCACATCGCAGGCCTATCTGCGCGTGCCGATAGGCGTCGGCATCGGCGCTCTCTTCCTTGGCGAGAGCCTCGGTCCGACGGCCTGGCTCGGCATGGGTTTCGTCGTTGTCGGCGTCGCGGCGATGACCATCCCCGCCCGGCAGACGAAACTTGCGCAATAGTTGCGCTGCTCGACAAGGGTGCCTATCTCGGAAGCGTCTTAGTCAATGAGGGGTTGGAGACGCCGTGATCCTCGACGCCGCCCGCGCCGCTGCCAGCCGGCTGTTCTCGCCCGAATTCCGTTCCGTCTTCCTGAAGACGCTGGGGCTGACCCTGCTGGCGCTGGTGGCCTTTTGGTTCGGCATCGAGAGCCTGCTCGGATGGCTGGCCTGGCCGTGGCTGCAGACGCTTCTGCCTGGGCTGCCGTCCTGGGCCGGATGGCTGGGCGCCATTGTCGCCGGCATCGTCCTGGCGATGGGGATGGCGCTGGTTGTCGCGCCGGTGACGGCGATCATCGCCGGCCTGTTCCTCGACGACGTCGCCGAAGTGGTCGAGCGCACCGATTATCCGGACGACCCGCCCGGCCGTCCCGTGCCGGCGCTGCACTCGCTGGTGCTGGCGATAAAATTCTTTGGCGTCGTTGTTCTCGGCAACATCATCGCCCTGCTGCTGCTCCTGGTGCCGGGCATCAACATCGCCGCCTTCTTCATCGTCAATGGCTATCTGCTCGGGCGCGAGTTCTTCGAATTCGCCGCCATGCGCTTCCGCCCGGAGGCCGAAGCTAAGGCCTTGCGCCGGAAGTATGCCGGCACCGTGTTCCTGGCCGGGCTGGTCATCGCCGCTTTCCTGGCCGTTCCGGTCGTCAACCTGCTGACGCCGCTCTTCACCGCCGCCATGATGGTGCATCTGCACAAGGCGGTGTCAGCGCGCCGGCCAGAATGACCTTTTCGGTCAGTCGCCGTTCTTGCCGAACAGCGCTTGCAGCTTGCCGAACGGCATGGCGGCGCGGGTGAAGCCGAAGGTGCCGTCCTGCTGGATCTCGCGCGCCGCGGTCTCCAGCATGCCGAAGGCGAAATTGGTCAGCCAGGGCCCGAGCGAGATGCGCTTGACACCCGCCTGGGCGAGGTCGGCGACGGCGAAGCCCGGCCGCGCCATGACGTTGACCGGCTTGGTCACCGACGAGCAGACGATCCGCACCGTCTCGACGTCGCTCAAGCCCGGCGCGTAGAGCACGTCGGCTCCGGCCTGCTCGAAGGCCTGCAGCCGCTTGATCGTGTCATCGATATCGGACCGGCCCCACAGGAAATTCTCGGCCCGCGCGGTGAAGACGAAATCGTGCTTCAGCGCCCGCGCCGCCTCGACAGCGGCGGCGACGCGTTCTACGGCGTGGGAAAAATCATAGATCGGCTTCTCCCGATCGCCAGTGTGGTCCTCAATCGAGCAGCCGGCAAGGCCGGCCGCCTCGGCCGCGAAAACGGTCTCTGCCGCCTGTTCGGGGCTGTCGCCCTTGCCACGTTCGAGATCGGCCGAAACTGGAAGAGCGGTCGCCGCCGTCACCTCGCGGCAGTGATGGATCATCGCGTCGAACGTCACCGCGCCGTCGGGCAGGCCGCGCGAAAAGGCAAAGCCGGCGCTGGTCGTCGCCAGCGCCTTGAATCCGAAGGAGGCGAGAAGCTTTGTCGTGCCGATATCCCAGGGATTGGGCATGACGAAGGTCGAGGCGTGCAGGTCGCGAAAGATCTTGCCCTTGTCCATGGATGCTTCCCTCATATGTGGACTTGTGAAGCGGAGTCTAACGCGACGATTTCAACCGGGCAAACGAATGCGTCTGGCTCAGAAGCGTTTCTGGTTCTCTGCTGACAGACGCTCGAACGCCTTGGAACTAGGCACGTAGCGCGACGCCTTCTTGCTCCAGCGATAGGTCACAGAGATCTTGTGCGACGAAGCCTTGGGCTGCTCGTCTTCGCAGTCTTCGCCCGGCACCGTGGCGTCGGTCACCGTCGCCTTGATCGCCGCATAGCGCCGGCCGTCCGCGAGCGTCTTGAAGGCAAGATCCTGCGTCCGCTTGTAGCAGTAGTTTTCATCGAACGTGTTGATGGTGTCGACCAGCTCGAAGCGGTCGCTGCGGACCATGAGCAGCAACGTGCTGACATAGCCCTGGTTCGAATTGAAATGCGTGCTGGTGATGACGACGGCGTCATCGCCGGCGCTGATCGAAAGCCTGGCCGGTTCGCGAAAAAATGTGCTTCGATCGGTGGCGACATTGACCGCGTCGAGCAATTCCGGCTTGCCGCCGAGGTCGTAGAGCGCCAGCACAGCGAAACCCTCGGCGCTGTCGGAGGCTTGCCCGAGGTCGAACAGCATCGTCAGCCGTTCCTTGCCGCCGGCTTTGATATCGAGGACGGCGGCGCTCGACAGGTTGCCGGTCGAAGGCGGCGCCTCGTCATCAGCGTCACCGCTGATGGGGCGGATCTTGATCGGCGAAGTGCCGGCGAGAACGGGGACGACCAAGTTGGCAAGGTCGAGATAGGTGACGTCCGGATGGCTAGGGACGGCGCTGCTCAGTTCCGGGAAGCTGGCGGTCTGCGCGTCTGCCGTCGCCCAAATCCAGGGCAAGAGCAGGCAAGCGAGAATGAAGCGAAACAAAATGGAGATCATATGTGCGGGCGCCCCCGAGAGAGCCTACGCTAGAGCAATTCGAGGAAAAGTGTGAAGCGGTTTTCCGTCCGGATTGCGTCGAAACAAAAGAGGTGGTTCTGCGTTTCCATCACCGATCAACCACTCCAGCGCGGAGTCTTGAAACGCAAAGCCAGGCCCCAAGGCTGAAAACCGGCTCAGCCGATCGGCACCAGCCCGGCCAGCGCGCGCATGTCGTCGAACAGAATGCCGCCGGCCTCTTCCAGACCATGCGGGTCGGAATAGGGATCGGCGTGATAGGAGAAGACGCGCATTCCGGCGGCGATGCCGGCCTCAGTGCCGGCGACGCTGTCCTCGATGACGATGCAGTCGGCCGGCGCGAAGCCCATCGTCTTTGCCGCGTAGAGAAACAGGTCCGGAAACGGCTTGCCGCGCCCGACCATGGTCGACGAAAACATGGCGTGCTCGAACAACGGCAGCAGCCCGGTCTGGCCGAGCGTGATATGCATCTTCGACACCCGCGCCGATGAGGCGACGCAGTAGGCGATGCCGGCGGCGCGGACCTTCTCGATGAAGTCGCGCACATAAGGGATCGCCTCGACGCCATGCGCGAACAGGTCCGGCAGGCCGGCGTTCCAGCGGTCGACGAAATCGACGCCGAGCCTGACCTCGGTCGCCGCTTCGATCTCTTTCTGCACCGAGGCCATGCTGCGGCCGGAGAAGTGCTTGCGGCAATATTCGAAGGTGGTGGCGAAGCCGGCGCCGCTCAGCCACTCGGCGAGGCGCCGGTTGGCAAGGTTCTCGGTGTCGACCAGGACCCCGTCGCAGTCGAAGATGACCAGCTTTGGTACAGACATCAGGCCGTGCCGGTCGACCCGAAGCCGCCCGCCCCGCGCGCCGTGCCGCCAGCGAGCGAGCGCTCCTCGATCGCTACTTGCGCCACCGCCGCAAAGACGATCTGGGCGATGCGCATGCCGCGCGTCACCGCGAAGTCCTCGTCGCCGAGATTGACCAGCAGCACCTTGACCTCGCCGCGATAATCGCTGTCGATGGTGCCGGGTGAATTGAGAACGGTAAGGCCGTGCTTGAAGGCAAGACCGGAGCGCGGCCGGACCTGGCCTTCCATGCCTTCCGGGATTTCCACGATCAGCCCGGTCGGCACCAGCGCGCGTTTCCCGGGCAGGATGAGCAGCGGCCGGTCATCCGGTACCGCGGCGCGCAAATCCATGCCGGCGGCGCCTGAGCTTTCATAGGCCGGCAGCGGCAGGCCTTCGCCATGCGGAAGCCTGACGAAACCGACGGAGGGGCCGATGACGGGGGAGGGATAGACAGCTGTGCGCATGAGCCCATTGCTATCGGCGCGAGTGCCGGAAAGGTCAACCCCGGCCGCAACGCTATCAACGCCTTTCTTTCGAGGCGGTTCCTCCTCAGCGCAGTTCCACCGGCACGACCGTCGTTTCCTTGATCTCCTCCATGACGAAGGAGGCCGAGACATCCGACAGCGCCACCTTGGCGATCAGCCGCTGGTAGAGCCGGTCATAGGCCTTCACGTCGGCGACGCGGGCTCTCAGTACATAGTCGAGATCGCCCGACATGCGGTAGACGCCGGTGATCTCGGCAAAGCCGGTCACCGCCGCGCGGAACTTCTGCAGCCAGTCCGGATCGTGGTTGGAGGTGCGGACCAGGATGAACACGGAGAGGCCGAGCCCGAGCTTGTCGGCATCGACCAGCGCCACGCGCCCGATGATGACGCCGTCCTCCTCCAGCCGCTTGACCCGCCGCCAGCAGGCATTGCGCGACAGCGCCACCCGCTCCGACAGCTGATCGACCGACAACGTACCGTCGCGTTGCAGCTCCGCCAGCAATCTTCGATCGATTTCATCGATTTCTATGCTCATCCTGGGATGAATGTCCCAAATTGTTGCTCATCGCAAGGACAATTTGGGATCGATGAACCTTTGACCCGTGGCACGATACTCAGCATCGGGGCTCATCCCGGCAGGAGGGATCACCATGACGACGTTTTCGAAGCTGTTCACCTCTCACCCGGCCAAGGTGGGCGAGACCTATTTCAGCCACATGGCCTTCGCCGCCTGGTTCTGCTCGCGCCTGTCGCTGGCCGCGGGCGCGGCGCTCGTTCACGCTTTCTTGCCATTTCTGTTCGAGACTACCGCCAGCCGAATCGTCCGCGAGCTCTATGAGCGGACGCACAACAGAGGCTCACACGCGGTCAAGGAGCCCAAGGCTCTGATGGACCGCGCCTAGCAACGGTGGAATGCGATGTGCCGGTGGGCGGCCTATTTTGGTGAAGCGGTCTTCCTCGAAGACATCATCACCGCGCCCTGCCATTCGCTGATCGCCCAGAGCCACTGCGCCCAGGAAGCCAAGTCGCCGACCAATGGCGACGGTTTCGGGCTTGCCTGGTATGGCGACCGGCCCGAGCCCGGCCTCTATCGCGACATCCTGCCGGCTTGGTCGGACCCCAATCTGAAGAGCCTGTGCCGGCAGATCAAGTCCGGCCTGTTCCTCGCCCATGTGCGCGCCTCGACCGGCGGCGCCACCAGCCGCATGAACTGCCATCCTTTCATCTCCGGCCGCTGGTCGTTCATGCACAACGGCCAGATCGGTGGTTTCGAGAAGATCCGCCGCGCGCTGGAGAATTCGCTCTGCGACGCCGTCTTCGACCAGCGCGAGGGCACCACCGATTCCGAGCTCTTTTTTCTCCTGATGATCGACGAGGGTCTGTCCGAAGACCCGCAAGGCGCGGTGTCGCGCGCCACCAGTCGCGTGCTGGACGCCTCGCGCCGCGCTGGCCTCGAGCCGGCGCTGAAGCTGACGGCTGCTTTCTCCAACGGCCAGGCGCTCTATGCCGTGCGCTACGCCACCGACGATCATGCGCCGACGCTCTACACCTCCGTCTTCCGCAACGGCGCGGGCCGCTGCATCGTTTCCGAACCCTTCGACCGCGACGGCGGCGAGTGGCAGGCGATCCCGCCGTCGAGCTTCGTCACCATGACGGCGGACGGCATGGGCATTCGGCCTTTTGCACCTGCAGCGAACAAGCTGGCGCTGGTCGGCTAGGCACGATCTCGATCGCCCGGCGATCGCCGGCATCTTTCCAGCCTGCCTCGGGCAAAGGATCAGCAAAACATCAGCGCGACGTAAGGACGCCAATCCGGCCTCCTGTCATCTCTGGCGCCTCACCGGCGGCGAATGGTTTTCATTCGCGGCCCCGGTTGGATGCGCAAGAGAGGATGACGCAACAATGTGCAGATGGGCCGCCTATCTCGGCGAAGCGATATTCCTTGAAGAGATCGTCACCGCACCTTCACACTCGCTGATCGTTCAGAGCCGCGACGCGCGGGAGGCGAAATCGCCGACCAATGCCGACGGCTTCGGTCTGGCCTGATATGGCGGCCGGCCCGAGCCTGGGCTCTATCGCGATATTCTGCCGGCCTGGTCAGACCCTAACCTGAAGAGCCTGTGCCAGCAGATCAGATCCGGCCTTTTCCTGGCCCATGTCCGCGCCTCGACCGGTGGCGGCACCAGCCGCGTGAACTGCCACCCGTTCATTTCCGGCCGCTGGTCGTTCATGCATAACGGCCAGATCCACGGCTTCGAAAGGATACGCCGCGGACTGGAGAACTCGCTTTCGGACGCCGTCTACGACCGGCGCTCGGGCAGCACCGATTCCGAGCTGTTCTTCCTGCTGATGATCGACGAGGGCCTGTCGCGCGACCCGCATGGCGCGGCAACGCGCGCCGCCAATCGCGTGCTCGACGCCTCGCGCCGCGCCGGTCTGGACCCGGCGCTGAAGCTCACCGCCGCCTTCTCGGACGGCAAGGCGCTCTACGCCGTGCGCTACGCCACCGACGATCATGCGCCGACGCTTTACACCTCGGCCTTTGGCAGGGGCCGCTGCATCGTCTCGGAGCCCTTCGACCGCGAAGGCGGCGAGTGGCAGACGATCCCGCCATCGAGCTTCGTCACCATTGCACGCGATGGCATGGTCGTTCGGCCCTTTACTCCGGCTCTGGCGGAGCTGGCGCTGGCCGGCTGAACCATCCCGCCGCGAATGCCAGCGCAATCCCGATCAAGCGAGGCCGATCCTCGGATGCTGAACTCGGCTTGAAGCCGCGCCACAGTCCGCCATCTTGATCAGCAGGCGCGGCCAGCAAGTCGGAGCATTCGTCATGGACATCGCCTTCGCCTCGACCATCGAGCTCGCCACCGCGATCTCCGCGCGTAGAATCTCGGCCGCCGAGGCGTTGGATGCGCATCTTGCGCAGATCGACAGGGGCAACGGGGCGGTCAACGCCATCGTCACCCTCGACAGGGAAGGGGCTCGCGAGCGCGCCAGGCAGGCGGACGTTGCGCTGGCGCGCGGCGACGCGCTGGGTCCGCTGCACGGCGTGCCCTTCACCCTGAAGGACACGCACGACACGGCCGGCATGAAGACCACGGTCGGCTTCCCGCCGTTTGCCGACTATGTGGCGAAAAAGGACAGCCCGGTCGTGGCGCGGCTGAAGGCGGCTGGCGCAATACTGATCGGCAAGACCAATGTCGCGACCATGCTCAGCGACTGGCAATCGGACAATCCACTGTTCGGCCGCACAGGCAACCCCTGGAATCTGTCGCGCACCGCCGGCGGCTCCAGCGGTGGCGCAGCGGCGGCTGTTGCCACGGGCATGACGCCGTTCGAGGTCGGCACCGACATGCAGGATTCCATCCGCTTGCCTTCCGGCTTCTGCGGTGTCTACGGCCTGAAGCCGACCGAGCACCGTGTTTCGCTGGCCGGCGCTTTTCCCGATCCGGGCGGGACGGTGCGCAGCGTCCGGCTGATGTCGTGCCTCGGCCCGCTGGCGCGCAGCGCCGAGGACCTGGCACTGATCTACCGGATCATCGCCGGACCGGACGAAGGCGACACCGACCTTGCGCCGGTGCCGGTCGAGGCTACGGAGACGCCGGACGTCAGTTCGCTGCGCATCACCGTCGCCACGTCCTTCCCTGGCTTCCCGGTGGCTGGCGAGATCAGCGCCGCCGTCGAAAAGCTTGGCGAGAAGCTCGGATCGGCAGGCGCCATGGTCGAGGAGGCAAAGTTGCCCAGGCTCGATCTGCACGACGATCTGGCCGAGGGCGGCGCGCTGATCGGCATGATGCTGGAGGCCGCGCAGCCGGACCCGCCGGACCAACCGACGCCTGTCTCGCGCTGGTTCGCGGCGCTCGCCCGGCGCGACCGCTCGATTCTCGCCTGGGACAGGTTCTTCGAAAGCTGCGATGCGCTGCTCTGCCCGGTCGCCATGACCACTGCCTTCCCGCATTGCGCGCCGGGAACGGCGATCGAGGTCAACGGCAGAGAGGAAAGCTATTGGATGCTGCCGGCCTATGGCGCGGTGTTCAATTATTCCGGCCATCCGGCGCTGACGATACCCGGCGGGTACGGCAGCGAGGGCCTGCCCATCGGCCTGCAGTTGGTCGGCAGTCGCTGGTCGGAATCGCGGCTGCTCGGCATTGCCGCGGCGATGGCGCCACTCGCTGGGGGCTTTCGCAGGCCGACCGGCTATTAAGAGAAGCGGCCAAGCCTGTAAGACTGAAGCAATGGATCGCGCTCGCCGTCCAGGATTTCGCGCGCGGCAAAGAGACCGACGGCCGGCGCCAGCGTGATGCCGGAATGCATGACGGCGACATAGAGCCCGTCCACCCCCTCGGCGCGGCCGATGATCGGGAAGCCGTCGACCGGGGTCGGCCGGTAGCCGACCGTGTGGAAATCGAGTTCCAGCCCCTCGGCGCCGCGCAGCATCGCCTTCGTCGCCTTGAACAGCTCGCGCGCCGTGTCCTCCGCATTCTCGCCCGGATCGGCGCCGCCGAAATCCGAGCCGGCGATGATCCGGCCCTCGGCCGTCTGGCGCATGTGCAGCCGCTCGGCCAGCACCAGCCCGTTGAGCAGCGTTTTGTAAGGGCGCGAATGGACGATCAGGCCGGGCGGTGTTTCGATCGGCAGCTTGACCCCGACTGTTTCGGCGATCCCCGGAGCTCCAGCGCCGGCCGCGATCACCACCTCGTCGGCGGTAAGCTGCTCGCCGGACATCTCCACGCCCGTGACCTTGCCATTGGATCGCGCCAGGGCGGTGACGGTTCCGGTTGCCAACTTCGCGCCGCGCCGCTCGGCATCGGCCAGCAGCGCCCTGGTGGCGGCAACCGGCTCGGCGACGCCTTCCTCCGCCACATAGAGCGCAAGCTCCGGAAGCTCGGTAAGATTGGGCTCGATGCGGGCCACCCGATCACGGCCGACGCGCTCGATGCCGTAGCCCCAGGAGGAATGCTCGGCCGCATAGGCCTCCAGCTCGTCCGCCGGCATGTCCCAGCACAGGCCGCCGCACCAGGCGAGCGGCAGGCCGGGCAGATCCTTCGCCAGCCTTGTCCATTCGGCCATGGCGCGCCGGCGCAGCCGGAAATAGGTCTCGGGGTTGCCCCAGCTGGCATTGATCCAGGCAAACGAATTGGGTGTCGCGACGCCATCCGCGCCGCTACCCGAAATCACCGTCACCCGCGCCCCGGCTCCCGTCAGATGCCAGGCGATCGAGGCACCGATGATGCCGGCGCCGATGACGATGACTTCTTTCGCGCTGCTCATGCCGGGCTCCATTGGGGTTTCCCGTCATGCCATCGCACCGAGCCAACCTCAAGCGAGAGTCTATGCGCTACCCAAGCGCCTCTCTCTTGGCGCCGGCGAGCAGCCCTTTCAACTCGTCGTACCGCCGCATGAGGCGCGGCGAGTCGACTTTCTTCGCGACCGCGAGCACCGTGCCGAGCTCCAGCTCCGCGCCGGTGCGGTCACCCAGCTGGATAAGCAGCGCCGCGAGCGAAAGCCTGGCGTCCGCGCAGTTGGTCGGCGAGCCGATCTCGGCCCAGCGCGAGCATGCGGTCTGCAGCTCCCACGCCGCTTCCACAAGGCGATCTTCCCGCATGAACAGTTCCGCCTTGGCCTCGGCAGTCAGCGCCCGGATCGAGGCCATCGGCCAACGTTGCGGCTCGCTTTCCAGTTCGGCGATCACCTGCTTCGCGCGCTCCAGCCGATCGGTCCGCGCCGCCACCTTGGCGAGCGTGGCAAGGACCATGCCGCGCCGCTGCAGGGTTGGCCAGCGGTTCCCAACCAGGGACCGCTCGAGCGCGCTGAAAGCGGCCTCCGCCTGTCCCTGCTCGAGCTGCAGCAGCGCAAGGCCGGGCTGCGGGTCCCAGCCCGCGGCGTGGGACGCGCGATAGGCTGTTTCTGCCTCGGCGAAATCGCCGGCGGCAAGATGAATGTCACCCAGGACGCGCAGCGCATCGCCAGTGGCCCAAGGCGCGTCGAGCGCAAGCTGGTCGAGCGCGGCACGCACCAGCGTCTCCGCCTCTTTCAGCGTGCCATGGACGCCGAGCACCTCGGCCCGATGCAGCCGGCACGAGCCTGTGAGTTCTTCCAGCCCGTGTCCTCTGCACCAACCCTCGTAGCTGAGGGTCCATTGGTTGGCTCTCGCCCAGTCGCCGAAATTTCGGCAGGCCCAGAGAATGTTGCAGTAGAGGATACCGCCGACGATCGGGTCGACATCGCTGGAGAGACCAAGCGCTGCGGCAAAATCCTGGTCTTCCTGCCCGGACCTTGTTTCCCCAAGGCAAAGCTTGAAGAAGCCGCGATAGATGAGACCGAGCGACTCGACGACCGGGTCCTCGAGTTGCTTGCCGACCTCGAAAGCCTGCTCGGCGAGCGCAAGCGCGTGCTCCGGCTCGGCTTCCGCGCCCTTGATGCGCGCGCCCATCCAGCACCAGAGGCCATGCTCCCTGCTCTCGGTGGCGCCATCGATCAACTGCGCGGCTCGCTTATGCCAGCCGTTGGCGGCGGCAAGCTCTCCTCTTTCCAGATGGATCATGGCAAGGGTGATTGCCGGTGAAGACGCGCGCAGGCGTTCGCCGGCGACGCCGTACTCCGTCACCGCGCGCGCCAGGAGCGGAATGGCTTCCGCCGGCCGTCCCATGCACTCCAGTGCCAAGGCCCATTCTTCGAGATCGGCCGTCAACAACTCGTCGGTGGCGTCTGCTTCGGCGAAGGAGGCCGCGGCCTCACGCCATTTTCTGGCCGCAACGGCCGCGCGTGCCAAAAGGATTGGCGAGCCGGGGCTCGAAGGCTTGCTCACCTCGCCGGCCGGAACGATCTTGTTTTCCGGAGCGGCAGGTGAATCCAGGTAGATCCGGTAGCCAAACCGGGGCAGGTTGCGCAGCGCCGTTTCAATTCCGCCCTGGCGAAGGATACTGCGAGCGAGACTCGCCACGCGCTGCAGCGAGGCCTCCGTCACCGTGACGCCCGGCCACAGCGTTTCGAGCAGTTCGTCCTTACTCAGCGCCCGCTCCTGATTTCGCAGCAGCATGGCGAGGAAGTCGAAGACCAGCGGCTGCGCCTCGACCTCCCTGCCGGCGAGGCGAAGGGCGCGGGATTCCTCGTTCAGCTCGAAGTCGCCGAAGCAATAGACCCCCATCGGCAGCATTCCCTCCAACGACAATGGGCAAAGGATCAGGAGAAGATAAGCGCGGCGTAAGGACTGTCGGCCGCCCCTCCTGTCATTCTTCCCGTGCCTGGCGAGCCAAGCGGCACTTTAGCCCAGCAAGCCCGGGCATGTCACCGGCAGCGACCTGGTCGGTCGCCCGCCGGCATTTGAACCCAAGATGAGGAGATTACGGAAATGCAGAAGTACATCATCGAACGGGACATTCCCAAGGTCGGCACCTTCGAGCGCGAGCAGCTTCGCGACGCGTCCAAGGCGTCGAACGCCGTGCTCGCCGAACTTGGCCCGGAGATCCAGTGGGTGGAGTCATTCGTCACCGACGACAAGACCTTCTGCGTCTATCTCGCCAGGGACGAGGCGATCATCCAGCGCCACGCCAAGATGAGCGGCTTCCCGGCGACGAAGATCACGCAGGTGAAGCGCCTGTTCGATCCGACGACGGCGCACGCCAGCGCCTGACGGGGAGGAACGGGTGGTGAAACTCTTCGCAAACCTCGTCCTCGGCACGGCGTTGTCCGGCGCCATCTGGGCATCCGCGCTCGCCTGCGGCACCGCGGATGCGCATGATACGCCGGATCCGGTGCTGAACCGGTCTCGGGAAATGGCGGCCAGGTACGTCAATATCGAGGTCGCCAAGGCCGAAGGCTACCAGCAGCTCTTCGAATGCACGACGCATGACGAGCACGGCACGATGGGGGTCCACTTCATCCATCCGGTCCGTGCCGGCGATGGCAAGCTCGTGCTCAGCGAGCCGGACGTGCTGACCTACGAGCCGGAGCCGGACGGCTCCATGCAACTCGTCGGCATGGAGTACATCGCCTTCGAGAAGGACTGGAAGGGCAAGGGCGTTCCCGAGTTCCTCGGCCGCACCCTGCAGCGCAAGACGACCGTGGGCGTCCATCCGGTGGACCCCTACTACGAGCTGCATGTCTGGCACTGGCGGCACAATCCGGCCGGCATGTTCGCCGACTGGAACCCCTATGTGAGCTGCGCCAACGATCAGTCCTGACGCAGCCAAGACCCGGCACCGCATCGGGAGGGTCATTGCATGGCCCTCCCGATCTGCCATCGTTCAAACAGAAGGAAACACGACAATGTCATCCCTTGAAGAACTGGAATTCACCGTCGATCGGCCCTTCGGCTGGCGCTTCTTCGTGACGGCCATCGATCGTTTCGGCGTCGGCGCCTTCGCCCGCATCATCCGCATTCGCAGGGACCGGGCGCGGCTTGACGAATTTCCGGACCACCTGCTGCGCGACATCGGCATTGATCGCTCCGAGATCGCGTTGGTCACCCGCTACGGCAGCAAGGATGGTCGCGGCTGGCTGTGGAACTGATCTGCGCGGCCGATTTCCGGTCGCCTCGGACCGATCGGCCCGAAACTGTCGACAGGCCGGAAAAGCGCTGCTAGAAGCCCGCGCCACAGACAGGATTCCACGACTTGGCAGAAGACATCGAAAACGCGGTATCGCGCCGTCGCACCTTCGCGATTATCGCCCACCCCGACGCCGGCAAGACCACGCTCACCGAAAAGCTGCTTTTGTTCGGCGGCGCCATCCAGCTTGCCGGTGAGGTCAAGGCCAAGAAGGACCGCATCCAGACCCGGTCCGACTGGATGAAGATCGAGCGCGAGCGCGGCATTTCGGTCGTCACCTCGGTGATGACCTTCGAGTATGACGACAATGTCTTCAACCTGCTCGACACGCCCGGCCACGAGGATTTCGCCGACGACACCTATCGCACGCTCTCGGCGGTCGATTCCGCCGTCATGGTCATCGACGCCGCCAAGGGCATCGAGCCGCGTACGCTGAAGCTGTTCGAGGTCTGCCGGCTGCGCGATATCCCGATCATCACCTTCGTCAACAAGATGGACCGCGAGAGCCGCGATCCGTTCGAAATACTCGACGAGATCGAGCAGAAGCTGGCGCTGGACACCGCCCCGGTCACCTGGCCGATCGGCCGCGGCAAGACTTTTTCGGGCACCTATCACCTGGCGCTGAACGCCGTACGCAAGAGCGACGACGAGAAGGAGCGCACGCCGGTCAACGGCCCCGATTCCAACCGCGTCGCCGGTCTCCTGCCGGAGAACGAGCGCAACGACTTCATCGAGGAATTGGAGCTGGCGCGCGAGGCCTGCCGCCCGCTCGATATCGACGCCTTCCGCGAGGGCCATCTGACCCCGGTCTATTTCGGCTCGGCGCTGCGCAATTTCGGCGTGCGCGACCTGATCGAGGCGCTCGGCGCCTTCGGGCCGCCGCCGCGCGCGCAGGAGGCCGACAGCCGCAAGGTCGAAGCGACCGAGGAGAAGATGACCTCCTTCGTCTTCAAGATCCAGGCCAACATGGATCCCAACCACCGCGACCGCATCGCCTTCGTGCGCGTCTGCTCCGGCAAGCTGGAGCGCGGCATGAAGGCCAAGCTGGTGCGCACCGGCAAGCCGATGAGCCTGTCGGCGCCGCAGTTCTTCTTCGCCCGCACCCGCGTTACCGCCGACGAGGCCTTCGCCGGCGACGTCGTCGGCATCCCCAACCACGGCACGCTGCGCATCGGCGACACACTCACCGAAGGCGAAGAAATCCTGTTCCGCGGCGTGCCCAATTTCGCGCCGGAAATCCTGCGCCGGGTGCGCCTCGGTGATGCCATGAAGGCCAAGAAGCTGAAGGAGGCGCTGCACCAGATGGCCGAGGAGGGCGTCGTGCAGCTGTTCTCGCCCGAGGACGGCTCGCCGGCCATCGTCGGTGTCGTCGGCGCCCTGCAACTCGACGTGCTGAAGGAGCGGCTGAACATCGAGTACACATTGCCGGTCGATTTCGAGATGTCGCGCTTTTCCGTCTGCCGCTGGATCTCGGCCGACGACAGGGCCGAGGTGCAGCGCTTCGTCGAAGCGCATCGCGGCGACATCGCCCGCGATCTCGACAATGATCCGGTCTTCCTCGCCCAGCACACCTTCTCGCTCAACTACGAGGCCGAGCGCTGGAAGGCGATCCGCTTCGCCGCGGTGAAGGACTATCAGGTCCGCGACAAGGCGGCGTGACGGCGGGTCCCTTGGCGCGCCGACACGATGCCAGGCCGGTCACGGTCCCCATATGCGCAAAAACAAATACTTGGAGCAGGTCGACGATTCTGTCGGATGTTCTGGGATTTCCATTGTCATCTGATCGGTCCATAACAACCGCGGTGCATCGCCGAAGCGCGATGCTGTTGTGATGCGAAGGGGAGGTTTCGTGTTTTCGACAACCGGGAGTTCAAACAAGGGGCCCGAAGCAGCAGCCCCGGAAATCCAGCTCCCTCCGCCGCGGTTGCGTTACAAGGTCACGGGCACCGACGCCAGCGACTGGTTCATGGAGTCGGGGGCAAAGTCCTTGCGCGATCTGGAGCGGGCCTTGGCGTCCATCCGAAAGTCGTACGGGGATTTCAACGATATCCTCGAGTGGGGTTGCGGCTGCGGCCGCATTTTGCGGCATCTGCCCGTGCCCGCCTTGCCTCGCAAGCTGTACGGAAACGAGATCGACGCCGAAGCGATCGAATGGGTTTCGGCGCATATGCCGTGGATTGAGACGAGCCTTACGCAAGGCCTGCCTCCGCTTCCATACGGCGATGGCTCATTCGACCTGATCTTCAACCACAGTGTGATGTCGCATCTTGATGCGGACTACCAGGATGCCTGGCTTGCGGAGTTGGCGCGCGTCCTTCGCCCGGGCGGTGTTGTCACGCTCACGGTTCACGGACAGCATGCATTCGATCAGTTTTTCGGAGGGATTCCGCCGGAGTCGCCGCTTCGCGAGCAGGTTGCCGACATCTTCTATACACGAGGGCTTTTCTTTACCAAGGATGACCAGTGGGGCGCCGACTTCCCCGACTTCTACCACTCCGCCTTCCACAGCGTGCGGTATGTATTCGATCATTGGTCGAAATTTCTGCGTGTCTGCCAGTATATCCCGCGTGGTGCGCTCGATTATCAGGACATGGTGGTTCTACAAAAGCTGTAGTGATCGATCTCTTTCGGCAACAGCAACAACCGGCAAGCGCAGGCAGGCCGACGGCAAACTCAGGAGAGTCCGATAGTATGAGCAGGCGGGAAGACGCCACCCTATCGGCGGGCTACGACAGTTGGCGGCAATCCAGGCTGGCCGAAAGGATGGCGTTGGCCGGCCAGCAGCGCATGTGGAATCACTTGATTACCGTGTTGATCCATGACGCGGCTTCGGCGAGCCGCGAGACCCTGTCGCATACGCTCTCTTCGCTGCTTGGTCAGACCTATCGCAATATCGAGATCGTGGTTGCCGGTGTCCACGAGATCGACTTGCCGGATGTGGACGACTTTACAAGCCTGCGTGGCCTGTTCGCGGAGCCGACGCTCGATGCGCTGAACGTGTTGTCGGATCCGGCGCACGATCATCTGTGGCGCGGCAGTCATTTGGTTTTCGCGGCCGCTGGCACGACGTTCGATACGGATGCCTTCGCTCTCCTGAATCGCATGCTTTCACCGTTGCGCGGGACACCGATGCCGGACCTGATCGTCTGCGATCACGATCGCCGCGATGCCGGGGCGGTCCCGCAGCCTTGTTTTCTGCCAGGCTGGGACCCTGATCTGATTGTTTCAATGGATTATGTCGGCACGGCCTTCATGGCTTCGCGAAAACTCATCTTCTCCCAGCGCTCGGCCGAGCGCCCGAATTCCCTGCACGGTTGGCTCCGCACCCTGGCGAGTGGGCCTCTCGCGGTCGGTCATCTCACCGAGACCGTCATGCATCTTCCCACTGCTTTGCCGCGTCCTTCGGCGGAACCAGCGGATATGCGTCTCCCTCGGCCTCGGTCCGTGGCGATCGTTATTCCCAACCGTGACCAGCCCAAACTGCTGAAGCGTTGCGTGGGGTTTGTGAAAGCCTTGGAGAACCTTTCGCCCGAGCTCGTCATTGTGGATCACGCAAGCACCGACCCGGCTACGCTGGCACTCTACGCGGAACTCCAGGAGAAGCACGGCGCCCGTATCGTCAGGGTCCATGGCCGCTTTAATTTCTCTCGCATGGTCAATATGGGCGTGGCGGCCGCGACCGCGGACGTTGTGGTCCTGTTGAACAATGATGTCGAGATCACACACCCTCGTCAGTTGGAATTGATGGTTGCGCACGCCATGCGCCCCGAAGTCGGTGTCGTCGGAGCCCGCCTGTTGTACCCGGATGGCTCGGTGCAGCATGCGGGCATTGTTCTGCAACCCGGCTCGCACAGCGAGCATCCCGTGCTGGCGCAGCATGTGTTGCGGGGCGCGCCGGGAAATGCGGACGGCTATCTGCATGCCATGCGCACCGTGCGTAATTATCAGGCCGTGACGGGCGCCATCGTCGCCTCGCGGCGAACCGTTTTCCATGAGATCGGCGGGTTTGATGAGGTCTGCCTGCCTGTTGAATACAACGATGTCGACTATTGTCTGCGTGCGCGGCTGAAGGGCTTCAGGGTCATTGCGCTACCGACAGATGGGATCATCCACCGCGAATCCGCGACGCGAGGTTCCGAAGCCACGCCTGAGGTGCTGAGGATGCGTATCGCGAGCATGCGCCTGATAGCGGAGCGTTGGCGCGAGGCCGTGGATCAGGATCCCTTTTGCAATCCGCATGTAGATATGGGCGATCGGCCGCAAGCCGGATTTCCGTGGACTGACAGGGTGGGCAATCCGTGACGATCAAGGATTTTGCGCGAAGGGTCGTTCGCTACGTTCGGCGTGCCGTCCTGTCGCGGCGGCAGCAGATGCAGGGGGTGCTGGGCATCGAATGGGAGCATCGGCATCTTCAGGCATTGGCCGAGCTGGCCGGCGTCTTCGACCCGGAGTGGTATTTGACTGCCCACAAGGATGTCGCCATGAGCGGCATCGATCCGTTCGCGCACTATATGAACCATGGCTGGCGCGAACGGCGGAAGCCGGCGAACGGGATCGATATCGAAACCTATGCCGCTCTGGCTCCTGGGTTCCGGCCGGGCCACGACAATCCGATCGCGCACCTTTTGCGCAACGGCTTCGAGGACCCCCATCTCAAGGCGGTGCGGACGAAGCTCACCGAGCATAGGGTCATCCCCTTCCCGCGAAATCTGGAGGATGGCCTGTGCGTCAGCGGATATCTGTGCTCCGAGATTGGCCTGGGCCAGGCGGCACGTAATATTGTCTATGCCTGCGACGCGGCGCGTCTACCCGTTTCGTCTCGCGCCCTTGCTTTGCCAGGGCGCGAGAACGACGCCGAATTCGCAACCAAGTCCAACCCCGTGGTCGACCGCAAGGCTCAGCTCGTCGTTACCGGTCTGGCGGCCACCGAGCATTATCGCCAGGACATCGCGCCGGGCCGGTTGAACATCCTGTTTCCGTTTTGGGAGCTCGGAAGGATCCCGCGGGAGTGGCATGCCGCGATCCGTGATTTCGACGAGGTGTGGGCGCCTTCGCGCTTCGTGGCGTCCGCCTTCGATGAACTTTCAGGCATAACCCTGAAGCACGTGCCGCAGCCCGTGCGGCTCCCGTTGCATGTGCCGGCACCCCGCTCCGACCGCGCAACGCTGCGCTTCTTCACCTATCTGGACTTTGACTCCTACGTCGCGCGCAAGAACCCTCAAGCCGCGGTTAACGCCTTCCGCGCCGCCTTCCCATCGGCGAAGCGTGATGTCGAGCTCATCGTCAAAACGCGCGGCGAGCGCGATGAAGGGCTGCGGCAGTGGCTTGGCGACATGGCCGCGCAAGACGACCGGATCCAGATTGTGGACCACACGCTTGATCGCATGGGCGTGGATGCGCTGATGAGGGGGTGCGATGCGTTCATCTCGCTCCATCGCTCCGAAGGCTTCGGCTTTGGCGCCGCCGAGGCGATCGCGGCCGGAAAGGCTGTGGTGGCCACCGACTATGGCGGCACGACCGACTTCATCAATGAACTGACCGGATATCCCGTCGCCTATGCCTTGGAGCCGGTTCGCCACGGCGAATATGTGCAGACCAAAGGTCAGGTCTGGGCAACGGCGAACGCCGACGCCGCAGTCGAGGCCTTGCGCATGGTCTACGCTTCGCCCGGGGATGCCGAGGCGCGTGCGCGGCGCGGCTTCGCGTTCCTGAAGGAGCAGCAATCGCTCGTCGTGGTGGGCCGGCGTATTGCGCAAATCCTTTGGGAGCATGGTCTGATCCAGCAACCGACCGGGCCCGACACAACAGTGCCGGCCGGCCGTTCTTCGTAGCGGCCGGGGCAATTCCAGAAAAATCGTGAAACGGTTGGGCTCGCCGACTTCGCCGTAGCCTTCCGCCCGCAATTGCGTCAACAAAGCATGGTTCTCCGTTCCGTGAAACGGTGAACCACTCTCGAGCTGGAGCGAGCCTCGCGCGGTTCAGCCCCTGGCTGCCGCTTCGATCTTGGCGATGTCGATCTTGCCCATCTGCATCATCGCCGACATTACACGGCCGGCCTTGGCCCTGTCCGGATCCTGAAGCAGCCGCGGCAACTGCTCCGGCACGACCTGCCAGGACACTCCGAACTTGTCTTTTAGCCAGCTGCATTGGCCGGGCTCGCCGCCCTCGGTGAGTCTCTCCCAGAAATAGTCGACCTCTTCCTGCGTCTTGCAGTCGATCGACTGCGAGATCGCCTCGTTGAACTTGAAGTAGGGGCCGCCATTGAGCGCCTGGAACGGCACGCCGTCGAGCTCGAACGTGGTCAACAGCACTTTGCCCTCATCTGCGTGCCCCTCGGGCCAACGCATAACGCTCAGCACCTTTGAATTCTTGAAGATGGAGACGTAGTGGTTCATCGCCTCTTCGGCCTGGCCGTCGAACCACAGGCAGGTGGTGATCTTTTGCATGTCTTGCTCCTCTGGGCTGGTTTTCTGAAGGCTGCTTCACCATGAAACGGCTGACCAGGCGTTTGGTGCCTTAGTCCCTGCCGTTGGCCCAAGGACGGTCGAATCGGGCGCGATCCGACAGCACCGTGCGATTTTTCTGGCGAAACCTGGCGCATCGCAAAAGCGTGGCCAGACCAGCCGACGACGTATATAAGGCCTGCGGCTCAATTCCGGCTTTCCGCGCCCTCCCGACGCGATATGACATTAAGGACAGGTCAATGCCCGCCTATCGTTCCCGCACCACCACCCATGGCCGCAACATGGCCGGCGCCCGCGGCCTGTGGCGCGCCACCGGCATGAAGGACAGTGATTTCGGCAAGCCGATCATCGCCGTGGTCAACTCCTTTACCCAGTTCGTGCCAGGCCATGTCCATCTGAAGGACCTCGGTCAGCTGGTCGCGCGCGAGATCGAGAAGGCAGGCGGCGTCGCCAAGGAATTCAACACCATCGCCGTCGATGACGGCATCGCCATGGGCCATGACGGCATGCTTTATTCGCTGCCGTCGCGCGAGCTGATCGCCGACTCCGTCGAATACATGGTCAACGCGCACTGCGCCGACGCCATGGTCTGCATCTCCAATTGCGACAAGATCACCCCCGGCATGCTGATGGCCTCGCTGCGCCTCAATATCCCGACCGTCTTCGTCTCCGGCGGGCCGATGGAAGCCGGCAAGGTGGTGCTGGCCGGCAAGGCACAGGCGCTCGACCTCGTCGACGCCATGGTCGCGGCCGCCGACGACAAGATCTCCGACGAGGACGTCAAGGTCATCGAGCGCTCGGCCTGTCCGACCTGCGGCTCCTGCTCCGGCATGTTCACCGCCAATTCGATGAACTGCCTGACCGAGGCGCTCGGCCTGTCGCTGCCCGGCAACGGCTCGACGCTCGCCACCCACGCCGACCGCAAGCGCCTGTTCGTCGAGGCCGGCCATCTGGTCGTCGATCTCGCCCAGCGCTACTACGAGCAGGACGACGAAAGCGCGCTGCCGCGCAGCATCGCTTCCAAGGGCGCGTTCGAGAACGCCATGGCGCTCGACATCGCCATGGGTGGCTCGACCAACACGGTGCTCCACATCCTCGCCGCCGCGTATGAGGGCGACGTCGACTTCACCATGGAAGACATCGACCGCCTGTCGCGCAAGGTGCCGGTGCTCTGCAAGGTGGCGCCCGCCAAGTCCGACGTGCACATGGAGGACGTCCATCGCGCCGGCGGCATCATGGCCATCCTCGGCCAGCTCGACCGCGCAGGGCTGATCAACCGCGATCTGCCGACGGTCCACACCGCGACGCTCGGCGAAGCGCTCGACCATTGGGACATTTCCCGCACCTCCGCTGCGAACGTGCGCGATTTCTTCCTCGCCGCTCCCGGCGGTGTGCCGACGCAGGTCGCCTTCAGCCAGGACCGCCGCTGGGACGAGCTCGACCTTGATCGCGAGAAGGGCGTCATCCGCTCGGCTGAGACGCCTTTCTCCAAGGACGGCGGCCTTGCCGTGCTGAAAGGCAATCTGGCCCTCGACGGCTGCATCGTGAAGACCGCCGGCGTCGATGAATCGATCCTGAAATTCACCGGTCCGGCCCGGGTCTTTGAGAGCCAGGATGCCTCGGTCAAGGCGATCCTCGGCAATGAGATCAAGGCGGGCGATGTCGTCGTCATCCGTTATGAGGGGCCGCGCGGCGGACCCGGCATGCAGGAAATGCTCTACCCGACCAGCTACCTGAAGTCGAAACGCCTCGGCAAGGCTTGCGCGCTGATCACCGACGGCCGCTTCTCGGGCGGCACGTCGGGTCTGTCGATCGGCCATGTCTCGCCGGAAGCCGCTGAAGGCGGCGCGATCGGCCTGGTCCGGGACGGCGACAGGATCGAGATCGACATCCCCAACCGCACCATCCGCCTTGCCATCAGCGACGCCGAGCTCGACGCCCGCCGCGCGGCGATGGCGGCAAAAGGCGCGGATGCCTGGAAGCCGGAGGAAAAGCGCAAGCGCAAGGTGACGACCGCGCTGCGTGCCTACGCCGCCTTCGCCACCAGCGCCGACAAGGGGGCGGTGCGGGTCGTGCCGGAGTGATCGATCGAGGTTAGTGGTACTGGCCGTACCAAGGCCATTCCGCATCCGGAAGATAGGGCCAATCCGTTCGGGTTGGCAGCGATCGCTTTGCGTCCTCCGCTTGCTGCGGCGTCAGGAAGATGCCGAAAAGATCATTTCCGCCGTTCAGCGCATAGAAGCGCACGTCCGAACCGGCGAGTTGGTCGTTGATGATCTTGAAGAACACGTAGGTGGCCGTACCCCAGCTTCTGCCCTCGCTTTCCGGAACGTCCGGAGCGTATAACACGTATTCCTGCCCGGCTGCGCGCACGGCATATCTGGTCGTGTGTGTGTCGACGCTCTCCTCGATTGCGGTCGGGTTTTTCACATACTGCCGAAGCTCGGGCAAAACCTCTTGATAGGTCGTCGCCATTCCTTGTTCGGCGAGATTTTCCGCGTCGAGGTGACGCGCCTTGTCGTAGTCGAGGGCCATTGCAGGAGATCGCACGGCAAGGGTGCCCAACAAGGCCGATCGTAGAAAGGATATGAGCCGAGCTGCGCGCACAATCGCACTCCGTTATGGCATCAGCTGATACTCATAAAGTTTCTGATACACCCCGCCCTGCTTGAGCAGGACCTTGTGCGGGCCGCTTTCCACCACCTTGCCGCCCTCCAGCACCACGATCGTGTCGGCCTGGTGCACCGTTGACAGACGGTGAGCGATGACGATCGTCGTGCGCCCGACAGTGAGCTGCTGCAGCGCGTCGCGGAACAGCGCCTCCGACTCGGCGTCGAGCGCGCTGGTCGCCTCGTCGAGCAGCAGGATCTCGGCGTCGCGCAGCATGGCGCGCGCGATCGAGATCCGCTGGCGCTGGCCGCCGGACAGCAGCGAGCCGTTCTCGCCCACCTCCGTCTCGTAGCCCTTGGCCATGGCGGTGATGAAGTCATGCGCGTTGGCCGCCTTGGCGGCGGCCATCACCTCCGCGTCGGTCGCGTCCTCCCGGCCGAGGCGGATGTTGTGCATGACGGTGCCGGCAAATAGGAAAGTGTCCTGGCTGACATAGGCGATCTTTCCCCTGAGCGAGGCGAGCGTCGCATGGGAGATGTCCTGGCCGTCGAACAGCACCTTGCCGTCCTGCGGGTCGTACATGCGCATGATCAGGTTGAGGATCGTCGACTTGCCGCTGCCTGAAGGGCCGACCAGCGCCGTCATCCTGCCCGCCGCGAGCGTGAGGTTGAAGCCCTCGAAGACTGGCTGGCTTTCCGGGTAGGCGAAGCTGACATCCTCGAAGCGGATTTCGCCGGGCCCAACCCGTAGCGGCCTCGCGTCGGGCTTTTCGGCCAGGGTCAGCGGCCGGTCGGCGAGCTGGAACATCATGCGCACGCCGACGATGCCGGTCTCCAGCGAAATGCGCACGCGCGCCAGGCGCTTCGCCGGCTCATAGGCGAGCAGCAGTGCCCCGATGAAGGCCATGATGTTGCCCGGCATCTGGCCGCCCTGCAAAACCAGGAAACCGCTCACAAAGACCGCGCCGGCGATCGCCAGTCCGGCGAGCGTTTCCATCACCGGACTGGTGGCGGCTTCCAGCGTGGCTATGTTGTTGGCGCGGTTCTCGACATCGGAAACCGCCGTGTACATGCGCTTGCGCATCGCGCCCTCGAGATTGAAGGACTTCACGACACGCACGCCGACGGCCGTCTCCTGCATCACATGCACGATCTGGCCGAGCGAGCGGAATTCCATCTTGGCAATCTGGCGGACGCGCTTCAGGATCCGGTTGACGCCATAGATGGCCACGGGCCCGATGACGAAGCAGATCAGGGACAGCGCCGGCTGCTGCCAGATCATGACCAATACCAGCACGATCAGCGTCACCAGGTCCCGCACATAAGACGTGACGACGAGGTCGAGCACGCTGCGCGCGGCCTGCGCATTGTTGGTCATGCGGGTGATCAGATCGGACGACGAGGTCGCATGGTAGAATTCTATGCCTTGCGCCAGGATGCGGTCATAGATCTTGCGCTGACGGTCGGCGATAATGGCGTTGCCGACGCGGCTCATGAAATAGGCCTGGACGAAATTGGCGACGCCCTTGAGAAGGAAGATCACCGCGACCCCGACCGCGATCAGATTGACGCGGTCGAGCCTCTTATAGATCACGAATTCATTGGTGATCTCTTTCAGGATCCAGGCGCTGGCGCCGGTCGTGGCGGCAACCACCAGCATCGACAGTATGGCGGCGCCATAGCCGAATTTGTGCTCGTGGAAGGATTCCCTCACCAGCCTCGCGATTAGGCGCTGGTTTTCCGTCGAGCGGAAGATGCGAAACAATCGGCCGATCCCATGCCTGGCTGAAACGAATTTCGGATTCGCCACGAGGGCGAGAGGCGGCTTATAGAGCGAGTTGCCGCCGGATGGAACCTTTCGCACTTGCGGAACGAAACGACCGTGGCAGGGTGTCTTTTGCGCCACGACGGCAAGCTGATTCTTCAGGGGATGACGCAGATGGATTTCGACCTCATCGTGCGCGGCGGCACGCTGCCTGATGGCAGGGTTGCCGACATCGGCATCGCCGGCGAGACGATAGCGGCGATCGAGCCCGAACTCGCCGCCAAGGCAGGGGACGTGATCGACGCGCGTGGCAATCTGGTTTCGCCGCCCTTCGTCGACCCGCATTTCCACATGGACGCCACGCTCTCCTACGGCATTCCGCGCATCAACGCGTCGGGCACGCTGCTCGAAGGCATCGCGCTGTGGGGCGAGCTGAAGCCGCTGTTGACGCATGAGGCGGTGCGGGAACGGGCGCTCGCCTATTGCGACTGGGCGGTGTCGATGGGGCTGCTTGCCATCCGCACCCATGTCGATGTCTGTGACGACCGGCTGCTCGCGGTCGAAGCGCTCCTCGACGTCAGGAAGACGGTGGCGCCCTATATCGACCTGCAACTCGTCGCCTTCCCGCAGGACGGGCTTTACCGGTCGCCGACGGCTCGTGAAAACACCATCCGCGCGCTCGATCTCGGCGTCGACATTGTCGGCGGCATCCCGCATTTCGAGCGCACCATGGCCGACGGCACGCGCTCAGTAACCGAGCTCTGCGAAATCGCCGCCAAACGCGGTCTGATGGTCGACCTGCACTGCGACGAGACCGACGATCCGCTGTCGCGCCACATCGAACAGCTTGCCTATGAGACCGAGCGGCTCGGCCTGCAGGGCAGGGTGGCCGGTTCGCACCTCACCTCCATGCATTCGATGGACAACTACTACGTCTCCAAGCTGTTGCCGCTGATCGCCGAGGCCGGCGTGTCGGCGATCCCCAATCCGCTGATCAACATCATGCTGCAGGGCCGCCACGACACGTTCCCCAAGCGACGCGGCCTGACCCGGGTGAAGGAGATGCTGGCGCTTGGCATCCGCGTCGGCTGGGGCCAGGATTGCGTGCTCGACCCCTGGTATTCGCTGGGCACCGCCGACATGCTCGACGTCGCCTTCATGGGCCTGCATGTCGCCCAGATGTCGAGCCCTGCCGACATGGCGCGCTGTTTCGACATGGTCACCAACGTCAATGCCGCCATCATGGGCCTCGACCACCTCGGGCTTGCCGTCGGCAAGCGGGCGAGCCTCGTGGTACTCGACGCCGGCAATCCGATCGAGGCCGTGCGCCTGCGCCCCGATCGCCTCTGCGTTATCGCACGGGGCAAGGTGGTGGCGGAACGGACCAAACAGGAGACGCGCCTGTCGATTGCCGGCCGGCCGTCACAGGTGAACCGGCGGCACACATCGGCGTAGCGCCAGCCGATTCCCGGCGCTGGTCTTACCGATTGCCCGAATTCCGCTCGTCAAACCGGCTGCTTGCGTCTAGGGAGCCGGTATGGCTCCATCGCTCGCCCGCAACCTCACGATCAGGAACGTTCTCCTCGCCGGCATCCTCTTGATGCTGGCTGGCGATTTCATGTTCGCGCTGAACGATGCGATGGGCAAATGGCTGGTCGCTTCCTTCTCCGTCGGCCAGGTGGTGCTGGTCCGCTCGATCGGCGCTTTCATCGTGCTTGGCCCGATGATCGTCAGCCAAGGGCCCGGCAAGCTGTTCGATATGGAGCGGCCGGTCTTGCAGCTTCTGCGCGTTGTCGCCACCACGCTCGACACCGGGCTGTTCTATGCCGCCGTCGTCTACCTGCCGCTCGCCGACGTGATGAGCTTCTACATGGCCGGACCGATCTACGTCGCCGCGCTGTCGCATCTGCTGCTCGGCGAGAAGATCGGCTGGCGCCGCTGGCTGGCGATCGTGGTCGGCTTCTGTGGCGTGCTGGTCATCCTGAAACCTTCCTCGGCCGCCTTCTCGCTGTCGTCGGCCTATGCACTGATCGGCAGCATCGCTTTCGCCTTCGCCATCATCCTCAACCGTCGCCTGCGCGGCACCAGCGACACCACGCTCGTCACCTGGCAGACGATCGGCACGCTGCTGGTCGGTGGGGTCTTGACCATCGGCGCCTGGCGCACACCGTCCGCGCTCGATCTCGGCGCCCTGCTGCTGCTCGGCGTCGTCTCCTGCTCCGCGCACCTGATGATCACCAGGGCGCTGAAGCTGGCGCCGGCCTCGACGCTGGCGCCGCTGCATTACAGCCTGCTTCTGTGGGCGATCGTCTTCGGGCTGGCCTTCTTCGGCGACGTGCCGAGCCCCCGCATCCTGGTCGGTTCGGCGATTGTTGTGCTTGCCGGCATCTTCATCTTCCATCGCCAGAAGGTGGTGGAGACGGTGGTTCCCCCGGAGAACGTGCCGAAGGGCGTGAACTAGGGCTCGCAGTTCTGGCGGCTAACCCTTGCGTATCGCCGCAAGGTGCAGCGAGAACTCCGCCGTCTCCATCAACGCCTTGCAGCGGACGAAGCGGCCGTCGGCATAGGCGCGGAAATCGTCGACCGGATTGTTGTTGGCGAGCTGGATCAACCCCCACAGCGTCCAGAGAAGGTCGCACATGGCCTTGTAGATGACGACGCGGCCGCGCTCGGCGGGCTTCGGCGCGCGGCCGAAATAGGCGAGCATCAATTCCTCGTCCTGCGCGGCGTCGAACTTGCCTTCGACGGAGAGATCGCCGAGGTCCCAGTGCGGATCGTTCATGCCCGAATATTCCCAGTCGACGATCCACATCCGGTCGCCCGTATCGAGAAAATTCTCGCACAGCGGATCGCAGTGGCAGGCGACAATGGGAATGGGGTGGGTTGCAAGTGCCGCCCGCACGCTGTCGGCCTCCCGCACCACGTCGTGATAGCCTTCGGGCAGCGCGACATCCTTGGTCGACAGCACCTTGAGATAGTCGTCGATCATCGCAAACAGCTCGAAGCGGAAGGGAAACATCGCGCCGGATGAGTGCAGCTTGCGGAAGGCTTCCCCCGCGCGTGCCGGGCTGCCGGGCCTGGTCTTGAACTTCTCCGGCGACATCGTCTCGGCGCCGGCGACATAACGGGTCACCAGCACACCAGTTCCGGCGTCGGCATGCAGCACCTCGGGGCTGACGCCGGCCTTGGCCGCCTCGCGCGCCGCCACCGCCTCATTGGCACGGTTGATATACTCCTCGGTGCCCTTGCCGGGGATGCGCAGGCAAAGATCGCCGGCCCTGTAGACGAGATTGGTCAGGCCGCCGAGCCGCTCCAGCGGTCCCTGGTAGCCCGCCAGCACCGGAATCGCGGCCAATGCCGCGCGTGCCTCGTCCATCACTATGCCCCCGTGTTTACCTTCACACCTTGTTTATGGAGGAACGGTTCCACAATTTTCGCCATTTGGCTATCATCCGATCAGAGTCGACTCGATCAGGCGGCGGCAACAGAAAGATGGCAGACAGCAAGCATCTTGGACCGCTCACCGCGGCCTACGCGGCGAAGCGGCCGGAAGAGGTGGCAGCACTTTACGACCGCTGGTCCGAGACCTACGACGCCGACATGTCGGCGGCCGGTTATCGCCATCCGACGATCTGCCTGGCGCTGATCGCCCGCCATCTGCCGCGCGGCGCCGCGCCGCTGCTCGATGCCGGGGCCGGCACCGGCCTGATCGGCGAATGGCTTGCCATCACTGGCTACCCCGAGGTCGAGGCGCTTGATATTTCGCAAGGTATGCTGGACAGGGCTGCCGCCAAAGGCGTCTACACGGCGCTTCACTGCCTGGCGATGGGTGGGCCATTGCCCTTCGCGGACAACGCCTATGCCGGCATCGTCTCGGCAGGCGTCTTCACTTCAGGCCATGTCGGCGCCGAGGGTCTGGACGAGTTGATCCGCATCTGCCGGCCGGGCGGGGTGATCGTGCTGACGGTCAAGAACACGCTGTGGGAGGCCGGCTTTGCTAAGCGCGTCGCCGCGCTCGAGGCAGGGCGCACGGTCGGCTGCGTCGAAGAGACCGCGCCCTATGTCTCAATGCCCGGCGAGGCCGACACCGTGCCCAGCCGCGGCCTAGTCCTGCGCGTGATCTGAGGCCCTAGGCTTTGATCTTTTCCCCGGCCGGATCGTACAGCGGCTCGAGATGGATCTTTGCCGGCGTCCGCTCCATCGCCACCACCAGCTCATAGTCGCCGGAGGCGAGAAAATCGTCGCCCACGCCGGCTGCGTTGCGCACATAGCCGTAGCCGATGTTCCTGCCCAGCGTGTAGCCATAGCCGCCGCTGGTGAGGTAACCGACCGGCTCGCCGTTGCGCAGGATGGTCTCGCGTCCGACCAGCACGATCGCGGGGTCGTCGACAGTGAAGCCGGCAAAGCGTTTCTTCAGCGCCTCGCCGGCGGCGTTCTCTAGTGCCCTTCGGCCGACGAAGTCGGTGTTCTTGCGAAGCTTCACCGCCCAGCCGAGGCCAGCCTCCTGCGGCGTGTCGTTGGGCGTGATGTCGGAACCCCAGGCGCGGTAGCCTTTCTCCAGCCGCAGCGATTCCAGCGCCCGGTAGCCGATCGGGCGAATATCGTGCGCCTCGCCTGCCGCCATCAGCGCGTCGAACACCTCGCCGGTCGCCGCGATCGGCACATGCAGTTCCCAGCCGAGCTCGCCGACATAGGTGACGCGCAACGCCTTGACCGTGTGGCCGACGATCGTGATCTCGCGCGCATGGCCGAACGGGAAGGCGGCGTTGGAGACATCCGCGTCGGTCACTGCCGACAGCACGTCGCGGGCGCGCGGCCCCATCAGTGTCAGCGTGCCGAAATCCTCAGTGACATCCTTCAGCGCCACGTCGAGCCCCTTGCCGACATGGTCCTCGATCCATGACAGATCATGCGTGCGAAAACCGGTGCCGGTAACGATGTAGAACCTGTCCTCGCCGAGCCGAGAGACGGTCAGGTCCGCCTCGATGCCGCCGCGCGTGTTGAGGAGTTGCGTATAGGTCAGCCGGCCGACCGGCTTGTTGACGTCGTTTGCGCAGATCCAGTCGAGCGCTTTCAGGGCATCCGCGCCGGTCATCTCGTATTTGGCGAAGGACGACTGGTCGAAGATGCCAACCTTCTCGCGCACATGCCGATGTTCCTCGCCGACCGCCGGGAACCAGTTCTGCCGGCCCATGGAGTAAATGTCCTGCGGCTCCACAGCGTCGGGCGCGAACCAGTTCGGCCGCTCCCAGCCGAGCTTCGAGCCGAACACGGCGCGGTGCTGCCTCAGCCGCTCATAGAGCGGCGAGACGATGCGCGGCCGGCCCGACAGATATTCCTCATGCGGAAAGCCGATCGTGTAGTGCTTGCCGTAGGCTTCCAGCGTGCGGTCGCGCACCCATTGCCGATCGCGGTGCAGGTTGGAAAAGCGCCTGATGTCGACCACCCAGAGGTCGAGCGGCGCCTCGCCGTCGACCACCCATTGCGCCAGCACCCAGCCGGCGCCGCCGCCCGACGCGATGCCGAAGGCGTTGAAGCCGGCGCCGACGAACATGTTGGCGCATTCGGGTGCCGCGCCGAGGATGAAATTGCCGTCCGGCGTGAAGCTTTCCGGCCCATTGATCATCTGCTTGACGCCGGCATGGGCCAATGCCGGCACACGCTCGATCGCCTGCGCCATATGCTGCTCGAAATGATCGTAGTCGTCGTCGAACAGCCGGAATTCCCAGTCATTGGGAACGTCGCCTGTCGTCCAAGCTTGCGGGTTCGGCTCATAGCCGCCCATCACCAGCCCGCCGACCTCTTCCTTGAAATAGGTGCGGCGGTCGGGGTCGCGTATCGTCGGCGCGTCGGTCGCCAGCCCCTCGATCTTTTCGGTGATGATGTACTGGTGCTTGACCGGCTGCAGCGGCACGTTGATGCCGGCCATCGCGCCGACCTGGCGGGCCCACTGCCCGGCGCAGTTCACCACCTTGTCGCAGGCGATGTCGCCCTTGTCGGTCTTCACCGCGGTGATGCGGCCGTCCTTTATCGCGAAGCCGGTGACGCGCACCTCCTCGAACAGTTTCGCGCCATGTATGCGCGCGCCCTTGGCCAGCGACTGGGTGATGTCGGAGGGACTCGCCTGCCCGTCGGTCGGCAGCCAGGAGGCGCCGACGAGGTCGCCGGTCTCCATCAGCGGCCACATCTTTTTCACCTCGTCCGGCGACAGCAATTGCATGTCCATGCCGAAGCTTTTCGCCGTCGTCGCCAGCCGCCTGAACTCGGTCCAGCGGTCGGCATTGGTGGCCAGCCTGAGGCACCCGGTCATCTTCCAGCCGGTGGCGAGCCCGGTCTCGGCCTCCAGCCCCTTGTAGAGCTCGACGGAGTATTTCAGCACGCGCGTGATCGAGGCCGACGAACGCAACTGGCCGACCAGCCCGGCCGCGTGCCAGGTCGAGCCCGAGGTCAGCTTGCCCTGCTCCAGGAGCACGACATCTGCTTTGTGGTCGCGCGCCAGATGATAGGCCGTCGAGCAACCGATGATGCCGCCGCCGATGACGACGATTCCGGCGTGGCCGGGCAGGCTCATGGGGTCAGCCTTCCGTATTTCGTTTGGTAGCTTTCCAGCGCCGTCGCCAGCCGCGTCAGGTTTTCCTCGGTGTAGGCGACGTAGTCGATGCCGGGCGCGTCAAGATAGAGCTCGGAGACCATGCTCCACATCGCCTCGCGCAGCAGCGAGGCGCACTGCATGGCGGCGTGCGAGCGGCGGATCGCGTCGTCCGGCTCCTTCATGAAATAGGCGGTGAGCAGGGCGAAGGATTCGTCGTCGCTAAGCCCGGCATTCGAGGCGGCGCCCGCAAGGTCGAACATCGCCGTGTTGAAGCCGGCATACTCGAAGTCGATCAGCCACAGACGGCTGCCGTCGTCGAGAATATTGGCCGGCAAAAGATCGTTGTGGCCGAAGACGATCGGCAGCAACTTCTGCGCCCGCTCCAGCTCGTCTGCCAGCGCCAGGTAGCGGGGCAACTCGTCGCGTTTGCGGCTGCCGCCGTCCTCCAGCGTGCGTGCATAGTCGCGGATGACGTGGAACACCCAGAACATGAACCCGGCGCCGGAAATATGGCTAGGCATTTCGCGGTGGAAGCCGCGCATCAGTGCCGCGACGCGGCCGATATTGGCGCGCACGTCATCGCCCGTATAGGTCTTGGCACCGAGATACTGCGTCACCATGATGCCCGGCTCGGAGTAGCGCACCGCCGGCGCGAAGCCCGCGGCATGCGCCGCGCGCGAGGTCATCACCTCGCGCTCGCGAAAGACGTGGTGGAACGGAAAATCCTGGCCGAAGCGCACGACATGCCGGCCGGCCCCATCCTTGACCAGATAGTTGGCGTTGCTCAGTCCTCCCGGCAGCGGCTCAATGTCGATCGTGCCGGTCCAGCAGGGCAGGGCGCGGATGCGGTCTTCAATGGTCACGGTCTATCCCTGGTTCGGCGGCGCTTCGACAAACCGCCGCAGACATCGCGCGATGGAGATTGGTAAAGCAAAATCCTCGTCGGTGCGGGACGCCAGGACCGGTATCCCGCACCGCACCGACGAGCCCCTTGGCCAGGTTTGTGACCCCGGCATCCGCCCCCGCGGATCTGAAAATTCCTTGCGCCAGGCCCATTCCGGGCTGTCTGGCCGGTCAATTGCGGTTCTGCCCCGATTTGGCAGTTCCGAGCCTGTCATGCCCTTGATCTCACGCCAGTGTTGATCGGCTGTCAATCAAAAGCTGTGACTTTTTTTGGGTGTTTTGCCCGAAAATATGAGCATTTCCTTTAAAAACGGCAGGATTGCCCTAGAATCGGTCAAAATCCTGGAAACCCATATATGATCCATTCGAAACGGCATGGCGAGATCCTGCGGCTCCTGAACGAGGAGGGCACCATTACCATCGCGAGCCTGGCCGACCGGCTGGGAGTCTCGCTGGAGACCGTTCGCCGCGATGTCAAGCCGCTCACCCATGACGGGTCGATCCTGAAGATGCATGGCGCCGTCAGCCTGTCGGCGATGGCCGGCGAGGCGCCGTTCGAGCGGCGCATGCGCGAGAATGCCGACGCCAAGCGTGCCATCGCCCGCATGGTCGCCGCCACAATCCGCGACGGCGAGTCTGTCATGCTCGACACCGGCACGACCACCTCGTTCCTCGCTCGCGAACTTTTGGGCCACCGGCGGCTTACCGTCGTCACCAATTCGTCCGACATCGCCCGCACGCTGGCCACCGTCAACGGCAACAAGGTCTACATGGCCGGCGGCGAGTTGCGCAGTGATTCCGGCGCCGCTTTCGGCGTCTCGGCCATCGACTTCGTCAGCCGCTTCTCCGTCAGCCATGCGGTGATCTCCATCGGCGCGGTCGACGCCGTCGCCGGCCTGACGGACTACGATCTGGAAGAAGCCGAATTCGCCCGCATGGTGCTGTCGCGCGGCCAGCGCTCTGTGGTGATCACCGATCAAAGCAAGTTCGGCCGCCAGGGGCTGGTCCGGGTCTGCGGCTTCGACGGCTTCTCCGAACTCGCCACCGACCGGACGCCGCCGCGCGACATCGCCGCGGCGCTCGCCGAGGCCGGCGCGCGAATCAGCGTTGCGGCCGGCGAGGACGAGAGCCGGTAAGGCCAAGACAGCGATGCTGTGGGCCGGACAGCGGCCCGCTTTCCTTCCGCGCCTCGCCAGTGTTTAGTCCCGCCATGGCCTTCACCATCCGCCAGTTGCAGTTCTTCGTCGCCGTCGCCGAGCAGGGCACCGTGTCCGGCGCCGCGCAGAACCTCTCCATCTCGCAATCCTCGGTCACCGAGGCGATCAAGGAACTGGAAAGCGACCTCGGCGTCGAACTGTTCGAGCGCCATCCGCGCGGCCTCAACATCACCCACAAGGGCCACCAGTTCCTGCGCCACGCGACCAAGATCCTCGCCGATGTGTCGGACGCCCGCCGCGCCTTCTTCGGCGACCAGCTGGTGACCGGCGGCCGCCTCCAGCTCGGCGTCACCTCGCTGGTCGCCGGCTATGTGCTGTCCGATCTTCTCGCCCGCTACCGTCGCGCCTATCCCGGTGTCGAGGTCTCGGCCATCGAGGACAATGGCGACTATCTCGAGCACCTTTTGATCGGCGGCAAGCTCGACATCGCCGTCATGGTCACCTCGAACCTGCGCGACCGCACCGCGCTGCAGTCGGAAATCCTCGAGGTCTCGGCCTATCGCCTGTGGGTGCCGCTCAGCCACAAACTCGCCAGCGCCGACATTATCGATCTCAGCGACATCGTGTCGGAGCCGCTGATCATGCTGACCGTCGACGAGATCGAGGAGAACACCGGCAAGCTGCTCGCGGCGCTCGGCGCCAGGCCGCATGTCGCCTTCCGCACCCGCTCGGTCGAGGCGGTGCGCAGCCTCGTCGCCACCGGCGCCGGCGTGGCGCTGCTGCCCGACCTCGTCTACCGGCCATGGTCGCTGGAAGGCGACCGCATCGAGTCGCGCGATATTTCCGGCGCCTTGCCGGTGGTCCAGGTCGGCATGGTCTGGCGCCGCGGCTCCAGCCTGCCGCAGGCCGCGCGCGACTTCATCGGCCTTGCCCAGTCGCAGCGCATGGTCCGCCAGCGTCCGTGACAAGCTGGCCGCCTTTATCCATCGGAAAAACCGATATCGCCTTTCTGATAAATGAATTTGCGAAACCGGGAATTTCGCAGCAACCTCCGGTTAGGGAACCAAAAGCCGCCGCTGAGTGCGGCCCCTTGGAGCGCCGCCCATTTTCCTGGTTGGTGGACGCTTCAATGTTTTGAGGGTGCGCATGATCTTATCGGAGACATGCGCCAAAATGGGAGATCGATGATGAATTCATTCCTGAAGTCGTGCACTGCATTGACGGTCGCGCTGACCTTCTCCGGCCAGGCCATCGCCCAGGTCAAGGAGCTCGGCAAGGGCGAGGGCGAGGTCAACATCGTCGCCTGGCCGGGCTATATCGAGCGCGGCGAAACCGACAAGGGTTATGACTGGGTGACCGCTTTCGAGAAGGAGAGCGGCTGCAAGGTCAACGTCAAGACCGCCAACACGTCGGACGAGATGGTCTCGTTGATGAACGAGGGCGGCTTCGACCTCGTCACCGCGTCGGGCGATGCTTCGTTGCGCCTCGTCGCCGGCAAGCGCGTGCAGCCGATCAACACCGATCTCGTCCCGAGCTGGAAGAGCGTCGACGACCGGCTGAAGGACGCCCCCTGGTTCACGGTCGACAAGGTGCACTACGGCGTTCCCTATCAATGGGGCCCGAACGTGCTGATGTACAACACCGACGTCTTCAAGGAAGCGCCCAAGAGTTGGAGTGTCGTCTTCGAGGAGATGAAGCTGCCCGACGGCAAGTCGAACAAGGGCCGCGTCCAGGCCTATGACGGTCCGATCCACATCGCCGATGCCGCCAACTACCTCATGTTCCACAAGCCGGAGCTCGGCATCAAGGATCCCTACGAGCTGACCGAGGACCAGTACAAGGCGGCGCTCGACCTGCTGCGCGTCCAGCGCACGCTGGTCGGCCGCTACTGGCACGATGCCGCGATCCAGGTCGACGACTTCCAGAACGAGGGCGTGGTCGCCTCGGGCTCGTGGCCGTACCAGGTCAACACGCTGGTCGCCGCCAAGAAGCCGGTCTCCTCGACCATTCCCGAGGAGGGCGTCACCGGCTGGGCCGACACCACCATGATGGAGGCCGACGCCGCCCATCCGAACTGCGCCTATATGTGGATCGAGCACTCGCTCTCGCCTAAGGTGCAGGGCGATGTCTCCGCCTGGTTCGGCTCGCTCCCGGTGGTGCCGGCCGCCTGCAAGGGCAACGAGCTGCTCGGCGAGGAAGGCTGCAAGACCAACGGCTACGACAATTTCGACAAGATCAAGTTCTGGAAGACGCCGGTGTCGAAATGCGCCAGCGAGAACGACCAGTGCGTGCCCTATTACCGCTGGGTGTCGGACTATATCGGCGTCATCGGCGGACGGTGAGTTCTTGCCCTCCCAGTGCGGGAGGGACGACGCGCAGCGTCGGGGTGGTTTGGCCGGGCAGGTTCCCCGCTACCACTCCGCCCGCGGCTTCCCCGCGACCTCCTCGTTGAGGGGGAGGTGAAGTGCCGTAGCATTCGCGCTGCCCGCTTGCTGGCGGCGAGAGCGATTTCGACCAAAGACAAACCGGCTAAAGACTGACAACTCATGACCTCGGCCGTATCCTTTCAAAAAGTCTCCCGCCATTTCGGCAGCGTTCGCGCCGTCGACGCCGTCGATCTCGACATCGCGCCTGGCGAGTTCTTCGCCATGCTTGGCCCGTCGGGCTCCGGCAAGACAACTTGCCTGCGCCTGATTGCCGGTTTCGAGCAGCCGACGTCGGGCTCGATCTCGATCTTCGGCGAGCGCGCTGAGGGCGTTCCACCCTATCGGCGCAACGTCAACACCGTCTTCCAGGACTATGCGCTGTTTCCGCATCTCAACGTGCTCGACAACGTCGCCTACGGGCTGATGGTCAAGGGCGTCGGCAAGCCGCAACGGCACAGGGCGGCGGAAGAGGCGCTGTCGCTGGTCAGGCTTCCGGGCTACGGCGGCCGCCGTCCAGGCCAACTCTCCGGCGGCCAGCGCCAGCGCGTTGCGCTCGCCCGCGCGCTCGTCAACCAGCCCAAGGTGCTGCTGCTCGACGAGCCGCTCGGCGCGCTCGACCTCAAGCTGCGCGAGAACATGCAGGAGGAATTGAAGTCGCTGCAGAAAGTGCTCGGCATCACCTTCGTCTTCGTCACCCACGATCAGGGCGAGGCGCTGTCGATGGCCGATCGGGTCGCCGTGTTCAACGACGGCAAGATCATGCAGATCGGCACCCCGGAAGACATCTACCAGCGCCCGAAGACGCGCTTCGTCGCTGATTTCGTAGGCTCCTCCAACGTGCTGCCGCCGGATTTCGTCCAGCGCTATTCCGGCCAGCGTCGCTGGGGCAGTCTGCGCCCCGAATCCATCCGTATCGCGCGCGAGGCGAGCGGCGACGGCGTTGCCGCCCGCCTGGTCTCGACCAACTATCTCGGCGCGACCACCAGGCTGGCGCTCGATGCCGACGGCTTGCGGCTGCACGCCGTGGTGCCCGCGGGCGTCGCGCTGCCGGTGGAAGGTGAAGCCGTCATGCTCACCTTCAACCGCGATCAACTGCACTTGATGGATGAGCCGGCATGAGCATCGAGGCGACGATACAGTCGAAGGTTGCCCCCGCCATCCTGCCGGGCAGCGGCGGGCCGCGCGGCGCGCTGTCCGACCTCTTCTGGCGCCGGCCGAAGCTGTTGCTGCTGCTCATGCTGCTGCCGCCAGTGCTGTGGCTCGGCATCGTCTACGTCGGCTCGCTGTTCGCCCTGCTGGCGCAAAGTTTTTTCTCCATCGACGAGTTCTCCGGCCTCATCAACCGCGAGTTCACGCTGAAGACCTATGGCGACCTGTTCCAGGCCGCCAATCTCGACATCATCCTGCGCACGGTGACGATGGCGGCCCTCGTCACGCTCGCCTCGGCGATCATCGCCTTCCCCATCGCCTACTATGCGGCGCGCTATGCGCGCGGCCGCTGGAAGGCGCTGTTCTATCTTGGCGTCATGCTGCCGCTGTGGTCGAGCTACCTGGTCAAGGTCTATGCCTGGAAGCTCATCCTCGCCAAGGAAGGCATCCTCACCTGGCTGCTCGGCAAGCTGAACCTGTTGTGGCTGCTCGACGCCTGGCTGGCGCTGCCCGTCGTCGGCGGCAATTCGCTGTCGGTCTCCTTTACGGGCACCTTCATCGCCTTCGTCTATGTCTGGCTGCCGTTCATGATCCTGCCCGTCCAGGCGGCGCTCGAGCGCGTGCCGGGCAATCTGGTCGAGGCCTCGTCCGACCTCGGCGCCTCGCCCGGCCAGACCTTCCGCAACGTGCTGTTCCCGCTGGCGCTGCCCGGCATCGTCGCCGGCTCGATCTTCACCTTCTCGCTGACACTGGGCGACTACATCATCCCGCAGATCATCGGCACCTCGCGCCTGTTCATCGGCCAGGCCGTCTATTCGCAACAGGGCACGGCCGGCAACATCCCGCTCGCCGCCGCCTTCACCGTGGTGCCCATCGTCATCATGGGCTTCTACCTCTGGGGCGCCAAGCGCATGGGGGCCTTCGATGCGCTCTGACGGCTCGCCTTCCGCCCCGCTCGGCCTGAAGATCGCCGCCGCCTTCGGCCTGCTCTTCCTGCACCTGCCGATCCTGCTGATCTTCGTCTATGCCTTCACGACCGAGGAGAAGAGCTTCGTCTGGCCGCCGCCGGGGCTGACCACGCAATGGTTCGCCGTCACCTGGAACCGGCCGGATGTGTGGGAGGCGCTGTCGCTGTCGATCCGCGTCGCCGCCATCTCGACGGCGATCGCGCTGGTGCTGGGCACGCTCTGCGCCGCCGCCGTCTCGCGCACGCGCTTCTTCGGCCGCGAGACCATCTCTTTGCTGGTCATCCTGCCGATCGCGCTGCCCGGCATCATCACCGGCATCGCGCTGCGCTCGGCCTTCGCGCTGGCCGACATCCCGTTCTCGTTCTGGACGATCGTGCTCGGCCACGCCACCTTCTGCGTGGTCGTCGTCTATAACAATGCCGTCGCGCGCTTCCGCCGCACCTCCGGCTCCATGATCGAGGCCTCGATGGACCTCGGCGCCGACGGCTTTCAGACCTTCAGGCATGTCGTGCTGCCCAACATCGCCACCGCGCTGCTTGCCGGCGGCATGCTCGCCTTCGCGCTGTCCTTCGACGAGGTCATCGTCACCACCTTCACCGCCGGCCAGCAGCAGACCGTGCCGATCTGGATGCTTGAGGAACTGATCCGCCCGCGCCAGCGCCCGGTCACCAATGTCGTGGCCATGGTCGTGGTTCTGGTGACGCTGCTGCCGATCCTCCTTGCCTATTACCTGACCCGCGACGGCGACCAGATCGCTGGTTCGGGCAAATGAAGAACAGCGAATAGGGAATAGCCAATAGCGAATAAGGGAAAAGTCGACCGCCAACCCTATTCGCTACTCGCTATTCGCTACTCGCTCCTGATCAAGGAGAAATCTTATGGACACCCAGATGCTGATCGGCTCGACCTTCGAGAAGGGCGCCGAGACCGAGGAGCCGATCCTCAATCCGAAGAACGGGGCGACCATTCTCAACCTGCCAGAAGCCAGCCCGGCGCAGATCGAGGCGGCTGTCAGTGCCGCCGAGCAGGCGTTCGTCAGTTGGTCGCGCACCACGCCGGCGCAGCGCTCCGGCTACCTCTTGAGGATTGCCGACCGCATTGAGGCCGAGGCGAAGGAATTTGCAGCACTGGAGGCGCTGAACTGCGGCAAGCCGATCAACGCCGTGCTCAATGACGAGATCCCGGCGATCGTCGACTGCTACCGCTTCTTTGCCGGTGCCGTCCGCTCCATGCCCGGCCAGGTCGCCGGCGAATACCTGCCCGGTCACACCTCGATGGTCAGGCGCGACCCGATCGGCGTCGTCGCCTCCATCGCGCCATGGAACTACCCGCTAATGATGATGGCCTGGAAGCTGGCGCCGGCGATCGGCGGCGGCAACACCGTCGTCTTCAAGCCGTCCGAGCAGACGCCGCTGACGGCGCTGAAGCTGGCCAGGATTCTCGCCGAGATCCTGCCGGAAGGCGTGGTCAACGTCGTGCTCGGCCGCGGCGAAAGTGTCGGCAACACACTGATCAACCATGCCAAGGTCAACATGATCTCGATCACCGGCGACGTCGCCACCGGCAAGAAGGTGCTGCAGGCGGCCGCCAAGTCGGTCAAGCGCACGCATCTGGAACTCGGCGGCAAGGCGCCTGTCATCGTCTTCGACGACGCCGATCTCGGCGCGGTCGTCAACGGCCTGCGCGCCTTCGGCTATTATAATGCCGGCCAGGACTGCACAGCCGCCTGCCGCATCTACGCCGGCAAGAAGGTCTACGAAAGACTGGTCGCCGATCTCTCCTCAGCCGTCTCGACCATCAGGTACAACCGCCCGGACGATACCGAAAACGAGATCGGCCCGCTGATTTCGCGCCGCCAGCGCGACCGCGTGTCGAGCTTCGTCGAGCGCGCCTCGGAGCTGAAGCACATCGAGATCACCACAGGCGGCAAGCCGGGCGAGGGCTCGGGTTTCTACTACCAGCCGACGGTCGTCGCCGGCGCGCTGCAGGAGGACGAGATCGTGCGCCGCGAGGTGTTCGGCCCGGTCGTCTCGATCACCCGCTTCTCGGAAGTCGACGAAGCGGTAAACTGGGCCAATGACAGCGACTACGGCCTTGCCTCGTCGGTGTGGACCAAGGATGTCTCGCGCGCCATGGCGACCGCCGCCCGCCTGCAATATGGCTGCACCTGGATCAACACCCACTTCATGCTGACCAACGAGATGCCGCATGGTGGGCTGAAGCAGTCCGGCTACGGCAAGGACATGTCGCTCTACGCGTTGGAGGACTACACCGCCGTCCGCCATGTGATGGTGGCGTATGGCTAGCGCCTAACCTCAGAAGCGTTCGGAAGTAAGGATGGAGGGGCTTTCCGCCATCCTTAAAGTATTCACCTCACCGGTTGCTGTCTGTTAATCCTGTTGCACTGTCGCCACATGGCGACAGACGGCAGATTTACTGAATATTCAACCTGTGCGAGCAGCTTTGCCAGCGGGAAACCGCACAGCGGGGGGTTCGCGCATGACCGTCTCGAAGATCAAGCTGACAATGATCGGCGGCTTCTGCCTGCTGGTTGCCTTCTTCTGTGCCAGGGACATCATCGCCAAGAGCGGCTGGCCGCAAGTGCCGGCCGAGATCACGGCGGTCACGGTCGAATGCCTGATGGAATCGACCCAGCACAGGATCGTCTACAAGACGGTCAGCAGGGCCTCGATCCCATGCGAATTGGTTGAAGCATTCAAGTCGGTCCATGCCGACAAGGAATGGACGGTGAAACAGAAATTCACCGGCACCTTGCGCGTCGGCGCCGGCGCGGACGCCGTCGAGGCGACCATGGACTTGAACAAGAGCGGGGGGCGTGAGCCGCAGGTAGGCGACAAGCTCGTGGTTGTTCAGAATCCGGCGAAGGCGACCCAGGTCGAACGGGCCGGCATGACCGGCACGCGTGTCATGCTGGCCGTTGGTGCGGCGGCGCTCGGCGCCCTGCTCTTGTTCCTCGCGTTCAGGCGCCCGCGTCCGTCGTCCGCGAATGTGGCGGCCGCAGGCTTGCCGGGAGACAACGCCTCCGAGCGCGCGCGCCAGGCGGACGCCATGATCGCTGCGGCATTGGCCAAACAGGCTACCTTGAACAATCAGGGCCCGGCAGGCCGCCAGGCGGCCGCAGGGCTGGCGCGGGAAGCACGTCTTTCGGGTCAGCGCACGAGTTTCGGCCGCAAGAGCTAACCGACGCCTGTCGCCCAAAAACCGTGAGCGGCTCTGGGCGACAGGCATCTAATTGGGGGCCAGCGCGGCTACTCGACGATCCGGAAGATCTGCCAGACATTGGTGCCCGATACGACAAAGGGCTCCATCGCCTTGCCCCATTTGGCATGCGCCTCGATCTTGCCGAGCTTGGCGAAGAATGCCTCCAGCTGGGCCAGGCTTTCGACCTCGTGGTGCGACTCGATCCGCGATTCATGCGCACCGATCGATCCGGTCATGATCTGGAACTTCAAATCGGCGATGCCGACCTGCGATCCGACCTCGCGCTCCCATTGCCGCATCATGTCGAGCACGGTCTGCTTGTGACCGAACTTGGCGTCGATCTGCCATCTGGCGCTGAACATCGTCGTTCTCCTCCGAGGTTGCGGCCCGAGCATGATCGGGTTCGGAAAGGATCATGCTCCGACACTGGAATGGAGCCCCTCCCGCTTCGATCGGGATGGACAGGCTCCGCTGTTGAATTATCCGCAGTTCACCTACTCGTCCCAGGCCTGCACGACGGTCTGCCTCGCGATCCGGCCGTTCTTCAGCTCCAGCATCGCCGCGCAGAACACCTTGGTGCCGTCCGGATAGGCGCAGGCCTGGGTGAAGGCGAGGTTGGCGCCATCGGCGATGGTGGTGTCGACCTTATGGGTCATCGCCCGGCTGCAGATGTCGTCCCAGAAGGTGGTGATCGCCGCGCGGCCGCGGATTTCGCGCGGCTTGCTCGGCGGATTGTTGCGGTCGATCACCCGCACCAGCGCGTCGTCGGTGTAGAAGCTCGCCAGCAGCTTGCCGTCGCGGCCTTCGATTGCCTTCTTGATCGCAGCGCCGTCCACCAGTTGAGTTTTGGTCAGCATTTTCTCCTCCATGGCCCGCCGTCAGGCGGGACGTTCGATTGATCGGAGCGCTGCCCGGCACCAGCGCCGGGCAGGCGCATTTCCTCATTGCGACTTCGCCTTGACGGCGGCGAACAGGTCGTCGGTCTGCTTCTTGAAGGAGGCGAGATCGACCTGGCTGCCGTTGAGGATCGTCGACCAGTGGCGCACGATGGCCGCCATCGCGATCGCCTCCTTGATCTCCTCGTCGGTCGCGCCGTTGAGCTTGGCCGCCTCGGTGTGGAAGTAGATCAAGTACTGGCACGGAATCTGCGAGGCCACCGCAAGGCCCATCAGTTCCTTGGTCTTGCCGTCGAGCGCGGTGTTGGGATTGAGCTGCACGCCCTTGATCTCGGCCCAGGCGCCGGCAACCGCCACATCGGGCAGCGTCTTGAACATGTCGGGCACTGAACCGAGCGTCGCCTGGATGTCCTTGTAGGCAGCGGTGGCCGAGGCGTCTTCGGCTTTGGCGGGAGCAAGAGTGAAGACCGCGCCGATGCCTGCCGCGATCACCAGCGATTTGAATGTCCGGTTCGACTTCTCCATCTCATCTTCCATTGGCAGGTGCTTCGCGGCGAAATCCGCCTGTCCTGCATGGAGAAAATCCTAGCGCTCTGCCGCGCCGAGCCGCTTCGCCCAAAAGCGCCATGGCTCTCATGGCCCGTCCGGGCCAGTGTGCCTGGCCGAAAACGCCGCCGCCGCCGCCCGCGACGGCAGGTCGAGCTTGAGCAGGATGTTGGCGACGTGACGCTTGACCGTGTGTTCGCTGAGGCTGAGCTCTGCGGCGATCGCGGCGTTGCTTTTGCCGTCGGCGATCAGGTTCACCACCTCGCTTTCCCGCGCCGTCAGCGTCGCCGGCTCCGCTGGCCTGGCCTTCGGCCGGCAGGCCGGTTCCAGATGCTGTTCCGAGGTCGCCTGCACCACCGGCAGCGGCTCGTCCAGCTCGTCGAGGCTGATGCGGCCGGCCTCAGTGAAATGCAGGCCCGAGCCCACGGTGAGATCGGCAACCAGCCGCGAGGCAAGGATGTCGCCGCGCCCGGCATGGCTGGCGAGCTGCATGGTCACGCGCGCCGTCAGCCCGACCGGCTGGCCGCGCAGCTCGATCTCGCCGACATGCGCCCCTTGCGCGCTCGCCACGCCGATCTGCTGCGCCGCCTCGCGCAGCGCCGCCGCGCAGCGCACGGCGCGCGCCGGCCCGTCGAAGCGCGAGACCATCAACTCGCCATGCGTGCCGGCGGTGCGCCCGCCATGGCGGCCGACCAGCAGCCGCCAGGTTTCCTGGAAGCGCTGGCTGCGCTCGCTCCACATGCGGTCGCCGAGCTTGGCTGTGTCGTAGATGCGCGTCACCAGCAGTGCGGCGAGCACGCGCTCGGTGTCGGCCACCGCCGGTTCCCCGGTCAGAAACTCCTCGATCAGGTCGGCCACGCGGTCGACGTCGCCGGTCCACACCGGATGGTCGCGCCCGGCGATCTCAACCAGCCGAGCGCCGGGGATCTTGCGGGCAAGGAAGCGACTCGCGTCGGGGTCGACCCGCACATCGTTGCGGCGATGGATCAGGAGCGTCGGCGCGCTGATCGTGCTGAGGATGCCGCGCACGTCGACGCCGGCATTCATGCGCGCCAGCGCTGCGGCCGCCGTCGGGCTCGCCGACAGCCGCTCGAACCGCGCCCACCATTGCGAAAAATGCGGGTCGTCGACCCGGCCCGGCGCGAAATTGGGCAGCGTGGCGCCGGTCCCCCACGCCGTTTCCGTCGTCGCGATGAAGGCCTCGAGACGCTCTGGCGGCATCACCCATCTGTGGAAATTCGCATAGCCGCCATAAAGCACCAGCGACCGTGTCCGCTCAGGATAGGTGGCCGCGAACAGCATCGCCATCGGCGCTCCTTCCGAGGCGCCGAGGATCGCCGCGCGGCCGCTGCCGGCGGCATCCATCACCGCGCGCACGTCGTCCATGCGGGTTTCCAGGCTGGGCAGGTGGCGGCTGTCGACGCGGTCGGAGAGGCCGGTGCCGCGCTTGTCGAACAGGATCAGCCGCGAGAAGGCCGAAAGTCTTTTCAGCAGACGGCTGTAGCCCTCATCCTCCCACTGCAGGTCGAGGTTGGAGATGAAGCCCGGCACGAAGACGAGATCGAACGAGCCCTGGCCGACCACCTGATAGGCGATCCGCACATCGCCGCTACGGGCGTACCGGGTCTCGATCGGCCTCACGCAACACCCCGCCGGCCAGACGATTTCTTGTCGTCGACCATAGCAGAGCTATGCCGTCCGCGGCAGACAAACTTTAGAGAGCTAAAATATAAGGCCTATGGTGAACGGGAGCGACGGCCGCGTTACTTGTGCAAGGCACCGTTCTCGCCTTGCGCAGGCCCGGTGTAACCGATGCTCGTGTCGGCCTGTTCGGACGTCTTGGGCCGCTTGATCTTTGCCGAGGCGGCCACCACTAGCTCGTTGAACGTCTCGGTGCCGTTGTCGAGCATCTCGAACAGCTGCCGCCGCATCCTCGGTTCCCAGAACTTGTTGATGTGCTCGGCGACGCCGGTGATGCCTTCCTCGCGCGGCTTGGAATCGAAGAAGGTTGCGATCTGGTTGGCCATGCGCACCAGCTTTTCCCTGGTGCTGGTGATGTGATCTTCGTCATGCGACATGCTTGGCAACTCCGGAAACCACCCGGTCTGGGTGGGTGAAAATATCGAAATCTTCGCCGCGCACCAGCGCCACCAACGTCATGCCGGCGGCCTCGGCCGTGCGGATGGCAAGTGCCGTCGGCGCCGAAACGGCGATGATGATGGCCGCACCGATTGCCGCCGTCTTCTGCACCATCTCCACCGAGACCCGCGAGGTCACGACGACGGCGCCCGTCGAACCGTCGATGCCGGCCCTGGCCAGCGCGCCGGCCAGCTTGTCCAGTGCGTTGTGACGGCCGACATCCTCGCGCGCCATGACGATGCCCTTGCCCGGCACGTAGAAGCCGGCGGCGTGCACCGCGCCGGTCTCGGTATGCAACGGCTGCACCTTCGACAGGCGCTTGACCGAGCGGGTGATGTCCTCGGCCTCAAGCGTAAGCTTCGACGAACCGACCGCGTCGACCGAGCGCATCGCTTCCTCGATCGATTCGATGCCGCACAAGCCGCAGCCGACCGGTCCGGCAAGCCTGCGACGCCGCGCCTGGAAGCGCGTGTTGGCCTTGTCCTTCAGCCGGATCTGGATGTCGATGCCGGCGCCGAGATCCTCGACCTCGATCGCCTCGATCTCTGCCGGGTCGGCAACGATGCCCTCGGTCAGCGAGAAGCCGAGCGCGAAATCCTCGAAATCGGCGGGGCTCGCCATCATCACCGCATGCGTGGTGCCGGCATAGGAGAATGCCACCGGTGTCTCCTCCGGCACCATCCGGTTCGCAGCCGCAGTGCCGCCGGCGCGACGCGCGAGACGAGAGATTTGGGTTATAGCGGGTCGGCTTGTCACTATCTCATCCAACCAGACTTCAACTCCGGGAACTTCTGCCCAATTTCTTCAAACGCCGGCATAAAGCCATTGCCTAATATTAATCCAACCATAAGGCGGAGGCTCGAAAATTCGGCACTTGTTACTTGGCTTTGAATTTCAATAAGGTAGTCGTTGAGTTCGTTGCTTTGCCGGCTGCACAGTTCGAGGAGTTTGTTGTGAGCTTCTTTGCTGGTCACCAAAAACTCCTCCCGTAGTAGTGATCGAAATCCTCTTCTTAATGGAGAGGGCTGGAATGACGGGGCCGATAAAAGCTCCGGCGAAGACTACTCCGCCGCTTCCAGCGGAAGGACGCGCCGGCTCTGGCGGGCCTGCTCGTTATAGTCCTTCTGCCAGTCAGTCGGCCCATTGGACGGCGCCACCTGCACGGCGGTGACCTTGTATTCCGGACAGTTGGTCGCCCAGTCCGAGAAGTCGGTCGTGATCACGTTGGCCTGGGTGTCCGGATGGTGGAAGGTCGTGTAGACGACGCCCGGCGAGACGCGGTCGGTGATCAGCGCGCGCAGCGTGGTTTCGCCGGAACGGCTCGTCAGCCGCACCCAGTCGCCTTCGCGAATGCCGCGGTTCTCTGCGTCGTGCGGATGGATCTCCAGCCGGTCCTCGGCATGCCACATCACGTTGTCGGTGCGCCTGGTCTGCGCGCCGACATTGTACTGCGAGAGAATCCGGCCGGTGGTGAGCAGCAGCGGGTAGCGCGGCCCGGTCCGTTCGTCCGTCGCCACATATTCGGTGCGGATGAACTTGCCCTTGCCGCGCACGAAGCCGTCGACATGCATGATCGGCGTGCCGAGCGGCGCCTTGTCGTTGCAGGGCCACTGCACCGAGCCGACACGGTCGAGCAACTCAAAGGAGACGTTGGCGAAGCTCGGCGTCGTCTTGGCGATCTCGTCCATGATCTCGGAAGGATGCTGGTAGTTCCAGTCGAGCCCGATCGCGCGGGCGAGCTCCTGCGTCGCTTCCCAGTCGGCATAGCGCGCCTTCGGCTCCAGAACCTTGCGCACCATGTTGATGCGGCGCTCGGCGTTGGTGAAGGTGCCGTCCTTCTCGAGGAAGGTCGAGCCCGGCAGGAAGACATGCGCGTAGTTCGCCGTCTCGTTGAGGAAGAGATCGTGCACGACGACGCATTCCATCGCGGCGAGCCCGGCTGCGACATGCTTGGTGTCGGGATCGGACTGCAGGATGTCCTCGCCCTGGATGTAGATGCCCTTGAAGGAGCCGTCGACGGCGGCGTCCAGCATGTTGGGGATGCGCAGACCCGGCTCGTCGTCCAGCTTCACGCCCCACAGGCTCTCGTAGATGTCGCGCACCGCTTCGCCGGAGATGTGGCGATAGCCGGGCAGCTCGTGCGGGAAAGAACCCATGTCGCAGGAGCCCTGCACGTTGTTCTGGCCGCGCAGCGGGTTCACGCCGACGCCCGGCCGGCCGATATTGCCGGTGGCCATGGCGAGGTTGGCGATCGCCATCACTGTGGTCGATCCCTGGCTGTGTTCGGTGACGCCGAGGCCGTAGTAGATCGCGCCGTTGCCGCCCTTGGCATAGAGGCGCGCAGCACCCCGGATCAGCTCAGGGTCGACGCCGGACAGTTTGCCGACAGTCTCGGGGCTGTTTTCGGGCAGGGCGACGAAGGACGCCCAGTCCTGGAACTCCGCCCAGTCGCAGCGCTCGCGGATGAAGGCTTCGTCGAACAGGCCCTCGGTGACGATCACATGCGCCAGCGCCGTCAGCACGGCAACGTTGGTGCCGGGCTTCAGCGGCAGGTGATAGTCCGCTTCGATATGCGCCGACTTGACCATCTCGGTGCGGCGCGGATCGAGCACGATCAGCTTGGCGCCCTGGCGCAGCCGCTTCTTCAGCCGCGAGGCGAACACCGGATGGGCGGAAACCGGATTGGCCCCGATGATGACGGCGACGTCGGTGAATTCGACCGAGTCGAAATCCTGCGTGCCGGCCGAGGTGCCGTAGGTCTGGCCGAGCCCGTAGCCGGTCGGCGAATGGCAGACGCGGGCGCAGGTGTCGACATTGTTGTTGCGGAAGCCCTGGCGCACCAGTTTTTGGACGAGGTAGGTCTCTTCGTTGGTGCAGCGCGAGGAAGTGATGCCGCCGATCGCTGTGCGTCCGTACTGGTACTGGATACGGCGGAATTCCTTGGCCGTATGGGCGATCGCCTCTTCCCAGCTCACCTCGCGCCAGGGATCCGAGATCTTTTCGCGGATCATCGGCGACAGGATGCGGTCCTTGTGGGTGGCGTAGCCATAGGCGAAACGGCCCTTCACGCAGGAGTGTCCGTGGTTCGCCTTGCCATCCTTGTAGGGCAGCATGCGGATCACCTCGTCGCCCTTCACCTCGGCCTTGAACGAGCAACCGACGCCGCAATAGGCGCAAGTGGTGACGGCCGAGCGCTCCGGCATTCCCTTCTCGAGCACCGTTTTCTCGCGCAGCGCGTCGGTCGGACAGGCCTGCACGCAGGCGCCGCAGGAGACGCATTCGGAGGTGATGAAATCCTCATGCATGCCGGCGACCATGCGTGATTCAAAGCCGCGGCCCTCGATGGTCAGCGCGAAGGTGCCTTGCACTTCCTCGCAGGCACGCACGCAGCGTGAGCAGACGATGCACTGTGCCGGATCATAGGTGAAATACGGATTGGACTCGTCGCGGGCGATGTAGTCGACGGCCAGCGAGCCATGCCCGGGCGCGACGCCGTCTTCCTGCTTGACGTGATTGCGGCCCTCGATGCCGTAGCGGTTCTCGGTCAGGCCGACCGACTTCGCCACCGCGTCGAATTCGCTGGCACCGGTGCCGGCCTGCTCGTTCCAGCCGGTCGGATGGTCGGAGACGTAGAGCTCCATGACACCGCGGCGGATGGCGTCGAGCCGCTCGGATTGCGTGCGCACCACCATGCCTTCGCCGACCGGCGTCGTGCAGGAGGCTGGGGTGCCGCCGCGCCCTTCGATCTCGACCAGGCAGACGCGGCAAGAGCCAAAAGTGTCCAGCATGTCGGTGGCGCAGAGTTTTGGGATCTCGACCCCGCCTTCCATCGCCGCGCGCATGATCGAGGTGCCTTCCGGCACGCTGATGCTGCGGCCGTCGACGGTCAGCGTGATCCGCTTCTCAGCCTTCGATTCCGGGGTCCCGTAGTCGATCTCTTCGATGAGCGATGGGAAGTCGGCCTTGATGTTCATCTGCCAGCTCCTATTCAGCCGCCACGCGCGTAGGCGCCGGCTTGAAATCCTCGGGGAAATGCGTGATCGAGCTCATCACCGGGTAGGGCGTGAAGCCGCCCAGCGCGCACAGCGATCCGAACTTCATCGTGTTGCAGAGGTCGGTGACCAGTGCGAGGTTCTTCTCCGCCTCGATGCCGGAGGCGACCTTGTCGAGAACCTCCACTCCGCGCGTCGATCCGATGCGGCAGGGCGTGCACTTGCCGCAGCTCTCGATGGCGCAGAACTCCATGGCGAATCGCGCCTGCTTCAGCATGTCGGCGGTGTCGTCGAACACGGTGAGGCCGGCATGGCCGATCAGCCCGTCCTTGGCGGCGAAGGCCTCATAGTCGAACGGCGTGTCGAACAGCGCGCGCGGGAAATAGGCGCCGAGCGGACCGCCGACCTGCACCGCCTTCACCGGACGCCCGGAAGCCGTGCCGCCGCCGATCTCGTCGACGATCTCGCCCAGCGTCAGGCCGAAGGCCGTCTCGAACAGGCCGCCATGCTTGACGTTGCCGGCAATCTGGATCGGGATCGTGCCGCGCGAGCGGCCCATGCCGAAATCCTTGTAGAAGGCGGCACCCTTGTCCATGATGATCGGCACCGAGGCTAGGCTGATCACGTTGTTGATCACTGTCGGCTTGCCGAACAGGCCCTGGATTGCCGGCAGCGGCGGCTTGGCGCGCACCACGCCGCGCTTGCCTTCCAGGCTGTTCAGAAGCGAGGTCTCCTCGCCGCAGACATAGGCGCCGGCGCCGACGCGGATTTCCATGTCGAAGGCGTTGGGCGAGCCCAGCACATTGACGCCGAGCATGCCGTGCTTGCGGGCAATCTCGACAGCCTTGTTCATCGTCGCCACCGCATGCGGATATTCCGAGCGGATGTAGACGAAGCCCCTGGTCGCGCCGGTGGCGATGCCGGCGATCGCCATGCCCTCGATCAGCACGAAGGGATCGCCCTCCATGATCATGCGGTCGGCGAAGGTGGCGCTGTCGCCCTCGTCGGCGTTGCAGACGATGTATTTGCGGTCCGAAGCGGTATCGAGCACCGTCTTCCACTTGATGCCGGTCGGGAAGCCGGCGCCGCCGCGGCCGCGCAGCCCGGATTCGGTGACCTGCTTGACGATGTCCGCGGGCGCCATGGCGACGGCGTTGTGCAGGCCCTTCAGCCCGCCATGCGCCTTGTAATTGTCGAGCGAGAGCGGATCGATGACGCCGCAGCGCGCGAAGGTCAGCCGCGTCTGCTTGGCGAGGAAGGGGATCTTGTCCGGCGCGCCCAGCCAGCGCTTGTGGGGCGCGCCCTTGAGGAAGCCGCTATCGAACAGGCTCTTGACGTCGGAAGGCTTGACCGGCCCGTAGGCGACGCGGCCCTCGGCCGTCGCAACCTCGACCATCGGCTCCAGGAAATAGGCGCCGCGCGAGCCGTTGCGCACGATCTTGGCCTCGACGCCGCGCTCGGCCAATTCCTTCTCGATCGCCTTGGCGACCTTTTCGGCGCCGAGCGCCAGCGCGCCGGAATCTCCGGGGATATAGATGCGCGGGATCATGAGCGTACCTCCGCGACGATCTCTTCGATCTTCTCGTCATCGAGCCGCCCGATCACCTGGCCGTCCAGCATCGCCGACGGCGAACAGGCGCAAAGCCCGAGGCAATAGACCGGCTCCAGTGTAACCGATCCGTCGCGGGTGGTCTCGTGGAAACCGATGCCGAGCAACTGCTTGACCTTGGCGGCGACCGCATCCGACCCCATCGACTGGCAGGCTTCCGCCTGACAGAGCTTGAGCACATGCCGGCCGGCAGGGCGGGCGCGGAAATCATGGTAGAAGGTGACGACGCCGTGCACTTCGGCCCTGGACAGGTTCAGCCCGTCGGCGATGACCGGCAGCGCTGCCTGCGGCACATGGCCGAATTCTTCCTGGATCTCGTGCAGGATCGGCAGCAGCGGACCTTCGAGGTCCTTCAATTCCTCGATGATCGCCGCGGTGCGCGACGCGATGTCGGTACTTGCAGGCTGCATTGGCATGCAGCGCCCTCCCTGGTCGTGGCGACCGGATGTGTGTCGCCCAAGATATAGAGCGGTTTTGGGACAACGACACGCACTCGGCGCAATATCGCTAAGTCCTTACGAAATCAGAGGAAACCTCCGAAATCAATAAAGCTGTCCCGTTGCTCGATAGAAAATTTCTATCAAGCGCGCTCGACCTGCACTGTCTATCCTAGCGATGGGCGCGGAAATCGTCCGCCAGCGTCATCGCCTCGTCCAGCAGCGCCTGCACCAAAGGCGTGTGCGGCTCGCCAGGTGCCGCCACCAGGCCGACTGTGTGGCTGGCGTCCGGCTCGACGATCGGAATGGCCCGGATCGGCTCGGAAAAGCCGAATGTTTCCGCGAGGTTGAGCGGCATGATCGACGACCATTTGCCGGTCCGGATGTGCGAAAACAGCACGATCATCGAATTCGATTCCAGCGTCGGCCGCACCTGCACCCCGGCCTCGGCCAGATGCTGGTCGATGATGCGGCGGTTCTGCATGTCGGGCGTCAGCAGGCAAAGCGGCAACTGGCTGATCTCCGCCCACGTCACTTTGTCGCGGTCGGAAAAGGGATTTCCGACCGCGGTGATCAGCTGATAGCGCTCGTCATAGAGCGGCACGCTCACCACGCGTCCGAGCGGCTCGTTGTCGAGATAGGTGATGCCGGCATCGACGTCGAAATTGCCGAGCAGCGTCAGCACCTCGATCGAGGTGCGCGACAAGATCGAGAAGGTGACGCCGGGATGCTTTTCGCGAAATGGCGTCGTCAGCCGCGCCACCATGGCCAGCGCCGTCGGAACCGCCGCTATGCGGATGCGGCCGGACAGGCCGTGGCGGGCCGCCCGCATCTCCTCGCGCATGGTGCGGCTGTCGCCGACGATGCGGCGCGCCCAAACCAGCACCTGCCTGCCTTCCGGGGTCAGGCCCTGGAAGCGCGAGCCGCGCAGCACCAGCATGACGCCGAGCTGCTCCTCAAGCTGCTTGATCCCCGCCGAGAGCGTCGGCTGGGTGACGCCGCACACTTCCGCCGCCCGGCCGAAATGCTCCTCCCTGGCGAGCGCGATGAAGAATTCCAGCTTGTCGATCATCGGCGCAGGCTATCCGTAGCAAAGCGGTTGCGCCAGACGACGCTGCCGCGGCACCACGAACTGGATCGCGCCTCGGACCCTTACTCGCCCGCGAGGCACAAGATGTTGCCGTCCGGATCCTTGAACCAGGCGACCTTCATGCCGTCGCCGACATGGATGTCGCCCTCCAGCGACAGGCCGGGCATCTCATAGTGCTCGAAGGCGACGCCCTTCGATTTCAGCGACTTGACGACGGGATCGATCTCATCGCCAACGCTCCAGGTCACAGCCGTTGCCTTGTTGGTTCCGGCGAATTCCGAATGATAGACGTTGATGACCGTGTCGCCGCTTTTGTAGACGACCAGTTCGCCAGCCATGTCGTCCACCTGCTTGAGACCAAGCGTTCCCTCATAGAAGGTCTTGGCTCTCGTCAAATCTTTCACCGCCAGATTGGCCGCGGCATTGCTGTTTGCGAGCATGACAGTCTCCTTCCCGGATTTGTTGTGTCGCCGCTCATGGCATCCGAGATAGGGCCCGTTGATCGATCGGCCATGGGCAAGCAGTGAGGATCGGTCAAAAACAGCGTCGGGCAAACCCGACTCCATCGGTCGTTTTCCGTGGCACGCGCGCAAGCCTTTGCTCCACGGCTTGGTTCTTGCCGGAAACTGCACTATCTGCATCGCCAAAACCCCGAGGAAACACCATGGCCGTCACCAAGGAAACCGTCATCGAGCGCCTGAAAACGGTCAACGGGCCGGATTTCACCGGCAACATCGTCGACCTCGGCCTGGTCTCGGAGATTTTTATTGCCGATTCGAAGGTGTTCTTCTCGATCACCGTGCCCGCCGCCCGCGCCCAGGAGATGGAGCCGCTGCGCGCCGCCGCCGAGCGCGTGGTCAAGGGCATTCCGGGCGTCGCCGGCGCCGTCGTGGCGCTGACGGCGGAGAGGAAGGGCGGCGGCATGGAAGCGCCGGTGCCGCCGCGCCCCGCGCCGAGGCCGGCGCCGGCTGCCGCGCCGCAGCGCCCCGTGCCGCAGGTGCCGGCATCGCACAGCCACGGCAAGCGCGGCGTGCCCGGCATCGAGGCGATCATCGCGGTGGCCTCCGGCAAGGGCGGCGTCGGCAAGTCGACGACCGCGGTCAACCTGGCGCTTGGGCTTGCCGCCAACGGCCTGAAGGTCGGCGTTCTCGATGCCGATATTTATGGGCCGTCCATGCCGAGGCTGCTCAACATCCATGGCCGGCCGCAGACCGTCGACGGCAAGATCCTGAAGCCGATGCAGAATTACGGCCTGAAGGTGATGTCGATGGGCTTCCTCGTCGATGAGGAGACGCCCATGATCTGGCGCGGCCCGATGGTGATGTCGGCGCTGACGCAGATGCTGCGCGAGGTCGAATGGGGCCCGCTTGACGTGCTGGTCGTCGACATGCCGCCCGGTACCGGCGACGCCCAGCTCACCATGGCGCAGCAGGTGCCGCTCGCCGGCGCCGTCATCGTCTCGACGCCGCAGGACCTCGCTTTGATCGACGCCCGCAAGGGTCTCAACATGTTCAGGAAGGTCAACGTGCCGCTGCTCGGCATCGTCGAGAACATGAGCTACTTCCTCGCCCCCGACACCGGCAAGCGCTACGACATCTTCGGCCATGGCGGGGCGCGGCGCGAGGCCGAGCGGCTGAGCGTCACCTTCCTCGGCGAGGTGCCGCTGGAAATGGGCATTCGCGAAAGCTCGGATGCCGGCGCGCCGGTGGTGGTCTCGAAGCCGGAAGGCGCCGAGGCGAAGATCTACCGCGACATTGCGGCAAAGGTCTGGGACAGGGTCAACGAGGAGCGTGGCGCGGCGGAAGCCGCGGTGCCCTCGATCGTGTTCGAGTGATCCCTCGGCGCGAGGGTCAGCCGCCGACCTTCTCGCCGAACGTCGAGAAGAACTGCCCGGCGAGCTTCTTCGACGTCGATTCGATCAGGCGGCTGCCGAGCTGGGCGATCTTGCCGCCGACATCGGCCTTGGCCGCGTATTTGAGCACCGTCGTGTCGGCGCTGTCGGCGGTCAGCGTCACGTCGGCGCCGCCCTTGGCGAAGCCGGCAATGCCGCCCTTGCCTTCGCCCTGGATGGTGTAGGAATGCGGAGGCTTGAGGTTCTTGAGCACGACCTCGCCGTTGAATGTCGCCTTGATCGGCCCGATCTTCAGCACGACGGTTGCCGCCATTTCGGTGTCGGATTTCTTTTCCAGGCTTTGGCAGCCGGGGATGCTGCCCCTCAGAATGTCCGGGTCGTTCAGCGCTTCCCATACTTTTTGCAGGGGTGCGGCAATCCGTTCCTCGCCTTCGATCACCAAAGCCATCAAGAACCTCCCGGAAAGACTGCCCGGAAGCCCTAGCGCAGGGGCAGACTTATGTCTATCGCACCAAAGTGCGGGTTCGGATGGCGCGTGCCCCTTGCCTGCATCCGCGCATTGTCATATCGATTTGTCATACAAATACGGAGACCACGATGGCCGGCGCCCCCACCAAGAAGAAAAAATTTCGCTCGCAGGAGTGGTTCGACAATCCCGACAATCCGGGCATGACCGCCCTCTATCTCGAGCGCTACCTGAACTACGGGCTGACGCGCGCCGAACTCATGTCGGGCAAGCCGCTGATCGGCATCGCCCAGACCGGCTCGGATCTGTCACCCTGCAACCGGCATCATCTCGAGCTTGCCAAGCGCGTGCGCGAGGGCATCGTCTCGATGGGCGGCATCCCCTTCGAGTTCCCATGCCATCCGATCCAGGAGACCGGCAAGCGCCCGACCGCCGCGCTCGACCGCAACCTTGCCTATCTCGGCCTTGTCGAGGTGCTCTACGGCTATCCGCTTGACGGCGTCGTGCTGACCATCGGCTGCGACAAGACAACGCCGGCGCTGCTGATGGCCGCCGCCACCGTCAACATCCCGGCGATCGCGCTGTCGGTCGGCCCGATGCTGAATGGCTGGCACAAGGGCAAGCGCACCGGCTCCGGCACCATCGTCTGGGAGTCGCGCCAGCGGCTGTCGGCCGGCGAGATCAACTATGACGAGTTCATGGACATCGTCGCCTCCTCGGCGCCGTCGACCGGCTACTGCAACACCATGGGCACCGCCACCACCATGAACTCGCTGGCCGAGGCGCTTGGCATGCAGCTGCCGGGCTCGGCCGCCATCCCCGCGCCCTATCGCGAGCGCGGCCAGATCGCCTATGAGACCGGCAAGCGCATCGTCGACATGGTGCATGAGGACCTGAAACCGTCCGACATCATGACGCGCCAGGCGTTCGAGAACGCCATCGTCGTCAACTCGGCCATCGGCGGCTCGACCAACGCGCCGATCCACCTCAACGCCATCGCCCGCCATCTCGGCGTGCCGCTCGACAATGACGACTGGCAGAAGGTCGGCCTCAATGTGCCGCTCATCGTCAATCTGCAGCCGACGGGCGAATACCTCGGCGAGGACTATCATCACGCCGGCGGCGTTCCGGCGGTCGTCGCTGAACTGCTGAAGGGCGGGCTTTTGCCGCATCCCGACGCGGTCACCGCCAACGGCAAGTCGATCGGCGACAATTGCCGCGATGCCGCCAACGAAAACCTGGAAGTCATCCACAGCGTCGACAAGCCGCTGAAGGCCAATGCCGGCTTCATCAACCTCAAGGGCAATCTGTTCGATTCGGCGATCATGAAGACCAGCGGCATCTCGCCGGAATTCCGCCAGCGCTACCTGTCCAATCCGCACGATCCCGAGGCGTTCGAAGGCAACGCCATGGTCTTCGACGGGCCGGAAGACTACCACGCCCGCATCGACGATCCGGCGCAAGGCATCGACGAGCACACCATCCTGTTCATGCGCGGCGCCGGGCCGGTCGGCTATCCGGGCGGCGCCGAGGTGGTCAACATGCAGCCGCCGGCCTACCTCATCAAGAAGGGCATCCATTCGCTGGCCTGCATCGGCGACGGCCGCCAGTCGGGCACGTCGGGCTCGCCCTCGATCCTCAACGCTTCGCCGGAGGCGGCGATAGGCGGCGGCTTGGCGCTGCTCAAGAGCGGCGACCGCGTCCGCATCGACCTGAAGAAGGGGTCGGCCAACATCCTTGTCAGCGACGAGGAGATCGCCAGGCGGCGCGCAGCACTGCAGGGCAATGGCGGCTTCCACTATCCCCAGCACCAGACGCCGTGGCAGGAGATCCAGCGCGGCATCGTCGACCAGTTTGACGCCGGCATGGTGCTGAAGCCGGCAGTGAAGTACCAGGATGTCGCGCACACCAGGGGTGTGCCCCGCGACAACCACTGAGCGCCGGCAACCTCGCTCGCGCGAACGGCGGCTTGATCGTGGATCAAGCCGCCGTTTTTGCTGACCTAGGGCTGCTGTCCGGCTGCGCTTACAGGTAACTGGTGATCTCCGGCGCCTGGTCCTGCCTGTTGCGTTTACCGTCCTCGTAGATGATCGGTGCGGAAGCGAGTTCCTCCTCGCTGACGTCGTCCAGGCAGGCGACGTTCACAGCCCAGAAATTCCCGCCCATGAAATCGAGATAGCCGCGCGAGAAGACATTCGCGCCGCAGTTCGGGCACATATAGTGGTTGATATCGCCTTCCGGCCAGTTGGACGGGCTTGCCTTGTAGTCCCGCATCCGGTCACCGCCTTCCGTCACCCTGAGCGCCTGGTAGGCGGTGAAGGATTTGCGGTAGCCCAGTTTCCAGCAGAAGCTGCAATTGCATTTGCGGATGCCCTCGGCGAGGTCGAGATCGGCCTCGAAGTGCACCGCGCCGCAATGGCAACTGCCGTGATAGATCTTCTTCATGGCGCTCCTCGCAGAATTTGTTCTGGTCCTCTGTGGCCACCGCGAAACCAGATCAGATTGTGGCCATTGCCCCGCCAGATAGGCGCCTGGCTCCTCTGGGCAATACGTCCTCTTGTGCAAAACGGCGCGCGAGATGCCATATGCTGGCAAACGGACAGGACCATCCATGACGAAACGGCGCTCTTCCCTAGGCTTCCTCGGCATGTTCGGCCGCTCGGGCGATCTGAGGATGCTCGATGCCGCCTTGCGCGGCGCCGACCTCCATCCCGCCCTTGTGCCGGAGGGGGTCAAGCTCACCATCGTCAATCTGATGAAGGATCACTGGCCAGACGAGCCGCCGGCGCAGGCCTACGCGTCGCTCGCGCAACTGTTCGGCTATTGCGTTGCCAGTCCCGAGACGTTCGAACAGGCCAACGGCCGCGAGCGCAGGCTGGACGCGGAGCGCCGCATCGAGGAAGCGCTCGAGACCGGCGACAGCCTCGATGCGCAGATCGTGCTGATGGCGCTGCATGCCAAGCTGATCAGCGCCGAGGTGGTCGAGCGCTTCGGCCTAAGCGCGGAGTAGGCTGCTCAACCCAGCCTAGCCGCCCATGCCGCCGCGCGGCAGCTTGATCATCTCGCCGAAGCGGGCGCGCAATTTGTCGTCGACCGTTTTCGGCACGTGGCGCGGGAAGCGCTCGGCAAGCACGCGTTTCTTCTCGGCGATCGCCCTCTGCAGAATGTCGGGCCGGCCCTTCTCGTTCCATTCCTTGGGCGAGAAGCGGTCGCCGATGGCCGGATAGAAATATTCGGTCTGCATCAGCTTCAGCGTCTGCTCGTTGCCGAGATAGTGGCCGGGGCCCTTCAGGCAGACATCGGCGATGGTGTCGATCGACAGTGCCTCGTCGGTCACCTCGATGCCGCGCACGCAGCGCAGGCAGTGGCCGAGCATGTCGTTGTCGATGATCAGGCTTTCCAGGCAGAAGCCGAGCAGCGAGGCATGCATGCCGGCCGACTCATAGACCAGGTTGAGGCCGGAGAGGCCGGCCATCACATTGGTGATGCCCTTCTCGTAGCCGGACTGGATGTCGGGCAGTTTCGAATCCGTCATGCCGGCCGCCGAGCCGCCCGGCAGGTCGTAGAATTGCGCCATCTGCGCGCAGGCGGCGGTCAGCACCGCCTGCTCGGCCGAGCCGCCGGACATGGCGCCGGTCCGAAGGTCGGAGACGAACGGCCAGGTGCCGAAGATCGCCGGATGGCCGGGCTTGATGGCGTTGACGTAGACCAGGCCCATCAGCACTTCCGCGACTGCCTGCACCACCGCTCCGGCAATCGCCGCCGGCGCCGTTGCGCCGGCCTGGCCGGCCGACAGAAGCAGGATTGGAATGCCGCCTTCGACGCAGGCCTCGAGCACGCCGCAGGCGTCCTCGGCGAACTTCATCGGCGGCACGACGAAGCAGTTCGAGTTCGACACGAAGGGGCGCGCACGGAAATTTTCCTCGCCGCCGGCGATCGCATAAAGCATCTCCAGCGCCGGCTTGACGTTCTCGCGCACCGTGAACGAGGTGCCGACATGCTTGGCGGTCCCCATCACGCAGGCGTAGAGCGTGTTGAAATCCATCTCGAGCGGATCGGGAATGTCGCGCGGCACCATGGTGCGCTGGAAGAAATGAATGTTGTCGAGGCCGTCGACCAGGCGCGCGGCGTCGTAGATGTCCTGCAATTGGGACTCGCGGTATTCGCGCTTCTCGACGTCTACCAGATGCACGGCCGCGCCCGCCGTGCCGTAGTGAACGCGTTTGTCCTGGATCACCATGTCGTGCTTGGGGTCCTGGCCGTGAAGCGTGAAATGCCGGGCCGCGTTCTTGATCGTGTCGAGGACGAGTGCCCGCGGCAGGCGGACGCGGCCGTCGTCGCCATAGGTCGCGCCAACCCTCGTCAGCGCCTCGATGCAGGAGGGTATAGCGTTGGCGAAGCCGACCGTCTCCAGCAGCGTCAGCACCGCCTCGTGAATGCGCTCGCGGTCGCTTTCGCTGAGCGGTCCATAGCTGCCGCCTTCGAGGCCCGGCCGCACCGGTCTGATGTCGTCGGCAAGCGGTGCCGCCCGCATCGCTCGGCGCGCTTCGCGCCCGCCGGATCGCCGCGAACGCTGGTCCGAAGGCGCATCCTGCTTCTCAAGAGCCACTGACATGGAAGCACTCCACCTTTAGCTGCGAGGCGGGACGCGGCGGTTGGTCCACCATCGGCCCTGCTTCGTCCCCTTTGTGGCTCGACTATGCCGCCGGCATTGGTGCAGCCTATGAGCCAGCCAGTCCCGTCGAATATGCCAGGATGCTAAAACGATCGAGGGTCGTGTCAAAGTGAAAGAGCCGGCTTGGGCCGGCTCTCTGTTGAATTCGGCAGGTCCGATCAGGCCGCGGCGGGTCTGCGGCCGGCGGCCGTCGCGAGCTCCCGTATGCCGGGCTCGATGTGCTGCAGCGCGATCGAGGAAATGCCCAAGCGCATGAAACGCGACGGTTTTTCCGAGCGGTCGAAGAAACGGTCGCCGGGCTCGATGATGACGCTGCGCGAGGCGGCCGCCTCGGCGAGGCCCCGCGAGTCGGTGCCGCGCGGCCCCTCGAGCCAGAGCGAGGTGCCGCCGGCCGAGTCGGTCGAGCGCCACTCGGGCAGGAAAGCGGAAATCGCATGGACCAGACGCTTGCGCCGCTCGTCGAAGGCGCTGGACAGACGCCGCACCAGCGCCTCGTGATGGCCGAGCGACAGGAACAGCGCCACCGCCCGCTGGTTGTTGGCCGGCGGGTGCCTGAGCATGAATCGGCGCAGCGCCCTGAGCTCGGCGATCAGTCCGGCCGAGGCGACTATGTAGCCAAGCCGCAAGCCCGGAGCCAGCGTCTTCGACATCGAGCCGACATAGATGACGCGGCCGGAACGGTCGAGGCTCTTCAGCGCCTGCTGCGGCGCCTCGTCCAGTAACTGGCTGTCATAGCCATCCTCGATGATGATCTGGTTGTGGCGGTTGGCCCGCGCCAGGAGGTCTTGGCGCCGTTCCGCCGACAGCGGCACCATGGTCGGGCAATGGTGGCTGGGCGTGACGAAGACGAAGCCGGAATCCTGCGGGATCGAGCAGGTCACGATGCCGGACTGGTCGACCGGGACCGGCTGGATGTCGGCGCCCGCAAGGCGGAAGATCGAGCGGGCATCCGGATAGCCGGGATCCTCCATCGCCACCTTCGACCCCTTGGTCATCAGCAGCGAGGCGAGCATATAGAGCGCGTTCTGGGCGCCGAGCGTGACGATGATCTCATCCGGATTGGCGAAGATGCCGCGCCGCGGCAGGAGGCGCGCCTGGATCTGCTCGATCAGGAGCGGATCGTCGCGGTCGACCATGTCGGATGCCCAGTTGCGGATCTCCAGAACGGCGAGCGCCATGCGGTTGCATTCGCGCCATTCGGCCGTCGGGAACAGCGCCGGATCGAACTGGCCGTAGACGAAGGGGTAGGACGACTTGATCCAGTTGTCGTGCTTGGCCGGCGGCGGCATGTCGCTGGCGGCGATCTGCCGGCGCGCCTTCCAGTCGATCTCGTTCTGCTGGTCGGGGCCTTCTGGTGCGGCTTGGCGGGGGTGGCGAGCACTTCCGGATTGACGAAATGGCCGCGCCGCTCGCGCGCCACCAGAAAGCCCTGGTCGACCAGTTGCTGGAAGGCGAGCACCACGGTGCCGCGGGCGACGCCCAGTTTCTCGGCCAGGATGCGGCAGGACGGAAGCGGCATGGAAGCGGCGATCTGCCGGTCCAGAATGGCGGCGACGATCGCCTGGCGGATCTGCGCCTGCAGGGTCTGGCCGGATTCAGCCGAAATCCGGAACAGGCCGGACCATATGGCCGTGTCGTTGCGCTGTGGCATGGAAGGGTTTCCTCGATGGCCAGCTTTTTGTGCTTGGCTGGACCAGTCGAGTGTAGGGGTGGCACAAGGGGTTGCGCCAATCAATTTTTCTGATCGCTGGGATTTATGCCAGTGATCCATTGCGCGACGCGCAGCGTCGTCGCAGCGTCGCGGCCTACCTGTTGGTGAGCAACGCGCAGCGTCGTCGCAGGAGAGACGCGCAGCGTCGTCACAGGCGCGATAAAGGGCGTGATGCGCAGCCTCATCGCCTCCTGCGCGAAGCAAACTCACGCCGAAACGGGCGGTGTCATCGCCTCCGGTGACATGCCTCATCAAAGCGTGATGCAGTGCGGCAATGCCGCCCTTGAATGAAATGGAATCGGCTCGATAGAATGTCGCGACGACATGCGCCGGAAACATCCGGCCTGTTAACATAGGTTCAAAAACCCGCCAGGAGCCCGCATTGGATCAATCAACCTTCGACAAGCAAGTCGTCGCCTTGCGCGAACATCGCGCGGCGGCCAAAGGCACGATGCGTGAAGCTTTCGCGGCTGATCCCAAACGCTTCGCGACGTTTTCCGCCACCGACGGCGATCTCCTGCTTGACTGGTCGAAATGCGCGGTCGACGCCGACACGATGGCGATGCTGGAGAAGCTCGCCGGAGCCGCTGATCTGGCGGGTCGCCGCGCCGCCATGTTCGAAGGCAGGAAGATCAATATCACCGAAGGCCGCGCCGTGCTGCACACGGCGCTTCGCAACCTAGCCGGCAAGGGCGTCGTGGTCGATGGCCAGGATACCAAGGCCGAGGTTCTCGCCGTTCTCGACGCCATGGGCGCCTTCGCCGATGCCATCCGCTCCGGCAAGGCGGCCGGCGCCACCGGAAAGAAGATCACCGACATCGTCAACATCGGCATTGGCGGCTCCGACCTCGGCCCGGTGATGGCGACGCTGGCGCTGGCGCCCTACCATGACGGCCCGCGCGCGCACTATGTCTCCAACATCGACGGCGCCCACATCCACGACACGCTGAAGGACCTGTCGGCCGAAACCACTTTGTTCATCGTCGCCTCCAAGACCTTCACCACGGTCGAGACGATGACCAATGCCGAGACGGCGCGCCGATGGGTGGAGAAGGCGCTGGGCAAGGAAGCCGTCGGTAGGCATTTCGCCGCCGTCTCGACCGCGCTCGACCTGGTGGCGAAGTTCGGCATCGCGTCCGATCGCGTGTTCGGCTTCTGGGACTGGGTCGGCGGCCGCTATTCGGTCTGGAGCGCGATCGGCCTGCCGGTGATGATCGCCATCGGCCCGCGTAATTTCCGCGCCGTCCTCGACGGCGCGCACGAGATGGACGAGCACTTCCGCTCCGCACCCCTGCAGAAGAACCTGCCGGCGCTGCTGGGGCTGATCGGCTGGTGGCACCGGGTCGTCTGCCGATATCCGGCCCGCGCCGTGATCCCTTACGACCAGCGGCTCTCCAGGCTGCCGGCCTATCTGCAGCAGCTTGATATGGAATCGAACGGCAAGAGCGTGACGCTGGACGGCGGCGCGGTCACCACGCCGACCGGCCCGCTGGTCTGGGGCGAGCCCGGCACCAACGGCCAGCACGCCTTCTTCCAGCTGCTGCACCAGGGCACCGACTTCATCCCGGTCGAATTCCTCGCCGCCGCTGTCGGCCACGAGCCGGAGCTGAAGCATCACCACGATCTCCTGCTCGCCAACTGCCTGGCGCAGTCGGAAGCCTTCATGAAGGGCCGCACGCTGGAGGAGGCGCGCGCGCAGATGCTGGCCAAGGGCATGAAGGCGGCCGACGTCGACAGGATCGCCCCGCACCGGGTCTTCTCTGGCGACCGCCCCTCGGTGACCATTCTCTACCGCAAGCTCGATCCGCGCACCTTCGGCCGCCTGGTCGCGCTCTACGAGCATCGCGTCTTCGTCGAGGGCACGCTGTTCAACATCAATTCCTTCGATCAGTGGGGCGTCGAACTCGGCAAGGAACTGGCAACCGGCCTGCTGCCTGTCGTGGAAGGCAAGGAGAATGCCGCAAAGCGGGATGCCTCGACTGCAGGTCTGGTGGGACACATTCACCGATTGCGCGGATCGGAGTGACAGGCTTGGCGGAGATCAAAGGCATATTGTTCGACAAGGACGGAACGCTTGTCGATTTCAACGCGACATGGTTGGGCATTGCCGACTTCATGGCCATGGATGCCGCCGAGGGCGACCGCTGGAAGGCAGACAGGCTGCTCGCGGCGGCCGGCTTCGATTTCCTCAGCAAGCGCTTCAAGCCCGATTCGATCTTCGCCTCCGGCACCAACATGGATGTCGTCGAACTCTGGTTCCCGCGCCTCTCCGAGGAGGACCAGATGCTTGCCGTGGCCCGTTTCAACGAGATCACCTCGGTGCAGGGCTCCAGCATGGCGGTGGCGCTGCCGGGCATCGTCGAGACGTTGGCCGTCCTGCACAGGCGATCCTACCGGCTTGGCGTCGCCACCAACGATTCGACCAGCGGCGCGGAAAAGACGCTGGTGACGCTCGGCGTGGCGCAGCTTTTCGACGCCGCCTATGGCTATGATTCGGTGGCCAGGCCGAAGCCGGCACCGGACACCGTCCTCGCCTTCTCCGACCTGACCGGGCTGAAGCCGGCCGAGATCGCCATGGTCGGCGACAATCGCCACGATCTCGAAATGGCGCGGGCCGGCGGCTGCGGGCTGGCGGTCGGCGTGCTCTCCGGCACAGGCACGCGGGAATCGCTGTCGGCGATCGCCGATGTCGTGCTCAATTCGGTTGCCGATCTGCCGGATTTCCTCGCCGCGCGGGTCAAGGAAACGATCTGACCGTCTCGAACGAGAAGACCCCGCTCGGCCTCGACGCCGTGCCTTTCGCATCGCCGAAGTCCGGTACCTTATATTCGGCAAGCAGTTTGAGCCGCGACAGCGGCAGATCGGCGCGGCGCGGATCGCCGACCAGCACCTCGATGCCGGCGGCGAGGCAGCGGTCGAGGAAGGGGATCACCCGCCGGGCCACTTCGTGCGCGTAGAACACGTCGCCGGCAAGCACCAGGTCGACCCCCGGTGGCGGCCCGGCGGTAATGTCTTCGCCGACCACCGTGATCGCGACGCCGTTCGCCGTGGCGTTGAGGCCGAGCGCCACGATGCCGTTACGGTCGATCTCCGCGGCTATCACCGCGCGCGCTCCGGCCTTCGCCGCGGCGATGCCGACCAGGCCCGAGCCGGCGCCGAGGTCGAGCACGCGGCGCCCCGCAACCGCTTGCGGCCGGTCGAGTATGTAACGGGCAAGGACGGTGCCGCCGGCCCAGGCATAGGCCCAATAGGGCGGCTGCGGCTCTGGCGCCGCAGCGTCCCCGTCGTCAGCCTCGGGATCGACGAGCCGCCGCAGCCCGCTGCCAGGATGGGCGCTGTAGATCTGGATTTCCGGAAGCGCGGCGACGGGCGCAAGGCGCATGTTCGCCTTGATGAAGGCCGTTGGATCGGGGCGCGTGGCCGCCATCTCCCCGCCGGCAGGATGATCGTTCAAGCTCGTGCCTAGCCGCGCAGCGCCCGCCGCAGGATCTTGCCCACCGGCGTCTTCGGCAGCTCCGTGCGGAACTCGATATATTTGGGCCGCTTGTAGCCGGTCAGGTTTTCGCGGCAGTAGGCGGTCAGCGTCTCGATCGTCAGCGCGGGATCCTTCCGGACCACGAACAGCTTCGGCACTTCGCCGGAATGCTCGTCCGGCACGCCGATCGCCGCCACTTCGAGCACGCCGGGATGCTGGGCCACGACCTCCTCCAACTCGTTCGGATAGACGTTGAAGCCGGAGACCAGGATCATGTCCTTCTTGCGGTCAACGATCTTGGTGTAGCCGCGCTCGTCCATGAAGCCCATGTCGCCGGACTTGAAGAAGCCGTCCTTGGTCATCACCTTGGCGGTCTCGTCCGGCCGGTTCCAGTAGCCCGCCATCACTTGCGGCCCGCGGATGCAGATCTCGCCGACTTCGCCGAGCGGCACATTGTTGCCGTCGTCGTCGCGGATGGCGATCTCGGTCGACGGCAGCGGCAGGCCGATCGTGCCGGTGAAGTCGCCGCCGCTGAACTTGTTGGCGGTCGCCACCGGCGAGGTTTCCGAAAGCCCGTAGCCTTCGGTGACGGGACAGCCGGTCAGCGCCTTCCAGCGCTCGGCCACACCCTTCTGCACTGCCATTCCGCCGCCCAGCGTCAGGATCAGCGGCTTGAAGTCGAGCTTGCGGAAATCCTCATTGTTGAGCAGCGCGTTGAACAGCGTGTTGAGGCCCGGGAAAATGTGGACCGGGTATTTCTCCAATTCCTTGACGAAGCCTGGAATGTCGCGCGGATTGGGGATGAGCACGTTCTGCGCGCCCTGCTGCATGCCCATCAGCGCGTTCACCGTCAGCGCGAAGATATGGTAGAGCGGCAGCGCGCAGATGAAATTGGGATGCGCCGGCTTCGGCTTCACCGCATAGGCGTCCTGCAGCCAGAGCGCGTTCTGCGCGACATTGGCAAGCACATTGGAATGCAAGAGGATCGCGCCTTTCGAGACACCGGTGGTGCCGCCCGTATATTGCAGGAAGGCGATGTCGTCGGCGCTGACGCTGGCGGGCTTGAAGGCGAGGCCGGCGCCGGCCTTCAGGGCGGCGTTGAACTTGACGTGGCCCGGCAGCGACCAGGCCGGCACCAGCTTCTTCACCCGGCGCACGACGAAGTTGACGAGCGTCCCCTTGAGGCCGCCAAGCATGTCGCCCATCGCGGCGACCACGACGTGCTTGACCGAGGTGTTGGATATCACCGCCTGCAGCGTGTTGGCGAAATTCTCGAGAATGACGATCGCCTGCGCGCCGGAATCCTTGAGCTGGTGCTCCAGTTCGCGCGGCGTGTAAAGCGGGTTGACGTTGACCACGGTGAAGCCGGCGCGAAGCACCGCCATCATCGCCACCGGGTATTGCAGCACGTTGGGCATCATCAGCGCCACGCGCGCCCCTTCTGCAGGCCCTTCGACTGCAGAAAGGCGCCGAAGGCGGCCGACTGCCGCTCGAGCTCGGCATAGGTGATGGCCTTGCCCATGCAGACGAAGGCCGGCTGGCCGGCAAACTGCTTGCAGGCGCCGACCAGGAAGTCGCCGATCGAGCCGTAGGGCAGGGGGCCGATCTCGGCCGGCATGTTCTTTGAATAGCTTGCCAGCCACGGCTTTTCCGGCAGCCCGGCGGCAAGCTCCGTCAGCGCCTTAGGCAACCTCTTGGCCGGCGCCGGCTTCGCTGCCGGCGCTGGCGAGATCGCTTTTGTCGGAGCTGCCTTCGCGGCCGGCTTTGCGGCAGCGGGCTTTGTTGCAGCGGACTTGGCGGCAGCCGGCTTGGCCGCTGCTCGAGCTTTCGTCGCGGCAGGCTTGGCGGCCTTTCCGGCGCCAGCCTTAGCCTGTGGTTTTGCGGTGTCCTTCACAGGGGCGGCTGCCTTCGAAGCGGTCTTCGTCTTGGCCGGAGCCGTCGTCTTTGCTGCCTTCGCCACCCTGTCCCTCCCGTCGTCGTTCACTCGTGCCGCGCCGCCTCTGAATGACAGGAGCGTCCTCCGCCGCAATGGTTGCGGATTCCTCAGGAAATCCAGCGTGCCGTCTATGTATTGCGACTATCCTCGGCCATGCAAGTCTTGCCCTTGCGGCAGAACGGGAAAGATTTGCCGTCGAAATCCTTTTCTTCTCCGCTACCCGTAACGCATCTTCCTGAGCAGCGCCCATGCGAAGGAAGGCCGCGCCGCGTCGATTTCGCGAGAGCGCCGATCAATAAAAAAATGCGGTCGTTAACATTATCGTGAGCGGAAAAATCTGCTAATTTTTTCTGCCATTTTAGGAGATTGCGGATTCTTTTCCTGCTTCCCGTGGGGTACGCAAACGGGGTGTTCCAAAGCCAGAAAAACGGTGCTTATATGCGCGCTTCGCGAGCCTGCTAGAGGGGCTTGGCAGAACATCAGGGAGTGCTCAATGAAAAAGAAACTGACTTTTGCAGCCGCGTTGCTGGCTGCAAGCGTCCTCGGTGGCGTGGCCAACGCCAAGACGCTGGTCTATTGCTCGGAAGCATCGCCGGCCAATTTCGACCCGGGTACGACGACGGGCGGTAACGATTTCGACGCCTCTTCGCGCACCGTCTATTCGCGCCTTGTCGAATTCAAGCATGGCGGTACCGAGATCGAGCCCGGCCTCGCCGACAAGTGGGAAATCTCGGACGACGGCCTGGTCTATACTTTCCACCTGCATCCGGGCGTGAAGTTCCAGACCACCGACTATTTCAAGCCGACCCGCGATCTCAATGCCGATGACGTCGTCTTCTCCTTCGACCGTCAGTTCAACAAGGAAAATCCCTGGAACGGCGAGAAGTACCTCCCGAACCTGACCTGGGATTACTACACCGGCATGGACATGCCGAAATACGTCGCCAAGTGGGAAAAGGTCGATGATCTGACCGTCAAGCTGACGCTGACCGAGCCGAACGCGCCGATGCTGGCCAACCTCGGCATGGACTTCGCCTCGATCGTGTCGAAGGAATACGCCGATCAGCTCGCGAAGGACGGCAAAATGGCCGACTTCTCGACCAAGCCGATCGGCACCGGGCCGTTCCAGTTCGTCGACTACCAGCTGGATTCGGTCATCCGCTACGCGGCCAACCCCGACTATTTCAAGGGCAAGGAAAAGATCGACGATCTCGTCTTCGCCATCACGCCCGACGCCACCGCGCGCATCCAGAAGGTGCTGGCCGGCGAATGCGACGTCGCGCCCTATCCGAACCCCGCCGACATTGGCACGATCAAGGCCAACCAGGACGTCAACCTGCTCGACCAGGCCGGACTGAACATCGGCTACATGAGCTACAACACGACGATCCCGCCGCTGGACAAGCCCGAGGTTCGGCACGCGCTGAACCAGGCGATCGACCGGGAGGCGCTGATCAAGTCGCTGTTCCAGGATGCCGGCGCCACGCCGGCCCAGAACCTGATCCCGCCGACCATGTGGTCGTGGAACAAGGACGTGAAGTTCGATTCCTATGATCCGGAAGCGGCCAAGAAGGTGCTCGCCGACGCCGGGCTGAAGGAAATCCAGCTCTGGGCGTCCGACCGCGTTCGTCCGTACAACCCGAACTTCCAGCGCGCCGCCGAACTGATCCAGGCCGACTGGGCCAAGGTCGGCGTTAAGGCCGAGATCGTCAACTACGAGTGGACGAAGTATCGCGAGGAAGGCAAGAAGAAGGAGCGCCCCGGCGCCTTCCAGATCGGCTGGACTGGTGACAATGGCGATCCGGACAACTTCTTCGCCACCCTCTTCGCCTGCTCGGCAATCGGCGTCTCGAACTACTCGAGCTGGTGCGACAAGGACTTCGAGGACCTGATCCAGAAGGCCAAGAAGACCAGCGACCAGGCCGAGCGCACCAAGCTCTACGAGCAGGCCCAGGTTGTCTTCCAGAAGCAGGCCCCGGCCTTCCTCCTGGCCCACAGCCAGGTCTATGCGGTTGTGCGCAAGAATGTCAGCGGCTTCATGATGGACCCGCTAGGCATCCACCGCTTCGACGGCACCGACAAGGCCGAATAGAACTCTAGAGCGGGCGGCGCCGTACGGCGCCGCCCCTTTTTCAAGATGCTCCGATATCTTCTCAACAAAATCGCGCTTCTGATCCCGACGCTGGTCGGCATCACCATCTGTGCCTTCGCCTTCGTCAGGCTGCTGCCCGGCGACCCCATCCTCGCCATGGCCGGCGAGCATGGCGTGACGCCGGCGCGCTACGAAGAGCTCAAGGAACAGTTCGGCTACAATCTGCCGATCTGGCAGCAATATGCGCGCTACGTCGGCGAGGTCGCCACCGGCGATTTCGGTGTTTCCATCTCCTCCAAGCGGCCGGTTATCGAGGAGTTCAAGACGCTCTTCCCGGCGACGCTGGAGCTCTCCTTCTTCGCCATGATCTTCGCCATGGTGCTCGGCATCCCGGCCGGCATCTTCGCAGCGGTCAAGCGTGGCTCGTGGTTCGACCAGTCGCTGATGGGCACAGCCCTTGTCGGCTATTCGATGCCGATCTTCTGGTGGGGCCTGCTGCTGATCATCTTCTTCTCCGGCTATCTCGGCTGGACGCCGGTCTCCGGCCGCATGGGCCTGCAGTTCTTCTTCAAGCCGATCACCGGGTTCATGACCATCGACAGCATCCTCTACGGCAAATGGGATGCCTTCCGCTCGGCACTCAGTCACCTCGTGCTGCCGGCGATCGTGCTCGGCACCATCCCGCTGGCGGTGATCGCCCGCCAGACGCGCTCGGCCATGCTCGAGGTGCTGGGCGAGGACTATGTCCGCACCGCGCGCGCCAAGGGCCTGTCGTCGGCGCGGGTTATCGGCGTGCATGCCTTGCGCAACGCGCTGATACCGGTGGTCACCACCATCGGCCTGCAGGTCGGCACGCTGCTTGCCGGCGCCATCCTCACCGAGACCATCTTCGCCTGGCCGGGCATCGGCAAGTGGATGGTCGATTCGATCTTCAAGCGCGACTATGTCGTCGTGCAGTCAGGCTTGCTTTTGATCGCCCTCATCGTCATGGCCGTGAACCTGATCGTCGACGTGCTCTATGCCGTCATCAACCCGCGCATCAGGGCTGCATGAATGAGCCAGTCGACCGAAATCGCCCCGATGGCCAGCGGCAGTCCGGACCGCCTCACCGGCTTCAGGACTTTCTGGCACTATTTCTCGGTGAACCGCGGCGCCGTCATCGGCCTGTTCGTCTTCATCCTTTTGGTTCTGGCGGCGCTCTTCGCGCCGCTGCTCGCGCCCTATGCGCCCGACGTTCAGGACAAGACCGCGTTTCTGAGGCCTCCGGCGTGGCAGAACGGCGGCAGTGCTCAGTATCTGCTCGGCACTGATGCGGTCGGACGCGACATCCTCTCGCGCCTGCTCTACGGCGCGCGCTTCTCGCTGCTCATCGGCGCGGTGGTGGTGACTTTGGCGCTCACCGGCGGCATCACGCTCGGCCTGCTGGCCGGCTATTTCCGTGGCTGGGTCGACGTTGCGATCATGCGCGTCATGGATCTGATCCTGGCCTTCCCGTCGCTGCTGCTCGCGCTGGTGCTGGTCACCATCCTCGGCCCCGGCCTGTTCAATGCGATGCTGGCGATCTCGCTCGTGCTGCAACCGCATTTCGCCCGCCTGGTGCGCGCCGCGGTGATGGCCGAGAAGAGCCGCGAATACGTCGTGGCCGCCAAGGTTGCCGGCGCCGGGCATCTCCGCCTGATGCTCGCCACCATCCTGCCGAACTGCCTGGCGCCGCTGATCGTCCAGGGCACGCTGTCGTTCTCCAACGCCATCCTGGAAGCCGCCGCCCTCGGCTTCCTCGGCCTCGGCGCCCAGCCGCCGACGCCCGAATGGGGCACCATGCTCGCCTCGGCGCGCGAGTTCATCCTGCGCGCCTGGTGGGTGGTGACGTTCCCCGGTCTTGCCATCCTGATCACAGTGCTTGCCATCAACCTGATCGGTGACGGCCTGCGCGACGCGCTCGATCCGAAGCTCAGGAGGTCGTGATGGCGCTGCTCGACATCCAGAATCTCGTCGTCGAGTTCCAGACCGCATCCGGTCCGTTCCGCGCCGTCGACGGCGTCTCGCTCCATGTCGATGAGCGCGAGGTGCTCGCCATCGTCGGCGAATCCGGCTCCGGCAAATCGGTGTCGATGCTGGCGGTGATGGGGCTGCTTCCCTGGACGGCCACGGTCACCGCGGATCGCATGAGTTTTGCCGGCCGTGACCTCCTGAAGCTGAGTTCTGCCGAGCGGCGCAAGATCGTCGGCAAGGATATGTCGATGATCTTCCAGGAGCCGATGGCCAGCCTCAATCCCTGCTTCACCATCGGTTTCCAGATCGAGGAAGTGCTGCGCTTCCATATGGGCATGGACCGGGCCCAGCGCCGGGCGCGCGCCATCGAGCTCCTGAAGCAGGTCGGCATTCCCGAGCCGGCGGAGCGGCTGAACTCCTTCCCGCACCAGATGTCGGGCGGCCAGTGCCAGCGCGTCATGATCGCGATTGCCATTGCCTGCAATCCGAAGCTCTTGATCGCCGACGAGCCGACCACGGCGCTCGACGTCACCATCCAGAAGCAGATCCTCGACCTGCTGGTCTCGCTGCAGGCCAAATACGGCATGGGCCTGATCATGATCACCCACAATATGGGCGTGGTGGCCGAGACCGCCGACCGCGTCATTGTCCAGTACAAGGGCCGCAAGATGGAAGAGGCCGACGTGCTGTCGCTGTTCGAGAGCCCGAAGAGCAACTACACGCGCGCGCTGCTCTCTGCGCTGCCGGAGAACGCCGTCGGCGACCGCTTGCCGACCGTCTCCGACATGCTGTTCGAACCGGCGCCCCAGGGGGCAAGTACCGGAGCCGCCTCATGAGCACCAGGGTCGTCGAAGGCAAGAACATCGTGCGCGACTACCATGTCGGTGGCGGCCTGTTCCGCGGCGCGCGCACGGTGCATGCGGTCAAGGGCGTCTCCTTCAGCGTCGACAAGGGCAAGACGCTTGCCATCGTCGGCGAAAGCGGCTGCGGCAAGTCCACGCTCGCCCGCATCATCACGCTGATCGATCCGGCGACGTCGGGCGAATTGTTCATCGACGGCAACAAGGTCGACATTGCCAGGGACGGTTTGTCGAAGGAGATGCGCCGCAAGGTGCAGATCGTCTTCCAGAACCCCTATGGCTCGCTCAACCCACGCCAGAAGATCGGCGACGTGCTCGGCGAGCCGCTGCTGATCAACACCGACAAGCCGGCCGAGGAACGCCGCGACCTTGCCATGAAGATGCTGAAGAAGGTCGGCCTCGGACCTGAGCACTACAACCGCTATCCGCACATGTTCTCCGGCGGCCAGCGCCAGCGCATCGCCATTGCCCGCGCGCTGATGCTGAACCCCAGCCTGCTGGTGCTGGACGAGCCGGTCTCGGCGCTCGACCTTTCTGTGCAGGCGCAGGTGCTCAATTTGCTGGCCGACCTGCAGGATGAGTTCCAATTGACCTATGTCTTCATCAGCCACGATCTCTCGGTGGTGCGCTACATCGCCGATGACGTCATGGTGATGTATTTCGGCGAGGCGGTCGAATACGGCCCGCGCGACGAGGTCTTTGCAGACCCCAAGCACAGCTACACCAAGACGCTGTTCGCCGCGACGCCGCGCGCCGATGTCAGTTCGATCAAGGCAAGGCTGGCCAAGAAGAAGGCGGCCTGACTCCAAGCGCCGTGGCCAAGCCGATCATGACAGCTTGGCTACGATCGCGCGCAGCGCTTCGCCGAAACGATGCACTTCTTCCACCGTGTTGTAGTGCACCAGCGAGGCGCGGACGGCGCCGCTGTCCATCGACAGGTTGAGCCGGCTCATCAGCCGTGGCGCGTACATATGGCCGTCGCGGATGCCGATCTGCATCACCGCCATCTCCTCGACGATCCTCTGCGGTGACAGCTTGCCGATGTTGAAGCAGAAGGTCGGCACGCGCTCATGGATGCGGGCTTCGTCGGCCACGCCGTAGATCGTGGCGCCGCAGTCCTTCAGTACCTTCAGCATCTCGCGCGCCAGCGTCAACTCATAGTCACGGATGGCGTTCATGCCGGCGACGATGTTGTCGCGGCGCGAGCGGTTGTTCTCGGCGAGGAAATTGCGGCCGACCGATTCCAGATAGCGCACGGCCGCGTCCATGCCGGAGACATTCTCGTAGATGAAGGTACCGGCCTCGACCTTGTAGGGGGCTCATCGGGGATGAAATCCTCGCGGAAGGTCGGCAGCCGCTTCAGCGTTTCGAAGCGGCCCCAGAGAAAACCCATATGCGGCGAGAAATTCTTGTAACCGGAGCAGACGAGGTAGTCGCAGTCCCAAGCCTGCACGTCGATCAGGCCATGCGGACCGTAATGCACGCAGTCGAGGAACACTTCCGCGCCGGCGGCATGCGCGATCTTGGCCACCGAGGCGACGTCGACGATCGAGCCGATCGAATGCGCCGTCACCGTGCAGGCGACGAGCCGGGTGCGGTCCGAGACCAGCGGCTTGAGATCGTCGACATGCAGATTGCCGTCCTCGCGCATGCGCCACCATTTGAACTTCGCGCCGGCCTGCTCCAGCGCCAGCCAAGTGGCGATATTGGCGTCGTGGTCCATGTCGGTGATGACGATCTCGTCCCGCTTCGCGAGCATCTGGCCGATGCCGAGGCTGACCAGGCGGATGAACGAGGTGGCGTTCATGCCGAAGCAGATTTCCGACGGGCTGTAGGCGTTGATCAAAAGCGCCACGCTCTCGCGCGCCTCGGCGACCGACTGGTCGACGGTGACGCTGCGGCCGTAGCGGCCGCCGCGCTGGACATTGTGTCCGACCAGATGGTTGGTCACCGCGTCGAGCACGCTTTGCGGGATCTGCGCGCCGGCGGCATTGTCCATGAAGATGAAGTCGCCGGCCTGTCGCAAGGCGGGGAACATCGCGCGGATCTTCTCGACCGGGAACGAAACAGCGCCGTCCTGCGCCTTCGAGATATGGTGTTGGTTCACGGACGTCTCCTTCAGTTCATCGATGTCGTTCGAGGTGGGATCAGTGCGCGCCGGACTGGGCCTTGCCGCGCTCTTCGAGGTAGCCGACCAGCCGCACCAGCGGCCACAGGAAGGCGAGATATATGATTGCGGCGCCGATCAGCGGCGTCGGATTGGCCATCAGCGCCTGCGCGTCGGTCGCCTGCTTCAGAAGGTCGGGCATCGCCACCACCGAGGCCAGCGCGGTGTCCTTGAACACCGAGACGCAGTTGCTGGTCAGCGGCGGGATGACGACACGGATCGCCTGCGGCAGGATCACCTTGCGCATGGCGACCCAGAACGGCAGGCCGAGCGCTGCGGCAGCCTCGAACTGGCCCTTGGGGATGTTCTCGATGCCGGCGCGGCAGACTTCCGCCGTGAAGGCGGCAAGCACCAATGACAACGCAAGGGCCGCCGAAACGAAGGACGACAGGCGGATGCCGACGAAGGGCAGGGCGTAGTAGATCAGGATCAGCACCACCAGGATCGGGAGCGCGCGGAAGATGTCGATGTAGAGGATGGCCAGCCGCCTTAGCGGCTTCGGCGCATAGAGCCGCATTAGGCAGATCGCCAGCCCGGCGATGGTGCCGAAGACGATTGCGGCGCAGCCGAGCAGGATAGTGTTGCCGAGCCCGCGGATCAGGATCGGAAACGATCGGACGAGGATGCTCCAGTTGAAGAAGGTGTCGATCAGTTCCATCGGCGTCACCGTCAAGGCAATGCCAAGCCCGCGCTTTCGCGGGCCTGGACGGATGGGAATCGGAGAGCGCCGGCCTTGTTACCGACGCTCTCGCGAACGGCTATAATTAGCCGGCTTATTGCGGGATTGGCCCCGGCGCCACCGTGCTGGTGCCGGCTTCCGGATCGACGCCGAACCACTTTTTGTGGATCGCGGCCATGGTGCCGTCCTTCTTCATCGCGGTGATCGCTTCGTTGACCTTTTCGAGCAGCGGGTGGCCCTTCTTGGTCATCATCGCAAAGCGCTCGCCGGTCGGGATGCGCACCAGGATCTTCAGCGCCGGCATCTGCTTGATGGCGAACAGGAAGCCGGCGAGCTCGCCGGCGCCGCCGTCGATGCGGCCGTTCTGCACGTCAAGCAGCAGATCCTGCTGGGCGTTGTAGCTCTTGGTTTCGGCAACGCCGAGCTTGGCGGCGTTTTCCTTCATGTAGGCTTCGCCGGTCGAGCCGGCGATGACGCCGATGGTCTTGCCCTTGAGGTCGTCGAGTGTCTTGATGGTCGAATCCGCCTTGCCGACGATGGTGCCGTCGCTGTCGTAGTAGGCCTGGGTGAAGCCCTGGTTCTGCAGGCGCTCCTTGGTGATCGAGATCGACGACACGGCGAAGTCGATGCGGCCGGAAGCTGTCGCCGCGAACAGCGCCTGGAAGCCGAGATCCTGGAACTCGACCTCGGCGCCGATGCGCTTGGCGACGTCGTTGGCGACATCGATCTCAAAACCCTCGAAGCCGCCGGAATCGGTCTTGTATTCCCATGGCGGGTTGGCGGGGTAGGCGCCGACCATGATCTTGTCGGCGAAGGCGGGTGTGGCGAAGGCGATGCCGGCTGCGATGACCACGCCAATCAGTCCTAGACGTTTGAGCATGTTGCTTCCCTCTGGTTCGGCCACTTCGCGTGGCGCATTTCCTGATCCGCCCCTTCCAGCATCCAGCTCCCGGACGCCGCAGGCGAGGCGGCGCCTGAAATCAGGATGCGCGGTGCTGGCGCGAGCCGATCAGGTCTTGCAGCCGCGCAATCAGCGCCCCGACGGCCTCGTCCGCCGTGACCATGCCGGGCGACAGCCTGAGCGTCGTGCCGCGGGCGTCGCAATAGAGCCGCTCATCGCGCAGTGTCGCGACGAGCTTCGCCGCCTCGACGCCTTGCGGCAGGCCGATCATCACGCTGCCGCCGCGTTTCTCCGCATCGAGCGGCGAGCGGATCGTCCAGCCATTGCTTATCGCGGCGTCTATGATGCGCCCGACATGCGCCGCGTTCTGCGCGCGGATGGCGTCGATGCCGGTCTCTTCCACCCATTGCAGGCCGGGCAGCGAGGCGACGCTGGCCAGGATCGCTGGCGTGCCGTGGTCGAAGCGGCGCGCGTCGCTTGCGTAGCTGAAAGCGTCGAGATCCCAGGAGAACGGATTCGGCTGGCTGAACCAGCCGCGCAGCTCCGGCCGGCATGTGGCCATAAGGTCCGGCGCGACTTGCAGAATGCCGGCGCCGGAAGAGCCGCACAGCCACTTAAGCGATGTCGAGACGACGAAATCGACCGGCGTCTCTGCCACCGAGAAGGGCACCACGCCGACCCCTTGCGTGATGTCGACCCCGACGATGCTGCCCATCGCCCGGCCATGCGCCGCGAGCTTCGCCACATCGCAGCGGTGCGAGGCCGTCGAGGTCACGAAGGTGATGAGCGCCAGCCCGACATCTTCCTGCCAGCGGGCGACGAAATCCTCGTCGCGAACCCAGCTTTCGCCAGGCCTGAGCGGCACGGTGTCGAGCGTGAAATTGAAACGTTGGGCCAAGCCTGCCAGCAGGAAATGCAGGCTCGGAAAACAGTCGGCGGCAACCAGCACGCGCTTTCCCGCCAGACGCTCGGAGGGCAGGGCGCCGATCAGGCTGTAGAGCGCCGAGGTGACGTTCTCGGCGGTGGTCAGCGTGCCCTGCGGTGCGTCGATCAGCCTGATCCAGGTGTCGATGAAGCGTTGCCGCGCGGCAAGCGCGGCCGGCCACTGGCCGTCGTCTTCCGCCGACCAGATGGCAGAGAAGTCCGCCAGTGCGGCGGCCATGCTCTCGCCCTTGCCGGGGAAGGTGCCGATCGAATGGTAGAGAAAATAGCCGGACATCTTCTGTCTCGCTCCTTGTGATCATGTGATCACAAAACGAAACGAGGATCAATCCTTTAAGGCTAAAGAAAAGCGGCAAGGTGCCAAAAAGCAGCCGATTGCTTTGGTCCAGCGCGGCCGCGACAGACCTTCTCGGTCTTTGGGTCAGCCCAACGCTGAGGAAGATCAGGAAGCTTTGCCGAAACCGGTGAAGTCGACCGTCCTGGGCTCTGGCACATCGGGGCAGATGGCGCGCAGCGTCATCTGCGTCGCCGTGATGTCCGCCACCACCTCGTAGCGGGCGCGGGCAAAGTCCTTGTCCTTCAGCGCGGCAATGATCGCGACATGCCTGCCCGAGGGCTCCATCGTTCCGGCGCGCATCAGCGGCGCCACGTGGTTGGACAACAGCCGCATATAGGGGCCGAAGCGCAGCCACAGCGTTTCGATCAATTGAAACAGCACGTCCGAGCCTGAGGCGCGGTAGATGATGAAATGGAACTGCTGGTTCTTGGCGATCAGCTCATAGATGCTGCCGTCGCGGCCGATCGCCTGCTGGTCGTCGGTGATGCGCTGCAGGCTGTCGATCTCGACCGCCGTCAGCCGCGGCGCGCCGAGTTCGGCCGCCAGCCCCTCGACGGCGAGACGGGCCCGGCAAAGGTCGTCGAGCCGCGCCCGCGTGACGACCGGCACGCAGGCCGAGCCGTTCTGCGAGATCTCCAGCGCGTTTTCCGCCGCCAGCCGCCGCAAGGCCTCGCGCACCGGCATGTTCGAGGTGCCGAAGGCCTCGGCCAGCGCGGCGATGGTCAGCACCTGTCCCGGATCGAAGCTGCCGACCATCAAGGCATGGCGGAGCTGTTGGTAGACGCCATCCTGGACGGTGATGCGTCCCGATACGGGTTCGAAGCCCAGAGCCACGGTTTTGCTTTCCTCAGATGCCGGCAGAAGCTATGTGCGATGCCCGAGTGCGCCCGCCGAAGCAAGCGTGATCATCTGATCACAGTTTGTGTTTAGAGCCAAGCGGCGGTTCGAATAGTCAAGGCGATGATCTCTGATCGAATCGGGCCTATGCCTTCAAACGTCAGCGCGAGTTTTCGGCGCGCCGGTCGACCTGGCGCAATTCACTCCGGAATAACAGCCGTCGCCTGGATCTCCACCTTGGCGCGGTCCTCGACCAGCGCCACGACCTGCATGGCCGCCATGGCCGGGAAGTGGCGGCCGATGACCGCGCGGTAGGCCTCGCCGATGCCCTTGAGATTGGCGCGATACTCGGCCTTGTCGGTGAAATACCAGGTCATCGAGGTGATGTGATGCGGCTCGCCGCCCGCCTCGGCCAGCACGGCGACGATGTTGGTGAGCGTCTGGCGCACCTGGCCGACGAAATCGTCGGTCTCGAACCGGCACTCGGCATTCCAGCCGACCTGGCCGCCGACGAACACCAGCCGGCCGCGCGCGGCGACGCCGTTGGCGTAACCGATGGGCTTTGCCCAGCCTTCCGGCTGCAGGATGCTGTGCATGACTAGACTCCCCCTAATCGAAATGCGGGCTGCGGGACATTCATCAGTCTCACGCCGCCCCCATGACCTGTCGCGCGATCACCACTTTCTGCACGTCGGATGCCCCCTCGTAGATGCGCAGCGCACGGATCTCGCGATAGAGGCTTTCGACGATGTGATCCTTGCGCACCCCGTCGCCGCCATGCAGCTGCACGGCCGCGTCGATCACCTCCTGTGCGCGGTCGGTTGCGAACAGTTTGGCCATCGCCGCCTCGCGGGTCACGCGTGGGGCCCCCATGTCCTTGGTCCAGGCGGCGCGGTAGACGAGAAGCGCCGCGGCATCGACATCCAACGCCATGTCGGCGATGTGGCCCTGCACCATCTGCAGGTCCGCCATCGGCGCGCCGAACAGTTCGCGCTCTGCAGCGCGGCTGACGCTTTCGTCCAGCGCACGACGGGCAAAACCGAGTGCCGCGGCACCCACGGTCGAGCGGAACACGTCGAGGACCGACATGGCGATGCGAAAGCCGTCGCCGGGCTTGCCGATCAGCGCGGAAGCGGGAACGCGGGCATTGTCGAACGACAGTCGCGCCAGCGGGTGCGGGGCGATCGTCTCCAGCCGCTCGGCGATGCTCAAGCCTTCGGTTTCGGCAGGTACGATGAAGGCGGAAATCCCCTTGGCGCCAGGCGCCTCGCCGGTGCGGGCGAAGACGATGTAGAGATCGGCGATGCCGCCATTGGAAATCCAGGTCTTCTCGCCGGTCAGCAGATATTCGTCGCCATCGCGCGTGGCCGTCATTTCCATGTTGGCGACGTCCGATCCGGAGCGCGGCTCCGACAGCGCGAAGGCCGAGATCGCCTTGCCGGCCCGCGTCTTGCCCAGCCAATGCTGTTGGTCCGGCGTGCCGAACAGGCTGAGCGCGCCGGTGCCGAGCCCTTGCATGGCGAAGGAAAAGTCGGCCAGCCCGTCATGGCGGGCAAGTGTCTCGCGCGTGATGCAAAGCGTGCGCACGTCGAGCGGTCCGGGATTGTCCGTGTCGAGCGCCGTCGGCTTCAGCCAACCGTCACGGCCGAGCTTCGCCACCAGCTCCCGGCAGGCGGCGTCGACATCGTGATGGTCGACCGGCAGGTTCTTCGCGCACCAGGCGTCGAGCTGGTCGGCGAGCTGGCGATGGCGCTCCTCGAAGAAGGGCCAGTTGAGGAAGGAACGGTCAGACATGTTTGCCTCCGCAGTTCTGCGAGGTCTGTGCTCTACGGCGCCCCCCTCTGTCCTGCCGGACATCTCCCCCTCTTGGGGGGAGATCAGCTGTCATGTCGGCTTTCGCCAATCGCCAAAGCCGCAAGAATGAGCGGGGCGCCGAAACCGCCAATCTCCCCCCTTGAGGGGGAGATGTCCGGCAGGACAGAGGGGGGTTCTGTCCCGCCAACGTGTCCAACAATCCGCCCATCTCAATTCCCCTCGAACACAGGCTTTTCCTTTGCGACGAACGCCTTGTAGGCGCGCTCGAAATCAGCTGTCTGCATGCAGATCGCCTGTGCCTGCGCTTCCGCCTCGATCGCCTGGTCGAGTCCCATCGACCATTCCTGGTTGAGCTGCGTCTTGGTGATGCCATGCGCGAAGGTTGGGCCGGAGACGATCCGCGCCGCCATTTCGAGCGCATCGGGCTCGAGCGCGGCCGGCTCGACGAGGCGGTTGTAGAAACCCCAGCGCTCGCCTTCCGCGGCATTCATGGTGCGACCGGTGTAGAGCAGCTCCGCGGCGCGCCCCTGGCCGATGATGCGCGGCAGGATCGCGCAGGCGCCCATGTCGCAGCCGGCGAGGCCGACGCGGGTGAAGAGAAAGGCGGTCTTGGCCTCCGGGGTGGCGATGCGGATATCGGAGGCCATGGCGATGATGGCGCCGGCGCCGACCGCCACGCCGTCGACCGCCGAGATGATCGGCTTGCCGCAGTTGAGCATCGCCTTGACGAAGTCACCAGTCATGCGAGTGAAGGCGAGCAGCGCCTTCATGTCCATCTTGACCAGCGGACCGATGATGTCGTGGACATCGCCGCCCGAGCAGAAATTACCGCCATTGGGCAGGAACACCACGGCGTCGACATCGTCGGCGTAGACGAGGTCGCGAAACGTGTCGCGCAACTCGGCATAACTGTCGAAGGTCAGCGGGTTCTTGCGCTCGGGACGGTCGAGCCGGACCTTCGCGACCTTGCCTTCGACATCCCAGAGGAAGTGCTTCGGCTTGAGGTTGGCCATGGCGCTCATTCGCGTCCCTCCCAGTTGCTGCGGAACGAAGTCAGCATGCCGGTCAGCCGGCGCGCCTCTTCCTCGCTGACAGTGCCGAGCAACTCACCGACCCAGCTTTCATGCGCGGCGGCGATCTCGGCGAAGGCCCTCGACCCTTCCTCGGTCAGTCGCACCATCGAGGTGCGGCGGTCGCCATTGCGGCGCGCCCGAGCCACCAGCCCTTCCGACACCAGCCGGTCGACGATGCCTGTGACATTGCCGTTCGACACCAGCAGGAAGCGCGACAGGTCGCTCATCAGCATCCCCTCCGGCGACCGGTAAAGCGCCGCCATCACGTCGAAGCGCGGCAGCGTGGTGTTGAATTCCTTCTTCAGCCGCTCGCGCAGCTCCGCCTCAATCGTGCGCGAGGCGCGCAGCAGGCGGATCCACAGCCGCAGCCGCTCCTTGCCGGAGCCGGATCGGGTGGGCAACGGACCGGCTACCATGTCTCGCCTCCCGAGATCGAGATCGTCTGCCCGGTGATCGAGCGGGCGGCGTCGCCGCACAGCCACAGCACGGCTTCCGCCACTTCTTCCGGTTGGACGAAACGTCCTTGCGGGTTCGTCGCCGCCAGGCTTGCCCGCGCTTCGGCTGCCGACCGCCCGGTCTTGTCCACGATGCGCTGGATGGACTCTTCCAGCATCTCGGTATCGACGAAGCCCGGACAGACGGCATTGACGGTGACGCCGGACTTGGCGGTCTCGGTGGCCAGCGCCCGCATCAGCCCGACGACGCCGTGCTTGGCGGCAACGTACGCGCCGACATAGGCATAGCCCTTGAGGCCGGCCGTCGAGGCGACGAAGACGATGCTGCCCTGTTTGCGCGCCAGCATGCCGGTCAGCGCCGGCTTCACCGTCAGGAAGGCGCCGGTGAGGTTGACGTCGATCGTGCGCTGCCAGTCGGCCAGCGAAATCTTGTGCGCCGGCGTACTGCCGGCCATGCCGGCATTGGCGACCACGATGTCGAACGGTCCGCGCGCGGCCTCCGCTTTTTCGTAGAGGGAAACCATCGACGCCTCATCGGTGACATCGGCGGCGACGCCCGCGATGCGCGGGCTTTCCTTGCCCACTTCGGCAAGGGCTGCCTCACGTCGCCCGCAGATGGTGACGTTGACGCCGGCGCCGGCGAGCGCCAGCGCGATTGCCCGTCCGACGCCTGAACCGCCGCCGGTAACCAAGGCATGCCTGGCCGTGGTTTTTGCGGTGGAGGTCATACCTTCAACCCCGCCGCCGCTTCGCGCTGGGCCAGCCGGTAAAGCTGGTCGCGGCCGGGCAGATAGGGATCCGGCCATTTGACGCCGCGGTCGCCGAGCGCCACCGCTGCATGCAGCGTCCAGTAGGGATCGGTGAGATGCGGCCGGGCCAGCGCGACGAGATCGGCGCGGCCCGCCATCAGGATCGAGTTGACATGGTCCGGCTCATAGATGTTGCCGACGGCCATCGTCGCCATGCCGACCTCGTTGCGGATTCGGTCGGAGAACGGTGTCTGGAACATGCGGCCATAGACGGGTTTTGCCGCGATCGAGGTCTGCCCGGCCGACACGTCGCAGAGATCGACACCGGCCTCGTGCAGCAGTTTTGCGATTTCGACCGCGTCGGCAGGTGTGACGCCCTCGATACCGACCCAGTCATTGGCCGAGATGCGCATCGAGATCGGCTTTTCCGAGGGCCACACGGCACGCACCGCGCGGAAGATCTCCAGCGGATAGCGCATACGGTTTTCCAGCGAGCCGCCATACTCGTCGGTGCGCCGGTTGGTCAGTGGCGTAATGAATGAGGACAAGAGATAGCCATGCGCGGCATGGATTTCCAGCATGTCGAAGCCGCAGCGGGCTGCCATCTCGGCGGAGGCGACGAACTCACCGCACACCCTGTCCATGTCGGCGCGGTCCATCGCCTTCGGCACCTGGTTCTCGGGCGACCACGCCACGGCCGACGGCGCCATCACCGGCCAGTTGCCGGAGGGCAGCGGCACGTCGGTTCCCTGCCAGCCGACGCGGGTCGAGCCCTTGGCGCCGGAATGGCCGATCTGGGCGCAGATTTTTGCCTCGGTCTCGGTGTGGACGAAGCCGACCAGGCGCTTCCAGGCCACCTCGTGTTCCGGCGCGTAGAAGCCGGGGCAGCCGGGCGTAATGCGGCCTTCGGGACTGACGCAGGTCATCTCGATGTAGAGCAGCCCGGCGCCGCCCTTGGCGCGCTCCGCGTAGTGCGAAAAATGCCAGTCGGTTGGGCAGCCGTCGACGGCCTTGTACTGCGCCATCGGAGACACGACGATGCGGTTGTTGAGCGCCATGCCGCGTAGCTTGAATGGCGCAAACATCGGTGCCCGGCGCAGCCTGTTGCCGCCGGCGCCGGCCTGGTGCTGGAACCATTCCTCGGCGCCGCCCAGCCACTCGGCGTCGCGCAGCCTCAGGTTTTCGTGACTGATGCGCTGCGAGCGGGTCAGCAGCGAGTAGTTGAACTGCACCGGGTCGAGGCCGAGATAGCGCTCGACCTCCTCGAACCATTCGAGCGAGTTGCGTGCCGCCGACTGCAGTTTCAGCACCTCGGTGCGACGAGCATCCTCATATTTGCGGAACGCCGCTTCGAGGTCGGGCTCGGACTCGACATAGTCGGCCAGCGCGACGGCGCTCTCCAATGCCAGCTTGGTGCCGGAGCCGATCGAGAAATGCGCCGATGCGGCCGCGTCCCCCATCAGCGCCAGATTCTCAAACGACCAGCGCTCGCACAGCACGCGCGGGAAATTGATCCAGGCCGAACCGCGTATGTGGTTGGCGTTGGTCATCAGCGCATGGCCGCCGAGATGCTTTTCGAAGATGCGCTCGCAGACCGCGATCGATTCCTGTTGCGACATCGCGCCGAAGCCGAAGCGCCCCCATGTCTGTTCGCTGCATTCGACAATGAAGGTCGCGGTTTCGCTGTCGAACTGGTAGGCATGCGCCCACACCCAGCCGTGCTCCGTCTTCTCGAAGATGAAGGTGAAGGCATCGTCGAACTTCTGGTTGGTGCCGAGCCAGACGAACTTGCATTTGCGGGTGTCGATATCGGGCTTGAAGATTTCGGCGAAGGCCGCGCGAGACCTGGAGTTCAACCCGTCCGCGGCGACCACCAGTTCGTGCGTTTCCATGAACGGCCTCGGATCGGCTATCTCGGTTGCGAACTCCAGTTTGATGCCGAGCTCATGTGCGCGCCGCTGCAAAAGTATCAGGAGCCGCTTGCGGCCGATGCCGCAGAAGCCGTGGCCGGAGGAGACGGTGCGCACGCCGTCATGGATGACGGCGATATCGTCCCAATAGGCGAAATGCTTCTTGATCCAGACCGCGCTGACCGGATCGTTGCGGCTGAGGTTATCGAGCGTCTCGGCCGACAGCACCACGCCCCAGCCGAACGTGTCGTCGGCGCGGTTGCGCTCGAACACCGTCACCTCATGCGCGGCGTCGCGCAGCTTCATCGAGATGGCAAAGTAGAGCCCGGCCGGTCCGCCGCCGAGAACCGCAACCTTCATGCCTGCGATCTCCTCTTCGCTTCCGGGCCGCCATGTGCCACGGCGGTCCCACTAACAGTATCGCGCGGGAGCGAAATTATTTCAAGCTTGAAGTTTCATGATTGAATAATTCCTCGATTGGCGGTCGGAGTTGCTACGCACCGCCGAGATTCGGGGTGCCGATAGCTGAGTTCCCTCAGGCCGGCGCCCTCGCAGGCAGCCGCAGCCAGTCCGCGTCGATCTCGGGGAGCGGAATGGCGGCGAGCAGGTCGCGCGTGTAGGCCTCCTTCGGATTTTCGAACAGCGAGTCGGTGGCGCTGGCGTCGACGATCCTGCCTTCGCGCATGACGATGACCTGCTGGCAGAGCCGCCTTATCACCGACAAATCATGGCTGATGAAGGTCACAGTCAACCCCATTTCGGCCGCGAGCCTTTCGAGCAGGGTCAGGATCTGCGCCTGCGTCGACACGTCGAGGCCGGAGACGATCTCGTCGGCCAGCACGAATTTCGGCGACAGTGCCAGTGCTCGCGCAATGCCGACGCGCTGGCGCTGGCCGCCTGACAATTGATGCCGGTAGCGGCTGGCAAAGCTTTGCGGCAGGCCGACGCGCTGCAAGGCTTCCGCCACGCGCTCCTTCAACCTGTCGCCGAGGCCGTTCTGCCTCAGCGGCGCGGCGATGATGTTGAAGATCGTATGCCGTGGGTTGAGCGATGACATCGGGTCCTGGAAGATCATCTGCAGGTCGCGGCGCAGCGGCCGAAGCCCGGCTTCCGAGAGGTGGCTGATGTCACGGCCTTCGAAGCTGATCGAGCCGGCGCTGGGCTCCAGCAGCCGCACCAGCGCACGGCCGAGCGTCGACTTGCCCGAACCGGACTCGCCGACGATGCCGGTCACCGATCCCTTCGGCAGATCGAAATCGAGCCCTTTCAGGATCTCGGCCAGCGGCGCCCGACCGACCAGTGGCTTGCGCGTCATGTCGGGCAGCGCCACCTTCAGCCCGCGCACCGAAAACAGCGGCTCAGCCATGGCCCGGCCTCCAGGCTTTGTCGGCGTCCGCGATCTCGGCGGCAAGTCCCCCAAGCACGGTTTCGTCCACCGGCTTCAGTGATGCGAAGGGATCGGTGTAGCGCGGCGTCGCTGCCATCAACGCCCGCGTGTAAGCGTGCTGCGGCGATGCGAAGAGGTCAGCGGTCTCGGCTTCCTCGACCACCTTGCCGGCATAGAGCACCGAGACTTTCTGGCTGATTTTGGCGACGACGCCAAGATCGTGGGTGACGAACAGGATCGCCGTGCCGTGGTCGCGCTGCAGTTGCGCGATCAGCCGCAGGATCTGCTTCTGCACCGTCACGTCGAGCGCCGTCGTCGGCTCGTCGGCGACGATCAGCCTCGGCTCGGCGGCGAAGGCGGCGGCGATCAGCACGCGCTGGCGCATGCCGCCGGAGAGTTCGTGCGGATAGCTTCTCAGCACGCGCTCGGGGTCGCGGATATGCACCTCGTCGAGCAACTGGCGGATGCGTTGGTCGGCCCGCTCGCCGCTCCAGCCCAGGATGCGCACCAGCCGGTCGGTCGTCTGCGGGCCTATGCGGCGCGACGGGTTGAGTGCGGTGAGTGGATCCTGCGGGATCAGCGCCGTCCGGGCGCCGATCAAATTGCGGCGCGCCTTGAGCTGCAGGGCACCAAGGTCCTCTCCCTCCAGGCGCATCTCGCCTTCAATCACGCGCACGCTGGATGGCAGCACGCCGAGCACCGCCTTGCCGATCATCGTCTTGCCGGCGCCGCTCTCGCCGACCAGCGCGCGCACTTCGCCCGGCTGGACGGACAGCGACACCGAGCGCAGCACGCGCTGGCCGTTGGGCAGCACGGCGCTGAGCGAGCGGATTTCGAGGCAGGGTTTCACGGCCGCGCTCATCGCAGCACCGGATCGAAACGCGCCTTCAGCGCCTCGCCGAACTGGCTGAAGGACAGCACGGTCAGGATCAGCGTGACCAGCGGGAACACCAGCACCCACCAGGCCTGGTGGATCGACAGCCGGCCCTCGGCGATGATGCCGCCCCAAGTCGGATCGTCGGTCGAGATCGACAAATTGACGAAGGACAGGATCGCCTCGACGATGACGGCGATGCCCATCTCCAGCGACAGCAGCGCGACGATCGACGGCAGCACATTGGGCAGCACCTCGCGCAGCATGATGCCAATGCGGCCATAGCCGGCGATGCGCGCGCTTTCGACGTAGTCCATGCGCGCCTGGCTCATAGCTTCGGCACGGATCACCCGGCAGAAGCGCGTCCAGTCGATGACCGCGATGGCGATGATGACGGAGCTGAGGCCGGTGCCCAGCACCGCCACCAGAAGGATGGCGAACAGCACGGGCGGGAAGGCCATCCAGATGTCGACGACGCGCGAGATGATGCGGTCGGCCCAGCCGCCGAAATAGCCGGCGATCAGCCCCAGTGCCGAGCCGACCAGGCAGGCGGCCGAAGCGGCGGCGAAGGCGACGATGAAGGCGATGCGGCCGCCGAAGATCAATCGTGAGAGCAGATCGCGGCCAAGGCTGTCGGTGCCCAGCCAATAGCCGGGTTCGGCGCCATCCAGCCAGAAGGGCGGCAGCCGCTCCAGCATCAGGTCCTGCGCCAGCGGGTCCTGCGGCGCAATCAGCGGCGCGAAGATGGCCGCCAGCAACGCCAGTAAAAGCCAGCCGCCGGCCAGCCAAAGCTTCGGGCTCAAACCGCTTCGGGAGATGCGTGCCTCATCCATGGCACAGCCTCGGATTAAGCAGCGCGTACATCATGTCGACGGCGAGGTTGATCAGCACGAAGAGCAGCGCAAAGACCAGCACGATGCCCTGGATCAGCGGCAGGTCGCGGTTGATGACGGCGTCGATCGCCATGTTGCCGAGGCCCTCGTAGGAGAACAGCCGCTCGACGATGACCGTGCCGCCGATGAGGAAGGTGAACTGCACGCCGACCAGCGTCAGCGTCGGCAGCGCAGCGTTTTTCAGCGCTTCGCGCAGGATGACCTGCGTCTCCGAAAAGCCCTTCACGCGCGCCAGCACGACGTAGTCGAGGTCGAGCACTTCCTTCAGCGACTGTTTCAGCAATTGCGCGATGATAGCCGCCAGCGGCAGCGCCAGCGCCACGGCCGGCATCAGCATGTGCTTGAGCAGGTCCCAGGTGAGATCGAAGCGGAGTCGAAGCAAGCTCTCGACGAGATAGAACTGGGTGACGAAGGGCAGGTCGAGTTGAGGCGACACGCGGCCGGAAATGTCGAACACCGGGACAAGCACGCCGAACAGCAGGATCAGCACCAGGCCCCAGAGGAAATCGGGGATGGAGAGCGCCGTGCCGCTGGCGATGTCGATGCCGGCCTCGACCGCCGTGCCGCGCTCGCGCGCGCCGAGAACAGCCGCTGTGCCGCCGATCGCCACCGCCATCAACAGCGCCACGGTCGCGAGTTCCAGCGTCGCCGGCAGCCTGTCGAAGACCAGTCCCAGCACGTCCTGCCGCAGCGATATCGAGGTGCCGAAATCGCCGCGCAGGACGCCGCCGAGCCAGATGAAGAACTGCTGCACGATGGTCTTGTCGAGCCCGTAGAGCGCCCGCAGCCGCGCGATGTCCTCGTCGCTGGCGCCGGGCGGCAGCATCATCGCGATCGGGTCGCCGGGCGCGAGCCGGATGACGACGAAGACGACGACGGCGACGCCGAACAGCGTGACCAGCATCGTCAGCAGGCGAACGAGGAATCTTTGCAGTAGCATCGGCCTGTATGCCCGGATGAAAAAATGCGCGCCGTCTTCGCGACGGCGCGCGGCAATCCAAGGCCGATGATCAGGCCGGGGTCATCAGCGCCGGCAGCAAGGCACCCGACACATGCTGCACCACATTGACGCCCTTGGCGTGCACGATCGGCTGCGCATACTGCATCAGCGGCAGTACATAGGCCTGTTCGGCGACGTATTTGTCGACCGCCTTCCAGCCGGCGATGCGCTTTGCCTCGTCCTTCTCGCCCCATAGCGGGTTGATCATGTCGATCAGGTCCTGACTGTCCCACACCGAATGCGGGCTCGGGCCGTACATGGCAAAGCCGGTCGACGTCGTCGGATCACCGATGGCGTTGCCCCAATTGTAGAAGGCCGCCGGCGCGAGCTTGTCGGCGGCGCGCAGCTCATAGTGCTTGGCGATTTCATAGACCTCGATTGTCGCCTCGATGCCGACCTTGCGCCACATGCCGACGATGGCCTGGATCATCTCATAGTCCTTGGGCTTGAAGCCCTTGGTCGTCTGGATCGTGAACTTGACCGGCTTTTCCGGCGAATAGCCGGAAGCGGCGAGCAGTTGCTTGGCCTTTTCCGGATTGTGCTCGACCTTGATCGAGGCATCGAAGGCCGCGTATTCCGGCGTCTCCAGCGTGGCGATCGGCTGGCCGTAGCCGCGCAGCAGCCGCTTGACCAGAAGCTCCTTGTCCACCGCCATGACGGCTGCCTGGCGGACATTTTTGTCCAGCATCGCCTCGATGTCGTTGAAGAAGATCATGCCGATGTCGGAGACGTTCTTGATTGAGCCGGCGAGCCCGTCTTTGGCGATCAGCCGGTCATACTCCTCATAGGGGATTTCAAGCGTCACCTGCGAGGAGCCGGATTCGATCTCGGCGACGCGGCTCGCCGCGTCGGTGACGAACTTGATCGTCACGTTCTCGAAGGCCGGCTTGCTGCCCCAGTAGTTCGGATTGGCCTTCAGCCGCAGGAAGGCGTTGCGCTCGAACTTGTCGACCATGTAGGGGCCGGTGCCGATCGGCGACTTCTCGAAGCCCTCGGCGCCGACCTTCTCGTAATAGGCCTTCGGCATGATGTAGCCGGTCAGGAATGACATCCATTTGAAATAGACCGGGTCGAACTGCACCACATCGCCGGTGATCTTGTTGCCGTCGATCTTGAAATTGTTGACGTTCTTCCAGACGAACTGGATCGGGTTGCCGGTCTTCTCGTCGCCGGCCCGCTGCAGCGACCAGACCACGTCCTCAGGCGTGAACGGCGAGCCGTCATGCCACTTCACGCCCTCGCGCACTGTCATCGTCACCTTGGTGCGGTCCTCGTTCCAGCCCCATTCGGTGAGCAGGCCGGGCGTGAAGGAAAGGTCGGGCTTTTGCGGGATGAACTGGTCGAACACCGACTGATAGAGACCCTGGATGGTCGGGTTGACGGCGGAAGGCCCGGTCGTCGGGTCCCAGGACGGCAAATTGACGTTATAGGCGATGGTCAGTTCTCCCGCCGCCTTGGCTGCCTTTGGCAGGCCGAGCGCGGTCGCGCCGATCGCCGCCGCGCCGTATCCGAGCAAGTCACGTCTGCTGATGGTCATGGTCGTTCCCCTTTGGTTGTGTTTCTTCGCGCGGCATTCTCATTCAGATCGTTGGGTTCAGGCTCCTTGGGCAACCGCGCCTTGCCCCTGCATCCCGGAAAGATCGTCGCTCCTACCTCCCGCCTAGCTGTTCAGCGAGCATGAAGCCCGAGGCGGCGCCGGTGCCGGCGCCGGGCCATGTCGCGGCGCCGGTGAGGTAGAAGTTTGAGACCGGCGTGTTCCAGCCGGCGTAGCCACGGGCCGGGCGGAAAAGAAAATTCTGCGCCAGATGATGGCTGCCGCAGATCTGGTCGCCGCCGACGAGGTTCGGGTTCTCGCGCTCGAGATCGAGCGGCGAGAAGACGGCGCGGCCGAGGATTTTTTGGCGCAGGCCCGGCGCGTAACTCTCGATGATCTCGAGCACGCGCTCGGCATAGGCGTCCTTAATCGCGTCCCACGGACCAGGCTCGATCCTGCCGGCCGCGTCGCCGAGGACTTCGGCCGGCAGCATGCGCACCTGCACCCACAGCACATGCTTGCCTGCGGGCGCGCGGGAGGGATCGACGGCCGTCGGCTGGCCGATGACCAGCACTGGCTCGTCCGGCAAAATGCCCGCTGTCGCCTGCTGGTAGGTGCGCGACATGGCGTCGAGCGAGGGCGAAAGATGCACATAGGCGAACTGACGCAGCTCGGCCCCGGCGCTCCAGTCGGGCAGGTCGTCCAGCGCCAGGTGGATCATCATCGTGCCTGGCGCGTAACGGAATTTCTTCATCGCCGCGTCGAAGCCGGCATCGCCCGAACCGTCGGGCAGAAGCTTGCCCGGCAGCGCCTTCGGCGCGACGCCAGCGATGACCGCCTTGCTGGCGACATGGAAATCCCCGGACGCGAGCCGCACGCCGGTCGCCCGGCCGCCGGCGACCGTGATCTCGGCAACCTCGGCGCCGGTTGCGATCTTGCCGCCAGCCGCCGTCACCATGCCGGCAAGCGCGCGGATCATGGTGTCGGCGCCGCCCTTGCCTAGCACCATGCCGAAACTCTGGTTGGCCATCGATTCCAGATAGGGGAACACGGCGCCGCCGGCGATGTCCGGCGCGAAGTCGAGATGCATGCCCCAGGCGGCGAGCGTCGCGCGCACATGCGGCGTCTCGAAGTTTTCTTCCAGCCACGCGCGGGGCGAGGAGAGCAGCAGTCGGCCGGTGTCGAGCGCGCCGGCAACGCCCTTCTTGCGCCAGAGCTTCCAGGCCGTGCCGGCCAGCGCACGGGTGCTCATCGGCGAGCCCAGCAGCCGGAACAGATGCTCGGCTTCGCCCGGAAAGGCGGCGACAAGACGCCGCCAAGTATCGGCGTCCGCTGCGGAGAAGGCGGCCAGCCGCGCGGCGGTCTTCTCCAGGTCGTTGCTGACGCCGAACCATTTGCCGTCCGGGAAGGCGCTGGCGAAACAGTCCGCCACCGGCGCGAATTCCAGCCCCTGGTTTTTCAATTCATTTGCATATTTCCGGTGGAAGGCTGAGCCGGCGAACAGGCTCAGATTCATCGCGCCGAAATCGTGGCGGAAGCCGGGTAAGGTGAATTCGCGGGTTTGCACCGCGCCGCCGATTGCTGCACTGCGTTCAAAAACGGCTGTTTTCCAGCCTTTGCGCGCCAGATGCGCGGCGCATGCCAGACTGTTGTGGCCCGCCCCGACAAAGATGGCGTCGAACTCGCTCACGCCTCGCCCCAAAATGCTTTATGCTTAAAGATAATTGCAGATGCATATGTTTTCGTCTAGTAGGATATTAAGGGCCGCAACGAGCCTCGATCTTCATCGACAAAGAGGGAACTGAGACCATGGACACGCAAAAACTCCTCGGCGAGGTCGCCGGCCAGCTGCTTTCGGGCGCCATCCGCGTGGTCGACCTGTCGGCGCCGCTCGGGCCGAACACGCCGCTGATCAAGCTGCCGCCGGAGCTCGCCGTCGACACGCCGAAGGTCGAGATCCACGCCATCTCCAAATATGACAAGAACGGGCCGTGGTGGGCCTGGAACTGGCTGAAGCTCGGCGAGCATTCGGGCACGCATTTCGATGCGCCGCAGCACTGGATCACCGGCAAGGACTATCCGGACGGCGCCACCGACACCATTCCGGCGCAGAATTTCGTCGGCCCGGTCAATGTCATCGACTGCTCGAAGGAATCGGCCGCCGACCACGATTTCCTGCTCACCGTCGACCACATCAAGGCCTGGGAAGCCAAGCATGGCGCCATCAATGCCGGCGAGTGGGTGGTGATGCGCACCGACTGGTACAAGCGCAACGGCTCGGAAGCCGCTTTCCTCAACGCCAACGAAACCGGCCCGCATACGCCCGGCCCGACGGCGGAAGCCATCCAGTTCCTGATCAGCAAGGACATCAAGGGCTGGGGCTCGGAGACCATCGGCACCGATGCCGGCAAGGCCGGCGGCATGGAGCCGCCGTTCCCGGCGCACACGCTGATGCACAAGGCCAACCGCTATGGTCTGGCCAGCCTCTGCAACCTCGACCAGCTGCCGCCGAAAGGCGCGATCCTGATCGCCGCGCCGCTCAAGATCGAGCACGGCACCGGCAGCCCGATCCGCGCCTTGGCGCTGGTGCCGGGCAAATAGGGCGAGGTGGCGGTCTTCGGGAGAAGATCATGCTCGCAGGCAATGTCGTGATGATGAAGTCGAGGCAGCCGTCCTGGAGCGTCAGCGCTCTACGGCGCCCCCCTCTGTCCTGCCGGACGGCAGTTTCGGCGCCCCGCTCAACCCTGCACCGTGGACAATTGGCGAAAGCCGTGATGGCGGCCAATCTCCCCCCTTGTGGGGGAGATGCCCGGCAGGGCAGAGGGGGGCGCGAAGGAACGCGGCTTTGCGCGATTGACCTTCAACTGCCAGCACCCGGGAGCACCCCTCAATGAACGCCCCCGATCACATCATCGTCGGCAGCGGCATCAACGCTCTCGTCTGCGCGGCGATGCTGGGCGGCAAGGGGGCGAAGGTGCTCGTGCTCGAGCGCAACGACCGCATCGGCGGTTGCATGCGCACCGAGGAGATCACCGCGCCCGGCTTCGTCCATGACGTGATGGCGACGACCTTCGTGCTGTTCATCACCTCGCCGGCCTTTGCCGCACTCGGCAAGGACCTGGCGCGGCACGGGCTGGAATTCTGCCACACCGCGACCCCCACCGGGGTGCTGAGGCCCGACGGCAGCCACGCCGTGCTCACCACCGACCGCATCGCCAACATCGCGGCGCTCAACAAGATTGCCGCGGGCGACGGCGACCGCCACGGCAACGACGTCGGCGGCATCGAGCGAGATGCCGGCCTGCTCTTCGGCCTGCTTGGCGGCGCGCTCTGGTCCTATCCGACGACCAAGCTGCTCACTGGCGAGGCCTGGCGACGCGGGCCGCGCAACCTTGCCGCCTTCCTCGGCGAGGCGCTGGCGCCGGCGCGCGGCTGGCTGGAGGGCGGCTATCGATCCGAAACCACGCGCGCGCTGTGGGCGCCCTGGGTGCTGCATGCCGGCCTCGGTCCGGAGGACGCCTTCTCCGGCCAGATCGCCAAGGTCATTGCGTTTGCGCTGGAGGCTGCGGGCGCGCCGATCGTAAAGGGTGGCGCGAAAAACCTGCTCGCCGCCTTCGAAGCGCTGATCAAGGAGCGCGGCGGTGTGATTTCCACCGACGCGGACGTCGCCTCCATCATCCTGGATGGCGGCCGCGCCACCGGCGTGCGTCTGGCGTCGGGCGAAACAGTGCATGCGAAGAAGAGCGTCATCTGTTCGGTCACGCCGACCCAGCTCTATGGTCGCCTGCTCGGCAGGGATGCGCCGGAGGCGGCCGTCGAAGCGACGCAAAACTATCGCTATGGCAAGGGCAACTTCCAGATCCACTATGCGCTGGACAGGGTCCCCGCCTGGCGCGGCAAGGGGCTGGACAAGGTCGCGCTGCTGCATCTGACGCCCGGGCTCGACGGCGTCTCCAAGGCCTGCAACGAAGCGGTGCGCGGCTTGCTGCCGCAAGTGCCGACCATTTGCGTCGGCCAGCCGCATGCGCTCGATCCGTCGCGCTGTCCGGAGGGCAAGGCGATCCTGTGGCTGCAGCTTCCGGAGGCGCCGCGCTACATCAAGGGTGACGCCGCCGGCAAGCTCGAAGCTCCCGTCGGCGGCCGCTGGACCGAGGCGCTGCGCGAGGCCTTTGCCGACCGCGTCGAGGCCATCCTGGCCAGTCACATCGATGGTTTTGGCGACACAGTGATCGCGCGCCGCGCCTATTCGCCGGCCGATCTCGAAGCGGTGAACATCAACCTGGTAGGCGGCGATCCCTATGGCGGCTCGTCCACCATCGACCAGGCCTTCCTGTGGCGGCCGTTCAAGGCAAGCCGCAACCATGAGACCAGCATCAAGGGCCTCTACCATATCGGCGCCTCCACCCATCCCGGCGCCGGCCTTGGCGGCGGTTCCGGCTTCCTGCTGGCGGGGAGGCTGTGATGGAGGAGAAGGTCCAGCAGAAGCGCCAGCGCATCTCGACCCTGGGCGAGATCGGCCTGCAGCAATTCGCGCCCTATCTCATGAACCGCATCATGGGCCGCTACAACGCCACGCTGCGCGAGGATTTCCGCAAGCAGGGCCTGACCATTCCGCAGGTGCGAACGCTTGCCGTGCTCTCTGTCACCGATGGCGTCACCGTCAACGACCTGTCGGTCTACACCGTCATCGAGCAGTCGACCTTGAGCCGCACGCTTGACGCGCTGGAGGGGCAGGGTCTCGTGCGCCGCGAGCAGGGTGTCACCGACAGCCGTTTCCGCCACGTGTTCCTGACCGACGACGGGCGGGCCCTGTTCACCCGCGCGTGGCCGGCCATGCACGATGCCTTCGAGGCCATGTTCGACGGCGTCGACGATGCCGAATACGCCGCGCTGATCGCGATCCTGCAGAAGATGCTCAAGAACATCCGCAAGCACGACATTTGAGTTTGACGTACGCGCCGCCGGATGCCGGCGGCAACTGAAGGAGGCCACAATGGCCGAACGGTCTTTTGCCAAGGAAGTCGAAAAGCTCCGCCTCGGCGCCGGCCAGGAGTTTGCCGGCGAGGGCATTCTCGCCATCACCAAGGCGCTGCTGCAATGCGGCGTCGGCTATGTCGGCGGCTACCAGGGTGCGCCGATCAGCCACTTGATGGACGTGCTCGCCGACGCTCAGGACATTCTCGGAGAGCTCGGCGTGCATTTCGAGGCAAGCGCCTCGGAAGCCACCGCCACCGCCATGCTCGCGGCCTCGGTGCACTACCCGATCCGTGGGGCCGCCACCTTCAAGTCGACGGTCGGCACCAATGTCGCCTCCGATGCGCTGGCCAACCTGGCGTCGGGCGGCGTCACCGGCGGGGCGCTGATCATCGTCGGCGAAGATTACGGCGAGGGTTCCTCGATCATGCAGGAGCGCAGCCACGCCTTCGCCATGAAGAGCCAGGTCTGGCTGCTCGATCCGCGGCCGAACCTGCCCTCGATCGTCAAGGCGGTCGAGGACGGCTTCGAGCTGTCGGAGGCCTCCAACACGCCTGTCATGCTGCAGGTGCGCATCCGCTGCTGCCACGTCCACGGCCACTTCATCGCCAAGGACAACAAGCGCCCGCCAATGTCGGTGGCCGATGCGCTGGAAGCGCCGCGCCGCGATACCGGTCGCATCGTGCTGCCGCCCGCTTCCTTCCTGCACGAGAAGGAAAAGGTCGCCAAGCGCTGGCCGGCGGCGGTTGACTTCATCAGGAGCCGCAAGATCAACGAGATCTTCGGCTCCGATCACGGCTCGGTCGGCATCGTCATGCAGGGCGGCATGTACAATTCGGTCATCCGCGCGCTGCAGCGGCTCGGCCTCGCCGACACCTATGGCGACACCGACGTGTCGCTCTATGTGCTGAACGCCGTCTATCCGCTGGTCGACGACGAATTCCTCGCCTTCTGCGAAGGCAAGCAGGCGGTTCTGGTCGTGGAGGAGGGCCAGCCCAACTACATCGAGCAGGCCCTCGCGGCTATGCTGCACAAGGCCGGCCGCGGCACCAGGCTGGTCGGCAAGGAGCATTTGCCGATGGCCGGCGAATACACCGGCCAGGTCATACTCGACGGCATCGGCTCCTTCCTGCGGGCCAACGCTCCGCACCTGCTGCCGGGCGAGGTGAGGGCGCCGAATAGGCTCGGCGAAGGCATCGACACCGCCGATCTCGTCAATGTCGTTCCCGGCCGCCCGCCAGGCTTCTGCATCGGCTGTCCCGAGCGGCCGATCTTTGCCGCGACCAAGCTGGTCGAGCAGGAGCTCGGCAACCACCACATCGCCTCCGATATCGGCTGCCACCTGTTCTCGATCATGCCGCCCTTCGAGCTCGGCGCCACCACCATGGGCTATGGGCTGGGTCCGGCCTCGGCCTCCGCGTTCAATTCGCCCGACGCCAAGCGCCGCTCGATCTCTTTCGTCGGTGACGGCGGCTTCTGGCACAACGGCCTGACCTCCTCGATCGGCAACGCGGTCTTCAACAAGAACGACGGCGTCATCGTCATCGTTGACAACTTTTACTCGGCCGCTACCGGCGGCCAGGACATCTTGTCCTCCCGTGCGAGCAACAGGACGAAATCGACCAAGCATCCGATCACCGAGGCGGTGAAAGGCATGGGCGTCAAGTGGCTGCGCCACATCGATCGCACCTACGATGTCGGCAAGATGCAGGCGACGCTCCGTGAGGCGCTGACCACCGAGGAGACGGGTCCGAAGGTCATCGTCGCGTCGTCCGAATGCATGCTGAACCGCCAGCGCCGCGAGAAGCCGCTGGTCGACAAGGCGATCAAGGGCGGCGAGCGGGTCGTGAAGCCGAAGTTCGGCGTCGACGAAGACATCTGCACCGGCGACCACGCCTGCATGCGGCTCTCCGGCTGTCCGTCGCTGTCGGTGAAGTCGCTCGACGAACCGCTGCGCGACGATCCGGTGGCATCGATCGACCAGAACTGCGTCGGCTGCGGTAATTGCGGCGAGGTGGCGGACGCCGCCGTGCTCTGCCCGTCCTTCTACCGTGCCGATGTGATCCACAACCCCGGCCGCTGGGACCGCTTCCTGGAAAGCGCGCGTCGCGCCATGATCGGCCTTTTGCAGCGCCGCCGCGAAAGCCGTCGGCTGGTGTTCGCCGATGCTTGACGAGAACACAGCCTCGCGCCCGAGGACGGACGCCGCCGGTGACGAGCGGGTGATAAAACTCGCCGTGCTTGCCGTTGGCGGCCAGGGCGGCGGCGTGCTCGCCGACTGGATCACCGACGTCGCCGAGCGCAGCGGCTATATCGCCCAGTCAACCTCAGTGGCGGGCGTCGCCCAGCGTACCGGCGCGACGATCTATTACATCGAGATGGCCCGCGACACCGGCCGGCTGCCGGTCTTCGCGCTGTCGCCGTCGCAGGGCGATGTCGACATACTGATCGCCGCCGAGCTGATGGAGGCCGGTCGCGCCATCATCCGCGGCTTCGTCACGCCCGAGCGCACGACGCTGATCGCTTCCTCGCACCGCATCGCCGCCGTGTCGGAAAAGATCGAGCCCGGCGACGGCCGCGCCTCGTCCGAGAAGGTGCACGCGACGGCGCAAGCCGCGGCCAGGCGATTCATCGCCTTCGACATGGAAAAGATCGCCGCCGAGAATGGCACCATGATCTCGGCCAGCCTGCTCGGCGCGCTGGCCGGTTCCGATGCGCTGCCCTTTGCGCGGGACAACTATGAGCAGGCGATCGGCGCCGGCGGCCGCGGCGTCAAAGCCAGCCTCGCCGCCTTCGCCGCCGCTTACGATCGCACGCGCGGCATCGCGGCTGCACCGGCAGGCGAGCAGGCGGCGAAACATGCCGTCACCGAAGCCAAGTCAACGGCGAAGGTCCGTGGACCGGAAATCTTGCTGAAAGGCTGGCAGGAGCTGGCCGCCCGCGTTGGTGCCTTGCCAAAGCCGGCGCGCGACATGGCCGAACGCGGCCTGAAAAAAGTCGTCGACTACCAGGACATCGCCTATGGCGGCGAGTATCTCGACCGGCTGGACAAGGCCGTCGCGCTGGATGGCCCGGAACACGCCTACGCGCTGTCGATCGCCGCGGCGAAACATCTCGCCAATGCCATGTGCTACGACGACATGATCCGCGTTGCCGATCTCAAGACCCGTTCGACCCGCGACAGGCGCGTGCGCAAGGAGGTCGGCGTCAAGGATGGAACGGTCCTGCAGCTGACGGAATATTTCCATCCGCGCATCGAGGAGTTCTGCGGCACGCTGCCGGCGGGTCTCGGCAGCTACATCGAGGACAGACCGAAGCTTGCCAACTTCCTCGACCGCCGCATCAATCGCGGCCGCCGCATCCGCACCGACAGCTTGACCGGCTTCGCAATGCTGTGGTTCATCGGCGGCCTGCGCCGCTGGCGCCGCCGCCTGCTGCGCCACAAGGTCGAGATGGAGCATCTGGAGCGCTGGTACGAACTGGCGCTCGTCCACGCCCGCGAAGATTACGTGCTTGGCACGGAAATCCTGAACTGCCGCAGGCTGATCAAGGGATACAGCGACACCCACGCCCGCGCCCAGTCAAAGTTCGACCGCGTGCTTTCGGCGCTCACCATGCTCAAGGGCCGCGATGATGCGGCCGACTGGATCCGCCGGCTGCGAGAAGCGGCGCTGAAGGACGAGAAAGGCGACATGCTCGATGGCGCGCTGAAGACGGTGGCGACGCTGGGATAAGGGATGCAGCGTCGCAAGCTATCCCGGAAGAAAACCTGGTTTGCGGCGCGATCCAGGGCCGCGACAATGATCGAGATGCCTCGAGCGTTTTTGGCGCAGGGAATGGGAACCCGGGGGGAAACTGGTGCCGCTTGCGTGACTCGAACACGCGACCCCATCATTACGAATGATGTGCTCTACCAACTGAGCTAAAGCGGCCCGGGAAGCGCTAGGCCTCCAAGATGGGCTGGGTGATAGACTCAACCCGCCGCGAATTCAAGATGGCTTGCGGCGAATTCAAATAACCAACCGCGAATTCGAGCCGGAACCCGGCAATTCGTGTTGGGCTGATCCGGGCTGGAAGGATCTGTCCAGACGATGCGCCGCATGCCGAAACGCCGTATTGGGCGGTCGGTGTGGGACGGCCTCGGCGAAATATGTTGATTTCCTTGTAAAAAACCGCCGAAATCGGGTTTGTCCGGGCGCGCCGCGCAGAATGCGGCCGCCGGCCCGTTGATTGATTGGCCGCCTGCCGCTAACGATCATGGCAGGAAACGTGCAGAGGGATTTGGCTTGGACGCGATCGAAAAAGCGATCCGCAACGCCTTCGAGAAGGGCAATGCCGAGGACCGCGTCTTTCGCGAGCGGGTCTATCGTTCGGCCTTTGCCGCGCTCGACCGCGTTCTGCAGGCCAATCCCAACGTGACCGTGGAATTGGCCATCAAGCGCCGCAAGGCGGTGCAGGCCAAGATCGCCGAGATCGAATCGGAGTTCCTGCCGGCGGTTCCCGATGTCGCCGCGTTGGACGAGAGCGCCACGCCGGCGGCGGCGGCCTCTGAAATCGCCGTGCCAGCCGAGACCGCCGCGCCGGCGCCCACGGTGGAACCGCCGACGCAAGCCACACCTGCCCAGCCATCGCCTGCGATCGTGGTCGACGGGCCGATGCAGCCTTCGGCCGCCGATGCGCCGCGCTCGCGTGTGCTGCCTGTCGTCCCCGACATCATGCCGGGCGACCTTCCCGACGCCCCGACCCTCGATACGCCTGCATCCGCCGCGGCGGAAGACGGCGAGGCGGAGGTCGCGCCAGATCGCGACGAGCGTCGGATCAGGGGGCGGCGCCTGCCGTTGACGGCGATCTTCCTCGGCGTGACGCTGCTGGCGGCCGCCGGGATCGGTATCTACTTCGCCAAGGAGACCGGCGTCTTCAAGACCGCGGCCGAGCTCGACACCGGCCCGCCCCAGGCGCCGCCGACGGTCGAGGACGACGAGGCGGCCGAGCCGCCCGCCGGGTCGCCGGAAAAGCAGGGCGACGCCGCGCAGCAGCGCGAGTGGATCAATGTCTTCTCACCTGCTGACCCGACCCATGTCGCGGCACCGGCCGATGCCAAGGCCGAGGTGATGCAGGACGACACCGGCTCATTTCTGCGCATCCGCTCCGGCGCGTCAGGCTCGGCCATCGCCTTTGACGTCGGCCAGGGCGTGCTGGAAAAGCTGGTCGGGAAGCATGCCATGTTCGACATCGTCGCGCGCTCGGAAGAGGGCAAGGAGACGCAGATCTCGGTCGACTGCAATTTCGGCGAGCTCGGTGATTGCGGCCGCAAGCGTTATGCGGTCGGGCACGAGCGCAACGAGTATCTGTTCGACGTCCAGTTCCCGGACAAGCATCCGGGCGCGGCCGGCACCATCGCCGTCAACTCCGACTTCGACAAGCAGGGCAAGTCGGTCGACATCTATGAGATCCGCGTCTCAATCGTGCAGTAATGTCGATTGCAGCTAGCGGTCGAGCAGCGCCTGCAGCGTCTCGATGCGGTCGGCCTCGGCCGCGGGCTTGTCCCAGCGCAGCCGCGAAATGCGCGGAAAGCGCATGGCGACGCCCGATTTGTGCCGGGTCGAGCGGTTGAGCCCCTCGAACGCCACCTCCAGTACCAGGCCGTTGTCGCGGTCGGCTCGCACCGAGCGCACCGGGCCGAAGCGCTCGACCGTGTTGTCGCGGACATATTTGTCGATTTGCTTCAGCTCCTCGTCGGTGAAGCCGAAATAGGCCTTGCCGACGGGCACCAGTTCCTCGGACCCTTCCGTGCCTGACCAGACGCCGAACGTGTAATCGGAGTAGAAACTGGAGCGCTTGCCATGGCCGCGCTGTGCATACATCAGCACCGCATCGACCGTGTGCGGATCGCGCTTCCACTTGAACCACGGACCCTTCGGCCGCCCGGCTAGATAGGGCGAATCCCAACGCTTCAGCATCACCCCTTCGATGATCGGATGCGGCGGCGCCTGCCGCAGTTGTTCGAGCGCCTGCCATTCGGGGAATTCGACCAGCGGCGAAAGGTCGAAACGGCTGGGGTCGAGGGTGCCGATGAAGGCCTCGAGGCGAGCCCGTCTTTCGCGGAAGGGCAGCGTGCGCAAATCCTCGCCGCCGATCTGCAGCGCGTCGTAGCAGCGCATGAACGCTGGATATTGCTGCTGGATCTTCTGCGACACGCTCTTGCGGTTCAGCCGCTGCTGCAGGTCCGAAAACGTGCCGGTCGCCTGGCGGGGGTCGCCGACCAGCAGTTCGCCGTCGAGCGCCGCTTCGAAAGCCATTGCCGTGGCAAGATCCGGGAAGGCACCGGAGACGTCGTCGCCGGTGCGCGAATAGAGCCGGCGGATGCCACCCTCGCACACCGCCTGGACGCGGATGCCGTCCCATTTCCATTCGGCCGCATAGTCGGCCGGATCGAGCTTTTCGAGATCGCCGTCGCCGACAGGGTTGGCCAGCATCACCGGACTGAACAGGGCAAGCGCGGTCCGCTCCGGCTTGCCGGCCTTGCCTTCAAGCCAGGCGAACAGCGTGGTGTATGGCGGCGTCAGGCCGTGCCACAGCTCCTCGATTTCGGTGACGTCGACCTTGCCGAGATCGGCCAGCGCCTGTTTTGCCAGCCGCGCCGACACGCCGATGCGCAGGCCGCCGGTCACCAGCTTGATGATGGCAAAGCGCGCCGAAATGCTGGCGCTGTCGAGCAGCCTCGCCAGCACCTGCGGCCCGTCGGAGCGGCTCGCCGCCTGCAGTCTGCCGACCACCTCGGCCAGCGTCGGCGCATGGTTCGAGATATTTCCGGGCGCTTGCGGCCAGACCAGCGACACCGTCTCGGCGAGGTCACCGACATAGTCGTAGGAATAGCCGAACAGCACAGGGTCCATGCGCTCGACGACCAGCGCCCGCAGCATCGCCGGCTTGACCGCCGCGATCGACAGGTCCCCGGTTATCGCGGCGAGCGCCAGCCCGCGGTCGGGGTCTTCGACGCTGCGGAAATAGTCGGTCAGCAGCGTCAGCTTGCCGTTGCGCGACGGCGTCAGCACGAGGCGATCGAGGAGTTCGGCGAAGCGGTTCAACTCAATCGCCCTCGTCCTCATAGCCGACAAGATGCAGCGGCCGCGCCGCGATGCCTTCCAGCTCGCACCAGCGCACCAGCGCCTCCTCGCGGCCATGCGTCACCCAGATTTCCGCCGCGCCCGTCTCCTTGATCGTGGTGGTCAGCTCGTCCCAGTCGGCATGGTCGGAGATGATCAGCGGCAGTTCGACGCCGCCCTGCTTGGCGCGCTGGCGGATGCGCATCCAGCCCGAGGCGAAGCAGGAGATCGGATCGGGGAAGCGCCGCGCCCAGCGGTCGGCGAAGGCCGCCGGCGGGCCGACGACGATGGCGCCCGCGAAATCATCCTTGCCGGCGCTGTCGACCGTTGCTGGGTCGAGCTGGCCGAGGTCGATGCCCTGGCGCTGGTAATATTCGCTGAGCTTCGCCAGCGCGCCATGAATATAGATCGGCCTGTCGTAGCCGCAGTCGCGCAAGAGCCGCATGACGCGCTGTGCCTTGCCGAGCGCATAGGCGCCGATCAGGTGCGAGCGCTCCGGAAACTGCGCCGCCGATTTCAGCAGCCGGGCGATTTCCTCGGTGTCTGGCGGATGGCGGAACACTGGCAGGCCGAACGTCGCCTCGGTGATGAAGATGTCGCAAGGGATCGGCTCGAACGTCTGGCAGGTGTCGTCCTTCTGGCGCTTGTAGTCGCCGGAAGCGACGATGCGCATGCCGCGATGCTCGACCGCGATCTGCGCCGAGCCCAGCACATGGCCCGCCGGATGAAAGCTGACCGACACGCCGTTGAGGTCGATCGTCTCGCCGAGGACGGCAGCCTGCGTGGTCCCGGCAAAATCCTCGCCATAGCGCAACGCCATGATGTCGAGCGTCTGCCGGGTCGCGAGCACCGAGCCGTGGCCGGAGCGCGCATGGTCGGAGTGGCCGTGCGTGATCAGCGCGCGTTCCACCGGCCGCACCGGGTCGATGAAGAAATCGCCGGGCGGGCAGTAGAGGCCCTCGGGGCGGGGCTTGAGCAGGTCGCTGGCGCGCATGGCTTCAAGATAGTGGCTAAATCCGGCGCGGGAAGCCTGTTGCCAGAGACTGCTGACTCATCCTACAGCCAGCCGCCGGTCCGATCACCGGTGGGATCCTTGCACCATGAAACCGTTCCAGGCCTCGTCCGGCGACCTGACCGCCGACCGCCGCGCCGACTTCGCCGAGATGCTCGGCGCCTCCGGCGATCCCACTGCTGCGGCGGAGCTGCTGCTCGGCGCGCTGGAGCTGGCGCCCCAATGGTCGGCCGGCTGGTTCCGCCTCGGCGAGATGCAGGAAGCCGCCGGCCAGCCCGATCAGGCCGCGCAGGCCTGGGCGATGGCGTTGCGGCTGGAGCCGGCGGACCGGCTGGGCGCCGCGCTGAAGCTGCAACTCGCCGGCAAGGCGCCGACGGCCGCGGCTCCGCCCAGCGCTTTCGTCGAGACGCTGTTCGACCACTATGCCGAGAGCTTCGAGGAGATGCTCGTCAACAAGCTCGGCTACCGGATGCCCGAATTACTCGACCAGGCCATTCGATCGGTCCGGCCACGGCGCTTATCGCTGGCACTCGATCTCGGCTGCGGGACCGGCCTGATGGGCGAAAGGCTGCGGCCGATCGTCGACCGGCTCGAGGGCTACGACATCTCCGCCGCCATGCTGCGGAAGGCGCGGGCCAAAGGCGTCTACGATCGACTCGTCAAGGCCGACCTGCAGGATCTTGTCTACGCCGGTCCCAAAGCCGACCTCGTGGTCGCGGCCGACGTCTTCATCTATGTCGGCGCGCTTGAGGGCATTGTGAGGACAGTCGCCGGCATGCTTGCCGAGGATGGGTTGTTTGCGTTCTCTGTCGAGACGCTGACCGACACGGAACCGGCCGGCGGCGATAGCTTCGCGCTGCGGCCGTCACGCCGCTACGCGCATTCCGAGGCCTATGTGCGGATCGTCCTGGCCGCTAACGGACTTTCCGTCCGGTGGCTTCAACGCACGGTCATCCGGCACGACCGCCGCGAGCCAATAGATGGCCTGGCCGTGGTGGCGGGCAAATCACCAACGCTGTGATCCCCCTCTGTCCCCGCCGAGCTCCGTTTGCTGCGAAAAAGCCCGAATCGCGTGTCGGGGTTGCGCTGGGCGGATACCGAAAAGAGAGGAAGATACCATGCGCTGGAAGATCATGGTTTTGGCCTCGTGCCTGGCAACGGCCGGCTGCGTCGGCGGCACCTCAATGTCGGAACGCCAGGACGAGGACGTGCAGTCCTCGCTGCAATACGACAACGTGCCTTGCGATCAGCTGATTGCCCAGCGCAACGCCCTGGCCGAGCAAAGCCAACTGCCGACAACGGCTAAGACGACCTTCTCCAATCCGGCCATGGGCTTCGGCCCGTTCACACCGGATATGCGTTCGAAGGCCAGGCGCGATGCCGACAAGGCGGCAGGCCAGATCGACGCCATGAACCGATCGATCGAACGCCGGGACTGCGGCAAGCCGGCGAAGAAGAACAAGTTCGAGCTGCCCGGGTCGAAACCTTCCTGAGGATTTAGTAGCCGGCCTCGCGGTCGACGACATTGTCGAGCTTCTGGCCGCGCTCGTACGCCGCCATCTGCCGCAGCATGATCGGCACCAGATGCACGGGATCCGAGGTCGCCGCCGCGTGCGGCGTCACGAACACTTTCGGATGCGCCCATAGCGGGCTGGTCTTCGGCAGCGGCTCGACCTCGAACACGTCGAGGCTCGCCTCCTTCAGCGTGCCGTCGTCCAGCGCGCGCAGGATGTCGGCGTCCTTCTGCAGGCGTCCGCGTCCGGCATTGATCAGCACCGAGCCGCCGAGGCCGTTGCGCCTGCGCAGCTCCTTCAGGAGACTGTAGCTGACGATGCCTTGCGTCTGGGCCGTCAGCGGCAACAGCACCACCAATATGTCGGTGGCGTTGAGGAAGGGGATCAGCCCGGCCTCGCCCGCATAGGTGGAAACACCTTTCATCGGCCGCTCGGAGCGCGACCAGCCATTGACCGCGAAGCCGAGCGACAGCAACACCGATGCCGCGGCGCGGCCGAGATTGCCGAGCCCCATGATGCCGACCGAGATGTCGCCGGCCGGGCGCTGCGGCGGCTCGTGCCAGGTCTTCTTCTTCTGCTGCGCCTGATAGAGCATGCCCTGGCGGTGATGGTCGAGCACGCGCCAAATCACGTACTCGGTCATGTATTGGGTGAGGTTGTCGGCGACTACCTTGACGATCGGCACGTCGGGCAGGCCGGGATCGGCGAAGATGTGGTCGACGCCGGCGCCGATCGAGAAGATGGCGCGCAGATTGGGCAGGGACGAAAGTAGATTGGCCTTCTGCTTCCACACCACCGCATAGGTGATCGAAGGATCGCTGGCGCCGTCCGGCTCCAGCACCACCTCGCGCTCGGCCGAGAGCAGCTCGCGCCAACGCTGCGGATGAAAGCCGGTGACGGCAAGCAGGACGCGGCCCTTTTCCATGTGCGGATTTTTCTTCCCAGTCATTTCAGTTCTGGCCTTGGGCTCAACCTACTCGCTGACCACACCGGTCGGTGCCGTCTCGATCCGGAATGCGGCCGAGATCAGCGCCCGAGTATAGTCCGTTTGCGGGCTGCCAAAAATCTGTTCTGACGGCCCGGTTTCGACGATCTGGCCATTGCGCATGACGATGACGTCGTTGGCAAGCGCGCGGATGACTTTCAGGTCGTGGCTGATGAACAGATAGGCGAGATCATGCTTGGCCTGCAGGTTGCGCAACAGGTCGACGACCTGCGCCTGCACGCTCATGTCGAGCGCCGAGGTCGGCTCGTCCAGCATGACGAAGCGCGGGTTGAGCACCATGGCGCGGGCGATGGCCACGCGCTGGCGCTGGCCGCCGGAGAATTCATGCGGGTAGCGGTTGCGCGTCTCGGGATCGAGACCGACCTCCTTCAGCACGTCGACGACCTTGTCGTCGCGCTGGTCGGGCGTGAGCTTCGGCTCGTGGATCCTCAGTCCTTCCTCGATGATCTCGGCGATCGACATGCGCGGGCTGAGCGAGCCGAATGGATCCTGGAAGACGATCTGCAACTCGCGCCGGAGCGGCCGCATGGCATTGAAGGAGAGCTGGTTGATGTCGCGCCCGTCGAACTGGATGGTTCCGGTCGACGAGATCATCCTGGCCAGCGCCAGCCCAAGCGTCGTCTTGCCCGAGCCGGATTCGCCGACCACGCCGAGCGTCTGGCCGGCGCGCACGGTGACGTCGATGCCGTCCACCGCCTTCACATTGTCGACGGTGCGGCGGAAGAAGCCGCGCCTGATCGGGAACCAGACCTTGATGTCCTTCCCCGTCATCACCGCCTTGGCGTCCGCGTTGGCGGCAGGCGGCTTGCCTTTGGGCTCGGCCGCCAGCAAGTGCTTGGTATAGGCATGCTGCGGGTTGGCGAAGATGTCCTTGGTCGGGCCGCTCTCGACGATCTTGCCCTTGGTCATCACGCAGACTCGGTCGGCGATCTTCCGGACGATGCCGAGATCATGGGTGATAAACAGCATCGACATGCCCTTGCGGGCTTTCAGTTTGGCTAGCAGTTCGAGGATCTGCGCCTGCACGGTGACGTCGAGCGCGGTCGTCGGCTCGTCGGCAATCAAAAGCTCCGGCTCGTTGGCCAGCGCCATGGCGATCATGACGCGCTGGCGCTGGCCGCCGGACAGCTGGTGCGGATAGGCGTCGAGTCGCTTTTCCGGCTCGCGGATGCCGACCTCGTTGAGCAGTTCCAGCGTGCGGGCGCGGGCCTGCCGGTCGCCAAGCCCCTGGTGCAGCTTCAGCACCTCGACGATCTGCTGCTCAATCGTATGCAGCGGATTGAGCGAGGTCATCGGCTCCTGGAAGATCATGGTGATCTTGTTGCCGCGCACGCGCCTCAGCGCCCGCTCGTCCATGGACAACAGGTCGGCGCCCTGGAACAGGATCCGACCCGACGGGTGGCTGGCTGTCGGATAGGGCAGCAGTTTCAGCACCGACAGCGCCGAGACCGACTTGCCGGAACCGGACTCGCCGACCAGCGCCACCGTCTCGCCCTTGGCGATGTCGAAGGCGATATGGTCGACGGCCAGCGACTGCTTGCCGCCTTGCGCGAAGGCAACGCTCAAATCGCGAATGGAAAGCAGGGGCTCGCTCATTTGAACGTCTTGCGCGGATCGAAGGCGTCGCGCGTCGCCTCGCCGACGAAGACCAGCAGCGACAACATCAGCGAGATGACGATGAAGGCGGAGATGCCGAGCCACGGCGCGTTGAGGTTGCGCTGCGCCTGTTTCAGCATTTCGCCGAGCGAGGCCGAGCCCGGCGGCAGGCCGAAGCCGAGATAGTCGAGCGAGGTCAATGTCGAGATCGAGCCTGAAAGCAGGAAGGGCAGGAAGGTCAGCGTCGCCACCATGGCGTTGGGCAGAAGGTGGCGGAACATGATGGTCAGGTTGGGCACGCCAAGAGCGCGCGCGGCGTTGACATATTCGAAGTTGCGGGCGCGCAGGAACTCGGCCCTGACCACGCCCACCAGCGCCACCCAGGAGAACAAGAGCATCAGGCCGAGCAGGATGAAGAAGCCGGGCGGCAGGATGGCGGCCACGATGAGGAGCAGATAAAGCACCGGGATCGCCGACCAGATCTCGATGAAGCGCTGGAACAGAAGGTCTGTCCAGCCGCCGAAATAGCCCTGCATGGCGCCGGCCGCCACGCCGATCAGCGACGACCCCACCGTCAGGATCAGGCCGAACAGGACGGAGATCCTGAAGCCGTAGATAAGCCGCGCCAGCACGTCCCGCGCCTGGTCGTCGGTACCCAGCCAGTTCCAGTTGCCGACCGAGCAGTCCGGATCGGCGGCGCCTTGCGGGTATTGATTGCAGAGCGTCTTCTTGTCGTAGAGCCAGGACGGCTTGGTCGGTGCCGCCTCGGGAATGGCGTTGTTGACCGTCTGGTAGGAGTAGCGCACCGGCGGCCAGATCATCCAGCCATTGGCGTTGATCTCGTCCTGGATGACGGGGTCGCGATAATCGGTAACGGCATAAAAGCCGCCGAATTTCTCTTCCGGATAGGCGATCAGCACCGGAAACAGGATCTCGCCCTTGTAGGAGGCGATGATAGGCTTGTCGTTGGCGATGAACTCGGAAAACAGCGACAGCACGAACAGGATGAGAAAGATCCACAACGACCAGAAGCCGCGCCGGTTCGACTTGAAGTTCTGCAGGCGCCGCCGGTTGAGCGGCGACAGCCAGGGGCGGGCGATGCGGGGGGGCGTCGTTCCGGCAGCGGCTTCCGCCATCAGACGTCCCTCCGCTCGAAATCGATGCGCGGATCGACCCAGGTGTAGATCAGGTCGGACAGAAGATTGATGAACAGGCCGAGCAGCGAGAAAATGTAGAGGTTGGCGAACACCACCGGATAGTCGCGGTCGACGACGGACTTGAAGCCGAGCAGCCCGAGGCCGTCGAGCGAGAAGATGTTCTCGATCAACAGCGACCCGGTGAAGAAGGCCGAGATGAAGGCGCCTGGAAAGCCGGCGATGACAATCAGCATGGCGTTGCGGAAGACGTGGCCGTAGAGCACCTTGCGCTCCGACAGGCCCTTGGCGCGCGCCGTCACCACATACTGCTTGCGGATCTCTTCCAGGAAGGAGTTCTTGGTGAGCAGCGTCGTGGTGGCGAAAGCCGACAGCACGAGTGCCGTCAGCGGCAGGGTCATGTGCCAGAAATAGTCGACGATCTTGTCCGGCCAGGACAACTGGTCCCAATTGTCCGAAACGATGCCGCGCAGCGGGAACCAGTCCCAGAACGAGCCGCCGGCAAACAGCACCATCAACAGGATGCCGAACAGGAAGCCGGGGATGGCATACCCGACGATCACCACGCCGCTGGTCCAGACGTCGAAGGTAGAGCCGTCCTGGACCGCCTTGCGGATGCCGAGCGGGATCGAGATCAGGTAGGACAAAAGCGTGATCCACAGGCCGATGGAGATCGACACCGGCATCTTTTCCAGGATGAGGTTGAGCACCGAGATGTCGCGGAAATAGCTGTCGCCGAAGTCGAAGCGGGCATAGTTCCACAGCATCATGCCGAAGCGTTCGAGCGGCGGCTTGTCGAAGCCGAACTGCTGTTCCAATTTCTTGATGAATTCGGGATCGAGCCCCTGGGCGCCGCGGTATTTCGAGCTGACGTCGCCGGCCACATCGAAGTTGCCGCCGCCACCGGCATCGCCGCCACCGCCGCCAAGGCGATCGGTGCCGCCCTGGTTGGTGAGCCTGGCGATCACCTGCTCCACCGGCCCACCGGGCGCAAACTGGATAACGGCGAAAGAGATCGCCATGATGCCGAACAGGGTCGGGATCATCAGAAGGATGCGGCGCAGTATGTAAGCGCCCATCAGGCCGCCCGTCCTGTGCGAACGGAGATGTCAGGCTTTGCCAATCTTTGCCGCCTTGCCCTTGTCGATCCACCACAGCGTCTCGACCGGAAAGCCGAAATCGGGTTTCTGCTCGAGAAAGCCGAACATGTCCCAATAGGCGACGCGGTGATTCGCGAGATAATATGTTGGAATCCAGTCTAGCCGCGCGCGCAAGACCCGGTCGAGCGCTCTGAGCGCCGTAACCAGTTCCGATCGACTGTTGGCTTTGCCGGCCGCCACGATCAGCGCGTCGATGGCCCGGCTTTCGGTGCCGGGATAGTTGCGCTGTCCCGGCGTTTTCGCCATGCGCGAGTCGTAGAGTATCTCGAGGCCGTCGGCAGTCGGCGTCGCCCCGATCGACCATGCGAGCATGTTGAAATCGAAGTCGAAATCGCTTTGCCGCCGTTCATACTGCGTCGAATCGACCTGCCGGATCGAAACGTCGATCCCTATGGCCTTCATGTTCTCGGCCCATGGCGTGAAAATGCGAACGATGCCGTCATCCTCGGCCAGCATTTCCACCTGCAGTCGCTCGCCCTTCTCGTTGACGACGAAGTTGCCCGCTCGCTTCCAACCGGCCTCGGCAAGCAGTTTCGAGGCCGCGCCCAGCAGCTTGCGGTCGTGACCCGAACCGTCGGAGACGGGCTGCATCACCGGTTCGCCGAAAGTCTCCGGCGGCAACTCGGCCCGAAACGGCTCCAGCAAGGCCAGTTCCTGAGGCGAGGGCAAGCCTTCGGCCTTGTAGTCCGACCGCTCGAAATTCGATTGCGAGCGTTCGTAGGAGCCGAAGAACAGAGCCCGCCTGATCCATTCGAAATCGAAGCAGTTGGCGATTGCCCGTCTCACGCGCGCATCGCGGAACTGCGGCCGGCGCTGGTTTAGCGCCACGGACTGCATGGATGGCGATTTCTCGCCGGGAAACTCGCGTTTGACGACCTTGCCGTCCTTCAACGCCGGAAAGTCGTAACCGGTCGCCCATACCCGCGAGGTGAATTCCTCGCGAAAATGTGTGTCGCCTTTCTTGAAGGCCTCGAACGCCGCCTGGCGATCAAGATAGAAGTCGATACGGATGCGGTCGAAATTGTTGAGACCACGGTTCACGGCAAGATCGCGGCCCCAATAGTCGGCGACGCGATCATACTCGACGGTCTGTCCGGCCACCACGCGCCCCAACTTGTACGGTCCGGAGCTCAGCGGCGGTGTCATCGTCGAGGCATCGAAATCGTTGGCCGTGTAAAAGGCCTTGGACACGATCGGCATTGCGACGACCGAAAGGATGTTCTGCGCGGACTGTTCGCCATTGAAGGTGAGGTCGAGCGTGACGGGATCGACCGCGACCGCTTCCGTCATGTATCGCAGCGCCTTGGACAGGTTCGGATGGCCCCGATCCTTGTACAGCGTCAATGCGAAGGCGATGTCCGCGGCGGTCACGGGCGAACCGTCGTGAAAGCGCGCTTGCCGTCGCAGGTCGAAACGGAAGCCGTTGCGGTCCTGCGACAAGGTCACGGACTCGGCAAGCAAGCCGTAGACGGCATCCGGCTCATCGAGAGCGCTTGTCATCAGTGAATCGAAACAGAGCTCGGTGCGGGGAGGCGAATCGCCTTTCAGCACCAGTGAATTCAACGTGTTGAAGGTCAGGAAACTCTGATTCAAGGTGGCGTTCGGCGGCGCGAAATTCATCTGGCCGCCCTTGGGCGCGTCCGGATTGACGTAGTCGAAATGGGTGAAATCAGGCTTGTATTTGAGGTCGCCGAAGGCCGACAGGCCGTGCAGTTTCACGCCGGTCGCCGTGGTGGCGAAAGCCCGCCCCGGCAACAGGGCTGCGGCCGCGGCGGCACCGCCGAGTGCCAGGAAATCGCGGCGCGAGGCCATCAATTGCTACCCTTGTATTTGGCGGCCAGCGCCTTTTCCTTCTCGGGGTTGATCCACCAGGAACTCTGGTCGGCGCCGCTGTAGGTCGGCTGCTTTTGCGGGATGCCGAACTTGTTCCAGTAGGCGAGCCACAACACGGCGCGGTAGTATTGCGGCACCACATAGAAGTTCCACAGGAGCACCCGGTCGAGCGCGTGGGTGGCGGCGACGAGGTCGTCGCGGTCGGTGGCAAAGATGATGCGGTCGACGAGCGCGTCGACGACCGGATCCTTGATGCCGGCATAGTTGCGCGACCCCGGCTTATCGGCGGCCTTCGAGCTCCAGAAGTCGCGTTGCTCGTTGCCGGGCGATTCCGACTGCCCGAGCTGACCTATGATGACGTCATAATCGAAATTGTTGACGCGGTTGACATATTGGGTCTGGTCGATGATGCGCAGCGTCGCATCCACTCCGATCTTGCGCAGATTGGCGATCCAGGGACTGGCGATCACCTGGTCGGTGTCGTTCCAGCCCAAAATCTCGAACTTGAACGGCGCGCCGGTCTTGGCGTTCACCATCTTGCCGCCCTTGATGACCCAGCCGGCCTTGGCGAACAGCTCGACCGCCTGCTTCAGATATTTCCGCTCGGCCTGAGGGGTATCGTAGACCGGCAGCTTGAATTCCTCGGTGAACAGCTCGGGTGGCAGCTTGTCGCGGTACTTTTCCAGGATTTCCAGCTCTTTGCCCTGCGGCAGGCCGCTGGATGCCAGTTCCGTGCCCTGGAAATAGCTTTGCGTGCGGGTGTTGAAACCATAGAAAAGCGTGCGGTTCATCGTCTCGAAATCGAACGGATAGGTCAGTCCCTCGCGCACCAGGCGATCCCCAAATAGGGGACGCCGCTGGTTCAGCATGAAGGCCTGCATCGGCTCGGGAGAGGTGGTCTTGAATTCCTGTTTGATGACGTCGCCGGTCTGGATCGCTGGGAAATCATAGAACGTCTTCCAGCGCTTCGAGCTGTTTTCCGGCTTGATGTCGTCGAGTCCGCCTTTGGTGAAAGCCTGCCATGCCGCATTGTCATCAAGGATATAGGTGAAGCGCTGCGTGTCGAAATTCTCACGCCCTATCTTCACCGGCAGCTTGGCGGCCCAGTAGTCAGGCACGCGCTGCCAGACGATCTCCGAACCCGGCTTGAAGCTGGCGATCTTGTAGGCAGCGGAGCCGAGCGGCGGTTCCAGCGTCGGTCTGGTGACGTCGCGCTTCTTGCCATTGGCGTCGGTGCCTTCCCACCAGTGCTTCGGCAGCACGGCGAGGTCGCCGATGATCTTCGGCAGCTCGCGATTGCCCTTCTGGTTGAAATGGAACTCGACCTCGCGGTCCGAGATGGCGACGGCGTCGGTAACGTTCTCGAAATAGCGGCTGTATTGCGGGCTGTTGGCCTTCAGCACCTGGAACGACCAGATCACATCGTCGGTGGTGATTGGCTGGCCGTCGTGCCATTTGGCCCTCGGGTCCAGCCGATACGTCGCCGAGGAATAGTCGACCGGATATTTGTAGGCGTCGGCGATCAGCGGATGGCTGGTGCTGCCCTCGTCGGTCGACTGCTCCATCAGCGTGTCGTAGAGCAGCCCTCCGCCGAAGCCGACCAGCCCCGCGGCCGGCGAGCCCTGCACGATGTAGGGGTTGAAGCTGTCGAAGGTGCCGAGAACGACGGAATTGTAGGTGCCGCCCTTCGGCGCGTCCGCATTGACATAGTCGTAGTGCTGGAAGTTGTCGCCGTATTTGGAGTCGCCGATCAGCGAGGAGGTGGTGCGCCATTCATCCGCGAAGCCGGCCTGCAGGCTGCCGGCAAGGGCGGCCGCGACCAGCACGGAGTTGAGAAGCGTTCGGCCAACCGTCATGCGTTCTCCTCTGCGAACAATCCCCACCGGCAATCTAGATCATTTGACGACCGTGGAAACCGCAATGCGCAGGCTTTGTCGCCGCACATGCTGTTTTCCTAACAGAAAAGCCGGGACGAACCCGGCTTTTCTGAGGATGTCTTTATGACAAATTGTTTATTGAGCGGGTGCCGCCGGCTTGGCGGGCGCGGCGCCCTCGGCCGGCGCGGCGCCTTCCGCAGGCTTGGCCTCGGCCGAAGCACCCGGCGCCGGCAGCGGCTTCGGGCTGTCCGACAGCGTACGCAGATAGGCGATCACGTTGGCGCGGTCCTCGTCCTTCGGCAGGCCGGCAAAGCCCATCGCCGTGCCCTTGACGAACTTCTTCGGCGAAGTGATGAAATGGTTGAGGTTGTCGTACGTCCACTTCTCGGCGCCGCCCTTGGAAAAATCCTTCATGCCGGCTGAATAGGCGAAGCCCTCATGCTCGGCGACGGGTCGGTCGATAATGTCCCAGAGATCGGGGCCGACCTTGTTCGGACCACCCTTCTCGCCGGAATGGCAGGCCTGGCATTTCTTGAACACGGCCGCGCCCGCCTCGACATTGGCGGTGGCGAGCAGGTCGGCGATCGGCTTGGCTTCCGCGGCCGGGGCGGCGGCGGCGCCTTCGGCGGGCTCTGCCGCCTCGATGGCGAAGCCGGGCTTCTCGGGCGCGGGCGACGCAAACAGCGCGTCGGAGACGATGCCGACCGAGAAGACGACAAAGACGGTGCCAAGGAGACCGGCGAGCAGCTTGTTGACTTCGTTGGAATCCATACGCCCCTTGCTCCCTTTTCCGGCGGACCGATCCGTCCACTCCGTCCGTCGGTGTCCCGAACCGACCTCTCAGCCCGGTCAAATCGGGCGGAAACTAGGTCTTTTGCTCCGGCGTTGCAACACCTATAAGGGCGCTTCCAGTGAGACCTTTTGCCACTTTCGCCAGCCCTCTTTTGCAACGCCCCGTCGCACCGATGTCAACGCTCATCCTGATCCCGGCCCGCATGGCCTCGACCCGCCTGCCGGGCAAGCCGCTGGCCGACATTTTTGACGTGCCGATGATCGTCCATGTCGCCCGCCGCGGCGCCGAGGCCGGGCTTGGCCGGGTCGTGGTGGCGACAGACACCGAGGCCGTGGCGGAGGCCGTGCGCGCGCACGGCTTTGAGGCCGTGATGACCCGTGACGATCACCAGTCCGGCTCCGACCGCATTTTCGAGGCGCTAACAGTGCTCGATCCGGAGAAAAAGGTCGAAACCATCGTCAACGTGCAGGGCGACCTGCCGACCATCGATCCGCAGATCATCCGCGCGTCGCTGAGGCCGCTCGAGGACAAATCGGTCGACATCGCCACACTCGGCGTCGAGATCGTCCGCGACGAGGAGAAGACCAATCCGAACGTCGTCAAGATCGTCGGCTCGCCGCTGTCTGCGACACGGCTCAGGGCGCTCTATTTCTCCCGCGCCACCGCGCCCTGGGGCGAGGGGCCGCTCTATCACCATATCGGCCTCTACGCCTATCGGCGTGCCGCGCTGGAGCGCTTCGTCGCGCTGAAGCCGTCGCCGCTGGAACGACGCGAGCGGCTGGAGCAGTTGCGGGCGCTGGAGGCCGGCATGCGCATCGATGCCGAGATCGTGCAATCCGTGCCGCTCGGCGTCGACACGCCCGACGACCTGGAGCGCGCCAGGGAAATCCTTTCAACCTGAGATATTAGGCATGCCTGAAAAGACCAACAGAATATCCTTCCAGGGCGAGCCGGGCGCCAATTCCGACACTGCTTGCCGCAACATGTTCCCGTCGATGGAGCCGTTGCCGTGCCCGACCTTCGAGGATGCCTTCGTCGCGGTCGAGACCGGCAAGGCCGAGCTCGCCATGATCCCGATCGAGAACACGATCGCCGGCCGTGTCGCCGACATCCATCATCTCCTGCCGGAATCGCGGCTGCACATCGTCGGCGAATATTTCCTGCCGATCCATTTCCAGTTGATGGTGCTGCCGGGGGTGCAGCGCGAAGCGATCAAGACCGTGCACAGCCACATTCATGCGCTCGGCCAGTGCCGCAAATACATCCGCAAGAATGGCTGGAAGCCGGTCGTCGCCGGCGACACGGCGGGCTCGGCGAAGATGGTCTCCGAGGTCAAGGACCGCACCATGGCGGCGCTCGCGCCGGCGCTCGCAGCGGAGCTTTACGGCCTCGACATCATCGAGAAGAACGTCGAGGACACGGACAGCAACGTAACCCGCTTCGTCGTGCTGACAAAGAACAAGCAATGGGCCGAGCGCCCTTCGGCCGACGCCAGGATGATGACCACCTTCATCTTCCGCGTCCGCAACGTGCCGGCGGCGCTCTACAAGGCGATGGGCGGCTTCGCCACCAACGGCATCAACATGACCAAGCTCGAGAGCTACCAGCTCGGCGCCTTCACCGCGACGCTGTTCTATGCCGACATCGAGGGTCACCCGGACGATCCGCTGGTCAAGCTGGCGCTCGACGAGCTGCGCTTCTTCTCGCGTGAGATGCGCATCCTCGGCGTCTATCCGGCAAGCGCGTCGCGCGAGCAATGGAAGGTGGCCGACTAACACTCTCGTTTCAACGCTTGGTGTCGAAGGCTCGATCCGAGCCAATCAGCCGTGCGATCTTGTCGATCGTCGCGCGCACCTCCGGCAACTTGCGATCATCGCCGTGCACCACCAGCCATTGTTCATGTGACAGTTCCTCGATCACGTCATCCGTGCGAACCAGATCGGTGTGGGCGTCGCCAACGAAACAGGGCAGCACCACATGGCCAGCGCCAGCAAGCGCGAGGTCAAGGAGTGAGCGCGGCTGAGTGACCTCAAAGCGGATTTGATCTCGTTTGTTGGCGCGCACCCAGATTGCTGATGGTGTGTTCACCGTAGCCGCGATCCAATCAGATTTTCGAACGGCATTCGGGTGTGAATAGGGAGCAAATGCTACGGTCTTTGTCCTGCGAGCCGCGAGTCCTGGCTCGGACGGCCTGCGATTTCGAATCCCGATCAACGCCTCGCGCCTGCCGATGTTCTGCACCTCCTCAACGGCGCTGAAGACGATACTCCGGTCGGTCACGCCCAGTTTCTCAATGTTGCGGGCCAGGTACCACGTCATCCAGGTGCCCGCGGACACACGGATGGGCGCCGACGCGTTTCGTCGTGAAAACGCCCTTGTGATATCAAGGAACCGCTGCTCAATGGTCTCCGCCTGGGATGTCAGCGCTCGACCTGCTGCGGTCAACTCGTAGCCGGATGGCAGTCGAGAGAACAACTCGGCGCCCAACGCCCGCTCAAGATCGACGATATGTCGGCTCAGCGTTGCCGCACTCTGGCCGACAGCCTTCGCTGCGGATGAAAGGCTTCCATCGCGCGCGACTGCCAGAAAGATTCTCAGATCCGACCAGTCGACAGTCATTTCATTCATGCAAAACCCTCTTCATTTTTGAAGACTCCCATCTGAGATTGATCTGGCGCCATATCAAGACCGGACAGCCAGCGGAGAACATATTTTATGGCAGCGAAAATTCACTTGGGATCGCGCATTGGCATGGGTTGCTGGGCAATCGGCGGTCACTTTTGGTCAGGCGAGACCCCGGTCGGGTATTCCGGCGCGGACGACCGCGAATCCGTAAAAACCATTCATGCGGCATGGGATGGTGGAGTTCGGCTCTTCGATACGTCGGCGGTGTATGGCGCCGGGCACTCGGAGGAGCTTTTGGGCGAGGCGCTCTCAGGCCGTTCGGAGGCAGTTATCGTGTCGAAATTCGGCCATTCCTTCGATCCGGCCTCCCGCCAGATGACTGGCTCTAGGTTCGATCCCGAATATGTGCGCTGGTCGGTTGGCGAGAGCCTTCGCCGACTGGGCCGAGACGGCATCGACGTGATGTTGCTCCACTTGAACGATCTCTCGATCGAACATGCGGAACCGGCGTTTGAGGTCTTGGAGCAGCTTGTTCGGGCCGGAGACATTCGAAGCTACGGCTGGAGCACCGACTTTCCATCAAGCGTCCAGGCGTTCGCTGACCGGAGCGGCTTTTCAACGGTCCAGCACTCGATGAACGTTTTCTTCGATGCACCCTCAATGTGCAAAGCCGCATATAATAACGGTTTGGCGCAGCTGACCCGGTCGCCACTCGCCATGGGCGTGCTAACAGGCAAATTCTCGGATGGACGGACCGTTCCGCCAGACGACGTCAGGTCGGTTCCCGCGGATTGGCAGGTATATTTTGAAGCGTCGCGCGCCCGTTCCGAGTTGACAGAGCAGATTGATGCTATCCGCGATTTGCTCACCGCTGGCGGGCGGACGCTCGGTCAGGGTGCCTTGTGCTGGCTGCTATCGAAAGGTGGCAACATTCACCCCATCCCCGGCGCAAAAACCCCGAGCAGGCTGTCGAGAACGCCGCGGCCATGGAATTTGGGCCGCTGTCGGAGACCGTGATGGCTGAGATCGAAACCATTCTCCAAAGACCGCCAGAAGGTGAGTTTCGTGCTCGATAGCTTCGCAATGGCCACTCTGGATCGAACGCGGTCGTTCGCAGTGACTGGATATCAACTCCAGCCGAGCGGCACGTAGTCGATCTCCATGAACGCCTCGACCTCGGGCACCCAGCGATCGCGGACAAAAGCGACGTGGTCGGGGTGCTCGTTGTACCTTGTGTAGGCAGCCTGGTCGGCGAACTCCATCGAGAAGCCGAAGCGGTAGTCGTTCTTGGGGCTGACCTGCCGCAACTGCTCGAAATGCGTGACACCCTTGATCCCGGTCAGGATCTTCCTGGCGTCATGGAGGAAGCGCTTTTCCTCCAGCGAATGCGGCGCATGCTTCAGCGTGAACACGACTGTGTGACGGATCATCTTTCGCTTTCCCTCATTCAGCTATTCGGCATCGACCCAGGCGCGGATGAGATGGTGCGCGATCGCACCCTTGGGCGGCGTGACCAGATTGCCGGGATGCGCCCTGTCCAGCATCAGGCGCACCTCGTCGCGCAAAAACCACCGGCAGTCTTCCAACTCGTTGAGGTCGGCCTGGATGTCGTCGTTGAGCGGCTCGCCGAAGCACCCGATCATCAGCGAATAGGGGAAAGGCCAGGGCTGGCTGGCGTGGTAGACGACGCGGCCAAGCTGGATGCCGGCCTCCTCCAGCGTCTCGCGGCGCACCGCCGCCTCGATCGTCTCGCCCGGCTCGATGAAGCCCGCCAGCGCTGAATACATGCCAGGCCCGAAATGACGGCCACGCCCGAGCAGGCACTTGTCCGCCGTCACCGTCAGCATGATCGCCACCGGATCAGTCCGTGGAAAATGGTCGGTGCCGCAGGCCGGGCAGTGCCGCCTGTAGCCGCCGGCGCGCATTTCCGAACGGCTGCCGCATTTGCTGCAGAAGGCGTGGCTGGCGTGCCAGGCAAGAAGGGCCGCCCCTTGCGCCAGCGCGCCGGCCGCCGCCTCGTCGATCAGGCCTTGCATGTAGACGGACCGGTAGTCGATCGCCTTGATGGTCTCGGGAAGCTGCTCCGGCTCAACGCCCGCTGGCACCGCCAGCACGGGGCCGGCCTCGGAAAAGCCGAGCAGCACGCCGCGGTCGAGCGAGACGTCGAAGGCTTTGCTTTCGGTTGCGCCGAACCAGGGGTCGAAGCTGCCGTCCTCATGTTTCAGATAGAGCCGGCCGCCATGCATCAGCAGCAGCCGCGTCGAGGGATCGGCGAGCGCCTGCTCGACGGAATCGTCGGCGCGGGTCTCCGATTGCCGGTCGATCTGGTTGCCGGCGAAGCCGACGAACTGGCTGGGCTCCCGCAAGGGTGCGTCAAACAGGCGGAAGGGCATGGGGACTCAGAGCTTTATGGACACGGGTCAGCTTATAGCGCCGCCTTGATCGTTTCGGCAAACCGGCGGATCTCGGAATTACTGTAGGGTTCGCGCAGGCCATGTCCCCAGACCGGCCCCGGCCATGCCGGATCGCCTTCCGAGCGCGCGATGACGTGGATGTGCAGCTGCCGCACGATGTTGCCCAGCGCGCCGGTATTGATCTTGGTGCAGCCTGTCGCCTTCTTCAGCGCTTGCGCCACCATGTTGGTCTCGAAGGTCAGCATCGCCTGGTCGAGCGGCGTCAGGTCATGGATTTCCTCCACGCCCGGCCGCTGCGGCACCAGGATGAGCCATGGCCAGCGGCAGTCGTTCATCAGCCTGAGTTCGCACAGGCCGAGCCACATCAGCTGCTCGCTGTCCGCCTCCAGCCTGGCGTCGAGCGTGAATCCGGCCTTGAGGCCCGGCAGCATTGGCGTTTCCCTCACTTTTTTGGACTTTGCACCGTCTTTTTGACCGATGAACGCTAGAGCGGCTGCAGAGGGGCTGCAAGCGAATCATTGGCCGGTATTGCGGATTTGAAGACGCGCCCGCCAGTACGCCGCGCACGACCGGCGCCGCCGATTCCGCTCCGCCCTTGCATTTCATCGTCGAATTGCCGATATGGAGGCCGGGAGGTTGGTGGTGGACGATCCACTCGCCAACCGGGTCAGGTCCGGAAGGAAGCAGCCCTAACGAGCCCGGAACGGGTCATTGTTCCAGCCTCCCACCTCTTCGCCTTTCTTTCGCGACATTGACGGCGTCAAGCCGTGCGGGCGAAACTATGCGCAGGAAACGGCCGCCTTCCGTCGCGGTCCTGGGAGCTTTGACGGCGAATGAGCGAAGCCGGAAATTCGGGGGCGGAAAGCCTGGGGACAGGCAAGGCTGGCGCCTATCGCGTTCTGGCGCGCAAATACCGCCCTTCGAATTTCTCCGAGCTGATCGGCCAGGAACCGATGGTCCGCACGTTGACCAATGCCTTCGCCTCCGGCCGCATCGCCCAGGCCTGGATGCTGACCGGCGTCCGAGGTGTCGGCAAGACGACCACGGCCCGCATCCTGGCCCGGGCGCTGAACTACAAGACCGCCACCGTCGACCAGCCTTCGGTCGATCTTTCCATCCCCGGCGAGCATTGCCAGGCGATCATGGAAGGACGTCATGTCGATGTCATCGAGATGGACGCCGCCTCGCACACCGGCATCGACGACATCCGCGACATCATCGAGCGCGTGCGCTACGCGCCGGTCTCGGCCCGCTACAAGGTCTACATCATCGACGAAGTGCACATGCTCTCCACCCAGGCCTTCAACGGCCTGCTGAAGACGCTCGAAGAGCCGCCACCGCACGTCAAATTCATCTTCGCGACCACCGAGATCCGCAAGGTGCCGATCACAGTCCTGTCGCGCTGCCAGCGCTTCGACCTGAGACGCATCGATGCCGGCGCCCTGGTCGCGCACCTGTCAGCGATCTCCGCCAAGGAAGGCATTTCGGTCGACGACGACGCGCTGGCGATGATCGCGCGCGCCGCCGAAGGCTCGGCGCGCGATTCACTCTCCATCCTCGACCAGGCGATCGCCCATGGCAGCGGCGCGGTCAGCGCCGAGGCGGTGCGCGCCATGCTCGGCCTCGCCGACCGCGCCCGCATCGTCGACCTGTTCGAGCATGTCATGAAGGGCGACGTCGCGGCGGCATTGGCCGAATTCCGCGCCCAGTACGACACCGGCGCCGATCCGGCCGCGGTGCTGACCGACCTTGCCGAATTCAATCATCTCGTCACCAGGCTGCGCTTCGTGCCGACGGCCGCCGACGATGCTTCGCTGTCGGAGGATGAACGCCGGCGCGGCGGCGATTTCGCCAGGACGCTGTCGGTGCGCGTGCTGTCCAGGACATGGCAGATGCTGCTGAAGGGCATTCCCGAGGTGCAGTCTTCGAACCGGCCGGTGAGCGCTGCCGAGATGGTGCTGATCCGGCTCGCGCATGCTGCCGACCTGCCGACGCTGGACGAGGCGCTGAAGTCGCTGGAAGGCGCTTCGCCGGTTCCGAATGGCGCGCCGCGCGCCAACGGGGCCCCAGCAAGCCCGGGCAATGGCGGCGCAAGCGCCGTGGCGCAGGCGCGCATGCCTTCGGCCAGCGGCGGCTCGCAGACGATGCGGCTGGTCGAGGCGCAGCCCGTGCCTACTGCCTTCGTCCCGGCACCGGAACCGGTCGTCGAAGCGCCCGCTGTTCCGGTCAAGTCGCTGGCCGACATTGCCGCCCTTGCCGATTCCAATCGCGACATCGCCTTCAAGGTTTTGATCAAGCGCTGCGTGCGGCTGGTGCGCGTCGAGCCCGGCCGCCTCGACGTCAGCCTGACCGAAGACGCGCCGAAGATGCTGCTCAACGACCTGACCGCCAAGCTGCGCGCCTGGACAGGCCGCAACTGGCTGGTGTCGCTGTCGAAGGAAGATGGCGGCCAGACTCTTGCCGAGATGGAAACGACGAAGCGCGAGACCGCCTTCCTCGACGCCAAGAGCGACCCGACGGTCGCCGCCATCCTCGCCCGCTTCCCAGGCGCCAAGATCATTGACGTGCGCATTCCGGACATGCCGGAAGTGGAAGAGGCCGAGGCCGACCTGCCGGTCGAGCCGGCGGCCGATGACGACGAAATCTAGAGTATGATCCCGAAAAAGAGGGAACCGGTTTTCGGACAAGATCATGCTCCAACAAAGAACTGAAGAGGACATTGGGATGAAGGATCTGCTCGGCCTTATGGGCAAAGCGAAGGAAATGCAGGCCAAGTTCCAGGCCATGCAAGATGAGATCGCCACGCTCGAAGCAACCGGTCAGGCCGGCGGCGGCCTGGTCAGCGTGACACTGACCGGCAAGTTCGAGATGAAGGTGCTGAAGATCGATCCGTCGCTGTTCAAGGAGGACGAGGCCGAGATTCTCGAGGACCTAATTCTCGCCGCTCACAATGACGCCAAAAATAAGGTCGAGCAGGTCATGCAGGAAAAGACCAAGGCGCTCACGGCAGGCTTGCCGATCCCGCCTGGAATGAAATTGCCGTTCTGAGCCGGCTGCCGCCAGTTAATTGATTATGAATGGAAATCGGACACCGGGGTGGTTGTTAAGACATTCCCCGGCTTTGTTCACGAGGTCATTTCCAGCCATTCATAAAGTTTTACCTATGCTGCACGAATGCTAATCCTTTAGCCATCTTTTTGCCTTTAAGAGTCTCATTCTTGCCACATCTCGGGGCGGGCTGGCATCTGGAAATGAGGCTTTTTTGTTGATCGCGACGCGATGGAAGACGCCGCTGCTGTTGCTCGGCATTGTCACTTCCCCCTTGCTTCTGGCCGGCTGCAGCCAGACCACTTCGCACGGTATGTCGGTGGCCAAGCTGACCGATGCCATCACGCCGAGTTTCCTGAGCTCACGCTCTTACGGCGCCACGCCGAAGGACAGGGAGTGCCTCGAGCGGGCGATGTTCTTCGAATCCAACCGGTCGAGCCGCGACGGCATGATCGCCGTCGGCACCGTCGTCATGAACCGTTTGCGCTCGGGCCAGCACGGCAGCACGATTTGCGAGGTCGTCGGCGAGAAAGGCCAGTTCGCGCCCGGCGTGATGACCCGGCCGATGAATTCGAAGGCGATGCCCGACGTCGAGGAGGCCGCCGACGCCGTGCTCAAGGGCGAGCGCAAGGCCAAGCTCAAGAACACCATGTTCTTCCACACCGCGGGCCTGCGCTTCCCCTACAAGAACATGCACTACACGATGGTCGCCGGCGGCAATGCCTTCTACGAGAAGCGCGGCCGCAACTGGCAGCCGCTGCCGGACGAGCCGATGGTCGCCGTAGCCTCGGCCACGCCGCGCCAGGCGGCGCCTGCTACCGCCCCGGTGCTCGTGGCGTCCGCGGAGCCGGTGGTCAAGACGATCGTCCATCCGGACCCGGCCAAGCAGGCCTCGATGACCGCTGCCGTGGAGCCCGCATCCGCGGCCAGGACGGCAAAAACCGGTACCGTTGCTGCTGAGCAAACCTACATGACCGCCGCCGTTGCGCCTGCGTCGAAGGCCGGTCGTGTCGCGGCGAAGCCGGTTGTGGTGGCGATGCAGGAGCCGATGGCGGAGCCGGATGCCTCGCGTTTCGGCGGCACCTTGAACAGCCGCTACATCACCTCGGTGCCGAGCGCGCCGCAGGAAGCGGCGATGGGTTTCCAGTCGACGCCTGAGAACACCGACGCCATCGGCGCGATGATCGTAAGCCAGAGCCGGCCGCTGGAAGCCTACTGAGCTGACCTGCAATTGATGGTCCGCCCTGTCAGCATGGCGGACCATTCCTCCGGGTGGATGTTCCAAACCGCTCTGAAAAATCCTAGATCAGTGCGATGTCCAAGCGAATCGCCGGTCCAGAGATCGAACGCCTGATCCAGCTCCTGGCCAAGGTGCCGGGGCTGGGCCCCCGTTCGGCCAGGCGCGCCGCGCTTCATCTCATCAAGAAGAAGGAGCAGCTGCTGCAGCCGCTCGCCGCCGCCATGGGCGAGGCGGTCGACAAGGTGCGCATCTGCTCGACCTGCGGCAATGTCGACACCTCCGACCCGTGCATGATCTGCACCGACTCGCGCCGCGACGCCGGCACGCTCATCGTCGTCGAGGACGTCTCCGATCTTTGGGCGCTGGAGCGGGCGGCGGCGATGAATGTGCGCTACCACGTGCTCGGCGGCACGCTGTCGCCGCTCGACGGCATCGGCCCCGAGCAGCTCAACATCCGCTCGCTGGTCGACCGCGTCGCCGGCGGCGAGGTCAAGGAAGTGATCCTCGCCGTCAACGCCACTGTCGAAGGCCAGACCACGGCGCACTACCTCACCGACCAGCTCTCCGGCTTCGAGGTCAAGGTGACAAGGCTGGCGCATGGCGTTCCGGTCGGCGGCGAACTCGACTATCTCGACGAAGGCACGCTAGCCGCTGCGCTGCGATCGAGGACGGCGTTTTGAGGGCTTCAACGAGGAGGTAGCCTGGAAATGACAGTATTCCTTCGCGCCCCCCTCTGTCCTGCCGGACATCTCCCCCACAAGGGGGAGATTGGCAGCTTCGCTCGCGGCGTTCTTCCTTCAGCGTTGGCGATTGGCGAAAGCCAAGGCGACGGCCAATCTCCCCCCTTGTGGGGGAGATGTCCGGCAGGACAGAGGGGGGCGCGACAGAACGCAAGCATTCAAAACTGGCTGCGCTTTCCCTCTTCGCGGCTCTGTTCATTTTCCTCCTCTCCTTCCCCACCGCCGCAGCCCCCATCGACGACCAGTTCCGCACCTGGCTGCAGAGCGACCTTTGGCCACAAGCCAAGGCCAAGGGAATCTCCAGGAAGACCTTCGACGAGGCCTTCATCGGCGTGAAGCCGAACCTCAAGCTGCCGGACCTCGTTATGCCCGGCGAGACGCCGACGACGCCCGAGAAGCAGCACCAGGCCGAGTTCGGGCCGCCCGGCGCCTATTTCGCCGAGAAGACCGTTCGCGCCGTCACCGCCGGGGGGCGAACGCGCGAAGGCGCCAATGCGAGGGTGCTGGGGCTGATCGAGAAGCGCTATGGCGTACCGGGCGAGGTGCTTCTGGCGATCTGGGGCCGGGAGACCGGCTTCGGCGCGGCCAAGATGCCTTACGACGCCTTCGAGGTGCTGGGCACCAAGGCCTTCATGTCGACGAAAAAGGACTTCTTCCGCACCGAGGTGCTGGCAGCATTGGAGATCGTCGAGCGCGGGCTGGCACCGGTCAATGCGATGAAATCATCCTGGGCCGGCGCGCTCGGCCAGCCGCAATTCATGCCGACATCCTTCCTCAAGCATGCAGTCGATTTCGACGGCGACGGCCGGCCCGACATCTGGAATTCGACGCCGGATGTGCTCGCCTCGATCGCCAACTATCTCGTCCATTATGGCTGGGTCAGGGGCCGCGGCTGGGGAGCCGAGGTGATCGCGCCGGCCAATGTTTCCTGCTCGCTCGAAGGCCCCGATCAGGGCAAGAGGATTGCCGACTGGGTGGCGATGGGTATCAGGCGAGCCGACAACAAGGCGTTCCAGGCGAGTGAGCTGAAAGCCGAGGGCTTCCTCTTGATGCCGGCCGGCCGCAGCGGACCGGCCTTCATCGTCACGCCGAACTTCTATGTGCTGAAGCAGTACAACACCAGCGACCTCTACGCGCTGTTCATCGGCCATGCCGCCGATCGCATCGCGAAGGGCGACGCCACCTTTACCGCAAGCTGGGGGCCGGTCGGCGATCTGCACCGCTCCGATATTGCCGCCCTGCAGCGGGCGCTGGAGGCCAAGGGCTACGACGTAGGCAGTGCCGACGGGCTGCCCGGTTTCAAGACCCGCCGCTCGATCGGCGCCTGGCAGGCGAAGAATGGCAGGGCCGCGACCTGCTTCCCCGATGTTGGCCTGGTTGCGGTGCTGAAGTAACCTCGAATTTAGCAGAATTTTCCCGATTGGCTGCATCGATTAGCCGGCGCATGGGTCGACACGCCGTGGCTCGTTCTGGTCCAATACGTTGTCTTGCAAATGCGCGTTGCCGGCTTGCGGGCCGCCGGATATGGTGTTGACCAATTGGACAAAAACCATGACGGTAAGTGGCCGGGGACACGCGCGCGACCCGATGGAATTTCTGCAATCCTGAGCCGGGAACTCAGGTCAACAAACAACAAAACAGGGAACGATCACCATGATGCTGGAAAAGTTTGCTCTTCGCTCTCGTGCCTTGCTTGCGGGCGCGGCGCTGTCCGCGCTGCTGGTCGCGCCTGCCTTTGCCGTCACGCCGGCCGATACGCTGGTCGAGGGCTTCGCGTTCGACGACATCATCACCATGGACCCGGGCGAGGCGTTCGAGCTGTCGACCGCCGAGGTCACCGGCAACACCTATGATCTCTTGGTCCGCCTCGACCTCAGCGACACTTCCAAGGTCAAGGGCGATCTCGCCGAGAGCTGGGCCGTTTCCGACGACGGCCTGACCTACACCTTCAAGCTCAAGCCCGGCATGAAATTCGCCTCGGGCAATCCGATCACCGCCGCCGACGTCGCCTATTCCTTCGAGCGCGCCATCAAGCTGGACAAGAGCCCCGCCTTTATCATCAGCCAGTTCGGCATCAGCGGCGACAATGTCGCCGAAAAGGCCAAGGCGGTCGACGACACCACTTTCCAGTTCGTCGTCGACAAGGCCTATGCGCCGAGCTTCGTTCTCAACTGCCTGTCGGCCACGGTTGCCTCGGTCGTCGACAGCAAGCTGGTCAAGGAACATGTCGCCGCCGTCACCCCCAGCGCCGACTACAAATGGGACAATGATTTCGGCAATGCCTGGCTGAAGACCGGCTACGCCGGCTCTGGCCAGTTCAAGCTGCGTGAATGGCGCGCCAACGAGGCCGTCGTTTTGGAGCGCAACGACAACTACAATGGCGAGAAGGCCAAGCTCGCCCGCGTCATCTACCGCTTCATGAAGGAAAGCTCGGCGCAGCGCCTGGCGCTGGAGGCCGGCGATATCGACGTCGCCCGCAACCTCGAGCCCAACGACCTGGATGCCGTCGCCAAGAACGCCGACCTCACCACCACAAGCGCGCCGAAGGGCACGGTCTATTACATCAGCCTCAACCAGAAGAATCCGAACCTCGCCAAGCCGGAGGTTCGCCAGGCGTTCAAATACCTGGTCGACTACGACGCCCTGAGCTCGACCATCCTGAAGGGCATCGGCGAGATCCACCAGTCCTTCCTGCCCAAGGGCGACCTTGGCGCGGTCGATGAAAATCCCTTCAAGCTCGATGTCGCCAAGGCCAAGGAACTCCTGGCCAAGGCCGGCCTGGCGGACGGCTTCAGCGTGACCATGGACGTGCGCAGCAAACAGCCGGAGACAGGCATGGCCGAGTCGATCCAGCAGACGCTGGGTCAGGTTGGCATCAAGCTTGAGATCATTCCGGGCGACGGCAAGCAGACGCTGACCAAGTATCGCGCCCGCAACCACGACATCTATATCGGCAATTGGGGCCAGGACTATTTCGATCCGAACTCCAACGCCCAGACCTTCGCCTCGAACCCGGACAATTCCGACTCCGCCAAGATCAAGACCCTCGCCTGGCGCAACGCCTGGGATATTCCGGATCTGACCAAGGAGACCGAAGCGGCGCTGCTGGAGAAGGATTCGGCCAAGCGCGCCGATATGTACAAGGACCTGCAGAAGAAGATCGTCGACACCAGCCCCTTCGTCATCATCCACCAGCAACTGGAAGTGGCTGGTCTGCGCAAGAGCATCAAGGGCTTCGCGCTCGGCCCGAGCTTCGACACCAACTTTGTCGGGGCGGTCTCCAAGGAATAGTTCCGGCGGACGCACCGCGTGAGCATCGTTGAAAATCAGGCGGCGGCCGGGCGCGGCAGCACCCGCTCCGCCGCTGTCTTATCGTCGATCGGCCGCTTCCTGGTCATCGCGGTGACCACCTATCTCGGTCTGCTCGCGGTGACCTTCTTCATTGGCCGCGTCATCCCGATCGATCCAGTGCTGGCCGTGCTGGGCGACCGAGCGCCGGCCAATGTCGTCGAGCGCACGCGCCGCGAGATGGGGCTCGACCTGCCGCTGATCCAGCAGTTCTACATCTATGTGAAGAGTGCGCTGAGCGGCGATTTCGGCACCTCGGTGCTGACCACCAATCCGGTCATGACCGATATCCGCCGCGTCTTCCCGGCGACCATCGAACTGGCGACGCTGGGCACGCTGATCGGCGCCGTCATCGGCGTGCCGCTCGGCGTTCTGGCCGCCGTCAGGCGGGGCAGCCTCGTCGACCAGATCGTGCGCATCATCGGCCTGATCGGCTATTCGGTACCGATCTTCTGGTTGGGACTGCTTGGGCTGGTCCTGTTCTACGCCAAGCTGCAATGGGTCGCCTTTCCGGCCAGGCTCGACGTCGTCTACGAATACACTTTCACGCCGATCACCGGCTTCTATCTGCTCGACGCGGCGATGCAGGGGCAGTGGGATGTCTTCTACGACGCCTATCGCCACATCATCCTGCCGGCCTCGCTGCTCGGCTACTTCTCGCTCGCCTATATTAGCCGCATGACCCGCTCCTTCATGCTGAACGAGATGGCGCAGGAATACATAGTCGCGGCGCGCGCCAAGGGCCTGTCGGAAACGCGCATCATCTGGGGCCACGCGCTGCGCAATGCCGCGGTGCCGATGGTGACGGTGATCGCGCTCTCCTACGCCAGCCTGCTCGAGGGCTCGGTGCTGACCGAGACCGTGTTCTCCTGGCCGGGCATCGGTCTCTACATCACCAATTCGCTGCAGAACGCCGACATGAACGCCGTGCTCGGTGGCACCATCATCATCGGTTCGGTCTTCATCGGCATCAACCTTCTTTCCGACCTGCTCTACCGCGTGCTCGATCCGAGGACCAAGGCTGCATGAGCGCCGAGACTATCCAGAGCCGTCGCGAATGGCTGCTCAGCGAGCGGCCGGCCTCGCGCATGCAGGCAAGGCTCGGCCGCGCCTATGTGGCGTGGCGGCGCTTCTCCGCCAACCGGCTGGCGGTTCTCGGCCTGCTGATCATCATCGCCCTGCTGGTGGTCGCCGCCTTCGCCGACGTGCTGGCGCCCTATTCGCCGACCGTCGGCGACCTCAAGAATGCGCGCCTGCTGCCGCCCGGCGCCGCGCACTGGTTCGGCACCGACGACCTCGGTCGCGATATCTACTCCCGCATCGTCTACGGCTCGCGCTGGACGCTCTATGTCGTGATCCTCGTCGCCGTCATCGCCGCGCCCATCGGCCTCCTGGTCGGCACGGTCGCCGGCTATGCCGGCGGCTGGACCGACGCGATCCTGATGCGCATCACCGACATCTTCCTCGCCTTCCCGAAACTGGTTCTGGCGCTGGCCTTCGTTGCCGCGCTCGGCCCCGGCATCGAGAACGCGGTGCTGGCGATCGCCATCACCTCCTGGCCGCCCTACGCCCGCATCGCGCGGGCCGAGACGCTGACGGTGCGCAACTCGGATTTCATCAAGGCGGTGCAATTGATGGGCGCCTCGGCGTTCCGCATCGTGCTGCGCCACATCATGCCGCTCTGCATCTCTTCGCTGATCATTCGCGTGACGCTCGACATGGCCGGCATCATCCTGACAGCCGCCGGCCTCGGCTTCCTCGGCCTCGGCGCGCAGCCGCCGCTGCCCGAATGGGGCGCGATGATCGCGTCCGGCCGGCGCTTCATCCTCGACCAGTGGTGGGTTGCCGCGGCACCGGGTGCCGCCATCCTCATCGTCAGCCTCGGCTTCAACCTGCTCGGCGACGGCCTGCGCGACGCGCTCGATCCAAGGAGCGGCGACCAATGAGCGGCAACAAGAGCGACAAGGGCACGCTTCTTGAGGTCGACGATCTGCGTGTCACTTTCCCGACCCGCACCGGCCTGGTCGAGGCCGTGCGCGGCGTCACCTTCTCGCTTGGCCGCGAGCGGCTGGGCATCGTCGGCGAGAGCGGTTCCGGCAAGTCGCAGACCGGCCGCGCCATCATGGGCGTTACCGCGCCGCAGGCCGAGGTCTCGGCGAACAAGCTCGCCTTCGACGGTATCGATCTGCTCTCCATAGCGCCGCGCCAGCGCCGGGCGCTGCGCGGAAACCGCATCGCGATGATCCTGCAGGATCCGAAATATTCGCTCGATCCGGTGATGAGCATCGGCCGCCAGATCGTCGAGACACTGCGCACGCATGAGAGGGTCTCAAAGGCCGAGGCGCGCGAGCGGGCGCTGGCCATGCTGGAGGCGGTGCAGATCCGCGATCCTAAGCGCGTTTTCGACCTCCACCCGCATGAGGTTTCGGGCGGCATGGGCCAGCGCGCCATGATCGCCATGATGCTGATTGCCGGGCCGGAGCTGATGATCGCCGACGAGCCGACCTCGGCGCTCGACGTCACCGTGCAGCTCGACGTGCTGAACATCCTCGACAAGCTGGTCGCCGAGCGCGGCATGGGCCTGATCTTCATCTCGCACGATCTGCGGCTGGTCTCGTCCTTCTGCGACCGCGTGATCGTCATGTATGCCGGCAAGGTGGTCGAGCAGCTCAAGGCTTCGGAGCTGCGCGACGCCCGGCACCCCTATACGCGCGGTCTGCTCAACTGCATGCCGAGGATCGGCTTCGAGCGTCACCCGCTGCCGGTGCTCGACCGCAAGCCGGAGTGGGCGGCATGACCGCGGCGCTTTCCGTCGACAGGCTGGAGGTGATCTTCGACCGGTTTCGCGCGCTGAAGGGCGTTAGCCTCGAGGTCAGGGAGGGCGAGTCCTACGGGCTGGTCGGCGAGAGCGGCTCCGGCAAGTCGACGCTGCTCAGGGCGATCACAGGCTTGGCGCCCGCCTCTTCGGGCACCATCACCGTCAACGGCAAGACCCTCGGCAAGACTCGTGAAAAAGCCTTTTACCGCGAGGTGCAGATGGTCTTCCAGGACCCCTACGGCTCTCTGCATCCGCGCCAGACGGTCGACCGCCTGCTGCAGGAGCCGCTCGCCATCCATGGTTTTGCCGATGGCGAGAAGCGCATCGAACGCGCGCTGGACGAGGTCGGTCTCGGCAACGGCTTCCGCTTTCGCTACGCACACCAGCTCTCCGGCGGCCAGCGCCAACGCGTCGCCATTGCCCGCGCGCTGATCCTTGAGCCCTCGATCCTTTTGCTCGACGAGCCGACCTCGGCTCTCGATGCCTCGGTACAGGCGGAGGTGCTAAACCTGCTCGAAGAGGTGCGGCGACGGCGCAAGCTGACCTTCCTGATGGTCAGCCACGACCTCGCCATCATCACCCATATGTGCGAGCGGTTGATGGTGATGCAGAACGGCGAGGCGGTTGAGACGCTGACGGCGAGCCAGCTGATCGGCCACCGTGTGAGTGAGGATTATACGCGCAATCTGCTGAGGGCGAGTGAGGGGTTTGTGAGGGCGTAGCTCGAATTATGCCGCACCGCCCTCGGTCAGCGCTTCGCTTTGCACGCTATCGTGCTTCGGCTCCTTGATCCGGAACCACGTCACATAAAGCGCCGGCAGGAAGAGCAGCGTGATCGCCGTGCCGGCGATGATGCCGCCCATCATGGCGTAGGCCATCGGCCCCCAGAACACCTCACGCGCGATAGGGATCAGCGCCAGGCTGGCGGCCGCGGCCGTCAGCGCGATCGGCCGCATGCGGTGCTCGGTCGCCTCGATGACCGCCGCCCAGCGATCCTTGCCTTCGGCGACTAGGTCCTCGATCTGCACGATCAGGATGACCGAGTTGCGGATCAGGATTCCGATCAGCGCCAGCACGCCGAGGATGGCGACGAAGCCGAGCGGCGCCCCGCTCGGCACCAGTGCAGCCACCACGCCGATCAGGCCGAGCGGCGCCACCGCCACGACCAGGAACAGGCGCTGGAAGCTCTGCAATTGCACCATCAGGATGGTCGCCATGACGAACAGCATCAACGGCACGACGGCCGCGATCGGCCCCTGGCTCTTGGCGCTTTCCTCGACCGAGCCCGCGGTTTCGACCGAATAGCCCGGCGGCAGCTTGGCGATGAAGGCGTCGACCGACGGCTTCAGCTCGTTGACGACAGTGGCCGGCAGCACGTCGCCGACCAGACCGGCGCGCACGGTGATGGTCGGTATCCGGTCGCGCCGCCAGACCGTCGGCTGCTCGAGCTCGTAGCGTATGTTGGCGACCGCGGCGAGCGGGATGGCATCGCCGGTCCCGGTTGGCAATTGCATGTTCTGGAGCGTTGCGACCGAGCTGCGATCGGCCTCGCGCGAGCGCGCCACGACATCGATCAGATAGGTGGCGTCGCGCAGCTGGGTGATGGTGGCGCCGCCGACCGTGCTGTTCAGCGCGCTGGCGATGTCGGAGGAGGTGATGCCGAGCTGGCGCGCCTTGTCCTGCAGCACGTCGACCCTGAGCACACGCTGCGGCTCGTTCCAGTCGAAAGTGGGCGCCGCCAGCTGCGGGTTGGCGGAGATGATGCCGGCGAACTCCTGCGCCAGGTCCCGCACCGTCTGGATGTCGGGACCGCCGACACGGTACTGCACCGGGCGCCCGACAGGCGGCCCGAGCTCAAGCGGCTTGACGAAGGCATCGGTGCCGACGAACTCCTCGCGCAGCAGCTTTTCCAGCGCCGGCTTGACCCGGTTTCGCGCCTCGATGCTCTTGGTGACGATGACCGTCTGGCCGAAATAGGGATTGGCCGGCTGCACGTCATAAGCCAGCAGGAAGCGCACCGCGCCCTGGCCGATATAGGATGAGAAATGGTCGATATCGGGATTGCCGACCAGCGCGCGCCCTTCGAAGCGCTCCATCTGGTCGCGCGTCTCGGTGATCGACGAATTCTGCGGCAGGTTCCAGTCGACGATCAGCTCCGGCCGGTCGGACGGCGGGAAGAACTGCTGCTGGACGAGGCCGAAACCGGCGATGGAGGCGGCAAACAGCAGCACCGTCGCGATGATGGTCAGCCAGTGCCGGCGCACCGAAAGGACCAGCACGCGCCGGAACAGCGAGGTGAAGCGTCCGGGCTGGTCATGATGCTTGGCCTTCATCGTCGCCGGCAGGATGGTGACGCCGAGCAGTGGCGCGAACAGCACCGCCACGATCCATGACACCAGCAGCGACACGGCGATGACGACGAACAGCGTGAAGGTGTATTCGCCGGCGGCGCTGTTGTTGAGGCCGATCGGGATGAAGCCGGCGACCGTCACCAGCGTGCCGGTCAGCATCGGGAAGGCGGTCGAGGTGTAGACGTAGGTCGCCGCCTTGCGCAGGTTGTCGCCGACCTCCAGCCGCGCCACCATCATCTCGACCGCGATCATGGCGTCGTCGACCAGCAGGCCGAGCGCGATGATCAGCGCGCCCAGCGAGATGCGCTGCAGCGAGATGCCGAGATAGGCCATGACGGTGAAGGTGATGGCGAGTACCAGCGGGATCGACAGCGCCACGACGAAGCCGGCGCGCATGCCGAGGCTGATGAAAGACACGGCAAGCACGATGGCCACCGCCTCGAACAGGGCGCGGGTGAAGCCCGATACCGCTTCCTCGACGATCACCGGTTGGTCGGCGACCAGATGCACGCCGACGCCGACCGGCAGGTCGGCCAGCACCTTGTTCATCTCCTCGTGCAAGGCCTCGCCGAACTGCAGCAGATTGGCGTTGGGCTTCATGCCGATGGCGAGCGCGATGGCATCCTGGCCGTTGAAGCGGAACAGCGACGTCGGCGGGTCGACATAGCCGCGCCTGATCGTCGCCACGTCGCTCAGCCGGAAGAAGCGGTCGTTGACGCGCAGGTTGATGGCGCGCAGGCTCTCTTCCGAGGTGAACTGGCCGCCCACGCGCACGCTGATGCGCTCCGGTCCGGACTGGATGACGCCGGACGGCGTGATCGCGTTCTGCGCCTGCAGGCTGGCCACGATCGCCTGCTGGTTGAGGCCGAGTGCTGCGATCTGGCGGGTCGAGAATTCGAGGTAGATCGCCTCGTCCTGGGCGCCGACAAGGTCGACCTTGCCGGCGTTCGGCACGGTCAGGATCTTGGTGCGGACATCCTCGACATAGTCGCGCAGCTGGCGCGGCGTCAGCCCGTCGGCGGTGAAGGCGTAGATGTTGCCGTAAACGTCGCCGAAACGGTCGTTGAAGAACGGCCCGACCACGCCTTGCGGGAACTGCGACCAGATGTCGTTGACCATGTTGCGCACCTGAATCCACGTCGGCACGACATCGCGCGCCTTGGTGGTGTCCTTCAGGTTGACGAAGATGACGGTCTTGCCGGCGGTGGTGACGGATTTGGTGTAGTCGAGGCTGTCGAGCTCCTCGAGCTTCTTCTCGATGCGATCCGTCACTTGCGTTACCGTCTCGTTGACGGAGGCGCCCGGCCAATTGGCCTGGATCAGCATGGTCTTGATGGTGAAGGCGGGGTCTTCCTCGCGGCCGAGGTTCAGATAGGCAGACACGCCGGCCGCGACGAAGACCAGCATGAAGTACCACACCAGCGAGCGATGGTTGAGCGCCCAGTCGGAGAGGTTGAAGCCCTTCATATGGCTCCCCCTTCTTGTAGCTTGACCTGCTGACCCTCGGTGAGGCTGTGGACGCCCGCGGTGACGACGCGCATGCCAGCCTCGAGCCCTTCGGTGACGGTGAAGGTGGCGGCGCTTTTGGCGGCCACCTTCACCTCGTGCGCGCTGACGCTCGACGTCTTCGGGTCGACGATCCAGACCTTGGCGGCCCCGTCCTTCTCGAGCAGCGCCGATAGCGGCAGTTCGATCGTCGGCGTGACCTTGGTCATGCGCGTCGCCGTCACCGTCGAGCCGAGCCGGAACGCTATCGGCGGGTCGGTGAGCGTCAGCCGGACACGGCGGGTGCGGGTCGAGCCCTCGGCCTGCGGCGCCATCTCGCGCAGCTTGGCCTCGGTCTGGATGGTCGGCAGCGATTGCAGGATGACCTGGAACGGCGTGCCGGCGGCGAGATCGCCGGTGAGCCGGTCGGGGATGTCTACCACCGCCTCGCGCAGGTCCGAGCGCGCCACGGTGACCACCGTCTGGCCGGGCGACACGGTCTGGCCGACCTCGGCGCCGACGGCGGTAACGACGCCGTCGAAATCCGAGAACAGGCGCGCATAGCCGAGCTGCTCCTGCGATTTGGCAAGCGAGGCCTTGGCCCGCTCGACGCCGGCCTCGGCCGCTTTGCGCGCCTGCTGCGCGGCATCGAAGACGGCCTGGGTGGTGTTGGCGGCGGCCAGCAGCTGGCGCTGGCGCTCCTCGCTGGCGGCGGCGTTGGCGAACTGCGCCTCGGCGTTGGAAAGCTCGGCCTTGGCCGCCTGCACCGCAAGCTCCAGCGCCGTCGGGTCGAGGGCTGCGATCGTCGTGCCCTTGGTGACGATGTCGCCGACCTTGACGTCGCGGGCGACGACACGGCCGAGCAGGCGGAAGGAGAGGTCGGCGCTGACTTGCGGCTCGATCGAGCCGGCGAAGCCGAAGGTCTGGATGGTGCGCGGCTCGATCACCACCGACAGCACCGGCCGGATGATCTCCGGCGGCTTGTCTTCCGATTGCGAACAGCCGGCAAGCGGCGCAAGCAACAGCAGGGCGGGCACAAGCATGCGCGGCAGCCTTTTCATTGGCCTGCTCCCGCGATCTCGATCGCCTGTCCGGGGCTGAGCAACTGGCCGCCATTGGTGACGACGCTCTGGCCGGCCTCCAGCCCTCTGCTGATGACGACCACGCCGGAATCATAGGCCAGCACCTCGACCGGTGTCGTCGCAGCCGCCTTGCTCGATGGGTCTACCACCCAGACCGCCGGCTTGCCGTCAGTCGAGGTCAGCGCCTGCCAGGGCAGCAGGATCGCCTTGATCGGCTTGGCGCTGGCCGAGCCGATCACGGCCGCGCCCAGCGGCATGGCGGCGGGCGTGTCGGGAATGGCGACCTTGACCCGGATCGATCCCGAAGCCGGATCGACCGCCGGCGAGATCTCGCGCACCTTGCCCATCGCCCTGACCTGCGGGTCGGACAAGAGCGTGATCGTCACCGCCGGCGTTTGCGGCGTCCGCGCGACCAGCGTTTCCTGGACGTTGAACACCGCGTCGCGATCGCCGTCCTCGGCGATGGTGAAGACGGTCTGCGCCGCCTGCACCACTTGCCCGGCTTCGACCTGGCGGGCGGTGATGAAGCCCGCCGCACCGGCCTTGAGCTCGGTGAAGGACAAGTTCTCCTTGGCATTCGCGAACGCGCTTTGCGCGGCATTGACGCTGCCTTGCGCCACCTTAAGCGTCTGATCCGCCGTGTCATAGTCGCGTCGCGTGGTGAAACCCTGGCCGAGCAAGATCTTCTGGCGCTCGAAGGCTGCGGCGGCCTGCGTCAACTGCGCCTGCGCCGCATCGAGGTCGGCCTGTGCCGAGCGCAGGTCGGATTCCTGCTCCTGCGGATCGATGCGGGCCAGCACCGCGTCCTTGTCGACATGCTGGCCGACATCGACGAGCCGCTCGGCGATCCGGCCGCCGACCCGGAAAGATAGGTTGTTCAGCGTGCGCGCGGCGATCACGCCGGTCAGCGAGGTCCGTGGCGCGTAGTCGGCGATCCTGACCGTTTCGGCGCGCACCATGATCGGCAACTTCTTTGCCGCCGCCTCTTGTTTCTGGCACCCGGCGAGCGCCAGTCCCGCCAAGGCGCAGACGAGCATCGTGGAGCCAGGAAAAGACAACAGATTGAAGGCGTTGACCGGAAGCGTCGGGGCGGAAGGTGTCGCGTTCCTGCTCATGGTTCCCTCAACCGCGCGGGCCGCTCCCTGCGACGGATGCCGCGGACAATCGCGAGGATAATCGATCCCCCCAAAAAGGAAACCTCTGTCGTACGCGTATGGGCGGACTGGTCAAATTAGGGGAACCGCGTGACGGCAGGCCCAATCGACCGGCACTGGTGTGGGCTTGAGGAAAAGCTGAAATGGGGCCAGAACGGATTTCAACGGCATCAAACGAGAACGGGCCCCTATCTCGATGAGGGATGGCCCGATGAGGGACGAGATGAAGAATTCAGCCATTTCCGAACGCAAGAACCAGTCGATCTCGCGCGGCGTCGGCATGACCACGCAGATCTATGCCGATCGCGCCGAGAACTCGGAAATCTGGGATGTCGAGGGCCGCCGCTACATCGACTTCGCGTCCGGCATCGCCGTCGTCAACACCGGCCACCGCCATCCCAAGGTGATCGAGGCGGTCAAGGCGCAACTCGATCGCTTCACCCACACCTGCCATCAGGTCGTGCCCTATGAGAGCTATGTCAGGCTGGCCGAGCGTCTGAATGGCCTGCTGCCCGGCAAGTTCGACAAGAAGACGATCTTCGTCACCACCGGCGCAGAGGCGGTGGAGAACGCCGTCAAGATTGCCCGCAACGCCACCGGCCGCCCGGCCGTCATCGCCTTTTCCGGCGGCTTCCACGGCCGCACCTTCATGGGCATGGCGCTGACCGGCAAGGTGGTGCCCTATAAGGTCGGCTTCGGCGCCATGCCGGCCGATGTCTTCCACGCGCCGTTCCCGGTGGCGCTGCATGGCGTAACGGTCGCCGATTCGCTCGCCGCCCTCGACAGGCTGTTCAAGGCCGACGTCGATCCCGCCCGCGTCGCCGCCATCATCGTCGAACCGGTGCAGGGCGAGGGCGGCTTCTATGAGGCGCCGCGCGATTTCATGACTGCGCTGCGCAAGGTCTGCGACCAGCATGGCATTTTGCTGATCGCCGACGAGGTGCAGACCGGCTTTGCCCGCACCGGCAAGATGTTCGCCATGGAGCATCATGACGTCGCGCCCGACCTTACCACCATGGCCAAGAGCCTGGCCGGTGGCTTCCCGCTGTCGGCGGTCACTGGACGCGCCGAGATCATGGATGCGCCCGGCCCTGGCGGACTTGGCGGCACCTATGGCGGCAGCCCGATCGGCGTCGCCGCGGCCAACGCCGTGCTCGACGTCATCGAGGAGGAAAAGCTCTGCGACCGCGCCAATGCGCTGGGCAGCAGGCTGAAACAGCGACTGCAGTCGATCCGCGAGGACGTGCCGGAGATCGTCGACATCAGGGGTCCCGGCTTCATGAACGCGGTCGAGTTCAACGATGTGAAAAAGGGCCTGCCCTCGGCGGAAATCGCCAATGCCGTGCGCCTCAAGGCGCTCGACAAGGGCCTGGTCCTGCTGACCTGCGGCGTCTACGGCAACGTCATCCGCTTCCTGTCGCCGATCACCATCCAGGACAGCGTCATGAACGAGGCACTGGACATTCTGGAAAGCTCGATCCGCGAGGCACGTGTCGCCTAACCGGTTGCCCTGGCGGGCTCTTCCTGAAACGCGGCCAGCGCCGCCTTCAGCGCATCGGGCCCGCCGGCAACGGCCTGCGGCGTCGGCGAGAAGCCGGCGCCGAGCATCTTGCGGCCGAGCATATGATCGCCGGGGCGGTTGACGGATTCGATGCCGAGCAGCCGGCTGCCCGCATAGTGATAGATCGAGAACTTGTTCTCGGTGAGGTCGCCCGCCACGACATGGCTGTCGCCGCCCGAGGTCAGTCCGACCATCTGCAGCTTCATGTCGCCGATATCCGACCAGAACCACGGCACTGCCGAATAGGCGTCGGCATGGCCAAGGATGGTGCGCGCGGCGAGCCGCGCCTGGTCGGTGGCGTTCTGCACCGATTCCAGCCGCACATCGGCGCCGGTGAACCAGTGCCGGTAGGACGCCGCATCGCCGATGGCGAGGATATCCGGCGCCGAGCTGCGCATCTGCTGGTCGACGCGGATGCCGTTGGCGACCGTGATGCCGGCGGTCTCGGCCAGTTCGACATTGGGCACCACGCCGATGCCGATGATGACCATCTGTGCCGGCAGCCTTTCGCCGCCGGAGGTGATCGCGGCCGAGACCCGGCCGCCTTTGCCCTCCAGGCCGACAACGGTGGTGCCGGTATGGATCCGCACGCCGATCGCTTCCAGGCGCTGCCTGACATGGCTGGCGATGACCGGCGCCACCGCCCGCCCGAGCAGCCGGTCGACGGCTTCGACCACAGCGACATTGCGCCCGGCCGCGCGCAGCGTCGCGGCGATCTCGAGCCCGATGAAGCCGCCGCCGAGGATGACGACATCCTCGCATTGGGCGCTGAGCTCGCGGATCAGCCGCGCATCGGCGAGCGATCGCAGCGACACCACGCCGGAGAGCTCCGAGCCCTGCAGCTTGAGCAGGCGCGGCCGGGCGCCGGTCGCCAGGACAAGGTGATCGAAGGCGAGCGATCCGCCGCCCGATACCCTCAGCCTGTGGGCGCCGGCTTCGATGGCCTCGATGCGGACGCCCGGCCGGTAGTCGATGGCGCTGCCTGAATAGAAGGCTTCGCCGCGCAGGGGCTGCGGCTTTGCGTCCGGGTCCTTGATGAAGGTCTTCGAAAGCGGCGGCTTGTGGTAGGGCAGTTCGCTCTCGTCGCCAATCAGGATGACCGGGCCGTTGTAACCCTCCTCGCGCAGGCTCGCCGCCGCCTGCACGCCAGCGTGACCCGCACCGACAATGACCACCCCGTTCTTCATCGCAGCCCTTTTTGCGCCCAAATCTAGGATCTTCCGCCACGTGGCGATTGTCTGCCGCCGTCGCAAGAGCCCCGGTCCGGGTCGCACCCGGAATGGTCGCCTGTCAATCGCCGCATTCCATGATTACGTCGCATCGGCAAAGGCTTAAAGTTGATAGTTGTAGTTTAGAATTATTCTAAACAGTTGTTTCAATTGAATTTTCTTGGGTGGACCTGTTGACTTCCAACCCCTTCGCCGCTTTATGGAGGCTCGCGCGGCAAGCGCATCCTTTGATGTCTGGGCCTTGAACCCTTTCGATTGGAGGCATTTCGGTGTCTGTCTTCCACGAACCGCGCGACGGCGCGGTCTATGTTGTGCCCGGCGGCATACCCATGCCTCGTCACGGTCTGGCACGCGCGCCTTTTAGCGAATTCCCAAGGAACTGGAGAACGATGATGACAGCACGTAATGGCGGCAGGCTCGCTGCGATCTGCGCGACTGCCGCGCTGACGGCGGCGGTGTTTGTGCTGCCGGCCAAGGCCGAAACCGACGCCAAGGCGGTCATCAAGACCTATGCCGACATCGCACTCGCCAAATACGAGGATTCGCTAACCACGGCGCAGGCCCTCGACAAGGCCGTCGACGCGCTGCTCGCCAAGCCCTCGGCGGACACGCTGAACGCCGCTCGGGAAGCCTGGAAGGCATCGCGCGTTCCCTACCAGCAGACCGAGGTCTACCGCTTCGGCAACAAGATCGTCGACGACTGGGAAGGCAAGGTGAATTCCTGGCCGCTGGACGAAGGCCTGATCGACTATGTCGCCAAGAGCTACGGCAGTGAGTCCGACACCAATTCGCTCTACACCGCCAATGTGATCGCCAACAAGGAGATCGAGATCAACGGCAAGAAGGTCGACGCCTCGAAGCTGTCGCCAGAATTCCTTTCCGGCACGCTGCAGGAGGCCGGCGGCGTCGAGGCCAATGTCGCGACCGGCTATCACGCCATCGAGTTCCTGCTCTGGGGCCAGGACCTGCACGGCACCGGTCCCGGCGCCGGCGAGCGGCCCTACACGGACTATGACCTCGCCAACTGCACCGGCGGCAATTGCGACCGCCGCGCCGAATATCTGAAGTCGGCGAGCGACCTTTTGGTTTCCGACCTGCGGGAGATGGTCAACAACTGGAAGGAAGACGGCGCCGCCCGCAAGAACTTGGTCGATGGCGACGCCAACGCCGGCATTTCGACCATCTTCACCGGCATGGGTTCCCTGTCCTATGGCGAACTCGCCGGCGAGCGCATGAAGCTCGGCCTGCTGCTGCATGATCCGGAAGAGGAGCACGACTGCTTTTCGGACAACACCTACAACTCGCACCTCTATGACGCCGTCGGCATCCGCGCCGCCTACCACGCCAGCTACACGCGCCTCGACGGCACGGTCGTTTCCGGACCTTCGGTATCGGACATGGTCAAGGTCGCCGACCCGGCGATCGACAAGGAGCTGTCTGATAAGCTCGATGCCTCCGTCGCCAAGATGGAAGCGATCAAGGCGCGCGCGCTGGCCGGCGAGGCCTATGACCAGCAGATCGCCGAGGGCAACACCGAAGGCAACGCCACCGTGCAGGCGGCGATCGATGCGCTGATCGACCAGACCAAGTCGATCGAGCGCGCCGTCGGCTCGCTGAAGCTCAACAGCATCGCCTTCGAAGGCTCCGACAGCCTCGACGCGCCGGACAAGGTATTCAAGTAAGGCGCGAGCATACTCCCAAAAAGTGGAAGCCGATTTTTGGACAAGATCGTGCTCGAATGAGAAACAAGCCAAACGGCGCCGGAGCGGCGCCGTCAGCCAGGGCAAGTGAATGCTGATCTGCCATTGCAACATCATCACCGAGAAGGAGATCGAGCAGACGATCGTAGGGCTGCTGGATGAGGATCCCTGGCAGCTCATCGTGCCGGCCAAGGTCTATCATGCCATGCGCAAGCGCGGTCGCTGTTGCGGCTGCTTCCCAAATGTGGTGGAAACGATCATTCGGGTCACCGAGCACTACCACGCCCGCTCTGAGGCGAGCGGCGCCGACATCGTTTCACACCTGGACCGCGTCAGAGGCTTGCGCGGCCAATACGGGAGCAGAACCCATGAAAGGCGAACCGCAGGTCATCGAGCGGCTTAACGAGGCCCTGTTTCTGGAGCTGGGGGCCGTCAATCAGTACTGGGTCCACTATCGCCTGCTCGAAGACTGGGGCTACACCAAGCTGGCGAAGAAGGAACGGGCGGAATCGATCGAGGAAATGCAGCATGCAGACCGGCTCGTTGCCCGCATCATCTTCCTTGAGGGGCATCCGAACCTGCAGTCCGTGGCGCCGCTGCGCATCGGCCAGAACGTGAAGGAAGTGCTCGAATCCGATCTTGCCGGCGAGTATGACGCGCGCACCGCCTATAAGCGCTCGCGCGAGATCTGCCAGGAGGCCGGCGACTACGTGTCGATGAAACTGTTCGAGGAACTGCTTGCCGACGAGGAAGGTCACATCGACTTCCTCGAGACGCAGCTCGACCTGCTCGCCTCGATCGGCGAGGAGAAATACGGCCAGCTCAATGCCGACTCGGCCAACGAGGCGGAGTAAGGACATGCGGGAATGCGGCGCCGCCTAGATTTCCTGCGCCGCTCGCGGCGGGCCGAAGGCTCGCCTTCCTCGCCTTCCAGGGAAAGCTCGCTGGCCTGGCTGGTTCGCGGGCTTTCTCTCATTTCCGTGATGGCCACCGCTTCAGCGCTGGCTGGAGACCCGCTGCCCGCAGACCTTGCCGCCACGCGCAGCGATCTGACGCCAAAGGACCTGGCGCGCGTCATCGCCGTCACCAGGCCAACCGCGGACTTCTCCAAACCCGAGTCATTCGAGCTGATACAGGGTGGCGCCGGCACCTCGCGCAAGGACGTCAGCCGCGACGCCTTCTCCCAGCCCGCCGCCAACATCACCTTCGAGGAGGAGGGCAACTTCAAGCTCGGCAATGCGCTTTTCCGCAAGAACTGGGTCTCCTCGCCGTCCTCGACGCAGGCATCGGACGGTCTTGGGCCGCTGTTCAACGAGCGCGCCTGCCAGAATTGCCATCTGAAGGACGGCCGCGGCCGCCCGCCGGCAGGTGGCGCCGGCGCCACCTCGATGTTCCTGCGCCTGGCGCGCGATGCAAGCAGCGAGCAAGAGAAAGCCGAGCTTGCCGGTCACAAGCTGCTGAACTTCCCCGATCCGGTCTACGGCTCGCAATTGCAGGAGCTGGCGGTTCCTGGCCTCAAGGGCGAAGGCCGCATGCGCGTTGGCTACCAGGAAGAGAAAGTGACGCTCGCCGACGGCTCCGTCGTCTCGCTGCGCAAGCCGAGCTATTCCGTCGAAGGGCTGGCGTATGGTCCGCTCGATCCGCGCACCACGCTGTCGCCGCGGCTGACGCCGCCGATGATCGGCCTTGGCCTGATCGAGCAGATCGCGCCCGCCGACATCCTCGCCCATGTCGATCCGGACGATCGCGACGGCGACGGCATCTTCGGTCGGCCGAATATTGTGCGTGATGAGTTGAGCGGCGAGGTGACTTTGGGCCGCTTCGGCTGGAAGGCGCAGACCGCGTCGATCCGCGAGCAGGCGGCGGAGGCCTTTGCCGGCGACATCGGCATCTCGACGCCGGAGGCGCCGAAACATTGGGGCGACTGCACGGAGGCCGAAAAGGCCTGCCTTGCCATGCCGAACGGCGTGCAGCAGCGGCTCGGCCCGGTCGAGGCGCCGCCGCCGGTCATGGATCTCGTCACCTTCTATTCGCAGAACCTTGCCGTGCCGGCCCGGCGTGACATCGATAACCGCCAGGTGCTGGCAGGCAAGAAGCAGTTCTACGAGATGGGCTGCATTTCCTGCCATACGCCGAAATTCGTCACCTTGCGCGGCACGCCCAACAAGGCGCAGGCCTTCCAGTTGATCTGGCCCTATTCCGACTTCCTGCTGCATGACATGGGGCCGGGCCTCGCCGATGGACAGTCTGTCGGCGACGCGACCGGCAGCGAATGGCGCACGCCGCCGCTGTGGGGCATCGGCCTGACCGGGACGGTCAACGGCAATATGTTCTTCCTGCATGACGGGCGCGCCCGCACCCTCGCCGAGGCGATCCTGTGGCATGGCGGCGAGGGGCAGAAGGCGCGCGACCGCTTTGCCGCCGCCGATGCTGCCGATCGCGATGCGCTGGTCAAATTCCTGGAGTCCCTGTGATGTCGAAGCGTCTTGCGTTTGCTCTCCTCTTTCCCCTGGCGCTGTTTGGCGTTTCCCCGGCATCGGCTGAGGTGAAGGCTTCCGCTGTCATCCAGCGGGCGATCGATGGCTTTATCCGCCCTGCCTATGCCAGCCTGCACGACCATGCCGGCAGCTTGACCAAGGCCATGCGGACGCTGTGCAATGCGCCGTCGCAAGGCAGCCTCGAGGCGGCGCGTGTCGAGTTCTCGGCCACGGTCGAGGCCTGGTCATCGGCTGAAATCATCGCTTTCGGGCCGATCAAGGAGAACAACCGGCTGGAGCGCATGCTCTACTGGCCGGACCGCAAGGGTATCGGCCTGAAGCAGGTGCAGGCGGCATTGGCCGGCAAGGACCCGACCGCCACCGATCCGGCGCAACTGGCGGACAAGAGCGTCGCCATGCAAGGGCTCGGCGCGCTCGAGTTCGTGCTTTACGGCGACGGCGCCGACGCCCTTGCCGGCAAGGACGATCCCTATCGCTGCGGCTACGGCGCGGCCGTCGCCGGCAATATCGAAACGATGGCCGCCGAGGTTGATGTGGCGTGGAAGAAGCCGGACGGATTTGCCGCGCTCTGGGCCAACCCGGGACCGCAGAACGCGCTCTACCGCGACGGCACCGAAGCGGTGACCGAGCTGGTCGGCGTCTTCATCAACGAGCTGGAGATGGTCCGCGACGTGCGCCTCAAAGGGTTCCTGGGCGGCAAGCCGGACGGCGACAAGCCCAGGCAGGCGATCTATTGGCGCTCGCAAAACACGACGAATTCCCTGGCCGGCAATCTCTCCGGTATCGATGCGCTGTTCGTGGCTTCGAAGCTTGGCGATGCGCTTCCGGCCGATGCGCAATGGATGGCCGAGTCCATCCACATCCAGCTCGCCAATGGTGTTGCGACCGCCAAATCCGTCACCGGTCCGATCGACAAGGCGCTCGCCGATCCGGAGCTGCGAGACAAGCTTGATCATTTCGCGCTGATCACCTCGAGCCTGACGACCTTGATCGGCACTAGGCTGACCGCCGAATTCGGCCTGACCGCCGGCTTCTCCTCGCTGGATGGGGACTGAGCGATGATCTTGCCCCGCACGCCGCTGATCGACCGCCGCGATTTCCTGCGGGCCGCCGGCGCCGGCTTCATCGCCGGGATGGCGCCGCGGGCCTGGGCAAAGACGCTTGATGCCGACGCGGTCTTCGCCACCGCCTTCGTCAAGCGCGACGGCAGCTATGGCGCCGCCGTGCTGTCCGAGGCAGGCAATGTGCTGCATGCGATCGATCTGCCCGACCGTGGCCACGATGTCACCTTCGATCCGATCTCGAAGCGGTCCGTGGTCTTTGCCCGGCAGCCCGGCACCTTTGCCGTGGTTTTCGATCACACCCGTCGCGACAAGCCGCTGACCATCGCAAGCGTCACCGGACGACATTTCTTCGGCCACGGCGTCTTCTCGACCGACGGCGCGCTGCTCTATGCCACCGAGAATGACTTCGACAACGCCGCCGGCGTCGTCGGCGTCTATGACGCGCGCTCAGGTTTCGGGCGCGTTGGCGAATTCCCGACCTACGGCATGGGGCCGCATGAGTTGCATTTGCTCGGCGATGGCCGGACGATCGCGGTCGCCAATGGCGGCATCGAGACCCATCCGGATTACGGCCGCGCCGAGCTCAACATCGCCACCATGAAGCCGTCCTACGTTCTGGTCGACCGCATCACCGGCGATCTGATCGAAAAGCACGAATTGCCCTCGGCGCTGCACCAGCTGTCTATCCGGCACATGGATTGCGACCAGTCCGGCACGGTCTGGTTCGGCTGCCAGTATCGCGGCCCGGCGACCGACCGGCCGCTGCTGATCGGTCGCGCGGCGCGCGGCAAGGACCTACAGTTGCTCGACGTGCCGCAGGATGTGCTCGCGGGCTTCCGCAACTATATCGGCTCGGTCGCCGCCAATCCGGCCGCCGGCACCGTCGCCGTCACATCGCCGGAGGGCAATTCGCTCGCCGTCATTGACGCCGCCAGCGGCCGCATCGTCGCCACCAGGGCGCTGGTCGAGGTCTGCGGCCTGGCGCCTGACGGTTCGGGCTTCATGGCCACGACCGGCACCGGGGAGATCGTCGAGGGCAATGGCACGATGCGCTCCGAGCCCGACTATATCTGGGACAACCACATGCTGCGCATCGAGCAGGCGGCCTGAATCTCAAGACCCCTGGTCGGCGCTGTCCTCAATAGGATCATTTTCCGGCCGGCCGAGGTTAAGCCGCTTAACAAATGTCGAGCTTGCCCCTTGCAGGGACGGGCCGTGTTGGGCACAGGGAATTGTTTTTTCGACCCAAGGCATTAACTGGCCACCATGAAGCTGCTTGCCATCGACTGTGCCGCCACTCTCTGCGCCGCCTGCGTCTATGACACGGCGGCGGAGAGCGAGCTTGGCCGCCAGGTGCTCGACCTCGGCAAGGGTCATGCCGAGCATCTGATGGCGGTCATCGACGCGGCGCTTAAAGCGGCGAAGACCCGCTACGCAGGCCTCGACGCCATTGCCGTCTCCGTCGGCACGGGTTCCTTCACCGGCCTGCGCGTCGGCGTCGCTACGGCGCGCGGCCTGGCGCTGGCGCTGAAGATCCCGGCAATTGGCGTGACCACGCTCGAAGCCCTGGCTGCGGAAGCGGCCGCATCCTTTCCCGGCCGCGCCGTGCTTGCCGCCCTTGACGCCGGGCGCGAGGAGATCCATGCCGCCGCCTTCGACAAAGCGTTAGTATTGACTTACGGTCCGGTGGTGGCCACGCTTGCGCAAGCCACTGCGATAGCGGTGGAGACGTCCGCTGTGCTTGCCGGCACAGCCGCGGAAGAGATCGCCGCCTCGGGCGGGCGCGCTTTCGACATCGGCCCGACCGGCGCCACCGCCGACATAGCGGTCTATGCCCGCCTAGCCGCTGAAAAAGGCGCGGGCGAAAAGCCGAAACCGCTCTATCTGCGCGGCGCCGATGCCAAGCCGCAGGCCGGCTTCATTCTTCCAAGACAGGACCATGATCCCAAAAAGTGGAACCCGGTTTTTGGGCAAGATCATGGTCCAGAAGGAAAAAAGAGTTGATGCGCATTCCCTTCTTTCAGCCGCGCCGTAGGGACTATGCGCTTCAGCCGCTGACAGTTGCCGACAGCGAGGCGATCTCGGCGCTGCATCACGAGGACTTTGTGCGGCCGTGGACCGACGGCGAGTTCGCGGCTTTGCTCGAACAGCACACCGTGTTCGGCTATGCCGCGCGCGAAACCGGACAGGGCGGCAAGCCGCCGGTCGGCTTCGTGCTGGCGCGGCTGGCGGCGGGCGAGGGCGAGATTCTCACCGTAGCCGTCGCCCGCTCCCACCGCCGCCAGGGGCTTGGCTGGCAATTGATGGACGCGCTGCTGCGCGAATTGCACGCGCAACGCGCCGAGGCGCTGTTCCTCGAGGTCGACGAGACCAATGTCGCGGCCATCGCGCTCTATCGGCGCCTCGGCTTCCGCGAGGTCGGCAAGCGCGCCAACTACTACAGATCCCCCGAGCGCGGCCCGACCGGCGCGCTTGTCATGCGCCGCGATCTTCGCTAGCCAAGGCGCGGGTCAGGGCCGGAGCGAATGATCAAGAAAATCAGGATTTTCCTGGCGCTTAGCCTCGTCGTCGCCGGCTCTCTGGTCCTGGTGCCGCTGCAGATCCTGTCGATGAAGACCGGGCTGTGGCCGGAAACCCTCATCCTCAAGATCTGGCACCGGATGATCGCCAGGGCGCTCGGCCTGCGCATCCACGTCAAGGGCGCGCTGTCGGCCAGGCGCCCACTGCTGGTCGCGTCCAACCACATCTCCTGGACCGACATCATGGTGCTCGGCTCCAGGGTCGACGTGAAGTTCATCGCCCGCGCCGACATGGCGAACTGGCCGATGATCGGCATGCTTTCGAAGCTGCAGCGCACCGTCTTCATCGAGCGCGAGCGCAAGCGCAGCTCGGGCGACCAGGCCAGCGAAATCGCCAGCCGCATGGCCAATGGCGACGCCATGGTCCTGTTCGCCGAGGGCTCGACCGGCGACGGCAATCTGCTGCTGCCCTTCAAGAGCACGCTGTTCGGCGCCGCCTCGATGGCGATTTCGGAAGGGGCGACGGAGGCAGTGTTCATCCAGCCGGTGGCGATCGTCTACACCAGGCTGCATGGCGTGCCGCTCGGACGCCGCCACCGGCCGATCGCCGCCTGGATCGGCGACGAGGACCTGATGCCGCATCTCAAGGTGCTGCTCGCCGAGGGCGCGCTCGATGTCGAGCTGCATTTCGGCGAGCCGATCGCCTTTTCCAAGGGCTCGAACCGCAAGGAGACGGCAAGGCTGATGGAAAGCCGGGTGCGCGAGATGGTGCAGGCGGCGCTCGCCGAGCCACGCCCGAGCCGCTGACGCCGCCGTTGCGCGTTCGAGGGGCGCGGCGCCACGGCGCAGAATCGTCTGTTTTTTGTCACCGAAAGGCGTTAGAAGCCGCCCGATGGACCTGAACACGACAGAACGGAACGATATCGGCATCGCGCCCGACAGCCTGGCGGCGCCTGCTGCGACGAAGAAAGTCTTCGTCAAGACCTATGGCTGTCAGATGAATGTCTACGACTCGCAGCGCATGGCCGATGCGCTGGCGACGGACGGCTATGTCGCGACCGATATTGTCGATGATGCCGACCTGGTCCTGCTCAACACCTGCCACATCCGGGAAAAGGCGGCGGAAAAAGTCTATTCCGAGCTTGGCCGCATTCGCGACATGAAAGCTGAACGGGCCGGGATGGGACGTGAGCTGCTGATCGGCGTCGCCGGCTGCGTGGCGCAGGCCGAAGGCGCCGAGATCATCCGCCGCGCGCCGGCCGTCGATCTGGTCATCGGTCCGCAGACCTACCACCGGCTGCCCGACGTGTTGGCAAGGGTGCGTGGCGGCGAGAAGATCGTCGAGACCGACTATGCCGTCGAGGACAAGTTCGAGCACCTGCCGCAGCCGAAGCGCGCCGAGGTCGCCAAGCGCGGCGTCACCGCCTTTCTCACGGTGCAGGAAGGTTGCGACAAGTTCTGCACCTTCTGCGTCGTGCCCTACACGCGCGGCTCGGAAGTCTCGCGGCCGGTGGCGCAGATCGTCGCCGAGGCCGAGCGCCTGGCGGAAGCCGGCGTGCGTGAAGTGACGCTGCTTGGCCAGAACGTCAACGCCTGGCACGGCGAGGGCGAAGGCGGCGAGGAGTGGGGGCTTGGCCGCCTGCTGTCTAGGTTGGCCGAGATTCCTGGCCTGGCGCGGTTGCGCTACACCACCAGCCATCCGCGCGACATGGATGATGAATTGATCGCCGCCCACCGAGACCTGCCGGCGCTGATGCCCTATCTGCATCTGCCGGTGCAGTCGGGTTCGGACCGCATCCTGAAGGCGATGAACCGCAGGCATACGGCGCGCGACTATCTGGCGCTCATCGATCGCATCCGCGCCGCGCGCGGCGACATCGCCATGTCCGGCGATTTCATCGTCGGCTTTCCCGGCGAGACGGAAGCCGATTTCGAAGCGACCATGCAGCTGGTGCGCGAGGTCAACTATGCCTCGGCCTTCTCATTCAAATATTCGCCGCGTCCAGGCACGCCAGGCGCCGAAATGGCCGGCCACCTGCCGGAATCCGTCAAGGACGAGCGCCTGCAGCGCCTGCAGGCGCTACTCCTGGAGCAGCAGCAGGGTTTCGGCGCGAGCCTTGTCGGCAGGACCATCGATACGCTGATCGAGAAGCCGGGCCGCCAGGCCGGCCAGAAGGTCGGCCGCTCGCCCTGGCTGCAGCCGGTTATTGTTGATGAAAAGGCCGGCGAAATCGGTGACATTATCGAGGTACGAATCACAAGGACGGGCTACAATAGCCTGTTCGCCGAGTTGGCCTGATGCATGTCGCCCAAAAGTGCCCGCGGGTTTGGGACAACGACATGCATAGCCACAAGCCTCGGCAGATGAGGAGAGACGGTTGAGCGCTGCTGAACTGAAGAACTTGCCCCCGAACCAGGCATCTGGGGCTTCCGACATGGCGCACATCGTTCTGACCTTCGACAACAACAAGCTTGCCAGCGCCCTGTATGGCCAGTTCGACGAAAACTTGGCCAGGCTCGAGCAGAAGTTGGGCGTTGACATCCGCTCGCGCGGCAATCAGCTGACCATCAAGGGCTCGGCCTCTGCCGCCGAGCAGGCGCGCCGCGCGCTCGACAACCTCTACGGCATTCTCCAGAAGGGCGTCGACATCGGTCAGTCCGACGTCGACGGCGCCGTGCGCATGGCGATCGCCGCCGACGACCAACTGACGTTGCCGACGCTGGAGCGCAAGGGCAAGATGTCCGCCGCTCAGATAGCGACGCGCAAGAAGACGATCTATGCCCGCTCGCTCAACCAGGACGCCTATATGCGCGCGCTGGAGCGCTCCGAGCTCGTCTTCGGCATCGGCCCGGCCGGCACCGGCAAGACTTATCTGGCGGTGGCGCATGCCGCCATGCTGCTCGAACGCGGCATGGTCGAGCGCATCGTGCTGTCGCGGCCGGCGGTCGAAGCCGGCGAGCGGCTGGGCTTCCTGCCCGGCGACATGAAGGAGAAGGTCGATCCATATCTGCGGCCGCTCTACGACGCGCTTTACGACATGATGCCGGCCGACAAGGTCGAGCGGGCGATCGCTGCCGAAGTGATCGAGATCGCGCCGCTGGCCTTCATGCGCGGCCGCACCTTGGCGCACGCCGCTGTCATCCTCGACGAAGCGCAGAACACCACGCCGATGCAGATGAAGATGTTCCTCACCCGTCTCGGCGAGAATTCGCGCATGATCGTCACCGGCGATCCGACCCAGATCGACCTACCGCCGAACACCAAGTCCGGCCTTGTGGAGGCGCTCCGCATCCTCGACGGCGTAACCGGCATGGTGACGGTACGCTTCAACGAGGGCGACGTCGTCAGGCATCCGCTGGTCGCCGAGATCGTCAAGGCCTATGACCGGGACGGCAAACTGGCCAGGGGCCTGGGCGCGGAAAGCTGACGAAAAAGCCGCATGGCTGAAGACAGGAAACCCGGCGGCCTGCCCGTCGACATCGATATTTCGATTGAGGCCGGCGACTGGCCCGATGAGATGGCGCTGACGCGCCTGGTCGATCGCGCCGCAGCTGCCGCCTTTGCCGAAACCGGCATCGAGGGCGCTTCCGAGCTGAGCATCGTCTTTGCCGACGACGCTCATATCCGCGAGCTCAACGCCGGCTGGCGCGGCAAGGACAACCCGACCAACGTCTTGTCTTTCCCTGCCTTTCCGCTATCGAAGGACGGTCCGCTGCCGCCGATGCTGGGCGATATCGTGCTCGCCGCCGAGACAGTCGCACGGGAAGCGGCACTGGAAGACAAGCCCGTGGCGAACCATATCACCCATCTCGTCATCCATGGCCTGCTGCATTTGCTGGGCTACGATCACGAGACCGACGCCGAGGCCGAGGAGATGGAAGCGATCGAGCGCGCCGCGCTTGCGAGGCTTGCCATTCCCGATCCCTACGCGTAACTAAAAAGACCAATTGACCGGACGACGATGAACGACAAACCAGAGACTGCCGCCCGCCCCGACGCCGGCAGTGCGGCCAAGCCTTCCGAAAAGACGGAAGAGGGCTCGAGTCCGAGTACCACGACCGGCAGCATCGCCAGCGAGCCATCGCCTGCCGGTCCTTCCCTGTTCGATCGCGTGCTTGGCCTGTTCAGGCAGCGTAACGGAACCAGCCTGCGCGAGGAGATAGCGGACGCGCTGGCCGAAACGGCGAGCGACGCCGGCGCCTTCTCGCCCGGCGAGCGCGCCATGCTCAACAACATCCTGCGCCTGCGCGAGGTGCGCGTCGAGGACGTCATGGTGCCTCGCGCCGACATCGAGGCGGTCGAGATCACGACGACGCTGGGCGATCTTCTCGGCCTTTTCGAACAGTCCGGCCATTCCCGTATGCCGGTCTATTCGGAGACGCTCGACGACCCGCGCGGCATGGTCCATATCCGCGACGTGCTGGCCCACATCACCAAGCTGGCTCGCGTCAAGAAGGGACGCACCAGCCGCAAGACCCCGGCGGCGACGCTTCTCGACCTCGCCCAGGTCGATCTCGCCCGCACCATCGGCGAGCTCAACCTGATCCGCCCGGTGCTGTTCGTACCGCCCTCCATGCTCGCTTCCGACCTGATGGGGAGGATGCAGACAACGCGCACCCAGATGGCGCTGGTGATCGACGAGTATGGCGGCACCGACGGTCTCGCCTCTCTGGAAGACATCGTCGAGATGGTGGTCGGCGACATCGAGGACGAACATGACGACGACGAGCCGATGATCACCCAGACCGGCGAGGGCAACTTCATCGTCGATGGCAAGGCCGAGATCGACGAGGTCGCCAAGATGATCGGCGAGGATTTCACTGCCGGCGAGCATGGCGAATATGTCGACACCATCGGTGGCATGATCTTCAACACGCTGGGCCGGGTGCCTGCCCGCGGCGAGGTGGTGCAGGCCATCCCCGGCTTCGAATTCCACGTGCTCGACGCCGATCCGCGCCGTGTCAAGCGCGTGCGCATCGTGCAGATCCAGAAGGGCGAGCGCCGCCGCCGCACCGCCCGCGCCGAGCAGGCCTGAAATCTGCCCCCATGATCTCAGCATCGAGGGCTGGCACCGGTAACACAGATAACATCAGATTGCGCTTATCGATGTTTGGAGCGCGGACCGCGGCCTGATAAATCTTTTGCCGTGATTCGCGCGACTCGGAAGCCTGTATGCAGCGCCTGGCCGGCCGGATAATTCTGCTGTGGGGGTGGCGGCGGGCGCTGGTGGCGTTTCTCGCCGGAGCGCTGGCGGTCCTCGCCCAGGCGCCCTACGATTTCTTCGCCGTCTGCTTCATCTCGTTTCCGCTGCTGGTCTGGCTGATCGATGGCGCGACCGGCGAAGCCTCCGATGGCTGGCTGGGGCGGCTGAAACCAGCCTTCGCCATCGGTTGGTGGTTCGGTTTCGGCTATTTCCTCGCCGGCCTGTGGTGGATCGGCCAGGCGTTGCTGGTCGAAGCCGACAGCTTCGCCTGGGCCTTGCCCTTCGCGGTGGTCGGCATCCCCTTCGCGCTCGCATTCTTCTACGGTTTCGCCACGGTCGTGGCGCGGCTGCTCTGGAGCAACGACATCGGCCGCATCGCCGCGCTCGCCTTCGGCTTCGGCCTGACGGAATGGCTGCGCGACTTCCTGTTCACCGGCTTTCCGTGGAATGCCATCGGCTATGCGGCGATGCCGGTGCCGTTGCTGATGCAGAGCGTCTCGGTGACCGGCATGATCGGCATGAACACGCTCGCCGTCTTCGTCTTTTCGCTGCCCGCTCTCGTCGCGGCGCGCCGCCAGCTTCGCCTGGGTTTCGCGCTGCTCATACTGCTTGTCGCCGCCCATGTCGGCTTCGGCTATGCCAGGCTCGCCGCCCGGGTCGAGCCGGCGACCCGTTCGGTCGATGTCCGAATCGTGCAGCCGGATGTCGACCTCAGCGAAAAATGGGACGCTTCGGTTCGCGACCGCATCTTCGCCACCTTGCTCGGCCTGTCGGGAAAGGCGCCAGAATCCGGCCATGCCAAGCCGCAGCTGATCCTGTGGCCGGAGACCTCGGTGCCGTTCCTCTTCACCGAGCGTCCGGACGCGCTGACCGCGCTGGGCGACATGCTCGGCGAGGGCCAGATGCTGATCGCCGGCGTCGTCCGCGAAGAGGGCGGCTCGGCGGCGGGCGCCGGCAGCCGCTATTACAATTCCGTGGTGGCGATCAACGACAAGGGCGAGATCACCGACGCCGTCGACAAGATCCATCTGGTGCCCTTCGGCGAATATCTGCCTTTCGCCGACCTGTTCGACCGCTTCGGGGTCGAACAACTGGTCGCCGGCCCGATGAATTTCGCGCCCGGCAACGTGCGCCATCCGATCGCGCTGCCGGACGGCGTGCGGGCGCTCCCCTTCATTTGCTATGAAGTCATTTTCCCCGACCTTGTGACGGTTGACGCAGCGTCATCTCAGCTTATTGTGAACGTCACGAACGATGCGTGGTTCGGCGACACGCCGGGACCATACCAGCACTTCAGGCAGGCCCAGATTCGCGCGGTGGAGAATGGATTGCCTTTGTTGCGCGCGGCTAACAATGGCATTTCCGCCATTGTCGACTCGCGCGGCCGCATTGTCGACGCGCTCGCAGTCAACACGCGCGGTGCCATCGACGCACGCGTACCGATCTCTGGGCGCGCCCTCATTTCTGCCGATCGGCGGCGCATTAACGGATTGCTGATCATGTTCCTGTTCGCGCTGGGAGCCCTCGCATGGAATGTAAGGCAGCGGCTACGGGTGAATTGACAGCCGACACATTAGAAACTCATACTGTAAGCGCCTGAAATTTCTCGAAGTCGGTTGGAGGTTCTGTTGGGGCAGTTGGCTCCGGCTTCGTTTGGGCAAGAAAAAATAGAAAAAGCCGGAAAAATTCGGCGAGGAGAAAATGACAGAAGAAAACAAGAAAAAGCCGAATCCGATCGACATCCATGTCGGAAGTCGCATCAGGCTTCGGCGAAATATGCTTGGAATGAGCCAGGAGAAGCTGGGTGAGAATCTCGGCATCACGTTTCAACAGATCCAGAAGTACGAGAAAGGCACCAACCGGGTCGGCGCCAGCCGCTTGCAGGCCATAGCGTCCATCCTCAGCGTGCCCGTAGCCTTCTTTTTCGAGGATGCCCCGGGTCAGGAGGCCGTGGGCAACCGAGGATTTGCCGAAGACGCGTCGATGGCTTTCGCCGTCGAATTCTGCGGCAGTCCGGAAGGGCTTCAACTCAACCGCGCCTTCGTCAAGATTGCCGACGTCAAGGTGCGTCGCAGGATCATCGATCTGGTGAAATCGCTTTCTACCGACGACGCCGACTGATCCAGGGGCTTGTGCCACCGACGGCGCCCCGTCGGTGGTGGCACAAGACAAACTGTGCTCACATTCATGCCAGAACCGCGGCGGCGCTTGACGAGCGGCGCCCGGCACCGCTAACACGTGGCGCGCCAAAATCGGCAACCTGTCGATTTTTTTCAAGAGGGGACACCCGTGACGCGGCTGAACTACTTCTTCACCTCGGAATCCGTTGCCGAGGGCCATCCCGACAAAGTTTGCGACCGTATCTCCGACGAGATCGTCGATCTGGTCTATCGCGAGGCCAAGAAAACCGGCATGGATCCCTGGAAGGTCCGTGTCGCCTGCGAGACCCTGGCCACGACCAATCGTGTCGTCATCGCCGGCGAGGTCCGGGTTCCAGAGACGCTGCTGAGGAAAGACAAGGCCGGCAACATCCTCAAGGACGCCGCAGGTCATCCGGTCGTCAATCCGGCAAAGTTCAAGTCGGTAGCCCGCAAGGCGATCCGCGAGATCGGCTACGAGCAGGCCGGCTTCCACTGGAAGACGGCGAAGATCGATGTCCTGCTGCACGGCCAGTCGCCCGACATCGGCCAGGGCGTCGACAACGCCGCCGACCGCCAGGGCGAGGAAGGTGCCGGCGACCAGGGCATCATGTTCGGCTACGCCTGCCGCGAGACTCCGGACCTGATGCCGGCGCCGATCTACTACAGCCACAAGATTCTCGAGCTCCTGGCCGCCGCGCGCCATGATGGTGACGGCGAGGCCGGCAAGCTCGGGCCGGACGCCAAGAGCCAGGTCACCGTGCGCTATGTCGACGGCAAGGCCGCGGAAGCGACGCAGATCGTGCTGTCGACCCAGCATCTCGATGCGACCTGGGATTCCAAGAAAGTCCGCAAGGTCGTCGAGCCCTATATCCGCGAGGCGCTGGGCGATCTCAAGATCGCCGAGGACTGCAACTGGTACATCAATCCGACCGGCAAGTTCGTCATCGGCGGTCCGGATGGTGACGCCGGCCTTACCGGGCGCAAGATCATCGTCGACACCTATGGTGGCGCGGCGCCGCATGGCGGCGGCGCCTTCTCCGGCAAGGACACCACCAAGGTCGACCGCTCGGCAGCCTATGCGGCGCGCTACCTCGCCAAGAACGTGGTCGCCGCCAAGCTCGCCGACCGCTGCACCATCCAGCTGTCGTACGCCATCGGCGTCGCCCAGCCGCTGTCGGTCTATGTCGACCTGCACGGCACCGGCAAGGTCGACGAGGCAAGGCTGGAGGACGCGCTGCGCTCGGTCATGGACCTGTCGCCCTCCGGCATCCGCCGCCACCTCGACCTCAACCGGCCAATCTACGCGAAAACCTCGTCCTATGGCCATTTCGGCCGCAAGGCCGGCCGCGACGGTTCCTTCTCCTGGGAGAAGACCGATCTCGCCAAGGCGCTGAAGGATGCGGTCGCCGCCTGACGGCGACTGCAAACCTGTCCATGGATACAAAAGACAGGCCGAGCCGCGCGACCGAAGCTTTCTTCGGCCGCCGGCGCGGCAAGACCATCCGTCCGCAGCAGGCCGCGGCGCTGGAAAGCGGTTTTCAGACCTATCGGCTTGATCTGGCGGCCGAGCCGCCAGCCGAGTTGCGCCAGCTGTTTGCCGCCGATGTTTCCGCTATTCAGCTTGAAATCGGTTTCGGCGGTGGCGAGCACCTGCTGCATCGCGCGACGGCGGCCCCGCAAACCGGCTTTATCGGCGTCGAGCCGTTCGTCAACGGCATGGCCAAGCTGATGATGGCGGTCAGGGAAAAGCCGCTGGCCAATCTCAGGGTCTATGACGACGACGCCACACGGCTGCTCGACTGGCTGCCGCCAGCTTCGCTGGACGGCATCGACCTGCTGTATCCTGATCCCTGGCCGAAGAAGAAGCACTGGAAGCGGCGCTTTGTCGGTCCGGTCAATCTCGACCGTTTCGCCCGGGTGCTGAAGCCGAGCGGAAGATTCCGTTTTGCCTCCGACATCGACACTTATGTGAATTGGACACTGTTGCACTGCCGGGCGCACGGCGCCTTCACATGGCAGGCGCGGGACGCGGCCGACTGGCATCGGCCTTACGATGCCTGGCCAGGCACGCGCTATGAGGCCAAGGCCCTGCGTGAGGGCCGGCAGCCCGCCTATCTGACTTTCGTCAGAACATAGGCCCGGCGCGATACGGCTAACCGCGCCAGGGGCAGTTGCATCAGAAGCGCCCGATCTTTCAGAAGCGACCCATCCTGTCGAAGGCGGCCGGGTCCATTCCAAGTTTGCGCAGATCGTTGGTGCGAGGCCTGCGGCCGGCCTCGACGGCGCGCGACGCGGCAACGGCGCTGCCGAATGTGGTGAAGATGTCGCCGATGGCGGAAAACAGCTTGCGGCTACCCATGATTTTCAACCTTTCGCGCGCCACCGCGCGCAATTTCTCTTGTTGTGCGATGCAACATAGATAGGCGTGGCGCGCCAGCGATCACAGAGGCGTTACCGCATGGACGCCATGCGCCGGGCGCAAGGCTGCCTGGGCCGGCCTCCATTTGCTGGTGGTCCGCAGCAAGACCGCCGCGTTTGCCACGGTCCTCACGGTAGACTTGAAACGCCGGCCGGGATCGTCTATATCAGCGTCAAATTCTTGGTCGGTATGACGAAGAGTGGGTCCACCCGGTCCCGCTCTTTTTTATTACCTGCCGGTCAGTCACGAAGAAAGAGCGACAGGGACCTGATGAGCGCAGCGGCAATCGACGCCGACGACCGTATCATCCGCGAAAGCGGCATCGATGCCCGCATCGCGCTGATTGTGCAGCCGGTGCTGCGCGGCATAGGCTTCCGCCTGGTGCGGGTGCATTTGTCGGGCCAGAACGGGCTGACGCTGCAGATCATGGCCGAACGCGAGGACGGCACCATGACCGTCGAGGATTGCGAAGAGGTCAGCCGCGCCGTTTCTCCGGCGCTCGATGTCGAAGATCCGATCGAAAAGGCGTATCATCTCGAGGTCTCTTCGCCCGGCATCGACCGGCCGCTGGTGCGCAAGTCGGATTTCGCCACCTGGACCGGCCATCTGGTCAAGATGGAGACATCGGTCCTCGTCGGCGACCGCAAGCGCTTCAAGGGCAAGATCGCCGAGAGCGACGCCGATGGCGTGCTGATCGCCCGCGACAAGGCGGCCTATGGCGAGGAGCCGACGGTGCGCGTGCCTTACGATGCGATCGCCGATGTTCGGCTGGTGCTGACCGATGATCTCATCCGCGACGCTCTGTCGAAGGACAACAGGGCGCGCAAGGAAGCCAGGAAGCGTCGCGGCGAAGCGGAAGACGCAGCCGTGGATACGGAAAACGAAACCGAACAGGACAATTGATTTGAGCCGCCCGGCGAAAGGTCCGGCAACAGGCTCGGGAGAAAGACAATGGTTGTAAGCGCCAACAGACTGGAACTGCTGCAGATCGCCGATGCGGTCGCGCGTGAAAAGTCGATCGACAAGTCGATCGTCATCGCCGCCATGGCCGATGCGATCCAGAAAGCGGCGCGCTCGCGCTACGGCCAGGAGACCAACATCCGCGCCGACATCAACGCCAACACCGGCGAGATGAAGCTGCAGCGGCTGATGGAAGTGGTTGAGAAGGTCGAGGATTACGCTACCCAGATCGCCATTTCCTCGGCCCGCGAGCGCAACCCCGACGCCCAGCTCGGCGATTTCATCGCCGAACAGCTGCCGCCGATGGATTTCGGCCGCATCGCCGCCCAGTCGGCCAAGCAGGTCATCGTGCAGAAAGTGCGCGAGGCCGAGCGTGACCGCCAGTATGACGAATACAAGGATCGCATCGGCGAGATCGTCAACGGAACCGTCAAGCGCGTCGAATACGGCAACGTCATCGTCGATCTCGGCCGCGGCGAGGCGATCATTCGCCGCGACGAGCTGATCCCGCGCGAGAATTACAAATATGGCGATCGCGTCCGCGCCTATGTCTACGACGTGCGCCGCGAGCAGCGCGGCCCGCAGATATTCCTGTCGCGTACCCATCCGCAGTTCATGGCCAAGCTGTTCACCATGGAAGTGCCGGAAATCTACGACGGCATCATCGAGATCAAGTCGGTGGCCCGCGATCCGGGCTCGCGCGCCAAGATCGCCGTCATCTCGCGTGATTCGTCGATCGATCCGGTCGGCGCCTGCGTCGGCATGCGCGGCAGCCGCGTCCAGGCGGTGGTCGGCGAATTGCAGGGTGAGAAGATCGACATCATCCCGTGGTCGCCGTCGGCCGCTTCCTTCATCGTCAACGCGCTGCAGCCGGCCGAGGTCGCCAAGGTGGTGCTCGACGAGGACGCCGAGCGCATCGAGGTCGTGGTGCCGGACGACCAGCTGTCGCTGGCCATCGGCCGCCGCGGCCAGAACGTCCGGCTCGCCTCGCAGCTTACCGGCTGGGACATCGACATCCTGACCGAGCAGGAAGAGAGCGAGCGCCGCCAGAAGGAATTCGTCGAGCGTTCGGCGCTGTTCATGGAGGCCCTCGACGTCGACGAGATGGTCGGCCAGGTGCTGGCCTCCGAAGGCTTCACCAGCGTCGAGGAAGTCGCCTATGTCGACGCCGGCGAGATCGCTTCGATCGACGGCTTCGACGAGGACACCGCTTCGGAAATCCAGACCCGCGCCCGCGAGTATCTGGAGAAGATCGAAGCCGAGCATGACGACAAGCGCAAGGCGCTCGGCGTCGAGGACGAGCTGCGCGAAATCCCCGGCATCACCACCGCCATGATGGTGACGCTCGGCGAGGACGGCGTGAAGACGATCGAGGATTTCGCCGGCTATGCCGCCGACGACCTGACCGGCTGGAAGGAACGCAAGGACGGCGAGACCAAGGTCTATCCGGGCGTACTCGCCAGCCACGGCGTGTCGCGCGCCGATGCCGAGCAGATGGTTCTGGCTGCCCGCCTCAAGGCCGGCTGGATCACCGAAGACGAGCTTGCCGCGCCGGAAGCGGCGGTTGACGAAACCGTCGGTGCGTGAGGTGAAACCCTATCGCACCGAACCCGCCCCTGGACGAGATGAACGATCGCACCTGCATCGTCACCCGCAAGCAGGCCGAACCGGATGAATTGATCCGGTTCGTCGTCGGCCCGGATTCGGCCGTCGTCCCGGACCTCAAGAGAAATCTGCCCGGCCGCGGTTGCTGGGTCAGCGCCGAGCGCCTACATGTCGACAAGGCCGCGGCGAAGAACCTGTTCGCCCGCGCCTTCAAGGCGCAGGTGAATGTTCCCGCCGACATCGGCGGCATGGTCGACACCCTGCTTTCCCGATCCGCGCTGGGCATGCTTGGCCTCGCCCGCAAGGCCGGCGCGGTCGTTCTCGGCGCCGCCAAGGTCGAGAACGCGGTGCGCGAGGGCCAGGCCTTGCTGGTGCTTCATGCGACAGAAGCGTCGGATGACGGCGTCCGCAAGATCAGTCAGGCCCGGCGGGCAACTGTTCATCTCGGCGGGCCGGCCATCCCTGCCTACAAACTTTTCCCCGAGGCCGAGTTGAGCTTGGCATTGGGGGGTACAAATGTGATACATGCTGCCGTCCTCGCGCAAGACGCGGGCAAGGCGGTTGAGAAGCGCATGGTTGCGCTCGACCGGTATCGGGGCGGTTCCCCGGACGATCTGGCAATGATTGCGGACGTTGCTGACGAAGATGATGCCGCAGAGGATATGGAATGAGCGATACGAAATCGGGCGACGACAAGACGTTGAGCGTTACGCCGAAGAAGACCTTGACGCTGAAGCGGCCCGGCATGGAACAGGGCACTGTGCGCCAGAACTTCTCGCACGGCCGCACTAAGGCGGTCGTCGTCGAGACCAAGAAGCGCAAGTTCTCGCTACCCGGCGACAAGCCGGAGCCGGCGGCCGCTCCCGTGTCCGTCTTCACGCCGAAGCCCGTCGCCGCGGCGGCGCCTGCCGTCCAGGAAGCCCCCAAGGCGCCTCCGCCGCCGCCCGAGCGTGGCGGCATGGTGCTCAACGAATTGTCGCGTAGCGAGATGGAAGCCCGCCGCAAGGCGCTGGAAGGCTCCAAGGCGCGCGAGATCGAAGACCGCCAGCGCGCCCAGGAAGAGGCCAAGCGCCGCGCCGAGGAAGAAGAGCGCCGCAAGCGCGAGCGTGAGGACTCCGCGCGCCGCCAGGCCGAGGAAGAGGCGCGGCTACAGACCGAGGCCGAATCCCGGCGCCGTGCCGAGGAAGAGGCTCGCCGGCGTGCACCGCTGGCCGCCGAATTGGCGACGCCGGACGATGAAGAGGACGTCAAGCCGAAGCGTGCCGGCGCCGGCGCTCCCGTGCGCCGCCTGGTCACGCCTGAAGTGGCGCGTCCGGCCAAGCCCACCAAGGGCGAGGAAGACCGCCGCCGCGGCAAGCTGACACTGAATTCGGCGCTCTCCGACGAGGATGCGCGCGGCCGTTCGCTGTCGTCGATGCGCCGCCGTCAAGAGAAGTTCAAGCGCGCGATGCACAACGAGCCGCGCGAGAAGGTCATGCGCGAAGTGATCCTGCCCGAAACCATCACCATCCAGGAACTGGCGCAGCGCATGTCCGAGCGCGCCGTCGACGTGGTCAAGTTCTTCATGAAGCAGGGCCAGATCATGAAGCCGGGCGACGTCATCGACGCCGACACGGCCGAATTGGTCGCCACCGAATTCGGCCACACGGTGCGCCGCGTCGCCGAGTCCGACATCGAGGAAGGCCTGTTCAACATCGCCGACCGTCCGGAAGACCTGGTGTCGCGTCCGCCGGTGGTGACGATCATGGGCCATGTCGACCACGGCAAGACCTCGCTGCTCGATGCTATCCGCAACGCCAATGTCGTTTCCGGCGAAGCCGGCGGCATCACCCAGCACATCGGCGCCTACCAGGTCGAAAAGAACGGCCAGAAGATCACCTTCATCGACACGCCCGGCCACGCCGCCTTCACGGCGATGCGCGCCCGCGGCGCCCAAGCGACCGACATCGCCGTTCTGGTGGTTGCTGCCGACGACAGCGTGATGCCGCAGACGATCGAATCGATCAGCCATGCCAAGGCGGCCGGCGTGCCGATCATCGTGGCGATCAACAAGATCGACAAGCGTGACGCCGACCCGCAGAAGGTGCGCTCCGAACTGCTGCGCCATGAAGTGTTCGTCGAATCGATGGGGGGCGAGGTGCTGGACGTCGAAGTGTCGGCGACCAAGGGCACCAATCTCGACAAGCTGCTCGAAGCGATCCTGCTGCAGGCCGAGATCCTCGACCTGAAGGCCAATCCGGACCGCACCGCCGAAGGTGTGGTCATCGAGGCGCAGCTCGACAAGGGCCGCGGTCCCGTCGCCACCGTTCTGGTGCAGACCGGCACGCTGATGCCGGGCGACATCCTCGTCGCCGGCAACGAGTGGGGCCGGGTGCGCGCGCTGGTCAATGATCGTGCCGAGCACGTCAAGGAAGCGCCGCCGGCGATGCCGGTGGAGGTGCTGGGCCTGCAGGGCACGCCGCAGGCCGGCGACCGCTTTGCCGTCGTCAACAACGAGGCGCGCGCGAGAGAGATCACCGAGTACCGTCAGCGCCTGGCGCGCGAGAAGGCGGTGGCCAAGCATGCCGGCCAGCGCGGCTCGCTGGAGCAGATGATGTCGCAGTTGCAGACGAGCGGGCTGAAGGAATTCCCGCTGGTCATCAAGGGCGATGTGCAGGGCTCGATCGAGGCCATCAGCGCCGCGCTCGAGAAGCTCGGCAACGACGAAGTACGGGCGCGCATCGTCCATGCCGGTGCCGGCGGCATCACCGAGAGCGACGTCTCGCTGGCGGAGACCTCCGGTGCCGCGATCATTGGCTTCAACGTCCGCGCCAATGCGCAGGCGCGCAACGCCGCCGCGGCCGCCGGTATCGAGATCCGCTACTACTCGATCATCTACAACCTCGTCGACGACGTGAAGGCGGCCCTCTCGGGCATGCTCTCGCCGGAGCGTCGCGAGACCTTCATCGGCAATGCCGAGATCCTCGAGATCTTCGACATCACCAAGGTTGGCAAGATCGCCGGCTGCCGTGTCACCGAAGGCAAGGTCGAGCGTGGCGCCGGCGTGCGCCTGATCCGCGACAACGTCGTCATCCACGAAGGGACGCTGAAGACGCTGAAGCGTTTCAAGGACGAGGTTTCGGAAGTGCCGGGCGGCCAGGAGTGCGGCATGGCCTTCCAGAACTACGAGGACATGCGCGTCGGCGACGTCATCGAGTGCTTCCGCATCGAGATGGTGACCCGGACGCTCTGAGTTCGAGTAACGCGTCGAGAAGACCGGGCGGTGGTCGCAAGGCCGCCGCCCACATCACATGAGACATGCGGTGCGGTCCCATCCCGCGCATCACGATTTCAGGACCGAGGAAAATGTCCCGTTCAACCACGTCAGGCCCGTCCCAGCGCATGCTGCGTGTCGGCGAGCAGGTGCGCCACGCGCTGTCGGAAACCTTGCAGCGCGGCGAGATCATCGATCCGCTGATCGAGAACGCGGTGGTCTCGGTCTCCGAGGTGCGCATGTCGCCGGACCTCAAGATCGCCACCGCTTTCGTCTCGCCGCTCGGCGCCAGCGACACCAATGCCGTAATCGAGGCGCTCAACAAGCATGCGAAGTTCATCCGTGGCCGGGTCTCGGGCGCGCTCAGGCAGATGAAGTACATGCCGGAGTTTCGCTTCCGGCTCGACACATCCTTCGACAATTTCGCCAGGATCAATGAATTGCTGAAATCGCCCGAAGTGGCGCGCGATCTGCGCACCGAAGACAAGAAAGACGACAACGACAAGGACGGGAAATAGTGGCACGCCGCGGCAAGAAGAAGGGCAGGCCGGTTTCCGGCTGGGTGGTGCTGGACAAACCCGTCGGCATGGGTTCGACCGAGGCCGTCTCCAAGATCAAATGGCTGTTCCAGGCTGAAAAGGCCGGCCATGCCGGCACGCTCGACCCGCTGGCGTCCGGCATGCTGCCAATCGCGCTCGGCGAAGCGACCAAGACAGTGCCTTACGTGCAGGACGGCGCCAAGGTCTACCGCTTCACGGTCGCCTGGGGCGAGGAGCGATCGACCGACGACCTCGAAGGCCCGGTGACCAACAGTTCGGTGCGCCGTCCGGCCGAGGCCGAGGTGAGGGCGCTATTGCCGAAGTACACCGGCGTCATCATGCAGACGCCGCCGCAATTCTCAGCCATCAAGATCGCGGGCGAGCGCGCCTACGACCTTGCCCGCGAGGGCGAGACGGTCGACATACCGGCGCGCGAGATCGAGATCGGCCGCCTCGACATCGTCGAGCACGGCGCCGACCGCACAGTTTTCGAGGTCGAGTGCGGCAAGGGCACCTATGTACGCTCGCTCGCCCGCGACATGGGCCGCGACCTCGGCTGCTTCGGCCATATCGCGGAACTGCGCCGCGTCGAGGTCGAGCCTTTCACGCCGGAAGACTTCGTCACCATCGCCGAACTGGAAGCCGCGCGTTTCGGCGAACCCGATGCGGCGCAGGGCGATGCCGACGCCCCCGAAACACCCATCGACTTCGGCGCGATCGACGCGCTGCTGGTCGAGACCGCGGCGGCGCTCGATTGCTTGCCGCAGGTCGTGGTCAGCGACGACGCGGCGACCAGGATCCGGCTCGGCAATCCGGTTATCATCCGTGGCCGCGACGCGCCGGTCGAGGCCGAGGAGGCCTGCGCAACCGTGCGTGGCAGGCTGGTCGCCATCGGCGCCATCGAGCAAGGCATGTTCAAGCCCAAGCGGGTCTTTGCCGGGTAACGGCGTTCGGCTGGAGCGATTCATCGTTTCACGGAAACGCCAAACCGCTCTATCTCCTTGTTTTGGGGCAATTCCGGACGGAAAACCGTTTCACACTTTTCTTGGAATTGCTCTAATTTCGCGGCGACACTGCGCTTGAGGGGGACATGGCAAAGGCTGAGACGATCAGGAAGCGCGCGCCGCTGAAAACAAGGCGGCCGCCGGTCGGCGCTTCGCCGGGCACGCTGATCGCCGACCCCGCGGCGCGGCGCAGCGAGCTCCGGCTGACGCTGATCTCGCCGGAGAAATTCAAAACCATCGAGAACGCCAGCATCGACGATCTTACTACGCATTGCGACCAGTGGCCGGTCGTCTGGCTGGATTGCACCGGTCTTGCCAACATCCCGCTGATCGAGGAGATCGGCCGCATCTTCAGCCTGCATCCGCTGGCGCTGGAGGATGTCGTCAACAGCGGCCAGCGGCCGAAGGTGGATTTCTTCGAGGACCACGCCTTTGTCGTCATGCGCATGATCGACGACGTCACGGCCCATCGCTACGAGCAGATCGCGGTCTTCTTCGGCAACAACTTCGTCGTCACCTTCCAGGAGCGCGAGGGCGACCCGTTCAATCCGGTGCGCAAGCGCATCGCCAGCTCGGTGCCGAATCGGCTGCGCGCGCGCGGCGCCGACTATCTCGCCTATGCGCTGATCGACGCCATCGTCGACAGCTATTTCCCGCCGATCGAGGCCGCCAGTGAACTGGTCGACAGCATCGAGGACGAGATGCTGCACGCGCCGCACAAGCAGCAGATGCGGCAGTTGCACGAGTTGCGGCGCGACGCCAATGTGTTGAAGGGCGTGCTTTGGCCGATGCGCGATGCGCTGGCGACGCTGATCCGCAACGACGTGCCTTACGTGAAAGCGGAGACCAAGGTCTTCTTCAACGATACGCTTGATCATTCGCTGCGGCTGATCGAATTGGTCGAAACCCAGCGCGACATGCTGACTGGGCTGATCGAGATGCATCTGTCGCTTAGCCAGGCGCGCACCAATGACGTCATCTCCTATCTGACCATCGTCTCGGTGATCTTCATGCCGCTTACCTTCCTGGTCGGCGTCTGGGGCATGAATTTCGATCCTGACACATCGCCATGGAACATGCCGGAGCTGAAAGCCTATTACGGCTATCCCACCGCACTGGTGTTCATGGGCCTCGTTGCTGTCGGGCTCATTGCCTTCTTCAAATGGAAGAAGTGGTTGTAGTCGAACGCAAATCTTCGGTTTGACTGCAAAAGGCCTGCGACAAGCCGGCTCGTGAAATGGGCTGGCGTTTTCTGGGGAATTGCACTATATGCCCGGCAGCTTCGCGCCCTGACGCGTTGCTTGCACCGGCCCCTGCTGGACGACATCCCGGCTGAGGGCGTCCCGTTTCCTCCAACAGATAAGGAAAAACACGATGTCGATTACTGCCGAGCGCAAGAAGGAATTGATGACTGAATTCGCGACCGCCAAGGGCGATACCGGGTCTCCGGAAGTCCAGGTGGCCATTCTTTCCGAGCGCATCAAGAACCTGACCGACCACTTCAAGGACCACAAGAAGGATAACCATTCCCGCCGTGGTCTGCTCGCTCTCGTCTCCCAGCGCCGCAGCCTGCTTGACTATCTCAAGCGCAAGGACGACGCGCGCTATCAGACGCTGATCGAGAAGCTCGGTCTGCGCCGTTGACGAATTGACCGGCGGGCTTTCCTCGGGAGAGCCCGCCGGTCGCGCATTGGCGCATCGGATCTCTCCAGTGCGCCAATGAGGGAAATGAAGCGCCGCGCATCGGTTTGGATGCGCAAATGGACGCTTCGCAAAGTTCGCATTTGCGCAGGGCGCGTTTCGAGAGCCGAGGCTTTCGGGGTCATGCGCAAGGCCGTTCGGATCGATCGGCCACCCGGTTTCGAGAAAGCAGAGGGCCACTCGGAACCGCCCATGGACGGTCATGGGGCAGGATTGCAGGACGCTCGTGCGGCCATCGTGCCGAGATTGACATGAGCTTCCCGTTGTCTTGCCCGTGGCTGCCCGAGAAAAGAAGCCAGGGGAAAGGGCATCCGCGCATGATCAAGCAGCGCGACCCTTTCCGCATATGAAGGACAAGATATGTTCAACTACCACAAAGTGGAAATCGAGTGGGGCGGCCGTCCGCTCGTTCTGGAAACCGGCAAGATCGCCCGCCAGGCTGACGGCGCCGTGCTCGCCACCTACGGCGAGACCGTCGTCCTCGCCACCGTCGTTTCTATGAAGGAACCGAAGCCCGGCCTCGATTTCTTCCCGCTGACCGTCAACTACCAGGAAAAGACCTATGCCGCCGGCAAGATCCCGGGCGGCTACTTCAAGCGCGAGGGCCGTCCTAGCGAGAAGGAAACGCTGGTTTCCCGCCTGATCGACCGCCCCATCCGCCCGCTCTTCGCCGACGGCTACAAGAACGACACCCAGATCGTCGTCACCGTCGTCCAGCACGACCTCGAGAACGATCCGGACATCCTGTCGATCGTTGCCACCTCGGCAGCGCTGACGCTGTCGGGCGTCCCCTTCATGGGCCCGATCGGCGGCGCCCGCGTCGGCTACATCAACGGCGAATATGTGCTCAACCCGCATATTGACGAGATGGAGGAATCCAAGCTCGATCTCGTCGTCGCCGGCACGTCGGAAGCCGTGCTGATGGTCGAATCGGAAGCCAAGGAGCTCAGCGAGGAGCTGATGCTCGGCGCCGTGATGTTCGGCCACAAGGGCTTCCAGCCGGTGATCGACGCCATCATCAAGCTGGCCGAGGTTGCCGCCAAGGATCCGCGCGACTTCACCGCGCCGGACTATTCCGAGCTCGAAGGCGAGATGCTGAAGATCGTCGGCGATGAACTTCGCGATGCCTACAAGATCACCGACAAGCAGGCCCGCTACGCCGCCGTCGACGCTGTCAAGGCCAAGGTCAAGGCGGCGTTCGCCCCGGCCGAAGGTGAGGAAGCCAGGTACACGTCCGAGCAGATCGGCACCGTGTTCAAGGAACTCCAGGCCAAGGTCGTGCGCTGGAATATCCTCGACACCGGCTCGCGCATCGACGGCCGCGACCTCAAGACAGTGCGCAAGATCGTCTCCGAAGTCGGCGTCCTGCCGCGCACCCACGGTTCGGCGCTGTTCACCCGTGGCGAGACCCAGGCGCTGGTCGTCGCCACGCTCGGCACCGGCGAGGACGAGCAGTATGTCGACTCGCTGACCGGCATGTACAAGGAGAAGTTCCTCCTTCACTACAACTTCCCGCCCTATTCGGTCGGTGAGACCGGCCGCATGGGTTCGCCGGGCCGGCGCGAAATCGGTCACGGCAAGCTCGCCTGGCGCGCCATCCGGCCGATGCTGCCCTCCGCCGACCAGTTCCCCTACACGCTGCGCGTCGTCTCGGAGATCACCGAGTCCAACGGCTCGTCCTCGATGGCCACCGTCTGCGGCACCTCGCTGGCGCTGATGGATGCCGGCGTGCCGATCGCCAAGCCGGTTGCCGGCATCGCCATGGGGCTGATCAAGGAAGGCGAGCGCTTCGCGGTGCTCTCCGACATCCTCGGCGACGAGGACCACCTCGGCGACATGGACTTCAAGGTTGCCGGTACCGCCAGCGGCGTCACCTCGCTGCAGATGGACATCAAGATCGACGGCATCACCGAGGAGATCATGCAGATCGCGCTCGGCCAGGCCAAGGACGGCCGCCTGCACATCCTCGGCGAGATGGCCCACGCGCTGTCCGGTGCCCGCGCCGAGCTCGGTGAATTTGCGCCGCGCATCGAGGTCATGCACATCCCGACCGACAAGATCCGCGATGTCATCGGCTCCGGCGGCAAGGTCATCCGCGAGATCGTCGAGAAGACCGGCGCAAAGATCAACATCGAGGACGACGGCACGGTCAAGATCGCTTCATCCAACGCCAAGGAGATCGAGGCGGCCAGGAAGTGGATTCACACCATCGTTGCCGAACCGGAAGTCGGCGAGATCTACGAAGGCACGGTCGTCAAGACCGCCGACTTCGGCGCTTTCGTCAACTTCTTCGGTCCGCGCGACGGCCTCGTCCACATTTCGCAGCTGGCCAACGAGCGCGTCGCCAAGACCTCCGACGTCGTCAAGGAAGGCGACAAGGTATGGGTCAAGCTGATGGGCTTCGACGAGCGCGGTAAGGTCCGCCTGTCGATGAAGGTCGTCGACCAGGCTACCGGCAAGGAAATCGTGCGCGAGAAGAAGGCCGAAGGCGGCGAGGAAGACGCAGCCTGATCGGTCTGACCGGATAGTTGAGACGGGCGCGGCGATGTCGCGCCCGTTTTCGTTTAGGGGGCTTGTTTCCCACGGGGCAAGGAAATGTCGGCAGAGCCGCTGAAGACGCTGTTCCATCCCTATGAGGCCGAGGCCCTGCCCTTGCCCGGGATGGGCGAACGCGCGCTTTTTCTTGGCGCCGAGCCCGGTTTCCGCTTGCCCGAAGGGTTTGCTGCCGCGCTCCATCTCGTGCAGGGCTTCCGGTCGCATTTCCGTGCGCTGCAGGCGGCAGGCTTCGATGTCCTGCCGCGAGCGGAAGGCGCGAGCTTCGACACCGCACTCGTGCTCGCCGGGCGCCATCGCGGCCAGAACGAGCTGCGTGTCGCCGAGGCGATCGAGCGCGTGGCAGCGGGCGGATTGATCGTGGTCGCGGGTGGCAAGGAGGACGGCATCGCGTCCCTGCGCAAACGCATCGATGAGCTCGTGCCGCTCGACGGCCACCTTCCCAAGCATCACGGCGTTGCCTTCTGGTTCCGCCGGCCCGTCGACGCAGGAGCGGCGGCGGTGCTGCGCGCGGCCAATCCGGCCGTTCTGGTCGAGGGCCGCTTCCACACCGCGCCGGGCATGTTCTCCTTCGATCGCGTCGACACCGGCTCGAAACTGTTGGTGGAAAGCCTGCCGGGCGACCTCAAGGGCATCGTTGCCGACTTCTGCGCCGGCTGGGGTTATGTGGCCGCCGAGGTCGCGCCCCGGTTCCCGGGCCTCACCGCGCTCGATCTCTTCGAGGCGGACTTCGAGGCGCTGGAAGCGGCGAAGGCCAATGTGAACAACACGTCCGCAGCGCCGCGTTTTTTCTGGGCCGATCTGCTCGGCGAGCCGGTCGAGCGGCGCTATGACGCCATCCTCATGAACCCGCCATTCCACCGCGGCCGGGCGGCCGAGCCCGAGGTCGGCGCCGGCATCATCCGGGCGGCGGGCAAGGCGCTGAAGCCTGGAGGGCGGCTGTTCATGGTGGCGAACCGCCAGTTGCCTTACGAAGCGGTGCTGGCGGCGGCCTTTTCGAGCCATGTCGAAGTCGCCCGCGACGGCATGTTCAAGGTGCTTTCGGCGCGCCTGTAATCTTCGCCGTCAGTGCATGCTGACAATGCGCGCCTCGCGCTTTTCGAAGCGCGCCGCACCAAGCTCGATCTTGAGCGGCGCCGGCCGGCCGAACAGATAGCCCTGCACCACCTCGCAGCCGGCGGCCCTGAGCAGCGTCGCCTGGTTCTCGGTTTCGACGCCTTCGGCAATGATACCGACGCCGAGCGCGCGCGAAAGTCCGACGATGGTCGAGACGACCGCGCCGGAGTTGGAATCGGTGTCGATGCGGCTGACGAACGAACGGTCGATCTTGAGCTTGCCGAACGAGAAATCGATGAGGTAGCTCAAATTGGAATAACCGGTGCCGAAATCGTCGACGGCCACTGAGATGCCCATCTCGGCAAGCTGCTGCAGGATGATGGCCGCGCGCTCTCGGTCCTGCATCATCGCCGTCTCGGTGACCTCCAGCTCCAGCCGCGACGGCTTGATGCCGGTGGCGGCCATCGTCTCGCGCACATTGCCGACGAAATCCTTGGTCATGAACTGGACCGGCGAGATGTTGACGGCGACGAAGCAGTCCTCGGGCAGGTACTGGGCGTCGCTGCAGGCCTTGCGCAGCACCCATTCGCCGATCGGGTTGATCATGCCGGTCTCTTCCGCGATCGGGATGAACTCCATTGGCGGGATCATGCCGCGCTCGGGATGCTTCCAGCGGATCAGCGCCTCATAGCCGATAACGCGGCCGCTCGGCAGGTCGAGCTGCGGCTGGTAGTGGAGGTCGAAATCGCCACGCTCGAAAGCGGTATGCAGCTCGGACTCGATCCATTGGCGATAGTCGGCGACCCGCCCCATGTCGGCATGGAAGACTGACCAATTGCCCACGCCGCCGGCGCGCGCGTTCTGCAGCGCAAGGTTGGAGCGGCGCAGCACCAGCACGGGGTCGACGCCGTCCTTGGGCATTGCGGCAATGCCCACCGACAGGCTGACCGACTGCTGATGCGAATTGAGCTGGTAGGGCTCCATCATCTCGTCGATGAGCTTCTCGATCGCCTCCTCGACCGGGCCCTTCAGCGCGCGGTCGGCCAGCAGAACACCGAACTCGCCGGCGCCGAGGCGCCCGATCACCGTGCCCTCCGGCATGCGGGCCTTGAGCCGCTCGGCGAAGGCCCGGATCAGATCGTCGCCATGGCTGTAGCCGATGGCGTCGTTGATGTGTTTGAAGCGATCGATGTCGATGTCGACTAGGAAAACCGGTTCGCCTGTGCGGATCGTCGCCGATGCCGCCTCGGCGATCTTGCCGACCATTGCCGGACGCGCGAGCAGGCCCGTCAGCTTGTCGAAATTGGTTTCGCTGAAGACATACTGCTCGGATTCATCGACGCCGGCGAAGAAGGACAGGGCGGCGCCCGCCGCGGCCAGCGCGCAGAGAGCCGCGATGATGCCGGCCATTGTTCCTGCCGGCATGCCGGCAAGGCCGTCGCCAAAACCGAACTTCAGCCCCCAGATGCCGAGGATAAAACTGCCCATGCCCGAACTGCCTATGGTCAGCAGTCGGAACAGCGGAGTTCGCTTCGGGTTGCTGACAGCAGACATGCAGAGTCCCCAAGGTGCGGGACGTTCTAGCGGAAATCTCCTTAAAATGAGTTTCCGCCAATGAATCCAATTTTACCAGAAGCTGAGTATTTCCGGCGGGATTATTCCCGGGCGCCGTCGCTCTGCTTCAATTCATCGAGCGTTGGCATGGAAACGATGTGATAGCCGGAATCGACATAGTGGATCTCGCCGGTGACGCCGGACGAGAGATCAGACAACAGATAGAGTGCCGAGCCGCCGACCTCGTCGATGGTCACCGTGCGGCGCAGCGGCGAGTTGCGCTGCTGGTAGGAGAACATGTGTCGGGCGTCCGAAATTCCGGCGCCGGCGAGCGTGCGCACCGGTCCAGCCGAGATGCCGTTCACCCGGATGCCGCGCGGGCCGTAGTCGTTGGCGAGATAGCGCACACTGGCTTCCAGTCCGGCCTTGGCGACGCCCATGACATTGTAGTTCGGCATCACCCGGACCGAACCGGCATAGGTCAGCGTGATCATCGAACCGCCATCCGTCATCAGCGGCGCGGCGTTGCGGGCGACCTCGGTGAAGGAATAGCAGGAGATCACCATGGTACGGACGAAATTGTCGCGGCTGGTGTCGGCGTAGAGGCCCTTGAGCTCGTTCTTGTCGGAAAAGCCGATGGCATGGACGACGAAGTCCAGTCCGCCCCAGGCCTTGCCGAGCGTTTCGAACGTGGCGCTCACCGAGGCGCTGTCCTCGACGTCGCAAGGCACCACCAGCGATGCGCCGAGCTTTTCCGCCAAGGGCTTGACCCGCCGCCCGAAGGCGTCGCCCTGATAGGTGAAGGCGAGCTCGGCGCCGTGCTCGGACAGTTTCTTGGCAATGCCCCAGGCGATCGAATGGTCGTTGGCGACACCCATGACAAGCCCGCGCTTGCCCTTCATCAGTCCGTCCATGACTGGCGATCCTTATGCGGAATAGCGCTGGAAAATCAGCGTTGCGTTAGTGCCACCGAAACCGAAGGAATTGGACAAAACAGTGTCGATCCTGGCGTTGTCGATGCGCTTGCGCACGATCGGCATGCCTTCGAATTCCGGATCGAGCTCTTCGATATGGGCGCTCTCGCCGATGAAGCCGCCCTGCATCATCAGGATGGAGTAGATGGATTCCTGCACGCCGGCGGCGCCCAGCGAATGGCCGGTCAGCGACTTGGTCGAGGTGATGAACGGCATCTTGTCGCCGAACACCTCGCGGATGGCGCCCATTTCCTTGGAATCGCCGACCGGCGTCGAGGTGCCGTGCGTGTTGATGTAGTCGACCGGCGTAGACACCGTGGAGAGCGCCTGGCGCATGCAGCGCACCGCGCCTTCGCCCGAGGGCGCCACCATGTCGTAGCCGTCCGAGGTCGCGCCATAGCCGACGATCTCGGCATAGATCTTGGCGCCGCGCGCCTTGGCGTGCTCGAGTTCCTCCAGCACCAGCACGCCCGCGCCACCGGCGATGACGAAGCCGTCGCGGTTGACGTCATAGGCGCGGGAAGCGGTCGATGCCTTGTCGTTGTACTTCGACGACATGGCGCCCATGGCGTCGAACAGGTCCGACATCGTCCAGTCGAGATCCTCGTGGCCGCCGGCAAAGACCATGTCCTGCTTGCCCCACTGGATCAGCTCGTAGCCATTGCCGATGCAATGCGCCGAAGTCGAGCAGGCGGACGAAATCGAGTAGTTGACGCCGTGGATCTTGAACCAGGTGGCAAGCGTCGCCGATGCGGTCGACGACATCGCTTTCGGCACAGCGAACGGGCCGATGCGCTTGGGGCTGCCGTTCTTCAGCGTAGTTTCGGCCGCCTCGACGATGGTCCGGGTGGAGGGGCCGCCCGAACCCATGACGATGCCGGTGCGCTCGTTGGTGATGTCACTCTCGCCAAGCCCGGCGTCGGCAATCGCCTGGTCCATGGCCACGTGGTTCCAGGCCGCGCCCTGCGACAGGAAGCGCATCGCGCGTCGGTCGATCATTGCCGACGGGTCGAGCGTTGGGGCGCCCCAGACCTGGCAGCGGAAACCGTGTTCGGCGAAGGAATTGGAAAAGCTGATGCCCGATTTGGCATCATGCAGCGAGGCCTGGACTTCATTGGCATTGTTGCCGATCGACGACACGATGCCGAGGCCCGTCACTACGACCCGTCTCATTCGCAACTCCTTCCGGCGCATGATTTCGAAAACCGCAATCGGAATTCGCAGAGGATCATACGCAAAATAAAAGCGCTATGCGGTCCCACATTCAAAGGGCGCATGGCGGGGTGGTGGCGCCGGTCAAACCGCCGCCGATTGCTTGGACAGACCCACTTTCAAATCCGTCGCCGCGTATATGGGTTCGCCGTCCGCCTTCAGCCAGCCATCGGCGATGCCGAGCACCAGGCGCCCGCGCATCACGCGCTTGAAGTCGATCCCGTATTCCACCTTCTTGACCGACGGCGTCACCATGCCCTTGAACTTCACCTCGCCGGTCGACAGGGCCATGCCCTTGCCCGGCTCGCCGAGCCAGCCGAGATAAAAGCCGGTCAGCTGCCACATGGCGTCGAGGCCGAGGCAGCCAGGCATGATCGGATTGCCGATGAAATGGCAGGCGAAGAACCACAGGTCCGGCTTGATGTCGAATTCGGCGCGGATGAACCCCTTGTCGAAGGCGCCGCCGGTCTCGCTGATCTCGGTGATGCGGTCGAACATCAGCATCGGCGGATACGGCAGCTGCGCGTTGCCCGGTCCGAACAGCTCGCCGCGGGCGCAGGCAAGCAGTTCTTCATATTCGTAGCTGGACTTCGAACCCGCCATCAATTTCGTCCCCGTGATCGTCCCGGGCGGTGGGCGCCCTTGTCGTTGGCTTCCTAACACAATCTTTCCAAGGCCGGAAACCGGCGTTTGCGCTTAACCTGCCCGTCTGCCCGGGTCAATGCGCGCGGGAGCACAAGCGTCTTGCTCTATTGATCGCATTCGGCCGACAGAATATATGTCGAAACGTGTCCAGTTTCGGCCGATGACGTTTTTTCGCCACTCTGGGCATGTTTTTGGGCCGAAAGCGCGAGCTTCGACGGGATAGATGGATCAGGGCTGCCGGAAGGATAATGTCGCTGTGGACAAGCGGGTTCGCGAGGCCGGCCTGAGGCCTACACGCCAGCGCGTTGCGCTGGCCGATCTGCTGTTTGCCAAGGGCGACCGCCATCTGTCGGCCGAGGAACTGCATGAGGAGGCGATCGCAGCCGGCGTGCCGGTTTCGCTCGCCACCGTCTACAACGCCCTGCACCAGTTCACCCAGGCGGGCCTGCTGCGCATCCTCGCCGTCGAGGGGTCGAAGACCTATTTCGACACCAATACTTCCGACCACCACCATTTCTATATCGAAGGCGAAAACAGGATATTCGATATCGCCAGCGGCCCGGTGACTGTCTCCAACCTGCCGGAGCCCCCGCAGGGCATGGAAATTGCCAATGTCGATATCGTGGTGAGGCTGCGCCCGAAGCGGCGCGACTGATCCGCTTCCGATGCGGCCTGTCGATCTCGCAATCAGGCTCGAATGGTGTGTCGCTGCGGCGGCGGCCGTCGTCCTCTATGCGATGACGGGCACGTCATGGTGGCTGTTCGCGCTGCTCATCCTGGCGCCGGACCTGTCGATGCTGGGCTACCTCGCCGGACCGCGCGTAGGTGCCATCGCCTATAACGCCCTGCACATACTGATCGTCCCGCTTGCCCTGGCGCTGGCCGGATATGTCCTCGGTAGTTCCATGGCGACGGCAGTCGCGCTGATCTGGATCTCCCACATCGCCATCGACCGCGCGCTCGGCTACGGCCTCAAGCTGCCCAGCGGTTTCCAGGACACCCATCTTGGCCGCATCGGCCGCCGCGAGGTCCCTGCGCCTGTCAGGCCGGATTAGTTCTTGACCCGTTCACCCGGATAGGCGCCCCAGACGACTGACTGCTGCAGCCAGCCGGTGTGGCCTTCGAAGGTCATCTCGCACCATTGACCGTCGCACTTCTTGATTGAGCCCATGACGCCCGGCTCGAGGATGGCGACGACGCCTGCATCCTTATCGGGATCGTCAAGCAGGTTGATTCGGCCGCCCTTGCTGCGCTGCCAAGGCGCGACGATCGCGGTGCGGCGGCCCGAAAGCAGCGACTGGTTGATCCAGCCTTCCGAGCCGTCGGCATCCCGCACGCGGCGCCAGGTGTCGAATTCCTGGATGATTTCCATAGGCAGGCCCGCCTTCATATACATCCAATCGACCGAATAGTTGGCGCCGGGGCCGACGCGTGAATTGACGCGGCCCGATTTCAGGCTGACGAAACGCGGCAAGGGAAGGCCGCTGGGGCCCAGCGTGACCGTCTGCGCCGGGCCGGCCGCGCTCTGCGCCGCCACCTGTTGCGGGGAAAAAAGAAGAGCGCCAAGAACGGCCGCGCTGAGAGCCAGGCGAAGCGACGCGAAACCAGACACTTTCATTCCTTTCGGCGCCTGCCCTTTGGCACCGGCGCCCCTTTTTCTTTGTCTTCGGCGGCACCGCTTGTTACAGGAGTGGCTGGCACCGCGACCGGCTTCAAGTTTCGCCTGTCTTGGTTAAAGAGGTCTCAACGAGATCGGGTTCGAGGAAACAATGGCAGGCAAGAAAAGGCCCCTCGTCGTCATCACGCGCAAGCTGCCCGATCCCGTCGAAACCCGCATGCGCGAGCTGTTCGACGCGCGGCTGAATGTCGAGGATCGGCCGATGACGCAGCCGGAGCTTGTCGCCGCGGTCAAGGAAGCCGATGTGCTGGTGCCGACGATCACCGACAACATCGACGCCGCACTCATCGACCAGGCCGGCGACAATCTCAAGCTGATCGCCAATTTCGGCAATGGCGTCGACAAGATAGACGTGGCGGCGGCGGCAAAGAAGGGCATCACCGTCACCAACACGCCGAACGTGCTGACCGAGGATACCGCCGACATGACCATGGCGCTGATGCTGGCTGTGCCGCGGCGGCTGGCGGAAGGCGCCAACGTGCTGACCAGCGACAAGAAATGGGCCGGCTGGTCACCGACCTGGATGCTTGGCCGCCGCATCTGGGGAAAACGTCTCGGCATCGTCGGCATGGGCCGCATCGGCACCGCTGTCGCCCGGCGCGCCAAGGCCTTCGGCCTGTCGATCCACTACCACAACCGCCACCGCGTGCTGCCGGCGGTCGAGGAAGAGTTGGAAGCGACCTATTGGGAAAGCCTCGACCAGATGCTGGCCCGTATGGACATCATCTCGGTCAACTGCCCCTCGACACCGGCGACCTTCCATCTGCTTTCGGCGCGGCGCCTGGCGCTGATGCAGCCCTCGGCCTACATCGTCAACACCGCGCGCGGCGACATCATCGACGAGGAATCGCTGATCAAGCTGATCCATGACGGCAAGATCGCCGGCGCCGGTCTCGACGTCTACGAGCACGAGCCGGCGCTGAACAGCAAGCTGCTGAAGCTCGCCGCCAAGGGCAAGGTCGTGCTTCTGCCGCATATGGGTTCGGCGACGCTCGAAGGCCGCATCGACATGGGCGAGAAGGTGATCATCAACATCCGCGCCTTCTTCGACGGCCACCGTCCGCCGGACCGCGTGCTGCCGCTCAGGACCTGAGGCCGTCAGCCAGCGATGGTGAGGGCGCCATCGCCGGCGACGTTCACAGTGCTGCCGCGATAGGTCTCGAACACGTTTCGAGCAAGCTGGACCGCGATCGGCGTCTCCCAGCCCATTTCCCTGGCGACGATGAGTCCGAGCAGGAGGATCGCGTCCGGCTCGTGCAGCACCAGCGCGGCTGGCGCCCGGCCGTTGTGGACAAGCTCCATCAGCACGGCCGAGGCCGAGGATGAGCCGATCGTGCCCGGCAGGAACAGCACCCGTCCGGAGATGATCTCACCATGCTGCGGATGGCGCACGTCGGCAATGCGGCCGGTTTTCGGGTCGACGCCGCCCCAGAAGCTGATCGGCGCCGTCAGCACCAGCGCCTCGCCTTGCCCGGTTCGCCCCGGCACCAGGATTTCCGGAGCGGCGCTCACGCCGCGATGTCCGTAAATCGTGGCTTACCAAGCACGGCGCTTTCGACGCAGTCGGCCAGGGAGGCGTAGAGCACGGAGTAGCGGGTGTTGCCTGGCGCGTAATGCGCGAACTTGCCAGAATTCGTCATCAGCACGCCGTTGCTGAGCACCGGCATGATTGGCGTCACCACCACGCAGGTGTCGGCGACGATCACCACCCCGCTTGCCTCGAGCGCCTTGCGCCGGCCACCCTGTTCGAGGCCGGACAGCGCATGGCGGCCGGTGCAGGCATAGATCGGCACGCCGAGCCGCCGCCCGGCGATCAGCCGTTCCAGCATGTCGAACTCGGCCAGCGACAGATGCGGGCTGCCGATTGCAACTGCGTCGATTGTCTTTGGCGCCGCTGCCGTCGACAGCCCCGCACGGGCATTCGCGGCCATTTCGGGCGTGACGCGGATGACCGTTTCCGGCGCGGCGCCGGCGAGAATGGTCTCGGCATCGGGCGCCTCCGGCGTCACGCCGGCAATGTGAAAAAGGCCGACGGCGCCGGACGAGGCGGCGGCGGCGCCGAAGGCCTTCAGCGCGTCCTCGCCGGGGTGCCTGGCCACGCCGGTGACGACGCCGACTGCGTTGCCCACCTCGCGGCCATAGAGGCTGCCAAGCACCGGCCAGGCGAACTCGGAAACGAGGAATGAAGGCGAGAGACCTGAAACATCGAACACAAGTCGCGCCCGCCGGTTGTCCGGGCGGTGCAGGCCATAGTCGGGAGCGCGGCCTGTGATGGCGCAGGCGATGTCGAGGAAATCGCCATAGCGATTGGTGCGCGCGCCCAGCACCGAATTGCAGAACACCACCGCGTTGGACTCGCCCCAGGCGACGTCGCTGCCCTGCGCCGGCCGGTGCCCGGCCTGGTAGGGAGCGCAGGTCCAGCTCTGCTCGCAGCCAAGCTTGCGATAGGCTTCCATCATCCGCCGCGCCATGCCGCGCTGCGGCTCCTCGAGGCGGATGCGCGAGCAGCCCATCAGGTCGAGTGCGCCGACATTGAGCGTCGAGCGCACCGCGACGCGCGCGCCGCCCTCGACAAGCCGTTCGGCAAACAGTGTGCCGGAATCGCCGTGGTAGAGCGCCCCGTCAATATGCGTCGAGGCGATTGGGATGAGCCGCGGCGCGGCGAGCAGGCGGGCGCTTTCGGCAACGATGCGCATCGCCATTGCCGTGCCGTCCCGGCCGGCGGCGATCGCCTGTTCTTCCGCGCTCAAGGTTAGGCTCATAACAGCACCTTGCGCATGGTGATCGAGGTCGGCCGGTCGTAGCCTTCATGCGCGGTGCGTTCAGTCTCGTCAAAGCCGAGCCGCACGAAAGCCCGGTGGTTGCCATCGAGTTCGATGCGCGTTTGCAATTCGACGGCGCCCTTGCCACGGCTAGCGGCAAGGTCCTCGGCGGCCTGCATCAGCAGCCTGCCGATGCCTTGCCCCTGCAAGTCTGGCTCGACGGCGAGCTTGCCGACATAGAGGGTATCGGCGCGCTCCTGCGTGAAAACGCAGCCGGCGATCCGGCCGTCCCGCAGCGCCAGGAGCCCGATTTCCTGCCGTGCCTTTTCCTTGAGCCTTTCGGCGGTCAGCAGATGCGCCGAGGAGGGCGGATCGATGACGCCGTCCATATAGGCGAAGGCGCGCATGATCAGCGAATGCAGTTCCTCCCATCGCCCGAAATCGGGTCGGATTTGCATAACGAAGACGCCTGTCGGCCGGTCCATGCGATCAGGCTCTCTTGTAGCGGATCGTGTCGAAGCGCGCGCCGAGCGCGTCGTAGAGCAAAAGCCGGCCGACCAGCGGCTCGCCGATGCCGGTGATCAGCTTTATCGTCTCCATCGCCTGCAGCGTGCCGATGACGCCGGTCAGCGCGCCGACAATGCCGGCAACGGCGCAGGACGGCACCAGCCCCTCCGGAGGCGCTTCCGGGAAAAGATCGCGGTAGCCCGGGTTCGGCTTGCCGTCGGCGCCGGCCTCGAACGGCTTCAGCACGGTCAGCGAGCCGTCGAAACGGCCGACGGCGGCGTGCACCAGGGGCTTGCCTTCCGCCGCGCAGGCATCGGCCACCGCGTAGCGTGTCTCGAAATTGTCGGAGCCGTCGACCACGATGTCGTAGCGGGCGACGAGGGCAGGGGCGCTGTCCGCCGTCAGCCTGAGGCGGTGCGGCTCCACCACGACATTGGGGTTGATGCGCGTGATCGCTGCCGACGCGCTGTCGGTTTTGGCCATGCCGATCGCGTCCGTGGCATGGATCACCTGTCGTTGCAAATTGGACAGCGAGACGGTGTCGTCGTCGACGATGCCGAGCGTGCCGACGCCGGCGGCGGCAAGATATTCCAGCGCTGGCGCGCCGAGCCCGCCGGCGCCGATCACCAGCACCCGCGTGCGCTTGAGCTTCTGCTGGCCGGCGCCGCCGATCTCCGGCAGCACGATATGGCGGGCATAGCGCTCGAGTTCTTCGTCGGTAAGTGTGGTCATGGCCAAACCTTATCGCGGCGCAAAAACCTTGTCAGGGGTCTTCGGTTGGCCCAACCGTGCCGTGGTCGACCGTCAGGAATTGCGCGCGGCCTTCGAGGCTGGAAAACAGCGCGGCGTCGGTTCCGGTCATGAACGCCTGGCAGTTGAGCTCCTCGAGGATCGAGAACAGGGCAGCGCGCCGGCCGGCGTCGAGATGTGCCGCGATCTCGTCGAGCAGCAGGATCGGCGTCATCCCCGACATCTCGCCGGTCAGCCGCGCATGCGACACCACGATCCCCACCAGCAGCGCCTTCTGTTCGCCGGTCGAGCAGAGCTCGGCCGGCATCGCCTTCGGCCTATGCCGCACCACGAGATCGGAACGGTGCGGGCCATCCAGCGTGCGTCCGGCGGCCCGGTCGCGGTCGCGGCCATCGGCGAGCGCACGGCGGAAGCGCTCCTCAACATCGACCGCCGGCGCCGCGCCGAGCGCGTTTTCCAGGTCGCCGTGGAGGCTGATGTCGGCTTGTGGAAACGGTCCGCTGGAAGGCAGCCGCTCAATCATGGCGGCAAGCAGGCGCACCAGCTCGGCACGGGCGGCGGCGATTGCCACACCGGTCTCCGCCATCTGCGTCTCGATGGCGTCGAACCAGCCGCCGTCACGCGATCCTTCCGTAAGCAATCGGTTACGGCCTCGCATCGCCTTCTCGTAGTCGAGCGCGCGCTGGCCATGGCCGGGGTCGATCGCCAGAACCAGCCGGTCGAGAAAGCGCCGCCGGTCGGCGGCCGGCCCGGGGAACAAGCCATCCATCGCCGGCGTCAGCCAGACGACCCGCAGCCATTCCAGCATGTCCTCGGCCGATCGCGCCGCAGCGCCGTTGATCCGCACGCGCCTGCCGCTTTCGCTGCTGTCGCCACCCGGAATGCCCGTGCCGATCTCTACCTGGCCTTCGGGTCCCTCGATGCGGGCGTGCAGCGCAAAACCGCCATCGCCGCCTTCGCGCGCCAGATCGACATAGGGCGCGCGGCGCAGGCCGCGCCCCGGCGTCAGCAGCGAAACCGCTTCCAGCAGATTGGTCTTGCCGGCGCCATTGTCGCCGGACAGCACCACGGCCCCGGGCGACAGATCGATGGACAGCGCCGCATAGTTGCGGAAGTTGGTAAGTGTAAGCTTACTTATGTGAGTCTGTTGCTGTTTTGCAGCTCCCGTCACGGCAACGAACTGGCCCTGCCGCAGCCTAGACCCGCATCGGCATCAGCACGTAGAGCGCGGTCTCGTCGGCCATGTCGTGGATCAGCGTCGGCGAGCCGGCGTCGGCAAGCATGAATTTCGCTTCCGAGCCGGTGAGCTGGGCGGCGACGTCGAGCAGATACTTGGCGTTGAAGCCGATCTCGATCGGGTCTGACGAATAGTCGGCCGACAATTCCTCGGTGGCGCTGCCGGAATCCGGATTGTTGACGGCGAGCGTGAGCTGTCCCTCGGCGATCGACAGCTTCACCGCCCGGCCGCGCTCCGAGGAAATTGTCGACACACGGTCGACTGCGGCGGCAAAGCTCTGGCGGTCGATGATCAGCTTCTTGTCGTTGCCGGTGGGAATCACGCGCTGATAGTCCGGGAAGGTGCCGTCGATCAGCTTCGAGGTCAAAACGACGCTGCCGATGGTGAAGCGGATTTTGGTGTCGGAAAGTTCGGTGGTCACGGCGACATCCGGGTCGTCGACCAGCTTCTGCAACTCGCTGACCGTCTTGCGCGGGATGATGATGCCCGGCATGCCTTCCGAACCGGCCGGCGCGTCGATCTCGGCACGCGCCAGGCGGTGGCCATCGGTCGCCACCGAGCGCAGCTTCAGCTTGCCGCCGGCCTCATGCGTGTGCAGGTAAATGCCGTTCAGATAGTAGCGCGTCTCCTCGGTGGAGATGGCGAACTGCGTCTTTTCGATCAGGCCTTTCAGGTCGACCGAATCGAGGCGGAAGATGTGCGAGAAGGAGCCGGCCGAAAGTTCCGGGAAATCGGACTGCGGCAGGCACTGCAGACGGAAGCTCGACCGGCCCGAGGTGACGGTCATCGCATTGCCGTCCTCGTCGGTCTTCAGCATCACCTCCGCTCCGTCGGCGAGCTTGCGCACGATGTCGTAGAGCAGGTGCGCCGGAACCGTTGTGGCTCCGCCGCGCTCGACCTTGGCGGGCGTGGCTTCGGTCACCTCCAGGTCAAGGTCAGTCGCCTTCATCTCGAGGCTGGCGCCCTCGGCGCTGAGCAGCACGTTAGACAGGATCGGTATGGTGTTGCGCCGTTCGACCACGCGGTGGACATGGTTGAGCGACTTCAGGAGATTTGACCGTTCCAGGATAACACGCATGACGAAACAGGCTCGCTTGAATGAATGAGCGGGTCTCCGGCGAGCGGCGCCCCGCGAAAGCTCTGAACAGGCTCAGAATCTGCCTAAACTGACAGGAAAAAGCCTGCAAACGCAAGCCCGCGCCACCGGTTCGGACCGGTTGCGCGGGCTTTCTGGGGATAAAGCCGGCGAAGTCCCCGTTTAATGCATGTCACCCAAAAGCGCGCAGCGGTTCGAGAACAACGACATGCATGAAAACCACACCTCAGCGCGTCGCATGGACCGTTACGGGCGCGCCGCGCTTTAGGGCAATTCCAGGAAAAGTGTGTAACGGTTTTCCGTCCGGAATTGCGTAGAAACAATTAGTTAGAGCGGTTCGGCGATTCCATGAAACGCTGAACCGCTCCAGGTCTTTCCCGGCCGCTCAAGCCTGGTCGTTGATCAGTCTTCTTAAGAGTTCCAGTTCCTGCGCCAGCGTGTTGTCGGCGCCCGAAAGGTCCTCGATCTTGCGCACCGCATGCAACACGGTCGTATGGTCGCGGCCGCCGAAGCGCCGTCCGATCTCGGGCAGCGAGCGCGGCGTCATCACCTTCGACAGATACATGGCCACCTGCCGCGGCTTGACGATGGTGCGCGTGCGCCGATTGGACAGAAGCTCGGTCTTCGACACGTTGTAGTGGCGCGCCACGATGCGCTGGATGTCCTCGATGCGCACTCGCTTCGGCTCGCCCGAGCGATAGATGTGCCCGAGGATCTCGTCGATACGGTCGATGCTGATCTGCGGTTCGAAGGACTGTCTGAACAGGAGCTGGTTGAAGGCGCCTTCCAACTCTCGTCCGCTTCCGGTCACCGTGCGCGCGACATGGTTGAGGATCTCGTCCGAAATATCGAGCGAGGCATCGTCGACCTTGGCCGTGGCGAGGCGCAGCTTCAGCATGCCGAGACGCATTGCGAAGTCCGGCGCCGACATTTCCAGGGCCACGCCGCCATTGAGGCGGGAGCGCACGCGCGGCTCCAGCGACTCCAGCTCGGACGGCGGCCGGTCGGCGGCAACCACCACCTGCTTGGCGCTGTCGAGCAGCATGTTGATCAGGTGGCAGAACTCATGCTGGATCGACTTGCCCTGCAGGAACTGCATGTCGTCGATGATCAGGAGATCGATATCGCGCAGTTGCTCCTTCAACGTTAGCGCGTTGTTGTCGCGGATGGCGGTGGCGAAGCGCCACATGAAATACTCGGCCGTCAGGTAGACGACGCGCGATTTCGGGTTGTGTATCAGCGATTCCGCCGCGATCGCCTGCAGAAGATGCGTCTTGCCGAGGCCGACCGTCGCATGAAGGAAAAGCGGGTTGAAGCGCACCGCGCTCGACTGCGATTCCGCCACGGCCTTGGCGGCGGCGAAAGCCACCCGGTTCGACGGGCCTTCGATGAAGGAACTGAAGGTGTAGCGTGGATCGAGCGGCGACCCCAGCACATTGTGCCGGAACTCGGTCTCTGCGGGCACGCCCGGGCGCGGCGCCGGAGCCCGTTCGACCCTGCCTGTCGCGGCGGTGCCCGCGGCGAGCGCCGTCTGCGTCTGTCGGGTCATCTTACGCGCCGGCGTCACCTCAGGCTCGACGCCATTGCGTGTCTGGCGCGTGGCGGTGCGCACCACGATCTCGATCTTGAGGACTTCGGGATCCTCGTGCTTCCACAATTCCGCGATCAGATCGAGATAGTGGCCGTTGATCCACGACCGCAGGAAGGCCGTGGGTACCGAGATGCGGACAATGCCGCGGGAAGCCTCGGCAACCTTCATGCGGCCAAACCAGCTTGAATAGACCTCAGCTCCCAGGCGCGCCTTCAGCTGGGCCTTGACGCGCTCGAACTTCTGTTCCGCGTCGCTGGAACCCGCCATGCTGTCCCCTCCGACGAATGTTGTTGGGAATGGGAGTTCGCTGGTTAGCTCCCTTTCGATGCCGCTCTGCATGATCGAGTTCCTTGTCCTTTTGTACCCTTTTCCGCCGGGGATGCGCCTCCTGCATCCATGTTTCCGGCGACCGTATCTTCGCTGCGACACCACCGCCGCCGCCGGCAGGTGATCATCGCCTCGTAACAAAGGGACCGGTGCCAGCTCTTGCAAGCTGGGCCGTTCTCGACACACCAGGGCAATGCGATGCCATCCGGCGAAAACGCCGGCTCCATCGACCTGCCATGTACAATTACGCCAGTCCCCTACCGCCTCGAAAAGACAAATCAAGCCCGTTCGCGGAATTGATCCACGTCATGAATTCTGCCATTTTGTGGTGGCCGATTCAGGCTGGGTTGAAGGCCAAGAGCCCGTCCCTTCGATGGATGGACATTACCGAAATCGCTGTGGATAGGGCAAGGCCACGACTAACGGATTTTTAACGAATCTGGTTAGCGGAGACGGGTTCGGAGCGGGTGCCGCAACGGCATATTTTGACAAAGCCATTGTGATTCAAACCCTTTTCCGGCGAATATGAAAATGGCCGCTCGGCACGAAATTTTCTGAAATAATTCGCTTGACAGCTACTTGTCCCCCGCCGCTCGAACGCGATGTGAACAAGCTGTGGATCACCATCCACAGGCGTTTGAAATATATAGCTAATTTCTGACAGCCGAATTTTGGTCAGCGCCCGCTTTCGGCATAACGGAATATCAGTGCGCATGTATATGCCGGCAAAGTAAACCGGATTTTGAAATCCAGCCTGGACGCGATCTCGGGGCGTTCTTTTTAAGTACTTGCCGGCAAACGAAAAAACCCGGCGTCATCCGCCGGGTTCGAAGAACGCAAGTTTAGTAAAGGCTTATCAGGCAGTCAGTACCTTGAGCCGGTGCGCCAGTCTGGAAACCTTGCGCGACGCCGTGTTCTTATGGATCACGCCCTTCGTCGCGGCGCGCATCAATTCCGGCTCGGCAGCCTTGAACGCGGCCAGCGCGGCAGCCTTGTCGCCCGAGGCGAGCGCCTCTTCGACCTGGCGCACATAAGTGCGGACGCGCGAGCGGCGGTTCTTGTTGATCGCGGCCCGGCGGGCGATCTTGCGCGTTGCCTTCTTGGCCGAGGAGGTGTTGGCCATGGTGCCTCTCTTCTGATCTGGTGGGCGCCAGCGGTATCGCAGGGCGCAAAAAACAAACGGGCAGCCACAGGCCGCCTCGGTTGGTGCGGCTTATAGTTCAGCTTTTCCGGCGCGTCAACGCCGCTTCGCCTTCTTTTTGACGCCGGCGCCCGACCATCTTATCGGTTGGTGAAATTGGGCTTCCGCTTCTCGGCAAAGGCGGCCATGCCTTCCTTCTGGTCGTCCAGCGCAAACAGCGAGTGGAACAGCCGCCGCTCGAACCGCAAACCCTCGGCAAGCGTCGTTTCATAGGCCCGGTTGACGGCCTCTTTCGTCATCATCACCGACGGCAGCGAGAACTCGGCGATCTTGGCCGCGGCCTTCAGAGCTTCCTCAATGAGATCGCCCGCGGGCACGACGCGCGACACCAACCCGCAGCGCTCCGCCTCGGCCGCATCCATCATCCGCCCGGTCAGGCACATGTCCATCGCCTTCGACTTGCCGACAAAACGGGTCAGCCGCTGTGACCCGCCCATGCCGGGCATGACGCCAAGCGTGATCTCGGGCTGGCCGAACCTTGCGGTATCCGCGGCGATGATGAAATCGCACATCATTGCCAGTTCGCAGCCGCCGCCAAGCGCGTAACCCGCAACCGCCGCGATGATCGGCTTTCGCACGCGCGTGAGTTGCTCCCAGCCGACGAAGAAGTCCTGCGTGTAGGCATCGACGAAGGCGATCGATTGCATCTCCTTGATGTCGGCGCCAGCCGCGAAGGCCTTCTCGGAACCGGTGATGATGATCGCGCCGATGCCGGCATCGGCGCCGAACCCGCTCATCGCCGCGACCACCTCCGCCATGACCTGGGAGTTCAGCGCGTTGAGCGCCTTCGGCCGGTTCAGCGTGATCAGCCCGACCTTGCCGCGCGTTTCCACGATGATGGTTTCATAGGTCATGGCATCGCCTCCTCGTTCCGATTGAGGGATCGGTCTAGCTCACCGCTGACAGGTCCGGCAATAGAAGGTCGAGCGGCCGCTCTGCACGATGCGCTCGATATGGCCGCCGCAGCCGGGCTTTTGGCATGGCTCGCCCTCGCGGTCGTAGGCCGCGAAGGAATGCTGGAAATAGCCGAGCGACCCATCGGACTGCACATAGTCGCGCAGCGAGGAGCCACCGGCGGCGATCGCATCGGCGATGACCGACCGGATCGCTTCGGCCAGGCGCTCGCTTCGCTCCCTCGCCTTTTTGCCGCCTCCGGCGATGGTGCCCGCCTCGCGCAGCGGCGACAGGCCGGCGCGCCACAGCGCTTCCGATACATAGATATTGCCGAGTCCCGCGATCAGCCGCTGGTCGAGCAGCGCCGCTTTCAATGGCGATCTGCGGCCGGCGAGCAGCGAAGCGAGAAGGGCGCCGTCCAGCGCATTGCCGGTCGGCTCGATGCCGAGGCCGGTCAGCATCGGATGAGTGTCTGGCGCGCCTTCCGCAAACAGCATGAAGCCGAAACGGCGCGGATCGTTGAAGATCACCCGCGAGCGGGTACCCGCGGGAGATTCGATGTCGAACACGACATGGTCGTGCGCCGAATTCTTCGAGCGCTCGTGATGGAACGCGCCGGGCGTTTCGCCTTCGGCGGTTTCGATGCGGAAGGAGCCCGACATGCCGAGATGGCAGATCAGCACCGGACCGCCATCGACATGCATGGTGAGGTACTTGGCCCGCCGGCCGAGCGCGGTGATGGTCTTGCCGGTTAGCCGTTCGGAGAAGCGCGCGGGAAATGGAAACCTGAGATCGGGCCGGCGCGCTTCGACCCTGACCAGGCGAGCGCCTTCCAGGACCGGCTGCAGCCCGCGCCGGACGGTTTCGACCTCAGGCAGTTCGGGCATGGCCGCCCATCGCCGCATAAAAGGAGGTGCCGTGACGGCCGGGCTCCAGCCCGAGATGCTCCGCGACGGTCTCGCCGATATCGGCGAAAGTCGGTCTGAGGCCGATGTCGCCGCCCGCGAGCCCAGGTCCGGTGCCGATCACCGGGATGCGCTCGCGCGTATGGTCGGTGCCGCGCCAGGTCGGATCGTTGCCATGGTCCGCGGTGAGGATGAAGAGGTCGCCTTGCTTCAATTTCGCCAGCGCTTCGGGCAGGCGCCGGTCGAACGCCTCGAGCGCCGCGGCATAGCCGGCGACGTCGCGCCGATGGCCGAACTCCGTGTCGAAATCGACGAAATTGGCAAACACCAGGTCGCCGTCGCCGGCTTCGTCCATCGCGCCGAGCGCCTTGTCGAACATCGCCATGTTGCCGGCGGCCTTGCGCACCTCCGAGATGCCGCGATGCGCGAAGATGTCGCCGATCTTGCCAACCGCGATGACCTTGCTGCCGCGCCCGGTCAGCCGGTCGAGCAGGGTCGGCTCTGGCGGCGGCACCGCATAGTCGCGGCGGTTATATGTCCGTTCGAAGGTGGCGACGCTTTCGCCGACGAAAGGCCGGGCGATAACCCGGCCGATGTTCAGCGGATCGGCCAGCCTGCGCACCGTCTTGCAGAACTCGTAGAGCCGTTCGAGGCCGAAATGCGTTTCGTGCGCGGCGATCTGCAGGACGGAGTCGACCGAGGTGTAGCAGATCGGCTTGCCGGTGCGGATATGCTCCTCACCGAACCGCTCGATGATCTCGATTCCGCCCGCATGGCAGTCGCCCAGAATGCCGGGCACCTTTCCCTCCCGGATCATCGCCTCGGTCAACGCAGCCGGAAAGGCGGGCACTGTCTCGGGGAAATAGCCCCAGTCGAAGCGCACCGGCAGGCCGGCAATTTCCCAGTGGCCGGACGGCGTGTCCTTGCCGCTGGAGATTTCCTGCGCCGCGCCGTGAAGGGTCGCGGCAAGCGGTTCAGTGCCGTCATTGTCGAAGTGGAACCCCGTCGCGGTTTCTGCCGCGCGGGCAAGCCCAAGCGACATCATGTTGGGCACGGCGAGCGGTCCGCGGCGCAAGCCTTCGCGGTCCGCGCGACCCTGGGCGCAGGCGAGTGCAATGTGCCCGAACGTGTCGGCGCCGGCATCGCCATAGCGGGCGGCATCGGCGGCGCCGCCGATGCCGAAAGAGTCGAGGACGAAGAGGAAAGCGCGCGCCATCAAAGGGTCATTGTTGCCTGTCTGCGGCCCCAGACATAGGGTTCCGCATCGCCATTGGCAATTCGGAAACCAAACGGCAACCGCTCGGCGCGATAGTCGGGCGAGGTGGGATGCCGGCACAGGCGGGGCAGGGATGAGAAGGCGCGGCGGATTTTCGGCAAAGCCTTCCTTCAAGGCATGGATGGCTGCTCTGGCGTTGCTGGCCGCATCCTGGCCGGACACGGCCAGCGCCGACTGGCGCGACGACATCGGCACGTTCCGCATCGGCATCGTCGCCGAACCGGGTGGTGGCAACACCGTTCCGGGCCTGGCGCTGCTGACCGACGCCTATACGAAGGCACTGGGCATGAAGGCGGAGTTCGTCGTCGCGCGCGACTACCAGGCGCTGATCGAGGCCCAGGTGGACGGACGAATCCAATATGCCGTCTATTCGGCAATTGCCTATGCGACGGCGTCCGAGCGCTGCGGCTGCGTCGAACCTCTGGTGGCGCCGGTCGACGTGGATGGCGCCACCGGCATCCGCTCCGTCCTTGTGACGCGCGACGGCAAGGTCCCGGACTTGGCCGCGATGGCCAGCCACCGGATCGCCTTGGCGCCTGCCGACAGTATCGGCGGTTCGCTGCTGCCGCTTGCCGGCCTGGCGGATGCAGGTGTCGGAATCAGCGAGGACTCGCCGTACCTGATACACGCCGCTTCGGCCGCCGCCGCCGAAACAATGCTGGTCGATGGTGAGGCCGATGCCCTGTTCGGCTGGGTAGCCTCCAATGACAAAACGGCAGTGCCCGACAGTCAGCCGGCTCTCCCTGCTGGCCAGCCTGCCGGCACGGGCGACCAGGTGGCGGATCCGAACGGGACATTGGCGCGGCTGGAGGCGGCGGGTCTTTCGAAGACGTCCGTTCAGGTGGTGTGGACGTCAGGGCTGCTGAGATATGGCCCGCATGCCGTGCGCAGCGATCTCGACCCCGAGGCCAAGCGCCGGCTCACCGTGTTCCTCACCAACCTGAAGTCGATGACGCCCGATGTCTACGATCTCCTGGAGGCAACGCATTCCGGCGGCTTCACCGTCACCTCGCAAGAGGACTATGCGACGGCGGCGGCGATCGTGCGGCTGGTGTCGGGCAAAGAGGGCCGGCAGTAGTCCCGGACGACGCGGCGACCACCGCGGCGGCAAAGGAATTCTCAGCAATCGCCACAAGGGATCGTGGTGCTCCTGCGCGGCCGCAGGTAATAGGTCTCGCTCATCGAAATGTGGCTGAAAGCCGAGGTCAGTCCAATCCGCTCCTGGCTGTCCGCCGCCCAAGTGATGATCGGCTCATAGGCGAGGTCGCTTTCGACACGGATCAGGAACGTGCCCTTGACGTTGAGCGCGGTGGGAATTGTGGTGGTGGTGGTCTTCGCAGCATCGGCGCTGGTGGCGCCGTTGTCCAGCTTGCGCGACCAGACGACCTGCACCTTCGGCGTCGTATCGGTCGTGACCTCTATGGCCGTGATGACGATCTTGGGGGTCGACCGGTTGTAGGGCTTCAAGGTCGATGTGCCGATCTTCATGATCGCGTCGAGATCCGCCTTGCTGATCGTGTTCTGCTGCGTGACGAGGTCCGCCACCATGCTGCCGATGCGGCTGACCTTCTTGCTGGTCTCGATGGCCTGTGAGGCCTCCATGGTCACGAAATACATGACGAGCAGCAGCGGCACGATGAAGGCGAACTCGATCGCCGCGACGCCGCGGCGATCAGCGCAAAACCGCGTCGCCCTTGCCCAGGCCGCCAAAATCCCCCGATGTGCCCCCGCACGATACATGCCCTTACCCCCGTTTTGCCGAAGCATGCCCGTAAGTCTCAATTGTCGAACGGTTCGTTCTGCCAGGTCACCGACGCGAAATGCAGCGTGTTGCCGTCCTTCAGATTGGCCATCGACCTGGCCATGAAGTCGGTCATGACCGGCCATTTGTAGAAGACGCGCAGCATGTTCTTCGATTCCGCCAGCCCAGGTGATACGCCGAAGCTCGTCGAATTGGTGCCCTGCGTCAGCACGATGTCGCCGTTTACGATCTTGAAGCTTGCCGTTGCGGCGTCCGCAAAGGTTGGATATTCGCGCAGGTCGACGAGCAACCCCGGGCAGTTCTTGGCGACCATGATCTCCAACTTGGCGCAGATCATGTCCTTCAACTTGGTGCCGGACACGTCGGCCGGTCTTAGCTGGCCGGTGCGCAGTTGGCGGGCGATGTCATCCGTGGCATTGGCCATCACCTCCTGGCCGGCAAATGAAATACAGCTTTCGAGGATGGCGAAGACGAGGAGAGCAAAAGGCAGGGCCAACATAGCGAACTCTATCGCCGTGCTGCCGCGCCGATCGCCAGAAAAGCGGGAGCGGAGCCTTGTCCGCCCTTTGCCGCGATTGTCGTCCTCGGGTGCCGGATTCCCGCGCATGCCCCCTCCCTGCCGATCCGTTGATGCCGGCCGGAACACTAGCCAAAACCCATTGAGGTCCGGTTTGGATGACCGTTAGAGTCGTCGAAAAGCCCTTAACCAGCAGCTAACCGTGGCCGGCGGCGCGGCAACGCCGCCGGCGGCCGGCGATTCAGTGGCTGGCGCTCATCTCGGTTTCCGAGGTTCTCTCGCTATCGCTCTTGTAGGAACTCTCGCAATAGGGCGTGCAGGACAGGGTCTGGATCTCGGCACGCCTGTAGATTCTGACCGAGGATGCATCCTGCCGCACGACGGTGACCTGCTCGTCGATGATCGGGCTGCCTTCCTGGTCGAGGACGACCAGGTTGGTGACGCCGAATCCCTTGCCCGTCAGTACGATCGTCGAGGCGTCCTGCACGGAGGCATCGGCAATCGCCGGATTGCCGATGACGATTGTGTCGGCGGCGCGCGACAGCTTGACGATCTTGGCCTGGTTCATGGTGACCTCGATGCCGGGCCCAGCTTTTGCCGGCATGACGAAAGTGGCGGCGAGAAGCGCGGCAACTGCAAACGACGATCTCAATCCGGTCATCAGGACGCTCCAGGGCGGCAAACTGTTCAACGGAACATGAACGAGATTGGTGAACCAACGGTTAAGCCCCGGGCTGTCACGCTTAACACCAGGCTACGGTTGCATGCCGCGCGGGCCGTGATCGCTGCTTGAGCGATCGTCGGGGACCCCGCCTTTACCGCTGCTTTGCGCGAGGCGAGGCGGCCCTTCACTACTTTAGCCGACGATTAACCAAGCAACGGATTCGCGACCGGAAAGGAATCGGTAAGGCTGTTTATTAAGCCGATCGAAAGGGCTTCTCCCTAGATTGGGCAGCATCCGATCAACCGGCAAGAGAAGTTGACGGAAGTGCTGTAACACGTGGAGTAGGAGCTCTCGAATGTCTAATCTCATTGCACGTTTTGTGAAGAACGAGTCCGGTGCGACCGCCATCGAATATGGCTTGATCGCCGCTCTCATCGCGCTCGCCATCATGGTCGGCGCCGGCGCCCTCGGCAACGCGCTGAACAACAAGTTCAACGCGATCGCCACGACGGTCAACAACTCGTAATATCGAAGCAACCAGCTTGCTTTCAAATAAGGGCCGCCTCATTGGCGGCCCTTATTTTTGCCATGCCGGCGATTTTGAAGTCCCGGTCTCATCATTCGTTAATCGAACCTACCTAGGCTGGCGCCAGGTATGGTTTGATCACAGGCGCCACCCATGCTTGAAGCCCTGATCTTCGTCGTCTTTCCGTTCTGCATGCTGTTTGCCGCGATCTCGGACATATTGTCGATGACGATCGCCAACCGCGTGTCGGTGCTGCTGGTGACCGTGTTTGCCCTGGTGGCGCCGCTGACTGGAATGGACTGGGCGACCTGTGGCTGGCATTTTGCGGCAGGCTTCCTGGTGTTGGCCGTGACCTTCGGCCTGTTCGCGCTGGGCGGCATGGGCGGCGGCGACGCCAAACTGCTCGCCGCCACGTCGCTGTGGATGGGCTTCAACATCCATCTTGTCGAATATCTTGTGGTTTCGACGTTCATCGGCGGCCTCCTGACGCTTGCCATCCTCGCCTACCGGAAATCGCCGCTGGCATCCTTTACCGGCCATAATCCATTTTTGCGCCACTTCGCCGACGAAACGAACGGCATACCCTACGGCATCGCGCTCGGCATTGGCGGGTTGCTCATCTATCCGGATTCGCCTCTGGTGGTGTGGGCGCTGGCAAGGCTGGCCACATAGCCTCTTCATTGTCCCGCGATCGACGCGTCTCGCTTTTGATTCGGGCGGCTTGGCCGCCCTTTTCGCATTCCGGAGGCAGTTCCTTCTAATTTATGTAAACCTTAAATTAATCACGATCGTAAGCATTGCATTAACCTTGTTTTGACGATTGCGGCTGCAAAGTCCCCCTGGCTAGGTGGTTTGCCAAAGGCGAGGGTTCGGACAGATGCCAGCATCCCGACTGATAATACTAAGCGTGGCGGTGGCCGCGGCGGGCGGCGCAGGCTATGTCGCGAAGAAGATGGTGGTGGCTCCGCCGCCCCAGGTCACCGTCGATTCCCCCAAGGCGCCGGCCATCGCCCTGCAGGACGTGCTCGTCCTGTCCGGCGATGTCGCCATGGGCAGCCCGCTGGAGAACAACATCAGCTGGGAGTCCTGGCCGTCCGGCGGCATCAATGCCAATTTCATCACCCGAGCCGCCGAGCCCGATGCGCTGGATAAGCTGAAGGGCTCCGTTGCCCGCGTGGCGATGTACACGGGCGAGCCGCTGAGGCGCTCCAAGCTGATCGGCGAGGGGCAGAGCTTCATGTCGTCAATTCTGCCCAGCGGCATGCGCGCCGTCGCCACTGCCATATCTGCCGACACTTCGGCGGGTGGCTTCATCCTTCCCAATGATTTCGTTGACGTCATCATGACCCGCCGTTCCGACACTGGAACGGGTGGCAGCGGCTTCACCACCGAGACCATCCTGAAGAACATCCGCGTCCTGGCGATCGACCAGACCATCCAGGAGGACGAGGAGGGCAAGAAGACCAGGGTTGGCCAGACAGCCACTCTGGAGCTGACGCCGCAGCAGGCCGAAATCATCACGGTCGCGCAGCAGATGGCCGATCGCCTGACGTTGGCGCTGCGTTCGATCACGGACACCAGCGAAAAGAATCTGAACGAGGCTGACTACCTCGTCTCCGGCAACGGCCGGCGCGGCACGGTGCGGATGATCAAGTCGGGCGAAGTTTCCGAAGTGGGAGCAAGGAAATGAGGCTAAAGGGTAAACTGCCCTTCATGGTGGCAGCGGCGATCGGCCTGTTCCTGCTCGGCACCAGCGCGCCTGGAGTTATCGAGGCGAAGGCCGCGAAAAGGAGCGCCCAGGTGTCGGCGTCCACCGCCACGCAGCGCGTAAAGCTCGGCCTCAACAAGTCGGTGGTCATCGACCTGCCCAGCGACGCCTATGACATTCTCGTTGCCAATCCGGCGGTCGCCGATGCGGTGACGCGCACGGCAAGGCGCATCTATCTGTTCGGCAAGGCCGTGGGCGAGACCAACATCTTCGTCTTCGGTCCCAATGGCGAGCAGATCGTCAGCCTGGACCTTGCGGTCGAACGCGACGTCGCCGGATTGGAGGACTACCTCAAGCGCTTCCTTCCGACCTCCGAGATCAAGGTCGAACTTTTGAACGACAACGTCGTCTTGACCGGAACCGTGGACACCCCCCTCGACGCCAAGCGCGCGGTCGATCTGGCGACCATCTTTGTGTCTGGCGGCGAGGCGACCACCGGACAATATTCGCAGACCGCCGCCGGTGGGTCGGCCAATGGCGGTGTCGATATCAACAATCCCGACCAGGAACGCCGCGTCTCGAAGATCGTCAACCTGCTGCAGATCATCGGCGACGACCAGGTGACGCTCAAGGTGACGGTGGCGGAAGTCAGCCGCTCGGTGATGAAGCAACTCGGCGTCAACATGGTCGGCAATGGCGGCAGCAATGGCATCACCTGGGGTGCCGTCAGCTCGACCAACTACGGATTGGGCAAACCGCTCTCGCAAAGCTCTGGACTGTCGCTAGGTACTGCGGAACTCCAGTCCTACATCAATGCCATGGAACAAAGCGGCGTCATGAAGACGCTTGCGGAACCGACCCTGACAGCTGTTTCGGGCGAAAAGGCAACATTCAAGGTGGGCGGTGAGTTCAATCTCATCACTTCGCGGACGAGCAACACGTCGACTGACAACCAAACGGGCCAAATCACATACACCAACGACAAGCTCGAATACGGCATCGGCCTCGAGTTCCAGCCGGTGGTTCTGTCGGCTGGGCGGATCAGTCTCAAGGTCAGGACGTCCGTCTCGGAGCCGACTGCAGAAGGCGCGACCACCCTCGAGGGGGCGGCGCTCTGCCGGGAACCACCTTGCTGTCGATTCGCAAGAGACTGGCCGATACGACGGTCGAATTGCCGTCGGGCGGTTCGATGATGATAGCCGGCCTTGTCCGTGACGATATTCGTCAGGCTGTTTCGGGGCTGCCAGGCTTGGCCAAGATCCCGGTGCTCGGCACGCTTTTCCGCAGCAAGGACTTCGTGCGCAACGAAAGCGAGCTCGTCATCATCATCACGCCCTATCTGGCCAGGCCGGTCGCGCGCAATGAACTTGCCAAGCCGGACGACAACTTCAACGCGCCGAGCGACGGCGCGGGCATGTTCCTTGGTCGCGTCAACCGCGTCTACGGCACCATGCAGACCGACAGGCCCAACGGCCGCTATCACGGCGTTGTCGGCTTCATCTACAAGTGAGCGGGGAAGCGGACATGTTCCAGTCATCGAAGATCATCGGGACCGCAGCGCCAGTACAGTCCGGTCGCGAGCGGATCCGCCGCTCGGCCGCACCGGTCCTGGCGGTCATGCTCGCCGCATCCCTTGCCGGCTGCGCAGGCTGGAAGCGCGACAGCGTTACGGTCGGTGCCATCCCCGACGACTATCGCACCAGCCATCCGATCGTGATCGCTGAAAAAAACCAGAAGATCGATCTTCCCGTCGGCGCCGGTGACCGCGGCATGACCGGTTCCCAGCGCGATACGCTGCTCGGCTTCCTCGACGGCTACGACAAGAGCGCCGCCCCGGCGCTGACGATCGCGGCCCCGGTCGGGTCGGCCAACGAGGTGGCCGCGGCCGCCGCCAGCCGCGACTTCGCCAGGCTTGCCATCGCAGCCGGCGTCAGCCGGAGCCGGATCGTCATGACGTCCTACCAGTCGGTATCGCCTGAAGCGTCCGCGCCGGTGCGCGTCGCTTACGTCTCGATCAAGGCCCAGACCGACAAATGCGGACGCTGGCCCGAAGACCTGCTTCAGACGTCGGAAAACAAGCACTATGCCGACTATGGCTGCTCGTATCAGAACAACCTCGCCGCTCAGATGGCCAATCCGGCCGATCTGCTGGGGCCGCGCAAGCAATCCGACATCGATGCCGAAAACCGCAGCAAGGTGATCGACATCTATCGCAGCAGAGGCATTTCGGACGAGTTCCTCGGCAACTCGGAAGTGACCTACTAGTGGCGCAAGTCAGGGAGAGAGCATGACGATGAGCAATCTTGCCTATGACGCGCCACTGGATGGTGGCGATACCTCGCAACAGGACATCGCCGCGATGCAGGCCTTGCGGCCGGTCCCGCGCATCTCGATCCAGGCTTTTTGCGAAACCGAGGGCGTCGCCAGTCCGGTCCGCCTCGCCGGCGAGGACCGGCGCATGGCGAAGGCCCATCTGAAGGTTCATATGGGCGGCATCGCCACCGCGATCGAGTTCTACCAGTCGGCGCCGACGCCCAACCTGATCCTGCTCGAATCCCGCAGCGAGCCCAAGCAACTGCTGGAGCAGCTGGCGCAGCTTTCCGAATATTGTGATCCGTCCTCGAAGGTCGTGGTGATCGGCCACTACAACGACGTCGGCCTCTATCGCGAGCTCATCCGCTCCGGCATTTCCGAATACGTCATCGCACCGGTGTCGATGACCGACATCGTCAGCGTGGTTTCGTCGATCTTCGTCGATCCGGAGGCCGAGCCGATCGGCCGCTCGATCGCCTTCATCGGCGCCAAGGGCGGCGTCGGCTCCTCGACCATCGCCCACAATGTCGCCTGGGCGATGTCGTCGCTGTTCAAGTCCGAAGTGGTCGTGGCCGATCTCGATCTTGCCTTCGGAACGGCCAACATCAATTTCGACCAGGATCCGGCGCAAGGCATCGCAGAGGCGGTGTTTTCGCCCGAGCGCGTCGACGAGGTCTATCTCGACCGGTTGCTTGCGCAATGCGCAGAACACCTGTCGCTGCTTGCGGCCCCATCCACGCTCGAGCGGGTCTACGACTTCGATCCCGACGCCTTCTCGCAGCTTATCGACACGGCCCAGCGCAGCGCGCCGCTCCTGGTCCTCGATGTCCCGCATGTCTGGACGGGATGGGCCAAGAGCATCCTCATCAAGGCGGATGAGGTCGTCATCACCGCGACGCCGGAACTGGCCAATCTGCGCAACACCAAGAACATGGTGGACATGCTGAAAAGGCTGCGTCCGAACGATCCGGCGCCAAGGCTCGTCATCAATCAGGCGGGCGTGCCGAAGCGTCCCGAGATCGGGCCGTCGGATTTTGCCGAGCCGCTCGGCATCACGCCGATGGCGGTCATCCAGTTCGAACCGCTGCTCTTTGGCAACGCGGCCAACAACGGGCGCATGCTGGGCGAGATGGATGCCAAGAGCCCGATCGTAGGCATCATCGACGAGATCGCGCATGTGCTGACCGGACGCAGCGAAATCAAGACCAAGAAGAAGGCGGGTCTCGGCTCGCTTCTCGGCAAGCTCTCGCGCAACAAGAAATAACGCTCAGGCGGCGGAATTGGTAGTCGATCATGTTTGGTAAGAGAGGCTCTGACGACGGCAACCGGTTCAAGCCGGAATTCCGCCAGCCGGCACCGGGGCCGGCGGCGCCTGGATCCGCGGACGCCGCGGTTCTTGCGCGGCCCGCCGCGCCGCCGCAGGCCGGAGAGCCGGCCGCTCAGCCCGCCCGCCGCCCGGTCGAGCCGCCGCCGCTGGCGCCGGAGCCGAAGAAGGTCCAGCGCGAGCGCAGCGAGACCTACTACGACACCAAGAGCCAGGTCTTTTCCGCCCTCATCGACACGATCGACCTGTCGCAGCTCGCCAAGCTCGATCCCGAAAGCGCGCGCGAGGAAATCCGCGACATCGTCAACGACATCATCGCGATCAAGAATTTCGCGATGTCGATCGCCGAGCAGGAGCAATTGCTCGAGGATATCTGCAACGATGTGCTCGGCTACGGGCCGCTGGAGCCGCTGCTTGCCCGTGACGACATCGCCGACATCATGGTCAACGGCTCCAAGAACGTCTACATCGAAGTCAACGGCAAGGTCGAACAGACCGGCATACGCTTCCGCGACAATCAGCAGCTCCTCAATATCTGCCAGCGCATCGTCAGCCAGGTTGGCCGCCGGGTCGACGAATCGAGCCCGATCTGCGACGCCCGCCTTCCCGACGGTTCCCGCGTCAACGTCATCGCGCCGCCGCTCTCCATCGACGGCACCGCCCTCACCATCCGCAAGTTCAAGAAGGACAAGCTGACGCTCGACCAGCTGGTCAAGTTCGGCGCGATCTCGCCGCAGGGCGCCGAGGTCCTCAAGATCATCGGCCGAGTCCGCTGCAATGTCGTCATCTCGGGCGGCACCGGCTCAGGCAAGACGACCCTGCTCAACTGCCTGACCAACTACATCGACCGCGAGGAGCGCGTCATCACCTGCGAGGACTCCGCCGAACTGCAGCTGCAACAGCCGCATGTGGTTCGCCTCGAAACCCGTCCGCCCAATCTCGAGGGCGAGGGCGAGGTGACGATGCGCGACCTGGTCAAGAACTGCCTGCGCATGCGGCCCGAGCGGATCATCGTCGGCGAAGTGCGCGGACCGGAAGTGTTCGACCTGTTGCAGGCGATGAACACCGGCCACGACGGTTCGATGGGAACGATCCACTCCAACAGCCCACGCGAGTGCCTGAACCGTATCGAATCGATGATCGCGATGGGCGGTTATTCGCTGCCGCAGAAGACCGTGCGCGAGATCGTCGTCGGCTCGGTCGACGTGATCATCCAGGCGGCCCGCCTGCGCGACGGCTCGCGCCGCATCACCCACATCACCGAAGTGATCGGCATGGAAGGCGACGTCATCATCACGCAGGACCTCATCCTCTACAACATCAAGGGTGAGGACGCGGGCGGCCGGCTGATCGGCGAGCATGTGTCGACCGGTATCGGCCGTCCACATTTCTGGGATCGCGCCCGTTATTATGGCGAGGAGCAGCGCCTCGCGACCGCGCTCGAGGCTATGGAGAAAAACGCTGGCTGACGCATTTGGAGGCGTAGGGGCTCTGGTCGATGTTCGGAATTGACAGCACCGTACTTGCGTTTGTCGTGCTGGCTGGCTTCAGCGCCGGCGCGGTCGCCTATGCTTTCCTGTTCACCCGTATCAGCAACGAGAAGCAGGTCGGCAAGCGGCTTGAGACCATCAAGACGGCTGAAACCGACCGGTCGATCGTCAAGGCTTCGCGCGACCGCGCCGCCGAGGCGGTAAAGCGGCGAAAGTCCCTCCAGGATACGCTGAAGCAGCTCGACGAAAAGCAGAGATCCAACGATCGCATCGTCAAGAAGCCGCCGCTCAAGGTGCAGATCCGCCAGGCCGGCATGCAGGTCTCCATCGAGCGCTTCTATATCTACTCGGCGATCTGCGGCATCGCCCTCATGGTGCTCGCCTACGTGGCCGGCGCGCCCCTTCTGGTGCTGCCGGGCGCATTGCTGGCCGGCGCGTTCGGCTTGCCGCGCTGGTTCGTCTCGTTCCGCCGCAGCCGCCGGGTCAAGGCATTCCTCAACGAGTTTCCGAACGCACTCGACATCATCGTGCGCGCGGTCAAGTCAGGCCTGCCACTCAACGATGCCATCCGTCTGATCGCCAACGAGTCTCCGGAGCCGGTCAGGACCGAGTTTCGCCGCATCATCGATTCGCAGCAGATGGGCATGTCGATCCCCGACGCCACCATCCGCATGTCCGAAACCATGCCGTGCGCGGAGGCGGGCTTCTTCGGCATCGTCATCCAGATCCAGTCACAGGCGGGCGGCAACCTCTCCGAGGCGCTTGGCAACCTCTCGCGCGTGCTGCGCGACCGCAAGAAGATGAAGGCCAAGGTGCAGGCGCTGTCGATGGAGGCGAAGGCATCGGCCGTCATCATCGGCGCCCTGCCTTTCGTCGTCGCCTTCCTCGTCTACCTGTCGAGCCCGAACTACATCATGCCGCTGTTCACCACCAGCACGGGCAACCTGATCATCGGCTGTTCGCTGGTCTGGATGTCGATCGGCATCCTGGTGATGCGTAAGATGATGAACTTCGAAGTCTAGGGGGCGTCAGTGACAGACCAGGTCGTCAAATCCCTCACCGACCCCGGCTTTCTGATCGCCTTGCTGGTCGGCATCGCGGTGTTCGCGACGGTCTTCACGCTCTTGCCGGCGCTTGGCGGCAACCAGCTTAAGTCGCGCATGAAATCGGTGGCGCTGGAGCGCGAGGAACTGCGCGCCAAGCAGCGCGCACGGCTGGCCAACGAAGCCGATCGCCGCCGCAAGGGCCTGCGCGAAGAGCAGTCGATCGGCATGCGCAACATCGTCGATCGGCTGGACCTGAGGCGCGCGCTGGCCGATGAAGGCACGCTGCAGAAGCTCAAAGTGGCCGGGTTTCGCGGCCAGAATCCGCTGACGCGCTTCCTGTTCTTCCGCCTGGTCCTGCCCTTCGTCGGTTTCGCGCTCGCGGCCGTCTACCTGTTCGTGCTCGGCGGCCTGCCCCAGCAGCCACCCTTCATCAAGCTGTTTGTCTGCGTTGTGGTTGCCTATGGCGGCTTCTATGCGCCGATCCTTTACGTCAACAACCGCGCCACCAAGCGCAAGCAGTCGATCCAGATGGCGTGGCCGGACGCGCTGGATCTGATGCTGATCTGCGTTGAGTCGGGCATGTCCGTGGAAGCAGCGCTGCGCAAGGTCGCCGACGAGATCGGCGGTCAGTCGGTGGCGCTCGCGGAAGAGTTCGTGCTCACCAACGCCGAGCTCTCCTATCTGCAGGAGCGCAAGGTGGCCTACGAGAACCTTGCCAGCCGCACCGGCCTGGAATCGGTCAAGTCGGTGTCGCAGGCGCTGGTCCAGGCCGAGCGCTACGGCACGCCGGTCGCGCATGCGCTGCGCGTGCTGGCCTCGGAAAGCCGCGACATGCGCATGAACGCGGCGGAGAAGAAGGCAGCCGCCCTGCCGCCCAAGCTCACCGTGCCGATGATCCTGTTCTTCCTGCCGGTGCTGTTCGCCATCATCCTGGGGCCGGCCGGCATCCAGGTCAGCCAGCGCGGCATCTTCGGCGATCAGCACAATTCAAGCAGTCAGTAGGGCAGCGACACCCGGAAGCTGACGAAAAAGGCTGCGCTTGACGCCGGCAATGGCCGCTGGCGTTACTGACCAGCTTTGGTAGATCATTGTCGCGCAGATCGAGAAGAGGGAAGCCGAGAAGCCGGCTGCATGCAGGCCATACATGAAACGGATAGCCAATGATTGTGAGGATAGCGGACCTGGAGATCGACGCCGACTGCCTCGACGCCTACGCCGCTCTCATCTCTGAAGAGACGGAAGCCTCTGTGAGGCTAGAGTCTGGGGTGCTTTTTCTATTCGCGGTGTCGGTCAGAGAAAGCCCGCATATCGTCCGCGTCATTGAAGGTTATGCCGATCAGGCGGCTTATGAAGCGCACCTGACCACGCCACATTTTCTCAAATACAAGGCCGAGACCGCCGGTATGGTGAAGTCCCTCCGTCTGATCGAAACCGATCCGATCTCGCTGAAAGCTAAAACTCAAATTTCAAACTGATCCATTGCCGATGACCTTGAGGAATCGGCTGACGCTGGCGATGCCGTCAGTTGGTCGCGGGCGTGTCTTTTGCCTTGTCCTGGTCCTTCAGCTGGTTCCAGGCGTTCTGCTGGGCGAGCATCTGGCGCAAATAGGCGACATTGGCTTGCGCCTGTTCGGGCGAGAGCTCCTGCGAGGCGATCTTCTCGGCCTCGTCGAAGCGGCCCTGTAGGCCGACGACCAGCGCCAGATTCTGGCGCACGCGACTGTCGGCGTTCGGCTGCTGGGCCGCCGAGCGCATGTAGGTCTCGGCGGTGCGCAGGTCGCCTTCCAGCACATAAGACATGCCGAGATTGGACAGGATCGAGGGTTCGTTCGGCTTGAGGTCGAGCGCCTTGCGGTAGTCCTGGCGCGCCTCGTCCCGCTGGCCGAGCTGGTCGAGGATCGCGGCTTCGGCCGACACCAGCCGCCAGTCCGGATATTCAGGCGTCTGCGCGCGGCGCACAGCATCCAGCGCCGGCTCGAACTGCCCGTTGGCGGCGAGCGCCTTGCCGTAGGCGGCGAGCACGTCGCGGTCCTTGGGCAGTGCGATCGCCAGCTTGCGCATCACGGCAAGCGACTGGTCCGCGTCGCCATCCATCTGCAGCGCCGCCGCGTAATTGGTGGCGATCCGCTTGTCGTTGGGGTTCCTGGCATAGGATTCGCCGAGCCTGGCCGTCGCGCTGTGCAGCTCGGAGGCAGACATGGTCTCCAGCGGCCTGCTGTCGGACCGTACGATGGAGCCAGTCGTGAGCTTGCTGGTACCGCAGCCGGCGACACTTGCCGCGAGTGCAGCCATGAAGACCGTGGTGATCAGCCGCTTGCCCGTGTTCATCAAACCATTGATCAGCATCGGCCTGCGGCCTCCATATGTGTGCGGCCTTGTGTGGCCGTCTTCCCTCCCGAAGAAATATTCTGTTAACCCTAACGGACAGTTAAGAACGCCGAGTCGGACGGCGTTAGAGCGGTTCAGCGTTTCATGGAATCGCCGAACCGCTCTAACTATTTGCTTCTTCGCAATTCCGGACGGAAAACCGCTACACACTTTTCCTGGAATTGCTCTAGCGGAGACCATCGAATGCCAGTCGAACTCGTCGAGACGAAATCAGCGACCGCCCTGCCGGTCCACCTGGTCGCGGGCGGCGGCCTTGATGCCGCGGGTCTGGCACCTGCCGTGATTGCCTGGGCCCGGGCCAACGGCTTTTCCGGCGAGGCCGGCAGGACGCTGCCCTTGCCGGGCGAGGACGGCGCGCTTGCCGGCGTCCTGTTCGGCCTTGGCGATGGCGATGGCGCGCTCACCGTTGGTGCCCTGGCGAGAGCCCTGCCGGAAGGTGACTGGCACTTCGCCGTCGAGCCGGCCTGGCCGGACCTTGCGGCGATCGGGCTTGTGCTTGGCGGCTATGCCTTCACCCGCTATGGCAAGAAGCCCGGCAGGCAGCTCCGCTTCGCCCTGCCGGCGGGCGCCGATGCCGCGCATGTCCGCCGCATCGCCGATGGCGTTTTCCTGACCCGCGACCTCGTCAACACGCCAACCAGCGACATGGGACCGGACGAGCTGGAAAAAGCGGCGCGGGTCTTGGCCGCCACGCACCAGGCCGAGGTGTCGGTAATCATGGGCGACGATCTCCTCAAGCAGAACCTCCCGATGATCCACGCGGTCGGCCGCGCCTCCACAAACGCGCCGCGGCTGATCGACATGCTCTGGGGCCCACCGGAGGCGCCGAAGGTGACGCTGGTCGGCAAGGGCGTCTGCTTCGACACCGGCGGCCTCGACATCAAGCCGTCATCAGGCATGCTGCTGATGAAGAAGGACATGGGTGGCGCCGCCAACGTGCTGGGCCTTGCCTCCATGATTATGGCCGCCAGGCGCAACGTACGGCTGCGCGTCTTGATCCCGGCGGTCGAGAACTCGATAGCCGGCAACGCCTTCCGGCCGGGCGATGTGCTGACGAGCCGCAAGGGCATCACCGTCGAGATCGGCAACACCGACGCCGAGGGGCGGCTGGTGCTGGCGGATGCGCTGGCGCTGGCCGATGACGAACAGCCCGAGCTGCTCGTCGACATGGCGACGCTGACCGGCGCTGCCCGTGTCGCGCTCGGTCCGGATCTGCCGCCCTTCTACACCGGCGATGAGGTGCTGGCGTCCGAGCTGTCGGCGGCATCGATGGCGGTCGAGGATCCGCTGTGGCGCATGCCCTTGTGGCGACCCTACGATGCAAAGCTGTCGTCGAAGATCGCCGACATCAACAACGTCACCAGCGATGGCTTCGCCGGCTCGGTCACTGCGGCGCTTTTCCTCAAACGCTTCGTCGAGAAGACGCCGCGCTGGGCGCATTTCGACATCTTCGCCTGGAATCCGTCGGATCGCGCGCATGGCATTGCCGGCGGCGAGGCGCAGGGCATTCGCGCGCTGGAGCGGATTATCTCCAGGCGTTTCGGGTGATGCCTTTGGGGCCAAATACGCCGGTACTGAAACGGAACCGAAACAATTTGCCGGCATGCTGGGGCGATGTCGATCTCGATGCGCCCCAGCCAGGCTCTCAGACTGTGGCAGCAGGTGATGCTGTCGCAGGTGCGCGACGGCGCGCCCGATCTCACCATGCGCCAGACGGCGATCCTGTTCACCATCTATCTCGACCCGCCGCCGCATACGGTGCGTGGGCTCGCGGCCCGGCTCAACGTCACCAAGCCGGTCATCACGCGAGCGCTCGACACGATGGGCGCGCTGAAGCTGGTGTCGCGCCACCGCGATGAGCTCGACAAGCGCAACGTCCTGATCAGGCGTACCGTCGAGGGCGCGCTCTTTGTCGAGCGCTTCGGCGATGGTATCATCGCTAGGGCCCATGAACTGCCCATCTGACCGATCGTCCATCTGACCGAGTGCCGATTTGACCGCCAGGGATGCCCGCCTCCACGCCTTCCGTTCCGATCTCGCCGATGCCAGGCTGAAAGGCGAGGTTTCAGCCGAGCGTTTCGTCGCCGGGCTACCGGCGCGGATTTCCGTTCCGGTGGCGGATCTGCGCAAGGCACCGCGCTGGGATGCCGGCGTCAACACGCAGGCCGTGTTCGGCGACGATGTCCTGGTCTTCGAGGAGAGGGAAGGCTGGGCCTGGATCCAGGCCGAGCGCGACGGTTATGTCGGCTATGTCGCCGACACCGTGCTTGGGGCGAGGGATCACGCGCCGACCCATGTCGTCTCGGTGCCGCGCACCTTCCTCTATCCTGGCCCTGACCTGCGCATCCCGGTAAGCGGCCAATTGTCGATGGGCTCGGCGGTGACTGTGACGGGCTCGGCCGAAACGCGCGGCACGCCCTATGCCCTTTTGTCGTCCGGCCAGGCGCTTATCGCGGCCCATCTGCGATCCATAGGCGAAGTTGCGACCGACTATGTTTCGGTTGCGGAGGGTTTTCTCGGCACGCCCTATCTGTGGGGCGGCGTCTCCGGCTTCGGCATCGACTGCTCCGGCCTCGTGCAATTGGCGATGCGCATGACGGGCAAGGACGTGCTGCGCGACTCCGACATGCAGGCGGCATCGATCGGCGAGCCGCTCGATCCGGGACCTGACTTCGCGGGCTTGCGGCGCGGCGACCTCGTCTTCTGGAAGGGCCATGTCGCGATCATGACCGACCCCGACACCATGATCCACGCCAACGGCCACACAATGCTGGTCTCGCGCGAAGGGCTGAAGGAGGCCGTCGAGCGCATCGGCTATCTCTATGGCGGCCCGACGGGGTTTCGGCGGCCCTGACCTTCCTCTCCCCGTAAACGGGGCGAGGAACGTTGATCCCCTTTTGTTCCGATTTTTCTTGGCGATCGCGCGCCGTCGCGCTACCTCTGGCGCGTGACAGAGCAGCCGCGCCTTGCCGAACGGAATGCCGCCGTGGTGCTGCCCGAGCCATTCGTCAGATGGTTCGGGCAGAAGGGCTGGTCGCCGCGCGCCCATCAGCTTGAACTTTTGGCGCGGGCGCAAGCCGGCCAGTCGGTGCTGCTGATCGCGCCGACCGGCGCCGGCAAGACGCTCGCCGGCTTCATGCCTTCGCTGATCGAACTTGCCAACCGTCCCAGGCGGAAGCCCGGCGAGGCGCATCGCGGCATCCACACGCTCTACATTTCGCCGCTCAAGGCGCTGGCCGTCGACATCGAGCGCAATCTCGGCAAGCCAGTGGAAGAGATCGGGCTTCCCGTCACCATCGAGACGCGCACCGGCGACACGCCTTCGCACAAGCGCCAAAGGCAGAAGCTGGCGCCGCCCGACATCCTGCTGACGACGCCCGAGCAGCTTGCCCTGTTGATCGCCTCGAACGATGCAAGACGCTTCTTCGAGGATTTGCGCTACATCGTGCTCGACGAACTGCATTCGCTGGTCACCTCGAAGCGCGGTCATCTGCTGGCGCTCGGCCTGGCGCGGCTGCGCGCTTTCGTTCCCAATCTGCAGACGATCGGGCTTTCCGCGACCGTCGCCGAGCCCGACGAGTTGCGCCGCTGGCTGGTCGCGCAGAACCCACCCGGCGAGATGGCCGGACTGATCACCGTGGCAGGCGGCGCCAAGCCCGACATCTCCATTCTCGATTCGCAGGAGCGCGTGCCGTGGTCCGGTCATTCGGCCCGCTATGCCATCCCGGAAATCTACGAGGCGATCAAAAGACACCGCACGACGATTTTGTTCGTCAACACCCGCAGCCAGGCCGAACTGCTGTTCCAGGAGCTGTGGCGGGCAAACGAGGATTCGCTGCCGATCGCGCTGCATCACGGCTCGCTCGATGTCGGCCAGCGCCGGCGTGTCGAGAAGGCGATGGGAGAGAATGCACTACGCGCCATCGTCGCCACCTCGACGCTCGATCTCGGTATCGACTGGGGCGATGTCGATCTGGTCGTGCATGTCGGCGCGCCCAAGGGGGCAAGCCGGCTGGCGCAGCGCATCGGCCGCGCCAACCACCGCATGGATGAGCCGTCCAAGGCGATCCTGATTCCGGCCAACCGTTTCGAGGTGCTGGAATGCCGCGCCGCCCTCGACGCCAACTATCTTGGCGCGCAGGACACGCCGCCGCTGATCAAGGGCGCGCTCGATGTGCTGTCGCAGCATGTGCTGGGCGTGGCCTGCGGCGGACCCTTCGATGCCGGGCATCTATTCGTGGAGGTGAGAAGCGCCGCCCCCTATGCCGCGCTGGAGCGCGAGACCTTCGACCGCGTCATCGATTTCGTCGCTACCGGCGGCTACGCGCTGAAGAATTATGAGCGCTATGCCCGCATCCGCCGGACCAAGGAGGGTCTGTGGCGCGTCTCGCATCCGAGTGTCGCGCAGCAATACCGGCTGAATGTCGGCACCATCGTCGAGATGCCGGAGCTCAATGTCCGCTATGTCCGGCAGGGGCGCGGCATGGCCGGACGCGGCGGGCCGGTGCTTGGCAAGGTCGAGGAGTATTTCGCCGAGACGCTGCGCCCCGGTGACAATTTCCTGTTTGCCGGCAAGGTGCTGCGTTTCGAAGGCATCCGCGAGAACGAATGCGTCGTCTCCAACGGCGCCGGAGCCAACATCATCGTGCCCTCCTATGCCGGCGGCAAATTCCCGCTGTCGACCTACCTGGCCGAGCAGGTGCGCGGCATGCTGGCCGACAGCGATCGCTGGCAGGCCCTGCCGGAGCAGGTCGCCGACTGGCTTCGCCTGCAGAAGGAAAAGTCGGTGCTGCCGAAGCGCGGCGACCTGCTGGTCGAGACCTTTCCGCGCGGCAACCGCCACTACATGGTCGCCTATCCGTTCGGGGGCCGGCTGGCGCACCAGACGCTGGGCATGCTTTTGACACGGCGGCTGGAGCGCGCGCATGCGAGACCGCTCGGCTTCGTCGCCACCGACTATTCGCTTGCCGTCTGGGCGCTGGACGACATGGCGGCTTTGTTCAGGGCGAAGAAGCCATCACTCGGCCAACTGTTCGACGAGGACATGCTGGGCGACGACCTCGAAGCCTGGTTGAACGACAGCTGGATGCTGAAGCGCACCTTCCGCACCTGCGCGGTTATCGCCGGGCTGATCGAGAAGCGCTTTCCCGGACAGGAAAAGAGCGGCCGGCAGGTGACGGTCTCGGCCGATCTGATCTACGATGTGCTTCGCAGCCACGAGCCGGACCATATCTTGCTGCAGGCGACGCGCACCGATGCCTCCGCCGGCCTGCTCGATGTCAGCAGGCTCGCCGAGATGCTCTCGCGTGTGCGAGGTCGAATCGTGCATAAGCATCTCGACCAGATTTCGCCGCTAGCGATCCCGGTGATGCTGGAGATCGGCAAGGAACCGGTCAATGGCGGTGCCAACGAGACGCTGCTGATGGAAGCCGCCGATCTGGTCGAGGAGGCCATGGGCCGATAAGGACTGGGGACGGAGAGGGATGAATTTTTCGCTGACGCGCGCAACGCTGATCGCCGAGGCCGACCTGATCGGCATCGCCGGCGAGCGCGCCGTCTGCGACCCGCGCGGCGTGCTTTACTTCCCTGACCTGCGGCTGCTCGCGGTATCGGACCTGCATCTGGAAAAAGGCTCTTCCTTCGCCAGGCGAGGCTCGCTGATCCCGCCTTACGATACAGGTGCGACACTGCTCAGGCTGCAGGCGGCGATCGCCGACTACCAGCCGGCGATCGTCATCAGCCTGGGCGACTCTTTCCATGACGGCGGCGGCGCCGAGCGCATGCACGCGAGTTTCCGAGATCGGCTGGAAAGCCTGATGGCGGGCCGTGACTGGTTCTGGATCGCCGGCAACCACGATCCCGACGCGCCGGCCGACCTGCCCGGCGAGACCGTGCGCGAGCTAGCCATCGGCTCGCTGCTCTTCCGGCACGAGCCGTCGAAGGTGCGCGTGGAAGGCGAGATATCAGGCCATCTCCACCCTTGCGCCCGCATCGTCCAGCGCGGCCGCTCGGTGCGGCGGCGCTGCTTCGCCGCCGATGGCGGCCGCATGATCATGCCGGCCTTCGGCGCCTACACCGGCTCGCTCAACGTGCTCGACCGCGCCTATGCAGGCCTGTTCCGTCGCGAGACGCTGATGGCCTACATGCTCGGCGCCGAACGCATCTTCGCCATTTCCCACGCCATGCTGCGTCCAGGCTGAACTGGGAATTGCTCTAAGGAAGCATTACGGTTGCGCCGATCGTCTGCCGCGCTTCTAGCCGGCGATGCGCTTCGGCCACTTTGGCGAGCGGGATCCGGGCGTGCAAGGGTATTTTCACGGCACCGCTCAGCACGACGCTGAAGAGTTCTTCGCTCATGGCGACGACGTCCTCGCGCCTGGCGAGATGATGGAACAACAACGGCCAGGTGGCGAACAGCGAGCCTTTCTGCATCAGCAGCATGATGTCGAACGGCGGGATCGATCCTGACGCCGTGCCGAAGCTGACGAAGGTGCCAAAGGGCCGCAGGCAACCGAGCGAGGCGGGAAAGGTCGCCTTGCCGACGCCGTCGTAGACGACGTGACAGCCTTCGCCACCAGTGATCTCCCTCACCCGCGCGGCAAAGTCTTCCCTGCCATAGTCGATGACATGGTCGCAGCCACTGGCGCGCGCGAGCTCGGCCTTCTCTGGCGAACCGACCGTGCCGATGACGGTGGCGCCGAGATGCTTAGCCCATTGTGTCAGGATGAGGCCGACGCCGCCCGCCGCGGCCTGCACGAGGATGGTGTGGCCCGCCTCGACGCGAAACGTGCGGCGCAGCAGATATTGCGCCGTCAGCCCCTTCAGCATCATCGCCGCGCCGGTCTCGAAGTCGATGGCGTCGGGCAGATGGACGACAAAATGCGCCGGCACGATGCGTTCCTCGGCATAGGCGCCCAGCGTCTCGACATAGGCGACACGATCGCCGGACGCGAAGCCGCTCACCCCTTCGCCGACGGCGACGATTTCGCCGGCGCCTTCATTGCCCGGCGTGAATGGCAAAGCGGGCGGCGCATATTCGCCGGTGCGGAAATAGATGTCGACGAAGTTTAGGCCGACCGCCCGGTTGCACACGCGGACCTCGCCGGGTCCGGGCTGGCCGATGTCGACATCTTCATAGGCAAGCACATCTGGCCCGCCATGGCGGTGGACGCGGATCGCTTTCATGGATTTCTTCCTTGCGCTGTCTCGTGGCAGGGAGATAGCGCGTGGCGCGATATCATTGTAGGCTGATATCCGTGACATCAGAGTTCAAGGATCATGATATCTGAGCAAATAGGCCTCGACCTTCTTCGCACCTATGTGGCGGTCTGCCGGCAGGGCAGCCTGAGCAGGGTCGCTGCGCAGACCGGCAGAACCCAATCGTCGCTGAGCATGCAGATGCGGCGGCTCGAAGGATTGCTGCAACGGCACCTGTTCCAACGCACCGGCCGCGGTGTCGTGCCAACCGCGGAGGGGGAACTCTTTCTGGGATACGCGACCCGCATCCTGGCTCTGGGCGATGAGGCGGTGGCACGTCTGCGGCCGGCCGGCGTAGGCGGCGGCGTGCGTATCGGCCTCGCCGAGGAGGTCACGACGGCAGCGCTGTCGGCAGCACTCGGGCGGCTTCATCGCACCTATCCCGAGATCAGCCTTGACGTGACGGTCGAGCACAGTGTCGCGCTGGGACGGCTTTGGAGTGAGGATGTGCTGGATGTCATGATCGCCCCGACATCCGTCGTCGCGGCCGATGCCCTGACGACGTGGAACGTCGAACTGCAGTGGGTCTGCGCTCACGACTACGAGCTGGATGCGGGGCGGCCGCTCGATCTCGTCGCCTTTGGCGCAACCTGCCCTTGGCGCAGGCGTATGATCGAGGCGCTGCTTGCCGCCGGCAGGGAGCACAGGATCGGCTTGTCGTGCCAGAGCATCACCGGCCTGCAGGCAGCGATCGAGAATGGGCTGGGCGTCGGGCTGCTTCCGCCCGAATCGGTGCGCACTGCTTCGATGCGGGTGCTGAAGACATCTGCTGGCGTTCCCGACACGCTGACGGTCCAATACGGTCTTTACGCACACGACCGACGGACAGCCGTCGTCGACGCCGCGATCGAAATCTTGCTGAAGGACTTGCCAGCCGCGCCACGGGCACGGGCGGCATGACGGAGAGAACGCGCTACCGGCCGTAATAGAGGGTGACCGTGTGCTTCGCCTCGGCGAAGAACAGCCAGCGCTCGACCAGCATACCGGCGAACTGGAGGATGGCCGCAAGCACCGACAGGACCGCCGCGACCGGCCAGGGCAAAGCGGACGCAACGGCAAGCAGCAGGGCCGGCAAGGCGAAAGCCAGCACCTGCGTAATCCGCCGCAGTTTGGCGGCGTGCTTTCGGGCGATACGAAAGCCCATTTCCTTGAGAAGATAGTTCTCTTCGGTGTGCGGCCATTCCAGCGACCGCACCGTGCCTCCGGCGAGGCCCGTCGCGGTGTTGGCGGTAGTCGGAGTTTCCAGCCGGTCATTGTACCGCCAGGTCGCTAGCTTCCACCCCCAGCCGGCAAGGGTGGCAAGCATCGAGAGCGCTAGCACGGCCACCGAACCGACGCCGAAGACCTGCAGCAGCGCGTTGAAAAGCACGCCGCCGGTCATCGCGGAAAAGATCAGATAGCCGGGCAGGGTGAAGCGGCTGTGCCACTGCGCGATTGGCTTCAGCGAGGCATAGATCATGCCGGTGGTGCAGACCGTGGTGACCGCGCCGAGGGCAGCCAACACCCCGGCGATTGCCACCCAGCCGCCGTTGCGGCCCAAAAACACCCAGCCGATGCCGAACAGTCCGGCCGGGATGAAGGTCGCGACCGACGCAACGCCCTCGCGCGACAGCCAGGAACTGCGCCACTGCGAGAAGGCGCGCCAGGCTCGTTCAGGCCGCCCGAGATGGCCGGTCGATGACAGAAGGCCGGCCGCGATCAGGCCGAGCGCCAGTCCCATGCCGACGAGCCCGAGCCAGAAGTCGGGTTCGACAAAGCCCAGCCCGCCGAGCACGCCAAGCAGCGCCAGCAGGCCGTAGCCGGCGCCTGTGGCAGTGGTGAAGAAGACGACGGAGAAAGCGGGATGCATGGCCGGGATGCTAGTTCGAAAGCATGCGGTCGATCCAGCCGAGGAAGCCGCCTTCGGCCCGCACCGGCTCTAGCGCCGGCGCCGGCACCCTGGCGGCGCGTCCCGTATGGGCGCGCGGCGGCAGATACTTGTTGGTCGGGCGATAGCCGAGTTCCGGCATCAGGTCGACGCCGCCGCGCGCCGTCACCAGCTGCGATACGGCTGACGCCGGATCGCCGAGATCGCCGAAATGGCGGGCGCTGGTCGGGCAGGCCGCCACGCAGGCCGGCACGCGATCCTCCTCGGCCAGATTGTCGTTGTAGATGCGGTCGACGCAGAGCGTGCATTTCTTCATCACGCCGACTTGCGTGTCGAACTCGCGCGCGCCGTAGGGGCAGGCCCAGCTGCACAGTTTGCATCCGATGCATTTGTCCTCGTCGACCAGCACGATGCCGTCCGACGCCCGCTTGTAGGAGGCGCCGGTCGGGCACACGGTGACGCAGGCAGGCGTCTCGCAATGCAGGCAGGAACGCGGGAAGTTCACCGTGCGCCCGCCCATCTCGGTCGTGTGCTCATAAGCGTGCACGCGGTTGAACCAGACGCCGTCGACATGCCCGCCATAGGGATCGATATCGGTCAGTGGCGCCATATGGCCGCCGGTGTTCCATTCCTTGCAAGCGGTGACGCAGGCTTGGCAGCCGACGCAGGTGTCGAGGTCGATCACCAGGCCGAGCTTCTTGTCGGTTTGCGCGGGAAGGCAGGTCATTCGGCGGCTTCCCTGTTCGTGCGGAACTCGGCGCCGAACTGAAGCATGTCAGGCGAGGGGTGGGAGTGTGGCGGCTCTCTGAACCGCTCGAATTGCGGCTCGGTGAAGCCCGCTTCTTGCGACGCGCATTTGACGATCCGAACCCGCACGTCGAACCATGCCGCCTGTCCCGTCACAGGGTCGGAGTTCGAATAGCGCTTGCCATTGGCGTCCGCCGCGGTCTGGTCGCCGATGATGTGGTTGAGCAGGAAGCCGCGATTGCTCTCCGCCGCATCGTGCTTCAGCCCCCAGCTGCCGCGCCGCTTGCCGATGGCGTTCCATGTCCACACCGTGTCGGGGTTGACGCCGTCGATCAGCTTGATCTGTCCCTTCACCCGGCCGTTGACGCTCTCGATCCACACCCAGTCGTCATCTGCCAGCCCGAGATTGGCGGCCGTCTTTGCATGCACGAACAGCCGGTTCTGGCTGGTGATCTGCCTCAGCCACGCATTCTGCGAGCCCCAGGAATGGTACATGTGCATCGGCCGCTGCGTCAGCGCATGCAAAGGATATTTTTTGAGGTCGGCAGCGTCGTCCTCTAAGGGTGCGTACCAGAACGGCAGCGGGTCCATATAGGTCTCGATGCGGGTCCGCTCTGCCTCCGGCGGCCGCACCTTCCCATGGCCACGCGCGGCCAGCCGGAAGCGCTGCATCGGCTCGGAATAGAGCTGGAAGACGACTGGCTCGGCCTTGGCGATGAAACCCATCTGCACCGCGAAGTCGAGATAGGCGCGGTTGCCCATCTTGTAATAACGCTGGTCGGCGGAAAAATCGTGGTGCCAGAAGCCGCCATTGTCGATGTAGCGCTGCAGCTGATCGGGATTGGCTTCGCCTCTGCCGATCGCGCTTCCGTCCTTTCCGCGCCAGCCGGCGAGCGGACCGATGCCGGGCGTGCGCTCGTGGTTGACGATGTAGTCGGCATAGTCCCGGTACTTGGGCGAGCCGTCGGCGTTGACGAAACCGGGCAGGCCGAGCCGCGCGCCGAGCTCGATCATCACCGACTGGAACGGCCTGACGTCGCGGTCCGGCTCCACGACGGGATAGCGGATGGCGTCGCCGGGTCCGTCGGCATGGCTGATCGGCCGGTCGAGCAGGCTGATGCAGTCATGCCGCTCGAGATATGTCGTGTCCGGCAGCACCAGGTCGGCGAACGGCACCGTCTCCGAGTAGTAGGCATCGGAATAGATGATGAAGGGGATCTTGTACGCGCCAGATGCATCCTTGTCGGTCAGCATACGAATCGTCTCGACGGTGTTCATCGAGGAATTCCAGGCCATGTTCGACATGTACATCAACAGCGTGTCGATCCGGTAGGGATCACCCGCCCAGGCATTGCGGATGACGCTGTGCATCAGGCCGTGGGCGGCGAGCGGCGCCTCCCAGGAATAGGCCTTGTCGATGCGGGTGGGCGTGCCGGTCTCGTCGACCAGAAGGTCATCCGGTCCGCAGACGAAGCCGAGCGGCATGCCTTCAAGCGGCGTCATCGGCCGGACATGCTTGCCCGCGGGCTTCGGTCCCGGCGGTGCGCAACGCGGATAGGGTGGCTTGAAGCGAAAGCCGCCCGGCACATCCACGGTGCCCAGCAGCACCTGCAGCAGATGAATGGCGCGGCAGGTGTGAAAGCCGTTGGAATGGGCCGAGATGCCGCGCATGGCGTGCATCGACACGGGCCGGCCCTTGATCGTCTCGTGCCGGCGTCCGGCCCAATCGGTCCAGGCCACCGGCAGTTCGATCGTCTGCTCGAAGGCGACATGCGCGAGTTCCGCCGCGATGCGGCGGATCGTGTCGGCGGCAACACCGCAGCGGCCGGCGACGGCGTCGGGCGAATGGCTGTCGTCGAGATAGCGGTCGGCAATGAGCTGGAACACCGGAACGCAGCGGCGGCCGTTGACCGTGTGGCTGCCGGTCAGCGCCGGTTTCGCGTTGGGGTCGGCAGCCTGGACCGGGGTCTTCGCAATCCTGTCCCAGGCGAGCGGATGGCCGGCGCCGTCGCGAACGAACAGCCCGTCATCGGCCCCCCCGGCTCCTGGATCACCAGCAGATGGGCGTTGGTGTAGCGCAGCAGATAGTCGAGATCGACGCGGCCGGCCTTGAGCAGCTCGTGGACAAGCGCCAGCACGAACAGGCCGTCGGTGCCCGGCCTGATGCCGATCCAGTCGTCGGCGATGGCGTTGTAGCCGGTGCGGCACGGATTGATCGAGACGACCTTGGCGCCGCGCGCCTTGAGTTTGCCGAGGCCGATCTTGATCGGGTTGGAATCATGGTCCTCGGCGACCCCGAACAGCATGAAGTATTTCGTGTTGTCCCAATCGGGCTCGCCGAATTCCCAGAACGAGCCGCCGATCGTGTAGAGGCCGCCGGCCGCCATGTTGACCGAGCAGAAGCCGCCATGGGCGGCGAAGTTCGGCGTGCCGAACTGGCTTGCCCACCAGCCGGTCAGCGACTGCGACTGGTCGCGCCCGGTGAAGAAGGCGAGCCTTTTGGGATCGCTCCGGCGTATTGCGGAAAGCCGCTCCGTTGCGATCGAAAAGGCTTCCTCCCATTCGATCTCGCGGAATTCGCCCGAGCCGCGCGGCCCGCTGCGCAGAAGCGGCTTCGTCAGCCGTGCCGGGCTGTAATGCTGCATGATGCCGGCGCTGCCCTTGCCGCAGATCACACCGCGATTGACCGGATGGTCCTTGTTGCCGTTGATGTAGCGCACCTTGCCGTCCTTGATGTGGACGTCGATGCCGCAGCGGCAGGCGCACATGTAGCAGGTTGTCTTGGCGATCCGGTCGGAGACGCTGGGCGACGTGTCGACGCCGTCACCCTCGTCAGGCGCGCGCGTGTCGGCCAGCGGCCTTTGCGACGGGGCGGAATTTGCGCCGCGCGGCGCACCGTGGCTCATGATCGGTGGGCGCTTTTACGGTCCGCGTTCTTGGCTCTCGTCTTGGGTCCGGGACCGCGCATGTAGTGTTGTTCAGGGTGATAGCGTTCGCCGGCGACCCGCCGCCGAAGGCTGCGCGTCCAATGTGCGAACAAAGACTTGAAACGCCCCATCAATTCTAATCCTCGCGACTCGGCCGCGATTTTTTTCCGACTCCGCTTAAAAACTTAGAACAAAGCAATCGATCTGTCTAACAAGTTGCTCTTGTAATTCCAATCGACTGTCCTTCTTAATGCGGGCATGACTCTCGATCAGTTGCGCATCTTCGTCGCCGTCGCCGAGCGCGGGCATATGACCAAGGCGGCCGAGCTTCTGGGCATCTCGCAGTCGGCCGCCTCGGCCGCCATCCGCGCGCTCGAACAGCAGCATGGCGTGCGCTTGTTCGACCGCGTCGGGCGCAACATCGAGCTGGCGCAGACCGGACGCCGGTTCCTGCCCGAGGCCAAGGCCGTTCTGGAACGCGCCGCGGCCGCCAGCAACGTGCTGGCGGATGTCTCGCAGACTGTCACCGGCAGCCTGTCGATCGCCGCCAGCCAGACCATCGCCAGCTACTGGCTGCCACGCCGGCTGGCTGCCTTCCATGAGGCCTATCCCGCCGTCAGGCTGAATGTCAGCATCGGCAACACCAGCCAGGTCGAAACCCAGGTCCTCGACGGCACGGCGGATTTCGGCCTGGTCGAGGGGCGGACCGAATCCGATATCCTGCGGCGCGCCAAGGTCGATGTGGATCGGCTGCTTCTGGTCGTCGCTCCGTCGCATCCGAAGATCGCCGAACATGCGCCGGGCCATCCCGATATCAGGGAGCTGCGCTGGATCATCAGGGAGGGCGGCTCGGGAACGCGCGAGGCGCTGGAGGATCTCGCGCGCCGCGAGGCGGTGCCATTCGCGGACCTCAGGATATTCCTCGTCCTGCCCAGCAACGAGGCGATCCGCCAGGCGGTCGAGGCGGGCGCCGGCGCCACCATCATTTCGGAACTCGTCGTCGGCAGAGCCGTGGCCGAAGGCAGCTTGCGGTCGGTGCCGATCGCCCTGGCGAGGCGCGACTTTGCAATCATCACCCACCGCGATCGCCAGCCGAGCCTCGCCCAGACGGCGCTGCGGGCGCATTTGGGAAAGGCGGACTTGCCGCCGGCGGACAGGGGCTGATCGGGAAGAAGGGCTTCAGGCGAATTTCCGCCGCGCATCGAGCGCCAGTCCAAGCCCGACCGAGCCGAACATGTCGCCCTCGATGACGGAGGCCTGCGGCACCAGCGAGAGGATCTGGCGTTTGGCGAGAGGGATCGCCGTCGAACCACCGGTCAGGAACACGGCAGTTATGGCGGAGGTGTCAACACCGGCATCCGCAATCGTCTGCCTCACGGTCTTGGTCACCCGGTCGATGTCGGCCCCGATCGTTGCCTCGAGGCCGGCGCGCGTGATCTCGGCTGCGAAGCGTGCGCCGGGCAGGGACACTTTCACCTCGGCGGCAGGCTGATCCGTCAGCGCGATCTTGGCCCTTTCCACCAGGCCCGCCAGCGCGTGGCCGTAGCGGTGCTCGACGATATGGATGAAGCGGCCGACGAGATCGGCGCGCTCGGCCTCGAAGCGGATTTGCTTCAGGTCCGTCATCGCCTTGGCGGTATAGACGAGGTTGATGCGCTGCCAGGTCGCCAGGTCGATGAAATAGCTCGCCGGTAGATTGCGCTTGCCGTCCTTGGTCGGCGTCAGATAGCCGAGTTCGGGCATTATGTGGGCGATGCTGAGCAGCCGGTCGAAGTCGGTGCCGCCGATATGGATGCCGCGGTTGGCCAGGATGTCGCCCTTGCGATCGTTCGAGCGGGCGCGCTCGGGCGAGACCCGCACCACCGAGAAGTCGGACGTGCCGCCGCCCATGTCGACGATCAGCGCCAGTTCCTCCCGGGTAACCTTCTGCTCGTAGTCGAGCGCCGCCGCGATCGGCTCGAACTGGAAGGCGATGTGCTTGAACCCCTGGGCGCGCGCCGCCTTTTCAAGCTCACTTTCCGCCCTCGCATCGGCCTCGGCGTCATCGTCGACGAATTGTACGGGCCGACCGAGCACGATGGTCTCGACCGGAGCGCGCGCGTCCTCTTCGAGGCGCTTCTTCAGATGGGCGATGAAGAAACCGATGATGTCGGTGAAGCCGATCAGGCGCGCCTTGATGCGGGTCTTCTCGTGAGCGAGCGAGCTGCCGAGCACGCTCTTCAGCGAGCGCATCAGCCGCCCCTCGATGCTGTCGGTGTAGTCGCTGATAGCACGGCGGCCGAAATAGGTATGGCCGTCCTCGAAGTTGAAGAAGACGGCGCTTGGCAATGTAGGTTGTTCACCTTCCAGCGCTACCAGTCGCGCCTGCCCGTTCCGGATCACGCCCACGGTGGAATTGGACGTGCCGAAATCGATGCCGCCGAATGCTGATTGCATAGCAGCCTCCTGTCATTGGTTCGTCGCAGCGGATCGCCGGCGCCGGCAAGGAGCGGACGTCCGGATGGCCGGACCGTTCTGCTGAATTGAATGTGCGTGTTTGCCTTGGGAGGCGGCGGTTTATCGCATCATCGAAAAAAGGGAAAGCCTCTTTTCCCGGGGAGATCAATCCTTGCGGAAGACCAGCCGCCCCAGCCAGCCGGTCAGCATGGCGAGCGATACCGCGAAGACGCCGTAGAGAAAGGAATAGTCGTGCGCGACGCGGAAGATCGACTGCTCGAAACCGGATTTGCGGATTTCGAGCTGGGCCGAGCTTTCCTTGATGAACATGCCGCTCTTGAACAGGAAGGCGCGCGCCTTGTGGGTGCCGACCGGAACGTCGGGCGCCAGTCTCACCGTGGCGCGGAACAGGTTCTGCGACAGGAACTGCACGCCGCCGACATTTTCGCTGTAGAGCCCGGTCGCCTTCTTGCGATCTCGCAGCGCGGCGGTGAACTCCTCGATCGTCGCCGGGCTGTCGGTCTCGTCGGCGGGCTTCATGTAGAGGTTGGCCGAGCCGAGCGACAGCTGCTTGTAGCTGTTCGGTTCGGTTATGTCCTGCAGCGGCCGCGTCGTGGCCACCGAATAGGACACCGGCACATTCTCGAACGTCTCCGACTCCAGATTGATCCAGACGCCGAGCACCCGGTCCTTGCGCCGCACCACCACCGGTCGCGGCGGGCCCTCGAGCACGACGATGACGTCGTAGCGCCCCTGGCGCGCAACCAGCGGATCGGGGTTTTCCAGCGACCCGAAGATGGTGAGGTCGGCGCCGGAAAACCCGGCGGTGATCGAGACGGCGTCGGTCGACAGGCCGATCTGGATTCCTTCGACCGGCGGAGTCTGCGCCGCCGTCGGCGACGCGGCCGCGACGAGCAGAAGCAAAGCGCCGGCCGCGAACCCCTTCCACCCCGCCATCAGTTCAGGCCCGCTGCGGAAAGCGAATAGAGATTGGGCGGGGTGACGAAGAGATCGATCGCCAGGCGGATGGCGACGGCCAGAACCAGCAGCGCCAGCAATGCCCTGAGCTGCTCGCCGCGCAGCTTCTGGCCGGCCTTGGCGCCATATTGCGCGCCGGCGACACCGCCCGCCATCAACAGGAAGGCGAGCATCACATCGACCGTCTGGTTGGTGGTGGCGTGCACCAGCGTGGTGTAGGCCGAGGTGAAGATGATCTGGAACAGCGAGGTGCCGATGACGACGTTGGTCGGCACTTTCAGGAGATAGATCAGCGCCGGCACCATGATGAAGCCGCCGCCGACACCCATGATCGACGACAGGAAGCCGATGCCGGCGCCGAGCCCGAGCACCGGGATGACGCTGACGAACAGCTTCGAGGCGCGGAAGCGCATCTTCAACGGCAGCCGATGGATCCAGTTGTGCTGGCCGGATTTCTTCAGCACGGGTGCGGCGCCGCTGCGGGTGGCGCGCAGCGCATTGACGCTCTCGACCAGCATCAGCCCGCCGACGGTGCCGAGCAGCGCGACGTAGAGCAGCGAAATGAAGAGATCCAACTGGCCGAGCCGGCGCAGCACGGCAAACACATAGACACCGCCGGTCGAGCCGACGATGCCGCCCGCGAGCAGCACGCCGCCGAGCTTGAAGTCGAGCGTGCCGCGCTTCATGTGCGACAGCGCGCCGGAAAAGGAAGAGGCGATGACCTGGTTGGCGCCGGTGGCGACCGCGATGGCCGGCGGAATGTTGTAGAAGATCAGCAGCGGCGTGATGAGGAAGCCGCCGCCTACCCCGAACATGCCCGACAGGAAACCAACCGCCGCCCCCATGGCCAGCAGCACGAAGACGTTGACGGAAATTTCCGCGATCGGGAGATAGATGCCCACCCGTCAGTCTCGATCAGTTTGCCTGTCGGCGATGCAGCCGCAGCGTGCAGTCTCGCACCGAAAAGCCAATTTTTTCTTGCGCCGACGCGGCGGCGGGGACCAAACCCCGCCGCCGCGTCGAAACAAAAAACATCTCAATCAGTTAACAGGCAAATGTGTGGCAAGGACATCGCGGAAGCGACGCCTCTGCCGTTATTTGCGCGCCAGCAGCGCCTTGACCAGTTGTTCATCGACCTCGCCGGTCGGTTTCATCTTGTTGTCGGTCTGGAAGGCAATGATCGCGGTCTTGGTCTTGTCGCCCATCACACCGTCGGCGCCGCCGGCTTCATAGCCGTTCTTGTTGAGGATCAGCTGGATGTTCTTGACCGCCTTCTTCATGTCGATGCTGGCGGTCGTCTGCGGCGTCCCCTCCTGCCAGGATTCGGGGATGTCGACGGAGTTGGCTGCCTGTTCGATCGGCTTTGCCTTCCACAGCTCGGTAGCGGCGCGCGCCCGCTCCAGCTGCTCCGGACGCAACGCATTGGCGATCTCGTCGCGCTTGGACGCAGCGTCCTTGTCGCCGGTCTTGGCGACGAGCGCGAACCATTTGTAGGATTCCTCCAGGTTCTGCTTCATGCCGACGCCCTTGGCCGCCAGGATGCCGAGATTGAACTGGCTGTCCTTGACGCCGCGGTCGGCCGCGGCCTGGAACCAGTGTGCCGCCGACTCATTGTCGGTCACGCCGTCCGCCGCCATGGCGAACAGCACGGCGAGATTGTGCATGGCGCTGGCGTTGCCCTGCTCGGCGGCGAGCTGGTAGTAGGTCTTGGCCTTCTTGATGTCGCGGGCGACGCCGATCCCCTTCTCGTAGAAATTGCCGATGCGGTATTCGGCCGGCGCGAGGCCGAGCTCGGCGGCCTTCTCGTACCACTTGGCCGCCGCCTTCATGTCCTCCTTGACGCCGCGCGATTCTGCATAGCGCGAGCCGACCTCGAACAGCGCCTTGGCGTCACCGCCGGCCGCCGCGTCGCGCAGGGCCTGCGGACCTGCGTCAGCCGGGATGTTGTATGTCGCCGCCGCTGCCTCAGGCGCGGCGCCGGCGGGCGGAACCGCGCCGGTGGTGGCGGGCACCGTCGGCGCGGCGGTCGGCGCCGTGGCCATCGGCTCGGCGTCGGCATCCGCGTCCGTTGCTGGCGCCGCGGGCGCTGCAGCGGTGACATCCGGCGCCGTCGCAGCAGGCGCGGCCGAAGCCATGGGCGTTGGTGCCGGCTCAGTGGCGGCGGGCGCCGCCTGCTTCACCATATCGGCGTCCGTCGGCGGCACGGCCGCGGTCTGCGCGGGCGCCGCGTCCCTGACCGGTTCCGCTTGCCGCACGGCACGGGTCGGCGTCTCCTGCGCCGCGGAAGCCGCCTTTGGCTCGGCAATGGTCTTCGGTTCGGCCGTGGCGTTGAGCGAGGCCGTCTCCACCGGCTGGGCGGCGATGATCGGCGCGGCGTCGTTGCTGGCAACCGGGGCCGGATCGGAGAAGAAGGCCTTGCCAAGCTGCAGGCCGGCAAGCGCTAGCATGATCGCGGCCGCCGCCATCAGGATCGGCTTGCGCCGCGCCTTGAGCAGATCGCCGATCCTGAGCGCCTTGACCGGCCCGCCCATCGTCGACTGGCGCTTCAGCGCGTCGGCCTCGGCGGCGGCGGCTTGCGCTGCGCGCCTTGCGGCGGCGATGAAGTCGGACTTGGCCGCGTCGCTCTCGCTGCGCTTGACGGGCGGGCTACGCTCGTCGCGCACGCGCTTCATGATGGCGCTGAGGTCTGGTGCGCCCGAGCCTGGCTCCAGCGGCCGGTTGGCAAGTTTCGGGTCGAGCGGCTGGTCGATGTCGACGCTTGGGGCGTCGACCTCAGGCGCCGAACCGGCGAGCGGCGGCGTATCCGCCTGCTTCTTGCCCCTGAAGGCGCGCGCCAGTCCGCCGAACATCGATTTCTTGCCGGCCTTCTCGCCCTTTTCGGCGATCGTGTCCGAACCGAGCGCCGCCATGGCGGCGGCCGCCGCCGCTTCAGCCGGCGAACGTGGCGCCGGCTCGTCGCGCGCAACCGGTTCGTTGCGCAGGATGGCGGCGGCACGGGTGTCGAGATCGGCGATGTCCCCGGCCAGCGGCAGCGGCTGGTCGATATCCATCGACGGCGCATCCTGCACCGCTATCTTGGAGCCGCGGCTCCCGCGCTTACTCGCCGGCTGCGGGTCGATGAGTTCGCTGACGGCTTCCACAGGCTCGCTGGTTTCCAGCGAACCCAGCCGGTCGACGATCTTGAGCAGCGTGTCGTGGATGGCCTCGAAGGTGCGCGAATTGCGTTCGTCGGAACGGCGCGTCAGGGCTTCGAGCGTCTTCAGGTCCTGCGCAAGGCCGCTGACCGCCGCTGTATTGGCGCTCGTATCGGCCATCGAACGCACCGCGCTCTCGGCCGCCTCGCGCGCCGCGCTGAGGATGGTATCGCGTGTTCCGGCCAGCGACTTCTCGATCTCGTTGAGGCGCGGGCTGATGTCCTCGAATTCCGGCAGCGGCGTGCCGGGCCTGGTGAGATGCGCCGAAAGCCCGGCGACCTGCGCCTCCAGGCTGCGGATCAGCGCCGGGTCGATGCCGGCGACCTGAGCGGCCGATGTTTCAAGCCGGCTTGATATGTCTTCCAGCCGGCTTTCCAGGCCGCGGATCGCCGCTTCGTTGGCGGGATCGGGGACCCGCGTCTCCAGGCGCTTGGCGAGCGCGGTGAAGCGGGCGTCGATGGCATCCATGATGCCGGCGCTGTCGGCCTGCGGCATGCGCTGGTCGAGCCTGTCGGCAACCTCGTCCAGCCGCCGCTCGAGATCGCGAAACAGCATGTTGCCCTGTTCGATCGCATCACCCTGCCGGCGTTCCATCATCCCCGACAGCGCGTCGAAGCGCTGTTCAAGTCCCTGGAAGATATAATCGGCATCGGGCATGGCTGGCGCGTGGTCGATTTTGTCGGCGATCAGCGCGATCTGCCTGCCGAGCCGTTCCATGGCCTGCTCCGGCAGGTTGGCGCGGCCGGCCAGCTCGTCGACGCGGCTCGACAGAAGGTTGAGCCGGTCCATAACCTCTCGACCGGGCTGGGCCTGGGTCACTTCCTCGATCTGCTGCGCCAGCGAGGCGATCCGCTTCTCGATGCGCTCGAAGGGTTCCGGGTCGAAGGCATTGGCCTGCGCGGCAACGGTCGAGGCGACGATGGCGCGGGAGATCTCGTCCAGCCGCTCGTCGATCATGCCGAACGTGTCGCTGCCTCGATTGCTCTGCTGGCTGGCGAACTGGTCGACGGCACCGGCAAGCGTGCGGACCTTTTCCTCCAGTGAGCGCAGCGACAGCGATTCCGGCAGGTTGTTGACGGCATTGCTGATCTGCTCGAGGCGGTCGGTCAACGCCGAAAGGCCTGGATTGTCGGAGCGCTTGCGCTGGTCGGCGTCGACACGGTCCTCGAAGGCGCTCCAGCGGCGGTCGAAGTCGTCCCATCGGCGATCGACCGCCCGCACGCTTTCCTCGCGCGCCAGCGTGTCCAGCGCGCCCTTGACCTGCTCCATCTCGAGCCTGAGCAGGTTGACGCTCCTGTCGTCGCTCTTCTCAGCCAGCGTCTGGATGGCGCCGGACAGCCGCTCGAATTCGAGGCCGAGCTCGGCGCTGCCCTTGTCCGCCTGGCCATTCGCCTGGAAGGCGCGCTCGATGTCGTTGCGCAGCGCGTCGAACTCGCGCTTGAGGCCGGCGGTCATCTGGTGGCGCAATTCCTCGCGCAGGCCGCGCAGCTCGCCGGCGATCTTGCCGACCACGGCGACGCTGTCCTCCTGGCCGCGCACGCGGTCGATGTCGCGGGCGATCGCCTGATAGTTCTGCTCGAACGCGGGCGCGGCCGGCGCCGGCGTCTTTGGTCGCGGCGTCGGCTGCGGATCCTCGTACCAGCGCGGCGGCTGGCTGTAAGGCTGGGCGCTGGCGTAGCGCGGTTCCGGCTGGCGGCGAGGGTCGAGGCGCTCGGCCGTATCCTCGCGCGTCCGCTCCAGCCGCTGCTCCAGCGTTTCCAGGGAGCGGTTCAACTGCTCGAGCGTGGTGTGCGGCCTGCGCTGCCTGCCGGCATTGAGTGTATCGAGATAGGACCGCTTGCTGTTCATCGATGCGCCCGTGTTCAGAATTGCCGGCTCGTGACCGGATTCCCCAAAGTCTCGCCGGGACGAAGGCGACCGTGCGGTTCTGCCGCGGCGGAGGGCTAGCCTCCCGGGCTTTTCGCCCGCGCTTCGAAAACCGTGAAAAATTCGCTACAGGATAAACACGGGTGACCGACATGCGCACATTTCACCCAACGTGGTAAACAACGCGTTAACCAAGCTTAAGAACTTGCGCATGATCCTTTCCACTGCGGTCGCCGCCGCAAAAATCGTTCCGGGCATCCCGCTCGTGCGCCAACGGGTGCGGCATAACGTTTCTTAGCCTAGAACACCCTTGCGTCATGAGCCGGCACTCGGTATAGAATTGACGTAAACGTAAGAGGTGTGCAGATCCCCCTTTTGCGATTTTTCGTTGAAACCACGACTGGAAGCACGCCCCCGCTTCCACTCAGGCGACGCAAGGTCCGGGACCGCGGCGCCACCAGACGGGGAAAGCCAGTGACCATGAAGCTTGTTTCGGCCGGCGAAGCCGCGGCCAACACCAATGACATATCGACTGAAACCGGCGAGGAACTTGTCCGCATCGGCGAAATGGCCAAGAAATATGGCGTGACGTTGCGCACGCTACGTTTCTATGAGGACAAGGGCCTGCTCAACCCGAAGCGCGACGGTTCGACCCGTCTCTACACGCGCCGCGACAAGGCCCGGCTGAAGCTGATCCTGCTGGGCCGCAAGGTCGGGTTCTCGCTGCGCGACGTCAAGCAGATGATGGATCTCTACGATCCGACCGGCTCCAACACCAAGCAGCTGCGGCTGGCGCTCGACAAGTCCGAGAAGCAGCTCGCTCGCCTGCAGAAGCAGCGGGCGCTGATCGACGACGCCATCAACGAGTTGAGCGCCTCGATGACGGCGGTGCGCCAGATGCTTGCCCAACGCGCCGCGCCGCCACAGGCCAGCGCAGCCGGCTGATCCTGTGCGCCGGCTTCCGGCGGAAAGTCTCGGACGAGGAGCCGCGCGGCCTGTGCCGCGCGGCTCTTTTCTTTTGGCGGCCATGCGTCAGCTCACGAAAATTTTGCGTCTGCGACAAGATTGACGTTTACGCAAACGTCAATTTTTGCTATCGGGGCGTCGACATTGGCTCAGCCTCCGATCTGCGCTTTGATCGAGAACTTGCTGGCAGGGCCAGACCGCAAGGGTGGAGGAAGGCATGACGATCTACAGGGCGCCGATCCAGGACACGCTGTTCGTGCTCAACGACGTGTTGGGCTATCAGCGCTATTCCAATCTTCCCGGCTTCTCCGACGCGACGCCCGACGTCCTCGAGGCGATCCTCGCCGAGGGCGCCAAGCTCGCTGAGAACGTCATGCATCCGCTCAACCGTGTCGGCGACATGGAAGGCTGCGTGCGCCATGATGACGGCTCGGTGACGACGCCCAAGGGCTTCAAGGAGGCTTTCGACCAGTATCGCGAGGGCGGTTGGATGGGGCTCGCCGCGCCTGCCGAGTTCGGCGGCCAGGGCCTGCCCTACACGGTCCACACGGCGGTTTCCGAATATATGGTCTCGGCCAACATGTCGCTGATGATGTATCCGGGCCTGACGCAAGGCGCGATCGCCGCCATCATCACCCACGGCACCGACGAGCAGAAGGCGACCTGGCTGCCGAAGCTGGTCGAGGGCGCATGGACCGGCACCATGAACCTCACCGAGCCGCATTGCGGCACGGATCTTGGCCTGCTGCGCACCAAGGCCGTGTCGAACGGCAATGGCACCTACAAGATTTCCGGTCAGAAGATATTCATCTCCGCCGGCGAGCACGACATGGCGGACAACATCGTCCACCTGGTGCTGGCCCGCATCGAGGGTGCGCCGGAAGGCGTCAAGGGCATCTCGCTGTTCATTGTGCCGAAGCTCAAGCTCGACGCCTCGGGCAAGCCAGGTGAAAGAAACGCCGTCTCTTGCGGCTCGATCGAGGAGAAGATGGGCATCCACGGCAATTCGACCTGCGTCATGAATTATGACGAGGCCGAAGGCACGCTGCTCGGCGAGGCCAATGGCGGCCTGAAGGCAATGTTCACGATGATGAACGAGGCCCGCCTCGGCGTCGGCCTGCAGGGGCTGTCGCTGTCGGAGATCGCCTACCAGAACGCCGTCTCCTACGCCAAGGACCGCTTGCAGGGCCGGTCGCTGTCGGGTGCCAAGGCGCCGGACAAGAAGGCCGATCCAATCATCGTCCATCCCGACATCCGCCGCTCGCTGATGACCATGAAGGCGTATAACGAGGCCGGCCGCGCGCTGGCGCTGTGGACCGCGATCAAGTCGGACGTCGCGCACCGCGCCGGTGACGACAACGATCGCCGGGCGGCCGACGACTACACCGGCCTGCTGACGCCCGTGGTCAAGGGCGTGCTCACCGACAAGGGCTTCGACCACGCGGTGATGGCGCAGCAGGTGTTCGGCGGCCATGGCTATATCGAAGAGCACGGCATGAGCCAGTTCGTGCGCGATGCCCGCATCGCCATGATCTATGAGGGCGCCAACGGCATCCAGGCGCTCGACCTGGTCGGCCGCAAGCTGGCGCAGAACGGTGGCCGCGGCGTACAGGCTTTCTTCAAGGAGGTCGGCGAGTTCTGCGAGGAGAACCGTGCCGACGAGAAGTTGGCGCCCTTCACCAAGGCGCTGAAGAAGGGCCTCAACGACCTGCAGGCGGCGACCATGTGGCTGCTGCAGAACGCCATGGCCAAGCCCGACAATGCGGGCGCCGCCTCGACCGACTACATGCACCTCTTCGGCCTGGTGGCGTTGGGCTACATGTGGGCGCAGATGGCGAAGGCCGCCGGCGCGAAGCTCGCCGATGGCGCCAACGGCTCCTCGGCCTTCTATGACAACAAGCTGGTGACGGCGCGCTTCTTCATGGAGCGGATCATGCCGGAGACGGCGACGCGGCTTGCCCGCATTTCCAGTGGCGCGGACGCGCTAATGGCGCTGCCGGCGGAAGCGTTCTAGAAATGCTCGGCGTCCCCCTCCCCCTTGAGGGGAGGGTGGCCCTAAGGGTCGGGAGGGGTCGCCCGCGACGAGCTCGACGCCAATTCTGACGGATGCGCACTGGGAGGAGGACTATCGCAATGCCGCGGACGCGGGTGAGTTTCGAAATGCGGCAGAAGGCACGCTCGCTTCGTCTCCATGCGACGAAGGCGGAGTCTTTGCTATGGTACGAATTGCGGGAGCTGACGGCTGACGGTTTGAAGTTCAGGCGGCAATCGCCGATCGGCCCGTACATTGTCGATTTCGTCTGCCCGTCGGTCAAACTCATTGTGGAGGTCGACGGCGACCTGCATGAAACCGAGGCTGGCAAGCGTCATGATTTGAACCGCGACGCTTATTTGCAGTCGCTTGGCTACGTCGTGCTTAGGATCGACGAGCCGGATGTTATCAATAGCGCCTGGCATGTTGCGCAGTTTGTCAAAGGTGAGGCCGAGCGTGTCGCCGGCGACCCCTCCCGACCGCTTCGCGGCCACCCTCCCCTCAAGGGGGAGGGGGACGCCAGCGCCACGGAGGAAATGGCATGACAAATCCAGCCGAAATTCTTGGCTTGCCAAAACCCGCCTGGGCGGCGGACGAGGTCGCAATGCTCTACGACATGGCGTCGCGCTTCATGTCTGAAGAGATCGCGCCGCGCTATGACGAGTTCGAGAAGAACGAGATGGTCGACCGCGAGAGCTGGCTGAAGGCAGGCGCGGCCGGCCTGCTCTGCGCCTCGATGCCGGAGGAATATGGCGGCTCGGGCGGCACCTTCGCGCATGAGAGCGCCATCATCGAGGCGATCGGCCATGTCGGCGTCGACGGCTTCGGCATCGGTCTGCACAATTCGATCGTCGCCCCCTACATCCTCCATTACGGCTCCGAGGAGCAGAAGAAGAGGTGGCTGCCCAAGCTCGCGACCGGCGAGCTGATCGGCGCCATCGCCATGACCGAGCCCGGCGCCGGCTCCGACCTGCAAGGCGTCAAGACGCGCGCCGAGAAGGACGGCAACCACTACAAGATCAGCGGCTCCAAGACCTTCATCACCAATGGCCAGCTCGCCAGCCTGATCATCGTCGTCACCAAGACCGACCCGGAAAAGGGCGCCAAGGGCACTTCGCTGATCGTCGTCGAGACCGACGAGGTCGAAGGTTTTCAGCGCGGCCGCAACCTCGACAAGATCGGCCTGAAGGCCAACGATACCTCCGAACTGTTTTTCAACGACGTGCGCGTGCCGACCTCGAACCTGCTCGGCCATGAGGAAGGCAAGGGCTTCGTCCAGCTGATGCAGCAACTGCCGCAGGAGCGGCTGCAGATCGGTACCGGCGCGATCGCCATGATCGAGCGCGCGCTGGCCTTGACCATCGACTACGTCAAGGAGCGCAAGGCCTTCGGCAAGGCGGTCATCGATTTCCAGAACACCCAGTTCAAGCTGGCCGAGCTGAAGACCGAGGCCACGATCGGCCGCGTCTTCTACAATGACTGCGTCGCCCGCCACATCGATGGCGGCCTCGATCCGGTCACCGCCTCGATGGCCAAATACTGGCTTAGCGACCTGCAGGGCAAGGTGGTCGACGAATGCCTTCAATTGCACGGCGGCTATGGCTACATGAATGAATACCCGATCGCCCGCATGTACCGCGACGCTCGCGTCCAGCGCATCTACGGCGGCACCAACGAGATCATGAAATTGCTGATCGGGCGCTCTCTCTGAGCGCGGCGACCGGCAAACCCAAGGAGCAGGAAAATGGCCGAAGCTTACGTCTATGACGCCGTGCGCACGCCGCGCGGCAGAGGCAAGAAGGATGGCTCGCTGCACGAGGTGCCGGCGGTGCGGCTCGCCGCCAAAACGCTCGAGGCGCTGCGCGACCGCAACGGCCTCGACACCGGCACTGTCGACGACATCATCTTCGGCTGCGTCGACCCGGTCGGCGAGGCGGGCTCGGTAATTCCGCGCGCCGCCGCCTTCGAGGCCGGCTACGACACCAAGGCGCCCGGCATGCAGATCTCGCGCTTTTGCGCTTCCGGTCTCGACGCCATCAATTTCGGCGCCGCCAAGATCGCGCAGGGTGCCGACGACATCGTCATCGCCGGCGGCGTCGAATCGATGTCGCGCGTCGGCATGGGCATGTCGGGCGGCGCCTGGTTCATGGACCCATCCGTCGGCCTGCCCGGCTGGTTCGTGCCGCAAGGCATTTCGGCCGACCTGATCGCCACCAAGTATGGCTTCAGCCGCGACGATGTCGACGCCTATGCCGTCGAGAGCCAGAAGCGCGCCGCCAAGTCCTGGTCCGAGGGCCGCTTCAAGAATTCGGTGATCCCGATCAAGGACCAGAATGGGCTGACCATCCTCGACCATGACGAGCACATGCGACCGGCGACCGACATGCAATCGCTGGCCTCGCTCAACCCGTCCTTCGTCATGCCCGGCGAAATGGGCGGCTTCGATGCGGTTGCCGTGCAAAAGCACCCTGAAGTCGAAGAGGTCAACCACGTCCACCATGCCGGCAACTCGTCCGGCATCGTCGATGGCGCCGCTGCCGTCCTGCTCGGCTCCAAGAAGGCCGGCAAGGCGATGGGCATCAAGCCGCGCGCCCGCATCCGCGCCTTCGCCAACATCGGCTCCGAGCCGGTGCTGATGCTGACCGGCCCGGTCGACGTCACCGAAAAGCTCTTGCAGCGTGCCAAGATGAAGCTGTCGGACATCGACCTGTTCGAGCTCAACGAGGCCTTCGCCTCGGTGGTGCTGCGCTACATGCAGGCCTTCGAGATCCCGCACGACAAGATCAATGTCAACGGCGGCGCGATCGCCATGGGCCATCCGCTCGGTGCCACCGGCGCCATGATCTTCGGCACCGTGCTCGACGAGCTCGAGCGCCGTGACCTGAACACCGCCCTGGTCACGCTCTGCATCGGCGCCGGCATGGGCACCGCCACCATCATCGAACGCGTCTGACGGGGAGAGAGAAGATGAGCTACACCAATTTCACCCTCGACGTCGACGCCGACGGCATTGCGCTGGTCACCTGGAACATGCCGGATCGATCGATGAACGTCTTCACCGAAGAGGTGATGCGGGAGCTTAACGCCATCGTCGACCATGTCGCCGGCGACGCGGCCATCAAGGGCGCGGTCATCACCTCCGGCAAGGATACTTTCTCCGGCGGTGCCGACATCACCTTGCTGCAGAAGATGCTGGGCGCCTTCGCCGCCGACAAGGCGAAGGATTTGGGCAAGGCGACCAAAGCCCTGTTCGACAATGCGGGCGTCATGACCGGCCTGTTCCGCAAGATCGAGACTTCCGGCAAGCCGTGGGTGTCGGCGATCAACGGCACCTGCATGGGCGGCGCCTTCGAGATGTCGCTCGCCTGCCACGGCCGCGTCGCTGCCGATTCCGACAAGGTGAAGATGGCGCTTCCGGAAGTGAAGATCGGCATCTTCCCGGGTGCCGGCGGCACCCAGCGCGTGCCGCGGCTGACCGACCCGCAGCAGGCGCTGCAGATGCTGACCACCGGCCAGACTCTCACGCCGCAGAAGGCCAAGGCAATGGGCCTGATCCACGAGATCGCCGAGCCTTCGAAGCTGGTCGAGACCGCCAAGGCGATGATCAAGAATGGCCTGAAGCCGGTGGCGCCTTGGGACGAGAAGGGCTTCAAGCTGCCCGGTGGCCCGGTCTATTCGGCGGCGGGCGCCAACCTCTGGCCGCCGGCCATCGCCATCCTGCGTCGTGAGACCTACGGCAACTATCCGGCCGCGGGGGCGATCCTGAAATGCGTCTATGAGGGACTCCTGGTACCCTTCGACACGGCGCTCAAGATCGAGCAGCGCTACTTCACCGAGATCATGCAGACCAGGGAAGCGGCAGCGATGATCCGCTCGCTGTTCGTCTCGCTGCAGGAACTGAACAAGGGCGCGCGTCGCCCGGCCGGCGTGCCGGACACCAAGTTCAAGAAAATTGGCATCCTCGGCGCCGGCTTCATGGGCGCCGGCATCGCCTATGTCACGGCCAAGGCCGGCATTCCCGTCGTGCTGCTCGACCGCGACATGGAGTCGGCCGAAAAGGGCAAGGCGCATTCCGACAGCCTGATCTCTGATCAGGTCAAGAAGGGCCGCGCCAAGCCCGAGGACAAGGACAGGCTCTTGTCGCTGATCACGCCGACGGCCGACTATGCCGACCTCGCCGGCTGCGATCTGGTGGTCGAGGCCGTGTTCGAGGATTCCGCCGTCAAGAAGAGCGCCACCGAAAAGGCGGAAGCGGTGCTGAAGTCGTCGGCGATCTTCGCCTCCAACACCTCGACCATCCCGATCACCTCGCTGGCGAAGAATTCGGCGCGACCGAAGAATTTTGTCGGCATCCACTTCTTCTCGCCGGTCGACAAAATGATGCTGGTCGAGATCATCCTCGGCAAGAAGACCGGCGACAAGGCGCTGGCGACCGCCATCGATTTCGTCCGCGCCATCAAGAAGACGCCGATCGTCGTCAACGACACGCGCGGCTTCTACGTCAACCGCTGCGTCCTGCGCTACATGTCGGAAGCCTACAAGATGCTGATCGAGGGTGTCCCGGCACCGATGATCGAGAACGCCGCCAAGGCGGCCGGCATGCCGGTCGGTCCGCTGGCGCTGACCGACGAGACGGCGATCGACCTTGCCCAGAAGATCATGAAGCAGACGATCAGGGATCTCGGCGAGAAGGCCGTCGATCCGAAGCAGATGGCGCTGATCAACACCATGGTCGACACGCATGGCCGCTTCGGCCGCAAGAACGGCAAGGGCTTTTACGACTATCCGGCCAAGCCGGCGAAGAAGAAGCTGTGGCCTGGCCTCAAGGACCTCTATCCACAGCTCAAGCCGGAGAAGGTCGACTATGAGGAACTGAAGCAGCGCCTGCTGGTCACCATCGCCCTCGAGGCGGTTCGCGTGATGGAGGAAGGCATCGTCACCGATCCGCGCGAGGCCGATGTCGGCTCGATCCTCGCCTTCGGCTTCGCCCCCTTCACCGGCGGCGCGCTGTCCTACATCGACGGTATTGGCGCCAAGCAGTTCGTCAAGATCGCCAAGGCCCTGCAGAAGAAGTACGGCGCCGAGTTCAAGGCGCCGAAGCTGCTGCTCGACATGGCGGAGAAGGGCGAGACCTTCTACCAGCGTTTCGACCCTTACCAGAAGGGCGAGATCAAGCAGGCAGCCTGACGGCCGACGCCGATGTATGTCTGGGCGCGCATGGCGCGCATGATGGCCACGGCGCGAAGCCGTGGCCCGTACCTCGTCGGCGGTGAAAGCCGGCTGGTCTTTCGATGCCTGCCGACCGACATCGATTTCAACAACCATCTCAACAACGCCCGCTACATGATGCTGGCCGATCTCGGCCGCATCGACATCTTCCTGCGCGCCGGCCTCATCGCGCTGGCGCGCAGGAACGGCTGGGCGCCGATGATCGGCGGGCTGCAGGTGGCCTATGTGCGCGAGATCCGGCTGTGGCGGCGCTTCGAGGTGGTGTCCTCGATCGAGACCTGGGAAGGCACCTCGGTCATCGGCAGGCACCGCTTCGTCCTCGATAGTGGCGAAACGGCCGCGCAAATCATGACCACCGGCGGTGTCTACGACCGCCGCGGCCGCCGCTTTCTCGACATTGGCGAGGTGGTCATCGCACTTGGCCGTTCTGCTCAGCCGCGCCCCCCGACCGAGGCCGAGCAGGCATTCATGGCGTCGCACCGGAATTTGCGGGAACTTGCCAAGAAGGCGTGATCGTTGGCGATCCCGCGCACTTCCTCGGTGGACATTGGGGCGGTTGCGCGGTAGACAGGAAGAGGCATTTTTTCCTGTTTTGAAGGAGAGCTCGATTGCTCTCGCACGACCGTGTCTGGGCCGCCATCGACGCACTCGCCGAGCGTTATTCGCTGTCGGCGTCAGGTCTGGCAAGGCGCGCCGGTCTCGACTCCACCGCCTTCAACAAGTCGAAGCGCCTGTCCTCGGACGGGCGGCCACGCTGGCCGTCGACCGAATCGCTGGCCAAGATCATCGAGGCCACCGGCGCCTCGCTGGAGGAGTTCACCGGGCTGGTGGAAGGTGATGGCTCGATCCCGGCGTCGCAGGCACGCAGGTCAGCCGTGCCGCTGCTCGGCTTTGCCCAGGCCGGCGCCGGAGGTTTCTTCGACGATGCCGGCTATCCGGCGGGGCAGGGCTGGGATCTGGTTGAATTGCCGGCCAGGGCGACAGCAAGCTCCTATGCGCTGCAGGTGCAGGGCGATTCCATGCTGCCGCTCTACCGCAACGGCGACGTGCTGATCGTCGAGCCGGGCGCTGCCACCCGCAAGGGCGACCGCGTCGTCGTCAAGACCGTTGCCGGTGAGGTGATGGCCAAGGTGCTGGCTCGCCAGACCGTGAAGTCGATCGTGCTGGTCTCCCTCAATCCTGATCATCCTGATCGGGACATCCCGATGCGCGACATCGAATGGGTGGCGCGTATCGTCTGGGCAAGCCAGTAAGTGCGGCTGCTCCGTCTTGCCGTGGCTGTTGCGGCTGTACCAGCGATGGCGTCGCTCGTCGTCACCGGAGGCCGCGCGCTGAACGGCGGTGAAAGCATCGTCACGCTGGACCGCATTGATCCGGTGGCCGAAACCACCGCCGAGCAGGGCGCCGACATGCCGCCCGAAGCGCCGGCCACGGCAGCCCTTCCGCCACCGCAGCCGGTGAAACCTCCCGCCCATTCCAGGACGATCGATCCCGAGGTCGTGGCGCCACCTCAACTCCCTTCCGGGGAGCTTGAGCGTGTCGAGCCGCGCGCGCCGCTGAGCGACCTGGCGCTGGCAGGCCCGCCCAAGCCGCCCAGGTGGAAAATGCCCGGCGACTGGAACGGGACCAAGCTGTTCCAGCCGGTGGCCGCCGCCGCCGGGCTGATCGAGGCGAAGGGCTATTCGGTCGCGATTTCCGGCGTCGACATCGTGAGGCAGGACGAGACCTGCAGCGTCGACGGCAAATCCTGGGCCTGCGGCGCGCGCGCCAGGACGGCATTCCGCGCCTTCCTGCGCGGCCGGGCGATAGCCTGCATCGTGCCGCCGGAAGGCGGCGGCCGCGACCTCATCTCCGCCGAATGCCGTGTCGGTAATCAGGATATTGGCCAGTGGCTGGTCGAGAGCGGCTGGGCGCGCGCCGCCACGGGTGGCCCCTTTGTCGAGGCCGGCGACAAGGCACGCTCGGAGAAGAAAGGCATTTTCGGGCACGCCCCGAACCTTGGCGGCCTGCCGTCGCTGCCGGAAGCGACGGCTCCCGCGCCCGCCGCGCCAGATTCGATCTTGCCGGCGGAAGATGGCGTCCTTACGCCGCTAGCTGACCAGCCAGCGCCCGCTCAATGAGCGCCCGCGTCTCGGCGATGCCGTAGAGCGCGGCGAAGGAGCCGAAACGCGGTCCGCGCTCCTGCCCGATCAGCACCTGGTAGATCATCTGGAAGAAGGCGACGGAAACACCCGGCCCGCCTTCGGGACTCTGCTTGGAATGATCCTGATAGCGCTCGATCCGGCGCGCCACGTTGAGCGCCGCGTTCTGGATCGCCTCGCCGTCGGCGCCCTGCGGCAGCGCGCCGAGCGCGTCGGAAAGCTTCGCCAGTGCATCGCGCTCTACCTCGTCGGCGGCGCGGAAAACCTTGGTCGGTTTCACGAAATCGTCGAAGTAGCGGATCGCGTAGCCCGTCAACCGATCAAGCTCAGGATGCGTCGCCGGCGTCACGCCCGGCGCGTGTCGAGAGATGAAGCCCCACAGCACTGCCTTGTCATGCGCGTTCGAGGCGCTGACCAGGTTGAGCAGCAGCGCGAACGGCACCGGCAGGTCGATGGCCGGCGGGTTGCCGTCATGCATGTGCCAGACCGGATTACCGAGCCGCTCCTTCCAGTCCTGCCGGGAGTAGGCGCCGAGGAAGCTGTAATATTCGTCGACTGCCTTCGGGATGACGTCGAAATAGAGCTTCTTGGCCTGCCGCGGCCGCTGGTACATGTATAGCCCGAGGCTCTCGGTCGGAGCATAAGTCAGCCATTCGTCGATGGTCAGTCCGTTGCCCTTCGACTTCGAGATCTTCTGGCCGTTCTCGTCGAGGAACAACTCGTAGACGAAATGCTCCGGCGCGCGTCCGCCGAGGATGTTGCAGATGCGGTCGTAGATCACCGCATTGGTCTGGTGATCCTTGCCGAACATCTCGAAATCGACGCCGAGCGCGGCCCAGCGCATGCCGAAATCCGGCTTCCACTGCAGCTTGACCTTGCCGCCCCTGATCGAGAGCGTGGTCTCGGTGCCTTCGTCATCGAAGGTGACGGTGCCGGCTTTTGCGTCGACATGCTTCATCGGCACATAGAGCACGCGGCCGCTCTTCGGCGAGATCGGCAGGAACGGGCTATAGGTCGCCTGGCGCTCTTCGCCCAGCGTCGGCAGCATCACCGCCATGATCTCGTCATAGCGCTCGGCGGCGCGCAGCAGCACCTCGTCGAAGCGGCCTGACTTGTAGTACTGCGTCGCGCTGGCGAACTCGTAGTCGAAGCCGAACGTGTCGAGGAAGCGGCACAGCATTGCGTTGTTGTGGTCGGCGAAGCTGGCATAGTCGCCCCCGAACGGGTTGGGCACCGACGTAAGCGGCATGTGCAGGTATGGCCCCAGCGCGTCGCGATCCGGCACGTTGTCGGGGATCTTGCGCATGCCGTCCATGTCGTCGGAGAAGCAGAGCAGCTTGGTCTTGACCTTGTCTTCGGTCAGCACCCGGAAGGCATGCCGCACCATGGTCGTGCGCGCCACCTCGCCGAACGTGCCGATATGCGGCAGGCCGGACGGGCCGTAGCCGGTTTCGAACAGCACCGTCTCGGGAAAGTCGGCGTCCTTGTAGCGCGCGATGATCTTTTTGGCTTCCTCGAACGGCCAGGCCTTGCTTTCGGCAGCCGCCGCCAGCATCTCGGGATTGAGATCGATGGTGTTTGATCCCGTCATATCACTGCTTCCACGTCATGTGCCGGCCTTCGCGGCAAGTAGGTTTTCAACCGGTCTCTAGGCGTCACTAGCCGGAGCGTCAACGATTTGCGGTGGTTTTCCTTGCGGCGCCCACGTGGCGACCCTACCTTCGGGCCTATCATCATGGAGTTTTGAATGCCTTTGACGCCACACGAAGCCCTGATCTACCTCATGGTCATCACTTCGGCTTCCGACCGCGACATGACCGATGTCGAGCTTGCACGCATCGGCGACGTCGTCCGTTCATGGCCGGTGTTTGTGGATTTCAACCAGGACAGGCTGGTGGCGGTTGCCCAGGCCTGCCAGAAGGCTTTGCACGACGAGGACGGGCTGGAAGGCGTGCTCGAACTCGTTGCAGGGGCGCTGCCGGAGCGGCTGCGCGACACCGCCTATGCCGCCGCTTTCGAGGTCGCCGCCGTTGATCTCGAAATGCGCATGGAGGAGGTGCGAGTGCTGCAGCTCATCCGCCTCAAGCTCGATCTCGACACGCTGACTGTCGCGGCCATCGCCCGCGCGGCCAAGGCGCGCCTGCGCACACTCACCTAGGCTTTGTTGATATTCAGGTGAGGCCGGCCTGCAAATGGCGGTTTCCTGCGCTTCCGGTGCTCACGTACTTTTAGTCCGCTCCGATTCTCGGAACCCACCACTTCGGCTCGTCCTGACCTGAATCTCAGCAAACCCTGGCCGTGCTGCAGTCCTCAGAAGAAGCTGACCGGAAAATAGCGCAGATAGAATTCGGCGAAGGTGCCCTTCACCGAAATCTCCTGCAGTGCATAGTCCATGGCCGCCGCCAGCGCCGGATCGCCGGCCCTCGTGGCGATCGCCATGCCCGAGCCCAGATATTCGGGCGCCAGGTACGGCCCGCCGGCGAAGCGGCAGCAGCCGGCCGCGTCGGTGCCGCCTAGCCAAAAGGCAAAGCGCATGCCGTCGCCGAAGGCGGCATCGATCTTGCCGGCCTTGAGGTCCCCGTAGAGCGTTTCCGGCGTGTCGAAGGGGACGACCTGGACGGTGCCGAAATAGTCGCGCAGCATCTTTTCATGCGCCGAGCCGGCAACGACGCCGACGCGCTTGCTGCGTAGCTTGTCGAGGATCGGTTCGGTAAAGGCCTTCGCCTTCGGCATGATGAAGCGCGCCGGAAACTGCAGGTACGATCGCGAGAAGGCGTATTTGGACCGCGTTTCAGCTGTCGCGGCGATGCCGGCGATGATCGCCTCGCCTTCGCCCTTCTGCAGCGCCTCGTCGAGCTCGCCCCAGGGCAGCGCCTGGATCTGGCACTTCTCGGCGATGCCGAGCTCGGCGCAGATCGCCCGTGCCAGGTCGACATGGAAACCGGACAGCCTGCCGCCGCCATCCAGGAAGTTGAACGGCGGGAAATCGGTGGTGGTGAGGAATCTGAGGCGCGGCAGCGCCGAGAGGTCCGGCTTCGGCAGCCGCTCCTTGGCGTCCCAGAGCACCGGCACCTGCGGCTCGGCGGCAAATGTCATGCCGGCAAAAGACTGCGCCGCCACCAGCATCGACAGGGCGATAACTATCCGCCGCAATGTCACAAGAAGACTCCGCCCAGTCATGTCTTTGGGCTTTTCGTACGAAAATCACGCCGGCACAATGGTTTTTGATTTCAACCTGTGAATTTAAGCGTATGGTTTAGGGAGTTTGCAAATAGCTCCGCGGTGCCGGCTGAAAGGGGGCAATCAGCCGGTCACGAAAGCGGCGCAGCTTTGCAATCCGGGGTTGATGGCGAAGCGCGGGTCAGGCATCTACCATCGATCTCTGATGCGGAAGGCAACATGGGGTAGATGTTGCGATGGGTCATTTTGATCGCACACTGGAATACATCGATCAGCTGCAGCACGCCAACACGGCGGCCGCGGTTTGTGAAAGGCTGCTTGGCGTCACGTCGAACTTCGGCCTGACGGCGTTGATGGCTGGAACGGTTCCGCATCCGGGCACGCCGCGCGGCCAGCAGAAAGACCACGTCCTGCTCTGCGACTGGCCGGGCGAGTGGCTGGAGCGCTATGTGGCGCGCAACTACGTCGATCACGATCCCGTCGTCAGTCACATGAAGCAGCTTCAGGCGCCGTTCCAGTGGCGGGAGGCTTCGGAAGGCATCCGCATCGACAAGAGCAGCGGCGAGGTGATGGGCGACGCCAGGGAATTCAAGCTGCGCGACGGCCTGGCTTTTCCGCTGATCACGCTCGACGGCCAGATCGTCATGGTGTCGCTGGGCGGCGAGGCCGTTGAATTGTCCGAGTCGGAGTTCGGAATCGTGTCGCTGGTGGCGACCTATGCGATCGGCCGCGCCATGCAAATTCACACCATGGCCGCCAAGACCATCGATCATATTGAATTGACTCCGCGCGAACGCGAATGCCTGCAATGGGCCGCCGTCGGCAAGTCCGAATGGGAAATATCTCAAATTCTAGGCATCTCGGAACACACTTCCGAGAAACACCTTCTTAACGCCAAAAGCAAACTCGGTGCCGTCAACAGGGTGCAAGCCGTCGCGGAAGCGATTAGGCGCGGCTATATTAGCTAGGTCGGCCGTGCCGGCCTAGAAATTCTTGCCTACGCGATCGCGTAATTTTTTCGGGAATGCCCGGCCGTATCTTCCTTTTTGGACACAGGAGACGGCTAATGCTTTTTTCCCTAACAACCCAGGAATTGATGGAGCGCCCCGACCTTTGGGAAGCCGTCCACCGGTTGCGCTACAAGATCTTCGTCGAGGAGATGGGCTGGACCGATCTCGAACGCCCCGACGGCCTCGAGATCGACCAGTTCGACCATGACGAGGCGGTGCACCAGCTCGTCATCCGCAACGGCGAGCTTGCCGGCTATCAGCGGATGTTGCCGACGACCCGGGCCCATCTCCTGACCGAGGTGCTGCAGGATCTCTATGAAGGCACGCCGCCCTCGGGGCCTCGCATCTGGGAGCTGACGCGCTATGCCGTGGCGCCGGGCTTCCGTGATGGCAAGCGCGGCGTGTCGACGGTCGGCACCGAGCTGATCGCCGGCTTCGTCGAATGGGGACTCAAGCGCAACGTCAACCAGGTCATCATCGAGTTTGAGCCGATGTGGGTCCTGCGCGCGCTGCAACTGCATTTCCTGGCGACCCCGCTTGGCTACCAGCGTACCTACGGCAATCAACAAGTCGTGGCCACGCTGCTCACCTTCACCGAACACACATTGGACGTGGTGCGCGCGCGCCGCAATCATTTCGCCCCTGTGCTGGCAAGGGGCTATCCCGACAGGCTCGGCCTGCGGCAGGCATCGTGATTGGAGTTTGTTATGAGTATCCACCCGCAACCAGAATTACGCGGCCACACGCTGGTCGTCACCGTTTCCTCGCATGATGGCCGGCCGGTCCTGGACAGGCGCGCCTATGCCAGCCTGGCCAGGACCTTCCACGAAGCCGCCGTCAACGATGACGTGCGCGTCGTCGTGCTGCGCGGCCTGGCAGGCTGCTTCTGCCTTGGCGGCGATTTCTCCGAGTTCCTCGACGCCACCAAGCATCGAGAGCTGATCGCTGCCGTCACCGACATGTTCCGCACGCTGGCCACCTTTCCGAAACCGGTGCTCGCCTGCGTCGACGGCGATGCCGTCGGTGTCGGCTGCACCATCCTGTTCCACTGCGACATGGTCATCGCCTCGAGCGCAAGCACGTTCCGGGTGCCGTTTGTCGATTTCGGCCTGGTGCCGGACGCGGCAACCAGCATCCTGGCGCCGCAGAAGCTCGGCTATGCCGGCGCCTTCCGCTTCTTCTGCCTGGGCGACACCCTTCATGCCGAGGATGCCAAGGCGCTCGGGCTGGTCGGCGAGATCGTCGCCGACGGCAGCGCCGAGGACGCGGCCCTTCTCAGGGCAAGGCAGCTTGCCAAGAAGCCGGTCGCAGCCCTCCTGCAGACGCGCGGCCTGCTCAAGGGCGACACCAACGCGCTCTGCGACCGCATCGACCAGGAGATATCGCTGTTCCAGCAGGCGCTGCAGGACGACACCACCCTGAAGCGGCTGCAGCGCATCGCCCGGCTGGCGGCCTAGAGCATGATGCCGAAAAGTGTGACGCGGTTTTCGGACGACATCATGCTCTATCTCTTTGATTTAGAGCCGGATTCAGATTTCAGGTCGATTCGACCTGAAATCATCCGGCTCTAGGACCGCCAGCCCCGTATCGTCGGCGAAATGGGACCTACTTCTCCAGGAATGATGGCCCTTCGCCGATGATCTTCTTGTCTTCCTTGCCGACGATTTCGAGGTCGCGCCCGTCATAGGGCAGCGACGACAGGATGCGCCTGATCACAGCCAGCCGCGCCCGTCGCTTGTCGTTGGCCCGCACGACGATCCAGGGCGCGAACTCCTTGTGCGTGCGTTCGACCATGAGGTCGCGCGCCTTCGTGTAGTCGTCCCATTTGTTGATGCCTGCGACGTCGATCGGCGAGAACTTCCAGTTCTTCAGCGGGCTCCAGCGGCGGTCGTGGAAACGTTCGAGCTGGGTTTCACGGCCGATGTTCAGCCAGAATTTGAAGAAGTGGATGCCTTCGTTGCAGATCATCCGCTCGAAATGCGGCGTCTCGCCGAGGAATTTCTCGTGCTGCTCGGGCGTGCAGAAGCCCATCACCGGCTCGACCCCGCCGCGGTTGTACCAAGAACGGTCGAAGGTCACGAATTCACCCGATGTCGGGAAATGGGCGACATAGCGCTGGTAATACCACTGTCCGAGCTCGGTCGGCGTCGGCTTTGTCAGCGCCACATTGCGCGCGGTGCGCGGGTTCATGTACTGGCGCAGCACGAAGATCGTGCCGCCCTTGCCGGCGGCGTCACGGCCCTCGAACAGCGCCATCACCCGCTTGCCGGTCGCCTGCAGCCAGGCCTGCGCCTTGACCAGCTCGATCTGCAGCTGCTCGAGCGTCGCGTCATATTCCTCGCTCTTCATCTTCTTGTCGTAGGGATAGCCGCCGGCGGTCAGCTTGTTGTCCTCGATCCAGTCGGGAAGCACCGGATTCTCGATGTCGAACTCCCGCTCCTTGCCGTCGACCGTGATTTTCAGCGGACCCGGTGCCGGGGCGGGACTTGCCTTGGCTTTTTTCATCGAGACGAACCTTTCCAGCTTGCGGACTCATGCTATTGGGAGCCTCAACGGCGCCGCGCCCCGGTTTGGATGCGCAAATGACGCTGTAGCACTCCAGGCCGGTCCAGCGGAAGTTTTCGCGACCGGCGACGGGGAAGAGGCATGGGGCGCGAGCGCGCGAATGGCTGAGCTGAACGCGGAGCAGAAGGGCACGGCGCAACCGGTGGCCGTCCGGCTGTGGGGGAGTCGCTGGCTGCTTGCCGCCGGCATCGTCGCGGTTTTCGCCGTCTATGGCCTTGCCGGCATTTCGGCCTATGTGCTCGTGGCGGCGATTGCCCTGCTGGTGGCGGCGGCGCTGTTGCCGTCGGGCGCCCCGCGCCGGTCAACTGAGGACGCAGCGGCAATGGAAGCAGGCGGCTTGCAGCGGCTTTCTGGCGAATACCTTGCGGCCGCTGTCGCCGATCCGCTGATCATCTTCGACCGCACCGCCACCATCGTCCACGCCAACGCCGCCGCTTTCGCCGCCTTTGGCGGCCTTGCGCCGGGCATGTCGCTGTCGCTGAAATTCCGCGCCCCCGAAATGCAGGCCTTGCTGGACAGCGTCCTGTCGGGGACCGTCGCATCCGACATGGTCGACTACACCGAGAAGCTGCCGGTCGAACGGGCCTATCGTGTCAGCGCATCCTCTGTCGGCCATGCCACCGACCTCTATGTGCTGGTGTTCAAGGACCAGAGCGAGGCGCGCCGGATCGACAGGATGCGCGCCGATTTCATCGCCAATGCCAGCCATGAGTTGCGCACGCCGCTTGCCTCGATCTCGGGCTTCATCGAGACGCTGCGCGGGCCGGCCCGCGGCGATCCGGCGGCGCGCGACCAGTTCCTGCAGATCATGCAGAACCAGACCGGCCGCATGGCCCGCCTGATCGACGATCTCCTGTCGCTGTCGCGGCTGGAGATGAAGCCCTACCTGAAGCCGGGAACCGAGGTCGATCTTCGCCAGACCATCGACAGCGTCATCGACTCGCTGGCGCCTCTTGCGCGTGAGAACAGCGTCGTCATCGAGCGCGACTTCGTCGACGGGCCGCTAGACGTGCCGGGCGACCGTGACGAGCTTTTCCAGGTCTTCGAGAACCTCCTGGAAAACGCCTGCAAGTACGGCCAGTCGGGCGGGCGTGTCACGGTGTCGATCGCCCGCGACGGGACCGGCCCCGAGCCGGGCATCGACGTCACCATCAGGGACTACGGCCCGGGCATCCCCGAAGAACACATTCCGCGCATCACCGAGCGCTTCTACCGCGTCGACGTCGAAAGCAGCCGCACCCAGAAGGGCACCGGCCTTGGCCTGTCGATCGTCAAGCACATACTGACGCGCCACAATGCCAGGCTGTCGATCAAGTCGGAAGTCGGCAAAGGCGCGGCGTTCTCGGTCCATTTGCCAGCGCGCTGAGTCAGTACTATTTGCTAACTGGCTGTTTCTTCTTTCTGTCATCCGGCTGGCGTATCAGCGGGAGATTGAGGAAGCGACTCGGTCAAAAAGACCCCGGGAAGGCATTCGTTCATGCAGTCCGTGCATATCATCAGTGCCTATGACGAAGAGCTGAAATACCTGTCGAAGCGCATCGCTGCGATGGGCGGCCATGCCGAGCGCATGGTCGAGCAGGCGATCACCGCCTTGGTCAATGCCGATCCCGGCCTCGCCCAGAAGGTCATCCGGGACGATCAGGCCCTCGACGAAGGGCAGCGCGAGATCGACGACAAGGCGATCGTCATCATCGCCAGACGCCAGCCAATGGCGACGGACCTGCGCGAGATCGTCGGCGCGATCCGCATCTCCGCCGACATCGAGCGCGTCGGCGACCTCGGCAAGAACGTCGCCAAGCGGGTGGCGGCCGTCATCGACGGACGCCAGCCGACCAGCCTGTACCGGGGCCTCGAGGCCCTGGCCGACCTGGCGCTGACGCAGCTGAAGGAAGTGCTCGACGTCTACGCCTCGCGCTCGGTGGAAAAGATCGGCTTCGTGCGCGATCGCGACGACCAGATCGACGCCATGTATACCTCGCTGTTTCGCGAGCTTTTGACCTACATGATGGAAGATCCGCGCAACATCACGCCCTGCACGCATCTTTTGTTCTGCGCCAAGAACATCGAGCGCATCGGTGACCACGCCACCAACATCGCCGAGACCATCTACTACATCGTCACCGGCGACCAGATGCCGGCCGAGCGGCCGAAGGGTGACAAGACGGACAAGATCGCTGTTCCCGGCACGCTGCCGGTGAAGTGAACGATGGCCTCTCGAACGCCGTGCTAATTTAGGCTAAGCTCCCGCGAACGTTCCTGAATCCTGATCAGTGGCCGTGCCTCAGGAGTTTGTTATGGAAAACGTTCGGAACCTCACTCCGGCCCCGCCGCCGACGTCCGGCATCATCGCGTCAAGCGTCTATACGGCCGGCCGCCGCATCGCCGACATTCCGATCGAGGAGGCCGGTGACTGGGCCAAGAAGCCTGACCATGTCGTCTGGATCGGACTTCTGGAGCCGGACCGCAATCTTTTGCTGCGCGTACAGGCGCAATTCCATCTGCACGATCTGGCGATCGAGGATGCCGAGCATCCGCACCAGCGGCCGAAGATCGAGCAATATGGCGATGCCCTGTTCATCGTCGCGCGCACCGCCCAGCTGATCGACGGCCGCGTCACCTTCGGCGAGACGCATTTGTTCGTCGGCGCCGGCTACATCGTCAGCGTCAGGCATGGACCGTCGACATCCTATGCCGCGGTCCGTCAGCATTGGGAAACCTGCCCGCATTCGCTCGCCAAGGGCGAGGACTTCGTCCTCTATGCCATTCTCGACTTCATCGTCGACAACTACATGCCGGTTCTGGAGCAGATCGAGGACGAGGTCGAGGCGATCGAGGACAAGGTCCTGCTCAGGCCGATGACCGGCTCCGACATCGAGCGGCTCTATATGCTGCGCCGCGATCTCCTGCGGCTGCGCAACGCGGCTCTGCCGCTGGTCGAGGTCTGCCGCCGGCTGACCAGCGCCGACCTGCCGCAGATCAATGCTTCGATGCACCCGCTGTTCCGCGACGTGACCGACCATATCCGCACGGTCCAGGAAAAGATCGACAGCCTGCGCGAGGTGCTGGCTTTCGCGTTCGAAGCCAGTCTTCTGGTCGGCCAGAGTCAGGAAACCGCGATCTCGAAAAAACTCGCCTCCTGGGCCGCCATCCTGGCGGTGCCGACGGCCTTCGCCGGCATCTACGGCATGAATTTCAACGACATGCCGGAACTGCACATGGAGTATGGCTACCCGACCGTGCTGGTTGCGATCGCGCTGATCTGCTCGTTCCTGTACTGGCGGTTCAGGAAGAATGGATGGCTGTGAAGGGAGAGCGAACAGCGAATAGAAAGTAGCGAATAGAGAACACCAAAAATGGCTTGCTCCCTGTCACAAGAAGCCAAGCCGTTCCTATTCGCTATTCGCTATTCGCTATTCGCTATTGCTCAGCGGCTTCTGCGCCGCTCCGCCGCCGGCTGGAACGCGACGCGAGAGTGGTATTTGCAGTACGGGCCGGTCTCGGCGGCGTCGTTGCCGCAGAAGTTGAAGTCTTCCGACAGCGGGTCGCCATTCGGCCATTTGCAGGTGCGCTCGGTCAGCTCGACCAGCTGCAGATGCCGCGAGATCGGTACGACGACGTTTTCCACCGGGCGGATATAGTGGCGCGCCACAGGCTCGGCGTCGAACTGAGCCTGGAGCGCGGTCGCGCCGATCGAGGTGGTGACATGGCGCGTGGCGGTCGCGGCGCGCGATACCGATTTCTGGATGGACGATCCCTGCACGGTTTTCTTCTGGCGAGCCGGGCTGGCCGTCGCGCGGCCGCGGCCCGACAGCTTCAGGCGATGCACCTTGCCGATGACCGCGTTGCGGCTGACGCCTCCCAGCTGTGCCGCAATCTGGCTGGCGCTCAGCCCTTCCGACCACAGTTTCCTGAGAAGTTCTACCCGCTCGTCAGTCCAGTTCATGAGACCGCGCTCCTGCTGAGGCGTGCGGCGATCGGAATCCCTTCCCGTCCCGGCTCCCGCCGGGCAGACAACACCACATATATCGGGTGATTAGGTCCGCCGCACGAAATCTAGTTATTTCTCAACTACAAATACCTCATGCGCTGACTCGGTGACAAGAGTCCCCGGGGCAACACGAATCGGTTTTTCCGGTTTTCCCCAACTTGCCGGCCGCTTATGAACCGGCGTCTCGTCAGGGGCATGCCGCGCGCCTATGCGCGACGTTTTCGTTGACTTCATGGCCGAAAAACACGATAAGCCGCAAAGGCCGCCGCTTTGGCGGCTTTTTTGATTTTCCGGTTCCGGAGACGCATATAATGAGCGGTTCGGCGCTTTACGAGACCTTTGCTCGCGCACCCCTGGCCTTCGACCACGGGGAGGGGACCTGGCTGGTCACCGACAAGGGCGAGCGATATCTCGATTTCGCCGGCGGCATCGCCGTCAATTCACTTGGCCACAGCCATCCGCATCTGGTTGCAGCGCTCACCGAGCAGGCGGCGAAGCTCTGGCATGTCTCCAACCTCTACGAGATTCCGGAGCAGCGCCGGCTCGGCGAACGGCTCGTCGAGGCGACCTTTGCCGACAAGGTGTTCTTCACCAATTCGGGCGCCGAGGCGCTGGAATGTGCCATCAAGACGGCGCGGCGCTACCATTTCGTCAAGGGACATCCCGAGCGTTTCCGCATCGTCACCTTCGAAGGCGCCTTCCACGGCCGCACGCTGGCGACGATCGCCGCCGGCGGCCAGTATAAATATCTGGAAGGCTTCGGCCCAAAGGTCGAAGGCTTCGACCAGGTCGGTTTCGACGACATCGACGCGGCTGAGAAGGCGATCACGCCGGAGACGGCCGCCATCTTGATCGAGCCGGTCCAGGGCGAGGGCGGCATCCGCCCGGTGCCGACGCAGTCGCTGAAGCGGTTGCGGCAGCTTTGCGACCAGCATGGCCTGCTTCTGATCTTCGACGAGGTCCAGTGCGGCATTGGCCGCACCGGCAAGCTGTTTGCGCATGAATGGTCCGCCGTCACCCCGGATCTGATGGCGATTGCCAAGGGCATCGGCGCCGGCTTCCCGCTGGGTGCGTGCCTCGCCACCGACGAGGCTGCGGTCGGCATGACCGCCGGCGTGCACGGCACCACCTTCGGCGGCAATCCGCTGGCGATGGCGGTTGGCAACGCCGTGCTCGACGTGGTGCTGGAGGAAGGTTTCCTCGAGGATGTCCAGCGCAAGGCACTGCTCCTGAAGCAGGGACTGGCCGGCGTGGCCGACGAGTTTCCCGAGGTCCTTGAAGGTATCAGGGGAACCGGCCTGATGCTCGGCCTCAAATGCGTGATGCCCAACACCAAGGTCAACATGGCGCTGCGCGACCAGCATCTGCTCGCGGTCCTGGCCGGCGACAACGTCATTCGCCTGCTGCCGCCGCTCACCGTCACCGACGCCGAGATCGGCGAGGCGCTCGACCGCATCCGCGCCGGCGCCCGGGGCCTGGCGGACGCCATCGCCGCGGCCGCCGCGAAGTAATTCCGGAACCATTGCCGATGTCCGTTCGCCATTTCACCGACCTCTCCGCCGTTTCCGAAGGCGATCTGCGCTTCATGCTTGACGACGCGGTGGTGCGAAAGGCCAGGCTCAAGGCCGGCGAGCGCACCAAGCCGCTCGAGGGCAAGGTGCTGGCGATGATCTTCGACAAGCCCTCGACCCGCACGCGCGTGTCCTTCGACGTCGGCATGCGCCAGCTTGGCGGCGAGACCATCATGCTGACCGGCACCGAGATGCAGCTCGGCCGTTCCGAGACCATCGCCGACACGGCCAAGGTGCTGTCGCGCTATGTCGACGCTATCATGATCCGCACCACCTCGCATGAGCGGCTGCTGGAGCTGACCGAGAACGCCACCGTTCCGGTTATCAACGGGCTGACCGACGACACCCATCCCTGCCAGCTGATGGCCGACATCATGACCTTCGAGGAGCATCGCGGTCCGGTGGCCGGCAAGACCTTCGCCTGGACCGGCGACGGCAACAATGTGCTGCATTCGCTGCTCGAGGCCTCGGCGCGGTTTCGTTTCAACCTCAACGTCGCTGTGCCGGAAGGCAGCGAGCCGGATGAGAAGCACATCGACTGGTCGAAGGCCAATGGCGGCAAGCTGAATTTCACCCGCTCGGCCGAGGAAGCTGTCCACCAGGCAGACTGCATCGTCACCGACTGCTGGGTGTCGATGGGCCAGGAGCATCGCGCGCGCGGCCACAACGTTTTCCTGCCTTACCAGGTCAATGCGGCGCTGATGGCGAAGGCGAAGCCGGACGCGCTGTTCATGCACTGCCTGCCGGCGCATCGCGGCGAGGAGGTGACCGACGAGGTCATCGACGGACCGCATTCGGTGGTGTTCGACGAGGCCGAGAACCGGCTGCACGCCCAGAAGGCGGTTTTGGCCTGGTGTCTGGGAGCTTGATCTCCGGAGGTGTGATGCCTATCTGCGGCGCATCACGCAAATCGAGCGCGTTTGGACGCATGCCCCCAGATGGGCGGTATGGCCGCGCCCCGGAGCTTTGTCATGTTGGAAACCCGTCAAGTGACTAAACATCACCCGCAACTCGGCGAATTCGGCTATGCCGGCGACGACCATGTCGTGCCGTTCGAGGTCGCCCCGCTCGACGTGCGTGGCCGCACCGTGCAGCTCGGGCCGATGCTCGACGCCATTCTTGCCCGCCACGATTATCCGGAACCGGTCGCCCGCCTGCTGGCGGAAGCCTGCGTGCTGACGGTGCTGCTCGGCACTTCGCTCAAGTTCGAAGGCAAGTTCATCCTGCAGACCCGAACCGACGGGCCGGTCGATATGCTGGTGGCGGATTTCTCCACCCCGCATGCGCTGCGCGGCTATGCGCGCTTCGATGCCGATCGGCTGCAGGTGCTGACCGCCGCCGGCGAGGTCTCGCAGCAGACGCTGCTCGGCAACGGCGTGCTGGCGCTGACCATCGACCAAGGCGTCCACACGCAGCGCTATCAGGGCATCGTCCAGCTCGACGGCTCCTCGCTGGAAGAGGCCGCGCGCACCTATTTCCGCCAGTCGGAGCAGATCCCCACCGACATCAGGCTGTCGGTGGCCAAGCTGGTGACGCCCGGTCCCCGAGGCGCCCGTGAGCAGTGGCGCGCCGGCGGTCTTCTGGCGCAATTCCTGCCGAAGGCGCCGGAACGCATGCGCGTGCCGGACATTTCCGGCGGCGATGGCGATCCGCGCGAGGCGGTGCATGATCCGGCCGACAACTCCTGGCAGGAGTTGCTGGCGCTGCTCGGCACCATCGAGCCGACCGAGCTGATCGATCCGACGGTCGGCGCCGAGCGGCTGCTCTACCGGCTGTTTCACGAGCACGGCGTACGCGTGTTCGGCGGCGTGCCGGTTGCCGACCAGTGCTCGTGCTCGCGCGAGAAGATCCGCGGCATCCTCGCGGGCTTCTCCGCCGAGGAGATCAAGGACAGCACCGAGGATGGCGGCATCCACGTCGCCTGCGAGTTCTGCTCGACGCAGTACGACTTCGATCCGACGGAGTTCGCCGCGCAGTAGGCTCGCCTTCTGACAAGCCGCACCGCAATCTATCCTCTCTCCCACCGGGGGAGAGGATACATAGCCTGCATTGTCGGGCGTCCTTTTTGACTGCGCTTGGCCGCCGCACCGATTTCAGCTTCTAATAAATTCTTCGAGGTGCCTGCGGACCTCTGACGCTCGTTCGACTGGAGCCATATGGGTTTCTCCCGCGAGCAGTGTGAGCTTCGCTCCGCTGATTGCACTCGCGGTGGCTTCCATCATCCCGCCGAAAAACTGGTCCCTTTCACCGCCGAGGATCAAGGTCCTCGCCGAGATATCGCGGAGGCCTTCGTAGGCCACATCGTTGTCGAGCATTGCCTCGAGATAGCGCCCAATCGTCCTTGGCGCTCCCATCCGGGCAATCAGGCTGCGTCCTTCGAACCTCAGTCGAAAACGCAAAAGAAGGTTCAGCCACGGCCGCCGAAACGCCGTTGTGAATTCCTCCAAAAGCGCGTGAAATTGTTCGGCTTTTGCGAATTGGATCTGTCTCTTGAGCCGCTCTTTTCCATCGGCCGAAAAGCCATGCGCACTCGCCAGCGAGGACCAGCCTGCCTACCAGGTCTGGATAGCGTGCGGTCACCTGCGTTGCGACAACGCCGCCATAGGAAATACCCATCAACTTCGCTGGCTTCTTGAAGTCAGCGTCGATGATCTCCGCGATGTCTCTGGCCATGCCCTCGAGCGATAGATCGGCTTTGGGAGCGGGATCGTAGCCAATCAGCACAAAGCTCGTGCCGGGTGGAAGGATATGGATGAGCTGTCTGGCGTCCTTTTCCAGTCTGGATGGACAGGGTTTCATCATGAACCCCTGACCGCCGTTGATGATGAGAAGCCTTTCCGGTCCTTGTCCAACGCTGGCGAACGGCAGCCGGCCCAGAAACAGCCCTGTTTCAATTTTGTGCATCAAGTCGCTGCCTGGCGCATGGCAGCCTCCCTTGATCAATGGGAAGCAAAGTTGCTTTGACGCTCGCACGCCGGTGTGCCGGCGCCAAGGGGGTAGGCGGCCACTAGTTCACCGTCCGTCGCGTGCCCGGCAGGTCGAGCGAGAAAGCAGGTATAGCGACGTCGAACGTCTCGCCCTGCTTGTTGCGCATCGTGTAGTGGCCGACCATGATGCCCGACGGCGTCGAAAGCGGGCAGCCGGAGGTGTACTGGTAACTGTCGCCGGGATTGAGCTCGGGCTGGTCGCCAACGACGCCGGCGCCGCGCACCTCCTCGACACGGCCGCTGCCGTCGGTGATATGCCAATAGCGCGACAGCAACTGCACGAACTCGTCCGACTGGTTGTCGATGGTCACGTGATAGCCCCAGACATAGCGATTCTCCGACGGATCGGAGCGATCCTCCAGATAGAACGGCCTGACCTGCACTTCGATCTTGCGCGTGACGGCGCGATACATGAGCTGCTCCAAACAGTTCGGGAACTTTCGGCTCGCTCCGCGATCAGGTCAACGATGCGTGATGCCCATCCCTTCCGTCCTTATGCGCACGTGCCGGCAAACAATGTCATTTAAGTGACACACGACAATGATGGTGTGCGCAGACCGTGCCGGGCGACTCATCGCTCTGTCGACCTGTTCAAGACGGCCATTCCCAGCCGGCTTTTCCGGAGTGACCAGACCTCGATGGAACTGATCGCCATAGCCGCCGCCCTGCTTTCGATAGCCTTGCTCCTCGCCAATCTCACCAGCATCCTGCTCGCGGCTTTGAGGCTGAAACCCCCGCGCGGCGCGGCGCCGCCCGCCGGCAGGACGGCGCCGGTCTCGATCGTCATTCCCGCGCGCGGCGTCGAGCCGTTCACCGAGGAGACGCTCCAGCGCGCTTTCACGCTCGACTGGCCGCGTTACGAACTGATCTTCTGCGTCGCCCATGCCGACGATCCGGTGGCCAAGCTGATAAACCGGGCGATTGCCCGGTTTCCCAAGGTGCCGGCTGCTGGTCGGCGACGACCGCGTCAGCGCCAATCCGAAGCTCAACAATTGCGTCAAGGGCTGGGAGGCGGCGCGCCATCACTGGGTGATCCTCGCCGATTCCAACGTGCTGATGCGGCACGACTATATTCAGCATCTGATGGCAGCCTGGCGGTCGGACAGTGGCCTCGTCTGCTCGACGCCGATCGGCTCGCGGCCGGACGGCTTCTGGGCGGAGGTCGAATGCGCCTTCCTCAACACGCTGCAGGCGCGCTGGCAATATGCCGGCGAGGCGCTTGGCCTCGGCTTTGCCCAGGGCAAGAGCATGCTGTGGAACAAGCCCATGCTCGACGCCAATGGCGGCATCCGCGCGCTTGCCGCCGAGATCGCCGAGGACGCCGCGGCGACCAAGCTGGTCAACGGGCTCGGCCTTCGCGTCCATCTCGTTGCCTCGCCCTTCGAACAGCCGCTGGGCGAGCGCCGGCTCGGCGAGATCTGGTCGCGCCAGGCGCGCTGGGCGCGGCTGCGCCGCGTCACCTTCCCGCTGTTCTTCGCGCCGGAGATCATGACCGGCGCGGCGCTGCCGCTGCTGCTGGCGCTGTTTGCGGCGGCTCACGCGGGCATCAGCCTGCCGGCCACGGCGCTTTGCGTGCTGGCGCTCGCCTATCTGCCGGAATGCGCGCTCGCCTCGGCCAAGGGCTGGTACCTGTCGCCGCGCATCGTCGCCGCCATGATCGCGCGCGACGCGATGCTGCCGGCGATATGGGCGCGCGGTTGGCTGGGCGGCGCCGTCGACTGGCGCGGCAACGCCATGACCATCGGCACCAAGGTGGCCGAACTGGAAGAGACGCCCTCGAGTGCCTGACCGGGGCCTTCGCCCAGGTCCCCTATTTCGCCGCCTTCAGTGCCTGCTCGACATCGGCGAGCAGGTCGTCCGTGTCCTCCAGGCCGACCGAGAGCCGGAGCGTGCCCGGGCCGATGCCGAGCTCGGCGCGCGCTTCGTCGCTGAGGTTCTTGTGCGTGGTCGTCGCCGGGTGGGTGATCAGGCTCTTGGCGTCGCCGAGATTATTGGAGATCAGCACGATGTCGAGGGCGTTCTGGAAGGCGAAGGCCGCCTGCTTGCCGCCCTTGACGTCGAGGCAGATCAGCGTCGAGCCGCCCGACATCTGCTTCCTGACGATCTCGGCCTGCGGGTGGTCGGCCCGGCCCGGATAGATGACGCGGGCGATCTCCGGCCGTTCGGCGAGGAAGTCGGCGATCTTGCCGGCGCTTTCGGTCTGCTGGCGCACCCGCAGCGGCAGCGTCTCCAGGCCCTTCAGCAGCGTCCAGGCGTTGAACGGCGACAGGCTGGGGCCGGTATGGCGGAAATAGTCGTGCAGGTTCTCGTCGATCCACTTCTTGTCCGACAGGATGACGCCACCGAGGCAGCGCCCCTGGCCGTCGATGTGCTTGGTCGCCGAATAGACCACAATATGGGCACCGAGCTGCAAGGGCTTCTGCTGCAGGGGCGTGGCGAAGACATTGTCGACGATCAGTCTGGCGCCGATCGAATTGGCGAGTGCCGCGACGGCGGCGATATCGACCACTTCCAGCGTCGGGTTGGTCGGGCTTTCCAGGAAGAACAGCTTGGTGTTGGGCTTCACCGCCTTTTCCCAGTTGGCGATGTCGGTGCCGTCGACCAGCGTCGCCTCGATGCCGTATTTCGGCGCCAGCGTCTCGACCACCCAGCGGCAGGAGCCGAACAGCGCGCGCGCCGCCACGATATGGTCGCCGGCCCTGGCGCTGCACAGTAGTGCCGCCGTCACCGCGGCCATGCCGGAGGAGGTCGCGCGCGCGTCCTCCGCACCTTCCAGCGCGCACATGCGTTTTTCGAACATGTCGACCGTCGGGTTGGCGTAGCGCGAATAGATGAAGCCTGGTTCCTCGCCCTTGAAGCGGGCCTCCGCCGCCTGCGCCGTCTCATAGACATAGCCTTGGGTGAGGTACATCGCCTCGGCTGTCTCGCCGAAGCCGGAACGCAGCGTTCCGCCATGCACGAGTGCCGTCTGAGGCTTCCAGTCACGCTTCTTGGTCATCGCTCTACTTCCAGATACAAAAAAACCGGCCGCGAAAAGTCGCAACCGGTCCATACGGCCTTGCGGCCCGACGGTCCTTTAGCGACTTGTTTAACGTGGCTGCAAGCCGACCGGCCAAATCACCACGGGATAACGACCCTTTAGACCCGCACCGCGCTTGCGTCAATTGCCGGCTTCATTAAGAGGTTTGTACCAGCGGCCTTGGAGCGGAGCCAGCTTTGCGGCAGACAGGCATTCTTCCCGATCAGGACATTTCCGCGCTGTTCCAGTCCGGCGCGCTGAAGTCGCCGCGCGCCCTCGATGCCGACCAGGTCCAGCCGGCCAGCCTCGACCTCAGGCTGGGCGACAAGGCTTTCCGCGTGCGCGCCTCCTTCCTGCCCGGCCCCGATCATCTGGTGGCCGACAAGCTCGACCGGCTGAAGCTGCACGAGATCAATCTCGCTGACGGCGCTGTGCTGGAGACGGGCTGCGTCTACATCGTGCCGCTGCTGGAGAGCCTGGCATTGCCGGCGAATGTCTCTGCCTCGGCCAATCCGAAAAGCTCGACCGGGCGGCTCGACATCTTCACCCGGGTGATGACCGACCGCGGTCACGAGTTCGACAAGATCGCTGCCGGCTATGCCGGGCCGCTCTACCTCGAGGTCAGCCCGCGCACCTTCCCGATCGTGGTGCGTGCCGGATCCCGGCTGTCGCAAATCCGTTTCCGCACCGGCAATGCGCTGCTGTCGGAGAGCGAGTTGCGCGAGCTCCACCATGGCGAGATGCTGGTCGCCACCGAGCCGCCCAACATTTCCGGCGGTGGCATCGCGCTCTCGATCGATCTCGACGGCGACAAGGACGGGCTGGTCGGCTATCGCGGCAAGCACCATACCGGCCTCGTCGATGTCGACAAGCGGGCCGCGCAGGACGTCGTCGATTTCTGGGAGCCGCTCTACAAGAGCGGCGCCGGAGAATTGGTGCTCGATCCAGACGAATTCTACATCCTGGTCAGCCGCGAGGCGGTGCATGTGCCGCCGCTCTACGCCGCCGAGATGACGCCCTTCGATCCGCTGGTCGGCGAATTCCGCGTCCACTATGCCGGCTTCTTCGATCCGGGCTTCGGCCATTCGGCGGCCGGCGGCACCGGCAGCCGGGCGGTGCTCGAAGTGCGCAGCCACGAGGTGCCGTTCATCCTCGACCACGGCCAGATCGTCGGCCGTCTGGTTTACGAACACATGCTGAAGCGGCCACAGGCGCTTTACGGCACCGATCTCGGCTCGAACTACCAGGCGCAGGGCCTGAAGCTCTCCAAGCATTTCCGCGCCGCGCGCTGATCCATCGTCATCGTTAGACTCCGCTTGCCCGGCCCCACGCGGCATGCTTGGCTGTGCCCAGCCCGTCAAGGTGACGGAAATGAAGGGGAAGAAGACAATGCGGATTTCGAGATGGATCCTGTCGGCGGCCGCTGCCGCCATGCTGGCGCTCGGCGCCGGCGCCCTGTCGGCGCAGGCCGCGGAAAAGATCAAGATCGGCACCGAGGGCGCCTATCCGCCGTTCAACACCATCACGCCGGACGGCAAGGTCGAGGGCTTCGACATCGACATCGCCAACGCGCTGTGCGCGCAGATGAAGGTCGAATGCGAGATCGTCACCCAGGACTGGGACGGCATCATTCCGGCCCTCCAGGCCAAGAAATTCGACGCCATTATCGCTTCGATGAGCATCACCGAGGAGCGCAAGAAGCAGGTCGCCTTCACCCACAAATACTATACGACGCCGCTTGCGCTGGTCGCGCCGAAGGACAGCGAACTCACCTCGACCGAACCGGCCGCGCTCGCCGGCAAGACGGTGGGCGCCCAGGCCTCGACCACTCAGGCCGACTTCGCCCAGGACGTTTATGGTAAGGCCGGCGCCGAGGCCAAGCTCTATCCGACCCAGGAGGAGGCGATTACCGATCTCCAGAACGGCCGGCTCGACGCCGTCATTTCGGACAAGTTCGTGCTGGTGGACTGGCTGAAGAAGGCGAGCGACGGCTGCTGCAAGCTGGTCGGTGACGTCAAGGGCACCGAGACCGAAGCCGGCATCGCCGTGCGCCTGGACGACACTGCACTTCGCGACAAGCTCAACGCGGCAATAGACGCCATCGTCGCCGACGGCACCTACAAGAAGATCCAGGCGAAGTATTTCGACTTCGATATCTATTGAGGTTGTGCGCCCTCCGCCTTCTCCCCTTGTGGGAGAAGGTGGATCGGTGCGCAGCGCCGAGACGGATGAGGGGTAGGTGACGGATCACCCGTCTTTGCCAAGCTGGAGCACCCCTCATCCGACCTCGCTTCGCGAGGCCACCTTCTCCCACAAGGGGAGAAGGAGAATGCGCTCAAAGCGCCTTGACCGCCACCTTCACCGGCTTCTCGATCTCGAGCGGGTTGCGCAGCGGCAGGCCGAAATCCTTCGCCTCGATCTCGAAAGTGTCGCCCGCCTCGGTCTTGACGCCGTCGGCGAAGGAGAGCGTCGCCGTGCCGAACATGTGGACATGCACGTCGCCCGGCTGGCGGAAGGCCGAGTATTTGAAGTGGTGATGCTCGAGATTGGCGATGGTATGCGACATGTTCGCCTCGCCCGACAGGAACGGCTTTTCCCAAAGCAGCTTGCCGTCGCGCCAGATGCGCGAGGAGCCCCTGATGTCGGCCGGCAGGTCGCCGATCAGGATCTCTGGCCCGAACGAGGCGTTGCGCAGCTTGGAGTGGGCGAGGAACAGGTAGTTCACCCGCTCCGTCACATGGTCTGAGAACTCGTTCGACAGGGTGAAGCCGACACGGAACGGCGCGCCGTCGTCGCCGATGACGTAGATGCCGGCTATCTCCGGCTCCTCGCCGGCGTCCTGCGCGAAAGCGGGCGACATTAGCGCCGCGCCCGGCGCCACTGCCATCGTGCCGTTGCCCTTGTAGAACCACTCCGGCTGCACGCCGACCTGGCCCTTTGGAGGCTTGCCCCCTTCCAGCCCCATGCGGAACATCTTCATGGAATCGGTGAGTTGCTCCTCACCGTCGGCGCTGAGCTTCCTGTGCATGGAATCGCGCGTCGCGGCGGAGCCCAAATGCGTCAGGCCGGTGCCTGTGAGATGCAGGTGCGCCGGATCCGGATGGTTGATCGGCGAGACCAGCCGTCCTTTCTTGTAAACGGCATCGAGATCGATGGTTTCGCCGAAACCCTTGCGCTCGATCAGCGCCACGAGGCCGGTGCCGGTGCGCGCCGCCTCCATCGCCAGCGAATAGACGCTGCGGGCGCCGTTGATGATCCGCGTCTTGCCGCCGTTGCGGGCGACGACGCGGATCGTCTCGGCGTCGTCGAGGATCTGGGAGATCAGCATGATGAACCCTCTCTCTTTTGCCTTGGCCCGGCCGCCGATGGGCAAACCCTGACCGTCGCGGCCCGGAACAGTTCCGTGCCACGGTTGAAACTCTTCGTCCGGATTGCGCTCGCGAGCCTGGTCCCTCCGGGGACTTCTTGGCGCCGGCGGGTTGCCGGCAGCTTCGCGATCTGGACCCGTATGCCTCCTGCTTTCCTCGGCTGGTGCGGTTCAGCTTCGAGCAGCCGACCGCTTCCAATATATTGTCTCTGCGCAATTCCGGACGGAAAACCGCTATGCAGCTTTCCTGGAATTGCTGCCGTCAGGCCTTGTTCTTGTTGTAGACGTCGAAGATCACCGCGCCGAGCAGCACCAGGCCCTTGACCACCTGCTGCCAGTCGACGTTGACGCCCATGATCGACATGCCGTTGTTCATCACACCCATGATGAAGCCGCCGACCACCGCACCGATGACCTGCCCGACGCCGCCCATCGCCGAGGCGCCGCCGATGAACACGGCCGCGATGACGTCGAGCTCGCTGCCGAGGCCGGCCGCGGGCACCGCCTGGCCGAGGCGCGCCGCGATGATCAGGCCGCCGAGCGCCGACAGCACGCCCATGTTGATGAACACCATCAGCGTCAGCCGTTCGGTGTTGATGCCCGACAGTTGCGCCGCCTTGGCGTTGCCGCCCATGGCATAGATGCGGCGGCCGATGGTCATGCGCTTGGTGACGAAGACGAACAGCGAGATCAGCACGCCCATCACCAGCAGCACAACCGGCAGGCCCCTGTAGCTCGCGAACTGGAAGACCAGGAACAGCGCCAACGCGCTGCCGACCAGCGTCTTGATGACGAACAGCGGGAAAGGCTCGGCCTCATAGCCATGACGCTCACGCTTGCGGCGGGCCCGCAGCCCGAAATAGGCATAGGCCAGCACCGCGATCAGTCCGAGCACGATCGTCGTCATGTGCAGCGTAAGCCCGCTGCCGAGGATGGTCTTGCCGGCGGCATTCACCGTCGGCGGGATCAGCGTCAGCGGCCCGATCACGTCCGGAATGAAGCCCGAGCTTAGCGCCTTGAAACTGTCTGGAAGCGGGCCGACCGAGGAGCCGCCGCCCAGCAGGGCCTGGCAGATGCCTCGAAAGATCAGCATGCCCGCCAGCGTCACGATGAAGCTCGGTATCCGGTGATAGGCGATCCAGTAGCCTTGCGCCGCGCCAATGAGGGCGCCCACGATCAGGCACACGATCGAGACCACCAGCGGATTGCTTATTATCCCGAGCGGCCAGATGACCATCATCATCGCCGCCAGCGCCCCGATGAAGCCCGCCACTGAACCGACACTGAGGTCGATATGGCCGGATACGATCACCAGCAGCATGCCCAGCGCCATCACGATAATGAACGAGTTCTGCTGCACCAGGTTGCTGAGATTGACCGGTTTGAACAGCGTTCCTGATGTCGTGTACTGGAAGAACAGCATGATGACGATCAGCGCGATGATCAGGCCGTATTCGCGCAGGTTCGTCGTCAGCGCCGAGACGGCGACGCGCGGACCCTGCTTGACGTCTTCGGCTGCGCCGCTTTGCGGCGCGGGAGCGCTTTCTGTGCTCATGATGCTTTTTTCCTTCTCCGCGAACGATGGCGCGCATGATTTTTTCCTGGCTGGCGTCGCTTGCCGCCATTTCGCCGACCATGCGCCCTTCGTTCATGACATAGATGCGGTCGGTGATGCCGAGCAGCTCCGGCATTTCCGACGAGATGACGATGATCGCTTTGCCCTCGGCGGCGAGACGGGCGATGATCGTATAGATTTCGTACTTGGCGCCGACATCGATGCCGCGCGTCGGCTCGTCGAGGATCAGCAGTTCCGGGTCGGCGAACAGCCATTTCGACAGCACCACCTTCTGCTGGTTGCCGCCAGAAAGATTGCCGGTCAGCTGATAAACGCTGGACGCGCGGATGTTCGTCTTCTTGCGATAGTCGTTGGCCACGCTCATTTCGCGCATGTCGTCGATGACGCCGCGGCTCGAAACTCCGCCCAAATTGGCCAAAGTCACATTGTGCTTGATATGGTCGATGAGGTTGAGGCCGTAGGTCTTGCGGTCCTCGGTGACATAGGCGATGCGGTTCTCCACCGCCTTGCTCACCGACGAAAGGTCGATCGGCTTGCCTTCGAGCAAAACCTCGCCGGTGATGTGCCGGCCATAGGAACGGCCGAACAGGCTCATCGCGAATTCGGTCCGGCCGGCGCCCATCAGCCCGGCGATGCCAACCACCTCGCCCTTGCGCACATTGAGGTTGACGTTCTTGATCACCTGCCGGTCGGCGTGGATCGGATGGTAGACCGACCAGTCCTTGACCTCGAAGACGACCTCGCCGATCTGCGGCTCGCGCGGCGGATAGCGGTCGTCGAGCGAGCGGCCGACCATCGAGGTGATGATGCGGTCTTCGCTGATGTCTTCCCTGGGCAAGGTCTCGATGGTGCGTCCGTCGCGGATCACCGTGACCTTGTCGGCGACCCGGTTCACCTCGTTCAGCTTGTGCGAGATCAGGATCGAGGTCATGCCCTGCCGCTTGAACTCGAGCAGAAGGTCGAGCAGCGCCTGGCTGTCCTTTTCGCTGAGCGAAGCCGTCGGTTCGTCGAGGATCAGCAGCTTCACTTCCTTGCTCAGCGCCTTGGCGATCTCGACCAGCTGCTGCTTGCCGACGCCGATATTGGTGATCAGCGTCTTGGGGTCTTCCTTGAGCCCGACTTTCTTCAGCAATGCGGCGGTGCGCTTCTCGTTGGCGTTCCAGTCGATGACGCCACAGGTCGCGTGCTCGTTGCCGAGGAAGATGTTTTCCGCGATCGACAGCATCGGCACCAGGGCGAGCTCCTGGTGGATGATGACGATGCCGATATGCTCGCTGTCATGGATTCCCTTGAAGTGGCATTCCTGGCCGCGAAAGACGATCTGTCCCTCATAGGTGCCGGACGGATAGACCCCTGACAGCACCTTCATCAGCGTCGATTTGCCGGCGCCGTTCTCGCCGACGACGGCGTGAATCTCGCCTTCCTCGACGCTGAGGTTGACGTTCGACAGCGCCTTCACGCCGGGGAACGTCTTGGTGATGTCGCGCATCTCCAAAATCGTCGAGGTCATTAGGAATTCCGCTCCCTGGCGCATGCCTTCCGGTTTCGGAAAGCGTCATGCGCGAAATCAACATACTGCAGTCTGGTCCGCGCCGCGACGGTGCATGGCGCTGCAGAAGCCGGCAAAAAACAATACCGGGGTCGCTTCTGAACGAAAAGGGGCCCTGCGTCGCGCAGGACCCCTCCCTTTGAAGCCGGATTACTTCAGCTCGTCGGCCTTGATGTAGCCGGAGTCGACTACCTGCGCCTGGTAGTTCGACTTGTCGACCTCATGCGGCGTCAACAGGATCGAGGGGACGACCTTGACGTCGTTGTTGTAGGTCTTTTCGTCGAGGCCGTCGGGCTTGCCGCCGGAGAGCACCTTGTCGACCAGCTGCACGGTGGCCTTGGCCAGTTCGCGGGTGTCCTTGAACACCGTCGAGTACTGCTCGCCCGAGATGATCAGCTTCACCGAGGCGGTCTCGGCGTCCTGACCGGTCACGATCGGCCAGGGCTGTGCGTCGGTACCGTAACCGACGGCGCGCAGCGAGGCGGTGATGCCGCGCGACAGGCCGTCATAGGGCGACAGAACGCCATCGACGCGGCTGCCGTCCGAGTAGTTGGCCGAGAGCAGGTTGTCCATGCGCGCCTGGGCGGTGGCGGCGAGCCAGCGCAGCGTGCCGACCTTGTCCATGCCGGTCTGGCCGGACTTGATCTTGATCGAGCCGTCGTCGATCAGCGGCTGCAGGACGGAGATCGCGCCATTGTAGAAGAAGAAGGCGTTGTTGTCGTCCGGCGAGCCGCCGAACAGTTCGACGTTCCACGGCTTGGTGTTCGGGAAGCGCTCCTTGAGGCCCTTGACCAGGGAGTTCGCCTGGATCACGCCGACGCCGAAATTGTCGAAGGTGGTGTAGTAGTCGACGTTCGGGGTCTTCTTGATCAGGCGGTCATAGGCGACGACGACGACGCCCGCGTCGTTGGCCTTCTGCAGCGCGTCGGCCATCGTGGTGCCGTCGATCGAGGCGATGATCAGCGCCTTCGGGCCCTTGGTGATTTCGTTTTCCAGCTGGCTGAGCTGGTTCGGGATGTCGTCCTGCGCGTACTGCAGGTCGACGGTGTAGCCGAGAGCCTCGAGCTGCGACTTGACGGCGTCGCCGTCATTGATCCAGCGCTGCGAGGTCTTTGTCGGCATCAGCACGCCGACAAGGCCTTCGCCTGCATGCGCCGGCAGCGTCATGGCCGCGATGCCAAGGGCCGCCACGGCGGCCAGTGTCTTGATGATTTTCACAGTAACTCTCCCTGGTTGATGGACGCGACACCTCGGGGCTTCGCGGGCCGCGCAGGCGAGCAGAAGCGCGAGATGCGCCGCTGTCGTCTATCGATCTCCGGTATCCTCCCAATCGGCCCCGCGGCGCTGATTTCAGTCGACACGATCTCCCTCGTCATCGACCGTCATGCCACGGGACGCGCGAAGGGTGTGTCCCTTTGACATAACTGTCAAATGCGATCTCTGATGGTTGCTATACCGAAACTGGTATATATCAAAAGCCGACGAATGCGTTGCGGGAGCGAAGACAAAGCATGGCGGCATTGGGCAATCCTGTTGGTATTTCAGGTGGATACGACGAGCTGCCGGGAGATGGCGAAACGCTTCTGCGCAGCGGGCTCAGCCTGCGCCATATGCGCATGATCGCAGCCCTTGACGATCACGGCCGGGTAAGCGCCGCGGCCCAGGTGATGAACATATCGCAGCCCGCCGCCTCGCGCATGATTTCGGAAATGGAGGCGGTGCTCGACGTGAAGCTCTGCGAGCGGCTGCCGCGCGGCATCACGCTGACGCCCTACGGCAAGGCGCTGGCCAGGCGCGCGCGCTCGATCCTGCTCGAGATGCGCGAGGCCGACCGCGAGATCTCTGAGCTCAAGGCGGGCAAGGGTGGCTCGGTATTCCTGGGCGCAGTGACGGCGCCGGCGATCGAACTGGCGGTGCCGGCGATCCGCGAGATCCGCCGCCTCTATCCGCGCATCGAGATCACCATGCAGGTCGAGACCTCGAACGTGCTGGCACGCGAGCTGATTGCGTCGCGCCACGATTTCATCATCGCGCGCATTCCCGACGATCTCAATCCGCGTCTGTTCGAATCGCGCGTCATCGGCGTCGAGAAGGCCTGCCTGATCGTGCGCCGAGGCCACCCGCTGAGCAACGGCAAGGCGGTGCGGCTGGAGGAGACCGCCGCCTATGACTGGGTCTTCCAGTCCGGCGGCTCGCCGCTGCGCCAGGCGATGGAGAGCAATTTCCTCAACCGCAACATCGCGCTCCCGGATCGCATCCTCAACACCAGCTCGCTGCTGCTCACCCTGGTCATGGTGGCGCAGTCCGATGCTATTGCGCCGGTGTCGGTGCAGGTGGCGAAATTCATCCAGAATCCCGACGGGCTGGCCGGCGCCATCGATGTCGTCCAGACCGAGTTCGACATCGAGGTCCGGCCCTACAGCCTGATCACGGTGAAGAACCGCGTGCTCTCTCCGGCCGCCAAGATGCTGCACGATTTCATCCTGCGCGAAGTTGGGTGACGGTTGGCTCGGCCGCCGCTAGCGAAGGCGGTAGGGCGCCGGACCAAACGGAAGCGCAACCAGTCTCGACGTCAGTTTCGGTCGTGACAGCCGCGCGCTGGCGGCCAGCGATTTCATGCTCGCGCATGTTCAAAACCCAAAATCCACCCTTTACAAATCGGGAGCCCGGATTCCAACGTGAGTGTCGGGGTGGGGCTCTCCATAGATGGCTTTCAAGAAACTGCGTATTCTGCTCGGCTTGAAGGCCGACCCAGACAAAATTCCGGCCCATGCCAGGATCGGCCGATACTCCAAGAGCCTGGACGGGCGCTCGTTCTTCAATTGCACAGAACAGTCGCCGGTCGTGGCGCGCTTCCTGGCGTCTCCTTCGCCGTAGAGCGCCCCCTCTAGGGGTACCGTGCTCGCGCGAGTGTAACAGGCCGATCGGAAGATTGATGAGCGCTGCCTAATGTTAACCATCTTGATGCTAGCGTAGCCGCCCGCGAGACAAACGCGAGAACGAGAACACAGGATGAAAATCGATCTGCTGCCTGCAAAGCTTGGATGGGCGTTGAAGACCACGGCGATTGGGTTCGCCGCCATTCTGGCGGCGCTGCCCGCGAAGGCCGAGACGGTCGGCGACAATCACGGTGGCCAGATCGTGAGCTTCGCCCTGCACATTGCCCAATTGCGCGCCGCCGACGAGCCGGTGAGCCTCGAGGGGGCGTGTGACAGCGCCTGCACGCTCTATCTGTCGCTGCCCGTCGAGCAGCTTTGCGTGACCCCTCAGGCATCCTTCGGCTTCCATCTGCCCTACGGCGTCGGCGCTCGGCAGAACGCGGTCGCCGCCAATTACCTTATATCGCAATATCCTGACTGGGTGCGGCAATGGATCGATGAGCATGGCGGCCTGACGCACACCATAGTGCGGATGGAAGCCGACGAGGCGGCAAAGCACCTTCCGCTGTGCGGCGTGCTGGCATGAAAGGTGCGGCATCCATCCGCACCTGACCGGACTGCGCGGTCCCGGCAGGTGCAGGAAGGCGCCATCTGATCGATTGATTCCGGCTGAAGCGGGTAGCAGGTTTGTTGCCGGCCGGTCCTGCATGCCCGCTCTCGAAACCGCCATTCACAAGAGAGTCTCTATCGCCCTGGTAATTCGCAGGGTGAGGGAACTGACCGGGACGGCAGCCGAAGAAGCGCTAGAAGCCACTTTGCGCTCAATACGGTGGGTGACACCACCAGAAGGCCTCGGCTTCCTCTTTGGGTGTCATCGGACGTGACTCCCATGAGTCCGTTCTGGCTATGTAGTGCTTCCAAATGGGCCTGCCGTCCACGCCGGTTCCTTCGTGCCAGTCGGTAAACCCCATCAGCGGCAACAGGACTTGTCGGATCGAGCGAAGCCGCAGTGCCGCCGTGCGCATGGGAAAGGCCTCCCTCCCAGTACTTCCGCCGCAGCGTTGCCAAGCCGATTTCCAGCGGCCCGGCGGCCAAGGGCGGGGGCTCGGGGTTTGACCGCCGGGCCTAACCGGCAAACGGGGTAGGTTGCCGGCTGGCAAATTATAGGCCGATCATTGGAATATTCAATTTTGCTAAATTGCGTCGGAACAAAAACTTGCACGTCTCGTTGGAAATGCCGGCCGGATTGCATGTCCCCTCCATCCTTCCGGTCCCTTGGGAAAAGGCCCGCTGCCATGTGATTGGCGGCGGGTTTCACATTTTATCGAATGCTGAAACAAAAGCCGGCTGGAGCCGTTGATTATTACCAGATCGTACCTCTGGTGACACAGTAGACCCTGCCGCCGGCTTCGGCCGGCGGTCTTTTAGCAACGGCTAACGGAACGGAAACCGTCCTGCGATATTGAATCAAATTCGAGTTGCGGGGCGTTCCATGCGCAAGCCTGCCGGCGTTGGCCGGTTCGAGTTCATCGAGCCACTGATGAGTGAATACGGCGCGGCACAAGCTGGAGCGGGTAGCGGGAATCGAACCCGCGCGTTCAGCTTGGGAAGCTGACAGGCTACCATTACATCATACCCGCGCGCGCCCTCGTTACCATGATGGCCGGGCTTCGGGCAATCGCCAAAGCCGTGCCCGGATGACAAGAGAGCCTTTGATGCCGGCGATCGGTCATGCTAGTAGCGCCTGCGCTTTGGGAATCGGCAGTTTATTTGCCCGCCGACCCCCCGTAAGCAAGGTGCGTGGGTGGGGACCCGGCTTGGAATTCAACATACGCAAGAGAAAACGGGCCTCCGGGGCCAGGAAGATATTTGCGCTGGAAGACCTCAAATTCCTGCTGCAACTCCCTGCTTTGGCGATTGTCTCCCGGCTCGTTCCCGAGCGCGAATGGCGAGCGATCTGCCTGTCCATGGCGCGGCTGGGCGGCGCGTCTTTCGCCAACCGGGACAGCCGGGTCCTGCAGACCTTTCGCTCGTTCGGACTGGCCGGCAATGACGATCTGCGCGGCGTCCGCGCGACGCGTCACGAGCATCACATACAGATCCTGCGCGAACGGCTCGGTGGGTGGAACCCGGCCATAGCGCTGCAAGGCATCGAGCATCTCGAAGCCGCGCAAGATGCAGGCCATGGCGCGGTGCTGTGGATCGCGCATTTCAGCTTCAATGCGCTGGCGGCGAAGATGGCCTTCGCCAGGGCCGGGTTCGAGGTGTTTCACGTCAGCCGGCCAGTGCATGGCTTCACCAAGTCGCGTTTCGGCATCCGCTTCCTGAACCCGATCAGGATTGGCGCGGAACTGAGATACGCGGCCGGCCGCGTCGTGATCGACCGCGCCGATCCTGCTGCCAGCATGAACGAGGCCCGTCGGTTGCTTCGCGCCAACAAGTTCGTTTCAATAACCGCCGGAGCCTGGGAGGGCGAAGTGCTGGTCACGGCGCGAATAGGCGAATCGGGCATGGAAGTGGCCAGCGGCGCGCCCCGGCTGGCCAGGATCGCCGGCGCTCCGCTGTTGCCGGTCTTTGTCGGGCGCGACGACAGCACCGGCCAACTGCACGTGGTCGTCGAGCGCCCGATCGATCTCTCCCGCTATCGGGACAAGGCCGAGATGATCCAAAGCGCCGCGCAGGAGTTTGCCGACCGGCATCTGCCCTATTTGCAAAGCTGGCCGCATCAATGGCGCGACTGGGAGAAACTGACCGCGTTCACCTCGCGCTGACGGTCGAGAGCTCATGCCGCTATTCAGCATTCTCATAACGGACGATCAGAGCGCTGACCTTCCCGAACGGGTCAGCGAGAACATCCGCTCGTTCAAGGCCGCGCATCCGGGCGAGGAGCATGTCCTGTTCGGGGAAGCCGAATTGAGCGAGTTCATCGCGGCGCATTTCGACACCGAGGTGTTATCGGCTTTCCGCACCTTGCGCCCCTACACCTACAAGGCAGACCTCGCCAAATACTGCCTGCTCTACGAACGGGGCGGCGTCTACGCCGACCTTTCCTATGAATTCCTGCGCGGCGTTCCGCGCGAAAAGGGCCGCCTGTCGGTATTTCGTGACTTGCTGAGCTCGACGCCATGGGACACCAGCCTCGGCGTGGTCGCCGCCCCCATGCGCCACAGGGCCATGGCCAAGGCCATCGAGTTGGTCTGCGCCAACGTCAAACGCGAATATTACGGGCCGACCGCCTTGTGCCCGACCGGACCGACGCTGTTCGGTAAGGCCATCGCCATGACCTGCGATCCGGAAGACCTAATCGTCGGAGAGGCGGTCAGGTTGACGCTGCCGACAGGCGAGGGCGAACCTGCGCAGAAGCCGAGCCATTGCCTTCAGCACGCCAAGGAACTGGTGGCGATCAAGCGCAAGCGGGGAGGCGGCCCAGTGTCGGAACTCGGCATCGGCGGCGGCAACCGCTACAATAGGCTCTGGCGCTACCGGGAAGTCTATCGCGAACGGCCGCCATGGGCCCGCATCTTGCGTTGGCGGTTTTGGTGAGCGTGGCCTTTGCCGACATCCAGCTGGCTTGATGCCGGGCGGGCAAGTGCGTATTTCTGGGATCGAACCCCCGAATCGGGGCAGCCGAAACGTGGAGACGGAACTTGTCCGCACTGACGCGCTTTCTCGGTGACTCACCGCTCCGGGTGCTGATCAAGCTGCTTGTGGTCTCGTTCCTCGTCGGCCTTGTGATGCACGCCTTCGGCTGGTCGCCGATGGACGTCTACCACGGCATCCGCCAGTTCTTCCTCGACCTGTGGAATCTTGGCTTCCATGCCATCGACCGTTTCCTCGGCTATATCGTTTTGGGCGCGGCGATTGTCGTGCCGGTCTTCATCCTGCTCAGGATCGCCAGCTACAGGAAGTGACCCTCAGACGAAGCCTGACGCCACCTCGAACAGGATGGCGTGACGCGCGGCAAGTGTTACCACGTCCGTCGAATAGCCGCCGCCGACGACGCCGCAGACCGGCATGCCGAGCCCGCGAAAATGGCGGAGAACCATCGCATCGCGGGCGCGCAGGCCGTCATCGCTGAGTGACAGCCGGCCCAGCCTGTCCCCGGCGTGGACGTCGACGCCGGCATTGTAGAAGACGATGTCCCAGCGCGTTCTGGCCGACAGTTCCGGCAGGATGCCGCCGAGCCTCTCGAGATAGGCCGTGTCGCCGGTGCCGTCAGGCAGCGCGACGTCTAGGTCAGAGGCGATCTTGCGCACCGGATAGTTGCGCTCGCCATGCATGGAAAAGGTGAACGCGCGTGGTTCGTCCTTCAGGATATCCGCCGTGCCGTCGCCCTGATGCACGTCGAGGTCGACGATCAGGATGCTGCCCACGGCACCCTCGGCAAGCAGCACCAGCGAGGCGACGGCGACGTCGTTGAAGGTGCAGAAGCCGGCGCCCTGCGCGCGCCGCGCATGGTGGCTGCCGCCGGCGGCGTTGCAGGCGATGCCGTGCCTCAGCGCCAGCCGCGCCGCCAGCACCGTGCCACCGGCGGCAAGCTGTGCCCTGAGCGAAACCCGCGGACCGACCGGAAAGCCGATCTCGCGTTCGATCCTTTCCGGCACCTGGCAGGCCAGGACCTGGTCGACATAGTCGGCCGCGTGCGCCAGCTTCAGCCACGATGCCGGCGCCGGCTCGGGCATGGCGAGCGTGTCGCGGCTCGCCAGTCCGCGCGCCTCAAGCGCCTGCATCAGCAGCGGATACTTGCTCATCGGGAAGCGGTGGTTGACGGCGAAACCGGCGTCATAGCCGGGGTGGTGGACGATCTGCAGCGGCATGCCAGCTCCGGGATTCGGTTGGCCGACGCCGGATCGTGATTGCGCGGCACCGGCAAACTGGGGCACATCGGTCGTCCGATCAAGCCGTCCCGAGGACCAGGCCCTGGATCAGCTATCGACATCGGCCGCCAGCCGGTCTTTCGCCGTAACCAACCGCTCGGTGCTTGCCATCGCCGTGCCGATGACGCTCGCCTATCTGACGACGCCGCTGCTCGGCATCGTCGATACGGCGGTGGTCGGCCAGTTCGGCGACGCCGCCCTGCTCGGCGGCCTGGCGGCGGGCGCGCTTGCCTTCGACGTCGTCTTCACCACCTTCAATTTCCTGCGCTCCGGCACCACCGGCCTCGTCGCCCAGGCGTTCGGGCGCGGCGACGCACTGGAAGAGCAGGCGGTGCTCTGGCGCGCCGTGCTGATCGCCGTCGTCGCCGGCATCGTGCTCGCCGCCCTTGCGCCGGTGATCGCCATTGGCGGGCAAAAGTTCATGGGCGCCGAACCGCGCGTCAGCGAAGCGATGGCTGTTTATGTCCATATCAGGCTGCTCGCCGCGCCCTTCTCACTGATCAACTACGCCATCCTCGGCTACGTGCTCGGGCGCGGCGAGGGCGGGCTTGGCCTGATGCTGCAGGCGGTGCTGAACGGCATCAACATCGCGCTTTGCTTCCTGCTCGGCCTGAAGCTCGGCTGGGGCGTCGCCGGCGTTGCCTGGGCGACCGTCACCGGCGAGTTCCTTGCCATGCTGCTCGGCCTCGCCATCGTCCTGCGTCGTTTCCGGAGGTTGGAGCGCCCCTCGCGCCAGCGCATCCTCGACCTGCCGGCCTACCGGCGCATGCTGTCGCTCAACCGCGACATCATGATCCGCTCCTTCTCGCTGCTCGCCGCCTTCGCGCTGTTCACCCGCCAGGGCGCGCAGTTCGGCACGGTGACGCTGGCTGCCAACGCGGTGCTGATGAACTTCTTCCTCATCGCCGGCTACTTCCTCGACGGCTTCGCCACCGCCGCCGAGCAGCTCGCCGGCCGCGCCATCGGCGCGGGCGCCGAAACGCCCTTCCGGCAAGCAGTGCGGCTGACCCTGTTTTGGGGTTTCGGCCTGTCGGGCGTCGCCACCCTCGTGCTGCTGCTGGCCGGTGTCGATCTGGTCGGCCTGATCACGACATCGCCCGAGGTCCGCGAGGTTGCCGACACCTATCTGCCCTGGGCGGCGTTCACCGCCCTCAGCGGCGTGCTGGCGTTCCAGATGGACGGCGTCTTCATCGGCGCCACCTGGTCGCGCGACATGCGCAACATGATGCTGTTGTCGTTCCTCGCCTTCAGCGCCGCGCTGCTGACTTTGGCGCCGGCCTTCGGCAACAGCGGGCTCTGGGCGTCGCTGCACGTCTTCCTGCTAGTGCGAGGCGTGAGCCTGCTTATGGTTCTGCGGGTGCGGGCGCGGACTGCGTTTTAGGTGGTGCCTCCGCTCGGGATCAGGATCCGTTGACGCCGGGAGAGGTGGCTGCTGGCGACGACAACGACCTAGAGGCCGGTGAGCAATTTCTTGAGCAGGGCGTTGAGAGTCTCCTGCTCCGACGGCGTCAGCACGGAGATCAATTGCTCTTCTAGCGCCACCATTGGACCGATCAAATCGTCTATCGCCCGCTTGCCACCAGTCGTTAGCGCAATTTTCTTGCCGCGCCGGTCCTTGGGATCGGGGCGTCGTTCAACCAGCCCGGCGCGCTCCAGTCGATCCAGGCGGTTGGTCATGCCGGCCGACGAGATCATTGCCGATTCGTAAAGCTGCGTTGGCGAAAGCATATAGGGTTCGCCGGAGCGCCTGAGCGGCGTCAGCACATCAAACTCACCTACATTCAGGCCTGCTCCCGAAAGCAGCGGGTTCATGTGATCGCGGATCACGCGCGCGGCGGCATCGAGCAGACGACCTACCGTTTCAATAGGCAACACTGGAAGGTCGGGGCGCTCGCGAGCCCATTGCTTAGCCGCGGCCTCGGCACGATCCATTCGAATATTCTCTCAACAAAATGTATCTTGACATCGAGATACATTGCATCTACTAACATTGCATCAAGACAATAGCGCAGGGCGCGGCGATAGAGAAGGAGAAAGCGATGTCCAGAATGATTTTCGTGAACCTGCCTGTGCGCGACCTGGCGGCGTCGACGGCGTTCTACGTGGCTCTAGGTGGCACCGTAAACCCGCAGTTTTCGGGCGAGAAATCTACCTCGCTCATGTTCTCGGACGCGATCGGGGTGATGCTGCTGAGCCATGACCACTACCGCGAATTCACCAAGCGCCCTATCGGCGACGCGCGGCGTGACAGTCAGGCAATGATCGCCCTCACGGTCGACGACCGCGCCGCCGTCGATGCAACGCTGACCAGCGCGGTTGCGGCGGGCGGTCGCGCCGATCCCAACCCGGCACAGGATCTTGGCTTCATGTATAACCGCCACATTGAAGACCCAGATGGCTATGTTTGGGAGATCGTATGGATGAATCCGGCAGCCTGAACGCGGAAGGGCTACGCGATGAGAGATGACATAAAGGTGTGGGCGCACGGGCGCCATGGCCTTCTAATGAGCCTTGACGGCCCAATGATCCAGGCGGCTGTCGCGCAACTCGCGCAGCGAAGTCAGTCCTTCGCGCTCCACAAACCGCGCCATGCCGGCAACGATTCGCCCCGGCAGCGCCGGCCCGGCATAGATCATGCCGGTATAGAGCTGCACCAGATCGGCGCCGGCGCGGATCTTTTCCAGCGCTGTCTCCGTGGAATTGACGCCCCCGACGCCGATGATCGCCATCTCGGGACCGACGAGCTTGCGCATGCGTGCAAGGACAGCGGTCGAGCGTTCGAACAGCGGCTTGCCTGAAAGGCCGCCGGCCTCGCCGGCGAGGCTTGCGCTCCGTAGTCCCGTCCGCGCGAGAGTTGTGTTGGAGACGATGACGCCGTCGACCCTTTTCTCGGCGACCTCGGCGGCGATGTCTTCCAGTTCGGCCTCGACCAGGTCCGGCGCGATCTTGAGGAAGACCGGCGGCTGCGCCGAAGCCGACGCCCGCGCAGCCATGACGCGCGACAGCAGCTCGCCGAGTTGCTCGCGCGCCTGCATGTTGCGCAGGCCCGGCGTGTTCGGCGAGGAGATGTTGACCGTGAGATATGTGGCATGGGGCGCGAAGCGGGCGACCCCGCGCTCATAGTCACCGATGCGGTCGGCGCTGTCCTTGTTGGCGCCGATGTTGACGCCGACGATGCCAAGGCGACCCTTTCGGGCTGCAAGGCGCTTCTCGGCCGCCTCGTGGCCCTCATTGTTGAAGCCCAGCCGGTTGATCACCGCTTCGTCGGCCGTCAGCCGGAAGATGCGCGGCTTCGGATTGCCCGTCTGCGCCAGCGGCGTGACGGTGCCGACCTCGGCGAAGCCGAAGCCGAGGCCGAGCAGTGCGTCCGGCACCTCGGCATTCTTGTCGTAGCCCGCCGCCATGCCGAGCGGGTTCGGGAAATCGAGGCCTGCGACGCGCAGCTTCAGCCGATCGTCGCGCGGCGCGCGCGGGGCGACCGGCAAGCCGCATCGGAGCGCGGCGATGGACAGGCCATGTGCCGTTTCCGGATCGAGCGTGAACAGCAGTTTCTGGCCGATACGGTCGAGCATGCTCATTCCGTCTCCAGGTCGGGAAACTCATGCCGACCGTCGGCGCCGAGCGGCAGGGGACGGATCCAAAGGACTGCTGAGAGATCGAGCGGCGCGTAGAGATGCGGGAACAGCGCGCCGCCGCGTGAGACCTCGTACTTCAGGGCACCACCGAGGCGGTCGCCATCGATGGCGATCAGCAGCAGGCCGGTCTGGCCGGCAAAATGCCTGGCCGCCGTCTCCCGCAGCTGATCGGCGGTCGAGAAATGGATGAAGCCATCGGCGACGTCGATCGGTGCGCCGGTGAAGCGGCCGCTTCGCTCTGCCTCGCGCCAGAGCGCTTCTGGCGCGATCTTGTAGATAAACTGAGACATGGCTGCGCTATAGTCCGAACGAACCGCGCGGGAAAGGGTGCAGGCAAGGTCTGGAAAAGTGTTGCACGGCTTTTTCGGCGGTAGCCTGCGTCGAGTCAAGGAACGACTCTTCCCCACTTCCGGCGCAAAGCTGTGATAGGTTGCATAGACTGGCTCATGGAGGACAACATGCGTCCGCAGTACATACTGATCCCAGCGGCACTTTTCTCGCTGGTCGCCGTGTCGGCCTTTTCCGAGGAAACCGATCGCTACCGGCTGGAAAAGTCGGCCAACGGTTATGTCCGCATGGACACCCAGACCGGCGCCATGTCGATCTGCGAAGAGCGCTCCGGCCAGCTCGTCTGCAAGATGGCGGCCGACGAACGCGCCGCCTTCCAGGACGAGGTCGACAAGTTGCAGACCTCGGTCAAGGCGTTGGACGAGCGTGTCGCCAAGCTTGAGAACTCGCTTTCCGCCCGGTTGGAATCACAGCTGCCGAGCGAAGAGGATTTCAACAAGACGTTGGGCTACATGGAGCAGTTCTTCCGGACGTTCAAGGACATCGTCAAGGATATGGACAAGGAGAATGGCGACGACGGCGCCAGGCTCAACCAGCAAAAGACCTGAGCGCCCGGCCTTTGCCGCTTGAAAACGGCCGATATCGCCGCATAATCGATCCGATCCCGTAAAAAGCACAACAGCAATGCCGGGATTCGGGGAGGACTGTTTGCCGTCGGGTTACACTTTCGTCATCGCCGACGATCATCCGCTTTTTCGCGGTGCGCTGAAGGAGGCGCTTGCCGGCATCGGCGACGTCGCCGCCATCCACGAGGCCGGCGATTTCGAAAGCGCAAAGGCGCTGGTCGTGGCCAATGAGGATATCGATCTGGTGCTGCTCGACCTGTCGATGCCGGGCGCCAGCGGCCTGTCCGGCCTGATCTCGCTGCGTGGCGTTCATCCGGCCGTGCCGCTGATCGTGGTCTCGGCGCATGATGACCCGGTGACGATCCGCCGCGCGCTCGACCTCGGCGCCTCCGGGTTCATCTCCAAATCGGCCAGCATGGAGGAAATCCGCCGTGCCGTGCAGGCGGTGCTGGCCGGCGATATCGCCGCGCCCGTCGGTATCGATCTCGGCGTCGAGCGCGATCCCGAGATCTCCGACCTGATCAAGCGCCTGCAGGCGTTGACGCCGCAGCAGACGCGTGTGCTCGGCATGCTGGCCGAAGGCCTGCTCAACAAGCAGATCGCCTATGAGCTTGGCGTCTCCGAGGCGACGATCAAGGCGCATGTCTCGGCCATCCTGCAGAAGCTCGGCGTCGACAGCCGCACCCAGGCGGTGATCCAGCTCTCCCGGATTGGCGGCGACCCGCTGCAACCTGCGAGCTGATTGGCGGCCGTCGAAGCAGCATCAGCTGCTTGTACCGAGGCTTGTTCATCTGAGCCGCACGGACAGCTCGACATCGTCGCCGAAGGGGGTGGAGATGTAGCCCGATGCCGGCGAGCGCACGCGCTCCAGATATTCGGGAGAGAGGTCGGCATTGTCGGCGATGACCAGCGCGCCCGGTTTCAACCGGCTCTCGACCAGGCTCAAGATTTCCGGATAGAGCGCCTTGGCGCCATCCAGCAATAGAAGGTCTATCGCGTCGGGCAGGTCGGCCCTCAGCGTCTGCAACGCATCGCCCTCGCGGATTTCCACCAGGTCGATGAGGCCGCCCTCCGTCAGATTTGCCTTGGCGCGGACCACCTTGGACGGCTCGAACTCGGTGGTGATCAGGCGGCCGCCGCCATTGTCCCTGAGCGCCGCGGCAAGATAGAGCGTCGAGATGCCGAACGAGGTGCCGAACTCGATGATGACGCGCGCGCCGCTGCTGCGTGCCAGCATATAAAGCAGCGTGCCGGTTTCCGGCGAAACAGCGAGCCACAAATCCCTCAGCCGCCCGTAGAGATCGATATACTCGGTCTTGCTGCGCAGCAGGCGTTCCCGCTCGTCGTGCGAGATGCCGGCCATTGCCGGGCTGGTTGCGGTCTCGGCTTCCTTGAACAGGCGGGCGAGCAGGGGTGCAAGCGGGGCGTTTGTGAGCGTGATCATCGAAGTCTCCAATCGAAAATGGCTGTGTTCTTGTGTTGTGCTGAAAATACGAATAATCCTTCAGGTTTCCAATTCGCATTACCCGGCCGCGCCATGACCGAACGCTTAAGCCTTTCTATTTCCTCGCGAAAGCAGCCCAAGCAGGCTCGCGCGACGGAACTTGTTTCGGCGATCCTGGAGGCTGCTGTTCAGGTTCTGGCGAGTGAGGGCGCCCAGCGCTTCACCACCACGCGCGTGGCAGAAAGGGCCGGCGTGAGCGTCGGCTCGCTTTACCAATATTTCCCCAACAAGGCAGCGCTGCTGTTCAGGCTGCAGAGCGATGAATGGCGGCAGACGGGCGGTTTGCTGCGCACCATATTGGAGGACGACAAGCGGCCGCCGCTGGAGCGGATGCGCACGCTGGTCCATGCCTTTATCCGCTCGGAGTGCGAGGAAGCTGCCGTGCGCGTGGCACTCAATGACGCCGCCCCACTCTACCGCGACGCGCCCGAGGCGCACGAGGCAAGGGCCTCGGGTGAGCGCACCGTCCAGGCCTTCCTCCGCGAAGTTCTGCCCGGGACCCCGCAAGCAACCCAGGACCTGGCCGGCGATCTGATCACGATGACGTTGAGCGCGGCGGGAAAGGATTTTTCGGCAAGCCCGCGCACCGACGCGGAGATCGAAGCCTACGCCGATGCCATGGCCGACATGTTCTGCGCCTACATCGCAAGCCTTGGACACCGCTGAGACAGGGCTGGGCCTGTGTTGTAAGCAGGCGCGGCTATTCCGCCGCCGAAGCCAGCGGCCTAATCCGCGCTATCATCGAGCGCAGCACGGCCGGCTTCAGCGGCTTGTTGATCACCGGCACGTCGAGCCGGCCTGCCGATGCGCGCACTTCGCTCGATCGGTCGGCCGTGACCAGCACGGCCGGCAAATCCTGGCCGTGAAGCGCTCGCAGCGTCGCGATCGCGTCGAGCCCGGTGCCGCTGTCGAGATGATAGTCCGCCAGCACGATGTCTGGCCGGCTCTCCGCCGATCCCGCCACCTGCCAGGCGCCGGTGAGCGTTTCGACATGGCAGCCCCAGCCTTCGAGCAACAGCCGCATGCCGTCGAGAATGCGGGCATCGTTGTCGATGCACAGCACCTTGAGGCCGGCAAGCGAGGAGGCCACGCGCGCCGGCGCCTTCTCGATCTCGCGCCGGGGAGCCGCGACCGCGGCCACCGGCAGGATGACGGAGAAGCGCGTGCCTTTGCCGGGATTGGAGAAGATGCGGATCTCCAGCCTCAGCACCCTGGCGATACGGTCGACGATCGAAAGGCCAAGGCCAAGCCCCTCGGCCTCGCGCGCGCCTTCGTCCAGCCGGGTGAATTCGTGGAACACCGTGTTCAGCTCGTCGCCAGCAATGCCGATGCCGGTGTCGATCACCTGGATCTCGGCCAGCGACCCCCGCCGCCTTACGCCAACCAGGATGCGGCCATGGCGGGTGTATTTGATCGCGTTCGATACCAGGTTCTGGATCAGGCGGCGCAAGAGGTTGCGATCCGTCACCACGGTGAGCGACGACGGCATGATGGTGAGTTCGAGCTTCTTTTCGGCTGCCATCGGCCGGAAGTCGGTGCCGATCTGGCGGAGCAGCCCATCGAGGCTGAAGGCGGTGTCGTCGGGCTTCATGGCGCCTGCGTCGAGCCGGGAAATGTCGAGCACGGCGCCCAAAATGGTCTCGACCGACTCCAGCGAGGATTCGATGTTGACCGCGGCCTTGCCGGCGGGACCCTTGCCGTGCTTCTCGATCAGCGACGAGCAGTAGAGCCGGGCGGCGTTGAGCGGCTGCAGGATGTCGTGGCCGGCGGCGGCGAGGAAGCGCGTTTTGCCGAGATTGGCCTCCTCGGCCAGCATCTGCGCCTGCGCCAGCTCTTCGTTGACGCGGGTCAGTTCGATGGTGCGGGTCTTCACCCGCTGCTCCAGCGATTCATTGGCCCTCTTCAGCGCCAGGTCCTGCTCGACGCGGCCGGAAATGTCGGCATAGGTGGCGACGATGCCGCCGTCCGGCATCGGGTTGGAGCGCAGCTCCAGGATGCGGCCGCTGGTCTTCAGCTCCATCTGCCAGGGACCGTCGAAGCTGGTCAGCCGGTTGAGCATGGCCACCCGCTGGTCGGCCGCAATATCGCCGCGTTCGGCGAGGTGGCGCAGGATCCGGTCGAGCGAGACGCCGACCTGGCCCATTTCGTCGGGCAGGCCGAACAGCGCCCGGTACTGGCGGTTCCAGCAGATGAGGCGGAAATCCCGGTCGAAGACGGTGATGCCTTGCTCCATCTGGTCGAGCGCGATCTGCAGCAGGTCGCGATTGTGCTGCAGCGCCTCGGTGGCGTCGTCGAGCAGGCGGAAGGCGTCCCTGGAATCGCGATCGTTGCGGCGGAACAGCAGCGACAGGATCAGCCGCGCCGAGGACGAGCCGACGGCGCTCGCCAAAAGCTGTTCCGAGAAGCGGGTGACATCCATGTTGGCCTGCTCATTGCCATGCAGCGTCACACCATTGCTCTTCTCGAACGACTGGAAGGAGCGCTCCGTGCGCTCCACGCCGAGATAGCGGGAAATCGTGTCCTTGAGGTCGTTGACGGTGACGGCGGTGCGGAAGCGGCGCAGGCTGGGCATCGGGCCGGCTTCGCGCGGCACGAAGATCGCCGCCTGGATGCGCTCCAGCGGCACCGACGCGCGGGAGAGCGAGCCGAGCACAAAGAACAGTGCGTTGATCGACAGGCTCCACAGCACGCCATGGTTCAGCGGCTCGGCGACGGTGCCGAACAGCGCCTGCGGCCGAAGCGCCTCGAAACCGAACAGGCCGTGGACGATGATGTCGGCGTCGGGACCCACCAGCGAAGGCAGGAGCAGCGTGTAAGCCCACACCAGAATGCCGGCGACCATACCGAGCGCGGCCCCCCTGCCGTTGGCGCCGCGCCAGATCAGCCCGCCGATCAGCGCCGGCGCAAACTGCGCGATGGCCGCGAACGACATCAGGCCGATCGAGGACAGCCGCGCGCTGTTGGTGCTCTCGCGATAATAGAGGAAGGCGATGAACAGCATGATGAAGATCGCCCCGCGCCGCACATTGAGGATCAGCGTCGACCAGTCCTCGTTTTCCGAGCTAGAGGTTCTGACCAGGCGGCGCACGAACAGCGGGATGACGAGGTCGTTGGAGATCATGATCGACAGCGCCACGCTTTCGACGATGACCATCGCAGTCGCCGCCGACAGGCCGCCGATGAAGGCGGCCATGGCCAGCAGATCATGGCCGCTGAACAGGGGCAGCGACAAGACGTAGAGGTCGCTGCTGGTCCTGTCGCCGACCAGCGCCAGGCCGGCGAAGGCGATCGGCAGGACGAACAGGTTGATCGCCACCAGATAGAGCGGGAACACCCAGGTCGCGGTGCGCAGTTCCGCCTCGCTGCGATTCTCGACGATGGTGACGTAGAACTGGCGCGGCAGCATCAGAATTGCAAATCCGCTGAGGCAGGTCAGCACCAGCCAGGTGGCGAGCGACGTGCCGTAGCCCATGGCCTGCCGCGCCTGCGCGTTGTTGGCCAGCTTGTCGAACATGTCGCCCGGACCGCCGAAGATCAGGAACGTCACCATCAGGCCGATGGCGAGGAAGGCGGCGAGCTTGACCACGGTTTCCACCGCCACCGCCAGCACCAGCCCGTCCTGGTGCTCCGTGGCGTCGGCATGGCGGGTGCCGAACAGCACCGCGAACAGCGCGAGCAGCATCGCCACCACCAGTGAGATGTCGCTGACGAACGGGTCGAAGGAGGGCGGCGAGCCGGTGTAGTGCTCGACCATCAGGCTGACCGAGCCGGAGATCGCCTTCAGCTGCAGCGCAATATAGGGCACCGCGCCGATGGTCGCGATCAGCGTGGCGATCGCCGAGACGGCGAAGCTCTTGCCGTAGCGCGCGCCGAGGAAGTCGGCGACCGATGTGATCTTCTCGGTCTTGGCCAGCCTGACGATGCGGTTGAGCAGCGGAAAGCCGAACACGAACACCAGCACCGGTCCGGCATAGATGCCGAGGAATTCCAGGCCGCGCTCCGAGGAGAGGCCGACCGAGCCGAAGAAGGTCCAGGAGGTGCAGTAGATGGCGAGGCTGAGCGCATAGATGAAAGGTCGCGCCCGGCCTGGCGTGGACGCGGAGCGCCGGTCGCCAAGGCTGGCGATGGCGAACAGCAGCGTCACATAGGCGATCGCGATGATGACGATGAACCAGCCTTGCACGGTTCGAACTTCCTCCCTGGCCGGTCTCCCGCCGGCCGATGCCCGACGCAACCACAGCTTTGGGGGCGAGTCCATCACGGCTTTCGGCGCATAGGCGGACGGCAGTGGCCGCCCCTGACCGGCAGAAAGCGGCGCCTTGGCCCCATTTTCCCGTTTTGCAACCGGGGGTTTTTGTTATGGTGGGCGTGGGCTAGCGCCGAGCGGAAGCTGGGGACGGCAACATGGCCACGGCAAGGAGGGTCGAATGCTGAAAGAATTCCAGGAATTCATTTCCAAGGGCAATGTCATGGACCTGGCCGTCGGCGTCATCATCGGCGCCGCCTTCGGCAAGATCGTTACTTCGCTGGTCGACGACGTCATCATGCCGATCGTCGGTGCGATCTTCGGCGGGCTGGACTTCAACAACTACTTCTTTGGACTGTCCTCGAACGTTCATTCGGCGGCGTTGGTCGACGCCAAGAAAGAGGGCGCCGTTTTTGCTTATGGCAGCTTCATCACCGCGGTGCTGAACTTCCTCATCCTTGCCTTCATCATCTTCCTGATGGTCAAGGCCGTGAACGGCATGCGCAAGCGGCTCGAGCGCGAGAAGCCTGCAGCACCAGCTGCTCCGCCGCCGGCCGATATCGCACTGCTTACCGAAATTCGCGATCTGCTGGCCAGGAAATAGCGCGAAGCGGATTTCTGGACCAAAACCCCGGTCGCTCGCGGCCGGGGTTTTCTGTTTTCGGCCGTCGTAAAAGGCGCTAGCAGTCGCGAAACGGAACGGATTTTTGCATGACGCTCATTCAGACCTTGCGCGCCGAGGCGCGCGCCGCGCCCGAAAGCGGCATCGTGGCCGTGATCAACCACGGCCGGCTGCGCGACGGCATGATCCCGCTCTGGGCCGGCGAGGGTGACCTGCCGACGCCTTCCTTCATCAGCGATGCCGCCGCCCGCGGGCTGGCCGCCGGCGAGACCTTCTACACCTGGCAGAAGGGCATTCCGGAGCTCCGGCAGGCGCTTGCCCGCTACTATGGACGGCATTTCACCAAGAGCTTCGCCGAGGAGGAATTCATCGTCACCGCGTCGGGCATGCATGCCATCCAGCTTGCGATCGACGCACTCGCCGGCCAGGGCGACGAGGTGATCTATCTGTCGCCGGCCTGGCCGAATTTCGCCGCCGCGGCAGGGGTTGCGGGCGCCGTTCCGGTTGCGGTCACACTCGATCCGTCCGGCAATGGCTGGTCCTGCGACGTCGACAAGATCGCGGCCGCGATCACGCCGCGCACCAAGGCGCTGTTCGTCAACACGCCGTCCAACCCGACCGGCTGGACCGCTGACAGGGAGACGCTGCAGGCGATCCTCGATCTTGCCCGCCAAAGCGGCGTCTGGATCATTGCCGACGAGATCTACTCGCATTTCCACTATGGAAGCGGCCGCGCGCCGTCCTTCCTCGATGTGTCGACGGCGGAAGACCGTATCCTGTTCGTCAACAGCTTCTCCAAGAACTGGGCGATGACGGGCTGGCGCGTCTGCTGGATCAGGACCCACCCCGCCTTGCAGCAGGTGTTCGAGAACCTGATCCAGTATTCGACCTCGGGTGTCGCCCAGTTCATGCAGCGCGGCGCCGTCGCCGCCCTCGACGAGGGGGATGCCTTCATCGTCGAACAGGTCGAGCGTGCGCACGCCGCGCGCGACCTGGTCTGCGGCATTCTGGGCGCGACCGGCAAGGCACGCTTCACCGTGCCGCAGGGCGCCTTCTACCTGTTCTTCACGGTCGACGGCATCACCGATTCCCGCACCGCCGCCTTCGACATCGTCGACCATGCCAATGTCGGCCTGGCGCCAGGCACCGCATTCGGACCCGGCGGCGAGACCTTCCTCAGGCTATGCTTCCACCGCCGCCTCGACCAGCTCGAGGAGGCGGCGCACCGCCTGGCGAAATGGATGACAACGATTTGAGCAAGGCTGGATTGTGCGTCAGGCAAGTTCTTGCCTGAACGGCTTACTTTCAAGGGCGGTGCCCCCCCTCATCCGCCTGCCGGCACCTTCTCCCCGTGAAGGACGGGGAGAAGGGAGGGCCGCAACCTCGCCGCTCTTTCTGCGACGCGCCAGGTGGCGAAACCATCAACGCCAGCGCATTTCTCCCCGTTCTTCACGGGGAGAAATGTCCGGCAGGACAATGAGGGGCAGCGCCAGCGTTCTATGATTTGGCAGGACCTGTTACGCATCACCGCCCACGAACCACCAGCAGGTCACCCGCCCGACTTCGGCACCAGCAGGGGAATGATCCGGTCGCTCTTGGCGACGGACGGCCGGCCGCTCGAGGCATAGGGGATGCCGAGCGCGTCCCAGGTCTCGACCAGGGCGTCCTGAAGTTCGGCGATCAGCGCGTCCGAATGGAACGGCGTCGGCGTGATGCGCAGCCGCTCGGTGCCGCGCGGCACCGTCGGATAGTTGATCGGCTGGATGTAGATGCCGTGGACGCCGAGCAGGCGGTCGCTGGCCATCTTGCAAAGTTCGGGATCGCCGACCAGCACCGGCACGATGTGGGTGGACGATTCCATCACCGGGAGGCCGGCGGCGGCAAGCACCTCCTTGGTCCGCGACGCCTGGCGCTGCTGCGCGTCGCGCTCGGCCTGCGAGCGCTTCAGATGCCGGATCGAGGTGGTGGCGGCGGCGGCAACAGCCGGCGGCAGCGCCGTGGTGAATATGAAGCCCGGCGCATAGGAGCGCACGGCATCGATCACCGCGCTGGTGCCGGTGATGTAGCCGCCGAGCGTGCCGAAGGCCTTGGCGAGCGTGCCTTCGATGATGTCGATGCGGTCGGCCAGCCCCTCGCGCTCGGTAATGCCGCCGCCGCGCGGACCGTACATGCCCACCGCATGGACCTCGTCGATATAGGTCATAGCGTTGTAGCGCTCGGCGAGGTCGACGATCTGCTTGATCGGGGCGATGTCGCCATCCATCGAATAGACGCTCTCGAAGACGATCAGCTTGGCGCGCTCGCGTCCCGCAGCCTGCAGCAGGCTCTCCAGATGCGCGACGTCATTGTGGCGGAAGATCTTCTTTTCGGCGCCCGAACGGCGCACGCCCTCGATCATCGAAGCGTGGTTGAGCTCGTCCGAGATGATCAGGCAGTTCGGCAGAAGCCGTGCGATGGTCGAGATCGAGGCCTCGTTGGAGACGAAGCCGGAGGTGAAGACGAGCGCTGCTTCCTTGTCGTGCAGGTCGGCCAGTTCCAGTTCAAGCTCCACCAGCGGGTTGCTGGTGCCGGAGATGTTGCGGGTGCCGCCGGCGCCCGACCCCATCTTGCCGGCAGCCTTCTGGAAAGCGTCGATGACGTCGGGATGCTGGCCCATGCCGAGATAGTCGTTGGAGCACCAGACGGTGATTTCCTGGGCGCGGCCGTTGGAACGCCAGATGGCTCGCGGGAACTTGCCGACAATGCGTTCGAGGTCGGCGAAAACGCGGTAGCGCCGCTCCGCATGGAGCTGGTCGATCGCTTCCTCGAAGAACCGCTGGTAGTTCATGTCGCCTTCCCGATTTTGTGCCGGATCATAGTCATTGCCCCATCAGGCGTCCACCGGGGCCCTTTGGTCAAAATGCCACGCCCCAAGCGTGTTCCTAACGACCACGGATCGTGGCCTATTCCCTTGATGTGGATCAACTTTGTTTCAGTACGATGCCTTGGGCCCCGGCGACTGTTACGCATTTGACACTGGAGTTTTATTCGCCTTGCGGCGCGCTTTCCAGTAAGGCGGCCTTGAGACAGTTTCCAACAAATCTTGATCAGCGAGGACGCGTATGACGGTTTTGGTGACGGGCGGTGCCGGTTATATCGGCAGCCATATGGTCTGGGAGCTTCTGGACGCGGGCGAGAGCGTTGTCGTTCTCGACCGGCTTTCGACCGGCTTCGAATGGGCGGTGGCGCCGGAGGCCAGGCTCGTCGTCGGCGATGTCGCCGACCGCGAACTGGTCGGCCAGATCATCAGGGACAACAAGGTCGATGCCATCATCCATTTCGCCGGCTCGATCGTGGTGCCAGAGTCGGTCGCCGATCCGCTCGGCTACTACGAGAACAACACTTCCAAGACGCGCACCCTGATCGAAACGGCCGTGCGCGAGGGCGTGCCGCATTTCATCTTCTCCTCCACCGCCGCGGTCTATGGTGGCGCCGGATTGGAACCGGTGCGCGAGGATGCCGGGCTTTCGCCGGTATCGCCCTACGGCCTTTCCAAGCTGATGAGTGAGTGGATGTTGCGCGACGCGGCGAAGGCGCACGATATCCGCTATACGGCGCTGCGCTATTTCAACGTCGCCGGCGCCGATCCCAAGGGCCGCACCGGCCAGTCGACGCCGGGCGCCACGCATCTGATCAAGGTCGCCTGCGAGACCGCGCTCGGCAAGCGCCCCTTCATGCAGGTGTTCGGCACTGACTATCCCACCCCGGATGGCACCTGTATCCGCGATTACATCCATGTCAGCGATCTGGCGGCGGCGCACCGGCTGGCGCTGCAGCGGCTACGCGAAGGCGGCACCAGCCTGGTCGCCAATTGCGGCTACAGCCACGGTTACTCGGTGCTGCAAGTAATCGACAGCGTGCGCCGCGCCTTCGGCCGTGATTTCGAGGTCAAGATGGGCGACCGCCGCCCCGGCGACGCCGCCGCCATTGTCGCCAACTCCGAGCTTGCCCGCGCTGAGCTTGGTTGGACGCCGCAGCGCGACGATCTCGATCAGATCGTTGCCGACGCGCTGGCCTGGGAACGCATCCTCAGCGGCAAGAACTCGGCACGCGGCTGACCCAATCAGCTTGCGAGCCCAAGGGCTCGTCCTGCGCGCCGAGACGCGCTATTGAGGGTCTCACGGCGGCGCGTGGAGGCGCGCCGCCCTGTTCCGGAATTGCGTCAAAACAAGGAAATAGAGCGGTTCTGCGTTTCCGTGAAACGGTGAACCGCTCGAGGGGGCGGCATGAAGGTCTTGGTGCTTGGGGCCGGCGTCGTTGGCACGGCGGCCGCCTATTACCTGGCGAGCGATGGCCATGAGGTGACGGTGATCGAGCGCCACCAGGCCGCCGCGCGTGGCACCAGCCAGTCGAATGCCGGCCTTGTCTCGCCCGGGGACGCCACCGCCTGGGCTTCGCCCGCCGCGCTGAAGACCTTCATGCGCGCGCTCTGGAACCACGATCTCGGCATCAAGGTCAGGCTGCGCTTCGATCCCTATTTCCTCGCCTGGAGCCTGCGCTTCCTGCGCCAGTGCACGGTGGCGCGCCTGCGCGCCAACAGCCAGGTCAAGCTGCGCCTGGCGCTCTATTCCCGCGACTGCATCAACGCGCTCTCGGAAGCGACCGGCATTCACTACGACGAGCGTAAGAAGGGCATTCTCTATTTCTTCCGCTCGCAGCACAGCCTCGACACCGGCACCGACAATTACCGCTACCTTGCCGAGCACGGCCTGCCGATCGAGATCGTCGGCCGTGACCGGCTGATCGAGCTGGAGCCCGGCCTCGCCGGCGCCAGGGACAAGATCGCCGGCGGCGTCTATTCGCCGATCGACCAGACGGGCGATTCCCGGCAGTTCGTGGAAAAGCTCGCCGCTTATGCGGCCGCAAAGCTCGGCGTCAAATTCCTCTTCGGCACGACCGTCGAAGGCCTCGACATCGAAGGTGATCATGTGCGCTCGGTGATGACCTCGGCCGGCCCGGTCGCCGGTGACGCGGTGGTCATCTCCTTGGGACCGGAAAGCGGCCTGCTCGGCCGCCGCTACGGCATCGACCTGCCGGTCTATCCAGTGAAGGGCTACACCGCGACCATACCGCTGGAGGACGAGAGCAAGGGGCCGACCATGGGCGGCGCCGACGAGGACCAGCTGATCGGCTATTCGCGGCTCGGCAACCGGCTGCGCCTTGCCTCCACCGCCGAGTTCACCGGCTTCGACCGCAGCTTCAAGCCGCGTGATTTCGCCGCCATGTTCAGGACCGGCAAGGACCTGTTTCCCGGCGCCTTCGACGAGAAGAAAGCGGAGCTTTGGGCGGGCCTCAGGCCAATGATGCCGAACTCCGTGCCGGTGATAGGGCAGGCGCGCTACACCAACCTTTACCTCGACACCGGCCACGGCCATGTCGGCTGGACGATGGCTTGCGGCTCGGGAAAATTCCTCGCCGATATCGTCGCCGGCCGCAAGCCGGAGATCGATCCGCAAGGGCTGGTCTACAGGAACTAGAGATGTCTGGACCGCAAGTCGCCATCGATCTCGGCCGCATCGAGCGCAATGCGCGCACCGTCGTCGAGCGCTGCGCGCATTCCGGCATCGAGGTCTTCGGCGTCACCAAGGGCATGTGCGGCATGCCGCAGGTGGCGCGCGCCATGCTGCGCGGCGGCGTTGCCGGCATCGCGGAGTCACGCTTCGAGAACATCCGCCGGCTGCGCGACAGCGGCATCAATGCGCCGATCATGCTCTTGCGCAGCCCGCCCATCGCGCGCGTCGAGGAGGTGGTGCGGACCGTCGACATCAGCCTGCAGTCGGAACTTTCGATCATTCGCGAGATCGCCCGCATCGCCGAGCGCATGGGCCGCGTCCACGACATCATGCTGATGGTCGACCTCGGCGACCTGCGGGAAGGCATCTGGCCGAACGACCTTGTGCCGACCGTCGAGCAGATCCTGGAGATGAAGGGCGTGCGCATTGCCGGCATCGGCACCAATCTCGGCTGCTTCGGCGCCATCTTGCCGACCGAGGAGAATCTCGGCCAGCTCGTCGCCCATGCCTACAAGATCGAGCGTCTGTCGGGCAAAAGCCTCGATTGGATATCGGGCGGCGCCTCGTCCTCGCTGCCGCTGTTGCTCGAAGGCCGGCTGCCCGCCGGCATCAACAATCTGAGGGTCGGCGAGGCGATCCTGCAGGGCGGGCTGGAAACTTTTCGCGATCCGCCCTGGGAAGCGCTGGAGCTCGATGCCTGCCGGCTTACCGCCGACATCATCGAGGTCAAGAAGAAGCCATCGCGGCCGATCGGCCAGTCCGGCTACGACGCGTTCGGCAACCAGCCGGTCTTTCCCGACGAGGGCGACAGGCTGCGCGCCATCGCCAATATCGGCCGCGAGGACGTGCTGGTCGAAGGCCTGATGCCGATCGCCAAGGGCGTGCGCGTGCTCGGCGCCTCCAGCGATCATCTTTTGCTTGACGTCCAGGACGCCGATCCACCTCCCGTCGTCGGCGGCCGCGTCGCCTTCCGCATGAGCTATGGCGCCATGCTTCTCGCCATGACCTCCGAATATGTCGAGAAGGCCCCGATGCACGACGTCGAGGACTATTCCGGCCGCAAGATGGTGTCGATCTCGGCCGAGCCGTCGGCGGCGGGCATCCTCGCCCGTGAGGCGACCGGGGCGCGGCTCGAGGCGATGAACTTCGATGTCGTCGAATTGGCCGACGCGGAACGGCCGCCTTCGGGCCTGATTCGGCTGACGGCGGGCGCCGACCGCCGCATTGCCCACACGGCACTTGCCGCGACCGCGCGGGCGACACACTCATTTGGCCTGATCTGGATCGATTCCATCGCCGCGCTGATGCCCGAGGAGATCGAAGGCATCGACCTGCCGGAGGCTTCGGTGCTCGCCCGCATGTTGGGTCTGGATCACAAGCCGGGCGCGTTGCAGCCGCAGCTTTCGCCGGAAAACATCGTCATCGTCGGCTTGCGCCACGCCGATCCGGCCGAGGCGCGCGTGCTGACGGATTCGCGCGTCTCCGCCTTCACCATGACCGACATCGACGCCATGGGCATGGGGGAAGTGATGCGCGAGGCGATCCACATCGCCTCCTCCGGCACCCAAGGGTTCCACGTCGCCTATGCGCCCGAGGTCACCGAGTTCTCCGGCTGGGCGGCAGGCTCCGGCGGCATCACCGTGCGCGAAACGCATCAGGCGATGGAGGCGGTGGCACTCTCGGGCGGGCTCTTGTCGATGAGCGTTTCTGGCTTCACCGCCGATCTCGAACCCAGGATCGCCACCGATGCCGTCAGCTTCGTCATGTCGGCCTTCGGCAAGCGGATTCTATAGCTAAATTGACTTGCGATCGGAGCGGAACGTAACCTCAACCCAGAAATTTTGAATCCAGTTGGATGCCTAGATGAGAATACTTGGGGACGTTGGCAGAGTTAATTCCATCTTGTTTGCTGCAATGGCATTTTTATCAGGCTCGTCTGCTTGTGTTTTTGAAAAAGCCAACAATTGTGGAAATTATGTTGGAATGGGTATTAGCTATGGGGATGGAGGTTCGGAATGTGAATCGTATCTGTCAATTAATTACGGCATATCTCTATTTTCGCAATCAAGTGGATTTAAGCTGGATTTCTTATTGACTCCGCTAATTATATACGCCTTTTTGGTTGCCATTATATTTTTAGCATTTTCGTCAATAAGCAAAGTGTATTTTCCGATCCGGTATGCTTTTTACGCCATTAATATGGCGATTTTGTATTCTTCGTACTTATTCCTACTATTCGTGACCTGATCAGTCCCGCGCTTCGACCGCCCCACGCCACCCGGTGACATAGGCCGCCCAGATGGGATCAGTTTGCGGTTCTATTGTCTCGACCTTGCTGTGCGCGGGCGTCTCTTTGGATGCCAGAAGTGCTGCGCCGATGCTGGTGCCGGTGGCGGCCTCGGAGGCGATGACCGTGCGCCCCGTCGCGGCCGCCAGCATGCCGGTAAAGAGGCGGTTGCGGGCAAAGGGTCCTTCCACGGTTGTCGGCCCGTCGCCACCGATCAGCTCGAGGCAGGCCGCGGTCATCAGCGCCAGATAGAAGGAGATGGCGACGAAGCGCTCGCCGCCGCTCGTTCCGTCGGCATTGAGCCATTGCGCTTGCCGCAGCGGGAACGGCCCCGATCCCTGCTGGGTCGAGGGCAGAAGCAGCGTCCTGCCCGCCAGCACGGCGGCGATATCGTCCTCGCTCCAGTCCTGCGACTGACCGTCGGTCAGCAGCGAGAACTCGCGCCCGCCCATGAAGCGAGCCGAAGGCACGGGATCGCCGAGCGCGTTGACGTTGACCAGCGTGTCTCGGGCCGGATCGAGCTCGACCTTGCCGCCGCCGACCGCCATCGAAACCACCCAGGTGCCGGTCGAGACGACAGAGAAGGGCGGCCGGTCGGACAAGAGATGCGGCAGCAGCGAGGCGTTGGAATCGTGCAGCCCGCAGTACACCGGCGTTTGCGGGTCGAGCCCGGTCTGCTGAGCGAGTGCGGGCAGGATCGGGCCGAGCCGGTCCTTCGCCGGCCGCACCGGCGCCAGCAGCCGGCGCCAGCCCATCTTGTCCACCAGCGTCGAGTAGTCGGACTTCCACGGGTTCCAGAGGTCGGTGTGGCAGCCGAGTGATGTCACCTCATTGGCAGTCACGCCAGTCAGCCGCTGCGCCCAGTATTGCGGGTACATCAGGATCGCGGCCGCCTTGGAAAATTCTGCTGGAAAACGCCTCTGCTGCCAAAGGAGCTGCGCGCCGATGTTCAGGCCGGCCGGCAGGCGCGGCGTGCCTGTCTCGACAAAGGGCGGACGGATGAGGTCATAGTCCTCGGCGAAGTCGTCTGGTCCCGAAAATTCATAGTCGAGCACCGGCAGCGCCAGGCCTCCGTCGGCGTCGACCAGCACCGCCGTCGCGCCATGGGTGGTGATCGAGATGGCGTCGATGCGCTGCTCGCGGTGGAGTTCGGCGAGGCTATCGAGGATGAACGTCGACAGCCACTCGATGTCGTGATGCGGGTAGGGGCCGTCAGTGAGGGGCGCGTTGGCGCTGCGGCGCAGCGCCGTCTCGCGCAGGGTCGCGAGATCGACCAGCGCCACCTTGGCGTTGGTCTTGCCGATATCGATGACGGCGACGTGGCGGATCATGCCATATGGAACACGGTTTCCAGCGGCACCGCCACCGGCTCGTTATCGGCCCTGGTTTCCATCACATCGGCCATGTGCGCCCACCAGCGCTGCATCACCGGATGGCTGGGTAGCTCGGCCATGCCGTGGCTATCGCTGCGCCACAGCACTCCGAACAGGATGTTGGTTTCCTCGTCGAGATGGATCGAGTAATCGGAGACACCGGCCTGCTTCAAAAGCGCCACCAGCTCAGGCCAGATCTCGTCGTGGCGGTGCTTGTACTCGGCCTTCATGCCGGGATTGAGCTTCATCTTGAAGGCGTATTTTTCCATCACGCGAAGCGTCCCTCGCGCAGGCGCCGCCAGACGATGGGCAGCGCAATGACGATGATCAGCAAGAGGCCGATGAAGATCGACATGACGATGCCCGGCACGTTGAGCAGCCCGAGCCCAAAAGTCACCAGCCCCATGATGAAGGCGGCGAGCACGACGCCCAGGATGCTGCCGGCGCCGCCGAGGATCGAGACGCCGCCCAGCACCACCATGGTGATCGCTTCCAGTTCATAGCCTTGCGCGATCGACGGCCTTGTCGAGCCGAGCCGCGAGGTGATCAGCACCGAGGCGATGCCGGACATCAGCCCGGTCAGGCAAAACAAGATGAACTTGATGCGGTCGACGCGCACGCCGGAGAACTGGCAGGCGACCGGATTGTTGCCGATGGCAAAGACGCGGCGGCCGAAGCTCGTGCGATGCAGCACGAACCAGTAGATGAGCGCGGCGACGAGGAACAGCGCCAGTTCGAACGAGAAAACCCACCAGACATAGCCCTGGCCGAAGAAGGCGAAGCTCTCCGGATAGCCCTTGTAGGCCTGGTCGCCGAGGATGATGAAGGCGATGCCGCGGAACAGGCTCATCGTGCCGATGGTGACGACGATGGAAGGCAGGCCTAGCCGCGTGACCAGCAGCCCGTTGAAGGCGCCGCAGCCGAGCCCGACAACGATGCCGATGGCCACCAGCACCGGCGTTCCGGCGCCGGCCTGCACCGCCATCCCCATCATCGTCGAGGCGAGCGCCACGATCGCCGCGACCGACAGGTCGATCTCGCCGGAAATGATCAACAGCGCCATGGCGAGCGCGATCAGCGCCTTTTCGGTGAAGTTGAAGGTCAGGTCCGACAGCGACCACGGGTCGAGGAAATAGGGCGAGGCGAAGCTGTTGACCGTGAAGATGAGAACCGCGATGACGACGAGCAGCGCCTCCCAGGAAAAGATCGCGGACGAGAGCGGCTTGTCGAGCCGGTCGGGGATGTGGCGCGGGTGAGGGGCGTCGGTCATGCCGCTTCCGCCTTTCTGAGGATGATCCGGCCCTGCCGGCGCTCACCGCGCGCATTCAGCACCACGGCCAGGATGATGGCGCTGCCCGATATCGCCATCTGCCAGAAGGGCGAGATGTTGATGACCGGCAGCGCGTTGGAGATGATGCCGAGAAACAGCGCGCCGAGCACCGCGCCGCCGACCGAGCCGATGCCGCCGGCGATCGAGATGCCGCCGATGACGCAGGCGGCGATGATGTTGAGCTCATAGCCGTTGGCGACCTCGACCGAAGCGATCACATAGCGCGAGATCCACAGATAGCCGGCGAGCCCGCCGATCATGCCGGAAATGCAGAAGACGATGAATTTTGTCCGGCCGACATCGATGCCGGCGTAGACCGATGCGGTCGGGTTGACGCCGATGGCATAGATCGAGCGGCCGATCTGCGTGCGCGTCATCACCACGAAGAACAGCGCGATGACCAGCAATGCGATCCACGAAAGCACCGGCAGGCCGAGGAAGGCGGCGCGCTGGAAGTTGATGAAGTCCGGGCTCATCTGGTCGGCATTGACCCAGGCGCCGCCGGAAACCACGAAGGTCGCGCCGCGATAGATGGTGAGGGTGCCGAGCGTCACCACGATCGAGGGAATGTTCAGCCGCCACACCAGCAAGCCGTTGATGGCGCCGAGAACCAGCCCGACGGCGAGCGCGACCACGATCAATGCCGGGATCGGGATCGCTGGATTCGCGGCGTTGAGCATCGCCACCACCATACCGGTGAAGCAGAGGTTGGACGCCATCGACAGGTCGATCGAGCGCGTCAGGATCACCACCATCTGGCCGAGCGCCAGGATCATCAGGATCGAGGTATCGTTGAACACCTGGCGCAGATTGGCCGGGTCGGCGAAACCCGGGAAGCGGGTCGAGATCAGGCCGATCAGCACCGCGATTGCCGCAAGCAGCCAGATCTCGCGGTATTTGCGCAAATTCTTCATGCCGCGATCCCCGCTGCGGTTCTTACCAGCGTCTCGGCATCGAGCCCCTTGTTGTCGTGGACGGCCGCGATGCGGCCTTCTCGCATGACGACGACACGGTCCGACATGCCGAGTATCTCCGGCAGTTCGGAGGAGACCATGATCACCGACAGGCCTTGCGCGACGAGCTCGGCCATGAAGCCGTGCACGGCGGCCTTGGAGCCGATGTCGATGCCCTTGGTCGGCTCGTCGAGGATAATCACCTTGGGTGTGGTCGCCAGCCATTTGGCGATGACCACCTTCTGCTGGTTGCCGCCGGAAAGCGTGCCGACATCCTGGCTGAGCGATGAGGCTCTGAGATCCAGCCGTTCGGTGTAGGAGCGGGCGAGCGCGAACTCTTCCGCCAGCCTGAGCACGCCGGATTTCGAAGTGCGCATGAGCGAGGGCAGCGAAACGTTCTGGAAGATCGGCATCCCGATCACCACGCCCTGCTTGCCGCGCTCCTCCGGCACGTAGACGATGCCGGCCTCGATGGAGTCGGCGGCCGATTTCGGCGCGATCGGCTTGCCGTCCAGCGTGATCGTGCCCCGGCTGGTGCGGGTGATGCCCGAAATCGCCTGCATCACTTCGCTGCGCCCGGCGCCGACCAGGCCGTAGAAGCCTAGGATCTCGCCCTTGCGCAGCTCGAAACCGATGTCGTCGAATTCGGTCGGATGCGACAGGCCGGAAACCGCGAGCACCGGCGCGCCGATCTTCGGCTCGCGCTGCGGGAAGATGTGGTCGACGTTGCGACCGACCATCATGCGCACGATTTCGTTCTGGCCGGCATCCTTGAGCAAGCCCTCGCCGACCATCTCGCCGTCGCGGAAGACCGTGTAGCGGTCGGCGATGCGGTAGATCTCATCGAACTTGTGGCTGATGAACAGCACCGCCTTGCCTTCGCTCTTCAGGAATTCGATCAGCAGGAAAAGCTCCTCGATCTCCTTCATCGAGAGCGCGGCGGTCGGCTCGTCCATGATGACGATGCGCGCATCGATCGACATGGCGCGCGCCACGGCGACCAAGTGCTTGTTGGCGATGCCGAGGTCCCTCAGCCGCGCGTCGGCGTCGATATGGCCGGCGCGCATGGTCTCCAGCACCTCGCGTGCATTCTTGCGCATGGTGCGCCAGTCGATGGTGCCGAAGCGGGTGCGCGGCGCGTGGCCGAGAAAGATGTTTTCGGCGACCGAAAGGTCGTCGAACAGCACGGTTTCCTGATGGATGGCGGTGATGCCGTGGCCGAAGGCGGCATGCGCGCTGTGCAGCGTTGTGGCCTCGCCGTCGATGCCGATTTCGCCGGCGTCGGGCTGGTAGATGCCGGTCATGATCTTGACCAGCGTCGACTTGCCGGCGCCGTTCTCGCCGATCAGCGCCGTCACCTGGCCCGGATAGAGCGACAGGCTGACATTGTGCAGCGCGCGGACACCGGGGAAACTTTTCGAAATGCCGGAGAGCGTCAGGCGCGGGGCGGCAGGCTGGGCCGGGCCCGAAAGCGGCCGTTCCGTCTCCACTTTGTGCTGGGCTGTCGTATCCATATCCGTATCAGGCCCTGAGAGAAGGTCCGTTTGAAGATGCGGCGGGACAATTGTCCCGCCGCACGAGCTTGAAGTCGACCAGGATCAATAGATCTTGGAGAACTTCTCGATGTTGGTCTTGTCGAACTGGAAGGGCGGAGCCATCGCAGCCGAGTTGGTGTCGTCGAGCGTCACCTTGCCGACGCGGCCGATCGACAGCGTTGCGCCGGGCTTGGCCTCTTCCTTCTTCACTGCCAGGTCATGGGCGAGGTAGATGGCCGAGTAGCCGAGGTCGATCGGGTTCCACAGCGCGACCGCCTGGCTGGCGCCGTTGTCGATGAACTTCTTGAACTCGGACGGCAGCGCCAGACCGGTGACGTTGACCTTGCCGATCAGGTTCGCGTCGGTGACGACCTGGGCGGCGGCGACCACGCCGACGGTGGTCGGCGCGATGATTGCCTTGAGGTTCGGATAGGACTTCAGCAGGCCTTTGGCTTCGTCCGTGCTCTTGGCCGAGTCGTCATCGCCATAGACGGTGGCGACGAGCTTGATCTTCGGGAACTTCTCCGGCAGCACCTTCTTCGCCGCCTCGATCCAGGCATTCTGATTGGTCGCGGTCGACGATGCGGAGAGGATGGCGACGTCGCCGCCTTCCGGCAGGTAGTCGGCGGCGAGCTTGATGATGGTCTCGCCGATCAGGCCGGTGTCCGACGGGTTGAGGTGCAGTTGGCGGCCTTCCTTGGCAACGCCGGAGTCCCACGAGATCACGGTGATGCCGCGATCCATCGCCTTCTTCAGCACCGGCACCAGCGCGTCGGCGTCATTGGCCGAAACCGCGATCGCATTGACCTTCTGCGCGATCAGCGAGTTGATCACCTCGATCTGCGCCTCGGCGGTCGCCTTGGTCGGGCCGGTGTAGATCACCTCGACATCGCCCAGTTCCTTGGCCGCTTCCTCGGCGCCCTTGTTGGCGGCGTCGAAGAAGCCGTTGCCGAGTGATTTCACCACCAGCGCGATCTTGACGTTCTCTGCATAGGCGGCATTCACGAACATGGCGGCGGAAAAGGCCGCCGTGACCAGCAGTTTCTTCAAAAAGCTCATCGAATATCCTCCCTTGAGCGTTGCATTTCCATCGCCGCTGCGGGCCGCTCAGGCCTGCAGTGAAGATTCTTCCTTCTCGGTGGCCGCCTTGCGGGCGACGATCAGCGTTACCCCGGCGCTTTCGAGCATCTTGGCCTCGCGGTCCTCGATGCCGTCGTCGGTGATCACGGTGGCGATGCGCGTCAGCCCGCACAGGATCAGGCTGGAGCGCATGCGGAACTTCGAGGAATCGACCAGCACCACCAGTTCGTCGGCCTGGTCGATCAGCTTCTGCTCGGCCTGGATCAGCAGCGGGTCGCCTTCCATCAGCCCGAGCGGCCCCAGCCCCTGCGCGCCCATGAACATGCGTCGCGCGTAGAAATTGCGCGTCACGTCATTGTCGAAGGGCGACAGGATGATGTTCTGCTCGCGGTAGATCGTGCCCCTGACAGCATCACCGTATTCTTCGTGTGCTTGAGCAGGTGTTCGGCGATTGGGAAGGAATTGGTGAAGATCGGCATGCGGCGGCCGGTCAGGAAATGCACCATCTGGAAAGTGGTGGTGCCGCCATTGATGATAATCGGCTCGCCGTCCTTGCAGAGATCGACGGCTTCCCGCGCGATCGCCCGCTTCTGCGCGGCGTTCAGCGTCTCGTTGACCGAGAAGGGGCGGCCGGCAAGGCCGATGAACTGCGGCGGCGAGATCGCCTCGGCGCCGCCGCGCACCCGGCGCAGGCGCTTCTGCACATGCAGGGCCGCGATGTCGCGCCGGATCGTCGCCTCGGAGGAGTCTGTCAAGTCGACCATCTCCTGCACCGTCACCACAGGCTTTTCCTGGACGGCGGACAGAATGATCCTGTGGCGCTCTTTTTCGTGCATGGTTCCTCCCTGCCTGAGCATCTAGGCACTCAAAACGAGCAGTGTCAATCATTTCCGATCATATATTTTCATTGTGCAGTGCAATATGATCGATATTGATCGTTTGTGATTGACAAGAGGGCGTCTTGCGTAGACATTCCCCGCGAAAAGGACCGCACCCTTTTGCGTCCGAAGGGAGGATATCTATGCTCGACAAGCGCTCCGGCTCGCGCCTCGCCAATCTGTGGGACGATGCGAAGGCCAAAGGATTGAGCGACCCGGAGCTTCTGGTCTATCGCTCCAACACGCTGGGTTCCGACAAGCGCGTCACCAACTATGGCGGCGGCAACACCTCGTCCAAGGTCTGGCAGAAGGACCCGCTGACCGGCGAGGACGTCGAGGTTCTGTGGGTCAAGGGCTCGGGCGGCGACAGCGCCTCGATCAAGCTCGACGGCTTTGCCACGCTCTACATGGACAAATTGCGTGCGCTGAAAGGTCTCTATCGCGGCCTCGCGCATGAGGACGAGATGGTCGGCTACCTGCCGCACTGCACCTTCAACCTCAATCCGCGCGCGGCCTCGATCGACACGCCGCTGCATGCCTTCGTGCCGAGGCCTTGCGTCGACCACATGCATCCCGACGCCATCATCGCCATTGCCGCGGCGAAGGATTCCAAGACGCTGACGAAGGAGATCTTTGGCGATGCCATCGGCTGGCTGCCCTGGAAGCGGCCGGGCTTCGAGCTCGGCCTGTGGCTGGAGAAATTCTGCCTGGAGAACCCCGAGGCGAAGGGCGTCATCCTCGAAAGCCACGGCCTGTTCAGCTGGGGCGACACACCGAAGGAATGCTACGAGACGACGATCTCGGTCATCAACCAGGCGATCGAGTGGTTCGAGCGCCGGTCTGAAGGCGTGGCCATCTTCGGCGGCGAGGCGGTGAAGTCGCTCGACGCGCCTGCGCGCCGCGCGATTGCCGCGAAGCTGATGCCGAGGATCCGCGGCCTGATCTCGGAGAAGAGCCACAAGCTCGGCCAATTCGACGACCAGCCCGCCGTGCTCGAATTCGTCAATTCGAGGGATTTGCGGCCGCTGGCAGCACTGGGCACCTCATGCCCTGACCATTTCCTGCGCACCAAGATCCGGCCGCTGGTGATCGAATTCGACCCGGCGAAACCTGACGTCGACGCCGTCATTGCGCGTCTTGCCGACGACATCGCCGAATATCGTGTCGGCTACCAGGCCTATTACGACAGTTGCAAGCATGTGGACTCACCCGCCATTCGCGATCCCAATGCCGTGGTCTATCTGATGCCGGGCGTCGGCATGTTCACCTTCGCCGGCGACAAGGCGACCGCGCGCATCTCCGGCGAATTCTATGTGAACGCCATCAACGTCATGCGCGGCGCCTCGACCGTCTCGTCCTATGTCGGCCTGCCGGCGCAGGAGGCCTTCGACATCGAATACTGGCTGCTCGAGGAAGCCAAGCTGCAGCGTCTGCCGAAGCCGAAGGCGCTGGCCGGCCAGATCGCGCTGGTTACAGGCGGCGCCGGCGGCATCGGCCGCGCCACCGCCAACCGGCTGCTGCGCGAAGGCGCCTGCGTGGTGCTGGCCGACATCGACGAGGCGGCGCTCGCCAGCGCCAATGACGAACTGTCGAAAGCCTATGGCAAGGATTTCGTCCGGCCGGTGGTGATCAACGTCACCTCGGAGGACCAGGTCGTCGCGGGCTTCGCCGAGACGTCGGTCGAGTTCGGCGGCATCGACATCCTTGTCTCGAATGCCGGCCTTGCCTCCTCGGCGCCGATCGAGGAGACGTCGCTGGCGCTGTGGAACAAGAACATGGACATATTGTCCACCGGCTATTTCCTCGTCTCGCGCGAGGCGTTCCGGCTGTTCCGTGCCCAGAAGATCGGCGGCAACGTCGTCTTCGTCGCCTCCAAGAACGGGCTTGCCGCTTCGCCCAACGCCGCCGCCTATTGCACGGCCAAGGCGGCCGAGATCCATCTCGCGCGCTGCCTCGCCCTTGAGGGCGCGGAGGCGCAGATCAGGGTCAACGTCGTCAATCCGGACGCCGTGCTGCGCGGCTCCAAGATCTGGAGCGGCGAATGGAAGGAACAGCGCGCCGCTGCCTACAAGATGTCGACCAACGATCTCGAGGAGCACTACCGCTCGCGCTCGATGCTGAAGCGCTCGGTCTTCCCGGAGGACATCGCCGAGGCGATCTACTTCTTCGCCTCCGACATGTCGGCCAAGTCGACCGGCAACATCATCAATGTCGACGCGGGCAACGCGCAAAGCTTTACGCGCTAGGCAACTTCCTTCTCCCCGTTCACGGGGAGAAGGTGCCGGCAGGCGGATGAAGCGCCAGCCGAACGTAGTCTTGGGAGGAATAGCAGTTGTCCGAAACCATTATCTCAGCCGACCTCGTCGCCAGCCAAAACGCTGCGCGCAAGAGCGACCTCGAACGCGATTACGACTCGCTCGGCGAACACCTCGACCGGCGCGGCATCGCCATTGACGCTATCCGCGACAAGGTGGAGAAATTCGCCGTGGCGATCCCGTCCTGGGGCGTCGGCACCGGCGGCACCCGCTTTGCCCGTTTCCCCGGTGCTGGTGAGCCGCGCGACATCTTCGACAAGATCGAGGACTGCGCAGTCATCAGCCAGCTGACCCAGGCGACGCCGACCGTCTCGCTGCACATCCCCTGGGACAAGGCTGACCCGAAGCGGCTGAAGCAGGCCGCGTCGCGCTTCGGCCTCGGCTTCGACGCCATGAATTCGAACACCTTCTCCGACGCCAAGGACCAGGAGCTTTCCTACAAATTCGGCTCGCTGTCGCATGCCGATGCCGGCACGCGCCGCCAGGCGGTCGAGCACAATCTCGAATGCATCGAGATCGGCAAGACGCTTGGCTCGAAGGCGCTGACGGTGTGGATCGGCGACGGCTCGAACTTTCCCGGCCAGGTCAATTTCGCCAGAGCCTTCGAGCGCTATCTCGACGCCATGCGCGACATCTATGCCGGGCTGCCGGACGACTGGCGGCTTTTCACCGAGCACAAGATGTACGAGCCGGCCTTCTATTCGACGGTCGTGCAGGACTGGGGCACCAACTACATCATCGCGAAAGAACTCGGCGACAAGGCTTACTGCCTGGTCGATCTCGGCCACCATGCGCCGAACGTCAACATCGAGATGATCGTGTCGCGGCTGATCCAGTTCAAGAAGCTCGGCGGCTTCCACTTCAACGATTCCAAATATGGCGACGACGATCTCGATGCCGGCTCGATCGATCCCTACCGACTGTTCCTGGTCTTCAACGAGTTGGTCGACGCCGAGCTATCCGGAGCCGACCGGTTCAACCCAGCGCACATGCTCGACCAGAGCCACAACGTCACCGACCCGATCGAAAGCCTGATGCTGTCGGCGGTGGAAGTGCAGCGCTCCTATGCGCAGGCGCTGCTGGTCGACCGCAGGGCGCTCGAGGGCTTCCAGGAGACCAATGACGCGCTGATGGCGACGCAGACGCTGAAAGCCGCCTATCGCACCGATGTCGAGCCGATCCTGGCCATGGCGCGGATGAAGACCGGCGGCGCCATCGATCCGGTCGCAGCTTACCGCGCCGCCGGCTACCGGGCGAAGGTCGCGGCGGAGCGGCCTGCGGTCGCCAGCGGCGGTGGGGGCATTGTTTGAAGCCAAGTCGGCGATTGCTCAAGGCAGTTTTTCGACAATCGCCAAGCTCAGTGCTGCCCTCATCCGCCTGCCGGCGCCTTCTCCCCGTGAACGGGGAGAAGAGAGCTGACCGCGACCTCGGCGTCTGTTCTGCTAGCCTGGCGATTATCGAAACCACCGATGAGTGCCCCTTCTAACTGTCTAGGGGGAGAAGTGCCCGGCAGGGCGATGAGGGGCAGCACTGAGCTTGGGCATTTCCTATCCTTCGGACAAAGACCGCAGCGGAGGCGGGGTAAGCGGGCCGTTTCGATTATTCAATTGTTATTGGACTATCGCGCTCCAAGGGTCTTTCCTAGGCGTCCCCCACGCCCCGGAGTCCCCGCCATGCATCTCACCGCCGGACGCTGATCGCCGTCAGCCTTTCGCTCACCTTCGCCTTCACGCCATCGGCCGCCGTCTTCGCCGTTCGCTGACATCAGGGGTCACAGATGGCTCTCATGGCGCCGAAGCTCGTCTGGACAGCTGCGAGACTTGGGAGCAAGTTTGTCAGGCCGAAGGGTGATCAGCCGAGGAGCGCGACGATGTTCATGAAGCATGTCATTCGACTCGCATTGCTTGCCACGTTATTGGCCTCGATGGAGGCCAGAGCCGAGACGCTGCCGCTGCCGGCAAATCTCATCGGGGCGGCTTCCGATGCCGGTGAAGCGCTCTTGATCGAGGCCGATGCCCGCGAAGCCTATTTTACGCTGGCCATAAATTTCGTCACCCAGAAGAACCAAGCTTTTTGTGGGGTGGCCAGCAGTGTCATGGTTCTGAATGCCATTGGCGTTCCAGCCCCACCGGTGCCCGAGTATGACCCCTACAGCACCTTCACTCAGGACAATCTTCTGGATGCCCGCAGCGAGCAGGTCATTCCGGCTGAGACAATCAAAAAGCAGGGCATGACTTTAGATGAATTGGGTGGCCTTCTTGCGTTGCAGCCCGTGCAGGTTGAGGTGCGACATGCTGCCGACAGCAGCATGGACACCTTCCGCAAGGAGGTCCGAGGCTATCTCGCGACCAAAAGGCACTTTGTCATCGTCAATTACTTGCGCAAAGCCATGGGTCAGGAAAAAGGCGGCCACATCTCACCCTTGGCCGCTTATGATGCCGAGACCGACCGTTTCCTCATCCTCGACGTTGCTCGGTACAAATATCCCCCGTCTGGGTGACGACAGCCGACCTATTTAACGCAATGAACACGCAAGACTCGGACAATGCTAACCGCACGCGGGGTTATGTTCTGATTGCTGCTAAGCCCTGATGGTGGCTGGGGCCAGGCGGCCCCGCTACAACGGCGCCATCGACAGCCGCGCCGCGGCTGGCGAGGCGCTTGGCTACCAGGCCCTGGTTGATAGGCCCGGTCAGACGACCAGTGTCAACGTGGAGGCCAGCAGCATGACGGCGGCGATGCCGACGAACAGGGCATAGAGGCGGGGCCGGTCGAGCAGCAGCGCATTGCCCGATATCCAGGCGGATGTTGCCCCGCCAAGCGCGAACAGGAAGCCGTTGCGGTGGCCGAAGGTCATCGAGGCGGCCATCAGTCCGCCGATGATCAGCGCGCCGAACACAATGATCACCGCGACGGCGTATTTCTCGAAGTCGTTGCCACTCCCCATGGCCGGGCCGATCGCGTTCAAATTCGACAGTTCGTCCGGATCGAAGGGACTGGTCGACCCATATTCGTCTTGACCGACGGGTTCTCGCATCACTTAATCTCCGCTGCCCGGCAACAAACCATCAACATCGGCCAAGTGCAACCCGAACGCACCTCGCCAGGGGACTCCGCCGCGATCTTCGGGACTATCTGGTGCCGACGTGCCACGGTTCGCGGCGCCTTTCAAACGGCCGCGCCCTGCTTTCCGTTCCACCCGATTGAATTATCTGGAAAAATCGCTGCGCACGATGCCGTGCCGCTGCAACTTGTCGTAGAAGGTCTTGCGCGGAATCCCCAGCGCCTCGATCGTGCGCCGGACATCGCCGTCATTGCGGCCAAGTGTCTCGCGGATGATCTCGGCCTCGTAGCGGTCGAGCCGTTCGGGCAGCGGCATGGCAGCATCCGATTCGGCCGGGGCAGGCTGTTGCGCGCCGGCGCTGTCCTCAAGCCCGAGCACGAAACGCTCGGCGAAATGGGCGAGCTCCCGCACATTGCCGGGCCAGTCATGTTCTCTCAGATGGCGGGTAACCGCCGCCGGCACGGCCGGCATCGAGCGTTGGAAGCGGGCGGCCGCACGCTCGGCGAAATAGCCGAACAGCAGGGCCACGTCGTCGCGGCGCTCGCGCAGCGGCGGGATCGACAGCGTCACCACGTTCAGCCGGTAGTAAAGGTCCTCGCGGAAGGCACCTCGCTGGCCGGGATCGCCAAGATCGACCTTGGCGGCGGCGACGACGCGCAGGTCGACGGGCCGCACCTCATTGGTGCCGAGCGGCGTCACCTCGCGCATTTCCAGCACCCGCAGCATCTGCACCTGGGTCGAGGGCGGCATGCTCTCGATCTCGTCGAGGAACAGCGTGCCGCCGCTTGAATGCTCGATGCGGCCAATCCTCTTCTTCTGTGCGCCGGTGAAGGCGCCTGCCTCGTGGCCGAACAATTCGCTCTCGATCACCGTCTCCGGCAGCGTGCCGCAGTTCAGCGCCACGAAATTGCCCTGGGCGCGGCGGCTCCAGCGGTGCAGCAGGCTCGCCACCACTTCCTTGCCGGAGCCCGTCTCGCCGGTCACCAGAACGTCGACATCGGTATCGGCGATCTGTCTCAGCGTGCGGCGCAGCCGCTCCATCGCCGGCGTCTGGCCGATCAGCGGCAGGCTGTCCTGCGCCTGCTCGGCCGCCTCGCGCAAGGCCCGGTTCTCCATCACCAGGCGGCGCTTTTCGGCCGCCCGCCAGACACTTTGTGCAAGCCGGTCGGCCGCGAAGGGCTTGGTGATGAAGTCGTATGCGCCGTCCTTGATCGCCTTCACGGCCATCGCGATGTCGCCATGGCCGGTGACGAGGATGACAGGGATGTCCGGGTCTACCTCCACGATGTGGTCGAAAAGCTGCAGTCCGTCGATCTCGGGCATGCGGATGTCGGACACCACCACGCCGGCGAAACCGGCGTCGAGCCCGGCCAGAGCCTCTCGCGCCATCGAAAAGGCCGACACCGCGAAGCCGGCGAGCTCCAGCGTCTGCCTTGTCGCCTTCAGGAGATCGGCGTCGTCGTCGATCAGGATGACCGGGGCGGGGTCGTTGGTCGCCATGCTACGCCGCTTTCGCAAGATGGATGGTGAAACGCGTGCCCTCGGCGCCGCTCGCGACCTCGATGCGTCCGCCATAGTCGGCGACGATGTCCTTGGAGATGACGAGACCTAGCCCCAGCCCTTTCTCCTTCGAGGTGTTGAAGGGCGTGAACAGCGATTTCAGGATCGCCGGCGGAATGCCCGGCCCGTTGTCCGAGACATTGAGCACGACGCCGTCGTCTTTTTCCTCGACCAAAACCTCGACCCTGGCGCCGTCGCGACCGTCCAGCGCCTCCAGCGCGTTCTGGAACAAATTGATCAGCACCTGTTCCAGCCGCACCCGATTGCCCATGACCTTGAGTGCGGGCGGCGGCAGCGCGATATCGAGCGCGTCGAGCCGGCCGGCGAAACGGCTTCTGAGCAGCACCACCGCGCCCTCGATGACGCCGCGCAACTCGACCGGCTCGGCCGCCGTGCGGCCCTTGCGGGCGAAGGTTTTCAACTCGTCGGTGATGGTGCCGATACGCTCGGTCAGCGCCGCGATGGCATCGAGGTTCTCCTCGGCCGGCGCCGTCTGCTGGCGGTCGAGGAAGACGCGCGCATTGTCGGCATAGGCGCGGATGGTCGCCACCGGCTGGTTGATCTCATGAGCGACACCGGCGGCGACCTGACCGAGGATGGCCAGTCGATTGGCTTGCACCAGCTCCTGCTGCACCACCTGCAGCTTGGCCTCTGTGCTGCGATGGTCGGTGATCTCGGCCTGCAGGCGATCGCGGGCGCGGCTCAGATCCTCGGTGCGCTCGACGACACGACGTTCGAGCTCGGCGCGCGTCGCCTGTTCGGCGGCGATCCGCATCTGCGCGGATTGCCGGCGCCATAACAGATAGGCGGCAAGGCCGATGAGCGGCCCGATGACGCCGAGCGCCAGGAGCCGCATCTCGCGCTGGGCGGCGGCGATCGGCGCCTCGGCCGGAACGAGATAGTCGAGCCGCCACGGCGTCGAGGCGACCGGCGTCGACAGCCTGAGATATTCGCCATCGCTGCCGCCCGGCGTGATCGCATGCACTATGGACACGTCGGCGCTCAAGGGTTCCCTCCGCGTGATCGGCAGCGGCACCAGCGGCGCGTCGCCGAACTGCTGGCTGTCCCGGATTTCGGCAAGGGAGGCGCCGGCAAGCGGCGCCGTCGTCATGAAGCGCCAGGACGGCACGCTGGTGATCAGCACGACGCCATGCTCGTCGCTGACATAGGCCGGCCGGTTGGCCTCGTGCCAGTCGGCCTCGAGCTGGTCGAACTCCATCTTGACGACAACGACGCCAAGCGGTGCCGAGGCGCTGCCGACACGGCGCGAGATGTAGAGGCCGGGGCGCTTGCTGACATTGCCGAGCGCGAAATACTCGGCGGTTCCCGTCTGCATGGCGCGGGAGAAATAGGCGCGGAAGCCGTAGTCGTTGCCGACGAAGCTGGTCGGCTCGCGCCAGTTGCTCGACGCGACCGCCAGGCCGTCCGTGCCGGTGACGTAGAGCACCGACGCCTTGGTGCCGGACACCAGCCCTTCGAGCTTGCGGTTGAGCACGTCGATCGCGGCATTGGTGCGCGCGGTCAGCGCGTCATGCACCTGCTGGTCCTCAGACAGAAGCAGCGGCAGCGCGCGCGGGTTTTCCAGCACGGCGCGGAGCAGCGCCACCTTCAGGTTGGCGTCGGTGCGCCCCTGCGCGGCAAGCGCGTCGACCTCGACCGCGCGGCCATAAAGGCCGGCGCCGTAGAGCGCCGCGGCGATGATGGCGAGGGCCACGCCGGCAAACAGCAGCCACGCTCGGCGCGCCCTTTTGCCGAGCTGCTCGGGCGTTGGAGAAAGGCCGGCAATGGCGCCGGCTGCGGGGCGCTGCAGCATCGCCCATCTGTGCATGATTTCGCACAAAACACAATTCGACCCATGCGGATGGCCGCACGCCGCCGCCAGACCGGGCGGCCAGCGGCTCGAAAAAAACCAACAAAATCAAAGTAAGTCCGCGCCGACGGAAACTGGCACGCGGGTTGCAAAGACGGAATCGGCAGCCGCGAGGCTGTTGGAGGTCAAATGCCCCGGGAGGTCGAGCCTTTCGATCGGGGCGCAACGGAGGACGTCATGCAGACAGCATTCGCTGCCGCCGAGCCGCGCGGCAAGATACCCTTTTATCGGCATCTCTATGTGCAAGTCCTGGCGGCTATCGCCGCCGGCATTCTGCTCGGCCATTTCTATCCCGACATCGGCGCGTCGCTGAAGCCGCTCGGCGACGCCTTCATCAAGCTGGTCAAGATGGTGATCGCGCCGGTGATCTTCCTGACCGTGGCGACCGGCATTGCCGGCGTCTCCGACCTGCACAAGGTCGGCCGGGTCGCCGGCAAGGCGATGATCTACTTCCTGTTCTTCTCGACGCTGGCGCTGGTCGTCGGCCTCGTCGTCTCCAATGTCGTCCAGCCCGGCGCCGGCATGCACATCAATCCGGCGACGCTCGACGCCAGCAAGGTGTCGACCTTCACCGAGAAGGCGCATGACACGACCATCGTCGGCTTCCTGATGAACATCATTCCCGACACCATCACTGGCGCCTTCGCGCAGGGCGATATCCTGCAGGTGTTGTTCTTCTCGGTGTTGTTCGGCGTCGCGCTGGCCCTGGTCGGCGATCGCGGTCGTCCGGTGGTCGACTTCCTGCAGGCGCTCACCGCGCCGATCTTCCGCCTCGTCGCCATCCTGATGAAGGCCGCCCCATCGGCGCCTTCGGCGCCATGGCTTTCACCGTCGGCAAATACGGCATCGGCGCGATCGCCAACCTCGCCTTCCTGATCGGCACCTTCTACCTGACGTCGCTGCTCTTCGTGCTGGTCGTGCTCGGCGCGGTGGCATGGTACAACGGCTTCTCGATCCTGGCGCTGATCCGCTACATCAAGGAAGAGCTGCTGCTGGTGCTCGGCACCTCGTCCTCGGAAGCCGCCCTGCCTGGCCTGATGGCCAAGATGGAGCGCGCTGGCTGCAACCGGTCGGTGGTCGGCCTGGTCATCCCGACCGGCTATTCCTTCAACCTCGACGGCACCAACATCTACATGACGCTGGCCGCGCTGTTCATCGCTCAGGCCACCGACACACCGCTCACCTTCGGCGACCAGATCCTGCTGCTGCTGGTGGCCATGCTGAGCTCCAAGGGTGCCGCCGGCATCACCGGCGCCGGCTTCATCACGCTGGCCGCCACGCTCTCGGTCGTGCCTTCGGTGCCGGTCGCCGGCATGGCGCTGATCCTCGGTGTCGACCGCTTCATGTCGGAATGCCGGGCGCTGACCAACTTCGTCGGCAACGCCGTGGCCACCATCGTCGTGGCGCGCTGGGAAGGCGAGCTCGACCAGACGCAATTCGCCGCCGCCATGGCTGGCCAGTTGCCGGAAGAAGCCGACTTGGCGCTGTCGGGCGGTCTCCAGCCAGCCTGACCCCGTCAGGCGCCTCCCAAGCATGGAGAGGCCGCGGCCGGTAAAACCGGTCGCGGCCTGTTCTTTTTGCCGGTCGCCGCATAGGCTGGCGCGGGCTGGTCGTCCGGCCTTGTCACCAGCGCCGAGGGGCCGGCAATGAGCAGCAAATTTCCCGAGATCTACCTGATCCGCCATGGCGAAACCGAATGGAGCGCCTCGGGCAAGCACACCGGTCGCACCGACATTCCGCTGACGGCGAAGGGTGAGGAGACCGCCCGCGGCCTCACCGATCGCCTCAAGGGCCTGTCCTTCCAGGCGGTGTGGTCGAGCCCTTCGCAGCGTGCCTTCGACACCTGCCAACTTGCCGGCTTCGGGGAAAGTGCTGTGAAGAACCCGGACCTCCAGGAATGGGACTACGGCGCCTATGAAGGCGTGACGACGAAGGAGATTGTCGCCGGTCGCCCCGGCTGGAACGTGTTTCGCGACGGCTGTCCCGGCGGCGAGCAGGCCGCCGATGTCGGCGCCAGGGCCGATGCCATCATCGCCGGGCTCCGCGTTGTCGCTGGCAATGTCCTGATCTTTTCGAGCGCGCATTTCCTGCGCGTGCTCGCGGCGCGGTGGATCGGACTGCCGCCTGAAGGCGGCGAACATTTCGTGCTGGACACGGCGAGTCTCAGCGTTCTCGGCTATGAGCACGATTTGAGCGAGCCTGTCATCCGCAGGTGGAATCAGAGGTAGCCGATCGGGTGTCCCCCTCATCCGGCCGCTTAGCGGCCACCTTCTCCCCGAGGGGAGAAGAGGAGGAAGCGCCCGCGCCTCTGATCTCCTCTCCCCTCGGGGGAGGTCGCATGCCCCGAATTGCCCTTCGCAATTCGGTTGGCGATCCGGGCGAGGGGGAATGCTAGACGCTGTCGCCCTCAAGCATTGTCAGTTCCTCGACCGTCAGGTGCCGTGCCTTGCCCTTCGCGAGTTCGCCGAGCTGTAAGAGCCCGACAGCCACCCTGATCAGCCTCAGCACCTCGACGTCGAAGGCGGCAAGTAGCCGGCGGATCTGGCGGTTGCGGCCTTCGTCGAGCACGACCTCCAGCCAGGCCGTGCGGCCGCCGCTGCGCAGCAGCTCGATCGAGCGCGCCGTCAGCAGTTCGCCGTCGACCGTCGCGCCGTCGCGAAACCGTGCCAGCATGGCGTCGTCGGGCGCGGTGCCGATCTGCACGTGATAGGTCTTGTCGACATGCGAGGCCGGATCGAGCAGTCCGTTCGCCCAGCGCGTGTCATTGGTCATCAAAAGCAGGCCTTCGCTGGCTTTGTCCAGCCGCCCGACGGGCGACACGAAGGGCAGGTCGAGCCCCTCGAGGCAATCGTAGACCGTGCCGCGTCCTTCGGGATCGTCGCGGGTTGTGACCAGCCCGCGCGGTTTGTTGATCATCAGATAGACCTTGCGCTCGGCAACGACCTGCTCGCCGTCAACCGCGATGCGGTCGCGGTCGAGATCGATGCGCAGCGATGGATCGCGCGCGACCTTGCCTGCCACCCGCACGCGGCCCTCCGCGATCAGTACCTCGGCCTGCTTGCGCGAGCACAGCCCAAGCTTCGACAGCGCGCGACTGAGGCTGACACCCGCGCTCGCAGCGCGTCTGGTGGTATGCTGCGGTCGTGCCATGATCCGGCGTTCTTTCCCGATGGACGGCGACAGATGCCACGGGTGGCGGCGGGATCGCAACCCGCCTGGGTTCCATTCGTCTTCAGGAAGCTGGATCGTGCCGCTGCAAAATCCTGATCGACTTTGTCATCTTAAATGTTGACTGGAGATGTCATGTTTCATAGTCAGCTTGGCATCGGCGGCATAGGCCGATTTCGGGAAGTCCATGGAAACCAGGATCGTGCCGGAGAACGACAGGCGAACGACCAAGCGCGGCAACATCACCCGGCGCGCCGCGCTCGGGCTGTTCCTGCTGCCCATGGCCGCCTCCGCCGAGGCGCGGCCGCTGCGCATCGTCTGCCTCGACGACGGGTTGGCCGAGACCCTGCTGATGCTTGGCGTCAGGCCGGTCGCCATCGCCGATCGCGAGGTCTGGGAGACCTGGGTGGTCGAGCCGCCGCTGCCGCCGGAGATCGCCGATGTCGGCACCTTGCTCGAGCCCAATCTCGAATTCCTCCAGCAGCTGAAGCCCGACATCATCCTGTCCATTCCCTATCTCGACGGCATCAAGCCGCAGCTCGAGCGCGTCGCGCCGGTGAAGACGATCGGCCTCTACACCGAGGCCGGAGAACCCTACCGGCTAGCCGTCGAGGCGACCCGCGAGCTCGCCAGGCTGACCCGCAGGCAGGCCGAAAGCGAGGCGCTGATCGCGGCGACCGAGGCCTGTTTCACCGAGACCAGGCAGAAACTCGCGCCGCTGGCGGCAAGGCCGGTCTACATCGTCAACTTCCTCGATCCGCGCAATGTGCGCGTCTATGGCGCCAGGAGTCTCTTCCAGGCGGTGTTCGACCGCATCGGCATCCGCAACGCCTGGACCGGCGAGACCAATTATTGGGGCTTTTCGACCGTCGGCATCGACGGCCTGGCGACAGCGAGCGATGCGCGTCTCGCCTTTCTCGAGCCCATGCCCGAGGGCGCCGGCGGCACGCTGACCGAAAGCCCGGTCTGGAACGCCATGCCCTTCGTGCGCAACCGATCGATCATGCGCCTGCCCGCCGTGCTGATGTTCGGCGGGCTTCCTTCCGCCGCCCGCTTCGCCCGCGTGCTGACCAGGGCGATGACAGGAGAAAACGGCAATGGCTGATGCGGCGGTAAGCAAAGTGGGTACGGCCGGTCTCATCGTCCCGCGCGCCGGTGGCCAGCCGACCGTAGCCATCCTGCTTTGCGCTGCGCTCGCGGCCTTGGCCGTGGCGGCGACCATTCCCAATCTTGCCGTTCAACTGCCGCCGGCGCTTTGGCTCAAGGCGCTCGCTTTACCCGAAATCGACGACATGCGGCAGGTGCTCGTCCACTATGCCTTCCTGCCGAGGCTTGCCGTCAGCCTGCTTTGCGGCGCGGCCCTCGGCCTCGCCGGAACGGTGCTGCAGCAGGTGCTGCGCAATCCGCTCGCCTCGCCGGAGACCGTCGGCGTGTTGGCCGGCGCCTATTTGGCACTGGCGCTGGCCACGCTTTTCTCGCCCGCGCTGCTTTCCTTCGGTCGCGAATGGGTGGCGCTTGCAGGTGCCCTTGTCGCGCTCGCTGCAGTCTTCGCGCTGTCCTGGCACAAAGGCCTGTCCCCGCTGTCCGTCGTGCTCGGCGGCCTTGTTGTCAGCCTCTATGCCGGAGCGATTGGCGCCGCCCTTATCGTGCTCAGGCACGAATGGCTGGCCAACCTGTTTATCTGGGGCTCCGGCTCGCTCGGTCAGCAGGATTGGAAGACCACGCTGTGGCTCCTGCCGCGTCTGAGCCTCGCGGCATTGGCGATCGGCCTGATGGTGCGGCCGCTGACCTTGCTCGGCCTCGACGACGAGGGCGCGCGCAGCCTCGGCCTGCCGCTCGGCGTCTATCGCTTTTCCGGGCTTGCCGCTGCCGTTGCGCTGATTGCCTTTGTCGTCGCGGCCGTTGGCGTCGTAGGCTTTGTCGGCCTCGCGGCGGCGGCCCTTGCCCGCATAGGCGGCGCCCGCCGGCTCGGCCAGCGGCTGGTCATGGCGCCGTTGATCGGCGCCGCGCTGCTATGGGCCGCCGACCAGGGCGTGCAACTGCTGACCGGGCCACAGGGCGATCATTTGCCGACCGGCGCCATCACGGCGCTTCTCGGCGCGCCGCTGCTGCTCTGGCTGCTGCCGCGCCTTGCGCTTGGCGCCGAGCTTCCAGCGCCTATCGCCGAACGGCTGCCGCGCGCGAGCCCTCCTGGCCCCCTGCTGGCGGCGATCGGCCTGTCGCTCCTTTTGCTGCTCGCGCTTGTGCTCTGCTACGGACCGGGGCCGCACGGCTGGAGCTTCGTCCTCGGCGACCAGTTGGCACCCTTGCTGTCATGGCGACTGCCGCGCGTTTCGGCCGCGCTTGCCGCCGGCGCCATGCTGGCGCTGGCCGGCTTGATGATGCAGCGCCTGACAGGCAATCCGATGGCCAGCCCCGAAGTGCTAGGCATCAGCGCGGGTGCTGCGCTCGGCATGATGGCGGCGCTGTTTTCCGTGGCTGGCCCCAGCCGTCCGCTGCAGATGATGGCGGCGACCGTCGGCGCCTTCGCTGCTCTGGCGGCGACACTTGCGCTCGGCAGCCGCGCCGCCTACGCGCCGGAGCGGCTGCTGCTCGCCGGCGTCGCGCTGACCGCTCTGTTCGATGCGCTGATCCTGGTGCTGACCGCAACCGGCGACCCGCGCGCCATGCTGCTGCTCAATTGGCTGACCGGCTCGACCTACGGCGTCGATGCGGACTCGGCGCTGCTCACTGCGGCCGCCGCGCTTTGCCTGTTCCTCGTGGCTCCCCTCTTCATCCGCTGGCTGGACATGCTGCCGCTCGGCGCCGCCGCGGTGATGGCGCTTGGCCTCGACGTGCGAAAAGTCCGGTTCGCCGTCCTGCTGATGGTCGCCGCGCTCACCGCCGCCTCGACCCTGATCGTCGGTCCGCTGACCTTCATCGGCCTGATGGCGCCGCATCTCGCCCGCCGCCTCGGCCTTTCGCGCGCGCTGCCGCAGGCGGTGGGCGCCGTGCTCCTCGGCGCGCTGATCATGGTCGCCGCCGACTGGATCGGCCGCACCGCGATCTTGCCGCGCCAGATTCCGGCCGGTCTCGTCGCCACGCTGATCAGCGGCCCGGTGCTGATGGGGCTGCTTCGCCGCCGCTGATCTTGCCCCAGTGGAGATAGAAATGTCCGCCCTGCCGACGGCGTCCCCCGCCCCGATCGCCGACACCACTGTTCACGATTTTGTTCCAAGAGGCAGCGCTGCTGGAGCGAAGCTGCGCCAAAATTGGCCCGTGCACCAAGAGTGGTTGTCTTTGGCGCGCGCCGAATGGCAGGCATTTCATCGCGCCCAATCCAGACGCATATAAGCTGGTACCCCCCGACACTTTGGCTCGCGCTCTTGGCCTGCTGGAAAAGGTGTCGGCGCTTCCCGGTCGCGGCGCGGATGAGGCTGCGGCGGAGTAAAGCCCGATACATCCGGTGGAACGGGACAGGGCCGGCGCGCTAAAAGCCCTTGCCTCGCAGCCAATTCCACCCACGGCCTTTACGGGTTTCGAGGTCGGTCCAATAATAGGCCGCAGCCAGAATAGCCGGAACAACAAGCCCGACAATCACGACTGCCAAAACAAACCAACTCATGGCCTAGGCTCCTGCCGCTCGCGGTAGAGCATCCAGAGCGGCAGGGTTATGATGGCGAAAGTGATCACGGCCAACTCAACCCAGTAAGTAAATGGGTCAAGAGCTCGCTCTACGGGGTGATCCTTGAGAGGAATCCTGCCCGTCCAAAAGGATTGGGCAACCAACCAGACTAGAGCAAGCTCCGTAGCGACCATAACGGCTCGCATCATATACTTATTGGGTTTCATGGGCTTTTCACATAACAGCGCACCCCGGATTCAGGCAACGGGTCTGTCAAATATACAATCGCCATTGGGAAGACCGCGCCATCGATCCTTTTTCTGGAGGCCTTCGAAACAGCCAGACCCGAGGGGCTGGAGGCGCAAGTGATCCTGTCGGCCGGCGAATACGAGACGGAAAAGCTGGCGCCGTTCCAGGTCGGCGCCGAGGATGAGCAGAAGCGCCTGGAGCACAAGCAGGTGACGCGCACCGACGAATTCGCCCGCCTGATGGCCGAGCGGCTGGACGCCATCTCCCGCATCAGCGCCAGCTTCGAGCTGCCGGCGAGAACCACATGTCGATCCTGCCGGTGACGGTCAACCGCGCCGTGCAGGCAGCGTTTGCGGTGAGGTAGGCCGGTCTTTGCCGTATACCTGTCGGGCAGAAAGATCGACGTGTTGCGACGTCACTTCGCCGGAGGCGCGCTCAATCGCCGGTAGGGCACGCCGTCGAACACCGCCGTCACGAAGTCGGTGACGGACATCTTGCGCTTGCGCCCGTCGCTGCAGGCATAGACCGGCCAGCCATCGTCGCTGCATTCGCTGGCCAGGCAGATCTGGGCAAGGCAGTTCCCGGCGGTCAGCCGGAAGCCGCCCTTGCCGGCGAAGCCCTGCAGCAGGCTGCCGTCCGCCGAGCGCCATGTCCGTTGGCTGAATTCGGTCCGCAACAGCCGCGGCTCAAGAGGAACCGCGAGGCCGGTTTGGCCGGGACGTGTTCCGAGTTGCAGGCGGAAGCGCGCCATTGCGGTCGTGTAGGCAGTGACGGTGTCCGATTCCCGCGCATAGGCTGTCGCGAGACTGGCGTGGTCAAGCAGATGAGACGCGCGCTCGCCTGCCTCTAACGGCGTCATCAAGGCAACGATGGCAACAAGGGCGAAGCAAGCTCGCGGCATCAGACATTCCAGCAGCCATATCGATCCGGCGTGCCGGTTTGCCCCCCGGTTCGCCTGCGGCAGCATCCCGCCAATCGGCGTCTGGCGCAAGGCGCCCGGTAGTGGTTGGGACATTGTGAGGAAAAAATGGTGCCCAGAGGCGGATTCGAACCACCGACACGCGGATTTTCAGTCCGCTGCTCTACCAACTGAGCTATCTGGGCCTCGCCGGCAAACGAGATTTCGCAGGCCGGATTTCTTGAAGACGCCGCCGGCGCCCCTAGAAAGCGCGTGGGTTATAGCACGGGAATTCAGCCTGTCCAGCGCCTAAGCACGGATTTCAGCCGGGAAAAGAAAACCACCGAAAGACGGCGGCAAAACAGCTGATATCGTGCGCTTACGGCTCGTCCTTGGGCGCCGGGTTTTGCTCCGGCCCTTCGCCTTCTTCCTCTGCGTTGCGCCCGGGGATGACGTAGGCGCCCTTCAGCCAGCGATTGAGGTCGATGTCCTTGCAGCGCGCCGAGCAGAACGGATAGTGCTCGCGCACCGATGCCTTGCCGCATTCGGGGCAGGGGCGCCGGGGGCGCAGCGGCGTGACCTTGTCGTCCAGGCTCATGGGCGCGCGGTGAGCCAGCTCGCATGCACCTTGAAGCCCTCGCCGGCAAGCAGGGCCGTCGTCTCGTAGAGCGGCAGGCCGACGACGTTGGTGTAGGAGCCGACCAGCTTGACGACGAAGGAGCCGGCGAGGCCTTGCACGGCATAGCCGCCGGCCTTGCCGCGCCATTCGCCGGAGGCGACATAGGCGTCGATCTCCTCGCGCGGCAGCCGCTTGAAGCGCACCCGGGTCTCGACCAGCTTCTGGCGCAGTTTGCCGCCCGGCGTGATCAGGCAGATGCCGGAATAGACCCGGTGCGAACGGCCGGAGAGCAGGCCGAGGCAGTTGGCGGCGTCGTCGATCGTCTCGGCCTTGGGCAGGATGCGGCGGCCGACCGCCACCACCGTGTCGGCGGCGAGAACGAAGCCCGGCGCATAGTCGTCCTCGCTCTTCAGCGAGGCGAACGCCTTCTCGGCCTTGTCCTTGGAAAGCCGCTTGGCCAGCGAGCGCGGATGCTCGGCGCGCAGCGGCGTCTCGTCGACATCGGCCGGCAGCACGCGGTCCGGCTCGATGCCGGCCTGCTGCAGCAGCTCGATGCGGCGCGGCGAACCCGAGGCAAGCACGAGCTTCTGCAGGATGCTCATCTGGGGTCGCGCCGGGCTGTTACTTGAAACGGTAGGTGATGCGGCCCTTGGTCAGGTCGTAGGGCGTCATCTCGACCAGGACCTTGTCGCCGGTCAGCACGCGGATACGGTTCTTGCGCATGCGGCCGGCCGTGTGGGCGATGATCTCGTGTTCGTTTTCGAGCTTCACCCGGAACATCGCGTTGGGCAGCAGTTCCGTGACCACACCCGGAAACTCGAGGACTTCTTCCTTCGGCATTCGATACCTTTGCTTGGATTTCGGTTCCGGCGCCTAGAGCATGATGCCGAAAAGTGTCAAGCGGTTTTCGGACGACATCATGCTCTACTTCTTTGATCCGGAGTCGGATGATTTCCGGCCGAACCGACCGGAAATCATCCGACTCCGGCCGGAATTTCGGCGGAACCTATATGATAATCGTCCGCTTGTGAACACGCTTAATCCAAGGCGCTTTTTGCCTCGGATGCGGGAAAACGTCTGGCGATGCGCGCCTTCAGGCGCTCGCGCACATCGCGATAGGCGGCCATGATGTGCTCGCGCGTGCCGCCGGCATCCGTCGGGTCCGGCATCGGCCAGTATTCGACCTCGACGGCGAGCGAGCGGGTGAGCTCGAGCGCCGCGTGGTGCGCCTCCGGCGCCAGCGTGACGATCAGGTCGAAATAGTCGTCCTCCAGCTCGTCCATGGTCCTCGGCTGGCGCTCACCGAGCGACAGCGTGTCCTCGGTCAACACCGCGTCGACGAACGGGTCGCGTTCGCCCGCGCGCACGCCGGCCGAGGCGACGAAGATGGCCGAGGGCAGCATGCGCCGCGCCAGCGCCTCGGCCATCGGCGAACGCACGGCGTTCATGCCGCACAGAAAGAGGACCGAATGCGGCAGCGAGGCCAGGGCCTAGCCTCGCCAGTGCAGCACGCAGACCAGCGTGAACAGCCGGCGCGCCGTGTCGAAATCGATGTCGATCTTGCCGGCAAGCCGGTCCATCAGAGTTTGCGAACCCTCATTGTGCAGGCCGCGCCGGCCCATGTCGATCGCCTCGATATGGCTCGGCGTCGACGAGCGGATGGCGTCGTAATAGCTTTCGCAGATCAGGTAATAGTCCTTGACGATGCGCCGCAGCGGCGTCAGCGACAGGATGTGCGTGACGACGGCCGCGCCATCCTCGCGCGCCACGGCGAAGACCAGCCGGGAATCGACCAGCGACAGCTTCAGCCTGTACGGTCCGGCTCCGTCGTCATTGACCGGCTGGAAACTGTTTTCCTCGATCAGGTCGAAGATCGCCACCGCCCGCTCGTGCTCGACATCGGGCGTCGAACGGCCGATCGATTCGTCGAGCTCGACATCGATCAGCCTGGCGCGGGTTTGGTCGTAGTCGGACATCGCTACATGTTCAACCTGATCGCGACGGAACGGCCATGCGCATCAAGCCCTTCCGCCCTGGCGAGCGCGATCGCCGCCGGCGCCAGCGTGCGCAGCTGCTCCGGCCCGAGCTTGAGGATCGAGGTGCGCTTGACGAAATCGAGCACCGAAAGCCCCGATGAGAAGCGCGCCGAGCGCGCGGTCGGCAGCACGTGGTTTGAGCCGCCGACATAGTCGCCGATGACCTCGGGCGTGTGGCGGCCAAGGAAGACGGCGCCGGCATTGCGCATCCTGGCAAGGAAGGCCTCGGCGTCGTCGATGGCAAGTTCCACATGTTCGGCGGCGATGCGGTCGACCAGCGGCAGCGAGGCTTCGATCGTCGGCACCAGGATGACGGCGCCGAAATCGCGCCAGCTTGCAGCGGCGGTCTCGGCGCGTGGCAGGTTCTGCAACTGGCGCTGGACGGCTTCCTCCACCGCCTTGCCGAAGGCGGGGTCGTCGGTGATCAGAATCGATTGCGCCGACACGTCATGCTCGGCCTGGGCCAAAAGGTCGGCGGCGATCCACTCGGGGTCGTTGCTGCCGTCGGCCACCACCAGCACTTCCGACGGTCCGGCGATCATGTCGATGCCGACCGTGCCGAACACCTGGCGCTTGGCCGCCGCGACATAGGCGTTGCCGGGCCCGACGATCTTGGCGACCGGCCTTATCGTGTCCGTGCCATAGGCAAGGGCGGCGATCGCCTGCGCGCCGCCGACGCGGTAGACCTCGGAGACGCCGGCGATATCGGCCGCCACCAGCACCAGCGGGTTGATGACGCCGCCCGGCGCCGGCACCACGATGACGATGCGCTCGACGCCGGCAACCTTGGCCGGCACCGCGTTCATCAGCACCGAGCTCGGATAGCTTGCGGTACCGCCCGGCACGTAGAGCCCGACAGCCTCGATCGCCGTCCAGCGCGAGCCGAGCTCGACGCCGGCGGCGTCCGTGTAGCGGTCGTCCTTCGGCTTCTGCCGCTCGTGATGCGAGCGGATGCGGTCGCGGGCGAAGCGCAGCGCCTCGACCGTTTGCGGATCGGCCTCGGCATAGGCCTTGGCGATGTCATCCTTGGAGACGGCGACGCCAAGCTTGGCGAGGTCGGCCTTGTCGAACTTCAGCGTATAGTCGATGAGGGCCTTGTCGCCCTCGGCGCGCACGCACTGGACGATCTCGCGCACCGCGGCGTCGACATCGGCCGACACCTCCCGCTTGGTCGTCAGGAAGGCGGCGAAACGCTGCTCGAAATCGGCGTCGGAATGGCTGAGTGTGATGGCCATCTGCTGCGCTCAAGCCCTGTGCACGGGACGCGAGGAGGCTTCCCAGGTGCCGCCTATGTCGGCAAGCCGCGCCTCGATGCACTCGACATCGAGCATGATCGTGCCGCCGCCGGAGAAGATAAGCTCGACGATGCCGGCGGGCTTGCTGATTTCGACAAAGCTGATCGCCAAAAGTGACAGCACCTCGGCCGGCTTGTCGCGGGCGATACCGCTGGTCTTGGCGCCTAGCACGCGGTCGAAATGCAGCACCGCCTGCCGCCGCTCATTGTGCTGGCGGAACAGGCTGGATTTCGCCTCCCAGACGAAACGGTTCATGGTCAGCACGAAGCGCTTGGCCGCCGGCAGGAATTCGAGGTCCGAGACCTTCATCACGGCGTCCTGGACATGGGCCGAGACGATGCCCAGGTCCTGGTCGTCGAGCGCGATGAGCTTGAGAGCCATGCGGAATTTGTACCTAACGTTGGTTTCAAGCTTCGTGTTAGGCGGTCTTTCCATTCCGCGCAACCGCACAGGGTTTCTGTCAAGGCAACCGGCTCAGGTTTGCCAGCGGACTTCTCCCCCGTTTACGGGCAGAAGGTGCCGGCAGGCGGATGAGGGGCGGCGCCGACTTTTAACAATTGGCCATTCCAAAACGAGTTGAAGGCCTCTTTGTCTGCAACGGGTGCCTTGCGGCCGTCAGCCCGAAATCCGCTCTATCACCGCGCCGCAGCCGGAAAGCTTCTCCTCCAGCCGCTCGAAGCCGCGGTCGAGGTGATAGACGCGGTTGACCGTGGTCTCGCCTTCGGCGGCAAGGCCAGCGATGACCAGCGAGACCGAGGCGCGCAGATCGGTCGCCATCACCGGCGCGCCCTTCAGCTTGGCGACGCCGTCGACGATGGCCGTCTGGCCGGAAAGCGTGATGTGGGCGCCGAGCCGGGCGAGCTCCTGCACATGCATGAAACGGTTCTCGAAGATGGTCTCGGTGATGCGCGACTTGCCCTTGGCCATGGTCATCAGGCCCATGAACTGCGCCTGCAAATCGGTCGGGAAGGCCGGGAAGGGCGCCGTCGTCACGTCGACCGGCGCAATGCCGGCGCCGTTGCGCCGGACGCGGATGCCGGAATTGGTCGGCGTGATCTCGGCGCCGGTCTCGGAAATGACATCGAGCGCGGTCTGCAGCAATTCTGGTCGGGCGCCTTCGAGCACGACGTCGCCGCCGGTCATCGCCACCGCCATCGCATAGGTGCCGGTCTCGATGCGGTCGGGAATGACGCGCACGCGGGCCCCCGACAGCGCCTCGACGCCATCGATGGTGATGGTTGGCGTGCCGGCGCCGGAAATCCTGGCGCCCATGGCGTTGAGGCATTCGGCGAGGTTGACGATCTCGGGTTCGCAAGCGGCGTTTTCCAGCACCGTCTCGCCCTTGGCCAGCGAAGCAGCCATCATCAGCACATGAGTGGCGCCGACCGACACTTTCGGGAACACATAGCGGTTGCCGACGAGACGGCCGTTTTTGGTCTTGGCGATGACATAGCCGGTGTCGACGTCGAGATCGGCGCCGAGCGCCTGCAGGCCTTCCAGGAACAGGTCGACCGGGCGCGTGCCGATGGCGCAGCCGCCCGGCAGCGACACCTTTGCCTCGCCCATGCGGGCCAGCAGCGGCCCGATCACCCAGAAGGAGGCGCGCATCTTCGACACCAGTTCATACGGCGCCGTGGTGTCGACGATGTTGCGGGCGGAGAAATTGATGGTGCGCGAATAGCCTTCCTGCTGCTTCTCACGACGGCCGTTGACCGAATAGTCGACGCCGTGATTGCCGAGGATGCGGATCAATTGCTCGACATCGGCCAGATGCGGCACGTTCTCCAGCGTCAGCGTGTCGTCGGTGAGCAGCGAGGCGATCATCAGCGGCAATGCCGCGTTTTTCGCGCCGGAGATCGGAATGCTTCCGGCGAGCTTGTTGCCGCCGACAATTCTGATGCGATCCATGAGAGAATGTCCCCTCGGCCGGAACGGCCGGTTCAATCGTTTGAGTATCGGCCCGTCTAGACCATTGGCCGGCTTGGTTCAAGGATTCTGGGTCCCCTGCGCCGAGTGTGGCGGAGCAGTGTGGCCGGGTTTGGGCTAGTCCTTGTGCATTTTTCCAGCAGTCGGCAATCCTTCCGGCCGCTGATCGGGCTCATTGGCGCGCCGCTTGTCGGCGTCGCCCGAGCGGCGCGAGCGCGACTGCGCCTTGCGCTTCCCGAGATTGGCGCGCAAGGCTTCGGCGAGCCGGTCCTTGCGGTCGCCTGCGCCTTTTTTCGGTGGATTTGCCTTGTCATTCATCGTCCCATCCCCGGCCGGCTGACTAGCCAACCTTGCTGAGGCATAGCCAACATTGTGGCGCGGCCATGTCGAGGAAGGCGGCTTCCACAGCCGCGGCATTGCCAATGCATGTCGCCCAAAAAGTGCGCAGTGGTTTCGGGACAACGACATGCAACACTCAGGGTCATGCCGCCCAAAACCGCGTGGCGGTTTTGCGACGATGAAGCGCGACACTTTAGGTTTTTCTTGGCCTTGCGCTCGCCGGTTCGTTATGGCAGAAGCCCCGCCATCGGCTGCGGTAGCTCAGTGGTAGAGCACTCCCTTGGTAAGGGAGAGGTCGAGAGTTCAATCCTCTCTCGCAGCACCAGCCTATCCCATTGAAATCGCTGAAGTCCTTGACATGCAAGGGCTTGTGCCCATCTTTCACACCGATTTCAGGACATGGGCGTCGTCGAAGTCCGCGAGCTTCGGATGCGTGATCGTCGGAGCATTCGCGAGGCTGAGGACGCATTCGCGGTAACGATCGAGCCACCTCTGGCGTTCACCGTCGCTGATGCGCGCTGGTGCGTGCACAAGGAAAGGCTCGATAACCGTGAAGCCTACAAAAATGGAGCATTCCGTGGTTGACGGGAACAGGATCTCCGAGATTGGGCCGTTCAGTCCACAGCCTGAATAGATCGGCGGCGGTCCGCCGATGGTGACGGAACACATCGCTCGTTTTCCCGCAAAGACGCTGCGATCATAGCATTTGCCGCCGCCATAGATGCGGCCGCCGGGACGCGAACACTCGGTCAACCCAGCCCTTGAGGATCGCCGGCAGCCCGAACCACCAGAGCGGGAACTGCAGGATCAAGGCGTCGCACCAGAAAAGCTTGCCCATCTCCGCCTGGATGTCCGGCGCGAACCCGTCATGGGCAGCCGCGTTCGCCTCCTCAGACTGCTGACGGTAGTAGTTTGCGTCGCGTATCGTCGTGAAGTTGCGACGATCTGATATTGGGTTGAAGCCGATAGCATAGAGATCTGAGACAACAACTTCGTGTCCCGCCGCAGACAACCCTGTGCGGCGCGGGTCAGGGCGCCGTTGAAGCTGTTGGGCTCGGGGTGGGCGTGATCGATGAAGATGCGCGCCGTGCTTTTCCCCCTCGGTCGGAATGTTCACCTTCCAGGCGCCGAGAGAACCCGCGCCGCGACATAGTCTAGCGAGAACACACCGGCGCCGCGTGCCAGCACGAGCAGCAGCAACGACGCCCATAGCAGGTGCTCCGCCCAGTTCTCCGGATAGACGAAGATCTGGATGACGGAGACGACGCCGATCAGCATCAGGGCAGCGAGGCGCGAAAACAGCCCGAGGAATATCAACACCGAGCCCGTCAGTTCAGCCGCCGTGGCCAGTAGCGCCGCGATCGACGGGTCGATGAACGGCAGATTGTATTCGTTGGCGAAAAGCTGCAGCGTCACCGGCCAGGATACGAGCTTCGTCTGCGCGGACTGCCAGAAGACATGCGCGACCGCGACGCGTGCGGCGAGTTGGACCAGCGAAAACGGAATGTGTTCGGGAAGCTTGATGATACGCTTGTAGAAGCCGACAAAGCCGGCCGGGTTGGACGAGGAGTGTTCGGATATTGCGGTCATGACCATCTCCATCAATTTGAGGGGGAATTCGCGGCGACTCGCACGTTGGTGACGAGCCTGTCGCGGAACAGACGCATAAGGGCGGAAACCAGGTCGAAGGTCGGGTCGAGAGCCAGGGCACGGCCAGTGGCATGCTCGAGGCCGAGACCGTGTTTCAGCGAATGCCAGAAGGCGAAGCTCGCGCGGTCGAGCAGAAAAAGCCGCACGTAGTTCCCCGATCGCCACAACGCCACACGTTCGGGACGCCTTGTCCAGGTAGTGCTTTCGTCGGCCGCCGTCTCCTGTTGATGCGCCATCCATACCGACAGGATCGACCAGTGCGAGACGATCAGCCGCAGTGAAGGCTGGAGCAGGATATCCGGCGAGGACCCGAGGTCGGTGTTGTCGTATTCTGCGAGGCTGCGGGGCGGCAGCGAAGCCGTATCGAGTGCCTCCGCTATGGCCCATTCGAGCCGCGCCGTTTCGGCGACGATCGGCATGTCAGACAGCGTGTCGATCGTCTTCAGGAAGCGCGGGAAGCCGGCCCCATAGCGCGAAAGACGGGATTCAACCGGCGGGTGGCGTCGAATGAACTCGCTCGCCACATAACGGAAGAAGCGTTCGTCTACCAGCCGGACGGTGACGGGAAAAGCCGCCATCAGCGCCGCGGTCAGCGAACTGCGCGTGTTGTTCTGGTAGATGCGCAGGCGGGCCAACGGATCGGCCCTGCCGGCGGTCAGCACATTTGCGGCTGCGACTGGTTCCATGGCGAGCACCGATCGCGCCAGGGTGGTCTGCAGGAGTTCAAGCGGCAGCATGGTATTCCTCCTCAATTGACGGCAACGCTGCGGACATGGACGGCCTGGCGGCTCTGGCAGCGGCAAACGCCGCAAGCACCGGCATGCTGGTCGTCGTTTCACCTTCGAGAGAAAGGCGGATGGGCGCCGACCGGGCTTCGGTCGTTTGGTTGCGTCTCGCAACCTGCCGACGGTTGAACATGATCGAGGCGGTCAGCATGTCGGCCCACATCGCTTCGCCAAGCAGCACGTCGAGAACGGGAACGTCGGTGTCCCATTCGATCAACGTCGGGCGCGGTCCGAGCCGGCCCACGGCATGCTGGTAGAGCGCCCAGACGACCGGCGGCACCCGCGAGCCATGGTCGTCGATGAGCACGGTGTCGGCACCGACCTGATTGATCGCGTGGCCGGCAAGATGGATTTCGCCGATCGCGTCGGCCGGCAGCGCATCGATGAAGGCTTTGGCGTCATACTGCAAATTGTGCGCCGAAACCTGGACGTTGTTGACGTCCAGCAGCAGGCCGCAGCCTGTTCTAGCCACCAGCTCGGCCAGGAATTCGGCCTCATTCATCGAGGAGTCCGCAAAGGCCAGATAGGCCGACAGGTTCTCGATGAGCACCTGCCGCTTCAGCGTGTCCTGGACGGTCTCGACATTGCGGGCAACGACGGCCAGCGCCTCTTCGTCATAGCGCAGCGGCAAGAGATCGTTGAGATAGGCGCCGTCGGCAACGCTCCAGGCGAGATGCTCCGAGACCAGATCGGGTTGGAAGCGCGCGCAGACCTTGCGCAGGCGCTCCAGATGGGCACGGTCAACTCCCCGCGCGCTGCCGAGCGACAGGCCAACGCCATGCACCGAGAGCGGGTAGATCTCACGCAGCCGCTCTAGCGCCTCGACGCAGGCGCCGTCTCCCATGTAGTTCTCGGCATGAACTTCGAGCCAGCCGGCGGAGGGCCGTCGCGTCAGCATCTCCGAGATGTGGGGGGAGCGAAGACCGATGCCCGCTGATGCGGGGATCGCGAGGGGCTGAAACGCACGGGACATCGGTCTGCTCCATTCAAGAGGGTCGGTTCGAAGTCTGGATCGTTCAGGCTTTCGGCTTGTCGCTGCCGCCGGTGATCTTGGCGCAGCTGCCTGCGGGCACGTAGAGCCAGGAATCCGGCTGATTGTCGGTGGTTGCGGTGCCGGCGCATGAATGCGTCGCGGTCTGGCAGTCGTTCTGGCCGGCCTTGACGACGCCGTAGCACTTCTCGAAGGCGAAGCCGGGCTTGGCGGAGGGACCGCTGTAGGCCGCCGTCGCGGCGAGCGAAGTGGCGGCCGCGAGGGCCGATCCGATGAGGGTCTTGGTGTTGATCACAGGCTTGTCTCCTGGTTGGTGTTTCGAGGGAAAGACCGGCCTGCAGGGCCCGTCTGCATGCACTCTCTCCGATCGTGATGCCGAGCTGAAATGCTGTCTCGGCATGGAATTGATACGCGGCCACTATGTTCTGGAGAGCGATGCGAAAAAGCCCTCCGGCGGGGCCACCGGAGGGCTTGGCGCCTGCGTTCGGGAGTATGCGAAGCAGACGCTGCTAGGCGGGAGGGAGGCGCGCCTATATGTGTTGGACTCGGCAGCCGACAGCTGGGCGTTCGTCGATGCCGAAAAGATCGGCGACAAGCCAGCCTTCGGCACATTGCCGACCTCTGTCACGCATGCCAGTCAGTTCACCCCAGTCGATCCAGGGTCTCGCGAAGAGCGCAGCCCCACCTCGGTATTGACTGTCGAAGATGGTGTGAACCGGCGCGCATTTGGTCGTGCAATGGGTGGAGGAGAAGCTGCGATCCGGACATAGTGTCGTGAACAGTGAAGGCCTACCTGCGATGATCAGGCGATGGCTGGTTTTCGGCGACCGAGCAGGCGGCAACTGCGAGAGTTCGCCATCACCCCAATAGCTGTCGCCGTCGATTTCGACAGGCGGGGAGAGGAACGGGACGGTGGCTGCCGCCACGATAGCGTTGATCGACAATTGCTCGCCTGTGAAGACCTTCACGGCGTCGGTGCCGGCGTTGACGGCCAGGACGCCGAGTTTCACCGGGCAGCGCTCGTCGCGGAGTTGCTCGATGTCGATCGACTGTTCCAGTATCGATCGAAGCAGACTGGCTCTGTCGATGGAGAACATCGAGGCGTGGCTGACGCGCCGCCAGAAGTTGGTGAGCGCCATCCGAGCGCCACGCCGGCCGCCAAGGCTCAAGCCGTAGGCCAGGACCGCCGCCTCCACAGCTCCGAAACCGGACGCTGTAACTGCGCTGAAGACAAGGTTCGGCTCATCCAGCAGGCGGTCGAGCACGCCCCAGACGAAGGCGCCGTGTGCATCACTTGCCAGGATGATGTCGACAGACTGCCCCTCTTCCAGCCGGGAACGCGTCCCGGGAATGATGGCCTGGTCAATTCGCGTTCCGGACTGGACGTGCATCTCTTGGTCTCCATCCCAAAGTCGCTGGCGGGGCGACTGGTGAGGAGACTGCCGCATCTTCTTCTTCAGCCGAAATGCCAAGGTGGCATGAAGTCCATAGGCAGATTGCATTGGCTGCCGGTCTTTTCGGGCCGCACTCTTCCTCCCGATCAGGCCAGGCGATGCGTGTCACCAACTCTGGCATCGTTGCCAGAACCGCGGCCTGGAACAGGAGGTGAATGATGAGAAGACCACTCGTCTGTGTGGCTGCGCTTGCAATTGGTCTTGGTGCGAGCCCGGCTTCAGCTGACCCGTTCAATGACCTCGCCGCATTGCCGACGTTCTATACGGACGCCACGATGCAGACGATGAAACCGATGGCCGGGTTCAAGAAGGCCTGGTTCGCCGTGCCGAAGCATGACCGGGTCAAGATGACGAAGGCTTGCAACGACCCGTCGATGAGTAAGCCCCACGCCCAATTCTGCGCCAACGTCCTCGCTTTGGGCGGAGCTAATTAGCGGTGCGACCGTAGACATCTACGAGATGCATGCGCGGCATAACCTCGATACGCAGATGGCATTGGCAGGTTGCCGGCTGGTCGTCGCAAGATCAAACTCAGCAATGAGGAACTCGGAAATTCTGACTTGCTGTCAATCAGTCAAACGGTCGTCGATAGGGCGACTACCCGATCAGAGAAGGACTTGAAAATGAATCTAAAAGCTATCTGCCTCGGTGCTTTTGCCATTTCCAAGCTCGGCGGCGTTGCCTTCGCCGGCGCGCTCGACGAACCGTCCAACATGCAGCCCTTCTTCACCGATTCCGGCATGAAGGCGATGAAGTCGAGTGCCGACTTCGAGACGGCGTGGAAAGCCATGCCGAAGGCGACGCAGGATGCGATGATGAAGGAATGCAACGACGCCGCCATGAGCAAGCCGCATGCTCAGTTCTGCGCCCAGCTCTTCGCTTTGGGCCATCACAGCTGACGCTTGCGGGCGCCGAGCACTATTGCAGGGTTTGATGGCGGGCCCTGGCCCGCCATTGGCGCATGACGAAACGCTATCGACTTCATAGCCCCCATGCATTGGCGTGATGGAATGGTTTGCGGCACGGTTCCAACCTGCACATGCATCTATGCAGCAGAGGGATAAACCGGCATGGACATTCATCACATCCGCTACTTCCTGGCCGTGTGCGAGACGCGGAACTTCACGCGCGCCGGCGAAAAATGCAACGTCACCCAACCAGCGCTGTCGCGCGCCATCCAGCAGTTGGAGGATGAGGTCGGCGGCCTGCTGTTTCGCCGCGAACGGAACCTGACCCACCTTACCGATCTGGGTGCCCTGCTACGCCCGCGGTTCCAGCAGATCCTCGACGAGGTGACCGGCGTGCGCCAGGAGGCGTCGAAATTCCTTTGCCTGGAAAACGCAAATCTCAAGGTTGGCGTCATGTGCACCATTGGTCCGCGTCGCTTCACCGGCTTGCTGGCCGATTTCAACAGACGCCAGCAGGGCATCCAGTTGCAGCTGGTGGAGGGTGTGCCGGCTTCGCTGTCGCAACTGCTTGAAGCGGGTGAGATCGACGTCGCCATCATGGCGTCCAGCAACAGTTTTCCGGAGCGTTTCGACGTCACTCCGCTCTATCGCGAGCGGTTCGTCCTGGCCTTCCCGAACGGCCACCGGCTGGCTCGCAACGACAATGTCGCCATTTCCGAACTCGACGGCGAGAACTACCTGAGAAGGTTGAATTGCGAGTATCGCGACCACCTCGCCGGTCTCTGCAATGACCGCGGTGTGAAGCTCAGGATATCCTACGCCAGCGAGCGCGAAGACTGGATCCAGAACATGGTTTCCGGTGGACTTGGCATCTGCTTCATCCCGGAATTCAGCGCCGTCATCCCGGGCTTGCAGATCAGGCCTGTCATCGATCCCGAGGTTTGGCGGGAGGTCTCGCTGGTCGTCGTGTCGGGCCGCCGGTTCTCACCGGCGACCTCGACCTTCGTGAACAGTGTCAAGGCACACAGCTGGCCGGAAAGCGGCATAGATCTGCCGGCCAGGAAAACGGCTGCGTAGCAATTCGAAATGAAGTCTAACGCCGCGATAAATGTCGTGGCGAAACAGCCTCGTTGGCGCGGTTGTCCATCATAGTTTTCAGGTATCGAATTAAGAGCCAGTCAGCATTTCTCTTTCGTCGAGGCTGCCGTCACTCTCCACTCATGCCCCGCTTCCGCGATTGGGCACCGACAAAGGAGAACTAGACATGGCTTGCAAGACTATTGCATTGCGGGTGCCGCTGAAGTTGGCGTTGACACTCGGACTTCTCACCGCGACCGCCGCGTTCTCGGTGGCTCCGGTTTTCGCCGGCGACTGCCCTGCTGGCCAGGCCGCCACCACCGACATCCAGGAACATCCCAGTAAACCGGTCGGCGTGACCGACACGGTCCTTTCCGCAATCGATTTAAGCAGCAAGGGCGAAGGCTGGAAAGGCAACATGCTGCGCCTGCGCAAGCTCGTTGTTCAGCCTGGCGGCGTCGTGCCGTGGCATGAGCACAATGTCCGCCCGGCAAACATTCTGGTGGTCGAGGGCTCGATCACCGAATACCGCAGCACCTGTAAGGTCGGCATCGAACATCCGGCCGGCGACGCGACGGCCGAGTTCGGCCAGCTCGCCCACTGGTGGAAGAACAACGGCAAGGTTCCAGCGGTGCTCTATTCGGCCGACGTCCTGCCGCCTGCGATGCACGAAGACCACATGATGTGAGCCGCTCGTCGCGGTCAGCAGATCCCAGCATCAGCAATAAAATCGCGTCCTCGGGCGATGGCCTGGGGACGTGTGGCCACGGAGCCTGACATGACGTCCAGTGAACATACCGAACCGAGGCGGCTCCGCATGGTTGCCGCGGACAGCTGGCGCTTCGGCCTGATTGCCTTGATCGCGTTTCTGACGCTTGTCGACCTGTTCGCCACTCAGGCCATCCTGCCTTCGCTGGTGGCAAGATTCGGCGTCAGTCGCGCAACCATGGGTTTCGCCGTCAATGCCAGCACCTTCGGCATGGCGGTGGCCGGTATCGCCGTCGCGCTCTTCGGGCGCGGCATCGATCGCCGCAACGGCATCTGGATCAGCCTGGCCATTTTGGCGATCCCGACGACGTTGCTTTCACAGACCGACAGCATTGTGGTCTTCGCCCTGCTGCGCGTAGCGCAAGGCTTGTGCATGTCGACCGCCTTTACGCTGACGATGGCCTACCTGGCCGAGCATTTCTCCGCGCGGCAGACGACGAGCGCGCTTGCGGCTTACGTGACCGGCAATGTTGCCAGCAACTTCTTCGGCCGGCTGATGTCAGCCGCCGTCGCCGACACATTCGGCATCTCCACCAACTTTCTGATCTTCGCCGGCCTCAATCTGTTCGGCGCCGCCCTTGTCTGGCTCACACTGCAGAAGACCTCTGCAATGATGCGCGCCGATGGGATGGGCGAGCCCGCCCGCGCCGCATGGAAGGCTCCGCTGCAAAACGCCGAGCTGCGCGCCTGTTTCGCGATCGGCTTCCTGATCCTTTTCGTCTTCATCGGCACCTTCACCTATGTGAACTTCCAGCTCGTTGCGACACCGCTGTCGCTGACACCGATGGCCTTGGGCGCGGTCTATTTCGTCTTCCTGCCCTCGATGCTGACGACCCCGCTTGCCGGGCGCGTCGCGGCAGGTCTCGGTCCGAGCGGAGGGATCGGAGCGACACTCGGGCTGGCGATCGTCGGACTGCTTCTGCTGCTCGCCGCCAGCCTCCCGGTCGTTCTTGCCGGGATGGCTTTGGTCGCCATCGGCACCTTCCTGGCGCAGGCGATAGCCACCGGGCATGTGAGCCGGACCGCCTCGCGCGATCGCGCCGCCGCAAGCGGCATCTACCTTGCGTCCTACTATGCGGGCGGGCTCGCCGGCAGCTTCATCATCGGGCAGCTCTACGACCGTATCGGCTGGGCCGCGTGCGTGGGTGTGCTCGCCTCGGTTCTCGCCGGCGCGATCGCGACTGCGCGCATGTTGCAAACGCCGAGGACGTGACACGCAAAGACCGACAACTTCGCTATCCAACCAAGGAGATTGACATGACCAACTACCTGAAAACCATGATTGCAGGCGCCGCCATGCTGATGGCGGTTGCCCTTCCGGCCGCCGCATCCGACGGCGTCGTCACGGTCAAGAGCGACTATTCCGTCGTCGAGACCGTAGCTCGCATCAAGAAGGACGTGCTGAAGAAGGGCATCATGTTCTTCGGCGTGATCGACCAGGCCAGGCTTGGCAAGAATGCCGGCAACGATGTCAGGCCGTCCCGGCTGGTGATGTTCGGCAATCCGGCGCTCGGCACTACCTTCATCACGTCCAATCCCGAGGCCGGCCTGGACTGGCCGGTGCGGGTGCTGGTCTACCAGACCCCCGATGGTTCGGTTTACGCCGCCTACAGCGATTTCGACTGGATCGCCAAACGGCACGGCATCACCGACCGCACCGCGCAGTTCAAGATGGCGACGGAGGTCATCCAGTCCGTGACCTCGACGGTAAGAAAGAATTGAGCGCGGACAGTGCCGGAGATCCGCTGCCTGTGCATCCAAGGAGGGCGCCCCGCACAGCGAAACTACTCGGCGGCGGCGGCCAGAGCCTTCGCCCGTTCGCCGAACCACTTCTTCTGCGTGGCCTCGCGCACCAGCGCGCCGACCGCAGGCGAGTGCCTGCGGCCGCGCACGGTGACAAGATTGACCTCGCGCCAGAACTCCGGTTCGGTGATTGGCAAGGCCACCACGCCCGGGTGCTTGGCGGTGTGCTCAGGCATGAAACCGAAACCGAGCCCGGCCGCGATCATCGCCAGCGTCCAGTCGTCACGATCGCTCCAGTAGACCGGGCTGACCGTGACGCCCTGTTCGGCGAGGATGGCATCCGCATAGCCTGCAAACTCGCAATTGTTGCGGTGGATGTAGCTTTCGTTGCTCATATCCTTCACCCGCACCATGCGCTGGTTGGCGAGGCGATGAGCCAGGTGAACCGCCATCACCATCTGCTCTTGAAACAGTGGCAGGGAATGCACTTCTTCGTCGGGCACGTTCGACGGCAACGCATAGATGGCGGCCTCGAGGTTGCCTTCCAGCAGCCTCCGCCTCAGGCTCACGGCGTCAGAATCGCAAAGGTGAAGCTCTACGCCAGGATGATGCCCCCGGACAGCCGCGATGAGCTCGATAATCTCGTCCGGGGCGATCGTGCTCATGATGCCGACCCTGAGCGGCATCTTTTTCAAATTCACATATTGCTCGGCGATCTGCTTTGCCTGGCGCGAGTTCTCGAAGACGCCCTCGAGATAGGTCTCGACCATCCGGCCGAGCTCGGTGAGGTGCGTGAAGCGGCGCTCACGGTGGAATAGCGCTCCGCCGAATTCGTCTTCCAGCAGCTTGATGGCGCGTGAAAGCGCGGGCTGCGTGACATTGCACTGCTCGGCCGCCCTGGTGAAATTCAGCTCCTTGGCGACGGCCAAGAAGTATCTGACCTGGCTGATCTCCACTGCACGCTCCCTCACCGAACGCGCATACGCACGCCCCCGCGTTGCCGGATGATCTTACTAGCTGCCCTTACGTCAAACAACCCGATCGGTCGATCGACACCTCGGATGCGGGACCACGATCTGACCGTCGGCTATCGAATCCATGTCTCAACGGCATTTCCGCAGTTTCGGGCCGCTCGCCATACTGGTCCGCAGATCCAGAGCCGGGGTGCTGCAGCCCGTCGCTCGCAACCACTGGCCATTCGCGCCCGCGGCTCAAACAAGAGGAAATGACGATGCTCAATGGAAAGACAGCACTCATCACCGGCTCGACCAGCGGCATCGGCCAAGGCATCGCCGAAGCCTTCGCGGCCAAGGGCTGCAACATCGTTCTGAACGGTTTCGGAAATGCCGGCGAGATCGAGTTGCTGCGGAAAAAACTGGCCGTCGACCACGGTGTGACCGTCCGCTATGACGGCGCTGACATGAGCAAGGGCGATGCCGTCACGGAGATGATGGACAAGGCCATCGCAGAATTCGGCGCGGTCGACATTCTGGTCAACAACGCCGGCATTCAGCATGTCGCGCCGATCGATGACTTCCCGATCGAGAGATGGGAAGCGGTCGTGGCGATCGATCTCATGTCTTCCTTCTATACGATCCGGCGTGCCCTGCAGGCGATGAAGGCGCGCAAATGGGGTCGCATAATCAACGTCGCCTCCGCGCACGCTCTGGTCGCTTCCCCCTACAAATCCGCCTACGTCGCGGCCAAGCACGGTGTCGCCGGCCTGACCAAGACGGTTGCGCTGGAAGTCGCCGAGCAGGGCATCACCGTCAACGCGGTTTGCCCCGGCTACGTGCTCACCCCGCTGGTCGAGAAGCAGATACCGGACACCGCGAGGGCGCGCGGGATCACCGAACAGCAGGTGATCAAGGATGTGCTTTTGGCCGCGCAGCCGACCAAGCAGTTCGTGACGGTGGAGCAGGTTGCTGCGCTCTGCCTGTTCCTAGCCTCGGACGAAGCGGCCTCGATCACCGGCGCAGTCATGCCGATCGAAGGCGGCTGGACCGCCCATTGAGCCGGCAACGAGGAGCGACAAGGCCATGAACAGGATCACGCGAAATCCGCCCGTCTCCGAGGCGGCACTTGAGATCGGCCCTCAGGGTGAGCCCAAACGCCAGACCGTCCTTGTCCTTCAAGGCGGTGGTGCGCTCGGGGCCTATCAGGCCGGGGTCTACCAAGCGCTCGTCGAAGGCGGCGTTGAACCGGATTGGGTCATCGGCACGTCGATCGGCGCCATCAACGCCGCGCTGATTGCCGGAAACGACCCCAGGGATCGCCTGCCGAGGCTTCAGGAGTTCTGGGACGGCGTCTGCCGGAGCAGCCCGCTCGACGAGTTTTTCCGGATGATGGTTCCGAGCAATATCTTCGCCAACATGGGCACGGTGATGCGCGGCATCCCGGGTTTCTTCGAACCGAACCCAAGCGCCATGTTCGGGCTCAATCGCGAGGTCGGCGTTGAGAATGCATCCTATTACACCACCGATCCGCTCAAAAGGACGCTGAGCAATCTGATCGACTTCGACTACCTCAACGGGCGCCACACGCGACTGACGGTCGGCGCGGTCAACGTCAACACCAGCGAACTCAAATATTTCGACACGCGTGAGATGACGTTGTCGGTGGCGCACATCATGGCGTCAGGTGCCTTGCCGCCGGCGTTTCCAGCCGTCTGCATCGACGGCGAGCCGTACTGGGACGGTGGCATCTATTCGAACACGCCGATCGAGGTGGTGCTCGACGCACGTCCGCGGCGCGACGCGCTGATCTTTGCGGTCAACATGTGGCAACCGCGCGCCACGGAGCCGAAATCGATCTGGCAAGTGATGGGGCGGCAAAAGGACCTTCAATACGCCAGCCGCGGCAAGAGCCACGTGGCCCGCCAGGAGCAGCTGCATCGGCTTCGTCACGTCGTGCGAGAAATGGGAAAGCTCGTACCCGAGGAGCGGCGCGAGGATCCCATCTTCAAGGAGTTGGCGTCCTATGGCTGCCCTTCGGTCATGCATCTTGTCCGGCTCCTTTCGCCGCGCCTCGACGGCGAGGACCACACCAAGGACATCGATTTCACCCGCTCGGGCATCCGCACCCGCTGGCAAGCAGGATACGAGCATGGGCAGCGCGTCCTCGCGGAAAAGCCGTGGGAATGCGAGGTCGACATGCTGCAGGGCATCGTCATCCACGAGTCGCAAGAGTGATGGGCGCGCGCCGAGAAGACACGGAGACCACCGATGCAGATCATCACCCCCGGCATGCGATTGATTCCGGAAGCCGTGCTTGCCAACAACGCCGCGCTGTTCCGCACGATCACGGAGACTCCCTCGCATGCGGACAAGTCCCTGCATCGCGTGGTCATTGTGGGCGGCGGCGCCGGCGGCCTGGAACTGGCGACACGGCTCGGCCGCAAGTTCGGCAAACGGCGGCTTTCCGTCACACTTGTCGATCGCAACCGCACCCATATCTGGAAGCCGCTGTTGCATGAGGTGGCGTCGGGCGCGCTGAACACTTCGCATGACGCCGTCGAATACATCGCCCATGCCAGCCGGCACCACTATCGATACCGCATAGGCGAGGTCGTCGGCATCGATCGTGCAAGGCGCCAGGTCTTCGTCGCGCCCAGCTTCGACGACGACGGCAGGCAGGTCATACCGCCGCGGGTGCTGGGCTATGACACGCTGGTGCTGGCCGTCGGCAGCGTCAGCAACGATTTCGGCACGCCGGGCGCCGCGCGCCATGCCATTTCGCTCGACACGGCTGAGCAGGCCACCCGCTTCAACAAGCGCATGATAGACGCATGCCTGCGGGCCAATGCGCAATACGAGCAACTGTCGCCCGGTCAGCTCCATTGCGTCATCGTCGGCGCCGGAGCGACCGGCGTCGAACTGGCCGCGGAACTGCACAAATCGATGCGGGAAATCGCTTCGCACAACCTCGACAACATCGACTTCGAGAAGTTGATTCGCATCACCATCGTCGAGGCCGGGCCGCGCATCCTGCCGGCGCTTCAGGAGCACATGGCGCGGGCTTCGGCACGCCTGCTCATCAAGATGGGCGTCCATGTACGCTGCGGCATCAAGGTCACCGAAGTGACCGAGGAGGGCATCAGGCTGGGCGAAAAGCTGTTTGTGCCAGCAGAGCTCGTGGTCTGGGCGGCCGGGATCAAGGCGCCGGATTTCCTGAAGACCCTCGATGGCCTCGAGACAGACCGCATCAACCGCCTGATGGTGGACGAGACCTTGCGTGCTGTAGGAGACGAGAATGTGTTCGCGATCGGCGACTGCGCGAACTGCGTCCTGCCGGGCGAAGACAATGCCTTGCCGCCTCGCGCACAGACGGCTCATCAACAGGCCGACCACCTGGTGAAGGTGGTTGCCGCGCGCCTCGCGGGACAGGCCACGCCGGCCTTCCGCTACCGCGACTACGGCTCCCTTGTCTCGCTTGCCGACTACGGTGCGTTCGGCAGCCTGATCGGCGGGCTGAAGATCGAGGGCCTGCTTGCGAGGCTCGTTTATCGCTCGCTGCACAAGATGCATCTCAAGGCGGTGCACGGCCTCGCAAAGACCGCGTTGGACTCGATCGGCGAGATGGTGGTCAGGCGCACCAGACCCCGGATCAAGCTCCACTAGGCAGGGCGGAGTCGGTTAGATGGAAAAGTATGACGTGGTCGTCCTTGGCGGCGGCAATGCAGGAATGGGCGTCACGGTCGCGACCCGCGCCGCAGGGCTTTCCGTCGCCATGATCGAGGCCCGCGACCTTGGCGGCACCTGCCCCAATCGCGGCTGCACGCCGAAGAAAGTGCTGGTTGCGGCGGCCCATGCGCTTGATGAAATCGAACGGGCCGATCGGCATGCGATCAGCATCGATTCCCCGAGGCTCGACTGGAGCGCGCTGATCGAGCGGGAAAAGGAAATGATCAGGGACATTCCGTCCCGGCTGTCCGGACTGATGGCCAAGCGAGGCGTCAATGTCATCCACGGCGAGGCCGCCTTTATCGGCAGCAACGCCATCCGCGTCGACGGGCGGGAACTCGAGGCCAGGAACATCGTCATTGCCACCGGCTCGAAGCCACGCTCGCTGCCGATCCCGGGCGCCGAGCATCTGACGACTTCCGACGATGTTTTGAACGATCCAGTGCTGCCCCGCGCCGCGGTGTTCATTGGCGGCGGCGTCATCGCCTTCGAACTTGGCCACGTCTATGCGCGCGCCGGCGTTGAGGTCACGATTCTCGAAGCGCTGCCGCATTTGCTCGGAGGTTTCGATGTCGAAGCCGTCGAACAGATCCGGGATGTGAGCGAGCGTATCGGCATAAGCATACGCACCCTGGCCTGGGTCAAGAGGATCGACGAGGCTGACGGACGGCTGCGCGTCACTTTCGTGGCGGACGGTGCCGAGTGCGCGGTGGAAGCGGACAGGGTTGTCAATTGCGCCGGGCGCGTGGCCAATGTCGAGGGCCTCGATCTTGGCGCCGCCGTTATCGTGCATCGCGAGGGCAGGATCGAAATCGACGGCCATCTGCGCTCGCGCTCCAATCCCGATGTCTACGTCTGCGGCGACGCGGTGTGGAACTCTCCGCAGCTTTCGCCGGTAGCGACCTACGAGGGCGGCATCGTTGGCCGCAACATTGTCGACGGACCGAAACATCGGCCCGACTACGATCATATCCCGGCGTGTCTCTACAGCATTCCGGCCGTGGCAAGTGTCGGACTGACCGAAGCCAAGGCGAGGGAACGGGGACTCGACGTCAGGATCCACCTCAACGATATGCAGGGCTGGCTCACGGCGAGGACCTATGCCGAGACGGTGGCGTGGTCGAAGATCATTGTCGAGGAAACGACGGGCAGGATCGTCGGCGCCCACATGGTTGGCCATGCCGGCGAAGAACTGATCCATATCTTTGCACTCGCGATGAAACACGCCATCACGGCATCGCAGCTTGCCGATATGGTCTACGGTTTCCCGACCTTCTCCGCCGATATCAGGAACATGTTGTAACGAACTGAGGTCAGGCGGCGAACAGAATACGAACCTCGCCCGCTTTGATGCGCGCAAGGCATCAAAACCATGCAAGAAAAACATGGCCGCGGCGGAGGGGCTTCGATGATAGGCTGCGTCAGATCGATGAAAGCGCAGAAATGGCCGCCGCCGACCAGCCCATGACATTTGAACAGGCCGTCCATGCAGCCGTCGAACTTGATGCGCCTCTCAACGAGCGGCTGGCGGTGATTGCCGCGGCAGTCCGACGGATCGACGCGAATTTCGCCGAGGCGGTAGACCGCCTTGTGGATCGCCTGGAGAAACAGGGAGCCGGAGCCGCGGCGCCAACTCCCGGCGATGCCATGCCGCCGTTCCTGCTGCCGGACGATGAGGGCAGGCTGGTTGGCCTGGCCGACATCCTGCTCCAGGGTCCCGCCGTGGTCACCTTTCAGCGCGGGCATTGGTGCCCCTACTGCCGGCTGAACGCGATCGGCATCGTCGAAGCCCAGCAGGAGATCGCGGCTTTGGGCGGCCAGGTCGTGGTGATCATGCCTGAGCGACGCAAATTCACCAAGGCGATGAAGGCTGCCGTTGGCGCAGGCTTCCCCTTCCTGACCGATATGGACAATGGCTACGCTCTGTCCCTCAACCTGGCGATTTGGATCGGGGCCGAGATGGAGCGCTTGATGGGCGTTGCCTACGATCTTCCAAACTACCAGGGCAACGCCAGTTGGTTCCTGCCAATCCCCGCGACTTTCATCGTCGGAACGGACGGGATCATCACCGATCGCTTTGTCGATCCTGATTACCGCCGACGAATGGACATCGACGACCTGATCGCGGCGCTCAGGCGGGCTCGCTGACGCCGAAGGGCGACCAGTCCGTCGACCTCAACAGGTTGAGCAGGGTCGCGGCCACGGGAGATCTGTGCCGCCCGGCAACCGCGTAGACGGAGACGATCCGCGAGACATCGAGATCGCGAAGCTTGAGCCGGCGCGTGTTCGGCGACCGGGGTGCCGTCAGGCAGACGAATCCTACGCCGGCGTTGGCCTCGAGCAGCGCGAGCAGATCCTGGTCGGTCTCGACTTCGTGCGCGGTTCGAGGCGTGAGGCCTTTGGCAGACAGGCCACGCGATAGCTCCTCGCTCGTCTCCCAATCGATCCGGCTGAGCACCGGTTCCGCGGCAAGCTGGTTCAACGCGACATCGGCCTCATTGCGCCGCGCGAGCGGGTGATCGGAATTCACAGCAAGTTCGATTCCCTCCTGGAAGAGCGGCCACATGTCGAGGCGATCCCAGGCTTGCCCCAGCGGGCCGGCAACGGCGAGTTCGACGTCACCATTCTTGAGCGCGTCCATGACGGCGGCCGGCGAGCCGCGGTTGATCTTGAGGTGGACGCCTGGATAGGCCCGGAAAAGCTCCGTGAAAGGCGAAACCAGCAGCGCAATATTGATGCTGTTCGAAATCGTCACGTTGAGCGGCGCGACGTCGCTGCTTTGCACGGCCTTGGCAAGCGATTTGGCGGACGTCGCCGCATCATAGCACTGCTGCAGAAGCGGCAGCATACGCCGCCCGAGTTCCGTCAGGTGCGAATGCTGGCGCTCGCGCCGAAGCAGTTCTCCACCCAATTCCTCTTCGAGCGTCTTGATCGCACGCGTGAGCGCCGGCTGCGTGACGTTGCACTCCTCGGCCGCTCTGGTGAAATTCAACGTATTCGACAGGGCCAAAAAATAGCGGACCTGCTGCATCTCCATGAACTTTCGCCCCCTCAGCGAAATCCGATTTTTCAGCCACAGCTAATTTGCGGCCATGCTATCGCAACAGGAGGCCAAGGCAAAGGCGCGCGCCGTTTCGAAGGAACTCGATCGTCCGTGATTGAACGCCAAGGTCTTTTCACTGGACGTCACAATGTTACGCAGCGCCAGCCCATCCCTTTGAAATCGCTGAAACCTTGGACAGGCAAGGCTTTCCGTCCGTTCCGGCGCTGCAAACCCCGCAGCAAACGGACAGGCGCCAATGCCCCGGCGTGTGCAAAATTGCCTTGGTGAGACGGCTTCGCGCGGCTTGCCGTCCCGAAAAGCCTTCAGTCTTTCCGGACGGCAAGATTGCGCTGATGGGGGCGTTCCTGCCCGACCGATCGCTATTCGGCCTTGTCGTCCGGATGGCCGAGTTCGCAGAACCATCCGCCGAGATATTTCACTGACGGCCTTTTTGGATCGGGAATGGCCGTTTTCGCCTCGACGGCGGCGCGGAATGGTTCGGCGCTGTCCTGCGGGATGAAGCCCAGATGGTTGGCGCCGCTGTTGTCGACCGTCTTCACCTTGTTGTCGGAAATGCCGAAGGAGATCGTGTGGCCGACGCGCGGCGCCGTCAGCGAGGCCTCGACCAGCCGCACGCAATCGGCAAAGGAGAGGTAGGACCAAAGCATGCGCCGGTCCGCCGGCTCGGGGAAGGACGAGAAGATGCGAAGGCACACCGTCTCGATGCCGAACTTGTCCCAGTAGAGCCGGCTGAGGCTCTCGACGAAATTCTTCGACACGCCATACAGGCTGTCGGGCCGCACCGGTGCGTCGACGCCGATATGCGCCTCGACCTCGTGATAGCCGATGGCATGTACCGAGGAGGCATAGATGACGCGCTTCACCCCGTGTTTCCGGGCGCCTTCATAGATGTGGTAGGAGCCGCGGATGCTGGAATCGAGGATGGTCTGCCACTCGCATTCGAGCGGCGCGCCGCCGAAGTGGACGATCGCATCGCAATCCTTGGTCGCCGCGATCGTCGCCTCCATGTCGGCGAGGTCGAAGACCGCTTCTTCCTCGTGAGCGGCAAGATCGCCAAACGGATGGCGCCCCGCCAGGCGGATGGTTTTTGCCAGCGGCACCAGCCCCTTGCGCAGCTCCGAGCCGAGGCGGCCGGCGGCGCCGGTGATCAGGATACGTTCGTAGTGCGGCATCATTTACTCCACTTGCGCGACGGCGGTGTTGATCCGCGAGATCGCCTCGCTGAGCACCTCTGCGCTGGTCGCGGTCGAGATGCGGAAATAGGGTGACAGTCCATACGCCACGCCAGGCACGGACGCCACGCGGCCTTCGTTGAGAAGATAGTCTGCCACGGCCGCGTCGTCCTCGAGCACGACGCCCTTCGGGGTCTTGCGGCCGATCAGGCTGGCGCAGCCGATATAGGCATAGAAAGCGCCGTCCGGCGGCGAAAGCGTCAGCCCGTTGATCTTGCGGATGCCGTCCACAACCAGGTTGCGACGCGCCTCGAAGGCTTGCCTGAAGCGCCCCACTTCGTCCTGCGGGCCGCTGAGCGCGGCGACTGTCGCCGCCTGCGCGATCGAGCAGACGGAAGTGCAGGACTGGCTCTGGATCGTCGACATCGCCTTGACCAGCGGCCCCGGTCCGGCCGCGTAGCCGACACGCCAGCCGGTCATCGCATAGGACTTCGATACGCCGTTGACGATCAGCGTGCGGTCCTTGAGCTCGGGACAGGCCTTGCCGAAGGACACGAATTCGCGCCCGTCGAAAAGGATGTGCTCGTAAATCTCGTCGGACAGCACGAGCACCTGCGGGTGCCTTGCCAGCACCGCCCCCAGCGCCTTGAGATCGGTTTCCGAATAGACGGCGCCGGACGGGTTGCCGGGCATGTTGAGGAACAGCCACTTCGTCCTTGGCGTGATCGCCTCTTCCAGCAGCGCCGGCGTCAGCCGGAAGCCGGTGGTCTCCGGGCATTCGACGACGACAGGCGTGCCGCCAAGCAGCTTGACCATTTCCGGATAGGAGACGAAATAGGGCGCCGGCAGGATCGCCTCGTCGCCGCCCTCCAGCGTCGCCAGCAGCGCGTTGAAGATGATCTGCTTGGCGCCATTGGCGACGACAATGTCGTCGGCCGTGGAGTCGAGACCATTTTCACGTCGGAACTTGCCGGCAATGGCTTCGCGCACCTCGGCTGTGCCGGCGGCACCGGTGTAGAGCGTCTGGCCGGCCTTCGCCGCGAAATGGGCGGCGTCGATGATGTGCGTGGGCGTCGGGAAATCCGGCTCGCCGAGCCCGAGGTCGATCACGTCGACGCCCTTGGCGCGCAGCGCCTTGGCCGCCTGCGAGGCTGCCATCGAAGCCGAGGGCTTCACCACCGACAGTCGCGAGGAAACATAGCTCATCAGTCGTTCTCCGAGATGTAACCCTTGGATCGGTCGTTCGCCCGCGCGGCGGCGTCGCGCCTGGCCGGATCGCCATAACCGCCGCCGCCCGGCAATTCCAGGATCAGCCGGCGCCCGGCCGGAACATGCTGCCAGCCCTTCGGCCGCATCATCGTGCCGTCGTCCAGCTTGACCACCCCGGCAACGCCGGGCCTGCCGCCATTGCGCCCGCGCGGCGGATGGTTGACGCGGTCGAACATGGCCGAGAAGTCGAATTCATGGCCGTCGGTCGCCTCGATCTCGATGACCTGTCCCAGGCCGCCGCGGAATTCGCCGTCGCCGCCGGAGTTCGGGCGCAGTTCCTTGCGCCAGATAACGATCGGCCCGGTATGCTCCGTCGCCTCGATCGGCATCGTGTGCACGCCCGACGGGAAGGCCGTCGCTGATAGGCCATCAAGCTCGGGGCGGGCGCCCATGCCGCCCGAGTTGAACATCAGCACCTCGGCGCGACGACCCGAACCGCCCGCGACCGGCCGCGCCGAGATGTGGATGTTCCACAGCGCACCGGCGCCTTCCGAGAGGATCTTGCCGGGAAGCGCCTGGGAAATCGCACCGAGCACGAGGTCTGGGACCATATGGCCGAAGATGTGGCGCAGCGCCACCGGCGCCGGCCGCACGGCGTTCAGGATGTTGACCGGCGACGACACAGTGAAGAAGGCCAGCGAAGCGGCATTGTTCGGAATGTCGGGCGCCACCACGCATTTCAGGGCGTAGCAGGCATAGGCCTTGCTGTAGATGATCGGACAGTTGATGCCCCAGCGGCTCATCGGGTCGGTGCCGGTGAAATCGACCTCGACATGATCATCGCGGACCGAAACCGTGGCGGCAAGCTTGACCGGCTCGTCATAGCCATCGGTCACCAGCTCGTTCGACCAGCTTCCCTTGGGCAGCGCCTTGATGCGGTCGAGCATGGCGTCGCGGGTGCGCGAGAAGATGAAGTCGCCGAGCCCATCCAGCGACGCCAGCCCGATCTCCCTCATCATGTCGACGAGGCGCCGGTGGCCGACCTCGTTGCAGGCGGCCAGCGAATAGAAGTCGCCGACCACCTGGTTCGGTTCGCGGACATTGGCGCGCAGCAACCTGACGAGGTCGAGATTGACCTTGCCCATCTCCGCGAACTTCATGATCGGGATCTGGATGCCTTCCTCGTAAACCGACTTGGCGTCGGCGCCGAAGCCGCGCCCGCCGACATCCACGACATGCGCCGTGCAGGCGAAGAACGCCACCAGCTCGCCATTCAGGAACGACGGCGACACCATGGTGATGTCGTGCAGATGGCCGGTGCCCTGCCAGGGATCGTTGGTGACGTAGGTGTCGCCCTCGAACATCTCCTCGCGCGGGATCGCGTTCATGAAATGCAGCACGGCCTCGGCCATGGTGTTGACGTGGCCAGGCGTGCCGGTGACCGCCTGCGCCAGCATCTGGCCGCGCGGGTCGAACACGCCCGCCGACAGGTCGCCGGACTCGCGCACCGAGGTCGAAAAAGCGGTGCGAAGTAGGGTAAGCGCCTGCTCCTCGACCACCGAGATCAACCGGTTCCACATCACCTGCATGCGGATTTCGCCAATGTCGCTCATGCCTGGCCGCCTTTGCGGATGAGAAGGATCGCGCCGTCGCTCTGGATGACGGCATCGAAGCTGGTGGTGATGACGGTGGAGGTCTCGCGCTCGACGATGACCGCCGGCCCGGCCACGCGATCGCCGGCGCAAAGCGTCTCACGGTCGATGATGCCATAGGTCTGCGGCGCGCCGCTCGCCGGATCGAAGACAGCCCGGGTGGTGACTGCTTCACTCGACCGCTTGCCGGCGGTAAGTTCATGCCTGGCGACGGCCGGGCGAACATCCGTCGCCTTGACCGACCAGGTGACGATCTCGATCTCCAGCCCGTCGAGCCCCTCGATGGCGCGGCCGAAGAAGCGCTGGTAGTTCGTCTCGAACAGCTCCTTCAGCCTTGCTACGGCATCGTCGCCGAACGGCTCGTCCGCCAGCGCCACGGGAATTTCCCAGCCCTGGCCGGCGTAGCGCATGAAGGCGGTGATCTCGCAGGCGATCCTGCCGCTGGCGCCGGTTCGCACGAAGCCCTCGGCCGACGCCTTGAGATCGGCGAGCAGGGCGTTGACCTCGGAAGGCGTGAACCGCGACAGCCGCGTCAGCTTAGAGGCCAGCGCCTCGTAGCCGAATGGCGCCTTCAGGAAACCGATCGCCGACCCGACGCCGGCGCCCTTGGGGACGATGCACTGGTCGATGCCGAGCTTCTCGCACAGCCTTGCCGCGTGGAGGGGCGCGGCGCCGCCGAAGGCGATCATCAGATTGTCGGAGATGTTCTTGCCGTTTTCGACGGCATGGACGCGGGCGGCATTGGCCATGTTCTCGTCCACCACTTCGCAGATGCCGAAGGCGGTCGACATCGCGTTGAGTGACAGCCGCTCGCCGACGCGCAGGATCGCCTGCTCGGAGGCAGAGGTATCGAGCTTGATCGCGCCGCCGGCGAAATTGTCAGGATCGAGCTTGCCGAGCACAAGGTCGGCGTCGGTGATCGCCGGACGCTTGCCGCCGCGGCCGTAGCAGGCCGGACCTGGCTCCGATCCGGCGCTTTCGGGCCCGGTCTGGATGCGGCCCATGGCGTCGACCCAGGCGATGGAGCCGCCGCCGGCACCGATCTCGATCATCTCGATCACGGGAATAGAGATCGGCATGCCCGATCCCTTGCAGAAGCGGTAGGTGCGCGCCACCTCGAAGGTCCTTGCCGTGCGCGGCGCATAGTCCTCGATCAGGCAGATCTTGGCGGTGGTGCCGCCCATGTCGTAGGAGACGACCTTTTCCAGGCCGAAGCGCCTTGCGATGTCGGCCGCGAAGATGGCGCCGCCGGCCGGTCCGGATTCGACCAGCCGCACCGGGAATTCCGAGGCGGTCTCCACTGAGATCAGGCCGCCGCCCGAATGGATCATGAACACCGGGCAGTCGGCGCCCATCTCCTTCAGGCGGATCTGCAGGCGGGCGAGGTAGTCGGCCATCTGCGGCCGCACATAGGCGTTGGCGCAGACCGTGTTGAAGCGCTCGAACTCGCGCATCTGCGGCGACACCTCGGCGCTGATCGAGATCGGGATGCTAAGTTTTCGCGAGAGGACTTCGCGGGCACGGCGCTCGTGGTCCGGATTGGCGTAGGCATGGATGAAGCCGATCGCCACCGAGCCGAAATTGGCCGCCGCGATCCGATCAGCGATTTCCTCCAGCGCTGCCTCGTCGAGCGGCTGCAACTCCTGGCCTTCGGCGCCGATGCGGCCCTTGACCGTGAAACGGTCCTCGCGCGGGATCAGCGGCGTCGGCAGTTGCAGGTTGAGATCATACTGTTCGAAGCGGTTCTCCGTCCGCATCTCGATCACGTCGCGGAACCCCTCGGTCGTGACCAGCGCGGTCCTCGCGCCGCGCCGCTCGATCAGCGCATTGGTCGCCAGCGTCGTGCCGTGGATGATGATGCCGATTTCGGAAGGCGAGATGCCGGCATCGCGGGTCACGATGGCGATGCCGTCTAGGATCGCCTGCTCGGGCGCCGAATAGTTGGTCAGCACCTTGGTCGAGAACAGCGTCCCCCTGATGTCTAGGGCGATGTCGGTGAAGGTGCCGCCGATGTCCGCGCCGAGACGGATGTCGTCAGTTCTGGAGGTCATGCCTTGGCCTTCTGGGAAGCGAGCGCGGCGTCGCGCATCTGGGAAAGGGTCTGCCGGGGCGTGAGCGCTTCGGGCGAAATGGCGATGTCGAGAACGGCGCCGGTCGCGGAGCTAAGCGCGCGGCCGAACGAGGCGGCGAAATCTTCCGTCGACTCTACCCGCTCGGCGTGGAAGCCATAGGCCATCGCCAGCGTCACGAAGTCCGGGTTCTCGAGCGAGGTCCCGGAAACGCGGGCCGGATAGTTGCGCTCCTGGTGCGCGCGGATGGTGCCGTAGATGCCGTTGTTGAGGATCAGCACGATCGGCTGCGCGCCCGCCTGCATGGCGGTTCCGAGTTCCTGGCAGTTCATCTGGAAGTCGCCGTCACCGGCAAAGCAGACGACCGTTCGCTGCGGAAACGCGACCTTGGCCGCGATCGCCGCCGGCAGGCCGTAACCCATCGCGCCCGACTGCGGAGCAAGCAGCCGCGCCTCCGGCCCGAACTTGAAGAACTTGTTCGGCCATACCGTGAAATTGCCGGCGCCGTTGGTGAGGATGACATCGGCCGGCAAGGTGTCGCGCAGCCAGGCGGCAACCTGCACCATGTCCACCGGGCCGGGCTGGACGGGCGCCGCGAATGTGTCTTCATAGGCCTTGCGCGCGGATGCCCGCCAGTCGGCCCAGCCGCCTTTGACCGGGGTCAGCGCCTTGGCAAAGGCGTTCGGGCCGGCATGGATGCCGATCGTCGGCACATAGATCTTGCCGATCTCGCGGTCGGAGCCATGCACATGGATCAGCTTTTGCCGCGGCACCGGTACCGACAGCAGCGTGTAGCCGTCCGTCGTCATCTCGCCGAAGCGGACATTGATAGCCAGGATCACGTCCGCTTCGCGGATCAGGTTCCTGACATGCGCTACCATGCCGACGCCGGCCTCGCCGACGAAGGCCGGCGAATGATTGTCGAACCGGTCCTGATAGCGGAAGGCCGCCACGACAGGGATGTCGGAGGCCTCGGCGAAAGCCTGCAGCGCTGTGCGTCCCTCCGCCGTCCAGTTGGTGCCACCCATCAGCAGCACCGGCCTTTCGGCTCCCGTCAGCAGCTTGAACGCCGAGGCGAGCGCTTCCGCTGACGGTGCCGGCTCGAAGATCGCGGCCGGCCTGGTGAGCGGCGCGGCCTCGGTCAGGGTGGTGAGCATGTCTTCAGGCAGCGCGATCACAACCGGGCCGGGCCGCCCGGTCAGGGCGGTGGTCCAGGCCCGCGCCACGATCTCCGGCAGACGCGAGACGTCATCGATCTCGACCGCCCATTTGGCGACCGTTCCGAACACCGCGCGGTAGTCGATCTCCTGGAAGGCCTCGCGCCCTTTCATGTCGGTGCCGACCTGGCCGACGAAGAGGATCATCGGAGAGCTGTCTTGCATGGCCGTATGCACGCCGATGCTGGCATTGGTCACGCCCGGGCCGCGCGTCACGAAGCAGATACCGGGCGAGCCCGTCAGCTTGCCATAGGCGGAGGCCATGAACGCCGCGCCGCCCTCGTTGCGGCAAAGCACGTAGTCGAGCTTGCCATGGGTGTCGTGCAGCGCGTCGAGGACGGCGAGATAGCTTTCGCCGGGAACGCCGAAGCTCTTGCTCGCGCCAAGCGCGATCAGGCACTCGACAAGAAGGTGACCGCCATTGCGGACCATGCTTCGGCATCCTCACGATTGGCGGCAAGCGGATCGAGCCTGCCTCTTCGGATCTATACCTGCACGCAGGCAGGCCGGGACGAAATCAAGAAATGCGGTCCATTCGAAAGTTTTTCTTTACAGTGGCGGGCGCACCAGAACGCCGGGGTTCATGGTGCCCTTTGGATCGAGCGCGCCCTTCAGCCGCGCCATCAGGTCCCGCTCCACCGCATCGCGATTGCGATCGGCCATGGCGATCTTGGCGCGGCCAAGCCCATGCTCGGCTGCGAAGCTGCCGCCCATCTCCGTGGCGAGCGCCGACAGTGCTTCGGCCAACCGCCCGGCCTTGCCGTCGAAATCGGCACGGCCTTCCGGCGGCGACAGATTGTAGTGGATGTTGCCGTCGCCGAGATGCCCGAACGGGTTGATCCGCACGCCGGGCAGGATGTCTTGGCAGACCCGGGCGCCCGCCTCGATGAAACGGGCGATGGCGCCCGGCGGCACCGAGATGTCATGCTTGAGCTGCTCGCCCTCCAGCCGCTGTCCCTCCGGCTGTTCCTCGCGCAGTCGCCAGAACTGGGCCCGGTGCGCGCCCGATGTCGCCAGCGCGCCGTCGAGCACCAGGCCTTGCTCCATGCCCCATTCCAGCGCCGAGTTCAGGATTCCGTCCAGGGGAACCCGAGGCGAACCCGAAGCCAGCTCGACGAGCAGATAGACGTCGCCCCTTGTCTCCAACTGGTAGGTGAGATCGGGAACATGCTTGAGCGCCAGCTCCAGGCCGAGATCGCAGAAGAATTCGAGCCCGGTGAGGAATTCGCCGGCCTCGCCGCGCAGGAAAGCGCCGAAGGAGACGGCGGCGGCAAAGTCGGGCAGGACCAGGAGCGCGCCCGCCTGCTGTTTTGGCGTCGGGTAGAGCCTGAGCCCCGCGCGCGTCACGATGCCGAGCGTGCCTTCCGCGCCGCAGAACAGTTTGCGCAGCTGATAGCCGGCATTGTCCTTCTGCACCGCGCGCAGCCCGTCCCACACCACCCCGTCCGGGGTCACGAGCTCGAGCCCGAGCACCAGGTCCTGCATCATGCCGTAGCGGAATGCGAGGCTGCCGCCGGCATTGGTGCCGATCAGGCCGCCGATCCTGGCGCTGCCTTCCGCTCCGAGATGCATCGGGAACATCAGGCCGTGCGGCTCCAGCGCCTCGTGTAGCGCGGCGAGCACGACGCCCGCCTCGACGATGATCGAGCCGCTGTCGAGGTCCGGTTTGCCGATCGCCGCCATGCGCGACAGCGAGACGATCACCGCGTTGGGCTGCTCCGCGACGGCGCCGCCGCAAAGCCCGGTGTTGCCGCCTTGCGGCACCACCGCCAGCCCAGCCTCCCGACACACGTTGACCACCGCAGCCACTTCGGCGGTGCTCGCCGGTCTGGCGACGCCAAGCGGTGGCACGCCGTAACGGTTGAGCCAGTCGCGCTGGTAGGGCTCGGAATCGCTGCCCGAAAGCCAGCCTTTCGGCCCGAGAATCTCGCTCAGCACGGCGGTGGGATCAGTCATCGAAATACCCGGGAGATAGCTGGCGGCGTGCAGCTGCGGAACGTTGCATCTTCCCGAATGCCGTTCAATGACCCAGCACTTGCGACAGGAACTGCCGCGTGCGCTCGTTCTCGGAGCCGGCGAAGAATTGCTCCGGCGGCGCCTGCTCGACGATCTCGCCGGCGTCCATGAAGATCACCCGGTCGGCGACCCGGCGCGCGAAGCCCATCTCATGCGTGACGCAGATCATCGTCATGCCTTCGGAGGCGAGCGTGACCATGACGTCCAGCACTTCGGAGATCATTTCCGGATCGAGCGCCGAGGTCGGCTCGTCGAACAGCATGATCTGCGGCTGCATGCAAAGGGCACGCGCGATCGCCACCCGCTGCTGCTGGCCGCCGGAGAGCTGGCCGGGAAACTTCATCGCCTGCTCGGGGATGCGGACCTTCTCCAGATAGCGCCGTGCGGTCGCCTCGACCTCCGCGCGCGCATGCTTGCGCACGATCATCGGCGCAAGCATGCAGTTCTCCAGCACCGTCATATGCGGGAACAGGTTGAAGTGCTGGAACACCATGCCGACCTCCCGCCTGATCTCGTCGATGTTGCCGACATCGTCGTTGAGTTCGGTGCCGAGCACGGTGATGCGGCCGCCATTGTGCTGCTCGAGCCGGTTGATGCAGCGGATCATGGTGGACTTGCCGGAGCCGGAGGGACCGCAGACGACGATCCTCTCTCCCTGCCCCACGGAAAGATCTATGTTCCGCAGCGCGTGGAAGGCTCCGTAATATTTGTCGAGGTTCTCGATGCGGACCGCGGGCCCGCCGGATTCATCCGAATTGCCTATGGTCATGCGGGCCTCCCTAGCGTTCGCCGACCGACATGCGGCGCTCGAGAAAGGCGCCGTAGCGGGACAGGCTGAAAACGAAGACGAAGTAGATGAAGGCGATGAAGGCGTAGACCTCGACATAGGCGAAGCGCCACTCGCCGGTTCCGTAGGCGGCGTTGCCCGACGCCAGGATCTCGAAGAAGCCGACAATGACCACCAGCGAGGTCTCCTTGAACGAGATGACGAACTGGTTGATCGTGGCCGGCAGCGCGTTGCGCATGGCCTGCGGCAGAAGGATGCGGCCGATGCGCTGCCAATAGCTCATGCCGAGTGCCATGGCGGCCTCTTCCTGTCCGTTGGGAACGCCCTGCAGGCCGCCTCTGACGATCTCCGCCTGGTAGGCGGAGAAGAACAGGGCCGAGCCCAGGATTACCCGGTACAGCTTGTCGCCCGCCAGCCACTGCGGCAGCGCGAACGGCAGGACGATTGCGAAGGTGAAGAGGATCGAGATCAGCGGCAGCGAGCGGACCGAGTCGATGATGATGCCGGTGGTCCGCGATATCCACGGCAGTTCCGACCGGCGCAGCAAGGCCAGGCAGATCGCCAGCGGGAAGCCGATCAGGCAGGTGGTCACGAAGATGAAGAGGGTCAGCGCCAGCCCGCCCCATGCTTCCTCGCCGACATAGGCGAGGCCAAGTACCCCGCCCTTCATCAGCATGTAATAGAGGGCCGTTCCGGCGCCCCAGACCAGCGCGATGCGGCGCCCGGTCCAGAAGGCCGGCATGCAGCTCAGAACCGTCATCACCACCACGGCGACGCAGGCGAGCGCCGAGCGCCATTGCTCCTCAAAAGGATAAAGGCCGAACAGGATGATCCGCCATCTTGCGGCGATGACCGACCAGCAGGCTCCCGCCGCCGCCTGGCAGGCTTCAGGGCCGCCGCTTGTCGTGAAAACAGCTGAGAAGATCGCCCAGTTGAGCAACTTCCAGGCAAGGAAGACCATTACCGCCAGGGAGATCAACGACAGCAGCGCCTGAACTGGCGTCGCAAAGAAGCGCCGCTTCAGGTCCTCGATCCTCCTGGGAGCAGGTGGCGCGACAAAGACCATTTCCATCTCTCACCCCCTCAGTTGATTGCCCTTGAGGGCAATAGCCTTGTTGATGCGGTTGAACACTGCGGCGAGGCTGAGGTTGATGGTCAGGAAGCCCGCCATCAAAATACCGATCGCCTCAAGCGTCTGGCCGGAATGGTTGATGGTCAGCGCCACGATCATGAAGAAGTCGGTGAAGCCGACTGCGATGCCCATCGTCGTCGCCTTGATCAGCCAGACATACTGGTTGGCGAGGATCGGCAGCATGGCGCGCAGAGCAAGCGGCAGCTTGACCAGCGTGAAGACCCGCCATGGGCTGAGCCCCAGCGAGAGTGCCGCCTCCACCTGGCCCTTGCCGACCGCCTTGAAGCCGCCGCGGACGATCTCGGCGATGTAGGAGCCGCCATAGATGGCGATGGCGACCGCGAGCGCGGAAAACTCTGGTGGGATGCGCAGGCCGCCCCTTAGGTTGAGGCCTTGCAGGGCAGGGAAGTCGAGCAGCGGCGCATCTGGCAGACGACCGACGATCAGGATGAGGACCGCGCAGGCAAGCGCCGTTGCCATGCCGGCGAGCTGGATGGTCCGGCGCTCGCCGACCGGTTGGCTGAGCCGCGATGTCCGGCCAAGCCAGACCGGCAGCACGACAGCGGCGATCACCGACAAAATGGCCAGCGCCATTGCCACGCCGCCGACATTGGGAGCAGGGAGGTAGAGCCCGCGGCTGGTCAGCAGCATGCCCCAGGCTTCGTGCGCGGCGCGCGGCGTCGGCAGGTGCGTGATGATCGCGTACCAGAAGAAGACCTGGAGGATCAGCGGGATGTTGCGGAAGACATCGACATAGGTTCGGCCGAGCAGCCGCGCCAATTCGTTGGAGGACGTCCGCGCCAGGCCGACGATCGTCCCGACGACCGTTGCCAGCAGCAGTCCGACGCTGCCCAGGAACAGGGTGTTGACGATGCCGATGAGGAAGAACCACCAGTAGGGGTCGTTGGCTGTGACGGGCAGGAGCGAGAAGTTCACGTCCCAGCCCGTCGATTTGTACAAGAAGTCGAATCCCGAAGTGATCCCTTGTTCAGCGAGGTTGCGCCGCGCGATCATCACGCCGGCAAGCACAAGTGCTACAAGCGAGCCGACATAGAGAACCTGCAACAAAACGTTGCGGACCCTCTGATTTCTCAGCAGGCTGACCATTTGCCAATCTCCCGAATTGCCGCCGGTTCCACCCGGCAAGACCGGGCGGAACTCAGAGCGGGACGCGTTAAGAACGGTCAGTCGATGACCAGCGGGAACAGGACGCCGCCATTGTTCCAGAGGTTGGTCAGGTCACGATCCATCTTGTAGGGCGACTCCTTGCCGAGATCGCGATCGAAGATCTCCGCATAGTTTCCGACCTTCTTGATGACGTTGTAGGCCCAGTCGTCGGGAAGCCCGAGACCCTTGCCCATGCCCGGTGCCGCACCCAGAAACTTCGCGACTGCCGGCGAGGTGGGCTTGGCCTTGATCTCGTCGACATTCTTCGACGTGATGCCTTCCTGCTCGGCGAAGAGCAGGGCGGTGAGCGTCCAGTTGGCGACGTCGACCCAGTTATCGTCTCCCTGACGCACGATCATGACTTCGGGTTCGACCGCAAGCACGTCGGGCAGGATCACGTGATCGTCGACCTTGCCCTTGGCCACGCGCGCGATTGCAAGGACCGGCCCCCACTGGGCGTACATGTCGCAGCGACCCGAGAAGTATGCCTGCTCGAGCTCTTCCGTCTTTTCGATGACGACCGGTTCCAGCTTGATCCCGACCTTCTGCGCATAGGCGGCGACCTGCTGCTCGATGGTCGTGCCGGCGGGAATGCAGATCGTGCCACCATCGGCGTCCTTGAGCGACTTGAGGTTGAGCTCCTTGTGCGCCATCACCTTGGTCGTGCCCAGATAATAGGACATGGAGAACTGCAGGCCGAGCTCGGTGTCGCGGCTGAGCGTGCCGCCCGAGGCCTTGATGATAATGTCGACATCGCCCGATTGCAGCGACGGCCAGCGCTGGGCCCAGCTGATCGGAACGACCTTCAGTTTTGCCGGGTCGCCGAACACAGCCGTGGCCACCGCCCGGCAGAGGTCGATGTCCATGCCCTTCCAGTTGCCCTTGTCGTCGACCTCGGCGAAGCCGAGATAGGAGCCGTCATGGCCGGTGCAGTTGAGCAAGCCGCGTGCCTTGACGGTTTCGAGCGTCTTGCCGCCCGCGGCCTCGGCCGGCGCCGCGAAATGAACCAGGCCAACGGCCAGGGCCGCAGCCCCCCATTGCATCATTTTCATGGTGTTGTCTCCACTGTTGAGGTTGTTCAGTTTCTTGTTTTTGTTGGAGTCCGAAACAGCGTTCGGAACTCGGTCGCGAAGCCGCTTCCTAGTCGGAAAGCGGGGTCGGTTTCGGCAAGGAAATCTTGAGGTCGCTTCGCCAGTCCTGCTGCGCCAGCCATCGGTGCAGCGCGGCCACAGCCTTCACACGCAGATGCCCGCGCGGGACGACAAGGTAGAAGCCGGGGACTTCCTCCGGCTTCATGTCGGCAATGGCGTCGCGGCCGATCGGCGCAACGAGCGCGCCCGACCGGAAGTCTTCCTCGGCGTCGATGACGGAAACCAGGCCCACGCCGATGCCTTGCAAGGCCGCCCGGCGCATGGTTGCCGCATCGTCGAAGCTGATGCTGCGGTCACCATCTGTCAGCTCCACCCCCAGGTGCCGCAATATATCCGGCCACAGGCGCTTCGACTTGACGGTGTCGAGCAGCGTGAACTTCGTCAGGTCGTGCGCCGACTTGATCTTCTCGCCGATCGCCGGCGTGCAGCAGATGATCTTCGGGTCCGGCACCAGCAGCGTCGTGTCGTAGTCGGGCCAGCTGCCGTAACCCCACTGCACTGTCATATCGATGTCGTCGCGCCCGAAATCCGGCAGGTCGACCATCGTCGTCAGGCGCAGGTCGGCGCCCGGCAGGATCTCGCGGAACAGCGAAAGCCTGGGCAGCAGATAGTGGGTGGCGAAATACGGGCTCGCATTCAGGTTGATGCGATCCCGGTAGTTCGACTTGGTGACGCGGCGGACGCCTTCCGAGAACTCGTCGAAGCCGGCCTTGACGTAATGCGACAGCAGGATCGCCGATTCCGTCAGTTCGATCGATCGGCCCTTGCGCTCGAACAGCGTCACCTGCAGCGTGTCTTCCAGGAGCTTGATCTGTTGGCCGACCGCCTGCGGCGTCACCAGCAGTTCGTCGGCCGCCTGCCGGAAGCTCTTGTGCTGCGCGACGGCATGGAAGACCCTGAGCGCATTGAGCGAGGGAAGGCGAAGCTTGCCGGTCATCGTGAATTCCGCCTCCTCTTTGCTTGGGCTCCGTCGATCATGCACTGCTGTATTTTCCGCCGCCGGCGGCTGCGGAATGTCGCCTCATGCGTAGATATAACCACCTGAAACGATTACGTTTTCGCCGGTCATGTAGGTATTCTTGGGGCCGCCGGTCATCAGCACCCACTCGGCGATCTCGGTGGGCTCGGCGCCGCGGCCGAGCGGGCTTGCCTTGGCCAGTTCCTCGAGGAAGCCGAGGGCTTTTGCCTTCTCCGTCGCCATGCCGGCCGGCGCCACCGAATTCACCAGGATGCCGTCCTTGGCGACGTGATGGGCGAAGGACCGCGTCAGGCTGACGACGGCAGCCTTGGTCGCCGCATAATGGGCGTTCTGCGGATGCGCCTTGAACGCATCCACCGAGGTCAGGTTGACGATCCGCCCGCGCACTTGCGCTTTCGGCTCCTGCGACTGCATGTGGCGGACGGCCTCCGCCATCATGTGGTAGGTGCCCTTGATGTTGATGCCATTGGAGGCGTCCCACTCCGCGTCGGTGATCTCGAGCAGTGGGCGGCGCGGGTAGATCGCGGCGCAGTTGATCAGCGTGTCGACGCGCCCGAGCTTCGAGACGATGGCCTCGAAAGCGGCGTGGCACTGCGGGCCGACCTGGATGTCGCAGGTCGCAGACGCGGTCGGCAGGCCCTTGGCCTTGGCCGGCTCCAGCGCGCTCTCGGCCGCGTCCTGGTTGATGTCGATGATGCCGATCTTTGCCGCCCCGGCCTCCACGGCCATCCGTGCCAAAAGCGCGCCGAGGCCGGCGCCGCCACCAACGATGAGAACGGAAAGGTCTTTCATCCTATTTTCCTTGCTTGCTGCCGCTTGGGCTGGTCGGCCGGGTCGGCATGATGTCGAAGCGGGTTACGTCGGCCCATGCGGGCAGGCCGAGCAGCGTGACGACCATGCTCGCTACGTCGTCCGGCTGCACGGCGACGTTCCCGGCGTACATGGCGGCCCGGGCCTCCGCGTCGAGTATGTCCTTGTAGAGCTGCGTCTCGACGCGGCCGGGCACGATTTCGGTGACACGTATGCCGTGAGGGGAGAGGTCGGCGCGCAGCGCGGCGGCAAAGCCGGCTATCGCCGCCTTGGTGGCAGAATAGACGGCGACGTTCGGAAACGCCGCATGGCCGGCGGAAGACCCGGTGAACAGAATGTGCCCCGACTGCCGCTCGCGCATCTGCGGCACGACGAGGCGGGTGAGCAGGATTGCCGAGCTAACGTTGACCTCGAGCGCGGTGTCGATGTCGGCGATCTTCATGTCGGCGAAATTGCCGAGCGGCGGCATGATCCCGGCATTGTTGATCAGCACGTCGATGGTGAGATCGGCCACGACCGATTCCAGCGCCTCGCGGTCCGTAACGTCGACGGCGATCGGCACGATGCCCGGCCGCTCGGCCTGCAACTCCTTGAGCGCGGCCTGGCTGCGCCCGACGGCATAGACGTCGTAACCCGCGTCGCTCAACGCGACCGCGATGGCCCGCCCTATGCCGCTCGTCGCACCTGTGATGAAGGCTGTCGTCACGTGGGCTTTCCCCGATTGCCTGGCTTTCACTGTGCGGCTTTGACCGGTGCCGCGAAACCAAGAAAACCAGCAAAAAGGAAAGATAAACTTTCGAAGGCCTTTTTGGCGGCTGGAATATTCCAATGCGCTTGCGCAGCCGCGAAACCCGCAAACCCAGGCAAAGTAAGGCTTTCAGCGCGTGAACCTGGGCTTTCGGCCGCCGATCGAGCAAAAACATGGCTTTCGTGAACGCCCGGCCGGCCCTGCTCGGCGAACGCGCGCCGCATCGAAGGTGGCGAAGCCTATCCGGCCGTCGGCACGGGCTTGTTCTTCTCGGTGAACAGCGCCGCCGCCGCCGCCTTCTGCTCGGCGTCGGTCGCCTCGACGCCCGAGGCCCGGGCGAGCGCGCGCACCCGGCCGAGACTGTTGTGCAGGTGCTTGCGCATGGCCTGGCGGGCGGCGCGGCCGTCCTGCCTTTCGATGGCATCGACGATTGCCTTGTGCTCGCTGTGGATGCGCGCGTAGTAGCTGTCCTTGAGCGCGGGTTCGACCACATAGCCGAGTTGGAAGCGCGGCACGATCATCGGCCGGAGATAGACCAGGAAGCCGTGGATGAATTCGTTGCGCGCGGCCTTGGCGATCGCCAGGTGGAAATCATAGTCGTAGTGGATCTGGACGACGGCGGGATCCGCCTGCTGGGCGTCGACCTGCTCCATTACGGCCCGGATCGCGCCCGCCTCTGCTTCGCTCCGCCGTTCCGCGCAGAGCCCGGCGGACTCGACCTCGACGCTCAGCCTGAGTTCCAGCAGGGCGATGGTCTCCGGCAAGGTCCTCAGCGCCTCGTCCGGTATCGAGAAATTGCGCGGCGCCGGCGTCTCGCTGACGAACATGCCGCGTCCCTGCTGCGGCACCACCATGCCGTCGGAACGCAATCGCGCCACCGCTTCCCGCACCACGGTGCGGCTGACGTCGTATGCCGCGCACAGCTCCGCCTCGGTCGGCAGCTGCGCGCCGGGAGGCAGCCGGCCGGAACGGATCTTCTCGGACAGGCTCTCGGCCACGACGGTGGACAGCGGCTTGCGCTTCGTCATCAGTCTCCCTCTCGCCCGATTCGGGATGATGCCCGAACCGGCAGAACCATTCAAACCGCCGCGGTGACGATCAGCTCGACCAGCATGCCGGGCTTCGCCATCCGGCCCTCGCCGGAAGAGCGCGCCGGCGCGTGTTGCTTCGGCATCCAGGCGTCCCAGACCGTGTTGACCTCGTCGAAGTCTCTGATGTCGTCGAGCCACATCTGGACGTGAAGGATGCGGTTCTTGTCCGTGCCGGCCTTGGCAAGCAGCGCATCGATCTTGCCGAGCACCTCGTGCATCTGGTCGGCCGCGGACTGGCCGGGTTGGGCGACCTGGCCGATGAGATAGAGCGTGCCGTTGTGGATGACACCGTGGTGGATGCGGGTGTCGAAGTCAAAGCGCTGGATATCGCCCACTGGATCGTCCTTGTCAGATTGCCGGCGTCTGCCGGATCGGGTTGCCTTGCAGATATTGCGCGTAGGGCGCCTGAACGAGCCAGCCGGCGTCGACGGGCAGGGTGACGCCGGTGATCGACGCGGCGCGCTCGGAGCAGAGGAACAGCGCGGCCTCGGCGACATCGCGCGGCTCGACGAAGCGGCGCAGCGCGGTGGTGGCCTGTATGGCTTCCGGGTTGCGCTCACCCTTGGCGATCTTCGCTTTCAGCCCGTCCGAAAGCGTGTAGCCCGGCGCCAACGCATTGACGCGAACGCCGTGCGGGCCGAGTTCGGCCGCAAGGATCTGCGTCAGCGCCAGCACCGCATGCTTTCCGGGTGTGTAGGCCGGCAGTGACAGCGGCGCGAAGGAGGCGAGCGAGCCGACATTGAGGATCGCGCCGCGCCCGGCGGCCGACATCAGCCGGCCGAATGCTTGGCAGCCAAGCAGCGTGCCGCGATAGTTGATCCGCCACATCTTCTCGTCCTCGTCCAGGTCCTGGTCGAGCACGTGCTTGCCGCTCTGCAGGACGCCGGCGCAGTTGACGACGACATGCGGCGTGCCGAGCACCCCCACGACGGCTTGCGCCAGCGCCTCGACGGAGGCGGGATTGCCGACGTCGGTCTGGACAAACAGGGCACGCGGCGCGCCCGCCGTCTCGCAGGCGAGAGCCGTCTCCTTGCCTCGTTCGGAGTCCCTGCCGGCGACGACCACCTGATAGCTGTCCTCGGCGAAGCGCAGGGCGATCGCGCGCCCAATGCCGGAAGTGCCGCCGATGATGACGGCGGTCAAAGCCTCAGCCATGATGGCGTTCCTTGCGCTCGATATCGAAGAATTCCGCCATGGCTTCCACCTGGAAATCCATCATCGGGCGTCCGGGCTGGATGCGGCAGCCGATCTCCTTCGCCGCCTTGAGCAGCGCCGTCTCGGCCGGCTCCATGATAATGTCGACCACCGTCATCTCCGGAGTCAGCTTGCTAACATCCAGCGGCAACGGATCGCTCGCTTTCAGCCCGGACGGCGTCGCGTTGATCGCCATGTCCATGCCTGACGGATCGGGCTCGCCAACCTCGATGCGGCAGTTCGGAAACGCCCTGCCGACCAGCGCGGCGAGTTTCCCGGCGCGATCCGTGTCGATGTCGGCCAGCCGGATCTCCGCCGCGCCTTCCTCGGCCAGGCAGTAGGTCAGCGATGCCCCGGCGCCGCCGGCGCCGACCTGCAGTATGCGCCGGCCGGCAATCGGATGCCCGCCTGCCTTCAGCCCGTCGATGAAGCCGACGCCGTCGAAATTTTCGGCGTACCAGCTTCCATCCGGCAGCCTGCGCACGGAATTGGCGCTCTGCACCCGCGCGGCGCGATCGTGAGCAGCACTGCATTTGTGGTAGACCGGGACCTTGTACGGCACCGAGATGATCACGCCGCGAATGTTCTCGGCCGCAGTTATGCCGGCCCAGAAGGTGTCGAAATCCTCCGGGCGGCAGCTCAGCGGCACCATCAGGCTATCGAGCCCTTTCTGCTCGAATATCTCGTTGAACATGCCGGGGCTCTTCGCATGGCCCACGGGATGGGCCAGCATGACGAAGACGTCGGCCTTGCCGGTACCGCGCATTGGTTCATTCCTTTCCGTTTGACAGTTCATGGGCGCTGAGGATCTCGAGCGCCTTGACGAGGGACGAGTGGTCGGCTTCGGCGCCGCCTGTCCGGGCCGAGCAGGCATTCATCAGCTGTTGCGCCGTGGCCGTGCTCGGCAGCGCCACGCCGAGCGCGCGGGCGCTTTCGAGCGCAAGGTTGAGATCCTTCTGGTGCAGCCGGATGCGGAAGCCCGGCGCGAAAGTCCGCGCGATCATGCGCTCGCCATGCACTTCGAGCACGCGAGACGAGGCGAAGCCACCCATCAGCGCGCCGCGCACCTTGGCCGGATCGCAGCCGGCCTTGCTGGCGAAGACCAGCGCCTCGGCCACCGCCTCGATGTTGAGCGCGACGATGATCTGGTTGGCGATCTTGCAGGTCTGGCCGGCGCCGTTCTTTTCGCCGATCAAGGTGGTGTTCTTGCCGAGCTTCTCGAAGATCGGCAGCGCCCGCTCGAACTCGGCGGCCGGCCCGCCGACCATGATGGTGAGGCTCGCCGCCCTGGCGCCGACCTCGCCGCCCGAGACCGGAGCGTCGAGATAGCCGGCTCCGGCCTCTCGAATCCTTGCCGCGAATTCCGCCGTGGCGATCGGACTGATCGAGCTCATGTCGATGACCAGCTTGCCGGCCGACAGTCCCTCCAGCGCGCCGTTCTGTCCGAGCAGGACGCGCTCCACGTCCGGCGTGTCGGGCAGCATGGTGATGACGATTTCGGATGCTCGGGCAACCTCGGCAGGGGAGGCAACAACCGACGCTTGCAGATCTTTCGGGAGAGGAGAGCGGTTCAGAACCGTGACGATCTCGTATCCGGCATCGGCGAGATGTCGCGCCATCGGTGCTCCCATGACGCCAAGCCCGATAAAGCCAATTTTCATGTGCCAACTCCTGTGCGGCGTCTAAGCGTCTTGCAGCCCAAGCGAGGCGTATGATATAGGACATCATACAAATTTCAATGCACCTTCTTCTCATGGGAGACGATCGCAAATGCAGGAGCGCGTCAATTCGCTGAAGGCCGCCATTTCTGCCGGCCGAGCCCATATCGGCATCTGGTGCTCGCTGGCTTCCGCCCTCACCACCGAGATCGTCGCCGGCTCCGGAGCCGGCTGGGTCCTGGTCGACGGCGAGCACAGTCCCAACCATCTGCGCAGCATCATGGCGCAGCTTCAGGTGATGGGCGGCTTCGACAGCGAGGCGGTCGTGCGGCTACCCTCCGACGACGCCAGCCTGATCAAGCAGGCAATGGATATCGGCGGCCGCAGCCTGATGATCCCGAACGTACGGACAGCGGATCAGGCGCGTTCCATCGTCGCGGCGATGACCTATGCCCCGGGCGGCTTCCGTGGTTTTTCGGTCGGCCACCGCGCCAACGCCTTCGGCCGCATCGCCGGCTATCATGCCAAAGCGCGGGAACAGCAGCTTCTCGCCGTGCAGATCGAGGACGAAACCGGCGTCGCCAATGCCGCCGCGATCGCAGCCGTGGATGGCGTGGACGTCCTTTTCGTCGGCCCCGGCGACCTCTCGACCAACATGGACGCGATGGGCAATCCTAATGCCTCCCATGTCCAGGAGGCGATCGCCTCCGTGCGCAGGTCCGCCACCGCGGCGGGCAAGGCCAGCGGCATCCTGGCGCCGGTGAAGGCCGACGCCGACCGCTATTTGACAGATGGCTTCACCATGGTCGCCGTCGGTTCTGACCTTAGCCTGCTGGCACGGGGCTCGGATGCCCTGATCGCCTCGTTCAACCACTAGGAAAAGTCATGGCGATCCCCCCTTACAAAGCGCCATCGCGCACCGCCTACGACATCGTCATCGTCGGCGGCGCGGTCATCGGTTCGTCGACGGCCTACTGGCTGACCCAGGCGCTGGGCAATGGCGCCTCGATCCTCGTGGTCGAGCGCGACTCGAGCTACGAATTCTCCTCGACGGCGCTCTCCACCAGCGCCATCCGCCAGCAATATTCCAATCCGATCAACGTCAAGATCAGCCAGTTCGGCATCGAGATCATCCGCGGCTTCCAGGAGCGCATGGCGCCCTTCTACAAGGACGAGCCGGCGCCCGACCTCGGCTTTCGCGAGCACGGCTATCTCTACTGCTGCTCGCCCGAAGGCGTGGACGCGGCGCGCGAGCGCGTCGACCTGCAGCGCAGTCTCGGCGCCCACACCGTCTTCCTCGAGCCAGGTCCGCTGAAGGAGCGTTTTCCCTGGCTCAATGTCGAGGATCTCGGCGGCGGCTCCTGGGGCTCGCGGGAAGAGGGCTGGTTCGATTCCATGGGCATGATGAACGGCTTCCGCCGCGCCGCTCGCGCCAGCGGCGTCGAATACATCGACAACGCCGTGACCGGACTGGATCTCGCCGATGGGCGGGTTGTTTCAGTCCGTCTCGCGACAGGTCAGACGGTCGCCTGTGGAACCCTGGTCAACGCCGCCGGTCCGCGCGCGCAGCAGGTCGCGGCGATGGCTGGCCTGTCGATCCCGGTGGCGCCCTACAAACGCTACAGCTTCGTCTTCGCCAGCGCCAATCCGATCCCGGGTCGCATGCCCAATGTCATCGACCTCTCCGGCACCTTCGTGCGTCCGGAAGGCGAACTCTTTCTCACCGGCAACACGCCGCAGGGCGACGGACCGGCCGACTACGACGACTTCGAAATGCACTTCGAGGAGTTCGACGACCATATCTGGCCGGCGCTGTGGCACCGCATTCCGGCTTTCGACGCGCTGAAGGTCCAGACCAGCTGGACCGGTCACTACGAATACAACATGCTCGACCACAACGGCATTGTCGGCTTCCATCCGGAGGTGAGGAACTTCATGTTCGCCAACGGCTTCTCCGGGCACGGCCTGCAGCAATCGCCAGCCGTCGGCCGAGCGGTGTCGGAGCTGATCGTTCACGGCGCCTTCCAGACGCTCGATCTGTCGCCATTCTGCTACGAGCGCATATCGCGCAACGAGCCTTTTCTGGAGGAAGCGGTGATCTGAGTCCGGCTCCGACGCGCGGGCCATGATGAAGATCATAGCGATGCTGACCATCAGGAGGCGCGCCTGGCCCGAATGACGGACCAGACTGTCAGGCAGCGGATTTGAGCGCCGCTATCTTGTGCAGAACGGCGTCACGCGCGCGCTCGAAACGTTGCAGGGCGGGCATCAGGTCGGCGCCGGCGATGCACGATGTCTCGATGTCGCGGCACAAATTGGACAGGGCTTCAAAACCGAGCATGCCCGACGACGAGACCAGTGAGTGTGCGTCGCGTTGGACGACGTCGCGATCGATCGCCTCAGGCGAGATCGAAACGAGCCGGGTCCTGAGCACGTCGGCCAGCTTGTCGAGCAGCTTGTCCACTCTGTTCTTGCCGAGCACCGTCTCGAGATTTCCGAAGACATCGGCATTGAAGTCCCGGCCGCCGTCTGCGGCCGGACCCGGTTCGCCGGCGTTTCGATCCGGCCCGCGGCCGGTGTTGCGGACGATTGCCGCCAGCAATTCGGCCTGCTTGAAAGGCTTCCCGACATGGTCGGTCATGCCGGCGGCCTGCAACTCGGCGAGTTGGAACGGCAGCACGTTGGCGGTCAACGCGACGATCGGGATATCCCGCGCCGGGGAATTGAGCGCCCGGATATGCCGGGTTGCGCTGAGCCCGTCCATGACCGGCATCTGAACGTCCATCAGCACGACGTCATAGGTCCGGTTCTGCACCGCCGCGATGGCCTCCGTGCCGTCGACCGCGATGTCGACTTCGTGTCCGCGGGATCGAAGTACCGCGCAAGCGATGTCACGGTTGATCTCCATGTCCTCAACCAGCAGGATCCGGGCAGGCGCCGTCGTCTGGTTCATCGCCTCGACAAATCGGGAGGGTTCCGCTTCCGAGCCGGCCTCGGCAAGCGCGACTTCGAACCAGAACAGCGAACCTTCGCCGGCCGTGCTTTCAACGCCGATCCGCCCACCCATCAGTTCGACGAGGCGCTTCGAGATCGCCAGTCCGAGACCGCTGCCTCCAAATTCGCGACGGATCGATCCGTCAACCTGCGAGAAGCGCTGGAACAGACGATCGCGCTGTTCGGACGAGATGCCGATGCCGGTGTCGCGGACGGCAAAGCGCAGCCCGACCGGTCCGGCGCCGGAATCGCCGATGCGGTCGACGGCCAGGGTGACACTTCCCGTGGCGGTGAACTTCACGCCATTGTTCAGAAGATTGAGTAGAACCTGTCTCAGCCTGTCCTGATCGCCAATCAGGCGGGGCGGCAAGGTCGGGTCGACCTTCCGGACCAATGCAAGACCCTTGCGTGCGGCGACGCCGCCGACGATCGAGAGCACATTGTCGATCAAGGCGCCGAGCGCAAACGGATGAGCGTCGATTTCGATCTGACCGGCTTCGATCCTGGAGAAGTCGAGAATATCGTTGACGACGGTAAGCAGCGCCGCGGCCGACGTGCCGATGCGCTCGGCATAGCGCCTGTTTTGTTCCGACAGTTCGTTGGAGGAAAGCAGCAGGTCGCCATAGCCGATTACACCGTTGAGCGGCGTGCGGATTTCATGGCTCATGGTCGCGAGGAAGGCCGTCTTGGCTTCACTCGCCTGCTCGGCGTTCATCTTGGCGATTTCCGCTTCGGCCTTGGCAAGCTTGAGTTCCTCGGCTCTCTGCTCCTGAAGCGTGACGTCGCGCTCGGTGACGACCAACTCGGCGGGGCTTCCCGTCCGGTCGCGCACCAGCTGCAGGGTGATTTCCGCCTGCACCCAGTCGTCGTCCTTGCGGTGCAGCGTGAACACGCCTTTCGATTCGTCGATTTCGCCGCGCGCCAGCTTCGCATACTCGGCCTGGAGACGAGATCGCTGCTTTGGGTGGACATCCGAAAACGCATTTGAATTTAGAAGTTCCTCGGCCGTGTAGCCGAGAAGCCGCATGCAGGCAGGCGAGGTGTAGAGCCGCGTTCCGTCGAAGGCGACGCGGCTGATCATGTCCGAGGTATTTTCCGCCAGGAGGCGATAGAGCGCTTCCCGCTCGGCCAGTTCGCTCGTCTTTCGATCGACGAGTACCTTGATCGTTTCGGCACGGCGGGCGAACAAGGACAGCAGGAGGCCGAACAGGGCGGTGAAGACGATGCCGCTCGCGAGCACGAGGAGCGGCTCCCGGCTGGCGACGCTTTGCTCGAACGCGGGCGTGCTGTGCCACGAAAGTGTCCAACGCTGCTGCATCACGTCGACCTGCTTTCGTATCGAAAACGCCGGCGCGGACGCGGACTGGTTGGGCTCACCACTCTGGTAGATCAATGCATCGGCGTTCTCGCCGTCGCCGTCATAGACCTGCAATGTCAGCGAACGGTCTTCGCTCGTCGTCAGCCCGCTCATGAATTTCTGCGCGACGAAGGGCGCATAAATCCAACCGGTCAGGGCCGCGCGTCGCTCGTCGACCGAACCAAGCGGCACGTTCTTGCGGTACATGGGATGGAGCAGGATGAAGCCGTTGCTCTTTGTCTGGTCCTGCACCAGCACGATGCGCTTGGTGATGGCCGGCTTGCCGGTATCTCGCGAGAGAGTCGCGCCCTCCAGGCGATTGCTCTCGAACGCGATGTTGAGCCCAAGCGCCGGACGGTTCGGTGCCAGCGGCTCGATATAGGTGATGATAAAGCGAGGTTCGCCGGGAACGTCGGGGTGGATCGTGAATTGCGGCTGCGCCATCTGCGCCCGTAAAAGGAAGTCCGATATCTTTTCCGCCGGAACGTTTTCGATGTAGCCGATGCCGTTGACGCCGGGCATGCTGCGCTTGAGGTCGAGGACATCGACATAGGAGCGCCACTCTTCGGCACTCACGGAGTTCGATCCTTCGAAGAAGCCGACGCCGCCAAGCAAGGCCTGATCGTAGGACGCCAGGCGGTGCATCAGCGCCTGCTCGTTTTCGATCGCCATGGAGGCGAAAATCGCGCTGTTGCGATCGTAGATGAACTGGTTGCTTGCCTTCCAGCCGTAGAACGTCAGGCCGAGGGGCAAAAGCAGCGTAAGGATCGCGGCAATCGGCAATGCGCCCAGCGGTGTGCCGCGCCAGCTGAGCTGGCGCTTGGCGCCGGGGGCAATGAGCACGATTGGCAAAAAAATGACGATGCCAAGCACATCGCCGCTCCACCATGTGAGCCAGTTGTGCGCCACGCCCGCGGGAGGAACAACGCCGGCGACGTACAGGGAGGTCACGCCAACCGAGGGCGCGACGATGCAGCTGAACGGAGCGGCGGCAAGGAACAGCGCGATGATATCGCGCATGCCCCTGAGATTGATCGGTATCCCGACCACGCGACCGACAAGCCACCGCGCGACCAGGGCCTGCGCGGTCGAGCCGCCAGCAATCGCGGCGGCAACGGCGAGCTTGTCGAGCGCCCAGCCGGTTTCAGCTGAATAGCCGCCGCCGATAGCGGCATTGAGCACGAGCGATCCGACGAAGATCCCCGGCCACAATGAACGCCCGTAGGCGAGCAATGCCCCGACGGCGATGCCGGATGCCGGCCAGATGATTGTCGCGTAGCCGGGCGGCACGGCCAGAAGCAGCCCAAGCTGGCCGGTCAGGTAATACAGAGCCGCAACCGCGACGATCTTGGCCAGCGCGTGCGACAGCGGGCGTTGCATAGGGTGAAGAATCATCACCAAACGCGACATGGTTCGCTCACGAACACCGAGATTGCCCCGACATCCGGCAGGGCGTGACGAAGTGATTCGCTCATTCCTGCGACAGCACGCACATTCGTAAGCCAACCCGACGAGGATCAGAATTCGGCAGATCGCTGCTTCGATCCCGCCGAGATTGCGCCGAACGAGTCAACGCCCGATTAATGCTGCGACTGTCTTTGCCAAAGGCAGAGCAGAGACGCTGATATGCTTCAGAGCCGCTCTCGTTGCATCTGTCCGCTCGTGTTCGGCCGCACTGCCGTGTCGACGCCTAGCTGCTCAGGTGCGAAAATTCCAGACGATCCTGTGCGGCCGACAGGCGTTCTTCCGCCGATCGGAACATGTCCTCGAAGGCAAGCTCGTGCTCGAAGATGACGCCGCCGACCTGAACGGCGAGCACGTCCTCCGTTCCCTTGGGCGCGAAATAGACGTCGCGCACCCGCGCCTTGATGCGTTCGCCGATATCCTTGGCGTCCTTTTCGCTCGCGCCGGGCAGAAAGACGCCGAACATCGAGGTACCAATGCGGCCGACGAGATCCTCCTTACGAACCGATGACTGGATGGTCGAGGCGATGAGCCGCAGCGCCTCGTCGCCCCACTCCAGGCCGAAGCGCAGGTTGAGGGATTTGAGATGCTCGGGATGGATGACCAGGAAAGCGCCGGAGCGCGGCCCGTCCTCGGACGGTTTCGCGGCCCGTCGGTCCACCATCGACGTGAAGACTGGTCCATTCAGGCAGCCGGTCAGCCTGTCATAAGTCGCCGACCGGTTGAGCTCTTGCCGATAGCGGCGGATCTCGGCCTGCTTCGAGCCGAGCAGCAGGAACAGCGGCAGGCCGATGGCAACCGGTACAAGCGTTGCCGTGATCACGCTGCGCGCGAACGGCGTCAGCGCCTCGCTGAACAAAAGCAGGTAGTTGAGGCCGAGCGAGAGGATGAGGCAGGCGGCCGTCCCCAGCACCGTCAGCCACGCGACATCTTTCCAGGCTTGTGCAGGGGGGTCGCTGTCGGTTTGGTCACTGGCCAATCTCCTGTCCGATGCGCTGGCATAAGGCCGGTGTGTTGCAATTTCGGTTTCGACGATCCGTACAATTTGATCGATGGTGCGGAAAGACCGATCAAACCGGCCCGCGCCAAGAAAACTGCGCCGCAAGGGTTAACAAAACAAATATCGAAGGCGGCTGTTGGCGCAGGCCTGGCGGGCAGCCTAAGGTGAACGGGCCCTGGTTACACTGGCAAACTAGCGAGGCGGTCCGAATATGCCCATCTCGGCATTTCTGGCCGTTGCCTCGGCCTTGCCGTAGATACCGCCGGGCAGCGCCATCGCCCAGCCATTGGAGACGAGCCAGGCGCCGACATCCTGACTGCCGAGCTTGCAGGGCGCGGCAATCGTGAAGCGGTCGACATCGGGCGGCACCAAGCATTTCAGCGCCCGCCCGCGCAGCCAGGCATTGAAGGCCGCCCGCGCGCGCTGGCCGCACGGCCAGGCGGCTTCGTGAAAGGAACAGCTCCTGTCGGGGTCGATGCCGAGGGTGCCGCTGATCGCCACCGTTCGCCCCATCGCCTCGAAGGTCGCCGACGAGGTGGCGATCGGGCGATAGAGCCGCGTCTCGCGCCAATCGTCCGGCATCGGCGTCTTCGGCCAGTATGCGAGACCGAGTTCGCCAAGTGGCGGACGGGGCTCGACCCGCTCGAACCGGGATGCTTCGAGCTGCGGTGGCGCGATAAGCTCCTGGGCGATCTTGCGTGCAGGTTGCCGCGGTCCGGCATCGAACACAGGCAATGCCGTTGGCAGCGGCTGATTTCTGACGACGTTCAATGCCGGCGTGGCCCGGTTGACCCCGATCAAAGCGCCGGCGTGAAGGATCAGCAGGACTCCGGCCACGAGCTCGACACTCCCTAACGCGATCGCCAGGCGAGACCTTCCCACAGGGACGCCGCCGCTCATCGGCGATGTCCCGGAGCTTGCTGTCGAACAGAAGGCCGACTTGGCAAACTGCTTGAGCGCACCCTTTCAACCCCCGATGAAACGGCTCCGGCCGCCTGAACCCGCGTTTGCGTCCCAGCGGCCCAGCATAGCACGGGTAAGAAGGATGCCGAAGCAAGCGGCTTGTTAAGCTTCGTTAAGGCTTGCGCAATCTCTATTGCCTATTCTGGCCTCGGAATTGTCGAGGACGACATGAAGCGCAAACCGATACTGCTCTTTGCATTTCCGGCCCTCATGCTGCTCATCCTGGCGGCTGAGCGAGCGGCGACATTCCTGCTCGGCGCCTATCCCGCCAGTCCGACGATATGGCGGGTCTGGCTGGAGCTGCGGCCCTTGGCGACGATGTTCTGGCAGCAGGTCGACCTCTATCTCGGCGCTTCGATCGCGCTTGACGCCGCCATCCTCGCCGCTGCCGCGATCGCCTGCTGGATGGCGTGCCAGGCGAAGGCATCGGCCGCCTTCTTCCTGGCCAACCATATCGCCATTCTATTCGCTGGGCTGATGATCGCCGCCGGCAGCCATTCGGAGACGGCGAGCACGATTGCCGCCTTCACCGCGCCCAGCGGCATCCCATTCTCGCTGGCGATCGATTTCACCATGAAGAACAGCCTGGTGCTGATCCTTGGCACTGCGGCGTGCGCCTATTGCCACGTCGCCTTCCTCAGCGAAGCGCGGCAGCGCGCTGAAACACGCGCGATCCGTATTCTCGCGCTGCAGCGGGACTTCTAGACCTGCTGCCTCAATCGCCCGGAACGCCCGGCAACCTCAGTTGATTTTCCGGTAGTAGACCTTGCCGTCCGCCTGCTGGATACGCTGGTAGGCAGGGTTCGGGGCAGGCGGCGCTGCTCGCTTCCTAGGCTGTGGCATTTCGACCGACCCTGGGTTCGCCATGTTTTCGGCGACGGCCGGCGTCTCCGCCTCGCTGCTGGTGGGGGCTACTGCCGGCTCCGGAGCGCTGGCCATAGGTTCGTCGGCGATGGAAGGCCGGCTCTGCCCCAACCGGGCGATACCGCCGTTGACCTCGTTGAACTTCGCCTGCAACTGGTCGTCGAGCTTTTCGAACCGGCTCTGGAAACCGTTGTTGACGGTATCGAGCCGGGCGCTAATGCGTTGCTCGAACTGACCGAGCTGCTCCAGCCGCGCTTCCACGCTGCGCAGGTCGCTGATGCCGCGGTAGAGGTAGACGGCTGCGGTCAGGTTCACCAGCGTGACCAGCGCGGCGCCCGCCACGACAACGCCGATCGTGCCTTTGCGGCTGGGTTTGCCGACGGCGGCTTCCTGAGCGCCGAGCTCGATTGCCGGAATGTCCGGGTCCCTGATCATAGTCATTCCACCACCACCTTTGCGCCCACCGCGACGCGTTTGAAGAGATCGATCACGTCGGTATTGGTCAGGCGAAAGCAGCCCGACGTGCCGTCGAAACCGACACCCTTGGGATCGTTGGTGCCATGTATGCGATAGAGCGTGTCACGTCCGCCGCGTGAAAGATAGAGCGCGCGCGCGCCGAGAGGGTTGTAGGGCCCGGCGGGCACCATCGCCGGCAGCTCGGGCTGGCGGGCGCGCATCTCCTTGGGCGGCCGCCATTCCGGCCATTCGGTCTTGGCCCCGACCTCGACCGTCCCGGTCCAGCCGAAGCCGTCGCGGCCGACGCTGATCTGGTAGCGCAGCGCCTGGCCCCGGTTCGTCACCAGATAGAGCGCCTTCTCGTCCTTGCGGATGATGATCGTGCCGGTCTGTTCGCTGGTCTGGAAGGCGACCGCCTTGCGCAGGCTTGGCCCCATGGCCGGCAGCGGCGGCCGGTCGGCAAGCGCGGACCTGGCCCCGGCCGGCGGCAGGCTCGACGCCAGCGCTGTCACCGCGATGCACGCGCAAGCGAGGGCACGGATAATTTGCCACCTGGAGCGGTTCAGCGTTTCATGGAAACGCAGACCCGCCCCGGGCATCTGTCTTGACGCAATTCCGGACGGAAAACCGCTGCGCACTTTTCCTGGAACTGCTCTAGCGACTGGCATCGCTGAGCCGCTCCTTGAACATCAGCTTCAGGTCCTTGTTGAAGCGCGCCCGCCCGTCGACTTCGGAGGGCAGAATGGCGCGATTCAGCGCGTCGGTCAAAAGCGCGTTGTCGAGCGCCACCGACTTGATGTGCGGCGCCTTGAAGATCTTCTCCAGCTCGCTGCGCGAGAAGTGGTTGCCGAACCATTTGCGCTTGTGCTTGTTGGCCACCAGCGTGATGTTCACCTGGTTGCCGCGCAGCTCGCGGATCTTCTTGTAGAGTCGCTTGCCTTGCCTGAGCGAGGCGACGTTGAGCTCGAAGACGATGAAGATCTCGTCGCTCGTCTGCAGCACGGAATTGTGCCAGGGCGTCTCGATGTTAGGCAGGTCGATGACGATGTCGTCGAACCGGTAGGCGACGAGGTCGAGCAGCCGGAAAACGAAATCGGCGCCATGCGGCTCAAAGGGCAGCTGCGGCCGCTCGAAGGAGTAGAGCGTGAGCCCCGACGGGCGCGACAGCTTGATCACGTCCATCAATTCGACATCGAGGCGCTCCGGCTGGCCGATGATGCCCGAAAGGTCGAACTGGTTGAACTGGTTGAGATAGGCGCCGCAATTGGCGCTTTGGAAATCGAGATCGACCAGGCAGGTCGAGGCCGCGCGCTCGGTCGACTTGCCCGCCAGGTATTCCGCCGCCGATAGCGCGAGCGTGGTGGCGCCGGCGCCGCCGCTGGCGGCGATGAAGGTGATGATGCGGCTCTTGGTGCCCTGGTTGCCGGTGTCGTGGAAGGTGACGGCGTTGAGCAGCTCCTTGGCATCGAGCGGCTTGTGCAGCCAGTCCGAAGCGTTCATGCGCACGAGCACGCGCGTCTGCTCCGACGCCAACTCATCGGAAATCGCGATCAGCGGCACCGACGCCCATTTGGAGCGCGCCTCGACGATGCCCGGCTGGCCGAGCAGCTCGCCATTGCCAAGGTCGAGGATGACGATACCCGGCCGGGTATCCGCAGGCGGCCCCTTGAGGAAGTCGGCTGTCTCCGAGACCTGCACGTCATAGATCGCCAGCGCATCGAGCCTGGTCGCGACATCGCGCTTGAACTGCGGATCGGACGAGAACAGGGCGACCTGCTTGCGTCTGGTCGGAAGGACCTTGGTGTTGATAGCGTTCATGGCGAGGTACTCTTCAAATCTTCGCCCGTGACCGTGCTGAGCATGGAGGGCATGGTCATATTTCCGAACCCGAGCAGTCCGCCCAGGAAGAAGAACTGGTAGGTCATGTTCTGCAGGCTGACAGAGATTGTCGGCACCGGGCCGGCCGCCCGTGTCTGGTAGCCAAGCCCGGTAGCGGTATAACGGACGACCACATTAGCTGGTTGCAGCAAGGGATCGAAGTCGCACATTCCGGGACGACTGCCGGCTACAGGCCCACATTGTCCGTCATCACCAGCATAGATCGTGTTGAAATTTGAGGCAGACCAAACTCCAACGACGCAATATGCGCCTGTGCAATTGCAGGTCGATGTAGCACCGTTGCAGACATAGTCAAACGAGCCTGCGGCCACGGGAGCTCCCGGGGTGGCGGTTGGGCCGGCCGTATCAATCTCCGGGGCAATCGGAGTGGAAATAGAGGCCAGTCTGGCACCGACCTGAACTGCTTTGGTCGCCGCGTTCCATTGATAAAGAGCGTAGCCGAAATCGATGAAGCCAAGGACGAGCATAAATAGCAGCGTCGAGACGATGGCCATTTCCACCATCGTTGCTCCGTCCTCGGATCTTGCGAAAAGCCTGATCATGATCAGAACCGGATCAACCGCTCCTCATGGAAGCCGCTCAGAGTGATCGGGCTGACACCGACCAGCGACAGCATCCCGACGCCAGCATAGGCATAGGTGCCGGCCGCCCTGACTATGCAGACCTGGGAAGTAGTGGACCGGTATTTGGTGACACCGGCAACCACGGCGTCTTGGCAGGACCCACTAGCAGCGATTGTCACAGTCACATTCGCTTTCTGCCAGCCGCTAATGCGCGCGCTGCCAGTTCCCGCCACGTTACCGAACACTGCGATGTTTGTGGCAATATCCGCGCAATTGATCGCGGCAAGGCCTGCATCGGTGTAAAGTTGACTATTGCAACGTGCCCCGAAGCGGGCCGCGTCCGACAGTCCAGCCTCCATCAGCAGCTTGTCGTGGATCAGGTTGCCGAACTCGAACACGCCTGCCGACAGAAGAATCATAGTCGGCCCGATAATGGCCATTTCGACAAGCGCGGTGCCGCGACTGTCGCGCCAAAATCTGTCGAGGTGATGGAAGAAGCATTTGGCCATCGCATCACCGGTAAAGCTGCGCTTCGTCACGCAGGAAATTGTCGAGCGTGCCTTGGCCAGCGCCACCGGTTACGTCGACCAGTTCGACCATCACCGATGCGTCGTCCGATGCCGAGGCAACCGGTTCGGTGAGAAAGAAGCTGCCGAAAGCCTCGACCGGCAGATTGGTACTATGACCCGACAGGTCGTTGCCCGCCGCTTCGAGCGCGTTGCAGTTGAGGATCGCACCATAGAGAAGACGACGATCCACTGATGTAACCGGCGGCTGACAGGCGTTCGATGGGGTTCCGACTTCGCCTCCGGCCGAAGCCGTCCCAACCAGACCTTGCGCCATTTCGTACTTGTAGACCTCGTAGCGGGTTGGCTTGGTCGTGTCCCACGACGATGGATGGGACGTGGAGCCGAAGTTGGTGCTCCAATAGCCGGAGAGGTCCCAATTTCCGTCGCCCATCCGTCCACTCATATACGGCGTGGTGGCGTCCCTGGGCAGGCCCATATTGGGCGAGCCGAACGTCAACTGATTGTATTGCGGGCACTGATTGCCACCGCCACCGCCATTGCCATTGCCATTGCCATTGCCGCCCGCGGCAGCGCCCTTCCGAACATTCGATGCCGGCCCATATTCTGGACTGTTGAAGTGGCTGCCGTTTGCTTTGATGCCGAAGCGGACGTTGAACGCGTCTTGTACCGGCCCGGCATTCTGGCCGGTCTTAGTCGAAACACTACCGGATTCGTAGCATCCGATCGGGGTGGATGTCGCGATCGTCTGAGCGAGCGCCTGTGCACCATTCCCTACACCCGGCGGTGGCTCCAGAAAGCCGAAGTTACCTGGACCGGCCGCCGCGCCATTTCCGACCTTTCTCAATTCGATCAGCCGACGATGAACGGCGGGGTTGGAAACAGCCTGCTGCAGCGTGTAGTTGCCGGCGTTGTTCGTTCCGTTCGAATCCATCTCATAGGGGTTGCAGATGAAGACCGGCGTGAAATTGCAGACACCGGAGGTGAAACCCGCCACGGCGACGGCTCCGACACTGAAAGTGCTGCTAGCGCCCGACGTCACGAAAGAAGCTGGGAAAAACGCGGCAAAGCCAGTAGGGGCGACCGTCACTTGAATGAATCGCGTTTCCGCCTCTCCGACGGCCTGCGTGGAACTGGCGACGTAAGTTGCAAGGTTCGCCGACGTTATCGGAGTGCTGTCCGCTGCGGGGATCGCTTTCAGGAAACACCATGAAATGTTGCCGGCGTTATTGCAGTTCAATGTGCCGCCAGGTTGACCGGAAGTCAGGGTAAACCTGCCATTCGGCCCAACTGTCGAGAAATTGCTTTCATTATCGACCAAAGTAGCCATGGCGCGTTCGGCTCGCGCCCAGGAACCGCTTGATCCATCCAGTTCGGCAGCGCCTGCCAGTGCAAACGCGTCCGCCGCCTTCTGCAAATCATTGTGCAGATTGTTGACCCGGCTGGCGTCGATCGCAAGGAGGGAAAATCCAACGATCGCCGGTAGCATCACGCTGACGAGGATCAGCGCTATTCCCCTCTGATCGTGCCAGAACGCGCGAATACCTCGCAACATGGCCCTACCCCTTACCCCTTCACGCCAGGCCCCTCGAATGCCCGGCGCACCGCATCCTTCTGCTCAATTCGCTCCGTTGGTCACACCCGAAGTGCCGACATTGACCGTCATGTTCGTCGTCGGCGCCGGTGACGGCGGAACTCTGTAGCTTCTGATCACGCCAACGCCGCGCTCACCGTCGCCTTCGATTTTCGTGTTGTTCGAGGCCGGATTGTATGGGTCGACCGTCTGCAGAAGCGAATTGAATTTCTGCGTATCGCCGGCCGCCAGCGTCACCGTGTCGTAGTTGTTGAGATAGTCCGCGGCGCAACCTGTCAGCAGGCCGGTACACAGAACGACGAGCAAGAGCTTATTTCTTGACATAGAGCATCTTGTCCTTCGATTTCACATCCAGCATGTGGCCATAGGGGCCGGTGACGCCTTCGCCGTTTTCATACTGGCGGATCATGTCCTTGTTCACCTCGAGTTGGCCGAGGATGAAGAACTCCGGATCATTGGCCGGCCGCGTCTTGTCGAACGGCGTCGCCAATTGCTCGCCGGGCTTTGTCGGCCGTACGAGATGCGGCGTGACGATGACAACCAGCTCGGTTTCTTCCTTCTGGTTGCTTGAGTTGCGGAACAGCGCGCCGATGACCGGGACCTGGCCGAGCCATGGCACCTGGTTCTGCAGCTTGGTGGTCTTGCTGGAGAGAAGCCCGCCGACGGCGAAACTCTGGCCGTCGCGCAATTCGACCACGGTCGCGAGTTTGCGGTTGGTGAAGATCGGGTCGCCAGCAGTGGTAAAGCCGGTCAGGTCGCTCACTTCCGGCGCCAGCTTGATATGGATCTTGCTGTCATCCATGACGACAGGCGTGAATAGCAGATTGACGCCGAATTGCTTGTATTCGATCTGGATATTGCCATCAGTGCCGATGCTGCGGATGGGGACTTCGCCGCCTGCGTTGAAGCTGGCGGACTCACCCGACAAGGTGGTGAGGTTGGGTTCAGCCAGCGTGCGCACCACGCCCTTGGCCTCGAGCGCTTCGATGATCAGGTCGACCTTGATGTTGCTGTCGATGACGCGGGTAATTAGTGCCGCGAAGGGATTGGTGTTCGAGAGCAGGCCGCTAAGCAGGTTCCCGGGTCCCAGCACCACGTCGTCTTCGTCGACGGCCGCAATGCCCGTTCCCGTACGGCTCGTGCCGCTACCATTCGTGCTCCTGATCGAGACGCCGAGGTCGCGGCCGGCGTTGCGCTTGGCCTCCAGCACGCGCACTTCCAAATTCACCTGCTGGCTGTCGTCGATGGTCACGGAGTTGATAATTGCGTCGGGGCCATATTGCTGGGCGACGTCCACGATGGAGGCCAGGGTCGCTGCATCCTTGACATGACCGGCCAGCCTGATCTTGCCATTGATCGAGCCGATTTCGATGCGCGCGCGAGGCGCGACCTGGCGGATTGCCGCGGCCATGTCACTGACATCCTGACCGACCTCGACCTGGAGCGTGCCCAGCGAGCGCTTGTCTTCGGAAAACAGGTTGACGGTTGTGGTGCCGACACCCTTGCCGATGACATAGAGCGTCTTGTCGGTCATCGGCTGCGCGTCAGCAATCTTCTCGTCGCCCACGACAATATCGCCCAGGGTGGAGTTCACCTGGATCGTCACCGACTGCGATACCGGCACGAAGATACGATGGATAGTCGGGTTCGACACGTCGATGCGGCGGTCGGCGGCATGGGCCACGGGACTTAGCGACAGCAATGCGCAGGATAAGGCGAAAGCGGCGGCCGCCAGTGGTCTCCGGTACACACGCATCTACGCTAACCCCCTGCCGGCTGATTCGGAGTGTCGATCCTAATGCGCCGGCGTCATTTTTGTCGCGGCACATCGTATGTTTCGAGTTTTATACCTCGAAATACACCGATTGTCGCCCGGGCCGGCGGTTCCGGCTGCACGTATTTGACCTCTTCCTTGACAATTTCCTTCACTTGCGGCGCAGATGCCACAGCCGGAGCCGGCTTGACCTTGCTCAGATCGTCGATTTTGTTGTCCACCCGTTCGACGGCTTTGGCCAGCCCGGCGAGCTTGTCGTCGGCGCGTTTGCGATCGGCCGCGGCCGCGGCGTCCGCCGCCGCCTGCTTGGCAAGTTCGGCCTGCCTGGCGGCGACATCGTCCGGCGTGTCGCCGGTCAGATCCGAAAGCGTGACACGCTCGGTCGTCTCGCCCTTGTTGGCCGCCGCCTGACGCAGCGCCAGCGACAACTGCCCAGCGCCGGCGGCGAGCGTCAGCTTCTGCGCGTCCTTGGTGCTGACTTCGACGGTCACGGCTTTCGCCACCGTCGGGTTCTCCTTGCTTTCGTCAGCAACCTGGTCGATGGCCAGCACCTTAATGCTCTGTAGCAGCACATCGACAAAACTCTTGTCTGCGCCGCCATCGGCGCGCACCGTGCGGGTCAACAATATATCGACGCGGTCGCCCGGGAAGACAAAGCCGGCGACGCCGAGCACGTCGTTGACCCTGATGGAAACGGCTTTCATGCCCTCGCCGAGCACCGCCGAAAGCGTGGCGCGCTGGCCGGGGCCGGTGATCTTGGTGGCGAGAACGGGCTCGTTGGCGCCGATCGCCTGCAATGCCTGCTTCGAACCTTCGCCGGCCAGGATCTCTTTGGTTGTCTTGAAAGCGCCGGCCGGGACCGCGCCTGCGGGCCAGGCGATTTCACGCAGCTTTTCGGCGGTTAGCGTGTCGCCGAACTTCAGCGCCACCGCTGCCACCACAACAGTGTCGCGCTTAACTCCGTCCGACTGCGCCAATGCGTTGCGCTGGTTCGCCAGCCAGATGTTGACAAGCACAACCGCCAGAACGCCGAACACGCCGGCGAGAACAATCATGATCAAAGTGTTGGCACGCATCAGCCCCAAGCCCCAAAAGCGGGAATTCGCCCGCCGCGATAAGGCTCAGGCCCGGATCGAAGTCCGGGCCTGAGGATTAAACAGACGATCAGCTGCCGGTGCCGGCGGCGGCGTCGCAGGTACCCGGACCAGTGTTCAGGTTGGTGCAGAGGCCGGTGAAACGGCCGGTGACCCAGGCACCGATCGCGAGAACCGCGAGAATGGCTGCTGCGGCGATGATGCCGACCAGGATGGAATATTCGACCATAGCAGCGCCGTTGTCGTCGTCGCGGAACTGCCGGGCCATCGTCATGAGCTTCTTCATGCCAATTTCTCCCTTTGGAGGTTGAACCCGACGAGACGAGCTAAGGATGAACCCCATACCCAAGCATCCCCCGTCGAGTTGATCTAAGTCCCGCCAAAAACCAGAGTCAAACGGGATTAACAGTTCCTTAACCTTCCAATACCTGATCGGGACTCAATTCAATTTCGACAAGGGATTGATTCGATTTGCTTTTTGAGCGCTTTTAACCATTCATTCACAATTTCGCCTCACCCATAGTGGTAGCCTAATCATATTAGGGTATGTGCATAAGCCTTTATATGTAAGGGCTTACCGGAGTCCGCGGCGGCGATTCGAACGTTGCAAGCCGAAACGTTTCGTGAGGTGGGAGTTGAGTTGTGCTCCTGGGTACACAGTCGCGAAATAAAACGATTTTTTTAGGGACTCGTCTTAACTATGTTGTAAGTATTCGATCCTCCCACCCGCGCCCCGCGCTTGTGCCTCTCGTGGTTAACCCTTAGTTTCCAACCTGAGGGAAACTTTTGGGAAAAGTTTGCGGGGGGCTAAAAATGCTAGGCCGCTTCATCAAGGGATCGAATGAGCCGCGGGCGCTCCAGCCGACGACCGCAGTGGCGGTTTCAAATGGGGCGACGGTCGTTCCGGTGACGGATGCTGAAACCCAGGGCAATGATTTTCTGACGCTCAAGGTTGAACTCCACCGCCATCTCATCGACCGCTTCAATTTGACCGCCCTTGAAAATGCGTCCAAGGACGAGATTCTCGATGAGATACGGCCGATCGTGCGCGAATTCGTCCGCGCTCGAAATATTCCGCTGAACGCGCGCGAGCTTGATCAGTTGACCAGCGACACGGCTGACGAAATGCTGGGGCTGGGGCCGATCGAGCCCTTGCTCAAGGACGATTCGATCGCCGACATTCTGATCAACACCCACAATCGCGTTTTCATCGAGCGGCGCGGCGTGCTCGAGGAAACCAAGATCCGCTTCCGCGACGAGGCGCATCTGCTGCGGGTCGTCAACAAGATCGTCTCGGCAATCGGCAGGCGCGTCGATGAATCCGCGCCGATGGTCGACGCCCGCCTCGACGACGGATCGCGCGTCAATATCGCGGTGCGGCCGATCTCAGTGGATGGTCCGCTCGTTTCGATTCGCAAATTCTCCAAGCATCCTTATTCGCTCGAGCGCCTGATCGCGTTCAACTCGATCCGCCCGCCGATGGTCGACATGCTGCGGATCGCAGTGCAGGCGCGCAAGTCGATCCTGGTTTCCGGTGGCACCGGCAGCGGTAAGACAACCTTGCTTAATGCGCTCTCGAGCTACATTCCTGCCGCCGAGCGCTTGATCACCATCGAGGATGCGGCGGAACTGCAACTGCAGCAGCCGCATGTCGGCCGGCTGGAGACGCGCCCGCCCAACGTCGAGGGCAAGGGCGAAGTTCGTCAGCGCGAGCTGGTGAAGAACGCCCTGCGCATGCGGCCCGATCGCATCATCGTCGGCGAGGTTCGCGGCGAGGAAGCCTTCGACATGCTGCAAGCGATGAACACTGGCCATGAAGGCTCCATGACCACCATCCATGCCAACACACCGCGAGATGCGCTATCCCGCCTGGAGCAGATGGTCGGCATGGCCGGCATGCCGATGACCCACGAATCCATCCGGGCGCAGATCGCTTCGGCGATCGACATCATTGTGCAGACGCAACGGCTTTCCGATGGCGGCAGGCGAGTGATATCGATTTCGGAATTGACAGGCATGGAAGGCAACGTCGTGCAGCTCCAGGAACTTTACCACTTTGTTCGCCGGGAAGTGACTGCGGAAGGCAAGATCATCGGTGATTTTCGCGCCACCGGGGTAAGGCCGCGTTTTGCCCAGGAGGCGGCGACGCTCGGCTTTCACTTTGAAAAGGACGCCTTCAATCCACAGGTTCCGCTCTGATGCCGACTGGCCAGACCCTGCTCTATTTCATCTATGTGCTCGCCGCCGCCTCGGTGATCCTTGCTGCCGAGTCGCTCTATCTGTCTTACGCCGGGCGGCGCGTCAGGGTCGGCACAATCAATCGACGGCTCAAGCTTTTGGCCGAGGAAGCGCCGGCCGAGCAGACCCTACAAGGCCTGTTGCGAGAACGTGGATTGACGGACTCGGGTGACTTTGTTTTCGGCTTCGTCACATTGAACCGGCTCTACACGCAATCCGGCATCACCGGCAATCCACTGGCTTTCGCTGCAATGTTCCTGCTTGCCGGGCTGGTTATCGCATTGATGCTGACACTACTTTTCGGTTTTTCAATCGTCACGGCGCTGATCACATTTTTGTTGGTGGGCCTCGTCCTGCCGCTGCTTGTGCTCAGGCGCGCCCGCAACAAGCGCATCCAGAAGTTCGCCAGGCAGCTCCCGGATGCGCTCGACATGATCGTGCGCTCGCTGCGCGCCGGCCATCCAGCACCGGTGGCGATCAGTCTTGTGGCCCGTGAGATGCCGGATCCGCTTGGCACCGAATTCGGCATCGTTGCGGACGAGATCACCTTCGGGCTCAGTCTGGAAAACGCCGTGCGGAAACTCTCCCAGCGCGTGGGATTTGAAGGCCTTCATCTGCTTTCGGTATCACTCTCCATCCAGTCCAAGACGGGCGGCAATCTAACCGAGATCCTGCACAATCTTTCAATGGTGCTGCGCGAGCGGCAGAAATTGCGCCTCAAGATCAGGGCGCTTTCATCCGAGGGGCGAATGTCGGCGTGGATCATCTCCTTTTTCCCCGTCGTCATGTTCTTGATCCTACAGATCGCCGCCCCATCCTATTACGGCACTGTCTGGAACAATCCGGTCATCCTGCCTGTGTTTGTGCTTTTTGGAGCCTGGGCACTGCTGGGCGACTTCATCATGTACCGCATGGTCAACTTCGACTTCTGACAGGAGCGAGCCATTAGCCTGTTTTCGAATACGCAGGACATAAGCTTCCTGGTTTCCCTAGCTGTCTTCCTGGCGGCGGTGGCATTGTTCCTGTTCGGCGCCCTTGTCTTTTTGCCGGCGTTGCAGACGCGAAAGCTGGTCGCGCAAAGTCTGATGGCGGAGGGAATTGCCGACCGTCGTTCGCTTGCCGGGCAGGAACATCTGGCCAAGATCGCGGCGCAGAAGCCGATCGACGCCTATTTCCGCACGGTTGAGAAGGAGCGCGGCGAGCCGAATGCCCTTGAGGCGAAGCTCTTTCGGGCCGGCTTCTATCAATCAAGCGCGCCCCTCATCTATACTCTTACGCGCATAGCGGCGGTCGCGATCGGCTTTCTGGTCGCCTACACGCTCCTGTCCCGAGTATTGCCCGCGCAAATGCCCAGCTTTATTGCATTTGCCGGCGCCGGTCTGTTCGGGCTCGCCTGTCTGGTCGTTCCCAGCATCGCGCTTGATCGATTCGAGAAGGCTCAGATGCAGATATATCGTCGCGGGTTTCCCGATTTCATGGATATGATGATCACCTGCGCCGATGCTGGCATGAGCCTGGAGGCAGCGGTCGAGCGTGTCAGCAACGAACTGGCCGGAACCCATAAATGGCTGGGCATCCAGCTTTCGATCATGAATCTGCAACTGCGCGCCGGCAAGCCGCTACGCGAGGCATTGCGCGACCTGGCCGATCGCATCGGCCTCGACGAGGCACGGGCCCTGGCAGTGCTGTTCCGGCAGTCGGAAGAACTCGGCACCAGCCTGACCGACGCGCTGCGCGTCTATAGCGACGAAATGCGCAGCCAGAGAATTCTGCGCGCCGAGGAGCGTGCCAACGCTTTGCCGGTCAAGATGATGATCCCACTGGGGCTATGCATCTTCCCGGTGGTGCTTATGGTCATCATGTTGCCGGTGATCATCCGCATGAGGGGCATTTTCTTCTAGTTATGCGTGAGCTTTGATTCTAATGTGATTCGGGGGCGACCCTTGGGGACATATATATATGAGATGGCGAAATGCGGCCGCAGCCGGCCTGTTAATCATGGCGATTGCCGGCTGCCAGACGGACCCGACTGACGGTGTTGTTCGCACCAACGAACCCTCCAAGGGCGATGTCACGTCCTTTGGCGATACATTCGATGGGCTGAAGACAGTCAGCGATGTCGACTACTATGCTTCGGACCAGGCCGTCGCCGAGGCCAAGACGCAGTTCCGCTCTGAAAACTACGGCAATGCCGGCGCGCTGTTCTACAAGGCCACGCGCCTGGCGCCCAATGACGGCGTCGCCTGGCTGGGTCTTGCCGCCTCCTGCGACCGCATTCGCCGTTTCGACCTCGCCGATCTTGCCTACAGCCGCGCCTACAAGCTGCTTGGCGCGACGCCCGAATATTACAACAATCTCGGCTATTCCTATCTGCTGCGAGGCAAGCTGCAGAATGCGCGCTCCAATTTCCTGAAGGCCTACGAATTGGCGCCGAACGACCCGACCGTTGCCAACAACCTGAAGCTCCTGTCCTCCAGCGTGCAGAACATCGAGCGCTAGCATGTTGCTGGCCGCATCGCTACTGCTCAAGGCGCTGGCCATTCCTTTGCTCGTCAGGATCGCCTGGGTCGACTTCACGACGCAGAAGATATCCAATCAGAATGTGCTGCTGTTGCTTTGCCTGGGCCTGGGCTCCCTGCAACTGCTGTCAGTCGCGGCCGGGTCATGGTGGGATATGGGCCTGAGCGCTCTTGCCGGTCTTTTACTATTTGTCGTGCTCTTCCCTTTCTGGACCTTGCGCAAGGTCGGCGCTGGCGACGTCAAGCTGATGGCGGTTATGCCTTTTTTGATCGGCGGCAGCGGTCTCGTCGTTTTTTCTCTTCTCTTGCTGGTGTTTGCCCTGATCACGGCCGTGCTCGTGAAGAACCCTTTCATGCTGCCGGCAGGTATGTTCCGCCTCTATGTCCAGCATCTCGACCGCAAGGGCGTGGTGCCGTTCGGTGTGCCGATTTCGCTCGCGGCAATCTGCGCGATAGGGTTCCAGATATACGAACGTTGGGTGCTGGCCAGCAGCTCCGGAATTCTACAGCAGCTCAACTGACAAAGTGGTGTTCAAAACCCCGCCGTCGACTTCTCGACCAGCTTCAGCGCGCCCTTCTCGACCCGGTAGAACGGCATCGTGCGCTGGCTTGAGCCGTCGGCGCGGAAGCGGAACAGGCCGGTCGAGCCGCGGAAGCCGCTGGCATTTTCCAGCACCTGCTTGCTGAAGCCGTTCGGCCCGACGGCGCTCGCAATCCCCGCCGTCAGCGCGACCATGTCATAGGCATAGGCGACGTTGACGTCGGCCGGGTAGTGGAACGTCGCGTTGAAACGGTCGGCGATCGGCCCGGTCTCGCCCTGGTCGAGCGTTGCGATATAGGCGCCTTCGAACGACGGATCCATCGGCCGCTCCAGCCAGCGGTTGGTTCCGATGAGCGAGACCGTCTTGCCGGGAATGCCCTTTGCCTTCAGCGCCGCAAGCAGCGGTGTAGGGCTGGCGTCTCCGCTGGCCACGATCACCGCATCGGGCGCCTCCACCAGCGAGCCCATGTCGTTGACCGCCTTGGCGCCGCCGTCGGCCGGCGCATAGGGCAGGGTGACGGCAAGCGCCGCGCCATAGATGCTGAGGCCGTTGGCGACGCGCTTTTCGATTGCCGCGGCATTGCTGCCCGCCGCCACCAGCAGGACGAATTTCTTGGCGCCCTTGGCGGCGACGGCCGCCGCGCCCGCCGCCGCGCTGTCGGCCTCGCTGAGGCGCACGGCATAGACACCGGGGCCGCCGGCAAAATTGTCGGCCAGCGCCAGCACCGGCGGCCGCGTCGAGCCCGACAGCTTGGCGATGTGCTGCGCGGCCGGCAGTTCGGTCGGGCCGATGACGACTTTCGACCCCGTCGTTATCGCCTTGATCGCCAGGTCCTTGGCATTGCCGGGGTCTCCGCGCGTATCCTCCACGGTCAGCGTCAGCAAATTGTTGCCGAGGTCGGCCATGGCGAGCTTGGCGGCATCGAGCATCTTCCTGCCGTCTTCGCCGGCACTTCCCGGGGCCGACAGCGGCAACAGCATGGTGATCTTGGCCGGCCCCGTGCCGAGCGACTGCGTCGCCGTTACCGCCTGCGGCGCGGCGGCAATGGCGCCGTCGGCCGGCGTGCCGGGCGACGCGACCGCGGCCGGGTCGAGCGCCTCGCTGACGCTGCCTTTCGACTGGCAGCCCGAAACGGCAGCCAAAAATGCGAGCGCCATCGCCCGTGTCCACGGGCAGGAAAGCCGCCGGCCAAGTTTCATGATCGCTCCATCCTGTGTGCCGCCGGTCGTGGCGACAACGTTCCCGGGTCCCATCCCGCGGCACGCCTTGCGCTGCTTTGAATTCCGGCCTCTCCCGGAGCGGTTCATCGTTTCACGGAAAATCACGCCGCTCCACCTCTTTGTTTCGACGCAATTCCGGGTGGAAAGGCGCTTCCTGGAATTGCTCCGGCTAGCCGTCGAACAGCTGCGCCCGCAGCGCCCTGATCCGCCTGGCCTGGCCGGCGCTCCGGTAATCGGCGCACCGCATGTAGCGCGGTCCCGGCACGAAGATCCGGCGCACGCAGGTGCGGTTCTCGCCGGCGGGGCTGGCGTCGGCGCCCGATAGCGCCGAAAAGCCGAACGTCGCCACCGGCAAGGGTCCCGTCACCGGCAGTCCTTCCCTGGTCAGGATCGCGCGCGCCCGCTCGCAGTAGCGCACCGAAAGCGCGGAGAAGCGGCTCTCATTGTGTCCGGCGCGGTATTTCATCACGGTGGTGCAAAGATCGCCCGCGGCCAGCTTGTTGGCCAGCGCCAGATATTCGACGCCAAGCGCGATGTTGGTGGCGGGCAGGCCGAGTTCGTCGAGCGAGCCGCGGAAGCCCAGCATGCGCGCCGTCGCCGGCATCACCTGCATCAATCCGACCTCGCCGTCAGCGCCGCGCGCCTGCGGGTCGAAGCCGCTTTCGATCTCCATCACCGCATGCGCCAGCACCGGCTCCAGCCCGTAGATCGATGCCTGGCAGCTCGCATAGGCCTTGAACGCGTCGCGCGTCCATGCCCCGCTGGCGGCGCAGCCGGTCTGTCGCGGCCGGTCGGCCATCCGTTCGACGGAGGATCGTTCCGAGGCGCCGGCATTCGTGCCTAGCAGGACAAAGCCGGCCATGCAGATTCCGGAAAAGCGTCCGACGCTTTTCCGGCAAGAATCCGCGACAAGCAAGAAACCTTGGGCGACCGCTGCGGCGATCGCCCTCGACAGTTTTCTCTTTTCCGTCATCGCCAGCCGGCCGGCGTGCTGGCGGTCAGTGCATGTATTCGACCATGCGATCGTGGAAGCACTCGCATTTGTTGAGCGTGTCTTCGTCCTTGTAGTTCGTCTTCAGGTAGCCATAGGCCATGCCGCAGTAGGCCTTGGCTTCCGAAGCCCAGACGAAGGCGGGGCGCGACGAGTTGATCCACTCCGGGCTTTTGGCGACGGCGACCGACTCGTCCATCAGTTTCACCACCTGGGCCTTGAGGTCGACGATGTTGTCGGTCAGCACCAGGTTGGAAGTCCCGACGGTGCGGCAGTAATCGGCCGCCGGGCCTTCGATGATGTCGGCGGCACGCCCTGCCGATCCGACCAGCAACAGTGCCGCGGCTGAGACCAGCAGTCTTGCGGAACGCTTCATGATAAAGTCCCCTCCAGAATCCTAATATTCGAGTTGCTAATACATAGCATGGCCAAGTCCCGTTGCGCCATGCCGCTAGACCACATTTGCCGTCGTCGTATGCGTGGTCGTCCCATCGTCGTAGAGCAGCGTGATGGTGTTGGCCGCCGGGTGGTTCGTGAGTTGCGCCACTTCGACGAAGTTGGCCGGATTTCCCGAACCGCTGGTGTCGACACTGAGCGTGCCGGTCCCCGCATCGTAGTTCACGAAGTTGCCGATGTTGCCGCCGCCCGGGGCCGTGTCGAACAGGGCGGTCAGGTCGATCTTGTCGCCTTCTCCGCCGACACCGCTGTAGTCGACGATCAGGTCCTTGATGTCGAGGTGGTCAAGCTTGAACGTGTCGGCGCCCGTGCCACCGGTGAGCGTGTCCTGGCCAGCGCCGCCAATCAGCAGGTCGTTGCCGCCAAACCCTTGCAGGATATCGTCGCCGCCGTTGCCGTTCAGCGTGTCGCCGTTGGCCGTGCCCTGCATCGTCTCGGCGTCCGCCGTGCCGGTGTAGGTGACGCCATTGGTGACGTGGACGTCCAGTTGCTGTGCCGTTGTCGTGTCGTTGTCCGCGTCCTTCAGGGTGACGTTGAAGGTCAGATCGGCGTTCTGAGCCGTCGTCGTGGTGCTGACCAGGCCGATATCGGAGATCTTGAAGCCGAGATCATTCGAATCGGAACTGATGTCTTGGGTCGTGGTGCTCGCCCCGCCGGCACCGATGGCGCCATTGAGGTTGATGGCGGTGCCGGAGATGCCCTCGTCGGTCGGGGTGATCTGCGCCCCAACCAGCACGTAATGCTGCCCAGCGGCATTGTAGTCGTTCGATTCGATGATCAACAGGCCGTCATTGTTGTCGAGGGTTACACTCGAGTAGGCGCCAGGACCGGAGCCCGGGCCCTTGAAGATGTCGGCGTTCTCTACGTACATCGCCTTGGTTGTGTATTCGTTGGTCGTCGGATCGTAGAGCTTGAGGATGACGATGAAGTCTTCGGTATTCCCGATACCGTCGAACTTCAGGAACATCGAGCTCACCTGGGCATCGGGCGTCAGGCCGGTAAATCCTGTCGGGTTCGTGGTGAAGAAGTCCATGTCCATGACTTCTCCCTTGCCCATCGTGTCGCCGGCAACGCCGTTTGCCGTGCCCGAGATGGACACGTATGTCGAGGCCTGGGTGATCAGTTCTCCGTTCACGAAGGTAAGCGTGCTGCCGTCGACCGAGCCCGCTTGCAGGTTGTTGGCTCCGGTGCCGTTGCCTGGTTCCGCGTAGCCGGTGAACTGGATGAACAGGTTCGAATTGACCTGCGCCACCGCCACTTCCGGCTGGGTGTTGTCGGTCGTCGAAGACCCCGGCTGATAGCCGGTGATGGAAGACGAATTGCTCACTGTGCTGATCGTCACCGCGGAAATCGGATCGGCCAGGTCAACGGTGTAGGTGCCCGCCACCTTGTCGAAGGTGAGTGTGCCCGTTTCCTGGGTCGTCGCTCCGCCCGTGAGATAGCTGAAGCTGATGTTGAACACAGCCTGTGTCGAGGTCTCGGAGGCCCAGGTTACGGTCGGCGCGGTGATCGCGTTCCCGGCCACGGTCCCGGCCAAGGTGATGGCGGCAAAGTCAGAATTGAGGCTGCTGTACGTGGAATGGCTGTCAGCTCCGATGGAGTAGTCGAACACGCCGGTTCCGCTGACGGTGCCGCTGTTGGCGAAATAGAGGTCCGTCTTGTCGAGAACCGTCGGGACGTCGTCGTCGAAGCCGATGTTGCCGCCCAGATCGGTGCTCACCGTCGAGGTCGCCTGGTCGTGGTCGCCATCGGTCACCGTCGCCGTCGCCGACAGCGTCACCAGGCCGCTGCCGAGGTCGATGTGGGCGTTGTTGTTGGTGGTGTCGAGGCTCTCGGGCAGGTGGTCGATCTGCTGGGACTGGGTCAGCGTCACGGTGCCGTTCGCATCGACGGCGATCCTGAAGATCTCGCCATGCGAGGCGGTCGAGCCGACGATGTCGTTGCCGACCTTGGCCAGGGTGATCGCTTCACCCTGGCTGGTCAGGCCGGAGGCCGAGTTGGTGACGTTGAGCGTGTAGCCGCTGATCACCGTCGAGCCGGCGCCGTCGGCGCCATAGCTCGGCGTCACCGCCGCCAGGAAGGCGGCCGCGAAGCTCGCGCTCGCCGTGTCGGAGGCCGGCCCGATCGTCTGGGCGTCCTGCGTCACCAGCGTGATGGCGCTCTCGTTGACCGTGCCGACCGTCAGCGACGGGATGTCGTCGTCGAAGCCGATGTTGCCGCCCAGATCGGTGCTCACCGTCGAGGTCGCCTGGTCGTGGTCGCCATCGGTCACCGTCGCCGTCGCCGACAGCGTCACCAGGCCGCTGCCGAGGTCGATGTGGGCGTTGTTGTTGGTGGTGTCGAGGCTCTCGGGCAGGTGGTCGATCTGCTGGGACTGGGTCAGCGTCACGGTGCCGTTCGCATCGACGGCGATCCTGAAGATCTCGCCATGCGAGGCGGTCGAGCCGACGATGTCGTTGCCGACCTTGGCCAGGGTGATCGCTTCACCCTGGCTGGTCAAGCCGGAGGCCGAGTTGGTGACGTTGAGCGTGTAGCCGCTGATCACCGTCGAGCCGGCGCCGTCGGCGCCATAGCTCGGCGTCACCGCCGCCAGGAAGGCGGCCGCGAAGCTCGCGCTCGCCGTGTCGGAGGCCGGCCCGATCGTCTGGGCGTCCTGCGTCACCAGCGTGATGGCGCTCTCGTTGACCGTGCCGACCGTCAGCGACGGGACGTCGTCGTCGAAGCCGATGTTGCCGCCCAGATCGGTGCTCACCGTCGAGGTCGCCTGGTCGTGGTCGCCATCGGTCACCGTCGCCGTCGCCGACAGCGTCACCAGGCCGCTGCCGAGGTCGATGTGGGCGTTGTTGTTGGTGGTGTCGAGGCTCTCGGGCAGGTGGTCGATCTGCTGGGACTGGGTCAGCGTCACGGTGCCGTTCGCATCGACGGCGATCCTGAAGATCTCGCCATGCGAGGCGGTCGAGCCGACGATGTCGTTGCCGACCTTGGCCAGGGTGATCGCTTCACCCTGGCTGGTCAGGCCGGAGGCCGAGTTGGTGACGTTGAGCGTGTAGCCGCTGATCACCGTCGAGCCGGCGCCGTCGGCGCCATAGCTCGGCGTCACCGCCGCCAGGAAGGCGGCCGCGAAGCTCGCGCTCGCCGTGTCGGAGGCCGGCCCGATCGTCTGGGCGTCCTGCGTCACCAGCGTGATGGCGCTCTCGTTGACCGTGCCGACCGTCAGCGACGGGATGTCGTCGTCGAAGCCGATGTTGCCGCCCAGATCGGTGCTCACCGTCGAGGTCGCCTGGTCGTGGTCGCCATCGGTCACCGTCGCCGTCGCCGACAGCGTCACCAGGCCGCTGCCGAGGTCGATGTGGGCGTTGTTGTTGGTGGTGTCGAGGCTCTCGGGCAGGTGGTCGATCTGCTGGGACTGGGTCAGCGTCACGGTGCCGTTCGCATCGACGGCGATCCTGAAGATCTCGCCATGCGAGGCGGTCGAGCCGACGATGTCGTTGCCGACCTTGGCCAGGGTGATCGCTTCACCCTGGCTGGTCAGGCCGGAGGCCGAGTTGGTGACGTTGAGCGTGTAGCCGCTGATCACCGTCGAGCCGGCGCCGTCGGCGCCATAGCTCGGCGTCACCGCCGCCAGGAAGGCGGCCGCGAAGCTCGCGCTCGCCGTGTCGGAGGCCGGCCCGATCGTCTGGGCGTCCTGCGTCACCAGCGTGATGGCGCTCTCGTTGACCGTGCCGACCGTCAGCGACGGGATGTCGTCGTCGAAGCCGATGTTGCCGCCCAGATCGGTGCTCACCGTCGAGGTCGCCTGGTCGTGGTCGCCATCGGTCACCGTCGCCGTCGCCGACAGCGTCACCAGGCCGCTGCCGAGGTCGATGTGGGCGTTGTTGTTGGTGGTGTCGAGGCTCTCGGGCAGGTGGTCGATCTGCTGGGACTGGGTCAGCGTCACGGTGCCGTTCGCATCGACGGCGATCCTGAAGATCTCGCCATGCGAGGCGGTCGAGCCGACGATGTCGTTGCCGACCTTGGCCAGGGTGATCGCTTCACCCTGGCTGGTCAGGCCGGAGGCCGAGTTGGTGACGTTGAGCGTGTAGCCGCTGATCACCGTCGAGCCGGCGCCGTCGGCGCCATAGCTCGGCGTCACCGCCGCCAGGAAGGCGGCCGCGAAGCTCGCGCTCGCCGTGTCGGAGGCCGGCCCGATCGTCTGGGCGTCCTGCGTCACCAGCGTGATGGCGCTCTCGTTGACCGTGCCGACCGTCAGCGACGGGACGTCGTCGTCGAAGCCGATGTTGCCGCCCAGATCGGTGCTCACCGTCGAGGTCGCCTGGTCGTGGTCGCCATCGGTCACCGTCGCCGTCGCCGACAGCGTCACCAGGCCGCTGCCGAGGTCGATGTGGGCGTTGTTGTTGGTGGTGTCGAGGCTCTCGGGCAGGTGGTCGATCTGCTGGGACTGGGTCAGCGTCACGGTGCCGTTCGCATCGACGGCGATCCTGAAGATCTCGCCATGCGAGGCGGTCGAGCCGACGATGTCGTTGCCGACCTTGGCCAGGGTGATCGCTTCACCCTGGCTGGTCAGGCCGGAGGCCGAGTTGGTGACGTTGAGCGTGTAGCCGCTGATCACCGTCGAGCCGGCGCCGTCGGCGCCATAGCTCGGCGTCACCGCCGCCAGGAAGGCGGCCGCGAAGCTCGCGCTCGCCGTGTCGGAGGCCGGCCCGATCGTCTGGGCGTCCTGCGTCACCAGCGTGATGGCGCTCTCGTTGACCGTGCCGACCGTCAGCGACGGGATGTCGTCGTCGAAGCCGATGTTGCCGCCCAGATCGGTGCTCACCGTCGAGGTCGCCTGGTCGTGGTCGCCATCGGTCACCGTCGCCGTCGCCGACAGCGTCACCAGGCCGCTGCCGAGGTCGATGTGGGCGTTGTTGTTGGTGGTGTCGAGGCTCTCGGGCAGGTGGTCGATCTGCTGGGACTGGGTCAGCGTCACGGTGCCGTTCGCATCGACGGCGATCCTGAAGATCTCGCCATGCGAGGCGGTCGAGCCGACGATGTCGTTGCCGACCTTGGCCAGGGTGATCGCTTCACCCTGGCTGGTCAGGCCGGAGGCCGAGTTGGTGACGTTGAGCGTGTAGCCGCTGATCACCGTCGAGCCGGCGCCGTCGGCGCCATAGCTCGGCGTCACCGCCGCCAGGAAGGCGGCCGCGAAGCTCGCGCTCGCCGTGTCGGAGGCCGGCCCGATCGTCTGGGCGTCCTGCGTCACCAGCGTGATGGCGCTCTCGTTGACCGTGCCGACCGTCAGCGACGGGACGTCGTCGTCGAAGCCGATGTTGCCGCCCAGATCGGTGCTCACCGTCGAGGTCGCCTGGTCGTGGTCGCCATCGGTCACCGTCGCCGTCGCCGACAGCGTCACCAGGCCGCTGCCGAGGTCGATGTGGGCGTTGTTGTTGGTGGTGTCGAGGCTCTCGGGCAGGTGGTCGATCTGCTGGGACTGGGTCAGCGTCACGGTGCCGTTCGCATCGACGGCGATCCTGAAGATCTCGCCATGCGAGGCGGTCGAGCCGACGATGTCGTTGCCGACCTTGGCCAGGGTGATCGCTTCACCCTGGCTGGTCAGGCCGGAGGCCGAGTTGGTGACGTTGAGCGTGTAGCCGCTGATCACCGTCGAGCCGGCGCCGTCGGCGCCATAGCTCGGCGTCACCGCCGCCAGGAAGGCGGCCGCGAAGCTCGCGCTCGCCGTGTCGGAGGCCGGCCCGATCGTCTGGGCGTCCTGCGTCACCAGCGTGATGGCGCTCTCGTTGACCGTGCCGACCGTCAGCGACGGAGCATCGTCGTTGAAGGTGATGGTGAGCGTGCCAGGCGCCGTCGAGCCGTCGGCGTCGGTGATGACATAGCCGAGATCGACGGTCGCGTTGTTTTCGTTGTTCGGGCCGCCCGTATGCATGACGTTGTCAAGCAGCGTCACCGTATAGGCGCCGGTCGCCGGGTTCGTCACATGCACCGTGAACAGCGCCGTGCCGATGCGGTCGCCGCTGGTGGTGGTCGCCGTCAGCGTGTGGGTGCCAGCATCCCAGCTGTAGGCGACGTTCTCCTGGCCGACCGTGCCGGTCGTGCCGTTGAGCGTCGCGAACGAGAAGCCGTTGGCGCCGGCGCCGTCGCCGCCAAGGCTGCCGCCGAGCGTGCCCGAGAAGGTCGCTTCGTTGTTGTCGCCATCGGTGTTCGGAACCGCAATGTCGCCCGTTGTGCTCGCCGCATTGCCGCCGGCAAGCCCGTCATCGTCGACCGAGGCCGCGGCCGTGCCGCTCGTCGGCGTGTTGGCGTCGGTGACGGCAAAGCTGATGCCGGCCGTTGCCGTATCGCCGTCGCCGTCGGTCACCGTAAAGGTCGCCGAAGCCGCGCCCGTGCCGTTGACCGGGCTGTCGGCGGTGAAGGAATAGCTGCCATCGGCCTTGACCTTGATGGAGCCGTCGCCGATGTCGATCGCCTGCGAGTAGCCGTCCTGGCCGAAAACCAGCAGCGTGCCGTCGATATGGGTCACCGTGGCGCCGTCGGCACCGGCGACGAAGTCCAGCGTGCCGGTCAGCGTCGCGCCTTCGGCAACGTTCTGCGAGCCCTCGGCCGAAGCCGTCGGTGCGTCGTCGTTGAAGGTGATGGTCAGCGTGCCAGGCGCCGTCGAGCCGTCGGCATCGGTGATGACATAGCCGAGATCGACGCTCGCATTGTTCTCGTCGTTCGGGCCCTGCGCCTGCAGCACGTTGTCGAGCAGAGCCACAGTATAGGCGCCGGTCGCCGGGTCCGTCACATGCACGGTGAACAGCGCCGTGCCGATGCGGTCGCCGCTGGTGGTGGTCGCCGTCAGCGTGTGGGTGCCGGCATCCCAGCTGTAGGCAACGTTCTCCTGGCCGACCGTGCCGGTCGTGCCGTTGAGCGCCGCGAAGGAGAAGCCGTTGGCGCCGGCGCCGTCGCCGCCGACGCTGCCGCCGAGCGTGCCCGAGAAGGTCGCTTCGTTGTTGTCGCCATCGGTGTTCGGCACCGCAATGTCGCCAGTCGTGCTCGCCGCATTGCCATCGGCCAACCCGTCATCGTCGACCGAGGCCGCGGCCGTGCCGGTCGTCGGATGGTTGGCGTCGGTGACGGCAAAGCTGATGCCGGCCGTTGCCGTATCGCCGTCGCTGTCGGTCACCGTGTAGGTTGCCGAGGCCGCGCCCGTGCCGATCACCGGATTGTCGGCGGTGAAGGAATAGCTGCCCTCGGCCTTGACCTTGATGGAGCCGTCGCCGATGTCGATCGCTTGCGAGTAGCCGTCCTGGCCGAAGACCAGCAGCGTGCCGTCGATATGCGTCACCGTCGCGCCGTCGGCGCCGGCGACGAAGTCCAGTGTGCCGGTGACCGTCGCGCCTTCAGCGACGTCCTGCGAGGCTTCCGCGCTCGCCGCCGGCACGTCGTCGACGATGTTGACGGAGAGCGTGCCGTTGGCGCTCTGCCCGTCCTCGTCGGTCAGCGTGACGGTGAAGTTCTCGAACAGGCTGTTGGTGTCCTGGGCGGTGGCATGCGCCTCGTTGTCGTTAAGCGTGTAGGTGTAGCTGACCACGCCGGTGCCGGCGTCATAGCCGGTCACCGTCAGCGTGTTGCCGAGCGCGGTCGTGAACGAACCGCCGGTGAATGTGCCATTGGTGATGAAGGTGTGGCCGTCGATCGCCAGCGAGGCGATGCCGTCAGGCGAGTTGATGGTGAAGGTGCCGCCCTGGGTCGTGCTTTCCTTCGAAGTGTCGGAACCGGCCGACTCGTCGGGCCCGCGGCTGGCCAGGAGGTCGTTTTCATTCACGATGACGTCGCCGCCATTGGCCTCCGGCGTCAGGTCGCTGATTTCCGGCGTCGAGTTGCCGATCGAGATCGTCAGCGTGGTGTGCGAGGTGTCGCCGTCGCCGTCCTTGATCGTGTAGGTGAAGACGTCGTTGACGCCGCCGGGCGTGCCGGCGTCGCGCACATAGGTGTAGGAGCCGTCCGCGTGAAGCGTCAGCTTGCCATATTCGCCCTGGATGGGCGTATTGAGCGTGGCGGCATTGTCGACATCGGTATTGGTGTTGCCGGCGGCGACGCCGACCACCGTCGCGTCGTCGGCGCCCTTGGTGTCGGCGCCCGCCGCGTTGCCGTCCGATCCGCTGCCGTCCATGACATTGCCGGCGACCGGCGCGAACGAACCCGCTGCCACCGCATCGGTGTCGGCAACCGCCGTCGGTACGTCATCGATGATGGCGACCGCAAAGGTGGTGCTGGCGGTATCGCCGTCGGAATCCGTGACGGTGATGCTGAAATTGTCCGGAACCGTATCGTTGGGGTCGTAACCGTTGGTGTGATCGGGATGGGTGACCGACTCGGTCACCGTGTAATTGTATTCAATAGCGCCGGTGACCGGATTGAAGGAGACGATCGTGATGTAGCCGAACTGGCCCTGGATCTGCTGCCCGACGCCCGTGACGGTGACGCCGTTGATGACGATCGAGCCGATCCCGTCCGGCGCGTCGATGGTGATCGTTCCGGTGCTCGACGTCTCCGAATTGCTTGGCGCGTCGCTGCCCGGCGACTGTGACGGGCCGCCGTCGAGGCCGGTTTCGCTGGCCGCCTCGTCCGGCGTAAGCAGCGACACCGCCACCACCGAAACCTTCCTGTCGACAATGGATGGGAAGAGTTCGCGCCGGTCGAGCTGGCCGAACTGCAGGGCCGTCGGCGGCAGCAGGGCCGACAGGTCGAAGCCGTCGCCGATGCCGCCGGGAGGGACGGAGAAGTTTCCGCCCGCGCTATTCGGCGAGCCGTTTCCGGGTCCGGCAGAGATCGAGCCGTCGGCGCCGAAGGCAACGTCGACATGGCTTGCTTCCAGCGCCGCGATCAGGGCAACGCGCGGCACCTCGACTTCGCCGAGGATGAAGGTGGGCACATTGAGCGCGCCGTCCTTGATGACGATCTCAGATCCGTCGGGCTGCACGAGCACGAGGTTGTGGCCGTCGACCTTGATGTTGTCGATCGAGACATTGGCCGGAAGCCTGACGACATTGCTGGCGTCGGCCACATAATCATGCGCCGCGCCCGCCGGTGCGTTTGCCGCAGCCGCCGGCGCTCCATTTGCCGGCGGGTTCGCGGCAGCTGCCGGTGCTTCGGGCTGAACGGGTGCGCCGCTGCCGACATCGACCGGTACCGGATCCGCCGGCGCGGCTTGCCCTGTCGAGGCGGCCTGCGCGACCTGGATTTCCTGCGCCGGTGTCAGGCCGGCGTGTTCAGTGGAAACCGCGCGCTCGTCAAAGGAAGCTGAAACGTTGTCCGAATCGATGTTGGTCGTCATGGCTGGAAACCCCTCCGGTATTTCCCGGGAAGAGACAGGGACGGCCTTGTCTTTGCAACAGTCGCTCAATCTGTTTCATATATTATGATATAGTAACTTTGCTATTTTTTACGCATGGTAAACCTTCGCCATATAACCCGGTATACTAGTGCTTTTCCGGACCCGTTTTGGTGAGGGTCGGCGGGCCGGGTTTGGCAAATATAAGTATAAATAAGAATAAAATTTTAGATAAAGTAGATGAAATGAATTGCTGCAAACTTATCCACCTTCATTTCCAATAATTTGAGACAGGATTGATAGCGTCCACAGTCAAAGGTGGGCGTCATGAAAACACAAAAAGCTCTGCTGGGGAAAGCCGGACTCGAGGTTCTCGTGCTGGCGATCGGCCTCTGCGGGATGCCGCAACCGTCATCGGCGAGCGCAGCGCCGGGTGATTCGGCATTCACGGGAACGCTTGCGAAAGTGGTCCGGGCACCCCTCAGCCTGGGCGGTGTTTCGCTGGCCAGATATCAGCCCTGGCAGCCTGCGGCGTCATACAGGATCGGCATGGTCTCCGGTGCCTATGGCTTCGGCGAGGTCGAGCGTGCGGAGGCCGCGTCAGCGGCGCAGGGTGGCGCCGGCATTGACCCTATCCAGACGGCCGCGATCATTCCGGGCGTGTTCGGCTCGGTCGCGCTGTCGATGCGCAACTTCCCGGTTGCGGCGCGCTGGGCGCCCGTCTACCGGGCGATCGTCGACTGCTCGGCCGGCAGCGCATGCGAACGCAAGAACACCTCCTTCGTCGCGATCGTCGACGCCGCCAAGGGCAAGGGGTTCAGCGACAGGCTGGCTTTCATCAACACGAGCATCAACCGCCTGATCGCCTACCGGAAGGACAGCGCCGTCTATGGCAAGCTGGACTATTGGGCGAAGCCTTCGGAAATCCTCGAGCGCCGAGCCGGCGACTGCGAGGATTTCGCCATTCTCAAGATGACGGCGCTGCTGCAGGCCGGCGTTCCGGCGCAGAGCATGTCGCTCGTCGTTCTTCAGGACCGCAAACGGAAATTCTTCCACGCCGTGCTGTCGGTGAGTACCGCCAGCGGTGCCTTCATCCTTGACAGTCTCGGCAATGCCGTCAGGCGTGACAGCGATCTGCCCGACTACGTTCCGCTCTATTCCTTCAGCATGGACCGGGCCTGGATCCATGGCTCCAAGACCGGCGGCGCCGAGATGGCCGACATCAAGGGCGGCGTTGCCGCGGTTGCCCCCGGCGAGGGCCTGGAGCCGGACATGGTCTCCGCGATTGTGGCGCCGACCCGCATGGGCCCGCGCTGAACACCTTCCCGGCCCCTCCGGGGTCAGCCGCTGAAGACGAAAGCCATCAGCAATTCCGGCTCGGCCACCGGCGCGCGCGCCACGTTGAGCTGGCCACGGTAGCGGCGCTCGCCGACGCCTATGACGAAACCGGTATTCACGGGCGTTTCGCCATTGGCCTCGAGCCGGGCGAAGATATCGGCCACGTTGAGGTCGAGCGCCAGCTTCAGGTCGTGCCGCGCATCGTCATTCGGGCTCGCCGGCAACTGGCGCTTGACCAGCTGCTGGAACGGCGCGTTGAAAGTAAGGATCTTCTTCGACGACGACAGCGCGAAGGCCGGCGAAGGGCAGGCGACAAGTATCGCGGTGATCGTCCTGATCGAGGCAAGCTTGCGCAGTGCAAGGTTCTCCTGCGCCAGTCCGCGCATGCAGGCGACCCTGATCGCCGAGGTCAGGTTCCCCTGTTCGGCGTGGCTTTCGGCAATCTCGTCGACCAGCATGCCGATCGTGCACTTGCGGCTTTCGGCCATCTGTTTGAGCGTCACCCAGAAGGCGCGCTCGAGGCGGATGCCGCGGCGCACGCCGCCACGTGCGACGACGCGGAATTCCGGTCCGAAATCCTCGGCGGTCAGCGGCAGGAGCAGCCGCTCGCCCTGGGGGATGGCAGGTGTGATGCTATCGCTCACTCATCGCCTCCTCGCGTGCCTTGTTGATCGGCTTCAAGAGATAGGTCAGGATTGTCTTTCGTCCGGTCTTGATGTCGACCGAGCAGATCATGCCTGGAATGATGGAATAGGTTTTGCCGTCCCTTGCCAGTGTCGACTTTTCCGTGGCGACACGCACCTGGTAGTACGGTTCGCCGGTCTTCTGATCGACCAGGCTGTCGGCGGTGATGTTCGAGACCTTTCCCTCGATGCCGCCGAAGATCGAGAAGTCGTAGGCCGTGACCTTGATCAGCGCTTCCTGGTCCGGCCGGATGAAGGCGACGTCGCGCGGCGAGACCCGCGCTTCGACCAGCAGGGTTTCCGAGGTCGGGACGATGCCGGCGACCACCGCGCCAGGCTGCACGAAGGCACCCAGCGTGTTCAGGTCCAGCGTGTTGACGATGCCGTCCACCGGCGAGCGGATATCGGTGCGCGCCACCTTGTCGGTGGCACCGCGGATGGTCTCCTCCACGACCGAAAGCTCGGCCAGCGCCTGGGTGAGCTCGTCCAGGGCCTCCTGCTGCAGCTGCAGGCCGAGCTCATCCACCTGCAGCTGCGCCTCGGTGATCGCCGCCTTGGCCTTCTTTATGGTCTCGCCGGCGAGATTGAGCTGGCCGTTCAGCTCGGTCTGCTCGCGCTCGACGCGAAGCTGCTCGGTCCTGGCCATCAGCCCCTTCTTGACCATCGCTTCGACCAGCTTGGCCTCCTGGTCGCTGACGATCAGGTTCTTCGACAGGCGGTCGAAATTGGCGGTTGCCTCGTCCAGTTCCTTCTCGCGCTGGTCGAGGCGCGACTTGAGCACCGACAGCTTGTTCTCGAAGTTTCCACGCCGCGCAACGAGCAGCCTCTGCTCATTGTCGCAGATTTCCGGGGCGACCGACTGGATGTCGGCCGGGCATGGAAAGGGGCCGGCAATGTTGCCGCTTTGCTCGTATTTGAGCCTTGCGATGCGCGTCTGCAAAGCGCGCGCCTTGGCCTGCTGCTCGCCGAGGCTGGAGCTGTTGCCCGTATTGTCGAGGCGGATGATCAGGTCGTTCTTCTTGACGACCTGGCCGATCTTGACGGCGATCTCCTGGACAACGCCGGCCTCGCTGGCCTGGATGATCTGGGTCTTCGAGGCAGGTATGACCTTGCCGTCGCCGCGCGCGATCTCGTCGACTTCGGCGAAGGCTGCCCAGCCGACGAAAGCGACGAACAGCGCCGCTATGATGTATATCGAGGCCGACGCGAAAAGCGGCGGACGATCTTCCCTTGCAAGCATCTACCCTGTCCCAGTCAGGCGCTCGACTTCTGCAGCGCCTGGATGACTTGTTCCTTCGGCCCGTCGGCGACGATCTTGCCCTGATCGATGACGATGAGGCGGTCGGCCAGCTCCAGCATGCTGAAGCGATGGGTCGAGACGATCAGCGTCGTGTTTCGCTCGAAAGCCACCTTCAGCTGCTTGATCAGCTGCCGTTCCGAGGCAAGGTCCATCGACCCCGACGGCTCGTCGAGAAAGACGATCTTCGGTCTGGTCAAAAGCAGGCGCGCGATCGCCACCGCTTGCCTCTGGCCACCCGACAGGTTGGTGCCGCGCTCGCCGACATTCATGTCGTAGCCGCGAGGATGACGGGAGACGAATTCATCGACACCGGCGGCCTTCGCGGCCTCGATGATGGCCTCGTCGCTCGCCTCCGGCGCCGCCATCAAAAGGTTCTCCTTGATGGTGCCCGAAAACAGGTCGCCGGCCTGGGCGACGATGCCGACCGCGGCGCGCACCTCCGAGGGGTGGTATTGGCGGATATCGATGCCGTCGACCAGCAGCTCCCCCGAGCTCGGCAGGAAAAGCCTGCCGATCAGGCGTCCCATCGTGGTCTTGCCCGATCCAATGCGGCCGATAATGCCGACACGCTCGCCAGGCTTGACCGAGAAATTCAGCCCGCTCAGTACCTCGGTTTCGGAGCCGGGATAGACGAAGCCGACATTCTTGAAGGCCATCGCGCCGTTGCGGATCGGGCGATTGACGAAACCCACCGTGTCCGGCCTGTCCTCCGGCTGCGACATGATCGAGTTGACGATCCTCAGCGACAGCATGGCCTGGCGGAACCGGGAGAGCGTGATGGCGATCTGGCCAAGCGGCGCCACGGCCCGGCTTGCCAGCATGACCGTGCCGATGATTGCCCCGGTGGAGACATACCCTTCCGAGAAGGCATAGGCGCCGGCCACGACCAGGGCGACGGTCACCAGCTGCTGGATGGATCCGGTGATGTTGCCGGCGGCGGCCGAAAGCTGCTTGATCTTTTCCGACGTGTTGGCAGCGTTCTTGGAATGCTCGCCCCATTTGCGCAGCAGGTACGCCTCGGCGCGCAGCGACTTGATCGTTTCCAGCGTCGAGATGGATTCGACCAGCAGCGCCTGGCGCTGCGAGGCCTCGTTCATCGAGGCCGCCACGCGCTTGCCGATGCGGCGCTGCGTCACCAGTCCGACGATGATGGAGATCACGAAGGCAAGCGCCGGGATGACCACCAGCCAGCCGCCGATTGCGTAGATGACCAGCAGGAAGACGAAGACGAAGACGGTGTCGATGAAGACGCTGATCGTGTTGGAGGTGAAGAACTCCCGCACAAATTCATATTGGGTGACGCGGCTTGCGTATTCGCCGGTTGAACCGGGCCGCGTCGATAGCGAAGAGTTCAGCACCTTCTCGAACAGGAGATAGGATATTCTAAGATCCGCCCTGCGCCCGGCATAGTCGATGAGCGAGGCGCGTGCCGTCTTCAAAAGCAGGTCGAACAGGATGACTGCGCCGATGCCCAGCGCCAGCACCCAGAGCGTCGCGATCGCCTTGTTCGGCAGGATCCTGTCGTAGACGTTCATGGTGAAGATCGGCGATGCGATGGCCAGCATGTTGATGAAGATCGCCGACAGCACGACCTTCGAATAGGTGCGCCAGAACGCACCCATCGTTCCGGTTAGCCAGTGCCGGCGCTCGATCTTCGGCGCCGAGCCGACCTTCATCGCCTCGGTGGTGTTGGCGTAGGTGATCGAGAAGGACGCGCCGCCGCTGATATAGCTTTCGGCCAGCTCGGACTTGCTGATCGTAGTGCGGCCGTTTTCCTGAGGGGCGGTGAGGTAGTCGCCGCTGTCGATTTCCGCCAGCAGCGCGACGGGCAACTGGCTGACGCGGAAAACGATGGCCGGAAGGTCGACGCGTCCGCGCAGGAAATCACGATGGTTGAATTCGCTGACCTCCAGGCCGATGCGCTCGGCCAGGTGCCTGATATCGGCGATCTCGATGCGCGACTCCCCGATCGGGACCCCGGCAAACAGCACGGTCTCCGCGCTCGGCCTGCCGAGATACGCCGCAACGGCCGAAAAACAGGCCTTGAACGCCTCTTTGGGCGACAGGATATGTGGCTGCTGATTCACGACCCGCCCCGAAGGACCAGCGATCGACTTACATCGGCTGCTTCTTCCTGACTGGCGCGAGGATGTCGAACGGCAGATCGTTCTTCTGCTCCGACGGGGTCCGCGCATAGGTTTCGGTATCGGCGGTTTCCGGCACGCCGAACTCGGTTCGCGCATAGGCCGTCGACTGCTTCGCCGGCGCGATGTTCATCGTCTTCAGCAGCTCTCCCGTCGCCGCCAGCAGGCGGTACTGGGCGAAAAGCGAGGCGTAGGACGCGGTATCGGCCAGCGTCGCCGTGTTGAAGCGCGTGTTCTGCGCGTCGAGCACGTCGAGCAGCGATCTCTGGCCGACCTTGAACTGCTCGCGATAGGACCCGACCAGCCTTTCATTGGCGGCGGCCTGTTGCTTCAGTGTCTTTGCCAGGTCGGCTTGCCGGAAGCGACGGTCCCAGGAGGTGCGGACCGCTTCCTCGATCTCGCGCAGAACCTGATGCAGCGCAAGGCGCTGTTCGCTGGTGCGACGGATCTGTTCCTGCTCGTTGGCCTTGTCGATGCCGCCCCGATAGAGGTTCCAGCGCAGCACCACCCGCGCCTGCAGGTCGCTGGTATCACCGTCATTGCCGTCGATGTCGGTGCCGGCGCGGGCAACGCCCTCGGCGATGATCGACGGTCCGAATTTCGCCCGTGCGGCGTCGACCAGGGATGCGGCGGCGTCGATGTCGCTGTTGGCCATGTGCACGCGCGGATTGTTCTGCCGCGCCAGCCCGATCGCCTCGTCAAGCGAGCGCGGCAGGGCAGCGGAGACATCGCCCGGCCGCGAAGCATTGGTCAGCGGTTTTCCAACGGTCTTGAAGAACCGTATCTTGGCGGCTTCAAGTTCCTCGGTGGCTTCCTGCATGCGCGCCTTGGCGGCGAACAGCCGCTCCTCGGCCTGCTGGCGGTCGGCCTCGTTCAGCGCGCCGCCGGCGATGCCTTGCTGGATGTCGCCGAGAATGGACTGATGGAAGCCGAGGTTCTTCTTCGCCTCCGAGACGATCTGAGCCTGCAGCATGTATTCCAGATAGTCCTGGACGACGGACAGCCCGATGAATTCGGACCGCTCCAGCACCCGGAACGACGCGCCGTCGACCCGTGAGGCCTGACGGTTCAATTCGGCGCGCCTTGCGCCGCTGTCATAGAGCGTCTGCGAGACCGTCAGATCGGTTTCGGCCGGATAGAGCGCGTCATCCTCTATGGAAAGCGCGCGCCGGGATGGATTGTCGAGACGGCGGGCGCCGGCCGATGCTTCCAGATCGACGCTCGGAAGGTAGAGACCCTTCGCCTGGCGCAGCTCGAATTCGATCGCCTCGCGGTTCTGGATCGCCTGGCCGATCTCCGGATTGGATTCGACCGCGACCGCTATGGCTTCCTTGAGCGTGAGTGCGCTAGCAGTCCCACAAGCCAGCATCGAAACTGTCATGGCGAGCGCAATGCGCCAGCCAACGGTGACATTACCCGTCCTGTTCATTTCTACCCCGTGACTTTGTATCCCCGCGCCCGTGTTGTTTTTTTAGGCGCTCAGTGCCCAAGCCTGCCACCGGAGCTCTCCCACGATTATCTATCAAAATTTCGCAACGTGTGAGCGCTTATTCATTTGGGGGCCCGCCAAAAACGAGAATCCGGCCATTAGTTTCGCCGGATGTAGCAAAAATGGCACAGAAAGGACGGGCCGCTGACCCGCCATTTGGTGTGAAAGGAACGCCAATTGGCGTGAAAGGAGCAAAAGTACCCTTCGCGCAAACGAAGTACAAAACGCGGCGCACATAGAATCACGCGCTGGCGTCGGCCGGTCTTCCAGCACCGGCAAGGCAATGTGCCTCCAGCAAAATATGACCGTGGGCAGCAAGGGTTCAACCGCCGGCAGAATCGCGGCCTGAATACTTCTCGCAGCGAAGCCGGCCTCCGGTGCAAAGGCTTGCCATTGGGCCAGCCATCATGATGCCGTGTCCCCCGGTGCGACAACGCGCCATGCGGGTTCGGGGGTGAAGGATACAGCTTCGGCGCGCAGCGGCGGAGCGCATGGGTATGGCGTGTGCGGTTGCGTTCAAACTATGTGTTTCTGCGCTCGTTCCTGCCTTGGCTGGAGAGTCAAAGGCGCCGAAGGAAAACCGCTGCGCGCTTTTCCTTTAATTGCTCCAAATCCCAGAGAAATTGCCGCCGTTTTGCCGGTTTCATTGGCAATGGAGGGCGGTTGCCTGCTATTGCCGCTTCAAATAAAAAAGCATGGACGTTTCCGCATGACCAATGTCGCCCTGACCGGGCTTGCCCGCGATCTCGCCAGACGGGCCGCCGAAGGCCGTCCGGTGCGCATCGGCGTTATCGGCTCCGGCGAGATGGGCACCGATCTGGTGACGCAGGGCATGCTGATGCCCGGCATTTCGGTCGCGGCCATCTCGACACGGCGCCCGCACACCGCCCGCGACGCGATCCGCATCGCCTATGGCGACGAGGCCATGGCGGCTGAGGCCGACACCGCTTCGAAGGTCAGCCAGGCGATCGAGAGCGGCAGGATCGCCATCACCTCGAACGAAATGCTGGTCACCAATCCGCTGATCGACGTCGTCATCGACGCCACGGGAAAACCCGGCGTCGCCGCCGACTTCGACCTGATGGCCATGGAGCACGGCAAGCATCTGGTGATGATGAATGTCGAGGCCGACGTCACCATCGGCTGCTATCTGAAACAGCAAGCCGACCGGCTAGGCGTCGTCTATTCGGTCGGCGCCGGCGACGAGCCGTCGAGCTGCATGGAACTGATCGAGTTCGCCTCGGCGCTAGGCTACACCATCGTCTCGGCCGGCAAGGGCAAGAACAATCCGCTCAACCATGACGCGGTGCCCGACGACTACCGCGAGGAGGCGCTGCGCCGCAACATGAACCCGCGCATGCTGGTCGAGTTCGTCGACGGCTCGAAAACCATGGTCGAGATGTGCGCCATAGCCAACGCCACCGGTCTGGTGCCGGATGTCCCAGGCATGCATGGTCCCAAGGCCGACCGCGACGAGCTCGCCAAGGTGCTGATCCCGAAGGCCGATGGCGGCATCCTGTCGAAGAAGGGCGTCGTCGACTATACGATCGGCAAGGGCGTGGCGCCCGGCGTCTTCGTCATCGTCGAGGCGACGCATCCGCGCGTCATCGAGCGCATGGACGATCTCCATGTCGGCCACGGCCCCTACTACAGCTTCTTCCGGCCCTACCACCTGACCTCGCTGGAAGTGCCGCTGACCGCCGCCCGCATCGTGCTCCATCGCCGGCCCGACATGGTGCCGCTGCCGAGGCCGGTGGCCGAGGTCTGCGCCGTCGCCAAGCGCGATCTGGCAGCGGGCGAGACCTTCGACGCCATCGGCGAGACCTGCTACCGCTCCTGGACGATGACCGTCACAGATGCCCGCGCCAGCCGCGCCGTGCCCGTCGGCCTGCTTGAGGGCGGCAAAGTTCTGAAGCCGGTCAGGAAAGGCGAATTGCTGACCGCGGACAACGCCGCGCCTGACGAGACGACCAGGCTCTACGCCTTGCGCCGCAAGCAGGACGAGATGCTGTACGGCTGATCGAGTTTACTTCCCCAGCTCTATCGACCTCAGCCGCGCCGCTTCCACCGCTTCGGTCAAAAGCCTCGTCAGCCGCTCCTCGCCCATCAGCACGCCAAGCGCGGCGGCCGTCGTGCCGTTCGGGCTGGTCACCTGCTGGCGCAGCACGCCGGGGTCCTCGTGGCTTTCGGCGGCGAGCGAGGCGGCGCCATAGACCGTCTGCATGGCGAGCAGGCCGGCGGTCCTGGCCGGCAGGCCGGCCTTTTCGGCTGCAGCCGTCAGCGCCTCGATGAAATGGAAGATGTAGGCCGGGCCTGATCCGGACACCGCCGTTACCGCGTCCATCAAGCCTTCGTCGTCGATCTCGGCCACTTCGCCGCTCGCCGCCAACAGGTCGGCGACGAAGCGCTTCGTGTCGTCCGACACCAGCGGGTTGGAGAACACCACCATCATGCCCTTGCCGATGGCGGCCGGCGTGTTCGGCATGCAGCGCACGATCGGCGCACGGTCGCCCAGGATTTCGGTGAAGGTGGCGACGGGCGTGCCGGCGGCGACGCTGAGGAAGGTGGTGCGGCCGTCGCCGAAACGCTTGTAGGCGGCGGTCACGTCGCGGATCACTTGCGGCTTGACCGCGATGACGACGAGGGAAGGCACCGCGTCGGCCGGAATTCCGGCGGCATCCGCGGCGGCGCCGCAGCCCAGCGCCTCGGCACGCTTGCGCAACGCGTCATTGGGCTCGACCACGAACACGGCTTGCGGTGCAAGCTTGCCGGATTTCAGCCAGCCCGAGAGCATGGCGAAACCCATATTGCCGCAGCCGGCGAGAACAAGCCTGATTGTCATTTGGATGCCTCCGCGGGAACGGCCTTCCCATAGACGCTTGCGGCGTGGCGGGAAAGCCCCGTCGAAGCCAGCTCAGGAAGAGCGGCGCACCGCCAGCGGCCGCAGCGCCACCTGCCTCAGCCCGAGCACGCTGAGCACGAAGAACAGCCAGACGGGGTCGGCGCGGCGGAAGAAGAAGCTTTCGAGGAAGCCGTTCAGCGCCGCGAACAGCAACACCATCATGAAGAAGTCGCCGAGATAGATGTTCTCCTTGCGCAGCGGGATGCGCATATAGTCGCGCAGCGGCGCGATCAGGAAGGTGTAGACCGCCAGGCAAAGCGCCGGAATACCCATCAGCACGGCGATGTCGAGATAGCCGTCATGGCCGTGCACAATGGTCCGGATGTCCCAGGGTCGGTCGAAGGGCTGGTCCTGGTTGAGCAGCAGCGGTGTCCCCCAGAAGCTCTCATAGCCGTAGCCGGTCCAGGGTTTCTTCGCCAGCATGCCGCCGGCGAACTCCCACAGCGTCGTGCGCCCGGTATAGGTAAGGTCGGGAAAATAGACCGCCGCCAGGTGCTTCACCGGCGGAATGAAGACAATGCCCAGCGTGCCGACCGCCGTGGCGATGATTGCCAGCGCGAACAGGATCGGCGTGCCGAGCCGCATGCCGATCAGGCTCGGCAGCACCACGATCAGGATCGAGAACGGCACCAGCCCGACCGTCGTCTTGGAGCCGGTGTGCAGCATGAAGATCATGGCGACGGCGAAGATGCCCGCGCCCCAGAGCTTCTGCCCCCGCCGATAGAGATAGAGCCCGGCGAAGCTGAAGCAGGCCATGATCGGCCCGGCGATGTTCTTGTGGGTGAAGACGCCGCGCCAGAGCCCAGCATGTTCGGGTTCCTGCGAGTCGGCCGTGTGCATGGCCTCATGCGGAAAGACGATCAGGCCGACATAGGAGAGGCCGATGACGACAATGGCGGTGAAGATGATGACCTTGGAGAAGCTTTCCGCGTCGCGCGGCAGCGCCAGGATCGTTGCCATGGTCAGGATGCCGATCAGCGTGAACGAGGCGGCGCGCATCGCCGAGGGCGGATCGGTCGCCAGCACCACCGATAGCATGAAGAAGCCGAGCATGAGCATCCAGGACGGGCTGAAGAGCGAGCGCGCCACCCGCGGGTCGGCGAACGCCATAAGCGAGAAGATCGAGATCGCGCCGAGCGAGCTGAAACCCAGCTGATTGACGATGTCGCCACCTTGGCCGGTCAACTCGGCGCCGGCCGGCTGGAACGGCCGGAACGACACCATGATGACGGTGAACAGCAGCGCCGCTATCGCGGTGGCGACGCCCTCGCGGGTGAACGCCGCGCTGAGCGGCGCCCGCTCAGTTCTTCTCAGGCTGCCGGTATTGCTCATTGGCGTATCCGAATTCGGCCATCACGCGGCCGAGGGCGACATGGATGGGATAGAGGCCGATCGCGACCGATCCCGTCCGCGCCAGCCGGATCGCGCCGCGCAGCGGCGAAGCGGCAAGCAGCGCCAGACTCTTGGCGAACACTTTCAGGCCGGCAAGCGGCGTGCCGGCGCGCTTCTTCTTCTCGACCAGCGTCGAGATCACGCCGTTGCGCAGGCTGCGGGCACGGATCCAGTCGGCCTCGACGCGCCGGGCGGGCACCGTCTCATGCACCTTGGCTGCGGCGCACCAGCCGAGCACGAAGCCTTTCTGGGCCGCTCGGCTGAGGAAATCGGAATCGCCGCCGCCCATGAAGTTGAAGCGCAGGTCGAGGAAGGGTGGGCTCATGGCGGTCAGCACGTGTCGCCCGACCAGGAGGTTGCCGGACGAATAGAGCGCAGGCACGCGGCCCGTCTCGCGATAGGGCGGCGCGAAGACCGGGTGCTCCGCCCATCTGGTATGCGTCGGCTCCGCGAACACCGGCACCTGCGGTCCGCCGATTATGTCGGCGCCGAGCGTCTCGGCCGCCTTGCACATGCGCTCCAGCCAGTCGGGATCGGCGAGCTCGTCGTCGTCGATGACCAGCAGGTGGCGGAAATTGGGAAAATGCAGGATCGCGGTCTGCCAGCCGGCGTTGTAGGCGCTGCAATTGCCGCGCTCATGCGCGATGATGACCAGACCCGACATTTCGCCGCGCTCGAAGGACGGCAAGGCCGCCTTGGCGCCGTCGCGCGCCTCGGCTTCGTTCTCCATCACGATCACGGCGAAGCGTCTCGCGGTCCGCTGAGCCTTCAGCGACGCCAGCGTCGCCAGCAGCATCTGCGGGCGCTTGAAGGTCGGCAGCGTAACGACCACCTCGATCGCCTCGGCGGCAAGCCCAGGGGAGCGTCCCGCGATCGATACCGAACCGTCCGATGGCAAGGGGATCATGCGCTCCAGCCGCAGGGGTGATTTTGGCCCTCGATAGCACTGCGATGATAACGTTTCGTTAATCACCTTTCGCGGCGAAATCCGCGACACCGAGACTCTCGGCGCCCATTTGGTTCACTTAATCAAGGGTTCACCCCGCTTTGCTATCTGGGTTGCGCTGGATAGGTGAGATGCATCTGCTGTTCGCCACATCGATCGTGCCCGACGGCGCTCTCGCTTCGGGCTATGAGATTGCCAACGCCGCGATCATAGACGCGTTGCGGCGCGCGGGCGTGCGCGTCACCGTGGTTGGCTTCAATTGGCCGGGAAAGCCGGCGGCCGACCCTGACAACACCATCGTGCTCGGCGCCGTCGACGTGCGCACCGAAAGCGCAGCACCGCTGCAAAAGCTCGCCTGGGTGGCCAAGGCGATGCTCTCCGGCCTCACCTTCGCCTCGGTCAAGCTGCGTATCGTTTCCGATGCCGAGGTCCGTGCCGCGATCGGGCGCGCCGGCCCAGTTGACGGTTATGTGCTGAACTCAGTGCAGTTCGCCGGCGCCTTCGAGACGCTCTTCGGCGACCGGCCGTCCATCTTTGTCGCCCACAATGTCGAGCACCGCTCGGCCGAGGAGAATGCCGCCGCCGCGGCAAGCCTCCTTCAGCGCCTCCTGTTTCGCCGGGAGGCGAGGCTGCTCAAGGTCATGGAAGAGCGGCTCTGCCGCCAGGCGCGTTTCGTCTTCACCCTGGCCGAGGAGGATCGCGCGGCACTTGGCGTCGCCTCCACCGACCGCTCGGCGGTGTTGCCACTGGTCACCCGCAGCCAGGCGCCGGCCGGCCGGAGGCGCATCGACTTCGACGCGGCCCTGATAGGCACCTGGACCTGGCAGCCGAACCGCATCGGGCTCGACTGGTTCCTGCAAAAGGTCGTGCCGCATCTGAAACCGGGTTTCCGCATCAGGATCGCCGGCGGCATGCCGGCGGGCATCACCTCCGCCCATCCCGGTGTCGAATTCGTCGGCCGCGTGCCTGACGCGCAGGCCTTCGTGCGCGCGGCCGCCGTTATCCCGCTGATCAGCACCGCCGGCAGCGGTGTGCAGCTCAAGACCATCGAGACCTTCGAACTCGGCTTGCCGTCCGTCGCCACCAGCCGCTCGCTGCGCGGCATCGGCCATCGCCCGGACAATTGTGTCGTCACCGACGATCCGATCGCCTTTGCCGCCGCGCTCGAGGCCGCCGCCGCGAATGCCAGGGATGTCGACGGCAGCGCCTTCCATCGCCGTCAGGTCAAGGCGCTCGATGCCGCGATCAAACTTGGCCTCGATAAGCTCGGTTCGGTCAGGCAGGAGGCGTTCGCATGAACATGCACGCCACCCGCAAGGCGTTCGGGTCCGACACGTTGAAGACCATCCTCGGCATTCCCGTGCTCGCCATCCGCTGGGACGACGCGATCGCGCTACTGACGCGGCTGGTCGCTGAGCGGCGCTTCACCAAGGTCAGCTTCCTCAACGCCCACAATGCCAACATCGCCTGCACCGATCCGGTCTTTGCCGAGGCGCTGGACGATTTCCTCATCCTGCCCGACGGCATCGGCGTCGACATGGCGGCGCTGCTGCTCTACGGCACGCCGTTTCCGGACAACCTCAACGGCACCGACTTCGTGCCTGCCTTCCTGCAGGCCTCGTCGCGGCCGCTGACCGTCGGCCTGCTCGGCGCCACCCGCGTGAACGCCGAGGCGGCATCGGTCAAGCTCGCCGCGCTCGCCGTGCAGCACAGGTTCGTGGTCATCCACGACGGCTATTTCTGCGCCGCCGAGGAGCCGGTGATCGTCGACAGGATCGCAGCGCTGCGGCCGGATGTGCTGCTCGTCGCCATGGGCGTGCCGCGCCAGGAATTGTGGATCGCGCGCCACATCGACGCCCGTCACTGCACGCTGCCGATCGCGGTTGGCGCGCTGCTCGATTTCCTGAGCGGCACGGTGCCGCGCGCGCCGCTGTGGATGCGCCGTCTCAGGCTCGAATGGCTGTTCCGGCTGCTGATCGAGCCAGGCCGCCTCTGGCGCCGCTACGTCGTCGGCAACCCGCTGTTCCTGTGGCGCGTCGCCAGGCAGAAATTCTCGGCCGCCGGAGCGCGTCCTTGAACAGCCGCTTCGTCCCGGATGCAACGGCCGAAGTCCAGCGGCTGCCGCCGGCGCCGACGGCCGCGGTGGTGACCGCCAGCTATGCGCCGGATTTTGAACGCTGCCGTCTGCTGTGCGAGACGATGGACCGCCAGCTTTCCGGGTTCGCGCGCCACTACATACTGGTCGAGCATCGCGACGTGGCGCTGTTTCGCCAACTGGAGAACCACCGTCGCATCGTCGTCGACGAACGCGATCTCCTGCCGCGCTGGCTGCATGTCGTCGACGATCCGTTCTCCCTGTTTCGCCGCCGCGTCTGGCTCAGCCTGAGGACGCAGCCGCTGCGCGGCTGGCATGCGCAGCAGCTCCGCCGCATCGCCATTGCCGGCCATGCTGGCGAGGACGTGCTGATCTTCTGCGATTCCGACGTCGCCTTTCTCAGGCCGTTCGACGCCAGTGCCTTCTGGCGTGACGGTAAGGTGCGGCTGTTCCGGCGCGATGGCGTCCTGGCGAACGATGGTCATGACGAACATCGCATCTGGTCGCGTAATGCCGGCGCGGCGCTCGGCATCGATCCGACCAAGATCACGGTGCACGATTACATTTCGACGCTGATCGCCTGGCGGCGCGAGACCGTCACGGCGATGTGCAGCCGGATCGAGAATGTGCATGGCCGCGACTGGGTCGCGGTCCTCGGCTCGGCGCGAAAATTCTCCGAATGCATGATCTACGGCCGCTATGTCGACGACGTGTCGGAGGGGGCCGGCCATTTTCACGGTTCGGAAGAATTCTGCCGCGTCCACTGGACCGGCGAGCCCCTGTCGGACGATGACTTCCGCCGTTTCGTTGCCGGCATGGCGCCCGAACAGGTGGCGATCGGCTTGCAGTCCTTCATCGGCACCGACATCGGCCGCATCCACCGCCTGATCGGGCTCGCTTAGCCTAAGCAGAATTAGATGGCCTTGGCCGGCCTGCGCATCGCCGAGTAAGTGAGAAACGCCGAGGCGAGATAGAGCAGCAGGAAGACGACGTTGAGCGACAGCACCAGGTTGGACGTGTCGGCGATCGTCGTCAGCACATAGATCAGGAGCACCGCCTTGAGCCCGGCAAGCAGGCCGAGATTGAGCGCCCGGACGGCTGTCTGGCCGCGCGCGAACAGCAACTCGGCCTGGTATTCGACCAGATTGCGCAGGCCGGGCACGCAGATGGCTAGCGCCACCAGGGGCGCCGCCTCCGCGACATTCCTGCCCAGCGCGTTGGGGAAGAAATGCAGCACGATGCCGAGCGCGGCGAGCGCCAGCGTCGAGACCAGGAACACACCGCCCTCGATGCCGCTCTTGACGGCCAGCCGCGACAAGAGCTCCGGTGCCCGCATCATCCGTTGCACCAGCATCATCGAGAAGGTGCGGATCGGGATCGCCGTCAGGTCGACGAGGCGCATGATGATGGCGTAGATGCCGGCGAGATGAGCGCCGCCGATCGACAGCACCAGCAGCTTGTCGAACTCCATCTGCAGGTAGAACAGGACCTCGGCGCCGGCGACATAGATCGAGTCGGCGAGCCGCCTGAGATAAAGCTCGGTGCGCAGTCGCAGCCGCTGGCGCGGATAGAAGAAGCCGAAGGCGATGGCGAGCGAAGCCGCGTTGGCGCCGATGTAGTACCAGGACCAGACGCCGACGCTGTGCTGCGCCGCCAGCATGAACAGCACCGCGCCGAGCGCCCTTAGCGCGGTCGCCAGGATCGCCAGCACGGCGGCCCGGCCGAACTTGCCGAGCCCGTTGTTGACGATCAGCGCCACCTCGACCGGCCGCCACAGCAGCGCCTCGGCGAAGACGACCGCGGCGAACACCGGCAGCGGCACGGTGCCGGCGAAGAAGATCAGGTAGACGACGTAGGATGCCGCCGCCAGAACCGGCAGCGAGACGATGCCGAGCAGCAGGAAGCCGGCGGTGAAGGTGCCGATCAGGTTGGGGCGGATCGTGGCGGTGCGGTAGAGCGCCGAGATGAAGCCGAAAGCGAGGACGCGAGACAGCATGACGCCCGCCGCCGAAGCGGTGGCGAACATGCCGAATTCGGCGATCGACAGCGTGTTGGCCAGCGCGATGAAATAGGCGAGCGAGAACACCAGCCGTCCGCCCGCGCCGCTGATTGCGGAAAAATAATCGAAAACCAGCTTCCGGCGCGCGGCCACGAAGGCGCCGATCCGGGTGAGGCTCCGCCTCTGCGGTATGTCGCTGGCATGGGTCATAGATCCGCCGGACCATAGGCCGGAAAGCTTAACGTGCCGTTCTGGAGAGGCTTCGACTGCGCCCGAAAACCATGCAATCAGGGCGCGAAAACTCGCCTTTCTGGCGCCGAAATTAACCTTTTGTTTCCTATGCCTGTTTAGCGTGGCTTAACGATTGGCCGACCGCCTCTCCCAAGCCGCCGAAGAGTAAAGCTCCAAGACAATGGTCGACAGGGACAACCGTGAGGACTGGAGGCGTGAGCGCTCGCTGCTGGCGCTCGGTCAGGCCATGCGTGGCGAGGATGACGCCTCTCTGGTCGCGATCGGCGACCGCGCCAACCAGTCATGGCGCGAGGATGCGGCGGAGCGCCACCGTCTCGCACGCGCGCAGCGCGAGACGCGCTCGCCCGCCGGCGTCGAGCCGGGCCGATATCAGGCCGATCGGCAGCCGATCGCCAACGAACCGCACGTCGAGGACGGCTGGGCCAAGCGAAGCGACTATGCGCGCGAGGAGCCGGCGGGACTTTCGCAAGGCCACGCGCCTCAGGCCGCGCTCGATCCCCGCCATGCTGCGAACGTGCGGCGGCCCGCCGTCGACGATGCCGACAGCGAGCAGTGGAAGCCGCTGATCGACCCGATGCAGGTCGTGCGCGGCATTGCCCGCTCGAAGGCGCTGATACTCTCGACGACGATCCTCGGCGCGGCCCTCGGCGTCGCAATTGCCTTGTCGACGCCGAAGAAATACGAGGCCACGGCCGAACTCATCGTCGATCCGCGCGACCTCAAGCTCACCGATCGCGATCTCACACAGAACGTGGTCGCCTCCGACGCGACGCTGGCGATCGTCGAGAACCAGGTCCGCGTGCTCACCTCCGGCACGGTCCTCAACAAGGTCGTCGACAAGCTCAATCTCACCAACGATCCCGAGTTCAACGGGCAAGGTTCCGGCGGTCTCGGCGTCATGTCGATGATCCGCTCGATCCTGTCGCGCCACGATGCCGGCGCCGCCGACGATGCCCGCCGGCGCGCGCTCGCCGTCGGCAATCTGGCCGAGAGCCTGTCGGTCGAGCGCGGCGGCAAGACCTTCGTCATCTCGATCGGCGCCACCACCCAGAACGGCGAGAAGTCGGCCCTCATCGCCAACACCATGACCGACGTCTTCCTGCAGACCTTCGGCCAGATCCAGTCCGACACCGCCGGCCGCGCCACCGACGAGCTGACGGCGCGGCTCGACGAATTGCGCAAGGGCGTCGAGGCGGCCGAGCGCAAGGTCGAGGATTACCGGGCCACGCACGACCTCGTCGACGCGCAGGGCCATCTGATCAGCGACGACCAGATGCTGAAGCTCAACGAGCAGCTTTCCGTCGCCCGCGCCCGCACGCTGGAGCTCAACGCGCGGGCGGCTTCGGCGCGTTCGCTCAGCGTCAATTCGGTCCTCACCGGCACCTTGCCGGAAGAGATCAACTCCAACACCATGGGCGAACTGCGCGCGCAATATGCGGCGCTGAAGCAGGAGGCCGATCGCGCCGCCGTCCGGCTCGGCCCGCGCCATCCCGAACTGCAGGCGCTCAGCGCCCAGCTCGCCGGCGCGCGTGACCGCATCGCCGGCGAACTGCAGCGCATCGCTTCTTCGCTGCAGGTCGACCTGAAGCGCTCCGTCCAGCTGGAGCAGGATCTTGCCTCCCGCCTGGCGCAGGCCAAGGTGCAGAGCGGCGACGTCAACAGCGCGCTTGTCTCGCTGCGCGAGCTTGAGCGCGAGGCCGCGGCCAAGCGCTCCGTTTACGAGGCCTTCCTGCTGCGCGCCAAGGAAACCGGCGAGCAGAAGGACATCAACACCGCCAACATCAACGTCATCTCCAAGGCGTTTGCACCGCTCGAGGCGAAAGGACCGTCGCGCGCCGTGATGGCGCTCGCCGGCCTGCTGCTCGGCTTTGCTTCCGGTGTCGGGCTCGGCGCCATGCGTGGCGCCTATGAGAGCCTGCACGAAACCGCGACCTCGCGCTCGCGTCGCCGCGGAAACGACGACCGCAGGCCGGCGGTCGAAGACAAAGTCTATCGGGCGCCGCCGCCTGCTCCGCTGCCGCGGTCGCAGCCGCGCGCCCCATTGCCGCCTCCGCCGCCGCCCGCCGCGACCACCGGGGCCGAACGTTCGGGGCCGGTCGGCGCCCTGCTTTCGGCGGTGCGCGAGATGATGCCCGGCAAAAGGCAAAAGCCCGCCGATCCCGGCAAGGTCACCGAACGCCCCGCGTCCTATCGGCAGCCTCAATTCCAGCAGGATGAGCCGCCTCGGCGGCAACCGATGTACCCCGCTCAGCGGGCGCGGGCCTACGACGATGAGCCCGGTTTTCGGCCGGCACGGCCCGAACAGACAGCGCCGGCTGGCTATGCCAATCCGTCGCCAGCGGCGCAGCCCGGCGGGCAGGGGGCGTACCGGGATCAATTGTCGCCGCAGGTGCAAGACACCGAGGACCAGCAGGGCCAGATCGACGAAATCCGCGAAAGCCTGCGCGAATTCCGCGAAGCGGTGCGCGAGCTCACCGAAAGCCGTTCGAACCGCCGCTATTTCTAAATCCCGCCCCATCCGATAAAAGCGGCCGGTTTCGAGTTTACGGCATGCGACGGCGTTTTGACGGGATTGCCCGTCGGAATTTTCGTGAAAATGCCGCTCGGCATATCGCCCGAACCGCGCGGGTTTCGGGTCTGTGAAACAATGGGACAAGGCGGTCGCATGAATCCCAAGGGATGCGACGTGCGCTGATGGAAGAGTTGAAGGTGGTTCATGGCCGAAGTGATTGACGGAAAGAGCGTCGCCGAAGACGTGGTTGGCAAGGTCAAGGCGCTGACCGCGGAACTGGCGGGCAAGGGCGCGACGAAGCCCGGCCTCGCCGTGGTGATCGTCGGCGAGGATCCGGCGAGCCAGGTCTATGTCGCCTCTAAGTCTCGCACCGCCAAGGAATGCGGCTTCCACTCGCTGCAGCACACGCTGCCGGCCGAGACCTCGGAGGCCGAATTGCTCAAGATCATCGGGGATCTGAACGCAGACCCGTCGATCCACGGCATCCTGGTGCAGTTGCCGCTGCCCGGCCACATCGATTCCGGCAAGGTCATCCAGACCATCGCGCCGGAGAAGGATGTCGACGGCTTCCACTTCATCAATGTCGGCAAGCTCGGCACCGGCGAGCTGGAGACGGCCTTCGTGCCCTGCACGCCGGCCGGCTCGATGCTCCTGATCGAGCGCGTGCGCGGCAAGGACCTCTCCGGCCTCAACGCCGTCGTCGTCGGCCGCTCCAACATCGTCGGCAAGCCGATGGCCAACCTTTTGCTTGCCGCCAATTGCACCGTCACCATCGCCCACAGCCGCACCAAGGACCTGCCGGCGCTTGCCCGCACCGCCGACATCCTGGTCGCCGCCGTCGGTCGTCCGGAAATGGTCAAGGGCGACTGGGTCAAGCCCGGCGCCACCGTCATCGATGTCGGCATCAACCGCATCGCCGCGCCGGAGAAGGGCGAGGGCAAGAGCCGCCTCGTCGGCGACGTCGCCTATGCCGAAGCCGCCAAGGCGGCCGGCGCCATCACGCCGGTGCCTGGCGGCGTCGGGCCGATGACCATTGCCATGCTGATGGCGAACACTGTAGCTTCCGCCTACCTTGCGGCCGGGTTGAAGCGGCCGTCCTTCTGACCGGGAAGCAGTCTACTTGCCGAACCATTCAATTCCCATCGAACGGCCGGTCGCGAACGATTCCGTTCAGGGTGGTCGTCAGTTCGGGTTCCTGCTGGTCGACAAGTTTTCGATGTTCTCGCTGGCCGCGGCGATCGACTGCTTTCGCTCGGCCAACCGCTTGCTTGGCCGCGATGTCTATGGCTGGACGACCATATCGGCGGATGGCGACGCCGTCATGGCCTCGAACGGCCTCCCGCTGAAGATCGATTATTCCGTCGCTGATATGCCGCCGGTCGACATCCTGTTCGTGTCGGTCGGCCTCTCCATCGAATTCCCGGGCAAGAGCAAGGTGCTGGCGGCGCTGCGCAGCTGGGGCAGGCGGGGCAATGCGCTCGGCGCGCTGTCGGTCGGCTCCTATCTGCTTGCCGAGGCCGGCCAGCTCGACGGCTATCGCTGCACCATCCATTGGGAGAACCGCGCCGGCTTCATGGAGCGTTTCCCGGACATCAACTGCACCGGCAATGTCTTCGAGATCGACCGCAAGCGTTACACCTGCGCCGGCGGCACCACCTCGATCGACCTGATGCTGGAGATCGTGCGCACGGATTTCGGCTCCAACCTCGCCAACGGCGTCGCCAACCAGTTCCAGCACGAGCGTATCCGCTCGGCCGGCGACCGCCAGCGCGTCGGCCCGGAACGCGACCTCACCGGCAAGTCGGAGAAGCTCAGGCGCATCGTCGAGCTGATGGCCGATCACCTCGACGAGCCGCTGTCGGCGGTGCAGCTTGCCAAGTCGGCGGGCCTGTCGGTGCGCCAGGTCGAGCGCCTGTTCCTGCGCCATTTGAGCGTCACCCCGGGGCGTTACTACATGAGGCTCAGGCTCGAGCGGGCGCGCGAACTGCTGCGCCAGACCAACATGCCGATCCTCGACGTGGCGATCGCCACCGGCTTCACCTCGCACTCCTATTTCGCGCAGAGCTATCGGCTGCAGTTCGGCCGACCGCCGTCGGAAGAGCGCCGCACCACCTACTGAGCATGAGCCGCCGTCCCTGGTGCCTGTGCGCAAGGCCGTGTGCGGACTTGTGTCCCAAGGCCGGGTCAAATACCTTTCCCGCCGCGGACCAGAGGGGTTTCCTAGGAGAGTTTCATGATGCGATTGGCACGGAGCGTCGCCACGGCGATCCTCCTTTTGTCGACGACCACGCTTGGCCTTGCCGCCAACAAGGTCATCATCATTCTTGATGCCTCGGGCTCGATGTGGGCGCAGATCGACGGCAGGCCGAAGCTCGAGATCGCCCGCGAATCGCTGCGTACCGTGCTGCAGTCGGTGCCGGCCGACGACGAGATAGGCTTCATGGCCTACGGCCATCGCCAGAAGGGCAGTTGCGAGGACATCGAGCTGATCGTGCCGCCGCAGGCGGGTTCGGCGAGCGCCATTTCGGCCGCCGCCGACAGCATGAAGTTCGTCGGCAAGACGCCGCTGACAGCAGCCGTCAAGCAGGCGGCCGAGGCGCTGAAATACACCGAAGACAAGGCAACCGTCGTCCTCATCACCGACGGGCTCGAGACCTGCGGCGGCGACCCTTGCGCGCTCGGCAAGGAACTGGAGGCTTCCGGCGTCGACTTCACCGCTGACGTCGTCGGCTTCGGCCTGACCGCCGACGAAGGCAAGCAGATCGCCTGCCTCGCCGAGAACACCAGCGGCAAGTACATCCAGGCCTCGGACGAAAAGGCGCTGCAGGAAGCGCTGGTCGAGACCGTGGCGGCGCCGGCCCCGGCACCCGCCCCCGAACCTGCTCCGGCCCCAGCGCCGGCTCCGGAACCGGCCAAGCCGGAATTCAACTTCATGCCGAGCGTCATCCTGGCCGAAGGCGGTCCGGACATCAGCGACAACAGCAATGCCTGGGAGATCTACAAGGCCAACGCCGACGGCACGCGCGGCGATCAGGTAATGACCGAGTACGGCGAGCTCAAGACCCATCTCGAGCCGGGCGACTACATCGTCGTCGGTCGCGCCGACGAGGCCAAGGTCGAGCAGAAGCTCAAGGTCGAGGCCGGCCAGGTCTACAAGCCGCTGTTCACGCTGAATGCCGGCACGCTGGTCATCCATCCGCACGCCAGCCAGGGCGCCGAGATCAGCGGCGAGGCCCGCGTCGATTTCGCCTATCCGGGCGGCAGCACCACCCATTATGGCGACGCCAGGGCCACCGTGCCCGCGGGCGAGCAGAAGGTGACGGTGCAGATCGGCGCCGGCACGGTGACCGAGACCGTCCAACTGGCCGCCGGGCAGACCGTCGAAAAGGATGTCGTCGTCGGCGTCGGTCATGCCGTGCTCAACGCCTATTATACGGCGGGCGGCGACAAGGCCGACAATTCGGGCATCGGCTTCGAGATCGTCAAGGCCAAGAAGAAGATCGACGGCACGCGCGAAAGCGTCGAGCACTCTTACGGGCCGGACAGCAAGTTCTGGCTGCCGCCGGACGACTATGTCGCGATCACCACGTTCGATATCGCCGTGGTCGAGCAGCCCTTCAGCATCAAGGCCGGCGACAATCAGGACATCAAGGTGACGCTGGACGCCGGCGTGCTCGCCATGTCGGCGCCCGGCGCCTACTCGATCGAGGTGTTGTCGTCGAAGAAGGACATCGAGGGCAAGCGCAAGTCGCTCGGCCTGAGCTATGGCGACAGCTGGCAGCAGACCATTCCGGCAGGCGACTATGTCGTCGTGCGCCACGCGTCCGATCAGGGCCAGGACAAGGAGACGCCGGTGACGGTGAAGGCCGGCGAACGCGCCGAGATCACCGTTCAATAGGCAGCGCTTCCGTCTCCTGGAGAAAAAGGGGCGGCCGCTGAGCCGCCCCTTTTTCTTGGATGGAATTGTCGACTCAAGCGTTGCCGAACGCGGCGGCGCCGTGGTCGGCGCGGCCGACGAGCTGCCGGAACCCGGCGAACAACTCGCGGCCGAAGCCGAACTCGTTGCCGATGAGGTCGGCATCCGCCGTGCGCCGCAGCGCGAATTCCGCGCCGGGCACCAGCACTTCCAGCGTGCCGGCATCGGCGTCGAGCCGGATTATGTCACCGTCATGGATCCTGGCGATCGGGCCGTCCTCGACCGCTTCCGGCGTCACATGAATCGCCGCCGGCACCTTGCCGGAAGCGCCCGACATGCGCCCGTCGGTCACCAGCGCGACGCGCTGGCCGCGATCCTGCAGGATGCCGAGCACGGTGGTCAGCTTGTGCAGCTCCGGCATGCCGTTGGCTTTCGGCCCCTGGAAGCGGATGACGGCGATGAAGTCGCCCGTGAGCGTGCCGGCCTTGAAGGCGTCGTTCAGCCCTTGCTGGCTGTCGAACACTTTTGCAGGCGCCTCGATGACGCGCCTTTCCGGCTTCACGGCGGACGTCTTGATGACCGCGTGGCCGAGATTGCCGCCAAGCACCTTCAGGCCGCCGGTCGGCTGAAACGCCTTCTTGAAAGGTGCCAGCACCTTTTCGTCGCCGCTTTCCAACGGCGAGGCCTCGCGCACCACGCCGCCATCGGCGCCGAGCCTGGCCTCGACCGCGTAGGGACGTAGGCCTTCGCCCCACACCGTCTGCACATCCTCGTGCAGAATGCCTTCGTCGAGCAGTTCGCGGATCAGGAAGCCGAGCCCGCCCGCGGCGTGGAAATGGTTCACGTCGGCAAGCCCGTTCGGATAGACGCGGGCTAGCAGCGGCACCGCTTCCGACAGGTCCGAGATGTCCTGCCAGGTCAGCGCGATGCCGGCGGCGGCGGCCATGGCGATCAGGTGGATCGTGTGGTTGGTCGAGCCGCCGGTCGCATGCAGGCCGACGACGCCGTTGACGATCGAGCGCTCGTCAATCATGCGGCCGACCGGCGTATAGTCATTGCCGAGCGCGGTGATCGACAGCGCGCGCCGCGCCGCTTCCCTGGTCAGCGCGTCGCGCAGCGGCGTGCCGGGATTGACGAAGGAGGCGCCTGGCGTGTGCAGGCCCATGATCTCCATCAGCATCTGGTTGGAGTTGGCGGTGCCGTAGAAGGTGCAGGTGCCCGGCCCGTGATAGGACTTGGATTCGGCCTCGAGCAGTTCGGCCCGCCCTGCCTTCCCTTCGGCATAGAGCTGGCGGACCTTGGCCTTCTCGTCGTTCGGCAGGCCCGATGTCATCGGCCCGGCTGGCACGAACACCGCCGGCAAATGGCCGAAGGTGAGTGCGGCGATCACCAGCCCCGGCACGATCTTGTCACAGACGCCGAGGAAGACGGCGGCGTCGAACATGTTGTGCGACAGCCCGATCGCCGCCGCCATGGCGATCACGTCGCGCGAAAACAGCGACAGTTCCATGCCGGGCTGGCCTTGCGTGACGCCGTCGCACATCGCCGGCACGCCGCCGGCCACCTGCGCGATGCCGCCGGCCTCGCGCGCCGCTTCCTTGATCAGCGCCGGATAGGTCTCGAATGGCTGATGCGCCGACAGCATGTCGTTGTAGGAGGTGATGATGCCGAGATTGGGCACCCGGTCGCCGCCGAGCGCGACCTTCTCGGACGGGCTGCACACGGCAAAACCGTGCGCGAGGTTGCCACAGGACAGCACCGCACGGTTGGCGCTGCGGCCCGAGGCCTCGGCGATGCGGCCGAGATAGGCCTCGCGGCCGGCTTTCGAACGCTGGCGGATGCGCTCGGTGATGGCTTCGATGTCGCGTCTGGCGGTCATGGCAACGGTCCTTTCAGGCGGGGTCCCTGAACTTTCCGGCAGCCGGGACCCTCGGTATGGTCAAAATCAGGGCGCCCAGAAAACCTCGACGGCTCTGGGCGCCGCCTCGATCACGGCGCGAATGGGCTTTCTCGCGCCTGATCCCATGGCGCTATCGAAGGCGCTGCGCTTTTCCGCGCCCTCGATATGCAGCGCGATGAAGCCGGCGCCGATGATCCTTGCCATCGACAGCGTCAGCCGCGGCTCGCCGGCGCTTGCCGCATGCACCGGCAGCACGATCCGTTGCGAGGACGGATCAAGCAATCGCGCAAGATCGTCGGCGTCGGGAAAGAACGAGGCGGTATGGCCGTCGCCGCCCATGCCGAGCACGACCGCGTCGAGCGGCCAGGGCAGCGACCTGAGCGCCTCATTGTCGGACAGCGCCGCATCCTCGATGCTTGCCGCTTCATGGTAGAGCGGCACGAAGCGCGCCGCAGTCGCGGCGTTCTGCAACAGGTTGGCGGCCACCAGCCTGGCATTCGAGCGCGGCGAGGAGGCCGGTACGAAACGCTCGTCGACCAGCGTCACCGTGACCTTGTCCCAGGCAATAGGGATCCGCGACAGCGCGGCGAAGAACTTCGCCGGCGTCGTGCCGCCCGAGACGGCAAGCAGGGCCGTGCCGCGCTCGGTGACCGCCTTGGTCAGCCGTGCCGCGACATGGCCGGCGAGCGCCGCCGCCAGTTCCTGGCGATCGGCGAAGCTGTTCCAGTGATAGGCGCCGCTCAATTGCTCTCGTGCCATGTCCGCCCATCGCGTTCGATCAGCGCGATCGAGGCCGATGGCCCCCACGTGCCGGCCGTATAGCCCTGCGCCTCTTGTCTGGCGTTTTCCCAGGCGTTCTGGATCGGGTCGATCCATTTCCACGCCGCCTCGACTTCGTCGCGGCGCATGAACAGCGTCTGGTTGCCGCGCACCACATCCATGATCAGCCGCTCATAGGCGTCGGGCGCGCGTCCGTCGAAGGATTGCGCGAAACTCATGTCGAGCGGGATCTGGCGCAGCCGCATGCCGCCCGGGCCCGGATCCTTGATCATGATGAACTGCTTGACGCCCTCGTCCGGCTGCAGCCGGATCACCAACTGGTTGGCGAAGATCGGCCCGGCGCTGTCGCCGAAGATCGAGTGCGGGATCGGCTTGAACTCGATGACGATTTCCGAGACGCGGGTCGCCAGCCTTTTGCCGGTCCTGAGGTAGAACGGGACGCCGGCCCAGCGCCAGTTGGCGATCTCGGCCTTGATGGCGACGAAGGTCTCGGTATTGCTGTCCTTGCCGAGCTCCTCGACATACCCCTTCACCGGCCCGCCGGCGGAAGCTCCGGCGCGATACTGGCCGCGCACCGTGTGCTTCGGCGCCTCGTTGCCGTTGATGCGCTTCAGCGCCCGCAGCACCTTCAGCTTTTCGTCGCGCACGGCATCCGCGTCCATCGACGACGGCGCCTCCATGGCGACGAGGCACAGAAGCTGCAGCATGTGGTTCTGCACCATGTCGCGCAGCGCGCCGGCCTTGTCGTAGTAAGTGACGCGATCCTCGAGGCCGACGGTTTCCGCGACCGTGATCTGCACATGGTCGACATTGGCCGAGTTCCACAGCGGCTCGTAGAGCGCGTTGGCGAAGCGCAACGCCATCAGGTTCTGCACCGTCTCCTTGCCGAGATAGTGGTCGATACGGAAGATCTGGCTTTCGTGGAAGTCGTCGCCCACCAGGTCGTTGAGCGTGCGCGCCGAGGCGAGGTCGCGGCCGATCGGCTTCTCCAGCACGATACGCGAGTTCGGCGTGATCAGATTGTGTTCCTTGAGCTTGTGCGAGATGTCGCCGAACAGTGCCGGCGCCACGGCCAGGTAGAAGGCGCGGATACGGTCGCTGTCGCCGATCGCCTTCTTCAGCTTGTCGAAGCCGGCGCCGGTGGTGGCGTCGGCCGGGACATAGGAGAGCCGGGCGAGGAACGTCTCCAGCTCCTTCGGATCGATGTCGGCGGGCTTCACATGGTCCGAGATCGCCTGCTTGGCGAAGGCCTGGAACTCGGCGTCGGTCATCTTGGAGCGCGACGTGCCGATGATCCTGGTCGGTTCGGAAAACTGATGGTCGCGCTGGCGATGATAGAGCGAGGGCAGAAGCTTGCGTTCCGACAGGTCGCCGGTGCCGCCGAAAATGATGAAGTCGAAAGGATCGACGGGGATGATCTGGCTGGTCATGGTCTGTCCGCTTTAGACGCCGCGCTCAGGTGCGGGGCTGATATATTCTAATCGATTTAAATTTACCAGTGCCATGGTGTCACAGGTAAGGACAAATCGCTGGATGTCGATTGGGTCTCATGTGTGGCCTTGACACTGACGCTACCCGGGGGCTTGTCGGCAAGCGAGGCTTCCGGCAGCGTTCGCGGCTGCAACATAGAACGCGAATGTGACGAAAGCTAAGGAAGAAATCCGTCGCGGCATGCCGCTGCGGGAGTCCTCGCAGGGCAGCCGAGCGGCGGCCTCCGAAAATCCGGGAAGACCTCAATGGGCGGGAAAACCATGCGTCTGGAAAACAAGGTCGCCATCATCACCGGCGCCGCGTCCGGCTTCGGCGAGGGCATGGCCAGGCGCTTTGCCGAGGAGGGCGCCAGGGTCGTCGTCGCCGACCTCAACGCCCGGGGCGCCGAACGCGTGGCCGGCGAGATCGGCGACAACGCGATCTGGACGCAGACCGACGTCTCGCAGCGCTCCGAATTCGATGAGATGATCTACGCCGCCAAAAGCGCCTTCGGCCGCATCGACATCATGGTCAACAATGCCGGCTATACGCACCGCAATGGCGACTTGCTTGACGTCGACGAAGCGACCTTCGATCTGATCACCGCCGTCAACATGAAGGCAATCTACCACGCGGCGCGCGCGGTGGTGCCGATCATGGAGCGCCAGGGCGGCGGCGTCATCCTGACCACCGCCTCTACCGCCGGGCTGAGGCCAAGGCCCGGCCTCACCTGGTACAATGCCTCGAAAGGCTGGGCGATCACCGCCACCAAGTCGATGGCGGTCGAACTGGCGCCGAAAAACATCCGCGTCAACTGCCTCTGCCCGGTCGCCGGCGAGACCGGCATGCTGGAGAAATTCATGGGCGCCGACACGCCGGAGATCCGCGAGAGGTTCCGCGCCTCAATCCCGCTCGGCCGCCTGTCGACGCCGCTTGACATCGCCAATGCCGCACTTTGGCTCGCCTCCGACGAGGCCGCCTTCATCACCGGCGTGGCGCTGGAGGTCGATGGCGGCCGCTGCATCTGAACGCCTGCGGTAGGCGCGGCCAGGATTTGACGAGCCGCCCGGGAACGGCATAAGGCTTGTCGAGGGGGCAGGGTGGCCATGCGATGAAAGCCCGATTGCGCAAAATTCGCAAGAGCCTGTGGCACCGCCACAAGATCTACAGGGCATGGCGCGCCCGTTCGAAAAGCGCGGCGACCTTCATCGGCGTCACCGGCAGTTCCGGCAAGTCGACCGCGGCGGCGTTGCTCGGGCATATATTGGCCAGCCATCGCCCGGTCTACACGCAGGTTCTCGCCAACGCCATCGATGCGCTGGCCAGCACGCTCTACAAGCGCATGTGGAAAGCGGGCGAGGTCGACTATGTCGTGTTCGAAGCAGGCGCCTATGGCGTCGACACCATCAGGCCGATGGCGGAACTGCTCCAGCCGCATGTCGCGGTCGTCACCATGGTCCGCCTCGAACATTTCGCCAGTTTCAGGACTCTGGAGAACGTCGCCCTGGAAAAGCGCGCCCTGGTCGACGCGCTGCCGCCCGGCGGTCTTGCCGTGCTCAACGCCGACGATCCGCATGTGCTCGGCATGGCTTCGGGCACCAGGCATCGCGTCGTCACTTTCGGCCGGGCGGAAGATGCGGACTATCGTGTCACCGACACGCAGGCCGCTTATCCCGAAACCCTGAGCCTCAGGATCCGCTGGCGTGGCGGCGCGCTCGACCTGCAGACGCTGTTTCCGGCCGAGTACCTATGGCTGCCGACGGCGGCGGCTGTCGCCACCGCGCTGGAGCTTGGGGTGCCGCCGGAAAAAGTCGCGGCGCGCGTGGCGACGTTCCAGCCCTTGATCAATCGCTGCCAGGTGCTCGTCACCGATGGCGGTCCGCACTTCCTGGTCGACACCGCCAAGGCTCCCTGGCATTCGATCAACCTCGCCATCGACATGGTGGCCAAGGCCAAGGTTGCTGGAAAACGCATCGTTCTCGGCCAGATTTCGGATTATGCGGGTTCGACCAGAAAGTACCGTGACGCCTACAACGCCGCGCGCGAGGTCGTTGGCCAGATTATCTATGTCGGCGACAATGCGCATCGCTCGGGCGCCGACCAGGCCGACCGCGACGGCGGCCGGTTCGTCGAATTGCGAACGCTCAAGCAAGTCTCCGACCACATCAAGCGAACGGCAGTACCGGGCGAATTGATCCTGCTAAAGAGCTCGTCCAACCTTCACCTGGAGAGGATCGCGCTCGCCTGGACCCACGACGTCAAATGCTGGGTCCCGGTTTGCGGAAAAAGGTCTGATGCCAGGGATGCGGCCTGTTCGAAGTGCCGTTCGAGGAACATCGCGCCCATGTCAGAAAACGCAGGCGAGCCCGACTATGGCAGTGGCTTCGGCGGCTGCTGTGGCTGACCGGCGGCGATGAAGCTCTCAGGCGCCGGTCTTGATGTAGGTCTTGTAGATCCAGCCGCGCTTGCCATTATAGACGATCTGGCACCACTTCTTGCAGCTTATGACTTGCACCGAGGTCTTGGCGGGCACGGTGATCATCGCGGCCGCTTTCTGTTTCGGGCCGGCCCGCATGGTGACGGCCCGTAGAATACGTCCGGTGCTGGCCGCACTGACCTGCTGGGTCTTTGCCTTGCCATCGTCGCCTGCGGATGCCTGCGCTTCCGGCGTCTGCGGGTCCGGCGCGGGAATGGCGGCGGTCTTGGCGCCATCGGGATCGTCCTTTGCCGGCGCCGCGTCGGGCGCCGCCACCTTGGACAGCGATGCGGCTGCGTCGGATTGAGCCGCCGGCTCGGCGAATGCCGTGTCGGATGACTGGGCGGTCTCTTCGGCCTGTCGGCTTGCCGTCTGATCGGATGGAGCAGGCGCGGGGTCGCTGGACGCGGTCTTGGTGTCTGTTGCGGTCCAGCGCGGGTCGTTGGACGCCAGCGCCGGTATCTTGGCTTCCTTGGCGGCCACCACGGGCGACACCGCGTCGGCCTTGCGCGCCGCCTGCGGCGCGGTGGCCATCGTCGTCGCGTTCGCGCTGGCGGGCGCGATCTTGGTTGTCCTGACCGGGATTGTCGGGACGCTTTGCGCCGGGCTTGCGATCGCTTGCCGGTCGCTGCCCGGCAGCGCCAGCCACAGCGCAATCCCCGCCACGCCAAGCAGCGCGGCGGTGCCGACGGCGGCAATCACCAGATGCGAGTTCGACCGCACGCCCTGCCAGAACGACGGCCGCATGTCATAGCCAAACTGCATTGCAAAGCGCCGTCGTTCCGGCGCGCCGAAACTGAAGGGCTCGTTCACTCTAACCACCTCCAATAGGTGGGCCGACGTTCTTTCGATCGGTGCCGGAGGTCCGGCGGTGATCGGCATCGGTCCCAAAAACACAAGCGGGCGGGCCCGCGAAAGTCCCCGTCTTACAGCCCAGAACCCGCATCTTTTGCCGGTGATTGTGGCATCAGTGCGCCCTTGGAACGAATTCTGCACCCTTGTTAAGGATTCTGCAACATGTCGCAGCGGCACGAACAGCCGAATGGAATCAGGCGGATAGGCCGGAAGTTCCGTTCCAGGCCGTGCTTCCCCAGCGTCAGATCCTGTCGCGCAGGGCGAACCAACTGAGCGCCAGGAACAGCAAGGGCGCACGAAAACGCCGGCCGCCGGGGAAGGGCGGGATCTTTAGATCCTCGATCAGCTTCAGCCGGTCGCGGTTGCCGAGCACGGTCTCGGCATAGAGCTTGCCGAAGAAGTTCGACAGCATGACGCCGTGGCCGGAATAGCCGCCGACCGAGATGACATTGGGCATCACTTCGCGCACGAATGGCTTGCGCGGCACTGTGATGCCGACATAGCCGCCCCAGCCATGCGTGATCTCGACATCCTTCAACTCCGGATAGAGTTCCGCGATCTGCCGGCGGATATGGATGTGGATGTCCTTCGGATCGTTGACCGCATAGACCTCGCGCCCGCCGAACAAAAGCCGGCCGTCTTTCGACTTGCGGAAGTAGCGCACGACGAAGCGGGAATCGTCGACCGACTCGCCGCCCGGCAACACCGTGGTTTCCGATCCGAGCGGCACTGTCGCGCCGATGAAGGAGCCGATCGGCATGATGTGCGCGGCGCTCACCGGCTCGGGCGTGCCGCCATAGGCATTGACGCCAATTAGGCATTTGTCGGCGGTGATCGTGCCTTTCGGCGTCGTGACCCTCACCTTGCCGCCGCTGGAGACGATGCCGGTCGCAGGTGTCCGCTCGAACAGCTGCGCGCCGGCCTCGGCCGCTGCTTTCGCCGTGCCGATCACCAGCTTCAACGGGTGGATATGGCCAGTGCCGGTGTCGCGCGTGCCGCCGAAATAGCGCGTCGAGCCCAGCCGCTCGGCCGCCTCCTTCTCGTCCATGAAGGAAATGTGCGGGTAACCGAAGCGGCTTGCCATGATCTCGGCATGCGCCTTGTAGTCGTCGACATAGCGCTGCTTGTGCGCCACCGACAGCTGGCCCGGCATGTAGTCGATCTCGATCCTGTTGACGGCCGCGAATTCGAGCAGGTGCGCCTTGGCCTCCTCGGCGAGGTCGAACAGCGCCTTGGCGCGGGAAAGGCCGTATTCCGCCTCCAGCTCCTCGGCCCAGGCGCGCTGACCGGTGCCGAGCTGACCGCCATTACGCCCGGAAGCGCCGTCGCCAAACCGATGCGCCTCGGCGAGCACGACATTGCTGCCGGCCTTTGCCAGATGCGCCGCCGCCGACAGGCCGGTGAAGCCGCCGCCGACGATGACGACATCGCATTGGCGGTCGCCGTCAAGGGCTGGGTGTTCGGGTCTAGGTCCCGCGGTGTCTTCGTACCAGGAGCGGCCAGGAGAGATCGGTGATTGGTAAGGCATGATTGAGTAGGGGAATAAGGGGATAGGGGAATAGGGGAATAGGGGAATAGGGGAATAGGTAAGCTAGTCGGCCGAGAGTTTGCGGATCAGAAGGCGGAGAAGCTTCCCCACACTTTCGGTCCCCTCCAGCAATGAAATCGCCGTCACTTTCGGCGCGATGCCGGTACGCTCGGCTATCAGGATCTGTGTCTCCAATTCCTTCAGTGAGCCTTGAGCGATACGCAAAAATTGCTGATAGGACCCCCGGATTTCTCTACCATGGCCTTCCGCGATGTTGGCTGGTATCGAGGCGGCGGCTCGGCGCACTTGGCTGGTTAATCCATAGAGCTCCTCCTTGGGCCGGGATTTCGTCGCCCCATAACCGCCACCGCAAGATCCATCGCTTGCTGCCAGACGATCAGCTCCTTGTAGGAGCCTGTTTTCTCGGTCATTTCCCCTACACCCCTACACCCCTACTCCCCTAAACATTCAGCAACAAATACTCCCGCTCCCACGGGCTGATCACTTCCATGAAGGTCTCGAACTCAGCCCGCTTGATCGCCGCATAGGTGGCGGTGAACGACTTGCCGAGGATCGCGCAGAGTTCCTCGTCGCCTTCGAACAGGTCGACGGCTTCGAGCAGGCTGCGCGGCAGGTCGATCTCATCGGCGTTGGCGGTGGTCAGCACCGGAGGCTCGGCCTTGACCTTGTTGATCATGCCGACCAGGCCGCAGGCGAGCGATGCCGCCAGCGCCAGGTAGGGGTTTGCGTCCGAGGACGGAATGCGGTTTTCGACACGCCGCGCCGCCGGATCCGAACGCGGCACGCGGAAGGCCGTGGTGCGGTTATCGTAGCCCCATTTGTTGTTGACCGGTGCCGATGCCGCCTGCGTCAGCCGCCGGTAGGAATTGACATAGGGCGCGAACATCACCAGCGCGTTCGGCACATGCTTCTGCATGCCGCCAATGAAGTGGAAGAAATCCTCCGTCTCCGAGCCGTCCTCGGCCGAGAACACGTTCCTCCCGGTCTTCCTGTCGACGATCGATTGGTGGATGTGCATGGCCGATCCGGGCTGGCCCTGGATGGGCTTGGCCATGAAGGTGGCGTAAATCTCGTGCTTCAGCGCCGCCTCGCGGATGGTGCGCTTGAACATGAACACCTGGTCGGCGAGCTCGATCGGATCGCCGTGGCGCAAATTGATCTCGAGCTGGCCGGCGCCCTCCTCGTGGATCAGCGTGTCGATCTCCAGGCCTTGCCCTTCGGAAAAATGGTAGATGTCGTCGATCAGCTCGTCGAACTCGTTGACGCCGGCGATCGAATAGCCGGCGCCGCCGCCGATCGGCCGTCCCGAGCGCCCGACCGGCGGCGTCAGCGGATAGTCCGGGTCGGGATTCTTGCGCACCAGGTAGAATTCGATCTCGGGCGCCACAACTGGCCTCAGCCCGCGATCGGCGTAAGCCGCGAGCACGCGCTTCAACACGTTGCGCGGCGTGAACTCGACCGAGCGGCCATCCTGATGGACGAGGTCGCAGATCACCGCCGCCGTCGGGTCCTCTTCCCACGGCACCACGGTCAGCGTCGAAAGGTCCGGCATCAACTTGAGATCGCCGTCATCCTCCGGATAGTGGAAACCGTTGCCGTCCTCGGGATAACCGCCGGAAATCGTTGTCATGAACACCGCCGAGGGCAGCGCCAGCGAGGTGTTGGAGGTGAATTTCTTCGACGGCATCATCTTGCCGCGGGCAACGCCGGCCTGGTCAGGCGTGATGCATTCGATGTCCTCGATGCCGCGCCATTCCAGCCAGGCGCTGGCCTCCTTCCAGCTCTTCACGCCGCGTTGGTTCTTCAAGAAGGCAGGCGTGCGGGTACGCCCTCCGCGGCTAGACGGACGGACTTCCTTTTTTTCAGGCGGCATCAATCACCAGATTGCGTTGCAGATGGTGAAGTATAGCCGTGGCCGGCGATGGAAGGGAAGGGGAACCCCTGTGCGGTTGCTGCCGCGGTTGAAATTCGCCGTGGCGGGCTTAGGTTCGACGCCTCGCGAAATGCGATTACCTTGGACCCCGACGCAGGACAGCCATGGCCGGCCATGAACTGACGACGATCGGCTTCGATGCCGACGACACGCTGTGGCAGAACGAGCAGTTCTTCCGCCTGACCGAGAAGCGCTTCGCAGGACTGTTGGCCGAGCATGGCGAGGCGGAGCATATTTCGGCGCGGCTACTCGAAGCGGAAAGGCGCAACCTTGCCGTCTACGGCTTCGGCATCAAGGGCTTCACCCTGTCGATGATCGAAACCGCGATCGAGATCAGCGGCGGCCGTGTGCCGGGATCGGTGGTCGCCGAAATCCTTGCCGCCGGCCGCGAGATGCTCAGCCATCCGATCGAGCCGCTGGCCCATGCGCGCGAGACGGTGGAGAAGCTGGCCGGTTCCTATCGCCTGGTGCTGATCACCAAGGGTGACCTTTTCGACCAGGAACGCAAGCTGGCGCAATCAGGCCTCGGCGATCTGTTCGACGCCGTCGAGATCGTCAGCGACAAGAGCGCGACCACCTATGCCCGAATCTTCAGCCGCCATGGCGACGGGCCCGAGAAAAGCATGATGGTCGGCAACTCGCTCAAATCCGATGTCGTTCCGGCCATCGACGCCGGCGGCTGGGGCGTGCACGTGCCGCACGAGTTGACCTGGGTGCTCGAACATGTCGAGCCGCCGAGGGCCGCGCCGCGTTTTCGCCAGATCGCCGATCTTGGCGAACTGCCAAGGTTGATTGAAAGCATCGTTTCTAGCGGCTGACTTGTGCCCCAGCGCTGGAACGGCGGATCCGGTTTCTGCTAGCCGCGCCCTGACCCGATCAGGCGGTCGATCACCGGTTGCAGCCTCTCGGGAGTGATCGGTTTGGCGATCACGACATCGATCACACTCGAGAGACCCAGGCTCTCCGGTGTGCCAGTCTTGGTTGAAAGCAGGATCACCGAGGGCAATGCCTTGCCCGAAATCCGCCTGAGCGCATCTATTCCGGAGATCAACGCGTCGCAGTCCTTGTTGTCGGCGCCGCCGTCGAGCACGATCGCGCCGGGAATGAGGCAGCGCAAGGCTTTCGCCGCCGTATCGGGCGATTCGGAAATCGGCTTCAGCCCTGATTTCTCGACGATTTTCGACACCACGACCCTGTTTATCGGCGACTTTCCGATGACGAGCACCTGAGAGAAATCGGTCAGCATCTCGGCGCCGCCGCCACGGCCCTCCGGATTCAGATGTCTTTCAGTCCTGGTCTCGCGATTGCTGGGGCTCATGTGCGGGCGGGCACTCATCTCTGTTTCAATGCAGGGTTGAAACTTGAGGGACAATTGGCGTGAGATCGCCGCTGGTGTCAAGCTGAAATGGCTAATTTCCAGAATATCGCAAGAAAAGCTAAAATTTAGTGCCAGGTTTATTCCTGGCAGTCGGAGCCGGGCTTTGCAAAACGAAAGTCGCCCGCGCGTTACCGCGCGGGCGAGACAGAATTCGGCGAATGCGCCACCGTGGAACGTGGTCAGCCGTGGTTTTGCTGGGTGACGATCACCGGGATCAGGAGGTCGCCCCAATTGCCGTCGCCGCCATGATGCCTTGCCGAGCGCACGAGCTCCACCGAGACGCCCGCCTCGACCGCCTTCATCACCGACTGGTTGAGCCTGTGCAGGTCATTGGCCAGCATGCGGATGGTCGCCTGCTGGTCGACGCTCATGGCCGAGGACTGCTCTTCCGCCCTTTCCTTGACGCGGCTTATCGATGCCATTGGTCTTCTCCTTGTGTCCTATGCCCTCTCGGGCGTTTCCTCTGTTGGTCGTCTTCTGTGGCAGCTCACTCGGCTGCCGGCTTGAACTGGGCGTGCTCGGTCGATTCATGCATGGCGGTGGTCGACGACTGACCGCCGGTGATCGCCATCGAGACCGCGTCGAAATAGCCGGTGCCGACCTCGCGCTGGTGCTTGGTCGCGGTGTAGCCATGGACCTCGGCCGCGAATTCAGCCTCCTGCAGTTCCGAATAGGCCGCCATCTGCCTCGCCTTGTAGCCACGGGCCAGCTCGAACATGCCGAAGTTGAGCTGGTGGAAGCCGGCCAGCGTGATGAACTGGAACTTGTAGCCCATGGCGCCGAGTTCCCGCTGGAACTTGGCGATCGTCGCGTCGTCGAGGTTCTTCTTCCAGTTGAACGACGGCGAGCAGTTGTAGGCGAGCAGCTTGCCCGGATGATGCCTGCGCACACCCTCGGCGAACTTCTTGGCCTGCGCCAGATCGGGCTTCGAGGTCTCGCACCAGATGAGGTCCGCATGCGGCGCATAGGCAATGGCGCGCGCTATGCAGGGCTCGATGCCGTTCCTGACCTGGTAAAAGCCCTCGACCGTGCGGCCGGCATCATAGTCGACGAAGGGCTGGTCGCGCTCGTCGATATCCGACGTCAAAAGCTTCGCCGCCTCCGCGTCGGTGCGTGCCACGACCAGCGTCGGCGTGCCCATTACGTCGGCCGCGAGGCGGGCCGCATTGAGGTTGCGGATATGCGCCGCCGTCGGGATCAGGACCTTGCCGCCGAGATGGCCGCACTTCTTTTCCGACGCCAGCTGGTCCTCGTAGTGGACGCCGGCCGCACCCGCCTCGATGAAGGCCTTCATTATCTCGAAGGCGTTGAGCGGTCCGCCGAAGCCGGCCTCGGCGTCGGCGACGATTGGCGCGAACCAGGTCTCGACCGAAAGCCCCTTGCCTTCGGATGTCTCGATCTGGTCGGCGCGCTGCAAGGTGCGGTTGATGCGCTTGACCAGCTCCGGCGCCGCATTGGCGGGGTAGAGCGACTGGTCGGGATACATGGCGGACGCGGTGTTGGCATCGGCCGCGACCTGCCAGCCTGACAGATAGATCGCCTTCAGCCCGGCTCTGACCTGCTGCATGGCCTGGTTGCCGGACATGGCGCCGAGGGCGTTGACGAAGTCCTCCTCGTGGATGAGTTTCCACAGCCGGTTGGCGCCCATTTCGGCAAGGCTCTGGCGAATCTGGACCGAGCCGCGCAGCCGCTTCACATCCTCGGGCGAATAGGGCCGCTCGATACCATCGAAGCGACCTTCGGGCGCGGATGGGACGAGGTTGTAAAAATCGGTCATTGGATACTCCAGTTCATTCGAGGTCGGTTCTTGGAAACGTCGCGTCATGGGAGTTGTGCGCCGTTGGTGTGTGACATCATTTACATCGCCCTGCGAAACACGCGAGTAAAACCGAGCTTTTGGCCGAAAAATAAGGGAAAATTAGTGTTGCGCTTGACTGGTAAGCTCTGTAAATTTGTCACGATTGTAAAAGGTTGCGCGCAGGCCTCTGCGGCCAGATCGTGTAAATTCCTGTCAAGGATGGATTTGAGTGGCTGACCAGAAGATTTTTGCCGGGCCGCGCATCCGCCGCATCCGCAATGCCAAGGGCCTGACCCAGACGGCGATGGCCGAAGGGTTAGGCATCTCGCCGTCCTATCTCAATCTGATCGAGCGCAACCAGCGGCCGCTGACGGTGCAACTGATCCTCAGGCTGGCCTCGGTCTACAAGGTCGATCCGCATGAATTGCAGGGCGAGGCGAAGGGGTCGATTTCGGCGCTCAAGGAAGTGTTCGGCGACCCGCTGCTGGCGGCCGAACTGCCGGGCGACCAGGAGCTGATCGAGCTCGCCGAAGCGGCCCCCAACGCATCCGCCGCGATGGTGAAACTGTTCCGCGCCTATCGCGAGCAGGCCGAGCGGCTTTCCGATCTCAACGAGCTCCTGGCGCGCGAGGGCCGCGCCACCGCGCTGTCCGGCGCCCGCCTGCCGGTCGATGAGGTGCATGAGATATTCGAGCGCCGGCCGAACCATTTCGCCGCGCTGGAGGAGGAGGCCGAGGCCTTCACCGCGCTGCTTGACCCCGGCGACGACCTGTTCGGCGCGCTGAAAGCCTGGCTTAGGCGCGAATACGGCATCGTCGTCAAGGTGCTGCCCGTCGCCACCATGCCGAACTGGCGCCGCCGCTACGATCGCCACTCGCAACGCCTGTTCCTGTCCGAGCGGCTGTCGCCCTTCGACCAATTGCGCGAAGTGGCGATGGAAGCCTCGCTGATCCGCATGACGGTCGCGGTAGCTGGAGAGATCCAGGCGCTGAAGCTGACCACGGACGAGGCCCGCCGGCTCGCCCGCTTCGAGCTCGGCCGCTACGCGGCGCATGCCCTGATGATGCCCTATCAGGCCTTCCATGCCGCCGCGCTGCGTGCCCGTTACGATATCGACGTGCTGCGTTCGCGCTTCGGCGTGTCCTTCGAGCAGGCGGCCAACCGCCTGACCATGCTGCAGCGTCCCGGCGCCTCCGGTGTGCCGTTCTTCATGCTTGAGGTCGACAATGCCGGCAACCGCTTCCGCAAGGCGGGCAGCCAGGGCTTTCCGCAGAGCCGCTTCGGCGGCGGCTGTCCGAAGCTGCCGGTCCATGCCGCCTTCACCCAGCCCGGCCAGATCCTGGTGGAGGCGGTGGAAATGCCTGACGGCGCCGAATTCCTCTGCATTGCCCGCACGCTGGAAGGGCCACAGGGCGCGTTCTCGGAGCGGCCGCGCCGCACGGCGCTGCTCATCGGCTGCGATATCGGCTTTCGTGACGAGATCGTCTATGGCGGCGCCCTTCCGGGAACGGCGAGCGGCAAGTCGGGGCAGGGCGTCGCCGTCGCCACGCCGGTGGGACCCGCCTGCCGGCTCTGCGAACGCATCGGTTGCCTGGCGCGCGCCGAGCCGCCGGTGACGCGGCCGCTTGGCCTGGACGAGATGGTGACCGGCTTGAGCGCCTTCGATTTCCAGTGACGTCGATTGTGCTGGTCGGCCCGGGAGGCCCATCCTCCTTTGCAACAGCAAGCCATTGAGGGTTCTCCACGCAATCTTTCCGTCGGCAATATTGATTAAGCATTAGCGCCGCGATATCAAAAACGAATTGCGCAAGACTGGGGGTCGGCGATGAACAGGAAAGTTTTTTGGCTTGGGCTGACGCTTGCCCTTTCAGCCTCATCCGCATTTGCGGAGAAATCCTCGGAATTCTTCAAATCGTACCAAGAGTACAATGATGCCGGCAAGGCATTCCTTGACAAGATCGAGCCCAGGACCGGTGCGATAGATCTTGCCGAAGGCGTGCACCTCGATCTCAAGGGTAAGTTCTACTTCCTGGACAAGAAGGATGCCGCCTCCGTCCTGACCGAGGCTTGGGGCAATCCGCCAGATGCCGGTGCCGACTCCGTCGGTATGATTTTTCCGACCAGCCATGATCCCATCGCCGAGAACAATTGGGGCATTGAGTTGCGCTGGGAAAAGATCGGCTATGTCGATGACAGCGACGCCGCGTCGATCGACTACGCTGAATTGTTGCGCAGCATGCAGGAGGACACCCTGTCCAGCAACGATCAAAGGGTGAAGGACGGATTTCAGCCCGTCACCTTGATCGGCTGGGCCTCGCCGCCCGTCTACGATGCCGTCAACAAACGTCTGCACTGGGCCAAGGAGCTGCAGTTCGGAACCGATGCCGTCCACACGCTCAACTACGATGTGCGCTTTCTCGGCCGGGAGGGGGTCTTCGTGATGAGCTACATCGCCACGGTGGAGCAACTGCCCGAGATCAGGCAGAGCCTGGACGAGGTCCTTGGCCTCGCAACCTTCAGCCCGGGCAAGAAGTATGTCGATTTCAGGCCAGGCTTCGACACCGTCGCCGCTGTGGGCATCGGTGGCCTTATCGCGGGCAAGCTGGCGGCCAAGGCCGGACTGCTGGCGGTGGCGCTGATTGCGCTGAAGAAATTCGGTGTGATTTTGCTGGTCCCCCTGGTCGGCCTCTGGCGGCTCATTCGGCGCAACCGGGACGCCTCCTCTTAACCGGAGGTATCGGCCGGGGCTGGACGCGTTGGTCGAGCTAATGCGCCAGTGCGCCAAACGGAACGCGCGGCTGGATCACGCCTTGCAGCCGCCGATGCGTTAGGCGAATGCAGCGCGGTTCTGTCGCCCATCGCGCATCGTGCCGCCCTGAAATCGCCGACAGTCGCAACCATGACCGACGCCGTATCGCACGCTTCGCCAGCCGTCCCGCCGCGCCCGGCCATCTCGCCTGGCGACGAGCGCCTTGGCATGCTGCTGGTGTTCCTGTCGGCGCTGATGTGGAGCTTTGGCGGCACCATCGCCCGCTTCATCGACATTACCGACAACTGGACGATTGTATTCTGGCGCTCGCTCTGGGCGGTGGCCTTCCTGCTCTGCTTCATGGCTTGGCGCGACGGCTGGCGAGGCACGCTGAAACTGTTTCGTGGCATGGGCCTGCCCGGCCTTGCCGTCGCGATCTGTTTCGCCACCGCGTCGACCTCGTTCATCGTTGCGCTTTCCTACACCACCGTCGCCAACATCCTCTTGATGCAGGCCGGCGTGCCGCTGCTTGCCGCGCTGCTTGCCTGGGTGCTGTTTCGCGAGCGGGTGGCGGCGGCGACCTGGGTGGCGATCGCCGCCGTCATCGCCGGCGTCGCCATCATGGTCTCTGAATCGCTCGACGGCACCGTGTCTCCCGTCGGCGACAGCCTGGCGTTGCTGATCGCCTGCATGTTTTCGGTCGCCACGGTGATCACCCGCCGCTTCGCCCATGTGCGCATGACGCCGGCCAACTGCCTCGGCGCGCTGCTCGCCGGCGCGTTCGCGGCCTCCCAGGCCTCGGAATTTGCCGTTTCCGGCCGCGACATGGGCTTCCTGTTCGCCTTCGGCGTCCTCAACCTCGGCGTCGGCCTCGCCTTCTTCGCTACCGGCGCCCGCCTCGTCCCGGCGGCGATAGCGGCGCTGCTCGGCACGTTCGAGCCGATCCTTGGCCCGATCTGGGTCTGGCTCGTGCATTCGGAAGTGCCGTCTGTGCGCACCATCGTCGGTGGTGCGGTCGTCGTCACGGCGCTGCTCGTCCATATCGGGCTCGAGTTCAAGCGGCAGCCGCGCCCCCAGCGCCCTGGCGTCACCGGACTGCCATCCCCCAATTAACGCAGCGGATGCGCCAAAGCGCGAGATGGGCCATTGACAACGTCGTTGCCGGGCGGGCAGGCTAAGGGCACGGCAACAACAAGACAGGCGTATCTTGCCAAGTCTCAATGCCGGTCCAATCGGAACCGGACCACATCGTCATATCCCTGCCCGCGCCATGGCGAAAGCCTCTGACGACGTCGGCACATCCCCCAGGCCACGGCAACGGCCCAAAGCTTTCATCGGCCTCATGTCGGACCGCCGCGCAGCCGGCCGTTCGCGCTTGTCGCTCTCCAGAAAGCTCAATAATCTGAAGCAAATGCCCAGCCGCGCGGAGGCCGCGACGGATTGGCGACGGAACACTCACCAAAGGAGAACAGCATGACCCGCAAAGCGCTCTGGCTTTCGGCGACCTCGGCATTCCTGACGCTTTTCACCATCGGCGGCCACGCCGAGGACCGCGTCGTCAACGTCTTCAACTGGTCCGACTACATCGACAGTTCGATCATCGACGATTTCACCAAGGAAACCGGCATCAAGGTCGTCTACGACACGTTCGATTCCAACGAGATCCTCGAAACCAAGCTTTTGGCCGGCGGCAGCGGCTATGACGTCGTCGTACCCAGCGGCAATTTCCTCGCCCGCCAGATCCAGGCCGGCGTTTTCCAGAAGCTCGACAGGTCGAAGCTGCCGAACCTGTCGAACATGTGGGACACCGTTCAGGAGCGCACCGCCAAATACGATCCCGGCAATGAGTATTCGATCAACTACATGTGGGGCACCGTCGGCATCGGCTACAACATCAAGAAGGTGCAGGCGGCCCTTGGCACCGACAAGATCGACAGCTGGGATACGTTCTTCAATCCGGATACGCTGGCCAAGCTGAAGGATTGCGGCGTCTATGTGCTGGATTCGCCCGCCGACATCATCCCGGCGGCGCTGAAATATCTCGGCCTCGACCCGAACAGCACCTCGCCCGATGACATCGCCAAGGCCGAGGAGACACTCCTGAAAGTCCGGCCCTATATCCGCAAGTTCCACTCGTCCGAATACATCAACGCGCTCGCCAACGGCGACATCTGCCTGGCTGTCGGCTGGTCGGGCGACGTCTTCCAGGCGCGCAACCGCGCCGTCGAGGCCAAGCAGGGCGTCGAGATCGGCTATTCGGTGCCGAAGGAAGGCGCCCAGATGTGGTTCGATCAGATGGCGATCCCGGCCGATGCGCCGCATGTCGCCGAGGCGCATGAGTTCCTCAACTACATGATGAAGCCGGAAGTGATCGCCAAATCGTCCAACTATGTGCTGTACGCCAACGGCAACAAAGCCTCGCAGCAATTCGTCGACAAGGCGATCCTCGACGATCCGGCGATCTATCCGGACGCCGCGACCTTGCAGAAGCTGTACACCGTCCAGCCATACGATCCCAAAACCCAGCGCGTCATCACGCGGACCTGGACCAAGATCGTCACCGGCCAGTAGGCGATCGGCACGACCCCGGCGCCTGGCTGCCGGGGTCGCTTTGCTTAAAAGCAATTCCAGGAAAAGTGCGAAGCGGTTTTCCGTCCGGAATTGCGTAGGAACAGAAGAGCAATTCCAGGAAAAGTGCGAAGCGGTTTTCCGTCCGGAATTGCGTAGGAACAGAAGAGCAATTCCAGGAAAAGTGCGAAGCGGTTTTCCGTCCGGAATTGCGTAGGAACAGAAGAGCAATTCCAGGAAAAGTGCGAAGCGGTTTTCCGTCCGGAATTGCGCAGGAACAGAAGAGCAATTCCAGGAAAAAGCGCGTAGCGGTTTTCCCTCTGGAATTGCGTGGGAAATATCCGGAGCGGTTCGACGGTTCTATCAAGAGCTGAACCACTCCTGGGGACGAAAAACAGGACGGAGTGGGGAAATGAAATCGCTTGGCAGCATCCGCAGGGACTTCACGCCATGGAATGATCCGAACGCCAAGCCCTATATCCAATTCGACAATGTCACCAAGAAGTTCGGTGACTTCACCGCCGTCAACAACCTGTCGCTGACCATCTTCGAGCGCGAGTTCTTCGCGCTGCTCGGCGCATCCGGCTGTGGAAAGTCGACGCTGCTCAGGATGCTTGCCGGCTTCGAGGAGCCGACCGCCGGGCGTATCCTGCTCGACGGCCAGGACCTGCGCGGCATCCCGCCCTACCGGCGGCCGGTCAACATGATGTTTCAGTCCTATGCGCTGTTTCCGCATATGACGGTGGAGAAGAACATCGCCTTCGGCCTCAAGCAGGAGGGCATGCCCGCCCCTGACATCGAAAAGCGCGTCGCCGAAATGCTGAAGCTGGTCAAGCTCGAGCAGTTCGCCAAGCGCAAGCCGCACCAATTGTCGGGCGGCCAGCGCCAGCGTGTCGCGCTCGCCCGCTCGGTCGCCAAGCGCCCGAAGGTTCTGCTGCTCGACGAGCCGCTCGGCGCGCTGGACAAGAAGCTGCGCGAGGAAACGCAGTTCGAACTGATGGACCTGCAGCAGGAACTCGGCCTCACCTTCGTCGTCGTCACCCACGACCAGGAAGAGGCGATGACCATGGCCGACCGCATTGCCATCATGGACAAGGGTGAGGTCATGCAGGTCGCGACGCCGGCGGAAGTCTATGAAGCCCCCAGCTCTCGCTTCGTGGCGCATTTCGTCGGCAACGTGAACATGTTCGAGGGCAAAGTTGCCGAGCGGGCGGCGAACACGACGCGCATCACCGGGCTGACCGGAGCCCAGATCGTTGTCGAGAATGGCGGCGATACCGCCGCCGGCGCCGACATCGTCTTCGCCATAAGGCCGGAGAAGATCAAGGTTTCGTCGAAGAAGCCGGCCGATGCCGTCAACGCACTCGAAGGTGAAGTCTACGACGTCGCCTATCTCGGCGACATGACCGTCTATCACGTCAGGCTCGACGACGGCCAGATGGTGCGGGCGAGCGCCTTGAACGCCTCGCGCATCACCGAGGACCCGCTGACCTGGCACGACCGCGCCTGGGTCTCCTTCCGGCCCGACGCCGGCGTCGTGCTGACGCGGTAGGGGGCAATCATGTCGAGCGCCGCGACCGCCGCAACAACCCCGTCGGCAGCCGATGCCGCCAAATCCCCGCTGGCCCGGCTGGGCTCGGCCTTCGTCGGCCGCCTGGTCATCATCGTCCCCTATCTCTGGCTGCTGTTCTTTTTCCTCATCCCGTTCGTCATCGTCTTCAAGATCTCGCTGTCGCAAACGGCGATCGCGATGCCGCCCTACACGCCGGTGCTTGATTTCAGCGGCGGCTGGTTCGGTTTTGTCGGACAGCTCAGAGAGCTCAGCATCGACAACTACACTTTGCTGACCAAGGATTCGCTGTACTTCAATGCTTATGTGACCAGTCTGATCATCGCCGCGATCTCGACGGTGCTGACGCTGATCGTCGGCTATCCCATCGCCTACGGCATGGCGCGCGCGCCGGCGGCGATCCGGCCGACCTTGCTGATGCTGGTCATCCTGCCATTCTGGACCTCGTTCCTGATCCGCGTCTATGCCTGGATCGGCATCCTCAAGCCGGAAGGCTTGCTCAATGAGTTCCTGCTTGGCATCGGCATCATCCACGAGCCGCTGCTCATCCTCAACACCTATAAGGCGATCTTCATCGGCATCGTCTATTCCTACCTGCCGTTCATGGTGCTGCCGCTCTATTCATCGCTGGAGAAGATGGACCATTCGCTGATCGAGGCCGCCAAGGACCTTGGCTGTCCGCCGATCAGCGCCTTCTGGAAAATCACCTTCCCGCTGTCGCTGCCGGGCGTCATCGCCGGCTGCCTGCTGGTGTTCATCCCGGCAGTCGGCGAGTTCGTCATTCCCGACCTGCTCGGCGGCTCGCAGACACTGATGATCGGCAAGACCTTGTGGAGCGAGTTCTTCGGCAACCGCGACTGGCCGCTGTCGTCGGCGGTTGCCGTCATCCTGCTGCTGCTGCTGATCGTTCCGATCATGCTCTTCCAGCGGGCCCAGGCGCGCGCGCAGGAGCAGGGCAGATGAACACCACCTGGAGCCGCTTCAACATCACCTCGGTCGTGCTCGGCTTTGCCTTCCTCTATCTGCCGATCGTGCTGCTCATCGTCTTCTCCTTCAACGAGTCGAAGCTGGTCACCGTCTGGGGCGGCTTCTCGACCAAATGGTACGTCTCGCTGTTCCACAACCAGGGCCTGATGGACGCGACCTGGGTGACGGCGCGCGTCGGCGTCATTTCGGCCACCGTCGCCACCGTGCTTGGCACGCTCGCCGCCCTCACTTTGACGCGCTACACACGCTTCCGGGGACGCATCCTGTTTTCCGGCATGGTCTTTGCGCCGCTTGTCATGCCGGAAGTCATCACCGGCCTGTCGCTGCTCCTGCTCTTCGTCGCCGTCGGCCTCGACCGCGGCTTCCTTACCGTCACGCTCGCCCACATTACCTTCACCATGTGCTTCGTGGCCGTCGTCGTGCAGTCGCGCCTGGTCTCGTTCGACCGCTCCCTGGAGGAGGCGGCGATGGATCTCGGCGCGCCGCCGGTGAAAACCTTCTTCCACATCACTCTGCCGGTGATCCTGCCGGCGATCGTCTCCGGCTGGATGCTGGCCTTCACGCTGTCGCTCGATGATTTGGTCATCGCCTCCTTCACCTCGGGGCCGGGCGCCACGACGCTGCCGATGAAGATCTACAGCCAGGTTCGCCTTGGCGTGACGCCGGAAATCAACGCCGCCTGCACCATCCTGATCGCGGTCGTCGCCGTTGGCGTCATCATCGCCTCGGTCGCCAACAAGCGCCGCGAGGTCCAGCGCCAGCGCGACGAGCAGGCCGCGCAGCGAGGCTAGGGCAGGCAAGCGCGAAATTATTCGCCGGAAACGCCGCGGCTGATCGGCGAGATGAACGGCGTGCTCCAGGTGCCGCCGACGAAGAAGGTCGACTGCTTGGGCGGCGCCGGCTGGCCATTCGCCTGCGCGGCCGGCGGGTCCGGCTGGACGATGCCGCCGGACAGCGCCAGCCCGCGTCCGGCATAGGAGGCGATGCCGGACAGCCAGATCTTGGATTTCGCCGAATTGGCTTCGGCCTTGTCGAGTCGCGCCACACCCTTGGAGATGCTCGCCTTGATCTCGGCCCCGTCGATCGGCAGCGTTCCGTCGGCGACGTCGTCGAGCGCGAAGAAGCCGCCCTGGTCGGTGCGCTTGAGGAAGGCCGGCAGGTTGAGCCCGGTGAGCGCGCCCGGCCCGACGGTTGCCGAGACAGAGCCATCGGCGTTTTCGAAGATGGAGTTCCAGGATTTGCCCGGCCCCTTGAGGATGACCGAGACGGTTGCCGTCCCGACAGGCACCAGTCTCGTCATCCCTGCCGCCGTGGCGAAGGCGCCGCCATCGACGTCGGAGGCGAGAAGTCGGATCTCGACCTGCGTGCCTTCGAGCTTGCGGTCGAAGCGCAGGCTGCTCTGGATGTTGCCGCCGAAGGCAGAGGCGTCGGAAATGTCGAAGACGGCAAGTCCGTTCTTGACCTGCGCCGTAGCGGCGACGTCGGCAAGCTGGACCGGTCCTGCCGTGGCATGCGCCGCCGACACGCGGAGGTCGAGATTGATCTTGTCGGCGAAGCTGGTGTCGATCTCGCCGGGACCCGCTTCGCCGGTTGGCGCCAGCGGCGTGAAGGCCGAGAGGAACGATCGGAGGTCGAGCGTGTCGAAGGCGAGTGTGCCGGAGATGACCGGCAGTGCTTCGCCGAAGGAGAAGTCAAGCGCTCCCATCCCCGGATTGTTGTCGAGCGCCACAGTGGTGTTTTCGAACTTCACCCGGCCGGCGGCCGCCGTCACCTTGCTGGCGACCGAGACCGAGCCGATCGCGGCTCCGGGCGCGATGCCGGCCTGCGACCACTCCAGCGCGCGCCGCAGCGAGGGCGCGGCGAATTTCGCCTGGCCGTCGAAATAGGCGTTGTCCGACATCGAGGCTACGCCTTCGAAGGAGAAGGTAGCAGGTGCCGCCTTGACGGAGAGCGTGAGCGGAGCAGCGCCCCCCGCGAACAGTACCAGCGGCTTGGGCGACGCGAAGTCGACGGCGACGCTTTCGCCGCGCCAGATGCCGGTCGCCGTCAGCGTCGCGTTGCTGTTCATCGCCGCCCAGTTCGCCTGCCCGGTCAGGCTGCTCAGGATTTCCTGGTCCTTGCCGCCGAGCGAAGCCACCACGCGGCCGTCCCTGAGTTCCACCGTGCCGAACGGGTCCGAGGGCAATTTGCCGAGATCGGGCTTTTGCGGGTTGGCGGTGACGAGGCCTCGCGCGGTGTCGATCGAGCGCGTGATGCGGCCGCCGGTCGGGATGGCCGGCAGGAAGAAGCCTCTGGCGGTGCGCTGGACCCTGATCGTCGGCCGCACCAGCCGCGCCGTCGAGAACACGACGTCGCCTTGCAAGGCGGCCATGGCCGAAAGATCGACCTCTACCCGTTCGGCCTCGATCACCGGCGGCGCGTCGGTCTCGGTCCATTGCGAAAGCGTCACGTCGGTCAGGATGGCGCGGAAGGTGGGCCAGACCTCGATGCGCGGCGAGCCATCGATAGTAACCCTGAAACCGCTCCAGGCGCTCATTTCCCAGGCGATGCGGTCGCGCACGATGCGGGTCGAGGCGATCAGCGGCAGCGCGGCGACGACCAGCGCGATGACGAGCACGGCAAAGCCGATCGCCCATGCTCCGCGCCGGATCAAAGATGATGGCATATCGCCCTATATGCTTCCATTGCCGACAAATCGTCCGACGGATGTACCCCAGCGCCGACGCATTTCAAGTCTTTATGGCCCGGCGATGGCATTTGCGCACATCTGAAGCCGCCGGCCGAACAAAATCTTGCTCTGCTGCGCTGCGGTATGCATAAGCGGTGCCACCGGCCGTCGCCGGAAATTACACGCCGGTTTTGGGACAACGACGTACGCGGCGTTGGGCTTAACTGCCGCGAACGCGTCGCGTTTTTGGGAGGAACGAGCATGGCCGCCGACACCGCCTTGTGGACGCCGACGCAAGACCAGATCGACGCGGCGCCCATGACCGCCTTCATGAAGGCCGCGGCGGCCAAGACGGGTACGGCCTTTTCCTCCTATGCCGAGCTCCACCGCTGGTCGATCGACGAGCGCGAGGCGTTCTGGGGCCTAGCCTGGGATTTTTGCGGTGTCGTCGGCGACAAGGGCGAACGCGTGCTGGTCGACGGCGACAGGATGCCGGGCGCCGCCTTCTTTCCCGACGCCAGGCTGAACTTCGCCGAGAACCTGCTGAAGAAAACCGGCTCCGGCGATGCGATCGTTTTTCGCGGCGAGGACAAGGTCGAGCGGCGGCTGTCGTGGAACGAACTCAATGCGCTGACGTCGCGCCTGCAGCAGCTCTTCCTGTCGCTGAAGGTGAAGAAGGGCGACCGCATCGCGGCAATGATGCCCAACATGCCGGAGACCGTCGCCGCCATGCTCGCCGCCGCTTCGATCGGCGCCGTCTGGTCGTCCTGTTCGCCGGATTTCGGCGAGCAGGGCGTTCTCGACCGTTTCGGCCAGATCGAGCCGGTGGTCTTCATCGCGCCTGACGGTTACTGGTATAACGGCAAGGCGATCGAAGTCGCCGACAAGGTCAGGGCGGTGGCGGCCAGGCTTGCGAGCGTCCGCAAGGTGCTGATCGTCGACTATCTCGGCACCTCGGCCGACGTCGCCGCGACCATCGACAAGGCGGACGCCCTGGAGGCGGCCTTGTCGTCCTTCGTCGCGAAGCCCGTAAGCTTCGAACGGCTGCCGTTCGCGCACCCGCTCTACATCCTGTTCTCCTCCGGCACGACCGGCATTCCGAAGTGCATCGTCCATTCGGCCGGCGGCACGCTGATCCAGCATGTCAAGGAACAGCGCCTTCATGCCGGCCTGCTCGATGGCGACCGCCTGTTCTACTTCACCACCTGCGGCTGGATGATGTGGAACTGGCTGGTCTCCGGCCTCGCCTCGGGCGCGACCCTGCTGCTCTATGATGGCTCGCCCTTCTATCCGGACGGCAATGCGCTGTTCGATTTTGCCGACGCCGAGAAGATGACCTATTTCGGCACCTCGGCGAAGTTCATCGATTCCGTGCGTAAGGCCGGCCTCAAGCCGATCGGCACGCACGATCTCTCGAGCGTGCGCACCATCTCGTCGACCGGTTCACCGTTGTCGCCGGAGGATTTCCGCTTCGTCTACGACGGCATCAAGACGGATGTGCACCTGGCCTCGATCTCCGGCGGCACCGACATCGTTTCCTGCTTCGTGCTCGGCGTGCCGATCGAGCCGGTATGGAGCGGCGAGATCCAGGGGCCCGGGCTCGGCCTTGCCGTCGATGTCTGGAACGACGACGGCAGGCCGGTCAGGCAGGAAAAGGGCGAACTGGTCTGCGCCAAGGCCTTTCCGGCGATGCCGATCGGCTTCTGGAACGACCCGGAGGACAAGAAATACAGGGCCGCCTATTTCGAGCGCTTCGACAATGTCTGGTGCCATGGCGATTTCGCCGAATGGACGGCGCATGGCGGCATGATCATCCATGGCCGCTCCGACGCGACGCTCAATCCGGGCGGGGTCAGGATCGGCACGGCCGAGATCTACAATCAGGTCGAGCAGATGCCGGAGATCCTCGAGGCGCTGTGCATCGGCCAGGATTTCGACAATGACGTGCGCGTCGTGCTGTTCGTGCGGCTGGCCGCCGGCGTGAAGCTCGACGAGGATCTGGAAAAGCGCATCCGCGCCAAGATCCGCACTGGCGCCAGCCCGCGCCATGTGCCGGCCAAGATCGTCGCGGTCACCGACATTCCCCGCACCAAATCGGGCAAGATCACCGAGCTCGCGGTGCGCGACGTCGTCCACGGCCGCGCCATCAAGAACAAGGAGGCGCTGGCCAATCCGGAAGCGCTGGAACTGTTCCGCAATCTGCCGCAGCTCGCCGACTGAACTGCCCTGGCATGGTTAACGAAAAATGTCGGCCGAATTTACCTAGATTTCACGAGTGGTACACATTCGTAAATTTTTTGGCGGCCCGGTAAGAACTTGTTAAGGGACGGCGCCGATAGTCGCACGTAACTTGAGGGAGAAATCCCGTTCCTCGTCCCCTGAGGTTCAGATTCGCTCAAGCCCCCGTTGTGACAGCAATCCCATCCTTAAGGCGTCCCGTTGGACGCCTTTTCTTTTTCCCGCAGTGCGCTATTCGGCCAGCACCCGGGTCGATGGGAAGGCGACTTCCACCAGCGTGCCTTCGCCGGGCGTCGAGGTGATGCTGAACCGCGCCCGGTTCGCTTCCACCATGGCCTTGGTCAGCGGCAGCCCAAGCCCGGTGCCGTCACCGCGTCCGCGCTTCAGCGCATTGATCTGCTTGAACGGCTTCAGCGCCTGCTCGATCTCGGCCTGGCTCATGCCGATGCCGGTGTCGCGCACCCGCATGACGACGTCGCCGGAGGTCTCGTAAGCGGTGGACACGATCACCTGGCCGCCGGCCTGCGTGTAGCGGATGGCGTTCGACAGGATGTTGAGCGCGATCTGGCGCACGCTTCTGAGGTCGGCCACCACTTCCGGCAGCCGCGAGGCGAAGCTGGAACGGATGATGACGCGCTCGCGATTGGCCTGAGGCTGCATCATTGCCACCGTTTCGGCCAACGTGTCGTTGAGCGACACCGCCTCGTAATCCATCTCCTGCTGGCCGGCCTCGATCTTGGAGATGTCGAGCAGGTCGTTGACGAGGTCGAGCACATGGTTGCCCGACCGGTTGATATCGCGCAGATAGTCGCGGTAGCGATCGTTGGCGACAGGACCGAACTTCTCGTCCACCATCAGTTCCGAGAAGCCGATGATGGCGTTGAGCGGCGTGCGGATCTCGTGGCTGATGCGGGCCAGGAAATCCGTCTTCTGCGAGGAGGCGCGCTCGGCCACGGCGCGCGCCTGGGTAAGGTCTTCCTCGGCCCGCTTCCACTGCGTGATGTCGCGCACGACGGCGCAGAAGCCGCTGTCGCCGGGCAGCCGGCCGATGGTCATGAACAGCGGAATGAACCGTCCCTGCGACTCGCGCCCGATTACCTCGCGGCCGTCATTGAGCACGCTCGCCACGCCGGGTTCGGACAACCCGCCAAGATAATCGCGCGCCGCGCGCTGGCTCTCGATGGCGAACAGCGAGGCGAATGGCTTGCCGGCGACCTCGTCGCTGTCGAAGCCGAACAGCGCTTCCGCCGGCCGGCTGATCGAGCGGATGTTGCCGTCGCGGCCGATCAGCACCACGCCGTCGGTGGCGGTGTCGATGATGGTGCGCATTTCGGCGATGCGGCTCTTCAGCTCGGAAGTGTCGGGCTGCTGGGTGGGCTCGTCATTGGCGGCGCTGAAATGCGCGGGCGCCGCGCCCTCCTCGCCGGAGCGGCGCACCACCAGCATCAGCGCCTTGCCGGCGCGCCACGGCACCGAGCGCAGGATGGCGTCGATCGGGAATTCCTGCCCGTCGCGCGTCTTCAACTTGAGCGCATGGTCGCTTTCGCCGGCAGCGCCGTCCTCGGGTGGCGAATAGGGATCGGCAAATAGGGCGCCGAGCCCGCCGGCATCCGTCAGCTCGTCGAGCGTGTCATACCCGGTCAGGCGCAGGAACTCGTCATTGGCATAGTAGAGCGCGTCGCCGGAGTGGATGAGCAGCGGCACCGGCAGCTTGCCGAGTATGGAGGTATCGGGCGCCTTGGCTTCCTCACCGGTCGAGAAAGCCGATGGCACGAAGCCGTCGAGCCGCAGCGGCGGCACCTGCAGGCGCGGCCGCTCCGCCGCGGGCGCAGCCGCATCGGCAGGCCCGGCATCGTCGGGGGAGGCTTCCTCACCGGACGCTGCCCAATCCTCGCTGTCCTCGGCATCGCGGAAATCGTCCGCGGTCATGCTGTCGTCGCCGGCGCGGCCGTCGGGCGGTGTCCCGACAATATCGAACCGGGTATCAGCGGGCTCCGCGGCCTCTGCCGCTGCCGTCGTTTCGTCCGGTCCGGCAACCGGCGCGGCGTCGCTGCTTTCGGCCACCGGGCCGGTCTGGTCGTCGCTGCCCGCGTAGTCGAGCAGCGAGCCCGAGACCGGGGGCGGGGTAGCCTGGCCGGCGGAAGGTTCTTCGGCAATCTCGTCCGGTTCGCCGTCGAGGCGAGCCAGATCGCTCTCGTCCTCGGCATCGTTCTCCTGCGGTTCCGCCGGTTCCGCATCGTCTTGCGTCGCGGCCGCCGGCGCTTCCGTGCTCACTGGCGTGCCGGTGTCATCCCGGGTCCCGGCCGCCGGCTGCTGGTCGGCGTCAGTCTGTTCAGCCGATGGCTCGACCGGCCCCTTGGCTGGCGGCGTGGCACCGGTGTGCGCCGGAGCTTCGGGCAAAACAGATCGGTCGGACTGTTCGGTCTCGGCAGGGCTGGCGGGTTTCTGCCCGGCGTCGGGCCGCGGGGCAGGGGGCGGCTCGGAGGGGGCGGAGCTGTCCCTTTTCAGCCGCTCGCCGATCTCGCGGAATGCGCTGCGTTCCAGCGTCGACAGGCCTTTGTCGTTGGCCGGCTGCCGGTGCTCGGCCAGCCGGATCACCTTGTCGGCGAAACGCCGCTCCGGCTTCGACACGATGGTCAGCGCCGGCACCTCGCCCTTGAACGGGTCGGCTGGCTTCGGGGTTTCCGCGACAGTGTCCTCGACGGCCGGCTCGCTCGGCGCCGGCCGCTCGCCATCGGCAAGCGGCCCGCCATTGGGGACAAGCGCCATGCCGATGGCTTCCGGATCGACGACCGCGTCGCCGGCCCGGGCAACGCCGAAGCCGCGAAAACCCTCGAAGGCGCGGCTGCGGCCATAGACCGGCAGCGCCGCCAGGTCGACCGGTATCTTGAGATCGGTGCCGGCAACCGGCCACAGCACCGAGCGGCCGGACCACGTGTCGCGGCGTTCGAGCAGGCCGGCGATCTCGCCCGAGGCATCGAGGCCGAAAGTGGTGGCCACATCCTTGAAGCGGCGGCCGATCACGTCGGCGGCGGGCTTGCCGACGATCTCGGCGAATTCGGCCGACAATGCGCTGAACTTGCCGTCAGCGTCGGTGCGCCAGACGAAGCGCAGCGGCGGCGCCGACCGATCGATCGTCCGCCCGGCGGCCGGCGCGGCGGCGGCCTGCCGAGGCGCTTCGGCTGGCGACGCCGGCTCCGCCGCCTCGGCCTTGCCGGATGCATGGTCCTGATGCCGTGCCTCATCGCCGCCGGCGTTGAAGTACCAATGGTCGTGCTGCGGCTGCGTCTCGCTGGCCGTCGCCCGGTCGCCCACCGCCGCTTTCGGGCTCTGTCCAGTCGGGCCGGCAACTGGGCCGCCGGCAGGGACGGCAACGCCCTTGGCCACCTCCGGCGTGGACTCGGCCATCACGTCCGGCGTCGTGGGCGAAGGTTCCTGCCTTGCCTCCGGCACAGCGGAAGGCGCCTCCGCCGGCAATGCCGCGGCTGCCGGAGCGTCGCCCCCCGGCTCACCCGGCCGCTCTTCGTCGAGTTGGGCTTCGTCGATGACCACCAGCAAGTGGCGCGTTTCGGTCAGCCGCGCGAGGCCGGCCGGATAGGAATTGCTGCCGCCCGGGACCAGGCGCTTGACGATGCGGTCGCTGTCATCGGCTACGTCTGCGACCAGCGCCGCCAGCGTCTCGGGCAGGATGCCCAGCGCCGCAAAACCGTCGGAGGCGGCCTCTACCTTGCCCGCTGCGTCGACGAAGGCGATGAAATGGCCGTCCTCGGTGAAGCCGCCAATGGCGCGGCTGGCGATCTCTGCAGCACTGCGCGAGCCGGTCTGCGCCGCGGGCACCGTGAGCATGATCGCTTTCTCGCCGTCTGGCATCGCCACCGCGCTGGCCAGGAAGCCGACGGCGCGGCTCACCATCCCGGTCGCCAGCCGCAGCGTGATGGCCCGGTCGCTGCCGATCTGCGGAAAACCGCTGGTCGCCATGATCTGGCGCCTGGCGATCAGCGGCAGCCGCGCCGAGGCGCCGATGATGCCCTCGATGTCCGGATAGCCGAACACCGCCGCTCCGGGGCCGTTGGCCCAGATCACCTGTTCGAGGTCGGCCGACAATATAGCGATCGCATCGCCGGCGGCGAAGCGCTGGCGGACCGCATCGAGCACGGCAACGTCGAGGAAGGAATAGTTTTCGGGCGGCATGCGCTTGGCGAATCCCTCCGGCGGGCAATTTCAGTTAACGCTTTGTTAATAAAAGCGGGCGGTGCGAAGGTCCACAAGCCAAGGCGTGCGGCGGGCGAAATCTCTGAGCGCTTGGTTAACGGCGGGGAAGATTCTGATGGTGCACTGCAACAAAGATGTTGCAATGCACAAAAAAACCTCTATATTGCCATCATACATGAACGAGACGGCTTTCTGTCAAAGCCGCTACCCGCGAAAAGGATGGAAAATGTCCAAGATCAAGACCGCCGAGACCATCGAGAACGTTGAATTCCCGAGCTTCGACGCTTCCAAGGCCACCGACCAGATCCGCGCCTTCGCCGAGAAGGGCGTCGAGCAGTCGAAGGAAGCCTATGCCAAGTTGAAGACCGGCGCCGAGGAGACCCAGAAGGTTCTGGAGTCGACCTTCGAGACCGCCAAGACCGTTTCCGGCGACCTGTCGCTCAAGACCATCGCCGCGCTGCGCGCCAATGCCGACGCCGGCTTCTCGCATCTCGAAGCCCTGGTCAGCGCCAAGTCGCTGTCGGAAGTCGTCGAGCTGCAGACCGCATTCCTGCGCAAGCGTGCCGAACTGGCCGTCGAGCAGGCCAAGGAATTCCAGGCCGTCGCTTCCAAGGCTGCCGAGGACGTCTCCAAGCCGATCAAGACCGCTTTCGAGAAGGCCTTGAAGGACATCAAGGCCGCCTAATATCTTCGCATAACTCGGCGATGCATCAAAACGTCGCATTTTATCAGACAAATAGATGTGCGATAGAGTTGTCCAAGCGAATACCCGGCGGGCGGAACCTCCTCCCTCTGCTCTCCGGGATGACCAGCCAGCACCTCCTCCCGCTGGCTCGTAACAGGAAAAGGCCGGCACCTCCTCCCGCCGGCCTTTTCTTTTGCCCGAAATTGGCTGGTTGAAAACCGGGCGCGGTTCGCAGAACCCGCCTTTGCCTCATCAAGGGCCTTGAATTAGGCTCCGATAGTCCGTATTGGACGCATCGCCGAACGACAGAGCGGATCTGGAGAGCAGAGCTTCCCCTGGATCGCGCTCCGGCAGACGTGCCGTTGTAGCTCAGCTGGTTAGAGCGCCGGATTGTGGATCCGGAGGTCGCTGGTTCGATCCCAGCCAACGGTACCATCGGCTTAAGTATTTGATCTTGCTAAGAATTTCATAGCTCAGCCTGGTCGCGCCGGCTTATGGCATTCGAAGGAAAAATCCTTCTGGCCCCTCTGCGCGTCACCGCTGCTTATGCGATCGGCTGATAGCTCCCATCGAGAGCCGTCGATCCACTCGTCCAAAAATTGTGTACCAAGAAAATACAATCCGTTGACACGCCCACAGGTGCGTGCGACTCTCTTCAGGAGTGCCAAGTATGATCGACTGGCAGGGTTGATTCTGAGGTGCGCGATGAAGGGAAGCAAGGGCAGTCTTTACGACGATCTGAAGCGTCGCATCCTGACGATGGAACTCGATCCGGACGAGGATCTGGACGAGGTAGCGTTAAGCGAGCGCTACGGCCTGTCGCGCACTCCGGTGAGGGAAATCTTCCGCAGATTGGAGGGCGAAGGCTACATCGAAATTCGCGCCAACCGGGGTGCCCGGGTCGTTCCGATGAATCACTCGACCCTTAGGCAGTTCTTCCTCGTCGCTCCCATGGTCTACGCCGCCATCGGCCGGCTGGCGGTGCAAAACTTCAAGCCTTCGCAGTTGGTAGACCTGAAAGACACGCAGGAGCGTTTCCGCGCCGCGAGCAAGTCGGGCGACGCACTGTCGATGGTGGTCGAGAACAACAGGTTTCACGAGATCATCGGCGAGATGTCCGGAAATGCCTATCTTCAGCCGAGCCTCGGCAGGCTGCTGATCGATCACGCCCGTATCGGCCACACCTTCTTCCGGCCCCGCAATGATGACATGCGTCGGCGTTTGGGGATCGCCGTCGAACACCATGACGGCTTCATCTCGGCCATTGGCGGTCATGATGAGAACGCTGTCGTCGACCTGGTGTTCGAGCATTGGGAACTGTCGCGCGAGACCATGGAGATGTTCATCGCACCTCAAGGCTTGAAGGCGGATGCCCTGGTCGGCGATTCCTGACGGCTGCGCTCTGTCCTTCTGAAAAACCTTCCATTCTGCCACGTTATGGTTTGTCTGGGACTGTTGGTCGGCTGCGGCGCCACGCTCGCGAGACTCCCAATAGCCGCCAGTCCGCATAGCATGCGGCGTCATCGAGGCATGCCTGCCCTTTTCGCTCTGATTCTGTCACGCCGCCCGGTTGCGGCTCTGTCCCGGCGCCATTGTCGTCGCATCTCCGGCCACGGACGGCGGTTCGGTTCAGGGCATCAGCATTGTGTTATCCAATTATAAGATTTGTGTACCCAAAAAATACAATTTGTTGACTCCGGCACGCCGGTGTGCAATCTTGCGCGCCATCAAATGCGATCGACCGGGTTTCGGGCGCTGAGGATTTCTCAGGAGAGTTCTCAGACGGTTCTCCTTTGGCCGAATGACGCATTGGTCGGAAACGGCCGCTCCGGGACAGGAAGCCTGCATGAACATGTCCGATTTCCCTTTCTCAGGATTGAACCTCGCGATTGCCACGCCATTCGACGCGCAAGGTCGCATCGATCTCGGCAGGCTCGAGCAGAACATCGAGCGCTATATCGCGGCCGGCATACGGGGCTTTGTTCTGAGCTCGGGCACGGGCATGCACGCATACCTGTCGGCGGACGAGTCGAAGTCTCTGGTCAAAAAGGGCGCCAAGATCATCAACGGGCGCGCCAAGATCATTGTGCAGACCTGCGCGCTGCTCGTCGAAGATGTTGTCGAGCGGACCCGCCACGCCAAGGATTGCGGCGCCGATGGGGTGATGGTGCTGCCGCCCTTCTTCGAAGGCCCAACGGATGACCGGGGCATTGTCGACTTCTACACGGAGGCCGCAAAGGGCGGACTGCCGATCATCGGCTACAACGTGCCCCAGGCGGTGGGCGTTGCGATCACGCCCTCGCTGCTGAGGGAACTGTGCGCGATTCCAGGCTTCTGCACCGTCAAGGATAGCGGCGGCGATCTCGGCAAGCAGGCTTCGCTCATTCGCACCGGCCTTCCGGTCATGAATGGCGCCGACCACCTGGTGGCCTATGCCCTCTACGCGGGATGCAGCGGCCTGATATGGGGCGGAGCAAATTTTGCGCCCAGGACAACCGTGGCCCTGGTTGAAGCGGCAGCCTCAAAAGACTGGGCTGACGTGCGCAAAATCTGGGCGTCGCTCGAGCATGTCATGTCCCTTCTTTGGCAGGGCGACTACGTGCAGTCGGTCTATGCCGCGGCAGACTTGGTCGGCTATGGCGCCGGAAGTCCCCGCAAGCCTTTGCGCGCGCTCCCCGCCGACAGAGTAGCGACGCTGCGACGGGCGCTCGGCACCCTCGTCGAGCGCGAGGCGGCCTGATCGTGAGCCAGAAAGCCAAAGTCTTCTCAACTTTCCTGCCGGCGAACCGTGGCGCCTCACCTGTCACGTCGATCGGGGCAAAGGTGCGGATGGCGGTTCGCGAGTGGAGGGCGGGCCGATCCGCGACGTCCGGGTAGGCGGCGTCGCTGCAGGCGCAATCGGGAGACGATGAAACGCCTTCTTGCATCACCCTGCTAGTTCAGTTTCGCCGGGCGGCGTGGGTTCGGTGTCGGTCTGTCAATAAGCCACGCGAAGAATGAGGAGAACAAAATGAGACAACTACTATTTCCTGCCGTTGCCCTCGGAGCGCTGCTTACCGCAGGTGCCGCACAGGCGGCTTGCGGCGACGTTACATTGGCGGTCTTCAGCTGGCAGTCGGCCGAGGCGATGTCCAATGTCGACCAGTTCATCCTGAAGAACGGCTACGGCTGCAACGCCACGACGGTTGCGGGCGACACCGTGCCGACGATCACCGCGATGATCGAGAAGGGCCAGCCGGACATTTCTTCGGAATCGACGCCAAGCCTGCTCGGTGACGTCTATATCAAGGGCGCCGCCGAGGGGCGGATCAGCCAGATCGGCACGGCGATCAGCGACGGGCAGGTTTCCGGCTGGTACATTCCCCAATATGTCGCGGATGCGCATCCCGATATCAAGACCGTCGACGACGCCATGAAGCATCCGGAGCTGTTCCCGGCTCCGGAAGACCCCTCGAAAGGCGGCGTTATCCAGGGCCCGCAGGGTTGGGGCGACACGGTCGTGACGGCGCAGCTCTACAAGGCCATTGAGGGTGACAAGAAGGGCTTCGAGTTGGTCCCCACCGGCTCGGCGGCAGCGCTCGATGGCGTCATCTCCAAAGCCTATGAACAGAAGCAGGGATTCCTCGCGCAATATTGGGCACCGACATCCCTTCTGGTGAAGTATCCGATGGTGCGCCTCGAAATGGCTCATGACGATGCCGAGTGGGCGCGTTGCACGTCAAAGCAGGACTGTCCGGATCCGAAGCCGAACTACTGGAAACAGGCTGAGATGGTGACGCTGGCCAGCAGCAAGTTCACCCAGCGTGACGACGTCGGCCCGGTCAAGGACTACCTCGCCAAGCGCAGCTGGACCCAGGCTGAAGTCGGCAAGGTGATGCTGTGGATGACCGACAACCAGGCCAATGGCGAGGACGGCGCCAAGTGGTTCATCAAGAACATGCCGGAAGTCTGGACCAAGTGGGTCCCGGCTGACGTCGCCGAAAAGGTCAAAGCCGCGCTCTAAATCGGGCAATCGGGCGGGTGGAGGCTTTGAGCGTATTCAAGGCCTCCACCTAGGCGGCTCGGTCCGCCGGCGTAGCCTTTGTTCCCTGCTCTCGGCCTATGGCCGGCAATGTGTCCCCAATGGCGCAATCACAATAGGGCATCGCGATATGGATTGGCTTTTCAGATTCCCTCAACTCGACCCTGAATTCCTGCTTGCGGTGAAGCGGTCTATCGACGGCGCCCTGAAGGCGCTGACGCGCGGCTACGGTCAGGCGATCGAAGACTTCTTCTATCCGCTGCTGCGCGTTCTCGTCTTCTTCGAAAGCACCATCTCGAACGCGCCCTGGCCGCTGGTCGTGCTCGCCCTGGCGGTCATCGCCTGGTTTGCGGCACGGCGCTGGGCTGTGGTTGCCGCCGTTGTCGGCACGCTCATCGCCATCGGCCTCCTTGGCCTGTGGCAGGACGCGATGAAGACGATCTCGCTTGTCTTCACCGCGACGATCTTCGCCATCGCCATCGGCATTCCGCTCGGCATCCTGATGAACCGCTACAAGCGCGTCGGCGCGGTCATGCACACGGTGCTCGACGTCATGCAGACGATGCCGCCCTTCGTCTATCTCATTCCGGTCGTCATGCTGCTCGGCATTGGCCGGGTGCCGGGCTTCATCGCGGTGGTGATCTATGCCATCCCGCCGATCATCCGCCTCACCGACCTCGGCATCCGCCTGGTCGACAAGGAGGTGCTGGAGGCCGCCGACGCCTATGGCTGCTCGCGCTCGCAAAAGCTCTGGAAGGTACAGATCCCGCTCGCCATGCCGACCATCATGGCCGGCATCAACCAGACCATCATGATGGCGCTCGGCATGGTGGTCATCGCCTCGATGATCGGCGTGCAGGGGCTCGGCCTCAACGTTCTCCAGGCCATCGCCAACCAGTACTTCACGCAAGGCATCTTCAACGGCTTTGCCATTGTCGGCATCGCGATCATTTTCGACCGCATCAGCCAGGCCTATGGCCACCGGCTGCAGAAGCATCGGGGTGCAGCTCATGACTAGCAACAACGCCTCAATCGAAATCCGTGACCTGTACAAGATCTTCGGCAAATCTCCGGAGAAATACGTCGATGCGGTCCGCAACGGTCTGTCGAAGACCGAACTCGGCAGGACGCATGGCCACATTCTGGGGCTGAACAAGATCAACATCTCCATGCCGGCGGGCAAGGTCCAGGTCGTCATGGGGCTATCGGGCTCAGGCAAGTCGACGCTGATCCGCCACATCAACCGGCTGATCGAGCCGACATCTGGCTCGATCATGATCGACGGGCGCGACGTTCTGGAAATGTCGGAGCTGGAGCTGCGCGAGTTCCGCCGCAACCACACCGCGATGGTGTTCCAGAGATTTGGACTGCTGCCGCACCGGTCCGTCATCGACAACGTCACGTTCGGACTGGAGGTGCGTGGTGTCGAGGCGGCGAAGAGCCGTGACATCGGCATGCGCTGGATCGAGCGCGTCGGCCTCGCCGGCTTTGAGCAGCGCTATCCGGACGAACTGTCCGGCGGCATGCAGCAGCGCGTCGGGCTTGCCCGCGCACTCAGCAACAATGCCTCGATCCTGTTGATGGACGAGGCCTATTCGGCTCTCGATCCACTGATCCGGACCGACATGCAGACCATGCTGCTCGATCTGCAGACCGAACTGAAGAAGACCATCGTCTTCATCACCCATGATCTCGATGAGGCGCTGCGGCTCGGTGACCAGATCGTCATCTTGCGCGACGGTTCGATCATCCAGCAGGGCAACAGCCAGGACATCCTCTTGCGCCCTGCCGACGACTACATCGAGCGGTTCGTCAAGGACGTCAATCGCGGCCGCTTCATCAAGGTCGACGCTGTCATGGAGCCGCCGCCGCAATCCGAGAGCAGACCGCTGCCGAAGCTGAAGTCCGGCTTGACGCTCGAGATCGCCGCCAAGGAACTAACCAACTCTTCCTATGACGCGGCCTTCGTCACCGCAGACAGCGGCCAGCCGCTCGGGTTGATTTCCCTGCGGCAGATCACGGCGGCTCTATCATCCGGGTCGGCCGCGTGAAGATACGCAATTAGCGTCCTCCGGACGCTGATGAACGTTCCGAACGGGATAAGCGCTCCGGGGCTTGCCGGGGCGCTTTGACAAGAAAGCTCGCAGAAGGGCCGAATGACGCATTGGCCGAAACCGCCATTCCATTGACGGAGAACTATCTTGAAATTCGAAGGCATCTACACACCGGCGATCACGCCGCTCGGCCCCGATGGGCGGATCGATAACGCCGCGTTCGCGGACGTTCTGGAGTCACTTATTGAAGCCAAAGTGCACGGCATCATCATTGGCGGATCGACCGGCGAATACTACGCCCAGAGCACCCAGGAACGCTTCGCTCTCGGCGCCTACGCCAAGAAGGTGATTGGCACCCGCATCCCCTCATCATCGGCACGGGTGCTATCAGGACCGAAGACTCGGTCGAATACGCCAAGGCGGCGAAAGAGATCGGCGCCGACGCGATCCTCGTATCGTCGCCGCCCTACGCCTTGCCGACGGAGCGCGAGAATTCGGTTCATGCCCTCACTGTGGACCGCGCCGCGAACCTCCCGATCATGCTCTACAACTACCCGGCGCGCATGGGTGTCATGATGGGGGAGGAGTATTTCTCCCGCATCGGAAAATCCCGGAATGTCGTCGCCATCAAGGAGAGCTCCGGCGACATGGGCAATCTGCATCGGCTGGCCCGCAAGTTCCCGCACATCTCGCTGTCCTGCGGCTGGGACGACCAGGCCCTCGAATTCTTCGCTTGGGGCGCCAGGAGCTGGGTCTGTGCCGGCTCGAACTTTCTCCCGCGCGAGCACGTCGCGCTCTACGAGGCGTGCGTGCTCGAGAAGAATTTCGACAAGGGCCGCGCGATCATGACCGCGATGCTGCCGCTGATGGATTTCCTCGAATGTGGAAAATTCGTCCAATCGATCAAGCATGGATGTGAGCTGATCGGCCTGAAGGCAGGTGGCGTTCGTGCGCCGCTGCGGCCTCTCAACTCAGAAGAAAAGCGAACCCTGCAGACTGTCGTCGCCACCTTGAAGCGCACGGTCGCCCAGATCACTTCAGGAGCAAACCATGCATGAGCCTTTGACCGCCGCCGAATACAGGGCGCTCGCCGCGGAGATCCAATTCCCGACCAACGCCTTTGTTGATGGGGCATTCCGTCCGGCGAATTCCGGCAAGACATTCAAGACGACAAATCCGGCTACCGGCGAGACGCTTGCCGAGATCGCCGCCTGCGATTCAACCGATGTCGATTTCGCCGTGGCCAAGGCCAGGGAAGCCTTCGATGACGGCCGCTGGCAGCACCTCTCGCCCGCGGAGCGCAAGGCCGTCCTCCTCAGATTCGCCAAGCTCTTGGAGCGCAACCGCCACGAGCTTGCGGTCATGGAGAGCCTCGACAGCGGCAAGCCGATTCGCGAATGCCAGACCGTCGACGTGCCGGATACGATCCATACCCTGCGCTGGCACGCCGAGCTCATCGACAAGCTCTACGACAACACGGCGCCTGTCGGCTCGAAGGCGCTGACCATGGTCGTGCGCGAACCGGTCGGCGTGGTCGGCTGCGTCCTGCCGTGGAACTTTCCGCTGCTGATGCTGGCCTGGAAGATCGGGCCGGCGCTGGCCGCCGGGTGCTCGGTGGTCGTGAAGCCCGCCCAGGAGACAACACTGACGACGCTTCGTGTCGCCGAGCTGGCCCACGAGGCCGGTATTCCGGCCGGTGTCTTCAATGTCGTGCCTGGCGGCGGCAAGGATGTCGGCGAACCGATCGGCATGCACATGGGCGTCGACATGGTGGCCTTCACCGGATCGACGCCGACCGGGCGCCGCTTCCTGCGCTACGCGGCGGACTCCAATCTTAAGCGCGTCGTGCTGGAATGCGGCGGCAAGAACCCGGCGGTGGTTCTCGACGATGCCGAGGATCTCGACCTGGTCGCCGAGCAGGTTGTCAACGGAGCCTTCTGGAACATGGGCGAGAATTGCTCGGCCACGTCGCGGCTTATCGTCCAGGCCAGCATCAAGGACGAATTGCTGCAGCGGATCGGCGCCTATATGCGCGAGTGGAAGACCGGCGATCCGCTCGACCCGGAAAACCGCATCGGCGCACTGGTCAGCAAGAGCCATTTCGAAAAGGTGAAATCCTTTCTCGCCGATGCAAAGACCGAAAAGCTCACGGTCGCCCACGGCGGCGGCACGCAGAAAGGCATCTATGTCGAGCCGACGGTCTTTGACGGTGTCACCCCTTCGAGCCGGCTGTTCCAGGAAGAGATTTTTGGTCCGGTCCTCTCGGTCACGACATTCAATTCGCTGGCTGAGGCGATCGCGCTTGCCAACGACACCAACTACGGCCTGACCGCGTCCGTCTATACGGGGAGCCTGCGCAAGGCGATCAAGCTTTCGCGCGAAATCCGCGCCGGTGTTGTCACCGTCAACTGCTTCGGTGAAGGCGATGCGACCACTCCGTTCGGCGGCTACAAGGAGTCCGGCTTCGGCGGGCGCGACAAGTCGGTCTTCGCGCATGACAACTACTGCGAGTTGAAGACGGTCTGGATCGACGTCTCGGATCGTTCGGTCGACGAGACCGTAAGATGAGTGACCTTGTGGTCAAGCGTCTCCCGGCGGAATCCGGAACCTCGGGCTGGGAGGCGATCAGCAAGCGATCCTTCCCGGTCCGCGCGCTTGAAGGCGACGTTTCGGCCGACTGGCTGATCATCGGCGGCGGCTTCGCCGGCCTCTCGGCGGCGCGGCGCCTCGCCCAGCTTCGACCCGGAGACAAGATCGTCCTCTTGGAAGCAGCAGAAATCGCCAAGGGTCCGGCGGGCCGCAACTCGGGCTACATGATCGACGTCCCGCACAATCTGTCGTCGGGCGAATACTCCGTTGCCGGTGAAGCCGAAACCAGGGCCGAGATCGCCCAGAACCGTTTCGCGATTTCCTTCGCCGCTGACGCGGCGGCGGAATACGGCATGGCCGCGCGCACCTTCGATCCGTCGGGCAAGATCAATGCCGCGGCGACGGGGCGCGGCATGACGCTCAATGCCAACTATGGTCGCTCGCTAAAGACCATCGGCGAGGAGCACCGCTTCCTCGATGCCGTGGAGATGCGGGAGTTGACCGGCTCGTCTTACTATTTGGGCGGCCTCTATACGCCGGGCACCGTGATGATCCAGCCCGCCGACTATATTCGCGGGTTCGCTGCGGGCCTGGCCTCCAAAGTCGACATGTTCGAGCGCTCGCCGGTGCTGAAACTCGAACGCCTCGGCAGGACCTGGAAAGCGTTCTCGCGCAATGGGACCGTTACCGCTCCAAAGGTGATCCTGGGCGTCAACGGCCACATCGACGACTTCGGCTACTTCCGCGGCCGCCTGATGCATATCTTCACCTATGCGTCGATGACCGCCCCCTTCACATCGAAATCGACGGGCAAGGACAGGTGGGCCTTGCTTCCGGCCGACCCGATGGGCGCAACGGTCAGGAAGATTTCCAGCGATGGATCTTCGCGCATCGTAATCAGAACCCGGTTTACCTATGACTGGGCCGTTCAAGTCAGCGAAAAGCGTCTAGCCGGTATCGCCGCCGAGCAGCGGGCTTCGCTGGATGCGAGGTTTCCGGACCTTAAGGACGTGCCGTTCGAATACGTCTGGGCCGGTCGGCTTTGCCTCAGCCGCAACCATGTCCCGGCCTTCGGCGAGATCGAAGAGGGCCTCTATTCGGCATGCTGCGAGAACGGTCTTGGGACCGTCAAAAGCACGCTCGCGGGCGTCATGGCCGCCGATCTGGCGACCGGTGCCCGCTCCGAGATGCTCGACAAATTCTCGGATCAGCCACAACCGGCAAGGCTGCCGCCCGAGCCGCTGGCGTGGCTCGGCGTGAACGCCGTGATCCGTTTGCAGGAATTGCGTGCTGGCCGCGAAGGATGAGCCCTGGCCGCGCAATGTGAAAGTTGAGCCGGTACGGCAAAGAGAGAGATCATGCGCCGCAGCTTCTTCTGCATCGATTCCCATACGTGCGGCAATCCGGTTCGGCTCGTTGCAGGGGGTGGCCCCTTGCTGCCCCACGCCCCGATCGCCGAGAGGCGTGAACTCTTCATGCGCGATCATGACTGGATCCGGCAGGCACTGATGTTCGAACCGCGTGGACACGACATCATGTCGGCGCGATCATCTACCCGGCATATCGCGAGGACTGCGATTTCGCCGTCATCTTCATCGAGGTCAGCGGCTGCCTGCCGATGTGCCCGGACGGTGACGGCGGCAATCGAGGAAGGCCTGGTGACGCCCCGGGTCCCGGACAGGCTTTCCATCGAGACGCCCGCGGGACGGGTTGACATCCGGTACGAAAAGCCGGGCGAATTCGTTGACTCCGTCCTTATGTTCAACGTCGCCAGTTACCTGCATGCCGCGGATGTCGCCGTCGATGTCCCTGGCCTCGGCCGGCTCGTCGTCGACATCGCCTATGGCGGCAACTTCTACGCTGTCGTTGAGCCGCAAGAGTCGTGGCGGGGCATCGACGGCCTGTCGGCCAGCGACATCGTGGGTCTCAGCCGCAGTCTTCGCGAGGCCCTCGAACCAGTCTGCGATCCGGTTCATCCCGACGATGAAAGGATCCGCGGCGTGCACCACGCCATCTGGTGCGACAAGCCGTCAACCAGAAATGCCGACGGCCGCGGCGCGGTGTTCTATGGCGACAAGGCGATCGACCGTTCGCCGGGCGGCACTGGCACCTCGGCACGCATGGCGCAACTCCATGGCAAGGGCCGGCTGAAGGTCGGTGACATTTTCCGCCAGGAAAGCCTGATCGGCACGGTGTTCGAAGGCCGCGTCGAGGCGGAGACCGACATCGGTCCTTTCAAGGGGATCACGCCAAGCGTCGGCGGCTGGGCCCGCATCATCGGTCACAACACGATATTCGTCGATGACCGCGATCCCCTGGCCCATGGATTCCAGATTGCGTAGAGGCCGCTCGCTTCAGCCTGAGGTCGTCATGTCGTTCATGGAGCATCAGTGCGACTATTCCGCCGGCATCATGGCCACAATTTTGCCGGTAGGATAGCAGCGCGGGCGACGAGCCTCGAAGCCGCAAGTGGCCGAAGCGAAGGAAACGATCGATGAAATCCGCAAGCGGAATTGCCGAGATGAACCGACTGAAAATCGGTTTTGTGCTCGCGCGTTCGTTCACCCTTTCAGCCTTCGCCTTGTTCGTCGATACGCTGCGTCTGGCCAGCGACGAGGCGGACCGGTCGGGCCGCATCTTTGCCGATTGGCAGGTTCTGGCCAGCACTCGGCATCTGATCACCTCCAGCTGCGGCGTGCAGGTCGCGCCGACATCGGATCTTGTGGACCCCAGTCTGTTCGACTATATCGTCGTCGTCGGCGGGCTGTTGAACACCGAGTTCCCGGTCGACGACGAGACGGTCCGCTATCTCAAGAAGGCAGCCGCCAGCAAAGTGCCATTGATCGGCGTCTGCACGGGGACCTTCGTGCTTGCGGACGCCGGCCTGATGAAGTTCCATCGGACCTGCGTCAGCTGGCTGCACTACCAGGCATTCCGTCAGCGCTTCCCGGATCACGAAGTCAGGTCGGACCGCATCTTCAACCTCGATCGGACGAGGGGATCGTGCGCCGGCGGCAGCAGTGCCGCGGACATGGCAGCATCGATCGTGAGGCGTCATATCAGCGAACGCGCCGAAAGAAATGCGCTCGAGGTCCTGCAGATCGACAAGGCGCGCCCGGCCTTGCACATCCAGCCGCGCCGACCGCTCTCGATCGAATGCAACGATCCGCGGCTTCAGGCGGCGCTGATTGCGATGGAAAACCATATCGAGAATACAATCTCGATATCCGAGATCGCGGCATCGGTTGGATTGTCGCGAAGGCAGCTGGAACGCTTGTTCATGGAGAAGACGAAAACCTCCCCGGCGCTCGTCTACAAGAAGGTGCGCCTCGAGCGGGCAAAGCAGCTTCTACTCGAGACCAGCGTGCCGATGCTCGACATCGCCATCGAAGTCGGCTTCGAGAACGCGTCGCATTTCTCCAGGGTTTTCCGGGAGACATTTGGAATGCCGCCGAGCAAACTGCGATCGGCGGTTGCCGGCGGCACGAGCCTTGTCGATAGATAGACTCAATACCACCAGGCGCAGCAGTGCGGCGATTGACAGGCTTCAGGTCACATATTGCTGCACGGTCGGATCGGCGGTCGTGGCCTGAACGGAAGAGGCTGGCGCCGGAGAGGAATGTCGGCGAGCGATGACCGGATGGGTTTGACGGCAGCAGTGGGTTGAGCGGCGGCGGCTACACGCCTAGCGAGCAGCCCCGCCGACATTGCGGCGAGCTTGGATGCAATACTCAACGACGGTTCCTCCCAGGAGAACACCAGCACATCCTAATCTAGCACACGCGCCGCCGCGCTCGCAGTTACATTTGCTAATATCCGATCAACCGGTGCGAAGTCTTCTGGCGGACTCGATCTTCTTCAGCCGTGCCTTGGCCTCGCTCACGCGCCGCTGCGCACCTCTGATCCTGCAGCACAGGGCCAAATTGACAGCGACGTTGCCGTCCCCCTCCAGCAGTTTTTCAGCCCGTTCCAGGGCCAGTTCCGCTCGGCCGGCACGCTGCCGCGCCTTGTCCATTTCGAAGCTGTAAATTTCAACCATCTTTCCGCTCGCGTTGCGGTCCCTTCAAGATCGAAACCAGTGCCGATTGGATTGGTTCCGACACGGCGCGCAACAGCCTGTCACAATGCGGGGGCGCGGTTTGGCAGGGATCGTCTGGCTGGTCAATGGGAGATGCAGCGGCATCGCGGCGGGGAGTTCTAGCTTCCCCGCTCCTGTGCCGCTATTTCCCGAATCCAGCCGCGCAGGCTTTCGGCAGCGGGGGAAAGCATGCGGTTGTCATTCCAGGTGAGGTAGTAGCCGCCCGGCGCCGGCAGCTCCAGATCCGTCAGCCTGACCAGCTTGCCTTCGTCGATCTGCGCCTCGACCAGGCGGTGCCAGCCAACGGCAACGCCCTGGTCGGCCTGGGCGGCCTGCAGCGCCACGAAGAACTTGCCGAAGCGCCGACCTCTGGTCGAACCGTGCGGCACGCCTGCGCGCCGCAAAACCTCGTCCCAGCCGGCCCAGTCGGGATCAACCCAATCAACATGCAGCAGCGGCAGGTCAGCCAGCGATTGCGCGGTTGCATCGCGGTGCCTGCTCGCAAAGCCAGGCCCGCAAACGGGGTAGATGGTCTCGTCGAAAAGCAGCTCGGCATTCTCGTCCGGCCACGATCCAAATCCGTAGCGAATGCGCAATTCGACTTCGGCGCGGCGGTAGTCGCGAGGATCGTCGGAGATCAGGTGGTCGACGGAAATATCCGGGTGCCGCGTCCAGAAGTCCGGCATGCGCGGGATCAGCCACATCGATGCGAGGGCATCCGAGCAGGCCAAAGTAACGTTCCTCGAACGATCGCCGCGCTTCACATTTCGGACGATGTCGGCGGCTCGCGAGAAGCCGCTGGCGAGCACGCCGTAAAGGTCCTCGCCCGCGCTTGTCAGCGCCACGCCGGTCCCCAGCCGGGTAAAGAGCGGCACTCCGAGCTCGTCCTCGATCGCTTTGATCTGCCGGCTGACGGCGCCTGGAGTGACGTTCAGTTCCGCCGCCGCCAGCTTGAACGACAGGTGCCGGGCGGACGCCTCGAAAACCGCCAAGGCGGTCAAGGACGGCAGATCGTAGTAGCGGCGAACCATCTCAAGCTCCCAACAGTTCAATGATCGCGCGGCGCGACAGCTTGAGCAAGAGAGGCCAATCTGTCCGAAAGCCGTTTTTCGAGCGATGCGATAGCCCGCGTTTCGGCAGACTATGGCCGCGATCCCAACCCTTCGCGGCGGATCATAGGAGAATCCGACGAACCAACCCGTCGCGATCCCCGACGCCTTCCAATCAGCGTCCGACGCCGCTGTCGACCGCCGCGTAACTCAACAAGGAGGTGAGACTTTTGCAGGCTTGCGCCGCTGGCGTTCGGCGGTGGTTCGGAGAATATGAGCCGAATTCTCCCTCAAAATATGGCTCGAGCGATGACGGATACTGAGAAGAAGACGGTGGTGATAACAGGCGCGGCCGGGGGCATCGGCCAAGTGCTCTCCAGGCAGTTCATTGCCAACGGCTATCGTGTGGTCGCCGGCGACGCCGACCAGGCGGGGCTGGACAAGCTCGCCGCCGAGCTCAACCGAAGTGAGCAGAAGGTCTGGAGCAAGGCCGGCGATCTTCGCGACAAGGCCTATTGCGAGGATTTGATCGAATACGCCATCCAGGCCACAGGGCGTCTGGACGTGCTCATCAACAATGCCGGCATCATCACCCGCGGGAACATCCTCGAGACGACCGACGACGACTGGGAGCGGACGTTCGACATCAATCTGAAGTCGATCTTCTACACCTGCCGGCGCGCCATTCGTCATATGAAGGGTCATGGCGGCGGCGCGATCGTGAACATCGCATCCTGCTGGGGACTTTATCCCGGGCCCGGCCACGCGGCCTACTGCACCAGCAAAGCGGCCGTGGCGGCGTTCTCCAAATGTCTTGGCCGCGATCATGCCGGCGATGGGATACGGGTCAATGCGGTGTGCCCGAACGAGGTCAACACGCCGATGCTGCGCACCGGCTTCGCCAAGCGCGGTTTCAATCCCGACACCGCCATAGCGGAGCTCAACAGCACGGTGCCGCTCGGCCGGATCGCCGAGCCGGAAGACATAGCCGAGGTGGTCTACTTTCTGAGTTCCGACGCCGCCCGCTACATTGCCGGCACGACGGTCGAAGTGAACGGCGCAAAGCCGGTCTATTGAGGACACCATGGCTGACAGACTGGCAGGCAAGATCGCAATCATCACCGGCGGCGGGCGCGGTATCGGCGCCGGCATCACCCAGCGCTTTGTGGAGGCGGGCGCAAAAGTCGCCATTGTCCAGAGGAACTCGCCGCCTGAGACGATGCTCAACGAGGGTGTCATCTACGTGAAGGCGGATCTCTCCAATTCCCGGGACATTGCTGCTGCCGTCGAGACCGTCGTCGAACGGTTTGGTGGCTTGGATATCCTCGTCAACAACGCCGGCATCATGTTCGAGAAGACGGTCGACGAGATGACCGAGGCCGACTGGGACCAGATGATGGACATCAACCTGAAGGCCCCGTTTCTGCTGACAAAGGCGGCAATGCCGCACCTTCGGAAGCGGCCCTGCGCAAGCATCGTCAACATCGGCTCGATCGAAGGGCTGGCGTCCAATCCCGGGCATCCAGCCTATTCAGCCTCGAAAGCGGGCATTCACGGCTTCACGGCGGCGGTCGCCGTTGACCATGGGCACGAGGGCATCCGCTGCAACGCCATCGCGCCAGGCTGGATCAATTCCGACCTTAGCGAAGCCTACATTGACAGCATGGCCGACAGGGATCGCGTCCGTAGGGAGCTGCTTGTCATGCATCCGGTCGGGCGTCTCGGCCAGCCGACCGACGTCGGAAACCTCGCAGTCTGGCTGGCCTCGGACGAAAGCGCCTTCGTCACCGGCCAAGTCTACGTCATCGATGGTGGGCGCACAAAGAAGCTGCCGCTGCCGGTCTCTTGAGGCTGAGAACCCGGCAATCCGTACCGGCTTTGCGCGCAACTCGCCCCTGGATCAGGGACGAGCCCGACCAAGCAGAAGGGTGAATTCCGATGGTGTTGCCAGCGGCCGCGGCTTAGCGGCGGGAGGTCGGAGACTCGGCCTTTCCGCGCTTTAGTCAACAGGCGCGTGAGACTTTTGCAGTAGGTGAAATCCGCTGCTTCCGGCAATAGTTCCGGCCGGCTCACAAGGGCCGCACAATTTCTCTTGGAGGCCGCGTCATGACTGCTCAACTGCAAGTTTCTCGTAGGGGAGGGCGGGAAGCGCGGCGGACCATCCGCACGGCACCGAAGATCGACATGCTGCCGACGCTGAAGCGCGGCCTGCCGGTGCTGGAGCCTATGGATGCCGAGCAGGTCGAGCGCATTCACCAGGCTTCACTCGCGATCCTCGAAGACGTCGGCGTTGTGTTTCGCGACCCGATCGCGATCGAGGACTGGAAGAGGGCCGGAGCCGACGTGCGCGCGGATGACAGGGTCCATCTTGATCGCGGCCTGGTCATGGAGCTCATCAAGACCATTCCTTCCAGGATCGAATACTTCGCCCGCGACCCGGCGAAGAATGTCGAGCTCGGCGGGCCGAAGTCGATCTTCGTGCCGATGACCGGCGCGCCCTTCATGCGCGACCTCGATGATGTCAGGCGCGGCCCGACGATCGCCGACCTCGGCACCTTCCACAAGCTCGCGCACATGATGCCGGCGCTGCATTCGTCGGCGCACCACATCGTTGAGCCGATGGACCTTGTCGTCGCGCATCGGCACCTGCACATCACCTATTCGTCGATGAAGCATTCCGACAAGATCTTCATGGGCATGACCACCTCGCCCAAGAACGCCGAGGATGTGCTCGACATGTGCGAGATCCTCTTCGGCGAGGGTTTTCTCGAGACGCACGCCGTCACGACAGGCAATTGCAACGGCAATTCGCCGCTGGTCTGGGACCAGGTCATGCTCGGCGCCATGCGCGCCTTCTGCCGGCGCAACCAGCCGGTGCTGTGCTCGCCCTTCGTTCTCGGCGGCGCCAACACGCCGGCCTCCACCGCTGCGGCGGTAGCGCAGCTCAACGCCGAGGCACTTTCCGCGCTGGCTTACACACAGGTGATACGCAAGGGCTGTCCGGCAATCTACGGGCACTACCTTTCGACGGTGTCGATGCAGTCGGGCGCGCCGATGGCAGGCACGCCGGAAATCTCGCTCATGAACTTCATGATCGGCCAGATGGCTCGCCGCTACAACGTGCCCTGGCGCACGTCCAACCTGCTCGGCGGCGCCAAGGTTTTCGATGCGCAGGCCGGCTATGAGAGCGCCATGACCATGATGGCGGTCCTGATGTCGGGCGCCAACTACATCTGGCATTCGGCGGGCTGGAACGAAGCCGGCATGCACTGCTCGATCGCGAAGTTCGTCGTCGACGCCGAGGTCTGCTCGATGGGCTATCGGATGACGCAAGGCATCCAGTGGGACGATTTAGACGAAGCCTTGGCCGCTGTCCGCGATGTCGGCCCCGGCGGCCACTATCTTGGCCATCCGCATACGCAGGCCAACTTCGAGCGGGCATTCTTCATCCCCAAGCTTTTCGACAACAATTCGATCGAGCAGTGGTACGCGGACGGCTCCAAAGACATCAAAGTGCGCGCCCTGGAACATGCCCGGCGGCTTCTGGCCGAGTATGAAGAACCCACGCTAGATGTCGCGAAGGACGAGGAGCTGCGCGCTTACATAGACCGGCGATCGCGCGAGATTCCCGCGGTCGATGCATTGAACGAGGAATATTGAGGGTGAAGCCCGAGCCCGGAATGTTCGGTAACCCAACCGCCATGCACGGCCTCCGATGAACGCGTCCGCGAACATAAGCGCCATGAAGTCATCCGCCACGCCGGGAACTTCGGCGATAGCCGGCAGGCCCTTCGAGCTGGTGGTTTTGGTGTTGCCCGGCTTCTCGCATCTGGCGCTTCACGCCTATATCGAACCGTTCCGCATCGCCAATACGATATCGCGCCTGCCACTGTTCCGCTGGCGGATCGCGGGCCTGAACGCTGGGCCCGTGGAGGGTGCCAACGCCCTTTCAATTGCAGTTGATGCAACAATCGATGAGCTGGGTTGCGGATCGGACGATCGCAAGCCGGATCAGCTCGCGATAATGGCGGGCGAACCGGTCGAACGGCAACTGACGCCACAACTCAACGGATTTCTGCGCACGATTGCGCGCCGCGGCGTTTCGATATCGGCGGTTGGAACGGCGACATGGGTGCTGGCGCAGACCGGTCTGCTTGCGGGAACGCGCTGCACGATCCACTGGTCCCGGCTCGCCGCATTTGCCGAAGTTTTCAACCAGCCGCGAATACGAGATTCCCTGTTCGTCAAGGATGGGCAATATTCGACTTGCGCTGGCGAGCTGGCGGCATTTGACCTCGCAGTCGACCTGATCGGGAGCCACGCAGGCGACTACATTGCTCAAGAGGTCTGCCGGCACGCGACCGTCGAAGGTCAGCGTTCGGGGTCAAACCGCCAGACCGGGCCTTCAGGTCTTGCCTTTGCCGGCGTGAGTGACAAGCTTCTGATGGCAATGCGGATCATGGAGGAGAATGTCGAATTTCCGCTCTCCATGGATGAGGTTGCGCATCGGGCCGGAGTGTCGCGGCGTCAACTGGAACGCTTGTTTGCTGCTCATATCGAGGTGCCGCCGGTGCGGCACTATCTGCGGATACGCACGGACCATGCCAAGCGCCTGATCGAAGGCACGCGCATGTCCATCATCGACATAGCCATCGCCTGCGGGTTCATGTCAGCCTCGCATTTTGCAAAGTGCTTCAGGGCCTTCAACGGGATATCGCCGCAACAGTGTCGAGCAATGGTGCCGGCCTGGGTAGGCCCCGGACTTGGATAGTTGATCGGCCAGGACCCTTGGTCGTTTTGGGGAAGGCCGTTTCGAATCCGTCAGCGCTTGACCCCGACGGGCTCATTTCCCAATCCGCCTGAATTGCTTGGGGGTCATCGAAAAGTGCTTCTTGAAACTGCTGCAGAAATGCGCAGTGTCGCTGAATCCTGTTTCATAGGCGATCTCCGTGACACTTCGCCGTCGGCTCGCCAGGAGTTCACGCGCTGCGAGTAGACGTATCCGTCGCCAGAACACGGCTGGCGCGGATTGCAGGTCTGCGAGGAAGGCGCGATTCAGGCGCGCCTTGGAAGTGTTCAGGGAATGCGCGAGTTCCTCGATCGAGCATGGCGCATCGATGCGGGTCTCCATCACCTTCACCGCCTCTACGGTCAGTCGCGATGCCGCCCCGAGTGCCTCCTCGTAAGGTTTCGTCCGCAAGGCGATGCGCGGTTCCTCGGGTTTGAAGAGAAGGTAATTGAGGGCTTTTTGCGCCCTGCCGGCATTGCTGTAGTGCGCGATCAGGAAGGCCGCGACCTCAATCGCCACGATGCTCCCCGGGCATGTAACGATATTTCCATCGATGACATAGTTTTGGTTGGTGACCGGGCTGGCATGGTGGTACCTCGCCACGAACTCGCCCAGCGTGTCAAAGTGCAAAGCGCATTCGCGATGCCTGAGAAGCCCTGCCTGTGCCAGCACAAAGCTGCCCGTGCACAGGCCGATGATGGGGATGCCGCGCCTGTCCGCTGCCTGCAGGTAATCGAATGTCGCCGCATGGATCGTTTCCATATCCCGGACCAGCCCGCCGCACACGGCCAGGCAGTCGTATGTGGCTGGATCATCCAGGTTTCCCGTCGCGGCCATCTCTAGGCCGCAGCTTGCGCGCACCGGTAGCGGCCCCGCCGCAATGAAATCCCAGGCGAAATAGACCTGCCGGCTCTGATCCTGCCGGTCAGCGGCCAATCGAAGCGCATCCACGAAGCTCGCCATCGGCGTCAGGGTGAAGCTCGGACAAAGAATGATGCCGACCTTCAGATAGGGCAGCCCGACGCGATCAGGCGTTTTCAGTGCGGGTGTCAAATCCGGGCGCCTTTCCAACGCAGAGCACGCCAGCGCAATTCTTATGAAAAACGTGTCGCAATCACAATTCGTGAATTTCGCAGACCGCTAATGTTTGACCATCCAACGAGTGAGCGCTCGCGAGCAGAGACTCCCCTGACATGACGTTGACGCCGGCTTTTTCCAAAATCCTCGAGCCGCTCCAGCTGCGCCACAAGACGCTCCGCAACCGCATCAACTTCGGCGCTCATACCGCCAACATGGCCGAAGATGGCATGCCCGGAGCGCGCCACCTGGGCTACTACCTGGAACGGGCCAGGGGAGGCGCGGCCATGATCGTGGTCGAGCCGATGCCGGTCCACCGGACGGCTCGGCTGACGCGCGGCAATTTCCGACATGATGACGATGCGGTGATCCCTGGCTTCAGGGCGATCACCGACGCCTGCAAGGCGGAAGGCGCGGTGATGATCCACCAGCTGTATCACGTCGGCCAGCACGGAGATTACGACAATTCCTATAGTCCGAATTGGTCTCCCTCGGGCCTGCCGTCTTATCACGATGGGGACGGCAGCCATCGTATGCGTGAAGCCGAGATCGAGGAGATCATCGAAAGCTTTGTTGGCGCCGCTGTCCGGGCCAAGAAATGCGGCTTCGACGGGGTGGAGTTGTTCGGCCCCTACAACTCGCTGATCGAGCAATTCTGGCTGCCATGGTCGAACCGGCGCGACGACCGCTGGGGCGGCAGGTTCGAAAACAGGATGCGGTTCTCGACCGAGATCACCTCGCGCATCCGTTCGGTGACCGGCGATGGGTTCATCATCGGCCTAGCCTCGAGCATCGACGCCTCGGTTGAAGTCGGGATGAACACGGAGCTGCTCCAGGAGATTGCCGCCTATCATGATGCGCGCGCCCTGATCGACTACATCAGCTGCGGCACCGGCAGTTACTTCGATCACTCCTCGGTCATGCCGACGTTCCTCTTCCCCGACAAGCTCGGCGCCCCCAACGCCCATGCGTTGAAGGAGGTCTGCAAACACACCCGCGTCCAGGCCGAAAGCCATATCCGCACACCCGAAAATGCCAACGAGGTTATCTCGTCGCGCCAGGCCGACATGGTCAGCATCGTGCGCGGCCAGATCGCGGATCCGCACTGGGTCAACAAGGTGGCCAGCGGCCGCGACGCCGACATTCGCGGCTGCATCTCATGCAACCAGATGTGTTGGGGAAGGCGCTCCAGGGACTATTGGATCTCGTGCCTCGTCAACCCCTCGGCCGGCCGCGAATTCGAATGGGGTGGCGACCGCTTCGCGCCGAGCATGCAGCCGAAGCGCGTCTTGGTGGTCGGGGGCGGACCGGCAGGGCTCGAAGCGGCCCGCGTTGCCGCCGAGCGCGGCCACAGCGTCACGCTCGCGGAGGCCGGCCCGCAACTCGGCGGACAGTTCAGGCTCGCGGGTTTGCAGGCGCGGCGGTCTCAAATCCTGGAATTGATCAACTGGTACGAACGGCAGTTGACCAGACTGGGCGTCAGTCTGCTGTTCAATACACCGCTCGATGCCGGGGAGGTCGCCGGCCGCGACTTCGAGGAAATCGTCATCGCGACGGGCTCGCAACCCGCCGGCACGGGCTTCCAGCGTGGACTGCCTGGGCAGGACCGCCTTCCAGGGGTCGACTTGCCCAATGTCTGGTCAGTCGAGGATGTGATGACCCGGACGGCACGCCTGGGCGACCATGTGCTCCTCATCGATGACACGGGTGATTGGCGGGGCCTCGGCACCGCGCTCGAAATCGTGGCGCGTGGCCATCGCGTCACCGTGGTTACGTCCTGGCCAGTGGTAGGCCGTTTCCTGCAACGCACGGAAAGCGACGGCGTTGCGCGCGCCCGGCTGAAGAGCGCGGGCGGCGACTGGATAACCGACGCGGTGGTCAAGGCATGGCATGGCGACGGCGCGACGGTCAGGTGCCATCTCGATGGGACCGAAACCGTGATCGATGCCGACACACTCGTCCTGGCCACCACCAACGTGTCCGACACGGGGGTACGGGACGATCTCGAGGAACAGGCGCCCGCGCTGAAACCGAAGGTCATCGGCGACGCGCTGGCGCCGCGGCTTGCCGTGGCGGCGATCTACGAGGGGAGGGTGCTTGGCCAGTCGATCTAGACCGGCAGCCAGCCGACATTGTTGGCCGGGTCGGGCAGAGAGGCGGCGGTCCTGAGGTCCGAGAAACCGGCCGCTATGCAGGGGTTCGACATTTGGTTTGGGCAGCGCGTGAGAGACAAGCAATCATCAACAGGGAGCACTCAAAATGAAGTTTTTCAAAAGCGGCGGAACCCGCGTTCCAAAAGCGATAACGCGTATGGCGAAGGACGTTCGTGAGGGCCTTATGGACCGGCGCGAATTCCTCGCGATGGCCAGCGCATTCGGCGCATCAACTGCGGTTGCCTACGGCATGGTTGGCCTGGCCGCGCCGGCCCCGGCGTTCGCCGAGGAAGGCAAGAAGGGTGGAACGCTTCGCGTCGCCATGGTCGTGAAGCAACAGAAGGACCCGCGCACCTATGATTGGGTAGAGATGGCCAATATCAGCCGCGCCTGGCTGGAGCCGCTGGTCAGGTACACCCGCGAATTCACCTTCGAGCCGGTGCTTCTGGAAAGCTGGGAGGTCAACAGCGACGCCACCGAATACGTGCTCCATATCCGCAAGGGCGTGACCTGGAACAATGGCGACGCCTTCAACGCCGACGATGTCGTCCATAGCTTCAACCGCTGGTGCGACAAGAAGGCGGCGGGCAATTCCATGGCCGCACGCGTCAACAGCCTGGTCGACCAGAAGACCGGCAAGGCGCGCGAGGGTGCCGTTACCAAGGTCGATGATCACACGGTCAAGCTCTCGCCGAGCGACCCGGATATCGCGCTCATTGCCGGTCTCACCGACTACCCCGCCTTGGTCGTGCACCGCAACTTTGACGCCGACGGCGCCAATCCGGTCACGAAACCGATCGGCACCGGTGCATTCGAGCTCGTCTCCTACGATGTCGGCCAGAAGGCAGTCTTGAAACGGCGCGAGAGCGGAAAATGGTGGAGCGGAGAAGCGATGCTCGATGGGATCGAGTTCATCGACTATGGAACCGACCCGAACGCGATGGTGAATGCCTTCGAGGCTGGCGAGGTTGACCTAAACAATGAAACTGGCGCGGACTATGTCGAGATCCTGGACGGGCTTGGACTTCACCAGACTGAGATCCAGACCGCGACGACGCTGGTTGCGCGCACCAACGTCACGCAAAAACCGTATGACGATAAGCGCGTGCGCAACGCGCTCCAGATGGCGGTCGACAACGACGTCGTCCTCCAACTGGGCTATGCCGGACGCGGGACAGTCGGCGAAAATCATTTCGTCAGCCCGATTCACCCCGAATACTACCCGCTGCCAAAGAAGGCGCGCGACGCGGCGGGAGCAAAGAAACTGATGGCGGAAGCCGGCCAGGCGGATTTCGAGCACGAGCTGATCACCGTCGACGATGACTGGAACAAGAGCACGGGGGACGCGATTGCCGCCCAGCTTCGCGACGCCGGCATCAAGGTCAAGCGCACGGTGCTGCCGGGCTCGACCTTCTGGAACGACTGGACGAAGTATCCTTACTCCGTCACCGTTTGGTACATGCGCCCGCTTGGCGTCCAGGTGCTGGCACTGGCGTTTCGAACGGGCGAGGCCTGGAACGAGACCGGCTACTCCGATCCGGAGTTCGACAAGAAGCTCAAGGAGGCCCTGTCGGTAAGCGCGCCCGAAAAGCGGCGGGAAGTGATGAAGGACATCGAGACCATAATCCAGGACTCGGGGATCATCATCCAGCCCTATTGGCAGAAGCTCTACAATCACATGAGCAAGAAGGTGAAGAACTACTCCATCCACCCGACCTTCCAGATGGATCTGGAGAAGGTCTGGCTGGAGCAAGACTGACGCTTTTGCTTTTCGCTGACGGCCAGTGGTGGCTGCGGATGCCCTTTCCCTAGGAAGGGCAATACTGTGCTCTCACGCAAGCATGAAGGTTGCCGCCCACCGACGTCGCGGACAGTCCGTTCCGGCTGGCCGCGGCGTCTTCGCGTTTTCACTCACCAAACCGACTGGGTAGTCTGCCCCACTACCTTCTTCCGGTATCTTTTGTGCGGCAGTCGAAACAGTCGTATCCTGTCCCGCCGTGACGGCCGCGGACGAATCATGAAGGTCTCGATGAGCGAGCAAAACCCACGTTCTGCGCGGGAACGCATGACGATCCTCGGCGATGTCGAGGCGGCATCCTTTCTTCCGTGGATCGAGCGTCATGCCGCCAAGCTCGGGCTCGCGCAGGCAATATGCGTCACCGGTCCCGACCGGATCGAACTCGAAGTTGCCGGCCCGGCCGAACTCATCGACATGATGGAGATGGGGTGCTCTCTTGGACCAATCGATGTCTGGGTCGAGACCATTCGCCGGGCGCCGATCGAGAGCGAATCGGGCTAGCTTTGCAGTCGCAGGTCTTGCCTGCCACGGCGTCATGCACCTTTTTTAGGCTATTGTTGCCAGTGAGGAAATGTTGTGCAAACGTAACCGAGCTTATTAGCATATCCTTGACCGCGAAGCCGCGCTCGGGAAGATGCTAGGTGTCGTTTGAAAGTTGATGCATGCCGCCCTATCCGACTGGCTCATGGATGCCTGTTGCCCTCTCCGCGGACCTGCCGGCGGGAACCGTAATCCCGGCGCAATCCCCAGCCGGGCCGATTGCCCTTTGGCGAAGCCGTTCCGGCCGTGCGGCGGCCTTCGCCGACAGATGCCCGCATCGCGGCATGCGCCTTTCCCATGGCTTCGTGCGCGGTGAGAGCCTGTCCTGCATCTATCACGGCTGGAGCTATGCCCAGGCGGGAAACTGCCTGCGCATTCCGGCCCATCCGGCACTGGCGCCGCCGGACACGATTCGTGTCGCGACGCAGCCCGTCGAGGACGGCGGCGGTATCATGTGGATTTCCGTTGGCGAACCCGCCGCCGGGCCGCCCCGGTTCGAGGGCCTCGCCCCCCTGCGCTCGATGATGGTGGAAGCGGACATCGCGGCGCTGGAGGCGGTCGCGGGCACCAAGGCCGACGGAGGCCTGCTCGGCTACACCGAGAATGCCCGGACCGTCCAGCTGCTGCTTGCTCCGCAAGGGAAGGCGCGGACGCTGATGCATGTTCTGGTGGACCAGGGCAGCAGTCAGGCCGAGCGTATCGCCGCATCGAGGGCCGCAGAGGCGCTGCGGCGGGCGGCCGAGGATAATTCGCGCGGCGGGATCGCCCGATGACCCGTAACGCGATGATCGACGAATGGTATCCGGTCGGCCTTGCCAGCCAGCTTGACGCGCATGGACGCAAGACGGCCCTCATGGGCGAGCCGATCGAGCTGAGGCGCGGCGAAGACGGGAACGCGACGGTGACCGGCGGCAACGGACGTGCCCTGCCGGCCTGCATCCGCTATGGCCATGTCTGGTCGTCGCTCGGCGACCCGCAAAAGCCGTTGTTTGCAATCCCCGAGGCCGATCAGCCCGGCCGCCGGCTCGTCGATGTCGGGGTGGTGCGCGTGCGCTGCTCGCCGCTGCGCGCGGTGGAGAACTTCCTCGACATTGCGCATTTTCCTTTCGTGCACACCGACATATTGGGGGCCGAACCGCACACCGAGGTGCAGAACTACAAGGTCGAGATCCGGGAGGACGAAGACGAGGTTTGGGCGACCCAGGTGAAGTTCTACCAGCCGCAGGCCGCCAAGTCGGCGGAGGGCGGCATCACCACGGAATACATGTATCGCGTGCCCGCGCCGACCTGCTCGATCCTCTACAAGACCTGCCCGCCGCGCCCGGGTGAATGGGACGTCATCACGCTTTTCGTGCAGCCGCTTGCCGAAGATCTGTGCGATGTCTGGCCATGGATGGCGCTGTTCGACGACGAAACGCCGATGACGGACCTCATCCACTTCCAGCAGACGATCTTCGTCCAGGACCGGTCAATCCTCGAAAACCAGATTCCGGGGCTGCTGCCGCTGGATCCCGGCATGGAGATCCCCACGAGAGCGGACCTCACCTCGGTTGCCTACCGGCGCTGGCTGAAACGTCATGGCTACACCTACGGCGCGCAACTGGTGGCGCAATGAAGCTCTTCGACTACGTGCTGTCGCCGAGCTGCTACAAGGTGCGCCTCATGGCTGCGCTGACCGGGGTGACGCTCGACATCCGCCCTGTCGACTTCCATCCCGGTGTCGAGCATCGCGGTCCTGAGCTCATGGCGCTGAACCCGGCGGGTTCGATCCCGATCCTGGAGGATGGCGATCTTGTCCTCACCGAATCCTCGGCCATGCTGGTCTACCTCGCCGCCAAGGTGGCGCCGCAATGGCTGGGCAACGATACGGCCGGGCAGGCGGCGCGCGTCCAGCAATGGCTTTCCTTCGCGCACCGGCTTACCGCCAGCCTGGGCGCCGCGCGCCTGCACGAGATGCTGCTGCGTCCGGGCAATATCGCTGTCCTCCAAGGGCAGGGGGTAGCGGCCCTGCGGGAGCTGGAGGCTGGCCTTGTCGAACAGCAGATCCGCGGCCAGCGCTTCCTTGCGTCGAACCGGCCGACGATCGCCGACATCGCCTGCTTTCCCTATGTGGCGCTGGCGCCGGACGGCGGTGTTTCGCTCGATCCCTATCCTGCGATCCGGCTCTGGTCGCGGGCGATCCGCGCCATCGATGGCTTCATCGAGATGCCCGGCATCCACCGGCTGCACGAACTGAAGCCCGAGCCCGTGCCAGAAGTCGGCGAGGCCTGACGTGGCTGGCTATCTGTTGAAGAACTGCGCTGCGGTCATCGTCGACGAGGGCAACGGTCCTGACGTCCGGCGCAATGTCGATGTCCTGACCGACGGCCCGGCGATACGCGCCATCGGCGAAGGTATCGACAAGGCGGAGCTGCCCGCCGGGACGGTAGCGTGGGACGCCGCCGGCTGGTTTGTCTATCCCGGCCTCGTCAACACCCATCACCACTTCTTTCAATGCTTCGTGCGCAACCGCGCCGATCTGGACTGGACGAAGCTGTCGGTCATCGAATGGCTCGACCGCATCTATCCCGTCTTCTCGCGGCTGACCGAGGAATGCTTCTACCACGCGTCGGTCACAGCGATGGCCGAGTTGATAAAGCACGGCTGCACGACGGCGTTCGACCATCAGTATTGCTTTCCGCGGCATGCCGGCAAACGGCTGGTCGACCGGCAGTTCGAAGCGGCCGAACTCCTCGGCATGCGCTTCCATGCCGGACGCGGCGGCAACACGCTGCCGAAATCGGAAGGCTCGACCATCCCCGACGCGATGCTGGAAACGACCGACGAGTTCATCGCCGACTGCGCCCGGCTGATCGACGCCTATCATGATGCCGGTCCTTTCAGCACGCGCCAGGTCGTCGTCGCGCCCTGCCAGCCGGTCAACTGCTATCGCGAGACCTTCGTGGAATCGGTGGCGCTGGCGCGCGACCGCGGGGTGCGCCTGCATACCCATGTCGGCGAGGGCGAAAGCCCGGTCATCGAGGCCCGTCACGGCATGCGCACGGTGGACTATTGCGCGGAGATCGGCTTCTGCGGGCCGGATGCGTTCTATGCCCATTGCTGGGAACTGACCCACGACGAGTTGCGCAAGATGGCCGCCAGCGGCACCGGCGTCGCTCACTGCCCGGAGCCGGTCTATCTCGTCGGCGCCGAAATCACCGACATTCCGGCGATGTCGGCCTTCGGGCTCAATGTGGGTCTGGGCTGCGACGGCGCCGCCTCGAACGACAATTCCAACCTGATGCACTGCATCCATTCCGCCTACATGCTGCAATGCCTGGCGGCGTCGACGCGCGGCCATCCGGTGCCGCCGCCGGCCGATTTTCTCGGCTATGCGACGACCGGGGGCGCGGCGCTGCTCGGGCGCGGCGACATCGGCAGGCTGGCGCCCGGCATGGCCGCCGACCTATTCGCCATCGACACGCGGCGCATGGACTATGTCGGCACCAGGCACGATCCGCTGAGCCTGCTGGCCAAGGTGGGCATCGGCGCGCCGACCGACATGACCATGATCAACGGCCGCATCGTCTGGGCCAAGGGCGAGTTCCCGGGCCTCGACGAGGCCCGGCTGTTCGCGCAAGCCGAGGCGGCGCTCGCGACGGTGGAATTTTAGCAACCAAAACAAGGGGAACCGACATGCTGACAAAACTTACCCGCAGAACGTTGATGAAGGGCGCGGCCGCCTCCGGGCTCGTCGCCGCGGTGGCCGGCCGCGCGTTTGCCGCCGACGAACCTCTGGGTATCGTGCTTGTGGTCCCGTCGCCGGTCGGCGATGTCGGCTGGGGCCGCGCGCTCGCCGACGGGCTCGAGCCGGTGAAGGCGGCCTACGGCGACAAGGTGAAGGTGACCGTCATCGAGAACATTCAGGAAGGACCCGATGCCGACCGGATCATGAACAAGGCGGTCGCCGACGGCAACAAGTTCCTGATCGCCGGCTCCTTCGGCTACCAGAATGGCGCCCTGCAGATCGCACGCCGCAATCCCGACGTCACCGTGCTGCACGCTTCCGGTTTCCAGGTGGCGCCGAACTTCTCGCCCTTCGCGGCCCAGTATTCCCAGGGCACCTACCTGATGGGCATGGCGGCAGCCGCGCTTTCAAAGACCGGCAAGCTCGGCTCGGTCTCCGCCTTCGCCATTCCCGAGCTGATCACCTCCATCAACGCCTTCACGCTCGGAGCGCAGGCGGTGAGGCCCGATGTCGAGGTTTCGGTCGTATGGGTGAACTCCTGGTTCGATCCGGCCAAGGAGCAGGAGGCCGCCAAGGCGCTGTTGGCGCAGAAATGCGATGTGATCTTTTCCAACGCGCAGGACACGCCCTCCGTCGTCTCGGCCTGCGAGGAGGCCGGCGTCCCCGCCTTCAACCTCAACTCGTCGATGAAGAAATACGCGCCCAAAACCTATCTTGGCTGTGTTGCGACCGACTGGTCGCCCTTCTTCAAGGCCTCGGTCGACGCCCACATCGCCGGCACCTTCAAGGGTGGCAACGCTTTCCTGGGTGTCGGCGACAAGGTTGTCGAGGTCGTTGACTGGAACCCGGGTATCCCGGCCGACATGATGGCCAGAATCAAGGAGGTTGAAGCCAAGATCGCCGCCGGCAGCTTCTCGCCCTTTGCCGGTCCGATCGCCAAGGCCGATGGCAACGAGGGTGTCCCCGCCGGCAAGACGATGACCGAGGCCGAGATCGTGGCCATGGACTGGCACGTCAAGGGTGTCACCACGCCGCTGCCCAAGTGACCATGACCGTCCCGCTCCTGTCGCTGCGCGGCATCTCCAAGAGCTACGGCCAGATCCATGCCAATCGAGACATCGATCTGGACGTGGCTCCGCGCTCGATCCACGCGATCCTCGGCGAAAACGGAGCGGGCAAGTCGACGCTGATGAAGCTGATCTACGGCGTCGAGCAGCCCGACGCCGGAACGGTGATCTGGAAAGGCGAACCCCTGGCCCTCGCGTCCCCGGCAGATGCGAGGCGCAAGGGGATCGGCATGGTGTTCCAGCATTTCTCCCTGTTCGAGACGCTGACGGTGGTGGAGAACATCCGGCTGGTTGTGCCCGCAAGCAAATCGGATCTTGCGCAACGCATCCGTGCGCTCGGCCGCGCCTTCGGACTTGAAGTCGATCCGCTCGCCCATGTGCACGCGCTCTCGGTCGGGGAGCGGCAGCGGGTGGAAATCATCCGCTGCCTGATGACCGAACCCCAGCTCCTGATCCTCGACGAACCGACTTCCGTCCTGCCGCCGCAATCGGTGGACAAGCTGTTCGAGACGTTGCGGCGGCTGCGCGATGGCGGCGTTTCCATCCTGTTCATCTCGCATAAGCTGGAGGAGATCCGCGCGGTCTGCGACCATGCGACCATCCTGCGCGGCGGCCGCGTCACCGGCAATGTGGACCCGCGCGACCATGACGCGCACGACCTCGCCCGCATGATGATCGGCCGCGACATGCCGCAGCCCATGCCGGCGGTCGCGCATTCCGGCGGAGACAAGCGCCTCGAGATCGTCGGCCTCGACCATCGGCCGGACGACCCCTTCGCCGTGCCGCTTTCCGACGTCAACCTGACGGTGCGGGGCGGCGAGATCCTCGGCATCGCGGGCATATCGGGCAACGGCCAGAGCGAACTCGCGGCGCTGATCTCGGGCGAGACGGTGCTGCCGCGCGAAAAGTCCGACCGTATCTTCATGATGGGAAAGGATGTCGGCGCGCTCGATGCGGCGGCACGCCGCCGGCTGGGCTTCGCTTTCGTCCCTGAGGAGCGGCTCGGCCGCGGCGCGGTGCCGGAAATGTCGCTCGTCCTCAACAGCCTTCTGACCGCCCATCCGTTCGGCCTGCTGAAACGCGGCCTTGTCGACACGGCCCGGGCGAAAGCTTTCACCGAGGACTGCATCCGCCAATACGACGTGCGAACGCCAGGTTCCGAAGCGGAGGCCGGCGCGCTCTCGGGGGCAATCTGCAGAAGTTCATCGTCGGCCGCGAGATCATGCTGTCGCCGAAATTGCTGTTCGTGGCGCAACCGACCTGGGGCGTGGACGTCGGCGCGGCCTCCGCCATCCGCCGGCGCCTCGTCGCCTTGCGCAACGAAGGCATGGGCATCCTCGTCATCTCGGAGGAACTGGAGGAGCTGTTCGAACTCTGCGATTCGATCCAGGTGATCCATCAGGGCCGGCTGAGCCCGCCATTGGTGACGCGCGACACCAGACCCGAGGAGATCGGCCGCTACATGATCGGCGCACATTCGACGGCCAGGAAAGTCCCTGCATGATCGCTCTCTCCAGGCCGTTCCTTCCCGTTCTGGTTCGCCGGGAGCATGCCTCGCTTACCGTGAAGCTGGTCGCCCCGCCCGTGGCGCTCGGCCTGGCGACTCTCCTCAATCTCGGGCTCTACCTCCTGATGGGCCGCGATCCGGTGGCCGTTTTCCACACGATGCTTCTGGAACCTTTCCTGTCCTGGGCCTCGTTCTCGGAAGTCCTGCTCAAGACCGGGCCGCTCCTGCTCATCGCGCAGGGGCTTGCGATCGGCTTTCGCGCAAAGGTCTTCAACATTGGCGCCGAGGGCCAGTTCGTCCTCGGCGCGATCTTCGCATCGGCCATCCCCATCTGGTTTCCAGCGGCGACGGGCCAGTGGATCTGGCCCTCCATGCTCGTCATCGGTGCGTTGGGCGGCGCGCTGTGGGCATCGCTCACCGCCTTCTGGCGCGTCAGGCTCAACGCAAACGAGATTCTCGTGTCGCTCATGCTGGCGCTGGTTGCCGCGCAATTGCTCAACTATCTGCTTCTCGGCCCATGGAAGGATCCGAACGGCTTCAACTTCCCGCAATCGGTGATGTTCCAGTATGATGCGATGGTTCCGATCCTGATCCCCGGCACCCGCGTCAATGTTTCGCTGCTTGTCGCCTTCGCATTCTCCCTCGCCGCCTGGATCTTCATGCAGAAGAGTTTCGCTGGCTACAAGCTGCAGGTCGGCGGCCTCGCGCCGCACGCGGCCGGATACGCCGGCTTCAACGAAGGGCGCGCGATCTGGCTTTCGCTGCTCATCGGCGGCTTCGCGGCAGGTCTCGCCGGAGCGGCCGAGGTGGCTGGCCCGCTTGGTCAGTTGCAGCGCTCCATCTCGACCGGCTACGGCTACGCCGCCATCATCGTCGCCTATCTCGGTGGCCTTCACCCGGTCGGTATCGTCTTTTCCGCGCTGCTGATGGCGGCCCTCTACATCGGTGGCGATAACGCCATGGTCTCGGCAAATCTGCCGGTCGCAGCGGTCCGTGTCTTCCAGGGCAGCCTGCTGCTCGCCTATCTCGTCGCCATCGCCTTCGTCCGCTACCGGCTCGTCTGGCGCCATGCCGTCCACGGAAGCACGTCATGAACGCCGTCGAGTTCATCGTCGCCGGGATGCTGGCGGCGGCCACGCCGTTCCTACTGGCGGCGCTCGGCGAACTGGTGGCCGAGCGGGCCGGCGTCCTCAACCTCGGCATCGAGGGGCTGATGGCCCTCGGGGCGGTCATCGCCTTCATCGTCGTCCATCAAGGCGGCGGGCATCTCCTCGGTTTCCTCGCCGCTGGCCTCGCCAGCGCTGCTCTTTCCCTTGTCTTTGCTGTCATCGCGCTGGGATTCCGCGCCAACCAGGTCGCGGTGGGCCTCGCCATCGGCATACTCGGCCAGGGCCTCTCGGCGCTGTTCGGCAAGAGCTATGAAAGCCTCACGGTCAAGGGGCTGCCGAAGCTTTCGTTGCCCTGGCTTGCGGATATCCCGGTCTTCGGCGGCCTGTTCGCCCAGGACGTTGTCGTGTGGCTTTCGCTTGCCGCGACCGTCGCCATCTGGGCGATGTTCGCCTACACCAAGACCGGCCTCGTCGTTCGCGCCGTCGGTGAGAACCCCAAGGCGGCGCATGCGCTCGGCTATCCGGTGATCGCCGTACGCTTCGCAGCCGTCGCCTTCGGCGGTGTGCTGGCGGGTTTCGCCGGCGCCTACGCAGCCGTGGTCTACACGCCGCTGTGGGCCGATGGCATGATCGCCGGGCGCGGCTGGATTGCGATTGCGCTCGTCGTCTTTGGCACATGGCTCACCAGCCGGATCTTCCTCGGCGCCTGCCTCTTCGGCGCCGTGTCCCTGGCAAGCCTGGCGGCCCAGGCGACCGGGCTGGGCGTTTCCTCGCAACTTCTGTCGAGCCTGCCCTATCTCGTGACAATCATCGTACTTGGCATCATCTCGTCGAACCGGCGCCTGCTCAAGCTCAACGGCGTGGCTTCGCTCGGAGAGTCTTTCGAGCGATAGGTACGCAGCACCCCCGGCGGCCCCCTCATTGCGGCGGAAAGAAGCACTGGAACCAGGAGAGTCGACATCGCATGAGGATATCTCTATATACCGGCGGCTTCGGCGACGCGCCCTGGGTATTGTGCGGTCGACGGCGCTGCGAATGTGCTGACCTCTATTGTGATGCAAATCGGTCTGAAAACCGGAAAAGCAAAATAGAAACAATAGTATGATGCTGGGTATCCCAGCCACCGCCACCATCATCCTCAACGATCAGAACGTGTTCCTTGAACCTTCCCACCTCTCGCACCCTGTGGACCTCGGGCAAGATCAACTTGCCGGGCGAGGCCGACTCGGCTGGAATGGGAGCATGCATCCTTTGCGGGATGCCGACGTTTATGATTACCAACCGGCATAGCCGCTAGGGAAAAGCAGTATGAGTGAACATGCGATCGAGTTCTTGCGGGAGTGGATTGGCGAGAAGGTTCACTGCCAGCACTCGCCGGCAAAGATCGAGACGCAGGCCGAGACCCTTGCCAAGGAGTGCGCGGCCAAGGCGGCCGAGGAGGGCATTCTTCTGGAGGACATCCAGGAAGAGGTCGGCGACATCAAGGAATTGATCGCATCGCGCCTCGAAGAGGCCGCCGAGGCCAGCGAGCAAGAGACCAATCCGGATAAGCCGTCCGAGTGATAGCCCGGCCCGGAGCAGCCGGGCGAGGGACGCCTGTCCCAGGCAGCGCCTACTGGTTCGGGAATCTGGCCTGAAGCCAGGCCTTCGGCAGCGCCGGCACGAAATTGCCGTCCCGCCCTGTCATGTCCTCATTGGCGACCAGCGCGTTGAGGATCGCTTCCTCCACTCCTTGCACCACCGCATCGAAAAACGGATCGATATCGACGTCAGGGACGAAATCGGCATGCGCGATCCGGCCTGACGGCGCCAGCGCGGCCTCCGGGTTGGCGGTAGAGAAGGCGAGAAAAATGTCGCCCGAACTGTGGTAGCCGTAGCCGCCGGTCATGGCGATGCCGAGCGGGACACGCCTCGCCAGCCGCTTCATCTGATGCGGCAGCAAGGGCGCGTCGGTGGCGACGATGGCGATGATCGAGCCCTTTTCGGCGCGCGGTGTGCCTTCGCGGATCGCCGGTTCGGCGAGATCCGGCCCGACGCGCTGGCCGCGCAGGGTGAAATTGCGCCGCTTGCCGAAATTCGCCTGCACGAACACCCCGACGGTGTAGCGGCTGTCCTGCCATGCGACGATGCGCGAGGCGGTGCCGGACCCGGCCTTGAAGCCGAACGAGATCATGCCGGTGCCGCCGCCGACGCTGCCTTCCTCGATTGCGCCGACGGCAGCGCTGTCGAGGGCGCCGGCCACATCGTCGAAGCTGACATGATGGCCATTGATGTCGTTGAGGAAGCCGTCATAGGTCTCCGCCGCCACCGGCAGGCCCCAGCCTGTGTCGAGCGCGGCCGGCAGCACCTTGTGCATCCAGCGCAGCGTGCCGTCGCGGGTGACGCCGCAGGAATGCGTGTTGGTGATGGTGACCGGGAAATTGAAGGCGCCGGTTTCCTCGATGATGTGCGACCCCGTCAGCTCGCCATTGCCGTTCTGGCTGAAGACCCCGGCAAGGACCGGCGTGGCGAGTTCCGCCTTCGGCCTGGGCAGGATGGCGGTCACGCCGGTGCGTACCGGCCCCTTGCCGACGACCAGCGGCCCGTCGCCCGAGATCAGCGTCGTGTAGCCCACTGACACGCCGGCCACGTCGGTGATGGCGTTGGACTCGCCCGGCGTGCCGTCGAAGCCGATGCCGAAATATCGGGCGCGTGGCCTTCCCGACGGCGTCGCAAGGTGCGGATCATGTCCTGTCATGCCGTACCTTAGAGCAATTCCAGGAAAAGTGCGTAGCGGTTTTCCATCCGGAATTGCGTCAAACCAAATACTTAGGGCGGTTCAGCGATTACATGAAAGGTTGACCGGCGCTAGAACAACGAGCCTTGATTGCCCGGCTCCCTGGTCTTGGCAGCGGGCTTGGCAGGCGCCTTCGGCCGCGCGGCGCCGCTGGTGGCGATCGCGTCGGCGCTGCCGTCGGCGAATTCCAGCGACAGCGCCGCCCCGGCGCGACGTCCGCCGCCAGCTTGATCACCGCGCCTTCGGCATCCTTGACCAGCGCGAAGCCGCGCGCCAGCACCGCCTTGTGCGAAAGCGTCGACAAAAGCCGGTCGGCCTGGGTCAGGCTCGCGCGCAACCGGTCCAGCCTTCGCGCAATCGCATGGTCCTGGCGCCGTGTCAGCCCGGTCAGAGCATCGGCCTGCACCTTCTGTCGTCTTGCGATCGGCGCCGGCGACAGCCGTGCAGCGGTACGTTTGAACCGTGCCCGCCTTTCGCGCACGATGGCGAAGAAGGCAGCCTTCGCGCGCGCCAGATCGCGGCCGGTCAGCGTGCGCGCCTCGTTGATGCGGCGGGACAGTGTGGCGGGCGTCAGCCGCCGCCGCTCCAGCCTTGCCCGCTTGCGCTCGATGCTCACCGTCAGCGCCCGGGCGAGCCGGCTCGTCGCCTCGTCGAAGCGGCGGCGCGGCAGCGCCAGCAACTGGTCGGGCGAGGGCAACGCCCGCGCCGCTGCGCGTACCGCCTGGCGCTTGCGCTCGAAATTGCGCGAGGCCGCTGCCTTGAGCCGCGCGCCGAGGCTGGCTAGGGTCGCTTCGAGGTCGGCTTTGACCGGCACGGCCATTTCGGCCGCACCCGTCGGCGTCGGCGCCCGCATGTCGGCCGCGAAGTCGATCAGCGTCCAGTCCGTCTCGTGCCCGACGGCTGATATCACCGGGATGCGCGAGGCGGCGACCGCTCGCGCCAGACTTTCATCGTTGAAGCCCCAAAGGTCCTCGAGGCTGCCCCCGCCACGCGCCACGATCAGCACGTCGGGGTGGGGGATGGCGCCATCCCGGGTAAGCGCGTTGAAGCCATTGACCGCGCCAGTCACCTCCGTGCCGGCCGTCTCGCCCTGCACCCTGACCGGCCAGACCAGAACGTGCAGCGGGAAGCGATCCTTGATGCGGTGAATGATGTCGCGGATCACCGAGCCGGTCGGCGAGGTGACGACGCCGATGACGCTGGGCATGAACGGCAGCCGCCGCTTGCGGCCGGCATCGAACAGGCCTTCCGCCTGCAGCCGGCGCTTGCGCTCCTCGAGCAGCGCCATCAGCGCGCCGGCCCCGGCCGGTTCCAGATTGTCGATGACGATCTGGTAGTTGGACTTGCCGGGATAGGTCGTCAGCCTACCGGTGGCGATCACTTCCATCCCTTCCTCTGGACGGAATTTCAGCCGGCTCATCGTGGTCTTCCAGACCACGGCATCGAGCCGCGCGCGGTCGTCCTTCAACGCGAAATAGGCGTGGCCGGACGAGTGCGGGCCGCGATAGCCGGAAATCTCGCCGCGCACCCGCACATTGCCGAACGCGTCCTCCACCGTGCGCTTCAGCGCGCCGGAAATCTCGCTCACCGTGTATTCGGTGGCGTTGCTGCGTGATTCGGACGTGTCGCTCATCGGCCGATTGAGGGGCGGTTGCCTGTCCGCGTCAAGGCGGCGCTCAATCCTCGCTAATACAATAACGCGATCTTAAGCCCGATTTGCTTTGAGTTCGCCGTAACGCAGCCGGCCAGGAACGCATGAGCGCACGCGCAAGCCAAAGCCCATTGACGCATCAGGTCACGCTGACCGTGTTGATGCTGGCCGCCTTTGCGCTGGCCATGGTCGTCGGCTTTGGTTTCTATGCCACCGCCCAGGCCGACCATGTCTCGCTCGAACGGCAAAAGATATTCTTCGCCAATGGCTTGAAGGATCAGATCGCGGCGGTCGAGCGCGAGCAGGAGAGCGTGACCGTCTGGGATGATTCCATCATCAACGTGAAGGCGGGAAACCAGGCCTGGATAGAGGAGAACCTCAGCGTCTGGATGTACTCCTATTACGGCCACAACCGGGTCTATGTGCTGGATGCCGCAAACCGTCCGGTACACGCCATGCGGGAAGGCAAGGTGCTCGACCCGTCCGTCTATGGCGAGGATGAGCCCGAATTGCGGCCCACCATCGAAAGGCTGCGCGCAAAGATGGCCGAGCCGCCGAGTGAGGACGCTTCGGCCGCGCCGGCCAAGATGGTCGGCGAAGACCTGGTGTCGCTCGGCGGCAAGCCGGCCATACTCAGCATCATGCCGCTCGTCCCCAGCACGAACCGGCTCACCCAGGCACGGGGCAGCGAATACCTCCACATCTCGGTCGAGTTCATCAACGACGCGGTCATCGGCAAGATTGCCGAAAAATACCTGCTGGCCGGCGCGCATCTGCTGCCGCTCTCGCAAACCAGCGGCTCGGCCGCCATTCCGCTGGTCGATTCTCGCGGCGTCATTCTCGGCTATATCGGCTGGGATCAGGAACGTCCCGGTCTGACGCTGGTGCGCAAGGCTGCCCCTGCCTTGATCGTCGGCCTGCTGCTCGCGGCGAGCGTGCTTGCATTCCTGCTGCGGCGCCTGCGCCGCGCCTCTTCGGCGCTGCAAACCAGCCAGGATCGGGCGCAGTATCTCGCCTTCCACGACACGCTCACCGGCCTGCCCAACCGGGCCCTGTTCGAGGATCGGCTGCGGCAGGCCATGCTCAGGACCGGGCAGGCCGGTCACGACATTGGGAAAGTGGCGCTGCTCTATCTCGACCTCGACCGCTTCAAGCATATCAATGACACGCTCGGTCATCCGGCGGGCGACGAGCTCGTGCGCCAGACTGCGGCCAGGCTCCAGCACACCATTCGTGAAGTCGATACCGTGGCGCGGCTGGGGGGTGACGAGTTCGCGCTGATCCTCATCGACATCCGCGATATCCGCGCCGCCGAGGACATTGCCGAGCGGCTGCTGCAGAAGTTGCAGGAGCCGTTCAAGCTCATCGACGACCAGGTCTTCGTCAGCGCCAGCATCGGCATCGCGCTGTCGGCCGAGGCCGAGACCGATGCCGATGACCTGCTGCGCAAGGCCGACATCGCGCTTTACGAGGCCAAGAAGAACGGCCGTGGCCGGCACCAGGTCTTCGCCGGCGACATGGACGACCTTCTCTTACGCAAGCGCAAGGTTGAGACCGAGCTTCGCAAGGCCCTCGATGGCGGCACCGGCATCGGGCTCGCTTATCAGCCGGTGTTCGCGGCAAACGGCAAGACGATCCTCGGCGCCGAGGCGCTGATCCGCTGGGGGCATGAGGTGCATGGCGCTTTGCCGGCGGCGCAGTTCATCGCCATTGCCGAGGAGCGCGGCATGATCGGCCAACTCGGCGCATGGGTGCTGCAGGAAGCCTGCCGTTTCGCCGTGCGGACCGAACTGCCATGGCTCGCCGTCAATGTGTCGCCGTTGCAACTGCGCGACGCCGGCTTTGCCGAACAGGTTGCGTCGATCCTTGCCGACACCGGACTGGCGCCGCAGCGCCTGCAACTCGAGATCACCGAAAGTGTGCTTCTGGAGAACAGCGATGCCTCGAGGGCGGCTCTGGCCGCCTTGCGCCAGTCGGGCATCGGCATCGTGCTCGACGATTTCGGCACCGGCTATTCGTCGCTGAGCTATCTGCGCCGCCACGCCATCGACAAGCTCAAGATCGACCGCTCCTTCGTCCGGCTGCTCGACGGCGAAGGCAATGCGGCGGCGATCGTCAAGGCGCTGATCGACCTCGCCGTCGCGCTCGGCGTCGACGTCACCGCCGAGGGTGTCGAGACCGAGGCGCAGAAGATCCTGCTGGTCGCCATGGGATGCCGGCAGTTCCAGGGCTATTTCCTGTCGCCACCGCTCGAACCGGGCCAGTTGCTCGGTCTTTCCGGTCTGGCTTCGCCGGACGACGTCGTGCCGGCGGCCGCCCGGGCCTAGGGCATCTCTGACCCGGAAACAGGCCCTACCAGCCCGGCATGATCTGGTTTGCCTTGGTCCGCTTCATCTTGGTAAAGGCGAGCGCGGCGAAGTCGAAGTTTCCCGTCTCTTCGCCCAGCGGCACCGAGATGTTGTCGAGGCTTTCGCAGATGTGGCGGGCGAGCGCGTCGACGATCTCCGGCTGCGAGGTCTGGCCACGCATGATGCCGATGCGGCAGTCGGGCAGGGTGCCGAAGCCGTCGGCCTCGCCGAGCACGCGCATGCCGGGCCGCAGCGCGCATTCCGGTAGCACCGAGATCGCGAGGCCGGAAAGCACCGCGGCGGTGATGACGGTCGCCGAGAAACTCGAGAACAGGATGCGGTACTCGCGGTTCTGCCGGTCGAGCACGTCGACCGCGGCGCGGCGCCAGATACAGTTCGGCCGGCCGAAGGCCATCGGCAGGATTTCCTGCTCATGCGTGGCGTGGTTGGCCGAGGTCACCCACAACAGCGGCTCGCGCCGCACCACTTCCGACTGGCCGCGCGTGTCGTTGTGCGTCACCAGCGCCAGGTCGAGATTGCCGCGCTTGATGTGTTCGACCAGTCCGGGCGTCGGCTCGCAGATGACTGTCAGCTCGACCCGCGGGTTGGAGCGCGTGAAGCGCGCCATGATCTCTGGCAGGAAGCGGTCGGCATAGTCGTCCGGCGTGCCGATGCGGATGGTGCCTTCCAGTCGCTTGTCGTCGAAGGCGGCCAGCGTTTCCCGGTTGAGGAAGATCAGCCGCCTCGCATAGGAAAGCAGCCTGTCGCCTTCCTCGGTCAGCTTGTTGGTGCGGCCGTCCTTCTCGAACAGCGGCTTGCCGATCCGCTCCTCCAGCCGGCGCATCTGCATCGACACCGCCGACTGCGTCCGATGCACCTCTTCCGCCGCGCGGGTGAAGCTGCCGGTATCGGCGATCGAGATGAAGGTTTGCAACTGATCGAGATCGAGTGGCGCTTTCATCGGTCCAATCCATCATTGATGTTGATGCTAAAGATTAGAAACATTCGTTGGATTAATCAATCGCACCGTGGCACATTCTCCAACATCCACATGAAGGCATGTGAATCGAGACCGGAACGGCGCTCCTCCCAGCGACGTTTGCCCGGCTTCGCCCGCTCGACTCTGAAGGAGGACTGACATGACCACGTTTGATTTCGCCACCGAGACCTCGCGCATCACCACGCGTCCGTCCGTAGCGGCGCGCGTGGCCAATGCCATCGCTGATGCCTACCGCGCCTGGAAAAACCGCCGCCAATTCTATCGCCTCGGCGAGATGTCGGATGCCGAACTCGCCGATATCGGGCTGACGCGCGCCGACCTCCACGTCGCCGTCGCTGTGCCCTTCGGGCGTGACCCGACGGTGAAGCTGCGCGCCATCGCCAGCGACCGGGTCGGCTCGATCGAGGATCTCGCCCGCAAGGTGGCTTGATCCAGCCGGCTGGTGCATTCGGTCGCCCTGAACCTTTTCAAGGGGCGCGGCGACCAAGGTTCATGCAGGCTCCCCACTCCCTGCCGGTTCCCCCCGGCCTGCCTGCACGCTGCCCGGTCCTCCCAAGGACCGGGCTCTTCTTTTCGGGCTAACGTCGATCCATGCCGCGCTTGAACTGATCGAAGATCGATTCCATGCCCTTTTGGTACTCGTCGCGTTGCCGCGCGCCGGTCTCGAACATCTTACCGAACAGATCGTCGAACGGGTTCCTCGGCCTGCCGCTCGGGTTGGTCTGCGGTTGCGGCGCCTCGCGCTGCTGGGGTGCCTGCTGCTGTGGCACCGGCTGGCCGAACCCGCCGCCTCCGCTCTGACGCAGCATCTCCTCGAACATCTTGCCCAGCGGATTGTCGCCAAAGGGACTTTGCGTCTGTTGCGGCTGCGTCCGGCCTTGCGGCTGTTGCGCGCCGCCGAACATGTCCTGCAGGACCTTGCCGAGCGGATTGTCGCCATAGGGATTGGGCGCCTGCTGCGGCTGGCTCTGCGGCTGCTGCGCACCACCGCCGAACATGTCCTGCAGCACCTTGCCGAGCGGGTTGTCGCCATAGGGATTGGGCGCCTGTTGCGGCTGCTGCGCGCTGCCGCCCGCCTGCCGCATCATCTGCTCTATGATCTCGCCGAGCGGATTGCCGCCGCCTCCGAAGCCGCCCGCCGCCTGCATCTGGTTGGTGGTCTGCTTGAACAGCCCGCCCATCATCATCGAGGCCATCGCAGGCAGCATCTGCTGCAGCACCTGCTGGCTGAGACCGGTCGCTTGCGCGGCTTGGGCAGCCACGGCCCGCGACAGCTCCTTCGAGCCGAACAGATGGCCAAGAATGCCGTTGCCCTCGTTGATGCCTTGCGGCGAGAAGGCCCGGGTCGCGTCCTCGAAATATTTGGCGTGCTGGCCGCTCGCCATCGCGGTCATGAAGGCGCCGAGCCCGTAGGGGTCGGCCGTGTTGCGTTGCAGCCCTTGCGAAAAGGCAGGCAGCAGCGCCTCGACCGCGGCCTGGGTCTGCTGCATCGAAAGCCCGAACTGCTGAGCCAGCGCCTGCATGCCGGCGCCGTTCTGCGCCTGGGCGAATATGTCGAACAGGGAAGGCATTGGAATCTCCTCCGGGAACATCCTCGTTGGAGAAACCTAGTTCGTTTCCATCCTTGATTGAAGCGGCTTTTGCCGAAGCCTCAACCGGTCGGATGGCGAAGGGTCAGTAGGCATACTCCATGAACACCGGCTCGATCGAGCCGCCCCAGCGCGTGTGGTAGGCCGACAGCATCTCCTCGGCGCTTGTCGTGCCGCGCGCCACCACTTCGTCCAGCGTGTTGAGGAACGAGGTCTCGTCATAGCCATCACGGTTCCTGCGTGCGCGGTTCTTCAGCCCCGAGCGCGAGATGGAGAGCACGTCGCGCGCGACATCGCGCAAGGTCGTGTTGCGGAACGGCGCCGAAATGCCCAGCTCCGGCACGGCGTTGCGCATTGCCAGCACTTCCCTGTAGGTCCAGTTCGAGGTCAGCGCCTCGGCGGCGTCCAGCGCGGCCTCGTCATAGAGCAGCCCGACCCAGAAGGCCGGCAGCGCGCAGATGCGCCGCCACGGTCCGCCATCGGCGCCGCGCATTTCGAGGAAGCGCTTCAGCCTGACGTCGGGGAACAGCGTCGACAGGTGGTTTGCCCAATCGCCCATCGTCGGCAGCCCGTCCGGGACCTCATTGCGGGCGGCCCCTGTTATGAACTGGCGGAAGGTGATGTGCGTCATGTCGTGATAGTGGCCGTCGCGGATGACGAAATACATCGGCACGTCGAGCGCCCATTCGACATAGTCGGCGAAGCCGAAATCGGGCGAGAAGCAGAATTCGAGCAGGCCGGAGCGCTGGTTGTCGGTGTCGCGCCAGATGTCGCCGCGCCAGCTCTGCAGCCCGTTCGGTCGGCTTTCGGTGAAGGGCGAGTTGGCGAACAGCGCCGTCGACAGCGGCTGCAGCTTGAGCGAGACCTGCATCTTGCGGCGCATGTCCGCCTCGCTCTCGAAGTCGAGATTCACCTGGATGGTGCAGGTGCGGTACATCATGTCGAGGCCCTTGGTGCCGATCTTCGGCATGTAGCGGGTCATGATCTCGTAGCGCGACTTCGGCATTTTGGGCGTTTCGGCGAGCGACCATTTCGGGCTGCCGCCGAGCCCGAGGAAGCGGATGCCGAGCGGCTCGGCGATTTCGCGCACCTGCGCAAGATGCGCATTGCCCTCGCGGCAGGTCTGGTGGATCGACTCCAGCGGCGCGCCGGAGAGCTCGAACTGGCCGCCCGGCTCAAGCGAGATCGCGCCCTGGCCGGTCGGCTCGACCAGGCCAATGATGCGACCGTCATCGATGATCGGATCCCAGCCGAGCTTTTGCTGCATGCCCTCTAGAATGGCGCGGATGCCGCGCTCGCCGCCATAGGGCACCGGCGCATTGCCGTCGACATAGAACGGAAACTTCTCGTGCTCGGTGCCGATACGCCATTGGTCGCGCGGCTTATTGCCGGCGGCCAGGTAGGCGACAAGTTCGTCGACGCCCTCGATGGGCCGGAAATCGGTCGTGTCGCGCGCCATCAGAAGCCCTCCCGACGCGTGATCCCCAAGACCGATCATGCGCCAAACCATAGTGCTACAGCGTTCCTTGTGCGCACAAAAGAGCGCGGCGCTATAGGCGGCCGAACGACCGCCGGCGCTAGATGGACGAAATGTCAGTAGCCGATCAAGCGAAAAATCCTGAGCCAGGGCTCAACTCGAATTGATCACCAATCACCGATTGTCGCCTGGATCACCGCAAGCGCGGCCACCGCGGCCGTGTCGGCGCGAAGGATGCGCGGCCCGAGCGGGATGGCGGTGACGAAAGGCAGCGCCCTCAACATCTTGCGCTCGTCGTCGGAAAAGCCGCCCTCCGGTCCGACCAGCAGGCCGAGCTTGGTCTCGTCGACCGCCTGCAGCGCCGGCAGCGGATTGTTGGTCGAGGCATCCTCGTCGCAGAAGATCAGCCGCCGTTCCTTGTCCCAGCCTGTCAGCAGGCGTTCGAATTTTTCCGCCTCGCGCACCTCAGGCACCGCCAGGATGCCACATTGTTCGGCCGCCTCCACGACATTGGCGCGCAGCCGCTCGATGCCTGGCTTGGCCACTTGCGTGTGTTGCGTAATCACCGGCTGCAGGATACCGGCACCCATCTCGACCGCCTTCTGCACCAGATAGTCGAGCCGTCCCTGCTTCAGCGGCGCGAAGCAGTAGACGAGATCGGGCAGCGGCGGCTGCGGCCGCTGCAGGGAGGCAACCTTCAGCCGAACCGCCTTTTTGGACTTTGCCGCGATCGCCGCCGACCACTCGCCGTCGCGGCCGTTGAACACCAGGAGCTCCGCGCCTTCGCCGAGCCGCAGCACATGCATCAGGTAATGGCTTTGCTGTGGCCCGGCATCGAATTCAATGCCGGTTCCGAGATCGTCAGGCACGAACAGCCGCTGCATCTTGTAATTGGCGCGCATGGCCGAGCAATGGGCGAGGCGGTGTTTGCCGTCAAGCCTCGGCGGAAGGGTGCCATGCCGGCACGTAGCCTTGCCGCAGCACCGAAATGGTGGTCGCCGGTGTCAGCAGCCGGAGTGGCCGGCCGGCCAGATCGCCAAAAGCGGCCGGCGCGCCATAGCCAGCGAACGACCAGCGCAGCGCTTGGCCGCCGTGCAGGGCATAAGCCGCGTTGCCGTCAGCAACCATGACGCCATCGGGCAGGGCGGCCAGCGCTTCCGGCTTGACCGCCGGCGGCTGGCCGCCAGCCGCCAGCCGCTCCCTGTGCAGCCGCTTGTCGAGCATCGGCGCGCGCGGCTCGGCGATGCCGAACGCCCCGCCGAAGCGGCGGACGAAGTCGCTCGCCCGTTCGCGCCGGCAGAAGAAGCAGGGCCGGTGGCCGGCGGCAAGCGCCGTCACCTCGTCGAGGAAGAACAGCTCGGTCCAGCCCGCCTTGCCGCCCTGCCTGTTGCGGCCCATCGGCTCGCGTCGCACATTGCGAAATTGGCACACGCAGATGATCCAGGCCTGAAGCGCCCAGCGCTTCCTCAACAGCGTCTTCGTCTCGGGGTCGTGGATGATGCCGCGATTGCCGGTGAACAGGCCGCGTTCGGGCACCGCGTGGATTGCGCCGAACGGATCGACCCGGTTCTGCAGTGGCATAGGCGTTCCTTCTTGGCTGCGATGCGGGCGCCATGATATCGCTCGCGGGATCAATATCATGTCAGCAGGGTTTCGATGCGCGTCCTGGTCGTTCAGAATTTCGACAATGAGGGCCTTGGCCAGATCGGCGCCGCACTGGTCGAGGCTGGCGCCGATATCGATCTGCGCAAGCCCTATCGTGGCGAGGCCCTGCCCGAGCACAGCGGCGAGCATGACGCCATAGTCGTGCTGGGCGGCGCCCAGAACGCGCTCGATGACAAACTCTGCCCCTATTTCCCCGAATTGCTCGATCTGACCCGCGACTTCGCCGACAGGGACCGCTCGGTGCTCGGCATCTGCCTCGGCAGCCAGTTGCTGGCGCGGGCCTTCGGCGGCGAGAACCAGATCGGCGGTGCCACCGAGTTCGGCTGGCACCAGGTGTCACTGACGCCGGCGGCCAAGACCGATCCGGTGCTGGCAGCCTTGCCGGAGAATTTCCCGATCTTCGAATGGCACGACGACACCTTCGCGCTGCCGCAGAATGCCGTGCGGCTGGCAGGCAGCGCCGTCGCCGAGAACCAGGCCTTCCGCCTTGGCCGCGCCGTTTACGCCTTCCAGTTCCATTTCGAGGCGGATACGCCGATGGTGCGCGACTGGAGCACATCCTTCGCCTCCCTCATCGCCGAGCGCCATCCCGACTGGAACGATCGGCTCGACGGCGAAATCACCCGCAATGGTTCCGATGCCGACGCCGCCGGTCTGGCCATTGCCCGCGCCTGGGTGGCGACCATCTGAAGCGTGTCGATATTCAGGTGAGGCAGCCTGCAAACAATGGCTTCCTGCGCTTCTGGTGCTCACGTACTTCAAGTACGCTCCGCTCCGGTTCTCAAAAGCCATAGTTTTCGGCTCGGCCTGACCTGAATCTCCCACTTTGGCGCACACCGACCTGGGGCGGCGTGACATTATTGGCACGCCACGGCAGTTCCGGCTGGGGAAAACCCTTTTCATCCTTGGTTTGTGGCCGCGCGCCATCCTAGAAGGCGCGCGCTTTGTATCGCCGGTGCAACCGCGATGAACCTTCTGTGTGATCCGCGCGACACACCGGCGATACGGAATCTGCTTAGAAACGCGAGATCGTCGAAACATTGAGACGCATTTTATCGTTTCAACGCATTGGTAACCGGGTCGTGCACAGATGCAGGAAGCTCAACCAGAGATGACGTCCGTGAAAGCAGCGCTTTTGTCCTTTGTTATGCTGTCTGCCATCGTCCTGTGCGGCCTCGGCATCTATTCGGCCGACGCCGCCAACAATCATCAGGCCGTCGACGGCTACGGCGTCACCGCCGCCCTTCGCTGAAGCCTGGTCCTTCCCGACAAACGGAAAGCTGATCCCATAGTCGGGATCATGACTGGAACGGCCGCCCTTCGACCGTCAGGATGCGCTTTTCCGCGCCGTCGACAACGAGCGCGCTGAGCGTTCCCGAATGCCAGGCGAGCGTGTCGACATTGACGCGGTTGGCCATGATTTCGGCCTCCGGCACCGGTGTGTGCCCATGCACGATCACCTTCGGATAAAGGCCGGGGTGATCGTGAAAGGCATCGCGAATCCAGATCAGGTCCTGCGGACTCTGGCTTTCGAGCGGCACGCCTGGCCGGATGCCGGCATGGCAGAAGAAGAAGTCGCCGAAGGCCACGGAAAACGGCAGTGAGCGCAGGAAATCGACATGGGCTTGCGGTACGGCCTCGATCAGGGCCGCGTGTCCTTTCCGTACCGTCTCTGCCTTGCCGAACCAGCGCGCGTCCGCGACCAGATCAACGCCATAGGACTGCGCCGTCTGGACGCCGCCATAGCGCATGAACAGGCCGTCCGGATCGGGTTCGGCGAGAAAGTCGAGAAAGCCGATGTCATGGTTGCCGGCGAGCATCAGGTGGCGCGGGTCGCGCTTCTGCGCGTCGATCAGGAAATCGATCACACCCCTGGAGTCCGGCCCACGGTCGGCATAGTCGCCGAGATGGATGGCACGCCAGTCAGCGGTCGGCTTGTATTCGAGCTCGCTTTCGATCCGGCGGTGCATGGCGGCCAGGAGGTCGAGCCGGCCATGCACGTCGCCGATGGCGCAGAGCCGCATGCCTTCCGGCCCGCGCGCGTCGAGATAGTGGATGCCGGTTTCGGTCACGGTGAGCGTCTTCCCGTATCGATCATCACGGGAAACTAGGGCGGATAGGTGAATAGGCCCTAGCGCCTCAGCTGGTCCTTGCCCATGTCGGTTACCAAACGCTTACCGCACAGTGCCAGCGTGATGTCCATTTCCTTGCGGATGATCTCCAGCGCCTTGGTGACCCCGTCCTTGCCCATGGCGCCGAGGCCGTAGAGGAAGGGACGGCCGATATAGGTGCCCTTGGCGCCGAGGCAGAGCGCCTTGAGCACGTCCTGGCCCGAGCGGATGCCGCCATCCATGTGCACCTCGATCCTGTCGCCGACGGCGTCGGCGATCTCCTCCAGCACCTCGATCGACGAGGCGGCGCCGTCGAGTTGGCGTCCGCCATGGTTGGAAACGACGATCGCGTCGGCGCCGGTCTGGGCCGCCATCAGCGCGTCCTCCTTGTCGAGGATGCCCTTCAGGATCAGCTTGCCTCCCCAGCGCTCCTTGATCCAGGCGACATCCTTCCACGACAGTTGCGGGTCGAACTGCTCCGTCGTCCACGACGACAGCGAAGAGACGTCGCCGACCCCCTTGGCATGGCCGACGATGTTGCGGAAGGTGCGGCGCTTGGTGCCGGCTATGCCCAGACACCAGCGCGGCTTGAGCGCCAGGTCGATGATGTTGGCGAGCGTCATCTTGGGCGGCGCCGACAGCCCGTTGCGGACATCCTTGTGGCGCTGGCCGAGGATCTGCAGGTCGAGCGTCAGCACCAGCGCCGAGCATTTCGCCGCCTTCGCCCTATCGATCAGGTTGAGGACAAAGTCCTTGTCGCGCAGCACGTAGAGCTGGAACCAGAACGGCCTCTTCGTCACCGAGGCGACATCCTCAATCGAGCAAATGCTCATCGTCGACAGCGTGAACGGCACACCGAACTCTTCCGCCGCCTGCGCCGCCAGCATCTCGCCATCCGCGTGCTGCATGCCGGTCAGGCCGGTTGGCGCCAGCGCCACCGGCATCGCCACCTTCTCTCCGATCATGCTCGTTTCCAGCGAGCGGTTGCTCATATCGACCAGCACGCGCTGGCGGAACTTGATCTTCTGGAAATCCTCCTCGTTGGCGCGGTATGTGCTTTCGGTCCAGGCGCCGGAATCGGCGTAGTCGAAGAACATCTTCGGCACGCGGCGGCGCGCCAGGTCCTTCAGATCGGCAATGGTGAGGATGTCGCTCATGGTCTTTCCCGCTGGGTGTTCGCTAATTCGTTGTCTTGGCGCCGTCGCCGGCGTCGGAGCGCTGTCTCAGCCTCAGCCGTGACACGCGCTGCCAGTCGCCGCTGCGTTCGGCCTCGAGCATCGAGCGCTCGACATAGGAGATGTGGTCCATGGCCGCTTGCCGGGCAGCCGCCGGATCGCCGGCCTTGATCGCCGCATAGATCGCCCGGTGCTGGTGAAGCAGGGCCTCGCGCGCGCCGGGCACGCTGAACACCAGAAGCCGGTTCTGGAACACACCTTCCGACAACAGCCGGTAGCAGGAGCGCAGCGTATGCAGCAGGATGATGTTGTGCGCGCATTCCGAGATGGCGTGGTGGAACTCGATGTCGATCTCGGCCTCGTCGTCGAAATCGCCGGTGCGGTGCGCCTCGTCCATGCGCGCCATGATGCTGTCGAGCAGCGTAAGGTCTTCCGGCGTGGCGCGCCGCGCCGCGTATTCGGCGGCGACCGCCTCGATCTCGCGGCGATACTCCAGATAGTCGGTCACCGCCTTGCGGTGCATCGAGATGAGGTCGGTCACCGGCTTGGTGAACAGCTGGCCGATGACGTCGGCGACATGAGTGCCACCGCCGGCCTTGGTCGTCAGCAGCCCACGCCCCTCCAGCGCCTTCAGCGCGTCGCGCAGGATCGGCCGTGACACGTCGAACTGGCGCGCCAGCTCGCGCTCGCCCGGCAGCCGGTCACCGGTGCGCAACACGCCTTCCAGGATCAGGCTCTCGATCTGCTGCACCACCTCGTCGGCGGTGCGCGAATGCTCGATCCTGGAGAAAATATCGCTCAACGGGGTGCCTGGGAAAAGAAGCGGTTGACGTTCAGATTAAAGCCTGTGTCGCCAACTGGTCAAATTATTTATCCAATTCGTTCGGTTTGGTCCGGTTCGGCGTCGCCGCCCTATATCGCCTTCAGCTAAACTTTGCCGTTTGCGTCTCCCGGCGATTGGTCCTAGAGGACGCCGATACACGCAGGGTCAAGAACAGGGGGACCGGCCGTGTCGGACGAGACGTCCAATCTCGAATTCCAGCCACGCGCCCAGGGCAGCGTCATGGGTTTTCCGGCGCATGGAGGGCGCTCCGGCGCGCTGGGCGAGGTCCATGCCAGGCCGCATCCGCTGATCGAGAAGCCGCGCGTGCTGATCCAGCTTTCCTTCATGACCGAAGGCGGCTCCGGCGTCGACCACGCGGTGCTTTCGGAGATGTCGCGACGCCTTGGCATCGCCGCCCCCGACCGCCAGGCCCGCCACCATGCCATGAAGTGGGGCAAGGGCTCGTTGCGCTGGGAACGGCACACGGAATTCTCGACCTACCTGTGGGAAGGGCCGCTTGCCGAAAGCGCCGGATCGCAGGAGGATTCGCCTTTTGGCAACGGGTTTTCGCCGCCGGGCACGGTCATATCCGGGATCAGGCTCGAGATCCGCAAATGGACGCAGGCCAGCGAAAGACTGATCGCCGATTTCGACCCGACCAGCCTGTGCTACTCGCTGGTCGGGCGCGGCAATGCCGCCATTGTCACGGACTTCCGCCAGGACGGCGACGGCCTGACACGCATGCTGGTGCTCGATCGGGGCCTGACGCCGGCCAGCACCGGCGCGCTGTCGCAGCGGCTGATCGACATCGAGACCTACCGGACGCTGGCCATGCTCGGCCTGCCGCTGGCGCTGACGCTCTCCGGCCGCGCCCGCCGCATCGAGGACCGGCTGGCGCAGACCACGCTGGAAATGAAGGGGGCGGAGACCCGGGACAGCCAGACGCTGCTTGCCGACCTGACCGAGCTGGCCGCCGAATTGGAGGCGGATGCCGCCTCCAGCCTCTATCGCTTCGGCGCCAGCCGCGCCTATGACGGCATTGTCGTCGAGCGACTCGAGGCATTGGAGGAAGAGCCGGTGTCCGGCTACGACACCTGGGCCGGCTTCCTGCAGCGGCGCATGGCGCCGGCCATGCGCACCTGCCGCTCGGTCGAGGAGCGGCAGGCCAACCTGTCGCGCAAACTCACCCGGGCCACCACGCTCCTGCGCACCTGGGTCGATGTCGAGGTCGAGAAGCAGAACCGCGACCTGCTGGCCTCGATGAACAACCGCGCCCGCCTGCAACTGCGCCTGCAGCAGACGGTCGAAGGCCTTTCCGTCGCCGCCGTTTCCTATTACGTCGTCGGCCTCATCTCCTATCTCGCCAAGGGCGCCTCGATCTTCGGCCATGCCTTTGCGCCCGAAGTCGTCACCGCCGCCGCGGTGCCGGTCGCCATCCTGCTTGTCTGGTGGGGCGTGCGCCGCGTGCGGCGCATGCACTCCGAGCCGGCGAAACATCCGGGAGAATAATCTCCCCCTTGAGGGGAGATGTCTCCGAAGGCGACAGAGGGGGTCGCCTCGCGTGGGGCGCCGACGCTCTTCGCGACGTCAGACAGCGTTGGCATTTCACGCGCTAGGACCCCCTCTGACCGCTTCGCGGCCATCTCCCCCCTCGAGGGGGAGATTAGGGCGCAGCGGCAGATTGCCGCTGCGGAAGCGTCCGGCACTCGATCTCGATCAATGCAGAGTTTGCAACTGACGCGCTTCACTGGTAAAAGATTTTGACCAGTAAAGCGAAGAGGCAGCCCATGCCCGGCCTTGCCATGCCGAAGCCAGATGCCGCCACCATTCGCCGGCGCGCCGAGATCGTCGCCGACATGCGCATCATCGTGCCGGGCGAGGGCGTGGTCGACACGGCCAATGAAATGCGCGCCTTCGAGAGCGACGGTCTCACCGCCTACCGGCAGTTGCCCCTGGTCGTGGTGCTGCCGGAAACGGTGGCGCAGGTCTCGCGGGTGCTCAAATACTGCAACGATCGCAACATCCGCGTCGTGCCGCGCGGCTCCGGCACATCGCTCTCGGGCGGCGCGCTGCCGCTCGAGGATGCCGTGCTGCTGGTCATGAGCCGCTTCAACCGCATCCTGGAGATCGACTTTCCCAATCGAGTTGTCGTCGCCCAACCGGGCGTCACCAATCTCGGCATCACCACCGCCGTCGAGCAGGAGGGCTTTTATTACGCCCCTGATCCATCCTCCCAGATCGCCTGCTCGATCGGCGGCAACGTGGCGGAGAATTCCGGCGGCGTGCATTGCCTGAAATACGGGCTGACCGCCAACAATGTGCTGGGCATCGAGATGGTCTTGATGAATGGCGAGGTGGTGCGGCTGGGCGGTCGGCATCTCGACGCCGAGGGCTATGATCTGCTCGGCGTCATGACTGGCTCCGAGGGCCTGCTCGGCGTCGTCAGCGAGGTCACCGTGCGCATCCTGAAGAAGCCGGAGACGGCGCGCGCTCTCCTGATCGGCTTTCCGACCAGCGAGCAGGGCGGCCAGTGCGTCGCCGACATCATCGGCGCCGGCATCATCCCCGGCGGCATGGAGATGATGGACCGCCCGGCGATCCACGCCGCGGAGGATTTCGTCCATGCCGGTTATCCGCTCGACGTCGAGGCGCTGCTGATCGTCGAGCTCGACGGACCGGGCGTCGAGGTCGACCACCTGATCGGCCTCGTCGAGGCGATCGCCTACAGGAACGGCTCGACCACCTGCCGCATCTCGCAGTCGGAGCAGGAGCGGCTGAGCTTCTGGGCCGGCCGCAAGGCGGCCTTCCCGGCGGTCGGCCGCATCTCGCCCGACTATTACTGCATGGACGGCACCATACCGCGCAAGGAACTGCCGCGCGTGCTCGCCGGCATGCGCGACCTGTCGGAGAAATACGGGCTCGGAGTCGCCAACGTCTTCCACGCCGGCGACGGCAACCTGCACCCGCTGATCCTCTACGACGCCAACGTGCCGGGCGAGCTGGACAAGGCCGAAAGCTTCGGCGCCGACATCCTGCGCCTCTGTGTCCAGGTTGGCGGCGTGCTGACCGGCGAGCATGGCGTCGGCGTCGAAAAACGCGACCTGATGCCGGAAATGTTCAACCAGGTCGACCTCGACCAGCAGATGAGGGTCAAATGCGCCTTCGACCCCAACCACCTGCTCAACCCCGGCAAGGTCTTCCCGCAGCTCCGCCGCTGCGCCGAGCTGGGGCGGATGCATGTGCATCGCGGGCAGGTGGCGTTTCCGGACATTCCGAGGTTTTGATGGGGGCCAATTTCGCATGACGGCGCAGGAACGCGGCCTATCTCCGTCTTGGGCTACGCCCGAGCCACCTCTCCCCCGCTTTGCGGGGGCGAGGAAAGGCGCTCTCCGATGACAACCTTCACCCCAATCTCATCCGCCGAAGTCCTCTCCACCATTCAATGGGCTGCAGCGGAAGAGGCGCCGTTGGAGATCCTCGGGCATGGTTCCAAGCGCGGCATCGGTCGTCCGCTGCAAGCGGAACACACGCTCGGCCTGTCGAAGCTCACCGGTATCACCCTCTACGAGCCAGCCGAATTGGTGCTGTCGGCCAAAGCCGGCACGGCGCTTGCCGAGATCGAGAGGCTGCTTGCCGAGAACGGCCAGCAATTCGCCTTCGAGCCGATGGACTATGGCCGACTGCTCGGCGGCGAGCCGGGCAAAGGCACGATCGGCGGCGTGCTTGCGGCGAATCTGTCCGGCCCGCGCCGGCTGAAGGCTGGCGCGGCGCGCGACCACATCCTCGGCGTCGGCGCCATCTCGGGTCGCGGCGAGGCCTTCAAGTCCGGCGGCCGCGTCGTCAAGAACGTCACCGGCTACGATCTCTCCAAGCTGATGGCGGGAAGCTGGGGCACGCTCGCCGTGCTGACCGACGTCACCTTCAAGGTGCTGCCGGCGGCGGAGACCGAGGTGACGCTCGCCATCCGTGGCCTGCTCGACGAGGCGGCGACGGCCGCCATGGCGCTGGCACTTGGCTCCAGCGCCGAAGTGTCGAGCGCCGCGCACCTGCCTGAGCGCATCACAGCGCGCGTCGCTACCGGCAAGCATGGCAGCGATGCCGCGACGCTGCTGCGCGTCGAGGGTTTTGGCCCTTCCGTTGTCTATCGCATCGAGGCATTGAAGCAGCTGCTTGGCAAAGCAGGGCCACTGGAGGAGATCGCCGGCGAGGCGTCGAAGGCCATCTGGCGCGATATCCGCGATTGCATACCCTTCGCCGATGGCGGCGCGAGACCGGTATGGCGTGTGTCGATGGCGCCGTCGCAGGCGCATCACATGGTGATGGCCCTGCGCATGCAGGCGGCGGTCGACGCTTTCTACGATTGGCAGGGCGGTCTGGTCTGGCTGTCGATGCGCGAGAACGATCCCGAGGCCGACCTGCTGCGCGGCCTGATCCGCAAGCATGGCGGCGGCCACGCGACGCTGGTGCGCGCCGCACCCGCGCATCGCGCCGCTCTGCCGGTGTTCGAGCCGCAGCCACCGCATCTGGCGGCGCTGTCGGCGCGGCTGAAGGCCGAGTTCGACCCCAAGCATATCCTCAACCCCGGTCGAATGGCGCCGGGTTCCAGCTCTGCTACTCTGGCACACTCATCGGAAGGAGCAGCACAATGAGCAACATCAATCAAGGCCCGGGCGGCGGACCGCGCCAGACCGATCGCTGGCTGGAGCCAGGTTCGACCAACGCCCTGGTCATCTACATTCTCTATCTCGCCGGCCTCGTCATTGGCGTCACCGGCATTGTCGGCATCGTGCTTGCCTACATCAACCGCGGCAAGGCTGGCGGCTTCGTCGAAAGCCACTACACCTTCCTGATCAGGACCTTCTGGATCGGTTTGCTCTACGCGCTGATCTCCGTGGTCCTTATGATGCTCGTGATCGGCTTCCTGCTGATGTTTGCCGCTGCTGTCTGGTTCATCGCCCGCTGCATCCTCGGGCTGCAGGCGCTGCAGCGCGGCGAGCCGGTCAAGAACCCGCAAAGCTGGCTCCTCGGACAATAGGACTCCCCGGTGCAGACCAACTTCTCAGCCGCCCAGCTTGCCGATCCGCACGTCGCGGAATCGGAAAAGATCCTGCGCAAATGCGTGCATTGCGGCTTCTGCACCGCCACCTGCCCGACCTATGTGACCTTGGGCAATGAGCTGGATTCGCCGCGCGGGCGGATTTATCTCATCAAGGACATGCTCGAGAACGGCCGGCCGGCCGACAAGGAGATCGTCACCCATATCGACCGCTGCCTGTCCTGCCTCGCCTGCATGACGACATGCCCTTCGGGCGTCAATTACATGCATCTGGTCGACCATGCTCGCGCCCATATCCAGCAAACTTACAAGCGGCCGCTGCTCGACCGGCTGACGCGCGCCATGCTGGCTTTCGTGCTGCCCTATCCCTCGCGCTTCCGTGCGGCATTGAAGCTGGCCGGGCTCGGCAGGCCGTTCATCGGCCTGTTCGAAAAGCTGCCGGCGCTAAAGCCTGTCGCCGCCATGCTCAGGCTCGCGCCATCCTCGATCCCGGCGGTGTCGGCAATGGCCTTGCCTGGCGTGCACGCCGGGCAGGGCACGCGCAAGGGCCGCGTTGCCATCCTGACCGGTTGCGCGCAGTCGGTGCTCGATCCGGCCATCAACGAGACGGCCATCTCGCTGCTGACAAGGCTCGGCGTCGATGTCGTGGTGCCGGAAGGCGAGGGCTGCTGCGGCGCGCTCGTCCACCATATGGGCCGCGAGGAGGCAGCCCTTGCCTCGGCGAGGCGGAACGTCGACGCCTGGACGCGCGCCATCGACCAGGGCGGGCTCGATGCTATCGTCATCACCGCATCGGGCTGCGGCACCACGATCAAGGACTACGGCTTCATGCTGCGCCTCGATCCGGCCTATGCCGAAAAGGCCGCGCGGGTCTCGGCGCTGGCCAAGGACATCACCGAATATCTGGCCGGTCTCGACCTGCCCGAACCGCTGCGCAAGCCCGGCACTGTCGTCGCCTATCATTCGGCCTGCTCGATGCAGCACGGCCAGAAGATCACCCGGCAGCCGAAGGAGCTGCTGGCCAGGGCGGGCTTTGTCGTGCGCGAGCCGCGCGAAGGGCATCTTTGTTGCGGCTCGGCTGGCACCTACAACATCCTGCAGCCCGAGATCTCGGCAAAACTGCGCGACCGCAAGGTGAAAAACATCGAGTCGACCGGCGCCGAAATCGTCGCCACCGGCAACATAGGCTGCATCACCCAGATCGCCTCCGCCGCGAAACTGCCGGTGGTGCACACGATCAAGCTGCTCGACTGGGCCTATGGCGGCCCGAAGCCGGAAGGCGTTGCCGACTCGACGATGGTCGCGGCAGAGTGATGCAGTTCCTCCAGGTTTCGACTTGGCCAGATAATTCTTCGGACTGTCGGCGCTGCCCCTCACCTGCCTGCCGGCGTCCTCTCCCCGTATAGTGACGGGGAGAGGGGCGCTGTCATGGCTGATTTCGCCAATCACCTGCGTTGCAAGAGGGTCGCCGCCGTCGCAGCCAGTGTCCAGCCGATAGATGGGTAACAGTTTGAACCGGATACATAGGTAACAGTTCTCCCCCTATTTGTCCGCTGCAGCGCCAAGCGGATTGGTTAGCGCGGCGCTGCAGCGGACAAGCGTCATACGCCTTGTGTCGATGATGCCGAGCTGGTGTGCATGGAAGGAAAGAGCCCATTGACCATCCTCGGTTTGGGCGGCCGCGACAGCTTCACCAACCAGTGCCTGCGAGACATAGACGAAGCCGCCGTTCCACCTGATCTCGCCATTGTGGCGTACATGACGGACCGCGGCCTCGGCCGGATAATCAGGCTCGGGCGGCATCGTCGGCATGGCGCGCCGGGAGGATCTGTAATGCTGGGCTGGAGTGTCCATGCCTAGCGCCTCATGGGGACGTTCTTCATTGTAGCTGCGCCGGAAGGCCTCGAAGGCGTGGCCCTGGGTCGCCCTGTCGGCCTCCGGTGCCTCGGCCAGCGGCAACAGGGTCAGATGAAAGCGCTCGTGGCGCCCGTTCTGCTGGGGTTTGCCGGGCGCGATCCGCTCCAGGGCGATGCCGAGTTTGATGAAGCGCACCGCAAGCGGTGTCAGCCCGGTGACACCGGCCGACGCGAAGGGCGGGCCATTGTCGCTTCGGAACCGGTCCGGCAGGCCATGCTCCTCAAACAGCCGCTCGAATACCGGCCAGGCCTCGGCATCCGCCGTCGAGCCGGTCGCTTCGAGCGCCAGCAAGTAGCGGCTCGACGCATCCATCACCGTCAACGGTTCGCAACGCCACCCGTCACGGGTCCGGAACCAGCCCTTGTGATCGCCGGTCCACACCGCGTTCGGCCCTTGCGGCTCCGGCCAAGGTCCATTGCCGCAGGCCCGCAGCCGGGTCCGCTTGCGGGCGCTGACAAGCCCATGCCGTGCAAGGATAGCGCCTGCCGTCGAGGCCGACGGCCAGATCAAGTCGGGAGCCGCGCGCTTGAGCCGCGCCACGATCTTCTTGGGCCCCCACAGCGGATGCGTCTCCTTCGCCGCCACGATCCGCTCGACAAGATCAAGGGCTGTCGCACGGCCATGATTGAGCGGCGCTCGCGGCCGATCGTGCAAACCTTCCGGGCCAAACTCCCGGTAGCGACCCAGCCATTTATAGCCGATCTTGCGCGAAATTCCGTAGGCCGCACAAAGCTCGCTCATCGTCTCTTCGCCAGAAAGGCAATCCACTACAAAACGAAGCCGCTCGTCCATGATGCCAGTCTCTCGCCAAACCATCGCCGGGTCCTCCGGCGAGGGAGAAAACTGTCACCTATGCAATCGGTCCATTCTGTTACCTATCTATCCGGTTCGGACACCAGCCCCTTCTCCCCGTCACTATACGGGGAGAAGTGCCCGGCGGGCGATGAGGGGCGGCGCCAGCTTCGACAATTGGCGTGTCTGCAAAAATTGGAAACGGCTTGGTTGACGTAATAGCCTCGGGCGTGTGACCGCGCTACTCCGCCGCCAGCTTGTCCGCCACGCCGTAGGTCGCGTGGTAGAGCGCGCGCTGGCGGCTGAGCGCCACCATCGTGTTGCGCAGCAGGATCGCCACCGTGATCGGCCCGACGCCGCCCGGCACCGGCGTGATCCAGGAGGCGACCTCTTTGACGCTGTCGGTGTCGACGTCGCCGACTATGCGGCTCTCGCCGTCCGGTCCGATCTCGGAATTGATGCCGATGTCGATGACGGCGGCGCCCGGCTTCACCATATCTGCCTTGATCAGGCGCGGCTTGCCGACGGCGACGAACAGTGCGTCGGCGCGCCGCGCGTGTGCTGCCACCGAACGCGTCATGTGATGGCAGACCGTCACCGTCGCGCCCTCGCTCATCAAGAGGAAGGCGATCGGCTTGCCGACGATCTCGGAATGGCCGACGACGACCACCTCGAGCCCCTTGAGGTCGAGGCCGGTCTCCTTCAAGAGCTCGACCGAGGCGGCCGCCGTGCAGGGCGCCAGATCGAGCTGGTTGTAGACGATATTGCCGATCGAGGCCGGATGCATGCCCTCGACGTCTTTCAGCGGATGCACCGCCGCCTGCAGCGTCTTGATCGGGATGTGCACCGGCACCGGCCGCTGGATGATGATGCCGGTGACGCGTGGATCGGCATTGAGGCCGTGGATCGCGGCCTCCAGTTCGCCGGCGGTGATGTCGGCGGCAAAGCGCCGCTCTTCGAAGCCGATGCCGGCCAGTTCCGCCTTGGCGCGCTGGTTGCGCACATAGACATCGACTGCGGCGGTGTCGCCGACGGTGATCGACACCAGCTTTGGCGGAAACCCCTCGGCTGTGGCGATCGCGGCGTCCTCGCGCACGGAGGCGATGATGCGCTGGGCCACCGGCCCACCCTTGAGATAGCGGCTGTCGTCGGACCGGGACATGGCTGACCTTTGGCGTCGGGAATTGTGCGCTGCAATAGCAGAGGCCGTCCGGGAAATCAGCCTCCGAAAACGAAACGCTCTGCCTTCAGCGCGACGCGTTTTGCCTCGAAAGGCGAAAGGGCAGCGCGGTTTCCCGTGCTGCCCTTTCGTGACCGGCCGCATCCCCACACGGCCCGTCCCCCGTTAACTCGTTGCCAGTCTAAGCACGTCTCCCGAATATGCGCTATGGCTTGGGAGCAACAGCTGGCGCCAAAATTAGTCGGCGCTGCCTGACCGATAGATTCGCAGTCCCTATATCACCACCACCGTCGTTCCGACATTGACGCGCTCGTAGAGGTCGACGACGTCCTCGTTGCGCATGCGGATGCAGCCGGAAGATACGGCGCCGCCGATCGTCCATGGCTGGTTGGTGCCATGGATGCGGTATTCCGTCGTGCCGAGATAAAGCGCACGGGCGCCCAGCGGGTTCTCCTCGCCGCCGGCCAGATAGGTCGGCAGATAGCGGCCCTTGGCGGCCTCGCGCTTGATCATCACCGCCGGCGGGCGCCAGTCCGGCCAGACGCGCTTGTCGGTGATCTTGTGCGTGCCCGACCATTCGAAGCCCGGCTTGCCGGTGCCGACGCCGTAGCGCCGCGCCTTGCCGTCCTTCTCGACCAGATAGAGGAAATTCTGGTGCGTATCGATGACGATGGTGCCTGGTTTCTGCGGCCCGTCGAACGCGACTTCCTGCGGCAGGTAGATCGGGTTGATCTGCGGCCGCATCGCCGTGCGCCGGGCCGGCTGCTGCACCGCCGCCGTGCGCTGCTGGTCGGGCTGGACCTGCAGATAGCGCCGCTGCGGCTGCTGCACCATCTGGCGGGTCTGCCGCACGATACCAGGCGCGCGGCCAAGCTGCAGCACCCAGGGCGCCGAAAGGTCGGGGCTCACCATCACCGGCGGCCGGTCGGCATAGCGGTCATCGGCATTGGAGGCGGTGGCGCCGGCGGCAAGAACCGCCGCGGCACCCAGCAGGGAAACCAACGTTGTCTTCATCGGAACGCACCTTGATCGTCGAACGGACGGAGGCACGAAACCGCCCCGGTTGCGCGATCCTTGGCGCGAAGCGGCAACCGAAACATGAATCGGAATGCGTAAAATGCCGATGTGTCAGTAAACCTTTTGGTGTGGTTACCGGCCGGTTCAGGAATCTGGTAAAGCCACGGTAAAACAGGCGCCGAGGCGCATTAACGAACGGATTTCTGGCAATGGGAACTGAAAATGCCGGCCTGCTCGACGGCCCTGACGGCAAGGCGCGCTGCTTCTGGCATGGCAATCTGCCGGACTATCTGCACTACCACGACCATGAGTGGGGCCGGCCGGTGGTGGACGACCGGCGGCTGTTCGAGAAGATCTGCCTCGAAGGCTTCCAGTCCGGCCTTTCCTGGCTGACCATCCTGCGCAAGCGCGAGAATTTCCGCGAGGCCTTCGCTGGCTTCGACTTCGACAAGGTGGCTCAGTTCACCGACAAGGATGTCGAGCGCCTGCTCGGCAATGCCGGCATCATCCGCCATCGCGGCAAGATCGTCTCGACCATCAACAACGCCAAACGGGCGCGCGAAATGGTTGATGAGTTCGGCTCGCTGGCGGCCTGGTTCTGGAAGTTCGAGCCGGGCGCGGGCGAGCGCCCGGAGATCGTCGACCTTGCCCATCTGCGCGCCAATCCGACGACGGCGGTCTCGGTCCGCATCTCGAAGGAGCTGAAGAAGCGGGGCTGGAGCTTCGTCGGCCCGACCACCGTCTACGCCTTCATGCAGGCGATGGGCCTTGTCAACGACCATCTCGAAGGATGCGTCTGCCGCAACGCAGTGGAAGCGGAGCGGAAGAGGTTCAAACGGCCGAGGTAGGACCTTCCTTCTCCCCGTTCCACGGGGAGAAGGTGCCCGAAGGGCGGATGAGGGGCAGCGCCCGCCTGCGAGACTAGATGCCGCTGGCGCCGGTGAGGAACAGGCCGGCGACGATCGCCGCCAGCGCGGCGAAAGCCGGATAGATCACCAGCAGGCCGGTCATCAGCGCATCACGCATGGATGAGCCCCGGCGCGGATCCACCTCGAACGGCCCGGCTGCCTGGCTCACCGTCACGGGCGCCTGGTGGTCGGCCGGGCGCAGCCGGATGGGCAGTTCGCGCGTGCCGCCGTTGATGGTGTCGAATTGTCCCGTGGTGCTCATAGCCCCGAACTCTTTGTTTTCGGTGCGCTTTATCGGCTGCGATTGTGTCGACACGATGCCGCGCCGATGGCGGAATTGTTTCCTTTGGGCGCCGTTTGTTTCCGTGAAGGTGCAAACCCTTGCCGCTCCAAGCCGCATGGGCTAGGACACGCGCGCCCGCAACCAGCCAGCATCTATCGAACGAAAAGACCCCATCCCATGGCCGACAAATCGGAAAAGACGAAAGCGCGGCTGCCGCGCGGGTTTGCCGACCGCGGCGCCGATGACATCCGCGCCGTCGAGAAGATGATGGCGACCATCCGCGGCGTCTATGAGCTCTACGGCTTCGAGCCGGTCGACCAGCCGATGATCGAATACACCGACGCGCTCGGCAAATTCCTGCCCGACCAGGACCGGCCGAACGAAGGCGTCTTTTCCTTCCAGGATGATGATGACCAGTGGCTGTCGCTGCGCTACGACCTGACCGCGCCGACGGCACGCTTCGTCGCCGAGAATTTTGACAAGCTGCCCAAACCCTATCGCAGCTACCGCTCCGGCTGGGTGTTCCGCAACGAAAAACCCGGACCCGGCCGCTTCCGCCAGTTCATGCAGTTCGATGCCGACACGATCGGCACGCCCGGTGTGGCGGCAGACGCCGAGATGGCAATGATGATGGCCGACGTCATGGAAGCGCTCGGCATCAAGCGCGGCGACTACGTCATTCGCGTCAACAACCGCAAGGTGCTCGACGGCGTGCTAGAGGCGATCGGCCTCGGCGGTGACGAGAATGCGGGGCGGCGGCTGACGGTGCTGCGCGCGATAGACAAATTGGACAAGCTCGGGCCGGAAGGCGTGAGGCTCCTGCTTGGTCCGGGGCGCTGGGATGGCGGCAAGGAAGGCGAAGGCGATTTCGCGAAGGGCGCCGGACTGAAAGACACGCAGGCCGAAGCTGTGCTGATTGCAACGGCGAGGAACGGACAGGCTGGCCAGAATACCAGCGTCAGTTCCAACGCCGTCTACCAGGAAGGCGTCGCCGAACTTGCCACGATCGAAGCTCTGGTCAGAGCGGCAGGATATGGCGAAGACCGCGTCGCCATGGACCGCTCCGTCGTGCGCGGCCTGGAATACTACACCGGCCCCGTCTTCGAAGCCGAGCTGCTGGCCGAAATCCCCAACGAGGACGGCCAGATCGTGCGCTTCGGCTCGGTTGGCGGCGGCGGCCGTTATGACGGGCTGGTCTCGCGCTTCCGCGGCGAGCCGGTGCCGGCGACCGGCTTTTCGATCGGCGTCTCCCGGCTGATGACGGCGCTGAAGAACCTCGGCAAGCTCGACATCTCCGACGTCATCGCTCCGGTCGTCGTTCTGGTCATGGACAAGGACACCGAAAGCCTCGGCCGCTACCAGAAGATGGTGGCGGAGCTGCGCGCGGCCGGCATCCGCTCGGAAATGTATCTCGGCGGCGCCGGCATGAAGGCGCAGCTCAAATATGCCGACCGCCGCGGCAGCCCGGTCGCCATCATCCAGGGCGGCGACGAGCGCTCCCGGGGTGAGCTGCAGATCAAGGACCTGATCGAAGGCGCCCGCATGTCGGCGGAGATCACCGACAACGCCGAATGGCGCGCCGCACGCCCGGCGCAGGTGACGGTGGCGGAGAGCGAGTTGGTTGCCGAGGTGAAGAAGATCCTGGCGGCTCAGGCTGCCGACCGCGCGAAGGGTGGCGCTTGAACACCCCCTCTGTCCTGCCGGACATCTCCCCCTCAGAGGGGGAGATTGGATGTCCCGTGTGGTTTCGCAAATCTCCGGTGTTGGAGTAAGGGTGCGGCGCTCGAAGCTGCCGATCTCCCCCCTTGAGGGGGAGATGGCCGGCAGGCCAGAGGGGGGTGCCTCGCGCCCAACCTATCCATGATCTCCCGCTACCCCGCCATCGCCGCCGACATCGCCAAGCTCTTCGCCGCGCGTGACACGCACGCGGTCGAGGTCGCCGTGCTGCAGCCGGCCGATCCGTTCCTCGACATGGCCGGCGAAGACCTGCGCCGCCGCATCTTCCTCACCGAGAGCGAGACCGGCAAGACGCTGTGTCTCAGGCCCGAATTCACCATTCCCGTCTGCCTGGACCACATCACCAGCCAGGCGGGCACGCCGCGCCGCTATTCCTATCTCGGCGAGGTGTTTCGCCAGCGCCGCGAGGGCGGTAACGAGTTCTTCCAGGCCGGCATCGAGGACCTCGGCGATCGCGACACCGCCGCCGCCGATGCCCGCTCGCTGGCCGATGCGCACGCGCTGCTGACGCTGGCGCTGCCAGGCCAGGCGCTGGCCGTCACGCTTGGCGACCAGACCGTCTTCGAGGCGGTGCTGGCAGCCCTTGGCTTGCCGCGCGGCTGGCGCATGCGGCTGGCGCGGGCCTTCGGCTCGGCGCCGATGCTGGAGGCGGCATTGGCCGACCTCGCCAACCCGCCGCGCAACAGCCAGCTTGCCGGCTCGGTCGCGACGCTGGTGCTCGACGGCGACGTCGAGGGTCTTGCCGCGCATATTGCCGCCGGCATGGAAGAGGCAGGCCTGTCGGCTTCCGCCGGGCGCTCGCCCGCGGACATTGCGCGGCGGCTGATCGAGAAGGCCGAATTGCGCAGCGTGCGGCTATCGAACGAGGCGTTCTCGGCCTTGAAAGGGTTTCTGGCGATCGATGTGCCGCTCGATGGCGCACCTCAGGCCCTCGAAAGCTTCGCGGCCTCTGCCGGTCTCTCGCTGGGCGCGGCGCTGGACAATTTCGCCGCTCGCGCCAGTACGATCGAGGCGCATGGCCTGCCGGTTGCCGGCATTCGCTATGACGCGGCCTTCGGCCGTCCGCTCGACTACTATACCGGACTTGTCTTCGAGATCGCGGCTGAAGGCGGCGACAGGCCGCTGGCCGGCGGCGGCCGCTATGACCGCCTGCTGACTCTGCTCGGCGCGAAGACGCCGATCCCCGGCGTCGGCTTCTCGGTCTGGCTCGACCGCATCGAGGCGCTGCGGGAGAAGGCCGAATGATAACGCTCGCTCTCCCGTCGAAAGGCCGGTTGAAGGAGCAGGCGCTGGAGGTGCTGGCCAAGGCCGGCCTCACCGTCAGCCTGCCCGGCGACGAGCGCAAATACCGCGCCCGCATCGAGGGCATGGAGGCCGTCGAGGTCGCGTTTCTCTCCGCGTCGGAAATCGCCGGCGAGATCGGCCAGGGCTCTGTCGACCTCGGCATCACCGGCGAGGACCTTTTGCGCGAAAACCTGGCCGATTGGGAAGCGCGCGCCGAGATCGTCGCCCGTCTTGGCTTCGGCCATGCCGATGTCGTGGTGGCGGTGCCCGACATCTGGCTCGACGTCGAGACCATGGCCGACCTCGACGATGTCGCCGCCGACTTCCGCCAGCGCCACGGCAGGCGGCTCCGGATCGCCACCAAATACTGGCGGCTCACCCAGCAGTTCTTCTCGCTCAAGCACGGCATCCAGGTCTATCGCATCGTCGAGAGCCTCGGCGCCACCGAGGGCGCACCGGCGCAAGGGCTGGCCGACGTCATCGTCGACATCACCACCACCGGTTCGACGCTGCGCGCCAATCACCTCAAGGTGCTGGCTGATGGCGTGGTGCTGCGATCGCAGGCCTGCCTTGTCGCCTCCAGGAAGAAACGCACAGCCGCCGATGAGGCGCTCTTGCGCGATATCGGCGCGAAGATGAGCGCCCTTCCTCCCCCTTGAGGGGAGGGTGCCTCGCCAAGCGAGGCGGGTGGGGTCGTCTCACTTCGAGCAGGCCCCCTCACGTCCATCCGCCGTCGGCGGCTGTCCACCCTCCCCTCAAGGGGGACATTGGTGGGATTTCCTCTGCCCCGGCGGACTGATAGGCTCGGTCTATCCCGGGAGGAGACGGCGATGGCGATCAAACTCGACGAGCTCATGAACGCCACCAATCTGCGCGGGCGAAGCGCGAGCGGCACCTTCATTGCCCCGGTCGGTGGCAAGGCGCACGTCTCGGGCGACAACTCGGTGCCCTTGCTCGACAAGACCATCCCGGAACTGTTCTCCGACACGGTCGCGAAATACGCCACGCTCGACGCCGCAGTCTTCGTCGGCCAGGACAAGCGCTTCACCTGGAGCGAGCTGTCGGACACGGTGGATGCGCTCGCCGCCGGCTTCCTGGCGCTCGGGCTGGAAAAGGGCGACCGCGTCGGCATCTGGTCGCCCAACCGCTGGGAATGGCTGGTGACGCAATTCGCCACCGCGCGCATCGGCCTGATCCTGGTCAACATCAACCCGGCCTACCGGCTGACCGAGCTGGAATATGCCCTCAACAAGGTCGGCTGCACGGCGCTGGTCACGGCCGCCAGCTTCAAGACGTCCGACTATCTCGGCATGATCGAGACACTGGCGCCGGAGATCGCCACCGCGACGCCAGGTAAGCTCAACGCGAAGAAGCTGCCGGCGCTGAAGATCGTCATCCGCATGGGCGAGGACAATTCGCCCGGCATGTTCAATTTCGGCGACGTGCTGGCCATGGCCGGGCGTGACGAGCATGACAGCCTCGACCGCATCTCCGAGCGGCTGAAACCGAATGAGGCCATCAACATCCAGTTCACGAGCGGCACGACCGGTGCGCCGAAGGGTGCGACGCTCACCCATTTGAACATCGTCAACAACGGCAATTTCGTCACCGCGGCGATCAAGCTCACCGTCGACGACCGGCTTTGCATCCCCGTGCCGCTCTACCACTGCTTCGGCATGTCGATGGGCACGATGGGCTGCGTCACCAAGGGCGCCACCATGGTGTTTCCGGGCGAGGGCTTCGATGCCGGCGCGACGCTGAAGGCCGTGGCGCAGGAGCGCTGCACCGGCATCTATGGCGTGCCGACCATGTTCGTCGCCATGCTCGACCATGCCGATTTTTCGAGCTTCGATCTTTCCAGTCTGCGCACTGGCATCATGGCCGGCTCGCCATGCCCGATCGAGGTGATGAAGAAGGTGGTGTCGCTGATGCATATGTCTGAGGTGACCATCGCCTACGGCATGACCGAGACCAGCCCTGTGTCGTTCCAGAGCGGCGTCCACGATCCGCTGGAAAAGCGCGTCTCCACCGTCGGGCGCATCCATCCCCATGTCGAAGTCAAGGCCATCGACGCCGATGGCGCTACCGTCGCGGTTGGCGCGCCGGGTGAGCTCTGTACGCGCGGCTATTCGGTGATGAAGGGCTACTGGGAAGACGCCGAGAAGACCCGCGAGGCGATCGACGCCGACGGCTGGATGCACACTGGCGACCTAGCGACGATAGACGTCGAGGGCTATTGCAACATCGTCGGCCGGGTCAAGGACATGGTCATCCGCGGCGGCGAGAACGTCTATCCGCGCGAGGTCGAGGAGTTCCTCTACCGCCATCCCAAGATCAAGGAAGTGCAGGTCTTCGGCGTCCCGGACGACAAATATGGCGAGGAGCTATGCGCCTGGGTCGTGCTGAAACCCGGCCAGGTTGCCACGGAGCAGGAGATCAAGGCCTTCTGCGCCGGCCAGATCGCGCACTACAAGGTGCCTCGCTATATCCGCTTCCGCACCGAACTGCCGATGACGGTCACCGGCAAGCCGCAGAAATTCCTGATGCGCGACGCGATGATCGAAGAACTGGGTTTGGTGGTGCAGAAGACGGCGTGAAACGGCATTTATGGACAACGAGTTTCCGAATTTCGCGGCGCTGAAGGCTGCCAAAACCGAAAACATAGATTTTCGCATAGTCGTCCGGCGCGGAGGGCGAACCGGCAGTGCGATCGTCATGGCCCCGCATGGCGGCAAGATCGAGCCCCGCACCTCCCTGATCACCGAGACGATAGCCGGGCGCGATCTCGATATGTATTGCTTTGAAGGGCTCATGCCGGAAAGCAACCGAGAGCTGCACATAACATCCAGAAACTTTGACGAGGCAACCGCGCTGGAACTGTTGCGGACCAAGTCCACGGTCGTCGCTATCCACGGTCGTCGGGATCGGGACGATCCCTCGACAGTCTACCTCGGCGGCAAGGACGCCGCGTTGGTTTCGGAGATAGCCTGGCGTCTGCAGGACGCCGACTTCCAGACGCAAAAGGACAACCATCCCTTTCCAGGTATCCAGGATTTGCATCGTCAACCGAGGCTTGACGGGGAAAGGAGCACAGCTGGAAGTGCCCTTGTCGTTGCGCCGTCGACTGGGGAACGAGTTGGAACTTCTGGAACGATTTTGTGGGGCGGTTCGCAAGGCCATCGAGACATTCGATGCGCAAAACGGTGCCCTGGCCTCAATCGTGTTTTGAATGGTGCGCTTGGCAGGCAAAGATGCCTGTGAGAGGTGCCCCCGCCGCCCTTTTCCGCTAAGTTCGCAGAAACGCGCGGCGTTCGGGGGCTCGGATGACAGGTTTCGGCCGATCGGTGACGTCCTATGCGATGCCCTTGGTCGCCCTGGCGATGGCCGTCGCGGTCAGAGCCAGCGGGATGTCGGTGGACGCAGGTTCGCCGAGCGTCAGGATCCTAATCGGAGCGCTTTCGAGCGCGATCATGTTCATCACCATTTTCATCGTGCTCGAGCATGCCGAGGCGGTGGCTCGGCGGGTGGGCGAGCCATACGGCACGCTGGTGCTGACCTTTGCCGTGACGGCGATCGAGGTGTCGATCATCGTTTCCATGATGCTGCATGGCGAGAACAACCCGACGCTTGCCCGCGAGTCCGTCTTCTCGACTGTGATGATCACATGCACCGGCGTTGTTGGCCTGTGCCTCGTGCTTGGCGGCTGGCGTCACCGCAAGCAGGCAATCGTTCGACAGGGGACCAGCGCCTACCTGGCGGTCCTGATCGCGCTGACGGTGATGACGCTCATCCTGCCGACCTACACCCGGACCACCGATCCCGGCACGTTCTCGGCCGCCCAGCTTGGCTTTGTCAGTGTGCTTTCGGTTCTGCTTTACGCGGCTTTCGTGTTCGCGCAGACAGTCCGGCACCGCGACGATTTCATCGAAGGACAGGCGCGCGACGTCTTGATCGCAAGCGCCCCTCACGAAGGCATCTACGCCAGCGCCGTGCTCCTGTTCATCGGGTTGATCGGCATTGTCATGCTCGCTGAACAGGTCGCCGCGAGTGTCGAAGATGCGCTCGTTGCCTATCAGGTGACCCAGGCGGACAGCATCGTGGGGGCGCTGATCGCGGGGCTGGTCTTGATGCCGGAGGCCATTTCGGCGGTTCGCGCTTCACTCAGCAACGAACTGCAGCGCGGCTTGAACGTCGCGTTGGGTTCGGCTTGCGCCACGATTGGTCTCACGATACCGGCGGTCGCCGCCGCCAGCCTGCTGACGGGACGAGGCTTGACCCTGGGGCTGCCGGCGGCTGACGCAGTCCTTATGGTTTTGGCGCTTTTCGTTTGCAACGTGAGCTTCAGCACCGAAAGAACGACATTCCTGACGGGCATGGTTCATGTCGTGGTGTTTCTTACGTACGTGTTTCTGATATTTGTACCCTGAAGGCTTGGTCCATGCTGGCAACCGGATGCAGGGATGAGACGGCCACCGGTTGGGAATCGCTGGTGCTTTCATTGTTCGCGGAAACGCTGAACCGCTCTATCTCTTTGTTTTGACGCAATTCCGGACGGAAAGCCGTTTCACACTTTTTCCTGGAATTGCTCTGTCGGGGCGCATGCCACAAGACAGCGCTGCGAGCTGGTCAGTCTCCTCGCTAAAGCCAGCCGCTGCTTGCCCTATCGCCGATCTTATGGCCGGCTTGCCCTGCGTTCATCAAAGGGTCGCCAGCCGCGAATTCGGCATGGTCTTTCCGTAGGCCCGGCGCAGGGTCAGCTTCTCTTCCAGCGCAACGATGACATGTGTGGCAAAATCAGTCTTGTACATGTCCGCGAGCCGCGACAGCCCGCCTGGCGTGAACACATTGATCTCGAGAAGTTTGTCGCCGGCTATGTCGAGCCCAACCAGAAACATGCCGTCGCTCACCAATTTGGGGCGTACCATCTCGGCAATGCGCAACATCGTGTCCGTCACCTTGACCTTGCGGGCGGTTCCGGCGGCGTGGATGTTGGAGCGAACATCGCCCTTGGCGGGGACGCGGCGAAAGGCTGCATAATTGCCATCGCGCATCAGTGGCAGGCCGTTCATCAGGAAGAGACGCACGTCACCGGCCTTGGCCTCCGGGATGTAGACCTGGGCGATGAGATAGCCGTCACCGCTGGCCGCCTCGAAAATCTGGTTCAGGTTGGAATCAGCAGGCGTTGCGATATGGAAGACGTTCTTGCCACCCGATCCCTGGAGTGGCTTGACGATGCAGCCCTTTGCGTTCTTGTCGATAAACGCGCGGATCTCGACAATGCTGCGCGATATCAGGGTCGCCGGCCGAACTGCCTCGGGGAAGGTCTGCAGGTAGAGCTTGCTTTGTGCCTGCGCCAGACCGTCCGGATCGTTGACGACGACGACGCCGCGTTCCGCAGCGAGCCGCCCGAACATAACGCCTGCGTTGGCGGCCCATGGTCGATCGGTGGCGTCGAGCGACGGGTCGTTGCGCAGAAACAAGATGTCGACTTCGCCTGTCGGGAAGGTCTTTTTCTGCTTCGCGGCATCCTTCAGGGCAGCATACAGCTTGTCGGTCGTCCTGTAGGGAGCGTTCGGCAGGACAGCGACGCTGACAGCCAGATTGTCATCCGGACGCAGTATGAAGTCGCCAGGTTCAACGTAGACAACAGAATGACCGCGCTGAACCGCGGCCTGCGCCAGCGTTGTCGTCGTGTAGCCGGGCGTCTCGCTCTCAATCGAATTGACGAAGAACGCAATGCGCATCGGGGGCTCCGCTCACGTCTCAACCATATCGATCGGATCGATCCCCGCCATCGCCTTCTTCAGGCGTGGACGCGCTGCGTCGGAAGAGAGGAACGCAGGTTCGAGCCGCGGCGCCCGCAACAAGCCGCGCGCGTTGAGTTCCTGGATATCGGCGAAATGCGCCGCGGAGATCTTGCCGATCCAGAACGGCGTGAGACTGCCGCCACTCTTCAGATGATCAAGAACCTGCGCCACGCCACGCAGATAGATGGCGTCTTTTGCCAAGCCGCCGCCTCGAAAGACGCGCAGAACGACGTTGAAGGCGCTGCGATCATCGAGACCGAAATCACCATGCAGAACGCGGAACGTATACTCAAACGGTGCGCCGGCGAGCATCGCCTGACACGCGATAACCCTTGCCGCGATCAGTCTCAGCCGCGCCGCGGTCATGCCGCCGACCAGATATTCCGCCAGCACGGCCAGTCCCTCCTGCATGCCCTCGTAACCGGCTAGCCCGTTGCGGAAGATGGCGAGCCCTTGCGCATCGCCGTTGAAATAGGTCAGCAGATGAACACCGATCTCGTGACTGAGCAGTGCGGTCAGTCGCTCCGGTGGAAGATTGGTGTCGCGCGAAACCAGCAGCCGGTTCCGAGAGACGAGGAGGCCGGCCGGCAGGTCGGCGCGGACCTCCACGGAAGCGTCGAAATCGGCGTAGGCGGCACTGTATCCGGCGATCATGTCTCGCGCGGCCGCGGCGACAGCGTCGGCGCCCAGGCCCTTCTGTCGGGCCGTCGAAGCAACGCGGGGCGTCTTTTCGAGAATGGTGCGTGCCCTCGCCGCCAGGCTAGGCTCGACGCTGCCATACAGTGCTCGACCGAGTTCGACGAAGCTGGCCGTTTCGCGTGCCGCGAGCATCGACAGTTGAAGATCGAGTTCCTGCTGCTTTTCGGACAGCAGCCTGGTCAGGAGCGGATCTTCCAGGTGATCAAGGGAGACCGAATAGAGCTTCCGCTTCTGCGCGGCAACCTCGAACTCAAGCGGCCTGTAGAGCAGCGCAGGCATCCGCTCGAAGCCGCCGGCCTGGAATTCCTGCCAGGCTGGTTCGGCGTTGATCGGTGTGACGGCAAGCAGAAAATCGAATGTCGACGCGACGCTGTCGAGCGCCCGGTCGGCGCGCACGACAGCGTCGATATAGGCGCGTCGCCCCAGCGAACGATGGGTTGCCGGCGGTTCCAGCTTTGATGCCTTCAGAAAGGCGCTGACGGCCTGAAGCGCCGAATCCACCATGTTGGCGACGATGAGGTCGCGTAATTCAGGATAGACGCGCTCGGTGCCTGGCACCCTGTAGATTGGCGCGAAGCGCACCGTCAGGCGCGCCACATTGCCGAGATGGTCCGGGAGCCGTGCTTCGGCGCGTGTCGTGGGATTGAATTCGTCCACGCGGGGCGTGCGGTATTTTGCGTCGCGTCCGGACGCGGCGGCGGCGAAGCGCTTGAGCGCTGCCTTCTCACCCGCCGTGCCGCCGCCGGCCAGTGCAATCTCGAAAGGCGGCAGGAACGGAACGTCCTCCGTCAGGAACCGGTCTTCGGCCAATTCGCCGATGTCGAGTACGAGGAATGCGCCGCAACGATCGCGTATCCTCTTCGCCATCAGCCGCGCAACCTCGCCGGCGAAGCCGGCATTGGCCACGATCAGATAGGACGCACTGGCGGAAACAACATCGAATGCCGCATCCTGCTGCGAGCCGACATGGACGCAGAGAAAGGGCAGCGGCCGATCGATGTGCAAACGGTCGCCGTCGCCGAACTCGCGGCGGATCGGCTTACCGTCCCGGAAAAGTGCGTCGAGGTCCGATTCGATTGTCGCCAACGGAGAGGCAGCCTGGACCAGCTTCGGTTTCATGTCATGCCCCGCAGCGCTGCCTCGAGCACGGGCACCGTCGACGCAAGCATGGCGCGCAGTCGTTCGATTGCCGCCCAGTCGGGCTCGCCGCTCCATTCGTCCATGAAAATCTTCTTGAACTCGACCGCGATGGCACACCCCGTCTCGGGGAAATTGGCATGGACGAAGCGGGTCTGTTCGCCCTTGCCCTGGAAAGACACATTTTCGCGCACGTCGATCGGGTCACCATGGAAACGATGGCCGCGCAGCGTTTCCACAAAGGCGTCGACGACCGGCGCCCAGCGCGTGCGGTCCATCGAGAATGTGCCGATGTTGATGTCAGGCGCGACATCTTGCGGCGCAGCCGCTGCCGTCGGCCCTTCGCGCCGGTGGTTGTAGCTGTGGACGTCGACCAGGACGAACTTGCCGTAACGTTTCTCGACATCGGAAAGGACACGCTTGAGTTCGCCGTAGAACGCGTCGTGAAAGGCAACGGACTCGTCGACAATGTGCTCGGCAGGCGGCTCTCGCCATACGTTCAGACCCCAGGACTGATCCGGCGACCGATAGACCGCAGCCGCGCGCGCGCGGTTCAGATCGACTTGGAAGCGCGATCGATGAACAATGATCTGGGTTGGGAAATCGGCGATAAAGTGCTCGGTGAAGGGGTCTTCCTCCCTCCGTCGGTCCGAGTTGGAAATGCACAGGAGCGATTGGCAGGTCGGCCCGACGTCGGAGCCGCTGTGGATCGCCGTGCCAATAACGGGGGAATCACCGAGCTTGATTGTCCAGCCTGCCGGCCCGCCCCGATTGGTATTGAACGTTGGCTTGTTCACGATCCACCGAAATGCACGGAGAGGGCGGACGGTTCCAGTCCGTCACACCAGCATAGCGGGTTGACGCTTGCGAGCAGAACCACATTGTCTCGCAGGCGTTGTCGGCCTGTGCCTCTCGCCTGGGGGCTGGCGTCATCGCAAGCAGGCGATCGTTCGACAGGGACCGGCGCCTATCTGGCGGTCCTGGTCGCGCTGACCCTCCTCCTGCCGAAACGGCGCCAACAAGTCACGAAGAAATCCGGAACCGGATCAGATACCAGAGCGCCTTCATCCCGTCGCGCCAGCCAATCTTCTTGCCCTCGTCATAGGTCCGGCCGTAGTAGCTGATGCCTACCTCATAGATGCGCAAGCGGCGCGCGCGTGCGATCTGGGCGCTCAACTGGATTTCACAGCCAAAGTCGTCGCAGGTGAGACGCAGGCGGTCTTTGACCTCACGTGTGAACATCTTGTAGCAGCATTCGATGTCGGTGAGCGTCTGGTTGTAGAGCAGGTTGAACATCAGCGAGATGAACCTGTTCGCCAGATAGTGGTGGAAATAGAGTGACCGATGCGGCCGGCCATAGAAGCGCGAGCCGTAAACCACGTCAGCAACCTTACGCCCGGTGATCAGGTCGTACATCACGGTCCAGTCCGCGGGGTCGTATTCGAGGTCCGCGTCTTGAATGACGATGACATCCCCGCTGGCGGCCGCGAGCCCGCTCCTCACTGCGGCGCCCTTTCCCCTGTTGCGCTCCTGGTAGTGCGGTCGCACGGTAACTCGAGCATCCGCCGCATCGTCGGTGAAGACTAGATCTCCGTTGGCACCGACCACCATGCCGGAGGCCGAGCGAGGCCCGTCTGGAAAATTCCTTCGCAGCAGCTCGCGGGTCCCATCGGTCGATCCGTCATCGACGACGATGATTTCCTTCTCGATGCCGGGAAGCGCGCTGCTGATGACGGACAGCACGCTTGGCAGCGTCGCAACTTCGTTGAAGACAGGAACGATTACGGAAAGCATTGGGAGGGGCGGGCCTAGGCAAGAAGCGCTGCTGCGAGCATCAGCAGTCCGATGATCGCAAAGAACGCTCGATACTGTCCCTGAAGCCGGATCAGGCTTTCGTAGGTGAGGCCCTCGCGCAAGGCCCGCAACGATGCCAGGACATGCAAGGGGTAGAGGGCCGCGGCCAGAACGAGCACGAGGGGTACAAGGCCCAACAGCGCGAGCGCAACCAGAAGGGCATAGGCCACCGTGAACAAGGCAAGCCCGGCAAAGAAGCTCTGCCTCTTGCCGAAAGCCACGGCGTTCGTGCGGATCCCGTTGAGGTCGTCACTCTCGTGATCGCGCGTTTCATGCGTGAAATGGCCTGCGGTGAACACCAGCCCGAAGAAGCAGCTGATGGCCAAGCCGCGTGCGTCGATCGCCGTGAAGGTTGCGTAGCCGAGCAGAAAGTGCAGCGCCCCGCCGGCAAGATGAAGCGCCGAGCTGAACAAAGGCGCGCCCTTGAGGTGAACGGGAGGGGCGGAGTAGAGCGCGCTGAGGCCGGCAATCGCTAGCCCGAGCAGGAGAGTGTTCTGGCCGACCAATCCGAACAGCAGGAGGCTGAGCGCCAGAAGCGACAGCGCCAGGCAGCCGATTTCGGTCCGCGTCAACCCTCTGGCGGCAAAAGTCCCGGAGGCACGCCGGGGGTTGTTGAGGTCGCCATCGATTCCCGACCAGTCGTTGAACACAAAGACATGCGCGACCAGACAGAAATTGCCGCTCATGAGAGCGGCGATCTCCAACAGGTTGCCGCTTGTCAGGGTGCCGATCGATAGGATCGCCCCAAGCAGCGGCGCGCCTTGAAGCGCCAGCACTTCATCGAAGCGGACGCAGGACAACAGCCGATATGCGGACAATCCTGGCCGAGGACGCGTCGCAATGGCCGTTTCGATTGGAATTCGTGTCACTTTTCACCGCATCGCTGCTGGAGACTGTCGGATCGGCAGCCAGCCTTGGTCTGCCTGGATCGGTTTTCGAAATCGAGCCTCAGCCACAATGCATATCCTAGCTCTTGCGACCAGTAGAATCGCCGCACCGAGGCAGTCAGATCATTATGATAGAAGAGCGGAGGGGTGCTCCTGAGCAAGGAAAAATCATCGGCGGCGATCTTGTCCAGAAGTTCTGTTGCCTCGTGGTGGGTGTCGGCCGTGGCCGCGCCGTCCTCCGTCAACTGCAGAAGCTGAATGGCTCTGATCCAAATCTCTTGCCCGGGAACTGTCGTGCGCAGGCGCGACGATGGCAGCTGTAGCGGGCAGCCGGCCTTGCGCAGTTCGGCGAGCCGCAGGATGAGCAAAGGCGGGGCATCGGCGTAGTACACCCAGACGTCGCCATCGGCTGCTTTCCGGGTCATGGCCTCGCACAGTGCTTTTGCCGCGGGTGGGTCTTCCTTGGCGAGCAGCATGAACACATGCATCTGGATGCCGAGATCGGCTGGGTTTGGATCCCTCCCCGGGTCGAGGCATTGATAGCGCTCCGTCGGCGCGAGCCAGGTCCTGTAGAGACCGTCGGCCCTGCGATATTGCGCAAGGGTGGCGAGCGCCGGGGCCAACAGCGTCCTGTCCGTGCTCGGCGCTACGCGCCAGACGAGTGCCGTGTCGTCGGCGTCCGGTGTTATGGCGCAGCCCAGCGTGCCGATCGTCGGCGCATCGGGTCGTCCGTGATAGCGGACCAGGCCTCCGGGTTCGATCTGGTCCGTCAGATATCGCCGCGCCCGCATCAGCATGTCCGGCACGCCGGCCTCGTTCGCCACGGGCGAAAGGACGTCAACCATGACAGCGTTGAGGTAGGTGTTCAGTTCCTGGCGCGTCTGCTCGAACGCTGTGCCACTGGTGAAATCCGTCAGCCAGTAGCCGGGTGCCTGTTGTCTCTCGGCAAGTGCCTGAACCGCGCGTTGCTCGCTAGTCGGCGGCGGTGCCAGGGTGAACTTGCGCTCCATGATGAGCCGCGGTTCGCCGCCTTGCCACGGATGCACCAGGATGCTCACCATATGGTCGCCCGGCGCGAGCTTGCTGGCGGGAAACGAGATTCGCCAGCCGGCGGCATTCGTCGAGCCGAGTGCCTGACTGACGTCGGGACGATCGAAGAACGCGTTTGTGCCGGCTATGCCTTGGCCGTCGACCATGGCGTTGACATCGACCGGAGTCATCGCATCAGCGAGCGCCCATCCGACGATCTCGACCTGGCGCTCGGTCGCCTGGCCTCCCGCCGCCGACGCCTCGATGACCCTGATCTCGTCCAGATAGCCGCGCATCCGGGTCAGGAGGTCCATGGGCGCGGGCGGATGCTTCAGCTCGGCGATAAAGGGAGCGTTGTTGATGTCCCATGCTGGCCGCATTCTGTCGGGACCGCGCGCCGCCACCACGTGCGCATCCGCCACGCCGAGGTACCAGAACGCGCCGACGACCTCGATCGCGACCGCCGCCAATGCGGCTGCTGCAAACACAACCCGGCCCGCTCGCGACAATGCCGCCAGCACGGGCGGCAGCATCCAGACAAGCATCGGCGCCATATCCGTGAGCCAGCGCGGCCCAAAGGACATGCCCTGGCGCCAGTCTATCATGCTGTAGAAGATCACCTGGACGACCATGGCGCAGCCTATCGCGATGGTCAGGCCGCGCATCTTCCGGTCTCGCAGCACCTGGCGCAGGAAGCAGGGTACAAACAGCAGGAAAGGCGAAAAGACGAAGAGCCCGTGCGTGGGGCTGAACAGGAGGCCGGCAATGCCGCCCAGAACGCCGTCACTGTACTTGTCCGGCGGATCGATCAAGGCGTAGGCACCGGCGATATTGCCGACGAAATGGAGATTGTAGGCGACCACCAGGCCCACTGGGATCAGCCCTGCGGCCACGTAGAGGGGGATTTTGCGTCCCGCCCACCAAAGTCCATAGAGGCCGAGGCCCGCCGCCAGAATGGCATCGGGTTGGCGGTTGACGGCAATGAGCGCGCAGAGAAAACCCGTTGCCGCGGCGCGGAGCGCGGTGACCGGCCCGGTCAGCAACAGCATGGTCGCGATGACAAGGAGCTGAGCCAGCCCATGCATCCAGAGCGCCTGGCTGCTGATGACCCATGTTGTCGTGCCGAAAGCATAGATGGCAGTGAGAAAAACGGCGGTCCGCGGCTCGCAGCGGCGCCGCAGCAGCAGATAGAAAAGCATGACCGAGCCCGCGGCCATGAGCGAGGCGCAGAGCTTCTCCATGACCCGGGCAACCTTGTCGAACAGCAGCGGTTCCCAGCCCCTGGCCGAGAGGAAATGAACGGCCGGAAGGTACAGCGGAGCGACAACGACAGGGACGGCAACCGGGTATAGGGAGACCAGGTGGCCGCCGGGCCCCTTCAGCATCCAGGCCGCGGTCTCGACTTGCCCTTGAGCCTCCGGCGGCTTGCGCCCCTGGGCGACCTCCCTGACGATGGAATCCAGCACCACCTTGTGGTCGCGCAGGATCGAGAACGGCATATATCGCGCCGCATAGGTATCGGCGGCCGGGATCGACCGCAGGTTTGCGTTGTAGACGACAAAGGCGAAAAGCCCGATCAGGACCGCGATCGCGACATCCCGAAAGGCGCTTCGGCGCGATATCCGCGATTGTCGTTCTTGCCCCGCTGCATGGGCCGTGTCGGTCGGCAATACCCTGAACCCCATGCGACTTTTCAGGGACCCTATAGTGTCGCCGCGGTCGGCTTCAACGGATATGCCTATGCTTCAACAGAATTGTCCGCTTGCCGTAGCTCGCTTCAGTCGTCCAATCCGGCCTTTCGAAGCGCGTCGAACAGGTGGTCGAAATCCGCCTGGTCCTGATACTCGAAAGCTCCGTGCCAATAGGGCTCCCAGTTGGCGAGCTTGCGGCCGGGAAAGACCGCCATGTCTTGTTCCGCAACGCGCAGGAAATGCTCCAGCGCCGATCTGGCTTCCTGCAAAAGGCCGGCTTGGGCATAGCTGGCTGCAAGCCAGCCGTGCACTTCATTGATGGGATTGCGGGCCTGCTTGAGTGCGGTGATCGCCTCCTGATAGCGGCGGGCTGTGAAACAGACAATCCCCATGTCCCATGGCACCCAACGCGTATCGAACGGATTGAGCCGTCTCCCCAGCTCGATTTGAGCGATGCCGCTCTCAGCGTTGCCGGTCGCGGCAAGGAACATGCCGTAGTAGCGTCGCGCCAGGAAATCGTTGGGATTGAGAGCCACGCCGGCTAGGATTTCTGTATGAGCCTGGTCGAATTCCCGTCTGAACAGGTGCACTATGCCAAGCAATGTATGGGCAAAGCTGTCGGTTTCATCGAGCAGAACGGCGCGCTGCGCATAGTCGAAAGCTCTTTGAAGCGACGCGCCGGAGTCACGGGTCCATTTGGCCATGTATTCATAGAAGAGGCACCATGCGGCATGAGTGCATGCCGCAGCGCTCTTGGGATCCAGCGTCGCCGCGCGCTCGGCGAATTCGCGAGCCTGCGCATTCTCGCTTCGCGTATAGTTAAGCGTCAGGAACTTGGCGCGCAGCACCAGGTCATAGGCCCGCAGCGTGTCCGGGCTCATACGCTCGACCCGGTCCCGGCTCGCCACGTCCACCCGCCCGCAGACGGCCGCGGCCACGGACCTCGCGACGTCATCCTGAACGGCAAAGATATCGACAAGCTCCCAGTCGTACTTTTCCGCCCATAGCTGGGTGCCACGACCAGCATCCACCAGTTGCGCGCTGATGCGCACCCTGTCGCCCACCCGGCGGAAACTGCCCTCGACCACATAGGCCACGCCCAATTCCCGCGCGATTTCCTGCACCTTGACCGGCCGGCCCTTGAACGCAAACGAAGAGTGTCGCGCGATCACGAACAGCGACCTGAACCGCGACAGCTCGGTGATGATAGTCCTCGGAGATGCCATCGCTGAAATACTGTTGGTCGGCATCGCCGCTGAGATTCTCGAAGGGCAGCACGGCAACCGCCGGCCTCTCGGGGAGCGGCATCTCCGCAGTCGAAGGCAAGACAGGGCTGACAGCAGAAACGGGCTCCTCAGCGGCGCGATCCCGGATGGCTTCGTAGAGGCGAATTGTCTCTGGCGCCGGCTTGACTCCGAGCTCCGCGCGAAGGCGATCGCGCAGTCCTTCGTACCGCCTCAACGCCTGAACGGTTTGGCCCGCCTCGGCCTCTGCCTGCATGATTGCCCGGCTGGCCGCTTCGTTGAGAGGATCAAGCAGGAGGAGTCGCCGCGCGGCCTCCGCGGCAAAACCCAATTCGCCGTTGGCGATCGAATCGGCAATGGCTCTCGTCAGCGCAGCTTCGAGAAGATGTCGGAGGCGCCGTCGCTCGAGAAGCAGCCAATCCTCGAACGGGGGACTTCGGACGCGGACATCCTCGATGATTTCCCCGCGGTAGAGCGCAGCCGCGGCATGGAGCGACTGCGGCGTTCCTTCGCGCAAAAGCCGCTCGAACGTCGCGACGTCCGTCTTCACCGCGGCGGGATCGAGCTTCACCGTTCGCCGGTCCGCAACGATCGGAGATGCCGCCGATGCCTGCAGGCCGTGCCGGACGCGCGTTAGGGCGTGTTTCAAGCTGTCGCGGGCCTGCTGATCTCCTCGGTCGCACCATAACAGGTTTGCCAGCTTGTCTCGCGTGTGGTTCGTGCCAGGCGATAGCGCCAGGAACGCAAGCAGGGCACGGTCTTTCTGGCCCGGCAGGTCGATATCCTGGCCGGTCGCAAGCTTTAGCCCGAAGTCTCCGAACAACGTGATTTCTACGGCCACGACGCCCACCAGCCAGCTGGGTCGCTGTCATCCAAACCCTTGGCTCCACAATTAACGCGCAATTCCCGGGAGGCACAACGGATACAGATCGAATCCCGCTGGCTTCCCGCTGGCTGCCACGGATGCATCCCTGCACGGCGATACAAGAGGTTTGAAGGCGCGGATGATTTGGGGCGAACGACAATGACGGCTGCGGTTGAAAGTCTTCCAAAGGATCACCGACAGATTAGCCGGGCTTTGGCCCCGCCTCGCCATCGCCAATCCATTGGCACGGCCATGGTCATCTTATCGTCGGTTGCGATAGCCGTCGTGCCGAGCTTCGCCAGGCTGGCCTACGACGGGGGCAGCAACGTCATGTCCGTCATAACGCTGCGATGCCTGTTAACCGTCGGAATGACCTGGATCTTGATGGTCTCGCTCGGCCAAACCCTTTGGATAGTCCGAAAATCTTTGATCGTCAGCTGCGTTGCCGGCGTGTCCTACGCCGTCATGCTGTTCGGATTTCTGGGAGCGGTCAAATACATCCCCGTCAACATGGTCATCCTGATCTATTTTTCGCACCCTCTGCTGGTAGGGGTTGCCGCGGCGCTGCTCGGCGACGGGGCGATGAACATGAGAATGATGATGGCGTTCACAGCGGCATTCGCGGGCTTGGGCCTGGCCATTGGTTTCTCGCTCAGCGCCTTGAATGCCACGGGGCTTTGCCTTGCCGCTCTCGGAGCGGTCACCTGCGTGTTCGTTATTGTTGGAAGCGCCCGCGCCATGAGACAGGCCGGCGGCCTGGCTGTGGCTTTCTATATGATGGTGTCGGCAACGATAACGCTGGCGCTCCTGTTTCCGTTCATGAGTGTATTCGCGTTGCCGCAGACTGTTGCGGGGTGGGTCGGGTTTGCAGGTGTCGCGATCGGTTCCACCATCGGAACGTTGGCTTTCCTTTGCGCGTTCCCGATTGTCGGCTCTGTGCGCGCCACGATGATCAGCAATGTCGAGCCCCTGCTCGGCATAGTCTTTGCCGTCCTGGTTCTCGGCGAGACGATATCGGCGATGCAGTTGGGCGGCATTGCCATGGTGCTCGCCGCTGTCATTTCAACTGGGCCGATAGGAACGAAACCCGATGGCACGGATGGGGACAAGTCGGTTGATCGCGGGTCAGATCGCCAGTCGCCAGAAGCAGACATCCGGTCGGACACGACGCTTCTCAGTTCGCCAGCACAGCTTCGCCAAGCCCACGGATGATTTTCGCCAACTCCACGCATTCGTCATGCCGCGCCTTGTTGCGGCGCCAGGCGAGGCAGATCATGCGCAGCGGCATCGGTTCCTGGAACGGGACGATCTTGAGGTCGGGGATGGTGCCGGCCGGCCGCATCGCCATCTCCGGCACGAGCGTCACGCCCAGTCCATGCGCCACCATCTGCAGCAGCGTCGTCAGGCTGGTGGCGCCGTAGCTTGCCATCGCCACCGGACGGACATTGCCGCACACGGCCAGCGCCTGCTCGCGCAGACAATGGCCTTCCTCCAGCAGCATCAGCCTTTCCAGCGCCGGGCTTTCCGGCGGCACCGGCGGCGAGGCGAAGGCCGGATCGCCTGACGGCACGGCAAGGAAGAAGCGGTCAGGGAAAAGCTCTTCGCTGACTAGGCCGGGATGGTCGAGCGGCAGCGCGGCGATGAAGGCGTCCAACCGGCCGGAAGCTGTGTCCTCGACCAGCGACGCGGTCACCGCCTCGCGCAGTTCGAGTTGCAGGACCGGGAAATGCTTTCTCAATTCCGGCAACACATGCGGCAGCAGATAGGGCGCGACCGTGGGAATGATGCCCAGGCGGAAGCGCCCTTCCATGGCGGGGCGGCCGCGCCGGGCCGTCGTCTCGACGTCACGGATATCGGCGAGGATGCGCTCGATGCGTGGCTGCAAGGCCAGCGCCTCGTCGGTCATTCGCACCGTCTTGCCGCCGCGCTCGAACAGACGGCAGGCCAGCCGCTGTTCCATCTCCGCGATCTGTGCGGAGAGCGCCGGCTGACTGACGCCGGCGAGCTTGGCGGCGCGGCCGAAATGCAGCGTCTGCGCCAGCGCGTCGAAATATTGCATCTGCCGGACGGTGAGGCCGATCATAAGGAAATCCTATCGGAAAAAACAGGAAAGGCAATTTGTCTTTATCGTCTCGCCGGCCTAGTCTGGAATCGTTCCAGATTGGCGCGGCCGCTGGCAGCCCCTGGTGAAAAATCAAATCTCGGCAAAAATCGGAGAGTAAGATGGACGCGAAAACCGACGACAACAGCGCGGGCAAATGCCCTGTGGCGCATGGATCCGCCGGCCGGACCAACCGTGACTGGTGGCCGAACCAGCTCGACCTCGGCGTGCTCCACCAGCAGTCGAACCTCTCGGACCCGATGGGCGAGGATTTCGACTACGCCAAGGAGTTCAAGAGCCTCGACCTCGATGCGGTGATCAAGGACCTGCACCATGTGATGACGGATTCGCAGGACTGGTGGCCGGCTGACTTCGGCCATTACGGGCCGCTGTTCATCCGCATGGCCTGGCACAGCGCCGGCACCTATCGCATCGGTGACGGCCGCGGCGGCGCCGGCGCCGGCCAGCAGCGTTTCGCGCCGCTGAACAGCTGGCCAGACAACGCCAATCTCGACAAGGCGCGCCGCCTGCTCTGGCCGGTCAAGCAGAAGTATGGCCGCAGGATCTCCTGGGCCGACCTGATGATCCTCGCCGGCAACGTCGCGCTGGAATCGATGGGCTTCAAGACCTTCGGCTTCGCCGGCGGCCGCGCCGACGTCTGGGAGCCCGAGCAGGACGTGAACTGGGGTTCCGAGGCGAAGTGGCTGGGTGACGAGCGCTACTCCGGCGACCGCGAGCTCCATGGCCATCTCGGCGCCGTGCAGATGGGCCTGATCTACGTCAATCCCGAAGGCCCCAACGGCAATCCGGATCCGCTGGCCGCGGCGCGCGACATCCGCGAGACCTTCCGCCGCATGGCGATGAACGACGAGGAGACAGTCGCGCTGATCGCCGGCGGTCACACCTTCGGCAAGACCCATGGCGCCGGCGATGCCGCACTTGTCGGCGCCGAGCCGGAAGGCGCCGGCATCGAGGCGCAGGGCCTCGGCTGGTCGAGCAAATACGCCACCGGTATTGCCGGCGACGCCATCACCTCGGGCCTCGAGGTCACCTGGACCACGACGCCGACGAAGTGGAGCAACAACTTCTTCGACAACCTCTTCAACTACGAATGGGAGCTGACGAAGAGCCCGGCGGGCGCCCATCAATGGACGCCGAAGGCCGGCGCCGGCGCCGGCCTGGTGCCGGACGCGCACAATCCGTCCAAGCGCCATGCGCCGGCCATGCTCACCACCGACCTTTCGCTGCGCTTCGACCCGGCCTACGAGAAGATCTCGCGGCGGTTCCACCAGCATCCCGCTGAGTTCGCCGACGTCTTCGCCCGCGCCTGGTTCAAGCTCACCCACCGCGACATGGGGCCGGTCGTGCGCTATCTCGGCCCGCTCGTGCCGAAGGAAGAGCTGATCTGGCAGGATCCGATTCCGGCGATCGACCACGAGTTGGCGAGCGAAGGGGACATCGCTGCGCTAAAGGCCAAGATCCTCGCCTCCGGCCTGTCGGTCTCCGACCTGGTCTCGACCGCCTGGGCCTCGGCCTCGACCTTCCGCGGCTCCGACAAGCGCGGCGGCGCCAACGGCGCGCGCATTCGCCTGAGTCCCCAGAAGGACTGGGAGGTCAACCAGCCCGCCAAGCTGTCGACGGTACTGGCGAAGCTCGAAACTATCCAGAAGGAGTTCAACGCAGCGCAGACCGGCGACAAGAAGATCTCGCTCGCGGACCTGATCGTGCTCGGCGGCGTCGCCGCGGTCGAAAAGGCGGCGAAGGACGGCGGCCACCAGGTGAAGGTGCCGTTCACCCCGGGCCGCATGGACGCCTCGCAGGAACAGACCGACGCCCAGTCCTTCGCCGCACTCGAGCCGGTCGTCGATGGCTTCCGCAACTATGCCAGGGGCAAGCTGCCACTGTCGGTCGAGGCGTTGCTGGTCGACCGGGCGCAGCTCCTGACCCTGACAGCGCCAGAAATGACGGTGCTGGTCGGCGGCTTGAGGGTGCTCGGCGCCAACTCCGGCGGCTCGAAGCACGGCGTGTTCACCGACAGACCAGGCACGCTGAGCAACGACTTCTTCGTCAACCTGCTCAGCATGGCGACGGTCTGGGATCCGGCGTCGGGCTCCGACGAGATCTACGAAGCGCGTGACCGCAAGACCAAGGCGGTCAAATGGACCGGCACCCGCGCCGACCTGATCTTCGGCTCGCACGCGCAACTGCGAGCGCTTTCCGAGGTCTACGGCTCGGTCGATACCAAGGACAAATTCGTCAAGGATTTCGTCAAGGCGTGGACCAAGGTGATGAACCTCGACCGCTTCGAGATTGCCTGATCCTCGAAAGAGCGTGCACTCCAACAAAAAGGCGCGGGGCCAGCCCCGCGCCTTTTCGCATTCAGGCTTCAAAAAAAATCAGTCCTTCTCGAAGATGCGCGCCTTGGCGACGACGCCGGCGATGGCGCCGCCGATCAGTGGCGCGACGATGAACAGCCACAGCTGGCTGAGCGCCGCCGCGCCCGAAAACAGCGCCGGACCGATCGAGCGGGCCGGATTGAGCGAGGTGCCGGTGACCGGGATGATGGCGAAGTGCAGCCCGGCCAGCGTCAGGCCGATGACCAGCCCGGCGAAGGTCGTGCTGTGATTTTGCGCCGTGACGCCGAGGATCACGGTGACGAAGGTGAAGGTTGCGATCAATTCCCACAGGAAAGCCGAGCTGACGCCCCATTTCGCTTCGTCCCAGCCATTGGCGCCGAAACCGCCAGTGTGGCCGCCGACCTGGCCGGAGACGATGATCCACAGCGCCAGCGAGGCGATGATGGCGCCGATGATCTGCGCGATCCAGTAGGGAACGACGTCCTTTGCCGGCAGCCGGCCGGCGAGGAAGGCGCCAAGCGTCACAGCCGGATTGAGATGCGCGCCCGAGATCGGCCCGATCGCATAGGCCGCCGCGATGAGGCCGATGCCGAACGCCAGGCCGATGCCTTCCTGGCCAAGCGGCAGCGCGCCGCCGAAGCCGCCCGTGACCACAGAAGCCGTGCCGATGAATACCAACAGGAATGTGCCTAGAACTTCCGCAAGATAAGTCTTCATTGCCCTCTCCTCGTATCGATCCGCAAAACCGCCTTTACTGCGTCGCGAATCACGGCTGAGAGAGTATTCGCAACCCGAAATCTTGGAAAGCGGAGTGGTTAAGCCCGCGGGCTTGCTTGTACTCGTTAGTAAAAATATTAGACATATTTCATGTTCCGGTTGATTTGTTCTTGTTTTCCGCTGAGGACCGACTGCATCGAAAAGCGTTCCGTATGTCGTACGCAGGATGGCATTGGACCGGCCGTTTTGGCCTCACCGCAACAGAACTGTTTCAATCGGAGCAGGAAAGGCTCTAAGAGCAGGACTGAAGGCAACGGTTGACGGAGCAGGAATGAGACTGGGCGGAAGGCTGGCGGCGGCCATTGAGGTTCTGGAAGACATCGGCCGGCGGCACCGGCCGGTGGCCGACGCCCTGCGCGACTGGGGCCTGTCGCACCGCTTTGCCGGCGGCGGCGATCGCGCGGCGATCGGCAACATCGTCTATGACGCGCTGCGCCGCAAGCGTTCCGCCGGCTGGCTGCTCGGCGAGGACACCCCGCGCGCAATCGGCTTCGGCGCCCTGCTGCTCGAATGGGGCCAGACGGCACAGTCGCTGAACGATGCGCTGGACGGCGACAGGTTCGCGCCGCCGCTGCTCAGCGACACCGAACTGATGGCGGCGGCCGATCGCCGCCCGGCCGATGCGCCGGACGCGGTACGAGCCGACATTCCGGACTGGTGTGTGCCGCTGTTCGGGCAGGCTTTCGGCGAGACGTGGGTCGCGGAAGGGGCGGCGCTCGCCGCTCGCCCGCCGCTGGACCTCAGGGTCAACACGCTGCAGGCCGATCGCGGCAAGGTGCTGGCCGAACTCAACGGCACGGGCGCGGCTGCCGCGAGCATTGCCGCGCAAGGCATCCGCATCCCGCCGATCGATGGCGACGGCAGGCACCCCAACGTCCAGGCCGAACCCGCCTTCCAGAAGGGCTGGTTCGAGGTCCAGGACGAAGGGTCGCAGATCGTCGCGACGCTGGCCGGCGCCGAGGCCGGAATGCAGGTGCTCGACTATTGCGCCGGCGCCGGCGGCAAGACGCTGGCGCTGTCGGCCGAAATGGACAATCGCGGCCAGATATTTGCCCATGATGCCGAAAAGGCGCGGCTTGCGCCGATCTTCGACCGCATGCGCCGGTCCGAAAACCGAAACATCCAGATCGTCAGCAAACCCGCCGAACTGGGCCCGCTCGCTGGCCATATGGACATCGTGCTGGTCGACGCCCCCTGCACTGGCAGCGGCACCTGGCGGCGCCGCCCCGACGCCAAATGGCGGTTGACGCAAAGACAGCTCGACCAGCGCCGGGGCGAGCAAAGGGAAATCCTCGACGCGGCCAAGGCCTTCGTCAAACCCGGTGGCTTGCTGGTCTACATCACCTGCTCGGTGTTCGACGCCGAGAATGGCGAGCAAGTGGCCGATTTCCGCGCCCGCCATGGTGAGTTCGCGCCTGTTGACCACCGCAAGCTCTGGGACGGCCGCTTTCCCGGCCATGAAGCCGCCGCGCGCATCGGCGCCGGCGGCGGTATCTCGCTGTCGCCGGCGCTGAGCGGCACCGACGGGTTCTATGTCTGCGCGCTGCACAGGGCGGGTTGAGGCAGGGGTGCCGGCATTGCTGCACTGCAACATAAGAGATTGCCTGCGCGGCGTGCCTCTGCAATAAGCTTTCCCAGGAAATGAAGGCGACAGCCATGGCAGCAAAGATCGTACCCGCTCCTGACTATGAGGACCGGGTCCGCACATCCTTCGCCCGGCAGCAGGCGATGACGACCATCGGCGCCGAGCTGACCCTGGTGACACCCGGCATCATCGAGATCGAGATGCCCTACTCGGCCGCGCTCACCCAGCAGCATGGTTTCCTGCATGCCGGCGTCATCTCGACGGCGCTGGACTCGGCCTGCGGCTATGCTGCCTTCTCGCTGCTGCCGCAGAATTCCAGCGTGCTGACCATAGAGTTCAAGGTCAATCTCCTGGCGCCGGGCAGGGGCGAGCGCTTCCTGTTCCGCGGCTCGGTGACCAAGCCAGGCCGCACCATCATCGTCGCCGACGGCCAGGCCTACGCCTTCGCCGCCGACGGCGAGGCCAAGCTGATCGCCACCATGACCGGCACCATGATGACGGTCGTCGGACGGGACGGGATCGAAGGATAATCCATGGCAAGCGCTGTGCGGATCGCGGGCAGGGACGTTCTCTTCGTCATGGCCGCGCAGGCCGAATACGGTCCGCATCTCAGAAAACTGTTCACGCCGCTGATGACTGGCGTCGGGCCGGTCGAGGCCGGGGTCAGGCTGGGCGCCGAGCTTGCCCGGCTGAGGGGGGGAAGGCGCTGCCGGATCTTGTCGTCTCGCTCGGCTCGGCCGGCAGCCGCACGCTGGAGCAGGCGGAGATCTATCAGGCGGTTTCGGTCGCCTATCGCGACATCGACGCCTCGCCTTTGGGCTTCGAGAAGGGTGCCACGCCGTTTCTCGACCTGCCGGTCACCGTGCCCTTGCCGCTAAGGATCCCCGGCATCAGGGAGGCGTCGCTGTCGACCGGCGGCGCGATCATCTCCGGCGCTGCCTATGATGCGATCGCCGCTGACATGGTCGACATGGAAACTTTCGCCTGCCTGCGCGCCTGCCAGCTGTTCGGCGTGCCACTCGCCGGCCTGCGCGGCATTTCCGATGGCGCGGCTGACCTCAGGCATGTCGGCGACTGGACGGAATACCTGCACGTCATCGACGAGAAACTGGCCGGCGCGGTCGGCCTTCTGGAACAGGCGATCGCTTCCGGCACGGTCAGCCTGGGCGCGGCGAAGCCGTCGGATTGAACCGGACGCCTCGCAACCCATTGCGCCGACTCGTTTCTTTCTCTAAACGCTCGCCATGAAAACAGCCAATCGCTCCGACACCGTCCTGATTGTCGACTTCGGCAGCCAGTTCACGCAGCTCATCGCCCGCCGCATCCGCGAGGCCGGCGTCTTTTCCGAGATCGTGCCGTTCCAGTCGGCCGAGACGGCCTTCGAGCGCGTCAATCCCAAAGCGGTGATCCTGTCTGGCGGCCCGGCCTCGACCACCGATATCGGCAGCCCGCGCGCCCCGCAGATCGTCTTCGAGGCCGGCGTGCCGGTGCTCGGCATCTGCTATGGCCAGATGGCGCTTTGTGTGCAGATGGGCGGCGTCGCCGAAAGCTCCAACCATCGCGAGTTCGGCCGCGCCTTCGTCGAGATCGAGAAGGAGAGCCCGCTGTTCGAGGGCCTGTGGGCGCCCGGCCAGCGGCACCAGGTGTGGATGAGCCATGGCGACCGCGTCATCTCGCTCCCCAAGGGCTTCGAGGTGTTCGGCAGGTCCGAAGGCTCGCCCTTCGCCATCTTCGGCGATGTCGAGCGCAAGATGTACGGCATCATGTTCCATCCCGAGGTGGTGCATACGCCGGACGGCGCCAGGCTGCTCAGGAACTTCGTCCACAACATCGCCGGCATCGAGGGCGACTGGACGATGCGCGCCTATCGCGAGCACGCCGTCGAGGCGATCCGCAAGCAGGTCGGCAAGGGCAAGGTGATCTGCGCGCTGTCGGGCGGCGTCGATTCCTCGGTCGCCGCACTTCTCATCCACGAGGCGGTCGGCGATCAGCTCACCTGCATCCTCGTCGACCATGGCCTGATGCGCAAGGACGAGGCGGCGAGCGTGGTGGAGATGTTCCGCCAGCACTACAATTTGCCGCTGATCCTGGTCGACGCGTCCGACCGCTTCATCTCGGCGCTGGAAGGCGAGGCCGATCCCGAAAAGAAGCGCAAGACGATCGGACGGCTCTTCATCGAAGTGTTCGAGGAAGAGGCCAAGAAGCTCGGCGGCGCCGATTTCCTGGCCCAGGGCACGCTCTATCCCGACGTCATCGAAAGCGTCTCCTTCTCCGGCGGCCCGTCGGTGACGATCAAGTCACACCACAATGTCGGCGGCCTGCCAGAGCGCATGAACATGAAGCTGGTCGAGCCGCTGCGCGAATTGTTCAAGGACGAGGTGAGGGCGCTGGGCAAGGAGCTCGGCCTGCCCGAGAGCTTCATCGGCCGGCATCCGTTCCCGGGCCCCGGCCTTGCCATACGCTGCCCGGGCGGCATCTCTCGCGAGAAGCTTGAGATCCTGCGCGAGGCCGACGCCATCTATCTCGACGAGATCCGAAAGGCCGGCCTCTACGACGCCATCTGGCAGGCCTTCGCCGTGCTCTTGCCGGTGCAGACCGTCGGCGTGATGGGCGACGGCCGCACCTACGAATTCGTCTGCGCGTTGCGCGCCGTCACCTCGGTCGACGGCATGACCGCCGACTTCTACCACTATGACATGAACTTCCTTGCCGCCGCCGCCACCCGCATCATCAACGAGGTACGGGGCATCAACCGCGTCGTCTACGATGTGACGTCGAAGCCGCCCGGCACGATCGAGTGGGAATGATTCAGGTCTATCCGAACCTCGCCGAAATTACGCCAAAAATCGATCTAACTAACTGAAATTAAAAATAATTTTTGCCAGCAGCTTTCGCTGCCTATCGGCGTGCATTGTTCGGCCTTGCCGGACTGGCTGCCGGACCTCCGACATATTGCCACGATGAATTTTCGACAGTACCGTCACGTCATAGAGGTCTGATGACGGTACTTTTTTCAGGCTAAGGCTATGAAAATTAAGAAGAAGTTCCGCCAAAAGCCCTCAAAAAACCCGTGACGGTACTTTTGGAAAGGCAGTCGGGATGCTGACGGACGCCGCAATCAAGGCATTGAAAATAAAGCAGAAAATGTACAAGGTGGCGGATCGTGACGGGATGTATGTCCGCGTCATGCCTAGCGGCACGATCTCGTTTCGTCTGGATTACAGGCTCAATGGCCGGAGGGAGACCGTCTATCTCGGCAAGTACGGGCGCGATGGGATCTCCCTGCTCCAAGCCCGGGAAAAATGCCTCGATGCACGTCGAGCGGTTAGAGAAGGTCGCTCTCCAGCCATCGAGAAGCAGCGCGACAAACGGCGACTGAAAGAAGCAAAGAGCTTTGGTCAGTTTGGAGAGAAGTGGCTGACCATGGCATCAATGGCGGATAGCACTCGCTCAATGCGCCGGTCAATTTACGAACGCGAACTCCTGCCGGTTTGGCGCAATAGGCTGCTGACCGAAATCACACCGGACGATCTTCGCGCCCAATGTGCCAAGATCGTCGAGCGTGGAGCGCCGGCAACGGCGATCCACGTCCGTGATATCCTCAAGCAAATTTACGGCTTCGCCATTCTCCATGGCGAGAAGGTGTCCAATCCGGCCGACGACGTAGGGCCGGCATCGATTGCTCACTTTGTCCCGAGAGATCGCTCGCTCTCCCCAACTGAAATCCGCGTCATGCTCAAGATACTGGAGAAGGTCGCAACACTGCCCGACCAAGGGCAGGTACTTCGGCTATTCCAGGGCCGAAGTTCTGGATGCATTGCAGGACATTGGTTTCAACGCGCTCGCCTTAGCGAACAACCACGCGTTCGATCTCGGTGCTGGCGGCGTCCTCTCGACGCTAGAGGAAGTTCAAGAACGGGGCTTCCTGCATGCGGGCATCGGGGTCGACGCGACCGATGCCCGGGAACTGGGCCGCCGCCGGCTAGGTACACGCGACGTCGCTCTTCTTGCGATCGATGCGGGTCCCGGCCCGTCCAGCATGTATGCCGAGAACCACACGGCCTTTCGCCCGTCTCGCCCTGGCGTCAACCGGCTTAAGACCGTTCGAAAAATTGGAGTGCCGGACGGGCATTTCCGACGGTTGGCACGGCTTGGAGGCCATTTGCAAAGTTCTCCCTTCGAACTGACCAATTATGCGCAGCCGGAAGATCCGCCGGAGATAGCGAGCGACGGGGAGCTCAATTTCTACGGCACCGTGTTCACCCAAGCAGCCAATTTCGGCCGCATGGTCGAAGTCGATCAAGCGAGCGCCAGCATCCATCTGTCTGCCATCGGTCAGGCGTCTGCGCGGGGCGATTTCGTCATCGCCTATCTGCACCACCATCATTGGGAACCGGGCTGGCAGGATGTGCCGCGCTGGGTGCAGACCTTTGCCCGCACATGCATCGACGCCGGCGCAGACGTCTTCGTCAGCCACGGTGCCCCGGTTCTTCAGGCGGTGGAAATCTATAACGGCTTGCCCATCTTCTACGGTCTCGGAAATTTCCTGTTTCACGTCCATCCGGACGAGGGCGAATGGGATCCTCCGGAAGTCTGGCAGAGCATTGTCGCGGCTTGCCGCTACGATGAGAGTGGAACCCTCGAAGGCATAGACCTTCTGCCGGTAGTGATCGGCGATCTAAATGATCGCATAGGATCCGAAAGGGGCAGATTGGTCCCGGTCCCCGCCACCGGGCACGTGGCGCGAGATGGTCTCGAGGGCTTCGTAAGCCGCTCGCGTGCCTTCGGTACCGGGATCGAAATATCCGGATACTCCGGCAGGATAGTTGTGCCGCCTGCGCGAAAATTCGGCTGACAATCGACACAAAAACCAGAACCGACCGCGACTGATTTTCACCCAAAGATCTGTTGGGGCATCGAACGCACCGCTCCAGCCCGTCCCTGGCGGCGCCACAACCAAAGATCGGGCGTGAGCCTCACCCCGTCGATGTGCATGTCGGCAGGCAGATCGCAGCGGTTCGCGTGCAGTCAGACGTATCGCAGGTTCAGCTTGCCCGATCGATAGGCATAACCTTTCAACAACTCCAAAAATACGAGAACGCAAGGAACCGAGTGAGCGCGTCCATGCTCTACGAGATTGGCAGGTCGCTAGGCGTCGCCGTCAGTCGGTTTTTCGAAGGCCTTCCGGAGAATGGTGAGAGCGGCAATGAGGCTTCACGTCTACGAACCGATGAGCGCATTGGCTTCATTGCCAGCGCAGAAGGTCGGCGCCTGATCGAGCAACTTGTTCAACTACCTCCGAGGGTGCGAGCCCGCATTTCTGCGCTTATTGCCGCAATCGGGTGAAGAGCAGAACCATCAGATAGGACGTTTATTGCAGACGCAAACCCAGTGACGAGAGCCATCAGGGCGAACGCTGCTGCTCCAGGGCTGTTCCGCTTCCGGAAATCACCTGGTGCGCGCTACAGTAGTGAAGAAACCAGCTCGGAGAAGGCAGCGGGTCGCCTTCAAGCTCGCGCGGGGTGAGCGTAGTCCACGCCACCGCTTTGGAGAGGTAGATGAGCGACGCCTAGTATCGGCTGCAATTCCGAGCCGCAATTGTGCAGAAATGCGCCAAATGTGACGGCGGTCGTTACCGTGGGTCGATTGCCAGCAGATGTGGTAAGCTTGATTGTCGGCGAGTAGGAGAGGTCCAGAAACAATGACTTTGAGACGAACTAGAGCTTACGTCACATCCGGCTTGGTTCTAGCGGTTTGCATTGTATTTGCTTGGCAGAACGCCACTGCCGCTCAAAATTGCGACGCAGCCGCGACGCCCGGCGTCAATTGGCAGGACTGTGACAAAAAGCTTCTCATCCTTAAAGGACAGGACCTGAGCGGCGCGAACCTGATCGGTGTTGATTTCACTTCGACCGACCTCAGGAACAGCAATCTCCTTGCGGCAAATTTTGAGAAGGCAACGCTTGTGCGTGCTTCCCTAGCCGGCTCGACCGCCAAAGGAGCCCGGTTCGACAAAATCGAGGCCTACAGGACCGACTTCAGCCATATGGACGCGCAGGGCGCTGTGTTTACGAGCGCGGAAGTGCAGCGCTCGAATTTCCAGGACGCCAATCTGACCGATGTTGATTTCACAAAGGCGGAATTAGGGCGAGCGCAGTTCCATGACGCCGATATCAGTGGCAGCCGCTTTTCGTTTGCCAATCTCGCGCGGGCGGACTTCCGAGGAGCGACGTTCACCGAGCCGATAGACTTTGACCGCGCTTTTTTCTTTCTGACCCGTATCGAGGGCCTCGATCTTTCCAAATCGGCGGGTCTGTCCCAATGGCAGCTCAACATGGCTTGCGGAGACACCCGGACCGAGTTGCCGTCTGGCTTGACCAGGCCTGAAGATTGGCCATGTCAATTCCAGCAGGAATAGTTGTCGGCAAGCAAACTGCCGCAATGCTGCACCCGACAGGGTTCCAGGCCATCTGCTAGGGGAACAAGGGTCGGGTGAACGCGAAGCGGCGTCGCATCCACGGACCAAGATGATGACGACATGCTTGATCCCGAGGCCCGTTTCGAAACCTTGCTGGAATGGGTTGCGCAAGCCCCGCAGGCGAGTGCGGTCAAGGTAGCCCATGTCTTCGCTGCATGGTCCAGAACGATGTGAGCGGGGGAGTAGCGCTGGTCGGCGCTTGCTCTGGCATTGATCGACATCGCTACCGGCCGAGGTCCAATCCTACGCCTGTTCGGGCATAGGTTCTTCACCGATGCCGGATGGGATGATTCTGGCTCGAATTCGTGCGCTATCTGCGATTCGTGGCCGCCATGCTCCAGAGTAGCCGCGCGCGCTCGAGCATGGGTGCGCGGCCGGGCGGGACGAGGAAAGCATCAAAAAATGGGATAAAATAGATCGCGATCGCGACAGTGGTTCGAATGACCACACGGACCGTCTTAACAGATGGCCTACCGACCGAAATCGCCGACATTAGCTCCAAAGCAGCCAGAGCGCTTCCGGCCTCAAACCAGCCGCGCTCGTGATGGGTTCATCTACCCTTTTGTGGATGAAAGAGACACCACATGCACATGGAATTCTAGTCCTCCTCCTGGTCCTTAGGTTCGCCTAAAAGGCGAGGAAGAAGACGATCAGGTTGGTGACGATCAGGAAGCCGACCTCGCCGCCGGGCAGTGACACCAAGAGATGCTCCACCCACAGATGGCCGTTCACACCACAGAAAGTCAAATAGAAGACGCGCGAGCCGATCAGAATGGAGAGAACGAAGGACGACAACCGCGTCGTCGAGGTCAGCGCCTGCCGGATCAGGTCGAGCGAAAGCCGGCGCTTGGCCGCCGCCATGATGAGGGCGCCGACCGAGCCCATGGCGCCGCCTTCGGTCGGCGTGGCGAAACCGAGAAAGATGGTTCCGAGCACCAGGAGTGCTTCATCCGCTTGGCGTTGCAGTTTCTCCGGCGAGATCACCTCGTCCGAAGTTTGAATTGCCACTCCGATGCTGAGTGTTACGCGAGGAGACAGCCGCGATCCCGGGTTGTGAATGGCGGCGGCTTCTACGCTTTCCCGGATGCGTTCCGCGACAGAGGACGCCTCGTCCTTTATGCCGGGCAGAACAACGAGGAACTCTTCGCCTCCGTAGCGGGCCACAAGATCACCGCGCCGGATGTTGTCTCGAATGATCGGTGCGACCTCCACTAGGCATCGGTCGCCTTCGGCATGGTCCGAGGTGATCGTTGAGCTTCTTGAAGTGGTCGATATCGCACATAAGCATTGCGGCACCGGGGCATTGCAACCGATGATCGAGATATTTCGGGGCCATCGACCGTTTCGCGCTGGCCAAGCGTTAGTTCTCGCTCGCCAAAAGGCGTGGTGGTTGGCCGTGGAGGGAGGTCGCAAATCGCCCGGCCAGCCTGGTTTCCGCTTCGTGCCCAGCAAAAATGCCGCGCGTACCGTCGAATTCCATCGGGATGTGAAACATTTGAGCGGTGTCCAGGACTATCTCCTCAATGTCCTCAAGGGCGATATTCTCCGAGAGATGACGACGCCTGACTTGTTCCGCCACGACCGGAACGTTGACAATGCGAAGCCTCTGGAACGCCTCAGTGACACTCGCCGTAACGTCGTCCAGTAGGGTCTGTGAATAATGGTAGCGCATGGTGACCTCTTGTCCTCCGGACCGGGTTACCCTCACCTTCACCATGCGCGCTCGCGAAGGGGAGCACAAGTCACAAAGCATTAAATAAGCTAATATTTTCAAGAAGTTAGTACTTACGGTAGACGCAGCCCTTAATGCATTCGCCTCATCAGGCGTACAGACCCAAGACGATGGTCATGCAACCTTTGGAGTGTTATGCTCATTATACGCTAACTACTCATTCGACGCTTTATGGGTGAGGTCGCAAAATGCCACAAATCGAGAGACCTGTACGTCTTCAAATAATGTTGTCGCAAAGGGAAATTGATGCGCTGGAGGACTGGCGCTTTGAAAGACGAATGCCAAGCCGAGCGTCAGCGGTGCGTGAGTTGTTGAGGCGGGGCCTGGCTGCTGAGGGCTTTCTCTTGGCGGATGGAAATATCAAATCTCAGGATTTTGGCATTGTCGGTAGCGGAAACGGACAGGGGGATGCCAATTAGGACGCTTCATCGACAAGGTGACCTTTGACGCCGAAACGGGCAGGATTTCGGGAAGAATTAGCGTAGTGCGCAGAGTTGGACCTATATGCTAAAATCTCACCGATGGACCAACGAACCATTGATAGAGCGCTCGTCCTGCTCAGGCAGTATCGCGACACCCTTGTAATGAGCTACGCGCCAATAGGGCCTGGTGGCGTTCCTGAGATACGCACGCCAGCACAGGCGGCTGATCCGCTCGAAATAGCCGCGCTGGAAGATATCGCCTCGCTCGATGCGGTCATCAAAGAGATGTCGACCTAACGTCTCCGACGGAAGGAACCTAATGCCCCGCCGGCGCTTGTCGCCGAGATGAGCACGCGCGGCATCAACTTTCTCCACAAATGGATTTCCAACAACATCCCGGAGACGGTCGGCGCCGACGTCATCTCCGTGGCTGAATTGGCCCAACAGCTTTTTGCTGACGCCAAGGTACTCGGGATCGACAGCACGGAGATCGAGGAAGAAATTGGGAGCGTCTATGAGGTGATCTTTGACGCCACCGTTCATCGGGAGGCCGGCGTGGCGGATTGATTGGAGCCGCACTATATCGGGTGCATGGGCAAGGGCTGGACATTCCAAAGCTTGATCGACGCCAAGATGGCCGTGACGGCGTTCTGTCATTGGTCTCCCTGCAACCATAGCCAAAAGCTCGACCTTGCCCAGCTCCGGGACCGCTACGGCCCTGACGCGCCGGCAAAGGCCGATGACCTCATTCCCAAGTTGAAATGCAACAGGTGCGGCGGCACGGATGTCGGCCTGATCTACACGCCCGACACCAGCCCCAACGCCTACGGCAGGGCCAAGGGCAGCTAATCGACCATGTCGCGCAGCGGCTTCCTGCGTGTCGGCGTAAAGATCGGAAACTGCAGTTCACCAGCATTGCCAGGACGCCGGAGAAGCGGCGCAAGAGGTAGCTTGAAATCGGCAAACCGCTCACAAAATAACAGGCAGGGTCTTAGCCAATTGAGGGTTGCGTAATGCCTCTGTCGTGCCTCGACGGGATACTTGTGCCAAGCGATCTGGAGTTGCTCCAGCGGGTGTTCGATCGGCTTTGCGATGAGCGCCGTCTAGCCCAAAAAGACAAAGAGCAGAGGGAAGACCTCGCTGCTGAAATCGTCAGCGCTTTCCGGAACGGGATTGCCGACGAAACGGAGCTATTGCGGGCGATTTCGAAGCGCCTCATGGCTTAGCTGCTAGTGCGGGCCGAAAGGACCAGGCGGGCGCCGGGAGGCCCGGGCTCTGCGCTGACAGCGGAAACGGGAAATGCGCGTCCTAGGCTTCTCTGTGAAGAGATGGCCGACGCCTATTGGGCGGGGGGCTTGGGGTAACAGGCGCCGGCCAAGGCGGATCAGGTCCGCCGCGACATTGAGGTAGGGTAAGGCTGTCCGCGGGAGTATGGCGTGATCGCGGAAGTTAGGGCTTGCTGACACTCGGCGGGCAACTAAGCGATAAAGACCGGACGCGCCCTTCCGGACAGGCTGACTGAGCAACATCTGCTTTGGCAGTAAGGCGTTCCCCCGCAATAAGAGGTGCTTGACCAGTTCAGTGGATGAGAACATCGTGCCGGGCGGAGCTTCAGAACTCCCGCCGATTGGCCTTTGCCTGCGGGCCGTAGGCATCCAGAGCGATGGCAGGACGATCCTTGCCGGGATCATATTAGATTTTGCTCGGCCATGTGCAGGTTGATCCTCGCCCTTACCTTCGTGGTCACCTGTGGGCCTGTTTCCGCAGCAGAGCATTGGTTTGCTCATGACGGCGACACACTGTGGCATGACAAGAAACGAGTTCAGTTGCTTGGTATCGATGCCCCCGAACTTTCGCAGCCGTGTTTCGATGCCGCTGACAAAATCTGGCCCTGCGGCAAGTATGCGCGCGACCACATTCAACATCTTATTGCTGCAGGGGATGTAACCTGCATCATCGAAGGCAAGGACCGTTATGACGACGATGTCGGCGTCTGCTTCGTGGGAGGCATCGATCTCGGACGCGATCTGGTGAAACACGCCGAAGAGCGCGAAGCCCGCATTGCCAAACGTAACTTTTGGGCGGGGAGCTTTATCGATCCCGGCGAATATAGACGGGGCGGACGTCCATAGCATTGCGCTCATTCATGGCCCCGCAGCCTCGCCCGGCGCCGCCACCAAGCCGGGCGGTCAATCGGTCGCTTTATGGCGATCCCCGGCGTCGGCCCTGGGCCAGCGCGGTGGGCTTCATGACCGCGATCGACGATCCGTCGCGCTTCCGCCGCTTGCGCGACGTCGCGGCCTACTTCGGCCTGACTAGGGGGCGCATCTCGAGGGCTGGCGACATGGACGTGCGGCGCGCGCTCTACGGGGCGGCGTAGGACCTGATGACGCGCTTCAATGACAAGGTCAAGAGCTGGGGCCAGCGATCGCCAATCGCTCCTGCCACCGCAAGGCCTGCGTCGCGGTGGCGCGCAAGCTGGCGTGATCAGGCACGCGATCTGGAGCGACGGCACGTTCTATGTCGGCGATCCAGCCGCAAGCTAGGCGGACGCCGGCCGGCATGCGCACGACAAGGCCCGCAAGCTGCTGGGAGCGTAACAATGAGCGGTGCGAACGCAGTTCAAACGCATGGCGCCCGCACGCTGACGGACGCCGCCTGAGACAAGGAGACCCGGTGCGGCGGATGAGGACCGATGCAGACCAGAACGACGGAACTCACGTTATCCTGCCTACGGCCGCGCCGATCGAAAGACGGCCGGACCGCGCTCGATTGCCTGTGACGATGCTCCGTCAGACCGATGGCAAAGTGCGCCACGACGGCTCGAGCGCTGCCTAAGTGCAGCCCAAACACCCCGTCGCAGAGCCCGGGAGACTGGAACGGCGCATCGGAACTCGACGCGAGAACGCTGGATCGTGGCGCAGAGAGATTCGTGTATTATCGCAGCCTAGACGAAGAAATACGATGTCGACAAAGTCTCGAAAATAACAATCGACTAAGACGGCCGCTGTATTTGGTCAGGACTTGGCATCGTTGATGAGTAATACAAACGTTGATCCCGAAACGCCGTCGGCTTGCACTCCAGTGTGGAGACGATTATCGCCTCCGCTTATCCGCATCTGGAGGAAGCTTTCAATGTTGCTGAACTGCTGTTTCCGCGGCTCGGACTACAGGGCGAGCTACCCCCTCAAGGAACGCGGCTGGGATCTAGAATTTGGGCGCGGCGGAGGTGTGGGTGTCCGAAAAGCGCCAGCGATGGAAGTCCGGTTCATATGGCCCATTCTGTTTGGCGACTTAGCATAGTAAGAGTGGCTGTCCTTTGCCGGTTGGGCCGGCGTGACTGTCAGGCCGTCGCGCCTCACTGGGCGGGCTTGTAGATCTGGTCGAATATACCACCATCGCCGAAATGATAAGGCTGTGCCTTCTTCCAGCCGCCGAAAAGCGGATCGTCGATGGTGATCAGCTTGATCTCGGGCAGTTTGGCGAGGTCCTCGGCGGGAACCAGATCGGGCTTTGCCGGACGATAGTGGTTCTTGGCGATCAGCGTCTGGCCCTCCTTGGAGTAGAGGTAGCCGAGATAGGCCTCGGCGACCTTGCGCGTGCCCTTGGCGTCGACATTGGCGTCGACTACCGCGACAGGCGGCTCGGCCAGGATCGAGGTCGGCGGATAGACGATGTCGAAATTGTCGGCGCCGAATTCGTCGAGCGCGAGATAGGCCTCGTTTTCCCAGGCCAGCAGCACGTCGCCCAGGCCCTTTTGCGCGAAGGTCACGGTCGAGCCGCGCGCGCCGGTGTCGAGGACCGGCACTTGGGAGTAGAGCTTGGCGATGAATTCCTTGGTCTTGGCCTCGTCGCCGCCGTCATTGGCGTTGGCATAGGCCCAGGCGGCGAGATAGTTCCAGCGCGCGCCGCCGGAGGTCTTCGGGTTGGGCGTGATCACCTGGACGCCGTCCTTGATCAGGTCGTTCCAGTCATGGATGCCCTTCGGGTTGCCCTTGCGAACCAGGAAGATGATGGTCGAGGTGTAAGGGGCCGAATTGTTCTCGAACTTTTTGCGCCAGTCCGGATTGATCTTCTTCGCCTTCGAGACGATGGCGTTGATGTCCCCTTCGAGCGCCAGCGTCACCACGTCGGCGTCGAGGCCATCGATCACGGCGCGGGCCTGCGCGCCCGATCCGCCATGCGACTGCTGGATGGTCACGGTCTCGCCGGTCTCGGCCTTCCAGTGCGCGGCGAAAGCCTCGTCATAGGCCTTGTAGAGCTCACGCGTCGGGTCGTAGGACACGTTGAGAAGGGTCGTATCGGCGAACGCCAAACCGAGCGTGCCGAACTGGACAGATGAGGCGACCAGCGCGCCAAGCAGTTTCTTGAAATGAGGTTTGGTCATTTCCGCCTCCGTTGATGACGGCCGAACTCTATCCTAATGAGGACTGGCGTCACGGCAAGGGGTCGAGCGGTAGCGATTCACAGATTTGCCCGCTACGAGGCGGGGTGACGGGAGACCGGCGCGCCTATTCATTGCTCGCCACGTCGGCGAAATAGTTGATCCAATTTTCGAAGTCACGCAGTCGCTGCTCGTCGCTGTGAATATAAATCAAAAACGCCAGCGCGGCAGCGCAGAGCAAGGAACCGATCCACTTTAGCGCATCGATCATGCCTCAGCCTCCTAATGCATGTCGCCCAGAAGTGTGGGCGTTTTCTGGGGCAACGACAGGTCATAAAAACAAAGGGCTTAAGCGCGTCGCCTGAATCCGTTTCGGCGCGACGCGCTTTAGCAAGCTAGGCGGAATCTTCGATGAAGAGCACTAACAATCCGAAATAAGCGAGGCCCGCGCCGACAGTCAGCTGCTCGCCACCAAAAGCGAAGATCGCGTCACCCCAGAAACGGCTCACCGCGATCCCGCCGATCACCCACAATACCACCACCGCCAGCTTCTTGCGTTCGTCTATCATCGATTAGCTTCCAGGTTAGCCCAACAGCAGATAGAGCGCCAAGCTGGCGATGTTAGGCACCCGGCCAAGCGGATGAATCGCATCGCAGCCAGAACCAGATCGCGCTGGCGAGCATCCCGTTGATGTGTAACAACCTCCGCACCGCAGAGCCGCAGGATCATGACCTTGTCCGGGCTGATGTTGTCGCTGAGACAGAATTTCGCGCGATAGTCCCGCGAGGCCGCAACGGCAGCGAAGCCGATGCCGGTGTTTCCGCTGGTCACATCCACGATGGCCCACCTGGCTGGATGTTGCCGTTCTCCTCGGCGTCCCTGAGGATCGCCCAGGCAATCCTGTCCTTGATGCTGCCGGCCGGGTTGAAATGATCTTGGCGACGATGCGGCCAGCGAGATTGCCCTTGCGCCGGTAGCTGTGCAGTTCGAGCAGCGGCGTGTTGCCGATGAGGTCCGTGATGATCTGCTCGTATTCGTGCTGCTCGAAGTCGTTGGGCAGCTCCAGCCGAAGCTCCCGTATGCCGGCCAGGATCGGGTCCTTGACCAATTGCTCCAGGATCTGCTCCGAGGTGCCGACGATGTCGCTGGCGACGCGCGATCCAGTCTTCTCGCGTGGCTGGAAGCGCGCGGCGGTACGGTCGATGACTATGCATTTCCGAGCAGGGTGGACCCAAAGGGTCACATGAGCACGAGACAGTATGCCCGCCTCGTCCATGAATGGGTTGTGGCAATCGGACTTCGGCCGCAGGAATACGGCACGCATTCGCTGAGGCGTACCAAAGCATCGCTTATCTACAAGGCGACCGGTAACCTGCGCGCGGTCCAGATTTTGCTGGGCCATACCAAGATCGAGATATCTCGGGGTCGACGTAGAAGATGCCCTCGAGCTAGCCGAAGGGACGCAGGTCTGACTATCTGACTGACTGGAAGCGGCTCTACTGTCTCGGTGGAGCCGCGAACGCCCCATATCGGTTATTGAGCCGACTACGGGCGCATCCGAAAAGCGGACATCCTATCAGTCAGGCGATAGTTCTGATGGCTTTTGCGCGAAGATCTGCCTTGAGCTTGGCGAAGGTGGCGGGCCTGGTGGAAGTGGAGTTGGTTTAGGTTCGCTCGCCCTAGGTCGCAGGTAGGTCCACGGCAAGCATTTTTCCCCGTTTCGCAGCCTTGGCATACGGCCTCGGAGAGGGAGGAGTTGGACCGCTCCTGCACGAGGGAACGGTCCCACCATTCTATGCCGCCTGAACGGTGCCTCGGCCGACGAGGCTGATGTCGTCCGGATTGATGAGGTCTGAACTCGTCCAGCCGGAAAGATCATATTCGCTCATGCAGTCCTTCACGATCGATTGCATCGAGGCCAGATCTCCGGTCGCGGTGGCGGCGTTCAGGGTTTCGATCCTCAGGTTCTCGTAGTTGCCGGCATAGTTTCGTTCATACAGTTCGTGGCGTCCGCCGAATTCGGTTCCGATGGCGTCCCAAAGCAAGGCCGGCATTGAGGTTGGGAAGGTTGTAGCCGTCGGTGCCGTCCCAGGGAACCGGCGATTTGACCACAGTCGTTGTCCCTGCATTCTCGAACAGCCATTCTCCATTCGAAAGAAGACCTTCCTTCTGGCGTTGGGCCCCGCATCGGAAGACACGCGCGAATCGGCCTAAGCCAAGAGGATTCCGGCTTGCGGCCCGGGTATTTGTCTGACATAAATTCTCGTTTCCGAATTTCTCATTGGGCGATGGGGTGTAAGGATGGCAAAGGACTCTGCGAATGCCGCTTCTTCAGCAAGTAAAGCGGAGGCAAATCTGATAGGAAACGCAGAGGGTAACGGGCTGAACTTCATGGCGGCCCAGGCTCGCGAGGGCGGGGCCGGCGGTGACGCTCCAGGTGTCGACAAGATACGCGATCTTTTGTTCGGCAACCAGATGCAGGACTATGACCGCCGCTTCTCCAAGCTTGAAGAGCGGTTCCTGCAGCGCTTCAAGGATGTCGAATCCGAAGCCAAGCGCAATCTTGAAACCTACGAGTCAAATGCGAAGAAGCAGGTTGACTCGCTGGCGACGCAGTTGCGGAACGAAAAAGATGCGCGAGCCGAGGCCGACAAGGAGATCGACCGCAATCTTCGCGATCAGAATCAGGCGCTTGAAAAGCAGGTGCGCGCGTTGTCAGATCAATTGAGCGAGCTCGAGCGCGAAATAGCGGATCGCATGAACAGAAGCGACCATTTGCTGCGCGAGGAAATCAAGCAAAAGAATGAAAGCGCTCAAATGCTGATGGAGAAGATCTTTTCCGATCTCAGCAACGTCAAGACCGACCGAAATCTTTTGGCCGGCCTGTTTGTCGAGGTCGCAAAATGTCTAAATCAGGATCCCGTTGGCAGCAAGAGCAACTCGGAGCGTAGCTGGAAAGCGAGTTGATCGGAACTTGACGTCGAGCGTCGACCCAATCAGCCTTCCCCAAAGACCAGCTTCGAACGATACCGGGATTGATCGCGAGGCTCTGGCCCGCCTTTTGGTGGAAATTGCCCGGAACGTCGATCCGGACAACCATGCGCTTTACGAAGGAGTTCCAGCCGCCGATCATCGGCTGGAAAGGCTTCGCCAGCTGCTCGTCGGCGGCGAAATCTCGGAGCTTTCACGCGTAACGCACCTGCTCGACGAGCCTGAGCAGCTTGCAGCCGCTGTAGGGAACGTTCTCCCCGACGCAACCGCGCGCGCGTCTCATATGCAACTCGGCGAGGCCCTCGCACCGGCCGTAGAAAGGGCCGCGCAGCGGTCCATCCAGAAGAACCCGCAAACACTAACGGATATATTGTATCCGGTGTTTCTGCCGGCCATTCGCAAGTCGATCGGCGAAAAGATCGACCAGACCTTCCAGTCGCTGAATGAATCTTTAAGGCATATATTTACCTGGCATGGCCTCAAGTGGAGATTTGAGGCTTGGAGAACCGGAACAAGCTTCTCCGAAGTCGTTCTCAAGCATTCTCTCGTCTATCGCGTGGAGCATGTCTTTCTGATCAGCCGCAGATCCGGGCTTTTGATCGCGCATGTAACCGCCGAAAACGCCACCAGCGAAGACCCTCAACTGATTTCCTCGATGCTCAGCGCAATCCAGGATTTCGTGAAGGACTCGTTCAACGAGAAAGAGAACAGCGGCCTGGACACCATCCGGTTCGGCGAGCTTCGTCTCTGGTCGGAAGTCGGACCGTTTGCGACGCTGGTTGCGGTGATCCGGGGAAACCCGCCGGAGGAATTGCATGACGTAATTCGCGATGCATTGCTCCGCATCCACGATGAATCCTCGCAGGCTTTAGAGGAGTTTGACGGCGACACGTCGCAGTTGCCCGGCGTGGAGACGCAGTTGCAGACCTGCGTCGAGCTGCAGCATTCGGATTCGAAAGAGGGATTCCCGTGGCTGGTGGTGACGGCAGCCCTGCTGATTGTGACTGCGGCAGGCGCCTGGTTCTTTCTTTCCTGGCAAGCGGGGCAGCGCTGGCAGACCTATCTGTCGCGACTGGCGACCCAGCCGGGGATCGTCGTTTCCGAGCAGAAAATTCGTGGCGGCCAGTTCTATATTGCCGGACTGAGAGACCCGCTCGCCGTTGACCCGCAGTCGCTGTTGCCGGGAACGGAGGTCGATCCCGCCCGCGTTCATTCAAACTGGCAGTTCTATCAAAGCCTTGAGCCGGAATTCGTGCTGAAGCGGCTGACGGCGTCGCTGGCGCCGCCGGATTCGGTACGGCTTTCGGTCGTCGACGGTCGCATCGTCGCCGAGGGTGAGGCTACCACCACGTGGATCAACCGCGCGCGGGCCGCCGCCCAGCAGCTTTCGGCAGGCGGCCCGGTCTTCGACATCTCCGGTGTCCGCGATGTGAGCGCCGAGGAGCGCTGGCAGGCCTATGTGTCGCGACTGACGACCCAGCCCGGCATCATCGTCGCCGATCAGACTGTGCGCGACGGCCAATTCTATATTGCCGGTCTGAGAGACCCGCTTGCCACCGACCCGCATTCGCTGTTGGCCGAGACGCAGGTCGATCCCGCGCGCGTTCATGCAAGCTGGCAATTCTACCAGAGTCTTGAGCCGCAGTTCGTGCTGAAGCGGCTGACGGCGTCGCTGGCGCCGCCGGATTCGGTGCGGCTTTCTGTAGTCGATGATCGCATCGTTGCGGCGGGTGAGGCCACCACCGCGTGGATCAACCGGGCGCGGACCGCCGCCCAGCAGCTTTCAGCCGGCGGCCCGGTCTTCGACATCTCCGGTGTCCGTGATGTGAGCCCCGAGGAGCGCTGGCAGGCCTACGTGTCGCGACTGGAGAAGCAGCCCGGCATCATCGTCGCCCAACAGAATGTGCGCGATGGCCAATTCTATATTACCGGCCTGAGAGACCCGCTTGCCGTCGACCCGCAGTTGCTGCTGGCCGGGACGCAGGTCGATCCCGCTCGCGTTCATGCAAGCTGGCAATTCTATCAGAGCCTTGAGCCGGTGTTCGTGTTGAAGCGGCTGACGGCGTCGCTGTATCCGCCGGATACCGTGCGCCTTTCGATCGTCAATGACCGCATCGTTGCCGAGGGTGAGGCTCCCGACACCTGGATAGATCGGGCGCGCGCAGCGGCACGACAGCTTTCGGTAGGCGGACCGGAGTTCGACATTTCCAAGGTTCATGATGTGAGCCCCGATGCACGCGCGGCGGAGCATTGGCAGTATTATGTGTCGCGACTTGAGGCTCAACCGGGAATCATCGTCGCCCAACAAACGGAGAGGGGCGGACATTTCTACATTTCCGGTCTGAGAGACCCGCTTGCCGCCGACCCGCAAGCTCTGCTGTCCGGAACGGGGGTTGATCCTGCCCGCGTTCATTCACAGTGGCAATTCTATCAGAGTCTTGATCCGAAGTTCGTGGTGAAGCGGCTGACGGCGTCGCTGTCCCCGCCGAAATCGGTTCAGCTTTCGATCATCCAGGGTCGCATCGTTGTCGTGGGCGAGGCTCCTGCCGGCTGGATCGGCCGGGCGCAGGCCGCCGCCGACCAACTTTCGGCGGACGGAGTAATTCTGGATGTCTCGCAGTTGCGCGAGCTGAACCTTGCCGAACTTAATCATTTGAGAGAGGCCATCCAGACGACCGATATTTTCTTTTCTTCCGGCAAGGTTGTGCCGGGACCGGAGCAGGCGCCGGTGCTTGACAGATTGGCTGATCAGTTGAAGGAATTCGCCGAAAATGCCCGCAAGGCAGGCGTGACAGCGCGGTTCATGTTGACCGGCCATTCGGACACAACGGGCCGTGAGACGGCCAACGCGTCGATCAGCGCCGCCCGCGCCGAGACGGTTCGCGCGCTTCTCAACAAGCGCGGCGTCGCTCCGGAACTGCTGCAGGTGCGGGGCGCGGGCACGTTTGAGCCGGCGGTGCCCGAAAATGAAAATAGTCGAACTGGGAACTCCACCAATCGCCGGGTTTCGGTTACGGTCAGCCTGGAGTAGTGCGGGGCCCAGGATGCTGCAAAAAAAGATCTGCATGTTGGGCGGGTTCGCTGTCGGCAAAACGAGCCTGGTGCGCAGGTTCGTGCAAAGCATCTTCTCGGAAAACTACCTGACCACGGTGGGCGTGAAGATCGACAAGAAAAGCGTCGCGTTTCCTGACAAGACCGTGGATCTGATTTTGTGGGATTTGGCAGGCGAAGACGATATCGGCTCGTTCCGCGTCAGCTATGTGCGAGGTGCGACCGGGCTCGTACTTGTCGTCGACGGAACCCGGCCCGCTACTCTTGCCGTGGCGCTTACGCTGCGCGAGCGCGTCGAGGCCGAATTCGGTGCCATGCCGTTTGTATTGCTGTTCAACAAATCCGATCTGACCGATCGCTGGGCAATACCGGATGGTGAGATTGACGAACTGAAGCAACGCGGATGGCAAATCTATCTGACAAGCGCGCTTTCGGGCGAACATGTCGACGATGCGTTTCGTCAGCTTGCCTCGATGGTCGCCAAGTAGATCATGGCCAGGTTGCCGAAAGAAGTCAGAAGCTGGATATACGATTTCTTCTCTAAAGAGCGCTCTGCCGCATATCTAAAAATCGACGCCCGGCAATGCATAGAAGCGAAGGGCGGCAACCTTGGATATTACGGGCTTTCGGCGCTTCGCACTGGCGAGCCCGTTGCCGATCAACTCGAAATCATGGAAGGGCTGCTGCCTTGCCCGGAGCTTCCATTCCATTTGCCCATGATGGAACTGCCCGGCGGGCGTGTCGCGGACCTTCATTTCTTTGACGACAGCGGCTCGGTGTGGCTGCTCTTTCTCGACGCCACGCCAGAACGCGACCATCAGCAGCGGCTTCAGCAAAAGGCTTATGAAATGACGCTCCTGCAGGAGAGGGAGCGTGAACTCAATGCGAAGCTGCAATCGACGAACGAGGCGTTAAGGGAGAGCCAGGAGGGTCTGTCGCGCGAATACCGGCGCGCCGAATCCCTGCTCCTCAACATTCTTCCGGCGTCGATCGCGGAGCGGCTGAAAGCGGACGAGCAAATTGCAGACAACCACGCGGAGGTCAGTGTGCTTTTTGCCGACATCGTCGGTTTTACCGAAAGAGCGCGGAGCGTCGGAGCCGCGACGACGATCGCTATCCTGAATTATTTCTTCAGGGCGGCCGATCTGCTCTCGGAACAATACGGCTGCGAAAAGATCAAAACCATCGGCGATTGTGTCATGGCGGTCGCTGGCCTGCCCGTCGCGCGATCCGATCATGCGCAAGCCATTGCGAACTATGCGCTTGAGCTGCGGGAGGCGGCCAGGCGAGAGCGCTTCGCGGGCGAAGCGCTACGTCTCAGAATTGGAATTCACTCCGGGCCGATCGTGGCGGGCGTCATAGGCAAAAGGCGGTTTGTCTATGACCTGTGGGGCGACACCGTTAATCTCGCCGCGCGCATTCAAAAGGCCGCAGAGCCCGATGAAATCCGTATTTCTGATGCAACCCACCAATTGCTCGGACCGGATTTTGCTTGCGAGCCGCTCGGGGAAACGGAATTGCGTGGCACAGGTCTTGTGCGAATGTGGCGGCTCCTTGCCTGATTTGCCGCTTGGCAATGCCGACCCTGGAGCGCATTGCACCTCAAGTAGTCAAACATCGTCGTTTCGAATGTCAGCAGCGATGCGCGAAGCAGTCGACCACCGAGCGACACCAAAGGTCTGCCCTGGGTCAACTCAGGACATCGGATGCTGAGATATTAAGTTTCGCTGTCGTTTTTCCTGCACCACAAGCGGACCTACTGCTTCCGGCCCATAGCGGTCATTTTGAAACATGGCTCCGAAGTTTTCAAAGGAGTGCAACGGTTTGCGCCGCAAGTCTGCCGGTGCGAACGGCTTTGTCGTTCTCCACCGTGACGATCTCCGCACCGTAGAGCCGCAGGATCTTATTCGTCCGGACTGATGTTGTCGCTGAGATAGAACTTGGCGCGATAGCCGCGCGAGGCGGCGACCGCGGCAAGCCCGATGCCCGTGTTCCCGCTCGTCACATCCACATGAGGCCGTTCTCCTCGGCATCCCTGAGGATCGCCCAGGCAATCCTGTCCTTGATGCTGCCGGCCGGGTTGAAATACTCGATCTTGGCAACGATCCTGCTGGCGAGATTGCGCTTGCGCCGATAGTTGTGCAGCTAGAGGAGCGGCGTGTTGCCGATGAGATCCGTGGTGCTGTCGTGAATCCTGGGCATTCCGTTACCCGTCGCGTTGAAGCGCCGACGGCGCCCGATTGTTCCGCCCCGTCATTCTGCCGCGGACGCAGCCCGCTTTGGGTACCGCCGCCAGCCGAGCGCAGGCGCGATGAGGTCGATGAAGTCAGTGATGATCTGCTCGTATTCGTGCTGCTCGAAGTCGTAAGGCAGTTCCAGCCGCAGCTCCGGTATGCCGGCCAGGATCGGGTCCCTGGCCAATTGCTCCAGGATCTGCTCCGAGGTGCCGACGATGTCGCTGGCGAAAAGCGTGCGGCGCTCGCCATGAGCCCGCAAGGTGCGATCGTGACGTGCGGCGGCGTAATCGGCGTAGCGCTTCCTGGTCGAAGCGCCGGCATCATGGGTGCGGCGGCGGGATCAACCTGTCTTCGACTAGAGCGTCGATGATGCGCTCCGCTCCGGAGACGAACTGGCGGCCATTGGCTTCACCGCTGGCACAGGCCGAGGACTGGCCGGCTGGCAGCACCAGCACCGGGAGCGCCTGGTTGGCTTCGCCGATAAGCTCGACCACTTCGGCGCGTGGTCGCGGAAAGGCGATGCGGCGGACTTCGATCGCATCGAGAAGTGCCGGAAACGAGGTCAGCACGCCTTCGACCAGCGCCGAGTGCCGGCAGAAGAAGTGCTGACCCGGAAATTTGGCGTCCTCGAAATCGGGGGCAAGCAGGAAAAGCGCGGCTTTGTCTGGATTGGCTGAGGTCAACGGAACTTCCACTTCGAACAGGTTTCATTTTCACCGAAGCCTATCCTTGCCGGTGGCTTTGCCAGAAGGCGCGAATTTCGAAGCGAGCGCTTGACTGGGTAATAATTGTCTCCGCAAGCTCATTCTGTCCGAACATGAATGCTACCGCCGCGCCGGGGCGCCACTTAGCGCCTTTCCTTCCGCGACGTGATCTGCTTACCACTTGTAACAAGCGACCCAGTGACCCGGTTCAAGTTCTTTGATCGCCGGTTCGGTTTTACGGCACGCTTGATCGGCGATTGGGCAGCGGTCTGCAAACGCGCACCCGCTGCATGGTGCATCGGCCGCAGCCCCAGCTTGCGCGGAGATTGTTGGAGAGTTGTCGGAAGACGCTTCCAGAAGCAGCTTTGTATAAGGGTGGTTGGGTCCACGAAAGACTTGGTCGGATGAGCCGGTCTCTACGAGCCGACCGCGATAGAGCACGCCGATCCTGTCGGCCATGTAGCGCACGACCCGAAGGTCGTGGCTGATGAACAGATAGGTCGTATCCCTGTCGTGCTGCAGGTCGTTGAGCAGGTTCAGCACCGTGGCCTGCACCGAGACGTCGAGCGCCGAGGTCGGCTCGTCCAGCACCACCACTTTCGGCGCGCCGGCGAAGGCGCGCGCGATCGCCGCCCTCTGCCGCTGGCCGCCGGAGAGCGAGCGTGGTTTTTGTTCCGCGGCCGTGTCGGCCAGCCTGACCGAGCGGAGCAGGTCGGCGACGCGGTTCCTTGCATCGCTCCGGCCAAGGCCGGCAAGCCGCCGCAATGGCCGGCTGATGATCCGACCTATCCGGTGGCGCGGATTGAGCGTGCGGTCGGGCGACTGGAAGACCATCTGGACGTCACGCCGCTCGCTCTGCGCGCGCCGTTCCGCGCGCGCGGCGACGGTCCTGCCGAACAGCGCGACCGATCCCTGGCTCGGTGTCTGCAGCCCGGTGACGATCCTGGCCAGCGTCGATTTGCCGGAGCCGGATTCGCCGATCAGGCCGAAGGTCTCGCCTTGGCCGATCTCGAGGTCGACATTGTGCAGCACCGCCTGGTCGCCGAAGGAATGGCTGATCCCCTTGCAGGCGATGGCGACCTGCCCGTTTCTTCGATAGGAATCTCTTTGATCGGCGGCGGCCGCGGTCGCGTCGGGGCGATCGCGGACGGTCGTGCCGGTCTCGGCCAGGCGGCCGTCCCGCTTGGTGAAATTGAGCGCCGGGATCGAGGCGATGAGGGCCTTAGTATAGGCATGCGAGGGGTTTTCGAAAACACCCTTGGCATCGCCGCTCTCGACCACCGCGCCCGCCTGCATCACCGCTACGCGATCGCAGGAGCGGCGGATCAAATTGATGTCATGGCTGATCAGCAGAATGCTGGTTTTGTGTTCCCGACGCAGATCGTCCAGGATGGCGATGATCTCGGCCTGCACGCTGGCATCGAGCGCCGTCGTCGGCTCGTCCATCACCAGCAGCGCCGGGTCGAGCGCAATCGCAATCGCGATGTTGGCGCGCTGCTGCATGCCGCCGGACAATTCGTGCGGATAAAGGTCGAGCACGCGCTCGGGATTGGCGACCCGCACACGTTTCAGCAGCTCGGCCGAGCGCCAGCGGGCCTCCTCATGGCGAACTGGCCGATGGCGCATGATCGTCTCGCCGATCTGGCGGCCGATCGTCATCGCCGGGCTGAGCGCGGCGCCTGGATGCTGGTAGACGGCCGCGATGCGATCGCCTCTCAGGCCACGCAGCTCGTCGCCGGAAAGGTTGCGTATTTCCCGGCCCTGGAACTCCAGCGCCGAGGCAGCGATACGGGCGTTGCCGGGCAGATAGCGAAGGATGGCCATGGCCACCGAGCTTTTACCCGAGCCGGATTCGCCGACCAGGCCGAGCGCCTCACCCTCTGCGACAGTCAGCGAAACGCCGTCAACAGCGGATTGCCATCCTCTTTTCCCATCATAGGCGATGGAAAGTTTTTCCACATTGAGCACTGAAGAAGACATCAAGACCTCGAAATCGCTTTCTGCCGAAGCCCTAATCAAGGGCAATCGCTTCCGCTTATTTAGTACATAATCTCTATAAAATTACTCGACTTAAAGCCGAGCGCAATCTAGCCTGTTGCAAATTGGAGATTGCGGGTCGCACCGATCGACACGGGAACCCCGTGTCTCTCCAAGCGGATGTGCATGGAGGCCGGCATGGCGCGAGACCACTTGATCCTCAGCGCGTTCTTCTTCAACCCGCAGGGTGACCATCGTATGTCCTGGCGGCACCCGCGCGCGCCGGGCCGCGAAGTGCTCGGCTTCGATTACTATCGCAAGCTGGTCCAGGCTGCCGAGCGCGCCAGGATCGACACCATCTTCGTCGCCGACCACGTGTCGATCTGGGATTCGGTGAAGAGCGGTGTCGCGCATTACGCCAACGCCCGCCTCGAGCCGCTGACGCTCTTGTCGGCGCTTGCCGGCGTGACCAGGCACATCGGCCTCATCACCACCGCGTCGAGCTCCTACAGCGAACCTTACAATGTGGCGCGCCTGTTCGCCTCGCTCGACCATATCAGCGGGGGCAGGGCGTCGTGGAACGTCGTCACCTCGGCCATGGACGAGGAGGCGCGCAATTTCGGCCGCGACGGCAATATCGAGCACGCCTCCCGCTACCAGCGCGCCGCCGAATTCCTCGATATCGTCAAGGGGTTGTGGGACAGCTGGGAAGACGAAGCCCTGCTCTTCGACAAGGACACCGGCTATTTCGCCGATCCGGACAAGGTCCATGTGCTCGACCATCGCGGCGCCCATTTCAAGGTGCGCGGGCCGCTCAACGTCTCGCGCCCGCCGCAGGGTCATCCGCTGATCGTCCAGGCCGGTTCGTCCGAGGACGGCAAGAATTTCGCCACCGCGCACGCCGACGCCCACTTCGCCATCTTCAGCACCAGGGAAGACGGCATCAGATACCGCCAGGACATCAACGACCGTCTCGCCCGTCACGGCAGGCGGCCGGAGAGCTTCAAGATCCTGCCGGGCATTTTGCCGATCGTCGCGGCTTCCGAGGCCGAGGCGCGCGACAGGCAGGATTACCTGCAGACGCTGCTCCCCGATCGCGTCGGCATCGATCTCCTGTCGAGCTGGAGCGGCATCGACCTCTCGGCCTATCCGCCGGACGGCCCGCTGCCGCAGCTCCCCGACGAAAGCACCTTCAATGGCGGGCGCACCTCGCTCAACCGCGTCAAGCACTGGGCCTCGCAGAACCTGACGCTGCGCGAGATCGCGCGAAAACTCGCCAACAGCGGCTCGGTGCCGACCGTCGCCGGCACGCCGAAGCAGATCGCCGACCAATTGCAGGACTGGTTCGAGGCGGGTGCTGCCGACGGCTTCAACCTGATGTTCCCGCTGCTGCCGGAGGACTGGATCAACTTCGCCGCCCAGGTTGTGCCCGAACTGCAGCGCCGCGGCGTCTTCCCGACCGAATACGCGCCCGGGACGCTGCGCGACCGCTTCGGCCTCGCCCGTCCCGCGAACCGCTTCGCCGAGCAGCGCACCAACCAGCGCGCCGTATCCTGAAGGAGAGCCACCATGACCGCCGCACCGAGGCTGCAGCCGCGCGAAGCGACCGCGCCGCAACTGATCAACGTCCTGCACAGCCCCAAGCGCATCCGCGTCAAATTCGGCGGCCGCGTGATCGCCGACAGCCGCAATGTGCTGGTGCTGCGCTCCAACCATTTTTTGCCGATCTATTTCTTCCCACTGGCGGCGGTCGATCAGTCGGTGTTGAAGCCGTCGAAGCAGGGCCAACAGCATGCCGTCGGCGGCGAGACGAAATATTGGGACATCGAGGCCGGCGACAAACGTGCCGCCGATGCCGCCTGGTCGTTCACGGCGCCGCCCGACGAAAACCTCGCCCCGCTCGCCGGCCGCATCGCCTTCACCTGGAACCTGGTCGACCAGTGGTTCGAGGAGGAGGAAGAAGTCTTCGTCCATGCCCGCGACCCCTATGCCCGCATCGACGTGCTGCAGAGCTCCAGCCATGTGAAGATCTGGTTCGACGGCGAGGTGGTTGCTGACAGCCGCCGTCCGGTGCTCCTGTTCGAAACCCACCTGCCGACGCGTTTCTATCTTCCGCCGGAGGATGTCCGCCTCGATCGGTTGAGGGCTTCGCTGACCAGGACCCGATGTCCCTACAAGGGCATCGCCTCCTATTGGTCCGGCGTGCTCAAGGACGGTTCGCTGCGCGAGGACGTCGCCTGGGCCTACCGCGACCCGATCGCGGAGATGCCGAAGATCAAGGGACTGATCGCCTTCTACCCGCAAGCGGTCGACCGCATCGAACTCGACGGCCAGCCGGTCTGACGGCGGCTGCATCCATTCCAGTTTCATTCCAATCCAATTTCAAAGAGGGACAAAATGACCAAACGCAACGACATCGACTCGCTTCGCAATCTGTCCGGCGACATCTGGAACGTCGCCGTGGACGAATATGCTCAAGGTTTCCTCAAGCGCCGCGATCTCCTGAAATATGCTGCCCTGATCGGCCTGACCGGCTTCGCCGCCTCGCAAGGTCTTGGCTTCGCCGGCCAGGCGCGCGCGGCTGCCGCGGGCGGCACGGTCCGGGTCGGGCTTGGCCAGCCGACCAAGGCGATCGATCCGGTCACGCTGACCGATCCGGCCAGCATCGGCGTCATCAGCCAGGTCGGCGAATATCTGATCCTCGACGACCCGAAGGATGGTTTGCAGCCGAAGCTCGCCGTATCGTGGGAAGCCGACGAAACCGCCAAGCGCTGGACGTTCAAGCTGCGCCCAGGCGTGAAATTCCACGACGGCCGCGCCGTCACCGCCAAGGATGTGGTGGCGAGCTTCGAGCGCCTGGTTGACCCGAACAGGGGTTCTGCGGCCTTGTCGGTCTATAAGGGCATCCTGTCCAAGGGCGGCGCCAAGATCGTCGACGAGCAGACTGTCGCCTTCGATCTCGACCAGCCGAACTCGAATTTCCCCTTCTATGTTTCCTCCGACGTCTACAACGCCGTCATCCTGCCGGCCGACTATGCCGGCGACTTCGAGAAGAATTTCAACGCGACCGGCCCGTTCAAGCTCGAATCCTTCCGCCCCAAGCAGGGTGCCAGCTTCGTGCGCAACCCCGATTATTGGGGCGACAAGGCGCTGCCCGACCGTGTCGAGATAAAATTCTTCGACGACGAGCAGGCGCAGGTCGTGGCGCTGCAGGCCGGTCAGCTCGACGTCATCCCCAGCACCACGCGTCTCGAACTCGCGATCGAGGGCAATGCCAATTTCAGGCTGCTCAGCGTCCAGGCGAGTTCGCATGACGCCGTGCATCTCAGAACCGACCAGGCGCCGTTCACCGACAAGCGGGTCCGCCGCGCGCTGGCGCTGACCCTCGACCGCGAGGCGATCGTGAAAGGCCTGCTGAAAGGCCGCGCCATCGCCGGCAACGACACGCCCTTCGCGCCGATCTTCCCTTCGGCCGATCCGTCGGTGCCGCAGCGCAAGCAGGATATCGCCGAGGCCAAGCGTCTGCTCGCCGAAGCCGGCATTCCCAATGGCTTCGAGGTGACGCTGACCACCGAACGCGCCTATGACATTCCCGACTATGCCGTGATCATCCAGAACTTCGCCAAAAAGGCCGGCATCGACGTCAAGCTCAACGTCCTGCCGCAGGATGCCTATTACGGCTCCGCGACCTTCGGCAGCTCGCCCTGGCTGGACTCAAATCTCGGCATCACCGATTTCGGCCATCGCGGCACGCCCGACATCTTCCTCAACGCGACGCTGAAGAGCGACGGCGCCTGGAACGCCGCGCATTTCAAGAATGCGGACTATGACGCGTTGCTGGTCGACTACGGCAAGGCGCGCGACCTTCAGGCGCAGCGCATCGCCGCCGGCAGGATCCAGACCCTGCTGCTCGACGAGACGCCGGAGATCATCTCCTACTTCTCACAATACAGCCGCATCACCAGCAACAAGGTCGAGGGCGTGCGCTTCACGGCGATCTCGCATCTGCTGCTCGATCGCGTGACCTTCGTTCAGGCATGATGCGCAAACGCCAAGCCGGCCGGGGTCCCGGAACCCGATGCTGACCGGCCGTACCTTGTCTACGCGGACGGCATCGCTCCTGTTCACCTTGTGGCTGGTCAGCGTGCTGGTCTTCCTCGCCGGGCAGGTCCTGCCCGGCGATGTCGGCCGCATCATGCTTGGCCCGTTCGCGGATGCTCAAGCCGTCGCGGCGCTGAACAGGCAGCTTGGCGCCGATCAGCCGGTGCTGGTGCAATACTGGCACTGGTTCAGCCGGGCGCTGACAGGCGATTTCGGCACGTCACTGTCGATGCGGGCGCCGGTCGCGCCTTTCGTGCTGGCAAGCCTCGGCCGCTCGGCAGCACTTGCCGGCATCATCCTGCTGTTGCTTGTACCGGTGGGCGTAGGCGCGGGCATCATTGCGGGTCTAAACCAGGGCCGCCTGATCGACCGGCTGATCGTGCTTGCCGGCGTCTCCTTCGGCATCGTTCCCGATTTCGTATCCGGCCTGTTGCTGCTCATGGTCTTCGGCCTGTGGCTGAGCTGGTTCCCGATCACCGGCGCCGCGCCGGACGGCGCCGGCTTCTGGACAAGCGGCTACTATCTCATCCTGCCGGCTTTGCCGTTGGTGCTGAACCTCACCGGCTATCTGGCGCGCATGACGCGGGCCGGCGTGGTCGAGGCCCTGGCCGCCGACTACACGCGCACGGCGACGCTGAAAGGCCTTGACCGTTCGCAGGTCATTGTCCGCCACGTCTTGCCCAATGCGCTGACGCCGACCATCGCGGTGCTCGCGACCCAGAGCGGCTATATGCTCGGCGGTCTCGTGGTGATCGAAGCCCTGTTCGGCATCCAGGGCCTCGGCAATCTCGTGCTCAACGCTGCCAAGTCACGCGACTTTCCCATGCTTGAGGCCGGCGTGCTGGTCATGGCGACGATCTTCGTCCTGTCGGCCGCGGCAGGCGATCTCGTTCAGGCGCTGCTCGATCCGCGGCAGCGGCGGCGGGCGTCGCTATGATGGACCTGCTGGAGTTTCCGGCGCCGGCGCGCGCATCTTTTTTCCCGCGGGTCGTCAGCCGGTTAAGCCGTGCCGTTCGCGGCCTGCCGCCGTCCGTCGTTGTCGGATCGCTGATCCTGCTGTTCTGGATCGCCTGCGCCCTGTTCGGCGACCGGCTCGTGCCGTTCGATCCCTACGCCGAGGATTTCCTCGCGACGTTGACGCCGCCGGACGTGACGCACTGGTTCGGCACCGACCAGCTCGGCCGCGACGTCTTTTCCCGCATCATCGTCGGATCGCGCGACATCCTGCTGGTGGCGCCGTTGGCGACATTGGGCGGCGTCGCCGCGGGCACGATCATCGGTCTGGTGCTCGGCTATTTCGATGGCCTGGTCGATGCCATAGGCGCCAGGCTGCTCGACACGCTGATGGCCTTTCCCTTCATCGTGCTCGTCACCATGACACTGGTTGCGCTCGGACCCTCGAACCTCACGGTCATTTTGGTGATCGCCATCGCCTATGCGCCGCTGGTGGCAAGAACCGTGCGCGCCGCGGTGCGCGAGCAGCGCGAACGCGAATATGTCAGCGCCGCTCGCCTGGGCGGCGAGAACGCGTTCGCCATCATGGCGCTGGAGATCCTGCCCAACATCCGCGAGACGACCCTGATCGAACTCGTCACCCGGCTGGGGTACGCTTTCTTTTCGATCGCGACGTTGAGCTTTCTCGGCCTCGGCATCCAGCCGCCCTCGGCGGATTGGGGCCTTGCGATCGCCGATGGCTATGGCTTCCTCACCGGCGGCAAATGGTGGGTGGTGGTCTTCAACTCGGGCGCGATCGTCTCGCTGGTGATGGCCACCAACCTGATCGCGCAAGGGGTAGGTGCCTTCGAGAACAATCGGCGTTAGCGTTGCTGCGCCGGTCGATCGGCGCGGAGTCGTGCCCAGACTGCAATATGCCTAGGACACGACCCTGCCTACCGAATGCTTCATACAAGCTTGTCGCCAAGGGCAAGCCAAAATCGTCGGCGTCATTGCACAGCCAGAAAGCTGCTGACCATCCTCAACGCCATCACCCGGGATCAAAAACCATGGCAGGGCGCTTGTCTTTCAAGGCAGTCGCTCTGGCCTGCCGGCCATCGGGTTCAATCCGAACCCAGCAATTGCTTGCTGAGCTTTGCGCACTGGACGCGAATGTCGGGGATGGCGTCGATTTCGAAGAAAGTGCCGCGCGTCAGCGGTCCAATCGCGAGGATCTTGGATGACACCGTGCCGTCGGCCGCGACCAACTCGCAATTGGCGGTGACGTCGAGGCCGAGGTGAAGCGGGTCGGGCCGCGCCAGGCCGCGCTCGACCAGCGAGCGCACGACGCCGTTCGACGTCTTCGAAATATCGCGGGCGATGCCCATGCAGTCATAGATACGGGCGACTTCGAGCGTTTCGAGCGCCTGCGTGCCGCGCTGTTGGATCCGAACGGTGAACTCCAGCTCGATCTCCACGACCCGGCCGGCGACGAGGCGGATGCGGCCCGAGCGGACCGCTTCGGTGACGCGCGCATAGACCTCTGGCGCTATGCGGTGGCGGTGAATGTCCCACCAGGCTTTGGTGTGCTCGACAAAGCGGCGCTTGGCCGAAGACGGCCAGTTCTGCCAGATCTTCTGGTTGAAAGGCCTCAGGCCATCGACGACGTCGCGCCAATCGCCGCCGGCCTTCTGGTTCTCGCGGATCAGGTTGCGGAACCAGCCGACGAAATAAGAAAGCTGGGTGCCGAGCGGAATGTCGGCGACGTCGAGCTTGATCGGATTGCCCTTGCGATGCGGCGAGGGCAGCAGGCCGCGCCGCGACACAGCTATGATCTCGCCGCGATGGCCTCGCTGCTCGAGCGACAGGAAAGCGTCGACCATGCTCAAGCCCGTGCCGAGCACCAGGACAGTAGCCTCTGGGTCGAGCGCGGTGTCCGCCTCCGAACCCATGCGGATGGCGCGACCCTGGAAAGCGCCCGGCTGCTCGTCATGGCCGGTGGCCAAAACGGCAAGATGACCGACGACGCTGATGCCGTTGACCAAGGCCACCTCGACGCCCGACGGGGTCGGCGAGATCGACAGGCTCTCCTCGCGGATCAGCCGCAAGCGGCCGCTGTCGCGCTCGCGGGCCTCGAGTTCGTCGAGCAAGTCCTTCAGATAGCGGGCATAAAGGCTGCGCGGCGCGTAGAACGGGCCCTGATCCGGCTGGGCGAGACCGCGGTCCAGCACCCAGCGCGCGAAATTGGTCGGATCGTCGGCATAGGCGCTCATGCCGGAGGCGTTGACATTGAGCACATGCGCGGAAAGCAGCGTCGAATAGGCCATGCCCTGCCCGAAATGCGGACGCCTCTCGATCAGCGCGACGCGCAGATCGGGATTCGGCGATTTCAAAAGATGCGCGGCCAGCACGACGCCGCTGGCGCCGCCGCCGACAATGACGATGGAGTTGCCGCGTCCAACCATGGCTGCTGGCCGAACGTGACTTAACTCGATCGGCCTGCAGCCGTCGCCGCTGGCGGCCTCGGCTGGAGGCCGCGAACGATCGCCGGGACGGTGTTCAGAAGATCGCGCATCGTTCTCTCACTCCCAATGTTGATAAGATTACTATACTAATCGAGCTAAACACGAAGGCAGCTTTCCAATTGCCGCTACCTTTGAGGCATGGATTTGCCCAGATGAAGGGCTGCGAGAATTTTCGTTCATGGATCGCTCGTGGGAGGGCCGCATCAGCGCTAGCGTCGATGCGTCGCGAAGCGTCTCCATTCCGATACATCGGGGCGCTGCACATTTCAGAATTCTGCACCGTTGCACCCTAAAGTAACGGTCACGGCATGGATCCTCGGGTCAAGGCCGAGGACGGCGAGGCGGTGGGCCTTTCAGCCAATCTCGAACACCTGCGACGAGATCTAGCCGAGCATTCGCAACTGTCCTTTTGCGCTTCCGAACCGCCCGTGCGGGCGACACTTTTCCAATAAAGGCTCCTACGTTGGAATTATCTAACTCTACAAACCTTATAGACTTAAGCGACGATAGAACGGCAATTCACCTTCTCGGGGTTATGGAGCCTTTCAATGTCAATCCTTTCACGACGCATTCTGCTTCTGTCGTCCGCCGCGCTCGCGGGCGCCGCCCTGCTCGGCCCGGCCGCGGCGGAAGACCTAAAAATCACCATCGGCTACCAGACGGTGGTTGAGCCTTCAAAGGTGCCGCAGGCCGACGGCGATTACGAGAAAGCGACCAAGGCCGCGATCGACTGGCGGAAATTCGATTCCGGCGCCGACGTGATCGCCGCCGTCGCCTCCGGCTCGGTCGACATCGGCTATGTCGGGTCGAGCCCGCTGGCCGCCGCCGCCAGCCGCGAGCTGCCGATCCAGACCATCTTCGTCGTCGGCCTCATCGGCGAATCGGAAGCGCTGGTCGCCCGCAACGGCGCCGGCATCGAGAAGATCGCCGACCTCGCCGGCAAGAAGGTGGCGGTGCCGTTCGTCTCGACGACGCATTACAGCCTGCTCGCCGCGCTCAAGCATGAGAACGTCGATCCGAAGTCGGTCGAGATCCTCAACCTCAGGCCGCCTGAGATCGCCGCCGCCTTCGCACGCGGCGACATCGACGGGGCTTATGTCTGGGACCCGGCGCTCGGCCAGATCAAGACGACCGGCAAGGTGGTACTGGATTCCTCGCAGGTCGCCGCCTGGGGCGCGCCGACCTTCGACGCCTGGATCGTGCGCACCGACTTCGCGGAAAAACATCCAGATGTGGTGCGCGGTTTCGTCAAGGTCACCGGTGAGGCCTATGCCCGATACTTGGCCAACCCCGAGGCCTGGTCGGTCTCTTCGCCCGAAGCTGGCAAGATCGCCAAGCTCACCGGCGCCAAGCTCGAAGAGGTTCCGGAACTGCTCAAAGGCTATGTCTTCCCGACGCTCGACGAGCAGGCCTCCGACAAGTTCCTTGGCGGCGCCACGGTCAAGGCGATCGCGGCGACGTCCGCCTTCCTCAAGGAGCAGGGCAAGATCGACGCGGTGCTTCCCGACTACTCGAAATACGCGACGGCCAAATATGCCATCGAGGCGCTCGCCTCGAACTGATGCAGCGAGCTCGCACGGCCCTCTTCGCTGGCCGTGCGTCTGCCTGTCCCGGACCGCTTACGAGGAGCAGGTTCGGGACAGGCGCCCCTCGTTCGATCCAGCAGAAGAGTGTTGAGTCCAATGCCGCATCTGACGCTCGATAACGTCACCGTGCATTATGACGGCCAGCCGGCCCCCGCGGTCGAGCGTGTCTCGATCGACATCGGCAAAAGCGAATCCGGCAGGGGCGACTTCGTCGTGCTGGTCGGCCGCTCAGGCTGCGGCAAGACCTCGCTGCTCAACGTCGCCGCCGGACTGGTGGAGCCGGCGCGTGGCCGGGCCACGATCGCCGGCCAGCCGATCACCGCGCCCGGGCCAGACCGCGCCGTGGTGTTCCAGAATGATGCGCTGTTTCCTTGGCTGACCGCGCGCGAAAACGTCGCCTTCGCGCTCAAGCTGCGCGGCGTGAGCGCCGAGAAGCGGGCGCGGCACGCCGACGAATTGCTCAAGCTCGTCAAGCTCGACAGTGCCGGCGACAAGCGAATTTGGGAACTTTCCGGCGGCATGCGCCAGCGCGTCGGCTTGGCGCGCGCGCTTGCTGCCGAGCCGGAATTTCTTCTCCTCGATGAGCCGCTCGGCGCGCTCGACGCGCTGACGCGCGAGCGCATGCAGACGACGCTGCTCGATCTGTGGGCGGCTGCCGAAGTCGGCGTGCTGATGGTCACACACGGCATCGAGGAAGCGCTGGTGCTTGCCACCCGTATCGTCGTGCTGGCGCCGGGACCCGGCCATGTCGTGCGCAGCTTCGAGACCGAATTCGGCCGGCGTTATGCCGGCGGCGAGCCGATCCGCGCGATCAAGGCGGATCCGGCTTTCGCCGCAGCCCGCGCCGAGTTGACTGACACGATTTTCGAAGGAGAGCCGGCATGAGCGTTGGCAGCTACACGGAGCGGCCGGCAGCAAGGGCCGGCGAGAATGACGCCCTGTCGGTGCCATGGTCGCGGCCGCGGCGGAACCGCAGGGGCGTTTCAGCGCGCCTGATCAGCGCGATCACCCTTCTTGCGCTGTTGGCGGCATGGGCTGCATCGGCCGAGCTGCAGCTGGTGTCACCGGTCTTCCTCCCGTCGCCCGCCGCCGTCTGGGCAAAGTTCGTCACAGTCGCCCGCGAGGGTTTCGTCGATGCGACGCTGCTCCAGCATGTCGCCGCCAGCCTCTGGCGCGTGTTCGCGGCGCTGATCGCGGCCATCGTCATCGGCGTTCCGGTCGGGCTCGCCATCGGCATCAGCCAGATCGGGCGCGGCGTCTTCGATCCGCTGCTCGAATTCCTGCGCCCGATCCCGCCGCTCGCTTATCTGCCGCTGATCGTCATCTGGTTCGGCATTGGAGAATCGTCGAAGATCCTGGTGATCGCGATCGCCATGCTGGCGCCGGTGGCGCTGTCGACCGCCGCCGGGGTGCGCGGCGTCTCGCGCGAGCGCATCGACGCAGCGCGTTCGCTCGGCGCGACGCGGAGGCAGGTCGTTCGCCATGTCATGCTGCCCAGCGCCTTGCCCTCGATCCTCACCGGCCTGCGCATCGCGCTCGGCGCCGGCTGGTCGACGCTGGTGGCCGCCGAACTGGTGGCGGCCACACGCGGGCTAGGCTTCATGATCCAGTCGGCGGCGCAGTTCCTGGTGACCGACGTGGTGGTGATGGGCATCCTGGTGATCGCGACCATCGCCTTCGCGCTGGAGTTCGTCATCCGCAGGGTCGAGCGCGCGCTGGTTCCCTGGGCGGGCAAGGACTGAGCGAAACAAGGAGAATGATGATGAACCATTCCACCGCCGTGCTTTTCGCCCAGGTCGGCGACTGGCTGCTTGCCAGCACAAAGGAAGCCGTGGCGTCGGAGACGCCGCTGAACGAACCGAAATCGCCGGCGCCGGTGCGGCTGGACCCCGGGCGCGATCGCCTGCCGCCACGCGACGAAAGTTTTTACTGGGCCTGGCAGTACTGGTCGCAGTGACCTCGTCGACCGGATCCGCCCCCCCCCCCGATGCGCAGAAAACAATTCCGGCTTGCGAGTCCAACTCGCAAGGTTGTTCGTCTACCAAATCATAACCGTCGCCTAGAACCGTCTTCCAACCGGCGGGGAGATACCCCGGCGCCGAAGACGTTAACGCGATGACGCTCAACTCGTTGGTTAGCGCTCGCTGCCATTCCGCAGGAAAATCAGGTGTTTGATAAAGAATTCCAGGATCCAGCCCCGAAATAGAAGGTACAATCTCAACAATCCTAGACTTTATGCTTGATGATAGCAGTTAGCCGCTGTCACGAACTGGAGTTAGTCTCTTGAGAACAATAGACATGAGTGCCGAAATTCCCGATCGCATCAAGGTGCTGTGGTTCCTGCCGACGCATGGCGATAGCCGATATCTCGGAACATCCGAAGGTGGCAGGGCGGTCGATCTCGACTATCTGACCCAGGTGGCGCAAGCGGCCGACACGCTTGGCTACTATGGTGTGCTTTTGCCGACCGGTAGATCATGCGAGGATTCCTGGGTCGTCGCCTCAGCGCTGGCGCCGCTGACGAAACGGCTGCGCTTCCTGGTCGCGGTGCGGCCGGGCCTGCAATCGCCGACGCTTGCCGCGCGCATGACGGCGACGCTCGACCGCATCTCCAACGGCCGGCTGCTGATCAACGTGGTCACCGGCGGCGATCCGCTTGAAAACAAGGGCGACGGCATCTTCCTGTCGCATGCCGAGCGCTACGAGGTGACGCAGGAGTTCTTGCAGGTCTACAAGCGGCTGCTGCGTGGCGAGACGGTCGAGCACGAGGGCCGGCATTTCCACATCGAGGATGGCCGGCTGCTGTTCCCGCCGGTCCAGGCGCCCTATCCGCCGCTCTATTTCGGCGGCTCGTCCGACGCCGGGTCCGTCGTGGCTGCCGAGGAAATCGACAAGTACCTGACCTGGGGCGAGCCGCCGGCCGATGTCGAGCGTAAGCTCGACGGCGTGCGCAAGCTCGCCGACAAGGCGGGCCGCAAGCTCTCCTTCGGCATCCGCCTGCATGTCATCGCCCGCGAGACGACGGCGGAAGCCTGGGCGGCCGCCGACCGGCTGATCAGCCGGCTCGACGATGCGACCATCGCCTCGGCGCAGAAGGTGTTTGCCCGCATGGACTCTGTCGGCCAGGCGCGAATGAGCGCGCTGCATGGCGGCGACCGGTCGAAGCTTGAGATCGCGCCGAACCTCTGGGCCGGCGTCGGGCTGGTGCGGGGCGGCGCCGGCACGGCACTTGTCGGCGATCCCGCCACGATCGCCCAGCGCATCGACGAGTACCGCCGGCTTGGCATCGACACCTTCATCCTGTCGGGCTATCCGCATCTCGAGGAAGCCTATCGCTTCGGCGAGCTGGTGCTGCCGCATTTGCCGACCGACCACCTGGTCAAGGTCGCAGGTTCCTCCGTCAATACGGGTCCGTTCGGCGAGACCATCGCCGGCGACCATCGGCCGAAATCGCTCGCCAGCGCATCGTGAACGCGCTGCCGCCCCGGCCGCGAAGCCATATCGCCATCCTCGGTGGCGGTTTCTCGGGCGCGGCCGTTGCCTGGCACCTGGCCAGGCAGCGTCCGCATGCATCCGTCACGGTGATCGAGCCGCGCCCGTTCCTGGGTGGCGGGCTAGCCTATTCCAGCGAGGAGCCGTCGCATCGCGTCAACGTTCCCGCGGCCAGGATGAGCCTGGTCCCGGACGAGCCCGAGCATTTCTTGCGCTGGCTCGCCCACGACGGTGAAGTCGGGCGCGATCCGGACTCGGTCTGGCGCAACGGCGACGTCTTTCCGAGGCGGCGGGTCTTCGGCCGCTATGTCGCCGAACAGCTGGCGCCTTTTGTCGAGACTGGAGCGGTCCGCCACCTGCGTGACGACGTGCGGAAGGTGAGGCGCAGCAGCGACGGCGGCTGGACTGTTTTCACCTCGGATCAGCCGATCTCGGCCGACGTGGTCGTTCTTGCCATGACGCACCCGTCGCCCGATGTTCCTGCCTTCCTGAAGCCGGTCGCCGCCACGCGCGGCTTCGTTGCCGATGTGTATGCCCGGGATGCGCTCGGTTCGATCGCTCCCGGGGCGTCGGTGTTGATCGTCGGCTCCGGCCTGACCTCGGCCGACACCGTCGCCGAGCTCGACCGCCGCGGCCATCGCGGCCGCATCCTGGCCGTGTCGCGGCATGGGCTGCGCTCGCGCGGGCATCCGGATGTTCGCGGCGAACCGTTCGGCGATTTCGTCTCGGCGCCGGCCAGCACCGCGCTTGCATTGCTCGAGCGCGTTCGTTCGACATTGGCGGCAGCCGAGGCCGCCGGCGTCAACTGGCAGTCGGTCTTCGATCAGCTTCGCTTGCAGGGACCGCTGGTGTGGTCTGCGCTCGGCACTGAAGAACGCATGCGGCTGGTGCGCCGGCTGCGCGTCTTCTGGGACGTGCATCGCTTCAGGATCGCGCCGCAGGTCGCCAGCGTGCTCGAGCGCCGCCGTGCCGAGGGCACGTTCGACAACATCGCGGCCAGTCTGGTGGCCTCGAAGCAGGACGGGGATCGCCTGGCGGTTAGCCTGCGGCGGCGCGGCCAAAAGCAGATCGAGACGCTGCAATTCGACACCGTGGTGAACACCACGGGACCGGCGCATGGCAAGGCGCTCCACCTCAACCCCGCGTTGCGTTCGCTTGCCGAGGCCGGCCTGATCAGGGCCGATCGTCATGGGCTCGGCATAGAAACAGGCCTCGATAGCCGTGCCGTCGGCCCTAAGGGCGCGCCGCTTGCGGGGCTGTTCGTCGCCGGTCCGCTGGCGCGCGGCACTTTTGGCGAGTTGATGGGGCTGCCGGAAGTCGCTCGCCATGCGCAGGCGGTCGCCTCGGAAATCGAAGGCCGGCTCGGCGCCCTGCCTTCGATCCCGGCCGCGGGCTGAAAATCCGCAACGGATGCGGCTGTGCGAATTGGTATTTCCGTCCGGGCGTGGCCGTGAAAACGGAAAATCCTACTTTGTATATATACTCAATAGACTAATAATTGTCCGCACGTTCGGCCACCGCCGGACCAATTGTTGGGACAGGCCAAGCCGGGAGATTTTCATGCCACAGAACGATCGCGACGCAGTCAAATTCGCCTATTGGGTACCGAACGTCTCGGGCGGGCTCGTCATCTCGAACATCGAGCAGAGGACCAATCATTCGGCGGAGTACAACCGCAAGCTGGCCCAGATCGCCGAGAAGGCCGGCTTCGATTATGCGTTGAGCCAGATACGCTTCACCGCCGGCTACGGCGCCGACGAGCAGCATGAATCGGTGTCGTTCAGCCATGACCTGCTTGCCGCCACCACAAGCCTGAAGGTGATCGCAGCGATCCTGCCCGGTCCGTGGAATCCGGCGCTGGCCGCCAAGCAGCTCGCCACCATCAGCTACCTGACCAATGGCCGTGTCGCCATCAATCTCGTCTCCGGCTGGTTCCGCGGCGAGTTCCACGCCATCGGCGAGCACTGGCTCGACCATGACGAACGCTATCGGCGCTCGGAAGAGTTCATCCGCGCGCTGCGCGGAATCTGGACCGAGGACAGTTTCACCTTCCGCGGCGACTTCTACCGCTTCAACCAGTACTCGCTGAAGCCGAAGCCGCCGCAGCCGCTGCCGGAAATCTTCCAGGGCGGCTCGTCGCGCGCGGCCCGCGACATGGCCTCCCGCGTGTCCGACTGGTATTTCACCAACGGCAATACGCCGGAGGGGATCGCCAGGCAGGTCGACGACATCCAGGCCAAGGCCAAGGCCAACGACCATTCGGTCAAGGTCGGCGTTAACGCCTTCGCCATCGTGCGCAAGACCGAGGAAGAGGCGAAGGCCGTGCTGGCCGAGATCATCGCCAAGGCCAATCCGGAAGCGGTCAACGCCTTCGGCCACGAGGTCAAGAACGCCGGCAAAGCCTCGCCGGAAGGCGAGGGCAACTGGGCGAAATCGTCCTTCGACGACCTAGTGCAGTACAATGACGGCTTCCGCTCGAACCTGATCGGCACGCCGAGGCAGGTGGCCGAGCGCATCGTCGAGCTGAAGCGCGCCGGCGCCGATCTTATCCTGCTCGGCTTCCTGCATTTCCAGGAAGAGGTCGAGTATTTCGGCAAGCACGTCATCCCGCTTGTGCGCGAGCTGGAAGCAAGGCAGGCCGAAACGGTTCTCGCCGCCGAATAATCAACCGTCATTGGAAATCGCGATTGCCCTGCACGCCCGAGCCTTCGGGCGGCAACGGGCTTCGCCACGAAACGCCGAGGACGCCCGCAGATGCCGACCGCCAACTACGCCTTTGGAGTGGCCGAGGCTTCGGTCTATGCGCCGGAGATCCTGGCGCGAGGCCTGTCGGATGGGCAGCCATCGCACAAGGACGAGCCGGTTTCGGCCGACGCTTCACCGGCGCTGCTTGCGATGGAAGGCATCGGTCTGTCTTTCGGCGGCGTGGTGGCGCTGGCCGATGTCGATCTTTCCGTAGAACCGGGCGAGATACGCGCCATCATCGGGCCGAACGGCGCCGGCAAGAGCTCGCTGATCAATGTCATCAGCGGCGTCTACCGGGCCGATCGCGGCCATGTCGCGCTGCACGGCGTGCGCTATGCTCAGGTTCTGACGCAGCGTCTGGCGCGCTTGGGGGTCGCCAGGACATTTCAGAACCTCGCTTTGTTCAAGGGTCTCAACGTCCTCGACAATGTCGCGTCGGGTCTTGCCTACAAGACGCGGTCCAACTTCGCCGGCCAGATCCTCGGGCTTGGCCGCTCGCGCCGCGAGCAGGCCGAGCAGCGCGGCCGCGCCGACCAGATCCTCGAATTCCTGCATCTGACCGCGGTGCGCGACCGGCTTGCCGGCACCTTGCCCTACGGCCTGCAGAAGCGGGTCGAGCTTGCCCGCGCGCTGGTCGCCGAGCCGCGCCTGCTTTTGCTCGACGAGCCGATGGCCGGCATGACCGCCGGCGAAAAGATCGAGATGGCGGCCTATGTGCGCGCCGCCCGCGACCGCTTCGCCACAACCGTCGTGCTGATCGAGCACGATGTCGGCGTCGTCATGGGCCTTTCGGACCGCATCGCCGTGCTCGACTACGGGCGCAAGATCGCCGACGGCACACCCGACGAGATCAGGAACGATCAGCGCGTAATCGATGCCTATCTCGGCGTCGCCTCCGACAATGAGGATGGGGCAGGCATATGATCGGCGATTTCGACTACCAGTTCTTCCTCGAGGTGCTGACAGGGGGGCTGCTCTCAGGTGTCATGTACTCGCTGGTCGCGATCGGCTTCGTGCTGATCTACAAGACTTCCGGCGTGCTGAACTTCGCGCAAGGGGCGCTGCTGCTCTTCGCGGCTCTGACCTTCGTCAGCCTCGTCGAGCGCGGCGTTCCGTTCGCGCTGGCGCTGGCTGTCACCTTCGCCATCATGGTGGCGCTCGGCATCGGCATCGAGCGCGCGGTGCTGCGGCCGCTGACCAACAAACCGCCGATCACGCTGTTCATGGCCACGCTCGGCCTCTCCTACATCATCGAGGGCGCCGCCCAGCTCATCTGGGGCACGCAGGTGCACGGCCTCGAGCTCGGCATCGAGGACGTGCCGCTGGAAGTCGGCGGCGTGCTGATCAGCCAGTTCGACATCTTCGCCGCCGCCGTGGCCGCCGCCATGGTGCTGCTCTTGTCGCTGTTCTTCCGCTACACCCGCATCGGCCTAAGCTTCCGCGCCGTCGCCGACGACCAGTTCGCGGCACTTGCCGTCGGCCTCAGGCTGCCGCTGATCTGGGCGAGTGTGTGGGCCGCGGCCGGCCTTGTCGCCCTGGTGGCCGGGCTGCTGTGGGGCGCGCGTCTCGGTGTCCAGTTCTCGCTGTCGCTGGTGGTGCTGAAGGCGCTTCCCGTGCTCGTGCTCGGCGGCTTCGATTCCATCCTCGGCGCCATCGTCGGCGGGCTCTTGATCGGCGCCAGCGAGAAGCTCGCAGAGGTCTACATCGGCGACTATTTCGGCGGCGGTATCGAAAGCTGGTTCGCCTATGTCGTCGCGCTCGTCTTCCTGCTGATCCGTCCCTCCGGCCTGTTCGGCCAGAAGCTTGTCGAAAGGGTCTGACCATGAGCGCGATCGCAACCGAATTGCCCGCAGCCGAATTGTCCACGGGCGCAGGCCTGCCGAAATGGCTGGCGCCGTTGATCCTCGTCGCCTTCGCCTACACGGTCGTGCCGCTCATCGGCGGCTCCTATCTGTTCGAGGCGATCCTGCTGCCGTTCCTGGCGCTCAGCCTGGCGGGCGTCGGGCTGAACCTCCTCACCGGCTATGCCGGCCAGATGTCGCTCGGCAGCGCTGCTTTCATGGCGGCAGGCGCTTTCGCGGCCTATAATTTCAACCTGCGCATCGAAGGCCTGCCGCTCGTCGCCAGCATCATCCTCTCCGGCCTCGTCGCCGCCGCCATCGGCATCGTCTTCGGCTTGCCAAGCCTGAGGCTCAGGGGCTTCTACCTGGCTGTCTCGACGCTCGCCGCGCAGTTCTTCGTGCAATGGGCGCTGACCAAGTTCAGCTGGTTCTCCAACGACTCGGCCTCGGGCGTCATCGACGCGCCCAGGCTTGTTATCGCCGGCTTCGAGTTCGAGGGTGCGGTCGGCCGTTATCTCTTCGCGCTCACCGTCGTCGTCATCCTGACCTTCCTCGCCTACCGGCTGGTCGAGTCGCAGACGGGGCGCAACTTCATCGCCATCCGCGACAACGAGACGGCGGCACGCATCATCGGCATACCGGTGCTGAAGACGAAGCTGCTCGCCTTCGCCATCTCGTCCTTCATTATCGGCGTCGCCGGCGTCATCTGGGCCTTCGCGTATCTCAGGACCGTCGAGCCGGCCGGCTTCAATCTCGACCGCTCGTTCCAGATCCTGTTCATCATCATCATCGGCGGCCTCGCTTCGATACGCGGCGCGTTCCTCGGAGCGGCGCTCATCGTGGTCTTTCCGCTGGCGCTGTCGCGCCTCGGCAATTTCCTGCTCGGCGACGTGTTCGATTCAGGCGTGCTCGACATGAGCCAGCGCATCGTGCTCGGCGCCCTGATCATCCTCTTTCTGATCCTGGAACCCGATGGGCTGGTCGCCCTGTGGGACAGGGTCCGAAGACGGCTCCTGCTCGCCTGGCAATCGAGCTAGCCGGCTCGGGGCAGCGGCCCCGACCAACCAGACATCGGAAAATGAACCAAGGCCGAACAAGGCCAAACCGGGAGTACCTCAACCATGACCTTCCTAACCACAGTAAAGGCAGTCGCGCTGTCGGCGGCACTGGCCGTGTCGGTGGCCTTGCCGGCCGCCCACGCCGACGAGCAGTATTTCCCGCTGCAGAGCTATCGCGTCGGACCCTATGCGGCCGGCGGCACCGGCTTCTTCGGCGGCTTCATCGACTATCTCAACCTCATCAACACCCGCGACGGTGGCGTCAACGGCGTCAAGCTGACGTGGGACGAGTGCGAGACCCAGTATGAGGTCGAGCGCGGCGTCGAGTGCTACGAGCGGCAGAAGAGCCACGCCGGCGCCGCCGCCTGGAACCCTCTCTCGGTCGGCATCGCCTACGCCATGATCGACCGCATCACTTCGGACAAGGTGCCGCTGATCACGGTCAACCACGGCCGCACCGACTCCACCGACGGGCGTGTGTTCCCTTACGTCTTCCCGCTGCTGCTCAATCCCTACAGCGAGACGTCCGGCATCGTGAACTACATCGCCTCCAAGGAAGGCGGCATCGACAAGCTGAAGGGCAAGAAGATCGTCGTGCTCTATCACGGCTCGCCCTATGGCAAGGAGACGATCCCGATTTATGAATTGCTGGCGCAGAAATACGGCTTCACCGTGCAGCAGATCGAGGTGCCGCATCCCGGCAACGAGCAGCAATCGCAATGGCTGACGATCCGCCGCGCCAAGCCGGACTTCGTCGTCCTGCGCGGCTGGGGCGTGATGAACCCGGTGGCGCTGAAGACGGCCGTGAAGGTCGGCTATCCCGTCGACCACATCATCGGCAACGTCTGGTCGAACTCGGAAGAAGACGTCATCCCCGCCGGCGACGCCGCCAAGGGCTACACCGCCATCACCACGCAGGCCTCGGGCAACAGCTATCCGGTGGTCAAGGAGATCGTGAAGACCGTCTACGACGCCGGCAAGGGCAACCTCGAGGACAAGTCGCGCATCGGCTCGGTCTATCACAACCTCGGCATCGTCAACGGCATCCTCAATGTCGAAGCCATCCGCATCGCGCAGGAGAAGTTCGGCCATCGCACGCTGACCGGCGACGAGGTCCGTTGGGGCTTCGAGCATCTCAAACTCGATCCGGCCAAGGTCGAGGCGCTCGGCGCCAAGGACCTGTTCCACTCCATCAATGTCAGCTGGGATAATCACGAAGGCGAAGGCTACGTGACCTTCCAGCAGTGGGACGGCAAGAAGTGGAACGTCGTCTCCGACTGGATCGCCCCCGACTGGGCGCTGCTGCGGCCGATCATCGAGAAGTCGGCCGAGGCTTACGCGGCGGAGAAGGGCATCAAGCTGCGCACAGCCGCCGATGCCGACGCGGTAGCCGCTACCAACTGATCCACTCGAGCGGGCGCCGGACCAGGTTCCGGCGCCCGGTCACCTCATTTGCAACAACCGGGAAAGACGCGATGCCAGGCAATGACGTCATCCTTGTCGTGGACACAATCCACGCCACCTACAACCACGCCATCACCGCGCTGCACGGCGTCAGCTTCGAGCTCAGGCGCGGCGAGATCCTGGCGCTGCTCGGTGCCAACGGCGCCGGCAAGAGCACGACGCTGAAGGCGGTCTCCAACCTCCTGCCCGCCGAGCGCGGCCAGATCAACGCCGGCGCGATCCGCTTCGAAGGAAGCGACGTCACCCGCCGCAAGCCTGGCGACCTCGTGCGCGCCGGGCTCGTCCAGGTGCTGGAGGGGCGCCACTGCTTCAAGAGCCTGACCGTCGAGGAGAATTTGGTCTCCGGCGGCATCGGCCGCAGCGGCCGGCGCGCCGAGATCAACCCGGACCTCGAACGGATCTACGGCTTCTTTCCGCGGCTGGCCGAGAAGCGCCGCACGCTTGCCGGGCTGACCTCGGGCGGCGAGCAGCAGATGACGGCCATCGGCCGGGCGCTGATGTCACGCCCCCGCCTGCTGGTCCTCGACGAGCCGTCCATGGGGCTCGCGCCGCTGGTCGTCCAGGACATCTTCCTGGCGCTGAGGAAGCTCAACCGGGAGGCCGGCCTGTCGATCCTGGTCGCCGAGCAGAACTCGGCCGTCGCACTCAGATATGCCGACCACGCCACCGTGCTCGAGAACGGGGTTTCCGTCCTGTCCGGACCGGCGGCGGAGCTGCGCCAGCGCGAGGACGTGCGCGCCTTCTATCTCGGCCAGCAGGCTTCGCCCGCCGCGCCCGCCGTCCATCTTCATGCCGTCGCCTGAACCGAAATCCGAAGGAGAATGAAATGACTGTGTCCAACGTGAAGACCGACAGGGCTGCTGCCGCCGTGCCACCCGTCGCGCGGCCAGCCGAGCCGGCGCACATCATCAAGGACGACGCCGAGGCTATCGCGGTCGCCCAGAGGCTCGCCGCCGAATTCGTCAAGGACTCCTCCCGGCGCGACCGCGACCGGGTCTGGCCCGTGGCCGAGCTCGATCAGTTCTCGCAGAGCGGCCTGTGGTCGATCAACGTGCCGAAGGCGTTCGGCGGCCCCGAAGTGTCCTACGCGACGCTAGCCAAGGTGATCGAGATCATCTCGGCGGCCGACTCCTCGATCGGACAGATCGCGCAGAACCATCTCGGCGTCGTCGCCGCCATCCGCACCGTCTCCGACAAGGACCAGCAGGCAGTGCTCTTTCCCGAAGTGCTGAAAGGCACGCGGTTCGGCAACGCCTTCTCGGAATTCGGCTCCAAGCGCGCCGCCGATTTCGAGACACGCTTCACCGACGCCGGCGACCACGTCGTCGTCAATGGCCAGAAGTTCTATTCGTCCGGGGCGCTTCTGGCGCATCTGGTGCCGATCGTGGCGCTCGACGATGAGGGCCGCGCCTGGTACGCGATCGCCGACCGCGGCGCGCCGGGCCTGACGGTGATCGACGACTGGTCGAGCTTCGGACAGCGCACGACGCTGTCGGGCACGGTCATCATCGACAACGTCAAGGTGCCGAAGACGCATCTCGTGCCCGGCTACAAGGGCTATGACAAGCCGACCGCCGACGGCGCCATCTTCCAGATCATCCAGGTCGCGGTCGACACCGGCATCGCGCAGGCGGCGATCGACGAGACGGTCCAGTTCGTCCGGACCAAGAGCCGTGCCTGGATCGACAGTGGCGTCGACAATGCCTGGGACGATCCCTACACCATCCAGGCCATCGGTGATCTGACGCTTCGCCTGCACGCCGCGCAGGCGCTGCTGGAAAAGGCCGGCCACGCCATCGACACAGCCGTCGCCGAGCCGACCGCCGAGACGGTGGCGCACGCCCAGGTCGTCACGGCGGAGGCGAAGATCCTGTCGACCGAGATCGCGATTGCGGCGACGAACAAGCTGTTCGAGCTTGCCGGAACGCGCTCGACGCTTGCCGAGCACAATCTCGACCGGCACTGGCGCAATGCCCGCACCCACACGCTGCATGATCCGGTGCGCTGGAAATATTCGATCCTCGGCAAGTATTTCCTCAACGGCGAGAAGCCGCCGCTGCACGCCTGGAGCTGATCGCGCCGTTCCGTCGAGCCCGTCGGCGTCGACCAAGTTTCCCCAAGCGGCGGCCCGGCCGAGCCGCCTACAGATCAATCCAGGAGCCACCCCGGAGTCCGCCCCTATGTCAAATCCAGCAATCGTCGGTTTTTCCGGCAATATCACCCGCCCGTCGAAGACGCGCGCCTTCGTCGACCTCATCGTGCAGGACATCGCAACCCGCCACCGCCTCTCTTCCAGAACCTATGACATCGATGATGTCGGTCCGTCGTTGGGCACCGCCAAATGGGCGCGTGACCTCGACGCGCGGGCGCAGGCGATACTTTCAGACGTCATTGCCGCGGACGTGCTCGTCGTAGGCTCGCCGACCTACAAGGGCAGCTATACCGGGCTGTTCAAGCATTTCTTCGACCTGATCGATCCGTCGGCGCTGAGAGGCAAGCCGGTGGTTCTCACCGCCACCGGAGGCGGCGAGCGCCATTCCTTGATCGTCGAGCATCAGCTCAGGCCGCTTTTCGGTTTCTTCGAGGCTTTCGCGCTGCCCACAGCCGTCTACGCGACCGATAAGGACTTCACAGATGGCGTGCTGCGCTCCGAACTGATCCTGAAACGGGCGGCGCAGGCTGTTGATGAAATCGCGGTTCTGCTCGTTAATAAGTCCGGAGTCAGAATAGCAGCCGAGTAGCCATGCGGCGGTGCTGCAGCGGCTAGTCGCGTAGTCTCGCTTTCCTAGCCGACGCTAGCGCACCTTTACAGTCTCGGACAAGCCGGGCGCATAGGGCGGATGCAAGGTCGCTTACTGGAAAAACGGACGTTCCGTTGCGGCCCCTCGCAGCCTTTAATAATGCTCGGCCGGAGCCGCTGAAGGGGGTGAGGGCTATCGACGTCAACCGCGTCGAAAACACGGGAACCTACCTATCCGTGTCCGATTTGTGTGCTTCGAAAATCGCATAAAGGGCAGTGTGAAACGCGGGCTGGAGGCCAGGCATTTGTTCTTGGCTCTTTCGTTAATGGAATGGACTACCTACTGGCAGATACGCTTGGCGAGTCGTCGGCGCTCATCGGCACGCTCGACGAAGACCCCCGTGAACTCGCTTGCGACATTATCGAGAGCTAGGTTCCCAGAAATTTTTGCGACTGTGATCATCCGGTCTTGACGCTGGAAATCGACCTTCACATATTTTTCGCAGGTCGCCGCCGTTCGTTGGGGCGACCATCGTCAACAACCCGAAATCGTTCAAAGAATTGGAGGTTTCTATGAGCGAGAGAACATTCGAAAGCCCTTTGTTCGTGAGAGCCGCGGAAGGTCTCATTCAGGAAATAGCCTGCCTTGAGGAAGCCTTCGATTTCCTCGATGAATGGCCTTCGCACCGGCGCGGAGTGATCTATGAGACCGCGAAGCGGGCATGCTGCCGCGCCTTCGACGGCAGCGTGCCTTTGCAAGTCGCCCGCGACGCGTTCGCCGGCTTTGCCCGGTCGGTGAAAATCCTCGAGGATGGCGTCACGGCGATGCCCTGGATGGCCGGCGCGAAGATGGGCCAGACCGGCGGCATTGCCGCCTGACTGTTTCGGAGGGAGGAAATGATGCTTTCCCAGCCTTTCGAAAAGCCCGTTCGCGTCTGGGTCGGGCTTGGTTTTCCGCGGCAGTTGAACTCCGTTGTCGATGCCTACCAGTTCGTCACGGATTGGTGTGGCAACAGTCCGGAGCAAAAGGCGGCGATCCGCGCCTGCAAAGCCGCGCTGGCCGGCGACATCGACGCAGAGACCGCGCGCGGCATTCTTGTGCGGTTCGCTAGGAAGAAGGACATCCTGGTGGAAGACGGAACGATGATGCCAGTCAAAACCACGGGGAGACCGTTGCACGTCTGATAAGCAATCGACCTCGGGGCGACGGCCATTCGGCCGCCGCCCCGCATCGCCAGCCGCAATGCGCCGCAATCCCGTGGCGCGGCATAGTCTTGAAGATCGATACCTCTCCGCCTTGGCATTCCAGCCAGGACCTTCCCGACCGGACTGAGCTGGCAAACTGCCTTTTCAGGCCTTGAATGGCGAAATCGCCTAACTAAATCGTAAAATGCCGGAGGCCCATTTAGGGGACCGGCCTGTCGGACGGATGCAAGAAAGCGTCCGACAGCAAGCTTGTACCCATGTTGCTCAAAGGAGGATGTGGCTATGAGAAACACTTTCGACTTCACCCCCTGTTCCGGTCGGGCATCGGCTTCGACCGAATGTTGAACGCGCTCGAATCCGCGAGCCGTGTGGAGACAGTCGACAACTGGCCTCCCTACGATATCGCCAAAAAAGGGGAGGACGACTACCGCATCACCATGGCGGTGGCCGGCTTCTCGCAGGATGAGCTGGACATCACCCAGGAGCACAACATGCTCATGGTGTCCGGCCAGAAGCCCGCGGAAGACAATGCCGAATACCTGCACCACGGCATTGCCGAAAGGGCCTTCCGTAGACGGTTCGAACTGGCTGACCATGTCAAGGTCGTGAACGCCAGCCTCGTGAACGGTCTGCTGACGATCGATCTCAAGCGCGAGATTCCTGAAGAGATGAAGCCGCGCCGCATCGAAATCGGGAGCGTCAAGGCAAAGCCGAAAGCCGAGGCGAGGCAGATCGAGGCCGACACCCGGGCTGCCTGACGCTGTCCGGTGACCGACTGGACAAGGCGCCGGACGATAGGCCCGGCGCGCCGGAAAGTATTGTAATCCATGACCGAACAGAAGGAGACGACATATGAGTGTCCGTGATCTTATTCCGTGGAGCCGTGGCAATGGCGACCAGCTTCCGAGCGTCTTTCGAGACAATGATCGCGATCCGTTCCTGTCCTTGCATCGCGAGGTGAATCGATTGTTCGACGACGTGTTCCGTGGCTTTGATTCCAGCCTGCCGGCCTTGGGCAGGGCTTCTTCCTTCGGCGGCGGCTGGCCGAGCGTCGAGATTTCCGACGGCGAGAAGGCGGTTAAGGTGACCGCCGAAGTACCCGGTCTGGAGGAAAAGGACATCGAGGTCCTGCTCGACGATGGCGTGCTGACGCTGAAGGGCGAGAAGCGCTCGGAGATGGAAGATAAGGACAGGCAGTTCTCGGAGCGCTACTACGGCCGCTTCGAGCGCCGTATCCGCCTCGGTTACGAGGTCGAGGAGGACAAGATAGACGCCCGCTTCAAGAACGGTGTACTGACGGTCACGCTGCCGAAGACCGCGAAAGCGCAGTCCCAGGCGAAGCGCATCGAAATCAAGCACTGAGGCAGTTGTGGTGGCGGCGGCTTGAGCCGCCGCCGTCCTTCGCCAATCGGGGAGGGATACAATGATGCAGAACGCCACTCAGATCGCATCGGAACTGTGGCGCGGCAAGGGCATGGTCATTGTCTTCGTGACAGGAAGCCCAGACCAGATTCCTCCGCCTCGGTTCAGGGCGGCAAGCCGCGAGCCAAAGGAAAATGAATTGGGCGCGGCTAGCCGGCACTGCGGATTTCTTCGGACGGAGGGTCATTTGAATCGGAAGCCAGTCAAACCGCCGCGGAAGGGTGGAAACCCGGTGTGCCACTCTCTTGAACTCACAAGAGGCACTTCCAATATTTTTTCTGTGACCCCATCGCGTCACAGCGAAATTGTGCGTGTCCTTGCACGGCTATTCCCGCTGAGTGGGTCTCGTATGCGCTCCACGGCCAGAAGGAGGTTGCTATGGAAAGTGGAACGTTCAAGCAGCCGATTTTTGTGAGGGACGACGGCTTCGTTCTCCGAAGGATCGACTGTGTTATGGATGCCATAGAGTTCCTTGAGGAATGGGCGGTCGAAAGACGTGGCCTTCTTCACGCCGCGGCATCTGAAACGTGCTGTTCCGCTTACGACGGCGGGAAGTCTGTCGAGGCGGCACACAAAACCTTTACGACTTGGGCTCGCAGGGTCGGGGTTATCGAGGATGTCCCCGTGGCACCGTCATGGATGACAGGACCGAAGATTGGCGCGGACCACTCTTTGGAAACTGATGCCTGAAATTCGAAGCAACGGTCTCCGTACCGCCGCAGCATCCGGTCGATCGCGAAAAGGATCAGTACAGCGGAGAGCGACATGGTCTCTGATCTCTCTGATCATCTGAAACCACGACGAAGCGCCAGTCCTTGGAGCGCTGGCTGGGGATGCGAGTTGGCAAGGAAGAAATTGCCCCCGCCAGATAGGCTTCCTGCCGATGCGGATCGGGACCGGGCGACCAGCCCATGGATGCGATGTCCTGTAGCAGCTAGCCATACGCCCTTGACCCAGATGGGGTCGTCATTGAGAAGCCCGTGGTGGCGTCCGTTTCCGGGCATGGACGGAGGAAACGATGAGTAATGACACGTAAGGACGTTGTCTCGGTCCTTGGGCCGATCGACGAAACGCTCATCGCCGATATCCTGTCCACCGGCGCCTCGTTCGAGGAACTGCGTGAGGCCTGGGGCTGGCTCAACGGCGACGAGGCGCTGATGGGCGAAGGACGGCCGCTGCCGGGCACGCGCGTTGCCGAACTGATCGACCTCCTTGATGCCGACGAGGACGATTGAGCGCTCCGATGCGGCAAGAGCTCCACGTCTTGGCGTTACGAGCAGGGCGATTGCTTGCTGGCAAAAGACATCAAAAACGGAGGAAGTGATGAACGACGTTCGTTTTCCCCCCCGCCTCGCGCAAGGTCGCCAGCAGCTTCGAGGCACTGGAATGCCTGGACCAGCAGTGGCCCCATTGGGCGCGCGGAGGGAGTTGGCGTGCTGCCGCGCGCGCCTGCCGTGACGCGCTGGACGGATGGCGCAGCGCACGCGATGCGCACAAGGCCTTCCTCAGGGCGGCAAGGCGGGCTGGGTTGGTTCTGCCGGCAGCGCGCGCTCCTCGCAAGTCAAGCCAACCACGGATGATCGGCGCCCTGCGGCCCGAGATGAGCTTCATTGGATGGCAATGACCCCGTCGACGGCGCGCCATTCCGACGGCTTGATCAGCCGGTGGTGGGCGACGCGCACGGAGTGCAGCGCGCCGTCCAGCTCGCTTTCCCAATAGTCGAGAAAGCCTTTCAGCTCCGGGAAGTTCGGCGCAAGATCGTATTCCTGCCAGACATAGAGCTGGAGCAGGCTCGGGTGGTCAGGAAAATGGTAGTGGATTTCGGCCGTGGTCAGGCCGTAGCCTTCCATCTGCAGGCGGAATTCCCTGCTGACCGCAGTGACCATATGCGTCTCCTTGACTTGCGACATCAGGCGTCCAGGCGGTCAGACATGTGCCTGTGGCCACTCTCAGCCGGGATCGGGCGGTTTGCGTTGTCCAACCGGCATAGGGCATCCATGATCTGATCGAAGGAGATCGTCTGCTCGGCTCCCGGCGGTCGGCGCAGCGTCGGAACGGATTCCACCGCGCAGGCATCCGAGGCCCAGGACGAGAGGATCGCCCGCTTCTCCTGAATGTCGAGCGTATCCTCCTTAAGGACGTCGTCTGGATGGGTGAAATGGCGCGCCGGCGACAACAAACGGTCGAGCGCGAGGTCGGATGTTTCGGGAACAAGAGAAAGGTTGATCGGCTTGGGATTGTGTCGGTCCATCGTGGTCCTCCGTCTTTCCAAAAGCTCCTTTGTCAGACTCCGGTTTGACGCCATCGCCGGCGGCGAAGGCTTGGATTATCTTGTTCCTTCGTCGGGAAAATTCAAGCGGGAATGCGCGGCTGTAATCCAAATTAGCCACATGTTTTCATGGCACTAGCACTCGATTGGTGCGAGTGCCAAAAAATTCTGCCGAACCTCTTGAAACCGAAAAGTCGCAGAACTAGCTCGATATGCGCGCGATGCCCGCGAGGGGTCGCCGCACCCCGCACCGATCCGATATTGCCGGTCCGGTGTGGAAGAACCTCAAAAATCTGTTTGTCCAGAAGGAGAACGATATGGCGTTCCGTCCATTGCATGACCGTATCCTGGTCCGCCGCGTCGAGGCCGATGAAAAAACGGCCGGTGGCATCATCATCCCCGACACCGCCAAGGAGAAGCCGCAGGAGGGCGAGGTCATCGCCATCGGACCTGGTTCGCGAGATGAGAGCGGCAAGCTCACGCCTCTCGACGTCAAGGCGGGCGATCGCATTCTGTTCGGCAAGTGGTCCGGCACTGAAATCAAGCTCAACGGCGAGGACCTGCTCATCATGAAGGAAAGCGACGTGATGGGCGTGATCGAGAATGCTGCGGCGGTCAAGAAGGCCGCCTGACCGGGGCTTCGATAGAACCCTCAATCAAGTCAATGAAAACTGCCCAGACAAGGAGTGATCCAATGGCTGCCAAGGAAGTCAAATTTCATTCCGATGCCCGCGAGCGCTTGCTGCGCGGCGTCAACATCCTCGCGGACGCGGTGAAGGTGACCCTCGGCCCCAAGGGCCGCAACGTCGTCATCGACAAGTCGTTCGGCGCCCCGCGCATCACTAAGGACGGCGTCACCGTCGCCAAGGAAATCGAGCTTGAGGACAAGTTCGAGAACATGGGCGCGCAGATGGTCCGCGAGGTTGCCTCGAAAACCAACGACATCGCCGGCGACGGCACCACCACCGCGACCGTGCTTGCCCAGGCGATCGTTCGCGAAGGCGCCAAGGCGGTTGCATCGGGCATGAACCCGATGGACCTGAAGCGCGGCATCGACAAGGCCGTCGAAGCCATCGTGGTTGAGCTGAAGACCAATGCCCGCAAGATCACCAAAAATGACGAGATCGCCCAGGTTGGTACGATATCGGCTAATGGCGACGCCGAGATCGGCCGCTTCCTTGCGGAAGCCATGCAAAAGGTCGGCAATGAGGGCGTCATCACGGTCGAGGAAGCCAAGACCGCCGAGACCGAACTCGAAGTCGTCGAAGGCATGCAGTTCGACCGTGGCTATCTCAGCCCGTATTTTATCACCAACCAGGACAAGATGCGTGTCGAGTTGGAAGAGCCCTATGTGCTTATCCACGAAAAGAAGCTGTCTAATCTGCAGGCACTGCTCCCGGTGCTGGAGGCTGTCGTTCAGTCATCCAAGCCGCTGCTGATCATCGCCGAGGATGTGGAGGGCGAAGCGTTGGCGACACTGGTCGTCAACAAGCTGCGCGGTGGCCTGAAGGTCGCTGCCGTCAAGGCGCCCGGCTTTGGGGATCGTCGCAAGGCGATGCTGGAGGATATTGCCATCCTCACCGGCGGGACCGCGATCTCGGAAGATCTTGGCATCAAGCTTGAGAATGTCACGCTGGCGATGCTCGGCCGCGCCAAGAAGGTGGTGATCGAAAAGGAGAACACCACCATCGTCGACGGGGCCGGCTCGAAGAGCGAAATCCAGAGCCGCGCTAGCCAGATCAAGGCGCAGATTGAGGAGACGACCTCCAATTACGATAAGGAAAAGCTGCAGGAGCGGCTAGCCAAGCTCGCCGGCGGTGTCGCCGTCATCCGGGTCGGCGGCTCGACCGAGGTCGAGGTCAAGGAGCGCAAGGACCGCGTAGACGATGCCATGCATGCGACGCGCGCTGCGGTCGAGGAAGGCGTATTACCGGGTGGCGGCGTGGCGCTTCTGCGTGCGGCCAAGGCACTGGACAGGGTTCAGGCCGAGAATGAGGACCAGAAGCACGGTGTCGAGATCGTGCGCCGCGCGATCGAAGCGCCCGTGCGACAGATCGCCGAGAATGCCGGCGCGGAAGGATCGATCATCGTAGGCAAGCTACGCGAGAGGCCGGAATTCGGCTGGGGCTGGAACGCACAGACCAACGCGTTTGGCGACCTCTACAACGAGGGCGTCATCGATCCGGTGAAGGTGGTGCGGACCGCACTTCAGGATGCGGCATCGGTTGCCGGCCTGTTGGTGACGACGGAAGCGATGGTTGCCGAGAAGCCGAAGAAGGAACCCGCGGTGCCGGCAATGCCGAGTGGCGGCATGGATTTCTGACGAGAAACGGCGGTGTCCGCGCCCATGAGGCGCGGGCACCTGACAAATGGATAGAGCCATGAACGTGACGAACTTCAACGTGATTCCGCCGCCGTCACACGCGGCCACCGATCTGAACTACGAAGCGGAACTGAAGGTCGCGCTCGACCCGGTTCTAGACGATTTGTTGGACAGAACCGCGGCTGCGGGTTGGGACCGGCGGAAAACCGCGTACACGATAATGTTTTTGGCCGCTCGCAAACTTACGGACACCATGCCGAGCCCAGAAGCTACCCGTTCAACGAGCTAGTGCTAGCCGATCCCCGGACAAGCCTGGGATTTGAACTTTTGCGAGGAACTGCATGCGATCGAAGCGGTTGTCGCCGGGCTAGCCATTGCGATTTTAAGTGTCGTGGTCGGCCGCGAACTGGAAAACGGCTCCCTCACCAAGGCGCATCCAATGTCTCTGCCGGGCTACAGCTTTTATGTCGTCTGGATGCAGCACGGTCCGACGGGGTGGTGGAGCCCTTTCCTGGCGTGGATGAGAGCCGTGATCTAACGTCATTGCGCAGCATTGTGGTGCTCGGGCATCCCCACCATCGGACATCGACGCTCCGGCCCCATATTGTGGAGGGCAACTTCGCGCCTTTGAGCGGTCATTCGCCGCTTGTGCTAAGGCTGCTGGCTCAGGAAAGCTGCCGGCCTCAGAAACGGAAAGAAGTTACGATAGACCCGCACGCCGAGAGCCCTCTCTGATTGCGGCAATGGCCGCTGGATTGGTGACCGGGTACGTGTTGATGAACAATTCGGGAGTGAAGCTCGGGAACTCGTCCTTCAGTCGCGCAGCCATCTTGGTGGCCCGCATGGTTTCACCAAGCATCGCATGAGCCATTGCAAAGAACAGAAGCGTGGCAGGCGAGTCGGACGGGGACCGACGCAGCCCAACCAACGATTCCCGGTACAGGCCAAGGACAAAGCAGCAGCGCCCCAACATTCCAAAGTACCACGGAACATTAGGATTTAGCCGGATCGCTCGCTTGGCCAATTCGTAGCCATGCTTGGCATCGCTCCCAACCAGAGCCAAGCTTCCTGCAAGCAAGGCAAGTATGTCAGCGTTATTTGGGGACGACGCCAACACTCGGTCATGTTCTTCGACAGCAGCGTCGATGTCGCCCTGCAAAGCCCGAAGATCAGCGAGCATTATTCTTGCGTAAATATCGGCCGGATCGAGGGCCAAAGCTTGCTTGACACATGCGCTCCAGCTCTCAATCGAGACAGAAACATCATCGGAAAACCCGTTGCAAGCGTCCACAGCATGCGCAAGAGCCAGCGCGGTCCAGGCTCTTGCAAGACCCGGATCAAGCTCGACTGCACGCGTCAGTAGCCGTATCCCTTCCTTGTTCGAAGCTCGGGTGAAAAGGTGCTTCTGCTCAAGGCCAAGCAGGTAGCAATCATAGGCTTGCAAACTTGTTGGTGGCCTCCGACGCACTGCATCGCGTCGCAGGTTGGCGAGTTGACCGTGGCAAGTAGCAAGAACATTGATGACGTTTTCGGTCACGCTGTCCAGCATCGCAAACAGGTTTTCTGCAAACCGATCATAACGCGCTGTCCAAACATCGACCCCTGTGCGGGAGTCGACGAGTTGCACCCAGATGCGTACCCGCTGGCCCTCCGCTTGCACGGTTCCTTCCATCACATAGTCGGCACTCAACTCTCGTCCGATGGATCGAACATCATCGCGCCGCTCCTTGTATGAGAGCATTGTCTGGCGGGCTATCACGCCCAAGTCGGGGTAACGGGCGAGATCAACGATGATGTCCGCCGACAACCCTTCCGCGATACGCGTCCACCGTTCTTCTCCACCGAGGTTGTCAAACGGGAGAACTGCGACGACAGGCGGCCCCCACCGGTCTGTCGAAGGGCGTTCGAATGGTGACTGGTCGAGTCCTTGGAGGCGGCGATCCGCAAGCAACGCAGCGAGCGCCACTTTGCAGCGAACGTCGAGTTTCCGATAGATCGCCGACAGATGGGTCCGAACCGTGGCCGGCGCTATGAAGAACATCTCGCCGATTTCACGATATGTCATCCCCTGAGCGAACTTTGCCGCTATCATCCGCTCCCGGTTCGACAGAACGGTCAAGGGATTGTCTACGACTCTAAGCATTGCCCTCAACCTCGAACCGCTTTCGGCGAGAAGCCAGATCTAGCGAGGGCAAAAAGTACTACAAATGCGGGGTCGAAAACACCGCATTTGTGTGGTTCCGTCTGGCGGCCACCGGCGCTAGCGGCGCGCCTCATCGCGGTCGTGTTGAGAGGTCGTAACCGCATCACAAAAGCAGACATCGGCGTGTACAGGTGAGGAGGCTCGTTTGCGCCTCTAATTTAGGCTGCCATTGGTTGCCACTCGCGGAACGACCACTTTCTGCCTGTTGCGGCGATTTCGAGATCGGTCAATGGTTGGGCTGCTTTTGTGCCGGTGGTTCGACGCGACGCATCGTCCGAAAGAGGCGGAGGGCGCCTACTAGCTTGGCCGACCGATCCACCGCACGATTTCATAGGCAGGCATCGGGCGGCGAAAGCCCTTCAGCGTCAGTTCGCCAACAGGAACGGATTCGACCAGCGACTCAACAGCTCCGACGACCCGTTGGCTAACAAGAATCTGGCGCGATTTGGCCTCCTCGCATAAACGGGCGGCATGGTTCGACACAGTGCCGATGACGGCATAGTCCGAGCGCTGATCAAAACCGATGCGCCCGATGGTTGCGTGGCCTCTGGCAATGCCGATCCCAAAGCCAAGCAAATAGTCCCGCTTGCGCCATCGCTCTGAATGCTCGTCAATCGCGTCGCGCATTGCGGCAGCCATTGAGACAGCTCTCTCGCTGTGGTCGGCACATGGCAGCGGATCGTTGAAAACCACGACGATACCGTCGCCCACGAACCGCTCAAGAGTCCCCTCGTGGCGGACAATTTGTTCGCCAAGACAGGAATGATACTCCGCCAGAACTGTCATTACTTCTTCGGGTTCGGCGGTCTCTGCGAAGGCCGTAAAGCCGCGCAAATCGCAAAACACAACCGTCACCTCGCGGCGGTGGCTCTGCAAGAGCGCATCTCCATTGCCCGCCGCAACGATGAGGTCGGCGACCTGTTCGGGCAGGAACCGCCTGAGCCGCGCCATTCGCTCGAGTTCCGTCACCTGCTCAGCCACGGTTTGCTCGAGCGAGCGGTTCCAGTCGGAAAGTTGCGCGGCTTGGTGCTCAAGGCGTTTGGCCTGGCTCGCGACAATGTCGTGAAGCGCCTTCTGGCGCAACATCGAGCGCACCCGCGCTAGCAGCGCCCTGTGCTCGAAGGGCTTTGTCAGATAGTCGTCGCCACCAGCGTCCAGCCCCTCGACTAGGTCGCGCGTATCGGCCTTCGCGGTGACAAGAACAACGGGGATCGATCGCAGCGATTGATCGTGCTTGAGCATGCGGACCACACTGATGCCGTCGAGCTTCGGCATCATGATGTCGAGCAGGATCAGATCAGGCGTGAGTTCGCGGGCTTTCGCAAGCCCCTCTTCACCATCGGCGGCGGTTGCAACTTCGTAACCATTCGCCTCGAGGCGCATGCGCAGGATCTCAAGGTTTTCCGGAGTATCGTCGACCGCGAGAATGCGAGGCGGATCGTGCAAGGCGCTGCCTCCCTCAAGAAAGGAACCCGCGAATCTCGGAAAGCAGCTGGCGCGGACTGAATGGCTTGGCAATGTAACCATCGCACCCAGCAGCAAGGGCTTTCGCCTCGTCGCCCGACAACGCGTAGGATGTGACGGCGATGATCGGAATGTGCCGGAGCGCCGGGTCGGCCTTGATGCGGCGGGTCGCTTCATACCCGTCGATCACCGGGAGCTGGATGTCCATAAGGATCAGGTCTGGCCTGTGCGCTCCCGCCGCAGCGATGCCGGCTGCGCCGTCCGTCGCCTCGATCAGTTCGTATTCGGTGGTGGCAATGAGATCGCGGATGATCTGGCGGTTGTCCTCGGTGTCTTCCACCATCAGGATTCGTTTGCTCATGCGGCCCTCGCGTCCTCATTCATCCGGATCGGTATTTTCAGACGGAATGTCGACCCTGACCCGATCACGGACTCGACGTCTATGGTTCCGCCATGCATTTCGGCGATGCGCTTCGAGATCGCCAGGCCAAGACCTGTGCCACCCTTCTGCCTGGTGCTGCTGTTGTCGACCTGCTGGAATTCTTCGAAGATGAGGGCCTGGTCCTTGGACGCGATGCCGGGACCGGTGTCTCGGACGGTGATCTCGAAGTGCCCGTCGACCACATCGGCAAGAATGTCGACCGCACCCGTTTCGGTGAACTTCACGGCATTGCCTGCAAGATTCAACAGAACCTGCGTTAAACGGCGTTCGTCCCCGCGGCCGATTGGAAGGTTCTCGGCAACAGTCGTTGAAAGCTCAAGACGCTTCGCTCGTGCCAGCGGCTCGACAGCCGTAACGGTCGAGCGAACAATCTGCGCGACGGAGTAGTCCTCGATCGCCAGCGTGAGCTGGCCGGCTTCGATCTTGGAAAGGTCGAGTACGTCGTTGATGAGCCCGAGGAGGTGACGGCCGTTTGCCTGCACGCGCGCGACGGTCGTCTTTGCCTTGTCGGGGAGTTCTCCGTAGATGCCGTCGACCAGCAGTTCTGTGAAGCCCAGAACTGAATTGAGCGGTGTCCTGAGCTCGTGGCTCATATTCGCCAGGAATTGGGACTTGTGGCGGCTGGCTGCCTCCAGCTCCTGGCCTTTCTCCTCAATGTCGCGGAACAGCTTGGCATTCTGGATCGCGAGCACCGATTGGGCTGCGAAGGTCTCCATCAGGTGGACAACTTGCTCATGGAAGGCACCTGGCTTGTGGCGCCTGACGACCAGTGCACCAACGATCTTGTTGGGCCTCAGCAGCGGAACGATCAGGATACCGCGATATCCGGCGTCGACGATCGTCTTTCTCACAAGGAAGGAGGAGGTTTCCTTGCTGAGGTCGGGAAACTGTACCGGCATGCACCGTCCGGGCGCGTCGCCGATCCCCATATCGGCCAGCCCGATCGTCTGGTGTGAGACTGCGGCGATAAGCTCATCGCTCATACCGAAGTTTGCGCGCGGACGGAATTGCTGCCGCGTGCTGCTGAACACGTAGATCGTGCCAGCATCCGTCTCCGACAACTGGACCGCTTTGGCGACGATCGTTTTCAGCACCGTGTCGAGATCCAGCGTCGAATTGACCGCCTTGCTCACCTCACCAAGCGCCTCGAGTTCACCAACAGACGCGGCAAGCTCGCGCGTGCGTGACTGCACCGCCTCGAAGAGCCGCGCATTCTCGATGGCGATCACGGCTTGGTCGGCAAATGTCTCGACGAGCGCGATCTCCTTGGGATTGAAAGGATGCTGCTCAACCCTCGTCATGACGAATACACCAACGAGATCACCTTCCCGCATGAGCGGGGCAGCGAGGACGGTGCGAAACCCGCCTGCCTCAGCGATCAACGCAACGCGGTATTCCGGATCAGTGATCACGTCTTCGATTTGCACGATCCGCCGTTCTTCGACTACGCGCCCTACGGCGGAGCCTCGGCCTGCGGCAAGTGCCGGAACTGGATTGGCCTCCACATAAGCACGGAAGCTGGGCGGGTAGCCATGGGTCGACACATAGCGGAACTCGCCATCAAGCAACTGCACGATACCACCCTTGTCGGCACGGCTGAGCCTGACAGCCGATTCCACCAACGTATCGAGCACGACCTGCAGATCGAAGGTAGAGCGGCTGATGACCTTCAGGACGTCTGCAGTGGCCGTCTGCTGCTGAAGCGCCTCGTCGAGCTGCTGGGTGCGCGTCTCGATCTCCTGATACAGGCGCCCCAGCTGGTCGGAGGTCTGGTTGAGGTTAGCGGCGAGCACTCCAAGTTCGTCGCGATTGGCGACGGCAACCTGTTGGGCGAAGTCGCCGGCCGCTATCTGGCTGAGACGCGCTTCGATTTTCTTGACCGGTTCGATCAACGACCAGGAGATGATGTAACCGAGGCCCAACGCCAAAAGGATACTGCCCACGGCAAACGAAACCACGATCAGTCTGGACGTGCCGTACGCACTCTCGGTCGTTTCGATGGCCGCCAACATGTCGGCTTCGGCCATGTTGACCAGCTGGTTTGTCAGCCGCTCGAGGCGATCAGCCGACGGTATGATTTCATCAAGCTGAACCTTGCGCGCCTCCTCAGTACGGCCGGCGCGGACGAGTTCTACCACGTGCGTCACCCCGGCCGTCACTCGTTCGTACTCTTGCCTGACTTGGCCAAGCACTTCCACCTCGGCTTTGGCGACGAACTCCATGCGGTCGAGGTCGTAGCCGAACTGATTGAGCTGGCGCAGCGCCGCGTCCAGCATCCGGTCGTCCTGAAGCAACAGGGCGGTGGAGATGCCATAGAGCTGGGTGGTCGTATCGTGCTGTACCTGGCGGTAGGCTGCGATCCTGCGCTGCAGCTTGATCAGCTCGTTGGTCTGATCGTTGACCCCACTCAGCACCTGCAACCCGACGGCCCCGAGCACGATCAGCAGGCCGACGATCGACAGGAATGCGATCAAGAGCTTGGTCTGGACGCGCGCCGGCAGCCGGGCAACCCAGCCAACGAGCCGGTTCGTTATGCTATTTGGATTCGTCCAAGAGGCTGACAAGGTCATCCCGGAACTCCTCCAAGTCGAACCGGACGCCAAGATACTGTACTCGCAAGATGCCATTCGGGTCTACGAGCGACGTCAACAAGGTATGGTCGACATCTCCGTTCGCCACCTTCTTCGCGATGACCCCATATTTCCGTCCAACCTCATGGACAATCGCCGGGTCGCCGGTAAGAAACGACCAGCCCTTCAGATCGGCGCCAAAATTGTGCGCATATTCCTTCAAGACATCGGGGGTATCGCGCTCCGGGTCGACAGTGATCGAAACGAAGTCGATCTTCGATCCGAACGTAGAGCCCAGCTTCTCCTGCACGCTGGCCATATGGGCGGTCAGCATCGGGCAGACCTCGGTACAGTACGTATAGATGAATGCAATGGCGACCACCTTGCCGCGGAAGTCGCGCAGCGACACCGGCTTGTGGTCCTGCGATATCAGCGTGAAATCCGGTGCAGTGCCCATCATGGGCAGGCGCTCGCTGTCCCCCGCGTGCGCTGACGCGTCGTGCGCAGAGGTATGCGCAGGCGCAGCGACGAGGGCGAGGAGCAACAACGCGCGCGTCGGCCAGCGGCTCATGTCTTCATCTCGCGCTTGAGCTCCTTAAGGAAACGCCAGTCGGTGCCGCTGGCGATGATCTGCTGTGGGCTCGATTTGATCATGCCCGTCTCCTGCATGCGCAGCGCGTAGAAGCGCATCGAGGCTTCGGCGTCGTAGTCCCGCCAGACGTCGTACCGCGTGTCGCTCAGCGTTTGCAGCGCGTATTCGTAGCTGTCGACGAAACCTCGCTCGACCATCTGCCCTGCACTCCATGCGGGATCCGACGCGCAGAGGTCGGCGCCCTTGACGATCGCCCTGAGCACGCGCTTGGTCGCCACCGGGTACTTGTTCACGTAGTCCGCAGCGGCCGAGGTCATGCAGCAGAAGTGCTGTGACCACGGGCGGTCGATGGTTGTGTTGAGGATCGTGTGGCCGATTTTCTTGGCACGCAGTTGCTGCGTCTCCGGCGGCGTGAAGAGGTATGCATCGAACTTTCCGTCGGCGAAGGCTTCCACCGGCTTGCTTTCCTCGACCCATTCGAAGTCGTTGTCGGGATCCAGTCCGATATAGGCGGCCATCAGGGCAACCAGCACGCGCGACGGCGCATCGATGTCATGCATGCCCACCCGCTTGCCCTTGAGATCCGGGATGCCTTGGATGTTGTCGTTGGCGATCAGCTCGAGACACCCGGAGTGCAGACCGCCAAGCACCTTGATTGGCACGCCGACGTCGATCGACGCGACATGGACCGGCGCGTAGTTCATGCTGAAATCCGTGTCGCCGCGCGCAATCCACACCGCCTGATCGACTTTCTCATCCCCCTGCACGTAGCGGACGTCGGTGAAGCCCTCCGCTTTGAGGAGCTCTCCGGCCAGGTACATCCCTGCCCAGCAATAGGCACCATCGATCCACCGCGGCAAGCGAACGGAGGTCGTTTCAGGGGGTGCCTCGGCCCAAGCGTCAGTCGTTGCGCCGATGAGACCTGCAGCGCCTGCTGCCGCAGCACCGGCCATGAAGTGGCGACGGTTCTGGATGATTTGCATGGGGTTCTTCCTCGCGTTGAAAATGGCACGGGGCTCGCTGCCTAGTCAGGTCTTCAGCTCGTGCTTCAGTTCGTTGAAGAAACGCCAGTCGGTGCCTTGGGCCAAGAGCTTTTGGGGGGTGCTCTTGAGCATCCCGACCTCGCGGAGGCGCAAGGCGTAGAAGCGCAGGGTGTCCTCAGCGCTATACTCACGCCAACCGTAGGGGATCGCCTTGATGACCTGGAGGGCATGGTCATAGCGCTTAGTATAGCCCTGCTCCACCAAGAACTGGGCGGACTGCTCGGGCTCGCTGGTGCAGAAATCCGCCGCTTTCAAGATGGCGCGGAGGGCGCGTTTGGTGGCCACCGGATTCGTGCGGACGAACTCCCGGTTCCCCGCCAGCATGCAGCAGAAGTATTGCGACCAGGGCCGGTCCACGGTGCTGCTAATCACTACATGGCCGATCTGCTGCTCCCGCATCTCCTGCGGTTCGGGGGAAAGCCCAGATAGGCGTCGATCTTCCCCTCACTTAGGAGCCGGATGGACTCGGGGCCCGGATGCGTGACGAAGTGTATGTCCGTATGGAGGTCCAGGCCCACATAAGCCGTCATACTGGCGAGGAAGACGTATCGGCTGGAATCCAGCGACGGCACAGCCACGGTCTTCCCCTTGAGGTCGCGGATTGCTTGGACGCGATCGGTCCCGAACAGCTCAAAGCAGCCGACGTGGAGACCAGCCAGGATGACGATCGGATCCCCAGCCTCCAGGTGGAGAAGGAGCGGGGCGGCGAAATGCGCACTGAGGTCGGCTTCACCGGAGGCGAGAGCCGGCGCGATGTCTGCGGTCCCCCTCTTTTGGAGGTAGTGCACCTCGGTGAACCCTTCGCTTCGCAGCAGTTCTTCGGCTACATACTGGGGGGCCTGGCAGATGCTAGGAATCCGGATGAGCCGGATCCGCGTCGTCTCAGGTGGTGGCTCGGCAGCGGCTCGTCTGGGGTGCCAGCCCAGAAGCCCCGCTGTCCCCGCCAGCGTTATCCCACGCAGGAGCCTCCGTCGGCTGAACCGTCCGGCGCATTGGGTACGCATGGGAACCTCCCTTCCAAATACTGGCCAGTGTGACACCGAGAACGCTGACCCGTGTCAGATGCTCACATCTTCAGCTCTCGCTTTAGCTCGTTGAGGAAACGGAAATCCGTGCCGGCGGCCAGGATTGTCTGCGGGCTCGACTTGATCATGCCCGTCTCCTTCATGCGGAGCGCATAGAAGCGGACCGAATCCTCGGCATCATAGGCCCGCCATTTGTCGTGCGCGGTATTCTGCAGGGTCGTCAGTGCAAGGTCGTAGCTCGGCAGAAAGCCGCGATCGACCAGCGCACGCGCCGCCGAGGTCGGGTCGGACGCACAGAAATCTGCAGCCTTGAGGATGGCTCGCAGTACACGCTTGGTCGCCAGCGGGTATTTTTCTACATAGTCCGCCCTGCCTGCGACCATGCAGCAGTAATATTCCGACCATGGACGGTCGACCAAGTTACTGACAATCGTGTGGCCTATCTTATCGGAACGGACCTTCGAGAACGCGCTGGTGTCGGCGAGGAAGGCATCGACCTTGCCGTCGATGAAATCCTGCATCGGCGAGGGCCCCACGACCCATTCGATGTCGTGGCCGGGATCCAGCCCAACGTAGTTGACGATCAGGCTAAGGAATACGTGTGGGTGGTCGTTCAGGGCCCAAATCCCCACCCGCTTGCCCTTCAGGTCAGCAACGCCGTTGACTCTGTCGCTGGCCCGCAACTCCCAGCAACCCATGTGCACGCCGGTCAATATCTTGATAGGTGCTCCTGCATCGATGGACCGGATATGCATCGTCGGCATGTTGAAATCGAAATCCGTCACTCCGCCGCCGAGCCACAGCGTGTTGTCGACCTTGGTGTCTCCTTGGACGTAGCGGACGTCGGTTATGCCGTCTGCGCGCAGCAATTCTCCGGCGAGATAGAGCGAACCCCAGCAATAAGCGCCACCTACCCAGCGGCCCAGGCGCACGCTAGCCGTTTCCGGGGGCGCCTCGGCCCAGGCCTCAGTCGTTGCACCGATGAGACTTGCGGCGCCGGTCGCCGTAGCGCCGGCCAGGAAGGTGCGACGATTTTGAATAATCCGCATCGGAACGCTCCTCTTCCGAATTGCAAACGACAATTCTGGGCGGAACCGGGCAAAAGAGGTTCGGCGGAGGCAGATGGTCTCGTGAGCGCAACGAGTAGTTGTGGTTCGAGCGCGCCCAGTCCGATGCGGGAGTCTTGCGCTCTCAGTCGCCGGCTCATTTATTAGCAACCGACGATATGCCACGATACGCCCAATTTGCGTTGGCTGCGAGCGCAAAACTTGCTCGCGCCAAACGTTACGTCAGCGCCTCGATGTCAGTCGCATAAAAGGCATTGTCGAACTCTCCATTTCGGCCGGTTCACGAAGCCAATTTGAGGTGATGGTGGCTTGCGGAGGCCGTCACGCTTGGCATGCGATCGCCTTGAGCCGGCGCATTAGCTGCTGCTGAGATCCTGAATGACGGGCTGTAGACCGTCAGGCGTGATATCAACCGTCGCAAGCGTGATCGGCAACTTGAAACGACGGCGACCGGCGCTGCCCGGATTAAGATAGAGCACGCCGTCAACGGTTTTGAGTTTCGGCACATGGGAGTGACCCGACACGACCATGTCGATACCGAGTGCCGCTGGTGAGACCTGCAGCGTCTTTAGATCATGGAGGACGTAGAGCGTTCGGCCTGCCAGCCGCACCAACGCGGTGTCGGCGTAGGTCGCAGCCCACCCAGCTGTATCGACGTTTCCTCTTATCGCGGTGACTGGTGCGATCTGCTGCAGCGCGGCAATGATTTCAGGACTGCCAATGTCCCCGCCATGGATGATGTGGTCGACCCCGGCCAGGTGTCGTTCCGCCTCCGGCCTCAGCAGGCCGTGGGTGTCGGAGATGATGCCTATCCTGAATGTCATCGTAGCGGTTATATGGTGAGCACGTCGAGATCAGCCGCAATCCGGCTGTTCGGAAATGCCCGCACGGCCTCCGCGAGGATTTCTTCGTCGGCATATCGGCCGGAGATATGCGTGAGAACGAGCTGATTCACATTGCTCGTCGTCGCCAGAGATGCCGCCTGCGCAGCCGTGAGATGTCCGTAATCGCGCGCCATGGCCGCATCTCGGTCCAGGAAGGTGGCCTCGATCACCAAAAGGTCAGCGCCGCGGACATGTTCCGCCAGCCCATCGGTGGACTCTGTGTCGCCGATGATCACGAGCTTCTTGCCTGCTTCCAGCGGACCCAACACGTCTTCGGAAGCAACCGTTCGGCCATCCGCCAGGGTAATAGCCCGGCCTTCCACCAGTTCCTTCCTGATTGGACCATTTGGCACGCCCAGAGACGCCAGGTAATCGGCGCGAAGGTGGCGGCGCGGGGGCGTTTCGAGCACGAAGCCATAGCTATCCGTGTCGCGGTGGCGAACCTGAAAGCAGTCGATCGTGAATTCATCCGCGTCGAAAAACCGACCGGGCGTCAGCGGCTCAAGCCTTAGTGGGATCGGCGCTCGTCCTTCACCCCACAGGCCGGCCAGCATGCGCACGACGACGTCGAGGGTGTCCGGGCCTCCATGGACGGTGAGGAGCTCCTCGCTTTGCCCCAACCGGAGCGTAGAGAACAGGCCGGGGATCCCAAGTATATGGTCGAAATGCGCGTGCGTGAGGAGCAAGCGATGAAGCCGCCGCAAGCCGGCGCCGCTGCGCAGCAACTGGCGCTGCGTGCCTTCTCCGCAGTCGACCAAAATTCGGTGGCCGCCTGCCTCCACAAGTAGGGCAGGGTGATTGCGATCCGCAGAGGGAACGCTGGCCGAGGTGCCGAGGAAGGTAAGTCTGAAAATCATGGGGCTCGTCTATCCCCGAGCAGCGAGGCCTCAAAGCGGGCAAACAGTGCGTCGCGCGGGGACTTCCACCCAGCTTGCTGTACCCGTCTCCGAATTATTTTGAGTTCGTGCCCTGCTCGGATTTTATCCCGGCGCTTTCACCATCGCCATGAACGAGGTCGCGATCCCAATCATTGGTTTTGTCGGGCGTCTTGCTCACCGCCTCTCGGGTATCCGCTCTTTGTCCTTACGGGGTTTCGGACCTGGCATGTCCCGCGATGATTTTGATTTCATATGTGTGTCCTCTTCGGCCGCTCACTCCGAAACAGGGCCGGGTGAATTAGGTTCCGTTGGCTCCGGCTGGCGGCGGAACAGAAAGCGTGACCCTCGTTCTGATTTCGATCTGGCTATAACCAGGCATCGGATTCGGAGTGGAGGGGCGAGGGCATCCGCCATATACTTGATGTCCCAGAGCCAGGTAGCTGAGGGCCGGTAAGGGGGAGCGGTGAGTGGCGGCTTTGGCCCGGCCGCGAAAGGCTGGCATGCGGCTGTTGCCGCATTCTCTCCTTTGCGGTCGACCCGTGCGCATCCAACGTCCGTCTCGGTCAGCGCGTCCGATGCTGAGGTCTAACTTCAGCGCCGGTCTCCCACTCAAGCCGACCGGTAGCTTGCGGCTAGTCGCTGTGGAACCAATTGTCGAGGCGTAAATTCCTTAACCGAGTGATTGCCTGAATTAAGAAGGAGCTGGTCATGGGAAGCACGTCGGACAAGGTTAAAGGCAAGGCCAACGAAGTCGCTGGAAAGGCTCGCCAGGCTGTAGGCAAGGCCGTGGACAACCACGAAGAACAGGCCAAGGGCAAAGTCCAGGAAACCAAGGGCAAGGGGCAGGTTGCGAAGGGTCAGGTCAAAGACGCGGTGAAGAACCTCGTCGACAAAGCCTGAGTGTCCGATACGCAGCCATCAGTAAGCCCGCGGCGACGCGGGCTTTTCCTTTGCTGAAAATGAAGACGCGATGGTCGCCTTCGCCTATGGCGAGGGCGGCCAATATCATTGAGACGGGCTCGACCTGCCGCCCGCCAACACCACCGTCATTTTTCGCGCGTATCGGCTTGGGCCTTTATCGACGGTTGTTGGCGCTCGCGGTGGATCAGGCGCGCGGCAGGATCGTTGAAGGCTGCAGCCGGCCCGGAGCGGCGTGCTGCAGCAGTGGAATTGGTGAAAGCATCGCTGGTGCTCGAAAGCTGAACCGACCGAGCGGACGCAGAGCAACAGCGGGAACCGAGCCAACGTAGGAAAGCGCCCGAAACGATTGGACGTGCGCACCGCCTTATCTGGCATTTGCAGGAACTGCGCTTTGTTGGCGGGTTCATCGGACGCGGATCTCATACTATGATGACGGAGCCGCCACGGAAACATTCCACTTCGGACGGAGCTTGATCGAAGCCTGTTTGATCAAGCAGCCGGCGCATGGTCAAAGCGTTGCCGGGCGCAAAGCCTTCATAGTCGTTGTTGAAATAAACCCAGGCTCTCCGCGCGCCGCTGTTCTTGATCCTCTCGGCCCATTCGGCTAACTCGCCTTCGGAATAGGCGTGCCTGTACCAGCGCTCCGGACCGTGCATTCGGAGGTAAATATCGTTGGCTGTGCGAACCAGAACGTCCGGAAGCCGTGGACCGCTGCAGGAACAGAATATCGTGCCGCTCTCGCGGAAGGCGGAATAGACGGTCTCGTTCCACCAGCTGGCATGACGAAATTCCACAACGTTGCGTCGCGTGTGGTCGAGCTGGCTCAGAATGGCGCGGAGCCTCTCCTCGGTGAAGCGATAGCTTGGCGGAAGCTGGAAGAGAAAGCAGCCCATCCGCTTGCCAAGGATATCGCCGATTAGTCCAAAATCTTTTACCAGGGTTTCGGTATCCCCGAATCTCTTGACGTGCGTGATCAGCTCACAGACTTTTATGGTGTAAACGAACGCCCGCGTTCCGGGCTGACGAAGCCAGGTTTTCACATTCGCGACGGTCGGCCAGGAATAGAAGGATGCGTTTATTTCGACGGTGTCGAACTGCTGCGCATAATGAGTAAACCATTCGGAGGTTGGCATCTCAGCCGGATAGAACTTTCCGCGCCATTTCCAGTAGAACCATCCGGAGCAGCCGACATAGGCGGAGTTTGCCAACTCGGTCGAATGGCGGCCGGGCCCTTTGCCCGCCAGCCGTGCGAGGTGCATTTTTTCCGCGCGCCCCACGTTCTCTGCGCGCTGCTTTTCGCGGCGCAGCCTGCGGCGCTTACGTCGCTCGTCAAGGCCTATGTCTTTCCTGGGAACGTTGATGTCCATTGCATAATCTCTGTCCGTCTTAACGGCGATCAGAGCCAGTTGCTCCTTAGGCGAAGTGCATTGGCGCGGTCCTTTGTCCGCCCGCCATCGAGGCATCCAGAGGAAATGGGCGGAAGCGCTCAGCGCTTACCGAAATGCTTTCCAGATGTCGAAAAGCGGACCGCTGCGACCGTAGACGGGATCCTGTCGCGGTTTAGCGACCTTGAAAATGGTCTTGACGGCGTGGGCATGGTCCTCGCTCCTAGAACATTCATCGTATGTGCCGTTGGGCGGGTAGGCGCCAACCACGAGAAAGTCTTCGCTCGCCGCGAGGCACTGGTGACCAGTGCCTGCTGGCAAAATAGCGACGTCTGCCGCCTTGATGGTGAGCGTGCGGCCGCGCTTGCCTCCGAACTGCACCTTTGCCGATCCGCGAGCGACCCCAAGAACCTCATGTATGCGGGAATGGTAATGCGCATAATCGTAGATGCCGTTTCGCCAGGACCCCTTCCAGTTGTTGCGCTCGAAGAGCTCCTCGAAGATTGCAGCCGGATCGAATTCGGCAGGCAGTTTTACGACGCCGCGATAGACGACCAACGGCCAGTGGGGATGATTGGGGATGATGCCGTCGTCCTCGAAGCGGAATGCATTGGCCTTGCGCTGGCGCACCAGCCGACCGAGCTCGTCGCTTGAGGGTCGTTGCCAGCCGGTGATCTTCTCGACGAATATTTTGCCGGGCTCGAGTATGGGCATCATGTTCCTCCCGCCGGTGCGTCCACGGGGTTGAGACGACCAACGGCCGGCCCGTTGAGCACGGTGCCGTCGGGAGCAAAGTGGGAGCCATGACAGCAGCAGTCCCAGCACTGCTCGGTGGAATTCCAGGCCACCTCGCATCCAGAATGCGTGCAGACGGCGGAATTCAGATAGAGCTTTCCAGCCATATCGCGGCAGGCTGCGATCTTGCGCAGTCCGTCCCGCAGGACCCCGCCTTGGCCAGGGGCAAGCTCGGCCAGTGACTTCAAGTCACCCGGAAGCAAATAGCCGGCGAGATTTTTGACCGCGGACAGGTTTTCACGAACATAGTTGATCACTCCGGAGGGTGTGTTGCGCGACGGGTCGTAGACCTCGGCCCACGGGTTCTCCTTGCCCGAAATCATATCCTTCACCAGCAAGCCGGACAGCGCGCCATGCGTTATTCCCTGGCCGGAATCGCCGGTGACGACATAGACCGACTTGCTGCCGGGATTGAGGCCGATGAAGGCGCAATAGTCGATGGTGTCCAGAACCTGCCCCGACCAGCGCGTGACCTCTTTGCCCAAGCTTGGCACGAGCGCTCTTATCCAGGCCTCGATTGCCTCGAAACGAATGTCGCCGTCGTCGGATTCGCCGGATTTGTGGTCGGCTCCGCCTGCGATCAGATGGTCAACCGAGCCGGGACCGGGATTCATTCGGACGTAGTGGTAAGGATCGCCCGTGTCCCAGAACAACGCATCGGGGAGCGCACCCTTCGGCAATGTGAAAGCAATCGCGTAGGTCCGGTAGGGCGACATCTTGGTGTGCAGCTGAAAGCGATCGTTGATCGGCGAGTTCGTGGCGACGACGGCCGATCCCGCTTCAATCACGCCGCTGTTCTCGGTGGAGACTCGCACGCCGTCCTCGGGCAGTTCCTCGACGGAGGTCGCGGCGCTGTCGGCGAAAATGAGGGAGCCGCTTTCGCGGATCGATCCCGCAAGCCCACGCAGATATCTCAACGGATGGAAAGTCGCCTGGTTGGGGTAGCACAGGACCGGCGCCTCCTCGAAGCCCTTGAGCGGCAAGCCAGTTACCAGTTCGACAGCGGCCCCGACCTTTCGTGCCGCATCGAATTCTTGCTGGCGTTGATCGCGGGCGTCCTTGGGGTCGATACCCATCGCCGGAAACAGAAACGCGTCCAACCTGCGAAAATTGCAGTCGATCCGTAACTCCGAGACGTTTTCCTCGATGCGGGCGACCGCGGCCTCCTGACTTTGCTGGAACAGCCTTGCAACGTCTTCACCCCGCAGGTTGATCAACGCGCTGAGCCCATCGTCACAGATCGGCGCCAGATGCGCCGTGGTTCGCGATGTCATACCGCCGGCGATCGTTCCGCGATCGATGACGATGACCTTCTGGCCGATGTTGGCCAGTTCGTGAGCGATCGACAGTCCGGCGATCCCCGCTCCTATGATGACCGTGTCACAGCTCTTCTTGCCCGAGAATTTCGGCGCATCGGGATAGACGTCGACCTTCATCCAAAGGGATCGGGTGAGTTCAGCGCGCGCGTTCATGCAAGCGTCCCCAAGCGCATCGATCAAGTCGACGCCTTCTCGTTGACTTTCCGTTCGGCGATGGTGGTGAGCTTCTTGTCGGCCGCCTTTTCCTCGTTGAGGGTCGCAGTGAGAAGTCGGGCGACGGCTTCGTTGCCGCTCTGCTGAGCCCACGCAATCAGAGTTCCGTAGCGGGCAATCTCATAATGCTCGACGGCCTGTGCGGCGGCAATCAGGGCGGCGTCGAGCACTTTCTTCTCGGCAACCTCGCCTGCGATCCCGTTGGCTTCCTTGATGATGCCATCGATCGCCGGGCAGGTCGTCCCCTTCGGGTTTTCACCGATAAGCTCGAAGGCTTGCTCCAGCCGTTGGACGTGCTTTTGCGTCTCGGCGAGGTGGGCTTTGAAAGCCGCCGTCAAATCCCGGTTGGTGGCCTTTTCAACCATATCGGGGAGCGCCTTCAGAATCTGTTTTTCAGCATAGTAGATGTCCTGCAAAACGTGCAGGAACAGATCGTCCATTGTCTTGATGTCCTTCGTAAACAGGCCCATAGCGCGCTCCCAATCTTCATTGCCGAAAGATCTTTGGAGAACGCGTGGCGTGACCGCCAGTTCCGGCCGCCAGCAGCAGGCCAGCCGCGCAGGAATTTCGCCTCGGGTGTGGCGAAGTCGCCGGAACGAATGCCGTCGGCTTGTGCGTCAAGGTCAAACGCGGCCTTGTGCCTTCTATGCGAGCGGCGACCAGTATGGTGCTGATCGGCACCTATTGGAATTCGCTACTCCATGAAGTGAGATACCTCAAGGCACGCCACCAGGTGTCGGCCGTCGGCGGGCTGGCGATCTAATGCCCCTCATTACCAAACGCGAATGAATGCGGCAGCGCCAACGTCACAGCCGTTTGAACTGATGATCGTCTTGGCCTGCTTGAGCGTCGGGCCATATTTTTTTGCCCAGACCTCAGCGTCATAGCTGACAGGCCGTTTCTCTATCGGCTTGCTCATCCACCGCTCCCGGAATTCGAAAGCGGTCACAGTAGCCACTGAGCCGCCAAACCAACGACGCATAGCGTCATGGCTACGGTCGAGAGCCACCCCAGGGAACGGAGCCACCCTCGTATGGGGAAGTCTCCCATTATGTCGGCCCGGCCAGCCATAAGCATCATTACGACCATCACCGGCACCGCGCAGATGCCGTTGATTACGGCGCTCCAATAAAGCGCCTTGATCGGGTCGATTGGCGTGAACATGATGCCGGTGCCAAGAGCCGCGGCTATGGTAAGCGTCCCATAGAAAGCCACTGCCTCCTTCGGTTCACGGGCCAGGCCAACCTTCCAGTGTAGGGCCTCGCCGACTGCGAAGGCGGCCGATCCCGCGAGCACCGGAACGGCCAGTAACCCGGTACCGATGATTCCGGCCGCAAAGATGATGAAGGCGAATTTGCCGGCCACCGGTTCCAATGCCTTCGCCGCGTCCGTGGAAGAGGAGATATCGGTTACCCCTGCCTTGTTGAGCGTCGCAGCAGTGGTGAAGATGATGGCGATGGCAATAAGGTTGGACAGGGCCATCCCAACCAGTGTGTCAGCGCGAATCCGCCCGAACGCTTTTCGAGCCTGCCACGGTGCCCATTTCAGGGGCTTGGCGGAAGGATCGAGCTTTTCCTCCTCGACCTCTTGCGAAGCCTGCCAGAAAAACAGGTAGGGAGAAATGGTTGTGCCCAAGATGGCAAGCAGCGTCGTGAAGAACGTGCCGTTCCATTCGACGTGCGGAATCAACACCCCATTTGCCGCTTCGCGCCACGGAACGTTTGCAGCGAACATCGCCACGACATAGGCGAACAGGCTAAGCGTGGTCCATTTAAGGATTTTCACGTAACGGCTGTATTTGAGGAACACGATTGCCGCCACGCTGACCAGCGCAAACCCCAGGACATAGACCGAGCTAGGCCCTCCGATCAGAAGGTTGAGCGCATCAGCCATCGCGCTTAAGTCGGCACCAATGTTGATCACATTGGCGGAAAATAGCAGGACGACCACAAGATAAAGCAGGGGGGCAGGGTAATAGCGAGAAAGGTTGCCCGAGATGCCTTTGCCCGTGGTGCGACCTATCCGAGCCGCGATCGTGGGAGACGACCGTGTCGGTGGAGGCGCCGGTCGTCATTGATACAATGGCAGTGCGATCTGGATGATGCCGATCATGCGTCTTGACGATGACATTGAGCGTCGGTGCCAGGTGCGACCAGGCCTATCGTCTCGCAAGCTGAATGCCTCAGTCTTGTTCCGGAGCGGCCAGCGAGTCTGAGCTTCAAAGAAGTGTTATCGTCCAGTAGCGGACCACAATATTTTCCTGCCGAAAGAGGTGCTCCAGGTCGCCCTGTCGGCGCCGCCAATCTGAAACATCCATGCTTGGCGTCATCACCTCGAAGATGACGATATCGTCGCTGTCTGTTTTTCCGCGGTCCTTCCAAAGACCCTCCGCAGGCGCCTGGAGATAGGCAGTCACGCCATCGAAGCGAGCCGCCAGTTCCTCTTTCAAACGGTCGAAATCTCTTCGGGGGTACAGTTGGCCCTGGTTGTCTGAGCGAGGCAACAGGATTTGGATGAGATACATCTTAGTCACCGCTATGCTGCGGATATCAGGAGAAGACTGATCTGCGAGGTCAGGCCAGCCCCTCTAACCGCGTCTCTTTCGACACGCGAGGGACATCAGACAGGACGAGGTCGCTGATATCTGCAGAGCTATGGCGAACCTCGTCGGCTAATTTCAAGGCCCGCTTCTGTCACCGGATGACCAAAGCGCCCGCCGTGGACGACGCGCGCTTCGGTAGTTCTTTACTTGTTGATGATTATCCGTTGCTTATCGCGGTTTTGGGCGTAAGTGGCCTTGTCGTAGGCAGTTTGCGCCTCCAACTGGTCCTTGCTGAAGTCCGTATAGAGGTAGCGATTGCCGTTCTTGTCGGTCAAGAACTTGAGGTTCTCCATGCCGACGGCGACCTTCTTTTCGCCAATGCCCAGGAAGCCGCCTACATCAACAATTATCGAGTCGACCTTGTTGTCGCCTGTCAGGATCACGTCGCCGATCTCGCCGACCTTCGCATCATCTGCGCCATAAACGTTGGTTCCGATCAGATTTGCCGCGCTGATTTTGTCTGAGGGCATTTCGGTCAAGCTCGACTTGTCGATCGAGGCCGTCGCAGTCGTATCGGTTTTGGCAGTTGTCGCTTGAGTGTCCGCCGTGCTTTTGGTCGGCTGGGTCGTCGAGGCTGCCGCAGGATCGTAGGCCGTCGTATCGAAATTGGGCTGAGCATTAAGCTCATCTTTGGTCGTCTTTGCGACCAGCCAGCGATCGCCGTTCTTGTTGATCCATTCAAGCTTGTTGAAATCGTAGGCGACATTCTTTTCGCCCACGCCGAGGAAACCCCGACGCCAATGACGACGAGTTTGGCGTTCCCGTTCTTGTCGAGGACGATGTCATTAACATCGCCGATCTTCGTCGCGTCATCTGCGGTGCTGTCGTAGACCGCGGCTCCCATGATCTTGGAAACGAGCCTGCCATCCGTGACCGGAGCAACGACCTCCGTCTGGGCACCGGGTTTGGCGGTATTTGCGGCGTAAGCACCGGCGGTGCACAGCACCGTCGACATGAGAGCAGCCGTGGCCACCGTAGCCAGTATCTTGCGGACCATGTGAAATTCCTCCTGTTGCCTTGGTTGATTGACCGTCGGATCTGCCAACGTCATTTCTACCAACGAAAACAAAGGCCCTACGTTCCGGGAGTGGGTCCATGTCCTACCGGCTTAGACTGAAGGCTCATGCAGAACCTGATGCTACGTCGGGGTGAGGGTCGCGGATCTGTTTCCGGCATGGAGCCCGGCCGCGGATCGCGTTCCAGGCAGCGACTCGTGCTAGACCGCGGCTCGTTACGCGGCTCTAGGGCTCTTCGCAGGCGAGTGACGGTTGCCGCCGTTGCGGGCGGACTTGCGCTTTGAAAGATGCGCAAGCAGAGCCGTCAAACCCATGGCATTGAGAACCCGGTCTCTGGGGACACCTCCCTTGCGGGCCATTTCGACGCCCCAATGCATGTGGTCGAGTTCGCGGATTGAATGGGCGTCCGGATTGATGCTGAAGATGCAGCCGTAGTCGAGGGCCTTCTGATGCCAGCGCCAGTCGAGATCGAGACGCCAGGGATGCGCGTTGATTTCGACAGCGACACCATATTTCGCGCACGCTCTGAGGACCTTGTCGACGTCGAGCTCGTAGCCGGGACGACGCAACAATTGGCGACCGGTCATGTGCCCGATGATTGTCGTCAGGGGGTTCGCGATTGCCTCAATGATACGGTCCGACTGTTCTTTCTTCGGCAACTTGAAGCGGCTGTGCACGCTCGCGACAACGAAATCGAACTGCTTCAAGACGTGGTCCGGATAATCAAGCGAGCCGTCAGCCAGGATGTCGGCCTCAATGCCCTTCAGGACACGGAATTTTCCGCCATACCTCTTGTTCAGACGATCCGCTTCACGGTGCTGCTCGGCAATCTCCTGCAGTGTGAGGCCGCCCGCGTAGTGGGCAGACTGCGAATGGTCGGCGACACCAAAGTAGTCGAACCCGCGCTTGCGCGTCGCTTCAGCCATTGCCTCAAGCGTCTCGGTACCATCGGATGCGGTCGTGTGAGAATGCAGGATACCATGCAGATCTTCGTCCCGGACGAGGGTAGGGAGCTGCCGCCTCGCTGCCCGCCCAATCTCGTCCCTGCCTTCGCGCAGTTCAGGTTCGATGAACTGCAGGTCCAACGCACCGTAGATTTCCTCCTCTGTCGCTGATGCGATCAGCCTTCTCCCGCGGTAGAGCCCGTCGGGTTTGAGGGCAAATCCTCTCGCGACCGCGTATATCTTCAACTGCTCAAGATGGGCCGCCGAACCCGTAGCTTCGAGAAGGCTCGCGCCAAAGTGCTTCTTGTCCGTGACGACAAGCCTGAGCGTGGACTGCTCGATTGCGGTCCGCTTCTTGCCCAGCGCGACCAGCGCGAGGTCGGCAACAAGTTCGCAACCGCGCCGGAAATCACCGGCGATTTCCACACGCGAAAATTCGGGATGCTCTTGCTTCACCGATAGGATTGCATGCTCAAGGAGTGCGGCGGCCTTGTGCAGGTGAAGCTGTGTTTCGCCGCTTCGAGCGACAGCCAGGTTTTGCAGGACTCTTGTCTGAAGCGAAGCACCAAGGCCTTTGACAGGCCGGATGCGATCTGCCTTTGCCGCGGCTTCGAGCTCGGCCAACGAGTTCACACCGAGCGCCTGATGGAGCTTCAGGATCTTGTCAGGCCGCAGGCCAGGTATTGTAAAAAGCTCCATCACACCTGCCGGCACCTCCTCGCGCAGCGTCTCAAGGCGTGGATGCGTACCCGTTTCATAGAGCTTGCGCACAATGTCCGCGATCGCGTCCCCGATTCCCGGGATTCTGGTAAGGGCGCCCGCGGCGATGATCCGATCAAGCGGCTGCGACAACGCAGCCAGACTATCGGCCGCGCGCAAGTAAGCCTTGGTGCGATAGGGATTGTCTCCGCGCAGGGACGTTCGATGTGCGTATTCCCTAAGCAGACTGGCGACTGTCCGCGGATCGGTTTTGGCCATTCAAGGCAAACGGGGCCAATCTCCGCAGGTTCCAATCACGCCAAAGGCAGTGAGGCCCCCTAGTCCAGCCTTGCTGCCTTTTCGCGGAGTGGGGCTACAGATCCGGCAATGATTGGTCGGCTCGACCCCATCCCGCCAGAGATTTGCTAGCTGCGCGTTTCTTCAGTTCAGGAGCATCGCCGACGTGGAAATGCGAGGGCGCATCAATCGTCTTCATCTCCGCCCAGGTGATCGGCGCCGCGACCGGAGCGCCAGGTCGGGACCTCGCGCTATAAGGCATGATCGCGGTCGCCCCACGCTGGTTGCGCAAATAGTCGACAAAGATGCGACCCTTGCGGCGGGCCTTCGACAACGCGGCCGTGAAGTGAGAGGGATCGCTTTGAGCGACCGCTTGAGCGAGGCGATGCGCAAAGTCTTTCACTTGCGGCCACTCGGCCTGTGGGGTGAGCGGCGCGATCACATGCACTCCTTTGCCTCCCGTCAGCATCGGGAACGTCGTAAGTCCCAGCGATTTCAAAATATCACGAAACTGGAAAGCGGCGGCGCGCACGGCTTCGAAATCGAGACCCTCATCCGGGTCGAGATCGAAGACGAGGCGGTCTGCCTTTTCGACATCCTCTATCCGAGCGCCCCACCCATGCAGCTCGATCGTTCCCATCTGGACGCAGGTCATCAGCCCATCGGCGTCGTCGACATAAAGGTATGGCTCCTCGTGACCGTCCTTTTCCATGATGCCGACATGGTGGACTTTGTCGCCAAAGCTTCCGGCATCATGCTTCTGGAAAAAGCACTTCTTGGCCCGGCCCTGGGGACACCGAACAAGGCTGATCGGCCGACTGCCGACCCAAGGCAACATGATCTCCGCGACGGCCGCATAGTGGTCGGCAAGCTGGCCTTTGGTGATATTGGACTCCGGATAGATCACGCGGTCACGGTTGCTGATAGCGATGGTGTTCGCCGGCGCCGCGGTCAGCTTGGCTGTGCGACGTTCCGTCTCCAGCACGACTGCGGCCGCCTTCTTGTCTTCGCGCAGACCAAGGTAGCTCGGATGTCTCAACGTTCCTTCGTTGGTCATCTCTGTGAAGGCAATCTCCGCCACCAACTTGGGCCGAAGCCAGTGTGCTCCGCGAACTTCGGCTCGCGGCGCCTGGACGGTCGCGGCCTTCTGCTCGAGTGGTGCCATGATCTTCATGAGGCGGAAAAGCTCAGCTGTGTCGAAGCCAGTGCCGACTTTCCCCGCAAAACGCAGCTTGCCCCCGTCATGCACTCCAAGGATCAATGACCGGAACGCGCGGACCTTGTCGGACGGCGTCCAGCCGACAATCACGAATTCCTGCCGCTTGATGCACTTGATCTTGAGCCAGTTTCCGCCGCGGGCCGCCACATAAGGAGAATCGGCAAGCTTCGAAACCACCCCCTCGAGACCAGCTGCGCAAAAGCGCTCGAGCAACTCTTCTCCGCGACCCAGGATATGATCGGAATAACGAAGCACCGGGTTCTTCGCGGGCAAAATGGCCTGGAGCTTTTCCTTGCGATCAAGGAGAGGACGCCTGGTGAGATCTTCGCCGTCGAGTTGAAGGAGGTCGAAGGCATAAAAGTCGATGGTCGCCGGCGCACCCTTCAATGCGTTTTGAAGGGCCTGGAAGTTTGATCGTCCGTTTGCATCGACAACGACGGCCTCGCCATCAATCAGGGCGGACCCGACCTTGAGCTTGCTGGCTTCCGAAAGAATGGAAGGAAAACGGTGAGACCAGTCCAGGCCAGATCGCGTGTAGGCACGCGCTTGCCCGCTGCCGACGGCGACTAGAATGCGATAGCCGTCATATTTCATTTCGTGGAGCCAGCGGTCGCCGGCAGGGACGACGTCCACGAGCGTTGCGAGCTGGACGGGCCGAAAAGTTGGCAGTTCTGAATTGGCTGGGTCACGCATAGGCGACTTCGCTTGACGAGCGGTTGACCCCTGAATTGCTTTACGCGACGTTGGCTTGACCATGCTCACCCGCCCCATCCCAAGACGAAATGGCTTAATCGCGTCCAACGCACGATTGCTTCTTTAGTTTCGCTGCGAGTGGAGCTTGCTTCCGTCATTGCCGAGTCGCTTGCAGCGCCTCGGCCGCTCTCAGCTGGATCCGTACTGGCTGCCTCCCTAGATTTCCCCGCACATTGTCGCCGGACCGCGCAAGAGCCTGGCTATTGACGTCGAAACCGCCCGACGCGACTCTCCAAGTTCACACTTCGCGCTCCAAATTTGTACCCGGCGCGCATCTACTGGAGTTCATCGCGATCGGCACGGGCGTCGTCCATAGCGACGGGTGCAAGGGTTTTCGCGCCCATTACAGGGGCCGCTCACCTCCGATTGTTGTACCTCGGCAGCTACACCTGTGAGACGAAGAGTTGCCTACACCTTTCTATGCGAAACCTTCTCGAGCCCCCGCTTGATGCCCGCATGGGCCTCCTCATTGCGGTGAACCATCAGCGCCGTGGCCGCCTCGGACGCCTTGTCGGGCTGGCCGGCATCGAAAGGTGGCGACGGGTCGTACTCAATCCCAAGTTGGATGGCTTGCGCGACCTCCGGCCCTGCAAGTTCGGCAATGATGGTCAAGGCGAAGTCGATGCCTGCAGAGACTCCACCCGACGTGAAGACGTTGCCGTCTCGGACGACACGTGCCTTTTCGTGTCGCGCGCCAACCAGGGGCAATAGGTCGACATAGGCCCAATGCGTCGCTGCCCGACGCCCCTTCAGCAGTCCGGCTGCGCCAAGAAGAAACGCGCCCATGCATACCGATGTCACGTATTGTGCATGCGCGCCCTGCCGGCGAATGAAGTCGATCGTCACTGCATCGGCGAGCGCTTCCGCAACGCCCGAGCCGCCCGGCACGCAAAGGAGGTCGAGCGCGGGACAAGTTTCGAAAGTGCAACTCGGCATGATGCCAAGGCCGCGGTCACTCACGACAGGCAACATCGTCTTCGCGACGACATGGGTGCGCGACTGCGGGAACTTGCTGCGAGCCGAGATAGAGGGCGGCGTTGCAAGCCGGCTCAGAACCTCAAACGGGCCGGTGAAGTCTAGTTGAGTGATATTGGGGAAAATCACGAAGCCGACGTTGAAATCAGCCATACAAGTGTCTCCCCTAAGTCCGGAAGCCGAATTGGCGCGGTTGAGATCATCGCGCCTAGTCACGACGTCCGCAACGGGGTCAAGTCGCTCATCGCAGATGACCGCGCGGGACCCACTCCAAGCCCTTTCAACAATCGCCGGCAATGTCCACTGCGGACCGGAAGCGGCTGCAGGTCGAGCCGATCTAAATGAAGCAGCCCTAATGAGTCTGTGCTATGTCGGTGAGTGAAGGAAGGGGCAAATGAGCGAGACCCGCAAGCTTGCGGCGATCCTGGCAGCCGATGTCGTCGGATACAGCAGACTGGCTGGCTTGGACGAAGATCGGACTCTCGCGCGCCTCCGGGCCCTCCGCAGCGACCTGGTTGATCCTACGATCGCGGTATACATCGGACGAGTGGTGAAACGCACCGGTGACGGAACCCTCGTCGAGTTCCGCAGCGTTGTCGATTCAGTCCGTTGCGCTATCGAAGTGCAGAACGCCATGCTCGAACGCAACGCCGGGGTGCCGCCTGATAGACGTATCGAGTTCCGCATAGGTATCCATGTTGGCGATGTAGTCGAAGAGAGCGACGGCGACCTTATGGGCGACGGTGTCAATATTGCTGCCCGTCTGCAAAGTATCGCCGAACCTAACGGTATTTGTCTGTCGGGTGCGGCATATGAACAAGTGCGCGACAAGCTGAAGGTTGATTTCGAGGATATCGGCGACAAAGAACTCAAAAACATTGCACGGCCGGTGCGGGCCTATCGAGTAGCCTTGGACCGTGACACCGAAAGAGAGCCGACACTGCCCGACCCTTTCGGAGGAAAACTGGCCGAGCCCGACAAGCCGTCGATTGCTGTCCTGCCGTTCCTGAACATGAGCGGTGACCCCGAACAGGAATATTTTGGCGACGGCGTCGCCGAGGATATTATTACGGCCTTATCCAAGCTGCGGGGCTTCTTCGTTATCGCGCGCAATTCGACCTTCGCGTACAAAGGCAAGGCGCCAGATATCCGTCAGGTCGCGCGTGAGCTTGGTGTTCGCTACATACTGGAGGGCAGCGTCCGCAAAGCTGGCGAGCGGGTGCGGGTAACTGGGCAGCTTGTCGACGCGGCCAGCGGCAATCACATCTGGGCAGAGCGCTACGACCGGCCCACCTCTGATATTTTCGCCGTGCAGGACGAGATCACTCACAGCGTTGTCGCGGCGATAGAGCCGCAGATTTACGCAGCTGAACGCCTTCGCCTTCAAAGTAAGGCGCCGGAGAGTCTCGATGCCTGGGGCTGTGTTGTCCGGGCAATGCCTTATATCTGGACATGGGTTATTCAAGACGAGGACACTGGCATCAACCTCCTGAAGCGAGCGATTGAGGTTGATCCCCACTATGCACGCGCCCGCAGCCTACTCGCTTGGGCCTTTGCCACCCGTGTGGTCTCAGGCAATTTGGAATTTGCTCCAAGCATATCCAATGCCCTCACCCTCGCCCAACGCGCGATTGACCTCGATCCCGACGACGCATGGGCCCATTTTGCGGCGGGTTACGTATTTGCGATGTCGAGACGACTTGGGCCGGCGGTGGAGGAACTGAACGAGGCACTGCAGCGCAACCCGAACTTTGTATTCGCCCACATAATCTTGGGAGTTGCATATGGCTATGCCGGACTTGCGGACGATGGCCTCCGTCAGCTCGAAATCGCACGACGATTGAGTCCTCTTGATCAAACCCAAGCGGCCAATCTTTCGGTTGAAGGGCTTTGCCATCTAGTCGCCGGGCGGTACGCCGAAGCGGTAAGCGCTGAACGTCGGGCCGTACAGATGAGACCGAACTTTGGAACCGCTTGGCGCACACTCACGGCAGCCGCAGGACTAGCCGGTGATCTGGAAATCGCACGCCAAGGGCTCGTCGAATGCAAACGCTTACAGCCGAATTTCAGCATCGACTGGGTCGAGAAATACCACCCACTGATACGGGCGGAAGACCGCTCAAGATATATCGAAGGCCTACGAAGTGCAGGCCTGGAATAGTCCAGGCTAGGGGGGCTGCCGCCGATCTCCGCGAGCCAGAAACGCGAATAGGCAACCTTACCCTGCTTCCGACCTCTGGAAAATGGCAAGGATGACTTGCAACGGGTCGGTACTGTCTCATTGAATCTTATGCAGATCGGCTTATCAGAACGCATCAAGTCATCTTAGGCTGACCCACTGCCCAATGAGGAGGTAGCTGATGGCCGGGGCGGCGGTGTGCTGCCAGGCATCACCCAGCGGAGCAATTCAAGCAAGACTGCACCGGGTTTTCAGCCCAGGGGCCACACCTCGACGACGCCATGCGCGACTGCACAGGGGACCTGCGAGATTTTGCCGATGGCCTCGGTGAGGTCAGCAGCTTCGATCAAGGCAAATCCGGCGATCGGCAGATCTGACGACATGAACGCACCATCGCGAGTTTCCACTCCCGACCCCTCCGGATTGCGCACCTGTACCGGCGTCCCCGCCCTGCCTATCGGGGCGCCTTCGGAGCGTAACCTCGCGTCCTGTTCATGAGCCGGCATCCCTGACGGGTTGGGGCGTGCGGTCATATCCGGCCCGATCGCCATATTGGATCGTAACGAACTTTGGCATCTGCGAGGTCTCCTTTCAGGGTTTCGACGTGAAGCGTGGGCGACGGCTGCCGGGCAGACTTTCTGCAACTGCAATTGCGCAAACGGTCTTAACCGACGTCGATCCAGGCGGGTGCGTGATCGCTCGGCTTTTCCCATCCACGGGTCTCGACATCGACTCCCGCGGCCAGAATGCGCTTCGCAAGGGACGGGCTTACGAGCAGATGGTCCATCCGCAGGCCTGAGCTTCGGTCGTAGCCGCCGCGATAGGAAAAGTTCCAGTAGGTGTATATGCCCTTGTCTGGATGGATACGACGCATCGCATCCACCCAACCCAAGGTTAGCATGTGGGCATAGGCTTTCCTGCATTCGGGGAAGAAGACGGCATCGCCCAGCCAGCGCGCCGGAACAACGGCGTCTATTTCGGTGGGCACGACGTTGTAATCACCACAAAGCACCGTGCGCTCGCCCAACAGCGACTGGCTGTAGGTGACGAGACGCTCGAACCAACGGAGCTTGTAATCGAACTTTGGCCCTGGCGCGGGATTGCCATTGGGCAGATAGATGCAGTCGACGATGAGACCGTCGATTTCCGCCTCGAGATAGCGGCTATGCGTATCATCGGGATCGCCCGGCAAGCCGCGGCGGCGCTCGACCGGATCCCTACCACGGGCCAGGATTGCCACGCCGTTATAGGATTTCTGGCCGTGCCAGATTGCGCCAAAGCCGAGGTCCCGAATCGCTCGATCGGAATTTTGCGTTCGATGTTTTCAGTTCCTGAAGGCAGACGACGTCACAGTCAGTCTCGCCAAGCCACTTAAAGAGCACGGGGAGCCGGCCGTTAACCCCATTGACGTTGAAGGTCGCGATCCGGGTCATCCCCTCTGCTCCTGCGTGGGATTGCCTTAGATGTTCCAGATGAGCAGACAATCAAAAAATTTTGGATGCCTCGTGCGCCCGGCAAGAAAAAGCCCCGTCGTGTATTCGACGGGGCCTCATTTTTTAGAGTGGTGTGGTCCGGCGAACGCGATCGCGTTCGGCCTCGATGTCATCATAGGGCTCTGCGGTCGCGTCGAATCCCGTCCACCCGCTGGCCTCGTAAGCGCTTCGCCGCTCGTCCAGGTTGGCGGCACGCTCGCCTCGCAGGATGCGTTCAGCCTCGCCGGTGAGCCGATCGTCGACTTTGGCCGTCACGAGACTGCCGCCGCGGCGAACGCCCTCGGCATAGACATGAGCATCGCGTTCAGGAACGCCGGACTCCGTCAGTGCGCCCACAATTCCGCCGGCGGCTCCGCCGACCACCGCGCCGCCCACCGCGCCAACTGCCGTAGCAGCTAGCCAGCCGGCCGCCACCACAGGCCCGACACCGGGTATGGCCATGATTCCGAGCCCCGTAAGAAGGCCGCCTGCGCCGCCCACGAGCGCTCCCAGGCCCGCGCCGGCCGCGGCATCGTCGCCGGCTTCCGAGGTCTCGTCCCCCGATACCAATTGTCGGAATTGTTCGCCACGATGCTGATGTCGTCTCTCGGCACGCCAATCGCTTCCAGCTCGCTTACTGCGTCGGACGCGTCCTGATAGTCATCGAAAAGTCCGGTGACAGTCGTCATGTTTCACTCCATCGTCTGAGTTCGGTTATTGAGCGCCGGCAACCACGTTGCCTTTGAAATCGAGCGCTACGGCTACCTGCTTTCCGTCTTTCTCGGCGGTGCCGCGCCAGATGCCCTGGTCGTCCTTCGTCAATGTGCTGACATTGGCGAAGCCGGCATCCTGGATCCGTGATTTCGCCTGGGCTTCCGTAAAGCTGTTCGCTCCAGGCACCGGAGCGGATGCGTTCTGGTCTGTGTCTGTCGCTGCGGGTGCGGTGCTGGTCGTTGCCGTATTGTCGGTTTTGCCGGAGGCGATCTTTTCGATCATCTCCTGATGCATCTTGAGTGTCGGCAATGTCTGCTGTGCGAATGCCTTGAGATCCGTGTTGTCGCCGTCGGCCGCATAGTCCTGGAACAGCTTGACCGCGTCGGCGTGCGCGTCTTGCTGCATCTTCACGTAAGACTGGTCGGCTGACCCGTTCGTCGATCTCAACGCCTCGAGGTCACTCTTGTGATTGGCGTCCGTCTCCGCCGGAACCTGCAATTTCTGCTCGCCGGCGATCGACTGCAGTTTGGCGTTGGCGGCGCCGTGATCGGTAATCATTTTCAGGGCAAAGTCGTTGATGGCCTGATCTTTCGCCTTGGCCTGGACGATCTTGCTGGACTCGACTTCGAAGATCCCACCTTGCGCGGCCTTGTTGACGAAATCCTGCGCCTTTTCGGCACTGAGCGCCGGATGGGCAAAACCCAGTCCGACCGCCGTGCAGAGCGCAGCCGATAGCAAATGAAGTTTCATGGATATCCTCCAACGCACAGAATTGTGCCTGGAAGACAAACAGAGGGGCGCAGCGTTTGTTCCAACAATCGGTGCCACCCCCGCACTGAGAAATTGGCGTCCCGAGCTTCGCGTCCGTGCATAAAAGTGCACGGGGCGTCGGGTAGTGTCTGCAGCCGGGACGCCCTATCTTTCCGGCATGCCCGCGCGCCGAAAAATCGACCCGACCGCAAAATTGATCGCCGAGTGGCCGCTATCGCCGGCGGCGACACTGGGATCGCCCATGCGGACGAGGGGCATTTTCCTCGAGATCCGCTCGCGTCTGCCGCCTGCGCTCAGAAACTTGCTTCACATCGAATCCCGGGTGCTGACCTTGCGACTGCCGGAGGCCTCTGAGGCAGATGTCGATGCGGCAACGGCGATCGTGTCCAAAGCCATGCAGGACATCGAAGACCTACCCGTGATTCCCCGTGAAATCGAGGACATCCTGACGATCTCCTCTGGCGAGCGGCACCGATGGCTGAAGGACGGTCGACTTGAGAGCGCGGGGACCAGAACGGTCAACCTTCGCGGCCGCGCCAGGAAGATCACATTCCACGTGTTCGACCCACGCCACATCGAGGATGTGCTCGACCGCGACCTGGTCACCGTCTGGCGCGAGCACGACGCCGCCACCCGCGCCGAGAACCGGCGACGCGCTGCCGCAAAGGCGGCATTTAAGCGCGCGCAGAAGAGGGGGCGTGAGGCTCCCCATTCAGCAAGGAATGGGCGAGACGAAAGCTCGAAGGCCAAACTGCGCGGTTGGGACGATTTTGAGAGCGAAGGGCTGCTGCGCTGACAAGCGGCTCGGGCATCAGGCCGAGAATCTTCCAATATCGATCGTGATCTCAAGGACAATTCCGGCCGGGTCCCAACCTCGTACGAATCCGCCAAGCTCACTCGCCGCGGCGCGGATCAAGCGGCTCCCGAAACCTTCGTCTTCGGTTGCGACCGGAGATGGTCCTCCTACCTCCCTCCATTGGACAGTCACCTTACCGTCGCTATTGGAGCAAGCGATCTCTATGGAGCCGGCGGCCGCCGAGAGGCTGCCATGTTTGGCAGCGTTGGTGGCGAATTCGTGTAGCAAAAGAGAAAGCGGCGTGATCATCGCTGAAGGCACCGGCATATCGATGCCACTGATCGCGAAGCGGGGATGCTCGTCAGCTCCATGGCGGTATGGCGCGAGGATAGCGGCGATCAATGCATGTAGGCTCGTCGCGACCTGAACAGAGGGGCCAGTCGAGGGGAGCATCGTCAGCGCATGCGCCCGCGCGAGGGCGCCGAGCCGGTCAGAAACGGTGGAGGCGAGCGCGGCCGGCGTTTCAGCGGCTGACGCACTCAAATTGACGATGGAGCTTGCGATGGCAAAGAGATTCTTCACGCGGTGGTCCATCTCGCGAAGCAGCAGCTCCCGCTGCTCTTGCGCGCGCAGTCGCTCGGAAATGTCACGGGCGATCTTGGACGCACCGACAATTGCGCCAGACGCGTCCGCGATTGGGGAAACGGTCAAAGAGATGGGAATGCTGCTGCCATCCTTGCACAGGCGAACGGTCTCGAAATGCTCGACATGCTCTCCATTGCGAATGCGCGCCAGAATCTCCCGCTCCTCATTCTGGCGATCGGGCGGTATCAGCAACATGAGCGGACGTCCGATCATTTCCTTGCGGCCGTAGCCGTAGAGACGCTCGGCGCCGCTGTTCCAGTCCGTGACGATGCCATCCGTATCGGTCGCGATGATTGCATCATCCGAGGATTCGACGAGCGCGCTCAGTCGCGCTGCCGTTGTTTCCGCCCGCTTCCGTTCGATGGCAAACCCGAGTTGACGGGCAATGGTCAAAGCAAGTTCGCGTTCACGATCTGCGAAGCGATGGGGTGCTGGATAGTAGACCATGAACTTGCCGACGAGCTCGTGGGAGCTGGCAAGCGGGATAAAGGCCAGCGCTTCGATTCCCTCGCCAAGGACCGTGTCGATGAGTTGCCGAGATTCACCGCTGAGACGAATATCCTCGACAAGGATTGGCTCGGCATTGTGCTCCCCGCGCGTCCACGGCGTGTGGCCGTTAACTGCCTCGCGGTATTCTTCAGAGAGTGAGCGCCACGCGACGAAGCTCATGACGCCGTGGCTGTCAAATCTCAGGATCGAGGCGCGCGACGAACCGAGCGCGTCGCATATGGCATCAAGTGCTGCATCGTAGATCTCGCCAAGGCCATTGGCTCGGTAAAGTCGGTCCGTGAGGCGAAAGAGGACGGCTTGCTCGCGGACAATATCGCCGTCGGCTGGCTCACGCCGGCCTTGCCCCATGGCCGCATCACTCATGGCCCTTTGCCTGCATGGCTCTACCCCCGGACGGTTCTATTGAAGTTCGACCAAATCCTCGACCAAACCACCTAACTTAGCACCGCGTCCACGGCCCATGTCCTTGGACTGCCGATTACGACCCCGACTATGCCAAACAATATGCGCCTTGCGCAGTTTCGCAATAGTGACTTCGGGTGTGACGTTGAGGACCGTCAAAAACATTCGTTATCGCTTGCTTGGGCCCTCGGGGACTGACTTCGACATCCGATACGCCGCCCGCGCAGGCATGATGTCGCCGTTCGGAAAGCGATGGAAAAAGGCGACTTGCCCGAAGTGGTCGCCAAGATGGTTCTGGCGGCCGCAACCGATCCTACGCCGAAGCTGCGCTCGCAGCGGGAAAGATGGCGCGCCAGGTCAGTTTCCTACGCCGTTTCGTGCCCCCATCGGCTTTCGACAAAAGCCTGCGGAAGCAACTCGGGCTGCCGGTCTGAAGTGATTCGCTCCGACTGCGTGTGGCCCCGATGGAGACGCTGGACTGAGCGTGATGTCCTGCGCGTACTGCTTTTGCTCAGGAAAAGGCCCATTCCGCATCAGTGGGGGAGATCGCCTGCTCGCCCAACTGTCTGCTAAGCTCTTGCCACGACGCGTCCGAAACGAAACTGGTCATACTTCCACAGGCTTTTGCGAAGGGAATTTTTCCGAGCCGGTCCATGATATCGCTGGACACGGCCATGTCTCCGTTTCGAAAAATGTCCAAGAGATCGTCATCGCACTCAATTACTCGGTGTCCCCAAGCGCCAGGTAGATCATCGGCCACGAGAGCCTCCCGCAGATCGGCATCCACATCTCCAGCCTCGAGTGCGCGGCAGACCACATAGCGCATGAGGGGGTAGTAGACCGGCTGATGACTGCCTCCGAGCGCGCGGACGCCCGGCAGGACCGACACGACCAGAAACATGAGGAGGAGATTCGGAATTAGACTGCGGTCGGCCAACCGCTCGATGATTTCGGAAGCCTCGAAGCGAACCATCTTCAACCCTGTTGCCGGATTGACGAGTTCGCCAGCGACCAGCCGCAGTGGCAGGCGCCTGCCGTTTTGATAGAACCAGAAGAAGTCGGTACCGCGCGCGAGCCAGCCACTCCAGGGGCCGTCTGCAAGCCTGTCGATCTCTGCAAGCATATTCAACGCGAGCCTTGGGTCTTCCAGCAGCCTCGTACGCAGCCAGGAGTTCTTTTCCGACAGATGGTCCGCCACCAGGTCGGCAATATCCTCGTCGTCAATCTGCAAGAACGTAAAGCGGCTTCCAAACAGCTTCGGCCACAGGCTGCAATTGGCTTCCTTTATGGCATGTGCTGGCCGTTCGAATTGGCCCTTCGGCAGAAGATTGTGAAGTACCGCAAGCGCGGCTGGCTCAGCGCCTTGTTCCGCAGGCACCAGTTCGAACCGATAGGCTCCAGGCCCAGTCAGAAGGCTGTACCCGATCATGCGGCTTCGAGTGAGGCCGAAGACGTTGATCGGCGTCTGATCAATTGTGAGCCAGCCCGGGCCCTTGCGAGCCCTTTCAACGAGGCTCACCGTGGAAACGGCATAGGACAGGTAGGTAGAGCAGCCATGCGCCGCGAGGCCCACGAGGCTAAGGATGTGAGTGTAGTAAGCCTCCGGGTCCATCAGGAGCAGCAGGTGAGGACCCGTCTGCAAAACGCGACGCTCTTCAAATTCCCTGCAGATTTCTGCGACCGCGCCGATCGGCAATCCATTTCGCTTCCCCGCGTTTTTGATCGCGTCGAGCAGCTTGGCCAGAGCGTATTGCCGACTTTCAGGCATGGCTGTCGAAACTGGTGCCTCGTACAGCCTGGCCGCGTAGTCGCGGATCGGACGGGAATAGTAGTGTTGCATCCACGGGTAGAGTGTCGCCAGCGATCTGAGTGCGGCCTGTTTCGCTCCTGCGGCTCCTGCTAGCTCATGCACGTTCATGGATCCCCCTCTTGCCGAGCGACGTTGATGCTCAAGGCAGAAACGCCGAACAGAAGCACCACAGCGAAACCGAGGAAAATCGTCGACGGAAAGGCCTGGTCTCCCAAAACGGTTGCGATACTGAAAATGACAAACCCAAGCCCGACTGCGAGGCTGTGCATGGCACCTTTGGCCCTGCCCAAGGCCTTATCGGGTACACGCGACTGCAGTGTGACCTCGACGCTGACCCGGCCCAGATTGTAGAGAAACCCAAGCGCGGCAAACATGGTCAATGTCCAGGGCGCGCGCAGAAGTACCAGCGCCATTAGCGCGAGCGCCGTTAAGCCTAAAACCATGAGGTGCAATGTATGAGGACTTATCGTTCCTGTCAGCCGACTGAGCAGTGCCGCTCCGATCAGAGAACCCGCCGACCAGGCTGCCTCGACGCGAGCGAAGTCCGCGGCGGTGCCCTTCTGTTCTACGAAAACGAAGCTAGATCCCATCACGCTGACCAACACCGCGCCTCCATATAGGAGCGCGTAGACGGCGAAGAGACGAACCAGGCGCCCGTCAATATTGAGAACAAGCCCGTTGACTTTGCGTTCGCCAGACGCCGAGCCGCCACGAATGCAGGACAAGCTTCCCGCCGAAACAAGAAAACATACGGCAAGGAGGACGAACACCAGGGTAGCGGAATGGTCGTTTGGCAACGCACCCACGAGCAGCGCTGCCGCAAGACATCCGAACTGCGTGACGAAGAAGACAATGGAATATGAAGCTGTCAGATCGCCTCCCGCAACGAGAGGGATCATTGACTGCGAACTCGTAAGTGCAACTCGGTCACATAGCGCAAAGGGAATCGCTGAACACCAGATCGCTGGAAACAAGTCCAGATAGGGAAGCGCGCAGGCTGTGGCGAGCATGACGGCAAAGCGACTAACGTCCGCTGCGATGTTCAGCAGTCGTCTGTCAAACCGATCCGCCATTGCGCCAGCCAGGGGGCTCGCGACAAATTCGACAACGCTGACGATCACGAGCAACGTCGCGACACTCGCGCTTCCATACCCTGCTTCGACGAGGGTCCATGAGCATGCGATGTAGTAGCCGTTTCGTCCGACAGACGCGGACAACGCACTGGCAAGGAAGCCAATGAAGGCGCGGGGCTCACGGAGCGTTCCTTTGGCATAATGAAACCGAACTTCGCGTGACATCGGCGGCCCACCCATCCATTGACCGCATGTCATGCCCACTCCGGCGATGTCTGATTTAACGGGATGCCGAGCCTTTCAATTCCTTGCTGAAATAATAGGGGCTCGGGCTAGATCCTGGACTTGCGCCGAAACTCTATCGGGTTCGTGCCAAAGGCGCGTTTGAACGCGGTCGTGAGGTGGCTTGAGCTTGCGAAGCCGCATTCCATCGCGATTTTTGTCGCCGACAAATCCGTCGACCGCAACATGTCCGCGGACTGTACCAACCGGCGCTGCGCGATGAACGCATGCGGCGTCATTCCAGTCGACTGCTTGAACGCCCTGCTGAAATGAAACCGGCTGATACCTAGCTCTTTTGCTAGATCGGCCAGCGTGGGTTTGGCGTCTGGGAATGCCTCAATCATTCCCACGACGCGCTTGAGATCGAAAGTCGTGAGACCGCCTTTTGCCGGCTTGCGGCCGGTTCGGTTCAACCTGACCATTTGCACGAACAATTGCGTGACCTGACTCTCCACCATCGTCTTGCTTATCGGATCAGGAAACCTGAGCTCGGCGGCTATTCTCTGCAACGCCACTTCTATGGTGTTGTCACGAAATCCGATCCACGGGGGCAGTCCCGTCAGGCAATCGGGTGCAAATCCTTGGAAGGTCTCGTCTGCGAACTCCTGCGCGATCGACACGAGGAGGTAGGAGGCGATTGCGTCGCCCTCATCCCAACCAGTCCATTCGCTGCCGGCAGGGATGTAGATAATCGAACCGGGCCGCCTGGCCGAGAAAGAAACCCGGCGACCGTCGACGAAGTCTTCGCCGCGCCGGGCGGCACCCTTCAAGTTCATCAAGAACATATGCCGGGGGTGGGCAATTCTCGTTTCTTGCCGCTCTAAACCCGTTCTCTTAATTAAGTCTGCGCGTATGTTCCCCCAGCTCTCATATTGGTGAGCAAGGGTTCGGTGCCGCGAGCGGCGCAATGTGGTCGGGTCGAGGCAAAAAATATCCGCCAATCGAAGCGACTCCTTCGGAGACTACTCATCCTCCTGTTTGTGCATAACCATAGGTTGTTGAACAACTCACAAATAATTCAGAGTTGTCGGTTGATGTGGCGCGAGCGAAAAAATCGCAATTCGATGGAAGCCGCTTCTACAAGGCCATTCTATTCGTCGCCTCCGCTGATACTCGACCACCAAGAATATTACTCGGCGCTAATCTTCGTGCCGTTGTCGAGTTGAGGCATCTCACCGATCACACGGGTAGTGGGAGGCACAATTCGATGCGAGGACTCGACGACTTTCTGGCCGAATGCGACCACGGCCCGCGGATCAACGAACTGTCGGGCTTTTTCGCGACGACGGCAGCCGGCGAAAGCGGAATGCCTACACGCAAGCCCGAGGTCGATTCCAGGCTTCTTCCGAACGATAACCTCATTCGCGACTTGATCAGCTTGCATGCGGCACGACAAGGCTTCTTCGATCAGCACTATCACAGCAGCATTCCCTACCGGCTGGAGGAGGAGTGTCGGATGGCCCACGGCGTGCTGAGATATGCACGAATTCGCGGTGCCCCGCTGTCGTTATATAGCCTTGGCACAGCGGAGGGCACCATGGCGAGAACACTGTCGGAGTTGTCCCGCGGGCAAATCCACAGCCTCTCCTGCAGTCCTAACGCGGAAAACTACAAGTGCTTCATGGCATATGGCGAACCGCCAGACGCCGAGTTCTTTGTCGGCCCGTTCCATCGGCTGACCAAGGCCGTCCTCAATTCAAACGCCCGATTGGGCAAATTCGCTTCCGGATTCGATATAATCCTCGAAGATACCACCTTTCAAATGTACTCGCCGAACAGACCTAAACAGATTGAGTTCGTGGCGCAGCATCTCAAGGAAGGAGGCATCTTCGTATTCCTCGAGAAATTTCGGGCGGTTGAGGACAGCGACTATCAGCGCCGCGAGTGCCAGAAGGATTTTGGCTTCAAGGCTCGCTACTTCCAGGTAGAGCAGATCGAGGCAAAGAAGACCGCGGTGCTGACCACGATGTTCAACAACGAGGTGACGCTTGAGGAGATGTCGCGCGCTGTAGGGACGCATTTCAAACACTGCGTCATGACCTGGAACAGCGGAAATTTCTGCAGCCTTGCGGCGAGCAACAGCCGGGAAAATCTTAACCTGTACGTCTCGCAGATGGCGGACCCGGCCATTCCACATGAGTATGTCTACGAAGCGGGCTTGTATCGAAGCCTAACGGATCATGCCGTCTCGTGAATGTGCCTCGGCGAATTTCTTCAGCCGCGCGCACGGAGGGAACCTATTGCCTGCCTTTTGCACCAAAGAAGAGATTCGAGCGCGTTGCGCCGAAACTGACACGATCTCTGTCCGCAAAGCGCCCGAGGCATGACGCCGAACGGCAACGCGTTGCGGCTACTGGCCTACGCCCTTGCAGCGGTCGATCATGGCAGCCTGAGGCGGGCGGCAAGGGCGATGAGGGTTCGAGAATCCTCCGTGAGCCGAAACATCGTCAAGCTCGAACAACACTTGGAAGTGCAATTGTTCGAACGCGATGTCCGCGGAGTTCGTTTGACGGAGCCGGGTCGAGCCTGGATCGATGTTGTGCGAGCTCACTACGAAGGCTTGCTGGACGCTTTCAATGACCGTGTCGGAGACAAGGACGCAAAGACGCTCCGGATTGGATTGTGTTGTGTGAGGGGAGGAGAATTCCTCAGAGGCATCATCGCTCGCTTCGGCAGCCTCTGTCCGGACGTGAGCTTTAGCATCGAGGATGTTCCCGCGGGGCGGTGGCTGTCAGCCATACGCCGCCGCCACCTCGACCTCGTGTTCACTCACGACTTTGGCGCCGTACCTTCCTGTTGCAGCGAGGTGTTTTGGCAAGAGCGCCTCTTCGTCCTCTTGCCGTCGTCTCACTCGCTCGTCGACAGGCCCGTGGTCGCATGGTCCGATCTTGCAGAAATGTGCCTGCTCGTTCCAGTCGGGCCAGAGGGGCCGCTATTCGACCTGCGACTGTTGGAGCGCATCGCAGCAACCGGCGGCCCGGCAGTGCAGACGTGCCGAGCGAACCAAGCGACGGTCGCTCTCAAGGTGCAACTTGGGGAGGGCGTTACCTTGGCCGAGGAAAGCTGTGCCAGGACGACCGCTATCGAATCCACGATGTGGAAACCGCTGGCAGGGCAAAACAGTGTCAGCTCAATCAGGGCTGTCTGGCTCGACTCGAATCCAAAGCGTTCTGTGCTCCGGTTGGTTGCTGTTGCCAGGAATAGGGCAGGGGATACGCCCGGTAATTCGGGAACAAATGCTGCTCAACCTGGGCGAAGCACATGAGCGGTGGTTCAGCCTCTGGCGAGGACGGCGGGCTGATGCGCGGCCTCAACCAAATCGGCCGCCGCCTGTTCAACCGGATCGGCTGCATGGTCCACCTGTTCGAGCTTCTTGGCTAGCCGCTCGTGCAGCATCGAAAGCCGTGCTGCGTGGTAGATGGCGCTTCGCTTTCGGCCATCCATGTTGAGAGGTGCAAATAACATCGCGACTGCTCTCCTCAGTGTGCATTTGTCGGCGGGACGGCCTTCGGCAGTCGCCTTCTGGCTGCGAGCCGTTGGCGGCTCCGCATACGGGCGCAAAGGGCGAGGCTAACCGCGAGGCCGCAGATCTCGCCGACCATTGCCTCTGCCTGTTTGGGAGATTTTTCTGCTCGCTTCAAGCGTTGCCTGGCGACGGCCTGTTCCAAAACCACAAGTTCAACCATACTGCCGCATCCTCATGGTTAGCTGTCCTTCCAAGAGAACCGCGGGGTACTCCTTTAGTTCCGGGCGCTGCAATGTGGCTGACGCGGATGTCCTCGCCGGATAGCGATCTGACAAGCTGATCATACATCTTGCGAGCCGGAACCCGCCCCACAGATTGAACCATGAGTTGCTTTCGCGCTGCCCTTTCGAAGGCCAGAAAAGGCTACCCGAGTTTGCACCTTCCCTCCCTCGCAGCAACAAGGAGGCTGGCTAGGGCGTTTGGGATGCCAAGCCGTGAGCGGATACGGGCAACGCTGGCAAAGTGGAACAATCCGACAGCCGGCGGGTTTCAAAGATGAAGGGCGATCTGTTTCGGAGGAAACTGGGATGAAACGCGTCCTTGCCCAAAATGCGGTACGACTGATGCTGGGCGGCGTAACCGCCGGTCTGCTCACCATCGTCGAGATTCCCAACCCGATTACGCCATTGTCGCTCGTGTCCGAGGCAGGGGCTGCCACCGACGTTTCAATCAGCACATTCTACCAGGACCTTTCTTCCCATGGTGATTGGGTTTCGTACCACGGAGCGGCCGTTTTCGTACCGGCTGATGTACCTGACGGTTGGCGTCCATATACCCTTGGACACTGGGTCTATACCGAGCAGTATGGCTGGCTCTGGGTATCCGACGAGCCATTCGGCTGGGCGACGTACCATTACGGCCGGTGGGGCTATGCCGACGACATCGGTTGGTACTGGGTCCCGGGCACTCGTTGGGCGCCAGCCTGGGTGAGTTGGCGTCGTGACAGGCAGCACATGATTTGGGCTCCGCTACCGCCGCGTCGTGATCCGGATTTGATTTCAATCGAGGTGACCTTCGACGCGACGCCGGATTTTTACTGGGTCGTTGTCCCCACACGCGGATTCCTTGCGGCGGACATTTCTGTCGTCGTTATCCGTGATGAGCCGGAAATTGTGCGCATTGTCGAGGCGGCTGAGCCGGTTGGCGATGTGACGATCCATAACAACGTGGTGATCAACAAAGTCATAGATGTTGATGTGATCGAGAAAGAGACGAACCAGGAGGTGACTGTCGTCAAGGTCAGCAAGACCGACGCGCCCGAGCAGTCTGGCAAATTGGAAAACAATACGGTCAGGGTCTTTGAAGGCGAGGTGAAAGCCGATGCCGATGCCAAACCAGCTGAGATCAAAGATATTGAGGAGGTGAAGAAGGTTCAGGCTGGCCGGAAATCGAAGCCGACCGAAGGCGCTGCCACGACCGAACAGGCCGAGCCCGAGCAGGCGGCCAAGCCGCAGAAAAAGACGCAGGAACAGCCTGCGGCCGAGCAGCAGCAGGTCGAGCCCGAGCAGGCGGCCAAGCCGCAGAAAAAGGCCAAGGAACAGCCTGCGGCCGAGCAGCAGCAGGTCGAGCCCGAGCAGGCGGCCAAGCCGCAGAAAAAGGCCAAGGAGCAGCCCGCCGCCGAGCAGCAGCAGGCCGAGCCCGAGCAGGCGGCAAAGCCGCAGAAAAAGGCCAAGGAGCAGCCCGCCGCCGAGCAGCAGCAGGGCGAGCCCGAGCAGGCGGCAAAGCCGCAGAAAAAGGCCAAGGAGCAGCCCGCCGCCGAGCAGCAGCAGGGCGAGCCCGAGCAGGCGGCCAAGCCGCAGAAAAAGGCCAAGGAGCAACCCGCCGCCGAGCAGCAGCAGCCGGAGCAGGCGGTGAAACCCAAGCCACAGAAGCAAGAAAAGAAGGCGTGTGATCCGCAGACTGAGGCGAACTGCTAGGTTTGTGGCGGTTAGACTAACCGCTCTTAATGCGGGCACATCTGCGATCCTGGCTTCTATCCTTCGCGGCCACCTGTGGGTGGGCGGTGTGCATTCGTCATTGATCCGAAATGGCGATATGCGCCGAAACCAGGAACTTATGATCTACAAGCCGAGGAGGGTGAACAGAAAAGAGGAGGGTGAACAGAAAATAGGCTCGCGCGCTGAGCGCCTTTTTGGCGATGACTGGCGGTCGAGCGTTTTGGTGAAGACTAGGCTGCTCGCACTGCCAGCAGCGAAGCTGCGAGCAAAGTTACGTGGCGGATATTCCACGAGAAGTCATGGAGCACAACGTCTGCATCAGTAGAAAGTGGTCTCGGATAGCGGCTCCAGGCCAGTGTTACGATAAACTTCGGTCGAGCCAAGGGGCGGGGGAAGACATGAGGGTCGAACGTTGGGTGAGGAGGGGAGCCTGTTTCTGCTCGGGCTCGCAGCAGCTTGGCGCCTTGAGCATGCGTTCAACGCCCTAACCCCACATGCAGTCCTATGCTCTCCTCTTGGCAGTTTTTGGAGCAATCGTGCTCCTTACGGCCTGGCTACCTTTACTGCTCCGAAAGCTTCCGCTTTCGTTGCCAATGCTTTGCATCGGGATCGGGGTTCTTTGGGTTTGGTCACCATTCTCTCCTCTCGTAGGGGTAAACCCACTGGAGAACCGGATACTAACCGAGCGTCTCACAGAGTTCGTTGTGATCGTCGCCCTTATGGGAGCTGGCCTAAAGCTGGATCGGCCCGTGAGTTGGCGGGGTTGGGAGTCCTCGTGGCGCCTTCTTGGCATAGCCATACCTCTGACGATCGCAGGAATTACAATTCTAGGCTGGTCAATTCTCGGGCTTGGCATTGCAATTCCTATTTCAGAGTGTGCCGTAAAGTGGGGGTCGAAAAGGAAAATGGACCGCGCCCTGAAGTTCCTCCGCAAGGGCGATACGCCGGTGATCACGAAGATTGATAGCCCGCAATGTGCAGCCCTTCACCGGCAAGGCCACCACAGCCGTACAGCGGCGTCCCGCAACCGCCCTCGCCGCGCCAGCATGCGCTGGCGGTTGGCGTTTGTTCGGGCGCAATGCTCATGACGTTCAAACCGCCTGCGAGGGCAATGTGATGCGCATGGCCGTACCTTTTGCCGGCGAGCTTTGAACAATGAGCTGACCGCCTATTCTTTCCACCCGCTCCCCGCCTCGGGTTGTTCGGGAACCAGTTAGTATCGCCCCGCTTTCTACTCACCCGTGTCGGAATTTGCCGCATTCACCGGCTTCGATTCCGGGGAGCCCTTGTGTCGGAGGAAGATGGAAAGCAAAACCAGGACCGCCGTAGACAGGAATTCCGACTGCCAGTTCTGGAAGGATTCGAACCACAGCCGAGCGTTGAGAAGATAGGCTGCCAGAGATTGAGGCTGTTCCCCATGGCGGAGCGCTGCTTCGTTTGCGGCCGCCAAGCTTCCCCACCAGTGGAGGGCAAAGGAGACGATAAACAGAACGGCCAGAGCAATGCCCAGCGAGTAGGAATAGAGCCACGACCAAATCGGCCTTCGCCTCCGGGTCGCGAGGCCGAGTTCGTCCTTTGGTCTATGCGGATCCACGGGATTACGGGATTCTGCTGAGCCGCGCTGAAAAAGCATCGCAGTCAGCATCACATAGGCCGACATCTGCAGGAATTCGCTTTCCCAGTTTTCGAACAGGGCCGAGAGAAACTCACCGCTCTCCAGGTATGCCACCAGCCCGATAGCTGGCGCCCCGTGCTCCCGCAGCTCCTCATTGTTGGCAGCCTGGCCAGACCAGACCATGCCCAGCACACTAAACAGGAACATCGCGACCAGAGCGATGGTCAACCCGTTGTTGCGAAAGAAGGCTCTCAAAACGACTCCTGAGTCAGTTATCTGTGCCTGTCAGCGAGATGAACGTTTCCGACGCTGAATTGGCACGCCAAGCCAATGCTGCCGCGATCAAACGTGGCGATCTGCACTAGCAACGCTTTGGCCCGACCGATTGCGCGGAGCTCGGCATCGCCCGCAAGAGGCTCCGCGTTCGAGGCTAACTCGCTCGCCGCCCTCACCACAGAACGAAACGCGCAGGACCGGCTGCCCATTGTGCCCGATGGCCTCGCCGACATCAGTCCGAACCAGTTGCATGGATGAACCCCGCTTATCTGGTGTATATGGCCACGCGGGCGCCTCCTAGCTGATGCGCACGCCTGCAGCTCAATGTGCATCCAGAGATGAAGTTCCAGCGCATGCCTGGTGCGATTGCACGGCCACAGGGATACCGCGGAGAAGGACGCGCGTCGGCTTCTTCGCAATCGCGTAGTCTACAAATCTCCTGACAGTTTCCTTTGCTTGGCCTGGGCACACGCTGTCCGGAACTTTTCGACCTCCTCCTCCGTCAGATGCTCGATGCCGATAAAGTCGTTCTTGCCTTGGCCGGACCGGATCAACTCATCGAGCTTTGCCTGGATGGCGGCGCCATCGCGGTTCTGTGTGTTCTGAATCAAGAAGACCATCAGAAAGGTAACGATGGTGGTTCCGGTGTTGATGACCAGTTGCCAGGTCTCCGAGTATTGAAACACTGGGCCTGTGGCCGCCCAGGTCAAAACCGATCCCAAGCAAAGCGCGAAGGCCCACGGCCTGCCTGTGGCGTGAGCAACTACTTCCGCCATTCGATTGAACGTCTTTTCCATGACACAAACCTTGGATGATGCTGCGCAACAAACGTTGGTTTAGGGCACCAGTTCCCACCCGATCAGGATCGCGATTTCCGGCAACTTTTGCGCGCTTGCCGAGTTTTGTTTTCCGAGGGTTTCTAGAAGGAAGAGTGTCACCATGGAAGCGACACAAATTCAGCCAGCCGCGGTAGAAGCCGGCTTGGAACGCAAGCGCTGCGCCGACATAGCCGACCTGCAGGCCTTACATTTTGAGCGAAAGAAAATGTTCCCGGTAGCCAGGGCGCTGAAGGCGGTCGCGCAAGAAATTCGCGGCGTCCATTCTCAGGTATGAGCGCGCTGCTCCCCGGCAAGGCCGGCAGGCTCAATCACACGCTGGCAAGGCGGCGCTTCTATTCTCCGGTCTATGTGCAAGCGGGCCGGCCGGACAGGCGTTATGAAGTTAACCACGTCCAGGAAGCGGCCGAGCAACTCGTCAAGTGGTCGAAGCGGGGCCCCGGATGGCACAAGGCAATGATCCTTTGCCTGTCAGCTCTGGAGGGCGATCCAATCGACCCGCAGGTCATACGCAAAGCCTTCGAAGCTGCGGCAAAGGAGGCTGGCATGTTGCTCCGTTCCGACCAAGGCAATGCCAGCCGAGATTAATTCGCTTTCCCGGGAACATCTCTCCCTGAACCCAGTTTTCTCCCTACAGGGTCTGCTGTAAACCTTTTCGGCGATCTGGGAGGAAAACCTGATGAACGTCGCCAACTTGCAACTTGAAGGCCTTCTCATGTCCGTTGCGTCAATCAACAATCTCCTGGTTCACAAGGGAGTTCTTTCGATCGACGAAATTGACAGCGCCCTACAACATGCCGAGGATTCGCTGTTGGACGACGCACGGCTTTACGAGGATATGTCCCCGTCAAATCGCGATGCTGTGTGTTTTCCGCTGAGACTGCTTCAGTTGGCTAACTTGGCTCAGTCGGAAACCGAGATTCCGCCGTTCTCAGAACTTGCTAAAATGGTGGGCGAACTCAAGCAGCCCTATAACGAAAAGAGGGCCGGCATATTGGGCTAAGCGCACGACGCCACTGCGGATTTCCAATCGATTAGATAACGCAGGCGGCCACGAAAGCCATATGCTGTTAACGCCGCGCGCATGCGGCCCTCATGCTCCTACGATCCCGCGGCAGGCGGTCCGAACGTGAGAATGATCAATAGGGCAATAAAAAGCACCGCGCTATCATGGCACCCCACATCAGGATATTTCCGGTGATCCCCGGGGCTGAGACCCTGTTCCGGAAGATTCCGGGCTGGGCGCTCGGAACATTAGCGGGTTCGAATAGTTAGGCCCTTGCGTCGGATGAGGCTGCTTGGAGTTCGGCGTAGGCTGGTGGGGCAAAAACATCAGCCGGCCCGCGTTATCGGTTCCTCCGTAGCGCGGGCTTTTTCATGCCGGAACAATGCGGCCGCCTCGCGGTTTTCATGTTGGCGGCGCATTCCAGATCACAACTCCGTGGCGCCGCCTCGGGCAGCTAGCCCGAAATGGAGCCCGCTCCGGTCCCTCCCGGTGCGGGCTTCGTTTGTGCAATATGATGCGGCCGTGGCCGCCTGGGATGACGATGACAGCAAAGACCCATTCAGAACTAGACCAACGAATAGACCGAACGAGTAGGGCTGCGCGTGAAATTATCAAGATGGAGGCAGCGGCGCGCGCTGAAAGGACCAGAAGGTTGAAGGATTTGCGCGAAGCAAAACAAGCCACTGAGCCGAAGCCTGTGAAGAAGACCTAGGCTTGACACCCGACTGGCACTTAGGAGTCGACATCCAACCGCCGGTGTTTGGGCTGCTCATGCCAAATGACTTGCCGCAGATCGCGCCAGCCGACCGCTTGACCGCACACAAAATGGTCGCCTTCGCTAGCCGGCTGACTGCCGTGTCGCGCGCCGGTAATCGGCGGCCCTAGATCGGAAAGCTTGGTCATTTTGCAAAGTCGATGGCCATCTACCTGTTGCCGAGCTGTTCGGCTGCGCGCTCCAGCGTCCCGCGGTCATTCCCGTGCTTCCTGATAAGCTCGCGAACCTCCGGGATCGTTAGACCGAACCTGCTGGCGAGGTAGCCTACCTCGTATTCTTCATCCCCCGACACGCGGTCGCGGTCGTGATAGTCACGTTTGCTCTTGTCGTCAGTCATGAGATTTTCCTCCTGATGTCAGCGGTTGCTATCTCTTCAGCAACTGACGACAGAGCGCGTGAAACATTGAACAGTTTTAGTCGTTCAAAGGCGCGCGCTCGTTCCTGCAGGATCATTATGCATCGTTGACGTTCCGAGACGGCTTCGGCCGCCGATGCTGCCGGTAACATCACACTAGCTGGTTGTTCAATCGGGAGGTTGGGTGGCATCGGTATGTTCATCGTAGCACCATGCGGCTCCGGACAAGCGCCGGAGCCGCTGTCGAGGGTGGTCAGGCCGCTTGCAGGGCGCGCTCGTTGGCATCGCTCTCGCCCAAAGCGCTGAGCGCTTCGTCGGTCGCCGTCTCTTCTTTGAGGGTTTCGCGCAACAGCGGGAGGGCATCCTTCATGCCGAGTTGTTCCGCCCAGGCGATGAGCGTCCCGTAGCGGGCAATCTCATAATGCTCAACCGACTGTGCGGCACCTACAAGGCCGGCATCGAGGGCGGGCGCCCCCTTATACTCCTCGAGAATCTCCGAGCCTTCTTCCAGAATGCCGTCGATGGCCGGACACGTCTTGCCTCTGGCAGGTTTGCCGAGTTGCTCGAAAACCTGTTCGAGCCGTTCTACCTGGCGTTCTGTTTCCATCCGATGTTTCTCGAATGCAGCGCCTACCTGTTCGGATTGTGCGGCCTTCGCCAGCTTCGGCAATGTCTTCAGGATCTTCTTTTCCGCGTAATAGAGGTCCTTCAGACCATCCACAAACAGGGTTTCCAAACCGTTTTCCGATTTCGTCGGCATTGCGTTTTCTCCTTCTGAATGGCTAAGAAGAAGCGGCGCCTGGGAGCGCCGCTTCCTCTCTCAAGACTGACCACCTTTGCGACCGGCTTCCGAAGCCTTCTCGCGGTCGTCAGCAAAGTTGCCGCTGCCGCCGCGCTGTTGGCCACCGCGTTGCTTGTCATCGGCCTGCTGCTGACCCCGCCTGTCGTCGTCGCGCTGCTGCTCGCCGCCGCTGCCGCGGCGCCGATCCTCATCCCCGGTGTTTTTCCGGCTCTGCTGTCCTGCCTTCACATGCTGTTCGCGATTTCCGCCTTGATTGGCCATGTTCTTCTCCTGCCTTGTTGGTAAGTTTTTCCTAACCATACTCAACTGTGGCCCTCGCGCTCTGTTCCGACGGAAATATTTCGTGATTTGGAATCAGCCTCGGCCGCCCCCTGCGCCCGCCCGCCACAATTCCTGCACGCCCACTCCGAGGTCGGGGAACGGTTGTGCTCGAATCTATGGCCACCGGTAATCAGACAGCGGTAACTCGACGGCGTGGCTGAAAACGACCGCCTTTAGGATCAGGGAAAACGAGCTGCTTGGTGTCGAAATGATTGACCGAACACGACAGCGGCACTTATTGGATTACCCGCACTATAGGCGACCGGATCACTGGCTCCAGGTCATTTGGGAAGTGTGGAGCATCGCCCGGTAGGGCATCGGCTTGGCTTCTTTTCCGATTGGTCAGCGCAGGGAGGAGTTCGCCACCTCTTCCCAGATAACTCTCAAAGGTCACTCATCACTCGACCCCACGCAACTGCCGATCAACGCGTTGCCTACGGCCCAGTTCCGGTTTTCCATGCGAGCGCGGCTCGCCCCCTCCTCATATGCGACTTTGTCCAGACAAGGCGCAGTGCACAGGGAACGGGCGCCCCTCAAATGGACGTAGGTTGACAGCCCCCAAGTCTAAAATTGTCGGGAACTGCGCCGCCTATCACGCGTACCATGTCGAAAATCCCGTTGCCAACCAACCCCTGCAACGGGCTTTACTGGATAGCCCGGCACCGGTCCTGTCGCTCGGTCATGCTGCTGAGCAGCCGGGCTATTCGGTTCTCACCAAATGACTCGCAAATCCCCCAACAGGTATAGGCTATCTTCGTGACCCGACAACCCAAAAGGGGCGTCGATGTTATGTTCTGTCGTTTCCATTAATTCAGGCCAATTCAAGCCGGCAGCGCCCCTGCAGGGACGCAGGGTCCTTGTCGTCGAGGACGAGTATCTGATCGCAGCCGAACTCGAAGAGGCGATCAGGGAAGCTGGCGGCAGGGTAATTGGTCCGGTGGCCAATCCTCAAGATGCTTCGAGGAAAATCGCCAGCGAGGACGTCGAATGCGCCACGGTTGACATAAAGCTGGGTGGTGCCGCGACCTTCGCCGTCGCGGTCGAATTGAAGGCGCACGGTATCCCGTTCATATTCGTCACCGGATATGACCGGACCATTGTCCCAAGCGAATTTTCTGGCGTTCAGCGTCTTGTGAAGCCCGTCAAAACCGATGACGTCATCAGGCATTTAATCGAGCTGACCTAATTCACCGCCTTGTCCCGTCCCACTGGATAGGCGACTTCCTTCCCGGTGACCCCTCGCGCCATCTTTAACAGCCTCAGGCGCAAACTTTTTTCTCGTCAGCGACCTTGTTCCGTCTGGACGCTATATAAGGCGGCGCTAATCACGCCGATGATCGCTTTCTGCTGAGTTTCGTATCGATCCTATTTTTCAGCACGCTTCTCCAGGCGCAAGCGTGTCAGCCTTCGGGGTCAGGCAGTTTGGCTTCACATTCGATGTGCCCCCAGGCTTTGTCTTGACCCAGCGCTCGGACCGGGGCGGCTTTTCAGGGCGCAAAGAAGCCTTTCTCGCCGTGTGGGGCGCTAGGCTCGGCCAGGCCAGTTTTCGGGCCGAGATCGAGCATCGGATGGTTGAGGACGAAAAGGCCGGCTGGAAGCTGACGTATCGGCGCGTCACGCCGCGATGGGCCAGTTACTCGGGCATCAACAATGGCCAGATCCGATATGTCCGTGCCATTGCCGTCTGCAATGACTCCGTGCCGCGCTCGTCACCATCAACTACAGCAGAACCGAAAAAGTCCCTACGATCCAGTTGTGGTCCCCATGGTGCGATCCCTGATGGCGGAAGGCTGCTAAGCTGAGTCCGCCGCGAATTGATCGCTGGTGCTGCATTGTCGGCACACTATCCCATGTCTGTTTTGATCATTGTCCTCGCGAGGCTGCCAAGTCTAATACCGGCGGTTTGGAACCTCTCCGGCTGCTGAGTATTTCGGTAGAGCTCCAGAAAAACGAGGCAACAACAATGGCGGCGCCGCGGGCGGTTTGGAAAGGCTTCCTGAAAGTTGGTTCGGTCTCCTGCGGCGTGAAGCTGGTCGGCGCGACCAGCGAAGCCTCGAAAATCCATTTCAAGATTCTCAACCGGAAGGACGGTCTTCCGGTAAAGAGCGCCTACGTCGATGAGGAGACCGGCGACATCGTCGAGGCAGAAGACCAGACGAAGGGATACGAGGTCGAAAAGGGGGAATTCATCGAAGTTCCGCCCGACGACATCAAAAAGCTCAAGCTGACGTTCGCCCACACCCTGGAGGTCGAGGAATTCGTTGCTCTCGACGACATCGACACGCGTTATTTGGAAAAACCTTACTACGTCATCCCTGCCGATGGCGCGGCTGTCGAAGCGTTTTCGGTGCTGCGAGAAGCCATGGCAAAAAAGCGCGTAGCGGCCAGATCCTGTGTGGTGCTTTACCAGCGCGGGCGGGAAGTGGTGATTCAACCCTTCGGCAAAGGCATGCTGCTTACAGAGCTGCGCACCCATGACGAAATGATCCCGGAAAAGACCGTCTTCGACGATCTGAAGAGTCCTAAATATGATCAGGACCTGCTCGAGATCGCCGGCCTGCTGATCGACAAGAAGGTGACCAAATTCGATCCATCGAAATTCGAGGACACCTACGAGGATGCGCTCGTTGCAATGATCGACGCAAAGCGCAAGGGCAAGAAGCCGCCGAAACCGGCACCAAGGCCTAAAGAGAACGTCGTCGACCTCGCGTCGGTGCTGCGCAAGAGCCTTGCCAAGGAAGGCATCAAAGCAGGTCCCAAGTCAAAGGTAACCCGCAAGTCGGCATAAGGGAACTTGCCGCTGATCAGCGGGTTGATCCTCATGATCTTCATCTCAGGAGCACTGAGCTATGACAGGCGATGAAAACCGTCGCGAAACGGGTGCCACAAAATATCCGGCAATGAAAGACGCCGACCCGTCGGATGATTTCTCGCAAGATGCGGCGGGCAACAAGAAGCCGCCGAGCGGGATCGGCCTGACGAGGCCAGCCGGTCAAGGGGAAGACAGCCCCCAACGGTCCGCCCGCCAGAATCCAGGGAAAGAGGCGACCCCGAGTCCAGCAACAGAAAAGACGTCTGGAGCCGGTCCTGCCATCTCGGAACATTCGAAAGATGCAAAGGCGCCCAAGGCAGGTCGCCGACCAGGCGCTTACGTCAAAGAGTGAGTCATGAACGTCAGCGGCGAGGCGACCAAATCCGTTTGGATGCTTGACACCAAGTTCCCTACCGCTCCTCGCTTGCAACAGGACGAGCACTGCGACGTGGCCGTGGTTGGCGCCGGTATCGCAGGGGTTTCGATCGCCTATGAGCTCGTCCTGGCCGGTCGCAACGTTGTGCTCGTGGATCGCGGCCCCTTGCTCGGCGGCATGACCTCTCGCACGACCGCCCATTTGGCGCCCGTCTGCGACGACGGCCTGGGGGCACTGGTGGAGATGCGCGGCGAAGAGCTGGCGCGCGGATTTCAGGAAAGTCAGCAAGCCGCCGTCGACCGCATCGAAGAGCTTGTCGGCAACCTGGCGATCGACTGCGATTTTCGGCGGCTGGATGGGTTTCTTTTCCCGGCCGCGTGGATGGATGATGAAGAAGCCGCCAAACAATGTGACAAAGAGTATGCCGCCGCGATCAAGGTCGGCGCTATCGTGGAGCGCAGCAAGGGGGTTCCGCTCAACGGCCATGAATCCGCGCCCGTCGTGCGCTATCCCAATCAAGCCACCTTCCACCCGCTGAAATATCTTCGCGCTATCCTGGCGGATTTCGAGAAGCGTGGCGGCAGGGCATTCGCCAACAGCGCCGTCACCGACATCGAGGAAGGCGATCAGGTTCGCCTGAAATGTGAGCGAGGCGCCATCATGGCCTCCAACGCGGTGTTTGCTACGAATTCCCCGATCAACACCTGGGTCAAGATCCACAGCAAGATGGCGCCCTACCGCACCTATGCGATGGCCTTCGAGATCACCAAGCGACTTCTTTCGGACGCACTCTACTGGGACATGGACGACCCTTACTATTATGTCCGTCTCAATCCTGGCTCCGGCAAAACCAACTATCTCATAGTCGGGGGTCGTGATCACAAATCAGGCGAAGCGGATGACGGCGATGCACGCTTCGCCGCCCTCGAAGCCTGGATCAGGGCGTTGGTCCCCGATCTAGGCGGTGAAACGGCGAGATGGTCTGGTCAGGTCCTCGACACGATTGACTATTGCGGCTTCATCGGCAGGAGCCCCGGAAGCAAAAACGTCTTCGTCGCCACCGGAGATTCCGGTCAGGGCATAACGCACGGAGCGTTGGCCGGGCTGTTGATCAGGGACCTGGTCGTCAAGGGCTCGAATTCTTGGGAAGCCGTCTATGCGCCCGACAGGACGCCGCCCGCGGCCTTTGCGAACTATCTCAGCGAGAACCTCACGGCGGTGAAGAACTTTGCCGAATATCTGCTGCCCGGACAAGTCAAGTCGGCCGAGGACCTCAAGTCCGGGGAAGGGGGCGTTATTCACGACGGCCTGAGCAAGCTCGCCGTGTGCCGCGACCGCGACGGCAAGCTGCACACGCATTCAGCAAGCTGCAGCCATCTCGGCTGTATCGTGCACTGGAATTCTACCGAGCAGTGCTGGGATTGTCCGTGCCACGGCTCCCAATTCGCGCCGGATGGCGCGGTGCTCAACGGACCAGCGATCCGAGGGCTGAGCTAGCACCGCCTGCGCGGCTACGTCTGTGCCGCTTTGCCAAAGCTAGGTCATCCTTGCTGTCGGCGTGCCGCCGTTATCAATCGAGTTGGACCCAAGCTGGTGCATGATCGCTTGGCTTTTCCCACCGCGCAACTCAGCATCGACGCCGGCGTCACGTAGCCTTCGAAAGCGAAGGGCTGATGAGAAGATGGTCCATCCGGAGGCCTGAGCTTCTATCGAAACCACCCCTGAAGGAAAAGTTCCAGTAGGTGCAGATGCCCTTCTCGGGATGGATGCGCCGGATGGCATCGAGCCAACCGCACTCAAGCATGTTGGCGTAGGCCTGCCGACTTTCCGGAAAGTAGACGGCGTCGCCTAGCCATCGTCTCGGCACCGCCGCATCGATCGCAGTTGGGACGACAACAGCCGCGCGTAGCTGGCCAGGCGGTTGAACCACCGAAGCTTGTAGTCGAACTTTGGGCCCGGCGCTGGGTTGCCGTTGGGCAAATAGAGGCAGCCAACGACAAGCCCATCCACCTCGGCCTCGATATAGCGGCTGTGAGTATCGTCAGGATCGCCAGGCAGGCCGCGTCGACGTTCCGCCGGCTCCTTCCCTCAGCCCACGATATGTTTCACCTCTGCGTCCGCGCCTTTCAGCGGACGAGAACGAGGTTTTCTCGGCCGCGTAGGCGCTGTCCCCGTTTCATCGCGTCTCGGCATGGGCTTCGGAGTTAACCGCCGAATGTGGGGAAGGTTTCACCGCGCTTCGCAGAGCATGCATACGTGCGGCTACACTTGTCCTCGAGTGCCGCAGGATCGTTTGAAGTTCGTGAACCTACTGGCTCGGCCAGCGTTCAATGCATGGAACCGTCCCCCGCATGAGGTCAAAAATCGGACGCTAGTCCCATGCCACAAGAGCCGCAAACTCCCGGTGCCGAAGCGCGCTTTCCCTTCGACAGGATGGCCGTCGAGCGGTTCCGACAGGCTTTTCCGCGAGCGAGGTGGAGCGACGAGCGCAAGAGCTGGTTCGTCCCCGGAAAGACAGCCACCGGCCGGATCGACCGTTGGCTGGCAAAAGAGGCAGCAATGCTGGCCATTCACGGCGACAGCAAAGGACGCGACGCCTTCGCCTTTGATCCAATATCAAGCCCATACCTGGAGGTGTCCGACGACCTCCGTATTCGAACGCCGTATTCGAAGACGGTTTTCGAGGAACTGCGAACAGTTCCCTGGGCAAGTTGGGACGAGGAATTGCGGGCCTGGCGAGTGCCGTTCCGTTCTTTTGAGGAGCTACGACGCCGTTGGCCCAGAATCGAAAAGGCTGCCCAACAGGCCGAACCCGAAGAAAGGAAGCGACGACGAGACGCTGCCAAAAACTCTGAAGGTGACAAGGTCGCTCGACTGCGGAATGCCGAACGCCGGCGTCGTCGCTATCCACTGCCAGTTGAACATTTACCGCCTGTGGGTAAGCCGGTTGCGACAGAACAATATGGCATTGTCGTTTTTAACGAAGTGTCCGGCGAACTCGTCGAGGCGCGTGATTTGACGGCCTCCTATCCAAACGCGGCGTGCGCAAACGCCGACTACATCTGGGGCAGGTGGCGTTCGGCCACGCTGTCCGAACTGGTCAGGACATGGCCCGCACGCAGTCCGCCAGGAGCGCACGAACGTTCAAGGGGCTGGTGGCAGCCGACACTTCCCGAACTAAGAGTTGCTCGTCAAAACGCCCGCAGCATGGAGCGCAGAAAACACAGTCGCGAGCTCAGCAGGGTTCGCTGACTCTTGGTTCTTCGAATTGCTCAACCCGAACGCATGACACCGGGCTCTTCGCCAGGTGCCTTACTGCTGGAGGAGCGCAGTCCAGGAATATCACGCACTACATCGGAAAAATTGACGGTCGCCACCAGATAGCCTGCCTCATCGTAGACCTTGATGCTCGAGCCCGATTGGGCAGCGCCGGCGGGGTCCTCGGCCACGAGGGCGGCGTGAGCCATTTCCAGCGCTCTCGGGCTGGCCAGATCGGCGCTGGAGAGCTCCTCCTCGACTATCTTGGTCTTGCCGAGTTGGACCGCCTCGAAGCGGAAAGTGGGCATGGGACATCTCCTGTTCCCATGCAATGCTTAGGACGGCGTAGCGTTCCAGGAAGGTGATCCGCCACCAACCAAATAGCGATCATCGCAACGCCCACATAGCTCAGACACTTCAGCAAGCGTGCGAACCCTCGATCGAACCCGCGCGGTTTTCCGCCTGCCAGCACTGCCGCGAGACCAGAAGGCCGCACGTCAATCTCCCTGGTGTTTGCGGACGCGATGCTTTTCGATTTCCTCAGGTTCCTGATCTTCAATTCGGGTGATGTTCGAAGCCGAGTTATTTGATCGCAACATTTCAGCCAGCTTCGCATGGATTGCCTGTGTGTCGCGATGCTCTGCTCGCTGGATGAACAGCGTCATGGCCCAGGTGACGAGGGTAGCCGCCCCATGCCAATTCAAACTTTGCCGGTCGAAAACCATCCAAAGAATGGAATAAGCCAACAACACCAGGAAGGCTGCGGGACGTGAGGTCAAGTTGCCGATCGAGGTTAGCACGCTCATGTTTGGGTGATTTGCCATCAGCAAGAACTTTCGACTTTGACGCATGTTCCAGCGAGGCCTCGTGTCTCGGAGATCAGTCCAAGCTATTCATTCGCATATGTCGACCAGGCGGCGGCAAGATTTCTATCGCTATAGGTTTGTCGCACCGGAGTTGGCTCCCCCACAATTTCTCTGACAGCTCTTCTGGATTCTTGAACGAGACGCTGCCTTCCCGCCTTGCGATGCCTTCCAGCTTTCGATCAAGGCCTTGCAACACTGATTTTTCTGGGGCCCAGCCCGCCTTCAACTACCCAGCTCTCAACGACGATTACCGATCGAGAAAGATTGAGCCTCGGTGGAACATGATGCCGTCGTCGAGGTTCGTATTGCATGTAGGAGGATGCGTCATGAACGGTGTCATTTATCTAATCGGCCTGATCGTCGTCGTGCTTGCGATCCTATCCTTCCTCGGATTCCACTAGGAGGCACCCATGCGGGGCGAAGACAATCATGGCCGTGTGACGGCCGATTTCGAAACAGCCAAAGGCGAATTAACCGACAGGCTCAAGCAAGAAACGCAGGGCGCCAGCGAGATATTGCACGACGCTCGCGACGAACTCACCCGAATGGCCGGCGACTACGGTTCGGAGGCGAAGCAGGCTCTTTACGAGAAGGCGGAAGATGCGCAGCGCGACATCTGTGCCGACTTGAAGTCCCTTGGTGGAGCGCTGCGCGCGGCGAGCGACCATCTGGCCAATAACAAACAGCAGGCCGCATCGAAGTTCGCGCTCGATGCCGCTGGCGGACTGGAACGTCTCTCCACATCCTTGAAAGACAGGCCGTTCAAGGATGTGCTTGGCGAAATCCAATCGTTCGGCCGCGAAAATTCGGGTGCGTTGCTAGCCGGTTCTGTGCTGGCCGGCGTGGCTCTTGGGCGTTTCATCAAAAGCTCGCCGCCGTCTCGCCGCACGGCTTCGGATGGAAGACTGTCCGGCGATTCCAACTCGCGTTCGCACCACTCGGCTGCGGCTGGCTCCGGAGACCAATCTGACCAACCCTCCCGCACCACGCAGGCCCACGATTGGCGTCCCAACCTGGAGGAGAAACCATGAGCAACGCTCACGACACCCGAAGCTTGGCCACGCTCGTCAGCGAGCTCGCGCAGCAAGTGACAACCTTGTTGCAGGCTGAGGGCAGGCTGTTGCGGGCCGAAATTTCGGAGAAGGCAAGCAAGGCTGGCGCCGGCGCTGTCGAGATTCTGGGAGGCGCGATCTGCCTCCTGGCCGCCTTGCTGGTGCTGCTGCAGGCTCTGGTGATCGCTTTGGCGAGCGCAGGGCTGGGCGCGGGATGGTCTTCACTGCTGGTCGGCGTCATCGTCGCCCTGCTTGGCGTCACTCTTTTGCGCAACGGCATGGCTGGCATGACGGTTTCCGAACTGACTCCCGACCGCACTCAAGACCAACTCAAGCGCGACGCGCGCGTGATCAAGGAACAGTTGAGATGAACGACAAATCTGCAGCCGAGCTCGAACGCGATGCTGACATCGCGCGCGCAAAATTGACGGACACGGCGGATTCGATCCGCCACAAGATGACCCCGGGTCAATTGATCGATGAGTTCACCGGAACGTTTGCGGGAGGCGATTTCTCCTCGATGCTCGATAACCTCAGGACACAGGTCCGAGACAACCCGCTGCCGGTTACCATGGTCGGTGCCGGCTTGGCCTGGCTGATGTTCGGTAAGGGTCCATCGGCCGATGACCTAAGTGATCTTCTCGGTTCTGGCAGTTCGGCTGCTCGCGAGCGCGGTAGTCGGAACGCCGAATCTGACTATGATTGGCAAGGGAGCCAGGGAGCTGATTCCCGACCGAGCACGACAGAACAAACTTCCCAACTTTCCGGCGTCACACACTCAATTGTTTCCACCGCGAGCGGTGTAGCCGACGCCGTTTCCGGTATTGCAAACGACGCCAGAGACACACTGTCAGGCACGGCCGCTGGAGTGAGGTCCGGCGCGGTGCGGATGGGGCGGCCGATGCAGGATCTCTTGCAGAGCGAACCGCTGGCCGTCGCCGCGGTCGGCCTGGTGGTGGGAACTGCTATCGGCGCAATGCTGCCACACACGGATACGGAAGACGAGGTGCTTGGCGGCTACAGCCAGAAACTTCGCGACAATGCGGAGAAGGTTCTCGATCAAGGCGTCGAACAGGCGAAGGAGGTTGCGGCCGAGGCTTATGGCGCAATCAAGGAGGAGGCTGCCCGACAGAGCTCCGATGGTTCGTCTGGCACGGTGATGAGCAAACTCGGCAAGGTGGTGAGATCGACAGCCGACAACACCGAGGAAGCAGTTCGCGAGCGCTTGTCGGAGGCCGACAAACCATAGACAACGAGCGGGTTGCGCGGGGAAGGGCATATGGCCGGTCGATGGGAAACCATTGCCGGCCTCGTCGGGTTCAGACCCTCCAACGTCTCCATGGCGCGCAGTGTTCAGGGCGCTTGCGACCGCGTAAATATTTGGTTCGACGAGCCGCGCCAAGCTGAGGCCTAGGAGCGGAATGACGAGTATTTTGCGCCTTCCAACGAAGCTGAAGCACGTTGAAATGCGAGAACGCAGGCCGAGGTTTGATCCGCCGATCAATCCTGCCGGATCGTCTTTGGGGACGGGAACCGGCGGTCAAGCTTTAGACAGCGGCTGAGCCATAGTTTAGCTGACGGTTCAGCTGGTTTGGCGCATCAGGCGTTCCTTGGCCTTTTGAAACTAGTTGGCTTGAACTAGGGACAGACCCCGCTCAGCCGCCTTTATCGAGGGCGTTCCGATCCACGAAATACATGAGGAAATTGGCAGTGTTTACGAGGCGATCTTCCGAGCGGTCGAGCACTGCGAGGGCCGGCTGGCCGGTTGAAATCATTGGCTGATCCCGAAAGGTCGGCAAATTAGCGATTTCTGATAGACCTTTGGAACTTTGTGGCGAGTGTTCCATTTTCAACCGCATGCGAGACGCTGTGATGCAGGGCATTCGGACGCGCGTGAACGTGCAGTGCCCGCGCTACTCATTAGTGCTGCCGATCTACAATGAGGAAGAGGTGCTGCCCCGGCTGGTCGAGAGAATTAACCTGCTGGTGGATCAACTGGACGCAGAGACCGAGGTCATCTTCGTCGACGATGGAAGCCTCGACGGAAGCGTGAAATACCTTCGGCGCGTGGTCGCCGCCGAGCCGAGCTTCCGGCTGATCGAGTTTTCCCGCAACTTCGGACACCAGATCGCCATCACGGCCGGCATGGAGGCGGCGGCGGGCGAGGCCGTCATCGTCATGGATGCCGATCTGCAAGATCCCCCGGAAGTAGTTCTCGACTTGGTGGCGAAGTGGAAGGAAGGCTTCGAGATCGTCTATGCAAGGCGCACCAGACGACAGGGTGAATCCTGGTTCAAGCGTTTGTCAGCGAGCCTCTTCTACCGCCTGCTGGAGAAGATGACCCCGGTCGACATTCCGCGCGATGTCGGCGACTTCCGCCTGGTCGGCCGCAAGGCGCTGGAGACCTTCAAATGCATGCCGGAGCACGACCGCTTCGTCAGGGGCATGTTCGGCTGGATGGGCTTCAAACAGGCGGCGGTCCCCTTCGAGCGACCGGCGCGCACGCTGGGCGAGACCAAATACCCGTTCTGGAAGATGCTGCATCTCGCGCTCCACGGCATCATCGGCTTCTCGGAGAAACCGCTGCGTCTGGCGCTTTGGGCGGGATTGGCCATTTCAGCCCTTGCCGTGTTGTTCGGGGCTTACGCTACCTTTGCCTGGCTCTTTCAGGCGGGCGTCATAGCCGGCTGGACTTCGACCGTGGTGATAGTGTCGCTGCTCTGCGGCATCAATCTTTTCATGACGGGCGTGGTCGGGCTTTACGTCGGCAGCATCCATGCCGAAGTCAAACGCCGACCCCTCTACGTGATTGAAAGGCTGACCGGCTTTAATCGCTCGGTGCGCGTCGCCTCGGGCGAGCGGCGGGCATCGTTTAGCAAGGCAGAGAACCGGGTTCCCGCTGATGTCCGAACACTTCGACAGCTATGACGCCAGCTACGGCGAGGTGGTTGAAGGCTCGATCCGGTTCTCCGGCCTACAGCATGACTTCTTCCTCGCCGCCAAGGCCGACCTTTTGCGGCGCCTGGTCGGCGAGCGGTGCCTTCGCCAGGGCGGCGCGGACGTGCGCGGGCTCGATGTGGGCTGCGGTGTCGGCGCGCTCCATCCCTATCTCGATGGCGCCTTTGATCGTCTTGACGGCTGCGACGTCTCGCAGAAATCGCTCGCGCGTGCCCGCCGCGACAACCCGCATATCGCCTACACCGCCTGCACCACGGATCGCCTGCCTTACCAAGACGGCGCCTTCGACCTGGCCTTCGCCAGTTGCGTCGTCCACCACGTGCCGCCCGCTTCTCGGCCCAATTTTTTCCATGAGATGAGGCGTGTCCTGCGGCAGGGCGGCGTCGCCTGCATCATCGAGCACAATCCCTACAATCCGCTGACGCGTATCGCAGTGTTCCGCTGCCCGTTCGACGAGGACGCCGTTTTGCTTGGCGCGGGCGAGGCGGCACGGCTGCTTCGAGACGCGGGGTTCAGGTATATCCGGTCCGAGCATTTCCTGCTTCTGCCTTCAGCAAGACCCTTTGCCAGGAAGGTCGAGCGTGCGCTCGCCGCCCTGCCGCTCGGAGCGCAGTATACGTGTGTCGCTTATGCCTGAGCACCGTTTCACCGCCGGCGTGAAATTCCTGGCGCGCTTCGGATCGGTCGGCATCGCCGCGACGATTCTTTACGCCGTCCTGGCCGCGGTCTTCGCCCGGGCGGACAGGATCGGCTTCACGCCGGTGCAGGCCTCGCTCGCCGCTTATGCTGCGGCGGCGCTGTTTTCCTACCTGGCGCACAAGTCCTTCAGCTTCATGTCGGCCGGACCGCATCGCTCGGAAGCGCCACGTTTCCTGCTGCTGTCCGCGACCGGCCTTGGCGTCGCCTATGCTGCGCCCACGCTCTTCACGGTGATGCTCGGCCTGCCGCTTTTCGTCCCCATCCTGCTGACCTGCCTGATCATCCCGGCGCTCAATCTTATCGCGCTCGACCGCTGGGTCTTTGCCGGGCGGGAAGCCGACCGACGGGGCGACCCGTCCTGAGTGAATGTCGCTTGCGCCTAAAGCGCATCCAGCCGAAACGAGATCAGCTTGATCGACCGATTGTATATGTTGCTTGCCGCCGGGCTCTGCGCGATGCCGTCGGGATAGTCGAAGAACAATTCCAGCCTGCCTGTGTCGGCCAGGGCTGCCTGGGGAATGACGAAAGCTACCGTCATCGGTGCCGCGCCCGAAACTGTCGCCTGATGCAGCCTTACGCCATTTGCCGAGATGACGACCCTCTGTGTGAGTTGGGGAGGACGCTTGACTGCGGCCATCTGCAGCGTTGCCAGAAGACCGCCACGGACGGGCGGCAGCGCCAGGCGAAGGCGAGAGGTCTCGCCCAGCGAATGGGTGCCGTCCGCCACCGGGCCCGACCAGCCGCAAACCCTCATATCCGCCGTCTGTCTGGCGCCATCGGATCGGAACGATATCGTTCGGCCGGGCGTATAGCTGCCGATGGCATTGCGGTTGAGGCACGTTGTCGTGCGGTCGATGTAATAGGCGTGATAGTCGTCGCTGACGTCGGGACTGAGGGCAAGCGCGAGGATGGCGAACTCGGACAAGGCAAGGGCGACCGCTAGGCCGTAGCCGCCAAGCGACACAGCGGACCTAGGGGAACGCAGCGCTTCAGACAAGGGCAAGATAGCCTCCGATCCACGCCACCGTCATGAAGTAGCAGGCGGCGAGGAACAGCGCCAAGGCCGCGACGAAGGTCAGCTTCGATCCTGACAGCAAGACGGCTACCAGCATCGTCAGCGGCGCGAGCCCGACGACGTATCTGACCATCGAAGCCAGGTTCGTGGTCAAGGGCAAGATGATGCTAACCGCGCAGAAAAGGGCCGCGCCATATTGCCTGCGAGCCCCGAGCACCAAGCACAGCGCCAGGCCAGCCGTTGCCGTCATTGCGCTCCATTGCGGCGCCGTCGGCAGCCAGTCGGCATTCGGGTGGTAGGACAGGCCGTCCCATAGAAACAGCAGCGGATTGCCCGCCACGCGCCCGAAGGCACGCTGAACGTGGAGGAAGGCAAAGCCGTCCCCGACCGTGAGATAGAGAAAGAGCATATAGGCGAACAAACCGGCGGGCGAGATGAAGATGGCGACCAGAAGATCCGGCCGGCCGAGCAGCCAGCGGGGAAAGGCGACGATAGAACCCCCCTTCGCGCGATACTCCTCGAACAAGTGAATGACAGTGGCGAACACGGCGAGCACACCAACGAGCCGCGTTGCCGATAGGAGCGCCGTGGCCACGCCGGCGGCGAGATGGTTTGAGCGCTTGAGCGCCAAGAAGACGCACGAGGTAAGCAGGACAAAGAGCGGTTCGGTGAGGAAAGTGGTGAAATGGAAAGAGAACGGGCCGCTGAGCAGGAAGGCGCAGTAGAGCACATAGGCGCGCATGTTCTTCCCCAGGAGCGGCCACGCTACGAGGCAAGCTGCGTAGCTCAACGCCTGCGACGTGATCGTCGCGATCAGGATCGTAGGGAAGGGCAGGATGGATCGGATCGCCGCCACCAGGAGCGGATAGAGCGGGAAGAAGCCCCAGCGCCCGACATTGCTTCCGTTCGCAATTGGGAAGCGCTCATAGCCCTTCTCGGAAATGTCTATATACCAGGAGCAGTCCCACCGGCAGAGCGCCTTGGCATAGGCCGCAAAGCCAGACTCCGCCGACACCGAGGCAAAGGCGGCATAGCGAATGGCAAGGCCGCTCAGGGCGAACAGCAGGGGCACCGCCACCACCGTGACTATCATGACGCGAATGCCGATATTCGCACGCGCCGCACCTTCAAGCGCCATGTCTCCACCCGTTCGCGTTGGCCCGGCAGCCGCGGTATTCGGTAAAAAGCGACTCCTGGAATTTTGGTTCCGCGGCAGCACGCAGCCGGCTCGACGATGACGACGCACCCTTCAACCCGCTCGGCGCCTGGGCGCATTCGCCCCAACGACGCGGAACTGCGGCTGTCCTTCGCGCTGCCCTTCGGAACATTCGTCGCATCTTGAAGTTCCATCCGGAGCGAACCAGCGCGATAGGCATCGCAATGCCCGATTATCTGAGGCTGCCGACCACAACGAAGGGGCTTGTCAGAGTGGTGATTGAAACCCCGCGTGGCGCGGAGGCGAAGATTGCCTACGATCGCGCAACCCGGACCTTCGGTTATGTCCGCCCCTTACCGGCCGGGATGACTTATCCCTACGACTGGGGTTTTATCCCTTCGACCTTGGGCGATGATGGCGATCCCCTCGACGGGCTGGTCATCCACCAGGCGGCTTCCGCTCCTGGCATCGTCATCAAATGCGACCTGTTGGGTGCATTGCGTGTCAAGCAGAAGGACTCCGGTGGCGAGGCCTTGCGCAACGACCGCTATGTCTTCTGTCCCCATAGAGAAGATGCTGCCGATGAGCCGGTTGCGACCGATCGTGTGCCAGATGACCTGCGGCGCGAAATCGAGCAGTTCTTTCTGTCGTCCGTGCTGGGGACGGGCAAGACCATCAAGTTCAAGGGATGGCAGAATGCCGACGAGGCTCGCAGGGCGATCAAGAAGGGCATGAAGGCCTTTGCCGCCTGTAAATGACCCAGCTTACTGCCAACGGAACAGAAGACCTGCAGCGACATTGTTAGTTCATCACATACTAACGCACAGGAGGCTTCCATGGGTCGCGGTATCTTGCTCTGGCTGCTCGGCATTCCCATTCCGATCATCATACTCATCATGCTGTTTGCGCGGTAGGAGGCTCAGATGCAGGCAACACTTGTGACTGCCGAGGCCTCTGCACCGACAGAATCCTCATCTTCAGCAGTGAACTGGGGGCCAATCATTGCCGGCGCCTTTGCCGCTTCGACCCTGACAGTCATGCTCCTATTGTTGGGCTCCGGCCTTGGGCTGAGCATGGTTTCGCCATGGTCCGCTGCTGGCGCGTCGGCCACGACATTTGCTGTGTCCACCGCAGTCTGGCTGGTGGTTGTGCAATGGCTTTCATCTGGCGTCGGTGGATATCTCACGGGTCGGTTGCGCACCAAATGGGTGGGGATTCATACCGATGAAACCTACTTCCGTGACACAGCTCACGGTTTCCTTGCCTGGGCACTCGCCACGCTTCTTGTTGCGGGAGTTCTTGGCTCAGCGCTTTCGGCGGCATTGGGTTCTGGAGTGCAGGCAGTTTCGACGGTGGCCGCGGGCGCCGCGACCGGGGCTTCGGCCGGTGCCGCAAGCAAGGACAGCTCAGCATTTGACAGCACGTCCTACTATGTGGATGCCTTATTCCGCCCCGCCGACCTGACCAAGCTCGTCGACGCCAATCCGCAGAACGAAGCTGCAGCGACCGCGCAGGCGTCGCGCATCCTGCTCGCCTCTGCTGCGAACGGCGGCGAACTTGCGGCTGACGACAGCGCCTATCTGACGCAACTCGTGGCCGCCCGCACCGGGCTTCCGCAGGCCGATGCCAAGGCTCGGGTAGATGCAATGATGGCCAAGGTGAAGGACGCAAAGATCAAGGCCCAGCAGGCGGCCGACACAGCCAGGAAAGCCGGCGCCTCCTTCGCCCTTCTTGGCGCCCTGTCCATGGTGGTGGGCGCCTTTATTGCCAGCGTCGCAGCGGCGCTAGGCGGACGACAGCGTGACGATGAGGAGGCCACTTATTTGGCCGACCGATAGGCTTGTCGCGAAAACCCCTTGGGTGATGCTCGATCAACAGGAGCTAATTATGAAACACCAGACCCTCGCACAACTGCAGGCGATCGCCGACGTCAAGCCGCTGGCGCAGAGCCCCGTTATGACCCGGAGGCAACGGATCGAGCGTTGGGCGGAGCTGCTCGAGCGGCATCCCGGCCGATGCCTGGGCGCGCTTGCTGGCACCGAACGCCTGCGCCTGGACGCCCGCCAGGCCGCACGAGCCGATGGATCGCCAATTTCGGTTGCCTTGGAAGATCCGCTGCTGAAAGCCGCGGGACTTAGGAACGACACCTATGGAGAGGCCCTTCGCTTCTTCGAGCTCAGCGATTGGCAATTGCACGAAATCGTCTGCAGCTGTCATGTCGGCGCCACCATGCAAAGCAAATGGGCCGCCGCCAGGGTGCGCAGGACCGTCAATGGCAGCCGTTTCCTGGCTTGGTTGAGGACCGTCCTCCTGCACTGAGTACTGCGGGCGTCTTGCCATTCAGGCGGCAACCGAAAGGGCAGGGCGGCCAGGCAAGGCCGCCGACTGCAAACCATGACGCCTTGGCCTCCACGGCACGGGGAACGTTAGTATGCGGATCCGCCGCATCGTAGGCCTTGCGCTCAGGGAGCAGTTTCACCAGCTATTGTGCATGCCATTTCTAAAATCCAAAATGAATGTTTACCAGCCCGACCTGTTCGCTGCAGCCGATGACCTGCCAGAAGGGTTTCGCTATCAGGGGAACCTTCGCGGCGGATGAAGAAACGGACCTGCTGCGCCACCTTGAGAGGCTCCCCTTCCAGCCTTCGATTTCCACGGCCACCTGGCAAATCGGCAGGTGATCGGTTTCGGCCTGCGCTACGACTACGATCGGCGCGGTGGTCGAGGCGCCCCCGAGACCAGATTTCTTGATGACGCTAAGGCGCAAAGTCGCTACTTTCGTCGGGTTGCCGGAAAGCGCTTTCGAACAGGTTCTGATCAACGAGTATCGATCGGGCGCAGGCATCGGCTGGCATCGCGACAAGCCGCATTTCGAGACGGTGGCCGGCGTATCCCTTCTTGCTCCCTGCAGCTTCCGACTCCGGCGCAAGAACGGCACGAAATGGGACCGCAAGACAATCATTGTCGAGCCGCGGTCGGCTTTCCTCTTGAGCGGCCCGGCGCGCGATGAATGGGAGCACAGCATCCCGCCCCTGACCGAACACCGCTATTCGATTACTTTGCGAACCTTGCGCAAAAAGTGAATGCGCGATGGCAGACAACGATCGTCGCGATTGCTAGGCCACTACTCCATCTGCTCGAACGTGCACTGGCGCGGCGCCTTGTCGGGCCGCCAGCGCAAAAGCCTGGTTCCGTGGCGGAAGCGGTCGCTGGTGATATGGTCGAAGCGCACCTCGACGACCAGTTCCGGCCGCACCGGCTCCCATTCGCCGCTGCGTTCCGTGCTCCAGCGGCTTGGCCCACCCGGCGCCTTGCCTGTGAAGCCGGGTCCGCCGCGCAATTCCTCCAGCTTCACGGTGACCGCCAACCGCTCTTCATTGCTGATGGTCGAGGTGAAGCCGACATGGTCGAGCAAGCCATTGTCGTTATAGAGGCCCAGCAGCAGCGACCCGACCTGGCGCTTGCGGTTCAGGTAGCGGAACCCGCCAACCACGCAGTCGGCGGTGCGCAGCCGCTTGACCTTGACCATCGCACGCTCGCCTGGCCGATAGGGCTCGTCCAGCATCTTGGCGACGACCCCGTCGGTCGACCCGCGGCCAGCACCCTGCAGCCACTTGTTGGCGTTGGCGATACTCGTGGTTGCCGACGAAAGTCGCAGCGCCTCATTCTCCGCCCTGGCGACAAAATCTTCGGTTGCCGCGCGTCGTTCCCGCAACGGCAGTTCGAGAACGATCTTGCCTCCGGGCGCGGCAAGGGTATCGAAGAGGACTATCCGCGCAGGCGTTTGTCTGCTCAGCGTCCGGATACGGCTCTCTGCCGGGTGAAGCCGCATCTGCAGCGCGTCAAACGATGCGCGTCCTTCGATCTCGATTATGATCTCGCCGTCCACAACGAAATCCCGTGCTTCGAGCTCGCCCAGAAGCGCCGTCAGTTCGGGAAAATAGCGGCCAAGCGGCTTGCCGGATTTCGCCCTGAGATCGACCGCCTTTCTTCCTTTGAAGGCAAGGCAGCGAAAGCCATCCCACTTGGGCTCATACTGCCAGATGCCGCTGCCCTCGGGCAGCGTGTCGGCGGTCCGGGCTTCCATCGGCGGCGTGTCCAGAGTGAGCGGAAACTCATGATCGGATTCCGCTACCATCGCTCTTCCGTGTCGTGATGCGGCAAGTCGATGCCACAGCAAACCCAGGCAAGCCGCTGCGAGGATCCGTAATTGTATTGCGGTTCCAGACCTTCAGGATCGTCAAAGGTTCCGACATGCAGAGCGACTTCGTCCTCGGCGGCGGCGTAGGAAAGGGTCAAGGGAGAACCGCATGCTCGGCAGAATCCCCTCCGGGCGATGGGTGAAGATACGCGATAGGCAGGCTCCTCGCTGAGCCATGACAGGTTGGAGGAGGACGTCCAGGCCAACACGGCGAAGGCGCTTCCGGTCGCGCGGCGGCACATGTCACAGTGACAGTAGTGAACGCGCGGATCGCCGGTCACTCGATAACGGATCCTGCCGCAGAGACATCCCCCTGTTCGTTCGACGGCGGCGGTCCGGGAGGCGATCTCGACTGTGTCCATCTCGCTTGAACGTTCGAACGGAAATGTGGTTTCCGTCCTACGGCCACATCGAGACCCATTCGATTGTGATGTTGGCGATGGAATCGGAAAGTATCCCCCAAGAAGTAGCCGAGCTTTCAATGTCCAGGGGCCGAAGGATGCGGGTGGAGCACCTACAAATCTCCACCGCCCCCGGCCGCTGCACATGCTCCAGCACCTGGTCGGCGATAACGACGGAGAATTGCTCGTCGGTGCGGTGCTGGCAGATATCGATGTCGGGGAAGTCGACCGAGCGATAGTTCAGGCACATCACTGTCCAACAGCGATTCCAGCCCGGCGAGATCTCGATCACGTCGGAGGCCTTGCTGTTGCCAGCCTCGAGAAAGCGCTGAGCGCCTCGATCTGGCGGATGCGCAGCCAGCGGCTGTCGTAGCCGATCAGCCGCTTCACCGCTTGCTTGCTTCGGTTTTTCAGGGTGCCGGCAAGGCTTGTCGTCATACCTTCTCCGGAGGTCCCGCCGCCAGACTCCTTCTACATCGAGAACCGTACAAATGAATGGCGCTACGAGGAGGCCAGCGCCCAAAACGCCGGCCTCCCCAGCCAAGTGTCTGGGATCAATAGTCGCCGTTGTAGTACCGGTCGTCGCAGGGCGCGGTGTAGATGCGGCCGTAGCGATCCTGGTAGCGGCAAAGCTGCTCGCCGCGGCGCTGCGGCGTCGTGGCCGAGCCGACGACCGCGCCGAGCAGCGCGCCGCCGGCCGCGCCGATGACCGTGCTCTTGGTGTTGCCGCCGATCGCCTGGCCGACCAGCGCGCCGCCGGCGCCGCCGACCAGCGCGCCGGTGGTGGCCCGCTGCTGGCTTTCGGTCTGCGTCTCGCAGCCGGCAAGGGCCGCGGTTATGAGCACGGCCAGAATAGCCTTCTTGATGATCATCTCTAGAACTCCTCTGAAGCGCCCCAGAGACTGAAATTGGGGGCGAATGGTTGCCAGTTGCTGGCGCATTGCGGCGGAACGTAGGCGGTGTTCCTCACGAAGTAAGACATGGTTTCTCGGCTCTTGAGGATCGTGGTCGCCAAACCGCAAACGCCCTGCGCGAACAGCACGATAACGTTTCGACTTGATTCAGGTTGCGAAAGCGCAAGGCCGCCTCGGTCCGCATCGCCATTTTCGCAGCGGCAGTCAGAAAGCCGGAGCGACTGCAACCATGACGTTCCGCATATTGGTTGATCTGGTGGAGGACATCCTCCGGCATGGTGACGTTGACCCGCACGTCTGGAAAGTCCGGGAAGGATACGCCGAAGTCGCTGTCCGCTTCCTTGTGGATCAGTCCGATGTAGTGCCGCAAATCCTCCGCGCCTGAGTCGATGCTCCTCGAAAGAAGTGAGGAATTCGACATAAAATGGACCGTTATTCCTAACCAAGCCGCATGTCGCCAATTGCTAGACTGAAGTATCGGTACGACGGCGCGAGGCGATGAACAAGGGTGCAGCGACTGGCGGCCCTCCTTCGGGGAGGCGACGTATTCGCGCGGCGCAATATCTGCGTATGTCAATCGACCGGCAAACTTACTCCATTGAAAATCAGAGGGATGCTATCGAGGTCTATGCCGACCTCATGGGTTACGACATTGTCGCCACCTATGAGGACGCCGGCAGAAGCGGCCTGAACATTGAAAGACGGCCGGGGCTGCGCCGGCTGTTGGAGGATGTTGAAAACGGGCAAGCGGATTTCGAAACGGTCGTCGTGTACGATGTCAGCCGCTGGGGGCGCTTTCAGAACATAGATGAAAGCGCTTCGTATGAATACCGATGCCAAATGGCCGGCGTGCGGATCGAGTACTGCGCCGAGCAGTTTGCGAATGACGGCAGCGTCGGATCCGATGTGCTGAAAGCCATCAAACGCAGCATAGCCGCCGAGCTGAGCCGGATGCTCTCGCAGAAGACCTTCCTCGGTCAAACCCGAGCGGTCAAGATGGGCTTTCGCGGCGGCGGTTACGCTGGCTATGGTTTGCGGCGCCTGCTCGTCGATGCTGCAGGAAAGCCGAAAGCAGTCCTCAAGCGCAATGAATGGAAGGCCCTGGCGTCCGACCGTGTCATCCTTGTGCCCGGACCCGAAGCGGAAATCGCGACGGTGCGCTGGATCTTCAAGCAGTTTGTGAAGGGCAGGCTTGAAGTCCAAATCGCGAGAGATTTGAACGAGCGCGGCATCGTCACGGACCTGGACCGGCTGTGGACGACCGCGTCCGTGCGCTCGATCCTGACCAATGAGAAGTACATCGGCAACAATGTCTGGAACCGGACGTCCGAAAGGCTGCATACCAGAAGGGTGAAGAATCCACCCAGTGCATGGATTCGTGCGGACAACGTGTCGGTGCCGCTGATAAGCCAAAAGCTTTTCGAGCGTGCCCGAGCCGTTGCAAAGACGCGTGCGACCCGTATCAGCAACGTTCAGTTGCTAGCCGACCTTTCCAAGCTTCTAAATGAACGAGGATCGCTCTCGGGCTCAATTATCAACGCGACGCCCGGCCTTTCGACGAAAAGCATGTACATCCATCGCTTCGGAACGCTGCAGGCGGCTTACGACCTGGTTGGATATGAGGCGTCGGCGAACTACCGCTACTTCAACGTCATAACCCAGCTTCATCGGCGACGGCTTGAAATCATTCAGGATCTTGTGGCGGCAATCGGCCACGCCGGAGGCGTGGCCGATTACGACTCCAATGCCAAGCTTGTGAGGGTCAATGAGGAATTCACTATCGCCATGTGGATCGCCCGCTGCCGGCCCTCGCCTTACGGATACTCTCACTGGCCATTCCGCAAGCGCCGGCTGTTGGGGGGTGACGTTTCGGTGCTGATCCGGGTGCTGCCCGATAATGCAACGGTTCGCGATTATTTCATTGCGCCGGCCTGGGAAGCCGAGCAGGCACCGCCCATGCTTTCCCCAAACAACGGCGTGCGCCTTGACGCCTTCCTATTCCCGTCTCTGGCGCCGTTGGTCGAATTGGCAAAACGGGCACCCATCGGAAGAGCAGCATGACGCAAGCTGAAGCCTCTCCCATCTTGAAGAGCAGCCGACATGCAATTCATCTAACGGGCGATTTGCGCGAGCCGGCCAGGACGCTGAAGAAGTACCCGTTTGTTAAGACGTATAGAAAGCTGACCGATCGAATGCGGTGCTTCATTGGCGAGGCGAAAGCGTTGCGGGAGCGGCTAGATATCGTTGTGCAAGCATTCCGCCAGTTGCTGGCCGTTGACATGTTTCGAGACCTGCTGAAGTCGGAAGGTTTCGTGCTGATGCCAGCGACACTGGCGGATAGAATTGTGGGCCTGACTGCCCCCATCGCCGAAGCGAAACCGAACCAAAGCGAAACGACGAGCAAGCAGCTTATCGGAGGAATTTGCCCGGAAGTCCTTGAGCTTTTGCAGGATTGCGTCGTTCCGCCAAAAATGTTCGGCCTGCTGCGCCAGGTCGTGCCAAGCCGGCAGATCGAGATCGCCCAACTCATGGTTGCGCTGGAAAGGGTAAAGCTCAATACCGCAAGGGTTTTCATCGCCCTCACGCCGCAGTCACAGCTTGCGGACCCTTCGACGCCGCGATGGCAGTTCGCTGGCATTGATGCCGTACGGTTGACCGCTATGGAAATTGAGTTTGCCGAGTTGAGCCAGGAGTTCCGAAACGCCGCCGAGCGCTGGGGCTCGTGGAGTCTCGAACTTTTGGCGGCGCGAGGGTATATCAACCGCCTGATGGACAGTCCCAAGGTGGTGCGGTATCTCGCCCCTCGTTTCCCAGAACAATTTGCGGCATTTCAACAGGGATTGGAGACAACTCCCAGATTCCCTGTTTTAGAAAATCCTTAATTGCCCTACGGTAATGTCATCAGGGGGTGGGGACCCGCTGCGGTCTAAACGTGGGTAGCGGCGTTGCCAGGCAGCGCATGCAGGGTTGGCCGAAAATGGGGTTGGCGTTATTTAAGATTGGCGAGTGCCAAGGCTGCGGCGGTACCGGCACGATGTTCGATTGTGCGAGATGGCGAAGCTCGAACGGTCATTGCTGCCCGGCGGGCACGCATCGGCACAGATGTCCTGGAATTACCGTGACATGCGCTGAGTGCGATGGCACGGGCGGGGTGAAGCAGCCTGCGGGATATACGGAATCGGACGCCGCCTGACAACATTCGGTGGCAACTTAGCATAGGCCGCCCTTTACTAAGGCGACCACCAAGCAGCACCGAGCAACTAAGCCAATTCCTGGCGGCAGCGGAGCGGCTGCATCTAAGCATCGTCGGCCTGCTGATATCGCCATCGTGCGATCACCGCATGAGACGCTGTTGAAGACGGTGCGAATTGACAGGCGCATGGCCGGCACGCCGCCCGCGGAGTGAGCCGCGGACCGAACTCCGCCTCGACACATTGTTACTGACCTGGGCGAACCACCTCTCGCATTCCCATGACGAGGTTCGAATCCGTCCCGTTCCAGCTTGGCTGTGCGACGCGGGTCATTTTCGACTAAGTCAGTGGTTGCTGACCACCGCCAGATGTCCGTCTTGCTTGCCCGTTTTCCCGCCTTCCATGATAATACTTACCGTGGGAGGAAGCTGCCATGGACGAAGCGGGCGTTCTTGATGCCGTGGTCGTGGGCGCTGGGTGGGCCGGTCTCGGCGTCAGCTATGCGCTGGCGCAGGCCGATATGCGGCACTGCGTCCTGGAGCGCGGGCGCGTCGGCGAAACGTGGCGGACCCAACGTTGGGACTCGTTCCACTTCAATCTTCCCAACATGTACAGCGTGATGCCCGGCGATAGTTACGATGGCGCGGACCCTGAAGGGTTTATGACGCATACAGGGTTTGTGACGCTGCTCGAGGACTATGCGCGGCGGCGCCGACTGCCGGTTCGCACCGGCGTCTCGGTCACAAAACTGGAAGCAAGTAACGGGGTCTTTCGCGTCGTGACGCCGGAGCAGACGTGGCTGGCGAAAAACGTGGTTGTCGCCAGCGGCAGCCTGAACCGCCCGCGTCGGCCGCCTTCGGCCTCCGCGTTGAGGGGCGGGCCAGTGCAGCTTGACGCTTCAGACTTCCGTAATGCCGGCGACCTTCCAGCCGGAGCCGTGCTTGTCGTCGGCAGCGCACAGTCAGGTTGCCAGATCGCCGAAGACCTGATCCTGGCGGGCAGGGAGACTTATCTTGCGGCGGGCCATATTGGCCGTCTGCCACGACGCTATCGCGGGCACGACATTGCCGTGTGGTTGGTGAAGACCGGATTGTTTGACGTGCCCCGCAAGGATTTCGTCGATCCGTCCGGCCGCGTTGCCGCTCGGCCCATGCTTGGCGCGTTGCACACGATAAGCTTGCAGTCTCTCAGCGCGCAGGGCGTTGTGCTGCTGGGACGATTTGTCGGAGTGGATAGCGGTCGGCTCGTCTTCACCGACGACGTTCTCGAAAACATTCGGTTCGGCGACGAGATTTCCGCGCAGTTCAAAAGCCGTATCGATGAATTTATCAGATGTAATGGTCTCAACGCTCCCGCGCCCGTTGAGGACGAGGCGGAGGCGGTCGCTCCGCGCCTACCCCGGCCCCCATTCTGTCGCTCGATCTCGTTGAGCGGAACATTTCAGCGATTGTCTGGTGCACGGGCTTCGAGGGCGACTTCAGCTGGATCGATATACCCGGCGTTCTCGACGAGCGACGTCAGCCGGTTCACGAAGATGGCATTGCCCCGGTTCCCGGAATCTATTTTGCCGGGCTTGATTTTGCGTCCACACGCCGGTCAGGCACCATTATGGCTGTCGAAGACGAGGCGCGTCGATTTGTCGGCCATATGTTAACTCGGACTGATCAGCCATAAAATAGTGCACTGTCACCGCAATTCGGTTGAGCGTTTCGTTTGCCGCCCCAGCTGCTACTCGACGATCTTCCAGTACGAGTCCTTGCGGATCACCTTGCCGTCGCGGAACGTGTAGAAGTCGCAACCGCGGACTTCTTTTCTCGTCCCGTCGCGGGCAGTGCCGGTGAGGAGCCATTTCGAGATGCCGGTATTGGCCGTCGCGTCCACGAAATGCTCACCGTTGCCGTAGTGAACATCGGGCAAGCCTTCGAAGCGTGCAGCCAGCGCATCGCGAACTTTCGCTTTGCCTTCGAAGCGGGAACCCCATGGCTTGTTGCCTCTCGGCATCTCCAGGACGCAGTCGTCGGCAAAGCACGCCATGATGCGATCGAGATCGTGGGCGTTGAAGGCCTCGCATAGCTCCGTCAGCGTCGATCGAATGTCCATTCGCCCGTCTCCTCCGGTCGGATAGCAGATAACGTGCACGTTCGATGATCGAAGTAGGTCACCGGCGGCGATGCCGGTCAAGGTCTCCGAGGCTCCCGCAAAACGCGTCCCCGCTCATGCCCCTCCGCATCATTCCCGCCACGCTGCGCGATCTCTCCTACATCGCCGCCAACCTGCGCCCCGAAGACCGGGTCGAGATCGAATGCCAGCTCGACCATTGGACGCCGGCGCTGCTGGCGCTCACTGCCCTGCAGGGCATTGCCCATGTCGCCGAACTCGACGGCAATCCGGAGGCCGGCTTCGGCGCCGCCGAGCAGCGCGGCGGGCTGTGGATCGCCTGGAGCTGGGGCACGCGCCGCACGCGGCGCTGCGTGCCTCAGATCACGCGCTTCTTTCATACCGTGCTTGGGCCCAGGTCGCGGCCAGGGGCGCCTGGCGGGTCGAGGCGAGGGCGCTTGCCGGGAACAATCTTGCCTTGCGCTGGCTGGACAGGCTCGGCGCCACGCAACGCTGCCGCCTGCCGGGCTACGGCAAGAACGGCGAAGATTTCTTCCTCTATGACTGGACAAGGGAAACGTGGAAAAATGTGTCTGTTTCAAAAACCGCCGGAACTGAAGCCGCTGCCGCCGACGCCGACCGCGCAGGACAAGGACGTGCAGGCGCGCGAGGCTGCGCTGCGGGCTGAGCTCGAGCAGCGCCAGGGCACGCTCTCCACGGTCAAGACCGACCTCGCGCCCGGCGATCTCGCCGGCCGTCGCCGCGTGCTGCTCGGAGTCTGACGCCATGACCGCGATGAAGCGAAGCTTTCGCCGGCGCGTGCTGGACTGGTGGTACTGGCGCCGGCATGCGCGGCTGGTGAAGCGGCGGTGATATGGCTGATCTCGCCCGCGAGGGACACAAGGGGGAGATCGGCAGTTCCGGCCTCCGCCTTTCCTCCCGGGTCCCCCAAAACCTCCGCTCATGTTGCACTGCGTTAAATTTGTTGCATTGCGATATCAGCGCACCGGCTCGAAACTCCTCGCGGCGGGGTTTTCTGCACGGGGTTTTGGCGTGTCAGTATCATCCCGGCCACCGGCCTGCCTTGATGAACGATTTGCATTGCTGAAGCTCCCGCTCTCAAGGAGTTCGCATGACCCGATCCCGTGTCGAATGCCTGGACGGGCTTCGGGCGCTTGCCGCGATGTGGGTGCTTGTCGGGCACTGTCTGCTTCTGACCGGCTGGCGTGTTCCGGTCCTGGGCGAACCGGATCTCGGCGTTGATCTCTTCATCATGCTGTCCGGTTTCCTGATGGTGTTCCACTACCAGCTTCGCCAGGACAGGGAGCCTTGGCAAAGTCCGGAGACCTGGCTGAAATTCTGGACACGCCGCTACTTCAGGATAGCGCCGCTGTTCTATGTCATGCTTTTCCTGGCGCTGGCGCTCGGGCCCTATCTCTACGAATCCAGGACGGTCATCGACGACTTCCTGCTGAGATCGCATCAGGCGCCCGAGCGTTACCTCGACAGCGGCCTGAAGAACATCGTCGCCCATCTTCTGTTCCTGTTTGGCCTGTTGCCGAATTTCGCCTACCGCACGCCGCTTCCCGACTGGAGCCTGGGGCTGGAGATGCAGTTTTACGCGGTCTTTCCGGCCGTCATGCTGCTTGTCCGCAGGCTCGACTGGATACGGAGCGCCGTGCTGATCGCGGCGCTCGGCGGCCTCGTCGTGTTTGCGATGGGGCAAATGTCGGTGCATTTTCCGATGCCGTCGTTCCTGGCGCTGAAGATGCAGATATTCCTGTGCGGGATGCTTTTGGCCGGCGTTCTGCATCCGAGCCGGCTACGGCCCATTCTCCATCTGGCGTTGGCCATGCTGTTGGCGGCGCTGCCCTATGGCGGCGAATATGGGCTGGGAAAGCTGCTGATACGCGAAGTGCTGGTGATGGGCTTCTTTGCGCTTGTGCTCTATCGGATGCTGCCGGGAATGGCGGCTGTCGTGGCAGCAAGGATAGCCACGACGCTCGGCAACCGGTTCTTTCATCTGATGGGAGAGCTTTCCTTCAGCATCTACCTGATCCATCTGTTGGTTCTCCAACCGGTCGCGGCTTTCGTCATCACGCAATATGGCCACGATCTGGTGGCGCCGCTTCGCTTCGCGATCGTCCTTCTCATTGTCCTGCCAACGGTTAGCCTGCTGTCTTGGATCACCTATAACCTGATCGAGATTCCGGGCCAGAAGGCTGGCCGTTTCGTCGTCCAGCGCTTCGGCCGCAAGACGATGCTGGAAACGACGCCGGCGTCGGCCGCTGCACATGATCCAGCCCCTGGTCGGCGATGACGACGGAGATTTGCTCGTCGGTGCGGTCGCGGGAGAGCTTGAAGTCGGGGAAGTCGACCGAGCGATAGTTCGGACGGGTCGCCTTCCAATAGCGGTCCAGCCGGGCGATATCTCGATCACGTCGGAGGCCTTCCGGTTGCCCGCCTCGAGAAAGGCGGTGAACGCCTCGATCCGGCGGATGCGCAGCCAGCTGCGGCTAGCGTAGCGCGAAGGGCAGCATCAAAGTCGGCGACGAGGTCGCGATCACCGCGACCGTCGGAACCTCCCCTACCCAGTCCGATCCAGCCGGTCGCGCAGCATGCTCCACGGCAACAGCATGTTGGGCGCATAGCGCAGCAGGCCGTGGAACGGGATCGGCGCTGCCGGCGCGAATGGCAGCTGTAGGCTCCGCGCTTCTGTCCCGGCCGCCCAGTCGGCCAGCACCTTGCCCATGGCCGTGGTCATGGCGATGCCGCGCCCGTTGCAGGCGCGCGCGGCGATCAGACTTGGGCCGAGGTCGATCAGATGCGGCAGGAAATCCGGTTCGACGGCGGCGATCCCCGACCAACTATACTCAAGCGGCGGCAGGTCAGGCAGCTCCAGACACCGCGCTATTCGCCGCCAGAGTATTTGCGGCACGCGCCCGTCGGCGCCCGCGCTCACCACATGCATGCCGCCGCTGATCAGCCGGTTCTGGGCATCGAAGCGGAAGGTGATGAGATTGCGTCTGGTGTCGGAAAAACCCTGGCCGCCTGGCAGCAGGCGCTGGCGCGCCTTCGGGGGCAAGGGCTGTGTCGCGATCTGGAAAACCTTCAGCGGGAAATAGGTCCGCCGCAGTGTCGGGTTGAGCCCTCCGCCATAGGCGTTGGTGGCGATCAGCACCTTGCCGGCACGCAGTGAACCCGAAGGCGTCTTCAGCGTCCAGCCGTCGGACGCACGGTCGATCGATGTGACGCGCGTGTGCTCGAAAATCCGCGCGCCGGCCTTTTCGGCGGCATCGGCCAAGCCGCGCGCGAATTCGACCGGATTGAGCACCCCGCCCGAGTGGTCCATCCAACCGCCGGCATAACCACAGGCACCGGTCAACGCCTCGGTCTGCTGGGGGTCCAGCATCACGGCCGGCCTGCCGCGCTCCGCCCATTGCCTGGCGCGGGATCGGATTTTTTCGAGAGCAGCCCATGAGTGCGCCGCCTGTATCCAGCCGTTCTGCACGGCGTCGCAGGCGATGCCATGCCGCTCTACGAGGCCGAAGACGAGGTCGGCGCTGCCGGCGGCGAATTCGATCAGCCGCTCGCCGCGCTGGGGGCCGAGATGCGCGGATATGGCGTCCGGATCCATCTTGGCGAAGTTCGGCACGACGAAGCCTGCATTACGGCCGGTCGCCCCCCAAGCGATGATTTCGGCTTCGAGGACAGCCACCGAAAGACCTTTGGCGGCGGCATGCAGGGCCGTCGAAACACCGGTAAAGCCGCCGCCGACGATGGCAAGGTCGACATCGAGCCTGTCTTCCAGCGCTGGCCGGGGAAGGCGATCGCGACTGACCGCGTGCCACAACGAAAGCGCTTCCTGTCGCGCCATTGGGTTCAGGACCTCTCGCTGGCGGTGGCCTTCGCTCGCTTGCCGAAGCGCATTCGCCGCGGCCGTTCACCGAACAGGCCGTTCGGCCGGACCAGGAGGATGACGCACAGCATCACGCCGATGGCGACGATTTGCAGCGAAGCGGCGCGTGCCTGCTGCTCGGGCGAGAACAGGATGCTGGTCATGGTGCCCGATCCTGCCCATATCGCCCACACCAGGATGCTGCCGACGACGGCGCCGGTATTGCTGCCCGAGCCGCCGACGATCAGCATCACCCAGACCTGGAAGGTCAGGATCGGCAGGTAATTGTCGGGCGCGATGAAACCGGTAAAATGCGCTTGCAACGCGCCGGCCAGCGCCATGACGGCGCCGCCGACGGCAAAAGCCTGGACCCGGTAGAAGCGCGCGCTCTTGCCGAGCGAGATCGCCGCGCGTTCGTCCTCGCGCAGCGCCTTCAGCACCCGCCCCCACGGGCTGCGCGACAGGTGCTCCAGGGCCAGATAGACGATCAGCGTGACCGCGCAGACGATGGCAAGGTTGGAGAGGTTGAACAGCAATGGGGTCTCGGCGAGGCTGCCGAAGGGGCGCGGAATGAAGCCGATGCCGAACGGGCCGCCGGTGAGCTTTTGTGCGTTGAGCGCGACCAGTTGCACGACGACGGCGACGCCGAATGTGGTGATCGCAAGATAGTCGGACCTGAGACGCAGTGTGGCGATGCCGGTCAGCGCGGCGGCAATACCGCCGACGACCATGGCGCCAAGCCAGCCGGCCAGGATCGGCAGGCCGAAGCCGCCCACGCGTGCGGCATCGTCGGGCGTGGTCAGCAAGGCCGAGGTGTAGGCGCCGATGGCGACGAAGCCGGCGAGCCCGACATTGAACAGGCCGGTCAGCCCCCATTGCAGGTTGAGCCCGAGCGTCACCAGCGAGAAGATCAGCGCGGTGGTCAGGAAGAATGCGCCGTAGCCTACGAGGTCGATCATCTCTCCCGAACTCCGAAAAGGCCGATCGGCCGCACGAAAAGCACCGCCATCAGGATGATGAAGGACACGGCGGCGCGCCATTCGGCGCCGATCAATTGCACCGCCCCGGCTTCGGCGATTCCGATAATCAGGCCGCCGAGCACTGCGCCCGGAATGCTGCCGATGCCGCCGAGGATGGCGGCGGCAAACATCGGCAGCAGCATGTCGAAACCCATGAAGGGGCGGATCTGCACCAAAATGCCGATCATCACGCCGGCCACGCAGGCAAGGGCCGCGCCAAGGATCCAGGTGACGCGCACCACGCCGGCGACGTCGATGCCGACGATGCGGGCAAGAGCTGCATTCTGGCTGAGCGCCTGCATGGCGCGCCCGATCTGGGTGCGCGTCATCAGGAGATGCACGCCGAGAACCAGCACGATGGTCAGCAATAGCAAGGCGATCTGGTCGGGCGTGATGCGGATACCGAAGCCGACCGGCATGGCGATCTGGATCGCCCGGCTGAAATAGGTCGGCCGCGAGCTGAAGGTGAATTCGAGCAGGCTGCGCAGCGCCATCGAGGCGCCGAAGCTCGCCATCACCACGATGATCGCCTGGCCCTGCGCGCGCAGCCGCGAAAACAGCACCTTGTCGAGGAGCAGTGCCAGCAGCGCTGTGAAGGCCATGCCGACAACAAGTGCGACCAGGAGTGGCCAGCCGAAGGAGAGGGGCGCGATCGGCGCCACCTTGCCGAAGATCGCGCCGATGGCGCTGACGACGGCGAGCGTCGCATAGGTGCCCCAGGCCATGAAGTCGCCATGGGCAAAATTGGAGAAGCGCAGAATGGAGTAGGTCAGCGTCACGCCTATCGCTCCGAGGCCGATCATCGAGCCGGTCAGCAACCCGTCGACGACAAATTGCAGACTCATGCCGCGCCTCCGTTCTCGGCGTGCCCCGTCTTCTTTGTGCTGAGAGGGCGCTGGCCGAGATAGAGCTCGGCCACAACCGGATCGTTCCATAGTTCGGAGGCAACGCCCTCATGGCGATCCTTGCCCTCGACCAGCACATAGGCGCGGTCGCCGATGGCGAGCGCTGCCTTGGCGTTCTGTTCGACCAGCAGGATGGTGACGCCGGACTTGCGAATGGCCGAAAGCATTTCGAACACCATCGACACGAATTTCGGCGACAGGCCGGCCGACGGCTCATCGAGCACCAGCACCTTGGGATGGACGATCAGCGCTCGCGCCACGGCCAGCATTTGCCGTTGCCCGCCGGAAAGATTGCCGGCCGCGGCTCGGCGCTGGCGCGCCAAGTCGGGGAACATGGCGTACATCTCTTCGACACGGCCCGGCGCCTCGCGCCGCTCGAAAATGCCGCAGGAGACCTTCAGATTGTCCTCCACCGACATCATTGGAAAGACGTTTTCGGTCTGCGGCACAAAGGCAAGGCCGAGGCGGACCATGGTGTGCGCCGGCGCCGCGGTGATGTCCTTGCCATCGAGCAGCACCTTGCCCCGGCTGATCGGAACAAGGCCGGCGACGGCCTTGATCAGGCTCGACTTCCCGGCGCCGTTCGGCCCGAGGACGACGACGATCTCGCCCTTGTTGACAGTGATCGAGGCGCCGCGCACGATCGGCACCCCAGGCTCGTAGCCGGCCTCGAGTTCACTGACGTCAAGCACGGCTTCACTCATGCCGCGCCCCCGAGATAGGCCTCGATGACGCGTTGGTCGCGCGCCACCTCGTCGGCGGTGCCCTCGCACAAGAGCTCGCCGCTCGCCATCACCAGCACGCGGTGGCAAAGCCGCGTCACCATGTCGATGTTGTGCTCGATCAACAGGAAGGTGATGCCGCTCTCGTTGATGTCGCGGATGCGGTCGATGATGACCTCGAGCAGGGTGGCGTTGACGCCGGCCGCCGGCTCGTCGAGCAGGATGATCGCCGGGTCGGCCATCATCACGCGGGCGAGTTCGAGCAGCTTGCGCTGGCCGCCGGAAAGCACGCGTGCCGGCTCGTGCGCCAGCCGGGTCAGCGAGACGAGTTCCAGCAACTCGGCGGCTTTCCTCGCGGCGGCTCTCTCCTCGGCGGCGACCCGCCACGGCGTGAGGAAATTGGCAAGCAGCCGCTCGCCGGTCTGCCCTTGCGCGGCAAGCATGACGTTCTCGATCAGCGTCAAATTGGGCAGCGGCCGCGGAATCTGGAAGGTGCGGCCGAGGCCACGTCCGATGCGGCGGTGCGCGGCCTCGCCCGATACCAGGGTCCCGTTGAGACGGATCTCGCCGCTGGTTGGCAGGATGCTGCCGGCCAGAAGGTCGAACATCGTCGTCTTTCCGGCGCCGTTCGGACCGATTAGTCCGAGGATTTCGCCCGACCCTACCTCGAACGACACGTCGTTGACCGCGACAAGACCACCGAAGCGCCTGACGAGGTTGCTCGCTGTCAGAACCGGCGCACGGGTCTCCGGCCCATGCTGTGTCGCCGTCTCGATCATCAGTCCCTCTGGCCGCAGCGATCGTTGTCGCTTTCTGAATTTTGATATGTGATCACACTTGCTTTGATCACGGTATTCGGCTTTAATTTTATCCGCAAGCCGAAAACGGCCAAGCCCTTGTCAAAAGAGAAGCCGGCCAAAAACGGGCCAGGATCGGAACGCCATGCAGAAGGCTACCGCCGAGCGGAAGAACGATGCGATCGGCGCCCAGCTTGCGCCTGTCGGCCGAGAGACCGTTCAGGACCGGGTCTATTCAGAGCTGCGCCGCGCTCTGATTGGCGGCCTGTTCGAGCCAAGCCAGATGCTGACCATCCGCGGCCTTGCCGACGCGCTGGTGACCTCGACCATGCCGGTGCGCGAGGCGCTCGGACGACTGATCACCGAAAAGGCCCTGGAAGCGCTGCCCAACCGCTCGGTGCGCGTGCCGCCGATCACGCTGGAACGCATCGACGATCTTTTGCGCGCTCGCATCCTGATCGAGGGCGAAGCGATTGCACTGGCCGCGACCCGCATGGGCCCGCGCCAGATCGCCACCATCGAGACCATTCTGGGCGAATGGGACGAAATGCGCGCGCTCAAGCACAAGAAGGATGTCGATCGCGAAGTGACGCTGAACCAGAGCTTTCATTTCGAAATCTACCGGTCCTGCGGCTCGGCGGTGCTGATCCCGATGATCGAGAGCCTGTGGCTGCAATCTGGCCCCTGCATCCGCGTCGCCATCTACGCCTTTTCGGAAGCCGGCGAGGTCGACACAGCCCAGTATCACCGCCGTATCGTCACGGCGCTGGCCACGCAGGACGCTCAGGCAGCGCGCGAAGCGCTTGTCGCCGATATCAGCCGGCCGTTCACCTTCCTGCGCCACAAGCTGCAATCGGCAGCGAAAGACCAGACATGACTTCCATCAGGATCACCGAGCCGCGCTCGAAGCTTTCCGTGACGGCGCTGTTGCTGCCCGAGAAAGCGCCGGAAAACGTTGCTTTCCTGGGTGCCTATCTCGGTAGGCCGCGGATCATCCCCGGCATCCATGCGATGTGGACCGGGCCTGAAATCTCCTGTCCGGTTCCCGCTGCCGATCTTGCGGGCCAGGCCTATGCTCAGCCTCTGCCAGCAGAAAACGCGACGCTGACGCCGCAGCCTGGCGACATCGTGCTGTCCTACGTGCCGCGGCGCGTCTGGGGCGGCAACCCCAATGCCATCTTCGACATCGGCCTGTTCTACGGGCCAGGCGCGCGGCTTCTGTTCCCGATCGGCTGGCTCGCCGGCAGCGTGGTGGCGCAGGTGGTTGCCGAGGAGCGCGATCAGTTCGCCACTGCCTGCGCCGTCATCCGCCGCAACGGCGCCTCCGACATCTCCTTCAGCCTGGTGGAGGCCTCAAATGGCTGACGACAGTTTCGAGCTCTTCGATCTTCGCGTAGAGGCGGTCATCCCCGAAGGCAAGCCGATCTATTGCGGCGCCAAGGCGGGCGACTATTTCGACCTAAAGGGCGAGATGTTGTCGTTGCCGGCCGGGCAGGGCTTTTCGATCTATTCGCTAGCCGCCGTGCTGCCGCTGCTGGCGGCCAAGCAGCGGCCGACGCACGCCAATGACTGGATGACGTCGGACGCCGAGATCGCCTGTCCCGATCCGAACTGCGCCAGCCGGCTCAGGATCGTCAGGGTGGCCAAGCGGCGGTTCAGCCATGCCGAAACGACGGCGGTGCCGCTGCCGGGGAAGACGGAGCACAAATGACTGCCAGGACTTTCGAACTCGCCACCGGCTACACCATCTCGCGCGTCATCCGCGGCGGCTGGCAACTGGCCGGCGGTCATGGCGCGATAGACCGCGAGCAGGCGGTGGCCGACCTGATCGCCACTCTTGACGCCGGTATCTTCACCTATGACTGCGCCGACATCTACACCGGCGTCGAGGAGCTGTTCGGCGCCGCGCGGCTGCGGCTCGCCAACGAGCGCGGCCTTGATGCCGCCGCCAGGATGAAGGTGCACACCAAGCTGGTGCCCGACCTCGAACGGCTGGCCGGCATCAGCCGCGACTATATCAGGAGCATCGTCGACCAGTCGCTGCGCAGGCTGAAGACCGAGCGCATCGATCTCGTGCAGTTCCACTGGTGGGATTATGCGCAGCCTCGCTATGTCGAGGCCATGGCCTGGCTCGACGAGCTGCGCCGCGAGGGCAAGGTGCGCAACCTCGGCACCACCAATTTCGACACGCCGCGGCTCGCCGAGATCCTCGCGGCAGGCATTCCGCTGGTCAGTCAGCAACTACAATATTCGGTGCTCGACCAGCGGCCGGCGGACAGGCTTGCGGCCCTTGCCGCCAGGAACGGCGTCGGCTTCCTCTGCTACGGTTCCGTAGCTGGCGGCTTCCTCAGCGATCGATGGCTTGGCGCTGCCGAACCGGCGACGCCGCTCGAAAACCGATCGCTGGTCAAATACAAGCTTATCATCGACGACTTTGGCGGTTGGGACCTGTTCCAGCAATTGCTGCGGGCATTGAAGACGGCCGGCGATCGCCACGGCGTCGACATCGCCACGATCGCCAGCGCCTGGGTGCTGGAACAGCCGCAGGTCGCGGCCGTCATCGTCGGCGCCCGCAACCAGGCGCATGCGCTTGCCAATGCGGCAATCATGGACGTGCAACTGAGCCCCGACGACAAGGCGACGATCGGCGCCGTGATCGCGCAAAGCCCCGGCCTCGAAGGTGACGTCTACACGCTGGAGCGCGACCGCCATGGCCGCCACGGCTCGATCATGCACTACAATTTGAACGCGGGTCGGATGTGAGCGCCATGAGCCAGCAGGCCTCGCTGTTTTCCCGCGCCAGCACCGAGATCGTCGATCTGCATCGCTTCTTCGTCGACTGGTTCGTCGCCGCGCGTGCCGACACCGTCGACTTCGGTCGCTTCGAAGCCATCATGGGCGAAGGCTTGACCATGATCGCGCCGAGCGGCGCGATCCTCGGTCGCGATGTGGTCGTCGACCATGTCAGACAAAGCCGCGCCACCTTCGATGACGGCTTTGCCATCTCGATCGAGGACATCCGGCCCGGCTGGCAAACCGACGACACGATCGTCGTCCTCTATGTCGAGGCGCAGCTGCGCGGCGGCAAGCGCAGCCGCCGCCAGTCGAGCGCCGTCTTCACCACCAGTTCATCGGCGCCAAACGGCGTCGAATGGCGACATCTGCATGAGACCTGGTTGCAGGTGCCGGAACGCTGAACAGGCTCAAGACATCAGACCACAATCGAGTAACTCAAGGGGAACAACAATGAGAAACACGATACTGAAATTCACCGCCGCGCTCGCTCTCGTCACGTTGGCAGGTGCGGCTCAAGCCGCCGATTGCAAGATCACCGTCGGCCTCGTCATGGAGTTGACAGGCCCCGCCGGCGAATACGGCCAGGCCGGCGCCAAATCGGTCGAGATGGCCTTCCGCGACATCAATGCCGCGGGTGGGGTACGCGGCTGCGACCTTGCGACCGACACGCGCGACAGCCAGAGCCAAGGCAATGTCGCGGTCGATGCCGCGACCCAGCTCGTCCAGGTCAAGAAGGTGCCTGTGATCATCGGCGGCATTATCTCCTCGGTGTCGATCCCGATCCTCACCTCGGTCACCGCGCCAGCCAAGATCGTCCAGGTCTCACCCGCTTCCTCGTCGCCGACGCTGACCGCGCTCGGCCGCGACGGCAAGACCAACGGCATCTTCTTCCGCACCATCACCTCGGATGCGCTGCAGGGCGTGGCCGCCGCCAAATACGCCATCGACAAGGGCTTCAAGAAGCTCTCGGTCATCCATGTCAACAACGACTTCGGCGTCAACATGGTGGCCGAGTTCTCGCGCGCCTATAAGGCGCTCGGCGGCACTATCGTCTCTGACACGCCCTACAACGAGAAGCAGTCGAGCTATGCGTCGGAAGTCACGGCGGCGATGGCCGGCGAACCGGACGGGCTCTATCTCGTCAGCACGCCGGTCGACGGCGCCACCGTCGCCCGCACCTGGATCTCGCAGGGCGGGGTGCAGAAGTTCCTGCTCAACGACGGCATGAACAGTCCCGATTTCATCGATTCCGTCGGCGCCGACTATCTCGAGGACGCCTACGGCACCTCCTCCGGCACCAGCCCGACCGCGTCGACCGATTATTTCAACAAGAACTACAAGGAATTCTCAGGCATCGAGCCATCGAACCCGGCCGCCGATCGTTCCTACGACGCCGGCGCCATTGTCGGGCTTGCCATCGCCATCGCCGGCTCCGACGACCCGGCCAAGATCAAGGACGCCATGTACAAGGCGGTCGATCCGGCCGGCACGCCGATCTATGCCGGCAAGGACGAATTCGCCAAAGCGCTCGGCCTGATCAAGGACGGCAAGCCGATCCGCTACGAAGGCGTCATCGGTCCGGTTTCTTTCGACAAATATGGCGACATTACCGGTCCGTTCCGCTTGTGGAAGATCGTCGACGGCAATGTGACGACCGACGGCGAGATGACGACGGATGATGTCAATGCGCTGCAGGCGAAGTTGCAGTAAAGGTCATTCGCTTGGCGCCGAGCGCAATTGAGATCGGCGCCAAGCGAGATAGCTTTGTAAGGATACAGATGCGTCGAGCGTTCAGCGGGGGACGACGCTGTGCGGCCGTGGTGCATGTGCCGGTGAGGGCTGCACATTGACCAGGCCCGCCGGGGCGTGTCGTGCGTCACCGGACTTTGCTGGTTCAGGCGCGGCGGCGGCAGCGCACAATGCGCCCTGGCCAAGGCTCGATTCAGGCGGCGACCGCCAGCGGCAAACATTCACATGGGATAAGGCGGCGACGGTTCCTCCGCCAAAAGCGCGGTGTTGAGCCGGCGTCTCATCGCACCGGAAGCAAGGAGACGCGAAGGGCGAGCAGGCGGTCACATTACTCATGCGTCAGTTCAACTCGATACGTTCTCCCGTTGCCGCCGAGCGTTTTACCGCATCGACCACCCTCAAGGTTTTGAGCCCCTCACGCCCGCTGACAAGCGGCGGTTCGTCTCCGCGGATCACCTTGCAGAATTGTCTGATCTGCAGAACAAGTGGGTCCTCGTCGTCGACCTCGATACGCGTTTGGTCAAAGGGTTCCCACCAACTCCGTTTACCAGGATTGCGCCAGACCTCGAGCGACGGAACAGCCAGCGATCCGTGCGTCCCTCCGATCATGTAACAGGATTGCTCGGTCTTGGGGTAAGCCGGATTCTCTCCGGTTGTCATCTCCCAGCTCCACGGTGCGACCACTGCGTCCGAGACTGTCGCAGTTCCCAACACTCCGTTCTTGAACTCAATCAGGATCACAGCCGTTTCCTCAACTGCGTTGCCGCGCACCGCGTTGAACTCGCGTGCCTGAACCGCAGCCACATCGCCGAAAAGGTAGCGCAGATTGTCGACATCGTGGATGAGATTGAGGAAAACCGGCCCCGCGCCGCGCTCACGACGCCACGAGATGTCGAAGTAGTCGTCGGGTTTGAATAGCCAGAACATCGCATTGACAACAAGAACGCGACCAAGCTTTCCGCTTTCGATGATTTCCTTTGCCTTCTGCATCATCGGATTGTGTCGGCGGTGATGACCGGTCAAAAGAGGAACACCTTTTGCCTCAGCCGCTGCGATCAGCTTTTCCCCGGATGCAATGTCATCGGCGATTGGCTTCTCGATGAGTGCAGGAATGCCGGCTTCAACGGCTTCCAACCCGTTCTGGACGTGAGCCGGGTTTGGCGTAGCCACGATGATCCCATCAGGTCGGTCTGCGGCAATCATGTCCGCGAAGCCTGGAAACCACTTCACGCCGGCTTCCTTGGCAATGGTCTCGCCAACCGGCGTGGGATCGACCACGGCGCTGAGTTGCGCCGAGGGCTCGGCCAGGACGTGCTGAATATGGCGCTTGCCGATGAGGCCTGCCCCAACGACGGCCAGCTTGACCCGTTGGGTCATGGTCACCTCAGCACTTGCCCGCCGCCTTGATCATTGTCGCCGCACGTCGGATGGCAAGCTGGTATCCTTCCGTGCCAAGGCCGCAGATCACGCCGTCCGCGCGGTGCGAAACGAACGAATGGTGTCGGAAGCTTTCGCGCTTGTGCACATTGGAGATGTGGATCTCGATCACAGGCCCCTCGAATGTGTTCAGAGCGTCGAGGATCGCGATCGAGGTATGGGTGAAGGCTGCCGGGTTGATGACGATGCCCGCACCGTCCTCGCGCGCCTCATGAATCCAATCGATGATCTCGTATTCCCGGTTGCTCTGATGAAAGAGGATTTCATGGCCGAGGTCGGCTGCCAGCTTGCGGCAGTCCGCCGCTACGTCTGCGAGCGTTTCATGCCCGTAGATATGTGGCTGGCGTTTGCCAAGCAGGTTGAGGTTTGGTCCGTTGAGAACGTAGATCAGGCTCATGGCATAGTGTCCTTCTTGAGCAACGCTGTCCTGGTCAGACGAACGCGATTGCTTGAACGGCAAAATCAGGGTCCGACTCGTAGAGATCCGCGCGCAGGCCGAGCTTTCCAGCTTCGAGAGCAGGCGCGGCGATCGTCCGCGCGGCCTCGAGAACGGCAGTGAGAAGCTTCTGCTTGGTCTTTGCAGTACGACCCGGTGCCATCCGCACGATGATTTGAATGAAATGATGATCGACATGCTCATCGCCAACGCAGGAGTATGTCGCCTCCCGCGCAAGCGTGCGCACGGCGGAAGGTTTCACAAGGCCGCCATCGCGAACGCAGCGATGCACGGTCAGCGTCAGTCGATCCATCGCTACATGCTCGCCTGCGCCCCGGCTATAGTCGATGATGATATGCGGCATTTGGCATTTCCCCATCAAGCCGACAGGCGGCATAGGTCCGTAAAGTGAAGGGACATGCGGTCTGCGTCCGGTGCTATCCCGGTGAACAATTCGAAAGCCGCTGCTGCCTGGTAGACGGTCATGCCGCCGCCCCGAAGGGTCCGGCAGCCTTTTCCTTCGGCGAGAGCAAGGAGCTCTGTGACGAGTGGCATATAGACGATGTCGGCCACCCAATGCCGTGGCAGAAGCCATTCCGCATCTATGGGCAAACCAGGATGGCTCTTCATACCCGTCGGCGTCGCGTGGATAAGGCCGTCCGCGGAGCGCAGGGCGCTGCCGACATCCGTCGTGGCACGCGCGCAATCCCTTGAGAACCGATCGTTCAACTGCTGGGCCAAGGTTTCCGCCCGTTTTGAATCCTGGTCAAAGATCGACAATGTCTCAATACCGAGCTTGATTGCTGCATGGGCCACGGCGACACCGGCGCCGCCGGCGCCAAGCAGCACGGCATGCGACTTGGCGACGTCCGGAAGTCCGCGCTGGAAATTCTCGTAGAAACCGTACCAATCCGTGTTGTGGCCGATCCTCTCGCCGTTGCGAAAGACCACGGTGTTGACCGCACCGAGCATCTCTGCATCCTCGGAAAGGCGACTGAGGTGGGCGATCACCGTCTGCTTGCACGGATGTGTAATGTTGCTGCCGGCAAAACCGCGCTGCTCTGCCTCGTCCAGGAGGTCCGGCAGCGCGGAGGCGGGAAGGCCTCGCTCGGAGAAGTCGAGAAGCTCGTAACGGTAATCGAGGCCCTGGCGTCGCCCCTCCGTTTCGTGGAGGGCCGGGGACTTTGACATTTGAATGTCGGCACCGATCAGCCCCACGAGGAATTTCTTTTGCATTGGCATCGCTTTCGAAAGTCAGTGATGGGCCAGGATTTCACCGAGGAAGGTTTTCGTGCGCTGGTGCTCGGGAGACTTGAAGAAGACCTCCGGTTCGGCCTCTTCGACAATTTCTCCGGAGTCCATGAAGATGACGCGGTCAGCGACCTGACGGGCAAACCCCATCTCGTGCGTGACGCAGATCATCGTCATGCCGTCACGGGCGAGCCCGATCATGGTGTCGAGCACCTCTTTCACCATTTCGGGATCGAGGGCAGAGGTCGGTTCGTCGAAGAGCATGACCTTCGGCTCCATGCAGAGCGCGCGGGCAATGGCGACGCGTTGTTGTTGTCCGCCCGATAGCTGCGCGGGATATTTGTCCGCCTGGTCAAGGATACGAACGCGCTCGAGATATTTTCGAGCCAGTCGCTCTGCGTCAGCGTGGCTCACGCCACGAACACGCATTGGGGCGAGGGTACAGTTCTGAAGTACGGTTATGTGGGGGAAGAGATTGAAGCTCTGGAAGACCATTCCCACTTCGCGACGTACAGCGTCGATGGATTTGGTGCTTCCGTCCAGTACGTGACCCTCGACGACGATCTTGCCTTCCTCGATCGTCTCGAGGGCATTGATGCAGCGGATTAACGTTGATTTCCCGGAGCCTGACGGCCCGCAGAGGACGATCTTTTCGCCTTTGCGGACCGACAAACTGATGGATTTCAAGGCATGGAAAGTGCCGTACCACTTCTGCACATCCTCAAGGGAAATCAGCTTCGATTGATGTTTTGCGGAATTGAGCACGGAACCCTCCATTTGGGCTTTTACTGCACGGTGAACGGGATGTTCGGAATGGATTCCGGGAACTGCGGCAGATCGATCGCCATCCATTTCTTCGTGATGGCGGCGAGCTCACCATTGGCCTTGATTTTGTCGATGAAGGCGTTGACGGCTTCGTTCCAGTCCTTCTCGCCGAGACGGGTACCGACGCCGTTGTAGGTCGTCAAAAAGTTAATCTTGCGCTCGTACGTGCCGGCACTCGCCGCATCCAGACGTTGACCATAGAACTGGTTGCCCCCAACCGCCTTTACCTGTCCGGAGACCAAAGCCTGGATGGTTGCGGCGTCGTCATCAAAGCGGCGAACCGTTGCGGTGGATCCGACGGCGTTCGTTACTGCCTTGTCCTGCGAACTGGATTTCGGAACGCCGATCTCCCATCCGGCAACGTCTTCAGGCTTCGTAACGGTGTCGGATTTGGCAGCATACAGCGAAATCGTGTTGGCGGCGTAAGGCTTGCTGTACTGAATTGCTTTCGCGCGTTCTTCCGTCATCGCCATCGTTGCGAACAGGATGTCGACTTTGCCGGTGGTAAGCGCCGGAATTCGGTTGGCAACGGCGAGTGGCTGGAATTGAACCTTCACGCCCAATTCCTTGGCAAAAAGGTTGGCGATGTCAGCGTCGAAGCCGTCCTGCACGCCGCTTGTGTTGACGAACCCCCATGGCGCATTGTCACCCTGGATGCCGACCACGAGCGTGCCTTTTGCCTTGATTTCCTCTACAGTTGCCGCAGAGGCTGCGGCAGTGCCAATGGTTGCGAAGGCAATAGTTGCCAGTGCAAGTCCAAGAAAAATCCTACGACTGTTATGCATGCTTTTCTCCTCCTTACGAGTTTTGCTTCCAGCGAAGCGGTTAGCGGGCAGCTTTCGCCATCCGTTTTTCAAGGCGACTTCCCGCATGGGAGAGCGGCCAGCAAATGATGAAGTAGATTGCGCCGACGATCCCGAAGACGAGCAGCGGACGATAGGTCTGGTTTGAAATGATCTGACCGGCGCGGGTCAGTTCAATGAAGCCAACGATTGCTGCCAGCGACGTGCCCTTGGTGAGCTGGACAAGGAAGCCGATCGTGGCCGGCATCGATATTTTCAGGGCCTGCGGCAGAATGACGTCTTTCATCCGCGAGACATAATGCAAACCGAGGGCGTTGGCGGCTTCCGTCTGGCCCTTCGGCACAGCCTGGATGGAGCCGCGCCAGATCTCGCCCAGGAAGGCGCTGGCATGGAGCGTGAAGGCGACTGCGACCGCGATCCACGCGTTAACGTCGATGCCCAACAGCGCAACGCCGTAATAGACAACGAAGAGCTGCATCAGAAGGGGCGTGCCCTGGAAGACGCCGATATACCCTGCGGTGATCGTCCGGGCGACCTTGTTCTTCGAGGTGCGCAAGAGCGCGATCAGGATTCCGAATATCCCCCACCGATGAAGCCCACGATCGCAAGCAGCACGGTCCATTTCAAACCCTGCATCAAAAAGAGAAATTGATCTTCTCCGATGGGACCCATGGCTGCTTCCTATCGCGTCGGGTAGTTGAAGTAGTGGCGAGAAATGAGCGCAAAGAGGCCCATCATCAGGCTTGAGATGGCCAGGTAGATAGCGGTCACCGTGAAATAGACTTCGAAGCTGCGGAAAGTGTCAGACTCAATGCGCTGAGCGGCCGAGGTCAGCTCGTAGGCGGCGATCGAGGTGCAGACAGACGTTGTCAGTGTCAGCATAATGAACTGGCTTGTGAGCGAGGGATAAATCGCCCGCAGCGCCGGCTTGAGCACGATGAGCCGGAAGACATCCGCCTTGTGAAGACCAAGTGCGAAACCTGCCTCGATCTGGCCGCGCGAAACGCTCTCGATCCCGCCGCGGATGATCTCGATTGCGTAGGCCCCACCATTGATGCCGAGGGCAATGATCGCCGTGACGGTCGGATTGAGGCGGATGCCCATGAGAGGAAGGGCAAAATATATGAAGAAGATCTGCACCAGGAATGGCGTATTGCGCACAACCTCGACGAACATGATCACGGCAGCCCGCGTGATCCCGCTCTTGGAACTCCTTGCAACGACGCCCAGGAGCCCGATGACGAGTGCGAGGAGCATCCCAGCTAACGCAAGGCCAACCGTTCCAAGCGAACCCCATAGCAATTCCGGGGCGCGGTCGAGGACCGCACCGAAATCAAACGTATACATGTAAGACTTCCTCCTCCTGACCGGCCTAGGCCGCGTCGGCGCCAGATCAGTGATCTGGTTTCAAAATTCCCAGTGCGCCGGCATGCAGATGTTTTAAATGTGCTTTCGGGTCCACCGGCCCGACGAGTGGCACTTCGACCGAGATAGCAGCGCCGTGTTCAGTTGCCGCACAGAGGTCCTTCAATGGCAGTTCGCCTTCTCCAGGAGCGAGCCTGCCGCTTCTCGCCTCGGCGATCATTGCGTCCGATGTTTTGGGCGCAGGCCCGCGGACGTCGCAAAGCTGGATGTGCTTTACCTTCCCTGAATTTGCGCGAAGCTCGTCGATCGAGGCGCCGTTTCGGAAGAAGTGAATCCCGTCAACAAGGGCACCGGCGTTCTCTGCTCCACAGGCATTCAAGATCGCTAGGCTGTCGCGAAAGGTCCTTACCGTCCGCCAGCCCATGTTTTCGATGTCGACTGACATGGCATATCGCGCCGCGAGGGCGCAAAACTCAGACAGGTTTGTGGCAAGACGGCCGCCGTCTCGATCATCGCCGCAAACACTCAGCCGGCGCGCCCCTATGTTCGCAGCGGCTGCCACGGTCGCCTCGTGGGAGGCCGCAAGGAAGCTCTCGTCGATCACGAAGAACTCGATATCGAACACCTTGATGCCTTCGCCATCGGCAACTGTCTTGAACTCCTGGGCACTGTGGCTGCCCACCGGCAACTCGTAAAAGGGGGCTCCGGGAAAGGCGGGGTGCAGGCGAAGCCCTATCGAGGCAAAACCCGCCCGAGCAGCTATCAACGCGAATTCCTTGGGCGGCAGCGCGATCGATGAAAAATGCGCTACGCCCAGTTCAAGGCCCGGCCCTGGCGTCGCGACGGTCATCACAAGGTGCCCTTTGTCGCAAGGTGGTTGCGCAGATTGGTTCCCGTGCGGTGGATATGCTGACGCAACATATCGCACGCATAGTCCAGATCCCTGGCGACGGCTCCCTGAGCGATCTCACTGTGCTCCTGGCTGACGTTGCGGTCACCCGACGTGCGGGTCAGAAACACCCGGCGATAACGGTCGTTGAGATTAAGCAGCAGGCTGCAGAAATGGAGCAGGATTGGCTTCCCGCAGCCGGAAATAAGTGTCAGATGGAATTCGCGGTGGAACTCTTCCCAGCGCTCGAGTGTCTCGGGGCGGGCCGCGTCACGCTCAGTGCGGTTAAGGCGATGCAGCGCGCGCATGACGTTGCCTTCCCACTCCACATCGCCGATCCGCATGGACTCGCGAAGGGCAAAGACTTCGAGCTCTTCGCGCAGGACGGTGATCTCTTCCAGATTTGCCAGGGAGATTGATGAAACGCGGTAGCCGCGATTGTCCTCGAACTCCACTAGACCGTCCGATATCAGCCGCGCCAACCCTTCACGCAGCGGACTGAGGCTTACGTTGAACGTCTTGCGCGCCTTGTCGAGATTGATCTTGCTGCCGGCCTGAAGCTCGCCGGAGATGATCGCCTCACGAAGACGGGATGCAAGCTGGCTCCCAATCGTGTTTTTGCCGTCGTCGAGGAATCCAGAAGACGATGGAGCATCTTCTGCCGGCGGAGCAGATGCGCCGTCATCATGCGGTACCATTGTCCCGGCTCCCAAGATTCATTCGTCGATGATCGGTATTATAAACGATTATTCTTGTCAACTTCGGACGCGATGAAATCTGCGAAAAAAGCCACGAGGTAACCTCGCTTCCTTCGATTAAATAGAGTTAAATCAACAATTTAGACGTGTTCGTCTCGATTATTTTGGCATCTTGGTGTCACGACAATGCGCCACGGTGGCCTTGACAGATAATCGATTATTTTGATAGTCGGGCAAATCGGGAGGTAGCCCCTTATGGTAATCAAAACCGAAAGCGATCTGACGCCAGCCGTCCTCGCTGTGATGAATCGCACTGAAGACCCCCGCCTGCGAGAAATCCTCGTGTCGATGGTCGCGCATCTTCATGCTTTCGTGCGCGAGGTTCGACTGACTGAGGTCGAGTTTCGGGAGGCGACAGCCATGCTGAACGAGATCGGGCAACTGCATACTGATCACCACAACGAGTTTGTGCTGATGGCCGGTTCTCTTGGCGTGTCTTCACTTGTCTGCCTGCTGAACAATGGCGACAGAGGACAGACCGAGACCTCCCAGTCGCTGTTGGGTCCATTCTGGCGCCTCAACTCTCCGCGAGTCGAAAATGGCGCGTCGATCATCCGATCCGAGACGCCGGGCACTCCCTTATTCGTGCATGCCAAGGTCGTTGACCGCGACGGTAAGCCAATTGCCGGCGCTGAAGTGGATGTCTGGCATGCATCTCCCGTCGGTCTTTATGAAAACCAGGACCCGGACCAGGCCGAGATGAACTTGCGCGGCAAATTCACGACCGACGAGCAAGGTCGGTTCTGGTTCAGGACCGTCAAGATGGTCGGGTATCCGATCCCGGTCGATGGCGTGGTCGGACGCCTGCTCAAAGCTCAGGGACGCCATCCGTACCGACCCGCGCACCTGCACGCACTGATCTTCAAGTATGGATACAAGACGCTGATTTCCCAGGTCTTCGACCCCAGCGACCCGAACATCGGCTCCGATGTTCAGTTCGGTGTCACGGCAGCGTTGACCGGCGACTTCGTTCGTCATGAGGAGCCCCATCCGACCGAAGCGGATATTCCTGGTCCGTGGTTCTCGCTCGACTACACCTATGCCATGGAGCCCGGCGAAGCCGTTTTGCCGCGTCCCCCGATCAAATAAATCACAATCAGCTGAGCAAACGATATGATCACCGAAGAAGAACGCCGGGCCGCGGCAGACGCGCTGCTCAAAGCTGAAATCGAGCGCAAGCCGATCATACAGCCCAGCGAGACCTACCCGAACCTCGAGCTCGAGGACGCCTACCGAATTCAGGCTTTGTGGGCGGAGGCGAGGGTAGCCAAGGGCGCACGGATCGTCGGGCATAAGATTGGCCTGACGTCACGCGCAATGCAGATGGCTTCGAAGATGACGGAGCCGGACTATGGCTGCATTCTTGACGATGCGCTTTACAACGACGGAGCGCAGATCAGGGCTGACTTGTTTATCAAGCCGCGCCTTGAGGTCGAGCTGGCCTTTGTTATGGGTGAGGATCTCGTCGGGCCCGGCACCAGGATCTATGACGTCATGCGTGCGACCGAATTCGTTGTCCCGGCGCTCGAGATTATCGACTATCGGACCGAAGTCCCTCGAGCGATCACGGATACAATTGCGGACAACGCGGCTTTCGGCGCCCTCGTCGTTGGCGGCCGTATAATTCGCCCGATGGACATCGATATCCGTTGGGTCGGAGCGACTCTTTCCAAGAACGGCATCATCGAGGAGTCGGGCGTGTCGGCGGCGATCATGGGACATCCGGCAGCCGGCATCGCGTGGCTGGTCAACAAACTTCATGCTGTGGGCGGTGGCCTGAAGAAGGGACAAATAGTCCTGGCCGGCTCCTTCACGCGTCCTGTCGATATCGCGAAAGGTGATGTCATCCAGGCCGACTATGGCCCTGTTGGCTCCATCGGTGTGTCGTTCGTGTGAGGTGCCAGTTGGATCATCCCGTCAATCGGTTCAAGCGGAAGCTCCTTGCTGGTCAAAGTCAGATCGGCCTGTGGTGTGGCCTGCCGGGAAACTACGCCGCGGAAATCGTCGCGCCTTCAGGTTTCGATTGGCTCCTGTTCGATACGGAACATTCCCCGGGTGACGTTCTGACCGTCCTGCCACAATTGCAAGCGGTCGCATCATACGACGTTTCCCCAGTCGTCCGCCCGGCCATCAACGACCCCGTTCTGATCAAGCGCTTCCTGGATATCGGCGTTCAGACACTGCTCATCCCCTACGTTCAGAACGCTGAAGAGGCGAAAGCCGCAGTCGCGGCCGTGCGATATCCTCCGGATGGAATTCGTGGTGTTTCTGCGCTGACACGCGCCACTCGTTTCGGCCGAGTTGCGCACTATGCGCAAAATGCGGAACGGGAAATTTGCCTGTTGCTGCAAGTTGAGACGCGGGAAGCGCTTGGCAACCTCGAGTCGATTGCTTCGGTAGAGGGAGTGGATGGCGTATTCGTAGGACCGGCAGACCTTGCAGCGAGTTTCGGACACAGGGGACAACCGAGCCACCCGGAGGTGGTCGATGCAATTGTCGGCGCGATTGAACGCCTGAAAGCGTTGGGCAAGCCTGCGGGCATTCTTACCCCGGATGAGAAGTTCGCGGCACGGTGCATCTCGCTGGGAACACTATTTACTGCCGTTGGTGTCGATGTCGCTGTTCTGGCGAGGGGATCGGAAGCACTCGCGGCACGATTTGCATCGCAAGGAGCGCCCCGCGATGCCGGAACGCGATGAACTCCTCACTGAAATCGCACCGACGGGAGTCATCAGAGCCGCGGTCAACATGTCGAATGCCGCACTTGTCCAACTCGATCCAGTGACAGGCGTTCTAACAGGACCGAGCGCGCGGATCGCGATCACACTTGCGGAAGAACTCGACTGCTGTTTGTCGCTGGTTCGATACGGATCGGCCGCTGACATTCTTGCGGCTGCCGAAGGCAACGAGTGGGACGTTGCATTCATTGCTCCCGATCCGTCACGTGCCGACATGTTATCCTTCTCGGCCCCCTATACCACCGTGACCGCCAGCTTTCTGGTGTCAGACAGCAGCCCGCTAGGCAGCGTGGGGGACGTCGACGTCGAAGGGGTGCGCATCGCCGCCGCCAAAACCGCTGCGTATACAAAGCAGCTTGAGCGACAGGTTAGAAATGCGATCCTCCTCCAAACCGAAAATCCCGCCTCCGCCCTGCACATGCTTATGTCCTCCCAGTGCGATGCTGCTGCGGGCTTGACTGAGTCCCTGTCACGTTTCTGCGAAGAGAATCCAGGTTTCCGCGTTGTTGAGGGGACATTCTCGAAAGTGCCTCAGGCGATCGCTGTCCATCGGAGGTGCGTTCACGCTTCAACATTCCTGTCGGACTTCATCCAGCAGCATTGCAGTGCGGGTAAGCCGAGCAATTGAAGAGAGAGCCGCAGGGCGCTGTCGAGCACGTTTCTCGTCAACGGCCCTTCGGTAGAGACACTCTCCCAGGCGCGGTTCACCGGGAAACGATCGCGCGAGGCCTTGAGGCCGACGACGCCGCAGCAGGCAGCAGGGATCCGAATTGGATCCCTGCTGCCTGCTGCGGGCTCGCTGATCTCGTTTAGATCGCCTCGCGCGGTACCGTGGGGACCCAACCTGGGATCTATGGAACCGCATCCGTCCCGACGATGCCCCCCTCATTCTCGAGAACGCTGATCCTTCTGACTTCGGAGCGGTTGAGTTTCAGGCGAACCCCGATGGAGCAGGCCAGCTCTTTTGGTTCGCGATGGATGGATCGCTCCAGCGGGGCGTGATAGATTGTGCTGACGGTACTTTTTGCGTTCGAGTCCAGTGTGCGACCGAACACCGTGAGAGCGAAAATCGGCCGATTGACACCGATAGTTGCGGAAATCTCAAAAGAATTTTTGCGACAATTTTCTCTTTAAAATCAATATCGCAACTTTTTGGCGGCCTGCGTGTCGGAAATTCAGGCCAATACGAAGAAAAAACCCATCTAAATCAATGATTTAGATGGGTTTAAAACAATTGAGTAGGGAGTAGAGGGAAAACGGCGGCAATAGCGTAGTTTCGGCGGCGATTTTCGCTGCCCTATGAATTGCCTTCGTGTCCGTATCTGCCTCCTACTCGACTGAGAATCTCCAGCTCCGATGGGGCAGACGCGATCTGCGGCCATATTCCGGATCAAGTAAAGTGCTTTCGAACGGTTCGAGCGCTGTGAAGTACAATAGCGTTTATAAGGCCGTGTCTGCTTAGCGCCGCATCTCGGCCGTGTAGATCCGCTTTGCCGTTTCCTGAAAGCTGACGTCGCAGGCGACCACTCCAAGGTCGCGGTTGCGCCACAAGCCGACTTGGCTCGCCGCTCCATTGCAGCACAATTCCTGAGACGTGATATCTTTCTCATTCGAAGGCAGGTGATGAACCAAAATGCGGAAGATCGCAGCGATTCTGGTAGCGGATGTGGTTGGCTATAGCCGCCTCGCAGAAGCGGATGAGGATCGGACACTTGCGCGGCTGCGGGTTCTGCGGAACGACTTGCTCGATCCGACGATCGCCGCACACGATGGACGAGTGGTCAAGCGTACTGGAGACGGCGCTCTCGTGGAGTTCCGCAGCGTTGTCGAGGCCGTGCGTTGCGCTGCTGAGATGCAGGAAGGCATGGTCGAATGGAACACAGGACTGCCTCTCGATGAGCGCATTGAATTCCGCATCGGCATCCACGTCGGCGATGTCGTCGAGGAGAGTGACGGAGACCTGATGGGCGACGGAATAAACATCGCTGCCCGCCTGGAAGGCTTGGCGAAGCCGAACGGAATCTGCTTGTCGGGTTCGGCCTACGAGCAGGTACGTGAAAAGCTCAAGGAACAGTTTGTCGATCTGGGCGAGCAGACCTTGAAAAACATCGCCAGGCCAGTGCGCGCCTATCACATGCTGTCCGGTACCGCATCGACGGAACCGGAAGTCGCACGAGGGCGACTAGTCCAGCAGGACAAGCCTTCGATCGCCGTCCTCCCCTTCCAGAACATGAGTGGCGATGTCGAGCAGCAATACCTCTGCGACGGGCTTACAGAGGACCTGATCACAGAGCTTTCACGCTTCCGGCAGATGCAGGTTGCGTCGCGCAATTCGTCCTCCCGCTTCCGCGGAGACGACGTTGACATGATGCGAGCGGGACGCGAACTCAGCGTGCAGTACCTCGTCGAAGGCAGTGTCCGCCGTATGGGAACGCGCATCCGGATAACGGCCCAATTGATCGATGCCACGACGGGCAATCACGTCTGGGCAGAGCGTTATGACAGTGTGCAAGACGAGATATTCGATGTCCAGGATCGCATTGTTCGCACTATCGTCGGAACACTTGTAGGACGAATGACGGCCGCGCGCACCGAGGTGGTCCTGCGCAAGCCCCCAGCCAGCCTGGCGGCCTATGAATGTGTCCTGCGCGGTGATGCGTTGCCAATTGGGACGCCGGAGATTGAGGCAGAGGCACGGCATTACTTCGAAAGGGCCGTCGAACTCGACCCCAGCTACGCTCGTGCCTACGCATTGTTGTCGTCAGCTATCGAGCGAGAGTGGTTTCTCGACATGAGTGGTTCGAACCGCTTGCGCGACGAGGCGTTCGAGATGGCGCGGATAGCCGTCGCGCTCGATGAAAACGACCATCTTTGCCAACTAGTAATGGCTTGGGCACAGGTCGATCGCGGCGCCTACGAAGTGGGTGAACAGCATTTCGCCAAGGCCATTTCTCTAAATCCAAACCATCCGGTCAATCACACCGACTTGGCGATGTTCTATAACTATCGCGGCGAAACCGAGAGAGCCATTGAGGGGATGCTGGAGGCGAAGCGCCTCGACCCATTCTTCAACCCTTCTTGGTATTGGGGCGAACTCGCCGCCGTCTACTTCAACGCGCGCCGCTATGACGACGCCATTGTCAACATGCGCCGATCAAGTTCTTTGACGTTCTCGAAAGAGGTTTGGTTCGCCGCAAGCTACGCAATGGCTGGCAAGCCCGATCTTGCGAGAGATCGCGTTGCTGGTTTGCTGCGGCGGATCCCAGAATTCTCCACTGCCAGATACGTGGCCAAGGAGCCGCTGTTTCGCATCGAAGACCGCCAGCATCTAGCTGAAGGCATGCGCACAGCGGGCTTGCCGGAATGACCGCATTGGGTCAATTTCGGACTTGGGCCACCTGGGCTGAACGTCCGTTATTGTTCCTCGGACGCCAAAAAACCGCCATTCCGCCATCGGCCCCATTGTTGCCCTGCGCTCGGCAGCCTACGGAAAGAGCTCGAAGTGCTCGACTTGAGCAGACTCGATCAACTCGGCTTCATCGCCATGATAAATCGCGTTATTCCAGTCTGGCCCGATAGCGGCCTTCACCGACTCCAGACCATCCCAGACCATCACCATGCAGAACGTCCTGCCCGCACTCTCCGCAGGTGGCTTACCGGGGTAAAAGGCGATGAGGCCCGCCTGCTTCCTCAGCCAGGGAATAGAAAGCGACTCAACACGCTCCTGCCAGAGACGCTGCTTTCCAGCAAAGACCGTGCCGCGATAAATGCGGATAATCACGGCGATACCTCCTTACGGTGCCTTCGTGCGAACAGAATGCGCCCCCTCGATCATGCAGACTGTCGCTTGCCGTCTACGGCGACTTGCATCCGAGCAACCGGACCGGCTTCTCAAGTTTGGCGAGGTCCTCAGACTTGGCACAGCGTGGAAAGCCGGCGAGGCTCATCGTTTCGATCAGCCGGTTCCGCTGTACCTCGGTGAAGGGGAGGTTGGCGATTATTCCCTCTATGCTCAAGTCCGGATACTTCTGGAGGGTGAACGCGACAAGCGTCCGCGCCTCATCCGTCCGGCCCAGAGCCGCAAGCGCGGCAGCTCGAAACGTCCCCACCCAGCGATCGTAATTGTCAGGGCCGAGCCGGTCCGTCATGCGCAGGGCGTCCTCGTAACGACCGGCCCAGAAGTAGGCGACGTTGAGCGGACGGGTGCTCCACATCGGGAAGTTCGGGTTCAGGCTGATCGCCCTGTCGGCCAATTCGGCTCCGCGTTCGGGCTCGCCGAACATGGCCGCCCAGGTAACGTAGAAGGTCAGGATCTCGAACTCGTTCGGCGCCATGCTGAGGGCTGTGTCGAACTCCGCCTTCGCCTTCGCCAGATCGGCGCTCTCGGCCAGGGTAATCGCGCGGACCACATGCGCCTCTGCGTCACCTGGGTCGAGCGTGACCGCGCGCATCGCAGCATCGGCAGCCAGCTTTTGGTTCCGCAGGGGCTCCACCCCGAAGCCGGCAAGGACCTTGTGGGCGTGCGAAAGCTCGATCCAAGCCCGGGCGAGGGAGGGATCAAGCTCCAGCGACCTTGTGAGAAGCCGGATCGCCTCTTCCAGATCGTCGCGATTGACCCGCTCGAGCCGCTCGGTGCCGAGAAGGTAGAGCTCGTAGGCGTTGAGGTTCGCTGGCGGCTTGCGATGCGCCTCCCGGCGGCCCGCCACTTGAATCAGGCCCGCGCCACCACCGAGCCGGTTCGAGACCTGCTCGGCGATCTCGGTCTGAATCGCGAAAAAGTCGTTTTCGGGCCGATCCCACCGGTCCGACCAGATGTGCTTGCCGGTCGCAGTTTCAACAAGTTGCGCCGTGATGCGCACGCGATCGGCCTGGCGCTGGATCGAGCCCTCGACGATGAAGTCAGCATTGAGAGCCGCCCCCACTTCTTTCGTGTTAGACGTCTTCTCCTTGTAAGCTGTGGTCGTATTGCTAGCTATCACCCGAAATTCTGGAAATCGGGCAAGGTCAGTGATGATGTCCTCGGTCAGGCCGTCAGCCAGCCGCTGCTGGTCCGCATCACCACCGATCATCCCAAATGGCAGCACCGCAATGGAGGGCAGAACTGCCCCGGCGCCACTCTCATCGGCGCGATGATTAAAGCCCCAGAGGAGTCCTGCCGCAAACAAGGCAATGGCAAGAGCTATGATGGCCGCCGACCGACTCCGGCCTGTCGGTTCGATCGGCCATTCCGCGGCGTCAATTGCGAGTCTGTACCCGCGTTTTGGCACTACCTTGAGAGCCATCTGGTTCTTATCGCGCAGTGCCCGGCGGATATCACCGATGCATTGCACCAAGCTGTCGTCGGTTACTGCAATGCCAGGCCATATCGCTTGCATAAGCTCGTCTTTTGTGACGACGCGATCAGTGTGCCTGCTGAGGTATTCAAGCACCGCGAAGGCTTGCGAGCGCAAGACCACATCCTTGCCTTGGCTGTCGCGCAAAATCCCGGCGGCAAAATCGAGAGTGATGCCGTTCACCACGATTGTCTTGGATGAGCGCGGATTCATCCCGCATCTCTTTGCATGCGCAGAACGTCGAACCCTTGATCATGAGCATATCAAACTCCAGATCGGGAGAAAATCGGCGTTTGATCGGTTTCCTTTCGTTACACCAAGGTTGTCTTGGCCGATCATGCCGACTAGCGACGAGGGGTAGCAGGTCCAACTTTTGATGGCTTCGAAACCCACGGCTGTACTGGCAGCAGCTTGCGCGTTGATATCGGGCGGAAGCGCGGGCGCGCATGATGCGGTGCGCGGCTGGCCTTATCCGCCAGCTTGCTGCAAGGGAGATGACCTGGGAGGCGATTGCGAGCGCATCCCGGGCGCATCGGTGAAGACTGGACCGAGCGGCTTTTCCGTTACACTACTCCCTGGCGACCACCACCTGGTGACTCGACAGCATTTGTTTCAGATTCCGTATAGAGACGCGCTGCCGTCCGGTGACCACGATTTTCATATCTGCCTGCATCCAAGTGAGGAGTATATGAACTGCTTCTTCGCGCCGCCCGATTCGATTTGACGGCGAGTTCCGTAGTGAGAGTAGTTCTTGCAAGTATCGGACGTCCGCTGGGGCGCAAAGCGGTCGGCGCTACGCTGGGTGAAAAGGTCGGCTTTCTAGCCCAATCATCCCGAAAGCGGAGGTTCCGATCTCGGCCCATTTTCGGCAGTCGAATGATCGAGTTTGCGAGGGCTCAAGCATCGCGTTAAGTTGCGGCCGGCGTCGGCACCCTGACGGTACTTTTTGAAAGCAATGGGAGCACACGTTCCGGTGCGGTGGCAAGGTCAAAAGTCCGATTGATCTCGATAGTCCACGGAACCTCAAAAATTTTTTCGCCAAAAATTTCCCTTTAAAATCAATACCGTAGGTTTTTGACGGGCTCGGGGTCAGCTTTAGGCGCAGCAAGAAAGAAAAAACCCAGCTAGATCAATGGCCTAGCTGGGATAAAAACAATTGAGTGGGAGTAGGGGCTGCCATCGCTCTGATGCCTTCTCAAAAGTCTCAGCCGTTCCCCCCGGAAGCCCGTCCGGACGCCGCATTTGACGCAGTGGAGCGACATCCAGCGGAAGCTGTAGTCGGGTAGACGATCATTTGCGTGACCTCGATGCCGGCGCCAATTTCATAGTCGTTCATGAACACCCGGTCGCCGGTCATCAGCGCTAGGCCTTGATAACGGAATGCCGCCGGACCGGCGCGCGCGGATCGCCGATACGCTCCAGCCAGCGATAGAACAAATGCTCGTCCTGCGGTTGCCGACCAGGCCGCGGATGATCCGGCGGGGGTCGACATCGACCAACAATATTCGAAGAAGGTGCCGGTCAGCTGGAAAGATGCGCGGATCGTTTCGCGCCGCTATGCGGTCGAAACGCGTGCGCGACAGGCTGTCGGAGCGAGCCCCTTCAGCTTGACGATCGCCGCGAAGTCGGACTGCGGCAAACGGATCTCGTGATTCTCGACGCTGAAATAGTCGCAGATCCTGCGCATCAGCGGCGGCCGCGGCGTCGAGGAGCCGGAGAGATAGCGGTTCAGCTGGCTGCGATTGGCTAACCTTGAGGGTTCGACAGCCCACATCACGGCATTGGTACCGAAAATCGGGTATGCCTAGGCAGCCGAACTTGCGAAAGAGATGCTGTCCGCGGACAGGTACCGATACCGACCACGGCTTGATCGGTGAGGCATGGAGCAGCCCTTTGCGTGTTGCTTTCCGTCTGACAAGACGAGCGAGACCTCCATCGGAGTCCTTGCGAGCGAGGCGGTGCTCTCTGCCCATGAGGTTCTCGGTGACCACGACGGTGGTATTCTTGACTGCCGCGCGCGCTTTGGTAGGCGACCTCGACCAAATTCGATTTGTTCAGCCAGGGCTTCGACTTCGCACGGGTGAAACGCCCGGTAGCTGGAAGTCACGCAATGCCCGCCAGGGCCTCCGGACAATTGAGGTTCGGGAGCTCCGGCGAATGGACCTCCGCCGGAGCACGCACATTCCCGAACATGTCGACCAAGAGCGCGGGGACCATGACTTGACAATCTGGCGGGGCACATGATTTATTTGGATGGACAGATAAAAAATAACTAAAGGGGAATACCGATGCTAATCCCGCGATTGTGGGGCTTTTCGCTCGTCATCGCCGTTGCCATGACCTTCTCCGCGGCGGCGCAGGAAAGGGTGGTCAACATCTACAACTGGTCGGACTACATCGATCCGAAGGTTCTGGACCAGTTTACGGCCGAGACAGGCATCAAGGTCGTTTATGACGTCTATGACGACAACAAGATCCTGGAGACCAAGCTCCTGGCTGGAAGGACCGGCTACGATATCGTCGTTCCCTCGGCCTATTTCCTTCAGCGCCAGATCCTGGCTGGCGTCTATCAGCCGCTGGACAGGTCGAAGCTCGCGAATGAGAAAAACCTGTGGCCCGCGCTTATGAAGCGGATGGAGCTTTACGATCCGGGCAACCGATACGCCATCAACCTGATGTGGGGCACCACTGGCATCGGCGTGAACGTCGACAAGGTCAAGGCCGCACTCGGAAGCGTTCCCGATAGTTGGAGCCTGGTATTCGATCCCGCCAACATGGCCAAGCTTCAGGGCTGCGGCGTCACGATGCTCGACGCGCCCGACGATGTGCTGCCGGCGGCATTGAACTATCTCGGCCTCGATCCGAACTCGAAGAATGTCGATGATCTACAGAAGGCCGCCGACGTCGTCGCCAAGGTCCGTCCCTATATCCGCAACTTCACCTCGTCGGCCTATATCGAGGGTCTGGCGACGGGAGACATCTGCGTCGCGATCGGCTGGTCCGGCGACGTCCTGCAGGCGCGCGACCGTGCGCTCGAAGCGGCCAAGGGCCTCGGCACCAAGCCGATCAACGTTGCCTACATACTACCCAAGGAAGGCGGGCAAATCTGGTTCGACAGCGTTGCCATCCCGGCAGATGCGCCTCACCCCGACGAGGCGCACCAGTTCCTGAACTTCATCATGCGCCCTGAGATCGCGGCCCAGATCAGCAACTACGTTCGTTATGCCAGCGGCAACCTTGCGGCCAAGGACAGGATCGATCCGGCCATGGTCAACGATCCGACCGTCTATCCGGGGGATCAGGTCATGAACCGGCTCTACGTGATCACCATGTACGACAATGCAGTGACCCGCGCGATGACCCGCATGTGGACGCGCATTGCCACCCAACAATGAGCGGCATGTCGGTTGTCGAGCAACTCGATCTGCGGCCGCGGCGTGAGCTTTTCGATGAATTCATGCGAAACCCCGGCGGCCCGCACTGTCCCGAACTGGCGCGCCTGCTGAAGGTGATGCGGTCGCGAACGACCATGCCATGGGTGGCGGCCATCGAGTGTCCGGCAGGCTACCGCCTGGTAGGATTGTCGGGCAGGGGACGACCGCTGGAGTTCCTCAGCGACGAGAGCTTCGCGTCGCTCCACGAGGCCGAAACGGCGGCCTTCGCTATCCGCTGGCGACAATTATTTGGACAAGTGCCGCCGGACGCGGGCTCATGCCAGGGGACTATGCATCAAGCATGAAACGGCTTCTGGGCTATGCCAGCCAATGGTCGGTCAGACCCGGCGATACCGTCGACTTTTTCCTGTCCAGCGAGCCGGAAGAGACCGTCTCGCTAGACATTGTGCGTGTCATCAACGGAGCGCCGGCAGCGCTTGACCTGCGACCGATTCCCGGCGCAACGCTGGGGTCGCGGCCGGTAGCCAATCAGCCGATCCGGACCGGATCCTACCTGACCTTGACCATGCAGGACGGATTCGCCCAACGTGGCGTGACCGTGGCTTTCAGCGTCAAGCCGACACGCGATGCGCTGGCCTGCATCTTGGATACGGGCACTTTGCGTCTGTGGCGCGATGCGGGTGGCAGCTTGGCGCTCGAAGGCGCCGGGGAGCCAAATCGGGTGGCTTGCCACCGAATGGCGCGCGGTAAGTGGCATTCCGTTCGCATCGTGCTGGATGCGATCGAGCAGTCGGCTGTCGTCACGGTGGAAACAGCGTCTGCCGGGCCGGCCTGCACGATCTCCATACCCGTGCCGCTTGGCTGGCAAGGCATCCAACGCCTGTCGCTTGGCGCAAAGACAGACGGCAGTTCGGCACTCGACGGGGTCGTCTCGGGATTCCGGCTGTGGGGCGCCGATGAGTCAAGTCCGGATATTGCCCTCGACTTCCGCGATCGTCTCGACTGCGACCAACTCACCAACCGGGGTACCGCGAAGGTCGGCGCAAGGTTGGTCAACGCACCGACGCGCGGCGTGCCCGGTCCCAACTGGGCGGGACAGGCGTTCTCGCCGGCGGAAGACCAGGCTCTCTATGACGCCGTTCATTTCCACAGCGACGACCTCGAGGATGCCCGATGGGAAGCCAGCGCGAGTTGGGTCATCCCGCCGGGTTTCGAGAGCGGCTCCTACGCGCTGCGCGCAAGAGGATCGACAGAGACGACCTACGTTCCGTTCTTCGTGAACCCTGCTCGGGCGGCGCCATGCAGGCCAGTCGCCTTGCTCGCCTCAACTTTCACCTATCATGCCTATGCCAATCACCGGATCGCGCTTGAAAGCCCGGAATACGAAATCTCGGAGCTGAGCGCCCTGCCGGTCCTCGACGAGGAACTGCAGACCCTGCAGCATATGCCGGAACTCGGGGCGTCACACTATGATCGGCATGTCGACGGTCATCCAATTTACGTGACGACGCGCCGGCGGCCGATCCTCAACATGGCGCCGGACACCAGCAACTGGTCCTATAATGCCGATACCAGCATCACGGCCTTCCTGCACGCTCGCGAAATCGACCACGATATCGTGACCGACGACCTGCTTCACGATGAGGGGGTGTCGGCGCTGGACGGGTGTCGTGTCCTCATCACCGGGACGCATCCGGAATACCTCTCCACGCGCGAATGGGGCGCCCTGGTCGCTTTCCTCGACCGTGGCGGCCGCCTCATCTATCTCGGCGGCAACGGGTTTTACTGGCGCGTGGCTATCGCGCAGGACCGTCCCTGGCTGATGGAGCTTCGCCGGGCGGAATCGGGCGCGCGCTACAACGAGGCCGAACCGGCCGAATATCATATGCAGTTCAGCGGCGAACGCGGCGGCCTCTGGCGCCGGCTCGGCAGGCCGCCGCAAGGTCTGGTCGGGGTCGGCATGGTCGCCGACGGCTGGGACCGTGGAGCAGGCTACAGGCTTACCGACGCAGCGCGCGACCCGCGCGTGGCCTTCGCCTTTGAAGGCGTTCACGGCGACGTCCTCGGCGCCCCCTGCGACGCGCATCCGGGAGCGGCCGGGCAGGAGGTCGATGCCGCCGACCCGGAGTTGGGCACGCCCGATCATGCTCTCGTGGTCGCATCGTCCACCATGCTGGGAGCCGGCTACTACCTTGCGCCGGAGGAAGTGGTATTCCTGCATTCGGCGACCACGGGCGACGTGAACGCCAGGGTCAGGGCAGACCTGACCTTCTTCGAAACACCGGCCGGGGGGCGGTCTTCTCCACGGGTTCGATCGCCTGGGGAGCGGCGATGGCCGCCGAGCAGGGACGGACCGATGTCGGTCGGTTAACTGAAAACGCTATCCGGCGCTTTGCTGATCCGAGGCCGTTCGCTTTCCCCCAGGCTTCAGGTCCGGGAGGAGACGGGTGAGCCCCTTGGTCATCCGCAACCTGGCGGCCTGAACTGACAATGCACTCTGGCCAAGATGCATCTCCAACCAAAGAGAGTCGCACAAGCCGCTGATCAGGCTTGCGTCGGTTGCGGCGTCGGATGCGGCATGCCCGGTTGCCTGCCGCAGCGCCTCGGTCAGGGCAGCGAGATATTCTCGTTCCAATTCGAGGCTTATCTCGCGGTAGCGCCGACGCGGCCCGGCCTCTCCCCAAAAGGCAAACCAGACCGACAGCTTGCTGCGCGAGCAGATCGCCTTATCCAATGGAGCCAACGCCAGGGCCTTCACGCGCTCCACCGTGCCGGCTTCTGAATGCTGCAAGGCAAGCTGCCAGGCAGCGCGAAACTCTGCGGCCAGCATGTCGATCACGCACTCGAACAGGCTTTCCTTGCTGTCGAAATGGAAGTTGACCAGACCATGGGAGAGGCCGGCGTGCCGGGCGATGTCGTAAACGGTGCAGGCCGCAAATCCACGCTCTGCGATTGCTTCCAGGGCGGCTTCGATCAATTGACGGCGGCGCTCGGCGCGCTTTTCCTCGCGCCGAGGCGTGTCTGGGACGGCACGGACGCGATGCGCTGGTCGCCGCCCTTCCTTGGAATCTTCCGTCTTTGACATGGAAGTGGATTAGGCAAGCGAAACGACAGCGTCAAGCGAGGTATCTGGCTCCCAGCGATGTCGACGGAAGCGCGGCCACCTGCCGCAGCTCGAATGTCCTACGGCCTGGCCGACGCTTAACATCGTAATTATGCGGCAGTGCCGATAGTTTGCTCAAGCACACTGTTTACCCTGCACTCTTTTGCGTCACAGTTGCAGTCCAGCGATCAGCCCAGGGCCGGTTGACGATACTTTTTCACGAGATGGAATCCCAGCTTCCTTTCGCGCACAGAAAGAAAACGCGCGATTGATATCGGTAGTCCGCGAAACCTCGAAAAAGATTCCGTCAAGAATTTCTCTTTGAAATCAATACCGTAAGTTTTTGGCGGACAGTGCGTCGGATATCTAGGCGCAAACAAAGAAAAAAATCAGCAACGTCAATGGCCTATTTGGGTTGGAGACAATCGAGTAGGGGGAAGACCTGCGAAATTCGGCGAAGGGGCTATTTTAGCGTAGAGCATGCGGTTTATCTGCGGCCTTGTGACTATCGGACTGCGTCATCGGTAGGACTTCGACACCGGCAAGGGTAGGACTTCGACACCGGCAAGCTATTGATTCTAAAAAGCTAGATTTTGATTGGTTGCCTGGCGGCATAGAAGGCGGCGACAAAATCCAACGGTATTTCCGGTATATTCACGGCGCTCAAGCGGGCTCGGTGGCATATCGCAGGTGAATTCGCGCGCTGGCGGCATTGTTTTGATGGCTTAAGTCTTGAAATTGCTATGGAAAGCGCCGCCTAGCAAGAATATATGAGGATTTTCGGGAGAATCCATGTGAATCATCTATCCAGAGAATAGATGATTCCTCAGTCGTCATCGGTCGGAACTGGTCACGCAAGACCGCGAACCGGAATTCCGCACGTACTGTGCCATCACGCCCCCTGTCTCAGCGACATCGGTTCGCTTGGCGCGACATTCGTGCCGGGCTCCTTATTTGGATTTCGTGCCTGCCGTTACGGAAGCTGTCGCTGAGGTCCCAGGATCTGCCAATATTTTAAGAGGCGATCTGTGTTTCTTTCGCTAAGAAATTCTTAAACTATGGAAATATAAAAAAACTAAATCCCAGATAGACGTTGGAGTGATAAGCATAATATTTACGGTGTTCAGCAATTGGCAATGCATAATAACGGAATATATCGCGATATACACAAATATTCTATATTGTCACAAATTTTACATAAATATAGACACATCGCTGCTGTATGAGTTGTATTGCGTTCAAGAATTTTCGGATGTACGTTAGAACTCTATCATACATTCATAAATCTGCGGTCATATGTCGGGGGGGCAAAATGAACATTTTGTCGCGGCCAGCCTTTTTTGACGCGTTCCAGAAGAGATTTATATTAGCCAGCAAAGAAGAGGCGCCAGTCCCTGGCGTATTTGGTCGTTGGCTGGCGAGTTCGCTCCTGAGGCGCTCACCGGGGCGAGCCCGACGGCCCAGCAAAACATCAGATCTGCCGAACCTGGCGCTTGAGGCTCTTGAGGCGCGCTATCTGCTGTCGGCCGACGTCGTGCCTTTCGCGGTCGACATGAACGACCTGGCCGGGGCCGACTATTCGTTGCGCTATGACAATCTGATCCAGACGATCCAGATCTATGACAACAAGACGGATACGCTGATCGACCAGCGCAACGCGCAGCAGGTCGACTATATCGTGGTGCGCGGCACCGCCGCCGACGACAAGCTCACCATCGACTTCGGCGAAAACTTCCTGGCGGCGCTCGACGTACGCTTCGACGGTGGTGCCGGCAACGATACGCTTGCTATGACGGGCGGCAGCTTCGACGCCGTGCGGCTCGCGACCGACACCGGCCAGTCAGGAAGCATTACCGCGCAAGCCGGCGCGTTGACCCATAGCATTGGCCTGGCGAGCGTTGGCGCGGTCGAGGATGATACAGCGGCCAGCGAGCGAATTTATGCCGACAGTTCCGGGCAGGCGCGGGTGATCCGCATCGGCAGTTCAGATGGTTCAGATGACAATCTGGCGGTGCTTGACGCCGGAACCTCCAACAATCTGATCGCCTACAGGTTTGCAGTTCCTGCGGTCTCGTTGACCGTTGACGCGGGGGCGGGTGACGACAGCTTCGTGCTGCAGGAGATCGACCCCGCTTTGGCTGGCAAGGTCTTGTTGAGTGGCGGCGCCGGCAGCGACGCCGTTGTCGGGCCTCCGCAGGACACCGATTGGCATCTTACTGGCGACGGTTCGGGTCATGTTGCTGGGGTGTCCTTCGTTACGGTCGAGAACCTGATTGGTTCAGCCGACAACGAGGACACCTTCTTTGTTGGTGCGGCCGGAAAGTTGAGCGGCGTCATGGCCGGTGGCGATGCCGGCTTCGACAGCATGGTTCTCGACGGTGGCACCTTCGCCTCGGTGAAGTATGTGGCCACCGGGCAGACGTCGGGCACAATCACGCGTGACGGCGTCGTGCTCCACTATGACGGACTTGAACCGATCATCGACAACAGTGTCGTTGCGGACCGGGTCATCACAACCAGCAATGCCGACGATGAAGCGACCCTGCGCGATAATGGCGCGACACTGACGCTGTCGTCGGATTCCCTCATTCCGACATTCGAATCGATCACTTTCAACAAACCCAGCACCAGCCTCACCATCAATCTCGGCGATGATCTGGGCATTCCTATTCTTTCAAAGGATACCTTGACCATCAATGCGGTGAACCTTGGTTCGGCCGCGCTCTTCGTCAACGGCCAGGACGGCAAGGACGAGGTGACGATCTCCGGGACGCTGACTGCCGGCGCAGTCAACGTCAATGCCGAGAAGATTAGCGTTTCCAGCACCGTCAATGCCGGTTCGGTGACCCTGACTGCGGCGGCGGCGGATGATGGAGAAATCACGGGTGGCGCGTATTTCGCGACCCCGGAGGCGATCATCGACCTCACCGGCGCCACGATCATCGTGACGGGCGCGTCTCAATTCAGCGCAACCGCGACAGCCAATGTCGAGGCCGAGACTGCCGAGGTTGGGCCGCTCGCGGGTGTCATCGCGACGATCTTGCCCGAGGCACGGGTCAAGTTCAGCAGCACCGATGTGACCGCGGCCAGCCTGTCGGCGTCGAGCACCGTAACCGTGACCCTGACCGCAAAGGACGAGTCCGATGCCGGTTCCGACAACGATGAAAAGAAGGATGCGGCGGTTTCCGTCACCGTTCTGGTCAGCGACGCGATCACCGAAGTGCTCGCCGGCAGCGTGCTCAGCGTCTCGGGCGCGGTGTCGCTGACTGCGACCAGCAATCTGACGATGACCACCGAGGCCGATGGCGGTAGCGGCGGCAAGGGCGCCAGCGTTGCGGTTTCGGAAGTCAATGCGACAACCCGCGCCAATGTCTCCGGCGGCTCGACGATTGGCGCAAATGCCGGCAATACGCCGGATTCGATCGCGCTCGGCGCGACGCTGACGAGCAACATCACGACGATTGCCAGGTCGACGGCAGGCGGATCGGACCAAAGTGCAGGCGGTGACAACGAATCCGAGGAGCGTCTGAAGGACCCCAACAAGGACAGCAATACGTCCGACAAGGCGACGACAAGCGGCGGCAACATCACCTTTGCCGGCGCAGTGACGGTGTCCGATTATCGGCCGACGACCGAAGCCTTCGTTCAGGCTTCGACCCTCACGTCCGGTGGCGCGATCACGCTGACCGCGCAATCGACGGACAAGGTGACGGCGACGGCAGACGGCACCAACACGAACTCCTCCGCTAACGGCGCGACCGGCATCGGCGTTGCGGTTGTGCTGAGCATCGCCGACGTCACGACGCGCAGCTATCTCGGCGGCACCTCGTCGCTGTCGGCGAGTGCGGTGTCATTGAGCGCCACGATTGCGGCCGGCGACAGCTTCGTCGCCCAGGCGACCTCTGGCGCCGGCGACGGCTCCAAGACGCAGGTGGCCGGTTCGCTGGCGATCAATATCGTTATCACCGAGGCTTCCGCCGACGTCGCGGCAAACGCCTCGATCGATCTGAATGGCGCGGATCTGTCGCTCACCGCCAACTCCACCACCAACGTCCAGACCGATGCGGTTCCTGACGACGCAAGCGGCGCCGCGGGTGAACTCGGCATCGGTGGTTCGGTCGCCCTGACCATCGTCGACAATTCCACCTCGGCGTCGATCCGCAACAATGCGGCCATCGTTGCCGGCGATGCTATCACCATGACCGCTACCGGCGCCCATACCGCTGCGACCACGGCGGAAGCGGGTGCGGAAGGCGGCGATGTCGGTATCGGCGGTGCGGTTGCGATCGACGTCATCGACAACAACACGGAGTCGTCCATCGGTTCCGGCGGCGAACTCGACATCACCGGCAATTTGACGGCCAGCGCCAGCAATCACGGCGTGAGCACGACGCTGGCCGATGGGGATGCCATCGGCTCGACGGCGATCGGCGCGGCGATTGCGCTTGCCTTCGTGGACAACCGGGCGTTCTCGACCTCGAACCGCAATCTTCGTTCGAACGGATCGATCAGCCTGTCGGCCGCCAATGACGGCTCCAGCAAGGCGGAATCGATCGCCAGCGCGGCTGGCGCCGAAGAAAACGAAGACGGCAACACCAAGGCCGACGATCAACGCGACAAGGAAGTCGATCTGGCCAACAGCAAGTCGAATGATGGCGACAGCGTCAGCAAGTCGGCCAACAGTTCAGGCGGCAGTGGCGGCGGCGATGTCAGCGTCGCGGCAGCACTTGCTCTCAACGTCTCATCGTCGGTCGCGGTGGCGTCGATCAATGACGGGCGCACGGTCATTGCCGGCGAGGGCGCCGGCGTCGGTGAACTCAATTTGCAGTCGTCCAACAACATGGACGCGACGGCGGAAGCCGATGGCACAGCAAAGACGAGCGACAGCGGCACCGCTGTCGGTGTCGCCGTGGCGATCAATATCGCGACGATGCGCAACGAGGCCTCGATCGGGGCGGGCAGCATCATCACCGCCGACGGGGTGAAAGCCGAAGCGAAGATGAAGAACGTCGGTGGTGACGTGACGCATCGTTTCGGCGCCGAGTCGACCTCCGGTGCCAGCGGTGGCGATATCGGCGTGGCCGGCTCGTTCGCGCTGAGCTTCGCCGATACCGACACGCTAGGCGTGATTGGTCTCGACCATGCCGATCAGCCGGCAGGTGGCGCCGCGACGGTCACCTTGACCGGCGGCAATGTCCTGCTCACGGCGATCAACACGACCGAAACCACGACGACGGCGACCTCCTCGGGGGCCGGAAGCGGCTCGGGCAGCGTCGGCGTCGGCGCATCGATCGCGCTCGGCATCGGCTTGAACAGCACTTTTGCTGGCGTCGAGGACGGCGAGACGGTTAGCGGGACGACGGGCAATTTCACGGTCACCGCGACATCCAATGACACGCTGACGACGACGGCCAAGGCCGGCGCGCAAGGCGCTACCGGTATCGGCGGCGCGATCGCTGTCGCCTATGTCGACAACGATACGGATGCGCACATCGGCACCGGCGGCGGCGCAGCGATCACGCTGACGGGCAATTTGGCCGCGCAAGCGTCGCACACCGGGACGGTTCACACGCTTGCCGATGGCGAAGCTGCCGGCAGCAGCGTTGGCGTTGGCGCGTCGATTGCGCTGAACATCGGCGAAGTCACCAACGACGCATTCCTCGGCCGCAATTTCCAGAATGTCGGCACGGTGACGATCACCGCGACCTCGACACTCGACACCAAGGCAGAGTCCAAGGCGAGTTCGAAGGGCCAATCCACGAAGAAGTCCGATGGCACAACGGATAGTGCCAACTCCGATCAGGAGACGACCAACCAGACCGAGATGGCCAAGAACCAGAGCGGCGGCACCAAGACGCCGACGCAGAGCGGCAGCAGCAGCCTTGGCCAGGCCGATGGCAACAGCAATGCGCAGACCGGCAAGGGTACGCAGGGCGGCAATGGCTCCGGTGGCACCAACGTGGCGGCAACGATCGCCGTCAATTTCCTCGATGCAGACAACCAGGCGCAGATCGCCGGCAACGTGACGATCTCCGGCACTGGTGCGATGAAGGTCGAGGCGATCAGCACGACCGACGCGCGGGCATTGGCCACGGCGACCTCTACGAACACCAGTTCCAATACCGGCGTCGCCGCCGCGGTCGGTCTCAACATCGTCCTCCTCGACAACAACGCGATGATCGGCGCAGGCGCCGATCTGACAGCGGGATCGATCGAGGTCCGCGCCGCGACCGCCAACGGCCAGAAGAACACGTTCCAGGCGCGCGCCCTCTCCGGTGCGGTCTCCAAGAACACCGCGATCGGCGGCTCGGTTGGCATCAACTATCTCGATGTCAACACGCTGGCATCGGTCGGCGACAATGTCGATCTCGACGCCAACACCGGCAACATCGAGATCGGCGCCGTCAGTCTCAATGAAATGCAGAACCTGGCCGGCGGTGCGGCCTTGAGCACCGGCAGCGGCGGTGGCGGCGTGGGCATCGCGGTCACCGTCAACATCGTCAACGATCTCAGCACCAAGGCCGAGACCGGCATCAATCTCGACGCCGAAGCGCAGGGCGCGATCAACGTCACCTCGCATGCCGAACTGCTGCCGGTCACGGAAAACCTGCCTGTCATCGGCTCGCTGGCCGTCACCAGCTTCGCCGCCGGCATCGCCGGTGCGTCCGGCGGCTTTGCCGTCGGCGGTTCGTCCAGCGTCAACGGGATCTTCATGGAGACGCACGCCTCGGTGAACGACAACTCCGACCTCGAGGCCGGAACCGGCATCAAGATCGAGGCGACGGACCTGCTGACCGTGGTCAGCGGGGCGGGCGGCATCGGCCTGACGCTGAACGGCAATGCCGGCGTCGGCATCGGCCTCGACGTGCAGGTGATCACGCGCAACACCAGCGCCTGGATGGGCGGCGGCGCGGATCTGGATACGTCGGCCGGCAACATCGTCATCAACGCCGACTCCTTCGACGACATCACTTCGATCGCGGCGACGTTCGGCGGCAGCGCCGGCGGCTCGGCCGGCGTCGCGGCGTCGGTCGGCGTGCTTTATCTTGACACATCGACGCAGGCCTTCGTCGAGGCCGGCAGCGCGCTGAACAAATCGCATCTGGGCGCCGGCGGAGATGTCTCCGTGACGGCCACCGGCGATGCGGACGTGTTCCTGCTGGCCGGCGCGGCGGCGTTCGGCCAAAGCGCCGGCATCGGCGTTTCCGGGACCGTGTTTGTCCATCTCGACGACGTGAAGGCGGAGCTCTATGGCGACGCCGATGTGGTCACCGGCGGCGCCAACGGCCTCTCCGTGTCGGCGATTTCCACCGATGAGGTGCTGATCATCGCCGCCGCCGGCGCGGCTTCCGCGCAGGCGGCGGTCGCCGGTTCGGTCGCCGTAACGGTGCTGACCGAGACAACGACGGCGCGCATCGGCGCAAACAGCAAGGTTTCCGGCCAGACGCTCGCCAACGATCCCGGCGTCTCGGTCTTTGCGAGCGACGAAACCGATATCCTGACGGTCGCTGGCTCGCTCGCGGTTTCCGCGGGCAACGCCGGCGTTGGCGCCGGTGTCAATGTGTCGACGCTGACGAAGAGAACGACTGCATCGATCGAGGCGGGCGCCGACATTGACGTCGACGGCAACGTGACGGTCGAAGCAACCGGCAACGAGGACATCGGCTCGTTCTCGGTGGCTGCGGGCGCGTCGAGCGGCGCGGGCGTCACGCTGACGGCCGACGTCTTCGTGCTGGACCTGAAGACCCGCGCCTTCATCGGGTCGGATCCGCTGGCGCCAATCGGCGGCCTGACGGATGTGCGGGCACGCGGCAGCGTGCTCGTCCAGGCACTCGACGAGACCGAGATGGACCTGATCGTTGGCGGCGTGGCGATTGGCGGCAGCGCCGGTGTCGGCGTCGCGGCCGGCGTTGCGGTTGTCGACAAGGTGACGGATGCCTTCATCGGCGCGGGTGCACGCGTCACCGGCGAGGGCCACGGCACGGTCGCGGCGAGAACCGGCCGCTACGACGTCTCCTACGCGGGCAGCCAGGCGATGTCGAGCTTCGAGCCGCAGGGCGGCAACAAGCCGACCGCGAGCAGCCTGGAGGCTGGTACGCCGTCAGGCCTCACCCAGTTCAAGGACCTCGACCAGGAGGGCGGCGACGACGTCCAGCAGGATCCGGGGCTGACCCAGAACCGGATTGCGAACGCGGCGGTCGACACCGGCTTCCGCGGCGTGGCTGTCTCGGCCTCGGCGAAGGATGATATCGAAACTTTTGCAATTTCCGTCGGCGGCGGTGGTTCGGTCGGCGTGGCAGTTGGTGCTGCCGTCAACATCGTCGATACCAAGACAAAGGCGTTCATCGGAGCCGATGCACAGATCAACCAGGACATGGCCGGCGCCGGAAATGCCGGACAGTCCGTGCTGGTTGCGGCGGCGAGCGACTTCAGCCATGTCGGCGTCGGGGCCGGTGCGGCCTTCGGCGGTTCGGGCGCGGGCGCGCCCGGCGTCGACGTATCGGTCATCAAGGTCGATACTTTCGCGACGATCAACGACGGCGCGGACGTGAAGGCGAACAACGACGTCGCCGTGATCTCCACGTCCAAGGAAAAGGTCATCGTCGTCTCCGCCGGCCTTGCCTTCAGTGGCACGGTCAGCCTGGCGGGAGGCGTCTCGGTGCTGTCGTTCGACACCGAGACCTATGCCCGCGTCGGCGCCAACGCGACGATTGTCGCCGGCGGCGACGTCGCCGTCATGGCCAAGGACGATTCCGAGGTGGTGGTGGTCGCGGGTGCGGTCGCCATCGGCCTGTCGGGCGGCGGCGCCGCCGGATCGGTCGCGGTCGTCACCGTCGACAAGCTTACTGAAGCGACGATCGGCGACAATGCAAGCGTCGACGCGTCCGGCAACGGCGCCGGCATTGGCGGCGTGCTTACCGGCACGATCCTCGGCGGCGGCGATCCGAGCGGCTTCGGCACGGCCGAGGCGCATGGCGTCATTGTGCAGGCCGAATCGTCGGAAGAGGTCACCAACGTGACAGTCGCCGGCGCCGGTGGCCTTTATGTCGGCTTGGCTGGCTCCGTCACTGTGACGCTGCTCAATTCGGACACCAAGGCGCTGATCGGGGTCGGCGCCGACATCAACCAGGGCGCGGCAAATTACGTCGCCCATCCGGGCACGGTCGCGGGCGCGCAGGGCGTCTATGTCAACGCTGCGAACGAGGTCCGGGTCACGTCCTTTGCGGGCGCTCTCGGCGCCGGTTTCATCGGCCTGGCCGGTGGCATCGATTTCGGTAGCATCAAGAACGACACGGTTGCCGCGATCAACGCCGACGCCATGGTGCGGGCGCGCGGCGACGTGTCGGTCAACGCGGTTGCAATCAAGGTTCTGCGTGGGTTCGCCTTCAGCGGCGGCATCGGCGTCGGCGGGCTCGGCGCGTCCGTGTCGGTCTGGTCGGTCGGCGAGGAATTCAGCGACTCCTATCAGGACAACCAAGGTGGCAGCGGCAACGCGACGAAGGACGACGGAAGCCCCAAGACCGCCAATGACGAGGCCGGCGGCCAGGCCGACGACGGTGTCGAAGGCGTCACTGGGGAATTGAGCCGCTTCGGCAGCGGCGCCAACAGCAATACGGCCGACTCGCGGGTCAAGGCCGGCGTTGAAGGCGCCCGCGACAAGGTCGGCGCCAACGCGCTGACCTCCAGCGCCCTGACTAACAAGCTAACGGCCGCCGTCACCGACGAGCGCGGCACCACCGCGTCCGTCGAAGGCGGCGCCACGGTCGAGGCCGGTCACGACATCGTCGTGAACGCGCGTGAACAGATGGAAGTCGACATGTTGGTCGGCAGCCTGGGCGCCGGTCTTGTTGGCCTGGGCGCCTCGATTTCCGTCGTCAATGTGTCGGGGCAGGTGCGAGCGAAGGCCGGCGGAAGCCTGAAGGCTGGCAATGCCATCCGAGTCGAAGGCCATTTCGGCCAGGATGTCGATGTCACAACCGTCGCCTTGCAGGCCGGCTTCGTCGGCCTCGGCGCATCGGTCGCGGTGGTCAACGATACCAGCCGCATTCAGGCCGGCTTGCTCGACAACACAGTGGTCAACGACGCGGCCAGCCTTACGGTCTCGGCGACCAGCAACCAGACGTTCGACGTGCTGACGACCGGCATACAGGCCGGCGCGGTGGCCGTCGGCGCGTCCTACAGCGACGTCACCATCGGCGATGACGACGACAACACCAAGGAAGTCCTGGCCACGATCGGCGCGGGCAGTCAGATCGGGCAGACCGACACCGTCGGAGCCATCACCGTCCATGCGGACTCGACGATCAACGCGGATTCCGACACCTTCGCGCTTGCCGCGGGGCTCGGCGCGCTCACCTTCAATTTCGCCTTCGTCGATGTTCAGCCGAACGTAGAGGCATCGATTGGCGGCGGCGCCAACATCAATGCGACGGGCCTCCTCACGGTCGAGGCGTGGACGCTGCACGATGCGACCGGCGACGTGTTCGCGCTTTCGGTCGGCGCGCTGGCGGCCGGCACCAGCCTGGCGACGGTCAATGTCGTCCCGACGGTGGCCGCATCGATCGGCGGCAATTCGACGATTCACGCCGGCGGCATCGTCATGCTGTCGTCACACAATTACGAGGGCGAGACGGCGACCGACCGCGGGGCGAAGGCCTATGCGGAAGCCTCCGGCGGCGGCTTGTTCAGCGGCCAGGGCTCGGTTCCGACCGCGCGGTCCAATGCGGTTGCCAACACCACGATCGGTGCCGGCGGCGCATTCACCATCACCGGTGACATCGACATCAAGTCGCGCATTCGCAACTATGCCGTCGCCAATTCCGAAGCGAATTCGTTCGGCGCCGCGGCGGTCGGTGCTTCCGTGGCCGAAGCCGAGGCCAATGGCCAGAGCAACGCCGCGATGAACGCCAACATCGTCTCGGTCACCGACATTAAGGTCGAAGCCCTCGCTGTCAACGGCGCGCTCGCCGTGGCTGAAGCCGCCGGTGGCGGCGTTCTCGGCGCGCTGACGATCAACAGCGCAGTCGCAACAGCCAGCCCATCGTCGGTCAGCGCCTCGATCGGCAACAACACCTCGATCCAGTCGGCGCGCAATGTCCGGCTCAAGGCACAGGCGCAAACCGAAGGCGACGCCAAGGTTGTCGGTATTTCGATAGGCGGCATTTTCGGCGCCGGCGCTTCGGATGCGACGACCAATGTCAGCCCGACTGTTGCAAGCTCGATCGGCGCGGGCGCGGTGATCAATGCGACCGGAGATATCCTGGTCGAAGCCTCTGCGTCGCCGATCCCCGGCGTTCAACCGACCTACGAGATCCTCGATGTCGATGGCACCGCCAACACGATCACTGTCAACGGGCACGGACTGGTGACCGGCGACACGGTCGAATATGATGCCGGAAGCGGCGGCGCCGTCATTCCCGGCCTCAACTGGCCGGACCCGGCCGATTCGGCTGTGAACCGCCAGTACAGCGTGATCAATGTCGTCAATGCAGGCGTGACAGATCCGAACACGCTCTATTTCGGCTCCGTCTTCAACGCCGCCGACATCGATCCAGACACCGAGATCATCGAGTTCGCGGGTGGCCATAATTTCCTGAGCGGCGATGCCGTCCGCTACTATCCGGGACCGGACGAAACGGTCGACAGCTTTGGCCTGACCGAGGGCAACCTCTATTATGTGCTGGTCATCGACGGGTCGCACATCAAGCTGGTGAGCACCTTCGACAAGGCGGTCAACCCACAGAACTACCTCAAGAATTTCCAGCCGGACGACGTCGCGGGCAACAGCATCACCATATCCGGGCATGGCTTCGTCAACGGGACGGCGGTGACCTATGAGGCACCGGACGCGCGCACCTTCGTCAGTCGCCAGGTGGACGTCAATTCGAACAGCCTCAATCCCGACGGCTCGCCGATCGCAGATAGCAACGCCGACAACATCCGCTTCTTCGACGATGATGGAAATGCGCTGGCGCACGGTTTCGCCGAGGGCGAGCACGTCGTCTATGACGTCAAGAATGCGAGCGGCGGAACGGGTCTGGCGATCGGCGGCCTGGTCGACGGCCAGACCTATCGCGTGCACGTCGTCAATTCCTCGACGATCCAGCTCAAGCGTAACGACGCGATTACCGAAGAGGTGCAGTTCGTTCGCAATGCCGCTGGCGACCGTATCATCCGCACTGACGGCCTCAACTGGGCCGACAACGGCTTCGCAGCCGGCACGCTGTTCATCGGCGGCGGCGGCGCCAATTCCGGCACGTTCACGATCGCCAGCGTATCCGGCAGCACGCTGATCCTTACCGTCGCGAACAGCGTCACCGAAGACACGCTGACGAAGACCTTCGATCAGCCGATCATCGCGCTGAACCCGAACAAGGGCCTCAGCGCCGATCCCGCCCTCAATGTTGGTGCCAGTGATACGCATTCGCTGGTCAACGCCAAGAATCTGCCGATCGGCGGGCTGGAAGACGGCAAGACCTACTACGTGCGGGGCGTCAGCGGCGCTGGCGACAACACGTTCGAACTGTGGGATGCGCCGAGCGGCGGCAGTCAGATCGTCCTGACGCCAACGGGCCTGGCCGGGCCTTACGGCAATCACAGCCTTACAGCACTCGCGATCGACATCTCCGACGATGTCGACAGTGAGCAGCAGTTGCGCATCGACATCGGCGACGGCGCCACCTCGGCAGCGCCGGGCCAGTTCCTGTTCGGCCCCGGCGAAGTTCCGCTCAGCGAAATTGCTCCGCAATCGGGCGACGGGGTATCCTCCGCCTACGCCAAGGGGTCCGGCGGCGGCTTCGTCGGCGTGCAGATCAACGACGCCGACATCATCAGCAATCCGAACGTCTCGGCGACGATTTCGGCGACGCAGATCACCACCGTGGGCGACGTCACCGTCAGCACATCGGCGACGACCAACACCTCTTCCTACGCGGTCAACGGCACCGGCGGCTTCGTCGCCATCGGCGACGCCGATGCGCGGAGCTACCAGGACATAACAAGCGCGGCGACGATCAGCGACAACACGCGCATCGTCGCGGGCAAGAACTTCACGCTGGCTTCGGCGAGCAACGCCATCACCAGCGCGTCCTCGCAGTCGAGCGCCGGCGGCGCGGTCGGCCTGGCCGATCCGGTCACCGACGTGCGGATCGAGTACAACACGACGTCCACCATCGGCTCCAACGCCATCGTGCTGGCCGGGCAACTGGCCAAGGGCACGGCGAACGCCTCCGTCGATGTGACGGCCAAATCGACTGCCTCCGGCGTCGGCTTCGGCGGCGATGGCGACGCCATCACGCACGTCAATATCGGCACGCCCGATGGCGATCCGGACGCCGACCAGGCCGACGCCATCGTCTCGCTGGCGGCCAACGCCGTGCTCAGCGCGCGGCGCACCTCGCTTGCGGCGCGGGTCGACAAGTTCCATGTCTTCTCCGGCAGCGACGGGCGCGGCGCCGGATTCTATGGCGAAGGCGAGGCGGAAAGCACGATCACGGCACGGCCGGATGCGCAGGTGCGGATCAATGCCGGCGCCGACCTGACCGGTTGGGAAGGCGTCGACCTCATCACCCGCTACAACGACGTCGTCACGCATGCGAAATCCTATGCCCGCTCGACGGGCCTGTTCGGCTTCGTCGATTCCGACGCGCATAACGACACCGACGTCTCCTCCGAGATTTTCGGCGCGGCAGGCGCCTTGGTGACAGCCGGCCCGCGCGACAACAACGATGCCGTGCTCGGACACCCGGATTATCCGCAGGAACCTGGAAGCTCGGCCGAGCACTTGGCCCTGTTTGCCTCGACCGTGAACGGCTCGATCTCGCAGACGGATGACGCCGATCACAGCAAGCGCTCGCTCGCCGCCGGCGGGTCGAGCGGCAGCAGTCCGGATGACAGGCCGCAATCGATCAACTTCAATTCCGACGTGCTGATCCTTTCCGGCCGTTCACCCGAACTGGTCGTCAAGCAACTGGTCATCGGCGCCGACGGCGAGATCGATGTCGCGGTCGAAGTGTCGGTCAACGACACCGCGGGCGGCGGCAGTGCCACCGAAGGCCAAGGCAGCACGATCCAAAGCAACGACATTGTCGTCAACGACATCGTCAATCCGGGTCCGGGCGACGTGGTGTTCGATTCGAACTCGATGACCGGCGCAGGCGGCACCTGGACGTTCCGCGATACGTTGCAGCGCGTGTCGATCCGCAACGAGTCCGACAAGGACATCATCATCAACAATATCGATGTCGTCACCGACGAGCAGCCGCTGGCATGGCTCAATCCGTCGCAGAGCGTGACACTGACCTTCAACGTGGTGCGCGAAGTCGCGCCGACACTGATCGAGATCACCGACACCGGTGGCCATTCCGATATCTACATCAATGGTACGATTGAGAACCCGATCGGTACGACGTCGATAGTCAACACGGACGGATCGGTGCTCGCCACCAACGATCGCGGCGTCACCGGCAGTGATGGCCGCCAGTCGCTGATCCGCACGCACATCCTGAACATTCGCGCCGACGAGAACATCGGCGCGACCGGCGCGCGAGTGAACATCGACATCGTCGACAGCGCCGGCCTGCCGCTCGGCATGGGCTTCGACACCGGCCGTGTCGCTGACTTGACGAACCAGATCTTCCTCGGCGTCGAGAACCGTTTCTATACCGGTCAGTTGGTGCGCTACGATGCAGTGACCACCACCATCGGCGGGCTCACCGACGGCGGCTACTATTACATCATCGCTTCGCCCGATGGGCAGAGCGTCAAGTTGGCGACCACGTTGGCAAACGCCCTGGCCGGCACGGCCATCGATCTGGCACCGGCGGGCGCGCTGACCGATCTGCACAGCCTGATTTCGGCGGAAACCTTCACCGCTGACGCGCTCGGCAACATCAGCCTCGACCTCAAGGCGCTGCTGCGCGAGGCGCCGGCCGGCGGCTTCTACGTCGTCGAGATCGACCGGATCAAGGCCGGCAACACGGCGGATGTTCTGCTGCAAGCCAGCATTGAACAGTTCGGCGACGGTCAGTCCGGCGGCCTGCTGGTCAAGGCGCCGGCGTTGCCTGCCGGCGGACAGACCTACTACAATTTCTTCCGGCCGGATGCGGGAGCCATCCCGTCGCTGAGCCGTGGCGTCTTCGCCACCGGCAACACGGAAGTCGCGTCGACCTATGATTTCCGGGGCCTCGACCCGACAACCGGCCTGCGCACGCTGCCCGGGCTGCAAGCAGGCTCGGTCGTCGCTGGCGGCGACATCATCGTCGCGGCCGCCAATCCGGCGCCGGCGGCAACCACCGTCAACGTGCTTGGCATTACCGAGATCGCCGGCAATGGCGACATCGACGTGCTGACCAACGGCTACATCGCGCTGACCGAAAAGACCGGCGACATGCGCGTCGAGCGCATTCGCTCCAATGCCTCCGATGTGCTGCTGTATTCGCCGCGGCGCATCCTTGATGCGCGCGATGACAATGGCGACCCGGCCTTGATCGAGGCCGATGTCTCGGGCCGCAACATCACCATGGCCGCTGGCGTCGGGCTGTTCAATCCGACCCATTTCCAAGTCGCTGCTCAGGTGCTCAACCCGACGCTGCTTGACATCAACTCGCCCTTGGGCGGCATTGGTGAGCCGAGCAATTTCCTCGAGATCAACGTTGATAACCGCAATGGCGTCGGTGGGCTTGGCGTGCTGCGAGCTTTCGACATCAGCGCGGATTCGACGCTGGGCATCTTCCTCGACGAAGTCGTCGGCGACATGCATGTTCATACCGTCCATACGACCCGTGACGTGTCGCTGAGGACCGTCGCAGGCTCGATCCTGGATTCACGCAACAACGGCGCCGGCGACGACTTTGCCGACGTGATGGGTCAGACCATCGACCTCGACGCCAATGGTGGCGGCTCCATAGGCGCCTTTACCAACGATCTCGAGATCGATTCATCGCGCGGTTCGAGCGATGACGACGTCGCGCTTGAAGCCGGCAACAACATCTACCTGGCCGAAGCGCCGGAGGTTCCCGGCGGCACCGCCGGCAATCTGCGGCTGGTGCTGGCGCACGCCTATGATGGCGATATCCGCATCACGGTGCGCGAAACCTCGGCTCAGGGCGAGAACCTCGACCTGCTGCACAGCGGCAGCGCCCGCTTCGGGGAAGACGGCACGACCTTCCCGACCTTCCAGCCCGATGCGTCGCGTGTCATCACGCATGGCCAGATCTTCGCCGAAAAGGGTTCCGTGCTGCTGCGCGTCGGCGACGACGTGACGCTCGACTCCAACAGCGAGACGCTGGCGGCCAAGAGCATCGACATCTATGGCGACGTGTCGGCGACCGACGAGGTCATCCATGCGCTCGTCAATCTGGATGTCGCCTTCGGCACCGTGATGGTGCTGCGTGGCCGTATCGTCGCCAACGCGACAGTGACGCCGGGCAACAAGACGATCGGCGCGCCGGTCGGCTCGGCAACGCCGACATTGACGGCCGACCCGGTCACCGGACCGACCGTACTGACCCGGATCTTCGGCAACACCGATGTCGACACGATTCAGTTCGGCGACACCTCGGGTGCCGGCGGCACAAACACCCTCGGTAGTCCCGGCTACGTCTTCCTCGGCTCGAAGACGCGCGCCTATGGCAGCCAGGACCTCAATGCAAACAACGTCGATGGCGAAGACCGCTTCCGCGTCTACTACCTCCAGGATACCGCGACGCAAACCTCTCCGAACGTGCAGACGGCGGCCGAGCACACGCTCACGCTGGACGGCGTGTCGGGCACCGATGTCTATGAGATCTACACCCTTGGCTCCAACAATCCGGGCCAGGGCACCGCAGGCACCGACTTCCAGCGCAACTACGTCATCAACATCCTCGACAGCGGGCGCTCCATCGATGGTGTCGATGAACTGACCATCTTCGGCTACAACTCGTCGCAGAATGGTCTGGTCGGCGGCAACAAGCCGATCGACGACATCTTCCTCCTGCGCGGCGCCAACTACCTGCCGCACGAATCCGCCGACCGTCCGGCCTACGTCGCCATGGTCTACGGGCAGCCCAAGACCTATGCCGACACTATTGAGGACAATGAGCCCTCGAACGAGGTCGCGCGCATCAATTACGACACCGCGCTGAATGGCCGGATCACCGTTGAGGGGCAGGGCGGCAACGACAATTTCTACTCCGACGACACCTCGGCGATCGTTTCGCTGCAAGGCGGCGCTGGCGACGACTCCTTCAACATCGGCCAGATATTCGGCAACAAGCGCACCGGCGATCCGGAAAACGGCGTCACGCCGTTCTTCGGCGGCGGCCTGCTCGACCAGGACGTGTTCCCCGACATGGTGGCTACGACACGCGGCTGGTTGAGCCCCGGCATCATTGCGCCGATGGTCGCGCAGGGCGGCACCGGCAACGACGAATTCCGGGTCTATTCCAACCAGGCCGAGCTGCGGCTCGAGGGCGACGACAACAACGACCTGTTCATCGTCCGCGCGTTCGCCATCGCGGCGGTCGCCAACCAGGACTGGAACGGGGACGGCACGATCGATCAGGACGACCTGCCGGCGGTCACGCTCGACACCAATGGCGATGGCGCGATCAATTTCGCCGACGCTGACTCGACGCCGGACGACTACACCGACGACGTCATCGTGCTGGACGACTTTGGCGTCGCCAAGCCGATCATCGGGCTCGGCTTCTCGGTCGCGCGGGCGCCCGATATCCGCGCCGGCGGCGGCGAGGACGAAGTGCAATACAATGTCAACGCGCCGGTCTCGGTCGACGGCGGCACCGGCTTTGACAAGCTGGTCATCCTCGGGACCGAATTCGCCGACGATTTCGCCATAACCGAAAAGGGCATCTTCGGCGCCGGCCTCAATGTTCGCTACACCACGATCGAAGTGGTCGAGGTTGACGGACTTGAAGGCGACGACGAATTCTTCGTTCAGTCGACGGCTTTCGGCGTGGCCTATCGCGTTATCGGCGGTCTGGGCTCCGACACGATCAATGTCGCGGGTGATGTCACGGAAGACATCATCACACGCGAACTCGAAGGCGCGTCCGGCGCCGTTGATCACCTCGTCACCTCGGGCGATCCACTCTACGATGGCGTCCTGGTCGACGGTTTCGACTATCACGTGGCAGGCCCCGAAGAGGGCATCGTCCGCATCGACGAAACGGACGGCTTCACGGCTGTTCGGGAAGGCGGACCGCGCAATGTCGACAGCTACACTGTCAGGCTGGCGGTCGCGCCGCTGGCCGGCCAGATCGTCTATGTGACGATTGCGGCGGCACGTTCGCCGCAGCAGGAAGAAGACGGCACCCTGATCAACCCGGCACCGTTGCCGAATGGCATCGGCGACACGATCTGGCTTTCGACGCTGGATCCCGGCGCCGTGGGAACCGACGGCGAATTCCAGCATGTCATCATGATCAACGGCGTTCCGACGATCATCAACGATCGCTCGATCGTGCTCGCCTTCGACAGCACCAACTGGGACACGGCGCAGAACGTGTACCTCTACGCCCCCGACGATCTGCGCGCCGAGGGCGATCGGGTGGTCGTCATTCAGCACAGTGTCATCTCCGACACCAGCGGTGTCGCACCCGCAGTGCTGGCGGCGGCCTATCCGGACGGCGATCCCTTCGACGCCGCGGATGTGCGCAACGTCGAAGTCGACCTGCGTGACAACGACACGCCCGGAATCTATGTCACCGAAGTGGCGCCCGGCACCAATACCGAAGATCGCCGCTCGCTCGTCATCGAAGGCAATGCCACGACCAAGCTGAATGACGAACTTCTGGTACAGCTAGCCACGGCGCCCGAAGCGACCGACACGATCGTCGTCAAGTTGTTCGTCAACGAATTCAGCGACGAAAACATCATGATCTACGACGTCGACGATCCGAACGATCTCGACGGCCGCATGTTCAAGGGTGCCGACGGCTACTGGCGCATTACTTTCGACAGCGGAAACTGGGACGATGCGGTGCGCGTCGGCATCGAAGCGCGCGACGACATCCCGCGTGAGGACCCGCATACGGCGGCGATCTTCTTCCAGCTCGACCAGGCGCTGACGGTCGACGCCGACCACGACTACGTATTCCCGAACCTGCGCTCAGGCCCGGGCTATGTCGACATCGACGTTATCGACAATGACAGCGCCGGCGCGGTCGTGCTGGAGAGTGAAGGCAATACGCTGCTCAACGGCGACGGATCGGACACCGACGACTATACGATCCGCCTGACCAAGGCGCCGTCGACCAGCGTTCACGTCGCGGTGCTTACCGACGGTCTGGCGGATGTCGTCAGCGTCAACGGGATCGCGGTCACGCCCGGCTCGGGGTACGAGATCATTGGCGGCCTCAGGCCAACGCAGATATTCGACGGCAATCTTGTCTTCTCCAACGATGGTGGCCTGGGCAAGGTCACGCGCGGGGTCGGTGCCGATCTCGGCAGCTTCGTTGATGAAGGGTTCTTCGTCGGCCAGCAGGTACGCATCGGCAATGCCGGCGTCGACAGCGGCGATTATTTCATCACCTCGATCGATGCGGATGGAAAGTTCTTCAAGGTCGACAAGCTGTTCGCCACGACAGGCGCGCAGGCCGACGTCATCCTGTCCGATTTGGCGCGGGACGGTGAGTACACCGGCGATATCCGCTTCGAGCAGGTCATGGAAGAAGGTATTCCGACCTACCGGATGACCATCGACGGACTTGGCGAAGAGGACGATGGCTGGCTGGCATTCGGTTTCCTCGAGGGGCAGTGGATCCGCCTGTTCGACTCGACCGACAATCTGATCGGCGACTTCAAGATCGCGATCATCCGCGGCGACAACGACACCAAGGACACCACAATCCAGATCACCGGCACCAATGTGGCGCAGATCCTGCCGCATCTGGGCGACACGCTGAACGACGTGCGTGTGGTTCGCACCGCCGCCGTGGCTGTGTTCACGCCGGCCAACTACTACCAGCAGCAGACTATCGAGCTGCGCGCCGACACCGAATACGATGTGCCGATCACTCGTGAAGGCGTCAAGGTCTTCCCGGTTTCCGGTCACTATCTGTCCAAGCTGCGCGGACCGCTGGCTGTCGAGGGCGGCGTCACCGGCGCCGACCGTTCGCTCGAGAACGGCCTCAAGCTGCCCGGCGAAGCCGACGACTTCCTGATCGCGATCGGCCAGCAGCCGCCGGAATCGCAGCAGATCGACGTGCTGAACATCTTCAACGACACCAGCAAGGAAGATGTCGGCGGCGTCATGACCGAGACGACGCTCACCGGCTTCAACATGGCTGACGATCTGAGCCTGGGGCTTGGTGTGACCGGCGATCCGACCTTCGGTGAATCCGGCTTCTTCCCAGGTGGCATCAGCTTCGGGCGCATCAGCGTCGACTCGAATGGCGATTTCGGCACCGACGACACCAAGAGCACCATCGAGGTGGTCAACCTGATGCTCGGCGAGGGCAACGACGAGCTCGTCATCGAAGGCACGCTCAATCCTGCGCCGCCGGTTCAGGTGACGAACACGTTCGACGTAACGGCATCCGGAGCCAATGGCGGCACCATCGTGCGCACCGGCTTCGACTGGAAAGCCATGGGCTTCCTCGTCGGCCAAACGGTGAAGTTCGACAACCTGGCGGGCGTCTGGACGATCCTCGCCATCAATGATGCGCTGATCGATCCGGCCAATCCGGCCGAAGGCGCGGATCCGAATGACAACTCGATCCTGGTTCTGGGCGGACCGACGCTCGTCGGTGTGGCGGACGGGTCGCATACGATCACCGCTTTCGACAAGGATGTGATCACGCCGAACAAGTCGGTGGATGTGGCCAGCACGACGGCGGGTGGCATCATCACGCGCACCGACGGCGGCAACTGGGCCGGCTTTGCGGTCGGAGACTTTATCTCGATCGATGAGGATTTTGCGAAGGGCGAGTATCAGATCGTGGCGATCGCCGGCGCGGTCATGCACGTCATCGGCGGGCAACTCGCGCCGGTCTCGGAAGCGCCGCGCACGATCAATCGCATCAACCCGGTGACCAATGCCGTGCTGCAGACCGTGGTGGCCGAAGTCGACGTCGACCCGACCTATACCGGCGGCATCGTCACGCGCCAGGACGGCGTCAACTGGGCCGATGAAGGCTACCTCGCCGGACATCTGGTGACCATGGTCGATGCCGACGGCAAGCGCGACTTCCGCATCATCGAGATCTCGCAAGACGGCTTCTCGCTGACGCTCGAAGGTGCGCCGCTGGCGACGCAAAACGACGCGGTGAAGAGCTTCTATGTGCAAGGCCAGCATGGCGGGCTGACGCTCGTTCATGGCGGCGGCAACATGTATCTGGAAAGCGCCGGCCCGATGAACATCGCCGCCGGAACCGGTGGACAGATCATCGTCACCCGTCAGGACGGCCGCGACTGGTCGGAGGACCGCTATCAGGTCGGCCAGGTGATCCAGCTTGCGGGCGAGACCTATACGCGCACCATTCTGGCGATCGCCGACGCGACTCTGCCGGCGCCTGCCAACTCCGCGCTGACATGGGGTGACGGCAGTGTGCTGGTGCTCAGCGCACCGAACACACGCGCCGGCCAGCCAGCCGGCACCGTGCTCGCGCCCAACGCGTTCAACATCTATGCCGAGCGTTCGCTGCACGTCGCAGAGCCGCGCGTCATCACCGGGACGGCGACTGTCAACATCGCCACCAACAGCCTGACACGCAGCGCCGGCAGCTGGCTGGCGGATGGCTTCCATGTGGGCCAGAAGGTGCAACTGAGCGGCTTTGCCGGCACGTTCACCATCCAGGCGCTCAATGCGACCGTGATGACCCTGCAGAGCGTTGCGCTGACGCCGAAAGTCGGCGTTGCGATGACCGTTTCCGGTACCGACGTCACGCTGGACGGCGGCGCCCGCATCGGCGGCGACCACATTGTCGTCACCGGCGGCGCCGGACCGAACTCGCCGCTGGTCATCTATGGCGACACCGGCCAGGACGGCATCTGGTATTCCGGCCAGGCGCACAATGTTTTGGGTATGGAATTCGGCGAGAAGCCGTTCGATCCGTTCCCGGAACTGCAGGACGGCGAGAATGAGGATGACGAGTGGGTGTTCCCGCTCGCCAATCGCTACAAGTTCGCCGGCAACGACATCATCGACGCCAGCGCCTTGTTCGCCGGCACGCCATCGGCAAACCTGCCGAGCGTCGGCCTGACGATCTATGGCGGCGCGGGCAACGACACGATCTACGGCAGCCAGGCTGGCGATCATCTTGCCGGCGGTTCCGGCGACGACCTGATCATCGGCAACCGCGGCACCGACCACATCTATGGCGACAGCGGCATCAACGTGAACATCTTCACGCGCCAGCTGTTCATCGATACGGTGGATAACAGTCCGTTGCCTTCGGCGAATCCGGACACCGACACCAACGGCACGACGATCAAGCCGGTCAAGTCGTCGGTTCGTGACCTGATGGATGCGGGCGACGACCTGATCTTCGGCGATGGCGCCTCGCATCTCGGCTATGGGCCGAGTTCGGTCGCGGCTGCCGGCGTGCTGGGCGACTTCGACGACATCATCTTCGCCGATCACGGCGTGATCGAAATGTTCGTCGACGATCCGAACTTGCCGTCGGCTTTGAAGCAGCGCATCCAGACGACCGAGCTGGTGCTGGTCACCGGCATCAAATCGGCCGAACTGCAGAATGGCGGCGACGATGTGGTGTTCGGCGGCCTCGACCGCGACGTCATCGTGGGCGGCGCCGGGCATGATCTGCTCGACGGTGACCAGCAAGACGATCGCGTCTTTGGCGACAACGTCTACATGTCGCGCCAGGGCGGCGCTGACGGCAACCTGTTGGACGATACGTTCAGCCTGCGCTTCCAGACGCTGGCCGGAACTTTGCTGTACAGCCGTACCGACCGGCCGATGCCGGCCGGCCTCGGCACGGTCAATGCCGACAACAGCGGCCTGCTGCTGGTCGACAGTACCGCTCGGCGGTATCGCGATCCGGACGGTGCTCCGTGGTGGAGCGAGTATTCGGTCGACTACGCGGCGCTGCATACCTTCGCCTTCGACGAGGGCACGGTCGGCGTCGGCAGCTTCGGCAACGACTACATCGCTGGCAGCGAAGGCCATGACGAACTGTTCGGTCAGCTCGGCCATGACGTGGTGCAGGGCGACGGCGGCATCGAACTGGCCTTTGCCGGCACCTCGCATGTCGGCGCATCGCGCACATCCGGCGGCGTCACCGATCCGATCGGTCCGCTCACGGTGATCGCCTCCTTCACGGCGGCGACTGACGGCCAGGACTACATCGAAGGCGGCGGCGGTGACGACCAGCTATTCGGCGGTCTCGGCCAGGATGATCTGATCGGTGGGTCCTCGTCCTTCTTCAGCCTCACTGATCCGAATGCGCGGCCCGACGGCGACGACTACATTTTCGGCGGCGCCGGCATCGAGATCGACCGCAATGACGACAATTTGCCGAATGACGGCACGCTGATCAATTCGCGCTTTGCTCGCGATGCCGACTCCATGATCGGCGACAACGGCAACATCGTGCGGATCGTCGGTGTCAATCACACCGACATCAATCCGAACGGCACGGCCGGGCAACAGCTCTATGTCCAGTTCAATTACGACGTGAACGACCCGGCGCGCGCCGGTGGCGAGCGTCTCGTCGTGCGCGGCATCCATCTGCTCGACTACACGCCGGGCGGCCCGGACTTCCGTCCGGACCTGTTCTCCAAGAACAACCCGAACGATCCCGCCTATCGCAGCGAATTCGGCATATGGGCCAAGCAGGACATCGGTGGCCATGATGAGTTCCATGGCGAGACGGGTGACGACACCGCCTATGGCGGCGGCGGCCATGACCGGATGTTCGGCGATGCCGAGAATGACGACTTGATCGGCGGTTGGGGCAATGACTGGATCTCCGGTGGTACCGGTGAGGACGGCATCCTGGGCGACGACGGCCGCATCTTCACCAGCCGCAACAGCGCGACCTACGGCGAAAGCCTGTTCGGCGTGCTGCCGCTGCTGGCGACCGATCCGGATACGCGCACCAGCCAGGGCGATGTGCTCAACGAGTTCATCTACACGCCCGGACAGGTGCAGACCGAGACGATCAATGTCGGCGGCAAGATGAAGAAGGCGGTCGACCTGACGCCATACAATCTGACGCCAAATGCGCAGGGCGGCGACAATCCGCTGTTCGACGCCAATGTCGTCGACGACATCATTTTCGGCGGCCTGGGTGACGACTTCATCCATGGCGGTTCCGGCGACGATGCGGTCGGCGGCGGCGAGGCCCTGCCGGAGTCCTACACGCAGCGCTTCGACGCGGCGGGCAATGTCGTGGGCATCGTGCGCACCGACTTCTCGCGGCCGTGGAATCCTGGCGACGTATTGAAGTTTGGTCCTGACAGCGATCCGTGGAACGCACCGAAGCCGGTGCAGAGCCGGCTCGGCGAGTTCTTCCTCTACGACGAGTACGATCCACGCCGGACGATCATGTTCAACGCCGATGGTTCGGTATGGAAGGCCGGCACGCCGCCTATCGCGCGCCAGTATTTCCTCAACCTCGTCGACAATGAAGGACCGCTGGTCAACGGCGCGATCGCTTTTGCGCCGAACGGCACGCCGACGGCGTTTGCGCAGCGCAACACCGACGGCAACGATGCGGTCTTTGGTGACCTGGGCAATGACTGGATCGTTGGCGGTACCGGCCGCGACCACATCTATGGCGGCTGGGGCAACGACCTCATGAACGCCGATGATGTACTCTCGACCAACAACTGGCTGAACGACCAGCCAGAGACGCATCCAATGTATGAGGACCGCGTTTTCGGCGGGGCAGGGCTCGACATCCTGATCGGCAACACCGGTGGCGACCGCCTGATTGATTGGGTCGGCGAGTTCAACAGCTACCTGGTGCCGTTCGCACCGTTCGGTATCGCGACGGTAAGCCGGCAGGTGCCGCCGCAACTGTTCGACTTCCTTTACGCGCAGGCATTCAGCGACGGTGTCGACATCACCCGCACCGCCGACACTGGCAGCATCAACGGGGACGACAAGTACAGCCACGTCCATATGTTCATGGGCGGCGTGGAAGGCGAAATCGGCCTGATCACCCAGAAGGATCATGGCTTCTGGCAGGATCAGACCGGCGGTCCGACGGATCCCCAGGCGGGCAACATCCCCGGCGGCAAGCGCGACGTGTTGCGCACGGCCGACTTCAATGATGGCAACGCCAAGGTCGTGGCGGTCGACGAGGGCAATTTCGCCGTCACCAGCGGTAAGCTCACCGTTCAGTCGGCGAGCACTTGGGACCAGGCAGCCGCGGTTCTCTATCTCGACGCCTATACGCCGATCTACTACGAGATCGCGGCGACCTTGACGACCGATAAGCCGACGGCCGGCTGGAAAGCCAACTCCTACATCATCTTCGACTACTACTCGCCGACAGATTTTAAATATGCCGGCATCAACATCTCGAACGACCAGATCGAGATGGGCTACCGCGACGCCAGCGGCTGGCATCAGTTGGTCAAGTCCAACAAGCCGGTGCAGCTCAAGGCAAACCAGGCTTACGATGTCCTGCTCGCGGTCAACGGCACGAACGCGACTTTGACCGTGGCTGGCGTGAATTGGTTCAGCTACACCTTCGCGCCGCGCATCCTCGAGGGCCAGCCGGTGGCGCTGAACAAGGGCCTCGTCGGTGTCGGCAACAGCGGCTCGAAGGGTACGGTGGACAACTTCCGTGTCCAGGTCTTGCCGCCCCAGATCACGCTCGACTACGCAGCCGAGTTCGACGCGCCGCCGACCTATCCGATGTCGAAGACCGCAGCTCAAGGCTGGACGCTCTCGGGCGGCAGGCTGAACGCGGCGGCCGGCGCCGGCACCAACCTGCTGGATGTCGGCCCGGCGATCGGGGCGGACGCCTATCTGGAACTGACGGCGAAGTTGAAGACCGCCGGCACCGGTGGCATCGTCTTCGATTACTACGGCGCCAACGACTACAAGTTCGTCACGCTGGATGTGGCGGCCCAGAAGGTTCTGGTTGGACACGTGACGTCGAAAGGCGGCACGGCGATCGATCAAAGCTTTGCCCGCACGCTCAGTTCAACGACGGACTATGAAGTCCAGTTGACCATACGTGGCGCTGCCGTCTCGATCACCGTCAACGGCGCATTCGTCGGCAGCTATGGCTTCAACTCAGCCGTTGCCGATGGCGAGTTCGGCCTGGTGACAGGCAATGCCGGGGCGTCCTTCGACCGGCTGCAGGTCCGCACCAACGCCTCGGCGTTCAGCACCAGCTCCAATCAGCTGGCACTGGCTTCGCCCGGCCAGGCGGGAGACACAGCAACGGCGGTCGGCGTCGATCAGGCCAGGGCGATGCTGGCGCAGGCGATGGCGATCTGGTCGGCCAGCGGCCAACTGGACGCGACAGAGCTTGCAAAACTGTCGAGCCTGGATGTGCAGGTCGTCGATCTGCCTGGCATGGCGCTGGCACAGTCGGTGTTCGGCGCCGTGCTGATCGACCGCAACGCGGCCGGAAATGGCTGGTTCGTTGACCTGTCACCTCTCGACAGCAGCGAGTTCCAGCTCGATGCATCCGGCCACCTGACGGCGTTGCCCGGCGGCGCGGCCGAGGGGCGGATGGACCTGCTGTCGGTACTGATCCACGAAATCGGCCATCAGGCGGGCCTCGATCACGATGACGACGAGACGGGCGTGATGTCGGCTGAGTTGGCCGTCGGCGAGCGCCGGCTGCCGGAGGCCGGATCGGCTGGTGAGGAGGTTGCAACGCAGCTCTTCCATGATGGCCTGGGCGTCTTTGTCGGCGCCAAGGAGCATGGATTGCTTCAGAGCGCTGGCATCGCCCCGGCTCAGGCGGTCGGAGACGTCACCACGATCTCGGCCGCAAGAGCTTCAGGCGATGCGGCGGCGGTGGCGAACTCCGACTCTGAGGCCGATGCAAGCGCGAAACCCGGCGATATCGTGCTGACAGGGGTTACTTCCGGCCTGCAGCCAAGCAGCCAGCCCGACTGGGTGTTTGACGAAACCAGCGGAACCTTCGTTGCCGCGCAGGATCGGCAGCAGGTCCGTCCGCATCATGCGGCGCCTGATGCGGATCACGACGATGGCGACGCGGCTTCGGACGACCTCAACGGTCTCGCCGAATGGAGCAACCGCAAGGGGCTGCTGTCGCGCCTGTCCAGTCTGTTTGGAGTACGCTGAGACAATGATGACGGCGCAGTTCATACATTTCGCGAACTGCGTCCGCCGCCTCGAAACGGGTGTCCATGGCCGATAGCATCCTTGAAGGTGACACTCGCAGGATGCTGGATGATACCGGCATCGTCAGCTACAGCGTTCTAGACCAGGCGCTGTGGACACGCTTCCGTGCTGCCGGGACGTCTGATGAGTTCATCGGCGCATGGCTGGGCCTTCTGTGCCGCCAGCTACCCGATGCCTCCGCGGCAGCCCTGGTGCTCGGGGAAGCCGATGCCGGGCCTTATGTGCTGGCCGCCGCATGGCCGAACTCACAGTCGCCGGCCGGCGGGCTTCTCGGCGCCGCCGAAATGGCGACAGGAAAGCGTCAGGGCGTCAGTGTATCGGGTCCGGCAGACGACACACAGATCATCGCGTCCCCGATCCTCATCGACGGACATCTGTTCGGCGCCTGTGCCGTTGCCGTGAAGCGAAACGACGCTGCCTTCACCGACATCATGCGCAAGATCCAGTGGGCCTGCGGCTGGGTGGAAGTGCATGTGCGCCGCGGCATGAGCGATCAGAGCGAACAGGCGGCGCAGCGCAGTCGCTTTGCGTTCGACATGCTGGCGACGGTGATTGAGAAGAAGCAGTACAAGAGCGCCTGCACCGCGCTCGTTACAGAACTCGCCATGCGGTTGAATTGCGACCCGGTCGCTATTGGCGTGATGCGCCGGCGCTGGACGCGCGTTGCGGCGGTGTCCCACTCGGCGGCATTCGACAGCAAGGTCAGTTTCATGCGTGACGTCGCCGCGGCGATGGACGAGGCGATCGACCAGCGGGCCGTGGTCGTCGCGCCATCGCGCGAGGGGCAGGAATATCGCGTCAGCCTCGCGCACGAAGCCTTGACGCGCCAGCACAAGAACGGCGCTGCCCTGACCGTGCCGCTGCAAAGCAACGGCCGGATGACGGGCGCGCTCACTTTCCTGCGGCCCGTCGACGCGCGCTTTGACCAGGAGACGATCTACCTTTGCGACGCAGTTGCGGCCGTGGTCGGACCGGTCCTCGAGGAAAAACGCCGCAACGACCGAACCATCTTCACCAAGGCGCTCGAGGCAGGCTGGATCCAGATCAAGCGGCTGCTTGGCCCACGCTTCATCGGCCGCAAGATCGTGACGCTGGCCGCGGTGGCGATCGCCGCCTACCTCAGCGTCGCCACCTCGCCCTATGCGGTAACGGCGCCTGCTGTCATTCGCGGCTCGGTGCAGCGAACAATCGTCGCCCCATTCAGTGGCTATGTTCTGTCGGAATTCGCCAAGGCAGGCGAAACGGTGCGCAAGGATCAACTGCTGGCGCAACTCGACGATCAGGACCTCAATTTCGAGCGGCTGCGGCTGGTCACTACCAAGGCTCAGAAAGAAACGGAATTTGACCGCGCGCTGGCGCGTGGCGAGCGCGCCGAAAGCCAGATCATCGAGGCCCAGATCAAGCAGGCGGACGCGCAGCTGTCGCTGATCGACGAACAGCTGCGTCGCACCCGCCTGGTGGCGCCGTTTGACGGATTTATTGTCTCCGGCGACCTGTCGCAATCGGTCGGCGCGGCGGTCGAGCGTGGCCAGGAATTGTTTCACATCGCGCCGCTCGATGCTTACCGCGTGGTGCTGGAAGTCGACGAAAGCGACATCGAAGACATCAAGATCGGCCAGACCGGCCAGTTGCGGGTCAGCGCATTGCCGAGGGAGCCGCTGACGTACAGGATCGAACAGATCACCTCTGTCTCGCGACAGGGCAACGGCCGCAACTCGTTCATGGTAGAGGCTTCTCTTGCCGGATCCCCCGCGCGGCTACGTCCCGGCATGGAGGGCGTCAGCAAGACCCATGTGGATGAACGGCTGCTGTTCTTCGTCCACACCCAGAAGATGATCGACTGGCTGCGCCTGACCCTCTGGCGCTGGGCGGGCTGAGCATGGACAGGAGCTATTTCAGTTCGTCCTGGTATCGCGTCGCGCAATTGAAGCCGCGGCTGCGAAGCCAGGTGAGCATCCACCGCACGATCTTCCGCGGCCAGGTCTGGTATGTGATGCAGGACCGGACTTCGGGCCGTTTTCATCGTTTCACGCCGGAGGCCTATTTCATCATCAGCCTGATGACCGGCCGACGCACCATGCAGGAAGTATGGGACAGCGCCTGCGAACGCCTCGATGAAAAGGTCATCACACAGGACGCGGTGATCCGCCTTTTGGGGCAGCTTCACGCTTCAGATGTGCTGTTCGGTGACATTCCGCCTGACATTGAGGAAATCGCCGACCGCGCCAGCAAGCAGCACAACCGTAAACTTCTGTCGAAATTCGCCAATCCGCTGGCGATTCGCGTCGGGCTGTTCGATCCGGACGAATTCCTGAACGCTACCTATCCGCTGGTGCGGCCGTTCCTGTCCTGGTTTGGCGGCGTCGCCTTCCTGGTGCTGGTTGCCTATTCGATTTTCCTTGCTGCGATGAACTGGCAGGCGCTGACCGGCGACGTGACCGACCGGGTTCTCTCGGCCGAGAATATCGTGCTGATCCTGATTGCCTATCCCTTCATCAAGGCCTTGCATGAACTCGGGCATGCCTATGCCGTCAAGCGCTGGGGCGGCGAAGTGCACGAGATCGGCGTGATGCTGCTCGTGTTCATGCCGGTGCCCTATGTCGATGCGTCGGAGAGCCTTGCATTCCGGGACAAGTGGCAGCGCGCACTGGTGGGGGCGGCAGGCATTATCGTCGAGGGGCTGTTGGCCTGTCTGGCGTTGATCGTCTGGCTGAACGCCGAGCCCGGACTGGTGCGCGCCTTCGCTTTCAACGTGATGCTCATCGGCGGCATTTCGACCTTGCTCTTCAACGGCAATCCGCTGCTGCGCTTTGACGGTTACTACGTCCTGAGCGACGTTCTCGAGATACCGAACCTTGGTCAGCGCGCGACCAAATATCTCGGCTATGTGGTGCAGCGGTATCTGTTCGGCATCGAAAGCGCCGAAACGCCGGCAACCGCACAAGGCGAAGAGTTCTGGCTTTTCAGCTACGGCGTCGCCGCGTTCTTCTACCGGATCGGCGTCATGGTGGCGATCGTCACACTGGTCAGCCAGCGCTTCTTCGTCGTCGGCATGATGATGGCCGGGTGGGCGCTGGTGCTGATGGTTGGCGTGCCGCTGGCGCGCCAGCTGTGGTTCCTGTTCACGAGCCCATCATTGAGAAGGACGAGGGGGAGGGCCTTCGCCGTCGTTGCAGCCAGCCTGGCGCTGGCAGCCATGCCATTCTTCGTCATCCCGCTGCCCTACGCGACCGCCGCGCAGGGTGTCGTCTGGCTGCCGGGCGACGGAGTCGTCAATGCCGGTGTCGATGGCGTGGTAGCGGAAATTGTCGCGACTCCCGGCGCCCGGATCGAGCGAGGCGCCCCGATCCTGCGGTTGGAAGACCCGTTGCTGGAAGCGCGGACTGTCCTGCTGGATCTGAGGGCCGGGGAGCTTGAGCGCCGCCTCGAGAAGCTTGATCTCTCCAACAAGGTCGACGCCAAAGTGGTGGCCGAAGAGCTGAGGCTCGCACGCGCCGACCTCGTCCTCGCGCGCGACCGTGCCGAAGCGCTGACGGTACGGGCGCAGGCAAGCGGTACTCTGATCATTCCGTCGGCGAAGGATCTCGACGGCAAGTTCGTGCGCCGTGGCGAGACGTTAGCCTATGTGACGCGGTTCGATCAGCCGACACTGCGCGCCGTGATACCAGAAAGCGACGCCGATCTGGTTCGTAACCATACGGCGTTCGTCGACGTGCGCTTCGTCGAAGACCCATCGGTTTCGCATCCCGCAAAGATCATACGCGAGGTGCCTTCGCTGACCGCAACTTTGCCGAACGCCGCATTGAGCAGAGTGGGCGGTGGGGAGTTTTCGCTCGACCCGACCGATCCTTCGCAGAAGCGGGTCCTTGCCAACTTGATGCATCTGGAATTGGCGCTGGCCAATCCAAGCAAGATCGACCGCATCGGCGGGCGCATCTACGTCCGCTTCTTTCACGGCAATGTGCCGCTCTACGAACGTACGTATCGCTGGATCAGGCAGGTGTTCCTGCGGGTCTATCGGGTCTAGTCTTCCATGAACGGAGGTAATAACTTGTAGTTGGAACTAACTCAATTACCTTGGAATCGTGCCAAATGCAGCATTTCACTTTACAATCCGACGCCGCGGTGGTGTGATCAATACTTGGTGTTGAAGTATTAGTGTTCTACATATCGCGGAAACGATAAATTAACCGAGTTTTCCACCTCAAGGAGGGTTTCATGACTGTGCAGCTTCTTTTCTATCAAGACGCCAAACCGGTAACCTCGGACCGTCACAGGGATGTTTCGATCAAGACGGGTCACTCCTACGCCTTCGCCCGCAATGTGAACTCGGTACCGGTGACGGCTGTCGAATTCGCGCAGGCAGCGGCGGAGTATCCGATCGTTTTCGCGGGCACCGAACAGTCGATCATGCCGGCGGTCATTCTTGGCGTGAAGCAGACCGAAAACCTTTATGTCGACGATGCCGGCAACTGGAGCGGCAAATATGTTCCGGCTTTCGTGCGCCGCTATCCCTTCGTTTTCTCCTCCGATGCCAGCGGCCGGACATTCATCCTCAACATCGACGAGAGCTTTGAAGGCATCAACCGCGAGGGCCGCGGCGAGCGCCTGTTCGACGCCGACGGACAGCAGACGCGCTACCTGAAAGAGGTGCTCGGCTTCCTTCAGGATTATCAGTCGCGCTTTCAGCGCACCAAGCGATATTGCGATCTTCTGAAGTCTCTCGGGCTGCTGCAGCCGATGCAGGCGCAGTTCAATTTGAACAGTGGCGAGCGCCGTTCGCTGGCCGGCTTCATGACGGTCGACCGCCAGAAGCTGAAGGCGATCGATGCCGCCGACCTGCAAACGATGTTCGGAAATGACGAATTGGAGTGCACCTACCTTCACCTCCACTCCTTGCGGCACTTCGCCAACATGCTGGAGCGGATGCCAGCCTCCGGCCCGGATGTCGAGGACACGTCGGAACCGGCACCAGAAGCGACTTCTGCCAAGGCGAAACGGGAAACCGGCAAATCGGCGGCGCGCAAGGGTGGCGACGAAGCGGACATGAGGCTGGAGCAGGCTTAACAAAGTGACGACCGAGATGTCACCCGAGCGTAGAAGGACGGGAGCTTGACGGCGGCTGGGCAAACGGCCGGCGTCCTGCTTCCGGCCCTTGATCTCGGCGCCGAGCGGGAAGACCCGGCGCCGAAATTCCTCGACTGGCTGGACCAGTGGCTGGTTGGCGTGGCCTCGCCGTTGCGGGAGCGGGCAAGGCTGCGGCGGATGTATCGCGCGCTGCCTCGCATCGAGGCACTCGGACGTGATTATGCGGGCATAGCCGAAGTCGAGCTTGTCGAGCGGGTCGCGGCGTTCCGCCCAGTGATGCGCCGTGGCGGCCTGACCCAGACGAACATCGAACGATGCTTCGCGATCGTGCGCGAGATATCATGGCGCAAGCTCGGGCTGCGCCACCACAACGTTCAAATTCTTGGCGGCCTCGCAATGCTTGACGGGCGGGTGGCGGAGATGGCCACCGGCGAGGGAAAGACAATCACCGCCGGTCTCGCCGCATCGGCCGCGGCGCTGGCGGGCACGCCGGTTCACATCATAACCGTGAACGACTATCTGGCGGCACGCGACCTTGCGACGCTCAAGCCTGTCTATGACTTTCTTGGCCTGACCACGGGCCTGATCCAGAGCGGCGACCGGGCAGGGCGACCGCAAGTCTATGCGTCGGACATTGTCTATGCGAGCAACAAGGAAGTTGCGTTCGATTACCTGCGCGATCGCATGGCGCTTGGCCAAAGGACCGGGCTGCTGCACCGCAAGCTCAGCGGCTTCGGCCAAGCCGGCAGTGCGAATTCGCAAACAGTCATGCGCGGTCTGCACCTGGCAATCGTCGACGAGGCCGACAGCGCGCTGGTCGACGAGGCGCGCACGCCGCTGATCATCTCCCAGGAAAGCAATTCCGTCGACGAACGCAACTGGGCGGAAAAGACATTTCGTCTGATCGAGGACCTGCAACAGGATGTCGACTACGTGCTGTTGCCGGACCAGCGCCGTATCGAATTGACGGAAGCCGGCAAGGATAGGCTCTGGACGCGCGCTGAGGCGGCCGATGGATACTGGCGCAACCGCCTCCGACGCGAGGAATCGGCCAGGCAAGCACTCTCCGCATTGCTGCTTTTCCGACGCGGCGAACACTATCTGGTCGCTGACGAGACTGTTCAAATCGTCGACGAATTCACCGGGCGCATCATGGCCGACCGCACATGGAGCGATGGCCTTCATCAGTTGATCGAATTTAAGGAGGGCTGCAAAGTGACCCCGCGCAAACGCACCGCCGCGCGGATCACGTACCAGCGCTTTTTTCGCCGCTATCTGCGCCTCGCCGGGATGTCCGGCACCGCCTACGAGGTCAAAGGCGAATTGGGCGCCGTCTACGGGCTGTCGGTTCTCGCAGTGCCGACACACGTGCCGCCCCGGCGCGCGAAGCTCACGACAATTGTGTGTGCGACGCGCGAGGAGAAATGGAACCGCATCGTGCAGGAGGTCGAGACGATGCGGGCCCTCGGACGGCCGGTACTGATCGGCACGCGTTCGGTCTCTGCATCACAGGAACTCAGCGCATGTCTCGGGCGCGCCGGCGTCGAGCATGCCGTGCTGAATGCCGAGCAGAGCGAGGACGAAGCGAAAGTCATCGCGGGAGCGGGTCGTGTCGGAACGGTGACGGTGGCGACCAACATGGCTGGGCGCGGCGTGGACATCAAGGTCGATCCCGAGGCGCTCGCAATGGGCGGACTTCACGTGGTGCTGAGCGAGCGCCACGATGCCCGTCGGATCGACCGGCAGATGGAAGGGCGGACGGCGCGCAAGGGAGACCGGGGGTCAACGCGGGACATTCTTTCGCTGGAGGATCCGATCCTCGATCTCGCGCCGCCACGCCTTGTCGAATGGGCCAGCCGGAGTCAAACCTGGTTCAGGCGCCGAGCCGCACTTGCGCTGTTTCGGATAGCGCAGATGCGCGCTGAGCGCGCGCATGCAGCGGAGCGAAAGGACCTGCTCGACCAGGACCGGCGGCTGGGTGTGCTGCTCGCCTTCTCCGGCAAATCCGAATAGACTTGGGCCGGCGGCTGGACTGGCCGCGGCGGGCAGGGAGCCACGTCAAATGCTGCGACCTATCTTCTCCATCGCTGCCGTGTTTCTGGCGGGTGCCGCTCATGCGGCGGCGCTCGATTGCGTCGTCAATCCTTCGATCGTGGTGGGTGTCGGCGGCACGGTGCCTGGCCTTCTGGAGGAGGTGCTGATCGATCGTGGCGACATTGTCAAAAAGGGTCAAATCCTGGCCCGGCTGAATGCCAACACCGAGCTGTCGACTATCGACTTGATGTCCGAGCAGGCGGCCAACACGTCGGAAATCGAGGCCCAGCAGGCACGATACCAACTGGCCGTAAACCGCATGGACCGCTCCAAGCGGTTGGCCAGCATGAACGTCACCTCCCAGGATGCGGTGGAGGAAGCGGTCGCGCAAATGGAGGTCTCCAAGCGCGAACTGGCGCTCGCCGAAACGCGCAAGCGCATTCTCGAACTCGAGCTTGCCCGGGCAAAGACCGTGCTGGGCCAGAAGGTTATCGTCAGTCCGATCGACGGTATTGTCATGGAACGCAAGCTGTATGCCGGCGAGTACCTCGATCAGGACGGGCAACTGGCCACGATCGCACAGCTCGACCCGTTGAGCGTCGAAGCCTTCGTCGCCGACAGCGAATACAGCAAGTTCAGCGTCGGCCTCGCCGTTCGGGTGACCGTCAGCGAGCCGCGCGATGAAGTCCTTGTCGGCACAGTTCAGGTGATCGACCGGGTATTGGACGCGGCCAGCAGGACGTTCGGCGTGCGCATCATGCTGCCCAATGCCGGCAACCGTTTGCCCGCCGGCCAGCGATGCAGGGTCGAATTCGACGTCAAGTCGAACTGAAGCGCTCCGCCTGCACAGCAATGCTGCTTAGTTTCTGCTGACAGGTGGCGAACACGCAGGATGCCCGATCGCGATGGCCCAGCGCGTTGCCGACGGACGGCTCGCCGGATCGCCCATCGTGTTCCCCGATCGGTCGCTCGCGGGAACGATACTTGCTAAGAACAACCGCGCGTTTTTGCCTCAAGTGAGTCCGTGCCGGACGAGATGGCGAACGACCGGCGAAAACATCTGCTGGCCGATATAGGATCCGATGCCCGCATTCTCGAAGAGTGGTTCGGCGACGGCCGCATCTTCGACTATCGCGATACGTGCCTGACGCGCCTGAGCTACCATCTCGTCGGCTGCGCGGCCTTGGCCCTTGCCGACGACCGTCGGCACCGGCGTTTCACCCTTGAGGTAACGCAACGCCACGGCGCGGTCGCCGGACACGAAGACGATGACCGCATTTCCAACGCCGAGTTTCGCGGGTTGCATCACCGCTTCGCGCCGCTGCCGCTGCTGTTCGTGGCGGATCAAGGGATCTCCCTCGAGATCCTTGTGCTCGCGCTTGTATTCGGTGGTGGTCATGCGCATGTCGCGCAGGAACAGCCAGCGCTGAATGGGAACATCGATCACGCCGATGACGACGAAGGCAAGCGCGGCGGCAACGCCAAGGGGTATCAGCACCGCCTTGATGATCGGCTCCAGGCATGACGGACCGCAACCCGGCGCATCGAAGAGCGGTTGCAGCCACGCGATCAGAACGAATACGAAGAGGCTTGCCAGCAACATCACCTTGACCAGGCCCTTGCTAAACTCGATGACGTTGCGGAGCGACAGGATCTTCTGCAGGCCCTTCGCCGGGTTTATGTGATCGAACTGCGGCTTCAGCGGCTCAAACGAGAAGACCGGCCCGAACGTCCCCAGCATGCCAAAGGCCAGGGTGAGAACGACGACGATCCCGACCAGCGGCAATGTGGCAAGCATCAGCAACGAAAGAAAATGGCGGATGGCCCGCAGGCTGACATCCGCGAACGGGCCGCTGGTCTCTGTCACGGTCTGCACGAGTTCCGAAAGGTGCTTGAACAGCATCGGCCAGGAAAAATAGAGATAGCCGAGCGCCGCGAGAAACGTGAAGCCGGAGACCAGGTCGCGGCTCTGCGAAACCTGGCCCTTGCGGCGAGCGTCGCGGAGCTTCTTGTCCGACGCCGGTAACTTCTTTTCCTCAGCTTCTTCGGCCATGTTGCAATCTCGTCATGAGGCAGCCTCTTGCCCGGCTTTCGCCTGAGCCGACGGCAGCGCCTGCGAGCGCGCGCCGGCCCTGCCGGTGCGGCCGGTGATCGTGGCCAGGGGCTGGACGTTGAATTCCTGCGCGAGTTCCTGGAACGACAGAACCGGAAGCTCGATGGCATTGTGCATCAGCAGGCTGCGCATATGCCGGCGCACGTCCATCGCGGCAAGCACGACCGGCGAGACATCGATGGAGCTCTGCGACAGGGCTCGCTCGATCTCGGTGACCAGGGCCTGCGCGTCATCGTCCGAAAGGTTCAGGAATGTGCCGGTCGATGCGCTTTGCACCGCGTTGCGCAGGATATCCTCGGCCGACCGCTGCAGCACATAGGCCGCGATGATGTTGTTGCGGCCGGCGGAGCGGAAGCTGATCTGGCGCTTCAGGGATGTGCGGACATATTCCGTCAGCAGGACAACGTCCTGTTCGCGCTGGCCCCATTCGATCAGCGCTTCGAGGATGAGGCGCAGATTGCGGATCGGCACGTTTTCGCCGACAAGCCGGCGGAGCACTTCCGCGATCTTCTGCAGCGGCACGATCTCCTGGGCCTGCCTGACCAGATCCGCGTAGTCCGGCTCGATGTCTGACAGGAGCCTGCGTGTCTCCTGAATCCCGACGAAATGGCCGGCATAGAGCCGCAGTGCATTTCCGGTCCACTTGGCCGCCGTTTCCGCTGGTGCGGAAAAGGCGAAGCCGGCCTCCTTCAATGCCGCTATCTGGCTGTCATCGACCCACGCGAATCTACGCTGACCGGCAATCGACGAGCCGTCTTCGTAAGTCACCTCGAGCAGGTCGAGGTGCGTCGCATCCGCCTCGACGAGAACGCGGTCGGCAGGAATTTCGGCATCCAGGATCGGCGCGCCTTCCAGATCGACGCGGATGCTTCGTGATGAAAGCATCTCGTCGACCTGCATGCCGATGGCCGGAACGTCGATACCGAGATCGCCGAAGAGCTCGCGGCGCACGCCGTCGGCGAGCGCGGCAAATTCGGGCTCCGGGATCGAGCGTCCAAGCTCGGTTCCGAGGCGCACGACGATGCGGTAGGAAGGAGGCAGCGTTCCGGTAGGGATTGCTGAAAGCGCCGCGGAATTCCCCGGTTGTTCGCGCGTTGCGATCTGGCCGGCGTCGTCGTCAGGCTCGGATTCCCGGGCGGTACGGCGACTGATTGCGTAGGCGCCGGCACCGAAGCTGGCGCCGAGGATCAGGAACACGATCGACGGAAAACCTGGCACGATGGCAAGGCCGACCATGATCACCGCGGCAAGACCGAGTGCTCGGGAGTCGCGCAGAAGCTGACTGGTTATTTGCCGGCCAAGGTCGCCCGCACCGTCGGCGCTGCCGACGCGCGTCACCATCGTGCCTGCGGCCACGGCGACGAGCAGTGCCGGTATTTGCGCCACCAGCCCGTCACCCACGGTCAGCAGCGAGTAGGTCGCGGCCGCGTCACCGAGGGACATGTCGTGCTGCAGCGTCCCGACCGCGAAACCGCCGATCAGGTTGACCAGGATGATCACGATGCCGGCGATGACATCGCCCTTGACGAATTTCATGGCGCCGTCCATCGCGCCGAACAGCTGGCTCTCGCGCTCCAGCTGCTGGCGCAGACGACGTGCCTCCGTCTGATCGATATCGCCGTTGCGCAGTTCCGCATCGATACTCATCTGCTTGCCTGGAAGCGCATCGAGCGTGAAGCGCGCCGCCACTTCGGCGACGCGCTCGGCACCGCGCGCGACCACGATGAACTGCGCGATGGTGATGATCAGGAAGATGACCAGGCCGACCGCAATGCTGCCGCCGACGACAAAGGTGCCGAAGGCGGTAATGATCTCGCCAGCATCGGCCTGCAGCAGGATCAGTCGCGTCGTCGTGATCGTGATCGCCAGCCGGAACAAGGTGGCGATGAGGATGACCGACGGCAGCGACGAGAACTGCAGCGGATGGGAAACGTAAAACGATGCCAGCAGGATGAGCACGCTGATGGCGATATTGGCGGTGATGAGAATGTCGACGAGGAATGTCGGCAAGGGAATGAGCATCATCACTACCGCGACGAGCAGCAGGACGGCGATGACCAGATCGCTGCGGCGTGACAGCCTGGCAAGGAATTGTAGAAGCCGCTCCGACACGGTCATGGTCATTGAACGCCTCGTTGCGACAGGAAGCTCAGCAGGGCGCTGTGCGCCTCGGTCTTGCGCCCCGCCACGAGCAAGGCGCGGCTCTTCAGCAAGGCAAGCGCCGGATGGTCCATTCCTTCCAAGGTCTCCAGCCTGGCAATCGTGGCCAGCGCCTTTTCCGCCTCGCCATCGAGGATGAGCAGATGCGCCAATGTCCTCAGCACGCCGGCATTTCCCGGCGACAGCTGCGCGGCGATGAGCAGATACGCCGCGCCCCGCTTTGCCTGCCCGTGAGACCCGTAGAGAAAGCCCAGGACATGCAGCAGATGCACCGTGTCATCCGGGCCGGTCAGATTTCGATTCCTTCCTGCATGCGACCAAGCAGGTCGCGATGACGCTCGATTTCATCCTCCATCAGCGTTCTCGCAAGCGACTTGAGCTGCTCGCCGCCCTCCAGGTCGGGGACCAGGTGTGTCACAAAATGCTGGAGGATAGGCACGGAGCGCCGCAAGATGGCTGGCTCGGGTATACGGGGCATGACGAAGTTGATGAGGATCTCATCAAGCGATTCGCCAGCCGCCTCGCCGGAGGGTTGGAACTCCGCGGTTTGCGGCCTTTCAGCACCAGCGGCGGATTTCGTTCCCTGAGCGCGGCTCGCGGCCTTGTCGACGCCATTCATCCGTCGCCGGTTGATAGCCTGGCCGCGCACGCCTTCCGCCTGGCGCACCTCGCGGCCAGCCGTGTCCATCCTTGCCGAATCGAGTCGTGGCCCTTCAAGCCGACGGTTCACGGATATTTCAGCGCGACCGTGGCGCCGCCCTTCGTCAGGAGAAGTTCCGTCTCGCCGATGTGCTTGATGGTCCAGCCGTCATTGGTGAATGCACCTTCGTGGTAGCGGGCGCCGTCGGCTGCGATGACGTAAGGCCGGTCGCCATACCATATCGCCTGCAGCGTCAGGCGCGGGGCCTGCTGCGCATCGCCGATCATGACGTTGGAGACCAGCGGAATGTGCGCGCCGAACGCCTGGTCGAACCAGGATTGCGTTTCCGTCCAGACGCCGCTCTTGTCATTCGGGATCATGCCCGAGACCACGAGACGCCCCGGCGATCGCTGAACGGTCAAGGTGCTTATGTCGGATTGCTCCAGACGTTGCTTGAGCTGGCTTTCCGCTTCGGCGGCGGTTTGCAGCTCCGCCGGTGATGAATCGTCCAGCACTTCCTTCCCGGTCTCGCCGGCAAAGGCCATTCTGACCGGTTCACCATCTTGAGCGGGTTGCATCTCGCCAATGTCCGGCTTGGCGAGAGAGAGACCGTTCGCAGCGAGCGAGAGGGCGAATACGGCGCACAGAACGCTGCCCGCGACCAGGAGCGGGCGATTGGAAAAGGACCACCGACTTGCGGGGCGTTCCGGGTTAACCAGCCGTATACGGGCATCGCCGACGTCGATCGTGAGCGGCAGCCTGCAGCGGCTGCCGTGGCCTTCATGGATGGTCTCGCCTGTGGCGAGCGCGACATCGCCGCCGACGGCTTCGATCTCAAATTGGCCGCCTTTGCGCCGCAGCCTTGCGTGGACCGGCGCGATGCCGGCGTCTCTGAGAACAATGTCCGACTCCGTGCTGGAGCCGATCGTATACTGCGGCTCGACCAAGCAGAGTTCGGCGCCGGTGTGGAATCCGTGCGTGACGCTGAGCACAACGGAGTGTCCGGATGCCGGCGAGAGGGCGATGATCGACCGCAACCGGCGCGCCGGTGCCGCATCCAGATACCTGCCGATAGGAGTATCGGTCATGCCACTTCATCTCCCGCCGATGACGATTTCAAATGCAGCCTGACGCCGGTGTTGAAAAATCCTGCCGTACAAGTGCGCCGCCGATTGCTCGCGGCGGCGCATGGGGTCGCGGAACCTTGCCTTAAGCCTTCTCAGCCGACTGGCCGAGCGTCCTCGCGGTGCTCATCAGCATGTCATGCTGGGATTTCGCGATCTCTTTCGTGATCTCCAGGCCAAACATGCGCTCCTGGTGCTTGATCATCTTGTCCAGGTTCTGTTCCGGCGACCCTGCAGAGCCGGACGTAATGGGAGGGGTAGCAGCCATCATTGTCTCCTTGCGAGAAATTCAAGTTGCAAGCGCCGGGATTCACACAGCCGCGATCCGGCACGTTGCCAAGGCAGCTTAAGGCAGTATGGCCGAAAATGAAAGTCCATTTGGAATATTTGAGCCACTACAGTTCCAACTGTTGCGTTGCCGGCGTTCAAGGAGTAACCTCCAAGCCGGGTGAATGGGGTATTCAAAAATGGAAAAAGGTCCTTTGGCCGAGCTGTTGGTCGAACGGTTCGAGAATATGCCGCCGCAGTTGCGGGTCGCCGCGCGTTTCGTGCTCGACCATCCCAAGGATGTCGCGCTGATGTCGATGCGCGAGCAGGCGCACCAGGCCGGCGTTTCGCACAGCACGATGATGCGGCTGGCGCGATGGCTTGGCCTAGATGGCTACGAGGACATGCGCAGCCTCTATGCGCGCGCGCTTCGTGAGACAATCGTTGGTGAGCCGGCGCGTCAGGGCAAGCAGGATGGCGATCCGGGATATTCGACGGTCGGGGTCGTTGCCGATACGCTCGCGGCGCAGATTGCAAGTCTCGGCGAATATGGCAGTGCCATGCAATTGATCGCCGCCGCCGGCTTGCTTGCGCGGTCCGCCAATCTGTTCGTCCTCGCGTCGCGCTCGGCCTATCCGGTGGCGAGCCATTGCGCTGACATCATGTCGTTTCTGGTCGATGGCGACCGCAAGGTTACGCTCGTCGGCGAGATGGGCGGCGCGGGTCTGGATGTCCTGCAGCATGCCGGAGGTGGCGACGTGCTTCTGGCTGTGGGCATGTCGCCTTATGAGCGCACGACCATCGAAGTGGCGCGCCAGTCGGTCCGCCAAGGTGTCGGCGTGGTGGCAATCACCGACAGCAGCGTGTCGCCGCTGGCCCGGATCGCGCGGGAAGCAATTATCGTCACGTCAAACTCGCAGTCGTTCTTCCGCAGCCTCGCGCCTGCCTTCGCCGCCGTCGAAATTCTGGCGGCGGTGACGGCTGCGCAGTCCGAGGTGAATGCCGCAGATCGAGTAAAGCAGTCGGAAGGGCAGCTTGCTGCTTTCGGCATTTATTGGAAGCCCCCAGATAGCAATGGAACGGGTGCTGTCGGGGCGGGCGTGACGGCAGCCGGGCTGCCGGCAACAGTGATTTCCGGAGGTCGTCCAGATGGTTCGCCCGATAACGCTCACCAAGCCGCCCGTCCAGCCGCAAAAGGTCAACGCCAAGGCAAACACCGCTGAGATAGCGCGACTGGAGGCACAGGCGGCACAGTTGCGGGAGCAGATCAGGCTCGCCAACAGAATGGGCGAGCGTGATTGGGCGGCACAGGCACGCCAGCAACTGGCGCAGGTGAACACGCAACTCAGTTCCCTTCAACCGCCACCGGTTGCGGCTCCGGCGACGCCGGGCGTCAATGCCAGCACCGGCACCTCAGGCAATGGCGCGACGGTGGCGCCGGCTCTCTATGTGCAACCCGATCTTGCCGCACCCGCGGTGACGCCAGTGAAACTTGATGGGGGCGCGGCCGAAGAGAATCCCAGGGATGCGACTACCGCCCGCAACATTGTCAACGACGTCACCGGCGGCAAGAGCATCGACCAGATTGCGTCCGCCCGCGGCATGACGCGCGAACAGGTCATCGCCGCGCTCAGATCCGGCGGAATGACCGTGTCGACCACCGACCCGACGAGCGGCAACGGCGACGTGCAGACGACGAAGATCACGGATGCCGGCGGCCGCACCGTCACCCAATATTACGACTATCAGCACGACAGCTACTATACGAGCGTCCAGGCACAACCCAACGTCGCGGCAACCACCACGCCGGTCCGCGACGGGCTCGGGCGCAAAGAAACCAGCAGCTACAATCCCGATACCGGCGCCATCACGACGCGGTATGAAGACGATCTCGGCACCGGCACCGTCACCGAGCGGACGTCGCTGCCCAATGGTGCCTCGGTGGAAACGGTAACGCCGGGCGTCGGCCCGGCGCTTCCCGTAACCACCGTCACCGGTCCGGACGGTCGCAAGACTATTCTGAGGCCCTCCCAGGATCCTGGTGGCGCCAGCACCCAGAACATCAAGAACGGTCTCGCCGACGGAAAAAGCATCGAGCAGATCGCACGGGAAAATGGCCTCACCAGCGAGCAGGTAATCGCCGAATTGCAGGCCGCTGGCTATAAGGTGACCACCCAGCAACCGACCAGCGACAACGGCGACGTACAGTCTGTCGAGATCGTCGATCCGCACACCGGCGACAAGACTGTCTACTCGCACGACTATCAGCATGACCAACGCACCGTCGTGACCACCGCCGACGGCCAGGAAACGTCGCAGTCCGTCGATGGCAACGGCAGGACCCGCCACAGCGTCCGCAACACCGAGACTGGCGAGACCACCACCACGATCGTCGATCCGCGGACCGGAACTGAAACCAAGATCGTCACCGACAAGGACGGCCGGGTGACGACGACGACCACCGAGGAGATCAACGGCGGCGAACCTGTCGTATACGAGGTCAAGCCGGGCGACAGCCTGACCCTGATCGCGCGGCAATATGGCGTATCGCTGGATGATCTCAGACGGACGAATCCTGAGCTTTTCAGCTCCGCTCGCGACCCGAACGTCATCCACGTCGGTGAAAAGATCACCATCGAAAACGGTACGCGCACGACCGTGGAAGTCACCTTCAACGGCTACACGCTGACCACCGGGCCCGACGGCAGCATGACGCTGCACAACAACAGCACCGGCAGCGACCTGAAGATCGAGGTTGGCACGGCGCAGCAGGCGTTGGCCGAACTGCTGCTATCGATCAATCCGCAGAGCAGAGATCCCGAACAGGCCAAGGCCGACACGGTTCTCAAGACGATTCTGGAGGGCGTGCTCGGCGGGGCAAGTCCCGAGCTTGCCCAGGAAGCCGCAGACGCGCAGCAAGCAGTAAGGGACGCAATCGAGCAATATGGCGGCGGCAAGCCTGCGACGCCGAATCTCGACGGCAGCGCCACATCGGTCGGCCCGTTCGGCGAGCCGCCGTCGGCCACGGCTCCGTCAGGCGGCAAATGGGTGCCGCTGATGGTCGACGGGAGCTGGCAATGGTTCGATCCGGAAGTTGCGCGGGCGATCGCCGCCGAGAACGCTGTGATAGCGCGCCTCGGCGAAGCACAGGCAAAGCCTGGGCAGAGCGCAGCCCAACTCGACGTCTATGCCCTGGATCCCGAATATAGCGGAGCCATGACGAGTGCCGGGACGACACTTGACAGGGTCTTGGCGCCGTATGGGCTGCAATTGCAGGCCCCCGAGCCGAAAGGCACGCTTGCAGATGCGCAAGCGCGGCTGACCACCGCCAACAACATGCTTCAAAGTGCCAGCACTGCCCGGGCTGAGTACGAGGAGGGCGAGAGGAGCCTCCTTGACGCCATCGACAAGCAGGCGACGCTGCCGGTGCTCAGCGATCCGAGCAAGCCGTCCGTAGGGGCTCCCGGCGGGCCTACCAGTGAGGAAATCAACCTTCAGGGCAAAGCTGAGCACGCCGAAGCCGCACAGCTCTTTATCAACGCGGCGCTGCACACTGCGCGAGGCAACAAGGCCACGATCGACCAGATGGTCGGTGCAACAGAGCTGGAGCTTGCCGAGGCCAAGCCCGGAAGCCCCGAGCATACCGAAATCAATGGCAGGCTCGAGAACCTGAGAGCGATGCAGGAGGCGGCAGCCAGCCAGGTGACCCTGGCTGAGGCGTATGAGCAATTTGGAGTTGCGCAAAAAGATGCGGCCGACCTTGCCGTGCGGGTCGAGCCGATCAAGCAAGCCTTGATCGCGCAAGCGATGCAGAGAAATCCGCACCATTTTGATTGGGACGGCTACACGAACGGTGCAGGCGAGAACACCGGCAACCTGAAGTCGCAGGAAGTGATCGAGGAAAATGGACAGCTCTATCTCGTAAACACCTACGAGAATGATGTTTTCAGCGATGAGAACGGCAATGACACGCCAGTCCTGAAATATGCTCTGACATACGATCTCGACGACAAGAATATCAGGGACGATTTCCGCAACGATCCGCTCAACAGGCAGTGGCAGGAGTTAATGGCCTCGACGCAAAGCCCGACGTCGGCGCCGGTCTGCACGCCCTCCGGAACAGGTTCGCAATCGGCGCTGGCGGCCGCCAAATCCAACATCATCGGCGTGCAGGTCGAGCGGTTTGACGCACAGCTGCAAGATGCAAAAACCAGGCTCGTCGACGCGACGACGGCTCGCGACAATGCCATCGCCGAGCATGGCGGGGGAACGGTAGAAGCGCCCACCGGCACGCTCCAACCAGGCGAGACGCCGGTCAAGATCACTGTAAACGGTCGCGATCTTTGGGTCGCACCGGACGTTGCCGCTGCCTACGAGAAGGAAGGAGCGGGCGCAATCGGTGCCAGCGGCAAGTCGGTCCGGATCGAGATAGGTGGCCAGTGGCTTTGGGTGCACCCCGAAGTGGCGGCCGCGGAAATCGACAGGGGTTTGGCTGAAACCGAGAAGTCTCAATTGGAGACCTGGGAGGAGGATGTCCGCCCTGCGATGGTGGCGGCGCGCGACTGGTACAGCTTCTATGCAAGCAGCCCCAAGCTTCTGACATATGGCAACGAGGAGCATGAGGCGCGGCTCAAGAACACGTATTTTGAGGAGCACAGGGATCAGGCGCTCGCCGGCTACCAGGTTCAGCTCAACCGGTTGTACGAGAACGGGTTCACCGGCGAATACAAGCAATACAAGCCTGGCGAGCTCAGCGGCGCGGTTGCCCGCGCGCTCGGTCTCGATGCATCGAGCGAGGGGTCGCAAAGGTTACCGGTGAAATCACTGACCGCGCCGGCGAAGACGCAGAGGTCAAGTTCGTTCCGATGTTCTCGCTTGATGGCGGGATGGAATCGTCGACAGCATTATTCGCGATCAGGAGCGATGGAAAAGACGTCGGCTATGTCGACAGCTCCGGCAAATACTACGGCAGTTTCGACGAATTCCAGCACGAGAACCGCATCTTCAGCGAGAAGGGCAAGCTGATCCTGGCCAGGGGCGGCGACATGAGACTCGGCGCCGACGGATTCTCACTCGACGAACTGGAGGTCGCCGACGCGCGCAAGGTGGATTTCTGGGACAAGGCCACCGACATCGGTCTTGGCATCGTGGCCGGCGCCGCCACCATCGTCTCGTTCGTTCCAGGCGGTCAATGGGCCATTCCCATCGCGATCACCTCCGGTGCCGCTCTTGGCGGCAAGACTCTGTACAAGGAAGGTGAGCACCTGCTTCAGGGCGGCGACTTCGATAGCCAGTCGGCCTGGAATATCGCGACCGGCGTGACTGCGTTCCTGCCGGTAGGCGCCGGTGCCCTGCGCACGTTCGGCCTGGCAAGGGCCGGCTTGTCCACGTCCGAGGCTTTCGCTGGCGGTTTCGGGATGGCGCGGATGAGCGACGCCAGCTGGGGCATTGGCAAATTCCGCGTAAACGTAACGCAATCCTCATATGCCGAACAGGCAGCGAACTATCTGCAAAGCGGCAGCAAGCTGACCACCACAGCCTGGGGCCTTGATGTCGGCGGCGTTGTCACGGGTGTTCCGGTGCTTGCCAGATCGGCGGAGGATCTGGCCGAGCATGGCGGCGAAATGTCCTTTGCCGAACTTGCGAACGCCATCATGGGCATCGGTACGGGTGCGGTCGGCACCGGCCTGGGCGGCCGCTCGCTGCTGTACAATATGCCTGGAGCGGCCGGCCCTCGGGGCGGCGACGGGACTCCACCGCCGGGGTCTCCGCCGCCAGGCTCCCCACCGCCTGGCGGAGCGGATTCGGGACCGCGACCGCGGGCCGTCTACGCGATGGGCCCGGACGGTGTCTACAGGCCCACCGGCGAACACGTCATGCCGGACCCGAATGAGATCGTTATCCAGGGCGAGGTGATCGGCGAAACCAGCGACCAGCAGGGATATGGTTTCGGTAACACGGCGGACGCCGGAAATCCAACCGGCCAGCGCGCGCTGCCGGCCGGCGAATCAGAGGGCCAGAACCCGCCGCCACCCGCAGGCGACAGGAATGATCTATCAGGCGACGGCCAGCTGTCGCAGCCGATCGTGTTGCATGAGCCAGGCGCCGATGACCCGACCATGCTGCCGGGCCGCGATCCGGACGGCTCGGCCGTGCGAAGCTCATCCATCCCCGCTGGCGGCGATCCTATCATCGTGCCGAACAAGCCGATCGTGACGGACGGCGCCCTGCATCTTGTATGGGACCCGGAGACACGCAGGTTCACCGGCACACCTGAACGCGACACGAGCGGGTATGTCTACACCACCGGCAAGGATCCGACGACGCCCTCGGCCTATCTCGACGGCTTGACCACCGAGCAGCTCGTGGCCCGTTACGAGCGGGAGCAAGGCTACTATTCCAGCCGTGAGCTGGCCGAGCGCTATGGTCCGGATGGCATTCCACAAACGCTGCGGAGAGAGGTGGACGAAAGCGCAGCCGCTGGCGCCAACCCACCGGCAGGGGTCGAGCCGGCCAAACAGAAGAACTGGCCAGACTTCAGGATATCGGCGCTCGGTCGCGTCCGCTTCAATTCCGATCCGCTAAACCTGGCTGTCCATTCGATCCCGGGTGTGCCCGAGGCACTTCAGCTAGGATCGCCGACCTGGCGGTCATACATGGTGGGGTTCGGAACACGCAGCGGCTATCGTGCCCTTTGGCAGTCATTTGCCGACAGCGTCAAATACGGGTCGCTCGAACCGGTACGCTACACACTCGGCAAGGAACTAGGGATCTCCATTCGCCCGAACGAGCATCGCAATATCACGCTCGCACAACTCGGTCTCAAAGTTCAGCGCCAGACCGCCTTTCAATTCAAAGGGGAGGATCTTCTCAACGCGGCCCGTCAGGGGCTGTTCGGCGACGCCCCGGATTCTGTCTTCACGGTTATGCCGCGTTCTGCCCGTGTCGAGGGTCAGGCAGGGAATAAGGGTTGGGCCCTGGAGCTCACATTCAGCCTCGCCCTTCGCTCAAAGTCGGCAACTTTGAGGAACGGTGAAAGCGACTTCTTCCGTCAAATGGCGGACGGCAAGACCGAATTCTCTGAGTTCGATGGCGATGTTCCGTATCGGAAGGTTTATCTCGAAGACAAGTATTATCTGACGAGTTTGCTGAGCGTCGAGAAGCGATACGAAGTGGCGATGAACGCAACATTGCCCAAGGGAACCATCGTCAATTCAGATTTCGTCGACGCAAACAGGGGAGTACTTGACCGCCTCCGGTTGAGGGCCCAATTCGTGGTGAAAGACAAAAACACGGCGCAGGCTCTTGCCGACAATCCTGACATGAGCACCATCCGGGAACTGGTGGCGTCGGGAGAAATCGATGCTCAGAAATCGATGTTGTTCATTCCTGGCTCAGAAAGCGGGATGCGGCAATCTGCTGTTCCCGGATTGGCACTGGGAGAGACAATTGTCGATCTCACGGGAAAAAGTCGACGCGTCTGGAATCCCGGCGCAAGCCGGCTCGAGGTCATCGTCAACGAGGCATTCCACAAATTCCTGCCAAGTCCCGATCGCATCATCCTGCGCAAATTGCCTGCGCCCTACAATCATTACGTTCGCTCGGACGGTCCGATCTACGTCAACCTTTTTGGCAAGCGCGAGGCTGTCGCCTCGACACTAGACGTCACGCTTGCGGTACGGAGCCCAGCCCTCAAATTCCGCGTGCCCTCGGTCCCGTTCCTGCAATTGCCATTGGCCTTCACAGGCGAGATCAGGTTCTTTTATCGAACGAATTTGCCTGAGGTCGCCCCGATCGTCGCGAAAGCCGATTTCGTTAGACGTGGATTTACCTTTGGCGACACACTGCCTGTGGAAATAGCGGTTCCGCGCTGGCTGCATGAGCTCGACCAGCGAGCTGACATGGGAGGAGGTATCGCATTTCCGAGAGGCGGCCGGGCGTCGTTCGCAAAATGGCTGGATGAACTCGAAACGACGGCGACACCCAGTCAGAAGGCCGATATTGAGGCGTTCCGCCAATCCACGTTGCTGTCGCTTGAGGATGAAGCTTTCATTCCGCCTGGCGCGATGAGCGCCGTCCGAGACTTCCTCGAGACACAGGCAAAACCAATTGAGATGCCGCCGCCGGAATTTGTCTATCTGGCGCCATCCGACCAGCAACAGCCGCTTGCGCGCTGGTATCAAAGGCAAGGAGTTGCTCCTTCGCCTTCAGACCGGCCTCTTTTGTTTCGACGGCCAGCACCGCCGGCAGGCAACCCTGCGCCTGGGCAAGACGCGGCCGCTGGCGCCGCCAACGCTGCGTCGGCCGGTAAACGCCCGCCAAGAACCCTGCAGCTTCAGGACGAGAGCGGCAATGTGATCGCCGCCACAGTGCTGGGCACCGGGCCGGCCAGTCCGGAGCGGGTTTATGTGCCGCCGGCCGACGGACCAAAGGCGCGCGGCGACGAACCGGAGCTGATGGACAAGTCGCATATTCTGTATCGGGACCCGGAGACGGGCGAAGCGTACGTCCTGCCATGGGTGCGCGGCGGCTCGCAGGACCACGTCCCGGGCAGCCAGGGACGGCCGGAGGGAGAAACCGTGCCGCCGCAGGCAATGCCGGCCAGGAAGGCAATCGAAGCAGCGCCGCCAACGACCCATTCGCTGCAGCAGGTCCGCAACATGCGGCAGCCTGAAAAATGGAAGGCCGGCGAGACTTACACACGCGAACTCAACGGATCGCTTGGAGAGGCGCATTTCCCGGTCGCGGCCAATCCGGACGGCCCGCATCCCGTCTTCGGCGAGGGCGGGCGCTACGTGGATTCGCCTGTCTTCAAGAGCCCGGACGTGATCGAGGCCATCGAGGTCAAGACCTACCATCGCTGGACGACCATAAACGGTGTCGCCCAGATGCGTGAAGTACCGCTGACGCCAAAACTGCAGGAGCAGATCAACAAGGACGTTGCGCTGCGCAACGAGAACCCGGCCTATCAGCCGCGCTGGGTGTTCCTCGATGCGCCGCCTTCCGCGGAGTTGCAGCAGGCGCTCGATGACGCGCGAATTATCGGCAACATCTTTGGACACAGCAAGCCCGCCACGGCAACACCGCAATCTCAACCGGCGTCGAACCAGGTCGGCGTGGGCCGAACCATCCGTCTCCAGGACAGGAATGGCGAGGTGATCGTCGCGGCAATGCTGGGCACCGAGCCGAGGAGCCCGGAGCAGGTTTATGTGCCGCCTTCCGACGGACCCCGCGCCGCGGCCGATGCTCCGGAGGTCCAGGACAAGACGCACATACTGGTCTATGACCCCGACACGGGTGAAGCCGTCGTGCTGCCTTGGATACGCGGCGCCTCCGACGACCATGTGCCGGGAAGCCTGCCGGAACAGGGCGATCAACCTGCCAATGCGGCCGAGGAAGCAAGCAATGCCGGCCGCCCGTCGCGCGGCAATGTCGGTCCCTATGTTTTCCGCGCCGATACGCGCTCGCCGAGCGAGATCAGGGACGCGGGCGGCTTCTCGCCACCGCCGCCGACAGGAATCTGGGTGGACAATCCGCAAGGCATCGCGCTGAGCAACTATGTGATGGGCAACACCCATGGCCGATTCGTTGGTACGAGCCAGTCGGTCTCCGGGGCCAAGACCTTCGTCGCGGAAGAGTCGCGGGCGGCGCGCCAGCAAGGCTACACCTATCTTTACACGCTGAATCCAAGCAGACCACGCCTCCACGTCCCGACCGAGTTCGAGGCGATGGGCCGGCCTGTCGGCGACAGGATGGCCGGCGTCGACGAGACGGCGATCGACGGCAGCATACCGTGGAACGAGGTCTACGGATGGAGGATGATGGATCCTGACGGCAACTTCGTCGGCGGGTTCACCCGCAACGAGGATGCCGTTGCTCCGGGCGTGTCGACGCCCGAACGCCCGCAGATAATCCTGCGGCCGGCCGACGAATTCTGGGATATCAGCGCGCCGTCGGAGACGCCGGTGACCGAGGCCGTGGTCAATGAGGCGGCGCCTCTGGCCAGCGAAACGCCGCAGGTGTTGAACGCTTCCGCCGAAGCATCGTCCGCAGGTGCCGCATGGCCCCTAGCACCTGACCGCGGCAGGGCGGTCTTCGACCCCGCCAGCGGAAAGTTCGTCGGCCTCGAGCTTCCGGTAAGTTCCGCCGTGGAGCCGGGATTTGCCGAACCTGTGCGCGCGCCGACCGGGCCCGAGGTCAGGTCGCTTTCGGCCGATCAGATTTCCGGGCTGACCGACGCGCAACTGCATGCAATCAAGCCGGAGCACATCGCCAGGCTGACGCCCGAACAGGTGGCCGCACTGAGCCCCGAGCAGCAGCTGACGTTCGATCAGGTTGCGGCGCTGCGGCCGAAGCAGTTGCAGGCGGTGAGCGCCGAAGAGCTGCAGGCGATCAGGCCAAGCAGATTGCAGGCTATTGCCCCTGGCCGCATCAGCGCCTTGCGGCCGGATCAGGTCGCTGCCCTCTCACCTGAGCAACTTTCTGCCTTGACCATCGAGCAAGTGCGCAAGCTGACGCCCGACCAGATAGCCGGGCTCAGCGACGAGCAGCGCAATGCCTTCACGTCGGAGCAGTTCGCCGCCATGAGACCTGTCCAACTCGGCCATCTTGATGCCACGCAGTTCGCGGCGTTGAATCCCGACCTTGTCGCGGCACGCAATCCCGTGACGACGGCACAGCTGTCGCCGGACCATATTTCGGCGCTTACGCGTGAGCAGCTTGGCGCCCTGACGATTCATCAGATCGAGGCGCTGACGAAGCAGCAGATAGCGGCCCTCACGCCGAAGCAGCTTGGCGAGCTCGGCCCCGGCCAATTGCGCAAGTTCACGCCAACGCAGTTTGCCTGGATGTCGACGGATCAGACGAACGCCCTCTCCGTGCTGCAACTGACGACCTTCCGTGCCACCCACAAGAAGGCGATGACGCCGGATCAGGCTGCCAGTGTCGACCTGGCCCTCAGCCATGCGAGGATGCGCGAAAACGCTCAGGCGCTCGCCACCTTTGGCGGCATGTCGACCACCTCCTACGCGTTGTGGAGTTCGTTGCCGCCAACCTGGAGCGCGACTGCCGCAGCCGTGGCATTTGGCGTGCGAGGCTTCGTTTTCGGCTCGCAGGCGATCTTCCCCAACGCAACCGCAAATCACAAGCCGTTCGGGCGATTCCTCAACGCGCTCGGCGGGGCCACATTCATTGCAGCGGCGCCAGGTGCCGCGACCGGGATGATCCAGGGTAAGGACCTTGTCGTCAACAGCACGTTTTCGCTCGGCAACGTCGTCTATGGCACGAAGTCGATGCTGCAGTCGTTCACCGGCAGACCGGTGATCCGAAATGTGGCCGAACATCTGGCTGGACCCGGCTATGTGCTTGGCTGTGCCGTCTATACGCTGCACTCCTGGCCGGCGCCGATCGCCACGGTCGCGGGCACCCTGTTCACGTTCGGCTGCGCCGAATTCTGGGCGTCGGCCATAAGGACGGACCGAATGAATCGCCGTTCTGTGCCGCGAACCGATGCCGATATCGCGGCGGCGGAAAAGTCCGACAAACGTTGGGGTTCATGGGACCGGTGGACTTTGGGCATCACATTCGGCATTGGAATGCTTCTCTTCTCGCTGGATTCCTTGCTGGCGGAGCCTTGGGAGGGCGCGCCGACCTCTCCACCCGATCCGAAAAAGCAGAATGGCGATGCGTCGTCCCAGCAGCCCGATGATCCCTCCGATGTTCCAGGGAAGCCGCAAACCCCGCCCGAAGACTTCCCGCAGCTCGTGGTGTCGGCGGATGACGGTCTGAATCTGCGGACGGAGCCCGACGGGAATTCGAACGTGGCCACGGTCCTGCAGCCCGGCACGTTCGTCGAACAGACCGCGAAACCTTCGACCGATCCGTCGGGAGAAGCCTGGATACCTGTCGAAGGTTTCGGACCGGACGGTAAAATGCATAGCGGCTGGGTTTCCGGCGACTATGTCGAGGTTCATCCCGATGGCAGCAGCAACGCCAAGGGCCGCACGAATCCAGCGCTGGAGAAGGGCGGCTATCAGTGGGTCGAGGTGAAGAGCGGCGACAGCATTCGCCTGATCGCCAGGAGCCATTCTGCGGACGTGGCGGCGACCGTCGTGCTCAACATGGATCATATTATGAGCCCGGATGTGATCTTTTCAGGCGATCGCATCTATCTGCCAGCAGCGTCGGTCGGCTGAGGCGCCACGGGCTCAACTGCGAGCTAGTCGGCAGGCTGCGCCTTGCCGATTCTGGCGGCATATGCATGTGCGATGCAACCGGCCAACTTTGCCGCCCGCTCCGCTATCGGATTCGATGGCTCGGAGGAGTACGAAGCGGTGAACCGCAGGTCGGAGGGATGCCATTCGCAGTCGACGATGCGCAGGGTGCCGCTGGCCGTGTGGTCTTGGACGACTTCCCTGGGGAGGGAGGCGATACCGATCCCGTTCAGCGTCATCTTGATGGAAGCGGCCAGCGAATTGGCGGGAAAGATACGCGGCGTCGCTTCAAACTCGCCGGTCAGCTTGCGGTAAAGCTCACTGTAAGGTCTCGTCGTGCGCGCATAGCTGATGATTGGGAATTGCATCAGGTCGCTCACCGTCAGCTTGCCCCGGTTGGGTAGTTTCAAGGCGGGCGAGCAGACCCATACGAGCGGGAAGGATGGCAGCTCCATATTCTCGATGCTGTATTCCTGAATGGGGCCCATCAGCACCGCAAGATCGAGTCTGTGGGACATGAGCTCGTTGCGAAGGGTCGTCGTTGTGTCGACGACGATATCGGTATCGACGAGCGGATAGTTTACCTGCAATTCCTTGAGGAAATCGGGAAGCCAGGTGTGCACGATGGTCTCGGCAACCCCGAGCCTGAGCACTCCCGCGGTCTCCGATAGAGAGTTTGCCGTCAACTGCAGCCGTTCGGCCACGCGCAGCACCCGCTGCGCTGGCGGCAGCAGCCGTTGTCCCTCTGCGGTCAGCCTTACGGTGCTGCTCTGCCTCTCAAATAACTTCGCGCCGAGCGCTTCTTCCAGACCGGCAATTCGGGTCGACACCGCCGGCTGTGTTGTGTTCAGACGTTCCGCCGCCTTTCGAAAGCTTCCGAAAGTCGCCACCAGGACAAAGGTTTCGAGCTGCTTGATGTTGAAAGGGATCACAGTTCAATGCCGGACAATCTGGGCGCCGATCTGGCTGGCGGGCGCCAATCCGGCCAGTCCTTCTTGCTCGAAATCGTGTCGCGACCGGACCACTCGAGCCCTCCCTCCCGACGCCGCATATCGCAGCGCCTTGCCGTCTCCCAATAAGTGGTAGAGGCGCCGCTTCGTGGTGTTGATCACGATCGATCCTTTCCGTTGAGCCTCATCGAAATCCACGATCTCCCTGGGATTGCCGACCGTGTTTCTCCCCGGAACCTGGTCGGGAGCGGATGGCGAGACCAGCGCATTTCTGGCTTGATCGTAGCTCCAGCTGCGCGGGTCATAGCCGCTGTTCGATTGAGCCTGCGCCGGCGCCGCGGCGACAGTCAACGTGGCAGCAATCAGAACTGATTCACCCAAGCGCTGGACGAGGCGCGGACAGACCAGGGTCCAGCGCCCCGGAATTCCGGCGTGAGCATCCAGGCTCGCGACCAGGTTCCCGTTTGCCGCCACCGAGCCCCATCCCTCCCAAATTCGAGCATCGAACCGGCGATCACGAACCGGTGATGTCTGATTCCAGCGCGCACCATATCGCTTTGCGCACCGTTCGCAACATTTGGAACCAAATGCGCAATAGAAATCCAATTGGACTTCCAATTTTGCAGTGCGCACGATACAAGTGAATTGGCGGGTAAACCACGAGACAGGCGACGCGGGCCATCACTTCGCGTCCCTTTGCGATAGGACCTATGTTGACGGGACGCGGTACCTGCCATGCGGACTGGTCGTCGGGAACCAAGGCTGTCTTCGCGGGCGGCCTTGCGATGATCCTGATGCTTGGCCTTGCTTCCTCGTGGGCAAATGCCGCCGAGCCACGCTGGCCTGCCGGTCCTTACAAATACATCACGGTCGATCAGTCGGTGACGGACGCGCTGGTCGAGCTTGGCCGCAACATGCGCGTGCCAATGCGTGTCAGCAAGCTTGTGAAGGGGCGCCTGAGCGCCGGCATGCCGGTTGGAACGGCCCGCGAATTCCTGGAAGAGATCTGCAATCGGTACGGGCTGGTCTGGCATTTCGACGGCATCGTCATGAACGTCGCGACCGAGGCTGAAGTCCAGACGGAGATGATCCCGCTCAATGCCGACACGGCTGCCGGCGCGGAAGATCGGCTGCAGCGCCTGGGCGTCATCGATCCGAGGTTTCCGATCAAGGTTTCCAGGCAAGACGATGTCGTCTCGGTGTCTGGGCCGCCGTCCTATGTGGAACTCGTCCGAAAGACACTTGGCGTTCCCGCATCGAGCACGAAGCAGGAGCCCGGCAAAGTCGTTTCGATCCGCGTTTTCCGCGGCGGCAAGCTGGCGGAGACACAGAATGTGCCCGTCAGTCCAAACTGAAACAGGAGGCCAGGTTCATGCAGATCGCGCCGATTGGAGCCCTGGAAGCATCGCTGGCAAATTTGACCACCAGTATAAGCGCACAACAGCAGATCACCGCCGGCGCGGCAGCGCAGCCGGGTAACCGGATGGTAGGCGCCAAGCAGGAAAAGCACGATGTCGCAAAGGCCAGCACGCCCGAGCGCGGCGATGTCGCTACGCGGGCCGGTCAGCAGGTGGCGCAGGCATCGTCCGGCGCCAATCCGGCAATGGTTGGACAATCCGCCAAAGCGGAACGGACCGAACCGATCGTCGAACGCCAACTCTTCGACTATCTGGCCGAGGCGGAGAAGGCAGGGGGTGGGGCGCTCACCGATCCCTCGGCACTCTTTGGGTCAGCCGTTCGGTCGCTTGAAGGAACCATGCAGCAGGTCCAGAAAGCCCTTGGCCAGGCGAACGCCCCCGTGAACGCTGAAGCAGCCTCGGTGCCCGAAGGCGCCGGCAAGGCGGCGCCATCGGGCAAGGAAGGCGAAAACGCGCCTGCAAAGAATGCCGAGCAACTGCTCGAGCGATCGATTTCGGTGATGTGGGCAGCCGCCAATCTCGAGGTGGTGACGAGCAGCGTGACCGCGGTCACGTCGTCCACCAGCACGCTGATCAAGCAACAGTAAGCGCTACGGAGTGTTCGTGCCCACCCTGTCCTTGCCGCAGCGATCAACGTTTTTGAATCGGTGCGGCGCCTGGTGCCGTGTCGCGCTCGTTGTCACGGGTATGCTTGTGCTGCAGGCGTGCTCGGTGGAGCTCTATTCCAACCTCAACCAGCGGCAGGCCAACGAGATCGTCGCCACGCTGATGCGTCACGGGATTCCGGCCCAGCGCGAGGCCGGCAAGGACGGCAAGATGACGGTCTCCGTGCAGAAGGACCGTTTCGCCGAAGCCATGGTGATTCTCGATGAAAGCGGGCTGCCCAAGCAGGAATTCCAGACGCTCGGCGAGGTGTTCAAGAGAGATGGGCTGGTGTCCTCGCCGGTAGAGGAGCGGGCGACGATGATCTACGGCTTGAGCCAGGAACTTTCGCAGACGATCTCGGACATCGACGGCGTGCTTTCGGCGCGCGTTCATCTCGTCCTGCCCGAAAACGATCCGCTGAGACAGCAGTTGGTGCCGTCGTCCGCCTCCGTCTTCATCCGGCATCGCGCATCGGTTCCGATGAATGAGCTGATCCCGCAGGTCAAGATGCTGGTAGCCAAGGGCATCGCCGGACTGACCTATGACAATGTTTCGGTCACGCTCATTCCGGTGACCGCAACGGCCCCCGAACAACAAACCGGCGAAGCAGGCTTCACGACATTCCTCGGACTTTGGCTGCATCCGGACAGCGTCGCCGCCGCCATGTGGCTGTTTTACGGCATGGCGGCCGCCATACTCGCGCTGGCTGCCCGGCTGGCTTACCTCCAGTGGTATCGACGTCCGGGTGTCTACGCGCTCGACGCGACCGCTCTGCCGGTGAAGAAGACATGACCCGGACTGGCTCGCAGCAAACCGCCAGCCCGGAATGGCAGGCATTCATGTCCAACCCCGCATCCTATGCGGATGCGGCTCGGCTGGCGGACTGCTTTGACGGCACGATCAGCGAGGCCGCTTGCGAGCGCATGCTGCGGACACAACGCCTGCAGCAGCGCTTGTCGAATTTGCTGCTCGAGCGCTATCGGCTCTCTTGCGCGGTCGATGAACCGGCCGACGCGGTGGATCGGGCAATCGCCTTGTCATCGGGGGAGGAGTTGGAGGAACTCGTGCTTCGCTCGGGCGCGATCTACTGGGCCGGAAATCTGGCCGCTGTCATTGACGGACGCGAGGCCGATGCGTTGCAGGTGGCACTCGGTGCGGATCTCTGCACGTTCGCGGTCGCCAACCGCGACCTGGCCGGTCCGCTGCAGCCTTTGCAGCCCTTGGAGGATATTCACCGTCGCGTCTATGCCGACGGCCTGAGTTGCCTTGGCGCGTGGTGTCAGGCGATGCCGGGCGGGACGAGCATGCGAGTTCGTCTCAAGCTGATGCCGCACGAGCTTGTCGATCAGACGACTGAGCCGTTTGCCGAAGCCGGTCCGGCGATTGTCCGACGAGCGATGGGCTAGCGTAATGGTCGAACCGGGAACAGCGACCAATGACATGCCAGGGCGCCCTTATGCCCGCATCCTGCGCGCCGCTGAGGCGCGCGCCTGGCAGGATGGGCACGCCTTTCTCGACGAGGCGAGGCGCGATGCCCAGCAGTTGCGTGAGGCCGCTCGCCGAGCCTACGCGGCCGAATATGCGCAGGGCTATGAGGACGGCAAGGCGCAGGGCGATGCGGACGCCACGCGGCTGATCGGCGAAACAGCGGTCAAGGTGGATCGCTATCTTGGCGGACTGCAGGCGGAAGTCATCGGTCTGGCCATCGAAATCGTCAGGCGAATGCTGGGCGAGTTCGACGTCGGCACGCTTGTCGCCAAGGCCGCGAGGCACGCGGTTTCCGAAATACGCCGCGCCAAATATCTGAAAGTCCGGGTTCATCCCGCTTCCGTCGACAGGGTTCGCGATGAGCTGGACGCGGTCTTGCGCGAGAGCGATCTGGGCATGACCGTCGAGATCGACGCGGATGATGCGCTGGCGGCCGGCGCCTGCATCGTTTCGACCGACTTTGCCGTCGTCGATGCCAGCATCGACGCGCAGCTCAATGCCATAGCGGCCGCGATAGGGTCAAAGGCGGAGGTTCCATGACGGCGCACGCTGCCGAAATCGAAAATCGCCTGGCGTCCATCATCCCCGGCCTGCGTTCCGGCCTGCGCGACGATGCCAGCCGGCCGAGGCGAGGGCGCGTGCGGCGGGTTACCGGCACGGTCATCCACGCGACCGTGGAGGAGGCCCGGATCGGCGAGATATGTGAATTGGTAGACCCCAGAACCGGCAGGACGACCAAGGCGGAAGTCGTCGGCCTGATGGACGAGATGGCGATCCTCGTTCCGCTTGGCGACCTGACCGGTCTTTCAAGCCTGACGGAGGTCGTTGCGACCGGAAAGGAGCAGTTGGTGCCCGTCGGTCCTGGCCTCTTGGGTCGGGTGATCAGCGCGCTCGGCGAGCCATTGGACGGCGAGCCGCTCTCGCCGGATGGCATTGTCGGCAGCTATCCGGTCAATGCCTATCCGCCATCTCCGCTCGAGCGCAGTTTGATTTCCGAGCCGATCCAGCTTGGAATCCGCGCTCTCGATGGGTTGCTCACTTGCGCGCGCGGACAGCGCGTCGGCATTTTCGGCGAGCCCGGTGTCGGCAAGTCGATCCTGCTTTCCGACATCGTCAGCGGCACCGATGCCGATGTCGCCGTGGTCGCCCTTGTCGGCGAACGTGGACGCGAGGTTCGCGAATTCCTAGAGCATCAGCTTGGACCGGAAGGGCGGCAGCGGGCAATCGTCGTCGTCGCGACATCCGACCGGCCCGCCATCGAGCGCGTCAAGGCGGCCTATGTGGCGACTAGCATTGCGGAATATTTTCGCGACCAGGGCAAGCATGTGCTGCTTGCGATGGACAACATTACGAGATTTGCCCGTGCCCAGCGCGAGATCGGCCTGGCCTCGGGCGAGCCACCGACGCGTCGCGGTTTTCCGTCTTCGCTGTTTGCCGTCCTGCCGCGGCTGCTCGAGCGCTCGGGCCCTGGTCGCGTGGGGTCCATCACCAGCCTTTACAGCGTTCTCCTGGAAGGCGACGGCACGCTGGATCCGGTCGCCGAGGAAATCCAGGCGCTTCTAGATGGCCACGTCTTCCTGTCGAACGAACTTGCGCAGCGCAACCATTTCCCCGCCATCGACGTCCTGCGCAGCCGAAGCCGTCTGATGGATGCCGTCGTGCCCCCGGTGCATCGGGCCGACGCCAGCCGCCTGCGCGAGCTGCTTGCCCGCTACGCCGATATCGAACTTCTCCTGCGCGTCGGCGAGTATGAAAAGGGCGGCGATGCGGTGGCGGATGAGGCTGTGGCGAAGATCGACGCCATCAACGCCTTCCTGCGACAGGCGTCCGCCACACACGAGAGCATCGAGAAGACACGCCAACGCATGCGGGAGATCGCTTATGAAGGAGCGTGACATGATCGCTCGATTGCGCGACCTCAGACACCGCCGTGAAGAACGCGCAAAGGAAGTGGTGATCAGAAGGCACGCCGCCGCGCACCGGGCCGCAAGGGAGGGGCAGGAGGCGGCCGCCGCGGTCACGGAGCACCTTCAGCGCATAGTCGACGCCGAAGATGCAGCCTTCGGTGCGCTTGTTGGACAGCCGGTCAAGGCGGCCAGCCTCTCCCGGCTTCAGGGACGGTTCGAAATCGCCGCCAGAAAAACCGAGCAGTTGCGGGAAAGCGAGAAGATGGCCGAGGTCGCCGCACAGCGACGGAAGGTGGAGTTGTCGGTAGCCCGCAAGCATCATCGCGCAAGCATGAAGGCCGTAGTGAAGCTGGATGGGCTTCTGGAGCATTTGAGCAAACGCACCGCGCGTCGTCGCCTGGCGCTTGCCGAACTTTCCGAGGAAGAGGAGCGCGGCCCACCGCGCCCGCCCACAGAACGATAACCCAATCTGTGACTGTGACTATGGATGTGATGCCTCAAGCCTTCGCCCCGGCAAAAACGAAAGCGCGGGTAAAACCAGCGAAACGCACGACCACACGGTCGCGCATTGGCGAACGGCTGACGCTGGAATCTGTTGCGGCTGTGGACGTTGGCGCATTGAACGCCTTCTACCGCCGCCGTGCTCCCGCCGAGATAACGATTGCGGGAAAGGCGGTGGCGATCGCCGCCGCCTGGTCGGCGTCGAACCCTGAGAACCAGCAGCTGTGGAACATCGCGTTCATGGTCGGAGACACGACGGGTAAATTGCGCCTGCCGCTTTCCGTCGTTGAACAGGGCTTCGCCAGGGCCGACGACCTAGCCGACATGAAACGATTGGCGCCCGCCCACGCCGCACTGCTGTTGGAGGCCGCGTTCGAAGTAGATCTCGAATGGATCGAGGGCAGACTGGGTGGGACGATCACGATCACCTCGGTCGCACCAGGAGACACCACTCCGGACGATCCCCCATTCGCCTTTGTCCTGACCGGCAAGGATGAAACCATAGTCTGCGTCCTGAACACCAAAGACGCAGGCCTGGCGGCGCGGTTCGGCCGCCTTCTCGACGAGCTCGGCAAGGCGAGGCCGCCGATCCCAGCCGAATTTCCGCTGCCGGTCTGCCTTCGGCGTGGCCCGCTTGCGATCACCCTTGGCGAGCTTCGAAGCCTGCAGGCTGACGATGTGGTGCTTTTCAAGGACGCGGAAGAGGAACGCATGGCGGCACTCATCATTGCCGAGCGCCTTTATGCGCCGGTGGCGTTGATCGCCGGCGGGCCGCAATTGCTTGCCGCGCCGACTGCAATCGCTGGATCGAATTGGGAGTGGAGCATGAACCAGAACACGCCGCCGCCGGCCGGCCAGACTTTGGAAGAGTCGACCCTGGACGAGCTGCCGGTCGCACTCGCCTTCGAGATCGGCCGCACGGCAATGCCTCTGGGCGAAGTAAGGCAGCTTGCGCCCGGTGCAGTGGTTGCGCTCGCCGATGTGACGGAGGCGAATGTGGACATCATCGCCAACGGCAAGCGTGTCGGCCGTGGCGAGATTGTGCGCATCGGAGAAAGCCTGGGCGTGCGAATCCTCCGCATGTTCGACAATGCTTGAGAATTCGCCCAACCTGCTTGGGATCCTGATCGCTGTCGGCGTCGTCGGGTTGCTGCCGCTGGCAGTCGTCACGATGACGGGATTCCTGAAGATTTCGGTCGTGCTTTTTCTCATCCGCAATGCGCTCGGCGTCCAGCAGATGCCGCCCAATTTGGTGCTCTACGGCATAGCGCTGGTGCTCACCGTCTACGTCACGACGCCGTTGCTGAGCGAGATGTCCGGCCGGCTTCAGGAAGGGCAGGTTCAATTCCAGACCACGGACGACCTCGCCAGGGCGGCGCAACTGGTCAAGGAACCTTTGCAGCGACACCTTATGAAATTCACCCAGCCGCAAGAGCGGCAGTTCTTTCTCGATGGAACGACCCGCCTGTGGCCGGAACAGGCGCGCCAGAATCTCAAGGACGACGATCTCTCGATCCTTGTTCCCGCCTTTGTCGCCTCCGAGCTGACCCGTGCCTTCGAGATCGGCTTCCTGCTTTATCTCCCTTTCCTCATCATCGACATCGTCGTCGCCAACGTCCTGATGACGCTGGGTATGATCATGGTCTCGCCGGTCCTCATTTCGATCCCGCTGAAACTGTTCCTTTTCGTCGCCATCGATGGCTGGTCGCGGCTGATGCATGGCCTCATCCTGAGCTATGGCTGACGCCGCCGGGGGTTTGCATGAGCAATGACTTCATCCTGGCGAAGGTCCAAGGCGCGCTTTGGACGGTGCTGTTCGCGTCCAGCCCGGCGATCATCGCGGCGCTGGCGGTCGGCATCCTTGTCGGACTTGCCCAGGCGCTGACGCAGATTCAGGACCAGTCCTTGCCGCAGACGATCAAGCTCGTCGTGATCCTTTTGGTCATCATCGTCTTCGGTCCGCTGCTTGGCCAGCAGATCGCCGAGCAGGCCTCGACGGCGCTGGACGAGTTCCCCGTCGTCACGCGTTGAGGCGCGCCGATGCCGGTCGAACCACTCTTCGCATCCATCAAGGAGCTTCAGTTCTATCTGCTGGCAGGCGCATTCGCGCTCGCACGCATGACCGGTTTCATGCTGCTGATGCCGCTCTTTTCGCGGGTGCCGCTATCCGGGCTTCTGCGCAACGGCGTGGCTCTGGCGCTGGCCGTTCCGGTCTTTCCGATGATCGTGAACAAACTGACGAACACCGACATTACGACGACGATGATCGTCCTCTACATGCTCAAGGAGGTCGTAGTCGGAGTAACGCTCGGGCTGGCGATGGGCATACCGTTCTGGGCGGCGGAGGCCGCCGGCGATATCCTTGACCTGCAGCGCGGCTCGACGATGGGGACGCTGATCGATCCGATGATGACCCACGAGACGAGTGCCACCGGCACCTTGCTCGCCGTCATCATGGTCACGGTCTATCTGGCCGCCGGCGGCTTCGAACTTTCCCTGACCAGCCTCTATGACAGCTATGGCCTTTGGCCGATCGACCAACTCCTGCCAGTCTTCAGCAAGGATGCTGCCGCGATATTCCTCGGTCTGCTGAATCGCATCCTGATGATGGCGCTGACGCTCGTCTTCCCGCTCATCATCTGCATGCTCTTGTCCGACATTGTGCTTGCCTTCCTGGCACGCGCTTCGCCGCATCTGAACGTCTTTGCGCTTTCGCTGGTGGTCAAGACGCTGGTCTTCAGTCTCGTCTTCGTGCTCTACGCGGCGTTTCTGCTGTTTTACATGAATCGGGACCTTGGCTTCCTGCACGAAGCCGGCCGCCAGATAGAAGCTATTGGCTGCCGCAGTTGTCAGTGAACAGAAGCTTTATTCGCAAACGCTAATGATAACGACAGCCACGATTGGCCGACCAATAAATACAATTTATCATTGAGGAAAGATTCTGACGATTTGACAAGCGGTCGACCCGCCGATGATCTTACGCGCTCTCGACGTGCCGCTGAACGTGCATCTCCATTGGAAGCCAATGCCTCGCCAGATCACTTCATTGTTCTATGACAATTTGCGACTGGTCGATGCGGATAGGCTGCGCAGGCTGGTTAGGATGGGTGCCTATGAAGGGCACACAGGAGGGCTTGCGCGCGGCAAGCTCCAGGCCAATGTCGTGATAGTGCCCCGCAGCTTCGCTGGCGATTTCCACCGGTTCTGCGTGCGCAACCCAAAACCGTGTCCATTGGTGGGCGTGAGCCGAGCCGGCAGTCCATTGCTCCCGGCATTGGGCGATATCGACATCCGCACCGATGCCCCCCAGTACAACATCTATTACTTCGGGGAGCTGATCCGCCAGAAAACGGACATCATCGATCTGTGGCGAGAAGACTTTGCCGTTTTCGCGCTGGGCAGTTCGCTTACAGTCGAAGCCGCCTTTGCCGGGAAGGGCATCCAGCTCCGCAGCATCGGATGCGGCAAAGCCTTGCCCAAATTCCGAACCAGGATCGAGACGCTCGGCGTCGGCCCGTTTGGTGGCGAAATGGTCGTCTCCATGCGCCCGATAAGGCGTTGCGACGTTGACAAGGTTCGCGCCCTCACCGCACGCTTCCCGCATGCACACGGCTCTCCCATCCATGTCGGAGAGCCGACGATTATCGGGATAAAGGACTTGATGGCTCCCGACTGGGGCGATGCGGTCGAAATCATGGACGGGGAGGTCCCTGTATTTTGGGCCAGTAGCCTGACCGCCCAAGATGCGCTCGCTCGTGCCGAACTCGAAATCTCGATCACCGTGTCGCCGGGGCACATGCTGATCACGGACTTGGATGCACGAGCAGATGCGGGCGCTTTCAAGGTCTTTTAGCAAGCGCAGGGTGGTCATCTTCGACCTTTCAAGAGTTCGAGACTGCGCGGACCCCACATAAAGCCCCCGTCATTCGGCTGCATGCTCCTGCAGTCTCTCGAATACAAAAAGCTTGCCCTTACGCGCGCTGTCCTCAAGCGGGTGCGCCTTTGCCAGGTGCGCCGCAATGACGCTGGCCAGCATGCAGCCCGTCCCGCGCATCCATGCGGCAAGGCGCGGCGTGTCGAAACGGATCGGTTCTTGATTGGAGCGCAACAGGATATCGGTCGATCGGGGTCCCGAAGCATGACCCCCCTTGATCAACACGGCCTGCGCACCAGCGCCCAGCAAGTCCTGACCCTGCCTGACCGCGCCACCCTCGTCGGCAGCGCACTCAGCGCCCACAAGCAGCGCCAGTTCGAAGAGGTTGGGCGTGATCAGGCGGCAGAGTGGCATCAGGTCGCGCTTCATGACGGCGATGGCGCCGGCTTCCAGCAGCACCCTGCCTGATGTTGACGCCAGCACTGGGTCGAGTACTGCCGGAACCCCTGGATTTTCACGTAAAACGGCTGCAACGGCAACGACGGTCTCAGCCGTCGCGAGCATGCCGATCTTAATCGCCTCTACCCTGTTCGCCTGCAGCGCGGCGTGCATCTGCTTGGCCACCAGCCAGGGTGGCGAATTGTGGATTTCCATGACGGCGTCGTGCGTCTGCACGGTTAGCGCGGTGACAGCCAGGCAGGTGCGCACACCAATGGAAGACATCGTCTCGATGTCGCGTACAATCCCGGCGCCCCCGCTGGAGTCCGATCCGCCAACGACAAGCACATGTGGGTCTTGCCCTAGCGCCATCGTTCTGTCTTTTCGATCCATTCCCGCGTGCGCGCCTCGGAATTGGCATTCAGCGTGATGTCGGTGACCACTGCTGCGCTGTCAGCACCAGCAGCGAAGACACCGCCGAGCCGGTCGGGGTCGAGGCCGCCGATCGCGACCAACGGGATCGGCGCGACCCGGCGCTTCCATTCGCTGATCCGCTCCAGCCCTTGCGGCGCCCATTTCATCTTCTTCAGGATGGTGGGATAGACCGGGCCGAGCGCGATGTAGTCAGGCCTGGCGGCCAGGGCCGTTTCCAGTTCGGCATGATCGTGCGTGCTGAGCCCGAGCCGCATGCCGGCTGCGCGTACAGCCAAGAGGTCGGCGGTCTGCAAATCCTCCTGGCCGAGATGGATGAAGTCGCAACCTTCCTCGATTGCCAGGCGCCAGTGGTCGTTGACGATGAGCTGGCATTGGTGCTCGGCGCATAAGGCCTTCGCCTTGCGGATTTCGGCGCGCAACCCGGTCTCGTCCATGGCCTTGATGCGCAACTGAACCAGCCTGACGCCGACCGGCGCCAACCGTTCGATCCAGGCGGCGCTATCGACGATCAGGTAGAAGGGATCGAGCTTCATGATAAAACCGCCCTGCCGAATGTCGGCGTCGACGGCATCGCGACCTCGCGCGGTTCGAGCATTCCCGAGCAGAACGCTTCGCGGCCGGCATCGACCGCCTTGCCGAATGCGCGCGCCATGCCGACCGGATCGGCCGCCTTGGCGACCGCCGTGTTCAGGAGCACGGCGTCAAAGCCGAGTTCCATCACGGTTGTCGCGTGCGACGGACGTCCAAGTCCGGCATCGACAATCAACGGAACGTCGGGGAAATGCCTGCGCATCGAGCGCAGCGCCGGGATGTTGACCGGCCCGAGGGCTGAACCGATCGGCGCGCACCATGGCATCAGGACCTTGCAGCCAGCCTCCAGCAGCCGCTCGGCGACGACGAGGTCGTCGGTGGTATAGGGGAATACCGAGAAGCCATCCTCGCACAAGATACGGGCGGCTTCGACAAGGCCAAATACGTCCGGCTGTAGTGTGTCGTGGTTGCCGATCACTTCGAGCTTGATCCAACTCGTCCCGAACACTTCGCGCGCCATGCTCGCAGTCGTGACCGCTTCCTTGATGGAGTGGCAGCCGGCGGTGTTGGGCAGGATTTTCGTGCCGAGCGATCGGATCAGCGACCAGAATTTTTCGCCGGCCCTGCCGCCCGCCATCTCCCGCCGCAAGGAGACGGTCACCACCGACGCGCCCGACGCGTGAACTGCATCGGCAAGGATGGCCGGCGAAGGATATTGTGCCGTGCCGAGAAGCAGGCGCGAGGGAAGCGTCGTTCCCAGAAGCTCCAACATCGCTAGCCTCCCTGCATCGGCGAGAGGATTTCGATCCGGTCGCCGTCGCTCAGTTGGAATGCTGCCCGGCTGGCTTTGTGCACGAGGTCGCTGTTGACGGCCGTGGCCAGCCAGTCGCCCTCATAGTCGAGTGCTGCAAGCAGCGCCGCCAGCGTCGTGGTTGGGGTCTCAAGCGCTTCGCCGTTGACGATCAGTTTCATGTGTAGACTCCAAAGGTTTGTCCTGACTGAAGACAATCTCGGCCGCCTCGCGCGCCATGGCGGGTGCCAGCAGAAAGCCATGGCGATAAAGTCCGTTGATCGCGATCGTACTTCCGTGAGTCTCGACACGCGGCAGGTTGTCGGAAAAAGCCGGGCGAATGCCGACGCCGGTCTCAACGATACCAGCCTCGCCGAATGCCGGATTCAGAGCGCAGGCAGCGCCAAGCAACTCCATCACCGAACGGACTGTGATCGGTCCCCCGGACTGGCTTTCGATCATCGTCGCGCCAACCATGAAACGGTGGTCGGCGCGCGGCACGATGTAGAGCGGAAAGCGCGGATGAAGCAGCCGGACCGGGCGCGACAGCGAGACGTCGGGGGTGTGCAGGATCAGCATCTCGCCGCGAACACCGCGCAGCCTGCCGTTGACAGCGGCCATTCCCGTGCAGTCGATCTGGCGATCGAAACCGGAAACCCGCCCGGCGTCGGTACCGAAGCGGAATGAGACGTCCATGGCTGCGAGCCTGTTGTGGAGTGCCGTCATCGCCTGGCGCGGGTCGAGATGAGCCTCCTCGGGGAAAAGCAGTCCACGGCGGAAGCGACCGGCGAGGTCGGGCTCCAGCAGCGCGATTTCGTCTTCGTCGACACGCCGATGGCCTGACGTACGGCTGGCGAAGCGGTCAAGCTCGCCCGCATCGCGCAGCGCTGCCACAACCAGCGTTCCGGCCCGTGTCACCTGGCCGGGCAACACCGCCTCCCACCAGTCGGCGGCGTCGCGTCCGTGATCCAGCACCGGCTGCTCGGCGCTTTCACGCTCGCACCAGGGCGCCAGCATGCCGCCGGCGAACCAGGACGCATTGCCGCCAAGGCCGCGCCTTGTCTCCGCAACCGTCACCGTCGCGCCGCGGATGGCGAGCTCGAAGGCGGCGGTGAGGCCGGCGACGCCGGCCCCTCTGACCAGCACCTTCATGACCGCTCACGCCCCTGTGGTATGGGCGGTGCGCCGATCTCGTCCGCCGGCACGTAGAGATCGCCGCCTTCGCGATATTTCGCCGCCATCGCCGCCATGCCCTCTTTCTGCGCCTCGGCGCGGATGTCGTGGGAAATGCGCATGGAGCAGAATTTCGGCCCGCACATCGAGCAGAAATGCGCCAGCTTGTGCGCCTCCTTGGGCAAGGTCTCGTCGTGGAACGAGCGCGCCGTTTCGGGGTCGAGCGACAGGTTGAACTGGTCTTCCCAGCGGAACTCGAACCGCGCGCGGGAAAGGGCATCGTCCCTGACCTTCGCCGCCGGATGGCCCTTGGCGAGATCCGCGGCATGCGCAGCGATCTTATAGGTGATCACGCCGGTCTTGACGTCGTTGCGGTCGGGCAGGCCGAGATGTTCCTTCGGCGTGACGTAGCAGAGCATTGCCGTGCCGAACCAGCCGATCATGGCAGCACCTATGCCGGAGGTGATGTGATCGTAGCCCGGCGCGATGTCAGTCGTCAGCGGCCCCAGCGTATAGAACGGCGCCTCGCCGCAGACGGCGAGCTGCTTGTCCATGTTCTGCTTGATCTTGTGCATCGGCACATGACCGGGCCCCTCGATCATCACCTGGCAGTCCTTGGCCCAGGCGATCTGAGTCAGCTCGCCTAGCGTTTCCAGCTCGGCGAACTGCGCGGCGTCGTTGGCGTCGGCGATCGAGCCCGGACGAAGCCCGTCGCCGAGCGAGAAGGACACGTCGTAGGCGCGACAGATGTCGCAGATCTCGGCGAAGTGTTCGTAGAGGAAGCTCTCCCGGTGATGGTGCAGGCACCATTTGGCCATGATCGAGCCGCCGCGCGAGACGATCCCGGTCACCCGGTCGACGGTCAGCGGGATATAGTGCAGCCGCACGCCGGCGTGGATGGTGAAATAGTCGACGCCCTGCTCGGCCTGCTCGATCAGCGTGTCGCGATACACCTCCCAGGTCAGGTCCTCGGCGATGCCGCCCACCTTTTCCAGCGCCTGGTAAAGCGGCACCGTGCCGATCGGCACCGGCGCATTGCGCACGATCCATTCGCGAATGTTGTGGATGTTGCGGCCCGTGGAAAGATCCATCACCGTGTCGGCGCCCCAGCGGATCGCCCACACCATCTTCTCGACCTCTTCGGCCATCGACGAGGTGACGGCGGAGTTGCCGATATTGGCGTTGATCTTGACCAGGAAATTGCGGCCAATGATCATCGGCTCGCTCTCGGGATGATTGATGTTGGCGGGAATGATCGCCCGTCCGCGCGCCACTTCGTCGCGCACGAATTCCGGCGTGACGAAGTCGGGGATCGCCGCGCCGAAGGCTTCGCCGTCGCGCTTAAGCTTGCCGCGCAGGGCCTCGCGGCCCAGATTCTCGCGGATCGCGACGAACTCCATCTCGGGCGTGATGATGCCGGCGCGCGCATAGGCAAGCTGGGTCACCGCCTTGCCGGCCTTGGCCCGCAGCGGCCGATTGCGGACCGGAAATTCCGGCGTCAGGCGCTCGCCCGTCGCGAACCCGTTGTCTTCCGGCCGCACGTGGCGGCCGTCATAGGCCTCGACATCTCCGCGCGCCGCGATCCAGTCCTGCCGAGGCCGGGCGAGGCCCCTTTCGATGTCCGTTTCGATCGCAGGGTTGGTATAGGGGCCGGAGGAGTCATAGACCGTCACCGGCGGCTCGCCGGCGGTCGGATGGACGGCGATCTCGCGCATCGGCACCCTGATCCGCGGGTGGAGGCTGCCTTGCTTGTGGATCTTGCGTGAGGCGGGCAGCGGTCCCGTCGACACGGTGGGGGTGAGGGCATTCATCTTGAGGCTCCTTTGCTCATGCATTGGAGACCCAGTTCTGTGCCGGAAGGATGAAAAGACGCTTTGGTCGCCCTGCCGAAACAGGACCTCGGGCATAGACTCCCGCGAAGCGCTTGCACCGTCCCTACGCCAGTATGAACTGGATCAGGTTCAACGGGTCACTGCGCCGCGAAAGCCAGCAGTATCTCAGCCCCTTGCCGGGACTCCCCTGGTGAATGCCTCAGGTTGGACGGGCGGGCGCCACTTTGTCAAGCCGTGTTCGGCCAGTCATCTCATACAGTCAGTCTGTCCCGTCAGCACCGCTACCCGGCTAGATCCCGACCACCAGGGCGCCGCCGCTGAGACCCGCACCTGCCGCCGCCAGGAGAACCTTTTCGCCTGGCCTAAACGGCTGCTTCCGATGCGCGAGCGACAGCGAGAGCGGGATCGTCGCGGCGGAGGAATTGCCGTATTCGACGATCGTCTTGACGATCGCACGATCATCGATACCGAGGTTTCGCCCGACGGCATCGAAGATGCGGACGTTGGCCTGATGCGGTGCGAACCGGTCGATGTCTTGCGGTCGCATGCGGGCAGCAGTGAGCGCCTCCCGCGAGCAGGCGGTCATCATCTCGACCGCCTTGGCGAACACTTCGCGGCCGTCGGTGATCGTCATCCGGGTCTCAGCGAGATCGAGGTCGGCGTGGAAGGGCTTGTTGCTTCCGCCCGCCGGAATCTGGATCAGCCCGTAGCGCGATCCATCGGAATCAACCGATGCGCCGAGAATGCCCCGATCCGGTTCATCGCCGGGCCCGATCACCACGGCGCCGGCGGCATCGGCGAACAAAACCGCGCTGGCGCGCTCGGCCGGGTTGATGCGGCGGCTAAGGATGTTCGCGGCAATGACGATGGCGGCTTTGCCGTGCAGGCGGGTGAAGCCATCGGCAAACATAAGCGCATAGATGAAGCCGGCGCAGGCGCCGGTCAGATCGATCGCGCCGGCGCGGCTCAGTCCCAACCGATGCGCGACCAGCGGCGCGCTGGGCGGCAGGAGGTGATCAGGCGTCGAGGTGGCAAGCAACAGAAGACCGATGTCGCCGCGGTCGATGCCGGCATTCGTCAGCGCCATGTCGCCGGCTTGCGCGGCAAGGCCCGACAGTGTGTCGTCGTCGGTTGCCCAGAAGCGCGACCGTATCCCGGTGCGCCGCTCGATCCAGCCGGGCTCGAGCCCGAGACGATCTTCGATCTCCTGATTCTCGACCCTGCGCGCCGGCGCATGATGGCCGAACCCGAGAAGGCGCGACGACCTGCTCATGGCTTAGCGCCGAAGCGTTCCCCGGCCTCCTCGATGGCGTCATAGAGACCGTCGAGTTCTTCGCCGGTGATGCAATAGGGCGGCAGAAGATAGAGGACATTGCCGAGCGGACGCACCAGCAGCCCGCGCTCGAGGAAGAAAGCGCGCAGCTTCGGCCCGATCTCGGCCAGATAGCCGGCGGAGCCGGTGCGCAGATCGAGAGCCGCGATCGTCCCGGTTGCGCGGCTGTCGGTGAAAAAAGGATTGTCACGAAAACGATGAAGCCCTGCGGCCTGTCTTGCACTCAGGGCCGCGACCCGCTCGGCCACCGGTTCGTCACGCCAGATCTCGACATTGGCGAGTGCGGCCGCGCAGGCCATCGGATTGGCAGTGTAGGAACTCGAGTGGAAGAATGTCTTCTTCCGGTCCTCGGAATAATGGGCCTGGAAGATGGCATCGGTGGCAATCGTCGCCGCCAGCGGGATTGCGCCGCCCGTCAGCCCTTTCGAGGTGCACAGAATGTCCGGTGAGATTGATGCCTGCTCGCAGGCGAACATGGTTCCGGTGCGGCCCCAGCCGGTCATCACCTCGTCGGCGATCAGCAGCGTGCCAGAGGCCTCGGCGATCTTCTTCAACTCGGCCAGAACCCATGCCGGATACATCAGCATGCCGCCGGCGCCGAGCACCAGCGGCTCGACGATCAGCGCGGCTGCGTGCCGGTCGCGGGAGACTGCCTCGAACCGATCGAGCGTCTCCTGCTCGCGCCCGGCAGCCGGGAAGGGGATGGTGTCGACCTCGAACAACAGGGGCTCGTAGGCAGCGTTGAACACGCCGCGAGCGCCGACGCTCATCGTGCCGATGGTGTCGCCATGATAGCTGTGCTCCATGACGACGATGCGCGAGCGCGGCGCGTCGATATTGCGGAAGTAGCCGAGTGCCATCTTCAGCGCGACCTCGACGGAGGTCGAGCCGCTGTCGGAATAGAACACCCGTTCGAGGCCGGCCGGAGCGAGGCCGACAAGCGCCCTGGCCAGGCGTTCGGCCGGCTCGTGGGTGAAGCCAGCGAAGATGATCTGGTCGAGGCTCGCCGCGGTCGTCTCGATGGCCTTGATGATGCGGGGATGGCGGTGGCCGTGGGTGACGACCCACCAGGAGGAAATGGCATCCAGGATGCACGTGCCGTCGGCCTTGTAGAGGTAGGCGCCTTCCGTCCGGACGATTTCGGGGATGGCGGGCTCGAGCGCGTGCTGGGTGAAGGGATGCCACACATCGGACTGCGGCATCATTCGCCTCCCGCAATCGCTGTGAGGTCGAAGCCGGTAATCATCGCCTCCCTTAGATTCTCACTCGTCAGCGGATCGAGCAGCGGCAGCCTGCCAAGCTGGCGCACGCCGCTGAATTCCACGATTGTTCTCTGCGTGTCGGCCACCTCATCGCCGATGAAGGCAATGCCGATGAGCGGGATGGATCGGGCCCTGAGCGCCTCGATCGACAGGAGGGTGTGGTTGATCGTGCCGAGCTTGGTACGGGCGCACAGGATGACCGGCACTCGCCACTGCGCGAAGATGTCGATGAATTTAGTGCGCCGGTTGAGCGGCACCATCAGTCCCCCGGCGCCTTCGATGACGAGCGGGCCCGGCAAGTCCGGAAGCGACAGCTCTGCGGCGTCTATCGCGACGCCGTCGAGTTCGGCTGAACGATGCGGCGATAGCGGCTCCTTCAGGCGATACACTTCGGGCAGCACGCGCCCCGGCGGCAAGCCGGCGAGCCGTTCCACGACCTGGCTGTCGGTCTCCTCGTCGAGGCCCGATTGCACCGGCTTCCAGTAGAAGCCGTCGAGCAGGCAGGCGAGCCCGGCCGAAAACACCGTTTTGCCGATCCCGGTATCTGTTCCGGTGATGACGATGCGCTTGGTCATGCCGCCGCCAACACCTCGAAGAGCGCCTCGACCATGGCCGAAATGTCGGCCTCGTCGACATTCAGCGTCAGCGAAATGCGCAGGCGCGATGTGCCCTCGGGGACGGTCGGCGGACGAATGCCGCGAATGTCGAAACTGCGCGCCTGCAGCGCCGCCGCCACCGCCATGGTGCGCCCGTTGTCGCCGATGACGAAGGGCTGGATCTGCGAGCCGCTGGGGGCTACGCCGCAGCGCTCGGCCAATTGGCGGCCCGCGAAGGCAACGCGCTCCTGCAACTGGGCACGGCGTTGGGGCTCGTCGGACAGCATGGCAATCGCCTCGCGCGCTGCCACGGCCATCAGCGGCGATGGCGCGGTGGAGTAGATGAATGGCCGACAGCGGTTGACGAGATAGTCGCACAGCAGTTCCGGCCCGGTGACGAGCGCACCGGCCGCGCCGAGCGCCTTGCCGCATGTGTGGAGCGCGACGATGTTGTCGCGGCCCTCGAAAGCGGCGGCAAGGCCGCGGCCGTCTGGCCCCCAGACGCCGGTGGCATGCGCCTCATCGACGACGATGAAGGCCTCGTGCCGGTCGGCAAGCGCGACCAGGTCCTCCATCGGCGCGCGGTCGCCATCCATGCTGTAGAGGCTTTCGACCACGATCCAGACGCGCCCGGTGCCGCCTTCGGCGCGCCAGCGCGTGATTGCATCCTCGAAAGCATCGACGTCGTTGTGCACGGCGAGCTTGAACTCGGCGCGGCCAGCGCGGGCCCCCTCATGCATGCTGGCATGAGCCAATTCGTCGAGGACCAAAAGGTCACCCTTCTGCGGCAGGGCGGTGAGCAGGGCGAAGTTGGCGATGTAGCCGCTGCCGAAGAACAGCGCGCGGTCGGCTCTGAAGAACGCTGCCGCGTCCGCCTCCAGTGCCTCGTGTTCCGGCGCGTTGCCGCGCAGCAGCCGAGATCCGGTCGCGCCGACCGGCGTGCCCTGCGCGATCGCCGCCGCAACCGCGTCGCCCAGTCTTTTGGAGGCGGCGAGCCCGAGATAGTCGTTCGACGAGAAATCGAGCCCAGCGCGCGGCGAAAGCGTCCGCAGACGGTCCTTGCGCGCCAGTCCGCGCAAGGTCGCGTCATAGCGGGCAAGCGGCGCTTCGTTCATTGCGCCTCGAGGTCCATCGGCTCGATGCCGAGACGGCGGAACAGCAGCGTATCTTTGTCCTCGCCGGGATTGTCCGCCGTCAGCAGCGTGTCGCCGACGAAGATCGAGTTGGCGCCGGCAAAGAAGCACAGCGCCTGCATCTCGTCGGTCATGGCGGTGCGCCCGGCGGAAAGTCGGACATGCGATTTCGGCATCATGATGCGCGCCAGCGCGATCACGCGCACGAACTCGATCGGCTCGATCGGCCTGGCATCGGCAAGCGGGGTGCCGGCGATCGGGATGAGCATGTTGATCGGAACGCTTTCCGGATGTTCCGGCAGGTTGGCCAATGTCACCAGCATGTCGATCCGGTCCACCGGCTCTTCGCCCATGCCGACAATGCCGCCGCAGCAGACCTTGATGCCGCTGTCGCGGACATTGGCCAGCGTATCCAGGCGGTCTGCAAATGTCCGGGTCGAGATGATCTCTGAGTAGTAGCGCTCGGAGGTGTCGATGTTGTGGTTGTAGTAGTCGAGGCCGGCCTCCTTCAGCCGCTGCGCCTGGCCGAGGTCGAGCATGCCGAGCGTCATGCAGGTCTCCATGCCCAGCGCCTTGACGCCTTCGACCATCGCCACGACCGCATCCATGTCGCGCCCCTTGGGATTTCGCCAGGCGGCGCCCATGCAATAGCGGGTGGCGCCGGCGTCGCGCGCCTTGGTCGCTTCAGCGATGACGCGCCTGACCTCCATCAGCTTCGACGCCTTCAGCCCGCTTTCATGGTGCGCCGACTGGCTGCAATAGCCGCAATCCTCCGGACAGCCGCCCGTCTTGATGCTGAGAAGTCGGCTGAGCTGGACCTTGTTGGGATCGAAGTTCTGGCGGTGAACGGTCTGCGCCTGAAACAAGAGGTCGTTGAAAGGTGCATCGTGGAGAGCCTGGGCTTCTTCCAGGCTCCATACCCGGCGGTCGCCGAGGGATTGAACTTCAGGCGCGGTCTTTTCCGAAATCGCTGCGTGCATTTCGATCCTGTTCCTTGCGTTGTGGCGAGACCGGCTAGACTTTAGATGGCCAGGTCCGACGATCAAAGCTCACGATAATCGAGGCCGATATCGAGGATCGGGGCGCTGTGAGTCAACCAGCCGATGGAAATCAGGTCGATACCGGTTGCGGCAACGGCTGGCGCAATCGCGGCGGTGATCCTGCCAGACGCCTCGGTGACCGCCCGGCCACCCACCATGGCCACCGCATTGCGCAAGTCATCGACTGACATGTTGTCCAGCAGGACTGCGTCGGGCGCGTGCGCCAAGGCCTCTTCCAACTGGACCAGCGTATCGACCTCGACTTCGACCTTGACGAGATGGCCGACGCTCATTCGCGCCCGCTCCATTGCCGGGCGAATTCCGCCGGCGATGGCGATGTGGTTGTCCTTGATCAGGATGGCGTCGTCGAGGCCGAAGCGGTGATTGGCGCCGCCGCCGGCGCGCACAGCGTATTTTTCGACCGCTCGCAAGCCAGGAGTCGTCTTGCGGGTGCAGACGATTTTCGCCTTGTGCCCCCGGACCGCATTGACGATTGATGTCGTCGCCGTGGCTATGCCGCTGAGATGGCCCAGGAAATTGAGCGCCGTGCGTTCCGCCGTGAGAATGGCGCGGGCCGGGCCGCTCACCGAGGCGATGACCTCTCCCTGCGCGACCTCGCTGCCGTCCGCGCGTTCCACCGTCATCTCGACATTCGGATCGATCAGCTTGAAGGCAAGCATCGCCAGATCAAGGCCGGCGACGACGCCTTGCTGGCGCGCCGCCAGCACGGTCGTCACGTGGCGTTCATTCGCCACGATGGCGTCCGTGGTCAAATCGCCGGCCCTGCCAAGGTCCTCGAGCAGAGCTGCCCGTACCAGAGGCTCAAACATGATTGTGGGAAGTGGCGAGAGGTCCATCATGTCAGGCATTCCAGCCGAGGTTCGAGTTCCCGCGCTGTCCTCAGGGCGGCCTCCAGGGTGATTTCTGAGCGGCGGGCGACGGCCGCATGAAGGGGAAAATCCGTCCGCTGGTGGGCGCCGCGACTTTCCCGACGTTGCAACGCGGCAATCGTGATCATCAGCCCGACCACGGCCGGACCTGAGGTAGCATCCGCGCACTCGGCGAGCGGCAACAAGGCACGCGCCGCTGCTTCCAGGCCTTCGCGATTCCGTACAACACCGAGCGCGCGCGACAAGACAGGGCGCACTGCTGCCGGATCGGGCGACGGAGAGTCACTTGCAAACGTTTGCTGTGCACGCCGGGCAGGGATCCCCCGCAGGCTTTCTGCCACCCAGCGTGCGCAGACCACCGCCTCGGTCAAGGAATTGCTGGCGAGCCTGTTGGCGCCATGCAATCCGGTCGAGGCGACTTCGCCGCAAGCCCAAAGTCCTTGAACCGATGTGCGGCCGGCCAGATCCACGGCCACACCACCCATGTGGTAGTGCTGCGCCGGTCGGATGGGAATGAGGTCACGCGCCGGATCGATGCCGGCCTCTTTGCAAGCCAATGCGATCGTCGGGAACTGCCGCGCGAATGTCGGGCCGGGCCTTTCCCGCACGTCGAGAAAGACGCGGTGTCCGCTGGCCAGATGGTTCCCGACGGCACGCGCCAGCACGTCGCGCGGCGCAAGTTCCGTTCCTTGCACGCCGCTGAGAAACCGCCGGCCCGTCTCATCGACCAAGGTTGCGCCTTCGCCGCGAACGGCTTCGCTGATCAGCGACATCGGGCGCTTCGGCTCGTCAAGCGCGGTCGGATGGAACTGGACGAATTCCAGATCGGCAAGCACAGCCCCCGCACGGGCCGCCAACGCCAGACCCTGTCCGCAACTGCCCAGAGGATTGGTGCTGTCGTGGAACAAGCCACCGATCCCACCCGTGGCGAGGACGACCCGTGCCGTCGCGAGGAACACCGGACCTGCCGCGCCGCTCGCCAGGACACCGGCGATTCTGCCGTCCTCCGCCACCAGCCGGCGCGCTTCGAAGCCCTCGATCACCTCTATTGTCGGCGTCGAACGTACCGCCGCGACCAGGGCACGCATGACCTCTCGTCCGCTGCCGTCACCACCGGCATGAACGATGCGCCGCCGGCTGTGCGCGGCCTCCAGTCCGAGACGAAGGGCGCCTGCCGGCGTCCGATCAAAACGAACCCCAAACCGTGCCAGATATTCGATCGCGGCGGGCGCAGCGTACACGATGCGCCTTGCTGCTTCCGCATCGCAAAGGCCGTCACCGGCGGCGAGCGTATCGGTAAGATGGAGGATCGGGTCATCATCATCGCCCATGCTGGCGGCAAGCCCGCCTTGCGCCCACGCGCTGGACGCATCCGCGCCAAGCGGCGATCTTGAGAGCAGAAGCACCGGCTCGGGTGCCAAGTGTAGTGCGGTCATCAGCCCGGCTATGCCGGCGCCGATGATGACCGGCCGGTCGTCGAGGTCGCGGACGTCCATGCTCATACCGCCAGCATCCGCTCGACGGCCAGCCGCGCGCGCCCGGCAATCTCCGGCTCAATGGTGACGACATGGCGGTTCTGCTCGAGCGCCATGCGGATGCTGGCCAGCGTTATCCGCTTCATGTGCGGGCAGAGATTGCAGGGTCGGATGAATTCGACCTCGGGATGCTGGAGCGCGACATTGTCGCTCATCGAGCATTCCGTCATCAGCACGACGCGGGGCGGCTTTTGCCTTTCGACATAATCGGACATGGCGGCGGTCGAGCCGGAAAAGTCGGCCTCGGCCACCACATCGGGCGGGCATTCGGGATGCGCGAGCACCGTCACGCCGGGATGGTTTTCGCGCAACTCGCGGATATCGGCTGGCGTGAAGCGCTCATGCACCTCGCAATGCCCTTTCCAGGCGATGATCTCCACGTCGGTCTGGGCGGCGATGTTATGGGCCAGATACTCGTCCGGCAGCATGATCACCCGGGGAACGCCAAGGGACTCGACGACCGCTTTCGCATTGCCTGACGTGCAACAGATGTCGGACTCGGCCTTCACCTCAGCCGACGTGTTGACATAGGTGACGACCGGCAGGCCGGGGTAGCGTTGCCTGAGCAGGCGGATATCCTCGGCGGTAATAGAGTCCGCCAGTGAACAGCCTGCGCGCAGGTCTGGAATGAGCACGGTCTTCTCAGGGTTAAGCAGCTTTGCCGTCTCGGCCATGAAATGCACGCCGGCCAGCACAATCACGTCCGCTTCGGCCGATATCGCCTTGCGGGCAAGCGCCAGGCTGTCGCCGACGATATCGGCGACGCAATGGAAGATCTCCGGCGTCTGATAGTTGTGCGCCAGGATGACAGCGTTTCGCTGCCGCTTCAGGTCGAGAACGGCGTCGATGTCGCCGGCGAAGGCGGGCCATTCGATCGGTGGGATGACCCGGCGCACGCGTTCGTAGAGCGCGGCCGTGCGCGCGGAGGCGTTGAACATACCCTGTCTCCAATTATGCTCGAGCTGAGTATAACTGAGGCATATGCTTAACTTGAGCATAAGGAATGTCAAGCGCGTGAAAGTGGCAATTTTGTCCCCGCGACAGCTCGTTCCGCCAGAATCGCCTGACGGAAACGGAAACGCTTCGCCGGACGCCCGCCTGTGTCCGACATCGTCTCCCCGGTCTCCTCGACCAGATCCTGCTGTTCGATAAGGCGCCGGAAATTCTGTTTGTGCACGAGCCGGCCTGCGAGCGCTTCAACGGTTCGCTGCAACTGCAGGAGCGTGAAAGCCGGCGGCATTAGCTCGAACACGACGGGGCGGTATTTGATCTTGGTTCGAAGCCTGGCGATCCCGGTCGCCAGAATGCGGCGATGGTCGGCAGTCATTGGCCGGCCGGGAATGGCCGGCGAAATGCCATTGTCCCGGCCGCGTGTGGCCTCCGGCACCAGGGCGGCCTCATACAGCAGTTCGTAACGCTGCAGAGCAAGCTCCTCGTTCCAGCCGCGATCATCCAGGCCGAAGGCATACGCCACGCGCTGCCGGCGATCGCGGCGTATGCTCAGATTATCCGTGCCGTCGGCCCAGGCCAAAAGTCGAGGGATGAGCACATCGGGCACGATAGGTGGCACGCCCGCACGGTGATCCTCCCAGGGAAAATAGTCATACCAGCCTCGCCAGCCATGCGTTGGCGACCGTTCGGCCTGCTCTTCTCTTGTCAGGCCGAGATAGCTGATCGAGATCTGCACACGCTCGTCGCCGGTCCGGTCGCGGTCGGCAAAGGTGTAGAGCTGTTCTATATAGCCCAGCGGATGGCTTGTCTGCCGCTCCACCCATGCCCTCAGGCCTGACTGCAGGGAACGATGGCCGAGCTCAAAAGGGCCGGACGGCAAGGCTTGAGCTTGCTCAATGGTCAGGACACGTGGCTCGCCAGCGGTTACGGCAATGACGACAGCGATCAGATCCGCGCCGACGGCCTGGCTCTGATTGGCGCTTGTAGCCTGCCTTGTCGCCTGCGTAGTCTTGTTTTGCATAGGGTGCGAAGGGTCCGAAAAACAACGCGCCTTGGACAGGCAATCCGCGCGAAGGTGAACTGCCGCACGCTGCCCGTCAACGTTCACCACGCAGATCCCAATCGAGGCTTTCGACCGCCGAGTTCATTGCACCTGGGCGGGATTGAAGCGATCGACCCTGAAATCATCGAGCGGCTTGCGGCGCCAGCGGTGCTAGGGCGTGCGAATCGGCTGGCCGAAGCGAACAAACAGAGGATTAGCGCAACACATCTTCCACGAACACGGAAGCATCTTTCTGGGCAGGTCGGGCGCTCGGTGAAACAATGCCCAAAGGAACCATCGTGCCCATCCCGGGTTTGTCCTGTGCGCGATTTTGCGTCCCAGATGTGGCGGCAGAGCGAAGATGCGAGCGTGGGTTCGTGAAGGCTGGGTTCTGCTGAAAGAGGCCATCAGCGGCTTCGTCAACGACAACGCACTGAGCCATGGTGCGGCGATGGCCTTCTATGCCGCCACCTCGCTTGCGCCGATCCTGCTGATCGTGGTGGCGATTGCTGGCCTGGTCTTCGGCAACGACGCCGCCCGGCTGGCCCTTTCGGCGCAGATATCGGGCGTCATGGGCGCGCAGAGCGCCGATCTCCTGCAGGCGACGATCGAGACCGCCTCGCGCGGATCATCGAGTACCCTGGCCGCCATATTGGGGATGGTGACGTTGCTCGTAACCGCGTCGGGCGTCTTCGGCGAGATGCAGCTCTCGCTCAACGAAATCTGGAAGGTGAAGCCGGGCGGCACGTCGCTGTCGCGATTGGTGCGGGCGCGGGCCGCAAGCCTTGGGCTTGTCGCCGCCCTCGGCTTCATGCTTCTGGTATCGCTGGCTGCGAGCACGGCAATCTCCGCCCTCGGCGAACTCATCAATGCAGGTCTTCCGTTCGGCGAACTGATAGTCAGCGCCATCAACACAGTGGTTTCCTTCGTGCTGATCGCACTGCTCTTTGCGGCAATATACAAGGTCCTGCCTGACAGGACGTTGCAATGGCGCGACGTCGCCGTCGGTTCGCTCGTTACCACGCTTTTGTTCACGATCGGCAAGGCTCTGATCGGCTGGTACATCGGGACGAGTGCGATAGCGACGTCCTATGGTGCGGCCGGCGCGCTGATAATCGTGCTGTTGTGGGTCTACTATTCGGCCCAGATCTTCCTGTTCGGCGCCGAGATAACCCGCGCCTATTCTGTCAGGCACGGAAGTCGACCCGACCTCGCGCCCGTGATGGCGGCCCACGCAAGCACCAGGCGGGGCAGGCCTGGGGCATCCGGACGCGAGGTGGCTGCGTGGATGGTCCTCAGCAGTTTGCTGACGACGCTTTTTGTCCGACCCTGGCGCTCACGCTAACGCGCTGGACGTCTCCGGCTCAGTTCAGGGCAAAAGCCCACCTGCCGTGGCGGGTGGTCGCGCCCGCCATTCAAATCATGAACTCCAAGGACGAGCCCTGACGGTCTACCGTCGGGGTCGAAAAGGTTTGCGCCAATTGCGCGCTTGGCCGGAACTGCCATGGCTGAGCAACGTTTCCATGAACACGCAGTCAAGGAGTACGAGAATGCAAACCTCACCGGCGAGTTCCATGCATTTTCCGACCGCCCCTGCCATCGTGCCCTTTGACGGCACAGTGACGGTCAGGTTTTCAGACGCCATCGTTGCGTCCAGCGAGCGGGCAAAGCTGCTTTATGAAGATGGGCGAAATCCGGTCTTCTACATCCCGTTCGAGGATATCTATTTCGAGCTCTTCGAGAAAACGAACACCACCTCGGATTCTCCATGGGGCACGGCCAGCTATTGGCGCGTTCATGCCGCCGGTGCATCCGCCGACAATTTCATGTGGGCCTATGAGACGCCTGAGACAGCCGCCTTGGCTATCGCTCGGCACGGCGTTTTCGATCCGCACAAGGCGCGCATCGACGCCGATCCGGCCGAGGACAAACAGCATACGCCGCACCTCCCCGAATAGCTGCAGCGACGCAAAGAAGCGGCACGCAAGCCTGCAAGGCCTAACCAGGCGTCGTGTCGGAAAGAGGTCGGACCGAAGAGGTCCTCAATGTCAGCGCATGGATTGACCTACGGACCATTGGGCAGCAGTTGCGTCCATCTCTGCGTCGACATGCAGCGCTTGTTCGCGGAGCCATCGCCCTGGGCGACGCCGTGGATGGCCCGCGTCCTGCCCCTCATCGAAACGCTGGTCGCAAGGCATGCGGCGCAAACCATCTTTACCCGCTTCCTGCCTGCACAGAGGCCGGGGCAGGGGGTGGGCACGTGGAAGCGCTACTATGACCGATGGGCGTCGATGACCATGTCCGAGCTCGACCCGGAAATGATTGAGCTTCTGCCTTCGCTGATGCGGCACTCTCCGCCGGCAACCGTTCTCGACAAGCACATCTATTCGCCCTGGTTCGAGGGCAGGCTCAGGAACTTTCTCGCGCAGCATAGGATCGACACGCTGGTGATCACCGGCGGCGAGACCGACGTCTGCGTGCTGGCAACCGTTCTCGGCGCCATTGATTTCGGCTACCGGGTGGTGCTGGTGACGGACGCTCTGTGCAGCACTTCGGATGCCACTCACGACGCGCTGCTAACGGTCTATCATCAACGATTTGCGCAGCAGGTCGAGACAGTGGAGATGGAGACAATCCTGTCGGAGTGGACCTAGTTCAGTCACCCAGGAGGTAGTCCTGGCCTTCGGCGCTCTCGCCTGTCGATCTAGCAGCCGCGGAACGCAAAAAGCTCGGAATCGATGTCCTGGAGGCCGCCAATCGCAGATGAAACCATCTCAGAAGCGATCTGCGAGAAGGTGATGCCGTTGCCGCCATAGCCCATCACGGCGTGAATGCGTGGGAAGCGGGGCAGGGCGCCTATATAGGGCAGGCCGGAGGTCGTGGTGCCGAAGGAGCCGGTCCATGCAAATTCCGGTCTGGTGTCCAGCTTTGGCAACAGATGGCCCAGCTTGGCCGCCAGGCGCTGGGCCTTTTCGGCGATCATTGCGTCGCGATGCTCCTCATCGGTGAAATCCTCGTCCTCACCACCACAAATGACCCGGCCGTCTGCCGTTGTCCGAACGTAAAGATACGGCTCCGATGCCTCCCATAGCAGAGTAGTCGCAGGCCATAGGCCTTGGGGCTGGCGGTTCGTGGCGATCGCCCAGGTTGAAACGATGCTGTGCGCGGTCGCCGGAATGATGTCGGTCAACTCATAGCCGGTTGCCAGCACCAGATGTCGTGCCGAGATCGTCGGACCGAGACTGGTTTTGACAACAACCTGATCGCGACCGTGCTCGATCTCGGTCGCTTGCACTGGCGCATAAAGACGTGCCTTCCGCCCCAAAGCCCGCAGCAACAGTCCGGCTGTGAGCTTGCGCGGATCGAGCGCAATGTTGTCGTGGCTGAGGATGGCTGCTGCGCGATCGATTCCGAAACTGTCGGCCAGAGTCTGGCGGGTCAGATAAGTCGCGGCAATCCCGGCCTGCCGGCGTGCGTTGCTTTCGGCGCGCAATTCCGCCGGACCAAGCATGTTGCCCGCCAGATAGAGTGAAGGCGGGTTGGCGAGGGTGCAGTCGATGCCGAGTTCGGCGATCCGCCCGCGAAGGTTGATCACCGCCAAGCGCGAGCGCCGCCATGCGCGCGCGGCGTCGAGCTTGCCCTTGATGGCGGAAAGTTTGACCAGCGGTTGATCAAGTTCGAACTGCACCAGCGCCGTCGTCGCCGAGGTTGATCCGAGAACCGGGCCGCGTCGATCGATGCACATCACTTCATGGCCCGCACGCGTCAGCGCCTCCGCCATCATGGCGCCGCTGATGCCCATGCCGACGACCAGCACTTCGCTCTTTACGTCTCGTGTCAGCTTTCCCACTCGGACGGGCGGCGCGCGATAGGCGAACCAGACCGGCCGGCCGCTTCTGAGGTCGAGTTTGCGGCCCAATGCTCCCTCCGCGGTCGCCATCGCCAATTGCCCGCCGATCCCTGCTCGATCAGCGGGCAACGCTATGTCTGCCTCAGCGGCGCTAGAGGCGGCCGAGCACAACCAGGATGATGACGATCAGCAATACCAACCCAAGGCCGCCGCCGCCGTAATAACCGGTGCCGTAAAACGGACCGCCGCCGAGGCCGCTGAAGCCGCCAAGCAAAACAAGAATTAGCAGAACTATCAGAATTGTGCCGAGACCCATGGAACTCTCCCGTTCGCCCTGTCGTGCATCCTGCAAAAGAGCTGCTGGTTGATCAGACTATCAACTCGAAAACAGCGCTACTGTTCCCGGGAGGACTGATTACCTTGGGTTTGTCTGTTGTCGCCTCGTTGCGCTGAGGTAGAGAATGGCGTCAGCTGCGATGACTCAAGATGGCACTATTCAATTGCAATTTGAGCTGATCTCGGTTCGGTCCCCGACCAGTTATCTTCGCCGCGGTTCCACATCGCGTCCGGCACCACGACAAGCTTGCCGACAAAGTCCTTCGCCACGAAATCCGTCTGCGCGCGGTGGAAGTCAGACAGTTTGTAGACGCCACCGACCAGCGGCCGAATCTTTTTGTCTTCGATGTAGCGGACGATGCGGCGAAAATCCGCCCGCGTGCCCTGGCTCGAGCCGTGCAGCTGCAGCTGCTTCAGGTACATGGTACGGAGATCCAACTGCACCACTGGACCGGCGATAGCGCCAGCCGTGGTGTAGCGCCCCTCGGGCCGCAGGATGCGCAACAGGTCGTTGAAGATGGCGCCGCCGACAAGGTCGGCGACCACGTCGATCGGTTTTCCGCCCGTCGCTTCGCTAACGGCGGCCGGCAGGTCGGCCACCCCGCGCGTGATCACCTTTTCGGCGCCGATATCGAGCACCGCCTGCTCCTTGCCCTTGCCGACAATGGCATAGGGGATGGCGCCGCGCGCCCGCGCCAACTGCACGATACCCGAGCCGACGCCGCCGGAAGCGCCGGTGACCAGCACAAGTTCGCCGGCTTTCAGTGCCGCGCGCTCCAGCATCTGCTCGCCGGTCAGATATGCGCAGCAGAAGGTGGCGAGCTCGACGTCGCTCATATAGGTGTCGACGACATGCGCGTTCTCGGCCGGCAAGGTCTGATACTCGGCGTAACCGCCGTCGCGGCCATGGCCCATATAGTCGATGTCGGCCAGCGAATTGTCGTCGCGGTTGTAGATGGAAAAGTCGACCATCACCCGCTCGCCGATACGGTCGGGCGAGACGCCGTCGCCGACGGCGGCGATGGTCCCCACCGTGTCGGTGCCCTGGATGCGCGGGAAAACAAGCGTGTTGCCCTGCCGGCGCCAGGTCGACACCGCCGCCGCGTCCTCTTCCGTGCCATAGGCGCCCTGCCGCACCCAGACGTCGGTGTTGTTCATGCCGCAGGCGCTGACCTGGACCAGCACCTCGCCGGCAGCCGGCCAAGGCACCTTGACGTCGGTGCGGTAGACGAGCTTTTCCGGACCGCCATGGCCGGTGAGCTGGACCGCGGCCATTGTGGCCGGAATGGTTCTGGTCACGGCATTCATCCCCCGTCTCAGAGGCTGGCAAACACGGCGTTCACCGCGTCCGCTGTCTTCGCCACCACCGTGTCGGCTTCCTCGCGCGTCAGGCAGAGCGGCGGCGCGAAGCCGAGGATGTCGCCCTGCGGCATGGCGCGGCCGAGGACGCCGCTTGCGGCGAGTGCCGTGGCGATCTGCGGCCCCACTTTCAGCGCCGGATCGAAGAAGGCGCGGTCGTCGCGGTCCTTGACGAATTCGATCGCCGCCAGCATCCCGTCGCCACGCACCTCCCCGACATGTTTGTGGCCGCCGACCGCCTTGGCAAGCTCGGCGCGGAAATAGGCGCCGGTCTCGCCGGCGTTCCTGACCAGGTCCATCTCGTCGATCAGTTCGAGATTGGCGACGCCCGCGGCAACGCAGATCGGATGCGCCGAATAGGTCCAGCCATGGCCGAGCGAGCCGAGCTTGTCGGAGCCTTTGACCAGCACCTGCCAGACCTTGTCGGAGACGATGACGCCGGAAAGCGGCGCATAGGCAGAGGTCAGGCCCTTGGCGATGGTGATTAGGTCCGGCTTGATACCGTAATGGTGGGAGCCGAACATCGTGCCGAGCCTGCCGAAGCCGGTCACCACCTCGTCGGCGACGAGCAGCACGTCGTACTTCTTCAGCACCGCCTGGATCTTTTCCCAGTAACCGGCCGGCGGCGGCACGATGCCGCCGGTGCCGAGGATCGGCTCGCCGATGAGGGCCGCGACCGTCTCCGGACCTTCGGCGAGGATCATTTCTTCCAGCTTGTCGGCGCAATATTGCGAGAATTGCTCCTCGCTCTGCGAGCGGTCGGCGCGGCGGAAGTAATAGGGCGCCTCGGTGTGCAGGATCGGCGCGCGCGGCAGGTCGAAGGCGTTGTGGAACAGGTCGAGCCCGGTCAGCGAGCCCGTCATCACGCCCGAGCCGTGATAGCCGCGCCAGCGCGAGATGATCTTCTTCTTCTCCGGCCGGCCGAGCACGTTGTTGTAGTACCAGATCAGCTTGATGTTGGTCTCGTTGGCGTCCGAGCCGGAGAGCCCGAAATACACCCTCGACATGCCCTCGGGCGCACGGTCGACGATCATCTTGGCGAGCGTGATCGAGGCCTCGGTGCCGTGGCCGACATAGGCGTGGTAGTAGGCGAGGCTCTTTGCCTGGGTGGCAATGGCATCGGCGATCTTCTGGCGGCCATAACCGACATTGACGCAATAGAGCCCGGCGAAGGCGTCGATGCTTTTCTTGCCATTGTTGTCCCAGACGGTGACGCCCTCACCGCCGGCCATGACGCGCGCCGGTGACTCGCCCCGCGCATGCGTGCCCATATGCGTCGAGGGATGGAAGAAGTGGTCACGGTCCCAGGCTGAGAGTTCGTTGGATTGTTCAAGCATCTTTTTCACTCCTTGAGGACGGCGGTCCGGGCGGTCCTAGGCCACATCGAGACACAGGTATTTTAGGTCGGTAAAGGCCTCTGATCCGTGGCGCGAGCCTTCGCGGCCGATGCCGGACTGCTTGACGCCGCCGAACGGGATCGGCGCGCCGGTGATCTTCACCCGGTTGATGGCGACCATGCCGTAATCCAGCGCGCGGCCCATGCGCGCCTGCCGGGCGCCGCTTTCGGTCACGACATAGGCGACGAGCCCATATTCGGTAGCGTTGGCGCGGGCGACGACCTCTGCCTCGTCGTCGAAGGGCGTCACCGCGGCGACCGGGCCGAAGGTTTCGTCGCGCATGATCAGGGCTTCGTCCGGCACGTCGACAAGCAGCGTCGGCTGGTAGAACAGCGGGCCGGCGGCGTGGCGCTTGCCGCCGGCGAGACACCGCGCCCCGCGCGCGAGTGCATCGGCCACCTGCTCCTCCACCTTCTTGACGGCGCGCTCATGCATCAGCGGACCGATATCGGCGTCGCCAGAAAGCCCATTGCCGGTGCGGAGCCGCTCGATGCGGTGGGCGAACGCGGCGCAGAAGCGGTCATAGAGCGGCCGCTGCACATAGATCCGGTTGGCGGCCAGGCAATCCTGGCCGGAGGTGGCGAATTTGGCGTCGAGCGCGATCGCAACCGCTTTGTCGATATCGGCGTCGTCGAACACGATCAGCGGTGCATGGCCGCCGAGCTCCATGATCAGTCGCTTCATGGTCGGCGCACTTTGCGCGGCGATCAGCCGGCCGATTTCGGTCGAGCCGGTGAAGCTCATGGCGCGCACGCGGACATCTTCGCACATCCGCCCGACGATTGCGCGGGCATTGCCGGTGACGACGTTGAAGACACCGGCGGGAAGACCGGCGCGCTCGCCGAGTTCGGCCAGCGCCAGCGCCGACAGCGGCGTTTCTGAGGAGGGGTGCGCGACGATGGTGCAGCCGGCGGCAAGGGCGGCGGCCGCCTTGCGGGTGAGCATAGCCGATGGAAAATTCCACGGTGTGACGACGCCGACGACGCCGAGCGGCTCGCGCCGGACCATCATCTCGGCGCCCGGCAGATGGCTGGTGACGTTTTCGGCGTTGAGGCGTTTAGCTTCCTCGGCGTACCACTCGACGAAGGAGGCGGCATAGTCGATCTCGCCGAGCGACTCCTTCAGCGGCTTGCCTTGTTCGAGCGTCATAAGCAGCGCCAGATCCTCTTTGGCGGCAATGATCAGCTCGAACCATTTTCGCAAAATCTTCGAGCGCTCCTGCGGTAGCAATGCCCGCCAGGCGGGAAAGGCGCGGGACGCGGCATCGATCGCCTCTGTCGTCTGCCCGGAATCTAGCGCGGCAATGAAGGCGATGGTGGCGCCGGTCGCGGGATCGGTCACCTCGAAACTTTCCGCCGCCTCGCTCGCCGTCCAATGGCCGTCGACATAGGCGAGCGCACGCAGCAGCCGACGGTCGGCAAGCCGGTCGAGCGCTTCATGGCGGTTCGTGCAAGCAAGATGCGCGGACATCGATCAGGTCTCCGGGTGCCAAGGCGATGTGGAGAAACTAGCCCCGTGGCCGAGACAGAGAGGCTGTTTCGGCAGCCGCAGGTAGAGAGATTGTCTCTATTCGCCGGGAGAGCAGGGCGATCTCTCTAGCCACCGCAACTGAGACAGAGGCCCTCACCCGGATTGCCAACCGAATTGCGAGGGCAATCGGGGCAATCCGACCTCTCCCCTCGGGGAGAAGGTGGCCGCGAAGCGGCGGATGAGGGGGCCTTGCTGAGCCCTCACCCTTGCCCCGGCAACAAATCCGCCACCGGCAGCACGGTCCCCTCCTTCACTGTCTTGGTGACGATGTAGGTGAAGTAGCGGTCGATTCCGATCTCGCGCTCAAGCAGGGCGTCGACCAGTCGCTGATAGGCATCGATGTCGCGCGCCATCACCTTCAGCACGTAGTCAACGCCGCCGCCGACCGACCAGCAGGCAACGATCTCGGGGATGTCGCGGATGACGCGCTCGAAGCGGTCAAAATCGGCCTGGCGGTGGCTGGCTAGCGTCACCTCCATCAGCACGGTCGCCACCGGCGCGATCGTGCGCATGGCGATCGAGGCATGGTAGCCGGCCACGATGCCGGCCTTTTCCAGCTTGCGCAGCCGCATCCAGCAGGGCGTCGGCGACAGGCCGACCTTGTCGGCCAGGGCCAGCTTGGTGATGCGCCCGTCGCGCTGGATGGCGTCGAGGATTTTGAGGTCGATCGGATCGAGTTTCGCTGCGGCCATCGGCGTCCACCTTTTGCTGCCCGCCACCATGGCGGCGCATGATTTCGATTGTCAATTGCACTGATTTCGATCTCTAATAAGTCATGACATTGTGGCAGCCAGATCCCGCCCTCATCCGCCGCCCGGCCTATCAGTCGCTCGCCGACCAGTTTGCCCGCGCCATCCATGACGGGCGCCTCGCCAATGGCGCCCGTCTGCCGACGCATCGCCGGCTGGCCGAAGACCTGAATTTGTCAGTGCAAACGGTGAGCCGCGCCTATGAGGAGCTGATTCGGCGCGGCCTTATCTCCGGCGAGATCGGCCGCGGCAGCTTCGTCCAGACGCAACGCCGCGAGGAGGAGCCGCCCTACATTCCCGAGCGACTGGGCGAGGTCATCGACCTCTCGATCCTCAAGCCGGTCTGCGAGCCGATGCACCTGGAGCGGCTGAAGCAGGCGCTGGGCTGGCTCGCCGAAAACCTGCCGGCGAGCTCGGCGCTGTCCTTCCGCCCGAACATGGTCTTTCCGCGCCACCGCGCCGTGGCGGTCGAGTGGCTGCGCCTCTGCGGCCTCGACGCCTCGCCGCAGAACGTCAGCCTGACCAACGGCGCCACCGCCGGCATGACAGTGGCGCTGATGAGCGTGGCGCCGCCCGGCTCGACGGTCGCCACCGAGGCCATTGGCCACCATACGCTGGTGCCGCTCGCGCGCTATCTCGGCTTCAACCTCGAAGGCCTGCCGATCGACGGCAACGGCCTCATCCCGGAAGCGCTCGACGAGGCCTGCCGCCTTTCCGACATCCGCGCCGTCTTCGTGCAGCCCTCGGTCATCAACCCGACGGCGACGCTGATGGACGCCAGGCGGCGCGAGGAGATTGCGGCCGTGGCGCGCAAGCACGACATCGCCATCATCGAGAACGACGTGCTGGGGCCGCTGGTCGAGGACCGGCCGCCGCCGGTAGCCGCCTTTGCGCCCGAGCGCACGCTCTATGTCACCTCCTTCACCAAGATCACCGTGCCCGGGCTGCGGATCGGTTACCTGGCCGCGCCAGACCGCTATGTCGCGGCGGTGGCCAATCGCCACCTCGTCTCGAACTGGATGGCGACGCCGATGGTGGCCGAGATCGCCACGCGCTGGGTCACCGACGGGACGGCGATGGAGCTCGTCCGCTGGCAGCGCTCGGCGCTCAGGCGGCGCCAGGACATCGCTTCGCAAGTGCTGGCCGGCATCGACTACCGCGTCCAGCGCGACGGGCTGCATCTGTGGCTCGAGCTTCCCGGCGACCGCGCCGAGGAGAGCTTTGTCTCGCAGGCCCGCCTGCGCGGCGTGGCGATCGCACCCGGCACCTCCTTCCGCATCGCCGAGTCACCCTGGCATCCGGCCGTGCGCATTTCTCTCGGCTCTACAACCGAAGGGGAACTGCGCGCGGGCCTGAGCGTTGTCGCCAAGCTCCTGCTTGGCGATGCGGAGCATCTGCTGCTCGCCATCTGATGCGCGAATTGCCCTGATTTTGTGCCGTGCCGGAAATATTGTCATGATATTATTTTCCTAATTGACATGATTTGGCGCGTTCCGCATCGTTAAGGGCATAGGCTTCTCCAGAACGGGGAAATTGATTGCCCGCACCCATCATCAAGGTTGACGCCATTTCGAAAAGCTTCGGTGCCTTCAAGGTGCTGGACGGCCTGTCGATGCAGGTCATGCCGGGTGAGAAGCTGGCGCTGATCGGTCCGTCCGGCTCCGGCAAGACGACGATCCTGCGCATCCTGATGACGCTGGAGAAGATCGATGGCGGCCACATCCAGATCGACGGCGAGCAGCTCTACCACATGGAGCGCAACGGCCAGCTACTGCCGGCAGATGAGCGGCACCTCGCAAAAATGCGCCAGAAGATCGGCATGGTCTTCCAGTTGTTCAATCTGTTTCCGCACAAATGCGTCATGGACAACGTCACCCTGGCGCCGATGCTGACCAAGGGCGTCGCTCGCGCCGCCGCCGAGAAGCGGGCGATGGAACTGCTCGACATGGTCGGCATGGCCGACAAGGCCAAGAGCATGCCGGCGCAGCTTTCAGGCGGCCAGAAGCAGCGCGTGGCGATCGCCCGCGCGCTGGCTTTGTCGCCGAAGATCATGCTGTTCGACGAGGTCACCTCGGCGCTCGATCCGGAACTGGTCGAGGAGGTGCTCAACGTCATGCGCAAGCTCGCCGCCGAGACCGACATGACGATGCTGCTCGTCACCCACGAAATGGGCTTTGCCCACGACTTCGCCGACCGGGTGCTGTTCTTCGACCGCGGCCGCATCGTCGAGGAAGGCAAGCCCGATGAGATTTTCCGCCACCCGAAACAGGAGCGCACGCAGGGCTTCCTGAAGAAGATCATCGCGGCCGGACATCGCGTCTGACCAACGGGGAAAAAGCCGTCCCCAAGGCGAAGAAGCCGTCCGCGGAACCTGAGCGCCTAAACCGAACAACCAAGACAACAACAAGGAGTTGGGAACGATGAAGAAACTTGCCATTCTGGCCGGCGTCGCCGGCCTCGCGGCGACAACGATGCTGCTGGCCTCCGGCGCGCGTTCGGCCGACGACGCCAAGCTCGAGCAATTGAAGGGGCAGGGCTTCGCCCGCGTCGCCATCGCCAACGAGCCGCCCTACACGGCTGTCGCCGCCGACGGCAAGGTCTCGGGCGCCGCGCCGGATGTGGCGCGCGAGATATTCAAGCGCCTCGGCGTCAACGACATCGTCGCCTCGATCTCCGAATATGGCGCCATGATCCCGGGTTTGCAGGCTGGCCGTTTCGACGTCGTCACCGCCGGCCTGTTCATGAAGCCGGAGCGTTGCGCGGCGGTCGCCTATTCCGAGCCGGTGCTGTGCGACGCCGAGGCAATGCTGGTGAAGAAGGGCAATCCGAAGGGCTTCAAGAGCTATGAGGACGTCGCCAAGGACTCGTCCGCCACCATCGGCGCCCCGGGCGGCGGCACCGAGGAAAAGCTGGCGCTCAATGCCGGTGTGCCGCGCGAGCGCGTCATCGTCGTGCCGGACGGCCAGAGCGGCCTGAAGATGCTGCAGGACGGCCGCATCGACGCCTATTCGCTGCCCGTGCTGTCGATCAATGACCTGGTCAAGAAGGCCAATGATCCGAACCTCGAAGTCATCGCTCCGGTGCTGGGCGCGCCGGTCTATTGCGACGGCGCAGCCTTCAAGAAAGGCGACGAGGCGCTGCGCGATGCCTACGATGTCGAACTCGCCAAGCTGAAGAAGTCCGGCGAGTTCGCCAAGATCATTGAGCCCTACGGCTTCTCGGCCGCCGCCGCGATGTCGACGACGCGCGAAAAGCTCTGCGCGGCGAAGTAGGGCGCTTTCTTCCTTCTCTCGTTCACGGGGAGAAGGTGTCATGAAGTGACGGATGAGGGGCAGCGCCAAGGTATCAGAAGGCGGCTCTGCCCCTCATCTGCCTGCCGGCATCTTCTCCCCGTGAACGGGGAGAAGGGGCTGTCGCGGCTGCCCCGCATAACCGCAAACGACAGGAAGTCCTAAACGCAAAATGACCCAGTGGTCCGGCTATCTCGGCCTGATATTGCAGGGAGCGCTTGTCACCATCGAGCTGACGCTGATGGGGTCGGTGCTTGCGCTGATCATGGCCTTCCTGGCCGGCATGGGGCGGCTGTCGCGCTTCTTCGTGCTGCGCGCGCTGGCCACCGCCTATATCGAGTTCTTCCGCGGCACCTCGATCTTCGTGCAGCTGTTCTGGGCCTATTTCGTCCTGCCCCTTGCCGGCATTTCTCTGACGCCTTTGCAGGCCGGCGTGCTGGCGCTGGGCCTGAATGTCGGCGCCTATGCGGCGGAAGTGGTGCGCGGCGCCATCCAGTCGGTCGGCCGCGAGCAGTACGAAGCCTGCACCGCGCTCAACCTCGGCCGCTGGCAAGGCATGCGCCATGTCATCCTGCCGCAGGCGCTGCTGGTCATGCTCCCGACCTTCGGCAACAACGCCATCGAACTGCTCAAGGCGACCTCCGTCGTCTCGCTTATCTCGCTCGCCGACCTCACCTTCCAGGCGCAGGTGGTGCGCTCGCAGACCGGCAACACGCTGATGCCGTTCACCACCATCTTGATCATCTATTTCGTGCTGGCGCTCGCCATCTCCTGGGGCGTGCGCTCGCTGGAACGCCGCATGGCGCGCGGCATCGACGGAGTGCGCGTCTGATGGATTGGGACTGGAACTTCGTCAGGGAGATCCTGCCGACTCTGATCCAGGGGGTGAAGATTACCATCCTGGCGACGCTGCTCGGCTCGGTGCTGGCGGCGATGGTCGGACTGGCCATCGCGCTGGCGCGGCGCTCGCCGAACCGGGCCGTGTCGCGCACCGTCGGCTTCCTCGCCGAATTCATCCGCGGCACACCGCTGCTGGTGCAGCTCTATTTCATCTTCTACGTGCTTCCCGACTTCGGCATCCTGCTGCCGCCGCTGGTGGCCGGCGTCATCGGGCTCGGCCTGCACTACGGCACCTATACGGCGGAGGTCTACCGCGCCGGCATCGACAACGTCCCGCGCGGCCAGTGGGAAGCGGCCAAGGCCTGCAATCTCGGCGCCGGCCAGACCTGGACGCACATCATCCTGCCGCAGGCCATCCCGCCGATGATCCCGGCCTTGGCCAATTACTTCATCGCCATGTTCAAGGAGACGCCGCTGCTCTCGGCGATCACCGTGCTGGAGCTGATGAACCAGGCCAAGAGCGTCGCCAACACCTATTACCGCTACGTCGAGCCAATGACGCTGGTTGGCGCCTTCTTCCTGATCATCAGCCTTTTCTCGGTCGTGCTGCTGCGCTGGCTGGAACATCGCTACGGCAAGATCGAAAGGTAGTCTTGATGAAACCGCTGCCCGAAATCAGGCTGTTGCCGACAAGGCCGGCCCTCGATGCGCGCCCGCTGGCAAAGCGCGTCGGCCTGATCATCCTTGCCACCGACCACACCAGCGAGCCGGATTTCCATCGCATGGTGGCGAGCGAGCGGATCGGCGTCTACGTCGCCCGCATCCCCTACAAGAACCCGACCACGCCGGAGAACCTGCGCAGGATGCAGCCGGAGCTGGAGGCCGCCGCCGCGCTCATCCTGCCGGACGAGCCGCTCGACGCCGTCTGCTATTCCTGCACCTCGGCCTCGGTGGTGATCGGCGACGCCGAGATCGAGGCGGCGATCCGGGCCGCCAGGCCCGGCGTTGCCGTGGTGACGCCGCCGATGGCCGGTGTGCGCGGGCTGAAGGCGCTGGGCGCGAAACGGATCAGCATGCTCACCCCCTACACGGTCGAGACCAGCCGGCCGATGGCGGCCTATTTCGCCGGGCGCGGCTTCGAGATCGTGAGCTTCACCTGCCTCGGCTTCGAGGACGACCGCGAGATGGCGCGCATCCCGCCGGCCGCGCTTGTCGAACTGGCCGGCAAGGCAACCGATGCCGAGGCTGACGCGCTGTTCGTGTCCTGCACTGCGCTGCGCTCGGCGCTCGCGGTCGCCGGCATGGAACGGGCGATCGGCCGCCCGGTCGTCACCAGCAACCAGGCCAGCGCCTGGAATTGCCTCAGACTGTGCGGCGACGCCACGGCGCGGCCTCAGTTCGGCCGGCTGATGACGAAGTCGCTGGTGCAGTAAGATGATGTCCCGCATTCACGAGCGACCCCCTCTGGCCTGCCGGCCATCTCCCCCTCAAGGGGGGAGATCAACTGCGGCCCGGCTTTCGCCAATCGCTGAAGTCACAGGAAGAGCGCCAGCGCCAAAGCTGCTTATCTCCCCCCTTGAGGGGGAGATGGCCGGCAGGCCAGAAGGGGTCGCCCGATGACGAGCGCCACCACCCTCGCCGACATCCGCGCCGCCCGAGAGCGAATCGCCGGCAAGGTCGAGCGCACGCCAACCGTGCAGTCGCAAAGCCTTACGGATCGCGTCGGCCAACCCATCCACCTCAAGCTCGAGCACCATCAGACCACTGGCGCCTTCAAATTGCGCGGCGCCTCGAACGCGATCGCTTCACTAAGCCCTGAGGATAAGACGCGCGGTGTGGTCGCCGCCTCAACCGGCAATCATGGCCGGGCGCTCGCGCATGCGGCGAGGCTCGAAGCCATCCGCGCGGTGATCTGCATGTCGCGGCTGGTGCCCGAGAACAAGCTCGACGCGATCCGCCGCCTCGGCGCCGAGATACGCATCGTCGGCAACAGCCAGGACGATGCGCAAACCGAGGTCGACAGGCTGGTCGCCGAACAAGGCCTGGTCATGCTGCCGCCCTTCGACCACGCCGACATCATCGCCGGCCAGGGCACGCTCGGTCTGGAGATCATCGAGCAGGTTCCGGACGCCGCAAGCGTGCTGGTGCCGCTGTCTGGCGGCGGGCTGGCTTCGGGCGTCGCCGCCGCCGTCAAGGGGGTCAGCCCCGGCTCCAAGGTCATCGGGGTGTCGATGGCGCGGGGCGCGGCGATGAAGGCGAGCCTCGACGCCGGCCGTCCCGTCGAGGTCGAGGAACTGCCGACGCTGGCGGATTCGCTCGGCGGCGGCATCGGGCTCGACAACCGGCTGACCTTTGGAATGTGCCGCAACCTGCTCGACGATGTTATCCTGCTCTCCGAGGACGAGATCGCCACCGGCATCCGTCATGCCTATGAGCAGGAGCGCGAAATCGTCGAAGGCGCCGGTGCCGTCGGCATCGCAGCGCTGCTTGCCGGCAAGGTCAAGACGGCCGGGCCTGCCGTGCTCATCCTTTCCGGCCGCAACATCGACATGGCGCTGCACAGGAAGATCGTCTGCGGCGAGGCGCCATCAACCGTGGAGCGTGCCGCATGAGCCGGATGATGATCCTCACCGAGGCCGAACTGCGCAACATTGTGACCCTGGATCTCGATACCGCCGCCTGCGTCGAGAACGCCTTCCGCGCGCTTGCCACCCTGCCGGTGGCGATGCCGCCGATCCTGCGTCTCGACATTCCCGAACATCACGGCGAGGTCGACGTTAAGTCCGCCTATGTGCCCGGCATCGACGGCTTCGCCGTCAAGATCAGCTCCGGCTTCTTCGACAATCCGAAGCTCGGCCTGCCGAGCGGCGGCGGCATGATGGTGTTGCTCTCGGCGAAAACCGGAGTGGTCGAGGCGCTGCTGCTCGACAATGGCTATCTGACGGACATCCGCACCGCCGCCGCAGGCGCGGTCGCGGCCAAGCATCTATCGCGCGAAGACTCTACCGTGGCGGCGATCTTCGGCGCTGGTTTGCAGGCCGGGCTGCAGCTCGAGGCGCTGCGCCTGGTGCGGCCAATCGAGGAGGCCCGCATCTGGGCGCGCGATGCCGCCAAGGCCGAGGTGGCCGCCGCCAGCCTGCGCGAGAAGCTCGGCATCCTGGTGCGCGCCGAACCGGACGCGGCGAAGGCGGCAGCCGGCGCCGACATCATCGTCACAACGACGCCATCGACCGAGCCGCTGATCAAGGCCGGCTTCGTCGTGGCCGGCCAGCACATCACCGCCATGGGCTCGGATGCCGAGCACAAGAACGAGATCGCGCCGGCGATCCTGCGCATGGCCGATCTCTATGTTGCCGACAGCGCCAGGCAAACCAAACGGCTCGGCGAACTGCATCATGCCATCGCGACAGGGGTGATGACGGCCGACGCCGATGTGACCGAACTCGGCCAGATCATCGCCGGCGACAAGCACGGCCGGCGCTCGGACAGCGACATCACCATCGCCGACCTCACCGGCACCGGCGTGCAGGACACGGCGATCGCCACCTTGGCCCGTGACCGCGCCCAAGCGGCCAATGCCGGCACCATTTTCGAAAGCTGATACCGGCCGCCAGGCCCAACAAACGAGGATCAAGAACAATGCAGCCGAACCTTAAATTCACGCGCGGCGAATATGCGGATCGCCTCGCCAAGACAAGGCAAGCCATGGCGGCCAAGGGGGTCGATCTGCTGATCGTCAGCGATCCCTCCAACATGGCCTGGCTGACGGGTTACGACGGCTGGTCGTTCTATGTCCACCAGGCGGTCATCGTGCCGCCTTCGGGCGAGCCGGTCTGGTATGGCCGCGGCCAGGACGCCAATGGCGCCAAGCGTACCGCCTACCTCGCTCACGACAACATCATCGGCTACGCCGACCACTATGTGCAGTCGACCGAGCGCCACCCGATGGACTTCTTGTCCAGCGTGCTTTCCGATCGCGGCTGGGGCAAGCTGACCATCGGCGTCGAGATGGACAATTACTGGTTCTCGGCCGCCGCCTTCGCCGCCCTGCAGAAGCATCTGCCCAACGCCCGCTTCGTCGATGCGACAGCGCTGGTCAACTGGCAGCGCGCGGTAAAGAGCCCGACCGAGATCGACTACATGCGCAGGGCCGCCCGCATCGTCGAGGCCATGCACCAGCGCATCGTCGACAGAATAGAGGTCGGCATGCGCAAATGCGATCTGGTCGCCGAGATCTACGATGCCGGCACCCGCGGCGTCGATGGGATCGGCGGCGACTATCCGGCGATCGTGCCGCTGCTGCCGTCGGGCGCCGACGCCTCGGCGCCGCATCTGACCTGGGACGACCGGCCGATGAAGGCCAGCGAGGGCACCTTCTTCGAGATCGCCGGCTGCTACAACCGCTACCATTGTCCGCTGTCGCGCACCGTCTTCCTCGGCAAGCCGACGCAGGCCTTCCTCGATGCCGAGAAGGCGACGCTGGAAGGCATGGAGGCAGGCCTTGCCGCCGCAAAGCCGGGCAACACCTGCGAAGACATCGCCAATGCCTTTTTCGCCGTCTTGAAGAAGTACGGCATCGTCAAGGACAACCGAACCGGCTACCCGATCGGCATCTCCTATCCGCCGGACTGGGGCGAGCGCACCATGAGCCTGCGCCCCGGCGACCGCACCGAGCTCCAGCCCGGCATGACCTTCCATTTCATGACCGGCCTATGGCTGGAGACGATGGGGCTAGAGATCACCGAATCCATCCTGATCACCGAGACCGGCGTCGAGTGCCTGGCCAATGTGCCGCGCAAGCTGGTCGCGAAGGATTGATCCCGATGCCGGCCTTGCGTCCCTCACCGATCGCCCCGACCGTCGATTTCGACAAGGACGGCGTCCAGCACGGCTTCCTGCGCCTGCCCTACAGCCGCGACGATTCCGCCTGGGGCTCGGTGATGATCCCGGTCTGTGTCATCCGCAACGGCAAGGGACCGACGGCGCTTCTCACCGGCGGCAATCACGGCGACGAGTATGAGGGGCCGCTGGCGCTCTACGATCTTGCCCGCACGCTCGATCCGAAGGACGTCGCCGGTACCGTGATCATCGTGCCGGCAATGAACTATCCGGCCTTCCGCGCCGGCACGCGGACTTCGCCGATCGACAAGGGCAACATGAACCGTAGCTTCCCTGGCCGGCCCGATGGCACGGTGACGGAGAAGATCGCCGACTATTTTCAACGCGATCTGCTTCCCCGCGCGGACATCGTCTTCGATTTCCACTCGGGCGGCAAGACGCTCGACTTCGTGCCGTTCTGCGCCGCCCACACGCTTCCCGACAAGGCGCAGGAGGAGAAGGCTTTCGCGGCCGTCGAGGCCTTTTCCGCGCCCTTCTCGATGCGCATGACGGAGATCGATGCGGTCGGCATGTACGATACGGCCGCCGAGGCGATGGGCAAGGTGTTCGTCACCACCGAGCTCGGCGGCGGCGGCACGTCTCGCGCCGAAACCGTGCGCATCGCGCGTCGGGGTGTGGTCAATGTGCTTCGCCATGCCGGTATCGTCGATGGTGCGGTCGAGAAGACTCAAACACAATGGCTCGATATGCCGTCCGGCGATTGCTTTGCCTTTGCCGAAGACGACGGCATGATCGAGACCATGGTCGATCTCGGGGAGACGGTTGAAGAGGGTCAGGTCGTGGCGCGCGTTCATTCAACCGGCCGCACCGGCAACGCGCCCCGGGAAATCAAGGCGAGACTGTCGGGCCTGCTGGCCGCACGTCACTTTCCGGGCTTGGTCAAAGCGGGGGACTGTGCCGCTGTGATTGGCGTTTTGGTCCCGTGACCTTGTCGCAGGGGGCTTTGGCGTACCAAGGCGCGCAAATCGGCAAAGCCTCTACGAACACCGCATCGCATGCATCATCCTTGCCGACTATTGTTTTACCTTCAACCTGAACCGCTGGATCTTACCGGTCTGGGTCTTGGGAAGCGCGTCGGTGAACTTGATCGATCGCGGATATTTATAAGGGGCGATGGTGGCTTTGACATGGTCCTGCAGGAGCTTTCGTTCCAGTTCGCCAGGCTCGATCCCATCGCTCAGGACGACATGTGCCTCGACGATCTGCCCCCGATCCACGTCCGGTATGCCGATGACCGCGCATTCCCTGACATCGGGGTGACAAAGCAACGCCGCCTCAACTTCGGGACCCGCGATGTTGTAGCCAGCGGAGACTATCATGTCGTCCGATCGGGCGGCGAAATGGAAATAGCCGTCTTCGTCCTGGATGAATGAATCTCCGGTCAGGTTCCAGCCGTCGCGCACATAGTCCTTCTGCCGGGGATCATTCAGGTACCGGCATCCCGTCGGGCCACGGACGGCAAGCCGGCCGACCTCGCCACGCGGCAACTCGTTCATATCGGCATCGACGATCCGGGCCTCGTAGCCGGCAACCGGATGCCCGGTCCTGCCCGGCGCGAGATCGTCCAGCCGGTTGGAAATGAAGATATGCAGCATCTCGGTTGCGCCGATGCCGTCCACAATCGGCTTACCGGTCCGTTGCACCCAGGCCTCGAACACCGGCGCGGGAAGGGTTTCACCGGCAGAGACCGCGATCCGCAGCGACGAAAGATTGGCCCCTTCATCGAGCGCGGCGATCATCGCCCTGTAGGCCGTCGGAGCCGTGAATACGATGGTCGCGCCATATTTCTCGATGATCTCGATCATGTTGGCCGGAGAGGCGTGCTCCAGCAGCGTCGCCGTGGCGCCGAAGCGGAGCGGGAAAATGGCAAGTCCGCCAAGGCCGAAGGTGAAGGCGATCGGCGGCGAGCCGACGAAAATGTCCTCGGTCGTGACCTGCAGCACGTCGCGCGCATAACCGTCGGCGATGATCAGCAGGTCCCGATGAAAATGCATCGTCGCCTTCGGCGAGCCGGTGGTGCCCGAGGTGAACCCAAGCAGGGCCACGTCGTCGCGGCCGGTCTCCACCGCATCGAAGACGACCGGCTTGTCGAGCGCCGCGCGGTCGAGTTCTGCGTCGTGATTGGCCGTGCCATCGAAGCCGACGACCTGCTTGAGGAAGCGGCTGTCCTTGGCGCAAGCCACCATCTCGTCCATCAGCCGCGTATCGCATAACGCAAGCGTGATCTCGGCCTTGTCCACGATCTGTGACAGTTCGCCTGATCGCAGCATCGGCATGGTGTTGACCACGACCGCGCCTGCCTTGGTGGCGGCCAGCCAGCACGCCACCATTGCCGGGTTGTTGGCTGAGCGGATCAGTACGCGGTTGCCCGGCCGCAGGCCGTAGTTCTCTACGAGCGCGTGCGCCAGGCGGTTGGTCCAGTCGGACAGTTCCTTGTAGGTCCTGCGGCGACCGTTGCCGATCAGCGCGACATGATCACCGAAGCCGCGCTCGACCTGCCGATCGGTAAGCTCGACCGCGGCATTCAGATGCTCCGGATAGTCGAACCCATCGAGCGGAAGGTCCGGCCATTGATCGCCGGGCGGAAGATTGTCACGCGCGAACGTATCGACATGTGCAGACCGACCAAGCATTCGCAAACCTCCACCCGTCGTGAAATGTGCAATGGAAACGACCAGCCGACGGTGGCACAGGAGTCCAGTTGTTTAAAGCTTAAAATGTTTGGCGCTGATATCACTTCCGTTTGCTGGCGGAAGCGCGACCACGCACGCTTCCGCATAGGCAATATCAGGCCTGATTTTCACCCATGCGGGCGAAGCGGGCCGGATCTGCCCTCTCCAGTCGCAGCGACAGCCCATATCCGACCACGGCGGCGGCCGGGATCAATGCCGGCAGGATGAGCCCGAGCGCGCCGCCGGTGGTGCCGGTGAGGTCGCCAAAATGCAGGAAGATGTAGACGAACAGGGCCGCCATGATCAGCCCCGACAAGGCAGGCAGGACCACAGTCGACAGCGCCGGCGCGCCAGCCTGCTTGTTGCGGAAGAAGACGATCACCGAAAGCGAGGTGACGGTCATCATGCCGAGCACGCCGAGCGTGCCGACCTGGCTGATCCAGGTGAACATGTTGAGCACCGGATCGAGCCCGAGGCCGGCAAAGATCGCCAGCACGATCAGGGCGCCGATCGTCTGCACGACCGAACCGATGTGGGGGCTCTGGTGATCTGCATGGGTGCGCCCGAAGGCGGCGGGCAACAGGCCTTCGCGTCCTGCCACGTAGCTGTATCGGGCGATGTAGTTGTGGAAGGCCGACAACGCGGCAAAGAGGCTCGATACGAGCAAGATGCCGGCAATCGTCGGTATCGGCCCGCCGACATAGCGCCCGGCCAGATCGAAGAAGAGCGCTGAAGGATCGCCATAGCCCTGGATGGTCGGGACCAGTTTGTCGGCACCTATGCCAACGATCATCAGCCAGGTGGTGAACACGAAGAATATGCCGATCATCAGCACCGAAAGATAAGTGGCGCGCGGAATGGTGCTTTCCGGGTCTCGGGCTTCCTCGGCATAGATCGTGGTTGCTTCGAAGCCGATGAAGGAGCCCAGGCAAAACAGGATCGCAGCGGTCAGCGAACCCGAAAACATCGCATTCGGGTCGAAGATATTCAGCGCCAGCCCATTGGCGCCGCCCTTGCCGAGAATTGCAAAGTCGACAATCAGGACAATCAGATATTCGAGCGCGACGGCAACGACCAGGACCTTTGCCGACAGATCAACCTGACGGTAGCCCAAAATGGCGACCAGGACGACGGCGATCAGGCTCCATCCCCACCAGGGCAGGACCAGTCCGAGCTCGCTGAAGACACCGGAGGCGATGCCACCCAGCAGACCGATCAGTCCGAACTGCATGGCGTTGTAGGCGACCAGCGCGACGACCGCCACGGCGCCGGCGGAGCGCCCGCCGAGACCGCGCGCGGCATAGGCGTAGAAGGCGCCGGCATTCGTGACATGCCGCGACATGGCCACGTAACCGGCCGAAAAGGCGAGCATCACCAGCGTCACGAAAATGAAGGTCGCTGGAATACCGGCGCCATTGCCAAGCATGAACGCCAGCGGCATCGCGCCGGCTACGCCGGTCAGCGGAGCCGCCGCCGAGATCACCATGAAGGTCACGGCGATCAGGCCTAGCGAATTCCTGCGAAGTTGATTGCTTCCTGCGGTACTCATTTCTGTCGTTCTCCCTCTCTGTTCCCCATGGCCGATTGACCGGTCCATTGTTTGTTGGTGTCTGTTACGGCTCGGCCGTTTCGTCCGGCCGTCATCCCCCTCCGTTGGCGGCATGCCCGAAGGACCCCCGGCATTTGGCCAGAAACTGCCCGACCCATTCGCTGCGGCCGTTGCCGCGTGGCGTAATCGCCACGACCGCTCCTTCCGGGAAGTCCTCGTCCAGCGGTATGGCGAGGATCTCCTTGCCGTCGGGCGCGGTCCTGGCCTGCGGCGCCTGCGGGACGATCGAATACCCAAGACCCTGCGCGACCAGGCCGCGCACCATGGCGAAGGAAGGCGACTGGAAGCGGATGTGCGGCTGCAGCCCGCCGCGCTTGAACAGGGTGTCCGTGGCCGAGCGCACCGAGGGATAATCCAGCAGGATCATGGGCAGATCAGCCAAATCGCTGAGCCGCAGACTGAATCTGCCGGCCAGCGCGTGGGTGGCGTTCAACAGCACATGCGGAGCCGGAGGGCAGACAAGTTCGGCATCGAGGTCAGGTTCGTTCACCGCCCCGAAAGTGATCGCTGCCTCAATCCTGCCGGCGCGCATCTGCTCGATGAGATCGTCATGGTCGGCTTCCAGAAGGCGGATGTCGACATCCGGCTGCTGGCTGGCGAAGCCGGCGACGAGGCCCGGCACGAATTGCGGTCCAAGCGTGATGAAGAAGCCGATGCTGAGATGGTTCTCCGGGTGTGGCGGCCGATGGTCATCCGGCGCGATCGGGATGGCGCGCCGATAGCCGCGATTGCCATAGACCAGCGGCGAGCGCTGCGCCGAAAGGTCGATGGTCCCGGCCTCGCCGATAAAGAGGAAATGGGTTCCCCACATCAGCGCCGTCTTGAGTTCGCAGTCGAGGGAAACGACGGCGCCATCGATGATCGGCGCGCCAGTCACGCCGGGATGCCAGGCGATCGCGTCGAACCGGTCCTGGTTCAAATGCTTGAGGCGGCCGGAGAAGAGATCCGAGACGAAACTCTGGTTGCCGCTGAGCACATTGGCGCAGAACCGCCTGTTCTTCTTGATCGCCTCGCATGCCGGGCTGAGGTGATGGACGCTGATCAGCAATGAAGGCCGGCTGGTATCGGCGGACACTGACGTCATCGATGAAACGGTCACACCGAAACGACCTGCCTCGCCGTCCGTGGTCACCACGGTGACGGCGGCGGCCACGCGGCTCATGCCTTCGATGAAACGGGCGCGCAGATCGGTATCCATGGTCATTCACCCCAGGTCGAAGAAGCGTTCCAGTTCGACGTCCGGAACCTTGCGGCGGAACTCGTTGTGCTGGCTTTCGCGGGTGGCCGTGAACGCCTCGACAAAGCGTGCGCCCAGCCAGTCCTTGGCGAAGGCGGAGCCGCGCAGCCGGTCGATCGCCTCCGGCATCGAGCGGGCGAAGTCGCGGGCGGGTTGCTGCGCATAACCCGAGCCGATGGTTTCGGGATTAGGCTCGATCTCACCGATGACGCCAGCAACCCCGGCCGCGATGGTTGCGGCGGCGGAGAGGTAGGGATTGGAGTCTGCACCGGGCAGGCGATTTTCCACCCGCAGGGACCCCGCGTCGTGACCGACGAGGCGAAAGCAGGTGGTGCGGTTTTCGAAACCCCATGTCAGGCCGGGTGGCGCGAAGGTGCCGGGGGCGAAACGCCGGTAGCTGTTCACCGTCGGCTGGAAGACCAGCGTCGTGTCGCCGACATAGGCCTGCAGGCCGCCGAGGAAGTGGCGGAAAGTGCGGCTGACGCCGTTCTTCTCCTTCGCGTCCCAGAACAGCGATCTGCCTGTCTTGTCCTTCAGGCTGATGTGCAGGTGGATCGACTGGCTATCCGCCTTTTCGTTCCAGCGCGGCATGAAGGTGACCGACCGGCCCTGCCGCAGCGCCAGCGCGCGGATGAAGTTCTTCAGGAGAACCAGCTGGTCGGCCGGCTCCAGGCCTTCGCCGGCGCCGATGCAAGCCTCCATGAAACCAGCGCCGATCTCCTCGTGCATCTTGGCGAGGTCGATCCTCAGCGGCTCGCACATGGCGGCCACGGCCTCGTACCACTCGGTCTGGACGACCTGGTAAAGGATCAGGTCGTGGCTTGCATGCGCCGTCGCGGTTTTCAGATTGCGGTAGCCCTTGGCCTTCGCGCTCTCCGGCGTCTCGTCGAACAGCGTGTATTCCAGCTCCATTCCGTATTTCGGCACCAGCCCCGCTTCGCCGGCACGGGCAAGAACGGATTTCAGGATCGCGCGGGGGCATATCTGCGCTGAAGCGCCGGTGTAGTTCGACAGCACCAGCAGGTCATGCCCGGCCTTCGACCACGGCAGGCGGCGGGCGGAACCGGGATCGAGCTGCAACGGGTCATCGTGGAAATCACCCTTATCGTCATTGACGCCAGGAATGATGAGCATCGCATCGGTCGGGTCCAGCGCCAGTTGCGCGGGGGCCATGCCCATGCCGTTCTTGGCAATGCCCTTGAGGCTGTTGGCCGAGACCATCTGCCCGCGCAGCAGCCCGTTGGTGTCGGTCATCGCGACCGTGGCAAAGCGGCTGGCCTGGTCGGCCAGGTAATCGTCAAGCGTCATGTTGCACCTGATTGAGGGAATGGGCGCCGATAAGTCGTGCGAGTTCGGCGAGATCGGTCTCGGGCTGTGTCGAATAGGCCTTGAGGAATACCTTGAGGCCGTTGTGCAGATAACGAGCGATCTCGGCGCGCGAGGGAGAGTGGTCCGGCATGTAGAGGGCCTGCGTGCGCGGCGCCGACAGGATCAGGCCCCATAGATCCTGCGCGGCGAGTTCGGCGTCGTCGAAGGCCAGCCGGCCGGCGCGTCGCTGGCCTTCCAGATAATCCATGATGCCGCGCAGCAGGCGGTCCGGCCCCACCTCCTGATAGGCGCGGCCGATCTCCGGAAAGCGTTGCACCTCGCCGATGATGAGCCTTGCCAGCGACAGGAGGTCCGGACGCAGCACGGTGTCGGCGTAGTCCCATGAGAATTCCAGCAGGTCCGCCACCATGCCGCGATCGGAAGGATGTTCGAAGACCGCCAGCATCTGGTCGCGCTCGCCAAGCATCATGGCCGAGAACAGCGCCTCCTTGGACTGGAAGTACTGGTAAAGCGTCGGCTTCGACAAGTTCGCCTCGAGAGCGACGGCATCCATGTTGGCGCCGGAATAGCCCATTTCGGAAAAGACCTTCAGCGCGGCTTCCAGGATGCGCCGCTCGCGCTCGATTTTGTTTTGCTGTCGGCGGGACAAGGCGGTCATCGCGGCAGTTTCCTCAGGAAGTCCAGCAGGATGCGGCTGTAGGCTGCGGGCTGCTCGACATTGCAGACATGGCCGGCATCCGCGATGGTCTCGTAGCGGATGTCTGGCCGAAAGGCCTGGTCGAGTATTCGTCCGGCAACGCCGCGGATCTCCGATGGCGACGCCAGCCGGTCGTGCTCGCCCGTCATCATCAACACCGGCATGGTCAGGCGCGAGAAATCGAAACGCTCGGAGGGATTGGTGAAGCAGACGAGCGCGTCGCGATAGGTGGCGGACGGGATCGCCGCCATCGACCGGAAGAGCTGTTCCTTCACCGCGTCGGAGGCGTTCGGCCCCGCCAGCACTTCCACCACCGTGGGAGCGAAATCGGCCGGCGTCTGGCCGGCATCCAGCGGCACCTTGCGGCTGACACGGAAGGTCTCACGCTCCTCGAGGCTTGCCTCCGACATGCCGGTGCAGCCACCCGAAAGGACCAGCCCCGCCAGCATCTCCGGGTGGCGCATGGCGAAGGAGGTGGCGATCCACGAGCCCAGGGAGAGGCCGACCAGCACCAGCCGATCGGCGCCAAGTTCTTCCTTCACGCGCAGGATGTCGTCGCAGTAGTCCCCTACGGTCGACTGCATTCGCCCGAGCGCGCTGTCGCCGTAGCCGCGCAAGTCGAGTGCCGCCGCGCGCATAACGCCGCCTGCGGCCGCGAGTTGCGGCAGCCAGTTGCCGCGCGAGCCGCCGATGCCGTGCAGGAACAGGCAGAGCGGCCCGTCGCTATCCGTCGTCGTTAGCGCGAGGCGAGGCTCGCCATCGATGACTATGTCCCGCGTGGCGGCAGAGGCGGGCAGGGGCCTTGGCTGCTCCGCCGCGTCGGTAGCGAGCGTTGTCTCCGACAGGGCGGCGATGCCCGCTTCGAAGATCGCCTTCGTGCCCTCGCAAATCGCCTGCAGACGCGGCGACGCGGCTTCGACCCGCGCGCTCCAGCGCAGCGTGCTGCCGCCATGATCGCCGGCGCCAATGGCAATGCGGCCGTCATAGGATTGCGCACCGGCAATGCCTTCGAGATGTGTGTAGGCAAGCGTGCGGTCGCTGTCGCTCAGCCAGGTGAGTTGCTCGCGATAGACGGTACCCTCCCCATGGGCGGTAAAGGCGCGGACCAGCGTGCCGCGTGCGTCGTGCTCGGCGTAGATGGTGGCGATGGCCGGGTGCCATTGTCCGCAGAAATCCGAAACGACGGACCACACCGCCTCCGGCGAGGCGGCTGAGACGCCGACGACCTCGACCGTTTCGCGCGCCATTGGCGTCTACCGGGCCGACCGCGCGGCGCCGTGCTCGCCGCGCCACAGCGACATACGGGCGCCGCCTTCATCGCCAGGGGCGGAGTCGATCTCGTCCATCTCGTAGAGCGCCAGTACCGAGAGGTAGTCCTCCATGATCTCGGATGTGAAGGGCAGCATCAGCGCGCCGCAACGGCTGTCTCGGTACATACGCTCCAGCGGCAGCGATTTCAGCATCGACTGGCCGCCGCAGGTGCGGATGGCCATCGACGTCATCTCGGCCGCGCCTTCCATGACGTTGTATTGCGCGGCGTACATGCGCAGCACCTCGCCCTTGGTCGGAAAGCCTTTCGACTCGCCGAAAGCCTGCCACCACAGCGCGCGCATGTTCGCCAGCCGGGCGTACATCTTGCCCACCGCGATACGCTTGGTCGCATACATGCGCCGATCTATCGGTGGCTGGCCGGGCACCTTGCCCTTGAGATAGTCGACCATGAAGTCGAAGGCGCCCTGCGCGACACCCATATAGGTGGGCGAAAGGGTCACCATCATGTGAGGCCAGTTGGGCAGCGTCTTGCCGAAGATGCCCCGCGGCATCAACAGGTCCAATTCGGTGACGAAGACGTCCTTGAGGATGAGGTCGCGGCTGTTGGTGCCGCGCATGCCGAGCGGATCCCAGTCGCCCTTGACGCTGAGGCCCGGCGCATCCTTGTGGACGACGAACAGCATGGTGTCCTCGTGGCGCGGCTCCCGGCCCTCGAACACCTCGGTGCAAACGATGGTGTAGTAGTCGCAATAGCCGGCCAGCGAGGCGAATTTCTTGAAGCCGTTGATCTTCCAGCCGCCGTCGACCTTGCGGCACTGCGTCTGGTTCGGCTTCGAGGTCCAGTTCTGGCCACCCTCGGAGATAGGCTGCGAATAGATCGCCTTTTCGGCGATGGCGCGGCGGAACTGGCGCTCGCGCAGCGGCGCGAATGCCGCCTTCTCCTGGGGCGTCAGGTTCGGCATATCGAACATGAAACGCGACCAAGCCATGGACGAGTTGTGCATGTTGAAGGTCAGTGCGGTGGCGCCGCAGTATTTGCCGATCTCGGCGCCGACCATGGCATACTCGAACATCGAGAAGCCCCAGCCACCGAATTCCTCCGGGATGCAGAGCCCGAGAAAGCCGTCAGCCGCCAAATCCTTGTAGTTCTCGACCGGGAAGGAGGCGTCATCGTCGATCCCCTTGGCGCGCGACGCGAATTTATCGCGGCCAAGCTCGTTGACCAGCCGCAGCTTGGCTTGCACCTGCGGGCGGATGCGGGAGAGGTCGTAGTAATCGGCAATGTCGCTCATGGTCTTCTCCGAGGGGCGTCAGGACGCCAGTTCGCCTTGCAGGAGGCCGTCCTTGACGACGACGTTCCCGTCCAGAGTTATCGTGCAGTTGCGCATCGGCAGGTCGAAATGACCGAGCGTATAGCGGCCGGCATACTGGTTGGCGCCTGTAGACCACAGGAACGATCCCGCCAGCGCGCGGAACTCCACCGCCTGCATGTCACGCTTGTCGTACATGGCGGCCGAGACCCAGCGGGCGCGCGGATGCATACCCCAGCCGACATGGCTCATGCCGTAGGCGTTGCGGTCGTTCCAGGCTTCCATGTATTCGCGAAAATGGATGGCATCGACGCCGTCGCCGTTGATGGCGGTGACGAAGTCGTCCTCGATGGTGAAGTCGATGCGGCTGGTGAGCGTCGTCTTGAACGTAAGGTTCATGTCGCCCACGTCCATGACGATCCGGCCGTTGACGCAGTTCTTTCCGGGAAAGGCGAGGCAAAGCCCGCCCGGCCAGTGCGCCACCGCGCCGGGCGTGGTGCCGAAGCCCGGCGTACCGCCGCAGGGTGCGTTGCGCAGATCGATGACGAGATCGGTACCGGCCGGCGAGGTGACGCGCATCTCGCCCGCCTCGCGCAGCATCTGCACGCCGAGCGCCACCTTCGGGCCGAGTTCGGCCGTCGGCTCGGTGCGCTCGAGAATTTCAGGATGTTCGTTCGTGACGACCAGGAGGCGGGTTCGTCCTGCCGCCTCGATCTCGGGCCATTCCGGGGCATGGATCAGCCCCTCGACCGTGCAGTCGACGATCACCTCGCAGAGCTTCAGCGCCTCGATCACGGCGCGGTTGCCCTGGATCGCCCAGGACGTGCCGGTGGACTTCACCGGCACCGGCGCCGTTTGGCGCGGCGTCGGCATCTGGATCATGCAGAATTCGGCACCGAGATCGTGCAGGGCGAGTTCCGACAGGTGGACCAGCACCGGACGCGACTGCGTCTCAGACAGGATCGCCACCCTTGTCCCTTTGCCGATAGCATTTAGCACGAAGACGCGGCGGAAGCAGTCCAGCCACCGTCCTTCGATGCGCTCTTGCAGCATCGTTAAACTCCCATTGACGATCCGGCTTGTTTCGGATTTCTTTACTTGTCAGTTAAGTTTTCACGTTCGCATAAGCCTGTCAATGAAATTTTCGAAGATTCTTCTTTTTTCGAGAATAATGACGTGTCACAGGAATCCGGGCTAACCAACGCGGTCAGGCGGTGGGACGGGCATCGCGGAAATCCGGACTGCATTGCCGACTGGTAACCGGGGTCTATCTTAGATCCAGGGGCCTAGACTGAACCTGCGCTCTCAATACCTGCCGGAGAGCAGTTCCCCGGCGCCGGGTGACGCGGCGAGCAGTCCAAGCCGTGACATCATCTGATAGCTGGTACAGACAGAGGCACTGACAACGGGAAGGCCCAGCGCCTTCTGGAGTTCGTCGATCACCGGTAAGGAAGGCATCTGCACGCAGGCGGACGCAACAAACGCGTCGATCCCGGTTGTGTCGACCCTCTTGTAGATATCGAGCAGGTTGTTCGGATCGTGCCTGCCGACTTCGAGGTTGTCGGGAATTTCGAGGGCGACGAAGTCCTTCACCGCTATTCCCTCATGCTCAATGTAGTCGACCACCAGCTGGGTAAGCGGCTTCATGTAAGGGCATATCACCGAGATCTTCTTCGCCCCGAGCACCTTGAGGCCGTCGACGAGCGCACCTGCACTCGTGACAACTGGAGCAGGAGCGCCGTTCTCCGCTGTGCGCATATGCAGCCGCGCTTCCGAGGTGCGGTGATAACCCTTGCCCATGCTCATGATCGCGACCAGACAGGCATAGCCGAGGACGTCGACGCGCGCGTCGGAAAGCTCGATCGCGCAGCGGTCGCTGTCACGATTCATGGCCTCGAGCTCTTCCTTGACCACCTTCTTCATCCGCATCCGGCTGGAATGGAAAGTGAAACGTTCAGGCAGGAATATTTCCCTCGTGCGGAAAATCGCCGGGATTTCCGTCTCCATTGTGGTGTTGGAGGAAGGCACGATCTGCCCGATGCGAAAAGTGCTTGCCATGCTGGATCCGCTCCGTCTGACTGCTGTAACTGGTAGGCTTCGGCTTATGCCGAATGGGCCTGGCTGTGCCGTTTCGATCAAGCCGGCGTCGTCGCTGTCGAAGGTCTGCACCCTTTCGGTCAGGGAAATCGGTTCCAGCCTGCGGCGGCTTACCCGCAGGTCGAAAACGTCGAACCGGTTGTAGTGGCCGACTATGTCATGCATCTGCTTCGGCTGGATGCAGCGTCCGAGATCAATCTCGGCGTAAACGATTCCTTCTTCGTCGATCAGCGGCTCGCCAACCACGCGTCCGTCCGGGCCGATCACCCCAGAGAAGGCGCTGGACTTGCGCTGCAGGCGCGCCCTTGCATCCGGAACGACACCTTCCATTGCGGCTATGATTTCTTCCGAGACGGTCGAACAGGAAACGATCGTAAACACCTTGCCTTCGAACGAGTGGGCCATGGCGCGCAGCTTTATGGCCTCCGCCATGTCGTAGTCGGGCGGCGCAACGGGCAGCGAAATGTAGCTGGCGACGTGAACCAGTTCGCCTTGGGCGAGAAGGGTGAAGCGCGCAAGGGTGTTCGTGTTCTCGCCGCAAGCAAGCGCGCCGAGTGGCCCGATTGCAGTGTCGTGGACTTTCAGGCCGGCTCCATCGCCGGGCGCCCAGGTCAACTTTTCGGCCCAGGTCGGCATCAATTTGCGGTGCTTGCCAAGCAGCGTTCCATCCGGGCCGATGGTCAAAAGGGTGTTGTAGAGAGTTCCAATCGAACTCGTGCTGCGCTCGTTGATGCCGATCACGACGTGGATGCCGGCTTCGCGTGCCGCACTGCGCAGGATTTCGACTTCCGGACCGGGCTCGGTAATGGCGGCGCGCGCCAGTTTGTCGAACCAGGCTCCGCCGGTCACCGGATCGGTGATCCAGCTCCAGTACGGATAGGCCGGGATGAACACCTCCGGGAAGGCGATGAGATCCGCGCCGTTGGCCCTTGCCTCGCGGATCAGGGAGACGGCCTTCTCGATCGTCGCCGGCGTATCGAGAAAAACGGGTGCGGCTTGCACCGCCGCGGCAACGAACTTTGGTAGCTTCAGCATGGCAACTCTCCTGCTCTCATCGAGCCACCAGGCGGGCTGTCTTGGACGCCAGAGGCCTTCTGATCGCTCAGATCCGGGACCAACCGCACGACGGCTGTCTTGAACGGCGTGGGCACGTGTCTACTCGGGCGTCGCGTCCACCACGGGGTGTCGCAGCGTGCCGATCCCTTCGACCGAGGCCACGACCACGTCGCCTGGCCACATCCATTCCTGTGGATCACGCCCGGCGCCGACACCTTCCGGCGTGCCGCTGGCGATGATGTCGCCGGGCTCCAGCGTGATCGCCGACGAGATGTCGGCGATCAGGTGATCGACCTTGAACAGCATGTGGCGGGTGTTGGACCGCTGTTTCTCGACCCCGTTGAGCGTCAGCCACAGGTCGAGCACCTGCGGGTCCGGGATCTCGTCGGCCGTCACGATGCACGGCCCGAACGGCGCGTACGTGTCCTGACCCTTGGAGAAGATCCATTGACCGGCGCGCCGGTTGTCGCGCGCCGAAACGTCGATCATCACCGAATAGCCGAAGACGTGGCTTAGCGCGTCCTCCTTGCGCACGCGGCGGGCGGTGGTGCCGATGATGACGGCAAGTTCCACCTCCCAATCGAGCTGCTGCGTCATCTTCTTGTTGTGCTCGATGCCGTCGCCAGGCCCGATCACCGTGGTCGGCGGCTTCGAGAAGACGACCGGCTGCTTCGGCAGGTCTTTTGACGTGTCGAGCGACTTCGCGCTCTCCGCGACATGCTCGATATAGTTCAGGCCGATGCCGAAGATGTTCTTGCGCGGTCGGGGAATGGGCGCCAGCAGCCTTACATTGTCCACCGCGGTGGCGGTTCCGGCCGGGAAGCGCCCCGCTGCCCTGCCGAGGCAGTCGCGAAGCGTCTCCAGTCCGCCGCGCCCGGCATCGATCAGGCCGAGCATGGTGTCGGGCAGGATCGTGCCTTGCGCCGTGGCGAGCGCCCCCACATCCACCACCAAATTGTCGACGAGGACGCCGAGCCTTGCCGCCGCTTCGACCGAGGCGCGATAGGTCACAAGTTTCATGATCTTTCCTTCAAAGGAGCGGCTGCAGGCCGCCATTGTCGCCGAATGCCTGCTCGCGGTAGAGCCCGAGCGCCCGCATCACCGGCAGGTCGGACAGGCAGAACAGGCAGGCGGCCTCGCGATCCGAGCCGTTGGCATGCTCGTGCCAGGCCCAGGAAGGCACGCAGAAGATGTCGTGCTCCTGCCAATCGTAGCGGCGGCCGTTGATGATCGAATGACCGTTGCCCTTCGCCACATGGTAGAGGCCGCTGCCCGTGTGCCGGTGCGCCTTTGTGTGCTCGCCGGGACGCAGCATCTGCATCGATGCGCCGAGCGTCTGCATGACCGGGCCGTTCGTCACCGGGTTCACATACTCCATCAGCACGCCGTCGAAGGGCGAGCCATCGGTGCAACCCGCGTATCTCGTCAGCGCTTCGTAGGTCGGCGCCCATTCGTATTTGAACATTGGGCTGTAGCCCTTGGCCCAGTTCTCGCCCATCGGCCTGAGACCTGCATTTCCCCAGGTCTTGGTCATGTCGTCGACCGCGTAACCGACCGCCTGGCTGAGATCTGGATGGACCTCATAGAAATTGGCTTCCATGGCGTTGACGAAAGGGATGTCCAGGCCGTCCTGCCAGATGCAGGGTGAGCCGGTCGCCTCCACGCCGTGCTCGTGCCAAGTGCCGTTGGGCGTCAGCACGAAGTCGTTCGCGCCGAGCGTCATTTTGTGTCCGTCCACCACCGTATAGGCGCCCGAACCCTCCATGATGAAGCGGATTGCCGAGGCCGAGTGGCGGTGGGCCGACGCGACCTCGCCAGGATTCATCACCTGCAGCCCACCATAGATCCAGCCGACCGCGGCGGCCACGTCGGTGCGCCCCGGATTGTTCAGATAGACCACCCGCCGTCCGGCCTTTTCCGGTGTGACAAGTTCGACCGAGCGAAGGACATGCGCGCGCAGGTCGCGATAGCGCCAGACCACCGGCACCGACTGCGACTTCGGCTCCCAGGGCTCGATCTTGTTGGCGACGGTCCACAGCGCGCCTGCCTTGTGGCGCGCCAGCTCGTCGTAATAGGCAAGCAATTCCGGCGTGTCCTCGACGTTCGCCCGGCCGACGACATCCTCGCGATGGTTTTCGCGCTCCTGTGCCATGGGATCCTCCTGCTTGTAGCCCGTTAGTCTAGCATGACGTCTAGGATTTTCGATTGCAACAGAAATTTTCGAAAATAAATGAAATTGCCGACGCGTTACTCTATAAGGTAAGGCTGTACGGGCGAGGAAACCTGAATGACGCTTGCCGAAAAAGCCTACGATGCCCTGCGCCACGACATCATACGCGGCGAACTTCCGCCTGGCCGACCGTTGCGACTTGCCGACCTGGGCGAGCGCTACGGCATGGGCTTCTCGCCTCTGCGCGAGGCACTGAACCGCCTCCAGGCCGAATGCCTGGTGACGGCCGAATCGCTGCGCGGCTTCCGTGTAGCGCCGTTGTCGCTCGACGAGCTGCACGACGCCACGTCACTGCGCATCGTCATCGAGACGGAAGCGCTCAAGGCATCAATCAAGAACGGCGACGACGCCTGGGCGTCGGGCATCGTGTCCTCGCTCTACGCCTTGAATGTGCAGGCGGCGCGAACGGGCCCCGAAGCCGATATCTGGACCCTCGAAAAGCGGCACCACGCGTTCCACCGCGCCTTGCTGGCCGGTTGCAATTCGCCCTGGACGCTGGAATTCTTCGAACGGCTCTATGCAGCGACCGAGCGCTATCGCATTCCGGTTCTGCTTGCGTCCGCGCTGCCGGTTGGCCGCGATGTCCAGGCCGAGCACAGCGCACTCGCGCAAGCGACGCTCGACAGGGACGCGGCGAAGGCCTCTGCTCTGCTGAGAGAGCACTACCTCAGAACGGTGGAGCATCTTGCGGCGGCTATTAACAGCTGAAACTGAGCTGGCCAGGAATCCATCGCGTCGGCTACTTCCATGCAGCGAAAGCCATGACCGCGATGGTCGTGCAACGAATTGGCGCGGCACTCCTCATCGCGTTGGGCGTGGGCCACCATCTTCCAAGCGTCTAGGATGCTTGACTGGATCACGCAGGCGCTTTGGGCCGCGGTGCCGCTCACGATGGGCGCGCAGGTTCGACGCTTGTCTGGTTTATTCGGCGAAAAATTGGCAGGGAGACGCCAGCACCATGATGCACTCGGACCAGGTCCATATCGATGCCGATATCGTTCGCGAGATGATCTTCGACCAGTTCCCAGAGTATCGCCACGAGCGGATCGTGCAGCTTGGCGCGATTGGTACGGTCAATGCAATCTTCAGGATTGGATCGAAGCGGCAAGATTCCCCCTGCGCGCAATGGAGCCAGTCGAGTGCGCCAATATGCTACGCAACGAAGCCGCGGCCATGACGGAGTTTGCTGCGCATTCCCCGTTTGCCTGTCCTCGACCGATCGGGATTGGTCAACCGGGTCCGCTCTATCCGTTGCCGTGGGCAATGCAGAGTTGGATAGAAGGTGACGTTGCCACGCACGATGGGCTTGCTGCCTCTACGACCTTCGCACTCGACATTGCCAAACTGATTGCGTCGCTACGAGCAGCGGACACGCATGGCCGTCGTTTTGATGGGCAAGGGAGGGGCGGCAGCCTTCCTGACCACGACGACTGGATGTCGATCTGTTTCAAGAACAGCGAGGGTCTCCTGGACGTGTCTCGGCTCCGTCGCATATGGGCTCGGCTGCGTGAACTGCCGCCGTCCGGTCTCGACGTTATGAGCCACCGCGATCTTATTCCGGCCAACCTCCTCGTGCGTGGTGACCGCCTTGTTGGTGTGCTCGACAGCGGCAGTTTCGGACCGGCCGACCCGGCCTTGGATCTTGTTGCCGCATGGCATCTCTTCGATAGCAGTCGGCGCGAAGCCGTGCGTTCCCATCTTGGATCAAGCCAAGTCGAGTGGCAGCGCGGAGCGGCATGGGCCTTCCAGCAGGCAATGGGCTTGGTCTGGTACTACCGGGGCACCAACCCCGCCATGAGTGCCCTTGGCCGCTCGACGCTCTCCCGCATCATCGACGACCTGGAAATCTGATCCGAACCTGGGCGTCGGTCGGTCGGAAATGCCTCGCGCGCATGAGCCCAAGTTCCTTCACAAGCGCAGGGAACCGGCGTAGCGGCAGATCATGACCGCTCGTGGATCAAAGCGGCGTGGCCGACCAACAAATGACGCGCGCCGGAAAGCTGACGCATCCTTCGACCGTGACCACGGCCGTCTCCACCAATTCCGGCTATGATTTTGAGGCGACCGCTATCGATCGTTCTCGCGACGCCTTTGGAGAGCTTCTCTTACCGCGCGCACGATGTCAGCGTTGTCGGGAAAGTATCCCCTACGCCTCGATGTCACGACCTGACCGGCAACCGCGACTTGGAATACGCCCCCTTTGCCAGCGTTCAACTCCACGGGAAGACCGAGTTCATCAGTCAAGCTCCTGGCAGCCCGGGTGGCGCGGCTCTCATATCCGCACGGCCCGCAATAGGTGATGGTGATCCCCTGGCAGGGCTCGACTTCAGCCGTTCCATGACCGGCAGAATGCTCGGCACCCACGATCAGATCTAAGACGCCAGCAGCGATTGCGTCGGGTTCATCTTCCTGGAGGTAGTGCAGGCCCGAGTTCAGTTTGATCAAGCGGCAGTTCCTGAGCCCAGCCGCAAACGCTTCGGCATGGGCAGGCGAAACGAGAGCGCCCGGGTTGCCGGCAAACAGCACCTTCGGATAGTCCGATGCCCGCAATGCGGCGTGTGCCTCGTCCAGCGTATGCCAGACGTCCGCCGGCTCGCCCGCAATCGGCAACTCGTTCGGAAGGCGCCAGGTCGGGGTGCGCGACTTGGGCGTCGCAAAGGGGGCGCGGTAGATTTCCATCTCCTGCACATTAAGCCCCCGCTGGACGGACCCGGGAAGCACGCGCTCGACGAACGCGTTCTGTCCGAGAATCATGTCCTCGCCGATTCCCGGCGTGCGGAACTTTCTGAACGTATCCCGCGCGACCTCGCTCTGATGGAAATCGTTCCATGTCGGGATTGGCCGGATAAACTCCATGAAAGCCAATCCCTTCACGATGTCGGGCCGCCGGGCCGCCAGTTCGAAGGCCAGAGCTGTGCCCCAATCCTGCGCGACGATGTAAGCGGCCTCGATTCCCATAACCTCGAGGAATGCATCGAGATAGGCCACGTGATCGAAGAACCGATAGCCGATTTCGGGCTTGCCGGACTGGCCGAACCCGATCAGGTCGGGCGCGATACAGCGTGCCGATCCCGCCACGATCGGAAGGATGTGACGCCAAATGAAGGAGGAGGTTGGGTTGCCGTGGAGAAACAGGGCCACCGGCAATCCGGGCTCACCAGCCTCCCGATAGGCCATGGTCGAATCGAGCACGCGAACTGCGGGTAGTGTCTGGTCGGATGACATTATTCCCTCCCCTAAAGCTCATATGGCGATACAATACGTACGTACGTATTAAAGTCAATACAGCTTGACAAAAATACGGTCGTACGTAGTTTGCAAGCATGCCCAAACCGTCCGCTAGAAGCAAGATTCTCGAAGCTGGCCTGGCCGTGATGTTCCGCCAGGGCTATCACGGCGCCGGCGTCAGAGATGTCGTTGCGGAGGCCGGGGTCGCCCAGGGCTCGTTTACGAACCACTTTCGATCGAAAGAGGATTTCGCCGCCGAGGTTTTGGACCTGTATTTTGCCTCGATCCAAAAGCGGATCTCCGAGTCGCTCCTTGACGCTGGTCTTGCGCCCCGGCAACGACTGCTGCGGTACCTGGACATCATCTCGGATCGGCTCGCTGCCGATGGCTATGTGCGGGGCTGTCTGATCGGCGACTTCAGCCTGGAGGTGGTCCAGGAGAGCGAGCCGCTGCGCCAACATCTCGTCGCGATGTACCGGGAGTGGCTTCAGCCCTTTAGCGACTGCATCGCGGAGGCCCAGGCTGCCGGGGAAATCGACAGCACGTTCACTCCACGGGATCTGGCGGAGTTTCTTCTTGCCTCCTGGGAAGGCGCGATCCTGCGCATGAAAGTGGAGCGTTCCGGCGAACCGCTCCGACGGTTCAAGGACATCACCTTCGCTACCGTTTTTGGTCCGCCATAATTTTCCGATTTGACACTAAGGGGTGGCAAAAACGTCTATCAGGATCTGGTTTTTCGCCACTCCTCGTACTCTCCGCGGGCATCGTCATGCAGCGGATAATAGCGTTGCAACGACCCGCCCTGCATGAGCTTTTCGCGCGAGAATTCCTCCCAATCGTGATGCTTCTGCGCCTCTTCGATCACCTTCGCGGCCATTGCGACGGGAACCACCACCACCCCGTCATCGTCGGCAACGATGATGTCGCCGGGGATCACCGTGACATTGCCGCATGCGATCGGAACGTTGACGGCATTGGGATAGATGCTGGTCTGCACATGGTAATTGGGCGTCCAGCCGCGCAGCCATAGGGGCAGATCGAGCTTCTCGACATTGGGCCGATCGCGCATGCACCCGTCGATGACGATGCCAGCGCCGCCTCTGCCCTTGAAATACGTCGACATCATATCGCCGAAGACACCTGAACTCATGTCACCGCGCGCGTCGACCACGACCACATCGCCCTCCTGAGCGTGGTAGAGCACGTGCCGGTGCAATTGTGTCTCCGGATCGGCATATTCTCCCTCGTTGAAGAGGTCAGGCCGCTGCGGCAGGAACTGCAGCGTCAGCGCCGGGCCGACGATCGACTTGCCGTGGTTCTGCGCCACCGGACCGACCATATGCGGATTGCGGAAGCCCATGTGGCCAAGCGTGCCGGCAACGGTCGCGGCACCGATCTCCCTCAGTGCGTCGATCAGGTCTTTGGACGGCCGCGTGATGTCGGGAGTATGCGTCATGGTGGCCTCCGATTGTAATTGAGCTACCAGTTCGTGACAGAACCATCGCGGCGCTTGAGGTGGGGTGCTTCCCAGAAACGGAAACTCTGCGCCTGGATCGCCGCCTCGTTGATCTCGACGCCGAGCCCCGGCAGATCGCTGACCCGATAATCGGGGCCGTCGAGCTGTGGTTGCACCGGGAAGAACTCGGAACTGTCGAAACCCAGCTTTCTTTCCGGCGCCCTGGTCTCGAGCCAGGCGAAGTTCGGCACCGCGGCGGCGAGATGTATGGTCGCGGCGGTGCACACCGGACCAAGGGGATTGTGCGGCATCAGGTCCACATAGTGCGTCTCGCTCCAGCCAGCGACCTTCATCGCTTCGGTGAGCCCGCCGACATTGCAGACATCGAGCCGGTTGAACTGATGGATGCCGCGCTCGATGTAGGGCAGGAATTGCCACTTGCTGGCAAATTCCTCGCCGATGGCGAATGGGATGTCGGTCATCGTACGCAGGGATTCGTAGGCCTCCGGCGTCTCGTCCCGTATCGGCTCCTCGAGGAAATCAAGCACGCCGCGGCCGAGCTTGTTGCAGAAGCTTGCCGCCTCGGCCACCGATAGCCGATGATGGTAGTCGATGCCGAGCACGAGGTCGTTGCCCAACGCCTCGCGTGCCCTGTTCAGCATGCTCGCGGTGGCGCCGATCGATTCGCGCGGCTCGAAGATGTCCCTGCTGCTTTGCCCGACCGGGAAGAAGCGTATCGCCTGCCACCCCTGCGCGCGCAGTTCCCTGGCCCGTTCGATGGCAGCATCGCCCTCGGCCTCGTCTCCGGTCGAGGCGAAGGTCGGGATGCGGTCGCGCTGCTTGCCGCCGAGCAGCTCATAAACCGGCACCCCCAGCGCCTTGCCCTTGATGTCGTGAAGGGCGATGTCGATCGCCGAGATGGCCGCCTGCAGGACGCGCCCGCCTTCGAAGTACTGGCTGCGATAGATCTCTTGCCAGATCCGGCCGATCTGCATCGGGTCACGGCCGATCAGGAACTCGCGATAGTGCTCGATCGCGCCGGCCACGGCCTTCTCGCGACCGCTCAAGCCGCTCTCGCCCCAGCCGAAGATGCCCTGATCGGTCTCGATCTTGACGAGCATCTGGTTGCGGGTCCCCACCCACACCGGATAGGGCTTGATCGCCGTGATCTTGAGCTTCGTGGTCATTCACACTCGTTCCACACGCATCCGCCCTGTCTCAGTTGGCCTCGAGGGCCATCTCCGTTTCGCCGTCGAACAGGTGGATGCGCTCCTGGTCGAACTCGAGCCAGATCTGCTCGTCGGGTGCGACGGCGATTGTGGGGGACACGCTGATATTGACGATCGCGCCGGAGAGGAACGCTTGCACGAAGGTGATGTCTCCCGTCGGTTCCACCGTGTAGGCCTTGGCCGGAATGGCGCCGGGAACGGCGCTCTTGTGCAGCTTGATCGTCGAATGTCGCGCACCGAGCACGACCTTCCTGGTGGTCGCTCCCTGGACCTTGCGCGCGTTGAGTTGCGACAGTGCAAGGCTCCAGCCTTCAGCGCTCGTCAGAACGGTGGCGCCGTTGGCCGTCGATGCCTCCAGCGGAATAAGGCTCATGGCCGGGCTGCCCACGAAGCTCGCGACGAACATGTTGGCGGGATGGGCGAAAACTTGTGCCGGCGAATCGTATTGCTGCAGATAGCCGCCGTTCATCACGGCCATCCTGTCTGCCATGGTGACGGCCTCCAGCTGGTCGTGCGTCACGTAGACGATCGTCGCCTCGAGGTCCTGATGGAAGCGCTTGATTTCGGACCGCATCTGCACGCGCAGCTTTGCGTCGAGATTGGAGAGCGGTTCGTCCATCAGGAATACCGCCGGATCTCGAACCAGCGCGCGGCCGAGCGCCACGCGCTGCTGTTGCCCGCCCGAAAGTTCGCGCGGCTTGCGCTCAAGCAGTTGCGTCATGTCGAGCACCCGCGCCGCTTCCCTGACCTTCCTGTCGATCTCGTCCTTGGGCAGCTTGCGCATCTGCAGCGGGAAGGCGAGGTTCATATAGACCGACTTTTGCGGATAGAGCGCGTAGTTCTGGAACACCATTGCGATGTCCCGGTCCTTGGGGTCGAGGTCGTTGACCACCCGGTCGCCGATGAGGATGTCGCCCGATGTGATCGGGATCAGCCCGGCGATGAGGTTGAGTGTTGTTGTCTTGCCGCAGCCTGAAGGGCCGACGAGCGCAACGAACTCGCCGTCATCGACCGTCAGCGAAACCTCGTTGACGGCTTTGAAGCCGCCATAGGTCTTGACGAGATCTTTGAGGACCACGTGGGCCATCGGCAACTCCCTAGTGCTTGACCGCGCCTTCTGTAAGGGCGCGTACGAAGTATCGTTGCAGGACGAGGAAAAGGACCACGACGGGCACGCTCATCATGAAGCTGGCAGCCATCAGACCCGGGAAATCGGTCGTGTTTTCCGAGAAGAAGCGCTGGATACCGACCGGCAATGTCAGCTGCTCGTTCTTGGAGAGGAAGGTGTACGCGTAGATGTATTCGTTCCATGCGCCGATGAAGGAATAGATCGCCGTGGCGATGATGCCTGGCGCCGATAGCGGCATCACTATCAGGACAAAGGCTTGGAACCGCGTCGCCCCGTCGATGCGCGCCGCCTGCTCGAGCTGCACTGGGATGTTGTCGTAGAAGCCCTTGAGGAGCCAGATTGCCAGCGGCAGGCCGAATGTGAGGTAGGTGAGAATGAGCGACCCATGCGTGTTCACCAGCCCGATCGCGCGCATCAGGATGAAGAGCGGCACGAGAAAGATCACCGCCGGGAACATGTTGCGCAGCAAGACGGCGAAGAACAGGAAGTTCCGGCCCGGGAACGTGAAGCGCGAAAACGCGTAGGCCGCAGGAACCGCCACGATCACCGAAAGGATGGTCGTGGCAGTGGAAACGAAAAGGCTGTTCCAGAAGAAGCGGAGGAAGTCCTGGCCGACACTGTTCTGCGGATCGAGCAGCTTCTGGTAGCTGGCAAGGGTTGGTTGGTCAGGCCACCATTGCGGCGGGAGCTGCATCGCGGCGAAGCCGGACTTGATCGAGGTGATTAGCATCCAGACCATCGGCAACGCGGTGTAGAGCAGCATGAATGTGAGGAAGATACGCCCGCCCCACCGCCATCCGTCGATGCTCGCATGTCGACGGGCCTGACCCAGACGGGCTGTCTCGGCGATCGTGCTCATGTGCTCGCATCCTTGCGTTCGTTTCCGCTTAGCGCGCGGACGTAGAAGTAGCCGAGCGTCATCAGGATGAGGAAAAGAAGCACCGAATAGGCCGATGCCACTCCCCAGCGCTGCCGGCCGAAGGCGAGCTCATAGATGTGGGTGATCCAGATGTGCGATGCGTTCGACGGCCCGCCGCCGGTCATGATCCAGGGGATGATGAAGGAATTGAAGTTGGCCACCGCCAGCAGCAGGATCGTCACTGTGGAGACGTTTCTCAAATGCGGGAAGGTGACGTGCCAGAAGCGCTGCCATGCATTGGCTCCGTCTACCTTGGCGGCGCGCAACAACTGCTCGGGGACTGTCTGCAGACCTGCCATCATCATGATCATGGCGAACGGAAACTCCCGCCAGATATTGACGACGATCAGGGAGGGCAGCACCGTGCTGACGCTGTCGATGAAATTCGGCGGCCGGTCGGCCAATCCGAGGCCGACCAGTACCGCGCCGATGATTCCAAAGTCCGAATGGTAGATCCACTTCCAGATATAGGATGCGGCGACCGCGCTGATGACCCAGGGAATGATCAGGACCGCGCGCAGCACGCCCCGGCCGACAAACTCGCGATGAAGCGCCAGCGCGCAGCCAAATCCCAGGACAAAGGAGATGAAGGTGGATGCCAGTGTCCAGATAAGGGTGTTGGAGGTGACCTTCCAGAACACCGGACTGGTGAGGATGGCGGTGTAGTTGCCGAAGCCGACGAAGATCTTGTCGCGGAGCTGCAGGCCGGGTGGCGTGTTGAAGAACGACAGCTCGATCGTGTAGTAGATCGGATACGCGATGACGATCAGCATCACAGCAATCGCAGGAAGCACGTACGCGTAGTCAGCGCGATGCTCCCAAATCTTGCCTAGCAGGGGTAGCAATCTTCGCCGAGCCCCGGTCTTTCCGGCCACGATCGTCACTTTGGCGTGCCCTTGTTTTTCGGAGCGAACCGGCTGCGCTCTCGGCGCAGCCGGCAAGATCGGGTCAGGCTTCGGCTAGAGGCCGCCGCCCATCAGGTCTTTCACCTTCTTGGCCGCGTCGTCGGCTGCCTGGTCGACGGTCATTGCTCCGGTCAGTGCATTCTGCAGCATGTCGGGGACGATGATGTTCATGATCTCCGGCGACTGCGGCAGCGCTGGGAACGGGATGCCGTATGGCAGCATCGAGGTGGTGACATCGAGGAACTTGATGCTGTCCAGACGTTCCTTCATCCATTTGGTCTTGAAGCCGTTAAGGTTGCCGGGGTTCGAGCCGGCGTAGGCCATCTTCAGCGACCATTCAGGGCTGGTCCACATGCAGATGATGGCCTTCGCGGCCGGCTCGTCTACCTTGCCGCCTTCGACATATTCGGGCTTCAGGATGTGAATGTTCGAGCCGCCGAACACCACTGCGCGCTTGCCGTCGGGGCCAGTGGGGATGAGGCCGTAGCGCATGTTGTCGATGACCGTCTGCGCCTTGTCCTTGTCGGTGCCCGTTGCCTTCTTCTGCAGGTCGAGCATGACATTGTAGTCGGACGGGTGCGAGATCATCATGCCGAGCTGGCCGGCCAGGAACAGCGGCTGGTTGTCGGCCTGCTGGTTGGTGAGTGCCGAAACCGGAACCGATTTGTCGCGGACATACATGTCGTAAGAGGCCTGCAGCGCCGCCTTGCTCTGCGGGCTGTTGAGCTCGATGTCCTTATAGGTCGGGTTCGCCTTTGCTTCGTCGAAGACGCCGCCGCCATAGGCCCACAGCTGCGGCATGAAGCGGTACGGCGTATTGCCGGCATTCTTGCGTGCCACGAGGCCGTATCCGGCAATGCCGAGCTTGTCGTGGATCTGCTTGGAATATTTGACGACATCGTCCCAGGTCGCCGGAGGCTTGTTCGGATCAAGGCCCACGCGCTTGAAGATGTCGGCATTCCAGATGAACGCCATCGTCTCATTGTTGGTTGGAATGCCGTAGGTCACCCCGTCCCAGGTCACGGCTTTCATGGCGCCAGGCCAGAAATCCTCGGTCGAATACCCGACATCCTCGGGCTTGAGCGGCTCCAGATAGCCCTTTGAGGCGAACTCGGTGCCACCCAGGATTTGCAGGCGGACCGCCATCGGCGCTGCATTGCCAAGGAGCGCCGTGCGGAACTTGTCGAGGAGATCGTTATAGGTGAGGGCTTGTTCCTCGAGCTGGATGTTCGGATAGGTCTTTCGGAAGGTCTCGAAGAAGTCCTTGTAGTACTGGCGCAGGAGGTCGGGGTCGCCCTCGAACACGCCCTGATACCAGAAAGTCAGTCGCCCCTTGTAGTCGAGCGGGGTGACCTTGCCGCAATCGGCCGCCGTATCAAAATCCTGTGTGCCGGCAATGGAGCGCACATATTCCGGCGACCACTTGCTCAAGTCGACCGGCGCCGCGCCCAGCGCAGGTGCGGACATCAACGATGCCACTAAGGCAGTGGAGACAGTGCCGCGCAGGACGGCACCGCCGAGTGTAATCCTCGTCATAGGTATCCTCCAGGTTTCTCTCCCATGCCGCTCTGCATCGAGGCGAGCGGTCTTTGCTCGTCGACCGCGGGACAAGCTCAATCAATGTATCCCTTCGAGCAATTTGTACGTTTTCAGATCGCGGGTTGTCTGTCAACGCGATAAATCGTACATTGTTTATGGATACCGTGCGTGATATCGAACAAAACGTGTATTGATCGAGGGGAGCCGGTCTTGGCCGAAACACGCGATTTTAAAGCAGAGCCACCCGAGGGGATTGACCCTCTCGGGGCCTCAAGCGAGGGCGCCTCGCTTTATCAACTGATCAGGGAAGACATCATCGAAGGGCGGCTCGCCGCCAACGAGCGGCTTGTGGTAACCGATCTCGCCCGGCGTCACGGCACCTCGACCAACCCTGTGCGCGAAGCCCTGCAACTGTTGCGCGGCGAAGGCTTTGTCACCTTCGTTCCCAACCGCGGGGCGCGCGTTCGACCTATAGATCAGGATTTTGTCCGGGATATCTACGAGATCGGAGTCCTGATCGAGCCGGCTCTGACGCGATGGTTCGTGAATATGGCTACCGTCGAGGACATTGCTGAGCTCGAACGCATCCAGGGCCTGATCGAAGAGAATAACTTTGCCGACACGCTCAGGCACAGCGAACTGGATACCGCCTTCCATACCGTGATGTACCAGAGGCACTATAATCGCCATGCCGCCGAGCTTTGGTGGAAGCATCGGGAAGTGCTACGGGCGGTGAGCCGGCGCTTCAATTTCACGCTCGCCCGGCGCGCCGCGATCATTCGCGAGCACCGAGAGCTCATCGCGCATGTCAAAGCGGGAAATGCGGACGAGGCAGCCGAACTCATTGCACGCCATGTCGAGGGCTCCGGGCGGCATGTCCTCGAACACATGCGCGCACGCAACGCCGCGCGGGCAGGGTAGAATATCCGGTCTGGAACATCGCTATCCCGATCACTTCAGATAGAGGCAATTGAGATGAAAATCACGAGCATTCGGCCGTGGCTAATCAAGTCCGATGCTTCTTATTGGGGGGAGTACCTGTTCGTCGAAGTGTCGACCAACGAGGGAGTGAGTGGCTGGGGAGAGATCACCACCACGACAAAGCTGGCCAACCGCGCGCTATGCACGATCTTGCGACAGATCGGTGCCGCCGTGACAGGCGAGGATCCAGCGCGTATCGAGCATCTGTGGCATAAGATTTTCCGGAGCTTCACATATATGGGCAGCCGCGGCGCTGCCGTCGAATGCGTGAGCGCCATCGACATAGCCCTCTGGGACATCCGCGGCAAAGTCCTCGACAAGCCGATCTACGAGTTGCTGGGCGGACCGCTGCGCGACGAAATCGCCCTCTATACCCATCCCAACCAGGCCAAGTTCACCAGCAAGGAGGCTGTGGTTCGTGAAATTCGAGACATCGTCGAGTCCGGCCACACTGGGCTGAAGTTCGATCCGTTCCCGCACCAGGGCCGCACCACCGATGGACTGTCGCGCGAGCAGCGGGACGGCTACCTCGACGGCAGTATGACTCGCAAGGACGAGCGAGAGGCGGCCGAACTCACAGCTCTCATCCGCGAAACGGCAGGCCCCGATGTCGACATCCTCATCGATGCGCATGGCCGCTTCGACGTTCCCACCGCCATTCGCCTCTGTCGCAGCCTCGAGGAGGCTGGCCAGATCGACTGGTTCGAGGAACCTTGTCCGCCCGAAAGCCTCAACGCGCTCAAGCAGGTGCGCGAGAAGGTCAGCGCTGCCATCTCGTGGGGCGAGCGCGGTCACACGAAATGGGATTTCGTGCCGGTGCTCGAGAACAGGCTCGCTGACTACATCATGCCCGACGTGACCTGGACCGGCGGCATCACCGAGCTCAAGAAGATCTCCGCGCTGTGCGAGGCCTACTACATCCCGGTCTCGCCCCATGATGCCGCGGGACCGATAAACGTGGTTGCGGGAGCACAGGTGATGATGACCGTTCCCAACTTCTACAAACTCGAAACGTCGGAGTGGAACCTGGGAAAATACGATCACCTGATCGACAGACCACTCGACGTTTCGAACGGCAGCCTCAAGCTGACGTCGAGACCCGGTCTCGGCGTCGAGATGAACCGCGACTACCTGCAGGCTCACGAGATCGAGCTGAGTTAGCCGTGCCCGCCGGCCCATGTGCGGGTCATAAGCCCCATCGACCAGAACGAGGATAAGTCATGCCAGAGACGGGTGGAGCCGACGGGGCGCTCGATCGGGTGAACACGAATTCCAGGCCGTCCGAGCTCCGCATCACCGACATGCGGGTTGCCGAAATCGTCGGCGCGCCGTTCACCTCGGCCCTGCTCAAGATTTACACCAACCAGGGCATCGTCGGACTTGGCGAGGTGCGTGACGGCGCCAGCGCCACCTACGCGCTGATGCTGAAGAGCCGGCTGCTGGGCGAGAACCCTTGCGACATCGATCGCCTGTTCCGCCGCATCAAGCAGTTTGGCGGGCACGGCCGCCAAGGCGGCGGCGTCTCCGCAGTCGAGATCGCGCTGTGGGATCTCGCAGGCAAGGCCTATGGCGTCCCGATCTATCAGATGCTGGGCGGCAAGTTTCGCGATCACGTGCGCGTCTATTGCGATACCGACGCCGAGAAACCGAGCGGGACCGAAACCGGCAAGCGCCTCAAGGAGCGCATGGACCGCGGGTTCACATTCTTGAAGATGGACCTGGGTTTGATGCAGATCGCCCACGTTCCGGGCGCCGTCGTCGCGCCCGCCGGCGCTCTCGACGGGTTTCACGCCAATCCGCGCGGCCGTGGCGGCACACCCGAGGAGCGTAAGGCCCGCAACCTAGCCTACGATGCGCAGAACGTGCAGCACCCGTTCACGGGCCTGCATTTCACCGACAAGGGGATCGATCTGCTCGAACAATATATCCACGAGGTTCGCGAGGTCATCGGCTACGAGATCCCTTTAGCCATCGATCATGTCGGCCACATCTCGCTGCAGGACGGCATACGCCTGTCGCGCCGCATCGAGAAATACGTACCTGCCTGGCTCGAGGACGTGATCCCCTGGCAGTACACCGAGCAATACCGGCAACTGCAGCAAGCCACCACGGTGCCGATCTGCACCGGTGAGGACATCTACCTCAAGGAGGCCTTCGAGCCTCTGCTCAAGAGCGGCGGCCTCTCCGTTATCCACCCGGACCTGCTCACCAGTGGCGGCATTCTCGAGACCAAGAAGATCGGCGATATTGCGCAGAACCACGGCGTCGCCATGGCCATCCATATGGCAGAAAGCCCGATCGCCGCGATGGCCGCGGCGCATGTCGCCACCGCGACCGAAAACTTCATGGCGCTCGAATACCACTCCGCCGACGTCGACTGGTGGGACGATATCGTCACCGGTCTCCCCAGGCCGCTCGTCAAGGACGGCTTCATCACCGTGCCGGACAAGCCGGGCCTCGGGATCGACGACGTCGTCGACGAGGTCATCTCGCATCACCTGCAACCGGGTGTCACGGGGATATGGCAATCCACCGAGCATTGGGACAATGAATATAGCTGGGACCGGACCTGGAGTTAGCCCAGACCCCTTGCCCTCCAGGCTCACAGGGCCAACGACCGACCATTCGTGTCGACCTCCCCAGGGGAGACGCGAAGAAAGAAACGGACGAAACCATGATCTACGAACTGCGTAACTATGACTGCCTGCCGGGCAGGCTGCCGGCTTTGCTCAAGCGCTTTTCCGACCAGACGCTGGCCATCTGGGAGAGGCATGGCATCCGCCAAGCCGGGTTTTTCACCACGGCGATCGGCGAAAACAGCAATCGCCTCACCTATTTCCTCGCCTGGGAATCGCTGGCCGAGCGTGAGGCGAAATGGGCGGCTTTCGTCACCGATCCGGCATGGCACAGGGCCCGGGACGAGTCTGAGCGCGACGGGCAGATCATTGCCAATATCAGCAGCCAGCTGCTCACGCCGACAGCTTTCTCGTCTGTGAAATAGGACTGCGCCATGAAGATCACCGACCTGCGCTGCGCTGTGATAGGCAAGCACCCGATCGTGCGCATCGTGACCGATGAGGGCCTCTATGGCCTTGGCGAGGTCGAGTTCACCAAGACCTACCTCAAGCCCTTTGTGCTGCATTTCCGCGACGCGCTGATCGGCGAGGATCCGACAGACGTCGAGCGAGTGATGCTTAAGATCCGCCAACGCGGCTCGTTCAAGCCCTATGGTGCTGCCGTTTCCGCCATCGAGCATGCCTTGTGGGACATCGCCGGCAAGGCGGCAGGCGTGCCGGCCTACAAGCTGCTCGGCGGCAAGGTGCGCGACAAGGTGCGTGTCTACAACGGCTCGATCCGTCGCAAACGCACGGGCGATCGGCCGGAGGATTACGCCGCCGACGTCAAATGGATGATGGAGCAGCCGCAGAACTTCTTCATGATCAAGCAGGGAATCTCGTTCCATTCCAATATGAAGGACACCATCGAGGGCTTCCATTACGGCGTGACGCAGAAGAAGGCCGGCTATCACGGCGCCATGGATCAGGGCATGATCAGCGAGCGCGGTTTCAATCACATGCTCGACTGCGTGATCGCGATGAAGGAAGTGCTGGGCGACAAGGTCAGCCTGGCGCTCGACTGCGGCCCGGGCTGGATGTTGCCGGATGCGATCAGGTTCGCCCGCGCGGTCGAGAAGTACAATCTGATGTGGCTCGAGGACATGCTGACCGGCGACTATGTGCCCTGGGTCAATCCGCAGGCCTACCGGGAGCTGACGACCTCCACCTCGACGCCGATCCATACCGGCGAGCAGATCTACCTGCGCCACAATTTCAAGGAACTGATCGAGACCCAGGCGGTGCGCGTCATCGGCCCCGATCCGGCCGATATTGGCGGCATTGCCGAGCTCAAATGGGTCGCCGAGCACGCCTACATGCACTCAATCCTGATGGCGCCGCACGGCACCGCCAACGGCCTGCTCGGCCTCGGCGCGCTGATCAACGTCTGCGCCACCTTGCCCGCCAACTACGTGGCATTCGAATATCCCAGCGCCTCGGACCCGTGGTGGAACGATATCGTCATCGGCCTGCCCAAGCAGGTGGTAAAGGATTCGATGGTCGATCTGCTCGAAGCTCCCGGGCTCGGGCTCGACATCGACGCCCAGGGTGCCAAGCAGTATCTGCTGGCAGAGGACGCCGGGTTCTTCGACTGATTGGGCGTCAAGCCAGCCAGAGCGAGCAACCGGTGCCGGCGCCGGGCCGGCGGACCCAAGATTATCGCTTCAGTCGTCGCCGGTCTTGATCACGTCCCACGCGGCGGATGGTCGGCTCTCGTTCTCATGCGGTCGAGGAGGCGCGTGAACGCTCACCGGATGCGTCCGTCTTCGCCGAAGAGCCGCGACGATGCGGGCGCAAAATGCAGGATGATCTTGTCGCCGGTCCTTGGTTGCGACGACCGCCGCTCCGCGATGATGGTCTCGCCGGTCGCCAGCGTTGCGTGGACATAGGACGTGGAGCCCATCGCTTCGACGAATTCCACCTTTGCCTCGAGGTCGATTCCGTTGTCCTGGTCGAGATGTTCGGGCCTCAAGCCCAGTTGCAGTTTCCGCCCGGGCTCAAGCGGGGTCTGTGCCGGGCTGTCCATCTCTTGGCCTCCAAACGCGAGACGGCCCCCCGCCTGCACAATGGCGGTCAGAAAGTTCATCCGCGGAGAGCCGATGAAACCCGCGACGAACGCGTTGTCGGGATCTTGATAGAGGTTTTGCGGTGTGCCGATCTGCTCGATGCGCCCACTGCGCAGCACGACGATCCGATCGGCCATGGTCAGCGCTTCAGTCTGGTCGTGCGTCACATAGATCATGGTGTTGCCAAGGACCCGGTGGAGCTTGGCGAGTTCCACGCGCATCTGCACCCGCAGCTCGGCATCCAGGTTGCTGAGCGGCTCATCGAAGAGAAACACCTTCGGGTCGCGCACGATCGCGCGCCCTATTGCCACCCGTTGGCGCTGTCCTCCCGAGAGCTGGGCCGGCTTGCGCTGCAAAAACTCTTCGAGCTGCAGGATCTTGGCCGCGCGCCCGACCTTGCTGGCGATTTCCTCCTTCGGGCGGTGCGCCATCCGCAGGCCGAAGCTCATGTTGTCCGCCACCGTCATGTGCGGATAGAGCGCATAGGACTGGAACACCATCGCCACTCCGCGGTCGGCAGGCTCGGCGTCTGTCACGTCGTCGCCGCCGATGAAGATCTCGCCCCCGCTCGTCTCTTCGAGCCCGGCAATCATGCGCAGCAGGGTGGATTTTCCGCAGCCCGACGGGCCAACGAATACGGCGAACTCGCCCTCCTCGATCGAAAGCGAGACATCGCGGATAACGTCCGTCGATCCAAAGCTCTTGCTAACCTGTTTCAGTTCGACACGCGCCATCGGCTAACCTTTCACTGCGCCCACGGCGATGCCCGAAACAATTCGTCGCTGGAACAGGATGTAAAGAACAACGATCGGCGCCGCCGCGATGACGATGCCAGCGGTAAACAGGGGTATCTGGTCCGAGTACTGGCCCTTGAGCGCGGAAATCCCCACCATGAGGGTGCGGTGCTTCTGCATGACCAGCAGGGAGATCAGAATGTCGTTCCAGCAGCTCAGCGTGTTGAGGATGGCCAGCGTCACCAATGCCGGCGTTCCCAGGGGCAGCATCACGTGCCACCAGACCTGCAGCAGCGAGGCCCCGTCGATCCGCGCCGCTTCGATCAGCTCGCGCGGCAGCCCGGAGTAGAACGCCGTCATCATGTAGACCGAGAAAGGCAGGAAAAATGCGGTGTAGGACAGGATGAGCCCGATGTGCGTGTTGACCAGGTTGAGGGCAAGCATCGTGCGCATGAAGGGCACGAGCACGACCTGCACGGGGATCATCAGCGACGACAGGATTACCGCGAACAGGAAGCGCCGATAGGGAAAGCGCAGCGACGCGAGGGCGAAGCCGGCCATGGAAGACACGACCATCAACAGGATGACCGCCCCGAGCGTCGCAATCACGGAATTGAGGAAATACTCATCAAGGTGCGCCCGGGTCCAGGCCTGCACGAAGTTGTCGAGCGTGGGCTGCGTGGCCAGCCCGAAGCGGTCGAGCATGTAATCGTGACGTGTCTTGAGTGCGTTGTTGACGGCGAAAAAGATCGGGTAGAGGCAGCTCAAGGCCAGCAACCCCATCGGGATCGCCGCGATCCTGAGGGTCAGACGCTGTCGTTTTCCTGCTCCTGGCACGACCCCTCCTTCAGATGTTCGCGTTGCGCGACAAAATGCGAATCTGCAGCCATGCGAGAATGCTCGTCATGAAAAACAGCACCATCGAGACAGCCGCGGCGTAGGCGGGCCGGTTGAGCTTTCCCTGTGCGGCCCAGATGAGATATTCGGGCACCGTCGTCGCCGTGCCAGGTCCGCCGCCGGTCAGCACGTAGATCAGGCCGAACATCGAAGTCAGCAGGCCGATGGTCGTGATCACCGTCGAGAACTCGATGATGGGGCGAAGCTCCGGGATGATGACATGCCACCAGATCTGCCACATCTTGGCGCCGTCGAGACGTGCCGCTTCGACCATTTCCTTGGACACGGTCGACAGCCCGGCAAGGAAGATCAGCACACCCATGCCGAAGGTCGACCAGCATTGGATCGCCAGCGTCACCGGAAGTGCGGTCGCCGAGTGGCCCAGCCAGTCCACGCCGCTGATCCCCGCGATGCCCAGCAACGCGTTCAGATTGCCATTGAAGCTCAGCACCACGCTGAAAATAGAACCGATGATGACGCTCGAGAGAATGGCGGGAAAGAAATAGACGGAGCGGAAAAACGTGCGCCCCGGCACGCCCTGGTGGATCAGGATGGCCAGCAGCATCGGGATGGTCACAAAGATCGGCACCGATAGCAGCACCACGACGGCGTTGGCCATGGCGGAGCGGAAATTCGGGTCGTCCAGTGCGCGCAGATAGTTGCCGGCGCCGATGAACTGGCCCGGGTCGGTCGACGTCGCGCTGGTCAGGGAGATGCCAAACCCCCAGAACAGCGGAAAGATGCGAAACACCAGGACAAGCAGGATGGCCGGAAGCAGGAACAACACCGCAACGCGCGCCTCTGTCCGGCGGCTCCGGCCTGGGCGGGTACCGGTCCGCGCGGCTTGGCCAGTCTGGTGTAACGAATTGGCGGTCATGGGCACGTCACTGATGCGGGGACGGGGGCGCGTCGCAGCGCCCCCACTGTCTGCGTGAGAAGATTGCTATTGCGGCTTGGCTTCAGCCTGGACCTTGTCCAGCGCTGTCGCGGCCTGGTCCACGGTGGTTTCACCGTTGAACAGGAGCTGGCTCTGGTGGTGCCATTCATCGAGCTCGGCCGCTGAAGAATTGGCATGCGTGGTCGGAACGGCCCTGGTCGCAAGCCAGCCCATGATCTGCTTGAGGCCAGGGCTGTCAATGCCGGATGTGTTGACTTCGGTGTTTGCTGGCACCGAGCCGGTGTCGTTGACCAGGTATGACAGGACTTCCGGCGAAGCGAGGATTCGCACCGCGTCGACGGCGAGATCGATGTTCGCGGAGTCCTTGTTCACGCCGTAGCCAACGCCGCCGTCAAGCGGAACGCCGGGGGCACCTTCATGCTGATCGGCAGCAACGGTCGGCGAGGGCATGGGATAGACCCCGACCTTGTCGACGCCCATGTTGGTCTCGAACTGCTTCCAATGCGCGACGTTGGAGAGCAGACCCATCACGTTGGCTCCGACACCTTGCTCGAAGAGGGCGAACTCATCCATGAACATGGTCTGCGAGTTACCGCCCTCCTGGTACCAGCCATTCTTGGCGGTATCGACCCAGGCCTGCAAGATCGTCTTGATCGGCGGATCCGACCAATGGAGCTTGCCTGCCAGCCAATCGGCCTGTTGCTGCGCGGTCAGCGACTGGTTCGCCGCTTCCGAAAGGAAGAACTCGGCGTTGTAGCCTTCCTTGTTGGCCATCATGAAGCATGCGGGTTTACCCTGCGCCTTGAAGGCGTCGCAGACCTTGGTCAGTTCGGCCCAACTCGTCGGCGGCTTCTCCGGATCGAGCCCTGCGGCCTTGTAAAGCGCTTTGTTGTAGTAGACGACGTGACCCTGCAGCGTCGTCGGGATGAAGTACAGCTTGCCATCAGGTCCGGTGAACGCGGACTTTCCAACGAGCTTCGGGATCAGGTCGGGCAGCTTGTCGTCGAGCGGGATCAGCCCGCCGACCAGGGCCTTGGCCTGGGCGCCGCCATTGGCCCAGATGACGTCAGGGCCTGCCTTCGAAGCGAGCGCGGTGCCCAGCAGCGTGTAGTACTCGGCGTCCGGTTGAGACAGGAGGTTGAGAGTTGCTCCCGGGTGCGCGGCCTCGAATGCGGCCTTCGCGTGATCGTAGTATGTCGCGTGGGCGGCATCGTCCACGTTGACGTCCCAGACGGTGATCTCCTGGGCCAGCGCCGGCGACGCCACCACCATGGTCGCAATAGCGGTCAATATCTTCAGCTTCTGCACGTCATTCCTCCCTTTTTATCTACCAGGCCTTCGCTTCATCCAGCGCTCGCTGCGAGTTTGGGATCCCGTCAACCCGCGGGTTGACGGGCGCTTCACCAAGGTCTTCGCGCGACAGGATTTCGGGGCGCGTCCAATCCAGACGCCCGGTCTCCGACAAGACCAGCCCATGGCCCGTTCGATCGGGCGCATGAATCCAGCCGTCATGAATTTCGATTGTTTGCTCGACCAGGTGATCGAAGTTCTGGAACGAGTATTCGAGCCACTCGACTTCGGGCAGCGCACAGGCCATGTGTACGCCGATTTCGAGAAACGTATTGCCAAGCGTCACCGGAACGCCGAGTTCGGCTGCCAGCCAGCCGATCCGCATCACGTCCGTCACCTGCCCATGGACATTCAGCATGTCGGTTGCGCCGGCCTGCATCAACAGGCGCTTGCCGGCCGCATCGAGGTATTCGCCTGAATTGATCATGGTCCACGGCGTTGCCGCCTTGAGGTTGCGAAGGCCGTCGAAGTCGTGGCGCAGGATAGGGTCCTCGACCCAAAGCAGATCAAAGCCAAGGCTATGAATTTTCTGCAGTTTTACCGATGCCTCCTTGGCCCCCCAAGCCTCGTTTGCGTCAATCATGATCGACGAGCCGGGCCGCACCGTCTTTCGCAACAGCTCCAGCCGGGACAAATCCCGGTCGAAATCGGGATGCCCCACCTTGATCTTGAACGCGCGATAACCAAGCGCCTCGGCATGGGCAAAGAACGCTTGGAATTCATCGTCGCTGAGGTGGAAATCGAGACCGGATGCGTAGGCTTTCACGCGTTTGCGTCGGCTCCCCAGGAGCTCGTGCAACGGCAGGCCGACCAGCTTCGCACTCAGATCCCACAACGCAACCTGGAGGGCTTCCTCGAAAGGTAAGCCGAAGGCGCGCCTGTTTCCGCCGCGGGGCCGCTGGACCCGATGCACGAGCCCCAAAGGCGATTGCCCTGCGAGATCGGGCCAAGCCTCCTCTTCAAAAACACGAACGATCTCGGCCTGGTCCGGCAAGGGGTGAAACAGGCTCTGGACAAAGCCCAGCCCGACCAGGCCATTCTCGGCAACGAGCTCAAGCGCGGCCACGTGTGCCGCATCGATGCGGACCTGACTGTCACCGATGGTCCGGTCACGAGCGAATTGATAGCGGGTAATGCGATACTCGGCGATGCGCATACTGCGTCTCTGATATGTCAGAATGCGCTTTAGATATTTCAGTTTTGGAAAAGAGGCAAGCGGCCAGGCGCAAAACCGTCCGGCAGGCAGGCACGCAAATGCAGTGGGCGACGCTTCGTCGACCGGTTAGCGGCCCTGGCTCGATGGCCGCGCGACGACCTGCAAGCAGCCCGGGATACCGGTTGCGCGCAGCGCAGTACCCCGGTCAGTCGTATCCCTGCAAAGGTCCATTGATAACCGGCAATGCGATACTTTACGATGGCACGGCCGGTAATGTTTTAGAATCATGTTTAGATATTTCAGATGCGAGGTCAAAAGTGGCGCAGCACGACGATCAGTCCGATGGGGCCGCCGGGGCGGCAGCCGGCCAACGCCTTGGCGATCGTGCCTACACGCGCATTCTTGAGACACTGTTTGAGCGGAAGATCCCCGCGGGGGCCTTTCTGTCGCAAGGCGATCTTGTCGAAATGCTGCAAATCCCGGTTGCGCCGCTGCGCGATGCGCTCAAGCTGCTCGAGGCAGAGGGGATCGTCATCATCCATTCGCGCTCGGGCATCCAGTTCGTCAAGCCCGGGTTCGAACTGACCAGGTCGACCTACCAGTTTCGCAGCATTCTGGAGCGTGCAGCGACAGGGGTTTACGCGCAAACCGCGGACGAGGCGGACCTGGCGGAACTGGAAAGACGTCATTTGGCGGTCATCGAGGAGATCGAGCGCGGTGGGCTCACCGACCTGGTCAGGGCCGACCTCGAGCAACTCGAGACCTTGCTGCATCACTCCATCATTGCCAGCCTGAACAATCCATTGATCGACAGTTCCTACAAGCGGCTTCACAACTACGTCCGGCTGATCCGGCTGGACAGAAAGGTCACCGTGCCTCTCGTGCTGCAATCCCTGCGCGAGCACATGCAGGTCATCCTGGCATGCAAGGCACGCGACCCGGAGGCGGCTGCGGCGGCCATGCAGGCGCATCTGGCCTCGGCCCTGCAGCGCGGTCTGGGCCTCTACTACGGCTACTAGGCTGACTGAGATCCCACGAAGCGGGCCAACAGTGACGCGGCTTCGGTGCCCGCCACGCCAAGGTCGCGGACGCTGCTCATGTGATTGGCCGCCGCAAGGGTCGTGCGCGAGACAGCCAGCCCTTGGTTTTCCAGGTGGCTCATGAACATCGCGGCCTGGCTGTGGAAGGGCGGCGTCTCATCGGCGCCGACCGAGATCTCTACGGCCACGGATGGATCGAAGCTGTGGTTGATCGGCGAGAACCGGCGGGCTTCTTCGTCGGTGATCGCGATCTCGGCGGCAAGGAATGACATTTGCAACGGCTTCAGGTCGTAAAGGCCGCCGAGCAGCAGCGCAGCTTTGATGCCGGACGGCCGGTCGTCGCCGTCGAAAAGCATCGTTGCCAGCTGCGCGCCGGCGGAATGACCGCTAACGGTCAGCAGATCGGGATCGCCGCCATGGTCCGCGATATGGTCAAGCACCCATCGCTTGGCGCGGCGCGTCTGGTCAACGATTTTTGCCATCCTGACTGCTGGCATCAGCGCATAGTCGACGATGACTGCGATCGCACCGGCGTTCGTGACGGTCTCGGCGACATAAGAATAATCACGCTTGGAGAACATGCGCCAATAGCCGCCGTGAATGAACATATGCACCGGCAGGCGGTCCCGTTTGCCCTCGGGAAAGAACAGATCGATGGTCTCGGTGGCGTCATCTCCGTAGGCGACGTCGCCGACCATTGGCACGTTCGCCCTGCTATCTTCGCTTCTGCGCACGATCTCGGCGACGATGTCGTCGAACTCGACCACATGATCGCGAATGCGAAACGGATCTTTGGCGTGTCCGCTCACAGGGTTACGGCGATGTACTTCGCCTCCATGAACTCGGCAACGCCGTGCTTTTGACCACCTTCGCGGCCCAGTCCGCTCTGCTTGACGCCGCCAAAGGGCGCCGCCGGATCCGACATCAGGCCGCGGTTCAGGGCGATCATGCCCGCCTCGATCTTCGATGCCACGCGCATCCCCCTGGCCAGGTCGCGCGTGTAGATATAGGCAGCGAGACCGTATTCGGTATCGTTGGCCCTCGCGATGGCGTCCGCCTCGCTGTCGAAGCGCATGATCGGAGCCACGGGGCCGAATATTTCCTCATGGATCATGGCGGCGTCAGTGGAAACGTCGCGAAGCACCGTTGGCGGGTAGAAGTAGCCCTTGCCTTCGGCAATCGCTCCGCCGCACAGAACCTTGGCGCCACGGGCGACCGCGTCCTGGACGAGACGATCGATCTTGTCCACGGCCTTGCTGGTGATCATCGGGCCGCACTCGGTTTCCGGGTGTGTGCCAGGACCTACATTGAGGGCAGCCATGCGTTTGCACAGCCCATCGGCGAAGGCATCATGAATGCCGGCCTGCACGTAAAGCCGATTGGCGGCGGTGCAGGCCTCGCCGGCATTGCGCATCTTGGCAACCATCGCACCGTCGAGCGCTGCTTCCAGGTCGGCGTCGTCGAAGACAATGAACGGTGCATTGCCGCCAAGTTCCATCGAACAGGAGATGACGTGCTTGGCGGCTTCGGCCAGGAGCACCCGGCCGATACCGGTCGAGCCGGTGAATGACAGTTTTCGCACGCGTGGATCGGCCAGCATGGCAGCCGTCACCGGCCCCGGCGTCGAGGTCGTGAGCACGTTTACGACGCCGGGCGGCACGCCGGCTTCCTCGTAGAGCGCTGCAAGCGCATAGGCCGTCAGTGGCGTCTCGCTGGCTGGCTTCAGGATCACAGTACAGCCGGCCGCGAGCGCCGGCGCGATCTTGCGCGTCGCCATGGCTGCCGGAAAATTCCATGGCGTGATGAGCACGCAAATGCCGATGGGCTGGTAGTCGACAATGATCCGGTTGGCGCCCGAGGGCGCAAGGCCGAACTCACCGCTGATGCGGACCGCCTCCTCGGCGTTCCAGCGAAAGAACTCGGCGGCGTAGGCGACCTCACTGCGCGCGTCACGCAGCGCCTTGCCGTTCTCCAGCGAGATCAGCGCAGCCAATATCTCCGCCCGTTCGGTCATCAGTTCGAAGCAGCGCCGCAGGATTTCCGAACGCCTGCGTGGCGAGGTCTCGCGCCAGCCGGCCGCTGCCTTCGAGGCCGCGTCGACGGCTGCGGCGGCGTCGGCAAGCGTGGCATCGGGAACCGCCGCGATCACGGCTTCGGTTGACGGATCGACCACTTCGATCACGCGGCCCTCCGACGAGGGCTGCCAGCGTCCGCCAATGTAGAGACCGTGCGAGACCGTGGCGTAATCGAACATATCTTGATCCTCGTCGGATATGCCTGCGGCGATATTCATGGGGTGAGCTCCTGGTCGATCACATCATGGTGGCGGACATGTCGCCATCATAAGCAGCCCTGACCAGCCGTCGCATCGCGGCGAGGTCGAACGGACGCGGATTGTTCTTGATCAACCGGTCGATGCCGAGCGCCTGCTCGGCCGTCCAGTCGATCCTGTCTTCGGGAAGGCCAAGATTGGCCAAGTTCGGTGGGATGCCGATGGCGGCAAACAGCCGGCTCACCTCGCGGATGGTGGCGTGCGCCGATGCATCGGCGCCGTCGCCGCTCTGACGGGAAAGGCCGAGAGCGGCGCCAACTTCGGCAATCTCTGCGGCCGCGGCGGGAAGGTTGTAGCTCATCACATATGGCAGCATGGTGGCGACGCCCAGACCATGCGCGGTATGTGTAACTGCGCCGACCGGATACTGCACCGCGTGAGCGGCGGCCGTTCCGGCGGTGCCGAAGGCGCAACCGGCGGCCAGCGCTCCCATCATAACGTCGGCGCGCGCATTCCCGTCCGATCCGTCGCGATATGCCTTTTCGAGACTGCTACCGAGCAGCCTGATAGCCAGAAGCGCGAAATGATCGGTCAGGGCGCTCTTGCCGACAAAGACATGCTGCTGCGGCAAGCGGGGATCATCACCGCGTCTGGCTGCGGTGAAGGCCTCGATTGCGTGCGTCAACGCGTCGGCACCGGCGATCGCCGTCAGGGACGGGGGGCACGTCGCCGTCAGATCCGGATCGCAAAGCGCCACCGCGGCGATGAGGTGAGGACTCGAGATACCCACTTTCAGGGTGCGATCGGGATCGGAAATCACGGCGACGGGGGTCACCTCGGAGCCTGTCCCGGCCGTCGTCGGCACTGCGATCACGGGAAGGGTAGGGCCTGGTACGTTGAACTCGCCATAGTAATCCTGGGGCCTGCCACCATGGCTGAGCAGAAGTGCTGCGCATTTGGCCATGTCGAGGCAGCTGCCCCCGCCGATCCCGATCACCATGTCCGGCTTGAAATCCTTCGCCTGCGCAATGCAGGCGGCGACGCTGTCGCGGGGCACATCCGGCAGCGTTCGGTCGTAGACCAGCGTCTCTATCGCCGCATTGTGCAAGCCCGCAAGAATTTCGGCGAGCTGCGAAGTCGCCGCGAAACGCTCGTCGGTGCAGACGAACGCGCGCCGCCCAAATTTGGCGGCAACGGCAGGCAGCACATGACGCTGGCCTTTGCCGAACAGGATCTCGCGCGGCAGGCGCGCGGCTGCGAACAAGGTCATGGACGGCATCCTTCAGTTCCAGAGGCCGGGCCTCGACGTCCGGGTCATTTCCCAAAATATCCTCTCTTAAATCGTATAGGATATAGGATTGAATTGACCGAACCATCGTGCTAGTGAGTGCTCCTGTCAAGAGGGTAAACAATGCAGAACGCGGACCTGACGGAAGCTCCTTCGACAGCCCGTATCCAGCGCGCCAACAGCCTGGCCGGCGACGTTTACGAGGCAATCTTCGCGCAGCTGATGTCGCTCAGGATTGCTCCGGGATCGCGCATCACCGTCGACAATCTCGTGAAGGAATTCAACGTCTCGCATACCCCCATTCGCGAAGCGCTTGGCAGGTTGGAGGGTGAGGGCCTGGTGTTGAAGACCCACCTGATCGGCTATCGGGCCGCCCCGCAAATCACCCGCCGCCGCTTTGACGAGCTTTACGAGCTGCGCCTTCTGCTTGAGCCAGCTGCCGCGGCCAAAGCCACTGCAAGACTGGACGACGAGCGCCTGACCGTGCTGCAGGAAGCGGCTGGCGTCATGGCCCGGCGAGAGGGGAAAGACGAACGCCTGCGTTATTCGAACTTCGCCCGTCAGGATGCGATCTTCCACGACAAGATCGTCGAGTTCGCCCAGAACGAGCTCATTCGCGAGACGCTCAATCACCAGCATACCCACTTCCACATCTTCCGCTTGATGTATCACTCACGCGTGACCGAAGAGGCACTCGACGAGCATGAGGCCATCCTCGCCGCCTTCTCCGCGGGCGATCCGGACGCCGCCGAAAAAGCCATGCGCGTGCACATCGAGAATTCGCGGGACCGGCTCCTGCCTGCGTTCGAGTAGCCATCGCGATCTCGCTTGCCCGGGGACCGTCAAGCTCGACGGGCCGCCGATCGCCCAGCCAACGCCAAGGAAAACTATTCCCCGACTTAACCGCTCTGCTCCGATTTCGATCCCTGTCTGGCGAGGCGCCAAATGCACCTCGCCTTCCCACAAACCGAGAGGAAGACCATGCCAGGAAAAAAGATACTGATGCTGACGGGCGAATTCACCGAGGAATATGAAATCTTCGTCTACCAGCAGGCGATGGAGGCCGTCGGCCATACTGTTCATGTCGTCTGCCCCGACAAGAAAGCCGGCGACCTGATCAAGACATCGCTGCACGATTTTGAAGGCGATCAGACCTATACCGAAAAGCCCGGTCACAATGCGCTGATCAACAAGACCTTTTCCGACGCCGAGAAGCAACTGAGCCAATACGACGCCGTCTACTGCGCCGGCGGGCGCGGACCGGAATATATCCGCACCGACAAGCGCGTGCAGGCGATGGTGCGCCACTTCCACGAGGCGAACAAACCGATATTTACGATCTGCCACGGCGTCCAGATCCTGATAGCGGTGGACGGCGTCGTCCGCGGCAAGAAGGTCGGCGCGCTCGCGGCTTGCGAACCGGAGGTGACGCTGGCAGGCGGCACGTACATCGACCTGTCGCCCACCGATGCCTATGTGGATGGGACGATGGTTTCGGCGAAAGGTTGGACGGCGCTTGCGGCGTTCATCCGTGAATGCCTGAAGGTGCTGGGAACGGAAATCCGCCACGCGTAAGCGTTTGGTCCCGACGCATCCCGCAATGGATGCGTCGGCCCCCTTCAAAGGTGGCTCGATTCCATCATTCGTCAAATACGATCAGCGAACGCATCAGCGTTTCTCTTGCCGAGCCCAGATGTGCTCGGCAGGCTCGCTCAATGCGCTCGGGATCGCGGCTTTCGAGCGCATCGATATAGGCAAGATGCTCCAGGATCGCCGCCTGGTTGCGCTGCTTCTCGTCATGTTTGTTCCACTGATAGTGGTAGTGAAAAATGAAGCTGATGATATCGTAGAAATCGTCGATGAAGCGGTTCGGCGAAGCCTCGTTTATGAGCCGGTGAAACCGGTTATCGAGGCCTGAAAAGTCGTGGAAGCGGCTTTCAATCCGCTTCAGCAGTTCGGTATGCGCAATCTTGAGCACGGCCAGCTTCTCCCACAGGGGAGAAGTGTCGGCCTGCTGTGAAAACAGATGCGCCGAGCGCAGCTCGAACATTACGCGGATCTCGAACAGCTCAAGTGCGAAATCTTCCGTAAAGCCCTTGAAAAGCCAACCCGTGTTCGGCCTTTTTTCGAGCAGCCCAAATCGGCTAAAGCGGATCAGGAACTCGCGAATTCCGTTGGTTGCGACACCGAACTGCCGCGCAAGCTCGAGCTCGTTGATGCTGGTGCCGGGTCTGGTGTCACCGCGCAGCATCCACTCCATGAATTGCTGCTCGACGTGCTTGGCGCGTGATGTGGTTTCGGCGTCGGGATAGTAATCGTTATCCTCGACCGCTCGGCCTGCCGTCCTGACGCCGCCGCGCTCGGCGATAAGGTCGCGGCGGGCAAGTTCTCTCAGGACCTTTCGGACAGTCGTGCGGCTGACTCCCATTCGCCGTCTAAGCTCATTTTCGGAAGGAAGCTCGCCGGTCAATTGTCCGTCGTGCAGCATACTGGCGACCCGGTTGAAAGCCTTCTTGTAGACAGTGTCGGTTCGCATAGGATCTACCTCAGAGCATTACCTTGTTCTTTCCAGCGTGAACTTTATCCATAAAAAACAACTTGACCAAGGGATACTCTGGTTGTTTTTTATCGATAAGAGGAAGCTAAAATACAGCACAAGTTTTTTGACGACGAGGCTTACAAAAGCCCCGGCGGGGAGGGGAACTTGCCTGAAACGGGAGACACCGGCACCACTGTCGGCGAGGCCGCATTGCGAGCACCCAGGAAGCAAGAAGCTGTTCCCGGACTCGCGCTGGGCTTGGCCCTGCTGAGTGCTGGCCCGGTTGTTATCCTGGCGCTGCTGATTGTCGTTCTCAGTTTTTTGTCGCCCTATTTCTTGACCGGACGCAACCTCAGCAACATCCTCGCCCAGACCGCCGTCATCTCTGTTGTGGCGATGGGCCAGCATCTTGTCATCCTGACACGCGGGATCGATCTGTCCGTCGGCTCGAACGTGGCACTGGCTTCGGTCGTCGGCGCGCTCAGCTTCCATGCCGGCGCTCCCGCCGTCCTGGTAATCGCGGTCATGGTTGGCTGCGGTGCGGCGGTCGGCGCCATCAACGGGCTCTTCTACGTCTTCGGTCGGTTGCCGCATCCGTTCATCATCACGCTGGCGACATTGAGCATCGCCAAGGGATTGGCGCTCCAACTCGCCGACGGGCGGGCCATTCCCGGCATGCCGGATGCCATCGATGCGCTTGGCCGCGAGGCGGTCTGGGGTCTGCCGGGATCGGTATTTGTGGTCGCGGGCGTTGCCGCGGTGATTTTCGTCATGGCCAAGACGATGGTCTGGGGGCGCTGGATCTATGCCGTTGGCGGCCGGCCCGACGCCGCAGTCCGCATGGGTATTCCCGTCTCCTGGGTCCTGGTTTCGGTCTATGTGATCTCAGGACTGTGCGCCGGCGTCGGTGCGGTCATCCTTGCCGGCCGCACCGACGCCGGTTCGCCCTTGTTCGGCAATCTGCTGGAACTGGATACGATCGCGGCGGTGATCATCGGCGGTGCCAGCTTTCTCGGCGGCCGCGGCCATCTTGGCCATGCCTTGATCGGCGCCATCATGATCGGCGTCATCCGCAACGCGCTCAACCTGCTCAACGTCAACGTCTTCTTCCAACTCATCGTTATCGGGGTGGTCATCGTCATAGCGGTCGAGTCCGATGTGTTGCGCAACTATCTTGAAGGGCGCGTGCGCGTCATGCAGGCCGGGAGGCAGTCGTGAGTGCCGTTCCAGCAGGCGTCGATCATGCAGCCACCGCTGAATATCCTGTGCTTGCGGTACGCGGCGCGACCAAGCGTTTCGGCTCGGTTGTGGCGCTGGACGACGTCAGCATCGAGGTCCGACGCGGCGAGATCTTGGGGCTTCTTGGCGACAACGGCGCTGGCAAGTCGACGTTGACCAAATGCATCAGCGGAGTGCACCAACTCGATGCCGGCGCGATCCTCCTGGACGGTGCGCCAACGCAGATACGCTCCCCTGCGGATGCGCGCTTCGCCGGCATCGAGACTGTCTACCAGGATCTGGCGCTGTTCGACAATCTGACGCCAGGACAGAACTTCTTTGCCGGTCGCGAACTGGCGGGGCCGCAATGGCTTCCTCGCGGCATGCGATTTCTTCAACAGCGCCGGATGGATGCCGAAACGCGCATTCTGCTCGCCAATTTGAAAGTCACGTTGCCAAGGCTGGACGCCGTCGTTGCCATGATGTCGGGTGGACAAAGGCAAGCCATTGCGGTGGCCCGGTCGACCGTGTTTGCCCGCAAGGTCGTGATCCTGGACGAGCCGACCGCCGCACTTGGGCTGCGTGAATCGCGGCAAGTGCTCAACTTGGTCGCCGCCCTGCGCAACCAGGGCAACGCCGTCATCCTGATAACCCACAACATGGAGCATGTCGTCGAGCTTGCCGATCGCGCCGTGGTGCTTCGCCAGGGCCGCAAGGTCGGTGAGCTGATGCCGACCAAGGACAACAAGCAGGAACTGGTCTCCATGATCGTGGGAGCCTGATCCGTTCGAGATTTGGGGACCGTTCCGGTCCGCAAATGACTGAAGCGACTTCCGTCGGAAGCCGCCTCAATTCCAAGGGAGGAATGGAATGCCAATAAACCGAAAACTGTTCGCTGGGCTGGCGATCGGCGTTGCGTGTGCGATGCCGGCTTCGGCGGCCGACAAGATCAAGGTCGGCCTGATTACGAAATTCCCGGTGCCGTTCTACTCGACCATGGAGGATGCCGCCAAGAAATACGCGGCCGCTCATCCTGAAGTCGAGTTGGTCACCGGCCAGGGCCAGGCGGCAACCGACATCGAGGGCCAGATTGCCCTGATCGAATCGATGATCACGCAAGGGGTCAAGGGTCTGGCGATCACTCCCGTCGATCCGACCGTCGCGCCGACGCTCGACAAGGCGGTCGCTGCCGGCATCAAGGTGGTTCTCGTCGACAACGGTATCCCGGACTGGAAAGGCCAGACCGCGTTGGTTTCGACCAACAACCTCAACGGCGGCAAGATCGCCGGAGAGTATCTGAAGACAGTGCTCAAGAGCGGCGACAAGATAGGTATCCTGCAAGGCGTTCCGGGAGTGCCTGCGCTGGACGACAGGGTCACCGGCATGATGGAGGGGCTCGGCGACGTCAAGGTGGACGTCGTCGGCAAGGGTGCAACCAATTGCACGCTCGAACTTGGCACGTCGGTGACCGAGGACATCCTGACCGCCAATCCCGATCTCAAGGCAATCTACGCAGCCTGCGGACCGCCTATCCCAGGAGCCGTCAAGTCGATCAGCAATGCGGGGATCGCCAACGACAAGATCATCCTTGTCGGCTTCGACGCCTGCTGCGGTGAGATCGAAGCGATCAAGTCCGGCGCGGAAGATGCCAGCGTTGCGCAATTTCCGGCAAAAATGGGCGAACTTGGCATCGATACTGTCGTCAAGGCGATCCGCGGGGAGACCGTCGAAGCCAATGTGGATACCGGGGCAGGACTGGTGACGCTGCAGAACGTCAAAGACTTCGAATAGGCTCCACACCTTGGCCCGGCGGTGATCTCCGCCGCCGGGTTCTTTTTGAAACATTTCAGGAAGACAATTCGCATGAAAGCGCTCGTATGCCGAAAGCCCGGCGAACTGATCTTCGAGGATCGCCCGGCGCCCGGCCCGCCTGGCGCCGGATGGGCGCTGGTCAGCATCAGCCATGTCGGCATCTGTGGCACCGATTACCACATCTTTGAGGGCAAGCATCCCTACCTGGCCTATCCACGTGTCATGGGGCATGAACTCTCTGGCACCGTGACTGCGGTTGGCGAAGGCGTCACCATCGAGGTCGGTGAGCGGGTCGTCGTAAATCCCTATTTTGCCTGCGACAAATGCATTGCCTGCCGTCACGGCAAGCCGAATTGCTGCGTATCGATCGAGGTGTTGGGCGTTCATCGCGACGGCGGCATGTGTGAGGAATTGCTGGTGCCTGCCGGCAACCTCTACCCGGTCGCAGGACTGCCGCTCGTTCACGCGGCGGCTGTCGAGTTCCTGGCGATCGGCGCTCACGCGGTGAGACGCTCCGAGCTTGCTGCCGGCGCACATACGCTGGTCGTCGGCGCCGGGCCCATCGGACTGGGTACGGCATTGTTTGCGCGTATTGCCGGCCAAGCGGTGACGCTCATGGACACCAGCACGGAACGGCTCGACTTCGCCGAAAGCCAACTCGGGTTTCCCGTCATTGATGGTGCTTCGGTTTTACCTGTCGATCTGGTGAGAGAACGAACCGATGGCGATTGCTTCGACCTCGTCTTCGATGCGACCGGCAGCAAGGCTTCGATACAGGCAGCTTTCGGTTACGTGGCCCACGGCGGTGCCCTGGTAATGGTAAGCGTGATCAAGGACCAGATCAGCTTCTCCGACCCCGAATTCCACAAACGCGAGATGATGCTGATCGGCAGCCGCAACGCGCTTCGCGTCGACTTCGACCACGTCATGGCGGCAATGCACGACGGCGCCATACCCGTGGACAAGCTCACAACGCACCACACCACCGTTCAAAACAGCCCGCGCGATATTTCTCACTGGGCAAATCAGAAATCGGGGCTTATCAAGGCCGTGATCGCCTTCTAGGGCCTCCAAAGCAGCAGCTCAACTGAACAAACGCGGGCCGAACCTATCTCACAAAGTGGTTGTGTTCGACACTGGCGACCGGTTACTAAAGGGCTAGTTGTCGTCACGTTTCGAGGTGGGTTAGTCTTCCTGGTTTGCCAGCCGTGCTAAATCGGATGGCTGTCTCGTGGTTTAGATCCGTTGAAATGGGGTGAACGGGCATGGGCATTCTGGACTTCATTTCCAAGCAATTTATCGACGTCATCCAGTGGACTGCAGACGAACCGGGCGTGCTGGCCTCTCGGTTCCCAATGTCCGGCATGGAAATCCAGAACGGCGCCCAGCTCGTGGTGCGCGAGACGCAGAAGGCGGCCTTCTTCAATGAAGGCAAGATCGCCGACATCTTCGGGCCAGGCACCTACACGCTCAACACCCAGACGCTGCCGGTGCTGACCTATCTGAAGAACTGGGACAAGTTCTTCGAGTCTCCCTTCAAGTCGGACGTGTATTTCTTCGACACCAAGGACCAGATCGATCGCAAATGGGGCACCACCCAGCCCCTGACTGTCCGTGACAAGGAATATGGGCCGATCCGCCTACGCGCCTTCGGCAACTATGCCTATGCCATCGGCGATGTCGGGGTGTTCTGGTCGCGCCTGGTCGGCACGGCCGAGCGCTCCACCTCCGAGATGATCGAGGGGCAGCTGCGCGGTGCAATCCTCACAGCCATCGCCAGCAAGCTCGGCCAGAGCAACATCGCCTTTATCGACATGGCGGCCAATCAGGAAACATTCTCGCAGCAACTGGCGGAGGCGATCGGCCCGGCGCTCCAAGCCTACGGCATCGACGTCAAGAGCTTCTACGTGCAGAGCCTGTCGTTGCCCGAGGAGCTCCAGCGCGTCCTCGACAAGGTGAGTTCGATGAACATGCTGGGCGACCTCAATCGCTATGCCCAGTTCCAGACTGCCGAATCGATCCCGATCGCCGCCGAGAATCCGGGCGGCCTGGCGGGGGCGGGGGCCGGCCTTGGGGCAGGACTTGCGATCGGCCAGGCCATGACACAGGGTTTCGGCAACGCCGCGGCTTCGGCATCGCAGGTCCAGGCGGCGCCGGCCCAACCGGCCGAGGACCCGATCCAGCTTCTCGAAAAGCTCGGCAGCCTGCTTGCCAAGGGAATTCTGACGCAGCAGGAATTCGATGCCAAGAAGGCCGAGCTGCTGTCCCGAATCAAGTGAGCCCGCAGGCGGGCTCCGTTTCCCCAGCCCTGCCGGTGCCAAGAGGTCCGGCGCATCCAACTCAGGGTTTTCATGCGCAAGTTCGACTGCCCGTCCTGCGGCGCGGATGTCACCTTCCGGTCGGCGCAATCGGTCTATGCCGTCTGCGCCTATTGCCAGTCCATGGTGGTGCGCACGGATGTCGACGTCAAATTGATCGGGGTGATGGCCGCCCTGCCGGACGACATGAGCCCGTTGCAACTGGGCAGCGGCGGCTATTTCGAGCAGCAGCCCTTCACGCTCATCGGGCGGCTGAAGATTGGCTGGCGCGACGGGTTGTGGAACGAATGGCACCTGCTGACGGCAGACGGCCGGCGCGGCTGGATCGGCGAGGCGCAAGGGTCTTTCTCCATCAGTTTCGAACTGGAGGGGCCTCTGCCGCGCGACGTCGAGGTGACGCTTGACCACTGTCACGGGTTGCTGACAAGCGGCAAGCCCGCCGCCGAGGCAAGGCCCGGCTTTGCCGTGCAACTCGGCGGCACCACGCTGCGCGCGGTCGACATCAAGCTGGCGACCTGCCTGGGGTCGGAGGGCGAACTGCCCTTCGCCGCGCCCAAGGGCCGCCGGACGGTCGCGATCGACTGCATCGGCAGGCAAGGCGAGTTCGCCACGCTCGATCATGATGGGCGCGAGGCCCATGCCTATGTCGGCCGCTATGTGGAGTGGGACGCCTTCCGCTTTACCAATTTGCGGCCGCTGGAGGGATGGTGAGCGACCAGCCTTCGATCCTGCCGTCCGCCGAGCCGGCGCCGCCGCCGCGCGCGCCCGGCAGGCCGCGCAACTTCGCCTGCCCGAACTGCGGTGGAGCGGTTACGCTGCGCGCGGCCGGCCAGTCGATCACCGCCACCTGCAGCCAGTGTTCATCAGTGATCGATGTCGCTGACGAGAATCTGCGTATCATAGAGGCGGCACAATCTGCCATGCAGCAGTCCGATATCCCGATCGGTGCGCGTGCCCGGCTCAAGGATATCGAATGGGAAGTCGTCGGCTATATGCGGCGCAGCGACGGGCCTGGCGATTTTCGGTGGACCGAGCACCTGCTGTTCAACCCTTACCACGGCTATCGCTTCCTGGCCGAGGAATACGACCACTGGACCCTGGTGAAGATGCTCAACCGCGACGTGCCGGGCGCGGGCAGGGAGGGCTGGATCGATGCGAATGGACGCAGCTACCAATTCTTCGGCAGGGGCTTTGCCCGCACCACCTACGTTGCCGGCGAGTTCTTCTGGCGGGCATCGACCTCGGACGTCACCGCGGTAACCGACTATATCGCGCCGCCCTACCGGCTGATGGTGGAGAGGAACGACGAGGAGATCATCGTCTCCGAGGGCGAGTATCTCGATGCGCGCCTCGTCGCCGCCGCCTTCAAGCTGCCGCTGCGCGTGCCTTCGTCCTCCTCAGCCGGCGTCAGCCAGGTCAATCCGTACAAGCCGTCATTCACGATCGTCGCCCTGGCAGTGGTTGCCGCCACGATGCTGCAGGGCACTTTGCTGGCGATCTCGGCAAACGCGCTCGTCAATTCACAAACCTACAATCTGACCGCCGCCGACAAGAACAAGACCCTGTCGTCCGGAACGTTCCGGCTGAACAGGAGCGGCAATATCGAGATCGAGACCACCTCCTACCTCAGCAATGACTGGCTCGAGCTCGACATGGCGCTGGTCAACATCGACACCAATCAGAGCTACTCGGTATTTCAGTCACTCGAGCACTACAGCGGAACTGATTCCGATGGTCGCTGGGAAGAGGGAGGCAATAGCGAGACTTCGCTGTTGCCTCCGGTTCCGCCCGGCACCTACAAATTGCTGATCGAGCCCGATGCCGGCCTGTTCTCCAAGCCGTCATCATTGCTTTCGTCCTCGGCGCCCTTGCCGGCGCAGCCCGTCACCATCACCATTAAATACGACGTGCCGGTTTGGTCGAACTACCTGATTGCCATGGCGCTGTTGCTGGCCGTGCCGGCGATCAGCTTGATCAGGCGAATGATGTTTGAGAAATCGCGCTGGGAAAAGGGTGGCGTTGCCGAGTGATGCGAAGGAGAAAGACATGAGCAAGCTGCACATGATCTATGCCACGCTGGTTGTGCTCGGCATGTCGGCGGCCAACTTCAACGGCTATGCCGTGACCGCGATGTTCAACGGCAAGCAGACTGCCAACCGCGACGTCAACGCATATCACAAATAGGAGGCTTCAATGGATGCGACCGGCCTGATCGAATTGAAATTCGTCGTTGCCTCTTTGGTCTATTCGGGCTTGGGCCTCGTCGTCTTCGTCGTCGCCTTCCTACTGCTTGATCTGCTGACCCCCAAGGTGCAGGTCTGGAAAGAAATCTGCGAGAAGCAGAACCTGGCCCTGGCGATCTTCCTGGGCTCCGTCGCGATCGGCATCGCACTTATCATTGCCTCGGCCATTCACGGCTGACAGGCGATCCTGCGGCGAGTTGGCGTAAGGCGCTTTCGTGGAAATCCTGCTCCTCTTTTCGGCATTCGTCATCGCGACCTGCGGGCTTGTCTACGAATTGATCGCCGGCACGCTGGCGAGCTACCTGCTCGGCGACTCCGTCACGCAGTTCTCCACCATCATTGGCGCCTATCTTTTCGCCATGGGCGTCGGGTCGTGGCTCTCGCGCTATATCGAACGCAACCTGCTCGCCTATTTCGTCCGTATCGAGCTTATGGTCGGGGCGATTGGCGGTTCCTCGGCCGCGGTGCTTTTCATCTTGTTCGACCAGGTCGCCTCCTTCCGCCTCTGGCTCTATTTTCTGGTCGGTGTGATCGGCATCCTGGTCGGCGTCGAAATTCCCCTGCTGCTGCGCATCCTGGAGGGGCGGCTCGCCTTCAAGGACCTGGTCTCCAAAGTCTTCACCTTCGACTATGTCGGCGCGCTGTTTGCCTCGCTGCTCTTCCCGCTGGTGCTGGTGCCGCATCTCGGTCTGATCCGCTCCGCCTTCCTGTTCGGCATCCTCAACACCATGGTGGCGATCTGGATGCTCTATGCCAACAAGGCCGGCATGATACCCCGGCGGGGCGCGCACAGGGCTGCGGCCTTCACCGTGCTGGCACTGCTCGGAGCCGGCTTCATTTCGTCGGAACGCATCCAGTCGATCTCGGAGGCGAGCATCTATCCGGGCACGGTGATCTTCGCCGAATCCACGCCCTACCAACGCATCGTGGTCACCCGCCAGCAGCGCGACATCCGCCTCTTCCTCAATTCGAACCTGCAATTCTCGTCACTGGACGAATACCGCTACCACGAGGCGCTGGTGCATCCGGCGATGAGCGCGCTCAAGGCGCCACGCAAGGTGCTGATCATCGGCGGCGGCGACGGCCTGGCGCTGCGAGAGGTATTGAAATATCCGGCAGTCGAGGCGGTGACCATGGTCGATCTCGACCCGGCCATGACGCGCCTGTTCTCCAGCAACGAGTTGATGAGGGCACTCAATGGCGGCGCCCTGTCCTCGCCCAAGTTGAAACTCATCAATGCCGACGCCTTTCTCTGGCTGCGGGAACAGAAGCCGGCCGATGCGCGCTTCGACGCCGTGATCATCGACCTGCCGGACCCTTCCAACTTCTCGATCGGCAAGCTGTACTCGCTCACCTTCTACCGCCAGCTGAAATCGGCGCTGAACGATGACGGCATCGTGGTGATCCAGAGCACTTCGCCACTCATCGCGCGCAAATCCTTCTGGTGTGTCGACAACACGCTGGCGGCCGCTGGTTACCAGACCGCCGCCTATCATCTCTTCGTGCCGTCCTTCGGCGAGTGGGGTTTCATCATCGGATCCTTCTCGCCCTATCGGGTGCCAGAGCACCTGCCCGAGGGGCTGCGCTTCCTCGACCTGCCGACCATGAAGGCGATGTTCCAGTTCCCGCCCGACATGGCGCATGTCGCCACCGCCATCCAGCGGCTCGATGACCAGCCGCTGGTGCGCTATTTCGACGAGGAGTGGGGCGATTACCTCATTTATTGAAAGCCGGAGTGCCGGCCTTCAGACCGGCAAGGAACGACCGTCTTTGAACGTGACGCATCCGAAGATGCCTACCGGGCGGTCGGTTTCGCGAACGATGGCCAAGCCATGAGCCGGATCACCCGCAAGCAGTTCCTGGCGCTTGGAGCCGCCTCGCTTGGCCTTGCCGGTTCCGGGCTGGTAGGAAGGGCGTTGTCCAGCGGCGGGGAGAGCGGCCCGGTGCCCGGTGAACTCGTCGGCGCCTCCTCCTCCATCGGCCACAGGCTGCGAGGCGGCACCTTCGCAGCGCCGGGCGAGATCCGCCGCACCGATGTCGTCATCGTCGGCGGCGGCGTCGCGGGCCTGGGCGCCGGTTATCGCCTTGCCAGGGCCGGCTATGACGATTTCCTGCTGCTCGATCTCGAAGCAACTCCCGGCGGCAATGCCGCCAGCGGGCGCAACGAGGTCAGTGCCTTTCCCTGGGGCGCTCACTACGTGCCGTTGCTCACCCAGGAAGCCAGGGCGGTGCGGGCACTGTTCGAGGACTTCGCCATCATCACCGGGTACGGCCCCACGGGCGCGCCGCTCTACGACGAGTATGCCCTCTGCGCCGACCCTTCCGAGCGCCTCTACCGCTACGGGCGCTGGCAGGACGGGCTGGTGCCGGCGATAGGTCTCACTGACGAGGAGGAGGCGGAGACCAAGCGCTTCTTCGCTACGATGCGCGACTTTCGCCGGCGCGTCGGCACCGACGGCCGGCGGGCTTTCGCCATTCCGCTCGACCTGAGTTCGCAGGACGCCGATCTGATGGCACTCGACGCCATTGCCATGACGGCCTGGATGGAGCGCGAAGGCTATCGCTCGCCGGGGCTCGCCTGGTATGTCGACTATTGCTGCCGCGACGACTACGGCACGCGGTCGCAGGACGTCTCGGCCTGGGCCGGCATCCATTATTTTGCCTCCCGCAACGGCAGGGCGGCCGATGCCGACGAGCAGGGGCTGGTCACCTGGCCGGAAGGCAATGGCTATCTCACGCACCGCCTCGCCGAGGTCCTTGGCCCGCGCGTGCGGTCGCGGACGCTGGCCTTTGCCGTCGAAACAGATGATGCGGGCGCGGCTGTCGACGTCTGGGACGCGGCCGAGGACAAGACCTTCCGCGTCGAGGCGAAGGCCGTGGTGCTGGCGACACCTCATTTCGTGACTGCACGGCTGATGAAGCATGCGGCCCTTGCCGCCGGCTTTTCCTATGCGCCCTGGGCGGTGGCCAACATCACGCTCGACAGCCTCCCCGGCGGCACGGGGGCCGGCCTGAGTTGGGACAATGTCGTCTTCGACAGCCCCCTGCTCGGCTATGTCGTGGCCACCAGATCACCCAGATGCGCCCGACGAACACGGTGTTGACCTACTACTGGCCGCTTAGTCACCTGCCGCCGGAGGAGGCGCGCCGGGAAGCTCTGGCGCGGCCGCTGCACGCCTGGCAGGGCATCTTCCTCAAGGAGCTCCTCGCGGTCCATCCCGAGCTCGAAGGCCACGTCCGGCGGGTCGATGTCTGGGTTTGGGGGCATGCGATGATCCGGCCGGTGCCGGGCTTCATCTGGGGCGCGCAGCGGCGCGCGGGTCTCGTGCAGAAGCCGCCTGTCTTCACCGCCCATTCGGACATGAGCGGCGTCTCCATCTTCGAGGAGGCCTATACGCACGGGGTTCGTGCGGCCGAGAACGCCATGGCCTATTTGGGCCATCCTTTCGAGACGGTGCTGTGATGGCGCATTCCTTCCTCAAAGCCCAACCCTGGATATTCTCCGCCCGCTTCGACCTCGGCTTCATCCTGGCGCCGGCGCTGGTGGTGACGCTGGCCGCCCTGGTCTGGTCGCTGTCGGGCGGCGCGGCAAGCGAGACGTCGCCGTGGGTCTGGCTGGTGCTGGTGGTCGGCGTCGACGTGGCCCATGTCTATTCGACCCTGTTCCGCACCTATCTCGACCGCGCCGAGCTCAGCGCGCGGCCCTGGCTCTATGGCTTGACGCCGCTGCTGGCCTGGCTGGGAGGCTGCCTGCTTTACTGGTGCGGCAGCCTGGTGTTCTGGCGCGTGCTCGCCTATGCCGCCGTGTTCCACTTCGTGCGCCAGCAATACGGGTTCATGATGATCTATGCCCGCCGGGAACGCGGCCTGCCACCGCTCTTCCGCCGCATCGACAAGGCTGCGATCTACGGCGCCACGCTCTATCCGCTCATCTACTGGCATTGCCACCAGCGGGAATTCTCCTGGTTCATCGAAGGCGATTTCATCCGCCTCGACCTGCCGCTGCTTGCCACCGTCGCCGGCCTCGCCTATGCCGCCATCCTGGCCGCCTACGTCATCAAGGAGGCGGCGCTGCTCCGCCGCGGCATCGGTTTCAACCTGCCGCGCAATTTGTTGCTGGTCGGCACCGCGATGTCCTGGTTCATCGGCATCGTGCTGTTTGACAACGACCTCGTTTTCACCGGCACCAACATCATCGCCCACGGCATCCCCTATATCGCGCTGATCTGGGGCTATGGCCGCAACCAGGCGCGGCTGCAGGGAGGGCGCAGTTCCTTCCTGGCGCCATGGATCGCCCATCTGTTTACCTGGCGCGCCGTGCCTGTCTACATGGCCGCCCTCTTCGGCCTCGCCTATCTGGAGGAGGGGTTGTGGGATGGCTTCGTCTGGCGCGAGCATGGCAGCCTGTTCGGCCTCTTCGGTACCCTGCCGTCGCTCGGCTCCTCCGACGCGCTGATTTGGCTGGCGCCGCTGCTCGCAATGCCCCAAGCCACCCACTACATCCTCGATGCCTTCATCTGGCGCATGCAGACCAGGGACACCAGCTGGAAGCAGGTTCTGTTCGCGCAAGAACCGGGGCGCTCCTGATGGATGCCCGGGTGACTGATCAGCCCCAGGCCGTGCAGGCCCAGCCGTTCGCCCCGGGTCTGCACCTGCTCGTCGATTTCTGGGAGTGCCGCGGCCTGCGGGATGCCGAGGGGATAGAGCGCACGTTGCGCGAGGCGGCGGCGGCCTGCGGCGCCACGGTGCTGGGCGTCATATTGCACAATTTCGGCGAGGGCGCAGGCATCACCGGCGTCGCCTTGCTCGCCGAGTCCCATATCAGCATCCACACCTGGCCCGAGACCGGCTATGCAGCCCTCGACCTCTTCATGTGCGGCCGCTGCGACCCTCGAGGAGCCTTGCCTGTGCTGGAGGCGTGGTTCTCGCCTGGCCGTACGAGAATTACAGAGCACCGGCGGGGATGAGGTCGCAGGCGGACTGTTCGACCTTACCGGCACAGGCGGGCTCTCCTGCTTGAGAGGGGGGCCGATCACCCGCGATGCTGTGGCGACGCGGGTTCGCGCGTTGGGATCTGGGCCCGCGGTGCGGTCAGCTGTTGTTCAACTTCATATGGAGGCAATGCCGGGTTCAGGGGGGGCGCACGCCGCATTGGCTGCGACCGCCACGATCGCAACCACAGCCTCCGCTCCCTCGGGCATTCAAGCGCGACGCGATCGGTTAGCCCGACGCCCGCCAGCGCCAGCTTTCGCGGACATGTCGGATCTTGCGCCCCAACCCCTGATCGGTGAGGGGCGGGCGCCCCGCGGCCTGAACAGCCGCCGCTAGCGAATTGTATCTGGCATGCCGATCCACTTGGCCACGTATAGTGTCCATCAGATCTCCGCCCCGGGATCGACGCTGATCAGAAATAGAGCCCATGCCGGGTTCACTGAATGCTTGCGGGCAGCGTGGCATGTCAATGCGCGGCGATGTCGAAATATGAGAATAAGATTCCATCGCTGCTGCCGAAACGGCCCTCAAAACAGCCATTGTCGGCCGCCGCCAAGCGGCTTGATGGAGCGATCGTGACCTTGGCGGCGCGTTTCTCCACATTCAGTTCGACACGAACGTCATGAAACGTCAAAAAGCTCCCGTTGAGCGGGAAATGCATTTTGTAAAAGGCTTCCTTGATCACGAATAGAAGCTTGGGCAGGTCGTAGCCCAGGCGACTTTCGATCTCTTCCTGCTCCTCCAGTTCGGGGGCCTGCGACACCAGTTTTGCCAAGTCGCATGGAAGCGGAGAATCGTCCTCGATGTCGATACCGATGCTCAGGAAATCGGCCGACCATCCGACGGCGACAGCGCACAGGCTTCGAGTATGAGAGATGGAACCGACAACACCTGCCGGCCAGACTGGCGCACGATTGCGCCCGACCGGGATGACGCTGTTGGATACGCCAAGGCCCTGCAAAGCCTGCCGGGCATAAATGCGCCCGGCGCGAAACTCGCGGCGGCGCGCCGGTACGACATTGCCCAGGGAAAGTTCTTCCGCGAGCAGCAGGTCTCGGTCGGCTGGTTCGAGATCGCCGCCCTCGACGACGATGCCATCAGCGACCGACTGGCGAATGGCTGCCACCAGGCGGATTGGCGAACGGTCGTCCAGGACTTCCGGCTCACCGGGCAAGACCACTCCTTTGCCGGCCCAAACTGCTGCTCCATCGACGCTGTCCTGCGTTGTAACAGAACGTCGATGGACCGGGCAACGCTCGCCATCGCCAAGAGAAATGGCGGTCCTGAGCGGAGTCCTTCGTGCCCGGCGCGGTCGCCGGCCCCTTATCGCATCCAGCCCACATGCAGCGATGCCGTGAAGCGTTGGACCGCCCTAGGTTTCAGGCGCGACCGAGTTTCACTTGCGCGCCTTGCGTATCGACGCCTGATAGACCAGCGAGGTCCAGCTGTTGCTCGAGGCGAGGTGGCAGTAGAGCATTCCCAGCGCGCCCGATTTCCTGAGGTCGAGGAAGGCCTCGTCGCTCAATTTGTTGAGGGCGGCCTCGTCGATCACCTGGAAATCGGTGAGGTTGAGCACCTCGCCGCCCTCCAGCGTCACCTTGCTCTGGCGCGGCGCGAACAGGCCGTGCGCTTCGATTTTCTCGATCATCGCCCGAGTCGCGTTGAAGTCGGTCTGGAACTGGTTGCAGAAGGCCAAAGCCTGCCTGGTCGCCTCGGTCGGCTCGGTGCCGTTGAAGAAGGGCGCGATCTTGCCGCCATCCTCGCGGAACGGCGCCAGCAACTGGTCGACGATGCGCTCGCTGGCGCGGTCGATGCATAGCGTCAGCCGGCCGGCCGTCTTGCTGTCGTCGGCGAGGATGAAGGGATAGCGCCGCACATAGGCCGGAATGTAGTGCGGCTCGCTCCAGCGGCCGTCGGCATCGACGAACAGGTTCTCGTCCTGGCGCACACCGGTGATGATCACCGGCGCCTTGGCGGCGCCGATGAAGACGATCGGGTAGGATCGCATCGCCGCCGGCATTTCCGACGCCGCCACGGGAATTGCGTGCGCGGAGCGGGCGAAGGAGAAGTCGGCGCGCGCCGCCAGGCCGAGCGAGCCGTGCCGTATCGGATTGAGCGCCTCGGGCTTCGAATAGAACAGCGGTAGCCCAATGTCGGCCGCGGCCGGTGCCGTCTGCGTCTTGGCGTCAGTCATTATCGGTATCCTCCAGGCGTCTCGCGCCAATTCGGTTTAGAGCAACTCCAGGAAAAGTGTGAAACGGTTTTCCGTCCGGGATTGCGGCAAGCCAAGAAATAGAACGGCTCAACGTTTCCGCGAAACGATGAACCGCTCCGGTTACCCGCAAGCCCGTGACCATTCCGGTCTCGCTCGCCGGCTTCACCGTCGCGATCGACAAGCTCGCAGCCGTCAAGTGATGCGGTCGCGATCGGTCGCCGCGCGCCTACCCTTGCCTCGGATGTCCCTGGCTGAGCGCAGCATGCCGACTGAAAGCCGACAGGCAGAACGGCGCCTTGACGAGCCGCCCGAACATCGGCACCCTCGATCGCCTGTTCAGTGCTCCCTGAACCCGCGATTGAGCGAGTCGCGGACCGGCGCCAGCATATAGTCGAGCAGGGTATGCTCGCCGGTCAGGATCATGACTTCCGCCGGCATGCCAGGCGACAGATGGATGTCATGCAGCTGTCCGAGGTCGGCGACGTCGACCTTGACCTTGGCGAGGAAATAGGGCTCGCCGGTCCTCTCATCCGTCAGCCGGTCGGCCGAGACAGAGGTGAGCAGGCCGTGGATCTGCGGCAGATGCCTGGTCGGATAGGCCGACAGCACCACGCGTGCCGGCATGTCCGGATGCACCATGTCGATATCGGCCGGTTTGATACGTGAATCGATGACCAGATTGGGCTCGTTGGGTACGATATCGAGAAGCGGCTGGCCGCCGGAAATCACGCCGGATTCAGTCCTGACACGCAGGTTCATGACGGTTCCGGAAATCGGCGCGACGATATCGGTCCTGGCCAGCACATCCTGGCGTGAGGGCAAAAGGCTGCGCAGTTCGGCGAGGTCGCCGCGCACCTTGGCAAGATCTACATTGGCTCTCTCGCTGTCCTGCTGGCGCAGATTGAGCAACTGCAGCTTGGTCTCGCCGATCTGCTGGTCGTTGCCCGCGACCTGCGACCGGTTCGATGCCTGGTTCGCCCGGATATCGGCCTGGGCGCGCTGCAGCGCCAGTATCCGCGGCAGGCGCTCCAGCCCCTGTTTGTACATTGCCTGCGCCGAAACGATCTCCTGGTCGATCAAGCCGAGCTGCTCGGCCTGGGCGGCGATCACGTCCCTCCATCCCGTGCTCTGTTCTTCAATCTGTGCTATGCGCTTGCTGAGGATCTGCTCGCGCCCCTCCCGGGTCGCAAGGCGGCTGTCGAGCAACGCCTGCTCCTCGACCACCACCTTCCGCGCCGTCTCGCTGTCGATCGACGTCAGCTCCCTGGGAAAGCTGATCCGGTCTTGTCCGGCAAGCTCGGCGACCAGGCGCGCCTCGGTCGCCAGCAAGCGGATGTAGCGCCCCTGCAACTCGTCATAGCGCCCTTGAGCATCGGTCGTCTTCATGCTGATCAGGATCTGGCCGGCGCTGACCTTGTCGCCCTCGCGCACATGGATTGTCCCGATGATGCCGCCCTCCAGGTGCTGGACGGTCTTGCGGTAGCCTTCGGGGCTGACGACGCCATTGGCGACCACGGCGCTCGCTAGCAGCGCCATACTCGACCACGCCGCGGTACCGCCGACAAAGACGATCGCCGAGACGTAGCCCAGCATGCGCGCTGGCCGCGTGCGGCGGTTAAGGTCGCGCCTGCCGGCGCGGAACGCAGGCGACCGCCGCCGGACGAGCCAGGCGAGCAGCAGCAGAGGCAGCGCGCTCGCGGCCGCCGCCGCGGCGATCTTCATCGGCTGGTCCAGCTCTTCGAACCAACTCGGTGTCGCGGCTGCCAGATCTGTGGCAGCACCGACCAGCCTGTTCATTTCGTCGCGCAGGCTGGCCAGCAGCAGGTCCAGCATTTTCGACAGGTCGCCAAATCGATTGTCCATGGCTCACTCCGCCGCCTTCAGCGTTGCCGGTGCATTGGCGTGGCTCTTGTCTCGTCTGGGCATCGGCACGGTAATCCGTCTGGCCTGGCCGCCCAGCGCGCCGAGCACCTCGTCCCGCGTGCCGAACATCTTGACGGCGCCATCGAGCATGAAAACGACATGGTTCGCCGAGCGCAAAAGGTTCATCTGGTGGCTGACGAGAATGACGGTGCAGCCTCGTTCCTTCAAAAGGCGAAGGACATTGAACAGCGCCATTTCGCCGTCCGCGTCGAGGCCGGTGTTCGGTTCGTCGAGCACGATGAGCGCGGGATTGCCGAACAGGGCGCGGGCGAGGGCGATGCGCTGACGCTGCCCGCGCGAGATCCGTGCCCCATGCGGCCCTACCTCGGTTTGATAACCGTTCGGCAACCGCAATATCATCTCGTGGATACCCGCAAGTTGCGCCGCGGCGACAACTGCCGCGCTGTCGACATCGCGCAAGCGCCCGATGTTCTCGGCGATCGTTCCCGGAAACAGCTCAACCTGCTGTGGCACGTAGCCGATGTGCATCCCCAATTGATCCGGCGGCCAGCTTGCGACCTCCGCACTATCCAGCCTCACATGGCCGAGCGACGGGCGCAGCGTCCCCACTATCAGGCGGCAGAGCGTGGTCTTGCCGGAGCCCGACGGTCCGATCACGCCGCAGGTCTCGCCGACCACCACATCGAAGGACACTTTGTTGATCAGTGTCTGCTGTGTTCCCGGCGCATAGTAGTATGCGTCCTCGAGCTTCAGGCGCCCTTGCGGGCGCGGCAAGGTTACGCCGCCGCTCTGCCGGGACCCGGTGTCGGCGAAGAGGCGCATGAGGTTGCGACGCGCGGTGCGGGCAGTGACCAGGCTGCGCCAGGCTCCGATCGAGCGTTCTATCGGCGCGAGCGCGCGGCTGAGCAGGATCGATGCCGCGATCATCGATCCGGCCGTCAGTTCGCCACGCAGGACAAAATACGCGCCGAGCCCCAGCACGGCCACTTGAAGGGCCAGACGCAGCGAGCGCGACAGGCTGGCGATGCTGGTTGTGCGACTGAGAAGCTGCGCTTGGATGGTCATCAACGACTGCTGTTTTTCTTCCCAGCGCTGCAGCGCCGGCTCTGACATGCCGAGCGAGCGGAGCGTCTCGGCGCCATCGACGTATTGACTGGCCGCGGCCTGATTGCGGCGCAGACCCAGCGACGCTTCCTGGCCCTTGCGGCGCGTGAGAAAGTCGTTGGCCAGCGCGCCACAGAACAAAAGCACCGCCCCGGCTATTCCGACCAGGCCCAATGCCGGGTGCAGGAGCCACATGAACGCCAGGAAGACGGGCGTCCAGGGCGCGTCGAGAAAGGTCAGCATGCCGTCAGCGGCAACGAAGCCCCGCAAGTCGGCCACATCCTTCAGGCCGGCCTCGAGGCTGCTGCCCGCAAGGCGAGCTTCCATGGCTCGTTCGATCACCGGAACGCTGAGTTGGTCATCGAGCCATTGGCTGATATGCCCGAGGATCATGCGTCGGGCCTGTTCCAGCATACCATAGACGGCGATCGCGGCGATCACCGCCAGGGTGAGCCACATCAGCGTATCGATCGAGCCGCTCGACAGGACCCTGTCGTAGATCTGCAGCATGTAGACTGTGCTGGCGAGCAGGAGGAGGTTGGCGAGCAGGCTGAAAAGGAGGAGGGCGGGCACCTGGCGCCGCGCCAGATGCATCACCTCCTGGAACTGCGGTCTTGGCTGCATCACGGATACCCCCGTTTCGATGCCTTTGGGCCAGTGCCCGGCCGGGCGTCAGGGGATGGCGCCCGGCCGGATCGAGTCAAGCTATGACGACGCCGTCGACGTGGTTGTCGTCGAAGATGCCGGTCCCGTCGATGCCAATGGAGAAGCTGTCGCTTGCCGTGTCGCCGTCGAAATCGGCGATCTGCACGGTGAAGTCGAGCTTCTCGTCGGGTGCCGGCTGCGCCTGGCTGAGGCCGAACCCGCCGATATCGAAGGTGTTGTTGTCGTTGCCGGAAACGCCATCGGCGTTGCTGACGTTTTCGATCAGCACGCGGTCATGGGTTCCGCTCGTCGTCCACTGCACCTTGTCGCCGGTGCTCAGGCCCTTGATCGTCCAGGTGCCGTCGCCGTTGTCCGTGACGGTCGGAAGAAATTGCGTATTGCCTGTCTTGACGATGTTGTCGACGACCGAGACCGAGGTGATGGTGACGGCCGTGTCGCCGGTGAGCCCGTTGACGAAATTCACCCCCGGTTCAGCGGCGGTGTTGAGGGCCGAGATCTTGACGCTGACGGGTCCGACGCCCGGATTGGTCTGGTTGACGGTGAAGGATGCCGAACTCGTATTGAACACGTTCGTGAACGCGATGTTGGCTTCGACGTCGGCCTCGTTCTGGTCCAGATTTGGCACCAGGAAGTTCGTGTTCGCGCCCGTGACATAGGTGATGAACGCCCCCTCACCGGGGTTGATCTGGTTGCCGTTGACGCCGAATGAGGTGGTGCTGCCGGCCTGGCTGATATTAAGCACATCCTTGGTTGTGATGTTGCCGCCGGCGGATTGATCGAGCGGGTCCTTCCCGATCACCACGATCTGGGTGGAGGCCGGATTGCCGAACATCATGAACAGGTTGCTGCCGGAGGGTGCCCCGGCGAAGCTGAAATTCACCTCCGCGGGCGGAGGATTCTCGAGAACATCGAAGGTGTAGTTGCCGCCCGACAGGGTCAGCTTGAAGAAATCGATGTCTCCGGCGTTGTGTGTGCCGCTACTATCAACATCCTTGAAGTAGGTAGCGACGGTGTTGCTGTTCGTAAGGTCCCTGAGCAGTGTTACCTGCGAGGATGTGCCGTCCAATATCGTCACGGTCGCTGGGGAGCTCGTGATGCTATAGGTTGCCGGTTCATCCGCCCCGACCACCCCGCTGAGCGTGTTGGTCTTGCTGCTGCCGGAAGCGAAGTCCACCAGCCCGTCGCTGATAAGCCCGATGGTCGGCACGTCGTTCTCGATCGTGACCGACGCTCCGGCGTCGATCACCACGCTGTCGCCGTCAAAGTCGGTCGCTGCGAACACCGACGCCAAGCTCAGCGCGATCGTCTCCGCGTCGCCCCCGCCGGTCGCCAGCGGCGTGTGGTCGATCTGATCGAGCAGCGTGAAGGTGAATGCGTCGTCGGCCGTGCCCAGCTTCGTGTCAGCACCCGCCGTCTGCACCAGCGTGAACACCGTCCGCCCGTCCGCCACGCCGTTCACGTGCGTTGCATCAACGAAGTCGAACAGGATGCTGGATCCTTTCGAGTCCAGCCCCGTATCCACGTTGTCGATCAACGGATTGAGCGACACCGTCACGGGCTCGTCGGCGCCTGCATTCACCAGGCCCGCAATCTGCGCACCGGTAAACGCCGCCACCGTGGTCGTCGCGTCATTGTCCGTAATGCCCGTCGACAGACCCGTCAGTTCGTCCTCATCAACGTTCACGTTCACCGTGGCCGCGTTGTTCTGCGGCACGTCGTTCTCGATCGTGACCGACGCCCCGGCATCGATCACAACGCTGTCGCCGTCGCCGTCGGTCGCTACGAACACCGAGGCCAAGCTCAGCGCGATCGTCTCCGCGTCGCCCCCGCCGGTCGCCAGCGGCGTGTGGTCGATCTGATCGAGCAGCGTGAAGGTGAATGCGTCGTCGGCCGTGCCCAGCTTCGTGTCAGCACCCGCCGTCTGCACCAGCGTGAACACCGTCCGCCCGTCCGCCACGCCGTTCACGTGCGTTGCATCAACGAAGTCGAACAGGATGCTGGATCCTTTCGAGTCCAGCCCCGTGTCCACGTTGTCGATCAACGGATTGAGCGACACCGTCACCGGTTGGTCGGCGCCTGCATTCACCAGGCCCGCAATCTGCGCACCGGTAAACGCCGCTACCGTGGTCGTCGCGTCGTTGTCCGTAATGCCCGTCGACAGACCCGTCAACTCGTCCTCATCAACGTTTACGTTCACCGTGGCCGCGTTATTAAGCGGTCCGTCGTCCTCGAAGTGGACAGCCGTGCCGACCACGGCGCTCGCGGCGTTGGGGCTGCTCAAGCTGAACCCGCCGATATCGAAGGTGTTGTTGTCGTTGCCGGAAACGCCATCGGCGTTGCTGACGTTTTCGATCAGCACGCGGTCATGGGTTCCGCTCGTCGTCCACTGCACCTTGTCGCCGGTGCTCAGGCCCTTGATCGTCCAGGTGCCGTCGCCGTTGTCCGTGACGGTCGGAAGAAATTGCGTATTGCCTGTCTTGACGATGTTGTCGACGACCGAGACCGAGGTGATGGTGACGGCCGTGTCGCCGGTGAGCCCGTTGACGAAATTCACCCCCGGTTCAGCGGCGGTGTTGAGGGCCGAGATCTTGACGCTGACGGGTCCGACGCCCGGATTGGTCTGGTTGACGGTGAAGGATGCCGAACTCGCATTGACGACGTTCGTGAACGCGATGTTGGCTTCGACGTCGGCCTCGTTCTGGTCCAGATTTGGCACCAGGAAGTTCGTGTTCGCGCCCGTGACATAGGTGATGAACGCCCCCTCACCGGGGTTGATCTGGTTGCCGTTGACGCCGAATGAGGTGGTGCTGCCGGCCTGGCTGATATTAAGCACATCCTTGGTTGTGATGTTGCCGCCGGCGGATTGATCGAGCGGGTCCTTCCCGATCACCACGATCTGGGTGGAGGCCGGATTGCCGAACATCATGAACAGGTTGCTGCCCGAGGGTGCCCCGGCGAAGGCGAAGTTGATCTCCTCACTGACCGAGACCTTGAGATTGCCGTCCAGGTCGATGGAGTCATCGGGGTTGGTGGCGTCCGGATGCTCCAGCGCCTCGTATTGAATGCTCCAGAACTTGCCGCCGCTGGTCGGGCTCCCGGTCTCCTCGAGGTAAACCGCGAAGGCGATGGCGCCTGCTGACGTCTTGCCGAGCACGATGTTGTCGTTCTGCGTGTCCGTGAAAAGAAAGATCTCTTCGCCGTCGTTGGTAAAGAGACCGCTCGAGTCACCGTCGAGCGCGCCGCCGCTAGAATCGGTGAAGGCGATGTTGCCGACCGAGCCCGTGACGCCGCTGATGGAAATGACGTTGCCGTTGCTCACCGCTGCATTAATCGCGGTGGCCGGGTCAGCGCCGAGTGCCGTCAGCCGACTGGAGAACGCAGTCGGCAAGGCGGTGTTGGTATCGTCATTCTGCAAGCCGGCCGTTTCGTCAAGGGTAACGGTCGTGCCGGTGAGCGTTACGGAAAGCGCCATGAGAGCCTCCTAGAGATTATCGTGAAGATTGCTGGGGAACCTGCCGTTCGGCGGTCGCAACGCCGGCGCCGGTAGGGGAGCGCGGAGTTCAGTCCGAGGTTCGTCTCGACACAGGTTCGGAACGAAGCCGGCTGCGAGGAGTCTGCAACATCGGTGTCTGTCAAAGCGTCGTCGACGTTGTCGCCGGTTTGTAGCGCGGTCTTCCGGTCGTTGACGGCCTCGTCGTCGAGAATCGAGGTGATCGACATTGCTGTTCTGCCGAAATGTACCCCCAGGCGAAAGATCGATTCCTGAGGGGCCCCATCCAAAGGAAAGACCGCCCTCTGAATCGCGGCCTTCGAATCCCTGATTGTCCCGCCGATGGCGAGCGCCGGTCTATTCCCGCTTCGATAGTATTATGGTCAATGTCCCTACCTATCGAACGATATCTATCGTTCGGTAAGTCGAGGCGCGAGAAGGGCGGCCTACGGCTATTTTTCCCGCATCGCCCGGCGGAAGTTCTGCGTGATCGGCTCGGCCAGGTAGGAAAGCACGGTGCGAGCACCCGTCCGGATCATCGCCTCGCTCGACATGCCTGGCAAGAGCTTACGGCCCTCCAGCTTGGCGAGCTCATTTCTGTCGATCAAAACGGTCGCGGCGAAATACGGTGCCCCGCTGCGCTCCTCCGTCATGCGGTCAGCCGACACGATCTCCACGACGCCCTCGAGAGGCGGCAGGTTGTAGCGGGCGAAGGCCGGGAAGCTGACGCGCGCGGGCTGCCCGGGGGCGATCGTCTCGACATCCTCGGGTCTGACCATGGCCTCGACCACGAGTTGTTGTCCGAGCGGCACGACTGTCATCAATGTCTCGCCGGGCTTCACGACACCGCCCGCCGTGTGGACCTTCAGGTCCATGACGATGCCGTCGACCGGCGCCGCGATATTGGTGCGGGCCAGCACGTCCCTGGCGGAGCGCTCCTGCTGTCTGAGGTCGAACAGCTCCGCCTCGACCTTGCTCAGCTCATCGACGGCCGCGTTCAGCCGCACTGTGTTGAGGTTCAGGATTTGCATGTCGATCTCGGCCATGGCGCTTCTGGCACGAGCGATTGCTGCGACGTTGGTAGCGCGCTCGCCCTCGATCTCCCGCTGTTGTCGTTTGAGCGACAGGTTCCGCTCGCGGGTGGTCAGCCCCTTCGCCAGCAGGCTCTCCAGGTCCTTGGTCTCACCCTCGATCGCCTCGATCTGCTTGTCCTCGGTGACGATAAGCTGCTGCAGTCCCGTGATCTCTTCCTCGATCTGGTGACGGCGCTGGCTGAGAATTTCCCGCTCGTCCTTCAAATTGTGATGCTTGGCGGCGAACACGTCGCGCTGTGCGGCCACGGCGTCCCTTGCTGCGCTGGCGGGGTTGGCGAGCAACGCGGCATCGAACTCGATCTCGGCCTTGCCGTCGCGCTCGGCCCTGAGACGCGCGGCCAGCGCCTCACGCGTCGCTATCCGGTTCTGGATCAGGTCAAGCTGCGCGGTTGCCTGTGTGTTATCGAGCCGGATGAGCACCTTGCCGGCCTTGACGATATCGCCGTTGGCGGCGTTCAACTCCGCGATGATGCCGCCCTCGAGATGCTGGATGAGCTTGCGGTCGCCGGCGACCTTGATAACGCCCGGTGCCACCGCGGCGCTGTCCAATGGTGCCAGCGCCGCCCAGCCCCCGGCCACGCCGAAGAACAGGAACATGATCGCGAACCCGGTCCATTTCACGCCCGCGAGACGCAGGGGTACCGGTGTCAGCAGGGATGGCGGCGGGACGGGCAGCGGAACGACGTTCATCGATAATTCCTCACTGGGCCGAACATGGTCATCGGTTTGTCGAACTCAACGAGCGCAGGTAACTCACAGCAAAGACTGCAAGACCGGCACGACCTCATTGTGTTCATGCTTCCTTTGCCTCTTGGGTGTCTTGCACGTCTTTGACCACCTTCGGGGTTGCTCTTGGCATCTGGGTCACCCTGCGAGCGCGGTTGGCGAGTTCACCGAAAACGGCGTCACGCGGCCCGAATAGGTCTTGTGCGCCGTGGTTGAGCACCAACACCTTGTCAACCGTTTCCAAGATGCTCGGCCGATGCGAGATCAAGATCAGGGTCGCACCTGCCGCCTTGAGCCTGCCGATGACTGTAGCCAGCGCTTGCTCGCCCTCGTGGTCGAGGTTGGAGTTAGGCTCATCAAGGATAAGGAACGCCGGGTCGCCATAGAGCGCCCGCGCCAGTCCAATGCGCTGGCGTTGCCCCCCGGACAGTGCCGCACCTCCTTCACCGATCTCGGTGGCGTAGCCCTTTGGCAACCCCTTGATCAGTTCGTGGACGCCAGCCAATTCCGCGGCCTTGACCACGTTGTTGAAGACTGCCGGATTGAGCGTCGCGAAGCGGCAGATGTTTTCGGAGACGGTGCCGGCGAAGAGTTCGATATCCTGTGGCAGGTAGCCGACATGTCGACCCCGGTCCTCGGCCGCCCATTCGGCAACGCTCATGCCGTCGAGCAGCGCGCGACCGCTGGTTGGACGCCAAGTGCCGGCCAGCACTCGCGCCAGGCTGGTCTTGCCCGCCGCGCTCGGGCCGACCAACGCCATCGCTTCACCTGCCTTGAGTTGGAAGCTGATGCCTCGCAGGATCGGTTCGCCGCCCTGCCTGGCGAGCATGATGTTCTCGGCCTCAAACTTACCCTTTGGGCGCGGCAACGGCAGCGCCGGTGTGGCCTCCGGCCGCTGACCGGCCATTGCAGCGAGACGCTTGTAAGCAGCCCGTGCCCCGATCGTCGCCTTCCATGTCCCGATCGCCTGTTCAACCGGGGCCAAAGCGCGACCCATCAGGATCGAGGCGGCGATCATGATGCCGGGCGACGCCTCGTTTTTCAGCACCAGGTAGGCGCCGAGGCCGAGCACGGCCATCTGCAGGGCCAGCCGGAATGCGCGCGCCAGGGCCGAGATGGTGCTGGATCGGTTGCTGGCGAGGGATTGTCCTCTGTTTGCCTCGTCCTGCTGGGCCTTCCAGCTCTCGAGCAGGGGATTGAGCATGCCCATGGCCTGGACGACCTCGGCGTTGCGGATCGTCTGCTCAGCCTGTATGTAAGCCCGCGTCTGGGCGACTGCGGCTTCCGCCATTGGCTTGCGGGTCAGGTACTCGGTGAGCAACGCCAGCGCGAACAGCACGATACCGCCGCAGGTTGCCAGCCAGCCCAACCAAGGATGCATGAGGAAGATGGCGCCCAGGAAGAGCGGTGCCCAGGGTGCGTCGAGGATCGGGTAGATGCTCGGGCTGGTGAAGAAATTCCGCACCTGGTCGAGGTCACGCAGCGCACGGGCATTGATCTGACCGGGTGCCGAGGCGGCGTATTCAACCGATGCGCTTAGGAGAACCGGTGCCAGGCGCGCGTTCAGCCACGTGCCGACTTTGGCCAGAAGACGCGCGCGCACCACCTCCAGCCCCGCCATTGTGGCGATCGCCGCGGCTGCCATCAGCGACAGCATCACCAACGTCTCCAGGCTGTGGCTGCCCAACACGCGGTGATAGACCTGGAGCATGTAGAACGCGCCGGTCAGCATCAGAATGTTGATGCCGCCGCTGAACCAGACAAGCGGTCTTATGGCGCGCCTGGCTTCTTTCATCACCGCTTGCAGGGCAGAGGGGCGTGGGGCTTTCATCATCATCATATCTGCCCTGTGTGCAGGGTTGACCCCTTGGTTTGTGCCGGTTTTGCGCAGGGCGCGAGATCGTTTCCACATGGGGATGGGAGGCGGCGTGAACCGCCTCCCCGTGTCGCGGCGTCGGTCAGATGACGTCGACCAAGATTTGGTTGGTGCCGGTCACGTCACCGTCGGCATCATGAATAACCACGTCGAACGCAAGGTGCGCGTCCGGGGTCACGGTCTGGGTCGCTGTGAAAGCGATGTCCGTGATCTTGAGGACATCGTTGTCCGTCGCATCCCAGTTCTGCAGTGCGATGGTCGTGCTGCCCCCGTTTGCACCGACTCCCTTTTGCAGGTCGATCGCCGTCGGTGTCTCTACGAACGCACCACCCGGTACAGTGTCGGGGCCCGTCAGACCGTTGCCGGACTGCATGATCTGGACACCCTGGAGCACCCAGTTCTCGCCGGCCGCGTTATAGTCGTTCCGCTCGACGATCACGAGACCGTCGTTGTTGTCGAGCGAGAACTCGTTGGTATACGGAGAGGGTACGCCACCCGGAGTGCTAGCCTTGTAGATGTCCTGGTTCTGCACGTACATCGCCTTCGTGGTGAAAGTGTCTGCCGCAGTGCCGGAACCCCCAAAGGCTCCGTCTGAACCGAGGTTGACGAGGTTAAGGACCAGCATCAGGTCCTCGGAGTTGCCGATACCGTCGAACTCGATGGCCATATCGTTGGCCGTCTGGGTCGGGGCGGTGTGGCCGTCGTCGGTCGCGATGCCCGGCGAGAGTTCGAAGAATCGGAGGGTAAGCGCTTCGCCCTTCTGGATCGTGTCGCCGGCAACACCGTTCGTGCTCTGGGTTGCGGAAACCCAGTCCTCGAAGTTGCTGGTGACTTGCTGGCCGGCGTTGAAAAAAGTATCGCCGGCGATCGGGCTACCGTCACCCGTCCCGTTGAACCCAAAGGGGCTCCCGCTGGGGTTTGAGTTGCCGGTGAACTGCACGAAGAAATCCTTGTCGGTCTGTTCGGGTGTCGCCGACGCATCGAAAAGTTTCTCGACCACGACGTTCGGATGGCCCGTGTTGCCGATGGGCTCCTTGGAAAGCAACTCCGAGGTGTGGAGTAGGTCCTTCGTGAAGCCATCCGCCGTATCGCTCAACGTGATGGTGTAGGTGTCGGCAGTCTTGTTGAAGCTAAGCGTACCGGCGATCGTCCCCGGCTGAACGCCAGCCAGGTCCGGGTTAGCGTCGTAAGTGGCAGCCCAGTTGAACGTCGCTGAGGTGGCAGTTTCCGACCCGGCCACGAGCGTAACGCTCGAGGTTGCGAATGCGGTCGGAGTGTTCGGTACCAGGCCGGTGACGTTGCCGGACAGCGATATGCTCGCGAAATCCGAGTGCGTGGCGTCGTAGGTCGCGAACTTGTCGTTCCCGATGTCGAAACCGAAGTCGCCAGATGCCGACTGGTTCGGGTTCGTCAGCACGTTGCTCAGGGTCTCGTGGTCACCAAGAGCCCCGCCGGGAACACCGTCGAACGCCTTCGTGATCGTCGGCCCATCGTCCGTGAAGACGAAGCTCGTGCCGATATCCTTGGTGGCCACAGCCGTGTCGCCGTCGCCGTCGGTGATGGTCGCCGTCAGCTGGATAAGGCTGGCGCTGGCCAATGTCCTGGTGTCGTTAGGATCGGCAGCGTTCGCGTGAATCACCGCACGGGACTGGTTGAATGTCACGAGACCGTCAGCGTCGATGCTGATCCGGAACACTTCGATTCCGCCGGTGATTGTGCCGAGGACGACACCGTTAGCATCGACCGAAAGGCCGACTGACAGACCGGTGAGAGTGTCAGTCAAACCGGATGCGCCGGATGCGGCCAGAGCGTATGTGATCTCGACAGGGCTTGCCGCACCGTCAGCACCACTACTATGCGGCGTGAAGATGCCGGCAAAGCTCGTCGGACCGTCGTCGGTACCGAAGTTGGTTTCGTCCACCGTGAGCGTCGGCGGAGTGCCGTTTGCCGAGATGCTCGGGCCGTCGTCCTTGAAGAAGAGATTATCGCCGATGTCCAGGGTGGCGAAATCATCATCCCCGTCAGCGTCCTCGCTGTGCGCGGTGAGCGTGACGAGGGTCGCCGCCAGCGAGATAGCTTCGTCGTAGCTGCCGGGCGGGACGGTCCCGTTACCCGGAACGTTGTGAACCATCGCCAAGCTCTGGGTGAGCGTCACGACGGCAGTCGTGGTGTTGACGCTGACCGTGAACGCGATAGCACCGTTCGCGTCAGCAAGACCACCGTCTCCGACACGACCGGTAATGCTACCGTCAAGCTCTTTGTACAGGAAAATGTGTTCCTGCGATGCCGTGTCGACAAACCCGCTGTCTGTGGCGTCCGCGGGGATGCCGAGCGCGAAGGTGAGTGCGCCCGCGCCGTCAGTCCCGAAGCTGTTCGGGAAGTTGGCGAGGAAGTTGCCGGTTGTGGTAGCACCGGCACCGCCAAGGAACGACTCGTCCACGGTGAGGTCCGGGCCGGCCCCGTTGGTGTTGACGTCCGGGCCGTCATCGTCGACGTTGATGTCGTCGCCGATGGGCGTGTCAGTGTGGGACAACGCGCGGACCTTCAGGATGTCGCTGAAGTCCACCCGGTCGTCAGGGTCGAGACCGCTCGGGTGGGCGATTGCCTCGAAGGTAACCATCTGCACAGTGGCCGACAAGTTGTCGGCGTCGGCGGGGATGATGTAGAAAGCCGCGACGATGGGACCACCTACCCCTGCGGTCGCCAGCACTGATTTCCCGTCTGCCGACGTGGTGAGGAGGATATCCTGGCCGCCGACGGTGTCGAGACCGGAATTCGCGTTGGTAAGCGGAGCGAATATCAGACTGTCAACGACTTCGTTGGCTCCCGCCGTCACCTGGATGAGGTCAGACTGGCTTGCTGCCTCAGCGGAGTCGGCGAATGCCTTCTGCGCGTCCGACAGCGTGAGACCGTTGAGAAAGGCGAGAAAAGCAGCATCGAGACTGCCGGAAATGTCGCCCCCGGCGTCGACAGAGATAGCGACATCGTCGCCGTCCGGATCATTGAATTGTACGCCGGCTGTTTGGTCGTTGACCAGCGTGCCGTTTATATTGATGGTAGCCATGATATTCATCCTTTCCGGATGGTTGACTGATTCCACAAGTCGTATTCACCGCGGCAGCAGTTATGCGCACGGCTCGGACACACGCGGAGTCCACGTTTACTGGTTTTGGAAAGACGCCCCTATGCCCCTATTTAAGGAAGATCGCGCATTGAATTGCGGCCTTCTTAGCTTGATTGTGTCGCCGTTGCAGAGGGTGCGTCCATTCGCGCTTAGATAGTATTTCGGTGAATACCCGTCCTGATCGAACGATATATATCCTTCGATAGCGTGGGCTGCCGCAGGCCTTGCGCCTGCTGTCGCAATCAGGGAACGGAGGGTATTCGCAACACCGAGACCGCTGCCGGGATCAGGTCCCGGCCGATCAGATCAGGTCCGACCCGGGATGGGCGGTGTCCTTGCCATGCGCCGCCCAGGCCAGTTCCGACCGGCTGCCGAGGTTGAGCTTGGTGTAGACGTGGTGAAGGTGCATCTTCACCGTGCCTTCGGACACATGCAGCCGCTGGGCGATGGTCTTGTTGCGCAAGCCGCGCGAGACGAGATCGGCGATTTCGCTCTCGCGCCCCGTGAGCCTGGACGTGGGCTGGGATTGCGGCCGCGGCATCAGCAGGTGCTGGACGATCTTGTTGTCGATCCATTTCTTGCCGCTCGCCACCGCGTTCACGCATTCGACGAGGAAGCGGTTGCTGATGCCGTCGAGCACCAGCCCGTCAACGTCGAGCGCCTGGATCTCCTTGACGCCGAGACCGCCGTTTGGCTGCAGGATGAAGATGACGCCGAGGGCGCGGTGGGCGGCTCTCAGTCGGGAGGAAAGACCGGCCGTCTGCGGGTCCGCTAAATCCAGGCCGATGATGGCAATATCAGGCCGCTGGCGTTCCACATGCGGAAGAACGTCAACCACGCGGTGGCACTCGGCGACAACATCGTGCCCGGCCTTCCGCAACACCCACTCCAGACCTGCGAGATACACCCCCGCGGGTCCGCCACAACCACCGTCGACATGCGAACACCGTCCGTAAAATACGCAACGAACTTTGCCTAAATCCCTGAAAAGAATGAAACCAGAGGTTAAGCGTATTGTCAAGAAACCTCTAATATAGTTCCGGCTATAACCGCGACCTGCGGCCTATGCAAAGCAGCGCCGGCTTGCCAAGGGGGGCCCGCGGGCATCGCCGAACTGTCGCAACGGCGCCCGCGTGCCTTTTCAGCGCTGGAATCGAAGCCCGGTGATCAGTAGCCGACCGTGAAGCGCTGCCGGATATGCCTGGGCGTCTCGATCTCGCCGGCCATCACGATGGCGTAGTCCTCGAAGGAGATGCTGCTGCCGTTGTCGGAGGAAAGCAGCGCATCCTTGCCGAGGCGGAACGTGCCGGTGCGCTCGCCGGCGATGAACAGGGCCGACGGCGACAGGAAGGTCCAGTCGAGATCGCTGATCGTCCGCAGCGTGTCGAGGAAATCGGCGCCCTTCTGCGCCTCGGTCTTGTAGATAGCCGGGAATTCCGGCGCGTCGACAAGGCGCTTGCCGGGAGCGACCTCGAGGCTGCCGGCGCCGCCGACGACGAGGTAGCGCTTGACGCCCGAAGCGCGCACGGCGGCAATCAGCGTGTCGGGATCGCTGGCGGTGAAATGCACCGAGCTCACCACCGCGTCATGCCCCTCGATCAACTCGGCGAGGCCTTCCTTGTCGAAGACGTCGCCCTTCCTGGCGGTGACGCCCGGAAGCTTCGCGATCTTGTCCGGGTTGCGGGCGATTGCCGTGATGGCGTGGCCACGGTCGGAGAGTTCTTTCAGGATGCGCGAGCCGGCCTGGCCGGAGGCGCCGATAAGGGCGATCTTCATGGCATTTCCTTTCTGCTTGGGGGACTGCTGTGCTGGGTCAAGCCGCCTGGATATGGGCGACGAGATTGTCGTAGCTGCCGAAGAGCGCGCTGGCGCCGATGAGGCGCGGCGCCTCTTTACGGATCACGGCGAGCGCGGGAACGCCATCGGCGCGCAGGCGCTGGAATAGCGCGCGGCCGCGGCTGACCAGATCGTGATGCGCCGCCAGCAGCTTCGGCGTGGGCGCCTTCAGCATGCCCGCCGCGTCCGCCATGCCGGCGTCCGTCAGGACAGCAGCGACGCCGTCCACCGTGACGATATCGCGGCCACCGACATAGCGGGCATGCTGAATCGCCTTCAGCGCCGCAAGTCGCAGGCGCGGGTCGTCGAGGCCGGCGGCAACGATGCCGAGGGTGGCAGTGCCGGAATCGAGCAAGGTGCCGCGGACGTTCAGCACGTTGTCGACATAAGCCTGGCTGAAGACCTGCCCGCTCAGCCGCTCGATGCGCTGGTCGTTCGCCCAGGCATGGGCGGCAAAGCCTGCATCCAGCGGTCGCGCGCCGGCGCCTGAGAAGAGACCGGTCGGCAGCAACTCGAGCACCACGCCACTCTTTTCCAGCCTGTCCAGCATCGGCGTCGCGCCGTAGCACCAGCCGCAGAGCGGGTCGAAAAGATAGGTCAGCGTTGCATTGCTCATGGCCGTCTTGTCCGGATGTCTGTCTCTCGGACCTAGATGGCAGCTGGGCCGGTTGCAAAAAATAGTGATCAATCATACAGACTGTCTGATCAAATCAGACAATGGCTCGCCGATGGCCGAACTTCTGAACCTCAACCGGCTTGTCTATTTCACCACGGTGATCGAGACCGGGTCGTTCACGGCGGCCGCCGACCGGCTCGATGTCGCCAAGGCGGTGGTCAGCCATCAGGTCAGCAGGCTCGAGCAGGAACTCGGCGCTACGCTGCTGCGGCGCACGACGCGGCGCGTCACGCCGACGGAGGAGGGGCGTCTGTTCTACGACCGCGCCGCCATCATCCTGCGTGAAGCGGAAGCCGCCTATGGCGACATCGCGCGAAGCGCCGACAAGCCGACCGGGATGCTGCGGTTGACGGCGCCGCTCGACTATGGCGAGAAGATCGTGGCGCCGACCATCGCCGCCTATCTGAGGAAATATCCGAGGATGCGGGTCGAGACGATCTTCGACGACGCGGTGAGCAACCTCGTCGACGAGCAGATCGACCTCGGCATCCGGGTCGGCTGGCTGGCCGATTCCAGCAATCTGGCGCGGCGTCTCGGAACCTTCCGGCAGGTTGTCGTCGCAAGCCCGGAGCTCGCGGCCAGGCTGCCGCCGAATGTGGGCCCCCTGCAGTCAAGATCGCTGCCCTGGGTCGGCAATGCCCAGTTGCGCGGCGTCGGCCAATGGCTGTTCTCTAAAGACGACGAAACTGTGCTGGCCGAACTCAACCCGGTCGTCAGCTGCGACAAGAGCCCCGCCGTCCATGCCTGCGTGCATGCCGGCATCGGGCTTGGCATCTTTCCGGACTACAGCGTCGCCGACGACATTGCCAAGGGGCGGCTGGTGCAGGTGTTCGCCAACTGGACCTTGCCCGCCGGCGGCATCCATGCCGTCTTTCCGCCGGCGCGCTTCAGGCCGGCAAAGGTGCGTGCCTTCGTCGATATTCTGGCGGCGGCGGAAAAAAGGCGGTCACGCGGCTCCGGCTCTTGAGAAGCAGACGTCGTCATTTCGTTTGATGGCAAGCCGCATCGAGCGAATAGGTCGCCTTGGCGGCCATCAAAAGAAACCGCCGCCTGTTCTCGCCAATTCGTGTTCTTCTACTAGAGAATCAGAGTTGACGATGATTGCCTTTATCACGCAACTTCAGTCGCAATTTCACAGGTCATTTCCAGCATTCTGATGTAGGGAGGGATACTATGAAACGCAGTAATGCCCTTGCACTAAGGTTATTCGCGACAAGGGCAAAGCTCTTGGACGCGATCGAAAGCGAACAAGAGGCGCGAGCCAGACGCCACCAGGAAAGAGTAATGGCCTTCGAAGCGAGGGCGTCAACGGCAATTTCCAGCGGAAAGGCAGCGCTGGTCGTCCCTTTGATGCTTTTGGCAAACGGTGATTCCTGGTTCAATTATCCATTGGTCGACAATGGCCCTCTTTGCCGAGACACGGACATCATCGTCAAACTTGGCAAGATAGGGAGGCCGAAGCCGTTCATCCTGTCGGTCGCACATTGGGGGGATACGTCGGTCGATGAGCTGGCGCTCCCGAAACAGAAACGCATGAAGGAACAATTGCAAAACAAAGCGAACTGGGGAGCCCGAGGAAAGCCGGATGCGATCCTGATCTCCGCCGGAGGCAACGACATAGCCGGCGATCAATTCTGCATATTCATCAATGATGTGCAGGCGGGAAGGCCGCTGAACAGGGCACGTCTTCAAGAAGCGCTGGGCATGATCGAAGCTTCCTACCAGGAGCTTTTCGACTTTCGCAACAAATACGCCCATGGTGTCCCGATCTACGGGCATTGTTACGACTTTGCCGTTCCGGACGGCAGCTCTCCCCCATTTCCCGGTGTCGGGCCCTGGCTCAAACCGAGTTTTGACTTCAGCGGGCAAACCAGTATGGCTGCAAACAAGCAGGCTGTGGCCGACGCATTGAAACTTCTCAAGACACTGTTGACCAAATTGGCGAGCAAGGCCTCGAACAGATTTCATTTGATCGATACGCAGGGAACAATCACGCGCCCAAGCGAGTGGGCCAACGAACTTCACCCGACCGAGGCTACCTTCGAAAAATTCGCCGATGTCTTTCGAAGGCGCCTCGCCGCTGACTTCCCTGGCAGAATCTAGTCAGGAGCGCCGGCTCCCGATCTGGCAATGCCGCTCAGGGAACTTTTGTCCGGCTGGCGATTTTGGATGTATGCTGGGAATTCCAACGGCCAGAAGGGTTTGCCGATGACGACGAAACGCCTTGCGATCTGCGCCCTCGTTTTCGCTGGAGTCTGTGGCATCTCCGCCTCGGCCTTCGCGGGAAGCCGCGACCATCGGGCCGAATCCGAGCGCTACGTTCCCGCGCATCGCGATATCATCGACATTCTGTTCGCGGGCCCGCACTACTATGACCAGCAATTGTTCACGACGGCGGCCGGAGCCTGCTCGTACCACCAGGTCGGCCCTGACGCGAATGCGCTGAACAAGATCAACGACCACCATTGTGGCAAGTAGGCGGAACGCTCAGCGCCCACCGCCCTCCTTCATCGTCTCGATGATCTCCGCCATCAGCGCCAGGTCGCGGCGCGAGTCCGCGAGGTCGGTCAGCGGCCTGGTGCCGTTGGTGATGTGGCGGTGGAAGGTTTCGAGCTCGTTGCAGAAGGCGTCGCCATAGAGCGGGCCGAACGCCTTCGTCACCGGGCCGAGCGGGCCGGCTTCCGTCACTTCCAGCCGCGTCGGCAGGCTGCGGATATAGGGCGTGTCATAGATGATGCGGACCCGCTTGGTGTTCGAGCGCACCTCGATCATGGCGTCGAACAGGCCGAGCTCGTCGACGACGGCGTCATAGAGGCAGGCGAAGTGGCCGTAGTCGAAGGTCACGCTGGTGTTGGCGCCGCCATTGGCGCGGTGCGCCGCCACCACCCGGACCGGCTCGCCGAGCAGTCCGCGCATCGCCGAGATGTGGTGCGAGGAGAGCGCCGTCAGCCCGCGATAGGCGCGCACGAGGTCGGCGGACGCATCGGCCCCCACCACCTCGCGGATCAGCGCCTCGCGCTCCCTGGCGCCGCGCGCCAGGATCGCCGGATCGATGTCGGTGGGGTAGAGTGTGTTCTGGCTCTTCTTCAGGAAATGCCGGCCTTCCGAGATGAGGTCGAAGATGCGCACATGGGTGATGTCGGCGTGGGTGGGCAATTCCTCGCGCGCCGCCAGATAGGCCGGCGCGTAGCGCCGCATGTAGCCGACGAAGATGGTCCTGGCGTAATCCTTGCTCAGCGCCAGCAGTTCGTCGATCTCGCGCACCGTCAGGCAGGCGGGCTTTTCCAAAAGAATGTGCTTGTCGGCCTTTATCGCGGCACATGCCGCGACTCCGGGCGAAGAGCGGCGGAGCAGAATTCTGCTCAGTAGCAACACTTCGAAGTTACGGCATGGATTCCAGGGTCTTCGCGACGTCGCTTCGCTCCTGCTTCGCCCTGGAATGACGAAGGGACGTGTCTGCTCGGCGGCTCCATATTTGCGAGCGCCGCGCTGCTTGGGCTCAGCCTTGTCTTGCCTCCCTGGCGCCGGTCTGTCCTCCGGCGCCGTTCTTCGTCTCCTCGTCCTGCACCATGGCCAGCGCCGTGCCGGGCTCGCCCTCCCATAGGATCAGGCTGGCCGCGCCGACCAGGCCCGCCCGGTCGCCGAGTTCGGCCGGCACGATCGGCACGTCGCGGTAGGCCTGCATGGCGCGCTCCTCGACCGTCGCCCTGATCCCCGGCGCCAAAAGGTCGAAGCCATTGGAAAGGCCGCCGCCCATCACGATCAGGTCCGGCGAATAGAGATGCAGGAGATTGGTGAAGCCGATGCCGAGCCATCTGGCTTCCGCCTCAACCAGCTGGCGGGCGGTCGCGTCGCCCGTCCGCGCGGCCTCGACGACATGGCGAGCTGAGATGTCGCCGTCCTTGGCAAGGCGCCGGAGCAGCGATCCGTCGCCGGGCGCTGTCAGCCGTGTCGCCCGGCGCCCGAGCGCGGTTCCCGAGGCGACCGCCTCGAAGCAGCCGATGGCGCCGCAGAAGCAGCGGTCGCTTTCGCCGGTGATTGTCATGTGGCCGATCTCGGCTGCCAGCCCGCGCCTGCCGTGATAGATGTGGCCGTCGGCGACGACGCCGCCGCCGATGCCTGTCGAGACGGTGACGAACACCAGCGATCCGGCGCCGCGGCCGGCGCCGAAGCGCCATTCGCCGAGCGCTGCCGCATTGGCGTCGTTCTCGAGCCGCACCGGCAGGCCGAACTGCCGGCTGAGGATGTCGATCAGCGGCACATTGTGCCAGCCGGCCAGCGTCGGCGGCCCGATGACGATGCCGGCCTTGGGGTCGAGCGGACCGGGCGCGCACATGCCGATGCCTTTGACTTTGGCCTGCGGGTGCTCCTTGAGCAATTTGTCCGCCAGCGTGATGATCTGGCCGATCACCGCCTCCGATCCTGCGCCGGCGAGCGTCGGCGCCGAGACGCGGGCGACGACGTCGCCGCCGCGCTCGATCAGCGCGCCGCGCAGCTCCGTGCCGCCGAGATCGAAAGCGAGCGCGACCGTGTTCATCACGCGGCGGCCTTCAGCCCGTGCAGCCAGGCCATGCGCTGCGCGAGGTCGGGGTCGCCGAAGGCAAGCGAGCCAAGCACCACCGTATCGGCGCCGGCGGCGCGCAAGCTGGGCACCGTCTCGTGGCGGATGCCGCCGTCGGCGGCAAGGATGATATCGGCCTCGCGGCCGGCTTTCCTGATCAGCGCGCGCGCCTCGATCAGGCGCGGACAGGCCTGCTCCGACAGGCTTTGGCCCTTGACGCCGATCGACGTGCCGAGAAGTGTCACGAACGCCACCTCCGCCAGGAACGGGACGATTGCCGCGACAGGCGTTTCCAGCCGCAGCACGACGCCGGCCTCGGCACCGAGTTCACGCGCCAGCCGCACGGCGCGCAGGCCCGCCTCGCCATTCTCGGCGTGGATGGTGACGAGGTCGGCGCCGGCCTCGATGAACTGGCGCGTCTGCGCTTCGACGATCTCGGCCTCGACCATCAGATGCACATGGATCGGCTTCGCCGTCAGCCTGGCGATGCGGGCCACGAGATCGGGGAAGAACAGGAAGCCCGGGGTGAAGCGGGCATCGGCGACGTCGATGTGATGCAGGTCGGCATAGGCTTCGATGCGCTTCAGGTCGCGTTCCATATTGGCGAGGTCGGCCGACCACAGCGAGAATTCGCCGAGCAGCCTGTTGCGTGGCAGGGCGGCGATTGCGGCGGGGCCGGACAGGGATTTGCTGGTCATGACGGAATGAGGCTCCGGACTTTCGAGTGGGATTGGAGGAACGTGGTGATCTCAGTGTGCAACTCACTGAAATGCTGCTTGCTGTCGCGCGCCTTGGGCGTGACCTCGGCGAAGACGGCGTTGGGCATCGTGGCGGCGAGCGCGTAGGCGCTCGACATCGGATGCACGGCATCCATGGCGTTGCCGACGACCAGTGCCGGAACGGCGAGCGCGGCCGCCTCGCGCTGGGAAACACCCGGTCCGTCTGCGGCAATATTGGCCAGCACCTGTGCGAAGGCCTTGGCGTCGGGCCGGTCGAAATAGCCGAGCAGCGAGGACAGATTGTCGGGCGCCTCGTGATAGAGGCGCGTGGCCGTCGCCGATTGCGCGAAGATCGTCCTCGCCTTGTCGGGCCCATGCTCGAGGATCAGTTCGGCGACCTCGGCTATGGGCTGCATGTTCGGCGGTGCCGCCGCGAATGTCCAGGCAGGCCGCACCATGACCAGGGCGGAGACGCGTTTCGGATGGCGGCAGGCCAGCCGCAGCGCGATCCCGGCACCCATCGAGACGCCGCCGGCAATGAAGCGGTCGAGGCCGGCCCGGTCGGCGGCCGCGAGAACGTCGTCGGCGAACATCTCGAAGGAAAACGGCCGCCGCTCGCCAAGGCCGGAGCCGCCGTGCCCACGGCATTCCAGCGTGATGCGCCGGAAGCCGGCGGGGAAGGTCTGGGCGACCTGCGCCTCGCCGCCGCCCAGCCCGTGCTGGAAGACGACCGCCAGACCTTCGCCGGCGTCGGTGAACCGCAGCGTGGCGCCGTCGCGAGAGAGCGTCGCCATCACACCAGCCCCTTCAGGAAACGAGCGACACCGGGCGCTTCCTCGGCGGAAAGCCCATGCGTCACCAGCGGCCCATCGAAGCCGGCGTGCTTCAGCCGGGTGATGAAGTCAGGAAAGTCGACCACGCCTTGCCCGGCCGTGGCGAAGCGGCCATCGGCGAAGCGGTCCTTGGCATGCGCCATGGCGACATGGCCGGCCGTGCGTTCGACCGCATCGGCGACGATGGCGCGCGCCTGTGCGGCATCCGCCTGCTCGAAGAGGTTCGCCGGATCGAGCACGACGCGCAGCCGCTTCGAACCCATTTCGGCGATCAGGCGCGTCGCGTCGGCTGCGGAGGTGACGATGTTGGCCTGCTCGGGCTCGATGCCGAGGTCGATGCCATGGCGCTCGGCAATCGCAAGCGCCTTCTCCATCTCGCGCGCCATATCGGCCCAGGCCGAGGGGTCGGCATTGTCGGGATGATGCGCCCACTGGTCGTCGGGGTTGCGCGTTCCGGTGCAGAGCGTCACCAGCGGCGTGGAAAGCCTGGCGGCCGCCTCGATCACCAGCGCCAGCCGGCGCAAGCCGTCGTCGCGCACCGCCCTGTCCGGATGCGCCATGTTGTAGGTGCCCGACAACGCGACAAGGGCCACGCCCGAAGCCTCGGCGGCAGCCTTGATGGTCCGGATCGCCTCGTCGGGAACCGCATCCGGCATCGATGGCAGGCCGGCGCAGGCGAGGTTGAACTGGGTGACCGCGAAGCCCGCATCGCGCACGGCGGCAAGCACGCCGGCCGGCTCGCTGCCAGGGAAGGTCTTGGCGAACACCCCGACCTGCATCAGACCGCTCCCGTCACGCTGGCGATCTCGACGCGCTCGCCGCTCTCGACCGAGCGGACGATCGCCACCATGGCGCGGATCGAGGCGAGCCCGTCCTCGACATTGGCGCCGCGCATCGGCTTGCCGTCGAGCACGGTATCGGCGAGGCCTTCGATCTGGCGCCGGAAGAAGTGGCCGTCGGCGCCGAGCGGCTTGCGCGAGGTCGCGTCCTTCTCGTGGAAGATGTCGACCTCACTCGCCCGGAAATACCAGGGATTGAAGGTCTTCGCGATTACGGAGCCGTTCTCGCCATAGAGCTGGAAACCTTCGTGCCAGTCCATGCGCACGGCGACGGTGAGATCGAGATGGCCGAGCGCGCCATTGGCGAACTCGGTTTCGACGAACCAGCAATATGCGCCGAAACGCTTGTTGAGGCGCGCCCGCACGGCGGTGATCTCGCCGGCGAGGAAGCGCGCCGTGTCGACGAGATGCGAGCCGTGCGCCAGCATGAAATATTGCCTGAGATCGGCTTTCGGGTTGCCGGCCGGCTTCCGCGCCAGCTTGCTGGTCACCGGCAGCGGCTGCACCGCGTCGGTGTTGGTGTAGCGATGCGTGGAATCGCAATACCAGGCCTTCAGCGCCAGGATCTCGCCCATCTCGTCGCGGACGAAATCGCGCGCCGCTTCCAGCGCCGGATCGAAGCGCTTCATGTGCCCGACCTGCAGCACCTTGCCCGAGCGCTTGACCGCTTCGGCCAGCTTTTCGCCTTCCTCGACCGAGACGCCGATCGGCTTTTCGCACAGCACATGCTTGCCGGCCTCCAGCGCCTTGATAGACATCGGTACGTGATAGGCATCCGACGTGGCGACGATCACTGCTTCCAACTGCGGGTCTGCGAGCATCTCGTCATAGTCGCCATACATTCTTTCGGGCTCGTAGGTCGCGCCCATGCGCGCGAGCAGATCGGGCGCGGCGTCGCAGATCGCATAGAGGTCAGCACTGCTTGCCTTCGCGCAGGATTCCAGATGCGCGAACTGCGCGATCGGCCCGCAGCCGAGCACACCGACACGAAGGCGACGGTCTTTCTTGCGGATCATCGTCTCAGGCTCCGTATCCGCGCATGGTCTGGCGGTTGGTCTTGACCGCGCCGGCTGGATCGGCGGCGGCGGTCTCGGATTCCTCCTCCAGCACCAGCCAGCCGTTGAAGTTGGGCGCCGCGCTCGCGATCTCGATCACCTTCGCCGTGTCGCAGACGCCCTTGCCGAGCATCGCCCAGGTGCCGCCGGCATCGACATCCTTCAGGTGCACGTAGCGGATGCGGTCGCTATAGGTGGTGAGCGTGTCGGCCATGTCCTTGTGGCCGCGCAATATGTGCCCGGTGTCCGGCACCCAGCCGACCAGCGAGGCGTCGAGCAGGGAAAAGATCCGGTCGTAGTCTGCGCGGCCGAAGAGCAGCGTGTTGTGGTGCGAGCTTGGATGCACCGCGACCTGGACGCCGGCTTTGCGGCCGATCTCGCCGGCCTTGTTATAGACTTCCGCCGCAATGGCGAACTTGTCGTCGCGAGGCCCGTCGGAGACGACGGTCGCAGAGCCCATCGAGACAAGCGCGCCCGGAAAGGCCGCGGCAAAGTCGATCCATCGCCTGGCGGTTTCGAGGTCGGCGCCGATCTGGTCCTTCAGCGTGAAGCCGCTCTTCGAACCGAAGGCGAAGGAGACCAGCGTCAGGCCGGAGGCCTTCAGCGCGGCGGCGAATTCCGCCGGCTGGCCGGCATAGCGGCCGATCATCGTGTCGGTGATCTCGATGCCGGCATAGCCGCCATTGGAAATGGCCTTCAGGAGATCGTCCGGGCCTCCGGCAAAACGGTCTCCGAGCATTTCCCAGGTGAAGGTCTGGCAGCCGACTTTGAGGTCTTTCACGTTCATCCTTTCAATCCTTGATACCGCCCATTCCGTGATGTCGTTCTGGGTCTTCATGGGATGGACATCTACTTGACCGAGCCCGCGGTCATCCCGGCGAGGAAGTACCTCTGGGCAAGAAGGTAGATGAGCAGGAGCGGCAGCGAGCCGAGCACGCTCATCGCCATCATCTGGTTCCATTCGAAAGCGTGCTGCCCCATCAGCAGCTGGATGCCGATCGGGACAGTGCGCATGGAGGTCGACTTCGTCAGCGTCAGCGCGAAGAGGAACTCGTTCCAGCACAACAGGAAGGTATAGACCGAGGTCGCCACAATGCCGGGAAGCGAGATCGGGACGATCACCCGCCAGAGTGCGGTCCAGCTGCTGCCGCCGTCGACGGCGACGGCCTCGTCGAGATCGCGCGGCAAGGTGTTGAGATACCCGGTCATCAGCAGGATCGCGTAGGGCAGCGTGAACACCAGGTAGGTCACGATCAGCGCGATATAGGTGTCGAAGATGCCATACGAGACGACGAGCCCGAAGAAGGGGATCAGAAGCGTGATCGGCGGAATCGTCTGCGTGCTGATGATGAGCGTGTTCAGGCTGCCCTTGCCGCGGAAGTTGAAGCGGCTGAACCCATAGGCTGCCAGCAACGCGATCAGCACCGTCAGCACGGTCACCGCTCCGGCCACGAAGTAGCTGTTGAAGAAGAAGCGCAGTTTTACTGGGTCGCCAAGGATGGCCGCATACGCTTCCAGCGTGAACGCCTTCGGCAGGATGGTTGGCGGCAGGGCAAAGATTTCGGTATTCGATTTGAACGAGCTGCTCAGCATCCAGTAGATCGGGAATGCCGCGAAAAACAGCCCGGCGGCAAGCGCGACATGCAGCGCGACGGTGATCAGCCGGTCTTTCGGCGTGTGCCTTTTCCTCATGGTGACTACCGAGCCTTCTGATAGCGGATGTAGAACAGTGTCAGGCCAAGAGAGATCAGCAGGATGATCACGGCGCTCGCCGCCGCCTGGGACAGGTTGTAGCTCGAGAACGCCAGCTTGTAGGTGTAGGTGCTCAGCACCTCGGTCGAGTAAATCGGACCGCCGCCCGTCGTTATCCAGATCAACGGGAAGACCTGCATGGTCCAGATGAAATCGAGCAGCGAGATGCTGATGATGATCGGCATCAACTGCGGAATGGTGATGAAGATCAGCTTCTGGTAGGCCTTCGCGCCATCGATATCGGCGGCCTCGTAGAAATCCTTGGGAATGCCCTGCAGGCCTGCGAGCAGGCTGACCATGAAAAGCGGGTAGCCCGCCCAGATATTGGCGAAGGTGACGGCGTGCAGCGCGGTCTCGGGCGAGGAAAACCACTCGACCTTGGAACCGATGATGCCCAATTGCATGAGGATGCTGTTCACCACGCCGTTGGGCTCGAGCAGCAGGCGCCAGATCACCGCGATGATCACGGCGGTGAATAGCCAGGGCAGGATGTAGAGCACGCGCAGGACATTGCGCAGCGTCGGATTGATGCGGTCGCTGTTCAGCATGAGCGCGAAGATCATGCCGATGGTCATGTGGAAGATGACGCTCATGCAGGTGAAGTAGAGCGTGTGCCACAGCGAAGCCCAGAACACGGGATCGGCAAAGATCGCCTGGTAATGTTTCAGTCCGGCAAAGGACGGGTCGCGCCGCAGTACCGCGCTGTTCTGGAACGAATAGCCAATCACCGTCACCATCGGCAGCAGCATCAGCAGGCCGATGATGATGAGCGAGGGCGACAGGTAGAGATAGGGTGCGACCGCTCGTTTCAGCCTATGGTGGGAGCGCTTCTGCGGGGTCATATGCCAACCTTGGGACACGCCTTCAAGAGAAGGGGAGCTTCGGAAACGGGTCCGTCTCGCATTGCCGATGCGTTGTTGCCGGGAGGCCTGCCCGAAGTCAGGCCGCCCGGTAGAGATCGCAAAACAGGCCGATCAGAATTTCGCTATCCAGCCCTTTTGAGCATTGGCCGCGGCTTCTTCCGGAGATTGTTCGCCGGCGAGCATCTTCTGGGCTTGCACGTCGAACTGGGTCATCAGGTCTTCCGCCACCGGCAGGCCCGTGAACTCATTGGCAAGATAGCCGGTCTTGAAGATTTCGAAAGCCTTGCCGAAAGCCTTGTCGGAAGTCACGAAATCGGGCTTGGCGTTGACGTTGCCGGGGAAGGCGTTGGCCAGCGACACGAGCTTGGCGTTCACCTTTTCACTCATCAGGTATTGGACGAGCTTCCACGCCTCCTCCTGATGTTTCGAGCCCGCGGAGATGCCGATGCCCCAGGAGGCGTATGGCAGGCCGCGCTTGCCGCTATAGTCCTCCACGACCGGGACCGGGATGAGGTCGAAGTTCAGCTTGGGATTGCGTTGGCGGATGAGGTTCACATGCGCGAGCGAGTCGATCATCATCCCGACCCGGTCGTTGACGAATTCCTCGACCTTTTCCTGTTCGGTCTTGGTGGCGATGCCGGGCGAGATGGTGCCCGCGTCATTGAGCGATTTGACGAAGGTCAGCATATCCACCACCGGCTTTGCCTCGAGAGCCGGCTTGCCGTCAGCCATCATCGATTGACCCGATGCCCAGACCCACGACATCATGTCGTTCTGGACACCGGACGGCGTTTGCAGCGACAGCGGCAGCACCCAGCCATACTGGTTCTTGTCGGCCTGGGTCATCTTCTTGGCGGCTTCGAGGAACTCCGCGCGGGTCGACGGCAGCTTGGTGACGCCCGCCTTGGCGGCGAGGTCCAAATTCACGAACACCGGATAGACGAACGAAGCCACGGGAAACATCACCGCTTTGCCGTCCACCTTGATGATGTCCGCGACCTGGGCTTTGTCGAAGCCGCTCGCATCCATCATCGGGTTCATGTCGGCCAGCGCGTTCTGCGCGTTCAAATTGTTGACCCAGGCGCCGTCGAGACCAACGACGTCGCTAAGCGTTCCCGTCGCGGCACCAACCGAGATCTGGTCTCGCGTGGTCGCATAGGGGCCGCTGACCAGCGTCACCTTGATCCCGGGATTCGCGGCCTCGAATTCGTCCATGATTTTCCGCAAGGAGCCTGCGGGCAGCTCAGGCTCCCACCACTGGGTGAACTCCAGCGTGGTGTCCGCCATGGCGCCGGTTGCGCCAAGCAACCAGGCGGCCGCGGCCATTTTCAGCATCGCGGGTTTTATCCGAAACGTCATTCTCTCCTCCTTCTTTAAGATCGGCCGCACAATGCGGACGATCGTCTGGTTCATTCAGAAGTCTTCATTCGCAGGCGCCTCGCTCTCGCCTGCCGGCTCTGCCGCAGTCCTTCAGATCGCCAGATGCGTCTCGGGATCGAAGAAATGGAGCTTGGTATCATCCACGGCCAACCGGATTTCCGAGCCGGAGTGGATGGCGCTGGTCGGCTCGAATCTCGCCACCGCGTTCGATGCCAGGCCATAATCCTCCACCGCGTCCGGATCGCCGGAGTCCACCCGGACCGCGTCGATGTTCAGGTGGACGATATGTTCGGAGCCGAGCTCCTCGATCGAAGTCACCTTTGCCGGTATCGTCTGATACTTGCGGCCGGATTCGAGGCTGCTGTCATAGAGATCCTCCGGCCGTATGCCGAACACGATCTTGCGCCCCTCATAGGACCTCAGGGCGGGCCTGCCAACGAAAGCTGCATCCTGCAGCCGGATCGCGAAGTCACGAAAAATGAGCTCGCCGCCCTTCAGGGTCGCTTCGAAAAGGTTCATCGACGGGGAACCGATGAAGCCGGCGACGAAGGCGTTCACCGGCGATTCATAGAGCCTCTTGGGTGTATCGACCTGCTGCAGCACGCCGCCCTTCAACACCGCGACCCGGTCCCCCATCGTCATCGCTTCGATTTGGTCGTGAGTCACATATATGGTCGTGACGCCGAGCTGCTTTTGCAGGCTGGTGATTTCGGCGCGCATCTGAACGCGCAGTTTCGCGTCCAGATTGGAAAGGGGCTCGTCCATCAGAAAGGCGGCGGGCTCGCGCACCATGGCGCGGCCCATGGCAACCCTTTGACGCTGCCCGCCTGAAAGGTTCGCGGGTTTGCTGTCGAGCAGCGACGTCAGCTGAAGGGTTTTGGCGATCTCGTCCACGCGCTTCTTGCGCTCGGCCTTCGGCTTGCCAGCCAGCCGCATCGAAAAGGCGATGTTTTCGAACACCGTCATGTGCGGGTAGAGCGCGTAGCTCTGGAAGACCATCGCGATGTCGCGGTCCTTGGGCGGCATGTCGACGACGTCGACGCCGCCGATGCGAAGACTGCCGCTCGTGATGTCCTCCAGTCCCGCGATCATCCGCAACGCAGTGGATTTGCCGCAGCCGGACGGGCCGACGAGGATCAGGAACTCGCCGTCCTCGACCGACAGGTTCAATTGGTCGATGGCGTGAAAATTGTTCCCGTAGGTCTTGCAGATATTCTCAAGAATGACTTCTGCCATCTTCCTCCTCCACAAGTCTCAGTTCGACCGCTGACGGAGCGTTCGTAGATGTCAGAAGTTTCGTGACCTGGTCGTTGGTGGGCAGCGCTTCGCGCCCACCACGCCCCGTTACGGACAGGGCTGCCGCCGCGGCCGCGAACGCCACCCGGCCTGCGGTGTCGGCCCCGCGCGTCAATGCATGGGCATAGGCGCCATGAAAGCAGTCACCGGCGCCGGTCGAGTCGACGACGTCAACCCGGTGCGGGGGCAGGTGCCAGAGCCCTGTCTCGTCGCGCCCGCGATAGTAGACGCCCCTGCCGCCATCGGTCAGAACCACGGCGGACCGCGACGGCAACCACAATGCATCGAGCATCTCGGCCGGCGATCGGCGGCCTGTGGCAGTCCGCGCAAAGCCGAGGGGAAGAATGAGATGGTCGCATTGCGCGATCAGCCGCTCCGTGGCTGGGCCGGCGCTCCATTCGATATCGCCGAGAATCGCAAGGCCGAGATCGCGAGCCCGGGCCACGACATCCAGCGACCGGATCGCGTAGCTATCGACGATCAGCGCGGTCGCGCGGCCAAGAATATCGTCCGGAAATTCCGGCGCGGTGCCCAGCATCGCATCGTCGTCATACGCGATGAACCGTTCCCCGTCAGAACCGACGGTGATGCGCGAGCGCACCGGGCGCGCGTCGGGGTGGCGCGGCGCGAATGCGGTTTCAACACCGCTCGCCACGAGATCGCGCAGCGCGGCGTCGTCCGCGCCAGTGCCCAGCCATCCGATGAACCCGGCGGTTCCGCCGAGCCGCGCGACGGCGGCCAGCGCCGTCGCGACATTTCCCCCGAAAGCCCGGGCACTTTGCAGAACCTTCCCCTTGCCCGCCGACAACGGCTGATCGACATAGACGATGTCGTCGATCGCAATAGCGCCGAAGCCGAGGATCGAGGGGACGGCGGGCATCGTTCAGGCACCCGCCTTCGCCAGGGCGTCTTTTGCCGACAGGCCGTCATGGATGACGCCGCGAAAGGCAAGCGCTGCCTTCTGCGGATCGCCATGCCCCCAGAGATTGCGGCCGACCACGGCGCCGCGCGCCCCGGCACGGATGGCGTCCGCCGTCTGCTGAAGCGCGCCGAGCAGCGTATCGGTCTTCGGACCACCCGCGATCACAACGGGCACCGGGCAGGTCCGAACGGTCTCTCGGAACGACTCGAAATCGCCCGTGTAGCCGATCTTGATCACGTCGACACCGGACTCGTAGCCGATGCGCGCCGCATAGGCGATCTCGTCGGGGGTGAAGACGATTTTCGCCCCGTCGGTGAAATCGCGAGGGTAGATATGCGCCACCACCGGCATGCCGTAGCGGGCCGCTGCGTTCACCGAATCGGTCAGCCAGCGTATGTATTTGCCCTCGGTCGCGCCGCGCACCGGAATGGCCACGGCCAATGCATCGGCCCCGCGCGCACCGCATCCTCGGGCGTTGCGATCAACTCGCTGATGCGATCGTCCAGGGTGAAGCAGCCCGCCTGGATCACCAGCGAAGCCTTGCCCGCATATTGCGGCCACAGATGGCGCGCGGTGCCGGGCTGGATGCTGACATAGTCGGGTTTGCCCGCCATGACGCGTGCGAGCGCACCCGGCAGGTCGGCAAGGCCGCCTTTGCGCACGTCGCCATAGCCGACGAAGTGGTCGACCGCGCCGCCAAAAAGGTTCCCGGATGGGTGCGAGAAGAGGCGCGCAAGACGCACCCTGGTTCCTAGGCTCATGAGTTCAAAATTCCCCAATCGTCTGGTTTCAAAATCCTGCTGCGTCGGCATTTTCACATGCTCTATAAAATTTTTACGCGCGTCAAGAATTAAAATGTTGTATAGCGGCTTTCGACTGTGATCCATTGCTGGCGCCAGGGTGCAGCTAGGCCATGACCGCGTTGGGAGATACGATCTGAAATGCACGGAAAATCAAAGACAAAGCTCGCCATCGGCGTCATCGGATGCGGCAACATCTCGGTGACCTATCTGCGCAATGCGGCTCTGTTCGGCAGGATGGAGTTGGGCGCCTGTGCCGACATTTCCGCCGACATGGCGGCGCTCCGTGCCAAGGAATACGGCCTCCGCGCGCTCTCCGTCGACGAACTGCTAGGCGACCCGGAGATCGACCTCGTCCTCAACCTCACCATCCCCGCGGCGCATTTCGACATCTCGTTTTCGGCGCTGTCGGCGGGCAAGCACGTCTTCACTGAAAAGCCGCTGGCGACCTCGGCCAGCGACGGCCGCCGGCTGGTCGCCGAGGCGAGGGCGCGCGGGTTGCTGCTCGGCGCGGCCCCCGACACCTTCCTCGGCGCCGCTGGGCGCCGTGCGCGCCGCCTGATGGACGAGGGCGCCATCGGCCGGCCGGTGACCGGCACGGCCTTCATGATGGGGCGCGGCATGGAGCACTGGCATCCCAATCCGCAATTCTACTACCAGCCCGGCGGCGGCCCGGTCTTCGATATGGGCCCTTACTACCTGACGATGCTGGTCAACCTGCTCGGCCCGGTCGTCCGCGTCATGGCCATGGCGACGCGCGGCCAGGAGCAGCGGCTGATCACCGCCGACGGTCCCTTCAAGAACACCAGCTTCAAGGTCGGCACGCCGACCAACGTCCTGTCGTTGCTCGAATTCCGCTCCGGCGCCACCGTCACCTTCGGCGCCTCCTGGGATGTCTTCAAACACTCCAACCATCCGATCGAATTGCATGGCACCGAGGGCTCGCTCAGACTCCCCGATCCCGACACGTTCGGCGGCACCGTCTCGCTTTCCGCGCGCGGCGCCGACTGGACGGATTTCGCGAGCGAGGGCGAGCTCTACGGCGCGCGCAACTGGCCCTATGCGGCGCCCGACCGCGCCAACTATCGCATGCTCGGCGTCGCCGATCTGGCACGGTCGCTGTCGGAAGGCAGCAAGCCCCGAGCCTCCGGCGATTTGGCGCTGCATGTGCTGGAGATCATGGAAGCGATCCTCGTCTCGGGCGAGAGCCGCGGGTCGGTTGCCGTCAATGGCACCGTCGACCAGCCGCCGCTTCTCGGCGAGGACGAAGCGGCGAGCCTGCTGCATGACGGGGGCTCACCCATGACGACGTCGCCTCTCGCGGCAGAATTGTCCGGGCTCGATCCGCAAGCCCGCCACGTGCTCGATCTCGGCCGGCAGGCCGCTGCCCCGCCTTTCGAGACCGGCACGCCCGAGGAGGCGCGCCGCGCCTATGACCAGGGCTCTCCGGACCTGCAGGGCGAGCGCGAGCCGGTCGGCCTGGTCGGCGAGCGCATCATCGCCGGGCCCGGCGGATCGCTGACGCTGCGGATCTATCGCGGGCAGGGGGCTCCGTCCCGGGCTGCTCCCGCGCTGCTCTATCTGCACGGCGGCGGCTGGATGATCGGCAATCTCGACTCGCATGACGAGATCTGCCGCTGGTTCGCCAACATCGCGGCATGCGTCGTCGTTTCGCCCGCCTACAGGCTGGCGCCGGAGCACAAGTTTCCGGCGGCGGTCGAGGACTGCCGCGCCGTGCTCTCCTTCATGCGGGATGAGGCCGGCGCTCTCGGCATCGATGCGCGGCGCATCGCCGTTGCCGGCGACAGCGCCGGCGGCAATCTCGCCGCCGTGCTCAGCCTGCTCGCGCGGGACGACCGGATCCCGGTGACCGCACAGCTTCTGCTCTACCCAAACACCGATGCCGCGCAGACGGCGGACAGTTACCGACGCTTCGCCGAGGGTTTCGGCCTGACCGCCTCGACCATGGCATGGTTCCGCGACCAATATGTTCGCGACGCCGGCGACATCGACGACTGGCGCGTCTCGCCGCTGAAGACCAAAGGCCTTGCCGGTGCCGCCCCGGCCTTCGTCGCCATCGCCGGCCACGACATCCTCGCCGATGAGGGCGAGGCCTATGCCAGGCGCCTCCAGGACGGCGGCGTGCCGGTGGTGCTCAAGCGCTGGCCGGGCCAGATCCACGGCTTCGTCTCGATGGGCCGCCACGGCCCGGCATCGCGGCAGGCTGTCGAGGCGGCGGTCGCCGCCTGGCGGAGCTTCGATCCCGGTTGAGTTGGGTCGGGTCTGTCGAGGTTCAGGTCAGGCTGACTGGCGCATCACCAGCGTCGCGTCGAGATTGACCTTGGGCGCCACCGCCGTCCCGTCCTCGTTGAGCAGTCCCAGCAGCGTTTCGACACTGCGCCCGGCCATCGAAGCGAAGTCCTGCGCCATGGTGGTGAGGCCGGGGCAGGCGTAGCGGCTGAGCGGATGGTCGTCATGCGCCGCGACACGCAGGTCGCAGTCCGCCTTGCGACCGACCTTGATCCCCCGGGAGAAGGCGGCCGCCATCACACCGAAGGCAAGACGGTCGTTGTTGCACAGGATGGTCTTGCCCGGCAGGCCGCCATTGCCGAGCATCCTTTCGGTCTGTTCGTAGCCGATCCGCTCGAAATCCCACGTGTAGTCCTTGGTGTTGCCGATGACGAGTGGCTCATGGCCGAGCCGCTTCATCGAGGCGACATAGCTGGCCAGCCGTTCGGGCGAGTTGTGGTTGACATGCGGGATGTCGAAATAGACCGGCGCATCGCCGGAGCGGCAGAGATACTCGACGATCGTCGCGACGCTCTGCGTGTTGTTGTTGCCGACGAAGGGCGTGCCGCCTTCGAGATAAGTGTCGAAATAAACGATCGGGATGGCCTGCGTCAGCTTCTCCAGCGTGCGGTGATCGGAGCGCCGCCCGAGCGGCGCGACGAGCGCGCCGGAGACCTTCAAGGACAGGATGGTCCGCGTCGCCTCGACCTCGAGCTCGGTCGAGCCGTGCGAGGAAATGACGATCGGCCAGTAGCCTTCGTCGCGCAGCCGAAGCTCGATGCGGCTGACCATCTCCGAATAGAACGGGTCGGTCACCGTCGGCACGACGATGCCGATGCTGCGGGTGCGCTTGCGGTTGAGGTTGCGGGCGAACAGATTGGGCTGATAGTCGGAGGAGCGCAGCGCCTCCTCGATGCGCTTTCTGGTCGCCGGCTTGACGCTGGTCGGATCGTCGAAATATTTCGACAGCGTCGGTCTGGAGACGCCGCAGGAACGTGCGAAATCCTCCATGGTCTTGTGTGTCATCGCCATTCCAACCCTCGCGGCATGGATATCCAAACCTTTGGCCCCATGCGACTGCCCCGGCACCTAGTTAGAGCGCGCCGGCGCGCACCTGCAAGGTGAAACTTTACAGACAAGTTTTCAAGTTTCAACGCGTTATGAGAAATTATTGCATGCGTAAATTTTGTGCAGAAACGTGTGCAGCTTGCAGTGAGGGTAACGCCTAGAAGAAATAGAGTATGATGTCGTCCGAAAACCGCTTCACACTTTTCGGCATCATGCTCTAGTAGACCGGCGTCGCCATATGCCGGGGCGCCGGCCATTCTTGGGTGATGCCGGGCTGCACCGGCCGCTCGAGATAGGTCGACAGCACCACATAGCTGCGCGTCGAGGTGACGCCCGGCGTTTCGTAAAGCCGTGACAGCAATCCCTCGAGCGCGCGCGTGTCCTCGGTGCGGACCTTGAGCAGCATGCAGGTGTCGCCGGCCACCGTATGGATCTCCTCGACTTCGGGGAATTCGGACACCGCCATCAGCTCAGGCGTCTTGCCCCAGCCCCTGGTGTCGATATGCACGAAGGCGAGCAGCGGCTTCTTCACCGCTCTGGGGTCGATGATGGCCGCCGTGGCGCGGATGGCGCCGCTGCGCTTGAGGCGCTTCACCCGCTCATGCGCCGCCGGCGGCGACAGGCCGACGCGATCGCCGAGCTCGGCGTAGCTGATGGTCGCGTCGTCGACCAGGATGCCTAATATCTTTCGGTCGATCGGGTCGATATCGCGGGCAGGCTGCCTGTTCCGCTGAATGCCATCTGTTTCTTCATCCATATCGGAATTCCTCATTGATGCCGAATTAAATACGGCCATTATGAGCATATGTCGAACAGTGATCAATCAGCAATTCTGGTGGCGGCGCCCCGGCCGCCAATCCCGGCGCTCGCCTATCTCCTGACCGGCTGCATCGCCGTCATCGGTTCCAACTCGCTGGTTCTCGGCCCGATCGCGCCCGCCGTGGCGACCTCGTTCGGGACGAGCGTGCCGGCGGTGATGAGCGCGGCCGCCGCGTTTGGCCTCGGCACCTCGGCCAGCGCGCTCTTCCTTGCCCGCTATATCGACCGGGTGGGCGCGCGCCGCATGCTGCAGGGCGCATTGCTGCTGCTGGCGCTGGCCCTGGTCGCCAGCGCGCTGGCACCGACGGTGACGGCGCTGGTCGCGGCCCAGCTTGTCGCCGGCATCGCCGCCGGCGTCGCCATGCCGGCGATCTACGCGAGTTCGGCGGCGATCGCGCCGCCCGGCCGCGAAAGCGGCACCATCGGCGTCGTGCTGACCGGCTGGACGCTCTCCATGGTGGCCGGCGTCTCGCTGTCGGCCGTGCTTGCCGATCTCGTGCACTGGCGCGCCGTCTTCGCCGCCGTCGCGCTCCTGGCCGCGATCGCCGTCGTCGGCCTGACAATGAGTTCGCTGCGCGACAGCAAGAAAAGCGGTCCGGCGCCTTCACCGCTCGGGGCGCTCGCCGTTCCCGGCATCCTGCCGCTGCTGATCGCCTGCGGCGCCTTCATGACCGCCTTCTACGGCGTCTACGGCTATCTCGGCGATCACCTTCACCAGGGCCTCGGCGAGCCGGTCAGCGCCAATGGCCTGGCCGCACTCGCCTATGGTTTCGGGTTTGGCGCGGCGGCACTGCTCGACGGCGTCATCGATCGCCTCGGCGCCCGGCGCGTCATGCCGTTCGCCTATCTGCTGGTGGCGGCCGTCTATGTCGCCATGGCCACCGCCAGCGGCAGCTTCGGCCTGCTCATGGCGACGATCGCCCTCTGGGGCCTTGCCAACCATTTCGGGCTGAACGTCCTGGTGATGCGCCTGACCGCGCTCGACCCCACGCAGCGCGGCACCATCATGGGCCTGAACAGCTCCGTCACCTATCTCGCCGTCTCCATCGGCACCGCCGGCTTCGGGCCGCTCTATACGAGCCTCGGCTTCGCCAATTGCGCCGTGATCGCGGCCCTGCTGATGCTGGTCGCCGCTTCGGCGGCGGCATGGCGCTCGGCAGGCACTGCCCAGCAGTAAGCTTGCGTCCCTGTTCGGTCCTTCGCTAAGGCTGGCAAATGGAACCGAACTGGACGAAGCGATGAAGACGACGCTTGAGACAACCGCCGATCCTTCGGCGCAGGAACTCGCCTTCCTCGGCGAGCAGCTCACGGCCTTCAACGACGCCGATGTAGGCGCCTCAGGCCGAAAGTCGCTCGCAGTCTTCGTTCGCGACGAGACTGGCAAGGTGGTCGCCGGCATCTCCGGCTACACCGCCTGGGGCTGGCTGTTCGTGCAATGGCTGTGGGTCGACCAGAGCCTACGCGGCCAGCACATGGCGGGCCAGATGCTGCAGGCGGCCGAACAGGAGGCGGTGGCGCGCGGCTGCCACGGCGCCTGGATCGACACTTTCAATCCTAAAGCGGTCAAGGCCTATGAGCGCCAGGGTTACCAGCCGTTCGGCACGCTGCCCGATTTCCCCATCGGCCGCAGCCGCATCTTCCTGCAGAAGAGCCTGCTCGCCCTCTGATCAGAGCAATTCCAGGAAAGTGTGAAGCGGTTTCCGTCCGCAATTGCGTCGAACGGGAACCTACCCGGCCAGCCTCCCGCCGCGCATCGGCTGCGGCACGCCTGTCGTGCTCGGAAAGCTGATCGGCAGGCCGCGCAGCACGCGCACCGCCAGGAAGGCGAAGCACTCGGCCTCGACCGCGTCGCCCTTCCAGCCGAGGGTCTCCGCCTGCACGACTTCGACGCCGGCGCGGCTGTCAAGCATCGCCATCATGGTCGGATTGCGGCGGCCGCCGCCGCTGACCGCGAGCCGCTTCGGTCGGCGCGGCAGGAGATCGAGCGCCTTGCCGACGGCGGCGGTGGTGAAAGCGGTCAGCGTGGCCGCGCCGTCCTCGGTGCCGAGCCCGTCCGCCATCGCCGCGGTGAAGTCGAAACGGTCGAGCGATTTCGGATAGGGTTTGGTGAGATACGGATGTTGAAGCAGCAGCGCGAGCCGTTCCTCGTCGACCGTGCCGGCCGCCGCCAGCCTGCCGTCGCGGTCCATCTCGCCGAGGCCCTTCGCCTTGATGAAATCGTTGACGGGCGCATTGGCCGGACCGGTGTCGAAGGCAACGATGTTGTCCTTGCCGTCCCACCAGGTGACGTTGCCGACGCCGCCGAGATTGAGCACGGCGGTGTCGCCGCTGGCGTCCGCCTCCTTGAGCAGCGCCGCGTGATAGGTGGCGGCGAGCGGCGCGCCCTGTCCCCCGGCGGCGACGTCGGCCGAGCGGAAATCATAGGCGACCTTGGTGCCGAGAATGGCGGCCATCAATTCGCCGTCGCCGAGCTGACGGGTGCGGCCGATCCGCCCCGGCTGCGGGGCGCGGTGCAGAACGGTCTGGCCGTGGAAGCCGACGACGCCGATATCGGCCATCGTCATGCCCTGGCCTTCCACGAGATCCTTGACCGCCGCCGACTGCGCGCGCGTCAGCGCCTCCTCGGCCTCGCGGAAGATCTCCGGCTCCGGTCCCTCGAAGTTCCAGAGGCGCGCCCGCCGCAGCGTCTCCTCCAAAAGGCTGCGGATCGATTGCGCGTAGGGCGCCAGCGTGTAGGTGCCGAAATCGGCGATGCGCTCGCCGTCGGTCTTGATCAGCGCCACGTCGATATTGCCGTCGAGTACGGTGCCTGTCATCAGGCCGACGGCCCAGATTGGTTGCATGGTCGCTCCTCGAATCGCCGTTGAACCACCTGTCGGACGGATCGGTCCTGCAGGCAAGCGTTTCGCGGTGTCGCGATGGAACCTGCCGTCGGGACCGGCCCCCTTTTGCGCCGGGCGGCCAAAATCGAGCAACACCGTTCTTGCCTCTTGCCGCCGAAGGCGCGACGCTGTCCGATGAAGAGGCGTCGGCCACGCCAGCCGTGCCGCATTCGCAGGAGGAAATCATGGCAGCCAATGTCGCAGTGATCGCAGGCGCTGGTGCTGGCCTCAGCGCATCGTTGGCGCGGCTTCTCAGCAAGGAAGGTTTCCGCGTCGTCCTTGCCGCTCGCAATGTCGACAAGCTTGCGGCACTTGCCGGCGAGACCGGCGCACAGGCGGTGGAAACGGATGTATCGGATGCCGCCTCCGTTGCCCGACTGTTCGAGGCCGCCGACAAGGTCGGCTCGCTCGATGTCGCGGTTTTCAACGCCAGCGGGCGCACGCGCGGACCGATCGCCGAGCTCGACCCGGACGCCGTGAAACAGGCGCTGCTGGTTGGCGCCTATGGCGGCTTCCTTGTTGGCCAGCAGGCGGCGCTGCGGCTGCTGGCGCGCGGTTCCGGCTCGATCCTGTTCACCGGCGCCACGGCAAGCCTGAAAGGTTTTTCGGGATCGGCCGGCTTCGCCATGCCGAAATTCGGCCTGCGCGGACTGGCGCAGTCGATGGCGCGCGAGCTCAGCCCAAAGAACATCCACGTTGCGCATTTCATCATCGACGGCCAGATCGAGCCGCCGGGACAGGCGGCCGAGCCGGACCGACCGGATCGCCGCCTGTCGCCGGACGCGATCGCCGAGACCTATCTCGCGGTCCACCGCCAGCACCGCAGCGCCTGGAGCTTCGAGGTCGACTTGCGGCCCTGGGTCGAGACGTTCTGACCACTCGACACGTTGGCCAAGGCGGCACCGTCGATTCTGGGAGTCGCCAGTCGCATAACCCGTATCGCGGTGCCCACCATCAGGCGTGCTCACTGTCGCAATATCTTTGAGAGAATATTTCCTGCTCGGTTCCTGAGAAGAAAAGCAGTTCTTTGATCGGACGCCCAGCATTGCCGATGCTGTCATCAAGGCTTCGCATTCCGCCAAGCCGATACGATTTCGGGATCGCAAGGAAAGAACCATGTCCGAACGCGGCAACGCTTCAAAAACTCTCGCTACGTCAATCACCAGGCGCGCTGGACTTGCGGCGCTTCTTGCCTCGGCGCTTGCCGTTGTCGGCCTGGCCGCGCCGACGCCTTCTTTCGCCGAGGACAAGAAGGCGATCAAGGTCGGCATCATCAGCGGCGAGGATGAAGATGTCTGGCGCGTCGTCGTCGCCCAGGCGGCCGAGAAAGGCCTGACCATCGAAACGGTCGTCTTCAACGACTACACGCAGCCCAACGAGGCGCTGGAACGCGGCGAGATCGACGCCAACGCTTTCCAGCACAAGCCCTATCTCGACAACCAGATCAAGACGCAAGGCTATCACATCGTCCCCGTCGGCTATACCGGCGTCTGGCCGATCGGCCTCTATTCGAAGAAATACACCAAGGTCGCCGACCTGCCGGAAGGCGCCGTCATCGGCCTGCCCAACGATCCGTCCAACGAGGGCCGCGCCCTGCATGTGCTGCAGAACGAGGGCGTGATCAAGCTGAAGGACGGCACCGGCATCCTGGCGACGACCGCCGACATTGCCGAGAACCCGAAGAAGGTCGCCATCAAGGAACTCGATGCCGGCATCGTCGGCCGCTCGGTCGAGGATCTCGACGCGGCCGTCGTCAACACCGACTGGGCGCTGAAGAGCGGCCTGGGTCCCGACAACCGCATTGCCCAGGAGCCGGTGGCCGACAATCCCTACCGCAACTTCATCGCCGTCAAGGCCGGCAGCGAGAACGAACCCTGGGTGAAGACGCTGGTCGCCTCCTACCAGAACGAAACAGTGAAGGCCGAATTCGACAAGGTCTACAGGGGCACCGGCATCAGCGCCTATTGATCGGCGCCTGGCTTGCAGCAGCAGGCGGCCCGCTGTTCGGCGGGCCGCTATCGCGTTTGCGGATCGCTGAAACGGAAAGAAAGATGAACCAGCATGTCACGGCCGAACTGGCCGATCCGGCGCACGGCCCTCCGGCGGATCGGGAAGATGTCGTCCGCCTCGTCGACCTGAAACGCCGCTTCGGTGTGACGCCGGCGCTCGACGGCGTCTCGCTGACGGTGCGCAAGGGCGAGATATTGGGCATCATCGGCCGCAGCGGCGCCGGCAAGTCGACGCTGATCCGCTGCCTGAACGGGCTGGAGCGCCCGGATACCGGCGCGGTGTTCATCGAGGGCCGCGAGATCGGCCGGCTCGGCGAGCGCGCACTGCAGCCGCTGCGCCGCCGCATCGGCATGATCTTCCAGCATTTCAACCTGCTTTCGGCCAAGACCGTCGAGGACAATGTCGCGCTGCCGCTCAAGATCGAGGGCCGGCCCCGGGCCGAGCGTCTGGCGCGCGCGACTGAACTGCTGGAACTCGTCGGCCTGTCGGAGAAAGCAAAAGCCTATCCGGCCGCGCTGTCGGGCGGCCAGAAGCAGCGTGTCGGCCTTGCCAGGGCGCTTGCCGCGCGCCCCGCGCTGTTGTTGTCCGACGAGGCGACCTCGGCGCTCGATCCGGAGACGACGCGATCGATCCTCGCTTTGCTCAAGGACATCAACCGGCGGCTCGGCCTCACCATCCTGCTCATCACCCACGAGATGGAGGTGATCCGCTCGATCGCCGACCGCGTCGCGGTGATCGATGCCGGGCGGATCGTCGAGGAAGGCCCTGTCTGGTCGGTCTTCGCCGGTCCGAGGTCCGAGATCACCAGGAGCCTGCTCGGCGGCATCCGGCCGCAACTGCCTGATGAGATCGCCAGCCGGATGGCTGCGGGCATTGGCGTGGAGACGATCCTGAGGATCGATGTCGCCGGCGAGGCCGCGCGCGGTCCGCTCCTGTCGGACCTTGCAACCGCTGTGCCGGGACCGTTTCGCCTCGTCCATGGCGGTATCGATCATGTCCAGCAGCAGCCTGTCGGCACTTTGTTCCTCGCGGTGCCCGGCAACGATGCCGATCGACTACCGAAACTGATCGCGTTCCTGGAGGCCCGCCAGGCGCGGGTGGAGGTGCTTGGCCATGTCGCCGGTTCTGTTTGAGCTTCTCCTCCGTTCGACCTGGGAAACGGTGCTGATGACCGGAGCCTCCGGCCTCATCTCGCTGGTCTTCGGCCTGCCGCTCGGCCTGGCGCTGGTCGCCACCGATCGCGGCGGCATCGCCGAAAGCCTGTGGGTAAACCGCGCCCTCGCTGCGGTCATCAACGGCTTCCGCTCCGTTCCCTTCATCATCCTGCTCGTCGCCTTGATCCCGGTCACGCGGCTGATCGTCGGCACCTCGATCGGCACCTGGGCGGCTATCGTGCCGCTGTCTATCGCCGCCACGCCCTACTACGCGCGCATCGCCGAAGTGTCGCTGCGCGAGGTGGACCACGGACTGATCGAGGCTGCGCGCGCCATGGGCGGCAACCGCTGGACGATCATCCGCGAGGTGCTGGTGCCGGAGGCGCTGCCGAGCATCGTCGCCGGCTTCACGGTGACCCTGGTGACGCTGGTCGGCGCCTCGGCCATGGCCGGCGCCATCGGCGCCGGCGGGCTTGGCGATCTCGCCATCCGCTACGGCTACCAGCGCTTCGAGACCAGCGTCATGGTCGCCGTGGTCATCGTCCTGATCGTCCTTGTCTGCGGCATCCAGTGGGTGGGCGACCGGCTGGTCGCCAGGCTGGATCGACGCTGATGATGGGAGGGCCGGAAGTTCTTTGCCCGCCGACAGCGGAATGCAGCGCCGGCTTTGCGTCATTCACGCCGAGATTGGATCGTGCGTTGCTTGGGCCAGGGCCGCGCGCATGGCATCGTGGGGGCGGGGTCGCATAGTGCCGCGAAAGGAGCCTGACCATGGCCCGAATTATCCCCGTGCTCGATCTCGACCGCCTCGACCAGGGCGCATCGGAACTGCGGACGTTTCTGTTCGACCTGCGCACTGCCGCCCGCGACGTCGGCTTCTTCTATCTCTCCGGCCACGGCATATCGGCTTCTGAAATCTCCGACGTGCTCGATGCCTCGCGGCGGTTCTTCGCCTTGCCGGAGGCCGACAAGCTGGCGATCGAAATGGTCAAATCCTCGCAGTTCCGCGGCTATACGCGCGCCGGCGGCGAGCTGACCAAGGGCAAGGCCGACTGGCGCGAGCAGCTCGACATCGGAGTCGAGCGGCCGACGATCGCGCAGGGGCCAGGCGTTCCGGCCTGGACGCGGCTGCAGGGGCCGAACCAGTGGCCGCACGCCCTGCCGGAGCTGAAACCGGCGCTGCTTGCCTGGCAGAGCAAGGCGACCGAGGTGGCGATCCGCCTTCTCAAGGCGTTCGCGCTCTCGCTCGACCAGCCGGAAGACGCCTTCGATGCGATCTATCGCGACGAACCCAACCATCGCATGAAGATCGTGCGCTACCCCGGCCGCGACGCCACCGGCGACGACCAGGGCGTCGGCGCCCACAAGGATGGCGGCTTCCTGACCCTGCTGCTGCAGGACGTGAACAAGGGGCTGCAAGTCGAGTACAGTGGCAATTGGGTGAATGTCGACCCGATCCCGCAGACGCTGGTGGTCAACATCGGCGAATTGCTCGAACTGGCCTCGAACGGCTATCTGCGTGCAACGGTCCATCGCGTGGTTACGCCGCCGTCCGGTGTCGAGCGCATTTCCGTGCCGTTCTTCTTCAGCGCCCGGCTTGACGCGACGATCCCGCTGCTCGACCTGCCCGAGGACCTGGCGGCGGAGGCGCGCGGTCCCGCAAGCGATCCCGACAATCCGCTGTTCCGCGACGTCGGAACCAATGTGCTGAAGAGCCGCCTGCGTTCCCACCCGGATGTGGCGCGCCGGCACTATGCCGATCTCCTGGAGACGGCAGCGGCTGGCTGAGGCCGCGGTCCTGCTTGCGCGATATTTTTTCGCGCTTCGGCTCATATTTGGAATTCTGTTCGTCGCAAACATGCCCAACAAAGCCCACATACGGCACATCGTTCGGCGTTCTCCTCCCATTGCGCCGGACGGTGTTCCCCTCTGAAGGTTTGACCTTCATTTTTGGCCGGGCCGCATTCGCGCCCGGCCTTTTTCTTTGCTGATGGGTTCTGTCAGGCGAAGGCGAGGCGGATGGTTCCGTACGGGCCGAAATCGGCGGCTATCTGGTCGCCGTGCCGGCATTCCACCGGCCGGATGAAGGAGCCAGACAGCACCACTTCTCCGGCGGAGATGCGCATGCCGTACTGATGCAGACGGTTGGCCAGCCAGGCGATTCCTTTCGCCGGATGGTCGAGCACGCCGGCGCCAAGCCCGGTCTCCTCGACCTCGCCATTGCGCGACACGATGGCGCCGATCCAGCGCAGGTCCGCCTCGCGCGGCCCGGCCGAGCGGTCGCCGACGACGATGCCGGCATTGGCGGCATTGTCGGAGATCGTGTCGAAGAAGGTGCGTATCTTGCCGCTTTCCTTGTTCATCCGCTCGATGCGGGTGTCGAGGATCTCGAGCGCGGGCGTGATGTAGTCGGTGGCGTCGAAGACGTTGTCGATCGAAATGTCGGCGCCGGCGAGTGGCGCCTTCATGACGAAAGCGATCTCCGCCTCGATGCGCGGCTGGATGAAGCGGCCGGCCGGAACCGTGCCGCCTTCCTCGAAAAACATGTCGTCGAACAGAATGCCGGAATCCGGGATGTCGATGCTGAGCGCCGATTGCATCGCCTTGGAGGTCAGGCCGATCTTCCAGCCCTTGATCGCCAGCCCCGACGCGACCTTCCGCTTCACCAGCGCCGCCTGCACCCGGTAGGCGTCGTCCATCGTCGCCTGCGGAAAGTCGAGGCTGAGCAGCCGGATCTGCCGGCGCTCGCGCTCGGCCTCGTACAGCCTCGCCGCGGCATCCTCGACCTGCGCTTCGGTCATCATCGGCCAGCTCCCTCGTCGACCACGCCGTTGCTGAGCAGGCCGATACCTTCCGCCTCGACCTCGATCACGTCGCCCGGCTTCAGCCAGATCGGCGGCTCGAAGCGGGCGCCGGCGCCGGTCGGCGTGCCGGTGACGATGATGTCGCCGGGCACCAGCGTGGTGAAGGTGGAGATGTAGGCGATGATCTTGCGGAAGGAAAAGATCATGCGGCCGGTGCGGTCCTGCTGGCGGACCTCGCCATTGACGCGGGTGGTGAGCGAGATGTCGGCGATCTGTGCCTCGTCGGTGAACGGCACCAGCCACGGGCCGATCGAACCGGAACGGTCGAAATTCTTGCCTTGCGTGACGTTGAACTTGGCGTGGCGCACCCAGTCGCGGAGCGTGCCTTCGTTGCACAGCGACAGCGCCGCGATGTGGCCGAGCGCGTCGGCCTCGGCGATGCGGCGGCCGCCTTTGCCGATGACGATGACGATCTCGCCCTCATAGTCGAGTTGCGGCGATTCCGGCGGCCGCACCAGCGACGCGCCGTGGCCGACGAAGGAACGCGGGAAGCGGATGAACAATGACGGATTCGAGGGCGCCGCCTGCCCGTCCTTGTACTCCTCGTTGCGGTCCGGATAGTTGACGCCGACGCAGATGATCTTTTCCGGGGAGGGGATCGGGATTTCATAGGCGATGTCCTCGACGTTGAAGTCGGGCGCGAAGGTGTCTGCCTCCTCGGCCAGCCGCAGCAAGGCGCCGGCCTCGATCACTTCGCGCAGCGTCGGCCATTGGCCGTGCCGCGCCGAAAGGTCGACGACGCCCTTGCCGGTGATCGCGCCATAGCGCGTCCTGCCGCCGACGGTGAAAGTGGCGAGGCGCGCCGCGCTCATGCTGAAACTCCACGGTCATCGCTGCTGGCCAACCGGAAGCGTCGAGCTCTACGGCGCCCCCCTCTGTCCTGCCGGACATCTCCCCCACGAGGGGGAGATTGGCTGGCCGCGCGGTCGGCACTCTTCTTGCAACGTTGAAAATTGGCGAAGGCAGAGATGACATCCAATCTCCCCCAAGTGGGGGAGATGTCCGGCAGGACAGAGGGGGGCGTGAAGGAACGCGACCATTGAACTAGGCCCTACGGCGCCACGATCGGCGACGCCGCCAGATCAGACGGACGCGGCTTCACGCCGGCAAACACGCTGCCTTCCTCGAACCAGCTCCTCGGCGCCGGCGCGCCCCATAGCGTCTGGCGCTGCGGATCCTTGAGGTCCCATTTGATCGGCTCCAGATCCGGATCGACCGTCTGGTAGTCCGAGCAATAGATCTCGATGCGGTGGTTGTCGGGATCGCGGATGTAGAGGAAGAAGGCGTTGGAGATGCCGTGCCGGCCGGGGCCGCGCTCGATGTTCCCGACATAGCCGGTGGTCGCCATCAAATCGAGCAGGTCGATGATGTTGAGCGGCGTCGGCACCCAGAAGGCGACGTGGTGCAGGCGCGGGCCGAGGCCGTTGGTGAAGGCGATGTCGTGCACGCCGCCCTTGCGGTGCGTCCAGGCGGCCCACAGTTTCCCGGTTTCCTCATCCTCGGTGTATTCGGTGACGCGGAAGCCGAGCTCGTTGTAGAAGGCCACCGATTGATCGACATTCGGCGAGAAGCAGTTGAAGTGGTCGATGCGCAGCGGCTTCACGCCCTTGTAGAGCGCGTATTTCTGATGGATCGGCGGCAGCCGCTCCATCTTCGAATAGAACTCGAGCGGGATGCCGTGCGGATCGCGGGTGCGGAAGGTGCGCGACTGGTAAGGGCGCTCCACCCACTCCACCGGTAGGCCCTTGCCGTCGAAGAAATGCCCGGCCTTGTCGAGGTCCTCATCGGAAAAGACCTTGAAGCCGAGGTCGCGTGCTTCCGCGACCGCGCCTTTGCGCAGCACGATGCAGTGATGGCCGCGTTCTTCCAGCGCGCGCAGGTAGATCGCGTCCTTGGTCTCGTCGGTCACCTGCAGGCCGAGCGTGTCGACATAGAACGCGCGGGACTTCGCCAGATCGGTGACGGCGAGCTCGACATGCGAAAGCCGAATGATATTGAAAGCCGGGTAGAGGTTGGGTTGGGGCAGGGGCATCTTTGGATCTCCGGTCAGCCGCCGAGCTTCTGGATGGAATGCGGCGCCGTGGCGAACGCGATGTTCTTGGTTTCCATGTAGAAATCGAATGACCAGTCGCCGCCGTCGCGGCCGATCCCCGAACTTTTCACGCCGCCGAACGGCGTCGGCAAATGCCGCACATTCTCGGAGTTCACCCAGATCATGCCGGCCTCGAGCGCGTCGGTGAAGCGGAAGGCGCGCGTGACGTCGGAGGTCCAGAGGTACCCGGTCAGGCCGTATTGGGTGTCGTTGGCCAGAGCCAGCGCCTCGGCCTCGTCCTTGAACGAGATCGCGGTCAGCACCGGCCCGAAGATCTCTTCCTGGGCGATGCGCATCTTGTTGGTGGCGCCGACAAACAGCGTCGGGCTGACATAGCAGCCGCCGCCCGGGCCGTCGAACTTGCCGCCGCCGGCGGCGACGACCGCGCCTTCCGACTTGCCGATATCGATATAGGACAGGACCTTTTCCTCATGCACCGGATGGATCAGCGGACCGACCACGGTTTCGGGATCGAGCGGATGGCCGACCCTGATGCGCTTGGCCTTCTCCGCGACCAGCGCCGTGAACTTATCGTAGATGCCTTCCTCGACCAGCAGGCGCGACGATGAGGTGCAGCGCTCGCCGTTGAGCGAATAGATCATAAAGATCGCGGCGTCGGCGGCGCGTTCGAGATCGGCGTCGGCGAAGACGATCACCGGGTTCTTGCCGCCAAGCTCGAAATGCACGCGCTTCAGCGTTTCAGCGCCTTGGCGCATGATCATCGAGCCGGTGCGGCTCTCGCCGACGAAGCCGATCGCCTTGATGTCGGGGTGTTCGGTCAGTGCGCGGCCGGCGTCTTCGCCGAAGCCGTTGACGAGGTTCCACACGCCCTTGGGCAGGCCGGCCTCCTCGGCGATCTCGACAAGCAGGCGCGCGGTCAGCGGCGACAGTTCCGCCGGCTTGTGGACGATGGTGCAGCCGGCGGCAAGCGCCGGCGCGATCTTCCAGGTCGACAGCATGAACGGCGTGTTCCACGGCGTGATCACGCCGACGGGACCGATCGGCGCCCGCGTCGTCATGTTGACCTGGTTCGGCGCGCGGATCGTCTGGCCGTCGCGGGCTTCCGGCGCGCGGTCGCCATAGAAGCGGAAGTTCTCGGCGCCACGCAATGCCGCCTTGGCCATGAACTTCAGCGACTGGCCGGTGTCCATGCACTCGACGAAGGCGATCTCCTCGGCGCGCGCGACGATGGCGTCGGCGATTTTGTGCAGCAGCTTCTTGCGGGCATCGCCCGATATCGCCGCCCATTCCTTGAAGGCGGCCTTCGCCGCCCTGGCGGCTCGGTCGATGTCGGCGGGCTTGCCGCGCGCCACCGTGGCGATCGGCTTCAGGTCGATCGGCGAGATCGTCTCATAGGTCGAGCCGTCGGCGGAGGGCACCGCCTCGCCGCCGATCTGGTTGAGCACGCCATGCTTCCTGAAGCGTTCCAGATAAGCCTCGGCCTTGCGCAGATTGTCGTCCAGTGCCGCCATGGGTCTTTCCTGTTCTCTAGCGCTCAGTCACTTGCCACGCAGCCGCGGGTGGATGGCGTTTTTCTTCCAGCTGAGTTCGGCGTCGATCTCGCGGATCTCCAGCGACAGCGCGAAATGCGGCGTCGCGAACAGCGTCGCCAGATGCTCGGACACTGCGGCAAAGATCGCTTCGCCGGCGCTCTTCTTTTCCGCCGCGCTGCGGCCCTTGCCGATACGGAAGTTCATGTCGATGAACCCGTTCTCGGGCAGGCGGTCGGCAATCGCATAGACCTCGGCGCGGAAGGCGCGCACCCGGACTGCACCTTGTTCGAACAGGCCGGTTTCGAGGATGGTCCGCGAGACCAGCTCGCAAAGCGCGCCCATGTCGACCTTCGCGTCGAGATTCGCCGAATATTCGATCGCCATATGGGGCAAAGGTTTCCTCCACCTTTTAATTAACATGTGAATTACATCTTGACGATCGAATGTCAAGCGTCGTTCTCTGTGTCCCGGCGGCGGGATTGCCGCTCCCGGTAAAATCGCGGATATAGCTGCGATCGGGGTGCTAATATTTACCGCGACTCGTACTGGATTGGATTTTTCGGAGACCTGATTTTGCTACCACCGAGCACTCGTCGCTCCCTGCCGATGGCTCTGCTTCGCGCTCGCGAGGTGATCATGGCGCATTTCCGGCCGATGCTTGCCCGCCACGACATCACCGAGCAGCAATGGCGCGTGCTGCGGGTTCTTGCCGAGACTGGGCCGCTGGAGGCCACCGAACTCGCCAACCGCGCCTCCATCCTGCCGCCAAGCCTGACCCGCATCATCAAGGCGATGGAGGAACGTGAGTTCATCACCCGCAACAAGGTCAAGGATGACGGCCGCCGCGCGCTGCTCGCCATCAGCCCGGCTGGTCTGGCGCTGATCGAGGACCTGACGCCCGAGCGCATCGCCATCTACGACGCGATCGAGAAGCGCTACGGCGCCGCCGAGCATGAGCGGCTGCTGGATATGCTGGAAAGCCTCATCCAGTCGGAGTCGACGGAACAGGGCTGAGTTTCGCGCGAGCGCCCCCTCATCCGGCCGCTTCGCGGCCACCTTCTCCCCGCTGGGGAGAAGAGACAAGCGCTGGCGCTGGCGATCTCCTCTCCCCTTGGGGAGAGGTCGGATTGCCCCGAATTGCCCTTCGCAATTCCGGTTGGCAATCCGGGTGAGGGGGCGCCGCTCCTCACCCCCCGAAACTGCCGACCGCGCTCGGCTGCATGTAGTTGCGGCCGACATAGAGCAGCGCCGCCTTGTCGCTGCCGTGGCGGATGTCGACGACGCGGCCGAACATCACATTGTGCGTGCCGACCTTGTTCACCGCGCCGATCTCGCAGTCGAAGCTGACGATGGCGTCGAGCAGCGCCGGCATGCCGGACGGCATAGTCTGCCAGCGCGCCGCATTGTAGCGCTCGGCCATGTCGCGGATCGCGCCGCCGAACTTTCCCGCCAAATGCATGTGCGACTGGGTCAGCACGTTGACGCAGAAGCGCTGGTTGGCGAGGAACAGGCCGGTCTGCGCCGAGCGCTCGTTCATGCAAACCAGCAGCGTCGGCGGATCGTCCGAAACGCTGCACATGGCGGTGGCGGTGAAGCCGCCGCGCCCGGCCGGGCCGTCCGTGGTGACGATGTTGACCGGCGCACAGACCCGCGCCATGGCGTCACGGAATTCCAGCCTCGAGACCTGCGCCTCCATGGCCGGCCTCCTCAGCTCGCCGCAGCTGAAAGCGGCGGCAGCCAGGTGTCGCCGGTCCAGCCCTTCTCGTCATAGTCGGCCATGCATTGGTCGACCAGCTCCTCCATCTGCTTCAGCCGGCCGCCGCGCTCGGCGCCCTTCAGCACCTGCAGCCGCACCTCTTCCGGCGCACCGGCATAGTTGAGCTCGTAGAGCGCGTGGCGGCCACCGAATTCGGTGCCGGTCGCGTCCCACAACAGCTTCATGATCTTGATGCGCTCGACATGGCCCATGTCGTTGGAGCCGCGCACATATTGCGCGAGGTAGCGGTCGATCTCCGGATTGTCGAAATCCCTGGCCGAGGACGGCAGGTAGATCAGCCCCGAGGCGATCACCCGGCGCACCGTGTCGATGACGCGCGGATAGGCCTCCGACATGAAGGTGCGGTAGGAGAGGGCCGCCTCGAGATTGGGCAGCACCGCGCCGCTGGCCCACGGGATCGGGTTGTGTGCCATGGCGTTGGAAAAGCTCCAGAACATGTGGCGCAGCGCGATCACCTCGCCGAGTGCTGCCTGGTTGCCGCGGAAGGCATCGCCGCCTGTAGCGCGCAGCGCCTTGGCGAGCAGGCCGCAGAGGAAGTCGAGCTTGACGGCGAAGCGCGTGCAGCCCTGGAAGCAGTAGCCGTGCATGAAGCCCGACGCCGGATGGAAGGACAGGATCTTCTGCGCGTCGCGCAGCACCAGCACGTCCTCCCAAGGGATGAAGACGTTGTCCAGCACCAGGATCGCGTCGTTCTCGTCGAAGCGCGACGACAAGGGATAGTCGAAAGGCTGGCCGGTCGTGTTCGCCGTCTGCTCATAGGAGACGCGGCAGAACATCTTTATCCCCGGCGCGTTCATCGGCACGATGAACATCACTGACAGCGATGGGTCCTCGGTGACCGTCGCCGAGCTTTGCGCCAGGAAATTGTAGTGGGTCAGCGCCGACGACGTCGCCACCACCTTGGCGCCCGACACCCAGATGCCGGCATCGTTCTCCTTGGTGATGTGCACGAACACGTCCTTCACGGCCTCGGCCGGCTTGTGGCGGTCGATCGGCGGATTGACGATGGCGTGGTTCATAAACAGGACCGCTTCCTGGGCGCGTTTGTGCCAGGCGAGCGCATTGTCCTTGAACGGGCCGTACCATTCGGCATTGGCGCCGAGCGTGTTCATCAGCGCCGCCTTGTAATCGGGCGTGCGCCCCATCCAGCCATAGGACATGCGCGACCAGTCGGCGATCGCGGTCTGCTGCTGGGCAAGCTCGGCGGCGGAATGGGCGACGCGGAAATATTTATGCGTATAGCCGCCCGAGCCGGTATCGGTCGGCGCGGTCAGCGCCGCCTGCCGGTTGGGGTCGTGCAAGGCGTCATAGAGGCGGGCCAGCGAACGCGCCGAATTGCGCATCGCCGGATGGCTGGTGACATCGGCGACCCGCTCGCCATTGATATACACCTCGCGCCCGTCGCGCAGGCTCGCGAGATATTCGGCGCCTGTGAACGGCCGTTTCGTGTCGGCCTGGAAATCTTCCGATCGCATCATGATCCTCCCTTTGATTGGTGGAGAGTAGCCGCAAGCCGCGCGATGGTTTATGGACGAAAGCGATAAATCACTTGGACTTTTTCGGGCCGCCATGAGCCAGACCGCCATTCCCGAATTCTTCGTCTACGGCGAGCCGGCACGGGCGCTCGACGTCGGTTTCCTGCATGTCGAGACGGTGCAGGCGCGCGCTTCCGTGCATCGCGGCCAGGTTCTGGCGCACAAACATCCGCAAATGGCGCAGATCACCTTCTGGACGGGTGGCAGCGGCACCTATCGGATCGAGGACAAGACCTGGAGTTTTTCCGCTCCCACCGTGAGCTTCATGCCGAGCGGCGTGGTCCATGGCTTCGACATCGAACCAGGCACCGATGCCATCGTCGTCTCGGTCGCCGATGCGGCGCTCGCATCCATCGCCGAGCAGTCCGCGCTGCCGCTCGACCAGCCGGTTTTCGTCACGGGGCGCGGCGAGGGCGCGCTGTGGGAGAGGTTGGGTAATACGGTCAGGATGATCCAGGCGGAATATGCCGACAGGCTGCCCGGCGTGGAAAGAATCCTGCCGCCGCTGATCGCGGTGGCGCTGTCCGGCATCGCCCGCCTCGATGCGCAATCGCAAGCGGTGACGGTGCCGGCGGCGGTGGCGCTCGGCGGCCGGCTGCGGCGCCTGATCGACCGCCATTTTCGCGACGACTGGCCGGTCGAGCGCTATGTCGAGGAACTCGGCACCACCCGCCACCTGCTCGACAAGGCCGCGCGCCAGGTGCTGGGCGCAGGCGTGCGGCAGGCTATCGGCGACCGGCGCTTGATCGAAGCCAAGCGCCTACTGCTCTTCACCATACGCACGGTCGAGGACATCGCCTACGAGACCGGCTTCAACGACCCCGCCTATTTCTCGCGCTTCTTTCGGCAGGGGGTTGGCTTGCCGCCGGCGACGTGGCGGAGACAAAGAGTGAGTAGTGAGTAGTAGGTAGTAAACGGAGCGAGGATTGAACAAATGTTCGAGCCGAAATTCTACTCATACTCACTACTCACTACTCACTACTCACTTACTCACGCCGCAGCAGACAACCCGGCATCCAGCGCCTCGCCGATCTTCGCCACATCGGCCGCCGAGATGACCAGCGGCGGCGACAGGATGACGGTGTTGCCGGAGACGCGCAGCATGACGCCGGCCTGGTAGGCGGCATCGGCCACCACGGCCAATGTCTTCTTGTCGGCCGGCTTCTTGGCGGCGCGGTCCGAGACGAGCTCTAGCGCCGCCATCAGGCCCTGGTAGCGGACATCGCCGACCAAAGCGTGCTTCGCCTTCAGCGCTTCCAGAACCTTGCCGAGCTCGACGCCGCGCGCCGCCGCGTTCTCGTTGACGGCAAGCCGTTTTGTCTCGGCGAGCGCCGCCAGCCCGGCCGCGCAGCCGACCGGATGGCCGGAATAGGTGTAGCCGTGGCCGATGGCACCGAAGCTCGTCTTGTCGGCCTCGAACGCGTCGGCGACCTTGGCGCCGATCAGAGTCGCGCCGAGCGGGAAGTAGCCGGACGTGATCGCCTTGGCGATGGTCATGAAATCGGGCTTCACGCCGGAGAGCCGTGAGCCGGACCACGCACCGGTGCGGCCGAAGCCGGTCACCACCTCGTCTGCGATCAGAAGGATGTCGTGACGGTCGCAGATCGCCCGCACCAGCGGCATGAAACTTTCATGCGGAACGATTACGCCGCCGGCGCCGAGCACCGGCTCCAAGATGAAGGCGGCGATGGTGTCGGCGCCCTGGAAGGCGATCTCGTCCTCGATCGCCCGGGCGCAGAGCTTGGCCAGCTTCGCCGGGTCGGTCTCGTCGAACGGGTTGCGGTAGGTCCATGGCGCCGGGGTGTGGAAGACGCCGGGCAAGAGCGGCTCGTAGTTGCGGCGGAAATTGGCGTTGCCGTTGACCGAGGCGCCGCCGAAATGCGTGCCGTGATAGCCCTTCTTCAGCGCCAGGAACTTCGTCCGGTCGCCCTGGCCGCGGATCTTCCAATATTGGCGCGCGAGCCGCAGCGCCGTCTCGACCGAATCCGATCCGCCCGAGGTGAAGAAGGCACGCACCATGCCCTCCGGGGCGAACCAGTCGGTGAGCTCGTAGGCAAGCTCGATCGACGGTCCTGTCGAGGTGCCGCGAAAGCCGGAATAATAGGGGAGCGCATCGAGCTGCGCGGCCATCGCCTTCTTGATCGGGTCGCAGCTGTAACCGAGGTTGACGTTCCACAAGCCGCCGACCGCATCGAGTACGGTGCGGCCGTCGGCATCGGTCACCGAGACGCCGTCGCCCTTCATGATGATCTTCGGCGGCGTCGCCCGCATCTCGGCCGGATGCGCCATCGGATGCCAGATCGGCTTGGCGTTGTTCTCGGTGAGGAAGTTGATGTCACGCATCGGTGGGAACTCCGGTTTCCAATTGGGGGAGGGCGAGGCCGAAATGGCCGAGCGCCTCGGCATAGCTTCGCGCCGGCTGGGCGACGTCGAAATGCACGGTCAGCATGCCGGCGGCGGTGGCGCCGTCGATGTTGCGCTGCTGGTCGTCGACGAAGACGCATTCGCCAAGCGGCAGCTCCAGCGCCTCGCCGACCATCGCATAGGCCAGGCGATCGGGCTTGAGGACGTTGGTATAAGTCGCGTCGACTATGGCCTCGAACAGCGAGAGCAGCGGCAGCCGCTGGCGGAACTGCGTGCCGTAGAACAGGTCGAGCTCGTTGGAGAGGATGGCCAGCCTGATGCCGGCCGCGTGCGCCGTCCGGATCGCCCGTTCTGCCTCGGGCCGGATTACGGCCTGCGGGTCGGCGCCGCGCGCCCGCTGCACGAAGGTCGACATGTCGCGCCAGTCCTCGCCGACCAGCTGGCCGACCTCCCGCGTGCGCGTCCTCCAGTAGTCGCGCTCGCTGATCTCGTCCGCCTGCATGGCCCGCCACAAAGGATCGGAGGCCGGGTCGAACGGGCCGCGCCAGGCAAGCGTGCCCGGCGCCAGACCCAGCGCGCGCTCAGTCAGCGCATGCGTCTCGAACAGCGTGCGGGTGACTACGCCGCCGAAATCGAGCACCATCGCCTTTGGCAGCGACCCGCTCATGCGGCTTGCCTGCGGCCCGGCGGTACTATGCCGTCGGCGACCCAGCGGTCGAAGATCTCCAGCGCCTTGGCGCAGAAGGCGGCGTCATTGATGTGTCCGGCGATCTCGTGCAGCTCGGCATTGGCAGGCACGCTGGCACGCATCTCCTCGACGAAGGCCGACAGCGCCTCTGGGTCATGCAGCGGCTCGCCTTCCTGGTCCCATTGCTGGATGCCGCCGGCGGGCAGGATGAAGGCGGTCGGGCCGGTCGCCGCGGCGAGCTTCTCCCCGATGGCGCGCGCGATCTCCTTGCGGGTCGAGGCGTCCGAGGTCACCGAGGCGAGCAGCCGGTTGTGCGCATGGTAGGGCCGCTCGATGAAACGCGAGGGCACCGTTTGCCAGGTCGGGAAATCCACCATGTCGACGGCGCCGGGCGCGACGATCTGCGGGATGCCCTGCCGGCCCGCATTCTCCAGCCGGTCGGTGCCGGAATTCACCACCGAGCCGGTGAGCTGGTTGGCGAGTTCCTGCAGGCTGAAATCCATCACCGCGACAAAACCCTTTTGCGCCGCGATCGCCTCCAGCGCCCGTCCGCCCATGCCGGTGGTGTGGAAGACGATCACCTCGTAGCCGCGCTTTTCCAGCTCCGGCTTCAGCCTCACCATATAGTGCAGGCAGCTTTTGCCGAGCGAGCTCATGCCGATCCGCGGCTTTGCCGCGTCCGGCTTGACGACGGCCTGCGCGGCACCCACCACCGCGCCGCAGGCCTGCGACAGCACCGCCTTGCAGGCGCTGTTGAGGCCATAGAGCCCGCCGGCCCAAAGGATCATCATCAGGTCTGTGGCGATCCGCTCGGGCGGCAGAAGATGCGAATAGGCGATCGTCGAGACGACGAATTTCGGCACGCCGAGCGGCAGCGCCAGCGCCACGTCGAGCGCAAGGTCGGTGCCCATCGAGCCGCCGAGCGCGATGACGCCGTCGATCTCGCTTTTGTCGTGGAGCGCGCGCGCCAGCCGCGAGGCGCCGAGCGCCATCAGCGTCATCGCCGAATTCTCGTCGCCGCTGGCGATGATCGCCTCGATCGTCGTGTCGGCGGCCTTTGCCACCGCGTGCCTGTCATAGGCCGGCCGGTAGGGCGGGTCGCCGAGCACGCTGACGTCCATCATCACGGCGACGCCGCCGACCGCCTCGATGCGCTCGCGCATGAACAGAAGCTCGTCGGCTTTGGTGTCGCCGGTGCCGATAACCAGGATACGGCGTGTCTCCTCCACAGTCGGTTCTCCCTGCAATGTCGTTGTTGTCATGCCCGCTTGCGGCCCGGCAGCCTGCCGAAAAGCCGCTCGCTGATGCCGCGCGCCGCCGCGGCGACGCTGGCGCCGTGACGCTCGATGTCGCCCTTCTGGATCCGCACCCTTGGTGCCGCGACCGCGACGGTGCCGATGGCGAAACCGTCGGCGCCGAGGATCGGTGCCGCGACGCTGAGCACGCCTTCCTCATAGCCTTGCGAGCCGGTCGAATGGCCGCGCGCGCGGGCGGCGGCGATATGTTCGGCGAGCGTTTCGGCGTCGCCGATCGTGTAGGGCGTGAAGGCCGGCAGCGGTCCCGCGAGGACGCCGGCGCGGACATGCTCCTCGGTGAACGCCAGGAAGGCAATTCCGGACGCCGTCGCATGCATCGGCAGCACCTCGCCAAGTTGCACGCTGACGCGGTTGGCCTTGGCCGACTCGATGACATGGACCGAAATCAGGCCGCGCTTTGAATATTCCGACAAATGCACGGTCTCGCCGGTCTCGGCCGCCAGCTGCTCGACCACCGGCACCGCCATGCGCAGGAACGGAAACTGCGCCTCGCGCATCAGCGCCAGCCGCGCGATGCCGGCGCCCAGCCGGTAGAGCCGCGTGGCTTCGTCCTGCTCCACCAGCCCGTGCTCGATGAGCGAGACCAGTAGCCGCCGCGTCGTCGCCTTGTCGAAACCGGCGCGCCTGGCAAGGTCGGCAAGCGCCGTCTCGGGCGCGCTGCGGCCGAGCATTTCCAGCAGCGAAATGGCTTTGCTCACCGTGCCCATCCCGGTCTGATCCTCCATCAGATACTTAACGTGCGAATTAACTTGACAGCAAGTCGATTCCTTTGCAAGTCTATATTCGAAATGCTGTTGCAAATAGTGAAACGTTGATGGCCCAGCAGAAGGCCCGGCATTTCAGGGACACTTGGTTTCCGCAAGCGCGGATCTGGAGGGAAAGATGACGACAATTGAAGCCGGCGAACTGAACCGGCTGAGGAAGAACAGCCTTGGCGTTGGCGCCATCACCTTCATGGTGATCTCGGCCGCGGCGCCGCTCACGGCTGTGGCGGGTGGCACGCCGCTTGGCATGCTGATGGGCAACGGCGCCGGTTTTGCCGGCACCTATCTCATCGTGACGGTTCTGCTGCTGTTGTTCGCGGTGGGCTACGTCGCCATGTCGCGTCACGTCGGCAATGCGGGAGCTTTCTATGCCTACGCGGCGCGCGGGCTCGGCGGCCTCGCCGGCGGCGCGACGGCGCTGATTGCCATCCTGTCCTACAACGCCATGCAGATCGGTGTCATGGGCTTGCTTGGCGCCGCGACCGCCGGCCTGTTCGCCGGTTGGGGCATCGCTTTGCCCTGGTGGGTGTGGAGCTTCATCGCCATCGCCATAGTCGCCGTGCTCGGTTACCGCCAGGTCGACCTGTCGGCCAAGATCCTGACCGTGCTCGTGCTTGCCGAATATGTCGTGGTGCTGATCCTCGACCTGACGATCCTCAGGACCGGCGGCGACAGCGGCCTGTCGGCGGCACCGTTCAGCTGGAGCCAGATCACGAGCGGCGCGCCGGCGATCGCCATCCTGTTCTGCTTCGCCGCCTTCATCGGCTTCGAGGCGACCACCATCTATGCCGAGGAGGCGCGCGACCCCAAGGTCACCATTCCGCGCGCCACCTATTTCTCCGTCATCCTGATCGGCCTGTTCTACATGGTCACCGCCTGGCTGATGGCGGTCGGCGCCGGTGTCGACAAGCTGCTGCCAGCCTTGCAGGGCCTGCAGGATCCGACCACCTTCCTGTTCGGCCTGTCCGATCGCTATGCCGGCACGCCGCTCACCCACGCCATGAGCATCTTGTTCGTGTCGAGCCTGTTCGCTGGCGTGCTGGCCTTCCACAACGCGGTCGCCCGCTACATCTATGTTGCGGGCCGTGAGAAGCTGCTGCCACAGACCATCGGCGTGACCCATTCGGCGCACCAGAGCCCGCATGTCGCCTCGGTCATCCAGACCGTGCTTGCCGCTGTTGTCGTCGGGCTCTTCGCCGTGCTCGGGCTCGACCCGGTGCTGGCGCTGTTTTCGTGGCTGACCAATGTCGCGACGCTCGGCGTCATCGTGATGATGGCCGTGGCCTCGCTGGCCGTGGTGATGTACTTCCGCGCCAATCCGTCCGCCCAGGAAAACGCGCTGAAGACCACCGTGCTGCCGGGGCTGACCTTCATCGCCTTCGTCATCATCATCTACCTGATCGTCATCAATTTCGGCAGCCTGTCGGGCGCTGGCGGCTTCCTCGGCGTGTTCCTGCCGTCCCTGGTGCTGATCGCCGCCGTGGTCGGCCTGTTGCTGGCGAGTGCATTGAAGGGCCGCGATCCAGTCGCCTTCGAAAATCTCGGAGTGCCTTTGAAGGACTGAAAGAAGTCAGGGGCGGCGGCTGACGCCGCCCCTTCCATCGCAGAGGGAGTGACGGCATTGAGCTTTGCCGACGAGATCACCGTCGAGGCGCTGGAAGCCGATCCTTACCCGATCTATGCCGAGCTCAGGCGCAGCGCCCCGGTCGCCTATGTGCCGGCGGTCAACCTCTGGTTCGTCACCCGCTGGAAGGATGTCGAGACCGTCGCCAAGTCGCCCGACATCTTCTCGGCGGTGGTCGGCACGTCGCCGGTCGAACGCTCCTTCGGCAAGCCGACCATCCTGACCACCGACGGCGAGACGCACAAAGACCTTCGCCAGGGCGTCGATCCAAAATATCGGCCGCGCACCGTCGCCTCCTATGCCGGCGACCTCGTGCGCTCGATCGCCGGGCCCTTTCTCGACCAGATCGCCGAACAGGGCACGGCGGAACTGATGGCAGACTATTTCGAGCCGGTGTCGACACTCAGCCTGGCGCGCTCGCTCGGCCTCGACGACATCGACATGCCGACCCTGCGGCGCTGGTTCTATGGCCTCGCCCAGGGCGCCATCAATTTCGAGAACGACCCGAAGCGGCAGGAGGTCGCCGATGCGATCAGCGCCGAGGTCGGCGCCGCCATCCTGCCGACGCTTGAGCGGCTCGCCCGCGAGCCCGACGACTCGGCGCTTTCGCACATGCTGCATGACGGCATGACGGAGGGGAAAACCCGTGCGATCGATTTCCTGATGCCGAGCATCAAGATCATCCTGCTCGGCGGCATGCAGGAGCCCGGCCATGGCGCCGGCTCGATCCTTGCCGGCCTGCTCGCCCATCCCGAACAGCTGCGGCAGGTGCTCGACGACCCCGAGACGTTCGTGCCGAGGGCGGTCGACGAGGGCCTGCGCTGGGTGGCGCCGATCGGCACCCAGACACGCCAGACGATGCGCGCGGTGGAGATCGGCGGAACCGTGATCCCCGCCGGCGCGCCGGTCGCTGCACTCGTCTCCTCGGCCAGCCGCGACGAAAGCCGCTTCACCGATCCCGATCGTTTCGACATCCATCGCGACGAAGGCAACCACGCCGCCTTCGGCTTCGGCCATCATTTCTGTTCCGGCCGCTTTTTCGCGCGCGAGCAGATGTGCCTGGCGGTACGGTTGTTGCTCGAGCGCTTCCCCGACCTGAAACTGGTGCCCGGGAAGCAACCGGTGTTCCGCGGCTGGGAGTTCCGCGCGCCTACCACCCTCAATGTTGCCTTCGGAGGCGCTGCCCAATGATCAGCCAGAGCACCATCGACACGCTGCGCAAGACCGAGGTCGGCGCGCGCAACCTGTTCATCGATGGCGTCCAGACGGCGGGCGCGACTGGCGCCACCTTGCCGGTGATCTCGCCGATCGACGGACGCCCATTCGCCAGCATCGCCGACGGCAATGCCGCCGATGTGGATCGCGCGGTGCTCGCTGCCCGCAAGGCCTTCGAGAAAGGTTCCTGGTCGCGCGCGGCTCCCGCCTTTCGCAAGAAGGTGCTGACGAAGCTCGCCGAACTGGTCGAGAGGCACGCCGACGAACTCGCCGTGCTCGGCGTGCGCGACAACGGCACCGAGATCGGCATGGCCTACAAGGCCGAGCCGGTGTCGGCGGCCGGCACCATCCGCTACTACGCCGAGGCGATCGACAAGATCTATGGCGAGATCGCGCCGACTGCCGACAATGTGCTGGGCCTGATCCACAAGGAACCGCTCGGCGTCGTAGGCGTCATCGTGCCGTGGAATTTCCCGCTGATGATTGGCGCCTGGAAGATCGCGCCGGCGCTCGCCGCCGGCAACTCGATCGTCGTCAAGCCGCCGGAAATCGCCTCGCTGACCCTGCTGCGGCTGGCCGAGCTTGCTGCCGAGGCCGGGTTGCCGGAAGGCGTTTTCAACGTCGTCACCGGCCGCGGCGCGGTGGCCGGCGAGGCGCTCGGCCTGCACATGGATGTTGACGCCATTGCCTTCACCGGTTCCGGTCCGGTCGGCCGCCGCCTGCTCGACTATTCGGCGCGCTCCAATTTGAAGCGCGTCTTCCTCGAGCTCGGCGGCAAGTCGCCCAACATCGTCTTTGCCGACGCGCCGGACCTCAGCCAAGCGGCCGTCGTGTCGGCCAATGGCATCTTCCGCAATTCCGGGCAGGTCTGCGTCGCCGGTTCCCGCCTGCTCGTCCAGGCGTCGATCTACGACCGCTTCATGGACGAGCTCCTCAAGGCGACCACGAAGCTGAAAGTCGGCGATCCGCTCGATCTCGGCAGCGATATCGGCGCGGTGTCGAGCGCCGAGCAGTTGACCAAGAATCTCAACTTCGTCGCCAAGGCGGCGGAGGAGGGCGCCCGCCTCGTCACCGGCGGTGAGCGCATCCTGACCGAGACCGGCGGCAGCTATATGGCGCCGACCATCTTCGAGAACGTGACCGAAAAGATGCAGCTCGCTCGCGAGGAGGTGTTCGGCCCCGTGCTCGGCGTCATGCGCTTCGATACCGAGGAGGAAGCTGTGAGCCTCGCCAATGCGACCGTCTACGGCCTGGCCTCCGCCGTGTGGACCTCGAACCTGTCGACGGCGCACCGCATGGTGCGCGCCATCAATGCCGGCGTCGTCCACGTCAACACCTATGGCGGCGCCGACATCACCGTGCCGCTCGGCGGCGTCAAGCAGTCCGGCTTCGGTCGCGACAAGTCGCTGCACGCCATCGACAAATACACCGACCTTAAGACGGCATGGATCGCGCTCGGCTGACGGCGGTCTAACGCTGCTGGATCAGCGTCCGCGCCGCATCCGCGCCCGCGGCAAGGATGCGATCCGACAGGTCCGTCCCCTGTACGGCGCGGGCCAGTTGCAGCGCGCCGATGAGCGTCGCGAACACACCCAGCGCCACGCCTTCCGGATCCTTGCCCTGCGGCAGCGCTGCGGCAACTTTCAGCACCTGTGACAGGAAGCGCTCGGTATAGACCTCGCGCGTTTCCGGCGGCTGGCGCGCGATCTCGGGCAACAGCGCCGCGGAGGCGCAGCCCTTTTCCGGATTGTCCCGATGCTCGGCCGACAGATACGCTTCTATGGCCTTTTCCGGGCCGCCCGAAGCCAACAATTCCTGAATTTGCCGCGACTGGGCATCCAGCGCCGCGGCCACGCTTTCGCGGACAAGCTCCGCCTTCGATTGAAAGTGCGGGTAGAAGGCCCCGTTCGTAAGCCCGGCGTCGCTCATGATGGTCGCCAGTCCGGACGCAGCGATGCCGTCGCTTCTAAAGCGTTCGGCGGCGACTTCCATGATCCGGCCGCGTGAGGCGTCCTTGCGGCCCTTTTCATAGCGCATGGCTGTACGTCCTTTCCGCTATTGCATTATGGTCATAATATTATATTATAGGCGTAATTTAATTGGCCGGAAAGACCGGCCTTGGCGATTTTGGAGCATGACATGAATGCGAATTCCGGAAAGACCGCTGTTGTGACCGGAGCCTCCTCGGGCATCGGCCGCGCCAGCGCCCAGGCCTTGGCGCGGGCGGGATTTACCGTCTTCGGGACAAGCCGCCGCGCGGCCGGCAACGGCCCGGACGGGGTAACCATGCTGGCCTGCGACGTAACCGATGGCGAGGCCATCACCGCACTCGTCTCGACGGTGCTCTCGCGTACCGGCCGGATCGATGTGCTGGTCAACAATGCCGGCGTCGGCATGATTGGCGGCGCCGAGGAATTCTCGATCGCGCAGGTACAGGCACTGTTCGACGTCAATCTGTTTGGCGCCGTGCGCATGACCAACGCGGTATTGCCGTCGATGCGGCGGCATGGCGAAGGGCGCATCATCAACATCGGCTCGATATTGGGTCTCGTGCCGGCGCCGTATTCGGCCCACTATTCGGCGGCCAAGCACGCGATCGAGGGCTATTCGGAATCGCTCGATCACGAGGTTCGTGCCTTCAACATTCGCGTCTCCGTCATCGAGCCGGCATTCGTGCGCACCGTCTTCGACCAGAACGGGATCGAGCCGGATTCCCTGTTGCAGGAATATGATCGGGCGCGCGCCGGAGTCGACGCCCTGCTTCGCGATGTGATGCCGAAGGCCGACCGGCCGGAAGTGGTGGCGGATGTGGTCGTCAAGGCCGCGACCGATGCCCGTCCGCGGCGGCGCTACACCGCCGGCAAGGCCGCGCGGCAGGTCAACATGCTGCGCCGCTTTGTCCCCGCCGAGATGTTCGACAAGAGCTTGCGCAAGCAGTTCCGCTTGCCGGTCTGAACAGGCGCAGGGCAGGGGGATTCTCACCGTGCGGCACACCAAAACCACTTTCAGGAAGTTACTGCCATGAAGGCATTCGTTGTCGACAAGTATAACAAGAAGGCCATCCTGCGGCTGGCCGAGATGCCGGAGCCGAAGCTCGGGGTCAGCGATGTCCTGGTCGAGATCCATGCGGCGGCGATGAACCTTCTCGATTCCAAGGTCAGGACCGGAGAGTTCAAGCTCATCCTGCCCTATAGCCGGCCCTTCATCCTCGGCCACGACGTGGCCGGCAAGGTCATCCGCGTGGGATCGAAAGTTCGCAGGTTCAAACCCGGCGACGAGGTCTATGCGCGGCCGCGCGATGGCCGGATCGGGGCATTCGCCGAGTTCATCGCCATCGATGAAGCCGACGTCGCCCTGAAGCCCAGCAATCTCAGCATGGAGGAGGCGGCCTCGATCCCCCTGGTCGGTCTGACCGCCTGGCAGGTGCTCGTTGAAAGGGCAAAGCTGAGCAAAGGACAGAAGGTCTTCATCCAGGCCGGCTCCGGCGGCGTCGGCATATTCGCGATCCAGCTGGCAAAGCATCTCGGCGCGACCGTTGCGACGACGGCGAGCGCAACAAGCGCTGCTCTGGTCAAGGGCCTCGGCGCCGATGTCGTCGTCGACTACCGGAAAGACGACTTCGAAAAAATCCTGTCGGGCTACGATATCGTCGTGAACAGCCAGGACGCCCAAACACTCGAAAAGTCGCTCACTGTGCTCAAACCCGGCGGCAAGCTCATCTCGATCTCCGGCCCGCCGGATCCCGAATTCGCCAGGGAAAAGGGGTTGAACCTGGTGCTGAGGACGCTCCTGCGCCTTCTTAGCCGCGCCATTCGGTCCAAAGCCAGGCGCCGTGGCGTCAGCTTTTCGTTCCTGTTCATGTGGGCGCAGGGCGACCAGTTGGGCAAGATCACCGCCCTCATCGAGTCCGGCGCGATCCGCCCGGTTGTCGATCGGGTCTTTCCCTTCGAAGCGACCAACGAGGCCCTGGCCTACGTCGAAACGGGACGCGCCAAGGGCAAGGTGGTCATCAAGGTCAGATAGCGACAGCCATCTTTGGGGTTCGCAATGACCTTCGCTTGGCCAATGACTTTCGCTTGGCGTTGACTCGCGCCCGCCAGCCAACCCTCACCCCAGCAAGTTGCGCGCCGTGCGCATGAATATCCTCGACCCGATCGGGATCAGGTCGTCCGGAAAATCGTAGTCCGGATTGTGGAGCGCCGGATAGCGCTCGCAGGCGCCGAGGAAGAACATCGCCGACTTGGCGCTGTGGCCGAACAGGCCGAAATCCTCCGAGGCGCGCATCGGCAGGGCTTCCTCGCCGTGGACGACGCTTTCTTCGTCGAGCGCGCGGCGCAGATGCGCCACCGCGTCGGGTGCGTTGATGCTGGCGACGAAGATCTCGTGGTAGTCGGAGCTTAAGGCCAGGCGATGCCGGCCGGCGATTTCCGCGGCCAGCGCTTGAGCGGCGGCGCAGAGATCCGCCATGCGCTCGTCGCGCCGGGTGCGCAGCGTCGCCCAGACCTCAGCATGGGCGGGCGCGATGCCGAACACGGCTTCGCCCATCTCGGCATGGGTGACGGTCACCATTGAGAAGTCGTCGTCGGCGAAGCTGCCGCGCCCGAGCGCCGGCAGCGCCGGCATCAGCTCACTGATCGCCAGCATCGGCGAGATGCCGGTCTCGGGCATCGACGAATGCGCGGTCTTGCCCTCCAGCACGATGCGCATGCCGCGCGAGGCGCAGTTGACCACACCGCTCTTCAGCCGTACCTCGCCGAACGGCACGCCGGGCAGATTGTGCAGCGAGAAGGCGAAATCCGGGGTGATCTCGCTGAAGCGCGGATCGGCGACGACGCCGGCCGCGCCATTGCCGGTTTCTTCCGCCGGCTGGAACATCAGCACGACGCGGCCGCTAGCCGGCCGCTCACGCCCGAGTTGACGGCCGAGCGCGGCCAGGATCGCGGTGTGCCCGTCATGGCCGCACATATGCGACTTGCCCGGCACCTGCGAGGCATGCGGCACGCCGGAGAGTTCCTCGATCGGCAACGCGTCGAGTTCCGAGCGGAACAGTACGGTCGGGCCGGCTCGGCCGCTGTCGTAGACCGCCGCAACGCCGTGTCCGCCCAGTCCGGTCAGCACCTTGTCCGGCCCCGTGTCGGCGAGGAAGGAGACGACTTCCGTTGCCGTTTTCTCCTCCTCATTCGAAATCTCCGGCTGCCGGTGCAGCTTGCGCCGCCACGCGGTCAGCTCGACAATATCCTGATTGGTCAGGGTCATGCTTCTTGGCCTCCGATGACGACTTGCTAGCCACAAATGGCCGTGCCCGCCACGGTCCAGGTTCCGGGCTCGGGCGGGCCAGGCCACCGGCCCTACTTCACGCGGTTGGGGCACAGCGCCTTGAACTGCTCCAGCGTATAGTCGTAGCCGGAAGCGCCGGAGCCATCGAGCACCACATTGTCATCAATCGATGTGATCAGATAGTCCGTCGTCACATCGGTGCCCTTGTTGCGGCCCTGGAACAGCATGCTGGCGCCATAGAAGGTGGTGAACTTGCCGGTCTTGCAGTTGGCGGTGATCTCGAAGTGCAGAGGCGACTTCATTTCCGCGTCGATGCAATCCTTGGAGAAATCGTGGCCATATTCGCGGCAGTAGACGCCCGCCTTCTGCCTGTCGTGTTTAGCCAGGATGCTGGCGTGCGTGGAGCCGATGCCCGTCTTTTTCACGATGGTAAGTTCCATTCCCACCCTGGCGCCGTAGTAAATCGTACTCGCCTGCGCTGCTGTCGCGAGGATCAAGGCGGTGAGGACAACCAAAAGATGTCGCATGGAAACTTCTCCCTTGACCGGAGAGGTTTCACGCGAGCGATCGTCGGGTCAAGCCCCTGCGGCGGTTCATCGTTTCGCGGCACCGAGCCGCTTACCCTTTGTTTGACGCAATTCCGGGCGGCCGACGGTCAGCCGAACCGGCGTGCGCCGGTGGGACTGCATTTTGCCTCGCCTTGGCCCAATCGCCACCGATGCGGAAGAGGATGGCCATTATGAGGAGACCCTTTATAACGGTCGACAAGATTGCGATAACCATGAGGAGACGATGCGCTACATACGTCCGCATTCAATCGAAGATGCCGTTGGCCAATTGGCCGGGTCGGCCGGCACGGCCGCCATCCTCGCCGGAGGCAGCGACCTGCTGGTGAGGATGAAGGGCGGCTTCATCGAACCCGACCTGATCGTCGACATCAAGGCCATTGAGGGCCTGAGCGAGATCCGCGAAACCGCAGAAGGCTTCAGCATCGGAGCCGCCGTCCCCTGCGCCGTGCTGGGCGAGAGCGCTTCCTTGAAGAAGGCGTGGCCGGGCGTCGTCGAGGCGGCGAAGCTGATCGGCTCCAAGCAGGTGCAGGGACGCTGCACCATCGTCGGCAATCTCTGCAATGCCTCGCCGGCCGCCGACAGCGTGCCGGCGCTGGTAGCCGCCGGCGCCAGGGCAGTCGTTGCCGGATCTTCGGGCAAGCGCACGATTGCCGTGGAGGCGGTGCCGACCGGTCCGGGCCGGACCTCGCTCGCCAAGGGCGAGATCATCGAGGCGATCCTGCTCGACAAACGTGCGCCGCATTCGGGCGATGCCTATCTGCGCTTCATTCCGCGCACCGAGATGGACATCGCCGTGGTCAGCGCCGGCGTGAACCTGACGCTCGACGAGCAGGGCGTGGTCAAGGCGGCCCGCGTGGCGCTGGGTGCCGCGGCGCCGACGGTGCTGCTGGTGGACGAGGCCGCCGAGGCCCTCATCGGCAGGACGCTCGACGAAGCAGCGCTCGAGCGGCTGGCCAAGGTCTGCTCCGGCGCCTGCCGTCCCATCGACGACAAGCGGGGCACCATCGAGTTCAGACGGAAAGTTGCGGGTGTGCTGGCCAGGAGAGCCGCCACGACCGCCTATCAGCGCGCAGGAGGCAAGTGATGGCCGGTGTAGCAGTCTCAACGACAATCAACGGCGATCACGTCGAATATCTTTGCCAGCCGGACGAGACCCTGCTCGACGTGCTGCGCGACCGGCTCGGGCTGACCGGCGCCAAGGAAGGCTGCGGCACCGGCGACTGCGGCGCCTGCAGCATCATCCTCGACGACCGGCTGGTCTGCTCCTGCCTGGTGCTTGGCGCCGAGGCTGAAGGCCGGCGCGTCGAGACCGTCGAGGGCATGGCGCATGGCGAGAAACTGCATCCGCTGCAGCAGAAATTCCTCGAGCACGCCGCGCTTCAGTGCGGAATCTGCACGCCGGGTTTTTTGATCGCGGCGAAGGACCTTTTGGCAAAGAACCCCGACCCGACCGAGGAGGAAATCCGCTTCGGCCTCGCCGGAAACCTCTGCCGCTGCACCGGCTATGACAAGATCGTGCGCGCCGTCCAGGACGCGGCGAACGTGATGAAGGGAGCCTGAGATGAATTTCGATCCGCGCTACTCGGGACGCAATTTCTCTTCCGTCGGCACGCGCCCTATTCGCCCCGACGGCGTCGACAAGGTGACCGGCCGCGCCCGCTATGGCGCCGACTTCAACATGGCCGGCCAGCTCGTCGGGCGCGTGCTGCGCAGCCCACACGCCCATGCGATCATCAGGAAGATCGACACCTCGAAGGCCGAAAAACTCGCCGGCGTGAAGGCGGTGGTCACCGCGGCCGACCTGCCAGACCTTACCGATGGCGATACCGCTATGTACGACATCCTCGACAATTGCATGGCGCGCACCAAGTCGCTCTATGACGGCCATGCGGTGGCCGCGGTCGCCGCCGTCGATGCCCGCACCGCCAGGCAGGCGCTGAAGCTGATCGAGGTCGACTACGAGGTGTTGCCGCATGTGACCGATGTCGACGAGGCGATGAAGCACACCGCACCGCTCGTCAACGACGCCACCTTCACCGAGGGCCTCGAGGAAAAGCCGGCAAAGCCGTCCAACGTCACCAAGCGCAGCCAGTTTGGCCATGGCGACGTCCATCAGGGTTTCGGCCAGGCCGACTTCATCGTCGAGCGCTCGTTCAAGACCGAGCAGACGCACCAGGGCTATATCGAGCCGCATGCCTGCGTGGCGAGCGTCAGCACCGACGGCACAGCCGAGCTGTGGGTCTGCACGCAGGGCCACTTCGTCTACCGCCAGCACTGCGCGCAACTGCTTGGCATCGAAGCCTCGAAGCTGCGCGTCACCTCCTCCGAGATCGGCGGCGGCTTCGGCGGCAAGACCCATGTCTGGGCCGAACCGGTGGCGCTGGCGCTGTCGCGCAAGGCCGGACGGCCGGTGAAGCTGGTGATGACCCGCGACGAGGTGTTCCGCGCCTCGGGCCCGACCAGCGCCACCTCGATCGACGTCAAGATCGGCGCCCGCAAGGACGGCACCATCACCGCCGCCGAAGCGACGCTGCGCTACACGAGCGGCCCCTATGCCGGGACGTGGGCCGAGATCGGCGCCATGACCGCCTTCGCCTGCTACAAGCTTGAGAACGTCAAGACCGTCGGCTACGAAGTACTGGTCAACCGGCCGAAGACCGCCGCCTATCGCGCGCCCTCGGCACCCATGGCGGCCTTCGCGGTGGAAAGCGCCGTCGATGAGCTGGCCAAGGAGATCGGCATCGACCCGGTCGACTTCCGCATCAAGAATGCGGCTCACGAAGGCACACGCTCCTCCTACGGCCCGGTCTACGGCCCGATCGGCATCGGCCCGACACTGGAGGCGGCGAAGAACCATCCGCACATGAAGGCGCCGTTGGCGAAGAACCAGGGCAGGGGCATGGCCTGCGGCTTCTGGTTCAACTTCGGCGGCCAGACCTGCACCGACCTGAACATCGGCATGGACGGCTCGGTCTCGCTGGCCGTCGGCACGGTCGACGTCGGTGGTTCACGGGCCTCGTTGTCACTGGTGGCGGCGGAGGAGCTCGGCATCGACTATTCGCAAGTCAAGGCGATCGTCGCCGACACGTCCTCCCTCGGTTACAACGACATGACCGACGGCAGCCGCGGCACCTTCTCCTCCTCCATGGCGACGATCTCGGCCGCCCGCAACGCGATCAAGATCCTGCGTGAGCGCGCCGCGCAGATGTGGGACATCTCGGTCGATGACGTCGCCTGGGAACAGGGCCACGCGGTCGCCAAGGGCGAGAAGCACGGCAATCTCGGCAAACTGTCGCTGAAGGAGATCGCCGCCGATTCCGGCAAGACCGGCGGACCGATCGCCGGCCACAGCGAGCTGGTCGCCGACGGCGCCGGCGTGTCCTTCGCCACCCATATCTGCGACATCGAGGTCGATCCCGACACCGGCGCCACCAGGGTGATCCGCTACACCGTGGTGCAGGATGCCGGCAAGGCGGTGCACCCGACCTATGTCGAGGGCCAGTACCAGGGCGGTGCCGCGCAAGGCATCGGCTGGGCGCTCAACGAGGAGTATATCTACGGCAAGGACGGGCGCCTGCAGAACCCCGGCTTCCTCGACTACCGCATCCCGGTTTGCTCGGACCTGCCGATGATCGACACGCAGATCCTTGAGATCCCCAACCCCAACCACCCCTATGGGGTGCGCGGCGTCGGCGAGACCTCGATCGTGCCGCCGCTGGCGGCGATCGCCAATGCGGTGTCGAACGCCGCTGGCGTGCGCATGACGCACATCCCGATGTCGCCGCCGCGGATCCTGGCGGCGATCGAGGCGGAACGGGAAGGCTAGAGCAATGCTGAAAAGCGCTAAGCGGTTTTCGGCTTACGCCACGGTCCAATGAGGTTCTGGCGCTGATGGTCGAAGTGACGCTCTGGGGATCGCTTGGCGCGCTCGCCGGAGGCCAGAGTAAGGTCGAGGTCGAGGCCAAGGACATCAGGGAGCTGTTCCGGAAACTTTCGGAACAGTATCCCGCCTTCGAGCCGCTGATCGATCGCGGCATCGCTGTCGCGATCGACGGCACGATCTATCGGGATACGTGGTCGAAGGAATTGCCTGAGGGGGCGGAGATTTTTCTGCTGCCAAGACTGGCGGGGGATAGGCCGGCAGCCGACCGCCCCCGCATGGCCAGTCGATCCGGCTGCCACGAGGCCTTGCTCCTGCTTTCACAGATTTCGCGCGAGTTAGATCCGGTGCTGGTCGTCGCCTCGACCCAGCTTTCACGTCTCTATAGGCCCGCAAGGGCCTGAGCGGTAAGCAGCCGAGCGACCAAACGGTACTGCTCTACGAGGAAATCCTCATTGGTGAACCACTCGGCATAGGGCGCCATGCGAACGCCCTGCGCTTCAGCATCCTTGATTTGGCTGGCGCCGGCGAACATGAGCCGTTTGCCGTCCGATGAACGAACCATCTCAGCGCTGACGGTCATCGCAATGCCTCGCCCATCGCCGACTGGTACGCTTAATGCGTTGTAGACATTGATCTTCAGCTTGGCGGAGGCGCCCGATGCCGCGTCTGTTACGCGATATCCCTTGCTAATAAGGTCTTCCTTCGCCTGACTCTCGATGAGCTCGCGGAGATTTGTGCGCGTGTCCACGATCTCTTGAAGACGAGAAGTAGCCTCTGATACCGTGGCGGGCACTTTCCCGGAACTTGCATTTGCCTCACTTGAATTTGGCGCAAAGACAGAGGCTTTCGACAGCTGCACAGGCTCCACGTAGACGGAGCCCATGGAGGCCTTGCTCTGCGGGTCAATGGAGGACGAGACGCAAGCGGTAAGAGCAACCGCTGCAAAGACAACAAGACTGCGGCGAAGCACTGGAATCTCCAAATTTTCAAAGTCGATTCGCCATACTACGGAACCGGCAATTCGGGGAGTACCGCACACGTTGCGACAAATTGGTCGTTTAGCGCGGACTGCGATCCGGACCGATCGGAACTGCGAACCTCAGCGATAATTTTGGTGCTTTGGGCCCGACGCTTGTGGTGTCACTGACAAGTCGCCTGCGGCGCAGCGCAGGCCGCCCCGTCTGCCGTGAGCGAGCGCGCGAACAGAATTTGGAGCCTCTCCAAAATGCTCGCGGAAGGTTTTTGAAAAATGCGAAGGAGACTCAAAGCCGCAGGCAACGGCGATCTCCAGGATCCGCAGTTCGGTCGAATCCGGCAGCTGCGGCGAAGCGCCCTCTTCGGTAGCTCGCGACAACTTTCGCCGGCGTCCACTCAAGGCCGCGCCATGCGATCCAAAGCAAGACGGCTTGACCGGCGAAGCCGACGACGATCGAAGTAACAGCTATCCCCGAGATGATATCGGAATCCATGTTCGCGAGCCCCCGCTTCGCTTAATTTACGAGTTGAAGTATTGGCCTGACTCACGTGTGAGTCGAGGGCCAACATCTATCTCAAATGGACTAAGCCGAAAGGGGTATATTGAGACCGGCGAAGCAGTCTAAAGAAATTCCAGAAAGCGCAGCGGCTTTTCGTCCGGAATTGCGTCAAGACAAATGCGCAAAACGGGTCGGCGATTCCGCCAAGAGCTGCAAGGCTGTAGCCAAGCGTGCTACGATTGCGCCTGCTGCGTCTTGATGATGCGACGTCGCCAGCTTAAGCGCCAAGCCAACCAGCCCGGCGATCCTGTTCAACCAGGACCTGCCCTCTGTCGGACTGACGCCGCCCTAGGCCCCCAGCGTCGGCTCCGTATTCACCTCCAGTGCCTCCTCCGCCTCATCTTCGTCCCCAAGCACCTCGCCGTTCACACCCAGCGGCCGGCCGATCCAGATCGGGTCGATCAGATGGTCGCGCTTGGGGTTGGTGGTGTTGGGGTGGATGAGAATGCTCAGGCCGCCGTGGTTCAACATCAGCCATGGCACCAGCGTAGCGAAGAGCGCGTTGGCGAACGAGACCTGGTACATCGCCTGCTGATGCGGGCCGACCGGCTCGTCGCGCCAGTTGCCGAGGCGCACGCGGAAACGTTCTGCGATGCGAAGCCGCAGCCATTCGGCATGCTGCCGCTCAGGCTGCCCGGCGTAGTAGATATGGGCGTGATAGCTGGCGATCTCCGCGAGTGTTCTTGGACTGGCTTTTTCGTTCACCGGATGCTCCCCTTCGATTGATGTCGCGCCCCATCGCCGCATCATATCGATGACGCAGGGATTGTGGAATCTCCGGCCGCTCGAAGGGTCGCAAATGGCGGCGCCCGCTCCGTCTCGGCTTCGCCGAGCCAGCCCGCTCCCGAAGGGGCCAGGAGCCTAAGCTTATCGAAGCGCAATTGCGGACGGCTTCATGCTTTTCCCGGGATGGGCTTGACCACCGTGGCGAGCACGATGCCGGCCACGATGAAGGCAGCACCAACCAGGTCGTAGTCATGCAGGTTCTCGCCGAGCAGCAGATAGGCCAGTATCGCGACGAACACCGTCTGCAGGTAGAGCAGCATGCTCGCGCGGCTGGCGCCGAGCGTCTCCACGCTTCGGTTGTAGAGATAGTACATCAGCGCGCCGCCCGGACCCGCCAGATAGGCGAGCGCGAGCAGGCCGTTGATGGTCATTGCCGAGCGTTCGTCGTTGAACAGTTCCCACAGATGGAAGGGCAGGGCGACCAGCGCGCCGGCGCCAAGCAGCAGAACCACCAGCGGTAGCAGCTCGAGGCCGAATTTGGAACGGCGCAGCAGCACGGTGTAGAGACCCCAGCAGAACGCGCTGCCGACGATCCACAATTCGCCGGGATTGAACCGGAGCTGAAGCAGCGCCGTCAGGTTGCCGTGCGCGACGATGACCATCATCCCGGCAAGCGCCGCCAGCGCGCCGAGCGACTTCCAGAGCCCGAGCGGCTCGCCAAGCACAAAACGGGCGAGCACCATCGTCATGACCGGCGACAGCGCCATGATGATGCCGGCCGTTGTGGCGTCGGTGTCGTTGAGGCCGTGGTAGATCATGCCCTGGCAAAGCGTCAGGCCGATCGCGCCGACGACGACGATCTCCACCGCGCGGGTTTTGAGCAGCGTGATCATCGCGCCGTGATGGCGGTGCACGATCGGCAGCAGGATGGCTGAGGCGAGCGCAAGCCGCCAGAAGCAGAGGCCCCAGGGCGGCATTTCCGGCGCCACCCATTTGGCCGCGATGTAGACGCCGGCCGAAAGCAGCCAGCACAGCACGGCGGCCGGATAGCCGGTCAAGGACGATAGAGTCGGGGAGGATCCGGTCGAGGAGGATATCGTCCCGACGGCGGGCTGATCTCCTGGATGGGATATCGGTATTGCCAGCATGCCATGTCTCCCGTTGAAGAAACGTCAGCCAAAGCCGGCAATATATCACTGCCTTTGAATGTTACATCTCACAAGAATAGTCATGCGTAGGAGGCGCAATCTTTCCAGGCCCGAGCCGCCGGTAATGTCGCGCCCAGCCTGCCGGCAATGCGCGCCCAGCCCGATCACGATGCTCGCTTATCTCAGCCGCAAGTTCTGAGCCGGGCGACCAACGACGATAACCCTGTTTCTCGCTGCCTCGTCCAAGCCCGCGCCTTGTGGAAGCAAGCGATCTGTGGTTTCTCCGCGATGCTTTAGGAAAGGCTTGTGGATGAGAATTGCAGTGCTTGTCGTGCTGGCGGCGACTTTGGCCGGGTGTGTGACCTCTCCGGTCGACTATGAAACGTCGCTTTCGCAGCAGGACCCGAAATGGGCGTCGCCGGAATGCCAGAAAGCCCGCATGGATGCCTCGAACTACGCCGCTCGCGAAAAGGAGCACCCCGGCTGGGGCTTCGGCGTCCTGCTTGGCCCGTACAGCATGGGGCTGGTGGCGGCCATCAAGGAGCACGAGCAGAAGCAGCGAAAGCTGTTCGCCCGCGAGGTGCACTTGAACTGCTCGAGCCTGCCGCTGCCGAAGGACCTGGAGAGCGATTCCCGGGACGCGATCGCAGTTCAGACAAAATATCCCTAGACTGCACTGGGCCCCGATACGCGACGACAAGCACGGCTTGCGTATCAGACGATCCTCACGCGATTATTCCAGCGCACAATGCCGGGATCGCGATCGACAGGCTCGATCCGGTGCCGGCTTCAAGGGGGTTCGATGCGGCGTGTACCGATCGTCATGCGGCCGCTTGGCGGCATGGGAAACAGGATGTTCCAGTACATGTTCAGCCATGTGCTGGCCGGGCGCATTCCCGGCGGCTATGTCTGCAACGCCGATCTGCCGGAATGGTCCATCGCCAAGCTGCGGCCGCCTCTTGTGTGGAGATACCGGGCGCTTCGGGTAGAAGGCTATCATCGCTACGATCTCGACACGATCGCTGCCGCGTTCCGTGAGAAACGCGCGCGGAGCATCCTGTTCAAGGGCTTCGCACAGAGGTTGGGCTATTACGATCGAATGGAGGTTTCCGGGTTTTTCGACGGGCGTGCAGTCGATGCGCCGACCTATGGCGACGAATTCCTCGTCATCCATGTGCGGGCCGGCGATATACTCGACGGCTCCCACCGCAACTACTGCCCGATGCCGTTCGCCTTCTTCGAGACCCTTAGCCGGGACAGTGGCCGCAAGCCGGTCTTCGTCGGCCAGGTCCATGACGACAATGATTATTGCCGGCGCCTGCGCCAGCGCTTTCCCGATGCCGCCTTCGCGCCGAAGGCATCGCCGTTGACTGATTTCGAGACGCTGCGCCGGGCAAGCCATGTCGTCGCGTCGGTAGGCAGCTTTGCCTGGCTGGCCTGCTGGCTGTCGTCGGCGCGCACGATCCACCTGCCGGTGGCCGGCATCCTGGATCCGGCGATCAGGCCGGACATCGACCTGCTTCCGCCTGGCGACGCACGCTACCGCTTTCATAAGTTGGACATCGGCGACTGGACAGCGTCCGCCGAGCAGCTCGCGGCCTTCTATGGCGATGCGATCAAGTTTCGGCAGATCGAACTTCGGCAATTGGCACGATGAAAGAGTTGCGATGAGATTTCCGCTTTCGGTCGACAGGCCCGTGATCTGCGCGATCATGAAGCTGGAGCAACCCTATGTGATCGAATGGACCGCGTGGCACAAGCTGCACGGTTTCGATCTGATGATCGCCGACAATTGCGTCGCCGGGCCGCAGACGGCGGTGCTTTCGGCGTTGCGCGACGCCGGCTGGATCGAGCTGGTCGACTGGCGGCACGATCGGCTGCAGCCGCAGCGGCGGGCCTATTCGCACCTCTACTGGCGGGCACTGTTCCAGGGCTATCGCTATCTCGGCTTCCTGGACGCCGACGAATTTCTCGAGCCGCTCGGCGGACCGCCCTGGAGCGGCGCCGAGCTTGTCCGCTCGCTGCTCAGCCGGCGCGGCGTGCGCAGCGTCGCCTTCCGCTGGGCGAATTTCGGCAGCGACGGCAGAGAAGGCTATGACGACGAGCTGGTCACCGTCCGGTTTCCGCGGCGCGGCAGGCATGACGCCCCGACGGCGCGCTGGAAGAAGGCGTTTGGGCGCGTCGGGTCATGCCTGCCGAAGGCCGTGCGGAGCCCGATGCTGTTCATGGCGCATCCGCACGGCTTCCCGATCGGGCAGCGCAGGACGCTGGTCGACGGCATGACGCTCGACAGGCATCAAGCCGCCATGCCGATGGAATGGAAGCTCGGCTGGATCCGCCACTATGCGGTGAAGTCGCGGCAGGAATTGCTGAGCAAGCACGCCCGCGGCGGAGGCTTCACGCCGGCGAGCGAGGCGCCCTCGCTGGAAGAGTATATCGCGACGAGGGATCAGAATGACATTCTTGATCCGCTCGACGACGCGGCGATCGAGGTCCTGCGGGCCAAGGTGGCGGAGATAGTCCGCTCGCTCGATCCGGCGATCCTTGCGCAGACGCGGCCGCTTTTCCTTGACTGAGGATTGGTGGCCCGGCGCGCGATCCTCTCAAGCGAGGACAAGCGGCGCGGTACTCATCCCGTGAAACGACAGCGACGGGCGGCGCCTGGCGCCGGCGGCATCAAGCCGCCAGCCGGGAGCGCGGGTGAACAACGCCTCGAGCATCGCCGCGATCTCGATCCGGGCGACATGCTGGCCGAGGCAGACATGCAGGCCGGTGCCGAAGGTCAACGACAAGGCCGGCGAGCGGGTGAGGTCCAGCCGGTCACCGTCCGCGAACACCGCATCGTCGCGGTTGCCGCTGCCCAGCACCGCCACCACCGCCTCGCCGTTCGCGATCCCAACGTTGCCGAGGTCGATGTCTTCGGCCGCAATGCGCGCGATCGCGTATTGCACGGAGGCGCCAAAGCGCAGCAATTCGGCGGCCGCGCTGCTCCAGTCGACAAGCCGGCGCTCGAGCAGGGCGCGCTGCTCTGGAAAACGGTGCAGCGCGACCACGGCGTTGCCGAAAGCGTCGACGACGGTCTCCTGTCCGGCAAACAGCATGAACACGACGTTGGCCACCATGTCTTCGCGCGACCAGCGCCCTTCGGCGACTTCCCGCGCCATGCGGGCGACCATTCCGTCCGGCCGGAAGGCCTGTTGCGCCAGCCGCTCCTCGACAAAGGCCCGGCATTCGCCATAGGCCGCGGCGCTGGCAGCCGGCGGCTGGTCTGTTCGCAGGTCGAACGCACCAGCCATGCGGCTGGTCACCGATTTCAGCGCCCATGGATCCTCGATCTCGATGCCCATGATTTCCTGCAGCAGCCAGAAGGAGACCGGCACGGCGAGCCCGGCGACGGCATCGATGCGGCCGTCCGCCATCGCCCGGTCGACCAGCTCGCGGCTTAGCGCCCGCAGGCCCTGTGTCAGCGCCTCGACGGTGGGTCTGGAGAGGAAGCCTGCAACCGGCCGGCGCAGCCCGCCATGCTGCGGCGGATCGGCGAGCATCACCGACCGGCTGAGCAGCGCCATTGGCGCCTGGTCGACAAGCTTGCGGCGGACCTCCTCATACCTGCCGGGCGGCGCCTGCAGCAGGGCGGGATGTTTCAGAACGCGGGACACCAGCTCATGGCTGAAGACGTAATGCGCGTCGGCGAGTTCGGGATAGGGCGCCGCGCCGCGCGCTATGCCGCCCAGTGCGCGCATCTCGGCAAAATGCGCGAACGGATCGTCGCCGAGCGCAAACGGATCGAAGAACGGAGCCGTCATGCTGCGGCCGGCTCGCACGTCATTTCTTGAGGTCCTTGGCCGAGATGACCCGGAAACCGCCGGACGCGGCATCCTGCGGGAAGAAATCCGGCATGACGTAGAGGAATTCGCAGTCGTAGACGCGGTAGTGCAGACGCAGAAGCGGATCGCGGATAATCTCTTCCAGCGGCGGCCTTATGCCGGTCTCGTTCCAGCGGTCTATGGTAGCGCGAAACCGCGGGTCGGCCCTGACCTGGTCGTCGTCGCCGCCGGATGAGCCGGCATAGGCCGAGCAGCGGCCGTCGCCGATCAGCCAGCGCGCGCCGAGGCGGTGGCCGTGGCGCTCCATCTCCTTCAGCAGCCGGATCGCCGTGTTGCCGCCGCGGTGGCTGGGGCGGACGCAGAGATTGTAGGCATAAAGAGAGTGCACCGGCTCGCTGCGCGGCAGCGACGCAAAGGCATCGAAATTCGCGGGAAAGTCTGCACGCACCAGCGGGTCCTGGCTGGTTTCGGTGAAGCAGAGCGTGCCGGCAAGCACGTCACCGTCGATCGCCCCCAGCATGGTGTGGCCAAGCGCCAGCCGGCGTCGGATGGTCGCCTCGCTGGCCTGCAGCGGGCCGGCCCAGGCGGCAGCTTCAAGCTCCATCAGCAGCGGCATGTCGTCCGCGTCCAGCTTCCGGATTGGAAGCGCATTATTCTCGACGTTCATCTCTCGGCCACCCGGCTTGCCCATGCGCTATAGGGCGCGTAGCAGCTTTTTGCTAGTCAGCAAGACTGCAGTTTGCAATTCTGCGGATCGGGGGGCGCAATCGCTTGATATTCTACGTCACACATAGAAAGCACGCTTATACGCATGCGGTTGTGCTTCTCTATCACCGCACAGATCTGCAAGCATCGTTCCGGCTGGTTCGCTATGAGGATGCCGGATTGCTGCGCGGCGTTCGCGCCGGCGTGGTGATCTGGTCGGACATGGACCGGCTGACCGCCGAGGAGATGAAGCGGGCATCAGACCTGAGCGCCGCGCTGGCGCGGCAAGCGGGCCTGAAGCAGCTCAACCACCCGACCGCCAGCCTGCAGCGCTTCGATCTGCTGCGTGTGCTTGGTGACGATGGCGGCAACCTTTTTCGCGCGTTCAGGCTGGACCAGCTCGATGACACGATGCGCTATCCGGTCTTCATCCGCGACGAGGTGGGCGCACTCTACGAAGAGCCGCCGCTTTTGCACGACCGGACGGCGCTCGACGCGGCACTCGCCCGGCCGGACGGTCGCAGGCTGGTGCGGCCGATCGTGGTGGAGATGACCGGCGCGCCATGGCCGGACGGATACTACCGGAAATTCGCCGCCTATCGGGTCGGCGATACGATCTACGCCCAGCATATTGCCATGTCGAAATCCTGGTTCGTCAAGAATTCGAACGAGGAGCTCCTGCCGGCGCATATCGACGAGATCAGGGCCTACATTGCCGCGAACCCACATGCCGAATGGGTGATGCAGGTCTTCGAAAAGGCCCGTATGCAATACGGGCGCATCGACTACACGCTGACCAACGGCCAGCCCACAGTGTTCGAGATCAACAGCAATCCGACCGTGCTGAGCGACCCGCCGACGCCGTTCGCTACTTATGACCCGCAGCCTTTCGCCGACCTCCATGCCAACGCGCTGCTCGCGCTGCCCCAGGCGACAGCGCCGGATTCGCTGCCCGAAATCGACGCCGCCCACCGAGCGACGCTGGCCAAATTGCGGCGCCGCTACGAGTTCAAGCGGCTGAAGCTCGTGTTGCAGAAGGTCTTTGGACGAGGTGGCAAAATAGTCTGAAGCGCGATGCCTTGCCCATCGATCCGCGCGCGCGAAACAATGGCAAAGTCGGGCCGACAGTAGCCCTGGCGGGCCGGCGTTTTGCGCCGGCCCGTTCGCGTATCCGCGTCAGGCGGCCTTGACCTTCAGGTCTTCCTCGCCGCGCACCAACTTCGTCACGCCGGCGAAGTCGAGCTTGCCGGAACCGAGCACCGGCACTTTCGCAACGACGCGCACCTCGGCAGGCACCATCAGGTCCATGGCCCCGTTGGCCTTGGCGAAGGCCAGGAAATCCGCGCGGGTAGCGTTCGCAGCCTCCGTGATCAGGATCAGCTTTTCGCCCTTGCGGGCATCCGGCACGGTTGCGACGGCCGACAGCGAGCCTTTCCACAATTCGCCGGCCAGCGCCTCGACGGCAGCCAGCGAGATCATCTCGCCGCCGATCTTGGCGAAACGCTTGGCGCGGCCGCGGATGGTGATGAAGCCCGCCTCATCGATGGAGACAACGTCGCCGGTGTCATGCCAGCCGTCTTCCAGCGGCTCGAGCGCGCCCGGCTTCTCGGCCCGCAGATAGCCTGACATGACATTCGGGCCGCGCACGTAGAGCCGCCCGCCATTTTCGACGCCGGGCACCGGATCCAGCCGATACTCCATGCCGGGCATGATTTTGCCGACGCTGCCGGACCGGTTGTACATCGGCGTGTTGATGGAGATCACCGGCGCCGCCTCGGTCACGCCGTAGCCCTCGAGGATGCGCAGGCCGAACTTCTCCATATAGGTCATGCGCGTCGCCGCCTTGACCGGCTCGGCGCCAGCAAAGCAGTAGCGCACCGAGCGGAAGTCGTAAGGATGCGCCGTGCGCGCATAGCCTGAGAGGAACGTGTCGGTGCCGAAGATGATCGTCGCATTCGACGCGTAGACCAGTTCAGGCACGATGCGGTAGTGCAGCGGCGAGGGGTAGAAATAGACCGGCACGCCCGAGATCAGCGGTAGCACCGTGCCCGCCGTCATGCCGAAGGAATGGAAGATCGGCAGCACGTTGAACACCTTGTCGCCCGAGTGGAAGTCGATGCGCGAGGCGGCCTGGGCGGCGTTGGCGAGGATGTTGCGGTGGGTAAGCACCACGCCCTTCGGCGTGCCTTCGGAACCGGAGGTGAACAGGATCACCGCCGCGTCGTCGGGCTTGCGGGCGACGCGCGGTGTGGTCTTGCGCAGCAGCCCGAGCAGCTTGTCCTTGAGGCCGATGCCGGCTCGCAGGTCGTCGAGCCAGACGATCTCCACCGAGCGGCCGATTTCCTCGACGACCGCGCCGAGCTTGGCCTGTTCGACAAACGCGCGGGAGGTGAGCACGGTCCGCACCTCGGCGGCCTTGCAGGCGGAGAGGATGTTCGCCGCACCCGCGGTGAAGTTGATCATCGCCGGCACCTTGCCGGCCGACATGACGCCGAGCAGCGTCGCGCATGCGCCGTTGGCATTGGGCAGCATAATGCCGATTGTCTGCTGGCTGGCATAGAGGTGCTCGAACTTCTCGCCGAGCACGGCGGCAGCCGTCAGCAGCTTGCCGTAGCTCAGCGAGCCGGTGACCGGGTCCTGCACGGCGAGCTGTTTCATGCCGCGCTCGTTCGCCGTCAGGATGATTTTCTCAAGCACCGTCTTGTCGATGTCCTCGGTGCGGAAGACGAGATCCGACATCACCTGATAGAGGGCGGCGCCCGCCGCGGTGCGACGCTGGCGGCCCTTGAACTCCTGCGGAACTTCGAGCTTCACCGGTTCCAGGATGGTCACCTTGACCTTCGGGAACAGGCGGCGGCGCACGTGCTGCGACGTCAGCCGCGAGAAGTAGCTCTTCTCCAGCCCGTCGATGCGCACCGGCACGACCATCGAGCCGGTCTTGTCGGCGACCATGGCGGCGCCGTCATAGACCTTCATCAGGCCTCCGGTGACGGTGATGCGGCCTTCGGGGAAGATGACCAGCGGATCGCCGCCCTGCACGATCTTGATCAGCGTGCGGGTCGACATCGGCTTGGCCGGATTGAGCGGCAGGGCGCGGGCGAGCTTCAGGAACGGCTTCATCCACCAGGCCTGCGCGATGGTGTGGTCGATGGCGAAGACCGGCTCCTCGTCGGTCAGCGTCAGGGCCAGCGGACCATCGAGGAAGCTGACATGGTTGAGCGCCAGGATCGGCGCCGGGCCGGCGGCCTTGAGGTTGTCCAGCCCCTCGACCTCCAGATGATGGAAGGCGCGGAACAGGATGGAGACGAAATCGCGGAAAGGATTCGTGGGCAGGTATTTCAGCATCAGCCAGGCGGCGACGGCATTGACCACGGCAAGGCCGGCCAGCACGCCGGCGATCGAGACGCCAGCGCCTTGGATGGCGGCGACGATGCCGCCGCCGAGGGTCATGAAGCCGGCGCTGACGACATTCACCGCGGCGACGACACGGGCGCGCCGGTCCTCCGGCGCCCAGGCCTGCACGGCCGCGAAGGTGGGAACGACAAGGAAGGCACCGGCGATCGCCAGGCCGGCGAGATCAATGGCGACTCGGATGGTGTTCGGGCCGGCGAAGAAGGCGCTGAGCGTCTGCGCCTGGGCGGAGGCCTGAAGGCCCCACACGCTCCAGGCGAGGTCCAGCCCGAACACGGCCATCAGCGCGGTGCCGACCGGGGCGGGCAACAGCACCATGCGTCCCTGCGACATCCAGGCGGCGATGGCCGAGCCGATGGCGACGGCGACCGCGAAGACCGCCAGATAGGCGGTCACGGCGATCTCGGTGCCGCCGAGCGAATTCTTGACCAGGGTTGGCAGGATGGAAAGGACGATGGCGCCGACCAGCCAGAACCAGGACGCCATCAGCGCCGCCCGCCAGATGCGTTGGTTGGTGCGCAATTCGCTGACCAGACGCCAGGTAGAGCGCAGGACATTCTTGTCGATCACCAGGTTCGGCGCGGCCGCACCGGTCGCCGGGATGTAGCGGCTGACGAGCCAGCAGCCGACGGCAAGCGCCATCATGATCGGTCCGAACACCGCAACGCCGATGCCGTCGGCGGAGACGACGCCGCCGGCGATGGTGCCGCCGAGGATGGCGGCGAAGGTGGCCGACTCGATCCAGGCGTTGGCGCGCGGCAGTTCCTTGCGCTCGAGGTGATCGGGCAGGATGCCGTATTTGATCGGGCCGAACAGCGCCGAAATCACGCCGAACAGGAACAGCGCCGTGAGCAGCACCGGAATGGACGACAGCGCGATGCCGATTACGGCCAGCAAGGCGGCGCCGATCTCGACGAACTTCAGCCTGCGCGCCACGAAAGCCTTGTCGAAGCGGTCGGCGATCTCGCCGCCAAGCGCGGACAAGAGCAGGAAGGGGCCATGAAAATGGCGCCGGCCAAGGTCACCAATGACGCCGCCTGGTCCGCGGCAAGGGTGAAGAGGATGAGGAACACCAGCGTGTTCTTCAGGAAGTTGTCGTTGAAGGCGGACAGGAACTGCGTCCAGAAGAGAGGCGCAAAGCGCCGCGACATCATCAGATGGGTGTTCATGGCAAGTTCCATTGGGCAAGGCCATCGAGCAATCCGAGATGGATCGGTCAGCGGTTGCTTGCGCGGTTTGAGCCTCGTTTTAAGCGGGAAGCCGGTTAAACTTCGTTACTGCGGTTGATATCCATCATCAGCTTTTCGGTCTTGGCGCCTTGCAGCCTGTTGATGAACCGGCCCGTTTCCTCCGCGTCACGCAGCGTCTTGGTGATGGCGATGGACGTCTTCCAGGCACTCGCATGGTTGGAAACATAGCTGTTGGTGGCCATCGATATGATCCTTTCGTTTCAGGGTTAAGCCGGGTCGGCGCTGGCTGGTTTCAGGGCCGGATACAATCAGCAGGCTTCGTCATCCGCTTCGCCGCTCATTTTCCATGAACGATGTTCATAAACGCAATTTAGCACATTGTGAACGGCGTTCAAGACAAAAGTGAACACCGTTCAAATTTTCAAATGAAGGCGACAAGAGGGGCTTCGGCCAGGTTCGGCGACCGCGACCAATGAGCGGCAGCCGCGAGTATGGTGAGTTCAGCCTCGCCGATGCGGGATGTCACGCCTCGCCGGTCAGCCGTGCCGCAATCAGGCGCGCCGCCTTGACCGTCGCAGCACCCTGGTTGGCCGCGACCGCATCGTCGACGCGGGATACGGGGGAAGCCACCGCAAGCGCGCCGATCGGTTGGCCGTCGGCGCCGAGGATCGCGGCGCCGATGCTGTGCACGCCTTCCTCATAGCCCTGCGAGCTGCGCGAATAGCCGCTCGCGGCGGCAAAAGCGATGGCTTTGGCCAGCGTGTCCGGTCCTGTCACCGTATGCGCGGTGAAGGCCTGCAAGGGCTTCTCCAGATAGGCGCTGACCACTTGCAGCCGCGAGGCGGCGAGGAAGGCGATGCCGGAGGCCGTGCCGTGCAGTGGCAGGATCTGGCCGACATCGACATTGACGCGGTTGGCCTTCGCCGACAGTTCGACATGCACGGTGAGCAGCGCGCCAGCGCTGAACTCCGACAGATGCACGGTCTCGCCGGTTTCGAGCGACAGCTCCCGCGCCACCGGCGCCGCCACGCGCACGAAAGGGAAATGCGCGTCGCGGATGCGGGCCAGCCGCGACAGGCCGGCGCCCAGCCGGTAGCGGCGGCTTTGCGGCTCCTGCTCGATCAGCCGATGGTTGGCGAGCGCCATCAGCAAACGCCGGGCTGTCGCCTTGTCGAGGCCGGCCTTGCGGGCGAGGTCGGACAGCCCGATCTCCGGCTCGTCGAGCGTGAACAGTTCCAGCAGCGAGACCGCCTTGCCACCGTGCTCATGATGCATTCTCCAAGATAGTTCGCATGTGAATTAACTTGACAGCAGCCGAGGTAGCCTGCAGTTTGTCTATAACATGCAAAACGATGGTTCAAATAGTGAACCGACAAGAAAATCATCTTGTGCCCAACTGACGGCACACAAGGGAGGCTTCGCCCCGTGACGGCTGCCAAAAACGCTTTGCATTCAAAGACAACCGGCGACCTGCTCGACCGCGAGCAACAGCGCTTCCTCGAAACCCACCCGCGCTCGGCGGCGGCGTGGGAAGAGGGCAAGAGGCATTTCCTCTATGGCGGTCCCTCGCACTGGATGCGCCGCTGGGCCGGCGGTTTCCCGGTCTATGCGGCGTCGGCCAGCGGCGCCCACATAAGCGACATCGACGGCCACGACTATGTCGACTTCGCCCTTGGCGACACCGGCGGCATGTGCGGCCATGCGCCGGAGGCGGTCACCCGCGCCGCCCTTCGCCAGTTGCGGAACGGCACCACGATGATGCTGCCGACCGAGGACAGCCTCTGGGTCGGCGCAGAGCTTACGCGCCGCTTCGGCCTGCCTTACTGGACGCTCACCACCTCGGCCACCGACGCCAATCGCGGCGCCATCCGCATTGCCCGCATAATCACCGGCCGCGACAAGGTGCTGGTCTTCTCCGGCTGCTATCACGGCGGCGTCGAGGAGGCGCATGTCGAGATCCGCGACGGCCGCGTCGGCATGCGCAACATGATCCATCCCAATGGCGTCGACCATTCCGCCGTCTCCAGGGTGGTTGAGTTCAACGACATCGCGGCGCTCGAGGAGGCGCTCTCGGCCGGCGACGTCGCCTGCGTGCTGACCGAGCCGCTGATGACCAATTTCGGCATGATCCCGGTCGCCGACGGTTTTCACGCCACGCTTCGCGAGATCACCCGCCGCACCGGCACGGTGCTGATCATCGACGAGACCCACACCATCTCCAGCGGGCCGGGCGGCTGCACCGCGCAGCATGGTCTGGAGCCGGACATGCTGGTTACCGGCAAGGCGATTGCCGGCGGCATCCCGGCCGGCGTCTTCGGCGTCTCGCGGGAGATCGCCGAGCGATTGTGGGCGATCGTGCCGATGGTCAATCCGCGCGTGCGCCAGTCGGCGCATCTCGGCATCGGCGGCACGCTCGCCGGCAATGCGCTGACCGTCGCCACCATGCGCGCGGTGCTGGAGGAGGTGCTGACCCCCGCCAATTTCGAGGTCATGATCGCCAATGCCTCGCGCCTGGCCGAAGCCGCGCGCGGCATCATCAGCGCCAGCAGATTGCCCTGGCATGTGACGCAGGTCGGCGCCCGCGCCGAGATCATGTTCATGCCCGCGCCGCCGCGCAACGGCGCCGATGTCATTGCCGCCCGGCGCGGCGACCTCGAGACGCTGCTGCATGCCTTCTACATGAACGAGGGCATATTGGTGACGCCGTTCCACACCATGTTCCTGATGTGTCCGGCGACGTCGCCGGCCGACGTCGACCGCCACACGGAAGTCTTTGCCCGCTTCGTCGATCTCGTCCGCGGCGCGGGGGTCGTCTGAAGCCGACATTACCGGCCCGGCCTGATCAGGAAACCGAACGTTAGACAAGGAATTAACTTTGCGGCGGCTGGAGCTACACCAGCGCGCCGCAAACGGCTATCTATCGTCGCGGAATCATACTTCGGGGTCATGAGAGGCGCGGCTTGCAACTGGACCTGAAAACCATTGAAGCGCTTGCCCCTGACCAGGCCTCGCTCAGCGCCGCCTCGAAGCTGACCAAGCGGTCGAACTGGCCTCGGCTCGAGACAAATGAGCAACTGGGGCTCATCTGGGGCGAATGCCAGGGCTCGGGATCGAATCCCTACCGTGTAGCATTCGATACCGGCGACCATGGCTACAAATGCACCTGTCCGTCGCGGAAATTCCCGTGCAAGCACATACTGGGGCTGATGTGGATCGGCGCCACCGCGCCGGCCAGCTTCGATCGCGTCGAGCAGACGCCGGATTGGGTCAACGACTGGCTCGGCCGGCGCCGCCGGCCCGGGCAGCCAGCGACGCAGGCGGCGGCAAACTCGGAAGGCAAAAGCATCGACGAGGCATCGCGGCCCGAGCAGAGCGCTCCGGTCGAAGATGCCGTGGCCGCTGAACGCCGCGAGGCGGCACAGCGCAAGCGGGCCGAGGACACGCGAAGCGCCGTGGCGGCAGCGCTGGACGAGCTCGATCAATGGATAGCCGACCAGCTCCGGCTCGGCCTTGCCGGGTTCGTCGATGCCTGCAGCGAGCGCTGCCGCCGCATTGCAGCCCGGCTGGTCGACCTCAAGGCCACAGCGCTTGCCGGCCGCGTCGACGAGTTGCCGGCGCGGTTGATGGCGCTGCGCGGCGAGGAGAAGCCGGATGCCGCGATCCGCGAGCTCGGCAAGCTGGTGATGCTCGCCAAGGCTTGGCGCGCCACGCCCGATGATCCCGAGCTGAAACGACTTGTGTCGACATCTGAGACGCGCGAGCAGGTCCTCGCCAACCCCGACGCCGTTCAGGTCGAGAGCGATTGGGAGGTGCTCGGCGAGAAGATAGAAACCCGCCGCGACGGGCTTGTCAGCCATGCGACATGGCTGCTCGATCTGAAGAGCCCGGCGCCGCGATTTGCCGTTCTGCTCGATTTCTTCCCGGCTTCGGCCGGGCGCCGGTCCGGCGCCTTCGCGCCGGGAGATCGCTTCAAGGCCAAGCTCGTATTCTATCCATCGCGCAATCCGCTACGGGCGCTGGTCGTGGAACGGCTCGGTGATTCGGCACCAGGCGCTTGGCCAGCCTTCGGCTCGGACGCAGCCGGCGATCCGCTTGCCGCCTATGCCGCCTTCCAGGACGGCGCGCCATGGCTGTCGGATTGCCCGGTCATCCTGCCTGCCGGCGCGATCGCGCTGGACGAGAAGGAAGGCGCCTGGTGGCAGGCTGCGGGCGATCCGCACGGCATTGCCCTGCCTGTCGCGGGATCGGTCAACCAGACGTTGCTCGGCCTCGAGCTTGCAGCCACGGCGGCGCTCTGGAACGGCGCCAGGCTCGAGCTTCTTGCGTCGCAGAGCAATATGGGGAGGCTCGATCTGTCGTGAACGAACTCGAGCAGGCAGGGCTGGCAAGGTTGCGCGACGGCTGGATTTCCGGCGGCGCCGCTTTCGAACTTGCCCCTGCCGAATGGAAGGAAGTGGCGGCTGCGGCCAGCCCGGACGAGCAGCAGAGGCGGCTGCTGGCCATTGCCGCGCAGGCGCTCGATGTCGCGCTTCGGCCGGCGGCGGCGAAAACCTTGAAACGCCGTCCGCCGCTGCCGGTGCTGGCCATGCCGACGCTCCCGGAACGGCTGCGGCCGTTGCTGCGTGCTGCATTGAAATATGCAGCCGAAGTGAGGCTCAAGACCCGCGTGGCCGCGCTCGTCGCCAGCCGCGGCTTCGTGCTGCATCCGATGGATTGGATGGCCGCTGCGTCGGATCAGGAAAGTCCCGAGGTCTATGCCCCTTGGGTCGACTGGCAGGCAGGCGCGGACGGTGAGAAACAGTCCCGGCGCGAGCAACTGACTGCGGAGACCTGGGATGATTTCTATCCCGCGGCGCGCCGTACCGCACTGATCGATTTGCGGCGCACCACACCTGCCTTGGCGCGAACGCTTATCGAGACCAAAGGGGCCAGCGAGCCGGCGGAGGTCAGGCTAGCGCTCGTCGAACTCATGCGCTTCGGCCTGGGTGCCGACGACGTGCCGTTCCTGAAGAGCCTGTCCGCCGATCGCTCGGGCAAGGTGCGCGAAATGGCCGGCCGGCTCCTGGCAAGGTTGGGAGAGCATGGCAATCCGGCTGATGGCGGGTCGGAAGATCCGACAGCCGAGCTTGCCGCTTTCATCGAGGAAGGTAAATCCGGCTTCATTCGCCGCCGCACCACCTACGCACCGACAAAACTCAAGTCGCCTGCGCAACAAGCCCGTCGCGCCGACTTGTTCGCATCCTGCTACCTCGGCGATCTTGTCGCTCGCTTCGGCAAGACAGAGCCTGAATTCATCGGCGCATGGCAATTCGGCGTCGATGACAATGCCGATCGTTTTCTCGTTCTAATGGTCTCGGTGTCCGGCAGCGATGCGGCGGTGGCCTGTTTGGCGGATATGCTTGTCGCCGAAGGCGGCAAGCTGGCGCTTCTCGTCCTCCAACTCATGTTGCGTTTGGACGGCGGCAGGAAGCGTCTCCTGATCAGTCAGATCCTGAATGACGCGCAGAATCTGCACGCGCTAAATCAGGTCGAAGGCGCCGAAGCAGGCTGGCTGGAATGGGGCGACCTCGCAAAAGGCAAGACGCTTTCGGCGCTGCGCTCCGCCGTCTCGGGCGACAACGACGTCATGAAACGAAGCGCTGAGCAGTATCTCGAGGCCATAGGCTTTCTCGCCACGGCGGCGACGGCGGAGAAATTGATCGGCGAGGTCGTCGCCGCCGGCCTGCCGCCCGCATCCCCATCGCTCGGCCTGCTGCGGATCAACGCGGCGCTGGCCGAAAAGCCTTCCCAATCCAACAGATGATCAACCCGGAGATGATCGCATGAACGCAGCCATCCGCCTTCCGGCCGAGCAGGTCTATGCCGCCGAACTGCAGGCGCTCGCGCGCGGCGACGACCGCCAGAAGCCCGCCGGCTGGAGCCTGTCGCCGAAGGCCGTGCTTACCTATCTGATGGGCGGCAAGGCGGACGACGGCACGGTGATTTCGCCGAAATATGTCGGCCGCCGGCAATTGATGGAAACGGCGGTGGCCACGCTCGCGACCGATCGCGCTCTGCTTTTGCTCGGCGTGCCGGGAACGGCGAAATCCTGGGTTTCGGAACATCTCGCCGGCGCCATCATGGGCAATTCCACGCTGATCGTGCAGTGCACCGCCGGAACCGACGAGAACCAGATCCGCTACGGCTGGAACTATGCCCAGTTGCTGGCGAAGGGCCCGAGCCAGGAGGCGCTTGTGCCGACGCCGCTGTACCGCGCCATGCAGGAAGGCAAGCTCTGCCGCCTGGAAGAGCTGACGCGCATGGGCTCCGACGTGCAGGACACGCTGATCACCGTGCTGTCGGAAAAGATGATGCCGGTGCCGGAGCTCAACACCTCGATCTACGCCCAGCGCGGCTTCAACATCATCGCCACCGCCAACAACCGCGACAAGGGCGTCAACGAACTCTCCTCGGCTCTGAAGCGCCGCTTCAACGTCGTGGTGCTGCCTCTGCCCGGGGACATGGCGGAAGAGGTTTCGATCGTTTCCAGGCGCGTCGGCGAGATGGCCGGCGGATTGGACCTGCCAGTGCCGAAGAATGTCGGCGAGGAGATCGCCCGCGTGCTCACCATTTTCCGCGAGTTGCGCTCCGGCGCGACGGCCGACGGCAAGGTGACGCTGAAGACGCCATCTGGCTCGCTCTCCACCGCCGAGGCGATCGCAACCGTGATCAGTGGCCTCAGCCAGGCGGCATGGTTCGACGACGGCAAGTTTCACGCCGAAGGTTTGGCGCCGAGCCTTGTCGGCGCGATCGTCAAGGATCCGGTTCAGGACAAGGTCGTGCTGGAGGAGTATCTGGAGACGGTGCTGAAGAAGCGGTCGGACTATGCCGGCTACTACGCGGCGCTCAACGCGGCCATCTGAGCCATGACTGAGGGCGGCATCAGTTATTTCGGCATCCGCCACCACGGACCGGGCTCCGCCGAGAGCCTGGTCAAGGCATTGCAGGAATTGCAGCCTGTCGCCGTGTTGATCGAAGGGCCGGTCGATGCGTCGCCGCTGTTGCCGCTGCTCGCCAGCCCCGACATGAAGCCGCCGGTGGCGCTGCTCTGCTATCCCGAGGACGATCCGGCCGCGACCAGCTTCTGGCCGTTCGCCGAATTCTCGCCGGAATATCAGGCGGCGTTGTGGGCGGTCGCCAACAAGGCGGCGCTGCGCTTCATCGATCTGCCGTCCGCGGCGCGGCTGGCCGAGAAGGCGCCCGAAAGTCCGACCGACACCGATACCGCCGAAGCGGAACCTGTCGAAGAGCAAGGCGAGGAAGCGACGCGCATCCAGGATCCGATCGGCACCCTGGCGCGCGCCGCCGGCTACGAGGATGGCGAAAGCTGGTGGTCCGATATCATCGAGCAGAATCCCGCGCCGGGGCCGATCTTCGCGGCCATTGCCGACGCGATGACGACGCTGCGCGACGGCGAGGGTGTGATCGGCAAATTCGAGGCGATGCGCGAGGCGCACATGCGGCTGGAAATCGCAGCCGCGCGCAAGGAGTTCGATGGGCCGCTAGCGGTCGTCTGCGGCGCCTGGCACGTGCCGGCCTTGCAGGCGGCGCATACGCAAAAGAGCGACCAGGCCCTGCTCAAGGGAATGGCCCGCCGCAAGACCATGATGACCTTCGCGCCGTGGACGGGGCCGCGCCTGGCGCTCGGCTATGGCTACGGCGCCGGCGTCGTTGCGCCCGGCTGGTGCAAGCATCTGTGGCAGACGCGTGCGCAGGGCGACTCTTCCATCCTGTGGCTGGCGCGGATCGCTTCGGTCCTCAGGGCGAAAGGCCACATGATCTCGACCGCGTCGCTGATCGAGGCGGAACGTCTGGCGCGCGCGCTTGCGGCCATCCGCGAACGGCCGAAGCCGGGTTTCGAGGAACTGCGCGACGCTTCGATCGCAGGGCTGTTCAACGGCGAGGCCCTGCTGTGGAAGATGGTCGAGGCCGAATTGCTGCTAGGCGCCGATGTCGGCGAGATACCGCCGGACACGCCGCTGGCGCCGCTGATCGATGACCTGCAGCGCAACCAGAAGACGGCGCGGCTGAAGCCCGAGGCCTTGGAACGGGAGCTCTCCATCGACCTGCGCAGCGAGAGCGGGCTGTTTCGGTCGACGCTGCTGCACCGGCTGAACGTGCTTGGCGTGAACTGGGGCAAGCTGACCGACACCGGGCGCAGCCGCGGCACCTTTCGCGAGCGCTGGATGCTGGCCTGGCAGCCGGAGTATGCCGTTCAACTGGTCGAGAACCTGGTCTACGGCCCGACCATCGAGAAGGCCGCCAACGGCCGCCTGGTTCAGATGATCGCCGCCGCCGCGACACTCGACACCCTGGCCGCGCTGGTCCAGGGCGCCATCACGGCGGCTCTCAGTGAAGCTTCCGCTGCTGGCCTCGTCGCGCTGGAGGAAAAAGCGGCACACAGCAGCGAATGCCTGGAACTTCTGGCTTCGGTGCCGCCGCTGGCCGACATCATCCGCTACGGCGAAGCGCGCAAGACCGAGACGGAGCGCCTTGCGGGCCTACTGGAGCGGCTAATCGTCGAGGGCTCGATCGCGCTGCCCTACGCCGCGCGCGATCTCGACGTTCAGGCCGCCGCGGCGTTGATCGGCGCGATGCGCAAGGCCGACGAGGCGATCAGGCTGGTGGAGCCGGGCGAGGATGTCGTGGATGCCTGGCGCGGCGGCCTCGCGGCCGTGCTCGATTCGTCGCGATCGACAGCGCTCGTTGCCGGTTGCGCGGCCCATCTGCTCTACGAGGCCGGACGGCTCTCCGCAGAGGGCGCGGCCGACCTTTTGGCAAAGCGCCTGTCACCCGGGACGCCGGTCATCGACGCTGCCGCTTTCTTCGAGGGCTTCTTCAGCGGCGCCGGTCAGCGACTGATCTATGACGAGGGTCTGCGCGGCGCCGTCGATGCATGGCTTGCCTCACTCGACGAAGAGGCCTTCGTTGCGCATCTGCCCTTGCTGCGCCGCGTCTTCTCCAACCTCGACAGCATGGAGCGCCGGCGTTTGATCGAAGCGGTGCTCGGCAAAGGAGCGAGCCTGCCCGCCGGGCTGACGCCGACGCCCGACGGCGGCGAAGCCTGGCGCCGGCACTTTGGTCTCCTCGGCAAGCTGCTTTCAGGGGAGCCCAGCCATGGATGACGATGCGATCGGGCCGGACCTCGAGCCGACGGGAGGAACGCGGGAACGCCGCTGGCGGCTGGCGATCGGCGCCGACGATGCGTCCTCGTCGGCACTCTCCGCCGAGGATCGGCGGCTTTCGGCGGCGCTCGACGCGCTTTATGGCGACAACAGCGGCGACACGGCCGGCGATCCGCGCAAACGGCGCGGCGGGCTCGGCCGCTCGGCGCCGCGCGTCGCGCAATGGATGGGTGATATCCGCTCGTTCTTTCCCGAGCAGGTCGTCCAGGTCGTGCAGAAGGACGCCTTCGAGCGACTGAACCTGAAGCAGATGCTGATGGAGCCGGAGTTCCTCAAGGCGATCGAGGCGGACGTCAATCTCGTCGCGGATTTGGTCTCGCTGCGTTCGGCGATGCCGGACAAGACCAAGGATATCGCCCGTTCGATCATCTCCGACATCGTCGCCAAGCTGATGCAGCGCCTCGAGCAAAAGACCGCCGAGGCGATCCGCGGCGCGCTCGACCGGTCGCGGCGCACCAACCGGCCACGGCAGCGCGACATCGACTGGCCGCGCACCATCGCGGCGAACCTTCGCCACTATCAGCCCGACCACAAGACGGTCGTGCCGGAAAGGCTGGTCGGCTTCATGCGGCGTCAGCGCCGGCTGGTCGACCTCGACGAGGTGACGCTGTGCGTTGACCAGTCCGGCTCGATGGCAAGCTCGGTCATCTACGCCTCTATCTTCGCTGCGGTGATGGCCTCGCTGCCGGTGGTGCGCACCAAGCTGGTCTGCTTCGACACGGCGATCGTCGACCTGACGGAGGAGCTCAGCGATCCGGTCGAGGTGCTGTTCGGCGTCCAGCTTGGCGGCGGCACCGACATCAACCAGGCGGTCGCCTATTGCGCCGAGCGGATCGAGCGGCCGACCAAGGCGCATTTCATTTTGATCACCGACCTCTACGAGGGCGGCAACGGCCAGGAGCTTCTCAAGCGGCTGGCAGCGCTGGTCCGGTCGGGCGTCAATGTCGTCGTGCTGCTGGCGCTCACCGATCAGGGTCGTCCCGGCTATGATCCCGCGATGGCTGGATCGGTCGCCGCGCTCGGGGTTCCGGTTTTCGCCTGCACGCCCGATCATTTCCCAGATATGATGGCGGCAGCGCTGCGTCGGGAAGACATCGGCGCCTGGGCGGCAGGGGCGGACATCAAGCTGATCCGAGCCGACACCGAACCACTCAAGGCAGGCGAGTAAGCCTGCCGCTGCGGCCGTTCAGCGAGGATCAGGCCGCCTTCTCGCTGATCAGCTCGAAGCGCTCGACCTCGCAGTGCCGGCCGACCACGGCCAGGATTTCCACCGAAGGCTCGACGGCATCCGGTTGCTTCCATGCGAGATTGAAGGAATGGACGAACCGGTCGCGGTCGGCGTCATGCTCCATGCCGATAAAGCGCGCGTCATAGCCGAGCGGACCGACCATGTCCCTGAGAACCGGCGGAGAGCCATTCGGCCATGAGACCGCCAGGATCGCATGGTGGTCGCGCGGGATCCTGAGGTCGACCCATTTCAGCGCCTGCAGCGTCACCAGCGTCATCACCGTCGCGATCGCGCCAAGGCCGAACTGGCCGCCGCCGAAGGCGAGGCCGATCATGGTCATGATCCACATCGTGGCGGCGGTGGTGACGCCGGTCACGAGATCGCCGCGCCGCAGGATGGCGCCGCCGCCGATGAACCCGACGCCGGTCAGCACACCCAACGGAAAACGCAGCACGTCCATGCGGACGAAAGAGTCCGTGCCCTTGCCGGCCACGTCGAGCAACATATTGGCCTGGATCATGGCGATGGCCGCGGCAAGGCCGACCAGTATTGTCGTTCGCAGCCCGGCGGTATGGCCGCGTGCCTCCCTGTTCAGACCGATCAGGAAGCCCGCCAAGAGTGTGAAGACGAGCCGCGCGGCGAGGTCGGGCCAGGTCGGGTGAAGCGGCATATCGCAGCAAAGCGGCTCGAACATCGTTCAAAGAGGCGCGCGCGCCGCGCCACTCCTTGTTCCCAACGACTTCAACCCCGTTGAAGGGCTGAAGGTTCCTTGGCGGCCCGGAGCACTGGCGCCGTCTATCGCGCCCCTTGCACGATTTTGAGACAGGCGCCGCTTGACTCCGGTGTAGCCTTGTGAAAAATTTTGCAGCAACTGATAAAAATATCAAAAGGGCGGAAATGGTTGGGTTCGGCAACGGCCTCCTGCGCGACGATGAGACCAGCATGGCCGCTCGCGCCGCTTGGCTTCACTATGCCGGCGGCCTGACCCAGGCCGAGGTCGCCAAGCGGCTCGGCCTGACCAGCCTCAAGGCGCATCGCCTCATCACCAAGGCCAACCAGGAAGGGCTGGTTAAGGTCTATATCGACGGCGAGATCTCCGAATGCGTGGCGCTGGAGGACGAACTGTCCGGCCGCTACGGTCTCGACTATTGCGAGGTGGTGCCGGACTTCGATCCGGAAGACCTGCCGCTCAAGGCGCTGGGCATTGCCGGCGCTCAGTTCCTCAAGCGCGAGATCGAGCGCGGCGAGGGCACCCTGATTGGCGTCGGCCATGGCCGCACGCTCGCGGCCTGCGTCGAATACCTGCCGCGCATCTCGGCCGACGGGATCCGCTTCGTCTCGCTGCTCGGCGGCCTGACGCGCAAATTCTCGGCCAACCCGCATGACGTGATCCATCGCCTCGCCGAGCGCACCGGCGCCGAGGCCTATGTCATGCCGGTGCCGATGTTCGCCAACACGGTCGAGGACCGCGCCGTGCTGCTCGGCCAGAAGGGCGTCAGCGAGGTCTTCGATCTCGCCAGGTCCGCCGACCTGCTGCTGGCCGGCATCGGCACCGCAGAGCAGGAGGCCTCGCTGGTCGCCACCGGCATGATCGACAAGGGCGAGATGGAGGAGACCCGCCGCAACGGCGCCGTCGGCGAACTGCTTGGCCATTTCTTCGACGAGGCCGGCAAGCCAGTGGCGACCACGGTTTCCAGCCGCGCCCTGGCGCTCGCCCGCGAGGACATCGCCAACCGCAGGATCGTCGCCGTCGCCGGCGGCAAGGTGAAGGTTCGAGCCATCAAGTCAGTGCTGGAGGGCCGCTACCTCAAGGGCCTGATAACCGACGAGCGGACGGCGCGATCGCTCGTGGAACAGACGCCGGTCGGGTAGCCGGCACCGCTTTGGTTGAAACTACCCTGTGGAGGAGAAGAGGACATGCATGAGAAAGAAAAAGACCTGATCGACGCGTTCCTGCGTGGACAAGTCGACCGCCGTGGACTGATCAGGGGACTGGGCGCCATGGGCCTTGCCGCAAGCACCGCCGGTGTCTTGCTCAATCTGGGCCAGACCCGCGCGCTCGCCGCCGATTTCGACTGGCAGGCGCACAAGGGCAAGACCATCAAGCTCTTGCTCAACAAGCATCCCTATGCCGATGCGATGATCGCCGACCTCGACAATTTCAAGCAGCTGACCGGCATGAACGTCGTCTATGACGTGTTCCCGGAAGACGTCTATTTCGACAAGGTCACCGCGGCGCTCTCGGCGAGCTCCTCCGAATACGACGCCTTCATGACCGGCGCCTACATGACCTGGACCTATGGCCCGGCCGGCTGGATCACCGACCTCAACGAGTGGATCAAGGACCCGGCCAAGACCAATCCGAAATATGCCTGGGACGACTTCCTGCCCGGCGTCAAGAACTCCTGCGCCTGGAACGGCAAGCCCGGCGGCGCGCTGGGTTCGGAAGACGCCAAGCAATGGTGCATTCCGTGGGGCTTCGAGCAGAACAACATCACCTACAACAAGGCGATGTTCGACAAGGCCGGCGTCAAGGTTCCCGGCAGCATGGACGAGATGGTGGCAGCGGCCGCCAAGCTCACCAAGGATGTCGGTGGCGGCGTCTATGGCATCGGCGTGCGCGGTTCGCGCTCCTGGGCGACGATCCATCCGGGCTTCCTGTCGGCCTATGCCAATTTCGACCAGAAGGACCTCAACGTGTCGGCCGACGGCAAGTTGTCTGCTGCCATGAACACCGCCGAATCCAAGGCCTTCCACAAGCAATGGGTGCAGATGATCCAGGAGAGCGGCCCGAAGGACTGGTCGACCTACACCTGGTACCAGGTCGGTACCGATCTCGGCGCCGGCGCCTCGGCGATGATCTTCGACGCCGACATCCTCGGCTACTTCATGAATGGCGGCACCAACAAGATGGCCGGCCAGCTCGCCTTCGCCGGCTTCAAGGCCAATCCGGCCGCCAAGGCGCCGACGCCCAACATCTGGATCTGGTCGCTGTCGATGTCCAACTTCTCCAAGGACAAGGACGCCACCTGGTACTTCCTGCAGTGGGCTTCCGGGCTCGACCATTGCCTGTTCGGCGCCACCAAGATGGACTTCGTCAATCCGGTCCGGCAGTCGGTCTGGAAGGACGAGGTGTTCCGTGAGAAGCTGAACAAGAGCTATCCGGGCTATGTCGAGATGTTCGACGCCTCGGCGCCCGGCGCCAGCATCAAGTTCACGGCGCAGCCGCTGTTCTTCGACCTCACCACCGAATGGGCCGCGACGCTGCAGAAGATGGTGGCCAAGGAAGTGCCGATCGACGAGGGCCTCGACAAGCTGGCCGAGAGCATCAACGGCCAGCTCAAGGAGGCCGGCCTCGGCTGATATCGGGCAGCGGCTGGCGCGCAACGCGGGCCAGCCGCGACCCTCAACGACACTCGCGAGGCGAAGCGGTATGCTTCGCCAACGCCCGACCGGCCGCCTTGCTCCCTTGGGCGGCCGGCAGGGCGGAGCAACCGGGATAACGGAAGAGCGCGATGACCGCGGCGACGACAGTCCACAGACCCTCCGGCTTCAGGATCAGCAAGCGGGTTCTGCCCTATCTCCTCAGCCTGCCGGCGCTCCTGGTCTGCATCGGCATCCTGATCCCGTTCCTGACCTCGGTGGTCTATTCCTTCCAGCGCTACCGGCTGAGTCAGCCATGGGCCAGGCAATTCAACTGGGGCGACAACTACATTTCGTTCTTCACCGACCCGAAGTTCTGGAACACGCTCGAGGTGTCGCTGCTCTATGCCGGCATCACCGTGGTGCTCGAACTGCTGCTCGGCCTCGGCATCGCCATGCTGTTGCAGAAGCGCTCGACGCTGAACAACTTCATCTCGATCATGCTGTTGATGCCGCTGATGACGGCGCCGGCGCTGGCTGCCCTGATGTGGAAGCTGATGACCAATCCCGGCTTCGGCGTGCTTAGCTACCTTGCCAGCCTCATCGGCCTGCAGGACTTCCGCTGGGCCTCCTCGCCGTCGACAGCGCTGCTCACCGTCGTGCTGGTCGACATTTGGGTCTACACGCCCTTCATCATGATCCTGCTGCTTGCCGGCCTGCGCAGCCTGCCGACGCAACCCTTCGAGGCGGCCGCGCTCGACGGCGTGCCGAGGAGCTTCGTGTTCTTCCGCATCACCCTGCCGATGCTGACGCCCTATATCCTGACCGCGACGCTGTTCCGCCTGCTCGATTCAATCCAGCAGTTCGACATCATCTACGCGATGACCCAGGGAGGGCCCGGCGACACGCTGACCGTTTTCCAGGTCGAGGCCTATCTCAACTTCTTCCAGTCGACCAATGTCGGACGCTCGGCGGCGCTGATGATCATCCTGTGGGCGATCACCTATTTCCTCTCCAACATCTTCATCAAGAACTGGCTCCGGCTGCGCGAACGCGCCCGCGGCCAGGCATAGGAGGCAGGGATGGAACACACCTCGCTTCTCGAACGCATCCTGCGCGGCGTGGCGCTCACGCTGGTGGTCATCTTCTTCATGTTCCCGATCGCCTGGATCTTCATGATGTCGTTCCAGACCAACGAGACGATCCTGCGCATCCCGCCGCAGCTGATCTTCGAGCCGACGCTCGCCAACTACACGGCGCTGATCACCGGCAAGCTGGTGACGGCGGCCGGCACGCTCGACATCGCCTTCATGCGCAACCTTTGGAATTCGGTGTTCCTGTCGGTCACCTCGGTTGCCGTCTCGCTGCTGCTTGGCGTGCCCGCGGCCTATGCTTTCGCCCGCCACAAATTCCGCGGCTCGGAGGACATCGCCTTCACGCTGCTGTCGTTCCGCTTCGCGCCGGCGCTGCTGGTGCTGTTGCCGCTCACCCTCTATTTCCAGAAGCTTGGACTGGCTAACACCTATATCGGGCTGATCTGGGTCTACCAGCTGATCTGCCTGCCGCTCATCCTGTGGATCGTGCGCGGCTATTTCGAGGACATCCCGGCCGACATCGAATACGCCTATCGGATCGGAGGCCATTCCTGGTTCGCCACCTTCCGCAAGATCGCGCTGCCGCTGGCCGGGCCGGGCATCGCCGCCGCCGGCCTGCTCGCCTTCATCTTCGCCTGGAACAATTTCGTCTTTGCGCTGGTGCTCGCCTCCGCCGACAAGCAGCCGGTGACGGTCGGCGCACTGGCCTTCATCACCTCGTCCGGCATTCAATACGGCCAGATCTCGGCCGCGATCGTGCTGTCGATCACGCCGACGCTGGCGCTTGCGCTCTACGCGCAGCGCTATCTCGTCGAAGGCCTGTCGCTCGGCGCCGTGAAAGGGTAGCTCCGATGGCCAGCCTCGAACTGAAAAATGTCGTAAAGCGCTACAAGAGCCAGACGGTCCTCGACAATCTGTCGCTGACCGTCGCCGACGGCGAAACGCTGGTGCTGTTCGGTCCGTCCGGCGCCGGCAAGACGGTGCTACTGCGCATGGTTGCCGGCGTCATCGACCCCGACGAGGGCAAGATCCTCATCGGCGGCGAGGTCATGACCGATGTCGATGCCGAGTTCCGCGGCGTCGGCATGGCGTTCCAGAATTTCGCGCTGTTCCCGCATATGAGCGCCTTCGACAACATCGCCACGCCGCTCGAGGCCAGGCACTCCTCGCAAGGCACTATCAAGGCCGGCGTCGAGAGCGTCGCCAAGTTGCTCAAGATCGACCATGTGCTGAGCCACAAGCCACGCGCGCTCTCCAACGGCCAGAAGCAGCGCACTGCGCTAGCCCGCGCCCTGGTCGGCTCGCCGCCAATTCTCCTGCTCGACGATCCCTTGCGCAACGTCGATGCCAAACTGCGCTTCGAGATGCGGCTTGAACTGCCGCGGCTCCTGCATGACCGCGGCGCGACCGTCGTCTACGTCACCCAGGACTACAAGGAGGCGATGGCGCTCGGCAACCGCATCGCGGTGATGTCGCAAGGCGTCATCCGCCAGCTCGGCACGCCCGAGCAGATCTATCGCGAGCCGGCCAATGTCGAGATCGCCAGGCTGTTCGGCGATCCGACCATCAATTTGCTCGACGTCAAGCCGGCCCGCGACGCCAAGGGCATCTATGTCGGCCTGTCGAACGTCCAGGTCCATCTCGCCGGCGCCTATGAGGCGGCGGTCGGGCGCGACTGCGTCATCGGCCTGCGGCCCGAGGCGCTGAGCTTCGTCGGCGAGGCCACGCCCGGCGCCGTTCCGGTGACCGTCGAGGCCGAGACGCCGCTCAACGAAAAGATCGTCACCTTGGTGCGTACCGTGCGCGGCCGCGAGATCCTGGTCTCGCGCCCGGCTGGAACGCCGGGCCAGACCGAGGGCAAGGCGCATATCGCCGTCGACAGCAAGAGCGCGCTGCTGTTCGATCATGCGAGCGGCGAGCGCATCGGCGCCAATAGGGTCGTCAATTTGCGCAGCGGAGAAGCGGCATGAGCGCCAGCGCCCTCACCATTTCCGGCGTCGACAAATTCTACGGCCCGATCGACCGCGGCGTGCATGCGGTGAAGAACCTGACGATCGGGATCGCCAAGGGCGAGATCGTGGCGCTGCTCGGCTCGTCGGGCTGCGGCAAGACCTCGACGCTGCGCATGATCGCTGGCTTCGAGGAGGTTTCGCGTGGCGAGATCGCCGTCGCCGGCCGCAAGGTGCACACACTGGCGCCGGTCAAGCGCAACGTGGCGATGGCCTTCGAGGGCTACTCCCTCTATCCGCCGCTCACCGTGCGCGAGAACATGGCCTTCGCGCTGAAGGCGGCGCGGCTTTCGAAGAGCGATGTCGACGCCAAGGTCGCCAGCATCGCCAAGCTGCTCGAGATTGAGGACATCCTCGAGCGCTATCCGAGCTCGATCTCCGGCGGCCAGCAGCAGCGCGCCAGCCTCGGCCGGGCGCTGATCCGCAACGCCGACCTGCACCTGCTCGACGAGCCGATGGGCCAGCTCGAGCCGCAGCTGCGCGCCGTGCTGCGCGGCCGTATCAAGCACTTCATCAAGGAGCGCGGCCTGACCGCGATCCTCGTCACCCACGACCAGACCGAGGCGAACGCCCTCGCCGACCGCATCGCGGTGATGGAAGGCGGCGTGCTGCAGCAGTTCGACACGCCCGACATGATCAAGCGGCGGCCGGCGAACCTGTTCACCGGCACCTTCGTCGGCGAGCCGCCGATGAATGTCTTCGAGGCCTTCGTCGGCACGGCCGCCGGCAAGATCAGCCTGAGGCTGCCCGACGGCTTGTCGCTCGACTACGACAAGGACGCCTTCAGCGGCCCGGTGCGCGACCAACTGCTTGCCCGCGAGCGCGTCGTCATCGGCGTCAGGCCCTATGCGGTACGCCGCTCGAAGGACGGCGTGCCGGCCACCGTCTCGGCCAACCAATGGCTTGGTGACCAGACCCATATCGCCGCCGATTTCGCCGGCGGCTCGCTGGTGCTGGTCGAGCATGACCGCACCCGCCTCGAGCTAGGGGCGCCGATCAATGTCAGCATCGACCCGAAGAACCTGCACGTCTTCGACCAGGCGGACGGCAGGGCGATTTCGCACGGGATGGAGCTTGCCTGATGCGGGATGTGCTGATCGGCATCGACGCCGGCACGTCTGTCATCAAGTCCGTCGCTTTCGACAAGGCGGGCCGGCAGATCGCGGCCACCGCGCTGCCGAACCGCTACGAGACGCTGCCGGGCGGTGGCGCCGAACAGGACCTGGCGCGCACCTGGGCCGATACGGCGGTCACGCTTCGCCAGCTGGCCGACAAGGTGCCGGACCTCGCTAACCGGGTAATCACCATCGCGGTGACTGGGCAGGGCGACGGCACGTGGCTGATCGACAAGGCCGGCGAGCCAGTCGCCAAAGGCTGGCTGTGGCTCGACGCGCGCGCCGCCAGGGAGGTCGAGGAGATCCGCGCCCGGCCGGAGGACCGACTGCGCTTCGAAAAGACCGGCAGCGGGCTTGCCGCCTGCCAGCAGGGATCGCAGTTCGTCTTCATGAAACGAAACATGCCGGCAATGCTTGCCAGCGCCGCGACGGCATTCCATTGCAAGGACTGGCTCTATTTCAAGCTGACCGGCGAGCGCGCCACCGACCCTTCGGAAGGGACCTTCACCTTCGGCGATTTCCGCACGCGCGATTACTCCGACGATGTGCTCGACGTGCTCGGCGTCGCCGACCTCCGGCATTTGCTGCCGCCGATCGTCGACGGCACCAGGCAAAGCGCCGCCCTGTCCAAGGCGGCGGCCGATGCCAGCGGGCTGATCGCCGGCACGCCGGTCGTACTCGCCTATGTCGACGTCGCCTGCACCGCGCTCGGCGCCGGCCTGTTCGACCGCCAGCGCAAGCCCGGCTGTTCCATCATTGGCTCCACCGGCATGCACATGCGCCTTGCCGAGACCCCGGACGAGGTGCTCCTGAACGAGGCCAAGACCGGCTACACCATGACCATGCCGGCGCCCGGCGTCTTCGCGCAGATGCAGTCGAACATGGCGGCGACGCTCAACATCGACTGGGTGCTAGGGCTCGCCTCCGGCATCCTTGCCGCGCAAGGCATCTCGCGCTCGAATGGCGAGATGATCGCGCTGGTCGACGGCTGGATATCGTCGTCGAAGCCGGCTTCGCTGATCTACCAGCCCTATGTGTCGGAGGCCGGCGAGCGGGGTCCGTTCGTCGATGCCAATGCAAGGGCGGGCTTCGTCGGCATTTCCTCGCGCCACGGCTATGCCGACATGGTGCGCGCCGTTTTCGAGGGGCTGGCCTTCGCTTCGCGCGATTGTTACGCCGCCATGGGCTCGCTGCCGCGAGAGATCCGCCTCACCGGCGGCGCGGCGCGCAGCCCGGCCCTGCGCAAGATCCTCGGCGCCGCCGTCGGCGCCGCGACGCGCACCAGCGAGCGCGAGGAGGCGGGCGCCGCGGGTGCCGCCATGATCGCGGCGGTCTGCGTCGGCCTCTACCGGTCGATGGACGATTGCGTCGCCGAATGGGTCACGCCTCTGCTCGGCAAGGCCGAGCCGAGCGACCCGCAACTCGCCGCCATCTACGACAGGATGGCGCCATCCTACACATTGGCGCGCGAGGCGTTGCGTCCGGTCTGGCGGTCGATGGCCGCGGCGAAGGCAAATTGAGAAAGTCGAGCATGCATAGAAAAATTGCGATCATCGGCGACCGTTTCATGCTCCCGGAGGTCTTTCGGATTGAGATCGAGAAGGCCTGCGGCAACAGCCTCGACATCCGCACGCTGGAAACCGCGTGGCCCGACGAGCCGATGGAGTTCGGCAACACCGCGCTCGGCCTCGACAAGGTAAAGGAGTATTTCGGCCATCCGGACGAGGTGGTCGATTTTGTCGGCGATGCCGAGATCCTGGTGACCCAGCTCGCTCCGCTCTCGGATGGAATGATGCGGCGCCTTCCGGCGTTGAAACTGGTCGCTGTGTCGCGCGGCGGACCGATCAACATCGACATGGCGGCCGCCAAGGCTCACGACATCCGCGTCGTCAACGTTCCCGGCCGCAATGCGAGCGCGGTGGCCGAATTCACCATCGGCGCCATCCTCGCCGAGACGCGGCTGATCCGCGTCGGCCACGAGGCCTTGCGCAAGGGCGAATGGCGCGGCGATCTCTATCGCGCCGACCGCACCGGCCGCGAGCTCAGCGAGATGACCGTCGGTGTCGTCGGCTACGGCAATATCGGCACCAAAGTGGTGCGCCTCCTGCGCGCCTTCGGCTGCCGCGTCCTGGTCTCGGACCCCTATGTGCAGCTGAGCGCGGACGACCGCAATGCCGGCATTGAACTGGTCGCTCTCGACGATCTTCTGTCGCGCTCCGACGTGGTCACCCTGCATTCCCGGGTGACCGTGGAAACCCGCGGCCTGATCAACACGGAGACCATCGCCAGCATGAAGCCCGGCGTGATCTTCATCAACACCGCGCGCGGGCCGCTGGTCGACTATGACGCCCTTTACGAGGCGCTGGTCTCCGGCCATATCGCCAGCGCCATGCTGGAAACCTTCGCGATCGAACCGGTGCCTTCGGATTGGCCGCTGCTGCAGCTGCCGAATGTGACGCTCACCCCGCATATCGCTGGCGCCTCGGTGCGCACCGTCACCTACGCGGCCGAGCAGGCGGCCGAGGAAGTGCGCCGCTATCTTGCCGGCCTGCCGCCGGTCAATCCGTGCTGAGTGCCATGAAGCGTTGCGTAGAGGGTTCGGCGAGATGAGCGGTGACGGCGACATTGTCGACCTTTTCGTCATCGGCGGCGGCGTCAACGGCGCCGGCATCGCGCGCGACGCCGCCGGCCGTGGCCTGTCCGTCATCCTGTGCGAGAAGGACGATCTCGCCGAAGGCACCAGCTCGCGTTCGGGCAAGCTGGTTCATGGCGGCCTGCGCTATCTCGAATATTACGAGTTCCGCTTGGTGCGCGAGGCGCTGATCGAGCGCGAGGTGCTCCTGGAATCCGCGCCCCACATCATCTGGCCGATGCGCTTCGTGCTGCCGCACAGCCCCGACGACCGCCCTGCCTGGCTGGTCCGCATCGGCCTCTTCCTCTACGACCATCTCGGCGGCCGCAAGCGGCTGCCACCCACCCGCACGCTGAACCTGCGCACGGCGCCGGAGGGCGCGCCGATCAAGGACGCTTTCATGCGTGGTTTCGAATATTCCGACTGCTGGGTCGACGATGCCCGCCTCGTCGTCATCAATGCGCTGGACGCGGCCGAGCGCGGGGCGAAGGTCTTCACCCGCACCGCTTGCACCGCCGCCCGTCGCGACAAGGGCCTGTGGTCGGTCGAGATGCGCGACGGCAGGACCGGCGTGAAGACCACGGTCCGGGCAAAGGCGCTGATCAATGCCGCCGGCCCCTGGGTCAACGATGTCGTCAACCGCGTCGCCGGGCAGAACTCCAAGCGCAATGTCCGCCTGGTCAAGGGCAGCCACATCGTCGTGCCGAAATTCTGGGAGGGGCGGCAGGCCTATCTCGTCCAGAACAACGACAAGCGCGTCATCTTCATCAATCCCTATCAGAACGACCTGGCGCTGATCGGCACCACCGACATTCCCTATGAAGGGCGCCCGGAAGACGTGGCGGCGGAGGAGAGCGAGATCGACTACCTGATCAAGGCCATCAACCGCTACTTCAAGCGCGGCCTGACGCGCGGCGACGTCGTCTACTCGTTCTCCGGCGTCAGGCCGCTTTATGACGACAATGCCGACAATCCGAGCGCGGTGACGCGCGACTATATTTTCGAGCTGGACGCGCCGACCGGGCAGGCGCCGCTGCTCTCCGTCTTCGGCGGCAAGATCACCACCTTCCGCAAGCTCGCCGAGCACGCGCTCGACCGCATCCAGCCGTTCTTTCCGAGAATGGGCAAGGCGTGGACTTCCGCTGCGCATCTGCCGGGCGGCGACATCGCCAATGCCGACTTCGAGCAGTTCCTCGGCGACCTCGGCCGCGACTACCCCTGGATGCCGGCCTCGCTGCTCAAGCATTATGGCCGGCTCTATGGCACGCGGACACGCGCTCTGGTCGGCAATGCCGGATCGCTCGACCAGCTCGGGCGGCACTTTGGCAGGGATTTCTTCGAGCGCGAGGCGAGCTACCTGTTCGAGCATGAGTGGGCGTCGACCGCCGCCGACATCCTCGACCGCCGCACCAAGCACGGTCTGCATCTCTCGGCCGCTGAGAGAGGCACCTTCGAGGACTGGTGCGCGAACCGATTGGCAAAGGCCGGCTGATGGCAGAACGCAATGATCACGATGCCGCCGAATTGCAGGCGTTGCGCGTCCTGTCGGCCAGTGTCGGCGCCGATCCTCTGCTGGTCCAGGGCGCCGGTGGCAACACCTCGCTCAAGCAAGCCGGTGTGCTGTGGATCAAGGCCTCCGGCACCTGGCTGATGAACGCGGCCAGCAACGACATCATGGTCCCGGTGGCGCTGGCGCCCTTGCTCGATGCCGTCGCGCGCAACGACCCGGCGGCCGAGAAGGCCGCCGTGTTCACGCTTGCCGAGCTCAACCCGCACCAGTTGCGCCCGTCCATTGAGACGACGGTGCATGCATTGCTGCCGCAAAAGGTCGTCGTCCATGTCCACTGCGTCGAGACCATCGCGATCGCCGTCCAGGCCAATGCCGAGGCGCTGCTGGAGGAACGACTGCGCGGCCTCGACTGGGCCTTCGTGCCCTATCGCCGGCCGGGCCTGCCGCTGGCGCAAGGCATCGCCGAACGGCTGAAGCCGGGCACCGACGTGCTCGTGCTCGGCAACCATGGGCTGGTGGTCGCGGCCGAGACGGTCACCGAGGCAAACCTATTGCTGCGGCGCGTCACTGGCCTGCTTGCCCGCGCGCCGCGCAAGGTGCCTGCGCCCGACATCGACGCGCTGATCAGGCTCGCCATGGGTAGTGCCTACCGCCTTCCGGTCGCGATCGAGGCGCACGCCGCCGCCACCGATCTCGCCAGTTGCCGGATCGCCGCCTCGGGCAGTCTCTACCCGGACCACGTGATCTTTCTCGGCATCGGCTCGGCGATCGCCGGTCCGAACGAGAATGCCGCCGCCGTGGTGGCGCGGACAACGGCTGCCGGGCAGCCGGCTCCAGCCTCCATCCTCTTCCCCGGCAAGGGCATACTGATGCGCCGGGATGCCAATGCCGGCGCCGAGGCGATGGCGCGCTGCCTCGCCGATGTCGTCATCCGCGTCGATCCGACGGCGCGCGTCAACTATCTCAGCATCGAGGAGAATGCCGAGCTCCTGAACTGGGACGCCGAGAAATACCGCCAGGAGCTCAACCGGCGCGCCGGCAGCGTGCTGCAATGATTGCGCTTCATGCCGGCGGTTCGGGTGCGTGCGCCATCGGTCGTCACGCTGTCGGGCAGGCCTGAACAGGAGTCTGGAATTTGGCCTTCACGCTCTCCCTCAACACCAACCCGCTGGTCAACCGCTTTGCCGATCCGGACGACCTGATCGACGCCATCGCCTATGACATCGGCATAAGGGACGTCCAGCTCACACATGAATTCGTCAATCCCGGCTGGCCGGCGGCGACGATCGCCAAGTTCGTCCGGCTGTTCCAGGCAGCACTTGCCCGCACCGGCGTGCGCATCACCTCTGGCATGACCGGCCCCTATGGCCGGCTCAACCATTTCGGCCATCCCGATGCCGAGGTGCGCCGCTACTATGTAGACTGGTTCAAGACCTTCGCCGCCATTTCGGCCGAGCTTGGCGCCAGCGGCATCGGCACGCAGTTCGCGATCTTCACCCACAAGGATTACGACGACCCTGAGCGCCGCGCCCGGCTGCTCGACATCGCGATGGAATGCTGGCGTGAGGTCGCCGATCATGCCAAGGCGGCCGGCCTGACCTACCTGTTCTGGGAGCCGATGTCGGTCGGCCGCGAGTTCGGCCATACCATCGAAAGCTGCCGCGCGCTGCACGGCGAGATCGAAGCTGCGGGCCTCGCCATCCCGTTGAAGATGATGGTCGACATCGACCATGGCGACGTCACCTCCAGCAATCCCGCCGACATCGACCCCTATGCCTGGGCCGAGGCTTTCCCGAAAGAATCGCCGATCATCCACATCAAGCAGTCGTCGATGAACAAGGGCGGCCACTGGCCCTTCACCGCCGCCTACAACAGGGATGGCCGTATCACGCCGGAGAAATTCCTGGAGACGGTGCGGCGCGGCGGCGGCACCGACAACGAGATCTGCCTGGAACTGTCCTTCCGCGAGCGCGAGCCGGTCGACCACCAGGTCGTCGCAATGATCCGCGAATCCGTCGACTACTGGGCGCCGTTCATCGACGCCGGACGATCGGATCTGTCGCGGCAGGCAAAGTAAATGGGCGCGAGCCGCTGTGGCTCACGCCCTTTGAACCGGGTCGGAACAGACCTCAGCCGAACTTCGGATCGAGGCTGCCCGCCTTGTAGCGCTTGGCCATGTCCGACAGCGGGATCGGCTTGATCTTCGGCGCGTTGCCGGCAGTGCCGAACTGCTCGAAGCGCTCCTTGCAGAGCTTCTTCATCGCGGCCATCGCCGGCGTCAGGTACTTGCGCGGGTCGAATTCCGACGGGTTCTCGGTCAGCACCTTGCGGATCGCGCCGGTCAGCGCCATGCGGTTGTCGGTGTCGATGTTGATCTTGCGCACGCCGTGCTTGATGCCGCGCTGGATCTCCTCGACCGGAACGCCCCAGGTCGGCTTCATCTGGCCGCCATATTTGTTGATGATCTCCTGCAGTTCTTCGGGCACCGACGACGAGCCATGCATGACCAGATGCATGTTGGGCAGGCGGCGATGGATCTCCTCGATCACGTTCATCGCCAGCACCGCGCCGTCCGGCTTGCGCGAGAATTTGTAGGCGCCGTGGCTGGTGCCCATGGCCACCGCCAGCGCGTCGACATGCGTGTCCTTGACGAACTCCACCGCCTGTTCCGGGTCGGTCAGGAGCTGGTCGTGGCTGATTGCGCCTTCGACGCCGTGGCCGTCTTCCTGCTCGCCGCCGCCGCTTTCCAGCGAGCCGAGCACGCCGATCTCGCCTTCGACCGAGACGCCGCCCCAATGCGCCATGTCGACGACGCGGCGCGTGATGCCGGAATTGTAGGCGTAGTCGGCCGGCGACTTTCCGTCTTCCTTGAGCGAGCCGTCCATCATCACCGAGGTGAAGCCGTACTGGATCGCGGTGACGCAGGTCGCTTCGTTGTTGCCGTGGTCGAGATGCATGCAGACCGGGATGTCGGGGTGGATTTCGACCAGCGCGTCGATCAGCTTGGCCAGCACCACGTCATTGGCATAGGCGCGCGCGCCGCGGCTGGCCTGCAGGATGACCGGCGACTTGGTCTCCTCGGCCGCCTCCATGATGGCGAGGCCCTGTTCCATGTTGTTCATGTTGAAGGCCGGCACGCCATAGCCGTGTTCGGCGGCATGGTCGAGCAATTGTCTCAGTGTGATGCGAGCCACCCAATAGTCTCCCGTAACTGGTTTCGAATTCGGTTGCTGGCTGTTCGACCGTCGTCCAGCCCGCCGATGCTTCTGGCCGGAATCCCGGCGGACCGCAACCGTCCGGCGCGTCGCAGGGAGCAATTCTTGTTACAGGTCGGCAATCTCCGGCAAAGGAAAATCCCACGCCATTGTCACATTATCACAGATATTGTGATATGAATGCGATATCTGTTGTTATATATGGAAGAGCGACCAAGGCGCCCGGACGCTCGGAGGAACCGCGGAGTGAAGAGCGACAGCCGCCGGCAAGGCGTCATGGATTTCCTGATGGAGGCCGGCACCGCCTCCGTCGAGGATCTCGCCGCGCGCTTCGGCGTCTCGAAGATGACCGTTCATCGCGACCTCGACGAGCTGGAGGAGAACGGCTTCCTCCGCAAGGTGCGAGGCGGCGCCTCGATCCAACCGAGCGGCCTGTTCGAGAGCGATTTCCGCTACCGGCAAAAGCAGGCGGTCGGTGAGAAGCTGCGCCTTGCCGCCGCCGCCGTCGCCATGATCGAGCCGGGGCAGACGGTGATTATCGATGACGGCTCGACGGCGGGCGGCATCGCCGGGCACCTCGCCGATCTTCGCCCGCTGACGGTGATCTCCAACAATCTCGCCGTCATCCAGGATCTCGCCGGTGTCGGCGGCATCACGCTGATCGCGCTCGGCGGCCAGTACAGCAAGAAGTTCCACGGCTTCTTCGGCCTGCTCGCCGAGGAGACGCTGAAATCGCTGCGTGCCGACGTCGCCTTCCTGTCGTCGTCGGCCATCCACGGCAGCTCGGCCTTCCACCAGGACCAAGAGGTGGTGCAGACCAAGCGCCTGATGATGGCGGCGGCGGGGCGCAAATATCTGCTGGTCGATCACGGCAAGTTCGGCCGCACGGCGCTGCATTTTCTCACCGACCTCAAGGCGTTCGACGCGGTCTTCACCGGCAGCGAACTCGGCCAGCCCGTGCGTGACGAGCTGGAAGCCACAGGGGTTTCACTGACGGTTGTCGACGGCAAGGAATAGGGGAGTGGTACGCGTGGTCTACTGGGTCGGTACAAGCTGGAAGATGAACAAGACGCTCGCCGAGGCGCTCGCTTTCGCCAAGGCGCTGGCCGGCTTCGCGCCGGGGTTCGACCAGCGCATCCAGCCCTTCGTCATTCCGCCCTTCACGGCGGTGCGCGAGGTCAAGCAGGCGCTGGCATCGACGCGCATCAAGGTCGGTGCCCAGAACATGCATTGGGCCGATGCCGGCGCCTGGACCGGCGAGATATCGCCGCTGATGCTCGGCGATTGCGGCCTCGACCTGGTCGAGCTCGGCCACAGCGAGCGGCGCCAGCATTTCGGCGAGACCGACCACACGGTCGGCCTGAAGACGGCGGCGGCGGTCAGGCACGGGCTGATCCCGCTGATCTGCGTCGGCGAGACGCTCGCCGAGCGGGAGAGCGGCAAGGCCGATGCCGTGTTGACCGCGCAGGTCGAGGGCGCGCTGCAATTCCTCGAAGGCGAGGCGAGGGGAGCAAAAATCCTGTTCGCCTATGAGCCCGTCTGGGCGATCGGTGACAAGGGCATTCCGGCCAGCTCCGACTATGCCGACAGGCAACAGGCGCTGATCAAAACGGTTGCCGGCGGCCTGCTGCCTTCGGTGCCGCCGGTGCTCTACGGCGGCAGCGTCAACCCCGGCAACGCGGCCGAGCTGATCGGCCAACCAAACATTGACGGCCTCTTCATCGGCCGCTCCGCCTGGCGGGCGCAAGGCTACATCGACATCCTCCAGCGCGCCTCAGCCGCGATCTGACATCATTCGAACAGGAAAGGACAAGATCATGCGAATAGCCATTGGAGCGGACAGCGCCGGCAAGCCCTTGCTCGACGTCATCGCCGCCCACCTCGCCACCAAATCCGGCCTCAGCGTCAGCGACCTCAGCCAGGCCGGCTACTATGCCGATCTGTCGCAAAAGCTCGCCCAGACCATCGTCGACGGCGAGAACGATCGCGGCATCCTGTTCTGCGGCACCGGCATCGGCGTCTCGATCTCGGCCAACAAGGTGCCGGGCATCCGCGCCGCACTCACCCACGACACCTATTCGGCCGAGCGCGCGGCGAAATCCAACAACGCCCAGATCATCACCATGGGCGCCCGCGTCATCGGTCCGGAGCTCGCCAAGGCGATCGTCGATACCTGGCTCGCCTCGGAATTCGACGAGAAGGGGCCGTCGGCCGGCAATGTTCAGGCGATCAACCGTTTGGATGCAGCCAAGGCCTAATTGAGACTGCTTCGCATCGCGCCGATGACGGTGACGGCCGAGGCAGCACCCGGGTCGATATGGCCGAGCGAACGCTCGCCGAGCCGCGAGGATCGGCCCTTGGCCGCGATCATGTCCTTGGTCGCTTCGGCGCCGCTTTCGGCGGCGGTCAGCGCGGCCTGCAGGCTCTCGGCCAGGCTTTTGCCCGCGGCGTGCGCGGCGGCGGCCGCCTCGGCCGCCGGCTGCCAGGCGTCGATCATCGTCTTTTCGCCGATTTCGGCCTTGCCGCGATCCTTGATGCCTTGCGCCATCGCCTGGACCATGGCGATGACATCGTCTGCCGCCAGCGTCGCCTTGCCTTTGACGGCGGCGGCGGCGCGCATCAAGGCGGTCGCATAAAGCGGGCCCGACGAGGCGCCGACGGCGTTGAGGAAGGATTTCGCCGCAGTGTTGAGCAGCGCCGTCGGCTCGATCGCCACAAGATCGAGCGCGGCGAGCGCATCGCGCGCGGCATTGAAGCCGAGCGCCATAGCGATGCCGTGGTCGGCGTCGCCGATGACGCCGTCGAGTTGGCAGAGCCTGTCCTTATCGGCCTCGATCGCCGCGGCGATGGCGTCGAACATTCTCTTCAGCTCTGCCGTTCCGATGGCGGTCATGGAAATTCCCTCAGCCGGCGCGGAACATGGCGCAATCGCACGGATGGTCGAGCAGGGTCTGCAGCTCGCCGTCGAGATGCTCCAGCGTCAGCGAGGCGCCGGCCATTTCCAGCGAGGTGCAGTAATTGCCGACCCAGGTCGCATGCACCGAGACGCCGATGTCGTCGAGCCGCTGCTTGACGCGCCGGTTCATGATGTAGAGCTCCATCAACGGCGTCGAGCCGAGCGAGTTGACCAGCACCGCGACCTTGTCGCCACGCGACGGCGCCATCTCGGCAATGATCCTGTCCAGCATCTCGTCGGTGATCTCGTCAGCGGTCCTGAGCTTGCCGCGCGCGATGCCGGGCTCGCCATGGATGCCCATGCCGATCTCCATCTCGTCGGCGCCGATCTCGAAGTTCGGCCGCCGCGTCTGCGGCAGCGAGCAGGGCGACAGCGCCACGCCCATAGTGAAGGTGTGGTCGTTGGCCTTCCTGGCGATGCGCTCGACTTCGTCGAAGGAGAGCATGCGGTCGCAGGCCGCGCCCGCCGCCTTGAAGATGAAGAAATTGCCGGCGACGCCGCGCCGCTTGCCCCGCTGGTCGCGCGGCGCAGAGGCCACGTCGTCGGTGGTCAGCACCGTGCGCACCTCGATGTCGTCCATCGCCGCCATCTCGGCCGCCATGTCGAAATTCATCACGTCGCCGGCATAGTTGCCGTACATGAACAGGACGCCAGCGCCGCGGCTCACCGCCTTGGCGCATTCGAGGATCGGGTCCGGCGGCGGCGAGGCAAAGACATTGCCGACCGCCGCGGCATCCGCCAGCCCCTTGCCGACGAAGCCGAGAAAGGTCGGCTCGTGGCCCGAGCCGCCGCCGATGACCAGCCCGACCTTGCCTGGCCGTGGCCCGTCGCGGGCGATGATCGAGCGCGGGCTGCCGTCCACGCTCCTGAGGTGGCGAGGATGCGCGGCCAGTATTCCTTCCAGCATCTCGTCGACGGAACGGTTGCCGTCGTTGATGATCTTCTTGGTCTGCACCGGCATGCTCCCGATCTCGGTTTTTTCGCGATATTAGAGGCTGTTACCGGGATTGCCACCCCGGCAACCGCGCCTCAAGCCGCGATCTTTTCCCGCGCCGCACTTATCTCAACGCAGGCCTTGGCCGCTTCCTTGCCCTTGACCTGGAAGTGCTCGAAGAAGAAGCGGTGGTGCTCGGCGCTGTCGTGATAATTGTGCGGCGTCAGCACCGCCGAAAGCACCGGCACGCCGGTCGCGAGCTGCACGGTCATCATGCCGTCGAGGACGGCGCCGGCGACGAAATCGTGCCGGTAGATGCCGCCATTGACGACGAAGGCGGTGCCGAGGATCGCGGCATAGCGGCCGGTCTCGGCGAGGGTCTTGGCATGCAATGGGATCTCGTAGGCGCCGGGCACGTCGAAGACATCGACGGCGAAGCGGCCGCCGCCGAGAACGGCAAGCTCCGCCTCGAACGCAGTGACGCACTGGTCGACGATGTCGGCATGCCAGCGCGCCCGAATGACGGCGACGCGAACGATTTCATAGTCTTTTGGGGAATGCTGATTCATGGGTCCATCCTTCCGTTTCGAACCAGAATCAGGACGCACGATACGAAAACCCGGCCCGCGCGAGCGGCCCGTCCTTCCGTTCGTTCTCTTTCATCCGGACTGTGACCGTCGGCTCCGGAATCACACCGGATCTGCTGACCTTCCCTTCCGGGAAGCGCTCGCGGGCTTGAGCCGAGGCTCTTACCGCCGGTGGGGACTTTCACCCCGCCCTGAGAACTTTAACGGTGAAGCTATGGAGGGGGAGGGCGGCGCTGTCAATTAGCGCCGTCGCCGCAGCTGCCAATCTTCCTCCTTGTGGCTAACCACGCTCCGGGAACATCGCCTTCAGCCCCTCGCGCGAGGCCTTGGCGACCCCGCGCTCGGTGATCAGGCCGGTGACAAGCCGCGCCGGCGTGACGTCGAAGGCCGGGTTTGCCGCGGGCGTCGCTTCCGGCGAGACGCGCACCTGCGCGATCTCGCCCTTGGCGTTCTTGCCCCAGACCAGCGACACCTCGTCGCCGGAGCGCTCCTCGATCGGGATTTCCGCAAGCCCGTCGCCCACCGTCCAGTCGATGGTCGGAGAGGGCAGCGCGACATAGAACGGCACGTCGTTGTCGGAAGCGGCGAGCGCCTTGAGATAGGTGCCGATCTTGTTGCAGACGTCGCCGTCCGCGGTGGTGCGGTCGGTGCCGACGATCACCATGTCGATCTGGCGACGCTGCATCAGATGGCCGCCGGCATTGTCGACGATCAGCGTGTGCGGCACGCCGTGGCCGGCCATCTCCCAGGCGGTCAGCTGGGCGCCCTGATTGCGCGGCCTGGTCTCGTCGACATAGACATGGACCGGAATGCCGGCCTCGGTTGCCAGATATATTGGCGCGGTTGCGGTGCCGTAATCGACCGTCGCCAGCCAGCCGGCGTTGCAATGGGTCAGGATGTTGACCGTCTCTCCCGGTGCTTTTCGCGCCGCGATTTGCTTGATGATGGCAAGCCCGTTCTCGCCGATGGCGCGGTTCAGCCCGACATCCTCGTCCGCGATCTCGGCGGCGCGCCGATAGGCGGCCCCGGCCCGCTCGGCCGGCGGCAGCGGCTTCAGAACCCGCCGCATCTCGTCAAGCGCCCAGCGCAGGTTGATCGCCGTCGGGCGTGTCGCGTGCAGTGTCTCCCAGACGGCGTCGAGCGCCGCATCCGACGGGTCGTTTTCCATCTGGATGGCGACGCCATAGGCGGCGGTGACGCCGATCAGCGGCGCGCCGCGCACCCACATGTCGCGGATCGCGGTGGCGATACCGGCAACGGTGCCGATCGTCTCGATGCGGAACTCATGCGGCAGCCAGCGCTGGTCGATGATCTCGACCGAGCGGCCGTCATCGCTCAGCCAGATGGTGCGGTAGTGGCGGTCGCCGACGTTCAAAGGCTGCTCTCCTGTTCGATCAGCGCGGCCAGGCTGTTGACCTCGTCGATGCTGTAAATCTGGCGCCGGTTGACGGCGAGATGGCGGCCGAACTTCAGTGCCTTTGCTTCGCATGTGGCGCGCAGATCCTGATCGGCAATGGCATCGAAATCGGCATTGTGGGCGAGGCCGAGGATGCGCCGGTGCACCTCGATGCCGGCAAAGCCGAGCAGGTCGGTCCAGATCGAGTGCAGCATGTGGTCGAGCGCCTGCTCGGCGCCGAGCAGATCGCCTTGATCCTCGAACAGGCTTCTGTGGTAGAGCATGCCGGTGCGCTCGGTCCGCCACAGATGCGAGAACTCGGCGCGGAACACGGCCCAGGTTTCGTCGGTGACCCCGAGCAGGTAGGCGCGCATGGCGTCGCGCCTGCCTTTGTCTTCATGGCCGCGCTGCGAGAAGAATGACATCCAGAAATTGGCGAGCAGCATGCCAACGTCGAAGGCGATCGGGCCATAGAAGGCGAACTCCGGATCGATCATCCGGGTTTCGGTATCGGTGACCATGATCGAGCCGGAATGCAGGTCGCCATGCAAGAGCGTCTCGGCGTTGGCGGCGAACAGATGTTTCAGCCGCTGCGCCTCGACCTTGAGGTCGCGGTCGGCGCGCAGCTCGGCGACCAGGCCGTCGAGCTGCGGCGACGTATGCCGGTTCAGCTTGGCGTCGAAATAGGGATCGGTGAACACCAGGTCCTCGGTGATGCCGCATAGCTCGACATTGTCGGCGAACAGCGCCAAATCGGCTTTGCGGTCCTTGGTCGGCATATGCAGGTCGGAGCCGCGGAACAGGGTGCGGGCCATGAACAGGCCGATGTCGCGGGCGATGTTCGGCAGTTGCCGGCCTTCGATCAGCGCCCGCCGCAGGATGATGTGCGGCGGCGCCAGATATTCCATGACGATCAGCGCCTGGGCCTCGTCGAAATGGTGGATCGACGGCACCGAGCCGGGCGCTCGGCGCTCCTGCCTGGTCAGCGCGTGATACTCGAAGAAGGAGCGCTTCAGCGGCAGCGGCCAGCTGTCGCCGACCAGCCGCACATAGGGCAGGGCCTGCTTGACGACGACCGCGCCTTCGTCGCCCTCGACGATAAACACCAGGTTGAGATTGCCGTCGCCGACCTCACGCACCTTCCAGCGCCGGGCATCCTTGCCGATCTGCGCGGTGACGGCCTCATTGGCGCCGAGGCGCGCCGGCAGCGTTTCGACCGATAGTGCTTCGAACGGCAGTTTCTGCGTCATCATCATCCTCTCGCTTATGCGCTCCGAACATAAAGGAGGCATGGCGGCGGGGCCAAGCTAGGAAGCATGCTGGCAATTGTCAATCGTGTTGACAATTGCCGATATAGCCCATAGCGTCGGGGTCAGGGAGGAATGAATGGGCACTGGTGCCGTGTTCCGCGTGGACGGCCTAAGGAAGTCCTTTGGCCATATCGAGGTGCTTGGCGGCATCTCGCTCGACTTGCATGCGGGCGAAGTCACCGTGCTGATGGGCGCCAACGGCGCCGGCAAATCCACCCTGGTCAAGATCGTCAGCGGCGTCTACGAGCTCGGCGGCGGCACGATGCATCTCGCCGGCGAGGACTTCGCGCCGAACACGCCGGCCGAGGCGATCCGCGCCGGCGTCGTCACCGTGCATCAGAACATCAATGACGGCGTCGTCGCCGACCTCGACGTCGCCACCAATCTGACGCTGGACCGCCTGAGCGGCAGCGGCGTGCCGACCTTCTTCAATGCCGGCCGGGTGCGCCGCGAGGCCAGGGCCGTCGCCGATCGCATGGGGCTCGCCATCGACCTCAAGGCCCGGGTCAGCGATCTCTCGCTGGCAGACCGGCAGATGGTGGCGATCGCGCGGGCCATGGCGCACCGGCCGAAAGTGCTGATCCTCGACGAGCCGACCTCGTCGCTGTCCAGCGCCGAGGCCGACCGGCTGTTCCAGCTCATCGACCGGCTGCGCGAGCAAGCGGTGGCGATCCTCTACATCTCGCATCGCATGTCCGACATCCGCCGGCTCGCCGACCGCATCGTCTCGATGCGCGACGGCGTGGTGAGCGGCCTGTTCGACACCAAGCCGCTCGACTATGAGGGCGCCGTCAACGCCATGCTCGGCCGCAAGATCCATCTCGACCTGGTGGTCGCGAGAAGCTCGGCGCGCGCTGTCTTCAACACGGAAGGCCTGCGGATCGCGCAAGGGTCGAAGCCGATCTCGATGACGCTCGGCGCCGGCGAGGTGGTCGCGATCACCGGCTTGGTCGGCGTCGGCAAGACGGCGCTGGCCGAAACCCTGTTCGGTGTGCGCCGGCCGCTGTCCGGAACCATGACCATGGACGGCAAGCCCTATGCGCCGGCATCGGCAGGCGAGGCGATCGCGGCCGGCGTTTTCCTTGTTGCCAAGGACCGCGTCACCAGCGGCATCGTCGGCGGCTTCAACATCGAGCGCAACATCAGCCTGCCGTTCCTCAAGCGCATGTCAGGCTTCGGCATCATGAAGCGGCGCGCCGAACGCATCGTCGCACGCCGGCAGATCGACGAGCTCGCCATCGTCTGCCGTTCGGAGAAGGATGAGCTTTCCGCACTTTCGGGCGGCAATCAGCAGAAGGTGATGGTCGGCCGCTGGATGTCGCAGGATGCAAAACTGTTCATCCTCGACGAACCGTTTCAGGGCGTCGACATCTCGGCCCGGCGCGACATCGCCGCCAAGCTCCGAGCGAGCGCCGACGGCCGCGCCACGCTGCTCTTCGTCACTGAGCTCGACGAGGCGCTGGAGACGGCCGACCGCATCCTGGTCATGTCGGAGCAGACGATCGTCGGCGAACACAGGAACGAAGACATCGATCTCGAGCGGCTGCTTGCCGAAGTGGCGGGCGGCCCGCTGCACAGCGCGGCGTGAGATCATGGACAGGAATGGAGCAGGGATGCGTTGGACTGACATGGCAACGGCGCCGGAGAGCGCTGCATGATGTTGCGTGACCATGCCATCCGCTACGGCTTCATCGTCCTTCTGTTCGGTCTCATCGCCTATTTCGCGGTCGCCGCCGACGGTTTCGTGTCGCCGCAGAGCGCGGTCTTCATCTTCCAGTCCGTCGCCATCACTGGCGTGCTGGCGCTCGGCGTCACGGCTACCTTGGTGGTCGGCGGCTTCGACCTGTCGATCGGCTCGGTGGCCACCAGCGCCATGATGGCGGCCGCCTATGTCATGGTGGTGCTGGAACAGAACGCCGTCGTCGCGGTCGTCGTCTGCCTGCTGATCGGCGCCGCCGTCGGCCTGATCAACGGCTGGCTGATCGTCTACATGCGGGTGCCCGACCTGCTCGCCACGCTCGGCATGATGTTCCTGCTCGTCGGCCTGCAGCGCATCCCAACCGAAGGCCGCTCGATCGCCACCGGCATGACCATGCCCGACGGCTCGGTCGCCAACGGCAAGTTCGGCGAAGCCTTCCTGGCGCTCGGACGCCATCGCTTCGATTTCTTCGTGCCCAACCTCGTTCCGGTGTCGGTCGTGGTGCTGATTGTGCTGGCGCTGCTGATCTGGTTCTTCCTCGAATACACGCGCTTCGGCCGCATGATGTATGCCGTCGGCAGCAATGAGCGCGCGGCCGAACTCGCCGGCGCGCCGGTCAAGGCTTACAAGATCTGGGCCTATGTCATTTCGGGCGTCTTTGCCGCGATCGGCGGCATCCTGCTCGCCGCCCGGCTTGGCCGTGGCGACATTGCCTCAGGCAACAATCTGCTGCTCGACGCGGTGGCGGCCGCGCTCATCGGCTACGCGGTGCTTGGCGCGGCCAAGCCAAACGCCTTCGGCACGGCCGTCGGCGCGGTCTTCGTAGGGGTACTGCTACAGGGCCTGACGATGATGAACGCGCCCTACTACACGCAGGATTTCGTCAAGGGCGGCGTTCTCGTCGTCGCCCTTGTCTTCACCTTCGCCCTTTCCGGCAGGGGCGGGAGATAGGTTCGACCGGTCAAAACAGTGGAGGAAAACGACATGAACATCACAAGAAGACTTCTGGGGAAGGTGGCGCTCGGGCTTGCGGGCGCCACGATGCTGATGCAGGTCCCGGCTCTTGCCGCCGACAGACCGGCGCCGTTCGACAAGCCCGGCGTCAAGATCGCGCTGGTGCGCTATCTGTCGACCGGCGACTTCTTCCAGGCCTATCTCTCGGGCGTCGAGGCGCAGGCCAAGGCGCTTGGCGTCGACCTGCGCGTGCTCGACAGCCGCCAGGACGCCGCCCTTCAGGCCGACATGGTCGACCAGGCCATCGCGCTCGGCGTGCAGGGCATCATCATCCAGCACGGCCTGACGGAATCGATGAAGGATGCCGCGCAGCGCGCGGTCGACGCCGGCATCAAGGTCGTCGCTTTCGACGTCAATGTCGAGAACCCGAAGATCCCGCAGATCGAGCAGTCCGACCGCGACCTTGCCCGTCTCGCGCTAGAGCAGGCGGTCACGGACAATGGCGACAGCTGGACGGCCGGCTATGTCTACGTCGCCGGCATCGCGCCGCTCGACCGCCGCAACGAGACCTGGGTCGACGTGAAGAAGAAGCATACGGGCATCAACGAGGTCGCCATGTTCGGCACGCTCGACAACCCGATTGCCAACTCCGTCGCCAACCAGGCACGCTCGGTGCTGTCGGCGCATCCCGACATAAAGGTAATGTTCGCCCCCTATGACGAATTCGCCAAGGGGGTGAAGATCGCCGTCGACGAGGCGGGTCTGAACAAGGCCGTCAAGATCTACTCGGCCGACATCTCGACCTCTGACATCTCCGCGATGCGCGAGCCGGACAGCGCCTGGGCCGCCACCGCAGCCACCAACCCGGCCGTCGTCGGCCAGGTCTCGGTGCGCGCGCTGGCGCAACTGCTCGCCGGCGAGGATCCCGGCCACAACGTCATCGTGCCGCCGACGCTGATCACCCAGAAGGAGCTCGTCGACAAGGACATCAAGAACATGGAGGACCTGTCGGCCAAGCTGCCGCAGTTCGCCCATGCCGATGTCGCCATGCCGGCCTGGATGCCGAACCCGAACGCCAAGTAGTTCTGGTCTAGGCGCGTCGCCTCTGATGGCATTGATGCGACGCGCTTCCGACTCCCAACTGCTGCACGCTTTTGGCGACATTAGCAACGTTGGCGCCGCCCCTCATCCGCCTGCCGGCACCTTCTCCCCGTAAACGGGGAGAAGAGAGCTGGCCGCGCCCGCAGCGCAATTTTCTGCAACGTTTATGGTTGGCGAAATCGCCGGCGAAGGTGTCCAGCCGATAGATGGGTAACAGTTTGAACCGGATACATAGGTAACAGTTCTCCCCCTATTTGTCCGCTGCAGCGCCAAGCGGATTGGTTAGCGCGGCGCTGCAGCGGACAGGCGTCATACGCCTTGTGTCGATGATGCCGAGCTGGTGTGCATGGAAGGAAAGAGCCCATTGACCATCCTCGGTTTGGGCGGCCGCGACAGCTTCACCAACCAGTGCCTGCGAGACATAGACGAAGCCGCCGTTCCACCTGATCTCGCCATTGTGGCGTACATGACGGACCGCGGCCTCGGCCGGATAATCAGGCTCGGGCGGCATCGTCGGCATGGCGCGCCGGGAGGATCTGTAATGCTGGGCTGGAGTGTCCATGCCTAGCGCCTCATGGGGACGTTCTTCATTGTAGCTGCGCCGGAAGGCCTCGAAGGCGTGGCCCTGGGCCGCCCTGTCGGCCTCCGGTGCCTCGGCCAGCGGCAACAGGGTCAGATGAAAGCGCTCGTGGCGCCCGTTCTGCTGGGGTTTGCCGGGCGCGATCCGCTCCAGGGCGATGCCGAGTTTGATGAAGCGCACCGCAAGCGGTGTCAGCCCGGTGACACCGGCCGACGCGAAGGGCGGGCCATTGTCGCTTCGGAACCGGTCCGGCAGGCCATGCTCCTCAAACAGCCGCTCGAATACCGGCCAGGCCTCGGCATCCGCCGTCGAGCCGGTCGCTTCGAGCGCCAGCAAGTAGCGGCTCGACGCATCCATCACCGTCAACGGTTCGCAACGCCACCCGTCACGGGTCCGGAACCAGCCCTTGTGATCGCCGGTCCACACCGCGTTCGGCCCTTGCGGCTCCGGCCAAGGTCCATTGCCGCAGGCCCGCAGCCGGGTCCGCTTGCGGGCGCTGACAAGCCCATGCCGTGCAAGGATAGCGCCTGCCGTCGAGGCCGACGGCCAGATCAAGTCGGGAGCCGCGCGCTTGAGCCGCGCCACGATCTTCTTGGGCCCCCACAGCGGATGCGTCTCCTTCGCCGCCACGATCCGCTCGACAAGATCAAGGGCTGTCGCACGGCCATGATTGAGCGGCGCTCGCGGCCGATCGTGCAAACCTTCCGGGCCAAACTCCCGGTAGCGACCCAGCCATTTATAGCCGATCTTGCGCGAAATTCCGTAGGCCGCACAAAGCTCGCTCATCGTCTCTTCGCCAGAAAGGCAATCCACTACAAAACGAAGCCGCTCGTCCATGATGCCAGTCTCTCGCCAAACCATCGCCGGGTCCTCCGGCGAGGGAGAAAACTGTCACCTATGCAATCGGTCCATTCTGTTACCTATCTATCCGGTTCGGACAAGCTGTCTTTCTCCCCGTCACTATACGGGGAGAAACCGTCTTGCTTGAGACCGTTCTAGCCAACGCGACCTCTTTCGTGCTCGGAAGAGAGTGGCATCCAGGGCCGCTCTCCTGCTTGCAGCCCGCTCTCAGCCCACTCTTCCGGCGCGCGCCAACCCATGCGCCACCAGCCGGTCGATGACTTCCGGATAGCTGACGCCGCTCGCCGCCATCGCCTTGGCGTACATGCTGATGTCGGTGAAGCCGGGAATGGTGTTGAGCTCGTTGACGACGAAGCCCATGCCCGGCGTCACGAAGAAATCGACGCGGGCCATGGCGTCGCAGCCGAGCGCGCGGAAGGCCTTTGCGGCCATGTCGCGCATGGCTTGCTCGATCTCCAGCGGCAGTTCGGCCGGCACCTTCAGCGCCGCCCCATCCTTATCGATGTACTTGGCGTCATAGCTGTAGAAGCCATGGCTCTCGGCCGGCACGATCTCGCCGGGGCGGGAGACGAACAATCCGCCCTTTGCGTCCTCCAGCACGCTGCATTCGATTTCGCGGCCGCGGATGAACTCTTCCGCCAGCAGCTTGCCATCGTGCTTGAACCCTTCGGCGAGTGCGGTCTGGTAATCGCTTTCGCTGGAGACCTTGCTGACGCCGACCGACGAGCCCTGGCGCGCCGGCTTGATGAAGACCGGCAGCCCGAGCGCACTCGCGACTTCCGCAAAGGCGGGCGTCGCGTCGGGAACGATGGTAACCGACCGCGCGACTGGTAGGCCGGCAGCTTTCAGCAGCCGCTTGGCGATGTCCTTGTCGAGCGCAGTCGCGGAGCCCAGGATGCCGCAGCCGGCGAGCGGCACCTGCGCCACTTCCGCCAGCCCCTGCACCGCGCCGTCCTCGCCGTGCAGGCCGTGCAGGACGGGAAACAGGATATCGATATCTGGCAGCGCGTAGGGCGCGCCCTCGGCCGGGATCGCCAGCATCCGCCCGTGTCCGCCCGGCACCAGGCAAATCTCCGTGTCGCCCGAAGGTGCCGACAGCGTGCCGTCCTCGAAACGGCTGAGCAGCCATTTTCCTTCGCGGCTGACGAAGATCGGAACCGCATCATATTTCGCCGGCGCCAGCGCGCGCATGACATTGGTCGCCGAAAGCATCGAAACGTCATGCTCGGCCGAACGCCCGCCAAAGAGCACGGCAATACGCAGTCTGTTCGCGGCCATGAACGTCTCCACCTTGCAAGCGGTTCAAGGAATAGATTGAAGCGGAATTTCGGCAATCGCTTCCGACGACGACAGTTTTCAAGTCGTGGTGGCGAGGTCGCTAAAGTCGCTGCCGCCCCTCAACTGGTGATTGGCGAAACCGTCGGCGACAGCGTCCCTCTCCCCGTCACTATACGTGGAGAGGACACCGGCAGGCGGATGAGGGGCGGCGCCAGCGTTCCCCTATGAACCCCTGCATGACAGTAGGGGTCCATGGCAGGTTGCCTACCGCAGCGCCGCGGCGATGTTGCCGCCGTCGACCGTCGTCACATCGGCGGTGGTTCGATCGGCCAGCGCCTGGTGCAGGAAGGCCTGCGCCACGTCCTCGGCCGTCACTTCCTGGCCGAGCAGATTGCCGGACATGTATTCCTTCTCCGACACGCCGCGCGCGCCCGAGCGGCTGGCGATCATGGCGTCGGTCAACAGACCCGAGCGGATGCGGTCGGCATTGACTGCGTTCGAGCGGATGCCCTGCGCGCCGTAGTCCAGCGCATATTGCCTCGACAAAAACAGCGTCGCCGCCTTCGGTATGCCATAGGCGCCGAACTTCGGCCCCGGGTTGATCGCCTGCTTGGACGTGTTGAACAAAAGCACGCCGCCGGTGCCCTGTTCCAGCATGATGCGCACGGCGTTCTGCGCCGCCGACTGGTGGGCGAAGAAATTGAGCTCGAAGCTCTTGCGCAGCGTAGCGTCGTCGAGCTCGCCGATGCGGCCTTCCCAGGCCGCGCCCGCATTGGAGACGAGGATGTCGAGGCCGCCATAGACGGCGACTGCCCGGTCGAAGGCGGCACGCAGTTCGGCCGGATTGGTGATGTCGGCGCCGACGCCGATCGAGCCGTTGCCGGCCCTCTTCGCCGCTTCCGCGGCCTTGGCCGCATCGAGGTCGACGATGACGGCATGTGCGCCATTGTCGGCGAACAGCTTCGCCGTCGCCGCGCCGATCGCGCCGGCGCCGCCGGTCACCAGCACCACCTGGCCGGTCAGCGGCTTCGGCTTGTTGGAGGCGAGCTTGGCCTGTTCCAGCGACCAGTATTCGAGCGGGAAGAGATCGGCCTTGGACAGCGGGTGGAAATGGCCGACGGCCTCGGCGCCGCGCACCGCCTCGATCCACATCTCGCCGACGTCGGAGGCGATCCTGGCCTCCTTCAGCGTGCGGCCGTGGCCGAACATGCCGAGGCCTGGCACCAAGGTCAGGCGCGGCATCGGATCGAGCATGGTCCGCTTGACGTCGTCCAGTGCGTCATTGGTCTCGAAATAGGCGCGATAGTCCTTGGCGAAGGTCTCGACATGGCCGCGGACGACCGCCTTGTAGTCGCCGATCTTGTCGGCGTCCGGCGCCGGCACCGCCATCGGACCGGTCTTGATGCGGATCGAGAGATCCGGCGTCGAGACACCGCGCCCGGCATAGTCGGCGATGTCAGCCGAATTGATGAAATCGACGATCGCATCGGAGGTGCGGAAGTCGCTGATCATGCGATCGAAGCGGCCTTCGCCGCGCGCCACCGCCACCGCGCCGCGCAGCGCGGGCGCGATGTCGGCCGGCTTGGCAAGTCGAGCCGGCAGGGCCGCCTTTGCCGTCTTCGGCTTGCCGTTCTTCGCGACATACTCCTCGGCGACGGTCACATGATGGATCATCCGGTCGTAGGCCTGTCTGGCATCGTCGCCGAAGGTGAAGATGCCGTGCTTGTCGAGGATCAGGCCCTCGACGCTGGGGTCGGCATCGAAAACGTCGCCCGCCGCCTTCGCCAGGTCGAAGCCCGGCATGATGTAGGGCACGTAGCCCATCTTTTCGCCGAACACTTTTCCAACCAGCGCCTTGCTGTCTTCCTGGTCGACAATGGCGAGGACGGCGGTCGAATGCGTGTGGTCTACGAATTTGTGCGGCAGGAAGGCGTGCAGCAGCGTTTCGACCGAGGGATTGGGCGAGCCGGGGTCGATGAGGTTGGCGCGCTGCAGCGCCACCATGTCTTCGTCGGAGAGCCTCTCCAGCGCGCGCGCCTTGAGCAGCGCGCCCATCTTAACCGCCGGCAGGCCTTGCGGCTCGATGACGGCCATGTCCCAGCCGCTGCCCTTGACGCAGAGCACGTCCCACTCGTCGCCGACGAGATCCGTGGCTTTGATCTTGCACGACGTGTTGCCGCCGCCATGCAGCACCAGCCGCGGCTCGCCGCCGAGCAGCCGGGTCGTATAGACGCGCAGCGCGAGGTCGCGGCCGACGCCCTTCTTGGCATAGTCGGCAACCATCTTTTCCGCGTCGCCGTCATTCCACAGGTTCTTCATTTCGCTTCGTCCGCTTTCATGTCTTTGATTGCTGTGAACAGGAATGCCGCGACGCTTTGATGACAATGCGCCGGCGGCGAGGATTGTTTGTCTAGGAAGCCTTCTTGGTCACCGCTCGGGCATGGTCCAGCAGCCGCTGCGCCATGCGCGCGCCGACCACCAGATGCGTGCAGAGTCCGCCGGCGAGCGCGGCAAGCAGCGGCTCGAATTTGCTGTCCTCCTGCACCACCATCAGCCGCTTTTCGATGGCGCCGAGCGAGCCGAGCTCGGCGGAGATGACCCGGCGGTTGTAGCTGCAGTCGAGCGCCTTGCCGCCGGCGTCGATGATCTGTCCGGCGATCACGCCGGCGGCGCCGGCGTTGCGCAGCATTTCCATTTCGCTCACCGTCAGCGCGCCGCATTTGACGACATGGCTGTCGGCGTCGACGGTGCCGACGGAAAACAGCGCGAGGCTGCAATCGCTGATGCCGGCCAGTTGTTCGCGGATCACAGGCTCGGCGCGCAGGGCGCGCGCCAGATCTTCCGTCGACAGCACCAGCGGCGCGTAGAAGTTCAGCCCCTTGGCATTGAGCCGCCGCGCGATCTCCATCGTGCACTGGTCGGGCCGGTAGGAGTAGGGCGCGCCGAGGTTGCCGCAGAGCTGCACCACGGTCACGTCCTGCAGGTCGGCGAAGGACATGATGTCGGCGATGGTGTAGACGGTGCGGCCCCAGGCGACGCCGATGCGGTCGCCCTTTTTCACCAGCTCGAGAAAGACGCTGGCCGCCAGCACCGCGATGTCGGTCGACGGATCGACGACATAGGCGTTTTCCGGCGCGATCCAGACGGCGTCGAGCTCCAGCGCGTCTTCCAGCTTCCGCGCCATGACGTCATCGGTGAACAGCTGGGTCGAGGTCGAGATGTTGACGATGCCGGTCTCGCGCGCCTTGCGCAGATACATGGCGACCGACGCGCGTGAAATCTTCAGCTGGTTCGCCACTTCGTCCTGGCGCAGGCCATGCGCATAGTAAAGCCAGGCGGCCTTGTGGATAAGCTGTTCTGCCGGTCGGATTGCCATGCCATCTCCTCGCTGACATTATTCACGGCTCTCGACAAAAGTCAAACCGAGTGGAGGTATGCGTTTCCCTTTCGCCGGCTGAATCTAGATCACCATTGTGCCAAATGCCCCCTGTCGTGGCATCGTTGGTGGTGACGAAGCGCGGAGCCTGTGATTAGAAGTCGATCATGCAACATTACAGCTTGCGCAGCGGGAGGACGGGATGAGCAATCCCTATGAACAGGATCTCGACAGGAACGCCGCCAACCATCAGCCGCTGACGCCGCTCACCTATCTTGAGCGGGCGGCAAAAACCTATCCCGATCATGTCGCCATCATCCATGGCAATCAGCGCATCACCTATCGCGATTTCTGGCGGCGCTCGCTGAGACTCGCTTCGGCGCTGGCCAAGCGCGGCATCGGCAAGGGCGATACGGTGACGGTGATGCTGTCGAACACGCCACCGATGCTGGAGGCGCATTTCGGCGTGCCGATGACCAGGGCGGTGCTGCATTCGCTGAACACGAGGCTCGACGCCGCCGTCATTGCATTCCAACTCGACCACGCCGAGACCAAGGTCCTGATCGTCGATCGCGAATTCTCCGGCGTGGTCAGCCAGGCGTTGGCATTGGCCAAGGCCAAGCCATTGGTCATCGATTATGACGATCCCGATTACGCCGCCGACGCGCCCTATCCGAAGGGCGAGCGGATCGGCACGCTCGACTATGAGGAGTTCGTCGCGGGCGGCGATGAGGCTTTCGCCTGGTCGATGCCGGATGACGAGTGGGACGCCATCTCGCTCAACTACACATCGGGCACCACGGGCAATCCCAAAGGCGTCGTCTACCACCATCGCGGCGCAGCGCTGATGGCCTACACCAACACCATCCATGCCGGCATGGCCAAGCACGCGGTCTATCTGTGGACGCTGCCGATGTTCCACTGCAACGGCTGGTGTTTCCCGTGGACGCTGGCCGTTCAGGCCGGCACCCATGTCTGCCTGCGCTGGGTGCGGCCGAAGCCGATCTACGACGCCATTGCCGATCACGGCGTCACCCATCTGTGCGGCGCGCCGATCGTGATGTCGGTGCTGATCAACGCCAGGGACGAGGACAAGCGGCAGTTTCCGCAAACCGTCACCTTCAACACGGCGGCCGCGCCGCCGCCGGAGGCCGTGCTGTCAGGCATGGCCGATGCCGGCTTCGCCGTCACCCATCTCTACGGCCTGACCGAGACCTACGGGCCGGCTGTCGTCAACGAATGGCACAATGAGTGGGACGAACTGGAGAAGGGACCGCGCACGGCGAAGAAGGCGCGCCAGGGCGTGCGCTATGCTTCGCTCGAAGGCCTGACTGTGATGGATCCCCAGACGATGACGGAAACCCCGGCCGACGGCGAGACCATCGGCGAGGTCATGTTCCGCGGCAACATCGTCATGAAGGGCTATCTGAAGAACAGGAAGGCGACTGACGAGGCCTTCGCCGGCGGCTGGTTCCACTCAGGCGATCTCGGCGTCATGCATCCGGACGGCTACATCCAGCTCAAGGATCGCTCCAAGGACATCATCATTTCCGGCGGCGAGAACATCTCCTCGATCGAGGTCGAGGACGCGCTCTACAAACATGCCGCCGTCGCCTCCTGCGGCGTCGTTGCGAAGTCCGATGACAAATGGGGCGAGGTGCCGGTCGCCTATGTCGAGCTGAAGCCCGGCAAGAGCGCGACCGAGGCCGAGATCATCGACCATTGCCGCACTTTGATCGCCCGCTTCAAGGTGCCGAAGGCAGTGGTGTTTGCGGAAATCCCGAAGACATCGACCGGGAAGATCCAGAAGTTCCGGCTGCGGGAAATGGCGAAGGGCCTCTGAGTTCGTCATCCTAGGGTGAAGCAGTCGCGGAGCGACGTTGCGGAAACCCTGGGGTCCATGCCGTGATCTTGCGGCCGTGCTGCGGCGGTCGAGAATAGCCCTGCACGAATGGCGCCGCTGGCAAGCTATCTGCTTGATCCGACTTTATTCTTTGGCCGACGTCACGGCATTGATCCCAGGGTCTGCGCCGCGTCGCTTCGCTCCTTGCTTCGCCCTAGGAAGACGAACTCATTCGTCGGGTTCAACCTTTCCTCACTGTCACCATCTGTCACCAATTATACGCGTACGTCGAATCCGCGTTGACATCGCGCTCGTTTCGATTTACGAGTGATGAAAATTGAAATTCGTCACTCGTTATTTGACAGAGAGCTAATGTCCGAAGCCGCCAACATCGTGGCCGACCCCGCCCGCCAGGAAAATGTGACGCGCATCCTCGATTGCGCCGAACGCCTGTTCCGGCACTACGGCTACGGCAAGACCAATGTCGCCGACATCGCCCGCGAGCTCGGCATGTCGCCGGCCAACATCTATCGTTTCTTTGCCTCCAAGGTCGAAATCCACCAGGCCGTCTGCGGCCGCATGCTCGGCGCCAGCTACAAGATGGCCTACGAGATTTCGCGCTTGCCGCTCAGCGCCGAGGAGCGGCTGCGCCGCTACGTGCATGCGCAGTACAAGATGACCATGGAAGTCATGCTCGATGACCAGAAGGTGCATGAGATGGTCATCGTCGCGCTCGAGCGCGACTGGGGTGTCATCGACAAGCATGTCGACAGCATCCACGATCTGTTCGCCGAGGTGATCCGCCAGGGCATCGAAGCCGGCGAGTTCAGGGACCAGGATCCGGTGATCGCGTCGCGCTGCTTCGGGGCCGCCACCGTCATCCTTTGCCATCCGCAGATGGTGGCGCAGTGCCTTGCCAAGACCAACCGGGCGATGCCCGACGATCTCATCGATTACGCGATCCGAGCCTTGAAATAGCCGCCGCCCGCCGGGCGCCGGTCGACAAGTTATCTCCAGTCAGGAGTGCTAAGGTGTCTTTGTCCAATTCCATTATCCGCGGGCTGCCGATCGCCGGCCTGATCGTCGCCGCTCTCGAGCTCGCCGGCTGCAGCCAAGAGAAGGCCGAGGTCAAGGAGATCATCCGGCCAGTCAAGGTGGTCGAGATCGGTGAGGCCCAGACCACCCGCGAGCTCGACTATTCCGGCTCGGTGCGCGCCCGCACCGAGATGAACCTCGGCTTCCGCGTCGCCGGCAAGGTCACCGAGCGCCTCGTCGATATCGGCCAGCATGTGAATTCGGGCGACGTGCTCGCCCGCATCGATCCCTCCGATTACGATTTGTCGGTCAGGAGCGCGGCGGCGAACCTCGATGCCGCCGAGCGGCAGGTCGAAACGGTGGATCTGGCAAAGAAGCGCGCCGAGCAGCTCTACGCCAAGAGCTTCGCCTCGAAGTCGCAGCTCGATCAGGCGACGCTAACCTATGCTCAGGCCGTGGCGACGCGTGACGCCGCCCGCTCGACGCTTGCCCAGGCGAAGAACCAGGTCGGCTACACCGATCTCAAGGCGAACGAGGATGGCATTGTCACCGCCATCAGCGCCGATATCGGCCAGGTGGTCGGCGCTGGAACGCCGGTGATGACCGTTGCCGTCGATGGCGAGAAGGAGGTGCTGATCGCCGTTCCTGAAATGGATATCGCCGAGTTCCGGCCGGGCAAGGAGGTCAAGGCGGGCTTCTGGTCCGACGACGCGCTGACGCTGGCCGGCAAGGTCCGCGAGGTCGCCGGCAGCGCCGATCCGCAGTCGCGCACCTTCGCCGTTCGCGTCTCGCTGCCCAACGATCCACGCGTGCTGCTCGGCATGACCGCCAACATCGAAGCCTCGGTGGCGAGCCGAAAGCAAATGGTGTCGATTCCGCTCAGCGCGCTCGCCGAGAAGGACGGCCAGAAGATCGTCTGGACCGTCGACCGCACCAGCGAGACGGTTCATCCGCGCCCGGTCAAGGTCGGCGACTTCACGGTGGACGGCGTCAATGTCGCGGACGGGTTGAAGCAGGGCGACGTCGTGGTCGCCGCCGGCACGCAGTTCATGACCGAGAACCTCAAGGTCAAGCTCTCCGGCGACGCGGCGCAGCAGTCGGCGTCGGCCGAAGGCAAAGCCGACATCACCAGCAGCCTGCGCTGAAGCCAGGCGAATGAAAACGCCGCTCGCTCGGGCGAGTGGACCATGGTTTCCGGGCGGCGAGCGCCCGGCTGTCGAGACGTCAGGTTGATGTAACCCCCACATCGATCCTCGCGTCCCACCGCGACGAGTGTCTCTCCGCCTCGGAAAGCCTCGCCGCCCGGAAGCCAGCATCGGAAATATCGTGAGCACGCGCAGATGCGTGCCTTGCCGATCAATCGGAATGGACTGACGCCGATGACCACCGACAGCACTGAGAAGCGGCCCTTCAATCTTTCGCGCTGGGCGATCGGCCACCCCAGCATCGCGCGCTTCCTGTTCGGCCTGATCATCCTTGCCGGCGCGCTCGGCCTGATGCGCATGGGCCAGAAGGAAGATCCCGACTTCACCTTCCGCGTCATGGTCGTCCAGGCCGTCTGGCCGGGCGCCTCGATCCAGGAGATGGAGGACCAGGTCGTCAACAAGATCGAGCGCAAGCTGCAGGAAACGCCGCATCTCGATTTCGTGCGCTCCTATACGCGCGCCGGCAGCGCCATCATCACCCTGCAGGTGAAAGGCGACACCAATGCCGAGCAGGTGAAGGACGCGTTCTACCAGGTGCGCAAGAAGGTCGGCGACATCGCCAGCGACCTGCCGCAGGGGCTGCTCGGTCCGTATTTCAACGACGAGTTCGGCGACACCTTCATCACGCTGCATTCGATCAGCGGCAACGGCTACAGCTATCCGGAGCTGAAGAAGTTCGCCATCCAGGCGCGCGATATGCTGTTGACAACGCCGGGCGTCGAGAAGGCCGTCATCATCGGCGACCAGCCCGAGAAGATCTATATCGACGTCTCGTCGAAGGCGCTGGCCGAGCGCGGCCTGACGCTGACCGACCTGCAGAACGCGATCAAGGGCCAGAACAATGTCGATCCGGCGGGCTCGGTCGACACCGGACAGCGCTCGGTGCGCATCTCGGTCGAGGGCGACCTCACCAGGGCCGCCGACATCAGGGAACTGCGCCTGCGCGCCGGCGGTCAGGTGACGCGGCTCGGCGACATCGCCACCGTCTCTTCGGGGCTGGAGGATCCGTTCCAGCGCAAGTACCGCTTCAACGGCCATGAGAGCGTCCAGCTCGGCGTCGTCATGGCCAAGGGCTTCAACGTCACCGACGTCGGCAAGGATGTCGAGGCGACCTACCAGCGCTTCGAGGAAGGCCTGCCCTACGGCGTCGCGGTTGACCAGATCTCCGACCAGCCGGAAGTCGTCCGCGATGCCGTGAAGGAGTTCATGGAGGCGCTGGGTGAGGCGCTGCTTATCGTGCTTGCCGTCTCGCTGCTGTCGATCGGCTGGCGTTCCGGCCTGGTCATAGCCATCGCCATCCCGCTGGTGCTCGCCGCCACTTTTGCCATCATGTACGAGCTCGGCATCGACCTGCAGCGCATTTCGCTGGGCGCGCTGATCATCGCGCTCGGCCTGCTCGTCGACGACGCCATGATCGTCGTCGAGATGATGGAGCGAAAGCTGGAGGAGGGGCTGGTCAAGATCGAGGCGGCGAGCTTCGCCTATTCTTCGACCGCCTTCCCGATGCTGACCGGCACGCTGATCACCACCGCCGGCTTCATCCCGGTCGGCTTCGCCGCCTCGACCGCCGGCGAATATGTGCGCACCCTGTTCTATGTCGTCGGCATCGCGCTGGTCGTGTCCTGGTTCGTGGCAGTCTATTTCACGCCATGGCTCGGCCACATGATCCTGAAGCAGCGCAAGCATGCCGGCAGCCATCACGACGTCTTCGACACGCGCTTCTACCGCCGGCTGCGCGCCACTGTCGGCTGGGCCGTGCGCCATCGCATCATCGTGCTGGTGATGACGCTGGTCACCTTCGCCACCAGCCTGTGGGCGTTCCAGTTCATTCCGCAGAACTTCTTCCCGCAGTCCTCGCGGCCGGAGATCCTCGTCGACCTCTGGCTGCCGGAAGGCACCTCGATCAAGGAGGTCGAGACGCAGGCCAAGGCGCTCGAAGGCAAGATGATGGACGATCCGGACAAGCGCTTCATCGCCACCTATATCGGCGAGGGCGCGCCGCGCTTCTTCCTGCCGCTCGACCAGCAGCTCAGGAATCCCAACTTCGCCCAGCTCCTGGTGATGGCCAAGGACGAGCCGGCGCGCGAGCGACTGATCGTCAAGCTGCGGACCGTCCTGGCCGAGGATTTCCCCTCGATCCGTTCCAAGGTCGATCGCCTGTTCCTCGGCCCGCCCACCGGCTGGCCAGTGCAGATGCGGGTCATGGGTCCGGACCGCCAGGAGGTGCGCCGCATCGCCGACGAGGTGAAGGCGAAGTTCCAGGCCAACCCACTGCTCGGCGCCGTCCATGACGACTGGCTGGAGCCGGTGCCGGCGATGAAGCTGGTCATCGACCAGGATCGCGCCCGCGCGCTCGGCGTCACCTCGCAGCGTATCCGCCAGATGCTGCAGGCCACCATGTCCGGCGCGCCGCTCGACGATTTCCGCGACGGCGAGGAGACGGTGTCGATCGTCGCCCGCGAGCCGGAAGCGAGCCGCAAGCTGCTGTCCTCGGTCGATTCCGTCTATATCCCGACCGATTTCGGCGGCTTCGTGCCGCTGTCGCAGGTGGCCAAGGTCGTTCCGGTGCTTGAGCAGGGCATCGAGTGGCGGCGCGACCGCCTGCCGACCATCACTGTTCGCGGCACCCTGCCGGACGGCGTGCAGTCGAACGACGTCGTCACCAAGATGTACAACGACATGAAGGACCTGCGCGCAGGACTGGCGCCCGGCTACAAGGTCGAGATCCAGGGCGGCGCCGAGGATTCGGCCGAAAGCCAGGCCTCGATCGCCGCCAAGGCGCCGATCATGCTGGCCGTCATCGTCGTGCTGCTGATGATCCAGCTGCAGCATTTCGGCAAGGCGATGCTGGTACTGGCGACCGGTCCGCTCGGCATCATCGGTGCTGCCGCGGCCCTGCTGATCAGCGGGGCGCCGTTCGGCTTCGTCGCCATCCTCGGCGTGATCGCGCTGCTCGGCATTATCATGCGCAACTCGATTATCCTCGTCGATCAGATCGACCAGGACATCGCTGTCGGCATGGAGCGATCCGAGGCCATCATCGGCGCTGCCGTGCGCCGCTTCCGGCCGATCATGCTGACGGCGCTGACCGCGGTGCTGGCGCTGATCCCGATCTCGCGCGCCGTGTTCTGGGGGCCGCTGGCCTACGCCATGATGGGCGGCATCCTCGTCGCCACCGTGCTCACCATCCTGGTGCTGCCGGCAGGCTACGCGCTGTTCTTCGGCCGCGAGCGCAAGAAGGCCGGGGTCGAGGGCAAGAGGCCCGAGTCCGAACTGGTGCAGAACAACGAAGAGCCGCAACTGGCGCTGGCCGCGGAATAGGTGGTGGCAACCTCGGATCGTCCGCCATGGTCACGGGTGGCGGACGATCTGCATCGCGGGTCGGCGCGCTAGTGCAATTCCAGGAAAGTGTGAAGCGAATTGCAGGGGCGCGGCATCTTCAGGCGCGAGTATGAGGGATCGACGCTGCGCGAGAATCTCGGCCTGAAGCGGCCGTCGAACCGGTTCTTCGAGGAGACGACGGTCCGCAAGGCTGGCTGACGAGAGGCCGTTGGACAAAAGAGATCGGGCGCGCCGAGGCGCGCCCGATCTTGTTCTCAGGTCGCTGCGTCAGATGACGAACAGCCAGTTGGCGATCAGCATCACCGCCACGCCGGCGATCAGCGTCAGATAGGGCAGGGCGCCCGCCTTCTTGACCGAGAGGTCGGCTCCCGCCATGCCGAGGTCGGCCAGCATATGGTCGGGGAACTTGCCGCCGTCCTGGATGTAGTGGCGGAAGCAGAACACCGGGATGATCAAAGCCGCGGTGATCAGGCCCGCCCACAGCGCCATCGGGTTCCACACCTTGGCGCCGGCGCCCATGAAGACCGCGTTGACATAGGCGAAGATCGCGCCGATGCCGAGCAGCCAGGTCGGCGCCCGCCACGGCCGCGCGATATGGCCGTTGTCGATGCGGTGGATCCAGCCGGCGTTGAGGTTGAGGAAGTTGAAGATGATGTAGCCGCAGTTCGACACGGCGAGGATGAAGAAGAAGCTCGTCGCGTCGGCCGAGGCGATTGCCAGCACGATCAGGTTGAAGACGAGGTCGGTCCACATCGCCCGCGTCGGCGCGCCGTGCTCGTTGACGTGGCTGAGGTAGCGCGGCAGCCAGCCGTCGACCGAGCCCTGGTAGAGCGTGCGCGAGGAGCCGGCCATCGCCGTCATGATGCAGAGCACCAGCGCCAGGATCATCAGCATGACCAGCAGGCTGTGGATGATCCTGCCGCCGCCGACCATGCCGGCCAGCGCATCGGCGACACCGGACCCGTCGACGATCGGCGTCGCCAGCATGCCGTTGAGGCCGAGCACGCCCTGGAAGGTGAACGGCACCAGGATGAACAGCAGCATGCAGAGCAGGCCGGAATAGAAGATCGCCTTGAACGTGTCGGTGCCGGGGTTCTTGAACTCGGACGTGTAGCAGACGGCGGTCTCGAAGCCGTAGGTCGACCAGGCGGCGATGAACATGCCGCCCAGCACCAGCGTCCAGCCGGCGATGTTCCAGGCTCCCGGGTCGGGCGCGTAGGCGGCCGCCAGCGGCACCAGCGGCGAGAAGTTCGCCCAGTTGATCTGGCCGGTGAAGATCGGCACCACGCCGACGATCAGCATCGGGATGATGACCAAAAGGCCGATATATTTCTGCACATTGGCCGTGCCGAGGATGCCGCGATGCTGGATCGAGAAGATCATCAGCATCAGCACCGCGCCGATGAAGAAGGTCGCGTTGAAGGTGAAGGACACCGGACCCAGCGTATGGCCCCACAGCGACCAGGTGCGGATCGCCGGCGTCGCGGCGGCGGCCACCGCCGCGATGGCATCGGCGGGCGCCGTGCCGGCATGCGCGGCGATATAGGCGACCACTTCCGGCGAGGTCTCGCTGAAGACCGGGATCGGCGCCAGCGCGTTGAGGATATAGGCGGCGGCGATCGAGCAGCCGAGCGACAGCACCGGCGACCAGGCGAACCAGTTGCACCACACCGACAGCGGCGCGATGAATTTCGAGTAACGCAGCCAGGCGGTGGCGCCGTAGATCGAGGCGCCGCCGGACTTGTTCGGGAACAGGCCGGCGATTTCGGCATAGGTGAACGACTGCAGGAAGCCCATGATCATGGACACCGTCCAGATCACGAAAGCCAGCGTTCCGGTCGTGCCGGCAATGCCGCCGATGGAGAACAGGACGAGGGCGGGAACGCCGCTTGCCACCCAGAAGGCGCCACGCCAGTCGATATGCCTGAGCAGCTTGCCTTCCGCAGGCTGCTCCAGGACCGTGCTCATTGTGCTCATATGTATGAATTCCCCTTTTTTTGCTGTTCCCCGCCGGTGTGCCTCGGCTGCGCGAAGCTTCCCCCCCGGCCTCATTTCGAACGGCTGTAGTGTTTCCACTCAGTCGCATTTTTTTCTTAACAGTGAAGATTGATCCGACGCGCTTTCACGTCAAGCGTTTTGTGGCGCCGTGCACATCACGCTTGCGAAACATGGCACGGACGCCACTGCGGCCGCCATCAAGACGGTCGGATGAGGCCTTGGAGGCGGCCGTCAGGACCGCGGTTTCGTCTTTTGCGGGTCGTAATGCGCGAAGGCCACGACTCGCGCCGGCAGCCGCTTGGCCTGGCCGTCGAGCTTGCCGACCTCGACCTCCGTGCCGATGTCGGCATGGGTGACGTCGAGCCGCGCCAGGGCGATGGTCTTGCCGAGCAGCGGAGAGCGCATGCCGGAGGTGACGACGCCGATCTGGGCGCGGCCGACATGGACGCAGTCGCCGTGGCCGACAGGGATGTTCGCATCGATGTCAAGGCCGACCAGTTTCGTCTGCGGATGTTCCTTGCGCCTTATCAGCGCGTCGCGGCCGATGAAGTCGTCGGTCTTGGTCTTCAGCGGCACGGTGAAGCCGATGCCAGCCTCGAACGGATCGGTCTGGTCGGAGAACTCGTAGCCGGCGAAGATCAGCCCGGCCTCGATGCGCACCATGTCCAGCGCCTGCAGGCCCATCGGCTTCAGCCCATGCGGCTGGCCGGCCTCCCAGATCGCGTCGAACACTTTTTCGGCGTCGCGCGGATGGCACCAGATCTCGTAGCCGAGCTCGCCCGTATAGCCGGTGCGCGAGACGACCACCGGAACGCCGTTGCCGCCGCCGATGCGGGCGACCGCGAAGCGGAACCATTCGAGCTCGCTGATCGATGGCTGCAGCGGCGAGGTCCATACGACCTCCTTGAGGATGTCGCGGCTCTTCGGCCCCTGCACGGCGATGTTGTGCATCTGGTCGGTGGACGAGCGCACCAGCACGTTGAGGCCGAGTTTCCTGGCGGTCTCGCGCAGCCATTCGCCGGACAGGTCGTCGCCGCCGACCCAGCGGAAATTGTCCTTGCCGAGCCTCAGCAGCGTGCCATCGTCGATCATGCCGCCATGCTCGTAGCACATCGCCGAATAGACGATCTGGCCGACGCCGAGCTTCTTGACGTCGCGGGTCAGCGTGTACTGCAGCAGCGCTTCCGAATCCGGTCCGGTGACCTCGAACTTGCGCAGCGGCGACAGGTCCATGATCACCGCCGCCCGCCGGCAGGCCCAGTACTCGGCGATGGCGCCCTCCTTGGCGAAGGAGTTGGCCAGCCAGTAGCCCCTGTACTCGGCGAAGTCGCGCGTGTGCTTGGCAAAGCTCGAATGAAAGGCTGTCTCACGGGTCATTTTCGGTTCCGAATCGGGCGTCATGCGTCTGGCGATCGCGCGCGAGAATTTGTGCTGGCCGGAATAGGTGCGAACATGGATGTCGGTGAGGTCCCAGCCATTGGCGGGCGTGGTGTCGTCGGGACAGGCGGAGGAGACGCAGACGATGTCGGTCAGCGCGCGCAAGAGCACATAGTCGCCCGGCCGCGACCACGGCTCGTCCGAGACCATCACGCCATGCGCGTCGATCGCCGTGTTGAAGAAGAAGTTGATCGCCATCCAGCCGGCGCGGGGCGTGACGCCCTTGTCCGAGAGCGCCTTGTTGAAATTCTCCGAGCAGTTGGTGTGTCCGGGATAGCCGATGTCGTCGTAATATTTGGCAGCACAGGCGAGCGCGAAGGCGTCGTGCCGCCCGCAAGTGTCCTGCACCACCTCGACCAGCGGCTCCATGTCCTGGTCGTAATATTTCGAATGCAGGCCGGGCATCGGATAGGCGGCGCCCATCAGCGTGCGCGTCGTCGTCACGTCGAGCGGATGATCGCGGCCCTTGTCCAGCTTGCGCGCTGAAAAACACTGGAAGTCGGTGCACTGCCGGCCATCGACATCGATGATCTGCAGATAGTCGCCGGCCTTGACGAAATAGGCTTCGGCGGTCGCCGAATGGACACGCAGATCGAGCACAGGATCGGCGAGCGGATCGGGGAGTTGCGACCTGGTCTTCAGCCGAATGGTGTTGCGCCGCACGGTGACGGTAAGCGGCGTCGCTGTGTCGTGGCCGTCGACCAGCATCGGTCCGCCGGGTGCGGCGATCAGCATCGCGCCATCGCGCTGCACGGCGAAGCCTTGCTCGGTGCCGGCCGGCGTCGTAGCGCCGAAGACGCGCACGGCCTTCGGTTGCTCAAGCTGAACTTGGCGGCGTTGCAGGCCGAGACGCAGCGCCGACAAGCTGTCGTCGCCATCCGCCAGCAGCGCCTTGATGCCGGCGGCGTTGCTGTTTGCGGCCTCGCCGAAAATGCCGGGATCGGTGACGCCGTCCTTGCCCCAGGCCAACAACTCGCAGGCCTGTCCGCCTTCGATATTGCGCACGCTGACCGTATCGCCGGCCTCGACGTCGAGCAGCACGGCGCCATTGCCCTGCACGGTGTAGCGCTCGATGCCGGACGGCAGCGCGATCTGGCCAGGCCTCAGGATGAGGCTCGGTCGGGGCGGCCCGGAGGCGACGGCGGGGTAGGGCGACTGGCTCATCTCGACCCTATGTTTCGAGCAACAAGTTTGCCTGTGTGTGAAATTAGTTTAGCAGCAAGAATAGCAGCGGGGTTGGATTTGGCAAGGTGGAGATGGCGCCGGCTCCTCCTTCTCCCCCTGTGGGAGAAGGTGTCGCCGAAGACGACGGATGAGGGGTGCGCGAAGGAACGCCGGCGTCTCACTCCGTCGCGCACCTCTGATCCGTCTCGGCGCTAACGCGCCGATCCACCTTCTCCCACAGGGGGAGAAGGAGAGTGCGCGCACATGCGCTACACCAGTTCCTCGGAATGCGCGATCGTAACGCCATACTCCGCAGCCGAATCGAGAATGGTGTGCCAGAGACTTTCGGCGAAGGTCGAAAACACCAGCAGGTTGAACACCGCCTGTCCGCCGCGATCACCACCCCGCCACAGCGTGACGCTGGTGTGATCCATCGAGGTTGCAGCAGCGGAGCCAATCGCAAACACATAGGGATGCAGATCAATCGACGATAGCTTGGCGAGCATTGCGCGCGCTCTCTGCCCGGATACGCTGATCAGCACGCGCGCATGCGACTGGTCGGAAAGCGCAGCCGAACCGGCAAAGACCGAGGCAAGCGCCTCAATCCCGTGCCTGCCGCCCTTCGACAGCACGAAAAACTGATCCGGTCCGGACCAGATCAGCGTCGCGTCGGCGGTGCCGACCGCCTTCGGCGTTTCCGGCGTCGCCGCGCCGAAGCGAGCCTTCGAGGCCCTGGCCATGTCGGCGGCCTTGCCGCGCCGCGCCATGATCTGCACGAGGTCGAAATTTCGGATCTCGGTCAGCGCCACGCCGGCTTCGCCTTGCGCGCCATAAGGGCCGGCGACCAGCGCGCGGTCCAGCGGGCTGCGGACGTCCCAGGAAAACTCAGCCACGCTGGCGCCCTCCTTCCGGATCGTAGAAGACGGGATTGCAGAGTTCGACATCGTACTCCTCGCCGCGCAGCGGGTCGTGCGCGCGCACGATCTCGCCGATGCGCTCGCGGCCGCGTTCGACCAGCCCGAGCCCGATCCATTGGTCGAGTGTCGGCGAGAAGCAGACCGAGGTGACATAGCCCTGGTCGTTGCCGGGGCCGGGGATCTCGCCCTTCGGAATGACATGCGCGCCGGAGCGCAGCCGCCGCGCCTTGTCGGTCGGCTTGATGCCGACGACCACCTGCCGGTCCGGCGCCACCAGCGCCTCGCGCCCGGCCATGACGCGGCCGATAAAATCCTTCTTGGTCGACATCATCTTGCCGAGGCCGAGATCGGCGGCGGTCGTGGTGCCGTTGAGCTCCGGCCCGGCGACATGGCCCTTCTCGACGCGCATCACGCCGAGCGCCTCGGTGCCATAGGGTGTCACGCCGAACGGTTTTCCCGCGATCATCAGATTGCGCACCAGCGCCTCGCCGTAGCGCGCCGGCACCGAGATCTCGAACGCCATCTCGCCGGAGAACGAAATGCGGAACAGCCTGGCCTTGATGCCGCCGCGCAAGGCAACTTCGCGCGCGCCCATGAACGGAAAACCTTCGTTCGACAGGTCGTCCAAGGGATCGACAATTTCGCGAAGCAGGTCACGGGTCTTCGGCCCCGCGATTGAGAATTGCGCCCACTGGTCGGAGACCGAGGTCAACTGCAGGTCGAGCTCGGGGAACAGCACCTGGCGGCAGAATTCGAGATGCTGCATCACCAGCCCGGCCTTGGCGGTGGTGGTGGTGAGGAAATAGTGATCCTCGGCCAGCCGCGAGGTCGTGCCGTCGTCGTAGACGATGCCGTCTTCGCGCAGCATCAGCCCGTAGCGCGCCTTGCCGACGGCGAGGTTCGAAAAACTGTTGATGTAGACGCGGTCGAGGAAGGCGCCGGCGTCGGGACCGTGCACATCGATCTTGCCGAGCGTCGAGACATCGCAGAAGCCGACGCCGCCGCGCACCGTTTTGACCTCGCGGGTGACCGATTCCAGCCAGTCCTTCTCGCCCGCGCGGGGATACCACTGCGCCCGTTTCCATAAACCGGTGTCGACGAAGACCGCACCCTGTTCCGCCGCCCAGTGATGCGACGGCGTCAGCCGCGTCGCGTGGAAGTTTTCGTCGCGGTGGTGACCGGCAAAAGCGCCGATGGCGACTGGCACGTAAGGCGGACGGTAGATCGTCGTGCCGGTTTCCGGGATCGATTTACCGCTCACCGCCGCCATGATGGCGAGGCCGGCAATGTTGGAGGTCTTGCCCTGGTCGGTCGCCATGCCGAGTGTGGTGTAGCGCTTGAGGTGCTCGACCGATTCGAAACCTTCGCGCTGCGCCAGTTCGACATCGGAGGCGGTGACGTCGTGCTGCTGGTCGACGAAGGCCTTGCCCTTGCCGGCGACATGCCAGAGCGGGGTGAGCGAGAAGGTCTCGTCGTCGGCGATCGGCGCTGAACCTGCGGTGCCGCCGCGCCCGCTATCGCTTGCGGCAGCGGCGCCGGCCTCAAACCCTTCGCGCAGGCAAGCGCTGAGGCCGAAGGCGCCGTTGGCGGCGCCTACGGCGACCATGCCGGGCGGCGCGCCGTCCGGCACGAACGCGGCGATGTCGTCGCGCCATTTCGGCCGGCCGCGATGATAGGAGGTCAGCCCGACCGAAGGATTCCAGCCGCCGGAGACGGCAAGCCCGTCGGCCTCGACCTCGGCGCGCGCGCCGCCGGTCAGCGAGACCGAAATCTTGCGGACACCGTCCTTGCCGCCGTCGACGCCGGTAACCGAACCGTTGAGCACCGCGAAGCCGTTCTTGGAAGCAAGCGCGCGATGAGCCGGCGAGACATCCGGCCGCGCGTCGATCACTGCCGCGACCTGCAGCCCTGTTCTGAGCGCCGTCTCGACCGTGCGCCAGCCATCCTCGTTGTTGGTGAACAGCGCGACGCGTTTTGCTGGCGTTGCTGCATAACGGCCGACATAGCTGCGCATGGCGGCCGCCATCATCACGCCGGGCGTGTCGTTGCCGGCAAAGACGATCGGCCGCTCGATCGCGCCCGCCGCGACAATGCTGCGCTTCGCCACGATGCGCCACAGCCGTTGCCGCACCTGGTGCTCCGGCGGCACCGACCGATGGTCGTTGACGCGCTCGATCGCGCCATAGGTGCCGCCGTCATAGACGCCGAACAGCGTCGTGCGCGTCATGATGCGGACATCGGGCATCGAGCCAAGCTCGTCCAGCGTGCGCGCGATCCATTCGGCAGCGGGCAGACCGTCGATCGTGCCGCCATCGGCGAGCAGGCGGCCGCCGAGGGCAAAATCCTCTTCGCAGAGGATGACGCGCGCGCCGCAGCGGCCGGCAGCCAAAGCTGCCGCCAGTCCCGCCGGGCCGGAGCCTGCGATCAGCACGTCGCAGTGCGCCCACGCCTTGTCGTAATGGTCGGGATCGGCGATGCCGGCGGTGCGGCCGAGACCGGCGGCGCGGCGGATCGCCGGCTCGTAGACCGCTTCCCAGAACTTTGCCGGCCACATGAAGGTCTTGTAGTAGAAGCCGGCGACGAAGATCGGCGCAAACAGCTGGTTGACCGACAGAAAATCGTGGCGCAGCGACGGCCAGCGGTTCTGGCTGGCGGCCTCTAGACCGTCATAGAGCACCGCCGTCGTCGCCTTGGTGTTCGGTTCGCGCCTGGCACCGCTGCGCAATTCGACCAGCGCATTCGGCTCTTCCGATCCCGCCGTCAGGATGCCGCGCGGACGATGGTACTTGAACGAACGGCCGACCAGCTTGACGCCGTTGGCGACCAACGCCGAGGCCAGCGTATCGCCCTGGAAACCAAGCAGGGTCTTGCCGTCGAAGCGGAAGCTCAGCGGCGTCGAACGGTCGATGAGACCGCCATTCGCCAGCCGGTGAGTCTGCGCGCCGCCGACCATCACGCGCCAACCTTTGCGGCACCGGCGCCAGCCGCGGGTGCGACGGCTGAAATCTCATGCGTCAGCGTGTTGCGGGTGACCTTCAGCCAGGCCCGGCAGCCGCCGCCATGATACCAGTGCTCGCTCATTGAGCCGGCGATGTTGTCGCGCAGGTAGACGTATTCGTAGACGGCGTCCTCGCCGGCTACCGGCGCTGGGCGTTGCGGCTTGGCGTCGCCGAGATAGGTGAACTCGCCGAGTTCGCGTTCGCCGCAGAAGGGACAGACTATGCGCATGGCAGGGCCTTCAGTGCAGGTTCGGTTGGGCGCCCTGGCCCTTTTCGTCGATCATTGCGCCACGCTGGAAGCGGTCCAGGCGGAAGCGCGCGGCTTCCTGGTGCGACTCATCGCGAGCGAGAAGATGGGCAAAGACCAGGCCGGAGCCGGGCGTCGCCTTGAAGCCGCCATAGCACCAGCCGGCATTGAGATAGAGCCCTTCCACAGGGCTCTTGTCGATGATCGGCGTGCCGTCCATCGACATGTCCATGATGCCGCCCCACTGGCGCAGAAGACGGACGCGGCCGATCATCGGGATCAGCGCCATGCCGCCCTCGCAGACATCCTCCATGACTGGAAGGTTGCCGCGCTGGGCGTAGGAATTGTAGCCGTCGATGTCGCCGCCGAAGACCAGGCCGCCCTTGTCCGACTGGCTGACATAGAAGTGGCCGGCGCCGAAGGTCATGACATTGGGCAGCAGCGGCTTGATCGCTTCCGAGACGAAGGCCTGCAGCACATGGCTTTCGATCGGCAGGCGCAGGCCCGCCATCGCCGCGACGCGCGATGTGGAGCCGGCGACCGCCATGCCGACCTTGCCGGCGCCGATGCGTCCGCGCGAGGTCTCGACGCCGGTCACCTTGCCGTTGGCATCGCGCGTGAAGCCGGTGACCTCGCAGTTCTGGATGATGTCGACGCCGAGTTCGCTGGCCGCATGCGCGTAGCCCCACACGACGGCGTCGTGCCGGGCCGTGCCGCCGCGCCGCTGCAGCAGCCCGCCCTGCACGGGAAAGCGCGCATTGTCGAAGTTCAGGAACGGCATCATCTTCTTGACCGCCGCGAGGTCGAGCAGTTCGGCGTCGATGCCGTTGATGCGCATGGTGTTGCCGCGCCGCGCATAGGCATCGCGCTGGGCGTCGGAGTGGTAGAGGTTGATGACGCCGCGCTGGCTGACCATTGCGTTGTAGTTGAGGTCCTGCTCCATCCGTTCCCACAGCCTCATCGACAATTCGTAGAAGCCGGTATTGCCGGGCAGGCCGTAGTTGGAGCGGATGATGGTGGTGTTACGGCCGGCGTTGCCGGAGCCGATCCAGCCTTTTTCCAGCACCGCGACGTTGCGGATGCCGAACTCGCTGGCGAGGAACCATGCCGTCGCCAGCCCGTGGCCGCCGCCGCCGATGATCACCACATCGTAGCGGCCCTTCGGGCTGGCGTCGCGCCAGGTGCGCTGCCAGTTCTTGTGGCCGGAGAGGGCGGCGCGGGCGAGCGAGAAGATCGAGTATTTCATAAAGTCATTCCGAGCTCGCTCGCATCGCGCTGATGGTCTTCCTTAACGCATCGGATTCGTCCGAAAACCGCTTCGCACTTTTCGGTCCGATGCTTCAGATATCCAGCGTGTGGTCGCGCTCCCACTGCGTGAAGTGCGAAGCATAGGAATTCCATTCCTGCTGCTTCAGCTTTAGGTAAGCCGACGAGAATTCCTCACCCAGCGCCGCCTTCAGCGATTTGTCATTGTCGAACTCGCGCAGCGCGTCGAGCAGGTTGAGCGGCAGTTTCGGCGCATCCGTCACGGTATGGCCGAACTGGTACATGTCGATGTCGTAGCGTTTGCCCGGGTCGGCCTTCGAGCGGATGCCATCGAGACCGGCAGCGATGATGACGGCCTGCAGCAGATACGGGTTGGCTGCACCGTCGGGCAGGCGCAGCTCGAAACGGCCCGGGCCTGGCACGCGCACCATGTGGGTGCGGTTGTTGCCGGTCCATGTCACCGTGTTCGGTGCCCAGGTCGCGCCAGAAATCGTGCGCGGCGCATTGATGCGCTTGTAGGAATTGACCGTCGGGTTGGTGATCGCCGCAAGTGCCGAGGCATGCTTCATGATGCCGCCAAGGAAGTTCCTGCCCTTGGCGGAAAGGCCGAGCTCCATCGCATTGTCGGCGAAGACATTGGTCTTGCCGGTCTCGTCCCACACCGAGATATGCGCATGGCAGCCATTGCCGGTCAGGCCCTGGAAGGGCTTGGGCATGAACGTCGCGCGCAGGCCGTGCTTTTCGGCAATCGACTTCACCATGAATTTGAAGAAGGAGTGCTTGTCGGCGGTCGCAAGCGCATGGTCGAATGTCCAGTTCATCTCGAACTGGCCGTTGGCATCCTCATGGTCGTTCTGGTAGGGGCCCCAGCCCAGCGCCAGCATGTGGTCGCAGATCTCGGCGATGACGTCGTAGCGGCGCATCACCGCCTGCTGGTCGTAGCAGGGCTTTGAGGCTGTATCGTATTCGTCGGAGATCGCCTTGCCGTCCGGCGAGATCAGGAAGAACTCCGCCTCGACGCCGGTCTTGACATGCATGCCGTCGCGTGCGGCCTCTTCGATCACCCGCTTCAGCGTGTTGCGCGGTGCCTGGCCGACCTCCTTGTCGTCCATGATGCAATTGGCGGCGACCCAGGCGACCTCCGGCTTCCACGGCAACTGTATGACCGAGGCTGGATCCGGCACCGCCAGCATGTCCGGATGCGCCGGGGTGAGATCGAGCCATGTGGCGAAGCCGGCAAATCCCGCGCCGTCCTTCTGCATGTCGGCGATCGCCTGTGCCGGCACCAGCTTCGCACGCTGCCCGCTAAACAGGTCGGTGTAGGAGATCATGAAATATTTGACGTTTTTCGCCCTTGCGAATTCTGCAAGATCAGTAGTCACACCAGTTCCCCATTTTTTGTCGGCCATGGCCCAAGGCATTTGGGTCTTGGCCCTTCATTGATTAGAAGCCGTTCTTGCCCGGTATCCAGTTGGTGCCGGCAAGCGGCACGCCCGCCATGGCGGCCGCTTCGATGGTCAGCGCGACGAGGTCCTCGGGCTCGAGATTGTGCAGGCTGTTCTTGCCGCAGGCGCGCGCGATCGTCTGCGCCTCCAGCGTCATCACTTTCAGGTAATTCGCCAGCCGCCGTCCGGCCGCGATCGGGTCGACTCGTTTCATCAGCTCCGGATCTTGCGTGGTGATGCCGGCCGGGTCGCGGCCTTCGTGCCAGTCGTCATAGGCGCCGGCGGTGGAGCCGAGCGCATTGTACTCCGCCTCCCAGCGGGGATCGTTGTCGCCAAGCGCAACCAGCGCCGCCGTGCCGATCGATACCGCGTCGACGCCGAGCGCGAGCGCCTTGGCGACGTCGGCGCCGTTGCGGATACCGCCGGAGACGATGAGCTGCACCTTGCGATGCATGCCGAGGTCCTGCAGCGCCTGCACCGCCGGCCTGATGCAGGCAAGCGTCGGCTGGCCGACATTCTCGATGAACACTTCCTGCGTCGCGGCCGTGCCGCCCTGCATGCCGTCGACCACGACGACGTCGGCGCCGGCCTTCACCGCGAGCGCGGTGTCGTAGTAGGGGCGGGCGCCGCCGACCTTGACGTAGATCGGCTTTTCCCAGTCGGTGATCTCGCGCAGTTCGAGGATCTTGATCTCGAGGTCGTCGGGCCCGGTCCAGTCGGGATGGCGCGACGCCGAGCGCTGGTCGATGCCCTTGGGCAGCGTGCGCATCTCGGCGACGCGGTCGGAGATCTTCTGGCCAAGCAGCATGCCGCCGCCGCCGGGCTTGGCGCCCTGGCCGACGACCACTTCGATCGCATCGGCGCGGCGCAGGTCGCGCGGGTTCATGCCGTAGCGCGACGGGAGGTACTGATAGACGAGCTGCTTGGAATGGCCGCGCTCCTCCTCGGTCATGCCGCCGTCGCCGGTGGTGGTCGAGGTGCCGGACAGCGTCGCGCCGCGGCCGAGCGCTTCCTTGGCGGGGCCGGACAGCGACCCGAAACTCATGCCGGCGATGGTGATCGGGATCTTCAGCTCGATCGGCTTCTTGGCGTGGCGCGTGCCCAGCACCACACTGGTGTCGCAGCGCTCGCGATAGCCTTCCAGCGGATAGCGCGAGATCGAGGCGCCGAGGAACAAGAGATCGTCGAAATGCGGCAGCTTGCGCTTCGCGCCGGCGCCGCGGATGTCATAGATGCCGGTCGCTGCTGCGCGGCGGATCTCGGAAAGCGTGTAGTCGTCGAAGGTTGCGGATTTGCGCGGCGTCGTCGGCGGGTTGCGATAGGTCATCTTGCCTCAATACGCGTCGGCGTTGTCGATATTGAAATTGTAGAGCTTGCGCGCCGAGCCGTAGCGCTTGAACTCCGAAGCTTTGACGCCGGTCACGCCGGCGCGGTCGAGCAGGCCTTGCAGGAATTCCAGATGCTCGGGCCGCATCTCCTTGGCGATGCAGTCGGCGCCCAGGCTCTCGACCTTGCCGCGCACGAACAGCCGTGCCTCGTAGATGGAATCGCCCAGCGCATCGCCGGCATCGCCCAGCACCACGAGGTTGCCGGACTGCGCCATGAAGGCCGACATGTGGCCGATATTGCCGTGCACGACGATGTCGATGCCCTTCATCGAGATGCCGCAGCGCGACGACGCGTTGCCTTCGATGACCAGCAGGCCCCCGCGGCCGGTGGCGCCGGCATACTGGCTGGCGTCGCCTTTGATCACGATCGAGCCCGACATCATGTTCTCGCCGACGCCGGGGCCGGCCGAACCATGCACGGTGATGGCGCCGCCGGCATTCATGCCGCCGCAATAGTAGCCGACGCTGCCGCGCACATCTATGGCGACCGGCTGGTCGACGCCGACGGCGACCGAATGGCTGCCCTTGGGGTTGAGCACCTCCCAGGCCGTCTCGTTTGAGCCCGGTGTGAGCTGATGCAGCGCCTGGTTCAGCTCGCGCAGCGACAGTGCGGCAAGGTCGAACACCCTGGCGTGGCTCTGGTCGCGCTGAGCGGTGGATACGTTGGTTGCCGGCATGAACTCAATGCTCCCAGAAATAGACGGTTGCGGGCTCCGGTTCCCAGACCCTCGCATTGTCTATGCCGGGCAGTTTGGTGAGCGCGCGATATTCCGAACCGAAGGCGACATACTGGTCGGTCTCGGCCATGACGGCGGGCTTGCAGGCGATCGGGTCGCGCACCACGCCAAAGCCGTTCTTGGTGCCGACGACGAAGGTGAAGAAGCCGTCGAGGTCGGAGAGTGTGCCCTCCAGCGCCTCGCCGAGGTTCTTGCCATGCGCGATCTTGGAGGAGAGATAGGCGGCTGCCACCTCGGTGTCGTTTTCGGTCTCGAATATCATGCCCTCGCGGACCAGCTCGCGCCGCACATTGTTGTGGTTGGACAGCGAGCCATTGTGCACCAGGCATTGGTCTGCGCCGGTCGAGAAGGGGTGCGCGCCCATCGTGGTGACCGCCGATTCCGTCGCCATGCGGGTGTGGCCGATGCCATGCGTGCCGGTCATCGAGCGGACGTCGAAGCGCTCGACGACGGCTTCCGGCAGACCGACCTCCTTGTAGATCTCGACCGCTTCGCCGGCGCCCATGATGCTGATATCGGGCCGAAGCGATTGCAGTGCCTCACGCGCGGTGTAGACCTTGTCCAGAGCCGTCCTGATCACCGCATGCGTCGACTTGACCGCAACGCTCACCGGCGCGCCGATCGCCTTGGCGAGCTCAGCGTCGAGGCCGCGGAAGTCGTGTTCCGGTTTCGCCGATTGGATGGTGATCTTGGCCTCGTTGCCGGCCGGTGCGCCATAGATGGCGATGCCGGCACTGTCCGGACCCCGGTCGGTGAGGCAGATCAGCATCTCCGACAGCATCGCGCCGAGCTTGGGTTCCAGCGACTTGTCCTTGAGGAAAAGTCCGACGATTCCACACATGTCAGCCTCCCGGCGTTTGCAGCTAAAAAATGATGTACCCAATGAGTCCGCAAAATTCAATCGTATGAAAAAATTTTTCCTCTAGTTACGCATGCGGCTCTACGCCGCTGCCCGTGCCGCCATCGCTCCGGCTGCCCTTGTGAGCCCACTGCGCGTAGCGGATGCGCGCCATCCGGTAGGCATCGAGAATCGATAGCGCGTAGATCAGGAAACCACCGGCATGGCGGCCGACGAAGCTGGCGTCCGGCGGCGCCACCTTGGTGGTGACCCAGGCCAGGATCACCATGAAGAACAGGAACTGCAGCCCGCGCGTCGGCACGCCGAGCATGACATGCCCGCTCCCCGGCAGCGCGATCGCCGCGCCGAGCACGAGATACGGATTCGTCGGAGCAGGGGAGGCGGTTCTATCGGTCATGCGGCCTGCCGTTTGCGCTCGTTGATCGCATCGCGAAGCGCCGAGGCCGACTGCAGCAGCCTCTCGATCAGCGCCGGATCGAGCCTGACGTCGCCGAATGCGACCTGCCGGAACACGCCGTAGCGCGCTCGTTCGGCTTCGGCGAGCAACCAGACGATGCGCACGCCCTTCGGTGTGACCAGCAGTTCCTTGGCGCGTCCTTCAGCAAAGATGTCGAGATGGCCGGCGATGATGTCCTGCGGAAAGGCGACACCTTTGCGGTCCGTGCGCAGCACCGCTTCGGCGGGAAAGCTGGCGGCCGCCGGCAGCGTATGGCCAAGGTGATCGAAATTGGAGAAGGTGGTCGCCGAACCCGGCCGCATCATCATGTCGAAGGTTCCCGGCACATCGACAGGCTCGGTGACCGTGACGCTCAGCCATCGCGTCGGCAGTTTTCGCGTCGCCAGCGTGTCGATGATGGTGCGGACCTGCACACGACGCCCGTTCCAGGTGCCCGCCCAGGTGAGGACACCGGCGGTGCCGTCTGAGACATCGATGGCGTCGGCGATGACGGAGCGAATGTCGGCGGTGTCGGCGGCAAGCCCCGCCCTGGCCCGTTTGCGGCTTTTGCGCGCGAGCCAGGCGAGGTGGACGACGACGGCAAGCGCAATCGCCCCGACAAGTAAAGTTGACGTCAACTCAGACATCTCGACGCGCCAGAGCCCACCGTCAGCCGGCGGGCTTACTTTCCACTCCCATAGCCCTGCGGCTTCGGCCACGGCATGGTGAACTGGTCGCCGCGGCGCACGAATTTGTAGCGATAGAAGTGGAACCACAGCGAGATCAGGAAATAGAAGATGGTCATCGCGATCAGCTGCGAGCCGAAGCCGAGGAAGATGGCGAAGAAGGTGACCACGCACAGGCAGAACAGCACGATCGCCGGCAGCGGATGGAAGGGATGCGTGTAGCCGCGACGGATCGAGCCCAGCGGCCACTTCTTGCGGAACATCATGATGTTGATGCTCATGAAAGTGTACTGCAGCACGCCCGACAGGATCGAGAAGGTGATCGCCTGGTTGAGATCGGCGATGAAGGCGAAGGCGAGCGCGATCGGCAGCAGGAACAGGATCGAGCGGTAGGGCGTGCGGTATCTCGGATGCACCGCCGAGAACCAGCTCGGCAGATAGCGGTCGCGGCCGAGCGAGAACCAGGCGCGCGCCGCATCGTTGATGCAGCCATTGGCGGAGGCAAGCGCGGCCAGCAGCGTCGCGATGAACAGCAGGTTCTCGAGCAGCGGGCTGCCGGTCAGCTTGCCGGCGTCCCACAACGGATAATAGGTGATGCCGAGATATTCCCACGGCATCATCGAGGCGCAGACATACCATGTCATGGCGGCGGCGATCAGAAGCGTGATCATGCCGGCCATGGTGCCGTAGGGTAGCGAACGCGCCGGCGAGCGCACTTCCTCGGCGGCCTGCGTCGTGCCCTCGATGCCGAGATAGTACCAGATGCCGAACTGGAAGGCGGCGATGACGCCGATCCAGCCATAGGGCAGCGCATTGCCGGGCGTCACCAGCTCGTTGAGCTTCAGCACCGCCCCTTGCGTCCACGGGCTCACCGAGAAGAACAGGATGACGATCGAAATGTAGGCGATCGCGGTGATGATGAAGTTGACGTTGAGCGTCATCAGCACGCCGCGATAGTTGAGCCATGCCAGCACCACGATGGTGGCGGCGATGAAGGAATTGTGGGTAAGCCCCTCGACGCCGGCCTTGGCGACTATCGTGTCGCCGAGCAGGATTGCGTCCGACACTTCGAGCATCGTGTAGGCGAAGACCAGGAAGAGTGCGACGTTAAAGGCCATCAACGGCCCGACGATGTGCTTGGCCTGCGCGTACTGGCCGCCGGCAGCGGCGACGGTCGAGGTCACCTCGGAATCGATCATGGCGACCGAGGTATAGAGCAGGCCGACGATCCAGCAGACGATCAGCGCCGCCAGCGCGCCGCCCTTGTCGGCCGAGAAGTTCCAGCCGGTGAATTCGCCGACCAGCACGATGCCGACGCCAAGCGCCCAGACATGAGCGGGGCCGAGCACCCGGAGCAGCGAGACCCTCTCGCCGTGGATGGTGGTGGTGTTGTCAAGCGCGACCGTCATCGATCAATCCCCACTCAGATCCGGTGCTTCTCGGAGACGGCTTCAAGCTCGCCTTCGCGCGACGAGGTCAAGACCTCTTCGGAATAGGCCGAGTCGACCTTGAACCAGTCGTAGAGCATCCACAGCGCGAGCACGATCGAGATGCCCCAGCAGGCGTAAGACAGCGGTATCCACATGAGCGTGCCCCCGGATTACTTGTCGTCGAATTTTTCGTTGATGACGTCGCGATATTCCCGGTCCGATGCGCGGAACAGGAAGACGAAATAGGCGATCAGCACGATCGCCATGATGATCAGCGTCGGCCAGTCGATAATGTAGTGGAACCGATTCTGGATGATGTCGTGCGCGGTCTCGGGCGTATAGCCGAGCTTCTCCCAGATCGAGGCCATGGTGGCGTTCTGGCCAAGCGCGTCCCAGGTCTTGGCGTCGAGCGGATCGATGGACTTCGCCGCTCCGGCGAGGCCGAGCTTCAGCGGCAGCCACAGCGCCACGAAAATGGCCACCACGACGACAGCGATGTCGAAAATCTGGCCGGCCTTGCTCTGTTCCGGCGGCGTGTAGCGGGACATGCTGTCTACCCCTTGCGGTTGCGGAACGCATCGGCGTTCTTGATGTCGAGCCCGTAGATGAAGTCCTTGTCTTCTTTGTAGTGGTTGACCATCGCCAGGATGGCGGCCGTGTTGAAGATCAGCACTGCGGCGGCGGCGACCGCGACGACCAGCTTGATGCCGGCGTCCGGAATGTACGGCCATGCCATGATGAGGACGAAGAGGATCGTCGCCCACAGGCAGATGATCAGGAGCGCGGATCCGCGCACGTCGGAACGGTACAGCGCATTGATGCGCTGCTGCAGGTCGGACATCGGTTTTCCCCTTCTCTCGACGTCCGAACCCGAATCGGCCGGGCGTCCCGCTCTTTCAACAGAGTGAAATTTTTTTCATAAGTTCCGACCGAATTCCGGAATTGTCAAGCCGGATTTACGGTTTGTGAACCGTTCGTTCCAGGTCAAGAATTTTGCCTGACAATGAAATTATTTGCTTCAAGGGGATTGCAGCGCTTCGCCGTTTGCGGTCAATATTCGATCAAAGCTCCGGCCATCGAGCCAAGGAGCAGGGAACAGCAATGACTTTCTGACGGAGGACGATCGGATGACGGCATCCTGGAGATTTTCGACCTTGGCGGACCGCCATCGCGCGCTCGGCTCGAAGCTCGAGGACTGGAGCGGCATGGGCACCGCCTGGACCTACGACAAGGATGCCGATGAGGAATATGTCGCCATCCGCACCAAGGCCGGCCTGATGGACGTGTCGGGCCTGAAGAAGGTCCACATCACCGGGCCGCATGCCGCACATCTGATCGACCTCGCCACCACCCGCGACGTCGAGAAGATCTATCCCGGCAAGTCGGCCTATGCCTGCATGCTGAACGAGGCCGGCAAGTTCACCGATGACTGCATCATCTACCGCATCAGCCCCAACAGCTGGATGGTGGTGCACGGGTCGGGCACCGGCCATGAAGAGTTGCAGCGGGCAGCTGTGGGCCGCGACGTCTCGCTGCGCTTCGACGACAATCTGCACGACCTGTCGCTGCAAGGACCGACCGCCGTCGACTACCTGGCCAAGCACGTGCCGGGCATCCGCGACCTCAACTACTTCCACCATATGCAGACGCAGTTGTTCGGCCTTCCGGTGATGATCTCGCGCACCGGCTACACCGGCGAGCGCGGCTACGAGATATTCTGCCGCGGCCAGGACGCCGGCACGATCTGGGACAGGATCCTCGACGAGGGCAAGAGCGCGGGCATCATCCCGTGCCGCTTCACCACGCTGGATATGCTGCGCGTCGAAAGCTACCTGCTCTTCTACCCCTACGACAATTCGCAGAAATATCCCTTCGACAATGAAGGCCCCGGCGACACGCTGTGGGAGCTCGGCCTCGACTTCACCGTCAGCCCCGGCAAGACCGGCTTCCGCGGCGCCGAGGAGCACTACCGCCTGAAGGGCAAGGAGCGCTTCAAGATTTACGGCGTCCTGCTCGACGGCAAGGAGGCGGCCGACGAAGGCGCGCCGGTCTATCGCGACGGCAAGAAGGTTGGCGTGGTGACCTGCGCCATGTATTCGCCGCTGGTCGAGAAGTCGATGGGCATCGCCCGCCTCGACGTCGACTGCGCCGTCAAGGACGCCAGGCTCGAGATCCGCAACAGGAGCGGCGCGATCAACGCGACGGCGCAACCATTGCCGTTCGACGATCCCAAAAAGACCAAGCGCACCGCCAAGGGCTGAGGCATTATCAACGGGGAGGGGTATCGAGGCACTAGAGCATGATCCCGAAAAGTGGGAACCGGTTTTCGGAAAAGATCATGCTCCAACTGATCTAAGGTAGAATGGCAGCCAAGACGATCATCAGCCGGCCCGTTTACGGAACCCTGTCTCCGCAGCCCGGCAAGCACCATCTATTCGTGGCGGATGCCGAAGGCGCGCTCGCGATCATCGACATGGCCGGCAAGGCGCCGGCCGGTTTCTTCGACGGTGCCGAGATCGTCTTCATTCCGGGTCCCGACGGCAAGCACATTGGCGCTCTCGAAGCGCTGAAGCCGGCGCAGCTCCATATTGCGCCGTCCTTCGCCAGCCTGCTGCCGCGATTGAGGCAGACCCTGACCAACGCCCATATGGGCCTGCGTCTCTATCTTAGCGGCACCGAAGGGCTGATCGGCCAGGCCATGCAGGTGGCGCTCGAGGCCGGCATCGACCACACCTCCATGCAGACCGAGCATCGCGGCTCGCTGGCGCGCCGCATGCAGTGCGTGCACTGCAAGGGCATCACCGAGAACGTGACGACGCAGCCGGCGACCTGCGCGCATTGCGGCCTGCTGCTTCTGGTGCGCGACCACTATTCAAGGCGCCTGGCCGCCTTCCAGGGCGTCTGCATCAATGCCGAGGATCGCTCAGAGGTTCCTCCGATGGAGGAGGTCTTCCGATGAGCACCGGCACCACCAAGCTCGACGTCGTCGTCAGCGATGTCGCCCCCGTCAACGATCTGGTCACCCGCTTCCATTTCCGCCGCCGCGACGGCGAACTCCTGCCGACCTTTTCAGGCGGCGCCCATGTCGTGGTCGAGATGCGCGACGGCGACCGCACCAGGCTCAACCCCTATTCGCTGATGGGCTCACCGCTCAATACCAGCGAATACACGATCTCGGTGCGCCGCGACGATGTCGGCCGCGGCGGCTCGCTGTTCATGCACAGGTCGGTCAAGCCCGGCCTCGAGATGGTGATCAGCTATCCGGTCAACCTGTTCTCGCTCGACCTGAGAGCCAGGAAGCACCTGATGCTGGCCGGCGGCATCGGCATCACGCCGTTCATGGCGCAAACCGCGCAACTGGCGGGGTCGGGTGGCAATTTCGAGCTGCATTACACCTGCCGCACCGCTTCGCTCGGCACATATGCCGATATCCTGCAGCAGCGCTACGACCGCCGGGTGAAGCTTTACCACGACGATCGCGACGAGCGCATCGATCTCGACCGTCTGCTTTCGACGCAGCCGCTCGGCACGCATCTCTACGTCTGCGGCCCGGCCGGCATGATCAACTGGGTGCGCGACCGCGCCGCCGCTCTCGGCTGGCCGTCGGAAACCGTGCATTTCGAGCATTTCGCGGCGCCCCAGCCCGGCGCGCCCTTCGATGTGGCGCTGGCCGTCAGCGGCAAGACGATCCGTGTCGGCTCGCAGCAGAGTCTGCTCGAGGCGATCGAGGCCGCCGGCGTCGATCCGCCCTATCTCTGCCGCGGCGGCGTCTGCGGCCAGTGCGAGACCAATGTCATCTCGGCAGACGGCAAGTTCATCCACAACGACCACTGGCTGAGCGAGGAAGACCATCGCTCCGGCTGCAAGATCATGCCTTGCGTCTCGCGCTTCGAGGGCAAGTCGCTGGTCCTGGAAAGATAGGAGGCGAGCTTGGGCATCACCTTTCGCAAGGAAACATTTCGGGACGACTACACCTTCCGCAACAGCCCTGAGCACATCAGGCGCTTTCCGTTCCCGTTCAACGAAGACAGCTACATGTATGCCGTCAACATCGAGCCGCATGTCGTCGGCCCGAAAGGCAGCGTGCTGGAAAACCTGATCGACGTCGACGAGCACTATGTCGCCGAGATGCAGGATCGCGCGCTGGTGCTGGCCGAGGATCCGCTGCGCTGCCAGTCGCTGCCGCATATGACGCTGGCCGGCTGGGACCTGCTCGAGCTTTTGATGGAGCAGCAGGCGCTCGGCTATCCCGAGCATTTCACGCTGACGCGCGACGGCGACCGCTGGCGCTGGATCAACCGGCCGCTCGGCATCGACGACACCTTCACCTTCGGCGACACCTCGACGCTGCCCTATGGCCCGATGGAATACATCACCCGGCAGAGCCAGGGCGATTTCTGCATCCTCGATCAGCGCGACGGTAATCTGTGGATGGATGCCGGCATGGTCACCACCCAGGCCGATTGGTCGCTCGATTTCGACATCGGCATGAACTTCTTCGAGTGGCACGCGCCGGTGCCGCTGGCGCACGAGAAGGGCATCTTCATCCGTGCGCTGAAATTCCTCACCAACATCCAACAGGGCAAGCCGGCGCGGCGGCTCAACTGGACGATGACCATCAATCCGCGCCTCGACACCAGCCCGGAGAACTACCACAAATGGGGTCCGGACCGGGCGACGGTCACGCCGGAGAATGTTGGCGACAAGGTGCATCTGCGCGTCGAGCTGCAGAGCTTCTGGCGGCTGCCGCGCTCGAACGGCATCGTCTTCCCGATCCGCTGCTATCTGATCAAGATGGACGAGCTGGTGACGCAGCCGAAATGGGCGTGTCGCCTGCACCGCGTCATCCGCGACCTGCCGGAAGAGCTCGCCACCTACAAGGGCCTGACCCGCTATAGGCCGACGCTGGTCGAGTGGCTGTCGAAGCTGGACGACGGGAGCCCGACCAGCCCGGGGTTTGGGCCGGATTGAAACTGTCGGCGGGACAGCGCCCACCTCTGTCCTGCCAATCTCCCCACGAAGGGGGAGATCAGCCGATCACCCAGCGCTGCTTTGCGGATAGCAGATGATGGAAAGGTACCGCATCGGCAGCCGCGTCAGCTGTTCCGGTCCGTGCGGTGCGTCGGCGTCGAAGAACAGGCTGTCGCCAGGTTTCATAGGATAGAGATTGCTGCCGTGCCGGTACACCACCTCGCCCTCCAGCATGTAAAGGAACTCCATGCCGGCATGCTGGAAGGTCGGGAAGACGTCCGAATCCTCAGTCAGCGTGATCAGATAAGGCTCGACGACGACGCCGCTGGTGTTGGAGCCGATATGGCCGAGCAGATTGTACTGGTGGCCGGCGCGCGTGCCGCGGCGCTCGACATCGAGGCCTTCGCCGGCCTTGACGAAGACGGCGCTGTGCTCCTCCTCGAAGCGGCGGAAGAAGGCGGTGACCGGAACGCCGAGCGCGCGCGACAGCGCCTGTAGCGTCGTCAGCGACGGCGAAGTGATGCCGTTCTCGATCTTCGACAGCATGCCGAGCGAAATGTCGGTGGCGGTCGCGAGATCGGCGACGGTAATGCCGAGCTTCTTGCGGAATGCCCGCACCTCGCGGCCGATCGCCACTTCCAGCACCTTTTCGCGCGTGTCGCGAATGGCATGCGGGTCCTGGGTGAGCGGCGTGCGGATCGTTCGCCCGTTCGGGCCAATGCTCTTCGGCGAGGGCTTGCCCTTTGTGGCGCCGGCAGCGTGCTTGAGATCGGAAGTCTTCTTCGCCATGTCGCCCTCAGATTCTGCGAGAATTTCACTCATGGTGAACATATTCGGCGGCGATACAAGAGGGCAAACGCGACGGCAAGCCATCCTATGTCGCAGGGCCATTCCTCGCCAAATTGTCCGTCGCCGGTTTTCCGCGTGAAATCCGCTGCACGCCAACGCCGTTCACGCAGTTGGTTATTGACAGCACAAGAGGGCCAATTACTGTCACTGACAGTGAAATTTGTTTCGCTAGGGAAAATGAGAACGGGAGACCCGCCATGAACAGTCGCGTTGCCGTCATCGGAGCAGGACCCTCGGGTTTGGCTCAGCTTCGAGCCTTCAAGTCGGCCGCCGATAAGGGCGCCGAGATTCCGGAAGTCGTCTGCTTCGAGAAGCAGTCCGACTGGGGCGGCCTGTGGAACTACACCTGGCGTACCGGGCTCGACGAGCATGGCGACCCCGTGCATGGCTCGATGTACCGCTATCTCTGGTCGAACGGGCCGAAGGAATGCCTCGAATTCGCCGACTACACCTTCGAGGAGCATTTCGGCCGGCCGATCGCCTCCTATCCGCCGCGCGCTGTGCTCTGGGATTACATCAAGGGCCGCGTCGAAAAATCAGGCGTGCGCAAATGGGTGCGCTTCAACACGCCGGTGCGCATGGTCACCTATTCCGATGCGACGAAGAGATTCACCGTCACCGCGCATGACCGCAGCAATGACGTCACCTACTCGGAAGAGTTCGACAATGTCGTCGTCGCCTCCGGGCATTTCTCGGTGCCCAACGTGCCGTTCTTCGAGGGGTTCGCCACTTTCAACGGCCGCATCCTGCACAGCCACGACTTCCGCGACGCCATGGAGTTCAAGGGCAAGGACATCTTGATCATCGGTCGCTCCTATTCGGCCGAGGACATCGGTTCGCAGTGCTACAAATACGGCGCCAAGTCGATCACCTCCAGCTACCGCTCGAAGCCGATGGGCTTCAAATGGCCGGAGAACTGGAAGGAGGTGCCGCTGCTGCAGAAAGTCGTCGGCAAGACCGCGCATTTCAAGGACGGCACCACCAAGGAGGTCGACGCCATCATCCTGTGCACCGGCTATTTGCATTCCTTCCCCTTCCTCACCGACGACCTCAAGCTCAAGACCGCAAACCGCATGTGGCCGCTGGACCTCTACGAGGGCGTCGTCTGGGAGAAGAATCCGAAGCTGTTCTATATCGGCATGCAGGACCAGTTCTACACCTTCAACATGTTCGACGCGCAGGCCTGGTACGCGCGCGACGTCATCATGGCCCGCATCAAGCTGCCGTCGGCCGAGGCGATGGCCGAGCATAGCGCCAAGTGGCGCGCGCGCGAGGAGACGCTGGAGGACGCCGAGCAGATGATCTGGTTCCAGGGCGACTACACCAAAGAGCTGATGGACCAGACCGACTATCCGGGCTTCGATGTCGAGGCGGTCAACCACACTTTCATGGAGTGGGAGCATCACAAGGTGGAGGACATCATGGGCTTCCGCGACCATGCCTACCGCTCGCTGATGACCGGCACGATGGCGCCGCTGCACCATACGCCCTGGCTGCAGGCGCTGGACGACTCGATGGAGAGCTATCTCGAGGTGAAGGGCGTCGCGGCGGAGTAAGGCCTTCGCGAAGCGGTGCACTTGCCGTCAGGCCGGCACGGCGACCCAGTCGTGCCGGCGCTTGTCGTAGACGGACCGCGTCGGTGGCGGAAACGACGGATCGGCGAAACAGCCGACGGCAACGGCGACCGCCGCCGGCCGTCGCGACGGATACCAGAACACCGTCGAGCCGCACGTTCCGCAGAAGTGGAAGGCGATGGGACAGCCGCTGTCGGAATCGCGCTGGAATGTCCGCGACGACCCGGTGATCTCGGTCGTTGCGGCATCGAAGAAGGCCGCTACGCCGAACGGGCTGCCGGTCCGCCGCTGACAGTCCAGGCAATGGCAAAGCGACACTATGTCGGGCTCCCGCTGGCAGCGGATCTGCAATTGGCCGCAGGCGCAGCTGGCTATCCGGCTGGTCATACTCTCTCTCCTTTGGGTGGTTTTGGCGCTTTGGGTGTTACCCCAGCCTCGCCCTGGCTTTCGCTGTCCAGGCGTTGAACAGCCGGTCGGCGACGATGCCGATGAAGGCGATCGCCAGGCCTGCCACGATGCCGCGGCCGGAATCGGCCTTGGACAGCGCGATGAACACTTCCTGGCCAAGGTCACGCGTGCCGATCATGGCGCAGATGATGATCATCGCCAATGCCATCAGGATCGTCTGGTTGACGCCGAGCATGATCTCGGGCAGCGCAAGCGGCAGTTGTACCCGGAAGAAGGTCTGGCGCGGCGTGCAGCCCGAAACCTTCGCCGCCTCGATCAGCGCCGGCGGCACCTGGCGGATGCCGTGGTTGGTGTAGCGGATTGCCGGCACGACGGCGAAGGCTATCGTCGCGATCATCGCGGTGACGTCGCCGACGCGGAACAGCATCACCACCGGGATGATGAAGCAAAAGGACGGCAGCACCTGCAGCGTGTCGATGATCGGCGTGACGATCTTCTCGAAGCGCTCGCTGCGCGCGGCGGCAAAGCCGATCGGAATGCCGATCAGGCATGAGATGAAGGCGGAGATGCCGCAGAGATAGACCGTCGCCATGGTCTTTTCCCAGAGCCCGGTGACCGCGCAGAAGGCGGTGAGACCCGCGACCAGCGCGGCAAGCCGCGAGCCGCCGAGCTGGTAGCCGGCAAGGCCGAGCAGGAACACAGCGCCAAGCCACGGAAAACCTTCGCAAAAGGCGCGCACAGGATTGAGCACGTTAAGGATCAGCGCCACCCGGAAGGCTTCGATCGTGTCGAAGAAATTGATCGTCACCCAGTTCACCGCCGCCTTCCACAACGGCGCCGTCGTGAAGGTGATCGCTTTCGGCACCGCCGCGAAGCTGGGCACCAACAGGCTGAGCAGCGTGGTGACGACAAGGATGGCGACAGCCCACGTCAGGTTGGGATAGCGCCGCCAGAAATTGAGGCCCGCCGCCCGATGCGTCTGGCCCATCGCCTGGTTGTGGGCGATCGCCTGGCTCAGCCGATCGAGCGCGATGGCCAAAGCGACGATGGCAAGGCCGGCCTCCATCGCTTCGCCCACCTTCAGCGCCCGCAGCGCCAGCAGCACGTCATAGCCGAGGCCGCCGGCGCCGATCATCGAGGCGATGATCACCATGTTCAGGGCCAGCATAATGACCTGGTTGACGCCGACCATCAGCGTTGGCCGCGCCGAGGGCAAAAGCACGCGCCACAATTTCTGCCTGGCCGTGCAGCCGGCCATCTCACTGAACTCGTCGATCTCCGATGGCACGCGCTGCAGGCCGAGCATCGTCGCCCGCACCATCGGCGGCGTGGCAAAGATGGCGGTGGCGATCATCGCCGACACCGGGCTGTTGCCGAACAGGAGCAGCATCGGGATCAGATAGGCGAAGGTTGGAATGGTCTGCATCAGGTCGAGGGCAGGGGAGACGACGAACCTCTCCGCCCAGGGCTTGCGCCAGGCCCAGATGCCGACGAACAGGCCGGTGACGATGCAGAACGGCACCGCGATCGAGATCAACGCCAGCGTCAGCATGGCGCTGGTCCACTGGCCGAACAGCGCGACATAGGCAAAGCAGCCGCCGACCAGCACACCCAACTTCCAGCCGCCGGCGGCGCGGCCGGCGAGGAACGCCGCAACGCATACGCCGAGCCAGGACAGGCGCGGCAGGGTGAAGGCGTCAGCGCCATGGCCGATCTTGAAGTTCTTGGCCAGAAGATCGAGCGCGAAATCGAGCGGCACGCCAAGCACCGCCGTGATCGAGCGCGTCAGCCAGGAGAAGCTCGCCTTTATCCACTTCATCAGGTCGCTGATCCAGTCGGCGACCGGAATGACGGCGTCGGCCGGATAGTTGACCGCCCAGGGCACTTTGTCCTCGAGCAGGAACACGACCAGCACCGCGAGAAGCGCCAGCGCCCAGATCGCCAGCCAGCGCTGGACCGGCGGCCTGGCTTCGCTGACGCTCGCCGTCACCGTCATGCGCCGGCTCCGCTGCGCTCGATGCCGGCCAGCAGGTCGATCACCGCTTGCGGCGTCACTTCGCCGATCGGCTTGCCGCTGCCGTTGATCACGGCGAAGGGCTTGCCGGCGGCGACGATACCGGCCGAGAAGCTGGCGATCTTCGCCTCCGGCGAGACCGTGCCGCCATGCTCGGTGCCGCCGCAAGCGCGCATCAGGCTCCTCGCCGAGATCACCTTGGCGCGGTCGACGTCGCGGGTGAACTCGGCGACATAGTCGGTCGCCGGATTGACCACCAGCTCCTCCGGCGTGCCGGTCTGGATGACCTCGCCGTCCTTCATGATGGCGATGCGGTCGGCGAGCCGGATCGCCTCGTCGAAATCATGGGTGATGAAGACGATGGTCTTGTGCAGCATCGTCTGCAGCCGCATCAATTCGTCCTGCATCTCGCGACGGATCAGCGGATCGAGCGCCGAGAACGGCTCGTCGAGGAACCAGATCTCCGGCTTGGTGGCAAGGCTGCGCGCGATGCCGACGCGCTGCTGCTGGCCGCCGGAAAGTTCGCGCGGATAGAAATGCTCGCGCCCGCGCAGGCCGACGAGCTCGATCACCTCGCGGGCGCGGCCCTCTCGCGTCGCCCGGTCCTGCCCCTGGATGCTCAAGGGAAAGGCGATGTTGTCGAGCACGTTGAGATGCGGCAGCAGCGCGAAATTCTGGAACACCATGCCCATGCGGTGACGCCTGAGCTCGATCAGCGCCGCATCGGAGATTTTCAGCAGGTCCTTGCCTTCGAACTCGACCTTGCCGTGGCTCGGCTCGACCAGCCGCGACATGCAGCGCACCAGCGTCGACTTGCCTGAGCCCGAGAGCCCCATGATGATGAAGATCTCGCCCTGGCGGATTTCCAGGTCGACGGCGCGTACCGCGCCGACCAGTCCCGCCGCCGCTATGTCGGTGGGGCTCGCCTTGCCGGCGCGCTCGCGGATGAAGCTCGCGGCGTTGGCGCCGAACAGCTTCCAGACATTGCGGCAGGCAAGTTTTATCGGGCGCGCATCCCTGGGCGCGCCGGCGGCCTGCGGTTCAGTCGCGTCGCTCATGCATTCGTCCTTCTGGAACGGGCAGTAGAGACCCGGCCATGCCCGGCCGGGTCTCGCAGTTTCCAGTCGGAACGGTCACTGCGCCCAGGCTTTCCAGTCGGCCTCGTGGGCGGTGATCCACGCGGCGGCGACCTCTTCCGGCGTCTTGCCGTTGAGGTCGATGTCGCCGCTCATCTTGTTGAGCTCGTCGGTGTCGATCGTATAGGCCTTGGCCACCTTGTAGGCGACCGGCCATTTCTCCTTCATGCCGCCCCAGGCAAATTTCCAGATTTCGCCATGCGGCTTGCCGCAGTCATATTTGGCGTCGGGGTTGGTGCCCCATTTCGGGTCGGTGTAGCACTCCGGCGTGTATTCGGGGAATTGCACCCACTCGCCCTTGTACTTGGCCGGCGCCCAGTGCGGCGAATAGATCCACAGCATGATCGGCGCGTTGCGCTGATAGGCGGACTCGAGCTCGGCGAACATTGCCGCGTCGGTGCCGGCATGGATGACGGTGAAGGGCAGTTTCAGCGCCTCGACGCGCTCGTCGTCAAACCCTTCCCAGGTCACCGGGCCGCCCAGGTAGCGGCCCTTCGGCGCAGTCTCGGCCGTCGAGAAGGCCTCGGCGCATTTCGGGTCCTTCAGCGCTTCCCAGTTGGGCAGGCCCGGGCACTTTTCCTTCATGTATTCCGGAAACCACCATTCTTCCTTGGCCTTCGGGCCGAGCTTGCCCAGCCGTTCGGTCTGGCCGGTGGCGTCGGAAGCCTTCATGGCTTCGCCGGCGGTCGTGTCCCAGAATTCGAGGCCGACATCGAGGTCGCCATTGGTGAGGCCGGTGGTCAGGCTGGAGAGGTAATCTGCGGTCGGATATTCGACCGTGTAACCGAGCTTTTCGAGGATGCCGCCAAGAATCTTGGCGTTGAGGTTTACGCTGGTCCAGTCGAACAGGGCGATCTTGATCGGATCGCTGGATTCAGGCGCGGCCGCTTGCGCTGCCGGCGTCAGTGCGCTTGCCAGGGCAAGCGTTAGGGCTCCCATTGATGCTGTCGAAATCATGCTCCGAAGTGACATGCTTGTTCTCCTGTCAAGCTCTGGTGAGGATTATCGGTCGTTCCCTTCTTCTGGTCTTTTTATGATTGTGTTGGAAAAGCCGGTCGCTGCGCAAGCGCCCATCCGGCACTGAAGCCGGCGCCAAAGGTGAAATGATGCCAGGATGAAGGTGCCGTGCGAAGCGAGGCCGGGTCATGGCCGCCCGTCGATGGCTGCCGGGGCAGTCATCCGCGGTTCGATCGCCGCCAGCGCGGCGCTCTTGAGCATGCGAGCCATCAGGGTCCCATGATCCAGGCCTGGCGCGTCATGCGGCGAGCCGAAGCCGTTTCATAGGATGAAATTATATATACCAAGGTTCATGTCGCGCAACGCACAAACGCACTGAGCGATGCGCAATCCGACAGCCTCAGGACATGATCAGGCCGCCATCGACATTGATGGTCTGACCGGTGATGTAGGCCGCATCGTCGCTGGCGAGGAAGCTGACCAGCCCGGAGACGTCCTCGCCGCTGCCGGCACGGCCCATCGGGATGTTCTTCACCCACTCCGCCATCAGCTCGCCCGGCTTGTAGTCGCCGAGCAGCTTGCCCCAGGCGGTGTCGTTATAGGCCCACATGTCGGTGTCGATGATGCCGGGGCAGATGGCGTTGACGGTGATCTTCTCCTTGGCCACTTCCTTGGCGAGGCTCTGGGTGATGCCGACGACGCCGAATTTCGAGGCCGCATAGTGCGGCGTGTAGATAAAACCCTGCCGCGCCTGGCCCGAAGCGGTGTTGATCAGCCGGCCGCCCTCGCCATGCTTGCGCATGCGCCCGATCGTTTCCTGGCAGCACAGGAACACGCCCTTGGTGTTCACCGCCAGCACCTTGTCCCACTCGGCCTCGGTCATCGCTTCGATCCTGGCGATGGTGATGACGCCGGCGTTCTGCACCGAGATGTCGACGCGGCCGAATTCCTTTTCGGCGAGGTCGTAGAGCGCCGCGACCTCGTCCTTCCTGGTTACATCCATGCGCATTGACGCGACCTTCGCGCCCGCCGCCTTGAGGCCCGCCGCGACCTCGTCGACGCGCGGATCGATGGCGCTGACCACGACAGCGGCACCCTCCGCCGCGAAGCGTTTCGCCATCGCCGCGCCGATACCGCCGCTGGCGCCCGTGACGACTGCCGTCTTTCCCTCGAAACGCTTCTGCATTTTCTCTCCTACCAGCAGACGAAGCCGCCATCGACGATGAGGTCGATGCCGGTGACAAAACTCGAGGCGCGGGCTGCCAGGAACACGGTCGGCCCGACCATTTCTTCCGGCGTCGCCATGCGACCCATCGGCGTGTCGCGCTTGAAGATCTTTATCTGCTCGGCCACCTCCGGCCGCTTGTTCATCGGCGTCAGCGTGTAGCCGGGGCTGACGACGTTGACGCGCAGGCCGCGGTCGGCCCACTCCATGGCGAGGCTTTTCGACATGTGGATCACGGCCGCCTTCGAGGAATTGTAGTGCGCCTGCGTCAGCCCGCGATTGACGATCGAGCCCGACATCGAGGCGATGTTGATGATCGACCCCCTGCGGCGCGGCAGCATGACGCGCGCCTCGGCCTGGCACGACAGGAACACGCCGCTGACATTGACGTCGTAGATCTTCTGCCATTTCACCAGCGACAGCGTCTCGGCGGGTTCGGCGCCGGCGATGCCGGCATTGTTGACGGCGATAGTCAGCGCGCCGAGTTCTTTCTCCAGGCGCTCGATCGCCGCCGACAGGTCGCTTTCGGAGGTCACCGAGCCGTTCAGCACCAGCGCCTTGCGGCCGAGCTCCGATATCTTTTGCGCGGTCTCTTCCAGCCCGCCCTTCGAACTGTGGCCGAAGCAGGCGATGTCGGCGCCGGCTTCCGCGAGTCCGATGGCGATCGCCTGGCCGATGCCGCTGCCGGCGCCCGTGACCAGCGCAACGTCGCCGCTGAGATCGAATAGTTTGGTCATTGGTTCCCTCCTGCCGGCTCTCCCGAAATCAAAGGGCGCCAACACTTTGTTGGCGCCCCGCGCGGTCCGGTGCCTGGGAGGCTATCACCTGCTGCGCAAAGTTTCGATTCCCTGGGTTCCTCACGTCGATATCAGCTTGTCGCAAGCTCCATCACCGCGACATTGCTGGCTTCGCTGCGCTCGAGGATGCCGCGCTGGCGGCCGCGGCTCAACACCAGCACGCGGTGCGAGAGCCCCAGCACCTCCTCGAGATCCGAGCTCACCACCACCACCGCCATGCCGGAGCGGGCGAGGTCGGCGATGACGTCGTAGATCGCGGCGCGGGCTCCAACGTCGATGCCGCGCGTCGGCTCGTCCAGAATGAACACCTTGGGGGGCCGTGACACCCATTTGGCGATGATCACCTTCTGCTGGTTGCCTCCGGAAAGTTTCGAGACCGCCTGGTTGGGCTTGCCCTTGACGCCGAGCCGGGAGATGCCGGCCTCGGCGAATTTCTGCACTGCCTTGGGAAACACCCAGCCCTTCGGCGCGACATGGTCGAAATTGCCGAATGCCAGGTTCTCGCCGATCGTCTGCTCCAGCACCACGCCTTGCGCCTTGCGGTCTTCCGGCACCAGCACGACGCCGGCCCTGATCGCGGCGGCCGGGCCGTTGAGATGCACCGGCTTGCCGGCGACGCGCACCGCACCGGAAGAGATCGGGTCGGCGCCGGCGATCGCCCGCACCAGCTCGGTGCGTCCGGCGCCGATCAGCCCGGCAATGCCAAGGATCTCGCCTGATTTCACCGAAAAGCTGACGGTGTTGAAGCTCTTGTCCGGCGACGACAGATTCTCGACTTCGAGCAGCGTCTCATCGCGCGGCGGCGACAGCTTGGGGAACATGCGCTCGACGCTGCGCCCGACCATCTGCTCGACCACGGTGCGCACCGGGATGTCGGCGCGCTCGTGCCGGGCGACGATGCGGCCGTCGCGCATCACCACCACGCGGTCGGCGATCTGCGCGATCTCGTCGAGGCGATGGCTGATGTAGATGAAGGACATGCCTTCGGCCTTGAGCTTGCGGATCTGCTGGAACAGCAGCTCCGTCTCCTCGCCGCCGAGCGCGGCGGTCGGCTCGTCGAGGATCAGAAGCTCGGCGTTCAGCGTCAGCGCCTTGGCGATCTCGACCTGCTGCTGGGCGGCGACGCGCAGCGTGCGCACCTTGCGCTCCGGCGAGACATCGAGGCCGAGGCGCTTCAACTGCGCCGAGGCCTTTGCATTCATGGTCGCGCGGTCGATGCGGCCACCACGCATCGGCAGGCGCCCGACATAGACATTCTCCGCCACCGACAGGTCCGGCAGCAGCTTCAATTCCTGATGGATCATGCCGACGCCGGCCTCGATGGCCGCGGCCGGATTGGCGGGGGAGTAGGGCTTCCCCCGCCAGATGATGGTGCCGGCATCGGGCTTGGTCGAACCGGCGATGATGTTGGAGACGGTCGACTTGCCGGCGCCGTTCTCGCCGAGCAGCGCCACGACCTCGCCCGGCCGCACCTCGAAGCTCGCATCAGCCAGGACCTGCACCGGCCCGTAGCTCTTGCACAGACCGCTGACGAAGAGCCCATTGTGCGGGCTTCCGCTTTGGCGAGGGTCAGGGGACATCATGGCGCTCTCTAGAAGGGTGTCAGTCCTTACGGATGCTTGGCGATGAACTGCTCGACATTGTCCTTGGTGGTCAGCGTCGCTTCCTGCAGCTGTTCGGCGGGAATCTTGTCGCCGGCCACCAGCTTGATCGCCGCGTCGACGGCGAGGCGGCCCATGCCCTGCGTCTGCTGGGTGGCGGTGACGTCGAACACGCCGTCCTTCAAGGCCTTCAGCGCCGCCACGTCGCCGTCAAAGCCGGCAACCCACACCTTGTGGCCGGGATTGGCGACCTTGACCGCCTGCGCGGCGCCCAGCGCCAGCGCGTCGGCCTGGCCGAACACGATCGACACCTCGGGATGCGACTGCAGCAGGTCCTGCGTCAGCTTGAAGCCCTCATCCTGGTGCCAGCCTTCGCTCCACAGCTCGCCAACCACCTTGATGTCGGGATAGGCCTTGAGCGCCTCGCCGCAGCCCTTCGAGCGGTCGACTTCCGGCGTCGTGCCCTTCTGGCCATGGATGATGATCATCTCGCCCTTGCCGCCGGCCTGCTTGGCGATGTAGTCGCACACGCCCTGGGCCGAGGCGACGCTGTTGGTGGCGATGAAAGTGTCGCCCGGCGCGCCGTCGGCGTTGCGGTCGACATTGACGACCGGGAGGCCGGCGGCCTTCGCCGTCTTGGTCGGCACGGTTGCGGCGGTGGCGCCGGCCGGGATGTAGATCAGCGCGTCGATGTTCTGCGTGATCAGGTCCTGCACCTGGCTGACCTGGGTGGCCGAATCGCCCTTGGCGTCGACGGTGACAACCTCGATGCCCTTCTCCTTGGCATAGGCCTCAACCGACTGCTTGATCTGGTTGAAGAAGTCGGCCTGCAGGTTGGCGACAGCCAGTCCGAGCTTCTTGGCGTCCTTGGCCGAAGCGGCGTCGGACAGGCCAAGCAGCGGGATGATGGCCGCGGCGGCAAGCAAGAGTGATCGTTTGGTCAGCATGGTTTTCCTCCGTTGATATTCAATCTGTTCCGCCCGCGCATCACGGCGCCCCATGGCCGAACATTCCCAGTCTCGGATCGACCGATCCGTCTATCGCCCGGAGACCCGGGCGAATTCTCATTGCGCCCGGCTCCTCACTGTGCTCTGCGCCGCCAGGTGTCGGTGGCGACGGCAAGCGCGATCACCACGCCGATCACCACCTGCTGGATGAAGGGCGAAACGCCAAGCAAGTTGAGCCCGTTGCGCAGCACGCCGATGATGAGCACGCCGACCGCCGTGCCGCCGATCGAGCCGACGCCGCCCGAAAGGCTGGCGCCGCCGATGACCACGGCAGCGATCGTGTCGAGCTCGTAGCCGAGGCCAGAGCTTGGCTGTACGGAATCGAGCCTTGCGGCGAGCACGATGCCGGCAAGTCCGGCGAGCACGCCGCAGATCGCATAGACCCAGTTGGTCAGTGACCTCACCGGAATGCCGGACAGGCGCGCGACTTCGGCGCTGCCGCCGACCGCGTAGAGGCTGCGACCGGTGGCGCGGTAGTTGAGGAAGATGGCGAAGACGATCGCCAGCACGACCATCAGCCCGACAGTGACCGACAGGAAGCCGAAATGACGGATGATCGACAGGTTGGTGAACCAGTCGGGAAAGCCGACGATCTGCGAGCCGTCGGTGATCATGTTGGCGAGGCCGCGCGCCACCGACATCATGGCCAGCGTCGCGATGAAAGGCGGCAGCCTGGTCACCGTCACAAGCAGACCCGAAACGAGGCCGCAAAGGCCGGCGACGACGAGCGCCGCGGCAACGCCGGCCGGCATCCCGAGATTGAGATAGTCGGGGTGGGCGACGAAGCCCATCACCATCGAGGCCAGCGCCAGCACCGAGCCGACCGAAAGATCGATGCCGCCGATCAGGATGACCAGCGTCATGCCGATCGCCATGATGCCGAGCACGGTGATCTGGTCGAGCACGTTGAGGATGTTTCGCACCGTCAGGAAGGTGTCGGTTGTCATCGTCAGCGCCAGGCACAGCAGCGCCAGCCCGATCAGCGGTCCCATGGTTCCGGCAAACAGCGCCGAAAGCTTTGCGCCGGTCGAGCCTTGCGCGCTCGTCACGCCCTTCAGCTCGCTTGCATCGTTGCTCACAGCCACTTCGTCTCCTCCGTCGGCGGACAGGCGATGCGTCGCCGTCCGTTCTTGTTCACCAGGCATCCTCCCTTGTGAACAATTTATCTTTGATATGCAATTTTGTTCAGCTAATCTGTTCATCAGAAAATTGTCAAGGGCCGTCGCGCCGCTCAGCGGCGGTTTGCGCCACCCAACGGATTGCCCTAGGAGGGCAAGGGCATCATGCGCGACCGGAATCAGTTTTCTGGTCCGAAGCCGGTGCCGTCAGGTCGTGGAGTGGACCAAGACGACCGGACGAACGACGCTGGCTGGCGACAGCGGCAGGAGGGCATGAGGATGGCGGTGATCGAGAACGAGAAGGCCTCGCGCTTCCCGGACGCCGAGCTCAAGGCGCGCGCTGCCTGGCACTATTATGTCGAGGGTCTGACGCAGGAGCGCATCTCGGAGATCCTCGGCATCGGCCGCATCAAGGTGCATCGTATCCTCTCCGCCGCCCGCGAGGAGGGCGTGGTCCAGTTCCGCATCCGCGACAGCGTCGTCGAATGCGTGCAGCTCGAGGAGAGCCTGAAGCAGCGCTTTGGCCTGAGCCAGGCCGTTGTCGTGCCGTCGGCCGCGGACAGAAGCAACGCGCCGCTGATGATCGGCCATGCCGCGGCAACCTATCTGGCCGACAACGTCAATCCCGGTGATGTCATCGCGCTCGGCTGGGGCCGCACGCTGAAATTCGCCATCAACGAACTGCCCCGGCGGCCGATTGCCAGGACCACGGTGGTCTCGATGCTTGGCGGCCTCACTCACGCGCAGCCGCTCAACCCGACCGAGAGCGCCTGGGAGTTCGCCGAGAAGATCGGCGCCGAATGCTATCTGCTGCCCGTGCCGGTCTATGCTGACAGGCCGGAACAGCGCGATGCCTTCATGAGCCAGCGCAGCGTCCAGGACGTCGTCTTCCGTGCCCGGCGCGCCAACATCGCCGTGCTCAGCGTCGGCGCCTTCTCCGGCAACAGCCCGATCGCCAATTACGGCTTCATCAAGCCTAGCGAGCTCGAGGAATTGCAGGCGGCCGGCGCTGTCGGCGACATCCTCTGCTACTTCATCGACGTCGAGGGCCGCCCCATCGACCATGAGGTCAACCGTCGCGTCTGCGCCTTTCCGCTGCAGGATCTCTCCGATATTCCGTCGATCATCCTGGTTTCGGGTGGGCAGGACAAGGTGGCCGTCATGCGCGCCGCGCTTGCCAACACCAGGGTCTCGGTGCTGATCACCGACGAGGACGCGGCCAAGGGCCTGCTCAGTCGCTGAATTCGCAAGGCTTCGGACGGCGCTCGTACGACCAGTCAGAGAGATTGACCGGCGTGAACTTCCCCTCGATCGGCTTGCCGTCGTCCAGATCCTGCGAGGCGACACCCTTGCCGGTGAGGAAATTGATGTCGCAACTGCCGAGCGTCGTCTCGACGCCATCCACCGTCTGCTTGTTCCAGTCCCAGTTGCGGCTGTAGCCGCCGACCAGGAACCTGCCTCGGCGGTAGACGATCGTCAGCGTTTCTTCCGTCGATTTGCTGGCGCCGCAGCCGAAGCAGGACGTGATCGCCACCGATCCCTTGCCCTTGCTTTCGAGATCGATGATACGGTCTTCGGTCAGTCCCTTCCTGACGAAATCAGGCCGCGGGGGAGGATCAAGGTGGTCCTCGCCGGCTGCCAGATAGATGATGAGATCGGCCGGCGCGCCGGGCTCCTGCATCACCACAACCCTGTCCATCTTGCCGTCACGGTCGATGTCGAGTTTGAGCTCGAATGCCGGCGCGTTGCCGGCGAGTGCCGGCATCGGCAGGGTCCCCAGGGCGACAAGCCAGGGCAAGGCCGCAAGATGGAATTCTCTAATCATGAGCAATCGTCCGCCGCGCGCGGCAGCCTAACACCGGCTGCGCCAGACACAAGATTGCGGCCCGGCTCAGGCCGCGCCGAGCCGTGCATGGATGTCACGCGTCGCATGATAGAGGTCGCGGTAGATTGCCTTGCGCGCGCGATAAGCGGGCACCAGCGCATCGACCGGGTCGACGCGCCTTGCCGGTGGCGCGGCCATTGCCATTGCCGCGTCTTCCGGCGAAGCGAACCATCCGACGGCGGATGCCGCCAGCATGGCGGCGCCGAGTGCGGCCGCCTCGTTGACCGGCGAAACCGAGAGCGGCCGTTCCAGCACGTTCGCCATGATCCGCATCAGCAGCGTCGAATTGGCGCCGCCGCCAGCCGCGATCATCGCCTCTGCCTTGCCGGTCCGCTCCTCCATCGCAGCGGTGGCGATCGCCTGCTCGAAGGCGATGCCTTCCAGCACCGCGCGGAAGAGATGTCTTGGCTCATGGTCGAGCGACAGGCCGACAATGGCGCCGCGCGCAGCACCATCCCAGTACGGGCTCATGACGCCGGCCCAGTACGGCATGACCAGCAGGCCGTCGCTGCCTGCGGGCACCTCCATCGCGGCCTTCTCCAGGATGGCGGCGGAGGGTGCACCGGTGGTGCGCACGATCCAGTCGACCAGCTGCATGCCCGAGCGCAGCACCGTCTCCAGCATGAAGCCGGAGCCGGTCGGTGAGACCAGCGTGCGGAACGCATCCGATGTCGCGACCGCGCCGGCATAGTTGCCGCTGACGACGCCGGAGCCCAGCGAGAGGTAGCTCTTGCCGGGACCGTAGACGCCCATGCCGAGGCCCATCGCCTGGCCGTCGCCGGCGCCGGCGATGATGGGCGTGCCGGCCTGCAGGCCGGTCAGAGCGGCGGCGCTTTCGCTCAGGCCGCCGCAGATTTCTCCCGGCCCGACCAGCTCCGGCAAATGCTCCGGCCGCAGCCCGGCGGCCTCGACCAGGCGGGGATGCCAGGTACCGGTCTTGATGTCGAGCAGGCCGAGCGGATCGGCGCTCGCGGTGCTGGTCACCAGCCGTCCGGTCAGCCGGTGGACGAAGAACCCGTGCACGTCGACGAGTGCCGCCGCCTGGCCGAGCGCCTGCGGCCGGTGTTCGGCAAGCCAGGCAAGCGCATAGAGCGCCGGCGTCGGGTCCGGCGGCTTGCCGCTCCAGTCGCGGATCGCCTCGCGGCCGAGCTCGGCCGAAAGCCGTGCCACTTGCGGGCGGGCGCGCTCGTCCAGCCACAGGATCGCCGGGATGAGCGGCTTGCCGGCAGCGTCGATCAGGGTGAACGTCTCGCGCTGGTGGGCGATGGAAATCGCCGCCACGCGCGAGCCGCCGACCTTGCCGGCGACCTGCTTCACCGCGGCAAGCAGCGCCGTCCACCAGTGCTCGGCGTCCTGTTCGAAATGGCCGGGCGCCGGGTTTGACAGCGGGTAGGTTTCGCGCGCCTGGAACAGTTCCGCCCCGTTCCGCGCGAAAGCGATCGCCTTCACGGCCGTCGTCGAGGCGTCGATCCCGATTACGACATCGTCCATCAGGCGGGGATCCGAAAATATCAGGCGGCGTTGGTGACGAACCGTCCGTCCGACTGGTCGAGACGACGGCGGATCTGGGTTATCACCATCGAATCGTCGGGTACACAGTTTTCATAGGTGAGGAAGTCGCCGGCCTTCACCGGCTTCACCACCTTGGCGCGTTCGGCCAGCCCGAGCGGCAGTGCGCCCCTGGCACGCGCGTCCTCCCATGTCATGGCGAAGCCGCGATAGTCGTTCTCGCCGATCATGCCGAGCGACTGGCCGGCGCCGAGGTTGCTCTTGGCGACCGCCACGGCTTCCGCCACCGGATGGTCGAGCGGCTCCATGTCGGCGCGCTTGTAGACCACGGCGCGCGCCGCCGAGAGCGGCACTTCCAGGCTGGTCAGATGATAGGGGCGGAAGATCGTGAAATAGGGGCCCTTGCCGACCTTGAGGTCGATCATGCGCTCCAGCACGCGCGGATGCTTCGTCTCGATGATGCAGAAGACGCCGGGCGCCACGCCCTTGCCGATCGAATAGTCGACCACGCCCTTGCGGTGCAGCACGCCGCCGTCCTCGCGCGGGCAGAGCACCCCTGCCAGTTCCTCGAGTGTCGCCGTCGGGCCGTGCATGCCCGGCACGTCCGGCACCAGGCCGGTGGCGTTGGCGATCGCCACCATCTCGATCGCCGTCTTCGAGCCGTCGACGAACTCGACCAGCATGCGCGCGTTCATGTTGCGCTCGCTGGCCTCCTTCTCGTAGTCGGCCGGCATGGCGTCGATCTTCAGCGGATTGTTCTTGCCCTTGCCGGCGGCGACTATTGTGAAGCCGAGGCTCTTGGCGAAGCCGATGATCTCCAGCGTGCAGGCGGGCTCGTCGCCGGCGGCGCCGGTGTAGACCACGCCTGCCTTGCGCGCCTCATCCTTGAGGAAGCGGCCGATGGTGATGTCGGCCTCGACATTGAGCATGACGATGTGCTTGCCGTTCTTCATCACTTCGAGGGCGAACAGCGTGCCGATGTTGGGGTTGCCGGTGGCGTCGATGATGACGTCGATGCGGCCGGCGGCGGCAAGCGCATGCAAATCCTCGGTGACGGCGATCTTGCCGGCCTCGATGGCGCGGTCGATGGCCGCGGCGTTGGGCGCCTGGACGATGTCAGCGCGGTCATGGCCGGCAAGCAGAGCGGCGTCGATCGCCGCCTGCGGCCGGACCTCGGAAATGGCGCCGATGCGCATGCCCGGCATCAGCGCGACCTGGACGACGATGTCCGTCCCCATCTGCCCGGCGCCGGCCAGGCCGATGGTGATCGGCCCGTGCTTTTCAGCGCGCTGCAGGAGCTCCGCTGCGAATTGCGGATGGGACATGTCGCTTCCTCCGGTCCTTGGCGCGCCGCTGCGCCGAAATGATCTTTTGAACATTCCTATTTCTATTTGAAAAATATTTCAACCGACATTTCGGCGTTGCCGGGGGGAATCAATTCGCTGTCGACGGGTCCTCGCCCTCTGTCCTGCCGGACATCTCCCCACAAGGGGGGAGATCAGCCGTCGCTGCGCCTTCGCTAATGCTCAACCTTGCAGGACTGAGCGGGGCGCCCAAGCTGCCAATCTCCCCCAAGGGGGAGATGTCCGGCAGGACAGAGGGGGCGCGAAGGATCGAGGCGGTGATTGTTTCATCCCGCTACGTTGCTTCGCCCGCGACGGATGACGCAAGATTCGCCGCTCAGAAATACCCGTCGGACGCCGCTGTAGCCTCTTTCGGGATTTCGACGCCGTCGACCAGGATCTTGTCGACCAGTTCGTGGTGGAAGCAGACCAGCCCCTTGATGCGTTCGGCCTCGTGCACCGGCTCGGGATAGTACCAGACGAGGTTCTCGTGCCGCCTGGTGCTGGTCGTCACATGGTAATAGTTGGAGATGCCCTTGTAGGGGCAGCGCGAGATGTAGCGGCTGGGCGCAAACATATCGAGCCTGCTGTCCGAGATCGGCAGATAGTGGCGCACCGGATGGCCGGTCTCGAACAGGAACACGCCGCGCCGTGAATCGGCCACCTGCTCACCGTCGAGGATGATGCGGGTGCGGTCGTTGATCGACTGCACCCCGGTCCAGAAGGGCAGGCAGGCTTGCTCGGCGCCTGCGATGTCGAAGGCGTCGCGGCCAACGAGGCGTGGCGCAAGCACATCGTTGACGACGGCGGCCGCCGCCAGGCGTCGGCGCCTCGCCGAGGCCGACGAGACCATCCTCGGTCTCGACCTCGACGATGGTCGGCGAGAAGCCGTCGAGCTCGCCGAATACCCACTGATAGGGCGCTTCCAGCCGCAGGTTGATCGGCGTTGCCGATATGCGGCGGATATTCATCTTCAGCCGCCGATCTCGAAGAACGGTTTGCCGAGCAGATCCGGCACCACGTCGATGCCGAGGCCGGGCCCGTCGGGAATGCCCATGCGGCTTCCCGTGACCGGCGGCTTGTTCGAGGCGGTGCGCACCGTCACCCATTCGTGGAAGGCGATTGCGTGCAGGCGGCGCTCTTCCGGCGTCGACAGCGACAGATGCGCCATCGCAGCCGTATCGATCTCGGCGCCGCCGGTGTCCTCGACCGTGATCATGAAGCCAAGGTCGACGGCAACGTCGCGGATCTGACGCGTCCTGGTGACGCCGCCCAGTCGCGAGATCTTCAGCGTCAGCCCGTCGGCGGCACCCCTGCGGTGAATTTCCAGCATCTCCTCCAGCGAGGTGACGGATTCGTCCAGCACCATCGGCTTGTCGAGCATGCGGCGCACCGACATGTTCTCGTCGAGCGTCGTGCAGGGCTGCTCGAACGTGTAGTCGATGCCACGCGTGGCGTCGGCGAACTGGCGCGCCTGATAAGGCGTCCAGCCGGCGTTGGCGTCGCAGAAAATGACCGTGCCCTTCGGCACGGCGGCAGCGACCACCGTCACGCGCTCGATATCGTCGCGGACATTGCCGCCCACCTTGACCTGCAGCCGGTGGTAGCCCTCGGCGACGATGCGCCTGGCAAGCGCGGCCATTTGATCGAGCGTACCGTGCGTGACGACCCTGTAGAGTTCCGCCGTCTCGCTCTCGCGGCCGCCGAGCATGGTCACCAGCGGCACATCGGCGGCGCGCGCCGCGAGGTCCCAGCAGGCCATGTCGAGCGCCGACTTGATGTAGGGGTGGCCCTTGAACACCGTGTCCATCAGCCGGCCGATGCCGGCAAGGCCGCGCGGATCCTGGCCGATGAGATGAGGTGCGATTTCCGGCACGCCGGCGCGGGTGCCGGCCGGGAACGCGGCCGAGTAGAAATTGCCGAGCGGCGCCATCTCGCCCCAGCCGGTCACGCCGTTGTCGGACGTGATGGCGACGATCACCGCGTCGAAGCAATCGGCGACGCGCCCCTTCGACATGCGGTAGGGCCCGTCCACGAAGGGCTGCACGACATGGTAGGCTTTGATACTCTTGATCTTCACGTTGTCGTCCGTTGTCTGCGGGATTGGTCAGGCGCCCTTCGATGCGCGCTTTTCGAGGCCGCGCGCATAGGCGAGAAGCTCCTCGAAATCGAGGTCGATATGTTCGCGCGCATGGCGTTGGGCGGCGCGCATGTCGTTGCCTTTGAGCAGGCGCACATAGGTGTCATGCACATCCTCGGCGGGTACCGGCTCGGCGCGGGCCTGCTGGTGGAGGGCGAAATACATCTGCAGCCGGCTGGTCAGGCGCTGCCAGGTCTCGAGCAGTACGGAATTGTCGGCCCATTCGTAGATGAGGCCATGCAATTGCAGCGCAGTCTCGATCTGGCGCGTGGTGTCGAGCGCCCGCGTCGCCTGCTTCACTGCTTCGTGGCGGCGGTCGAGTTCGTGGAAGAAGCGCTGGTCGCGCAGCGGCCAGGTGCATTCGATGGCGAATTCGTCGAGCACCTTGTTGAGCGAATAGGCGTCGATGATGTCCTTGGCGGTGACATCGATGACGAAGGTGCCGGCGTAAGGAATGCTGTTCAGGATGCCTTCCTGGACCAATTCGCGCATCGCTTCGCGCAACGGCGCGCGGCTCACCCGCATCTGTTCGGAGATCCTGAGCTCGTTGAGCTTCTGTCCTGGTTCCAACTGGCCGGTCAGGATGGCGCGTCTGAGCAGCGCGACGATCTCTGCCCTCCGCGTCGTATCCGCGATCGGACTGAAATCCAGCTTCGCCATGCGCCTACTCCGGATGAGGGATTGCAAGACAAGCAGATTGTCGACAATCCAACAAGAGGGCAATTTACGAATTCCGGAATTTTGTCGATGGCTCAAGCCGCCCGGCCGTAGAAGCTGATCCGCTCTTCCTCGCTGAACATTGCGCCGGGCCGCTCGTAGTAGAGAACACCGCGATCATGCGCTGGCGCTCGCCCTCGACCGTGGTGACGCGGTGCGCGGTGTAACCCGAGCTGGGCGGAATGGTTCGGCGCCTCCGGCGGCAATCGCGCGCCGGATCCCTCGCATGGCCGCCGCGTCGGCCTGTCCAGCCTGGCGGTATCCTCCGCGAGGCTGGGGCTGGGAATTGCGCTTGGCCAGAAGATCATGGCCAGCGCCGATCTCGAAGCGGGTCGCCTGATCGCGCTATCGCCCGTCTCGGTGCGCCTCGGCCAGCCCTATTGCGCCTTCATGCTGCCGGCAAAAGGCCGAGCGCGCCGACATTGCCGGGCTGGTGGAACTTCTCAACAAAACGGCACCCTCGACGTGGGAGTCGAGGGCGCCGCGGGACCGGGACTGATGGGGGTTATCAGCTGGCCGGTTTCTGTTGCGGCAGCGGCGAGACCGGCATGCCGGGTCCGATCTTCTGCAGATTGCCGGTGATCACCTGGTCGCCCTCGGAAATGCCTGATGTCACGGATATCAGGTCGCCGTCGGTCGGCCCGAGCGAGACCAGCTTCTGGTCGACCGTGTTGCCCTTGCCGACGACATAGAGGTACTTGCCGAGCTGGCTGGACCCCAGCGCCACCTGCGGCACCATCAGCGTGTTCGGCTGCTCCTTCACGTGCAGCCGGACCCGCACATACTGGCCGGGCAGCAGCGAGAATTTCGCATTGCCGATCGTCGCCCGCGCCGTGATCGTGCCGGTCGAATGGTCGATCGTGTTGTCGATGAAGGTGAGCTCGCCCTTCTGGCTGGGCTCAGTCTCACCGGGCAGCAGAACATCGACGGCGATCGGGCCGGCTGCCTTCGCGGCTTCGATTTCGACGAGATCGGTCTCGCTCGGATTGAAGGTGACGTAGATCGGGTCGAGCTGCACCAGCGTGTTGAGCACCGTGCCGGCGACGCTGACCAGCGTGCCGACCGAGGCCTGGTTGCGGCCGATACGGCCCGGGAACGGCGCCTTGATCTCCGAATAGCCGAGGTTGAGCTGGGCGGTGCGCAGCGCGGCCCTGTCGACTGCAAGCGCTGCCTCGGCCGCGCGCAGGGTGCTCGTGCGCTGGTCGAAACTGTCCTTGGCGAGATAGCCGCTCTTGGCGAGTTCCGTGCCGCGGCCGAGATTGGACCGCGCATAGTCGAGCGTCGCCGTGTCGCGCTCGATCTCGGCCTTCGCCTGGTCGAGTGCCGCCTGATAGTCCTCGGGCGCGATCCGGTAGAGCAGGTCGCCCTGCTTGACGTCGCTGCCGTCGGCGGCAGCCTGCTCCTGCAGGTAGCCCGGCACGCGGGCCTGCAGGGTGATGCTGCGGATCGGTTCGACCCGCGCGGCATAGTCGAGATAGATCGGCAGCGTCCTCTTCACCACGTTCACCACCGGCACCGGCATCACGAACGCCGCCGGAGCCGGCGCTGCCCCTGCCGTGCCGGCATTGAGGCTGAGACTGCCCATGTCGAGCAGATGGACGCTGGCCATCGAGATGGCACCGAGCGCCACGGCCGTTCCCAAAGCGATTTTCCATTTACGCATTTTGGTCTCCAATCGTTTTCCGCCGCCTGCGCGAGCTATTCAGCCGCCTGGGCGAGCGGCTGAAGCGCCGGCTCGGCGGTCGGTTCAATATCCTGATGGTGCGGAGCGGGCTCTCTGTCCTCGCCTCGCTCGCGCAGCTTTTCAATCACCGCGTAGAACACCGGCACGAACACCAGCGACAGCACCGTCGCCGCCACCATGCCGCCGAAGACGGTGGTGCCGATCGACTGCCGGCTGGCAGCACCTGCACCCGTCGCGAACATCAGCGGCAGGACGCCGAGGATGAAGGCGAACGCCGTCATCAGGATCGGCCTCAGCCTCAGCCGCGCGGCCTCCATCGCCGCTTCGACAATGCTCAAACCTTCCTCGCGCCGTCGTCTTGCGAATTCGACGATCAGGATGGCGTTCTTCGCCGCCAGGCCGATCAGCATGACGAAGCCGATCTGCGAGTAGACGTCGATCTGCATGCCGCGCAGCAGGAGCACCAGGAAGGCGCCGAACAGGGCGAGCGGCACGGCGAGCAACACCATGAAGGGCATCGCCCAGCTTTCGTATTGCGCCGCCAGGATCAGGAAGACGAACACCATGGCAAGCCCGAACACGATCGAGGCGATCGAGCCGGCCTTGAGCTCCTGGAAGGTGATGCCGGTCCACTCATAGCCGAAGTCCCTGGGCAGCACCGTCGCCGCCGCCCGCTCCATCGCCGCCACCGCCTGTCCGGACGAGAAGCCGGGAGCGGCACCGCCATTGATCAGGGCCGATGCATTGTTGTTGTAGTGCGGCACCGTCTCGGGGCCGACAATCGGCACCAGCCTGCCCAGCGTGCTCAGCGGCACCATGCCGCCCGCAGCGTTGCGCACATAGAGCCGCGAGATGTCGGTGGCATCGGCGCGCGCATCCTTGTCGGCCTGGATCGTCACCCGGAAGGTGCGGCCGAACAGGTTGAAGTCGTTGACGTAGAGCGAGCCGAGATAGATCTGCAGTGTGTTGAACACATCGGGCAGGCTGAGCCCCAGAAGTTTCGCCTTGCTGCGGTCGAGGTCGTAGTTGAACTGCGGTGTCGACGTCGAGAAGGACGAGAACAGCTGCTGCGGATTGAGTTCCGGCTGCTTGCGCGCCTCGGCGATCAGCGCCTGCGTGACATCGTTGAGCGCAGCACTGCCACGACCGGAGAGATCCTCGACCTGGAACTCGAAGCCGCCGGTGGTGCCGAGGCCCGGGATCGAAGGCGGATCAAAGGAGAGCGCGAAGGCCTCCGGTATCTGCAGCAGCTTGTTGCGCACCTCAGCGACCAGCTTCGAGGCATTCTGGTCGGGTCCACGCTCGTCCCAAGGCTTCAGGATCGCGAACTCCACCGCCGAGTTCGACTGCGCGGCGCTGGTCAGGAAGTTCAGGCCGCTGATCGAGCCGACAATGTCGACGCCGGGTGTGCTCTGCAGGATGTCGCGCGCCTTCTCGGCCACCGCGTCGGTGCGCTCCAACGAAGCGCCGTCAGGCAGCTGGATGACGACGAAGAAATAACCCTGGTCCTCGACGGGGAGGAAGGTCGAGGGCAGTTTCTGCCAGACGAAATAGGTAGCCACCAGGCCGGCGGCGAACAGACCGAGCATGGCCCAGCGCAGCCGGATCAGGATGCGCACGCCATGGGCGTAGGCATGCGACAGCCATTCGAAGCCGGCATTGAACCAGCGGAACAAGACGAACTGCGTCTCGCCGCGATGGCGCAGGAACGCGGCGCTCAGCGCCGGGCTCAGCGTCAGCGAGTTGAAGGCCGAGATGCCGACCGAGATCGCGACGGTGAGCGCGAACTGGTTGTAGAGCCGCCCCGAGACGCCCGGGATGAAGGCGACCGGGATGAACACCGCCATCAGCACCGCGGTTGTGGCGATGATCGGTCCTGTCACCTCGGCCATCGCCGCGCGTGTCGCGGCAAGTGGTTTGAGGCCGGCCTCGAGCTGTCGCTCGACATTCTCGACGACGACGATCGCGTCGTCGACGACGAGACCGATCGCCAGCACCATGCCGAGCAGCGACAGCATGTTGAGCGAGAAGCCCAGCATGTACATCACCGCCAGCGTTGCGATCAGCGACACTGGGATGGCGATGGTCGGGATGATGGTGGTGCGCCAGCTCTGCAGGAAGATGAACACCACCGCCACGACCAGCACCAGCGCCTCGCCAAGCGTAATCAGAACGTCATGCATCGAGGCCGACACGAAGCGCGTCGTGTCGTAGTGCATGGCGTAGTTGACGCCCTTCGGGAAACGCGCCGACAACTCCTGCATCTTGTCCTTGACCCGCTGCTGCAGGTCGAGCGCGTTGGAACCCGGCATCTGGTAGACGGCGAGCACCACCGTCGGGTCCTTGCCGAAGAAAGCGGACGAGGAATATTGCAGCGCGCCGAGTTCGATGCGCGCGACGTCGCGCAGGCGCACCAGCGAGCCGTTTTCAGAATTGGCGCGCACGACGATCTCGCCGAATTCCTTCGGGTCGCTGAGGCGGCCGACCGCGTTGACCTGCATCTCGAAGGCGGTGCCGGCCGGCGCCGGCGACTGGCCGATCTTGCCGGCCGCGACCTGCACGTTCTGCTCGGCAATGGCGTTCTGCACGTCGACGGCGGTTATGCCGAGATTTGCCAGTTTGTCCGGGTCGAGCCAGACGCGCATCGAATAGCGCCGCTCGCCGAAGATCTGCACGTCGCCGACGCCGGGCAGCCGCTTCAGCGGGTCGACCACCTGCAGATAGGCGAGGTTGCTCAGCGCCACCGGATCGACCGAGCCGTCCGGCGAGGTGAGGTCGACGATGAGCACGAAATTGGGATTCTGCTTCTTGATCGTCACGCCGCCCTGGTTGACGATCGCCGGCAGCGAAGACGCGGCCTGCGAGACGCGGTTCTGGACGTCGACGGCGGCCGTGCTCAGCGGATAGCCGACATCGAAGGTGATGGTGATGGTCGAGGAGCCGTCATTGGAGCTCGTCGACGACATGTAGGTCATGCCCTGCACGCCGTTGATCTGCTGTTCGAGCGGCGTGGTTACCGTATCGGCCACGACCTGCGCGCTGGCGCCCGGATAGTGGGCGCTGACCACGACCTGCGGCGGCGTGATGTCGGGGAACTGCGACACCGGCAGCAGGAAATAGGCGATCGCGCCGGCGAGCACCATGATGATGGCGATCGCCGATGCGAAGATCGGACGTTGGACGAAATAGTTCACCATGAGACGCAGGCCTCGTTGAATGCTTTTGCTTCGCCAAACGCGTTGGCGATCCTGGACAGCTGCCGGCTACGCACTGAGCTTGAGTCTTCCAGAAAACGCGGCAGCGCCTTGCGGTCCGGCGCCTGCATGGCCGCCTTTGAACGCAGCATCGCCTCGAAGCTGCGCGGGTCGACCCGATCCGCCATCATCACCAGCCGGATCATCGGATCCCGGATGGCCTCGTCGATCGTCAGGTCTTTGCGCTTCTGCATAGGAGCGGTTCCTTGCTTGCGGCCCGCATCGGAATGATCGCGAACCGTTTTTCTCTTCTTCACCGGCCGAAGCCGCATGACAGGCAGGTTTCTGGCCCTATCTCACCCTGCAGGACCGATCGGGTCTTGTCGTTGACGCGGAGAGACATAGGTGTTACCAGTAAGTAACATTCTGGAAGTTACAGACCGGTAACACCTTAGTCAAGAGGTGGCCGAGGGATTTTTGGAAACGAAAGGAGATCATGATGGCAGACGGCGTCGTGGAGCGCTCTCGCCCCCGGGATCGGATCCTGGAGACGGCGCAGGACATGTTCCACAAGCACGGCATCAAGGGTGTTGGCGTCGACGCCATCACCGAGGCTGCCGGCACCAACAAGATGACGCTCTACCGTCACTTCGAATCCAAGGATGACCTGATCATCGAATGCCTGCGCGCCACGGCGGCAAAGGCTTCACGGATTTGGGACGAGTTCGAAGCCAGGCACCCCGGAGACAAGCTAGCCCAGCTGCATGACTGGGTTCAAAAGGCTTCGGAAATGCTCAGTGCCGATAGCCGCGGCTGCGACATGGCCAACGCAGCCGTCGAACTCAGCGAGACCGATCATCCGGCCAGACGCGTCATCAAGGAATTGAAGGAAGCCCAGCGCGAAAAGCTAGTTTCGCTCTGCCGCGAAGCCGGCATCGGCCAGGCCGAGCTTCTCGCCGACACGCTGTCGCTGCTGCTCGAGGGCGCGCGGGTCTCCATGCAGAGCGTCGGGTCGGAAGGCCCGAGCGCGCAGTTCGTGCGCATGGCGGAGGGCCTGATTGCGTCGTTCAGGGCGCGCTGATGTCGTCGCCTCATCCTGGCTCTGTGATCCTGCCTCAGAATCAGGCGCCCAGCTACGCAATGGGTCAGGCAAGTTTTCCGGAGATGTACGAGCGCTGGCTCGTGGGTAGCCTCTTCCGCCCTTGGGCCGAAGTGACCTTCGAAGAAGTAAAGCTGACTCCAGGCCATCGTGTATTGGACATCGCCTGCGGCACAGGAATAGTTGCGCGCGTTGCCAGGGAACGGCTCGGTGCCGCCGGATGTGTTGTCGGCGTCGACATCAGCCCAGATATGCTTGCCGTCGCGCGCACCGTGGCGCCAGACATCGACTGGCGCGTGGGCAATGCCGGCGCACTGCCGCTCCGTGACGGAGAGCAGTTCGACGTTGTGGTCTGTCAGCAGGGGCTGCAGTTCTTTCCCGACAAGCCCGCCGCGGCGGCAGAAATGCGGCGAGCACTGGCGCAGGGCGGCCGGCTGGCAGTTGCCACTTGGCGCACCGATGAGGAAATCCCCTTCTTTCGAGAACTCCGCCGCGTCGCCGAGCGACTCCTCGGCCCAATCGCGGACCTGCGCCACAGCTTTGGGAATGCGCCGCCGCTCGAGGCGCTGCTCCGAGACGCCGGCTTCCACGACGTTCGATCAAGGACAATATCGCGCACCATACACTTTGAGGACGGCGCGCCCCTCCTGCGATTGAATACGATGGCGCTGGTCGGCATGAGTGCTGCCGGCAAGGCAATGGCCGATCAGGAACGCAAGCGGGTCGTGGAGGACATCGTGAGCGGGAGCGCGCCCGTGCTGCAGTCCCACTCCGATGGATCGGGCGTCGCTTTCGAACTCAGCACCAATCTGGCGACAGCTAGAGGCTAGGCGCGCAATTGCCCAGCACTCCTGATTTTCCAGTATGATTTGGCAATCCGGGTGAGGGGGCTGGCGTCGCCTCCGCATTTTCCATGCGGGCAAAGAAAAAGCCCGCTGCCGGGAGGAGGAGGCAGCGGGCTCGATTTCGAATGCGGCACGGGAGGAGGTGTACCGCATTCACCGTCGGCATCACATCTGGGAGGAGGAGACGGCCGACACCCAGATACGTACTGGTTGCTTAACGATTCGGCAACCATGAAACGTGCATAGCTGATGTGCAGAATTGCCGCACCCCTCGGCAATCCTCCGACAAATCCGGGCAAAGCAGCCTTGCCAAGGCAAGCTAACCTATTGAACCGGCACGTTTTCCTTGAAGATCAATCGCGGCTCGATGAATTTTTTCGTCAGGTACGGCGCCGAGGAGGCGATCGAGCCGAGCAGGCGGATCACCGACTGCTCGGCGATCAGTCGTGCATTCTGGTCGATGACGACATCGCAGAGATCGTCGACCAGATAGCCGCGCGTCTCCCTGGTCAGGTCATGGCAGATGAACACCGGCTTCGTGCGCGGCCTGGATTCCAGCAGCGCCTTTGCCACACCCGAGCGCCCGGCGCCGACGCAGTAAATGCCGAGCAGCTCCGGTTCGTTGTGCAGCGCCTTCATCGTCGCGGTGTAGCTCACCTCCGGCTCGTCATTGATCTCGACGGCGCTTGAGATGGTGAGGTTGGGGAATTCCTCGCTCAACACCGAACGGAAGCCCATTTCGCGCTCCTCATGGCCGCGGTAGGAACGCGAGCCGACCACCATGGCGAGATGACCGCTGCGACCGCCGAGGAAGCGGCCCATCAACAGCGCCGCCGTGCGTCCCGCCACCCGGTTGTCGATGCCGACATAGGCCGAGCGCGGCGCCGCCGGAACGTCCGACACCAGGGTGACGAGGCGGATGCCGGCTTCGACAAGCTCGCGCAGGATGTTGCGGGTTCTCGGATGATCGACGGCGATGACGCCGACGCCGTTCGCCTTGAGCGACAGGTTCTCGACGGCGCCCTGCAGCGTGCTGGGCGAGATGCCGGCAAGGCTGTGGATGCGGCAGGAGGCGACCAGCGGCAGGCGCGCCGCATAGTCCTCGATATGGCGGGCGAGATCGACCATGAAGGCATTGCTGCCGATCGGCAGGAAGAATTCCAGATGCGCCGGCTTCGACGGCAGCGCCACCTGGTCGACGACAGGCAGGTAACCGAGCTGTTTCGCCGCTTCCATGACGCGCTGCCGGTTGGCGGCGCTGGCGCCGGGCCGGTTGTTCAGCACCCTGTCGACCGTCGCGGTCGACAGCCCGCAGTTCCTGGCGATGTCGGCGACGGTGGCTTTCATGGTTCCAGTCATAGGAGCGTATGCGATCCTGTGCCAGACGCGTGATGACTGACCGGGCGGATGATTGACGTCCGCCAGCGGCGGAGGCTTCAGCCTTGCGGTTGCGTGCCCGCCGCAAGGGCGTCACGGATGTCCTTGTCGGACATGCCGGTGATGATCCGCTCGACGTCGGCGACGGTCGTCTGTTTCGGATCGATGTCGTCGGCCACCACCTTGCCACGGCGCATGACGACGATGCGGTCGACCACCTGGAAGACGTGGTGGATGTTGTGGGCGATGAAGATACAGGAATGGCCGGAATCGCGGGCGTTGCGCACGAAGCTCAGCACGCCTTGCGTCTCGGCGACGCCGAGATTGTTGGTGGGCTCGTCGAGGATGATGAGGTCGCTGTCGAAATGCATGGCCCGGGCGATCGCCACAGCCTGCCGCTCGCCGCCCGACAGCGAGCCGATCGGCGTCGTCGGCGGGATGTTCTTGGAGATGCCGACCTGTTTCAGCAGGTCGCGCGCCACCGTGTTCATCGCCTCCTGGTCCATGCGGTTCAAAAAACGCGGCGGCTTGATCGGCTCGCGGCCGAGGAACAGGTTGCGCGCGATCGACAGTTGCGTGACCAGCGCGGAATCCTGGTAGATGGTCTCGATGCCGTGGGCGATGGCGTCGCTGGTGCTGCGCAGGTTGACCTTTTTGCCGCGGATGAAGATGTCGCCGCTGGTCAGCGGCACTGCGCCCGACAGCACCTTGATCAGCGTCGACTTGCCGGCGCCGTTGTCGCCGAGCAGGCCGACGATCTCCTTTTCGTTGACGTGGAAATTGGCGTCCACCAGCGCCTGCACGCGCCCGTAGGACTTGCGGATGTTCTGCATGCGGATCAGCGGTTCAGCCATGGGTCACGTTCCTGCCTGATGCCGGCGTTCGAGCCATGAGTGCAGCGCCATCATGCCGAGGATGATGGCGCCGATGAAGATGTTGTAGGCAAGCCCCGGCACGCCGATCAACACGATGCCGTTGCGCATCACGCGCAGGATCAGGATGCCGAGCACCGTGCCGATGATGGTGCCGCGACCGCCGGTCAATGCCGTGCCGCCGATCACCACCATGGCGATGACCTCGAGCTCGTAGCCGGTGCCGCTGTTGGGATTGGCGGCGGAGGTGCGCAGCGACGAGATGACGCCGGCGAGCGAGGCCATCAGCGCCGACAGGACGAACAGGCCGACCTTGACGCCATTGACATTCACGCCGCGCGCGCGGGCGGCGTTGGGGTTGCCGCCTGCGGCCTGGATCCAGTTGCCGGTGCGGCTCTGCGTTAGCACGTAGCCAAGCGCGATCGCCGCGCCGATGAACCAGAACAACGACATGTAGATGCGGAACGGTCCAATGAAGAAATCGCCGACCAGCGCTTCCGCCAGCCAGCTGCCTTCGGCGCTCCAGGTGCGCTGCGGGAACCCGTCGGTGACGAACAGCGCCGTGCCGCGCACGACGAGGAGCATGCCGAGCGTGACCAGGAAGGACGGGATCTTGAGCTGCGTCACGAACCAGCCATTGACCAGCCCGATGAAAGCCGCGACCACCAGCGCGACAAGCAGGCCTACCTCCAGCGAGGTGACGCCGCCATTGAACAGCGTCCACATCAGCACCGGCGAAAAGCCGAACAGCGAGCCGACCGAGAGGTCGAACTCGCCCGATGTCATCAAAAGCGTCATCGCCAGCGCGATCAGGCCAAGCTCGACCGTGAAGGCGAGGATGTTGGAGATGTTCTGCGGCGACAGGAAATCGGGATTGATGACCCAGAAGACGACGAGCTCGATGACGAGCAGCACGAAGGGCCCGAATTCCGGCCTCGCGATCAGGCGTTGGGTAAGCGAATGGTTTTCCACGTTGAATCCTTGGGTGGAAAGGTCGAGATCGCCGGCCGTGTCAGGGGGCTCGGCGAAGTGAAAAAGGACAGTCGCGGCTACGGGAGCGGCCGCGACTGTGCGCAGGCGATTCCGAAAATCGGACCGGATTCTCGCAAAGGCCGTGCGCAAAATCGAGCTGCCCGCCGCGCGTCTGGAAATGACGCGCGGCGCTGCAGGGGACGGATCACTTCCCGGACAGGATCTTGTCGTAGACCCCGGCGGTGTCCTTTTCGTAGAGCGCGCCGGTGATAACGTTGAAGCCCGGAGGGATGCCGGCGGCCGCCATGTTGGCGAGCGAGAGCGCGACGTAGCTGGTCGCCTGCGGGTCCTGCCACTGCGCGGCGTTGACATAGCCGTTCAGCACTTCCTGGGTGGTGTCGAGCGAGTTGCCCCAGCCGACGACCGGGATTTCGCCGGGCTTGATGCCGACCTGGTCGAACACCCGTTTGATCGAGCCGGTGACGAGGTCGCCGAGGCCGATGATTGCCTTCACCTTGCCTTTGTGCGCGGTCAGGTAGTCGACCATGCGGCTGATCACTTCTGCCTGGTCGAGCGTCGCCTCGGTGATTTCATAGGTGATGCCGAGCGGTTCGAAGACGCTCTTGATGCCTTCCTCTTCCTGCACGCCATAGGTGGCGCCGGGAACCTCGACCGGCATCCAGACGAAGTCGCCCTTCTTCACCAGGCCCTTGTCGACCAGATACTGCGCCCAGTGCTTGCCGAAAGTGACGTTGTCGCCGCCGACATAGGCGTTGAAGTTGGCCTTGGGATCGGGCGTGTTGAAGTTGATGATCGGGATGTTGGCCGCGCGCGCTTCCTTGACGATCTCGACCAGGCTGCCCGGATCGGGGCTGGTGGTGACGATGCCGTCGGCCTTGGCCGAGATGGCGGCGCGAACCGCCTCCTGCTGTGACGCCACGTCGCCATTATGGAATGAGGTGTTGACGGAGTTGCCGGTATCGGTCGCCCATTGCTTGGCGCCGGCCAGGAAGTAGGTCCAGACCGGGTCGGCCGGACCACCATGCGAAATCCAGTAGAAGGTCTTGGCCTGCGCCGCCGCCGGAATGGCGAGCGCCACGATCAAGCCAAGCACGAGCAGTCTTAGCCTCGTCAGCATATGGTTTCCTCCCATGTTGAAACGACTTCCACGTCGGACGCGATGCGGCCCAAAAATCGCATTTCCTGCCAGCGCCGAGCGGGTGCTTAGAGGGCATCCCCTTTCCGGCCCTATGGCAAGCCTCCAAGCGCCAATGGATGCTGGCGCAAGGCAGGACGCCATCAGCAATCCCATCAGATTGCATCAGTTTGGGTGATATTTGCGTGAGGTTGTCGAGCGGGACTCAGCCGCGCGGACCGTTCTACCTGCGCTCCGCGCGCCGGCCGCGCCAGATCCTGCCCAGCCAGTCGACCGCCAGCGACAGCGAGGTTTGTCCATGTGGCATCGATGCCGAGCAGAGGGATCGCGCTCGGCACCGCCTGGATGACCAGTATGCCGATGGCGGCGCCGATGGCGCTGCCATGCCCGCCCGACATGCCTCGTGCCGCCAAGCAGCGCCGCGGCGATTGCCAGCAGCGCAAAACCGTTGCCGTCATTGGGGAGGATGGTGCCCTGCGCGCGAGATGGACGACGCCGGCGAGTCCCGCAATTGCGCCCATCGGTGCCAGCGCCATGAGCCGGACCTTGCCGGTCGCGATGCCGGCATGGGCGGCGGCTTCCGGATTGCTGCCCGTGGCCTGCACCCGGTAGCCGAAGCGGGCCGCAGTCACCGGGCCTCAACAGAAAATTGTGTTGATGAAGGCCGGTTCTTGCAGGGTTGTCAGATCAGACCGGCCCTGGCGAGGTCGCGCATCAGATGGCTGGCGCCATAGGTCCAATTCGGACAATCCGGTGACAGGCGCACACGGTTGACCAGCGCGCCGAGTTTTTCCGACGAGATGGTGACGATATCGCCGACCTTGTGGGTAAAGCCCTTGCCCTTCTCGCCGCGATCCTTCGACGGCACGAACATGGTGCCGAGATAGAGCGCCAACCCGTCGGGATACTGGTGATGCGGCCCCATCGCTGCCTTGACCAACTCCTCCGGCGAGCGGCTGATCTCGGCCATCGAGCTTGCGCCCTCCAGCGAGAACCCGTCCTCGCCCTCGACGCTGAGCCGCACCGTGGCGCGCTTCACATCGGCAATGGAAAACGTCTCGTCGAACAGCCGGATGAACGGACCGAGCGCTGCCGAGGCATTGTTGTCCTTGGCCTTGCCGAGCAGCAGCGCCGAGCGGCCCTCGACGTCGCGCAAATTGACGTCGTTGCCGAGCGTGGCGCCGACGATCCGGCCGGTGCTGTCGGCGATCATGGCGATCTCCGGCTCCGGATTGTTCCAGGTGGACACGGGATGCAGGCCGACATCGGCGCCGAAGCCGACCGACGCCATCGGCTGGCATTTGGTGAAGATCTCGGCGTCCGGACCGATGCCCACTTCCAGATATTGCGACCAGGCGCCGCGCTGGATCAGCTTGGCCTTGATTTCCATCGCTTCCGGCGAGCCGGGCTTCAGCTTGGAGAGGTCGTGGCCGATCAGCCCGGCGATGTCGGCACGGATGGCATCGGCCTTCTCCGCCGAGCCGCGCGCCTGTTCCTCGATGACGCGCTCGAGCAGGCTGACCACAAAGGTGACGCCGGAAGCCTTCACCGCCTGCAGGTCGGCGGGCGAGAGCAGGAAGGGCTTCTTCGCGTCGCGCTCTGCCTCGAAACTGTTGGCGGTGATGTCTTCAAGCGCGCCGATCGGCTTGCCATTGGCGGAGCGAACATAGCCAGCCGGGTCTGGCAACTCGCAGAGGTCGCGCACGGTCGGCGCCGCGCTCGAGGTGATGTCGAAGACCATGCCGTCGCGCACCGTGACCACCAGCGGATAGGCCGTTTCGCTGGTCCTGGCGCGGCCGATGAAGAGGCCGTCGGCGGGCAGGCGGGTCGGGTCGGTCATGGCTTCGGTCCTCTCTTTGGCGCGCGGCACTTTCCCCGGATTTGGTCGAGACGTCCATCCCGCCAACGGGATCATTTGTGTGCCAGGGCGAGCGCGGTCCGCAGCCACGGGCCGGCTGGCACAATCGAACGCACTTTCAAATCCGTGAAATCAACAATAGGATTTTCACAAGCCCATTGCATCTCCCAGGTGATCCTTGCCCAAGCTGTTTTCGGACCCGATCTGGCAAAAGCCCAAGACGGTGTTCGCGTTGCAGCCGCAAACGCCAGCCGGGCCGATCGATGCGGTCATCGTCGGCGGCGGCATCATGGGCCTTTCTACCGCGCTCCATGCCGCGCGGCAGGGTCTCGCCGTCCAGGTGCTGGAGGCCGGAGCGATCGGGGAGGGCGCCTCGGGTCTCAATGGCGGTCAGGTCATCCCCGGCCTGAAATACGATCCGGAATGGCTGGTCGAGCATTTCGGCAAGGAGCGCGGCGAGGCGCTGGTCAATTTTGCCGCCTCGACAGCCGATGCGGTGTTCGACCTGATCGGCGACGAGAAGCTGGCGGTGCCGTTCACCCGCAACGGCTGGATCCAAGCCGCGCACACCGAGACCGCTTTGACTGCGGCAGCAAACCGGGATCGCCAGTGGCGGGCACGTGGCGCCGACGTCGAACTGCTCAGCCAGGCCGAGATCGCGGCCATGACTGGCGCCCAGGGCTATCTCGGCGGCTGGCTCGACCGCCGCGCCGGCGTCGTCGATCCACTAGCCTATACGGTGGAAGTGGCGCGGGTCACTGCTGCCGCTGGCGTCGGGATCGCCGAACGGCAGAAGGTGGTGAAGCTCGCCAAGGACGCCGGTCTCTGGCGGATCTCGACCGAAAGCGGCGCTGAGGTGCGGGCGAGGGCGGTCGTGCTTGCCACCAACGCCTACACCGATGGCGTTCTGCCTGGCCTCGCGCGGACCATCGTGCCGCTGCACTCCTTCCAGATCGCCACTGCGCCGCTGCCGGCCGATGTTGGCGCTGGCATCCTGCCGGGCGGGCAGGCGGTGTCGGACTCGCGCCGCATCCTCGTCTACTATCGCAGAAGCGCCGACGGTCGCCTAGTGCTCGGCGGGCGCGGGCGCATGGCGCTGCCCTCCAGCGCTGCGGACTGGGCGCATCTGGAACGTGCCCTGATCCGTCTCTATCCGGCGCTTGCCGGCGTCGCGATCGAGAAACGCTGGTTCGGCCGCGTGGCGATGACGCCGGATCACCTGCCACACGTCCACGAGCCCGAAAAAGGCCTGCTTGCCGTCGTCGGCTGCCAGGGCAGGGGCGTTGGCCTGATGAGCGCGCTCGGCAAGCGCATGGCAAGCTACCTGGCGAGCGGCGATGCGCGGCAACTGCCGTTCCCGCTGTCGCCGATCAGGCCGATCCCGTTCCACGCCTTCCGGCAGGTCGGCGTTGCCGCGACGATCGCCTGGTACCGGATGCTCGACGCGTTGGAGCGCTGACTTCGCTGAACACATTCCGGCCACCGCGCGATTCAGCTTGACAGTTTCACGAATATGAAAAAATCTAAGTCGATTTCATAATTCCGACGGGCAGATCGATGTCGGCCATCGCAGCAAGTCAGCCATTGCCGGAAACTCGCGCTTCGCCGGTGTTCCGCCTCGCCATGCTGCTGCCGGGCGGACTGGTCACCTTCTTCCTGATCCTCTTCGCTCTCGGCCTGGTGATTTTCCTTGCCTTCCGAGGCAATGACGGCTCGCTGCTCGGCGTCGGCCTGACCGCCGCGAACTTCGTCACCGTGGCGACCGATCCGCTCTACTGGACGGTGACGCTGCGCTCGCTGGTGATCGCCGGCCTTGTGACGCTGGTGACCGTGGTGACCGCCTATCCCGTCGCCTACTACCTCGCCTTCCATGCCGGACGCCGCCGCGGCCTGCTGCTCTTCCTGGTGACGCTGCCGTTCTGGACAAGCTACCTGCTGCGCGTCTTCGCCTGGAAGATCGTGCTTGCCTACAATGGCGTGCTCAACTCGGCCTTTATCGAAAGCGGCCTCTGGTCGGAGCCGACGCTGGCCTTCCTCAACACGCCGGCGGCGGTGGTGGTCACGCTTGCGCACGCCTACGCGCCGTTCGCCATCCTGCCGATCTACGTCGCGCTGGACACGATCCCGAAATCGCTGCTCGAAGCCGCCTCCGATCTCGGCGCCCGTCCGTTCACCGCGTTCCGCCGCGTCGTGCTGCCGAATTCAATGCCGGGCGTGCTGGCGGCGGCCCTCGTCGTCTTCGTGCCGACGGTCGGCGACTACGTCACGCCGGCCATGGTCGGCGGCCCGGCCAGCACCATGATCGGCACGCTGATCCAGTCGCAGTTCGGCAAGGCCAATGACTGGCCGTTCGGCGCCGCACTTTCCGTCTGCGTCATGCTGGTCATCCTGTGCGTGGTGCTGGTCGCGCGCGGCGCCGACCGCAGATTTGGCAGCCGCACATGAGCGCGACGCGCACCGGGACCGACACAGGCGGCCGCTGGCTCGGCCTCTACGTGCTTGGCTATCTGGCCTTCCTCTATCTGCCGGTGCTTTTGATCCCGCTGTTTTCCTTCAACAATTCCATCCAGGCTGCGTTTCCGCTGCAGGGCTTCACGCTTGAATGGTACGAGACGCTCTACGGCAATCCGGTCTTGTCGGGGGCACTCGCCAACAGCCTGGTGATCGGCGTCATCGCCGCTTCAGGCGCTACGCTCTGCGGCATCACCGTGTCCTATATGGACCTCTTCGGCCGCTCGCCGCTCGCCGCCACGATCAGCGCCATCGCGCGGCTGCCGATCCTGATTCCCGGCGTCATCGTCGGCATCTCGCTGCTGATCCTGGTCAATCTGATCGGCCTCGGCCCGTCGCGCGTCGCCATCGTGCTCGGCCACATCCTGGTCGCGCTGCCGACGACAGTGGTCGTCATGCGCAGCCGCTTCGCCGCCATCCCGAAGACCATCCGCGAGGCGGCGCTCGACCTCGGCGCGTCCGACTGGACGACGTTCCGACGCGTCATGCTGCCGCTGAGTGTGCCGGCCGTGCTGTCGGCCTTCATGCTTGCCTTCCTGATCTCCTTCGACGAGTTCATCGTCGTCTTCTTCCTCGCCGGCACCGAGCCGACGCTGCCGCTCTACATCTGGAGCCAGCTGCGCTTCCCGCGCTCGCTGCCGATCGTCATGGCGCTCGGAACGGTGATCCTGGCCGTGTCCTTCATCATTGCCGGCACTGCCGAAATCCTGCGCCACCGCGGCCTTGGCGCTGCGCGCCGGCCAGCCGCCGCCAATCCAGCCTGAACCACAACAACGAAAGAGAGGAGAACGAAAATGACATTCCAGCTGAAATCGATCACCGGACACAAGACCCGCGCCGGCCTTACGGCCCTGGCGCTCGCGCTGTCGTCGACTGTCGCCTTTGCCGCCGACAAGCTGCAGTATTTCACATGGTCCGGCTACGAACTGCCCGACTTCAACAAGAGCTTCCTCGCGGCCCATCCGGACGGCGTCGAGGCCTCGATCTTCGGCGACGACGACGACGCCTTCACCAAGGTCAAGGCCGGCTTCCGGCCGGACATCGCGCACCCCTGCTACGACAAGGTGGCGCGCTGGAACAAGGAAGGCCTGCTGCAGCCGATCGACACCAAGCGCATCAAGAACTGGGATTCAATCTTCCCGGTGTTCAAGAACCTGCCCGACATCCAGGCCGGCGACGGCAAGGTCTGGATGGTGCCGTGGGACTGGGGCAACACCTCGATCCTCTACCGCACCGATCTGGTGAAGAACCCCGAGGCGAGCTGGAAGCTTCTGTGGGACAAGCAGTATGCCGGTCGCATGGCGACCATCGACGCCGTGCATGACACGCCGATCGTCGCGGCACTGCTCGCCGGCGTGAACCCCTTCGACATGACTCCGGAGCAGATGGACAAGGTGGCGGAGAAGCTGCGCGAGCAGCGGCCGCTGCTGTCCAGCTACACCACCGACATGACCTCGGTCGAACAGGCGCTGGCAAGCGGCCAGCTCGTCGCCGCCATGACCTGGAACGCGTCGGCCACATCGCTGAAGAAACAGGGCGTGCCGGTCGAGTTCATGAAGCCGAAGGAGGGCATGCTGACCTGGTCCTGCGGCTTCGTCATGCTGAAGGACGCCAAGAACGTCGATCTCGCCTATGACTTCATCAACAGCCGGCTGGACGCCGACTCGGGCAAGTATCTGATCCAGTCCTATGGCTACGGCAGTTCGCTGAGCACAGCTTTCGCCGGCGTGGCGAAGGACGAACTGGACAAGCTGCAACTGCCGTCGGATCCGGAAGTGATGCTGAAGACCACGATCTTCACCGGGCCGATGAAGCAGAATGACGACGTCGCCAAGATGTTCGAGAAGGTGAAGGCCGGGGGGTAAGCTGCGGCTCCACCTTCTCCCCTTGTGGGAGAAGGTGGATCGGCGCGCAGCGCCGAGACGGATGAGGGGTGTTGGACGGATCGCCGTCGTTGCCAAGCTGGAACACCCCTCATCCGTCGCCTTCGGCGACACCTCCTCCCACAAGGGGAGAAGGGGAGGCTGGCGGCGCTGCGCCGCACCGGTAAAGAGACCAAACAAGGACTAACGCATGGATGTTTTTGACGAATCGGCCGAGAAGCCGAAGGACGATGCCGATGTGCGCGTCGGCCGGCGCGTGCGGGCGCTCAGGCTGGAGCGCAAGCTGTCGCTGGCCGAGCTTGCGGTAAAAGCCGGCATTTCGATAGGCGCGCTCAGCCAGATCGAGCGCGGCATGTCATCGCTGCGCGTCAAGGTGATCTGGCCGCTTGCAGCCGCGCTAGACATCGAACCGTCGGCACTGATCGCCGACGGCAATGAGGCGGTCAATGATCTCTACTGCGTGCGCGCCGACAAGCGGCGGCAGATCCCCGTCAAGTCGGAAGGCATCGCCAAGGCGCTGCTGTCGCCGCCTGCCGCGACGCTCACCGGCATGCTGGTGAGCGTCGAGGCCGGCGGCGGAACGGCCGAGGCCTACGCCCATGCAGGCCATGAGTTCGGCTTCGTGATGGCCGGCGAGGTCGAACTGGTGGTGGACGCAACCTCCTACGTGCTCAAGGCCGGCGACAGCTTTGCCTTCAAGAGCACGCTGCTGCATGCCTTCCGCAACCCCGGCGCCGAGCGCTGCGAGATCCTTTGGGTCAACACGACAAAACCCTCCGAGGTGCGCGATGGCGCCTGATGCGCTCGTTCGATTGCAGAAGGTCTCAAAGGTCTTTCCGGGTGGTGTGGTTGGTCTCGACGCCGTCGAGCTAGATATCGCTCCGGGTGAGTTCCTGACCCTGCTCGGCCCGTCCGGTTGCGGCAAGACCACCAGCCTGCGCGTCATTGCCGGTTTCGAGAGCCCGACCAGCGGCAATGTTCTGCTTGAGGGCCGCGACATAACGGGCCTGAGGCCCTTCGATCGCCCGGTCAATACCGTCTTCCAGGACTATGCGCTCTTCCCGCACATGGACGTCGCAGAGAATGTCGGCTTCGGCCTGTCGCTACGCGGGCTGTCCGGCGCCGAGCAGGCGAAACGCGTCGGCGAGGCGCTCGACATGGTCGGCCTTGCCGACAAGCTCGGCGCCCGCGTTTTCGAACTCTCCGGCGGCCAGCGCCAGCGCGTCGCGCTTGCCCGCGCCATCGTCTGCCAGCCGCGCGTTCTGTTGCTCGACGAGCCGCTGTCGGCGCTTGACGCGCATCTGCGCGAGCAGATGCAGGTCGAGCTGAAGCGGCTGCAATCCCGCCTCGGCACCACCTTCGTCATGGTCACCCATGACCAGACCGAGGCGCTGTCGATCTCCGACCGCATCGTCGTCATGAACAAGGGCCTCATCGAGCAGATCGCGCCGCCGGCGATTCTCTACGACCGCCCTGCGACGAAGTTCGTCGCCTCCTTCATCGGCACCATGAACCTCCTGCAGTCGCGCTTCGTCGGCTGCGATGGCGAGCGCCTGCGCTTTGCGGCTGGCGAGCTGGCGTTGGAAGCTGTATCCGACACCGGCGAGGCGCCGGCCGCCGGAGACACACGCACCATCGGCGTGCGTCCTGAGGACCTTTTGGCGACCACCGAGGCCGCCGACGGCACCGCGCCGGCGCGGGTAAGCGGCGTTGTCTTTCATGGCCGCACGCTGCGCCTCCACGCCGAACTGGGGCAGGGGACATCCATCATCATCGATGCTCCGCGCCGCGCTGACGGTTTTCAATTCAGCGTCGGCGACGTGGCGCACATCAGGCTGCGGCGTGGCGCCAGTTGCCCTTTGCTTACCAATTGACCGCTTGGCTCACGACGCCTTGGCGAAAAAACCCTGATAGTCGGACTTGGCCTGTAGCAGGCGCAGGATGTTCTCACGCGACCCACGCACATGGGCGCGGGCGCGATCGCCCGCCAGGGCCACGTCGCCGGCGCAGATCGCTTCGACGATGCCGGTATGTTCCTCGCGGGTGACCTTCCACTCGTCCAGCCACAGGAGCTCTGTCCACACATATTGCTGGCATTTGTCGAGTATGACGCAGAGCATGCCGTGCAGCATTTCGTTGCCGCCGATTTCGGCAATCACGCGGTGCAAATCGATGCCGACCTGCAATTCCTCGAACTGCTCCCTGGTGCTGCGGTCGGGGATCGCGGCCAGCCGCTCGCATTCGGCAAGAATCGCGCGCAGCCTCGTCTTGTCGGCGGCGGTGGCGGTGGCCGCGGCCAGTTCGGTCGCGCGCCCGTCGAGCAATTCGCGGATGTCGAAGGCCTCGCGGAACATGGTCAGGTTGAACTCCGCCACGACATAGCCCTGGCGCGGGCGGCCGATCACCAGGCCGTCACGCTCCAGCCGGTTGAAGGCCTCGCGCACCGGCGTGCGGCTGACCTTCAGGCGCTCGGCCATGTCGGTCTCCGTGACGCGGGAGCCGGGCGGGATCTGGCCGGTGATGATCAGCGCCTTCAGCTTCTCGAACACCGAATCGCGCAGCGTGTTCTTTCTTTCCTTGCTCAAGCGTCCCGCCTCCAACGGTCTGTCGTGGTTTCGCAGTTTAAGGCCTTTTGGCGCTTGCTTGAAACAGGACCGTTTCGAGCAGAGCAAGGGCTCCGGCCTTGGCCTCAATCTTTCGTCGCCAAAATACGTCATGGCGCGTGTTGACATCGGCTTCCAGCGAATTACACTCAAAATTGTATACAAATTCGCATACCAAATCAACGATAATGGGAACACCGGCTGGAGAAGCGAAAATGACGAAGCTGCGTTGCATTGGAAGTCTAGCGGTGGCGGGGCTGCTGGCCTCGGTTGCCGTCCCGGCGTCGGCCGCCGACACCATCACCGTCGCCTCATGGGGCGGCACCTATCAGGAGGCGCAGACCAAGGCCTTCTTCAAGCCGACCGCCGATGCGCTCGGCATCACCATCAAGGAAGACACCACCAACGGTCTCGACGACGTGCGTCTGCAGGTCACCGGCAATGCCGTCAAATGGGACATCACCGAGCTCGGCGCCGACGAATGCGCGCGCGGCTCCAAGGAAGGCCTGTTCGAGAAACTCGACTACAGCGTCATCGACAGAAGCGGCATCAATCCCAAGCTCGTCCATGACGACTGGGTCGGCATCTCCTACACCTCGGTCGTGCTGATCTACCGGACCGACGTTTTCGGCGACAAGGGGCCGAAGACCTGGGCCGATTTCTGGGATGTCGAGAAATTCCCGGGCCGCCGCGCGCTCTCAGGCAGCCAGGCGACGGAAACGCTGAGCGTCGCCGCCCTTGCCAAGGGCATCCCGATCGACAAGGTCTATCCGGTCGACATCGACGGTGCGCTGCAGTCCGTCGACAAGATCCGCGGTCATGTCGACGCCTGGTGGACCTCCGGCGCGCAGGCCATGCAGCTCGTCAAGGACGGCGAGGTCGACATGGCAAGCATCTGGAACGGCCGCGCCGGCACCTTGCGGAAGGAAGGCGCGCCGGTCAGCTTCTCCTTCGACCAAGGCGTTCTGACCGCCGACTGCATGGTCATCCCCAAGGGCTCGAAGAACAAGGACCTCGCCATGAAGGCGCTGGCCAAGTTTGTCAGCCCCGACCTTCAGGCCAACCTGCCGCTCTATGTCGACAACGGCCCGGCGAACGAGAAGGCCTTCGAGACCGGCAAGATCCCGCCGGAGCGGATCAAGGACATCAACTCGGCGCCGGACAACGTCAAGAAGCAGGTGCTGCAGGATCCCGAGTTCTGGCGCGACACCCTCGTGGAGGCGACCGAGAAGTTCGACAACCTGATCCAGCAATAGACAGGGTGGCACCGGTCGGGGCAGCGTCCAGGCGCTGCCCAGCTCCGTCCCGCCATGAATGATCCGGAGTCCAGGGAGATGCTTTTGTCCATCGCGCCGACCGCGCTTCCAATCGGCATCAGCGGCATCGAGAAGAGGTTCGGCGGCGTCTCGGTGCTGCGCGATCTTTCGCTCGATGTCGCCGCCGGCGAATTCCTGACGCTGCTTGGCCCGTCGGGCTCGGGAAAGACGACGCTGCTGATGATCCTGGCGGGCTTCGTCAGGGCGAATGCCGGCAGCATCAAGGTCGGGGGCGAGGAGATCATCGCCATGCCGCCGCACCGGCGCAACATCGGAATGGTGTTTCAGAACTATGCGCTGTTCCCGCATATGAATGTCTTCCACAACATCGCGTTTCCGTTGAAGCAGCGCCGCGTCTCGGCGTCGGAGACGGCCGAGCGCGTCGAAAAGGCGCTGGACCTCGTGCAGTTGAAAGGGCTCGGCGAGCGCCGCGTCGACCAGCTTTCCGGCGGCCAGCGGCAGCGCGTGGCGCTGGCCCGCGCCATCGTCTTCGAACCGCGCATCGTGCTGATGGACGAGCCGCTTTCGGCCCTGGACAAGAGCCTGCGCGAACACATGCAGATCGAATTGCGCAATCTGCATCGCCGGCTGGGCATGACGACCGTCTACGTCACCCACGACCAGCGCGAGGCGATCACCATGTCGGATCGCATCGCCGTCATGAATGCCGGCTGCATCGAGCAGATCGACCGGCCGGAAGTGCTCTACGCCGCGCCCAAAACGCGCTTCGTCGCCGGCTTCATCGGCGATTCCAACTTCATCCCGGTCGAAAGCCGCAACGGCAGCGTCTGGTATGAGGACAGGAAGATCCGCATGACGTCTGCGGCGCCAGCCGCCGGCTGCCATTTGATGGTGGTGCGGCCGGAAAAGCTGCGCCTCGTCGCCGACGCTCCGCCGGCGGGCAGCGTCAACGTGATCCCGGCGACGGTCGGCGACGTCATCTACCAGGGCGACAGTTTCGCCTGCTATGCCACGCTGCGAGATGGGCGTCAGGTGACGCTGCGCGACTATTGCCGCAGTGACGTGCTGGCAAAGCTGCCAAGGCCCGGCGAACCGGTCAATCTCGGTATCGATGCCGATGATGTGGTGCTGGTGGCGGCGGACTGATGAGCATGCAATCCGCCATACTCCCCCATGCCAGCGCCCCGACGCTCAACGCCGATGCGTTGCATGCCGATGCGCGCCGCGAATCCTTCGGGCTGCTGGCGCTGCTGTCGCCCGGCCTGCTGCTCGTCTTCGCCGTCATCATCGTGCCGATCGGCTGGCTGTTCTGGCTGTCGCTGTTCGACGAGACCGGGGCGCTGAGCGCTTCGAACTACGCGCGCTTCTTCCAGCAGCCCTCCTACATCAAGACCTTCCTCACCACCTTCAAGGTTGCCTTCGCCGTCACCGGCGCCTGCGTCGTGCTCGGCTATCCGCTGGCCTACATGCTGTCGCAACTGCCGCGTCGCGCGGCCTCGATATGCCTGGTCTTGGTCATCCTGCCGTTCTGGACCTCGGTCCTGGTGCGCACCTATGCCTGGCTGGTCATCCTGCAGCGCAAGGGCCTGATCAACAGCTGGCTGATCGATCTCGGCGTCATCAGCCAGCCGCTGCCGCTCGCCAACAATTTCGCCGGCGTCATTATCGGCATGACCCACATCATGCTGCCGTTCCTAGTGCTGCCGCTCTACGCCTCGATGAAGACGATCGACACCGATTGCCTGCGCGCAGGCATGAATCTCGGCGCCAGCCCGGCCGCCACCTTCCGGCAGATATTCTTCCCGCTGTCGCTGCCCGGCCTCGCCTCCGGCGTGGTCATCGTCTTCGTGCTCTGCCTCGGCTTTTTCGTCACGCCGGCATTGATGGGCGGCGGCAAGGTCATCATGTGGGCGATGCGCATGGAGCAGACCACCAGCCTCTATTCCAACTGGGGCGCGGGCGCCGCGCTCGGCGTCGTGCTGCTTGCCGTCACGCTCGCCCTGCTCGGCCTGTTCCAATGGCTGCTCGGCGCACGCGCCACCGGCGTCTGGAGCTCGCGATGAGCATGGAAAATGCCCTGCCCATCTCGCACCGGCAACGGCTCTGGCTCTATGGTCTTGGCGCCCTCGTCCTGCTGTTCCTGATCGCGCCGTCGGTCATCATCGTCATTATGTCCTTTTCCGGCTCGACGCTGCTGCAGTTCCCGCCCCAGGAATGGTCGCTGCGCTGGTACGAGAGCTATTTCGGATCGGTGGAATGGCGCGATGCCACCATCGTGTCGGTCAAGGTCGCGGTGATGACGATGCTCGTGGCTACGCCACTCGGCACAGCCGCAGCCTACGCCATCAACATCGGCACGCTGCGAATGACCGGCGCCATCAATGCACTGCTCACCGCTTCGCTGATCATCCCGGTCATCCTGATCGGCATCGGCACCTTCTTCCTCTATGCCCGCATCGGCCTCAACAACACGCTGACCGGCCTTGTCGTCGCGCACACCGTGCAGGCCTTGCCGCTGGTGGTGCTGACCGTGCTTTCCGGCCTGCGGTCTTACGACATGAACCAGGAGAAGGTGGCGCGCAGCCTAGGTGCCAACCGCTTTTCCGCCTTCCGCCAGGTGACGATGCCGCAAATCCGTTTCTCGATCGTCTCGGGCGCGCTGTTTGCCTTCATCACCTCCTTCGACGAGGTGGTGGTTTCGCTGTTCATCTCCGGCGGCGAAACCACGACGCTGACGCGCCGCATGTTCAATGCTCTGCGCGACCAGATCGATCCGACCATTGCCGCCATTTCGACTTGCCTGATCGTGCTATCGATCGTCTTGTTGTCCGCCGCTCAGCTTTTCGGCCGCGGACGTTGAATGCAGGGATACCGTAAACAGCATGCGTGATTTCCAATTCCCCGGCCGCTCGCCCGCCCGCTCCACCGAAGCGATGGCCGCGACCTCGCATCCGCTGGCCACGCTTGCCGCCATCGAGATGCTGCGCTCCGGCGGCAATGCGATGGACGCCGCCGTCTGCGCCGCCGCCGTGCAGGCGGTGGTCGAGCCGCAGTCGACCGGCATCGGCGGCGACTGCTTTGTCCTCTTCTGCCCGAAAGGGCAAGGCAAGGTGCTGGCCTTCAACGGTTCGGGGCGTGCGCCTGCCGCCGCAACCGTCGACTGGTATCTGGAGAACGGCTTCAGCGAGCTTCCGAAGCAGGGTCCCCACGCGGTCACTGTACCGGGCGCGGTCGATGCCTGGTGCCGGCTGCTGGAAGACCATGGCCGCAAGGGCATTGCCGACGCATTGGCGCCCGCCATCCACTACGCGGAAAATGGCTACGTCGTGCACGACCGCGTCGCCTTCGACTGGGAGGATCCCGAAACCGACCTGTCGGCCGACGAGGTGGCGGCGCGCATCTTCCTGCCCGGCGGCCAGCCGCCCAAGGCCGGCGACGTCCATCGCCAGCCGGAGCTTGCCGAAACGCTGCGCATCATCGCGAAGAAAGGCCGCGCTGGCTTCTACGAAGGCGCGGTGGCCGACGACATCGTCGGCCGGCTCCGCCAGCTCGGCGGACTGCACACGCTCGACGATTTTGCTTCGACCAAGGGCGACTACAAGAACCCGGTCGGCATCGACTACCGCGGTTACGGCATCCACCAGATGCCGCCGAACAATCAGGGCCTGACCGCGCTTCTGATGCTGAACGTGCTGTCCGGCTTCAAACTCGGTGAACTCGACCCCAATGGCGCCGAACGCCTGCATCTGGAGATCGAGGCCGGGCGGCTGGCCTACCGCGACCGCGACACGTTTCTCGGCGACCAGGATCATGTCGCCGTCCCGGTGAAGGAGCTTTTGTCCGGCGCTTACGCCGACCGGCTGCGCGCCGCGATCGACCGCGAGCGTGCCATGACCGAATTGCCGCGCCTCGACCTGCCGGGCAGCGACACCGTCTACATTTCCGTCGTCGACCGCGACTTGAATGCGGTGAGCTTCATCAACTCCACCTACTATTCCTTCGGCAGCGGTGTCGTCAGCCCGAAGAGCGGCGTCGTGCTGCAGAACAGGGGCACCAGCTTCCGCCTCGATCCGAAGCACCCGAATGCCATAGCGCCCGGCAAGCGGCCGATGCACACCATCATGCCGGGCATGATGACCAAGGACGGCCGCGCGATGATGCCGTTCGGCGTCATGGGCGGCGGCTACCAGCCTTTCGGCCACGTTCACCTGCTGACCAACATGATCGACTTCGGCATGGACCCGCAGCAGGCGCTGGATGCGCCGCGAGTCTTCTACAACAGCGGCGTGGCGGAGGCGGAGCGCAGCGTGCCGGTCGACGCGGTTGCAGGCCTGCGCCGGCGCGGCCACCAGGTGATGGAGCCAGATCATCCGCTGGGGGGCGGGCAGGCGGTGCTGATCGACTGGGAAAAGGGAACGCTGACCGGCGCGTCTGACCCACGCAAGGACGGACTTGCGCTCGGATACTGATGCCGGCGGCTTCACGATTGCGTGCTGCCGCTCGGCTGGATTTTTGCAGGCTGGAAAGATAGTCGGTGACCATGACCAATACCGCTGACACTGTGGACCTTGCGCACCGCCTCGCCCCCGGCGCCACTGACGCGCCGGCTGTTTCGGCCCCTGATAGGCCGACGCTCACGCATGGCGGTTTGCGCCGGCTGATCCGCGAGACGGTCGCGAAGATGAATGAGCTAGGCCTCGGCCGTGGCGACCGTGTGGCGATCGTGCTGCCTAACGGGCCGGAGATGGCGACCGCCTTCCTCGCCGTGGCGGCGGCGGCCTCGACTGCTCCGCTCAATCCGGCCTACCGGGCCGACGAGCTCGATTTCTATCTCTCCGACATCGGCGCCAAGGCGATCCTGGTTGCCAGGGATGAGCAGGGGCTGGCGGTCGAAGTTGCCGAGCGTCTCGGCATCCGGGTGCTGCGGTTGCTGCTGCCGGATGACGCGCCGGCCGGCAGCTTCACCATCGCGGGCGATCCAGTCGGTCCGCCCGCCACGCCCGGATTGGCTGCGGACGCCGACATCGCGCTGCTTCTCCACACTTCCGGCACCACCTCGCGTCCGAAGCTGGTGCCATTAAGCCATGCCAATCTTGCCGCCTCGGCCGAGCATATCGGCGCGACGCTCGGCCTGACATCGGCCGATCGCTGCCTCAACATCATGCCGCTCTTCCACATTCACGGGCTGATCGCGGCGGTGCTGTCCTCGCTCGCCGCTGGCGGCAGCGTCTTCTGCACGCCGGGCTTCAATGCGCTGCGCTTCTTCCACTGGCTGGGCGAGGCAAAGCCGAGCTGGTACACGGCGGTGCCGACCATGCACCAGGCGATCCTGCCGCGCGCGGCGCGCAACGCGGATACTCTCGCGGCGACACCATTGCGTTTCATCCGTTCGTCCTCGGCGTCCTTGCCGGCGCAGGTGATGGCCGAACTGGAGGCGACCTTCGGCTGCCCGGTGATCGAATCCTACGGCATGACCGAAGCCGCGCACCAGATGGCCTCCAACCGGCTGCCGCCCGGCCAGCGCAAGCCGGGCAGCGTCGGCGCCGCAGCCGGGCCAGACGTGGCGGTCATGGCGCCGGACGGGCAGTTGCTGAAACCGGGCCAAACCGGCGAGATCGTCATTCGCGGACCCAATGTGACGGCCGGCTACGAGAAGAACCCCGACGCCAATGCGAGTGCTTTCGCCCATGGCTGGTTCCACACCGGCGATCAGGGTGTGCTCGACGAGGATGGCTATCTGCGCGTTACCGGCCGGCTGAAGGAGATCATCAACCGCGGCGGCGAGAAGATCTCGCCGCTGGAAGTCGACGGCGTGCTGATGGATCACCCGGCGGTTGCGCAGGTCGTCACCTTCGCCATGCCGCACGACAAGCTGGGCGAGGAGGTGGCCGTGGCGATCGTGCTGCGCGAGGGGCAGAGCGCCAGCGAGTCCGACATTCGCGGCTTTGCCGCGGCGCGCCTCGCCGATTTCAAGGTGCCGCGCAAGGTGGTGATCCTCGACGAGATCCCCAAGGGCGCGACCGGCAAGCTGCAGCGCATCGGCCTCGCCGCAAAACTCGGGCTCGGCTGATGCGCGTCACCGTTTTCGGCGCCGGCGCCATCGGCGGCTATCTCGCCGCCAAGCTGGCGATCGCGGGCTCGGTCGACCTGTCGGTCGTGGCGCGCGGGGCGCATCTCGAGGCCATCAAGGCCGATGGCCTCAGGCTGATCGAGGGCGAGAGCGAGATTGCCGCGCCAGTGAGGGCGGCCGCCCGCGCGGAAGAGCTCGGCGTGCAGGACTATGTCGTGCTGGCGCTGAAGGCCCATTCGCTGGCGCCGGCGCTCGACCAGCTCGCACCGCTGCTTGGGCCGGAGACAGCGGTGGTCACCATGCAGAACGGCGTGCCCTGGTGGTACTTCTACAAGGCCGGCGGCGCGCTCGAAGGCACGCGCATCCAGGCGGTCGATCCCGGCGGCACGATCTGGCAGCGCATCGGCCCGCAGCGCGTCATCGGCTCCGTCGTCTATCCCGCCGCGGAGGTCGATGCCCCCGGCCTGATCCGCCATGTCGAGGGTACGCGGTTCTCGCTTGGCGAGCCGTCCGGCGAAAAGAGCGAGCGCGTAAACGCGCTGGCGCGCGAGATGGTCAAAGCCGGACTGCAGGCGCCGGTGCGCGAGGACATCCGCTCGGAGATCTGGATAAAACTCTGGGGCAATCTGTCCTTCAATCCGATCTCGGCGCTGACCGGCAGCACGCTCGCGGCCATCGTCGCCGACGAGGGAACGCGAACGCTTGCCCGCGCCATGATGCTGGAGGCGCAAGCGATCGGCGAAAGCCTCGGCGTCCGCTTTCCGATCCCCGTCGACAAGCGCATCAAGGGCGCCGGCGACGTCGGCGAGCACAAGACTTCGATGCTGCAGGATCTGGAGCGCGGCCGCCCCATGGAGATCGACGCGCTGGTGAGCGCGGTGCAGGAACTCGGCCGCCTGACCGGCCAGCCGACGCCGAACATCGACAGTGTGCTGGCGCTGGTGCGGCGCCTTGCCATCGAGCGCGGGTGTTATTCGCCGTTGTAGCTGGCAGGTGGACGGCGACAACGATGCCTTGGCCACGATGTGAGCATGTTGCCGCGGCGAGCCCGTCTCGCTCATCCTGACATGAATTGTCACCTGTCGACCGGGTCAATGGTGGCAGCCGAGCAATCGACCCCCTACCTGCGACTGGTCTGAACAGGAGGAAGTCATGACCACTGCCGAAATTGCCAAGGATTTCACGGAGCTCCTCAAGCAGGGCGACAGCCACAGCGCTGCCGCGAGGTACAATGCCGACGACATCGTCAGCTATGAGGCCATGGAAGGGCCGATGGCCGTTTGCAACGGCAAGGAAGCCGTCAAGCAGAAGGGCGAGTGGTGGGAAGCGAACCATGAGGTTCACGGCGGCTCGGTCGACGGCCCCTATGTCAATGGCGACCAGTTCGCGCTGCGCTTCAAGTTCGACATAACGCCCAAATCCACCGGCGAGCGCGTCACCATGAATGAGGTCGGCCTCTACACGGTCAAGAACGGCAAGATCAGCGAAGAGCGTTTTTATTACTAGCCTGGCCAGTCCCGCTCGCTGCGTTTTGTCGTTATCTCACGCGGCCGGGGGCGAAGCGCTCCGGCCGCCGTTTGAGGGCGAGACCTCAAATCGTCTTTGCATAGTCCGCAAGCTGGTCGGCCACCGTGCCCCAGCCATCGAAGAAGCCCATCTCTTCATGGCTGTCGCGCGTCGCCTCGTCGCGGTGGATGGCGGTGGCGGTATAGCGTGTGCCTTTGCCTTCTTGTGTCAGCGCAATGACCGCGGTGATGAACGGCTCACCGGACGGCCGGTAGCCGGGTAGCAGCGCGTCCGTCCACACCAGGCGCTCGTTCGGCACGATCTCGAGATAGCAGCAATGGCGGTCGTTGACCTCCTTGCCGTCGGGCGACTGCATGCGGGTGCGAAACAAGCCGCCGGGCCGAAGGTCGATCTCGCAATCGGTGATGATCCACGGCTTCGGCGTGAACCATTGCTTGACGTGCTCTGGCATCGTCCAGGCGCGCCAAAGCAGTTCGCGCGGCGCGTCGAGGACGCGTTCCAGTGTCAGGTCCAGCCTCGGATCGAACTTGAATGGATAGCTCATTTTTCTTTCTCCTTAAGCGACATGACATAGGCATCGAACTGGTCGAGTCGGCTCTCCCAGAGCGCGCGCTGTTCGGCCAGCCAGTTCTCCGCGAGCGCCAGCGGCTCGGGTGAAAGCCGGTAGGTCCTGACGCGCCCGGCTTTCTCCGAACGGACAAGTCCACAGCCTTCCAGCACCTTGAGGTGCTCGACGAAGGACGGCAGCGCCATGTCGAACGGCTCCGCCAGCTCACTGACCGAGGCAGGGCTCCTGCCCAGCCGCTCCACCACGAGGCGGCGCGTCGGATCGGCGAGCGCGCGAAAAATGCCGTCGATCGGCGGCACGCTTTCGCTGACGGTCTGCGGGCTCATGGTTGGTTCTCCTCGGTCGCTGCTCGTCGGCAATTACTTAGGAAAAAACCTAAGTATTGGCAAGGCCAAAAATCGAGGTGTGGACGGTTGGCAAAGCGGGCAGGGCGGGCCTACGGTTCCGTCGGATTCGTAAATCCGTCAGTTCAAGAGGCCTGTTTTGACGATCACCATGTATGGCATCACCAACTGCGACACGATCAAGAAGGCGCGCGTCTGGCTGGAAAGCCGCGACGTTCCCTACCGCTTCCACGACTACCGGGCCGAGGGCATCGAGGCGGAGAGGCTGAACGGCTGGGTCGGAAAGGTCGGCTGGGAAAAACTGCTCAACAAGGGGAGCACGACTTTTCGCGAACTGCCGGGCGAGGAGAAGGGTGCGCTCGACGAGAAGAAGGCGAAGAAGCTGATGCTCGCCAAGCCGACGATGATCAAGCGACCGGTGCTGGAGGTTGGAGAGCGCATCCTGGTTGGATTCAAGCCGGAGGCTTATGAGGAGGTGGTTGGCGGGAAATAAGGGGCCATCTCGTACGCAGCAATCCTTCGCGCCCCCCTCTGTCCTGCCGGACATCTCCCCCTCGAGGGGGAGATTGGCAGCTTTGGCGCGTCGCTCATTCCTGCGACGTTGGCGATTTGGCGAAAGCCGGCGCGAAAGCTGATCTCCCCCCTTGAGGGGGAGATGGCCGGCTGGCCAGAGAGGGGGGCGAAGGAACTCGACGTCATTTATGCTTGGGCTTGCAAATACTCCGCCAGCGCCACCGCATTGTTGTGTGCCTCATCATGTGCGCCATAGAGCAGCGTCACCTTGCCTTTGCCGAGCAATGCGCGCAGCTGGGCCATCGCCTCGCCATTCCCATCCAGTTCCGCCGAATACCGCTTCCGAAACTCCGCCCAGCGCTCCGTCTCGTGCCCGAACCATTTGCGCAGTTCGTCGCTCGGGGCGATCTCCTTCAGCCATAGCGTCAGCGCGGCATCCGTCTTGGCGATGCCGCGCGGCCAGATGCGGTCGACCAGCACCCGTTGGCCGTCCGCTTTCGCCGGCGCTTCATAGATGCGCTTCACCGCTATGTCGAAGGCCATCACACCCTCAAAGCGAACCCCCTCAGGCCCATTCGCCCTTACGCATCACCGGCACGCGGCTGCCGTCCTTGCCGAGACCGTCGATGTCGATCTTGTCCGAGCCGATCATCCAGTCGATGTGAATAAAGCTTTTGTTGCCGCCGCGCGCGGCGATCTCGTCCTGGCTGAGCGAGGCGCCGTCGACGAAGCACTTCGAATAGCACTGGCCGAGCGCGATATGGCAGGCGGCGTTCTCGTCGAACAGCGTGTTGAAGAACAGCAATCCGCTCTTCGAGATCGGCGAGGAATGCGGCACCAGCGCCACTTCGCCGAGGCGGCGCGCGCCTTCGTCGGTGTCGAGCACCTTCTTCAGCACGTCCTCGCCCTTGGAAGCCTTGGCCTCGACGATCCGGCCTTCCTCGAAGCGCACTGAGATCTCGTCGATCAGCGTGCCCTGGTAGGAAAGCGGCTTGGTCGACGAGACGTGGCCCGAGACCCGCCTTGCATGCGGCGTCGTGAACACCTCCTCGGTCGGGATGTTCGGGTTGCAGGTGACGCCGTTCTTGGCCGTCGAGGCGCCGCCCATCCATTCATGGCCTTCGGCCAGCCCGACCGTCAGGTCGGTGCCCGGCCCGGTGAAATGCAGCGCATGGAATTTATGGCCGTTCAGCCATTTCGTGCGCTCGGCCAACGCGGCGTTGTGCGCCTTCCAGTTGGCGATCGGGTCTTCGACGTCGACCCGCGAGGCCGAGAAGATCGCGTCGGCGAGCTTGGCCACCGCAACGTCGTCGGCATCGCCCGGAAACACCTGCTTGGCCCAGGCAAGGTCCGGATAGGCGATAATGTTCCAGTTGATGTCGAAGCCGGTGATCTTCTCCAGCGCCGGCTGGTAGGCCATCGAGTTCGCCTTGTTGGCGCGCGCCACCTTGGCCGGATCCTGCGCCGACAGGAGCGACGGATCCTCGCCGCGCACAGCAAGCCGCGCCGCGTTGTTGGCAAAGGCTTTCGCCATGCCTTCATAGAGCCAGCCGGCGGCACGATCGAAGCCGGCGTCAGCGCCATAGCGGAAGCGCGCCAGCGTGATCTCGTCATCATTGAAGATCGGCGTCACCAACCCGGCGCCGGCCTTGTAGGCATGCTCGACGATGCGCCGCGTCAAGGGCAGGGCCGCGATCGACGACGTCACCACAAGGTCCTGTCCCGGCTGCAGCTGCAGCCCGACCTTGATGGCGACCTCGGCCAGCCTGTCGAGCTTCACCGGGTCGATGGTTGCTGCAACGCCGCGCGAATGTGTGGTCATGATCCTGCCTGCCGTGATTGTGAGGTCTGGTCCTAGAGACTGTTTGGAAATTTCCACTCTGGCGGCCATCTGATGGCGTTTTCTGCGCTTCCGTTGCTCACGGACGAATGTCCGCTGCGCTACCGTTCTCGAATCCACCACCATATGACTCGCCGGAGCGAATTTCGAAACAGTCTCTTACATAGACCGGCAGGGCTGGCCTTTCCACAGGGATCGACTGGGTCAGGCGGCGCTGTCGAGCGTCCGGAACTTTGCCATGGTCGCCTCGATCTCCTCGCGGATCCAGGCCTTGAAGTCGCGCACCTTGCGGCTCTCGCCTTTTGTGGCAGAGGTCACCATCCAGTAGCCCAGCCCGCTCTCGGCGCGCACGCCGAATGGCGCGACCAGCCGGCCGTCGGCCAGCGCGTCGGCGGTCAGCAACTGCCAGGCGAGCATGACGCCATGGCCGGCGATCGCCGATTCCAGGCAGAGCATGGGATCGGTGAAATGTGCCCCTTCAGAAAGGTGACCGGCGAGACGCCGGCCGCCGCGAACCAGCTGTCCCAACTGATCATCGAGCGCTCGTCGGTGATCGCGCAGGTCTGCGCCAGATCCTCGATCGAGTGCAGTCTGGCCGCGATCGACGGCGTGCAGACCGGGAACACCTCTTGCGCCAGAAGCAGTTCCGCGCGCACGCCCGGCCATTTGCCGTCGCCCATCCGGATGCCGACATCGATGTCGGAATGGTCGAGATCGGCGACCCGACCCGAGGCGTCGATGCGCAACAGTACGTTCGGATGCCGGGCGAAATGCCGGGACAACCTCGGCAGCAGCCACTTCGAGGCGAAGGCCGGCGCTACCGAAACAACCAGCGTGCATTGGCTGGCCTCGTCGGCCATCGCCACGGCCTGCGCCAGCTCGCGAAAGCCCGCCCCAAGCCTTGCCGTGAACAGCGCGCCGAACTCCGTTGGAACAAGGCCGCCCGGCGTGCGTTCGAACAGCGCCTGGCCGAGCTGCTTTTCCGTGCGCTTGATCTGTTGGCTGACGGCGCTGGCCGAGACGTTGAGCTCGCCGGCCGCCGCCGCGAGCGAGCCGAGCCGGGCGACGGTTTCCACGGCACGCAGGCCGTTCAGATGGACGCGGTTCAACAGGCTCATACAGTTTTTCTAAACTGACATGGCGGAAATCTCAATTGAAACGCATGGCGTGGATACAGATTCTATAGGGGTCAACGCGAATTCGAGGCGAAACCATGAAGATTTTGTCATTGCTCAATGGTCTGGTCGTCGCTGGCGGAGGGCAGGGCGCCCGATACGAAAGCGAGATCGCGAGATGGGTGGCCGATCCATTGGCGCATCCGGTGCTGGACACGATGTCGGAGCGCGAACTGGGAGACATGCCGTTTCGGCTAACGGCGCGGCGTACGTCCTATGAGACGGGGCAGGCGGGCTGCCGCTAACTCGGCGGCCGATAGCCGGGCACGGCCGACGGTCGCTGGCCCAACGCAACCGCATTGTCTTGCTGTCCTGCGCACCTATTGTGCGCTGCGATGAAAACCGCCTCGCCATCGCCCTCGCGTCTCGCTGTGGCCGGCATGCTGGCCATGGCTGTCGCCATGGGCATCGGCCGTTTCGTCTACACGCCGATCCTGCCGGGCATGATGGAGGAACTGCATCTGTCGCCGGCTGACGCCGGCTGGATCGCCTCGGCCAACTATCTAGGCTATCTCGCCGGCGCCTTTGCCGCCGCCGGCGGCTGGGCGCATGGCCGCGAACGCATGCTGATGTTTGCCGGCCTCGCCGCCAGCGCCGTCCTTGCCGCCCTGATGGGCTTCGGCGAGACGATCGCGGCTTTTCTCGTCATCCGCTTTCTTGCCGGCCTCGCCAGCGCCTTTGTGATGGTCTTCATGGCCTCGATCGTCTTCAGCCATCTTGCCGCGGCGGGTCGAAGTGATCTGCAGGCGCTGCATTTCGGCGGTGTCGGTTTGGGCATCGCCGCTTCCTCGGCATTGATGGCTGTTCTCGTCACGGTTCATGCCGGTTGGGCGGCGGGCTGGCTGTGGGCGGCGGCGATCTCCGCTTTGGGTCTCGCCGTCGTTGCCCTGCTTGCTGGCTCCGCCACGATCATCAATGGCGCCGAAGACCGCGAGCCGGCGCTGCCGAAGGACCGCTCTCTGCTGAAGATGATCGTTGCCTATGGCCTGTTCGGTTTCGGCTATGTGGTGACAGCGACCTTCCTCGTCGCCATTGTGCGCCAGAGCGGCGGCGGGCGCCTGTTCGAGGCCATGGTCTGGATGGTCACCGGGCTCGCCGGTTTTCCGTCCGTCTGGCTGTGGCAGAAGGTCGCCGGAAGGTGCGGTCTTTATCCAGCCTACGTGCTCGCTTGTCTCCTCGAGGTGGTCGGCGTCGCCGCCAGCGTCGTTGTCGGCGGCTATGCCGGTCCGCTGCTGGCTGGCGTTCTGCTTGGCGGCACCTTCGTCGCCATCACCGCGCTCGGTCTGCAGGCGGCAAGGCAGCTCGCGCCCCGGTCGCCGCGCCGCATCTTCGCGCTGATGACCGCCGCCTTCGGCGTTGGCCAGATCATCGGCCCGATCGCTGCCGGCATGCTGGCGCAGGCCTCCGGCAACTATGTCTCGGCCTCGATCACGGCGGCGGTCGTCCTGCTCGTCTCCGCCGTCATCGCCTGGTCGGCTGCGCCAAAATCGCCATGATTTGTGGTCTTGCTCCGTAGCGGGCATCGGGCACGGGCATTTTCTTTCGCCCTAATGTGTGACCTTATGCCCGCCGAGCAGAAACCCGCTGATTTGCGCACAGACCGAGGAACCCGCCACAGTGTTCGTATCCTTCTTCCCGCAGCCGAAGCTGTTTTTCACCTCGGCCGCCCTTTGGAGTCTCGTGGGGATTCTGTTCTGGTTTTTCGGTGGTCAGCAGTTGGGCGCCGCCATCGGTCTGCCGCCTGCCGCTCCTGACGCCCCACCGATCCTCGGCGTGCCGATGTTCTGGTCAGCGCCTTTCCTGTGGTTCTACATCTATTTCGCCGTGATGCTGGCCGCCTTCTATCTGTTTTGGCGCTTCTACTCGCCCCACCCCTGGCAGAATTGGTCCATCCTGGTTTCCGCGTTCATTCTCTTCTCGACCTACATAAACGTGCAGATCTATGTGGCGCTGAACAACTGGCGCGGGCCGTTTTTCGATCTTTTCCAAAAAGCGATTAGCGCACCAGGCACGGTGAGCGCGGCGGAACTCTACAGCCTGTTCGGGATCTACGCCCTGATTGGCCTGATGTTCATCTCGCTCTACGTCGTGACGAAATTCGTCGTCAGCCACTACATTTTCCGCTGGCGCACGGCGATGAACGATTTCTATGCACAGAACTGGTCGAGACTGCGGCACATTGAAGGCGCTTCGCAGCGCGTTCAGGAAGACACGATGCGGTTCTCCACCTCCATGGAGCAATTGGGTGTCGCTTTCGCCGATTCGCTGCTGACACTTATCGCCTTCCTGCCGGTGCTCGACGCCCTGTCGGCACACATAACCGAACTGCCGCTGATCGGGCCCATTCCTCACTCTCTGGTGATCGTCGCGTTGGTCTGGTCGTTGTTCGGCACCATTTTGCTGGCCGTAGCCGGTATCAAGCTGCCAGGCATGGAATTCCGCAACCAGCGTGTCGAAGCTGCTTACCGGAAGGAACTCGTCTATGGCGAGGACGATCCGAACCGGGCCTCGCCGCCTGCCTTGACCGAGTTGTTTCAAAACGTGCGGCGCACCTACTTCCGCTATTACTTCCACTATGCCTATTTCAATGTCTTCCGGGCTGGCTTCGGCCAAGCAGACGCCATCTTCTCCAGTGTTATCCTGATTCCGACCATCGCAGCCGGCAAGATCACATTGGGCATCTGGCAGCAGATCAGCACGGCCTTCGGCCAGGTTTCCAGTTCGTTCCAGTATCTGGTCAGCGCCTGGCCGCAGATTGTTGAGCTGATCTCGATCTACAAGCGCCTGCGTGCCTTCGAGGCGACGCTGTATGGCGAGCCGCTGCCGGACATCGATCAGCGTTACCTCGCCAAGCATGGCGTGCAGGATCCGACCTGAACCAGACCAGGCCGTCGGCGGCTCAGCCGCCCACCGTTGCCTGTCGCTCGCCGGCGCGCTGGCGCGCGACATAGTCGCGAAAGCTGATGCACTCGACCTGCCGCATGACGCAGACTTCGCCGGCAAAGCGCTCCAGCGCATCCCAGTAGGCGCCGTCGTTCATCTGCGTGAAATGGAAGCCGAGCTCCAGCGGCATGCGCTTGCCCCGGTACTGCCTGTCGAAGGCGGCGCGGAAGGCGCGATAGGTCCGCTCCGTGAACTCAGCCTTCATGCCCGGCCGCTCGAAGCCGCCGGAATGGCGCACATAGAGATTGTAGTCCATGGCGATTACCGGCCTCGCCTTCGGCCCCTCCGGTATCTGCGGCAGCGAAAAGCGCATGATGCCGCCCTTCTCAGGCGGCAGGGCAGGGCCTTGCGAGACGCCGCTGGCGTCATACTCAAAGCCCGCCTCGGGCAGCGCCGCATAGAGCGCCTTGTTGGCCGACAGATAGGGCGCGCGAAAACCGGTCACGGCATGCCGCGCGAAATCGCGCCAGCCTGCCGGCTCAGCCGCGATGCCGTTGATCGAATAGGCGTTTTCGAGGATGCGTTCGAACGAGGCGAACTCGGCGAGCCAATCGGCCTTGCCCCAGCCCTTGCCGTCGAAATGGCCGCAGCCATGGCTGGCGATGTCATGGCCTTCCGATTTGGCCAGCCCGATCTGCTCTAGCCGGTCGGCCACCTCCTGCTTCGAGGCGGCAAAGCCGATATTCGATTTGCCGGCGCTCTTGCCGGGCCCCGTGTAGTCCTTGCGCGATTCCGGCGAGAGCAGGAAGACGCAGGAGAGAAAATAGGTGAAATGCGCGCCGCTGCGTTGTGCCAGGACGCGGCTGCGTCGCCATTGCGAGATTTCGCGGGCGCTGTCGAAGGAGATGATGACGATCTGCTTCGGTTTGGCCGATTGCGGCGGCGCGGGCGGATCGGCGAGAGCCGGGCCGGCCACGGCGAGCGAGGCTAGGGAGAACGCAACAGCAGGGAACAAACGGGGCATCGGCAGCGGCCTGGACATCGGGACGGTCGGCGACCGGCTAACGGCGAAATGTGGCGTGGGTGCGATCAGCTGTCGGGAGCACTCTTTCCCGGGCCTGATCCTCTATCCGCCGATTTTCCGGGCGGCCCCCTTCCATGCCGACGAAATTTCGCTAAAACGCGGGCTCAAGAAGCGCCCCGCGTGGGCAGCAATGGTTTTGATTGATGTCCGACGACAGTTTTATCCGCGAAGTCAACGAAGAGATTCGTCGCGAACAGGCGCAGGCGCTGTGGGATCGTTTTGGTCCGGCGCTGCTTGGCCTTGCCATACTGATCGTGCTCGGCACCGCCGCCGTCGTCGGCTACCGCTATTGGGACGAGAGCCGCGCCAACCGCTCGGGCGATGCTTTCTCGCAGGCGCTGAAGCTTGCCAATGACGGCAAGGGCGACGAGGCGCTGGCCGCCCTCGATCAACTCCAGAAGGACGGCTACGGCGCCTATCCGCTGCTTGCCCGCATGCGCGCCGCGACCGTCAAGGCGGACAAGGGCGACGTCGCCGCCGCCGTCAAGGATTTCGACGACGTTGCCGCCGACACCGCCATCCCGCAGGCCATCCGCGACATGGCGCGCCTGAGGGCGGCGCTGCTGCTCGTCGACACCGGCTCCTTCGCCGAAGTCTCCAGTCGCGTCGAGGCGCTGACCGCCGACACCAACACACTACGTCACACCGCGCGCGAGGCGCTTGGGCTTGCCGCCTGGAAGGAAGGCAAGACGGCGGACGCGCTGAAACTGTTCGACCAGATCGCTTCGGATGACGGCGCCCCGCGCAATGCGCGCCAGCGGGCGACCTTGATGTCCGAGTTGATCCGCGGGTCGGGCAACGCGTCGTGATGCATGAGCTTCAAAGTCGCCATCATCGGCCGGCCTAACGTCGGCAAATCGACTCTTTTCAATCGGCTGGTGGGAAAGAAGCTGGCGCTTGTCGACGACACGCCGGGCGTAACCCGCGACCGCCGCGTCCACACCGCCAAGCTCTACGATCTTTTCTTCGATGTCATCGATACCGCCGGCTTCGAGGATGCGGCCGCCTCGACGCTGCCCGGCCGCATGCGCCAGCAGACCGAGATCGCCATCCGCGAGGCCGACCTGATCTTCTTCACCATCGACGCCAAGTCCGGCCTGCTGCCCGACGACCGCACCTTTGCCGAGGTCGTGCGCAAGTCCGGCAAGCCGGTGGTGCTGGTCGCCAACAAGGCTGAGGCGAAGGGAGCGCAAGGCGGCATGCTGGAGGCCTGGGAGCTGGGCCTCGGCGAACCGATCCCTATCTCGGCCGAGCACGGCCAGGGCATGCCCGATCTGCGCGACGCCGTGATATCGGCGCTTGGCGAGGAGCGCGCCTTCGGCGAGGACGAGCAGGACGACGGGGAGATCGCCGCCAGCGAGGTGCTGATCGGCGAGGACGTCACCGACCCCGACGCCGAGCCCGCTTATGACGACACCAAGCCGATGCGCATAGCCGTCGTCGGCCGCCCGAACGCAGGCAAGTCGACGCTGATCAACGCGCTGATCGGCGAGGAGCGGCTGCTGACCGGGCCGGAGGCTGGCATCACCCGCGATTCCATCTCCGTCGATTGGGACTGGCGCGGCCGCCGGGTAAAGCTGTTCGACACCGCCGGCATGCGGCGCAAGGCCAAGATCCACGAAAAGCTGGAAGTGATGTCGGTGCAGGACGGCCTGCGCGCCATCCGCTTCGCCGAGATCGTCATCATCGTGCTCGACGCCACCATCCCTTTCGAGAAGCAGGACCTGCAGATCGCCGATCTGATCATCCGCGAGGGTCGCGCGCCGGTGATCGCCTTCAACAAATGGGACCTGATCGACAACCCGCAGGAACTGCTGGCTGAACTGCGCGAAAAGACCGAGCGACTGCTTCCCCAGGTGCGGGGCATCCAGGCGGTGACGGTGTCGGCCGAGACCGGCCGCGGCCTGGACAAGCTGATGGATAGCGTCATCAAGACGCACAAGGTCTGGAACAGCCGCGTCTCGACCGGCAAGCTCAACCGCTGGCTGGAAGGTATACTGGCGCATCACCCGCCGCCTGCCGTCGCCGGCCGCCGGCTGAAGATCAAATATGTCACCCAGGCCAAGACCCGCCCGCCGGGCTTCGTCGTCTCCTGCTCGCGGCCGGACGCGATGCCGCAATCCTATGTCCGCTACCTGTCCAACAGCCTGCGCGAGGCCTTCGACATGCCCGGCGTGCCGATCCGCATGGCGCTGCGCACCTCGGACAATCCGTTTGCGGGTCGGGCGAAGAAGCGCTGACACGGTCTCTTCGTCGTCCACTGGCGGAGCAAGGAGCGCAGCGACGCGGCGCAGACCCAAGATTGACGAAGTCGATAGGCTGCGGCCAAGATGTCACGTGGCGCTTAGCAGCTTCTGTTTAGGGACCGTACTCTCCGGCAAGGTCTCCAGCGCCGCCTGCAGCAATATGTCCGCCAGCCGCGCCGCCACCGGATCGAGCTCGGCGTCCTTCTGGTGAAGGTGAAGTGCCATTTTCGGCAGGGCAGGGAGGCCAAGCCCTCCGGCCACCATTGCCCTGACATTGGCGGGCAGGCCGATATCGGTGCGGATCGTCAGCCCGAGCCCGGCGGCGACCGCCGCCCAGATGCCGCCGAGGCTGGGGCTGGAGAACGCCATTCGCCAGGGCCGGCCGGCGCGGTCGAGCGTTTCGGTGGCCACTGTGCGCAGCAGGCAGGGCGCTTCCAGCGCCACCAGCGGCAGGATGTCGTCCTTGCCCGGCCCGGCCTCGATCGGCTTTGCCGGCCCGATCCAGCGCATTTGAACATCGGCGACGTGCCGGCTGTAGGGCAGGCTCGCGCCATTGTGCCAGGCGAGCGCAATGTCGAGGCTGCCCTGGGTAATCCGCTCGGCTAGTTCGTGGCTGCGCGCGATCCGCGCCTCGATCTTGACCTTGGGATTGGCGCGGGCGAAGCGGCCCAGCACCTCCGGCAGCACCGCCTCGCCGAAATCCTCCTGCAGGCCGAGCCGCACCCAGCCTTCCAGCTCGACGTCGTGGATGGCGGCGGCCGCCTCGTCGTTGAGCTCGAGCAACCGGCGCGCATAGCCGAGCATGGTCTCGCCGGCTTCGGTCAGCGCCAGGCCGCGCCCCGATTTGCGGAAGATCGGGGTCGCCGCCTGCTCCTCCAGCTTCTTCAACTGCGCACTGACTGCCGAGGTCGAACGGCCGAGCCTTTCGGCCGCCCTGGCGAAGCTGCCCAGCTCGATGCCGGTGACGAAGGTCCTGAGGACGTCGAGGTCGAATGTGACGCGTCGCATGCGGTTGTCCCGTTTTTCAGGATCGTTTGTCAAAAACTTCCTGATTTTATGGATGAAGCTATGGCGCTACATCGCGCTCGTCAAGCCGGTCAACCGGCCGCCACGGGAATGGAACCATGTCCGCCATCGTCACACGCGGCGAATGCCAAACAAGAAACGCAGCGATCGCCCCGCCCGGCCGGCGGTTCGGGCCGAACCATCGCTGGAAGGTGTTGGGCATCGGCGTCGCGGCCAATGCCGGGTTCTCCGCGACCTTCTCCGGCGTGCCGGCCACCGCGGTGGTGATGCGCCAGGGTTTTCAGCTCGACAATGCATCGCTTGGATTGGCCCTCGGCCTTCTCGGCCTCGGCGTGGCGCTCAGCGAACTGCCCTGGGGCGTGCTCACGGATCGCTGGGGCGACCGCCGCGTGCTTTTGACGGGGCTCGGCGCGACGGCGGCGTGGCTGTTCATCATGGCGATGCTGGTCGTGCCGACTAAGGATGCCATTCCGTGCGTCACATTGCTCTCGGCAAGCCTGCTCGGCGGCAGCGTCAACGGCTCCAGCGGCCGCGCCATCATGGGATGGTTCCGGGAGGGCGAGCGCGGTTTCGCCATGAGCATCAGGCAGACGGCGGTGCCGCTTGGCGGCGGCCTCGGCGCGCTCGTCCTGCCCTCGCTTGCCTTGGGCTTCGGTTTTACCGCCGTCTTCGGCCTGCTTGCGGCCGTTTCCGCCCTTTTGGCTTTCTTTGCCTGGCGCTGGCTGCACGAACCGCCGGCGCAAGGGGGCGGTCATGCCGACGCCACGGCGGCCGGTCCGGCGCCGCTGCGCAACATCGAGGTCTGGCGCATCTCGATCGCCATCGGCCTGCTCTGCTTCCCGCAGGTGGCGGTGCTGACCTTCGCGTCGTTGTTCCTGCACGATTTCGCCGGTATGGGGACTATGGCGACCAGCGCAAGCCTCGCCGCCGTGCAGACCGGCGCCATGGCCATGCGCGTCTGGAGCGGCCTATTCACCGACCGTCATGGCAACCGCCGCCCGTTCCTCAGGCTGTGCAGTGCGCTGAGCGCGCTTGCCTTCGCGGTCCTCTGGCTGTTCGTCGTCACGGCTGCACGGCAACCGGCCCTGATGGCGGCGCTTCCCGTGGTGCTGGTCGTCGCGGGCATCGCGGTCTCCGCCTGGCATGGCGTCGCCTACACCGAGCTTGCCACGCTTGCCGGTCCCGGTCATGTCGGAACCGCGCTCAGCCTTGCCAACAGTTTCGTCTTCGTCGGTTTCTGCCTTGTGCCGATCGCCATTCCCGGACTTCTGCATGTCTGGTCATGGCCCGGCGTGTGGCTGGCGGCGGCCATCTGCGCACTGGTCGCCTGGCCGATCTTCCTGCGGCCAGCCTGATTCCGGGCAGCGAAAGCAGTCCCGATTCGGGCCAACATCGAAAAAACACGATCGATGGCGTTAACGCCCCATCAAGGTTAATGCATCATTTTGGCTCTCCAGAGGGTCAGTTGCGTTTCTGGAGAGTTCCGTGCATCGACGTGTCTTGACGCGGCTGGTCGCCGCCGCCGGTGAGAGAAAACGTTCCTTCCTGTCTCCGTTCGTCATTGGCCTCGGCATCTGGGTCGGCTTTCCTTCGGTCGTCGCCTACCAGGACATGACCAGCCTGGTTTCCGGCCTGGAAGCGCCGAACGCCCGTTGGAACGCCTATGTCGAAAAGTCCGTCGCCGGCTCGGTCCATAACGCCGAGATGCCCTTCGTCGATTCCACCTCCACCGGCTCGATCTCCGGCTCCGGCGTGCAACTGCCGGGCGTCGGCACGGTCGCCTTTCGCGGCAAGGGCAATGTGGCCGGCACAACGCCCGACGAGGACCGCATCGTACGTACCGACAAGAAGGGCCGCATCGTCCAGGTCTCGCCGGTGGCGCCGCCGAAGGCCTTCAACGCCGGCTCGATCTTCGAACGCACGTCCTTCCTGCTGCGCCCGAGCATGGACAGCGGCCTGAAACTCGCCTTCGCCAAGCCAGGCATCAAGGGCAAGGAGATCCAGATCGCCCAGGCCTTCCACATCCGCGAGGACAAGAAGCCGGATCCAGGCGTGCCGGCCATGTTGGCGGCGCTCGTCAACAACGACAAGCCGGACGTGCTCGCCACCGCCTATGCTCAGGCCGAGCCCGACTATGCCAAGGCCTCGCCGTTCGAGGCGCTGCTGCAGGACGAGGAGCCGAACAGCGGCCGCTTCATCCCGCCGATGGCCAAGGGCGACCATTGGTGGATCCAGAACCCGCTGCCGGCCGGCGTCTTCTCCAAGCCGGAGCAGGCTTGCCTTGCCAACGGCATCTATTTCGAGGCGCGCAGCGAATCCGTGCGCGGCCAGGCCGCCGTCGCCCAGGTGATCCTCAACCGCGTCCGCAACCCGGCCTATCCGAAGTCGATCTGCGGCGTCGTCTACCAGAACGACAACTGGCTGAACCGCTGCCAGTTCTCCTTCGCCTGCGACGGCCGCAAGAAGCGCGTCAACGATCCCGTCGCCTACAAGACCGCTCAGGACGTCGCCATGGCGGTGACCGCCGGCAAGATCTTCATTCCGGAGGTCGGCTCTTCGACCCATTACTATGCCAATTACGTGCATCCGGGCTGGGCGCGCACCATGCAGAAGATGACCAAGATCGGCCTGCATATCTTCTACCGCACCTATGGCGGCGGCTGGAGTTGAGGCAGTTTCGCCGAGACCGTCTGAGTGGTCCGAATGGCTCAGCGCGCTTGCAATTGGGGAGCCTTGGTTGCAAGGATTCGCCGGGCGCTTGCCTCGAACCGCGACGGGCACGATGTCGCACCTCCTTAAGATATTGATTTCAATATAAAAAATACATGGGTTTGAAGTTCGGCCCGTGGCTTGACGGGCGCGGACCCTCTAACTATGTTGCCGGCGACTTTAGAAGCGGACGGACGGTAGCGGTCTGACCGGGCAGGGGGGTTGCGATGGCCGACAAGAACGGGCCAGACGGAACCGGAGAAACCGGCCGCGGCAAGCAGCGCGAAGCCGACATCCGCGACGACGATCTTGAGCGCCGCCGGCGTGATCTTGAAGCATCGCTTGCATCAAGAAGGCCGGACCGGCTCGAGGGGAAAGACGACGCGAAAGCAGTGACCGGATACGGTCAGGCACTCAAGCTGTCCAGCGAGTTCATCGCCGGGATAGTGGTCGGTGTCGGCATTGGCTGGATCATCGACCGGCTGGCGGGAATCTCGCCGTGGGGTCTGATCGTCGGCCTGTTGCTGGGGTTTGGCGCCGGCGTGCTCAATGTCCTGCGCTCGGCGGGGCTGGTGGCGCAATTCGGACAGGGCGGCAAGCCGCGTGATCCGGAGGAATGAAGTGGCGCCGTCATGGCGCTGGGTAAGACACTAAGGCCGCGTGCGGCTTTGACGGGGATGTAAATGGCTGCTGACAAGGTCGATCCGATCCACCAGTTCCATATCGTCAAGCTGATTCCGATCAATATCGGTGGCTACGACCTGTCCTTCACCAACTCCGCCTTGTTCATGGTTGCGACCGTCGCTGTCGCATCGGCCTTCCTTTATCTCACCACCGCCAGCCGCAGCCTGGTTCCCGGCCGCCTGCAGTCGGTCTCGGAAATGGCGTACGAATTCGTCTCCAACATGCTGCGGGATGCGGCTGGGAAGCAGGGGTTGAAGTTCTTCCCCTTCGTCTTTTCGCTGTTCATGTTCGTGCTGGTCGCCAATCTGCTCGGCCTGTTCCCGTATTTCTTCACCGTCACCAGCCACATCATCGTCACCTTCGGCCTAGCCGCGCTGGTCATCGGAACCGTCATTGTCTACGGCTTCACCAAGCACGGCCTCGGTTTCCTGAAGTTGTTCGTGCCGCATGGCGTGCCGGTCTTCCTCCTGCCGCTGGTGGTGCTGATCGAGGTGATCTCCTTCGTGTCGCGCCCGGTCAGCCTCTCGGTTCGTCTTTTCGCCAACATGCTGGCCGGCCACATCACGCTGAAAGTCTTCTCGGGCTTCGTCGTCAGCCTCAGCGCGCTGGGCGCGGTCGGTGTTGCCGGCTCGGTACTGCCGCTGGCCATGGCTGTGGCGCTGACGGCGCTGGAGCTGCTGGTCGCCTTCCTGCAGGCCTATGTGTTTGCCGTGCTGACCTGCATGTACCTCAACGACGCCCTGCATCCCGGGCACTGATCACGAGTTTCCGGCATTTGCCGCCGGATGGAATTGCAACGGAATTACGGATCCAAAGGAGTTTGAAATGGACGCAGAAGCAGCAAAGTACATCGGCGCCGGCATCGCTTGCTTGGGCATGGGTGGCGCGGGCATCGGCCTCGGCAACATCTTCGGCAGCTACCTGGCGGGCGCGCTGCGCAACCCGTCGGCCGCCGATGGCCAGTTCGGCCGCCTGATCTTCGGCTTCGCCGTGACCGAAGCTCTGGGCATCTTCTCCCTTCTCATCGCGCTTCTGGCCCTGTTCGGCTGAGCTTCGGGAAGATTGGACAGGCCGGCCGCGACCCGCGGCGGGCCTGATATCAGGGGATAGTCCATGTTCGTGACATCTGCCTTCGCAGAAGAGTCAGCGCCGGCCGCCGAAGGCGCCACCGGTGCGGGAGCCGAAACGCATGCCGGCACCGAGGTGCCGGCCGAGGCACACGGCACGTTCCCGCCATTCGATCCGGCGACGTTCCCGTCGCAGTTGCTGTGGCTGGCGATCACCTTCGGGCTGTTCTACCTGTTCCTGAAGCGGGTGGTGATGCCGCGCGTTGGCGGCATCATCGACGTCCGCAACGACCGCATCACGCAGGATCTCGACCATGCCGCCCGGCTCAAGGGCGAGGCCGACGCCGCCGTTGCTGCTTACGAGCAGGAACTGGCCGAAGCCAAGACGAGAGCCAATGCGATCGGACAGCAGGCCAGCGACGGGGCCAAGGCAGAGGCCGAGGCCGCGCGCAAACAGGTCGAAGCGGAGCTCGACAAGAAACTCGGCGAGGCCGAGGCCAGCATCGCTTCCATCAAGGCTAACGCCATGAAGGAAGTCGGCACCATCGCCGAGGACACCGCTTCGGCCATCGTCGAGGCGCTTGTCGGCGGCAAGGCCAGCAAGGCCGAGATCGCGGCCGCGGTCAAATCCGTGGCCCGGTGAGGAGCGCATCATGGACGCCACATCTCTCGCAACGCTTTGGGCCACGGTTGCCCTGGTCATCTTCCTCGGCATCGCCATCTACATCAAGGTGCCCGGCCTGATCGCCAAGGGGCTCGACGCCCGCGCCGCCAAGATCAGCAACGAGCTTGAAGAAGCCCGCCGGCTGCGCGAGGAGGCACAGCAGTTGCTCGGCCAGTACCAGAAGAAGCGCAAGGAAGCCGAGCAGGAGGCCGCCGACATTGTCGCCGCCGCCAAGCGCGAGGCCGAGTTGCTCGCCACCGAGGCGCACAAGAAGACCGAGGACTATGTCGCGCGCCGGACAGCGCTCGCCGAGCAGAAGATCGGCCAGGCCGAGCGCGAGGCGATCAGCGAGGTTCGCGCCAGCGCCGTCGACATCGCCGTCGAGGCCGCCCGCGCACTGCTTGCCGGCAAGGTCGACGCCAAGGCCGGCGCGGACTTCTTCAAGTCGGCGCTTCAGGACGTGAAGGCCAAGCTGAACTGAGCGCTTCGCCGTTAGAAATCAAAAAGCCGCCTGGGTAACCCGGCGGCTTTTTTGTTTGAGCGAGATATTCTCCCCCCTTGAGGGGGAGATGTCGCCAAAGGCGACAGAGGGGTCGGTTCGACTGGGCGCGACTTTCTTGCGGACGACAGATGGCGTTGGAGCTTCACGAGAAGCGACCCCCTCTGCCTGCCGGCATCTCCCCCCAAGGGGGGAGATTACGCGCACCTTCGCCGCCGCCTCACTCCAGTCCTACAAAGCTCTCTTCTTCCACCACCTCGACGCCACCCAAGCGAAACGGCGCGAATGACGCCCGGTGCAACCTTGCCACCGGTCCATGCGCTTCAATCGCCGTGCGGTGGCGCGCCGTCGCGTAGCCCATATGCACCTCGAAGCCATAGCGGTCGTGATGGCCGCCGCAGCCGCACATCATGCGGTCGCGCATCACCTTGGCGACGATCGAGGCGGCGGCAATCGACTGCGAACGCTGGTCGCCCTTGATCAGCGCGCGCCCCTCGCAAGCGAGACCGGGCGGCACGTCGCGGCCGTCCGCCAGCGCCAGCTTGGGCTGCAGCGAAAGGCCGGCGACCGCGCGGCGCATGGCTTCGAGGCTGGCCTTCAGGATGTTGCTGCCGTCTATGCCCTCGGCGCTGATCGAGGCCATCGCCACGCCGAGCGCCGAACCCAGGATCCTGGCAAATAGCGCTTCGCGTTGCAGATGGGTGAGCCGCTTGGAATCGTCCAGCCCGTCGGGGATGTTGGTGGGATTGAGCACCACCGCCGCCGCGACCACCGGACCGGCCAGCGGGCCGCGGCCAGCCTCGTCCATTCCCGCCACCGGCCAAAGGCCGTCAGCCATCGCCTTCGTCTCGATGGAGAAATCGGGTTTCTCGACGATTTCGAAGAGAAGCGGAGAATCGGAACGCGCGCGAGCCATGGTGCGGCGAGGTTCGCATCGGCTCCGATTCTCCGCAAGTCCCTCCGGGTCGGGTGGGGCGCGGACCGGGAGGGCACCGTCTCAAGGCCGGGGACAGGCCGGACGGGATTCTTCTCGCGCCGCCCGGCGAGGGCCGGCGCGGGACCTTCAAAGCAGCATCAACTGCTCGGCGGCGTTGGCTGCGGCAAGAAATTGGTCGGTCCTGAGTTGCCGCCGCTCGGCGTTGAGCCCGAGCCGCTTGGCGGTGATCTCGAAACGGCGGCCGATCTGCCAGGCATAGGGTCCGGCGCCTTTCATGCGCTTGCCCCACTCCGAATCGTAGTCCTTGCCGTCGCGCATCGAGCGGATCAGCGACATCACATGCCGGTAGCGGTCCGGGTAATGACGCAACAACCAGTCCTTGAAGATCGGCGCCACCTCCAGCGGCAGCCGCAAAATGACATAGCCGGCCTCGCGCGCGCCGGCGGCGCGTGCCGAATCGAGGATGCGCTCCATCTCCGGATCGGTGAGACCGGGGATGATCGGCGCGACCATGACGGAGGCGGGAATGCCGACGTCGGACAGCTGCCTGATCGCTTCCAGCCGCTTGGTCGGCGTCGACGCGCGCGGCTCCATCGTTCGCGCCAGCATGCGGTCGAGCGTCGTCACCGACAGCGCCACCTTGGCGAGCCCGCGCTCCGCCATGCGCGACAGGATGTCGATGTCGCGCGTCACCAGCGCCGATTTGGTGACGATGCCGACCGGGTGGCCGCGCGCTTCCAGCACTTCGAGGATCTCGCGCATGATCCGGTATTGTTTCTCGATCGGCTGGTACGGATCGGTGTTGGTGCCGATGGCGATGGTGCGCGGCTGGTAGCCGGGCCTAGACAGCTCCTTGTCAAGCATGCGCGCCGCATCCGGCTTGGCAAACAGCTTGGATTCGAAATCGAGCCCCGGCGACAGGCCCATGAACGCATGCGTCGGCCTGGCGAAGCAGTAGACGCAGCCGTGCTCGCAGCCGCGATAGGGGTTGATCGAGCGGTCGAAGGAGATGTCGGGCGACTCGTTGCGCGTGATAATAGTGCGCGGCCTCTCGACTTGCACCTCGGTCTTGAACGGCGGCAGGTCCTCCAGCGAATTCCAGCCATCGTCGAACAGATGCCGGCTGACCGGCTCGAAGCGGCCGGACGGATTGATGCCGGCGGAACGACCGCGATTGCGGTCGGACCGCACGCGCATGCCGCTCTGCTCGATCATCGCATTCGCCATCTCGGCTCTCCCAGCCCCGAAGGCTGCAATGTCGGCACGCACGATCTGTTCCATTTTCGCCCTCTCCCAAGGACTGTCAGCAGGCTGTCGAATCGCTCTGTTCATGAAACTATTCCTATTTTCTTGATGGGAACAAAGCAAGAACTTTTTATGCCGCATGCAAGAACTGGCGCTGCGCGCGGCTTTCCGCTATTCGGCTGGCAATGCTCAGCGTGCTCATTGAAACCCTGAATGACGAAGAGGGCCTTGCCCGCACGCTTGCCTCGCTGATCGGCGGCGCGGTCGAAGGCGTGGTGCGCGACGTCGTCGTCTGCGATACCGGCTCGACCGACCAGACGCACCGCGTTGCCGACCATGCCGGCTGCCACTATGTCGCAGGCGGCATTTCCGTCGGTATCCGGCAGGCCAAGGGCGACTGGCTGCTGTTGCTGGAGCCCGGGGCGCGGCTGTCGGACGGCTGGATCGACGAGGTCGTGGCCCACATGGCGAGGCACACAATGCCGGCGCGCTTTTCCCGCGCGCGCGGCAGCCGCGCGCCATTCCTGGCCAGGGTCTTCTCCGGCAACAGGGCGCTGGCCGAGGGGCTGGTCATCAGCAAGCGCCAGGCCACGGCGCTTTCGAAAAGCGCCCGCAGCGCCGAGGCCATCGCGCGCGGCCTGGCGACGAAGAGGCTCGACGCCGAGATCTGGGTCGCGCCGCCGAAGTGATCCTTCTCGCCGTTTTTGGGAGGAGAAGGCGCCGGCAGCGGAGAAGGGGTTGTGTAGGAAATTCACCGCAACCCCTTTATTGTGCATTGCACAAAATATGAGGCGGGGCTAACCTCCTTTCGATGCGGGACAAGCGGGTTTGGGCAATGCCGGAACTGGTGAGCAGCCGATGTTTCGTCGGATAATGCTCATACCTGAGGACCTCGATGAACCTTTCGACATCGGACAAATCCGGCGCTGTCAGCCTCGAGGCAATCGCCCGCAACGGCAGCTTGTTTCGTCGCATCGCGGTACGCATCCCGACCTACCTGACGGATCTGCGCGAGAACCCGGCCTGGCTGCCGATGTTCATGCTGGCGCGCACCATGCCGGGGCGCAGGATGCACTGGCTGGGCGCCAAGCCCGCCGGCCGGGCGCCAAATGGCGGGGATACGATGTTCAGCGGTATCGACCTCGACGCGGCGATCGAGGCGCTTCGCTCCGACGGACTGTTTTCCGGCCTGGTCCTGCCGCAGGCGATCCATGAGGAGATCGCCAGCTTTGCCGACAACACGCCTTGCTTCGGCAATTTCGACCGCCGCCTCGAATTCATGCCTTCTGACCATGCCGAAGCCGAGAAGCGTTTCGGCCGCTCCTTGCTCAGCGGCCACTATTTCGAGCGCATCCTCTCCTGCAAGGCAGCATTGGCCATCCAGAACGACCCGCTCTTGTCCGGCATCGCCCAGCGCTATCTCGGCGGCCAGGCGAAACTGATCACGACGCGCGTCTGGTGGAGCTTTCCGACCGGCCAGGCTTCCGACGCCGACAAGAACCTCGCCTCGCTCGGCAAGTACCATTTCGACCTCGACGACTGGCGGATGCTGAAATTCTTCTTCTATCTGAAGCCCTGCGACGCTGGCACCGGCCCGCATGTCTATGTGCGCGGCAGCCACAAACGCCGCAGCCTCAAGCACCAGCTGACGCTGCTTGTCGGCCATCCGGCGAATGAGGTGCTGAAGGTTTACGGCGACGACAGCCCGGTCACGCTCACGGGAGAAGCAGGTCTCGGCTTCGTCGAGGATCCGTTCGGCTTCCATATGGGCACGGTTCCGACGCGCACGCGGCGGCTGATGATGGAAGTGGGCTTCGGCGTCTCGCGCCCTTCGCGCCGGCGCTTCCACGGCGAGCCGGTGATACGCTGAACGCTCGACGGGGACAGCCGGCTATCCGGCCTTGCCGCCGCGCTTCAGATGCTCGTCCAGGCGCGGCATGATCTCGACGAAGTTGCAGGGCATGTGGCGATAGTCGAGCTGCGCCCTGATGATGCCGTCCCAGGCATCCTTGCAGGCGCCGGGCGAGCCCGGCAGCACGAAGACGAAGGTGGCGTTGAGGACGCCGCCGGTCGCCCGGCTCTGGATCGTCGAGGTGCCGATCTTGTCGTAGGAGATGCGGTGGAACACTTCGGAAAAGCCGTCCATGCGCTTTTCGAAGATCGGCTCCAGCGCTTCCGGCGTCACGTCGCGGCCGGTGAAGCCGGTGCCTCCGGTGGTGATGACGACATCGACGCCTTCGTCCTTCGACCAGCCGAGCACCTTGTCGCGGATCTTTTCCCGGTCGTCGGTGACGATGTCGCGGGCGGCGAGGATATGGCCGGCCTCCGCGATACGGTCAGCCAGCGTCTGGCCCGACTTGTCCTCGGCAAGGCTGCGCGTGTCGGAAACGGTGAGTACCGCGATGCGCACGGGGATGAACGGGCGGCTTTCGTCGATCCGGGCCATTCAAGCCTCCATGCTTCGCGTTGCGGCGACGAACCAGTCAGGATGCCGGTGCCTTATGTCGAGTGCCGCGCGCTTGGCGACATTGCCCGTCTCGAACAGGCCGAAGCAAGTCGCGCCCGAGCCCGACAGGCGGGCAAAGCCGGCGTCGGCTTTCCTCAGCGCCCTGAGCGCTTCACCGATCACGGGCTGGATGGTCCGAGCGGCAGGCTCGAGGTCGTTGCGCGTCGCGTCCAGCCAGCTGCGGATCGAGTGAAAATCAAGCTTGCTGGGCAACGGCGGCAACGCTTCGTTGTCGCGCCTCGCCAACGCCTTGAAAACCTCTGGCGTGGACACCGCGACGCCGGGATTGACCAGCACCAGGGCGAGCGCGGGAAAGCTCGGAACGGCCGACAACTCGTCGCCGACGCCGCGCGCGATCAGCGGCCTGGCCGCCAGGCACATCGGTAGGTCGGCGCCGAGCGACAGGCCGATCCGCGCCAGGTCGGCGTTGCCGATGTCGAGCCGCCATGTCCGGGCAAGCCCGCGCAGCACGGCAGCCGCATCGCTGGAGCCGCCGCCGACGCCCGAGGCGACCGGCAGGTTCTTTTCCAATGTTATCGCGACAGGTGGCGTCGCAAGCGATCCCGCTTCCCGGCGCAGCGCCTCGCGCGCCCTCACCACCAGATTGGTCTCGTCGGACGGTACCCCCGATGCGAATTTGCCTGAGATAGAAAACCGGTCGCTCTCGGCCGGCTCGATCTCCAGCCGGTCGCCGAAGCGGGTGAATACGGCAAGGCTTTCGAGCAGATGATAGCCGTCGGCGCGCCTACCGGTGACATGCAGCGCAAGGTTGATCTTGGCAGGGGCAAGCCCCGTCCGGGCTTGCGTCCCGGCATCCGACGTGTCTGTTGTTGGCGAGATGGCGTTCAGTCCTTGGCCAGCCGGTATTCGCCGGTCTTCGGGTCCTTGACCAGCGTTCCCATCGTGCCGTTTGCCGCCTGTTTCTCGGTACGCCGGATCTTGGCCGTCACGCGCTCGGCTTCGCGGATGAAGGCGCGATAGCCGAAATAGGCGGCGGCGCCGATAACGACGAGGAAAATGATCTGCGGCATCCCAAAACTCCTCCCTCGAAAACGCGGCAAAAGCGGCCGGTCGGGTCGGTCAAGCGGATATGCTAGTCGCTTTCAACCCTTTTTCAAAGCCCGAAGCGCGCCCACAGCGCGCGCTCTTCCGCCGCATCGACGATGCCGCTGGCCGCCGCCGCAGCGATGTCGGGCGCCGAAAGGCGCGACCCGAACAGCCCGAAGCGCCCGAACAGCCCGCGCGGCGCGGTGATCAGTTTCAGCTCGGTCTTCGGTCCGAAGCGCGTCTTCAAAACGCCTCGCATGTCGCCCAGCGCATCGACCAGGCCGAGTTCGAGACCTTTCTTGGCGGTCCAGAACAGGCCGGTGAACAGGTCGGGATCGTCCTTCAGCCTGGTGCCGCGCCGCTCCTTGACGAGCTCGATGAAGGTCTCGTGCACCTCGAGCTGCAGCGCCTTCAGCCGCTCGACATCTTCCTTCTTCTCCGGCTTGAACGGGTCGAGCACCGCCTTGTTCTGGCCGGCGGTATGGACGCGGCGCTCGACGCCGATCTTCTTCATCAGCTCGGGAAAACCGAACGAGGCGGAGACGACGCCGATCGAGCCGACGATCGAGGACGGATCGGCGAAGATCTCGTCGCCGGCGACCGCGATCATGTAGCCGCCGGAGGCCGCCACGTCCTCGACGAACACCAGCACCTTCTTGTTCTTCTCCACCGCGAGGTCGCGGATGCGCTTGAAGATCAGCCGTGACTGCACCGGCGAGCCGCCCGGCGAATTGATGGAGATGGCGACGACGGGCGCATCAAAGGAGAACGCCTTCTCAATGAGGCCGGCGGTGGACGCCAGCGACAGGCTCGGCCGGAACTGGCCGCCGCCGGCCATGATCGTGCCGTGCAGCCGGATGACCGGAACCACGACGACGGTGGAGCGCCAGGACTTCGGCAGCAGGCGGTTCAAGAGGCGTTTCACGAGGTCGGGGTCTCCGGTCACTGAAAAAGAAGCAAGATGAGGCCTCATCTTGCTGTGGGCATGTAGGAATTCGCCGGCCAACGGCAATGCCGCATGTCCGGCCGATGATCAATCGCCGAACAGCGACGCCAGTCCGTTGTTGATCATCTCGGTCCGCTCGGCTGGCCCGTTGCCTGTCTCTGCGTGCAGCATCAGCGGCGGGCGGATCGACAGTTTTCCGCGCGCGCCGAGCGTCGCCCTGACGACGATCCGGATTGCCGCCGCCTCGGGACGGGGGTGGACGGCGAGCATCTCGGTATCGCCGAAGCGGCCCTCGATCGCATCGAGCAGGGCGCCGAGCTGCTCGGGCCTGGCGATGACGGCGAGCCCGCCCCGCGGCTTCACCACCGCGGCAGCGCTTCTGATCCAGCTTTCGAACAGCCCGTCCTCCATCACATGCGCCTGCTTGCGCAGCGCATCCGGCGTGGCCTGATCCTCGGCGGCGTTGAAGGGCGGGTTCATGATGACGAAGTCGAAGCTGTTGTCGGCAAGGCCGGCCGCGCCGCGCGCTTTGCCGGACAGCGCGACATCGGCCCTCAGCACCGAGGCGCGGTCGCCGAGATGCGCATTGCCGGGGTGGGCAAGCGTCGCGGCCGCGAATTCGGCCATGTCCGGCGAGCATTCGACCAGCATGGCCCGCGCTGCGGGACAGCGCGACAGCACCGCGAGCCCCGCCGCGCCCGCGCCCGCGCCGAAATCGGCCAGCCGCCCGGCGAAGGAGGAGGGCACGGCTGCCGCCAGCATCATGGCGTCCATGCCGGCACGATGACCGCTTCGCGGCTGAACCAGCCAGAAGCGCCCGCGATGGAACGCATCGACCGTGTGGGCCGGGGTGTCCGGGGCAAGGGCGGTTGACGCTACCATTATTTGCGGCGGATCTCGTTGGCGATGCCGGCATCGGTCAGGATGCGGCGCGCCGCATCCGCCTGGTCGGCGTCGACCATGACACGCCGGGGCAGGATGCCGATCGAGCCGTCGAGCACGCTCATGTTCTGGTCGGCGACGAAACAGGCGATGCCGGCGTCGCGCATCAGCGATTCGACGAAGGAGATGATCACGGCATCGTTGGTGCGGATGAGCTCTATCATGGAACAAAAATCGCAGGTTGCGCCGTTCCTGTAAACGTGGGCGTTGCCGCCGCCGGCCGCAACCGCGCCAATTCGCCTCTTGCCGTGCCCCGTGATGCCGCCCTAGAGTCGGTTCGGGAGTAGGGTGCCGCGTGCGCTTGGAATAGACGGGAGTGTCTGTGGTGGGTGTCGTTCTCAACATCGAAAACGGGAAGCGGGAACCCGCCTCCATCAAGGATCTGATCGATCTCACGGCCGCCGACATGGGGCGCGTCAACGAATTGATCCTGTCCAAGGCCGGTTCCGACGTCGAGATGATCCCCGAGGTCGCCAACCACCTGATTTCGTCCGGTGGCAAGAGATTGCGGCCGATGCTGACGCTCGCCGCGGCCCAGATGTTCGGCTATTCCGGCGAAGGCCACGTCAAGCTCGCCACCTCTGTCGAGTTCATGCACACCGCGACGCTGCTCCACGACGACGTCGTCGACGAGAGCGGAATGCGCCGCGGCAAGAAGACGGCGCGCATGATCTGGGGCAACCAGGCGAGCGTGCTGGTCGGCGATTTCCTGCTCGGCCAGGCCTTCCGCATGATGGTCGATGTCGGCTCGCTGGAGGCCCTCGACATCCTCTCCAGCGCTGCTTCCATCATCGCCGAGGGCGAAGTGATGCAGCTTGCCGCCGCCAAGAACCTGGAGACCACCGAGGACGAGCATTTCGCCGTCATCAAGGCCAAGACCGCGGCGCTGTTCTCGGCCGCCGCCGAGGTCGGCCCGGTCATCGCCCTGGCAACCCGCAACGACCGCGCGGCGCTGCGCTCCTACGGCATGAATCTCGGCCTTGCCTTCCAGCTCATCGACGATGCGCTCGACTATGGCGGCTCCAGCAAGGATCTGGGCAAGAATGTCGGCGACGATTTCCGCGAGGGCAAGGTGACGCTGCCGGTGATCCTCGCCTACCGGCGCGGCACCAAGGCCGAACGCACCTTCTGGAAGCGCGCCATCGAGGACAATGTTACCGACGATGCGGGCCTCGAAAAGGCGATCGGCCTGATGACCCGCCATGGAGCGATTGCCGACACGATCGGCCGCGCCCGCCATTTCGGCGAGATCGCCCGCGATGCGCTGGCGCCGCTGGAGGCGACGCCGCAGAAATCGGCGCTGATCGATGTCATCGATTTCTGTATCGCCAGAGTGAACTGAGGTGGGGTCTGCGGCCGCCGACTTGCTGGCCCGGACGATCGGCACAGGCAGGCTTGGCAAGGCTGCGCATGGGCTGACCTGTACACCAACATTGCCGCAAGCAGCTATGTGACGTCAGAGTGTTGGTTGGTCGCGCGATCTGCTATGATGCTTCGTCGTCATGGTTCGTTAATCGGGTGACCCGATTGTGAATTCGGCCCGGATTGAAGCCTGACCCCAAAAAGGCCATGCTTTGTCGGGAAAAGACCGAGTCTGTGGCGGTCCCATCGACTTGGGGATTGCGTCTGGCTGAAAGGGATACAATGCGGCAAGGACGTGCGCGCTGGCTCGCAGGGCTGGCAATTGTGACGGGCATGGCGATCTCGGCTCTGCCGGCCTACGCCAAGGAAACCGCCGAGCCGGTCAAGATCACGTCCTTCTCGGGGCCTACCTCGCCGCCCGGATCGCCGAAGGCGACAACGACCTCGACAGCGCCATCGCCTATTACAAGCAGGCGCTCGCCTTTGCACCCGGCGACACCGCGCTGCAGCAGAGCCTGATGCTGTCGCTGATCGCGCAGGGCCGCTTCGAGGAATCGCTCGTCTACGCCGACAAGCTCAAGGAAGTGCCCGACGTCGAGCGTTTCTCGCGCCTGGCGCTGGCGGTCGATTCCTTCCACAAGAAGGACTTCTCCAAGGCTGAGTACTGGTTGAAACTGTCGCTCGAATCCGATCTCGACCGGCTACTGTCCGGCGTCATGAGTGGCTGGGCCAAGGAAGGCGCCGGCGAGCCCGCTGATGCCATGGCCGCCATCGACAAGCTGCAGGGCCCCGACTGGTTCGGCCTGTTCAAGTCTTTCCACCGCGCGCTGATCGCCGATGCCGCGGGCATGTCGGAGAAGGCCGATCAAATCTACGCCGCGACGCTCCAGGACACCGCCGCCGGCGGTGCCGCGCCGGAGACATGGATGCGCAATGCGCAGGCCTATGCCTCGTTCCTCGCTCGCAAGGGCGACAAGGCCAAGGCGCTTTCGGTGCTCGACCAGGCCGAGGCGTTCGCGCCAGGCAAGCTGGAAATCACCACGCTCCGCGAAGAGATCAACAAGGGCGACAAGGTCGAGCCCTTCATCGCCGGCCCGTCCGACGGCGCGTCCGAGATCCTGCTCGATCTCGCCACCGCGCTCAATCGCGGCGGCGGCGAGCCGTTCGTACGCCTCTATCTGCAATATGCGCTGGCGCTGAAGCCCAACAGCGATGCCGCTCTGGTGCAACTCGCCGCCGTCGCCGAGCAACTGAAGGACGGCGAGGGCGCAATCGCTCTCTATCGCCGCATTCCCGGTTCCTCGCCGCTGAAGGAGCTTTCCGACCTGCAGCTCGGCCTCAACCTTGCCGATCTCGATCGCCATGACGAGGCGATCGCTCATCTGAAGGCGTTCGTCGACAAGCATCCGCAGGACATGCGCGCCTATCTGGCGCTGGGCGGGGTCTACTCCTCCAAGGAGGACTTCCGCTCGGCGGCCAATCTCTACGACAAGGCCGTCGAGGTGCTGAAGACGCCGACCAATGCCAACTGGAACATCTTCTATCAGCGCGGCATCGCCTATGAGCGGCTGAAGGAATGGCCGAAGGCGGAGCCGAACTTCCGCAGGGCGCTGGAACTGTTCCCCGACCAGCCGCAGGTTCTGAACTATCTCGGCTATTCCTGGGTCGACATGAACATGAACCTCAAGGAAGGCCTGGCGATGATCCAGAAGGCCGTCGATCTAAGGCCGAGCGACGGCTACATCGTCGATTCGCTGGGCTGGGCCTATTTCCGCATGGGCAGGTTCGAGGACGCGGTCCGCGAAATGGAGCGCGCCGTGTCGCTGAAGCCGGAGGACCCGGTGCTGAACGACCATCTCGGCGACGCCTACTGGCGCGTCGGCCGCAAGCTGGAAGCCACCTACCAGTGGAACCAGGCCCGCGACCTGAAGCCGGATCCCGACGTGCTTGCCACCTTGCAGCAGAAGCTGCTCAAGGGCCTGCCGGCGATCGAATCCAACACGGCGCAGGAAACCCCGAAGGTCAAGCCGGCCACGCCGGCGCCGAAGGGGTGAGCGGCACCGAAGAATGCTTTGAGCGGGGCTCTTCGTAGCCCCGCTTCGCTTTTAGAGAAGCTTGCGATACACGACGAACCCCGACCGCTCCGCCACCTTGTCGTAGAGTTGCATGGCCGTGTGGTTGGTCTCATGCGTCTGCCAGTACACCCGGCCCGATCCGGCCGCCTTGGCGCGTTCGTAGACGGCGTTGATGAGTGCCCGGCCGACGCCCTTGTCGCGCGCGGCCTCGGTGGTGAACAGATCCTGCAGATAGCAGTTCGCCGCGATCGCCGTCGTGCTGCGGTGATAGAGATAGTGGACGAGACCGAGGAGGCGTCCCTCGCTTTCGGCCACCAGCGCATGCACCGGCTCGTAGGCGTCGAAGAAGCGCGACCAGGTCATGGCCGTGATGTCGCCGGCAAGCGCCGTCTCGCCCGATCGGCCGTAAAAGGCGTTGTAGCCGTCCCATAGCGGCAGCCATTGCTCGAAATCCTCTCGCGTGATGGGTCGGATGCTGATGGAATCTGGCATGGCTGGGGCCTGCTGTTGCTGATGGCGGAGACATGGAACAGACCGCAGGCTCGTCGTGCCGGCAATGGGCCAGCCGTCGGCTTGCCTTGACGCTTGCCAGCCGTGCCTCTAGAGCGTGGTCCCCATCCAGCCGCTCCATCGAGGCCGCCGTGACCGTCGACATTCCCGCCCACATGCATCCCAGCCGCTCCTTCCAGGGGCTGATCCTGACCTTGCACAATTACTGGGCGAACTATGGCTGCGTCATCCTGCAGCCCTACGATATGGAGGTTGGCGCCGGCACCTTCCACCCGGCAACCACCTTGCGCGCGCTGGGTCCGAGGCGCTGGAACGCCGCCTATGTGCAGCCATCGCGCCGCCCGAAGGACGGGCGCTATGGCGAGAACCCCAACCGGCTGCAGCATTATTACCAGTATCAGGTGATCCTGAAGCCGAACCCGCCCAACCTGCAGGAGCTCTATCTTGGCTCGCTTGAAGCCATCGGCGTCGATCCGCTGCTGCACGACATCCGTTTCGTCGAGGACGATTGGGAAAGCCCGACGCTGGGCGCCTGGGGGCTCGGCTGGGAGTGCTGGTGCGACGGTATGGAAGTGTCGCAGTTCACCTATTTTCAGCAAGTCTGCGGCATCGAATGCGCACCGGTCGCGGGCGAGCTCACCTACGGTCTGGAGCGGCTCGCCATGTATGTGCAGGGCGTCGACAATGTCTATGACCTCAACTTCAACGGCCGCGAGGGCGCCGACAAGGTCACCTATGGCGACGTCTTCCTGCAGGCCGAGCAGGAATATTCGCGCCACAATTTCGAGTTCGCCAACACCGCGATGCTGCTCAGGCATTTCGAGGACGCCGAGGCCGAATGCAAGGCGCTGCTCGCGGCCGGCACGCCCGGATCGAATGACGTGGGCGCAAGGCACCGCATGGTCCTGCCCGCCTACGACCAGTGCATCAAGGCCAGCCACGTCTTCAACCTGCTCGACGCGCGCGGCGTCATCTCGGTCACCGAGCGGCAGAGCTACATCCTCAAGGTGCGCAACCTGGCCAAGGCCTGCGGCGAGGCCTTCCTGCAGACCGAGGCGGGCGGCCTGGCGGCCTAAGTGTGTCGATATTCAGGTGATGCCGGCCTGCAAACGCCGGTTTTCTGCGCTTCCGCTACTCACGTACGTCAAGTACGCTCCGCTCCGGGTCTCGAAAACCACCGTTTTCGGCTCGGCCTGACCTTAATCTCAACGCACCTTAGTTCAAGGCGCTTTGGCCAATTTTGAGTGAAGCTGTGATCGGCAACGAGCTCTGGCTGCTTGCGCTGTCGATCGTCCGCAACGCCTGCCGCACGCCCGGCATCGTGAACGTGCCATGCATCTGGGCGGCGAAACAGGCGCTCAGTGCGAGGATTTGCAGGGTTCTCGATACGGTCTTCATGGTCGTTCAGCCAATAGGTCTCTGCCTGAGCGTTGGTCGCTTCAGCGCCGCGTTCGGTTCATGGGATTTCTGTTCTTAGGACGGGTGCGCCCGCTTGGTCCCGACAAAGACCTGATAATTTCCTGAAATCGGCCACCCCGGCGGCCGGCGGGCAGGGGTGACAGCGGCGAGCCGAGTTGCTATGCCCCGCCCGGACCGTTCGCCCCGCATGAGTTGATCCCTATGCCCGACCTGCTTCTGGAACTTCGCTCCGAAGAAATTCCCGCGCGCATGCAGCGCAAGGCCGCGGGCGACCTCAGGAAGATGCTGTCCGACGGCCTGGTCGAGGCCGGCCTCACCTATGAGGCAGCGCGCGAGTACTGGACGCCGCGGCGCCTGGCGCTCGACATTCGCGGCCTGACGGCGCGCTCCAAGGACATTCGCGAGGAGATCAAGGGCCCCGCCACCTCGGCGCCCGAACAGGCGGTGCAGGGCTTCCTGCGCAAGGCGGGCCTCGCCTCGATCGCCGAAGCGCATGTCCATTCCGACCCGAAGAAGGGCGACTTCTATGTCGCCCACATCTCCAAGCCGGGCAGGGCGGCGGAAGAGATCATCGCAGAGCTGGTGCCAGGCATGATCCGCAGCTTCCCGTGGCCGAAATCGATGCGCTGGGGGCCGGCCTCGGCCAGGCCCGGTTCGCTGCGCTGGGTGCGGCCGCTGCAATCGATCGTCTGCACCTTCGGCCCCGAGACCGAGGAGCCCGTCGTGGTCGATTTCGAGATTGACGGCATCCGTTCCGGCAACGTCACCTATGGCCATCGCTTCCACGCTCCGGGCGAATTCACCGTGCGTCGCTTCGACGACTATGTTTCGAAGCTGGAAGCCGCCAAGGTCGTGCTCGACGCCGAGCGGCGCAAGGAGATCATCCTGGCCGACGCCCGCAACCTTGCCTTTGCAAATGGTCTCGACCTGGTCGAGGACGACGGATTGCTGGAAGAAGTCTCCGGCCTCGTCGAATGGCCTGTCGTGCTGATGGGCGAATTCGAACAGGACTTCCTCGCCATTCCGCCCGAGGTCATCCGGCTGACCATCCGCGCCAACCAGAAGTGCTTCGTCACCCGGCCGCAAGGGGCGGGCGAGGACCTGTCCAACCGCTTCATCCTCGTCGCCAACATCGAGGCCAGCGATGGCGGCAAGGAGATCGCGCACGGCAACGGCAAGGTGGTGCGAGCCCGCCTGTCCGACGCGCTCTATTTCTGGAAGACCGACCAGGGCGACCTGCCCGATCTCGGCGAACTCCAGGCGTCGGCGGAGAAGTTCGGGCTGGATCTGAAAAAGCCGCTCGACCAGCGCATGGCCCGCCTCGACCATCTCGACGTGACCTTCCACGCGAAGCTTGGCACGCAAGGAGCACGCGTCGAGCGGATCAAGCGGTTGGCCGAGGAACTGGCGCCGATCGTCGGCGCCGACCCGGCGCTGGCGCGCCGCGCCGCGGTGCTTGCCAAGGCAGATCTGCAGACCGAAGTAGTCGGCGAGTTCCCGGAATTGCAGGGCGCCATGGGCCGCAAATATGCGCTGCTGGAGGGTGAGCATGCATCCGTGGCCGCGGCCGCTGAAGAGCACTACAAGCCGCAAGGCCCGTCCGATCGCGTGCCGACCGATCCGATCTCGGTTGCCATCGCGCTCGCCGACAAGCTCGACACGCTCACCGGTTTCTGGGCCATCGATGAGAAACCAACTGGCAGCAAGGATCCGTTTGCCCTGCGCCGCGCTGCGCTCGGCGTGGTCAGGATCCTGATCGAGAACCGCGTTCGTTTGGCGCTGACATCGATCTTCGCCAAAGCCTTTGCAAACTTTGCAGGCGGCGCGAGCCCGCAGTCCGACCTCCTCGCCTTCTTCCACGATCGCCTGAAGGTCTATCTGCGCGACCAGGGCGCACGGCACGACCTCATCGATGCCGTCATCACGCCACAGTCCGACGACCTGCTGCAGATCGTGCGCCGCGTCGAGGCGCTGGGCTCATTGCTCGACACCGACGGTGGCAAGAACCTGCTCGCCGGCACCAAGCGCGCCGCCAACATCCTGGCGGCGGAAGAGAAGAAGAAAACCCTCATCGCCGAGACTGTTGAGCCGGCTCTTCTGCGCGAAGAAGCGGAAAAGAAGCTCTATGCCGCGGTGAATCAGGCCGAGAAGGAAGCCGGCCAAGCGATTCAGAACGAAGATTTTTCCGCCGCCATGCTGGCGCTTAGCGTGTTGCGTGAACCGGTTGATTCATTCTTTGAACAGGTTCTCGTCAATGATGAGGACCAGGCCGTGCGCGCCAATCGTCTGGCGCTGCTTGCCCGCATCCGCGCCGCCACCGATCAGGTCGCGGATTTCTCCAAGATCGCCGGCTGACGGCCGAAAACGCGGGCCTGGAATTGCCTGCGCCCATCGGGGCGCGGGCCGTCCGCCCCGCTTTCAGGCGCGCCAAAATTTAGTCCGCGGGAGCCGGCTTACAGTCATATGACGATGACCTCCGCGTGGGACAACGATGACGTTCCCCCAACCACGGAGGCTTGCCATGAATTCCGATCACGACATCGAAGTCACTGAAGAAACCGCGGCTGCTGCCGAGGCGATCGAATCCGCTTCCGACGACATGCTCGACCATGCCGCAGCTGCCGCGGTCGAAGCCGCCGATCAGTCTGACGATGACGAGGAAGGTGACGACGAGGACGGCGAGGATGCCGACGACGAAGCGACCCTGTTGGGTGGTGACGAGGACGAAGACGGCGAGGACGAGGATGAGGACGAGGAAGACGGCGTGAAGGCCGACGACGAAGACGAGTCCGACGAGGACAAGGAAGAAGCCGCCTGAGCCATTTTGGAGGCGGCCTCTCCGTCCTCCACGACCGCATAGCCCGCTGAGCTAGAGGAAGGGCGGCGCCAACGCGCCGCCCTTTTTGCCGTCAGTCCTCGAGGATGCTGACGTAGACGCTGTTCGAATAGACATCGACCTGGATCAGCGCCTCGCCATTGACGATGGCGCGCCGTGTCGCGCCGCTCATGGCGCCGCCGCGCCTCAACATCCGCTCCAGGTCGGCGCGGTCATCATTGCTGCGGAACCAGGCGTCACCCTCGTCGTCGCGGTCGCGCCGGTGGAATTTGTGCCAGTTGGCGCGGTCCTGCCGCACCATCTGCGCGGCGCTGTCCAGCGGATAGCCGTCGCTGGCGTGATGATCCCGCTCGGAAATGCGCGCGACATAGGAGCCGAGCATATCGTCGGCCCGCGCCGTGCTCGTGCCCAGCACCGACGCCAGCAGCAATGCGGCGACGGCAAATCGTCTCGTCTCGTTCATGATGAACCCCCTTTTGAAAACCCAGTCTTCTTCCACCGATGCCGTCTGACATTTCGGGCAGCAGGATGGAATCAGAAGGAATACTGCCATCCGGGCATATGCGCCGGATGACGGATCAGCCTCCACTGAAAAGCCTACATGGCTTTTCCGACGGGGGATATCGGTGCCGGCTGCGCGGCTGCCGGTTGTGGCTGCTGCGCCTCTGGCTGAGGCTTCGGTTCGGCGGCGCCGTTTGACGCGGTCGCCTCGCCGGCCGGCTTGCCGTCGGCGGTGGGCGTTGTCTCGGTCGCCGGCGCCGTGGCGGTGGTGGCCTTGGCCGGTGCTGCGGCAGGCGTTGCAAAAGCGCCGCCGACGACGCCGCCGCGAATGATCATCGGGCTCTGCATGGAACCATGGTGCGTGGACTTATCGGGGATCGCCGCGACCTTCTCGTCGGTGACATCGAGTGCGGGCTCGCCAAGCGCCACGACCGACGGCGTCGAGCCGAGCTTCATCGGTTCGGGCGCGAGCCGGATGATGGAGGGCGTCGTGGTCGACGCGCCCAACACGACAATGGACGAAGCCTGGGCGCCGCCGGTAATTGCCGACAGGCCGACGCCAAGCGCTGCAAGGACACGCATCGACACCATGATAGTTTCCCCTGGCCCAACAAACCGGCACCATATTCCCACGGGATTGATGCCTGCTTGCGCGGAAACATAGCATTTTAGGGATTGATAATTCGCCAACGCCCGCACTTGCCCGCCGAACGCCGCCGTATTACGCAGCCCCGCATCCAAAGAGGTGACGACAATTGGCTGAGATAGTTGCCGCCGGCGAGGCGATGGAGCGGGCGCTGGCGCTGCTCGAGGGCGGCGACGTCGTCGCCATTCCGACCGAGACTGTCTACGGGCTGGCCGGCGACGCCACCAGCGGCATCGGCGTTGCCCGCATCTTCGAGGCCAAGGGCCGGCCGCGCTTCAACCCGCTGATCACCCACGTCGCCGATCTCGCCATGGCCGAGCGCATCGCGCTCTTCGACCCGCTGTCGAGAAAGCTGGCCGCGGCCTTCTGGCCGGGTCCGCTGACGCTGGTGCTGCCGCAGCGCCCCGGAAATGGCATTCATCCGCTGGTCACGGCAGGGCTGGACACCATTGCGTTGCGCATGCCCAAGGGGTTCGGCGGCGAGCTGATCGCCAGGCTCGGTCATCCGCTCGCCGCGCCCAGCGCCAATTCTTCCGGCAGGATCAGCGCCACCACCGCCGGCGCCGTGGCTGCCGATTTAGGCGACAGGATCAGGCTGGTGGTCGATGGCGGGGCGACGCCGGTCGGCCTGGAATCGACCATCGTCAAGGCCGAGGGCGAGACCGTGCGGCTGCTGCGGCCGGGTGGCATCGCTGCGGCCGAGATCGAGGCCGTCGCCGGCAAACCGCTGCTGCGCGGCGTGGCTGCCGGCATCGAGGCGCCCGGCATGCTCGCCTCGCACTACGCGCCGGGCGCCGCGATGCGCCTCAACGCCCGTCAGATCGCCAAGGGCGAGGCGCTGCTGGCCTTTGGCGACCGCCGCGCCGAAGGATGGCAAGGTGCGGCCGCGCTGCGCAACCTCTCCGAGGCGGGCGATCTGCGCGAGGCTGCGGCGAACCTGTTCGCTTACATGCAGGAGCTCGACCGCAGCGGCGCCGCGACCATCGCCGTCGAGCCGATCCCTTTCGACGGTCTGGGCGAGGCGATCAACGACCGGCTGTCGCGCGCCGCAGCACCCCGTGACAAGATCGCCTGAGCGCCATAGGTTCTGGCCCCATGAACGATCAGTCCGACGACCAGCCCTTCGAGCTCGACCCCAGCCTTGTCGACCGTTTCGCGGCCATCGTTGGCGAGAAATACGCCTTGCGCGACCAGGCCGAGATCGCACCCTACATCACCGAACGGCGCGGCCTCTGGCACGGCCGGACGTCGCTGGTGCTGAGGCCGGGCAGCGTCGAGGAGGTGAGCCGCATCATGCGGCTTGCGACCGAGACCAAAACGCCCGTCGTGCCGCAGAGCGGCAACACCGGACTGGTTGGCGCCCAGGTGCCCGACAAGTCCGGCCATGACATCATACTGTCGCTGTCCAGGCTGAACCGCATCCGCGAGATCGACGTGCTCTCCAACACCGTCACCGTCGAGGCCGGCGTCATCCTGCAGACCTTGCAGGAAGCGGCCGACGCTGCCGGCCGGCTGTTTCCGCTGTCGCTTGCCGCGCAAGGCTCCTGCCAGATCGGCGGCAACCTCTCCTCCAATGCCGGCGGCACCGGCGTGCTTGCCTATGGCAATGCGCGCGAGCTCTGCCTCGGCGTCGAAGTCGTGCTGCCGACCGGCGAGGTGTTCGACGATCTGCGCAAGCTGAAGAAGGACAATACCGGCTACGACCTGAAGAACCTCTTCGTCGGCGCCGAAGGCACGCTCGGCGTCATTACCGCCGCCGTGCTCAAGCTGTTTCCGAAGCCGAAGGGCAGGGAGGTCGCCTTTGCCGGCCTGTCGTCGCCTCGCGATGCACTTTCCCTGTTCAGCCTGGCGATGGGCCGGGCGGGCGCTTCGCTCACCGCCTTTGAGCTGATCGGCAAGCGGCCGTATGACTACACGCTGAAGCATGCGCAAGGCGTCACCCGGCCGCTGGCCGACGACTGGCCTTGGTATGCGCTTATGCAGGTCTCCTCCGGCCGCTCCGAGGAGGACGGCAGGGCGCTGATCGAGGAAATACTGTCGGCCGGGCTCGAACAGGGCTTTGTCGGCGACGCGGCGATCGCGGCGAGCCTTGGCCAGGGCGACGCCTTCTGGAATTTCCGCGAGGTGCTGCCAGAGTGCCAGAAGCCGGAGGGCGCCTCGATCAAGCACGATATCTCGGTGCCGATCGCCGCGATCCCCGACTTCATCGACAAGGCTGCCGGCGTGGTGGAGAGCGTTTGTCCCGGCGCCCGCGTGGTCTGCTTCGGCCATATGGGCGACGGCAACCTCCACTACAACATCTCCCGCCCCGTGGATTGGCAGGACGCGGCGTTTCTCGACCTCTACCATCCCATGAACCAGGCCGTGCACGAGGTCGTGCGCTCCTTCCATGGCTCGATCTCGGCTGAGCACGGCATCGGCCAGCTGAAGCGCGACGAACTGATCGCCACGGCGCCGCCGATGGCGATCGAACTGATGCGCCGGGTGAAGGCGGCCTTCGACCCCGCCGGCATCATGAATCCCGGTAAGGTTATCTGATCCTTCCAACATGTTGTGGGTGGTTGCATTCCGATAACCATCCCCGAGATCAGCAAAATTTAACCGACTTTCTTAAGCGCGGCGGTAAGGAGCCAGCGCTAATGTTTCCGCATAAGCGAGGCCGGAAAAAACTGGCCCGGAGAGAACCGGTAAACGGCCCTCAGGAGACACAGGAAGGCACTCGATGAACACTGGACTGAAGCCAGTCTGGGCAGGGCGCAACATGCGTCTCGACCCATTCCGCCTGCCGCAGATGGTGAGCTATGCGACACGCGACGACTATGGCGACGTTACCTTCACCATCGACCAGCGTGGTGCCGTCATTCGCCGCATGCTGGAGATGAGCGGCGTGCCGGCGATCATCGCACTGCCTGCCAAGGCGTTTCGCGGCGTTGCCGCCCGCGCCATGGAAGACCCCGACGGCAACGTCACCGTGACGCTCGAGCTGCTGCACAATGATCCGATGCTGTCGGTGCCACTGCTCGTCGCCGACGACCTCGACGACGTCGCCGCCGACTGGCGCGCCTGGGCCGATGCCTATCGCCTGCCGATGCTTCTGATCGAGGCCGACGGCGTTGCTCGCACGCTGGAGGAATCGCTCGGCGCCGCCATCAAGGCGCTGCCGCCCCAGGAGCGCCGCAAGGGTCGTATCTCGACCACGCGCCGCCCGCGCTTCCTCGCCCGCCGTAGGGCGGGCAATCTTGGCCTCAGACTCGTCGTCGACGGCGAGGAGATCATCGCGCGGGAATAGTCCGCTGGCGATTGGCGAAACCGCCGATGACAGCCTTCTTCTCCCCGTCACTGCCCGGCAGGGCGATGAGGGGCGGCGCCGACCTCAGGGTTTGGCCACATCGAAAGCCGATCAGAGGCCGTATAACCGCTGTACATTTTCTCCTTGCCTGCAAGGCTCGCTGCCCCTCATCCGGCTGCCGCCACCTTCTCCCCGTTGAACGGGGAGAAGGGAGAACTACAGCAGCGGCTTCAGCGCCACCCATAGCGCGCCGCCGATCAGGCCGAGGAAGATCAGCCAGCCGACCTGGTTGTTCGACTTGAACAGCCTGAGGCACTGGTCCGCATCGTCGATGTTCAGCTTCGCGATCTGTCGCGCCATATGCGCGCCGGCGGCGATCAGCCCGGCCAGCGCCGGCATCGGCGCCTGCGCCGAGGCGAAGGCGATGGCGAAGCAGGCGAGCGCGCCGCCATAGAGGCCGACCAGCCAGGTCCTGGTGTTGTCGCCGAACAGGCGCGCCGTCGAGCGCACGCCGACGATGGCGTCGTCTTCCTTGTCCTGATGTGCGTAGATCGTGTCGTAGCCGATCACCCACAGGATTGACCCGATATAGAGCATGATGGCCGGGCCATCGAGATCGCCGAACTCGACCGCCCATCCCATCAGCGCGCCCCAGGAGAAGGCTAGCCCGAGCACGAATTGCGGCCAGTCGGTGATACGCTTCATGAACGGGTAGACCGCGACGATGACGAGCGAGGCGACGCCGAGCGGAATGGCGAAGCTGTTGAACTGCAACAGCACCGCCAGGCCCGCCAGCGCCTGGATGACCAGGAACATCCAGGCCTGCCGGCGCGTTACCTTGCCTGCCGGCAGCGGCCGCGAGCGCGTGCGCTCGACCTGGCTGTCGATGTCCTCGTCGGCCAGGTCGTTATAGGTGCAGCCGGCGCCGCGCATGGCAATCGCGCCGACCAGGAACAGCAAGAGATACCAGGGCGCCGGCAGCAGGGTCAGCAGCGGATCCGTCGGACGCGGATAGGCGCTTGCCGCAAGAGCGGCCGACCACCAACACGGCCACAAGAGCAATTGCCAGCCGATCGGGCGATCCCAGCGCGCGAGCTGCGCATAGGGCCAGAGCCCGCGCGGCAGCGCGCGGTAGACCCAGTGACCGCTCGGCGCGTCTGCGACGCGGCCCTGCGCCGCTTTCGACTGGATGGTTTCCATCGTGCTGGAGTGGCAGCAGCGGTGAGCGCCGTCAAGCGGCCGCGCGCATTATGTCAAGCGTCCGGGTCGCACCTCGCCGCCCTATCCGGGGCACGGCATGCAGCCCGGCCCGAAATTGCGTGAAGACTGGTTTCCGGTCGTTTTCCAGCGCTGACCGCGCCGACGTGACCCGCCCATCGGCGTGGAACGTGGCGCCCCTGGCGCGACGTTCCCGTGCGCAACCGGCATCGAGCGAGCCAAAAGCCTTGACCCGCCGGCCCCGGGGCAATAGCGGGAGGTCCTGTCGTGGATGACTGGGGATATCGGCATGCGCGTTTTGGTGATCGGCTCCGGCGGCCGCGAACATGCCCTGGCCTGGAAGATCGCGGCCTCGCCGCTGTTGACCAAACTCTATGCCGCGCCCGGCAATCCGGGGATTGGCCGTGACGCCGAGCTGGTCAAGCTCGACATTGCCGACCACGCCGCGGTAGCTGGCTTTTGCAAGGACAACAAGATCGATCTCGTCGTCGTCGGGCCGGAGGGGCCGCTGGTCGCCGGCATTGCCGATGACTTGCGCGGCGAGGGCATCCGCGTCTTCGGTCCGTCGAAGCGGGCGGCGCGGCTCGAAGGCTCGAAAGGCTTCACCAAGGACCTTTGCGCTAGATACGACATCCCGACCGCCACCTATGGCCGCTTCGCCGACCTCGACTCGGCGAGGGCCTATGTCGAGAAGGTGGGCGCGCCGATCGTCATCAAGGCCGACGGGCTCGCCGCGGGCAAGGGCGTCACCATCGCCATGACCTTGGACGAAGCGCTCGCCGCGCTCGACGCCTGTTTCGATGGCGCCTTTGGCGCCGCCGGCGCCGAGGTGGTGGTCGAGGAATTTCTGACCGGCGAGGAGGCGAGCTTCTTCTGCCTGTGCGATGGCACCACGGCGCTGCCCTTCGGCACCGCTCAGGACCACAAGCGCGTCGGTGATGGCGACGTCGGCCCCAACACCGGCGGCATGGGCGCCTATTCGCCGGCGCCGGTGATGACGCCCGAGATGGTCGAGCGAACCATGCGCGAGATCATCGAGCCGACGATGCACGGCATGGCCGAGCTCGGCGCGCCGTTCGCCGGCATCCTCTTCGCCGGGCTGATGATCACCGACAAGGGGCCGAAGCTTATCGAATACAACACCCGCTTCGGCGATCCCGAATGCCAGGTGCTGATGATGCGGCTGAAGGACGATCTCCTGGTGCTGCTCAACGCTGCCGTCGACGGCCAGCTCGCGCATACCTCGATACGCTGGCGCGACGATGCGGCGCTGACCGTGGTGATGGCGGCGAGGGGCTATCCCGGCACGCCGGAAAAGGGTTCGGTCATCCGCGGTCTTGAAGAGGCCGCCAGCGACGGCGCCGAGATCTTCCATGCCGGCACCGCCATCAACGGCGGCGCGCTCGTCGCCAATGGCGGCCGCGTGCTCAATGTCACGGCGACGGGTGCGACCGTCGGCGAAGCGCAGCAACGCGCCTACGCCGCGCTCGACCGCATCGACTGGCCGCAGGGCTTTTGCCGCCGCGACATCGGCTGGCAGGCTGTGGCGCGCGAAAAGGCCGGCGCCTAGGCGGCCTTGCTCCGGCCACCCTTACGCGCCCAGGCCGGCAGCCAGTCGCCGTGCGCGGCGAGCAGGTCGTCGACCAGCGACCAGATCTGGTCGAGATCGAGCTCGGCCGCGGTGTGCGGATCCATCATCGCCGCATGGTAGATGTGCTCGCGGTTCTCGCTCATCAGCGCCCGCACCGTCAGTTCCTGGACGTTGATGTTGGTGCGGATCAGCGCCGTCAGCTGTGGCGGCAGGTCGCCGATATACGTAGGCTGGATGCCCGAAGCGTCGACCAGGCACGGCACCTCGGCGGCGCAATCGAAGGGCAGCGAGGTGATGCAGCCATTGTTGCGAACATTGCCGTAGATCACCGACGGCTCGCCGGTCCAGACCGAGTTCATGATCGACGAGGCGTACTCCTTCGACTGCTCGACCTCGATCCGGTCGGCCGAGCGGTAGGCTTCGGCCTGGCCTTTCCAGCGCTCGATCTGTTCGATGCAGCGCTTCGGATACTCGTCGAGCGGGATGCCGAACTTCTCGATCAGGTCGGGGCGGCCGTCCTTGATGAAATAGGGCGTGTATTCGGCGAAATGTTCCGAGCTTTCGGTGACGAAATAGCCGAGCCGCGTCAACATTTCGTAGCGCACCTTGTTCGGGCAGCGCGGGTTCCAGCCGGGCTTGGGCGCGCGGCCTTCGCGATAGGCGCGCACGAGATCGGGATAGAGGTCGCGGTAGGAACCGTCCGCCTGGCGATGCTCGAACTTCAGATAGAAGGCCATGTGGTTGATGCCGGCCGAGCGGTAGCGGATTTCCTCGTAGGGAAGGTCGAGGTCGTGCGCCAGCTCCATCGCCGTGCCCTGCACCGAATGGCAGAGGCCGACCTGCCTGATGGCAGGGTATTTCTCCGATATCGCCCAGGTGTTGATTGCCATCGGGTTGACGTACTGCAGCATGATCGCCTCGGGGCAGACCGCGAGCATGTCCTCGCAGATCTTCCACAGGTGCGGCACGGTCCTGAGACCCCGCATGATGCCGCCAACGCCCAGCGTGTCGGCGATGGTCTGGCGCAGGCCGTACTTCTTCGGCACCTCGAAGTCGGTGACGGTGCAGGGCTCGTAGCCGCCGATCTGGAAGGCGACGACGACGAAGTCGGCGCCGGCGAGCGCCTTGCGCTGGTCCGAATAGGTTTCGGCTTTCGCCTTCACGCCGAGCGTCGCGATCAGCTTGTTGACGACGAGAGCGCTTTCTTCCAGCCGCTGCGGATTGATATCCATCAGCGCGATTGTCGCGCCCGAAAGCGACGGGCGCTGCAGCACGTCGCCGACAATATTCTTCATGAACACCGTCGAACCGGCGCCGATGAATGTGATCTTGGGATTTCTTGCCACGCTAACCTCCGGCATATGCTCAGGCCACATCGAAAGCGGCTCGGACGAGCCGTTCGGTGTAGGCGGTCTTGGGATTGGTGAGGACCTCGTCGACAGGTCCCTGCTCGACGACCTTGCCGTGCTGCATGACGATGACGCGGTGGCACAGCGCGCGCACCACCTTGAGGTCGTGCGAGATGAAGAGATAGCTCAAGCCGCGTTCGTCCTGCAGCTTGCGCAGCAGGTCGATAATCTGCGCCTGGACGGAAAGGTCGAGCGCAGATGTCGGCTCGTCGAGCAGGATGAATTCGGGCTCCAGCGCGATCGCCCGGGCGATCGCGATACGCTGCCGCTGGCCGCCGGAGAACTCATGCGGAAACCGCGAGAGGATGTCGCCCGGCATGCCGGCGCTGACCAGCGCCTCGCGCACCCGCTCGATTCGCTCGCGCCGTGTCGCACCGATCCTGTTGACGACAAGCCCTTCCTCGATGATCTGGCCGATCGTCATGCGCGGGTTGAGCGACGAGAACGGATCCTGGAAGACGATTTGCATGCGCGAGCGCAGCGGCCGCATCTCGGCCCTGGTCAGGCCCTGGATCGGCCGGCCGTCGAAACGGATCTCGCCGCGCTTGGCGTCCAGCAGCCGAAGCAGCGCCTGGCCGAACGTCGTCTTGCCGGACCCGGATTCGCCGACCAACCCAAGCGTCTCGTGGCGGCAAAGCTTGAGGTCGAGGTCGTCGACGGCGACCAGCTCGCGCCAGTCGGGCTTCAGGAAGCTGCCGTGGCGCAACATGAAGCAGACGCGCACGCGGTTCGCTTCGAGGATGGTGCCGCAGCCCTCGGGCAATGGTTGCGGCCGCCCACGCGGCTCGGAGGCCAGCAGCCGTCGCGTATAGGGATGCTGCGGATCGGCGAAGAGCCGTTCCGTGATATTGTGTTCGCACATCTCGCCATGCTGCATGACATAGACGTAGTCGGAGAACTTGCGCACCACAGTGAGGTCGTGGGTGATCAGGATCACCGCCATCCGCAATTCCTTCTGCAGGTTGCGGATCAGGTTCAGGATCTGCGCCTGCACCGTCACGTCGAGCGCTGTCGTCGGCTCGTCGGCGATCAGCACATCGGGATCGTTGGCCAGAGCCATGGCGATCATCACCCGCTGGCGCTGCCCGCCGGAGAGCTGATGCGGATACTGCTTCAGCCGCGCTTCCGGTTCAGGGATCTGGACATGCCGCAAAAGCTCCAGCGCCCGCGCCCAGGCCTCCTTGCGGCTGACCTTGCGGTGCACCCTGATCGCTTCGACGATCTGGCTGCCGACCGTATAGATCGGGTTGAGCGAGCTCATCGGCTCCTGGAAGATCATCGAGATGCGGTTGCCACGCAGCTTGCGCCGAGCGCTCTCCGGGAATTTCAGGATGTCCTGGCCGTCATATTCGACGCTCGATCTGGGCGACACGGTCGCACGCCGCGACAGCAACCCCATGACCGTGCGCGCCGTCACAGACTTGCCGGAACCCGATTCGCCGACGATCGCGATCGTCTCGCCGCGATAGAGCTGGAACGAGACGTCCTTGACCGCATCGACGACGCCATGCTCGACCTTGAAGGCGACCTCGATGTTGCGGGCGTCGATGATGGGCTTGTCCTGGCGCCCGCCATGGTCGCGGCGGAAGGCTGGTGCGAAGGGTTCGGCGAGTACAACGGACATCCCAGCCACCTCAATAAGGGTCGACGGCATCGCGCAGGCCGTCGCCCAGCGCGTTGAAGGCAAAGACGGTGACCAGCACGAAACCGACCGGCGACAGAATCCAGGGATAGGTGCCGATGACCGAATAGGTCGCGGTGTCCTGCAGCATCAACCCCCACGAGATCAGCGGCGGCTTGACCGCAAAGCCGAGGAAACCGAGGAAGGATTCGAGCAGCACCACCGTCGGGATCGCCAGTGTCACGGCGACGATCACGTGGCTCATCACATTGGGGAAGATGTGCTGCATGATGATGCGCCGGTCGGTGGCGCCGACCGCCATGGCGGCGCGTACATAGTCTATTCGCGCCAGCGCCAGTGTCTTGCCGCGCACCTCGCGCGACATCTGCGCCCAGCCCAGCGCCGACATGACGATGATGACAAAGGCGAGGAAAACGTTGGTCGGCGCGGTGACCGGGATCAGCGTGGTCAGCGCCAGGTAGAGCGGCAGCTGCGGGAAGGCGAGCACCAGTTCGACGAAGCGCTGCACCCAGACGTCGAACCTGCCGCCGAAATAGCCGGAGACCATGCCGACGGTGGTGCCGATGATGGTGATGATGAAGACGACCGTCAGCGCGATCATCAGCGAGACGCGCGAGCCGTGGATGGCGCGTGACAGCACGTCGCGGCCGAACTTGTCGGTGCCGAGGAAATGCACCGGCTGTCCGTCCATGGAGGCGAAGAAATGCCGGTCCGCCGGGACCAGTCCGAGGAGCTTGTAGGGCGCGCCCTCGACGAAGAACCCAAGCAGTCTCGGATGCTCATAGTCGGGGCCGACGATCGGCTGGAAGGTGACCGGATCGAGATCGGCGGAATCGGCCAGCGCATACACCCTCGGTCGCGCGACGAAATTGCCGTCCTTGTCATGGAAGCTCGGCAGCTGCGGCGGGGCGAAGCCTATATCCGTGGCCTTCGGGTCCATTGGAGCCAGAAACTCCGCGAACACCGCCATGAGAAGCAGAAGCGCGACGAGCCAAAGCCCGGCCATCCCGGTCCACGAACGCTTCAGCCGCCGCCAGACCAGCGCGATGTAGCTCTCATTGCCGCGCGCGGGTTTCTCGATGGCTCCCTCGGCGGGCGGCGGTGGCAGTGATGTGTCGCGCGCCAGCATCTAGCCCTCCCCGTATTGGCGGATGCGCGGATCGAGCAGGACGAGCAGCATGTCGGCGATGATGTTGCCGACGATCAGTGTCGCCGACAGCACCATCATGAAGGTGGCGGTGACATAGACGTCGCCGACCGCCATCGAGCCCACGATCGCCGGTCCGACGGTCGGCAGCGCGAAGATAATCGCCGTCTCGATCTCGCCGGTCAGCATGTAGGGCAGCACCACGCCCTGATACATGACCAGCGGATGCAGTGCATTGGGCACGGCATGGCGCATGACGACGGCGCCGCCAGTCAGCCCCTTGGCCTTGGCCGTCTCGACATATTGCGCGTTCAGCGTGTCGAGCAGATTGCCGCGCATGACTCGCATGTTGTAGGCGAGCCCGCCGAAAGTCGCGATCGCCACCACCGGCCAGACATGCTTGACCAGGTCGACGAACTTTGCCCACGACCACGGCGCGCCGCCATACTCCGGCGAAAAGAAGCTGCCGATCTCCGACACGTTTAACTGGAAGACCAGGAGATAGACGATGATCAGCGCCATCAGGAAGCGCGGCACCGTCATGCCGAGAAAGGAAATGGCCGACAGCGTCGAGTCGATCCAGGAATATTGCCGGGTCGCCGCCCATATGCCGAATGTGATGCCCAGCACCGAGGCGAGCAGATGGCAGACCAGCGCCAGCAGCAGCGTGCGCGGCAGGCGCTCGCCGACCACATCGGCCACTGGCTTGTTGTAATAGAGGCTGTAGCCGAAATCGCCGCGGGTGATGATACCACCGATCCAGTTCAGATACTGGATGGGCAGCGGCTTATCGAGGCCATGCTCGACGCGGTAGGCCTGCGCCTGCGCGTCGGCTTCGGCGAACGAGGCGCCGCCCTGGTTGATGAGTTGCGAGCGGATGTAGTCGGCATAGTCGCCCGGCGGCGCCTGGATGATGGCAAAGGTGACCAGGCTCAGTATGGCGAGGACCGGGATCGCCGACGCTATGCGCGTAGCCAAGAATCGCAGCATCGGTCCGTTTCTCCTCGCATTCACGCTTCAGTGGTTGGCCGCTGACTTCATCTCGTCCCGGCCGCGCGCGCGGCGCGGCCGGGAGTTTGGTCAGGGGAGGAAACTCAGTTCGTCGGGCCCTTGTCCCCGGGCTTGCCTGGAAGCTGCTCGGGGAACAGTTCGTATTTGTGCTGCTTGTCGGCGGCGACGAAGACCCGCTCGCGGATGATCGAATCCTCGGCCCAGTTGAACATGAAGATCGGCGTTCCCTGCGGGATGTTGGAGAAACGCTTGTTGACGATCAACGCGCCGGGATATTCGGTCAGGCCGACATTGTAGACATGTTCCGTCGAGATCTTCTGGAACTGCTTCATCAGGCTGGCGCGCTCGTCATTGTCCTGTGACGAGACGAACTTTCGGACGATGTCGACGAGATCCTTCTCGAACGGCATCAGGTCGACCTCGCCGCTTTCCGGCGCGCGGTGGTTCCAGCTGGTCTTCGGGCCGACCGGAGCGAGCTGCTCGGTGTTCTGCACCACAGAAGTCAGCTCCTGGTCGTTGCGCCGCACCAGCCAGTCGAAGCGGCCGGAATATTGCGAGGCATCGCGCTGGGTTCCATTGAGGCCGTTGAGCACGACGCGAAGCCCGAGCTTCTCCATCTGGCCGACGACGCCCTCGGCAAGGCTCTTGTCGGTGGTGTAGTCATTGTTGACCAGCATGACGATCTCGACGTTCTTGCCGCCGGCGGTTCCTGTGGGGAAGTTCACGAAGCCGTCGCCGTCGGTGTCCTTGAGACCGGCCTTGGCGAGTTCCGCCTTGGCGCCCGCGAGATCGAACGGGTAGTAGACAGTCGAGTTGCGGTCATAGAAGGAGGTGCCCGAAGAGAAGCCGCCCGGATAAATGGCGGTGAACGGGCCCTTCACCAGGGAGTCGCCGAGCGCCTTGCGGTCGAGCGCCATGGTGACGGCCTTGCGGAAGTCCTCGTTGCGATTCAGCTCACGGACGGCCTGACTGCGTTCGTCCGGATTGCCCCAGCCATTGGCCGAGAAATTCATGCGAAGATTATAGCCGATGAGGCGCGGGCCGAAGGCGAGACGGGCCGGCGCATCCTTTTCCGCAGCACGCTTAAGCGAAGCGACGAAGTTTTCCGGCTGCTCCAGGTTGGAGAAGTCGCCCGAACCCGCCACCGCCTGAACATCGCGGTCGGCCCAGGTAGACAGCTTGTAGTGCAACTCGTTCAGGTAGGGCAGCTGGTTGCCCTTCTCGTCGACCTTCCAGTAGTACGGGTTACGGCGCATGACGATGATGTCGTCCGGCCGATATTCGACCGGGACCCAGGCGCCCATCACCGGCATGTTCATGTATTCCGGCGGGAAGGCGTTCTTGAACTGGTCGTAGGTGTTCTTGGAATATTTCGGATGCTGCGGCTTCAGAATATGCGAGGGCCGGGGCAGAAGGTGCCGTAAGCCATGGCATAGAGGTACTGCCGCGGGAAGGCGTCCTTGAAGGTCCACTCGACGGTGTAGTCGTCGATCTTCTTCAGCGCGGTGCCGACGCCGAAGGTTTCCTGGGTGGCGCCGTTCAGCGGCGAGACGTTGGGGTCCACGACCTCATCGTTCCAGTAGAACATGACATCGTCGGCATTGAACGGCACGCCATCCGACCATTTGGCGCCTTCGACCAGATGCATGGTCAGCTTGTGGCCATCCTTCGACCATTCCCAGCTTCTGGCAAGGTTCGGCAGCGGCTCGGTGTCCTTGGCCTCGATCTGGAACAGCGGTGCGGTGCGGGTCAGGCATTCGGAAAGGCCGATGTCGATGCCGCCCCAGCCCTGGGTCTGGCCGGCGCCATAGTTCCAGCCTTCGGGCCGGCCACCGATGACATGGCGCATTGTGTCGCCATAGACGCCGATGCCGTCCGGCATGTTCCCGGTCTTGAACACCAGCGGCTCCTTCGGCAGGCGGTCCTTGACTGGCGGAAGCTTGCCGGTCTTGACGTATTTTTCGGTGAGCCAATCGGGTTCGTGGTATTCGGGCAGCGCCTTGAACTCCAGGATGGAGTCGCGCGCCACATATTTGATCTTCCCTTCGGCGGGAAACTGCGCCGGCGCCGGCGGCACCGTCGGTTCGGATGCGTATGCGCTCAATGCCGATGCCGAGACGCTCAGCGCCAGTCCGGCCAGAATGCCAATTCGATGTAAGTTCCTCATTGTTTCCTCCCAAATGTTTCGACGTCTGCTGCTGCCCGCGTTCTATTCGGGACGACTGATTTGACCGACCGGCCTCCCGCGGTCCGCCTCCAGGCGCGAGGTATCAGCCGGCCTGTTTCAGCGCCGCCTTTTCGGCGCGCAATTCCTCGATCGAGCGCACGCTTCTGCGCGCCGCACCCGCCCATTCACGGGTCTTGACCCTGGATTTCGAGAGCCGCTCTTTTGCGGCCGGCACCGCGTTCGCGTATTGCGGCAGCCAGGCCGCCTGGGCAACGACCATCTCGTCCACCATCTGCCAGACTTCCTCCGGCGTCGAAACCGCGCCGACCAGTGGATCGTGCAGCACGGCGAGCTTCAAGAGATCGATGTCGCCCGATATCGCGGCATGCACCGACATGCGCTGCACGTTGATCGAGGCCATGCAGGTGGCGGCGCAGGCTTCCGGCAGCGTGATGCCGGCGGCCATGTTGATGCCGAAGCGGTCGACGAAGCCGGGCGACTCGATGATGGCGTCCTGCGGCAGGTTGGTGATCACGCCGCTGTTCCTGACGTTGAAATGGCCGCGATAAACGCGGTTCGTCTCCAGCGCTTCGAGAATATGGCTGGCATGCTCGTTGGAGCGCTTTGCGGGGTCGATGGGCTTCGACGCCGCCTCGAGGAATTGCGGATATTCCGTCTCGAACCAGTTGCGGGTTTCGGTCGAGTAGCGCAGATACCCGCCCGTTTCGCCGTGGATCCAGTCCGACATGTCGATCCAGCGCGTGATCTCGTCCGGCCGCTTGCGGTACCAGGGCAGATATTCGGAGAGATGCCCGTTGCTCTCGGTCGAGTAGACGCCGAAGCGCTTCAGCACATCGATGCGCAGCTTCTCCTGCTTCGAAAAGACCGGGTGCGCCTCAAAGGCGGCGACCAGTTCGTCCTTGCCGATTTTGCGGCCGTTGAGGCGCAGCTCGATGAACCACGTCTGATGGTTGATGCCGGAGCAGACATAGTCGAGCTCCTTCGGCGATTTCGCGCCGAGCACCTCGGCGATCTGCTCGGCGCCGTGCTGCACACCGTGGCAGAGCCCGACCGTGTCGACCTTGCCGTATTCGATCGCCGCCCAGGTGTTCATAGCCATCGGGTTGGCGTAGTTGAGAAACTTGGCACCGCTCGCCGCGACCTCGCGGATATCCCTGCAGAAATCGAGGATCACCGGAATGTTGCGCTGGCCATAGAGGATGCCGCCGGCGCAGATCGTGTCGCCGACGCACTGGTCGATGCCATATTTGAGCGGAATGCGGATATCGTCGGCATAGGCCTCGAGGCCGCCGACGCGCACGCAGCTGATGATATAGCGCGCTCCCTCCAGCGCCTTGCGGCGGTCGGTCGTCGCCGTCACCTTCGTCGGCAGTCTGTTTGCTTCCACGATCCTGTCGAGGATCGCCTTGATCATCCCGAGATTGTGCTCGCTGACGTCAGTCAGCGCGAATTCGATATCCTTGAATTCTGGCACGCACAGAATGTCGGTGAACAGCTTCTTGGTGAATCCGACGCTGCCGGCGCCAATAATAGCGATTTTGAAGCTCATCACCTTCACCTCGATCCAATCGAATGCTAGGCAAGGAGCAGCAAGGGAGGATATGGCCGCACGTCATCGCGTGCATACCACTCAGGCCGGAAATCCGGCCTTTTCTCCTCCCGCCCGCTCCTCGACCGCGGGTCGTTCCCGTTCTCTGGAGCTGGATTATGCGCTTATTCGCAGGCGCGAACAGAGAAGGATTATGCTTTCGAGGGTAATTTTGTGCTGCAGGATCTGATCGCCAACGGACCATCGATGCGGACGATCTCGCTGCCGCGCGGCCGCCAGCGCCTGCATGCCATGCCGACAAGCACGGGTTACGAAGTTCGCGAGGACGAAACCTACGACTGGGACGGTCGAAAGCGCGGCCAGACCCCGTTCACCGTGCTCCAGCACACCATCAGCGGGGCCGGCCAGTTGCGCTACGAGAACCGCAACTACCGCCTCCAGAAGAACGACACGCTGCTGGTGCTGGTGCCGCACAACCATCGCTACTGGCTGGCTACGGGCGACCGCTGGGAATATTTCTGGATCTCGATGAATGGCGAGGAGGCGCTGCGCATCCACAAATCGATTCTGAGTGTCTCAGGCCCCGTATTTCGATTGCAGCCGATGACGATTGATCATCTTGCCGATTGCAGCCTGCGCCTCATCAAGGGGGCAGCTTCCCCGGGCGCCGCTTCCGCCGTCGCCTACGAAGCCGCCATGGCGCTCTACGACGATGTTTTCGGATCGCACGCCTTCGCCGAAAAACAGAGCGCCATGCAGCCGGTGATCGACCACATCAACGCCAATCTCGACAAGCCACTGCAGGTGGCCGATCTCGTTCGGATCAGTGGCCTCAGCCGCGCGCACTTCTCGCGCTGCTTCGCCGAGAGCGAAGGCATCCCACCTGCTGAATTTGTCTTGCAGCAGCGCCTGCAGCGCGCGGCGAAGTTGCTGACCAAAGCCGATTTCCTGCCGGTCAAGGAAGTCGCCGTCATGTGCGGTTTCGAGGACGCGAACTACTTTTCCAAGGTTTTTCGTCGCTCTTATGGCATTACCCCGACGCAGTTTCGCACCACCGGCATGTATGCCAGCCTGGGAAATCATCGTTGAGGCAATTGCCGCCGCTGATGCTGGATCCGGCTGGTCAGCGCCGGTTACGGTCGATCGCGGTCGAGGCGGTACTAACCGGATCAGCCGCCGCGAAGGCAGCCTCGATCTGCGTCGCTGAGCGCTGCTCGGTCCGCTTCCACGCGACATATTCGACGATGCCGAAGCGTGGACGCCGCGGCACCGTCTTCACCACAGGCATACGGAAGCCGTCGCGGAACTTCCGCCAGCGCTGGCCGAGCACCGAAACCATCTCCTCGACGGTGGGCGGCGTCGCCACGTCGGCATAGGTTATGGTGAATTTGCCGGCGAGCCCGGCTTCGCGCGAGACCGGTACCGGGATCGAGGCGAGATAGTCGGACGGCACGTCGATCAGGCCGCCAAAGGCCCATTGCTGGCGCAACCTGTCGGCATTCATCGGCGCAACCGAGACGTCGATGTCGTTCGGCGTGCCTGGCACGCGATAGGGGCATTTGAAGCGGCCGCAATTGGTGTGCGCCGAAAACTGCCACAGTGCGTAGCCCTGCCAGTTGCCCATCGGAAAATGCACATCGATGTCCGGCTTGTAGCGCGCATACCAGAGCGGCAGCCGCGACAAGAGCCGGTATTGATAGCGGTTGTCGGCAATGTATTGCGCGGTCCTGCCGTTGGTGTAGAGCACCGGGAAGCGGCCCAGCCGCCGATGCACCTGGCGCACGAATTCTTCCGCATCCTCCAATGACATCCATCGCGTGGGATCATTGCCTTCGAGGTCGAGGGCTATCAGATCGTCCGACGCGGGCTCGGCGAAATCGACGAAATTGTTTGCCTGCTCGACCGGGTTGCCGGGCCGGGCAAGATGATAGGCGCCCCATTTCAGGCCGAGTGCCTTGGCCACCACCTTGCGCGTCTGGAACAGTTCGCGTGTCACCGCATAGCGCTTCCACAGCGCCTTGCAGAGCCGGAATTCGGTGTCGTCGCCCGAGCAGAAATAGGCCGGCGGCAGCCCGTCGGACGCCTTGTTGATGAAGCCGACGATGCGCTTGTCGGTGGCAAGCTTGGCCCAGTCGATGGAATTGTATTCGTAGGCGTCGATGACCAGCGCGCGCTCAGCGTTCTTCCACGGCTCGGAGAAATCCGAGGCCTTTGCTGCCGTGCCCAGCACCATCGCAGCCGCGAGAAGTGCCAGGCGGCGAAGAGGGCGCGCCGGCGTTTTCAATCAGGGTGTCCCCACTGACCAGGGATCGATCCTGAACCGCTATGGTTAAGGAAGTGCTTTCAAAGCGGATGAGACGCTCAACGCGGAAACAGCGACGGCACCTCGAACGGATCGGGCGCCGGCTCCTGCGGCAGCGTGCCTTCGGCCGCGCGTTTGCGGTGATGCGCCAGCGAGCACCGCGGCGAGGCGTCGGGTCTGGCGAGCATGGAGGGCTCCGGTTTGTCGCCGGTCGAATGCCGGGTGGACTGAGAATTTAATGCGCGCCGCCGCGATTGCAAAATCCGCGTGACAAAGTTTGACGTTTACGTAAAAAGAAGACTGGAGGCCGCCCAAAGGCGGATGGTTTTGCATACGCCCAGGCCCTACGATCGAGCGGCCGGGGCAGCGGAGGAGCAATCGGCATGTATAAGGCACCGGTCGAGGATATCGCCTTCACGCTGAAGCATGTGGCCGGGCTGAAGCCGGCATTGGATTCCGGCACTTTCGGCGATCTCGGCGAGGATTTGGTCGACGCCATCCTGGCCGAGGCCGGCCGCTTCGCCAGCGAGGAGGTGGCGCCGCTCTATAAGATCGGTGACGAGCATGGCGCGGTGCTCAAGGACGCGGCCGTCACCACCCCGCCCGGCTGGAAGGAGCTTTACCGGCGCTGGATCGAAGGCGGCTGGAATGCGCTGTCCGGTCCGGAGGAATTCGGCGGCCAGGGCCTGCCTACCATGCTCGGCGTTGCCGCGCTCGAAATGTGGAATTCCGCCGCCATGGCCTTCGGCATCGGCCCGACGCTGACCATGGGCGCGGTCGAGGCGCTGGACAAGCACGCCTCCGAGGCGCTGAGGCAAAAATATCTGGCGAAGCTCGTCTCCGGCGAGTGGATGGGCACGATGAACCTGACAGAGCCGCAGGCCGGTTCCGATCTCGCTGCTCTGCGCGCCCGCGCCGAGCCGGCCGGCGATGGCACCTATCGCATCTTCGGCCAGAAGATTTTCATCACCTATGGCGAGCACGATTTCACCGACAACATCGTCCACCTGGTACTGGCACGGCTGCCCGACGCTCCCGCCGGCACGCGCGGCATCTCGCTGTTCCTGGTGCCGAAATTCCTGGTCGCTGACGACGGCTCCCTCGCCGCCCGCAACGATGTCTTCTGCTCCGGCCTGGAACACAAGCTCGGCATCCATGCCTCGCCGACCTGCACCATGATCTATGGCGACGGTTTCCAGAACGCGACCCCCGGCGCGATCGGCTGGCTGGTCGGCGAGGAGAACAAGGGGCTGGCCTGCATGTTCACGATGATGAACAACGCCCGCCTTGCCGTCGGCATGCAAGGCGTGGCGGTGGCCGAGACCGCGACGCAGAAGGCGATTACCTACGCCAACGAGCGTCGGCAGGGCAAGGCCTCGGACTATGAGGGGTCGGGCATGGCGCCGATCGTCCATCACCCGGACGTGCAGCGCAATCTCCTCACAATGCGGGCGTTGACCCAGATCGCCCGGGCTATCAGCTATTCCTGTGCCCATGCCATTGACCGCGCTCGGGTCGGCGAAGGCGAGGCGGCCGCCAACTGGCGCGACCGCGCCAATCTGCTGACGCCGCTTGCCAAGGCATTTTCCACCGATGTCGGCGTCGAGGTCGCCTCGCTCGGCGTCCAGGTGCATGGCGGCATGGGCTTCATTGAGGAGACGGGCGCGGCCGCCCTTTATCGCGACGCCCGCATCGCGCCGATTTATGAAGGCACCAACGGCATCCAGGCGATCGATCTGGTGGCGCGCAAGCTGCCGCTCGGCGGCGGCGAACACGTGCATCGCTACATCGGTGAATTGAAAGCGGTCGCCGATGGCGTGCGCACTTCCAATGTCGCGGGTTTTGGCCACACCGCCGACAATCTCGACCGGGCGCTCGCCGATCTCGACGAGGCGACGCGCTTCCTGCAGAAGCTGATGGCAGACGGCAAGGCCGATGCCGCGATGGCCGGTGCCACGCCCTATCTTCGGCTGATCTCACTTACCGCCGGCGGCGCATATCTGGCGCAGGGCGGACTCGCAGACCATGGCCGAGTTCCGCTTTGCCGCTTCTTTGCCGAAAACCTGCTTGGCGAGACCCGCGCCCTGAAGGAGCGCATCATCGATGGCGCTGAAAGCCTTGCCGCGGCCGGCAAGGCGTTGATCTCAGCCTGAAACATCCGGACATTCGAAGGAACTGGACCGTGACCGACCATATCCTCATCGAGCGCCAGGGCGCCGTGCAGATCATCCGCATGAACCGCCCGGACAAGAAGAACGCGCTGACGCGCGCCATGTACGCGAAGATGTCGACAGCCCTTGCCGAGGGCGATGCCGATCCTGCCGTTCGCGTGCACGTCTTCCTCGGCGTACCCGGCGCCTTTTCCTCCGGCAACGACCTTGCCGACTTCATGGTCATCGCCACCGGCGGCGAGGGCGGCACGGAAGTCTGGGATTTCCTGATGGCGCTGGCCAAGACGCAGAAGCCGATGGTGTCGGGCGTCGACGGCATCGCGGTCGGCATCGGCACTACGCTCAACCTTCATTGCGACCTGACATTCGCCACATTGCGCACCGTCTTTCGCACGCCATTCGTCGATCTCGGTCTGGTGCCCGAGGCCGGCTCGAGCCTGCTCGCGCCGCGGATACTCGGACAGCAAGGCGCCTTCGCCCTGCTCGGCCTGGGCGAAGGCTTCTCCGCCGAGCGGGCAAAGGCCGCCGGCTTGATTTACGACGTAGTCGAGGAAGGCGCGCTGGAAGCCGCGGTTCTGGCCGCTGCCAACGAGATCGCCGCCAAGCCGCCGCAGGCGCTCAAGATCGCGCGCGACCTGATGCGCGGCTCGCGCGACGATCTCGTCGCCCGCATCAGGGTCGAGAGCGAGCATTTCCGCGAACGTCTGAAATCCGACGAGGCCCGCGCCGCGCTCACCGCATTCATGACCAGGAAGAAGGGCTGACCGAAAGATCGCCGCAGCGCTCCGACAAGCCAGGGGCGCCCGCAAGTTGTGCATTGTCTGAAAAACTCACGCATGGCGTGATTTTGACCTGTACATGCAACTACTCGCGCCCTATCTCACGAGCAGGCGGCAGGGGTGTCCTACGAGGCGGACAGGACATGAGCCGAGACGTTGCCATCGATGCACGACCAATCAAAACAGTGCGAGGGCGTTCACTGACTGATTGAACGCCTCGACATGCTTGCCGATGCTGCAAAGCCGCTGGCGCTGACCTTAAAGCTCTGGTGGCGCTTCTGGCCGCAATTGGTCGCCCTGGTGCTTCTGGGTACCGTGTTCGGCGACCTGTTCATGCAGATCGCCGCGCGCACTGCCCTTGTCAATCATATGGCGGGGCTTGCCTTGCTGACACTGGTTGCGCTGACGCAGCTCATTGTCACCGTCGCCATGTTCCAGACGCTGCTGCCCGCCTTGACGGCAACGCGTGTGGCACAGCAGGCGGCGCGTGGCGAAAGCGAAGCGCAGCCTGGTACAGGTGGCGCGCGACTGGCACGCATGGTCACCGTCGCGCTGCTGCCCTTCTTCGCCTACTACGCTGCCTGGGGGTTTCTCGGCGACACGGTTCGGCAGTATTCCCGCGTCACGCTCGACATGGCGCCCTTCGGCGAAGGGGCCGGCAACGTCCTCGATGTGCTCGATTCGCGCTGGCTGATTTTTTCGGTCGCGATCTCGTGGCTGATCCGGCGCTTGGCCGCCAGCATGCAGACGCGCGGCGGATCTCGCTCCTTCTGGCAGATTGTCGTGGTCATCTGCGAGACCAACTGGATCTTCATTGGTCTGTATGTGATTTCGCGCTGGAAGGACGAGATCGTCGGCTGGATCATGAGCCGCAACATCCTGTCCGTCCTGCAGGCCGCCGCGGAGAGTATGGCCAATCCGGTCGCAAGCGCCTTTGCCGATCCCATGGTTCCGGTCGAGGTCACCTCCATCGACACGACCACCAGGCTGGTCAACCTGTTCTTCTATATGCTCCTGCCAGTGATCTGGCTGGTGCTCGCGGCATTGATCTACGGCTACGACGTGCGCGACGACAAGGAACTGATGCGTGTGCACAGGCGCGTCGAACATTTCGGCGAGCGCTACCGCGCCATTCCGAAATTCCTGCGCGATTTCGTCGAGCACTTTATCTCCGGCTATCGCTCGCGCTATCTGCCGATCGCCAATGGCGTGCGCATCACGCTGAGCTCGGGCGTGGTGCTCATTGTCACGCTGATCGTCGGATATCGCCTGATCGACTGGCTGGCCGCCTGGGCGTGGCTCGGAATGACACGCGTCATCGGCCCGCATGAGCTAGACACCTGGCAGGTGCTGTCGGAGGGCGTTTCGCTGCTCTTCGGCAGCCCGTTCCAGGATTCTTCGACCGGCATTCTCGTCGAGCCGATAAGAATCTGTTTCCTCGCCGCGATCCTGGAAACGGCATTCGCGCTGCCCAAGCGCCAGACAATTGACAGCATGCAGCCGGCCGGCTCCCCGGCCGGTGGAGAGGCCGAGGCCCAGAATGTTTGAAGACGCCCGCTCCCGCCTGAAGGCATGGTTGGTGGCCGGCATCGGCACAGTGGCGGCGATTGGGGTAGCCGGCGTCATGGGCGCCTTCGGCGCAAGGCAAGAGCCGCTGCCGGTTCTGGTGCCCGCCAGCGGAATCGAGACGGGCCAGTGGCTGCTCAGGTCGCTCAAGGCCTATTCGACCGAAGGCGAGAACCCCTACGGCGTACCGCTGAAGCCTGGCGCCAAGGCGCTGGTCCTCGAGCTCGAAATGACCAACCACACCGCCAAGTCGACAAAGGATTATTTCGACCTGCTGCAGGCCGCCCAGGCAACCGTCGATCCGACGACGAGACCGTTCATCGTGCTGACGCGTGATTCCACGCTGTCACCGGAACTGCACCCCGGCATGCCGGAGCGCATGGCCTATGTCTGGCAATTGCCGGACGGAGCGGCACCGCCGGCAAGCCTCGACCTGACGGTCATCCGCAAGACCTACAAGCAGCGCGACAATCTCTACGGCCTGCCCGGCTGGTTCAATCCGGCACCGGTCGGCACGCTGAAGCTGCCGGTTGGCAGCGGGCCTAGTGCCGCGGATATCCGGCCATGATGCGCAAACTGGCGAACATCGTCCTGCTGCTCGTCGCAGTGTCGCTCTGCTACGGCCTGCAGGTGTCGAAGCCGCACTATGGCGACCTTGTCGGGCCGATCCCCGCCCGCGGCTCGCTCGGCGACATGGCCGTCGGGCGAAGCTTCGAGGTCCGGGCCGAAAAGGTCGAATTCGCCCGAAAACTGAAAGTTGACAAGTTCGGTGACAGCAAGGTTTTGACCACAGGCGGCATCTGGGCCGTGGTCACGGTGGAGTTTGCGGCGCCGGCGCAATCGACGACGGTAGCGGTCGCGTCCTGGCGCGGGTCGACAGGCCTGACCTATGACCAGACCGAGCGGCTGTCCTTCGCCGATGGACTCCTTCCCGTGGCCATCGACCCCGGCCTGCCGAGGAAGGCGAGGCTGATCTTCGAGCTGCGGCCTGACGAAGTCAGCGATGCCACTCTGCTGGTTTCGGAAAAGCTGATGTCCGCACTCGACTCGCGGGCCGAGATATCGCTCGGGCCCGTCGCGATTGGACCCGACGGCTTGCCGCCCGGCACGGTAGACACACTGGACATGACGCAGCCGATCTGAGGGATATCGAATGGCGGCAGAAATTCTGGATCGGGAGAGCGGGACGAGCGAGCGGAAATGGCGCCGCCGCAGCCTGTGGTCGCTGCTGCTGCTTATCCCCTTGGCCTTGGCAATTGAGGCTTACGACAGTGTTAGGACGCTGCTTGGCAACAACGATCTCTTCGCCCGAAGCGTTGTCTGGGGAGAGAGCGCCCATTTCGGCGGCAGCGACTGGAAGCTAACCGATTTGCGCGGCGCCTTTGGCATGGCGAACCTGCCGCCGGATTCGGTCCCTGTGCTGGCCGACTTCTCGGTGAAAGTGGGCGATCCCGATCTGCAAAAACTCTGGATCGGCTGCAGGATAGTGCTGATGGACAAGGACGGTCGGCGTTGGTCGCCGACATCGGCGGTATCGCTGAAAACGCAGGACCACGTGCAGACCTGCACGTCGGCGATCTTCTCCGGCGCCAAGAGCGGCGACACCCTCAACCTGCGCGAGACCTTCCTGGTGCCGAAACAGGCGACAAGGACGATACGGCCGGCCGTCGGCGTCGCCAGCGAGCGGCCGCATTTCCTGCTGTTCCAGTTGGAAAAGGATTGATCCGGCCACCCGTCCGTCACTGTCACGGATAGAGGCGCGTCTTGTCCCAGCCACCTTCCGCGTTGCGCGTGAAGACCAGGCGGTCGTGAAGGCGGAACGGCCGGTCGTGCCAGAACTCGATCGTCTGCGGCACGATGCGGAAGCCGGACCAGTGTTTTGGCCGCGGGATCTCGCCGATTGGATAGCGCGCGGTGTATTCGGCCACCGCCTTCTCCAGCGCGAAGCGGCTTTCCAGAGGCCGCGACTGTTTCGAGGCCCAAGCGCCGATGCGGCTGCCGCGCGGCCGCGTCGCGTAGTAGGCATCGGCCTCGGCATCGCTGACGATCTCCACCGGCCCGCGCACGCGCACCTGACGGCGCAGCGATTTCCAATGGAAGCACATCGCCGCCTTCATGCTGCCAAGAATCTCGCGGCCCTTGGCGCTCTCGAAATTCGTGTAGAAGACAAACCCGCTTTCGTCGAACCCCTTGAGCAGCACCATCCGCACATCAGGCATGCCGTCGGCATCGACGGTCGCCAGCGCCACGCCGTTGGGGTCGTTGGGCTCGCTTTTGGTCGCGTCCTCCAGCCATGTGGCAAAGAGGCGGAATGGCTCGGCGGCCTCGGTAAAGTCACCGCTTGTTAACTCAGTTTCGCTCATAGTTTTCCAAATTCTTACCGTTGGCGGAGGACTTTGCCTGTTGTCGCGCATCATGCAAGCTTTTGACAGCAGGCAAAGGAGCGGTTTCGCTTCGGCCAGCGGCAAGCTCATGGTCGCGGCCATGGTCCTTCCGCTTGCCGCTTGCGGCGCGGGCGGCTTCAGCCTTCAGAAGGCGGAAGTCGACCGTTCGATCGTCACGTCGAGCGCACCTGCCTCGCCCGCCGTGCCGGCGAACAGCGACAAGGACTCGGATCAAACCACCATCGGCAATGCCGTCTCTTCCGCCGATATCGAGGAACTCGGCGGCCAGGCGGTGCCGTGGGCGAATGCCGGCACCGGCTCGCGCGGCTCCATCACCGAGCTGGTCGAGTTGAAGGACAACGACCAGACTTGCCGCAGCTTCACCGCTTCGCGCGAAAGCTTCGACGGGGTCTCGCTGTTCAAGGGCGAGCTCTGCATGGCGGGCGCTGGCGGATGGCACATGCAGGACTTCAAGGCGCTCTGATTTTCGCCTGCCGATCTTGCCTTGCGCCACTGGAATTTCTTCCTATGCAAGCGCATATAGGGAGCAACCGTGGACTCATTTTCTCTTGCAGGCAGGAAGCATGCGCGACCCCTATGAGGTGCTGGGCGTTGCCAGGAACGCATCGGCCAAGGACATAAGATCGGCATACCGCAAGCTCGCCAAGAAGCATCATCCGGACCAGAATCCGAATGATCCCAAGGCGAAGGACCGTTTTGCCGCCGCCAACCAGGCCTACGAGATCGTCGGTGACGAGAAGACTCGCGCCGCCTATGATCGCGGCGAGATCGACGCCGACGGCAAGCCGAAATTCCAGGGTTTCGAGGGTGCCGCCGGAGGTGGCGATCCGTTCGCCGGATTCCGCCGCCAGCAGGGCCCGGGCGGCGCGCATTTCGAATTCCGCTCAGGCAGGCCGGGCGGCGATCCGTTCGATGGCAACAGCGACATCTTCAGCCAGATCTTCGGCGATGCCTTCTCCGGCGCCCGTGGCGCCGGCCCCAGCGGCGCGCGAACAGGCGACCGTCGCCAGCCGGCCCAGGCCGCTGACCTCAATGTCACGCTCGATGTCACCATCGAGGAGGCGGCCACCGCCGAGAAGGTGACGGCGATGTTCCCCGACGGTCGCAAGGTCGCCGTCAAGTTGCCGGCCTATGTCGAGGACGGTCAGACCATCCGTCTGAAGGGCCAGGGCGAGCAGGGGCCGGGTCAGCCGGGCGATGCGCTGGTCAAGATCCATTTCCGTCGCCACCCGCGCTACCGTGTCGAGGGCCGCGACCTGCACGCCGACCTGCCGGTGGCGCTGGCCGATGCCGTGCTGGGCGCCAAGGTTGCGGTCGAGACGCCGACCGGCCGCCTCGCGGTCAATGTCCCGGCATGGTCGAGCTCCGACAAGGTGCTGCGGCTCAAGGGCCGGGGCTTGCCGGAGAAAACCGGCGGCCATGGTGACCTCTACGTCCATGTCAGGCTGATGCTGCCCGAGGGCGGTGACAGCGAGTTGGAAGCGCTGATGCGCCGCCAAAACGGCTGACCTTCGAAGTTTTCTCCCCCGGACAGTCCGCTATGGGCGCTTGAAGGGGCCTTGTGCCTGTGCGATAGGGCTCTCCACAAAGCAGACATTCTTGCGGAGAACGCTCACATGGCGGGTGGACAGGGCCTTATGGCCGGCAAGCGCGGGCTGATCCTCGGCGTCGCGAACAATCGGTCGATCGCCTTCGGCATCGCCAAGGCCTGCGTCGATCACGGCGCCGAGATTGCGCTGACCTATCAGGGCGAAGCCTTCAAGAAGCGCGTCGAGCCGCTGGCGGCGGAACTCAACGCGCATGTCGCCGGTCATTGCGACGTCACCGATCCGGCAAGCCTCGATGCCGTTTTCGACGACATCGCCAAGCATTGGGGCAAGCTCGACTTCCTCGTCCACGCCATCGCCTTTTCCGACAAGGACGAGCTGACCGGCCGCTATGTCGAGACGACGCGCGACAATTTCTTGCGCACCATGGACATTTCGGTGTTTTCCTTCACCACCATCGCCAAGCGGGCCGAGCCGCTGATGGTCGATGGCGGCTCGCTGTTGACGCTGACCTATTACGGCGCCGAAAAAGTGATGCCGCACTACAACGTCATGGGTGTCGCCAAGGCTGCGCTTGAAGCGAGCGTCCGCTACCTCGCCGTCGACCTCGGCGCCAAGAAGATCCGCGTCAACGCCATCTCGGCCGGCCCGATCAAGACCCTTGCCGCCTCTGGCATCGGCGACTTCCGCTACATCCTGAAGTGGAACGAATACAATGCGCCGCTGAAGCAGACGGTCACCCAGGAAGAGGTCGGCGATTCAGGCGTCTATTTCCTGTCGGATCTGTCGCGCGGTGTCACCGGCGAGGTCCATCACGTCGATTCAGGCTACCATGTCGTCGGCATGAAGGCGGTCGACGCGCCCGATATCTCGACCGTCAAGGAATAGTCTCCTCGAGCTGGCATCCCCCCGCCTGCAGTCTGTCGTGATCTTTCGCCGGAAGACCTGATGTATCCGCTCGTCTACATCGTGCGCCACGGCCAGACGGAGTGGAATGCCGAGCGTCGACTGCAGGGCCAGGCAGACACCGACATAAACGCGCTGGGGCGCGAGCAGGCGACCCGGAATGGGATCCGACTGGCCGAGTTCGTCGACAATTCGGACGATTTCGACTTTGTCGCCAGCCCGATGCGGCGCACGCGCGAGACGATGGAGCGGTTGCGCGCGGCGATGGGTCTCGATCCGCTTGCCTACCGCACCGATCCGCTGCTGGTCGAAATAAGTTTCGGCGACTGGCAGGGCTTTACCTTCCGCGAGCTCGAGGCCAGGCTTCCCGGCTCGACGCAGGGGCGCCGCTTCGCCAAATGGGACTTCCAGCCGCCCGGCGAGGGCGCCGAGAGCTACCAGATGCTGCTCGAGCGGATAAAGCCATTCTTCGACGCCCTGGACCGGCAGACGGTCTGCGTCACTCATGGCGGCGTCATGCGCTGCCTGTTCCGCTTCGTCGAAGGCCTGTCCAAGCAGGAGGCGGCAAGCCTCGAAATCCCGCAGGACCGCTTGCTCCGGCTGCAGGGTCGGACCCTGGAGTGGTTGTAGGGCGGACTGTGGAAGGTGTGGCGATTCAGGTCAGGCCAGCATCATCTGAATCAATTCGCGTCACTGTCCGGCAACTGCATATCGGTGACCACGTTCTCGCCATTGGTCACGTCATAGGCAATCACAATGTCCATGCCCGGCTGCAGCGCGTCGAGATCGGTTTCGGCATTGAGCTTGTAGGACTTGCCGTCATCCAGTGTCAGCGTCAGCGTGTCCTTGTCGACCTTCTTGATCAGGCCTTCGGTCTGGCCGGCGAATGCAGCGGCGGTGGAAATCAGCAACATGGCGGCAACAGCGCCAATCAGGGTACGCATCGTCGTCCTCTTTGGTCATTGCGCCGGCACTATGGCGGCGGATCCTCAACGGCGGATGGAAGAGAGCAGAAACCAACCGAATGTGTCAAAACTAAATCCGCCGGATCACAGTTTGATGCACCGGATCACGGTTCGATCACTGTGGAAAACGCCAATGAGAGGTAGCCCTCAGTGGGCGCCGCCGGGCGGCAAGGAGAACGGGGAGCCGGGAACGGACGTGTCGAGCCGTTGCTGCGCGAACGGCAGTCCGAGCCTAAAACTCATTGATGAGGCGCGAGCCGTCCAGCCGGGTTTGGGCGGCTCGACATATTTCGACAGGTGAATCTCCACCGAGCCGGCATTCTGCGGGCTGCCCAGTATCAGACGGACAAGTTTTTCGTTGGCGACAAATCTGTAGTCGCGGACGGGGAAAAGCCGCCTGCCATCGATCGTCGCGGACGTTTCGACTGTTATTGCATTGCTCTCAGGCGGAGCCTTCACGCCCACCAGATCGATTATCTGGATGGCATTGGGCTGTTGAACATCCAGCCTCACGGTTCTGTCTTCGGAGGTCGAGGCGAGTATCGGCACATCCCGACGCTGCGCGGTCACGGATGCGACGAGCAGGACTATGAGCGCGCCCGTCGCAACAGTGATTGCCTCCCTTCGGCCGAAAGCGGACGGCTTCAGCCTGTAGGCGACAATCCCCAACGCGATGGGAAACATCCACTTGTAGTAGTGGACGTTGAAATAGCGGAACATGCCGGTCGGGACGCTGTCCCGATAGCTCGCATAAACGATCAGATGCACGGCCATCATCAAGCCGGCCACCCGCATGAACAGGGGCTCCGGGAAAACGATCAGAACGATCGCAAGAACGACGGCGATGAACAGGATGGGGATCACGCTGATCCAATCGGCATTGAACTCCAGGAAATAGACCTGTGAGGCAACAAGAAGCGAAAAGAGCCGCTCCGGAACCTGGAAAATGTCGAAGCCAATTCCTCCTGCGACGGCCTGGAAATATGTGCCGGCCAGAGTTCCGGCGCTCAGGTAATTGAATGTTGCGAAGAACAGCACTGGCAAGGCAAACCCAGCCGCCCCGGCGCCTATGGAAACGATCCCGTTTCTGCGCGCGTCGGGTTCATTGCCCACTGCCATCGCCACGACAAGCGACGCATAGGCGATTGCAGCCGGAGCAGTCGTGGCGAAGTCCGCGGTACGAACGGGGATCTGGGCGCCGACAACAATGCCGAACAGGATCGCGTTGGTCGCGAAGGTCGATGCGGGGAGCGATGAATGCCTCAGCCGATCGAAGCGGTCGAGAAGTACAAGGGCCGCGGCGAGGAGGAACGCGCCAAGCGTGCTGGTCCACGGAACAACCCACTGAAGCCCGATGATCGGGTAACCGACCATGCCCGCCAATGTGAAAAGAGCTGCGGCGGCGGGCCCGAGGTGCGGTCGAAACAGGCGGAACACGAGCAGAAAGAAACCGGCCATCAGCGCGAGGTTGACCAGATAGAAGGGGTGCATTTCCGAAATTGGTAGAAAGAGCGCGCCGAAGAGGGGATAAAGCGGCGGATAGAAATGCGATGCGGGCCTGAGATCGAGGACGGCGAAGGCCTTCGCGGACTTCCAGTAGAGACCCTGGTCAATCCATCCCCACCAGCCCAGCGGATATTGCGCATTGTTGCCGGGAACGGAGGGATAGGTCAAATATCTGTACTGATAGAGGCAAAACAGGACGACGAGCGCCAATGGCAACGCCCATGCGTTGACCAGTCTCAGGACTGAAGATCCGCGCATGGAATGTACCGGCTAGGTCTGAGCATGATCGCCGGCAACGATGGCGATGTTCGAACTGAAGGGACCGAGCTTGATCCCCGTCATCCAGATGCGCGGCGCCTTGGCTCCCGGCCATTCTCGCCCGATCAGGTCGCGGCTGAGAAAATCCATGTTCTCCGGCTTGGTCCAATAACCCATCGATGATTTGCCGAGCAGCGCGCGGAATGCGGATGGCGAATAATGCAGAAGCGGCAATCCGGTGTGATGTTCGACCGGGAACCAGCGGTTGGGGACGGTGATGAAGACGGAGCGGGCAACCCGCAGGTGCTCCAGGATGAATTGCCTGCGCTCTTGCACTCCTCCAACATGCTCCAGCACCGCGTTGGACGTCGCTATGTCGAATGACTTGTCGGCAAAAGGCAGCGGCTCGTTGGGAATGATTTGCCGGAAGGTGGCGGAGGGGTAACGTGCCTTGACCTGCTCGCCGGTTCCGATCCCGGCGCAAGTCACTTTTTCTGGCCACGGGTAGGACTTTTCGAGGAAATTGGCGCCTTCATTCTCGTCGTCGGAAACGCCGATATCGAGAACGGTCGTTTGCGGGGAGGGGCGCATCTGTTCAATGAACAGATTGAACATGTTCCGCCTGGCGGTCTTGAGCAGGCGCATCGCAAACGAATTCGATGCCCCGTCGCGATAAAAGACGGAGTCGATATTCTCGTCTCGGGGCGCCCGATCCTGATCAGCGGCCATTTCCATCACCCCAGGCTTCGATGGCCGTTGAAAACCATTCGGTCGTACAGAGCGTAGTTGACGACGAGGCCTGCAATCGCGCCGAGGAGATACGCGGGCACATGGTAGAAATTGGCGTCAATCTTACTGGCCTCGTTCAACACGATGAGGTTCGCACCCATCCCGACGAAGGATGCAATCAGATATTTGCCGTACTCGGCAGTTCTGTTTTGCATGCGGCCGTCAATGAAAGTCATGCTCCGGTTGAGGGCCCAGGTTACCGTCATCGCGACCAGGCTTGCTAGCACGCGGGCGGCGATAATCGAGCCGCCAAAACCGTACACGAAGCCGAAGAACACGGCCGCGTCAGTGACGAACCCAATGCCTCCGGCAAAGAGGAAGCGCGCTATTTTCGCGCTCGTCACGCTCACCGCTGCACCGATCGGTAGGATAGATAGGCAAGCAGCTTCGCCTCCTTGCGGCCGCGCGCGACGCTATCGAGAATGAGGCCGGCGAACACCGAAAGGAATGCGAGGATCATTGCCGCCGATACGGCTATCAAGGTCGGGAAACGAGGCACCAATCCAGTGGAGAGATAGTTGAGGAAAACGGGTGTGCCGAATCCGATTGCTATCAGCGCCAGAACCGCGGCGATCGACAGGAAAAACGGAAGCGGCAGCAGGTCGCGGATCAGGTGGAAAATCACCCACAGGATGCGAAAGCCGTCTTTGTAGGTCGCCAGTTTGCTCAGCGAGCCCGCAGGCCGCTCCTTGTAGTGCGTTTCGACCTCGCTCATGGGAACTCCGAGTTCCAGCGCATGTATGAGGAGTTCGGTCTCGATCTCAAAGCCTGCGCTTACCGCCGGAAATGTCTTTACAAACCGGCGTGACAGAGCCTTGTAGCCGGACAGCATGTCTCGACTTTGGTCGCCGAAGAACAGCGAAACAAGCGATGTAAGCAGACGGTTTCCGATCAGGTGGCCCGGTCTATATGCCTGCTTGCTGGCATGAATGCGCACCCCGTTCACCTTGTCGTATGGCCCGGACAGGAGCTCGCGGATCATGGCGGGCGCCTCGGAAGCATCGTATGTCGCATCGCCATCGACGATAAGATAGGCGTCGGCGTCAATATCGGAAAACATTCGCCGCACCACGTTGCCCTTGCCTTGCCGGCGCTCGCTGCGAACGATCGCGCCGGCGGACGCGGCTACCGCTGCCGTGTCGTCGATCGAGTTGTTGTCGTAGACATAGATGCGGGCGTTTGGCAGAGACTGGCGAAACTCGGACACCACGGTCGCGATCGTCGCGGCCTCATTGTAGCAGGGTATGAGCACCGCGACTTCTATGTCGTCATGCGCGCTGCCCGGATGCCTGGCCTGTTCCGTCAGCGGCAGGTCGACGCGATGCGCGCCTCGCGTGCCGACGCCATATTCCCGACTGACAGCCAAGTTCGCTCCGAAGATTGTCCGGCATGCTAGCTAGCCGATACTGGCGGCCTTGCCAATCCCAAAAGGAAATCCTAGCTCCACCGCCCCCAATCACGCGGCTGCCTTACTTGCACGATCCATAAGATACTGGAGAGACCGCCTGCCCGACCTCGCTGGCTTCATAGGATAGCCGGGAAACAACAGCGGCTATAGATCGACCGGCACGGCGTTTGTTGTTCAGCCCGATGCCGAGATGGTGGCTCAGCGAGGGTTGCGGCGCAGTGGTTCGACATCGGACGATGCCGCCGTAGCGCCGAAATCATCCATCATGCTGGATCCGCCGGTTTGACCACTGTGGAAAACGCCAATAGAAGGCAGCGTGCAGCGCCGCGCGTCCTTTTGGGCGCGCAGAGGACGCTGCGCCACCGAGAAGATTACCGGCTCCGCCGCCGGGCAGGGCGCTTTTCCATGTCTCACAACACGTTCGGCCATCTTTTCCGCGTCACCACCTGGGGCGAAAGCCATGGGCCGGCACTCGGCTGCGTTGTCGACGGCTGTCCGCCCGGCATCCGCTTCACCCGAGCGGAAATCCAGGCCGAACTCGACAAGCGGCGGCCCGGCCAGTCGCGTTTCGTGACGCAGCGCCGCGAGCCGGACGAGGTCAAGATCCTTTCCGGCTTCATCCTCGACGAGGACGGCGAGACGATGATCACCACCGGCACGCCTGTCTCGATGCTGATCGAGAATGTCGACCAGCGCTCGAAGGACTATGGCGAGATCGCCCGCCAGTACCGGCCGGGCCATGCCGACTACACTTACGAGGTCAAATACGGCCTGCGCGATTACCGTGGCGGCGGCCGCTCCTCGGCGCGCGAGACGGCGGCGCGGGTGGCAGCCGGCGCGCTCGCCCGCAAGGTCGTGCCCGGTATGATGGTACGCGGCGCACTGGTCTCGATGGGTGAAAAATCCATCGATCGGGCCAACTGGAACTGGAACTTCATCGGCGATGCGGAAAATCCGTTCTTCACGCCGGATCCGGCGTCGGTTCCCGTCTTCACCCAATATCTCGACGGCATCCGCAAGGCGGGTTCCTCCGTCGGCGCCGTCATCGAAATCGTCGCAGAGGGGGTTCCAGCCGGTCTCGGCGCGCCGATCTATGCCAAGCTCGATCAGGACATCGCGTCCGGCCTGATGTCGATCAACGCCGTCAAGGGTGTCGAGATCGGCAATGGCTTCGAGGCCGCCCGCATCACCGGCGAACAGAATGCCGACGAGATGCGCATCGGCAATGACGGCAAGCCGGTTTTCTTGTCGAACAATGCCGGCGGCATCCTGGGCGGCATCTCGACCGGGCAGGCGATCGTCGCCCGTTTCGCCGTCAAGCCGACCTCCTCGATTCTGACCCCGCGCAAATCGATCGACAAGGACGGCAACGACGTGGAGGTGATGACCAAGGGCCGCCACGACCCTTGCGTCGGCATCCGCGCTGTGCCGATCGGCGAGGCGATGGTTGCCTGCGCGATTGCCGATCACTATCTGCGGCACAGAGGACAGACGGGGAAGGGAGTGGGGCAGTAGGGCTAGCTCGCGCTCCGACGCCGAACTTTTCGCTTTCCCCTGCTCCCTTACTGCCCTATTCCCCTACTCCCTTGCGAGCAAAGCGAGCGCACAATGCCATACGACCAAAAGAAGATCGTCGAAGCCATCCGCGCCTTCGAGCGCGGCGAGATCGTCGTGGTCATGGACGATGACGGGCGCGAGAACGAAGGCGACCTGATCGTCGCCGCAGTCCACTGCACGCCGGAGAAGATGGCCTTCATCGTGCGCAATACCTCCGGCATCGTCTGCACGCCGATGCCGCGCGAGGAAGCCAAGCGCCTCAACCTGGCGCCAATGGTGGCCGACAATGACTCCGCCCACACCACCGCCTTCACCGTCAGCGTCGACTTCAAGCACGGCACCACGACCGGCATTTCCGCCGACGACCGCACGCTCACCGTCCGCAACCTCGCCAACGGCAATGTCGGCGCCTCCGATTTCGTCCGCCCCGGCCATATCTTTCCGCTGATTGCGCGCGAAGGCGGCGTCCTGATGCGCTCCGGCCATACCGAGGCCGCCGTCGACCTTTGCAAGCTCGCCGGCCTGCCGCCGATCGGCGTCATCTCCGAGTTGGTCAACGATGACGGCACGGTCAAGCGCGGTCCCGAAGTGCAGGCCTTCGCCGTGGCGCACGGCCTGAAGCAGGTTTCGGTGGCCGATCTCATCGCCTACCGGCAGCGCAAGGAAACGCTGGTCGAGCGCGTCGCCTGCTCCGACATCGACACACTCGGCGGCAAGGCTCAGGTCTTCACCTACACATTGCCCTGGGATTCCATGCACCACGTCGCGGTTGTCTTCGGCGATATCCGCGACGGTGAGGAGGTTCCGGTGCGCCTGCACTCCGAGGATGTCGTGACCGACGTGTTCGGCACCAGCCATCGGCTCGACGCCATCATGAAGGCGATGGGCGAGCGCGGGCGCGGCGTTATCGTCTACCTGCGCGAGGGCTCGGTTGGCGTTGCCCACCAGGAGCGCAAGCGGCCGGCAAGCGGCGATCGTGAAGACCACGAAGAAGCTCGCCGCCGCGAGAACGAATGGCGCGAGATCGGCCTCGGCGCGCAGATCCTCAAGGATCTCGGCATTTCCTCGATCAACCTTATCGCCTCGCGCGAGCGCCACTATGTCGGCCTTGAAGGCTTCGGCATCCACATCGCCAAGACTGAGATCCTTTAAGGCCGGTCGGCTCCGGGCTGGGAGCGGATGAACGTGTCACTGCCTTCCAGCCAGCGTAGCGGAAGGCTGCTGCTGCGCCGGCCGGCAACATCCGGCCTGGCTTTCCTGATCGACCTCTTCTCACGCAATGAGCTTGTCGCGCATCGTCCCGATCCGACGCCGGATACGCCGCAGCACAGCGCCGCAAGGCTCGCGCGCGACATCGGCCACTGGGATAGGCACGGCTTTGGCCGCTGGGCGGTCGAGGCGGGCGGGAAGATGGTCGGCTTCGGCGGCGTCACCGTCTCCAGCGATTTCGATGGTCTGAACCTGTCCTACCACCTACAGCCCGAAAGCTGGGCCACGGCTTCGCGACGGAGCTGGTGCAAGAGGCGCTGCACGCCGCCTTCGGTCCATTGCGCGCCGACCGTGTGATCGGCCTGGCGCGCCGCGCCAATCCGGCGTCGCGGCGCGTGCTGCAGAAATGCGGCTTCGTCTTCGAGCGCGATGTAATGTTGCACGGCGCGCCGACGATGCTCTTCGGTGTCACATCGCGGATGTTCGGGCGGCGCGACGAGGACCCAGGGCCGGTCGCCTGGGGACGGGAAGGGCCTTGGCTTGACAGGCTTCATTGCGCGGGAACGGCGCTCGCTTCGCATCCGGTGAGATCGCAATGCGGCCCGGCCAGGCTGCGCTGGCCGATGAGCACCGTCGTCAGCGCGATCACCCCCGCTGCCACCGACACAAGGAAGCCGCTCTGGGCGCCGAACGCATCCACCACGGCGCCGGCGGCGAAGGAGCCGAGCGCCATGCCGATGCCGATTCCGGTCATCACCCAGGTGACTCCCTCGGTCAGCATCGCTTCCGGCACGCGCCGCTCGATCAGTCCGAAGGCGGTGATGAAGGTCGGCGAGATCGCGACGCCGCTGACGAAGACGGCGAGCGCGAGTAGCGGCACCGTGCTGGCAACGAGGAGCGGCAGGGTGGTGAGCGCGATCACGGCGACCGCAATGGCCAGCTGGCGTTGCAGCGGCATTTTCAGGTTGAGCGCGCCGATGATGATGCCGAGGATGAACGAGCCGAGCGCATAGACGCCGATGACCAGGCTTGCCGCTTCCGGCTGGCCGAGCTCCTCGGTGATCGCCACCGTGCTCACTTCCGTGGTGGCGAAGGTCGCGCCAATGAAGATCAGCGCGAAGGTTATGATCTGAACCGGCCGCAGGCGGATCGCCGAGCCGCGCGCACCATGCTCCGCCGGCCGCACGCCGGGTTCGGTCGCACGCTGCAGGATGAAGGCTGCCGAGCCGAAGCCGAGGAACAGGGTGCTTGCAAGCATGCCTGCTTCCGGGAAGAGCGCAGTGCTCAATCCCACCGACAACGATGCCCCGGCGATATAGACCAACTCGTCCGCCGCCGACTCGAAGGCGAAAGCGGTGTTCAGCTCCGGGCGATCCCGGAAGATCTCCGTCCAGCGGGCGCGCACCATCGCCGGGATGCTGGGCATGGCCGCGGCAAGCAGCGCCGAAGCAAATAGCGTCCATATCGGCCAGTCCTGGTTGGCTGCCGCGATCAGCGCTGCGAAAGCGAGCACGGAGATCACCGTCGTCGGCACGACGATGCGCGTCTGGCCGAGGCGGTCCACCAGCCGGGAGATCTGCGGCGCAAGGAATGCGTTGACCAGCGCGAAGCTCGCCGAAACGGCGCCGGCCAGCCAGTATTCGCCATGGGTCTGCGACAGCATGGCGACGATGCCGATCGGCGCCATGGCGATTGGCAGGCGGGCCACGAAACCGGCCGCGGCGAAGCCCTTGCTTCCGGGAGCTCGAAAGATTTCCGAATAGGGATTCTGCATGGTCTGGGTCCTCGACAAGGGAAGGATCGACAATTACATACGCTGCGTATGAATTCAGATAGATCATACGCCGCGTATGTCAATTGGCATACGAAGCGTATGTGAATAGGGCCAGACCGCATGCACCGACCTCGCAAGGAGATGATCGCCGAGACGCGCGCCAAGCTGATCGCGGCCGCCCGCCACGCTTTCGGCACCATCGGCTATGCGGACGCCTCGATGGATGATTTCACCGCCTCGGCCGGGCTGACGCGCGGCGCGCTCTATCACCACTTCGGCGACAAGCGGGGATTGCTGCAGGCGGTCATCGCCGAGATCGACGGCGAGATGGCTGCCCGGGTGAACGAGGTGGCGGCGAGGGCGCCGACCCGCTGGCAGCATTTCGTCGACGAATGCACCACTTACATCGAACTGGCGCTGGAGCCGGAGATCCAGCGCATCATGTTCCGCGATGCTCCGGCGGTGCTGGGTGATCCCGCGCAGTGGCCGAACGCCAGCGCATGCACGGCGTCGATGACCGATCACCTGACCAGGCTGCAGGAGGAGGGGGTGGTCGTGGCCGACCTCGATCCCGAGACCACGGCGCGGCTGATCAACGGCGCGAGCAGCCAGGCTGCGCAGCGGATCGCCAATTCGCAGGATCCGGAAGCGACGTCGAAAAAGGCGGTGGCTGCGTTCAAGCAACTGCTCGAGGGGCTGCGCAAGCAGCCCTGAGCGAACGGGTCAGCAACCATGACGCGCGGTTTGTACACCGGTTTTGGGCCGGCGCGGCGCCGCCAAGATTGACAATGGCCGGGGCGAGCGCATCCTCCTCTACCATCTCTGAGGCGGGAGAGTCGGGCCATGTGGGACTTTAGCATCGGCCGGTCGGTGTCCATCATGATCAGGACATGGCCTTTCATCGTCTTTCGCATGATCGTCTATTTCGGCATCACGCTGGCCTACATTATGGCGACCGGCACCGGCGCCAGCGTCGGCTATGGCGTCGGCCACATCTCCACCGACCCCGAGGGGCCGCTCTCCTTCGCGCTGTGGGGCGGGGTGGTCGGCTTCGGCGTCGTGTCCGTAGCGGTCTATTGGATCCGCGAATACATCCTCTACGTCCTCAAGGCCGGGCATATCGCCGTCATGGTCCATCTGATCGACGGCCAGGACGTTCCCGACGGCCAGAACCAGATCTCCTATGCCAGGGCCGTGGTGACCGAGCGCTTCGCCGAGGCCAATGTGCTGTTCGTGATCGACCAACTGGTCAAGGGCGCCATCCGCGCCATCACCGGCCTCATCGGCGGCATCGCCGCCTTCCTGCCCATTCCCGGTCTCAACGGCCTTGTCAGTTTCATCAACACGGTGATCCGCATGTCGCTGACCTATGTCGACGAGATCATCCTCGGCTACAACATCCGCATCAACTCCACCTCGCCCTTCGAGACGGCGAGGCAAGGCGTCGTGCTCTATGCGCAGAACGGCAAGACCATGGTCAAGAACGCGGTCTGGCTGGCGGTGATCATGTGGTGCGTGTCCTTCGTGATCTTCCTGCTCATGCTGGCGCCAGCCGGCGCCATCCTCTGGGCCATGCCGGGCCAGCTGGGCGGCTGGGCCTTCGTTCTGGCCATCGTCTTTGCCTGGGCCTTCAAGGCAGCCTTCATCGAGCCCTTCGCCATCGCCTCTCTGATGCAGGTCTATTTCGCCACCATCGAAGGCCAGGTGCCCAATCCCGACTGGGACCGCCGGCTGGCGGAAGCCTCCTCGAAATTCCGCGAACTAAAGGACAAGGCGCTGGCGTCCTTCGGCGGCTCGCGCTGGACGCAGCCGGCACCCCAATAGCCGAACCCTTGCCTAATCCCTGTTGAACGTGCCCCTTTGGTGGCGCGAAAACATGGCCAAACCGGTCTTGCGCGCCTATATCGGGGCATGGCTACCCGTCTCTACACTCACCCGGTCTTCCTCGAACACCTCACCCCGCCCGGCCACCCGGAGCGGCCCGACCGCCTGCGCGCTATCGAGCGCGTGCTTGACGACGAGGCATTTTCGGCGCTTGACCGTGTCAAGGCGCCGGAAGGCGACGAGGCCACCATTCTTTATGCGCATCCGGAGGATTTCGTCGCGCGCGTGCGCGCCGCGATCCCTGAGACCGGCATTGTCTCGATCGATGCCGACACCAGCGCCAGCCCGAAGAGCTGGCAGGCGGCGGTGACGGCGATCGGCGCCGCCAACGCCGCCGTGGATGATGTCTTCGAAGGCCGCGCCGCCAATGTCTTCGTCGCTGCTCGCCCGCCTGGCCACCACGCCGAAAAGACCACCGCCATGGGCTTTTGCCTGTTCAACACCGCGGCGATCGCTGCTCGTTACGCGCAAAAGCAGCACCAGGCCGAGCGTGTCGCCATCGTCGACTGGGACGTGCATCACGGCAACGGCACGCAGGACATCTTCTGGGACGATCCGTCGGTGCTGTACTGCTCGACGCACCAGATGCCGCTTTACCCGGGCACCGGTGCCAGGAGCGAAACCGGCGCCGGCAACATCGTCAACGCGCCGCTGGCGCCTCGCACCGGCAGCGACACGTTTCGCGATGCCTTCCTGTCGCGCGTGCTGCCGTCGATCGACAATTTCGCGCCCGACCTGATCATCATTTCCGCCGGATTCGACGCCCACCATCGCGATCCGCTGGCCGAGATCAACCTGACCGAGGAGGATTTCGACTGGGCGACCGGCCAGCTGATGGAGCGCGCCGGGCGCCATAGCGGCAACCGGCTCGTCAGCCTGCTCGAGGGCGGCTACGATCTGCAGGGATTGGCATTTTCGGTCGCCGCCCATGTCGGGCGGCTGATGAAGGGATAGAGTATGGCAGGCGAAAGCAACGAGGACGTCAAGGCGATGAGCTTCGAGCAGGCGCTCGACGCGCTGGAAAAGATCGTCGATGATCTGGAACGTGGTGACGTGCCGCTCGACCAGTCGATCCGCATCTATGAGCGCGGCGAGGCGCTGAAGGCGCATTGCGACCGGCTGCTCAAGGCGGCCGAAGACAAGGTCGAGAAGATCAGGCTGTCGCGTGACGGCAAGCCGGTCGGCACGGAGCCATTGGACGCGGATTAGTCCGCACGGGGCGGGGCAGAGGAAAGCAGGCAGGAATCCAAGCGATGTGCCGAAACATCAAGACCTTGTTCAACTTCGAACCGCCGGCGACCAATGATGAGGTCCATGACGCAGCCTTGCAATTCGTGCGCAAGCTGAGTGGCTCGACCAAGCCCTCCAAGCGCAATGAGCATGCCTTCAACCATGCGGTCGAGGCGATTGCGGCCGCGGCGCGAGAGTTGCTTGATTCGCTTGAAACGACACAGACTCCGCGCAATCGCGAGGAAGAGGCGGCCAAGGCAAAGGCCAGATCCGCCCTCCGTTTCGCCTGAGGGATCGGATGAGCTTCTTTCCGGGAAACGATCCTGAGCCCGGCGATTCGTTCGCCTGCGACCAGATCGAACTGATGGTCATTCCCAACGCCAAGGACATTGGCGGCTTCGAGGTTCGCCGCGCCCTGCCCACCGCGAAACGCCGTCTGGTCGGGCCGTTCATCTTCTTCGACCGCATGGGGCCGGCCATCCTGCGCGCCGGCCACGCCATCGATGTCCGCCCGCATCCACATATCGGGCTTTCCACCGTCACCTATTTGTTCGACGGCAAGATCAGACATCGCGACTCGCTCGGTACCGAAATGGTCATCGCACCGGGCGACGTGAACCTGATGACCGCCGGGCGCGGCATCGTCCATTCCGAGCGCACGCCTGAGGAATTGCGTGGCGCGCCGATGTCGATCTCCGGCCTGCAGACCTGGCTGGCGCTGCCCGACGGCAAGGAGGAAGTCGCCCCGGTCTTCCAGAACACCGCGGTGATGCGCCTGCCCGCGATCGATGCTGAAGGCGTCAGCGGTCGCGTCGTCATCGGCGACTTTTCTGGACTGCGCTCACCGGTTTCGACCGCCTCGGACACCCTTTATGCCGATCTGAGGCTGGCGGCTGGCGCCAGCATCAAGATTCCGGCCGATGCCGAGGAACGCGCCATCTACACGCTGGAAGGCGAGGTCTCGATTGCCGGGGACCGTTTCCCGGCCGAGCGGCTTCTGGTGTTCAAACCGGGCGACGAAATCGTGGTTTCGTCGGAGAACGGTGCCCATTTCATGCTGTTCGGCGGCGCCTCGCTCGGCTCCCGGCGCTACATCTGGTGGAATTTCGTTTCGTCGTCGAAAGAGCGCATCGAGCAGGCGAAAGAAGAATGGAAGACGGGCCGCTTCGATATCGTTCCCGGAGACGAGGAAGAGTTCATTCCGTTACCGGACAATTAACGTCAGAACCATCCGCGTCATTGACACGCATTTACATTCGCCGGGCGGCGGCATATTTCGCCCATGATCAACGTGCATGACATCAGGTTTCACCAGGCCTCTCAACAAGTGAACGCGACGCTGCAAACGCCACTCCTCGACAAGGTCCGCATCCCCGCGGATCTGAGGACGCTTGACGAAAGCGAGCTGCCGCAGCTCGCCTCGGAACTGCGCGCCGAGCTGATCGATGCCGTTTCCCACACCGGCGGTCACCTTGGCGCCGGGCTCGGCGTGGTCGAGCTCACCGTTGCGCTACACTACGTCTTCAACACGCCGGACGACCGGCTGATCTGGGATGTCGGCCACCAGGCCTATCCGCACAAGATCCTGACCGGCCGCCGCGACCGCATCCGCACCTTGCGGCAGGAGGGCGGCCTTTCCGGCTTTACCCGGCGGGCCGAGAGCGAATACGACCCCTTCGGCGCGGCCCACTCCTCGACCTCGATTTCCGCCGGCCTTGGCATGGCTGTCGGACGCGAGTTGTCCGGCGGACGCAACAACGTCATTGCCGTCATCGGCGACGGCGCCATGTCGGCCGGCATGGCCTATGAGGCGATGAACAATGCCGGTGCCCTCGATGCCCGGCTGATCGTCATCCTCAACGACAACGACATGTCGATCGCTCCACCGACCGGCGCTATGAGCGCCTATCTGGCGAGGCTCGCCTCCGGCAAGGCCTATCTCGGCCTGCGCGATTTCGGCAAGAAGCTGACCTCCTATCTCGGCAAGCGCGCCGACCGCGCCATCACGCGGGCAGTCGAGCATGCGCGCGGCTACGTTACCGGCGGCACGCTGTTCGAGGAACTCGGCTTTTATCACATCGGCCCGATCGACGGGCACAATCTCGAGCATTTGATCCCGGTGCTGAAGAACGTCCGCGACAATGCCGACGGCCCGGTGCTGATCCATGTCGTGACCCAGAAGGGCAAGGGCTATGGCCCGGCGGAAGCCGCCGCCGACAAATATCACGGCGTCAACAAATTCGACGTCATTACTGGCGCGCAGGCCAAGGCGCCCGCCAACGCTCCAAGCTACACCAAGGTCTTCGCCGAGAGCCTGATCCAGGAAGCGCACGCGGACGACCGCATCGTGGCGATCACCGCCGCCATGCCGAGCGGCACCGGGCTCGACCTCTTCGGCGAGGTTTTCCCGACCCGGACGTTCGATGTCGGCATCGCCGAGCAGCATGCGGTGACGTTCGCCGCCGGGCTCGCCACCGAGGGCTACAAGCCCTTCGCCGCCATCTATTCGACCTTCCTGCAGCGCGCCTACGACCAGGTTGTCCATGACGTGGCGATCCAGAAGCTGCCGGTGCGCTTTCCAATCGACCGCGCCGGCTTCGTCGGCGCCGACGGCGCCACCCATTGCGGCGCCTTCGACACCACCTTCCTCGCGTCGCTGCCCGGCTTCGTCGTCATGGCAGCCGCCGACGAGGCGGAGCTGCGCCATATGGTGCGCACCGCCGCTCATTACGATGAAGGCCCCATCGCCTTCCGCTATCCGCGCGGCAACGGCGTCGGCGTCGACATGCCGGAACGCGGCTCGGTGCTCGACATCGGCAAGGGCCGCGTCCTCAAGGAAGGTACCAAGGTGGCGCTGCTCTCCTTCGGCACCCGCCTGCAGGATTGCCTGACGGCGGCCGAGGAACTCGGCGCGGCGGGCCTTTCGACCAGCGTCGTCGACGCCCGCTTCGCCAAGCCCCTGGATGAGGATCTGATCCGCCGGCTCGCCCGTTCGCATGAGGTGCTGGTGACGGTCGAGGAGGGCTCGGTCGGCGGTTTTGCCAGCCAGGTGCTGCATTTCCTCGCCCACGAAGGACTGCTTGAAAGCGGCCTCAAGGTGCGGCCGCTGGTGCTGCCGGACGCTTTCACCGACCACGCCAAGCCCGAGAAAATGTATGCCGACGCGGGACTGGACACGGCGGGCATCGTGCGGACCGTCTTCGTCGCCCTGGGCCAGGCTGCACAGGCCCAGCGCGCCTGAAACAAAGTCTGAGGCCTCTGAATCACTTTGCCGGCTTGCGGTTGTAACCAACTGTTTACGCTGCCGTTTGCCGCTTTGATTACCCTTTCTCTTGGCCGTTTTTCAACGGCGGCCTGCTAGAAGCCTCCCAGGGACACGGGGCAACGACCATGAACAGGTTTGTGTGCGGCATCGCCTTTTTGGCGCTGGCCGCTGCGCCGGCGAGGGCCGAGACGCGCTACGACCGCACCCTCGAAAAGGCGGTGATGGACATTGTCGCCGGCAAGATCGGCGATATCCGCGGCGGCTTTTCCTACAAGCAGGTTCCACAACTGGTCGTCCTGCCCGACACTCTCCCGGCGGTGCCGGTCGATCCGCTACGCCGGCAGGCCTCTGGCAATGCCAATGACGGCCTGGCGCCGGCTGTCGAGCGGCCGGTCTCGCGAACCATCTTCTAGTGCCCTGTGCCAATGTCCTTGCCTTCGCGACCGGCTTTCGCCAAGGAAGGCCGATGAACTCCGCATTGCCAGCCAGTCCTCGCCAGCGGCTCGACGAATTGCTCGTCCAGCGCGGCCTGTTCGCCAGCCGCTCGCGCGCCCGCGACGCCGTCGAGCGCGGCACCGTGACGGTCGACGGTGCTGTTGCCCGCAAGCCCGGCCAGGGCGTCCTGAACGATTGCCACATCGCCATCGATGATCCGGCGCAACGTTACGTGTCGCGCGCGGCGTTGAAGCTGATCGCCGGCCTTGACCGGTTCGGCCTCGACCCCACCGGCAGCGAAGCGCTCGACATCGGCGCCTCGACCGGCGGCTTCACCCAGGTGCTGCTCGAGCGCGGCGCCGCGCACGTCACCGCGATCGATGTCGGCCACGGCCAGATGCATCCGGAGATTTCAGGCGATCCGCGCGTCACGGCCATCGAGGGCCTCAATGCCCGAGATCTCTCGTCCGCCGACCTGGGCGGCGTTGTCCCCGATTTCATCGTCTGCGATGTCAGCTTCATCTCGCTGAAGCTGGCGCTGCCGCCGGCGCTTGCCCTCGCCGGGGATGGCGCCAGGGCGCTGCTTCTGGTCAAGCCGCAATTCGAGGCCGGCCGCGAGGCGATCGGCAAGGGCGGCCTGCTCAGGGATCAGGCTGACGCCGAACGCATCGCCGGCCTGCTCGGCGACTGGCTTGGCGGCGTTCCCGGCTGGCGCGTGCTGGGGCGGCACCCATCGCCGATCGAGGGCGGCGACGGCAACCGCGAGTTCCTGCTCGCCGCCATCAAGGATGAAAAATGAGCGCGCGTTTCACCATCGCCAGGCTTGGCTCGCAGGGCGACGGCATTGCCGAGGCCGACGGCGGCGAGGTTTTTGTCCCCTTCACGCTGCCGGGCGAGACGGTCACCGCCGCGCGCGAAAAACACCGCGCCACGCTGATGTCGGTGCTGGAGGCATCGCCGCTCAGGATCGATCCGGCCTGCCGGCATTTCACCGAATGCGGCGGCTGCGCGCTGCAGCATTTCGAGGCTGAAGCCTACCGCCAGTGGAAGCGCGACAAGGTTGTGCAGGCATTGAAGGCCAAGGGCATCGCTTGCGAAGTCGCCGCGGTGGTGCCATGCGCGCCCGAGACGCGTCGCCGGGTCGTCTTCAGCGCCCGGCGCACCGAGGCCGGCATGCTGCTTGGTTTCGTGCGCGCGCTCTCCTCGGAGATCATTCCGATCGAGGAGTGCCCGATCTCGCTGCCGGCGATCGTTGCCGCGCTGGGCCGCCTGCGGGCGTTGGCCGACCTGGTCTGCGCCACTTCGAAAGCCTTCCACATGACCGTCACCGTGACCGCATCCGGTCTGGATGTCGCGGTCCAGGACGGAGGCAAGCTCGGCGATCATCAGCGCCGCATCGCGTCGAATTTCGTCACCGCCGAGGGGTTGGCCAGACTATCGGTCGATGGTGAGATCGTCGTCGAGCCGAAGAAGCCTGTGGTGCAGTTTGGATCGGTCGCCGTAGCCGTGCCGCCCGGCGCTTTCATGCAGGCGACCGAAGCCGCCGAGCGGACCATGGCCGAGCTGGTCGGCCAGCACCTGTCGCGCGCCAAGAAGGTCGCCGACCTGTTCGCCGGCTGCGGCAGCTTCGCGCTGCGCCTGGCCGCCAAGTCGGAGGTCCATGCCGTCGAAGGCGATGCGCCGGCGCTTGCCGCGCTCGACCGCGCCTTCCGCTTCGCCAGCGGCCTGAAGCGGGTGACCAGCGAGCGCCGCGACCTGTTCCGGCGGCCGCTGACTTTCAAGGAGCTGAATGCCTTCGACGGCCTGGTCTTCGATCCGCCGCGCGCGGGAGCCGAGGATCAGTCGAAGCAGATCGCCCGCTCGGACGTGCCGCTGGTGGCCGCCGTATCCTGTAACCCGGTGACGCTGGCGCGGGATCTGCGCATCCTGATCGACGGCGGCTACACGCTGAAGAGCGTGACGCCGATCGACCAGTTCCTGTGGTCGCCGCATGTCGAGGCCGTCGCGCTGCTGGAGAAGCCGAAGCGAAGGCGGTAATCGCTCAAACCCTGGTGCCGCCCACCGTCATCTGGTTCATCCTCAGATGCGGCTGGCCGACACCCACCGGCACGCCTTGTCCGGCCTTGCCGCACATGCCGATGCCGTTGTCGAGCTTCATGTCGTTGCCGACCATGGTGACGCGGTGCATGGCGTCCGGCCCGTTGCCGATCAGCATCGCGCCCTTGATCGGCTGCGTTACCTTGCCGTCCTCGATCATGTACGCCTCGGTGCAGCCGAACACGAATTTGCCCGACGTGATGTCGACCTGGCCGCCGCCGAAGGAGACGGCATAGATGCCGTTCTTGACCGAGGCGATGATCTCTTCCGGCTGCATTTCGCCGGCGGTCATGTAGGTGTTGGTCATGCGCGGCATCGGCTGGTGCGCATAGCCTTCGCGCCTTCCATTGCCGGTCGCCTTCATGCCCATCAGCCGCGCGTTCTGGCGATCCTGCATGTAGCCGACCAGCTTGCCGTCCTCGATCAGCACGTTGCGCGCCGAGGGCGTGCCCTCGTCGTCGACGGTCAGCGAGCCGCGCCGTTCGGGTAGCGTGCCGTCGTCGACGACGGTGACGCCTTTCGCCGCCACCTGCTGGCCCATCAGCCCGGCGAAGGCAGAAGTCTTCTTGCGGTTGAAGTCGCCCTCCAGTCCGTGGCCGACGGCTTCGTGCAGCATGACGCCAGGCCAGCCGCTGGACAGCACGATGTCGAATGTGCCGGCCGGCGCCGGCACGGCCTCTAGATTGACCAGCGCCTGGCGCAACGCCTCCTTGGCGGCGTGCTTCCAGCTCTCCTCGACCAGGAATTCGCCAAAACTCTTGCGGCCGCCCATGCCGTAGGAGCCGCTCTCCTGGCGGTCGCCGCTGCCGACCACGACCGCGACGTTGATCCTGACCAGCGGGCGGATGTCGCGCACCATCTGGCCGTCGGCGCGCACGATCTCGACATGCTGCCAGGACGCCGCCAGCGAAGCCGTCACCTGTCGCACGCGCGGATCCTCGGCGCGCAGCCAGGCATCGATCTCCTGCAGAAGCTTCGCCTTGGCTTCGAAGGAAGGCGAGGGGATCGGGTTTTCCTCGCCATAGAGATGGCGGTTGGTGCGGGCGGGTGCCGCGGCGAGCGTCCCGGAATAGCCGCCCTTGACCGCCGAGACGGCGTCCGCGGCGCGCAGCAGCGAGGCTTCCGAAAGATCGCTCGAATGCGCATAGCCGCTGGCCTCGCCGGCGACAGCGCGCAATCCGAAACCCTGGTCGGTGTTGAAGTTCGCGGTCTTCAGCCGGCCATTGTCGAACATCAGCGCCTCGCTTTCGCTGTATTCGAGGAACAGTTCGCCATCGTCGGCGCCGTTGATGGTCTCGGCGACGATCTTCTTCAGGCGATCGCCGGAAATGTCGAATTGGCCGATCAGGCTGTTCATGGCAGGTCCGTCCGCGGGAGGATTGGTCGTTCCCCCATGTAGGGGCGAAGGCGCGCCGAGACAATCGGCAACAGCCCCGATCACACCGGTGTCAGGCCACCGCCGTCGTCGCAGCCTGCCCGGCTAGGATCAGGGGAGCGCGGCAAAACCGTCGGCGAAACCCTTGAGGTCGACAGGAATGCCGATGCCTTCTTCCGGCGTCTGGAAGACGATGAAGGTGGCCGAGGTGCCGGTCTTCAGCGTGTCGAGGAGCGGCTTTTCGAGGATCACCTCGGCATAGCAGCCGTCCTGGAAGCAGCGTACGAAATAGGCCCGCCCGATGTCCTTGCCATCGACATTGAGGCCAAGCCCGTTGGGCAGGAGAACGCCGAGCGGGGCCAGCACACGCAGGATCTCCGCCTTGTTGTCGGCGGTGCGCAAAACGACCACCGACAGCCCCATCTCCGGCCGGTCCTCGGCGACGACGTTCTGCATCATCACGCATTGCTCCGACGTCGCGCCGGCCGGCGTGTCGCAGATGATCGACCAAGCGCCATGCGTCGAGCGCACAGTGCCGCTCGGCTGCTGCGCGGCATTGGCTTGTGCGGCGTACGATGCGCCCGTGCCGGACAGGCAGGCGCCAAGCAAGGCGGCGAGAAAGATGACCTTCGCCAAGGTTCTCGAAAGCCAGAGTCTCATGACGGCTCCATTGCGAATCACGGCACTTTGAAGCCGAGCGACAGCCAAGTAAAGGACGAGACCGCCGCCAGCCCGCCCGGACATGGGCAATTCAGCGCTTTTCCAAGCCAAATTCGCCCGAATTGCGACCACGCGGCATGCGGGTCCGGAGCGTTCACTGCCGATCACGCGCCGGTGATCGGCAGAGGCCGCTTTGCCGTCCCGAAGGCGTGGTCGCACTTGCGCGCAAAAATGCCGCACGGTTTCCTCCGCTCCTTTCTTGCGGAGGCAATTAGAGTATGGTTTGAACCAGCCTTGGGACTGTCCGGGATTCCCGTCCCGGCGCTATTCGATATTCTTGCGCATACGGCCGCGAGAAAATGGGAGATGATGAGGGCGATGAGAAAATTCCTAGCAAGCGCCGCTGCCGCCGTCGCTGTCTTTGCCGGCGCATCCGCCCATGCGGCCCAGCCGCAGCCCTGGGAGATGACCTTCCAGCCCGCCGTCACAGACATCATGCGGCAGGTGACCTGGTTCGAGCACTACACGCTGTGGTTCATCGTGCCGATCACGCTGTTCGTGCTGTTCCTGCTCGCCTATTGCATCCTGAAGTTCCGCGCCAGCGTCAATCCGGTGCCGTCGCGCACCAGCCACAACACGCTGATCGAGGTGATCTGGACGGTCGGGCCGGTTGTCATCCTGCTCTGCCTGGCCATCCCCTCGTTCCAGCTGCTCACCGCGCAGTACACGCCGCCGGAGGAAGCCAAGCTGACGCTCAAGGCGACCGCCAACCAGTGGAACTGGGACTACGAATACCAGCTCGACAAGACGCTCTCCTTCAACTCCGCTATCCTCCAGGACGCCGACCGCGCCGCCGCCGGCAAGGAAGACCGCAAGCTCTATCCGCGCTTGCTCGCCGTCGATAACGAACTGGTCGTGCCGGTCAACACCATGACCCGCGTCCTGGTGACGGCGACCGACGTGATCCATGCCTTCGCCATGCCGTCCTTCGGCGTCAAGACCGACGCCGTGCCCGGCCGCATCAACGAGATCTGGTTCAAGGCCGAGAAGGAAGGCCTCTACTACGGCCAGTGCTCGGAGCTGTGCGGCAAGGACCACGCCTTCATGCCGATCGCCATCCGCGTCGTCTCCGACGCGCAGTACAACACCTGGCTGGCCGCAGCCAAGACCGACCTGCCCGGCGCCAACAAGGCGCTGATGGCCGAGGTTGATGCTCAAGACAAGGTAGCGGCTGCCGGCAACTGATGCCGCGGCCAGGAAAGATCAGGGAATGGAGCGGAACATGGCAGAGGCTGCAGCTCACGACGATCACGACCACAAGCCCTATCATGGCTGGGTCCGCTGGGTCTATTCGACCAATCACAAGGACATCGGCACGCTCTATCTGATCTTCGCGATCTGCGCCGGCATCATCGGCGGCGCGCTGTCGGTCGTCATGCGCATGGAGCTGCAGGAGCCGGGCATCCAGATCTTCACCGGTCTGGCGCAGATGGTCTACGGCATGAACGGCGACGCGGCGCTCGACGGCGGCAAGAGCATGTACAATGCCTTCACCACCGCACACGCGCTGATTATGATCTTCTTCATGGTCATGCCGGCGCTGATCGGCGGCTTCGCCAACTGGATGGTGCCGATCATGATCGGCGCGCCGGACATGGCCTTCCCGCGCATGAACAACATCTCCTTCTGGCTGCTGCCGCCGGCCCTGATCCTACTGCTCACCTCGATGTTCGTGCCGAGCGCGCCGGGCGCCTTTGGCGTCGGCGGCGGCTGGACGATCTATCCGCCGCTGTCGACATCCGGCCAGCCCGGGCCCGCCATGGATCTGGCGATCCTGTCGCTGCACATCGCCGGCGCCTCCTCGATCCTCGGCGCCATCAACTTCATCACCACCATCTTCAACATGCGCGCGCCGGGCATGACCCTGCACAAGATGCCGCTGTTTGCCTGGTCGGTGCTGATCACCGCCTTCCTGCTGCTTTTGTCGCTGCCGGTCCTGGCCGGCGGCATCACCATGCTGCTCACCGACCGCAATTTCGGCACCACCTTCTTCACGCCGGATGGCGGCGGTGACCCCATCCTGTTCCAGCACCTGTTCTGGTTCTTCGGTCACCCGGAAGTCTACATCCTGATCCTGCCGGGCTTCGGCATCGTCAGCCACATCGTCTCGACCTTCTCGAAGAAGCCGGTGTTCGGCTACCTCGGCATGGCCTATGCCATGGTCGCGATCGGCGCCGTCGGCTTCATCGTCTGGGCGCACCACATGTACACGACCGGCCTGTCGCTCGACACGCAGCGCTACTTCGTCTTCGCCACCATGGTCATCGCGGTGCCGACGGGCGTGAAGATCTTCTCCTGGGTCGCCACAATGTGGGGCGGGTCGATCTCGCTGAAGACCCCGATGCTGTGGGCGATCGGCTTCATCTTTCTGTTCACGCTGGGCGGCGTCACCGGCGTCCAGCTCGCCAATGCCGGTCTCGATCGCCCGCTGCACGACACCTACTATGTCGTCGCGCACTTCCACTACGTGCTGTCGCTCGGCGCCGTCTTCGCCATCTTCGCCGGCTGGTATTACTGGTTCCCGAAGATGACCGGCTACATGTACTCGCCCGTCATCGCCAACACCCACTTCTGGGTCACCTTCGTCGGCGTCAACCTGATCTTCTTCCCGCAGCATTTCCTCGGCCTGTCGGGCATGCCGCGCCGCTACATCGACTATCCGGATGCCTTCGCCGGCTGGAACATGGTGTCGTCCTACGGTTCCTACATTTCGGCCGTCGGCGTCGTGATCTTCCTTTATGGCGTGTTCGAGGCGTTCCAGAAGAAGCGGGTGGCCGGCGCCAATCCGTGGGGCGAGGGTGCGACCACGCTCGAATGGCAGCTGCCGTCGCCGCCGCCGTTCCACCAGTGGGAACAGTTGCCGAAGATCAAGTAGGCGGCGGTTCCGCGCGAATACGAGACCGCCGGCTCGTCCGGCGGTTTTGGCCAACGGAATGATGGACTTTAAGTACGCATGGCCCTTGTCGACGAGAGATTGATTGACGAAGCGGGCTTTCGCATGTCGGAAGCGACGGCGGGCGATTTCTTCGCTCTCCTGAAGCCGCGCGTCATGTCGTTGGTGGTGTTCACCGCCTTTGTCGGCCTGGTCGCGGCGCCCGTCACCATCAATCCGCTGCTGGCGGTGATCGCCATCCTGTCGATCGCTATCGGCGCTGGCGCTTCCGGCGCGCTCAACATGTGGTACGACGCCGACATCGATCGGGTGATGACCAGGACCAAAGACCGTCCGGTTCCGGCCGGCCGCGTCACGCCTGGCGAAGCGCTGAGTTTCGGCCTGGTGCTGTCGGTGCTGTCGGTGATGACGCTGGGCGTGCTGGTCAACTGGCTGTCGGCCGCGCTTCTGGCCTTCACGATTGTCTTCTACGCCGTCATCTACACCATGTGGCTGAAGCGCTGGACGCCTCAGAACATCGTCATCGGCGGCGCCGCCGGGGCCATCCCGCCCGTCATCGGCTGGGCGGCAGTGACCGGCAATATCAGCCTGGAAAGCCTGATCCTGTTCCTGATCATCTTCCTGTGGACACCGCCGCATTTCTGGGCGCTCGCGCTCTTCAAGTCCGAGGACTATCAGCGCGCCGGCATCCCGATGATGCCGAATGTCGCCGGACAGGCATCCACCAGGCGCCAGATCTTCGCCTATTCGCTCATCCTGGCGCCCGTCGGAGTGCTGCCCTGGGCGCTCGGTTTCACCACGGTCGCCTATGGGGCCGTCGCCGCCGTGCTTGGCGCCGGCTTCGTCTGGCATGCCTGGAAGGTGCTTGGCATGGCCGCCGACGATCGCGCCATGAAGCCGGCCAAGGCTTTGTTCGCCTATTCGTTGCTCTACCTCTTCGCCATCTTCGCCGCCTACCTCGCCGACTGCGTGGTCGGGCGCGCGCTCGCCATGGGGGGGATTTGATCGTGGCCGACAAGAACCTTGAGCTCGTCACGCTGACCGAACGCCAGCAGAAGGCACGGCGCAGCCGCTCGGTCGCCATCGGCGTTGCGCTGGCGGTGCTCGTCGTCATCTTCTATATCGCCACCATTGTGAAGTTCGGCCACAACCTCTCGGGGACGATGTGACGATGGCGCGCGAAACAATCACCGACCCCACCAAGAAGAACACCAACCGCGTCGTCGCCGGCGTCTGCATCGCCTTCTTTGCCGGCATGATCGGCATGGCCTATGCCGCAGTGCCGCTCTACACCATGTTCTGCCAGGCCACCGGCTATGGCGGCACTGTCAAGCGCGCCACTCAGCAATATGCCGACCGCGTGCTCGACCGCGACATCACCGTCCGCTTCGATGCCAACACCGCTGGCGTTCCGTGGGAGTTCCAGCCGGTCGCCCGCTCGGTCACCATCAAGATCGGCGAGACGGTGGAGGCACATTACAGCGCCACCAACAAGTTCGACCGTCCCTTTACCGGCCGCGCCACTTTCAACGTGCAGCCGGAACTGGCCGGTCCCTACTTCAACAAGGTGGAGTGCTTCTGCTTCACCGACACGACGCTGAAGCCCGGTGAATCGCTGGACATGCCGGTCGTGTTCTATGTAGATCCCGATATCGTCGACGTGCCGGAACTGAAGGACTTGAAGACCATCACCCTGTCCTACACCATGTTCCCGGTCGACAAGAACAAGCCCGTCGCATCGTCGGCGCCGGCCCAAAGCACCAACAAAGTTCCGAATACCGAAGCAAGCCTCGGGGGTTGATATGGCAGACGCACACGCAAAACCACAGCACGACTACCATCTCGTCGACCCCAGCCCGTGGCCGTTCCTTGGCTCCGTCGGCGCGCTGGTGACCGCCATCGGCGGCGTCTGCCTGATGCAGTACCTGAAGGCCGGCAGCTTCCCGATCTTCGGCCATAACATCGCCAATCCCTGGCTATTCTTCATCGGCCTCCTGATCGTGATCTACACCATGTTCGCCTGGTGGTCGGACACCATCAAGGAAGCGCATGAGGGCCATCACACCCGCGTCGTGTCGCTGCATCTGCGCTACGGCATGATCATGTTCATCGCCTCCGAGGTGATGTTCTTCGTCGCCTGGTTCTGGGCTTTCTTCGATGCCAGCCTGTTTCCGGGCGAGACGCAGCAATATGCCCGCACCGCCTTCACCGGCGGCGTCTGGCCGCCGAAGGGCATGGAGGTCCTCGACCCGTTCCACCTGCCGCTCTACAACACCATCATTCTGCTGCTGTCCGGCACAACGGTGACCTGGGCGCACCATTCGCTCATCCATGGCGACCGCAAGGGGCTGATCAACGGCCTGGTGCTGACCGTCGGGCTCGGCATGCTGTTCACCATGGTGCAGGCCTACGAGTACATGCACGCGCCGTTCGGCTTCAAGGATTCCATCTACGGCGCCACGTTCTTCATGGCCACCGGCTTCCATGGCTTCCATGTCATCATCGGCACCATCTTCCTGCTGGTCTGCCTGATACGCGCCATCAAGGGCGATTTCACCCCGAAACAACATTTCGGCTTCGAGGCGGCAGCTTGGTACTGGCACTTCGTCGACGTGGTCTGGCTGTTCCTGTTCAGCGCGGTCTATGTCTGGGCCTCGAACGGCGCGATGATCGAAGCCCACTGATTGCAGTCCGAGGAAATGTGACGAGGCGGCTGCGGCGACGTGGCCGCCTTCTTCTTTTCGGCGCAATGGCCGGCCATCGGTAGCCGATGTTGGCGAGAATTCCTTGTGCAGTCTGCGCATGCATGGTCTGGTCTTTCCCTGCGCTTGCAGGCCAGCAGGTCTATCTGGTCCGGGTTGAAAAGGCGGAGCGGCGACTTGAGCTGATCGGCGAAGGCGGCAAGATCCTTCGCAGTTTCAGCATCGCGCTAGGCAGTGAGCCGTTTGGCCACAAACACCAGGAGGGCGACGAGCGAACACCGGAGGGGCGCTACGTTCTCGACTGGCGTAACGCAAACAGCGCGGCCTACAAATCGATCCACATCTCGTATCCGAACGCCGACGATCTCGCGGCGGCACAGGCTCGCGGCGTGGACGCCGGCGGGATGATCATGATCCACGGCCAGCCAAATGGTTTTGGCTGGCTGGGGTGGCTGCTTCAATTGGTCGACTGGACCGATGGCTGCATTGCGGTTACGGACTCTGACATGGATGAAATCTGGACGATGGTGGCTGCTGGCACACCTATCGAGATCAAGCAATGAGTGACGACAAGGCGATCTGGCCACCCATCGAACCGATCTCGGCTGGCCTGCACGGCCGCTGCCCGCGCTGCGGCGAGGGCAAGCTGTTTTCCGGCTTCCTCAGCGTCGGCAAGCGCTGCGTCAATTGCGGCCTCGACTACTCCTTTGCCGATGCCGGCGACGGCCCCGCCGTGTTCGTCATCCTGATCATCGGCTTCATCATCGTTGGCCTGGCGTTGTGGATGGAGGTGACGCTCGGGCCGCCGCTCTGGGTCCACCTGCTGCTATGGATACCGCTGGCGCTGGTGCTGTGCTTGACGGCGCTCAGGCTGATCAAGGGCGTGCTCTTGACGCTGCAATACCGCAACAAGGCCGCCGAAGGCAGGCTGGACCACGGCGAATGAGCGAGGCATCCGCTCTGACGGCAGGCAGGTCCCGGCCCAGGCGGGCATTGCTGCTGATCCTTGCGCTGGCTCTGTTCGTCATCCTGGTCGGGCTCGGCACCTGGCAGGTCCAGCGCCTGCACTGGAAGGAGGGCCTGCTCCAGACCATCGACCAGCGCACGCATTCGGCGCCGCGCCCGCTGGCCGAGCTCGAAAAGCAGTTCGCCGCGACGGCTGACGTCGACTACACGCCCGTGACGGTGACCGGCACCTTCCTGCACCACGGCGAACGGCATTTCTTCGCCACCTGGGAGGGCGCTTCCGGCTTCGACGTCTTCACGCCGTTGCAGCTCGACGATGGTCGTTTCGTGCTCATCAACCGCGGCTTCGTTCCCTACGACCTGAAGGATGCGGCCAAGCGGCCGCAAGGCGAGGTCGCCGGCAAGGTGACTGTAACCGGGCTCGCCCGCAACCCGCTGGCGGCGAAGCCCTCGATGATGCTGCCCGACAATGATCTCGCCAAGAACATCTTCTACTGGAAGGACCGCGGCGCCATGGCGTCGAGCGCCGGCCTGCCCGCCGGCGCCGGCCTGGTGCCGTTCTTCATCGACGCCGACAAGACGCCGAACCCCGGCGGCCTGCCGGTCGGCGGCGTCACCGTTATCGATCTGCCGAACAGCCATCTGCAATATGCCGTCACCTGGTACGGCCTTGCCGCCGCCCTTGCCGGCGTCCTGCTTTTCAGGCTCCGCCGCCCGGCGAAAGCAGGGTGATTGCTGTCGTCGCCCTTGACAGGGCAGGGGCGCGCACCTCATTTCGCGCCTTAAGTTCCGAGCTCCGATCAACCGGTCCGCAATCATGCTTCAGACAAAGCCACCGCTGACGATCAGGCTCTGCCAGCCGCGCGGCTTCTGCGCCGGCGTCGACCGTGCCATCCAGATCGTCGTGCTGGCACTGAAAAAATACGGCGCGCCTGTCTACGTCCGCCACGAGATCGTGCACAACCGCTATGTCGTCGAGGGGCTGCAGAGCCTGGGCGCCGTGTTCATCGAGGAGTTGTCCGAGATCCCTCCCGAGCATCGGAAGTCGCCGGTCGTCTTTTCGGCGCATGGCGTGCCGAAATCGGTGCCGGCGGATGCCCAGGCGCGCAACCTGTTCTACCTCGATGCCACCTGTCCGCTGGTGTCCAAGGTGCATAAGCAGGCGATGCGCCACCAGCGCCTCGGCCGCCATGTGCTCCTGATTGGCCATGCCGGCCACCCCGAGGTGATCGGTACCATGGGCCAGCTGGCGGACGGCGCCGTCACTCTGATCGAGACCGAGGCCGACGCCGCCGTTTTCGAGCCCGCCGACCCGGCGGCACTCGGCTTCGTCACCCAGACCACGCTGTCGGTCGAGGACACCGCTGGCATCATCCGCGCGCTCACGGAGCGCTTTCCTGAGTTGCACGCGCCGGCCGCCGAATCGATCTGCTATGCCACTACCAACCGCCAGGAAGCGGTGAAGGAGACCGCCGCCGGCGCCGATCTCTATCTGATCGTCGGCGCCCCAAACTCCTCCAATTCGCGGCGTCTCGTCGAAGTCGCCGAACGCGCCGGCGCCACGATGTCGCTTCTCGTGCAGCGCGCCGCCGAGATTCCGTGGAACGACATCGCCAATATCTCGACGCTCGGCCTGTCGGCGGGCGCCTCGGCGCCGGAGATCATTGTCGATGAGATCATCGATGCCTTCCGGCAGCGCTTCGACGTGACGATCGAGCTGGCGGTGACGGCGACCGAAACGGAGGACTTTCCGGTGATGCGGGTTTTGCGCGATGTCGAACTGACGGCGGCCGACATGGCCTTCGTCAACGGAGCCGCGTGAAGCGCCCATGGCCGTCTATACCGATGTCAGCGAGGGCGAGCTTGGCGCGTTCCTGAAGGCCTATCCGGTCGGCGAACTCTTGTCCTACAAGGGCATCGCCGAAGGTACCGAGAATTCCAACTTCCTGCTGCACGCCACCAGCGGCTCCTACATCCTGACGCTCTATGAGAAGCGCGTTGACAAGGCTGACCTGCCGTTCTTCCTCGGCCTGATGGGTCATCTGGCGCGAAAGGGCATTTCCTGCCCGCTGCCGGTCACCGCGCACGACGGCACCGTCATCGGCCAGCTCTCCGGCCGGCCCGCCGTCATCATCACCTTCCTCGAAGGCCTGTCGCTGCGGCGGCCGACGGCGGCGCATTGCGGCGAAGTCGGCAAGGCGCTGGCCGAACTTCATCTCGCCGGCCGGGATTTTGCCTTGCGGCGGCCGAATGCCCTCGCCATCGACGGCTGGCGCAAATTGTGGGACGCCTCGCGCGACCGGGCCGACGAGGTCGAGCCCGGCTTGGCAGCCGAGGTCGATGCCGATTTCGCCGATTTCGAGCGCAACTGGCCGAAGGACCTGCCGGAAGGCATCATCCATGCCGACCTTTTCCCCGACAATGTCTTCTTCCTCGGCGAGAAACTGTCCGGCCTGATCGATTTCTATTTCGCCTGCGACGATCTCTACGCCTATGACGTCGCCACCTGCCTCAACGCCTGGTGCTTCGAGAAGGACTTTTCCTTCAACCTGACCAAGGGTACGGCGCTGCTCGCCGGCTACCAGAGTGTGCGGCCTTTGAGCGGCGACGAGAAGGCGGCGCTGCCGATGCTGGCGCGCGGCTCGGCGTTGCGCTTCATGCTGACCCGGCTTTATGACTGGCTGACCATTCCCAACGGCGGATTGGTCATGAAGCGCGACCCGACCGAATATATCCGCCGGATGCGGTTCCATCGGGCGATCAAATCTCCCTCCGAATACGGATTGCTATGACCAAGCATGTTGAAATCTTCACGGATGGCGCCTGCTCGGGCAATCCGGGCCCCGGCGGCTGGGGCGCCATCCTGCGATTCAATGGCAAGACCAAGGAACTGTCGGGCGGCGAGGCCGAGACCACCAACAACCGTATGGAATTGCTCGCTGCCATCTCGGCGCTGAACGCGCTGAAGGAGCCTTGCGCGGTCGAGCTTCACACCGACAGCAAATACGTCATGGACGGCATTTCCAAGTGGATCCATGGCTGGAAGAAGAACGGCTGGAGGACCGCCGACAAGAAGCCGGTCAAAAACGGCGAGCTCTGGCAGGCGCTGGACGAAGCCAACCGGCGTCACCAGGTCACCTGGAACTGGGTCAGGGGCCATGCCGGCCATGCCGAGAACGAGCGCGCCGACGAGCTCGCTCGCGAAGGCATGGCGCCGTTCAAGAAAGGCCCCGTCAGGCCTGCCGTGGCACCGCAGCCGGCGGCACAAGCTACGCAGCCGACAGCGGCAAAGCCGCGGCGCTCGACGCAGAGCTATTGATTCCGCAAGCGGCTCCGCTCCCCGGCAGGAAGACCCTCTATCGTGGCGACCGCATACTACATCACGCATCCCCAGGTTCAGGTCGATGCCAACGTTCCGGTGCCGGAGTGGGGGCTATCCGACATCGGGCGAGCCAGAGCGTCCACAATGCTCGACCAGCCCTGGATCGGGTCGATCCGGCGTGTCGTGTCGTCGGCTGAACGCAAGGCGATCGAAACCGCCGAGATCCTCGCAAGGCATCTGAACCTCGCGGTCGAGGTGAGGGAACGGATGCACGAGAACGATCGGTCGGCAACGGGTTTCCTGCCGCCGCCGGAATTCGAGGCGGTCGCCGACCAATTCTTCGCCAATCCACACAGCAGCATTCGCGGATGGGAAAGGGCCATCGATGCCCAGCGCCGTATCGTGAGCGAAGTCGACGCGGTGCTCGGCGTCGACGGCCCCGGCGATATTGCTTTCGTGGGCCACGGGGGCGTGGGAACGCTCCTGCTGCTTTCCCTGACCGGGCGGGAAATCAGCCGCGAGGCGGACCAGCCAGCGGGTGGTGGCAACTATTTCGCCTACGAAATCAGCATGCGACGCGTCGTCCACGCATGGCGGCCGATCGACAGGCCGGCACCGCGACTGGATGGTTGATTTGGCTGGAAGCGAGCAAGTCTAGGCTTCTGGTTAAAATCACTTTTACGCCCGGCGCCATATGCTGCCGCGATCGACCTGGCACAAGGCATGGTGGCGATGTTCGGGCGCAGGATTTTCGGCAAGCAGCAGCACAGCTTTGCCGAGCTCAAGAAAAGGATGCGTCCGACGCCCGATGCCGACGGCGTGACGCGCGTATTCTCCAAGGAACTCTGGGACGATCCGAAAATCGGCTCCATGCTGCGCGAGCTCGGCTTCGCGCCGGACGATCAGCGCAACATAATGCGCACGGCCGACGACTACATCGCCCTCTTCGCCACGGCCAAATACCGGCTTCAGAAGCGCTCCGAGACCTTCAACCGCGATATGGCGGCACGCCATGGCTATTGCCGTGCCGCCCCCTTCCTGGTCATCGATCAATCGATCTGGGACGGCGAGCATGGCGCGTTCCTCTATGCCCAGATGGATCTCATCGGTTTCGACGACTGGAATGTCATCATGCTGGCGGTGGATGCGCGGACCACGCAATTGTGCGGCCTGCCGGCGCATCCGGGCGCGGTGCCGGCGCTCACCCAGGTGATGACCGAGCATGTGATCAGATGGAAAACGCGTTACGAATTCGCGCTGGAGGAATTCGGTGTCACCGCCACCGGCGGTCAAGGCATCACGCGGGAGCAATTCGAGGCGCAGAAGGAAGCGCTGCGCCAGGAAATCATCGACACCGTTGCCTCGATGAAGCGGCGCACCGTCGGTGAATTGTAATCAGTCGGGGGATAAGAGCTGTGCTCCTCAACGGATCATGAGGGCGGTGCCGTAGAGCCCCAGCGCGAACATCGTGTGAGAGACGAGGTTGAGGGCGCGGATCTGCATCGGATTTGGCCGCTTCGAGGCGGCCCAGCCGGCGCCCATACCGGGCGCCAGCAGGAACCAGCCGGCGCCGACAGTGACGATGCCGAGGATGAAGGCCGGCAGGAAGGTCGGCTGGGCGAGCCACGCCGTTCCCGCGAGCACGACCAGGATGATGCCGTAGACGATGCCGACAAAATAGTGGAAGGCCCAGCCCAGCGCCACTTCATGCGCGTAAGGCGCGGCTTCGCCGATATCGTCGTGGAAGACCTTGCTCCTGAGGTGCCAGACCCATCGGCCGACCGGCCCCCAGTTCGGCCGCGGCTGGGCAAAGGCCTTGTTGAGGAAAACAGCCCAGATATCCATCAGCAACGTCGCGCCGATGCCGATCGCCACACTGCGCCAGATTACATCGAACATCGGTCAGGTCCCCCGAAGGCAAGAAACATCAAGCGCGGCCGGGCGCGATCCTTGGCAATGTCTGGTCCGGGTCGGCCCGGTCCAGTGCTAGAGCTGTTCCAAGATGTGCGCGGCACCCGACGTGTCGACGCCGGGCTTGGTCTCGACGTTGAGAGCGGTGACCTTGCCGTCCTCGACGATCATCGAAAAACGCTTCGAGCGCAGCCCCATGCCGTTTGCGGAAAGGTCATTGTCGAGACCGACCGACTTGGCGAAATCGCCGCTGCCGTCGGCCAGATAGAGGATCTTGTCCTCACCGCCGCTGAAGCGCGCCCAGGCACCCATGACATGCACGTCGTTGACGGAGACCACGGCGATCGTGTCGACGCCGCGCGCCAGGATGGCGTCATGGTTTTCCAGATAGCCGGGCAGGTGGTTGTTGCTGCAGGTCGGCGTGAAGGCGCCGGGAACGCCGAACAGCACGACCTTCTTGCCCGCGAAGAGGTCAGCTGTCGTGATCGGCTTGGCACCGTCGGCGGTCATCGTCTTGAAGGTCGCATCGGGCAGTCTGTCGCCAACGGAGATCATTGAATACCTCGTTCGATATGGGGTGGGAAGTGTGGCAGGATGTTTCCCTTGCGATAGCGAACTCGGATGCCGTCCGCAACCGCTGGCGCGCCTGGAGCAAAGGATCTCTCCAACTGCGCACCAATTGGAGTGTCACGGAAACGGCAGCAGACCCTCGACAGCGCCCTCGGCGCTGGTCAGCGTGTAATGGAGCCCGCCGTCGGTCGGCGTGGTCGATGGCCGGTCGAGGATCGGCACCGTGAACACCAGTTTGCCGTCCTTTTCGCTGCGCATCGGGGCGCCGAACATATAGTCCCGCTCGCCGGCGACGAAGAAGTCGGCCGCTTGCGGGTCGCCGGGGAAGCTCGCCTCGACGACCAGCGTCTCGTGGTCGCCGGGCAGCACGTTGACGCCAAAATCGGGCCTTGATGGCGCCGGCAGCGCCGCGAATGCCCCTTGCACCTGCGCAGTGTCCTTCACATTGTCCGCATCGGAAGCCGGGTCGAGGCTCAGCCGCGTCTGCACGGGAATGCAGATCGTCTCGCAGATGCCGAGGAAGACATCGGCCACAATGACGGCCGGCTGGTCGGCGGCCGACAGCATGAAGGTCACCGGCAGTGAAACCGGATGATCGTAGCCAGCCCATTTGCCGTAGCCGTCGTCGTGGCGTTGCGGCGGCGGAAACGAGATTGCGGCGCTCGTAATGTTGGTGCTGGGCGAAATGTCGATCTGCGGCGGCACGCCGGCGTCGCCTGGATCGCGCCAATAGGTCTTCCAGCCAGGCTTCAGTGCGATTTCGAGCACGCCCTGGACACGCCCGGCCTCGTCGGGCTTGCCGCTGGTCACAAGCCGCACCTTGCCGCCTTCGCTGTTGTACCAGATCGACGAGGAGGCCGATGCGGGAACGCTCATTCCCAGTCCAACGGCGGAGCAGAGCAGCAGGATCTTCAGGCTTCGCATGGCAGTGATTTGATCGTCAGTTCGTGGCTGCGCAATGATGTCATGAGCCTTTCGGTATCATATTTGCGTGAGATCGTGCACGCCGCCCGCAAGTGAGCGGCGAATTCTACGGCGGCAGCCAACCCTCAAATCGCGCGTCGCGCATCTTTTCGGCGCCCCGGAAACGGGTTACCCTCCCTTCCATGGACTTGTTGCGCCACAAGAAGACGACCGCCGGACGCGGTTTTCTCGACGATCAGTTCCTGATTGCCATGCCCGGCATGAAGGACGACCGCTTCACGCGCTCAGTCATCTACATCTGCGCCCACAGCGACGAGGGCGCGATGGGCCTGATCATCAACCAGACGCAGCAGATGCTGTTTCCGGACCTTCTGGTGCAGCTCGGCATCATGAACGAGCAGGAGGCGATCCGCTTGCCGGCGCATGCGCGCGACTTCGTCGTGCGCAACGGCGGGCCGGTGGACCGCAGCCGCGGCTTCGTCCTGCACTCCGGCGATTACCGGGTGGAATCCTCGCTCAGCGTCTCCGACGACATCTGCCTGACCGCCACCGTCGACATCTTGCGCGCCATCTCGTCCGGCAGAGGGCCCCGGCATGCGCTGATGGCGCTCGGCTATTCCGGCTGGGGCGCCGGGCAGCTGGAAAGCGAGATCGCCGAGAATGGCTGGCTGACCTGTCCGGCGACGCCGGAGCTCTTGTTCGACACCGATATCGAGCGCAAATACGACCGCATCCTCGCTTCGATCGGCATCGATCTCGCGCATCTCAGCCTGGCGGCCGGCCACGCGTGATCACGCCTGCGTAAGCGGGTACTGTTCCTTCAGCGTCTTCAGCACCTGGTCGCCGGGCATCGGCGCGCCGAACATGAAACTCTGCACATATTCGCAGCCCATCTGGCGCAGCTCCAGCGCATCGCTCTCGTCCGAGATGCCTTCCGCCACGACCGACAGGCCAAGCTCATGCGCCATGTTGACCATGGATTTGAGCAGCACCGCGCGCTTCGGCGTCGCGTCGTCGACGAAGCTCTTGTCTATCTTGATCGTGTCGAAAGGGAAACGCGTCAGATAGGACAGCGACGAATAGCCGGTGCCGAAATCGTCGAGCGACAGCCCGATCCCGAGCTGCTTCAGCTTTGTCAGCACATGCGCGGTCTGCTCCGGATTGTCCATCACAAGCGACTCGGTGAGTTCGAGGCGGAAGCAGCGCGGCTTCAGATTGGCGCGCGCGATGACCGAGCGCACGTCGCTGACCAGGTCGCGGCGGATCAACTGGCGGCTGGAGAGGTTGACCGAAACCGACAGCGGCGCGTCGCCGATCTGCTTCTGCCAGGTCGCCAGGTCCTCTGCCGCCTGCTGCATGGCGAACAGGCCGAGCTGCACGATCAGCCCGCAGCTTTCGGCCACCGGAATGAAATCGCCCGGCGGGATCATGCCGCGACGCGGATGGTCCCACCTGAGCAGCGCCTCGAAGCCGGCGACGCTGCCATCCTCCAGCCGCACGATCGGCTGGTAGGCAAGGGTGAATTCACGGCGCTCGATGGCGCGGCGCAGGTCGGATTCGAACTGCAGCCGGTCGGTGCCGACGGTGCGGAAGGCCGGCCGGAACGGCTCGATCCTGTCGCCGCCAAAGCGCTTGGCCTGGTGCATGGCAAGCTCGGCGTCCTTGACCATGTCCTCGGACGAGGTCTGCGCCGTCGTCCAGGTGATCAGCCCGATCGAGGCGGTAAGCACGATCTCGCGCTTGGCGAATGTGATCGGGTTGTTGATGGCGTGCTTGATGGCGTCCGCCACAGCGGCGATACGGGCCGGATCCTGTTCCGACAGGAGCATCAGCGCGAACTGGTCGCCGGCAAAGCGCGACAGCGAATCCTTGGGCTTCAAGAGCCGATGCAGGCGGCGTGCGATGGTGAGCAGGATGGTGTCCCCGGCGGAGATGCCGAGGCCGTCATTGACCTGTTTGAAGCGGTCGATGTCGATGACGAAGACGGTCGGGCGCACCTTGTCCTCGGTGCGGGCGATCGAGATGATCGCCTCCAGCCGGTTCATGAACAATTCGCGGTTGGGCAGGCCGGTCAAATTGTCGTGCACGGCGTCGTGCAGCAGCCTTTCCTCGGATTTCTTTTGCTCAGTGACGTCGACCATGGTGCCGACGCAGCGGATCACCTCGCCGTCCGAGCCAATCACCGGGCGGGCGCGCAGCGAGAACCAGTGATAGTGCCCGTCGGCGCCGCGCAGGCGGAAATTCTGTGCCACGCGGCCGCGACGGTGCTCCAGCACCACGTCGAGCGTGGTGCGGAAGGTGTCGCGGTCGTCGGCATGCAGCACCGGCAGCCAGTTGCGGGCCGCGCCGCCAAGACTGTTGGGGGCAAGGCCAAGCTGTAGGCTGACATCCGGCTTGGTGACGACCCGGTCGCGCAGCACGTCCCAGTCCCACACGATGTCGCCCGATCCGGCGACGGCGAGCGCCTGCCGTTCGAGATCGGAGAACAGGCCCTGATGGGCGCCACCGCCGGCAAAGGCGTGCTGCATGACGGTGAAGCCGATCAGAAGGATGATCAGGATCAGGCCGCCGCCCAGCGCCGGCTGGGCGATATCGTTGTCGAGCATTCCGGTGATCGCCATCCACGACCCGCATAGCCACAGCAAGACCATGACCCAACTCGGCACCAGCATGATCGCGCGATCGTAACCACGAATGCCAAGGAAGATGATCAGTCCGAGGCCGGTCAGCGCCGTGGCTGCAAACGAGATGCGGGCAATGCCGGCCGCCACCGCAGGATCGATGATGGCGACGCCGGCGATCAAGAGCAGACCGAGGATCCAGACCAGCGCGCCGTAGCTGAAATGGCCATGCCAGCGGTTGAGGTTGAGATAGGCGAACAGGAACACAACGAAGGTCGCCGCCAGCGCCACCTCGGTTCCGGCGCGCCACATCTGTTCATTGCCGGGCGATATCTCGATGATCTTGTTGAGGAAGCCGAAATCGACGCAGATATAGGCAAGCACCGCCCAGGCAAGCGCTGCCGTGGCCGGGAACATCGAGGTCCCCTTGACGACGAACAGGATGGTCAGGAACAACGCCAAAAGGCCGGCAATGCCGATGACGATGCCGCGGAACAGCGTATAGGAATTGACCGAGTCCTTGTAGGATTCCGGATCCCACAGATAGACCTGCGGCAGTTTCGGAGAGGCAAGCTCGGCGACAAAGGTGACCACAGTGCCGGGGTTCAGCGTCACCCGGAACACGTCGGCATCGGGGCTGGTCTGGCGGTCGAGCGCGAAGCCTTCGCTGGGCGTGATCGCGGCGATACGTGTCGCGCCGAGATCGGGCCAGAAGATGCCGGAATTCACCAGGCGGAAATGCGGCGCCACGATCAGCCGGTCGAGCTGTTGGTCGGTGGTGTTGGCGAGCGCGAACACGGCCCAGTCGCCACTCGAGCGCGAATCCTTCGCTTCCACCTCGATGCGCCTTACGATACCGTCGGGGCCGGGGGCTGTCGAGACCTGGAAATTCTCGCCTTGATTCGGGTACAGATCGAAGGCACGCGAGAGGTCGAGCGCCACGTCGTCGCGGGCGATCTTGATCGGTTCAACGGCGAACGCCGGCGAGGCTGCGCAGAGCGCAACGACCATCGCCAGGACAAGGGCGAGCAGCGACGCGAATCGCGAAAAAATCGTCAACAATCAGCCCTTCGTTCCAGCGCCCGGCGGATCGTCCGCGATCCGGGCGTAGAGGTAATGATCCTGCCAGATACCGTTGATCCTGAGGTAGGATCGCAGAAGTCCTTCGCGCCGGAATCCGGCTTTTTCAAGCACGCGGATCGAACGGGCATTATCGGGAATACAGGCCGCTTCGATCCGGTGCAACCTCAAGGTATCGAAGGCGAAGCGCGACACCAGCTTGACCGCTTCGGTCATCAGGCCGCGGCCGCCATAGCGCTCGCCGATCCAGTAGCCGATATGGCCGCTCTGCGCGACGCCGTGGCGGATGTTGCCGAGCGTGATGCCGCCGGCGAGCTTGCCGCTCGACTTCTCGAAGATGAAGAAGGCGATCGCCGTGCCTTGTGCGTAGTCCTCGCGGTAGCGGCTTATGCGCAGCCGCCATGCTGTGCGGTCCAGCTCGTCCGGCGTCCAGCGCGGTTCCCAAGGCTCCAGGAAGGCGCGGCTTTCACCGCGCAGCGCCGACCATTCGCGGTAGTCATTGGTCAGCGGCACGCGCAGCGTGACCTTGTCACCCTTCAGTGCCGGCAGGTCGCGGCGAAAGAAAGGGAGCGCGAACATGGCGCTTGAGCAGGTCTAGACGGCGAGCTTGCGGGCCGTCGTCTGCGGACCCGCAAGCGAATCGAGGATCGCCTCATAGGGCGCCAGCGTCCCCACGGGTCCGACGGCAGTGAGCGTCGGCTTGGTCGAAAACAGCCGCGACGAGAGATCGGTCAGACGCTCGACGGTGAGCGCCGCCAGCCGTTCCATCAGCTCTTCCTTGGCGATCGGCCGGCCGAACAGCAGCAGCTGCCTGGCGATCTGCGAGGCGCGGCTGGCCGGGCTTTCGGCCGACATGATCAAGCCGGCGCGGTATTGCGCACGGGCGCGGTCGAGCTCTTCCTGCATGATGTTCTCGCCGGCCTTCTGCAATTCGTCGATGATGACCGGCACCAGCTTGGCGATGTCGCTCTGCCCGGTCGCGGCATGGACGCCGAATATGCCGGTATCCGAAAAGCCCCAGTGGAACGCGTAGACCGAATAGCACAGGCCGCGTTTTTCGCGAACCTCCTGGAACAACCTGGACGACATGCCGCCGCCGAGGATCATCGACAGCACCTGCGAGGCGTAGAAGTCACGCACATGATAGGCGCGGCCCTCGAAGCCGAGCACGATCTGCGCGTCCATCAGGTCGCGGTCCTCGCGGAAGTCGCCGCCGACATATTGCGCATATTGCGGAATGTTGCTTTCCGCCTTGGCGCGGAAGCCGCCCAGCTGCCTTTCCACCTCGCGCACGAAATTGTCGTGCTTGATGTCGCCCGCCGCCACAATCACCATTCGCTCGGCGGCGTATTGGCGTTGGATGAAATTGTGCAACTGCTTGGAGGTGAAGGATTTGACGGTCTCCGGCGTGCCGAGGATGGAGCGGCCGATCGTCTGGTGGCGGAAGGCGGTCTCGGTGAAGCGGTCGAAGACGATATCGTCGGGCGTGTCGTGCGCGGCGCCGATCTCTTGCAGGATCACATGCTGCTCGCGCTCGAGCTCTTCAGGGTCGAATTCGGACTCCTGCAGGATGTCCGCCAGGATATCGACCGCCAGCGGCACGTCGTCGGAGAGCACCCTGGCGTAATAGGATGTGGTCTCGACGCTGGTGGCGGCGTTGATCTCGCCGCCGACATTCTCGATTTCCGAGGCGATCTCGAAGGCGGTGCGCCGTTTCGTGCCCTTGAAGGCCATATGCTCAAGCAGATGGGCCATTCCGTGCTCTTCGTCACGCTCATTGCGGGCGCCTGACTTGACCCAGGCACCAAGGGCAACGGATTCGAGGCTTGGAAGGGTTTCGGTTGCGACTGTCAGGCCGTTCGACAGACGGCTTACCTCAACACCCATATGGCTAGTACTCCTTAACGCGCCGCCCGCGTGTGGCGTCCGACGTAATCTTCCACCATTTTCAGGTCGGATGGAAGTACCGTGTATTTTTCGTCGGCTGTCATCAAGCCGCCCAGCCATGCGGGCAGGGCAGGCGTGATGCCGCTGGCAGCCTCGACGGCGGCCGGGAACTTGGCCGGATGCGCGGTGCCCAGCACCACCATGGGCACATCGCTCTCGACCTTGCCTGAGGCAACATGGAAGGCCGCCGCCGTGTGCGGATCGAGCAGATAGTTGCTTGCCGCGAGCGTCGAGCGGATGGTGGCGGCGACCTCGTCGACGCCGGCGCGGCCGGCATCGAATTCGGAACGTATCTTCGCGATTTCGCCCGCCTCGATCGTGAAGGCGCCTGACTGCTTCAGCCCGTTCATGTAGCGCCGCACCGTCTCCGCATTGCGGGCGGCCGCCTCGAACAGCAGGCGCTCGAAATTCGACGACACCTGGATGTCCATTGACGGCGAAGTCGTGGCGAACACGCCCTTGGTGCGGTATTCGCCGCTCGCCAGCGTGCGCGCCAATATGTCGTTGTCATTGGTGGCGATGACCAGCCGCTCGATCGGCAGCCCCATGCGCTTGGCGGCATAGCCGGCGAAGATGTCGCCGAAATTGCCGGTCGGCACGGTGAAGGAGACCGGACGGTCCGGCGCGCCGAGCGACAGCGCGGAGGAGAAATAATAGACGATCTGGGCCATTATGCGGGCCCAGTTGATCGAATTGACGCCCGACAGCGAGACCCGGTCGCGAAAACCGTGGTCGTTGAACATGTCCTTCACCAGGCCCTGGCAATCGTCGAAATTGCCTTCGATCGACAGTGCATGGACATTGGCCGCGCTCGAGGTCGTCATCTGCCGCTGCTGCACCGGCGAGACCTTGCCGTGCGGGAACAGGATGAAGATGTCGGTGCGGTCGCGTCCGGCGAAGGCATCTATTGCCGCGCCCCCGGTATCGCCTGAGGTGGCGCCGACGATGGTGGCGCGCTGTCCCCGCTCGGCCAGCACATGGTCCATCAGCCGGGCCAGCAGCTGCATGGCCACGTCCTTGAAGGCGAGCGTCGGGCCGTGGAAGAGCTCGAGCACGAAAGTGCTGGCCCCGGTCTGCACCAGCGGGCAGACGGCTTCGTGGCGGAAGGTCGAGTAGGCTTCGCGCACCAGCCTCTCGAAGACCGGCGCCGCGATCTCGCCGTCGAGAAACGGCGTCAGCACTCGGATGGCAAGGTCGGGGTAGGCGAGGCCGCGCATGGCGCGGATATCCGCAGCCGAGAAGTGCGGCCATTCGCGCGGCACGTAGAGCCCGCCGTCTCGCGCCAGCCCGGCAAGCACCGCGTCGGAAAATCCAAGCGCGGGCGCCTCCCCGCGGGTACTCACATATTGCATCGTCACCAGTCCATTGCAGCCGGCGGGTTCATCCACCGCAAATTGGTTAATTTTCCGAGCCGGCTCAGTCGCATTTTTGCCGCGCCGTTGATATACGTCACCAGCTTTGCGAGAGGGAAGTGCAGTTCATGGCGTTTCATTCGGTCAACCGTCGTTTTGTCGCGGGTCTGGCGCTTGCCGGCTTTATGCTTGCCGCCGCCGGCTGCCAATCGAGCGACAATGGCATATTGAGCTTTGGTCTTGGCAAGAAGGACACCCAGGCGCCACCGCCACCGCAGGACCCCAAGGTGCTTTCCAGCCAGTTGCAGGCCTATTGCCCGAAAGTGACGCTGCGCGATGGCACCGCCTACTTCAACATCTATGCCAAGGGCGGCGCCAAGCCCAAGAAGAAGGATGCCGCGCAGGCGGCCGAGGCAGCCACTGCCGCCCAGGCCGCGCCCGACGGCACCCTCGTCGATCCGGATCGCGATCCCGCCAAGATCATTTACCAGGCCTCGATTACCGACGTGACCCGCGATTGCAGCCGTGGCAACGGCCAGCTGTCGATGAAGATCGCGGTGGCCGGCAGGGTCGTGCCGGGGCCGATGTTCGCACCGGGCACGATCACGATGCCGATCCGCGTTGCGGTGATGCACGGCACGGATGTGCTCTATTCGCAGATCCACCAGTATCAGGTCCAGATCACTGATCCCTCGGCCGCGACGCAGTTCGTCTTCACCGACCCGAACGTCATCGTGCCCGAGCCGACCGCAAAGGACTACCAGGCCTTCGCCGGCTATGACGAAAACGCGCCGAAAGCCGCCACCGACAAGGGCAAGCGGAAGAAAAAGTCCGCCCCGGCGACAAACTGATGCGCGGATGCATTGGCGCGCAGCTGCAGCCTGATTGACGCAAGCTGGACGAAGGCTGGAGAGTTGGCGGCAAGTCGTCGTCGCGCTCCGGTTACAACCAATTCAAAGGACAACGGCGTGTCGCTAGTCGAGCTACTCCGGCAATCCTGCGTCCCGTAGCGCGCTGCCAAGAGCCTTTGCGAGCGCGGGCGCGCAATTCACGCCTGCAAACTGGCGGCTGTAGCGAAAGGCCGGCTGAAGCTCGAGCACGCGCGCGGCGGCCGCCCTCGCTTCGTCCAATCGGCCAAGCTTGGCCAGCGCGGCGGCCAATTGCACATATGTGATACTATGCGCTGGATTGGCTTGAACGGACTTGTAAGCCGCGCGGCAGGCTTCTTCGTAACGGCCTTGCAGCAAATGGCTCATTGCCTGGGCGTCAAATGCGGCCCAGGCCCACGAATCGAACGGGCTTAGCCGCATGCCCTGCGCGCTCCATTCTATCGCGCGCTCCGCTTCGCCGCTCCATCCCAGAATGACACTGCCAAGAATATAGGTCAGCGCCGATGACGGGCTGATGACGAGGGCTGCTTCCAACGCCGTGAATGCAGCGGCGCGATCGTGTGCATCCATTCCGATGGAAAAGCCGGCCCACGTCAAGGCGAGTGCATCGTCTTGTCCATGGACGATGGCCGACCGGGCGTGGCGGATGGAAGAGGTACGGTTGATCTCCTGCAGACCGGCGCGAAGGAACAAGCAATGGTGGCACATCGCGGCATTGCCATGCGCCAGCGCATACGCTGGTTCGAGCGCGATGGCGCGCTCGAGAAGCACCAGCGCTCTGGTCACTTGCTCCGGCATACCTGAATCGACGTCAGGCTGCGCTTGCAGCACGAGATCGTAGGCGTCGAGACTGTCAGGGCGCTTCCGTCTGACACGTTCGATTTCGGCTTTCCGCACGCTCGGCGCAATCGCGCCCACTGCTGACAGCGCGATCTCGTCTTGAAGCGCAAAGATGTCTTCGGAGCTGCGGTCGTAGCGTTCGGCCCATACATGCGCGCCGGTCGATGCATCGATCATCTGCCCGGTAACACGCACGCTACTGCCGGCCTTGCGCACACTGCCTTCGAGGACATAGCGAACGCCAAGCTCGCGGCCGACCTGCTTCACGTCCACGGCGCGACCTTTGTAGGTGAAGGTCGAGTTTCGTGCGATGACGAACAACCACTTGATGCGCGATAAGCCTGTGATGATGTCGTCGACCATCCCATCGGCAAAGTACTCCTGCTGCGGATCGCCGCTCAAATTCGAGAACGGCAGGACCGCGACGGAGGGCTTCTCGGGCAAGATCGGGGCTGACTCGGCGCGGGTCGCGACCGAGGTATCGCGAACATTCGTGGCGACCGGCGGTCCGACATAGCGATAGCCGCGCCGCGGCAGTGTTTCGATCCAGCTCTCGGCATTCGCTGCGTCGGCCAGCACTCGGCGTAGGGCTGCGATCTGAACCGTCAGATTGTTGTCGGCAACCGCCAATCCGCCCCAACCGGTCTCAATCAGCGCGTCCTTGGACACGGGTACGCCGGCGTTTTGGATCAGCAGGCACAGCAGCGCAGTTGCGCGTTGCCCAAGCATGGTCGGCTCAGCGCCGTAAAAGAGAATGCCCACCTCCGGATCGAGGCGGAACGGGCCGAACTGGTAGAGGTCGCCCCTGACTGTCATTCGAGTCTTTTAGCAAATTTTTGGGAAGGGATTCACGACTTTCGGGCATGGGCGGCCGATGTTGCGCAAATGCCAGAGGTAGCGCCCAACCACAGGAGGATCATATGAGCGCCAATGCCGTCATCCGCATGCCCGATGAGAGGAAAGGCGTCATGCTGCGTGGCCATCCTATGTCGTTCCTCGTCACCGGCGAGAATAGCAAGCACATGAGCATGTTCGACTGGACGATTCCACCGGAGTTCGCCACCGGGCGGCATGTTCACCGGATGCAGGAGGAGACCTTCTACCTGCTCGAAGGCGAGTGTGAGTGGCATGTCGGCGACAAGATGATCCGCGCAACGCCCGGTACCTATGTGTTCATCCCGCCGGGAGTGCCGCACAACATCACGAATGTCAGCGAGAAACCGGCACGCGTGTTGATGACAGTTTCTCCGCCTGGCCACGAGCATTACTTCGAAGAGCTCGCCAAACTCGCGGCGCAGGGTGCGCCGGATCCAAAAGCGCTCGCCGATCTGCGGAACCGTTACGACACCGATCAGCTGTCGACGTTGACAACACGCGCGTAGGACCTCGTCTCCGGCCCAAAACTTGGTAAGCGAAAGGCCAGGCCTACAGTAAGACCTTCGGACGCGGACGTAGCGGTTTGCTGTGTGGAATTGTGTAAAAACAAATACTTGGAGAGGATTAGCGATTTCTGTGACAAGCTGAGCCGCTTCAGGCGTCCGCCGACCATTCCGACAGGGCGGCGATCACGCTTTTCAGCTCGGCCCAGCGGCGTATGACCGTTTCCGCGCCGGCTTCGGTCAGCGCGTCGGCATGGCCCGGATAGCTGTGGCCGGCGCCGGTGAAGCCGATGACGCGCATGCCGGCCGTCCTGGCGGCGGTGACGCCATGCACGGAATCCTCGATCACGAATGTGTTTTCCGGCTTCGCGTTGAGCTTTTCGGCAGCATAGAGAAACACGTCCGGGGCGGGCTTGGTCTTCTTGCTGGGTATGTCGAGCCCCGAGAAGATGCGGCCGGTGAAGAACGGCAGCAGCCCTACCTTCTCCAGCATGAACTCGACCCGCTCCGTGCGAGAGTTGGAGCAGACCGCGCGCGGCACGGTGACGGACGCCACCGCCTCGCGCGCGCCGTCGATGATGCGCACGTCGCTGCGCAGCTTGCGGTCGACCAGCGTCTCGGCGCGGTCGATCAGCGAAGCCTGGAAGGGGATGGCGGACTTCTCCTCCACCCGCATCATGATGTCCTTGAAGGTCAGCCCGGCATAGGTCTCGGCCAGTTCCTCCGGCGATATCTCGTAACCGGCCGAGGTCAGCAGCTCGGCCTCGATGCGCGCGGCGATGATTTCAGAATCGACGAGCACGCCGTCGCAATCGAAGATGACAAGGTCTGGCTGGGGCATGGCGATCCGGAACGTGGGAAAAAGGTGGCCTGATGCGGCTCAGGCGGCGCGGCATACACCAAGCGGCCGGGCTTCGCAAATTCACGAAGCTTTTGACCGCCGGGCGGTCGCGCCCTTCACCGAATATTTACGCTGATCGGTAACCATAACGGACAGTAAACAGTAACGCGTGCCTTGGGTGTAAAAATGTCAGCCGTGCGTCTTATCGACCAGCTTTCCCACGCTCCCCAGCAATCCGAATGGCTGGACACCATCCTCAAGGGCGACTGCGTCGCGGCCCTCGACCGGCTGCCGGAAAAGTCCATCGACGTCATCTTCGCCGATCCGCCCTACAACCTGCAGCTCGACGGCGACCTGCACCGGCCCGACCAGTCCAAGGTCGACGCCGTCGACGACGACTGGGACCAGTTCGAGAGCTTTGAAGCCTATGACGCCTTCACTCGCGCCTGGCTGCTGGCGGCGCGGCGCGTGTTGAAGCCCAACGGCACCATCTGGGTCATAGGCTCCTACCACAACATCTTCAGGGTCGGCGCCAAGATGCAGGATCTCGGCTTCTGGATTCTCAACGACGTCGTCTGGCGCAAGACCAATCCGATGCCGAACTTCCGCGGCCGCCGCTTCCAGAACGCGCATGAGACGATGATCTGGGCCTCGCGCGACCAAAAGGCCAAGGGCTACACCTTCAACTACGAGGCGCTGAAGGCCTCGAACGACGATGTCCAGATGCGCTCCGACTGGCTGTTCCCGATCTGCACCGGCCAGGAGCGGCTGAAGAACGACAATGGCGACAAGTTGCATCCGACGCAGAAGCCGGAAGCGCTGCTCGCCCGCATCATGATGGCCTCGACCAAGCCGGGCGACATCGTGCTCGATCCCTTCTTTGGATCCGGCACCACCGGCGCGGTGGCAAAGCGCCTCGGCCGGCGATTCGTCGGCATCGAGCGCGAGCAGGCCTATATCGACGCCGCCAATGAGCGCATCGACGCGGTGCGGCCGCTGGAAGGCGCCGACCTGACCGTATTGTCCGGCAAGCGCGCCGAGCCGCGCGTCGCTTTCATCAGCCTGATCGACACCGGCCTGATGGCGCCGGGCGCCACGCTCTACGACGCCAAGAAGCGCTGGGCAGCCAAGGTGCGCGCCGACGGCACGGTGGCGATCGGCGACAGCGCCGGCTCGATCCACAAGATCGGCGCCGAGGTGCAGGGGCTCGACGCCTGCAACGGCTGGACCTTCTGGCACTATGAGCGCAGCGGTGGCCTCACCCCGATCGACGAGCTGCGCCGCATCGCGCGTCTCGGCATGGAGCGGGCAGGGGCCTGACCCCCGCACGCTCGCCATTAAAGTTTAATCGGAACGTCATCGTCCGAAACAATTCAAATCAGGCCTTGATCCCGTAACGCTCGAGGTCTGTCTTGAGCGTTTCGGCGTCGGTGAACAGCACAGACTGCCAGCCGGCCGCCTTGGCGCCGTCGACATTCTTCTGGCTGTCGTCGATGAACAACGTCGCGGACGGTTCGAGGCCGAACGCGGCGACATGATGATCGTAGATGGCGCGATCCGGCTTGATCTGGCGGATGTCGGCCGAAACGGTCACGCCGCGCGGACGGTTGAGGAAGTCGAAACGCTGGCGGGCTTCGGCAAGCGTGTCCGAGGCAAAGTTGGTCAGCATCGTCACATCGTGGCCGGTCTCGATCAGGCCGATCATGATGGCGACGCTGTCGTCATAGGCATGCGGCACCATCTCGTGCCAATGCCGGCGGAAATTGCGTATATTCTCCGCATGGCTCGGGTACTCGGCGATCAGCAGCGCCTCGGCCTCATCCCAACTCCGCCCGCGGTCCTGCTCGAGGTTCCAGTCATGCGTGCAGACATTGTCGAAGAACCATTTCCGCTCCCCGGCATCCGGAATAAGGCGGCTGAACGGGATATCCGGATCGTAGTGGATCAGCACCTTGCCGATGTCGAACACGATGTGGCGGATTTCGGTCATGCGGGTCCTTCGCTAGTTCCGCCCATCACTGCGGGCGCTGTCTTCTGGTCGCGCCCGGTATCGCCGCTTCGATTACCCTTTTCATGACGGTGGGCAGCGCTTCCCCGGAAATTTCATGGGCCAGCGACCAGAAATGCCCATCCGGCGCATCGCCTTTGATGTGGGCATGAAAGACTTCGAGTTCGAGCGCGAAATGGGTGAAGACATGGGCGATCCGTCCGGCGTGCCGCCAGTCGGCAGGCAAGGGCGCCGCGGCTTCCGTGGTCGCGCCGTCCACCCTTGCGCTCCACGACGTCGTCGGTACCTCTGTCATGCCGCCGAGCAGGCCCTTTTCCGGGCGCTTGCGCAGGAGGATGGCGCCATCATTGCGCTCGGCCACGAACGCCGCGCCGCGCCTGAGCGGCTTGTCGTCCTTGGGCAGGCGGACCGGGAAACGCTCGGGATCGCCTGAGAGGATGGCGCTGCAATCCTCGCGCAGCGGGCACAGCATGCAGCGCGGCCGCCGTGGCGTGCAGAGCGTGGCGCCGAGATCCATCATCGCCTGGGCGAAATCGCCGGGCCGCCTTGCCGGAACCATCTGCTCGACCAGCGCGCGGATCTCGGGCTTGGCCTCGCTGAGCGGCGTCGCGATTGAATTGAGCCTGGACACGACGCGCTCGACATTGCCGTCGACGACGGCCGCCGGCCGGTCGAAGGCGATGGCTGCGATCGCCGCCGCCGTATAGGCGCCGATCCCCGGCAGCTCACGCAGCCCGGCCTCCGTGTCCGGAAAGCGGCCGCCGCGCCCGGCGACCAGATCGGCGCAGGCCTTGAGGTTGCGCGCCCGGGAATAATAGCCGAGCCCGGCCCAGGCCTTCATGACATCCTCGACGGGCGCCGCCGCCAGCGTCCCGACGTCAGGCCATTTTTCGAGGAATGCGCGAAAATAGGCTTTGACCGCTTCGACAGTCGTCTGCTGCAACATGACTTCCGAGAGCCATACGCGGTATGGGTCTGGCCTTGCGCCGCCGGCCAGCGCCCCGGGCGCGACGCGCCACGGCAGGTCGCGGTGATGCGCGTCGTACCAGGCGAGCAGGCGGGAGGCGACACCGCCTGAAAGGGCTTCGCTGCTTTCGCCGGATGCGGCCTTGCGGGTCTGGTCGTGCGGTGCCATTGATCGGATGAGCTCGGGGATTGGAGAACGCACATGGCAGGGAAAAAGCCCTACGGCAATCCCGTCCCGGTGAGCGATCTCGCAACCGAGATCCTCGATCCGGTGTTGAAGAAGCGCGCAGGCATCTCGATCGGGCTGGTGCAGTCCTGGGAGGAGATCGCCGGACCCCGGCTAGCCGGGCGCTCGCGCCCGGAAAAGATCCAGTGGCCGCGTCGCTTGCATGAGGACGACCCGTTCGAACCTGCGGTGCTGGTGATCGCCTGCGAAGGCATGGCGGCGCTCCACCTGCAGCATGAAGCCGGGGAAATCATCAATCGCGTCAATTCCTTCCTCGGCTTTAGCGCTATTGGCCGCATCAAGATCGTGCAAAAGCCGGTGCTGTCCGGAAAGGCCCGCCCGAAACCGGCGCCGAGACCGCTCAACGACGCGGAGAAGGCGAAGCTTTCGCGAACCGTCGGCAAGATCGAGGACGATGGCTTGCGCGCCTCATTGGAGCGGCTGGGCGCAACGATTCTAGGGCAGAAAAGGCCATAGGATTGTCGTTTATCTCGCGTATTCGTGAACGCACGACAAAATTTGGCGATTGGAATGGGGACGGCGATGCCTTAATTCGCGCCAACTCTCGCCTTCTCTAGCTTTTGCATTGCAAAATCCAACTGATATCAGGTGATTCGCATGAACCGTCCTTTGTCTCGCAGAAACCTTTTGAGCTCGCTGGCCGCCATTCCGGCGGTGGCTTTCATCGCCGCATGCAGCGACTCGGAGGAGGAGGCAAAGGCGGCCGATGCGAAGCCCGCCAACCCGTCGACACCCGCCAAGCCGGCGACGCCGGCCGCCGCCAAGGTGCCGGAAGCGCAGGGCACAGTCGACATGGCGCAACTGCTGAAGCCGGGCGCGCTGCCCGAAAAGCAGCTCGGCAAGGACGACGCCAAGGTCACCATCGTCGAATATGCCTCGATGACATGCCCGCATTGCGCGCATTTCAACGATACAACCTTCCCTGAGTTGAAGACCAAGTACATCGACACCGGCAAGGCGCGCTATATCCTGCGCGAATTCCCCTTCGACCCGAGCGCCGAGGCCGGCTTCATGCTGGCGCGCTGCGCCAAGGATAACTATTTCCCGATGGTCGACGTGCTGTTCAAGCAGCAGCCGAGCTGGGTTGGCGTCAACAACACCAAGGAAGCACTGCTGCAGATATCCAAGCTCGCCGGTTTTACACAGGAGTCCTTTGAGGCCTGCTTGACGGACCAGAAACTTCTGGACGATGTCAGAGCAGTCCAGAAACGCGGCGCGGACGAGTTCAAGGTCGACTCGACGCCGACCTTCTTCATCAATGGGAAGACCTACAAAGGGGCGATGTCGATTGAGGAAATGTCGGCCATCATCGACCCTCTGCTCTGACGTCCAGGCCGCGTCGAAGCGACCGAGCTTCGGCGCGCTCGCCTGTAATGTGGGGCGGCGCGAATGAAATTTTCGCGCCTTCGCCTCCTCGGTTTCAAGTCCTTCGTCGAGCCCGGCGAGTTCGTCATCGAACGCGGCCTTACCGGCATCGTCGGACCGAACGGCTGCGGCAAGTCGAACCTTGTCGAGGCGCTGCGCTGGGTGATGGGCGAAAGCTCCTACAAGAACATGCGCGCGTCCGGCATGGACGACGTGATCTTCTCCGGCTCGGGCACGCGGCCGGCCCGCAACACCGCCGAAGTCACGCTTTTCCTCGACAACACCGACCGCACCGCGCCCGCCGCCTTCAATGACGCCGATGAGTTACAGGTGTCGCGCCGCATCGAGCGCGAGGCGGGCTCGCTCTACCGCATCAATGGCAAGGAAGCACGCGCCAAGGACGTGCAGCTGCTGTTCGCCGACCAGTCGACCGGCGCGCGCTCGCCCTCGATGGTCGGGCAGGGCCGCATCGGCGAACTGATCCAGGCCAAGCCCCAGGCGCGCCGCGCCCTTCTCGAAGAGGCGGCTGGCATTTCCGGCCTGCACACGCGCCGCCACGAGGCGGAACTCAGGCTGAAGGCCGCCGAGCAGAACCTCGAACGGCTGGACGACGTCGTTGGCGAACTGGAGAGCCAGATCGACAGCCTCAAGCGCCAGGCGCGCCAGGCCTCGCGCTTCAAGAACCTGTCGGCCGATATCCGCAAGGCCGAGGCGACGCTGCTACATCTGCGCTGGACGCTGGCCAAGACCCAGGAGGGCGACGCGCGTTCGGCACTTGCCGCCGCGACGACGCTGGTCGGAGACCGCGCCGCCGCGCAGATGGCCGCCGCCAGGGAACAAGGCATCGGCGCCCACAGGCTGCCGGACCTGCGCGACGCCGAAGCTGCCGCCGCCGCCGCCTTCCAGCGCCTGTCGATCGCCAAGACACAGATCGAGGAAGAGGCCGGCCGCATCCGCTCCCGCCAGGTCGAGCTTGAGCGCCGGCTGCAGCAGCTCGACGGCGACATGGCCCGCGAGGAGCGCATGGTGCGCGACAATGCGGATATCCTGGAGCGCCTTCGCGCCGAGGAAGCTTCGCTCAACTCCGAGAATGCCGGTGCCGCCGAGCGCGAGGCCACGACGCGCGCCGCCTTCGAACAGGCCGGGGCGACGCTCTCGCAGAGCGAAGCAAAGCTTGCCGCGCTGACCGCCGAACGGGCCGAGGCCGCCGCCTCGCGGCATCAGATCGAACGAACACTGCGCGAGACCGCCGAGCGTCGCGACCGCTTTGCCCGCCAGCTCGCCGAGGTCGACCGCGAGCTTTCCGACATCGTCGCCCGCATTTCCGGCCTGCCCGATCCGGCCGAGAAGCGGCTGCTGGTCGAGGACGCGCTCGCCCGCCTGGAAGAGAGCGAGGCCGGCGCCATCGCCGCCGAGCAGGCCGTCGCCGAGGCGCGCGGCTCCGAAAGCGCCGCCCGCCCGCCGCTACAGGACGCCAAGGCGGAGTTGCAGCGCATCGAGACCGAAGCCCGCACGCTTTCCAAGATTTTGAATGCCGCCAGCGGCGATCTTTTCCCGTCCGTGCTGGAGCAGCTCAGCGTCGAGCGCGGCTACGAGACCGCGCTGGGCGCCGCCCTCGGCGAGGATCTCGACGTGCCGCTCGACCGCAGCGCGCCGGTGCATTGGGGCGAGAGCGCGATCCAGCCGGGCGATGCAGCGCTGCCCGACGGCGTGAAGAGCCTTGCCAGCGTCGTGCGCGCGCCCTCCCAGCTTGCCCGCCGGCTGGCGCAGATCGGTATCGTGGAGGCTGCCGATGGCCGCCGTCTCCAGGCCCTGCTTGCGCCCGGCCAGCGGCTGGTCAGCCGCGACGGCGCGCTGTGGCGCTGGGACGGCTTGACCGCCAGCGCCGACGCGCCGACCGCCGCGGCACAACGGCTGGCGCAGAAGAACCGGCTGGCCGAGCTCGACGCCGAGGCGGTGCAGGCCACCCGCGTCCTGCGCGAGGCCGAAGCAGCCCTTGCCCAGGCCGAACAGGCGCTGCGCCAGGCAAGCGAGGCCGAGCGCAATGCCCGCCAGGCCGGCCGCGATGCCCAGCATGGGCTGGATGCCGCCCGCAACGCGCTGGCCGAGGCCGAGAAGGCCGGCGGCGAACTGGTGAGCCGGCGCGCCGCGCTCGACGAGGCGCGCGCCCGCGTCGTCGACAGCCATGAGGAAACCCAGGCGGCCTTCCTGGAAGCCGAAACGCTGCTGCAGGACGCGCCCGATCTCGGTGACCTGCAACTGCAGCTCGAACAGTCCTCGGCCAATGTCTCGCGCGATCGAGCCACTCTTGCCGACGCGCGCGCCGTCCATGAGGGCTTGCGGCGCGAAGCCGAAGCGCGTGTGCGCCGGCTCGAAGCCATCGGCGCCGAGCGCCGCAGCTGGCTGGAGCGGGCCGAGAACGCCTCGACGCAGATCGCCGCCCTTGGCGAGCGCAAGGCGGAAGCCGAGGCCGAGCGCGAGCGGCTGGCCGATGCTCCCGATGAGATCGATGCCAGGCGCCGCGCGCTGCTCTCGCAACTGGCCGAGGCGGAGACGCTGCGCCAGGCAGCGGCCGACCGCTTGCAGGAAGCAGAGAACAAACAGGCCGAATTCGACAAGGCCGCGACCGCTGCCATCCAATCGCTCGCCGAAGCGCGCGAAACCCGCGTCCGCGCCGAGGAGCGGCTGACCGCCGCCGACGAGCGGCGGCTGGAGGTCGAGGCGCGCATCCAGGAAACGCTGAACACGCCACCGCACCTGGTCATCCGCCACACCGGTCTGGAAGCCGATGAACCGATGCCCGAAATGGCCGATGTCGAGCGTCAGCTCGACCGGCTGAAGGTCGAGCGTGAGCGGCTCGGCGCCGTCAACCTGCGCGCCGAGGAAGAGCAGAAGGAGCTGTCCGACCGGCTGGAGACCATCGTTTCCGAGCGCGAGGACATCATCGAGGCGATCCGCAAATTGCGGCAGGCGATCCAGAGCCTGAACCGCGAAGGGCGCGAGCGGCTGCTGTCGGCGTTCGAGGTGGTAAACGGCCATTTCCAGCGCCTGTTCTCGCATTTGTTCGGCGGCGGCACCGCCGAACTGCAGCTGATCGAATCCGAGGATCCGCTGGAAGCCGGGCTCGAAATCCTCGCCCGCCCACCGGGCAAGAAGCCGCAGACCATGACGCTGCTCTCCGGCGGCGAGCAGGCGCTGACGGCGATGTCGCTGATCTTCGCTGTGTTCCTCACCAATCCGGCGCCGATCTGCGTGCTCGACGAGGTCGACGCGCCGCTCGACGACCACAATGTCGAGCGCTTCTGCAATCTCATGGACGAGATGTCCCGTACTACAGAGACGCGCTTCGTCATCATCACCCACAACCCGATCACTATGGCGCGCATGGACCGGCTGTTCGGCGTCACCATGGCCGAGCAGGGCGTCAGCCAGCTGGTCTCGGTCGACCTGCAGGCCGCCGAGGCGATGCGCGAGGCGAGCTGAGGCGGCGGCCAACATGCCGCCAACCGGCTACTTCTCCGGAGCGGTCGCTGGCGCCGTATAGCGGCGGCGTACGGCATCGAGCACCAGCTTGCGGCTCTTCTCGGCCGAAAGCGCCTTGTCCTTTTCCGCCATGGCCGTTTCGCGCGCCAGCTCCTTGTCCCTGATCTGACGGCGGAACCATTCCGAATAGTCGCCGGCGCGCAGATGATGCATCCAGGTCTTGTCGTCTATGCCTTCCGCCATCTGGGCAAAGATGATCAGATTGTGCGCCCTCAGGTTCATCGCATTCTTGGGACCCTTGAAATAGAAGCTGCCTGCTTCGTCGAGCTGGCCCTCGGCATATTTGCGGCTGTGCCGCTTCAGCGATTGGCTGGGCTCGATCGCCTTGACGGTAAAAGGCTTCTTGCCGGTATGCGGCCGCCAGAGCAGTACGCGATCTCCTTTCGGGGTGGGGATGTTTCCCGGCGCCTCCAGTCCGGTTTCCTTGCAGAACGTCTTGATCACGCCTTTCGCTTGAGGTCCGAGCGCAATCACTACCGTCACCAGGCGCAAGGCATCCGTCGAGATCGCTTCCGGATGCACCGTGATCAGCACTGTCCCGGGCAATTCAAGCGAAAGCACCGCTCGCGTGTCCTCGCGCCGCTTGGGCAGAAGGTGATGCGCTTCGTCGATGATCAGCCAATGCGGTCTTGCCGTGCGGTAGCGGACATTGCCAAGGCCGGGCAGGAGTTCCGCGAAGAAGTCCGGCCGCTCATCGACCCTCAACGCCAGGCCGTTGACGACGACATTGGTGTCAGGCTTGCCGATCAGCTGCAGCAACTGGTCCTTGCTTGGCGCAGCCGAGGAATCGCCAAGCGGCACAGCGCCCTGCAGCCCGTCATAATCGCCCTCCGGATCGAAGATGCAGAACTGCAGACCTTTTTCCGCGAGCCGTTCGGTAAGCGCCGTGGCCAGTGTCGATTTGCCGATGCCGGAGCTCCCGGCAATCAACACTGTCTCCACCGGCGAGAGATAGACTTCCTTGCCGTTAGCGCTGCCAAGCAGGACGCCCCTGGCACGTTTGCGCGCAATCAGATGATCGAGCTTGATCATCTTGCCGATCAATTCCTCGACGCCTTTGCCGCGCTCCCCGCTGGTCACCAGATCGGCCGTGTCCTTCACTGCCGGCAAGGCGTTGTCGACGGCGACACTGCAGCCTGAGGCGCGCAGGAAGGCGTGGTCGTTTTCAGCGTCGCCGACGGCGACCACATTGTGCGGTGACAACTTGAGATCTTCGAGCGCGGCTGCAAGGCCGGTCGCCTTGTTGATGCCGCTGGGCAGGATCATCACCGCGCCCTTGTTGAAGATGATCTCCAGCTCCAGCCCTAGCTTCTTGATGACGTCGAGCACCGTTGCCTGATGCGGCTCCCAGGTGGCGACGATCGAGCGCCCGACCGAGAGCGGCTTGACGCCGCGCTTCTTCAGCCGGGCGACGAGGTCGGGCGAGGGCGCTGGCGAAATCGTGCGCTCTTCCTCGCTTGCCGGCGTGTAGATCAGCGCACCGTTTTCCGCGACGACCTTGTCGAAAATGCCAACCTCCGGAAAGACCTGCTTCAGGTCCGGCAATTCGCGCCCGGTGACCAGGATGAGCTTGCGGCCGGATTTCTTCAGCTTCTCCAGCGCCGCGAACGTGCTTTTCGAGACCAGGCCGTCATGCGCGACCGTGCCATCATAGTCAGTGGCCAATGCCATGAAATACATCGGGTTCGACCTCTCCGCTGGGCGATGTCTGATCTGCCGGAAGAACCGGGCTGGCAAACATCAACGCTTGTCGGCGGAAAAGGTTTAGACCCTCGGTCTGCCTCGCAGCGATCGCGGTCTTTCTCGCGCAGCCTTCGATGACCTTCTCGTGCTCAGCTAGGCGAGCGTCAGAATGCGCGCGACATGCGCGGCGATCGCCAGGCTGGACGTCAGCCCGGGGCTTTCGATGCCGAACAGATTGACCACGCCCTCGATGCCGTGGGTTGCCGCATCCTGGATGATGAAGTCGCTGTTGGCCTCGCCGGGTCCGGAAAGCTTTGGGCGGATGCCGCTATAGGCCGGTTGCAGGCTGCCGTCCGCGAGCTCCGGCCAGTATTTGCGGATCGCATCGTAGAAGCGCTCGCCGCGCGTGGGGTCGACGCGGTAGTCCAGCCCGTCCGTCCATTCGACATCCGGCCCGAAGCGCGCCGTGCCGGCGAGGTCGAGCGTCAGGTGAACGCCGAGCCCGCCGGGTTCGGGCACCGGATAGACAAGCCGCGAGAAGGGTACGCGCCCGGCCACCGAAAAATAACTGCCCTTGGCGTAGCGAAGCGTCGGCAGGAACTGCCGATCGAATCCTTCGAGCGAAGCGGCAAGCGCCACTGCGCCGAGACCTGCCGCGTTGACGAGGTGTGAGGTGGCGATCTCGAAACGCTCGCCGCTTGCGGTGTCCATCGTCTCGAGGACGATGCCGCCGGTTCCGATACGACCGGAAACCACACGCGTGTTGAGCGACAGCATGGCGCCGTTCGCTTCGGCCTCGCCGAGCAAGGTGAGCATCAGCGCGTGGCTGTCGACGATGCCGGTGGAGGGCGACAGCAATGCCTTGGTGCAGTGCAGCGCCGGCTCCAGCGCCTGCGCCTCGGCTGCGGACAGAAAACGCAGGTCGTCAACTCCGCAAGCGGCGGCATTGCCGCGAATGGAGGAAAGCACCGGTTCCTGAGCCCCGTCTGTCGCGACGATGAGCTTGCCACAACGCCGGTGCGGGATTGATCGCTCCGCGCAGTAGCGATAGAGCAACTCCCGCCCGTCAACGCAGAGGCGCGCCTTCAGCGACCCCTTTGGGTAGTAGATACCGGCGTGGACGACCTCCGAATTTCGCGAACTTGTCTCGGTGCCGATGGCGTCGGCGGCTTCGAATATCAGCGTGTCCAGGCCTTGTGCGGCCATGGCGCGCGCAGCCGCCAGACCGATGACGCCGGCGCCGGCGACGATGCAATCGACCTGTTCCATGCCCCTGTCCATCTGGTTGCGCAAGCGGCGCGTCGCAGCCTTCAAGGATCATAGCCTTGTTGTCCAGTGCCGGCGATCACGTGCGTGGCCGCGGCATCGGGATCATTTGGAACTGAGTTGGGGAACCACATGGCGCTATCGATCATGACACAGCGGCTCTTGCGGCCACCTGCCGCCATGATGCATCAAGCATCCCAAACGCGAGTAATCCCTGGACCGCTCATCAGACGAGACGGTTCTGTTTCGGCTGCACGCCTGCAGACAGGAGCCATCATGGACGCCCGACCCAATTCCCCTGAAGCCCGCGATATCCGCTACCACCTGCATGCCTACACCAATGCCCGCAAGCATCAGGAAACAGGCCCGCTCGTCATCGAAAAGGGCGACGGCATCTATGTCGAGGACATTGCCGGCAACCGCTATATCGAGGCGATGGCAGGCCTGTGGAGCGTCGCCGTCGGCTTCTCGGAAAAGCGCCTGGTCGAGGCGGCCACGCGGCAGATGTCGAAGCTGCCCTATTATCACGACTTCGGATCGAAGGCGCATTCGCCGCTGATCGACCTGGCCGAGAAACTGGTGCAGATGGCGCCAGTGCCCATGAGCAAGGCCTACTTCACCAATTCCGGCTCCGAGGCCAACGATACGGCCATCAAGATGATCTGGTACCGGTCAAACGCGCTCGGCCAGCCGGCGCGCAAGAAGATCATCAGCCGCAAGCGCGGCTACCACGGCGTGACCGTTGCCGCGGCAAGCCTGACCGGGCTGCCGAACAACCATCTCTCTTTCGACCTGCCGATCGCCAATGTGCTGCACACGTCGACGCCGCACCATTGGCGCGATGCCAGGCCGGGCGAGAGCGAAGAGCAGTTCTCCAGCCGTCTCGCCGACGAGTTGGAGACGCTGATCCTTGCCGAGGGACCGGAGACCATCGCCGCCTTCTTCGGCGAGCCGATCATGGGCGCCGGCGGCGTCGTCGTTCCGCCCGCCGGCTATTGGGAGAAGATCCAGTCCGTGCTGTCGAGATACGACGTCCTGCTCGTTGCCGACGAGGTCATCTGCGGCTTTGGCCGGACCGGCGAGATGTTCGGCTCGCAGACCTTCGGCATCAAGCCTGACATCATGGTTCTGTCGAAGCAGATTTCTTCCTCCTATCTGCCGATCTCGGCATTGCTCATCAACGACAAGGTGTTCGAGCCGATTGCCGATGAAAGCGATCGCATCGGCACCTTCGGCCACGGCTTCACCGGCGGCGGCCATCCCGTCGCCGCGGCCGTCGCGCTGGAGAATATCAAGCTGATCGAGGAACGCGACCTCGTCGGCAACGCGCGCACCATCGGCGCGCATCTGCAGGCAAGGCTGCGCAGGCTGGCCTCGCATCCGCTGGTCGGCGAGGTGCGCGGCGTTGGCCTGATCGCCGCCGTCGAGCTGGTCACCGACAAGGCGAGCAAGGCGCCATGGGGCAAGCCTGCCGCCCTCGGTGTGCTGGTCAACGGGTTCCTGCAGCAGAATGGCGTCATTTCGCGCAACATGGGCGACGCCATCGCCTTCTGCCCGCCCCTGATCATCACCGAGCCCCAGCTGGATACGCTGGTCGATGCGTTCGAGCGGTCGCTCGACGCCGCCCTGCCGCAGGTTCGGCCGCAGGGCTGAAAAACCCGTCAGCATACCCGTCATAAGCGAGCGCTCATTCTCAGCGCCCGTTCAATGGCCAGTGACGATGCACCCTGGGCTTTTAGTCAGGCGTTGGCGAGTCAAATTGGTGCCGCCGTCCGGGACTTCTGACACAGTGGAAGGTGGCCGGCGCCACATTGGGCGTGTTTGGGTGGGGTATATGGCGCCGGCCAGGCGAACAAAAAATCCACCGCCCTAACAAGCTACCAGCCAATCCGTCGGTGCCTGTGGCGTGATCGCGGACGTTTTGCGGCCCGGCGCGCTCTTGTCGTTCACATGACAGAGAGCCGAGCCTTACCGGCGTTGCCTGAGGAAACGGCAACCGGCTGGCGAAGAAATATAAACTTCGGCTGAAACAGGCGAAACACATCCATATGGACGAAGCAGGGGTAGCAACCGGATCATCCCTGATGTGGGCCTCGGCCTTGACCCGCTTGAAAGCGAAGTCCGGATCGTAGCGATGGGTGGGATTGCATACCGCGCATTTGACCTCTGCCTCGCCATTCGGCGTCGGCATCTCTTGGCAGCCGCGCTTCCAGGCTCCTTGGAAGACTTTGGTTTCAGCTGGCTGCCATTTCGACAATCGGCGACTCGCCCCGCATCGCCGGCCCTGCAGGTGTTCAACGCCGCGCCGTGCGACGGACCCGCCATTCCATCGGCAGCGCGTTGCACGCGTGTCATCGTCTCACCCTTGCGCGCGAGTAGGGAAAGTTCGTCGGATTTGGACGTCTCCTCCGCCATCCGACGAACGGCCGATCCTTGATCAACCGTAGACCTGCGTCCGAGTGGGGCCGCCTGCATCGGACCCCGGGAGCGGGAAGGGCTCTACCTGCCCTTCGGTCTTGTCCAGGTACTGCATCAACGCCGTTACCAGATGGTAGAAGATGCTCGCGGGGACCTCCGTCGCCACTGACCTTCCGCGCTCGTCAATCCTGTCAACCCACAAGCCAAGCGGTGCTGGATCGATATGCCATCGGAAGAGGCGGGCGACACGAGCTTCGATCTCGGGTTTCAGATCAGGCCCGCCAATGCCGTCCAGGGCGATGGCCGCCTTGACGGCCTCGCATTGCGGCCAACTGCGAGAGAGCCGGTCGAAGGGCATTCCCTGCCGCGACACGGCCGCATAAGCCAGACCGGTGGCCCGGTTCAATCCGCTGGCGATCGCCGACGAATAGAGCTTCCTTGCGTAGACTGCCAAGTCTTTCTGCCCACTTGCCCGCGTGAAATCGACAAGGAGCGAGGCCCATTCGAAATGGTGCCCCGGTTCGGTCCACTGACCGTCGTCTCCAGGCAGCGGCAGCCAGTCGACATCGAAGCGTTCGCCAAGCGTCCAGCTCTCCTGGTCGAAGAAGTGACTCCGGAAAAGATCGATGATGCGTGCCGCCCGACGCAGGTAGCTGCGGTCGCCGGTGACGCCATACCAGGCAAGGAAGGATTCCAGCATGTGCATATGCGGGTTCGAGAACCGCACCCCACTCCAGCCAGGGCTCTCCAGGAAGCCGTTCAAGCAGCCGTCCTCGAGATGGGTGTCGATGAAATGAAATGTCTCTTGAGCAAGCCGCAAGGCATCCCGATCGCCGCATCGATGAGCATGGGCAAGCGCCAGGAGCACACAGGAATGGTCGTAGGCGTCCTCCACCGGGTCGACCACGCTGCCGTTGGAATTGAGGCTGCGAACCCAGCCGCCGCGGTCGGTGCGACCGTATTTCGCGATGAAGTCGATGCCGTGGCTGATGAGCCTGTCGGCCGGTCCGGCCCAGCCGCGTTCCTTGGCGACCGCGAAAGCGTAGATCTGGCGAGCCATCGTCCGCATGCGCTTGGGCTTGCCTAACGGCCTTGCATCGAAACCGAGAGCCTCGTGGAAGCCGCCATGCACATCGTCGACACCTGCAGTGGACCACAGCGGCAGCGTCTCGTTGAAGAGCCAGTGCTCGACGCGCTTTCGCCATGATCCGCTGATTATGACGCGGTCTTCCGACGCCGTGAACTTCGTCTCGAGGCGTCCGCTCTTCTCTAACTGTTCGACAACCTTCTTCACGTTCTGGCTGTGGGTGACCGGAGCGACGAACACTGCGTCCGGGGTCGCCACCACCGCCACATCCTTCATTCCGATGACGGTCAGCAGCCTGCCCTGGCTTCTGAGGTAGGAGCTGCCGCAATCCATGGCGACGACGTCGCCCGCTACGACATTTCCGTCGCGGTCCGTCGGGCTGGCTTCGAGCAGCGATTGCCACGAACCAAGGTCGTTCCAGCGGAAGGAAGCCGTAACCATCGCGATACCGCGTGCATGCTCCATGACCGCGTAGTCGATCGATGTCGACGGGACGGTCGAGTAGAAGCCCTGAGGCAAATAAATGCCTGAGAGGTCGGCCCGTGCGGTCTTATGGGCCCGTTCCGCAGTGTCCCAGATGTCCGGCCGGAGGTCGAGAAATGCCTTCCGCATCGTGTCGGCACGAAACAGAAAGATGCCGGCGTTCCAGTAGAACCTTCCCGAAGACACATATTTGCGGGCCGTCTCGATATTGGGCTTTTCGACAAAGTGCGAAACGGCGGCCACTCCGTCACCATTTGCCGCAACCTTAACCTTTATGTAGCCGTACCCTGTTTCGGGATGCGTCGGTTTGATGCCGAATACCACAATGCTTCCTGAATCCGCGGCAGGCATGCCCGCTTCGACGGTTTCCCAGAATTGCTTTTCGGTCGATATCTCGTGGTCGGAGGGCACCACCAGTACAAGCGCGTCGACGCCATGTTCGGAGATTGTCTGCAGGGTGGCTATTGCGACCGCCGCGGCCGTATTGCGTCCGATGGGCTCGAAAATCGGTCTGCCGCCGTTCAGGCCGAGCGCACCGATATCCGAAATGACGCGGTCGGCATGCCGTTCCGAAGCTATCAGGTAGATCGGCGCCTCACCGTCCGGCCGCATCTTGAGGCGTCGAACAGTTTTTGCAAGCATCGAGCCGTCGCCCGAAAAGTCATGGAATTGCTTGGGATTGTCTTCGCGCGAGAGCGGCCACAGCCGTGATCCGACGCCCCCGCTCATGACAAAACTTACGATCCGGTCCGGCATGCTCCAGTTCCTCTCAGAAAGTCTGGTTGTAGGCTCCGACTTCTGGATTGCGGCGCAGCACGGGATCGAGAGCCTCGAACATCTCGCGACGTCGCTCCGGCGACAGCACTGGTCTCGAAGGCGAATGTGTTCGGTCTGGCTTGGCCGACTACGTTCAGGGCCACGGTTTCCCCTCCGCACATGCGGGGGCTGATCCTAGCACGCAGCCGTGCCCAAGAGCCCTTGATGAATTGGGGGTAGCCCTAAAGCCCTGATTTCTCACCCACCTATCCAACAGGAGCATGTCCGCCGCCAGCGCAGAGGGGTGTCTCGTGCGTTCCTGCCGGACGAAGGGCGTTTCGGGCGCCTGGCTAGCTCCGGCAAACAAGCGTCAATTCCGGCTCGGATCGCCTTGGCGCGCTCTTCCTGGCGACTGCTGTTTCTTCATTGTTACCCGACGCCACGTGGCTCGAGTTGACAATGGCAGGGACAAAGGTTCGTCGGCTGGAAGCCTGCCCTTTTACCGCTCGTGCAATGATTCCTGCTTGGTTTTCGCCAGCGGCGAGAGGAAATAGCCAATGATACTGCGCGTGCCAGTCTTGATCTCGACCGTCACCGCCATACCCGGACCGAGCTTGACGAGCTTGTCATCCACCTGCATGTCCGTACGGTCAAGTGAAACGCGCGTGGCATACTGCAGTTCCTGATCTCTCGGCTCACTGTCGCTCTGCGCTGCGCCCAACGCGCGGTCGTTCGACGCGCTCTGCTGCCTGTCGCGAACTATGGCGTCGGATGACACGCTGAGCACTTCACCATGAAGAAGCCCGTAGCGGGTGAAGTTGAATGTGTCGACTTTGATTTCCGCCTTCTGTCCCGGATGGACGAAACCGATGTCTCGGTTGGAGAGCATGGCCTCGATCTCGAGATGGCTCTCACTCGGAACCACCACGGCGAGTGGCTGAGCAGGCGTCACCACACCTCCCACCGTATGAACGGCGAGTTGCTGCACAACGCCATCGACCGGCGCGGTCAATTGTTGGAGCTTCGTGCGCCGCTCTGCCTTGATCACTTCCTGCCCGGTGCTCGCAGCTCTCTGCTCGGCTTTTGCGAGTGCCTCATAGGTCGCGCGCCGGTACTCCGCGGCGGTCTTTTCCCTCGTTTCCTTCAGCAACGCGATGGCTGCGTCGGCTTCGCGCAGCCGGCTCTGCTGCAGGTTGAGATCCTGCTGAAGGCCTACCAGTTCCTGATACTCGGAGAGATAGACGACCTTCGAAGCAAGTGCCTTGTCGACGAGGTTCTTTTGAATGTCGACCCGCTCCTGCAGCAGCGGTATCGTCGCCTCGAGCTTCGCGCCGCTCGCCAAAGTGGTCGATCGTTCCGCCTCTTTCTGGGTTTGCTCGCGATCGATCTCGGCGAGCTTGGTGTTCTGTTCGGCGAGCTGACTGACAAGAAACTGACGGTGCATCTCGATCTCCGCCGCGCTTGCCCCCTGCGGCGGTCGGAAGGCCGCAAGCGGATCCTCCGCGAGCGCCGCGCGCAGCCGTGCGACGTCGAGTTCGGCCGAAAGGAGATCGCTTTTCTGGCGCTCCTGGTCGGCGTCCGTCATGGTCGGGTCGAGCTCGATCAGGACGTCGCCAGCCTTCACGCTCTGACCATCGCGCACGTTGATGGCGCGCACGACGCCGGTGTCGAATGGCTGGATCAGCTTGGTGCGCCCGTCTGGCACGATCTTGCCCGTCGCCGTTGCGACGATATCGACGCTGCCCAGCGACGCCCACACCAGCGCGAAGCAGAAGACCGCGATGATACTCGCCCCGATTGCGCGCCCGATCGGCGACGGCGGCGATTCGGTGATTTCGAGCGCCGCCGGCAGGAACGCAACTTCGTGCTCGTGGCGACGAGGATTGACTCTCGGAAACTCGACGATGTTTTGGCTAGCGGACTTCATGAATGCCGGCCTGCAGATAGTGGAGGTTAGCGTAACGCCCGTTCGAGCGGATCAGGTCATCATGGGTACCGTCCTCGACGATGCGGCCATGCTCGATCGTGATGATCCGGTTCGCGTGACGCACAGTCGAGAGCCGATGCGCGATGACGAAGACGGTCCGGCCGGCAGAGATTCGTGTCATGTTCTGCTGAATGGCGCGTTCGCTTTCGTAGTCCAGCGCGCTGGTCGCCTCGTCGAGGATGAGGATGCGCGGATCGGTGATGAGTGCCCGCGCGATTGCGACGCGCTGGCGCTGTCCGCCAGAAAGACTGCTGCCGCGTTCGCCCACGATAGTGTCATAGCCCTCGGGCAGTTCCAGGATGAAATCGTGAGCGCCAGCGAGCGACGCCGCTGCAACGACGCGCTCCATAGGCATAGCCGGATCGGCGAGCGCGATGTTTTCGCGAATGGATCGGTTGAAGAGTACGTTCTCTTGCAGGACGACTCCGATCTGGCGGCGAAGCCAGGTCAGGTCGACCATCGCCAGATCGACGCCATCGACCAGCACGCGTCCGCTCTCCGGCACATAGAGCCGCTGTATCAGCTTGGCGATGGTGCTCTTGCCGGAGCCCGAGGAGCCCACGATGCCGATGACCTGACCGGGCTCGACGCTGAACGACACGTCGTGCAGCACCTCGGGGCCGTCGACTCGGTAGCGGAAAGTCGCATGCTCGAATGTCACCTGTCCGCGGATCGCCGGCAGAGTGGCGCGGCCAGGATTGAGGCTTGGCTCGGGAATGGTGTTGAGGATATCGCCGAGACGATCGATCGACAGGCGGGCCTGATGGAAATCCTGCCAAATCTGCGCGAGCCGCAGCACCGGCATGCTTACGCGGGATGCCAGCATATTGAATGCGACGAGTTCGCCGACGGTCAGGTCGCCACCGATCACGAGCTTGGCACCGAAGTACAGGGTTGCGGCGACGACCAGCTTGTTTATCAGCTGCACCGCCTGGCTCGCCGTATTGTTCAGGCTGAGCACGCGGAAGCTTGCGGTCACATAGGCGGCGAGCTGCTCCTCCCAACGTCGCTGCATCTGCGGCTCGACCGCCATGGCCTTCAGCGTTTCGACGCCCGTGACGGTCTCGACCAGGAAAGCTTGATTCTCCGAGCCGCGATCGAACTTCTCATCAAGGCGCCGGCGAAACAGCGGCGCAGCTCCCGCAGAAATACCGATGTAGAATGGGAACGACGCCAGAACGATCAGCGTCAACGAAGTCGTGTAGTAGAACATCACCGCGAGGAAAACGACGGTGAAGACGAGATCGATGACAAGCGTGAGCGCCGAGCTCGTCAGGAACTGGCGGATATTCTCGAGCTCGCGGACGCGTGCGACCGAATCCCCCACGCGGCGCGTCTGGAAATATGCGATTGGCAACGCCAGCAGGTGACGAAACAGCCGGGCGCCGAGCTCGACGTCGATGCGGTTCGTCGTATGCGCGAACAGATAGACGCGCAGCGTGCCAAGGACGGTTTCGAAAACCGTCAGCGCGACGAGACCGGTGACCAGAACATCAAGCGTGCTCATGCTTCGATGCACGAGCACCTTGTCGATGATCACCTGGAAGAATAGCGGTGAGAGAAGGGCAAAAACCTGAAGGAAGAATGACGCGACCAGCACTTCGCTGAGAAGATGGCGATACTTGTGGACCGCGCCGAGAAACCAGCTGATATCGAACCGTCGAGAGAGATCCGTCAGGGGCGCGCGCCGGGTCATCAGGATGATGTCGCCGTCCCAGATGGCCTCAAGGTCGGCCTGGGTCATTGTAATGGGTTGCGGCGACGACGGGCGCTGAACGAGGAGCTTGTCGTCGACGACTTTGCCGAGGATCAGGAATCCACCGTCCCGAAGCACGGCGATTCCCGGCAACGGAGTAACCGCAAGCCGATTCCACTTCGTCCTCTGTGCCTGGGCTTTGAGTCCGAAATCCTTTGCACAGCGAAGGACTTCGGTAACACCCACGCGCGCCGCGCCCATCCGATGCCGGATCTGGTCCGGGTCGGCCGCGATGCCATGGCAACGCAGCAATATCGCCAAGGCAATGAGCCCTGAGTCATCGTCGCTCTCAGATGCGGTGCTCGTCGCCTCGGCGGCCGTATCGCGTCGATCGGCGAAACGCGGGCGCATCACGGTATCGCGGGCGCGCCGCAGCAGATCACGACCGCGCATACCCATGCCAGCAAGGGTATGAAGCGCCCGCTGCGCGACGTTCTGTGATCCGGCCAGGATCAAACGGCCATCCCAGATTGCTTCCAATTCCGCGCGCGTAATCCGCTTCGGCCCCGACGAGTGTGGATGCAGCACAACCGCGCCGTTGTCGTCGGCCTTTGCGAGAAGCAGAAATCCGCCATCGTGCAACGAAGCGATGCCGGGCAGCCGAACGCTCGAAAGACGGTTCCAATGTGCCTTGCGCGCGCCGACCTTAAGCCCGAGCTCGCGGGCGCAGCGAAGCATCGCGCGGATGCCGATTGCACCGCCGTCGCCATAGCGATCGCGGATCTGGTCGGGCTTGGCGTCCACGCCATGAAAGCGCAGGAACAGGGCCAGGGCTCGAAGTCCATGGTCTGCTGCGTAGGCATTCTCGTTTTGTATCGCCATTTTGGCTAACCCTTGCGGAAATACGTCCGCGTTCGATCTCCCCCTGGCATTCACAACCTTGACGGTGCTGCACCCAGGGGCGGAAGCCCCTGGGTGCGGAGGCGATCAATGGTGCGGTCTGGTCATGTACGTGTCGTGATCCCAGCTGGCTCCATTCGACAAGACAGCCACGATCTGACCGGAATCGACCCGGCCGGATTTGCCGGCCAGATACTGGTTCAGCAGCGCAAAACTCTGGCTTGCCAGGGACGCCCTGGCCGTGCCGGTCGCAGTCGGATGATCCGCCGCGGCAAGGCTATGCGGCGCCCAGGTCCTAGCGCCGCCGGCGACCAGGTCCCTTTGCTCGTGCAGCAGCGCAGGGCCCCGGGTTGCCAAGGACTCTAGCGACGTTGTGGCGGTCGCGGGCCGAGGATCCACTACGGTGATGCTCTGCGGCGAGGCTGTCGTGACGGCGCCGGTGACCGGGTCCTTGGCCGTTGCCGTCAGCGTGAGCGTCGCCACCGGATGAGCCGCGCCCTTGTAGTTCGATTGCAGCGTCAATCCGCTGTCGACCTGCGCCGCCGTCAAGGTGATGTTCTTGCCACTAAACGTCTTACCATCGAGCTTGTCGGTGATCGTCTCGTATCTCGGCAAGCCCGTCACATTCACGGTCACGACATCGTTGGGGTCGGTCGTTGTCACCTTGACTCCGAGGTCAACCGTACCACCCAGCCCGTTCACCTTGAGTGTCGGATCCGCGATGGTGAGGACCGGCGCGATCGATGACGGGGTGGTGGTGGTCGTTGGGGTGGTTGGGGCAGTGGTGGTCGTTGGGGCGGTTGGGGTGGTGGTGGTCGTTGGGGTGGTTGGGGTCGTCGGGGCTGTCGATGACGTCGCGATCTGGAGGCCGGAGAAGGTCTTCACTGCGCCTGCAAGATTCGCAGCGACGCCGCTTGCGTCCTTGATGCTCGCACCGTTCGTCAGGTTGACCCCAGTGATGGCGAGCGCCGAGGTATTGGTGTCCGTCGATGCGACCGTTGTGCGGAAGTTGAGCGCGCTCGTTCCGGAGCCGCCGACATAGGTCGCGGTCGCGCCATTGTTGAGTGACAGGGTCGGCGTGCCCGACACCTTCACGGCCTCGTTGAAGCCGAGTGTCAGCGTGACCGTGTCGCCGACGTGCTCGGTGCCGGTTCCCGGCGAGGCTGTGGCCTGCGTCACCGCCGGCAGGACCGGATCGATCTGGAGCCCGGAGAACGTCTTCACCGCGCCTGAGAGGTTCGCCGCAACACCGGATGCATCCTTGATGCTCGCGCCGCTCGGAAGGTTGACCCCGGTGATGGCGAGTGCCGAGGTATCCTTGTCGGTCGAAGCGACCGTGGTGCGGAAGGTGAGCGCGCTGGTGCCCGAGCCACTGACATAGCTGGCCGTTCCGCCATCATTGAGCGACAGTGTCGGTGTGCCCGTGACGGTCACGACCTTGTTGAAGGCGACCGTCATTGTGATGGCATCGCCGGCATGCTCGACTCCCGTTGCCGGTGACGCGGCGACCTGCGTCACCGCCGGCTGGATCGTTGGCGTCGTCGGGGACTGGGTCGACGATGTTGTCGAGGGAGTGACGTTGGCACCCGTGACGGTGTCGCCGCTGCCCGCCTTCTGATAGAGCTGAACCTCATCGACCAGCATCTGCATCGAGGATGGCGTCGAGCCATCCAGAGCCGTATGCCATCCGCTCGCGTTCGAATTCGCGACCCCCAAGTTCATCATCAATTGCATCGGTTCATCCGGGATCGCGACCTGTGCGCTGGTCACCTGCGCCATCTGCTTCCCATCCAGATACCAGGTGATCGATTCACCGGGCACCCAGTTGATGCCGTACGTATGGAAGCCGGCCGTGAGGTTGATGCCGCTGTCGATGGTGTCGCCGACCCACCCCGACGGCCCGTGCAAGTGCCAGGAGAAATTCTGGTCTGCCGGCCCCGAGCCGGTAAATCCACCCTCCTGAATATCGAGCTCGAAATTGTCGCCGCTGCTGCCCGCGCCGTCGCCGGGCATCAGCCAGAGGCCTGGCCATGCGCCGTCGCCGCTCGGCGCCTTCATGCTGATCTGAAGATAGCCGCCATTGAATTCGAAGTTGCCATAGCTGCTGACGGCGCCGGACGTGATCGGGAATGTTTGTGTCACCCCTCCCTGATTGACGCCGCTGATGGGCTGCTTGATCGCCGTGAGATTCAAGGTCCCGTCGCTCACGGACACCTGGCTCGGCATATCGTAGTCGGCATTGTATGGGCCGCCCGGCGTACTTCCGCCCGACCCATTGGTATTCCATGGCCAGCCGTCGGCAGCATTGCTGGTGATATAGGTATGCCAATCGCTGTCGAGAGTCGTACCGGAGAAGCTTTCCTCGTAGACGAGGTCGCTAGAGGTAAAGCCTGCGGGTGCGGAAAGAGTCATTCAGTGATCCTCTTTAGGCGTTGAAAACAGGGAACTTCCACTGCCGCGCATCGCCAAGGCGCGCGACATGTCGCATGCTCGCAGCTTGGGCACTGCGAACGGATTTCAAAGTGGCGGAGATTATTATTGTCGAGCGAGCCTAACGATGAGCTCGCCATCGGAGGCGGGTGTTGTCGACGGGAATGCTCGTCAGGCCTTCGCCCTTGAGCCCATAGACGGTGTCGCTGCCAACGCGCTCAAGGTGTTCGACGGTTCGAGCCGCGGCCGAATTGAGGTTGAGCGCACCTCTCCCAGCGGGCACGCCGCCGAGGTTGCTGTGTAGTATAGTCACAGTAGTTCCTTAGTTCATTGCGTCTTTTTGTTTTTCATTCCACCCGCGCCCCTAAGTAAACACAGGCATTTCCGCTTTTTTACTTATTCACCCACGCCGCCTTGTACCTGCATGTATTGATCATTCAAAGGCGATGTACGTGACCCAGGCGGACCTTAGCACGGTTTGCGGCGAGAATGAGGCTTGGTTAACGATTATTCACACATTACTAATATAACTTATTAACACATTCTAATACGGAAAGTGATCGAACAGCCGCGCCGAGGCGGCCTTCCGGATGTCCTCCCAAGCCGTGTCCGTCGGTTGTAATGTTGCTCTGGCTTGGGCGCCCGTCGGTTCGAGCGGGTCGTTCGCAAATCAGGTCATCGAGAAGTGCGGCAGGGATGACTTCCGATGCTGCGTGGCGGACGGGCCGTCGGGTCTGTTGGGGGCTGCCGGCGCGGCCGTTCGAACCGTGCCGTTTGCGCGTCGATGCGCTTGGCCGATGTCGCCTTGCGGCGTTGACGACGCTCCACGCCCGAGCGACGTCGCCGGCGGCATGGCGGCGATGTCCGCGTCAGTCGCTTTCAACGATCGAAGGTTACAAGGCTCGCCGTCATCGAGCGCTGTACAGCACTGGACAGGTCGTCCAATCGCAACGCCAACGTGCCTGTATCGGGGTCAAAATCTCTCAAGATTTGAATAGGGCCAAGACGTGCAACCGAATCCATGGGGGAAGTGTGATCGCCTGAGCGGCTTGTTTAAATGGCTGGAACGTGGCGCTACGGCACGAGGGTGCTTCGTCGCTGCGGGACGGCCACGCGGTTTGTCAATTTTGAACCGCGCAACCAATCGCCAAAGCTCCACCTCGTGGCCGTCGGCAAACCGCCTGGCGTACTCTTTCGCCGTAATGTCGTCGGCGCAGGCAAGGTTGACCCCGCCCATGAACTGGCCGTGTTCGTCCAGAACGTAGAACAGATAATGCGGCATCGTTTGTTCTCGATCAGGATCGCCAGCCCGTTTCGGCGCCAGCTAGATTCGGATTGAGGCCTCCAGCCGCGCTGCGCTTTTGTCGCCGATCGCTCCACTTTTGTGTACTTGCAAAACAAAGAGTCTGCATAACGACGTGCCCGAACATAGAATGTATATCTTCCGACAGTTGCATGTCGTTCACATTGACCCAAACCACGTGTTGGGCGATCTGCCGGAGCGTTCCTCCGCCATATCCACAAAGACCTAACGTAACTGCGCCGTGATCGTTTGCGTATCGAACGGCGCGCAAAACGTTTTCCGAGTTTCCGCTTCCTGAAATTGCGATGACCAAGTCGCCCTCGTTCAGGATGTTCTTCAGTTGCTCGACGAACACATCCTGGAATGAAACATCGTTGGCATAAGCGAATGTAAGTCCCACATTGTCGACAAGTGTCCGACCACGAAACGGGCGCTTCGTGGAGAGATAGATGCTCTTGTTCCAGTCGGTGATGAAATGTAGAGCAGTGAGTGAACTGCCGCCATTTCCAAGCGTGATTATCTGCTTGCCATCCTCCTGTGCCTGCGCGACCAAGGCCACTGCATTGTCGAAGCTTTGGTGGTCCAATGAAGCCAGGACGGTCTCAAGTTTCTTGAAATAGGCTTGAGCGCTCCCGCCAAGATGATTTATTGGGCGGGCTCCGATGTCGGTTGATTGGGTACTGCCGCCAAAATGTTTCATTGGGTGGACTCCGATGTCGGTTGATAGTGAACGATGCGGCTCCCGGCGAAGTCGAACCTCACGGGGAAATGCTTTAGGTTCCCGAGGGCCGCTTTGATTGCCTCGTGGCGATCGAGAGGCGCGAAGAACATGAGAAAACCTCCCGCACCTGCTCCGAGTAACTTGCCGCCCCTCGCACCCGCCTGCATCGCAGTTTGGTACCAGTGATCGATTGCATCGTTCGTGATGTCTTCGGAGAGGCCCTTTTTTAAGAGCCAGTTCTCGTGGAGGATTTCGCCAAAGGCGTTGAGGTTACATCGATGCAGCTCATCACGAAGCTGATACGTGAGCTCGACCATCCGCCTGAGCGCTTTCCGCTTGTCCGGCGCTCTTGCGATGCCTTCCGACTGTCGGACGAGGATGTCTGAGGCACTGCGCGTAATGCCGGTGTAAAACATGAGAACTTGCTTCTCGATTGAAGCGATGAAATCGCGCGGGCATATGAGCGGTGATACCGAAACGCTGTCATCAGAGTGAAACTCGATAAGGTTCAACCCTCCGAAGGCAGCGGCGTATTGATCTTGCCTTCCAATGGGTGCGCCACAAAGTTCGATCTCAATGCGACAACTGTCAGCGCCGAGCTTTGCCTTGGAGACATACTGCCCCCGAAACGCGTTCAACGCGTGCAGAAGGCCAACAGTAAAAGCGCTCGAGGATCCAAGTCCTGTTCCCTTCGATGGAATATCGGCAATGGTTGTTATCTCGACGCCTCCACAGATCCCGAGATATCCCATCGTCGCCCTGACAATCGGATGCTGGATATCCTCAACGCTATCCACCTCTTCCGTTTTGGAGTAAGCGATGCGGGTGCCGTTATCGAATTTGCGGTTCACATTCACGTAGACGTATTTGTCGATAGCAACGCTCAGGACGGCACCGCCCTCCTGCCGATAGAAGGCGGGAAGGTCGCTGCCACCTCCCACAAAGCTCACACGAAGCGGCGTTTGGCTGATAATCATCCGACTGCCTCAATCAGTTCGATCGCTCGCAATTGGATGCAATGTTCAGCACGCGCCCGCGATGCCAGCACGATCGGTGCCTCATCCTTCTGGCGCGAACTGTAGATACTCGCCGCAGCCTCCCGATCCACTCCTCGGCGCGAGTATTCGCGCGTTACTCGGCACCTCCTCAACTCCTCATCGATATCGACGAAGAATGTGTGTGCACGACCGTGCAAAACCACATCGCACAGCGAAAGAGCGACGGCTCCTTCCACGACCAGGACGGTTTCCGGAGAAATGGTTATCTTTTCCGATCTTGGATGCGATGCGCGGCTCAGCTTGTCGTAATAGGGCAGATCGTGCGTCTCGCGAGAACGAACGCCCACCAGGCGCCTTAGAACCTTCCTGATCTCGTTCATATCGTAACGACCAATCACCGTTGGTTCGCGATCGGCGACGGGACGTATCCAGCGATCAAGAGCAACAACTTGCGCATCAAAGCCGCGGCCGCGAAGAACCTCAGCGATAGCGCTGGAAAGAACACTCTTTCCGCTGCGGGAAAGCCCCCCACGAAACAAACATCACCCGGCTTCACATGCGCGATCAGATCAGATGCTGTGTCTATCAAGGTCGGATGAACAGTGAGAATGAGCTTGGCAGCCTCGGACAAGTCCGAGACGGTGTAGTCGGGCATGACATGATATTTGCTATCCAAACCGCCCGCGCCCGTCTCAACCAAGATCGATCTGATGCCAGACCGTTTTGCGAGAGCAATGTCCGTAGAGGAATCGCCGATGATCCAGGATTGACTGCGATCGATATTGAATGCCTCGACCGCTTCATCGATCAGCCCGGTAGCAGGCTTGCGGCATTTGCAGCGGACCTTCAGTGCTTCCACCTCACCGACAAAGCCGCGATCTGGATGGTGCGGGCAGAAGTAGATGGCATCAACAAAAGCACCGCAGCGACCAAGCTCAGACTCCATCTTGTTATGGATCATCCGCAGGTCTCGTATGGAGCAGTCGCCTCTCGCCACAACGGGTTGGTTAGTAACGACGATTGTCCGGTACTCGGCCCGGTTGAAACAGGCGATCGCGGCGGCCGCCCCCTCAATCAGTTCGAAGCGTTCGGGACGATCGATATGTCCATGGTCAACATTGATGCACCCATCCCTGTCCAGGAATACTGCTTTCTGCGGCGATGCGAGTGAAGCTCGAGCTATGCGGCCCGATGCAAAGTCGGCGCAGACCTTGTCAAGTCTTGCCGGGGTTCCCGCGTCTTTTATGTACTCAGGGCTGCTATAGCTTCTAATTTCCGCGCCAGCCAGAAGCATTTCAGGAAAGAGGTCCTTGCAAAAATCGAGAGGAGTTACCGTGGAGCGCCATGGGAATAGAGCTTGTCTTCGTATATAATAAAGAGCGGCGCTGACTTTATTAGGATAAAAGAATTCTGGATCATGTGGATATGGATGGAATGCGGTAACGATGCCATCTTCTGACGTTTCTATCAGATCGGAATCATGCGGGTGATCGTTCGGATGGGTGAAAATTGTTGCCGCTGCCTTGTGTTTTTCGTGGAAGCACTTAAAGCGGGTGAGATCGACGTCGAGCATCGTGTCGCCATAGATCGTAAGGAAGTCGTCGTCGAGCAGGTCCAAAACCGACAGTACTGCTCCAGCGGTCCCGCGAGGCGCACCGTCATCCACGCAAAGAACGTCGATCCCCCAATTCTCGCGCTGATTGCAAAATTCCACAATTTGCTCGGCTGCGTGGTTCACCAGGATCAAGATCTTCTCAATCCCGTGTTGCTTGGCGAGGACGATTTGATGCTCGAGAAGTGGCTTGCCGCCAATGTTGGCTAGCGACTTAGGCAAATCACCTATCCGGCCCCTGAGCCGCGTCCCTCGACCACCTGCAAGTACAACGGCTTGCATCACAGGTGTCCTTCCTGCCGCACGATTTCTACGACGGCTTTTCGAACAGCGTCGGCCGAACCAAGCTGGGGCCGCCAGCCGAGCGCACGAAGTTTTGCTATGTCATAGGAAAATCGGGGAACATCTCCCGCCCAACCGCGATCCTCAACACCGTATTCGATCCCGGCGCCCGGTGCGACAGCCTCTACAGTCGTTTCCGCTATGAAGCTAACGGTTACCCCTTTGTCCTCTGGACCGATATTGTAGCAGCCAAGCCGCTCGGATGCGTTTGCACGCAAGTAGACAATCGCGTCGATCAGATCATTGACGTGAAGATATGCCTTGCGTTGCCGCCCCGACCCCAAAACATTCAGTTTGCTTGGCGAGACCTTTAGCTTTCTCACGAAATCCAGGATGACACCGTGTGTTGCTGGAACACCGATCACGTTCGGAAAGCGAAAGATCAAGGCCCGGTCCAACCAGTTCTCGACGGCAGCGCTGATGAGCGCCTCCGATGCGAGCTTCATGGCACCGTAGTTGGAGATGGGCAGCAGCGGCCCGACATCCTCTCTGATCGGAGCCTCCCCCAAATCGCCGTACACGGCTGAGCTGGACGCGAAAGCAAGGAACGGAACCCCGGCCTCCTTCATTGCCTGCAACACGTTGAACGTCGATAGAAAGGTATCGCGCAGATCAACGGAAGCATCGGCGATTCCTGCAGGGATGTCCGAATTGGCAGCCATGTGCCAAACTTCGGAAATCGGAATGCGGCGGTGACAATTCATGAAGCGGCTTCTCACCGCACCCGCGTCTGAGAGATCCACTTTCTCAAAAATGAACCGCTCATGCGCGAGAAGCCCGTTCAGGTTTTCCCGAGAACCTCGCGACAGGTTGTCAAAACCGAAGACCGGATACCCACGATCGATAAAGACCCTTGCAAGCCTGCTTCCTACAAAGCCCGCAACTCCCGATACGAAGATGGCGTGCGGTTCACCCAATCGGATTGCCCCTTCCTCATGTGCGCAGGCTTTCGCGCCACAAGTCTTCCGGATTCTGCAATGACTTCCGTCTGCAAGCCTTCACCGCTGGAGAGCCGGGAGTTCGACCGGGCTGGGCGTTAAGCTGCGCCCGTCGTTAAGGTCATGCGTCTCATGCGTCTCATGCGTCTTTCTGAATCATCGCATGGTTTTCTCCGATCCGCGATCGTTCCTCAGGGGTAGCCCCATTTTGCTGATCGGACCGGATCGCGCCGCGCTCGCCTGCGCGGCGACGCCAACAACATCCCAGGAACGGTCACGGCGCTCTGCAGTCTGTTCACGCGTGCCGATCGCGGAGTCTCGCCATTTGTGTCGCTGGCGCATCGAGCCGGTCTTCGACTAAGAATATCGACGCAATGTCCCGGAAGAGGGTCGATCGCCGCCCAGCGAGAAGTTCCGAAACTCGATTCCGAGCTGCTTGAGCAGCGCTACACCGGGGACCTCTTGCGCCGGGTGCACGAGCCCGAGGATGGAGTCGGATCGGAAGGGCAGGGGGACATGCAAGGCCTCGGCTGCCTTGAGGAGGCCACTCACAAGCTGCCAGGGCACGGCGACGGCGTGCAGTGTTCTGCCTTGTGATGCGGCGATCTCTTTCATGAGCCGTCGGAACGGTACCGGTTCGGGGTTGGCCAGCCCTACCGGTTCCGGCAGATGCATGTCCGACACGGCAATACGCACCATGGCGGCGGCCATGTCCGCCTCATGCACGGTGAACTGATGGGAGCGCGCTCCGATGAGAGGCGTGATCGGCAGGTTAGTGAGCTTGCGGAGCGCGCCTGCCATCCCGCCCCAACCGGGGCCGTACACCAGTCCGAGGCGGGTGGAGACACCTCCCAGACTGTTTGCGGTGCGCTCGCAGGCCAGCTTCGCTTGGCCATAAAGCTGCCGGGTTCCCTCATAAGCGGACATCGAGGAGATGAAAATGACCCGGCGAACCCCTGCATCGGCGGCATTGCGGAGGAGCTGCTGCGAGCCAGACACATTGACACCCCACACATCGCCGGCGCTGACAAGAGTCAGGTCCCATGCACCATGGATGAGGACATCCAGGTCGCTGATTGCGCTCCCCGACGGTGGGCGCCTGATCTCATAGGGGCGCCACTCGGCGACGCCGGCCATTGCGGCGGCAGATTCGGAGGTCACCCGGTTCGGACGGACGAACGCGATGACCTCATGCCCTTCTTCGGCGAAGGTGGCACGCAGGATGGTCCCGACATATCCGTTGGCTCCGGTGATGCCGACCCGCATTTGAACGCTCAACTCGCCAGCTGCATCGCTTCGCGGGCGATGCGATGAGAATTGGCCATCACAGTCAGGGTAAAGGTGGTCGCTGGAACATTTGGGAAAACCGACCCGTCGATGAGATGGACCCGGTCCCAGCGCACCAGTCGCCCGAGGCGGTCTGTCGTCGCAGTCCCGGAATCCGGCTCACCGGCGTGAGGAAAGCTGCCGCCAAAGTGGTAGCTCTTGGCCCCGCCCGACCACAGCATCCGCGGTGTGATGGGCCACAAGTCAAGGTAGGGTGCCGCCCTGCGGATCCGCTTTATTACGTCAGGCAGCATCGGAGGCGCGTATTTGCCCCTGACCCTGGCCTGGCTGAAGCCCTCCGAAGTGAGGGTGATCTGGGGTAGCTCATCTGGAGCCGCGGACATCTGGGCGCTCACCCGGACCTTGGGTGACGCCCAGGACGGCAGGTAGCCCAGGCCTATTGTCAATCGGCTCAGGAGCCGATCCGTCGCGAAGGCGGCGGCGCGGTGTTGGAGGAAGCGGGGAAGCGCATCGTAGTATGCCTGGTTGAACGGATAGAAGTGAATTTGGGAGACATCGAAGCCTTCGTCGTCCAGGACGATGGCCATGGTGAACTGGTTGAGCGTGAAGTCGCGCCTTGCACGCGGGTCGGGGGTCGGCTTCATGGACATCATTGGAAGGACGAACTGAGCCGATTCCGAAAGATGCACCGGCAGGTCCGATCCGAGCGAACCTAGGATCAGCCGAGTGGTCCCGATTGCTCCGCAGCCCACGAAGATCCGGTCGGCTGTGAATCGCTGCATCCGGCCGGTGGACAATTCCCGGGCCTGCACGACGGCCGTGTCGCCCTCCTGGCCGACTCGCACCGCAAGCAGCCCGCTGTGGTAATCGATCCTCCCGCTGCGCCTGAAGCGATCGAAGCTGTGCGAGGCCGAAAAGATTAGCGACCGCGGGCACCCGGTCATGCATAGGCCGCAAGGCTGGCATTCGGGCGCTGAGAAGGCGAGGCGAGCGCGGCCTATCGTTATGCCAGTGGAGCGCACCCGATCGCGGTGCCGGTCGTAGTTGGCCAGAACCATCTGCGTCCGCGGCGCCAGTGGCGGAAGCGGCTCCGGCGATCCGATGAGTGGGAACCACTCCTCGAGATCGTCGGACTGTCCAGCGAAAGGAATGTGACGCAGGATTGTCCGATAGTGCTCTTCCAAATCCGAGAAGTCGAACGGCCATCCCTTGAACGTGGCAGCGCTGAAGGGCATGATCTGGGCCCCCAGACATTGCTGAAGCCCCCGTAGGCGCTTGATATGACAGCTGAATTGACTCTGCCCTCGGCGTGGACGCCGTCGAGCTGACCCTTGTTGGCAAACGGGAAATCGGATCCGTAACTTCTCTTTTCAGGCAGCGAATCGGACTGGATCCGCTTGGGTTGCAGGCTTACCCGGCGGACGTCCTCCTCATCCCAGTTGTCGACAGGCTGCTTGGACAGCCTGGAGATCACCTCCTGCGTCTCCGCGTCCAGCACGGTGCCCGGATCGAACACGGTTATCTTCTCGTCCGGTTTCTCGGATAGCGCCAACACGGCGGCTGCTGCAGCCGGACCCGAACCAATGATTATCGAAGACGGCATCTACTCCCCAGGCCCACCGCCTTGCGCGGCCGTGTCCAGTATCTGCTTAGTCGCCTGTTGGCGCCGCCGGCGCAAGCGCCGCACCAGTTCGATCCTGCCGGCGACGTGGCCTGCCGCGGCCAGGCCCAAGCCAGCGATTATTGCTGCGGACCGGGCCAGCCCGTGGACGTCACCCTTGGCCGCTTGCAAAATCTCCCGCGGTACGCCCTTCGTCAGCGCGTACCAGACGAAGCGCGACTCTGCACCAAGAGTGGCGGCGTCGCCCATCTGGGCGAAGGCCTCGACCTTCCCCTTGTTGACGAAGAAGCAGCGGCGCCAGAAGTATTTCCAGGTCGGCCGTGAGGCGTGCACAAAATGGCGGACGGTCGCCGCCGGTTCATAGATGACCGCCTCACTGCCCTTGATATGCGCCACGCGGTGGCACATGTCCATGTCGTCGTGATGGTCGGAATGGAACCCTCCGACCTGCTCGAGGAGGGTTCGCCGCACCGACATGTTGGCGCCTATGAGGTGAGCCAAAGGGCCTCGGCTGGTCGGAAGGCCATCGTAAGCACATCCGAACACCCAGTCGAACTGCACGGGGAACCAGGCTGGACGGCCAGTCTCGAAAACAGGTAGGGGACGCCCGCCGACGGCGCCGATGCCTTCATCCTGGTACGGTTCGGTGAGTATCTCGAGCCAGTCCTTGTCGGCAGCTGCATCGTCATCCAGGAACGCCAGGATCTCTCCGGCGGCCGCCTCGGCCGCCGTGTTTCGGGCCGACCCCAGGTGCCCGTCAAACTTGTTCTGGATCACCCGTATAGGAGGGATGGATGCGGCGGAGTCAGCCCAGTAGGCGGCACAACGGCGGAACAGGGGCTGGTCGACGCAGACGATGATCTCGCAGGGTTGCAAGGTCTGCTCCTGCGCCGAGGCCACGGACTGAACCAACAGCTCCCACCTGTCTTCAGTGTAGGCACAGATAAGCACTGAGATCGTGGGGCAGCGCGGAATCTGCCGGCTTTCGCTGCTGACGCTATCCTCAGGCTGCCCGGTTGTCGCAACGACAGAGCCTTTGGTCATGGCACCCGCCGGCTGGTTTCTGAGGCCAGGCTGGTTTCGCGTGTCTGCCTCGCCCGAGCCGTGGCGGCTTTGAGGATGGTCCAGAGCGCACCGCCGTCATTGTGGATATCGAACTGGTCGTGTTCGTCGGCGGGATAGCGTCCGCTGTCCTGCAGCGACACCAGCCGCCACACCATCCAGCCGGCGCAGTTGCGATCATGCGTCACCGTGTCGAGCCACATGGCGTAAGCTTCAGCCGCGTTCTGATTGGAGCGGGCATGGCCGAATTCCTCCATAAGAACCGGCTTTTTGGCGCGGGCTGCCAGCTGGCAGAACTCGGGGATCATGTCGTTGAATTGCTGGATCGTGAGATTGTAGAAGATCGGATAGCCGTGCCAGGTCCCGAAATCGAGGGTCGGGATGGTCAAATCGGCTAACTTCGGGTCGAAAATGTTGGCATTCCCTGAGCTGACAAGGTGATTGGAATCGAGGGACTTCACGTAGGCCGACATTTCGGCAGTCCAGGTCAACCGCAAGGTCAATGGCTGCGCATTGCCTTCGTTGATCAACTCCCAAGCCATGATGGTCGGGTCGTCCCGGTAGGCAAGCCCGGTGAGCGGGTTGACGCGCTGCACAACGTGGCGGACCCAAGTCCGGTAGTCCTGCTTCGTGCGCGGGTCAGTGAAGAAAAACGTGGATTCGTCGCTGCTGCCATACCAGGCCCGCATCTGCTGGGCGCCACCCGTGAAGGCCCAGAAATCCACGATGGCGATGATCAGCCTCAGGCGCCGCTTGCCGGCCTCGGCAATGAGGAAATCAACCTTCTGCATGCCGTTGGCGCCGTCATTGATCGCCATCCTGTTTTGACTTGGATCCCAGTAGAGCAGGTACGTGCCCTTGACCGCGAGATTGCTGGCTTCGCCTTCAAGCCGCCAATTCCAGATCGTGGGGACGCTTCCGTCGAGCGACCCGATCACCGGCTGGAGGAAGATGCGGACCACGTTGGCGCCCATCGCCACGGCGTCATCGAGAACGCGGGTGACCTCATCCTGCGAACCGTAGGTCAGATAGTGGTTGTTTACGCCGGTCACGAAGAACGGCTTGCCGTCCAGCGTGAAGCTCGTTCCGGAAGTCTTGATGAAGGACGTTGCCGATGGTTTGTCCACGGTGCTCGCGATTGCCAGAACGGAGACGAACGCGAGCGCAAGTGCACACCACCACGCATTGCGCAGTCCATATTTCGCCCGCTGCCAGTCGATCACCATTCCCTGCATGTGGCTCTGGCCGGGCGCTGAGTGCAATCGCCCCTAAGGATTACCTCCTCTGGCCTCGCACAGACCGGCGTCGATCGGGCATAGTGGTGCTGGCTGGTGGTTCTCGTCAAAGCTGTCGTCTTCTTGAAATCCGACGTGTTCTTGAAACCCGACGTGAGAACAACAATGCGCATTTGCTTGAGTCTCGATCCGTCGCGGCTGCTGCGCTGGCATCTATGGTTGGCAGAGGCGCTCGCTGAAGTGCCCGGCAACGATGTCTCCTGCGCTTTCGCGGCCGACTGCCGCCCGCTGCCGTTGATCTTCCGTCTGCTGCTCGAACTCGAACGACTGGTCTATGGCTTTCGCGGGAAGGGCGCCATTGACCCCGTCGAAGCGGAGCTGCGGTGCCTGCCGCCGCCTCCAGCCGGCCAAATGGATGTGGTGATCGATTTGAGCGGGTCGGAATCGCTCCCGGCCGCGCGGCGCGTGATCACCCCGGTCTTCAACGGCGCACCCGGCGAGATCGGAGTCGTGGCGGCCTGGGTGAATCATCAAGATCTTCTCGTCGACCTGCATGACACGGCGCGCCCATTGCGACCGTGGACGGCGCGCCCGACCAGCGCAGACCGTCAAGTGTTGGCCTTGAGGCTCGACAGCGCCCTTTCCTGCGCTGTGCCGCTGATCCTCAAAGCCCTGGCCGAGGAGACCGGTTCGGCTGCGTCCGCAAGCCCCGGTCCACGGACGGCACCACCTTCGTTTGGCGCGCTATCGGCGCTTGCCAGGGCGACCGGCACGGTTGCATCGAAGGCGATCGGCCTTTTGGACGCCCTGGCGAGAGGCGGCAGGATGTGGGGGATTGGCTGGCGCTTCGATGAATCGGCGAGCCTGCTCGACAAAGGCGAAGCCGCCTTCCGGGTGCTCACCGGAAATGCCGACGGCTACCTTGCCGACCCGTTCCCGTTCCGGCACCAGGGGCAGGATTTCATCTTTGTCGAACAGTACCTCTACTCGAAGAACCGCGGGTGCATTGCGGTTGTTGCAGTGAACCGGGACGGGACAGTCGGCGCATCCCGGATCGTTGTGGAGGAACCGCATCACCTCTCGTACCCGTTCGTGTTCGAGCAGAATGGTCAGATCTGGATGATCCCTGAATCGGGGGCGGCCAGGAATGTCAGCCTCTACAGGGCAGTGGAGTTCCCCTACCGGTGGACACGGGAGGCCTGCCTCATGGAAGGCATTGAGGGCTACGATACCACGCCGCTCTGGCATGACGGCGGCTTTTGGTTTTTCGTCAGCCCAAGGCTGTGGAGGTCCACGTCCTGGGACGCCTTGAGCCTCTACCATGCCGAGAGCCTGACCGGGTCTTGGACGCCTCATGCCGCCAACCCCGTTCTGCTCGATGCCAGGCTTAGTCGCCCCGCAGGCGCCGTCATCCGATACGGCGGACGCGCGCTACGCCCGGTCCAGGACTGCGCGCGCGGCTATGGCGGCGCGGTGACGTTCTGCCAGATCGATGCGCTGGGCGCGTCGGAGTTTGCTCAGACTCCGATCGGTCGCATTTGGTCCGGAGCGTTGGGATGTCACACCTACAACCGCCGGTCCGGCCTGGAGGTGATCGACCTGTTCGGGCATATCCGGGGTTTGCGAGAGGTGACGACCTCGTATCGGTTGCTGGTGCCCGACGCGCCGGTCTCGGGACCGAGCGGGGTCTCGGAACCGTGCGGGCAGCCCGTCTCCTGGCCGGTCTCACCGGGTTAGCTGGCCGCAGCCAAGGCGGCTCGAGCGCAGCCTGTAAAGAATCGGGCGCGCTCGAGCCTGCCAACACAGCCGTGAAGGTGATCGCCGCCGCCGCCGTACTATCCGTGCTGGTGGTATGAGCTGAAAACAACCTTAAGGGATACCCCAAAAGAGCTAATCATCTATTGTCCCTTCGCTAATCATCCATTGTCCTTCCATTTCAGATCTTCACCGGTAATGCTCGTATAATAGCCAAAGCTCTAAGGGGGCCGTAAGCGCACCGATCTTCTTTCATCTCATCTTCATTTCTCTATGGCCGGGAGCCCTCATATGGTTGGATCAAGCATCTGCGGATGTGGCGGTCATTGGAGCTGGCCCCTGCGGCTTGTCGTTGGCCGCGCGCTGCCATGAATGAGCGCCTCTCCAGCAAACTCGCCCACGTCGGTGCCGTATCGCCGCCCGACCCGATTGAATTTGCCCTGCAGCGAGCACTGACGCTGCCCCGAGTGAGCTTCATCGTCCCGACGCTCAATGAAGCCGAGAACCTCCCCTGGCTTCTGCCGCGCATCCCCAGCTGGGCGCATGAGATCATTATCGTGGATGGTCGATCGACAGACGACACTGTCGCGGTCGCGCGCGGCCTGCGCGCGGACGTGAAGGTTGTGATGGAGCCCCGCCGGGGCAAGGGCGCTGCACTGCAAGCGGGATTCCGGGCCGCCACAGGCGACATCATCGTCATGCTGGACGCTGATGGCTCCATGGTGCCGGAGCAGGCGATCGTCTTTGTCAGTGCGCTAATGGCCGGCGCGGATCTCGTCAAGGGTTCACGCTTTATCCAGGGCGCCGGTACCGATGACATGTCGCTGTTCCGGATGTTTGGCAACAGGGGGCTGACCCTGTTCGTGCGACTGCTCTATGGCGGTTGGTTCTCCGACCTATGCTACGGATACATAGCCTTCTGGACCAAGCACGTCGGCACGCTGAATTGCGACTGCGATGGCTTCGAGATAGAGACCCTGATCAACGTACGGGCATTGAAGAACCACCTCAATATCGTCGAGGTGGCGAGTTTCGAGGCTCCCCGCATCAGCGGCGAGAGCCATTTGCGCGCAATCCCGGACGGCTGGCGCGTCCTCAAGACCATCCTGCGTGAGAGGGTTCACCAACAGCACAGGCGAGGCGTGACAGCCTGTGATGACGGCGGGTAGGCCTGATGCGAATCCTGATGGTTGCCGCTCGCTGCTATCCCTTCATGGGCGGCACTGAAACTCACATCCAGGAGGTCGGTCCCCGCTTGGTCGCGCGTGGCCACACAGTCGACGTGCTCACCACCGATCCCTCGGGCGAATTGCCGGTTGAGGAGGAGGTGCGCGGCATGCGTGTGCGGCGCGTGCCGGCCTGGCCAAGGGAACTGGACCTCTATGTGGCGCCCGGCATCTATACCGCGATCCGGCGCGGGGCTTGGGATTTGGTCCACTTCCAGGGTTACAGCAGTTTCGTGGTGCCGATCGGACTGCTTGCAGTCATCCGCACCCGTATGCCGTTCGTCCTGACCTTCCACAGCGGCGGGCATTCCTCCCGGCTGCGCAATGCAGTACGCCGCACCCAGCATGCGCTGCTCCGGCCGCTGGTAGCCCGGGCAGCGCGGCTGATCGGCGTCTCCGAATTCGAAGCCGATTTCTTCAGCGCGAGGATGGGCGTGCCGCGGGAGCGGTTTGTCGTCATCCCCAACGGCGCCGCGATGCCGGCTCCGAACCCCGGCGTAAAGGTCGATCCGCACCTGATCGTCTCGGGCGGCAGGCTGGAGCGCTACAAGGGCCATCACCGGGCGATCGCGGCCTTGCCCGACCTGATCCGCCGGGTACCGGACGTACGGCTGCACATCGTCGGTACAGGGCCGTACGAGAGAGAATTGCGGCGCCTCGTCGCGGCGCTCGGCCTCGAGAAGCGGGTCACAATTGCGGGCATCCCCGGATCCGAGCGGCAGAAAATGGCAGACCTGCTGGCGAGTGCCGCGCTGTTCGTGCTGTTCAGCGAGTACGAAGCCCATCCGGTCGCCGTGATGGAAGCCCTGTCGCTGCGCCGCCCGGTCCTGGTCAGCGACACGTCCGGTCTGCGGGAGCTTGCCGCCAATGGCCTGTGCCGGGCGATTTCGTGCAACGCCGGTCCGGGAGAGCTGGCCGCCGCCATGGCCGAGGAACTGGAGGCTCATCGCGAGGTGCCGGATTTGGCGCTGCCCGACTGGGATGCCTGCGCGCAAAAGCTGGGGGACGTCTATTGCGATGTCCTGAGCAGCCGATCCGCGGCCCGATTGACTCCCGGCGGCGTGATGTCGTGGCCTCCTGCGACGGGAGCATCAGGCTGATGACATCGGCTCATTTCACCGCGCGAACCAGGATAAACCCGCTCAGGGCCGGGATACGCTTCGTCTCTGCCGTTATCGGCCCCGACCTTCGCGGCGGCAGCGCAGATCCCTCGCCGCAACGGGCCAACTCCGGATGGATCGCGATCCTGTGCCTGACGGCCGCCGCGGCTCTGCTCCTGATCGTGGCCGGGCACGCGGCCGGGCGCCGGGGCTATGACGTGGCGCCGGTGCTCTTCTGGTCCGGTGTTGTCCTCCTCGTGGTTCCAACCAGCCTCCGCATCGCCTGGCCGACGACAGCCCGCGGCGAGCGCCTGTGCCTTCTGTTCCTGCTTGCCGAAGCCCTATTCTACTGCAAAAGGGTCTATTCCCCGACAAGCTTCAGCGGCTACGACGAGTTCTTGCACTGGATCGCAGCCGAGGATCTTCTCACGGCGCGCCGGCTGTTCCTGTCCAACCCGCTTTTCCCGATCGGGCCAACGTATCCCGCCCTGGAAATCCTGACGACGGCGATCGTCGATCTGACGGGACTGCCCTTGGTTGTGGCGGGGACGCTCTTGTTGGCCGTCCTCAAGGCCACGTTCATCGGTGCCCTGTTTCTGTTCCTCGAAAGCATCGCCGGATCGCCGCGCATGTCGGCCATCGCCTGTCTGGCCTATATGGGCTGCTCGACCTTCTTCCTGTTCGACTCGAGTTTCTCCTACGAGAGCGTCGGCATCGTGTTGTGCGTGCTCACCTTCACGGTCGAAGCAGCGTCCAGGGAGCTCGTCGGGCGACCGAGGCTGAAGTCGTTCGCGCTGATTGCCGTGCTGTTGGCAAGCCTCGCGGTCACGCATCATCTTTCGGCCGCCTTTGCCGCCATCTATTTCGCGGCGCTGGCGGGCCTCGAGGCTTTGCGCCGGCACGACCCCCTGCGGATTGGGGCCGCGGTCGTCGTGGGCCTCACGGCGATCCTGGCCATAGGTCTGCCGTTCCTGTGGATGCAGGCCAGTGGCATCCCTCTCGCAGCCTATTTCGGCCCGGTGATCGAGGCCGGCTTCTCCGCATTGCTCGGGAAGATCCTGGGCGCGGCCACCCCAATATCGGAACACCTCGGAGCGCCGGACAAGGCCCTCTACATGCGGCTGACCACCTTGCTGGCGCTCATCCTGCTGGCACTCGGCCTGGCAACGGGATTCTTTCGGTCGCTGGCCATGGCTGCGCCGAGTGGTGAGCGGTCGGGTTGGCGTCCGATCCAGGCCATTCTCAAACGCCGCTGGCGCGACAGCCGCCTCGTGCTCCTCACCTTACTGGCCTTCGGGCTCCCGGTCTCGGTGGCCTTCCGACTGACCAACGCCGGATGGGAAATCGGCAACCGCATGGGAACGTTCGTGTTCATCGGCGTCGGGATGGTCGTCGCGGTGAGCATCGTCCACTTCTGGCAGGGCCGCACGCCGCGCGGGTGGCGCCGCATCGTACCGGCCGTTGCTCTGGCGGTCATCGTCGTGGGCGGGGTCGCGAGTGCCACGATCAATCCCATCCATGGGCGCTACAGGGTGGCGGCAGATCAGGACTCAGTCGAGCCCATGGGAATCGAAACGGCGCGCTGGGCCAAGGAGTGGCTCGGTGCCGGAAACCACTTCACCTCCGACCGCATCAACCGCCTTCTGCTTGCGAGCTACGGCCGGCAGGACGTCAGGGTCAAGATCAAAGAAGGCGTCGATGCCGCGCGCATATTCGAGGGTGAGACATTGGGGCCTGAAGAGTTTTGGGCCTTGGCAGGAAGCGACATTGATTTCCTGCTGGTGGACCTGCGCCTGACCACGGCTCCGCCGGTGCTGGGCTTCTACTTTCAGCCGTGGCAACGGCAGAAGGGACTGCCGCTTTCGGGCGCAGCGCTGCTCAAGTTCAATGATGTCCAGGGCGTCGCCCGCATTTACGACAACGGCTCGATCGTGATCTACGACGTGAGGGGATTGCATGGGAATTCCTAACAAGCGGGACCTCCTGGTCGCCTGTCTGTGGGCGGCGGTCACGGTGGCGGCCGTTGCGCTCAGCGACAGCGTGTTCCTCCGTACCCTCTTGGGTGCGCCCATGATGTTCGTCGTCTCGGGCCACTCGATTCTGCGGGCCATTGGCGTCCGGACCACCTCGGTGCTGCAACACCTCACCTACGCGGTCGGAGCAAGCTTGGCCGCCGGCATTGCCGGGGGCTTTGCCCTGAACGCCACAGGCTTCCTTACGCCGCTCGGCTGGGCGGTCTGGTTCTGCGCGGTGACAGCCGCCGCGGCGCTGGTGGCCGCCATCCGACGCGACACTCCCGATCTGCCAGCCCGGCCGGCGCTTGCGCCGCTGCGACTTTGGCAGGGGGCCGCGGTGATGCTAGCGGTGCTTGTGGCGAGCGGAGCCTACGCGCTGGCCGTCCGGGACGAAGCGGCCCACCGGGAATTCAAGTACACGGAGTTCTGGCTGTTGCCATGGGCCAGCGCCGGGTCCGGCCGGATCACCGTCGGCATCAGGAGCGCCGAGACCCAACCTCAGCGATTCGACCTGGAAATCACTCTTGATGGGCAACCGTACGCCGTTTTCCGATCGATCGCGGTCGCGCCGGGCGACACCTGGACGCAGGAAATCCCGGTGCCCGCCTTGGCAACTCGCCAGACGGCCGAGGCGCGGCTCTATCGACCGGAGGATAACCGGCTCTATCGCAGGGCTTCGACGCTGGTGCCGCGCAACTGAAATGAGGTTCGATCATGCGCATCCTGCTGCTGTCGCAGTTCTATCCCCCGGTGATCGGGGGAGAGGAGCGGCACGTCCGCAATCTCGGCGCAGCTCTGGCGCAGCGGGGCCATCATGTCAGCGTCGGGACCTTGATGCATCCCGGATCTCCCGAAACCGAGCTGGACGGCGCGGTCCGCGTGCATCGCCTGCGCGGCACGCTCCAGCGGCTGTCGGGCCTCCACACCGATCCCGAGCGCCGCCATGCACCGCCCTTCCCGGATCCCGAACTGGTGCTTGCCCTGAAGCGGCTGGTCGCCCGGGAGGAGCCGGACATCGTTCACGCCCATAACTGGATTTACGCGTCCTTCCTGCCGCTCAAAGGTCTGAGTGGTGCACGCCTCGTGGTTACACTCCACGATTACGGCCTTGTCTGCGCGAAGAAGAACTTCATGCACTTGGGCGCCAATCTCTGCAGTGGGCCAGCGCCGGCAAAGTGCCTGCCCTGCGCAACAGGGCATTACGGCGCGGTGAAGGCGGCCGCGACCAGCTTGGGCAACTGGGCATCGAGCTTCGCCGCTCGGCGCGTGGTGGACCGCTTTATCGCAGTGAGCCACGCGGTGGCCCGTCACACCGGACTCACCCAAGGCCGTGCTCCTTACGACGTCATCCCCAACTTCGTGCCTGACGATGTCGAAGTGCTTGGCCCGGAAGATGCCTGCCTGCGGGGACTCCCCGGGAGTGAATTCATCCTGTTCGTCGGCGACTTGACGCGCCTCAAAGGCATTGACGTTCTCCTGCAAGCCTATGCCAGCCTGGAGCGTGCGCCGCAACTTGTCCTGGTCGGGCGCCGGGTCGCCGATACGCCAACCGAGTTTCCGCCGAACGTTCTAGTCTTCAACATGTGGCCGCATTCCGCCATCATGCATGCATGGCGGCGCTCACTGTTCGGCGTGCTGCCGTCGGTGGGGCCAGAAGCCTGCGCGACAGTGATCATGGAAGCGATGGCGTCCGGAAAGGCAGTCGTTGCAACCGACATCGGCGGCATGCCGGATATTGTCGACCATGGCGAAACAGGCCTTCTCGTGCCGAGCGGCGACGCGCAGGCCCTCGCCAACGCAATGCAGACACTTCTTGAGGACCGCGCCTTGCTCGCCCGGCTGGAGGCGACAAGCCTCGCCAAGGTCGAGCGCCTCAAGGCCGGAGCGGTGGTGACCCGGATCGAGCAGGTCTACCGGGACGTCCTGCGCCCAGCCGCCGCCAGGTCCGCGGTGCCGGCGCAGCAAGGTTCGGGACAGCAACCATGTCGGTAGACCGCGCCGGAACGGCCATTGTTCGCGTGCGTCGAGAGCTTCGAAAGAGTGCCGCGCTCGTAATGAATTCCGGCGCTCTGGCAATCGGAACGACTGCCGCGGCCGGCCTCGGGTTTGTCTATTGGTGGCTCGCGGCGCGGCTGTTTTCGCCGGACGTGATCGGCAACACCGCAGCGCTGCTGTCCGTGATGGGGCTTATCGGCACGCTGGGCGAGGCGGGGCTCGGAACCATGCTGGTGGGCGAGATCGTCCGGAATCCTGGCAGGGAGCGCGGCCTGGTGGCCGCAGCAGCGTGCGTCGGGGTGGCGCTGGCGGTCGGCCTCGCCTTGTTGTTCGTCCTCGGGCATGCCTACTTCTACAGCTCGAGTGCGCTGATCGGCGGCTGGTTCGAGGGTATTGCGTTCGTCCTCGGCTGCGGCCTGACCGTTCTCGCCATCGTGGCCGACCAGGCATTCCTGGGCAACCTGCGCAGCGCCGGCAGGATGATCCGGCTGGTGCTGTTCGGCATGTTGAAGCTGATGCTGATCGCCGCCGCCGCGGCTGCCGGCTACACCTCCCATGTCGCGCTTCTTCTGAGCTGGGCGGCCGGCCTGCTGGCGTCCCTCGTCGGCGTGGACCTGTTGACGCGCGGCGGTGCGCGTCAACTCGTTGGGCCTCCCGACTTCCAACTGCTCCAAACGCTCCGCAAGAAGGTCTTCGACCACTACGCGCTCGACGTGGCCCTGCAGGCGCCGGGCCTCATCATGCCTTACCTCGTGCTGGTTCTACTGTCGCCGGCCATCAATGCTGCCTTCGTGTGCTTGTGGATGTTGGTCTCCATCGCCTCGTTGATTCCCGCAGCCATGGCCACGGTCCTGTTCCCCGTAGTGCGAGCGAGCCCGAAACAATCCAGACATGACATCCTTTTGTCGGTGATGGCGTCATTGCTCTTCTCGCTAGTCTGCGCCGTCTTCGTCTTCACCTATTCGCAGACGATCCTGGCGGTCTTCAATCCGGCCTATCCTGAGATCGCCGGATCGAGCCTGCGCTTCCTCGGCTTCAGCCTGCTGGGATCAACGCTTAAATTTCATGCCTGCACGCTGGCGCGGTTGGGCGACAGGATGCGCAAGGCATCTCGCTGGTTCGCGCTTGGCGGATTGCTGGAGCTGTGCTTCGTGATCGCGGGAGCGAAGCTCGGTGGACTTCAAGGCCTGGTCCTGGGCTGGACGCTCGCCGTCAGCATCGAGGGTGCGTGTGCGGCCCTCATCTTGGCCTTCGCGACGAATCTGGATTCTGCCGCCGGCCCTGTGCACGATGAACCGCCCCCCTCGTCGCTCAAGACCTGAGATGTCGTGCATGGCGGCCAGGATGCGATCCTTGAGCTGGGGTTTGCATGCGACGCATGATGTGGCGGCGGCGTTTTGCTCACGACATCGACGCGACCACCTCCAGCATCACCTCCGTCGCGCCGCCGGCGATGGTTAGGACGCGGGCGTCACGCGTTATCCGCTCGATCGGACTCTCGCGCATGACGCCCATGGCGCCGTGGAATTGCACGCATGCATAGGCGACCTCGTTGACGAGTTCGCCGCAGATGGCCTTCAACATCGAGATCTCGCGCAGGCAATCTTCGTCGGCCGCCATGCGCCAAGCGGTGGCATAGAGAAACTGGCGGCCTGCCTCCACCTTCGCAGAGAGCATCGCGAGACGTTGACGGATCGCCTGCATGTCCCATAGGACGCCCCCGAATGCGCGGCGGGCTTTCACCCAGGCGAGGGTCATATCGATCGCCGCCTCGGCCGTCCCTATCGCCATGGCCGCGAGGACAAGGCGCTCGTTCTGGAAGTTGCGCATGATGGAGTAGAAGCCCTGTCCCTCCGCGCCGAGGACGTTCTCCGCGGGGATACGGCAACCGTCGAAGACGAGCTCCGCCGTATCGGAGGAGCGCCAGCCGTGCTTGTCCAACTCCCGGGCAACGCTGAACCCGGGCGTGCCCTTCTCGACGAGGAACATCGTGATTCCGTTGCTTCCTGCCGAGGGATCAGTCTTGGCGGCGACGCAGTAGAGATCTGCGTGGACGCCATTTGTGATGTAGAGCTTCGTGCCATCGAGGACGTAAGTGTCGCCCTCTCGGAGCGCGCGCGTGCGGATGGCCTTCACGTCCGAGCCCGCGTCCGGCTCCGTGATGGCGACCGCGGTGATCACCTCGCCGCTGATAATGCCCGGCATCCAGCGGGCCCGCTGGGCTTTGGTTCCGTCGTGAAAGACGTACATGGAAGCCATGTCGCTGTGGACCAGCATCGCATCGGCGGCGCCGCCATAGGTCGAGCGCCCGAGCTCCTCGGCGAAGACCGTCGATGCAACCGCGTCCATCTCGGCACCACCATACTCGGCCGGGTAGCGGATGCCGAAGAAGCCGAGTTCGCCCATGCGGCGCAGGACCTTACGGGGAATGAACCCGTCCTCTTCCCAGCGATCCGCGCAGGGCTTGATCTCCTCCTCGACGAACCGGCGGACCTGGTCCCGTAAGAGCTCATACTCCCCCGCTACCCAAGGCAGCCCCGATCCACGTGAAGGTACCCAAGCTTTGTCCATCATCTTCATCCGCCCCAGGGCCATTCGGAGGGCCGTCCGATAGGCTAGAGTTCGATTTCCTCTCTCGGTCCCTCGCGTGAGGGGACTTGGGAATCGGCCACCCAGCGCATTGCGTCGATCAATTCCGCCAGTCCGGCCACTGTCGGTCGCTCGAAGAGATTGCGAAGCTGCACGTCGACCCCGAAGGTCTTTTGCATGCGCGACACCGCCCGCATCACCAAGAGCGACTGCCCGCCCAGGCCAAAGAAGTTGTCGTCACGGCCGATCGACTCGACCTTGAGGAGATCGCACCACAGCGCGGCCAGCGTCTTCTCGGTCTCCGTCGAGGGGGCGGCGAAGTCTTGTGCAGGCTGGATGTTTTCCGCCGTCGGTTCGGGAAGCGAGGCGCGGTCGATCTTCCCGTTGGACGTGAGCGGCATCCGTTCGAGGCGAACATAGTGTGTCGGAATCATGGACTCCAGGAGTTCTTCGGCAAGGTGGGCGCGCAGGGCCGCCACGGTCACAGGTTTCGACGAGACATAATAGGCCACAAGTCGTGCGATGCCGTCTTCGACCGCTGGCGGTTCGACATGGCCGTTTTGGGCCATTGTTTGTATCGCTGGTTTCACCACCGAGGTGGCGATGGCAGCGACGGCGCATTCCTGAACATGCGGGTGCTTCAGAAGCCGGGCTTCGATCTCGCCCAGTTCGATACGAGCGCCACCAACCTTAACCTGATGATCGGCGCGGCCGAGAAAGTCCATGCGCCCTTCCGCGTTCCAGCGGGCGAGATCGCCCGTCTTGTACAGCCGCAGCTTCGAAAACCGGTCTCGGGGATCGGTGGCCGTGAGGAAACGTTCGTCAGTGAGGTCAGGGCGATTGAAATAACCTCTCGCCAGGCCGTCGCCGGCAATGAACATCTCACCGATAATGCCGGGGATGGTGGGCTGATGTGCCTTGTTGAGGACGTAGATGCCCGCATTGGCGGCCGGAACGCCGATCGGCACCGATGCGGATTGATCCCGGTCGATGTCGAAACGGTGTATCATGCAGCCCACAGTGGCTTCGGTTGGTCCGTATTCGTTGTAGATCTCGATAGGATGGGGAATGGCTTTCGTGATATCGCGAGCCAATCCGGCCTTGAAGTCCTCGCCACCCACGATGAACTTGCGCAGCCTTGTGGTCTCAAGATTGCGGTCGCGGATCATCGCGAGATGCGCCGGCGTCAGCTTCATGATATCGACGGCATTGTCGTCGATGACCTTGAGCACGACCATGCTCTGGACCTCGGGATCACCAAGATAGACCACGATGCGGCCACCGGTGATGAGTGGCGTGAAGAGCGTCGTGACGGTCAGGTCGAAGGCGAGGGATGAGAAAAGCGGCCATGCGAGACGTTCGCCGGAACTGTACACCCGCGCGGCCCACCAGATGTAGTTCACCAGGCTCCGATGCTCGATCACGACGCCTTTGGGCGTGCCGGTCGAGCCGGAGGTGAAGATGATATAGGCGGCGCCATCCGGAGTGGCAGCCGACGGTCGGGCCGAGTCCGGCTGATTCAAGATCGACCCGAAATCGGCGTCGAGCACGAAAATGTCGGCAAGGTTCGGGGAAATGACGGACTGCAGACGCGCCTGGGTGACCGCCACCGGCGCCCGCCCGTCGGTCCCGTCGGCAATGTCCTTCAGGATTGTCGCAAGACGCCCCTTCGGTGTTGCCGCATCCACCGGCACATAGGCTGCGCCCGACTTCAGGACGCCTAAGATCGCGACGACGACTTCAAGAGAGTGCTCCATGAACACAACGGCAATCCGACCCGGCCCCACGCCGGTCGAGCTCAGATGCGCGGCCATCTGGTTGGAGCGTTCGTCGAGCTGCTGATACGTCAGCGCTGAGTCGCCGAAGCGGATCACTTCGGCGTCAGGACTACGCACCACCTGGTCGCGGAAGAGATCGATGATCGTCCTGTCCGACGGGTAGGGCGCTGCCGTGGCGTTGTATTCGATAACCAGCGCCCGCTGATCGCCATCTTCCAGCAGGGGAAGCGCTACGCCCTCCGCCGCGACAGGTAGGACTTCATTCATGAGATACGCTCCCCATTGCAGAAATCAAAAAATCAATCACCTCAATCGTTCAGCTTGCCCGGTTGCTTGGCGATAAAGCTCTGCGATGGCAGGTGCGTCCGGTTCCTCCAGCATAAGGGTATCGTTGCAGTCCTCGGGCCCGAAATAGAACTCGGCATGGGGCACCACTCGAAGCCATCGGCGCGGTGCTGCACCCGATCGCATCCAGGCCTTGTTCGGAAGGAATATACAAACTCGGCCCGAATACGGCGTGGGAACGTACCGCCGCAAAGCCGTGATCGCCGTGGATTTGAGTCGAGCTCTGCTCGCCAGCACCGGATCCGTCGGGACCGGCTCATTGCTCTTGCGAATGGGGGTCACGAGGGTGCGGACGCGCTCGCCGAGATTGCGGAGGCGACTGCCGAAAAATCGGAGACGGGCGCCGAATGTCGGCAGCTTGGCTGCCTCTCGCAGGAACGAATCGGCGCTACGCTTGGCAAGGAAAAAGAGCAGACGCGGCGATTCCCCATAGGTGGTGGGGTGAAGCGGGCCAAAGAGCGCCGTGCATGGGATCTCCGCTCCGCGTTGGCGCAGGATTTTCGCCAGCTCGAGAGCGGTTGCAGCGCCGGAGCAGTAACCGGCGATGATGTACGGACCGGTGGGCTGATATTCTAAGATCTGGCGGGCGAAATATTCGGCGATGTCTTCGACGCAGTCCATCGGCTCGCTTTGCCCATCGAAGCCAGGCGGCTGGAGTGTGTAAAACGGTTGATCGCCGCCCAGGTGCTTAGACAGGTCCGAGAATGAGAAGGGCGCCCCGATATGCCCGGGTACGGCGTAAATGGGCGTGCGTGTTCCGCGAGCTTGCAGGGGAATGATTGCAGACTGTTGCCGGGCCGCCACCGCGGCCATAGTCAGAAACGCGATGATTTCGCCCTTCCGGTCCCGCAACTGTTCGGTAGACTCCGCCGTCAGAGTGCCTGCGGGGGCATTGCACCGCAGCCGGTCGCCCTCCACCCAGACCTTGATGTCTTTGACCGCGAGGTCCGCGAGAAGCTCCGGGATCTGCATCACGTCCGCCGACATTGGGCCTCCCGACATGCGAGTGAAGCGCTGTCCCGTGCCTTGCGTGCCCTCGTTTATCCGCAGTGCATCGTAAGCGAATGATGGCATCGCGGGCACTTCAATTCCGGACTACCAATTCCGGACTACCACCGCCTAAGCCCCACCCCAAGGCCTTGGAGATAGCCTCCAGCCGGGTCAAGCGCCGGAGGAAGCCCTGCCAGCCAATCTTCCGGACCACGGGCGGTGTAGGACCCATACTCGGAGGCGGAAAAGCAGAGCGCTGCGATCTCGTCCGCTTCGGGCACAGGGAGAACGCTCACCCCCGACCTCCTGCCTGGTAGAGGGCGACGACGGCGACCTCTCCGGATCGTGAGGCACTGAAGCGCAAATCGCGAGCAGCTACCTGGGCCGAAAGGGTCCTTGCTCAACGACCTGAAATGGTGGCTCCAGCGGTAGGAGTCGAACCTACAAGCCTCTCGGCGCCGCATCAACAGTGCGGTGCGTCTACCAATTCCGCCACGCTGAAACATTTATCTGAGAGCCCGCCGCGCGAACTGGTGCTTTGATCCCGAGTTGAACGGGAGACGCACTCTGCTTCAGACAGCCGCTCTGAGGGCGAGCTATACAGAGCAAACATGGATGCCAAGGCAGGCCCGGAACCTACAAATCCTTCCCTTTCAGAGCGGGCTGCGCCCGGTCCGCGCAGGGTCGCTGCTAGTGACCGCCCGTGGGGTTCGGCACCGACAATGGTCGAGTCGCACGATCCCGACAAACAGCACCCCCTGTTGGTCCTCGCCTGCCCAAGAGCTGGATCCGCGAACCGATTGTCCAAGAAACCTGCCTCCAATCAGACTGGCCGCCCTGCTTGGGTCGACCCGTCAAGCCACGGCCTCTCTCATATTCGTAGCAATGGTCCCTAGCACCCGCTTGGCACCGCGCAGCTTTGCCTCGATGCGGCGCTCCGGACCGTCTCTGCCTATTGCGATCCACTTCATGGGATGCTCGGCATTGGCCAGATGGGACTTGTGCCCGGAGAACCCAGCCAGAAAATCGTAGCCGCACTCGCCACGCCCGATGCTGTCCTCAATTGCCAGAACATGGCTGACAAGCCCGGGCTTGAGCCGGCCGTCGCGCTCATAGAGAAAGCCGCTTTGATAGTTGTAGACACGGCCGTCATGCACGAAATTGTAGAGGATTCCGATTGTCTGCTCTCCAGCCAACGTCCGTGAGATGCGGACCGTCCCGGCGGGAACTCCGAGTGAGATGAGCTCCTCGTGAAATCGACGGAAGCTCGGATTGGCAAAGGCTCCCTTGCGTCCCCACCGCGCCTGATGAAGCTCGGCGAGCAAATTAAATGCGGCGAGCGCCTCCGATGTCACTTCCATAGTCCGGAACGCAATGGGGCCGCGTTCAGCATATAGCCGCATGGCACGGCTTACCGTCTGCCGAGTGTTGCGGCCCAAGGTGGCGCGGAAATTTCCGCCTTTCTGGCGGACTTTAGCGAAATCAATCCACCGCGCCGTATCGTCCGCTCTCACATCGGTAAGGAGTCCAGCCCGGCCTGCGGTGCGACAAGCGGCCAACTCAAAGTCCGGATCAATACCGGAGAGCACCAACTGGTCAGAGTAGCGCAAGTGATGCGCTAAGGCCTCGAGGCATGCCACTCTGGTGGCATCGGCCAAGGATCGCTCCGCAAGTATGTTGTTGTACTCGATGAACAGTCGATCGAAACGAGCATCTCCGGTTTCATTGAGTAGCCAGCGCGCCCGCGCATGCAGCCCGAAACTCCAGGCCCTTCGCCGGCAAACAATCGCCAACCCAACGATTCTGCTTGACGTCCGGGCGACCAGAACATGTGGTTGCGCGCCCCCGGCAGATGCCGCAGCCAGGTTCCGATCCAGAGCCAGGACAGATAGAATGAGTAAGTTGCTCGGGCTTCGAGCTCCTTCCAAATGGTCTCAAGTCTCGCGATGTCGGGCAAGGCCTCCACGGTAACGTCGATAACCGTATCCTGGCGCATGGCTTGTCCTACTGAAGGCACACGATAGGGTTCTGCACCGATGACTGAGACATCAAGAACTCCTGTCCTCGACGCGCGCTGCTGTTCAGCCAGGGAGCGCTCGGGGTTTGCCCTGTTTGGCCTATTTGGAGAAGTCTCGTATCGCCGGCGCGGGAAGTGAAGACCCTATTCCTGACTACCCATGGCGGGCAGTCCATGCCGATATTTGAAACTCAGCTGAGGCGGACCTGCTCGTTCATGAAACGGTTCAAGCTGTCGGCGAGTGGTCGTTTGGCGCTTCCCACTCGTTTCCTTGCAGGGCATCAATTCGGACCGATCCTCTCCTCCGCCACTTCGCTGCCAAGCCCTGCATCGTTGGCTGTGGACGCCGTCGGCGACGAGGTCGGGACCGGCGAGCCGCCCAGCTCTCTTGGCTCGCCGTCGCCCACGATAATGTTGACGAGGTCGCCCGGCTGCAGCAGGGTCATTCCGAGGGACTCGATGCTGACCGGTCCGGCTGCCGATTGCCGCACGATTTGATAGGTTACGCTGTTCGCGTCCTTCACAGACTGGGCGCGGGTCATCGGCAGCGTGTCCAGGACGCCTTCGCTGGCGTTCAACTCGCGCATATTGGCCGCGATCTGGGTCTCGGTGGACTCGATCTCGACCTCCAGATCGTTCATGAGGTCGGCCCGGATCTGCAACGACTCTGCCTCTAGCGAAGCGAGGCGCTGCTTGGCCATGGCGTACTGGTTGAGGGCATCCTTCCGACGCTGTTCCGCGTCGGACAACTCGCTCCGGACCTGATCCATCACCGTCATGCTGAGAACGTTGCGGTCCACGAGCGTGCGCATGCTGTTGACGCGCTCCTGGCGCAGCTTGATGAGCTCGTCGAGCGAGTCCATGCGCCCATACGCGGCAACATCCTGCCTGGCCGCCTCCAGTGCACGCACAATCGTGCGCTCGCGATCTTTGCGGGCCGTTGCGACGGCCTTGCGCCGGTCGCTCTGCTCGCTGATGAGGTTGGCGGCTTCCGTCGCGCCGGCCAACTCCAGCAGCTGGCGTGGAATCTTGGGCGCCGTACCGTCGCGCTCGGCTCTCAGCACCGCCACGCGAGCGAGCAACTTCAACATTGCATCGATCGCCCCGCTACGCTTCTGGCTTTCGCGCACGGCTTCGATCTTCTGCCACGGCTCGCCCTGGCCCTGGTCGAGTCCGCCGGCCAGCGCGATGGCATGCAGGATCGTCATGCCGGGCGCGTACTTGAACGAGCCTGGATTCTTGACTGGCCCCAGCACATAAATGGGCGGTCGCTCCAGCGACAGGATGTTGACAAGCCCCTTGCGGCCCAGCAATTGTTCGAAGGTTTCCGCCAGGTCGGCCTGTACCTGTTGCGTCGACCGGTTGGCGACCGGAATGAAGCCAAGCAAGGGCACGGAAATCGTGCCGTCTTCTTGGACCATGTACTCGCCGCTCAGTTCCGGACGCTGCAGGATGCCGCGCAGGGCTGAGGCTGAGGACGCGCCCCCCCATTTGTCTTCCTCGACCTCGACGCGCTCGTAGAACACGACCCTGATACGGTCGCCGACGCCGAACAGGCTTCCGGTTTCTGGCGCCGTGCCGAGGGTTTTGGGGCGCCCGGCACTGGTGGGGACGGCAGGGATGACGCTCCCTTCGACCAACGTCACGGCCGGCGCATCCGGTCCCTTGCCGAGGGTTTTGGGGCGCTCGGCAATGGCGGGGACGGCAGGGACGACGCTCGCCTCGACCAAGGTCGCGGCCGACGCATCCGGTCCCGACACGATCGCGCGGGAGGGTTCGGCCCTGGCTTGAACCGGTTGATCCTGCCAACTATCGATAGCAGCAGACACCTTCTGCACCACGGCTTCGGAGATATCCTCGACCTTCTGCACCGCGGCTCCGGAGATATCCTCGACCTTCTGCACCGCGGCTCCGGAGATATCCTCGAGCTTCTGCGCCACGGCCCTGGAAACAACCCCGATGGTCTCTCGGTTGAGGGGCTCCAAGTTTCTGACCGCGGCCCCTCCCAGGACGGCGACACCGGAGAGTCCAAAGACCAGCAGGATGGCCCTTATTCCCCTGATCCGTCGGCCGCCGGCCCGTGACGAGGGAGTGACGGGCTCGGAATTGTGTTCTGTGGCCATGGCGTGTGGCTTTCACCTTCAATGGTGACGATGCCGCCCCGAACTGGTCGAGCACGGGTCGACGGGCAAGACTCTTCCTCATCGTGACCCTTCACCGCCTGCGGCACAACTATCCCTTTGTGGGCACTCCTTCCGGATAAGGCACCGACTTGGACGAACTCGTCCAATGCGCTGCGCTGCGGAAGAATGCAGGCCCGCCGCCTGCATCATACCTTCCCCAAGGCCAACAGGTTTGAGAAATCCCGATGGTCCCGAGACGCTGCCCCTACGCCTAAAGAGGGTATTTGGGTGTAGGGTTTTCCTAGCGTAACCTTAAAAGATATGCGGTTGGCGCCCCGAGCGCCTTACCGGGCGCGTTGGGGAGGCTACGATGACTAAACAATCTTTCATGACGGTGCTTGTCGGGCCGAGCGAGTTACTCCGAGAAGGCCTTAGTCGAATCTTGGATACAGCAAAGTTTCGTATTCTTTTCTCTGCGGCTTGTGTTCACGATCTTCTGCAGAAGCCGCTACCCCAGCACCGACCGATCTTGCTGATCCTGGATGTCGGCGGTACTGATGCAGATGCTGAATTCGCACAAATTGCCGACTTTAAAGCGATTTGTTCGAACAGCCACGTCGTTGTGCTGGCCGATCACTGTCGATCGAGCGATATAGTTTCGGCCTTTCGTGCAGGAGCTGACGCATATTTATCAAAAGTCGCTCCTTCCGATACGTTCATCAAAGCTCTCGAGTTGGTTATGCTCGGGCAGACGGTGTTACCTGTGGAGCCTTCGACATTTATTCAGGACATAAGGCATGATCTTAAATATGACGCGGTGACGGATGATGTGACAGTCGCAGCTGCTAAAATGGAGAATGTCGACAGAGACCTGTCAATTTTGTCGGACAGGGAAAAATGTATTCTACGTTGCTTGATCAAAGGGGATTCTAACAAAACCATCGCGCGCGAGATTAGAATCGCCGAAGCTACGGTGAAGGTCCACGTCAAGGCGATCCTTCGAAAGATTCGGGTTCGTAATCGTACGCAGGCTGCTGTTTGGGCGATGAATCATGGTGTGCTCACCCCCGCGACTGGCCCGTCAGGGAACGAAAAGATGGCAACTCAGCCCTCTCATTTTCCGCAAGATCTGTTTGAAGCACGGAAGGGGTACCACTTTCTCGAGAACGCTCATCCGATTTGACCGCTTATTCGGGGCTGATGCATTCGCTCGCCTCGATGCGAAGCTCCGCGATGAAAACGCGTAGGTTCAAATCACCCCGGCGACGGTAGCAAAGAGCTGCCGTGGAGACGTATCGCCATGGGCGCGTGACGATGTAAAGAACCCAGACGAGATGTAACCCACTCTAGGTTCGATGCCCGGGAGGACCACTGGAGGGTCTTCGCTTACCTGCCCGCTTGTGGCCGATGTATCGGATGGCAAAATCGACTTCTTTCCACGACCGCTTCGGCACGCAACGCCGTAAGATCTTGTTCGACCGGGAGGCACTCGCGAGACTTGCGAGGTGCCCGGAATGGAATGCATGGCACCCCAACCATTTGGCCGAGGCTCCCGCGCTTGGGAAGGTCAAAATTCCATGGCAATTGCACATTCCAGTGCAAAAAAAGGACGGTGGATCATGCGGTGAAAGAGCTTGACTCGCCGGCGATCTGCTAACAGATTCGTGCGTGTCGTTATGCGGGACGTTTACAGGAAACAGACAAAGAGCTTTTTGCTATCCATTTGAAGTTGAGGGGATTTATCAAGGTGAGCAAAGCATCGATTGCTCCTGGATTTTCGCTCAACGAAGCTCGAATCGGAACGGTCGAGGGTGGAGAGCTGGGGCTCCTGGTCTGGAAATTCGACCAACTGGTTGCAGTCCTGACTCGGATCGACGAGGAAGCCTACTCCACGAAGGGCAAATGGTTCCTCGAGACAGGGTTCGGGTTGCTGAGCGGGCAGCACAAGAATTTCGATACGATTGAGGACGCCGTGAGTTGGGTAGGCAGATATACCTTCCCCGACTCTGCCCACTCTGATTGATCGGCGGATCCACGGGCGGCTGTTAATCCAAATCCCGGTTGGCTTTCGGAAAGGAAGCCGGTCGCTTCCTTTCTTGCGGTCGAACCCGCGCCGAAGCGAGGCTGGCACCTCCGATGCCATTCACCGCAACGGAGGTCCCGCGAAACTTACTTGGGATCACTTTCAGCGAGTGTTCGTTCCGCAAATGAGATCCTTGACCTTGCAGGCGACCTCGGTGCGGTTGGCCGCCTTCAGCTTCTTCATGATATTTCGGATGTGGACCTTCACGGTGCTTTCGCGCAGGTTCAGCTCGTAGGCGATGATCTTGTTCGCCTTGCCGTGCAGGAGCGCTTGCGCGACCTCGGCCTGCCTGAGCGTGAACAATCCCGCCAAGGGTTGCCTGTCGCAACTGCCTGGATCTATCAGATGCCGCATTGATAGGACGCTGCTCGCCGGGACGAAGATACCTCCAACTGCCGCGAGGTTGATTGCCTCGACGCAGACGTCGATCCCTACCGAAGTCGGAATGTAGCCGCGTGCGCCGCATTCGAGAGCCGTCAGTATCTGTGCAAGGTCTTCGTTGTCGGCCAGGATAACGACGGGGATTGATTTGAACTCGGATGATATATGCCTGATCTCGTCTGCCACGCCATGATCGGTCGCCTTCCGGCCGCCAAGATTGAAGAGTATGGCGACAAGGGGAGGGAACGAACTCTTCTTCACGCGCCATTGATCGATCGAACCCATTGCGGCGACCACCATGCCGAGTTCGTGGTCAACGAGCGCCGATGCGAGACATTCGCGGTCCAAAGCTCTACCATCTAGGATAAGGAGGCATTCCTTACGATGGACATTTTCGGTTCCGCTTGATCGAACTCCTGATTGATTGGCCGAGGTGTAATTGTGCAGTCCTGTTACGCCACCCATACTACCCACCCTTTCCCAACACTGGCAGCCTTGCGGCCTACATAACTCCTTGTGAAAGTTGGAGACTTGATTGCAGCAGCTAGGCGCCTTCCTCGCTTCCCCACAGCGAGAACGGCTCGGGCAGTTTATAGCCTATTTATGAGCGGTCTCTAACATAAGTTAATTTTCGGTAAATTTCGCGTCCGGAAAGCCGTCGCCCGGCACCGGACACCGGAGGGCAACTTCTACCTGAGGTACTCCTTGTCGAATCCGGCCGTCTCGACCAGCTTCTTGCGATTGATCACCTCTACGTGGCCTGCCTTGAAAGAGACGAGATCGGCCTTGCGAAGTTCCCTCAACGTCCGGTTGACGTGGACGGTGGTCATTCCGAGGATGTCCGCCAGTTCGTGCTGGGCAAGGGGACACTCATATCTTCCATGGTCCGACAGGCCAACTTTCGAGAGCCTCTCCTCCAACTCGAGCAGGAAATGGGCGGTGCGGCTCATCGCGTTCCGTCGTCCGACATTCACGAGATGTTCGGCAAGGATGGCGTTCAGCCGGGCCAGGGCGCAGGCGATCTTGTTCCCGAAGCGACCTTCAGACAGGGCGGCATCGACCAATGCTTTCCTGGAAATTTCATAGACAGCTAGTTCGGTTATGGACGCCAATGACGCGAAACGGGGTCCGTCCACGAAGTGGAAACCGACAATGTCCCCCCAGAGAGGAGTGTCGATGATCTGCCGCTCTCCATCCAGCAGTTCGCGGTAAAGGATGGCCCAACCTGATTTTAGGATGAATACCGTGTCGTCGGTGTCATCCTGGCGGCATATCACCGAATGGGGTTTGTAGATTTTCGCGGAAACACCGAAGGAATCGTTGTTTCCCCAGCCGTTCTTCGACAACGTCCCCCCTACGGGATGCGAGCGCATGAACTGCAACAGCGTTTGCATGAAGCTTCGCGTGTTTGCCCCAAATTACCGCGCAACCTACAATAGCCGCTCGCGGAAAGCCAGTTGTACGCTGCTTATTCCTTGATCGGCCTCCTCTTTGAATGACGGACCAGATGCTTACGCACTGCCAGAAGTGCCGCAGCCTGTTAGCCAATGTTGAAAAGTGCGGAGCCCTCTTCGGCACACAACATTCTGACCCGGCCGCTGATACTGACGCAATAGCGATTCAACCAACGCTGCTTTCTTGGCTCATTTTTGGCCGAAGCTTGCTCGACGTCGATCGGCCCGACCGCAGCTTGCCGGCCATTGCAGAAGACCTCCCGTGATGGTCCAGGTGCTGATCAGGAAGTTATCGATGGCGCGTTCTACGACCGTATTTCAGCTTGGTGGCGGTTCGAACAGACGCGCTTGCTCCGCGAGATCGAACGGCATGGCGAGGCCGAGGGATCATACACGGAGGATGGAGTGCGCCTGCTGGCGCTGGCGCGCAATACCCGGCAACTGTTCGCCCGGCAGGCTCCTCGCGAGAAGAAGCGGCTTCTAAGCTTGGTACCTGTCGAACTGCGCGTGTGACGAAGGGAAGTTCGCGCGGTGTTCCGACAACCATCTGATTTGCTTACGGAAACAACTGCAACGCTTCGACCGGGAAAGCCAAAGGAGCCAAATTGTCAACAGAGCATCCTGTTTGGCTGGGGCGCCAGGATTCGAACCTGGGAATGTCGGTACCAAAAACCGATGCCTTACCACTTGGCGACGCCCCAACAGCCGCAACGTGCCCGCTGAGCGCGGCCTTATAGGACGAGCCGCCGCAAAGCTCAATGCTTGGACGGGCTGCGTCCAAAGTAATCTTGCCGCATGTTTCCCGCCACGGACCGTCGCGCGTTTGGGGCATGAGTGTCGTGCGCGACGCTTGGCTTGAAAAGCCGCGGGTTGCGGTCTACTCGCCCCAGACCGCCAGCTCGTTGCCCGCCGGATCCGCGAAATGGAAGCGCCGCCCTCCAGGAAACGGGAGGATCGGCTTGACGATGGTGCCGCCGGCATTCTCGACCGCGGCAAGCGTTTCCTCCAGCGCGTGCGAATAGAGCACCGGTAGCGGTTTGGCGGCGGCTTCGCCGGCATCGGCCTGGAAACCGCCGTCAATTCCTTCGGCAAAGGCCGAATAGGTCGGCCCATAGTCGGTGAACGACCAGCCGAGGGCGGCGCTGTAGAAGGCTTTCACGCTGTCCAGCGTGCCGCCGGTTGCCGGCAGTTCAAGATAGTCGAGCTTCCCGGTCAGTTTCATGACGCAACTCCCCAAAATGTTCTCGTTATGTTCTATATCGACGGACATCGACCCGCAAGCCCCTCTAGAGAAACCGCCTTCAGCTCAGCCTTTGCGGCCGCCGAGCTGACGGTAGAGCTCGGCGTAGGATTTCCCCATCCTGTCGGCGGTGAAGAGGCGCACGTACCGGTCGCGCGCGGCTCGTCCCCAACTCGCCGCCTCCGTCGGCGAGGCAATCAGCCGGTTTATCGCCTCGGCAAGCCCGGCCGGATCTGAAGGCGGCACGACGAGCCCGGTTGTGCCGGCCTCATTGACGTAGCTCGTGCCCGTTCCGATTTCGCACGAGACCATCGGCTTGCCGCGCATCGCCGCCTCGACCAGCGAAAGCCCGTAGGCCTCCGACCTCTGGTTCGAAGGAAAGACGAAGCCAAGGCAATTGTTGAGCAGCGCCATCTTGCGCGGCTCGCTCACTTCGCCAAGGAAGATCACGTTGTCGCAGCGCAGCGTTTCGGCCTGCAGCCTGAGCTCCGCTTCAATGGGCCCCGAGCCGGCTATGACGATCTTGCAACGGACTTGGCCGGCGGCCTCAATCAGGACATCCAGTCCCTTGTAGTAACGCAGGACGCCGACGAACAGCACGAACGGCCCCGGAATTGTCGACCGGCACCAATCATTGTCGGCATCTGTAGGGGAGGGGTAGGCGCCTTCGTCGATGCCGATGGGAATGACCTTCGTCTTGGCTCTGAATGCCGCAAGAATGGGGCTCGATCGCAGGTAGTCCGGGGATGTCGCCACGATGGCGTCGACATCGCCCAGGAAGCGCATCATCAAAGGCCGGTAGAAAGGCAGGATGAGTCGCTGCTTGACGATATCGGAATGGTAGGTGACGAGCGCCGGCTTGCCGTGGCGGGACTGAAAATGCACCACGTCCATGAGCGGCCATGGAAAGTGATAGTGGATCAGGTCGGCCTTGGCCGACAGAGCCCGGAACTTGCGGAAAACCTCGCGCGAGAACCCCGTCGACGCCAGCTCGAAATCCAGCTTCGCCTTTGTGGTCATATGTTCGTCCAGGGGGCGCGTCGCCTCGTCGGGCGTGCGGCTGAGCGACAGCACTTCCGTTTCGATGCCATGACGGGACGTGCTTTGGGCGACGGCATGGATCGTCCGCTCGACGCCGCCAAAAGTGTCCGGCCAGTAGGTTTTGAAAAAATGCAGGACTCTCAAGCCACGGTCCTTCGTCTTTGTCCGATGGCCTGTTCAAAGATGTCGAGCATGCCTCTGGCGTGATTTTCCCAGCTGAAACGTTCGGCATTCCGGCGCGCCCCGGCCGCAATCGCCTGGCGCAATTGCGCATCACTGCAAAGCCGGCCGAACGCGTCGGCGATCGCCCTGGGATCGTTCGGATCGACAAGAATGGCGCAGTGGCCGGCGACTTCCGGCATCGAGGATGTGTTGGACGTCAGGACCGCTTTGCCGAATGACTGTGCCTCGACAATCGGAAAGCCGAAACCCTCATAGAGGGACGGCATCGCCAGGAAAAGGCAATTCGCATAGAGCGTTGCAAGCATCCCGTCGTCCACGAACCCGGTGAAGACGACGTTCATCTCGAGCCCGCCGCGGCGCACGTCGTCGGCCAGGCTCGTCTGTTTCCAGCCACTGCCGCCGACGATGACCAGGTCGCAGGCAGACCGGGCGCTGGCGGGCAGCAGGCTGTAAGCCTCTATCAGCCTGCCCAGGTTCTTTCTCGGCTCGAGCGTGCCGACGAAAAGCGCGTAAGGCCTGGTGATGCCGACCTGCTCCAGGCTTGAAAAGCCGCCCGGGGCGGGGAGCGACGTAGTGCCGGGGGCGACTGTACTGATCGGCGACCGCAGCCAGGAGAACTCCGTCGTCAAGGCGGTAGCCGTGGCGTTCGAATCTGCCACCACCCTATCGGCTCTTCGCAATGCCGGTTTCATCAGCAGGCGCTCGCCGATACGGGTCCGGGCGCGCATGGTCTCCGGCGCGTGCACCCAGACAAGATCGTGGATGGTGACGACACGGGCGATCCGCTCGGCAAGGATGAGGGGCAAGCGGTGAGCCGGCCCCCAGAACACATCCACCCTGTCGCGCGAGGCCAAGGACGGCAGGATGGCTTGCCCCCACAGCGCGCGGGCGGGGAGGGACCTGAACCCTGCGGTCCGCAAGGCCACGCCGCTCGGGATATCGTAGCTGGGGTTGACCTGGCCGGGAGCGTAGACAAAGACCTCGGCACCGAGCGCCGACAGGGCCTTGATCGAACTGTGGACGAACCTGCCGATGCCATCGGTGGCCGATCCCAGGTTCCTGCCATCGACCCCGATTCTCAATCTTTTCTCCCGGAAATGAACTGAGCGAAGCATCCGGATATTGCCGTGGGCAGCAGACGGGCGATTGGAAGCGCGACCTGCTCGGAACGGTCGCGACACTAGCCCCTAACAGACATCCCGCCAATTCGGCAACACGAAGCGGGAGGACAAGTCTCGGGTGGGGGAAAACTGCTTGCGCCTCAGCCTCAGGATGATAGATGCACTCTGTCAACCTCCCGATTTCGAGGGCGAGCTGCTGCCAAAGCTGATCATCCAGATTCCTTGTTACAACGAAGCAGAAACACTGGCGATAGCGCTGAGCGATCTGCCGCGGACCGTCACAGGCTTCGACAGTGTCGAATGGTTGATCATCGATGATGGTAGCACCGACGAAACGGTCAGGATTGCCGAGGAAAACGGCGTCGACCATGTCGTCCGTCACACCAGCAATCGTGGCCTTGCCGCCGCCTTCATGACCGGCATCGAGGCCTGTCTGGCACAAGGCGCCGATGTCATCGTCAACACGGATGCCGACAATCAATATCACGCCGCCGATCTTCCGGCCCTGACCTTGCCGGTCCTGCAGGAGCGCGCCGACATGGTCATCGGCGCTCGGCCGATTTCGGAGATAGAACATTTCTCTCCGGCCAAGAAGTTGCTGCAAAAGCTTGGCAGTTGGGTGGTTCGGGTGAGCAGCGGCACCGACGTTCAGGATGCGCCGAGCGGATTCCGCGCCATCTCGCGAACCGCGGCCCAGCGCCTGATCGTGTTCAACAACTACACCTACACGCTGGAAACCATCATCCAGGCCGGCCGCAAGAACATGCGCGTGGTCTCGGTGCCGATCCGCGTCAATGGCGATCTTAGGCCATCGAAGCTGGTCAAGAGCATACCTTCCTATCTGAAGCGTTCGATGTTCACCATCGTGCGCATCTTCGTCATCTACCAGCCTGCCCGCTTCTTCGGCATTGCCGCAGCGCTGCTTTTCGGACTTGGCTTCCTGATTGGCCTGCGCTTCCTCTATTTCTACCTGACCGGAACGGGCACCGGCCATATACAGTCGGTGATCCTTGCGGGCGCGCTGATGTCGATGGGCTTCCAGTGCCTTCTCGTCGCTTTCCTGGCCGATGTGATAGCGGCCAACCGCAAGCTGCTGGAGGACATCCGCTATACGCAGCGGGCGACCCAGGGAGAGAATGGCAATTACGCCGCGGCTCGGTCCAGCAGGAAAGCAGGATAGGCAGATGAAGGTAGCTGGCGGGCAGGCGGAGGATGGCATTGTCATAGGCAACACCTATGACAAATACGGCACGCGCAACCCGATCGCCCGCCGGATGGTGCAAGGCTTCGAAGGGGCGTTGTCCGGCCTGGTGGCCAAGGTAAGGCCCGCCACCATCCACGAGGTCGGATGTGGAGAAGGCTACTGGATCATGCGTTGGCTCGGGCAGGGCATCGATGCGCGAGGCACCGATTTCTCTGCCCAAGTTATCGGTATGGCAAAGGAAAACGCGCGCGGACAGGGTATGGACCATGGGCGTTTCACGGTTCGCAGCATTTATGATGTGACCCCAGAACACGACAGCGCCGATCTCATCGTCTGTTGCGAAGTAATGGAGCACCTCGAGGAGCCGCAGAAGGCGTTGCTAGCGCTGCAGCGTATCGTCAGGTCGGACCTGATCCTCAGCGTACCCCGCGAGCCGCTTTGGCGCGTGCTTAATCTCGCGCGTGGCAAATACGTCTCGGCCTTGGGAAACACGCCCGGCCATCTACAGCACTGGTCGCAGCGCGGCATCGTCTCGCTGGTGTCGCAGTTTTTCGATGTCACCGAGACACTGTCGCCACTGCCGTGGACCATGCTTCATTGCAAATCGAAGAACAGGCGCTGACGATGGCGCTCGGCCCGGGCGCCAAGACCTGGCTCAATCGCACGGGAGCTCTCTTGGGATTGGCCGGTGTCCTCTTCGTCGGGATCAGGCTTCAAGGCTACGCCGGTGAGATCGATTTCCGAAGACTGGGAGCCGGCGGCTATCTCGCAATTGCAGCCCTGGCTGGTTTATATGGCGCGTCGAACCTGTTGCTGGCTCTCGGCTGGCAGAAGCTGTTGCACCATCTCCAGACACCGGTTTCGCGATCTTGGGCGATTCACGCCTACGCGATCTCGCAATTCGCTAAATATGTTCCCGGTAACATTTTCCAATTTGCGGGTCGGCAGGCTATCGGTGTGGCTGCCGGTATCGGCAACGGTCCGCTCGCCAAATCAACTGTCTACGAACTGGCCTTTCTCACTATCGGCGGAGCCCTCTTTTTTCCGCTTGTGCTACCGCTGATCGCACCCAGCGCACCGGCATGGCTCGGCTGGACCTCTTTCATCGTGGCGATGGCCAGCGCGCTTTGGCTGGTCACCTTTGCCGGTCCGGACTTTGGCATGGCGGCTATCTTCTATGTCGCCTTTCTCGCGCTTTCGGGCTTGGTTTTTGCCCTGGTCTTTGATCTTGCTGGCGGCTCCGGCGAATTCGGGTTGCATCCGGCGATTGCCGGCGCCTATGTGCTGGCGTGGCTGTTGGGCATGGTGACGCCGGGCGCGCCGGCCGGTATCGGCGTCAGGGAAGCGGTTCTGCTGTTTTTGCTTGGAGGCTTCGGTTCCGGTGCGGTCATCCTGCTAGCGGTGGTGATCGGGCGGGTGGTCACCATCCTCGGCGATCTTCTCTTCTTTTCCGGCGGACTGATCGCCGGCAGATTTTGTCGGATAGCTGATGACCAACGCTGAAGGCGCAACTGAATAGGGGAGACGACATGCTCAAAGCCGCGGCACTCAAGATACCGCAGATCAAGAGGTTGTGGCAGGATCGGGACAATCTTTTGGCGGAGCGCGACATCCTGCGCCGGGAAAACGAGCGGTTGCAAACGTCCGAGCAGCCGGGACCAGGTAGCGTATTCTTTCACTACAACTGTAGCTTCGATGCCATCGGCACTATCAACAATCACGCTCGGAACGCTCTGACCGCGGATCCGTCTTACGTCACGAACTTTCTCGGCGTCAGAGTTGCCCCTAGGTTTTTCCCTGGCATTCTCGATGGCAAAGCCGGCACCATCGAGCCGATACCGATCCCTGCCAATTGGCATGCCGACATTGCGGAATGGGCGGCAGCGCTCAGGGCCGTTGATTTGGCTTCAGGACGCTTCCGTGTGGTGGAGTTGGGGTGTGGCTGGGGGTGTTGGCTGAACAATACCGGGGTTGCAGCCCGCAACAGGGCACTCGCCGTCGAACTGATCGGCATCGAAGGCGACAGCGAGCACGTCGCCTATGCCCACGAAGCGATGGCGGCCAATGGCTTCTCCGGCAATGAGTTCCGTATCATCCACGGTGTCGCAGCCCCTGAAAAGGGCGTGGCACTCTTTCCGGTCGTCGAAAATGCCGGGGCGTCCTGGGGCTCGGAGCCGATCCTGAGTGCGACCGCAGCACAGATCAAGGAGGCCTCAGCGTCCGGGCAATATCAGCAACTTTCCGCCTTCTCATTGGCCGAGATCGTCAGCGACGAGCCGGTTGATCTCCTGCACATCGATATCCAGGGCGGCGAAGCCGACTTTATCGATGCCGCCATTGCCGACCTCAACAGATTTGTCCGCTACATCGTCATCGGCACACATTCCCGCCAGATCGAGGGACGGATCATGAGCATCCTCCTGAGCCATGGTTGGAAACTTGAGATGGAGCGCCCGGCAATTATTCGGCTGGTCGAGGGGTGCCCGCAGATTTCAGTCGATGGCGTACAAGGCTGGCTAAGCCCTGCTAGAGGCTAGATCGCGCTTTCCCGATTCGAAATGCGCGCATAGGTGCGACAGATTCGGCCAGACAACAGGTTCAACAGTCTGGGCAAGCGACTCGGAAATATCCAACCTTCTTAGATATCCACTGCGATCGCAGAGACATGCCTACTTGACCACAGCCAAAGATTGAAGAAGAACGCCGAGCGTTCGAGTATCGCCACTCCCATATGCAGAAGGTGAGCGCAACTGGTCAACAAGGAAATCCAATTGACCATTGTTCGCGAAACCAGTTGCCGGAAGGTCGACGGAGATCATGCCGGAAACACCACAATATTTGTGATCCAACATTACAGTCGTCCCGCTGCGAATTTCCACCTTTGTGCAGGCATCTCCCGGCGCGAAGACCGAAAACCTAACGCTCAATTTCCCACCGTCCGGAATGTCTGTCACGTCGACCAAAATTGATGCCTGCTTCTCGCGAGACCAGGTCCCAAGAGGTTCGGGCCGGTACCAACCGCGTCCGACGAGAAAGCTTTCGCCAATCTCTCCACTCACGAAATTTGCCGGCTTGCCAAGATCGATTGGAGGCATCGCATTCCACACCGACAAAGTGCCAGCCGGGTCGAGTCCGTGCGCAAGGCGGACGACAGCGTAATGCGGCATTAAATCCACATCGTATCTGTCCTCGGCGTCTAGTGCCATGGCGATGGGGGAAAGCTCCTTTTCTCGCTCATCAGGTGCAGGCCAATCATGAGCCGCCCAAAGCAGATTGATGTATGGGAGGACGACGGCATCGACTTTGCCGCTCTCAAGAAAGGCCCTCACTCTCATCGCGAACTCAGGCGCTACCTTGCCTTGCTCAAAGTCGGTCATCTCTCGAGGCCAGTTGCCAATGGCGTATGCAAGGTTCTTATCTCCCCCCACATTGTAGGCTCGAATGTCCAGTTCGCTTGCGATGTAGTTGATTAGGAAGTCATTGCCGTACGGCAGAAACGCCACCCTCTCGCCCTTGTGAAAGTGCGGTTTCCATGACGCGATTTCATCCGTCAAGTCGTTGACGACGTTTCGGAAGTGCCTGTATTCATCCAGTTGCGTATTGCTGGGGATGTTGAAGACCAGCAAAATCAGCAGCAGAGCGGCGCGAGCGTTCATTGACAACTTCTCGCTTGCCAGCATCAGCACAAAGATAGCCCAGCACCCGAACATTCCGAGAGCCGTCCAGCGATAGCTGGCTCGCATGATCTTGAATCCGGGTAGATATTCTGAAATCCACGCATTTCCGGTTTCAAACCAACCATACAAAGCGGGCATCAGTTGACTGGCGTCCGCAGGCCGATAAGTCAAAAATTTAACAGTTGGGCCAAGCGCCATATAGAACCCAGCTATGGCCATCAGCCCAAAGGCCAGCAGGAAGAGTTTTCTCCCCTTGAGCGTGAGCGCACCGTAGAGCGCTACCATCATGATCCCAGCGCAGAACGTCGAAACGAACGTCGATGCATCTCCGAAATAGTTATCCTGCGCCCGCGCTGCGCTAAGACCGAGCACGTCAGGGATCGCCAATACGCCATATGTCGGCACAAAGAAGAATTCCAGGTTCGCGCCCCATCCTCGAAAACCATCAATCTGTTCCGTGGCGAATGTCGGAGTTCCCTCGTAAAAGGAGTAGGCCACGTAGGATGCTCCAAACGCGAACGCGATGATGAGGGCGCGGTACAGCAGGTCCATCTTCAGATTGTGACGACGGCTGGCAAGTGTGCACCCAAGCATCAAAGCGGTGCCAGAAGCGAACATCATGAACGTATAGCCGTCCATGAACACCGCCACGAAAGCAGCACCAACAAAGGCCAGGCACGACCAAGCAGAGAGCCGACCGATCAAAACCGCTATCGCGGCAAGATAATAGAGGGGCAGCAAGGCAATTCCGAGCGCCACCGCCGAGTAGCCATTATGCTGCCAGACGATTGGGAATGTGCACCATATCAAGGCACTGAGCAGCGAGGCCGGTCGTCCCGCCTCGATGTACCTAGCGAACCAGAATGCACCCGCAAAGGCTATCGCAAGCCACATGGCGAACACCGCCGCATAGGCGTTGGCTGGCGACGCGCCTGCTTTTAACAACACTGCCGCAGGAAGTGCGGCTGACATCCCGAAGGATATCGCTGCCGGCTGCGGAAGCCCGAAATTGTGAGCATGCAAAGATCCGAAATTTACGAACGACTTCGAGAACCCGAGAAGCCAGAACGCCTGTCCCGCAGTCGGGCTCATGTAGCCAGGAATTGCGCCATTGGCGACAAGGACCAGCGGAAAAAGGGTAACTCCCGCCAGCAGGGTTTTCAGACTGTTCGACATGTGCTCTGTAGCCACTCCGCTTTCCGGGTCACCATTTTCGAATGGCATGAACGACCAGCCAACACAATGACAGGCGCCAGCCAACCCTCAGGGGCCGCAAAGTTATCCGTCTCGACGCTGTTGGCTGCCGTTGGCTGGGGCCGACAAACAAGTGACCTGCAGAATGATCGTGCTGACCGAGGTTGGTGGTTGTGAGCCGACTACAACGCCACGCGAAGAGGGTTGCCGAACCAACAGTTTCCCTCCTGGACGAGTTCAATTTCGACGAATTCGGTGCCGCTGTTTTTCAGCGACATCGGTACATTCACAGCCAGGTAGATCGTGTCGCCCGGCACCAGAACGAACGGGATATTGGTGCGCGCGTTGTTGTACTGGATTGACTGGCCGGCAGCGTCGAGCGCGTGGTAGCTCAGCGTGACGCCTAGCTGTCCGTCGGCTGCGCAGAGACTCGACCAGACCGTGTCGGAGAGGTTGGTCACATTGACGACGATCTTCAACGCGGCGCCGTCATCGGTCGCGCAGGGGCCCTCCACGAACTCCAGACGGTGAGCGCGCTGTTCTTCCTCGAGGGGCGCCATAACCCGCGTGGTGCCGAGATCGGTCCGCAGGGCGAGGGGTCTTGGATCCTTCGGCTCGTAGAGCTTGTACCATTTCTGCCCGACGACCACATCTTCGAGCTGTGTGGCGCTCTCGGACCAGGTTGGCCACGAGGCATCGCCGGTCTTGGCCGTGGCTGTGCTGTTCAGGAAGTCCTTGACCGCCACGCCAAGTGCGGCGGCAGAGCCGGCTTCGAAGAAGGACGCGGCGGCCGCGCCCTTGCCCACCTCCCGGAACACCGGAATGTCGCTGGCTATCACCGGCTTGCCGAAATGGCCCGCCTCGACGATGGGCAGGCCGAAACCTTCGGCGAAGGAGGCCGCGATCAGCGCGTCGCAACCAGTGTAAAGCGTGGCCAGGTCGCCATCGTCGACCTGTGAGTGCAGATGCAGGCGCTTGCCGAACTCCGCATGGCGCCTGATGCGGTCGTCGAGATACGCCGTTCCCCACCCGGTTTTCCCGACGATGATCAGTTCGATGTCAAAACCGTCGGCCCACAACGCCTCGAAGGCATCCAGCGCAACGCGATGGCCTTTGCGCGGCTCCAGCGTTCCGACCATCAGGAAACGGGGGCGCATCGCGCCTGTGCTCGCGCGCGCCGGCTTGGATGCGGTCGGCCCCTTGGCGAAGTCCGCGCCAAGCTGCCAGTAGCCGACTTTCATCGGGCGCGGGAACCGGATGCCCGCGAGCAGATCCAGCAATTCGTCGGCGACCGCGCGCGAGATGCAGACAAAGCCCGTCGAATAGGCCAGCGCCGTCTGAAACCATGCGCTGAAGGCGGGCGGCATGCCCTCATGGCAAAAGGCGGCCGAGCGCAGGGGAACCGTGTCATAAAGACAGGAAATGACTTCGCCGCCCTTGATCAGGGCCGGGCGAAGGAATGCCGGATGCAGCGTGTGGTAGATCCACGAACTGTCCAGCATCAGGATCGTATCGCCGGCCTGGGGCAGGAGTCTGGTTGACGGCTGCTTGGGCGGCGCCCGTCCGGTCCACTCCCGGGCGAAATACCAACCGGATTCGTCGTCACAGAACGAGATGTACTTGCCCTCGTTCTTCGCTCGGCGCGGAAACATGTTTTCGCAGATCCGCCGAACGACCCGTTGAATGCCGCTCTTGCCGTCGTCGATCAGTGTCGAGCTCGCATCCACCAGCAGCCTCGGCCTGATGAGTTCGGGCTCGGCGAGCGCCATCAAGGTCGCGACGTCCCGCTCTTCATCTTTCCTGACCGCGAGTGCCTCGACCAATCCGAACCGCGGCGGCGGTGCCGGTCGACGTTCCAGGCCTCGCAGACCCTCAACGACACGCTCCGAAACCCGGCTCCAGCTGAAAGCGTCTATCCTGTCCCGCGCCAGCTCCTTCAGTTTGCGCGTGTTGGGCTTGCCTACAGCGACGGCTTCGATCTTTTCGGCGAGGTCCGAGGGCGATGCGGGATCGAAGAGCAGCGCGTCATCCCCGACGATTTCCGGAAGCGCGCCGGCCCTGGCCGCTATCGCGGGTGTTCCGCAGGCGATCGCTTCCAGCGCCGTCAGTCCGAAACCCTCCATGAAGGAGGGTTGCACCAGGGCAAGAGCCTCCTTGTAGAGGCCAACCAGCGTGCGGTCATCGACCGCGCCGGCAAACACGATCCCGTCGGCCGGCAAACCACAGGATGCCCATACGTTGCGCAACTCGCCTTCCTCGACAGGCCCGACGTCGCCGGCGATGACGAACTTCAGCTTTTCCCGCAACGGTTTGGAGATCATGCACAAGGCGGCCGGAACGATGGCGATGTTCTTGCGCCAGTCGAATCCGCCCACGTAAAGGAGGTATTCGCCCGCGATATCGTTGCGCTCCGTGCTGTCGTCGATCAGCTCGACGAACCTGTTCGATATTCCGGTCCCGATGTACAGGTCGTTTGTCGTATTGACGAAATGACGCAATTCGCCGGAAGAAAAATCGGAAATCGTGAAAGCGAGATCGAAGTCCCTGTAGCTGGAGAGGCGGCGATTGAAATATTCCTGCCGGCGGGGGTCCCGCATATATTTGTCGGGAAACCGGAACGGGATCGCGTCATAGAATATGGCCGCCGTTCTGACTGTCGCCAGGGGGCCGCCGAGGTAGGGAACCGCGGGGTCCAGGGCACCCTCGAAAGGACTGGCGGAGAGGGCGACGTCCGGATTGAGTTGATTGACGTGGTGGACAAGGGCTATTTCGCTGCGCTTGCGCCATGGCGTGAATCCGAAGTCGGCTTCGCCCCCCTCGGCTTTCCCGTGCCAGACGTGAATACGCTCCGCCGGAACGATGTCCGCAAGCAGCGACCGCGCGGCCATTGCGCTATCGGCCATCGCGGCATTGAGCGAGACCTGCAGTTCGATGTCGTTCTCATGGGTGGAAAGACTGCGCAGCAGATCCAGGACGTAGCGTCCAATGCCGCGCATCCGGCTATGCGTCTGCAGGCACTGGCCGTCGATCCACAGCTTCAATGGCTCGCTGGTCATGTCGACATTCCGGAGCTGAGACGCTTGCTCCAGGCCTGCAGGACAGCGGGATCGGGTTCGAGCGTCCAGCCTGTGTCTATGGTCACCAAGCCTCCATTGGTGCGGGCGAAGGTCAGCAGGCGGCGCTCGAGCGGCGGGGCAATTCTGACCATGCGCTGCACGAACGCGGCGGCGCGCGGCCTTCGGCGCAACCACAGCAGGCCATGTTGCATCACGAGCCTGGCGTTTGCCCTGGCGGGTCGGCGAAGGGGGCGCCGGGAAAGGCATGGTCCCTCGGCTGCCCGAGAACTGTACGGTACAGCTGCTTCATCCCCCGCAAGGGAGCCGCAAGTCTCCACGACGTCGAATTCCTGAAGGCATCCGTCAGGCTCGACAGTTGCTCGACCTGTTCGGCAAGCCCCGTCTCCCTGTCACGCAAGCGGGCGATTTCGGCGTCCCGTTCCTGGATGGAGGCTTCCTTGGAGCCGACCTGCTCCCTGCTCGCGATTTCCTGCTCGGCAATTTGTTGGCGAAGACGCTCGATCTCCGCGTCGCGCGCGGTCACGGCCCTGTCCTTGATGATGTCCTTCAGTTGCTTGCCGAGAGCGGCAACCGTGTTCGTGAGCGCCGTATTTCCCGCACGCATCATCTCCGACTGGGCGGCGAGATTGTCGGTCAGTTGCTGAATTTGCTGCGCAGTCGAGGCCATCGTCGCCTTGAAGCCGTCCGACAAGCTGACGATCTCGTCATCGGCCGAACGGAGCCACTGCTTGATCTGTGCCATGTCGGCGGGCGGCTGCTGCGTTGCGGTTCCTACAAATGCCGCGAGGGCCTCGGATCCCTCCGCCGCACGCTTTCTTGCCAGGCAGGCATAGTCGCGCGCCACCTCGAACATGAGATGAAGGCTGCGCTCGATCGGCCCTGCCTCGATCATCGGCGCGCCGTTCAGCCTGAGGATCGCTGTTTCGGCGAAGCCGGCCTGTCCCACCAGGAATTCGAGCAGAGCCGGTGGCAGCGGGCTTTTGTGCGTTGGGTCGAGATGGAAAGTATGCGTGCCGACCGAGATGTTTTCCGGGTTGGGCGTTTCCAGGATCAGCAGGCCGTCGTCGATCAGCACTCTGCGGCATTCATCCAGCAGCTCTATCAGATAGTCGGTCGGCACATGCTCGACCATGTGGAATGCCGAAACGACCGCAACGCTGCTATCCGGCCTGCCGCCGAGATATTCGAGCGCGTCCTGCAGTTCGATCTTGTGGCCACGGTCGGTGGCTTCCTGCGCCATGCGCGCGTTCGTATCCACGCCAACCGCTTCCAGCCCGGCCTCGCCAAGCACCTCCAGCCACTCGCCGCGCCCGCAGCCGAGATCGATCGCGAGGCACGGCCCTTCCGCCTGTCGCGGCACTTGCGCCAAAAGGGGTTGGTAGACCTTCAGCCGTTCCTTGACGAGTTCCCTCGAACCGCGAAAGCGATCCTCGAAAGCCTTGTATAGTTCCTCAAAATTCTTTTTCATCGGGCAATTTCGAGCGCGTGTTCTACGCAGCCCGTCCCGGCAGTAACGGGACGGTCCGGAGGGATGACGACAAAGCCTTGAGCACTGTCGCCATCTATAAACGTCACGGATTCCAAAGCTGCCGCCTTGGTTCGCACTTCTGCTGCAGAACCAAACATCTCACTCTCGCCGCTGCTTGGCGTCAGCTCCGCCAAGCGCCTGCCGCCGCCCTGGGGGGTATGGCATGCGGTGCACGCCACGACAATGGCGGATTCCGAGGATTGGGCCGCAACCTGTGCAAGGGCCTCGCCAAAGAATTCGGCGATCCAAAAGCATTGATGGGCTATAGAGCCGGGCGGGGCGCCGCGCACCCCCGGACAGGCCGCGCAAACGTGTAAGGAAGTCTGCCTACCCATGATACTCAGACACCCGCTGTCGATCCTGATCGCCAACATATATCTGACGGGCCGTTCGGGAACCGAGATCGTCACCCGGGAGCTCGCATTCGCCCTCATGCGCGCAGGGCACAGGCCGATCGTCTATGCGCCCGAGTTGGGACCGATCGCCCAGGAGATCCGGGCGCGCGGCATTCCCGTCACTGACGACATCTCGACCATCGCCGCGGAGGTCGACATCATCCACGGCAACCACACCCAGGTCACCGCAATCGCCGCGGCGCGCTTCCCGAATGCTCCCATCGTTTACTTCACCCACGATTTCGTCGCCTGGCACAGCGCGCCGCCGCTTCTCGCCAATGTCCGCAAATATGTCGCCGTCGACGATACGGTTGCCGAGCGGCTGCAGTCCGAAGCGGGCATTCCGGCCGACCGCATCGTCACGCTGCTCAACGCCGTCGACACTGACCGTTTCGCGCCTGGGCCGCCGCTGCCGGGACGTCCGCGCCGCGCCCTGGCTTTCGCCAAGAACGCGCAGCATCTGAGCGCGGTGCGGGCAGCCTGCGAGAAGCGGGGCATCGAGCTGGATGTGATAGGAGAAGCCGTAGGCAACATCGTCGACGAGCCCGAAACCCTGCTGCCGCAATACGATCTCGCCTTCGCGTCCGCGCTCAGCGCCCTCGAAGCCATGGCCTGCGGCCGCGCGGTCATCGTTTGCGACGGTCGCGGCCTCGCTGGAATGGCTCGCTCCGAGAACTGGGATACATGGCGGCGGCGCAACTTCGGACTGCGGGCGCTGCAGCAGCGCCTCTCGCCCAAGGCGATCGCGGCCGAGATCGATCGCTACGATGCAGCCGACGCAGCCGAAATCTCGAGGCGAACGCGCCAGGAGGCAAGCCTGTCAAAATGGTTGGACGCCTGCCTGTCGCTCTATGGCGAGGCGATCGGTCAACATCGCGCCGCGCCTGCGGCCAGCTACGCGTCGAACCTCTCTTTGGCGCGTCATATGCAGACCTGGCTGCCGAAGCCGGGGCGGCCGGCATGGCCGTGGATGGCGGAGCGCGAGGAGCTTCTGACGCGGCTGGCGCGCTTGCCGGCCGGGCTGGAACCGGTCAAGGCGAACGAGCCGGTTTCATTGGCGCTGGCGGACGAGCCCGAAAAATTTGTGCGCCTGACGGGGTTCGGCGCGGTTGAATCCTGGGGCGTGTGGACCGACGGCGAACTGGCGATGGTCGAATTCGAGATAGCCTACGGCCCTGCGCCAACCTCGCTCAGGCTGGTTCTGGAGCCTTTCCTTCATGCGCACCGCTCGGAAGTCGCCGCCGAGCTTTTCATCAACGGAACGTCCATTGAACGACGGCTGTTCGCGGCGCGGCAAGACTGGAAGGTGGCGCTGCCGCCCGGTTCCTTGCTCGCCCGGCATCTAACCATCGGCCTTCGGATCGAAAATCCGGCAAGTCCACGCCAACTCGGCCTGTCGAGCGATGAACGACGGCTTGGGCTGGGACTGCGCCTGATCGAACTTGGCGGATGAGCTGCTGGCTTACTTTCTGCCGGCGCTCGCGCCCGGGATTCATGGCGCCAGTTGCCTGGCCAGCGGCTCGACGTGCTCCTTGAAGCGCAGCACTGTCTTGTAGTAGCCGCTTTGGACCCGCTGCTCGCCCCAACGCTCATAGGCCGGCGGCTGCTCGGAGCATTCCGAAATGTCCAGATGATAGTCGACCGGGCTGAGGCGCTCCACGCCGAGGCTCGCAAGGCCGTGCGCCGCGCGCAGGCGGTCGGCCTCTTCGGTCAATTCCGGATAATTGGCTATGGCCCCAAGCTTTCGATCGAACGCCCCGGCGTCGAGGTGAAGCTCGATCCCGCCCCGCGAGGTTGTCTCGCGCCTGAGGGCGCCCGCCTCCAGCGGGAATTCGAGATTGGGCAGCTCACGGCCGTCTTGGTCGCGCAATTTCGCCAGCGCCGCATTGACGAGCAGCCGGCAGACGTCGTGCCCCGGATTGAACCCTTCGACCGCGTCGGCGGCGACATAGTCGATCGCTTCGCCGGCGAGAACCGTGATCATTTCGTCAACGAGCTGCTGGAATGTCTCCGCTTCGCCGGCCAGGATAGCCCGGTAGAGATCCCGGTCCGCCATCTTGCCGAAGAACGCCGCCGCCGGGCGCGCGCCGGCGCCGGCCAGGACTTCGGCCGTGCGGTCGAGCCTGCCAACACCGAGATGGCCCGAGCCGTCGGTCAGCACGAGGACCAGGGGCTTGGCCGTCTCCATCCAATGGTGGACCCGCAGCTCATGCCCCGGATGGGCAACGACCAGCGCCGCCTTCTTGCCGCGCCACCAACCGTGCTCGTTGCTGTCCATGGGTGCGCCCCCTAAATCTGATACTGAAATCAATCGACGTAAGATTAGGGTCCCGAAAGTCGATTGGCCTTAGCGTAATCCCGGGAAAAGTGCGAAGCGGTTTTCCGTCCGGAATTGCCTAAAAATGCAAGACCTCACATCTAGCGCACGCGCCATGGGCTTCAACCAAAATAGGCCGGGAGCACCTCATTGGCAGGGCCGTCCATCAGCACGCGGCCGTGTTCCATCCACAGGATTCGGTTGCAATTGTTCTGCAGCAGTTCGCGCGAGTGGCTTGCAAGGACGAGAATCTTGGTCGTGTCGACGATCTCGCGCAGCCGCTTGTCGGCCTTGTGCTTGAAATCCTCGTCGCCGGTCGAAAGCCATTCGTCCATCACGAGTATCTCCGGCCGGATCGCGGTGGACGTTGAGAATGCCAGGCGAAGCTGCATGCCGGACGAATAGGTCCGGAATGGCATGTCGAGGAAGTCGCCCAATCCGGTGAACTCGGCGATCTCGTCATACTGCTCCCGCAATTCTTCCGGACGCATGCCCATCATCGCTGCGCGCAACCTGATGTTTTCGCGGCCCGTTGCTTCCGGATCAATGCCCAGCGAGATATTGATGAGCGACACGCATTCGCCTTGGATCAAGGCGGATCCGCTCGTTGGCTTGTAGATGCCCGACAGGACGCGAAGCAGCGTCGTCTTGCCGGCGCCGTTGTGGCCGACAAGGCCGATCCGGTCGCCCTCCCGCAGGGAAAAACTGACATCCTCGAGGCCGCGCACGATGACATGGCCATCCCCACGGCGGTCGATCGCGCCGCCGGTCGCGACACTGAGCACCCTGTTCTTGAGGGAGCGGCTTGCCGCGTTGAACACCGGAAATTCGACCGAGACGCCGGTCAATGTGATGGAAGCCATAGCGGTTGTTCAGAGCCAATAGGGGATGCGATGACGATAGCTGCCAAACAGGGCGAGGGCGGCCATCCAGCCGACGACCGCGAACACGACGCACGCCATCCAGCTGATCGCGGACGGCAATTCGCCCAGAAGCGGGTCCCGCACGACGCTGATCAGATGGTAGAAGGGATTAAGCTCCACCAGCCGCTGCGAGAAGCCGTCCGGAAGCGTTTGCGGCATCCACATCACCGGGGTCAGGTACATGACGACCTGCAGGAGGTTCTGCATCACCTGCGTCATGTCGCGGTAGCGCGCGCACAACACCGCCAGGATGAGCATGATCCAAAGCAGATTGAGCGACAAAATGACAAAGCCAGGCAGCGCCAGGAAGACGTGCCATGTCGGCCAGCGCCCGACGGCCAGCAGGACGAGGGGGTATATCAGGATGTTGTGGCCGAGGATGATTGCGTTGCGGTAGAGCGTCCGCAACACATGCGTGAACAGTGGCATGCGCACCTGAAGGATGATGCCCTCGGCGCCGACAAAGGCGATGCACCCCTCGTTGATCGACGTCGCGATGAATCCCCAGAAGATCAGGCTGACGCAAATGTAGGGGAGAAACTCCTCCAGGGGTGTGCGGAACAGCGTGCCGAAGAGGAACCCGAGCGCGCCGATCAGGACGCCCATGTTGATGGTCAGCCAGAACACCCCGACACGCGAACGGCGATAGCGCTGGGCCACGTCCTGCCAGCTGAAAGTCGTCGCGAGGTGATGTTTCGTCAGCGCCGCGCCTATGTCGGCGAACGCATCTGCAAGGAAGCCCGTTTTAGTCGGCAGCATATGTCCCGATCGTTTGTCCTGCCCAGGCCCGGCTGTGTGCGAGGTTCGATACATTATTGCCCTGTGGACATCAAGTTGATGAGCCTCCGCGGGAAACTATGCCGGCCGCCCCGGATTGCGTGCATTCAACGGGCGCCGCACATCCGCCGCCAATAGCCGAAAACGTCGGCGATTGTCTGCTCGAATGGCACCATGGGCCTCCAGTTCAGCCTGTCGCGCGCCTTCGATGCATCACCGCATGCGAAGGGCGTATCGTTGAGCCGCAGTCTTTCCGGATCCGTGCGCACCTCGATATCGATGCCCGACCGCGCGATAAGCATGTCGAGGATATCCCGGATCTTGCGGGGGCGTCCGGACGCTATGTTGAAGACACAGTCCGGTTCGGCATCGACGTCGACCATGGCCAGACGCGCATAGGCGCGCACGACGTCGCGGACGTCGAGGAAATCCCGCTCGACCTCCAGATTCCCCACATGGATGACCGGCTCGCTTTTACCCGCCACGATCTCCGCCACCTGGCGCGCGAAAGCGGGAACCACATAGGCGTCGGACTGGCCGGGGCCGGTATGGTTGAACGGCCGGCAGCGGACTGCCCGCAGCCCGTCATAGGCCATCTGCCCGATCATCAGGTCCGCGGCGGCCTTGGTGGCGCCGTACACCGTCGTCGGCCGAAGCGGTTCGCTTTCCGTCACCGGCCGGCCGGCAGCACTTTGGAACGATGCTCCATAGGCTTCCGAACTGCCGACATAGACGAACCTGGCCTCCGGAGCATGGCGCATCGCCGATTCGGCGAGGTTCATCGTCCCCGTCACGTTGACGTCCCATGCATGTCGCGGCGCGTTGCGCGCATCCGCCGGCGCCGCCACCGCCGCCAGGTGCACAAGCGCTGTTGGACGGGTCTTTCGGATCGCTGCCTCGACCGCGCTCCTGTCCATGAGGTCGATCGGGTTCATCTGCCCCTTGCCGTGGCCGAAGGCGAACACCTCGCACTTGCCATGGTCTCGCGCGAGCAGCTGTAACAGCGCCGAGCCGACAAAGCCGCTTGCCCCGGTGATCAGAATGCGATGCGTCAAGCTATCGACCATTACGCAAAGGGCTCTCTGCTCGACCTAGCGTGCGGGCTGGTTGGTGTGACGTTCAAGGTCGGCATCCACCATTTCCCGGATCATGTCTTCCAGCGAAATCGTCGCTTCCCACCCCAGCTTGGCCTTTGCCTTTGCCGGATTTCCGAGCAGGATTTCGACTTCGGCGGGCCTGAACAGGTCGGGGTCGATGACCAGATGGTCCTCGATGTTGAGTCCCACATGCTCGAAGGCGATGCGGCACATGTCGCGCACGGTCGTCGTCCTGCCGGTGGCCACGACATAGTCGTCCGCCACATCCTGCTGCACCATCAGCCACATGGCGCGGACATAGTCTTTGGAGTGGCCCCAGTCGCGCTTGGCGTCGATATTGCCGAGCCGCAATTCCCTGGACAGGCCCTTCTTGATGCGCGCGACCGCATCCGTGACCTTGCGTGTCACGAACTCGATGCCGCGCAGCGGCGATTCGTGGTTGAACAGAATGCCGCTCGAGGCATGCAGGCCGAAGCTTTCGCGGTAGTTGATGGTGATCCAGTGGCCATAGAGCTTCGCCACCGCATAGGGCGAGCGGGGATGGAAGGGGGTCGTTTCCGACTGCATTGGCTCCTGGATAAGGCCGTACATCTCCGACGACGAGGCCTGATAGAAGCGCGCCTCGGGGATTTCGAGGCGAAGCGCCTCAAGCACGTTGGTCACGCCGATGCCGGTGACGTTGCCCGTCAGGATCGGCTGCTGCCACGATGACTTGACGAAGGACTGGGCGGCAAGATTGTAGACCTCGTCCGGCCTGATGTCGCGCATCGTTCGGGCCAGGCCGGAAAGATCCGTCAGGTTTCCGTCGACGATCCTGACGTCCTTCTCGATACCGAGCCATTTCAGGCGTGTCGTGTTGACGTCGGCCGTGCTCGATCGCCGCGCAAGTCCGTGGACCTCATAGCCTTTGGCGAGCAGCAGTTCCGCCAGATAGGCGCCGTCCTGTCCGGTGACGCCCGTTATCAATGCTGTTTTTGTCATCAATGCTCTCGATGTGTCCGATGATTGCTCCACCCAAGCCCGTGTTGCCGATGTTGCCCGCCCCAGCCCGGCGAGCCAATGAAATTGTCAGGCGCGACCGTATACGTCGTCAAAGCGCACGATGTCATCCTCGCCCAGATAGTCGCCACTCTGGACTTCGATAATCACCAGGTCGATCTTGCCCGGGTTTTCAAGCCGATGCTTATGGCCACAAGGAATGTAGGTCGACTGATTGGTCGCCAGGAGCAGTTCCTCGTCGCCATTGATTATCTTGGCCGTGCCGCTGACCACGACCCAGTGTTCCGAACGATGGTGATGCATCTGCAGGCTCAGGCGCCGGCCAGGCTTGACCTCGATGCGCTTGATCTTGAAGCGCTCGCCTTCCTCGAGGACCGTATAAGTACCCCATGGCCGGTGCACGGTGCTGTGGAGCAAGTGCGCCTCATGCCCGGAAGCCTTAAGGGATTCGAACAGCTTCTTGACGTCCTGGACGCGGTCGCGGGACGCCACCAGCAATGCGTCCGGGGAATCGACGATCACTAGGTCACTGACGCCGACAGTGCCGATGACGCGTTTGTCGGAACTGATGAAGCTGTCCGCGGTGTCGACCATGCGAACGTCACCGCGAATCCGGTTGCCGCTCTGGTCGGGGGCGACCAGTTCGGCCATCGCGTTCCATGATCCAATGTCGTTCCATTCCATGTCGCAGGGAACGACGGCCAGGTTTTGCGCCTTTTCCATCACCGCATGGTCGAGCGAAATGCGCGGAGCCATGGCGAAATGCTCAGACGAGAGTTCGATGTTGGCGAAACCTTCGCCCCGGCTGACGTGGCTGTCCTCGTAGCTGGCGACAACGGCGTCGATCACCGCGGGGCAATGCTTGGCCATTGCCTCGAGCATGACCTGCGCGCGGAAGCAGAAAATGCCGGCGTTCCAGAAGAACCGCTTGGACGCGACATAGGCCTTGGCCGTCTCCAGATCCGGCTTCTCGACGAAGCGGACAACGTTTTCGCCGTCTGCCTCGATATAGCCGAAGGCCGTGTCCGGCCTGGTCGGATTTATGCCCAGCGTCGCGATGCGTCCTTGCCCGGCATGCTCGATCGCCCTGGCCACGGCGCTCAGGAATGCTGGCACGTTTCCGATCATGTGGTCGGCTGGGAAAATGCACAGAATGACGTCGGGGCCTTGCATTGCCTTGGCGTGGATCGCAGCCGCGGCCACGGCTGCAGCCGTATCGCGGCCCTCAGGCTCGAGCAGGAAGGTCCGCTGAGGAACAACGGGCTCCAGAGCGTCGAAGTCGTCTGTCGTGAGGAAGAGGTGTTCCCTGGACGTCACCGTGACCAGCTCGACGACGTCCCTGATCGAGGCGGCGCGCAACGCGGTATGCTGGATCAGTGAATGTCCGTCCGCCACCTTCAGGAACGGCTTGGGATGCGACTGCCGCGAGGCAGGCCACAGGCGCGAGCCGGCTCCACCGCTGATGATCACCGGAACGACTTTCATCAAATGCCCTCTGTGCCCGGAGATGCGAATGCCCGAGCCTTCTCCAGTGTCAATGCCACGATCGCCGTCGCCCTGGCATAGCTCGCGGCCTCCGAATAGCAGCGCAATTCCGGCGCATTTCCGGACGGCCGCAAATGTATGATCTCGCCACTATCCATCCGCGCCCTGAGGCCATCGGTTTCATCGATTTCGGCAACAGTGCCAAACGGAGCCAGGAATTGCTGCAGCGCATCGGGGTTGGCGAGTTGGGTCATCAACCGGCGTGAACTCTCCACCGGGAAGTTCTCGAGTCGCTCACTCGCGCAGAACGGAAGGTCCCAAAGCTCGCGCAAACGCGACAGCGGTCTTTTCGTCGATGCCATGGTGCCGAGCACGGCAAGGATCGGTAGCAGCGAGTCGCGTGTCGGCAGGGCCGCCAGCGTCTTTCCATTCAGCAGGCAATCCGATCCCAGGAGGACGCCGCCATTGGCCTCGAAGCCGATGACGATGTTGCCGCCACGGTACGACGCTTCCATGCCATCGATGACGAACGGCGACCCGACCTTGGTTCTCCTCACCTCGAAACCCAGGGCATCCGAAATACCCGAATTGGAGGTCACGGGCGTTACTACCGTATCCGCTGCCACGAAAAGCGCGGTGACGAGCCCAATCAGGTCGCCCCGGAACAGATCGCCTTTCTCGTCGGCGACAAGCGGGCGGTCGGCATCGGCGTCCGTGGACACGATGGCGTCGAGCTTGAACTCACGGCTCCAGGCCTTGAATTTCGCAAGCGTGGCCGCGCCCACCGCTTCGGTATCGACCGGCACGAAGGTTTCGCTTTTGCCGACCGGGACCACCTCGGCGCCGAACAATCGAAGTACCCGCACCAGCAATTCCGCCGCGACCGAACTGTGCTGATACACGCCGACCCTCATGCCGGACAGCGAATCCGGCCCCAGGATATCGTTGGCGCGTTCCTGGTAACCGGCAATCGCTTCGTCATGGCGCCTTGGCCAGGTCGTCTCAGGAAGAGTTGGCGGATCGTACACATTTGACTTGTCGGCGACATATTGCGTTATCGCAGCCTCGTCCGCCTTATCGATCTCGCCATTCGGGCGATAGAATTTGATGCCGTTGCGGTCGGCGGGAATGTGGGAGCCGGTTACCATCAGAGCGGCCGCGCCCTGCTTTTGGGCATAAAAAGCGAGGGCCGGGGTAGGGATGACGCCGCAATCGATCGGCTGGAATCCGCTCGCGGCCAGCGCCGCCATGCAACGGTCGGCAATCGCCGGGCTGCTGTCGCGCAGGTCACGGCCGACGAAGACCGCGCCACTCGATTGCAAGCCGCTTGAAGCCAGACGCCAGGCGAACGCCTCAGTATAGAGTCCGCTTGGCTTCCCAACCAATTCCGAAGCCAAACCTCGGACGCCGCTCGACCCGAATTTCATCGTTCTTCTTTTGCTGTTTGGAAGATCAGGCCGGTAATATTGGAGTGGGGTTCGCTGTCAACAAAAAATCATACCGGCGCCCTTGCGCGCGCGGTTGAACGAAATCGAACCCGCAAGATTTCGCGAGCTGCCGGGATGTATCGCCGGAATTTTAGCGGCTCCGCATTTTGCAATGTATTCCGGATGATGAGACCTATCACCGGCTGCATGGCGCGCTCCGGATACTCGCATTGCGTCAATCTCAATCGTCGTCAAAGCGTCCGGTCTTTTTGACGCAGCTTTTGCTTAATCGATTTTAGGGGTTTTCCTTAATCGATTGTAGCGGCCGGCCGGCTTTGGCGACGCCTTGCCTTTCGCAGTGCAGCATCATATCGCTCGGATCGGACCGGACGAAGCCGAGGCCATGGGCTTCGCCGGCCTGCGATCTGCGACCGTTGGAGGGCGAGCATGACCAAGTGGGTTTACACCTTCGGCGATGGCGCCGCTGAGGGCCGTGCCGGCGACCGTAATCTTCTCGGCGGCAAGGGCGCCAACCTGGCCGAGATGTGCAGCCTCGGCCTGCCAGTCCCGCCGGGTTTCACCATCACCACCGAGGTCTGCAACGCCTATTACGCCAACGGCCGCACTTATCCGTCCGAACTCGAAGCGGACGTTACGGTTGCGCTCGACCATATCGGCCGGCTGACCGGCCGCCGCTTCGGCGATCCGTCGAAATTGCTCCTGGTGTCGGTGCGCTCCGGCGCCCGCGCCTCCATGCCGGGCATGATGGACACCGTCCTCAATCTCGGCCTCAATGACGAGACGGTCGAGGCGCTCTCCGCCGATTCCGGTGACGCCCGCTTCGCTTATGATAGCTACCGCCGCTTCATCCAGATGTATTCCGACGTCGTCATGGGGCTCGACCATGAGGTTTTCGAGGAGATCCTGGAGGATGAGAAGGCGAACCTCGGCCATGAGCTGGACACCGAGCTGACGGCGCTCGAATGGCAGGGCGTGATCGCGCTCTACAAGGCCAAGGTCGAGGAGGAACTCGGCAAGCCGTTTCCGCAGGAGCCGCACGAACAGCTCTGGGGCGCCATCGGCGCTGTGTTCTCCAGCTGGATGAACAACCGCGCAATCACCTATCGCCGCCTGCACGACATTCCCGAGAGCTGGGGCACGGCGGTCAATGTCCAGGCCATGGTGTTCGGCAATATGGGCGATACGTCCGCCACCGGCGTCGCCTTCACCCGCAACCCGTCGACCGGCGAAAAGCAGCTCTACGGCGAGTTTCTGGTCAACGCCCAGGGCGAGGATGTCGTCGCCGGCATCCGTACCCCGCAGAACATCACCGAGGCGGCGCGCATCGCTGCCGGATCCGACAAGCCGTCGCTGCAGAAGCTGATGCCGGATGCCTTCCAAGCTTTCGTCGACATCTCCGACCGCCTCGAGAAGCACTACCGCGACATGCAGGATCTCGAATTCACGATCGAGCGCGGCAAGCTTTGGATGCTGCAGACCAGGTCCGGCAAGCGCACGGCCAAGGCAGCGCTCAGGATTGCCGTCGAGATGGCGAAGGACAAGCTGATTACCAGGGAGGAAGCGGTCGCCCGCATCGATCCTGCCTCGCTCGACCAACTCCTGCACCCGACCATCGATCCGAAGGCCGCGCGCGACGTCATTGGCGTCGGCCTGCCAGCTTCGCCGGGTGCGGCAACCGGCGAGATCGTCTTTTCCTCGGGCGATGCCGAGGACGCCAAGGCGCAAGGCCGCAAGGTTATCCTGGTACGCATCGAGACAAGCCCCGAGGACATCCACGGCATGCATGCGGCCGAAGGCATCCTCACCACGCGCGGCGGCATGACCAGCCATGCCGCTGTGGTGGCGCGCGGCATGGGCAAGCCCTGCGTGTCGGGCGCAGGGTCGCTACGCGTCGACTACAAGGCCGGGACTCTGATCTCGATGGGCCAGACCTTCCGCAAGGGCGACATCATCACCATCGATGGCGCCAACGGTCAGGTGCTGAAGGGCGCGGTGGCCATGCTGCAGCCGGAACTGTCGGGCGATTTCGCCGCCATCATGGAATGGGCCGACGCGGCACGCCGCATGAAGGTGCGCACCAATGCCGAAACGCCGCTTGATGCGCGCATGGCGCGCTCGTTCGGCGCCGAAGGCATCGGACTCTGCCGCACCGAGCACATGTTCTTCGACGGCGACCGTATCGTCGCCATGCGCGAGATGATCCTGGCCGACACCGAGAAGGACCGGCGCGCCGCGCTCGACAAGCTGCTGCCCATGCAGCGCTCGGATTTCCTCGAGCTGTTCGAGATCATGGCCGGCCTGCCGGTGACGATCCGCCTGCTCGATCCGCCGCTGCACGAGTTCCTGCCGAAGACGGAAGCCGAGCTGGCCGAGGTCGCGGCCGCGATGAAGGTTTCGCCCGATAAGCTCAGGCAGCGCACCGAGGCCCTGCACGAGTTCAACCCGATGCTCGGCCATCGCGGCTGCCGTCTGGCGGTCTCCTATCCCGAGATCGCCGAGATGCAGGCGCGCGCCATTTTCGAGGCGGCCGTCCAGGCGGGCCAGAAGGCCGGCGCTCTGGTGGTGCCTGAGATCATGGTGCCGCTGGTCGGCCTGGTGAAGGAGCTCGACTACGTCAAGGCGCGCATCGACGCCGTCGCGGCCAGCGTCATGCAGGAGAGCGGCATCAAAATCGATTATCTCACAGGCACGATGATCGAGCTGCCGCGTGCCGCGATCCGCGCCCACGTCATCGCCGAGGCGGCCGAATTCTTCTCCTTCGGCACCAACGATCTCACCCAGACCACCTTCGGCATCTCACGCGACGATGCGGCCTCCTTCCTGGAGACCTATCGGCAGAAGGGCATCATCGAGCAGGATCCGTTCGTGTCGCTCGACATAGAGGGCGTCGGCGAACTGGTGCGCATCGCGGCCGAAAAGGGCAGGGTGACGCGACCCGAGATCAAGCTCGGCATCTGCGGCGAGCACGGCGGCGACCCCTCGTCGATCCGCTTCTGTGAAGAGGTCGGCCTCGACTATGTCTCGTGCTCGCCCTACCGCGTGCCGATCGCGAGGCTGGCGGCGGCGCAGGCCGCTGTTCAGGTCGCCAAGGCAGCGTCGCGGGGCTGATTTTCGGTCGCCCGTCGGCACCGCTGACGGGGCCCGTACCTCACGGTTTTGTAAGCAAAGTCACGCGATCGTGCGCGTGACGGCTCCCAATCTCGACATCGTTTCCGCCCAGTTTCCAGGGTCTCCGATCCTCCGGTGCCCGAGACAGATGTTGCAGATATCCACCGCCCCCGTCCGCTCGATTCTCATTTTGCAGACCAAGTTCATCGGCGATCTCGTTCTCGCCTCGGCGCTGGCCAGGAACCTCCAGCTCGGATATCCCGGCGTCGGGATCGTGTTCCTTTGCGAGGCGCGTTTCGCCAGCTTCCTCACCGCCCACGGCATCGCGACCGATGTCGTCACGTTCCGGCGCGCCATGATGCGCGGATCGCCGCTGCAGCGGGGGCGCGAGCTGTATTCGATGGTGCGCAGGCTGCGCCGGTTCCGCTTCGACATGACGGTCGACCTGACCGATTCGAAAACCTCGCGGATCGTCAGCGGCCTCGTCAACGCTCCGATCAGGGTCGGCTATCATCCGTCCGAAAGGCCCTTGCGCTGGCATGAGCGTCAGCCGGCCAACGTACGGGCCAGGCCGTTCGGCTTCGGGGAGCGACACTATCTCTACCGCTATCTTTCACCACTCGAGGCGCTTGGCGTCGATCTGCGCATAAAAGCGCCGTCCATCCGCCCACTGTCTTTGGAGACAGCGCGCGCGCTTGCGTTGCTGGACAAGTACCATCTGAGGCGAAAGGCCTTTGTCGCGGTGCATGCCGGAGCGAGCTTTCTTGGCCGGCGGTGGCAGCCGGAACGCTTCGCTGCCGTTATCGACGACATCGCGCGCGAGACCAGCCTGGACTTCGTGCTCGTCGGCGGCCCGGACGAGCACAAGCCGGCCGACGAGATTGCCGCGAAGACAGCCTCGCCGGTCGTCAACTTTGTCGGCGCGCTTTCGCTCGAAACGCTGTTGGCGCTGCTGAAGGAGGCGCGGCTTTTCCTCGGCAATGAAAGTGGCCCCATGCACATGGCCGCCGCAGCGGGAACCCCGGTCGTCGGCCTCTACGGGCTGACCAATCCGATCCGCTGGGGGCCGGTCGGCGTGCCGAGCATCTCGCTGCAGCCCTCCATGCCTTGCGAATGCGTGGCGAGCGACTTTTGCAAGCGGACGGATCCGAGCAAGGCGTGCTGCGTCTGGCGCCTGGAGGTCGCGCCTGTTGCCGAGGCCGTGCGCGAGATCCTCGCGCGCACCGAAAAGCAAACGGCAAACGCGCTCTCGCGTTACGCCTGAAGCAAATTCTCGTGACGTTATCCTTCGCGCGTGCGCCGTCCCGATTTTCGCCTTGATGCGGGTCTTCTGGCTGGATATTGCAACCATCCCGCTTCGACCGCCGGCCCGGAAATCGACCATGCGTCTCTTGCGAAAACATCTTTGCGCGGTCGCGCTGTCGGTTTGCGCCGTGTCCACGGCCAGCGCCGCGCCGCTCGTCGAGCCGACGCTGCATCTGAAGCCGCAGGCTGGCGGCAGCGGCCGCGTCGCGCTGACGCTCGACGCCTGCGGCGGCCAGACCGATCCGCGCATCCTCTCGGCGCTTGTCGACAACAGGATCCCCGCCACGATTTTCGTCACCGGCATCTGGCTGAAGCGCAACGCCGCCGCCGTCGAGATCATGCGCGCGCATCCGGACCTGTTCGAACTGGAGAATCACGGCGGCCGCCATGTTCCGGCTGTCGACACGCCGCAAAAGATCTACGGCATCCGCAGCGCCGGCAGCCCGGATGCCGTGCTGGCGGAGGTCGAATCGGGCGCCACGGCGCTCGCAGGGACCGGTGAACCGGCACCGAAATGGTTTCGCGGCGCCACCGCCGAATACAGCCCCTCGGCCATAGCGATGATTCGCAAGCTCGGCTTCAAGGTCGCCGGCTTCTCGATCAACGGCGACGGCGGTTCGCTGCTGGGCGCCAGGGAAACCGCCCGGCGCATCGCCGCCGCCAAGGACGGCGACGTCATCATCGCCCATATCAACCAGCCGACCCATGCCGCCGGCGAGGGCGTGGTGCAGGGGCTGCTGGCGCTCAAGCAAAAGGGCCTGACCTTCGTGCGGCTCGACCATGCCGACGGCATAGGCAACGACGGCACCACCGACTGATCGCTCAGGGTGCGCTTTGGCCGGATCCAGCAGACAAGGCTGTGCCAATCCTCGTGATCGCGGCGGAAAATACGGGACCGCAAAATCGGCTTTACAGAGCCATGTCGGCGGTGTCTCTTGTCGATCACATTCTGTGGGGATGAACTTCATCTGCGAAAACTAGTTGGTCTCGCGTGGTGGGCCGCGCTTCTGGTTACGGCGGTGATGTGCGGCCCAATCCGCGCGGCACCGCCGGACTTTTCGACCTCGAACGCCATCCACGAGCCCGTGCCGGCGGTTGCGGGCGACGTTCTCCACTATGCGGTTACGGTGACGAACACCGGTGGCGACAGCGCCTATGCGCGCATCAAGACCGTCCTGCCGCAAGCCTATTTCATCCGTGCCGACGGCGATTGTGCCGGCGCGGTACGCGACCCGGACAGCCGGGGTCTCGTCTGGCACGAGGGGGCATTTTCGGCCGGATCGACCACGCAGTGCCGGATAGACCTTCTGACGCGGCGCGAAGCGGCGGGAACGCTTGCCCCGCTCGCCACCGAGATCACGACGTTGCCTGCAGGGTACCTGCGTTTCGAAACGGCGCCGGAACTGGCGGCGGCGCCCGATCCGAACGCAATCCGCGTCGGACCGGTGAAGGTCACCCGGGCGCAACTTGTCGTGCTCGCGTTCCTGGCCTTCGCTGTCGCCGGTGCGGCAGTCGTCGCGCGAATGGCGGGGCGAGGACGCGGGCGGACGGCGCTCGGCGCGTGGTTCGCGGTCGCCACCGCGGTGGGCTTCCTGCTCTTTTTCGCGGGGCTCGCGGTTGGCGACTTCCGGTCCTTTACGGCCTATCGGGAAACATCCTGCACCGTCTTCGACTCGGCCATCCGCGCCTTTCCGGGCACCGGCAAGAGTGCGCGGTCGAGTACATACCAGTCCGTGTTCGCCGTCCGCTACGAGGCGCTCGGCACCGAGACCTACTCGGCGGCTTTTCCGCCGATTTCCGCCGTCAGCCTGGGCTGGATCGGGTTCTCCCTGCAAAAGCTGGGAGACTATCCGGATGGATCGGTCCATCCCTGCTGGTTCGATCCTGACGATGTGAAAACAGTATTGCTCGAGCGCGGCCCGGGTGCGGCGTATCTCTTCGCCCTGTTCCCGTTGCTGGTGCTGGCCTACGGCCTGTCGGCGCTCATCGTGGCCGTTCGCAAAGGCCAGCATTGACCGGACTCGCAGGCCATTTCATTGATGCGTCGAGGTCGCGTCCGATGGCGATCTCGCGTTCGCATCATCCCGGCCTTTGCTTCATCTTTTGTCGCTCAGTCCGGGGCCGCTTCGATCGTCACCTTGCTGGGATAGAAGGCGCCGTGATCGCGGATTTCCGTCATCTCGTCGAAGGGCCGCTCATAGGCCCACATCGCGTCCTTGCCTGTCTCTTCGGCCGGCAGAACGCTCCAGTAGCTCGCGTCGCCCTTAAAGGGGCAGTGCGTCGAGTGACCGGTCTTGGCCAACAGACTGAAATCGATGTCCTCGAACGGAATATAAAAGACCGCGGGATAGGGCGGCTCCGACAGGAGCTTCGCTCTTTTCGACGAGGCGATGACCGTTTCGCCGGCGCGCACGGTGACGGTGCCGCGATAAGGCTCGATGGTAATGACCTTGGCGGGATTGCGCTGGAAGCCGGGAGCGGGGTTGGCGATCTGGTCCATTGGCGGGGATCTCCTTGTCCAGATGAGAGGTCGCCCGCAATAGATGTGTCGGACAGGCGGCCGGCGCAAGGCCGAGCCCACGCCTGGGCGGGCGCTCAAACCGACCCTTTCGCTGGAACTGTCAGGCGGCCGTTTGGAATACGTCCATCAGCCCGGCATAGGCGGCGGCGATGCCGGCCACCGGATTGGTGCTCCTCGACGCGGTCTCGACCTTCAACGCACCGCCGACGGTCGGCAAGGTGAGCAGCAGGAACTGGCGATTGCCGCCGTCGCCGACGCAAGCCGCCGCGACATGCTGGGCCTCATCGCCGTCCTGGACGCACATCTTGAACAGCAGCGTGCCGCCGACCGCCTCTAAGGCGCCTCCGACAACCTCGACGAATTCATCTTCGGAAACAGTTCTGGCGTCCGGCGCCAAATCGGTCAGACTTTCGGCAAGCGCATTTTCGAATGCCAAGTCTTCGGGAGCCTTGTCGTCGAGCTGCGTGTCCATGCGAACCTCTTTCATTCGCCAATCGCACCCACAGCCCGTTAACGAAATTTAACGCCGACGATGGCCGGATTGTGGCGGTTTCCGCGGCGGCATCAAGGAATGCACCGCTTTCAACGCTAACGGCTGGACAATCCGCAGGTTCGTCCCACAATGGCGCAAAAAGATCGCCAAAAGCGCAGGGGAGGAACAAATGCTTGGACTGATGCAGGAATGGCCGCTGCTTTGCCACAAGCTGATCGACAACGCCGAGCGGCAGCACGGCGGACGCGAGATCGTGTCGCGCTCGATCGAGGGCCCGATCGTGCGCACCACCTATGCCGACATCCACCAGCGGGCGTTGAAGGTGGCGCAGCGGCTGGAGGAGGACGGCTTCAGGCTCGGCGATCGCATCGCCACGCTCGCCTGGAACACGGCGCGCCACATCGAGGCCTGGTATGGCATCATGGGCATCGGCGCGATCTATCACACGCTCAATCCGCGTCTCTTTCCCGAACAGATCGCCTGGATCATGAACAACGCCGAGGACAGGGCGATCTTCGTCGACCTGACCTTCGTGCCGCTCCTGGAAAAGATCGCCGGCGCAGTCAAATCGCTGAACAAGGTCATCGTACTGACCGATAGCGCGCATATGCCGGATACGGCGCTGCCGAACGCGGTTGCCTATGAGGACTGGCTGGCCGAAGCCGATGGCGCTTTCGCCTGGAAGACCTTCGACGAGAACACCGCCGCCGGCATGTGCTACACCTCGGGCACGACGGGCGATCCCAAGGGCGTGCTCTACAGCCACCGCTCCAATGTGCTGCACGCCATGATCGCCGCCATGCCCGACGCCATGGGCATTTCGGCCCGTGACGTCATCCTGCCGGTCGTGCCGATGTTCCATGCCAATGCCTGGGGCCTCGGCCAGAGCGCGCCGATGATCGGCGCCAAGCTGGTCATGCCCGGCTGCAAGATGGATGGTGCCTCGATCTATGAATTGCTCGACACCGAGAAGGTGACCTTCAGTGCCGCGGTGCCGACGGTATGGATGATGCTGCTGCAATATCTGGAGGAGACCGGCAGGAAGCTTCCCCACCTGCGGAAGGTCGTCATCGGCGGCTCGTCCTGTCCGCGCGCCATAACCCAGAAATTCCAGGACAATTACGACGTCCAGGTCATCCATGCCTGGGGCATGACCGAAATGTCGCCGCTCGGTACGCTGTGCACGATGAAGCCGGAATATGCCGGGCTGCAGGGCGATGCCAGGCTCGATGTCCAGGGCAAGCAGGGCTATCCGCCCTTCGGCGTCGAAATGAAGGTGACCGACGACGACGACAATGCGCTGCCATGGGACGGCAGGACCTTCGGGCGGCTGAAGGTGCGCGGCCCGGCCATCGCGCGCGCCTACTATGGCGGTGTCGGCTCCGAGCAGTTCGACGCCGAGGGCTGGTTCGACACAGGCGACGTCGCCCATATCGATGCCGGCGGCTACATGCAGATCACCGACCGCGCCAAGGACGTCATCAAGTCGGGCGGCGAATGGATCTCGACCATCGATCTCGAAAACCTCGCCGTCGGCCACCCCGATGTCGCCGAGGCGGCGGCAATAGGCGTTCCGCACTCGAAATGGGGCGAGCGGCCCCTGCTGGTCATCGTGCGCAAGCCGGGCAAGGAGCCGAGCAAGACCGACATCCTGACCTTCATGAGCGGCAAGGTGGCGAAGTGGTGGATGCCCGACGACGTCGCCTTCGTCGGCGAAATTCCCCATACCGCCACCGGCAAGATCCAGAAGATCACCTTGCGCGAGCAATTCAGGGACTATCGCTTGCCGACGGATTGACGGGATGGATGTTTTTGAGGCTTCTGGCAGCCGTCAAGAAACTCCTGAGCAAATTCCAGGAAAAGTGCGTAGCGGTTTTCCGTCCGGAATTGCGTCAAAACAAAGAGATAGAGCGTCCTTCGCTTTCCTGAAACGATGAAACGCTCTAGGTACCGTTCGGGTTGGTGCGGCGGATAATGGTTGTTGTTGCTGAACGGCAGACGTCGAGCGCCGCCGGCTGGTCGCGGCGGACAGCGGCTTTTTCGGTCGTCCTGCTCCTGACCGTGCTTGTCGGCCATCGCCTCGACCTCGTCGAAACGCCTGTATTCCTGTGGGTTCTGGCGATCGTGGCGCTGCTTGCCGCCTTCGCCCTGCTGTTTGCCGGATTCGCCTTGTCGAGGCTGTGGAACTTCGGCGATCGCGGCGGCCGCGATCTGTCGGTCGGCGCACTGCTGGCGCTTCTGGTGCTTGCTCCCTTCGGCGTCGCCGCCTACTGGGCGACGACCTCGCCGCCGCTCAGGGACATTTCGACCGATCTCGACGATCCGCCGGTGCTCGACACGTCGGACCGGACGGCGGACATGAATGTGCTTTCGCCGCCCACGCCCGGCGAGCAGCGGCTGCAAGGCGATGCCTATCCGTTGGTCACCGGCCGCAGCTACAATCTGCCGTTCGAAACCGTGGTCGACGCGGTGGAAACCGTGCTCGACCGGCGCGACTGGCAACTGCAGGGGCCGTATCCCGAAACAGACGGCCAAAGCGAGGTGACGATCAACGCGCTGGCCAGGAGTTTCGTGCTGGGCCTGCCGGCCGATGTCGCGATCCGCATCGCCGATGACGGCAACACGGTCATTGTCGATATGCGTTCAGCCTCCCGCTACGGCCGCCACGACCTAGGCGACAACGCCGCCCGCATCGTCGATTTCCTTGGCGAGCTCGATCAGGAAGTGGCTGGGCAAGTGGGGCGGCGCCGGCCGAATGAGATCTAGCCGGCCGGCGTGAAAATGCCGTCAATGGCCGCGTCGCCGCCGGTGCTGACCAGGCCGCGCGCGACCAGGTCCTCCAGATGCGCCAGCACCGACAGGCCGGCGGCGCCATGCAGGCGCGGGTCGGTGTCGCGGTAGATCGCCGCCACCATCTCCTTGATCGTGCGGTCGCCGCCACGGATGCGTTCCAGGATCGCCCGCTCGCGCATCTTGCGATGCGCCTTCAGCCCGCGCATGAAGCTGCGCGGCTTGGTTACCGGCCCGCCATGGCCGGGCAGCAGCACGCGGTCGTCGCGCTCGATCAACTTGTCGAGCGAGCCCATATAGTCGGCCATGGCGCCGTCGGGCGGCGCCACGATGGAAGTTGCCCACGCCATGACATGGTCGGCGGAAAACAGGATGCCTGTTCCCTCGAGCGCGAACGCCGCGTGGTTGGCGGCATGCCCCGGCGTCAACACCGTCCTGATCGCCCAGCCGTCGCCCTGGACCAGCGCACCGTTGGCGAGCGCGGTATCTGGAACGAAATCCGTGTCGGCGCTGGCATCGAGCGGGTTGACCTCGCCGATGCGCAAGGGCCGCGCCGGACGGTGTGGGCCTTCGCCGAGCACGGCCGCTCCGGTGCGCTCCTTCAGCCGCGCCGCCAGCGGGGAATGGTCGCGATGAGTATGGCTGACAAAGATATGGCTGACCGGCCTGCCGCCGATCGCCTCGATCAGCGCCTGTAGATGCGCGTCGTCGTCAGGTCCCGGATCGATCACCGCGAGCGTCTCGCTGCCTATCAAGTAGCTATTGGTTCCGTGAAAGGTGAACGGACTGGGGTTTCTGGCGGTGAGGCGTTGCACGTCCGGCGCGACGGTCACCGCCTTGCCGTAAGCGGGATCGAAGCGCGTGTCGAACTTGAGGGGCATGGGGCGCGAAGCTCCGTTCCGTGAGACGGCAAAAGCGATTGCCGCATAACACGGAAGCCAATATAGGAAAACGCGAGGCCGCATGTCGGCGACAGCTTGAATGGGATGACCATGGCACTTGCAGCAACGATGCGTCCGCTTGTTTCTCTGGCACTGCCTGAAAAGGGCGCGGCGCGGCTGGCGACGCAGCTCCTGCTGGCGATTGCCGGCACGCTGCTCCTGACCCTGTCGGCCAAGACCAAAGTCGTGCTCGGCCCGGTCGACGTCTCGCTGCAGACGCTCGCCGTGCTGCTGATTGCATCGGCGTTCGGCCTGCGCCTCGGCGTGGCCACGCTGCTTCTCTACATGGCCGAGGGCGCCATGGGTTTCCCGGTCTTCCAGGGCACGCCGGAGAAGGGCATCGGCGTCGCCTATATGCTCGGCTCCACCGGCGGCTATCTGGCCGGCTTCGTCGTCATGGCGGCGATCGTCGGCTGGGCCGCCGACCGTGGCTGGGACCGTCATCCGGTCAAGCTCTTCAATGCCATGCTGGTGGCCGAAGTGATCATGATGGCGATGGGCTTCGCCTGGCTGGCGATGCTGATCGGTCCGGAAAAGTCCCGGCAGTTCGGCGTCTTGCCCTTCATCGTCGGCGACCTGATCAAGGTGGCGCTCGCCGCGAGCCTGGTGCCGGCCGTCTGGTCGCTGCTCAAGCGCGCCTGACGCCAATCAAAGTGAAAGGAGCCGGCTGGCAGTCTCTGCCCGCCGGCTTTTTCATGCCGTCGCCAAACGACGCTGGAAATAGGCAACCGTTTGCCTCAAGCCGTCTTCCAGACTGACCCGCGGCCGCCAACCGAGCGCCGCCCGCATGAGCGAAATGTCCGGGCATCTTTGCCTTGGGTCGTCCGTGGGCAAGGGTCGGAACTCCAGTTTGGAGCCGCCACCGACAAGCCGAAGCACATGTTCGGCCAGTTCGATCATCGTCACCTCATGCGGGTTGCCGATATTGGCCGGGCCCGTGAAATCGGCGGGCGATGCCATGAGCCTCAGCAGGCCGTCGACGAGATCGTCGACATAGCAGAAACTGCGCGTCTGGCGGCCGGTGCCGTAGATTGTCAACGCCTCGCCGCGGATCGCCTGGACGATGAAATTGCTGACGACGCGCCCATCGTCCGGGTGCATGTTCGGGCCATAGGTGTTGAAGATGCGCGCCACCTTGATCTCGGTGCGGGCCTCGCGCCAGTAGTCGAAGAACAGCGTTTCGGCGCAACGCTTGCCTTCATTGTAGCAACTGCGCGTGCCGATCGGGTTCACCCGCCCCCAATAGGTTTCCGGCTGTGGATGCACTTCCGGGTCGCCATAGATCTCCGAAGTGGAGGCCTGCAGGATCCTTGCGCCTCGAGATCTGGCGAGATCGAGCATATTGATGGCGCCGAGTACGTTGGTCCTCGTCGTCCGGATCGGGTCGTTCTGGTAGTGGATGGGCGCTGCCGGTGAAGCAAGATGGTAGATGCCGTCGACGTCCAGGTCGAGCGGCAGCGTCACGTCATGTTCGATCAGCTCGAATGCCGGAACTGTCAGAAGCTGACGGATATTGTCCCTCGATCCGGTGCTGAAGTTGTCGGCGCAGACCACTTGATGTCCAAGCTCGACAAGCCTGCCGCACAGATGCGATCCGAGAAAGCCGGCGCCGCCGGTGACAAGAAGTCTGGCCATGGGATTTCCGTTTTCGCGGCCGGTCCGTTGCTGTTTAGCACCGGATCGCGATTTGCCAACCGACAAACCTCGCGCCGCTGGTCTGATTGTCGTCGGGCGTGCGGCCGGGTGGCCGCAGGCCTGGCCGGTCGGGGCGCCGACGGGCATCGAGATTGACAAGCCATCGTGCGAAACCTTAGCAGGGTGGTGCTGAAGGGGGTTCGGCGTGGCCAGGAGGATCTGTTGAAGGGAATTATCCTTGCGGGAGGCAACGGGGTCCGTCTCTATCCGCTGACGCTGGCCGTGTCCAAGCAGATACTCCCGATATACAACAAGCCGATGATCTACTACCCGCTGAGCGTGCTGATGCTTGCGGGAATCCGCCAGGTCCTTATCATCTCAACCCCACGCGACTTGCCGGCATTCCAGCAGTTGCTGGGCGATGGCTCGGAGTTCGGGCTCGACGTTTCCTTTGCTCCGCAGCCTCACCCCAACGGCCTTGCCGAAGCCTTCATCATCGGTCGCGACTTCATCGGCAAGGACAATGTGTCGATGATCCTTGGCGACAACCTGTACTTCGGGGAAGGCCTTTCGCAGCTCTGCCGCATGGCGGCGAAGCGCGAACGTGGCGCCTCGGTGTTCGCCTACCGTGTCGAGGATCCGGAGCGCTATGGCGTGGTCTCATTCGACAAGGCCGGCGGCAGGGCTTTGACGATCGAGGAAAAGCCACATAGACCCAAGTCCAACTGGGCCATTACCGGCCTCTATTTCTACGACAACGATGTCGTCGACATCGCGTCGAGCATCCGTCCGTCGAAGCGCGGCGAACTCGAGATCACGGCAGTCAACAATATCTATCTCGAACGCGGGCAGTTGCAGGTGCATCAGCTTGGTCGCGGCTATGCCTGGCTCGATACCGGCACGCACGACAGCCTGCACGAGGCAGCATCCTTCGTGCGCACCATCGAGCACCGCCAGGGCATCAAGGTGGCTTGCCCGGAGGAGATTGCCTTCGAGCAGGGCTGGCTGACGGCCGACAAGGTACTTGAACGCGCCGCTCGCCTTGGCCAGAACGAATACGCCGCGTATTTGCGCAGGCGCGTCAGCGAGTTGTCGGAGAACTAGGGTGCTGGAGATCATCCAACTCGGCCTCGACGGCGTGCTGGAGATCGTCCCGAAGCGTTTTCACGACGCTCGCGGCTATTTCGTCGAGGACTGGAACGCCCAGCGCTTCGCCGAGGCCGGCATCGATCTCCGTTTCGTGCAGGACAACCGCTCCTATTCCGCCGCCGCCGGTGTGGTGCGGGGGCTTCACTATCAGTTGCCGCCGCATGCTCAGGAGAAGCTGGTGCGCGTCGTCAGAGGCAGGATCCTCGACGTCACCGTCGACATTCGCCGCGGCTCGAAGAGCTTTGGCAGATGGGTCGCCGTCGACCTGTCGGCCGAGAAAGGCAATCAGGTCCTGGTGCCGAAAGGCTTCGCGCATGGATTCGTCACGCTCGTGCCGGATACCGAGGTTCTGTATAAGGTGACCGATATCTATTCGCCTGCCCATCAACGGTCGATCCGTTTCGACGACCCTGCCGTCGGCATCGAATGGCCGGCAATGGCGGGTGGGTTCCAGCTTTCGGACAAGGACCTTGATGCGCCGGTGCTTGCCGCCGCGGAGGTGTTTGCGTGAGGAGGGGAGCGGAATGAATTTCCTGGTGACCGGCGGTGCCGGCTTCATCGGCTCGGCCGTGTGCAGGCACCTATGCGCCAATCCGGCCTACCGCGTGACCAATCTCGACAAGCTCACCTATGCCGGAAATCTGGCGTCGCTGCGCGCGATCGAGAACGCGCGCAATTACAAATTCGCCCACGCCGATATTTGCGACGAGAGGGCGGTGCTGGAGATTTTGCACCGCGACGCCATCGACATCGTCATGAACCTCGCTGCCGAGAGCCATGTCGATCGCTCGATCGAGGGGCCCGGCGCTTTCATCGAGACCAACATCGTCGGCACGTACCGCATGCTGAATGCGGCCCTGGAATACTGGCGTGACCTGCCGCAAGGGCGCAAGCGCCGCTTCCGCTTCCATCAGGTCTCGACCGACGAGGTGTTCGGCGATCTCCCCTTCGACGGTGGCATGTTTGTCGAGGAGACGCCCTATGCGCCATCGTCGCCATATTCCGCCTCGAAGGCCGCCTCCGATCATTTGGTGCGGGCCTGGCACGAGACCTATGGCCTGCCGGTGGTCCTTTCCAACTGCTCGAACAATTACGGGCCCTATCATTTCCCTGAAAAGCTCATCCCGCTGGTCATCCTCAACGCGCTCGACGAGAAGCCGCTGCCGGTCTATGGCGCCGGCGCCAATGTGCGCGACTGGCTCTATGTCGAGGACCATGCCAAGGCGCTGGAGCTTGTCGCCACGAAGGGGCGGACGGGCGAAAGCTACAATGTCGGCGGCAATTCGGAACGCAGCAATCTCGGCGTCGTCGAGACGATCTGCGATCTTCTTGACCGTCGACGGCCACGCGCCGCCGGCGGCAGCTATCGCGACCTGATCACTTTCGTCACCGATCGTCCGGGTCATGACCGCCGCTACGCGATCGATGCCTCCAAGATCGGCCGCGACCTCGGCTGGTCGCCGACGGAGGACTTCGACAGCGGCCTGGCAAGGACTGTCGACTGGTTCCTCGACAACAGATGGTGGTGGGGGCCGATCCGCGACCAACGCTATGCCGGCGAGCGGCTGGGCCAGGCCGAGAACAGGAAGGGCGCGGCGTGAGGCTTGTCGTGACCGGGCGCGAAGGCCAGGTCGTTGCCAGCCTGCTTGAAGCCGGGCGCGGGCTGGAGGGCGTGGAGGTCGTTGCCGTAGGCCGGCCGCGACTCGACCTGGCGCAGCCCGACACGGTGTTTGATGCGCTGGCGGCATCGAGGCCCGATGTCGTCGTCTCTGCCGCCGCCTACACCGCTGTCGACCAGGCCGAGGACGAGAAGGAAATGGCCTTTGCGGTGAACGCCACCGGGGCCGGTGCCGTCGCCGGGGCGGCGGCGCGGCTTGGCGTTCCCATCATCCATCTTTCGACCGACTACGTCTTCGACGGCACCAAGGACGGCGCCTATGTCGAAACCGACGCCACCGCGCCGCTCAATGCCTATGGCGCTTCGAAGCTTGCCGGCGAACAGGCGGTGGCGGCGGCCAATCCGCGTCATCTGATCCTGCGCACGGCGTGGCTCTATAGCCCTTTCGGCAGGAACTTCGTCGAGACCATGCTGAGGTTGGCCCGCGATCGAGACGAGATCGCGGTGGTGGCCGATCAGTGGGGAAACCCCACCTCGGCGTTCGATATCGCCGCCGCTATCCTGCACGCGGCGGCAAGGCTCGATCGCGACAGGGATTTTGATGACTTTGGCATTTACCATCTGACGGGAGCCGGCGAGGCCAACTGGAGCGGTTTTGCCCGCCAGATCCTGGAGATGAGCCGCGCGCACGGCGGGCCGCACGCGCGGGTGCGCGACATCGCCACCGGCGACTATCCGACCAAGGCTCGACGCCCCCAAAATTCGCGCCTGTCAACGGCGAGGTTCGGGAGCACCTTCGCCTGGCAGGCGCCGGACTGGCGGCTGTCCGCACAAAGGGTGGTGTCTCGTTTGCTGGGACAGGCAAAAGGCGATGCCGGTGGATCCGTCGCCGGCCCGGGCCAGCGGTAGCGAACTCTAATGTTGCGCCCCCAACTGTCCAGTCCGGCGGAGTCCGCGCAAGCAGATCAAGTCGCCGACGGGAAGTATGCAGGCATTCAATCCTGCGTGCTTCCAAAAAAATATATGGCGATGATCTCAACTCCACGCTATGCGATAACGGGGTGAAGGGGCTGGGGAATGGCGCTCTGGATCGGCGCAGGATGATGATCTGTCCGGCGCCAGTCTAGTGGCCATGTCTTCGTGCCTGGAGTTCAGTACTACCCAATGACATCCTATGTAGAAGCCGTGTCCGGACTTCGGCCGAAGATGCGGCGTGCTATCATCATGCTTCAGGACATCATCATGGTCCTGATCGCGGTGGCGCTCAGCCTGGTTTTGTCACAGTCGAAGCTGTCGTTCGACGCGTTCTCTTATGGCGGGCTGGCCTGCTGGGCGGTCATCGTGCTGATTGCCCATCTGCTGTTCAGATACTGCGGCCTTTACAACACCGTTTGGCGATTCGCCTCGACACCCGATTTCTTCAACATCCTCAAGGGCTGCGGAATCCTGACGGTAGTCCTCTATTTGTCCTCGCTCGCCTTCCGCTCCTTCCAGCCCGTCACCGGCCTCAACGAGCGTCAGTTCATCGTCTTTTTCCTCGTCTCCTTCACCATCATTTCCGCGCCCAGGCTCTACTACCGGTTCCTGCGCGACGGCGCGAGTTGGCGCATCCTCGGTCGCAGGAATGGCGGAGGCGACGCGCGGATCAAGCAGGCGCTGTTCATCGGCAGGTTGAGCGAGGTCGACGTGATCATCCGTTTCACGCGCACCGCGCAACCTACCGAATATGCCATCGCCGGCATCATGGCGATCGAGGGTGGAGCGCCACTGGGCACGCAGATCCAGGGCGTTCCGGTAGTGGCCGCCCGCCCGCGGCTGGTCGAAGTGCTCGAGGAATACGCCAGGGGCACGGAAAATATCGACCTGCTTATCTTTGGCAATGGCGCCGAACGCGAGATCGAGGAGTATTCGGAGCTTGTTCGCGTCGCCCGCCACAGCGGCATCGCCGTCGTCCAATTCTCGGGCTTCTCGGAACTTGGGCAAGGCGGCAAGCTTGTGCTCGACGCCGTCGAGATGGAAACCATCCTGCGTCGCTCGACCGTGCCGCCCGACATCGAACGCATCGGCGCCTTCGTCAGCGGCAAACGCGTGCTCGTCACCGGGGGCGCCGGCTCCATCGGCCGCATCCTGGTCAAGCGCTCGCTGGAACTCGGCGCGGAGGCCGTTCTGGTCGCCGACATTTCGGAATTCGGCATCTTCCAACTCGACCAGTCCATCGGCGAAAAGGACCACGATCGACTGAAGAGCCGCATCGTCGACGTCACCGACCGGCGCCAGATGACGCGCGTCGTCAGCGAATTCATGCCGTCCATCATCTTCCATGCAGCGGCGCTGAAGCACGTGCCGCTGCTTGAGGAGAACTGGGAATCCGCGATCCAGACCAATATCTTCGGCACGCTCGCCTGCGCCGAGGTTGCCGCCAAATGCGGGGTCCCGCAGTTCCTTTTGATCTCGAGCGACAAGGCGGTGGACCCGACCTCGGTGCTCGGCATCACCAAGAGAGCGGCCGAGCAGATCGTGAGCTCACTCCACGAAACGCAGGCTGTCGGGCAGGGCGGACGCCGCGCCGGTACCAAATTCATCGCCGTGCGCTTCGGCAATGTGTTCGGCTCCAACGGTTCGGTGGCGACCATCTTCCAGGCGCAGATCGAAGCCGGCGGCCCCGTCACCATCACCGACCGGCGCATGACCCGCTATTTCATGACAGTGGCAGAGGCCGTCGATCTCGTCATCATGTCGGCCGCGGATGCCGAGCAGCGGGAGGGCAAGGACGACTACGCCATCTATATGTTGGACATGGGCAAGCCGGTGCCGATCCTCGAAGTCGCCGAAACCATGATCCGCATGGCCGGCAAAAACCCCTACACCGACATCCCGATCCGCTTCACCGGCATCAGGCCGGGCGAAAAGCTGCACGAGACGCTGCAGGGCGAGAATGAAGAGGTCGTCGCGCTCGATATCGCCAAGATTTTTGGCCTGCGCGCCGAAGTGGTGTCATGGCCGAGAATTCAAGTCGCCCTGACGGCATTGCAGGCGGCAATACGTGACCAGGACAAGGCGGCCGCTCTTGCCGTGTTGGCGGGACTGCATGAGGCTGAAAAGCCGCCGGTTGAGGCACCGCGGGAAACCGGCCCGAAATCAGTTGGACGGGCAGGTTAGACCTGTCCGGCGCGTCGATGATTGGCTATTGAAGCCAAGCCCGGCGATCCTCGCGCATTGGCCATGGCATTCGGCTGCGCCGGATTTGGGACCATCGACCGCGGAGCAGCATTGGATGACCCTGAAAGGGCCGAAGCGAACCTTCGATCTTGTGGTGGCTGCCTCGATGCTGGTGGCGTCGTCGCCCGTGCTGCTTGTTGCAATGCTGGCCATCAAGGCATCGTCGCCTGGGCCGGCGCTCTTTTCCCAGACCCGGGTCGGGCAGGGCGGTGTGCCATTTCGCTGCCACAAGCTGCGGACCATGTACCGAGGAACGCCGTCCTTGCCCACGCATGAGGCGCCGCCGCAATCCGTTACCGCCGTCGGCAAGGCGTTGCGCCGGGCCAAGATCGACGAGTTGCCTCAGCTTTGGAACGTGCTGAAAGGCGAAATGAGCCTTGTCGGCCCGCGCCCATGCCTGCCCACGCAGACGGAACTGGTCGAGCGCCGCCGGGACCTGGGCGTGCTCTCGGCGCTTCCCGGCATGACCGGCCTCGCGCAGATCCGGGGTATCGACATGTCGACCCCCGTGCTTTGCGCCGAGACCGATGCCGCCTACCTGCGGACTGCCTCGCTCGGCCTCGATCTCAGGATATTGCTGGGAACCATCTATCGCGCTTGAGCGTCGCCCGAGCGGCTTCGCCGCGCCAGTTCGGTGAGCTGCTCCAGCGTATCGGTTTCCGGCGCCCAGCCCTCCGCAAAAAGCAGCGACGGATCGCAAATCTGCGTTGCCGCCAGGGCCTCCCATGCCTTGGCCTTGCCGAACAACCTTGCCGCCAGCCGCATCGGAGCGGCGGGCACGGCAACCAGGCGCGGCGGCCGTCCGAAACCGCGCCGGAAGGCGGTGACGATCTCGGAGATCGCGGCGGGCGGGCGGTCGCCGGCTATATAAATGGGCCGCAGCGGCGTCGGTTTGGTCAACAGCCGCAGCACCGCGCCGGCCACGGCGCCGGTCGAAATCAGCGAGCGAGTCCCGGTCAGGGCCGCTGTCGGCAGCGGCAAGGCGCTATCGGCAAGCCGCATCAGCGTTGCCAGGTTTCCCTTCATGCCCTCGCCATGAACAGGCGGCAGGCGCAGCACGGCGGCGTCGGAACGGCCCGCCGATCGGTAGGCGTCGAGCGTCCTGATCTCGCCGTCGCGCTTCGAGCGGCCATAGGCGTCTTGCGGAGCAGGGACCGTTGCCTCGTCGATCGTGCCGCTGAAGTCCGGGCCGACGACCGCCCGGATCGACGACAGATAGAGGAAGCGCCCGCTTGCTAGCGCCGCCGCGGCACGCGCGAGCCGGCCGGTCAGCGCTCCGTTCGCGGCCAGATAATCCGGCTCGCTGGCGCCGCGGTCGTTGTTCAACGCCGCGCAGTGAACGACATGTGTCACTCCCTCCATCATTGCGAGGAAGGCGTCGGCGGGAGCATCGAAGCCGGGCAGCAGAACCGCCCCGCTTGCCCGCTCAAGCCGTTCCGGCCGGCGCGAGGCGGTGCGCACCTCGAACCCCGCATCGGCAAGGTGGCTCACGACCCGGCGTCCGATGAATCCCGTCGCGCCTGTGACCAGAACTTTCATGGCGGGTTTTCGCATCCCCTTGGTCAGGTTGCCGGCGCTATCGCGGCCGCCGGCTCCTGCGGCAGCCTCTGTTGGCGCCCCGACGCAAGGTAGGTTCCGGACACCACGAAGACCATGAAAGTCGAATCGAGGATATCGTGGCCGAGCAGGATGCCGGTCATTCCGCCGATCAGGTAGACGATCACCGTGACGGCGACCATCGTCGCGCCGAAGCGCTCGATCGGATCGGCGCTGACGCGCAGAACCTTTGCGGCGTTCCATGCGGCGACCGCGAAGATCGCCGCGAGCGTGATTGCTCCGGCCAACCCGGCCTGCACCAGCGCGGTCAGAAAGCCGTTGTGGAAATGGCTGAAGCCCATGGCCATGCCGAACTGGTCATGGAAGCCTTGCTTCATCAGCGCCTGGCTGGCGGCGATGCCGTGTCCGAATATCGGAGCGTCCCGGAATGCACCGAGCCCGATCTGCCACAGCGCCACGCGCAACCCCGTCGGCGTCGCGTGGTCGCCCTTGGCAAGCGCGTCCCAGTCGCTGAACAGGAAATCCGCGCGTTCCGACACGATATGGAAACCGAGAATGGCGATCACCAGCGACATCACGGCGGCAATCAGCAGCAGACGAGCAAGACTTGCCTGCTCCAGCCTGCGCCGGTTGATCAAGAGTACGGCGATGCCCGACACCGGTATGGCCACCCAGATGATGCGGGTGCCCGAATAGAGGATGGCAATGATGCCGGCCAGTACCGCCGGGATCAGAAGGCCTTTGGCTCTTTCAATGCCCGACAGCGCCCCGGCCATGCACATCATGACGCCGAGACAGGTGACCGTGGCGAACGGAATGGCGTTTCCGGCCCCGCCTTCGGCCCGCATGCCGAGCCAGTAGTATTGCACCACGGCCAGCACCAGGGCGCCAAAACATGCCGCCATGCTGGCGACCACGACGATGCGGGCAAGGGTCGCCTTTGCGGTTATGCTCCAGGTCGAGTAGGAGATCGGGAACAGCAGGAACGTGACCAGCGCCACGAGATGCGGCGCATCGGCCCCGAGCGCGTTGTTGACGGCCGACGCCAGCAGGTATGCCGCGCAATAGACATAGATCGCCACCGTTATGGCGAGCATCGGCGGATCGAAATTGAAGCGTCGCCGCTTCAGGGCGAGCAGTACCCCTGACCAAAGACCGCCGCCGATGAACACAAAGCTCACGGCCGAACCCAGCACCGGCGGACAAAAGAAGCAAAAGATCGAGAAGTAGACGTTGATCTGCGCGGGCGTGAGGTGCCGTTTGATGGATAAAAGCGGGTTCAATGCTCTGTTTCGCAATGTCTGGGGGTCGTTGGGACGCCGTGTTGGTCCGCGACGGCGGACGCGATCACCTTCGAAGCCTATTTGGTGCCACGGCGCGCGGGCAGCATGTGTGGCCGGTATAGCCGCTGGGTCCGATTCCCGATAGTGCGGCCGCTGGAGGGCCTATCACAAATCGGCAGCCCGGCGCGCATCCGCGTGAGCGGGAGCTTCGCGCGGCGGGCCGTCCACGGTCACCCGAAAGGCAATAGTTTCTCCGTTCTTTGCCATGCATCAGGCGGTAGGGCAGGATTTTCCCACATACGCACTGATCGTGGAAAATTCATTCCAGATTGGCCATCTGGCGGGCGCGTCTGGCATTGTTCCCCGCAATCACGATCTGCTAGAACGCCCGCACGAATGTCCAGAAGCAAAGCTTGAACCGGGCTGTTTTTAAGAAACGGTGCCTGATCCGTTGATGCAAGGTCTGGATGGCACGAGAGAACGCTCACAGTCCATGAATATCGCACTTACGCACCTGCAGCGGCTCGAGGCCGAATCCATCCACATCTTCCGCGAGGTGGCGGCCTCCTTCTCCAAGCCCGTCATGCTCTATTCGGTCGGCAAGGATTCTTCCGTGCTGATGCACCTGGCGATGAAGGCCTTTTTCCCGGCCAAGCCGCCTTTTCCCTTCCTGCACGTCGACACCACCTGGAAGTTCCGCGAGATGATCGCCTTTCGCGACCAGATGGCGCAGAAGCTGGGCTTCGACCTCCTGGTGCATGTCAACGAGGACGGCGTGCGCGACAACATCAACCCGTTCGACCATGGCTCGAACACCCATACCCATGTGATGAAGACGGTGGCGTTGCGCCAGGCGCTCGACAAATACGGCTTCGACGCCGCCTTCGGCGGCGCCCGCCGCGACGAGGAGAAGTCGCGCGCCAAGGAACGGATCTTTTCCTTCCGCAACGCCCAGCACGCCTGGGACCCGAAGAACCAGCGGCCGGAAATGTGGAAGATCTTCAACACCCGCATCGCCGCCGGCGAGTCGATCCGCGTCTTTCCGTTGTCCAACTGGACCGAGCTCGATATCTGGCAGTACATCCTGCAGGAAGACATCCCGATTGTGCCGCTCTATTTCGCCAAGGAACGGCCGGTCGTCGAACGCGACGGCATGCTGATCCTCAAGGACGACGACCGCATGCAGTTGCGTCCGGACGAAGCGGTCGAGAACCGGATGGTGCGCTTCCGCACGCTTGGCTGCTATCCGCTGACCGGCGCTATCGAGTCCGATGCCGACACGCTGGAGGCCATCGTCGGCGAGATGCTGACGGCGCGCACCTCGGAGCGCCAGGGCCGCCTCATCGACCGCGACGAAGCCGGCTCGATGGAAAAGAAGAAGCGCGAGGGGTATTTCTGAGCATGCGCCACATCATGGCCAAAAGCCTCGCCCCCACCGACTCGATCCGCGAATACATGGCCGCGCAGGAGAAGAAGTCGCTGCTGCGCTTCCTCACTTGCGGCTCGGTCGACGACGGCAAGTCGACGCTGATTGGGCGTCTGCTGTCGGACACCAAGCAGATCTTCGAAGACCAGCTTGCCGCGCTGGAGCGCGATTCGCGCAAGCACGGCACAACCGGCGACGACATCGACTTCGCGCTCCTGGTCGACGGGCTCGAAGCCGAGCGCGAGCAGGGCATCACCATCGACGTCGCCTACCGCTTCTTCGCCACGCCGAAGCGCAAGTTCATCGTCGCCGACACGCCCGGCCACGAGCAGTACACGCGCAACATGGCGACCGGCGCCTCGACCGCCGATCTCGCCATCGTGCTGATCGACGCGCGCCAGGGCGTGCTGCGCCAGACCAGGCGCCATTCGATCATCGCCTCGCTGCTCGGCATTCGCCACATTGTGCTGGCCGTCAACAAGATCGACCTCGTCGATTTCGACCAGGCGGTGTTCGACAGGATCGTCGAGGATTACAGCCAGTTTTCGCAAAGCCTCGGCTTCCAGACGATCGTGCCGATCCCGATGTCGGCCCGCTACGGCGACAATGTCTCCAGCCGCTCCGGCAACATGCCGTGGTATTCGGGGCCAACGCTGATCGAGCATCTGGAAACCGTATCGGTCGACGAGGCAGTGGTCGAACTGCCGTTCCGCTTCCCGGTGCAGTATGTGAATCGCCCCAATCTCGATTTCCGCGGCTTTGCCGGCACCATCGCGTCCGGGTCGGTTTCGCAGGGCGACGAGGTCGTCGTCGCCAAGTCCGGCAAGTCGTCCCGCGTCAAGCGCATCGTCGCCCATGGCGGCGACCTTGCCCAAGCGGTTGCCGGCCAGGCGATCACGCTCGTCCTCGACGACGAGGTCGAGGTGTCGCGCGGCAACATTCTGGTCGCGCCGGCGTCGCGGCCGCAGGTCGCCGACCAGTTCGCCGCCAACATCGTCTGGTTCGACGAGCATGCGCTGCTGCCCGGCCGCTCCTACATCCTGCGCACCGAAACCGACCAGGTGAGCGCCACCGTCACCGAGCTGAAGTACCGCGTCAACGTCAACGACTTCGCCCACGAGGCGGCGAAGTCGCTGGAGATGAACGAGGTCGGCATCTGCAATCTCTCGACGCGCTCGCCGATCGCCTTCGACAATTTCGCCGAGAACCGCACCACCGGCGCCTTCATCCTGATCGACCGCATCAGCAATGCCACGGTCGGCGCCGGCATGATCCTGCATTCGCTGCGCCGCGCCGAAAACATCCATTGGCAGTCGCTCGATGTCGGCAAGCGCGGCCGGTCCGACCTGAAGAACCAGCGGCCGGCCGTGTTCTGGTTCACCGGGCTCTCCGGCTCCGGCAAGTCGACCATCGCCAATCTGTTCGAGAAGAAGCTGTTCGCCTCGGGGCGCCACACCTACATCCTCGACGGCGACAATGTCCGCCACGGCCTCAACCGCGACCTCGGCTTCACCGACGCCGATCGCGTCGAGAACATCCGCCGCGTTGCCGAGGTCGCCCGGCTTATGGCCGATGCCGGCCTGATCGTCATCGTCTCCTTCATCTCGCCCTTCGCCGCCGAGCGGCGCGTGGCGCGCGAGCTGATGGCGGATGGCGAGTTCGTCGAGGTGTTCGTCGACACGCCGTTCGAGGAATGCGCCAGGCGCGATCCGAAGGGCCTCTATGCGCGCGCGCTGAGCGGCGAGATCAAGAATTTCACCGGCGTCGATTCACCCTATGAAGCTCCGGAGAATCCCGAAATCCATCTGAAGACGCTCGGCAAAACGGCCGAGGAGATGGTAGAGGCCCTGGAACTCTGGCTGAACGAGCGCGACATTGCCGAAGACCAATATGACAGCGGCGGCGGCATCTGACGACGAGGCCATGCTCGGCGTGTTCGAGCGCCTGGCGCTGGATGCCGGGCGCGAGGTGATGCGCGTCTTCCACGCAGGCTGCGCCGTCGACACGAAATCGGACAGCACGCCGGTGACGGAAGCCGACCGCGAGAGCGAGAAGATCATCCTCGCCGGTCTGCGCGCCGCCTATCCCGACATCCCTTGCGTGGCCGAGGAAGAAGTCGCGGCGGGCGTTGCGACGCCCGATCTCGACGACGCCTTCTTGCTGATCGATCCGCTCGACGGCACCAAGGAATTCGTCAACCGCCGCACCGATTTCACCGTCAACATCGCGCTGGTCCGCCACGGCGTGCCGGAGATCGGTGTCGTCTTCGCGCCCTGCACGGGGCGTTTCTTCTCGGGCCGGCCGGGCAGGGCGGAAGCGATCGAGGTCGATGCCAATTTTCGCATCACCGGCCGCCGTCCGATCGCCGTGCGGACAGGGGGGATGCCGCTCGCCGTGGTCGCCAGCCGCTCACACAACACGCCGGAAACCGATGCCTTCATCCGCGACCTTGGCGCCGCCGAGATCGTTTCGGTCGGCTCGTCGCTGAAATTCTGCCTCGTCGCCGCCGCCGAGGCGGACGTCTATCCACGCTTCGGCCGCACCATGGAATGGGACACCGCCGCCGGTGACGCGGTGCTGCGGGCCGCCGGCGGCATGACGCGCACGCTGGACGGCAAGCCGCTCGCTTACGGCAAGCGCGACCAGGCCACGGACGCGGATTTCGCCAACCCGCATTTCATTGCCAGCGGGAAAAGCGCGGGCGCAGCTTAAACGCTTGCAACTGACGGCCAGCTATCGCTTCGTCATCCTGGAGCGAAGCCACGTGGCGCAGACCCTGGGATCCATGCCGTGACGTTAAGGCATTGCAACGGTTAAGAATTCTGCTCTGCTGTGTTCCCCGTCCGAGGGCACGGCTACGCCGCCGCGACGTGCGCCGAGTTCGAGCCGATATAGTTACGAATCGTCTCGATGATACGGTCCTGGTCGGCTTCGCTGAGATAGGGGTGCATCGGCAGGCACAGGATATGCTTCGGCAGCTCTTCCGAAACGGCGAGGCCGGTCGGCGTGCGCGGATAGTCGCGATAGGCAAGCTGCACGTGCAGCGGCTTCACATAATAGATGACGGAAGGGATGCCCTTCTCCGTCAGATGCGCCTTCAGCCCGTCGCGCTTCGGCGTCTCGATGGCGTATTGCGCCCAGGCCGAGCGGCCGTGGTCCAGATTGCGCGAGGCCTTGAGGATATCGCCGAGACCCTCGGCGTAGCGCTGCGCCACCACCTGCCGGGCAACCATCTCGTCCTCGAGGAGGGCGAGCTTCTCGATCAGGATCGCCGCCTGCAGCGTGTCGAGACGCGAATTGATGCCGACGCGGATGTTGTCGTACTGCGTTTCGCCCTTGCCGTGGAAGGCGAAGGATCTGAGCTTGTCGGCCATCGCATCGTCATTGGTGAACATCGCGCCGCCGTCGCCGTAGCAGCCGAGCGGCTTCGCCGGATAGAAGCTGGTCGAGCCGACATGGCCGAAGGAACCGCAGAACTTGCCGTCGGCTGAGCCGCCGATCGACTGGGCGGCATCCTCGATCACCAGCAGGTCCTCGCGCTTGGCGATCGCCATGATCGCTTCGTAGTCTGCGGCGAGCCCGAACAGGTCGACCGGTATGATCGCCTTCGGCTTCAGCCTGCCTTCCTTCCTGATCATCGCGATCGCCGCCTCGAGGCTGGCGATGTCGATGTTGTAGGTGTCGGGATCGACATCGACGAATACCGGCTCGGCCTTGGCGAGCGCCACAACTTCGGCCGTCGCCGCGAAGGTAAAGCTCGGCACGAACACCGCATCGCCCGGGCCGATGCCGGCCGCAAACAGCGGCAGCAGCAGCGCGTCGGTGCCGTTGGCGCAGGCCACGACATGCTTGGTGCCGACATAGGCCGCGAGTTTGTTCTCGAATTCGGTGACCTGAGGCCCGAGGATATAACGGCCTTCGTCGACGACGCGGTCGATCGCGGCCTTCAACCGGTCGCGGATACGTTCGCGCTGCGCGCCGAGATCGATGAACTGCATGTCTGCCTCAAGGGGTTGGTGCGTGTCGACAAGGGCAAGCGGCGGGGGCATGACGCGCACAGAAACAACAACTTAACCGCCGCTGGTACCAGACTTGGACAATCCGAGAAAGCCAGCCCGGGGGCATGGCGACCTGTCGGGATGTCGCAGCCTGTTACCCCCGATCTCTCCTGCTTCTCCGCAAGGTGCCGGAAATCCGGCCTTTGCAGGGTGCAATCAGCGCCTTTTCTCGCGCCTTTTCGGCCGGTGGAAACATAAAGTGATCAGCCGGCTGGGCGGCTTTGCCGCCGGATGGACGGCCGATCAGGCGATTTCATGGCGCCAGGGCGGATTGGCGCCGGCGCGCGACACCGTCACCGCCGCCGCCTTGGCGCCGAGCGTCAGCGCCTGGCGGATCGCGTCTTCCGACAGGTCGCCGATCGCCGCCTTGGTGAGCAGGCCCTGTTCGTGCAGCGAGGCGAGGATGCCGGCATTGAACGTGTCGCCGGCGCCGACCGTGTCGACCACCGCCACCTTCTGCGGCGTCACCGTGACCTTGTGGCTCTTGCTGTAGCCGACCGCGCCCTCGCTGCCATGGGTGACGACGATCAGCTTCGGTCCGCGATCCAGCCAGTTGCGGATGACGTCCTCATGCGAGCCGGCTTCGTCGAACCAGTTGAGGTCCTCGTCCGACAGTTTCACGATGTCGGCCATCGCCATCATCTCGCGGATGCGCCGCAGGTGCTTTGCCTTGTCGGGGATGAAGTTCGGCCGGATGTTGGGGTCGAGCATCATGACGCGACTGTTGTGCTCGCGCCGCATGAACTCCTCATAGGCCGATCCCGCGGGCTCGGAGATCAGGCTGATGGCGCCGAACAGCATCGCCTCGATCTCGGCGCCGAGGCTCGGCAGATCCTCGATGGTGAGCATGCGTCCGGCGGTGTTCTCGTCGTAGAAGGTGTAGGTCGCCTGGCCGTTGGTGAGCCGCACGAAGGCGAGCGTCGTCGGCCTTGGCGAGGTGTGGGCATAGGTGGAGCTGACCTTGCTTGCCCCGAGCGCTTCGCGGAACTGGCCGCCGAACAGGTCCGACGACAGGCCGGAAAAGAAGCCGGCCGGCGCGCCGAGCCGCCCGAGCGCGATCGCCGTGTTGAAAACCGCGCCGCCGACATAGGGCGCGAAGGCCGGCTCGCCCTCGGTCGTCGTGCGCGGCAGCATGTCGATCAAGGCTTCGCCGCAGCAGAGGATCATGATGTCTGGCTTTCCGGCGGATAGATCACGCCTTTGCGGATGATGATGTTGGCATAGAGACGGGGCTCGCTGGTGGCGACGATGGCGTGCGCGGCCTTGACCCGGGCATAGAAGTCGGCGCCGGCCAGCGCAACCACCTTGTGGCCGGGCGCGCGCCTGGCGCAGACCGCTTCCATCTCATGGTGGACCGGATCGGCAAGCGCCGGGTCGCCCTTGACCGAGGCGCGAAACAGCGCCTCTGGCACGGCGTCGTCCACCGGCAGCACGCTCAGAATGGCGTCGAGCACGGGGACCAGATGATGGCCGTCGGCGCGGATCAACCGATGCGCCTGCTGCTCGGCCGGGTAGTTGCCGTCGACAAGCGCGATTTCGTCGCCATGGCCCATGGCGCGCAGCGTCGCCAGAAGCTCCGGGCCAAGCAGCGACGGGATGCCGATCAGCATTCAGGGGCTCCTGGAAATGGTGGTCGAGCCGATCAGGAAGCGCTCGGACAGGGGCAGGCTGGCGCCGCCAAGTGCCCGCGCGTGGATGCCGACGGTTCCTTCGCGCACCGCCGGCAACTTCAGGCCTTCGCCGTCGATCGTGCCGACGGCCACTCTCACCGCATCGACGAGACGGCCGCGCACCGACAGCGGCATCCAGCCGTCGATCACCGCCGCCTCGAAATCGATGACCGAGGAGGCCGCGACGATGGCGTAGGCCAGCGCCTGCGCGGCGCCGGCGATCCATATGTCGAGCTCGGGACCGATGTCGCCCCAGTCCTCGGGCGACGTCCACAGATGCGAGGCCTCGACGCCGCGCGCGTTGAGCGCCTTCTCCAGCATGGCGATCGACGCCACGTCGATGAGCTGGGTCGGCTTGCCGTCCGGTCCCGGCACCGGCATCGAGCCCAGCGCGCCGGCATTGCCGGTCGGCCCGCCGAACAGCCGGCCGTTGAGCACGATGCCGCCGCCGGCGAAGGCGCCGATGTAGAAATAGACGAAGTCGCGCGCAGCACCGGCCTGGCCGAAGACAAGCTCGGCGCCACAGGCCGAGGTGGCGTCGTTCTGCAGGTAGACCGGAAAGTCGCACTGCGCCTGGATGTCGGAACGGATGTCGCGGTGGCGCCATTCGTCCATGATCTCGCGCGGCGCGCCGGCGGTGTCGGCCCAGTTCCACAATTCGAACGGCATGGCGATGCCGAGCCCGGCAATGCGCTTGTCCTGCGCCTGGGTGAGCTCGCCGCGCATCCTGGTCATGCCGGTGAGCGCGAATTCCACCGTCTCGCGCGGCGCAGGATAGCGGTAGGAGTGCTGCAGCATCGAGCGCACATTGCCGAGGAAGTCGATCAGCACCAGCTCGGCGCTGCGGCGGCCGATCTTGAGGCCGATGAAGAAGGCGCCTTCCGGGTTGAGCGCCATGGGAATGGAGGGCTGGCCGATCCTGCCGCGCAGCGGTGCCTGGCGCACCAGCAGCCTGTCGTCCTCCAGCTCGCGCATGATGACCGAAACGGTCTGCGCCGAAAGCCCGGTCATGCGCGCTATGTCGGATTTGGCGAGGCTGCCATGCTGGCGCACCAACGACAGCACAAGCCGCTCATTGTGGTCGCGCATGCCGCTCTGGTTGGTGCCGCGGTGCAGGCGGCTCTCTGCCGCCTCGGGCGAACCGTGCCTCGCAATGCCGGTCTCCACCCTGTTTCCTCCGTCGTTTCCCCTCAATGCTTTTCGTGCAGAATGAGTGAACGACGCAAGGCTGTCAATAATAAATAAGAGTGATTTAATTATTGACAGCCGTCTCGGACTGGTGTCTTTTGAAGGGGCGTCCACGCTGGGAGAAATGGTTGGATGCGCTTGAGACGCCGGGTGGCCCGGCGTCCGCAATGGTTCCACTGGGAGGAAAATCGTGACCAAGAAAGCACTGCTGAAGTCCACCGTGTTTGCGGCCGCCGGGTTGGGCCTGATGGCGTTCGCCTCGACGGCATCGGCCGCCGGCGTCGGCGCCTGCCTGATCACCAAGACTGACACCAATCCCTTCTTCGTCAAGATGAAGGAGGGTGCGACCGCCAAGGCCAAGGAACTCGGCGTCGATCTCAAGACCTATGCCGGCAAGATCGACGGTGACAGCGAGAGCCAGGTGGCGGCGATCGAAAGCTGCATCGCCGACGGCGCCAAGGGTATCCTGATCACCGCGTCCGACACCAAGGGCATCGTCCCGACGGTGAAGAAGGCGCGTGACGCCGGCCTGCTGGTGATCGCGCTTGACACACCGCTCGATCCGATCGACGCGGCCGACGCGACCTTCGCCACGGACAACCTCGAAGCCGGCAAGCTGATCGGCGCCTGGGCCGCCGCGACGCTCGGCGACAAGGCCAAGGACGCCAAGATCGGCTTCCTCGACCTGACCCCGTCGCAGCCGACCGTGGACGTGCTGCGCGACCAGGGCTTCATGATGGGCTACGGCATCGACGTGAAAGACCCCAACAAGATCGGCGATGAGGACGATCCGCGCATCGTCGGCCATGACGTGACCAACGGCAATGAAGAGGGTGGCCGCAAGGCGATGGAGAACCTTCTGCAGAAGGACAACACCATCAACGTCATCCACACCATCAACGAGCCGGCCGCCGTCGGCGCCTACCAGGCGCTCAAGGCAGTAGGCCTCGAGAAGCAGGTGCTGATCGTCTCGGTCGACGGCGGCTGCCCCGGCGTCAAGTCGGTCACCGAAGGCGTCATCGGCGCCACTTCGCAGCAATATCCGCTGCAGATGGCCGCGCTCGGTATCGAGGCGATCGCCGCTTTCGCCAAGGACGGCACCAAGCCGAAGCCGACCGAAGGCAAGAACTTCTTCGACACCGGCGTCAACCTCGTCACCGACAAGCCGGCCAACGGCGTCAAGTCGATCGACACCAAGGAAGGCCTCGACAAGTGCTGGGGCTGATGCTGGGCTGACCGGCACACAAACCTTGCGGCTGGGGCTTGATCCCCGGCCGCATCGGGTGGACGATGCGCTTTCGTTGGCGCTGACAATCCAGGCGACAGACCGGAATGCGTGAACGGGACGGGGAGCCGTGAGAAGCTCCGCGCAGACGGGAGGAGATATGTCTCAGATTCAGGAATTCGAGAAGGTTCTCTCGAGCAGCGACACCAGCGTCGCCGCCTTCGATGAGCACGGCAAGTCATTAGTCAAGCGCGCCCAGCATTTCCTGCACTCCACGCCGGCCGCCGTGCCGCTGATCGTGCTGGTCTTGTCGATCATCATCTTCGGTATCGCCATCGGCGGACGGTTCTTCTCGTCCTACACACTGACGCTGATCCTGCAGCAGATCGCCATCGTCGGCATTCTCGGCGCCGCCCAGACGCTGGTCATCCTGACCGCCGGCATCGATCTGTCGATCGGCGTGATCATGGTGATTTCGGCCGTCATCATGGGCAATTGCGCCATCACCTACGGTATGCCGACCATTCTCGCGGTGGTGGTAGGCCTTGCTGCAGGTGGCGCCTGCGGGCTGCTCAACGGCCTGCTGGTCGCCTACATGAAGCTGCCGCCGTTCATCGTCACGCTCGGCACCTGGAACATCGTCATGGCCACGAATTTCATCTATTCGGCCAACGAGACGATCCGCGACGCCGATGTCGATGCGCAGGCGCCGCTTCTGCACCTGTTCGCGATGAGCTTCAGGGTCGGCTCCGCCGTGCTGACAGCCGGCGTCATTGCCACGGTCGTGCTGGTGGCGGTGCTGTGGTATGTGCTCAACCACACCGCCTGGGGACGCCACGTCTACGCCGTTGGCGACGACCCCGAGGCGGCGAAGCTGTCGGGCATCCAGACCAAGAAGGTGTTGATCGCCGTCTATACGCTCGCCGGCCTGATCGCCGCTTTCGCGGCTTGGGTCTCGATCGGCCGCAACGGTTCGATCTCACCGTCGGCCGCCGTCACCGACTACAATCTGCAGGCCATTACCGCGACCGTGATCGGCGGCATCTCGCTCTTTGGCGGCCGCGGCTCGATCCTCGGCACGCTGTTCGGCGCCATGATCGTCGGCGTCGTCTCGATGGGCCTCAACATGCTGGGCGCCGATCCGCAATGGAAGGTGCTGCTCACCGGCGTGCTGATCATCGGCGCCGTCGCGATCGACCAGTGGATCAGAAAGGTTTCGGTGTAGTCATGACCCAGCAGCCTGTCCTCACCGCGCGCGGTCTCACCAAGCGCTATGGCCGCGTCACAGCGCTCAACAACTGCGACTTCGATCTCTACCCGGGAGAAATCCTGGCGGTGATCGGCGACAACGGCGCCGGCAAGTCGACGCTGATCAAGGCGATCTCCGGCGCGGTGCACCCCGACGAAGGGACCATCGAGCTGGACGGCAAACAGGTTCTGTTCAAGTCACCTATCGAGGCCCGCGAAGCCGGCATCGAGACCGTCTACCAGAACCTGGCCTTGTCGCCGGCGCTGTCGATCGCCGACAACATGTTCCTCGGCCGCGAGATCCGCAAGCCCGGCCCGCTCGGCAGCTGGCTTCGCATGCTCGACCGTCCGGCGATGGAAAAGCGCGCCCGCGACAAGCTCACCGAACTCGGCCTGATGACCATCCAGAACATCAGCCAGGCGGTGGAAACGCTGTCCGGCGGCCAGCGCCAGGGCGTGGCGGTGGCGCGTGCCGCCGCCTTCGGCTCGAAAGTGGTGATCATGGATGAACCGACCGCGGCGCTCGGCGTCAAGGAAAGCCGCCGAGTGCTGGAGCTGATCCTCGACGTCAAGAAGCGCGGCCTGCCGATCGTGCTCATCTCGCACAACATGCCGCATGTCTTCGAGGTGGCCGACCGCATCCACATCCACCGGCTTGGACGACGCCTCTGCGTCGTCGATCCGAAGCAGATTTCCATGTCGGATGCGGTCGCGTTGATGACCGGCGCGAAGAAGCCGCCGGAGGACGCGCTGGCCGCCTGATCCGCCTCGTCGGGTAAATTGCCGCAGATGAATCGGTTGCCTATCGACCTAAATCGATTGAATATATGCTGCAATGCACTAGGGTAGGGTGGGAGGAACCGTGAAAGCCGGTATGATCATGGCAACCGCACGAGAGGCGACATGACAAACGCGATGACGACCGAAGCTCCCATCCTGGAAATCCCCGACCCCAAGACGCTCGCCGACGAAGTCTTGCTGGCCCTCAAATACAGGGTCGGTAAGGGCACCAACGTCGCCACCCAGTACGACTGGCTCACCGCATCGATCAAGGTCGTGCGCGACCGCGTCGTCGATCAGTGGATGCAGGCCACCCAGGAGGCCTACGCCCAGCAGGAGAAGCGCGTCTACTATCTGTCGCTGGAATTCCTCATCGGCCGCCTGATGCGCGACGCCTTCTCCAATCTCGGCCTGATGGACAACATGCGCGAGGCGCTGCGCTCGCTCGGCGTCGACCTCGACCTCATCGCCGGGCTCGAACCCGATGCCGCGCTCGGCAATGGCGGCCTCGGCCGGCTTGCCGCCTGCTTCATGGAGAGCATGGCAACCGTCGGCATTCCGGCGCACGGCTATGGCATCCGCTATGCCAACGGCATGTTCCGCCAGGAGATCCATGACGGCTGGCAGGTCGAGCTGCCGGAAACCTGGCTCGATCATGGCAATCCCTGGGAGTTCGAGCGGCGCGAGCGCTCCTTCGAGGTCGGCTTCGGCGGCTCGGTGGAATCGATCACCTCCAAGGACGGAAGGCTCGAGCGCCACGTCTGGAAGCCAACCGAGCATGTGCTGGCCGTCGCCTACGACACGCCGGTCGCCGGCTGGCGAGCCAATCGCGTCAACACGCTGCGGCTGTGGTCCGGCATGCCGATCGATCCAATCCTGCTCGACAAGTTCAATGCCGGCGACCACATCGGCGCGCTGGCCGAAAGCAACAAGGCCGACGCTCTGTCGCGCGTACTCTATCCTGCTGATTCCCACATGGCCGGGCAGGAGCTCAGGCTGCGCCAGGAGTATTTCTTCTCCACCGCCTCGCTGCAGGACATCGTCCAGCGCCATCTCAGCCAATATGGCGACCTGCAGTCGCTGCCGGACAAGGCGGCGATCCATCTCAACGACACCCATCCGGCGATCGCCGTGCCCGAACTGATGCGGCTTCTGATGGATGTCCACGGCATGGATTTCGACCAGGCCTGGGACATCACCAAGCGCACCTTCGGCTACACCAACCACACGCTGCTGCCCGAGGCGCTGGAAAGCTGGCCGGTGCCGCTGTTCGAGCGGCTTTTGCCGCGCCACATGCAGATCGTCTACGCCATCAATGCCGAGGTGCTGCTCGAGGCGCGCGCCACCAACAAGTTCTCGGGCGAGCAGATCAGTCGCATTTCGCTGATCCAGGAGAATGGCGACCGCCGCGTGCGCATGGGCAATCTGGCCTTCGTCGGCTCGCATTCGATCAACGGCGTCTCGGCGCTGCACACCGAGCTGATGAAGGAGACGGTGTTCGCCGACCTCCACAAGCTCTATCCCGACCGCATCAACAACAAGACCAACGGCATCACGCCGCGGCGCTGGCTGATCCAGTGCAATCCCGGCCTCACCGCGCTTGCCCGCGAGGCGATCGGCGACCGCTTCCTGGACGATATCGACGCCATCAAGGGGCTCGACGCCTTTGCCGGCGATGCCTCGTTCCGCGAGAAGTTCGCGGCGGTGAAGCGGGCGAACAAGTCGAGGCTCGCCAACCTGGTCGCCGACCGGCTCGGCATCAAGCTCGACCCCTCGGCGCTGTTCGACATTCAGGTCAAGCGCATCCACGAGTACAAGCGTCAGCTGCTCAACATCCTGGAAGCCGTCGCGCTCTACGACCAGATCCGCTCGCATCCCGAGCGCGACTGGATGCCGCGCGTAAAATTCTTCGGCGGCAAGGCGGCGCCCAGCTACCACAACGCCAAGCTGATCATCAAACTCGCCAACGACGTCGCCAGGGTCATCAACCGCGATCCGGCGGTGCGCGGCCTGCTCAAGGTCGTGTTCGTGCCGAACTACAATGTCAGCCTGGCCGAAGTGCTGATGCCGGCCGCGGACCTTTCCGAGCAGATCTCGACCGCCGGCATGGAAGCCTCCGGCACCGGCAACATGAAGTTCGCGTTGAACGGCGCGCTGACCATCGGCACGCTCGACGGCGCCAATGTCGAGATCAAGGAATGCGTCGGCGACGACAACATCTTCATCTTCGGCCTGACCACCGCCGAGGTCGCCGACCGGCGCAACAACGGCTACAATCCGCGCGCGGTGATCGAAGCCTCGCCGGAACTTTCACAGGCACTCGCCGCCATCTCCTCGGGCGTCTTCTCGCCTGACGATCCGCAGCGCTACCGCGCATTGATCGACGGCCTCTACAACAGCGACTGGTTCATGGTGGCGGCCGACTTCGACACTTACGCGGCCACCCAGCGCGACGTCGATACCGTCTGGCGCAACAGCCCCGACTGGTACGCGCGCGCCATCCGCAACGTCGCCCGCGTCGGCTGGTTCTCTTCCGATCGCACGATCCGCCAATATGCGAAAGAAATCTGGAACGTGCCCGTCTGATATGATTGCATGAGGTCACGAACAACGTGGCCCCTAGTGGAGTGAGTTTGACACTTGCGACCGATCCAGGACCAGTCGGCGATGCAGATGTCGAAGTCAAACCTCCGCTAGTATTTGAGTACGAGTGCCCAGGGAGGGCGACCGCCTGATGAGGAAGCCGCGCGCGACCGCTGCGACGAGCGGGCCGGACGGACTGGCGCCAGCCGGCGATGTCGCGGCGATTGTCGCCGGTACGCATGGCGATCCCTTCGCGGTTCTCGGCGTGCATGAGGCCGGCAAGGGTTTTGTTGCCCGCTGCTTTGTGCCGAACGCCGAGTTCGTCACCGCCTACACGCTGAGCGGCAAGACGGCAGGCGAGCTGTCGCGACGCGACGATGCGGGCTTCTTCGAGGGCAAGCTCACGCTCAGGAAGCGTCAGCCGCTGCGCTATCATGCCAGGAACGCCGGCGGCGACTGGTGGCTGACCGATCCCTATTCCTTCGGTCCGGTGCTCGGCCCGTTGGACGACTACTATATCGCCGAGGGCTCGCATCTCAGGCTCTTCGACAAGCTCGGCGCCCATGTCATCGACCATGAGGGCGCCACCGGCGTGCATTTCGCCGTCTGGGCGCCCAATGCGCGGCGCGTCTCGGTGGTCGGCGCATTCAACGAATGGGACGGGCGCAGGCACACGATGCGCGACCGCCGCGACACCGGCATCTGGGAGCTGTTCATCCCCGATATCGGCGCCGGCCAACCCTACAAGTTCGAGATCATCGCCCCCGACGGCGTGCGGCTGCCGCTTAAGGCCGATCCGTTCGCCTTCGAGTCGGAACTGCGCCCGGCTACCGCGTCGGTGACGGCGCCGCCGAAAGCGCATGAGTGGGGCGACGAGGCGCACCGCACGTTCTGGCGCAATGCCGATCCCAGGCGCGAGGCGATCTCGATCTACGAGGTCCATGCCGGATCATGGCAGCTTCGCGACGACGGCACGTTCCTGAGCTGGGACGAGCTCGCCGCTCGCCTGATCCCCTATGCCGTCGATACGGGCTTCACCCATATCGAGTTCCTGCCGATCTCCGAGCATCCCTACGATCCGTCCTGGGGCTACCAGACCACCGGCCTCTACGCGCCGACCGCCCGCTTCGGCGATCCCGATGGCTTTGCCCGGTTCGTCGACGGTGCGCATCGCGCCGGCGTCGGCGTCATCCTCGACTGGGTGCCGGCGCATTTTCCGGTGGACGAGCATGGCCTCGTGAAGTTCGACGGCACCGCGCTTTACGAGCACGCCGATCCGCGCCAGGGTTTCCACCCGGACTGGAACACCGCGATCTACAATTTCGGCCGCCGCGAGGTGGTATCGTTCCTGGTCAACAACGCGCTGTTCTGGGCCGAGAAATACCATGTCGACGGCCTGCGCGTCGACGCGGTTGCCTCGATGCTCTACCTCGACTATTCCCGCAAGGCCGGCGAGTGGATCCCCAACGAGAAGGGTGGACGCGAGAACCTTGAGGCGGTCGCCTTCCTGCAGAAGATGAACAAGGAGCTCTACGGCCACCATCCCGGCGTGGTGACCATCGCCGAGGAATCGACCTCATGGCCGAAAGTGTCGCGGCCGGTGCATGAGGGCGGGCTGGGCTTCGGCTTCAAGTGGAACATGGGCTTCATGCACGACACGCTGGAGTATTTCTCCAAGGAACCGATCTATCGCAAGCACCACCACAACGACATCACCTTCGGCCTTGTCTACGCCTTCTCCGAGAATTTCGTGCTGCCGCTCTCCCATGACGAGGTCGTGCATGGCAAGGGCACGCTGCTGGGCAAGATGGCCGGCGACGACTGGCAGAAATTCGCCACCTTGCGCGCCTACTACGCCTTCATGTGGGGCTATCCCGGCAAGAAGCTTTTGTTCATGGGCCAGGAATTCGCGCAGCGCCGCGAATGGAGCGAGGCGCGAGCGCTAGACTGGGACTTGCTTGACCACGCTCCGCATCGCGGTATCTGGCAGGTAGTGCGCGACCTCAATTACCTCTACCGCTCGCGTCCGGCGCTGCATGCGCGCGACTGTGAGCCGGACGGCTTTTCCTGGCTGATCGTCGACGACAGCGAGAATTCGGTGTTCGCCTGGCTGCGCAGCGCGCCGGACGGCAATCCGATCGCCGTCATCTCCAATTTCACGCCGGTGCCGCGCGACAATTACCGCGTGCCGCTGCCGAAGGCCGGCAGCTGGCGCGAGATCATCAACACCGACGCCTCGGATTATGGCGGTTCGGGCAAGGGCAATGGCGGCGTGGTCGAGGCCAGGGCGGAAGGAGGAGGCGTATCGGCGACGATGCTTTTGCCGCCGCTGTCGACGATCATGCTCGAATTTGTCCCGGACTGAACGATGCCGCACACTGGTAATTTGGGAGGGTAAAAATGGCAGACTTGAAAAGAACCCAGCCGCTGGCACGCGACGCTATGGCCTATGTGCTGGCCGGCGGGCGCGGCAGCCGTCTCAAGGAATTGACCGACCGGCGCGCCAAGCCCGCGGTCTATTTCGGCGGCAAGACGCGCATCATCGATTTCGCGCTGTCCAATGCGCTGAACTCCGGCATTCGCCGCCTTGGCGTCGCCACCCAGTACAAGGCACATTCGCTGATTCGCCACCTGCAGCGCGGCTGGAACTTCCTGCGCCCAGAGCGAAACGAGAGCTTCGACATCCTGCCGGCCAGCCAGCGCGTCTCGGAGACGCAGTGGTATGAGGGCACGGCGGACGCGGTCTACCAGAACATCGACATCATCGAGGCCTATGGCCCCGAATACATGGTGATCCTGGCCGGCGACCACATCTACAAGATGGACTACGAGCTGATGCTGCGCCAGCATGTCGACGCCAATGCCGACGTCACCGTCGGCTGCCTCGAAGTGCCGCGCATGGAAGCGACCGGTTTCGGCGTCATGCATGTCGATGCCAAGGACACTATCATCTCATTCATCGAAAAGCCCGCCGACCCGCCCGGCATCCCCGACAAGCCGGATTTCGCCCTGGCCTCGATGGGCATCTATGTGTTCAAGACCAAGTTCCTGATGGAGCAGCTGCGCCGTGACGCCGCCGAGCCCGGCTCCAGCCGCGACTTCGGCAAGGACATCATCCCCTATATCGTCCAGCACGGTAAGGCGATCGCGCACCGCTTCGCCAAGTCCTGCGTGCGCTCGACCGCCGAGAACGAGGCCTATTGGCGCGACGTCGGCACCGTCGACGCCTATTGGGAAGCCAACATCGACCTGACCGACGTCACTCCCGAGCTCGACCTCTACGACCGCGACTGGCCGATCTGGACCTATGCCGAATTGAAGCCGCCGGCAAAGTTCGTGCATGACGAGGATGGCAGGCGCGGCTCCGCGGTTTCCTCGCTGGTCTCGGGCGACTGCATCGTCTCCGGCGCGACGCTGAAGCGAAGCCTGATCTTCACCGGCGCGCGCATCAACTCCTATTCGACGCTGGAAGAAGTCGTCATGCTGCCGGACGTGCATGTGGGCCGCAACGCCAGGCTGAAGCGCGTCGTCATCGACCACGGCGTGCGCATCCCGGAAGGGCTGGTGGTCGGCGAGGATGCCGCCCTTGACGCCAAGCGCTTCCGCGTCTCGGAGAAGGGCATTTGCCTTGTCACCCAGGACATGATCGACAAGCTCAAACTGTAGACAGGAATCGTCAGGCGCATGCAGGTTCTGTCGGTCACGCCCGAAATCTTCCCGCTGATCAAGACCGGCGGGCTTGCCGACGTGACCGGCGCCTTGCCGATCGCGCTGGCCGGCAAGGGCGTGGCGATGCGCACCCTCATCCCCGGCTACCCCCAGGTGATGGCCGCCTTCAAGAAAAAGAAGGCCGTCTACCAGTACCCGCTGCTGCAGGGCGGCAAAGCCTCCATCCATGCGGTTCAGATCGCCGGGCTCGACCTCTTCGTACTCGACGCTCCGCATCTGTTCGACCGCCCGGGCGGCCCTTATGGTAACGCCACCGGCGCCGACTGGCCTGACAATTGGCGGCGCTTCGCGGCGCTCAGCCAAGTCGGCGGCGACATCGCCGGTGGCGCCATCTCAGGCTATCAGCCCGACATCGTGCATGCCCATGACTGGCAGTCGGCGATGGCGCTTGCCTATATGCGCTACGGCAAGGCCGTCGGCGTGCCGTCGCTGATCACCGTGCACAACCTCGCCTTCCAGGGCCAGTTCGGCGCCGGCATCTTCGGCGAGCTCGGCCTGCCGGGCGTGGCGATGGCGCTCGACGGCGTCGAATATTATGGCGGCGTCGGCTATCTCAAGGCTGGCCTGCAGGCCGCCTGGGCAATCACCACGGTGAGCCCGACCTACGCGCAGGAGATCCGCTCGCCGGAATTCGGCATGGGTCTCGACGGCCTGATCAACATGCGCGCCATCGATCTCCACGGCATCGTCAACGGCATTGATGTCGACATCTGGAATCCCGAGACCGACAAGCATCTTGTGGCCAACTATTCGGCCGAGACGCTTGCTGCGCGGGCCAAGAACCGCAAGGCGGTGGAGGACCGTTTCAATCTCGAGAGTGACGACAGTCCGATCGTCTGCGTCGTCAGCCGGCTGACCTGGCAGAAAGGCATGGACATACTGGCGGCGGCCGTCGACGGCATCGTCGCGGCCGGCGCGCGCCTGGCAATCCTGGGCTCCGGTGATGCCGGCCTCGAAGGCGCGCTGCTTGCCGCCGCCGCCCGCCATCGCGGCCGCATCGGCGTCGTCGTCGGCTATGATGAGGCGCTCTCCCACATCATGCAGGGCGGCTGCGACGCCATCGTCATCCCGTCGCGCTTCGAGCCCTGCGGACTGACCCAGCTTTACGGCCTGCGCTATGGCTGCGTGCCGGTCGTCGCCCGCACCGGCGGGCTCGCCGACACCATCATCGACGCCAACGAGGCGGCGATGTCGGCTGGCGTGGCGACCGGCTTCCAGTTCGCGCCGAACAATGGCGGTGCGCTCGTCCATGCCGTCCACCGGCTGGTCGGCGCGCATGCCAACCCCACCGCGTGGGCGTCGATCCAGCGCCAGGGCATGAAGGCCGATGTCTCCTGGGACAGGAGCGCCGAGAAATATGTTGAACTCTATCGCCTGCTGCTTTCGAAAAGGGTTGCCTGAAGCATGATACGGACCGTCCCCACCAAACCCTATCTTGACCAGAAGCCCGGCACCTCAGGCCTGCGCAAGAAGGTGCCGGTGTTCCAGCAGGAGCACTATGCCGAGAACTTCATCCAGTCGATCTTCGACGCGCTTGAAGGTTTTGAGGGAAAGACGCTGGTGATCGGCGGCGACGGCCGCTTCTACAACCGCGAGGTCATCCAGACGGCGATTGCCATGGCCGCCGCCAACGGCTTCGGCAAGGTCATGGTCGGGCAGGGCGGCATCCTCTCGACGCCGGCCGCCTCCAACGTCATCCGCAAATACAAGACCTTCGGCGGCATCATCCTGTCGGCCAGCCACAATCCGGGCGGTCCGCACGAGGATTTCGGCATCAAGTACAATGCCGGCAATGGCGGCCCGGCGCCGGAGAAGATCACCGACGCGATCTTCGAGAAGACCAAGACGATTTCGAGCTTCAAGATCGCCGACATCGGCGCGATCGACATCGATACGATCGGAACCGTCAAGGCCGGCGGCATGGCGGTCGAAGTGATCGATCCGGTCGCCGATTACGCCGAACTGATGGAAAGCCTGTTCGACTTCGACGCCATCCGCGCCAATTTCAAATATGGCTTCCGCATGCGCTTCGACGCCATGCATGCGGTGACCGGCCCCTACGCCAAGGAGATCCTCGAGCGCCGGCTCGGCGCGCCCAGCGGCACCTGCCGCAACTTCAAGCCGCTGCCGGACTTCGGCGGCCATCATCCGGATCCGAACCTGGTGCACGCCAAGCATCTCTATGACGAGATGATGGGCCCGGACGCGCCGGATTTCGGCGCTGCCTCCGATGGCGACGGCGACCGCAACCTGATTATCGGCAAGGGCATCTTCGTCACGCCGTCGGATTCGGTGGCGATGCTTGCCGCCAACGCGCATCTGGCGCCGGGCTATAAGGAAGGCCTGAAGGGCATCGCCCGCTCGATGCCGACCAGCGGCGCCGCCGACCGCGTCGCCGAGAAGCTCGGCATCGGCATCTATGAGACGCCGACCGGCTGGAAGTTCTTCGGCAATCTGCTCGACGCCGGCATGGCGACGATCTGCGGTGAGGAAAGCGCCGGCACCGGCTCCAACCATGTGCGCGAGAAGGACGGGCTGTGGGCGGTGCTCCTGTGGCTCAACATCCTCGCGGTGCGCGGCGAGAGCGCCAGGCAGATCGTCACCGAGCACTGGGCGACTTACGGCCGCAACTACTATTCCCGCCACGACTATGAGGAGGTCGAGACCGAGCGCGCCAACAAACTGGTCGACGAGTTGCGCGCCAAGCTCGCTTCGCTGCCCGGCACCAGCGTGCGCGGCCTGAAAATCGCCAACGCCGACGACTTCGCCTATCACGATCCGGTCGACGGCTCGGTGAGCAAGAACCAGGGCATCAGGATCCTGTTCGAAGGCGGCTCACGCGTCGTCTTCCGCCTCTCCGGCACCGGCACCTCCGGTGCCACCCTGCGCGTCTATATCGAGCGCTACGAGCCGGATCAGGCAAGGCACGATCTCGACACGCAGGAAGCGCTCGCCGACCTCATAGCCGCCGCAGACGATATTGCGGGTATCAAGAGCCACACCCGCCGCGACAAGCCGAGCGTGATTACTTGAGGGTGGTTCTCCGCGGCTCCCCCTTCTCCCCTTGTGGGAGAAGGTGTCGCCGAAGGCGACGGATGAGGGGTGCCACAGCTTGGCGCAAACCATCATCCAGATCACCGACGCCTCATTCCGTCCAAGACCCCTCATCCGGCTCGGCGCTGCGCGCCGATCCACCTTCTCCCACAAGGGGAGAAGGGGAGGCGCGCGCGTGACCTCGCTCGGCGCAACCTTCTCCCCCGATGGCATCCGTTTCGCCGCCTGGTCGTCGTCGGCGAGACGCCTGTGGGTCTCGATCTTTGACGACAGCGGTGCGCACGAGATCGACCGGCTCGAACTCCAGCCGCAAGGCGAGGGCGGGCACGCGCTCCTCGTCTCCGGCCTTTCCGACGGCGCGCGCTACGGCTTCCGGGCGGACGGCGACTACGCGCCTGAACGCGGCCTGTGGTTCGATCCTGAAAAGCTTCTCGCCGATCCCTATGCGATCGAGATCGACCGGCCCTACCAGTACCACTGGCGGCTTGCCGCCAAGCGCAACGAAGGCGCCGACACCGCGCCGCTGATGCCGAAGTCGGTGGCATGCGCCTTGCCGCCGCTGCTGCCAGCCCTACCACCCCTGTTCCAGCCCGGCGGCCTGATCTACGAACTCAATGTCCGCTCTTTCACCAAGCTCCATCCCGATGTGCCGGAAGCGCAGCGCGGCACCATCGCCGCGCTCGCCCATCCGGCTGTGATCGAGCATCTGCAAAAGCTCGGCGTCTCCGCTGTCGAACTGATGCCGATCACCGCCTCGATCGACGAGCGGCATCTGCCGCCGCTCGGGCTCCACAACGCCTGGGGCTATAATCCCGTCACCTTCATGGCGCTCGATCCGCGCCTGGCGCCGGGCGGCCTGGCCGAATTGCGCGACACGGTCGCCGCCTTGCGCAAGGCCGGGATCGGCACGATCCTCGACCTCGTCTTCAACCACACCGGCGAGAGCGACCGCTTCGGTCCGACGCTGTCGCTGCGCGGCCTCGATGCCCAGGCCTACTACCGGCACGAGCCGGACGGCAGGCTGGTCAACGACACCGGCACCGGCAACACCATCGCCTGCGACCATCCGGTCGTCCGTGAAATGGTGCTCGACACGCTGCGCCATTTCGTCCGCGCTGCCGGCGTCGACGGTTTCCGCTTCGACCTGGCGCCAGTGCTCGGCCGCGTCGACGGCACGTTCGACCCGCAAGCGCCGCTGCTTCAAGCCATCGCCGGCGACCCGTTGCTGGCCGACCGGGTGCTGATCGCAGAACCCTGGGACATCGGCCCGGGCGGCTATCAGCTCGGCAATTTTTCCCGACCCTTCCTCGAATGGAACGACCGCTACCGCGACGATGTCAGGCGCTTCTGGCGCGGCGATGCCGGCACGATCGGCGCGCTGGCCACCCGGCTTGCCGGCTCATCCGATGTCTTCGCTAGGGCCGCGCTGGCGACGAGCCGCACGGTCAATTTCATCGCCGCGCATGACGGCATGACGCTGGCCGACCTCGTCGCCTATGAGGAAAAGCACAACGAGGCCAATGGCGAGCAGAACCACGACGGTCACGGCGACAACCTGTCCTGGAACAATGGCGCCGAGGGCGACACGGACGACGCCTCGATTGCCGAGGCGCGGCTCGGCGATCAGCGCGCGCTGCTTGCCATCCTGTTCGCCTCGCGCGGCACGATCATGCTGACGGCGGGCGACGAGTTCGGCCGCACGCAGCGAGGCAACAACAACGCCTATGCGCAGGACAATGCCATCACCTGGCTCGACTGGGCAGGCCGCAATCAGGCGCTGGAGCGGTACGCGGCTGCGCTCGCCGCGCTGCGCCGCGCCGCGCCGGCGCTTGCGGATACGCGCTTCCTGAGCGGCCAGCCGCAAGCCGGCTCCGACGATCCCGACGTCGCATGGCTGACCGAAACGGGCTCGCCGCTCGGCGAGGCCGACTGGAACGATGCGCGGCGGCATCGTCTCGCCATGGTGCTTGGCGGCGCCAGCGCCGGCGATGGCCGTCTCGCCGTCATCCTCAACGGCGACCGCCGTCAATGTGTCTTCACGCTGCCGGAACGGGCGGGGTTCGGCTGGCATGCCGCCATCGAGACGGCGGATGGCGGCGTCGACCCGTCGCGGCCGGTGCCGGGGCGGACGGTGGTATTCATGATCGAGCGTAAGGCCGGCGGCCGGGCGCGCAGCGGGAAGGGCAAGTGATGACTGATGGCAATGGGCGGCGCGGGTCCGACTGGTGGCGCGGCTGCGTCATCTACCAGATCTATCCGCGCTCCTTCCAGGACACGACGGGCGACGGCAGCGGCGATCTCAAGGGCATCACCGCCAGGCTCGTGCATGTCGCCTCGCTCGGCGTCGACGCCATCTGGCTGTCGCCCTTCTTCAAGTCGCCCATGGCCGACATGGGCTACGACGTGTCGGACTATCGTGACGTCGATCCGATGTTCGGCACGCTGGAGGATTTCGATGCACTGATCGCCGAGACGCACCGGCTCGGCCTGAAGGTCGTCATCGACCAGGTGATCTCGCACTCGTCCGACAAGCATGAATGGTTCGTCGAGAGCCGCGCCAGCCGCGACAACCCGAAGGCCGACTGGTACGTCTGGGCCGATGCCAAGGCCGACGGCAATGCGCCCAACAACTGGCTGTCGCTGTTTGGCGGGCCGGCCTGGGAGTGGGATGCCACTCGCCGGCAGTACTATATGCACAATTTCCTCGCCGCCCAGCCCGACCTCAACTTCCACAATCCGGAGGTTCAGGACGCGGTGCTCGACACGGTGCGCTTTTGGCTGGAGCGCGGCGTCGACGGCTTTCGGCTGGATACGGTCAACTACTATTTCCATGACCGCTGGCTGCGCGACAACCCGCCTCTGGCGGAAAGCGTCGCCGGCATCAACGGCGCCACCACCACCTATGCCTTCCAGGAGCATCTGTTCGACAAGACGCGGCCGGAGAACCTCGATTTCCTGCGCCGCTTCCGCGCGCTGCTCGACGAGTACCAGGACCGCGCCGCGGTCGGCGAGGTCGGCGACGAGGACCGTTCGCTGCGGACGCTCGCCGCCTACACCTCCGGCGGCGACAGGCTGCAGATGTGCTACACATTCGACCTGCTCGGGCCGCAATTCTCGGCGGCGCACATACGCGGCTGCGTTGAGGCCTTCGAAAGCACGGTCGCCGACGGCTGGGTCTGCTGGGCGTTCTCCAACCATGATGTCGTGCGCCATGTCAGCCGCTGGACGCGGCCGGGCGGCGAGCCGGACAGGGTGGCGAAATTCTCGATCGCGCTACTCGCCTGCCTGCGCGGCTCGATCTGCCTCTATCAGGGTGAGGAACTCGGCCTGGAGGAAGCGGAACTCACCTTCGAGGATCTGCGCGACCCTCTCGGCATCCGCTTCTGGCCAGGCGTGAAGGGCAGGGACGGCTGCCGCACGCCGATGGCCTGGGAGCACGGCGCCGACAATGGCGGCTTCACGACCGGCAGGCCCTGGCTGCCGGTGCCGGCCAGCCACCGCGCCCGCGCCGTGGACGTCCAGAACGGCGAGGAGGGATCGGTGCTTGCCGCCTATCGGGCGATGCTCGCCTTGCGCAAGCGGCACTCGGCGCTTGTCGGCGGGTCGATCCGCTTTCTGGATGCCGAAGGCGATGTCCTTGCCTTCGTCCGCGAGGGAGGCGGTGAAAGGCTAGTCTGCGTTTTCAACTTCGCCAGCGAGCCGGCAAATTGGACACTGCCGCCGGAGCTAGGGCCTATTGAAGCGATTGATCTCGGCGCGAGCGCGACGATCCAGGAGGATGCGCTGTCCTTACCGCCGCTGGCTTGTTTTATCGGACAGGCAGGCTAACGGCTACTGCACCAGCACGGAGCGTCCGCAGGTCCCGCCGGTCACCCGGATATCGGCTTCGCCGACATGCACGCCGAGCGCGCCAAGCACGTTGTAGACCAGGTTGTCGACCGGCGCGGTCACGCCGTTGAGCACCGTCACCACCGCCGGCTTCACGGTGCTGAGCAGGGCGGTGACGTCGAGCCCGGCGCCCAGCGCCTTGACCGACAGCGACAGGTTGTTGACCAGCGAGGTGGAGAGCGACTGCGTCAGGTTCTTCGTCGACACTGTTTTCATCGTCTTGGCAGCGATCTCGGTGGCATTGAACGTCAGGTTCGTCGGCGCCATGTTGGTGACCGAGAACGCCGAAGATCCGTTGATCTGCAGCCGGCTGAGGTTGACCAGCAAAAGCTTGACGCTGACGTCGGCGATTTCGGCGTCGCTGAACGATTGCGGCTTGGTGAAGTCGGCAAAGCCGCTGGCGTTGGTGTCGGCAAGGTGCGCGGCGACGACGCCGGGCTGTGCCGCGATCGTGACCTTCAGGCTGTCGGGACGCCCGGTCGGGCAACTTACGTCGGTGAGCTTTGCTTCGGCATAGGCCACCTCGACATTGAGCGGCAGGTTGACGGCGAGCAGCTTGATGCCGCCACCCAAATTCGTGCCGGCGTTGCCGCTCCCGTTGCCATTGCCGTAGCCGCCGCCGTTGTTCCCGTTCCCGAGGCCGACGCTGGCATTCAGCTTGATGCGGGTCTGCGCGGTGCGCACCACGGTGCCGGCCTCGCCGACCTTCAGCCACGGCGAGGATTGTGGCGGCTCGCCGATGGCGATGCTGAGCGTGGTGGACGTCAAGCCCGGTATCGTCGCGCCGAGATTGAGCTGGACCTGGTTGGTGCCGTTGGCAAGTGCCGCCGCCGCCGTCACCATGCTCATGGCGCTCGCGGCGACGGACAGCCCGGCCGGCTTCTGCCCGACGCCGAGACTGCCGACGGAGCCGAGATCGATCAGGTGGCTGAGCGGGATCTTGACCATGTTGGTGGCGCCGGCCGCCATCGTCTGCAGCGCCAGCTTGGAGGTGCGGTCGAGCCCGGGGACATCGGCCATGGCAGTGGCGATCTGGCCGACTGTGGCCTTCGAAGCCAGCACGTCCGAATAGCTCACGCCCGTCAGCCGCAGTTCCGTCGCCAACGCGTCGGTGAAGGAAAGCACGTCGATATCGGCCGATGCCAGCGCGTTGTAATCCATCACGCTGAGCGAGATGTTGGTGCCGAGCAGCCCGCCGAGCAGCGCGTTGACGACGCCGCCATTGAGGCTGGCGAGCCTCGACCCGACCGAAAACGCGGCCTCCGCCTGGGCGCTGGCGGTGGCCGTCGTGCCGATCACCGGCGGCTTCATCATCATCGCGCCGAAATAGAGAGTGCCCTTCTTCTTCAGCGACACCTGGACGGCGTTGTAAGGCAGCTTGCCCGCCTCGAAACGGCTTCCGGCGGCGATCGCGCTGACGCCGGAGTAGCGGCCGGGCACCACCTGGACGACCGCCTTGCTGGCCGTCGGCTCGATGGTCGTCCCCTGCTTCTGGACGGCGACCGAGTTGAAGCCGTTGTCCTTCAGCGTGGTCAGCACCGCCTTCTCGGCATTGTTGATGTTGGCCGCGGCGGTGATCGCCGCGAGATCGACGATCGACTGTGCCGCGCGGCGCTCGTTGAACAGCGCGCCTTCGTCGACCGCGAAGGCTGTCAGCGCCAGCGCGACCGGCGCGCTCAGCGCCGCCATGACGGCGAAGTTGGCGCGACTATCGGCGATCAGCCTGCGGCTCGATCGCAGCATCGCGACAGCAGTGGCGCGCATCATATGCCACCGACCCGGATCGTCGATTGGCGCTTGATCGTCATCGAGGGCATCGGCAGGCTGTCCAGCAGGTTCCAGATTGGCAGGTCGCGCGCGTCGTAGCTCACCGAAACCACGAACTGGCTGCCGTCGATGACGCTGTCCTTGGCGTCGACCGTCAGCTTGTGCGCGTCGACGAAGGGGTAGCCGGCGACGTCGTGATTGATGAAATCGGTGACCAGGGCCTGCCGCTCGGTCTGGTTCAGCCCGGCTATCGCCGTTCGCGCCGCGTCGGCGGCGATCTGCTGGACCGAATGGCTGGCTCCGAAATAGATGCCATATGCAACCATTCCGAGCAGAAGCAGGATGAAAAGCGGCGCCAGCATGGCGAATTCGACCGCCGTTGTCCCGACGGCATCAGCCCGGAAACGAGACCACGAAACACGGCTTTTTGGGTCCTGCAGCATAGTGCGGAGCATGCCAAATCCGCACTGCAAAAACAGAAAACGGATGGAGCAACCGCTAGGTGCAGCAAGTTGAACGTCATGTTTTTGCTTAAGTTGCCGCTGTTTTAGCGATTGCGCGCTAACTTAGCGTCAAGCGTGCACACAGCACGACTCGGTTGAAATCGGATATCTGTCTGTCTAGTGTCCTGCCACCAGCCGCCGGAAGCGATCGGTGGCACGCCCAAAAGCGACCAAAATTGGTTCAGGGGCGTCAACACGTAAAAGGTGTGGCTGAGGGGCCGCGCCGACAGGGAGAACTTCATGCTGAAAAATGTGCTGAAGGCGACGGTGTTCGCCACGACCATGGCCTTGGCCGCGGGCACCTTCTACACGCCGGCTTTCGCCGAGACCGTTTACAACCGCGGATCCGCCGCCGAGGCGGAGACCGTCGATCCGCACAAAACGTCGACGGTCTACGAAGCCGATATCATACGCGACCTGTTCCAGGGCCTGGTCATGCATGACCAGAAGACGAACCTCATCCCGGGCGCCGCGGAAAGCTGGACCGTGTCCGACGACGGCACTGTCTACACCTTCAAGCTGCGCAAGGACGGCCTCTGGTCGGATGGCAGCCCGGTGACGGCGGACGATTTCGTCTATTCGTTCCATCGGCTGGAAGATCCGGCCACCGCTGCCGAATACGCCTCGATGCTCTATCCGGTGAAGGGCGCTGAGGACTTCAACACCAAGAAAGGCAAGGCAGAGGACATGGGCGTGAAGGCGGTGGACGCCAACACGCTGGAAGTGACGCTGAAGGCGCCGACGCCCTATTTCCTGGAGATGCTGACCCACCAGGCGACCTATCCGGTCAACAAGGCCTCCATAGACAAGCTCGGCGCCGACTGGATCAAGCCGGGCAAGCTGGTTTCCAACGGCGCCTATACGCTGGCCGAATGGGTGCCCAACGACCATCTCAAGCTGGTCAAGAATCCGAAATTCTGGGACGCCGGGACCGTCAAAATGGACGTCGTCAACTACATCCCGACTGAGGATCGCTCGTCTGCGATGAAGCGCTTCGAGGCCGGCGAACTCGACAGTTATGGTGACCTGCCGACCGAACAGCTTGCCGATCTCAAGACCAAATTCGGCGACCAGGTCCGCGTTGGTCCATATCTCGGCACCTATTATTACGCGATCAAGACCGACAAGGCGCCGTGGGACAATGTCGAGCTGCGCAACGCCATCTCGATGGCAATCGATCGCGACTTCCTCGCCGAGAAAGTCTGGCAGAACTCGATGCTGCCCGGCTATTCGATGGTGCCTCCGGGCATCGAGGGATACACGCCGGCAGTGGCCAAATACGCCGACATGCCGCAGATCGACCGCGAGGACGCTGCCAAGAAGATCCTCGAGAAACTCGGCTACACGCCCGAGCATCCGTTGAAGATGGAGATCCGCTACAACACCTCGGAGAACCACAAGAACACGGCGGTCGCCATCCAGGAGCAGCTGAAGCCGCTCGGCGTCGAGGTGACGCTGCTCAACACCGACACCAAGACCCATTACGGCTTCCTCGAGCAGAAGGGTAACTACGACGTCGCCCGCGCCGCCTGGATCGCCGACTATAAGGATCCGGAGACCTTCCTCGGCATCTCGCGCAAGGCGAGCGGCAACAACTACTCCAACTACAACAGCCCGGCCTATGAGGCTGCGATGGACAAGGCAGCCGCCGCCGGCGGCAAGCCCGAGGAACGCATGAAGGAGCTGGCCGAGGCGGAGCGCGTCCTCGTCGACGACGTTGGCCAGATCCCGCTTCTCTACTACAGCTTCCACGACATCGTTTCCTCGAAGCTGCATGGCTTCGACGACAATGTGATGGACATCCATCCGTCCCGCTTCATCTCCAAGGACTGACAAGAAACCTTGGCCGTGCCGCCGCTCCCATTTTGGGCAGCGGCGGCCGCGGTCTGTCGTCGTACCGGGCCGAAAGTCGGGTTGGATTTTCGGGAATGCCGGTGCGAAGATCAGATACGCCAGCGTTATGGGTCTTCGTTTGGAGAGCTGTCACCCTGGCTGAAGCGGGGCGCCGATGCTGCGTTATGTCTTCCGGCGGTTGTTGACCGCCATCCCGACGCTATTCGTCATCGTGACGGTGGCGTTCTTCCTGATCCGTGTCGCGCCGGGCGGCCCGTTCAACCAGGAGCGGGGCCTGAGTCCGGAAATAAGGGCCAATCTGGAAGCGCAGTTCGGCCTGGGCGATCCGCTCTGGCTGCAATATGTCCACTATCTCGGTAATCTTTTGCGCGGCAATTTCGGCCCGAGCTACAATATGCCGGATTTCACCGTCACCGAACTGTTCGCCAAGGGGCTGCCTATCTCGGTCCAGCTCGGTTCCTCGGCGCTGCTGCTGGCCTTGCTGCTCGGCAGCGTGCTCGGCACCGTCGCCGCGCTCAACCAGAACAAGCTTGGCGACTATGCCGTGATCGCGCTGGCGACGGCCGGCAGCACGATTCCAACTTTCGTCATCGCGCCGGTGATCCAGCTCCTGTTCGGCCTGACCTGGAAGCTCTTGCCGATCGGCGGCTGGGGCGACGGCGCCCTGATCAACAAGGTCGGCCCGGTGCTGACACTGGCGCTGCCGCAGATCGCGATCGTCGCCCGGCTGATGCGCGGCTCGATGATCGAGAGCTTGCGGTCCCATCACATCCGCACCGCCCGCGCGCTCGGCCTGTCCGACTGGTCGGTGGTGGTCAAGCATGCGCTTCGCGGCGCGATCCTGCCGATCGTCTCCTTCACCGGCCCGGCGGCGGCGGCGCTGCTCACCGGCTCCGTCATCGTCGAGACCATCTTTTCCATTCCGGGCGTCGGCCGCTACTTCGTCGATGCCGCTCTGAACCGCGACTACACGCTGGTCATGGGAACGGTGGTGGTGATCGCCATCTTCACCATCGTCTTCAACCTGATCGTCGATGTCATGTACGCGGTCGTCGACCCAAGGGTGCGCTATGACTGATATCGCAGCCCCGGCCCCGGCCGTCGTTGGCCGCTCGCTCTGGGGCGATGCCTGGGCGCGCCTCAAGGCCAACCGCGCCGCCATGTTCAGCCTCTATTATCTTGCCTTCATTGCGCTGATCAGCGTGTTTGGCCCATCCCTGGTGCCGCACGAATACACCACGATCTATGGCGACTATGTGCGCACGCCGCCGAGCCTTTCGGCCTATCCGAAGCCCGACATGATCCAGACCGCGCTTACCGACGCCATCAAGCGGATGCGCGTCGACATCAAGGAATGGCACCAGGACGGCAGCCGCGTCATCGTCACCGTCACCTCGACCAAGCCGATCGACGACCGCAACATCCGCTATCTCGACCGCTCAGACGCTTTCGACGGCACCAAGATCGAGAGCAAGTCGCCGGATGGTCTCGAAGCGACGATGAGCGCGTCGATCAAGCAGCAGTATTTCCTGTTTGGCACCGACAACACCGGGCGCGATCTGCTGTCGCGCACGCTGATGGCCGGGCGCATATCGCTGGCCATCGGCCTGCTTGCCGGCGTCGTGGCGGTGGTGATCGGCGTGCTCTATGGCGCTGCGGCCGGCTTTGCCGGCGGCAGGGTCGACGAGGTGATGATGCGCATCGTCGACGTGCTCTATTCGCTGCCCTTCATCTTCTTCGTCATCATGCTGGTGGTGTTCTTCGGCCGCAACTTCGTGCTGATGTTCCTGGCCGTGGGCGCCGTGCTGTGGCTTGACATGGCGCGCATCGTGCGCGGCCAGGCGCTGTCGATCCGGCGGCAGGAATATGTTCAGGCGGCCGAAGCCATGGGTGTCGGCCAGCGCGGCATCCTGATGCGCCACGTCATCCCCAACCTGCTCGGCCCCGTGGTGATCTACATGACGCTGCTGGTGCCGCAGGTCATCATCCTGGAAAGCTTCCTGTCCTTCCTCGGTCTGGGCGTGCAGGAGCCGATGACCAGCTGGGGTGTGCTGATCTCGGTAGGCGCCAAGAACATCGGTAGCGCCAATTGGCTGCTTCTGTTCCCGGCCTTCTTCCTCGTCTCGACATTGTTCGCGCTGAATTTCGTTGGCGACGGCCTGCGCGACGCGCTCGACCCCAAGGACCGCTGAGATGGCCGCTGCCGAAACGATCCTCGACGTCAAGGACCTTCGCGTCCGCTTCCGCACCCTCGACGGTGCCGTTGAGGCGGTGAAGGGCATCAACATCAACGTCAAGGCCGGCGAGACCGTCGCGGTGGTCGGCGAATCCGGTTCAGGCAAGAGCCAGACGATGATGGCGGCGATGAGCCTGCTCGCCTCCAACGGCGAGGCGACCGGCGCCGTCGACTATCGCGGCCGCAACCTTTTGACGATGAGCAAGAGCGAACTCAACAAGGTGCGCGGCCGCAAGATCAGCATGATCTTCCAGGAGCCGATGACTTCGCTCGATCCGCTCTATTCGATCGGCAACCAGCTGATCGAGCCAATCCGCAGGCATCGCGGGCTGGGTGTCGCGGAGGCCCGCGAAGAGGCGTTGAAGCTGCTGCGACTGGTGCACATTCCCGATCCCGAGCGGCGGATGAAATCCTATCCGCACGAAATGTCGGGCGGCCAGCGCCAGCGCGTCATGATTGCCATGGCGCTCGCCAATGATCCCGACATTTTGATCGCCGACGAGCCGACGACGGCGCTCGACGTCACCATCCAGGCGCAGATCCTGATGCTGCTCGCCGAATTGCAGCGCAAGCTCGGCATGGCCATCGTCTTCATCACCCACGATCTCGGCATCGTCAGGCGCTTCGCCGACCGCGTCTATGTCATGCGCCAGGGCGAGGTGGTGGAGGAGGGCGAGGCGGAGACGCTCTTCGCCAACCCGCAGCACGCCTACACCAAGATGCTGCTGGCCGCCGAGCCGACCGGCTCCAAGGCGCCGCCGCCAGCCGGTGCCCCAGTGATGCTCGAGGGCCGCAATGTCGAAGTGGTGTTCAGGATCGGCGGCGGCTTCCTCGCCGGCGAGCCGCTGATGCTGCGCGCCGTCGACAACATCTCGATCCGCCTGAAGCGCAACCAGACGATCGGCATCGTCGGCGAATCCGGTTCCGGCAAGTCGACCCTCGGCCGCGCGCTGCTCAGGCTGCTGCCCAGCGACGGTCTCATACGTTTTGGCGACCGCGACATCTCCGACGCCGATCGCCAGGCGATGCGGCCGTTGCGGCGCGCGATGCAACTCGTCTTCCAGGACCCGTTCGGCTCGCTGTCGCCGCGCATGACCGTCGGCCAGGTGATCACCGAAGGGCTTTTGGTGCACGAACCGTCGCTCACCGGCAAGCAGCGCGACCAGCGCGCCATCGAGGCGCTGCGCGAAGTCGGGCTCGACCCCAATTCGCGCAACCGCTATCCGCACGAATTCTCCGGCGGCCAGCGCCAGCGCATCGCCATCGCCCGTGCCATGATCCTGAAGCCGAAGCTGGTGGTGCTTGACGAGCCGACCTCGGCGCTCGACCGCTCGGTGCAGAAGCAGATCGTGGAGCTGCTGCGCAAGCTGCAGGCCGACCACGAACTGTCCTACCTGTTCATCAGCCACGACCTCGCCGTGGTCCGCGCCATGGCCGACTACATCATCGTCATGAAGCAGGGCAAGATCGTCGAGGAAGGGCCGACGGAGGCGATCTTCAGCAATCCGCAGGCCGGCTACACCCAGACACTGATGAACGCCGCGATCGATACGGCGCGCTTCCGGATGAGCGCGTGATCTGAAACGTCACCTGTCAGAGGCAAATCATTGCGTGGACGCGCACTGACGCTTTCGCGCCGTGACTATCGCCTGCTGCTGTTGCTGCAGTCGTTCGATTTTGGCCGTTTCGCGATTGGCCACGACCGTTTTCACACGCTCGCCGCCCAGCAGCCAGTTCGGCACGCTGGTATTGGCGACCTTGCCGCGTGCGATGGCGGTTTGCGAGATCTCGGTGGCGGTGTCGCCGAGCGCGACGTTGAGTTCCGGGCAGCTCATGCGGTCGTATTTGCCCGGATTGATCGAAGCAACGGTCGAGGAGCGAGTCAGCCGTCCGCCAGCCGCACGCCTGTCGAACTTGGGTAGGGCGCCATTAGGTCAAAGCGAGAGCCTGTTGTCGAGCACAATGGAAGGCCAGAAGCCGTTCCGCTCGATTTGAGGCGCGGATGGGTGATTCGGGAGCAGGAGGCAACAAACATCTAAGTGTTTGTTTTTCTGGTCGGAGTGGCAGGATTTGAACCTGCGACCCCATCGTCCCGAACGATGTGCGCTACCAGACTGCGCTACACTCCGTGACCAGACCGCGGGCTTATAGCCGCCGCTTTTCGATACTGCAAGCGCCAATGGCAGCACCTCTGTCGCATTTCGTCACATTCGCCGCGGGCTGTTGAAATCTTCAGGTTGGCTCAGCGGTTTACGGCACCAGATGGACAAGCGGACCCGCGCTAAGGATTCGCTGATCCGCTTGCCGAAGCCCGGTGTTTCAGGCCGACGATGGATCGAGCACGCTCCAGTCGAGCGCACGCGCCCAATCGGCAAAGCTGTGCCAGCGGACCTCCCGGAAATCCTTGTGCAGGGCAGCGATGTCGACATCGTAGCCGACCCGGTCGAACCATTCGAACATAAGGGCCGCATCCTCACTTTGCTGACGGGCGATGGCGATCGGGATCTCTTGGTAGCAGATCGGGCGGCCTATCGCCTGCGACAGCACTTTCGCCTGCTCTTCGCCGGAGAGTTCGTCGCCAGCGAAATCGAAGCGCTTGCCGAACACCCGCTCGCGCCGCTCGGCGAGCGCAGCGACGAAGGCGCCGATATCAGCCAGCGCGACCAGCTGCAGCGGGCGCTTGGCGGGCACCGCAGAGGCATGCGCGCCCTGGGCCAGCGCGCCGAGCGACCAGGGTGCCGCGAAATTCTCCATGAAGGCGACCGGGGCGCTGATCGTATAGGGGATGCCGAGCCGCTCGATGTGCTGCTCGACCAGATATTTGCTTTCGAAATGCGGGATGCCGGTCTTCTTGTTGGCGTCGGCGACGGACGAATAGACGAGATGCCCGACGCCGGCAGACTTGGCCGCATCGGCGGCAAGGATCCCCTGGCGGGTCTCTTCCTCCATGCCGGCCTCGGTCATGGTGCCCATCAGGAACATCGTGTCGACGCCGCGAGCGGCCTCGATGATGGACGCAGCATCGAAGAGATCGCCGGCCACGATTTCGGCCCCGGCCGCCGCCAGCTGCCGTGCGGCCTTGCCGTCCGGCGAGCGCGTCAATGCCTTGACGCTGTGGCCCTTGGCAAGAAGGGCGCGTGCGACGGCGCCGCCTTGCTGGCCGGTGGCACCGGTCACCAGAATGTCTCTTTTGGTGGTCATCTGTTTGCTCCTTGTTTCCATAGAGCAAAGTTAGAGTTTGCATCATTGATGCATAATTGCCTATAAATGGAAAATTTTGTCCCATTCTAGGATACAATGATCGACCTCAACGACATTGTGGTCTTTGCCCGCGTTGTGGAAGCCGGCAGCTTCACCGCCGCCGCGCGCCTGCTCGCCATGCCCAAAACCACGGTCAGCCGCCGCATTGCCGCGCTTGAGCGGGAGGTCGGCGTCCGCCTGCTGCAGCGCACGACGCGCAGCCTCAACATGACAGATGCGGGGCGTCTCTATTACGAGCAGAGCAGCCAGGCGCTGCGGGCGATCGAGCAGGCCAATCTGCGCCTTGCCGAAGCGAGCGCGGAGCCATCGGGCACGATCCGCATCTCGGCGCCCGTCGGCTTCGGCGCCTATTTCCTCAACCGTGCCGTGGTCGACTTTCTCGAGATCTATCCGAAGACCAAGGTCGAGCTCCGCCTGACCGACGACAAGCTCAACCTGGTCGAGGACGGGATCGATCTCGCCTTCCGCACCGGGGTGCTTCAGGATTCGACACTGATCGCCCGCAAGCTCGGCTCGACGCACAGGCAGCTCTGCGCCAGCCCGGACTATCTCGCGCGCCATGGAGCGCCGGAAGCGTCGGCGGACTTGGCGCACCATCAATGCGTCATTGCGGGCCCCTCGGCGGCCGGCGCCCACTGGGTGCTGGACGGACCGCAGGGCCAGGAGACGGTCACGGTCTCCGGGCGCTTCGCCGCCAACGAGATGCAGGCGGTCGTCGCCGCCGCGATCGCCGGCTATGGCATCGCCCAACTGCCCTATGGAATAGCGGAAGCACTGATCGGCGAGGGCCGGTTGCGCCGGGTGCTGAAGGAGCATACCACCCCGGCCGGCGGCCTCTATGTCCTCTATCCCAGCAGCCGCCACCTTTCGCCTCTGGTCAAGGCCTTCGTCGATCTGGCGACCGAGCGGATTTCGAATCGGGTAAACAGTGCTTAAAGCTGTACGTTGCTCGACAAAACAACTTATGAGTGTGAGACATAAATGAGCCAGCGCATCGTCAGTTTCGTCATGAGCGGCGGCGTCGGCTCGCGGCTCTGGCCGCTGTCGCGCGAGGACAATCCCAAGCAGTTCCACGATTTTTCCGGCGACGGCTCGATGCTGGCCAAGACCTTGCGCCGGCTGGCGGCGAGGCCCACCGGCGAAACACCGATCTTCCTGATCGCCTCCGAGCGCCATGCCGAGCGCGTCCATGTCGACCTCGCCGGGCTCGACCTCGCCGGCGGCGGCCCGCTTTTCGAGCCGGCCGGCCGCAACACCGCGGCCGCTGTCGCACTCGCCACATTGCGCACGCTCGCCGAATTTGGCGACAGCCTGATGCTGGTAGTGCCGTCCGATCACCAGATTTCAACCGCCAAGCAGTTCTGGCGCAGCGTCGAAGCCGGAGCGGAGGCGGCGAGCGCCGGTCGTCTAGTGGTGTTCGGCATCAAGCCGACCCAGCCCGAGACCGGCTATGGCTATATCGAAGTCGCCGCTGACACCGACGGCATCTTCGATGTCTCGCGCTTCGTCGAGAAGCCCGACCTCGCCACCGCGCAAGCCTATGTCGAAGCCGGAACCTTCTACTGGAATACCGGCATCTTCCTGTTCCGCGCTGGCGCCATGCGTGACGCCTTCGCGGCGTTCCAGCCCGGCATCTGGCAGGCCACCGAAGCCGCCTACAATGCGGCGACATCGGATCTTTCCGGCCTCTATATGCCGCTCGATCTCTATTCCGCCATTCCCTCGACCTCGATCGACTACGCCATCATGGAGCGGGCCAAGGGCATCGCCATGGTGCCGGCGGGTTTCCGCTGGAACGACCTCGGCTCCTGGCAGTCGCTGCTCGACGTCGGCCCTTCAGACAAGGACGGCAATGTGATCGTCGGCGATGTCGTCGCCATCGATTGCGAAAACTCCTACATCCGCGGCGAGGGCCGGTTGCTTTCGGCCATCGGCATGAGGGACGTCGCCATCGTCTCGACCGCCGACGCTACCTTCGTGGCACCCGTCAGCCACAGCCAGCACGTCAAGAAGATCGTCGAGCAGCTGGAGAAGTCGGGCCGGCTGGAAACGAGGTTCACGCCGGCGCATGATCGCGTCATCGAAAGTGGCGCCTGGCGACAGCGCGTGCATCACTGGCTGTTCGACGAGACGCTGCCGCTGTGGTCGACGTCGGGCGTCGACGAGCGTCATGGTGGCTTCCATGAGGCGCTCGGCTTCGACGGCTCGCCGCTGATGAAGCCGAAGCGCATGCGCACCCAGGCCCGCCAGGTCTATGCCTTCGCGGTGGCCAGGGAGCGCGGCTGGACCGGCCCGGCCGACCGGCTGATCGCCCATGGCATCGATTTCATGGCCGGCAAGGGCCGCACCGCAAGGGGCGGCTGGGTGCGCACGCTCAACATCGACGGCTCGGTCGCCGACCCGGCCGAGGACGCCTACGACCATTCCTGCGTGCTGCTGGCGCTGGCGCACGCCCATATATCGGGCCATCCCGATGCCTTGCGGCTCGGCGAGGAGACTTTCGCCTTCCTCGACGCCCATCTCGAGGACAGCCGCATGACCGGCTTCCTCGAAACATCCGATGGCGCGGGCGAGCGGCGCACCAACCCGCATATGCACCTGCTCGAAGCCTTCCTCGCCTGGCACCAGGCGACCGGCGAGCGCGCCTATCTGCGGCGCGCGGCGCAGATCATCGATCTCTTCCGCAGCCACTTCTTCGACTCTGAAAGCTGGACGCTCGGCGAATATTTCGACGACGGCTGGAAACCGGTGGCCGGCGAGAAGGGCAGCTGGACCGAGCCCGGCCATCATTTCGAATGGGCCTCGCTGCTCGTCGATTTCGCCGGCCGCAGCGGCCAGACCGAGCTCACCGCCTTCGCCCGCAAGCTCTACGCCTCCGCTGTCGCCAACGGCCTCAATCGCGCCACCGGCCTTTCCTACGGCGCCGTCTCCAGGCAGGGCCTGCCGCTCGACCTGGTGTCGCGCAGTTGGCCGCAGGCCGAAGCTGTCAAGGCGGCGATCGCGCTGGATGGCACCGGCGGGCCGGACCTCAAGCCCGAGATCGAGGCGCGTGTCGGCAGGCTGTTCCGCTGGCACATCGATCCGGCGCCGCTGGGCTTGTGGATCGACCGCATCGACGAGCGCGGCCGCTCGCTGGCGACCGACGTGCCGGCCAGCATATTCTATCACCTCGTCTGCGCGCTGACGCAGTATCTGGATGGAACGGCCGGGGAGGGAGGCTGAAGCCGCCAATCTCCCCCTCGAGGGGGAGATGGCCGGCAGGCCAGAGGGGGTCGGTTCGACTGGACGCGACCTTCCTTTGCGACAGGATAAGGCTAGCGCCCCACGCGCGGCGACCCCCTCTGTCGCCTTCGGCGACATCTCCCCTCAAGGGGGAGATTAGGCGTGCCTCGCGCCAGCCCCTCAATATGGGCTCGCCACGTCCCCCGTCTCGACATAAACCGCCTTCAACTGCGAGTAGAGGGCCAGCGCGGCAAGCGAGTTCTCGCGCCCGATGCCCGACTGCTTGACGCCGCCGAAGGGGATTTCCACCGGCGTCAGATTGTAGGCGTTGATCCAGCAGGTGCCGGCCTGCAGTTCGGCGATGACGCGGTGGGCGCGCGGCAGGTCGCGGGTGAAGACGCCGGCGGCGAGGCCGAATTCGGTGTCGTTGGCGCGCTCGATGACCTCGTCCTCGCCGTCGAACTTCAATACGCTCATCACCGGCCCGAATATCTCTTCGCGGGCGATGCGCATCGTATCGGTGACGCCGGTGAACACCGTCGGCTCGACGAAATAGCCGCCCTGAAAACCCTGCAAAGACGGCACGTTGCCGCCGCAGGCGAGGGCAGCGCCCTCCTGCCTGCCGGCCGCGATGTAGGAGACGACCTTCTCCTGCTGCGCCTTGTTGACCAGCGGTCCCATCTGGGTTTCGGGATCCAGTGGATCGCCGATGCGGATCTTCTTGGTGCGCTCGACCAGCCGGTCGACGAAGCGGTCATGGATGCCCTTCTGCACGAACACGCGCGTGCCGTTGGAGCAGATCTGACCGGTCGAGTAAAAGTTGCCGAGCATGGCGCCGCCGATGGCGTTTTCGAGATCGGCGTCGTCGAAGACGATCAGCGGCGACTTGCCGCCGAGTTCCATCGTCGCGTGCTTCATCTTCGAGCCGGCGAGCGAGAGCACCTTGCGCCCGGTCGGCACCGATCCGGTCACCGAAACTTTGGCGACGACATCATGGCCGACGAGACCTGCGCCGACATCGCCATAGCCCTGCACGACGTTGAACAGCCCGTCGGGCAGACCGGCCTCTGAGTAGATCTCGGCCAGCGCCAGCGCCGACAGCGGCGTGTTCTCCGACGGTTTGAACACCATGGCGTTGCCCATGGCGAGCGCCGGCGCCGACTTCCAGCCGGCGATCTGGATCGGATAGTTCCAGGCGCCGATGCCGACGCACACGCCGAGCGCCTCGCGCCTTGTGTAGGCAAACGGTCCGCCGAGATCGACCGCCTCGCCGTTGAAGGCGGCGACCGCGCCGCCGAAATATTCCAGGCAGTCGGCGGCCGAGGGCGCGTCCGCCACCAGCGTCTCCTGGATCGCCTTGCCGGTATCGAGCGTCTCGATGCGCGCGAGATCCGCAGTGCGTGTGCGAAGAATGTCGGCTGCGCGGCGCAGGATGCGCCCGCGCTCGACCGGTTTCAGCCGCGCCCAGGCCGGCTGCGCGGCGCGCGCGGCCTCGATGGCCAGCTCCAGCACGTTCGGCGTCGCCGAATGCAGCGTGGCGATGGTCTCGCCCGTCGCCGGATAGATCACCGGCAGCGGCGCGCCGCCCTCGTCCTCGATGTAGCGGCCGTTGACATAGTGCGATGCCGTGGGCTGGGCGCGCATGGTGTTCTCCATTGATGGTCGCTGGGCGGGAGGGCGCCAGCCTGACAATGCCCTATCGATCCGCCACCTGCCAGCGCGGATTGATCCAGGGTTCCTGGTTGGACGGCGCCAAAGGCGTGCGGCCGAGGATGTGATCGGAGGCCTTCTCGCCGGTCATGATCGACGGCGCATTGAGGTTGCCATTGGTCACCCGCGGGAAGACCGAGGAATCGGCGACGCGCAGGCCCTCGACCCCGATCACCCGGCATTCCGGATCGACGACGCTCATGAGGTCGTCGGCGCGGCCCATCTTGCAGGTGCCGCAAGGGTGGTAGGCGCTCTCGGCGTGATCCCTGATGAAGGCGTCGAGGTCTTCGTCCGACTGCACATGGCTGCCGGGCGATATCTCCTTGCCGCGAAAGCTGTCGAATGCCTTCTGGCCAAAAATCTCGCGCGTCAGCCGGATGCAGTGGCGGAACTCCGTCCAGTCGTCCGGATGCGACATGTAGTTGAAGCGGATCACCGGCTTCGCTTTCGCATCGGGCGAGCGCAGCGTCACCGAGCCGCGCGACTTCGAACGCATCGGTCCGACATGCGCCTGGAATCCGTGCGACTTCGCCGCCGCTTTGCCGTCATAGCGCACCGCCGCCGGGATGAAGTGGTACTGTATATCAGGGTAGTCGACACCGGCCTGCGAGCGCACGAAGGCCGCCGCCTCGAAATGGTTGGTGGCGCCGAGGCCGGTCCTGAAGAACAGCCACTGCGCCCCGATCAACGCCTTGGAGAACGGGTTGAGCACCGAATTCAGCGTGATCGGCTTGGTCGATTCCTGCTGGATGTAGAGCTCCATATGGTCCTGCAGATTACGGCCGACGCCGGGCCTGTCGGCCACCACGGCTATGCCGTTTTCCTGCAGATGCGCGCCCGGGCCGATGCCGGACAGCATCAGGATCTTCGGCGAATTGATCGACGAGGCCGCAACGATCACCTCACGTCGCGCCTTAACAACCTGAATCTGTTTGTTAGCTTCGATCTCGACCCCGGTGGCGCGTTGATTCTCGATGACCACGCGGCGGGCGAAGCCTTTGACCAAAGTGACGTTTTTGCGTTTCAGAGCCGGCTTCAGATAGGCATTCGCCGCCGACCAGCGGCGGCCGCCCAAAATCGTCTGCTCCATCGGGCCGAAGCCTTCCTGCTTCGATCCGTTGTAGTCGTCGGTCAGTTCGAAGCCGGCCTGGCGGCCGGCCTCGACGAAGGCGCCGTAGAGCGGATTCTTGCGCGTGCCGCGCTGCACATACAGCGGGCCGCTTTTGCCGCGCCAGCCATCCTCGCCGCCGTCGGCATCCTCCATGCGCTTGAAGTAGGGAAGCACGTCGGCGAAGCCCCAGCCGGTCGCGCCCTGTTCGGCCCAGTGGTCGAAGTCGCGCGCATGGCCGCGCACATAGACCATGCCGTTGATCGAGGACGAGCCGCCGATCACCTTGCCGCGCGGGGTGGCGAGCACGCGGCCGCCGAGATGCGGTTCCGGCTCGCTGGCGAAACCCCAGTCGTAGAGGCTCATGTTGAGCGGGATCGACAGCGCCGACGGCATCTGGATCAGCGGCCCGATGTCTGTGCCGCCGAACTCGATGACGATCACCGAGTGCTTGCCGTCTTCCGACAGCCTGTAGGCCATGGCCGAGCCGGCGGAGCCGGAGCCGATGATGACGAAATCCGCTTCAAGCATTGTTCATATGCGCCATGAAATCGGCGAGCGAGACATTGCCGCCGGTAGCCACAACAAGGACGGTCTTTCCCGCCACGTTCACCTTGCCCCCAAGCAGCGCCGCCAGCGACGCCGCGCCCGACGGTTCCAGCACCAGCTTCATCCGCTCGAACGCGATCTTCATCGCTCGCCGCACCGAGGTGTCGTCGACGGTGACGCCACGCACGCCGGCCGCGCTCACCGCCGCGAAGGGTGCTTCGCCTGGCTTCCTCGCCATGAGCCCGTCGCAGATCGATTTCGGCCCGATCGGCATCGTCTCGATGGCGCCATGGGCCAGTGAGGAACCCATGCCGTTGAAGCCTTCCGGCTCGACCGCGATGACCTCGGTCTTCGGCGACTGGTAATGGAAGGCGAGCGACACGCCGCCGATCAGCCCACCGCCGCCAACCGAGCAGAACACCAGGTCGGCATGCGCGTCCTTCGCCGCCAACTGGTCGAGCGCCTCCAGCCCGGCGCCGGCCTGGCCGGCGACGATCTCGGGGTCGTCGAAGGGATGCAGCAGCGTGAGTCCCTCGGTCTCGGCAATCTCGCGCGCCTTGGCGGCCGCCACTTCCTCACGGGCGCGATCGCCATGGTCGGTGAGCACGACGCGCGCGGCGTAGCCGGCGGTGGCGTCACGCTTGGCGACCGGCGCATCGATCGGCATAACGATGGTGACGGGAATGCCGAGCGCCTGGCCGGCCGCCGCCAGCCCCTGCGCGAAATTGCCGGACGAACAGGCGACGACGCCTTTCTTTGCCGCATCCGACGAAAGCTGTTTCAGCCGCCAATAGGCGCCGCGCACCTTGAAAGAGCCGGCCCATTGCAGCGACTCCGGCTTGACGAAAACGCGTGCGGCCCCCGTCTCCATCGCGAGTGCTGCCGACTCCAGCAGCGGCGTCACCTGCGTTGCCGTCGAGGTGACGGCATAGGCCTTCTTGAGATGATCGAGTGAGGGGACGAGTGTTGTCATCATTCGCCTCGCGGGTACCGCTTGTTCTCTTCGAGATTGTCGAGGTTCATGTGGTTGCGCATATAGCGCTCCGACGCCTTCTGCAGCGGCTGGAAATCCCACGGGTAGTAGGCGCCGTTGCGCAGCGCCGGATAGACGACCCAGCGGCGCGCCTGGCTTTCACGCACGGCGGCGTCGAAGGCGGCCATGTCCCAGCGCGCCCGGACCTTGTCCATGAACGCGGCCACCAGGCCCGCGTTGGCGGGGTCGTCGGCGAGGTTGTCGCGCTCGAGCGGATCGGCTCCGAGATCGAACAGCTGTGGCGGGTCGAGCTCGCAATGGACGAACTTGTATTTGCCGTCGCGGATCGCCACCAGCGGCGCGTAGGAGCCCTCGGCCGCGTACTCGATCAATGCCGGCGCGGCGCGCTGCCCGCCATTGGCAAGCGGCAGCAGCGACTGGCCGTCGGTCCATGGCGCGATCGCGCTCATATCGATGCCGGCGAGGTCGCACAGTGTCGGCGTCACGTCGAGGTTGGAGACCGGCGCCTCGATCAGCCCGGCCGGCACGCCCTTGCCGGCAATCATCAGCGGCACCCGCGCCGAGCCCTCGAAGAAGCTCATCTTGAACCACAGGCCGCGCTCGCCCAGCATGTCGCCGTGATCCGAGCAGAACAGGATGGTGGTGTCGTCCAGCATCCGTGTCCGCTTGAGAACGTCCAGCAGCTCGCCGAGCTTGTCGTCGACATAGGAAATGTTGGCGAAATAGCCGCGCCGCGAACGGCGCACCTGCTCAGCAGTGATCTCGAAAGCGGAATAGTCGCTGGCGCGGTAGAGCCGCTGCGAATGCGGGTCCTGCTCGTCATGCGCGATGAACCCGGTTTCGGGATCCAGCGCCTGGCAATTCTCGTAGAGATCCCAATACTGCTTGCGCGCGACGTAGGGGTCGTGCGGGTGCGACAGCGAAACGGTCAGGCACCACGGCCGGCGGTCCGCATCGTCCTGCTCCCGCGACAACTGATAGAGCTTTTGCGTGGCCAGGAAGACGACCTCGTCATCATACTCCATCTGGTTGGTGGTCTCGGCGATGCCGGCGCCGGTGACCGAGCCCAGATTATGGTACCACCAGTCGATGCGCTCGCCGGGCTTGCGGTAGTCCGGCGTCCAGCCGAAATCGGCGGGATAGATGTCGGTGGTCAACCTTTCCTCGAAGCCGTGCAACTGGTCCGGTCCGACGAAATGCATCTTGCCCGACAGGCAGGTATAGTAGCCGGCGGCGCGCAGATGATGGGCGAAGGTCGGGATCGAAGAGGCGAATTCCGCCGCATTGTCGTAGACCCCGGTGCGCGACGGCAGCTGCCCGCTCATGAACGAGGCGCGGCCGGGCGCGCAGAGCGGCGAGGCAGTGTAATTGTTGGCGAAGCGCGCCGAGCGCTGGGCGAGCGCCTTCAGATGCGGCACATCCAGGAACTCCGCCGGCCCGTCGGGGAACAGCGTTCCGTTGAGCTGATCGACCATGACGATCAGGAAATTGGGCCGTCCGGTCGTCAAGGCAGGCTCCGTCCGCTGAGCTTGGTTTCGAGATAATCTTCGACGAGCGCGATGGCCGTCGCCGCGTCCGGCACGCCGTCCTTCAGCGCGCGCCGGATATAGAGCCCGTCGATCATCGCCGCCGTGGCTTCGGCGACGCGATCCGCCTGGCGTCTGGACAGGATGCCGGTCAGCCCGCTCATCAGGTTCGAGTGCAGCCGCCTTGCATAGACCTTGAGCAGGCGCCGCAAAGCCGATGACTTCTGCGCCTCGACATAGAAGGCAAGCCATGCGGCGATGGTCTCGGGCTGGAACTGGTCGTCGGAGAAGCTGACGGCGACCACGGCCGAGACGCGCTGGCGCGCCGTGCCGGTGGCGCGAAGTGCGCGCCTTGTATCGGTGTTGAGCTCCGCCAGTATGTGCCGCATCGTCGCGAACAAAAGCTCGTCCTTGGCGCCGAAATAGTGGTGCGCCAACGCCGACGACACGCCGGCGCGGCCAGCGATCTCCGACATCGTCACGTCCAGCGAGCCGCGCTCGCCGATCGCAGAGATCGTCGCGTCGATGAGCGCCTTGCGGCGCAAGGGTTCCATTCCGATTTTCGGCATTCTGGGATCCGGGCTCAAAGCGAGATTATTTTTTATTGACGGATCAATCAACAAAAAATCGATGCCGGGATCAACCGATCGTGCGGCTCTGGCCCATCCCATTGGCTGGAAAAAAGTTCACAGTTGAACAATATTGAATCTCATGTCGCGACAGGACGTGCTAGCGTGGGTGGAGGTTCAGGTCAGGCCGGCATTACCTGAAGATCCACACACGCCAGGCTGCGCGGCAAATGGAGGCTGTTATGACCGCATGCATCGTCGGCTGGGCGCATTCGCGCTTCGGCAAGCTCGAGGGCGAGACGCTCGAGGGTCTGATCACCAAGGTTGCCGTGGAGGCGCTCGACCATGCCGGCATCGGCCCGGACGATGTCGACGAGATCGTGCTCGGCCATTTCAATGCCGGCTTCTCGCCGCAGGATTTCACCGCGAGCCTGGTCCTGCAGGCCGACGACCGGCTGCGCTTCAAGCCGGCGACGCGGGTCGAGAACGCCTGCGCCACCGGCTCCGCCGCTGTCAGGCAAGGCATCCGCGCCATCGACGCCAATGCCGCCCGCATCGTACTGGTGGTCGGCGCCGAGCAGATGACGACCACGCCCGGCCCCGAGATCGGCAAGAACCTGCTCAAGGCCTCCTATCTGCCGGAGGACGGCGACACGCCGGCCGGCTTTGCCGGGGTCTTCGGCAAGATCGCGCAGGCCTATTTCCAGCGCTATGGCGACCAGTCGGATGCGCTCGCCATGATCGCCGCCAAGAACCATAAGAACGGCGTCGACAATCCCTATGCGCAGATGCGCAAGGATTTCGGCTACGAGTTCTGCCGCCAAGAGAGCGAGAAGAACCCATTCGTCGCCGGCCCGCTGAAGCGCACCGATTGCTCGCTGGTCTCCGATGGTGCCGCGGCGCTCGTGCTCACCGACACCGCGACGGCACTGAGGATGCGCCGCGCCGTGACCTTCCGCGCCAACGAGCACGTCCAGGACTTCCTGCCGATGTCGAAGCGCGACATCCTCGCCTTCGAGGGCTGCGAGCAAGCCTGGAACCAGGCGCTGAAGAAGGCCGGCGTGACATTGGACGACCTCTCCTTCGTCGAGACGCATGACTGCTTCACCATCGCCGAACTGATCGAGTATGAGGCTATGGGCCTAGCCAGACCCGGCGAGGGCGCGAAGCTGGCGCTTGACGGCACGACAGCTAGGGACGGCCGCCTGCCGGTCAACCCCTCCGGCGGCCTGAAGGCCAAGGGCCACCCGATCGGTGCCACCGGCGTGTCGATGCATGTGCTGACCGCCATGCAGCTCACCGGCGAGGCCGGCGGCATCCAGGTGCCGGGCGCCAAGCTCGGCGGCATCTTCAACATGGGCGGCGCTGCCGTTGCCAACTACGTTTCCATTCTCGACCGGATCAGGTAGAAGCGGCCCGCATTTAAAGCGGCGCGCTCTGGGCGCGCGCGTGCGGGAGGCAGCATGGCAAATCCGGTTCTGGTCGAGGTTCTGCGCGGCGCGGTGGTCGAGAGTGCCCATCGCGGCGCGGTCGCTGTCTTCGACGCCGACGGCAAGCCGTTGCTGGAGATCGGCGACACGGCGCGTCCGGTGTTTCCGCGCTCGGCTGTGAAGGCGATCCAGGCGCTGCCGCTAGTCGAAAGCGGTACGGCCGACGCCTATGGCTTCGGCGACCGAGAACTGGCGCTGGCCTGCGCCTCGCATTCCGGCGAGCCGGCGCATGTCGAACTGGCGCAAGCGATGCTGGCGAAAGCCGGTCTGGACGGAAGCGCGCTCGAATGCGGCGCGCATTGGCCGTCGAACCATGACACCACCATTGCTCTCGCCCGCACCGGCAGCGTGCCGAATGCGCTACACAACAACTGCTCCGGCAAGCATGCCGGCTTCCTCTGTACCTGCGTGCATTCCGGGATTGCCCACAGGGGCTACGTCAAAGCCGGCCATGCGCAGCAGGAGATGGTGCGCGATGCCATGCAGTCGGTGACGGAGGCTGCCCATGACGTCGACCATTGCGCCACCGACGGCTGCTCGATCCCGACCTATGCCGTGCCGCTGAAAAGCTTCGCGCTGGGTTTTGCCCGCATGGCGACAGGCACCGGCTTTTCGCCGCAGCGCGCCAAAGCGGCGAAGCGGCTTTTGTCGGCGTGCACGGCCGAGCCGTTCCTCGTCGCTGGCACCGGTAAGGCCGATGTCGCGCTGATGCAGGCAGCGCCCGGCCGCATCTTCGTCAAAACCGGCGCCGAGGGCGTCTATTGCGCCGCCATTCCCGAACTCGGCCTCGGCATCGCGCTGAAATGCGATGACGGTGCCGGCAGAGGAGCCGAGGTGATGATCGCCGCCGTGCTGGCCAGGCTGTTGCACGATGACGAGGCGGTTGCCGCCAGGCTCGTCGAACAGGCCAATCCGCCGGTCGAAAGCCGGATCGGCGCCAAGGTCGGGTCGCTAAGGCCGACCGCTGCGCTTGGCTAACGCTAGGAAACGTGGTTGCGCTCGACGGTCAGATGCGCGTAGCCGGCATTGCCTGACTGGGCAAGGTCGGCGGTTGCCGGATCGGCCCAGCGCTGGCCGATGATCGCGCCGTTCAGCGCGTCGTCGATGACATTGTCCGAGATGATCGCCGTTCCTGCGCCCTCGACCACCGAGACGGCAATGCCGGTGCCGACCTTGCGAATGATGTTGCCGGTCGCCACGACATTGCGCAGATACGGACCCCAGCCGATCTGCATGCCGTAAAGCGGCGCGTTCTCGACGACATTGCCCGACACCGTGGTGTCGGCCTCGACGCTGATGCCGACGCCGAAGCCGGGCGCGTCGGCGGGGTAGGGGCCAACCGTCGACAGATTGCGCACGATGTTGTTCGAGCACACACCCATGCGGCCGCCTTCATTGAAATTGACGATCGAAATGCCATTGGCCGCACCGTCGATGATGTTGTTGCCGATGATGGCGCCCTCGAAGGAGAATTCGGAATAGAGCGCCGTCTCACCCGAGCGCGAACAGGTGTTGCCGATGACCTGCAGATTGCTGGAACTGTTGGCGCGGATCGCCGAGAAGGCACAGTCCGAGACGATGTTGCCCGAGATGACGACATTGCCGGCGCGGAAGGCATTGATGCCGTTGCCGTTCTGGCCGGTGCCGCCATTGCGGGCCCTTATGCGCTCGACACGGTTGCCGCTGACGGTGGTGCCGTCTTCCGCTTGCTGCCAGCGGTGCACCAGGATGCCGCCATTGGCGCAGTCGGACACGGTGTTGCCGGAGATCTCAAGCCCGCCGGCCTCGACCGAATAGATGCCGGCGTCCGCCGCGCCGGAAATATCGGAACGCTCAACGCGGCCCGAAACATGTTCCAGCGCCAGCCCGTTCTTGCCGCTGCCGGTAACCTGGCAATTGTCGATGACGAGATGGCCGACGCGGCGGAGATCAAGCAGACCCTGCGCATAGTCAGCCAGCCAGCGGTTCGAGCCGTCGAACACCAGCCCGCTGAGTTCGATATGCTCGGCCTGCTCGGCCATCATCAGATGCCCGTTGCCGCCATAGACGATGCGCGTGGCGCCCGGCACGCCGCTAAGGCGTAGGCGCGCTGGCAGCCTGAGGTTGGACACGACATAGGAGCCCTGCGGCAAAAACACCGGCGCATCGCGCTCGCTGGCGTCATTGAGGAGCTTGGTGAAGGCCTTGCTCTGGTCGTCAAGCGCGCCCGGCTGCACGCCGAGTTCGGTGGCGTTGATCGAACCGCGCATCGAGGCCTTCTCGATGCCGGGCAGGACCTTGGCCGAGGCTTTGCCAGCACAAAGGCCTGCGATGGCAAAGCCGGCGGTCTGGGCGAGCAGCGTTCGTCTGTTCAACATCGGCACAGGTCCTGGCGTTTGCCATCCCTGTCGCAGGAATCGTGCCAGGTCTGCCATCGGACTACGGCTTGTACAGAGGCGGCACCGGGCCTAAGTTCATTGGATGAGCAGAGCTTTTACCCGCGAAGAAGACAGCGAAAACGCCATCGCCGGCATCGGCGAGCGTCCGATCAGCCCGCATCGCAACCTGGTGACGGAGCGCGGCCTGGCCATGATCGATCAGGAACTCGAAGGTCTGCGCGACGAATTGGGCAAGGCCGAGAGACGAGCGGACCGCGAGCGCATTGCGGTCGTGTCGCGCGACCTGCGCTACTGGACCGCCAGGCGCGAGAGCGCCGAGCTTTCCGTGCCGGAGCCGGGTAGCGAAGTGGTGCGCTTCGGCATGGGTGTGACGCTGGAAGGCGATGACGGCAAGAAGGTGCATTGGAAGATCGTCGGTGAGGACGAGGCCGACCCGTCAAAGGGCAGCATTTCCCATGTCTCGCCGATGGCCATCGCGCTGTTCGGCAAGAAGCTTGGCGATGTCGCGAGCGTCAACGGCAAGGAGTGGGAGATCACGAAGCTCTCGGACAAGGCCGAAAGCTAGTCCTCGAGCTTGACCACATGGTCGCGGAAGAATGCCGCGGCGCCTTCCTCGTTGATCTCGCCCGCCGCAACCCCCATCACGAATTCGTAGATCGTACCGTCGTCGGCTGTAAGGCCGTAGCCATTGATGATTAGGAACGCGCCGGCCGCCACCATGGCAGTGCGCTTGTTGCCATCGACAAACGCGTGGTTCCCGGCAATGCCGAAGATGTAGGCCGCCGCCAGTTCCTCGATCGACGGATCACCATAGTTGGCCTTGTTCTCGGCACGGGCGAGCGCGGATTCGAGCGCATTCTCGTCTCTCAAACCCTGCGCGCCGCCATTTCGGCGCGACTGCTCGGCGTGCATCGCTTCGACGGCGCGACGCGACAGAAACTCCCAGCTCATTCGGCGAGCTTCTGAAGCGCGACCTTGTACTTGTCCATGACCTTGCGGGCGGCTTCCATCTGCCGCTCGAAGCTGTCGTCCACTGGTTCAAGGACAATGCCCTTGTCCGTTTCAACGATCTGGAGCTGATCGCCCGCCTTCATGTTCAGGCGGTCGAGGAGTTCCTTCGGCAGGATAACGCCTTCGGAATTGCCGATCTTGCGAATGGTGGTGTTCATGACAGATGCCTTGTTGTAACGTGAATTATAACGCCATTTTCTCCGCGTTACAACAGAAATTATAACAGCGCTCAGCCTTCCGCCAGCAGCCGATCCATCAGCCTGTCCGCCGCTTCGGGAATGACCGTGCCCGGCGGGAAGATTTCCGCCGCACCCGCCCTTAGCACGGCGTCATAATCCTGCGGCGGGATGACGCCGCCGGCGACGATCAGCATGTCGCCATGGCCGAGCTTCTTCAAGGCTTCCTTGAGCTGGGGGATCAGCGTCAGGTGTCCGGCCGCGAGCGAGGAGGCGCCGATGATGTCGACGTCGTGCTGGACCGCCAGTTTGGCGATCTCCTCCGGCGTCTGGAACATCGGACCGACGGTGACGTCGAAGCCGAGATCTGCAAAGGCAGTGGCGATAACCTTCTGGCCGCGGTCGTGGCCGTCCTGGCCCATCTTGGCCACCAGGATGCGCGGCTTGCTGCCGGACTTCTTCTCGAACGCCGCGATCTTGTCCCGCAGTCTGTCGACCGCCGGATTGTCGCCGAGCGCATCGCGGTAGACGCCGGAGATCGTCTGCACCGAGGCGACATGACGCCCAAAAACCTTCTCCAGCGCCAGCGATATCTCGCCGACGGTCGCGTTGGCGCGCGCCGCGCGGATGGCGAACTCCAAGAGGTTCTCGCCGCTCTCCGCCGCGCGGGTCAGTGCTTCGAGCGCACTGTCGACCGCGCCGACATCGCGCGTGCCTTTGAGCCGCTGCAGCTTCGCCAGCTGCCTGGCCTTGACCTCGGCATTGTCGACCTTCAGCACGTCGACCTCGATGTCGGTTTGAGGCCGATGCGCGTTGACGCCGACCAGCGTCTGCTCGCCGGAATCGATGCGCGCCTGGGTGCGGGCGGCGGCTTCCTCGATGCGCAGCTTGGGAATGCCTTTCTCGATCGCCGCGGCCATGCCGCCAAGGCTCTCGACCTCCTCGATGTGGGCGAGGGCGCGCGCCGCCAGGTCATGCGTCAGCCGCTCGACGAAGGCCGAGCCGCCCCACGGGTCGACGACGCGCGTGGTGCCGGATTCCTTCTGCAGGATGAGCTGCGTGTTGCGGGCGACGCGGGCCGAATGGTCGGTCGGCAGCGCCATCGCCTCGTCGAAGGAATTGGTGTGCAGCGACTGCGTATGGCCTTGTGTCGCCGCCATCGCCTCGATCATGGTGCGGGTGATGTTGTTGTAAGGGTCCTGCGCCGTCAGCGACCATCCCGAGGTCTGGCAATGGGTGCGCAGCGACAGTGAGCGCTCGTCCTTCGGCGAAAAGTTCTTCTTCATCAGGCTCGACCAAAGCAGGCGCGCGGCCCTGAGCTTGGCGACCTCCATGAAGAAGTCCATGCCGACGGCCCAGAAGAAGGAAAGCCGCGGCGCAAAGCGGTCGATGTCGAGGCCGGCGGCGACACCGGCGCGGGCATATTCAATGCCGTCGGCGATGGTGTAGGCGAGCTCGAGGTCCGCCGTCGCACCGGCTTCCTGCATGTGGTAGCCCGAGATCGAGATCGAGTTGAACTTCGGCATGTTTCGCGAGGTGTAGGCGAAGATGTCCGACACGATCCGCATCGAGGGTTTTGGCGGATAAATGTAGGTGTTGCGGACCATGAACTCCTTCAGAATGTCGTTCTGAATGGTTCCGGCGAGATCCTTCTGCGCAACCCCCTGTTCCTCCGCTGCCACGATGTAGAGCGCCATGACCGGCAGCACCGCGCCGTTCATGGTCATCGACACCGTCATTTCGCCGAGCGGAATGCCGTCGAACAGCTGGCGCATGTCGAGGATGGAATCGATGGCGACTCCCGCCATGCCGACATCGCCTGCGACGCGCGGATGGTCGCTGTCATAGCCGCGATGGGTGGCGAGGTCGAAGGCGACCGACAGGCCCTTCTGCCCGGCGGCGAGGTTGCGCCGGTAGAAGGCGTTTGATTCTTCCGCCGTCGAGAACCCCGCATATTGCCGGATCGTCCAAGGCTGCTGGACATACATCGTCGGGTAGGGGCCGCGCACGAAGGGCTGCAGGCCCGGATAGGTGTCGAGATGCGACAGGCCCCTGAGATCGCCCTGCGTGTAGAGATGCTTCACGGCGATGCCCTCCGGCGTCATCCGCAGCCCCTTGATCTCGACCGGCGCGCGTCCTGGCGCGGACCAGCCGATTTGGCTGAAATCTGGGATCATGCGCCGGCTCCGATCGATTGGTCGATGCGCACCGGAAACAGCGGCTCGCAGGTCGCGACACCTTCCGTCAACGCCGGTCTCCGCTCGGCCGGCAACGTCTCGACCGGGCGTTCGCTGCCGGCACGGAACAGCGTGGTGCCGATGATCGCGCGCGAGCCGGTCCGGTATTCGGCATTGCGCTTTGCCGCGGCGGTCTGGACGCGGTTCTGGACATAGCCTTGCTGCAGGCTCGTCAGCACACCGCCTTCGGCCTCGATGCGCTGGAATTCTTGCCAGGCGGCCGCGCAGAGATCATTGGTCAGCGCCTCGACGGCGCCCGATCCGCCAGCAGGGTCGGCGACATGGTCGACATGGCTTTCCTCGGCCATGATCAACTGCGCGTTGCGGGCGACGCGGCGGGCAAAGCCGGCCGGCAGCCCATGCGCTATTGTGTGCGGCAGGATGGAGATCGAATCGGCCCCGCCGGCGGCGGCCGCGAAACAGGCGATCGCCGTGCGCAATATGTTGGTTTCCGGATCCGCCGTCGTCATCATGCGATACGACGTCTCGGCATGGATGCTGGCCGTCGAGGCCGGGATCGAGCAGACTTCCTGGATGCGGGCCCACAGCCGGCGCAGCGCTCGCACCTTGGCCATCGACAGCAACTGGTCCTGGTCGACGCTGAGCGCGAAGCCGATATGGGGCGCTGCATAGACCAGCGGCTGGCGCGCCTTCTCGAACATCCTGAGATAGGAGACCGCGGAGGCGAGCATGGTGCCGAGCTCCTGCGCCTCGGTGGCGCCGGCATTGTGGAAGACGCGCCCGTCTGCCTCGAGCAGCACGCCGGGCACCCCCATGGAGAAGAAATGCGCCATCGATTGCGGCATAGATTCCTGCAGCGCCTCGATCGACATGCGCAGCCGGCCGGTGCCGGCGAAGATCGCCGCCGGATCGATGCCGAAGGAGAGGTTGAGCTTAGTCGGATCGGAGCGGCGCTTGCCGAGGAACGCTATCAGCCAGTCGGCCACCGCGCGGCTCCAGGGATGCGCATCGATGCGGACCTGGACGCGGTTGAGCGGCACGCCGTCGAGCACGGTCTCCAGCGCCTCGGCCGTCCGCGGCAGGCCATAGCCGAAAGCGTTCGGCGCCCCTTCGAAAACCAGCGACAGGCCGGTGGCGCCCTGCGCGACATCCTCCAGCGCCTGCGCCCTGGCGCGGGCGACATCCGGATCGTCGACGCGCTGGCTGACGATCCACGCCGCTGCGGGATTTGCCCTGACCAGCGGTTCCATGGTGACCGCACGCTCATAGAGCGGCTCGATGCGGATGCCGTCGTCGCTGTGCGAAACGAGCCTCTCCTCGAAGGAGCCTCCGGCAAGCGCCTTTTCGGCGAGCGCCAGCCAGCGCTGGCGGTCAGCGTTCTGAAGGTCGACTTCCCTGGTCAAGGCGCCGGCGCCCATCCGCTCTCCTCCCTTACAGCGCCGCGCATCTCCTGGACACGTCGCGGACGCCGTAGCACCTTTGATTCAGCGCATGATCCTTTCGCGGTCATGCGCCGTCTGCCGCATCAATCGAACCGTTAGTCTAAGGTTCCATGCCCGATATCACAATGCGCTGCCCATGCGGCCGGGTGAACCACCAATCGATTGCCAAACATGCCCAAAATCCACAACTTGCCACAAGCCCGTCAAGACCCAGCTTTGGGCTGGGTTCCAATTCCGATCGCGATTGGACGCCCAAATTGCGATAGGGGCCCAAATTGCGATAGGAGCATTGTCGCTGCCGCGTCGCGTCACTATACCTCAGGCGTGGCCTTTTGCTTTGACTTCATCAGGTTCGCGGAGACCGACATATGGCTGACGACAAGAGTATTTTCATCGGCGCCAGCCGCAAGCCCGACGACAGCTACCAGCGCCCCGAACAGCTTCTGCTGCAATATGGCAACCGCCACGGCCTGATCACCGGCGCCACCGGCACCGGCAAGACGGTCAGCCTGCAGATCCTCGCCGAAGGTTTTTCCAACGCCGGCGTGCCGGTTTTCTGTGCCGACATCAAGGGCGATCTTTCCGGCATCGCCATGATGGGCGAAGCCAAGGATTTCCTGGTCAAGCGCGCCGAGCAGGTGAAGCTTGAGCCGTACGACTTCCAGCAATTCCCGGTCATCTTCTGGGATCTGTTCGGCGAACAGGGCCATCCGATCCGCGCCACCATCTCGGAGATGGGTCCGCTGCTGCTCTCGCGCCTGATGAACCTCACCGAGGCGCAGGAGGGCATCATGAACATCGCCTTCCGCATTGCCGACGAGGAAGGCCTGCTGCTGCTCGACCTCAAGGATCTGCAGGCGCTGCTCGCCAACATCGCCGAGCGTGCCGACGAGCTCAGCGCCCGCTACGGCAATGTGACGAAGCCATCCGTCGGCGCCATCCAGCGCACCCTCCTGGTGCTGGAACAGCAGGGCGCGGCGAACTTCTTCGGAGAGCCGGCGCTGCGCATCGCCGACATCATGCGCACCACCCGCGACGGCCGTGGCGCGATCAGCGTGCTTGCCGCCGACAAGCTGATGATGAACCCGCGCCTCTACGCCACCTTCCTGCTCTGGCTGATGTCGGAATTGTTCGAGGAACTTCCCGAGGTCGGCGATCCTGAAAGGCCGAAGCTGGTCTTCTTCTTCGACGAGGCGCATCTCTTGTTCGAGGACGCGCCGAAGGTGCTGATCGATCGCGTCGAGCAGGTGGTGCGGCTGATCCGCTCCAAGGGCGTCGGCGTCTATTTCGTCACCCAGAACCCGCTGGATATTCCCGAAAAGGTCCTGGCCCAGCTCGGCAACCGCGTCCAGCATGCGCTGCGCGCCTATACGCCACGCGAGCAGCAGGCGGTGCGGACGGCCGCCGACACCTTCCGGCCGAATCCCGATTTCGACTGCGCCACGGCCATCACGCAGCTCGGCACCGGCGAGGCGCTGGTCTCGACCCTGGAGACCAAGGGCGTGCCGTCCATGGTTCAGCGCACGTTGATCCGGCCGCCATCGTCTCGACTTGGCCCGATCACGCCGGACGAGCGCCGCCAGCTGATCGCCGAGAGCCCGGTTACGGGGCAATACGACCAGACCATCGACCGCGAATCGGCCTTCGAGATGCTGCAGAAGAAGGCCAGGGAGGCGCAGGAGGCCGAGCAGCAGGCGCAACAGGCCGATAGCGGCCGCTCGCGCTGGACCATCCCTGGGTTCGGTGACGATCCTGCCCCGCAGTCCGGCGGCCGCCGCGCGCCGGCGCCGCGTCCCTCCAACCGCCAGACGGTAGCCGAGGCGGCGATCAAGTCGGTGGTGCGCTCGGTCGGATCGTCCGTTGGGCGCGCGATCGTACGCGGGATTCTGGGCAGCCTGGCCAGGGGCGGTAGGATGGTTCGGGTGGCGGCTATCAAGCTCGACACCAACGCTGTCTTTTGCCGCAACTGCTGGAACTGCTGTGACCGTGGCGGCGCGAAGGCAGCAGGGCGCTGCCTCAGATATTCTCCGGCGTGACGATCTCGAAGGGGATGGACCGCTGAAGGGCAGCGATAGGTGCCTGCGGTCCAATGACATCGATCATGGTCTGCACGAGAAGGGCGGAGGTCGCCTCGAGCGGATGACAGAGAGCTGCCGTGATCAATCCTTCCGACGTGATGGCGAGCAGGAAAAGCCGCGGCGAAAGAACCAGGCAAACCGGCTCAGATCCGGCATGACGGACTCACGACGGGATGAGAGGTGCGACCTCGCGGTCCGAAAGCCGGTCACTTGCCGCAAGGCCGGACATGACACCGGCGCGATCGGCCGCGTTGCGGTTCTGGCTCATCTTGCGCTTGCCTTCCAGCCTCGCGACCGGCATGCGCAGGCCGACGATCCCCCTAAGCTGCGACTGAATGAACTCCGGCGGAGCATCCGACACGGACCACGGTGTGGCGCGCCCGCCTTCATGCAGATTGGTGAGACGCGTCACCACCTCGAGCAGCCTGTCGGCGTCGTCGAAGAATTCGACCGGCCCATAGGAGTGGATGGCGACATAGTTCCAGGTCGGCACGACCTTGCCGGTTTCCTGTTTGGTTTGATACCACGCCGGCGTCACGTAGGCGTCCGGCCCCATGAAGATCGCCAGGCCATCACCCAGCACGGGTGCGCGCCACTGCGGATTTGCCTTCGCGACATGGCCGTAGATTGTGCCGTGCTCGCCCTCGCTCTCGTCGAGGAAAAGCGGCAATGGCGTCGCCAGCAGTCCTTCCGCGGTGGCGGTGACCAGGGTCCCCAACCGCGCCGCGCGGATCGTCGCTCTCAGGCTCTCCTTGTCGTCATCCCGGAAGGCAGGCGGTATGTACATGATGAAACTCCTTGCGTCGCAGCTGAAGATGCCTGATGTCTGGCTTGCCTGGAATATCCAGTTTTGAGGTTTTTCGGTGGTCCAGTTGGAGCAGGATCGTGTCGCGCGCCGGATCATCGCGGCAATCAAGGAACAGATCCACAGCGGCGCCTACCAGCCCGGCGACCGCCTACCCTCGACGCGGGCCTTCGCCGCCGAATGGGGCGCGTCACGAACTACGGTGACGGCGGCCTATAATCAGCTTAACGCCGAAGGCTATCTGATCATCCGCCATGGGGCGCGTGCCGTCGTTGCCGCAGGGTTGGAGAGGGCGACGGGGGAGGCGCCCGTCTCGACCGCCCCGCCTCGGAACCTTTCGGCATTCGCGCGCCGGCTGCTGGCTTTGCCTCCGCCACCGGAGCAGCAGCCGGGCAAGGTCGCGGATTTCCGCTATGGCGATCTGTCCGGGGCAGACTTTCCGGTGCTGGCCTGGCGACGGGCGTCCAACAAAGCCATCCTGCGACGCGGCGCGCGGCTGCGCTACGGCGATCCGCAAGGGTCTTCGGCTCTCCGCGTCGCGCTTCAGGGCTATCTCTGGCGCGCTCGCGGCATCAACTGCGTGCCGGACCAGATCGTCATCGTGAACGGCTCGCAGCAGGGGCTCGACCTCTGCGGACGGCTGTTGCTCGACCCCGGCAACCCCTTCGTGATCGAAAACCCGGGATATCCGCTGGCTCGCCATGCCTTTGCCGCGGCAGGCGGCGTCGCGGTTCCCGTTGCCGTCGACGCGGACGGGTTGAGGACGGATGCGCTGCCGCCAGCCCGCCTCGCCTGCGTGACGCCGTCGCACCAGTTCCCGCTCGGAAGCGTGCTTTCGGCGACGCGGCGGCGTTCCCTCCTGGCATGGGCCACGGCGACAGGCGCCTACATCGTTGAAGATGACTATGACGGCGAGTACCGCCACGACATCGTTCCCATCCCACCCCTGCAGACCCTCGGCGCGGAGTCAGTCATCTATGTGGGGACGTTCTCCAAGACGCTCTCGCCCACTTTGAGGCTTGGCTATCTCGTCATCCCAACCGGCCTGTGCCGGGCGTTCAGCGAGGCGAAGCGCCTGACCGACCGGCATGCGCCCATGTTGGAGCAAGACGTGTTGGGTGACTTGCTGACGAGCGGCGCCTACGAGCGTCACGTCCGCAGTATCCGCAGAAAGAATGCTGAGCGCAGGCAGGTGCTGCTGCAGGCATTGGCCGACCGTCTGGGCCCGAGGGTCACCGTTGCGGGAGCCGACACGGGCCTTCATGTCGTGGCCTGGATGCACGGCATCGCCGCCGGGCGCGAGACCGCAATCATCGCGGCCGCGCGCGCTGCCGGGATCGGTCTCTACCCGGTATCGCCGCTCTACGACCCGAGCGGGCCTCGGCCGGAAACGGCTGGCTTCATCATGGGGTACGCCGGGCTTGACGCGGAAGCGGTGCGGCGCGGCGTTGCGGTGCTGGCGAGGATACTGGCCGAACACCGCTGACGAACCCAAAGCTCAGAAGATCTCGTTCGTGAGCCGCTTCACCGGACCGAGCAGGATCGAGCCGGTCGGTACGCCGGCATCGATCGGGATGGCTCTGCGATCCGGCATGTCGGCCACCGGCGCGCCGATATCGGCGGTCACGATGACCGGGGTTTTGCTGGGCACGCGATCATAGAGGTCGACAATATCCTGGTTGATCAGGCGCACGCAGCCCGACGACACGGACTTACCGATCGACCACCATTCCGGCGAGCCGTGCAGCCGGTAGAGCGTGTCCTGATCGCCCTGGAAGAGGTATAGCGCGCGGGCGCCGAGGGGGTTCTTCAAGCCGCCGGGCATGCCACCGTTCTTGGCGCTGTATTGGGTCAGTTCCGGCTGGCGGGCGACCATCTCATCCGGCGGCGTCCACTTCGGCCATTTCTGCTTCCACTGCACCACAGCATCGCCCGACCACTCGAAGCCGGCGCGGCCGAGGCCGACGCCGTAGCGGATCGCCTGGCCGCCCTCACGCACGAGGTAGAGGAAGTGGTTGGTCGTATCGACGACGATGGTGCCCGGCCGCTGGCCGGTCGGGTCGGGAACGATCTGGCGCAGGAATTGATGATCGATCTTGTTGACCGGAATGGCCGGCAGGTCGAATCCGTTGTCGGACGTCGCCCCATACATCGTCTCGTAGTCGCCGAGCGGCGGATCGACATAGGCGGGCGGTGGCGGTTGCGCAGGCTCTGGAGCCGGACCGGTGGTCGTGCAGGCGGAAGCCGCGACCGAGGCAGCGCCAAGGGCTGTGAAGTTGAGAAAGCCACGACGGCTGATGCGGAAGGAAGCGTCTGACATGGTTGCCTTTTCTAGGTCTTAATTCGCAAGAAAGCATGAATCCGCAGGCTGGCTGCCGGCGCTCCAATAACAGTCGGCGGCGATAGGCGGTTCCAAATCTGGCCTAAGGGTGGACAAACAAAGGCGAAGCTGTGACCGCATTGCCGCTGTTGCGCTGCAGCAACAGCGCCGTCATGCACCCCCAAGAAGGCCTTCGAGCGAAGGCAGGATCAGCCCTGGCGGAAAGTCTCGGTATTCATCGGGCTGGTTGGCACGGTTGATCCACACCGTGCGGAAACCGAACTTGGTGGCGCCGGCGACGTCCCAGCGGTTGGAGGACTGGAAAGACACCGCACCCGGATAGAGGCGCCAGCCGGTGGTCACCATGTCGTAGACCGACGGGTCGGCCTTGAAGCGTCGCACCGCATCGACCGAAAATACATCGTCCAGCACCTGGTCGAGCGCGGCAGACTTCACCGCCGCCTCCAGCATCTCGGGCGAACCGTTGGAGAGGATCGCGAGCCTCGCGCCCGATGCCTTGAGCGCCTTGAGCACTGCCGGCACCTCCGGATAGCAGTCGAGGTGCCAATAAGCCTCCAGCAGCTTGGCTCGCAAGCCCCTGTCGGCGGAGGGTACCTTGCGCAAGGCGAAATCGAGCGCCTGCTCGGTCAATTGCCAGAAATCGGCATAGGCGCCCATCAGCGTCCTGACCCAGGAATATTCGAGCTGTTTGGCGCGCCATATCTCGGAGAGCAACTGGCCGTCCGGCCCGATCTCGCCGGCATGGCGGCGCACGGCGGCATGCACGTCGAACAACGTGCCGTAGGCGTCGAAAACATAGGCCGCGTGATGCATGGCGACAGTAGTGAGGCGAGGGGAAGCGAAGCGCAAGCGTTGATTGCAGCCAGCACCGATCGATGTTGCGGATCGCGGCCAAACCAGGCCGACATCGGTTGGCGGAGGCCGGCTGGCCCCAACAAAACTCCACGATGCCGGTTGACGGCGGCCACCAAAGCATTTTCCTATGCCCGCTTCGCAAGAACACTTGGACGGACCCGAGCAATGACACTGGCGGCAGCGGCGCAATCCGCGACATGGACCTTCGTCGATGGTGACTGGTACGAGGGCAACGTCGCCATTCTCGGGCCCCGCAGCCACGCCATGTGGCTGGGCACCAGCGTCTTCGACGGCGCCCGCTGGTTCGAGGGCGTGGCGCCCGACCTCGAGCGTCATGCAGCGCGGGTGAACGCCTCGGCCATCGCGCTCGGCCTGAAACCTACCATGACCACCGAGAAGATCGTCGGGCTGACCTGGGACGGGCTGAAGAAGTTCGACGGCAAGACGGCGGTCTATATCAGGCCGATGTACTGGGCCGAGCATGGCGGCTATATGGGCGTGCCGGCCGATCCGGCCTCGACCCGCTTCTGCCTCTGCCTTTACGAATCGCCGATGATCTCGCCAGCAGGCTTTTCGGTCACCGTCTCACCTTTCCGGCGGCCGACCATCGAGACCATGCCGACCAACGCCAAGGCCGGCTGCCTTTACCCCAACAATGGCCGCGCCATCCTCGAAGCCAAGATGCGCGGCTTCGACAATGCGCTGGTGCTCGACATGCTGGGCAATGTCGCCGAGACCGGAACCTCGAACATCTTCCTGGTCAAGGACGGCCATGTGCTCACGCCGGCGGCGAACGGCACCTTCCTGTCCGGCATCACTCGTTCGCGCACCATAGGCTTGCTCGGCGACTACGGCTTCAAGACCACCGAAAAGACGCTGTCGGTGCGCGATTTCCTTGAAGCGGACGAGATATTCTCGACCGGCAACCATTCCAAGGTCGTGCCGATCACCCGCATCGAAGAGCGCAATCTCCAGCCTGGCCCCGTCGCCAAAAAGGCGCGCGAGCTCTATTGGGACTGGGCGCATTCCACATCCGCCGCCTGATCCGTGGGCAGGCTTTCTCTTTTGACGCAGCCGCCTGCCGCAAAACCGTGTGACAGGTTTCCGGAACCTCTCTAGAAAGGGAACCGGCACTTCATTCCGGAGTTGTCCCAAATCATTCCAGACCTATCTTAGTCCGGTAGTGACACCGGATTTTCCATGAGGGAGTACCATCCATGGCTTTTGAGCTGCCTGCTTTGCCCTACGACTACGAGGCGCTTCAGCCTTATATGTCCAAGGAGACGCTGGAGTATCATCACGACAAGCACCACAAGGCCTATGTCGACAACGGCAACAAGCTCGCCGCGGAAGCCGGCTTGGGTGACCTTTCGGTCGAGGAAGTCGTCAAGCAGTCCTTCGGCAAGAACGCCGGGCTCTTCAACAACGCCGCCCAGCACTACAATCACATCCATTTTTGGAAGTGGATGAAGAAGGGCGGTGGCGGCTCCAAGCTGCCGGGCGCGCTGCAGACGGCGGTCGACAGCGACCTCGGCGGCTATGACAAGTTCAAGGCGGATTTCATCGCCGCCGGCACCACCCAGTTCGGTTCCGGCTGGGCCTGGCTTTCGGTCAAGGATGGCAAGCTCGCGATCTCGAAGACCCCGAACGGCGAGAACCCGCTGGTCCATGGCGCCTCGCCGATCCTCGGCGTCGATGTCTGGGAGCACTCCTACTACATCGACTATCGCAACGCACGGCCGAAATATCTCGAAGCCTTCGTCGACAGTCTCATCAACTGGGACTATGTCCTCGAGCTTTACGAAAAGGCGAAAGGTTGATTGGTTGACGAAAAGCCCCGGCACGACCGGGGCTTTTCTTTTCTGCCTGCAGCGGAAAGTGAAAGTCGTTGCTGTGCGGACGGAATATTTCCGCCGCGCCGTCCGTTAATGTCCAGTCGCGCACTCTCTTCACCAAGGAGCCATTGAATGAGAAAGCTTGTTCTCGCCATCTCTATGCTCGCTGTAGCGGGTTCGGCCGCCTTCGCTGATCCGATCAAGGATCGCCAGGCCCTGATGAAGGAACGCGGCAAACTTGCCGGCCAATTGTCGAAGGTCGTCAAGGGCGAGGAAGCTTTCGACGCAGCCGCCGTGCTGGCGGCGTTGCAGGCGCTGCAGGCTAACGCCGAGAAGTGGGATACCGAGAAACTTTTCCCGGCCGGCAGTGATAAGGGCGACACCACGGCCGCGCCGAAGATCTGGGAAGACATGGCGGGCTTCAACGCGGCCGAGGACAAGTTGCTGACCGACGTCAAGGCCGCGACCGCAGCGCCGCCGGCTGATGTCGATGCCTTGAAAGCGCAGCTGAACACCATCGGCGGCGATTGCGGTACCTGCCATCAGAGCTACAGGATCAAGAAGGGCTGATCCCGGCCAATGGCCTGGCTGAAAAAACTCGTCGGCGCGGCCCTCGTTCTGGGTGGCGCTGGCGCGGTTGCCGCATGGTTGCTGTCGGCGCCGGTCAGACTTGATGCCGCGACCGTCGCGCAGCTCGGCCCCGGCGATGCCGCCAGGGGCAAGCGCATCTTCTATGCCGGCGGCTGTACCTCCTGCCATGCCAAGCCCGGTTCGCAGGGCGATGCCCGACTAGCACTCACGGGCGGCCTCGAACTGAAGACGCCGTTCGGCACCTTCGTGCCGCCCAACATCTCGCAGGACGCCAAGGACGGCATCGGCGCCTGGAGCGAGCAAGACTTCGCCGATGCCATGCTGAAGGGCGTCTCGCCTTCCGGCGAGCATTTCTACCCGGCCTTTCCCTACGCCTCTTATGCGCGCATGAAGCCGTCCGACATCGCCGACCTCTACGCGTTCATGAAGACGCTGCCGGCGGTCGCCGGCAAGGCGCCTGATCACAAGCTCGCCTTCCCCTTCAACATCCGCCGCGGCATCGGCCTGTGGAAGCGGCTTTATCTCAGCCCCGAGCCAGTGATTGCCCTTGCCGACGGCGCGGCGGACAAGGTCGTGGCCGGCCGCTATCTGGTCGAGGGGCCGGGCCACTGTGGCGAATGCCACACGCCGCGCGACTTTGCCGGCGGCGTGAAGAAGGCCGAGTGGCTGGCCGGCGCCACGGCCGCCGAAGGCAAGGGTATCGTGCCCAACATCACAGCGGGTGAGGGCGGCATCGGCGAGTGGTCGGAAGCCGACATCGCCAACTATCTCGAAACCGGCTTCACACCGGACTTCGATTCCGTCGGCGGCGCAATGGTCGACGTGCAAAGGAACATGGCGCAATTGACAGCCGACGACCGCGCCGCGATCGCCGCCTATCTCAAGGCCGTGCCGCCACACGCCAACGGCTATCCGGCGCGTAAAAAACCTTCGGGATGATTCCCGCTATTAGTTGACTTGAATACTCATGTATTATAGGCGGCGCTTCGACCAGTTTTCCGGCAATTCGAAGCTCGCCCATGCCCTCTGTCGACCTTGTGTCCGAAATCGCCCGTGGTGGGCAGCGCACAGCACTTCTTTTTCCTGATGGGCGGACGCTCTCCTATGCGGAACTCGACAGCCTCACGCTGCGCTTCGCCACGCGGCTTGGACAAGGCGAAAAGGAGCTCGTGGCCATCTCGGCGGAAACCTCGGAACATGTGGTCGTCGCCTATCTTGGAGCCCTGCGGGCGGGCCACGCGGTGGCCATGTTGCCGCCTTGCGACGAGAAGCTGTGGGATGATTTTCTAGCGGTCTTCCAGCCGGACTTCACGTTCCGGCCGGCCGATGGCCGCTGGCGCCTCATCAAGGAGGTTCGGTCCGAAAGGGAGGCTCAGCCGGTCCACCCTGATCTCGCGCTGCTGCTTATGACCTCCGGCAGTTCGGGTGCGGCCAAGGCGGTGCGGCTTTCCCATGCCAATCTCGATGCCAATGCGCGCTCGATCGCAACCTATCTCGAACTCTCGTGCGCCGACCGGGCTGCGCTGGTCCTGCCGCTCCATTATTCCTACGGACTGTCAGTGCTTAATTCCCATCTGATTGCCGGCGGCAGCATCCTCTTTCCTGGCATCTCAGTCATGCATGGCGATTTCCCGAGGGTAATCGCTGACGGCGGCTGTACAAATCTTTCCGGCGTCCCGTATTCCTACGAACTACTGGAAAGGGCGCAGTTCCGTTCCGCCGAGGTGAAGACGCTGCGCATGATGACGGTGGCAGGCGGACAGCTCGCCCCCGACCTCATCCGCCTCTACCGGGACCACATGCGCGCCAGGGAGGGCGGCTTCTTCGTCATGTATGGCCAGACGGAGGCGACGGCCCGCATCGCCTTCGTCCCGCCGGAATGCCTTTCCGATAGGGAGGAGCGTATCGGCATGGCTATTCCCGGCGGCAGCCTTAGCCTCATCGATGCCCAGGGAAACCCGATCAGGCAATCTGGCACCCCCGGAGACCTCATCTATCGCGGCCCAAACGTGATGATGGGGTATGCCGAGCAGCGCTGCGACCTGGCGCGCGGGGCCGAACTCGAGGCCCTAAATACCGGCGACGTGGCCGTGCGCGACGAGCAGGGTTACTTCCGTATTGTCGGACGCAAGAGCCGCTTCGCCAAGATTGCAGGCCTCAGGATCGGCTTCGATAGCATGGAGCAGGCACTGAAGCGGGCCGGCATCGCGGCCGCGGTGCTGGGTGACGATGGAGGGCTGCACGCCTACGTGACCGATGCGGGTACGATCGCAAGGGCGCAGTGCATCCTCGCCGAGACCAGCCGTCTTCCGGCCAACCTGGTTTCCGTTACCGCGGTGGACAACTTCCCCAGGCTTACTTCGGGCAAGACCGACTATGCATGCCTTGAACAGGACAGGCTGGAAAGGCGGACGGAGATCCGCTGCGGGACGGGCGGCCTGCTCGGGGCCTACAGCCGGGTATTCTATCCACTCGCCGTTGGCCGCAACGACAGTTTCGTCTCGCGCGGCGGGGATTCCCTTCGCTACCTGCAGTTGGCTATGGAACTTGAACGCCTTGGCATGGACCTGCCGCATGGTTGGGAACACCTGAGGGTCGCCGAGTTTGCCAACCGCCATGGGGCGATGCCGACTTTCAAGTGCAAGGAGACCAGCGGATTGCCGATCGACCTTGTGCTGAGGGTGATGGCGATCCTGCTGGTGGTGATCCATCACGAGACGCTGTGGCCAATTCCCGGCGGCTCCGGCGTGATGATGCTGCTCGTCGGTTTCGGCCTGGCGCGGTTCCAGGCGACCCACCTCCTTGCCGGCCGGATCCGACAGGCGTTGAGGCCTGCGATCGGCGTCCTGATCCCTTATTTCCTCATCGTTGCCGCCTACGCGTTTGCCTGGCGAGCGATTCCCCTGGCCTCGGTGACGCTTACCGGCAATCTTGGTTATGCCGAGCCGGAGCGCCACGAGATGATCCCCTATCTTTACTGGTTCATCGAGGCCTATGCGCAGACGCTCCTCATCTTCTCCCTCATCTTCACTGTGCCGGCTGCGCGCAAGCTCGCACGGTTGCGACCCTTCGCCTTCTCGCTTGGCCTGTTGGGGGTTGCCGTCGCCGCTCGCTTTTCCATCCCGCCATTGGTCGACATCGGCAACCGCCAGATCTTTGCGATCTACTGGGTGTTCCACCTCGCCGTCTTCGGTTGGTGTGCCGGTTTTGCCGACAATCCGGCAAGAAGGCTCATCTTGATGGCGTTCGCCGCCCCGGTGCTGGGCTATCTAGCCTTCTGGGAGGCAGTTTGGATCGGGACAGCCGTCAAGTATTTGATGATCTTCGCCGCGCTTCTGGCTCTCCTTTACGTGCCGCGTATCCGCTTGCCGGCACGGGCCGGCCGCGTGATGACGCAGGTCGCTGCCTCCGCCTTTCCCATATATCTGTTTCACCGCTTCGTCCCGGAGCTATTGATGGCGCCGGCGTCACCTGCGTTACCGGCTCCGATCTTTCACCTGCTGGCGATCGCGGGCGGTGTTGGCATCGGCATATTCGCCGGCAAGGCCATGACAGGCCTTCGTAACCAGCTTGGCAGATTTGCGATGAGACGCCAGCCAGAATTGCGCCCGGTCTAATGCGCCGCGTCTGAAAGGCACCCTACAACGCGCTTCGGCTGTGTTCTTGAGCGTGTCGTTACCGCAGAACCGCCGCGCGCCTTGGCTGCCATGCGTTAGCTTACGGGGTGGCGGTCGCCGAGGAAGTCGAAGCCGCTTTCGAAGAAGTGATTGTAGTCGCAGGTCAGTTCCTCGCCCGGCGCGATATCGCGCAAGGCATACGTCTCCTCCGGCGAGGAGACGTCGCAATTCGGGTCGTCGTCATGGTTCATGTAGCGGGCGTCATCGGCCTCGAAGACGATGTAGGCCGGATCGCGGCGGTCGGGATAGGAATAGCGGTCGAGATAGGATTTCACCGGGCCGGTCTCGTTCTCATAGGTGTCGACCTCGATCACCCGGTCGAATCTGGGGTCGAGCTTCCAGATCAGCGTGCCTTGGGGGATGTGGTTCTTGGCGAAGACGCCGATGCCCTGGATGGGCGATTTGTCGAGATAGACGTCGACGAGCAGCATGGCGGACCCTTGCAAGACGGTGACTGGCAGGCGCGGCTCGAAAAAAGCCGGGCATTGGGTAGCGCGCGACAGCGGCAATTGCGAGCACAAAATCGCCGCGCATCAGCGCGAAATGAAGCCTCTGAAAACGTCATGCGCAAATCAAAAATTTATGACCGGACGCATCAGTTTGGGAGCGATGCCGGCAGGTCCCGCAATCGGCCGCTGGACGGCCGTTTTGAGCTGCTCTGAACAGCAGGTGCGCACCGCTCAGCGCTGTTGCAGCGCAAGGCGCACACCGAGCGCACAGTAGATCGCGCCGACGACCTTGCCTTGCCATTTCAGCACCGCGGGATTCCGGCGCAGGAAGGCGCCCAGCCCACCCGCGCTCACCGCGAAGACGACCGTGCTGAACAGGCCTAGCAGGACGAAGATGATTCCCAATGCCGCCAGCTGAAGCATCACCGATCCGTTTTCCGGCCGCACGAATTGCGGCAGGAAGGCGAGGAAGAACAGCGCGGTCTTGGGGTTGAGCATCTCGGTTAGCACCGCCTGGCGGAAAGCCTTGCCCGCCCGGATCGCAAGCGCACCGGCGGCTGGATCGGTCGATGTCTTCTCGATGATCGCACGTATGCCAAGATAAACGAGATAGGCCGCGCCGACATATTTGACGATGCTGAACAGCATCGCCGATGTGGCGATGATCGCCGAGATGCCGACCATCGCCATGACGGTGTGGAATATATCGCCGGCCGCGATCCCGGCGCCGGTGGCGATGCCCACTTTCGTTCCCGAACTCGTCGCCCGCGCGACGGTCAGCAGCGTGGCGGGGCCGGGAATGAACACAAAGCCGAGCACGACCGCAACATAGGTCGCCAATGTGGCCAGGTCGATCATTCCAGGGTCCTCCGCGACTTCACCAAATCAAAGCCACGCCGTGGCTCGCGACGCAATGGCCTTCTCACACGCTCGCCGCCGCCGAGACTGAATCGGCCTTGCCCGCCACCTTCAGCGCGAAGGCGTAGGTGTAGGCGATCTCTTCCAGCCTCGAGAATCGGCCGGAAGCGCCAGCATGGCCGGACTCCATGTTGATCTTGAACAGCACCGGATTGTCGCCGCGCTTGCGCTCGCGCAGCCGCGCCACCCATTTGGCCGGCTCCCAGTAAGTCACGCGCGGATCGGTGAGCCCTGCCTGCGCCAGGATCGGCGGATAGTCGAGCGCGGCCACATTGTCATAGGGCGAATAGGCCGCGATCGTTCGGTAGTCTTCGGCCGAGGCGATCGGATTGCCCCATTCCGGCCATTCGGGCGGCGTCAGCGGCAAGGTGGCGTCGAGCATGGTGGTCAGCACGTCGACGAACGGCACCTCGGCGACGATGCCGCCAAAACACTCCGGCGCCAGATTGGCGATCGCCCCCATCAGCATGCCGCCGGCCGAGCCGCCTTGCGCGACGATGCGGTCATGCCCCGTGTAGCGCTCGGCCACCAGATGGCGCGCGCAGGCGATGAAGTCGGTGAACGTATTGATCTTCTGCGCCCGCTTGCCGTCGTCGTACCAGCCGTAGCCCTTGTCCTTGCCGCCGCGGACATGGGCGATGGCGTAGACGAAGCCGCGGTCGACCAGCGACAGGCAATTGGTGTTGAAGGACGCCGGCACGGTGATGCCGTAGGAACCGTAGCCGTAGAGCAGGCAAGGCGCCGAGCCGTCGAGCGGCGTGTCGCGGTGATGGATGAGCGAGATCGGCACCAGCTCGCCGTCGGCCGCGGGCGCCATCAGCCGCCGCGTCACATAGTGGTCGGGCTCATGACCCGAAGGCACTTCCTGGGTCTTGAGGAGCACGCGTTCGCGGGTGCGCATGTTGTAGTCGAAGACCTGCGCTGGCGTCGTCATCGAGGAATAGGTGAAGCGCATGGTCTCGGTGTCGTATTCGTAGGAACCCGACAGGCCGAGCGAGAACGCTTCCTCGTCGAAGAAGATGAGGTGCTCCTCGCCGCTTTCGCGGTCGCGCACGACGATGCGCGGCAGGCCTTCCTTGCGCTCCAGGCGGACCATGTAATTGTTGAAGCCCAGGACCGAGAGGATCAGCCGTCCGGGCTCGTGCGGAACCAGCTCGCGCCAGTTGGCGCGTGCCGGAGCATTGGCCGGCGCCGTCATGACCTTGAAATCCTTGGCGCCGTCGGCGTTGGTGAGGATGAAGAAGATGTCTCCGCCTTCCTCCAGATCATATTGCAGGCCGGTTTCGCGCGCGGCGACCAGCTTCGGCTCGGCACGCGGGTCGTCGGCGCGCAACAGCCGGTATTCCGAGGTCTCGTGATCGTTGATGCCGATCATGATCCATTCTTTGGAGCGCGTGCCGCCGACATCCATGAAGAAGCCCGGATCGGTTTCCTCATAGATCAGCCGATCGTTTTCGGCGTTGTCGCCGAGCGCGTGGAACAGCACCTTGGAGGGACGGTGATTGTCGTCGAGGCGTGTGTAGAAGAATCCGTCATCGCCGGCATTCCAGACGCCCCCGCCTCCGGTGTCGGGGATCTGGTCCGCCAGTTCCTGGCCGTTGCCGAGGTCGCGCACGCGCAGCGTGAAGAATTCTGATCCCTTGTCGTCGAATGCCCACAAAAGCTTCCCGTGGTCGGCTGAATGGTCGACGCCGCCGAGCCGGAAATAGGGCTTGCCGCCCGCTTCCACGTCACCGTCGAGCAGGATCTTCTCCTCGCCGCCTTCGCGCTGCGTGCGGAAATAGCGTGGCTGCTCGCCCCCCAGCCTGTAGGACGAACCATAGGCGTAGGGCCCGTCCTTCATCGGCACGGTGGAGTCGTCCTCCTTGATGCGCCCCTTCATCTCGGCGAAGAGCTGCTTCCGAAGCGCAGCCGTATCGGCCATCAGCTCCGCCTGGTAGGCATTCTCGGCTTCGAGATGGGCGCGGATCCGGCCGTCGAGCAGGGAAGGGTCCCTGAACATCGCCTGCCAATTGTCGGCCCGCAGCCAGGCATAGTCGTCGGTGCGGGTGAAGCCGTGGTGGGTGTCGAAGACAGGTCGCTTCTCGGTCTGCGGCGGGCTGGCGGTCGAAAAGGCAGGGGATCTGGTCATTACGTCTCGCTGTAGAAATTGCTTGAATGGCAAATGAACACGCCGATCAGCGCCGGTTCAAGGCCCGGCTTATGGCGTGATGGCCGCTCCGATACTGGGCTGGAGAGGAGAGAGATAATGAGTTTCTATGTTCGCACCGCTGCGGCTCTTGCCGTCGCTTCAACCGTTCTGGCCTTTGTCGGCCAGTCTCATGCAACCGCCTTTGCCGCTTGGCAAGTGTCGGACCTGCCCTTCGGCGACACGCTTAATGCGCGCAAATATCCTTCGGGCAGTTCGCAGAAGCAGGCCGCCTACCCGAACGGCACCGTGCTGCAATTGACCGGACGCTGCACCGGCGGGATAAACCTGCTCGACATTGCGGGCCAGCCGCGCTGGAAGCAGCAGCAGACGATCCGCTACCGTTGGTGCGAGATTTGGCACGACCCGTCGCGCAACGGTCATTTCGTCGCCGGCTGGGTTTATGGCAAATACATCGCGCCCTATTGAGCTGTCGGTTTTCGCCGCTCCGGCCAAGTCGCGGGCACCAGTAATGTCTTGCAACCCGTGATTTCATTAGGATCGGGAAACCTTGCGATCTGTCGAAGGTCAAGCATAGCCGAAGCATCGAGCCGATTTTAGCTGCTTTCGCCGATGTAACGGCGGTTCGACGTGGCGTCACCCGTGCTGGTCAGACCAGAAAAATCTCGCTAAGTTACGCGATGCACGAAAGTTTGAAGCTGAACGGGGAATATTTGATATATATCGTTGAATATAGCGCAATATGCGAATTGACTTACTTGACTGGTAGGATCATTAAGATAATTCGACGCGAATCGCAGAGGCACTTTCCTGCATGAAATTCGCGCGATGCCCAGCCGAAAAAAGGGCGCAGTTAGAAACAACTCTCGTTGGGGCCTGAACACAATGGATATCGCCGAAACACCTTCCCGAAATAGCGACGCGCTGATTGAGCTGACTGCCGATGTGGTCGCCGCTTACGTCAGCAACAATCCCGTACCCGTCGGCGAGCTGCCGAACCTGATCGCCGATGTCCATGCCGCCCTGGGCCGCGTGGGTGGCACCGCCGAGGCGCCGCCCGCCGACAAGCAGAAGCCTGCGGTCAACCCGAAGCGCTCTGTCCATGACGATTACATCGTCTGTCTCGAGGACGGCAAGAAGTTCAAATCGCTGAAGCGCCACCTGATGACCCACTACAATCTCACGCCCGATGAATATCGTGAGAAGTGGGGCCTCGACGCAAGCTACCCGATGGTCGCGCCCAACTATGCGGCCGCCCGCTCGCAGCTTGCCAAGAAGATGGGCCTTGGGCGCAAGCGCAAGGGTCGCTGAAGCAGCATCTTTTCCATTTCGATGCCGGACGGCGCCTTCGGGCGCCGTTTTTGCTTTGAGCGTGCGGGCATGCCAGTCCATTGCCCAGCCGGCCAATCGCTCAAAATACGATTTGTCAGATCAGGCGATCTGCTTCAGCGCCGTATCGGCGTCGTGCTTGATGCGCTTGACCATCGAGCGCAGGCCGTTGGCGCGCTGCGGCGAAAGGTGCTCGTCGAGGCCGAGCCCCTTGAGTGTCGCCTCGGCGTCTGTTTTCTGGATCTCGCTCGCCGGGCGCCCGGAAAACAGCGCCAGCATGATAGCGACCAGGCCACGCACGATATGGGCATCCGAATCGCCCTGGAAGGTGATGACCGGATCGGTCCCTTGTCCCTGGTCGGTGGTGAGCCACACCTGGCTGACGCAGCCCGGCACCTTGTTGGCGGGAGTCCGCGCGGCGTCGGGGAACGGCGGCAGCGCTTCGCCGAGTTCGATCACGTAGCGATAGCGGTCCTCCCACTCGTCGAGCAGGGAAAAGTCGTCGCGGATCGTCTGGATCGTGGTCGTCATTGTGCCGGATATAGTCATCCGGCATCCCCGCGTCACGAAAAAAGAAAGAAAACACCGCAGGCGTCGAGAGGTCGGACGGGCCTGCGGTGTCGCCAATCAGCGGCTAAAACTCAATTCTTAGTCGGCGCCTTCGCCGGAATGTTGACGGTCGCCGGCAGAACGACGTCCACGCTGCCTGTGGCCACGGACGTTTCGAGCCCTCCGTCGCTGGCCTTATCGCCGGCCTGGCCGTCCTCCATCATGGCGGCGGCGATCTTGGCGGTCTCCCTGGCGCGGGCGCCGATCGTGTGCATGGCGGATTTACCGGTCTCGCACACGTCGGGCTTGCGCTCGCAGATGCCGGCTATGTCGCCGACCGCCTCGCGCGCCGCAAACAGCGCCTGGATCGGCCCAACGGTCTCATGTCCGGCCTCGTCGGTGCCGACATTCAGCGGCAGCGCCAGAAGAACCAGCGAAAACCAGAAAGCCATTCTAATAAGAAAGCCCATCTCAACGCCCTCTCGTCCGTGACCGGATCATGCATCTTTCGGCATGACCTCTTTTATGGGCTGGATCGTGGCACACACGCACAAAGGACGGCTTGCGTGGAAGCAGGGAATTTACCTCAAATTTTAAACGAATTCGAAAGGATTGGTTTTGCAATCGATTTCATTTAAATCTCATCGATTGCATTAACTTTACAATAACCATATAACTATTTGTTTTTTAATGGTGATTTGAAAATCAAATGCGGTCGTCGTCAAGTTTGGCGCACCTCGCCTCCCCCTGCAGGGGCTAACCCTCCGTTTACCATGGCGCGAGATCGCCGGGCTTTCCCGCGCCGGCGTCTCAATATTTGCCGTGGGCCGGGCGTCGACCGGGTCAGCCTTATCCATTCCTTAAACGCTGGATGCGAGTCTCAGGGCAAGCAAAAGCGACCTGCGAAAAGCAGGGCAGTTCACGACCGGGTGCGAGTGCGTTGAGTTCGATTACGGCCAGATACGCTGAATTGCCTGGCGCGATGGCTGCCGGCTGCGAACGTATGGTCCATCCGACCATAATGGGCGTGGGCGAGCGCCTGCGCCAGCGCCGCTTCATCGGCGTCATGCTGGCAGCCCCCTTCCTTGCCGCCGGCGCCGCGGTGACGCTGGTCACCTCGAGCCTTGGCGCCGCCGTGACGGTGACCGCGATCTTCGCCGCCTTCGGCCTTTGCTGGTTCGCCGCGCTGCTGGTTGCGGCATCCGGCCGGATGGCGCTCGTCGGCCGTGCGGCGCTCTTGTTCGGCGGCCTTGCTCTTGCAGGCGCGATCTTCGCCGCCGGCGGTCTTGCCTCGCCGGTCGCGCTGCTTGCGCTTACGCTCCCGTTCGAAGCCTGGTGGATCGGCGGCTCGCGACGCGCCGCCCTGTGGGGCGCGCTGTCCGCGCTCGGCGCCGTCCTGCTGCAGCTTTTCGCCGGCCCGCTGTTGCCGCTCGGCTCGGCCGGGATCGCCGCCTGGCACTGGCTGTTGCCGCTGGCCTGGGCGTTGACCCTGGTCCCGCGTCTGAATTCGCTCCGTGATCCTGGCAACACCCAGCCGGTGTCGCTCGCCCGCGACCGGCTTGAGGACATCATCGATGCCGTCGTGCTGCAGTTGGGCCGGCAGGGCGAGGTACTGGACGCTTCAGCCAAGGCGCGCGCCATCCTGAAACTTCAGCCGGAGCTTCTTCTCGGTACCGGCCTGTTCGAGCGCGTCCACCTCGCCGATCGTGTCGACTATCTCTCCGCGCTCGCCGATATGCGCGACGGTGCCGCAATGCGCCGGGTCGACCTGCGCATCCGGCTGCCGCGCGATGGGTCAGGCGCCGCCGACAATTTCCGGCCGTTTCGTCTTCAGCTAATGCGGGGCGAGCAGCGGGACACCTTTATGCTCCTGCTCAGCGAAAACGACGATGTCGCGGCCCTGCGCGAAAAGCTCGCCGCCGCTAACGAGACCGCGGCCGCGGCCGAGGTGACGAAAGGACGTTTCCTGGCCGTGGTCAGCCACGAGCTTCGCACGCCACTCAACGCCATCATCGGCTTCTCCGACATGCTGCTGCATGAGATGTTCGGTCCCTTCGGCGATCCGCGCCAGAAGGAATATGTCGGCCTGGTGAGGGACTCCGGCCAGCATCTCCTCAACGTCGTCACCTCGATCCTCGACGTTTCCCGGATCGAGGCCGGCGCCTACGCGACCGAGCCCGAGCCGTTCCGCTTCGCTGAAGCGGTCGATATGTGCCAGTCGATGATGCGGCTGCAGGCCGAGGCCAAGAATATCAGGCTTGCCGCGCAAATCGCGCCGGATGCGGGCGAGATCAACGCCGACCGCCGCGCCGTTCAGCAGATACTGATCAACCTCGTCTCCAACGCCATCAAGTTCACACCTGATGGCGGCAAGGTCGTGGTGGGCGCCAAGCGGGTCGGCTCGCGGCTGCATTTCTGGGTCAGCGATACCGGCATCGGCATCGCCGAGGAGGATTTCGTCAATCTCGGCAAGCCCTTCATGCAGATCCAGAACGACTATACGCGCCGCTTCGAGGGAACCGGGCTCGGCCTGTCGCTGGTCAAGGGCCTTGTGGCACTGCATGACGGCACCATGTCGATCGAGAGCATGCCGGGTGAGGGCACCACGGTGACGATCAGCCTGCCGGTGAACGGACCGAGAGGTCGTTCGGACAAGAGCGATGGGGTGTTGGCGATACCCGCGCTGAAGACCAAGGGGCATGCGAAAGGGGACAGGAATGGCTCGCTCCGCAAAACAGCCTAGGGCGGTCAAGCGCCAGAGCAGCGCCTTCGAGGAGGGCGCGATTGCACTCGGCGGCATGATCTCGCGCAATCCGGTGCTGGTCGGCGGTTCGACCGCCTTCCTGGTGACGCTATTTTATGTCTCGGCCAACGCGCTCTGGTACCAGCCTTTCCCGCACGCCGGCGCGTTCTTCGCCACCAGGAGCATCGAGGATTTTCCGCGTGCTGGTGCGGAAGAGCCCGAGACCACCATCAACATCGTGCGGCCTGCGCCGGTCAAGAGCGATCCGACCGTCGAACAGGTCCAAGGCATTTTGAAAGATCTCGATTTCTATTCCGGGACAGTCGACGGCATTTCCGGCCCCAACACCCGCAAGGCCATCCAGGCCTATCAGCAGAAGGTCGGCCTGCCGGCCACCGGCGAGATCGACGCCATGCTGCTCGACCAGCTCGGCGCCAAGCAGACGACGGCGGCCATTCCGCATCCCGTGCCGAGGCCCGTGGACAGGGCCACAACTCCGGCAGCGGCGCCTTTGGCGGCACCGATTCCAGTCTCGGCGCCGGCCAACGTGTCCGCCGAGGCGCCCGACGCCCGCATCGTTAAGATCCAGGCCGGGTTGAAGGCCTTCGGCAATAACGACATGCAGCTCGACGGCGTCGTCGGCGCCCGCACCAAGGCGGCGATCAAGGAGTTCCAGTCGTTGTTCGGCTTGCCTGAAACCGGCGAGCCCGATGAGATCGTGTACGTCAAGATGCGCGAGATCGGCCTCACCAACTGAGCGTCGGGCGACAGCTGGCGCAATCACGGGCCGATGCTGTAAGGAGCCGCGCATGCCGTCCGGAGCCTTGCCATGCGCGTGACCACCGATCTGTGGGTGTCGGCCCTGTTGCGCCGAGTGTTCGCCGCCGGCGGTTTTGCCGCGGTGGCGAAGCGCGGCGCGGCCGAGGCGGGCGCGGTCTTCGTGCTGTCGCGCGGCCGGCTGGGCGAGGTCGCTCTGTTCGGGCCGGCGCCGCAGACCAGCTACGATTCGGCCAAGCCTGACGAGCGCTTCTTCAGCCTGCTTGGTACCGGCGACGATGCCGCACCGTTCGATGCCAGGCTGGAGCGCGAGAAGAAATTCGATCCCGACATCTGGGTGGTCGAGATCGAGGCCGGCGCCGTTCCGGTCGAGGACCTTTTGTCCGTCAAGACGGACTCATGACGCCTTGAGGTTTGCGGCGGAGTCGTCGCTGTTCGAGGCTCGGTGTTCCTCGGCATTCGCCACCTCGCCCGCATTGCCGCGGATCGCCCGCGACAGGGTCTCAACCTTCCAGGCGCGCACCTTGTCGAGTGCGGCGTCGCGGTGCAGCAGGCGGTAGCGGTCGAGGAACAGGCGGATCGCCTGCGGGTGCGGAAACTCTCTGGGATAGACGGCGACGGCGATCAGGAAGGCCCGGTCCTCGTTGAGGTCGAGCGAGCGCAACGCGGCAAGCAACGCAGCATAGCCTGCCTGTTCGGTCAGCGCCCGCGCCGTCTGGAAATCGATATCGAGCGCGTCCGCCAGCGCGGTCTGGAAGAAGGCGGCGTTGCCGGTCAGCGCCGTCTCACGCAACTTGGTGTAGGTCGACGGGGCGATAAACGGATTGACGCTCTCGGTTCCCGCTTCGGGGCGCATCATCGCGCGCAGCCGGCGCCTGGCATTTGCGGCGGCAATGCCGGGCGTCTCACGCATGTCCGCGCTAGCGGGAAGGGCGGGTTCGTCCTTGACTATCGGTGCTTCTGCCCCGACGGGTGCCGGGTCGGCCTTCGCGGGCAATGCCTGGACGATGGGCTGCGGCGGCCGCAGCCTGACCAGCGTCGGCTTTTCCAGCGCCTTGATCAGGTCCGCGATGGTCGGGTTCAAAGCTTTGCGGCGGGCGATGGCGCGAGCATGCGGCAGGCCGTGGCGGCCGATCAGCGCGATAAGGTCGATGTCGCTAAGCGCCCGCGAGCGGGTGAGCAGCGGCGCCGCGATGTCGACCGGCTCTTCCGCCAGCCGCCGCACCAGGGCGGGGGGCGCGTATTCGCATTCGGACAGCGCGGCGGCGACGTAGCGACGCGATTCGACCGACACCTCGTCGAACAGCGGCAGCGTCAGGTCCTCGAGCTGGCTGATCTCGCGGCGCGAGGGACGGGTGAGCGAGCAGAAGGCAGACACCGAGGCGCGGAACAGCCTTTCGGCCTTTCCCGCCTCTGTCCGAACAGCGATTTGCCTGAAATCCGAAGATGACACGGAAGATACGCCCGACACTCGACACAACCCTGGCGACGCTCGACCGAACCGTGCCGGTTTCGCGTGCATCAGAAACAAAGTTCAAATTAGCGGCGATCCGTTAGCGCTCCGTTAACCCTCTGCCCGCCTTAATCATATTTGGAGGCGTTGCGTTGTGCTCCGGGGCAACCGAGAGGAATACGCGAACCATGGGCATGGTACTGTCTTTCGTGCCGCGACCGGCACCCGTAAATCGAGCAGTTCGGGACACCGGCACACCGGCGGCGGTGATCATCTTCCCCGGCGTCCGCTATGAGCAGCCGCCGCTGACCGGCCAGTCGCGTCCGGCCGATCCGGACGAGCCGCCGCGGACGCCTGTTCCGCATCACTAGAACAATTCCAGGAAAAGTGTGAAACGGTTTTCCGTTCCGAATTGTGCCAACAAAAAGATAGAGCGCCGCGCGTCCGTTCGGGCGCGCCAAGGACCTTCCAAAAGTTAGAATCCGCGTGCGCTGCCTGGTCAGTAATCCTGCAACTCGCAGGAACTCTGCTCCAGGAACCGTGACACGATCGGTTTCCAGCTGTCGTCCGGCACGAAGGCACGGATGACGAAGATGCCTTCCTCGATCGGCGCCTCAACGAAGATCGCACCCTGCAGTTCCTCCGGAAGTTCCCGGCGCACATCAATCATCTGCGCCGGCGTCAGCACCACTGTGTCGAGCACGCCGCCGGTCGCGGTGTGGTCGTTGAAGGAATAGAAATTGTGGCCGTTGCGGTCATAGACCGACACCGACCAGAACGGCACGTGGCCCGGTGCCTTGATGCGCACCATGCCTTCGGCGAGGTCGAAGCGGCATGCCGCCGCGTAGAATAGCGGATCGACCGATTTCACCACCGGCGCGCCGCCGGCCTCGGCGTCGAGCCTGGTCATCCTGTAGAGGTCCGAGGCCATCGCCAGCCGCGACCAGGCATCGCGCTCGGAAAATTCCGGCACCAGCATCAAAACGATGATGTGGACGATCCCGGCGCCGATCAGGCCGAGCAGCATGGCGTGGAAGAGCCTACGCATTGCAGCCCACTTTCACGATGCCGGGCAGCGTCACGTCGGAAAGGCCGGTGCTGCTGGCGATCGGGGTGTCGTAGAAGGTGAGCACGAAATACATCTTGCCGAAGCCGTCGGTCAGCAGCCAGTTGCCGGGAGCGGGGCGGTTGCCGACGGCGATGGCCACCGAATTATCAGGCTGGCGCAGCACCTGGTAGGACTGGAGCGCGGCCAGCCTCGCCTTGCCTGTGTCGACCACGCCGAGCGACCGATCGGCGGCATAAAGCGTCCAGAAGCGGGCGGTGGGGAATCCGCCTTCGATCGTATAGGCGCATTCGCGCTTCAGGGGTTCGCCGCCGGCGTCGCGCTCGGCGATGAAGGACAGCCCCTCGGCCTTGCCGAGCGCCAGCACGCCCTCGCGCGCCACGCGCGCTTTCGAATAAGGGTCGGCGCCTTGTGTGCCGATCTCGGGAAAGGCCGTCCACTGGCCGATCCTGATCGCGCCGACGCCGTCCTGCGCCTGCAGCGCATACCAGACGCTGCCGCCGCCGACGCCGACGGCAATGGCAAGCGAAAGTAGCGTCAGGAAGGCGGTCTTGAGCATGAACAGCCAAAACAGGAGAACTTGCCGCTCGGGGATATCGCGGGCAGGGGCCTCGTGGCAAGTCGCGCCGGTGGATAGGCGGACGCTGAATGGGACGCTCAGAGCGCCGACAGCGTCTCCGGCGCCTTGGGCGCGTCGAGCACAGGGGCTGTCTGGAACGCCTTGGTCATCTCGCGCAGCGTCTGTGTGGTCTGGCCGGAGAGCACCGGCGGCCGCTCGGCCTGGGCCTGCGCTGCGGCCTCCTCGGCATTCTTCTGGGCGGCCTCCTCGGCCTTGGCCGCGACTTCCGGATCGACGAACGGGTGATCGAGGCCGGGGATCGGCTTCAGGTCGATATTCTGGTGCGCGTAGACCATCAGCCGCTGCCAGACCATCGCCGGCAGCGAACCGCCGGTCATCTTGTTGGTGGGCGTGAAGTCGTCATTGCCCAGCCAGACGGCGGCCGTGTAATTGCCGGTGAAGCCGACGAACCAGGCGTCGCGGTAGGATTGCGTCGTGCCCGTCTTGCCGGCGACGACGATGTTGGGAAGCTGGGCGCGCCGCGCCGTCCCTATCACCGGCACCGCCGCCAGCATGGTGTTCATGTATTTCAGCGCCTGCTCCGACAGCACCCGACGCGGCGGCGACGCGTCCTTGGCCCAGTCGTAGACCACATCGCCGGTGCGGGTGACGAGCTGGGTGATTCCGTGCCGCGAGCCGACGAAGCCGTTCTGCGCGAACACGCTGTAGCCCGTCGCCTGGTCCATCACCGTCATGAGCGAGGTGCCGAGCACCATGGTCTTGTGCCCTTCCAGCGGCGACTCGACGCCCATCGCCTCGGCCATCGCCTTGATCGGACCGATGCCGAGATGGTCCTTGGCGAGCCGCACCGGCACAGTGTTGATCGACTTGGCGATGGCCGTGATCAGGGTGACATTGCCGGCCGATCCGCCGCTGTAGTTGTGCGGCGACCAGTTGCCCCAGCTAACGGGGCCGCCGGAAACCACCGAGTCAGGCGTGAAGCCGTGCTCCATGGCTGTGGCGTAGACGTAGGGCTTGAACGAGGAGCCGGTCTGGCGCAGCGCCCTGGTGGCGCGGTTGAACTGGCTGGCGCCGTAGTCGCGGCCGCCGACGATGGCGCGCACCGCTCCGTTGGTCTCGATCACCACCACCGCGCCTTCGGTGACGTTGTATTCCTTGCCGAACTGGCGCAGGTGGAATTCGACGGACTCCTCAGCCGCCTTCTGGATGTTGGCATCGAAAGTGGTGTGGGCGACCAGTGAGTGCTGGCCGGGCTTGGCGATCTTCTTGACCTCGTCGAAGGCCCAGTCGAGGAAGTAGTCCGGGCTCTTCTGCTCGCCGCGGTCGACGACGTCGGCCGGATGCAGCCTCGCCTGCAGCACCTGGCCTTCGGTCATGAAGCCGGAATCGACGAGGTTGGACAGCACCACATTGGCGCGCGCGCGGGCGGCCGGCAGGTTGATGTGCGGGGCGTATTTGGTCGGCGCCTTGAACAGGCCGGCCAGCATTGCCGCCTCGGCGAGGTTCAGGTCCTTGACGCTTTTGCCGAAATAGAAATCCGCCGCCGCCTCGATGCCGAATGTGCCGCCGCCCATATAGGCGCGGTCGAGATAAAGCTGCAGGATCTCCTTCTTCGATAGGTTGGCTTCCAGCCACAACGAGAGAAAAGCTTCCTTGATCTTGCGCTCGAAGGTGCGCTCATTGGTCAGGAACAGGTTCTTGGCCAGCTGTTGGGTGATGCTGGAGCCGCCCTGCACGACCGAGTTGGCGCGGACGTTCTCGAAGATGGCGCGCGACAGGCCGAGCACGTCGATACCGTAATGGTCGAAGAAGCGCCGGTCCTCGGTCGCCAGCACCGCCTTGATGACATGGTCGGGCATTTCGTCGACCGGTACCGAGTCGCGCTGGATGATGCCGCGCTGGCCGATCTCGTTGCCGTAGCGGTCGAGGAATGTGACGGCGAAGTCGCCCTGCGCGCGCCAGTCGCCCGCTGTGATCTCGAAGGCAGGCATCGCCAGCGCAAGCAGCACGACGATGCCGCCAGCGCCCATAGTGAAGCCTTCGCTGAGCACCTCGATGATGCCGCGCCGCCAGCCCTTGACGCGGAAGCGTCGGAAAAAGATGGTCGCCGCTTCCCAGAACTGGCCTGCCTTGAAGCCGATTTCGTAGAGCGAGGAATCGAGCCACGCGTCGACGGCAAGCAACGCCGAGGCAATGCGGCCTCTTCTCTTGCGTGGTCTCAAAGGACTTGCCATTCCAGAATTCCGCCCCAGCCAACTTCCCCAAAACGGCATGGGCAGTTTCGAGGGTGGCTCCCTGCCTGACTATTCGACCATTTTATCACCGCTCACAAGGGTAGCGAAGCCACACACAAGCTTTGTTGATCGCTAAGGTTGATTCCGGGTGCTCGAGCGATATCACCGCGCCGCGATGAAGCGCATGAAATGCGCCACATCGGCGTCGCTCGGCTCCTGGCCGGTGAAGGCGCGAAGATAGGCCGCGAGATGGCTGACCCTGGCCTCGACCGGTTCCTTGAGGTCGAGGACGTAGTAGCCGATCTGCATATAGTAAAGCACGCGCGCCCGGATGAAGGCATTCTCCGCGTCAAAGCCGTGTCTTTGGTACATGTCGCGGATAGCGGTGAGGCGATCGTCGTCGGCCTGGTCGATCATGCGCCGCACATCGTCCGAGCGCCTGGCCCATTCACGTACGGCAAAGTCGAGCCTCGGGTCGAACATGCGCTCGTCGGCCCAGCATTCGAACACGTTGAGCACGCCCATGATGATGGTTGCGGCAGGGCGCTGGGCGCGCTCGACGATCGCCTTGGTATTGGTCTCATGCCAATGCTTCAGCAACTGGTCGAGCAGATCCTGGCGGCTTTCGAAATACCAGTAGAAGCTCGACCGCGACACGCCGAGCTTCTGGCCGAGCGGCAGCACGCGCACGCTCTCGATGCCGTCGGAGATGAGCGTCTGCAGCGCGAGGTTGATCCAGTCCGAGCGCGTTACCTTGATGTTGCCGGGCGCCGGCTCGTCTTGCGGCGAAATCATGATCATGGACACACAAGTGGCACGCCGGATCACCGCGCGCAAGCTCTGGACATAAGTGTCTAGACACATATGTACAGTAGATATATGGTAACGGCTTCCAACGAGAGGGGAGAGGCTCGTGAAGTCGCATTATCGCGCGGTTGTCATTGGAGGAGATGTCGTCGGCGCCTCGGTGCTTCAGCTTCGAGCCGGTCTGGCACAAGGGTCGGCGCGTCGGCTTCGTCACCTCCGGCGGCTATGGCTACACGGTTGGCAAGAGCGTCGCGCTGGCGTTGGTGGACGACGATTTCGCCGGGGAGGGGACGGAGCTTTCGGTGCACATTGTCGGCGTCGAACGGCCGGCGCGCGTCATCCCCGCCTCACCCCACGACCCCGACGGCAAAGCGATGCGGCAATAGAGGATGATCCCGAAAAGTGGGAACCGGTTTTCGGAAAAGATCATGCTCAAACAAGAGGATAAGATGGAACGGGATGACGCTTCGAAGAAAAGTCATCCTGTTCCAAGGAGGATCTGGCATGGTTGAAGATGTCGCCCGCGATCTGAGGCGCGAACGCCGGCGTGGACGCACCAGCGAGGCGGGCAGCGAGTCAAGCCGCCGGCCAAACTACCGGTCGCTCAAGAACCCGTTCCTGCCGCAGCCGATCTTCTCCGAAGACCAGGTCGCGGCGATCCACGACACGGCGCTGCGCGTGCTGGAGGAACTCGGCATCAAGGTGCTGCTGCCGGAGGCGCGGCATGTCTTGGCCGGCGCTGGCGCGCTGGTCGACGAAGACAGCCAGATGGTGCGCATCGGCCGCGATATGGTCGAGGCGGCACTGGCCTCGGCGCCGCGCTCGATCCGGGCCCATGGCGGCGCGCGCGATCGCGATCTGATGCTTGAACTGGGCTCGATGACCTTCCTCGCCGGGGCCGGCGCGCCCAACGTCACCGATCTCGAACGCGGCCGGCGGCCGGGCACGTTGGCCGCCTACGAGGAACTGACCAAGCTCATCCAGCATTTCGACGTGCTGCACATGCTTTGTCCCTCGATCGAGCCGCAGGATGTCGACAACCGCTTCCGTCACTATGCCGTCAACCGGGCGCAGCTGACGCTTTCCGACAAGTTCCCGTTCGTCTTCGCGCGCGGCACTCCGCAGGTCGACGACAGTTTCGAGATGGTCCGCCTGGCGCGCGGCCTCTCCGAGGACGAGTTCCGCGCCGGCGCTCATTGCTACACCGTCATCAACACCAATTCGCCACGCCAGCTCGACATCCCGATGGCGCAAGGCATCATCGATTTCGCCAGGGCCGGCCAGGTCTCGATCATCACGCCCTTCTGCCTGGCTGGCGCCATGGCGCCGATCACGGTCGCCGGCGCGCTGACGCTGCAGCATGCCGAGGCGCTGGCCGGGCTGACGCTGGCGCAGATCGTGCGACCCGGGGCGCCGGTCGTCTACGGCTCCTTCTCCTCCAATGTCGACATGAAGTCGGGCGCGCCGGCCTTCGGCACGCCCGAGCACGTCAAGGCGACGCTCGGCGCCGGCCAGCTCGCCCGCTTCACCGGCCTGCCCTGGCGCTCCGGCGGCGGCAGCGCCGCCAATATTTCCGACGCGCAGGCCGCGCACGAGACGCAATTCGCGCTGTGGGGCTCGGTGCTGGCCGGCGCCACGGTCTGCATCCACGCCGCCGGCTGGCTGGAAGGGGGGCTGAGCGTCTCCTACGAGAAGCTGATCACCGACATCGAGGCGCTGCAGACAGTCGCCGAGCTTTGCGCGAGGACACCCGGCGACGAGGATTCCATCGGCTTCGAGGCCATCGCGGAGGTGCAACCGGGCGGCCATTTCTTCTCCGCCGGTCACACCATGGCGCGCTACCGCACCGCCTTCTACGAGCCGCTGGTCGCCGACTGGTCGAACTTCGGCAACTGGACGCAGGCCGGTTCGAAGAGCGCCACCGAGCGCGCTACCGGCATCTGGAAGCGGCTGCTCGCCGACTTCCAGCCGCCGGCTTCGGCCGCCGCCACGGCCAGCGTGCTCGACGAGTTCATCGCCCGACGCACCGAGGAGGGCGGCGCTGCGCCGGTGTCTTGACGGAGATCATTCATCATCCGGACAGGAAGTATCATGCAGTCTGGCGCGGGTCTTGCGACGCGGCTACGCTGCATGTGAAGACTGTTGGCGGCGCAAGGGATTGTCCAAGGCGTGACTGGCGAGCGGAGACGACGATGACGGCGCCCGACGATTTGCTGCAGGCCTTGTTCCAGAGATTGAAGAGTAGATTGTCCAAGGCGTGACTGGCGAGCGGAGACGACGATGACGGCGCCCGACGATTTGCTGCAGGCCTTGTTCCAGAGATTGAAGAGTGACGCGAAGCTGACGGCGCTGCTGGGCGGCGCCGGCCTGCTCGAGCGGGCAACCGAGAACGCTGCCTTCCCCTATGTGACATGCGGCCACACCAGCGCCTTCAACCAGGACACCGGCGCCGACAACGACGCCGATCAGCTTGTCACGCTGCATGTCTGGTCGAAGGCCCAAGGCGAGGCTGAAACGCGCCTCATCATGAACCGCATCGAGGCGCGCCTTGCGGGAGCGGCGCTGTCCATCGGTCCGCGCGGGCAAACACGCCTGTCGCTGGAGTTCGCCGAGGCTCGCTACGACGAGGACCTTGCGGTCCATCATGGATTGCTGCGCTTCCGCGCCGTCACGCGGGAAGACGCCTGACGGATCGCATTAAAGCTGAGCCGCGATCTCGGCCTTGTCGATGACCGACCAGACCTCGCATATGTGCGCATCGCGAAATTCGTAGAACACGTTCTCGGCGAAGCTGACCCGCTTGCCGTTCACGGGCAATCCGAACAACCTGCCTTTGGGGGTGCAGTCGAAATGCAGGCGGGCAGCCACGCGCGGCGGCTCGCAAACCAGGAGTTCGATGCTGAAACGGAGATCGGGAATGGCCTGGAAATCGCCTTCGAGCATGCGGCGATAGCCCGACAGTCCCACCGTTTCGCCATTGTACTGCACCGCCTCGCCGACGAACCGGCCTAGATTGGCCCAGTCCTGGGCGTTGAGACACGCGATGTAGCCTCGGTAAAGTTCGGCAAGTTGTTCACGTCGCATAGCGTGCTCCTCTGGTCGTCGGGCCTTCGTATCCTAGCTAGGGAAAGGCGGAAGTTCCGCATCCGAAAACAATAGCCGTGACGGCGGTTTTCCGGTTATGAGCCCGGCACCGGGCCTGAGGGGGGAACGGCAGATCGCAATGCTCGGCTTTGCGGCTCAGGGGGTGTTTGCAGGCATGGTTTTTCAGGCGGTTACCGTTCATTTCACGTTCAGCACCGATGCGTTACAACGCCTGTCATGAAAACGCTTCGCACCCATCTCCGAACCGCGATGCTGGCGCTCGCAGCAGCCGGTCTGCTCGCGTCGCAGGCGATGTCGGCTCCGGCCATCGCGCCTGACGACACGCAGCCCTTCGTGGTCGCGGCGTCGGACTGCTATGCGATCGGCCAGCAGGTGGCGGCGCAGAATGGCGGCACGCTGGCCAAGGCCTCGCAGGCGACGCGTGGCGGCCAGGCGGTCTGCGTCATCGTTGTGCTGGTGCCCGGCAAGGATGGGCAGCGCCCGCGCCGCACCGAGATCGTCGTTCCGCTGAATTGATATCGAAGTTTCCCAAGCTGTTGGAATCGCAGTATATCTGCCCTGAACGTCAAGAGGTTTGAACTCCGGCATGCGTGTGCTCGTCGTCGAAGATGACAAGGATCTCAACCGACAGGTGTCGGATGCGCTGATCGATGCCGGCTATGTCGTTGACCGCGCCTTCGATGGCGAGGAAGGGCATTTCCTCGGCGACACCGAGCCCTACGACGCCGTCGTCCTCGATATCGGCCTGCCGCAAATGGACGGTATCAGCGTGGTCGAGCGCTGGCGCCGCGGCGGCCGCAAGATGCCGGTGCTGATCCTCACCGCGCGCGACCGCTGGAGCGACAAGGTGGCCGGCATCGACGCCGGTGCCGACGACTATGTCACCAAGCCCTTCCACATTGAGGAAGTGCTGGCGCGGGTCAGGGCGCTGATCCGGCGCGCCGCCGGCCATGCCTCGTCGGAACTGACCTGCGGGCCGCTGCGCCTCGACACCAAGGCCTCGAAGGCCGATGTCGACGGCGTGCCGTTGAAGCTGACCTCGCACGAATTTCGCCTGCTTGCCTACCTGATGCACCACATGGGCGAGGTGGTGTCGCGCACCGAGCTGGTCGAACACCTTTACGACCAGGATTTCGACCGCGATTCCAACACCATCGAGGTCTTCGTCGGCCGGTTGCGCAAGAAAATGGGCATCGACATGATCGAAACCGTGCGCGGCATGGGCTACCGCATGCGTGAGCCGGAGGCGTAAGGCGGAACCGCTCGCTACAATCGCAAGGAAACCTTTTTCGGCTCGGCTATGGCCGCGCTCGCTGGCTTTCCGCGTCATTGCTTTCTCGACCATCTGGGCGATCCTGACCCTGGTCGTCATCTTCACCCTCATCACCACGCTTTACCGCCAGGCGAGCGAGCGCGGTTTCGACAGCCTCTTGTCGGCGCATCTGTTCAATCTGATCGGCTCGGTCGGCATTTCCGAAAATGGGGCGCTCACCGGCGCGCCGGATCTTGGCGACCTGCGCTTTTCCGAGCCGAATTCCGGCTGGTACTGGTCGGTGGAGCCGGCCTCCGAGGGCGTCCATGGCGAGATCCATTCCTCCTCAATGACGACGTCCGTCCTGTCGCCTTCCGTCGCCGAGGTTCCGTTCAACGCGAACTTCCAGCGCAGCTACTCGACCGAAGGCATCAAGGGCGAGGAGCTCGAAGTGTTCGAGAGCGAGTTCGTCCTCGACGCCAAGAACCGCGCCGCGCGCTTCCGCGTTATGGGCAACCATACCGAACTGGAGCAGGAGATCGCCAGCTTCCAGCGCCGGCTGCTCACCTATCTGTCGCTGTTCGGCGTCGGCATGATCGCCATCAACGCCATCGCCATCCTGATCGGCCTGCAGCCCTTGCGCCGGGTGCGCAACGCGCTGGCCATGGTGCGCGAAGGCACTGCGCAGCGGCTCGATGGCCGCTTCCCGGCCGAGATCGAGCCGCTCGCCAACGAGACCAACGCGCTGATCGAGAACAACAAGCGCATCGTCGAGCGCTCGCGCACGCAGGTCGGCAACCTTGCCCATTCGCTGAAGACGCCGCTCGCGGTGCTCCTCAACGAGGGCCGAGCGCTGGGCGGCGCCAAGGGGCAGCTCATCGCCGAGCAGGCCGCCTCGATGCAGAAGCAGGTCGACCACTATCTGCAGCGGGCGCGCGTCGCCGCACAGCGCGACAGCGTCGTCTACCGCACGCCGGTGGCGCCGCTGGTGCAGCGCATGGTCCGCGTGCTGCAGAAGCTCAAGCCCGAAACCAGTCTCACGCTGTCGCTGCCGGCTACCGAGATCATCTTTGGCGGCGAGCGCGAGGATCTGGAGGAGCTGCTGGGCAACCTCCTCGACAACGCTATGAAATGGGCGAAGCGCGCCGTCGCCGTATCGGTGGCGCCGGTTTCGGGCAAGGACGGCGTCGGCGCAAACCTGTTCGAGATCGCTATCGAGGATGACGGTCCGGGCATTCCCGAGGACAGCGCGCGCGAGGCGCTGAAGCGCGGCCGCCGGCTCGACGAGACCAAGCCCGGCACCGGGCTGGGGCTCGCCATTGTGGCCGACCTCGTCAACGAATATGGCGGCGCACTTGCGCTGGAGCGTTCCGCCATGGGTGGGCTGAAGGCGGTGGTGCGATTGCGGAGCCTTCAGTGATACCTTGCCGGGCCCGGTCGACATCGATGGGCGGCGCATGGTATGCGCCGTTTCGATTGCTTCGTAGGTCGCCGGCCGCGGCCAAATTTCCGACAAATATCAACACTATGGCCACGCCTATTTTCCCGATGGCGCCGCCCCCAGCTCATCCTTCTCGAGAAAACCGGTTGTTGGCATGAAGATTCGCGTCGCGCTCGTTTCCGTACTGCTGGCCGTTTCCGGCTGCACGACGCTGGGTCGCAGCGGCCCTGACGCGAAGCCGTCGCTGGCTGCCGCGCCCCCGGCCGGCGGCAAGGTGGCCACCACCATCATTTCGGCCATGAACGGCGGCCTTGTCGGCGGATCGATCGGCTCCAGCCTTGACGACACCGACAAGCGCAAGGCGCTGGAAGCCGAATACAAGGCGCTCGAATATACGGCGAGCGGCCAGAAGGTGACCTGGAAGAGCGAGAGCACCGGCCATTCCGGCGAAGTCGTCGCCGCCCAGCCTTACCGGGTAGGCTCGCAGGACTGCCGGCAATACACCCACACCGTGTTCACCGGCGCTGCCAGCGCCACGGCGCGCGGCACCGCCTGCCGCAACGGCGACGGCAGCTGGACGCCGCTGACCTGACATTTTGCCCGGTTAGAATCTGTCCGGTTGACGTCGATCAAGGACGGGCGGCGCATTGGCCGCCAAAGCGTCGCAGTGTGCCTGAGTTGGCAGGGCAGGGCTCTGCCGTTATTGGAAGAACCATGCTGTTCTGGGTCATAGCCGCCATCCTCACGCTGGGCGCCAGCCTGGCAGTGCTGCTGCCTTTGGCCGGCGCCGGCAAGGATGAGTCCGGCGCCGGTGATAACGATCTTGAAGTCTATCGCGACCAGCTGTCCGAGCTCGACCGCGACGTGGCGCGCGGCCTGATCCAGCCGGCCGAGGCCGAGGAGGCGCGCGCCGAAATCGGCCGTCGCATCCTGCGCCTGGGTGCCGCGGTTCCGTCAGGCGCGGTCGCGCGGCGGCCTTTGGTCGCGATCAGGCTGGTCGCGACGGTCGCCGTGCTGGCGGTGCCGCTGGTCAGCTGGGGTCTCTATATCAAGCTCGGCTCGCCCGATCTCCCCGCGCAGCCGTTGGCCGAGAGGCTCGCCAAGAATCCCGCCGATTCCTCGGTCGACGAGCTGGTAGCGCGCGCCGAGGCGCATCTTGCCGCCAACCCGTCCGACGGCAGGGGCTGGGACGTGCTGGCGCCGGTCTATCTGCGGCTGCAGCGCTATTCCGACGCGGCGCGAGCCTACCGCAACGCCATCCGCCTCGACGGCGATAGCGCCACGCGCCAGGTAGGTCTGGGCGAGGCGATCGCCAACGCCGCCGGCGGCATCGTCTCGGCCGAGGCTCAAGTTGCCTTCGAGGCGGCGCTGAAGCAGGACCCCGCCAATGCGAAGGCGAGCTTCTACCTGGCGATGGGTCTCGCTCAGGAAGGCCGTGCCGGCGAGGCGACGGCTGCCTGGCAAAAGATGCTGGCCGCGCTGCCGCCGGACTCTCCGTGGCGCGGCGCGGTCGAGCAGGCGCTGGCCGACACGGCAAGCAAATCCGCTGCGGCGGGCGAGCCTGTCAACGGCCCGGACGCTCAAGCCGTGGAGGCAGTGCAGCAGATGTCGCCGCTGGACAGGCAGGCGATGATCGAGACCATGGTCGCCGGCCTCGACGAAAAGCTGAAGCAAAACCCGCGCGACGTGGAAGGATGGATACGGCTCATTCGTTCCTATGCGGTGCTGGGCAAGACCGACCAGGCGCGCGATGCGCTCGGTCGCGCCATTAACGCCTTTGGCGCTGGCAGCGAGGAAGCGAAGAAGTTCACCGCCTTTGCCGCCACGCTCGGCCTGATGGCGACGGAGTAGACGATGACACGCAAGCAGAAGCGGCTGTCGGTGATCGTGGCCGGGCTGGCGTTCCTCGCCGCCGCCACCGGTCTCACCTTCTACGCGCTTGGCCAGAAAGCCTCCTATTTCTACATGCCCGGCGATCTCGCCACGGCGACTGTTCAGCCCGGCCAGCGTATCCGGCTGGGCGGGCTGGTCGAAAAGGGCACGATCGTGCGCGGGCAGGGCGCGACGGTCGCCTTCTCGGTGACCGACAAGCAGAAATCGGTCAAGATCAGCTATACCGGTATCCTGCCCGACCTGTTCCGCGAGGAGCAAGGCGTCATCACCGAAGGCAGCTTCGGGCCGGACGGTATCTTCGTCGCCGACAGCGTGCTCGCCAAGCATGACGAGCGCTATATGCCCAAGGAAGTCGCCGATGGGCTGAAAGCCAAGGGCGTCTGGCAGGAGAGCAAGAGCGAATAATGGTCGAAACCGGACATTTCGCGCTCGTCCTGGCCTTTGCGCTGTCATTGGTGCAGATGCTGGTGCCGCTCTATGGCGCGCGCGTCGGCAACCAGAAAATGATGGCGGTTGGCGGTCCTGTGACGGTCACCGGCTTCGCGCTCACCGCGCTGTCCTTCGCCGCGCTGGCCAGCGCCTATGCCGGGTCCGACTTCTCGGTGGCGAGCGTCTGGGAGAACTCGCACTCGCTGCAGCCGCTGATCTACAAGATCACCGGTACCTGGGGCAACCACGAGGGCTCGATGCTGCTCTGGGTGCTGATCCTGACCTTCTTCGGCACGCTCGTCGCCGTGTTCGGTTCAAACCTGCCGGCGACGCTCAGGGCCAATGTGCTCGCCGTGCAAGGGGCGATCGGCTGCGCCTTCTTCCTGTTCATCCTGGCGACGTCCAATCCCTTCATCCGGCTGAACCCGGCGCCGATCGAGGGCCGCGACCTCAACCCTATCCTGCAGGACCTCGGCCTCGCCATCCATCCGCCGCTGCTCTATCTCGGCTATGTCGGCTTCTCGATTTGCTTTTCCTTCTCGGTCGCCGCCCTCATCGAGGGCCGCATCGACGCCTCCTGGGCGCGCTGGGTGCGGCCATGGACGCTGGTCGCCTGGATGTTCCTCACCGGCGGCATCGCCATGGGCTCCTACTGGGCTTATTACGAACTCGGCTGGGGCGGTTTCTGGTTCTGGGATCCGGTCGAGAACGCGTCCTTCATGCCCTGGCTGGCAGGTACGGCGCTGCTCCATTCGGCGATCGTCATGGAGAAGCGCTCGGCGCTGAAGATCTGGACGCTGCTGCTCGCCATCCTCACCTTCTCGCTGTCGCTGCTCGGCACCTTCCTGGTGCGCTCCGGCGTGCTTACCTCGGTGCATGCCTTCGCCACCGACCCGGCGCGCGGCGTCTTCATCCTCTGCATCCTGACGCTGTTCATCGGTGGTTCGCTGGCGCTGTTCGCGCTGCGCGCCTCGAGGCTGACCGCCGGCGGCCTGTTCCATCCGATCTCGCGCGAGGGCGCGCTGGTCCTCAACAATCTGTTCCTCACCACCGCCACGGCCACGGTGCTGGTGGGCACGCTCTATCCGCTGGCGCTGGAAGCCGTCACCGGCGGCAAGATCTCGGTCGGCGCGCCGTTCTTCGACCTGACCTTCGGCCCGTTGATGCTGCCGCTCTTGGCAATCGTGCCGTTCGGGCCGCTGCTTGCCTGGAAGCGCGGCGACGTCCTTGCCGCCGCCCAACGGCTGATGGCCGCCTTCGCGGCAGCGCTCGCCGCCGTGCTGGTGACGGCGCTGTTCATCGACGGCGCGTCGGTGTTCGCCGCGCTTGGCGTCGGTCTCGCCGTCTGGCTGGTCTGCGGCGCGCTCACCGATCTCGCCGTCAAATCGGGTATCGGCAATGTTGCGCCGGCGGTTGCGCTCAGCCGCTTCGCCGGCCTGCCGCGCTCGGTGTTCGGCACCGCGCTCGCCCATCTCGGCCTCGGCCTGACCCTGCTAGGCATCGTCGGGACCATGAGTTTCGGCACCGAGAAGATCCTGACCATGCGCGCCGGCGATACGGTGGAGCTCTCCGGCCATAGGCTCCGCTTCGAGGGTCTCTACCCGGCGCAAGGACCGAACTACAGCGAGGATCGCGGCCGCTTCCTGTTCATCGGCGCCGACGGCAACGCCAAGGGCGAGATCAGCTCGGCCAAGCGCTTCTATCCTGTGCGCCAGATGACGACCACCGAATCCGGCATCAGGACTGTTTGGTTCAGCCAGCTCTATCTGTCGCTTGGCGACGAGGGCAATGACGGCTCCGTCGTCGTTCGGCTGTGGTGGAAGCCGCTGGTGACGCTGATCTGGGGTGGCGCCCTGGTGATGATGGCGGGCGCGGCGATGTCGCTGCTCGACCGCCGCCTGCGCGTCGGTGCGCCGTCGCGCCGCCGCAAGCCGGCCGACGCCGCGCCTGCCGCGAGCGCGCCATGACGAGGGTTTCGCGTGCCTCGCTGGCGCTGCTGGGCTTGCTGTTTGCCGGCAGCGCCTTCGCGGTGAAGCCCGACGAGGTGCTCGCCGATCCGGCGCTGGAGGCGAGGGCGCGCGCGCTCTCGGAAGGCCTGCGCTGCATGGTCTGCCAGAACCAATCGATCGACGAATCCGACGCCGACCTTGCGCGCGACCTGCGCATCCTGGTGCGCCAGCGCCTGGTTGCCGGCGACAGCGACCAGCAGGTGATGGACTATATCGTCTCCCGCTATGGCGAGTTTGTGCTCTTGAAGCCGCGCTTCAGCCTGCGCAACGCGCTGTTGTGGGGCACGCCCGTCGTCCTGCTCGTTGCCGGCGGGCTGTTCATCGTGCTCAGTGCCCGCTCGCGCCGAGCGGCCCCCGCGAGCACGCTCACCGCCGAGGAGCAGGCCGCGCTGGACAAGATACTGCGCGACTGAGCGCCAACATTACAAAACTTTCATGTACCGGAAATGGCGCCGTAATGTGCGCCTCTCTATTCCTCTTGCCCGAGGATGCTCCGCCTGAGTGCATCCCTTGTGAAAGAGGATACGAGACCCATGAATATTGCCCCCAATTCATATTTTGGCACCCGCAAGCGCCTGACCGCGACGGTCGCTTCGCTGGCTGTCATCGGCGCGGTTGGCGTCGGCGCGCTGGCCACTGGAACCGCCCCCGTTCTGGCCGACGCAGTGCGTGTCGAGGCGCCGCAGGTGCCGAGCTTCGCCGATGTCGTGGAGCGCGTCACGCCGGCTGTGGTCAGCGTCAAGGTCAAGGCCAAGATCGAGCCGGCGGCCGATGACGGATCCGACCAGTCCGACGATCAGGACGGTATGAACAACTTGCCCGACAATCCGCAGCTGCGCCGCTTCTTCAGGGAATTCCGCGGTTTTGGCGATCAGGGCGGCCAGTTCGGCATGCGCCGTTTCAACCACCGTGGCCACAATGACGGCCAGCCGCGCCCGGTCGCGCAGGGCTCAGGCTTCTTCATCTCCGATGACGGCTACCTCGTCACCAACAACCATGTCGTCGAAGAGGGTTCCGCTTTCACCGTGGTGATGAACGACGGCAAGGAGCTCGACGCCAAGCTGATCGGCACCGATCCGCGCACCGACCTCGCCGTGCTCAAGGTCGAAGGCGACGGCAAGTTCACCTATGTCGACTTCGCCGACGATTCCAAGGTTCGCGTCGGCGACTGGGTGGTGGCCGTCGGCAATCCGTTCGGCCTCGGTGGCACCGTCACAGCCGGCATCGTCTCGGCCCGCGGCCGCGACATCGGCGCCGGCCCGTATGACGACTTCCTGCAGATCGACGCCTCGGTCAATCGCGGCAATTCTGGTGGCCCGACCTTCAACCTCAATGGCCAGGTCGTCGGCATCAACACCGCGATCTTCTCGCCCTCGGGCGGCAGCGTCGGCATCGCCTTCGACATCCCGGCCTCGACCGCCAAGGAAGTGGTGCAGGACCTGATGAAGAGCGGCTCCGTCCAGCGCGGCTGGCTGGGCGTCGAGATTCAGCCGGTCACCTCCGACATCGCGGAATCGCTCGGGCTGAGGTCCGAGAAGGGCGCGCTGGTGTCGAGCGCGCAGGACGACGGTCCCGGCAAGAAGGCCGGCATCACCGCTGGCGACGTCATCACCCAGGTCGACGGCAAGGATGTCGCCTCGCCGAAGGAACTCGCCCGCCTGATCGGCGCCTTTGCGCCGGGCAAGTCCGTCGATGTCACCGTGTGGCGCGACGGCAAGAGCGAGACGATCAAGGTCGACCTCGGCAAGCTGCCCGCCAGCGACAAGCAGGCGTCGAACGATGACAGCAAGCAGCCGGCGGCGCCAAAGGCCGACACGCTTGCCGATCTCGGCCTGACCGTCACCAAGTCGGAAAACGGCAAGGGGCTGGTCGTGACCGATGTCGATCCCGACAGCGATGCGGCCGACCGCGGCATCCAGCCCGGCGATGTCATCACCTCGGTCAACTCGATGGAGGTGAGCGGCACGGCGGATGTCGACAAGGCGATGGCCGATGCCGTGAAGGCGGGCCGCAAGGCGGTGCTAATGCAGATCACCCGCGACGACTCGAACCGCTTCGTTGCGCTGCCCGTCGCCAAGGGCTGACGTTCGTAACTTTCCCGAAGCGGCGGTTTCAACACCCCCGAGCCGCCGCGGGGGAAAGCACGGGGCCCGAATACGTTAGTCAGTCACCGTGTTCCGACCCCGGCGGCAGCGGGCTTCCCATCGCCCGCTGCCGCTCCCAACCATCAAAGGCCATTCCGTGCATGCCGGCTCCTCATTCTCAGGGCGAAATCGCGTATAACGGCTCTATGAAGATTCTCGTCATAGAAGACGATCGCGAGGCCGCCGATTACCTGCAGAAGGCCTTTGCCGAAGCCGGCCATACCGCCCATGTCGCCGGCGACGGCGAGACCGGCTTCGCGCTTGCCGACGCCGGCGATTATGACGTCATGGTCGTCGACCGCATGATGCCGCGCCGCGACGGCCTGTCGGTCATCGCCGGCCTGCGCTCCAGGGGCAACACGACGCCAGTGCTGATCCTGTCGGCGCTGGGCGAGGTCGACGACCGCGTCACCGGCCTGCGCGCCGGCGGCGACGATTACCTGACCAAGCCCTACGCATTCTCCGAATTGCTCGCCCGCGTCGAGGTGCTCAACCGCCGCGCCAGCGCCAGGGAAGCCGAGACCGTCTACCGCGTCGGCGATCTCGAGCTCGACCGGCTTTCGCACTCGGTCAAGCGCGCCGCGCGCGAGATCACGCTGCAGCCGCGCGAGTTCCGCCTGCTCGAATATCTGATGCGCCATGCCGGTCAGGTGGTGACGCGCACCATGCTGCTCGAGAATGTCTGGGACTACCACTTCGACCCGCAGACCAATGTCATCGACGTCCATGTCTCGCGGCTGCGTGGCAAGATCGAGAAGGGCTTCGACAAGCCGATCCTGCATACGGTCCGCGGCGCCGGCTACATGCTAAAGGGTGGGTAAGGCCGATCATGGCTCTTTCCCTGCCGGCCATCATGAGGACGACGGCAGCGCGGCTCTCGGCGCTCTATTTCCTGCTTTTCGCGCTGTGCGCCGTGCTGCTCGTCTTCTACATGACCTCGCTGTCGGCGCGCATGCTGACCGCGCAGACGCAGGATACGATCAACGATGAAGTGGCTGGTCTCGATCGTGCCTATCGGCGCGGCGGCCTGCCGGTCCTGGTCCGCGTCGTCGAAGCACGTTCCCGCCAGCCCGGGGCCAACCTCTACCTCATCGCCGACGCCAACGGGCAGATCTTGACCGGCAATGTGCAAAGCCTGGAGCCGGGGGTCATCGAAACGGAGGGCTGGACGACAGAGCCATTTTCCTATCAGCGTTTCGGCGAGGGCGAACTCGACCGGCTGCGCAGCGGGGCACCCGACCAGGCCACGCCGCCGTCCGGCGAGCCCGAAGCGCAGGCCGAGGGCGAGAAGGGCCACAACGCGATCGCGCTGGTGCTGCGGCTGCCCAACCAGATGATCATGCTGGTCGGCCGCGACCTCGGCGAGCCCGAGCGCTTCCGCGCCGTCATACGCCGCGCCTTGATGCTCGCGCTGGGCATGATGGGGCTTGGCGGGCTCCTGATCTGGTTCTTTGTCGGGCGCGCGGCGCTGAAGCGCATCGACAGCGTCTCGGAGGCCAGCCGCCGCATCATGGGCGGCGACCTGTCCGGCCGCCTCCCGGTCACCGGAGCCGGTGACGAGTTCGACCGCCTGTCCGAGAACCTCAATACGATGCTGGCCCGGATCGCCAAGCTGAACGAGGGCCTGAAGCAGGTTTCCGACAATATCGCGCATGATCTGAAGACGCCGCTGACCAGGCTGCGCAACCGCGCCGAGGCGACGCTGGCCGGCCGGCAGAAGACCCCCGACTACCGGCAGGCGCTGGAAAGCACGATCGCTGAGTCCGACCAGCTGATAAAGACCTTCAACGCCATCCTGATGATCTCCAGGCTGGAGGCCGGCTATTCCTCGGAGACCACCAGCCGGGTCGATCTCGCGGCAGCGGTCCGCGATGTCGTCGAGCTCTACGAGCCGGTGGCCGAAGAGGCCGGCGTCATCCTCGAGACCTCCGCGCCGCAGGCTTTTGCCGTCGACGGCAATCGCGAATTGATCGGCCAGGCGCTGTCCAACATCGTCGACAACGCGATCAAATATTCGGCCGACTCGACCGGTCAGCCCACAGTGCGCGTGGCGCTGGAGCGTGTCGGCCACGAAATCCGGCTCACCGTTTCCGACAATGGCCAGGGCATCCCCGATGATGCCGACCGCGCCAGGGTGACCGAGCGCTTCGTTAGGCTGGAGAAGAGCCGGTCGCAGCCGGGGTCGGGCCTGGGTCTCAGCCTCGCCAAGGCGATCATGACTTTCCACAAGGGCAAGCTTGATCTTCTGCCCGCCGATCCCGGATTGTCCGTTATCATGAGTTTTCCCGCACGGGAGGACCACTGATGGCGGAGAAGATGGCCAAGAAGGCAGCGGAAACCGAATTGCAGTTGCGGCCGGCGATGGCGCTTCTGCCCCTGGACAAGGGGCGTGCCAGGCGGGAGTTGTCGGAGATCGCTGCCGCGGCCGGGGAAGAAGATCTGCCGCGGCTGGTCGAATTTCTCTCTGGCAAGGGGCAGCAGCAGGACCTGCTCGCCGCCATCTCCGACCTGTCGCCATTCCTGCGCGATACGGCGCGCCGGCGGCCGGCCATTCTTGACGCGCTGTTCGACCAGACCGTCGAGGCTAGGCTCAGCGACATAGGCGATGCGATCGCCCTTTCGGCACGCGCCGAGGCGGTCACCGAAAATGGCCTGATGATGGATCTCAGGCTGTTGAAGGCCGAGGCGCATTTCCTGATCGCGCTCGCCGATCTCGCAGGCGAGGCCGAGACGTCGCTGACGGTGCGCCGCCTCAGCGACCTGGCCGATGCCTGTACCCGCGCCGCCGTCGATTTCCTGCTGCGCGACGCGCACGAGCAGGGCAAGCTCAGGCTGCCGGATCCCGAAGATCCGGCGCGCCAGTCGGGCTGGGTACTGCTCGGCATGGGCAAGCTCGGCGCGCATGAGCTGAATTTTTCCTCCGACATCGACCTCGTCGTCTTCTTTGATCCGGCCGCGCCGGCGATTGTCGATCCGCTGGACGCGACGGAACTGTTCGCGCGCCTCACCCGCCGGCTGGTGCGGATCCTGCAGGACCGCACCGAGCACGGCTATGTCTTTCGTACCGATCTGAGGCTGCGGCCAGATCCCGGCTCGACGCCGCTGGCGATACCAGTCGAGGCGGCGCTTCACTATTACGAGGGGCGTGGCCAGAACTGGGAACGCGCCGCCATGATCAAGGGGCGCCCCGTGGCCGGCGATCTTGCCGCAGGCGCCGCCTTCCTCAAGGAATTGCAGCCCTATGTCTGGCGCAAATACATGGACTATGCGGCGATCGCCGACGTCCATTCGATCAAGCGCCAGATCCATGCCCACAAGGGCCATGGCGAGATCGCGGTCAAGGGCCACAACGTCAAGCTCGGCCGTGGCGGCATCCGCGAGATCGAGTTCTTCGTTCAGACCCAGCAACTGATCGCCGGCGGCCGCTTCCCGGAACTGCGTGGCCGTGAGACGGTGCCGATGCTCGGCCAGCTTGCCGCGCGCGGCTGGATCACCGCCGACGCGCGTGATGCGCTCGCCCGGCAATACTGGTTCCTGCGCAGCGTCGAGCACGCCATCCAGATGGTCGCGGACGAGCAGACGCATGTCCTGCCCGATAGCGACGAGGGGCTGCTGCGTATCGCCCTGATGCTCGGCTTTGCCGGAGAGGCGGAGTTCGCCGAGGCCTTCCGGGCCTCGCTGCAGCAGGTCGAGCGTCACTACGCGGCGCTGTTCGAGACCGCGCCGGAGCTTTCGGCCGGCGTCGGCAACCTGGTCTTCACCGGAGACGTCGACGATCCCGACACGCTGCAGACTTTGCACCGTCTCGGCTTCCATCGGCCGAGCGACATTTGCCGCGTCATTCGCGGCTGGCATTTCGGCCGCTACCGCGTCACCCAGTCGGCCGAAGCGCGCGAGCGGCTGACGGAATTGACGCCGGCGCTGCTCAAGGCCTTCGGCCAGACGCGCCGCGCCGACGAGGCGGTGATGCGTTTCGACGAGTTCCTCGCCGGCCTGCCCGCCGGCATCCAGCTCTTCTCGCTGCTCCAATCCAACCCCGCCTTGCTGCAGTTGATGGCGACCATCATGGGCGCCGCTCCCAGGCTCTCCGCCATCATCACGCGCCGGCCGCATGTCTTCGACGGCCTGCTCGATCCGGCGCTGCTCAGTGAACTGCCCGACCGCGCCTACCTGTCGGCGCGGCTGGCCGCCTTCATCGAAGGCGACCGCGCCTATGAGGACGTGCTCGACCGCTTGCGCATCTTTGCCTCGGAGCAGAAATTCCTGATCGGTGTGCGGTTGCTCGCCGGCTCGATCGATCCGACCCGTGCCGGCCGCGCCTTTTCCGATCTCGCCGATCTCACAATCGAGGCGGCATTGCAGGCGGTCAGCGCCGAGTTCGCAATGCGCCACGGCCGGATCGCAGGGGGAGGGTGGCGTTGCTCGGCATGGGCAAGCTCGGCAGCCGCGAACTCACCGCCGGCTCCGACGTCGACCTCATCCTGCTATACGACCACGACGCGGATGCCGAGGAATCCGACGGCGAAAAGCCGCTGGCGCCTTCTCACTACTATACCCGCATGACGCAGCGCCTGATTGCCGCCGTTTCGGCGCCGACGGCGGAGGGAGTGCTCTACGAGCTCGACCTTCGCCTGCGCCCCTCCGGCAACAAGGGGCCGGTCGCCACTCATGTCGATGCTTTCAAGAAGTACCAGCGCCACGATGCCTGGACCTGGGAGCACATGGCGCTGGCGAGGGCCCGCACCATCGGCGGCGACGCGGCACTGTGCGCCGAGGTGGAAACAGAGGTGGCCGCGATCTTGGCCCTGCCGCGCGATGCCGCCAAGGTGATGGCCGATGCATCCGAGATGCGCGCCATGATCGAGAAGGAAAAGCCGCCGCGCGATCCCTGGGACATCAAGCTGATCCCCGGCGGCCTGATCGACCTCGAGTTCATCGCTCAGGTTGCGGTGCTCACCGGCCATGTCGCGGCCGGCCGCAGGGTGACGGCGACGGCCGACATCCTGGCAAGGCTGGCGCCCGACTTCGCCGGCGCCGATGTCAGGCAGCAGCTGTGCGATGCCTACGCGCTCTATCTGGCGCTGACCCAGATGATCAGGCTTTGCCTCACCGGTGAGATCCAGCGCGACGACGTGCCACCGGGGCTTTCAGATCTGCTTCTGGCGGTGACTGACGTGCCGGATTTCGCTGTTCTTGAAGCACATCTCAAGGAGACGTCGCCAAAGGTCAGACAGGATTTCGACCTTTTGCTGCGTGCGAAAAAATCATGATGGGCGGATGAACCTCAAGGCGGGAGCGTTGGAGCCGATGCGGAGAAAATCCGATGCTTAAACAAGGAGATAGGATGGCGGCCTGAATCTGATTGAGGAGGTTGCCGTCCTGGCATCGGGGGTGACGATGCAACAGGAGAAGACCAATGAGAAAGTCAACCAAGCTTGCCCTTGCTTTCGCAGCCCTTGCCGGCGCCGTCGGCACGACGGCCTATGCCGAAAATAACGCCAGCGCCAATATGCGTGACAACTTGATGTTACGCCTCGGCAAGGCGATGAAGGACTCTGACGGCCCCATCACCTTCGACCAGTTCTCTGACGCCATGGACTCGCGCCTGAAAAAGATGGTTGCTCAAAATGGCGGCAGGCTCACCGTTGCCGAACTCGCCGACGCGCTGGAGAAGGCGCGCTTCGAGCGCATGGCTAGGCGCATCATCGAGCGCTACGACACCAGGGGCGACGGCACGCTGACCGCCGACGACATCACTGGCCGCGAGAAGAAGCTGTTCGCCTTGCTGGACAAGAACAATGACGGCAAGATCGAAAAGGGCGAGCTGCCGAAGGGCGGCCGCTTCGGACGTCATCGGCAGTGGAATGGCGGTGACGGCGTGCAGTGAAGCTGAATGATCCGGATCCGGTGGGCTATGCTGCCGGATTCTCGAAAAGGCCTCGTTACTTCGCGCTGTCCCGCTAGCGTTGCCGAGGATTCCTACGGAAATCAATCAAGCCGCCGCCTTCACCGAAGGCGGCGCCTTCTTGAGCGGGATTCGCACCGACACGATCGTGCCGACGCCTTCGGTCGAGCGGATCTTCAGCGCGCCGCCCTGCAGCTCGGCCAGCGAGCGCGAGATGGCCAGGCCGAGGCCCGAGCCTGCATGGTTCTTTGAGAACTGGTTCTGCACCTGCTCGAAGGGCCGGCCAAGCTTGCTCAGCGCCGCTTTGGGGATGCCGCAGCCATTGTCCTCGATGGTCAGCACCAAGGCTCCTGAAGCGCTGCGCGCCCGGACAGAGATGTGGCCGCCCTGGCCGGTGAACTTCACGGCGTTGGACAGAAGGTTTATGGCGATCTGCTTGATCGCGCGGCGATCGGCGAAGAGCCGCATCGAATCGGCGATGCGGGTCTCCACCGTGATCGATTTCTCCGCCGCCTGCAGCGAGATGACGCGCACCGTCTCCTTGATCAGCGGGCAGAGGTCGATCTCCTCGCGGTCCATCGAGAACTGGCCGGCCTCGATCTTCGACATGTCGAGTATGTCGTTGATGACGCCGAGCAGGTATTTGCCGCTGCCGTTGATGTCGGTGGCATATTCTTCGTAGCGCGGCGAGCCGAGCGGCCCGAACAGGCCTTGTTCCATCAGCTCGGAGAAGCCAATGATGGCGTTGAGCGGCGTGCGCAGTTCGTGCGACATGTTGGCCAGGAATTCGGACTTCGCGCGGTTGGCCGCCTCGGCGCGCTCGGTCTCCTTCATGTATTTGCGGTTAAGCTCGACCAGCTCCCTGGCGCGTTCTTCTTCCGCCCGGCGGGCCAGGCTGAGGTCGTGGATGGTCGCCATTAACCGCCGCTCGCTATCGACCAGCTTTTCCTGATGCAGCTTGATCTGGGTGATGTCGGAGCCGACCGAGACGGTGCCGCCGTCCCTTGTCCTCAGTTCGTTGACCTGCAGCCAGCGGCCGTCGGCAAGCTGCCGCTCGAAGGTCGAGCCGCCCTGTGGGCCATTGGCGTTGGCCAGCCTGCGCTCCGAGGCGAAGGCCAGCATGCGTTCCTCGAGCACGGCGCGCGTCGCGCCCGGCATCACGTCGCGGTCCGACAGGCCGTTGTCCTTCTGGAACTTTGAATTGCACATGATCAGCCGCTCGGCGGCGTCCCAAAGCACGAAGGATTCGTTGATGTTCTCGATCGCGGTCCGCAAGCGCAGGTCCGCCGCCTCCGAGCGCAGCGCCAGGTGCCTCTGCTCGGTGACGTCGACGGCGATCCCGATCAGCTGGATTTCCGGCGCCTCCGGGTCGATCACCTGCGCTCTCGCGCGCATCCACACCCATTGCCCGTCGGCGTGCCGCATGCGGAACACCTGGTCGATGTGGTCGATCTCGCGCTCGACAATGCGATTGGCGAGTTCGAACAGGTCGCCGTCCTCCGGGTGGATGATCTCGTCGACCTCGCCGAAGGACAGCATGCTGTCGCAGGGTTCGTAGCCCAGCATGTCGTACATCGAGCGCGACCAGTACATCTTGCCGCGCACCATGTCCCAGTCCCACAGGCCGCAGCGGCCGCGCACCAGCGCCATGTCGATGCGCTGATGCGCCTCGAGGTAGATGCGGTCGGCGGCCTGGGCGCGCGCTGCCTGGCCGAAATAGGCGTAGAGGATGATGATCAGCACCCCGGCCGTCAGCACAAACAGTGTGACGTTGAGCGAGACGGTCTTGCGCCAGTTGTCGAAGACCGCATCCCGAGGCACCAGCGCGGCGGCGGCGTTCTTGCGGTCGCTGGTCAGGCTCACCGCCCCATACCAGTCTTTTCCGTCGATGCTGATATCCATGACGCCGGCCCGCTCGCCGAACATGAACAGCGGCTGGCCGCCCTGGACCAGGCTGTCCAGCGCGCGTCCCTGCCAGCCGCTCGACAGCGGCGACACGGCGATGATCTTGAAGTTGCCGTCGGTGATGGCAAGCACGTGGCTGCGGCCCATGGCCCCTGGCGACCGGCACTCTCCATCAGGTCAGGCGCGGTCACTGAAGCGGCGTTTGGATCGGCGCTGATCGCGCTCGCCATCTGAGCGGCCGCCAGCGAAAGGATCGCCTTGGCGTCGCGTTCGACCTCGTCGCGCTCGTTCATCAGCGACAGCACGCGCAGCGCCGCGATGACGATCAGGAAGATGATGATGAGGGCAGGGATCGAGCGCCGAAGCCACGGCTCGGCCGCCAGCAGCCGCCTATAGGCGGGTTCGGCGATCAGCCGGGTGTTGCCGGCAAGCCCGTCGGCCCGCGCCCTGCGACGCTCAAAAGCCTTCCCTCCGGGCGCGCCCCACGCGTCCGCCTTGGCCATAAATGGCTACTCCCCGAATTCCGTATGCTTGATGGTCCGGTTACGCCGCACGCCCGAATCGTCATTAAAGAATCAAAGGTGATTCGCCTTGTCCAGAGGCGCGGCCAAAAAAGATTAAAAGTTGATTGAAATTCGTCCTTTCCTCCCACAGGAAGAAAGGGAAAGCCCTTACGCCAAAGTCCGCTCGACGATATCCCTGAGATCGGCCGACAGCTTATCCGCGGCGGCCATCGCAAGCAGCGCCTCCCTGGCCTTGGCCTGGCGCTTCGGTTCCAGCGAGCGCCAGGAGCGCAGCGCCGTCGCCAGCCTTGCCGCCAGTTGGGGGTTGCGCTTCTCGACCTCGAGCACGGTCTCGGTAAAGAAGCGGTAGCCCTCGCCGTCGGCGCGGTGGAAGCCGGTCTGGTTGGCGCTGGAGAAGGTGCCGACCAGGGCGCGCACCCGGTTGGGATTGGCCATCGAGAAGGCAGGGTGACCGGTCAGCGCGCGCACCGCCTCGACGGTCCGCGGGCCGGGCACGCCGGCCTGGATCTGAAACCATTTGTCCATGACCAGCGCATCGCCGCCGTACTTCGCTTCGAAAGCGGCCAGCGCCTCGACCGCTTGACGCGAGCCGGCATGCCGATGCGCGAGCACGGTCAGTGCGGCGGCGCGATCGGTCATGTTGCTGGCGGAGCGGAAGTGACTGGCGGCGAGCGCGGCGCCTTCCGGCAGCAGCGCCAGATAGTCGAGCAGGATGTTGCGCATCGCGCGGCGTCCGGCGCTCGAGGCATTGGGGCTGAACGGCCCCTTGTCGGCAAGCCGTTCATAGAGGTCGGAGAAGCTATCGCGGTTCGGCTTGGCGATCGCCAGGGCCAGCGCCTCGCGTGCTGCGAAGATGGCGTCGGGGTCGATGCCCTTGCCGATGTCGCGGGCGATGTCGGCCTCGCTGGGGAGCGACAACGCCAGAGCCCGATAGGCCGGCTCCAGCGTCTCGTCGACGGCGATCTTGCCGGCAAGCTCGGCGAGTCGCGCCGTGAACACCGGCTCCGTGCCGCCGAGCACCTGGCGGAAGGTCGCTATCAGCGCGTCGGTCAGTAGCGTGTTGAAGGCCTGCCAGCGCGCGAAGCTGTCGCTGTCGTGGCCGGCAAGGAAGAACTGGTCGTCGGCTCTCTGTTCGACCGAGAGCGTGATTGGTGCCGAGAAGCCGCGGTTGAGCGACACCGCCGGGCGCTCGGCGACGCCGGTGAAGCGCACCAGATGGCGGCGCTTGCGGATATGGATGACGCCATCCTCGACCGTCGCACCCTCGACGGCGTCATAGGCGACCGGCTTGCCGCCGGCGCCGACCAGGCCGAAGGCCAGCGGAATGTGCATCAGCCGCTTGCGGCTCTCCGACGGTGTCGGCGGCACGGACTGCTCGATCTCCAGCGTGAATTCCTTTGTCCCCGCATTGTGCGAGGAGCTCACGGTCAGGTTCGGCGTTCCCGCCTGATGATACCACAGGGCGAATTGCGACAGGTCGCGTCCCGACGCATCCTCGAACGCCTTGAGAAAGTCCTCGATCGTCGCGGCCTCTCCGTCGTGGCGCTCGAAATAGAGGTTCATGCCGGCGCGGAACGCGCCGGCGCCGAGGATGGTGCGGATCATGCGCACCACTTCCGAACCCTTCTCGTAGACGGTCGCCGTGTAGAAATTGTTGATCTCGCGGTAGCGGCGCGGCCTGACCGGATGTGCCAGCGGGCCCTGATCCTCGGGGAACTGGTGGGCGCGCAGCGTGCGCACCTCGGCGATGCGCTTAACCGCCCGCGAGCGCTGGTCGGCGGAGAATTCATGGTCGCGGTAAACGGTGAGCCCTTCCTTCAGGCAGAGCTGGAACCAGTCGCGGCAAGTGATTCTGTTGCCTGTCCAATTGTGGAAATACTCATGCGCGATGATCGCCTCGATATTGGCGAAATCGGCATCGGTCGCGGTCTCCTCGTCGGCCAGCACATATTTGTCGTTGAAGATGTTGAGGCCCTTGTTCTCCATCGCGCCCATGTTGAAGTCGGAGACGGCGACGATGTTGAACACGTCGAGATCGTATTCGCGGCCGAAGGCGTCCTCGTCCCATTTCATCGAGCGCTTCAGCGCATCCATCGCATAGCCCGCCAGCCGCTCCTTGCCGGGCTCGACATAGATGCCGAGCTCAACCTTGCGGCCGGATAGGGTGGTGAAGCTGTCGGCCACCTTGCCGAGATTGCCCGCCACCAGCGCGAACAGGTAGGACGGCTTGGGGAAGGGATCGTGCCAGACCGCATAGTGCCAGCCATCGGCAACCGCGCCGGTTTCCACCGGGTTGCCGTTGGAGAGTAGCAGCGGCGCTTCTTCGCGCCGCGCCTCGATGCGCACTGTATAGACCGACAGGATGTCCGGCCGGTCGAGGAAATAAGTGATGCGCCGGAAGCCCTCGGCCTCGCATTGCGTGCAATAGACGTTGCTGGAGCGATAGAGTCCCATCAGCGCCTCGTTGCGCGCGGGCACGATCTCGGTTTCCAGGACAAGCTCGAAGCGGGAAGCGGCCGGCGGCTTCAGGATGGCGAGTTCGTCGGGCGTTGCCGCGTAGTCCGCCGGCTGAAGCTCGCGGCCGTCAATGGCGATGCCGATCAGCGTCAGCCCGTCGCCGTCGAGCACCAGCGGCGCTGACGCCGCGACGCCACCGCGGCGCTCGACTGTGAGCGTGGCGGTGACGCGGGTTGCCCCTGGCGAAAGGCGGAAAACGAGGCTGGTCTCCGGGATGAGATAGTCACTGGGGCGATAGTCTTCGAGCTTGAAGACCTGGCCGGTATCGGTGCGCATTCGGAAGGGTTTTCCTGTCCTTGCCGGCGCGGCAAACACGCCCCGCTGGTCCAAAAAAACGAAGTCCGCGCTCTTTACACGAAACGGTCACTCGACAAAACTGCGCCAATGCCTATTCGGGCATCCATTCCCCCACCGTCATCGCGAGGCATTCATGGGCGTGGTCACACCGAAACTCGCCATGGGCGCTTCCGTGTTGCGTCGCGAGGACCAGGCCTTCCTCAAGCGCGAAGGCCGCGGCGCGCTCCGCCGCGGGCACGGCATCAGCCACACCGGGATGCCGGCCACGCCGGCGCGCATCTGCGCGGCGATCCGGGACGCCGCGCCAAGGTGAGCGCCGAGGCGAGAGCTGAGCCGCAAGGCGACGGCGGACACGCCGGCCACCACAGCACGCTGCGGGGCATTGTGCTAAAGATCGTATCGGTGGCGGTCTTCGTCGGCATGCAGACTTGCATCAAGGCGGCCGGCGACGTGCCCGCCGGCCAGATCGTCTTCTTTCGCTCCTTCTTTGCCATCTTCCCGATCATCGCCTTCCTGGCATCCAAGCGACAGCTGGCCACCGCATTCGCCACGAAACGGCCGTTCAACCACGTCGCGCGCGGTATCGTCGGCGTCGGCGCCATGGGGCTCGGTTTCTTCGCGCTGACCAGGCTGCCGCTTCCCGAGGCGATCACGCTGAACTATGCCCAGCCCCTGCTGGTGGTGGTGTTCTCGTCGATCTTCCTTGGCGAAGCGATCCGTGTCTACCGCTGGAGCGCTGTCGCCATCGGTCTTGTCGGTGTGCTTCTCATCTCCTGGCCGAAGCTGACGCTGCTGCGCTCTGGCGCGGCGCTCGGTGACCAGGAGGTATTGGGGGTCATCGCCGCCTTCGCCGCGGCGGCGATCTCGGCCATCGCCATGCTCTTGGTCCGCAACCTCGTCCAGACCGAGAAGACGGCGACCATCGTGCTCTGGTTCTCGTCGACGGCGAGCGTGCTCTCCCTGCTGACATTGCCCTTCGGCTGGCAGCCGCTGACGCCGGTGCAGGCAGCCCTCCTGGTTGTCGCCGGCTTTTGCGGCGGGCTCGGCCAAATCCTGATGACGGCGGCCTACCGCCACGCCGAGGCCTCCGTCGTGGCGCCGTTCGAATACAGCTCGATGATCCTCGGCGTCGTGGTCGGCTATCTGGTGTTCGGCGATGTCGCGTCGCTCAACACGCTGGCCGGCGGTCTGATCGTGGTGGCGGCCGGCATCTTCATCATATGGCGCGAACGGCAACTTGGGCTTGAACGCACGCGAACGAGGAGGGCGACGCCGCCGCAGGGGTGATCAAGACCGCTCGGCACGCTCCTTCGCCAGCCGCACCAACGTCGACCGCGTCTGCTCGTCGGCCGGGAAAAAGGATTCGATCGCCAGTTCCGACAATGTGACATCGAGCGGTGTGCCGAAGACGGTGATCGTGCTGATGAAGGAGAGCACCTGATCGCCATGCGCGAGCCGGAGGGGGTGCACGATGCCGCTCGGCTCGATCTGGGCCGGCCGTCCGCTCTTCAGCCCGGAAGGATAGGCGCGCAACTCCTGTTCCAGCTCGATCAGCACGGGGTCGCCAATGGCGTCGTTCTGATGCCTCAGCCGTTCGAGCAGATGCGCGCGCCATTCGGCTAGGTTGACGATGCGCGGCGCAACGCCGCCGGGATGCAGGCTGAGCCGCAGCACATTGACCGGTGGCGCAAGCAGCGATGGTTCGGAAACATCGGCCAGGAATGGGCCGATCGCCGCATTGGCCGAGATAAGGTTCCAGTGCCGGTCCACGGCCAGCGCCGGAAAGGGCTCGTGGCCCCGGAGCACGGTTTCCACCGCCGCCATCGCCGGTGCCAGCGACGCATCGGAGAGCGGCTTCTCGCTGAAACTCGGCGCGAAACCCGCAGCGAGCAGCAGCTGGTTGCGCTGCCGCAGCGGGATTGAAAGCTGCTCGGCCAAGTGCAGCACCATCTCGCGCGAGGGCTGGGCCCGGCCGCTCTCGACGAAGGAGAGATGCCGCTGCGAGATCTCGGCCTCCATGGCAAGATCGAGCTGGCTCATGCGCCGGCGCGTGCGCCATTCGCGGATGAGGCTCCCGGCGGAGGTTTCGGATGTTGTCATGTGGGAAGGACTAAGGCGGCCAGGGGAGTAATTCAATTACCCCGGAGGTTATGGTGCCATCTCCCCCAAGGGGGGAAGGGGTGTTTCACTCCAACGCCTTCAGCTTCGCCTTCACCTCCAGAAAATCCCGCCAGGCCAGCTTCTTGTGCGCCGGCGTCCGCAACAGATAGGCCGGATGCAGCGTCGGCATGGCGGGAATGATGGTGCCGGACGCGGTCGTATGCGTGCGCCAGTTGCCGCGCAATCGAAGAATACCCTCGGTGGTGTTGAGCAAGGTCTTGGCCGAGGGGCCGCCGAGACTGACCAGCAGCTTCGGATTGACCAACTCGATCTGCCTTTCGATGAACGGCCGGCAGATCTCGGTCTCGTGCGGCGTCGGCGTGCGATTTCCCGGCGGCCGCCAGGGGATGACATTGGCGATATAGGCCGACGTGCGGTCGAGGCCGATTGCCGCCAGCATGCGGTCGAGCAGGCGCCCGGAGCGGCCGACGAAGGGCAGGCCTTCGAGGTCCTCATCGCGGCCCGGCGCTTCGCCAACCAGCATCAGCTCGGCATTGGGATTGCCGTCCGCGAAGACCAGGTTTTTAGCGGTGAATTTGAGATTGCAGCCGTCGAAGGCCGCCATGTGCTGACGCAGCTCGTCGAGCGTGGAGGCGCTGGCAGCCATCTGCCGCGCGAGCAGCGCCTGCGCCTCGTCGGGTACTGCCGCGACGGCGGGCGCGGTGCGCGCCGGCGCATCCGGCACCTTGCTTGCGTCCAGCCCGGGCGCTGCCGTTGGTCGCTCTGGCGCTCTGGTTGCGTCGCGGCCTGGCTCCGGTGCCGGCCGTTCCTGGGACCGGCTTTCGCGCGCGGCCGGTGCCTGAGCGCGCTCGGCTTGCTTCGGCTGGACGTCGGCGAAGCGGTTGATGGGCGCGTCCTCCAGCGCCTCATCGACGCCGGCGCTGGCATAGAAGGCGAGCAGCTCGGCGATTTCGGCAGGGGTGTTGGGGAAGGCGGCGATCATGCTGCCACCATCGTCCGCGCGGCGGCGATTTGCAACCTCGGTGAGTTTGTCAGCCCGTCGGTATCCGCGGATCCTGCACCAGATAGAACGTCCAGCGCGGCGTGTAGTCGGTGATCAGGAATTCGAAGCTGCCCGTCATCAGCGGGTCGATCTTGCCGTTCTTGAACAAAAGCCGGTCATAGGGTTCGAAATCGCGGTCGAACTCGGCGAAGTTGCTCGCCACGATGTTGTCGGGCGACTTATTGCGCTGGTCGAAGGACAGGCCATCGCCGAATACGCTCGGCTGGTCGAGGATCTCCTGTAGCTCGAACTGGAACTCCACCCAGGCCTGGCCGCTGTTGTTGAGCGTCTCGATGCGCATGTAAATGATGCCGTTGGCGACCTCGCCGGCCTTGCCGAATGCCTCGATCGGCTTGGTGGTGCGGATGGTCAGCGTCACCGGTGTCGCCGAATTCAGCTCTTCGGTGATGACGATCGGATCCTCCTTGGTGCCGATGCCAGAGGCGCCAGTGATGTGAAAGCCGCCGAGTTCGTCGGAAAAGGAATAGGCGCCGGTTGCCCAGACCTTTTGCGGATCGGCATGGGCAGCCGGGGCCAGCAATGGAAGGAGCGGAAGAACCGCCCGGCAAAGCCGGCCGGGCGTCGAGAAAAAGCGCGTCAATGAGAAGCCGGATGGCTCAGGCGTGCGCATGGCGCGAAGTATTGCCGATAAGCAAGCCGTCGAACAATTGAAAAACGCCGGGAGAAATGGTTCTTCCCGGCCGGGCGCGACTTTTTGTCGAAATCGGCTTTGTCCGTTAAGCGCCGGTTTCCCGTCGCGAATTGATGCGCTATGCAGCGCATGAGCCAGCACAATGCGGGAAAGCGCGGCAAGCCAGTGAGGGGTCGATGAGCGATATCGAACGCGAGAGCATGGAATTCGACGTGGTCATCGTCGGCGCTGGTCCGGCTGGCCTTGCCGCGGCGATCCGTCTGAAGCAGGTCAATCCCGAGCTTTCCGTCGTCGTGCTGGAGAAGGGCGGCGAGGTCGGCGCCCACATCCTGTCCGGTGCCGTCGTCGACCCGATCGGCATCGACCGGCTGCTGCCGGGCTGGCGCGAGGAGGAAGGCCACCCGTTCAAGACGCCGGTGACCGATGATCATTTCCTGGTGCTCGGTCCGGCCGGCTCCTTCCGCCTGCCCAATATCCTGATGCCGCCGCTGATGAACAATCACGGCAACTACATCGTCTCGCTCGGCAATGTCTGCCGCTGGCTGGCGACCAAGGCCGAGGCGCTCGGCGTCGAGATCTATCCGGGCTTTGCCGCCGCCGGCCTGCTCTACAACGATGCCGGCGCCGTCACCGGCGTGGTGACCGGCGACATGGGCGTCGAGAAGGACGGCACGCATGGTCCGTCCTTCGCGCCCGGCATGGCGCTGATGGGCAAATATGTGCTGATCGGCGAGGGCGCGCGCGGCTCGCTCGCCAAGCAGCTGATCGCCAAATACAAGCTCGCCGACGGCCGTGAGCCGGCCAAGTTCGGCATCGGCCTGAAGGAACTCTGGCAGGTCAAGCCGGAGAACCACAAGCCTGGCCTGGTGCAACATTCCTTTGGCTGGCCGCTCGACATGAAGACCGGCGGCGGCTCCTTCCTCTACCACCTCGAGGACAACCAGGTGGCGGTCGGCTTCGTCGTCCACCTGAACTACAAAAACCCGTATTTGTCGCCCTTCGAGGAGTTCCAGCGCTTCAAGACGCACCCGGCGATCAAGGGGACCTTCGAGGGCGCCAAGCGGATCGGCTATGGCGCACGCGCCATCACCGAAGGCGGCTGGCAGTCGGTGCCGAAGCTGTCCTTCCCTGGCGGCGTGCTGATGGGCTGTGCTGCCGGCTTCGTCAACGTGCCGCGCATCAAGGGTTCGCACAATGCGGTGCTATCGGGAATGCTGGCGGCCGAGCATGTCGCGCAAGCGATCGCCGACGGCCGCGCCAATGACGAGCTTTCCTCCTACGAGGCTGCGTGGCGGGCGACCGACATCGGCAAGGATTTGAAGAAGGTGCGCAACGTCAAGCCGCTGTGGTCGCGCTTCGGCACCATCATCGGCGTCGGCCTCGGTGGCCTCGACATGTGGCTGAACACGCTGTTCGGCCTCTCGCCCTTCGGCACGCTGAAGCACGGCAAGGCGGACTACGCGACGCTGGAGCCGGCTGCAAAATATGAAAAGATCGCCTATCCGAAGCCGGATGGCGTACTGACCTTCGATCGGCTCTCCTCGGTGTTCCTGTCCAACACCAATCACGAGGAAAATGAGCCGGTCCACCTCATCGTCGGCGACGCGGCACTGCAGCAGCGCTCCGAGCACGATGTCTTTGCCGGACCCTCGACGCGTTACTGCCCGGCCGGCGTCTACGAATGGGTCGACAAGGACGGCAACGCCGCTGCCGATCCGTCGGCCAAGGACGTGCGCTTCGTCATCAACGCGCAGAACTGCGTCCACTGCAAGACCTGCGACATCAAGGACCCCAACCAGAACATCAACTGGGTGCCGCCACAAGGCGGCGAAGGCCCGGTCTATCAGGGCATGTGAGACAGGCAGACGCCTGACCCGGCCGTCTCGACCGCCGCTCAAACAAAAGCCGGCGAGGGCCAGTCTATCGGGGCATGTAACGGGCCTGTTGAAACCGCGGCGCGCTTGTGTTTCCCTTCCCTGACGAGTGGAGGAAGGCCATGCGCGTTTCGGTTCTGGCATGCCTTGCGGCGATTGGCGTCCTGTGCAGTTTCAGCCCCATAGCATCGGCCGGCACCAAGCTGCTGGTCAAGACGCGCACCTACGAGATATCAGGTACAACAGGCGTGGCCCTGGTCGCGGCGATGGACCGCAACGGCCCCAAGCATGGCTTCATGACCCGCGCCATCGCCGACACCGCCTATACGGTGAATTGGGACCTCGCCATCAGCCGCACCGATGGAGTCTGCCACCTGCGGCAGGCCGACGGCGTGCTCGACCTCACCTACACCTATCCGCGTCTGGCGCAGCCGGCCAGTGCCGCGCTCGAACGCCGCTGGAAGCGGTTCTTCGCCGGCGTCCGTGCGCATGAGGAGACGCATGGCCGCATCGCCAGGCGCATGATGCAGGCCACCGCGAAGTCGGTCCGTCGGCTCAAGCTTGCCGACAACTGGTTTTGCACCGGCACCCGCCAGGAGGCGAGACGGCGTATCAACGCCGTCTACGCCGAATACGAGGCGAAGCAAAGGGCCTTCGACGCCCGCGAGCACCGCAATGGCGGCCATGTCGAGCATCTGGTGGATGCCTTGATCAAGCCTTGAGGATCGAAGGAACGCAGCGCTAGCGCAGCGTCTTGCCCGGTTGTTTGACGGCCGCCAGCGCCGTCTCATGCTCGTCGTCCGGCTTGTTCTCTTGCGGACGCAGCGAAAACTCCACCAGCACGGGAAGATGATCGGAGCCGGTTTCTTCGAGCCGCGTCGCCGAATGGATGATCACCCCGCCCTTGCTGAACACCTGGTCGATCGGCAGGCCGGCGAAGCGCCGCAGGACATCCGGCAGCTTGATGTACATCCAGGTCGGTCCGGCCGACGGCATGACGGTGAGCTTGCCGAGCGCCGCGACACGCCGCACCGCCGCGCTCCACGGCACGGCGTTGCAGTCGCCGGCCATGATCGCCGTCTCGCCAAGCGAGGCGAGCTGCTCCGACAGTTCACCGATCTGCCAGGACTGCTCGCGCGGCCATGGCCAGCTGAGATGGATCGCGGCGACATCGGCGCTGACACCGCCGAAGTCGACGCTCGCGATCGCCATCGCCCCGCGCCGCTCGCAATGCGGCCCGGTCCCCGCGACGAACGGACGCCTGGAGAGCAGCGCAACGCCGAACACGCCGTTCGGATAGGGACAAAGGATCCGGTAGGGATAGGCGCTGGTGATATAGCCAAGCTCGGTCGTCCACATCTCCGACACCTCGTCGAGGGTGATCACGTCGGGATTGGTCCGCCCTATCAGCGACAGCACTTTCTTCGGCGTCGGATTGTCGTAGCGCAGGTTCATCTGCAGCAGGCTGTAGACGATCTGGTCGGCCGGTTTGGCGTCCGCCTGCACCGGCCACAGCCTGGGTAGCGCGCTCAGCGTCGTGGCGAAGCTGGCGATGGCGAACAGCAGTGCCGCGGCCGCCTGCAGGCGAAACGGGGTTGCAAGCAAGGGCAGCGCCAGGAGCGCGATCAGCACGGCCAGATGAACGCGGAAATGCGAGAAGGAATCGAAGGCCGGATGCAGCGTGCCGAAAAACCCGGCAATCAGGGCGGCCGCGAACGCCATCATCGCCAGGAATGTCACCCCGGCTGTCATGTTAGAGCGCGATCCACCTGATCTCATCTGCCTGACTACTCAATGCCGCTGGCAACCTGTCCGGCTTGCTTATCCGTCAAATTGCGGCCCGATCAAGACGACGAGTTGCCTAGCCGGTTTTTGCAGCTGGTGACCGCCTATTGGAAGGCAGTCTCGGAAAAGCTCCTGAGTTTGCGCGAATGCAGCCGCTCCATAGGCATTCCGGCCAGCTTCTCCATCGCCTTGATGCCAATCGTGAGATGCTGCGCCACTTGCCTTTTGTAGAACTCGGTCGCCATGCCCGGCAGCTTCAGCTCGCCATGCAGCGGCTTGTCGGAGACGCACAGCAGCGTGCCGTAGGGCACGCGGAAGCGGAAGCCGTTGGCGGCGATGGTCGCCGATTCCATGTCGAGCGCGATGGCGCGCGACTGCGACAGCCGCTGCACCGGTCCGCGCTGGTCGCGTAGCTCCCAGTTGCGGTTGTCGATGGTGGCGACGGTGCCGGTGCGCATGATGCGTTTGAGGTCGTAGCCGGAAAGCCCGGTGACCTCGGCGACCGCTTCCTGCAGTGCCACCTGGATCTCGGCTAGCGGGGGGATCGGCACCCAGACCGGCAGGTCGTCGTCCAGCACATGGTCCTCGCGCACATAGGCATGCGCCAGCACATAGTCGCCAAGCGCCTGCGTGTTGCGCAGGCCGGCGCAGTGGCCGAGCATCAACCAGGCGTGCGGCCTCAGCACCGCGATATGGTCGGTGATCGTCTTGGCGTTGGAGGGACCGACGCCGATATTGACCATGGTGATGCCGCCATGGCCGGGCTTCTTCAGATGATAGGCCGGCATCTGCGGCAGGCGTTGCGGCGGCGTGCCTTCGGCGGGCACGCTCGACCCGGCATGGGTGATCACGTTGCCGGGTTCGATGAATTCGGCATATCCGCCGCCGCCATTCTCCATCAGATCGCGTGCGCGGGCGACAAATTCGTCGATGTAGAACTGGTAGTTGGTGAACAGCACGAAGTTCTGGAAATGCTGCGGGCTGGTCGCGGTGTAATGCGTCATGCGGTGCAGCGAATAGTCGATGCGCTGCGCCGTGAACGGCGCCAGCGGCCGCGGCTCGCCGAACGCCACTTCGAACGTGCCGTTGGCGATCTGGTCGTCAGTGCCGTCGAGGTCCGGCACGTCGAACAGGTCGCGGATCGGCCGCTGGATACGCTCGGCGGCGCTGCCGTCGACATAGGTGCCCTCCAGGAAGGCGAAATGCAGCGGAATAGGCGTGGTCGATTCCGACACCGTTACCTGGACGCCATGGTTGCGCATGATCAGCCGAAGCTGCTCGACAAGGTAGTTTTCGAACAGCGCCGGCTGGGTGATGGTGGTCGAGAAATGTCCGGGCGTCGGCATGTGGCCATAGGCCTGTCGCGAGTCGACCTGGCTGAAGGAGGTCGTGGTGACGCCGATCTCGGGATAGAAGGCCCGGTAGCGCTTGTTGCTGTCGCCGCCGGCGGCCAGTGCCGCGAAGGAATCGCGCAGGAACTTGGTGTTGCGGTCGTAAAGCACCTGCAAGGCCGCGACCGCCTTCTTGGCGTCGTTGAAACTCTGCCTGCCGAAAGGCTCAGGCATGACGACCGATTCGATGGCTTGGGGGTAGATTCGCTTTTCCATGGCTCAATATAGAGAGTTGGAAGAGCGGTTGGGAGGGGGAGGCGGGCGCGAAGGCGGCCAAAGTGCCGATTTTTGTCCGCGTCTTGAGATGGAAGTGAGATCAGATCAGCCTCGGCCTCGCCTGAGTATCGACGTGTTTCAGCCGCGCTGCAGGGAGACCAGCAACACGAAGCCGACGCCCGACTTCCGCGGCGAGGGGGCCTCGATCGTCGAGCCGTTATCGGCCCGCATCATCGGCACCGCCAGCACCGGGGCGGCAAGCAGCATCAGGATGAGCGCCGCCCGCGGCAGGAGCCGGAGGATGTTCAGGGCGCTGGTGGTGATGCGGTTCATGGTCGTTGCTTCTCGTTTGAGGGTTGGTCGGTTCAGCGGATGAAATGGTTCATGCAGCCCGGCCGGCAGGCATTGGCGCCATCCCAGGCGCGGGCCGGGCGTCCGGCCTCGGCCACCAGGATGGCGAAGAGCATGCCGAATAGGCTCATCAGCAGGCAGACGATGGTGAAGCGGCGGGCGAGCATTGCGTTGGTCCTCTCCTTCAATGCCGAGGAGAATGCCCGAGCGCCGCTGAACCGGCTCTGATGCCGGTATTCATCTGCGGTTCAAGTTCGTTGCTGAAAATTTGGTGGCGCGCCTGCCGCCGAAAAAGAAAACGGGGCCGCGAAGGCCCCGTTTTCAGGTGATGGCGGCGAAGGCGCCGATCAGAGCTTGTGCCAGGTCTGGCTCTTGCAGAGCAGGCCGCCGAGCACGCAGCCGCTCATCTTGAGCGAGGTGCCCGAAAGCGTCGCCTTGCCGGCATAGGTCTTGTCTGTTTCCGGGTCGGTTATGCTGCCGGCATATTTGTTGTCGCCGGCCGCCTTCAGCGAGCCGATCGTCTTGCCGGCGAACTTGCCGGTCTTCAGCGTGATGGAAAACGCGCCGCCGCCGCCGATCGCCGCCGTCTCGCCGGATTGCGTCTTCCAATTGCCCTCGATCGGATCGGCAAAGGCCGCGCCGGCCATGATCAAGGTGGCCGCCACGGCCAGGCTCACTTTTCGCAACATGTCTGTCCTCCCTATAGGTTCAGGTGGGCCCCGTCCCGCCTTCCTACCCCTTACGCAAACGTAAGCTAGTCCAGCTTCCGGCAAAACAAAAGCGGTGCCGCCGGGGAAGGTTGCAGGATTTTGCCGCCCTCTTCAACGCGGAAATGAACGGGCCGCTTCGTGGTCTTTGGTTCCCGTGGTTAGCGGAGTCTTGATCCGGTCGTTAGAAGTTTTCGTCAAATTTGCCGCAAACAGGCTCAACTGCGGGCTTTGTATGCTTAACGAATTTAAGCGTTTACCTCTTGTTTTAGCTTTGTTTTCCTCAAATTAAGCACGCCATTTAACGACGGATTCAAGGCTCGGCTTCATCCTCGAAAGCATCGAAAGAGCGGCCCCCGAGGGATACCAAGGGACAGAAGGAGGCAGCTCTCGGGAGCCAGACAGGGGATTGAAATGGCACGTTTTGAAATGCTTGAAGGCGGCTTCGGCGCCATGGGAGCAACCGCCCAGGCCGACATTCTTTTCGAACTGGGCATGATGTATGCGACCGGCCGCGACTGCGAGACCGACGTCGTTGCCGCCCACAAATGGTTCAACATCGCCGCGATCAAGGGTTCGGTCCGCGCCGCTGAGCTGCGCTCCGAACTGTCAGCGGCAATGTCGAAGGCCGAGATCGCCAGGGCGCTGCGCGAAGCGCGCGAATGGATGACGATGCACTGAGGGATATCCGAGGGGGCCAAGGCCGCGCAGACGGCCGGCGCCAGGGACAAGGCCGCGGCAAGACGGTCGGACGAACAGGAAGACAGGGATGCGACCGGGCGCGGGAGTGTTCGGGGAAGCTCGATTGGCAAAAGCTGCGACCGGCCGGGACAAGGCCGGCGCGGCTTTTGCCGTTTTAGGCGGTTCGCGATACATTGCAGGCCCAATCGAGTGCCGGCAATGCGCCAAGACATGCCGGGCGAAGGATGAAATTGTCCGGCCTCTCTGAAAGAAGCGCGGCCGAAACGGCCGCGCGCCAGTGGAGGAGTTCTATCGCTATGAAAAAATTGGGTATTTTGAGCGCGGCCGCATTGGGCCTGATGATGAGCGCGCCCTTGGCCTTCGCCGATGACATCACCATTTCCGTGGTTGGTCCGATGACCGGCCAGCTCGCCACCATCGGCGACCAGTTCAAGCAGGGCGCCCAGGCCGCCGCCGACGCCATCAACGCCTCCGGCGGTGTCAACGGCAACCAGATCAAGCTCGACGTTCAGGACGACCAATGCGATCCGAAGCAGGCGGTTTCGGTCGCCAATCGCATCGTCGCCGACGGCACCAAATTCGTCGACGGCCATGCCTGCTCGGGTTCCAGCATTCCCGCCTCCGCCGTCTATGCCGAGGCCGGCACGCTGATGATGAGCCCGGCCTCCTCAAATCCGGAGCTGACCGATGCCGCGGCCAAGGCCGGCTGGCCGACGATCATGCGCCTCTATACGCGCGACGATGCGCAGGGCGCCTTCATCGGTCCGTGGATCGCCAAGAAATATGCCGGCAAGAACGTCGTCATCCTGCATGACAAGAGCGCCTACGGCCAGGGCGTGGCCGACGCCGTCAAGGCGACGATGAATGCCGGCGGCCTCAAGGAAGTGGATTACGAAGGCATCAATGCCGGCGAGAAGGACTATTCCGCCCTTGTCACCAAGCTGAAGGAGCTGAAGGCCGACGTCGTCTATTTTGGCGGCTACCATCCGGAAGCCGGCCTCATCCTGCGCCAGGCGGCCGAGCAGAACGTCAAGTTCCAGCTGATCATGCCGGACTCGATCGCCACACCGGAATTCTGGCAGGTTTCCGGCCCGGCCGGCGAAGGCACGATGTTCGTCTTCCCGTCGGATCCGCAGGCGAAGCCCCAGGCCAAGGATGCCGTCGCCAAGATCAAGGCCGGCGGCTTCGCACCGGAAGGCTTCACACTGTTCTCCTATGCCGTGGTCCAGGCCTTCGCCGAGGGCATCAAGCGCGCCGGCAGCGACGATCCGGCCAAGGTCGCCGAAGCGCTGAAGAACGGCCAGCCGATCAGCACCGTGGTCGGCGACGTCGTCTTCGACGAGAAGGGCGACCTGAAGAACGCCAGCTACGACATCAACCAGTGGCACGATGGCAAATACGCGCCGATCCAGCCGTAGTCGTTCTGCATCCGGATTGAGATGGCCGGGCTCATCCCGGCCATTTTCATTTGGAGTGGCTACCTTGCGCCTCATCTACGAAGCGCACCAGCACTGTGCCGTCGCTCACCTGCGCGCCCTCGGCCGCAACCTCGGCGATCACCCCGTCATGCGGGGCTGCGATTGTGTGCTCCATCTTCATCGCCTCCAGGATCAAGAGCGGCTGGCCCTTGATCACGGCATCGCCCACCCCGGCGCGCACCAGCTTGACCAGCCCGGGCATCGGCGCGCGCAGGCTGCCGGATGCCGCGGCCGCATCATCGGCCTTGGCCAGCGGATCAGGCACCGCGAAGGAATAGCCGACCGCGCCTTCGAACACGGTGACGTGTCCCGGCCATCGGGCGGTGCGCGGAATGGCCCGCAGATCATGCGAATTGATCGCGTCATGCGGCGCTTCCAGCGCCACCTGGAAGCGGCCGTCCGGCCGTGCCGAGACCCGCGCCAGGATATCTTCCTCGCCGTGACGAAGCCTGATACGTCGCGCTACCGTGTGGAAGTGTGCATAGCCGGCAAGCGACGCCCACGGGTCGCCGCCGGTGGCGGGGGCGCCTGCGCCGGTCGCCGCGAGCGCGGCGGCGGCGATGGTCTCGTCGCTTGGCGGGGGCAGGGCGACCAGCTCATCCTGGTGCCGGCCGATCAGCCCGGTGTCGACGTCGCCGGCCGCGAAATCGGCATCAGCCGCGAGCGCGGCGAGAAAGGCGGTGTTGACCGTCGAGCCGGCCACTTCGGTCTCAGCCAGCGCCTTGCGCAGCGCCGCAAGCGCTGCGGCCCGGTCCTTGCCGTGCACCACCAGCTTGGCGATCATCGGATCGTAGAAGGGCGAGATCTGATCACCCGCGCGCACGCCGGTCTCGATCCGCATGGCGGCATGCTCTGGCGCGGTTTGCGGGAATTTCAGGTGGTGCAGCGTGCCCGTCGCCGGCAGGAATCCTCTGGTGGCGTCCTCGGCATAGATGCGCGCCTCGAAGGCATGGCCAGCGAGCTGGAGTTCGCCTTGCGTCTTCGGCAGTTTCTCGCCGGCCGCGACCCGCAGCTGCCATTCGACCAGATCGATGCCGGTCACCATTTCGGTAACCGGATGTTCGACCTGCAGGCGCGTGTTCATCTCCATGAACCAGAAGCGGTCGGCCTTCAGCCCCTGCGAGGCGTCGACGATGAATTCGATCGTGCCGGCGCCTGAATAGCTGATCGCCTTGGCGGCCTTCACCGCGGCCTCGGTCATCGCCTTGCGCAGCACCGGCGTCATGCCTGGGGCAGGCGCTTCCTCGATCACTTTCTGGTGGCGGCGCTGCGCCGAGCAGTCACGCTCGAAGAGATGCACGGCATTGCCGAAATTGTCGCCGAACACCTGCACTTCGATGTGGCGCGGCTTGTCGACGTATTTTTCCACCAGCACGCGGTCGTCACCGAACGCCGCCTTTGCCTCACGCCGCGCACCGGACAGCGCCTCGGAGAAATCGTCCGGGTGGTCGACGCGGCGCATGCCCTTGCCGCCGCCGCCGGCGCGCGCCTTGATCAGCACGGGATAGCCGATCTCGCGCGCTTTGGAGGCCAGGAGCACGATCTCCTGCGCTTCGCCGTGATAGCCAGGCACAACCGGCACGCCGGCCTTCTCCATCAGGCGCTTGGCCGCGTCCTTCAGCCCCATGGCGCGGATCGAAGCCGCCGACGGGCCGATGAAGACGAGCCCCGCCGCCGTCACCTGATCGACGAACTCGGGATTCTCCGAGAGAAAGCCGTAGCCGGGATGGATGGCCTCGGCACCGGTGGCGAGTGCTGCCGCGACGATCCTGTCGCCGCGCAGATAGCTTTCGCCGACCGGCGAGGGTCCGATATGGACCGCCTCGTCGGCCATCCCGACATGCAGGGCCTTCGCATCCGCATCCGAATAGACGGCGACGGTGCGCAGGCCCAACCTTCGTGCCGTGCGGATGACGCGACAGGCGATCTCGCCGCGATTGGCGATCAGGATCTTGCCGAACATGGAGCTCCCCGGTTTTGCCTCGGTCGGCGCCAGTCGGGCGAGCGTCGGCCTACTTCGAAGCTGCGATTTCGCAGCCCCCGCTCGCGGTCTTGACCCTCCACCTCTTCAAGCCCGCCTGGCAGGATCGTAGCGCCCGCTCTTCCGCGGCCTTTTGCGACGGAGCGTTCAGTCCCGAGCCGCAGATGATGTAGAGGTCGACGACGCGCGAATAGAAGGTCGTTGCATAGGCCGAATGGCCACTTGCAGCCACATAGTCCTTGTAGGCCCTGGTGCATTCGTCCTTCGCGCTGCCCGGCAAATACGGAGTGAATCGTTTGTCGCCGACCTTCCCGGCCAGCGATTGCGCCGCGCCGGCTCCGGCCGCAGCGCATATAAGCAATCCCGCAAGTATCGAAACAGTCGTCCGTCGAAGATAATTCGGCTTCATTTTCACCCCATGCCCATAGCAAAATGCAGGGTGAGCAGTAGCGTCTATTTTTCGGTGCGGCTAGTCCGAAATCGAAAAGTCCTATTTGAAACTGTAAATCGTCCCTGCCGCTCATAAAGTTCTGTCTCCGCCAAGAGCAGCAACGGTCTCTCGGTATAGTTCCGCCATTTGCTCATCAAAGCAGCAAAAAGTGACGGTTTCCGGTACCGCGGTCTGGCTCAGGAAGGCATCTACGGTGCCGACAGCAATCTCGGTCGCTTCATCCTTCGGGTAGCCATAGATGCCAGTCGAGATCGCCGGAAACGCAATCGTGCGGCATTGCCTCCCGGCGGCAATTTCGAGCGAACGCCGGTAGCAGGAGGCGAGCAGGTCGGCCTCGCCCTTGCCGCCGCCCTGCCAGACCGGCCCGACCGTGTGGATGACGTAGCGCGTCGGCAGCCGGTAGCCCTTGGTCAGCTTGGCATCGCCGGTCTTGCAGCCGTTGAGGGTCCGGCATTCCGCCAGGAGTTCGGGCCCGGCCGCGCGATGGATGGCGCCGTCGACGCCGCCGCCGCCGAGCAACGACGAGTTGGCGGCGTTGACGATGGCATCAACCGCCAGCTTCGTGATGTCGCCGGTATGAATGCGGATCCTTTGTCCGGTTTCGTTCATCTCACATCCTGAACACGCCGAAGCGCGTCTCCTCGATCCCGGCATTGAGCGCGGCGGAAAGGCTGAGCGCCAGCACCTCGCGCGCCTTCGCCGGATCGATGATGCCGTCGTCCCACAGCCTCGCCGAGGAATAGAGCGGGTGGCCCTCATGCTCGTATTTCATCAGGATCGGCTTCCTGAATTTGGCTTCCTCCTCGGCGCTCCATTCACCGCCCTTGCGTTCGATACCCTCACGCTTGACCATCGCCAGCACCGTTGCCGCCTGCTCGCCGCCCATCACCGAAATGCGCGCATTCGGCCACATCCACAGGAAGCGGGGCGAATAGGCCCGCCCGCACATGCCGTAATTGCCGGCGCCGAACGAACCGCCGATGATCATCGTCACCTTCGGCACCTTGGCGGTGGCGACCGCCATCACCAGCTTGGCGCCATCCTTGGCGATGCCGCCGGCTTCGTACTTCTTGCCCACCATGAAGCCGGTGATGTTCTGCAGGAAGACCAGCGGAATGCCGCGCTGGCAGCAGAGCTCGATGAAATGCGCGCCCTTCAGCGCGCTTTCCGAGAACAGCACGCCGTTGTTGCCGAGGATGCCGACCGGCATGCCGTGCAGATGGGCAAAGCCGGTCACCAAGGTGGTGCCGTAATTCTGCTTGAACTCGTCGAACTCCGAGCCGTCGACGATGCGCGCGATCACCTCGCGCACGTCATAGGGCTGGCGCAGGTCCGTCGGCACGATGCCGTAGAGTTCATGCGGGTCATGAAGCGGCGGATTCGGTTTCTGTAAGTTCAGACTTACCGCCTTGTTCCGATTGAGATTCCTGATGATGCGCCGGCATATGGCCAGCGCATGTTCGTCATCCATCGCATAGTGGTCGGCGACACCCGAAAGCCTGGTGTGCACGTCGGCGCCGCCGAGTTCCTCGGCGCTGACATCCTCGCCGGTCGCGGCTTTCACCAGCGGCGGGCCGCCGAGGAAGATGGTCGCCTGGTTGCGGACCATGATGGTTTCGTCCGACATTGCCGGCACATAGGCGCCGCCAGCCGTGCAGGAACCCATGACGCAGGCGATCTGCGGGATGCCGGCCGCTGACATGTTGGCCTGGTTGTAGAAGATGCGGCCAAAATGCTCGCGGTCGGGAAACACCTCGTCCTGGTTGGGCAGATTGGCGCCGCCGCTATCGACCAGATAAACGCAAGGCAGGTTGTTCTGCAGCGCGATCTCCTGCGCGCGCAGGTGCTTCTTCACCGTCAGCGGATAGTAGGTGCCGCCCTTCACAGTGGCGTCGTTGACGACGACCATCACCTCCGTGCCCTCGACGCGGCCGATGCCGATGATGATGCCAGCGGCGGGAATGTCCTCGCCATACATCGACCATGCCGCGAACTGGCCGATCTCGAGGAAGGGCGAGCCGATGTCTAGCAACTGCGCAAGGCGCTCGCGAGGCAGGAGCTTGCCGCGCCCGACATGGCGCTCGCGCGCTTCGTCAGAGCCGCCGCGTTCGATGCTTGCAGCCTTCTCGGAAATGTCGGCGACGAGGGCGCGCATGCGCTCGGCGTTGGCGCGGAACGTGTCGGAGGCTGGGGAGATTTGGGATTGCAATGTGGCCACGTTGTTCCTCTCACCCCTCTTGATGCCGCGACGGAACCAGTGTAACAGCCCGCGCCCGGATGCCGCGCGCCAGGCATGGCATCCTTTTTACTAGTGACACCCTCAGGAGGCGACGATGAAAGGCATCGATATGCGTTTCACCAGATGTCTCCCTTCGGCCATGGCCTGACGCCGCCGAAGGGCGGCTTTCCACGTCCCGATTTTGAGCAAGAGGAACACGGCGCCTGCAAGCGCTGTGGGTGTCACAATGTATTTGCGGTTTGTAACGCCGCTGATCCATCCGAAGAGCCGGGTGGAGACCGGCTTTTTCCATGCGTCCTGGTATCTGTACCGGAACGGCTGCCCGGACTGGATCCATGACGAACTGGAGGATCAGTTCGACTGGTTCAATCGGCATCTGCCCATTCCTGGCCGGGTTGGCCGGCATTTCAAGCGCCGGAACTCGATCTGGGGCGTCTGCTGGTTTCACCCGGATGCCAGGGAGGCGATCAACCGCGCGCGCTATTGTGCCTGGCTGATCGAGGAGGGCGGCTTGCCGGTGCGGTCGATAACGTCGGCGCGCCAGTGCGAGGTTCTGTGGCGCGACGCGCACCAGATCGTCGCCAAGCCAACCGACGACCTGCCCAAGGCGTTCGGCTGAGTTGGCGGAGGGGGACATCAAACTCCCTCCGCCATGATCTCGCGCCCGATCAGCCAGCGGCGGATCTCGCTGGTGCCAGCGCCGATCTCGTAGAGCTTGGCGTCTCGTAGAAGCCGGCCGGTCGGATAGTCGTTGATGTAGCCATTGCCGCCGAGCAGCTGGATAGCGTCGAGCGCCATCTGCGTTGCCTTCTCGGCCGCGAACAGCACGCAGCCGGCGGCGTCCTTGCGCGTGGTCTCGCCACGATCGCAGGCGGCGGCGACCGCGTAGACATAGGCGCGCGCGGCATTCATCGTCGCGTACATGTCGGCGAGCTTGCCCTGCACCAGCTGGAACGTGCCGATCGGCTGGCCGAACTGCTTGCGCTCATGCACATAGGGGATCGCCACGTCGAGGCACGCCGCCATCAGCCCGATCGGACCGCCGGCCAGCACCGCGCGCTCATAGTCGAGACCCGACATCAAGACCTCGACACCACGCCCTTCCTCGTGCAGCACGTTCTCGAACGGCACCTCGACATTCTCGAACACCAGTTCCCCGGTGTTGGAGCCGCGCATGCCGAGCTTGTCTAGCTTCTGCGCCACCGAGAAGCCGGCGAAATCCTTCTCGATGATGAAGGCGGTGATGCCGCGCGAATGGCGATCCGGGTCGGTCTTGGCATAGACCACCAGCGTCCCGGCGTCGGGACCGTTGGTGATCCACATCTTGGAACCGTTGAGCACATAGCGGTCGTTGCGTTTCTCGGCGCGCAGTCGCAGCGACACCACATCGGAGCCGGCGCCCGATTCCGACATCGCCAGCGCGCCGACCTTCTCGCCAGAGCAGAGGGCAGGGAGGTATTTCTCCTTCTGCGACGACGTTGCCCAGCGGTTGATCTGGTTGACGCAGAGATTGGAGTGCGCCCCGTAGGACAAGCCGACCGAGGCCGAGGCGCGCGAGATCTCCTCTACCGCCACGACATGGGCGAGATAGCCCATACCGCTGCCCCCGAATTCCGGATCAGCGGTGATGCCAAGCAGGCCGAGCGCGCCGAGCTCCGCCCACAGATGCGCCGGGAATTCGTTGGCGCGGTCGATCTCGGCCGCGATCGGCGCGATCTTCTCCTGCGCGAAACGCCGCACAAGGTCGCGCAGCGCCTCGATGTCCGGATCGAGCCCGAAGCTCAGCGTGTTCGTGTACATGCCGTTCCTCCCTGCGTATGCCCCGATCTTCGCGGGGGATCATGCGCGAAACTCAGAGCGCCACGACGTCCCTGGCGCGCCCTTGGCGGATTGTCGCGCCGACCAGGCGCATTGTCATCGAAAGATATGACGTGGTGACTTCGCCGATCGACAGCCGCTCGCCCGGCCGGAACCAGACGATGACGCCGGTCATCATCTGGATCAGCGCCATGGCGGTGAGCCCGATGTCGTCGATCGCAAAGACGCCGTCCTCCGCGCCGTCGCGCAGGATGGCGCGAAGTTCCTTCTCATAGGCCGAGCGCTGCTTGAGGATCAGCGTCAGCCGGTCGTGCGAAAGGCTGCGCAGCTCCATGTTCGAGACATGCGTGGCGTGGCGGCGCTCGATATGAAAGGCGATATGGTTTTCGACATAGGCGGCGAGCCGCGCCACCGGATCGGCGCCGGCCGGACGCGCCGCTTCCCAGGCCTGCAGCAGCCCTTCCATATGCTCGCGCATCAGCGTGAACAGCAGGTCTTCCTTGGTTGGGAAATAGCGATAGAGCGCGGCGGCCTGCACGCCGACTTCCGCCGCCAGCAGACGCATCGACATCGCCTCGTAGCCGAGGCGCGCGATTAGGCTCGCCGCCGCCTCGCGGACGGCCGCTTCGGTCTTTTCCCCGTCGGAACCCGTCGTCCGCGCCATGGTCGCTCCTTACTCTATTAATAAAACAAACGTTCAATTAATTCAAGGGGCGACTAGGCGATTATCCGGAAGTCAACGGGTGGGCTGTGCGGTTCCATTTGCTCGATCTCGACCGTCAAGACCACGGCACCCCTTGGCCCTTGCCACAAACGGTCGATCATTGTCGAAACGGCAGCGTCGGTTCCCGCGAGCATGGCCGTCACCGTGCCGTCGCTCTCGTTGCGCACCCAGCCGGTGAGCCCGAGCCGCACGGCTTCGCTCCGCGTCCAGACCCTGTAGCTGACGCCTTGCACCCTGCCATGAACGCTGGCCCGCACTGCCCTTTGCTGGTTGGCCATGACTTCGCTCCCTGCACAGAGTCTGGCGCGGAATCGAGCGAAAGCAACCGGCTTGAGGGGGTATTGCTATCGATGTTGGAGCTCGGCTCGGTGCCTGGACCAGCGGCGCCGCGCCGCTGTCAGTTCCCCCGCGCCGCGGCCAGCGCGCCGGGCAGTTCTTCGGCGAAGATGTCGAGCTCGTGATCAAGTCCGACGCTGACCCTTATGCAGCGGTCGAGCTTCGGCGCCATCGGTTTGCGGATGAACACGTCGCGCGACAAAAGTCCTTGCAGCACCTTCATCGCGAAGGCGCCGTCACTGCCACAGTCTATGGTGACGAAGTTGGTCGCCGAGGGCAGGGGCCTCAGCCCGTTGGTCTCGGCAATTGCGGCAATGCGCCGCCGGCCGGCGGCGACGCGCGCCACCACGCTTTCCAGGAAGGCCTGGTCGGCCAGCGCTTCGACACCGGCGATCTGCGCCATGCGGCTGACGCCGTAATGATTGCGGATCTTCTCGAAATCGCGGATCACCTGCGGCTCGGCCACCGCGTAGCCGCAACGTATGCCGGCCAGCCCATAGGCCTTTGAGAAGGTGCGCATGCGGATGACGTTCGGGCGGGACACGTCGATCGGCGGCAGCGCCGAGGCTGGCCCAAGCTCGCCATAGGCCTCGTCGAGCACAAGCATGGTGGTCTCGGGCAGCGCCTCGATGAAGCGAATGATCTCTGCAGCCTCCCACCAACTGCCCATCGGATTGTCGGGGTTGGAAAGGTAGACCAGCGGCGCCTTTTCCCTGACCACCGCCGCGAGCAGGGCGTCCAGGCTTTCCCGGTCATTCTCGTAAGGCACCGCGACCAGCCTTCCGCCGACGCCGGCCACATGGAAGTTGAAGGTCGGGTAGGCGCCGAGCGAGGTCACCACCGCGTCGCCCGGCGCCACAAACATACGCGCCACCAGGCTGAGCAGCCCGTCTATGCCTTCGCCGACCACCACATTGTCGGCGCCGACGCCGAGATGCGCGGCCGCGGCCTGCTTGAGGTCAAAATTGTCGGGGTCGCAATACATCCACATGTCGCCGGCGATGGCAGTCATGCGGGCAATGACACGCGGCGAGGGCCCGAAGCTGCTCTCGTTGGCGCCGATGCGCGCGCGGAAGGCGTGCCCGCGGTCGCGCTCCTGCGCCTCCGGACCGACAAACGGCACCGTCGAGGGAAGCGCGGCGATGATCGGCGTAAGGGGAGGGCGCAGGCGCATGGCAAGAGGCTCGTTGAGAAAGGGACCTCTTGCTAGCGTGAGCGAGTGGCAGGTGCAAGTTCCACCGCCTCTTCAGGACCTGACGTCACTTCCGCTCAATTTATGTGGACGACGACGTAGCGTCCGCCGTAGGGCTGATAGTACCTGCTGCCACAGTGCCACAGCACTGTGCCGTCGATCGTGGTCTTCACGCACGCTGCGGGGAGCCTGGTCACGTAGATGGTCGTACGGCGGATTGTTCTGCGTGTGGTACGCCTTGCGACCCCTGCGACGCTGCCAGGCGTGAGCGGACGGCCAACTTTCGCCTGTGCGTCGCCCACGAAGGAGGAGAACGGGGCAACCGCGTCGACCATATCGGCAAACATCATGACGACGGCGATCCCGGCAGCGCCGGTCAATCTCAAGCTAGGTCTTGCCATTTTTGCATCCTCCCAGAAGCTCATCACTCCGTGCACTTAGATTCGCGGCCGATATAACCACCCGCCCGACGCAAGCCTGCGCCAAACCCAAATCAGGCTGTGCCCGCTCGCAGACCCTGCGTATCAGAGGCAGCTTATTGTTAGCATTTTAGAATATACTAATTCACGAGTGCGACTTCTATCCGGATTGCGCAATTCCATCGAACTCGTTGCAATGACAACGCGGCGCAATTTTCTCGGCGCACGTTACGCCCTGGGTCACGATCTCCCGGCACGCTGAAGTGTTTCCTTCGGAGACTCGCCGAAGAAGAGGCGGTAGTTCGCGGCGAAGCGGCCCAGATGGGTGACCCCCAAATCCATAGCAATCGTTGTAACGCTCAAGCCGTTTGCACGCGCCGTGGTAAGGAGCCGTCTGGCTTCGTTGAGGCGGAGCGCTCTGATGAATTCGAGCGGGGTCACTGCAAATGTGGTGCGGAAGGCGTACTCGAGCTGTCGACGGCTGACACCGATTTCCTTGCACAGTCGAACAATGGGAATGTCTTCCCGGATATGAGTGCGAATGAAATCCTCGGCCGCCGACGCTTGTGTGAAATGACGACTCGCGGAACTGGCTGTCCCGGTCTCACGACTGTCTCCCTCCGCGAAGGCGTCAGCCACCAGCCCCAGATATTCCACGACTGCACCTGGAGGCTGCTCAAGCAGAATTGGATCGCTTGCAATTGTCCCGAGGTGGTCTGCTATCGACTTCATCTGGCTTCTGAGTCTTTGCGCTTCGTCGGTGGCGAGCCGAACTGCCGCGGGGCGATCGTTAATCCGTTCGAGAACCATCCCCGCCGCAATCGACTGGATTTCCATCCAGGTCGCGGTCGGAACAATGGCGACAGCATAAGTGAGACCGGGCCGGACCGTCGCCGTCACGCTCGTGCCGGCAGGGATTGCCAGGATCAAGTCATCTTCGAGCGCAATGCCGCATATCGTCGACCCACAGGCCCGCTCGATAGCCACCAACGCCACGGAGCCTGGATCGAAACCACCCCTGGCGCGGAAGGCGCAATTGAATTCTGGCAGGTCGAGCGCCCACTTGCCGGGGGACTGGATTTGCCGGATGCGCGAGGGAAGCCGGCCTGCCGAAAGCCTGTCGACTTCCACGGGCAGGCCAGAGGCGGCGCTGGTTAGGTCGTCAGGGCCAAGCAGCACATCCCTGTACGAAGGCGATGAAGGCCAAGCAGTCAAAAAAACGTCCTTTGCGCAAAGTGGATAGCAGGACGGTTGTATTAGGTATATCTTATAAGCAAATTGCGCGAAATCAAATTGGCGCGGGAATATCGCCTACAAAAGGCGGGCGGGGACTATGAGCAGAAAAGACCAGTTTCAGTGGGCTGCGCCGAGAACATCGGGTGCGCCCGCCCGAGCAATCATGCGTTGTGGAGCTGCCGGCTTCCTGGGCGTGGCCGTGACGGCCAGTTCGGCGATGGTGTCAAGCGTCCTAGCCGCGGAAGGCGGCGCAAGATCCTGTCTGCTCGGTTCGCGCGGGCCAGGGTTCGAATGCATGAATCAGTTTAGCAGAGCAGGGGCACAACATGAGCAACGATCGTGACTTCCCGGCTGAAGCCGGCAACAAAATCACGCGGCGCGACGCATTGATGGCCGGCACGGCGGCTGCCGTTTCGCGATTTGCCGCACCCGTCGGCCTTTCGGGGGTATTTGCCGGACTTGCGGGCGTTCAGTCGGCGGCGGCCGAGCCAGCGCAGCCCAACATCGTCTACATCGTTTCGGACGATCAGGGCTGGCTGGACGTCGGCTACCATGGCTCAGACATCAAGACGCCCAACATCGACAAGCTTGCCGCGGAGGGGGCGAAGCTCGAGGAATATTACGTGCAGCCGATGTGCACGCCAACGCGTTGCGCCCTCATGACCGGCCGCTATCCGCTACGCTATGGCATGCAGGTTGGCGTTGTCCCCGCTGCGGGAACCTATGGTCTTCCGCTGGACGAAACCCTTCTTCCGCAGGTCCTCAAAGGCGCCGGTTATCAAACGGCGATGAGCGGCAAATGGCACCTTGGCCATGCCAAGACGGATTACTGGCCGAAACAACGTGGATTCGATTCATTCTACGGGGCAACCGTCGGCGAGATCGACCATTTCAAACATGCTTCGCACGGTATCCCCGACTGGTACCGAAACAACAAGCCGATCAAGGAGAAGGGCTTCGACAACATCCTGTTCGGTCGGGAGGCTGTCCGGGTCATCAACGCCCACGACCCGAAAAAGCCCCTCTTTCTCTACCTCGCCTTCACCGCGCCTCACACGCCCTTCCAGGCCCCGAAGGAATATCTCGACCGGTTTAGCAACATCACCGACGAGAACCGTAGAGCCTATGCCGCCATGATCACGGTGATCGATGACGAGGTGGGAAATGTCGTGGCCGCCCTTGAGAAGAAGGGGATTCGCGACAACACCCTTATCGTTTTCATGAGCGACAATGGCGGCGTCATCAACTCGATGTTTACGGGTGACTCGAAGGTGGAGGGCAAACTTCCCGCCAATAATGGGCCATATCGCGAAGGCAAGGGCACCCTCTATGAGGGGGGCACTCGCTCGGTTGCCTTCATGAACTGGCCCGGCAAGATCAAGCCTGGTGTCTTCAATGGCCTGATGCACGTCGTCGACATGTTGCCAACCCTGGCCGGGTTGGCTGGTGCCAAGCTCGACAAGAACAAGCCGCTGGACGGCATGGATATGTGGCCGGCCATCAGCGATGGGAAACCTGCGCCGCGCACCGAGATTGTCTACAACGTTGATCCGATGTCCGGCGCCGTGCGCGAGGGCGATTGGAAACTGGTATGGTCAGCTACGTTACCGCAGAAGGTCGAGCTTTTTAATTTGGCCCAGGACAAATCAGAAGCCACCAATCTGGCTGACAAGAACCCTGATAAGGTCAAGGAGCTGCAGGCAAGAATTACCGAGCTTGCGAGCCAGATGAAGCCTCCACTGTTGCTTATGGAAGCTCTGCGGTTGACGTACTTCACACCGCTGGTGACACCAAGCCCGCAAGAAATGTTCGCTGCGGGGGATTGAAAGGCGGATGAGTTACCGCCGTCCAGACGAGGCCGCCCGATGACTGAGGCACGGCTTGCCACAGAGCCAGCGGCCTCGTCGCACGGCGCTATGGTCTGGATCCCTGGCGGCGAGTTCCTGATGGGGTCCGACCATCACTATCCCGAAGAGGCGCCGGCGCATCGCGTTGTCGTCGGTGGCTTCTGGATGGATCGCACGACTGTCACGAATGGTGAGTTCAAGCGCTTTGTCGAGGCCAGCGGCTACGTCACGGTGGCCGAGCGTCCGGCAAATGCGGCGGACTATCCCGGGGCCAGCGCTGAATCGTTGATACCGGCTTCGGCCTTGTTCGTGAGGCCTTCACGCAGCATTGATCGCGGCAATCACTACAACTGGTGGGCCTATGTGCGCGGTGCGAACTGGCGGCATCCTCGCGGGCCTGCCAGCGGACTCAGGGGCCTCGAAAATCATCCTGTTGTGCACATCGCGTACCAGGACGCGGAAGCGTATGCGAACTGGGCGGGTAAGGCGCTTCCGACAGAGGCCGAATGGGAGTTCGCCGCCAGGGGCGGGCTGGATGGCGCTGAGTTCACATGGGGCGACGAGCTAACCCCGGGCGGGCAGCACATGGCCAACACGTACCAGGGCGAGTTCCCATTCCGCAACGATTGCGAGGACGGCTACGAATGGACAGCGCCGGTCGGCTCTTTTCCGGCAAACGGCTACGGGCTCTCCGACATGGCTGGCAATGTCTGGCAGTGGACGACTGACTGGTACCAGGAGCACCGCCGGATCGAGAGCCCTTGTTGCACGATTGCCAACCCGCGCGGCGGCGAACGCGAGGCGAGCTACGATCCGCTGACGCCCGACATCAGGATTCCACGCAGGGTAACCAAGGGCGGATCCTTCCTGTGCGCTCCCAGCTACTGCCGCCGTTACCGCCCGGCCGCGCGCATGGCGCAGCCTGTAGACACATCCACATGCCACCTCGGCTTCCGTTGCATCACGCGTTGAATGCGAAGACATTTTGCTCGGACTCGGCCGGCGTAAAGCAGGGGGATTCGGTTCAAGTAAAGTAGTGGTTCAAAGCGTAAGCGGTTACGGCAAGTATATATCCGTCCCTGACGGCATGCGCAGGCGGGATGTGACAATGTTGATGGCGAGCAGCCGCAAGCCTTCATAGGCGAGCGCATCAGTAGTCTCTGCCGGGTGCCGCCGGATCAGAAGCGGTAGATCGCCCCGATTACCGGTCCCTGCTGGACGACGTCGAAGACGAAGCCGTCGCCGTTGTCGTAATTGACCCCGGAGGCACGATAGCCGATCAGGGCGGAGAACTTGTCGTTGACCTGATAACCGACGCCGCCCCACAGATCCCACATGTAGTCCGACGAGCCGCCGCCGGCCATGGCCCAGCCGCTCAGATACCACTCGGAATTGATGTTATAGCGCCCTTTGAATCCAGCCAGCGCGTCAACCCAGGTATCGCCTTCGCTGAAGGTCAGCCCGTCGAAGGCTCCGCCGCTGAAGGATATGTCGGTATCGACCGACCAGATCCGGGCACCCGCCAGGAGATCGAGGCTGCCCGAGGCGTCGTCGATCAGGCGATATTCGCCAGCCGCGGTGTAGGTCACGCTCTCGGAGTCGACGCTGACGCTGTCGGCGACGATGCCGTTGGGCGTGGCGTTTTCGCCCGAAAGCTTGATGTACATGAAGTCGTTGAACAGACCGAAGTCGCCGTAGCGGAGTTCGGCGACGAGCATCGCGCCGAAGTCCAGATGCTTCAGGATGTCGGAGAACGAGTTTTCCACCGAAACCGGAGGCAGCCCGAACTGTCCGACGTCGCCACTCATGCCGGCCGCCCACAGATATGTGCCCGCGGTGAAGGACCAGTATGGCTGGCCCGCCGGCGCGGCTTCCTCAACCGTCTGAGCGTTCGGGCTCGGCAGGTCAGCAGCGAAGGCACGTGCAGAGCCAAGCAGGACCAGCCCTACAAGCAGCAGATTCCGGTCAAAACGCATTGTCATTCCCCTCTTATCAAATTTCGTAGCAATAATAGCAGGATTATTAGCAGGATTCGCCCTGCAGTGAATCGGTCAAGATCGCGTCCGTCGCATGGTATTGTGTATTAGTATCATCTAAAATTATGCGGTCGCGGCCGACGGGTCAACCGGCCCGCCCGTTCAGTCGATCGGCCAGCCTGCTGGCGGGAAGGCGCAAGCGCGGCGGGTGTTCGCTCAGGGTCTTCCTTCAGAGTTCCCTGTTCGCTCTGTCATTCAGGCCCGGCAACAAACTTTGCGTTTCTGTCGGGCGACATGGCCTGGCGGCTGGGCGGGCGCCTTCACGGCAGGTTTGTGGACTCTTCCCTGGCGGCTTGATTCGTCAAAGGCTGGATTCTCCCTGCTCGTTTTGCTAGCGAGACAAGATGAGCAACCGATTGCCGCCCGCGTGGTCCAAGCATCTCAAGAGCCGATCCGCGTCGCCAGCCAAACAGCCGCAAGCAAAGCCGCTGCAGCCGAGGCCGCCGCAGGTAGTGCCGACGCGCGCCCAGGCCGACGACATGCTGCTGCGGCAGGCGCTCGAACTGCAGAAGGCCGAGCGGCTGCCGGAGGCGGAGGAACTGTGTCACCGCGTCCTGGCAAGAACGCCCAACCATGCCCTCGCACTGTACATACTGGGCACGCTGGGGCTTAACGTCGACAACGAGTTGGCCATCAAATTTTTCGCTAGGGCTGCCGCCCAGGAGCCCAGCAACCCATACTATCAGCTCAGTCTGGGCGAGGCTTGCTTGAAAGTTGGAGACCACCCGGCGGCGATCAGGCATTTGCAGCGCGCCTGCGAACTGAAGCCCGATCTGGTCGAGGCATTGTGCGGGCTGGGGCGGGCTTATGCCGGGTTTGACAAGGCCGAAATGGCCCTGCCGATCTACCAGAGGGCACTAGAGACCAATCGTGATCATCTGCAAGCCCGGTTGGGCTTGGCGGATACACTCATCAACCTCGGACAGATGGACGAGGCAGCAACGTGTCTGAAAGAAACCATCGCCCGGCGTCTGGACGTACCTGGAGCCTACCGCGCTCTTGTTAACACTCGAAAATTTTCCACCGAACCGCCCGAACTCAAGTCCATCTTGGACGAACTTGGCAAACCTGCAATTTCCGCCGGCGAGCAGTATGGGCTTCATCTGGCGGCAGGCAAGGTTCTGAACGACCTTGGCCGCTATGACGAGGCGATGGACCATTTTCTAAAGGCCAAGACATTTAAGACCCGAGATTTTGATGTTCATTCCTATCGTAGGCGGATCGATTCCCTGATCGGGTTATTCGATGCAGGCCTGGTAGCATCCAAAGCGGGGTATGGTAACCCATCCGAAATGCCCGTGTTTGTCCTCGGGATGCCACGCTCGGGTACAACCCTGACCGAGCAAATCTGCTCGAGTCATCCGGAAGTTCACGGGGCCGGAGAGCTTACGAAACTGGGGCGAATGGCGGCGTCAATCGGTTTAAAGCTGGAGCCGGGACGATCTTTTGGAGAGGCGGTAAGGTCGATGACGATCCAGCAATGGCATGCGCTGGCTGAGGAATATCTGTCGTACTTGCGTCTTTATTCGCCTACCGCGCCACGCATTATCGACAAAATACCTCATAATTTCGAGCTTGTTGGCCTTATTGGAATTCTTTTCCCAAACGCTCGGATTATTCACTGCGGGCGTGATGCTATTGACAATTGTCTTTCTTGTTTCTTTTCAAATCTTCAAGAAGGCCATAAGTACAGTTACGATCTTGAGACTCTTGGGCTGGTCTATCGTGAGTATGATCGGCTTATGCGGCATTGGCACACGATATTCCCAGGGCGAATTTTTGAGAATCGCTACGAAGACATGATCTTTGATCAAGAAGGGCAATCGCGTCGTCTTATAGATCACCTTGGCTTGACCTGGGATGATGCCTGTCTTCGCTTTTTCGACAAGGTTGGGTCGGTCAGAACAATCAGTCGCTGGCAAGTTCGCCAACCGATCTACACGTCGTCGGTCAAGCGCTGGAAAAACTATCAGGGCAGAATCCAGCCATTGATTGATGCCTTGGGCGATCTGGCGGAACTTTAAGAATCATTTGCCGACCGATTGCTGGATAGCCGTTGCTCATGACCGGCTACGTCCACATGACCGCAATCCGGAAGTGGGGCGCGATCTACATCGGCGCCACAAACGACCTCGGTCGCCGCATACCGCAGCACAAGTCCGGTCAGGGTCCGTGCTTCACCAGCCGCTGCGGTGGCTGGTACGAGGCGTATTTCGACGTCCGTGACGCCGTTCAGCGCGAGAGTCGCTAAACGCTGGCCGCTGGTGGAAGGTCGAGCTGATCGAGAAAACCAACCCAGTTCGACCTCTTTCGCGGAACCGGGCAGTACCGTTCGGTTCTGAGACGTCGGAGCGCTGCCGCGAGGTTACGGCATGGATACTCAGGTCTGCGCGGTCGCTTCGCTCCCGCCCCGCCCGAGGGTGACGAAGCCGGGGACTTTCCGGCGCATCGCGCGACTTTGATAATCGCGTCGCCGTTGTACGAAAAAACCCGGCGGTTGCCCGCCGGGTTCGATTTCGGTCAGCCAGGGCCTGTTAGAACGAGCGCTGGAAGCGGAGGAGACCGCCAACGCTGTTCTTGCTGTCGGCGTTGGTCCAGTTGGAGAAGCCGGCGTCATCGAACTGACCTGCGTGCAGGTAGTCGACTTCGGCCGTGACGGTGAAGCCGGGCACGATGTCGTAGGCGATGTTCGCTGCGATGCCGAGGTTCTCCCAATCGTCATACGAGATCTGGGTGTTGAACGAGGTCTTCTCGTTGAACTTGTAGGTGCCGCCACCCCAGACCGCCCAGTTGCCGCCCCACTGCTTGAAGAAGCCGCGACCGCCAGCCGGGATTGCCCAGGTGCCGTCCGTGAGGTTGTCGTCGGTGCCGTAGCCCGCCATGATGAACAGCGAGATCGCGTCGGTGGCGTTGACGTCCAGGCGAACCTTGCCGGCGACTTCCTCGTAGTTGGCGTCATAGGCGACGACGCCAGTGATGGCGCCCCAGCCCTGCGTGTACTTCAAGCCGCCGACGACATGCGGAACGTAGCTGTCGATCGTGCCGACGACGCCCGAGCCTTCTTCGAGCGAAAGGACGGCGGAGAAACCGTTGCCGGCGTCGAAGTAGTACTGGATGACGTTGGTATCGAAGTCACCGTACGGAACCAGCGTATCCTGGATGACGTTGCCGGCGTAGCCGATGAACGTATTGAAGGCCGATTCGTCCTTACCGACGCGGAGGCCACCGAGCTGGATCCAGGCGAAGTTCAGCGAAACGCCCTTGTTGCCGGCCGGGTTGGAGAAGGTCTCATCCGTCGCCGTCGTCGCCGGATCGTCCGGGATGCCGTAGGTGTTGCGGTTGCCGAAGTTGAAGCGGGTCTCGGTATAGGTCTTCAAGGTGCCGAGCTCGGTTTCCTGGCCGGTCCAGGTCTTCAGCGTGAAGCGGGCGTTCTTGTACCAGGTGTCCTGCTCGTCGCCGTCCTCGTGGTCGACTGACGACGCACCGTCGAACGAGCCGACGTCGCCGAGGCCGATGTCGTAACGGACATAGCCGCCGATGCGCAGGCAGGTTTCGGTGCCGGGGATGTAGAAGTAGCCCGAGCCGTACACGTCGCAGATCTTGACGTATTCAGCCGGTTCCGGCTCGGCGACGACAACGGCGTCGGCGGCGCGCGCACCGGAAACTGCGATCAGGGCCGCAGCTGAGCCGAGAAGAAGGCTCTTGATGTTCATTTTCTGACCTCCAGTCAAAAGTTAAAAAACGGGTCTGGGTATTCTTTGCTGAAGGACAGCGTTCCCTGCCCCATCCCCACTACCGAAAAAGATGCGCACCGCGCCGCTCCTTCAAACCCGACATTACCCATGAGGCGGCGGCGTTCAACCACGATCGTACCGGCGGACGGGCTGTCCGGGCGCTATCCCCGAGCGTTGTTGCACAAATGACACGATTTGGCCTCACTCAGAAAGCTCTCGTTAACTATCGAGGCGCTCGCACCCGTTGCAATCGGCGCGAATCCTTTGCCGGACGGCCCGAATCCGGCGCTGGACCGTCAGAATTGCGGCGCGCGGGCCGAGTCGGCGGCCAGGGAATTGCCCCAGAATCGCCGCATGGCGAAGCGGCACTGCGGCGAAGCGCCGATTTTTCCGCGATAATGACGCCGGCTTGTTGATTGTGCCGACGCTTTTCTTTATCCAGCGGCGCAACGGAGAGGTGGCCGAGTGGTCGAAGGCGCTCCCCTGCTAAGGGAGTAGAGGTCAAAAGCTTCTCGTGGGTTCGAATCCCATCCTCTCCGCCACCCTGCTCGCGCCGCGCAGCTGCAGCAGAACGAATCCCGCGAATCCCTTGCAAAAGCAGAATCGGCGGCGCGCGTCGCGACGCACTTTCGCCTGCCAATGTCCACGAAACAGGTGGAGTCGATCCCCTGATGGTCGACGCGGAATCCCTAGTTTTCCGAAAAAAATTAGAAATATCAATTTGTTACTGTCGGAACACCAACCTTCGGCTCCGACATTTCGTTCGATTCTGACTGGAGGTCAGAAAATGAACATCAAGAGCCTTCTTCTCGGCTCAGCTGCGGCCCTGATCGCAGTTTCCGGTGCGCGCGCCGCCGACGCCGTTGTCGTCGCCGAGCCGGAACCGGCTGAATACGTCAAGATCTGCGACGTGTACGGCTCGGGCTACTTCTACATCCCCGGCACCGAAACCTGCCTGCGCATCGGCGGCTATGTCCGTTACGACATCGGCTTTGGCGACGTCGGCTCGTTCGACGGTGCGTCGTCAGTCGACCACCAGGATGGCGACGAGCAGGACACCTGGTACAAGCAGGCCCGCTTCACGCTGAAGACCTGGACCGGCCAGGAGACCGAGCTCGGCACCTTGAAGACCTTCACCGAGACCCGCTTCAACTTCGGCAACCGCAACACCTACGGCATCGAGGACAATCCGGCGACGCTGGCGGATGAGACCTTCTCCAACCCGGCCGGCAACAAGGGCGTTTCGCTGAACTTCGCCTGGATCCAGCTCGGTGGCCTCCGCGTCGGTAAGGACGAATCGGCCTTCAATACGTTCATCGGCTACGCCGGCAACGTCATCCAGGATACGCTGGTTCCGTACGGTGACTTCGACACCAACGTCATCCAGTACTACTTCGACGCCGGCAACGGTTTCTCCGCCGTCCTCTCGCTCGAAGAAGGCTCGGGCGTCGTCGGCACGATCGACAGCTACGTTCCGCATGTCGTCGGCGGCTTGAAGTACACGCAGGGCTGGGGCGCCATCACCGGCGTCGTCGCCTATGACGCCAACTACGAGGAAGTCGCCGGCAAGGTTCGCCTGGACGTCAACGCCACCGACGCGATCTCGCTGTTCGTCATGGCCGGCTACGGCACCGACGACAATCTGTTGGATGACGCTGGCAATGCGATCGACGCTGGCGGTCGCGGCTTCTACAAGCAGTGGAGCGGCAACTGGGCAATCTGGGGCGGCGCCACCTACAAGTTCAACGAGAAGACCTCGTTCAACACCCAGCTGTCTTATGACGAAGGCAAGAACTTCGGCGCTGCCGCAAACATTGCCTACGACATCGTCCCCGGCCTGACGATCACGGCCGAAGTCGACTACATCAACGTCGGCGAAGATACCGTCTCCGATTGGACCAACGCTCAGGACGACGACGCCATCGGCGGCATGGTCCGCTTCCAGCGCTCGTTCTAAGGACTGGTTGTCCACAGGTGAAATCCAGCCCGGGCGCTCCAAACGCCCGGGCTGTTTTGTTTTCGTGACTGGGCTGGGCAACAGAAGGAAAAGGGGGTTCGGTAGCTGAATTGAAGTCTGCTCAAGCGATTTCGTGGGATCCGCCCTCCTGGCGGATGAGATCGTTTTGTCTGACTTAAACTCTTGAAAGGACGCTTCCGAGCGGATAGGTGTCGCCTATCCACGTGGGGGTGTGGCCAAAAAATGACGAACGAAGCGATTCAAGAGGGGGTGCCCTCTGACCATTTCGCGATCTTTTCTTCTCAGACTGCAAAAATAAAATACAGCTACAACAAGATAAGAGAAGTAAAGTCGTATCGGGTCGGAGAGCTGTTTTCAGCATATCGGGATATACTCTGGGATGATGGGCGACATAAATACAATGTCAGCTCTTTCATCGGCGAAATCGATGAGATCCTCCTCGGGGAGCGTTTCAGCGCCTTTGACCAGAGCACCCTGGACAACCTTATCGGAACCCTGCGCCAGCGCGGCAACAGCAACGCGACCATCAATCGTAAGATGGCCGCTCTCAGCAAACTGCTGCGCAAGGCTCACAAGATGGGGGATATCCACAGCCTGCCCGAGTTCCGCCGCCAGAAGGAGCGGGCGGGACGGATTCGTTTCTTGGAAAAGGACGAAGAGGCGAGGCTGTTTGCGGCGATCAGGAGCCGCAGCGAGGACGCTTACCGGCTCGCCGTCTTCCTTGTCGACACCGGCTGCCGCCTCGGCGAGGCGCTCGGCCTGATCTGGAACGACATCCAGGAGCACCGCGTCTCCTTCTGGATCACCAAGTCCGGTCGCAGCCGGACCATTCCGATGACCGCTCGCGTCAAGGAAGTCATCAAGCTGCCAGTCACCGAGGGACGCCGTCCCAAGGGCCCCTTCACCACGTTCAGCCAGGCGCAATTCCGCGCCATCTGGAATGAGGCGAAGGGCGAGGTTGGCCTTGCCGCCGACGAACAGGTGGTGCCGCACATACTGCGCCACACCTGCGCCTCGCGACTCGTCCAGGGCGGCATCGACATCAGGCGCGTGCAGATGTGGCTCGGCCACCAGACGCTGTCGATGACCATGCGCTACGCGCATCTCGCCACCAACGACCTTGACGGCTGCGTCTTCGTGCTGGAAACGCCGCGCAACGACGGGGCGGCGAAGGGCGCGGAAAATTCCATGTTTTCCTCGCCCTTGACCACGCCCACATCCTCAAAGCCGGCGCGTAAGCCGAAGCGCGAAGCGGCTGCGGTGAAAGCAGCCGGGAAAAGTTCCAGGGCCAACTAGCTCGTTTCCTTCTCCCCGTTCACTGGGAGAAGGTGCCGAAGGGGATGAGGGCGGCGCCGACGTTCAGAACCGGTTGCCGTAATTCCGGAAGCGATTGCCTTTCTAAGTGTTTCTATACTGTTGCAATAGCTCATCGGCCGATTTTGAACTTTGGATTACTTCTTTTGGATTTTCCGCTCCGCCCGATCCAGGACCGCGGCGATGGCGACAGGCAAGGTGCCCGTTTCGAGGAACGGCGCATGACCCTGGCCCTCGACCGTGATTGCTTCCATGCCGGGATGGCGCTTTTGCATCTCCGCAAGCGTTGCTGCTGACAGCAGCTTGGAGTTTGCGCCACGTATGGCAAGCAGCGGCAACGCCGTGAGCGCCTCGAATTGCGGCCACAGATCGGGCAGCGGCTTGCTGAAGTCGAGACCGGCCAGCGTATCGACCAGCCTTGGGTCGAAATCCGACATCAGCCCGGCGTCGGTCTCGCGATAGAGCGCCGACACCATTCGCTCCCAATCCGCTTCGGTCAGTGCCGGAAAGTCTGCGCCATGCACGCCGCGCTGGGCACTGAGTGCCTCGGTAAACGTCCTCGGCTTCGGTGCGCCGTCGAGATAGGAGCGTATATGGGCGAGGCCGGGCGCCTCGATCACCGGGCCGATGTCATTCAGAACGACGGCCTTCAGCACCGCCGGCGCGATCGCGCCGAGGACATGGATGATCAGCCCGCCGCGCGAGGTGCCGATGAAACCGGCGTCCTCGATGTCCAGTGCCGCCAGCCCGGCCAGGACATCGCCGGCCTCGACGCCGACAGTGTAATGGCTGATATCAGGGTCATAGGCCGATTGCCCGCGCCCGCGATAGTCGAAGGCGACAACCCTGCGCTCGGTTTGGCTCGACAGGCGCAGTGCCAATTCGTGGAAGTCGCGCGCGTTGCGGGTGAGGCCGGGCAGGCAGACGACAGGCCAATGTGGGGAATCGGTCCCGCCATAGAGTCGCGCGTGAAGCCTGAGCCCATCCGGCGCATCATAGAAGAAGTCGGAGAAACCTTCGTTTGGCATGCGGACGCGATTCCTCGCCATTGTCGGATCGTCCGCGAGTGCTACAGGCGGGGGCGGGGGGCGGTCAAATCCAGCGAGGCTGTTCCCCTCTTCTCTTGTGGGAGAAGGGAGCGACTCAACTCCGCCCATTCACCAGATCTCCGACGATGTCGTACTTCCCGGAAATACGCATCTTGTAGACCTCGTAATTCTCCATCACGCGCTGCACGTAGCTTCTTGTTTCCGTGTAGGGAATCCGCTCAATCCAGTCGACGACGGCATCCGTGTCCTTGCCGCGCGGGTCGCCGTATTTGGCCACCCATTGGGCGGCGCGGTTGGGACCCGCATTGTAGCCGGCAAAAGTCAGCACGTAGGAGCCGCTGAAGCGGTCGAGTTGCTCGCCGAGGAAAGCGGCGCCCAGCGTCGCATTATAGCCGGCGTCGCTGGTCAGCCGCGTCTGCGAGAACGTCAGCCCGGCCTTCTTCGCCAATTGCCTGGCCGTGCCCGGCATCAATTGCAGCAGCCCGCGCGCGCCGGCGCTGGAGATCGCGCCGACATTGAACTCGCTTTCCTGGCGCGCGATCGCATAGGCCAGCGCCTTGCCGGACCCGGAAATGTCGGCGGTGTCGGGGATGACGCCAAGCGGGTGCGACAGCGCGCCGACATCGATGCCGCGCGCGGCGGCGATCTTGCCGACCTTCAGCGCCATGAAATGGTTGCCCTGCTTTTCGGCGAGCACGGCAAGCAGCGCCAGCTCGCCGGGGCTGGTCAACTGCCCGGCAAGGTCGCGATAGAGCGTCTCGGCATAGCGGTCATAGCCCGCCTCCTGCAGCCGCTTGATGGCGCTGACCGCCTCGCGGCCGGCAAAATTCTGCCGGTCGGCGGCACTTGGCTGCGGATAGGCGATGTTGAGAGTCCGCAAGCCCACGCGCTCGCCGGCGAGCTGGCCGTAGAAAGTGGTGCCATAGGCAGCCGCGCGGGTGAAATACGCCTTCGCGTCGCCGGGCCCGCCCACTTCGGCCGCGCGGCCGAGCCAGTAATAGGCGCGCGACAGCGACACCGGCCCCTGCGCGAGGTCGGCGATGCGTGCGAAGTGGGTAGCCGCGGTAGCCGGGTCGTTGAGGCCGCGCAGCGCATACCAACCGGCGTGGAACTCGGCCTCTGCGGCGCTGGCTGGGCTTTCGGCCGCGTGCATGGAGACGATTTTGTAGGCCGTCTTCATGTCGCCCTGGTCGACCAGCTCGCGCGACAGCACCCGGCGTTCCACCCACCAGGCGTCGGGATCGACCAGTGCCTCGCGATCGGTCGGCGCTTTCATCACGACTGTGGCGGCGTCGGCGAATTTCTGCTGCTTGCGCAGATATTCGGCCTCGGCAAAGAAATAGCCGGCCTGACGCTGCGCCGCGGGCACGGACTTGAGCAGCTTGGCCGCGTTCTTGTCGCCACGGCTGGCCGCCGTCCAGGCATCGGCCAGCGGCTGGGCGCCTGCGAGCGCTGCCACGCGCAGCGCCGAGGAAGGCCGATCGGCATAGAACATGCGTTCCATGCGGAAGCGGTGGTCGGCGGCGGGAATGAGCGTGCCGAACTCCTTGATGATGGTCGCCTCGTCCTTGGCTTCCAGTCTTTCCGTTCGCCAGAACGGCGACAGCACTGAGCGCGCCGCCTTGGCGTTGCCAATGGCGACATAGGAGCGGGCAAGGATGATCACCCCTTCCGGGGTCAGCGGCTGGCTGCCCTTGAACGCCTGCACCACGACCTGCGGCGAGGGGTTCTCGCGATAGAGCGCGCGCTCGCTGTTCTTGCGCAGCGCGATCGTGCCCGGCCAGTTCGGCAGCATCTGTGCGGCATCGGCGATATCGCCGCTCGGCACCTGGTCGCCACCATAGAGCGCGATCGCCCAGGCCAATATATGGCGGTCGAGCGAATTGGCGGGCAGCACCTCGCGCACCTGGCGCGCGCCGGCAATGTCGTTGGCTGCCAGCTTGTCGAGGCCGCCCTTCAAAAGCGCGACATCTGTCGAAAGAGAGGCGGGGGCATCCGGCCGGCCCTGATAGGCCAGAGGCGGTATCGGGACAGCCGACGTCGTCTGCACGTCGACGCCCCCGCCGATCGCCGCGACCGGCATCAGCGCAAGCGTCGCGCCCAGAAGCGCGAAAAGACGGGGCCGCCGGCCTGACATGTGGTTCGTCATTTCCTGTTCGAGCACATTACCAGCAGCCCAAGACGGCTTGAAGCTAAACTCAGGTCGTGAAGAGCCCGTAAACAAAAGGTTATCGAGGTCGTTCGAATTGCCGACACTGGCACCACGGCAATGCTTGCCGCTGAACAATGTCGAGACTATGGTGCGCGGCTTCGCTTTCGGCTAGAAGGCGCGCACGATAGACCGACCGATAAAACACGAATGCATGTCGCCCAAAAGTGGACACCGGTTTTGGGGCAACGAGATGCATAAACCAACGAAGTCCCAAGGAGTTTGGATGATATGCTGAGAGGCTCGCTGACCGCGCTCGTTACACCGTTCGACAAGAGCGGGCGTTTCGACGAGAAAGCCTTTCGCGCCTTCATCGAGTGGCAGCTCGCCGAGGGCACCAAGGGGCTGGTTCCGGTGGGCACCACAGGCGAGTCGCCGACGCTGTCGCATGACGAGCACCGCCAGGTGGTCAAGGTCTGCATCGAGGTCGCCAAGGGCCGCGCTCCGGTCGTCGCCGGCGCCGGCTCCAACAACACCGAAGAGGCGGTGGGCCTGGTGCAGTTTGCCGAGCAGGCGGGTGCCGATGCCGCGCTCGTCGTCACGCCCTATTATAACAAGCCGACGCAGCGCGGCCTCTACGAGCACTTCGCCGCTGTCGCCCGCGCGACCAAGCTGCCGATCATCATCTACAATATCCCGCCGCGCTCGGTCATCGACATGACGCCCGAGACGATGGGTCGGTTGGCGCACGACTTCAAGAACATCGTCGGCGTCAAGGATGCCACCGGCAAAGTCGAGCGCGTCTCCGAGCAGCGCGCCACCTGCGGCAAGGACTTCATCCAGCTTTCCGGCGAGGATGCCTCGGCGCTGGGCTTCAACGCGCATGGCGGCGTCGGCTGCATCTCGGTGACGTCGAACGTCGCGCCCCGCCTCTGCTCGGAGTTCCAGGAAGCGACGCTGTCCGGCGACAGCGCCACGGCGCTCGACTTGCAGGATCGCCTGCTGCCGCTGCACAAGGCGATCTTCACCGAGCCTGGCCTGTGCGGCGCCAAATACGCGCTCTCGAAGCTGGGCAAGGTCGAGAACGTCGTGCGCTCGCCGCTGGTCACGATCGAGGCTTCGACGGCCGAGAAGATCGACCAGGCGATGAAGCACGCCGGCTTGATAAACTAGAGCAATTCCAGGAAAAAGTCCGGAATTGCGTCAAAATGATTAGATAGAGCGGTTCGACGTTTCCATGAAACGGTGAATCGCTCTAGATGAGGTGCCACCTCTCCGCATTATGAATCAAGTCAAGAAAGCCGATCCCAACAACAGGACCGTTGCGGAGAACCGCAAGGCGCGGTTCTCCTACGAAGTCCTCGACACGATCGAGGCCGGCCTGGTGCTGACCGGCACCGAGGTCAAGTCGCTGCGCCAGGGCCAGGCCAACATCCAGGAATCCTACGCCTCGGCCGAGGGTGGCGAGATCTGGCTGATCAATTCCTACCTGCCGGAATATCTTCAGGCAAATCGCTTCAACCACGAGCCGCGCCGGCGCCGCAAGCTTCTGCTCTCCAAGCGCGAGATGGCGAAGCTGTCGCAGAGCGTCGATCGCGAAGGCATGACGCTGGTGCCGCTCAAGATCTATTTCAACGATCGCGGTCGCGCCAAGCTTTTGCTTGCAGTCGCCCGCGGCAAGAAGCTGCACGACAAGCGCGAGACCGAGAAGCAGCGCGACTGGTCGCGCGAGAAGGGTCGCCTGCTCAAGCAACGCGGTTGAAAAATCTCAGCAGCAGCCTGAAAAAAGCCAACAGTTCGCCTTCAGCTTGCGGAGATGTGGAGCCGACAGCAGGGGATAGTCTTGAAGAAGCGGATCGTCCTCTGGGTCCTGGCCGGCCTTGTTCTGGCGTGCATCGCCGCAGTGGGCGGGCTGTTTTATTTCCACACTTTCTCTCCTGATCGCGACCGATTCCCGGTCAGGGGCATCGACGTCTCCCACCACCAGGGCCGGATCGACTGGCGACGCGTTGCCGCCGACGACGTCGCCTTTGCCGTCATCAAGGCGACCGAAGGCGGCGATCATGTCGACGATGCCTTCGCCACCAACCTGCGCGAGGCGCGCGAGGCGGGGCTGGCGGTCGGCGCCTATCACTTCTTCACCTTCTGCCGGCCGGGCGGTGACCAGGCGAGGAATTTCATCTCGGTGGTGCCGCGCGGCGAGCCACTGCTGCCGCCGGTGGTCGACATCGAATTCGGCGGCAATTGCCCGCAGCGGCCGTCGGCCGAGCAATTGAATACCGAACTCCAGGCGTTCCTCGGCCCGGTCGAGGCGGCCTTCGGCAAGCCGGCGATCGTCTATCTCACCGACGAGGCGGCTCAGGCCTACTCGGCGCATATCGCCGTTCGCCCGCGCTGGCTGCGCTCGCTGGCCATGCGGCCGGGCGAGGACGACTGGATCTACTGGCAGTACCACAACCGGGGCCGCGTCGACGGCATCGTGGGCGATGTCGACCTGAACGTGCTGCAGGGTGGGGCGGACAGGCTGGCCGCGCTGTTTGCCTCGGCACCGGTCGATTCTATTCCTGTAGAAGCGCCGCGATCTCCTTGAACACATTGACGAACATCGCTTCCGTCAGCACGCCGGTGTTGGTGTTGTAGCGCGAGCAGTGGTAGCTGGAGAACAGCGTGATGCTTCCGGCTTCCTGACGTCCGCCGTGCCGGAACGGATAGGCGGCAACGCGCTCGCCCAGTGCCCGCACCGTCGACTGGTGTGCGATCGAGCCCAGCGCCAGCACCGCGCGCAAATTGGGAAAGCGCCCGATCGTCGGCACCAGGAAACTCCGGCAGGTGGCGATCTCGCCGCCTACCGGCTTGTTCTCCGGCGGCACGCAGCGCACCGCGTTGGTGATGGCGGTCTGCACCAGCTGCAGCCCGTCATCGGGCCTTGCCTTGAATTCGCCGCGCGCCAGGCCTTGCGCGATCAGAGTGCCGTAGAGCAGGTCGCCGGCATAGTCGCCGGTGAACGGCCGTCCAGTGCGGTTAGCCCCGCGCAGGCCGGGCGCCAGCCCGACGATGAGCAGCCGCACCGCGTCCTCGCCCTCCAGCGGCAGGAAGGTCGGCACCGGTGCGTTGAACCAGGTCGGCTCGCGCTGCCGCCAGTCGGCGATGAAATCATGCAGCCGCGGGCAGAGCGGGCAGTCGCGGCCGGGTTCGGGGGAGGTCGCGGCCACCAGGGCCGCCGTCGTCAATACTCGTCCTCGTCGACCTCGGCCGGTTCGGGCCGCCGCACCGGCCGCTCGGACGGATCGCGGCCGACTTCGTTCTTCAGGCTCATCAGGTCGATGAAATGGTCGGCCTGGCGACGCAGGTCGTCCGATATCATCGGCGGCTGCGAGGCCATCGTCGAGACGATCGAAACCTTGCGGCCGCGCCGCTGCAGCGCCTCCACCAGCGTGCGGAAATCGCCGTCGCCGGAGAAGATGACATAGTGGTCGACGACGTCGGCGAGCTCGAGCGCATCGACGGTGAGTTCGATGTCCATATTGCCCTTGATCTTGCGGCGGCCGGTCGAGTCGGTGAATTCCTTGGCCGGCTTGGTCACCACCTTGAAGCCGTTATAGTCGAGCCAGTCGATCAGCGGCCGGATTGAGGAATATTCCTGATCCTCAACCAGCGCCGTGTAGTAGTAGGCACGCAACAGATAGCCGCGCTTCTGGAAGCTCGACAGAAGCTTGCGGTAGTCGATGTCGAAGCCGAGCGCCCGCGAGGTGGCATAGAGATTTGCGCCGTCGATGAAAAGAGCGATTTTCTCACGAGGGTCGAACATGGAAAAATGTCCTTTTTCAAAATGGGCGGTCGTCTAAATGCATCGGCGACCATGCCCGCGGCCCCATGATGGACCATACGGCCTTATCATCCGAGATAGCGCCAGTTTTGCGGCAATCCAAGCAGTGTCGGTGCCTCGCAAGCAATTGTGATCGGCGGTGCCATCGTCGCGGGTCTTTTCCCGCACTGAGCCTGGATAACCCCTGAAGCCGCACCACCTTGCCAAGAAGCTTGTATTTTAGCGGCGTTCAGGTTATGGACCGCGCCTGTTTTCCATCAAATCCATCGCATGAAAGGGGCAATTCATGGCCCGCGTAACCGTTGAAGATTGCATCGACAAGGTCGACAACCGCTTCGAGCTCGTGCTTCTGGCCGGCCACCGCGCCCGTCAGATCAGCCAGGGCGCGCAGATCACCGTGCCGCGCGATAACGACAAGAACCCGGTGATCGCGCTGCGCGAGATCGCCGACGAGACGCTGTCGCCCGACGATCTCAAGGAAGACCTGATCCACTCGCTGCAGAAGCACGTCGAGGTCGACGAGCCGGAAGCTGACGGGGAGGTGATCGCGGACCAGACCGGTGCTGCCGTCGCGACGGCCGATGCCGACGATGCCGAGGACAACATCGCTTTCGACCGCATGACCGAGGAAGACCTTCTGGCCGGCATCGAAGGCTTGGTGCCGCCGGAAAAGAGCGACGACTACTAAGCTCTTGGAATTGCCTGGATCAAGCATCCGGCACTTCCGTATCGGCAGTTTCGTGGCTATCTATGACATGCGCCGCACACCAGTGCGGCGCATGATTCATTTCAGCACCGAGAGATCCCGCCCATGATGCGTCAGTATGAGCTTGTCGAGCGCGTCCAGCGCTACAAGCCTGACGTCAACGAGGCGCTGTTGAACAAGGCCTACGTCTACGCCATGCAGAAGCATGGCCACCAGAAGCGCGCTTCCGGCGATCCCTATTTCTCGCATCCGCTCGAAGTCGCCGCCATCCTCACCGATATGCATATGGACGAAGCGACCATTGCGGTTGCCCTGCTGCATGACACGATCGAGGACACCACCGCGACCAGGGCCGAGATCGACGAATTGTTCGGGCCGGAAATGGGCAAGCTGGTCGAGGGCCTGACCAAGCTCAAGAAGCTCGACCTCGTCTCCAAGAAGGCCGAGCAGGCGGAGAACCTGCGCAAGCTCCTGCTGGCGATCTCCGAGGACGTGCGCGTGCTGCTCGTCAAGCTCGCCGACCGCCTGCACAACATGCGCACGCTCGACCATGTTCCCGAAGCCAAGCGCCTGCGCATCGCCGAGGAGACGATGGACATCTATGCGCCGCTCGCCGGTCGCATGGGCATGCAGGGCATGCGCGAGGAGCTGGAGGAGATCGCCTTCCGCTACATCAATCCGGAAGCCTACCGCGCCGTCACCGCGAGGCTCGCCGAGATATTCGAGCGCAATAAGGGCGTTCTGACCGAGATCGAAAAGGCGCTGTCCGGTCTGTTCGAAAAGCATGCGATCAGGGCCAGCGTCAAAAGCCGTCAGAAGAAGCCGTGGTCGGTGTTCCGCAAGATGGAGGCCAAGGCGCTCTCCTTCGAGCAGCTTTCCGACATCTTCGGCTTCCGCGTCGTCGTCGACACCGTCGAGGATTGCTACCGGGCGCTCGGCGCCATCCACACGACATGGTCGATGGTGCCCGGCCGCTTTAAGGACTACATCTCGACTCCCAAGCAGAACGACTACCGCTCGATCCACACCACCATCGTCGGCCCGTCGCGCCAGCGCGTCGAATTGCAGATCCGCACCCGCGAGATGAACAAGATCGCCGAATACGGCGTCGCCGCGCATTCGATCTACAAGGATACTGGCGGCAAGACGAATGGCGCCGGCCATGCCATCTCGAAGGAGACCAACGCCTATGCCTGGCTGCGGCGCACCATCGAGCAACTGGCGGAAGGCGACAACCCGGAGGACTTCCTCGAGAACACCAAGCTGGAGCTCTTCCAGGACCAGGTGTTCTGCTTCACGCCAAAGGGCATGCTGATCGCGCTGCCGCGTGGCGCGACCCCCATCGACTTCGCCTATGCCGTCCACACCGATGTCGGCGACACGTGCGTTGGCGCCAAGGTCAATGGCCGCATCATGCCGCTGATGACGGAGTTGAAGAATGGCGACGAGGTCGAGATCATCCGCTCCAAGGCGCAGGTGCCGCCGGCGGCCTGGGAATCGGTGGTCGTCACCGGCAAGGCGCGCGCCGCCATCCGCCGCGCCACCAAGAATGCCATCCGCAAGCAATATTCCGGCCTCGGCGCCCGCATTTTGGAGCGCGCCTTTGAGCGCGCCGGCAAGAATTTCACCAAGGAGAGCCTGAAGCCGGTGCTGCACCGGCTGGCGCGCAAGGACATTGACGACGTGCTCGCCTCCGTCGGCCGCGGCGAACTGGCCTCGACCGACGTCATGAAGGCGGTGTTCCCCGACTATAAGGACGAGCGCGTCACGGTCGGCGCCCCCAAGCAGAGGGAGGAGGGCTGGTCGAAGATCCGCAACGCCGCCGGAATGCTGTTCCAGATGCCCGGCCGCGCCGCGCGCAAGGACAAGGACCAGCCGCGCGATGGCGCGGTTCCGATCCGCGGCGTGCGCGGCGATTTGCCGGTTCGCTTCGCGCCGGAGGGTGCCGTGCCTGGCGACCGCATCGTCGGCATCATCCAGCCCGGCACCGGCATCACCATTTACCCGATCCAGTCGCCGGCGCTGCAGGCCTTTGACGACCAGCCCGAGCGCTGGATCGATGTGCGCTGGGATATTGACGAGCGCACCAAGGAGCGTTTCCCGGCGCGCATTTCGGTCACGGCCATCAATGCGCCGGGCTCGCTTGCCGACATCGCCCAGGTCGTTGCCTCGAACGATGCCAACATCCATACACTGTCGATGGTGCGCACCGCGCCCGACTTCACCGAAATGCTGATCGATCTTGAGGTCTGGGATCTCAAGCACCTGAACCGGCTGCTCTCGCAGCTCAAGGACAATTCGAGCGTCAGCGATGCAAGGCGCGTGAATGGATGAATAGTGAATAGTGAATAGTGAATAGTGAATAGTGAATAGAAGGGGCTCTCACTACCAACTACTCACTACTGACCATTCACCACCCACCATCGGCATGGAGCAACTATGAACACCGACGAAGTGCTGGGCATCTTCCGCGAGGCCGGCGCAGTTCTGGAGGGCCATTTCATCCTGACGTCGGGCTTGCGCAGTCCGGTCTTCCTGCAGAAGGCGAGGGTCTTCATGCATGCCGACAAGACCGAGCGGTTGTGCAAGGCGCTGGCCGAGAAGATCCGCAAGGCGGTGCCCGGCCGGATCGACTATGTCGTCGGCCCGGCGATCGGTGGCCTGATCCCGGCTTACGAAACCTCGCGTCATCTCGGCGCCCCGGCGATCTGGGTCGAACGGGAAGGGGGCGAGTTCAGGCTGCGCCGCTTCGAGATCGCCAAGGGCTCGCGTGTCGTCATCGTCGAGGACATCGTGACCACCGGTCTCTCCATCCGCGAGACCATCGAGTGCCTGCGCGAGCTCGGCGCCGAGGTGGCGGCGGCCGCCTGCATCATCGACCGTTCGGCCGGCAAGACCGATGTCGGCGTGCCACTGGTCGCGCTCGCCGAATACGAGGTTCCGGCCTATCCGGCCGATCGCTTGCCGCCCGAACTGGCCGCCATCCCGGCCGTCAAGCCCGGCAGCCGCAACATCTGATGCCGCCATGCGTGAAAACAAGCGCTTGAGCGCGTTGCCTGAATCTCCTCGGCAGCGACGCCCGCTGACCGCGGCGCCGCGCTGAAGGGCTTGAGTTGGCGGGATAAAGGCGCCGTCTCCACAAATCCGCCGTGTTTCTAATATGCTCGGGCGGCGAGACGCTGGCCCGGACGTTGTCCTTCGGCCGGCGTGTCGCTATATCAAAGTCGCTGTTGCCTTCGGGCGGCCTCGAAGCGCAAGATATGGCTATCGCCTGCCGGCTCAGGTCGCCGGAACAGCTGGTGTTGGGTACTAGGAACCGGAACAGAGTGCTTTTTCGACGCCGCAAGCCTGACGGCCTTTTCGAGCGGGTGCGTACCTATCTTTGGCCGCGCCGCTCGTTCTCACGCTCGGTGCAGTATTTCTCGAAGCGCATCCTGAGGCTGAAGGCCACTCCGCATGCCGTCGCCGCCGGCGTCGCGGCCGGCGTTTTCGCCTCGTTTTTCCCGCTCGGCTTCCACTTCGTCATCGCAGCGGTGTTGTGCTGGGTGATTGCCGGCAATCTGGTGGCGGCGGCGCTCGGCGCGGTGTTCTTCGGCAATCCTTTGACCTTTCCGCTGCTCTGGGGCGCATCCTGGGAAACCGGCAAGCTCATCCTGCATGAGCGACTGCCCAAGCATGGGCCGCCTGAGCACCTTGGGGAAATGATGCACACGCTTTCGTTCGCGAAATTGTGGCATCCGGTGCTGGAGCCGATGCTGATCGGCGCGGTACCGCTCGGCCTCGTCTTCGGCCTGTTCTTCTACGGCATCACCCGATGGGGCATGACCGTCTTTCGCGAGCGACGCAAGAAGCGCATGGCCGAGAGGGCGCGCAAGGCCACGCAACATGGACATGGCGGACGGGAAGTCCCCGCGGAATGATCATCGGCATCGGCAGCGACCTGATCGACATCAGACGCATCGAGAAGTCGTTGGAGCGGCACGGCCAGCGCTTCATCCAGCGTATCTACACCGAGGTCGAGCAAGCCCGGTCGGAGAACCGGGCCGCCCGCGCGGCCTCCTATGCCAAGCGCTTCGCCGCCAAGGAGGCCTGCGCCAAGGCGCTGGGCACCGGCATGGCGCATGGCGTCTTCTGGCGCGACATGGGCGTCGTCAACCTGCCCGGCGGCAAGCCGACCATGGCCTTGACCGGCGGGGCGGCGGCGCAGTTGGACAAGATTCTGCCGAAGGGACATAGGGCGGCGATCCATCTCACCATCACCGACGATTTCCCGCTCGCTCAAGCCTTTGTGATCATCGAGGCGTTGCCCGCCGAAGAAGCGCCACATTGATTGCTTCTGACCTCCGGCTGACGTTGCCCAGCGCGCGCCGAGACTCTATACCAACCAACGCACAATCGAGGACGACATGAGCGTGGCTGAAAAATCCGAGAAGAAATCCGGCGGGCTTGGCGAAACCGTCAGCGTCATCATTCAGGCGCTGCTGCTCGCGCTGGTCATCCGCACCTTCCTGTTCCAGCCCTTCTCGATCCCATCCGGATCCATGCGCCCGACCTTGCTCGAAGGCGACTATCTCTTCGTCACCAAATGGTCCTATGGCTATTCGCGCTATTCGCTGCCTTTCGGTCCCGACATCTTTTCCGGCCGCGTCTGGAGTTCCGAGCCGAAGCGCGGCGACGTGGTGGTGTTCAAGTTCCCGCCGGACCCGTCCATCGACTACATCAAGCGCGTCGTCGGCCTGCCCGGCGACAAGATCCAGGTCAAGGACGGCCAGGTCTTCATCAACGGTGTCGGCGTGCCGCGCGTGAAGACTGGCCAGATCGACAATCCGGACATCACCGAAGAGCCTCAGCCGATCGATGTCTATCGCGAGACCCTGCCCAACGGGGTCAGCTATGACACGCTCGACATCAATCCGAATTCGATCGGCGACAACACGCGCGAGTTCGACGTGCCGCCCGGCCACTATTTCATGATGGGCGACAACCGCGACAATTCCTCCGACAGCCGCTTCACCGTCGGCTTCGTGCCGGCCGAGAACCTTGTTGGCCGAGCCAACATCGTCTTCTTCTCGATCGCCGGCGGCGCCAGCCCGCTAGAGATCTGGAAATGGCCGTCGCTGATGCGCGCCGCGCGCATGTTCCATTTCGTCAGCTAGGTGATGGCGTCAACCAAGCGGCTCACTGCCGACGCGCTCGCCGAAGCGCTCATGCAGCGCACCGGCCATGCCTTTGCCGACCGCCAGCGGCTGCAGCGGGCGCTGACCCATGCCAGCGCCCGTTCGAGCCATGCCGGCGTCGACTATGAGCGCTTCGAATTCCTCGGCGACCGCGTGCTTGGCCTCGTCGTGGCCGACATGCTGCTCGCGGCATTCCCGAATGCGGCCGAGGGCGAGCTGTCGCTGCGGCTGAACGCCCTGGTCAATGCAGAGGCGCTGTCCGAGATCGCCGAGGAGATCGGCCTGCCGGACCTGATCCGCGCCGGCTCGGACGTGCGCGGTCTCGATGGACGCAAGCGCGTCAACCTGCGCGCCGACGCGCTGGAATCGCTGATCGCCGTGCTCTATCTCGACGGCGGCCTGGATGCGGCCCGCGCCTTCATCCACCGCTACTGGCAGCCGCGCTCGCAGGCCATCGGCGCTGCCCGTCGCGACGCCAAGACCGAGTTGCAGGAATGGGCGCACCAGGCAGCAGCGGGCGCCGCGCCGGCCTATCGCATCGACGGCCGCGAGGGGCCGGACCACGATCCGCTGTTCACCGTCAGCGTCAAGGTCGGCCAGTTCGCTCCGGCCATCGGCAGCGGCCGCTCCAAGCGCGAGGCCGAGCAGGCGGCGGCTGCGGCGCTGCTGCTGCGCGAGGGTGTCTGGCTGAATGAAGGAAGCGCGGCATGAGCGAACACGCGGCCCCGGCGGGCGAGGCCCCCGCGACGCACTCCGGCTTCGTTGCACTGATCGGCGCCCCCAATGCCGGCAAGTCGACGCTGGTCAACCAACTGGTCGGCGCCAAGGTGTCGATCGTCACCCATAAGGTGCAGACCACCCGCGCCATCGTGCGCGGCATCGCCACGCATGCGAACGCCCAAATCGTCTTCGTCGACACGCCCGGCATCTTCAAGCCGAAGCGACGGCTTGACACGGCGATGGTGACGACCGCCTGGGGCGGTGCCAAGGACGCCGATATCGTCGTGCTTTTGATCGACGCCGAGCGCGGCATCAGGGGCGACGCGGACGCCATCCTCGACCGGCTGAAGGACGTGCGGCAGCCGATGCTTTTGGTCCTCAACAAGGTCGACCGTGTCAAGCCGGAGACGCTTTTGGCACTTGCGGCGACGGCGAATGAGCGCGTGCCGTTCAAGCGAACTTTCATGGTTTCCGCGTTGACCGGCTCCGGCTGCAAGGACTTGCTGGACTATCTCGCGGAAACCTTGCCGGCTGGCCCCTGGTACTATCCGGAAGACCAGATCTCCGACCTGCCGATGCGCCAGCTCGCGGCCGAGATCACCCGCGAGAAGCTTTACCTGCGACTGCACCAGGAACTGCCCTATTCCTCCCACATCGAGACCGAGAAATGGGAGGAGAAGAAGGACGGCTCGGTGCGCATCGAGCAGGTCATCTATGTCGAGCGCGACAGCCAGAAGAAGATCGTGCTCGGCCACAAGGGCGAGACCATCCGCGCCATCGGCCAGGCGGCGCGCATGGAGATCGCAGCCATACTCGAGCAGAAGGTGCACCTCTTCCTGTTCGTCAAGGTGCGCGAGAACTGGGGCGACGACCCCGAGCGCTACCGAGAGATGGGACTGGAGTTTCCGCACTGAAGCAAAACGCGGCACCCCGGGGAGGGGCGCCGCGCTTGTTTGCTTATCTGCCTCAGGCAGCGGCGACGGAAAGCTGTGCCTGGGGTCGGCGCACGAAGCTTTCGGTGCCGTAATAGGCGACGATCGCCACCGCGATGACCGCCCAGATCGCCACGCCGATCCACTGCTGCTGCACATAGTCGCCATCAACGAACACCTTGCCGAGGAAGCGCACGCTGTTCTGGTGCGTGACATGCATCAGGAAGGCGAGAAGCACGCTGCCGGTGTTCTGGTAAAGCCAGGTGAAGACGATCCCGGCCAGCACGACGTTGATCGTGCCGTAGAGGCTGAGGTCGCCGACCAGGCCGAGCGGGAAGTGCCAGATGGCCCAGATCACGCCGAGGATCAGGCTGCCGGCAAGAGCGGAATGGCCGGCGAGCAGACGTGGCGTGGCAACGCCGCGCCAGCCGGGCTCCTCGCCGAGCGGGCCGCTGAAGATCGCATAGAGGCCGATGATCGGCAGCATCTCGGAGAAGGCCGGAATATTGCCCCAGGCAGGGGCTGCGGCGCCGAACAGCTGATTGATCAGGATCGAGACGAGCTGCGCGCCAAACGGCAGTCCGAACGCGACCAGATACCAGAAGGTGCGAACCCGCCACTTCACCATGGAGGCGAGGACGGGCTTGACCGAAGCCCAGCCGCCGGCAAGCGCGGCGACGATGAACCCGGCGACCATCGGGCCGAAGGTGAACCAGGGAATGCTCTCGCCGCCGGAGAGCCAGAAGGGGATGAACGTCAGCCAGGTCAGGCCGAGCGCCAGCGAAAAGAAGGCGGTCAGCTGATGCCCCCGCACCAGGCTCGGGAAGGAAGTCACGGCAGGTCCTCTCATCGGGCGGATTGGCAATGAGAGGTCGGCTTGCCCGATGGGTCGACCACAGGATTGGGACCGGCCGCGCCGATCGACATGCCCGCATTTGGCGCCGGCGCGGGGGAAAATCCCGATCGGTTTCTGAGAAATTTCCGATATTTACGATTGGCAACAGTCCCGGCGCCACGCCCGGCCCAACCTTGATTTCGTCGGCCGATCGGTGAAATGCTCCCCCGCATGGAATGGCGCGACGAGGGAATCATTCTCGGCACCCGTAGGCATGGCGAAACCAGCGCCATCCTCGAGGTAATGACGCGCGCCCATGGCCGCCATCTCGGCCTCGTGCGCGGCGGCCGCTCGCGCAAGCAGCAGCCGGTGCTGCAGCCGGGCAATCGCGTCGATCTCCTGTGGCGGGCCCGCCTCGACGAGCATCTCGGCACCTTCCAGGCCGAGGCGATCGAGATGAACGCCGCTCGCCTGATGGACAGCGCCATCGCCGTCTACGGCCTGCAGACCATGGCGGCGCATCTGCGCCTGCTGCCCGAGCGCGACGCCCACGGCGCGCTTTACGAGACGCTTGCCGTCATGATCGCCCATCTCGACGATGCCGACGCGGCGGGCGAGCTGGTGGCGCGCTTCGAGCTGCTGATCCTCGACGAGCTCGGCTTCGGCCTCGACCTCAGCCAGTGCGCGGCGACCGGCTCCAGGCAGGACCTCGCCTATGTCTCGCCGAAATCCGGCCGCGCCGTCTCCCGCGCGGCGGGTGCCCCCTGGCACGACAAGATGCTGGCGCTGCCGGCCTTCCTGCAGCGCTCGGGCCCCCGCGCCGACCAGGCGGCGCTGGAGGACGCCTTCCGGCTGACCGGCTTCTTCTTCACCCGCCATGTCTACGAGCCGCGCGGCCTCGATCCGCCCGACGCCCGCGCCGGTTTCCTCACCGCGCTCAGACGGCATCATGCGGCCGGCAAGGCGATCGCCGGAGAGTAGCGCTTGCGCCTAGCCGGCGTTTTGCCGCTGCATGAAATCGTCGAGCATGGCGCGCTGGCCTTTCAGGATCTTGAGCCCGGCCTCCGGCAACGAAAACCACCCGGCCTTGTCCACTTCGGGGAATTCTTTCAGGGAGCCCGACTTCGGCGGCCACTCCATGGTGAACTTGTTGCTTCTGACGGCGTCCGCATCGACGTCCGATTCCACGCTCCATGCCGTCACGATCTTGCCGCCCGGCTGCCGATAGCTGCCGACCGGCTCGAAATGTCCATCGATCGCGATGCCGAGTTCCTCCACGGCCTCACGTCGCGCGGCTGCGAGTTCATCCTCGCTCTCGTCGACCAGCCCCTTCGGGATCGACCACGCCCCTTCATCCTTTCTTGCCCAGAACGGTCCGCCGGGATGGACAAGCAGAAATTCGAAAACCCCGCCGGTGCGCCTGTAGATCAGCAGGCCCGCGCTTCGTTGCGGCATTGGTCATCCTCATCAAGTCTGGCCGACACTAGCATGAGTACTTGCGGCACGTGCCACGCAAGCTCGCTTTGCAGGCTTATTCCTGGCCGCCTTGACACCGCGGCATTGGATAAAGGCAGCAACCTGCTGGCATTTGGTCCTGAAACATGCTCGATCTTTGCTGTCGCCGATCCGGCGGCGCGTTTGCCTGGAGGAACCGGCCGTCTGGCCGCCGCAATTGTCAGTGACAACCGGCCTGGTTTGGGGGAACCGCCATGTTTGAAAGCCTGATCGGCCTTGCCGCCATCATCGCCCTTTTCGTCATCATCTCGCGCCAGCAGAGCCGCATCGGCCTGATCGAGCGCGAGCTTGGCGCACTGCGCAGCCTTGTGCTGTCGGGCGCCGTGCCGCCGGCCGCCAGGCTGGCCGAACAGCCGCAAGCCGACGGCAAGCCGGCCGAGGCGGTCACGGCCGAAGTCGCGTCTCCTCCTGTGGCGGATGATGTGCCCGCCGAAGCGCCGGCGGCGCAGCCCGCCGCTGCAGTGGGCGAGGTCGTTTCCGGACCCTGGGCCAAGGACGAGGCGCCGACAGCGGCGGAACCTGCGGCAGGCCCCGCCGAGGCCGCACAACCGGCGAAGGCCGCGCGGCAGACCGACGTCGAGACCGCGCTCGGCACCCGCTGGGCGGTCTGGGTCGGCGGCATCGCGCTGGCGCTCGGCGGCCTGTTCCTGATCCGCTATACCATCGAAGCCGGCATTTTCGGCCCCGGCGTGCGCCTCACCATGGCCGGCATTCTCGGCCTGGTGCTAGTCGGCGGTGGCGAATTCATCCGCCGCACCGGCTTCAAGGTGCCAGTGCAGGGTGCCGCCGGCGCTTATATCCCGGCGATCCTGACGGCGGCCGGCGCCTTCATCCTGTTCGGCACCATCTATGCCGCGCATGGCATTTACGGCTTCATCGGTCCGGCGCTGGCCTTCACGCTTCTCGGCGCCATCGGCGTCGCCACTATCTCCGCATCGCTGGTCCATGGCCTGGCGCTGGCCGGCATCGGCCTGATCGGCGCCATGGCGACGCCGGCGCTCGTCTCCTCTCAGGCGCCCAATCCCTGGGCGCTGTTCGTCTATCTGGCGATCGTGCTTGCCGCCACCGCGGCGATTGCCCGCCTGCGCGACTGGAAGGCGCTCGCCGCGGCGGCCTTCGTCGGCACCGGCCTCTGGACCATCCTCTACATGGCCAACACGCCCGCTGCGAACCTGTCGGCCATCCTGTTCATCAATGCCGCGACGCTGGCGGTGCTCGCGTTCGTCTGGCTGGGCGCCCGCGGTGCCGAAGCCGAATCCTCCGGCGGTTTCGACTGGCCGTCGATCGCGCCCGCTATTTTCGTCGGGCTTTCGGCGCTCGGGCTTTCGGTCGACCCGGCCTTCATAGTTGCCGGCGATGCCCTGGCGGGCGCCGCGCTCCTTGCCGCTATGCTGGCGGTGGCACTCTATCAACCGCGCGCGCTGCCGCTTCTCCATGCCGCCGGCCTGGTGACGGCGATGATCTATCTCGGCATCATCCCGCCGACCTCGATCGGTTCCGAGTTCATCGGCGGCAGCCTCGGCGTTGACGGCCAGCCGGTGGTGGTGTCCGATCAGTTGACGCGCAACATCGGCGTCGGGCTCGGCCTGCTGTTCATCGCCGCCGGCTTCTGGGCCGCGCGTCGATGGGTGGCAACCGCCCGCATCCGGTCGGCGTCCTGGGCGGCCTGGGGCGTGATCGCGCCGTTGGTCGTGCTTACGGCGCTATGGTTCACATTCGGCAATCTCGACCGCGACTTCCTCTACGCTGCGGTCGCGGCTCTTCTGGTCGTGGCCTTCGCCGCCGGCGGTGAATGGATCGCGCGCGCCGAGGAGCCGCCGCTCAAGGGAGACGTCGCCGTCTCCTTCGCGCTCGGCGGCGCCGCGATCGCCGCCCTGTTGATGCTGCACATGCCCTTCGGCTCCGGCTGGACCACCGTGCTTGTCGGCGCCGCGGCCGTCGTACCGGCGCTGGCGACCCGCTGGCGGTCCTATCCGGTGCTCGGCTGGATTTCGGTTGGCGCCGTCGTCGCCACGCTTGGCCGCGTCGCCTACGACCCGACCATCGTCGGCGCTGCATCGCTGTCGACGACGCCTATCTTCAACTGGCTGCTGCCGGGCTACGGCGTGCCGGCGCTGGCCTTCGGCTTCGCCGCCTGGCAGCTCGCCCGCACCACAAACGGCCGGCCGCGCCTGGCGATGGAAGCGGGGGCAGCGCTCTTCGCGCTGCTCACGCTCGCCATATTGGTGCGCCACGCCATGCATGGCGGTGTGCTGGACACCGGCACGGTCACGCTCGCCGAACAGGCGATCTACACGCTGATCGCCATTGGCGCCGGCGCCATCCTGGTCGCCATCGACAGGCGCTCGCCAAGCTCGGTGCTGCGCTACGGCTCGATGGCCGTCGGCGTGCTCTCCGTCGCCTTCGTCGCCGTCCGGCATTTCGTGGTGCTGAACCCGCTGTTCACCGACGAATCGACAGGGACGATCCCGGTGTTCAACCTCCTGTTCCTCGCCTATCTCCTGCCGGCGGTCGCCACCGGCGCGCTGGCGCTCTACGTCCGCGACAAGCGCCCCCGCTGGTATGCGCAGATGCTGGCGCTGGTCGCCTCGCTGCTCGCCTTCGCCTACGCGACACTGTCGGTCAGGCGGCTGTTCAAGGGCGAGTTCATCGGGTTGTGGAGCGGGCTCGGCCAGGTGGAGACCTACACCTATTCAGCGCTCTGGCTGGCCATCGGCGTCGCGCTACTGACCGCCGGAGTGTGGCTGAAATCGCAGGTGCTGCGCGTCGCATCCGCAGCGCTGATCGCGATCGCCGTGCTGAAGGTCTTCCTGTTCGACATGTCGGAGCTGGAAGGCGTGCTCAGGGCGCTGTCCTTTATCGGCCTCGGCGCCGTGCTGATCGGCATCGGCCTCTTCTACCAGCGGCTGTTGACGCGCGCGGCGAATGAGAAGGCGGAACAAGCAGAAACGATCGGCTAGCCGGGAATAAATCCGCACCCACCAGCGTTCATTCCATTGCTTGGGTGACCGGAGCGGTGGACCGCTTCGCGCTGGCTGCTTGCGCCGCGCCGGAAAGGCGCGTTCAATCTGGATGGGAAACGACCTCGAAAACCAGCGGTCATGGACGAAAAGAAGGCAGCGATCCTTGGCGAAATTCCGCGTTTGCGCCGCTACGCGCGCTCGCTGCTGCGCGACCGCGATTCCGCCGACGACCTCGTCCAGGACTGCCTCGAGCGGGCGCTGGTGAGGCTTGACAACTGGCAGACGGGAGAAAGCCCCAGGAGGTGGCTGTTTACGATCATGCATCATCTGTTCATCGACCAGATGCGCAAGGTGAACCGGCGCGGCGAGGCGGCGATGCTGCCGCTAGAGGCCGGTGAGGCGCAGGCCGCTCCCGCCGATCAGGTTGGGAGCATCGCCTCGCGCGAGATCATGGATGCCTTGCAGGCGATCAGCCCCGATCGCCGCGCAGCCCTGGTCATGGTGGCGATCGAAGGGTTTTCCTATGCCGAGGCGGCCAATATCCTCGGCGTGCCTGCCGGCACGCTGATGTCGCGCATCGCGCGCGGGCGCGAGGAACTGCGTGGCCTGCTGGATGACACGGCGCGCCGCCGCTCGATAAGGATCGTCGAGAAATGACCCGGCGCGATTTCTCCGAACGCGACATCCACATGGCCCTTGACGGCGAGCTGCCGGGCGAGGAGCGCATGGCCTATGAGGCCTGGCTCGAGGCCAATCCCGAAATGAAGGCAAGGGCCGCCCGCTTCGTCGCCGACCGGGCGGCCCTTCGCGCCGCCTTTGCCGGCGTGCTCGACGAACCGGTGCCGGCACGGCTGAAGCAGGCCGTGTTCGGCGAGGCGCCGGCGAGGACGACAGCGTGGCGCGCGCGCTGGTGGCTTTCGGCCGCCGCAGCAGCGGTGCTGGTGATCGGCGGGCTCGCCGGCTATGTCGCCGGCATTGATGGCATCGGCAGGGGAGGCGAAAGCGAGGACCTGCTCGCCGAGCAGGCGATCGCCGCCCACGTCATCTATGCCGCCGAGAACCGCCATGCGGTCGAGGTGCCGGCGAGCGACAAGGACCATCTGCAGACCTGGCTCTCCAACCGCGTCGGCCTGAAGCTGGTCGCTCCCGATCTCGTGGCTGAAGGCTTCCAGCTCGTTGGCGGCCGGTTGCTGCCGGCCGGCCAGGGCAAGGCGGCGATGCTGCTCTACGAGGACGCCAAAGGCGAGCGCATCTCGCTGTTCGTGACCGCCGAATCGGCCGGAAAGTCCAAGGGCACCTACGCGGCCGAGGCTGACGGTCCCGAGGCTGTCTACTGGCTGGACGAGGGCTATGGCTGCGCCGTCGTCGGCTCGCTGCCGCGCGAGCGTCTGGCGGCCGTCGCCAAGAGTGCCTACGGCCAGCTTCTGGCCGGCCTTGCCAGTTGAAAACCGGCGTTTTTCTGACATCGGCGCCATTCCGAAAACAGCGCGCCAGTACAGCGCTCCTTCAGCATTGGACCACTATTCAGCCTGTCACAATTCGGCCCTAATCGAGGTGCGAAAGCGCTTGACGAATACCGGTGATTGCGCCGGTATACCGATGTTTCGACCGGGGCCGTTTCCACAATCCAATCGAGGTTTTCTGAAGCCCGCATGCCTGCCGAGATCCGCAAGGCCCGCGTGTCCGACGTCGATGACCTCGCCGCCATCGAGAAGGCCGTCTTTTCAAGCGACCGCATGTCGCGCCGCTCCTTCCGCCAGCTGATCGAGCGCGAGACCGCCGAAATGCTGGTTGCCGAAAGCGATGGCCGCGTCGCCGGCTATGCCGTGGTGCTGTTTCGCAAGGGCAGCGGCGTCGCCCGTCTCTATTCCATCGCCGTCGGTCCCTTCTTCGGCCAGCTCGGCATCGGCCGTCAACTCCTGGCGGCAGCGGAGGAGGCGGCCTTCGAGCACGACCGTATGATGCTGCGCCTCGAAGTGCGCGAAGACAATCATCGCGCCATCCGCGTCTACGAGCAGGCCGGCTACCGCAAGATCGGCCGCGAGCCGGACTACTATGAGGACGGCGCCACCGCGCTACGCTACGAAAAGACGCTGCGCGGCGACGTGCCGATCGCCACCATGGTGCCGTTCTATCCGCAGACCTGCGAGTTCACCTGCGGACCATGCTGCCTGATGATGGCGATGGCCAATTTCGACCACGGTTTCGTGCCCGATCCGGTGATGGAAATCCGCCTGTGGCGCGAGGCGACCACTGTCTTCATGATGTCTGGGCCTGGCGGTTGCGAGCCGTTCGGACTGGCGGTGGCCGGCTATGAAAGCGGGCTCGCGGCGGAGATCTTCGTCTCCTTCCATGGCGCGCTGTTCCTGCAATCGGTGCGCAGCGAGGACAAGCGCCGGGTGATGGAGCTTGCCCAGGTCGACTTCCGCCGCCGCGCGGAACTTTACGGCATTCCGGTGAATTACCGTTCATTCGCCCTCGACGATGTTCGCAACGCCATCGCCGGGGGAAAGCTGGTGCTGGTGCTGATCAGCGGCTTCCTGATGTTCGGCAAGAAGGTTCCGCACTGGGTGCTGGCGATCGGCGACGACGGCGACCATATCCTGATCCACGATCCCTGGGTCGAGGACGAGCGGCAGGAGACGATCCTTGATGCGGCCAATATTCCCGTGCCTTACGGCATCTTCATGAACATGGCGCAGTTCGGCCGTGACGGATTGCGTGCCGCCATCATTCTAGGGAAGCGCTGAAGACAATGACCTGGGTCATCCTTACCGGAAGGCAGAACGACCTCGACCAGGTGGCGACGCCGCACAAGATCATCACCAACCGTGATTATCTTGCCCATCCTTCGCTGTTTCGCGGCCAGCGGCCGAAGGTCATCAACCTGTCGAACAATTACGGCTACCAGAGCCGCGGCTACTATGCCTCGTTGCTCGCCGGTTCGCGCGGCCACAAGGTGATCCCGACGGTCGAGACCATGATCGACCTGTCGGAGCGCAAGCTCTACGAGCATGCGCTGCCCGAACTGGAGCTTGCGCTCAACAAATGCCGCAAGGATCTCGGCGGCGTTTTCCCTGCCAAGGTCGCCATCTTCTTCGGCATCGGCCCCTCCAAGGTGTGGGACCGTTTCGCCAAGCTGCTCTTCGACTGGTTCCGCGCGCCGGCGCTGGAGGTTCACATCAAGGACAGCGCCGAATGGGCCTCGATCCGCAAGATCGGCTTCCTGCCGCTGGCCCGCATGACCGATGATGAGGAAGCCTTCTTCCTGCAGTGCCTGGAGACCTACACCAACCGCGAATGGCGAGACACCAAGGGCCGCACCCCGGCGCGCTACACCTTCGCTACGCTGGTCGATCCGCATGAGGAATTGCCGCCGTCCGAGATTTCCTCGCTGCGCTACTGGGCGCGGATCGCCGAGAAGATGGGCGTCGAAATCGAGCCGATCACCAGGAAGGATCTGGCCAAGCTCGCCAACTACGACGCGCTGTTCATCCGCGAGACCACCTCGATCTCCAACCACACCTACCGCTTCGCCCGCCGGGCGCAACAGGAAGGCATGCCCGTCATCGACGATCCGCTGTCGATGATCCGCTGCACCAACAAGGTCTATCTGAACGAGCTGATGACCTACAACAAGGTGCCGGTGCCGCCGACCGTCATCATTGCCGGCACCTCGGATCTGGAGCTGGCAGCGCAGACGCTGGGCTTCCCGCTGGTGTTGAAGATCCCGGATTCCTCGTTTTCGCGCGGCGTCAAGAAATGCGGGAACCTCGAGGAACTGACCCGGCTCGCCACCGAATGGCTGGAGGATTCCGATCTCCTGATCGCGCAGAAATTCATCCCGACCGAATATGACTGGCGTGTCGGCGTGCTCGGCGGTCAGCCGCTGTTTGCCGTGCACTACCTGATGGCCAAGAAGCACTGGCAGATCGTCAACCACAAGGCCAATGGCAAGCCCGACCAGGGCGGCATCAAGACCTTCACGCTGAAGGAGACGCCGCATCATGTCGTCGAGACGGCGGTCAAGGCGGCGCGCTGCATCGGCGACGGCCTCTATGGCGTCGACCTCAAGGAGACCAAGGATGGCGTCTTCGTCATCGAGGTCAACGACAATCCCAATCTCGACCACGGCTGGGAGGATTCGGGCGAGAAGGACGAGGTCTGGGTGCGGCTGACGCAGTGGTTCCTGGACCGGCTGGAGCGGCCCGGGCGGTAGCGGCCGGGAACGGAATTGAGGAACTGGGGAAGTGAGGAACTGAGGAAGTTAGGACGGATGGCTGCGCTAGCCACTCAATTCTCCAGTTCCTCAATTCCTGTTCGCTCAAACTGGGGGAAAAGCATGCTGTTTTTCGTGATCGAGGATTTTCACGGCTGCGACCGCAAGGAGATCTACCGTCGCTTCCGCGACCGGGGCCGGCTGAAGCCGGATGAGCTTGTCGTCCACCACAGCTGGATCGCGGCAGATATGAGCCGCTGCTTCCTGTTGGTGGAAGCCGACGACGTCACGCTCCTGCAGCGTTGGGCCATCGAATGGAATGATCTGGTGGAGTTCGAGATCATTCCAGTCGCCACCAACAAGGACATGGTTGCGGCTTTGGCCGGGCATCTCTGACCGCAGCCATTTGCTTAATTTGGAGCGAACCGTCTAACCGCAGCTTAAGCCCATCATGCTACCCGCAGATATTGAGGGTTGCTTGGGGATTTTGAATAGATGATGAAGCTGTTTCAATCGGGAAGTTGCGGCCAGATACTATATTTCTGCCTGCTGCTTTTCCTTGTTGGATTCGATTTTGCCAAGGGCCCGATCGAGCATTTTCTGGTTGGAACAAAAGAGGGCATCCAGGATCAGGTCTACGCATCCAACGGCGCCAATATCGCCCAGAGCCAGAGGTCCTTTGTCGAAGGGTTGAAGACTCCCGATCAAGGCATGCATCCACAGCCGGAGTCGGTGCGAGAGCATGCCTCGGGCATGGTGGTTCAGGCGCTCGCCATGGAGGCAAAGAACTCCGCCATCGGAACGATCTACATCTCCATGCTCGTGGCGATGGGCTTCGCGACCATTGTTGCGATGATATGGATGGTGTTGGCGCGTGTGCGTGACATTGGCTGGCCAGCCACGGTGGGTTTCGGCGTTCTTGCTCCGAAACTGGCTGTCTCGGTTCTTCCGGGAAGCCTTCCGCCGCTTACCTTCGAGGTCCTGCAATACGGCTTCATCGCCGCGATCATACTGCTCGGGTTCGTGCCGGGCGGATTTGCCCACGGGCCTCGGGCCGAGCCGGTGAGGCAGGCCGTCGCAGCGGAACCGGCCCGGCGCATTCCAGGTCAATTCGGCCAAAGGATGCGACCGTAGGCTTACTACGGGGATGCTTGATCGGCGAAATTAGCCATAAGCGCCGGCGATCTGACGGCGCGCGCGCATTCCTCGATCAGCCAATCGCGGAATGCCGCCACAACGTCGCGCCGGGCGCTGCGCTCTGGGATCGTCAGGCAATAGGGCTGGCGCAGGTCCGCCGTGCGGAGGACCGGCCGAACCAGCCGGCCGTCTTCGAGCGCCTGGGCGCAGTAGATTCCCTGGACGAGCGCCACGCCTAGCCCTGAAATGGCGAGGTCGAGCGCTGCCCGTGACGAGTTTGCCGACAGGCCGCGCCGCGCCGATCGGCCCGGATCGATCCCCGCCGCCTCGAACCAGTTGCGCCAGGACGGGAACGACGCGCCGGTCGGTCCCCAGTCCGTATGGATCAGCGGCAGGCCGGCGAGGCCGTCACGCTTCATCGCGCCGGTCAGCGCCGGCGCGCAGACGGGATAGACGGCGTCCCGGACGATGTCCTCGGTCGGGTGCTCGCGATAATGCGGACCGTAAGAGAGCCTGATGTCGATCAGCTCGCGGTCGAACGGCACCGGATCGTCGTCGCCCCTGAGCGAGATGTCGACGGCGCCGTGGCTGGCGACAAAGCCGGAGAGACGCTCGGAAAGCCAGCCCATCGCCATGGAAGGCGGCACCGACACGACGAGCCGGGGGCGGAATGCGCCGCCGCTGACCTCGCGCGAGACGCTGCCGATCTCCTGGAAGGCCATGGTCAACCTGGGCAGCATCTCCACGCCGGCTTCGGTCATCACGACGCGCCGGTTGACGCGATGGAACAGCTTGCGGCCCATCTGCGCCTCGACGGTGCGGATGAGCTGGCTGACCGCGGCCGCCGAGATCGACAGCTCTTCCGCAGCCGCGACAAAGCTCCCGGCGCGCGCCGCCGCCTCGAAGGCTTGCAGTCCTTTCAGTGAGGGTAGCGTGGCCACGGGCAATCCATAAGATAAGTTGAACTTATCTAGATTGCAGAAATCCTCATTTTTAGAAAGGTTTCTTTGTGGCTAATGTGCGTGAACAAAGTCGAGCAGCCGGAACGAACCATGGACCATCGCGACGTCATCGCATCGCTTACCAATGAGGAGCGCAGTCGCCTGACCGGCAAGTCGGACGGCCCGGGGCTCATTCAGCTCGCTGCCCATTTCGACGCCATCCTGCTGCTCGGAGGCCTGATCGCCGCCAAGGTGCCGTTCTGGCCGTTGCTGATGCTACCGCAAGGCATATTGATCGTCTTCCTGTTCACGCTGCTGCATGAGACGGTGCATCGCACCGCCTTCGAGACGCAGTGGCTGAACGATGCCGTCGCGCGGCTGTGCAGCCTGGCGATCGTACTGCCCGCCGACTGGTTCCGCTATTTCCATTTCGCCCACCACCGCTTCACCCAGGATCCGGACAACGACCCGGAACTCGCCTTTCCGAAGCCCGAAACCCTGCGGCAATACATCGTCCATGTTTCGGGTCTCCCGGTATGGTGGGGCCACTTCAAGACGCTCTACACCAACGCGACTGGTGGTGGCCATGAGAGCTACGTGCCCCCGAAGGGGCGTCCGAAGGTGCGCGCCGAGGCGCGCGCCATGATCGCCGTCTACGCCGCCGTGCTGTTGCTCGCGCTCTGGTTCAAGGCAACGGTGCTGCTTTACGTTTGGATCCTGCCGGCGCTGCTCGGACAGCCGTTCCTCAGGCTCTATCTGCTCGCCGAGCACGGCCGTTGCCCCTTCGTCGCCAACATGCTGGAGAACACCAGGACGACGCTGACCAACTGGTTGGTGCGCAAGCTTGCCTGGAACATGCCCTTCCATGCCGAGCATCACGCCTATCCCGGCGTGCCATTCCATCGGTTGCCGGAGTTCCACGGGCTGATCGAGCGCCATCTCAAGTTGATTGAGCCCGGCTATGTCAGCTTCCACGAAAAGTACATCGAGACGCTACGCTGAGCGTTCTCCTTCATCCGGACCGGCGCAGAGCCGTCCCCGTTCTCAGCAGCCGGTTGATCTCCGCCGCCGTCGACGGCACGCCGATCAGGTAGCCTTGCGCCTCGACGCAGCCGGCCTCGCGCAGCATGTCGAGCTGCGCTTCTGTCTCGACGCCTTCGGCGGTGACGGTGATGCCGAGTTGCGCGCCGAGCCCGATCACTGCGCGCACGATCGCCGCGGTGTCGCGGTTATCGATGTCGCGGATGAAGGAGCGGTCGATCTTTATCTTGTCGACCGGGAAGCGCCGGAGATAGCCCAGCGAGGAGTAACCGGTGCCGAAATCGTCGAGCGCGATGCGGATGCCGAGATCGCGCAGCTGGCCGAGCGTCTTCAGCACAGTGTCGCTCTCGTCCATCAGCACCGTTTCGGTGATTTCGAGCTCCAACCGGTCGGCCGGCACACCGGAGAAGGCCAGCGCCGCAATCACGCTGCGGGCAAAGGTGCCGCTCTTGATCTGCACGGCAGAGACGTTGACGGCGATGCGCATCGCATGCGGCCAGCCCGCTGCCGCCGTGCAGGCCTTCCGCAGCGCCCAGTCGCCCAATTGCACGATCAGCCCGGTTTCCTCGGCGGCCGGTATGAAATCATCGGGCGACACCCGGCCGCGCGTCGGCGAATGCCAGCGCATCAGGGCTTCAGCGCCGACGACCTCGCCGGAGGGGATGTTCATGATCGGCTGGAACTCCAGCTCGAACTCGTGCCGTGGCAGCGCTGCCTCGAGGTCGGTTTCGAGCACCTGCCGCGCCCGCACCATCGCATCCATGCCGGGCTCGAAGAACCGGTAGACGTTGCGGCCCTCGCTCTTGCCGCGATAAAGCGCCATGTCGGCATTCTTCAACAGCGTGTCGGCATCCTTGCCATCGTTGGGGTAGAGCGCGATGCCAAGGCTAATGCCGACATGCATGTCGCGGCTCTTGTCGCGATAGGGCTTGCCGATGACTTCGACAATGCGCTTGGCCAGCCTTTCGGCGTCGTCGGCGCCCTTGACGTTGAACTGGATGATGGCGAATTCGTCGCCGCCGAAGCGGGCGACGACATCCGTTTCGTTGCGCAGGCAGCGCTGCAGCCGTTCGGCCACGCATTTGAGCAGCCAGTCGCCGGCCGGGTGCCCAAAGGTGTCGTTGACCGCCTTGAAGCGGTCCAGGTCGAGCGAGAAGATCGCCATCGGCGCGACCGTCGCCTCGCTCAAGGCCTTGTCGAGGCGCTCGCGGAACATCGAACGGTTGGGCAGGTTGGTCAGCGTGTCATGATGCGCGAGATGGGTCATGCGCTCTTCGACAAGCTGGCGCTCGGTGACGTCGTCGAAAGTTGCCACCCAGCCGCCGCTCATCGGTCGTCGTGTGACCAAAAGCGTCCTGCCATCGCTAAGGTGGCGGTATGTCGAGTGTATTTTCGCCGCTTTCCGGCAGGCTTCGGTCTTGGCGACTTCGCTATCGACATCGATCTTCGTATAGATGCCGAGCTCCACCAGCCGTTCGAGCGCGTCACGATGGGTCGTTCCCAGCGGGAAATCCGCGGCGGTCACGTTGTAGAGTTCCAGAAAACGCTCATTGCGGACAATCATCTTGCCGTCCGCGTCATACATCAGCAGGCCTTGCGACATGTTGGCCAGCGCTGCGTCGAAGCGACGATGCTGCTCTTTCAGCTCCAGCTCGGCGCGCCGCTGCACGGTGATGTCCTCGTAGATCGACACCCAGCCGCCCGAAGCCAGCGGCCGATGCGAGATGTCGATGATGCGGCCATCCGACAGCGTTTCCTCATAGGTCGAGGGCTTCGCCCCGTCGATATAGGGCTTTCGGATGGCGTAGAGATCCGCCGCGCTGTGCGAGGCGACGCCGATCTCGACGCTGTGCTGGAGGATGTCGAAGAAGCGTATGCCGGGCCGCACGATCGCGGGGTCGAGGCAGAAGATGTCGAGGTAGTGGCGGTTGCAGATGATCATCCGCTCGTCGGCGTCGAACATGCACAGGCCGTGCGACATGTTCTCGACGGCAGCCGAGAAGCGTTCGTTCTGCTCGCGCAATTCGTCTTCGATACGCTTTGTCGGGCCGATGCCCGCCGCGCGGCGCCTGCGCGCGGGCGAACCAGCCTTGACCTGAGCGACGGGCATATTCGCGCCTGCGGACCGTGAACTGACCGGCTACTGTGGTAGTCTCCGGTTAATTTAGCGTTTGTTCAGCTGGCGGAATGCAGCGTAACCGTTGCCTGACGCCTCGCTTCGAGCGCCGTGAAGCGCTCGTCCTGGGAGGCCGTTTCAGCCCGATCTATGGGGTGACCGTTGCAACGGTTCTGTCCCTTGGCGCCCTCGCTGGGTGGCGCACAATCCGGTAGACCGCCGCCGGCGGAACGTTCAGCATAGTGCGTCCTATATGCGTTGCGCTGAGGCCTAATCCCTCAAGGATCGGTCGCGCGACCGGGCATCGCGGACCGTAGGTGAATTGGTAGAATGCCCCGCCAGGCTTCAGATGCGCGAAAGCCCCGTCGAGGATTGCTATCACCTTGTGGTCGGGCATGCTCAGCAGCGGCAAGCCACTGATGGCCGCCCCGACGGATGCCTCATTGCGGAATTTGATATCCCCCACGCGGGCGGCGTCCATGCGAAGCACGCGCGCCCGCGGAAAACGGGTTTCCAAATGCCGCGCGAAATTTGCGCCGTATTCGACGAGGGTGAGGTCTTCCGGCCGCACGCCTCGCTCGAGCAGTTTTGCCGTGAAGACGCCGGTGCCGGGCCCAAGCTCGATAACAGGACCGGTTCTGGAAGTGATGTCCTGCGTCATGATCCTGGCAAGCGCGCTGCCGGACGGTGCGATTGCCGCAACCCGGAGCGGAGCGGCAAGCCAGGACCGAAAAAACATCCAGAAATCGTTCTGCATCCACGTCCTCGGAAGAAGCCAGTGAGAATTCGACGAGGATCTGGATAGCGGCTGCTTGTGCACGGCACAGTAACAGAGGGCGCCAATGCATTTGCGGAGAACGCCAACGACAAAGGCGAACTCGGGGCAGCACCGGTTTAGTGCATGAGGCTGTCGGAAGCCGCCCGTTTCAGGCCGCTGAAGTTGAGTTCCCGCCAGCGGTTGGGGGTCGTGCCCTCCCACTCCCGGAATGCGCGATAGAACGAGCTCGCATCCTGGTAACCGAGCAGGCAGGCGACCTCGTCAATGTCGGCCGTTGGATCCGATAGTAATTGCCTGCCGAGTTCCTGTCGCGCCTCGACCAGAAGCTCGCGGAAGCTCGTTCCTTCCTCGGTGATTCGCCGCTGCAGCGTGCGTTCGCTCGTTCCAAGCTCACGCGCGATGTCGGAAAGCTCTGGTCTCCCACTCGCCAGATTTCTCTTCAGAACGATCTTCACCTGCTCGGCCACGGAGCTTTTTGCCAGAAGCTCGCCCAGCGCTGCAGCGAGCGCCGGTGTGAGGATATCAAGAAGCTCGGGGTTGTGGCCGGGAAAAGGGCGATCGAGATCGCTGGACCGCAGGACCAGCAGGTCGCGCCGGACGCCATAGCGGACCGGACATCCGAAGTAGTCCCGGTGTACGTGGCTCTCAGGATCGGGACGCGTGAGTTCGACACGCCAGGGCGTAAGATGCTGTCCCGTTCCCCGTCGGCCGAGTTCGACGACCATGGCAAAGGCGACGTCGGTGGCAATCGCGGGCGCCGGCTCCGTGGCGTAAAGCCATTCGGAGTTTATCGTGCATTCGCCGGCCGATTCGGCAACATTCAGCTGCTCGGGCGTGCAGAGCCGCTTGAAGCGCGCGATGCGGGCTATGCCGTCACGGTAATCTCGCGCGTGAAAGGCGGCCAGCGTGGAGGGTGGATGGATTGCGGTGTCGGCGGCCTGGACCAGCTTTATGCCCAGAGTCGGTTCCGCGGACAGTTCTTCAAGGGCCCGCCAGAGCGCGAAATATTGAGCGGTGGTGACAAAGGCTTTTTCGCTGAGGTGAAGGGTGGCGGGAAGCCGGGCCTGCCGCAACACCCCGGACGCAGGCACGCCGAGACGTTCCACGGCGTGCCAGAATGCGCGTGGCACCTTGCATTTGTCAGCCGGTATTCCGCTCATGCTCTTTCCTTCACCGCATCTGGCTTAGGATCAGGCGGTCGAACATGCGATCGCCCAACCATCTCCGGATGCCGATCATCATTTTCGCGTACTTGCCGGCGGCGTACCGCGTCCGCGGCCTGGCCGACCTGACGGCCGTCGAGACCACATCGGCGATGACGCGCGGATCGCTGCCGCGGCCATGGCCGTAGCTCGCTTTCGTCGTCTTCGCCACAACCTGGGCCACCTTCGCATAGGCGCCAGCCCCTGATCGCTTCAGCAGTCCGGCCGCGACGACATCGCCAAATGCGGTTTCGATCAGGCCAGGCTCGACAACCACGACCTTGATGCCGAAGGGTGCGAGTTCGAGCCGCAGGCTATCCGACCAGCCCTCCAGCGCATGCTTCGTCGCGTGATACCAGGCGCCGAGCAGGGTATAGATCTTGCCGCCCATCGAGGTGATGTTGACGATCGTGCCGGCCTTCTTCTTGCGCATGGCCGGCAGCAGAAGTTGCGTCAGCCGGGCCGGACCAAAGACGTTGACCTCGAACTGATAGCGCGCTTCGTCGAGTCCGATATCCTCGACCGGCCCGTAGAGACCGAACCCCGCATTGTTCACGAGCACGTCGACACTGTCGACTTCGGCGAGGACGCTGGCGACAGCCGCGTCGATCTCCGCGCCTTTCGAAATGTCCATGCGCAACGGGCGTGCCCCGAGCGCCGCGAGGTCTTCCATCCTGTCGATCTGGCGCGCGGCCACATAGACCTGAAAGCCGTCCTGAATCAGGCGCTTGGCGATTTCCTTGCCCATGCCGGAGGATGCGCCGGTCACGAGCGCTGTCTTTTTCTGTCTGTCAAACATGATTGCCTCTCATCTTGCTTGAGCCCAATCTAGGGTCGAGCAGAGGTGCCATTCACTGACAGGCCGCGCCAGCACAGTAGCAGATTACGCCAAACTTGCCGCGCCTCTCGCGCGGCAGCATTCTTTCACGTCGTGGAATTCGCAGCGACGAAAGACGGACGCTTCGCTTCGAGCGCCGTAAAGCGCTTCAGGAAAGCCGTCTGCGCCCAGGTCACCGAACGTGGCGTGAAGTCCAAGCGCTCGATGGAAAAACCGCGTGGCCGGCCGAAATACTCGGTCGCTTCCGCCGTGGAGAAGCCAGCAAGCAGCGTCGCTTCGTAGTAGGCGGCGATCTGGTCGGCGCGCTTGATCTCCTTGCGCAAGGCGGCACCGAGGTCCGCCGGCAGCGAAAAACGCAGATGGATGGCGCGCTGCAGGCGCAACTCACAATCCTTGTAGGAGCCGCCCATGACCGACTTGAACGGCGAGATCATGTCGCCGATGACGTATTCCGGCGCATCGTGCAGCAGCGCCGCCAGCCGCGCGTCGGCAGAGGCCGCCGGCACCAGTTCGCAAAATAGCGCCTCCACCAGCAGCGAATGCTGCGCGACCGAAAAGGCGTGCTCGCCGCTGGTTTGGCCGTTCCAGCGCGCCACACGGGCAAGCCCATGCGCGATGTCGGCGATTTCGATGTCGAGCGGCGAGGGGTCGAGCAGGTCGAGGCGCCGGCCTGACAGCATGCGCTGCCAGGCGCGCGGCGGCGCCCCGGCGCGATCGGCGGCCATCAGGCCTCCTCCACGCCGGCGGCGTCCTGCGGAAAGCCGAATTTGGCGAAAGGCGGGATGGCGAGCGAAACTGTGACTCCGTCGGCCATGATCGGCTGACCGGCGTCGAGCGCCGCCTTGACCCGGTCGATGCGGGCAATCGCAAGGCCGGTCGCGCCGGCGGTCGAGCCAAGCGTTCCGACAGGCCGGCCGGCGACCGTCAGTTCCGTGCCTGGACCGGGCAGGGGGACTTGCGCGGAAGCGATCAGAACACGCCGCCTGGCAGTGCCGCGATGCTGCATGCGCGAGACCACTTCCTGGCCGACATAGCAGCCCTTCCTGAAGCCGACGCCGCCGGTCTCGTCGAGCAGCACATCATGCGGGAAGGCGTCGCCGAGGGGATAGTCGGTTCCACTTTCGGCAATGCCGTTGGCGATGCGCAGCGCCTGCCACGCGCCGGCGTCGCCACCATCCGACGCGGCGCCATAGCTGCGCTGGACCGCGACGTTACGGAAGCGGGTATCGGCGTGCGTCGTTGAATCGGAATCTGAGGCGGTTGAATCTTCGTTCCACTTGACGGTAACAAGCACCTGATCCTGCTTGGCAATCTCGGCCTTGGCTCTTAGCCGGTACAGCATCAGCCGGCGCACGAAATCGTCGGCGACATCGGCTCGGCATTCGAGCAGGAAGCCATTCTCGTCGGTGCGCGAGATGAGGAAGTCGAACAGGATCTTGCCCTGCGGGGTCAACAGCGCGCCGGGCTTCGCTTCGCCGGGATTGAGCGCGTCGAGGTCGGTGGTGAGAATGTTCTGCAGGAAATGCTCGGCGTCCGGGCCTGACACGGAAATGAGGGCGCGGTCTTTCAGCAGGGCAAAGGGCATGGATGGAAATTGAGCCTGATCTTGCAAAACGGTCAGCCTTTACGTAAGCCCCTGACACTCCCCCGCAAGAGACCGAAACGCCCATGGCCACCACCTACGACCTCATCCTGACAGGCGGCACGGTGGTCAACCATGACGGCGAGGGTTTTCGCGACGTCGGCGTGCGGGCGGGGCGCATCGCCGCGATAGGCGATCTCGGCCAGGCTTCCGCCGGCGAGACGATCGACTGCAAGGGCCTGCATATCCTGCCCGGCGTCGTCGACAGCCAGGTGCATTTCCGCGAGCCGGGATTGGAACATAAGGAGGATCTGGAGACCGGTTCACGCGCGGCCGTGCTGGGCGGCGTCACCGCTGTCTTCGAGATGCCCAACACCAACCCGCTGACCACCAGCGAGGCCGCCCTTGCCGACAAGGTGCGGCGCGCCACGGGCCGCATGCATTGCGATTTCGCTTTCTGGATCGGCGGCACCCGCGACAATGCCGAAGACGTCGCCGAACTCGAACGGCTTCCGGGCGCGGCCGGCATCAAGGTGTTCATGGGTTCGTCTACCGGCGACCTGCTGGTCGAGGACGACGAAGGCGTCGCCTCGATCCTGCGCAACACACGCCGCCGTTCCGCTTTCCATTCGGAGGACGAATTCCGGCTGCGGGAGCGGCTGGGCGAAAGGATCGAGGGTGACCCTTCCTCGCATCCCGTCTGGCGCGACGAGATCGCCGCATTGCGCTGCACCGAGCGGCTGGTGCGCATTGCTAGGCAGACGCGCGCGCGCATCCACGTCCTGCATATCTCGACCGCGGAAGAGATCCTCTTCCTCGAACAGCACAAGGATGTCGCGACCTGCGAGGCGACGCCGCACCATCTGACGCTCGCCGCCGATGATTACGCCCGGCTGGGCACGCTGATCCAGATGAACCCGCCGGTGCGCGCCGCGCGCCATCGCGACGGCGTCTGGCACGGCATCTCGCAAGGCATCGTCGACGTTCTGGGCTCGGACCACGCTCCGCACACGCTCGCCGAGAAGGCAAAGCCCTATCCGGCCTCGCCATCCGGCATGACCGGTGTGCAGACGCTGGTGCCGATCATGCTCGACCACGTCAATGCCGGAAGGCTGACCCTGCAGCGCTTCGTCGACCTTTCCAGCCACGGTCCGCAGCGCATTTTCGGCATGGCGCGCAAGGGCCGCATCGCCGCCGGCTACGACGCCGACTTCACGGTCATCGATCTCAAGCGCCGCGAGACCATCACCAACGCGCAGGCCGGCTCGAAGGCCGGCTGGACGCCCTATGACGGCAAACAGGTCACCGGCTGGCCGGTCGGCACCATCGTGCGCGGTAGACGCGTCATGTGGGAAGGCGAGATCGTTACGCCTGGACAGGGCAGGGCGGTGGAGTTCTCCGAGGCGCTGGCGAGGTAGCTATTCCGCCACATTGGATTTTCCGCTCTTTCCACGGCGAACGGTGGGGTACTGCAGTTCCGTCAATGGAGATAACGGAAGATGCGTTCCATGAACGGCAAATATGCGCTCCTGAAAATCTTGCATGTCTCCGCGCTGGCCACAGTGGTCGGCTGGTATGGTTTCGGAACGCAGAGTCTGGCGCGAAATCTCGAAACGAATTATTCGGATTTCGACGAAATGGCGTTCAAAAACATGGTTATAGCAGGTGACTGCGATGAAGCATTTCATTCTATTTGGCATAGAGTGGCGACTGGTGAAGTAAGTCCTACAGAAATATTTGAAGTATATATAGAGAACGGGACAATTGTCCTGGACGATTTGCATAAATATGATATGGATCGCAATAAAGTATCATTGATGCTTCAAATGAAGATTTTTGGCCGCGGCAGCCGTGGAAGCGATGATCGATTGATGCATCGCTTGTCGTCACCGGAGATTGCTCAACCTGGGGACAAAAAAGTAAGAGCATGCCTGGCTGCCTCTAAAGGCTCTGGAGAAGCCGTGCAAGAATGCATTGAGACCGCCGAAGCCATGGGCATCACCGAAGACTTCATGAACTTCTACTTCTATGCCGACGAGGTTATGGACAATGCCGCTAGGGTGAAATGCGGAAGAAATTAAACGTGCGGATTGTCAATCTCCGGCAACAAAAAACATCCACTGGCCGGCCGGCGTAATGCCGACGCGGTAGAAGATGTAGGCGCCGAACTGCTTCATGTCGTTATAGTCGCCGGCGGTGACGATCTTGAACAGCTCGACCCGCTGCTTGGCGTCGAGCTTGTCGAGCGGCAGGGCGAAGAAATACGGCCAGACATAGAGTTCCTGCGGCGTGCCGGCATCGACATGGACGTAGCCGGCGCTCAGCACCTCTTCCATGATGGCGAGGATTTCCTGACCCTCCGAGTCGCCGGCAAGCCCCTTGAGGAAGGTGATCGGATCGCCCTCGATGTCGCCCAGCGACAGCTGTGTCATCGAATCGCCCTTGCCGATCAGCGGCCTGAGCTTCTCGATGTCGCCGCTCCGGCAGGCCTCGACGATCAGATCATGCATGCGCTTGACCGGTTCCGGCAGCTTGGCGAGGTCGTAGACGACTTCCGGCGGCGGTGCGTCCGGGTCGGAGTTCGGGCTGGCGGTACCGCCGTCGTTCGCAGGCCCTTCCGGCTGGCTCTCCTCGGGCGCGTTGCCCGGCTGGCTGGTGGCGGGCGGGGTCGTGCCGAGCGGATCGGGCATCGGCACGGCGCTGCCGGGCGGCGCCATGTCGTCATCGGCCGATGGTGTCGCCGGCGAGGGCAGGTCCTCGCGTTTGATCTCGCTCAGGGCATGGGCAGGGCTGATCGTGAGGCTGAGCGCCAGCGGAATCGCGGCGCAGAAGGCGGCAAGCCAGAGGCTGAAAACCAGGCCGCGCGGCTGGCCTGAGGTCGAAAAATTCACCGCCTGCCTCTCCATGTGCCCAAGCCCGCCGGGCTGCTCGGGCCGGTTGGGTGCCTTTGATGCAATGATGCCCAAACGGCGCGCCGCCGTCAAAGAACCGGGCTCAGTGCTTCAGCCGCTCCGGTTCGAAGGCGCCGGCGATCACCTTTTCACGCATGCGATCGAGCAGGGCAAGAGCCGAGGTTTCGCCATTTGCGCGCAGCATCTCGCCAAACGCGGTTTCAAGCGCTGCCTCGGCGATGATTTCCGGCTCGATGCCGGCCGACAGCCCTTCCGCCCACGCCTCGCTATGGCTTTCCACGGCGGTCAGGCGCTTCTCCTCCCTGACCAACGCGTCGATGTCGTTGACGGCATGTTCCATTGCGATGTCCACCCTGTTCATGCGGCGATCCTTTGTGCGGACCGGGCCTGGGCTGTCCCTTTCACACGCGGGCTTGAGTAACCGTTTGTAAATACGACATTTTTGGGGTCATACCCGACAAAATCCGTCGCGTTGCAAAAGCCTGCGTTCGATAGTTTCCAAACTTAGCCGATTAGGCCGGCGAGCGGCACCAAAACCTTCAGTTTGAGTTAATTTCACATCCGCACCGTAACGTTTCGTTAACGCTGTTGCAGAAGTGCAACATAAGGATTGCACCAAGATGGCGGCATAGACAAGCGCTGGTTCTGAAAACCTGTGGGTGGCGAGGGGGCGGGAGGCCGGATGCCGTCAGTTGCCGTAGCGCGAGGCGATGTCGCGCGACAGCGTCTCGCCTTCCTTCATGTAGCGGCTGATGGCTTCCGTAGCCGAGGCCGTGCATTGCGTATAGGTGCCGCCGAAGGAACGGTAGCCGCGGTTGAACGAAGCGATGAAGCGGGCCCGCCGCTCAGGGTCGGGGTTTTCCGATGCCAGCAGCTTTTCCATTTCGACCCGCCACTGGTCGCCCTTCTCGCCGCAGAGATTGCGCAGGAAATGAAGCGATCCCAGCACTTCCGCCAACCGCATCAGCCCTGGTTCGAACGGCGCCTCGGCGGGGAACGCCGGCCAAGCCGTCAGCGCCATGCTGGCGGCAAGGCATGCGGCAAGGAGAGGCGAGGCGCGGGTCATCGGGACCTTGTCGTGGCGAGGATAAGGCTTTGTGGCGAAACATTTTGTCGCCTGCAAGGCGATTTTCGCGGCCCTACGCTCCTGTATTTTTCTGAGACCCGAGCAATTCCTCCGCCACCTCGAAAACGTCTCCCGCCAGCGGCATGGTTACCATCTCGGCAAGCGTATAGAACGCCGCGGTCTCGGCATCGTCGCTGGCCACCGGCTCGCCGCCGGCGTAAGCCGCGCCGAACACCGTCAGCAGATAGTCGACCGCGTGATTCTCACCGCTGCCATCGATGTGGATATCGCGCAGCGGGCGGTAGCCATCTGCCCGCAACCCGGTTTCCTCCTCGAGCTCGCGCGCCGCCGCTTGCGCCAGCGACTCGCCAGGCTCGACCTTGCCGCCCGGATAGGCATAGAGCCCTTGCGACGGTGGCCGGGCCCGCTTGACCAGAAGTACCTTGTCGCCGCGCACGATCGCGACGGAAACGGCCGGTATGATCTTGCGAGCCTCGTTCATGCGCTTCGAATCGCGTCAGTTGCTGGCTGAGGTTATGGACCGGACAGCTCTAGCGGTTACAGTGCTGCGGTTCCATCGCCACTTTCACGGCGATCCCGATCGAAGAGTCAAAGCCATGAGCGGACGCTTTGCCCTTACCGCCACGCCGGAGCAGACCGCCGCCTTTCTCGGCCTGGCGGAGCTGGAGGCGTTTCCGGCCCGCTACAACATCGCACCGACGCAGCCGGTGCTGATGGCGCTTGCGGGTCCGCCAAGGGCGCCGGGTTCCAACCTGCCGGACCGGCAGGCGATGCTGGTGCGCTGGGGGTTGATCCCGGCTTGGGTCAAGGACACGCGGGAATTCCCGCTGCTGTTCAATGCCCGCTCGGAAGGGGCGGCGGAGAAGGCTTCGTTCAAGACCGCCATGCGCCATCGCCGCGCTTTGGTGCCGGCCTCCGGCTTCTATGAATGGCAGCAAGCCGGCGCGGGTGCCGCGGGCCAGCCTTACTGGATCCGTCCCAGGCATAGTGGGCTCATTGCCTTTGCCGGACTGATCGAGACCTACGCCGAGCCGGGCGGCTCCGAGATGGACACCGGCGCCATCCTCACCGCCCGTGCCAGTTCGGGCATCGCCCATATCCACGACCGCATGCCGGTGGTGATCGAGGAGCGCGACTTCGCCCGCTGGCTGGATTGCCGCACGCAGGAGCCGCGCGATGTGCTCGACCTGTTGCGGCCGGCTCACCCTGATTTCTTCGAGGCAATTCCGGTTTCCGACCTTGTCAACAAGGTCACCAACACTGGGCCGGAGATTCAGGAGCGGGGCATTGTCGGGCCGCAACCCGGGAAGGTCAGGCGCCAGAAGCCCGGCGCGGACGACAGTCAGATGACGCTATTCTAGCGAAGACTGTGGAGGCCTTCATTTCCAGGCGCTTGTTCGCGCCCTCATCGCCGGCGCCCAGCGCCGGCTGCGTGCCTGTTCAGGCAGCGCGCGGCGAGATGAACTTCTGCGCCGGCTTCTTCTTCTTCGCGGTGTGAAGAAGGGCGGCGACAATCGCGGCCGGTCCGATAGCCCTGTATTGGTTGGCGAGCGCCGGTTGCTTGGCTCGGCTCGGTTCCTGCTTGCTTCGTGGCATTGGTCTCTTCCCTGGTAACATTTCTGTGTCCGCGTTTGATGGCCGATTCCGACCAAATCGTGACGCCTGGCGATCTAGCCGGCGAAAGTTTCATCACTGTGCCGACATGTTTAATAAAATGTTTCACTGTCTCATAAGCTGTGACCCGGCGACTCGTTTGCTCAAAGTTGCGACTTGACGGCAACACTCGCCAGGGCGATAAAGCCGCGCATGAAAACGTTTTTCGCCATTTGTGGCATTTGCATTATTGGCTAGCCTCGCGCTGGTCCGGACGTTTTCGCCTCATCTTTCCCCAGATTGGACAAACGCCCCGGCCAGCAGGCTGGAGCTCGATCTGCGCCTCGGCGCGGGCCGGCTCCATCCAAGACAGTAACGGACCGGGAGGGCACGCATGTCCAACGCATCGAAGGGTCTCAGCCTCTACAACACGCTGACGCGGACGCGGGACGATTTCGTCCCCATCGATCCGCTGAATGTGCGCATGTATGTCTGCGGCCCGACGGTCTACGACTTTGCCCATATCGGCAATGCGCGGCCGGCGATCGTCTTCGACGTGCTGTTCCGTCTGCTGCGCCAACTCTATGGCGAGGAGCACGTTACGTATGTGCGCAACATCACGGATGTCGACGACAAGATAAATGCCCGGGCGCTGCGTGATTTCGGCAGCCAGATCGCGTCGGGAAAGCTGTCGCTCAACGAGGCGATCCGCCACGTCACCGAAAAGACCGCCGACCAGTATCACAAGGATGTCGCTGCCCTTGGCTGCCTCGAGCCGACCTTCGAGCCACGCGCCACCGAGTTCGTCGCCCCCCGTGCCGACGGCAAAGCCGACATGCTGTCGCTGATCGGGCAACTCATCGAGCGCGGCCATGCCTATGAAGCCGAGGGCGAGGTACTGTTCGACACCGCCTCGATGCCCGACTACGGAGAACTGTCCAAGCGCAATCTCGACGAGCAGCAGGCGGGCGCCCGCATCGCCGTCGACGCGCACAAGAAGAATCCTGGCGATTTCGTTTTGTGGAAGCTGTCCTCGCCGGAAGAGCCCGGCTGGGAAAGCCCCTGGGGCAGGGGCCGGCCCGGCTGGCACATCGAGTGCTCGGCGATGTCGGCCGCCTATCTCGGCGAGGTCTTCGACATCCATGGCGGCGGCCTCGACCTGATCTTCCCGCACCATGAAAACGAGATCGCCCAGTCGCGCTGCGCCCACGGCACCGAGGTGATGGCCAACGTGTGGATGCACAACGGCTTCCTTCAGGTCGAGGGCCAGAAGATGTCGAAGAGCCTCGGCAATTTCTACTCGATCCATGAGCTGCTGGAGACCGAGACCTTTGGCGGCCGCAAATGGCCGGGCGAAGTGCTGCGGCTGGCGATGCTGATGACGCATTACCGTGAGCCGATCGACTTCTCCGTGCGCAAGCTGGAAGAGGCCGAAAACACCTTGCGCAAATGGAAGCGCGCGGCCGATCTCGCGCCGGCGGCCGGGCAATTGCCGACGGAGGTCGTTGCGGCGCTGTCCGACGATCTCGCCACCTATGCCGCCTTCCAGCAGTTGACGCTGCTTGCCAGCGAGGCCGCGGAAGGCAACGCCGCCGCCGCGTCGCTGAAGGCCGCGCTTGCCTTCCTCGGCTTCGATGTCGGCACGGCCGAGGTGGACGAGGCGGCCATCGCCAAGGCCATCGCCAAACGTCTGGCGCTGATCGCCGAGAAGAACTGGCCTGAGGCCGATCGCATTCGCGACGAGCTTCTGGCGCAAGGCGTGCAGCTGAAAGACGGCAAGGATCCTGTCACCGGCGAGCGTATCACCACCTGGGAGGTGAAGCGGTGAGGGTGGCGCCAAGCACCCCCCTCTGCCCTGCCGGGCATCTCCCCCTCAAGGGGGAGATTGGCAGCTCCGCCGACGGCGTTCGTCTTGCGAGGTGGGTGATTGGCGAAAGCAGTGGCGACATCTGATCTCCCCCTTGAGGGGGAGATGTCCGGCAGGACAGAGGGGGGTGCCTCGCGATGACCCATTATCGCGTATCTCCCATCAATCGCGGCAATGCGCGCAAGATGCGCAAGCAGATGACAGATGCCGAACTCAAGCTTTGGAATGCAATACGCGTACACCGACTCATGGGGCTGGCGTTCCGCCGTCAGATGCCGATAGCTGGCTACATCGTCGATTTTGCATGTCCAACCAAAAAGCTGATCGTTGAGCTGGATGGCTCCCAACACGCTTCACATGAAGTTTCCGCATCTGACGCAGCAAGAACAGCCAGGCTTGAAGCGCTCGGCTGGACCATCCTGCGCTTCTGGAACGACGACGTCATCCGCGATATCGACAATGTCTGCCAGCACATCGTGATCGAGGCTGGCCTCGCCGGCGCCGATAGGCCGGCACGCGAACCAGCAAGGGAGGCAGTTTTATGATCGACCATCTCGGCATCACCGTTTCCGATTTCGACGCCTCGAAGGCCTTTTACGACAAGGCGATGGCGCCGCTCGGCGCTTCGCTGCTTTACATGGTGCCCACAGAATACACCGGCGGCGCCAAGGTCGGCGGTTATGGCCGCGACCGGCCGGTGTTCTGGCTGAGCTCGGGCAAGGACAAGCCGAAGGATCACCAGCATGTGGCCTTCACCGCGCGCAGCCGCGCCGAGGTCGATGCCTTCCATGCAGCGGCCCTTGCCGCCGGCGGCAGGGACAATGGCGGACCGGGGCTCCGCCCGCATTATCATCCGAACTACTACGGCGCCTTCGTCTTCGATCCCGACGGCAACAATGTAGAGGCGGTCTGCCATGATCCGGAGTGATCAGCCATGAGCCTCGACAACCGGCCAGTCTACACAGGCGGCTGCCAGTGCGGCGCGGTGCGCTTCCGCGTCGAGGGCGCGCTGGGCGATGCCTCGATCTGCCATTGCCGCATGTGCCAGAAGGCGAGCGGCAATTTCTATCTGCCGCTGGTCTCGGTGCGCGGCGCCAAGGTCGAATGGACGCGCGGCGAGCCCAAGCGCTTTCGTTCTTCCAGCGCAGCATGGCGCGGCTTCTGCGCGGAGTGCGGTACACCGCTGTCCTTCGAGGCGCCCGACGGCATGGCGCTGGCGATTGCCACCTTCGACGATCCGGCCGGCATCGCGCCCACCATCCAGTGGGGCACCGAGGCGAAGTTGCCTTACGTCGATTCCGTCCCGCAATTGCCGGGTGAGGAGACAATGGCCGACATCGGCTCGGCGCCTTATCTGGCGGAGCTCGTCTCCTATCAGCACCCCGACCACGACACCGACCAATGGCCGCCGGAGGAAAGACCATGACCGATCAAGTTCGAACCGGCGGCTGCCAATGCGGCGCCGTGCGCTTCCGCATCAACGGCAAGCTAGGGCGCCCGTCGATCTGCCATTGCCGCATGTGCCAGAAACAGTTCGGCAATTTCTTCGGAGCGCTGGTGACGGTGCCGAAGGACGGCGTCGAATGGACCCACGAGGAGCCGAGCTATTTCCAGTCCTCGGTCAACATCGATCGCGGCTTCTGCCGCCGCTGCGGCACGCCGCTGACCTATCGCCAGCCCGGCGCGCTGGAGATCGCCATCGGCGCCTTCGACGACCGCTCGGACCTCGCGCCGCTGATCCAGGTCAACTACGCCGTCCGCTTGCCCTGGGTGGAAAAGATATTCGAGGCGCCGGTCCTCGACGACCCCGACTTCTATCGACGGCAGGAGCAGATCATCTCCTTCCAGCATCCCGATCACGAGACGGCCAACTGGCCGCAGCAGGGCTTGAAACTATGACAGTCATGAGTGGTGGCTTGCGTACGCTCTATCCCGAGATCGAGCCGTTCGAGACCGGTATGCTCGATGTCGGCGACGGTCATAGGGTCTATTGGGAGCGCTCCGGCACCAGGGGCGCCAAGCCCGCCGTGTTCCTGCACGGCGGTCCGGGGGGCACCATCTCGCCGAAACACCGGCGGCTGTTCGATCCGAAGCTCTACGACGTCATCCTGTTCGACCAGCGCGGCTGCGGGAAGTCGACGCCCAACGCTTCGCTCGAGGCCAACACCACCTGGCATCTGGTCGCCGACATCGAGCGGCTGCGCGAGATGGCGGGCTTCGACAAATGGCTGGTCTTCGGCGGCTCCTGGGGCTCGACCCTGGCGCTCGCCTATGCCGAAACGCATCCTGAGCGGGTGAGCGAACTCGTCGTGCGCGGCATCTACACGCTGACCCGCGCCGAGCTCGAATGGTACTATCAGTTCGGCGTCTCCGAGATGTTCCCCGACAAGTGGGAGCGCTTCCTGGCGCCGATCCCGGAAGCGGAGCGCGACGACATGATGGCCGCCTACCGCAAGCGGCTGGTGGGCAGCGACCGCAAGGCACAGGTCGAGGCAGCCCTCGCCTGGAGCCTGTGGGAGGGCGAGACGATCACGCTCTTGCCGGAGCCTGAAACCAGCGGCAAGTTCGGCGAGGACGACTTTGCCGTCGCCTTCGCCCGCATCGAGAATCACTATTTCGTCCATGCCGGCTGGCTCGAGGAGGGGCAGTTGCTGCGCGACGCTTGGAAGCTGAAGGACATCCCTGGCACCATCGTTCACGGCCGCTACGACATGCCGTGCCCGGCGCGCTACGCCTGGGCGCTGCACAAGGCCTGGCCGAAGGCGGATTTCCACCTCATCGAGGGCGCCGGCCATGCCTATTCGGAACCAGGGATCCTGGACCGGCTGATCCGGGCGACAGATGGGTTTGCGGGGAAAAAATGACAGCCCGCAGCACCCCCCTCTGTCCTGCCGGACATCTCCCCCTCAAGGGGGGAGATTGGCCTTCGTCGCGGCTTTCGCAAATTTTCAACGCTGCAGGTTGTGGCGCGGCATTCGAACTGCTGATCTCCCCCTTGAGGGGAGATGCCCGGCAGGGCAGAGGGGGGTGTTCAAGCGCCCACAGAACGATGACAAAGCAACGCCTCTACCTCTTCGACACCACCCTTCGCGACGGCCAGCAGACGCCGGGTATCGACTTTTCCGTCGAGGACAAGATCGCCATCGCCAAATTGCTGGACGAGTTCGGCATCGACTATGTCGAGGGCGGCTATCCCGGCGCCAACCCGACCGACACCGCCTTCTTCCAGGAGAACCGCACGGCCAAGGCAAAATTCGTCGCTTTCGGCATGACCAAGCGGGCAGGTGTCTCGGCCTCCAACGATCCGGGGCTGGCGGCGCTCGTGCAGTCGAAGTCGGACGCCATCTGCTTCGTCGCCAAGAGCTGGGACTATCATGTGCGCGTCGCGCTCGCCTGCACCAACGAGGAAAACCTCGACTCGATCAAGGTCTCGGTCGAGACGGCGGTCGCCGCCGGCAAGGAAGCCATGGTCGACTGCGAGCATTTCTTCGACGGCTTCAAGGCCAATCCGTCTTACGCCCTGGCCTGCGCGAGAACCGCCTACGATGCCGGCGCGTGCTGGGTGGTGCTGTGCGACACCAATGGCGGCACGCAGCCGTCGGAAGTGCGCGCCATTGTCGAGACGGTGATCGCCGGCGGCATTCCGGGCGACCATCTCGGCATCCACGCCCACGACGACACGGGGCAGGCGGTGGCCAATTCGCTGGCCGCCGTCGAGGCCGGCGTGCGCCAGATCCAGGGCACGCTGAACGGCATCGGCGAGCGCTGCGGCAACGCCAACCTGATCTCCATCATCCCGACGCTGGCGCTGAAGCCGGCCTTCGCCGATCGTTTCGAGACCGGCATTTCGACTGAAGCGCTGACCGGCATTTCGAGGCTCTCGCGGGCCTTCGACGAATTGCTCAACCGCGCCCCGGAAGCGCAGGCGCCCTATGTCGGCGCCTCCGCCTTCGCCACCAAGGCCGGCATTCATGCCTCGGCGCTCGCCAAGGAGCCGGCGACTTACGAGCACGTGCCCCCGGAAGCCGTCGGCAACCGCCGCCGCGTCATGGTCTCCGACCAGGGCGGCAAGGCCAATTTCCTCGCCGAGCTGAAGCGGCGCGGCATCGACGTGCCGAAGGATGACCATCGGCTCGATGCGCTGATCGCCGTTGTCAAGGAGCGCGAGGCGGAGGGCTATGCCTATGAGGGCGCCGACGCCTCCTTCGAGCTGCTCGCTCGCAAGATGCTGCACGGCCTGCCGGAGTTCTTCAATGTCACCTCCTTCCGCTGCATGGTCGAGCGTCGCTTCGACGCCAACGGCCAGTTGAAGACGGTGTCGGAGGCGATCGTCAAGGTGATGGTCGATGGCGAGGAGAAGATGTCGGTCGCCGAGGGCCATGGCCCGGTCAATGCGCTCGACATCGCGCTCAGGAAGGACCTCGGCAAGTACCAGAACGAGATCGGCGACCTCGAGCTTGCCGACTTCAAGGTGCGTATCCTCAATGGCGGCACCGAAGCGATCACGCGCGTGCTGATCGAATCGCACGATTCCAGCGGCGCCCGCTGGTGGACGGTCGGCGTGTCGGAAAACATCATCGACGCCTCCTTCCAGGCGCTGATGGATTCGATCATCTACAAGCTGATGAAGAACCGCGACATGGCGGGGCTGGTGGCGGCGGAGTAGGCGCTTGGGCTCTTCGATCAGCTGGTTTGGCTTCCGGGGCTACGGGATCAAGGAAGCCGCGGCCTTGTTCGGCAGGGAAGTCGGCGGTTCATCGGACGATTTCGATTCGCCGGTGAATGCTTATCGCAGCGACAAGAACTGGGCGATCATCATCCTTGGCTACTGCAGCTTTCCCAATCCTCCTGACAGCTACCTGTCGGCGTTCTCGCAGGGCAGGGAACTGGTCGTCGTGCATATCGAGGAACACACGATGTTTTCTCGCGCCGAGCTCTGGAGCGCCGGTAAGAATATCTGGAGGGTTTGGCACAGCGGCGACAAGGAGGTCAGCGATCTCCAAACCACGGGAGATCTTCCAGCCTCCTTTGAAACCCTGCGGCAGCGAGCGTTTTCACAGCAGGACAAGGAAGGTGATGTCGACTATGTCTTCGACATTCCTCTCGATCTGGCGGCAGAGTTGACCGGCTTCAGGCACGATGAGGGGGCACCCGACCGGCTTTTCTTCGAGCTTGTCGAGAAACCCGCCCAGCACTGAGTTGGCACTCAGTCTCGGCACCTGGAGCGAAGTCAACCGCTTGAACCATCACCAAAAGTCCATTGATCCATCATAATTTTGTGATGGTCTTGCATGGCCGGCTGGGCCATAGCGTTGGGCCATGGTCACCGAGACAGCTCAGCTTGACGCAGATGCCAAGGCCCGCCGCGGCTTCTTCCTGGCGCTGGGCGCCTATTTCTTGTGGGGGCTGCTGCCCTTCTACATGAAGGCGGTGGCGCATCTGCCGTTGATCGAGGTGATCTGCCACCGCATCGTCTGGTCGGTGCCGATCGCCGCATGCGTTTTGGTCTGGGCCGGTCGCACCGCCGATTTCAAGGCCGCGATCCGCTCGCCCAAGAGCATCGCCATGGCGGCGCTGACGGCGACGCTGATCTCGGTCAACTGGGGGATCTATGTCTGGGCGATCGCGGTCGACCGCACCGTCGAGACCGCGCTCGGCTACTACATAAATCCGCTGGTGGTAGTCGTCGTCGGTGCGCTGCTGCTCGGCGAGCGGCTCGACCGGCTGCAGATCGCGGCGGTTGCGCTGGCCGCCATCGCGGTGACCGTGCTCACCATCGAGGCCGGCAAGCTGCCCTGGGTGTCGCTGGCGCTGGCATTTTCCTTCGCCGCCTACGGCTTCTTCCGCAAGACGCTGCCGATCGGCCCGAGCCAGGGATTTCTGCTCGAAGTGCTGCTGCTCTCGGTGCCGGCGCTTTGCTATATCGGCTACTTGATCGCCACCGGGCAGGACCATTTCGTCTCCAGCACTGGTTCCGACACCGCACTGCTGATCGGTTGCGGCCCGATCACCGCGGTGCCGCTGCTGCTGTTTGCCTTCGGCGCCAGGCTGCTGCGCCTCTCCACCATCGGCATCATGCAGTATATCGCGCCGACCATGGTGTTCCTGATCGCCGTGCTCGTCTTCGACGAGCCGTTCGGCAGGACGCAGGCAATCGCCTTCGCCCTGATCTGGGCGGCGCTGGCAATGTACAGCTGGTCGATGTTCAAGGGGCGCCAGGCGGTCCCCGCGGCAAGATAAGCAATTCCAGGAAAAGTGCGCAGCGGTTTTCCGTCCGGAATTGCGTCAAAACAAGGAGTATGCCCGGTGTACGTCTTGCACATTGCCAACAAGAACTATTCCTCATGGTCGCTGCGGCCCTGGGTGCTGATGCGAGAGCTCGGCATCCCGTTCGAGGAGCGGCTGACCCCGTTCCCGACCGGATCGAGCTTTACCCTCTACCGGGTGTTCTCGCCGAACGGCCGCGTGCCGTGCCTGGTCGATGACGGCTGGGCGGTCTGGGATTCGCTCAGCATCGTCGAATATCTGGCCGAGCGCCATCAGGGCGTATGGCCGGCGGACGCGAAGGCGCGAGCCTGGGTGCGATCGGCGGCCGCCGAAATGCATTCGAGCTTCATCGCGCTGCGCAATCTCTGCCCGATGAGCTGCGGCCTCAGCGTCGAGCCGTTTGCGATGTCCGACGCCCTGAAGCACGATCTCTTCCGTCTCGGCGACCTCTGGAACGATGGCCTGGCCCGCTTCGGCGGTCCGTTCCTCGCTGGCGAGCGCTTCACCGCCGCCGATGCCTTCTTTGCCCCGGTGGCGTTTCGGGCGCAGTCCTATGGGCTGGTTTTCGAAGGCGCCGCGGCCGCCTATCCCAAGCGGCTGCTCGACCTGCCTGCTATGCGCGAATGGTACGCGGCGGCCCTCGCCGAGACCTGGCGTGAACCGGCCCACGAGGCCGAGGTCGCCGCCGCCGGCACTGTCATCGAGGACCTGCGGGCGCCAGCGTAGGCCCCAAACCCGCGCGAGCCGCTTCAGGCGCTGCGTGGGCCGCGATGAAGGCGTCGATGGAACCGAAGAACGCCGGCTGCTCGGCGCGGATTTTCTCGTCGCTCCAATCCCACCACCGGATCGCAAGCAGGCTTTCGATTTGGTGCGCGTCGAACCTGTAGCGGATAAGCCTGGCCGGATTGCCGGCCACGATCGCGTAGGGAGCGACGTCCTTGGTGACGATGGCTCCAGCGCCAACGACGGCACCGTCTCCTATCCTGACACCAGGCATGACTATGGCGCGGCGCCCGACCCACACGTCATTGCCGATCTCGATGGGGCCATTCGTGAGCAGGTCCGATCCATCCGGCTCCTCCCTCGTCACACGAACCTTGAACGGATAGGTGGAAACGAATGATGTCGGGTGATTGGCGCTGCACATGAAAAGCGCTTCATTGGCGATCGAGCAAAAGGCGCCGATCCTGAGCGAGGAGTGCGCTCCACAGCCGTAAATCATTTTTGACTCGACGCCATAAGTCCAACGGCCAACGGACGCAAATGGCGGCAGCGCGGTCTTGTCTCGGCGGAGCCCGAGCCATGTTCTGAGCTTCCTGGCGAACCCCATGCGCATCCTCATCGAAACGGGATGCTGGCCGAAGCATCCGCGATTCCGAGTTGTGTACCACAACCCAAAATCCCGGAGTATGGTCTCCTCGGCCGGAAGGATCCGGTCCTACACGCGCCCAAGCCGCCTGACGAACAGATAGACGGCGCAAGCGACGAGCAGCGACACCGCCGTCACCACCCAAAATCCGATCGGCGAGTCCAGCAGCGGCAAGCCGCCGACATTCATTCCGAACAGGCCCGAGATGATGGTCATCGGCAAGAGCACCGCCGTCATAACGGACAGGATATAGAGCAGCTGATTGGACTGCATCGTCAGCTTGGCCATCAACTCGTCCTGCAGCAGCCGCGTGCGCGCCTGCAACTGCTCGCCGTCGTGATAGAGCGTGTGCGCCCGGTGCGAGAGCCGCGCCGCCATGTCGTTGACCGGATCGGGCAGGTCGTTGCGGTGCGAATGGTCGAGATGCCGAAACAGGCTGGTCAGCGTCGCCATCTGCCGGTGGATCACCACGAGCTGCCGGCGCGCGTCGACCAGCGCTTGCCGCTCGCTGTGCCATGCGTCGCACACGATCCGGTCCTCGATGCCGTCGAGCGTCTCGGATAGGCCGCCGAGCTCGGCCGCCATGCCGTCCAGCGACTGGCCCATGACGGCCTCGATCAGTTCCGCCGGCGAGCGGAATTTCCGCGTCCCGTTCTCGACCGCCTTGCGGATCGCGTCGACCGACTGCAGCGGCTGCTTGCGGGCGCCGATGAGCATCCTGTCGTTGAGCGCGAAGCGGAAATGGCCGAGCCCACGCGCTTCGGCCGAATAGTCATGGCGCAGGTCCGGCAGGTCGCCATAGAGCCAGTCGTCCTCAAGGTCGATATGGCAGCCATGGCTGGCGATGAGGAAGGCCTCGCGCACGGGGGCGGGCAAAGCCTGCTCGTTGGCGATCGCCTGGCGCGCGCGCATGTCGGAGATCTGGTAGCTGCGCCAGGTCCAGTGCGCTTGTGCCGCGTCCTTCGTGCGCAGGCCGTCGGCGGTGAAATGATAGAGGAAGAACAGCCCTTGCTCATCGGGCAGATAGGGCGACAGGGCGTTCTCTTCCGAAGCGAGGGCAATATTCATGGAGGCTTCGCCGGGTCTTCGACTTCAGCGCCGCGTAACTGCGGCCGGCGATGTTTCTAGCACGGGCTGCCCCGGTTTCATGTGACGGTTCCGTGACGTTGCACGCCGCGCACGCAACCGCCGCTTGCCACGATTGGCGAGTCACCATCCGTGCCCGCGTGGCCGTCAGTGCAGATAGCCGAGCAGCCAAAGAATGAGAATGATAGGCAGCGGAATCCCGATGAGCCAGTGCAGTGCGCCTCGCAGCATGACGATCTCCTGAGTTGCTGTTCTCTGAGGCAACGCCAATTCGAGGGCTTGGTTCCGAGACGGGAATCAGCTGCAGTAGATCGGCAGGCGATGGGGGAACCGATGCTCAAATGGGGCGCGATACTGGGCATCATCGGCTTTCTTGGCGGCTTCGTCGGCCTCGTCATCTTCACGCCCGAAGCCAACCACGGTCCGCTTCTCGGCATCTTCATCACCTGGCCACTCGGCTTCGTCCTGTCGTGCGGTCGGGCCGCTGGCGGCGAGGAAATAGCGGCCGAAGGTCCCGCAAATGCGATGCAGAACGCCCGGCCGTGAGGTCTGGGCTGAGGCGCTGCGAACTGGCAAGATGGCCCCTACCGCGACGTGATCCGGGAGGCGAGGGCTAGGCGATGACTTTGCTTCAATTCGATATCACCGGCGAACAGGTATCGGACGAAAAAACGGAGGAGGTCATCCGCGAGGCGGAACCGCATCGTGGCCTGGTGCGCTACCGCCCCGATGGCGGCGAGCTTTTCATTCACACGCGGGTGAACATGGCGCTTCTGCGTGCTGCAGCGTCGCTTCCGATCCTGCTCCTGAAGCTCACCCCGCGCGCAAACGAATTGATGCCGCGCGACGCTCTCTTGACGCCCAAGGGATCGAGTCGGAACTACGCCTTCCTCGAAAGGCTCTGCGAGGATCTGGCGGCCGCAGGCTGCCCAGCCTGCTATATCGCTGAACAGCATGGCGAGGGGCGCCGCGATTTCTACTTCACGACGGAGGACATCGCCGGTTTCGAGGAGGTAGCCCGCACAGCCGCCGAGGCCTTGGCCTTCCCACTCAACCTTGAGGAACATTCACTTGCCGCCGTGGCGCCGCTCATTCTTCCTGCCGAGGCGATTGGCGACCTCGGTCTGAAAATCGCCCCGGATGCCCGCATCCGGCCGACGCGCTTCGAGTTCTGGGGCGCCGAGCCCTCTCTCGCCAGGCTGCGCGCCGAATTGGAGAAGCGCGGCTATCGCTTTCTAGGACTGGAGACATTCTCCCGCGAACTCCGGATGATGAAGAGCGTGCCGATCGATGGAGAAGGGTTCCTGGCCGTGCTAAGGGAGATCGTTCCCCTGGCCCGGTCTTTGCAGTGTAGCTATTGCGGCACCGAGACTGTCGAGGGCCATGAGCAGTTCCTGCTCGCACGCCCTCTTCCCCAGCGCTATGGCGGCGTGGGGCGAGGCGGCCTTTTTCGTCGCATTTTCGGTGGCGGCGGCTCTTAAGCGCTGCCGGTTTGAGGCAGCGCTTACGTAGGCAGTAGGCAGTAGGGGCTGTCTTTCCCTATTGCCAACTGCCTATTCCCTACTGCCTTACATCTTGTCTATCACCGACTGCACGCCTTCCGTCGGCGCGTCGACGGACGAGCCGGCCACCATGATGGCGGCGACAATCGCTTCGGGGTCCGCGACCACCAGCGGTTTCACCCGGTGCGCGGTGTGGATGAAGCCCTCACCGCCCATATGGTCGAGCAGCGCCAGCATCGGATCCCAGAACCCCTTGATGTTGGCAAAGACGATCGGCTTGCGATGATGGCCGAGCTGGCCCCAGGTCATGATCTCGACGATCTCTTCGACCGTGCCGATACCGCCCGGAAGCGCCACAAAGGCGTCGGATTTTTCGAACATCCTGTGCTTGCGCTCGTGCATATTGTCGGTGATCACGAGCTCGTCGAGCCGGTCGAGCGCGGTCTCGGTTGCTTCCCTGTTGATGAGGAAGCGGGGAATGATGCCCGTCACCTTGCCGCCGGCCTTGAGCGCGCCCTCGGCGACGGCGCCCATTATGCCCTTGGTGCCGCCGCCGTAGATCAGCCTCAGGCCCGACTTTGCGAGCGAGCGGCCGAGCAGGTGGCCGGCCTTGACGTAGGTTTCATCGCGGCCTGGAGACGAACCGCAATAGACGCAGACGGATCGAATCGTGTTCATGCCGATGATTGGTGATAGGGACGGCAGACATGGTCAAGCCCGGGACAGGCTTTTTCTTGGCCGGCCCTTTTTCTTGTGGGACTCGCTAAAACACGCTAGACCGGCGTTAGGTGGCTAAGGGGCAGTCAAAAATGGCAATTAATCCATTGAAGGCGTTGTTGTTTACCGCGGGCGGCGCCATCGCTGCGGTGGGAACTGCCTATGTGTCGGGCGCGCTCGATCCCTATCTCAATCGCACGCCGCCGGCCGAGATCGCGGCGCTGGCGCCGGGCGAGACCAAACCGGCGGAAACCAAAGCGGCCGATCAGGGCACCGAGGGGCGGCTGCCAGCCGCGCCGGCGCCAGCCACCGACGCGATGGCACCCGCGGCGCCATCCGCTCCCGCAGCCCCGGCGGAAGCCCCCGCCGCGCCTGCCACGACACCCGCCGCAGCCGGGCCTGTCGCGCCGACATTCGATGTCGTGCGCGTCGAAAGCAATGGCTCGATAGTCGTTGCCGGCAATGCGGCGCCCAATTCCAAGGTCGAGATCCTGAACGGCACGACCGTGCTCGGCTCGACCGTTGCCGGTCCGGACGGCGCCTTCGCCGTCGTCCTTGACGATCCGCTGAAGCCCGGCGACTACACCATCACGCTGCGCTCGACGACCGGCGATGTGGTGACCGCCTCGGTGCAGACCGCCGTCGTCTCGATCCCGCAGAGCCCAGCCGGCCAGGTGCTTGCCATGGTCGAGGAACCGGGCAAGCCGTCCGAACTGCTTACCGTCCCGGCACCGGAGACGAAGCCCGCGGCACCCGCCACTGGCGACCAGGCGGCCGCTCCGGCGGCCGAAGCGCCCGCCGCTACGGCTCCGGCCGCGCCGGCCGCGGTTGAAGCCGCGCCAGCACCAGCGCCCGCTGCGCCGGCAACGCCGCCGGCGGCACCGGCGGGCGAGCCCAAGATCGTCGTCGAGGCGGTCGAGATCGACGGCAACAAGATCTTCGTCGCCGGCACGGCCGATCCCGGCCGCAAGGTGCGTGCCTATGCCAACGACATACTGCTCGGCGACGCCCAGACCTCGCCTGACGGCCATTTCCTGGTCGAAGCGGCGCGCGACATTCCGGTCGGCAGCTACACCATCCATGTCGATGCGCTCGATGCCGACGGGGTGAAGGTGGTGGCCCGCGCCGCCGTGCCCTTCGAGCGCGAGCCGGGTGAGTCGGTCGCCGCCGTGGCGCCGGCCGAGGTCAAGCCGGCGGAGGCAAAGCCCGCCGAAGCCAAACCAGCCGCGCCCGCGACAGCGGGCGAAGCGCCTGCTGCCCCGGCAGCCGAACCCGCTGCGCCTGCAACGACGGCCGAAGCGCCTGCTGCTGCTCCTGGCGCCGAAGCCCCGGCCAAGGTGGCTGCCGCGACGCCCGACGCCCCCGAGACGGTGGCGCCCAAGCTCGAACATGCCGATAACGCCGTCATCATCCGGCGCAACGATACACTGTGGCGGATCTCGCGCCGCGTCTATGGCCACGGCGTGCGCTATTCCACCATCTATCTCGCCAACCAGGACCAGATCAGCAACCCTGACCGCATTTGGCCGGGCCAGGTGTTCAAGGTCCCGCAAAAGTCGAAGGAAGGCGAGGACGCCGACATGAAGGCGATGGGCGACCAGATGACGACGGCGCCGACGAAGACGCAGTAGGAATTCGGCGATTGGCCAATCTCCCCCTTGTGGGGAGATGCCCGGCAGGGCAGAGGGAGCGCTGTCGCGCCAACTCCGGAAATTGCCTCCATTGCAGTGCGCAGGCGTTATACTACCCACCAGCTTAGCTTGCCCTCGCATCGTTCATCGTCTATCGCCGATGAACGATGACCGAATCCCTGACTGAACCCACCCTGGTGGGCGCTCCGCCCGGTTGCGCCCCGGACAGCCGCGCCGTCGCGGCGCGGTTCGCGGCACTTTCGCATCCGGCACGCATCGAGATCCTCAGGCATCTCGCCGCCAGCCGTTCCTGCTGCTGCCGCGAGGTGGTCGACCATCTCGACCTCGCCCAGTCCACCGTCTCGCAACATCTGAAGATACTGGTCGAGGCCGGGCTGGTCCGTTTCGAGCCCGACCGCCAGCGCTCGCGCTACGAGGTCGACCACGCGGCGCTCGCCGATGTCTCGGCGTCGCTCTCGGCGCTGGTCAAATCCTGCTGCTCCGTCGGCTAGAACAAGAAGGCAAAAAGAATGGCCGGAAAAACCGTCTCCGATTCCTCGACCCTCGCGACACTCCGCAATCTGTGGCCCTATATGTGGCCGACCGACCGGGCCGACCTGAGGGCGCGCGTCACCTGGGCGACGCTGCTCCTGGTTGTCGCCAAGGTGACGCTGGTGGCCGGCCCCTATTTCTTCAAATGGGCGACCGACGCGTTGGCTGGCGCCGCGAAGACGCCGCCGCCGCTGCCGTCCTTCCTGCTTGCGCCGGTAATGCTGGTCGTCGCCTACAATGTGCTCCGCCTCGTGCAGCTCGGCTTCAACCAGCTGCGCGACGCGCTGTTTGCCCGTGTCGGGCAATATGCGGTGCGCCAACTCGCCTTCCGCACCTTCGTCCACATGCACCAGCTGTCGCTGCGCTTCCATCTCGAGCGCCGCACCGGCGGCCTGTCGCGCATCATCGAGCGTGGCACCAAAGGCATCGAGACGATCGTGCGCTTCATCATGCTGAACACGGCGCCGACCATCCTCGAATTCGCGCTCACCGCCGGCATCTTCGCCTTCACCTACGGCTGGAAATACGTGGCCGTTGTCGCTGTCACCGTCTGGATCTATGTCTGGTTCACGGTCAAGGCGAGCGACTGGCGGATCTCGATCCGTCGCGACATGAACGACAGCGACACTGACGCCAACACCAAGGCGATCGACTCGCTGCTCAACTTCGAGACAGTCAAGTATTTCACCAATGAGGCCATGGAGGCCGAGCGCTTCGATCGCTCGATGGCGCGCTATGAGACCGCCGCCACCCGCACCTGGACCTCGCTCGGCTGGCTGAACTTCGGCCAGGGCGTCATCTTCGGCCTCGGCACCGTCATCGTCATGTGCATGTCGGCGCTGGAAGTGCAGGCCGGCACGCAGAGTGTCGGCGACTTCGTCTTCATCAACGCCATGCTGATGCAGCTTTCCGTGCCGCTCAACTTCATCGGCTTCATCTATCGCGAGATCCGCCAGGGGCTGACCGACATCGAGCACATGTTCGACCTGCTCGACGTGCGGCAGGAAATCGTCGACAGGCCGGACGCCAGGCCTTTGGTGGTCGGCGCAGGCAAGGTCGAATTCCGCGACGTGCATTTCTCCTACGATCCGAACCGCAAGATCCTGAAGGGCGTCTCCTTCGAGGTGCCGGCGGGTAAGACGGTCGCCATCGTCGGCCCATCCGGGGCCGGCAAGTCGACCGTCTCCAGGCTGCTGTTTCGTTTCTACGACGTCCAGTCCGGACAGGTGCTGATCGACGGCCAGGACATCAGGGACGTCACCCAGGAGAGCCTGCGCGCGGTGCTCGGCATGGTGCCGCAGGACACCGTGCTGTTCAACGACACCATCGCCTACAACATCCGCTATGGCCGCGTCGGGGCCAGCGAGGAGGAGGTGCGCAAGGCAGCCGAGCTCGCCCAGATCGGCCCCTTCATTCAGAAACTGCCCGAGGGCTACCGCTCGATGGTCGGCGAGCGCGGGCTGAAGCTCTCCGGCGGCGAGAAGCAGCGCGTGGCGATCGCCCGCACCATTTTGAAGGCCCCGCCGATCCTGATGCTCGACGAGGCGACCTCGGCGCTGGACACCCAGACCGAGCAGGAGATCCAGGCAGCCCTCGACCTGGTCAGCAAGGGCCGCACCACCATCGTCATTGCCCACCGCCTGTCGACGGTGATCTCGGCCGACGAGATCATCGTGCTCAAGGACGGCCAGATCGCCGAACGCGGCACTCATGCCGCGCTCCTGCGCAAGGATGGCCTCTACGCCTCGATGTGGGACCGCCAGCGCGAGGCGACCGAGGCCGAGGAGAGGCTGCGCGTCGCCCGCGAGAGCGACGAGCTGGGTGTCATCGTACGGAGAAGGACGTCGGAGGTCAGTTAGCGCCTCTTCCTTCTCCCCTTGTGGGAGAAGGTGTCGCCGAAGGCCACGGATGAGGGGTGCTTCCAGCACCCCTCATCCGTCTCGGCGCTGCGCGCCGATCCACCTTCTCCCACAGGAGGAGAAGGGGAAGTCGGCGCAAAATTTCCCCTTGACCTCAACCTATCTTGAGCTTGCAAACCGTCTCCGAGCCCCTGAGAAATGAGCTTTTCCCAAACGGAGACAGATCGAAATGAGCAATAAAAATCAAGGCAATGGCAGCGTGTTCCGGGTCGATAAGTTCGTCGTCCCGGTTGAAGCCCGCGAGGAGATCATCGGCAAGGTCCGGATGACCCATGAACTGCTGCGCCGGCAGGAGGGCTTCGTGCAGGATTTCCTGCTCGAGCAGTTCTCCGGGCCGGGCGAGTTCAACCTCGTCACCATCGTCGAATGGGAAAGCCAGGCAGCGGTCGACAAAGTAGTGCCGATCGTCAAGGTCGCGCACGAGCGCATCGCCTTCAATCCGCAGGAGACGATCGCCCGGCTGGGTGTCCGGGCGGATATCGCCAACTATCAGCGTCTGCCCGAACTGTAGGAGGGCCAGCCCGCGCCTGGCGCGGGTGCGGCGACGCTCAGCACCTGGCCGGTGCGGGCGTCGCTGATCATGTGCTCGAAGCCACGCCATTCGGCAGCCGTGATGTAGAGTGTCCTGCCGTCAGGCCCGCCGAGCATGCAGGCAAAGCAGCCGCGATCGGCTTCGACCCTGTCGAGCTTTATGCCGCCGTCGCGCACCCTGACGCAATGCCGGTTGGGCACGTCGGCGTACCAGATGCAGCCTTCGGCATCGATGCATATGCCATCGGGATAATCGTTGCCGAGATCTGCCCAGACACGGCGGTTGGTAAGGTTGCCATCGGCCGCGATATCGAAAGCGGTCAGTCGGTTGGCGTGGGATTCGGCGACGATCAGTGTCCGGTTGTCCAGCGTCACGGCCATGCCGTTGGCGAAGGCGATGTTCTCGGCCACCTGTCGCACCTCCCCGTCCTGCGTCACCAGGACGATGGTGCCCGGTCCGAAATGCTGGCCCGCCGCCGGCGCCGGCCCGCCGCCATTGACGTAGACGTTGCCGCGCCCGTCGACCACGATCTCGTTCCACGGGCTGTTCGACAGCGGCCTGAAATCGGCATGGGTGACGAGCGTTCCATCCGTTTCCTGCCGCAGCAACAAGCCTTCCCGGCCGGATATGACAAGCAATCGTCCATCCGGCAGCCAGTCGATCGAATAGGGCAGGGTGGCCGGTATTTTGAGCATGATTTCGCTGTTGCCTTCGGCATCGATGGCAATGATCTCGCCGGTTCCCCAATTGCAGACCCACAGCCGCCCCTCATGCCAGCGCGGCGACTCGCCGAAGGCGAGGCCCTCAGTGATGACCTTGGCGTCAATTGCAGACGATTTCGGCGATGGCATTTGGCGGGCTCCCTGGTCGAGTTGTCTAGCCAAGGACGAGCGGAAAGGTCGAGTTCCGACAGCATAGGCAAAAAATATGGCTGCGCGCCGTGCCGGCGTCGCACCCAACCTCTCCCAATGTTGCGTTGCGGGCAGGGGGGCTTTCCGCTATTGAGGCCGGACCTGAAACAGGGACCGTCCCAGCCCGATGAGCATCGTCGACACGATCAAGAATACGCTCGTTCCGATCCATCGCGAGGGCTATCCGTTCATCGCCGCTTTTGGCGCAGGCACGCTCTTCCTCGGCTATTTCTCCTCGATCCTGTTTTGGATCGGGCTGATCCTGACCGCCTGGTGCGTCTATTTCTTCCGTGATCCCGAGCGCGTCACGCCGGTCGACGACCGGCTGGTGGTGAGCCCGGCCGATGGCATCATCTCGGCGGTCGGGCCGGCCGTGCCGCCGCGCGAGCTTGGCCTCGGCTCTGGCGAGATGACCCGCATTTCCGTGTTCATGAACGTCTTTTCCTGCCATGTGAACCGCGCTCCGGTGCGCGGCCGCATCACGAAGATCGAGCATCGGCCCGGAAAATTCCTCAACGCCGAGCTCGACAAGGCAAGCTCGGAGAACGAGCGCAACGGGCTGGTCATCGACAGCCCCAACGGCACCGTCGCCGCCGTGCAGATCGCCGGCCTGGTGGCGCGGCGCATTGTCTGCTGGGCCGAAGCCGGCGGCTCGATCGCGATCGGCGAGCGTTTCGGGCTGATCCGCTTCGGCTCGCGTGTCGATGTCTTCCTGCCGCTGAATGCCGTGCCGCGCGTCGCCGTCGGCCAGACGGCGGTCGGCGGCGAGACCGTACTTGCCGAATTCGGCGGCGCGGCGGCGACGCCGCTGGTCAGGATTTCCTGAGCCGTGGGCGCGCCCTTCAAGAAATTCGAGGCGCACGCCAGCGGCGGCCCGCGCATCCGCGAGATCCCGATGCGCATGGTGCTGCCCAATCTCGTCACTGTGCTTGCCATCTGCGCCGGCCTCTCCGGCATCCGCTTCGGCTTCCAGGGCCGCTTCGAGCCGGCGGTGGTGATGGTGCTGCTCGCCGCCTTCCTCGACGGCATAGACGGCCGCCTGGCGCGCATGCTGAAGGCGACATCGAAATTCGGCGCGCAGATGGATTCGCTGGCCGATATCGTCAATTTCGGCGTCGCGCCGGCGCTGGTGCTCTATGCCTTCCTGCTCGACCGCGCCGGCTCGTTCGGCTGGATCGCGGCGCTGCTGTTCACCATCGCCTGCGGCTTGCGGCTCGCCCGCTTCAATGTGCTTGACGACGAGAAGGCCGACCGGCCGCTGTGGCAAAGCGAATATTTCGTCGGCGTGCCGGCGCCGGCGGGCGCGGTGCTGGTGATGCTGCCGCTCTATCTCTATTTCCTGCGGCTGGGACTTGAGCCGACCCGTCTCGCCGCCTTTGTCGCCACCGGCTTCACCGTGCTCGTCGCCTTCCTGCTGGTCAGCCGGCTGCCGGTCTATTCGGGCAAAAGCATCAAGGTGCCGGGCGACAAGGTGTTGCCGGTGATCCTCGCCGTGGTGCTCTACGTCCTGCTTTTGATGACCTACCCCTGGTACACGCTGACCGCTTCGGTCGCCGGCTATCTGGTCTTCCTGCCGCTTTCCGTGCGCGCCTATTCGAAACGCGCCATGCGCGAAGGCGAGAAGGTGCCGCCTTCGGATATCGGTTAAGGCGCTAGGCCGCGGCGCTCAGCCCCAGTCGGTCGATCGCCAGCCTGCGGGTCGAGACGTAGTCGGTCTTGCCCGAACCCAGCACCGGGATCTCCTCCACCTTGATGATGTCATTGGGCACCATCAGTTCGGCCGCGCCCGCCTTCTTGCCGAAGGCGCGTAGTTCCTCCGGACTGGCATCGTCGGCCGTGGTCACCAGCACGATGCGCTCGCCGCGTCTTTTGTCCGGCACCGCGACGGCGGCGTGGCGTTCTTCCGGCCACAGCGACTGCACCAGCATCTCGACCGCGCCCAGCGACACCATCTCTCCAGCGATCTTGGCGAAGCGCTTGGCGCGGCCGCGAATGGTGATGAAGCCGTCGCGGTCGACCGAGACAATGTCGCCGGTATCGTGCCAGCCATTGAGCGGCTGCAACTCGCCAGGCCGGTCGGCGGTCATGTAGCCCATCATCATGTTCGGCCCGTCGAGCCACAGCCGGCCGGCATCGTCAATGCCCTCGACGGCTTCGAGCTTCATGCGGATGGCTGGCAACAGCCGTCCGACCGTGCCGTCGCGGCCATGGATGGCGGTGTTGACGGCGACGACCGGGGCGGCCTCGGTCAGCCCAAAACCCTCGATGATTGATGCGTCGAAGCGCTCGCGATAGACGCGGCGCGTCTCCGGCTTGACCGCCTCGGCGCCGGCGACGACGAAGCGCAGGCTGGAGAAGTCGCCGTCCTTGGCGGTGCGCGCATAATTGGCGAGGAAAGTGTCGGTGCCGAACATGATCGTCGGCCCGACCTTGCGCGCGATCTCGGGGATGATCTTGTAGTGAAGCGGCGAGGGGTAGAGGAACAGTTTCACGCCGGTGACCAGCGGCAGGATGGTGCCGCCGGTCAGTCCGAAGGAGTGGAACACCGGCAGCACGTTGAGCAGGGTGTCGGCGGGCGAGATGGTAATGCGCGCCTCCGCCTGCATGGCGTTGGCGAGCAGGCTCTTGTGCGACAGCACCACCGCCTTGGGCGTGCCTTCCGAGCCCGAGGTGAACAGGATCACCGCTGGCTTTGCCGCATCCTGTGGCCGCAGCGGAAAACGCCACAGCAGCGCGGCCGCGAGCTTGTCCAGCATCGTCACGCTCTGGCGCACATCCTCCAGCCAGAGCATTTTGGCGCCCCCCGCCTCGACCGCCTCGGCGATGTCGGCGAGCCCGGCCTTCTCGATGAAGGCGCGGGAGGAGACGACGGTTCGGATGACGGCGGTGCGCACAGCGGCGGTGACGCTTGCCGACCCGGCGGTGTAGTTGATCATCGCCGCCACCCGGCCGGCCGAGATGAGGCCGACGAAGGACAGCACCACGCCGTTGGCGTTGGGCAGCAGCAGCCCGACCGCTTCGCCAGGCGCCGACACCGCCTCGAAGCGGCGGCCGAGCACGCGCGCGCCGATGAACATCTTGCGATAGCTGAGCGCGCCCGAGATGACGTCCTCGATGATCGGGTGCGAGGCGCCGACTCTGGTTGCCGCGTCGCGCATGGCGAGGAACAGGCCGCGGTCGAGATTGGTGCCGAAGAGCCTGGCTTCCGCGAAGCGGTCGAACAGCGCGTTGGTGTTAGAGGCCTGGTCAGGGTTGCGCGCCACCAGCTCGGCGATCGTCATAGGCTCCAGCACGCTTATCGCGAGGCGCGGGAACCAGTGGCGCGGCGCCCGGTCCGCCGGGGTCAGCGACACCGGCAGGTCGCGCGCGCCGGCGATGAAGATCGGTACGATGCTGGCGTCGGCCTGCATGGCAATGCGGGTGATGGCGCGGAACAGGCGAAAGGATTTGACGTCAGGCTCGACCGCATCGGGCAGATAGACGGCAAGCCGGCCCTTGCCCTTCAGCACCCTGACCAGCCGGCGACTGACGAAGACATGCTCGGCATTGAAGGCGATGGTGCGGCCAAGCTCGCGCCATGGCTCCAGCCAGGGCGAGCGCGCCGACGCATCGTCGAGGATGTGCAGCGTGTCGTCCGGCAGCAGCGATAGCATCAGCGCCGGCTCGAAGCGCGACTGATGCGAGATCACATAGATGACCGGCGCCTTGGCATTGCGGGCGACGCGGATGCGCTCGTCGGCGATCCGGTAGGCGAGCTTGAACGGCACATAGAGCAGCGCCTGCGTGAAGCGCAGGCCAAGCCGCATCGTTTCGAGTATGCCGATCAGCAACCACGCCGCGACGAGGCCTGCAAGCAGCGCCAGGGTCAGGATCATTGCCGCGCTCTCCCAACGTCCTCCACGTCGCGGCTCTTGAGCGGCCGCTTCGGAGCCAGAGGGTAGCGCAAGCGCGGGCGACGTCAATGTGGACTGAGTGCCCTCTGGCCTTCTCCCCTTGTGGGAGAAGGTGGATCGGCGCGCAGCGCCGAGACGGATGAGGGCTGCTGGAAGAAACTCGGTCGCTAGAAAATCAAACGATTTTCGGCGCTTATCTTGTCGATGCAGCGATCCGTCCAGCACCCCTCATCCGACCGAGCTTCGCTCGGCCACCTTCTCCCACAAGGGGAGAAGGAGAGGGCGCCGGGCTACGCCGCCTTCAGCCTGCCGCTGATGAAACGGAACTCCTGCGTCTTGCCGCCGTAGCCATAGGCGGCGGCCGGAACCTCGTGCACGAAGGCGTAGCTCTCCTCATGCACGCCGCCCAGCAGGCGGCCGAAGGCGGCGAAGATCGCCTGGAGATAGGCTTCGAGCTCGAGCTTGGTGTTGGTGCCGTCGACCACCTTGATGTCGAGCCAGAAAGTATTGGAATCATGCTCGGCCAGCGACTTGCCGCCGGCGAACCAGTGCTGCGGATCGATATAGCTGATGGCGACCGCGGTGATGGTCGGGTCCTTGCGCAGCTGCTTGGCGGTGATCTCGGTCACCTCCTTGGCGATAGTGGCGGACAAAGCGGCGTCGGGCTTGCCGGTGACGCTGACATTGATGATCGGCATTTTCTTTCTCCTCGTTGTGAGCGGCGCTTCCTCGCCGTTGGAAGAAACCATGTCACGATCATTGAATCAAAAAAATCGAATTGTTTCGAAGAAAAGATTCGATATCATCGAATTATGCAAGTGCTCGACCCAGACCTCCTCAGGACCTTCCTTGCTTTCGTCGATGGCGGTTCCCTGGCGAATGCGGCTTCCGTCGTCGGCCGCTCGCCGTCGGCGGTGACGGCGCAGATGCAGCGGCTGGAGGAGATCGTCGGCGAGCCGCTGCTTGCTCCCCAAGGCCGCGGGCGCGGCCTGACGCCCGCCGGCGAGGATCTGGTCGGCCATGCCCGACGCATCCTCGCCGTCCACACCGAGGCCTGGCTGGCGCTGAAGGGCGCGCGTGCCGGCGGCCGCGTTGCCATCGGCACGACGCAGGATTTTGCCGATCGTGGCCTGCCGGAGCTGCTGCGCTCCTTCGCCGTCAGCCATCCGCGCGTCAGGATCGAATTGCGCGTCGGCCGCTCGGCCGAGCTTGCACAGGCACTGCAGGCCGGCCAGCTCGATCTCGCGATCACCATGCGCCAGGCCCCGGCATCGGACGAGGTCGCGGTGATCGGCGAGCCGATGCGCTGGCTCTGCTCGCAAAAAGGGCTGGCTGCGCGCGAAGAGGAGTTACCTCTGGCACTGCTCGATCCGCATTGCGGTTTTCGCGAAGCAGCGCTTGCGGCGCTCGACGCGGCGGGCCGCCGCTATCGCATCGCCGCCGGCAGCGCCAGCCTCGCCGGCCTGCGCACGGCGGTCGATGCCGGCATCGCGCTGACCCTGCGCACGGCGCGCTTTGCCCATTCCGGCATTGTCGAAGCGCCGCGCGAGCTTGGCTTGCCGCCGGTTCCGACGGCCGAGTTCGCCATCCGGCTGCGGCCGGAGGCCGACCGGCCGGCGCGGGACCTGGCCGCGCTGTTCGGCGAGGGGCTCGCACCCTCGGCAATCCCGGGCTGAGCGTCGCGCAAAGAAAAAGCCGACCTAATGGGCCGGCTTTAAGTAGGGCGGGTCGAGGGGTTTGGGGGGACTTGGGGGTGACCCGCCACAACAACAATGCCTCAGTCGGATGATGGTTCCATGACCGGCAAAATATTTTTCAGTTGGCGGCGGACCGCCTTGCCGCCAGCCAGTCGCGCCCGGCATGGGCGAACACCGCGCAAAGCACGATCGCGCCGCCGATGATACTGGCTACCGGTGGGATCTCGCCCAGGAACAGGAAGGCGAACAGGATCGCGAACGGCACTTCGGCGGAGCCGAGCAGGCCGGATTCGGGTGCCGGGATCAGCCGCGAACCCTCCGTCCAGAGAATCGAGGCCAGCGCGAAGGATCCGCCGAAGGCGGCAAGCAGTAGCGCATCCCGTGCAGAAACCGCCAGCGGATCGGTGACGAACCAGCCGAAAACGAACAGAAGGAAGGCCGAGACCGCGCCCGCCCACACCACCGGCGTGTCGCGGAAGGCGCGCACCATGATCATGTAGAGTGCGCTGCCGGTGGTCATCAGCAGCGCCAGCCCATCACCGAAAAGATGACCGGTGCCGAAGCCCGCCCACACCATGACGCCGACGCCGCAGAGCGACACCGCGGCGGCGAGCATCGTCTGCAGCCGGACCTTTTCGCGCACCAGCAGGAAGGCGAATAACGCGGCGATGAAGGGCGAGGTCGCGTAGATGACCGCGACATTGGCGACATAGGTGAACTTGAAGGCCGCGATGAAGGCGATGCTGGCCGCGGCGCCCTCGATGGCCAGCAGCCAGCCGCGCCAGCCGAGCCGCAGGCTTTCGCGCCCGCCGGAGCGCCTGCGCCGCCACAGCACATAGAGCGCGATCAGAATCGAGCCGACGAAACCGCGCCAGCAGGTGATGGTCAGCGGATCGGCATGGATCGATTTTGTCAGCACGCCGGTGAGGCCGAATACGACGGCGGAGGCCGACACTAGAGCGATGCCCACGGTGCGTTGGGCGGCGGCCTTGGCCGCGCCATCGGGCAATGTGTCAGTCATGTCGAGGGAATCGGTCATGCCCCAGTCTACGCTCCCCTGCTGACATGGTTCCGTCAGTTGTTGTCCTGAAGCCGTTTGCGGAAATGCTCAGCCGCCGCCCGCCGGTCGCCGCGCGGGCGGCGAGGATCGTGATCGACCGGAAGAACATGATCTGCCAGACGCTGACGCCGGCGACCAGCAGCTTGATCGCGGCGTCCAGCGCCGAAAACAGGAAATAGGCGCCGCCCGTCAAGAGGATGGCGGCCAGCACCGAGGATGGCGGCCAGCGACATCGGCCATGCGGCACCGGCCTGCGGACGTTGCTTGCTTGGAGCTGAGCCAACCCCTGGCCCAACAGGACCAGCCTATACGGGCGATGGCCAGCGCGGCGCTACGCCAGCTCCGGCCTTGCGTTGGGGCACAGGCTGACGGCCTGCAGCTCGCATGGACAAAAGCCACCTGACGGGGCCGAGCAAGCCCATGTCCGGCGCCTTGCAATGCTGGACGGCCACAGCCCAATCAGGTAATTTTGAGGCTTGCGGATTGATCGGCGTGGCTCGCTCGGGCAGCGGACTAAGGAGAGGGTGCGCCAATGCGTGCGCTGCATAAGTCCGGGAATTCCGATGACTGATGTGATCGATCGACTGGTGAGGGCGATGAACGCGCACCAGCTCGACGCTGTCACCGCACTCATCCACGAGAACTACCGCAGCGTACAGCCGGCCCATCCGGGCAGAGCCTTTGTCGGGCGCGACCAGATGCGCGCCAACTGGGAGGCCATGTTCGCGGGCATCCCTGACTTCCACGCGACGGTCACGCGCTCGGTCCAGGACGGTGACACGACCTGGACGGAATGGCATTGGTCCGGCACTCGCCGCGACGGGCAGCCCTTCGAGATGCGCGGGGTCACGCTGTTCGAGATCGTCGACGGCCGGATTGCGGCCGGGCGACTGTATCTGGAGGACGTCGAGCGGCAGGTTGTCGGCATCGAAGACGCGGTCGAAGCCCTCTCCGGGCGCCGTCCGCCAGCTGCTGGCACCAGTTCGTGACCTCACGACCGCCCCGAAGGGCACGCTCCGCCGCTAAACCGGCCTGTCGCGATGATGCCTCGCTCCGCCGATCAGGACACGACCCTATTGCGTTGCCTGGTAGAGCTCCGCCGCCGCCTCCTTCAGCGCGCGCCTGCCGTCCGGCCTGAAATACATCATGTGCCCGCCCTCCACGACATCGACGCGGATGGGCCTGGCATCGGCGAGCGGTGGGACCTGGTTCACCAGGTAGCGTGAGGCGAGATAGGGCGTGACGAGGTCGGTGTAGCCGTTGACGATGACGACGCCGAGGGCTGGGTTCAGCGAACGGGCCCGCTGCAGATCGTCCATCACGCCGGCATAACCTTGCCGCGAGGTGCCGTAGTCCCAATTGTGGGTGACGTCGCCGTTGAGCAGGCGGTAGCTGATATCGGTGTGGAAATTGAGCTCGTCGCTGATATAGCCGACAAAGGCCGAGGTGAGCGCCGGCACGCTGCGGTCGAGCACCGGATCGGGACCGGCGATGCGGGCGCTCTCGGGCGCGATGTCGGCGGTGCCGATTGTAGCGTCATAGGGGCTCAGCACCTTGCCTTTGGCGCGGGCGAATTCCCTTGCGAACAGCGATGTCGGGATGCGGGCGAAATTCCGCTGGACGAGGTCGAGCGGCAGGCCGGTGATGTCGGACACGCGCTGGCTCGCCAGCCGTCCGCCTTGCTCCAGCCCGCCGGCCAAGGCGGTCAGGTAGTCGCCCATGGCATAATGTTCGACCTCGGCGAGCTTTTCCCGCAACGCATCGCCGCTGACGCCTTCGCTGCGCAGGCGCACCGCCGCCAGCGATGGCAGTTCCAGCGCCCAGTGCAGCGGCTCGAATTCGTCTGGCTGCACCAGCATGAATTCCAGCGCCGGCGAGATCAGCACGATGCCGCTGGGGCTGATGCCGACATCTTCCTGCAGCGTCCTCGCCAGCAGAGCCGCGCGGAAGCCGCCATAGCTTTCGCCGGCGAGGAAGAGCGGCGAAGCAGTGCGGCCGTTCTGCGCCAGATAGAGCCGGATGAAGGCGCCGATCGAACTGGCATCCTGATTGACGCCCCAGAAATCGTGCGTGTCCTGGCCGGGCGCCTCGCGGCTGTAACCGGTGCCGACTGGATCGACGAAGACGAGGTCGCTCATGTCGAGCCAGCTGTCCGGATTGTCGATCAGTTTTTGCGGCGAGGGCAGGAATTCCCCGTCGGCTCCGGTGGCGATGATGCGCGGGCCGAGCGCGCCGAGATGCAGATAGGCGGAGGCCGCGCCGGGGCCGCCATTGAAGACGAAGGTGATCGGGCGGTGGGGTTCCTTCGCCGCATTCGCTGGCGGCGGCAGCGTATAGGCGACGTAGAAAATCTCGGCCGTGACATCGCCCCTGCCGGAAAGCAGCGACAGCGTGCCGGCCTTGGCCTGATAGTCGAGCTTGCGTCCGGCGATGGTGATCGAATGGTTCGTCGTCTGCGGCTGCGGCAAGAGCGACAGCACGCCGCCCGCTGGCGCCGGCGGCTCGGTGGTCCCGGCAAGGACCGGCTGGGCGAAGGCGGCAAGAGCCAGCAGGGGGACGAGTTTCAGCTTGAACCGCATGATGCCTCCGCGGGAACGACTTCCGCATAGGTATGGTCGAGAGGGTCGAAGTCAAAGGGGCGTCTCAAGACTTGGGTTCCTCGCCCTCGCCAAGGGCGGCGGAGAGGTGGCCGCGAAGCGGACGGAGAGGGGGCTTCGTAGGGCGCTCCCCTTTCCGTCTCGGCTTCGCCGAGCCACCTCCCCCCATTTCAGGGGGTGAGGAACCCAAGCCGGAATAATGTGCTATCAACCACCAAAGTATCGAAAGGAGCGCAAATGGACGCCACCGCACTCAAGGCCATGCAGGCGCCTCTGAAGGAAGCCTATCGCGAGGACGCCTCGAGCGCTCTGATCACGCTTCGCGCCAGGGGCTCGATCGACGACCAGTCGATCGCTTGCAAGGTGGAGACGGGCAGGGCGCTGGCCATCGCCGGGCTGCACCCCGCGACCGGCGGGACCGGGCTCGAGCTCTGCTCGGGCGACATGCTGCTCGAGGCGCTGGTGGCCTGCGCCGGCGTGACGCTGAAGGCGGTGGCGACGGCTCTGGAGTTCAAGCTCGGCGCTGCCACGGTGCAGGCGGAGGGCGATCTCGATTTTCGCGGCACGCTGGGCGTTGCCAGGGAGGCGCCGGTCGGCTTCCGCGCCATCCGGCTCAGTTTCGACCTCGACACCGACGAGCCGCAGGAACGCATCGATTCGCTGCTCAAGCTCACCGAACGCTATTGCGTGGTGTTCCAGACCATCAGCACCAAGCCTGAGCTGACAGTCAGCGTGAAACGCTGAAGCTACTGCGCCGAGGGCTCTTCGGCATCCCCTTCGTCGGTGAAGGGCGAGGCGCTCGGCACGCACTGCACCGCCCAGCCCTGGGGTGTCGGCTGCTTCTGGTATTCGGTGATGGCGTTGGTGCATTGTTCGCGGGTGTCGAAGGTGCTGGGCAGGACCACCATGCCGCCCTGCGGGCCGGCGATCACCAGATACCAGACCAATGCTACGCTGGGAGCAGCCATGGGAATTCCTCACTGTGTTGGTGTGGGAGAGTCGGCCGATCCTAGCAACTCCGGGCGAGCGGTGAAAGCTCGCCCGGCGCGCGGTGCTTGCGCGCGACATCACAGCCGCGTGATGTCAATCCCGCTCTTCAGGCGTCATTCGACGGCGAAGCAATAGAACAGGCCGTCGCCGCCAGTGCCCTGCAGCGCCTCCTGGCTGCAGCCGCCACGCGAGGCATGCGAGGAATTCCACGACTTGGCCGCTGCCGAATCGTCGAGCCCGGTGCGGTCGTGGTGGCCCATCATGGCTGCGCCGTCGGCGCCGCTCATCGTCCAGTCGCCGCAGGTCTGGTCGGCGATCTTGGTGCCGTCGGGCTTCGAGCCGGTCAGCACGTCATGCCGGTTCGGCTTGTCGCCGCGGCCGTTGACCACCTCGCCCTTCTCGTTGAGCGCCGTCTGCTTGGAGATGGCGTTGGCGTCGCCGTGCAGCGAGGCGACATCGTCGGCGATCTTCTCACCCTTGGCGTTGAACCAGGGCCCTTGCCGATGCGGTCGCGCGCATCCTCGGCACCGGTCGACAGATAGGCATGCCAGGTCTTGCCCTTGACGCCGGCGGCTTCGGCCAGAGAGGCGCAATGGGCGTCGGCGCCCTTCAGCCCGCCGAGATCGGCGCCCTTGCCGGAACCGACACTGGTGACGAAGAAGCTCATCTTCGCGTCTTGCGAAAGGGCGGCGCCCGCCGTGACGGCAAGGGCGGCGGCAGTCGCGGTGGCGGCAACGAGAATGAGTTTGCGCATGGCGGTCCTCCGGTTTCGAATGTTCTACATTCGAAGAACGTAGCCGGAGGCGCATTTAATCCCTGACGCCGGTCCCCCAAATGCAGCGGTTTGGGAAACGACATGCAGATAAGCGCCGAAGCTCTATTCCGGTTGCCGGTAGGCGACGAAGCGGTCGTGCTTGGCCTGGAAGATCAGTCCGGTTTCCTTCAGCTCCGGACTTGCCAGCGGCAGGATGCGCCTGGCGATCTCGGACGGATGCGGCAGCGTCTCCGGATCCTCGCCGGGGACGGCCTGCGCGCGCATGGCGGTGCGGGTGGCGCCGGGGTCGGCGGCGTTGACCCGCAGCGGCAGGCTCTGCGTCTCGTGCGCCCAGGAGCGCATCATCGTCTCGACCGCCGCCTTGGAAGCTGCGTAGGGCGCCCAGAAGGCGCGCGCCGAATGCGCCGCGTTGGAGGACATGATGATGGCGCGGCCGGCATCGGAGAGGCGGAGCAGCGGATCGACCGAGCGGATCAGCCGCCAGGTCGAGGTGACGTTGATCGTCATCACCTTTTCGAAGGTCTTGGCCTCGACATGGCCGATCGGCGAGATGACACCGAGCACGGCGGCATTGGCCACCAGTATGTCGAGTTTGCCCCAGCGCTCGTGGATGGCGCCGCCGAGCCGGTCGATGCCGGCCATGTCGGCAAGGTCGAGCGGCACCAGCGTGGCCTCGCCCTTGCCGGTCCTGTCATGCTCGGCCTTGATCTGGTCGTCGAGCTCCTCGAGCCCGCCGACGGTGCGGGCCACCGCGATCACATGCGCGCCGGCGGCGGCCAATTCCTTGGCCATGAAGTAGCCGATGCCGCGCGAGGCGCCGGTGACGACCGCCAGGCGGCCGGAGAGGTCGAGGGTCATGCGAGAGCTTCCGTGAGGTGATCCGGCCTATGCGCCGCTCGTCGCCAGCAGCGACAGTGTGCGCACATTGTCGTGGCCTTCGAAGTCGAGCAGGCGGGTCGGGTATTGGCCGGTGAAGCAGGCGTCGCAGAATTGCGGCTGGTCGTTGTCGCGGCGCGCCTCGCCGACGGCGCGGTAGAGCCCGTCGATTGACAGGAAGCCGAGCGAATCGACACGGATGAATTCGGCCATCTCTTCGACCGACATGCGCGAGGCGAGCAGCTTCGACTTCTCCGGCGTGTCGACGCCATAGAAGCACGACGCGCTGGTCGGCGGCGAGGCGATGCGCATATGCACCTCCCTGGCGCCGGCGTCGCGCACCATCTGCACGATCTTCTGGCTGGTGGTGCCGCGCACGATCGAATCGTCGACCAGCACCACGCGCTTGCCCTCGATCATGCGCCGGTTGGCGTTGTGCTTGAGCTTGACGCCCATGTGGCGGATCGAATCGCCGGGCTGGATGAAGGTGCGGCCGACATAGTGGTTGCGGATGATGCCGAGCTCGAAGGGAATGCCGGCGGCCTGGGAAAAGCCGATCGCCGCCGGCGTGCCGGAATCCGGCACCGGCACGACGATGTCGGCCTCGACCGGGTTTTCCTGCGCCAGCTCGGCGCCGATGCGCTTGCGCACCTCGTAGACGTTGCGGCCCTCGACCGAAGAATCCGGCCGCGCGAAATAGACATATTCGAAGATGCAGAAGCGGGTCTTCTGCGGCTCGAACGGGAACAGACTCTCGATGCCCTTGGAGGTGATGACCACCATCTCGCCGGGCTTGATGTCGCGCACGAAGCGGGCGCCGATGATGTCGAGCGCGCAGGTCTCGGAAGCGAGGATCCAGGCGCCGTCGAGGTCGCCCAGCACCAGCGGCCGGATGCCCAGCGGATCGCGGCAGCCGATCATCTTCTTGGCCGTCATGGCTACCAGCGAGAAGGCGCCCTCGACCTGGCGCACCGCGTCGATGAAGCGCGAGTTCAGGTCGCGCTCCTTGCTGGTGGCGACCAGATGCAGCAGCGTTTCGGTGTCGGAGGTCGAGGAAAAGATCGAGCCCTGCTTCTGCAGCGCGCGCTGCACCGTCAGCGCATTGGTGAGGTTGCCGTTGTGGGCGACGGCGAGACCGCCCTCGGAGAGTTCGGCGAAGAAGGGTTGGATGTTGCGCAGGCCGGCGCCGCCGGTGGTGGCGTAGCGCGTATGGCCGATGGCGCGGTTGCCTTGCAGGCTGTCGATGACGCGCTGCTTGGTGAAGGTGTCGCCGATCAGGCCGACATGGCGTTCGACATGGAACTGGCTGCCGTCATAGGAAACGATGCCGGCGGCTTCCTGGCCGCGATGCTGGAGGGCGTGCAGGCCCAGCGTGACGATTGCCGCCGCGTCCTGCCGGCCGAAAATGCCGAACACGCCGCATTCGTCGTGGAAATGGTCGTCGGCCTCGGCGGATAGCACGTCGCCTGCGTCTGCCATCGAAACTGCCATGAGGGGCTCAAGCTCCGCTAAAATCGCCATATAAGGCGATCGCTCGTCGAAAGCAACGCATGCCTTGCGGCGTTCACACCAACGTCAATCCCCGGGGAAGCGCCCGCCTTGCCGCGGGCGCTCGTCTTGGCGGCGATCAGTTTGCCGGCGCCGGAGTGGCGGGAGCCGGCGCCGGCGCGTTGTCGGCAGGCGCTTCGCCTTCATTGTCATCGACCGGCGCATCGGCGTCATCGCCGTTTGCCGGCGGTTCGGCCGCCGGCTGGTCGGTCGTCGCGCCGGGCGCCGCCGGAGTTTCAGCCGCGGGCTCGCCCTTGTGGGTGTATTTGTTGACGAGCTCTTCCGTGTTCTCCGGCAGCAGGCTTTCGAGCTTCGCGCCGATCGTCTCCAGCAGCGGCCGCGACTTGGCGTTGGCGACCCAGCCCGGCGCCTTGGCCCCGGCCAGCCAGTTGAAGAACAGCAGCGCCACCGCGACCACCAGGATGCCGCGCGCCGCGCCATAGAGGAAGCCGAGCGTGCGGTCGAGCGCGCCGATCCGGGAATCGATGATCCAGTCGGCGAGCTTCATGGTGATGACCGAGACGACGATCAGCGCGATGACGAAGACGATGCCGGCGGCCGCCGCCATGGCGATCTTGTCGTTGTCGACATAGGGCTGAACGTAAGGCAGCACCGGCTTGTAGAAGAAGAAGGCCGCCACCGCCGCCGCCACCCAGGAGACGATGGAGAGTACCTCGCGCGAGAAGCCGCGCACCATGGCGAGCATCGCCGAGACCAGGGTGAAGCCGACGAGAATTCCGTCAAGCAGCGTAATCGGCATGTCCTTCGCCCCACTCCATGTCTCTACCGCTCGACGAGCCGCGTCATTCTTGCTCCTCGACGCGGCTGCGCCGTGAGCCGGCTATGCGCGCGACGAGGTCGGCAAGCTCGGTGGGCTGGAAAGCGCCGGCCCCGATCCCCCAGCGCCATTGCCACCGACAAGGTCCTCGCTGCCCAAGGGCAGTACCGCGCTACCGAAACCCAGCTTTTCGGCCTCTTTGAGGCGCTGCTGCGCATGCGCAACCGGCCTCACCGCACCCGACAGGCTGATTTCGCCGAAATAGACGCAATCGGCAGGAAGGGCAAGACCGGTGAGCGACGAAACCAGCGCGGCGGCGACCGCCAGATCGGCAGCCGGCTCGCTGATCCGGTAGCCGCCGGCAACGTTGAGGTAGACGTCATGCTGGCCGAAGCGCACACCGCAATGGGCCTCCAGCACCGCGAGCACCATCGACAGCCGCGCGCCGTCCCAGCCGACGACAGCGCGGCGTGGCGTGCCGAGCGAGGAGGGCGCCACCAGCGCCTGGATCTCGACCAGCACCGGACGCGTGCCCTCCATGCCGGCGAAAACGGCCGCTCCTGGCGACTTCGCGTGGCGCTCGCCGAGAAAAAGCTCGGACGGGTTGGCGACTTCGCGCAGGCCCTTGTCCGACATCTCGAACACGCCGATCTCGTCGGTCGGCCCGAAGCGGTTCTTCACCGTGCGCAGGATGCGGTAGTGGTGGCCGCCTTCGCCCTCGAAATAGAGCACGCCGTCGACCATGTGCTCGACGACGCGCGGACCGGCGATCTGGCCTTCCTTGGTGACATGACCGACGAGCACGATCGCCGCTCCTGTGGATTTCGCGTAGCGGATCATCGCCTGCGCGGCGGCGCGCACCTGGGTGACGGTGCCGGGCGCCGAATCGGCAAGGTCGGTCCACAGCGTCTGGATCGAATCGAGGATCACCAGGTCCGGCCGCTTGCCGTCAGCGATGGTTGCGAGGATGTCCTCGACATTGGTCTCGGCGGCGAGTTCGACCGGCGTCGAGGCGACACCGAGGCGCTGCGCGCGCAGCCTGATCTGCGCGACGGCTTCCTCGCCGGAGACATAGACGATGCGGTGGCCTCTTGAGGCGAGCGCGGCGGCCGCCTGCGTCAGCAGCGTCGACTTGCCGATGCCGGGATCGCCGCCGACCAGCAGCGCCGAGCCGCGCACGAAGCCGCCGCCGGTGGCGCGGTCGAGCTCGCCGATGCCCGAAACGATGCGCGGCGCGTCCTCGATGTCGCCGGACAGGCTGGTGAGCACGACGGCACGGCCCTTGCGGGCGTTGCGGGTGTTGGCCGGCCCGGAGCCGATGCCGCCGGCCGTGCCTTCCTCGACCAGCGTGTTCCACTCGCCGCAGGCGTCGCACTTGCCGGCCCAGCGCTGGTGCACCGATCCGCAATTCTGGCAGATGAACTGAACGCGCGATTTAGCCATTAGATGCGGCCCGATATTGGACAGGTCGGCGGGACAGCACCCCCCTCTGTCCTGCCGGACATCTCCCCCAGCAGCTTCGATCCCGGCGCCCATCTTGCAATCTCCGCGATTGGCGAAAGCCGACGCGACAGCTGATCTCCCCCCTGAGGGGAGATGGCCGGCAGGCCAGAGGGGGGGGCGAAGGAATGAGGCCTTTCTCAAGAGCTCACTCAAACCGATCCGGCAGATGGTGCTCTTCCGCCAGGTCGGAGAAGCGGGTGAATTCGCCGTGGAAGGCGAGGCTGACCGAGCCGGTCGGGCCGTGGCGCTGCTTGGCCACGATCACCTCGGCCTTGCCGCGCATCTCGTTCATCTCGTTTTCCCACTTGACGTATTCCTCGGTGCCGAGTTTCGGCTCGCGGTTCTTGAGGTAGTATTCCTCGCGATAGACGAACAGCACCACGTCGGCGTCCTGCTCGATTGAGCCGGATTCGCGCAGGTCCGAGAGTTGCGGGCGCTTGTCGTCGCGGCTTTCGACCTGGCGCGAGAGCTGCGACAGCGCGATGATCGGCACGCCGAGCTCCTTGGCCAGCGCCTTCAGGCCGGTGGTGATCTCGGTGATTTCCTGCACGCGGTTCTGCGAGGCGCGGGCGGAGGAGCCCTGCATCAGCTGGATATAGTCGATGACGATGAGGTCGAGGCCGCGCTGGCGCTTCAGGCGGCGTGCGCGGGCGGAAAGCTGGGCGATCGAGATGCCGCCGGTCTGGTCGATGAACAGCGGGATCTTCTGCATGGTCTGCGAGCAGGCGACCAGCTTTTCGAAATCCATCTCGGAGATCTCGCCGCGACGGATCTTCGACGACGAAATCTCGGTCTGCTCGGAGATGATGCGGGTGGCGAGCTGCTCCGACGACATTTCCAGCGAGAAGAAGCCGACGACGCCGCCATTGGCGGCCTTGAACGAGCCGTCGGCCTGCTGGGCAGGCACATAGGCCTCGGCGATGTTGAAGGCGATGTTGGTGGCGAGCGACGTCTTGCCCATGCCTGGGCGGCCGGCAAGCACGATCAGGTCGGAAGGCTGCAGGCCGCCCATGCGGCGGTCGAGGTCGCGCAGGCCGGTGGCGATGCCGGACAGGCCGCCGTCGCGCATATAGGCGGCGTTGGCCATGTCGACGGCGGTCTTGACGGCGTCGGTGAAGCTCTCGAAGCCGCCGTCGTAGCGGCCGGTCTCGGCCAGCTCGAACAGCCGCCGCTCGGCATCCTCGATCTGGTCGGACGGCGACATGTCGACCGGGGCGTCATAGGCGATGTTGACCATGTCCTCGCCGACGGTGATCAGCGCGCGGCGCGTGGCGAGGTCGTAGATGGCGCGGCCATAGTCGGTGGCGTTGACGACGGTGACGGCCTCGACGGCGAGCCGCACGACATACTGCGCCACCGTCATGTCGCCGACCTTTTCGTCCGCCGGCAGGAAGGTCTTCAGCGTGATCGGGGTCGCGATCTTGCCCATGCGGATGAGCTCGGCCGCCACCTCGAATATCCGGCGGTGCAGCGGCTCGTGGAAATGCGCCGGCTTGAGGAAGTCGGAGACCCGGTAGAAGGCGTCGTTGTTGACGAGGATGGCGCCAAGCAGCGCCTGCTCGGCCTCGATGTTGTTCGGTGCCTCGCGATAGAGCGGTTGCTCCGCCACGCCGAATTTGCGTGCTGCCTCAGCCATGATATCCCCGATTTCGATCCCGACCTCTCGATAGCAAGAACGAGATGAGTCGGTGCTGACCTTTCTGCATCACCCGAAGGCCAATCAGCCTTGATGCCCGCTGTTCACAGGAACGGCAAACCGTCCACAGGACAGAATTCCCGTGCCCCGATTCCGGTTGACTCGGCAAGGTCGCGATTCTACGCGAAGCTGTGGAACAAATAAAGAACAAACTGTCATTCAAATATCCAGCGTGTCGCCCCAGTCCAGCCGTCGCGCGATCCTGAACGCGTCGCCGTCGCGCTTGCTGAACAGTGTCTCGCCGGCATTGCCGTCAGGCACGCAAAGCTTGAGCCTCACCTTGCCGGAGCCGGCCTTCGGCGGCGCGATCACGCGCGCCAGGCGCGCTGGCGCCGGCCGCCGCGCGGCGGCGATGTAGATGAATTTCTCGTCCTCCCACGGCACGTCGGCGTCCTTGGCGAGGCGATGCAGGCGCGAGCGCGCGACGCGGCGCGAGAAATGGCACCAGTCGGGCGGGACGAGCGGGCAGGGCGCCTCGTGCGGGCAGGGTGCCAGCACATGCGCGCCTGCCTCGATCAATTGCTGGCGGACGGCAAGAATGCGCTGCCAGCCGGCCGGCGTTCCCGGCTCGACGATCAGCAGCGTGCCGGCGGTCAACTGCCAGAGTCGGCCAACCAGTTTGGGCAGCGAGGCCGGCACGATCTCGTCCAGCACATAAGCGGCGGTGACGAGATCGGCGGGTTGAAGATCGGCGAGATCGATGGTGGCGTCACCCGCAAGCCATTCCGTCCTGGCGGCGATCGCCTCGGCTGCCAGCGATTGGCCGATCTTGCGCACCGCCGCACTTGCCTCGAGCATCACCGCCGCTACGAGATCGGGCCACAGGTCGAGCGTGGCCCAAAGCATCGTGCCAGGCCCGGCGCCGATATCGAGCAAGGTCCTCGGCTGGAAGTCGGGCCTTGCCTCGGCCAGCGCATCGAGGCTGGCGCGAACGGCGGCATAGGTCGCCGGCAGCCGCGTCGCCAGATAGGCTTTGACCGCCATGTCCTCGGCCATGTGTAGGCGGCCGTCGCGCAGCTCCGCGCGGTAGCGGTCGGACAGCGTCCGCGCCGCCTGCTTGAGCGCCGGCAGCGGCACATTTTCGAGCAGGCGCTCGACGCCTTGCCGGAGCGGTGCGGGGAGTTCCACGGCTCAGGCTCCCTCAGAACTGGATAGTTTCAGGCCGAATCGACCTGAAACTATCCAGTTCTAAATCAGCGAGATAGAGCATGATGTCGTCCGAAAACCGTTTCACACTTTTCGGCATCATGCTCTCGGCGCGAGCAGGATGACCGAAGCGCCGGCGATGCAGATCGCCGCACCGGCAAGGTCCCAGCGGTCGGGGCGCACTCCTTCCACCAGCCACAGCCAGCCGAGCGATGCCGCAATGTAGATGCCGCCATAGGCCGCATAGGCGCGGCCGGCGGCCGACGTGTCGACGAGCGCCAGCAGCAAGCCGAATAAAGCGAGCGAGACGAGGCCCGGCGCCAGCCATAGAGGCGACTTTCCCAGCCGCCACCAGACCCAGAACGAGAAGCAGCCGGCGATCTCGGCAAGGGCGGCGGCGATGTAGATGAGGTAGGTCATGAAAAAGGTCTCGCGATGACGAGACCTTTTTCATGCTTGGGGAGCCTATGGCAAGGACAATGGGCCAATTGAACGCGATGCCGCCGGCGCCCTATTCCCCGTCCGCCACCTTCCTGCGGCGGGCGGGTTTGGCGACCGCCGGTTCCTGCCGGTGGCCCATGTCGCGCATTTCCAGCGCCTTTTCGCATTTGGCCATGTAGTCGCGGGTGACCGGCAGCGTGTCGTTCTTCTTGGCGAGCTGGATCTGGAAGATCACCAGGTCCTGCCAGCGGAAGGCGGCCTCCGAGGCGGCGAGATAGAATTCCCACATGCGGCAGAAGCGTTCGTCATAGATCGCCTTGGCCTTGTCGCGGTTGGCGGCGAAGCGCAGGCCCCAATGCTTCAGCGTGTCGGCATAATGCAGCCTGAGCATCTCGATGTCGGTGACGACGAGGCCCGACTTTTCGATCGCCGGCATGACTTCGGAAAGCGCCGGTATGTAGCCGCCCGGGAAGATATATTTGCGGACGAAAGCGCTGGTCGCCCACGGCACGCCGGAACGGCCGATCGTGTGCAGCAGCATCACGCCATCGGGCTTGAGCAGCGTCGCAGACTTGTCGAAGAAGGTGCGGTAGTGGTTGACGCCGACATGTTCGAACATGCCGACCGAGACGATGCGATCGAAGCGCTCGTTGAGCGAGCGATAATCCTTGAGGTCGAAATGCACCCTGTCCTGCAGCCCTTGCACATGGGCTCGGTCGGTGGCGACGCCGTGCTGCTCGGTCGACAGCGTGACGCCTTGCACATCGACGTCGAAGGCCTTGGCGAGATAGAGGCCGAGCCCGCCCCAGCCGGAACCGATGTCGAGCACCGTCTGGCCGGCCTTCAGTCGGAGCTTGGCGGCGATGTGCCGCTTCTTGGCCGCCTGCGCCTCGTCCAGCGTCATGTCGGGCTGCTCGAAGTAGGCGCAGGAATACTGCATGTCGTCGTCGAGGAAGAGCCGGTAGAGATCGCCGGAGAGATCGTAGTGGCGCTGTACGTTGCGGCGTGAGCGCGACGCGGTGTTGATCTGCTGCAGCCGGCGGAAGGCGTGGCGCAGGCCTTCGATCGCCTTCGACCATGTCGCGTCGATGCCGCCGCTGCCCATGTTCTGGAAGGCGATGCGCATCACCCCAAGCACGCCGCCTTCGAGGATATCGAGTTCGCCGTCCATATAGGCTTCCGGTACCGCCAGCATCGGATCGAAGCTGATGGCGCGTTCGGCGTGCTTGGTCTTGATGTGCATGTGCACTGGCTCGCCGCTGCCGTCGCCGAAGACCACTGTCGAGCCCTTCGGCCCGGTCACCTTGAGATTGCCGGTGCGCACCAGGCGGTCGAGAAGGCGCTTCAACAGAATATTCATGACCAAATGTCCCCAACGTCAGACAGGATGGCCTGGCGCAGGGTCCCGAAATCGCAGTCGATTTCGCGCGGGGATCATGCGCCAAGTCAAAGGACTACGACGTCCTTTGTGCGTCCAAAGGACGCGCGACGCTGTAGTCTGCATCAAGATATGGGGGTTCGGAAAGTTCCATTTGGTATAAAAATGCCCGGGCGCGAGGCCCGGGCATTGGTCCAGTCGAAACCGGAGGGCGACAAGGCGTTTTCGAGCACCGCCGCGGCGCTCGATCGTGCCAGGTCAGGCGTTGTCTTCGCCGCCTTCGAACTCGGCGTTCGGGTCGAAGAAGTTTTCCGGCCGCGCATTGTCGTTGATGTCGTCGCCATAGATGGCTTCGGCCGTCGTCAGCGTCTCGCCCTTGGCCTGACGTTCGGCCTCGTCCGCGGTGCGGGCGATGTTGAGCGTGATCGTGACCTCGACTTCCGGATGCAGCGCGATCGCCACATTGGTGAGGCCGATGGTCTTGATCGGATGGTTGAGCTGAATCTGGTTGCGGTTGACCGAGAAGCCTTCCGCCGTCAGCAGGTCGGCTATGTCGCGGGTCGACACCGAACCGTAGAGCTGGCCGGTCTCGCCGGCCGAACGCACGGCCACGAAGCTCTTGCCGTCGAGCTTTTCGGCGACCTGCGAGGCTTCCGACTTGCGCTCGAGGTTACGCGCTTCGAGCTGGGCCCGCTGGCCTTCGAACTTCTTCTTGTTGGCTTCGTTGGCGCGCAGCGCCTTGCCCTGCGGCAACAGGAAATTGCGGGCGAACCCGTCCCTGACCTTGACGGTGTCGCCCATCTGGCCGAGGCGGGAAACGCGCTCGAGAAGAATGACTTCCATGGTTTTGTTCCTTCGTCTGGAGCGTCGATCACGGGGATCGGCGCCGGATTGATCTGGAACAGGTCAGGAAGCAAAAGGGGCGTTGCCGCCGTGTCGCTGTCCTGCCTGTCGCGGCAGTTAGAGGCTTTCGGCCTCAACCCGGGATTTGATGTCCACCCTGCGGCGCCCGTCGCCGTGGGGAAGAAGCGGGCGGCTGGCCGCCCGCTTCGGAAGTCTTAGCGGACCACGTAGGGCAGCAGACCAAGGAAGCGGGCACGCTTGATCGCCTTGGCGAGCTCGCGCTGCTTCTTCTGGCTGACGGCGGTGATGCGCGACGGCACGATCTTGCCGCGCTCGGAAATGTAGCGCTGCAGCAGACGCACGTCCTTGTAGTCGATCTTGGGCGCGTTGGCGCCGGAGAACGGGCAGGTCTTGCGGCGGCGATGGAACGGGCGCCGGGTCGGGATCTGGTTGATGTCGACCATTATTCTGCACCCCCTTCAACGCCTTCACGCGGGCGGCGCGGACCGCGCTCGCCATCGAAGCTGCGCGGCGGACGATCGCCACGGTCGCCGCGATCGCGGTCGCCGAACGAACGCGGGCCGCGGTCGCCACGGTCGCGGTCGCCGAAGCCGCCGCGCTCGGAGCGCTCTTCGCGCTTCTGCATCATCGCGGACGGGCCTTCCTCATGCGCCTCGACCTTGACGGTCAGGAAGCGCAGCACGTCCTCGGACAGGCCCATCTGGCGCTCCATCTCGTTGAGCGCGGCCGGCGGGCAGGTCAGGTCCATCAGCGTGTAGTAAGCCTTCCGGTTCTTGTTGACCCGGTAGGTGAGGGACTTCAGTCCCCAGTTCTCGACCCGGCCGACGGACCCGCCATTCGCGGTGATGACGCCCTTGTACTGTTCGACAAGCGCATCGACCTGCTGCTGCGAGAGGTCCTGCCGGGCAAGGAACACATGTTCGTATAGAGCCATAGTGTATCGGTGCCTTTCTTCGTTTCTCTCCCGGTTCCTCGCGGCTAAAGCCTCTGCAACTTCTCTGACCCGCGAAGCGGGGAAGAAAGGAGCATGACGAGACGGTCGAGAGCGGAGACACGGGAGGCGGAAGCGCTTCTGGCTTCACACGCGGGTTTTCGAGAAAACCCTCGGCCCTCCGTTCAGCCCCCAGCAAGGACCGGCAGATTGCGGGCGTCTATACAGGAATTCCCCAGGAAGGCAAGGGAGAGTGCGTTTCAAGCAGGGGTCCTTGCTGTCGCAGTTCTGAAAAGCCGCAGCACTCAGCTCGTATGGGCGACGACCTTGTCGACCGTCTCGGGGAAGAAGTCGGGCGCGGCGTTTCGCTTGCCGAACATCATGTCGTATTGCAGCAGGCGGAAATCGTTGATCGCAGGGTCGATCTTCTTCTGGCGCGCCCAGTCGGGCGACGCCGCGCCGGCCGGCGACAGCAGAATGTTGCGGTCGACGACGCGGTAGCGCTCGCGCAGGGCGCCGAGGAAGCCGGTATAGTAGGGATGCGTGATCCCGGCGGTGGTCAGGATGTGGTAGGGCAGGAAGGCGGGGCTCACCGCGCCCACGTCCTCGGCCGGGCCGGTGCGGTTCGACCAGATGATCAGCGGCGTCTGGTGGTGCTCGAGCGCCGCCTCCGGCGCTTCCTTGCGCGGCGCGACATTGTCCTTGAGGAAGCCGGTCTCGACATAGACCGGCCCGAGCGGCGGCAGGTGGTCGCCGAAGAAGGCGATCACCGTCGGCCGCTCGCGCTTCTTTGCCCATTCGACCAGGCGCTGCAGGCCGCGGTCGGCGTCAGCGGAGCCTTCAGCATAGCTCAGCAGCGATTCCCGCGCCCAGGAACTGATCGGCGCGGCGACCTTGTGGGTCGGATTGTAATAGCGGTACGGCTCGTAGGGCCCGTGGTTCTGCAGGCTGACGGCAAACAGGAAGACCGGGTCTTCGCTGGCGTCCGCCTCGCGCATGATCTCATCGGTCATCGCCGCGTCCGAGGCAAGCGGTCCACGCTTCTGCATCGGCGGCAGCGTCTCCTCGGAGCGGAAGTCGTTGAAGCCGAAATCGGCATAGACCGCGCCGCGGTTCCAGAACCAGTTGGTGCCCGGATGGATGGCGCGCGCCCGGTAGCCCTCGCTCTTCAGGAAGGTCGCCAGCGACGGCGTCGGCGTGCGCACATACTGCTGGTAGGGAATCGAGCCCGCCGGCAGGAAGGCGTTGGAAAAGCCGGTCAGCGCCTCGAACTCGATATTGGCGGTCATGCCGCCGAATTCCGGCGAGAACATGTAGCCGGAGCGCAGCGCCCGCACATTGGGGATCGGGTCCGGCGTGATGGTGACGCCCGGCAGCTTGGTCGGATCCCAGAAGGATTCGCTCATGACGACGATGATGTCGGGCTTCTCGTCGGGCACCGAGGCCGTCACCTGGGGCCGCTCGATCGCCGCGATCGCCTTGTCCGAATAGCCCGAAGGCGCCGAAACATGCGCCATCGGCACGTTGAGCGCGAAGGCCAGCGCAAAACCGTTGGAGGCGTAGTTTTCCTTCTGGTCCCACATGATCGGGATGATCTGCAGCCGGTCGCGGGTCCACGAGAAGGTGGCGTAATCCATGATCGAGACGAAGAAGGCGAGCAGCGGCACCGTCAGCGTCAGCCGCGCCAGCCGTCCCTTGCGGCTGAGGATCGGCACCTTGCGGCGCCACAGGCGCCAGCCATAAGCGAGCAGCGCCAAGCCGGCGATGATCCCCACCGCCAGCATGGCGGCGGTCCACGGCCGTTCGCGCACCAGAAGCGGCATCAGCGCCATGATCTGGCGGGAATAGAGGAAATCGGTCGGGTAGAGCGGATCGCCGAGATAGTGCGATTTTTGGTGACCGACAAAGGCCAGCGCCAGCGTCAGCGGCGCCACGATCATCAGGCCTTGGTGGCTGCGGCCGATGACGGCGTCGAGCCCGATCAGCACCAGCGCGAAGACGATGATGGTGGTCCAGCCCGGCTTGAAGGGCTGCAGGAAGAAGGCGACCGTGCCGGAAAAATCGCCGCGCACGATCCACTCGATCGCGAACACCAGTATGGCGGAAGCGAGAAGGGTGACGAGACCGTAGCGGACGATCGGCCATCTCCGCCCCGGCAGGTAGCCGGTGGACGGATCGTCTTCCAAGAACTGCGGCGCGGGTCTGGCCGCGCCCTTGCTGATCCTTGCCACTTCACTTCCCCCGGCCCGCGAAACGCGTTTTTCCACCCGCGTCACCGTTCTGTCATGGAACTGTCATCTAAAAGCTAGCGGCCTGTGGCGAAAATAAGAAGAGCCAGCAAACGATTCGTGAGCGGTTTTCATCAGGTGTGATCGAAAAAAAGTCTTTTGGAACAGGCACTCGCGCGGCGATTTGGCGTCGCATTGGGCAACCGCGGGCTTGACTTGGCCGTCCGCCTTGCGCCACAGGCAGGAAAAATCAGCCATTGGAGAGCCTCGACATGGCCGTCGCATTCACCTTTCCGGGACAGGGCAGCCAGGCTGTCGGCATGGGCAAGGACCTGGCGGACGCCTTCCCCGAGGCACGCAAAGTGTTCGAGGAAGTCGACGACGCGCTTGGCGAGAAACTGTCGAAGCTGATCTGGGAAGGGCCGGAAAAGACGCTGACGCTGACCGCCAACGCCCAGCCGGCGCTGATGGCAGTGTCGCTGGCCGCGATCCGCGCGCTGGAGGCGGGTGGCTTTTCGCTGAAGGACAAGGTGGCCTGCGTCGCCGGGCACTCGCTGGGCGAATATTCGGCGCTTGCCGCCGCCGGCTTCGTTTCCGTGGCGGATGCCGCGCGGCTGCTGCGCGTGCGCGGCAATGCCATGCAGGCGGCGGTGCCGGCGGGCGAGGGCGCCATGGCGGCAATCATCGGTCTGGAGCAGGCCGAGGTCGAGGCAGCCTGCGCCGAGGCGGCACAAGGCTCCGTCTGCCAGGTCGCCAATGACAATGGCGGCGGCCAGCTGGTGATCTCCGGCGCCAAGCCCGCGGTCGAGCTCGCGGCGAAGCTGTGCACGGAAAAGGGTGCCAAGCGGGCGCTGATGCTGCAGGTCTCCGCCCCCTTCCACTCGGCGCTGATGGCGCCGGCCGCCGAAATCATGCGCGAGGCGCTGGCCGGCGTGGCGAAGAGCGCGCCGGTGGTTCCCGTCGTCTCCAACGTCACGGTCACCCCGACCAGCGATCCCGACGAGATCGCCCGGCGCCTGGTCGCGCAGGTGACGGGCCGCGTGCGCTGGCGCGAGACGGTGGAGTGGTTCGCCGCCAACGGTGTCGCTACGCTCTACGAAATCGGCGCCGGCAAGGTGCTGTCTGGCCTGGCGCGGCGCATCAACCGCGACGTCGCCACCGGTGCCGTCGGCACGGCGGCAGATGTCGAGGCGGCGCTTGCGGCGTTTGCATAACTTAGCGACTTTCACCCCACCCATAAGCAGGGTGTTCTCTGGAATCAGGAGAGAAGAATGTTCGAACTGACCGGCCGCAAGGCGCTCGTCACCGGCGCATCGGGTGGCATCGGCGAGGCGATCGCCCGCGTGCTGCACAGCCAGGGCGCGATCGTCGGCCTGCATGGCACGCGCATCGAGAAGCTCGAAGCGTTGGCCGCCGAGCTCGGTGACCGCGTGAAGCTGTTCCCGGCCAACCTGTCCGACCGCGACGAGGTCAAGGCGCTCGGCCAGAAGGCGGAGGCCGATCTCGAAGGCGTCGACATCCTCGTCAACAATGCCGGCATCACCAAGGACGGCCTGTTCGTGCGCATTTCGGATGCCGACTGGGACAGCGTGCTGGAGGTCAACCTCACCGCCGTCTTCCGCCTGACCCGTGAGCTGACCCATCCGATGATGCGCCGCCGCCATGGCCGCATCATCAACATCACCTCGGTGGTCGGCGTCACCGGCAATCCCGGCCAGACCAATTACTGCGCCTCCAAGGCCGGCATGATCGGCTTTTCCAAGTCGCTGGCGCAGGAGATCGCCACCCGCAACATCACCGTCAACTGCGTCGCCCCGGGCTTCATCGAATCGGCCATGACCGACAAGCTCAACGACAAGCAGAAGGAGACGATCATGGCGGCGATCCCGACCCGGCGCATGGGCACCAGCGCCGAAGTCGCCTCCGCGGTTGCCTATCTCGCCTCCAACGAAGCGGCCTATGTCACCGGCCAGACCATTCATGTGAATGGCGGCATGGCGATGATCTAGGGTGTGTTGACGGACCAAGGTCCGGCGGTTGTGAAAAGCGCCATTTCGGCTTGGACCTCCCGCATTTTTCGTGTAATGCGGCCCGCAACCCGGCGGTTCGGGCAAAAACCGGTCCTGTGGCGTTGCGTTACCCGCAAGACCATATTTCAGCTTGATTAGCGGCATTCCGCCCGCTAACGAAGACAACTCAACATAAGACGAGGATGCCCCAAATGAGTGACACCGCAGAGCGCGTCAAGAAGATCGTCATCGAGCACCTGGGCGTCGATGCCGACAAGGTGACGGAGCAGGCGAGCTTCATCGACGATCTGGGCGCAGACAGCCTCGACACGGTCGAACTCGTCATGGCGTTCGAAGAAGAGTTCGGCGTCGAGATTCCGGACGATGCCGCCGAGACCATCCTGACCGTCGGCGATGCCGTAAAGTACATCGACAAGGCCTCTGCCTGAGGCTTTTCGCAGGCATGATCGGGGAGGACCTGCGATGAGGCGTGTCGTCGTCACGGGCCTTGGCCTGGTTTCGCCGTTCGGCATGGGCTTCGAGCACAGCTGGAAGGAACTGCTGACCGGCCGCAGCGCCGCCAAGCGCGTCACCGAATTCGAAGTGGAGGATCTTGCCTGCAAGATCGCCCACGTCATTCCGCGCGGTGACGGCTCCAACGGCACGCTCAATCCCGAAGCCGTGCTCGAGCCGAAGGAACTGCGTAAGATCGGCGACTTCATCCTCTACGGGATCGTGGCCGCCGACGAGGCGCTGAAGGATTCCGGCTGGCGGCCGAGCACCGAAGAAGAGCGCTGCGCGACCGGCGTCATGATCGGCTCCGGCATCGGCGGGCTCGAGGGCATTGCCGAGAACGCGCTGATCCTGCACGAGCGCGGGCCGCGCCGCATCAGCCCGTTCTTCATTCCCGGAAACATCATCAACCTGGTGTCGGGGCAGGTGTCGATCCGGCACGGGCTGAAAGGCCCCAACCATGCCGTCGTCACCGCTTGCTCGACCGGCGCGCACGCCATCGGCGATGCCGCCCGGCTGATCATCTTCGGCGATGCCGACGTGATGCTGGCCGGCGGCGCCGAGGCACCTGTGACCCGGCTTTCGCTGGCCGGCTTCGCTGCCTGCCGCGCGCTGTCGACCGAGCGCAACGAAACGCCGCAAAAGGCTTCCCGTCCCTATGACCGCGACCGCGACGGCTTCGTCATGGGCGAGGGCGCCGGCGTTGTCGTGCTGGAAGAGCTCGAACATGCCAAGGCGCGCGGCGCGAAAATCTACGCCGAGGTCACCGGCTACGGCCTGACCGGCGACGCCTACCACATCACCGCTCCGGCCGAGGACGGCGACGGCGCCTTCCGTTGCATGACGGCGGCGCTGAAGCGGGCGAAGCTTTCGCCGGCCGACATCGATTACATCAACGCGCACGGCACCTCGACCATGGCCGACACGATCGAGCTCGGCGCGGTCGAGCGCCTTGTCGGCAATGCCGCCTCGAAGATCTCGATGTCGTCGACCAAGTCGTCGATCGGCCATCTCCTGGGCGCGGCGGGCGCGGCGGAGGCGATCTTCTCGATCCTCGCCATCCGCGACAACACGGCGCCCGCCACCATCAACCTCGACAATCCTGAGCGCGAGACGGCGATCGACCTCGTGCCGAACAAGCCGCGCGCCCGCCAGATCGACGTGGCGCTGTCCAACTCCTTCGGCTTCGGCGGCACCAACGCCTCGCTCGTCTTCCAGCGTTACAATGGCTGAGCGTGGAGCCGGCGGCCGCTCGCGCGGCCTGTCGTCAATTTTGCCATATTCGCCCCTACTCTGCCCTTGGGGATTCGCGCGTCGGACCGAAAGTCGGAGCCGGTTTTCGCAAGGCACGAGGCGCAGGGTTGAAATGTTGGAGCGTGGTTCGCGCGTCCTCTGGGACGCTCGCCTCTCCAAGAGATCAGATGGTAGGGCGCTATGAACACAAATCCGGGCGGCAGCGGAGAATTCGGAAAGCAGCAGGCCGCGTCTGGTCCGATCGTCCCGAAGACGGCGGCCGAGGCGCTGCGTCCCGAGGCCGGTACGCCGCCGCCGAGACGCTCGCGCGCCTCGCGCAGCCAGGTCGTCGTGTTCATGAATTTCGTTATCTCGCTGGTGATGCTGATGATCCTGGCGGCCGGCGCCGCGCTATATTTCGGCAAGCAGGCGTTCACCGAGCCCGGCCCGTCGGCCAACGGCGACACCTTCCTGGTCAAGCCGAACACCGGCGTCCAGGACATCGCCGACCAGCTCGAGCGGCGCGGCCTGATCAGCGACGCTCGCATCTTTCGCCTTGGTGTGCGCGCGACCGGCAATGATTCCGCGCTCAGGGCCGGTGAATACGAGATCAAGCCGCGCGCTTCGATGCGCGACATCATGGAACTCCTGAAGAGCGGCAAGTCGGTGATGTATTCGCTGACCATCCCCGAGGGGCTGACGGTCGAGCAGGCGCTGCAGCGCATCGCCGAGCAGGACGCGCTGACCGGCGACATGCCCGCGGCCATGCCGCCGGAAGGCAGTCTTGCCACCGACACGCTGCGCTTCACACGCGGCGCCACGCGCCAGCAGATGATCGACAAGCTTCTCGCCGACCAGAAGAAGCTGGTTGACGATGTCTGGGAGCGGCGCGCGCCGGATCTTCCGATCGCCAATGTCGAGGATTTCGTTACGCTGGCTTCGATCGTCGAGAAGGAGACGGGCAGGGGCGACGAGCGCTCGCGCGTGGCCGCCGTCTTCCTCAACCGGCTGGCCAAGGGCATGCGGCTGCAGTCCGATCCGACCATCATCTACGGCCTGTTCGGCGGCAAGGGAAAACCCACCGATCGCCCGATCTACCAGTCCGACATCGACAAGCAGACGCCCTACAACACCTATCTGATCAACGGCCTGCCGCCGACGCCGATCGCCAACCCAGGCCGAGCGGCGCTTGAGGCCGTCGCCAACCCGTCGAAGACCGATGACCTCTATTTCGTCGCCGACGGCACTGGCGGCCACGTCTTCGCCGCGACGCTCGAAGAGCATAACCAGAACGTTGCCCGCTACCGCGCGCTGCAGAAGAAGCAGGCCGAGGACGCCGCCAAGGCCGGCGCCGCAAAGGTCGAGGGCCAGACCGACGCGCCGGCCGATGGGGATGGGGGTGGCGACGCCGGCGGCGATGCGGGCGCCGCCCAATAGCGATAAACCGTTTTTGAACTTGTCCCTTGGCACTCGGCGGCAAGGGGCGCATTGATATTTTGACGGCGGCGCCTGATTGGAGAGCGCTGAGTTTATGGAGCAATTCCAGGAAAAGCACGGAACGGTTTTCCGTCTGGAATTGCGTGGAAACAAATAGTTGGAGCGGTTGGGCGATTCCATGAAACGCTGGACCGCATGGGTTGCGCGGTCATCCGCGGCCGCGCGCAAGGGGGCGCAAGGGCATCATGAATCTGCAAAGCATGACCGGTTTTGCACGGGCGGTCGCCGAATATGACGGCAATTCGATCGCCTGGGAGGTGAAGTCGGTCAACGGCAAGAGCATCGAGGTCAGATTGCGGCTGCCGCAAGGCTTCGAGCGGCTGGAGCCGGCCGTTCGGCAGACGATCCAGAAGCGTTTTTCGCGCGGCAATTTCCAGGCGACGCTGACGGTCGGCCGCTCTGCCGGCCATCAGGTGCAGCCGGTGGTCAACGAGGCCTTCCTCAAGGATCTGGCCGGGCTTGCCAAGCGCCTGCAGGAACAGTTTGGTGTTGCTCCCGCCACCGCCGACGGGCTGCTTGCGCTACGTGGCGTGCTCGACATTCCCGAGACCATCGAAACCGAGGAGGCGCGGGCGGCGCTCGACGGCGCTATTCTTGCGTCGCTCGAAACGGTGCTGACCGGGCTGGAAATGGCGCGCCAGGGCGAGGGCGCCGCGCTGCGTTTGCTGCTTGCCGGCCACATCGACGCCATCGAGGCGCTGACGCTGAAGGCCGAGGCCGATCCGTCGCGCGAGCCGGCGGCGATCCGCGACCGCATCGCCGAGCAGGTCCGCCTGTTGATGGACGCATCGGCCAATCTCGACGCCAGCCGCCTGCACCAGGAAGCGGCCTTCCTCGCCACCAAGGCCGACATTCGCGAGGAGATCGACCGGCTGAAGACGCATGTCGCTTCCGCGCGTGTGCTGCTTGCCAATGGCGGCGCCATCGGCCGCAAGCTCGATTTTCTGGCGCAGGAATTCAACCGCGAATCGAATACGCTGTGCTCGAAGTCGAATGCCGCTGCGGTCACCGCCATCGGGCTGGAACTGAAGGCGGTCGTCGATCAGTTCCGTGAACAGGTTCAGAATCTGGAGTGACCCGGATGGTTGCCAAGGAGCCGATGGTTGCCAGGGATCTGGGGGCCCGCATCCGCCGCCGCGGTCTGATGCTGGTCCTGTCGTCGCCATCCGGCGCCGGCAAGTCGACGATCGCGCGCAACCTCCTGGAAAAAGATACCAGCCTGGAGCTGTCGGTTTCCGTCACCACCAGGCCGCGCCGCGGCTCGGAGATCGAAGGCGTACACTATCACTTCCGCACCATGCGCGAGTTCGAGCGGCTGCGCGATTCCGACGCCCTGCTCGAATGGGCCGAGGTGCACGGCAACTGCTACGCCACGCCGCGCGAGCCGGCGGAACTGGCGCTGGCGCAGGGACGCGACATGCTGTTCGACATCGACTGGCAGGGCGCCCAGCAGCTCAAGGAGAAGATGCGCGCCGACATCGTCTCGATCTTCATCCTGCCGCCGTCTATGAAGGAATTGAAGGCGCGGCTGAAGCGCCGCGCCGAGGACCAGGAGCAGGTGATAGAAACCAGGCTGAAGAACGCCCGCCTCGAGATCGAGCACTGGAAGGAATACGATTTCGTCATCGTCAACGACGATCTCGACCGCGCCTTCGCCGAGGTGCGCGGCATCGTCACCGCCGAGCGCCTGCGCCGCGATCGCCGCCCCGGCCTGTTCGACTTCGTCTCGGGGCTGCTGGACGAGAAGACGGAGTAGAGCGGCATTTTAGCCTCGCCGGGCCGCGCGGCTAGTGCGGCTCAGTGTTTCATGGAATCGCTGACCTCGCTCTAAGTATTTGTTTTTACGCAATTCCGGACGGAAAGCCGGTACGCACTTTTCCTGGAATTGTGCTTACCGCCATCCCCCTTGCTTGTGGCGGCAGGGGATTGCCGTGGAACATAGTTTCCCTTCGCCCATTGTTGATTTGAGGCCGAGGGGGAGCGCGTTCCGTGACGCTGGTATGGTGTAATGGCCGAAGTGCGAGAACCAGTCGCAGCCGCAGACGACGATGAGACACGCAGGGCGACGCCTGCCGCGCTCAACCGCTTCGTCATCGTAATCGGCGCCTCCGCCGGTGGGGTGGAACCGCTGAAGCTGATCGTCAGCGACCTGCCCGCCGATCTGCCGGCAGCCGTGTTCGTCGTGCTGCATGTCGGCCAGGTCAGCTATCTGGCGGAAATCCTTGATCGCGCCGCCCGGCTGAAGACCTCGGTCGCCAGGAACGGCGCGACCTTCAAGACCGGCAATGTCTATGTGGCTCCCCCGGGCTTCCACCTTCTGCTGCATGGCGACCACATGATGCTGAGACGCGGACCGCGCGAAAATCTGGCTCGGCCGGCCATCGACCCGCTTTTCCGGTCGGCCGCGCTGAGCTACGGCGCCAGTGTCATCGGCGTGCTGTTGTCAGGCTCCCTTTCCGATGGCACGGCGGGCCTCAGGGCCATCAAGGCGGTCGGCGGGCTGGCCGTCGTCCAGCACCCGAGCGACACGCTGGTGCCGGCTATGGTGCGAAGCGCGCTGCATCATGTCGATGTCGACCATTGTCTGCCCGCCGCGCAGCTGGGTGGCTTGCTGGCAAGGCTGGCAGCCGAGCCGGCTGGCAAAACCTTGCCCGCCCCGTCCAGTGTCAGGCTGGAGGCGGCGGTCGCCGCGCAGGAGCATTCGACCATGAAGAAAGAAGATCGACTCGGCGAATTGTCGGTGTTTACATGTCCGGAATGCCACGGGCCCCTGTGGGAGATCGAAGACGGTGACATGCTGCGCTATCGGTGCCATACCGGGCATGCCTTCACCGCCGACGCGATGATGGAGGCCCAGGCGGTCGAGGCGGACGAGATATTGTGGAGCCTGCTGCGCTCGCATCAGCAGCGTGCCGAATTCACCCGGCGCATGGCCGAGCGAGAAAAGACGAAGGGTCGCTCACAGTTCGCCACGCAGTGGGACAAAAGAGCCAAGGAATACGAGGCGGACGCCAGGGTGATCGAGCGCATCCTGGAAAGCAGGCGAACGCAGGTAACGGACGATGGCGCAATCACCGAAGAAGGCAGCAGGAAGGAAAAAGCGGGCTAGCCAAGACGATGGCACGAGAGCGCCTGCCGATGGGTCCTTTCCCATCATCGGCATAGGCGCGTCGGCGGGTGGCATCGGGGCACTGCAGAAATTCTTTCCGGAAGTTCCGGCCGACAGCGGTTTTGCCTATGTGGTGATCCAGCATCTGGACGCCGAGCATGAGAGCGTGCTGGCAAGCATCATCCAGCGTTGCACCTCGATCGAGACGCTCACCGCGGCCGAGGGTATAGAGATCGAGCCGGACAAGATCTACGTGATCCCGCCGGGGGTCTCGGTGACAGTCGAAAACCGTCGTTTCCACGTCGCCAGGATGGCGACCACGCGCGCCAGGCGAACGCCGATCGACGACTTCTTCACCTCGCTTGCGCAGGAGCAGGTGGAAAACGCGGCCGGCATCATCCTTTCCGGGACGGGCAGCGACGGCACGATCGGGCTGCGGGCGATCAAGGAGCGCGGCGGGCTCACGCTCGCGCAGGAAAGCGCCGAGTATGACGGCATGATGCGCAGCGCCGTCCAGAGCGGGCTCGTCGACATGGTGGTTCCGGCCGAGGACATGGCCGAGAAGCTGGTCAGCTATTTCCGCCACCCCAGCCGCATCGACAGCGAGCGCGACCGCCACAAGCGCGACGTCGCCGAGCAGCTTTCGCGGATCGCCGCCTTGCTTCGCATGCGCACCGGTCATGATTTCAGCGGCTACAAGGACAACACGATCCTGCGGCGCATCCAGCGCCGCATGCAGGTGCTGCAGATCGACGATCCGGCTGCCTTCTACGAAAGGCTGCGCGAGGAGCCGCAGCAGGTGGATCTCCTGTTCCAGGATCTCCTCATCGGCGTGACCAGCTTCTTTCGCGACCCGCATGCGTTCGATGCGCTGGAGCGCCTTGTCATCCCCAGGCTTTTCGAGGGACGCAAGCCGGACGAGACGATCAGGGTCTGGGTGCCGGGCTGCGCCACCGGCGAGGAAGCCTATTCGATTGCCATGCTGCTCAGGGAGAACGCGCCGCGCGGTGCCGCTTCGCCCAACCTACAGATATTCGCCACCGATATCGACGAGCGCGCTCTGGAAGTTGCCCGCGCCGGGCGCTATCCGGCAACCATCGCGACCGACATCACGCCGAAGCGGCTGAAAGAATTCTTCTCACGCGAGGACGGTACCTACCGTGTCGCGTCCGAGCTTCGCGAGGTCTGCCTGTTTTCGTCGCACAACCTGCTGCGCGACCCGCCCTTTTCCAAGCTCGACCTGATCGCCTGCCGCAACCTGCTGATCTATATGGGTCCGGAGCTGCAGGAGAAGATCGTGCCGATCTTCCACTACGCCCTGCGCAACAATGGCTACCTGTTCCTCGGATCCTCCGAGAACGTCACCCGTCACGGGCGGCTGTTTTCGACAATCGACAAGCCCAGTCGCCTGTTCCAGAAGCGTGCCGGCATCACGGCGCAGCGGCTGCCTGAATTCCCGCTCGCCGCCGCGGCCCGGCAGGCCCCGCATGTGCGCCAGCGAGCGACGACCGGAACCCTGCAGGAAAGCGCCGAACGGCTGCTGCTCGACCGCTATTCGCCCGCCTACGTGGTGATCAACGCTGCCGGCGAACTCATCCACATTTCGGGCGGCACGGGAAAATATCTGGAGCTTGCCGCCGGCGCTCCGGACTCCAACGTCTTTTCCATGGCGCGGCGCGGGCTGCGGATGGACTTGAGGGCGGCGTTGCACAAGGCGGTCAGCACCGGCCAGGTGGCGATCCAGAACAAGATCAACATCGGCACCAATGGCGGCCGCCAGGTGATCAGCCTCGTCGTGCAGCCGCTGCCGGCCGAGGCCGGCTCGGACCCGCTCTACATGCTGGTGTTCCGCGATGTCGGTGGCATCAAGCCGGAGCCCGAAAGCGAGCCCGTCCACACCACCGACGACGTCGAAAGCGCCAATGTCAGCCAACTCGAAAAGGAGCTCCGGGAAACCAAGGAGCGCCTGCAGATCACGACGGAGGAGCTTGAATCCTCCAATGAGGAGCTGAAGTCCTCCAACGAGGAGCTGTCTTCCATCAATGAGGAGCTGCAGTCGTCCAACGAGGAGCTGGAAACCTCGAAGGAAGAGCTGCAGTCGATCAACGAGGAACTGCAGACCGTCAACGCCGAGCTCAACATCCGCGTCGACGAGCTCAGCCGCGCCAACAACGACATGGCCAATCTTCTGGAGAGCACGCAGATCGCGACCGTGTTCCTCGACCGCGACCTCTGCATCAAGAGTTTCACGCCAACGGCGCGGGATCTGTTCAGGCTGGTCGAAAGCGACGTAGGCCGGCCGCTTGCGCATGTGCGTCCACGCTTTGCCGCCGACGGCCTGCAGGCCGATATTGAGCAGGTTCTGCGGCGATTGGGCACCATCGAGCGTCAGATCGAGGGTGCCGAAGGCAGTCGGCGCTACATCATGCGTGTGCTGCCCTACCGCACCGTTGACAATGTCATCGCCGGCGTGGTCGTCACTTTTGTCGATGTCACGCAGATAGCGCAGGCGGAGGAGAAGATCGGCGCGCTCTCGCATGACCTGCGCAATCGTGTCGACAGCCTGGAGACCCTCCTCGATCTCGTGCCGGTCGGCATTTTCATCGCCGAGGACGGCAATGGCGAGGAGATCCGCGCCAATCGCCATGCGGTGGAGCTCGCAGGCCGGCCCGCCACAGACGACAAGCTCAGTTCCATGCCCGCCGTCCTGCCGCTGATGATGAACGGCAGCGCGGTGGGCGCCGCCGATCAACCCTTGCTGAAGGTGATGCGGACAGGCAAGGCCATTCCCGGTTTTGAAGCGCGGATCGCGCGCGCCAATGGCGACAACGTCGACGTGACGATGTCGGCCAACCCGCTGTTCGACGAATTCGGCAATGTGCGCGGCGCGATCGCCGCCGTCATCGACATATCCAGCCACAAGGATGCCGAGCGCAACCAGGAGCGGCTGCTGCACGAATTGCAGCATCGCGTGAAAAACATCCTCGCCACCGTCACGGCGCTCACCTCGCGCATGGTGCGTTCATCGGGTTCGCTCGACGATTTCGCGAGCGCCTTCCACGCCCGCCTGCAGGCGATGGCCCGCACGCACGAATTGCTGGCTTCCTATCAATGGGGAGGCGCCGACCTCGAAAATCTGGTGCGGGCGACGCTGTCTTCCTACGGCGGCAAGGACGGCCAGAACCTCGACGTTCATGGAGCGGTGTTCCGGCTGAATGCGAGCGCGGCGGCCACGCTCGGCCTGGTGTTCTTCGAACTGGCCAGCAACGCCGCCAAATATGGCGCGCTTTCCGCTGAAAAGGGCCGCGTGGAGGTTTCCTGGCGCATCGAAGGCTCGGAAACCCTGTCGATCGACTGGAAGGAGAGCGGCGGGCCGAAGGTGAAGGGGCCGCCGAAAAGAAGTTTTGGAACCACTTTCATCCAGCAGAGTTTGGAGTACGAGCTAGGTGGAAATGTCGATTTGCAGTTCAAACCCTCCGGGTTGGAGTGCCTTTTGCGCATTCCACTGCCCAAGTCGGAAATGATCGACTATTTGTCCCTGCCTGCTCCAGGCAAGGTATGAATGAGCAAACGTCTCTTTCCGGTCTGCACATTCTCGTCGTCGAGGATGCGTTCCTGGTCGCGCTCGACCTCTCGGATCAGTTGACGGATTCAGGCTGCGAGGTGATCGGCCCCGCCGCGTCGGTGGAACAGGCCCTGCAGGAGATTGATGGCATCGAGCTGGACGGCGCCGTCCTGGACGTCAATCTGAACGGCGAACGGAGCTTTCCGATAGCCGAGTTGCTGGCTTCGCGCGGCATCCCTTTCCTGTTCCTGACCGGTTACGACAGCTCGAGCGTCTTTCCCGATGCGTTCCGGCAGTCGCCCAGACTGTCGAAGCCCGTCGATCCCAAGGCGCTGACCGAAGCGGTCGCGCATTTTCGCAGGCGCTGATTCTCCCTTTCTCGCGCAAGTGCAGATGGAAAGAGCGCATCAGATCGCGTTCGTCAGCCTTACAAATTCCTCGACATCGAGCGTCTCGGCGCGGCGGGTCGGATCAATGCCGGCGCGCACCAGCAAGGCCTCGCCGCCCAGGCTTTTCACGCTTTGCCGCAGCATTTTCCGGCGCTGACCAAAAGCCGCCTCGGTGACGCGGCCGAGCTTCCTTGCCTCGACCGGCAAGGGTGTTGCGCGCGGCACCAGGTGCACCACCGACGACGTCACCTTCGGCGGGGGGGTGAAGGCCTGCGGCGGCACGTCGAAAGCGATCCTGGCCTGCGTGCGCCAGCCGGCCAGCACGCCGAGCCGCCCATAGGCGTCGCTGCCTGGGGCAGCGGTGATGCGCTCGGCCACCTCGCGCTGGAACATCAGCGTCATCGACTGGTAGAAGGGCGGCCATTCGGAAACCGTCAGCCAGCGGATCAGGAGTTCCGTGCCGATATTGTAGGGCAGGTTGGCGACGATCTTCACCGGTCCGCCGGCATCTCCGGCAAGCGCGGCGAAATCCGTCTTCAGCGCATCGCCGGGGATGACCTCCAGCCGGCCGGGATAGTGATTGGAGACCTGCGCCAGCGCCTCCAGGCAGCGCTCGTCGCGCTCGATGGCGACGACCCGCCTGGCGCCATTGAACAGCAGCGCCCGCGTCAATCCGCCGGGGCCGGGTCCGACCTCGATCACGGTGGTGTCGGCGAGGTCGCCGGCGGCGCGTGCGATCTTGCCGGTCAGATTGAGGTCGAGCAGGAAATTCTGGCCGAGCGCCTTCTTTGCCTGCAGCCCATGGCGCTCGATCACCTCGCGCAGCGGCGGCAGGCCGTCGATCGTCATGCGGCCGGGCTCATCGCGATGCGGCTCATGCGGCGGCAGCCTCCGCCCCGCTGTCGGCCAGCCGGCGGGCGAGCTTCAGTGCCGCGATCAGGCTGTCGGCGCGCGCAATTCCCTGCCCGGCAATGTCGAAGGCGGTGCCGTGGTCGGGCGAGGTGCGGATGAAGGGCAGCCCGAGGGTGACGTTGACTGCCTCGTCGAAGGCCAGCGCCTTGGCCGGGATCAGCGCCTGGTCGTGGTACATGCAGAGCGCCGCGTCATAGCCGGCCCGCGCCCGCGGGTGGAACATGGTGTCGGCCGGCAGCGGCCCGAACGCATCGATGCCTTCCGCCTTCAGTTGTTCGATCGCCGGACGGATGACCAGATTGTCCTCCAGCCCTATCGTGCCGCCCTCTCCGGCATGCGGGTTGAGGCCGGCGACCGCGAGCCTCGGCCTGGCGATGCCGAAGCGGTTCTCAAGATCGGCGGCGGTGATGCGTCCGGTGGCGACAATCAGCTCCGTGGTCAGCGCCTTGGGTACATCGGCGAGCGCGATGTGGATGGTGACCGGGACCGTGAGCAACTCCGGGCCTGCAAGCAGCATCACCGGCGTCACCTTGACGCCAGTCTGCCGTGCCGCCAGATGCGCCAGATATTCGGTGTGGCCGGGAAAGCGGAAGCCGGCATCGTAGAGCGGCTTCTTGGCGATGGGGCAGGTGACCACCGCCGCGGCGCGCCCGGCAAGGCAGTCGGCCACTGCGCGGTCGATGGCCTCGATGGTGCCGGCGGCATTGGCCGTGTCGGGCCGCCCGGGATTGTCGACATGGCCGGCGTCGAGCGGGATGATCGGCAACGCCCGGGAAAAGATCCGCGCGGCCTGCGCAGGCAGCGTTTCGACGATGGCTATGCTGGCGCCGATATGGCGCGCTCGCGCCGAGATCAGGGCCGGATCGGCAAGCAGGTAGAAGGGCGGCACGCCGGCACTTTCACCGGCGAGCCAGGCTGCGATGGCGATTTCCGGGCCGACGCCGGAAGGATCGCCAACGCTCACGGCCAGCGGGGCATCGGTCTCGCGCATGTCTAGGCCGTCTTGCGGGGCGTTCTGCCCGGGTATGGACAGGAGGTGGCTCTGTCGTCTCGTTCACTCACGCCCAAAACCCTGCCAATCTAGCGCTCGACGATCTTGGCCTTCTTCCGCAGCTCGTCGACATATTTCTTCGAAAGCTCGTCGGCGTCCTTATCGTTGCCGCCCTCGCTCTGGAACACCATCTGCGCTGCCTTGTCGTCGGACACTTCGCGCGACGAGCAGATGCCGATGAACTCGATGCCGCGCTCGGTTTCGCGCGTGGCGGTGGCGCCGCCGACCTTGGTCGCCTTGATCTGGTCGGCCCAGTCAGCCGGCAACTGCGGCGCCAGCACGCGGCCGAGATCGCGCACGGTTACGTCGATCAGCCCCTTGGCGAATTCACGCGTGGTGTTGCAGCCATTGAAGCGGGCGCGCATGGCGTCGGCCTCGCGCTTGCGCTTGGCGAGCGTCGCGCTACGCTCCGAGGCAGGCACCACGAAAATCACCTGCTGCAGCATATATTCCATGGCGGTCGGCTTGCTGCCGCCCTTGTCCAGCATGCGCCGCACTGCGTCCTGCTCAGTCACCGCGCCGCCCTCGCCGGAGCGATAGCGGGCCGCCAGCGCCTGGTTCCAGGCCATCTGGGTGCGGATGAAGTCCTTGAAGTGCTCCTTGGTCACGCCCGACTGTGCCATGATGCCGTCGAGCTGCTTGAGCTGCATCTTGTTGGTGGTGGCAAAGCGCTGATAGGCGGCGTCGACCTGGGCGTCGGTGATGCGGATTCCGAGCCGCTTGGCTTCGGCCAGGCGCAGCGTCTGGTCGATCATCTCCTGCCCGGCGTCGCCCTTCTTGTGCTGCAGCTTCAGGAACGCGGCCCTGTGCGCGATGTCGCCTGTGGTGATCGGTATGTTGTTGACGACATATTTGATCGTGCTGGCGAAGGCAGGCGGCGTCATCGCCATGATCGAAACCGAGGTCGCCGCCACCAGCAGCGCGAAGCCTGCTGAAAACAGGAATTTCCTCATCTCACCTATCCCAATTCTGTCCCGCTTCGACAGCGCCGCGCGTCCCCTCGGACCCGCAACGGACACTGCAGTACCTGATTTGGCGCATGATCCTTTCCGCAAATCGCTTCGATTTCGCGGGCACGCGCAATGTAACTGAGACCCCTGCCAGCCCTATGCGGCGAAACCATGTCGTTGGCCCGCCGTCACTGGATGGTGTCGATGGCGCTGGTCGACGAACCGAAATCGCCAAGTGTACGGAACGACAGGTTGAAGCCGACATTCTGCGACACTTCCTTGGTCGCAAGGTCGCGCGATTCCGAGAACGTCATCAGATACGTAAAGCAGGAATCATTGTAGGCAAAACCGACGCCGTCCTTGACCAGAACGCTCTGCTTCAGGTCGTAGGTGCCGGTGCCGAAGACGCGCCAGTTCTCCGCAAGGTGCGTCGAGGCGCCGAGCGTCACTTCGTGGCGATCGGTCTCGAAGCCGTAGAGCGGCTGCGCCTGGATGAAGGCATATTTGGCGGTGAGCGAAACCGGCAGGCCGGAATAGGCGGCCTTCACCTCGGCGCGCCTCACGTCGAAGGTCTGCTCATCGAAGCGGCCGCTGAGCGAGCCGGAGAAGCCGCTCGGGCTGTTGAAGCCGATCAGGCCGACATAGTCGGAGGTCGGCTTGTCGAGGCCAGAATAAGCGCCGACATTGACCAGGTCGGGTGCGGTGAACGAATTCTCGCCGCCGAGCTGGTAGGATTGGCCGAAGATGGCGTTGGTGCTCCAGCCATTGCCGTAGGCGCCGGAATAGCGGAACCCGACATTGGCGCGCGTACCACCTTCCATGCGGTCATAGCCGGAGAACTTGTCGCGCTCGAACAGCGTCGTGGCGTCGAAGACGAAGCTCTGCGCATCCTCGTTGGGAACGGCGAGGCCGCCGACATACTGCTCGTTGGGACGCACGAACACTTGCGCCATCGGCTCGACGATGTGGCTGGAGTTCGCCATCGAGAACAGGACCGGCCAGCGCATTTCCAGACCCAAGGTCGCCATGTAGCGGGCGAGCGACGACTTCATGTCAGCGGTGGTGGCTATCAGGGGATTGGCAGCCATCTCGTTTATGGCCGCGAGCGAGGCCGAGTCGGCGTTGAGATAGCTGGCGTCGCCTCGCAGCGCCAGGAGCGGCGTCAGTTGCAGGCCACCATCGGTGGTAAACGTGCGCTTCCATTCGGCTTCGGCCGTCATGCGACCATTCTGCCCGGCGATGCCGGGGACGCGCAGCGTGGGCGTGCTCGAATTATAGGCCTCGGTGAAGGATTCATCGAGAGAGTCGCGGCTGATGACCCGCGCATTGACATTGATCGACAATTGCCCGCCGGCCACGGCCATATCGGGGATATAGGCATAGTCGAGCGACGGCAAAACCCAGGGCTGCTGGCCACTGCGCGCCGACGGGTCGCTGGCCAGCGTGTTTTCCTGCACCTGGAAGCGCATGGCGCGGATGTCGAAATAATTGCGGTCGTTGAGGCCGGTCAGGTAGACCGACGACTGGTGAACGGTCTCGCTGTAGCCGTCGATCGCATAGGTGCGTGAGAAATTCTTGTCGCTCTGCAGCAGCACGTCCCAGCCGAAGTTCCAGCGCTCATTTATGGCGAACTGGCCCTTGGTGCCCATCATGCCGCGGAACTTGTTCGGATCGCCCGCCGCGCCCGAATCGACATTGCGGATGCCGCTGTCGATGAAGGCGTCGGGATCCTGCTGATGGATGCCGGCGATCTTCAGGCTGTATTCGCCATTGTTGAAGCGCTGGCGCCACTCGGCCTCGCCGAGGAAACCTTGCTTGGTGTAGCCGGTGCCGGTGACGGTGAGGTCGTAGGTCGGCGACAGGGCGAAGTAGTAGGGGACCTTGACGCCGATGCCGAGGTCGCTCTTGTAGACGATACCGGGGATCAGGAAGCCGCTCTTGCGCTTCACCGTCGGGTCGGCGATCTCGAAGGCCGGCAGATAGGCGAGCGGGAAGCCGAAGAACTCGAAATTCGCGTTCTCGAAGCGGACCGTCTTCTTCTCGCCGTTCCAGATGATCTTGCGCGCCTTGACGCGCCACGTCGGCGCGCTGTCCGGCTTGTCCTCGCAGGGTTCGCAAGCCGTGTAGACGCCGTTGTGGAAGGTGGTCAGCACGCCGCCCATGCGCTCCGCGCTTTCGGAGGCGAAATAGGCCTTGTTGACGGTCTCGACGCGCAACGCGTTGACGAAGCCGTCGGCGAAGTCGTCGGTGATGTCGATATGGTCGGAATTGATCTTGGTGCCGTCGCTGTTGATCAGCTCGACCGCACCGCTGGCGACGAGGCGCTTTGTGTTGCGGTTGTATTCCACCCGCTGGGCGACGAGCTTGTTGCCGCCGTAGTCGATCTGCACGCCGCCGACGGCGGTCACCGTGTTGTTGTCGTTATTGTAGACGAGCGTGTCGGCGGCAAGCAGCATCTGCGTGCCGGAGGGAACCTTCGTCGCCATGTCGGTGACGTCCTGCGCCAGCGCCGGTGCCATCGGCGCCGCGCAGGCGAACAGACATGCCAAGGCGCTCGCCCCATAAAGGCGTGCCAAACCGGCCTGCCTATGGCTGCGCAAAACCGCCTCCCTCACTAGCCGTCTTCCTTGTATAGCAGAAATGTCACCCCGAAGAACATAGCCACGACAACCGGAACCCATGCGGCCACCGCCGTAGGGACGAATCCCGCCACGCCGAATGCCTTGACCAATACCGAAACGACATAAAGCAGAAAGCCGGCGAGGACGCCACCCAGAATCATCGTTGCCGACTGCCCCATACGCGCAAATCGCATTGAAACTGTTGCCGCAATCAGCGTCATGGCGACGAGGAGGAACGGCAGCGCCACCAGCGAATCAAACTGCATGGCGAAGGCATTTGCCTTCAGCCCGAAGGAACGGGCAACCTCGATCTTGCCGGGCAGGTCGTAAAAGGGGATGGTTTCCGGGCGCGCCAGCCTTTCCTGCACGAATTCGGGCTTGAGGTTGGTCTCGACCCGATCGGATGTTGCCGGGCGGATATTGCCGTCCTTGAACACCTTGACGTCCTGCAGTTCCCAATAGCCGTCGCGCAGGAAGGCGCGCGCCGCGTCCTTGCGCTCGACGATATTGCCCTGCTGGTCCAGTACGAAGAAGACCGCGTCGGCCATCTCCAGGCCCTGGTTGAGGATCGCCCGGGCACCGATGATGGTGTCACCGGAAGCGGTCTTTTGCCGGATCCAAGGCGTCGTGTCGGCTGGGACGGCGTTGGAATTGCCGGCGCGCAACTTGTTTTCCATCTGCTCGGACCAGGAGAAGCCGTGCGCCGCGATGGGATTGAGCACGCCGACCGACAGCACGCCGAACAGGAGCGCGCCGATGCAGCAGGGCAGCAGGAACTGCCAAGCCGAGACGCCAGCCGAGCGCGCGATGACCAGCTCGTACTTGCGGTTGAGCGACACCAGCGTCGCCATCGCTGAGAACAGGCCGACGAACGGCACGGTCTGCAGCATGATCATCGGCATCCTCAGCGCCGAAATGGCGAAGGCGGTGCCATAGGTGAAGCCGGGCAGGCCGGTGGTGCGGCCGGACAGCTCGGTGAAGTCGATCAGGAACACCAGCGCCAGAAGGCCGAGGAAGAACCAGATGGTGATCGACACATAGCGGAAGAAGAAGTAGCGGCCCAGCGTCCAGCCCATCGTCATACCCTCTGGCCGGAGGCGCGCCGGGAAAGACGCAGCTTGACGGCGGTCCAGGTCTCGCCGACGCGGCCGGCGAGGTTGGTCATCCAGTCCGCCCAGGCTGCCGGCAGCTCCATCGACCTCGAGGAAACGATGAACCAGGTGGCGACAGCCGAGGCCACGATCGGCACGCCGTAGACCATATAGGCATAGAGCGGCACCTTGTCGGCTTTGCCGGCGGCGAAGAAGCCAAGCCAGCGCACGAAGAGGGCGATTGCGATGGCCGTGATCAACGGGTGGATGCGCGCTTCCCGGTGCGAGCGCGCGTCGCCCGCCACCGCCAGCGCGATCAGCGCGAACACCAGCGGGTAGGACCATTCGGAGAAGCGCTGGTCGAGCTCGGCACTGTAGCTGGCCGGCTTGCGCTGGAACATCTTGTCGTTGGGATCCGGGTTGAGCAGATACTGCGTCGTGCGGTCCTTCGGCAGAAGCGTGATCTCGTTCGCCGCCGACATGAAGGCAGAGAGGTCGAAGGCGTAGGAGGTGAAGCGGATCACCGACAGGTCGCCGGTCAGCGATTTGCGGTTGATGACGCCGTCATTCATCATCAGCACCTTCTCGTCGCCCTTTTCGATGATGCTGCCAGACTTGGCGTAGTAGATCAGGTTGGCGCCTTCCTCGCGCGAATCGGCCACGAAGATGCCGCCGAGCCTGTTGTCCGGGAGGCGTTCGCCGACCTGCAGGAACAGGCCGTCGTCGATCTTGCGAAACGTGCCTTCCTGGATGATCAGCGAAAGAAGGTCGGCGCGTGACGAGGCCACCAGCTGGCGGTTCTTCTGCCTGGCATAGGGGTCGACGCCATTGTCGACGGCGAAGGAAAGGACGCTGGCCGCGAGCGCCAGCAGCAGGATCGGCCGCGCGATCGTCCAGCGCGAGGCGCCGGCGGCGTTGATCACGGCAAGTTCCGAATCGGTGTTCATGACGCTCAGCGTCTGCGCCACCGCCACCACCAGCGCGAACGGCACCACGATCGGGATGATCGACGGGATGATCAGCGCCGCGACCTCGAAGAAGGTCAGCGCCGACTGGCCGCTGTCGGTGACGAGATCGATCTTGGCCAGCACCTGGGTCGTCCACACGATCGCCAGCGTCCAGGTCAGCGCAGCGAGGAACACCGTCGATGCGCGACGCATGATGTAGCGTTCAACGACCTTCATGAAGGCTTTCTCGATTTTGCCGAACGGCATCATGCCCGCCGACAAGGTAGTCATCCGGCGACGGCAGTACAACTGGCTGCATTGGCGCCTCGACCTGGTTCCTGTTCCACATCACGCGCCCCGGCCGGCCGGAGTGTCGAGGGCAATGCATAAGAAATGCAAAACATTGATGGTTAACAATATGTTACGGCAGGAGATCGGGGCCATGCCGCGACGAATCCACTGATGGTTGCGGCGGCGATATAGGCTGCGATTTCGGCCAAAGTCTTGCCAAATGATGGAAAACGACCAAATGTCGCGCACTCTTGAAAGCCGTTGTCCGGCACCTACCCCCGAAAGCAGGTTCTGATGAATTCGACACCCTCTATTGCCTTCGCCAAATTCGCCGCGCCGAAAAGGGGCAGCGTCTTCGTGCTGGCGGCCGACGACGGTGCCGTAGGCAAAGCCGGCAAGGCTTGCGACCCGGCCGGCGCGCTCGCTCGAGCGTTCCCGGTGGCCGACTTTTCCGGCAAGTTCGGCACCGTCGCCGAGGTGCTGGCGCCGGAGGGCACCTCGATCGACCGCCTGGTGGCGGTCGGCGCCGGCAAGGCTTCCGCCCTCGACGACCAGGCATGGCTGAGGCTCGGCGGCACCATTGCCGCCTCGCTGCGCAAGGCGACCGAAGTCGCCGTCGTGTTCGATGTTCCGGGCACTGAGGCCGGCGGCAGGCAGGCCGCCAACGTCGCCGCGGGCATTCTTTTGCGCAGCTATTCCTTCGACAAGTACAAGACCAAGAAGGACAAGGACGAGCCGAAGAAGCCGGTCAAGGTGACGATCCACTGCGCCGACCCCACGGCTGCGAAAAAGGCCTTTGCCGACGAGGCAGCGGTGATTGGCGGCGTGCTTCTCGCGCGCGATCTCGTCAACGAGCCGGCCAATGCACTTGGCCCGGTGGAGTTCGCCGCGCGCGCCAAGGAACTCGAGGCTCTCGGTGTCGAGGTCGAGATTTTGACCGAGAAGGAGATGAAGAAGCTCGGCATGGGCTCGCTGCTCGGCGTCGCGCAAGGCTCGCCACGCGGCGCCCGCATGGCCGTAATGCACTGGAAGGGCGGCAAGGCCAAGGACGCGCCGGTCGCCTTCATAGGCAAGGGCGTCACCTTCGACACCGGCGGCAATTCGATGAAGCCGGCATCAGGCATGGAGGAGATGAAAGGCGACATGGGCGGTGCCGCGGCCGTCACCGGGCTCGTCCACGCGCTTGCCGCCCGCAAGGCCAAGGCCAATGTCATCGGCGTCATCGGCCTGGTCGAGAATGCCGTCGACGGCCACGCCCAGCGCCCCGGCGATATTGTCACCTCGATGTCGGGCCAGACCATCGAGGTTCTGAACACCGATGCCGAAGGCCGCCTCGTGCTGGCCGACGCGCTCTGGTACACCAATGACCGCTTCAAGCCGAGATTCATGGTCAACCTGGCGACGCTGACCGGCGCCATCATGGTCGCGCTCGGCCAGCACTATGCCGGCCTGTTCTCCAACAATGACGAACTGGCGGACCGTCTGGCGGGCGCCGGGCAAGCGACACAGGAGCGGCTGTGGCGCATGCCGCTGGGCGCCGAATACGACAAGCTGATCGATTCCAAGAATGCCGACATGAAGAACATCGGCGGCCGCTACGGCGGCGCCATCATCGCCGCGCAGTTCCTGCAGCGCTTCGTCAAGGACACACCGTGGGCGCATCTCGACATCGCCGGCACGGCGATGGGCTCGCCGCCGAGCGAGATCAATCAGTCCTGGGGCTCGGGCTTTGGCGTGCGGCTGCTCGACCGTCTCGTGCGCGACCACTACGAGGGGTAAGGCCGTTCGAGGCGCGATCATGGCCGAAATCCTGTTCTACCATCTGACCGAATCGACGCTGGAGGAGGCGCTGCCGGGGCTGCTCGAGCGCAGCGTCGATCGCGGCTGGCGCGCCGTGGTGCAGACCGGCACCGAGGAGCGGCGCGACGCGCTCGACCAGCATCTGTGGATCTTCCGCGACGATTCCTTCCTGGCGCACGCCACCGACCGCGAACCCTATCCGGCCGAGCAGCCGATCCTGCTCACAACGGGGGAGGGCAACCCGAACGCCGCGCAGATACGCTTCCTGGTCGACGGCGCGGCGCCCGCCGACCTGTCGGGGTACGAGCGCGCCGTGTTCCTGTTCGACGGCCATGACGCCGCGCAACTGGAAGGCGCACGCGGCCACTGGAAGACGATGAAGGAAGCCGGCCACACCGTGACCTACTGGCAGCAGACGCCGGACCGCCGCTGGGAGCGCAAGGCGTAGGTTCCATACTGCGCCGCCCCTCATCCGCCTGCCGGCACCTTCTCCCCGTATGGTGAAGGGGGAAGAGGATGGCCGCGCCGTTGGCTCATCCTGCAACGCCCGCAGTTGGCGAAACCAGCCGTGATGGCGCCTTTCTCGCCGTCAAACGGGGAGAAATGCCCGGTAGGGCAATGAGGGGCGGCGCCGACGGACGGTATCAGCGCGAAAGCGACTCCTGTCCGGCTAGCCTTCACCTCTGGCCGGCATCATGGCTATCGCACCTGAACCGCTTTATGCATTAGATGCACGCAAGCTCACGATGGGGTGAGGATGCGGATCAAAATCATCGGAACCGGCGGGGCGGTGCCGGCAGGGTGCGTGACCTCGCGCGCACTGGAGGAAAGGCTTGGCCTTGCCGAGGGCCGGCTCGAAGCCGCCACCGGTGTCGTCGAGCGCTATGTCTGCGAGGGCGAAACGCAGATCGATCTGGCCTGCGCCGCGGCGCGCATTGCACTCGCCGATGCAGGGGTTAAACCCGGCGCGGTGGACCTGATCATCGGCGGCTGCGGCGTGCCTTACCAGCCGCTGCCCGCGACCGCGCCGCTGGTCATGCAACGCCTCGGCCTTGCTGACGGCTCGGCGGCCGCCTTTGACGTCAACAGCACCTGCCTCGGCTTCCTCACCGCCTTCGAAACCGCTTCGCGCCTGGTCGAGGCCGGCCAATTCAGCACGGCGCTGGTGTTCTCCTCGGAGATCGCCTCGCGGGCTCTGCCTTGGAAGGAGCAACCGGAGGTCGCGGCGCTATTCGGCGACGGCGCGGCAGCGGCGATTTTGCAAAAAGGCGGACCGGGTGAGGGCAGGGTGGTCGCCAGTCTGATGCGCACCTATCCCTCGGCCTACGAGGCCTGCGGCATCGGCTCGGGCGGCACGCGTTTCGACTTCAATCGCCAGCCGGAGGAGTTTGCCCGCCACAGCCTGTTCCACATGGACGGCAAGGAATTGTTTCGCGTCACCTCGCGCCACTTCAGCGGCTTCGTCACCGAGCTATTGCAGCGCGCCGGCTGGCGGCGCGAGGATGTCGACCTCGTCGTGCCGCATCAGGCAAGCCCGTTCGCGCTGGCGCATATGGCGCGCCAGACCGGCTTCGCGCCGGAGAAACTCGTCGACATCTCCGCCCGCTACGGCAACCAGGTCGCCGCTTCCATTCCCTTCGCGCTGGACGTCGCGCGGCGTGACTGCCGGATCGCGCCGGGCGCCAGGCTGCTGTTCCTCGGCACTTCGGCCGGCGTGTCCTTCGGCGGCATGGCGCTGGAGGCCTGACGATGGCCGTGCTCGTCACCGGCGCCAGCGGTTTTCTGGGCTCCCATGTGCTGGCAAGGCTGGCCGCGTCCGGCACGCTGGCGCTTGGCCTCGGCCGCGATGCGGCGCGCTGTGCGGCGCTGGAAACCGCCGGCCACCGGATCATCCGCCACGACCTGTCGCTGCCGCTCGACAGGGCGCTCGATCTGCGGCTCCGCAGGGTCGAGCGGATCATCCACTGCGCGGCGCTCTCCGCGCCATTCGGCCGGCTGGCGGATTTCGAGGCAGCCAATGTCGCGGCGATGCGAAACATCCTCGATTTCGCGACCCGGCAAGGCATCAGCCGCTTCGTCCACATCTCCAGCCCGTCCGTGTGCTTCGCCTTCCGCGACCAGCTCGATCTTGCCGAGGACGCGGCCTTGCCGGACCCGGTCAACCACTATGCCCGCACCAAGCGCGAGGCCGAGCGGCTGGTGCTGGCGGCGCCCGCCATCCACCCTGTGGTGCTCAGGCCGCGCGGCATCTACGGCGCCGGCGACCGCGCGCTCTTGCCGCGCCTCATCAAGGCCGCGAAGAACCGCCCGCTGCCGATCTTCCGCGACGGCCGGGCGCGCATCGACCTCACTCATGTCGACGACGTCGTCGATGCGGTGATGGTGGCGCTCGCAGCACCCCGGGAGGCTGAGGGCCATGTCTTCAACATCTCCGGCGGCGAGGTGTTGCCGGTGCGCCGCATCGCCGACGAGGCCTGCGCCTGCGCCGGCATCACGGCGCGCTGGCGGCGGGTGCCGCTGTGGCCGGCCATGCTTGTCGCCAGCGCCATGGAGGCGATGGCGCTCGCTCTGCCCGGGCCCCCAGAACCGCCGGTGACGCGCTACGGGCTTGGCCTGTTCGCCTATGCGCAGAGCCTCGACCTCGCCAAGGCCCGTCGCCTGCTCGGCTGGACGCCGAAGGTCGGGTTCGAGCAGGGGCTCGACCGCACCTTCGCCGGCGGAGGGCTGGCATGAAGATCGTCTTCGCCAACAGCGCCTGGGTCAGCGCCGCCGAGCGGCTGATCCTGCGCGGCGGCGGCTGGCATAGCGTCAGGCTGCGCGTCCGCTACGGGCTGTTCATTCATCCGCAGGCCGGGCCGGTGCTGGTCGACACCGGCTACACCCCAGAGGCCACCACGGGGCAGGGGCGCGGCCGCATGCTGCGCCTCTACGGCGCTGTGCTTAGGCCCGAGCTCAACGCGGCCGAACAGGTGCAGCCGGTGCTCGAGCGCTTCGGCCTTGCGCCCGGCGACGTGCGCACGGTTGTCGTCACCCATTTCCATGCCGACCACATTTCCGGCCTGCCGCTGTTTCCCCATGCCCGCTTCATCGCCAGCGATGCCGCCTGGGCGCGCGTCAAGGCGCGCACGCCGAGGCAGAACCTGCGCCATGGCGTCTTCACGGAACTCTTCCCCGCCGATTTCGAGGCAAGGCTCGATGGCCTGTCGACCAAGTGGCGGATCGAGGCCCGGGGCGGCGTCCCCGGCGGCGCTGATCTGTTCGGCGACGGCAGCGTGGTGGCGGTCGATCTTCCGGGCCATGCAGACGGCCAGTTCGGCCTTTTGTTCGCCGGACTGGAGCGGCCACTGCTCTATGGGGTCGACGCGCAATGGCTGCTCGCCGCCCTTGATCCGAAACTGTCCCCAGGCTTTCCCTCCAGCCTCATCGCAGAGGACGTTGCCGCCATCGGTCCGACCTGCGAGACGTTGCGCCGCTTCCAGGCGGCGGGCGGGCAGGTGATGCTCTGCCACGACCCGGAGATGACGCAATATGATCTGACTGCGGACGAACTGGCGGGGGTCGGATGAACGGGCTGGCGGAAGCGATCGGCTCCTTCGCCCTGACGCGCTGGGTCTCGCGCAAGAGCCGGCCGGATTTCGAGCGCTGGCAGGCAGCCGCCTTGCGTAGCTTCCTCGAGCGCGACCTGGCGCGCGCGCCCTTCTATCGCCATGCGCGGGCGCGCCTCGCCGACCTGCCCGTCACCGACAAGGCGATGCTGATGGACAGTTTCGAGGCCTTCAACATCCACGGCGTCACGGCAAGCGCGGCCTGGTCGGCTCTGGCCGGCGACGGACGCATCGGCGCGCTCACGGTGGGTGCGAGCACGGGCACCTCGGGCAATCGCGGCCTGTTCGTCATTTCCGAGGCGGAAAAATACCGCTGGCTGGGCGCCATCCTCGCCAAGGCGGCACCCGACCTCATCTGGCGCGGCATGCGCGTCGCCGTGATCCTGCCGCAGAACACCGGGCTTTACGACAGCGCCCGCAAATCCCGGCTGATCAAGCTCGGCTTCTTCGACCTGACGCTTGGGCCGGAAAGCTGGCGCGTGGACCTCAAAGACTTCGACCCGACGGTGATCATCGCGCCGCCGAAGATGCTCCGCCATTTCGCCGTCGCCGGCTTCCGGCTCGCGCCGAGGCGCGTCTTCTCGGCCGCCGAGACGCTCGATCCGGTCGACCGGCCGGTTATCGAAAAATCCTTCCGGCTGCCGCTCGAGCAGATCTACATGGCGACCGAAGGGCTGTTCGCGGTGACCTGCCGGCAGGGCGGCCTGCATCTCGCTGAGGATTCGGTGTTCTTCGAGTTCGAGCCGGCGGGCGACGGGCTGGTCACGCCACTGGTCACCGCCTTCCGTCGTCGTACGCAAATCATGGCGCGATACCGGATGAACGACCTGTTGCGGCTCTCCGAAGGACCCTGCCGCTGCGGTTCGCCGCTGCGCTGCGTCGACGAGGTCGTCGGCCGCATGGACGATGCCTTCCGGGTGGGTTCGGCCGAGGGCCAAATCCTGCTCACGCCCGACATACTGCGCAATGCGGTGCTCAAGGCCGACCGTCGCATCGACGATTTCCGGCTGGTCCAGACGGCGCCCGATGCCATCGAGTTGCGGCTCACGCCGGATTTGGCCGATGAGGCGGCCAGTGCCGCGCATCAGGCGGTGGGCGCACTGCTGGCGGCGCGCAGGGCAACGGCGATGGTCAATCTGGTGCGCGTGCCGCTGCCGCTGGAGACCGGCCGCAAATTGCGCCGTGTCGAGTGCCGGCTGGGAGCGGCGCCGTGAACCGGGCGGCAGTCGTGGCTGGCGCGCCCCAGCAAGCCGACCGGGTCGAGAACGATCCAGCCCAGGTCGAGGCTTTCGTGCGGCTCTTCAACGACGTCCCGGTGCGCGACCTCGTCGCCAACCTGACGACATCGGTCGAAAGCGCGGCGGTCGCCGGCCGCACCTTCCCGCTGACGCTGAACGACGCCGGCGAACCGCCGAACTGCTACATCTGCTGCCCATCCAGCGCCTATCTCGAATATGCCATCGACGAGACGCGCAATTTCATCGCGCATCCGTTGCTGCGGCGCTCGCTCACGGCGTTGATCGGCGCCTGCGCGCCGCTGGTGCGGACGAGTGGTCTCGACCGTCAGGTTCAGCTCAACAACTGGCTTTATTCGACCAATCCGGTGCCGCTGCTCGACCGAACGGCGGTGGCCGAGCTGCGCGCCGACCTTGTGGCGCGTTTCCCGGATCGCGCCATCGTCATCCGCTCGCTGAACGAGATCGCCGATCCCGCCACCATCGCGGCGCTGAAGGCCGAAGGTTTCCGCATGCTGGCGGCCCGCCAGATCTACATCTTCGCCGACCGCGGCGCGGCACCGGCCATGACCATCAACATGAAGCGCGACCGCAAGCGGCTCGCCACCACGCCCTTCGAGCGCGTCGGCGATGCCGATTTCAGCGAAGCCGACTATGCGCGCGCGGAAGAGCTCTACACCATGCTCTATCTGGAAAAGTACACGCCGCTCAATCCGCACTACACCGCCCGCTACATCGCCGAGATGCACCGGCGCGGCATCATCAGCCTTGCCGGCCTGCGCCGGCCGGGTGGAGACCTCGTCGCCGTCACCGGCCTGTTCGAGAACGGCCGCACGCTGACCCAGCCCATCGTCGGCTACGATACCGGCCTGCCGATACAGGAGGGGCTTTATCGCATGGTGATGGCGATGGCTCAGCAGCATGCGACCGCGCACGGCCTATTCTTCAACATGAGCGCCGGGGCGGCGGGCTTCAAGCGCCTGCGCGGCGCGGTGGCGACTATCGAATACAACGCCGTCTACGCCGGGCACCTTTCGCGCCGCCGGCGTGCGGCGATCCGCGTCATGGAAACCGTGCTGGCGCTGGTCGGCATTCCCTTGCTCAGGAGGTTCGAGCTGTGAGCGTGCGCCAGAGGCACAGCGAAGATCACGATCGGAAAGATCATTGGCAGGCCGTGGCGCTGTCGGCCGACATCAGGCGCAAGCCCAGGCGCATCCTGATCGACGGCCAACCTGTCGTCCTGTTCCGCTCGGCCCAGGGCATCGCCGCGCTGTTCGACCGCTGCCCGCACCGGCTGGTCGAGCTCTCGACCGGCAAGGTCGTCGGCGGCGAAATCGAATGCCCCTATCACGGTTGGCGCTATGACGGCGAAGGCCGCTGCACCGCCATTCCCGGTCATGTCGGCGAGATGCCGCATTACCGCGTGCGTCGCTACGGCGTCATCGAGCGCGACGGCGTCGTCTTCGTCTCGTCGGGAACGCCGCAGGGCGAGCCCTATCTCCACTGCATGCAGGGTCGGGACCTCGTCGTGCGGCGGGTGCGCAGCTCGACGCAGTCGACGGTGATCGACGCGGCCGAAAACATCCTCGATGCCACCCATACCCACTTCACCCACAAGGGCCTGCTGCGCGGCCTGAGCTCGCGACGCCATCTCGTGCGCGTCGAGGTGACCGGCGGCGAGGGCTGGGTCGAGGCCTGCTACACCGGCGAGGATCGGCAGCAGGGGCTGATCAGCCGGCTGCTGGAGGGTGAGCGCGCGAGAACAATCGGCCGCTTCCGCCATCCCGGCATCGCCGAACTGGAATATTGGAGCAAGGATGGGCTGGCCCTCGCCACCACCTTCCATCTGCGCCAGGCCGACGAGCGCACCGTCGAGGGCGTCGGCTGGTTGACCGGCCCGCGCCAGGGCTTGCTCGGCAGGATAAAGGCATTTGCCTTCAAGCCGCTGTTCAACGTCGCCCTGCAGCAGGATCGCCGCGTGCTGAAATCGGCGAGCGACAACGCCCGTTTCGCCCCGCCGGCGCTGCCGGTGATCGGTCCGCTGGATTTCCTGCGCCACGACATCGCCGCGATTATGGCCGGGAACCTGCCGCCGGCGGCAAGCGAGCCAAGAGTGCATCAGATCGAGCTGTGACGGCAGGCGGAAGGACCGTCGCATTCCTTCGCCCTCCTGCCGACGTCACTCGTCCGGCCCGTTCCATTCGATGTCGCGCGTCGATGCCGCCTGCAGGCTGATGCGCTCTCGAAGCGCAACGCCTGCGATCTCGCCCAGCGCCGCCCATTGCGCCTTCACCGGCGCCGGATCATCAGGCCAGTCGAGCAGTTCCTCGACCTCACGCATCGCCTTGCGGAAGCGGCCGAGGCCACCGCAGCGCAAGGCCGCCGGCAGCCCGTAGATCCACATGGCGAGCCGCGCGGTCTGGGGCGCGGTGACATCGGGTCTGACCTCGGGCCCGTCTCCCAGCACCGCGTTCGCAAAGCGCGCCGGATCGCGGAAGAAATGCAGCCCGCTGACGGCGCGCGGGTTGCATTCCAGCGGCAGAACCGTTCCGTCTGCCTGCCGCATCAGGTCGAAGGAGATCTGTCCGGTCCATGACGTGGCGGCGACGATGCGCTCGACCAGCCGCCGCGCGGCCGCGTCCTCGGCTGGCTCGAACAAGACGCCGGCACCCTTGCCGGCGCGATAGAGCGATCGGTAGAGCGAGAATGCCTTTAGCCTGCCGCCGCGCGCCACCGCATAGGCGCTGATCTCCTCGCCGGGCACGAAGCGCTGCGCCACCCAGGGCGCGGCGGGCGAGGGATTGACGGCATCGAGTGCGCCGGGCGAGGGGCGCAAAAGCACCTGGCTGGCAAAGCGCGACCACACCGGTTTGAACACCAATTCGCGCGCGCGGCCGCGCATGGCCCCCAGATCGTCGCGCGATTGCAGCAGCACCGTTTCCGGCACCGCCAGGCCGAGCCGTTCGGCCAGCCGGATGAAGGCATGTTTGTTGTGGACTTCGGCGAGCAACTCGATGCCGGGCGCGAACAGGCGCGCCGGGATCGCGCGGTCGCGCCAGGCGAGCGCCTGATGGAAAACCTCCTCGCAGGTCGGGATGACCAGGCCGATCCCTTCGGCGCGCACCAGCGCCTCGACCGCCTCGGCGTAGGCCGCCGGCTCGAAGCGCGGTCGCGGCAGGCGGTAGTAGCGTGCGCAGGCCACGCTGGCGGCAGCAATCGGGCGGGCAGGTGTGTCGGCGAGGATCACCCGGTGTCCGGCGCCATACAGCAGCCGCGTCAGATGCAGCGCCACCGGCGCGCGCGCTCCGGTGACGAGTATTGAGCTATCGGGCACGGGATACTGGCATCGGTGAGGCTACTGCGGTCATTGCGGTTGTCGGAACCGTTGCGCGAAATCGCCGCGCTTGGCAACGCAGCCGCGCGGTGTACTGTGCGCCGGTTCGGGCCGTCCAAAGCTGGCGATGCTGGGAAGCGAGCAGCGCCAGGATGAGGGCGGCGCTCAGCAAGGGATGGGACAGCCACCGTTCCGCAGCGGTCAGCCCTGCTCTTCAGCGTCATCGTTGCCTTCCAGTTTTTTGCGTAGTGCCGTGATCACGCCGTGCATGGTGTTGATGTCCTCGACGGCAAGCCCGTCGGCGAGGGTGTTGATCCAGGGGGCCTGCAGGCGCATGGCCGCGTCGTAGGCTTCGCGCCCGTCGTCGGTCAGCACGACAAGCTGCGCCCGCCGGTGATGCGGGTTGATCCTGAAGGCGACCAGTCCTTCGCCCTCGAGGTCGTTGACGATGCGCTGCACGTTCTGGCGGTTGGCGCCGAGATCGCGCGCCAGCCACGCCACCGGCTGCGGACGCTCGGCGGCGACGATGGCTCCCAGCACCTGCCAGCGGGCGCTGGTCAGGCCGAGATCGGCGACCAGCCTGTCGCCGGCAGCGCTGATGCGGCTGTTCAGCCTGAACAGGTCGAGAATGAGATCGCTCAAAGCCTTGCCGGTCGGTGTTCGCTTTGTATCGGGCATTTGTCACCTTATATCTATATTGACATCATGTTGTCAAATGTATATGTATGCATCATAACAGATTGACATCATAACACCAATTGAAGGAGCCTCCCATGACCCGTATGCGCCCCCTCGACCCTGCTTTCCCGATCGACCGCCAGGTCGCGATCGACGCCGCCCCCGTCGTGCTGGTGAACGTGTTCACGCTCGACAAGGCCGACGAGCAAACCTTCCTCGACGTCTGGCAGGACGACGCTGTCTTCATGAAGCAGCAGCCGGGTTTCATCTCGACCCAGCTTCACCGCGCGATCGGCGAAAGCCCGACCTACCTGAACTATGCCGTGTGGGAATCGACCGCCGCCTTCCGCGCCGCTTTCTCCCATCCGCAGTTCAGGGCGAAGATCTCGGCCTATCCGTCCTCGGCTGTGGCTTCGCCGCATCTGTTCCAGAAGGTCTCGGTGCCCGGCATCTGCGTGGCCTAGTCGAAGCGGGCAGGAGGGCGCCGCATGCGGGGCGCTCCGGCAGCTAGGCAAGCCTATTAGCTTCGACTAATAGCTTCGGGTGGAAGGCTTGAGGGCGTCATCCAATGAAGGTCAATGTAGTCTACGCGCATCCGGCGGCCGACAGCTATTTGGCATCGCTTCACCAGCGCGTCGTCAAGACGCTCAAGGCAAGAGGCGACGAGGTCATCGACTTTGACCTCTACGAGATGAAGTTCAACCCGGCGATGCTGCCCGAGGAATGGCGTGGCCATTACGATCCCTCCCAGGTGCCGAAGGATCTGCAGGTCTATGTCGATGCGCTGTTATGGGCAGAGGCATGCGTCTTCTGCTTTCCGACCTGGTGGTCGGGCATGCCCGCCATACTGAAAGGCTATTTCGATCGGGTGTGGCGCCCAGGCATCGCTTACGAGGTGCCGCCGGATGACGGCCTGATCAAGCCGGCGCTGCTCAATATCCGCCGCATGGGCGTGGTCACCACATGCGGGTCGCCGTGGTGGTACACCCAACTCTATATGCAGAACCCCGGAAAGAAGGTGCTGCTGCGCGGACTGAAGACCATGTGCGGCCGGGCGTGCGGCATCTGTACCTGTCGCGATACTCCGTTCACAGCATATCGGACGAAAAGCGCGAAATGTTCGCGCGCGACGTGGAGCGTCGCTTCGATACGTTCTGAGTTCCATTGGTGCACCCGACCGATCCTCGTCACGCCCGCTGTCATCTGTCTGTCATGTTGCGTTACTAAGCATCCTCAAATCCGGATTTAAGGATATATGGATGGACAGGGAAGCGGCCCTTCGCGCCTTGGCGGCGCTTGGTCAGAACACGCGCCTGGAGGTTTTCCGCCTTCTGGTGAAGACCGGGGCGGGCGGCCTGCCGGCGGGCGAAATCGCCGCGCGGCTCGAAATCGTCCAGAACACCATGTCGGCGCATTTGAAGGTGCTCGACCATGCCGGACTGGTCCGCGCGGCGCGAGAAGGGCGCGTGATCCGCTACGTCGCCGACATGACCGGCTTTCGCGACCTGCTTGCCTATCTCATGGAGGATTGCTGCAACGGCGCGCCGGAACTCTGCCAGCCGGTCCTCCGGGCCGTGACCTGCAAATGCTAGCAATGCAACATATGCGGATCCGCTCATGATTGTCGATCTTCCCCGCCGTCTCGCCGCCGAGGCGCTCGGCACCGCCATGCTGGTCGCCGCTGTCGTCGGCTCGGGCATCATGGCCGATCGTCTCACCGACGACGTCGCGCTTTCCCTGCTCGGCAACACGCTGCCGACCGGCGCTATCCTGGTGGTGCTGATCACAGTCCTCGGCCCGATCTCCGGCGCCCATTTCAATCCGGCCGTGACGCTGGTGTTCGGGCTGAGGCGCGAGATCGGCTGGCATGCCGCACTTTGCTATGTCGTCGCCCAGTTGCTCGGCGGCCTCGCCGGCACGGTCGTCGCGCATGCCATGTTCGGCCTGCCTCTCGTCGAACTGTCGACGACGGTGCGGAGCGGGGCGGGGCAGTGGATCGCCGAACTGGTCGCGAGTTTCGGGCTGGTCTTCACCATTCTCGCCGGCCTGCGTTTTCGCGGCGATGCCATCCCCTGGCTGGTCGGGCTCTACATCACCGCAGCCTACTGGTTCACCGCCTCGACCTCCTTTTCCAATCCGGCGGTGGCCGTCGCGCGCGCCTTCTCCAACACCTTTTCCGGCATCCGGCCGCTCGACGTCCCCGCCTTCATCGTTGCCGAATTGCTAGGCGCGCTGCTTGCGCTGGCGCTGGCCGGCTGGCTGCTTGCTGAACCGAAACCTGAGATGAGAGCCGCCGAATGACCATCACCATCTATCACAACCCTGCCTGCGGCACCTCGCGCAACACGCTGGCGATCATCCGGCAGTCGGGCGAGGAGCCCGAGGTGATCGAATATCTGCAGACGCCGCCGTCGCGCGAAAAGCTCGTCGAGCTGATCGCCGCCATGGCGATGACGCCGCGCCAGCTGCTGCGCGAGAAGGGCACGCCCTATGCCGAGCTCAATCTCGGCAATCCCAAATGGAGCGACGACGAGATCCTCGATTTCATGCTGGCGCATCCGATCCTGATCAATCGGCCGATCGTGGTGACGCCGAAAGGCACGATACTGGCGCGGCCGTCGGAAGCGGTGCTCGACATCCTGTCCAATCCCGACATCGGCCCGTTCACCAAGGAGGACGGCGAGGTGGTGATCGGCGCCGACGGCAAGCGGGTCGTCTGACGTAGCACCGAAAGGCGCTCGCCTCTCAGTCTGGGTTTGCGGATCTGGTGCTTGCCGCTCGCGAGCGATCGAAGTCCAGGACGACCGGGTGCTGAAACAAGGCATGGAGGATTATCGGCATTCCGATCGCGCTGGGCAGAACCCAAAATGCAATAGTTGGAAGCTCCCTCCATAAGGGCAGGTTCTTGCCGTTATCGAGGTAAAATGCGGTAAGCATTACGACGTAGGACATCCCCATGCCGGTGAGATGCAGCCTGGGCCATTGGCGCCAGTGTCGTCGGGCGGCCGTGCGCCCGAAATAGGCAGATGCGAAAGAAATGCATCCCAGCGCGAACAGATGGTAGTTTTCCGCCCAGCGCAGGAGCGACAAGGCGCTCATAGTCACGAACACGCCGAACAGGCACCAAAAGTAAATGCTGCCGAAGTTCGAGTGCCGGCCGCGCCCCTTTTGGGCGAACATCGCGGCAGCGCCGGTGGTCAAGGCGGCAAGCCCAAACAGAATATGGACACCTACAACGCCCAGAAACACCGGATCGATGGACGGAATTGGGATGCCCAGGACGATGGTTGTGCCTTCGCTTTCCATGTTCACTCGCCGCCGAAGCCCATGCGCAGGATCGGCGACCATGCCTCCGTCTTGATTGATGATAGCCTATATCATCTGCAGGCCAGCCGCGTTGGCGTTGGGCGGATTGCTACCTGCATATTTCCATAATGTTCGAAATTCCCTTGACGGCGCCGCCCAACCTGGCATAGCCATATTTCCATGAAACTCGAACAAGCAGCAAAGCAGTTGGAAGCGCTCGGCAATCCGACGCGGCTCAATCTCTATCGCATCCTGGTCAGGGCCGGAGAGGCCGGCCGGCCGGTCGGCTATCTGCAGGAAAGCCTCGGCATCGCCGCCTCGACGCTGTCGCATCATCTGCACCGGCTGATCCTGACCGGGCTGGTGAGTCAGGAGCGGCAGGCGACGACGCTGATCTGCCGCGCCAACTATCCGATCATGCGCGATCTGATCGGCTTCCTCGCCGACGAATGCTGCGCCGACGCCGCCTGCAACCCCGCCACGGGAGAGGTGGCGGCATGATTTTTTGCCCGATATTTCGATAATCCCGGAATTATGGAAGGTGGGAGCATGAGCGAGCAGAACGATCTCCCGGTCGCCGTTATCGGCGGCGGCCCTGTCGGCTTGGCGGCGGCCGTTCATTTGTTGGAACAGGGCGTGCCGGTGAAGCTCTACGAGGCCGGTACCGCTGTAGCCTCCAATCTCAGGGATTGGGGCCATGTGCGGGTGTTCACGCCCTGGCGCTACTGCGTCGATCGGGCGGCGAGGGAACTGCTGGAAGCGACGGGCTGGAAGATGCCCGATCCGGAGACCTTTCCCACGGCCGATGATCTTGTCGCGCTCTACCTCGAGCCGCTGGCGAGATTGCCGGAACTGTCGCCGGTGATCGAGACCGGCGCCCGCGTCACCGGCATCTCCCGCTGGGGCGCCGACAAAGTGCGCGGCGGCGGACGCGAGGCGCGTCCCTTCATGCTGGTGGTCGAAACCGCCGGCGGCATCAGGCGCGACCGCGCCCGTGCCGTGATCGATGCCTCCGGCACTTGGCGCACGCCCAATCCGCTCGGCGCCGGCGGCATCGCGGCGGAGGGAGAGGCGGAATTCGCCGACCGCATCGCTTACGGCATTCCCGACATTCTCGGCCGGGACCGGGCCCTTTACGGCGGCCGCGCCACGCTGGTGGCAGGGTCCGGCCATTCGGCCGCCAATGCCCTGCTCGACTTGGCCAGGGTGGCGGATGACGAGCCGGGCACAACGTTCATCTGGACGACGCGCGGCACCGATCTGGTGCGCATCTATGGCGGCGGCGATCTTGATGCCTTGCCGGCCCGCGGTGAACTTGGATCCGACGTCAGGGACCTTGCCGAGAGCGGCCGCGTCCAATTGGTCACAGGGTTTGCCACGACGGCAATTCGCGAGGAAGACGGCCGGCTGATTGTCGAGGGCGATACGGCGGACGGTTTGCGGCGCATCGGCCCTATCGACCGAATCGTCGCCGCGACCGGCCAGCGGCCCGATCTCAGCCTGACCAGGGAATTGCGGCTCGACCTCGATCCATGGCTGGAAGGCGTCAGGGCGCTGGGGCCGCTGATCGATCCCAACGAGCATTCCTGCGGCGACGTGCCGCCGCATGGGCACCGCGAGCTCAGCCATCCCGAGCCCGGCGTCTATACGGTCGGCATCAAGAGCTATGGCCGGGCGCCGACCTTCCTGCTGCTGACCGGCTACGAGCAGGTGCGCTCGGTCGCGGCCGCATTGGCCGGCGACGTCGCCTCGGCCGATGCGGTGCAACTGGTCCTGCCCGAGACCGGCGTCTGCACGGTGCCGGGTGGGGTCACCGTGACCGGCAAGACGTTCGCCGGCTGCTGTGGTGGTCCGGCCCCGGAAGCGGCGGACGGCTGCTGCGTCGCCGACGCCGAGGCGAAAGCCGCCGGCAGGGGCGGCTGCGGTTGCGGCGTTGCCGCATGAGCAGCATGGCCGGCATGCGCGGCCGCGGCATCATCATCACCGTGCTCGGCCTGACGCAGATCATGGCGTGGGGCTCGTCCTACTATCTGCCGGCGGTCATCGCACCGGCGGTGGCCCGCGACACCAGCTGGCCGCTGGCATGGGTGGTTGGCGGCTTGTCGCTCGGGCTTCTCGTCGCCGGCCTGATATCGCCGCGCGTCGGCTCCTCGATCGAGCGCCATGGCGGCCGTAACGTGCTCGCCTTCAGCGCATTCTGCATCGGCGCCGGCCAGATCGGCCTGGCCGCGGCGCCCTCGCTTCCCGTCTATATCGGTGCCTGGCTCGTGATCGGGCTCGGCATGGGGGCAGGACTCTACGACGCCGCCTTCGCCACGCTTGGCCGCCTTTACGGCAATAGCGCGCGTTCGGCCATCACCACGCTCACCCTGTTCGGCGGCCTGGCCAGCACCGTCTGCTGGCCGATCTCGGCTTTCCTGTTGAGCACGATCGGCTGGCGCGGCGCTTGCCTTGCCTATGCCGCCGTGCAACTCCTCATCGCGCTGCCGCTCTATCTCACGCTGCTGCCGCGCCGGGTGCCGCAACGCAGCGCGGCATCCGATGTGGATCGAAACGCCGCCGCTGCAAGGCCAGTCAACCCGTCCTTGCCCGTCATGGCCTTGCTCGCCAGCACCATCACGCTGGCGGCGGTGATTTCCTCGACGCTCTCGGTGCATTTGCTGTCGATCCTGCAGGCCGGCGACCTGGCGCTCGCCGCCGCTGTCGGTCTCGGAGCCCTGGTGGGCCCCTCGCAGGTAACGGCGCGCGCGGTCGAGATGATGATCGCGCGCTATCACCATCCGATCTGGACCAAGCTTGCCTCGGCGAGCTTCGTCGCCATCGGTGTCCTGGCGCTGTGGGCCGGCATGCCGGCCGTGCCGGTGGCGCTCGGCTTCTACGGCGCTGGCATCGGTCTCGAATCGATCGCGCGCGGCACCTTGCCGCTCGCCCTGTTCGGTCCGTCAGGCTACGCGAAGCTGATGGGCCGTCTTGCCATGCCGAGCCTGATTGCACAGGCGGCCGCGCCGTCGATCGGCGCGGTGCTGATGCAATGGACTGGAGCGCAGGGCACGCTCGCTGTGCTCGGCGGCCTCGCGCTGTTCAATGTCGTGCTGGCATGGAGCCTGCGCTGGCTGCTGGTCCGCGACAGGGGCGTCCACTTGCAGCCGGGATAGCCGAAGCGCGGCGCGGGTGATGGCGCCTGCGGATTCACGTTCCCTGGGCCGCTACATCAGCGATGCGGTCGCCAGGCGATTCCTGGCGGTGTTCGGCTTGCTGTCGCCGATATATTCGACGTTCGTGTCGATGAGCCGGTCACTGTCGATCCCGGCCGCGGTCAGAATGTCCACCATCGCCTTCACGCGCTGCTTGGCCAGCGCCTTGTTTGTCTTTGCGGCATTGGCGCCTTTGAATTCCTTGGCCGCCAACGCCGTCAGTTCGACGTTGCAACGCGAGTCCTTGATGCTCGCGGCGAACTTATCGAGGTCATCCTTGATCTGCGATGAAATCACAGAGGACTGGCTGTCGAAAAACAGATGGACCTGGACAGGCGCGCGCTTCTCGTATTGCCGGCACGATATCCCTTGCTTCGGCAAGGTGTACAGGATCGCGCTGCGTGCCGTTTTCGTGTCGGCGGCGCCATCGTCGACCCAATGCGAAAGCGCCAGCACCATTTCCGGCTTGACGCCTTGCGCCTTGAGGAAATCGCTGGTTGCATTCAGCCTGCGGCCGGCAATGCCGTCAGCCTTGTCGTAGCCACCTTCCTTGCTCGCCGTCGCATAGAGCCTGTAGCCGCAATCCTGTCCGGCATCCTTGATGAAGGCCTTCAACGCGCTGGCGGAATCCGTCGATATCTTGCCGTCGCCCTTGTTGAACAGGACGCGATAGGAGTTCCACTGCGTGCAGTTTGGGCCAAGGTCGCGTTCCTGGGCGACCGCGCTGAAATCTACCGTACTTGCGGCAGTGCTAATAAAGGCTAGAACAAGGATGAATGATTTCTTCATTGTCTTGGCGCCTCTCGCTGCGGCTTAGTCTAACGCCGCATTCTTTACTGCGGCAAGGTGGCAAACCGCGGCCGGCGCGCTCGTCAGTCCCACAACAGCAGCAGCTTGCGCCAGAAGGCATTGGACGGCATCGGCCTGGAGCCGCGCGGCAGGCGGATGGCCAGGTAGATCGTCAGCCATTTGCGATCTATTTCCCGGATCGAGACTTTCAAATCCTGCAGCTCGAAAGGTCTCGGAACCCGTGTCCATCCGGAGAAGGCGAGGGCGCCGCTCGGGGCATCGCCTTTCCACGAGAGTTTTTCCTCCGGCCTGCCCAGCGCCATGGCGAACTCGAAGGGCGACGCCTCCTCATGGGCGATCTCCACCGTCGCGACGACACTTCTGGCAAAAGCCGGGAAAGCCGACTTGAGGGCCGCGACAACCGGACCATGCGTGTTCGGCCGCAGGAACAGGCCGCCATCGTCGCCGGCGACGAGCAGCGTCGGCAGGTCGGAGGGATGGTTGGTTACGAGCGAGGCTTGCTTGATCTCGTCATTGGTAATCCGGCGCATGCGCCGGCGCTCCTGCGGCGCGTTGAGACGCGGGTGTCTCGCCCCGTTCGAAACGACATGGCGAATCTGGATGCTCGAAAAGCCGCCAAGCACACGCGCCTGCGGGCGGCCTCCGCCGCACCGGACCGCGAGCAGCAGATCGCGCCGGCCCGACGCCGGCGAACTGATGGCCGTTCTTATTTCGCGCGGCTCGTGCGGCCGGCTGACATCGGCCCAGCCGCTCCCGCCATCAAAATCGAGCATTCCGGCAAGCTCGCCGAAAGTCTGGTTTTCCGCGTCGACGATCGCAAGCTGGAACTGCGCGGTTCCAGTAAGGTCCTCGTCGAGGTAGATCCAGCAGCTTGCGCCGATGACGCCCGGCGGGCAGACGCCCTTCAGCAGGGCCATCGTCACGTTGCCGCCCCTTGCTTCGAGAAACAGCTGATCCGGCGATCGTTCGACATAGCTCAGCAAATCCGCAACGGCATCGGGATGCGAAGCGACATGAGCAAGGCGCAGCGGCTCGGCCGAAAGGTATTGCTCGCGGTAAAGCGAGGAATGCAGCTCCGGCACGGTCTCGTCGGCGGCTGCGTTGAGCATGTCGACGACGCCGAGTGTGAAGTCGGACCGGCCGGCATGGGCGAGCAGCGAGATCGCCGTGTCTGGCCTGCCCTCGCGGGCCGCGATCTCGGCCAGCAGTTGCATCGCATCGGCGGCGTTGGCGGGGCCAGAGCTCAGCCTGAGATAGCGCTCGTCCTTGACGCGCAGCTCAAGGTTCCAGAGGTTGAGGTCCTTTTCATGACTGGCGGTATTCGAACTGATGCCGAGCTGCACGAACATGTCCGTATGCGCGAATTTGTGCTTGCGGAAGACGTCGATGATCGGCCTGCGGTTCCTCAGCCATTCGGCATTCCGGTTCATCCCTGTCGGCGCCGACCGGTACCAATAGAGCGGCTCCGGCACGGTGATGATCTCGAGGCCCGCCAGATCCGCGCGAAGGAAGAATTCCCAATCGCTCGCTGAAAAGCCGCGCTCTTCATTGAGATAGCCGACCCTGTCGAACACCTCGCGCTGGAACATCGCATTGGCGTCGCCATAGGGATTGGTGATCAGCGCAATGTCGGGCGGCCCTCCGACCGGAAAGTAGAGCATGTATCCGCCCTTAGTATCCGGTGGCACGAAGGGTTCGTTAAGCCATTTGGCGAAGGTCGTGCAGATGTCGGCGCCGGAATTCTGCATGCCTGCGACGAACGTGCTGACCGCGTTCGGGAAGAGTGCGTTGTCGTCGTCCAGGAACAGGATCAGCGAGCCCTTGGCGGCGCGGATGCCTGTGTTGCGCGCCTTGCCGAGGAAGCCGTTCTTCTGCCGGATAATCCGCCAGCCGCGCTGCTCGAACTCCGGTTCGAGGTCGGCCAAAAGTTCGATTGCCTCAGGATCGGTGCTGCCGTCATCGACGACGATCAGTTCGATGTTGGGATAGTCCTGGCGCCGAACCGAGGCGATTGCCTGCGGCAGCAGCCGCGCCCGGTTGTAGTGCGCGGTGATGATCGACACCAGTGGCGGCCGGCTCCGCCGCGAGCCGGCGGCCTTGCGCGGCTCCCGGCGGAATTTCGCGTGCAGCCGGCTCCAGGCCTTCTCGCGCGCCGCACGCCCGTGCAGCGGCTTCGCCGGGCTGATCGCGCGGCTTTGCAGCGCCTCCGCGATCTTGGCCGCGATGGCGGACGCGGAAGCCTCCATCATGACGGTGTCGGCCGACTTCGGGTGCAGCATGTCGCGTATGCTGCCGACGTCCGTCGCGACGAAAGAGACCTCCTCGTCGAGGCATGCGACCACGTCCATCGGAAGCTGCGCAGCCGCATGCGTGATCGCCACCAGCGCATGGCTCTGCCGCAGGTATCGGAAGATCTCGGGTTCGTCGCGAATGGGCAGCAGCTTCAGCTTGAACGGCCATTGCCGCGCGCGCCGGACGATCATCCCGCCCGAATGCTCGCCGAGCATATGGCCAAACGCGCCGACGACCGTCACCGCCAGGTCGGTGATGCCGCTGTCGGCCAGACGATCGAGCGCATCGCAAAACAGCGTCAGCCCGCTGCGCGCCTCGGTGCCGGAGAAATGAACGATTTCGGTGGTGAGCCGCGGTCGCCGCCGATAGGGATCGGAGTGGAAGTTCGAACGCCATTCCTCCGGCACGAGCGGGACGGCGACGTGGCGGCTGGCGGGCAGTTTCCAGCCTGCCTTGGTCATCCAGTCGAGCACCGACTGGCCGGTGACCACGAGATGGTCGCAGGTCTCTGCCGAGGTCCTTTCCATATGTGCGATGGTCATCTGCTCCTTGCGCTCGACCGCCCGGCCATTGGCCTGCAGCTTCCACACCAGCGGTTCGTGGGCGAGCACGACGATCGCGGGCGGATCGGGAAAGACCCCGGTGCGTTTGGCAACGGTCGGGAAATGCGCCAGTCCGCCCTCGAGCGCGAAGTAGACGACGTCGTAAGCGTTCTGCTTGAGGTAATGGTAGACGGCCACCGAATGCTTGTCGCTCGAGTCCAGGCCGCGCAGCAGCTCGGGCGACTGCGGCAACAGTTCGAGCCGCACCAGGAAATTGTCGAAGCACCATTTGCCGAGCCTGGCGATCTCCTCCTCGTCGGGCTGGCTGCCGATCGGGCTCGGCACCCATAGCAGCGTGACGGTGTCGCCGGTTACCGCAAGATATTGCGCCAGCGCGTAGGTCGCCGACCCCGGATCGGCGGTCGAAATCGAACCGAACTCGACCTCTGAAACGACGCATACATTGCGGGGCTTGTGGCTTGCCTGTCGCTTGGCCTTGGGCGTCGCGCCTAGCTTAGAACCAATGCTCAATCAGTCCCCCTTGATCATCAGCGGCAGCGGACAGTCTTGCCAACAGTAGGATAACACTTTGATAATTGTCTCGCGGGGATAATCGCCGCGCGGAGCCACAATACCCACTCGCTTTCGCGTAACCCGGATCATGACGCTCGCATGCTTGGCCATCGATCTCCGAAACACCTCGAACGGCTGGACGACCGGCAGATCGACGTAAGCAAGGGCGAGATCCTGTGCTTTGTCGGACTGCGCAATGAAGCGACACTGCTGCCCAAGCTTCTCGATCACTATCGCGGCCTCGGCGTCGATCGTTTCTTCTTCCTCGACAATGGTTCGACGGACGGGACGCTCGAACTGATCCTGGAGCAGCCGGACAGCCATTGCTTCCACACGGAAGGATCGCACTTCGCCGAGAACATCGATCCGCCGCGTTGGATCAACACGCTGATGAACGTCTTCGGCACTGGCCACTGGTGCCTCTCGATCGACGCCGACGAATTGCTGGTCTACCCGGATTTCGAGCGGGTGAGCCTGCACCGGCTTTGCGACTATCTTGACTCGACCGACGCCGACGCGGTGATCGGCTCTATGATCGACATGTACGCCGACGGCCCGCTGGCGGAGTGCCACTATGACGGCACGCTCCCGCTTATCGAGGCCTCACCCTATTTCGATCCGGAACCGGGCTGGCTGCGGGCGCGTGACGGCAAGTACCCGCCGCAGCAGATGTTCGGTGGCGTCAGGGAGCGCGTCTTCTGGCACGGCCGGTTCAAGCAGACCTTCCCGCCATGTCTGACCAAGGTGCCGATCGTGCGATGGGAGCGGGGCAGGCGCTATCATGTGGCCCAGCACACGATCAGCAAGGTTCAGTTCAGCGAGCTCCGCGTCGCGCTGCTGCATTTCAAATTCGTCTGGGGTTTCCGCCAGAAATCAGCGTCGTCACTGAGCGAGAACACGCAGCTTAAGGAAAAGACCCTGGAGGAGCGCGCCGCCTACATGGAGGCATTGGAGCGCGATCCGAAACTGTCGCTTCGGGACCAACGCTCCGTTCGCTATCGTGACGCCGCGCAACTTGTCGAACTCGGCTGGATGAGAACCTCGGATCGCTACGCCGAGTTCGTCTCAAACGCCGTTAGGCCGCGTCAAAGCGCGGCCACTTGAACTGACGAACGATCGAATTGTGGATACGGCTGATTCTACCCGCCGTAACCGCCGCCGCCATCACCGTTATTTCCGTCGCCGCCGTTCGGATTGAATTGCGCCAGCGTGTTCAGGGCAAGCGCCTTGCAGGCCGTCGGAGCATTAGGATAACGATGCAGATAGTCTTCGAGCGCCTCGATCGTACCGATCTTCAGGGCCTGCTCGCAAGCGAGCTCGGCCTCCTGGATCCCACCTTCGAATTGCGCCTGCGCCGCGCCAGAGAAAGCGACGCTCACGCCAAGAATACTTAGCCCACCCAATAGTAGCGATTGGATTTTACGCATAACAAGCCCCTTTCACCACGCACCACATTGAAATTATTGTTTTGTTAGCAATTTGTCAACCATATCCGTGGCGTGCCGGGCGCCATCCTGGCGCAAGGTTAACGGCCGGATCCGCGGCCGACGCGCTGCATGTCGCCCTAACGCTCCGGCGGTTTTTGGGAGAACGACGTGCATGAAAACAAAGATTTGAAGCGCGCCGGCTGAATCCGTTCCCGCACGACGCGGTTCAGTCGCCGATCAGTGTCAGCGTCCGAAAGAAGGCGTTGGTCGGAGCGCCGTTGGGGCTTCCGGCGAAACGAACCGCAAGCATGATCGAGAGCGGCATTTTGCGCCGTGCACGAAGCGTCGCCACCAGGCTACGGCGCGCGAATTTGTCCGCGACCGTCATCCAGCCCGAGAAGGCAAGGGTCTGCCCGGATATGTCCCTCTGCCAGTCGATGGTCTGATCGGGGCGGGCAAGCGCAAGCGCGAAGTCCAGTGCCGGCGCGTCGGCATGCGCGATTTCGACTGTAGCCTCGATCGCCCGGAAGAAGGGAGGAAACTGATGATCGAGCGAGGCCGCCACCGCGCCGTCGGGGTGGGGGCGCAGGAACACCCCGCCGCCATCCGGCGCGACAAGCAGCAGCGGCAGGGCCGAGACGCGCGGCGTCAGCAGCCTGGCGGTCCGCAAGACATCAAAGACGAGGATGGTTGAACCGCCGCCATCATCGGGACGTTCCGTGACATCGACAGCTGCGGGCCGTCCAAGCAAGCCGGCCGCGGTATCGCCGCGGCCCACCGAGCGGGCGATGCGCGCCAGCTTCTCCAGGGTCGCATCGCTGTTCGGCTCGAGGTCGCAGAGCTCCAGATAGTCTCGATAGGCGGGAGTGTACCGCAGGTTCTCGCGTGCGCTCTCGATTTCGGACCGTGTCGTATTCTGGGCGATGGCCAGTTGGTGCAGCAGCCCGGCGCCATCGAACTGGCTCGAGCCAAATGTCTTCAGGACCGGGCGGCGATTGTCATACCAGTTAGACATCCGGAACATGCCGTCCGGTTTCGACCGGTACCAGTAAAGCGGCTTCGGGATCGGCCTGATTTTCAGCCCGGCAAGCGAGGCCCGCGCGAAAAATTCCCAGTCGTGCATAGCATAGCCCGGCTCTTCGACCAGGTATCCGATGCGCGAGAAGACAGACCGGCGCACCATCGCATTGGCGTCGCCATAGACGTTGTGGATCAGGCCGAGCGCGTCGGGGCCGCCTAGCGGCAGATAGTGGATCAGCCCGTCGCCGCGGTCGTCGGGCACGGTGTCCTCGTAGAAGATCAACTGGAACGCGGTGCAGATATCCGCGCCCGAAGCCGACATGGCGCGGGCGAAATGCTCGACCGCCTCCGGGAACAGCGCATTGTCGTCATCGGCGAACAGGACCAGTTCGCCCTGCGTGGCGCGAATGCCGGCGTTTCGGGCCGCGCCGAGGTGCTTGTGCGGCCGGCGCAGGATCTTCCACCCGCGTTGGCGGAAGCCCGGTTCCAGCGCGTCCAGCAATCGCCTGGCTTCGTCCAGGTCGCTGCCGTCGTCGACCAGCACCAGTTCCAGATTTTCGTAGGTCTGAGCCTCGACCGCCGCGATCGCCTGTTTCAGATAGGACGGCCGGTTGCGATGGGCCATGACGATCGAAACCAGCGGCGATGGTCCGGCGCCCTTGCGGGCCCGCCTGCGCGGCGGATCGCGCGTATCCAGCCAGGCCTGCCGGGTTTGGCGCAGGCGGTCGATCCGCTGGACGCGCGGCGGATCGTCGAGCGCCGCCGAGATCGCCTGCGCCAGCGCGGCGGGGTCGGGCTCGACCAGGCCTGGCTGGCCCGCCTCGGCCAGCCAGGCCTCGGCGTTCGCGCCGACATTGGTCGCAACGACCGGCAACCCCGCCTCGATGCAGGCTGCGACGGTCGCGCCGGTCGATGCGGCCCGCGCGGGAACGACCGCAAGCGCCCCGGTCCTGGCGGCACGGTCGAGCCTTGTGTTCAGGTCCGCATTCGCCAACAGGTTAAGCTTGAACGGCCATCGCTCGGCGCGCCGCACAACCAGTCCGCCGCTATGCTCGCCCATGATCCTTCCGAACGGACCAAAGGCGGTGATGCTAAGGTCCTTGGGCGCCGCCGTCGCAAGGATGTCCAGCGCATCGCACAACAGCGTCAGACCATCGCGATGCCGCCACCCGGCCAGCACGACAAGCTCGCTTGCGCTTCCCTTGCCGGTCGACGGCAGCGCGCCGGCAGGGTCTACAGCGTCCCGCAACAGCGGTATCACCGAAAACTTCCTGGCCTTCCAGCCCTTCGACACCATCCACCTGCGTAAGGCTGCCGACACGCAGATCGTCCCGTCGGCCATCTCGGCGCAATATTTCTCCATGAAGGCGACGGCAATCGCCGAGGTGCTGTCCATGAATGCCTTGTCGGCTTCATGCTCCCATTGCGCGGGAGCATGGGCGACGATGACGATGGGCGGCGCGGTGAACGCTGCTGTCTCGGCCGCGAGCAAGGTGAAGTAGGGCAGCCCGCCCTCGAGCGGCGCATAGACCAGGTCGTGGCCGGACCGTTCGAGATAGTGCAGCACGGCGGCCGACCGGCTCTCGGGCGTCGCCAGCGAGGGCAGCAACCGATCCGAGCTGTCGAGCACATGCAGCCGGACCGAGGTCGTCTCCAGCGCGTGGCGGTGCGCCGCCATCGTTTCGGAGGAGGGCTCTTGCTGGCCCGGCACCCATAGCAGGGTGACCTCGTCGCCGTCCGCGGCGAAAAGCCTGGCCAGCGCGACCATGGCCGCTTCGTCTTCGCCGCGACGGCCGATCACGCTCGTCATGACACAGACGCGGCGACGCCCGCCTTCCGGCTGCAACGGCCTTAGCTCCTTGCCACCAACGGCCATCGAAATTCCTTGTTCAGTTCCACCGCAAGCGCCTCCGCGGCGCGATCCCTTCCGTCATGATGCCCGTGCCAGGTTTACTTTTTGGTGATCATGCTTCTGCGCTGTCGGTAAACCAAGTCCTCAAGCAGTTCCTAAAATGGCTGTGCAATCAAACGACTGTTACAACTTTAGCGACGCGGCATAAGCAATCTTTACGGCTCCTGGCTAGTCATGACGGCATATCAGGAGGCGCAAATGAAAACGACAATGATGTTTCTCGGTGCGCTCGTCGTAATGGGCGCCACGGTCTCGGCGAGCTCCGCCGACCAACTTATGCGGCCGCGCATCAACCTCGGCAGTGCCAACGTCAAGACGATCAGCGGCGACCGCGGCGGCTATGTGATCGACTATGCTATCCGTGCGCTGAAGATGCGCCGCAGCGGCACCTTCGTGCGCTTCAGCGGCGCCTGCGACTCGGCCTGCACACTCTATCTGTCGATGCCCAGGAGCAAGGTCTGCATCACGCAGCGCGCGTCGTTCGGCTTTCACCTGCCGTATGGCGCCGGCGCGCGCGGCAACCAGGTGGCCGCCAATTTCATGATGAAGAACTATCCCGGCTGGGTTCGCGGCTGGATCGCCAAGCGCGGCGGGCTGAAGGGTTCCATCGCGACGATGACCTACGCCGATGCGAGCCGCTTTCTGCCGACATGTCCTTCCGAACAGCGCGGCACGACCATCGCCAGCCTCGGTCCGACCCGACTGCGCGGCGGCTGATCCCGCGAACCAGTGTTGAAAAGCATCACGATGGCGGGCGCTGGGCAGCGCCCGCCATCGCCGATCCATGCTGCGGCGGTGCAATTGATCCAAGGGGTCGTTGGTGTATTTTCGGTGCCGTCGTCGTCTTCGCGGGCCTCGTGCGAATGCAGCCATGTCAAAAGTTCGTGCTTATCGCCTCGCCAAGGACCGGATCCCAAGCGCTCAACCGCCATCTCAATCAGTATGACGGGATGGTGATGCATGGCGAGGTCTTCAATTCGACCTTTGTCGGCCTGCGCAACGACTACCACGAGAAGATGAACCTGCCCCGTGAGGCCGTCGAGGTGCGTGACGCCGACCCCGAGCAATTCATCGCGCGGATCTTCGACGACCCGGTGGCCCGCTTTGTCGGCTTCCACCTATTTCCCGAGCAGACGCGGCCGGCCATTCTTCCGGTGCTGGAAGACGACAGCGTCAAGAAGCTCTGGCTCGTCAGGAACCCGGTCGCGTCCTTCCTTTCACTGCTTGAGGCCGAGGCGTCCGGCGTCTGGACTGTCGATGCCTCGGAGCCGCTGCCCGCTGGCGATGACCGCAAGAAAGTGCGTTTCGACATCGACCGGTTTAATTCTTACCTCAACGAACTCAACCTGTTTCGGGCCAAGATCAAATCCGTGCTGTTCGAGACCGGGCAGCCATATTTCCCGATCCACTATGGCGACATCGCCGATCCGCTGGTCGGAAATGCCATCATAGCCTATCTCGGCGGCTCCCAGCGCCTCGACCGTTTCAAGACTGAGACCCTGAAGTCGCCGCCGCGCCCCTTTGCCGAGCGCATCGAGAACTACTGGGAATTCACCGCCTATTTCAGGGCCATTTCCACGGAAGCTTTATACGCGCTGGGGTGAGGGCGGTGCGGGCGGCGAGGGCGGTCGCGGCGCCGCCGTCGCCCTGCGTCGAAAGTTCGTCGGCTTCCGACCCTTAGCCGATGTCCGGACCGGCAGGCGGCGGGCCAAAAGCTGCGTCGATCAGGCGTTCGGTTAACCAATCCTCAACAAGCTTGGTTAACGCATGCTTGATTTTGTTGACTCTTTTTCGGCGCAGACCGATTCTGTCATGGGGGTTTGAAGGCTTTTGGCCGTGGCCGGGCCGAAGCGCAAACTGGCGGCGGGTATTCCTATGAGTGTTGCTGCGATTGCCGACATCATTGGCGGCACTGGCTCGGCGAGCCGTACCGGCATGGCGGGCAGGGCAGAGCCGTGAGCGTCCGGAGAGCATCGAAGGTGAGCCCGATTTCGGCGCGCGACGTGCGTTTCCGGTGCATGAGCCTGCAGATCATTTGCACTGGTCTGCTGTCGTGGCTGCTGCTTGGCGTCTACCGGAGCATCATCGTCGATCCGCAAACGACGCTTGGGGGCCTTGTGGCATCCATCCCCAAGGGATTGGCATCGAGCTACTACGACCTCGTCGTCATAGCGTCGATGACGGTGACAGCCTTGATCCTGCTCTTTCTGCTCAAGGCCAGCCGTCTTGGGTCCGCCGTCGTCTTCTTCCTTTTCTACCTTGCCGTCCTGGTGTCGCTGAGCTGGGGGTTTGCGAACATAAATCTGGTCAAGATGCTGGGCGAGCCGTTCACCTTCCAGTGGCTGGTCTATGGCGACTTCCTCCAGAATGCGGACGCCAGGAACGCCATGGGCGACGCGCTCAACTTCAGGGAAGTCGCTATCCTGTCGGTGTCCATCGCCCTGGTGCTTGTTCTCGGCTCTGCCGCGGCCAGACTGTGGCTGCGGCTGGGTGTCATCGGTCACAGGGTCCTTCTGGGCGCACTCGTGCTCGGCGTCGCGGGCGCCTTGGTCGGCACGGGCTATCACGTGCATGCGGAAGCGCTGCCGGCGGCGAAGATCGACAATCCGATCGTGCATTTCGTCGAATCGGCCCTGCTCAGTCCGACGCCGGTGGTGCTGACCATGAGCGCCAACGACAAGGATCCAGATGTCGCCAGCGTCGGCGAGCGTCCGCCGGAAACCTCCAGCTTCAAGGCGCCGACGCCGAATCCCATCAAGAACGTGCTGATCTTCATGATGGAGTCGGTGCCGTCAAAATACATCGAGACGTTTGGCGGCAAGTACCCGGTCACGCCGAACATCAAGAGCTATGCCGCGGACTCCATACGCTTCGACAACATCTACGCGCATGCCCCTTCCACGCATTACTCGCTATTTTCTCTGTTTACCTCGATGTACAACGACATCTCATACTACGGCATGACGATGCAGCATCCGTATCTGCCGCTGGATTCGATCTCCAACACGCTCTCCGCGCACAGCTTTCGCACCGGCTTCTTCTGGAGCGCGGATTCCCGGTTCCAGCGCGTCGACGAATTCCTGCTCAACAAGGGGCTTGATACGATCCAGGATTATCGCGGGCAGAAATGCGCCACTCCCACCTTCAAGCTCAGTTCCGAGCACTGGAAGAACATGGATTACAACAGTGATCTGTGCACGGCGCAGTCGACCATCGACTGGATGAACAAGGACGAGGGGAATCCTTTCTTCGCCATCATGTTCACGGCGATGACCCATTATCCTTACATCACCGACAGCCCGATGTTCTCGAAGATGGCGCCTTCCTCCCACACCGGGCTGGTCCACTACTCGGACGACGAAAAATTCAATGCCTACCTCAATGCCCTCAAGGTCGGCGATACGGCGCTTGGCGAAATCCTCGAGTCGCTGAAGCAGTCGGGCAAGCTCGATTCGACTTTGGTCGTGATCCTTGGCGATCATGGCGAGGCGTTCGGAGAGCATGACGACTATGTCCATGCCAGCGCGATCTATGAGGAGAACGTCCACATCCCGCTGATCATGATCAACAAGCATCTCTTCCATGATCAGGTCGTGCATTCCGTCGGCGGCATCGTCGACATCGCCCCGACCATCCTCGACATACTCGGTCTTCCGCTGCCCAAGCAGTGGCAGGGGCGCAGCCTGTTCAGCGAGCAGCGGCCGAACAAGACCTTCTTCTTCAATCCCTGGGCTGGCTTCCTGTTCGGCTACCGCGAGGACGACCGCAAGGTCGTCTTCAACGCGACCACCGGCAAGGTCGAGCAGTATGACCTCAAGGCCGATCCCGACGAGCGGACAAATCTCTTCAACGACAAAAGCGACCGCAACGCGCTGCTGCAGCCGATCGCCGGATGGGTGCAGTCGCAGCGGCGGCGCGTCGCCGATCTGGTCGCTGCCGAGGCCAAAAACACCGCGCGCTGCACCGTCACCAACCTGGAGATCGACGCCACCGGCACGGAGTTCGAAGGACCGCCGCGCCTGGATGTCCTGGTGGATGGCAAGCCCGTCGCCCAGATCAACGTGTCGGGCGTGCAAAGCAAGGCCGTAACGCCCGACGAGATCGGCGCCGAGCTGCAGGCGGCGTCGGCGGATGCAAAACCGTTCCGTGTCGACCTCAGCGCCGTGGCCAGCCCGCATTTGATCGAGCTTCGTTTTGCCAATGACCTGTGGGCTGGGCAGGGCAAGCCAGGCGATCGCAACCTGTTCATCAAGAGCGTCAAGGTGAACGGCCAGCTGGTGCCGAACAGCAGGCTGCACATCGACAACCGGGCCACCGGCTACACCGATGGCAGCGGCACCAGCATGTACAACAACGGATCGCTGTGGGTGAACGGCCCGTTTGTCGACGGATGCGTGTAGGGGGCGTTGGGCGGGGCGCCCCTCGATGCCCGGACGATCGTTCGCATTCTAATAATATCCGGCACGGCGGTTAAAGACGGTGCTCACCACGCCGTTTGCCTGAATTTTAATCAGCCCCCTCTAATATTTCCGGAGCAGCGAGACAGGCAGTCGGCATTCGGACCACTGTTCGCGACACAGATCTTTCGCCGGGGGGCGCGAGCCGAGGGCGAGAGGCTGGCGCAGGCCTTGCGCCTTGCCTCTTGCCCTCCGGCCGCCATTGCCTGCGGTACCAGTCGACGAACTTCCGCAGCCCGTCCTCGACCTCGCAACCGCGGCAGGTTCTAGCGTCGCGCTGCCGCGCCTGGGCCTTGGTGGGATATTGCTGGCGCAAGTTCCATGAGAGTCCGGTCAAATCATGACGCCAGGCGATACCAGCCGTCGCTGTCGCTTTCATCCGGCCGCGGCCGCGCGACATAAGCCGACACCCCGTTCGCCTCGTGATAGACGCGCGCCAGCAATTCCGCCAGCACACCGGACGTCACCATCTGCACCCCAGCGATAAGCAGGAAGAAGCCGGTGAACAGCATCGGGCGCGTGCCGATGTCCTGGCCGAGCAACAGTTTCAGGCACAGGAGATAGGCAAGCACCAGCGAGCCCACCGCGCCGAGCACGATGCCGATGCCGCCGAAGAAATGTCCGGGCCGCGTGCGGTAGCGCATGAAGAAATACATGAACACCAGGTCGAGCACGACCCTGAAGGTGCGCGAGATGCCGTATTTGGACTGGCCGTGGATGCGCGGATGATGGGTCACCACTTCCTGTGCGATGCGCCGCGGCGTCGTCACCGTCGCCAGCCAGGCCGGGATGAAGCGGTGCATCTCGCCATAGAGCCTGACGCTGCGGATGACGCTGCCGCGGAAGATCTTCAGGCTGCATCCATAATCCTTCAGCCGCACGCCGGTGACGCGCGCGATCAACCTGTTGGCGATGCGCGAGGGCAGCCGGCGCATCAGAAAGCCCTCCTGGCGGTCCTTGCGCCAGCCGGCGACGAGGTCGAGGTCCTCGTTGAGCAGGCGGTAGACCATTCGCGGTATGTCGAACGGGTCGTTCTGCAGGTCGCCATCGAGGGTGGCGATGACATCGCCGCGCGCAGCGTCGAGTCCTGCCTGCATGGCGGCGGTCTGCTTGTAGTTGCGTACCAGCTCGACCGCGTGCACGTGCGGCCCGTATTCAGCGGCGAGCCGCCGGATCTCAGCCGGCGTCGCGTCCGTGCTGCCGTCGTCGACGAGCACCACTTCCCACGGCTGGCTGTAGCCTTCCATCGCCTGATGGATGCGGGCGAGCAGGGGCTCGACATTGTCGGCCTCGTTGTACATCGGAATGACAATCGAGAGCTTATGCTCGGGCATGACCGCGCCGTCGGGCAAACCCGATGCAGGGATGGGCAGCAGGTTCATAGCGAGGGCTTCCTTGCAGCTTCCGCGGCCGGATCTTCCGGTAGCGTTGATTTCGAGGGGAACAGCCAGGCGATGGCGCCGGTGGCGATGGCCGAGCCGAAGATGAACAGATGCAGGGCGAGCGCCGCCTGCAGGCCGCTTTTCAAGGCGATGCCGGAGGTGAGCAATGCCGCCGCCGCGCCCGCCTCATAGGTGCCGAAGCCGGCGACGCCCTGCACCGGCAAGATAGCCGCGCCCTCGGCGCCGACCACGCCCGGAAAGGCGGTCGTGAAGGATGTCCCCAGCATCAGCGCCAGCAGCCATGCCTGCACCGAAAGCTTCAGCGCCCAGTTGGCGACCGTCCACCACCAGCCGTAGCGGGAGCGTCCCGTCGCCTCGGTGAAGATGTCGCGAATACGGCCGAGCTTGGCCACCACCCGGCCGCGCCCCGCCCAGTCGTGCGGCGCGCGCGCCCAGCGGGGCAGGTACCAGGCGACGACCATCAGCGCCGCGATCCCCGCAGCCCGCAGCGCTGGATGCAGCCCTGGCCACACCAGGCACGCGAGGATGCCGACGACGAAGGCGTCCTGCAGCCGGAACCATAGCAGCGAGGCGCTGGCGCGCATGATCGGGATGCCGAAAACCTGGCGCAAAAGCAGCGGAAAGGCCGTCTCGCCGCCGCGGAAGGGCACGACATTGATCATCGCGTTGTGGATCAGGATGACGCGCAGGCAGGCGCCGAAACGGCCGTTCACCTCGCCGCGGAATTCGTCGCAGACACGCAGCGCGCGCAGCACGTAGGTGACGAACAAGGCAACGGCCACGGCCACGAAGGCGGCGGGCGTGACGCGGTCGAAGGCGTCGCCCACCATCTTCCAGCGCGCGTCGCTGGCAAGCCAGGCCAGCAGCGCCAGGGTAACGACTATCGAGACTGCTCGTTTCAACCAATTCTCCGCAGGCTTCCGCCACCGCGTTCCGGTGGGCATCGGATGATGTCCGCTATTCCCGGCATCGGCCGGGGATCGGATCCATTGCCGGTTGTCGGCGGCCCGTAGGCCCAAAGCCCAAAGGCCGCGGCTCCTTCGATGCGGCTGCTCCTATAGACTAGCAGCCTGTTGGAATCCACAAGCTTGGTTCCGGCCCGTCGAGAAGGTGTGTTCGATCCGTTCGACAACGCCGATTGACACCGCTCTGCGCGTGGCGGTTAATAGCGGGCGGGGGCGGCAACTGCGATGCCTTGGGGAAGGCTTGGAGTGCGTGTTGGCGCTGGATCGGGGAGGCGACCACCAACATGCGACCGCGCACCATACCGACTGCTCAATACGCATTGCCATATCAAGCGGAAAGTCGGGCGCGGCAACGGCCATTTGCGAGGCGCGCCTGGCTGATGGCTCTCATTGCGTGTGGCGAGCTTGCCGCTGCCGTGAATATGGCAGCCGCGAAGGATCGTGCCCCCGCCCAGGCCGTTCCAACGGCGTTCGAGATGCAGCTCTACTACGCGGATCGCACGTGGAACTGGGCGGATGGAGCCGCCTATTTCGCGCAGGACAGGCGCCTGCGCGCCTGGACGGCGAAACCGGATTCCACCTCCATCGCTGAAGGCAGATGGCTGCTGACCAATGACGGCAAGATGTGCATGGAGCTTGTCTGGCGGTCCAAGACCTATGCCGCGACGCCGATCCGCACCTGCTTCAGCCATCGCATCCATAACGGCAATGTCGAGCAGCGCATGGAGCCCGGTGGCGGATGGTACAGCTTCAAGCACGCTTCGGGCAATGCCGCCGACGAGCATCGGAAATTCCAGGAAGGCGACGCCAAGAGCATTGAGTTCGATACGGCCCGCAAGCTGGTGGAGTCCAAGAGCTGAAGCGCCTGCGCTGAAACGGATCCGGTCGAACAAAGAAATAGGGCGGTTCAGCATTTCATGAAACGCTGAACCGCCCGAAGCAATTCCAGGAAGGTGCGTAGTGGTTGCCTGGAACTGCGTAGAACAATATTTCGAGCGGGTCGGCAATTCAAAAAGCCGAACCGCTCCGGCAATCAGGTCTGGCCGCCGCAGGCAGATCAGACAAGAAGAGGCCCGCTGAGAGAGCCCTCAACCCAACTCAGCGAGCCCGCGCCCCGACACATTACTCACTGGGACGACTGTCAGCCTTGCGGGCTGGCGTTGTTTGCCGGTGTTCGTGCCGCGCGGCGCGCGTCTGGCGCGCGACGTGGCCGTGACAGCCGGGACAGGAATTGCCGGCGCCGGCGTTGCCGGACCCAGCCCGAAGAAGGGTGCGGCCGTTCTGACGATGGTGTCGATGTCGGAGAGCTCCGCCGCGAAGCCCAACTGCTCGCGCGCCAGGCTCGGATCGGCATAGAGCTCGGCCGGGTCGCCAGGACGCCGTGTCCGATGGACGACTGGAACCGGTCGCGCCGTCATGCGGCCGACCGCGTCCAGGATCTCATTGATGGATACGCCTCGGCCGGTGCCGAGATTGACCGAAAGGTTGTCGCCGCCGGTTTCCAGATGCATCAGGGCCTTGAGGTGCGCGCGGGCAAGGTCGCTGACATGGATGTAGTCGCGCACGCAGGTGCCGTCGGCCGTGTCGTAGTCGGTGCCGAAAACCTCGATCGCGTCGATAATACCGGACGCCGCCATCAATACTCTGGGTATGAGGTGCGTTTCAGGCGTATGCCATTCGCCAAGCTCGCCCTCGGGATCGGCGCCACAGGCGTTGAAGTAGCGCAGGATCGCGTATTTCATGCCATAGGCCGCGGCATAGTCCTTGATGATCTGCTCGCCCATCAGCTTGGTGCGTCCATAGGGGCTGATCGGGTTCTGCGGCGAGGTCTCGCGCACCGGCAGGGTCTCGGGCACGCCGTAGGTCGCGCAGCTCGAGGAAAAGATGATGTTGTCGATGCCATGCGTCCGCGCCACATCGAGCACGCAGATCGTTCCCGCCACGTTGGTCGAATAATAGTCGGCCGGCTCGCCGACCGACTCGCCGACATAGGCGAGTGCTGCGAAGTGGATGATCGCCTGTGGCCGACGGGTGGTGATCACCCGATCGAGCGCCCGGCGATCGCGGATATCGCCGACAACCAGCGGACCCCAGCAGACGGATTCCTCGTTGCCGCGGCTCAGATTGTCGTAGACCACCGGCAGGTAACCGGCTGCCGAGAGCAGCTTGCAGGTGTGGCTGCCGATGAAGCCGGCGCCACCGGTTACGAGGACGGGGCGACGAGTCATGACACGGCAGCCTCCCTGGCCCACCTGTGGCTGCTGCGCGCGGCAGCGAACCGGCGGCCGCCGAGCAGTGCGTCGAAATACGCCGTGGTGTGGGCGAGGCCTTCGCTCAAGGCGACCTTCGGCTCCCAGCCGAGATGCTGCCTGGCGAAGGAAATATCGGGCTTGCGCTGCTTCGGATCGTCGACCGGAAGCGGCCGGTGCACGATGCGCGAGCGGGAGTTCGTGTAACCGACGACCAGCTCCGCCAGCTCCATGATGGTGAACTCGACGGGGTTGCCGAGATTGACCGGGTGCGCTGCCGCCGCCGGGGCGTTCATCAGCCGGATGAAGCCTTCGATGAGGTCGTCCACGAAGCAGAATGAGCGCGTCTGCGTGCCGCTGCCGTAGACGGTAATGTCCTCGCCGCGCAGCGCCTGGACGATGAAGTTCGACACCACGCGGCCGTCGTCGGGCTGCATGCGCGGGCCATAGGTGTTGAAGATGCGGGCGACACGGACGTCGATGCCGTATGTCCGCGAATAGTCGTAGAACAGCGTCTCGGCCGAGCGCTTGCCCTCGTCATAGCAGGAGCGCGGGCCATGCGTGTTGACGTTGCCGAAATAGCTCTCGGGCTGCGGATGCACCAGCGGGTCGCCGTAGATCTCGGAGGTCGAAGCCTGGAAGATCTTGGCCTTGTGGCGACGGGCGAGCTCCAGAAGGTTGATCGACCCCAGCACGCTCGTCTTGAACGTATGGATCGGATCGGCTTGGTAATGCGGCGGGGAGGCGGGGCAGGCGAGGTTGTAGATCTCGTCGACCGCAAGGTCCATCGGCAGCACATCGACGATGTCGTGCTTGATGCAGGTGAAGAACGGGTCGCGATGCATGCCATTGAGGTTGTAGCGCTTCCCGGTGTGGAAGTTGTCGAGGACGACGACCTCGTATCCGTCCAGCAGCAGTCTTTCGCACAAATGCGAACCCAGGAACCCCGCGCCACCGGCGACCAGCGCACGACCACGATCGGCATTGGCGCCCTTGCGGCCAGCCCCCGGGCCAAGTTTCACGACCTTCATAATCCTGCTCATGACTCCCCCTTACGCGGCACGCACACCACCACCCCGGTCGGGCAAGGCTCGACCAAGTCCTGAAACCGTGGCGAACCCCCGGCGTCAGCCAAAGGTGCCATCACCCATGATGTGCGTAAAAACGTCTGAGTTTGCGGGAGCTGTACTGTACGGCTTATTGGTTGCCGCTCAGCCTGCTATGCCCCGTGAATCGCGATCACGCGTCTGGTTGCCACCATCGCCGATCTTGCTCGCCCAAATTGCACACCCAACGCATATAAAAATATACCTGTGGGGATAGTAGTCAACTAAATTAGCTGTTTGTTAACCTCACTCGTTCGCGATTGGTTAATCATGAGCCGCGCGGATCGGCTTTTTCCGCCGGCCTGGAATGGCGAGGCCGTAGCGGTCGCAGGCAGCGGCGAAGCAGGCACTCCAGTCGCTGGGAAAGCTTTGTGGCCAACGGCACTGGCGGGCTTGAAGGTGTCGGATGATCGAGCCGGCAAGTGCATCGCAAGTCTATCTTTCGACGCGCTGCGGATGTCCTTGGATAAGCTTGGGAAATACAGATGTGGTTAGCCGGACCACAAACAGTCTCGGCGAAAACTGGCGCAATTGCTGGCAGTCCTGCGCGGGTCGCCGTGGGGGCGAGCCGGGAACCGTCGCCCGCCTGCAGGGCAGGTTGAGGCGGTGCTGCTCGGTGCCGGCGGCCGGCCGGGTTTCACCCGGCTCGCAGTGGCGTTTCCACTCTGGGGTGCAATGGGCGAGCCGGGCGTCGCCCGACGAAAAACCGCCTGCGGGGATAACATCCGAGGACGTCCGGGCAGGCATTCGAGCCACCTGCGCTATTGGGAGGAAGGGGGCTCACCAATGGACGACAAGGCCCGCGAACGGCGGGCCTTGTCGATCATGTCGAAACCTTTGCCACCGGCGGCCTACTCCCCGCCCATCTCCTTCTTGAACTGCTCGAAATCGACCTGCATGCCGTTGAAGATGGTGCTCCAGTGGCGGGTGATCGCGGCCATCGCCACCGCTTCCTGGATCTCCTCGTCGGTAGCGCCGGCGCGCTTGGCGTCCTGCGTGTCCGACCAGATGCAGTAGTTGCACGGAATCTGTGCCGCGACCGCCAGCGAGATCAGCGACTTCACCTTCGGCGGCAGCGCCGTCTTGTCGCTGAGCTCAATGGCCTTGACCTCGGCCCAGGCGCCGGGCAGACCGGCCTTCGGGAACTGCTTCACGAAGCTCGGCACGCCGCCCATGGTCGACTGGATGTCCTTGATGGCGGCGTCGTAGTCGTCGGCCTGGGCAGGCGCCGAGGCCAAGGTCAGGGTCAAGGCGCAAGCGGCCGCGAGCATTGATGCGGACGCCAGGCGAAGGGTGGAATTTGAAAGCGTGCGATGGGTCGACATTGTTTCTCCTCTGGTATTTGATAGCCTTACGATGTAAGGTATGGCCGAAAATGAACCTTACAGTGTAAGTTGTCAAGCGCCGCCATGGACTCATCGAGCAAAAGAAAGCGAACACGCGGCCGGTTGTCCCGCGAGATGATCGAGGACGCCGCCTTCGAGGTGATCGAGCGGGAAGGGCTTTCCGGTTTCTCGATGCGCAAGCTGGCCGCCGCGCTCGGCTGCGAGGCGATGAGCATCTACCATCACTTCCCCTCGCAGGCGCATCTTTACGAGACGCTTGTCGATCGGCAGATGAGCGCGCTGGTGGTCCCCGATGAAAGCCTGCCCTGGCGTGAGCGGGTCCGCGTCGGTATGCAGGAGTTCCGCCGTGTCGCCACCGAACACCCGGCCTTCGCGCCGTTCATCGTCGTTTACCGCATGAACTCGCCGCCATGTCTGGCCAAGCTGAACAGCATCATCGGCGTATTCGAGGCGGGCGGATTCGGTCCCGAGCTTAGCGCCCGGCTGTTTCGCGCCGCTGGCTACTATCTGATGGGGGCGATCCTCGATGAGACCGCGGGCTACGCCAAAGGCCCGTCGGCGGTCACCACCGTCAGCAACGAAGAGCTTGCCCGTGATTTTCCCAGCGTCGTGGCGGCCGGGGCCTATTTCGGCACCGCCGGTTTCGACAAGACCTTCGATCTCGGCCTGGAGATGCTGCTGGACGAAATGGAGCGGATTCGCGATGGTGCTCGGGCCGCGACCGCAAAAGGTGGAAGCGCTCGCGGCCACGGGAATTAGCTAGCCAAGGCCTTCGATGCGCTTCCTTTTCGTTCTTGTCCTCCTCGCCGGCGTCGCCATCGGCGTCCTCTATCCCTGGGCGATGAGCAATTTCTCCGGCCACGAGATCGGCACCTGGCGGGTGTATGAGCAGGGCCGCTTCCGGCCGGTGACGGTGCCGCTCGCCGCGCGCGACGCGCCGCTGAGGGTGTTGGTCGACCTCACGGCGCGGGCCGAGCGCATCGTCTCGCAACAGCGCACCGTGCTGACGCTGACCGCCGCCACCGGCGGCCGCACCGCGCTCGCCTCGACGCTCCAATTCAGTCATTCCGACAATCCGCGCCAGGCAAGCCCGCAACTGCCGGACAAGATCTTCCGTGACGAGGCGGGCGTGATCCAGGCGGTCAGCCCCGGCCCCTATCTCTTTACCGTCGGTCCGGGCGATGCCGAGGGTATCCCGATCCGGGCGGTCGATCTCGTGCTGCGCGCAGAAGCCGGCGCCATCGACGAGCGGGCACGGCCGGTCGGCTACGCGATGATGGGCGTCGGGCTGATCGGGCTGGTGCTTTCCTTCGCGTTCGGCGGTCGCGGCGGCAGGCCACAGAACCCCAACTCGCAGCCGCCACCGCCGCGCTGGGGCCGCGGCGGCTTGTCGAACTGAGGGCGGCATGAACTACCGCCACGCCTACCACGCCGGCAACTTCGCCGATGTCGTCAAGCATGTCGTGCTGACGCGTCTGCTCGACTATCTGAAGCAGAAGGACAAGGCCTTCCGCGTCATCGACACCCATGCCGGCATCGGCCGCTACGACCTGTCGTCGGTGGAAGCTCAGAAGACCGGCGAATGGCTGGGCGGCATCGGCCGGCTGGTCGACGCGCATCTGGATGCCAAGGTCACCGCCCTGCTGGCGCCCTATCTCGAGGCCGTTCGTGCCCTGAACCCCGAGGGCGGGGTGAAGAACTATCCCGGCTCGCCTCTGATCGCCAGGCACCTGCTGCGCAAACAGGACCGGCTGACGGCGATCGAACTGCATCCGCATGACGCGGAGCGGCTGAAGGCGGTCTTCGCCGGCGATTTCCAGACAAGGGTGATCGAGCTCGACGGCTGGCTGGCGCTCGGCGCGCACCTGCCGCCGAAGGAGAAGCGGGGCCTCGTGCTCGTCGATCCGCCCTTCGAGGAGGGAGGGGAGTTCTCCCGCATCGTCGACGGGCTGTCGAGAGCGCACCGGCGCTGGCCGGGCGGCATCTACGCGCTCTGGTATCCGATCAAGGACCGCAAGGCGGTCGCGGCGTTCAGGGCGGCGCTGAAGGAGACGGGCATCCCGAAACTGCTCGACATCGGCTTCGAGATCCGGCCGGCATCAACTGAGCCCAGCCTCGACGGCAGCGGCATGGTAGTGGTCAATCCGCCGTTCACGCTGGAAGGCGAGTTGCGGATCCTGCTGCCGGCCCTGCACAAGGTGACGGCAGTCGCGCAGCCGTCGCGCTGGACGCTGGACTGGCTGGCGGGCGAGTAGGGCACTGACCGCGCGGCGTGGCTTCCACCCAGCCCGTTGGCGCGAGCGGATGGGATGGCCTGCGCCGGCTGGGATCGGCCGCCGATGCCGGCGGCCACGCCTCGGAAACCATTGCCGTCGCAATCGCTTGACCGCCGCCAAGCGAATCCGCACAGTGTGCACAATCGATCTCGAGAGGCTGCCATGACTCGCTTCGCTCGTTCCGCTCTTGCCGCGCTGATCTCGCTCTGCACGCCGCTTGGCACATCGCTTGGCTTCACCCAGGCGGCGCATGCCGCCGACCTCGCCGTCTATTCCGACGAGGACAGCGGCGTCTGCGGTGAGGCCTGGGTGCTGAACAAGATCACCGACCGTTTCGCCTATCAGGTGCGCCACGTCCCGCATCTGCCGGATGTCGCGATCACCGATTTCAGCCGCATCCACCAGCACCGCTACCTGCCGGCCAGCGAGGAATGGCCGATCGGCCGCCGCTATTGCGGCGCCACGGTCAGCCTGTCCGACGGCCGCGCCCGTACCATCTGGTACCTGATCGAGGAGGGCCAGGGCTTCGCATCGATCGGCGACAATGTCGAATTCTGCGTCTCGGGCTTCGACCGCTGGATGGTCTACAACGGCCGCTGCCGCGTGCTGCGCTAGGCGCGGCTATCCTGTCCGCGCGCCGGAAAGATAGGCGCAGATCAGCTCGACGAGTTGCTTGCGCAGTTCCGGCGCATCCAGCATGTCCCGTCGCGCCGCATTGTGGATCACGCCCTCGACCGCCGAGGACAGCACGCGCGCGATCGTCTCGACGTCTTTCCGGCGCCTGCGGTACTGCGCCACGGCGGCCGTGTAGTGTTCGAGATAGCGGGTCTGGAACGAGGCATGCGCGGCGCGTGAGCCGCGATCGCCCGGCGCCTCGTCGAGCAGCACCTGATGCAGCGTCGGATGGATGCTGTGCGCCTCGATCATGCCGCGCACCAGCTCCTGCGCGAATCGCCTGAGCGGCTTGCCGCCTTCGGCTGATTCGGCGATCACCGACAGCACCTGATCGAAATGGCGGCGACGGATCGCTTCGAGCAGCGACAGCTTGTCTGGAAAATATTGATAGAGCGAGCCGATGCTGACGCCGGCCGTCTCGGCCACTTTGTTGGTGGTGAAGCCTGCCCATCCGAGCTCGCTCAGAACATGAGCACCCGCCTCGATGATCGCTTCGACGGTCGCCCGTGAACGCGCCTGGCGCGGCACCTTGCGCATGCGCATGCGCGGCTTGGCAATGCGAGTAGACATGTTTGTTCCGCCTCGCGAGAATATAAACAAGATACTCACATTTTCACAAAAAGGAACAACGGCGATGTGCGCGCTTTCCCTGCTTCGCAGCCTCTTCGACTATCAGGCCTGGGCCAACGCCGAGCTGCTTGAAAGTCTCGCAGACCTCGCGCAAGCGCACGCAAGCGAGCGCCACGCAGCGATCCGTCTGCTCAATCACAATCTCGTCGTGTCGAAGATATTCGCCGCGCATCTTTCCGGCACGCGCCACGGCTATGTTTCCGACAACACCGAGGACACGCCGTCGCTCGATGCGCTGCGCGCCGATGTCGAAGCGATGGACCGCTGGTATCGCGACTATCTCGATGCGGTAACGCCGCAACTTCTGGCGGAGCTCGTCCCGTTCATCTTCACCGATGGCGACAAGGCGATGATGTCGCGCCAGGAAATGCTGACCCATGTCGTCATCCACGGCGGCTATCATCGCGGCGAGATCGGCCGCATCCTCGCGCAAATCGCCGTCACTCCGCCCTGGGACACATTTGCCGTCCATCTCCATCGGACCGAGCCGTCGCGAAGGCTGCAGTTGGTGTCAGAGCCGGCCGGGCTGTGACGGCCCGAAAGCCTTTATATTTCAAGGGAAAAGCGGCTGCGCGGTGCGGAAGACACGGCATTCCTTCGCGCGCCATTCAACCCTGCAGCATTGGCGACTGACGAAAGCCGGCGCAACGGCCAATCTCTACCAAAGTGAGGGTTGCGGAGCGGTCCGCGCAGCGGACGGAAAGCCAACGGTTTGGCTTGCCGAGTGACGAAAGTCGGCGGCTCAGAGAAGAACGCTGTCCCGCAGCGAATGCTGCTTCCCCGCCACTTAGATCGGGTCTGAATATATATGAGCTACAAGCTCGCATTAAGTTTTGAGTTGTTCTGCAGTCGCTCTATCAAGCAAGCCGATACGACAGCCCTTCGCGTGAGCTCGCGCGAGCACCGCCATTGCAAGAGTTCCCGCGCTTGACCAGAAGATCGCATGAGTCGCGTGGCTTCAATTTCTCTCGCGGAAGTTCGCGGCGAGCTACGAAGAATCTCCGCGGACTTTTGTGCCGATCATTGCGAGCATGCTTTCGCCCTAACAGAAATTTAATCTGCGAAATTCAGTGTAATGCTTCGCTGGCTAGAAAGCCGCGAGTCAGATATGCATGAGCATGCCGGATCACTGACGATCGCCGGCAAAACGCAAGGGGCATCGCATGGCAAAGACGACAAGCAAGGCGCCGGCGGCGAAAGCGCCGGCAAAGAAAGCGGCACCGAAGGCTGCCGCGAAACCTGCAGTGAAGAAGGCAGCGCCGAAGGCAGCCGCCAAGGCTCCGGTGAAGGCAGCGGCGAAACCCGCCGCCAAGAAGCCGGTCGCAAAGGCCGCGGCCAAGCCCGCCGCCAAGGCCGCAGCCAAGCCCGCCGCCAAGGCCGCAGCCAAGCCCGCCGCCAAGGCAGCAGCGAAGCCTGCCGCCAAGAAGCCTGCAGCCAAGGCCGCGGCCAAGCCCGCCACCAAGGCACCGATGAAGGCCGCCGCCGCCAAGTCGGCGTCTGCAGTGAAGAAGGCAGCTCCGGCAAAGAAGCCGGCCGCCAAGAAGTAATCGCGTAGCTTCGCTCGCGACAAGGACAGGTGAGGGCGGGTGCCGTCGGTACCCCTCTCGCCAGTTCGGCGCCACTGGCGAAGCTGGAGCGGACGCTCCCCCTAAAGCTCCCGGGACTTTGCCATCGGCAGAACTTCCGGGAGCTTTTTTGTTGTTCGGCTTCCCCGGCAATTCGTTGCCGGCGCACTGGCTGTCCGGTTTCGCGACACTGGCCGTTGTCTTGCCGGCCATGATCGGTCAACAGTGCGCGCACACAAACAGGAACCCGACCATGCCGAAGCTGCTCTACGCCTCCACCTCTCCCTACAGCTCGAAGGTCTGCATGGCCGCGCTCTATGCCGGCATCGCCATCGACCTCGTACCGGTCAAGACCGAGGAGAAGCCGGCCGAATTGATCGGCGCCAATCCGCTCGGCAAGATCCCCGTGCTGGTCCTCGACGACGGCCGCTCGATCTACGACAGCCGCGCCATCACCCAGCACCTCAATCGCGTATCGAAGAACGCGCTGTTCCCGCGCAATCCCGACAAGCGGCTCGAGGCCGAGGTGCTGGAAGCGCTGGCCGACGGCATCTGCGATTGCGCGCTGTCGATGGTCTATGAGCGGCGCACGCGGCCGGAAGAGATGGTCTATCAGCCCTGGCTCGATCGCCAGTGGGCGAAGATCACCACCGCGCTCGATCTGCTCAACGCCAACCCGCCAAAGCTGCCGAAGAAGATCACCGCCGGCCAGATGGCGCTGCGCGCCACCCTCGGCTATCTGGCGCTGCGCTTCGCCGGCAAATGGGAAAAAGGCCGCGGCCGGCTGACCCGCTGGGCGGCGCGCTTCGACGAGAAGTTCCCGGACCTGAAACCGGCCGTGCCGGCGTAGGCGCCTTCCCCTTCTCCCCCAAGGGGAGACTAGCTTGAACCCCATCCACTTCCATGCTTGCCTGATACTCCCCAAGTCGGAGTGGTGAGCATGGCGAAGTCAGTCACCAAAACCAGCGTCGCGCCAGACCCCATGGTCGAGCGCCTGCGCGCGGCTCTCGGCCAGCGCGCCTTCACTGAACAGAAGATGTTCGGCGGCACCTGCTTCATGCTCAACGGCAACATGCTGATCGGTACCTCGAAGCGAGGACTGCTGGTGCGTGTCGGCAAAGCGGCGCATGAGACCGCCGCCGCGCGTCCGCATGCCCGCCCAATGGAAATGGGCGGCCGGGCGATGGAGGGCTACGTCCACGTCGCGCCTGAGGGCACGGCGACGGAGGCCGATCTCGACAGCTGGCTCGATCTCGCGCTGGCCTTCGTCGAGACGCTGCCGCCGAAATCGAAGCCAGCCAAGGTCGCAAAGAAGCGCATGTGAGCTGATGGAGCAGCCTATCTTGCACTGCATCGACTGGTGTCGTGAACCGGCTCGGCAACGCGGCCGGCGGGAGGATTGCGATGGCGTTTCTGACGGGACGTTGTATGTGCGAGGCGGTCACCTGGACCTATTCCGGGGACATCACACGCAATCTGGTCTGCCACTGCGCCGATTGCCGGCGCGCCACGTCCGCCCCGTTGACGGCCTTCCTGGGCATGCGGCCGGAGCAGATGAGCCTGGATCGGCGAGATCAGCCACTATGAAAGCAGCCCGAACACCTTTCGCGGCTTCTGCCCGTCCTGCGGCACGAGACTCTATTTCCGCTCGGACAGATGGCCTCATGAGATCCATGTGCACGCCGCCACCATGACCAATCCGGACGACTACCAGCCCGATGCGCAGGTCTTGATGCGCTCGCGGATGACATGGCTCGAGCGGCTGCCGTCGATACCCGCCCATGACGGCTTCCAGGAAAAGCCAGCCGATCGACCAAGCACCTGACAAGCTGATAGGTGAGGGGGCCGCATCCGTTCCAGTGCAGGCACAAAAAAAGCCGGGCGCGAGGCCCGGCTTTTTCGTGTCGTGGCTTGGACGACTTAGAACTTCATACCGACGCCGAAGGTGACGCGGTTGTCCTTCGACTCGACGTTGCCGACATTGTCGAAGTCCTTGTCGCCGTAGTCGGTGTAGCGGTACTCGACACGGCCAAACACGTTATCGGTGATCTTGATGTCGGTGCCGACACCGGCCGTCCAGCCGAGCATCGCCTTGCTGTCGCTGGAGACGCCGTCGTCGATCTTCTGGTTCTTGGCCGCAAGACCGCCGGTGCCGTAGAGCAGGATTTCCGGCGTCACGGAATAACCGAGGCGAGCGCGCAGCGAGCCATCCAGGCCGCCCTTGGCTTCGACGCCGGCGCTGGAACCCTTGACGCCATTGTAGCCGAGATCGGCTTCAGCACCGTACACGAAGTTCTCCTGCTGCCACTGGTAGCCGCCGAAGACGCCGCCGACAAAGCCCTTGGTCTTGATGTCGGGACCGCCGGAAACGTCGGCATGACCGCTGAAGCCATAGCCGGCGCTCAGGCCGAGATACGGGCCGGCCCAGGAAGCGACGGGAAGCTCGGCAACCGGAGCGGGGGCCGGCGGCTCTTCCGAGATGACGTCGGCCGCGAAGGCAGTACCGCTAAGGGCGAAGAGCCCGAGCGCGACCGCGAGCGGCGCGAATTTGAGATTGGCTTGCATTGTTCTTTACTCCTTAAGCCACAGGACACATAGGCTTGTTGTTCATGAGCGCCCCAAGACCCGTCCGGGGGGATAAACGGACCCGGCGCTCAACGGTTCCAAATGTCGTGTCGAAATGCGGCTGAAGCGAACCTGAACTTGGGTCATTCCCCGGCGCGAATGAGGCTGAACCGTGACGTTGCATCTTCGCAACAGCGAAATGTCAGCAGGGCTTCCATGCTGCGCTGCACGCGGCTTGGTGCAAGGAGTCCAGCGTCCTATATTGCGATCCAGCCGGCGCGAATCCGGATCACGCAAAGGTTGCGACGAGGCCGTTCCGCCACATTCCCGCCCCAGGTGGAAATGGCGTTTAACCCCTTGCCCCGTCATAATGTGCCGGCTTCCGGAATCGAGGCGGCGATTTGAGGATTGACAGATGAGCAAAGCCGCCGGGACAGCGCTGGTGACGGGTGGGGCAAAACGGATCGGTAAAGCGATCGTCGAGGATTTGGCCGCGCATGGCTTTGCCGTCGCCATCCACGCCAACCGCTCGGGTGCCGAGGCAGAGGCGCTGGCTGAACGCATAAGGGGCGAGGGCGGCCGCGCCGCCGTGATCGCGGGCGACCTCACCGACATGGACGCCGTCGGCGATCTCGTCGGCCGCTCGGAGGCGGCGCTTGGGCCGGTCAGGTTGCTCGTCAACAATGCCTCGCTTTTCGTCGACGATCGTGTCGAGGATTTCGACTGGCAGGCCTGGGACCGCCACTTCGCCATCCATGTGAAGACGCCGGCGCTTCTGGCGCAGAATTTCGCCCGCGCCCTGCCGCGAGGCGAGGAGGGCTGATCGTCAACATAATCGACCAGCGCGTGTGGCGGCCGACACCGCGCTATTTTTCCTATGCGCTGTCTAAGTCGACGCTGTGGACACAAACCCAGATGCTGGCGCAGGCGCTCGGCCCGCGCATCCGCGTCAATGCTATCGGCCCGGGCCCGACGCTCAAGAGCGCGCGCCAGGACGATGATGATTTCGCCGCGCAGCTCGACGGGCTGATCCTTAAGCGCGGCCCGGATTTGTCCGAATTCGGCGCTACCATCCGCTATCTCTGGGACGCGCGCTCGGTCACCGGCCAGATGATCGCGCTGGACGGCGGCCAGCACCTTGCATGGCAGACGCCCGATGTGACAGGCATGGTGGAATGAGTCCCACAGATCAGAAGCACAAACGAAACGGCGACGCCGACGACCTGCCGCCCGACCTCGACCTCGAGGACGAGTCGGTCGAGGAGATTGTCGAGCCGGAGACAGCCGGACCGGATGTTGCCTTCACCACGATCGACTGGACGCCGCATGCCGGCGACGCCGATGGCATGGTCGGCGCCGAGGTGATCCAGACGCTCGTCAAGCGGCTGCCCAACGCGCCCGGCGTCTATCGCATGATGAACGCCGCCGGCGACGTGCTCTATGTCGGCAAGGCGCGCAGCCTGAAGAAGCGCGTCACCAACTACGCGCAGGGGCGCTTTCACACCGCCCGCATCGGCCGCATGGTGCGCGAGACGGCGACGATGGAATTTGTCGTCACCCGGACCGAGATCGAGGCGCTGCTGCTCGAGGCGAACCTCATCAAGCGGCTCAGGCCCCGCTTCAACGTGCTGATGCGGGACGACAAATCGTTTCCCTATATCCTCCTGACCGGCGACCATGTCTCGCCCGGCATCTACAAGCATCGCGGCGCGCGTTCACGAAAAGGGGACTATTTCGGCCCCTTCGCTTCCGCCGGCGCGGTCGGCCGCACCATCAATTCGCTGCAGCGTGCCTTCCTTTTGAGGAGCTGCACCAATTCCTTTTACGAGAACCGTACCCGGCCCTGCCTGCTCTACCAGATCAAGCGCTGCGCCGGTCCTTGCACCGGCGAGATCTCGCACCAGGACTATGCCGGGCTGGTCGCCGAGGCGAAGGACTTTCTCTCGGGCCGCAGTCTGAAGGTGAAGACGGAAATCTCCGCCGCCATGCAGCAGGCCTCGGAGGAGCTCGATTTCGAGCGCGCCGCCATCTACCGCGACCGGTTGGCCGCGCTCTCGCATGTGCAGGCGCACCAGGGCATCAACCCGCAGACGGTGGAGGAAGCCGACGTCTTCGCCGTCCACCAGGAGGGCGGCCAGACCTGCATCCAGGTCTTCTTCTTCCGCACCGGCCAGAACTGGGGCAACCGCGCCTATTTCCCCAAGGCCGACCCGGCGCTGGAGGCGGCGGAGGTGCTGGGCTCGTTCCTGGCGCAGTTCTATGACGACAAGCCGACGCCGCGCGCCATCTTGCTGTCGCACGCCGTCGTGGAGCAGGAACTTCTGGCCGAGGCGCTGTCGACCCGCGCCGGCCGCAAGGTGTCGATCTCCGTGCCACAGCGCGGCGAGAAGAAGGACCTGACCGACAACGCGCTGCAGAACGCGCGCGAGGCGCTCGGCCGCAGGCTGGCCGAGACATCGACGCAGGCGCGCCTGCTGTCGGGCTTTGCGCAAACCTTCGGCCTGGCCAAGCCACCGGTGCGCATCGAGGTCTACGACAACTCGCACATCATGGGCACCAATGCCGTCGGCGCCATGGTCGTCGCCGGGGCGGAAGGCTTCGTGAAGAACCAGTACCGAAAGTTCAACATCCGCTCGACTGAGATCACGCCCGGCGACGATTTCGGCATGATGCGCGAAGTCATGGAGCGGCGGTTCTCGCGCCTGCTCAAGGAGCATGGCGACACGCGGCAGGAGGCGGAAGGCGCACCGGCCGAGGATGACGGCGAGGACGGCATCGAGGCCAATGGCGGCTTTCCGGCCTGGCCGGACGTCATCCTCATCGACGGCGGCCAGGGCCAGATGACGGCGGTGCGCAAGATCCTCGCCGATCTCGGCATCGAGGACCGCGTCGCCGCGATCGGCATCGCCAAGGGCCAGGACCGCGACGCCGGCCGCGAGCGCTTCTTCGTCAGGGGCAGGGACTCTTTCTCGCTGCCGGTGCGCGACCCCGTGCTCTATTTCGTCCAGCGACTGCGCGACGAGGTTCACCGCTTCGCCATCGGCTCGCACCGCGCCCGCCGCAAGAAAGAGATGGTCAAGAGTCCGCTCGACGAGATCGCCGGCATCGGCCCCGGCCGCAAACGCGCGCTGCTTTTGCATTTCGGCACCGCCAAGGCCGTCAGCCGCGCCGCGGTCGAGGACCTGGTCAAGGTCGACGGCATTTCGGAACAGATGGCCAAGCTGGTCTACAACCATTTTCATGACAGCTGACCATTCTTGCGCCTATTTTCGCCTGACCAATCGAATCTGACCAGTTGACCCCCCACATTCCCTTCTGATTTGAGTACGCAGCGGAGAGAGTACCCAAAACGACATGGCCCAGCGCGCGTTTAACCTGCCGAACATCCTCACCTACGCCCGTATCATCGCGGTGCCGCTGGTGGTGCTGTGCTTCTTTCTCGAGGGACATCTGAAGTCGAGCGACTTCGCCCGCTGGTCGGCGCTGGTCATCTTCCTGCTCGCCTCCATCACCGATTATTTCGACGGCTATCTGGCGCGCGCCTGGCAGCAGACCTCCAACATCGGCAAGATGCTTGATCCGATCGCCGACAAATTGCTGGTCGCCACCTGCCTGCTGCTTCTTGCCGCCGACACCGACCGCCATGCCGGCATCGCCGGCTGGTCGCTGTGGGCGGCGATCATCATCCTATGCCGCGAGATCCTGGTCTCTGGCCTGCGCGAATATCTGGCGGCGCTTAAGGTGTCCGTGCCCGTCACCCAGCTCGCCAAGTGGAAGACCACCATCCAGATGGTCGCCATCGCCTTCCTGCTGGCGGGCCCCGCCGGCGACAAGATCTTCCCGCTGACCACGCAGACCGGACTGGTGCTGCTGTGGATCGCAGCTCTCGTGACGCTCTACACCGGCTACGATTATTTCCGCGCCGGCCTCAAGCACATCATGGACGAGTGAGATGGCGACCAGGCTCATCTATTTCGCCTGGGTGCGCGAGCGGATCGGCAAGCCGGAAGAGGATGTCGACCTGCCACCCGGCATCGAGACGGTGGCAGACCTATTGCGTTGGCTGAAGTCGCGCGGCGAGGAATACGAGAACGCGCTGCAATTTCCTGACGTCATCCGCGTCGCCATCAATCAGGAACATGTCGGCCACCGCGAGAAGATCGCGGGCGCGCGCGAGATCGCGCTGTTCCCGCCGATGACAGGGGGCTGAGGTGGCGGACGCTGTGGTGCCTGCAATACGCATCCAGCGCGAGGATTTCGACGTCGCCGCCGAAATCGCCGGGCTGACCAAGGGACGTGCCGATATCGGCGCCGTGGTGACCTTCTCCGGTCTTTGCCGCGACGAGCAGGGCAGGCTCGCCGCCCTCGAGCTCGAACACTATCCGGGCATGGCCGAGGCCGAGATCGGTCGCATCGCCACCGAGGCGGTCCAGCGCTGGCCGTTGCAGGGGCTGACCGTCATCCACCGCCACGGCAAGGTCCGGCCCGGCGAGAACATCGTGCTGGTGGTGGCGGCTTCGGCGCACCGGCAGGCGGCATTCGAGGCGGCGAATTTCCTCATGGATTACCTCAAGTCGCGCGCGCCCTTCTGGAAGAAGGAGCACCGTGCCGATGCTTCCGAGGGTGGCTGGGTCGAGGCCAAGGAGGCCGACGACGAGGCAGCCGAGCGCTGGATGACGAAGCCGACCGATTAGAATCCACCCCGTGGCCATGTATTGACCGCAATCCTGCAGGACCCTGCGTTGGCTGGCGCAACCTAGGGGAGCTGGGTCATGCTGGACAGGATCGCTGAATTCTTCATCTTCGGCCTGGTGCCGTTGGTCGTTGGCGTACTTGCGGTGCCGGAATTCTCCGATGCCGCCGAGACGACGCTGAAGGGCGAGGTGATGTATCGCGAGCGTATCGCGCTGCCGCCCAATGCCGTGCTCTCGGTGCAGCTTGCCGACATGTCGCTGGCCGACGCGCCGGCCGCCATCATCGGCGAGCGCAAGGTAGCGCCGGCGGGCCAGGTGCCTATCAAGTTCGAGATCAGCTTCGACCCGCGGGTCGTCCGCCCGAACATGACCTACGCGCTGCAGGCGCGCATCACCGTCGACGACAAGCTGCTGTTCATCACCGATACGCGCCATCAGGTCGACCCGCTGAGCGATAAGCCTGAGACCATCGTGCTGAAGATGGTGGCGCAGGACCCAACGGCGGATACGCTGCTCGGGCAGAGTTGGCTGGTCGAATATATCGACGGCATCGGCGTCATCACCGACCCGCAGGCGACGTTCCGGGTGGACGAGGGCGGCAAGGCCGGCGGCAAGGGCCCCTGCAACGCCTATTTCGCCACCGCCAAGGTGGACGGCGAAAAGATCGCCATCAGCGACATCGGCTCGACCTACATGGCCTGCGCGCCTGAGGTCATGGCTCAGGAGAAGGCGCTGTTCGAGGCGCTGGCCAAGGCCGCCTCCTACCATTCGACGCCGGCAAGCTCATCATCGCCGACAAGGACGACCGCGTCATCCTGCGTTTCAATGCCGCGAGCTAGATTTCTGGAAAGCTGGGGAGCGGCTTTCCGTCCCTAGGCCAGCACAAGCGCGTTACCGCGCGGTGGTTCCGATCATAGAGCAGTCGAACATCCGGCCGCCTGCCGGGCTGTAGGACGCGAGTCTGGGCCGCGCGGGCATGCCCGCGATCTCAAGGAGCAGCTTTCGGCGGATCGCGACTTCGAACTGCCCGAGATCGTCGATTCCGATCAAGAATGAGTCCGGTCCGCCAATGACACAGCGCTCGTAGTAAAGATTGAGATAGTGCTCGCCAAAGGATTGGAAGCCGTTTGAACCACCGCGCGGCAGCGAGACGGGCAGTCCATTGATGGTGATGCCGGAGCCTGTCAGCCTGTCGCGTATCGGCGCGACGGGCAGGCCGGCATTGTTGGGACCGTCTCCCGATACATCGATAATCCGGCGCGCCGCTGCGGTGCGGCTCTTTGCAAACAGGTCGCCCGCTGACAGAAGGGCGCCCGAAATGGAAGTGCCTGCCTGCGCTGTGACAGGCTCGACCGCCAGGGCGTCGGCGAACCGCTTGGCGTCGTCGTAGCTGCCGACGATCGTCCAGGGCAGAACGACGCGCTGATAGTTCGGCCCGGCCCATTCGAGATATGAAACAGCGATCATGCCGCGTGCGCCCGATCCTATGGCTCCAGCGAGGTCCGGATGCCGGAATGCGCTGACATAACCGTCACGCTGGACCCGTTGTTCGGACAAGCTCATCGAGGACGAGACATCCACCGCGAGGACCAGTTCGAGGTCGACGAGGGGCCTTGCTGGTTCAGCCGCCAGCGACACCGAGCAAAATGCGCCGATGAGGAACGCCATTGCCGCGATGCGCGATCGTGCCGGCCGCGCCCGCGAGTTGGAATGAATATCTTTGCCCAACGATAATGCCATCCAGCACTGCCCCGGGTTCCATAGGCGCGATCTCGGCAATCTGTTGGGGAAGTATGCGGTGGCAAGCGCATGCGCGCTTCACCCGAATGGGTGACGCGCAGTTCAGTGGTGTTAGGGGGCGCGCAAGCGTGATAGCAGCGCCGTGAGTTCGGCCTGGCGATGCGTTCCCGTTTTGGCGAGGATCGCGCGGAGTTGGGTTCGCGCGGTTTCACGGCCAATCGCCAATCGGGCGCTCGCGGCGTCGATCCCGTCGCCGGCGGTCAGGCTGCAAGCCAGCCGCGCTTCGGCTGCCGTGAGTTGGAAAGCCTGGCCGAGCAAGCGTGCCGATGGCGCATGTTCCCTCACAAGGTCGGTGAAGCAAAGCAGAAAGTCACCGCCGTTGAACAGGTCGCGCACGAATGCAGTCATCGGCACCAGCTCGGCAAGGAGCCAGAACGAAGCGTCGCGGGTGATGACTTCCGGGCTGGCCAAAAACGACCCGTCCACTGGGCTTGAGACGGCGGCGCTGATCATCCGCTGCAGGCGGGAATCGCTCTCCCGGTCGGCTGCGTGGATGTGGCCATGGCGAACTACGAGGCCCGAGCCGAGCAGTGCATCCGCATGCTCGTTGCAACGCGTCAGGCGCCCGTGGCAGTCGAGCAGCGCCGCGCCAAAATTGAACTGATCGAGGACGGCCAGGGTCGGGTCGAGCGAAATCTCCCAGATCTTCTCGGCCAGGCTGATGACCCGGCTGAGGTCCGGCGCCGCGCGCAGGAAATGATCGGCCGCGGACGGATCGAATGGCCCGCTGCGGGCGTCGCGGTACATCGACAGAACCCATCTGCGCTTCTTCACCGGGAAGCAAACGGCCGCCCACCACTCACGATGTCCTGGACCGGCTATTTCCTGATAGTAGGGCAGAAACCTCCGCTCCTCAGGCGTGGTGATTTCGTCCTCGACTGTGAAGCAAATTGCGGGCTTCGAAAGCCGCTCTGCCCTCTCCGGATGTGGGTCGGGAGCGCCTTCGATGTTTTCGAGCCAGAGCGCCGCGAATTCAGCGTGCTCTGTCGAGTCCGGGGTCGGCCTGGTCCGGTTGCGCTGATCGCTCCGAAAAGGGTGCGTGTCATCACGGACGCGGATGACGCAACTCGTCGTCCCCAGGGAATCGGCAAGGTTTTGCAGCGCTTGCGGCCACCGCCCGAATTCGAACGCGGCGTCGTAGCAATTCTCGATCGCGGACGCGATTCCCCGATCGGCAGCCATAAGAGTCTACCTGACGATGGATGGGCTACCACACGCGTCAAAGATACCACCGATCGGCGAAGGCCGGAATGGCTGGCCATATCGTCCTCCTGGGGGCGGCTGCGAGACTATCGCCGGAATAATCCGACCGCGCTGAGCGTTTCCTTCCATATGGCGGGCAGGCAAAAGGGATACGTCCCTCACTGAAGTCGCCCGGATCGAAAGCGGCTCGATCTGGCCACTCAAAGGAGTCCAGATATGAAAAAGCACGCGCTTATCCTTGCAGCCACATCGCTGATTGCCTTCGCTGGCATGGCCAGGGCGGACGACCATCTGGTCACGGCCCTCCAGCATGGCCTCAGTCCCGACAGCCAGGCCTTGCAGCCCAACAAGGCCGGTCACAGCGGCGACCTCGCGCCCGGGCAGGGCAGTCCGTTTGTCGGCGCCGATACCCAGACGCCGGCAACCGACACGGAAGCGGCGAACGAGCATGCGAATGTGAAGGAGCGCCAACCGAAATGACGGGAATCCGCCGCGAGGGGCGGCGGGCATCCGCTGCGTAGGTCCGGCAACGGTTGCGCTCAGCCCTTTGCCTTCTCGAAAAGCGCGCCATAGTGGTAAGTCAGCCGCCGCCGGGCGGCCTCCAACTGGCTGGCATCGATGTCGATGCCAACGACGTGCCGGGCCATGCCGCCATCGGCAAGGTGAACCAACCGTCGCCGCAGCAAAGGTCGATCGCCTCCGTGCCGGATCTCAGCACACCGGCGGGGTCTGGCCATAACGCCTCCCACCAGGTGCTCGACGGCATTTCGGTGCCTTGGAAGAAGCCGGGAATGGCGCTGGTCGGCCTGGCCTGCTGGAATGTCTCGATCGCCGCTTCAATCCAAGCCGGAAATTCCCGGCAGGCACTACTGACTGGAGAGGCTTCGGCTGATTTCGTCTTCGTCGAAGATCCAGCGCCATCGCTTGCGCGGCAAGGTCCGCGGCTTCGGGGCTGCCGGTGCCGATGCCCCGCTCCTGGCAGATGCGGTCATAGATACGCTTCAGCAGGACAAGGTCGTCAGGGTAGGCGACGCCGCTGGTGGAAACCTTGGGATTGATCATCGCCCGCTTCAGGTTGGAGGGGCGGAAGCGCGATAGTCACTCACAGCCGGCGATGCCCTTGGGAAGTTATCACCGATGGCATCAACCTAGCGCGACCGGCGGGTCTGTCCACCCCTCAGGAATCGAAAAGGCGGCGCCGGTCCGACCGGCTGCCGCCTTCAATCACTCGTCGTGCTGAAGGTTCAGCCGACGATCTCGGTGTCGGAGAACCAGTACCTGATCTCCTGCGCCGCGGTCTCCGGTGCGTCGGAACCGTGCACGGAGTTCTCGCCAATCGACAGCGCATGTACCTTGCGGATGGTACCGTCGGCGGCGTTGGCCGGGTTGGTGGCGCCCATCACGTCGCGGTTCTTGACGATCGCGTTCTCGCCTTCCAGCACCTGCACGATGGTCGGGCCCGAGGACATGAACTCCACCAGTTCGCCGAAGAACGGGCGTTCCTTGTGCACCGCGTAGAAGCCTTCCGCCTCGCGGCGGCTCATCCACACCCGGCGGGAGGCGACGACGCGCAGGCCGGCGTCTTCCAGCATCTTGGTGATGGCGCCGGTCAGGTTGCGCCGGGTCGCGTCCGGCTTGATCATGGAAAAGGTGCGTTCGATCGCCATTGGGTCGTCCTTGTGATGAGAATGGATTGCGGGGTGGCGGGCTCTATACAAGCCGCTTCGCCCCTTGCCAAGGGGAGCGCCAAGGGAAGCACTTGCCGGCGGCGTTCTAGCCAAGGGCGGCGCTTTGCGCGACAATGGAGGCTCGGGACAGGAACGAAGGAAGCCGGGCGCGGCGCGAGATGAACTGGCCCTATCTGAGACGCGGGGATGTAGCCGGCATCCTGCTTGTCGCCGTCCTCCTCGGTGCCGTGGCCTTCGTCCTGCTGCTCCATCCCGGAATGGGATCGCGCGAGAATTTCGGCTTCGGCCCGGAATGGCAGTGCGCCCGCATGGAGCAGGGCGATCCGATCTGCGTCAGGCTCGTCGACAAGGATGCGGCGAAGTGACCGGATTCCAGGAAAAGTGTGTAGCGGTTTTTCGTTCGGGCTTGCGTAGGACAAATATCTGGAGTGGTTCAGCGTTCTTCAAAACGCCGAGGCGCGCTATCGCCTGAGGATCACTGCCGGGCGCCGTTGTTCCCAGCCCTCACGCTCCAGCGTCGGCACGCAATCCTCCTCGCTGGGGTAGCCCAGGCAGAAATAGCCGATCAGCGTCCATTCCGGCGGCGTGTCGAGGATGCGGGCGATCTCGGCCGGATCGAGGATCGACACCCAGCCCATGCCTATGCCTTCGGCGCGAGCCGCCAGCCACAGCGTGTGAACCGCCATGACCGCCGAATAGTCGATGGTGGCGGGCATCGTCAGGCGGCCGAGCCCATGGCCTTGCGCCGTCGTGCGGTCGGCGAAGACCGCGAACTGGCAGGGCGCCTCGGCCAGCCCAGCGAGCTTCAGTCGCGCATAGAGCGCCGCCCGCTCGCCGGAAAAACATTGCAGCGCTTCGGCATTGCAATGCTCGAAACAGGCTCGCACGGCCCCGCGGCGCTCTGGGGCGTCGACCACGACGAAGCGCCAGGGCTGGCTGAGGCCTACGGATGGCGCGATGCTGGCCAGCGCCAGCAACCGTTCCAGCGTCCCGTCGTCAAGCGGCGCCGTCTTGAAACGCCTGACGTCCCGGCGCCACTGCATCAAGGTGATGAGCCCGAGGCGAAATTCGTCGGAGAAATCCGGGGCTGATGCCATGCCGCAGCGCTGCCTTCGTGTGATTGCCCGGGTCTGCCCGGCTGCTTCTTTCTTTGCCCCGATCAAGGCGGCGGTGAGGCACGCGAAGCGACGCAGGCACGTCCACTTTGTCGCATTTGGGGAGGGAGGAGGTGGTAGGGGCAGTGGGGCAGTAGGTATCCCTCCCTATCTTCCCTACTGCCCTATTCCCTTACTCGCCCAGAATCGTCATTGGCGCGAATCCTCCAAGGGTTTAGGTAGGCCTGAACTGGAACGCGAGCGAGGACGGAGAGATGAAACAGCATTTCATGATGTTTGCAGCCTACAACCAGTGGGCCAACGGCCGCATCTACGATGCCGCCGCCGATCTCGATGACGCGGAGTTCGAGCGCGATGTCGGTGCCTTCTTCGGCTCGATGATGGGAACGCTCAACCATCTCCTGGTCGCTGACCGCGTCTGGATGAAGCGCTTCAGCGGCGAGGGCGACGCGCCGGCGAGTATCGACAGGATTGTCCACCGCGCCCTGTCCGTTCTCAGGCTGGCGCGCGAAGCGGAAGACAAGCGGATCATCAGTTGGATCGACGGCATGAGCGAAAAGGCGCTCGCCGGCCGCTTCTCCTACATGACCCTTTCGGACATGCGCACCATCTCGCAGCGGCTGGCGCCGGCGCTCAGCCATTTCTTCAACCATCAGACCCATCATCGCGGCCATGCGCACATGATCCTGACCGTGCTTGGCCGACCATCTGTGCCGCTCGACCTGGTGCTGTTCCAGCGCAGCGAGGAAGGCCGCGCTTACGCCTGACGTTCCGGCAGGAACCCGGTGCTTAAGTTCCTGAAATTTAAAATAAGAGAAATTTCGTCTAAATCTTTCGAGCAGAAGTGCAGCGATTGAAAACTACGATTCGTGATATGAGCACGAGCTAAAGAAACCAAAACACCACTCTCCACGTATCTTTTCGAAGAACGAACGTGCGTTTAAGTTGCAGAATGCTGCAATGCAGAAGTAGTAACCACACAGGAGAGTGTTATGGCTAGTATCGTAAAGAGATTCGCCAGCACATTGGCGAGTGGTGCAATCATCGTTGTTCTTGCCATGCCGGCGAACGCGCAAAGCGTCGGGCTTGGTGGACTTGGCGGCGTATCCGTTGGCGGCAACAGCGCCGACGCCAATGCGGGCGGCCCAGATGGGGCTGACGCAAATGCATCTTTCGGTGGCAGCAACACCAGCGCCAGCGTTTCGATCGGCGGCTCGGGTGGCGCCAATGGGGCCGCCACCATCGGCGGGAGCGATTCCACGGCTACGGCATCCATCGGCGGCACCAACGGCGCCGGAGCCACTGCGACCTTGGGCAACGGCACCAACAGCGCGGCCGGCGTGACGCTCGGCGGCACGAGCGTTGGCGCCAATGTCGGTGTTGGCGGCACCGTTCCTGGAGCTCCCGGCGCGACTCCGCCCGGAACTCCGAACCTGGCCTCCGTTGTCGCCGAAATGTCGAGCGGCCAACTGGCACGGATGAAGAAGCGCTGCGTCGACGTGCTCAGCAGCGAAGGCACCTATGATCGCGACCTGCGGCAGCTCTGCCTGATGATCGCGCGGCACTGACATTTCCGGCGAGGGGGGTGTCGAACCAGCCGTGAGGCCGTGCGCCGGCACTCTCCTGGCCTCCGGCCAGTCGGAAGGCCCGCTATCCAGGCGCTAACGAGGTGGCGGGCCTTTTGCGCATTACAGCTGGCGGTCGCCCTTCGACAGGCGGTTAACCACATTTGAATTGCAACTAATATGTTAGGAATTCGTTTGCGCTCCGGCTGCAAGATAGGCCAGTTGTAGTGGAGCAAGGGAATGCGCATCGATTTGTCCCCGACGAGCTGGGGCAGGGTCATCGCGGTCACCATTGCCGGCACGGCGGTCTGCATCGCCGCGGCCTTTTTCGTCGATTCCTACAATTTTCCCTTGCTGTCGCCCGATGCGCTGTGGCGGGCGCAGATGACGGACCTTTTGCTGCCGCTCGTGCTGGCGGGATCGTTCTTCTTCTTCCTGATGTTCAAGATGCGCCAGTTGGCCGTCGCGCAGAAGGCGCTGAGCATCGTCGCGGCCACCGACAGTCTGACGGCGGTGTTCAACCGCGGCGCCTTCTCGATGCTCGTCGAGGCCTATCTCGATCAGGCCCGCAGCCAGGCGGTCGTCGATGCCGGCGCCTTCCTGATCGTCGATGCCGATCATTTCAAGACCATCAACGACCGTCTCGGACATGATTGCGGCGACCAGGCGCTGAAGCTGATCGCCAAGACGATCAAGGGCCAACTGCGCGGCGCCGACATTGTCGGCCGCATCGGCGGCGAGGAGTTCGCGGTCTTTCTGCCCGGCGCCGACGCGTCGCAGTCCTGGCTGGTCGCCGAAGGGATCAGGCGGCGCATCCGCGAGGTGGAATTCTCGCCCGACGGCCGGCCTTGTCCGCTTTCGGTTAGCATCGGCGGCGTCGCCTTCAGCGGCAACACCACCTATGCCGACATGTACCGGACGGCCGACAGCCACCTCTACAAGGCAAAGTCGAACGGCCGCGACCAGGTCAGCTTCGCGACGGCCGCGCTGCTTGGCACGCTGACCGACGACGCCGCGACGGTTCATTGAGAAGTAGCAAATAGTGCGTAGCGAATAGCGAATGGCTGTGCGCCGGCTGGCGCATTCATTGCCGTCCCTACTCGCTGTTCCCTATTCGCTACTCACTCACTTCATGCCGCATAGCCGCCAAAGCTGCGCGCCACCGGCTTGACCGAGACGGCGGGCTGGGCGGCGGGCCAGAGGATGCCTGCCGTAACCGCGAAGGTGATCAGCGCATCGCGTGCCGCCTCAGCGGAGATTCCTCCGGCCCGCGCGGCCTCGCAGGCCTTCACCGCGGCACCATAGCTCAGCCGCCGCCGCGACGGCGGGAATTCTGTCAGGAATTCATGCATGTCGAACAGTGACGCGATCATGCGCTTGTGGCCGGCGCCTACGGTGAGGGCGACCGGGGTGAAGAACGTCCTGTCGTGCATTCTGGCCTCTTGGGTTTGGGGCGGAGATGGCGGGCGCCGCTCTCCGGTCGGGGGTCGAACGCCAAGGAACGCGGAAGGCGGCGGGAGGTTCCATGATTTTCAGGGCAGAGGGCAGAAGGGCAGAAGGGCAGAAGGGCAGAAGGGCAGAAGGGTTAGTGGGTTCCCCTTTTCTCACTGCCCGGTCCTCGCCGGCCTTTGCTGTGCTGGTCGAAGCGCTGCGCTACGACGATAGATGGACTCCGGCCAATGTCATGGCGCCGCGGTCGTTATGAACTGGTCCGGCGCGGATGGCCCCGGATGGTGCGTCGACAGCGCCAGGAAGAGGATGGCGACGCCGGCAACAAGTGCGGCAACGACATTGACGAACAGCCGTCCGGCCAATTGGCCAAGCCGCTGCCGACGGCTCATGCTGCTGGGAACTAAGCGCATTTGAGCCCTCCCTCGGCGGGCGGGCGCTCACCGGCCTCTAGCCGTGGTTCGCGCCCATCCCCCGATGTCACCAGCCCCGGTGCCAGCCGCAGCTCCACACCCGCTTGATCACGAGGCGGTGGTGGTGCCAGCGCTTGTGCACCCGGACCTTGCAGCGGTCGCGGTCGTGATGGCGCCAATGGGGCCGATAGTCACGATCATAGTCACGCATGGCATAATGGCGATGATGGCGGCGCCAGGAATAGTCGTCGCTGTAGCGTGTGCCGTCGTCGGTGGTGATCGTCAGGCTTGCCGCCTGCGCCGGAATTGCAGTCGGCGCCAGCGTTGCCAGGCCAAGCATGGCCGCGAGGATCAGCTTGTTCATCATTGCCTCCTTTGCATTAGGTCCCGCTAACGGAAACCCGTCCGGCGGTGGATGGTTCCATCGCGATGGAGCGGGCCCCTGACACGTTTCGTGAGGCCCGGCGCGATGCGGACCCAATCAGTCCGTCGCATCCGGGGCATGGAGGACCAGACAATCCATGGAAACGGCATAGGCGCCGGTCACGCGCGTCACGCGCACAGATGCCAGCTGGTTCCCGTCAGCGATGGCGCAGGGCGTCGCCGCATCAACGGGCGGCATCTGCCGATCATGCCGCTTCCCCGCAGTCTGCCTGGCAGCGCGGCGGTGCATTGGGCCATGTCTGCACGACTGGGGTGTCTGTGCCGGGTGCAGGAAAGCAAGATCACGCCACCGCCGCTACAGGCATGCCGCAGGCAAGATCTCGCCTATTTCCACATGCCGCGCATGCGCTGGCCGAGGTCGACGCGGACCTGCGGCTGGCGGCGCGGATCGTCCTTCGCCTGCACGCTCGCCCAGGACGTCTGCTCGAAGGCATTCAGCATCGAGGCTGGGATGAAGCGGCTGCGCGCGGCATAGACATGGCGGTCGCCGCGCGCCGCCTGGCCGTGCACGAAGAAACGCTGCGGCATGACGAGATGCAACGTGTCCCTGGCCCGCGTCATCGCCACATAGAGCAGGCGCCGCTCCTCCTCGATGTCCTCCTTGCTGCCGACACCGAGGTCGCTCGGGATGCAGCCGTCGACTGTGTTGAGCACGAAGACGTTCTTCCATTCCTGGCCCTTGGCCGAATGGATGGTCGACAGGATGAGATAGTCTTCGTCGCGATGCGGAGGGCCGGCCTCGTCGCTGGTTGCGTCAGGCGGATCGAGCGTCAGCTCGGTGAGAAAACGCTCGCGCGACGGGTAACCGGAGGCGATCTGCTCGAGCTGTAGGAGATCGGCGCGGCGCATCGTCGCGTCCTCATGTATGCGCTCGAGATGCGGCTCGTACCAGAGCCTGATCCGTTCCAGGTCTGCCGGCCACTTGGCGCCCGCGCGCAGGCCTTCGTAGAGCGACAGGAAGGGAGGCCAGTCCTCGGCCGCGCGCTGCGGCGGCCGGTAGCGGGCAAGCCCCATCGCCTCGTCGAGCGATGTCGCCATCGTCTCGACGATCTGCGCGGCGGCCGACGGGCCGATCCCCGGCAACAGCTGCAGCACGCGGAAGCCGGCGACGCGGTCGCGCGGATTTTCGGCAAAGCGCAGCACCGCCAGCATGTCCTTGACATGGGCGGCGTCGAGGAACTTCAGCCCGCCGAACTTGACGAAGGGGATGTTGCGGCGCGTCAGCTCGATCTCCAGCGGCCCGCTGTGATGCGAGGCGCGGAACAGCACCGCCTGCGACTTCAGCGCCGTGCCGGCCTCGCGCTCGGCGAGGATCGCCTGGCAGACATAGCTCGCCTGTTCGGCCTCGTCGCGCACGCTGACCAGGAGCGGCTTCTCGGACGATCTGCGCTCGCTCCACAGGTTCTTGGTGAAGCGCTCGGAAGCCTCGCCGATCACCGCATTGGCCGCCGCCAGGATCGTCTCGGTCGAGCGGTAGTTGCGCTCCAGCGTGACGATCGACGCTTGCCGGGCGAACTGCTTTGGGAAGTCGAGGATGTTGCGCACTTCCGCGGCGCGGAACGAGTAGATCGACTGCGCGTCGTCGCCGACCACGGTCAGCCCGGAGCCGTCGGGCTTCAGCGCCGTCAGGATCGACGCCTGCAGCCGGTTGGTGTCCTGGTATTCGTCGACCAGCACATGGTCGAAGCGCGACGACAGATGCGCCGCGATCTCCGGCTCGGTCGCCATCTGCGCCCAGTAAAGCAGCAGGTCGTCGTAATCGAGCACGTTCTGTGCCTGCTTGGCCTCGACATAGGCCGAAAACAGTTCCTTGAGCTGGTCTGCCCAGCCAGCGCACCACGGAAACACCGCGCCCAGCACCTCGCCGAGCGGCGTCTGCGCGTTGACGGCGCGCGAATAGATCTGCAGGCAGGTGCCCTTGGTCGGGAAGCGGCCCTCGGTCTTGGAGAAGCCAAGCTCGTGCCGGGCAAGGTTCATCAGGTCGGCGGAATCCTCGCGGTCATGGATGGTGAAGGCGGGGTTGAGGCCGATCTCCAGCGCATAGTCGCGCAAGAGCCTGGCGCCAATGCCGTGGAAGGTGCCGGCCCAGAAGAGCGCGTCGGCGATGACGGAAGCGTCGCGCCCCAGCACCTCGCCGGCGATCCGCTCGACGCGCTTGGCCATTTCAGATGCAGCGCGACGGGAAAAGGTCATCAACAGGATCCGGCGCGGATCAGCGCCCTTGACGATCAGATGCGCCACGCGATGCGCGAGCGTGCTTGTCTTGCCGGAACCGGCGCCGGCGATGACCAGCAGCGGCGGCGCGACCTGGCCGTCGCCATGCTCGACGGCCAGCCGCTGCTCGGCATTGAGCTTGTCGAGATAGGCAGGCCGGAAAGACGAATCACGGATGGCGAGGTTCATCGCCCATCAAGCATCGTTTCCGCTTTGTTCGCAATGGTTGCGACGCTGCCAATCTCCGCCAGGGGAGTTTGGCTTGCCTACCGCCGTGTCTCTACGCCCATTGCCGCCGACTGGCGCCGCAGCGACCGGCGTTCCTCATCCTCCGGCAGCGGCAGTGGCTCGAAGCTGTCGGGCACCTCGTCGATGACCTTCTTGGCGAAGCGGTAGGTCGCATAGGCGAACAGGCCAACAATCAGCAGACGGAACATGATCAATTCTCCTTCGGCGGACCAACCGGGGAGGGGGCATTTTGTTCCGCCGTCTTCCTCGCCACCTGCTCGAAGTGCAACCAATCAGCCATCCCCTCGTTTGCCCTCATAAAAGGGGCGAACGAGAGGAGGTTGTCATGATGAAGCTTCCGATGCTGCTGGCTTTGGGGCTCGCGCTCGCCGCCTGCGACAACAATGTCCAGCCGACCAAGGCGCCCGTCGACCAGAATCCGCAGGTCGACAAGAACCCGGTGCCGAAGTCCACAACTGGCGGCGACCAGCAGGGGACGCCGCCGGCGCAGTGACGCGCCGCTCATGAAGCGATCGGCGCGGCGAGATGACCACAGGCGCTGCAAGAAGAAGGCCGGCGCTGCTTGGGAGGAAGCGGAAAGCGCCGGCCAAGCGGGAAAGTCAGGCCCGCCGCAAAACAGACTATAGCTGAGTCTTGCCGCCAGGTCAGGGGATGGGTTGGGGAAGACTTCTCGAATTGTGTGAAATTCGTCTGAAAATTCGTGTATTGTGTGAAATCTACAACAAAAACCCAGAGTTGCGACAGGGCATCGTCATTTGTACCTGATGGTTGCCCACATAGTGTGAAGTATAGCCTCAAAAATGAGCGAGCGGCTGTCTCAAGCCATCGCCGCCCGCCTCACTGGCACCCCGGCGATCTCAAGGTCCAGCTGGCGCTGAGTCAGCGCCGCCTCCGCCATCACCCATTGCTTGAACAGCACAACCTTGCGCGCCGCGTGCTGGGTATCGGGGCTGACGAAGTACCAGCCGGCGGTGTTGGGGTGATGCACCGCGAACGGTGCCACCAGCCGCTCGGCGCGGATGTCGCTCGCCATATAGGCGCGGTTGGCGACGGCAAAGCCCAGGCCTGCATTGGCCGCCTCGTAGGACATCATGCAGGAATCGAAATATATGCTCTTGGTCTCGCCGAGCACGAAGCTCGCCCCGGCAAAGGCAAGCCATGACTGCCAGTTCTGGGTGCAGGTGTCGGAATGGAGGAGCGTGAAATGCCGAAGATCATCCGGCGTCACCTTCGACAGCGGCTTGTCGCCGAGGATCTCGTGGAAGAGTTTCCTGCTGCACACCGGCGTCAGGTCTTCCTTGAACAAAAGGTCCGCCTGCAGCCCGGGGAAGCTGCCGTCGCCATAGCGTATTTCGAGATCTATCTCCGAGGTCGCGAACTCATGCGTGGCGTAGGAGGTCGAGACGCGCATCTCGATGTCTGGATATTGCCGCTGGAACATCGGCAGGCGCGGGAACAGCCAGCGCGCTGCGAAGGTTGGCAGCACCGAGATCTTGAGCACATGCGCCTGTGATTGCCCGGTCGCTTCCATGCTCGCCGCCACGATCCGCTCCAGGGCTTCGCGCACCCGCGACACATAGGTCTCGCCTTCCGGCGTCAGCGACACGGCGTTGCCGCCGCGCTGGAAGATCTTGAAGCGCAACTGATCTTCCAGGCTTTTGACGCGCTGGCTGACTGCCGAGGCGGTGATGAACTGTTCTTCGCCGGCGCGCGTGAAGTTCCCGTGCCTGGCAGCACTCTCGACGATCTTCAGCGAATTGAGGTTGACCTGACTGAGCAGACGCACCGTTTTCGACCTTAAGCTGGGCTTACGGTAGCACCAGCATTCCTAAATTTACAGGGGTGGGCGGATTAATCGACTGTTTACCAAGTGTTGCCCCCACCTGGAGAAGTAGAATGAACGCCCATACCATCCCCGAACTGCGCTATGCGATGAGCCGTGAAGCCATCATCGGCCACGACACCGCCTGGAAAGTGTCGAGCTTCGGCGTCGCGCAGTATCTGCACGGCTACGACCCGGCGCTGCTTGCCGCGATCGAGGAGGCCGCGTTGAAGCTGAAGTCCAGCCACGCCATCCACAAGCATCTCGATCTTACCTTCATCACCGGCGCCGACCGTTACATTCCCGAGATCAAGGAACTGCTGAACGACAAGCTCCGCTTGGAGCGGCTCTCCGACATGATGGGCACCAAGCTCGAGCCCTATCCGCTGTCGATCGTCGGCTCGACGGTCACCTTCATGAATCCCAAGGACGGTGCCGTCGAATGGCATTGCGACGGCGTGCCGGTCACCGAGCTCATCCCGCTGTCGATCAGCGATCCGCTGATCGGCGGTCATCTGGAGATCTATTGCGATGATTCCGAGACCGGGCGGGCGATCCTGGAATCCGGACGCGAGATCCCGCGCAACCGCATCATGCGCATCGACCACAAGATGAACTACGCGACGCTCGGCCAGTTCCTCGGCGTGCTGCACCGCACGGCGCCCATCCAGCTCGGCTCGCGCGTCACCCTGGTGCTCAACCAGCGTTCGGTCGCAAAACCCTATGTCGACGACAACCGGATGTTCTACCTCGCCGCCGACAACGATCATGACCGCGAATGGGTGAACGAGCTGGCCGATGACGTCTGGAACAATCAGCTGCCGGCCTATCGCCGTTTTGCCGAACAACATCCCGCGCCGCAGCCGGTCACCGAACCGGTCTCCGGCGGTGCCAGGGAATCATGGTAATGAGGTCATGGGCGGGAACCGGCTTGCTTTACTGATCCACAATTCGGAACAGCTCATGGCCAGGCAGGAAAACAGGACGCCATCCCGGATCGTCCGGGATGGAACGGCTCCCGCGGCCGCGCTGGCCTTTGCCGCAGGCGCGGTGGCGCTGTGGTCGACCAATGCGCTGGTCGGCAAGTCGCTGCTTGAAAATCATCCGGTGTCGCTGGTGCAGTTCCTGCAATTCACCGGCGCCGCGCTGGTCTTTGCGCTGATCAGGCTGCGCACCTTACCTTCTCCCCTTAGGGGAGAAGGTGGATCGGCGCGCAGCGCCGAGACGGATGAGGGGTGTTGGCGGGATCGCCGTCGTTGCCAAGCTGGAACACCCCTCATCCGTCGCCTTCGGCGACACCTTCTCCCACAAGGGGAGAAGGGGGAGACAACCAACCTCGCCGCCTTTGCCGTGGGCTTTATCGGCCTCGTCGGCACCATGGTCCTGCAATACATCGCCTTTGCCGCGATGCCGGTGATCGAGGCCAACCTCGTCGCCTATACCTGGCCGCTGATGGTGGCGGCCGCCATCATCGTGCTGGACAGCCCGCGCCGCCCCGTGTTGCTCGGCATCACCGCCGCGCTCGGCTTTCTCGGCGTGGCGCTGGTCATCTCGGGCGGGCGCGAGCAATCATGGTTCCAGGGCAATCCCGCCGGCTATCTCGCAGCCTTCGGCTCGGCGCTGTGCATGGCCTTCTATTCGATCGCCGTCGGCCGCCTGGCCACGCCGCCGGACCGGTTCCTGCTGCCGTCCGCGCTTGCCGGCGTGGCCCTGACCTTCGCCTGGTGCCTGCGCGACGGCGTCGCCTGGCCGGTTGGGGTCTATGTCGTTGCCGGGCTCTATCTCGGTGCCGGCCCGATGGGGCTCGGCTATTATTTCTGGTCGCGGGCGCTGAAGCTCGACCGAGGCGGCAAGGTTGCGGTTGCCGCCTATCTCACGCCGATCGCCTCGACGCTGCTTTTGGCGCTTTCGGGCGAGACGCTGACGACGACGGCCGTTGCCGGGGCCGTCCTCGTCATTGGCAGTTGCATTGCGGTGGGCATCGAAGGTCCGGAGGCCGGGAACAATGCTTGACGAGGACGAACGCCGCGCCAGACAGGAAGCGCATTGGCTGGTAAAGGAATTCGGCGCCGAGGCGCCGCTTTACGCCGCGATGAAGGCGGAAAAGGCTATTGAGCAGAAAGATTTCGGTCGTTGTGCCCGTTGGAAGCGTATTCTCGAAATTTTGGCCGATCCCGACCCGTCCAAGTCTGTCGCCTCGAAGTATTAGATTTTCTAAATTGCGCGAATCCCGAGGCCATGAAAATATCAGCTCGTATTGAGTCTGCAGGGTTTATTGAATCTTGTCGATCCGTTGGGGAGCACGGTCAAAATCGATACATCATCAAAAGTCTACAACTATAGCTGGTGACCTGATCGCCGGCAGAGGGAAAAAAAATTGCACAATATCGATGACAAGACCGCAATTGAACTGACCGCCGACATTGTTTCGGCCTATGTCGGCAACAATCCGCTTCCGGCCTCCGGACTGCCGGATCTGATCGCCAGCGTCAGCGCCTCGGTGCGCAAGCTGAGCGCCGTTGCCGCCGCCAAGGAAGCGCCGGTGCTCAATCCTGCCGTCAATCCAAAACGCTCGGTGTTTCCGGACCATATCGTTTGCCTGGAGGACGGCAAGAAGTTCAAGTCGCTGAAGCGGCATCTCGCCACCGACCACGGCCTGACGCCGGACGAGTATCGCGCCAAATGGGGCCTTGCGCCCGACTACCCGATGGTGGCGCCCAGCTATTCGGCGACCCGCTCGGCGCTGGCCAAATCTTCCGGCCTTGGCCGCAAGCCGGCCGCGGCTCAGCCGACCAAGGTGGCGAAGCGCAAGCCCAAGGCCTGATTTTCCGGATCGAAGATAAGGCTCCCCGACGCAGCGACGCCGTGTGACCATCTGGTTGCACGGCGCGTTGCGGCGGTGCGTTGACGTTCAGGTTTGCGTCGAACACTGCTTCGGCGCCGCGCTCACTGTCCCGCCAGTTGTGCCGCCTCCAGCGATGCCGCGCCGTCGCCACTACCGTCGAACAGCACGACCTGCGTCGCCAGCGCGGCTGTCGTGGCGACCTGGAAGAAGATGAAGGCGAGGGCGACGTAGCGGATCACCGGCCTCAAACGCCTCGCGACGCATCTGGTTCCCCCGGCCGCGCTTTTTGCAATCAGGCCGCCCGCGGCCGCTGGCGAAGCCTCGTCCAGGCGTGGCACTTGCGAAGCGCCGGCCAGCCGTGCAAAAGCGCGGCCATGCTTATCATCAACGATCTCTCGCTGCGCATGGCGGGGCGCCTGCTTCTCGATCATGCCTCGCTGACCTTGCCGGCCGGCACCAAGGCGGGTCTTGTTGGCCGCAACGGCACCGGCAAGACCACCTTATTCAAGGCGATCACCGGCGACTTCCCGTCCGAGACCGGCTCGATCAGCCTGCCGAAGAACACCCGCATCGGCCAGGTGGCGCAGGAGGCGCCGGGCACCGAGGAGCCGCTGATCGACATCGTGCTCAAGGCCGATGCCGAACGCCAGGCACTGCTCGAAGAGGAAAAGACGGCCACCGATCCGCACCGCATCGCCGAGATCCACACGCGGCTGGCCGACATCGACGCGCATTCGGCCGAGTCCCGCGCGGCCACCATCCTCGCCGGCCTCGGCTTCGACGACGCCGCGCAGAAGCGTCCGGCATCGTCCTTCTCCGGCGGCTGGCGCATGCGCGTCGCGCTGGCGGCCGTGCTCTTCTCCGAGCCCGACCTTCTGCTCCTCGACGAGCCGACCAACTATCTCGACCTCGAAGGCACGCTGTGGCTGGAGAACTACGTCTCCAAATATCCGCACACCGTGCTTTTGATCTCGCACGACCGCGACCTGCTCAACCGCGCCGTCAACTCGATCGTCCATCTCGACCAGAAGAAGCTGACCTTCTGGCGCGGCGGCTACGACCAGTTCGAGCGCCAGCTCACCGAGCAGCGCGAACTGCAGGAGAAGAGCCGCGTCAAGCAGGAAGCGGCGCGCAAGCACATGGAGTCCTTCGTCGAGCGTTTTCGCGCCAAGGCCACCAAGGCCAGGCAGGCGCAGTCGCGCCTGAAGGCGCTGGAGAAGATGAAGCCGATCGCGGCCATCGTGAACGACACGGTGCGGCCGTTTTCCTTCCCCGAGCCGGTGAAGACGGTGGCCTCCCCGATCGTTGCGCTCAACGGCGTCAATGTCGGCTACACCGAGGGCGCGCCGATCCTGAAGAAGATGACGCTGCGCATCGATGCCGACGACCGCATCGCGCTGCTCGGCGCCAACGGCAACGGCAAGTCGACCTTCGCCAAGATGCTCGCCGGTCGGCTCAAGGCCGAGACCGGCACCATGACCGTGGCGCCGGGCCTGAAAGTGGCGATCTTCGCCCAGCACCAGCTCGACGATCTGCGCCCCGAGGAAAACGCCTATGAGCATGTGCGCCGGCTGATGCCCGAGGCGCCGGAATCGAAGGTGCGCGCCCGCGTCGCCCAGTTCGGCCTCACGACCGAGAAGATGAACACGGCGGCCAAGGATCTTTCCGGCGGCGAGAAGGCTCGGCTACTGATGGGCCTGTCGGCCTTCGACGGGCCGAACCTGTTCATCCTCGACGAGCCGACCAACCATCTCGACATCGACAGCCGTGAATCGCTGATCCATGCACTGAACGATTTCCCCGGCGCGGTGATCCTGATCTCGCACGACCGCCATCTGCTGGAGGCCACCGCAGATCGGCTGTGGCTGGTCAAGGACGGCGCGGTGAACCCCTATGACGGCGACCTTGAGGACTACAAGACGCTGGTCACCGGCGTTTCCTCCATCCGCCGCGAACAGAAGGAAGCAGACAAGGCCTCCAAGGCCGACCGCCGCCGCGAAGCAGCCCAGCGCCGCGCCGCGCTCGAACCGCTGGCGAAAGAAATCCGCGCCACCGAGGCGCTGATGGACCGCATCCGCAAGCGCATCGACCTGATCGAGGACGAACTCGCCAATCCCGCGATCTACGAGAAGGACCCCTCGACCGCGACACGGCTGGCCAAGGAGCGCTCGCAACTCGCCGCCACGCTCGCCACCAACGAGGACAAATGGCTGACGATGTCGGCCGAGTACGAGGAAGGCATCGCGGAGTAGGGGAGAAGGCGAGGCGCCTTCTACCCGGCCAACCTCACCTCGACCGCTTGCGCCCGCGCCAGGCATCGCTCCCGGTCGCGCGGGCGGCCTAGCTCGGCGTAGCGCGCGGCCGCTTCGCGCAGCAGTGCCGATGCCTGGTCGCTTTCGCCCCGCGCCTGGCGATGCACGCCGCGCGCTTCCCAGACGGCGGCGACCCACGGTCCGCCCTGCCACATGCCGGCCAGCCGCTCGGCCTCGTCGATGCGCCGGCTCGCCTGGTCGAGTTCGCCGGCCTCGGCCAGAGCGATCGAGGACGCGACACGGAAACCCATCGAGCAGGGCTGGCAGGTGCATTTTTCGGCGAGCCGGCGATCGCCTTGCCGGATCGCCTCCATCGCCTGCGATTGCGTCGCCGCCGCCTCGACCGCCAGCGCCTGGAAGCGGATCAGCAGATGCGGGGCGAGCCATGTCGATTCGGCAAGACGCAAGCCCTTCTGCAGGAGCCGGCCGGCGCGCCATTTCTGGCCGCGCGCCAGCGCGATTTCGCCGAGTCGATGCAGCGCCAGCGCCTCGCCGAAAGGGGCGCGCGCTGCAGCGCTGAGCTGGGCTGCGCTGGTCAACAGCTCCTCGGCTGCCCTGAGCCGCCCCGAGAACAGCTCCGCCTCGCCGAGGATCAGCGAGGCAAGCACGCGGCCTGGAACCGATCCGGCGGCCTCGGCGATGCCCAAAAGCTCGCGCGCCGCCTTTGCCATGTGTTCATGGCCGCCGGCCCGGTAGAGGCAGAATTCCGCCAGGCACAGATGGCCGTCGAAGACATTGGAGGCAACACTTGGCGCGCCGCGAACCCAGTCGACGAATTCGGACTGGAAAAGCTCCTGCCATTGGCCTTGCATGTGCGCCGCGAGCCCGATCAGCGCGCTGGCCTCGCCGACCTCGCGCCCGAGTGCGGCCGCGATCGCCAGCGTACGGGCTTCCGTGCCCTTTCGCCCGGCATCGCCGAAGTCGCCGCTGTTGAGCTGGATGATGCCCCAGGCCAAAAGCCCGCGCACCCGCTCGGCGATCCCGGTCGGCTGCGCATCGCCGAGCGCCAGCGCCTTCTCGTAGATGGCGACCGTCGCCGCTTGCGGGCCGACGCCGAGATCGACGCGCAGGCTTTCGCGCAGCCGCTCGAATTGCCTGACGACCTCGCCGCGATTGCCGACCTCGAGCGCCGCCTGCATCAGCGCCCGCGCGGCACGCTCGTCGGCGGGGTCGACCGCCAGCAACCGCTCCCATAGGCCGGCCACTTCCAGCAGGCGCACATGGAGCTCGCGCAGACGCTGGCGCGGCTCTTCCGCCCATTCCGCGTAGCGGTCCTCCGGCAGCAGGTCGCCGCCGTAGCGCTGGGCCGCCCGCTCCGAGGCGACTTTATCGCCCGCCTGCAGCGCTGCCGTCGCCTCGACCTCGAACAGCGCGGCATCGATGGCGATCTCGGCGTCCGGCGCCAGCGCCACGATCTCGCCGTCGAGCTCTATGATCTCATGCGCGCCGAGCGCGCGCCTGGTGAAATGCACGGCCTTGCGCAGGTTGGCGGCCGCCGCCTCCGGCTCGAGGTCAGGCCACAGCGCGTCCATCACCTGCTCGCGGTGCAGCCGGTGGCGCCGGGCGAGCGCCAGCAATTTGACCAGCGTCACGCTGCTGGTGCGCCGCCATGCGGCCGCGGAAGCCGCGCGTCCATCGACGGACACGCGGAACTGGCCAAGCAAATCCACCTCTACACGCATTTCAGCTCCCCAGACGCCCCGGGCAACCATAGTCCTGCATCGATGCCGATTGAAAGAGCCGGCACACGCAAAGCGCATTCGGGGAACGGTGGAGGAACGCCGGTCGGTCAGTATCGCCGCGTCAACCTATTCATACAGGAGAACTCACCATGTCCATCCGCATCAACGACACCGCCCCGGACTTCGAAGCCGAGACGACGCAAGGCCATATCAGCTTCCATTCATGGCTCGGCGAGTCCTGGGGCGTCCTCTTCTCTCATCCCAAGGATTTCACGCCGATCTGCACCACCGAGCTCGGCTACATGGCCAAGCTCAAGCCTGAATTCGACAAGCGCAACGTCAAGATCATCGGGCTCAGCGTCGACCCCGTCGACCGGCACCAGAGCTGGGCCATGGACATCGAGGAGACGCAAGGCCATGCGCCGAACTACCCGATGATCGGCGACCCGACGCTTGCGATCTCCAAGCTCTACGACATGCTGCCGGCCACCGTCGGCGACACGGCGGAAGGCCGCACGGCGGCCGACAACCAGACGGTGCGCAACGTCTACGTCATCGGGCCGGACAAGAAGGTCAAGCTGCTGATCTCCTATCCGATGACCACCGGCCGCAACTTCGACGAGATCCTGCGCGTCATCGACTCCCTGCAGCTAACCGCGAAGCACCGGGTCGCGACGCCGGTCAACTGGCGCCAGGGCGAGGACGTCGTCATCGCCGGCTCCGTGTCGAACGACGAAGCGGCCAAGATCTACCCGAACGGTTGGAAGGCGCCGAAGCCCTACATCCGCATCGTCCCGCAGCCGCACGCCTGAGCCGCGGCCGCGTGGGCCGCGGCCGGGGAGCGGCGAGACGCTTCCCGGTCGCGCGCCCTGGCACAATCGCAGGAGCAGACCGCCATGACCGTGCATTACGTCAAGCCCGCCATCGCCGTCTTCGACGCCACGCCGGAGCGGCTGTTCGAATATATGAGCGCCGGCAACCACCGGCATCTGGCCTTCAAGAGCCACCGGCTCGCGGGCGTGGCCGGCAGCATCGTCACGCTCGACGCCGAGGTCTATAATCCCGACGGAAGCACCTTCGCCATGCAGGTCCAGCATAGGCTCGATCCGCCGCGCGGCATCGAGACCAGGCTGACCGGCGGCGCCTTCGACGGCGCGCGGTTCACCCACAGCTACACGCCGATGGGCGGCAGGACGAAGGTGGATCTGGAGGGCGACTTCCCGGCGCTGCCCGGCATGAGCGATGCCGACACGCTGACAATGATCGACGGCTTTTTCAGCGTGATCTTCGCCGAGGACGCCGCCACCCTCAGGCACGGGTCATAGGGACCTTGGGTACGACGCGCGTCATTCCAAGCAAATATGAGAGGATAACATGAACACTTCCAGCAAGCCGCGCGTCCTCGTCCTTGGGGCGGGTTTTGGCGGCCTCGAACTTACCAGCCTGCTTTCCGAGACCTTCGGCGACGGCATCGACGTCACCTTGATCGACAAGAGCGACGCCTTCGTCTTCGGCTTTTCCAAGCTCGACGTGATGTTCGGCCACAGGACCGCGGACGCCGTGCGCCTGCCTTATTCCAACTATGCGAAGCCGGGGGTGCACCTGCTCAGGCAGACGGTCACCGCGATCGACCCGGAGCGGCGGCGCGTCACCACCGATGGCGGCGTCCACGAGGCCGATTTCCTCGTCGTGGCGCTCGGCGCCGACTACGATTTCGACGCCACGCCGGGGCTCGCCGACACCAACGAATTCTACACCGTCGCGGGTGCGGAGCGGCTGCGCGACGTTCTGCCCACCTTCACCAAGGGGAGGGCGCTGGTCGGGGTTTGCGGCGCGCCCTACAAATGCCCGCCGGCGCCCAGCGAATGCGCGCTCATGCTGCACGACTACTTGGTCAAGCGCGGCGTGCGCGAAGCCTGCGAGATCAACTTCGTGCTGCCGCTGCCGAGCCCGGTGCCGCCGTCGCCGGAAACCTCGCGCGCCCTGGTCGCCGCCTTCGTCGAGCGAAACATCGGCTTCATTCCGGGCCGCCGCGTCGCGTCGATCGACAATGCGCGGAAGGTCGCAATCCTCGACGACGGCGTGGAGATGCAATTCGACCTGTTCCTCGGCGTGCCCAGGCACCGCGTGCCCGACGTGGTGATAGCCAGCGGCATGGCAGAGAATGGCTGGATCACGGTCAATCCGAGGACCCTGGAGACGAACTATGCCGGCGTCTATGCCGTGGGCGACGGCGCCAACACCGGCACGCCGAAGGCCGGCGTGTTCGCGGAGGGTGCGGCGCGTGCCGTCGCCAGCGACCTGATCGTTAAGCTCACCAACAGCGGCACGGCGAAACAGTATGACGGCTTCGGCACCTGCTACATCGAATTCGGCGGCGGCCGCATCGGCAAGGTCGAGGTCGATTTCTTCTCCGGCCCGAAGCCGACCGGCACCTACCACGAAGCCTCGCTCGCGCTGCGCGCCGACAAGGAGCATTTCGGCTCCAGCCGCCGCGCGCGCTGGTTCGGCATGTGAGGGGGCGTCGCGCCAATCCCCGAGGTTGGCGATTGGCGAAACCGGCAGCGACAGCCAATCTCCCCCACAAGTGGGGAGATTGGCTGTTTCAACGCCGCGCAAAAAGACCTACTGCCGCAACCCCACTGCGCAGCACATCTTGGCAGAACAGTGCCAACTCGCGCCCAATCTGGACCTACACGCCGCGCCTGAATCCCGCTAGACAACCCCCATGAACCAGCACGCCAAGCTGCGATTCGGCCATTCGGCCTGTCCGCACGACTGCCCGTCCACCTGCGCGCTCGAAGTCGAGCTGCTCGACGAAAACCGCATTGGCCGCGTCCATGGCGCCAAGGCCAACAGCTACACGGCTGGCGTCGTCTGCGCCAAGGTCGCCCGCTATGCCGACCGCGTTCATCATCCCGACCGCCTGCTGAAGCCGCTGATCAGGGCGCGTGCCAAGGGCGAGGGCGCCTGGAAGGAATCCAGCTGGGACGCGGCGCTCGACCTCGTCGCCGAGAAGTTCCTCAAGGCTGAGGAGACATACGGCTCGGAGACGGTCTGGCCCTATTACTATGCCGGCACGATGGGTCTGGTGCAGCGCGACGGCATCCACCGGCTGCGCCACGCGAAAAAGTACTCCGGCTTCTTCGGCTCGATCTGCACCAATCTCGCCTGGACCGGATGGATGGCGGGGGCGGGCGCGCTGCGCGGTCCCGACCCGCGCGAGATGGCGAAGTCGGATTGCGTGGTGATCTGGGGCACCAACGCCGTGGTCACCCAGGTCAACGTCATGACCCACGCGATCAAGGCACGCAAGGCACGCGGCGCCAAGATCGTCGTCATCGACGTCTATGAGAATGCCACAACGAAACAGGCCGACATGGGCCTGGTGCTGAGGCCCGGCACCGATGGCGCGTTGGCCTGCGCGGTCATGCATGTGCTGTTCCGCGACGGTTTTGCCGACCGCGCCTATCTCGAGAAATACACTGACGATCCGCGCGGGCTGGAAGAGCATTTGCGGACAAAAACGCCGGAATGGGCGGCAGCGATCACCGGGCTCGATGTCGCCGAGATCGAAACCTTCGCGCATCTCGTCGGCACGACGAAGAAGACCTATTTCCGCCTCGGCTACGGTTTCTCGCGCCAGCGCAACGGCTCGGTCAACATGCACGCTGCGGCCTCGATCGCCGCCGTCACCGGCGCCTGGCAATATGAGGGCGGCGGCGCCTTCCACTCCAATTCGGGCATCTTCAAGCTGAACCAGGACGTGCTCGAAGGTACAGCGATGCGCGATCCCAACATCCGTCATCTCGATCACTCGCGCATCGGCCCCGTGCTGACCGGGGCGAGCGACGCGCTCTATGGCGGACCGCCGGTGACGGCGCTGCTCATCCAGAACACCAATCCGGTCAATGTCGCGCCCGAGCAGCGGCTGGTGAAGCAGGGTTTTCTGCGCGACGACCTGTTCACCTGCGTGCACGAACAGTTCATGACCGACACGGCCAGGCTCGCCGATGTCGTGCTACCGGCGACGATGTTTTTGGAGCATGACGACATCTACAAGGGCGGCGGCAACCAGCACATCACGCTGGGACCAAAACTGATCGATCCGCCCGAGGGGCCGCGCACCAACCATTTCGTCATCGAGGAGCTGGCAAAACGGCTCGGCGTCGGCGACAGGCCGGGCTTCGGCCTGACCGAGAAGGAGCATATCGACATCATCCTCGGCAAGCGCGGGCTGGGCGGCTTCGACAGCCTGAAGGAACAGAAATGGATCGATATGCAGCCGGATTTCGAGGCGGCGCATTTCATCAACGGCTTCGGCCATCCGGACGGAAAATTCCGCTTCCGCCCCGACTGGTCAGGACAGGCGGCGCCCAACCGGCCGCCGAGGAGCATGGGCCTGTTCGGGCCGGTCGAGCGGCTGCCGGAATTCCCCGACCATGTCGAGCTGATCGAGGCAGCGGACGAGGCGCATCCGTTCCGGCTGACCACCTCGCCGGCGCGCAACTTCCTCAACTCGACCTTTGCCGAGACGCCGGTGTCGAAGCAAAAGGAGGGCAGGCCGGTGCTGCTGCTGCATCCCGAGGATGCCGCCGGGCTGGGGCTTGCCGATGGCGGTCGCGTCGAGGTCGGCAACCAGCGCGGCGAACTGGTGCTGCACGCCAAGTTCTTCGACGGCATCCAGCGTGGCGTGGTGATCGCCGAAGGCATCTGGCCGAACAGCGCGCATGAGCGCGGCGAGGGCATCAATGTGCTGACCGGCGCCGACGCGCCGGCGCCCTATGGCGGTGCGGCGCTGCACGACAACAAGGTGTGGTTGCGCAAGCCGCAAGAGCTTAGGGCCTGACCCCGCGATCTGGCCCAAGCGCCTGCCGTCGCAGCCGCCAGATCCCGCGTCTATAGAGACACCCTGTCTGTTGCGACGAGGGAGGATGTCGTGAGCAAGATCTCGCTTCTGGGCATTCCGCATGATGAGAATTCGTCCTGGCTGCGCGGTGCGGCCGAAGCGCCGCCGCTCATCCGGCGCGAGCTCACCAGCGATGCTTACAGTTCATGGTCGGAAACCGGCTTTGACCTCAGCGACCGCTTCATCGATCATGGCGATATCGATTTCGCGCAGGCCGGCGATCCGTGGGAGCGGATCGAAGACGAGGTGGGTCGCGCGCTGGATGCCGGCCATCCGCTGATCTCGCTCGGCGGCGACCATGCGATCACCTGGCCGCTGCTGCGCGCGGTGCGGCGCCGCCACCCCAGCCTGACGATCCTGCATATCGATGCCCATCCCGATATCTATCATGCCTATGATGACAATCCGCGCTCGCACACCTCGCCCTTCGCACGCATTATGGAGGAGCGGCTTGCCGACCGGCTGATCCAGGTCGGCCTGCGCACCGTCAACGACCACCACCGCGACCAATTCAAGCGCTTCGGTGTCGAGGTGGTGGAGATGCGGCACTTCAAGGAAGGGCTGCGGCTTGACCTCAAGACGCCGGTCTATGTCTCCATGGATATCGACGCTCTCGATCCGGCCTTCGCGCCCGGCATTTCCCATCGCGAACCAGGCGGGTTCACTACCCGCCAAGTGATCGGTCTGATCCAGTCAATCGACCAGCCAATCGTCGCCGCCGACGTCGTCGAATACAATCCGCGCCAGGACCTCTCCAACGTCACTGCGCTTGTCGCCGCCAAACTGGTAAAGGAGATCGCCGGCATGATGCTGAAGACGAATGGCGCGACTGCCGGCTGAATCAATTTGGCAAGGCGGCGTGCTAAAGCTCTGTTCCGACTAGCCTCTCGACAGGAATAGCCATGCCGCAGCCGCTCAGGATCGCCATAGCCGGCGCGCTCGGCCGCATGGGCCGGCAGATGGTGGAAGCCGTCGTGGCCGATCCGCGTCTGGCGCTCGCCGCCCGCTTCCACCGGCCTGGCGCCACCGGCGAGGTTCTGGACGAGCGCGACGAAGCGCTGGCGCTTGCTGACGTCGTCATCGACTTCACCACGCCGGCCGCGTCGGCTGAGCTTGCCGAGGCTTGCGCCCTGCGCGGCGGTCCGGCGCTGGTGATCGGCTCGACCGGCTTCGACGCCGCCGAACTTGCCGCGATCGCCGCCGCCGCGAAGAAGATCGCCATCGTGCGTTCCGGCAGTTACTCGCTCGGCCTCAACATGCTGACCGGGCTGGTCGAGCAGGCGGCGCGCGCGCTCGGCCCCGGCGATTGCGACATCGAGATATTCGAGGCGCATCACCGCTCAAAGGTCGACGCGCCCTCGGGCACGGCACTGATGCTGGGCGATGCGGCCGCGCAGGGACGGGGCGTTGCGCTGGCAGACGCGGCGCGGCGCGGCCACGACGGCGTCACATTTGCACGTCCGTCCGGCGAGATCGGCTTCGCGGTGGCGCGCGGCGGCAGCATTGTCGGCGAGCACAGCGTCAGCTTCCTGGCCGACGGCGAGGTACTGACGCTGTCGCATTCGGCCGACGACCGCTCGATGTTCGCGCGCGGCGCCATGGCGGCCGCGCTGTGGGTCGCCGGTCGCCCACCCGGCGAGTACACCATGCGCGACGTGCTGGCTCTCGGCGCCTCCTAACCGGCAAACTCGCCGGGTTCCATTTCGGCAGCCGCTAAAATGACTGAAAGCCAGCTGAAAGCTTGGGCATGCCATCACAGCGTCGCGGCGCTTGCCGTGACCGGCCTGGGAGCGGCCGGCAAGGAAGAAAATGCGGCGTCGCCAGATAGCGCGTCGCCCAGGTGGAGGAATTTACGTGACTGGTTTCATCTCGAAGTGCGCCTTGCGTTCAGCGGCGCTGACGCTTGCCATTGTCGCCACGGGCGCCACGGCGGCATCAGCGGCCGACAAGATCACCATTATCGTCGGCGGCATGGAAAAGCAGATCTATCTGCCGGCCGTGCTCACCCAGCAGCTCGGTTACTTCAAGGACGAGGGGCTCGATGTCGAGTTGGTCAACTCGCGCGCCGGCGTCGAAGCCGAGAATGAATTGCTGGCGGGCGCCGTGCAGGGCGTCGTCGGCTTCTACGACCACACCGTCGATCTGCAGTCGAAGGGCAAGTACATCCAGTCGATCGTGCAGTTCAGCCAGGCGCCGGGCGAGGTCGAGCTGGTGTCGGCCAAGCACCCCGAGATCAAGTCGCCGGCCGAGTTCAAGGGCGCGACCCTCGGCGTCACCGGCCTCGGCTCGTCGACCGATTTCCTGACCCAGTACCTGGCCGTGCGCAACGGCCTGAAGCCGGGTGACTACACGCTGCTGCCAGTCGGCGCCGGCAACACCTTCATCGCCGCCGTCAAGCAGGACCAGATCCAGGCCGGCATGACCACCGAGCCGACCATTGCCAAGCTGCTCAAGACCGGCGAGGCCAGCATCCTCGTCGACATGCGTACGCCGGAAAAGACCAAGGAAGCGCTGGGCGGACCCTATCCGGCGGCGTCCTTCTACGTACAGTCGGCCTGGATCGAGAGCCACAAGGAGGAGGCGCAGAAGCTCGCCAATGCCTTCGTCAAGACGATGAAATTCATCGCCACCCATTCGGCCGAAGAGATCGCCGACAAGATGCCGAAGGACTATTACGCCGGTAACAGGGACCTCTACGTCCAGGGGCTGGCCGGCGGCAAGGCGATGTTCACGCCGGACGGCCGCATGCCGGCCGACGGCCCGCCAACCGTGCTTAAGGTTCTCTCGACCTTCTCCAAGAGCCTGCAGGGCAAAGAGATCGACCTGTCGAAGACCTACACCACGGCATTCGTCGACGCCGCCAAATAGCATCGGTCGGCGACGGCGGACGCCCGGCCCGCCCTTGAGCAACAATGACTTGCGCCGCTCCGCTGAATCAATCCGGCAGCGGCGCCTTTCCAGATGCAGATGGACGACAAGCCAAAGGAGCTTGTGCCGCTGGCATCCATGCCCCATCACGACAGGAGTGTGCCATGCAACTGCAATCCATGGCGGCCGAGAAGCTGTCTCCGGCCGCGCCGCCGTCCGATGCCGCGATCGCCATTGATGACGTGACGCTTCGCTTCGTCACGCCCGACGGCCACATGATGACGGCGATCCGCGATTTCACCATGACGGTCGCGCGCGGCGAGTTCGCCTGTGTCGTCGGGCCGACCGGCTGCGGCAAGTCGACAACGCTCAACCTCGTCACCGGCCTGCTCAGGCCGACGACCGGCAATGTCCGCGTCATGGGCAAGCCCGTCACCGAGATCAGCCGCGACATAGGCTTCGTCTTCCAGGCCGATGCGCTGTTTCCGTGGCGCAGCGTCATCGACAATGTCGCCGCCGGCCCGCTCTATCGCGGCGTGTCCAAGGCGCGGGCCTATGAACGGGCGCGTGACTGGATCGGCCGCGTCGGCCTTGGCCGTTTCGAAAAGCACTATCCGCATCAGCTCTCGGGTGGCATGCGCAAGCGCGTCGCGCTGGCCCAGACCTTCATCAACCAGCCCAAGATTCTTTTGATGGACGAGCCGTTCAGCGCGCTGGACATGCAGACCCGCACCGCCATGCAGGACGAACTGCTTGACCTGTGGTCGGAGCAGAAATCCTCGGTCGTCTTCGTCACGCACGACCTCGAGGAGGCGGTGGCGCTGGCCGACAAGGTCTATGTGCTGACGGCGGGGCCGGGCACGGTCAAGAGCGTCTACCGCATCGACCTGCCGCGCCCGCGCGTCATGGCCGACATCCGCTATGACCCGAAATTCGTTGAGATCGCCAAAGTGATCTGGAACGACCTTCGCGAGGAAGTGCAGCTCGGCCAGAGCCGCAGCCTGCAGACCGGCCATTAGACTTGGGCGGCTGACCCGCTCCAATGATTTGTTTTTCGCAATTCCGGACGGAAACCGCTTGGCACTTTTCCTGGAATTGCTCCGAGAGGAGACCGCCATGACCGCCATCTCTCCCACCGTTGACCGGGCCGCTGCCCGCAATACCTCCATCGCCGTCGCCGAAGCCCGGGCAAGGGTGCGGCTGCGACGCCGCCATGCACTGGTCATCGGCCTGCGCTTGGCTATCCTGGTCGTCTTCCTCGGCCTGTGGGAACTCGGCGCCGACTACAACATCATCGATCCATTCTTCTTCGCCAGCCCGTCCGGCATCTGGCAGCAGATCTGGTCGTGGGTCACCGAAGGCACCTCGCAAGGCCCGCTCTGGCTGCAGATTTATGTGACGCTGGAAGAAACATTCCTCGGCTTCGTCATCGGCGCTGTAGGCGGCATCGCTGCCGGCATCATACTTGGCCGCAACCGGCTGCTGGCCGACGTCTTTTCGATCTACATCAAGATCGCCAACTCGGTGCCGCGCGTGGTGCTGGGCTCGGTGTTCATCATCGCGCTCGGCCTCGGCATGGCCTCCAAGGTCGCGCTCGCCGTGGTGATGGTGTTCTTCGTCGTCTTCGCCAACGCCTTCCAGGGCGTGCGCGAGGCGGACCGGTCGATGATCGCCAACGCACAGATCCTCGGTGCTTCGCCGTTCCAGATCACCACCTCGGTCATCATTCCGTCGGCGATGAGCTGGATCCTGGCCAGCCTGCATGTCAGCTTCGGCTTCGCGCTGGTCGGCGCCGTGGTCGGCGAATTCCTCGGCGCCAAGCAAGGCATGGGCCTGCTGATCTCGACGGCGCAGGGCGCCTTCAACGCCAATGGCGTGTTCGCGGCGATGATCATCCTGGCGGTGATGGCGCTTGTGGTGGAGTTCATCATCACCCGCTTCGAGGACTATGTCGTCAAATGGCGCCCGGCCTCGTTCAACGAGCAGGGGACATGAAGCTGTGATTGCTAGGCCAGGGGCAGCCGCACCTCGACCACCAGGCCGGCGGCCGCGCCATCCGCGAGGGTGACGCGGCCACCGGCATTTTCGGCCACCTCGCGTACGATGGCGAGGCCAAGGCCGCTGCCTTCCTCGGTTGCGTCGGCGAGGCGGTAGAAGCGCTCGAAGACATGCTCTCGCTCGTCCGCCGGGATGCCCGGCCCGTCGTCGGTGACCGTCAGCACCGCTTCGCCATCGATGGCGGCCAGTCTGACGGTGACGGTGCCGCCAGCCGGCGTGTAGCGCAGCGCGTTGTCGACCAGGTTGACGATCATCTCGCGCAGCATGGTGCCGTCGCCGACCACTGGCACCGGCCCGCTTTCGTCGAGCCCGAGATCGACGTTGCGCGCAAGCGCTGCCGGCGCTTGCGTCTCCAGCACATGGCGGGCGGCTTCCGTCAGGTCGATGCGATCGGCGCGCGGCCGCCGGCTTCCAGGCTCGGCCCGCGACAGGGTCAAGAGCTGTTCGGCCAGCCGCGCCAGCCGGCCGGAACTGGCCTGCAGCGCCACCAGCGCCTCCTGGCGCTGATCGGCCGCACTTTCGCGCAGCGCGTAGCTCGCCTGCGTCGACAGCAGCGCCAGCGGCGTGCGCAACTGGTGCGCGGCATTGGCGATGAAGCGCCGCTGCGCCGCCATCTGCCCCCGCACTCGCTCCATATAGGCGTTGAGCGCGTCGATCAGCGGCCGGATCTCGCTCTGCGCGCCAGTGACTTCGATCGGATCGAGGTCGCTGCGAGCCGGCGAACGCACGGCATCACGCAGCCTGATCAGCGGCGCCAGGCCGCGGCGCAAGCCGAGCAGCACGAAGACGCCGGCAATCGCCACCAGCATCAGCTGCTGGGCAAAAGCGTTGAACCACAAATGCCGTGCCATCGCATCGTGTCCGGCAAGCGTGACGCCGACGGTGACGGAAATCGGCGAGTCCGCGCCGGCGCCGATCACCGCATGGCTGAAGGTCAGCAGCCGCAACGTGCGGTCGCGATAGGTCGCTTCCAGGCTCGGGCGATCCTGCGCCTCGGGCAGGTCGGGATAACCGGTCAGCAGCCGTCCGCCCGCGGTCTCGACACGATAGTAGACGCTGTCGCGGTCGCCGGTGTCGAACATCTCGATCGCTGCCGGCGGCACAGTGGCGTCGAGCACGCCGTCGACGATTGCGACCTGTTCGGCGATGGCGCGCGCCGAACCCACCAGCATGCGATCCGTCACCAGGTCGGCGGTCGCCAGCGCGTTGCGATGGCTGGTCCACAAATTAATGGTGGCGAGCCCGGCGAGCGGCAGCACCACCCAGGCAAGCAGCTGCAGGCGGAGGCTGCTAACCGGCATCGCGCAGCAGATAGCCAAGGCCACGCAGCGTGGCGATCTGAACGCGCGAACCCTCGATCTTCTTGCGCAGGCGATGCACATAGATCTCGATGGCGCTGGGGTCGGCGTCTGTTTCGAAATCAAAGATCGCCGACGAGAGCGCCGCCTTGCTCACCGTGCGTCCCGCCTTGACCATCAGCTGCTCCAGCACGGCGTGCTCGCGCGGCGTCAGCGCCAGGGTCTCGCCGGCCAGCGAAAACAGCCGCGTGTTGGTGTCGAAGACGAGATCGCCGCAGGCAACGACAGGCGCGGTCCGGTCGTTGACGCGCCGCAACTGGACGCGGATGCGCGCCTCCAACTCCTCGACCTGGAACGGTTTGGCCAGATAGTCATCGGCCCCTTCGTTCAGGCCCTTGACGCGCCCGTCGAGGCTGGCGTTCGCGGTCAGCACGATCACCGGCACCCGGTTGCCGCGCGCCCTGAGCATGCGCAGCACGTCCAGGCCGCCCATGCGCGGCAGCGCAAGGTCAAGAATCACCAGCGCATGGTCGCCGGCGGCAAGCGCATGCTCGACATCCTCGCCGTCATGGACGATGTCGACGACATAATTGGCCTGGCGCAGCGTCTTGCCCAACCAATCAGCCAGTTCGCGATTGTCTTCGACAAGCAGCAGCCGCATTTTCTATCGCAGTTCAGGTATCTTGCCCGCCGCAGTCTCGTCGACCTTTCGACCAACGCAGCCGGCAGCGTCCGATGGGGTGCACGCACACAACGGATAATATCGATCCGCCCACAAGGCAAACCTTAGCTGGCTTGGCCACTGCAGAGCGGCAGGGAGGTCACCGACGAGAGGCGCTGCGTGTTGGATTCATGTCGCTGAACGACCGCATGGAAAGCAACCGGCACCTCCCCGCGGGCAGTGATCAGGCGCCAATCGACGAAAACAGAACCGATCGGTTCGATTTATGTTGACGCATTGTGCATCAGGTTGTGAACGCCGGCTCAAGTGATCTTGGCACCCGTGGCGGGTGGAATTTACTAACTGATTGATATCGCGAGATAACAGTGTGGCAGTAGGAAGCCTTGCGCCGGATTTCAAGCGCCGCGCCGAAGGTCTTTTCGGCACAACTTCGTGACTGGAAACGACAGCGGCCACGGCCCATCTCGGGGTGGTCCGAGCGACGCGAATTCCTCCCAAGGCACGCCACTTGACGGACAGAAGACAGAACTACTGGAGTACCTGAATGACCAAGATCGCTCTCACCGCCGCCGCCTTCCTCGTTGCCACGGGCAGCGCCTTCGCCGGCAGTGACCATTATGGTTCGAACAACGTCAACCAGCCGGCCGTCACCCAGCCTGCCGCCAATGTCGACATCACGACCACGGCGTCGATCCGCAAGCCGGTCGAGCATGGCAAGACCACCTCCGAAGTCGCCCAGCCTGAATCCGGCCAAGGCATCTGGGGCCGTTAAGCGGACCCGACAACCTGACCTGGTCGGCAATCGCTGATGACTTCGGTCATCGAATGCCTCGAGGCGGTGGGCTTGTCCCGCCGCTTCGCTTTTGCGCAAGCCTGAATCAAATCGGCAGCTTCGGCCCTGTCGCTTTGTTCGGATTTTGTCTTTCGGCCCCGCAAGCACCAAGGGCCGCGCCGCGACTAACCCAAGGCCGCTACCCCAACTCCTTCGGCCTGATGCAATGCGTCAGCCGCGCGCCGCCGAAGCCGAGATCCGCCCAGTCTCCCTTGAAGACAAACCGGGCCAATGCCGCCGTCGGGAATTTCTCCTCGAGCTTCCGCAGCGCGCGGGCATCCGACCCCGAACCCGCGAGCCGCCGCGCGAAGTCCTCGAGCCCGGGATTGTGGCCGAGCACCAAAAGGCTGGCCGCATCGGCCTTGCGCACGACGGCCAGCACATCCACCGCCGCCGCCTCGTACAGCGCATCCGTGAATTCCGCCGCAGCGCTCTTCGGCAATTCGGCCGCGACCAGCCGCCATGTGTCGCGGGTGCGCAGCGCGGCCGACACCAGCGCCAGGTCAGGCAGCCAGCCGCGCCGGGAAAGCTCGCGCCCAATCAGCGGCGCCGTCTTCAGACCGCGCGGGCCGAGCGGCCGGTCGAAATCGGCAAGCTTGGGATCGTCCCAGCTCGACTTGGCGTGGCGCAGGATGAGGAGTTGTCTTGTCGCCATGCCGCCCCCAATCCCTCAAGGCGTGATCCGCGCCAGCTGTTCGAGATCGCTTTCCTCGCGCAGCGGGTCGGGCGCCATTACCACGGAACTGCCGTTTTCGGCATCGTCGGCGAAGTGGGCGAGCACGGTGTGGCCGTTCTGCATGCGTGCCTTGCCTTCGGCGACCAGCCCCAGCGCCAGCGGGTAGAGCCGGTGCTCGGCCTTGAGCACGCGGGCGGCGAGCGTGTCCTCATTGTCGCCGACCATCACCGGCACGGCGGCCTGAGCGATGATCGGGCCGTCATCCATGTCGAGGGTGACGAAATGCACCGAGCAGCCATGGATGCGAACGCCGGCGCGCAGGGCGCGAGCATGCGTGTCCAGCCCCTTGAAGGCGGGCAGGAGGGCAGGGTGGATGTTGACCATCCGTCCTAGCCATTTCTCGACAAAGCGGGCGCCCAGGATGCGCATATAGCCGGCCAGCGCGACGATCTCGGCGCCGAAGCCGGCAAGCGCCGCATCGATCGCTCCGTCATGCGCTTCCTTGCTGCCATAATCCGAGCGCTGGATCACCTTGGTGGGAATGCCGCGCGCGGCGGCGATGGCGAGGCCGGCGGCGTTGGCCCGGTCGGAGATGACGCCGACGATCTCGGCCGGGTAGGCCGGATCGCTCGCCGCCGCGATCAGCGCCGTCATGTTGGAGCCGCGCCCGGAGATCAGAACGACGGTGCGTTTCCTGCTCATAGGCCGATCGAGCCCCGGTAAATGACGCCGGCGTCGCGGCGCGGCACGATGCGGCCGATAGGGGTCACCGTCTCGCCGGCCTCCTGCAGCACGGCGGCCACTTGCGCCGCCTGGCCGGAGGCCACGGCGAGGATCATGCCGATGCCGCAGTTGAAGGTGCGCATCATCTCTTCCGGCGCGACACCGCCGGTCTTGGCCAGCCAGGCGAACACCGGCGGCACGTCGATGGCGTTGAGGTCGAGCTCGGCGGAAAAATCCTTGGGCAGCACGCGCGGAATGTTCTCCGGAAAGCCGCCGCCGGTGATGTGGGCGAGCGCCTTGATGCCATGCGTGTTGCGGATGGCCTTGAGGATCGACTTCACATAGATGCGCGTCGGCTCGAGCAGCGCTTCGGCAAGCGTCGCCTCGTCGTTGAACGGCGCCGGGTCGCTCCAGGCAAGGCCGCTGCTAGCCACGATGCGGCGCACGAGCGAATAGCCGTTGGAATGAAGGCCGGAGGAGGCAAGGCCCAAGAGCACGTCGCCCTCGACGATGTCGTCGGTGGGCAGCAACTGGCCACGTTCGGCCGCGCCCACGGCAAAGCCGGCGAGGTCGTAGTCCTTGCCGTGGTACATGCCGGGCATCTCGGCCGTCTCGCCGCCGATCAGCGCGCAGCCGGCCTGCCGGCAGCCCACGGCGATGCCGCCGACGATCGATGCGCCCTGGTCGGGGTCGAGCTTGCCGGTGGCGAAATAGTCGAGGAAGAACAGCGGCTCGGCGCCCTGCACGACGATGTCGTTGACGCACATGGCGACAAGGTCGATGCCGATCGTGTCGTGCTTGCCGGCATCGATGGCGATCTTGAGCTTGGTGCCGACGCCGTCATTGGCCGCGACCAGTACCGGATCGGTGAAGCCGGCGGCCTTGAGATCGAACAGGCCGCCGAAGCCGCCGATCTCGCCATCGGCGCCCGGCCGGCGCGTCGCGCGCACCAGCGGCTTGATCTTCTCGACCATCAGATTGCCGGCATCGATGTCGACACCCGCTTCGGCATAGGTGAGCCCGTTCTTGCGCTCGGCTGTATCGCGCTTGGTCATGTCCGGCTCGTCGCTGTTTCCATTGCGGGCTCTTCGCATGAATGGTTTCGGGGAGCAAGGATGACGCGGCGGTGCGGCGGTTTTGCCCCCCAACAAACGTTCTTCTGCGTGAGCCGATCCCCCTGAAGGCGAGATTGGCCCGCATCGCAGCTTTCGCCATTCGCCAACGTCAGAGAATGAGGAGCGTAGTGCTTGCGCCAGCCTTCCATCTCCATCATCTATCTCTCGACAAGACGCGACGGGGCACACTTTGACCATCCCCAACATGATCACGATCATGCGCCTGCTGCTGGTGCCCGCCGTGGTGTTGGCGATGCTGCAAGCGCGTTGGGACTGGGCCTTTGCCGGCTTCCTCATCGCCGGCGTCTCCGATGGCGTCGACGGCTTCATCGCCCGCCGCTACAACCAGGTTTCGAAGCTCGGCGCCTATCTCGACCCGATGGCCGACAAGCTCTTGCTGGTCTCGGTGTTCGTGGTCATGGGCTTCATCGGACAATTGCCGCTGTGGCTGGTCGTCACCATGGTCTCGCGCGACGCGCTGATCGTTTGCGCGGTGCTTTTGTCTTCAGTGATGGCGCATCCGGTCGAGGTGAAACCGCTCTTTGTGTCGAAGGCCAACACCGCAATCCAGATCGTGCTGGCGGCGGTGGTGCTGGGTGAACTGGCGTTTTCCATCCACCCCGATCCGTTGCGGCCGGCGCTCATATTACTGTCCGGGGTCTTGACCGTGGCTTCGGCCGCGGCCTATCTCGTGGCCTGGCTGAGGCACATGAGCGGCTATGGCGAAGGCTCCAAACCGGGCACCTGACCAAGGATCCATCGAAGCGGCCGCCGAGGCAGCGGCGGCCGGCGAAGCCGCGTCCCTGGCGTTCCGCCGCCAGGTATTCTTCTGGCTGGGCACGGCCGTGTTCCTGGCGCTGTTCCTCTATGTCTTCTCCAGCATCCTTCTGCCCTTCGTCGCCGGCATGGTGCTCGCCTATTTCCTCGATCCGGTCGCCGACCGGCTGCAGCGTCTCGGCCTCTCCCGGCTGATGGCGACGGTGGTCATCCTGATCGCCTTCATCGTCGTCCTGGTGCTCGCCTTCGTCATCCTGGTTCCGGTTCTGGCGACGCAAATGGCCGATTTCGCCGGCAAGCTGCCGGAATACCTTACCCGCCTGCAGGCGCTGATCACCAGCTTCGATCCGAAATGGCTGGAACAGAGGTTCGGCGTCAACGCCAACAGCCTGCGCGACGGGCTGAACTCGCTGCTCACCTCCGGCTTCGGCCTGCTCACCACTGTCTTTACCTCGATCTGGAGTTCCGGCGTGGCGCTGGTCTCGGTGGTCAGCCTTTTCGTGGTGACGCCGGTGGTCGCCTTCTACATGCTGCTCGACTGGGACCGCATGGTGGCCGTCGTCGACAGCTGGGTGCCGCGCGACTATGTCGAGACGGTGCGCGTGATCGCCCGCGACATCAACATCGCGACCGCCGGCTTCGTGCGTGGCCAGGGCACGCTCTGCCTGGTGCTCGGCGGCATGTATGCCACGGGCCTGACGCTGACCGGCCTCAACTTCGCGATCCTCATCGGCCTCTTCGCCGGGCTGATTTCCTTCATCCCCTATGTTGGCTCGTTGACCGGACTTGTGCTCGCCGTCGGCGTCGCCTTCGTCCAGTTCTGGCCGGACTGGGTGATGATTGTTGCAGTGGCCTGCGTGTTCTTCGCCGGCCAGTTCATCGAGGGCAACATCCTGCAGCCGAGGCTGGTGGGAAAGAGCGTTGGCCTGCATCCGGTCTGGCTGATGTTCGCGCTGTTCGCCTTCGGCGCGTTGTTCGGTTTCGTCGGGCTTCTCATCGCTGTGCCGGCTTCGGCGGCCGTCGCCGTGCTGGTGCGTTTCGCCATTGCCCGCTACCTCGAATCGCCGCTCTACAAGGGCCACGTCACCGAGCCCATTCCGCGACTGCCGGCCGACCGTCGGCGGGGCGCCAAGCCGCGCGGCTGACGCGCCATGGCCGCTGACAGAACCGATCCGCCGCGCCAGCTGCCGCTCGATCTCGGTCACGGCACGGGCTATTCACGTGACGAGCTCGTGGTGTCTTCGACCAACGCCCAGGCGGTGGCGCTGGTCGATCGCTGGCCCGACTGGCCTTCGCCGGTCGTGGTGCTGGCCGGCCCGGCCGGCTCCGGCAAGACGCATCTGGCCTCGATCTGGCAGGCCCGCGCCAGCGCGCTAAGGGTGGATGCCGGACGCATCGAAGAGTGCATCGCCGACCTCGGCCACAGGTCCGTCCTGATCGACGATGTCGACAAGCATCCGGTTGACGAGACGGGCCTGTTCCATCTCATCAATACGGTCCGTGGCGCCGGCTCCAGCCTGCTGCTGACGGCCAGGCGCTTTCCCTCGGCCTGGGGTGTCGAACTGCCCGATCTCATCTCGCGGCTGAAGGCTGCCGCGACCGTCGAGATCCACGAGCCCGACGATCTTTTGCTTGCCGGCGTCATCACCAAACTCTTCGCCGACCGCCAGGTCGAGGTGGAGCCGCATGTCGTGCAATATCTGGTCAGGCGCATCGAACGCTCGCTGGCCACCGCCATGCGCGTGGTTGGACGCCTCGACCGCGCGGCCCTGGAGCGCAAGACGCCGATCACCCGGGCGCTCGCCGCCGAGACCGTCAGCGCCATGGACGAAGGGCAGGGCGAGTTCGAGATTTGAGTCTTGTTCGGCAGCCGACGCGTGACATCGGAGCCAGATAGTGATATCTGAGTGATGTCAATGACATCGGAATGATATCAATGCCATCTGTGACGATCAGAAACATTCCGGAAGAAACCCACCGCGCTCTGCGCGTGCAGGCCGCCATCCATGGCCGAAGCACGGAGGCGGAGATCCGGGCCATACTCGAGAACGCCGTGCGGCCCGAGGGGCGCGTGAAGCTGGGCTCTTTGCTGTCCGAAATCGCCCGCCGCGCCGGCGTGAAAGACGAGGATGTCGATGCGCTGGAGCAGGTCCGCGACAAAAGCCCGGCCGAGCCCCTGAGATTTGAATGATTCTCCTGGACATCAATGTCGTTTCGGAGGTGATGAGGCCGGAACCCCATCCGGCGGTGCTGGCATGGCTGGACGATCAGGCTGCTGAAACATTGTATATTTCCAGCGTTACGCTCGCAGAGGTGCTATTCGGTATCGAGGTGATGCCTGCGGGGCGCCGCAAGAATGTCCTGGCTGAGGCCTTTGCTGGCATATGCGCGGTGTTTGATCAGCGCGTTCTGCCATTCGACGTGCAGGCAGCGCGGCAGTATGCCGGCCTTGCCGCAAAAGCCAGAACGGCGGGCAAGGGGTTCCCCATACCCGACGGCTATATAGCGGCTATCGCCGATGCCAAAGGCTTCCACGTCGCTTCGCGTGACACGTCGGCCTTTCATGCGGCGGGCATACCAGTCGTCGATCCTTGGCAAAATGCGACGTAGCTGTCCCAATATTGGACCAAGCCACTGGCATCCATCTTGCACCGTCCAATATGCCGGCTGACCCCGGTCCCGATCACGTTCCAGATCGGGTTGTAGGCTCGCCGGGTGCAAGGCGGTTGGGGTTCTCGCCCGGCGAGCTTGCCTTTCAGAGACATCGAACTCACCCATCGAAATAGACAATTCAACAAGGCGGTTCGCCTAATTCCCCACTTCCCGGCAAGTTCCTCCAGGGTCGCCAGCAGCCTGTTGATCTGCGTATAGGAGGTCGTTTGCGGGCTGTAGCGCGTGACCAGGTATTCCCGGGTTTTGGCGAGTTGTATCAGGTGATGTGCCGTGCGCTTCCGCAGCTGACACCTCGATCCTGCCGTCCTCGATGCGGCCGGTTGGAGTCAGCGGATACCAGAAGTCGAGCGGCTCGCTGACCGGTACGGTGACGGAGATGCCTGCGAGTGCGGCCTCGCTTGCCGCGCGCCTGAGGCAGAGCACGCTCCCGGCCCGAAAGCCGAGTTCGGCCAGCGCCTTGAGCAGCGGCGCGCCGCCGCCCTGCGCGAAAGCCTTGTTGATGCGGTCGCCGGTCATCGGTGACCAGAGATCGCGCGGCACCCACGTCAGGCGCCGCCTCCTCGCGTCGACCAGCACAATGACATCGGTGTTCTGCAACCAGTCGTCCCGGTCGAGGACCGCCACGACAACGCGGCCATGGCTGGAGCCTTACTGGCCCGGATCGAGGCGGATTGGCTTGCCGCGTTTGCAAACTGGCGCCCATGCTCCGGCCCATAGCTGGAATGGTCGGAGTGGCAGGATTCGAACCTGCGACCCCCTGATCCCAAATCAGGTGCGCTACCAGGCTGCGCTACACTCCGAGGCCTCGCGGCGTATAGGGTTCCGGGCCCGCGAAGGCAACCCACGAAAAGAAAAAAGGGAAGGGCGGGAAAAAACGCTGCGCCCTGCAGCCGCTCAGCGCCGCTGTCCGGCGATCTTGCGGGCGATTGCGGCGCCCTGGATCCTAGCATTGGCAAAGCAGCCGCGGATGCTCGGCCGCATGCCGGTGAACCACAGGCCCGGCAGCTTTGGATCGCTGTCGGCGCCGTTGAACAGCGGCACGCCCTTGCCGTCGAGCACGCCGAGCTGGCCGAGCATCGGCTCCAGCCCGGTGCGATAGCCGGTTGCGGCGATCACGACGTCGGGCGTGATGGTCTGACCGTCATCCAGGATGACGCCGTCGCGGGTGAATTCCCTGACCTGCGGCACCACGATGACCCTGCCGGCCCTGATGGCATCGACGGCGCCGTCGTCGGAGGCGATCGCCGTATAGTCGGAGCCGAGGCGGCTGGCGCCGCCCAAGGGCGCGCGCGGCAGGCCGAATTTGCTGAGGTCGCCGAAGACAAGGCGCTGGGTCAGCGCCATCGCCCAGTCCGCCAGCCGCACGGGCAGCCGCGCCATGAAAGGCGAAAAACGGTGCACGGCGATCTGTCCGATGCGCTTGGGCAACAGCGAGGGGCCGTTGCGCGCCGCCAGCCACATCTGTCCGGTCTTGGCTCCGGAAAGGTGATTGAGCGCGTCGAAGCCCGAATTGCCGGCGCCGACCACCAGTACCTTCTTGTCCTCATAGTCCTTCGCCGCGCCAAAATCCGCCGAATGGACGATGCGCCCGGGAAAGTCCTCCATGCCTTTCCAGACGGGAATGAACGGCTGTCGGTCGCGCCCGGTGGCGACCACGACATGGCGCGCGCGCCGCGGCCCGGCGCTGGTCCTCACCGTCCAGTGATCGCCGTTGAAGCTCACGTCCTTGACGGCGATGCCGAATTCGACCGGCAGCCGGTGCGCTTCGGCGAAGTGATTGAGGTGGCCGATCACCGTGGTGCGGTGCGGAAACGCCGGCGTGCCGGCGGGATAGGCGACACCGGGCAGCGCGGAAAGATCGCGGTGGGTGTTGAGATGCAGGTTCTCATGCCGTCTGTGCCAGGGTTCGGCCAGCCTGTTTTCCCGCTCCAGCACCTGTGTCGCCACGCCGGCAGCGGCGAGCGCCTGGGCCACAGCGAGCCCGGCGGCGCCGGCGCCGATCACGATCGCGCCCTCGAAGGTTCCCGGTCGGCCGGCCGGCAAGGTTTCCGCTGCCATGTCTGTCATTGTCATAGCCGTGAGTGGCACACCAGTGTATCCGACATATGCCGCCTCCAGTCTCGCGCCAACCAGGCGCGTTTGCAAAACGTCGCAGGCGCGTTTTCAAAACGTCGCCGACCGCGTCGCCCGCGCGATTGCCAATCGTCGCCCGCGCGATTGCCAATCGTCGTGCGGTCCGTTGCAAACCCGCCTTGCCGCCGGCGTCATTGCACAGTAATGACGGGGTGGGCGCGCGACCGGGAGAACCTGAATAGGGCTTTTCGAGGGCGGGCGTCGGTACAAACGCCTGGAGTGCTGCTCCGGGGAGCAACGAGGTGGACATGTCCGCGCGCATTTTCAGCCCAGCCAAAACCGCGATGCAATCCGGCAAGGCCAAGACCGGTCGCTGGGTGCTGGAATTCGATCCCGCGCAGCGCAAGAAGATCGACCCGCTGATGGGCTACACCACCTCTGGCGACATGTTGAGCCAGATCAGGCTGACTTTCGACACCAGGGAAGAGGCGGTGGCCTATGCCGAGAAGGAAGGCCTTGCCTTCCGCGTCGAGGAGCCGAAGGAGCCCAAGCGCCGGCAGATTTCCTACGCGGAGAATTTCCGCTATGACCGCAGGACGCCCTGGACGCACTGAGCCGGCAAGCCGGACGGCGCCCTTCGCGAAGCATCAGCCGGCGCGGCCGGCCAGCGGTCCCGTAGCTCAGCTGGATAGAGCACCGGCCTTCTAAGCCGATGGTCGCAGGTTCGAATCCTGCCGGGATCGCCATGATTTCCTTGGATATTTTCGTTTGGTGGTAGCTCATTTTCTGACCTTTTCTAGACCCTTTTACAGTCATTTTACAATTTTTGTTCTCTAGGGGTTCTTTTCAGAGCGCAGGATAACCGCGTCGGAAAGCCCCTGGTCGGTGGCGAGATAATGCTTTTCCAGCACCGATCTGATTTCGGCCATTGAGTGGCCGGAGATGCGTGTAATGTCCTCGATCGAGGATCCTTCACGAGCGCGCTCGCAAATAAATGTGCCGCGCAGATCGTGATAGGTGACGCCTTCGATGTTGATCTCTTCCGAGCTCATGGCCTTGCCCCAGGAAGATTTGAAACCGTCCTTGGTCCACGGACGGCCGCGGGAGTTGAGGCAGATCCGCAGCTTGTCCTTGTTGGCCGGCAGCAGGGTGTCGAGCATGGTCTTGATGCGGGTGTTGGCCAGCACCTTGAGCTTCTTGCCCGTCTTCGACTGGGCGAACTGCAGGTATTTGCCGTCCCACTGCTTCCAGCTCATGGCGAGGATGTCACCCTGGCGCTGGCCGGTGGCGAGAGCGATCTCGAAAGGCAGCAGCAGATGCGGCTCAAGCTTTGCGCGAGCCAGTTCTATCTGCTCCTGGGTCCAGAGGAATTCCTTTCTGGATCCCTCGTAGAGCCGGTTGATGCCGGTGCATGGGTTCTTCTCGATGCCCTGATACTCGGTCTCGATGGCGTAGGAGAACGCCTTGGACAGCGAGAACAGTGCCTTGTCGGCCTTGCGTGGATTGGCTCGCATGGAGCGATGCCACTTGCGAATATCGCCCTTGAATCCCTTCGCCTGGGTGAAGGCGAGGGGACATTCCGGCCAGTGCTTTCGAACCAGCTTGTAGGCATAGAGATGATCGACCCTGGTGCTCTCGGCGAGAACCAGGAAGTCGGGATTGCGCTGATGCTCCGGCCCGGTGAAGTGCTCGATCAGATGATCCAGGGTGAGGATCACCTTGACCGTCTCGGCGGCCTTCTCCCTGAGACGGGCATGCTCCCGGGAGAAAGCTTCGGTATGCGGCTTCTCCTTCATCCTGGGTCCGCCACGCCAGGCGTAGTAGTAGGTCTCCTTGGATCCGTCGGCGAGCGTCATCTTGACTTTGTGGATGCCCTTAATCTTTACCAGCACGGCTATCCCTCCAGGCCTGATATTCCTCGAAGGTCTTAAAGGCCGCCGGCGAAGAGTCCTCGTCAAGAGCGTCTTTCGATTCATCTGCCCGAGATTTGGGGATAAGTCGGTAAATTGCATTTCCGACCTTGACTTCCACGATGGCTTTCTCTGCTTCGGCTGCCCGAATCAGGGATTGCACCTGGCGCTGAGAGATGGCGAGCGATCGGGTCACGATCGCTCCTCCAGATAATCGGCCCATGCCCGGAGGTTCTTGACAACCTCCTTGGTTGGCCGGGTAACCAGTTGCAGCTCGATGGATGACTGAAGCGCCTGGTCGCTGTTGTGGTTGAACAGCGCCAGGGTGGCTTCATCGACCATCTTCTGGGTCGGGCGGGTGACCATTACTTCCCCTCCAGTGTAGAGAGGAAGGCGCGGGCGGCGCGGGTGACGGTCATGGCGCTGCCTTTCTCAGGAAACCGTAAGCGAGAGCGCCGAAGCGCATGTCGTTGTCAGTCTCGCCATGCCTGAACGGATAGTCATGCCCGTCGATGCAGCGCATGACGTGGCCTTCTGGAATGTGGTCGTACCATTCGGCCGGGTAGAGCCAGAGAACGTTGCCTTCCTTGTCGGGCTCGTCCCATTTCTGACAACCGATCTGTTTGAGGGTTTCCTCAAAAAGAGCGGGCAGCTTGGCGAAGTCCATGATAGGCTTCGGAACTGTCAGCCCGTCCGTTCGGTCAAACTGAGGCGTTCTGACTTCGATGGGCTCGCCCGGTTCGGCGCCAATGGCCGCGCGAAGCTTCTCCGCAAACTGCGGGTCGTTCATGTCGAGAACGGCGTCGAACTTAACGGTATTTTTCATCGGTCTTCTCCATGATCACTTCTATTGCCAAAGCCTCCGCCTCATCCAGCGCTGGCCACGGATAAGCAAAACCGCTGTTCACTCGGACAGCATTCGCAAAGCCAGATTCACCGCACACGGCGTGAACCATTGCGTCCAGCGCCTCCCTCGCCAGCTTCAACGCCTCGCCTTGACGTGCCAGTTCGTCTAGAAGAGCGCGGATTTCGGCGTGCAGCGGCGGCTTCAAACCAAGTGATGCGTCGTGGTCGATGATCGCCCGCAACTCGGCCGCAATTCGCTCTACATCGGGCATGGCCCGCTCCTGGCCGGGGTTAGAGGGCATTGGAGGGCTCCGCGAGTTCTGCCTCAACAATTTTCAGCGCTTCATCGCGGAAGAAGAACAGTCCCTCATCAAAAACGAAGGCGGCAGCGGCGACATATTCATCGCTGCTTTCCTTTGAAACGGCACATTTCCCTGCCTGCAGGATATCGCGGACAATGATGAGAATTTCGCGATTCATCCCCACTCTCCATCTCTTCGCGGGACATTTTCAGAGGCGCGCTCATCCCCGCCCTCCAGTGAGTTCGGCGCGAACCTCGCGGCCAAGTTCGGTGATCTCGGTTCTCGGAAAAATGAAGCCGTCATCGCGCAGCGGCTCCAGTGCCAGCACAAGGCCAAGCCTAGTCATCGCGTCTCTGACGGCGGGCCAAGAATGCGTTGTAGACCACGTTTGAGCCCCGTCCTTCATCAAGGAAAGCTGCTCGGAAAGGAGAGGCATCGAACCCGCGCGGCGATCCCAATTGCGAATTCCCTCCATGGCGGAGGCTACCGTGCGAGGCCCCAAAATTCGGTCCACCATATCCGTTGCCATTTCTATCGGTCTCCGTTTCATGTACCTGATTGAATTTATATCAGGTACATGATATATGCAATAGCGTGTACACGAAAAAGGTGCGACTTGCTACAAATTCAGGAACACGATATCCAGCGCCGTGTGGGACGAAAGAAAGAATGGACAGAGCAACTCCGCTTGCCACTTGCCGAGGGCATGACGGCGAGGATCGATGCCGTTCTGGCAAAGGATGAGCCGCGCCTGGATATGATCCGCGAGGCTATCGAACGCGAGATCAAGCGCAGGCAGCGCATCATCAAAGAATAGCGCTCACCGGCCATCCCGCCCTCCATCTGTCTGTGCGGAGGGGGATGCGGCGAGGGCGGCTCGGTACATTTCGCCGAAATTGAAACGGCTTGAGCCGAACCAAGAGTAGGCCGCATTGTACATTTCCAGTGTCGGCTCTCTCGGCACCAGCACCATCCCCGGCACCGCTACTGCGGTAGCAGCGGTGAGGGCTTCGGCGCGGGCGTCTCTGGCCTCTGAGTAGACGTCCACGATCATCCGCAGATTGGCTATCACCGCCTTCGCCGCGTCCAGTTCTGCCTGCAGCCGAGCAACGTCATCGATGGCGAGGTTTCCGCTTTTCAGATATGCCTCTGACTTGCGCTGGCACGCTTCCACTTCCGCCTGCATGGCGGTGAGGCGAGCGGCCAACTTCGGCGCAATGTGTGTCGGCCGGCGGTTTATCCAGTCGGTGATATCTTCAACGCTGAACTCGTCGGAAAAGTCCGGCTCGCGCATCCAGTCTTGCAGCCGCTCGATCAGGTCTGCCGTTTCGCCCACCGGCTCCGCCTCTCCTGATGGTGCTGCCGAGGAGGAGGCGAGATAGGCGCGGATGGCGGCTTCGGCGTATGGCATGTTGTTCTGCCACGCAGAGAGGCCAGATGGCTTGCACATCGCTTTGCAGGCGGCCTCTAGGCCAGCCGCCTCCAGATCGCGTGTTGTCTCTGGGATGGCGACAGCGGGGGTGGGGGTCTGCTTCAGCTGGTTCTGCAGCTCGACGGCCCGGGCGAGTAGAGCCTCGAAGTTTTCCTTCGTCAGCTCGTATGTCTCCCGGTTGCCGGCAGCCGTCTTGTCGATGAGGGTCTGGATGTCCATCAGATAATCCCTTTCAGATTATCAAGATAATATTATGCAGCTAATGGTATAGGGATATATTTATAATACCCTTCTTGCTGCAGATGGAGGAGGATCTTGCGGACCTGCTTCTGTGCCGACCTGTTCAGCGCTTCGTAGTCCTGGATCTCCTGCTCGGTGGATCCCTCCCATGGGGAGAGCGCCGGCAGCATGAACTCGAGAGCCTTGCCGAAGGAGCTGTCCTCGGGGACGATGATCGTCCGGGTCTCGACCAGGTGCTGGAGCAGGTAGAAGGCAATGATGCCTATCTTCCGCGGATCGGGATTGTCGGCCTTGACGTAAGGCTCGACGATCTCGGTATGGATGCGCTCGATGCGCCGGAGAAGCGACATTTCCTTCTTCTCCGGATAGACGCCGGCGAGCGCTTCAGAGCAGGCAGCGACGAGCAACTCCCGGGTTTTCCTGAAAGTCTGATAGGACTTCTGGAAGATCGGGTCCTTGCCCAGGCGCTCGTTGAACTGGTGCCACTGGGCCTTCCAGTTCTCGACGCCGGCCGGACTGATGTCTGTCGGTCTGCCTGCTGGTTCGGCGCAGTTGGCGCCAGAGACGAGCACGCTCAGCATGATGTGAACAGGGAGCGAGAGCTCCACCCTTTGGGTATCGGTCATGTAGGTCATTGTTTCCGACATATTTTGAAATGTTCCGTGATGCTTATTATCTTTCCCCAGCCCAGAAAAAAAGCCCCCATTTCAAAAAGAAATGGAGGCTGTGGATAACTGATAATCTACCCACATTATAATGTGGGGATTTTCTGGTTAAGTGATGGTGACGGCAACGACCACCGATTTGGTGCCACCCTTCTCGGTCGCCGTGACCGTGGTCGAGCCATTGGCGACACCGGTAACGACGCCGGCAGCACTGACCGTGGCGACAGCCGGATTGGCCGAGACGAAGTTGAAGTCGGCGTTGGCGGCATTGACGTTGGCCGGCTGGTATTTGATCACGATGGGAACGGTGCCCGGATCGGCGACAGTGACGGCCGCAGCCGACAGATACTCGGCCGCAAGAGCGCCGCTGACGACGATCGAGACCGACTGCATGTCGAGGATTCCCGCATGGTAGAGGGCTTCCTGGACGTGATGGAAGAGGACGTGGTTCTCCGGGTTGGCGTCGACGACGTCGGCAGTGTCGTCATGCACGAAATCGGTCAGCACATTGGTTGCGCCGCCGGGCAGAGCATCACCGCCGCGGGTGACGTAGACCGTCTTGTTGTCGGCACTGAGGCCGATGTTGAAATTGCTCATGTCTATCTTTTCCTGAAAATGAGGGGACCCACTCCCTGAAAATCAGGAAGTGGGTCCAAAATACATTATCAGAGATAATCAGGATAGAGCATAGTTGGTGTTGCGGATGTCGTGCGCCAGGTGAGGATCCAGCTTGTTGATCTGGATCGGCTTGCCGACCATCTGCGAGACGATGAAGCCGAGCAGATTCGACTCCGCTATTTCCGCCAGCAGGTTGTTGTACTGCCGGCGAAGGTCGTTGCCATAGTTGGGCAGGCACCTGAAGCAGTCATGCACCGAGATCACCTCGAAGGGCTTCTCAGGCAGGGATGCGATCAGGTTGCGAACCAGGGCATGGGGGATATGGCCCAGGTTCTCCAGGTCGAGCAGCTCGAGGATGCGGGCCGACAGGAAGCCGGAGGCACGGTAATGATCCAGGAGGGCCATCACCAGCTTGTCCTGCGGCCTGTGGGTGTTCCTGCCGGCAGCACCGGCATTGAGCAGCTTGGTGAGCTGTTCGATCTTCGCCGGGTCGTAGTGACACCGGCGCTGCATCTCCCTGACCACCATGCCGTCGATGGAGTGAACCATGTTGGCGCCCAGAGAGCGGCCGCCCTTGATCGGCATGTTGACATTGTAGGTGATGTCGAACGGCTCGTTGAGGAACTGCACGGCCTCGGTGACCGAGCCCATGACCTTGATGTGGACATGGAAGTTGTCGGGCAGCACCCATTCGTTGACGAGCGCCGTCGGGTCCCAGATCGCCAGCATGGTGTTGGTGATCTCATTGGCTCCCGGGGCATTCTCGTTAACCTTGTCGTGGAACAGGCCGAGCAGCTGGCCCTCGCCGAAGATCTGCTTCGGGATCGCCGCTGAGTTGTAGAAGTGGGTCATGATCGCGAGCTTGGTCTGCTTGCGGTCGATCTTGGCCGTCTCGCCGAGCTCGTTGACCATGTCCTGGTAGATCGAGACGTAAGCATCCCGGCGATGGCCGGTGTCGACGACATTGGTGATCTCGGCTGCCCTGCGATCGCCGGCGAGACAGGCGAGGATCTGGATGCCCGAGCAGGTGGCATCGAGCGAGATCGGATAGCCGGAAGCCTTGCCCTCCTTGGCCTTCTCCCAGGCCAGGACGCCGGCGTAGAAGAGAGCGGGCTCCTCAGCTTGGGGAACCAGGGCATGGAGCTGATGCTCGTTTTGGTCGAACCAGCCGATGCGATCGTCCCAGTCCTGCTTGTCGTAGCCGAAGCTGCCGGCGATATCGATCTTGAGGTATTCCTTGCCGGTGAACTGTTGGAACATGTGGTAGCGCTCCTTGATTGGATGGGGATTAATAGATGTAGAGCAGGCCGCGGAATAGCTCGGCATCCTCCTTGGTCTGGAAGAAGACGAAGCGGTTCCGCAGCATGAACGGGTAGAGCCCGTTGAAGTCGGGCTCGAAGGTTTCGAAGAGGATGTTCTTCAGAGAGACCTGGTCCTTCAGGAACTTGGTTCCCGAATAGTCGATGTAAGGGTAGCTGTCCCGAAGCAACCCATTGTCGAATAGGCCGTGAACATTTCGGCCGTCACGCCAGATGTCGACGTCGATATCAACGTGGGTCATGGCTGGCTGAAGATGTATTGCACGTCATCCTTGGCGATGAAGTAGCAGTCCTTGCCGAGATATCGGGACCGGTAGAACTTGACGTTCGGATCATCGGCCATGGGATTGCCTGGGCCGTAGCCCAGGTGCTGTTCGATGATGGCGGTCTTGCAGTTCGAGCGCAGCTCGGTGAGTTGGACGGAATCACGCTCGTAGAGCATGTTGTCGACACTGAGCCAGTCGATGTCGATGTCCTTGCTGCTGGTCAGGTAGCTGAATGTTCTGGGCATCAGATCACTCCGGCAGAGCGTGAATGATCAGCCGGCCCAGACATTCCTGCAGCTGGGTGAATCGGGTGACGGTAGCTCGATTGAGATCGATCCTGGTGCCGTTGCGATCCAGGATGAACAGCTGGTCCTTGTCATCGATGCCGAGACAGGCGCCGTCGCCGAGGGTGACGTGGATCGCGCCGCCGCTGGTGTAGCCTTTGAGTGTCATTTGTTTGCCTCCTTGAGCAGCAGATCGCCATGGCAGGCCGCCGGCTTGCAGAAGCAAACCAGATGCCGGCCCTTGAGGTGGGTCTTGAGATAGGTTCGATCCAGGTAGGGCAGGATCTTGGTGCGGTAGAGCTCGATGACCTCTTCACGGGTCCTGTGCTTGCCGATCACGTAAGGGTTCCCCCACTCCGAGCCGCGGCCGATGTAGACGGCATCTTCCGGAACCATCCGGCCATGGTGCTTGTTCCAAACCGCCGGCTCGATTGCCGGCGTGTTGAGATTTTCGAATAGCTTCTGGATCGGTGGTTTCGGAACGATGCTCATCCGATGAAATCCACCAGGTCGAGGCCGGACTCGCCCAGAGCTCTGGAGCGGCCGTCTTTCATCCAGATGAAGTAGCCCCGTGGCCTCTCCTTGCCGCGGTACATCTTGTAGACAGCACCACGGACAGGGAAGGTGACGTCATTGTCGTTGAACCCGAAGATGTTGGCTTTCCGACCATCCCTGGTTCGGTAGTCACCAAGTTTGTCGATTATCATGTCGGATTATCTCCAAAATAGGAACAGCCCCCGAAGGGGCTGTTGGTGGGTTGGGTCCTACGTCAGGCTGGGTCGACTAGCCATAAGGAGGAGGAATCTCGATCCTACATCGAAGAGTGTGATCGGTTCGGACCATCGTTTCCGTCTCCTGATTATCGACAGAGAAAATGCTAGTCGATTATCTCCTGATTTGCAAACTCGTTATGGGATTAATCCCAAGGATTTGTTGGTTCTGGCAAAAGCCCCAAAATGTGTGACGGCGGCTTGATCATAGGCTCTAGCCGCTTCCGCTGGATCATCAAAATTGCCGAGATATGTATACCGTTTGTTAACGATTATCTTGGCTTCGAATTTCCCGTTTTTCCTGGAGATGACCCCCTTATAACCGGACGTATTATTTTTCGAGATTGTCCGATTTTGTTGATTTTGTAACGATGTCGCTTCTCTCAAATTGATCAAACGGTTATTGGCACGATCATTGTCCTCGTGATCGACTTTGGACGGCCAATAACCGTGAGAGATAACCCAAGCTACATGATGTGCCTTGTAGATTTTCTCCTTAAACACGATATGCCTATGCCCACGACTACCAGACGTTCCAGTCTGTTTGCCCCTAACATTGACATATACACTCTCATGGTGAGTCCATGTGAATGTTCCTGTGATTGGGTCGTAATCCAAAGCCAATTTGAGTTCGGCTTGGGTCGGTAGAGTCACTCGGTAACCTCCTGGTTTGCGAATTCGATCATGGCTTTTTGCCACGCATTGCCCTGATAGTTGCAAACGTAGCCTTGACAGTATGTGCGGCCCCGTTTGTCCACTTTATGGGTGAAATAAAATTCACCTTCAGCAGCCAAACCAAGATGGTGCATCACATCAAAAGCCGAGTTGTTGAACTTCTCGAACGCCTTGACCCGCTTCTGGTATTCGCCGGCTTCCTCGTCGGGCTTGGGCTTGTCGAGGTTGCGCCAGCGGTTTTTGACGGTGGTTGCCACCTGCTGGTTCACCTTGAACTTGGTCTTGTTGACCGCATTGAGGTGGTCCAGACAGACGTCGAGCTCATGGTGGTTGTGGCGCAGGATGACCGAATCCTTGCCGGTGTAGTAGCCGCTGGAGCGGTTGCAGGTCAGCTCCTTTGGCTTGACCACCATCGGTAGCGGATACTGGTAGCGATCGAGATCCTCCTGGATGTCGGGCGAGATGCCGTAGCGCACGACGAACTGGCGAGCGACAGGGCTCCAGTCGACCAGGTCGGCCGACACAGCCTTGACGAGCTCGTCGGCGGTCTTCTGGCAGTCGCCGTCGAAATGCTTGCGCAGGGCGCCCACCAGGGTCTGTAACGGCGCTCGCTTGTTGAGGACCATCTGAACCAGGAGATCGAATCCGAACTCCGGCTCGATGCTGTTGGCCCGCATGTGCTTCTCGAAGTCGAACTCCTTGCAGTTGGTGAACTCGCCCTTGATCCGCGGGAAGAGCTGGTTCTTGTGGAAGAGCTTCTCGATCTCGATCTGGAACTCGAGCGCTCGGGAGGTGTCCATGCCCTCTGGTTCCGGGCCGATCTCGGCTTGTCTGAGCAGTTGAAACATGAATGGTCTCCTTGTTGTGGTAGCAGAAGGGAGATGCAAAAAAGGCCGCTGATTTCTCAGCGACCTTTCTCTGGTGATGGCCAGGGCGATGCCCAGGACCTTTAGAATCAGGCTTAGAAGCTCCCCCAATAGTCATACCCGTTCCCGAGGAACGGCCTCCATTTCTCGTCGAAGAAGACGTTGAATTGCGGCGCCTGGCGGAACATCGGAGCAATGTCCTCGTCCTTGTAATAGGCGAGGCCGCAGCCGATTCGGGTTACCTGGAAGCCCAGCTGCGGATTGACAGCGGCGAAGCCCAGGAAGTCTTCCACCTCGTCCTTGATGAGATCGAGCGATAGAGGCTGGAAGTAATCGTTGCAGGTGGGCAGGGCGTAGCTGTTGCCCGTCATGCCCTTGGCGACGCCATAGACAGCGCCGTGGTAGCGCCTGGCGGCCAGCGCAGCGCCTTTGCCGTGCCGGCCGGATGTGTTGGAGCCAAAGACAAAGACCAGGCTCATTGGAAGAAGACCCCGTCGATCTTGTGCTTGCCGGCCACGCCATTGGGGTCGTGCGGCCAGACCTCCATGCCCTCGACGTCAGTGACGCTGACCTGCGAGAGCGGGACGTCATCGAGCATGGCGCCGCCGGTGATGGCGATGTCGCCATAGGTCACCTGGATCTGCTGCAGGGTGTTGATGAGTTCGCTGATTTTCATTTCTTGAATGCTCCGGGTACGTGCAGCTGGTTGAGCGCCAGGTCGACCTCGCGGCCCTGGCCCTTGAGCAGGGCGTTGTCGAGAGCCTTCTGCTTGTCGACAACCTGGCCGTCGATGGTCTTGGATTCGAGCAGCTTCTTCACTGTCTCAAGTGAGATGGTTAGGTTCGGCCACTCGACTTCGACCGTGCCATCGCCGGTCTCCCATTCAGAGAAGGGACCGAACCAGACCCATTCGGATGCATTTCGATCGTCAGGGACGAGCTGCATGCTCTCGATGTCGCTGATGAGGCTTTTCACGGCCTTGATGAGTTCGTCCATTGTCACGCCTCTCTGATGAGTTGACGAAGCCCGGCCAGGGTATCCGCAGCGAATTTGTCCCCGTTGTCATGCTTGGCAGTCCACCGGAGCGCATAGCCGGGTTCAGTGTTTCGCCAGATGACGAAACCCCGGTAGATGCTGTGAAACATGGCTCTCTCCTAATAATCGTCGAACGACTCTTGATGAAAGGATGGCGGATCGTCGTCGATCGGCTCATCCGCATCGTAGTTCGGGTTGTTGATGACGTCGGCCCGGTAGCCGTCCATCTTGGCGGTGTGGCAGCGCACGCATGTGCGGCACATGGGAATGCCGCGGGCATCGTGCTGCCAGGATGATTGGAGGCCCGAGCCACAAGGGCAAGGCCGTTGCTTATGGCTCATTGCTCTCCTCCTTCTTGTCGGGTGTGCTGGCGTTCATGAAGCCGGCGAACAGAGCGATCGCAATGATCAAGCAGGTGATTGATGTTAGCGGCCCGACGTGATCGAACAGCCAAAATGTCAATCCGCCGAATGCTACAGCGATAGCTGCGAGCAGCAGGGTGCCGAACACGCCGGCGAGGAATTTCTCCTGTTTCTTGGTCATTTGATCTGAATCCCTTCTTGGTCCAGCCAGGCCTGGATGTGAGGAATCAGATCTTTCGGATCTTCGTCCTCAACGTCCGCGGCATAGGCCACCATGTCATCGGCCAGCTGCTCGACGGTCTCCCCATGGAGGAAACCGCCGGGCTCGAAATCGCCATTTTCTTTGGCGTGTTGAAGGTTCTCGAATACTTTCTCCCGAAGGGTCATTTGATTTCGACTCCCGATTCATAGGCCCGTCGCTTGAGACGAAGGATCCGGCCGGCGCAGACTTCTGCCTGGAAACGGAGCCGTTCCTCTTCGAAATGCAGCTCCCTGAGCGCCTTGCGCCAATAGTCCAGGCTCTCCTGGTAATGCTTTTGGAGTGGAGCAATGGTCGTGTCGCTCATGCGTATTGCTCCTTGAACTGGGCCTGCAGAGCGTCGATCTGCAGAACCATTTTCTCCAGCTCGCCGGCGTCCTTGGCGAAGCCGAGGTTGATGATCGGGATCTCGCACGACTGTGCGATGCGCAGAGCCTGGGCTGTGCCACCCTTCATCTTGGCTCCCTCGGTCCAGCAGATCACGAACTTGACCGGTGTGACTGTCGGGCCATTAACGGCCTCGCAGCCCAGGATCTGCCGCACATTGCGGGTGTGCATGCGCCTTGCCGACGGCGAGCAGTGATGCCAGGCTGGATGTGTGTTCTTGGCCAGGCTGATCTCCTGGTCGCTGAACGGGATCCGCTCGGGATGCAGGTTCGAGTCGGAGCCATTGAAGCCCTTCCAGGGCAGGTAGATCTCCTTCTCGGGATGAGCAGCATCCTGGAATGCCTGGTCGTTGTGGCCCAGCTCGAAGGCACTATCGGCGCCAGGAGCTGCACCAGAGCGCAGTGTCCATCCCTGCGAGCAGAGATAGGCTCCGACATGGCGCATGACCTTGATGGTCTGGGCAGGGGTCTCTCTCGAGCCGATGCCGGCATATGCGAGGTAGCTCATTTGGTTCTCTCAATCGGTTGGGAGCGTGATTGTCATCTCGCCCACGGTTTCGGTGTTGAAGTAGGCAGTGGTAGTGCTGCCGTCACTTTGCTCGATGTCGTAAAGCTCGCTGTCTCCGATGGTTGCACCATCGGTGTCGTAATCGATGACGTGGACAGTGCGTCCGACCATGATGCCGGTGCCTGCGATGTGTGAGACTAGGCCGCCTTCGAGCACGACGACGAGCTTGTCAGCCGGGTCCACTTCATTAAGTGCTTTCGGATCCGCATATTGTGGATCCATCAGATCAGGCTTCGGCCAGCCGAGTAGAACGTGCTTCCACTCGGCCACCTCATATTCAGCCCGGTTGCGATACGGACTGCGGTAGCTGTGAGGCGTGATCTCACGATCGCCTCGACGGACAAAAACGAAATACTCCTCGCGGTTGTCGCTCATCTGCATCGTGTGGATGCCGATGGTGATGGGCTCGCTCATTTCTGGTTGTCCTTGTAGGCCAGTTCACGCAATGCGCGAATGATGGCGTTGCCGATCTTGGCACTGTCGACGAAGCAATCGATTGTCGGGCCAGGTATATTGTGGAAAACCTGGTAGCCCGTCATGCGACTGCCGGTTAGGTAAATGCGCTGCTTGATCTCGCGCTTGTTCATCGGTTCCTCCAAAGACTTTTGATTATGTCCTTGATGACAAGAGCCACCACGATGGTCATGACCAGCCCGAGGATGTTGACGGGCTGGCCGTAGCAGAGATTGCCGCCGGTGAGATAACTGATCATGTGCTGGCTTCCTGCTGGACGGCTTTCAGCTCGCCGCCGATGTAGGTGTAGTTGACCGGATCGGTACTCTCCGCGGCACGCGAATCCTGGACCATCGTCCAGCGCCACATCAGGTCCTTGGCGTTGGCCTCGGCCTCTTCCTTGGTAGCGAAGACCAGGCCATTGCGAGACCATTTGCCTTCGACGAACACCTCTGGTTTCCACGACATAGGGTTTAGGCTCCTTACAGCCGATTTTTTCGAAAATGTTGAATTGGTATTTAGATAATAGGAACCGAAGTCAAATCGATTCCTACTTTCCGGGGTTATCCACAGGCATTTTTCCTGATTATTTTTAAGGAAAATGTCTGTCTCGATATTCCATAATAATGCGGCCGAGATGGTTCTCGCCCTTACCGCGGCAGACGCCCCAGAAGGTGTCACCCCAGTGGTTGCCCTCAACCAAATTCATGCCCTTGGTGGCCATGAGCTTGGCGTGCAAATGAGGATGCTGGTCGTACTTGGCCGCGGTGATCTCGCGCATGACATCGAGTTTGATGTCTTCCCAGTCTGGCCGGAGCGTGACGTTCCTGCCCATGCGCTTTGCAGCGCCTGGCGAGACGCATTCGATAACATCTTTCCAGTCCACTGGGTCGAGCGACTTGGCAGCCTGGTAGGCGTGCTCAGTGCTGGCGAACGTCAACTGCCCGATGGTCACATGGACCATGAAGAAGTTGGACAGCCAGCGATATTCGCCAGAGAATTCAAGGATTTCCTTCATTAGCTCAGGCTCCTGTCTGTCTATCGATTATGAATTAAAAGGAGGGACGCTCCCGGTCAGGAAGAGCGCCCCTCAGTTGTACGTATGAGGTCCGATAACGGAGACCAACCGGCTTTGCTTCAGTCCTCTGCTCGACCCCATTTTGCGTGTTTGGCTCACGGTCACAGTTAACGCCGGTGTCTGGGCGCGCATTCAGCGATGGGTATTATGGCCCCGCAGCCTTGATGTTATCGTCGGTTGCTGATTGGCCAATTGAGAGATTAGTTCAAGTCCGATGCGCCAGATGTGCTCGGATGAGCGGTGGTTGATGAGGGCGCTATGACTGGCACATATGGCCAGAGCGAACGGTACGAGAGTCCCCGAAGGGTCACATACACATGCGTTACTCCTATGCTGGCTCGCGACCTGTGCATCACAGGCGATGGTTAGGAGCTGAGGTTTGGCCGATGGGAGATCAATCCCGATCGGTAATCTTCAGAAGCTGTTGAGCGTCTCGTAGCACTGCCAGGCCGAAGCCATGGCAGCCTTGGATCCGGTGAGATCGAAGCCGCCGAGACCCTCGATGTAGATCACTTGCGCCTTGACGAGTGCCTTGACGGTGTTCTGGTTGATGTTGAGGAACATCACGGTGTCGTTGCTGGACGCAACAGCCTCGAGAGTCCCATGTTCGCCGGTTGAGACGCCGACCTTGACCGAATAGGACTGGCCCTTGGTCACCGATGTGCAGACGATGGCGATCGCGGCCGTGTTGTCGAGGAACAGCACGCTGAGCGTGAGGCCATTGTCGTATTGGACCATGGCTCCGCACGAGTCGGTGCTGGTGTCGCCATAGATTTCCCAGGCGCCCTGCTTTTCCCAGAGCGCGGTTGCCGCATTGGCCGGGATGATCGACGAGGCGATGAGAGCGAAAGCAGCGAAGAAAAAGCTGAGCATTTTCATGGTGATGATCCCGGATTAGACGGTGATACCGTCGGTGAAAAATGAAATGGGAACCAAGGTTTTATCCTTGGTTCCCGGTTGAGGTTTACTCGGCGGCGACCAGCAGCGAGGCCGGATCGAACGAGTATTCGTTCTGGTCCTTGGCGACCTCGAGCTGCTCGTTCACACGGCGCAGCTTGATGGTCAGGTTGATGGTCTCTTCCTGACCCGGCGCGAAGGCGGCGCCCATGGCCTGCAGAGCCTTGAGCAGCTCGTTCTGGGCTGTGCGCTGCTTGACCCAGTCTTCGTTCTGGCCGCGGACTTCGCCCGCTTCCATGGTGTCGATGGGCAGGCCGATCGGCAGGTTGATGAACTTGCCGTTCTTCTCGTAGCCGACGTTCAGCCAGACCTTGGCCTTGGGACGTTCGCCATAGTTGGCATGACCGACGCTGGTGAGACCGGCGAACGGCGTGCGGCTGGTCTGCTGGGTCTTCGGTGCAGTGAAATCGAGGATGGACATGAGTGGTAGCTCCATGTGTTTTGGTTTGAGGTTGAACAGTCCGGAAGGCGCGAAGCGCCAACCAGAGAAAGCGATCAATATTCGCTGCGATGAGTGTCGAGGTATTCCAGTTCTTTGCGAAGACGCTCGAATTCTTCCTCATCACCACAGCTGCGAGCATCGTCCATTTGCTTGACGATGTTCTCGCGAACGAGGTCAGCCTTGCGAACTGACATGATGGTCTCCTTGGTTCAGCGCCTCATCGAGATGCGCTTTGGATGGACGATGAATGGCTTGCCAGACCGCGGTGTGAACGCGATCTGCTTGGTGGCACGAAGCCACGTTGAGATCTCGGCGATGGTCTTGTCCCATTCTGGCTCGATGAGGATCTCACTCATCGACGTTGTCCTCGACCCGGTCGAAGATACGATCGATGAACAGGATCCAGAGCACGTTGATCACCGCGAATGCCGCGATGATCGGTATCAGCCACAAGAGCTCATAGAGCGATGCCCCGTCTGCGAGGATCTGGTTCATCAGGGACAGGTCCCTGCGGTGACCGAGCAGATGACCGGACCACGATCGAGTGCGCGATCGTAGAGCGCCATGGCACCGAAGCCCATGCCAGCGCAGATCGACATCATTAGAATGAGATCGATCAGCTTATAGACGGGCTTGATGGTGAGCATGCGATCATGCTCGACCTCGACCTGCTTCAAGGCTTTGAAGTCGGTATCGAGCTCGAAGTCCAAGGGCTTCTTAGCGGGCATTGGTCATCTCCCAGATGGGAGCGAGCCGATCGTGATGGAGGAACGTGTCCTCATCAGCGAAGTGGTCGAACTCATCGTCGACCCACGAATGTGATCCGTGAGCCTGATGATTGAGCTGTGCGAGCGGATCACTCGAGAAGTGAGTGATCGTATATTCGACAGCAGGCATGCGAGTGCGATTGGACGAGCGGTCCATTGTGCAGTCTCCAAGGTTTGGGAGCTCACTCTCTCGATGCTACGCATCTCGGTCGTGGCCTACGGCTGAGCTGGGCAGAGCCCAAGGCATGCAGATCCGGTAGAGCTAAGCCAGTGTGCCCTTGCGGGAAGCGAATGGCCCTACGTCGTGTGCCTTGAACTCAACGCAGCTCAGCTGTGTTGGGTTGAACATGATCTGATTCAGGGGATTTGTCCCCACATTATCGTGTGGGATTAACTCACTCGGTTATGACTCGCTTCGCTCGTCATGCCCTCGTGGTTAATGCTGCGCATTAACTCGATAATTAGAATATACTATCGAGAAAATACCGGTGATCTAGGCCGAAGCCTAGACCACAGAGTGGTATTAGGAGGCGAAGAGCGCCTCCAGTTCTGCGTGATTGTCAGAGAACAGTTTGCTGAGCACCTGATCGTTGCCGATCTCCCTTGTGAGCTGCTGCTCCTTGCGGGCCTGCTCGATGGATGCCTCGAGCAAAAGGTTCTTGCGATAGTGATGACGAGCGATCTTCGATGCGTCGACCTGACGAGTCCTTGCGTCCTCGACGTATGTGTCCAGCATGTCAAGCCCGGCAGCTGCCGTGTTGATGGTACGCTGTGCAGTGATAGCCAGCGTCTGCACCGTGCTGAGGATAGACGTTGCAGTAGCGTTAGAAGCGCTGAGAACAGTAGCCATGATGATAAGCTCCAATGGTTGAGGATGATGAATGATCCAGAACGGGCGAAGCCCGCATCCGATGAGCCAGATGAACCAGAAGGAGCGAAGCACCGGGGTGGTGTGAGGGTGTGATGGGATGCACACCCGGGGGGTACTTGAAGATGATGGGGAGTACCCCGGTGTGAATACTACGTCAGAACGTAACTATGGGATTTCCCGTACTGCGAAAATAATTATAATATTTTTCCCATAATGCTGGACGTAATTATCACAAAATCCGTACTGCGATTAATTATATAATATTATTTATATAATGAACCAGATAATGGGCTTAATGATTACCTATTAAATCCCCCAAAAATATAGCGCGGGATTTTCCCATAATGATTTTCTAATCACTGTGGTATTGATTATGGTTATAATGTTTGGGTGGGTTTCTTATAGCTGGGTGGGGGAATCCTTACAGGATTCACCTATAGCTTCGCCCGTCCGTCTTTTCCTTCTCTTTATTTTCTTTCTTAGGGAAAGAGAGGAGAGGAATTCGACAGGGGTAGGCGGGGGTTCCGCAAATCAGGATGACATAAGCATAGAGAAAGGGGGTCGCACTTGGCAAGCCCCCTCTGAAATCGAATTAATCGCTGTCTATCATTATGATTTAATGGAGAGTGGGCTTCACCCAGGAGCCGGCCTCGACGTCGATCTCGTACCAGCCGAGCTCCGCGGATCCACAGAGCAGGGTCTTCGTGTCGTACTCGATCTCGGTAGGATTGCCGAACTTGTCCATCATCATGGCGATCGGCAGGACCAGGTTGCCGTAGGGTGAGTCGATGCAGACGGTCATCGGCTCCATTGGTTCCTGGCCTTCCAGGATGTCCTCGATCTCATCGTCGCTCAGCGTCGGGGCGAGGGTCTTTGCTTCCTGGCTCATCAGGCGAAGTGCCTGAGCAGGAAGTAGGTGGCGATGAAAGCCACCGAGGCGCCACCCAAAGGCAGCCACTGGCGAAGCAGTTCGGTGAGGACCTGTTCCATCAGGACTTCCTCCACTTGAGATGGTTGCGGGCGTAGACGATCGTCAGGGCAAAGCACCCCGGCAGCAGGCCCCAAGCCCCGGACGAAATGATCCAAGTCAGCCAGAGCCCCTGGCTCCCCAGGCCGATCAGCCAAGCCCGCCGCGACTTATTCCCGGCGAGGACCGTCATGTAGATGGTTATGGCTGACATCAGCCATGGGAGATAATCCCGAATTACGTTCATAAAAAATCCCTCTTGCATTATGAAACTAATAGTGGTCTAAAACCTACGTCGATTATCTTATAAACCACAACGGATAATGCAAGGGAAATAATATGACCAAGCAGATCGAGAACGAACACCGGCGCCAGTACACCTACCCCGACGGCGCCAAGTACGAGGTGCATGACGCGGTGTCTGAGAAGAATGTCCCCTATCCGGACTACGGCGCCAACGGGCATCTGATCGTCGACGCCAGGGGTTGGACCCATGAGATCGCTCCCGGCTGGCGGACCCTGGTCAAGATCCCAAAAAAGCAAAGAGCACGACGAGCTCATGACCCAGTACAGCGCCGATCGCCGTCGCTGATTATCATCCATTTTCAACAAGGGATTATTTCAAAATGAACAAGCCCGTCACTGAACAGGAGCTGATCGAGAAGAGCGCTGGCGAGCGCGTGACTCTCGAGGCCGTCAACGCGGCCATCATCTCCGAGCACTACTTCACCGCATCGCAGGGCGACCAGCAGTCCAACCAGGATTACGCAAGTACCTCTGGACAGAACGCTATCAAGGGAACGCCAGCTGACCTGGCTCTCCTGACCATCTGTGTGTTGCGCCTGTGGAACGGTTTCACCGTCCTGGGACAGAGCGCGTGCGCCGACCCGGCCAACTTCAATGCCGAGATCGGCCAGCGCCTGGCGCGCACCGATGCCGTCAACAAGATGTGGGCGCTGATGGGCTACGAGCTGAAGAGCCGCATCGCCCGCGACCAGAAGCTGTTGGAAGGCGCCATTGCGCCCGGCCCCAACATGCACACCTATATCGGAACCAAGGTGATCAACGCCAAGGTGATGAGCCGGCTCGAATACAACTTTCTTCGTGGTTGGCAGCTACCGGCCGACGAGGATGGTGACGATATTGGCTACCTGGTCGAATACGCCGACCCCCGCGACAAGCCCAACACCGACATCTTCAAGGGTTACGTCTCCTGGTCCCCCAAGGACGTGTTCGAGCGAGCCTACCGGCCCGTGCGCGCGGCCGAGGCGCAGCCGGCAGCCGCAAGCGCGGAAGGGTCCGGGACGGCGAGCCAGACCAGCGGCACCAAACCACTCATCGTCATTCTCGATGAAGAAGAGGATGCCGAGCCATTCCTGGTTGCCTACGTCACCGAGGATGCCAAGGAAGTTGGCATCGAGCACGACACCGACGCAGACTGGCATGCCATCTACCGCGCTCACGTCGCTCTCCGCGACCGGCTTAACGAGCGACTGGCCGACAAGGATCTCTGCCCCTTCAAGCCGGCCGAGGAGGCGAGCAAGCCCGAGGATGCTAAGATGGTCTGGGGCACCTGGCTCGACCGTACCAAGCTGGAACTCTCCCAACTCACCGAACGCTACGAGAAGCTCGAAGCCTTCCTCCGCACCGAAGACTTCCACCGTCTGCCGGCCGCCGACCGCAAGGACCTCTACGTCCAGGTCAACAACATGGAGGGCTACAAGCACGCCCTGGCCAAGCGGGTGGCGCGTGCCGAAGCCGTGGCGCTGATCGGCAAGCCGGCGGCTGAAGAGATGAAGGTGGACTGGTGATGAGCTTCCTCCTCACAATGCTCGTCTTCGCTGCGCTCTGCCTGGTTCAGAACGCCGTCTTCACCGCGGTCTCCCGATCGAGAAACTCGGGTGACGTCATGCATCACTGGAAATGGTCGATCGCTTCCAATGGCATCTGGTACGTCAACCAGCTGTTCATCTGGGGGATGATCTGGGACGCCGCGACCAAGGGAACCTGGTGGCAGATCGCCGTCGCCGGCGTGATCTACGTCGCCTCCACCTCAGCTGGTTCCGTCTGGATGATGGCCCGGATGCTCAAGACCGAGACCGGCAAGCGCAAGGTCGGTGCCCGGTGACCGCCGTCGTCATCAACAAGGAAGAGCTGCGGCAGATGCAGCAGCACGTCCGCAAGATCCTGGCTCGAAAGGGCCAGGGTTGATGGCTGAGATCGTCGACTTCCGGTCCAAGAAGATCGAGCGCATCGAGGCGTCTGCCGAGGTGATCGTCGAGAAGTTGCCCGACGACACCATCATGGAATGCTCGGTCTGCAACAACAAGGCGTTCACGCTGATCACGAACTCGGCCGAGGACGCGACGTTCCCAGGCTTCGACGTGGTCTGTACCGCCTGCGATACGATCATCGATATGTCCGAGGATGCGGAGTGATGAAACGGACGAGGGCCGAGAGCGCACCGCAAGGAGGGGACAGCTGCTCTCGGCCCTCAAACCCTCAACGGCGGAAACCCACAAAACGCCGGAGGGATTTCAAAAGATAATCAAAAATTGATTTTTAAAAACTCGGACACCGAATATGGTGTTATGATTACCATAAAAATAATTGCGTGCAAGGAAATAATATGACGAAGTCCCTTTTTGATAATCCGCCGCTGGCGCCGCAACCGGCTGCCGCGGTAACGCCCCCGAGTGTTCCACAGCCGGCACAACCTGCAGTCGCCGCATCCGCTCCGGTTCCCGCTTCTGGTTCGCTGACCGAGGATGATCTCAAGCGGGCTCTGCCCTCGCACCTTCGCGCGTCGGTCACCCCGAACCTGGTCAACACGCTGAACCAGATCTCGACCGACCCGATCGTGGCCGAGAACATCCGCGAGAACTTCATCAGCTACACGGCCGTGCTCAAGGACGGCAAGTTCAAGACTGAGGATTACCTCAGCGCCGTCGCCTACGTGTCGTTCAAGCTGATGGGGCACAGCAACGAAGACGCTTATGCCCGCACCTTCCCGCAGCGTTACGCGGCCCTGATCGCCAAGGGTGCCTCGAAGAAGGACATCTCGGCCTACGTGTCGGCCTTCGCCCGGGGCAAGCTGGTCAACCTGGTTCTCGAGCAGTCCCTGGTTCCGACCTGGGTGCTGAACCAGGACATCCACCAGAAAGCGATCAACCACCTGGCCAACCTGATGGTCAATGCCAACTCGGAGAAGGTCCAGGCCGAGGCAGCGATCGGTCTGCTCACCCACCTCAAGAAGCCGGAAGTCAAGGGCGGCGATCTGAAGATCACCATCGACGACAACTCCGGCATGAGGGAGATGCGCGACATGCTGGGCAGGCTGGCCCAGCAGCAACGCGAGTTGATCGAGAGCGGCCAGATGAAGACGATCGACGTCGCCGCCTCCCGCCTGATCAACAAGGACGAGGCCACCGATGTCTAATCGGCTGGAGCTCTCGGGCCGCGAGGTCATCAAGAAGTCGCTCGACGAGTGGCTGGACGAGGTCGATTACACCTGGCTCAACGACGGATCCTACGTGCCGGCGGACTTCAGCCTGGTGTTCATGAACTTCATCAAGCTGGTGAATGGCGCCGAGGGTGAGAGCCACAAGACGCCGCCGGTGCATCTCAAGATGCTCGACAAGCTGGCCAGCTCGACCGGCAACGTCGCCAACCTGTGTTTCCGTGGCGCCGCCAAGACCACGCTGTTCTTCGAATACCTGGCTCCGTTCCTCGCCATCTTCCAGTACCTGCCGGGATTCGGCGAGCTGGACAGCATGATCTACGTCTCCGACTCGATGGACAACGGTGTCAAGTCGGCGCGTAAGAACCTCGAATTCCGCTATGATAACAGTGACTTCCTGAAGGAGTGGCTGCCCGAGGCGCACTTCACCGACAACTATATCGAGTTCACCAACAAGGAAGGTAAACGCTTCGGCATCAAGATGTTTGGTGCCAAGACCGGTATCCGCGGCACCAAGATCTTCGGCAAGCGCCCGAAGCTGGCGGTGCTCGATGACCTGGTCTCCGACGATGACGCCAAGTCCAAGGCCTCGATGCAGGCGATCAAGGACACGGTCCACAAGGGTATCAACTACGCGCTCGACCCGGTCCGTCGCAAGATCGTCTTCAACGGCACGCCGTTCAACAACGAAGACATCCTCATCGAGGCTGTCGAGTCGGGTGCCTGGGACGTCAACGTCTGGCCGGTGTGCGAGCGCTTCCCCTGCACGCGCGAGGAATTCCGCGGCGCCTGGGAGGATCGCTTCACCTACGACTTCATCGTCAAGCAATACGAAGATGCGGTGCTGAATGGCAAGGTCGAGGGCTTCATGCAGGAGCTCATGCTCCGCATCTCGTCCGACGAGGAACGCCTGGTCCAGGACAAGGAGATCCGGGAGTTCTCCCGCATCCAGCTGCTCGAGCGCCAGAGCCAGTTCAACTTCTACATCACCACCGACTTCGCCACCTCCGACAAGCAGACGGCCGACTTCTCGGTGATCTCGGTCTGGGCCTACAACGCCAATGGCGATTGGTTCTGGGTCGACGGCTTCTGCGAGCGCACGACCATGGACGTGTCGATCAACAAGCTCTTCCAGCTGGTTCAGATGTACCGGCCGCAGTCGGTGGGCATCGAAGTGTCCGGCCAGCAGAAGGCGTTCATCAAGTGGCTGCAGGCCGAGATGCTGACCAGGAACATCTGGTTCAACTTCGCCTCATCGGAAAAGTCCGGCGACCCCGGCATCCGGCCGCTGATCAACAAGCTCGCCCGCTTCAACCTGGTCGTGCCGCTGTTCAAGTCCGGGAAGATGTATTTCCCGACCGAGTTGAAATCCTCGAAAATCATGGGGCATTTTTATCAACAAATCCGGATGGCCACCAAAAATGGTCTCAAGGGAAAAGACGACTGCCTCGATACGATTTCTATGCTAATGTACATGAACGCGTGGAAGCCAAGCGAACAGGCGCCTGTCCTCGGGGAGGGCACAATGGCGGACCGACTTGGAACGACGACGAGATCGTCGAAGAGCCCAGCGCGCTTTCCTCTTATGTCGTTTGATTATCTGATTTTTAAAGGCGATTAATAATGAAAATCGTTGACCTGTTCCGGCAGCTCTCGTTTGGGGAGCTCTCCAACCTGGCGATCTCGGAGTCTGGTTCCGGCCAGATCATCCTGGAAAAGCGGCCGCAGCTGGTGCAATACACCAACGATGCGCTGCTCGCGATCTACTCCCGCTTCCTGCTGAGCGAGAAGGATCTGTTGATCGAGCTGGTGAACCAGATCACCAACTACCACCTGATCCCGAAATACGCCGAGACCTCGGGTTCCGACGTCGACTGGCCCTACATCAAGGACCTGCCGGACGAGCCGTTCACCGGCGATCTGATCAAAATCCTGGGGTCTACAACGACGCCGGCTGCAAGCTCGTCCTCAACGACGCCGAGAACTGCAACTCGCTGTTCACGCCCTATCCGAACATCCTCCAGGTTCCCAGTCCCGTCGGTGGCGCCGAGCTCACGGTGACCTACCAGGCCAGCCATCGGAAGCTCGATGATCGGATCGATGGTCCCAATCCTCTTCTGGATCAGGAAATCGAAATCCCGATTTACCTTGAAAATCCGCTCCGACTATTTGTCGCCTATAAAGTGTTTTGCCATATGAACGGGCAGGAAAATATTGTAAAAAGTCAGGAGTATCTCGGCGCCTACGAAGCGGCCTGTCTCGAAGTCGAGCAGCGCGATCTGGTGAACCAGACCTTCTCCACATCGCACAGCAAGCTCGAACAGCGAGGCTTCGTCTAATGGGCATCTCCCCCACCACCAGCGCCTGCGGCAATGAGGCCCAGCTCGTCGACAAGATGATCGGCTCGGCCTACAAGCACGTCCGCCAGGTCGCCGAATACATCGAATACGTCAAGCACGTCTCGGCCCACATGGCTGAGGTGTATCGTCTCGTTGGTTCCATCGATGCGGTCGACGCATTGGTCCTGATCATCGACAAGATCGACACGATCGACGCGAGCATCGGCGACCTCAACATCCTGGCCGACAACATCACTCAGCTGCTGGCGATCCATGGCGATCTCACGCAACTCCTGGAGCTGCACGGCAGTCTTCCCGAGCTGCTGGACATCCAGGCAAACCTGGCCACTCTCTTGGACAATCTGACCGAGATCCAGACGGTGGCCGGTATCGCCGCCAATGTCACGACCGTAGCGGGCATCGCTCCCAACGTGACGACGGTTGCCGGCATCTCCGGCGATGTGACCACGGTCGCTGGTGTCTCTGCGGACGTGACGACTGTCGCGGGTCTCGAGACCGAGATCCTGGACGTCCCTGCCCAGGTAGCGGCTGCAGCTGCATCGGCTGCTGCGGCTGATACGTCGGCCGATGAATCGGCTACCAGTGCCGCCTCTGCCCTGGCGTCCTACAATGCCGTGGTCGCGGCGATCACCGCTCTCGGCACGCCCCTGGCATTCAAGGGTGTGTGGGATGCGTCGACCGGTTCGTTCCCGGCCGGCGGCGCAGCTCGTGCCGGTTGGCAGTACAAGGTCTCGGTCCCGGGCACTGTCAACGGTGTCGTGTTCGAGCTCAACGATCTGATCCTGGCCACGGTCGACAATGCCTCGGCCACGACGTTCGCCGGCAACTGGTTCAAGATCGAGACTGACCTGGTGCAGTCGGTTGCTGGTCGGACCGGTGTGATTGTGCTCACCGCGGCCGACATCGACGATACGGCGACCGCCTACAAGTTCATGACGGCAGCGCAGATCACCAAGCTGGCCGGCATTGCGAGTGGCGCCACGGCCAACGACACCGACGCCAACCTGAAAAACCGGGCCAATCACACCGGCACCCAGCTGGCGGCGACGATCTCCGACTTCGCCTCGACGGTTCTCGGGGGTGTCCTGACCGGCCTGTCCCTGGCAACCGGCACGGCGATCACTGCTGCTGATACCGTGCTGTCCGCTTTTGGCAAGCTGCAGAAGCAGGTCAGCGATCTTTCGACCAGCGTGAGCACGCTCCTTGCTCTGACTCGGCGTGAAGTGCTCACGGCCGCCCGAACCTATTATGTCCGCACCGATGGCAATGACGCCAACAACGGCCTGGCCAACACGAGCGGCGGCGCCTTCCTGACGATCCAGAAGGCGCTCGATGTCGTCGCAGGGCTGGATGCCAATGGTTTCAACATCACTGTCCAGGTTGCGGATGGCACCTACACCGGGGCGATCGCCTTCCCCCGTGTGGAAGGCGCCAAGAGCAGCGCCTGTGTCCTGCGCGGCAATGTCGCCACGCCGGCGAACTGTGTGATCTCCACGACCGGCCAGTTCATCGCCGTGCTCGCACGGAACCAGGGCGATGCCTGGAAGATTGAAGGTTTCAAGGTCCAGACAACCACCAGCGGTCACGGCATCTACGCCGACGGCAACGATTCCTATCTCTATGTGGGGGTGATGGAGTATGGCCCGGTGGCGGCTGGCTTCACCCAGCTCAACGCCGCCTACCAGAGCCGTATCTGGGTCCAGGGCAATGCCACCATCTCAGGCGGAGGCGCGACTCACGTTGGAGCCCAGAACGGTGGCATGGTCATCTTCGCGAGTGGTCTGGCGATGACGGTCAGCGGTACTCCGGCCTTCACCAGCTTTGCCAATGCAACAATGGCAGGTCAGATCTCGTCTCCCATTACCTGGACCGGTGCTGCCACAGGCACGCGCTACATCGTCAATTCGAGCTCGATCATCAATACGGGTGGCGGCGGCGCCAATGTGTTCCCCGGCGACGTGGCTGGCACTACGGCAACTCAGGGACAATATCTCTAACGACGGGGGAGGCGATCAGCCTCCTCCACTGCTTCGTCCCATGCGTCTTTGACCGCGGCGGTGATTTTGGTGTCGGCCGAGAGTTTCACGATCGGCTGACCGTCCGCCCAGGATGGATACGCCATCTCGGCCTCAAATCCCTGCTCGGTGAGATTCTGCAGGAAAAGCACGGTGGCTCTCTCGTCCGATGGCATTATCCTCTCCTTGTGTTTCGATAATCGATCGGGTATTTTCAGATAAATCGCCCGATTATTTTCAACCTACATTTTCAGGAAAACAATCATGACCGTTGACCCGACTGACCCGAAGATGGCGGGCTATATTCCCCTCCAGGATTTCATCGACCAGGACGAGGATCAGTCCAGCCGTCGAATCCGCGATATGCCTTATGGCAAACGCAAGGAGGAAATGCAAATCTCGGTGTCGACCCTGACCTTCAACGACACCGTCACCAATGGCGAGTCGTCCGGCCTGGTCGCGGTGCTGACCAACAGCGGCTACGGCGAGGTCAACATCTACGGCCATGAGCTGAAGGGCGACTTCATCCTGAAGTCGAGCCTGCCGGCCAAGCTTCTCCCGGGCGAGACGGCGACCGTGCAGTTGGCCTTTACGCCGACCGCTCTCGGCGCCCGGACGGGCAGCATCTATTTCGACACCGGCAATGCCTCCGGCGACGAGTACGTCGAGCTGAACGGCACGGGTGTCGCTGCCACCGATGTCCCGGCCGATGCTCTTCTGCCGCCTCTGGTGGCCAACACCATGCTGGTCGACAATGCCGATGCCACGGCCCGTGAGAACAAGACGTTTGCTCAGGTGCGTGCCCTGCTGGGGGCAGTGTCATTCTCAGACCTGTTGTATGTCGACGGCAACCAGAACGGCCTCACCGGCAACATGGGCGAGGATCAGACGGTTGCTCTCCAGGCCCTCATCGACGGACTGCCCACCGAGGGCGGCACCATCGCCTGGAAGGGAACGGCCGACTTCACTTCGATCGATCTGAACGCCCGCCGCAACGTGCGCTTCGAGGGCATCGGCGGCAATGGTGCAGGAGCAGGTCAGCGCTCGCAGCTTCGTTGTACCGCTGGTGCCATTGGCGCCGGTAACCGGGCGATCGATGCGCGCGATACGATGGCCTTCAACCTGTCGCGCATGTACCTAATCCAGAGCTCGACGACGTTCGACGGCACGCTTCTCGACGTCGGTCTCATCACGACCGGGTCGGCTCTCACCTCCTTCGAAGACTTCCTCATCAACACGGTTTCCCAGCTCGGCGTTGCCGTCAATCTCTACGGCTGCACCCAGGGCTCGTTCCGCCGCGGTCAGTCGACGGGTGGTGGCGTGCATTGGGGCCTGCAGGACGTCAGTGGCGTGGGTTTCTGCAACGTCCACAAGTGGGACGAAGTCCACATGAAGCCCACCGGCATCAAGCCCCCTGTCTTTGGTTCGGGCGAAGGCCTCACGTTCCAGTCCTGCAACGTCCAGGCGGCTTATCCCGCCGGCTACCTGCAGTTCTGGGAAACGAGCCAGAACCAGGATTTCCGGGACGTCAACATCCTGGGTTGCACTTTCTACGACGCGCTGCATGGTCAGTACAACACGATCCGCGCCTACCGGGGCAACGTCTTCAACTTCATCGGCAATCGCATGGGCGGCTCCGTTGCTGGCGGCAATGCCTACGGCCTCAATATTGGCGGCGGCACCGGTGGCGTGAAGTGCCTCAACGTCATCGGCAACAACTTCGACGGCATGACCGCCGGCCTGGCATTCGCAGGCACGATCGCTGCAGGGACCGGTGTCGACGTTGGTCGGGCAGGCGGCAACTACTGCAACGGCGCAACCCTCATGTTCTCGAACCATCTGACCACGGTGGTTCAGCGATTCATCATGGATCCGAACTATGTGGCCACCCTGCCGAATGGGGACGGTGCCCGTCTCAATCTCAAGCTTGCCGTTCCGACGAGCAGCGCCGGGCTGGTCTCGGGCGCCGTTTGGAACAACGGCGGCGTGCTGACCATGGTGCCGTAATCCCATGAGCTTCTACCGGGCATCGAGCTTTCTGAACCGTCTCCTCGGTGGACGAGGAGATCAGACGCTCTGTGCCCGGATGGCTGAGCAACATGGCACGCAATGTCGCTTCTGCCGGCTCATGTCCCGCCTGATCGAGCCGAACCACTGTGCGATCGAGCTCTCCCGCTGGTTCAAGAGGAACCAGTCATGAAGCTCGTCGACCGGTGGCACACGATCCTGTTTCGGGCCTGGAGTGCCAGGCTGATCTACCTGGGTTTTCTGTTTCAAGTCCTGGAGCAGCTGCTCCCTTATTTCGACCCGGATTCCTACGGGATCCCGCCCGCCATTTTCAGGTGGGCCACCATCATCATTTTAGTCGGCGCTGTTTGGGCTCGGGTCGTTCCCCAACCGCAAATGAATTTGGAGATTACCAATGCCAATCAACAAGATAAGGGCAAGCGGCCGCGCAAAGGCCGCCATCGCCGCGGTCATGCTCGCACTGTCCGCCAGTGGCTTGCTGACGCTTTCTTCCCAGGTCACCCCGAAGATCATTCATGAGCAGGTCGACAAGGGGATCACTCCCCCTGCTGTCGAGCTCGCCGTCGAGAAGCTGATCGTTCCGTGGGAGGGCCTGGTGCTGAAGTCGCACTGGGATCGCTACGCCAAGATCTGGGACATCTGCTATGGCGAGACGCGGATCAACGGCAAGCCCGTCACCGCCGGCATGAGCTTCACCAAGGAGCAGTGCAAGGCGATGCTGATCAAGCGTGTCATTCACGACTATTACCTGCCCCTGGTCGACAAGGGCAAAGGCTTCATCCACGCCCCGGTCAGCGTCCAGGCGTCGATGATCTCCGGCGCCTACAACTTTGGCGTCGGATCTGTGAACCCTCGCCGAGGTCAGCTTGGCTCGACCGCCATGGTGATCTACATCCCGGCCGGCAAATGGCGTCAAGCCTGTGAAGCCCAGACCGCCTGGAACAAGGCCGGCATTGGCGATGATCGTCATGTTGTCCCTGGCCTGGTCAAGCGCCGTGAGATGGGTGACGCCCAGCGCATCGGTGAAGCCGAGCTTTGTGTGAGCGGTCTCTGATGGAACTCGCTCTCCTCATCTGGACCCGCTGGATCTGGCCGGTCCTTAAGATCTCGATCCCGGTTCCCCTGTTCCTGGTTCTGGCTTTGTTCCTGTGGTGGAAAGTCGACAAGGTTTCGTCGATCCGTCACGCCGTCGACAAGGCAGTGGACAGCTACACGCACGTCACCGAGCTCGCCGCGGCCAATGCCACGATTGCCGAGCTCAAACGCCAGCGCCAGGCCGGGGATGATGCCAACTTCTGGCTCCTGGCTCGAATTGCCGAGCTGCAATCCAAGCAGCTCAAAGACGACGACATCAACGAAAAGAAAGACATCGCCTATGCCCAAGCTCTCAAGGATGCTGGTCGCGGTTGCACTCTCAATGACGCTGACATTGACGGCATGCGGAACGACTAAGGCCCGCCTCGAGAAGGCAGGCGCCACGATCGGCAAGACCCAGGCTGGGGTTCACCTGGCTCCCTGGCCGACATGGTGCAAGGAATTGGTCGAGCACGCCAAGCTGAACACGGTCGACGACACCCGGATCCTGCTCCGCCGGGAGCGCCGGCAGCAGTCGAAGACCAACGCCAAGCTTATCGTCTGCGCCGAGTATTACGAGAAATACGCGGAACTCCTGGCGGTGAATCAGAATGCCGCACCGCCGACCTTGCAATTGAAATAAATACTCATTAATAATCGTATAATGGCGCTTTCCAATTTCCGCAGCCATTATGTTAATAATCACCAAAGATAATAGAAATAATACTTTAGGAAATTGGAATATGACTGACTCTGAGATTCAAGAGATCGCTGAGCGTGCCGCTCAGGAAGCCGTCAAGAAGACGTTTCTGACTTTGGGTCTCGATATCGAGGACCCGCTCGAAGCCCAGGCCGATATGCGGTTCGTCCGCAAGACCCGAACCAGTGCCGAGACCATCCAGCGCCAGAGCCTGATGACTGCCGTCGGCATCGTAACGGTGGGTTTGCTCGGGCTCATCTGGGCAGCGATCAGGGCCACTGACATGGCGCCGCACAACATCACTCCTCCCGAAATCCAGGCCCGGATCCGGGAGCTGGGTCAGACCGTCCTCAAGCATGATGGATCTCCCCATTTGACCGAGATCGGTCGTATAGTCGGGGTCGGCAAAGACGCGGTCGGCCGCATCCTCAACCAGGGCCTCGAGCACTTTCACCATCCCGAGATCCTGGAAGCGGCACAGGCCGGAGGGATCGAGGATCCACGGAACCTCTCCCACTTCTGGAAGATCACCAAGGACGAGAACGGCAACGGCTACTCGCTGTTCGTCAAGAACCCGAACACCGGCCAGGACGTCTCGGTCTTCGACATGGTCCGGGAAGCTGTCGCCGAGGCTCCTGTTCGTCTTCCTGGTTCCCTGCCGAAGCGCGTTGATCCCGCCGGCGAACACCTGCTCGTCGTCGACCTGGCCGATGTCCATTTCCTGAAGCTGTGCGTCAAGAGTGAGACCGGTCATGTCTACAACCGCGAAGTCGCCATGCATCGTGTCATCGAAGGCACCAAGGCGCTGCTGAAGCTGGCCAAGCCGTTCGGCATCTGCCGTGTCCTGTTCGTCATGGGCAACGACATCCTGCACGTCGACGGTCCGCGGACCAGCACCACGAGCGGCACCTACCAGGATTCCGACGGCACCATCTTCCAGGGCTTCAAGGACGCCGGCGCCGCTCTGGACACCGCGATCGGGGAATGCGCCAAACTGGCCGACGTCGACCTGGTGCATTGCATGTCGAACCATGACTGGCTGATGGGCTGGGCTCTGACCCAGGCTGTCGCCGGCCGTCTCACCAGGAACCCCAGGGTCCACGCCACCGAATACAACATCTCGGAGGCGCACCGGAAATACTACCGCTTCGAGCGCAACCTGTTCGGCCTCACCCATGGCGATGGAGCCAAGGAGGAGAAGCTCTACGGCGTCATGGTCAAGGAAGCCCGCGAGCACATCTCCGAGTGCCTCAACCTCTACTGGCTCCTGCATCACGTCCACCACAAGATCCGCAAGACCCGTGGCGAGATCGAGTTCCTGCGCGAGAAGGACCACAACGGCATGACCGCGCATATCAGCGGCACGCCGATGACCGAGGGCCACTACCTCAACATCGAGTATGTGCGCTCTCCTTCGGCGCCGGACGGGTGGCACGATCGCAACGCCTACGTGAACCGCCAGGGCGTCGAGTGTTTCATCTACCACCCGACCAACGGCCTCAAAGCCCGGTTTACCGAGTGGTTCTGAAAATCGACGTGACTTTTCATTGAAAATGCCCCATTGATATTAGGGCAAACTCCCAACCGATTTTTAACTAAATCATTTTGATGGACCGATGAAAATGGCCGAGGCCGAAGATCCCAACACCATGCAGTTCAATGGGTCCGAGGCTCCCAAGCTGACCACTTGGCCGAATGAGCCCAACGTCAGAATCCTGCAGGGCGACCTCGAGGCATCCCGGCCGGCACACGACACGTTCGTCCTGAAGGTCAAGAAGTGGCGGGAGCTCAATGAGGTCTCTGGTTCGTCCAAGCCGCCTAAGATCAAGGGCCGTTCCCAGGTCCAGCCGAAGCTGATCCGCCGGCAGGCAGAGTGGCGCTACTCGGCGCTGACCGAGCCGTTCAACTCGTCGGAGAAGCTGTTCGACGTCAGCCCGGTGACCTTCGAAGACGGTCCGGCTGCCCGCCAGAACGAGCTGCTGCTCAACTGGCAGTTCCGCACCAAGCTCAACCGGGTCAGCTTCATCGACAACTACGTCCGGGCCAATGTCGACGAGGGTACGGCGATCGTGCGTGTCGGCTGGTGCCGCAAGACGATCGAGGTCGAGGAGGATGCCCCGGTCTACGATCACCTGGCTCCCCAGAACCAGCAGGATATCGACCTCTTCCAGCAGGGCCTGGCGTTCAAGCAGGAAGATCCGAACACCTTCAACCAGCAGGCGCCTGAAGAGCTCAAGGCCGCCCTCGACTATTACGAGGAGACTGGCCAGGTCACTGTCGCCGTCAAGACCGGGACTCAGAAGGTCAAGGTCCAGAAGGTCATCGAGAACCGGCCGACGCTGGGCATCATCAACCCGGAGAACTTCTACTACGATCCGTCCTGCGGCGATGATCTGGAGAAAGCCGGCTTCGTCGTCATCTCGTTCGAAACCTCGAAGGCCGAGCTGAAGAAAGAGCCGGGCCGCTACAAGAATCTGGAGTTCGTCAACTGGGAATCGGCCGCTGCTTCGGTGGCCTCAGAGCCCAACCACACTCCGCTGTCGAGCGACACCAACTTCAACTTCACCGACGCAATGCGCAAGCGCATCGTGGCCTACGAATATTGGGGTCCCTACGATGTCCACGGCACCGGCGAGATGGTGCAGATCGTCGCCACCTGGATCGGCAACACGCTGATCCGCATGGAAGAGAATCCCTTCCCGGATGGGAAGCATCCCTTCGTCGTGGCGCCTTACATGCCGATCAAGCGCCAGGTGATGGGCGAGTCGGATGCCGAGCTGCTGGAGGACAACCAGAAGATCCTGGGCGCCGTCTCCCGTGGCATGATCGACCTCATGGCTCGCTCGGCCAACGGCCAGCAGGGTTTCGCCAAGGGTATGCTCGATGTGCTGAACCGCCGGCGCTACGAGAATGGCCAGGATTACGAGTTCAACCCGACCATCAATCCGACCCAGGGCATCATCGAGCACAAGTATCCCGAGATCCCGCAGTCGGCCCTGGCCATGCTGCAGATGCAGAACCAGGAAGCCGAAGCGCTGACCGGCGTCAAGGCGTTCTCGGGCGGTCTTTCCGGCAATGCCTATGGCGACGTCGCCGCCGGCATCCGGGGAATTCTCGATGCCGCGGCCAAGCGCGAGATGGCGATCCTCCGGCGCCTGGCTTCCGGCCTGACCCAGATCGGCCGCAAGATCATCGCGATGAACGCCATCTTCCTGTCGGACAAGGAAGTGATCCGGGTGACCAACCGTCCTCCGGTTGGCATCGGCCACAATGGCGGTCCGCCGCTCGACGACGAGAAGGATTTCCTCACCATTAAGCGTGAGGACCTGGCCGGCGACTTCGACCTCAAGGTCGACATCTCCACCGCCGAGATCGACAACAACAAGGCCCAGGACCTGGCGTTCATGCTCCAGACCATGGGCAACAATATGGACTTCAACGTCACCAAGATGATCCTGGTCGAGATCGCCCGGCTGAAGCGCATGCCTGAGCTGCAGCACCAGATCGAGAAGTTCGAGCCGAAGCCTGATCCAATGCAGCAGCAGCTCATGCAGCTGCAGATCGCCAAGGAGCAGAAGGAGATCGAGAAGCTGCAGTCCGACATCGAGCTCAACCAGGCCAAGGCCCGGTCCGAGATGGTCAAGGCAGAGCAGGGCGCTCTCAACACCGTCGAGCAGGAGACCGGCACCACGCACGCCCGGGAGATGGAAAAGCAGCGTGGACAGGCCGAGGGCAACCAGGATCTGGAGATCACCAAGGCGCTGGTCAAGCCGAAGAAGCAGGCCAATGGCGGTGAGTCCGATCCCGACATCGAAGCAGCTGTCGGCTGGAACGCCGTCAGCAAGAGCAAGAGTGATCCCCTTGGCTCTGGTTCGAACCTGGCAGGGGCACCGATTATCTAAGATAATCGCCAGATAACCGACTGAAATTGATATTTTTAAAATGCGGGGCCTTGACCCCGCATTATTTTTTCCGATAAAAAGATAATCGTTAAATCCAACTCCCACAAAATAGGAATCGATTATGTCGGATATCCAAGCCCTCGAGCAGCAGATTGCTGTCGCCAAGGCCGTCCAAGAACAGCGGGACCGTATGGTCCGCCTCACTGACAACGCCGACTTCCGGGCGCTGATCACCGAGGGTTTCCTCAAGGAAGAGTGCGCCCGCTACTGCCACCTGTCGACCGATCCGAGCCTGAGCAAGGACGATCGTGCCGACGCTCTCGCCGCTGCCCAGGCAGCTGGCCATTTCAAGCGCTGGGTCAATGCCATCATCCTGATGGGCAACCGGGCCGAGCAGGACGTCGTCGAGATGAACGAAGCCCTCGCCGAGCTGCGCGCTGAAGATCACGAGGGCTGATCCAGATGACCACCGAGGCCGTCAAGGATTATCTCGGGATGTCCGACGAGGACTTCCTGAACGCTCCGATGCCCGTTGCGCCGGCAGCTGAACCCAAGGCCGAGGAAGTCGTGGACCAGGGGGCAACCCCTGGTTCCGACGTTTCCGAGGCTGTCGATACCGAAGCGGCCGCTGCCGCGGAAACCCAGGAAAATGAAGAGGTCGACGGCAATGCTGCAGATGGCGAGACCGAAGAGCAGCCGGGCGACGACAAGACCAAGGCGAAGGATGACGACGAATCTGCACCCAAGCCTGGGGATTCTGCTTCTGGTTCCGCTGCAGATACTGGTGCCGGAGACGATCCGTCCAAGGCCGCAGGGAAAGATCCGAAAGCTGACGCGGTAAAGACCGACGCCGACAAAGCCGCCGACAAAGCCAAGGATCCGGAGAAGAAGGAAGAGCCGGCCAAGCCCGTCGACTACGAGGCGTTCTTCAAGCAAATCATGACCCCGTTCAAGGCGAACGGCCGCACGATCGAGCTGAAGACGCCCGAGGAAGCCATTCGCCTGATGCAGATGGGCGCCGGCTATGGCCGCAAGATCCAGGACCTGCAACCGGCCCTGAAGACGCTCCGGATGCTCGAGAAGGCCGACCTGCTCGATGAGGGCAAGCTGTCGTACCTGATCGACATTAATAACAAAAATCCGGATGCGATTAAGAAATTAATCAAGGATGCGGGTATTGACCCCCTTGATTTGAATATCGCCGATAATGTATCTTACGTTCCGAAAAACCACTCTGTCAGTGATCAGGAAGTGGCGTTTCAGGAAGCCTTGACTGAGATCCAAGCTCACGAAGGCGGCCAGGCAACGCTGCAGGCGATCAACCAGACGTGGGACCAGGAGAGCAAATCCGCTCTCTGGCAAGAGCCGCAGCTGCTCGGGGTTATCCAATCTCAGCGTGACACTGGCATCTATGACCAGATCGTCGCCGAGATCGACCGCCAGAAGCTACTTGGTCACATTCCGAATTCGACACCGTTCCTCAAAGCTTACAAGCTCGCCGGGGACCACTTGCAAGCCAACAATGGCTTCAAGGCGCCGATCCAGACCCAGCCTGTGGTTACACAGCAGCCCCAAGTGATCGCCACCCGGACCGCAGCCCCGAAGCCCCAGGTGCAGAACGGTGACAAGGCCGCCGCGGCGTCCGCAACCAAGACGACTCCGCGCAAGGCAGCCACCGCCGTCAACCCGCTCGAAATGGCGGATGACGATTTCCTGAAACAGTTCAACGGTCGCCTCTGATTGAGGTTTTTCGGGCGGCCGGGATTTTCAAAGTGGATTTTCTGAAATGCTGAATTACAACGCCCCCACCCAGGTCGCCGGCGGCACCGCCTCCGGCATCGACGGCGCTGGTTCCAACCAGATGCAGACCTTCTTCTGGCTGAAGAAGGCCCTGATCGAAGCACGCAAAGAGCAGTATTTCATGCCGCTCGCTTCGACCGTCAACATGCCGAAGCACTACGGCAAGACCATCAAGGTCTATGAGTACGTCCCGCTGCTCGACGATCGCAACATCAACGACCAGGGCATCGATGCCTCGGGCGCCACGATCGCCAACGGCAACCTCTATGGCTCGTCCAAGGACATCGGCACCATCACGTCGAAGCTGCCCGTCCTCACCGAGAACGGCGGCCGCGTCAACCGCGTCGGCTTCACCCGTCTGAGCCGTGAAGGCTCGATCTCCAAGTTCGGCTTCTTCACCGAGTTCACCGCGGAGTCGATCGACTTCGACTCGGACGACGGCGTGATGGACCACCTGAGCCGCGAGCTCATGAACGGTGCCGTGCAGCTGACCGAAGCCGTGCTCCAGAAGGATCTGCTGGCTGCTGCCGGTGTCATCCTCTATGCCGGTGACGCGGTCTCCCCGGCCACGGTTACGGGCGAGGGTGCAACGCCTTCGGTCGTGAGCTATGCCAACCTGATGCGTCTGGACCAGATCCTGACGGACAACCGCACGCCGAAGCAGACCAAGGTGATCACCGGCTCCCGCCTGGTCGACACCAAGACCCTGCCGTCGGCTCGCGTCATGTTCATCGGCTCGGAACTGGTTCCCGTCGTCAAGGGCATGAAGGACCAGTTCAACGAGAAGGCCTTCATCGCGGTCCAGCACTACGGCGATGCCGGCACGATCCTGAACGGCGAAATCGGCACCGTCGATGCTTTCCGCATCGTCCAGGTTCCGGAGATGCTGCGCTGGGCAGGCGCCGGCGCCGCTGTCACGGCCAACCTCGGCTACCGTGAGTCGAATGTCGGCGGCACCGATCACTACGACGTCTACCCGATGCTCGTCGTCGGCGACGACTCGTTCTCGACGATCGGCTTCCAGACGGACGGCAAGACCGTGAAGTTCTCGGTCCTGACCAAGATGCCCGGCAAGGAAACTGCCGACCGCAACGACCCGTATGGCGAGACCGGCTTCAGCTCGATCAAGTGGTACTACGGTATCCTGGTCAAGCGTTCGGAGCGCATCGGCCTCATCAAGTGCGTGGCTCCGATCTAATCGGCGGCACCGCCTGAGTGAACCAACGGGGGAGGGAAGTCTGCTTCCCTCCCCTATTTTCTAAGTAAATCAATCAAGTATTTTCAAGGAAAATCCAATGACCGAAGTCAAATCCTCCGACAATCTTTTCGCCGGCATCAAGGGCACCACGACTGCCAATGCCGCTGCTCCTGCCCCGGTTGCTCCGGCAACGCCTGCTCCCGTGGCTGCTCCCGAAGTCGAAGACGACGAGCCGGCTGCTCCCCAGGTGAGCCAGCTCGACATGCTCAAGCAGCGTGCCCGGGTGATGGGCATCCAATTCTCGAACAACATCGGCCTCGACGCTCTGAAGGCCAAGATCCAGGCCAAGCTCGACGGCGAAGCCGAGAGCCAGGAAGAGGCACCGGCCGAACCGGCTGTCTCCGCGGCTACCGGTCCGAAGATCAAGTCCCACCGCCAGCAGATGCGTGACGAATACATGCGTTTGATCCGTGTCCGCATCACCAACCTGGATCCCAAGAAGAAGGATCTCCCGGGCGAGATCTTCACCTTTGCCAACGAGGTCCTCGGCGCCGTCCGGAAATACATCCCCTACGGCGAGGTGACCGACAACGGCTACCACATCCCGTACTGCATCTTCCTGCAGCTCGAAGACCGCAAGTTCCTGAACATCAAGGTGCGCAAGGACAACCGCGGCCGCGAGATCGTCGAGTCCAACTGGGTTCGTGAGTTCGCTCTCGAGGTCCTGCCTCCGCTCACCGAGGTCGAGTTGGCCCGTCTCGCAGCTTCGCAGGCTGCGGCCGGCGGCGTCGAATAATCAGATAATATTATCTGATAATCAGGAATAGGAGATCTCCATGTCATCTGGTGCTGACGTCCTCGCCAATAGCCTGCTGACGACGCTGACGACTGGCAAGGATTTCTCCTTTCCTGTGATCAATCTGGAAGATCCGCTGTTCGATCTGCCGGACGGGACCGGGCCGCTCTATGGCGCGATCCCGCAGATCACCGTCGATGACCTGACCACCGGCCAAGTCGGTGGTTCAGGCGTTTTCGACAAGCTGATGGTCAGCCTGGTCAACCATCTCAAGGTGGAATACCAGGCCAGTCGCATCTCCGGCGCCGAATACACGAAGGCCTATATCGGCATCGTCGGAGCCGCCCTGCAGAATGCCACCCAGTTCCTGCTGACCAAGGACCAGGCTTACTGGCAGGCTCTCCTGGTTCAGGCCCAGGCACGCCAGGCCGAGGTCGAAATCGTCAAGGCCCGTGTGGAGCTCGAGACGGCTCGTGTTGAGCTGGTCCGGACCCAGTTCGAGGCAGCGACGGCCGAAGCCAATTACGGTCTGACCAAGATCAAGATCTCCACCGAGGATGCGACCTATGGCAACCTGCTCAAGCAGGGCGAGGGCCTGGACTTCACCAATGCGAACATCCTGCCGAAGCAGGCCAGCTTGCTTGGCGAGCAGGTCGAGGTGCAGCGTGCCCAGACGCTCGACACCCGCACCGACACGCTTCCCGTCGCCGGCGCCGTGGGCAAGCAGAAGGATCTCTACACCCAGCAGATCACGTCCTATCAACGGGATGCCGAGACCAAGTTCGCCAAGTTCCTGTCCGACTCCTGGATCACCCAGAAGACGATCGACGAGGGCTTGCTGGCTCCGACCATGTTCACCAATGCCTCGCTCGATGCGGTGTTCAGCAAGTTGAGGACCAACCTCAGCCTCAACCCCTGATCTGAGGAAGCCTAACGATGGGTACGATCGTCGCGGTCGATTCCGTGGTTTACAATCTGGCCGGTGACGAGGTTGACCGGCCGGACTACATGCAGAGCCTGGTGGTTCGCAACGTCCTCTCCGGAACCAAGGAGACGATGGGCGACACGATCAATGCCGGCCTGATGCATGGGCCGGCGATTCAGCTGCGCAACTTCTATCGTTGGGCGAACACGCCCGAGAATTATGACCAGGTTGGCATGCCTACTGGTGCGCTGGAGATCCGCGGCACCATTGATCCTGTCCTCGTCATTCCTTACATCCCGACCACGCCGGGTCTCGCCGTGTGGGCGGAGAGCGCCTTTGTCGACGACGCCAATATCAAATACTGGGCTGAACGCTGGCTCCTGGTGAACCAGCCGGATGACTACGACACGGCCTGGACCGTGGACTATGACCCCGATACGGCGGAGATGACGATTGTCTTTCCGGACGATTCTTCGGTGATCGTGTCAGTTCCTGACTATGAGCCAAACGGGCAGTATCTCTACGCCTATTTCACCGAGGTGCTTGAGGACGATGTCGGCCCGACTATCACCGGTGATGTGGTCACGCTGGCTGTGGGCGAGAGCTTTCCCGACACAACGGACTGGACGCTGCTGAACGCCGATGCCGATCCAGGCACGGCGATCGAGGCGATCTATGAAAAAGTCAGCGCGCTCGACTCGGCTGACGGCGTCGGCACCCTGACCGAAACCATGCATCAGTTCGACGACGGCACGGGAACCACCCGATCCTATCGGATCGATAGCCAACAGACGATCTATCGGAGTTTCTCCACTACTCAGCTCTACATCTACGAGATAGGTGGCGGCAGCGCGGAGCTCGATGAACTGGTGACGTCTGGCACAAGCTATGGCCAGTTTTTCCCGTTCATCCCTTTCCGACTGAACACGACATTCATCTCGAACACCTATCTGCCGGACGTCTACCCGCAGATCAAGAAAGCGTTCAAGAAGGCCACCGGCGGCAAGCTCGACAAGCTGATCGAGCAACTCGCCGACAATGAGAATCTCGGTGACATCGACAACGCCTATGTGACCTTCGGTGTGTCGTTGAACGTCCTGGAAAGGGAGTGTCGGCGCTACATCTATACATTCTTCGAGATCTTGCAGCAGTCCCAGACCGGCGACCCGGCAGCGGTATACGCCAACTACCTGGATCAGATCGACGCTTACGACTCGGCGATGATCAATTGGCAGTTCTGGCAGTCAAACCCCATTGGCCCGGAGCCGCCTCGTCCTGTTGCCCCGGCAATGCCGAATTCCGTTATTCGCATTGCAGGCGCCGGCGCAATAAATTCCAAATACGACATTCGCATCAACTGGAAATATGTCAAGGATTTCAGCGGCGTCGGGCTGGCAAAACCAGATGCGAAATCAGGGGAGATCTGGCTCGAGCACACCGGCACGGATGACATCTACCGAACCGCCGTCATCAATGGTCGTGATGGCCCGCGCACCGCTTCATATTTGGCCGAGTCGATCCATCACATGAAGATCTACTGGCAGCGGACGGCCGGCAGCTACACCTACTTGGAAGTCGTCGGGGCAGTCTTCAAGAATTACGTCTACCAGACGCACTTCGTCGAGATCGACACCAAGAAAGCTCTGGCCGATCCAGATGAATCGGGTTTCATCATCCCGCTCCATTACGAGACCTGGCGGCAGACTCCTCTGGCGTCTTCCTCCCAGATGGCCACCGCATGCTGTTTCGCGGTTTTCAACTGCTATGAGGTCTACAAGACCAAGTGGTACGAGTCCGGCATCTTCAAGATCCTCCTGGTCGTAGTCATCGCCGTCGTCTCGGTTGTCTTCACCGGTGGCGCCGGTCTCGGCTTGCTGGGCACCAACTTCGCCGTCGGCGCATCGCTCGGACTGACCGGCCTTACCGCGGCGATCGCCGGTGCTGTGGTCAATGCCCTTGCTGCTCTGGTTCTAGCAACGCTGCTCGAGATGGTGACCAAGAACCTGGGCATCATCGGAGCCATCCTCGGCGCCGTCGTCATGATTCTGGCAGGGCAGGTGGCCGGCTCCTTCTCGTCTGGTTCCCTGGCGATCAACTGGGGCGACTTCCTGCGCGTCGACAACCTCATGAAGCTGACCGACTCGGTCGCTCATGGCGTCGTCAACATGTGGAACCAGAACGTCCTCGACCTCCAGCAGGAGGCCCTGGATTATGCTAAAAAATCAAAACAGGACGCTGATAAAATTCAGCAAGCATATTTTAAAGAATTCGGGTATGGTGGGGCGATCATCGACCCGAACATGTTCGTGAGTTCCGCGAACAGTTTGATCGCCGAGAGCTCCGACACCTTCCTCACCCGGACCTTGATGACCGGAAGCGATATTGCGGACATGTCCAGGGATCTCCTGTACGAGTTCCCGACATATTCATTAAAACTCCCGGATGCATTTACTTAATAATAGGTGAGAAAATGGCTGGATATCTCGATAGCATCTACCAGTACGGTAGCGGTATGGGCGGCACCGGTGCTGTCGCCACCCCTTATCTGACGGGCGGTGCTTCCAATCCCGTTGGTTCCTACTTCCAGAGTGCCGCTTCGGCCCCGGTCAGTGGAATCTCCGGTGTCGGTGAGTCCTCGGATCTGTCGAGCATCCTCGGCTATGGCAACGGTCCGGCGGGCGCATTCCCGGCAGCTCCCGGTGCTTCCAAGGGTATGTTCAGCGGTCTCGGCGGCGTCAGTGGCCTCGACTGGGGCAAGCTCGCCCTCGGTGGCCTGCAGACCATTGGTTCCCTGTGGCAGGCCTGGGAAGCCAACAAGCTGGCCAAGGCGCAGTTCAACTTCCAGAAGGAGTTCGCCCAGAAGAACCTGGCGAACCAGATCCAGTCCTACAACACCACGCTGGAGGATCGCTCGAATTCCCGAGCCTTCACTCAGGGCGACTCGCAGGCGACGGCAGACGCCTACTACCAGTCCCACAAGCTTCCCGCCTAAGAGGTTTCGTCCATGGCTCCCTTGACCTGGCGGGAAGTTTCCGCCCCGAATTTCTCCGGTGTCGCTGAATCCCAGCGCCTGGCTGCACAGCTGTTGCAGTCGGGCTTTGGCGGTCTGAGCGATGCCTTGTCCGGCCTGAAGCAGAGCAAGCAGGATGCAGCTTCGAGCACCTACCTGTCGGCTCTCTCGCGTTTCACCAAGCCCGGCGATCTAGAGGCGGCCCTCCAGTCCGGCGCCATCGATACGACCGGTGTGTCCGCCGATGCCCTGAAATACGGCATGGCCCGGGATGCTTCGCTTCTGGCGAACCAGAACCAGCAGCTGGTCAACGATCGTGCTTCGTTCCAGAACACCACGGCACAGCGAGATGATGCACTGGCCCAGGCTCGGCTTGCCGCCCAGCCGGAAGCGGCCAAGTTGCTGGCCACGGTCCAGACCCTCGCTGGTTCGGGTGATCCGGCCAAGGTCGAGCAGGCACGGACCATGCTGTCGGACAACTCCCAGACGCTGCTCAATGCCGGCTACAAGGCCGACGCACTGCCTGGTCTGCTCGATGCAGCCCGTTCGACCGGCACGGCCGGCTTCGGCTACAAGAAGGATGTGCTGGAGAACCAGAAGTTCTGGGAGAACCAGGGCATCACCGACCAGGCTCGTCAGCTCGCCTTCAAGCAGATCAACGGCAATGCCACGCCCGACGTGGCCATCCGGGCGATCCAGAACGACGACACGATCCAGGATCCGCGCATCAAAGCGCAGGCGATCGAGGTCATCAACCAGTCCGCCGATCAGAAGGTCTTCGCCACGGCTGACCAGGGCACGCTGCTGCTTCGCAGCCTCGGTGTCCAGAGCGATGTCCCGCAGGCTGTTCCCCAGCCTGGTCCGCGTGCTCCTGCCGGTGGAGGGATCCAGAACCCGCTCAGCCAGCTGGTCGATGCCAAGGAAGGCGGCGGCAACTATTCGACGCTCTACGGCCATGCCCAAAAGGGTGGCGGTGCGTTCGCCGGCGTCGATGTCTCACAGCAGACCATCGGCTCCCTGAAGCAGTTCGCCTCGTCCGACGGCGCCTATGGCAGGCACCAGAAGGCGCAGCTCGGCTACCTGGCAACGCCCATGGGTCGCTACCAGATCGTTGGCTCCACCCTTGCTGATACGGCCAAGGAGATGGGCCTGCCGGACAACACGGTGTTCACGCCGGAAGTCCAGGATGCCATGTTCCAGCACATCGCCGACAAGGCGCTGTCTGGTCCTCGCTCGATGGCCGGCAAGATGGCGGCTCTGCGCGGTCAGTGGGACGGCTTCCGCAATGTGTCGGATGACAAGCTCGCCGCGGCGATCACGGCCTACCAGAATGGCGATCGTGGCCAGCTCGGCAACATCACCAATGGCCAGTCGACGGCCGATGTGGCTCCGCTTCCTGCCTCGGCGGCTCAGGCTGCTCCGGCTCCCCGTCCGCAGATCACGCTGCCGGTTGGCACCACGCTCGATCAGTATCAGGCGCCGTCGCCGCTCGATGCATTCCAGAGCCAGGCTCCGGATCGTCCCGTGCCGACTGGTGGTCAGCCGCTCACGCCGGCGCAACAACTGGCCTTGGATGCGGCCAATGGTGTCAGTCAGCCGGCTGCTCCGGAAGCAGCTCCCTCGGCGCAGGCCGTGACGGATGCCGGCAATCTGATCGGCTCTCTGGTTTCCCCGGCCGGTGCGGCTACCGATGCCACGGCTGCAGCCCAACTGGCTCAGGCGGCTCGGCCGGTTGCTGCGAACCAAGATGCCGGATCGACCGATACCCCGGCTGCAGCGGCCCAGAAGCTGCTCGATCAGCAGACGGTCGACCAGGCTTTCAATGCCGATGCCCCGCTCATCGCCCAGATCCAGCAGGCGCAGAACTCGACCGAGTCGGTGAACCAGGTGATGAAACGCCTGACCGGCCAGGGCGGTGCTCTGGAGGGCATGAACGAACAGGCGGTCCTCGAGGCTCTCAACCAGACCATGCAGCAGTCGGGTAACAAGCTCCGGCCGGCGGCAGCTGGTGCGCTGATCGCCCAGAACCCGGTGTCGAGGGATCTCCAGGCGACGATCGACAAGGTGCCGATCCTCGGCAGCCTGATCCCGGACAGCTGGTTCAGCGGTGATCGTTTCGGCGGCTCGGAGAATGGTGGTTCGTCGGCTCGACGTATCGATATGGAAGGTGTCCAGAAGGATCTCAACAAGATCGGCTTCAACGTTGACGGCTCGATCAAGCTGGCTCGTGGCTCTTCGGCCATCGCCAACCAGCGTCTCGGCACCGTCTCGCAGCAGCAGATCACGGCGATCCATGCCCAGCTCCTCTCGAGCCAGGCAGAAGCCGCCAACATCCTCAATGCGATCCAGCGCGGCCAGGATACGCCCCAGAACAGGGCGGCTCTGGCGCAGGCTCTCCAGATCGTCGAGAAGCTCAATGCCGTGCTCCAGCAGCTTGGTCAGGAGCCTGGTTCCCCGACCACGATCTTCAGCGGTCAAGGAGAGCAGCCGCGACCGCAATAATGTGATTGAAAATCACCTGAAAATAGGTGCATATAAAGGGAGTGGATTTTCATCCGCTCCCTTTTTCATTTTCAAGATAATCCGAGGACCCCATGGCCGACGTAAACAGCAAGTTCGTCCAGGATCTGGCTCAGATCGGGAAGGCCACGACCGAAGGCGGCGTGGCACAGGACATGCTCAACGAAGCCATCAACCGGGGCAACGCTGTCGCGACCGACAATCAGATCCTCCAGGATCGCCAGAACCTGACGCCATTCGAGTTCGGCCAGAAGTATCCGCAGGCCGTGCAGTCCCAGCTGAACCAGCTGGATCAGGGCAACGCTGAACTGCAGAACTTCATGAAGGGCGCCACCGGGCGCGGGATCAGCGACAACATCGTCGACGTCGCCACCGGCTTCAATTCGGCCGTCGGTTCGATCGGCGTGCTCGGCGCCGGCATCGTCAACCCGAAACTGGGTGTCGGCGCCAACCAGCTGCTCAACGACTTCATCGGCTACACCCGCCGGGACATGTCGCAGCAGACCAAGCGCAACGAATATATCGAGGGTGTCCGCAGCTCTCTGGATCAGCAGGACACGGCGGCGCAGTTCGAGCAGGACGTCAAGACCGATGGATCCATGGTCGCCGGCCTGAAGCGTATCGGCCGTGATGCCCTCAATTCGGTCGAGCGGATTGCTGACAACCCGACGCTGCTTAAGAGCACCGTGGCTCAGGGCACTGGTTCTCTCGGCGCCGGCGGCCCGCTCATCAAGGGCTTGACCGCAGCAGGCATGGCGGCTCGAGTTGCTGCCCCGGCAGCAATCGGTCTCATGGAAGGTGGCGGTGCCTACTCCCAGACCGTCACCGACATCATGGGCCGCTCGCATGAGGATCTCATGCAGACGTCGCCTGACTACCAGGCGGCGATCGCCAATGGTGTGGATCCGCAGACGGCCAGGGAACACATCGCTCACAACGCCGGCATGACTGCCGCGGCGATCCAGGGCATTGCCGGTGCTGCCATCGGCAAGGTCACCGAAGTCGGCGCTTTCGAAGCAGCCCCGCTGAAGTTCCGGCCGATCGCTGAAGTCGCGCAGAACCTGATCAAGGAACCAGTCGAGGAAGCTGCCCAGTCGGTTACCGGCCAGGTCGCCCAGAACCTTGGCGTCAAGCTGCAGGCCGATCCGAACCAGGGCATCACCGAGGATGTCGGCAACCAGGCAGTGCTGGGCGCTGTCGGCGGCCTTGGTTCGGCTGCTGTCGCCCAGGCTCCGAGTCTTGCTCTCGGCGGTCTGAAGCAGGCGGCCAAGACGGCAGGCGTCGGCCTGAAATACGTTGCCGACACGGCCAAGCAGCGCGGGGAAAAGATCCTCGCCGATCGCCAGGCCGAGTCGACGGTCTCGCCCGAGAACATGGCACCGGCAGTTGCGGCCGCAGCTCAGGAAGCTCCAGCAGTCGCCGAGTCGTTGCGCACGGTTGCCCAGGAGAATGGCGCCACCGACGAGCAGAGCCAGAAGTGGATCAACCAGGTCCAGCAGGCTTCCCAGATCAAGCCCGAGTCTTTCGACGGGCTTCCTTCCCATCTGGCTCAGAACGTGGCGCAGTCGCCCGATCTCTTCGGGGCTGTCAGCTCCCTGGCTCAGGTTGCCAACGACGAGACCGCTGCTCCGGAAGATCGCACCGCTGCCGGTGCCTTCGTGCTGAAGGCCGTCCAGGACAACAAGAAGCTGTTCCTCGAGGATTTCCCCGAGTTCATGGACAAGGTCTCGCATGACAGCGAGGACTTCCAGCGCTTCCAGAGCTACGCCGGTATCCTGCAGGAGATCGCTCAGGTTCCGCAGGTCAAGCAGGCCATCGAGTGGGCCAGCGAAAAGATGCAGATGCCCGACCAGGATCTCTCCCAGGTCGACATGAATTCCGAGCAGGGCCACCAGATCGTCTCCAACCTGGTCAACGTGGCTCAGGTCGCTCCGCAGGCGGTCAACCCGAATGTCGCCGAGCAGGTCCTGTTCCAGGCGGATGAGGGCACCATCCAGCTCACCCCGGAGCAGAAGCGCGTGATCCGCAGCGCAACCTCGCTGCTCAACTCGGCACGGCTCTATGAGGCTCGCAACCGGCTTCCCGAGGCTGGCCCGGTCGAGAACCAGGCGCAGGATCTCCAGGACGAGCTCAAGCTCACCGAGGCGCATGACGAGCGGATGAACTTCGTCGGCCGCCAGATCGAGACCGATGGCGGCGTCAAGGGTCACCAGACCTCGCTCCGGGATCATGTCGCCGGCATCAACCAGGCCATCGCCCAGGGTGATGTCCAGACTGCTCGCCGCAAGGCTCAGCGGCTGGCGCTGTTCGCTCGCTCGATGCGCAACAAGGTCGTGGCGCTCAACACCTCGATCGCCAATGGCGACGGGCAGAACGTGGCCTATTCGGCACTGGGTCCAGATGACAAGTTCCTGCCGGCCGATGGCTACCACAAGGTTGGTGTGCGTGTCGGCAATGCCGGCTCCGAGCGTTTCGCCCGCAAGGTCCATGCCGAGGCACTGGCAACGAGCCAGCTGGCCAACGACATCGCCAAGCAATATCCGGAGTTCGGCATCCCCGAGCTCGAGATCCCGGCTCTGAATTTGGATGAAAACAGGGGAAGCTCGACACCTGCACCTGTCAAATCTCCGGCTACCACGTCAGAGACCAACAATGCGAAGGTGGAGCTTCCCCTTCCGCCTGCTCAGCCCGCCAGGGATGTCCGCCAAGAAACCCCTGCGGAAGAGGTCAGCAAGACGGAATCTACCGGTGAGACTGAGAAGTCGTCAACTCAGGAAGTGAGCGAGCCTGCTCCTGTTGTCGAGGAGCCGGTCGCAGAAACTGTGAAGGTTGAGCCTGTAGAGGCTCCTGTCGAGGTGGACGCGGAACCCGTTGCCGAGACGGTTCCTCAGCAGACCCAACCCGAAGAAAGCGCTGACGCTTTTCCGGCCGAAGCCCCGACGGCACAACAGATTGCCGATCGCCGGGTCCTGGATCTTGTCGAAGCCACGGAAGACACCGGCCCGGCTCTGACGATGGCCGAGGCATTCCCCAACCTGGTTCAGCCGAAAGGCCGCAACCGGTTCCATGAAGCGTTCCGGCTGCCGAAGACGATCAACTCCCGGATGCTCGACCTGACTGAAGCACCGCTCCGGGCATTCTACCGTATGCTGGGCAGCCTTCGTGCTGTGTCCGGTTTCGCGGAAGGTCTCGACGTGAGCAAGATCACGGCCGATGATCTCAAGGGTTTCCAGCGTCTCCTGGTTCTGGGCAATAAGGCGCTCAGCCACATGTACGACCGCCTCGATGCCAAGATGGCGGAAGACGGCCTGAAGGCCAAAATGGAGGCTGGCACTGAAGTCACGCGCTGGAAAGAGACCCGGGTCCTCAACCTGCTCGAAAAGAACATGGAGGATTATGACCCCCAGTTGATGCAGACGGCAGTTATCGCTGCTCTTGACTGGGCGCTCAACCTGGCTGACCGATCGGTAGAGCTTCAGAGGGGCGATGTCGCCCGCTTTATGGGCATCGATGAACAGGATGTCAGCGATGACATGGTGACCGCTTTCAACCGCGGCACCTCTGTCGACATTGCGAAGCGTACCCTGGCTGAGCATGTCCGCAAATTCTGGGGCGTCGAAGCCAATCGTGAAGTCAAAGAAGATTTCACCCGCGGTATCCCGGAAGGTGTTGCGGCCGAACTCTTGCACGGGCTCGAGGCTGCTGGCCTGATCAAGTTGGGAATGGAAAAATTCCCGGCCGTCTCCAACAAGGAGTTCGGCCGCGTCTGGTTCGATGTCCGAACCAGTGACGTCAAGGCGCTGATCAAGAGCCTGGATGGCGCCCACGAGCTGCTTGCCGACCTGGCCTTCAAGACCAAGGAGATCGAAAGCTACTCGATCGGCGAACCGGTGACGGAAGTCGACGGCACCCAGCTGCGCAATCCGACGGTCAAGACCACGGACCAGCAGAAGCAGGCGCTGGCCAATGTCCAGAAGACCCCCTACTTCCCGAACCATGATGTGTTTGACTTCGTCCAGGCCCTGGGCGAGGAAGCCTTCGTCTCGCTGCTCAGCGAGCGCCCCTACAAGAAGGGCGATCTCGACCGCAAGCATACCGAGATGGGCCTCAACAAGGCCCACTGGGAATCGGTCAAGGGTCTGCAGCGCCAGCTGGTGAACTCGTTCAACAACGTCGCCAAGCAGATGGCCGCGGTGAAACGGCACGGCGAGAATGCGCCGACCTACTACAAGCACCACGTCAACAAGCTGGGCCGCCTGCAAATGGCTGGTCTTTCCAACCCGCAGGCCGACAAGCTCGCCCGTGAGGTCTTCATGCCGACCGGAACCAAGCTGGATCTACGGGATCCTTCTGAATCGGATTTCGGCAAGTTCCTGATGACGATCGGCCAGGGTATTGCTGACCAGACCGGGGTCAAGCCTGAGAAGGCAATCCGGGCTGACGTCGTCAAGGCTGTCATCAAGACGGCCATGACCGAGGGCGGTGAACTTCGTCCCCTGGTTCAAGAGCTCAAGATCTGGCTCGACAAGAAGGGTCCTATTCCGGCCAGCACGCTCGAGCTGCTGCAGGCGGCAAAGCTCAAGCCGCATGGAATCCATTCCCTACTCACCCTGGCTCGTTACGAGAACGCCGGGGATCAGGGCCAGGATTTGTCGGCATTCGAAACGGCCAACTATCTAGAAGCTGACGGCAAGACCAACGGTCCGATCAATGCGTTGATGCTGTGGGCCACTGGCTCGATCACGCCGCAATGGCTGAAGCAGATCTCCAAGGGTGGTGTGTTCTTCGGCCGTCTCGGCAAGACGCTGAATAGCGAGTCCGAGGATGGCGTCTTCCACAAGATTGACCTCTATGAGGACAGCTCGACCAAGACCGAACGGAATATGGCCGATCTCAACGAGACCCTGGCTGCCGATGCGCCGGAAGCGTATGCGCTGTTCCAGCAATTCAAGCGACTCCTGGGAGCGCTCGATGCCAACGTGACGGTCGACGGTGACTCGCTCACCATCAAGCGCGGTCTCACCAAGAACCCGCTGACCATCACCATCTATGGTTCCGGAGCCAACGGCATTGCCGGCAAGATCGCTGATGAGCTGATCGGCGCCGTCTATGAGAAGCTGTCCGAAGCGATCCCCGGCAAGCAGGCCAACGATCTGCCCGTCATCCTCGATGACCTGCAGGAGTTGGTCTCCAGGCAGGTCCGTAAGGATCCGAAGAAAGGCTATTTCGTTTCCGGCAAGTCGGCTGAGCTCGTCGTCAATCCGCATGATTTCGTGCTCGATCGCAAGCAGCTGAAGGCTCTGCGTAACAACATCAAGATGTTCCTGGTCGACCCGATGCGGGATGCGATCCAGGAGAAGGTGACCCAGCACGTCGACACGACCACCGGTGCGATCCAGCAGGCTACCCAGCTGCAGTCGATCATCCTCAAGGGCATGTTCATCCAGGAGATTGCTGCCCGCATCGCCCTGATGAAGGGCGACCCGGCGAAGTACGACTACAACAAGGGGGAATTCCTGTCGCAGAAAGATCTGGATGATATTCTGAAAAATCTGCAGGTATATTCTCCGATAATCGATACCAAGACCCAAGGTTATTTCCTGTCGGGTGGTGAAAAGTCGGATCTTCTGACCCGGACTGAAATCCAGCCGGACGGTAGCGAGAAAGTAATCCATTCCAAGATCACGATCGACGGCAAGGAATATGAGATCCCGATGCCGGAGAGCTTTGCTCGCTCGCTGACGGGCGATTTGTCTTCACCGGCCTATGTCTATGGCCCGACCTTGGCAGGCGTCAGCTCGATCCCCACGCTCACCGTTGGCTCGGGCGATGGTCAGATGATGCTCAACTTCCTGGCTCAGAACCAGGAGGCAGCGAACCGTGTGCTGCACGTCTTCGACGGTCTCAACATGCCGGCCGACGCCATCGAGGATTATTCCCGCGGCGTCAACGAGGCTGTGTTCAAGACCTGGACGAGTAACACCAATCCGGTGCGTTCGGTCGCTGACAGCTTTGCCGAGTTCCTGCGCAACAGCCCGGTGGAAGCTCTGTTCCCCGGCGGTGCGTTGAACGATCCGCAGAACCAAGCTCTGAAGGAGATTTCGCAAGCCAAGGCCGGCAAGTTCGAACTTAAGCCGGAAGAGTTGCTCACGCCGGACGAGGCGAAGGAATACATGCAGCAGGTCCTGGCTCAGCTGAACCAGGTGGCCGAGCAGACCGATATCCGCCGGCAAGTGTATGCCGAGTTCCCGCTTTCGGTCGACCAGATGGCCAGCTCCGAGAGCCCGTTCGTCAACGAAGGTTCGGTCGAGCTGGATCCGGAAGCCGATCTTGCGACCATTGCGGAAGCGATGAATGCCCGCTACCAAGAGTTGCTCGCCGAGTCCCGGCTGAAGGAAGCCGGCAAGACCGCCATCGAGCAGGGGGATGAGACCATTCTGACCGCGGCCGCAGAAGTCGGTGCTGCAGATGAGACCGGTGCCCGTGTGCTCACTGGCTCGGATCTGACCGGCCTGTTCAAGTCGCTCTACAACAAGCTGACCCCGGTCCAGCGCGAGATGATGCGCCAGGCCGTGAAGCTGTTGGAGAAGTCCGAACATCGTCTGGTGCTGGGCAACAGTGCCCAGCTGCGCGCCTGGGAAGGTGTTTACAACGCTGATCGGGCTACCCCGAGCGATCAGGATTTCTTTGGAAAATACGATCCGATTTCCAAGATAATCCTCATCCCGAACCAGTCGGCCGAGACCATCGTCCACGAGCTGATCCACGCCGCCACCTTCGACAAGGTGAACGCTTTCTATGCCGACCCGACGCTGCTCTCCAAGGAAGAGCGTGATGCGATCACCCGCATCGAGGGTCTGATGGATGAGTGGCTCGCTCTCGACTATGGCAACGAAAATGCAGCCGGCTATGGCGCCCGCCGTGCGGCCGAGAATGCGATCCTGCAGCATCAGCGTGCAGGTCGTGACGCTCAGGCGCTGAACGAGTTCATGGCCTGGGTGCTGGGCAATGAGAACCTGGCCACGCTGGCTCAGAAGACCAAGGTCAAGAACCCGCTGTTCCGGATCGTCGGCGATGCGCTTCGTGCGCTCAAGGCGCTGATCTGGGGTGGCGAGAACAAAGGTCCTCGCGTTGGTGACTCGATCCTGTCGAACCTGCGCTTCAACACCAGGATCCTGATGGCTACGCCGAGCCAGGTGGAGCTGCTCAAGCAGGACTTCGCCACGACGGCGCTGTACCAGTCCCGCTACTTCGGCACCAGCGATCGGCTGAAGGCCATCCGCCAGCGGCTGAGCCAGAAGGTGGTTGCCTGGATGAACGAGGGCGGCCAGGATCTGACCGGTCATCACCAGCGCCTGGTTCGTGCTCGTGAGCTCGATGATGCCAAGCAGTCGGCCGCCGACATCGCCACGTCGTTTGCTGCCTACTTCCCGGATCTCGGGAACATGCAGGCGTGGACCACCTTCACCATGATCCAGGCGACCCTGGCGACCGAGGTGCAGCTGAACCCGAATTCGCTTTCGCGGATGGAGGATATCTACGCCGACGTCATCAAGTCGCTGAAGGTCACGGACTTCCGCGAGAACAACGATCCGAACGACCAGGCTGACGCCTACCATGCGCAGCAGATGTTCGATGCGCTGAACGGCCTCTACATCAACGAGACCGACAAGCATGGCCGGTCCTCGCTGATGAGCTCGTTCATCTCGCTCGCCATGACCAGTGACAGGTTCCGCAAGATCCTCGCCGGCATGAAGAAGCCGGAGACGATCAAGGACAATGCCAAGACGCTGGACGCGGCGATCGACAACCTGGGCAACGCCGGCATGGATCGGCTCTCCCTGGTTCTGTCGGGCGAGAAGCGTAACGACACCAATGTCCGCGATGCTCTCGACAGCCTGATGATGGCGATGATCGAGAACGTCGGCGACCAGCGGACCTTCATCGAGCGCACCACCGAGAACGGTCTCGACAAGCTCAACAACTACGTCGCCGATGCGGCGCAGAACCTGAGCGAGAAGGCCGTGCTGAAGAGCCGCCAGGTCGTGCAGACCAGCAGCAGCCCTGTCGTTCGCGCCGGCGCCCGCCTGGTCAATGCCGCGGCCACCATGATCAACGAGGCTCGGGCCGAAGAGGCAGCTCTCGGTGTCGTCTCCTGGCTCAACCGCCGGGAGGGTCTGAACCCGATCAAGGAACTGGTTGCCGATGTCGTCGGCCGCACCCGTGAGAATGCGCCGGTCTTCGACATGATCTCGAAGGTCCGGGCCGAGGTGCAGCAGACCCGTCAGCAGTTCCGTGACCTGCTCCCGGAGAAGCTGGCCAGTGCCTTCACCCGGCCGGTGTCAGCTGCCCAGTGGACCGCACTCTATAAGGTGCTTGGAAAGACGGATCTCGCGGCACTCCATGGGCGCCACGGGATCGTGGGTGGCCTTGAGCTCGTAAGCAGTGAAGCCCGCCGGAATGCCGAAATTCAGGCCCTTGAACAGACTTACGATCAACGGTTCCTGGTGAAAGCAAAGCAGCTCGCTCACTTCATGGTGACCGGGGAACACGGCCCACAGCTCCTTCGGAATGCTCATGCGATTGCTGCCTTCTCGGTTGCGGGTGTCAGGAACCTGACGCCGGCTCAGTCGATGGTCGATGACCTCGACCGCCTGGTCACGCTTTATGCCATCGAGCAGACGGACCAGCAATCCAGGGACATGGTCGCTGATCTGATCCGGAACCAGAAGGATGGTGTCGAGTTCGTCAACAACTACCTGGTCGGCCAGCGCACGGATGAGCTCGCCAAGGCACGCTCAACCACGGCAGCGTTGTTCAATCACTACAAGGGACATATCCCTTCGGAGAACCAGAGCGGCGGATCCTTGCTCATCGCTTCCGACAGCGAGCATGCTCACCTGGTAGGCCGCGGCTACAAGCGCCTGTCAGCCTACACTGGTTCCTCTGCCGATCGTGTGCTCGGCAACCGGTCTTATTATTTCGCACCGGTCTCCGGTCGGGCTCCGTTCAGTCAGGGTGTGCTGCAGACCGTCCATCAGACAGCTTCGGGCGTCGATCCCGAGACCGGCTATACGGTCGGCGAGGTCATGGCCGGTCGCATCGACGACGCTCAGATGGTGCGCCTGGTCGAACGCCAGCTGGCGAACCAGACGGCTACCAGGGAAAATCTCCTGCCGGTCTACGACAATGCCGGCCGGATCGTGGCTTTCGAGCGTGCGGCCGATCCCAGCAAGCTGATCAGCCTCAACCGTTCGACGGATCTGGCGCAGATGATCGGTGTCTGGCGTGGTCGCCAGGTCGAGGAGCTGTTGGCAAAGCAGGTCAATGAGGAGCTCGTCGACACGCTGCATCAGCTCTGGCAGAAAGGCCAGCGTGAAGGCCGCAGGAACGAGTTCGTCAACATCGCCAGACTCGATCCAAGGACCGACGATCGCATCCTGATCGAGGCTGAACGCCTGATCCCGAAGCAGAGCCGCGACTACATCAAGCAGGTGTTCGGGCCGGACCAGTTCTGGGTCCGTCGTGATATGCTGCTCGATACCTTCGGCGCCCGCCAGGCTTCGGTCGGAGATCTGTTCACCGGCAAGACCCGGTGGAAGCCGACTGTCGCCACCGAGTTCGAGAAGCTCGCTGCCGGCATCCTTGGCAACAACGCCTATTCGATCCTGGTTGGTTCGGAAAAGAACATCCAGTCGGTGGTGGCCAATGCCAAGACCCTGATCGTGGTCAAGTCGGTGATCGTGCCGGCGGCCAACATGGTCTCGAACATGTTCCAGCTGCTCAACCGCGGTGTCCCGCTTCGTGAGGTGCTGAAGGGTGTTCCGGCCAAGACCGCCGAGATCAATGCCTACATCAAGCGCCGCGGCCGCGAGATCTCGGCCGAGGCAGAGCTCAGGGCGGCCAAGGGCAAGAATGACCTGGTTGCCATCCGCAAGCTCGAGACCGAGATCCGCTCGCTGCAGGACAGCTACAAGCGCATGTCGATCTGGCCGCTGATCGAGGCAGGCGAGTTCTCGGCCATCTCGAATGGCCAGGTCACGGCCGAGGATCTGGCGATCGCCGACGGCAAATGGCAGAGCTATGTCGAGCGCAAGGTCAACTCGCTGCCCGATGGTCTCAAGACCCCGGCCCGCTATGCGCTGGTCACGCGCGACACGGCGCTGTTCCAGGGCCTGGCTCGTGCGGTGCAGTATGGCGACTTCGTCGGCAAGGCGATCCTCTATGACCACCTGAGCGGCCGCAAGAAGGTCGGCAAGCATGAGGCGATCGCCCAGGTCAACGAGGCGTTCGTCAACTACAACAAGCTCGCCGGCCGCGGCCGTCAGTATCTCGAGAGCATGGGTCTCTTGTGGTTCTACAACTACAAGCTCCGCATCATGAAGGAAGCTGCCTACATGTTGCGCCACAACCCGTTGCGTTCGCTGCTGATGACCGCCGTGCCCAACTTCCCGCTGATCGGGGACATCGGTTCACCGGTGGCCGACAATGCGCTGGCGCTGTTCAATGACGGCAAGCTGGGCTACTCGATCGGCCCGAGCATGGGATTGCATGCCTTCCGGCTCAACCCCTGGATCAATTTGATCCACTGAGATCCTTGAGATGCTGGAAGTCTTCGGACTTCCAGCTCCGGATGTTGCTATAGGCGAACAGGATGTTGAGCTCGTCACGGTCTCTCTGGCGGAACTCGAGATGAGGATCCAGGGTCAGGACCGGCATGTTGCGATAGCCGCGGAGCGAATCGACCCGACCGAAGAATCTCAGGATCGGTAGCCTGGGATTGATCTGATGGTCGACCCAGAGAATATCCCGGGCGATCCTCTGGCTGGGCGATAGGACGATATAGCGGTCAGCCGGCGACCAAGGCAGTGGAACTTGCATCAGTGGTGCTCCCAGGACGGCATGTCATAGGCGTCGTAACTGCCTGTGCCATAGCCGTGTTCTTCATCTCCGAATTCGTAATGGCGAGGCTCCTCGCCGATGTGACAGGTTTGCTTGTCGGCATTGAGCCAGCGGGTGATCGGCAACTGGACGCCATTGTTGAAGACGACGTAGGCCTTCTCTTGGCAGATGGCTGCGACACCGATCTTGGCATCCTTCATGGCGCCGAGCCGGCAGCTGTTTCCGCTCACTCGGACCCCCGAATGAAGACGACACCAGGGGTTATCAAGTCTGGTTCCTGGGCCAGATCTTCCTTGAGCAGGCGATAAAAGCCGTCATAGCTGTCCTGCCACATCTCGCGGTCGATTGAGCCGTCAAAGTTGAACCACCAGGCCCGCTGATCTCTGATCCAGATATCGGCGTGTCTGTAGGCCTTCTGTCGAGCATCCTCGATCGTCTCGGCCATGACGATGATGTCGCCGGCCGAATACTCCTTGAGGCAGCTGGCGGCCGCCCAGTGATACAGGTTCATTGGTTTCCCCGAATGAAAAGGCCCCCTCTAGGGGGGCCTGCTGATCGCTTTGTCTTCCCTGAGAATCCCGTAGGCGATAACCGCTATACCAGCGAAGATTAACAGGAAAGTCATTAATGGGATTATCCACACGATTATGATGAATAATCCCAAGGTGACCAGCGCTGCAATGAGCAGCGCCTTGATGACCGCCATGGCTTACTGGGTCGGCTTCGTCAGGTTGGCGAAGAGCGACTTGGCAGCGGCAGCCGTGTCGGGCTTCGGTGCCGACGGTGCAGCCGACGAAACCGCATCCGGGAAGATCTTGGTGGTCTCGGCCGGGATCTCGTTCGGCTGGGTCACCGGCTTGTCTTCCTTGACGATCGGCTGGTCGGTGCCGGCGGCATCTTCCTTCCACGGCAGATCCTTGGAGGCGTCAGCAGCGCTCTCCGATTCTTCCTGGACATTGGCGGTAGTCTCGGCCGGCTTCTCCTCGGAAGCCTGCTCAGCAACCACAGTGGCGTCCTTGGCGCCCTGAATAGCCTTCTTGCGGGTGGTCTTCGGCTTCTGGCTCGGAGCTTCGCCACCATCAGCGCTGTCGATGTCGACAGCCGCGGTCAGGTTGCCGTCCTTGTCATCCTCGAAGGTGACGGTGATGTTCTGGTCGGTGGCCGACGGGAGCTCCTGACGCACGAACAGGCGCACGGCCTCCTCGAGCTCAGCCTGGCTCAGTACGGCCCGCATTTTGATCTGCATGGTTCAAACCTCTTGGAAAAGTCGGAGTAAGTTCTGGAACACAGGCGTTCTCACGCCCGAATGGATGGCAGCGATCCCATCAGCAAGGTGTTCAGCTTTATCTGGAATCTTGCCGGCATGCACCGGAAAATTCGCATCAGGGTAAAGCTCGACCGCCCTGTCGATCATATCTCGCTTGGTGGCGTTCTTGTCCCCTGTGAAAATCAGTTTCGATTCCGTGGCGGTGACCTCGATCACCTGATGCCCTGCTGCCCGGAGAGCTCCCAGGATGCCGACACAGATGCCGTAGCTGGCCATCGCCCTGGCTGATTGCGAACCAACAGGCACCTCGGCGAAGATGACCTTCGCCTTGCGTGCCGCGGCGAACACCGGAGCCGAGAGCTGCTCGGACCGGTGCAGGTCGTTTGAATTCTGGCGCACCTGCTTGCCCTTCAACTCCTCCGGATGGATCAGGGTGAGGTGGGGGTCGAAAGCACGCCAGTCTTCAAGCAGAGGTTGGCCTCGGCAAGGCCCCAGTTCACGAGAGCCGGATCCATGCCGAGGACGGGGATGAGCATTGCCTGCCCCTTACGCGCCGAACAGCGAGGTGGTCTTGGCCGCGCTGTCGTTGGCCTTGGGAGGCATTCCCGGCTTGCCGGAACGACCGGCCTGGCCGCCGACGCCGTCCTTGATCGAGCGACGATCGCGGGTCTGGCCCTTGTTCTTCTCGACCCAGGCGCCGTAGAAGGTCGGGGTCTGGATCTGCTTGCGGGCCTCGACGACGGTCAGGTTCGACGGGTAGTGGAAGATCTTGTCGGTGACATTCTCCTCACGGCTGTCGGCCGTATCCTCGTAGACGCCGGCCGAGTTCTTGGCCTGCTTGTTCTTCAGCTCCTTGAGGATGCCGAAGGTGACCTTCTTGCCGAGCAGCTCGACCAGCATCTGGACGCCCTTCGGCACTTCCTTCTTCTGGTCCGGGTCATAGATGTTCATGACCTTCTCCTCGGTCGCCTGGGCGGCGAGGGGCTTGTTGGTCGTGACCAGGCACATGTCGTCGACATGGGTGAAGCCCGGCAGCGGCTGCTTCTTGCCGTCCTTGGTGAAGAAGTTCTCACCGTTCTTGTTGGTGATCCAGAATGTCTCGCGATACTCGCCGGCATCGTCGGTGGCGAGGATCACGGTGATCGACTGGGCTTTGGAACTGGCAGCCGCGCCGGCGTAAGCCGCCTTGATGGTGCCGGTGTACGGGCCGGAATCGTGGATCCGGAACCCGCCGAGACGGTCCTGGGTTTCCTCGAGACCGTCGGTGGTCAGTCCGCCGAAGAGATTCGACATTTGGTAGTCCTTTCAGTGGTTTAGTTCAGGTTGGTTTTGCGGTTTCTGGATCAGTTGGCGTAGAACTTTGCCAGATGATCCAGGAGGAGCTGGCAGTCGTTGTCGATGAAGGTCTGCTCCTTGGTGAACATCCCCATCGGCGACCGGATGCGTTCCCCGGTCGTTTCCTTGGTGATCCGGGTCTGGAAGACGTGCTTGAAGCCCAGCTCCCGGTCTTCGTCAGTGATGGTGAGCAGGTCGGAGCCGTATTTCTCCAGCTCCAGCAGCGACACCTTCTTGGTCGACACCACGGTCGAGAAGTAGGCTTCGACGCCGTTGTTCTTCAGCGCACCCTTGATCGGCACCTCGGTCTTCAGCTCGTACTTGGTGGAGTCGAGCTTATCGAGCAGGTGGGCGGTGACGATCGTCGGCTTGCCGAACTGCACCACCTTCTGCTGCATCAGCTCCTTGAAGAACTGGGCGAAGTTGCCCCAGGCCTTCTGGGTGTCGTTGGCGCCGAGCACGTAGACCGACTCGTACATGTCCATGAGGAACGTCACTGAGTCGACGATGACACCCTTGAACTTGTCCGGGTTAGCGATCGCGTGATCGAAGCCTTCCAGCACCTGATAGGGATCGGAGATGCGGAAGTTCTTGAACTGGTTCCGGAACGGCAATCGCTTGCCGGCCTCGGTGTTCAGGTACATCCACTGTTCCTGATCCTTGATGTTGCGCAGACTGGCGCTCTTGCCGGTGCCGGAGAAGCCCGACACCAGCACCAGCTGGTCGTTTGTTTCTGCCATATTAACCTCGATTTAGTTGCGGATTATTGGAGATAATCGAGCCAGAAAAGAAGGCTCGATTGCTCAAGCCTTCTTCAAGCAAAGGCCCATTTGAACCCTTTGTGATGATCTCGTTGTCCTGAGATCACCATGCTGATGTTCCCTTGCGAGAACCCGTGCCGGCGAGCTTCAGCCATCGAAGGAAAGGTCTGGATCAACTGCCCGTCCAAACCCAGTTGGTTGACTGGTTTGCTGTTGGGACAATCCGCATTGATTTTCCCTGCCCAGGTCGGATTGCCGACGCGAAGGCCGAGTTGGAATGCGTGCTGTGCATTCTCACTCTCCGTAGCCCACTCGAGATTGGTCTTACGGTTGTGAATCTTGATCCCGTCCCTGTGGTTTACCTCCGGCTTGTTCATCGGATTGGGGATAAAAGCCTGAGCAACCAATCGATGAACCTGGCAGAATAGGCGCCCGGTATCGGTGGTTAAGGTCACTGTTAGGTAACCTTCTTTGGACAGACGCAGCTTCATCAATTTAGGAGCAGCCCGTCTATTCCCCGCATTATTTCGCAGAGAATAGACGTTACCGTCTTCGTCAACAGAGTATCGGCCGTTGAAGATCTCGATCATCGTCATGCGTTTTGCTGTTGAAAGCGTTTCGCCACGGTGACCAAAATTGTAGAATCGATCTCCTGCTCGGTCATGCTGTCCGACAGTTTCTTGTTGAACGCATGCACCTGGGCCTGCACCGCTGGCAGATCCCAACCAGCATCGACCAGGCACAGGGCGTACTTGATCATCTGGTTGTTGCGGTTGCCGGTGGCGATCCTGGAGGCGAACCAGCGTTCCAGGTTGTCGAGGGAACCAAGGTCCTGGCTCGACTTCTTGTAGAGCTCGTTCCGGCTGGTCTTCGGGATGAAGTTCAGCACGTCGAGGATCTCGCCCTCCAGGTTGTAGTGATGTTGCCCGCCGGCGAAGCTTTCCCACTTCTTGGCTCGCTGGTTGGCCGACTCGTCGGTCGCAAACGGTAGCCAGTCCATGATGTTGTTCATGAACTCCTTGTATTCGTCGTGGTCGAGCTCGAGGCGGTAGTTGATCGGCATCATCAGCCGGAAGCGGTTCTCCTCGTCGCAATGACGCTTGGTCGTGTAGGTGAGGAACTTGAACTCCTTCATCAGCTCGTGAGCCTGATGGAGCGAAGCCCCGCCGTCGACGTCGATGGCGATCATGTTGAAGCCAGCCAGCACGTTCTCCTCCGAGCGGTGACCGCCCTTGAAGTGGTGGTTCGCCCAGTGGAAGTCGGCCGTCTGGGTGAGGATGTGCAGCTTGTCGAACGGCACCTCCTCGGGCAGGTAGTTGTAGGCCCAGTGGTTCGAGTAGGAGACGACGATCTTGTCGAGGTCAGTCTCCTTCAGCGTCTCGCCCTTGAAGAGCTCGATGCCGTCGGCGAACGACTTCTTGATGATGATGTGCTTCTTGTAGCCCCAGGCTGTCGCCAAGGTCATCATCTCGTTCCTCGCCGCCTGGCTCGACTTGTAGAACGGCAGGGCCTCGTGGAGATCGGCATGGGTGACTTCCGTGCCGATGCCGGCGATGTACTTGGCCAGCTTCACGTAGGTCTTCTCGCGGTTGAGGATGGTCTGGAACGCAGCCCCGGACTCCTCGACCAGCTTGATCGCCGATGACAGATGCTCCATCAGGATCTCGGTGGATCCATCGACGAAGGCATAGGCGCCGGCGAGCTTGAGCGCCTTCATGTAGCGGTGCGACAGCTCGGCCTTCTTGATCTCCTCATGATCGGCCATCTTCTCGGCCTGCTTTTCGCATTCGATGCGATAGGCGAGAGCCGCGATCGAGACCGAGTCGGGGACTTCCATCTTCCAGCCGAACACCGCCGGGTCGGCCAGCGTGTAGAAGTGGCGAGCCCATTTGGTGACGGCGGCATCGACACCCGTCTGGGTGAGCGACTTGAAGACCTCTTCCGCCGTCTGGTTCTGGTGGGCACGGCTGTTCTGCACGCCGTAGCCGAACAGGCAGCGACGGGCATAGCCGGTCTCGAGAAAGGAATAGAACTCCTCCTCGGTCTTGGATCCATCGAACAGCTTCGACGGCGTTCCGAAGAGCAGCATGTTGGTCGGCGTCTTGCCTTCCATGTCCTCGGCCCGCTGGTTCTCGGCCGTGTTCTTGGTCAGCTTCTGCTTGACCAGGCCCTGGTCGTAGAGCTCCAGGAACAGGATCAGCAGCTCGGCGTTCTGCAGCAGGTTCGAGCCGATCTCATCGATCTGCAGGTTGACTGAGCCACAGGTGGCCATCAGGAGCTTCTGGCGCAGCTGCTTGACCGCCGGCGGGGTGCCGGAGTCGAAGGTGAAGGGATAGGCGCCGGCCTGGCGGAATTCCTTCGCAGCCTTGTCGTATTCCTCCTGCTGGTCGGTGCCGTTGCGGGCAGCCCGACTGTTGGCGATCACCCACAGGTTCTGGTCGGCGACCACCGGGAAGGTATCTTCCATGAAGCGGGTCTTGAAGCCCTTGAGGAATTCCTCCTCCATGATGCCGACCGAGTGGCCCTTGCCGTAGCCGGAAGTGGCCAGGGCGAGCGCATAGATGTTCACCGGCATCTCGCCACGGTCCTTGGTCTGGATCGTGGCCCGCATGGTCGATGCCATCTTGCCCATGAAGTAGGCGACCTCGGTCCGGAAGAAGCCGCGGTCGGTGTTCTGGGTCTTCGAGCAAAGGATATCGACGATCTCCTCCAGGGCCGGATGGTGATCGACGGTTGAGAGGTCAAGAGACAAAGTATTGATCCTTTTGCTTGCAGGCATTGAACGCCGGGCACCATTCGCAAGCCTTGACCTCACCGGCGACTGCGACAACGATGCCCTTGCCGCCCTTGGATGCCATGAAGGCATGGGCTTCGGACTTGTCGTCGAAGTTCTTGGTGGATCGGCCGCTGGTCTTGCTCGGGTCCGAGTAATATTTGTAGACGGTCTCTCCGCGCCACAGCTCCTTGTCGGTGCAGTAGGGGATCTCCTCGTCCGGCGAGTTGGCGTATTTCTGGATCTCGGTGAGCTTGTTCCGGATGAACCGCTCGGTCTCCTCCAGGGAGGGCATGAGCACCGGATACTCGATCGCCTTGGTCTGCGGATAATCCGCATCACCACGGGCTCGGGCCTTCTGCCAGTCCGTGAAGATGAACTGGATGAAGATGTGCTCGTCGGTGATGAGCTCAGGATTGAGCCAGCGATAGATGCCGCCCTGGAGCGCGTAGTCCTGGTCCTTGCGACCCAGGAGATAGGCGAACACCGAAGTCGACTTGGCGTCGAACAGGCGTCCCTGGAGAACCAGGTCGAACTTGCCACCGATCTTGTAGGTGACGCCGTTGACCGTGATATCGCGGAAGGCCCGCTGTTCCATCCACACCGGGATCAGCGCCGTGTTGGCGAGCAGCTGTTCCTCGGACGGGTTGACGCAGATGTTCTCGGCGATGTGGTCCGGGTAGCCCAGCTTCTTCATCGCCCAGCGGCCGGACTTGGTCCACGCCTTCTCGATCGAATCGTGGATGGCGGTTCCCATGCTGGAAGCCAGGAAAGCCGAGATGTCGACCTCCCTCTCTTCATGGTTCACCCGGCGCGACAGGACCAGCTGGCGGGTGCTTTTCAGCAGGCTGGTGGCCGAGATGTAATTGGGCTCGTCGATGTAGTCGTACTCATCGTGGAGCAGCCAAACCGCCAACGGCAAGCTAAGGCCGTGTACATTTGTCAGGCGCATGTTTTCCTCGAAGGGGATTATCTGGTGGATTTTGGGCGCATCTCACCAAGGGGATTGAAGAATATCCCCTTGGCGCATTATTGCAATAATAATTTGAAAATCAGGTCAGGATTTTCGAGAGGTCCATCAGCTGGGCTTCAGCTTCGGCTTTTGCCGCGGCGACCTTGTGATCCATCGGAGGCGCATTGAAGCGCAGAAGCTGCTGGAACTCGTCGGCCGGCAGATTCATGAGTTTCATTTCCAGCAGGAACAGGATGTTGCAGGCTTCGTGGGCCAGGTGCAACAGACCGCTCTCCGGGTCGGTGATACCGAGGCCGGCGAGCTCGTCGAACATGTGCCGGAGCTTGGCGTCCTTGTAGCGATATGCCTCGACACGCTTCCAGCTGTGTGCCTCGTATTTCTGGGCGCCGTAGGACAGGACGGCGATGATCAGCATGAGGGCTCTTGGCACGCCCTCCAGCAGGAGCGACGGCAAGAGCTTGCCGCCGTCCGCCTTGAACTCCTGGTTCTTGACCGGGGCGTTCATGTCAGTTGACCTGGTTCGCCGCGGCAGGAGCTGCGGGAGCATCGTTGAAGCCGGCATGGAACTCGTCCGGCGTCATGTGGCCGAGATGGCTGATGCTCACCGTGAAGACGTCGGCGACCTGGTCATCCTTGCCCAGCTCGGCGGTCTGGCTGAAGCGGCCGAGCACGGCCTTCTGGGCATTGGCCAGGTCGAGCCGGGCGATGTAGTTCTCCTTGGTGGTCAGCAACGCGTTGAGGCTGACCCGCTGGTCTCCGGTCTTGGGATTGACCACCACAACCTGGGCGGCCACGAGCCAGAAATGAATCTTGTCGGACATGATAGGCATTATCTCCAGATATTTTGAAACATAATGAACCTAATCCGGCTTGATAATAAAAGCCAGAGCAAATCCACTACGATGTGTCGGTTGGGGTTCCGAGATCCCGATCAGAGAGTCGTTGTTGGCACGACTCATAAACCTTCGCGGTTTTTATGAAAGGCGGTTATCTCGATTTTGGCCCACATTTTATTGTGGGATATTCAAAGATAATGAGGCCGGGAAGTTTCCCTCCCGGCCCCTGATCCTTATGCAGCAAGCTTTTGAGCTGGTTTTCCGTTCAGCTTGTGGATGTGCTTTTCGAAGGCGGCGTAGATTTCCGACGATGTAGCATCGTTGGGGATAACTGCCTCATGGCTCCAGTTCGGGTAGAAAATACCGAACTCGCCACCAAGCTTCACCTCGTCGTGCCAGATGTCGGGATGGTTCTGCCACTGACAGGCTTTCACCACCCACTTGTTGAGGCGTTCGATGACGTCGACGTTGTCCCGGGCCAGATAGTATTGGGCATCGTGGATCTGGGCGCAGGGCTTGATCGAGTGTTTGAACTCGCTCTTCCTGACCTGACTCATGGTCTCGGAGCCTGCTCGGGAATTGAGCAGGCACCAGGACTGTCCCAATGCATTGCCGGCCGTCCTGCCCTCCGCTTCAGCCTGGAAAGGCGTCTTGGAAGTGCCCAGCACGACCTGGTGAAGCATTGGCGTCCTGACCCTAAGCCCGAAGGCCGCGGTGACATATCCATCTTTGCAAGCCTGGACGATCTTGGCTTTCACCCAGTCGTCGGAGACCTTGTAGAGTTCATGGTAGCTGGACTCGACCGATTTGGCCTTTGCCTCGTCCCAGCCGAGCTGCTGCATGATGCCGATGTAGGTGCCGCCATAGGTCAGCAGGAACGTAGGTGTCTTCGATTCCTGTCGAAGAGGTCCATATTTCTTGCTGTTCTCGTGGTCCTTATCAGCCATCGTGTTGATGCTCTCCACCGTATCCACGATGTCGGGCATCTGATCGCCGAAATAAGCATAAGCTCTCATTGAATGGCCGTCGTAGCCATCGGTGTAAACCTTAAGCTTGTTCGGGTCCTTCGTGGTGAGTGCCGAGATCCGGTCCTCTAGTGAGGCGAAGTCGATGCCACAGAAGAACCAGCCTGGAGGTGCCACAAAGCAGCTCTTGATGAACTTCCCAAGACTAAGCTTTCCGTCTTTTACGAACGGTGCCAGGATCGGGAATTTCGCCAGCAAGGCTTCCGACAAAGCCATGTCGACGTTGGCCGGCAGGTTCTGGAGATTCACCTTGCTCGACGACAACCGTCCTGAGACGGTTCCGCCAAGATTGAAGAATCCAAAGAGCCAATGCCAACCATCCGGACCCAGCCGCGCATTGAGAAAGTGTGGCATGAAGTTGGTGAGGATCGTCTCGACCGCCATGAAGTCCATGAGCGCTTCGAGCAAATTCTTCACCTCTGGATCCGAGGTGTGATTTACGAGTTTCTTGAGGGTTTTGCCACCGGTGGCGGGCTGCTTGTTATCGGTATAATCAATGACAGGAAGACCGATAACCTCGTAGAGAAGCTGCTGCAGCTGATTGCCCGAATTCGGATTGAACGTCACCTCCTTGCGGACGTTTTCGCTCTCCTGGGCGAGCTGAGCCATTTCTGCAATGGTCATGCGCTTCTTAACCCACTCGGAATTCTTGAGATTCGTGTAGGCTTCGAGGCGCATGTACTCGAACTTTCGGATGATTGGCAGCTGAAGCATCCGATCTGAGGCATCACCACGGATGCCTTCCAGCGCCTGATTGACCAGCTTCACCTGCTCGATGTCCATCGGCATTCCGGTGAGCTGCATCTGGACGATGTCCACGATGGCTGGTTTGAAGATGGTTTCGTAGATGTCAATTTGCTGGTCAGCGACCATCTTCGGGTGGTTCTTCTCATGAACGAACCAGGTGCCGAGAGCGTCGACCAGGTTGTACTGGAGGAGCTGCGGCAGGGGTATTTTGGTGATGTCCTTGATCTCCTCCTGGGCATAGTCGCCAGCGTACTCCTGGGCCTGGTCCTTGAGGCTGAGCCGGTTGCCGGCGCAGCTGTTGGTAGCCAGGTAGGAGATGAGCTTGGTGTCGTCCCAGTTGCGGAGCATGATCTCCAGGCCGCGCAGGAGCCCCTCGTTGTCGAGCAGGTCATCCATGAACAGCTGGTAGATCAGGACGTAAACGTCGAAGGCGATGTTGTGATAAACCGCCTTGCGCAGATATTTGCGGAAGAACTCCCGGAGCAGTGCTCGGACCAGTTCATTCCTGACGTTGCGGCCGAATGGCGCTTCCGTGGCGCCGGGGATGGGTTCGTAGTCGACCGGGAAGGCGATGCCTTCGGTCTTCGACCAGGCGAACGAGATCGTGCCGATACCGCAATCGTAGTGCTTCAGCGAGAAGCCCTCGATGTCAATCGCCAGATCCTTGTCCATCTCCAGGAGACGATCTAGCCAGTCGCTGATCTCTTCGATGGTCTGGGGATATTCGGCGAACTTGATGATGTCGACGCCTGGATCCCGGTAGGTGCCGGTCCGCCAGCTCTTCAGCGCATTGATGCCGAGCTCGATCTTCTGGGTCACCTTGACCGGATCGTAGAAGACCGTGCGGTAGTTGGGCACGTAGGCGACCTTCCAGTCGCCGAACTCGGTGTCGAGCACATAGCCGATCGCCTTGTCGACCGTCTTGGCCTTGGTGAAAGTCTTGAAATACTCACCATCGGCGACGAGCAGGTACTTGACGTTGAGGTCGGCAAGAGTCGGAGCCAGCTCCTCCTGGATGTAGGCCTTCATCTCGGCCGCCGGCGTCTTCTTCTTGCCCGGAGCCTGGTGCAGATCGATGACGATGATCTCGGCCTCGCTGAGGCCATAGGGCTTGATGTAGTGCTTGAGGATCTCATCCTTTCGGATATCGTTGACGAGAATGCAAATTCGATAGGAGCTCCGTTCCTCGGAGCCGAGGGTCAAATACCGCATTTTCTTCCTGGATTTTCTCAGTAAAGCAGTCTGGCCGCGACGTAAAATTCGATCTTTTCGCGCAACTGCATATACTGTGTATATGATCTGGGATTATCTGCCAAGGTGAATGCTTCCTCCCTGGTTCGAGCCAGGTGGCGGCACTCGGGGATCAGATCCTTGACGCAATTGGGCAGTGCATCACGCATGTCCTGCCATGTCCGGCAGTCCCGCAACACCAGAGTGAAGGCCTGGCGGATGCGGTCCTTGTCGTAGTTGACGGTCTTGCGCTCGGCCAGGATGGCATCCATCTCGCCGACCAGGCTCGGATGCAGCAGGCCGTATTTGCCCCGCTGACGGCTGGCGCCGGTGAGCTCGGAATAGATCTCGCCCATATGGCGGAAGCCGTCTGTCGATCCGCCGAGAGCGGTGTTCCTGGAAACCATGCCCAGCTCACGCTTGGCGAGCTGGGCCTCTTCCCTCTCGAACAACAGCTTCAGGAGGGTCATCACGTTGGTGAACAGACGGTGGTCGCCATGCTGTCCTATGGCCATGGTTCGATCCTTTCCTTACGAGAGGTCGAGACCTCCATACTTGGCTGCAAGGTCTCCATAAAGGACAACCCTGCTCCGAGCCCGTGAAAACGCAACATAGAGCATCCGGGCCGTCTGGCTCGGAATATTGCATGTGCTGATATTACCAAGATCCACGAAGACTGTCTCGTAGGTGGACCCTTGAGACTTGTGGACAGTGGCCGCATCACGAGGCCGGAGGTCGGCAAAATTGTTCTTGAGATAGAACATTCTCGTCCAGTTCTTCACCCGACCATAGTATTTGACGAGATCGTCGAAATGCTTGCGGTTGGTCGGCAGGGCGACATGCTGGTAGACGTCACCGAACTGATCGCGCAGATCCAGGACTTCGATGTCGAGGCTGACATCGTGTTCCTCGTCGATCATGACACGGTTGGCGCCGTGGTTGTTGAGCACCTCGACTTCCATCTCGATCGCGATGTTGCCGTGACGATGGTGGAGCACCGAGTTGGTGACCAGGACTTCGCCTGGCTGGAACGACGCCGGCAGGTTGCGCATGCTGCGGATGTGGTCGTTGTACTCGATCACCCGCTTGTTGGTGTAGGCCAGGATTCGGGCCGTCGAGTTCTGCTTCATGAAGGTCCGGTCGATCTCGGCCTGCATCTGCGGGCCATCGAACAGGTCGATGACACCAGGCACCGGCTTGATCGGCTTGAAGGTTCCGGTGGCGACGGTGTCGCGCAGCTGCTGGCAGATAGCCATCAGCGCCGGCTGGTTGACGTTGCGGACCGGCTGCAACAGCTCGACCATGGGAGAGTCGCGCTTGTAGATCGGGGACAGGTCCTCGTTCACCGGAGCCAGCTGGTGGCGATCGCCGACATAGACCAGCTTGCAGTCCATGGTTCCGTCGTGGAGCATGCGCCAGAGACCTGTGTCGATCATCGAGGATTCGTCGATGAAGATGATCAGCTTCTGGTGGACCTTCCACTTGGAGGTCTGCTGCAGGAATGTCTCGCCGGTCTTGAAGTCGTTCTTGACGGTCAGGTTGAAGAACGATGCCGTCGTCTGGGTCGGCCGACCGGTGGCCTTGCCGAGCACCTCGGCCGCCTTGTTGGTGGTCGCCGTCATCACGACTTCGGTGTATTCCGGCTTGATGCCGAGCAGCTTGCACATCTCGAGGTAGCGCGGCATCGTGTTGTCGATGATGTAGTTCATCAGGTAGGTCTTGCCGACGCCGGCCGGACCCGAGATGATGAACTCCTTGTCGTCGCTGAACAGGAACTCGAGGAAAGCATCTGCCGCGGCCTTCTGGCCGTCATTGAGATTGTAGGCGGTGCTGGGCTGGATCTGGATATTCATAAAATATGCTCGTGGGTTGGAGCCAGGCAAAGAAATGCCGGGTCACTTGGCGCCTATCCGAAAGCGTTGCTGACCCGGCGGGTGATAGTAGCGGGTGACCAGGCCTCACAGGCTGGACTGCGTCCGAAGAGCGACCTCAGACCGGATGATGCACCCTAGCCGCCTCGTCAGGCGGATTACTTGATCTCGAAGGGAGCTCGGTTCTTGCCCTTGATCCAGGCAGGCTCCTTGCCGCGGCCGGACCAGATGGCTCCGGAGACCGGATCCTGGTACTTCGGCTTGGCCTTGACGCCCTTGCGCTTGACCTTCAGGCCGCCCAGGGCTTCGACGAGTTCGTCGACCGGGATCTTGTAGGTGTTGACCACCTCGACGATCTGGGCAATGACGCTCTGCTTCTCAGCCTGGCGCTTCTCCTGGATCTTGCGGTTGATCTCCTCCTGCTGACGCTGCAGATCTTCGACCGACAGTTCGTCCAGGTTCTGGCCCTCGATGGGATCCTCTTCCCTGGCTTCGGCATCGGCTTCGGGAGCCGACACCTCTTCGGTGATTTCTGCCGGCGCCTCAACCAGATCTTCCAGCCGATCTTCAGACTGGTGATTGACGGGTTCGGTCACCGCGGCGGCGACTTCAGGCTCTTGAACGACGATGGGCTTCTCCGGATCCCCTGGTTCCCGCGGCTCGCCACGTTCCTTGCGGAGGAAGGCCGGAACGGACTCCTCCACGAGAGCTTTGTCGAAGACCAAACGTGGGGTGAGGGCAGTTGGCGCCTCACCCGTAGCTTGCTCACTCATTGTTAACTCCTATTCGGGTTTATTCGACCAGAGACTTTAGTACCCCTTGTCCGGTCGAATCATGCTATTCGGTTCGCTTCGAGACCCTTGTGGTTTTCAATTATTTTGTCAAGCTAGAATCTCGTAAATCGGTAGATAATCCCTTAATAATCAGGATTCAGTGATCGGCGCCGCCCGACCCATGAATTCTTTGATCAACAGTGACCTGACGAAGTCCTTGACCGTGTGTCCAGGTCCCAACTGGTTCATCAACCATTCCTGCTGTGAGACAGGCAGGGCACTGAAGATGTCCTCCATGAATGCCCGGCGGGTGTCTGCCGGGGGAATGCCAAGCGCGTCCAGGCGGTATTTGACCGTCGTGTGATGCACGCCGAGCCGTTCTCCGATGCTGGTGAGCGACAGGCCGATGTTGTTGAGCCTCACGATCTCCGTATCGTCTGCTTTTCTTTTATATCTGGCGGCCATTTTCAGTTTCTCATTCTCTCGGTTTTGTTAAATATGTCTCGCACATTATCTTGATTATGTCGAGATTATCAACACCCAAGAAAACAAATCCCCCGTTCGCCACGGTTGATCGGACCAGGCGAACGAGGGACCCAAAACCCTCCAGAAGGTTTAGTCCGTGTGACAAGAATGTGCCGTCTCGCAGTGGGTCAAGAAAGCTAGACGCCGCAAAATGCCAGAAGTCTCAAGGACTTACCAGCTCCTCGCTCTGACTGTGTCACCAGAACTGCGATGATGAAAACCCATTTCCGGGTCGTTTACAATCCCTTAATCACGAAAAATCCACATTTTAATGTGGACGCGAGCAATTTATATTGACACCGCTCGCGAATCATTTTCTCCGGATTTTGTTTTGTAGAATTAGGGATTTTCAAAGGCACTCATTTGGGAGCTGTTTCCTGTATTGCTCGATATAGGCCGCTGCGGCCCGCATGATGTCTGGGTTGTCCTTGAAACGAGCCAACCCAGAATTGCACGAATGACAGATCATGCCTCTGAAACCCCCGGTCTCGTGGCAGTGGTCGACATGCAAGGTTTCCCATCTCCCATCCGGCGGTCCATTACAGATTTGACACGTCTGCGCCTCCAAGACGATCTGGGAGAGTTCAGTGGGGTCAATGCCTTTTCGCTTTAAGCGAAATCGTGCTGCCACATCCGGACGTTTTTGATATTCGGACTGCGAAACCGCGAGGCGTTCCTTATTCGCCTCCCGGTAATCTTTCATGTATTTCCGTTGCGCGTCATTGAGAAGTGGATCATTTCGAACTCGCTCTCGCCTTTGACGGCTGTTTTCCTTTTGATAGGTACGCTTCTTCTCGCTGGTTTTATAACGGACCTTTTCGCACTCAATGCAATTCCCATTGTTGCGACGAGGACCGTCGTGACCGTTCTTACAGACACTCATTTGGAAGCATGGCCCTATACTGCCTAAATCCAACGAAATTTTTATGCTGCTCAGGGTTTTCCCAGCCGAGCTCATCCTTGATTGCCTCCTTGCCCCAGCTGCCTGGATCCCACCGGTCAGCCTGAGCGACGTGTTCGGCTGGCGAAGCATGTAGCGGCGTGGAGCCGACCAGCTTGTCATGCAGATCGATGGCCCTGTCATAGGTCATGTCGAAGCCATCGACCGTCTTGTAGGAGGTCGAGGCACAGCAGGCGACTGAGCGGGCGATCTCGCGCTTAAGAGCGATCTCGTACTCGTCGCCGTTCAGCCGCTGGTTCCCCCACTCTTCGGTGCGGAAAGGCAGATGCCACATGCCAGGCAGCAAATGGTTGATGTTGTCCGTCCGATCGAGCTCTCGCTTGATCTCACGAGCCAGGATCTGGATATGCGGTTCGGCTGCAGAATGGTCCCGCAGCGCGATGAAGTTCGACCACTCGGTTGCCGAGGCAAGCACGGTAATGTGGGCGAAAGGCTCCAGGAGCCGATTCACGATCTGCTTGTGATAGCCGGCCTTGGCAAAGGACTTCGCCGCGGCAACTGCTGTATTCTTGGCCTGGAGCCAGGCTCTGTCATTGGCGAGCTTCGGTCCCATGCCGGCAAAGGCCCAATTGGAGACCTTGGTATCGGTCTCCGCATTGGCCTGCATTCCCTTCTGGTTCGCTCCCCAGTGCATGGGCACAGCCGGATCGCTCTCAACATCAGCGATCAACTTGGCAACAGGAATCGCCCGGGAGGAGGCGGCGTTGCGGCTGAGCTGACGGTGGGTCATCAGCTCAGCGTGGATCCAGCGCGGGTAGCGCAGAAGGAGCGTCGAGAGAACTTTGTCAGGTCGCTGCGAGTGGCGGCTCCGCAAGATGGTTTGGGCTGAGATCGTGGTCATTGAAAAGGTCCTTCAGGATTTCATGGTGGCGGGAGCACACTTTTTTGCGGTGAAGTCGTTTGGCAATGTCGATTGACCAGGGGCAGTCTGGACATTGCTTGAAGCGTTTTCTTTTCTTAGTAGTTGCTGTTTTAGCGGGCATGGGGTCGTAAGGCGTGCGGGTCACTGCTGGGGGTTTCCTTCGGGGAGATGGGAGACGGTTACCTTCCGTCGGGGAAACCATAAATCTTAATAGTCATGGATTATCAATCACTGAAATGTTACTGAAAGTTAATGGACCGTGAATATCCACATAAACCATAGAATTAGAGTTTCCCTGACCACCCACGCCGCGATTCAGGTGCGAAATCGCGCCAACATGCGTTGCCGTTAAGTGGGTGGTCAGGGCTCTCACGCCCGAGGAGATCAAATAGCACCTGAATCGAGGATCAAGCGGCACCCGTGCTGGATACATGCGATCTGGAAGAAAGCACGCCAGTTGTAGTTGCGACAGATGTTGGGATCGTCGCATCCAAGCTCGCCCCACAGAAAATCTGCAGCACTATGCTCGTCTTCGAAATTGCCTGCGATCTCTCGGAGGAGTTCCTTTCGATCCTCGGCTTTGGTGATGTCGAACTGCTCCTTGTAAACAGAAGCGTGTTCGGAAATCTTTCTCCACCAATGCCAAGCGTCGTCATCGGGTGAATTGAAGACATGGCTCGGTCGATCCTCGAGCCAGTCCTCTTGGCTCTCCCAGTCGACCTTACTCCGGCGCCACTCCCGCTGTTCGTGGATCTGGCCGCGTTTAAAGTTGCGCGCTAGTTTGCGGTCAGCCCAGTTCTGCGGACCGAGGAGAGTATTGAAGAGCTCCTCGTTGATCATCTGCTTGAACCAGTGGAAGGTCTCTTCCTGGTCATAGCCCCGCTGGGCACTAGATTTGCCCAGGAGATAGTCGAAGTCCTCACTGCATTCAGTGATCCACCGAATAGCCTCTTCGAACGTCGGCATGGCGTTATAGTGGGTGAGCGTGAGCTCGTCACAATCGCCGGTTAGAACAAGCTGGCCGGGTGTCCAGGTGAGAGTGAAGGCGTAGGTGCCGGTCGGGCTGAACTTGGCGCCCTCCGCCGGCTGATGAATCGCAAAGGGATAATCTCCCTTGCGGCCCTTGTCGTAGCTCTTGGCGACATGATGGGTATGGAAGCGGAACGACCGCACCAGGCCATCCTTCATGACGTGATTGGAGAGCACCTCGGCAGCTAGTGCCTGGGCGTTGGCCTTACGATCGTGGTAGCTCATCGTGATCAGATTCCTTTCACTTCGATTGATACAATGTCGATTGAGCAGGTCTGGTTCAGCTCTTTCCAGGCATCCCAGGACACGTTGGCGTTCTTCAGAACATTGAGCAGTATCTGGCCGTGCTTAGCGCTAACGACCAAATTTTTGTCGTCGTCCAGCTGATGTGGTATGCGTTGGGTGTCGACCTCAATTACGTATCGGAGCTTCATTAGAGCACCTTCTCAGCGATAGTTCGAACCAGGGCTCGGAGCTCATAGAAATTCCGGGCTTCCTCGATCGATTTCAGGATGTGGCGTTTGACGACGATCCGCTTGGCCTCCTGAAGGCTGACCTTCATGAGGGACCTGGTCTGCCGGATCTCTTCGAGGAAGTTTTCGATGACCATCAGCGTGTCTCCTTTTCGTCGTCGCTCCATGGCTCTGGATCCCAGGACCAGGGGAGATGATCGTGTGAGTGTTCGGGTTTGCGGCGACCCTCGATGTCGGCCATGGCGAACCTGTCGCCGAACTGAGTGTAAGCGAACGGGTCTATTTCCCGGCGATAGCGGTTCGGGCCAGATCTCATGTCGGCCGCCAGCCAAGCGAAAGCAGAACCATGATGTCGATGCCGCAAGCGACGGCGATCAGCAGGTAGGGGATGGCCACGTCGAGCCACTTCCAGCGATCGGGAATATGGTCCTGGCCGACGGTCGTGTGGTAGTAGCGGGGCTTGCTCATGGGACCAGCTCCGGCTCGATATTTTCCCAGTCGACGTCGTCATAGGTGGTGACGCCATCGTCGACCCAGTCGAGGATGTCATCGTCTTCCTTGGCGAGCTCGACAGCGGCCTCTGCATTTTCCGCTTCCACCACGATGGAAAAGTGCTGGAAGGCGTCGACGCATTTGGTGACCTTGAACTTAGGCATCGGCTGATTCCTTTGGGATGAGAGCGACCTGGTAGCCAAGCGCTCCGGCTATGGCTTGCAGGCTGCTCAGGGTTGGTTCGAAATCACCACGCTTCCAGCTGGCATAGGCAGGGTTGGTGACGCCGGCTTTGCCCATGATCTCCCGCTGCTCGCGATTGGAGGCGCGGACGATGCGGTCGAGCTCCTGGATCACCGGATTGCTGGTGAGCACTGGCGCCCGATAGGGATTCTTGGGGGCGGCCATCAGGCTGCTTCCTGGCAGACGAAGTTGATGACCTTGACGCCGGCTTCACGGCACATGGCTGCAGCGGCCTCGTTCTCCTCGGACCAGCTGCCGGCAACACCGAAGGCACCGGTGCCGACGACGATCTCCTTGATGCCGGCCTGGATCAGTGTCCGGGCACAGGCAGCACAAGGCGCATGGGTGACGTAGACGGTGCAGTCCTTGGTGCGGATGCCTTCCCGGGCCGCAAAAGCGATCAGATTGGCCTCAGCATGCGAGGCGAAGAGGTATTTGGTCGGCCGGGTCCGGCGGACGTCAGAATCGACGACACCGCGGGGAGGACCATTGAAGCCGGTCAGGCGAATCTCGCCTTCCGGCCCGACGAGCACGGCGCCGACCTGGGTCGAGTCTTTCGACTTCTGGGCCGCATGACGGGCAAAGCCGTAGTAATAGGACCGCCAGTCCATGGTGGTAGCTCCTTGTTCTAGAGAATTGACTACCGGTCCTGGCGAAGTCCTAGCCAGGTAAAGCGTGCCGGTTCACGCCGAGAGCTCATCACTCCCGCTCCCCTTGCCAGTGCTGCAACCAACTGGAGACAGCACTGCTTTTTCAAGGATCGCCGTTTTGGTGCCTGCTATGGGTTTCGGCTCCCCTGCGTCCGTAGAGCACCTTCGGACCTAGTTATTCCCTGAGATGGACGAGCTGTCCCTGGTTCACCTTGGCGCCGGCGTTGTTGAGGGCGACCCAGATGATCGGGACATTCACGCCAGGAGGCAGGGCCTCCATGGGCGTGCATTGCAGATCCGAGAACACGACGACGGCTGTCGGCTTGTTGTCGATGATCCACTGCCGCACTGGAACCAGGGAGGTGCCACCGCGGCCGATGATGTGCGACTCCTCGAACGGATCCTCCTTGAGGAAGACTTCCGTCTTGGTGATGCCCGTGTCGAATTGCAACATCGTCATCTTCTCGGGCTCGAAGTGCTCCTTGACGTATTTGAACTCCGAGTGGAAACGGATGATGTCGCCTTCGGAGATCGAGCCAGAGACGTCGAGGAAGTAGGCGATATGGTCGAGACCGCCGTCTTCGTCCTGCAGCGAGGGCAAATACACGTCTTGATACCTCCGGTTAGGACGAGCCCAGGAATAGTCGCACTTGGCGAGCTCGTTGAAGAAGTTGAACAGGATCGTCTCCCACGGCAGCTTGGGCTGCAGGAAACGCTTCAACGTCAGCTCGACCTCGCCCGGCAGCTGCTCGCCGGCCAGGTTTGCCTGGTGACTAGCAGCCACGACCGTGTTGAGGACCTTGTGGGCCAGGGCACGGTTGACGTCTGTTTCATCTGGTTCGACCAGGTCACCTTTCTTGTCCCACTTGTTGGTCTTCGGGTTGACCAGCCATGGGGACGGGATGATGCTCGGCAACGGGCCACCGATGAAGGCGCCCGGGCCGCCCATCTGCTGGATTAGGGCCTGTTCCTTGGCATAGAGGTCATCGTAGATGTCCTCGGTGATCCAGCCCTCGTAGTCGAAGTTGAACCAGGGCTTGAGGCCCTTGAACGAGTAGCCGTCCCGGATCAGCTCGTTGTTGATCGCGATGTCGGCCGCATAGTTCCAGAGCTCCGGATCCCTGGATCCACGGCGCAGCATGTCCAGGCGGGCCGGATGCTTGAGCTCGTGAACCAGGATGGTGGCCTGTGTCTCTTCCGGGATGGCCAGATAGAAATACGGGTTCCACATCAGGCTGATGCCGTTGGTGCAGGCCGTCTCGATGTCGTTGACCCAGGAAAAGTTCATCGAGCACATGATGCTCCCGAGGAAAGCAGCGCTTTTCCCCAGGAACACCTTGGACTTGGTCTTATCGAACATCCGGTCGAGGGCGTAGTAGTCGATGTCAGGCAGCTGCTGGGACGTCGTCATGGAAATACCTCGAGAGTTCGACGAGCGCCTTGCGGAAAGCCGGATGCTTCTGCAGCTCGGGCTTCCTGATGCGCAGGCCGCGGAAGAACAGGATCCGGTAATCACCGCCGAGCCTGGCGACGTATTCGGTGATCGCACCGAAATTGTCGTCATTGGCCTGGTCAGCCAGGTGGGTGATGACTGCCCACTTGGTCGAGGAATCCTTCGGCAGATCGGTGCCGAGCGGGTCCTTGACGATGTTCTGGATCTTCGGCAGCTCGTTGAACACCTTGGTGAAGGTGATGAACTCGACCGCCGTGCCGGAGGTGATGGTGCCGGCATAGAGAGCTGCGTCTTCCTCGCGGACTTCCTCGCCCTGGATGAGGTCGTTCATGAACTCCCAGGTGCGGGGCGAACAGAACGTCTCGTCGTTGTGGTCGGGCCGGAAGTCGTGCAGGGCGCCCTTGTTGAAGTTGAGGAAGGCGATGATCCGGTTGTCCCACCCCTTAGCGAAGGCCACGTCTTCCATGAACTCGTCATGGCTGAGGACCATCTTGAGGTGGATCAGGCGGGACTGCATGGCCGTGCCGATCGGATTGACGATGGCTCGGTCCGACGCCAGGTTGCCGGCGCAGACGATGACGACGCGGGGATGCAGCTTCTTGAGGCCGACCATCCGGTCGAGAACCAGCTTGTAAGCCGCAGCCTGGACTGCCTTCGAGGCCGAGTTGAACTCGTCCAGGAACAGCAGCCAGCCCTGCTTGCCTTCCGGCAGCGGGGTGTCTTCCGTTGGGAACGTGTCGAACGGCGCAAAGGCGGCCGTCCCGTTGGCCAGGAAGTGGGGCAGGCCCGACAGATCTTCCGGCGCCGAAGTCGACAGGCGATGGTCGATCAGGAAGAGGCCATATTCATCAGCGACCGAGGCGACAATGGCGCTCTTGCCCATGGCCGGCGAGGACTTGATGAACGGAACCCGGCGGGCTCGCATGCAGCGGATGATGAAGCGGCGAATCTGCCGCGGCGTGCAGGTATAGGCTTGAAGACCAGACATTCAGACGAGTTCCTTCGCTTCTGCGAGCCATTGCGGCATGGTCACGGTGATGATGGGTTTGCCGGCTTCCTTGCGGCCGGTGTCGAAGACCTCGATCTCGGACGTGGGCAGGAAGATCGGTTCGTTCACGAGATCGTCGCCGTCCTTGGCGATGGCGATCGATTTGGCGCCTGGCTTCTTCGGAAAGCGCAGCAGGCAGTCGACGTCGGCGAGTTCCTTGGCCATCAGATTGCCCTCAGCTTTCTGGTTCGGGGCTGAACTTTCGGTTCCTCCGGAATGGGCTCCTGCGGACCGAACGCGGTCTCGGCGTAGATGAAGCCGTCGATCGCCTTCCAGCGGATGCCGGGCGCAGTCGTGAGGTTGCTGGCCAGCAGCCGGGCAAAGCCCTGCTTGATCTGGGCGAACAGTTCGCCTTCACGCTTGTAGAGCTTGGCTTCCTGATAGACGCCGCGGTTGGTGAGAAGCACTTGGCCTCCCTCGATGGCGGTGAACATGCTCATTTAAACCTCCTCGAATGCTTAGCTCTGATGCGTTTCATCATGAGCCCGAAACCCCAGTCGCCGACGAACGGCCCCCTGGTTTTGTGTTTGCTGAAATGAATGGTTGCGACCCGGCGATATTGATCCCGTATGGTAGCAGCTCCCACCCGACACCTCTTGGCTCGGTGACGATCAAGCCAGGTCAGTTCGGAGGGTAATTCGATCCGCCGATCGCCACGGATATTCGGGCGATCAAACTTGTTTTGTTGGTGAACCAGACGGCCGGAAAGTGGACCGCTTCTGACTCGGGAATAGGTCATGCTGCGATATCCTCTGGCTTGGAATTGATGGGTCGAATGACGAGTTCGAGACCCAGAACAGCGAGCGCAGCTTCCATGTTGGGAACGCTCGCGGATGCCTTCCCAGTCTTCCAACTGTAGAAGGTGTTGACGTGGCATCCGGACCTCTTGGCCAGGGTCTCCTGCGAGACGCCGGCGGCGGCCAGATGCGAGAAAAAAGACCGGGTGACAGCCGACGCGGTGCGTGGCTGATTCGACTGATCAGACATGGTTTGGGGACCGGATTTCGTTTTACAGAAAGGCCGAATTATAGAGTGGATCGGCGGGTATCTTTTACAGGGGAAAACGGCCCAAACCCGCGGAATTCCGGGGTTCGCCTACGGCCTACCAGGCCGGTGCTCTGGACTGTTTATGCCTGTTCACCAAAGCCGTCCGGCTCAACCAGCCCACAAGAATCTATCGCCACCTCTGCTGCTAGTATCGGGCTCGGCCGCCGGACATGTCGAAAACAGCGCCGGTGTTGAACGCGCTCGCATCTGAGCAAAGCCATACAACCAGCGCCGCGACCTCGTTCGGATCGCCGAGTCGCTTGAGCGGACTTGCCGATATCATTGAGTCGACGGTCTCGTTGCCGAGGTCCCGGATCAGGCGGGTATCGATCGGACCCGGAGCGATGCAGTTGACGCGGATATCGGTGTCGCTGACCTCACGCGACAGCGCTTTGGTGAAAGCGATGACGCCGGCGCTGGCTGCGGAATAGGCCGCAAGGCTCGGCAGTCCCTCTTTACCGGCAAGCGATCCCATGTTGACGATCCGACCCTTGCCCGCTTGTCGCATAAGCGGCAGCACCCGATGCGTAACTTCGAACGTGCCAAGAAGGTTGACCTGCAGGATTCGCTGCCATTCGGCCGGTTCGAATTCCTCGAACGGCTTGTAGCTGCCCAGCCACCCCGCATTGTTCACGAGAATGTCGATTTCGGTCGTGTCCATAAGGCTTAGCGCTTCCATGACGCTATCGCGTTTCGTCACGTCCACCGAAAGGGAGCGTGTGCCTTCCAGTTCGACAGGCTCGATATCCCAGATCCAAACGTCCGCACCACTCAATGCGAGCTTACTGGCTATCGCTCGACCGATGCCACGGGCGCCACCTGTGACGATGGCTGTTCGGCCGGCAAAGTCGTAAGTCACCGACATCATCACCTCCATTAAACGCCAGTGTCTCGTGTACTAGGCGCCGTATCGTGATTGAAGTCGAGCAGTTGGCCTGGCGATTTGAGCAGGTTTGGCCACCTCTCGCTGAGGTCTAGCGCGCTCCGCGCTGCCTGGTCACCAGGCTCCTCACCGCAAGCACCAGCACCGTGATGATGATCAGGATCACCGAGAGCGCTGCAATCGCCGGGTCGATATTGTCGCGCAGGCCCATCCACATCAGGCGGGGCAAGGTTATGGCGTTGACCGAGGTGATGAACAGCGTCACGCCGATCTCTTCCCAGGAGAGCACGAAGGATAGCAGCGCGGCGGTGACGATGCCGAACCTGATGTTGGGCATGATGACACGCGTCGCGCGCTCCCACACACTGGCGCCAAGCCCGCGCGCGGCAAGGTCGATGCGGCGGTCGAGCTGGCTGAGCGAGACCAGGATCAGCACGGTCGCGAAGGGTACCGTCATCACCGAGTGCGCCATGGCGACGCCGAGCCAGGTGTCGTAGCCGAAGAACGAGCTCATCCCCGAGATCGAGGTGAGCAGGAAGTAGAGCGTGATCGCCGAGACCACCGGCGGCACCACCATCGGCAGCAGCACAAAGCCGACAAGGGCCGCGCTGAAGCGCGGCTGGAACATCCAGACGCCGAGGCTGAAGCAGAGCGCCAACACCGTCGAGATGGCGCTGCTGACCACGCCGATCCGGATCGACAGCAGGATGGCGTCGATCCAGCGCGGATCCTCGTAGAGCGCCCGGTAGTGGCGCAGCGACAGCTCGCCCGACGGCATCGCCAGCATCCGGCTCGGCGTCAGCGACACCGGGATGACGGCAAGCAGCGGCAGAAGCAGGAACAGCGCCACCAGCACGGCGAGGATCAGCGAGATGGGGCCGGGGCGGTAGGTCGGCATCGCGCTACACCAATTGCTTCGGTTTGACGGAGCGGAAGAGCAGCGCCATCAGCGCGCCGACGAAGACCACCAGCACGACGCTGATCGCCGCCCCCAGTCCCCAATCCGGGCTCTGGAAGATCCTGAGATAGATCAGTTCGGCGATCATCACGCTGCGCCCGCCGCCGAGGATTGCCGGCGTGACGAAGAAGCCCAGCGAGAAGACGAAGACGATCATCGCCGAGCCGATGATGCCGGAGCGCGTCATCGGCACGAACACCGTCCAGAAGGTGCGCATGCGGCTGGAACCCAGCCCCCGCGCCGCGAGCAGCACGCGCTCATCGAGGCTGCGCATGGCCGACGCCAGCGGAAACACCGCGAACGGGATGAGGAAGTGCGTCATGCCGACGATGACGCCGAATTCGTTGCGCACAAGTGCCAGCGGCTCGGAGATGAAGCCGATCGATTGCAGCCAGGTGTTGATCAGGCCGCGGTTGGAGAGCAGCGCCACCCAGCCGAAGGCGCGCGTCAGCACCGAGATCCAGAACGGCACCAGGATGCAGAACTCGGCAATCACGCCCTGCACCGGGCTGCCGCGCACCCATACAACGGTGATGGCATAGGCGGCGGTGACCGACACCAGCGTGACGATGAGCGCGATGCGCAACGTGCGGATGAACACCGACTGCACCAGCGGGTCGGTCGCGAGCGCGCTATATTGGTCGAGCCCCGGCGTCGGCAAGGTGAAGCTCCACTTCACCACGCCGAGGAACGGCCAGGCATACGCAAGGACCAGGAACAGGAGCAGCGGCGCCATCAACAGCGCCGCGCCTGTCCTGTCGGAGAGGGTGCCTCTCATGTCGGATGATCGTCTCCGCCGGTCAGGCGGAGATGATCTTGGTGTATTCGTCGAGCGCCGCGCCGTAGTTCTTGGCGTACCACTCCATGTCGAGCGCTATCTGCTTCTTCATATTCTCGGGGTCGACCGGGTTGATGCGCTTCTTGTCGGCGGGGATCAGCGCGTCGGCGGCCGGATTGGCCGGGCCCTGTCCGAGCTTGTCGAACATGACCAGCTGCTTTTGCGGGTCCTGCGCGCTGGCGATGAACTTCATCGCAGCGTCCTTGCCGCCGGGATTGTTCTTGAGCACCGCGAGCGCGCCGGGCGAGATCAGGCCTTGGTCCCAGATGAACTTGATCTTGCCGCCGGAGTCCTGCTCGATCAGCGAGGCGCGCGTCGACCACACGATCGCCATCGAAGCTTCGCCGTTGAGCAGCACGCTCTGGCTCTCGGCGCCGCCGCCCCAATAGGCGACAACGTTCTCCTTGAAGGCGGCGATCTTGTCATGCGCCCGCTTTAGATCGAGCGGGTAGAGCGAAGCCGGCGCGATGCCGTCGGCGAGAAGTGCGGCCTCCCAGCTCGACACGCCCCATTTGTAGAGCGAGCGCTTGCCGGGGAATTTCTTCACGTCGAAGAAATCGGCCATGCCGGTCGGCGCGTTGCTGCCGTATTTCTCCGAGTCGTATGCGATCACATAGGAAAAGAAATAGGTCGAGGCGGCGTATTCCCAGCCGAAACCCTCGCGCATCTTCTTCTTGTCGACGACCGTGTAGTCGATCGGCTCGAGCATGCCTTGCGCGCCCAGCGTGATCGCCGAGAACGGATCGACGTCGACGAGGTCCCAGGTCGGGGCGCCGCTCTTGAACTGCGCCGCGATCGCGCCTTCGGTCGGGCCCGAGCCGTCCATCTTGACGGTGATGCCGGTATCCTTGGTGAAGGCCTGGCCGTAGGCGGCGTCATAGGCGGTGATGGCGTCACCGCCCCAGTTCACCAGCACCAGTTCCTTCGCCGCGGCGAAGGCGCCGGTCGAGCGCATGAGCAGCGGCGTGCCGGCCAGCACGAGCCCGGCGATCTGCGCGAACTGGCGGCGCGAGATCTCGCCGCGCCTTGCCCTGTCGGCAAGGGAGTCGATTGTGTGTTTCTTGGTATTGGTCATGTCAGTTCCCCTTGTTCTCATTGATATTCCAAAAAACCGGTGCGGCGAGTTCAGGCCGTAGCGGTGCTCACTGCCCTCCATCCGGAAGAAGGAAACCTTTTTCGGCCGGCCAGGTCAGCCAGACGGAATTGCCCTTGCTCAGTGCCGCGGCCGCTACCTCGTTCGGCACCGAAACCGTTACCCGCGAGCCTTGCCGCGTCGTGAGATCCAGCCTGGTCGCAGCGCCCAGATAGGTGGACGCGATCGCGGTCGCCGCGATGCCGTTCTCGCCGACAGCCGCCTCGCGCGCGATCGACATGTGTTCGGGGCGGATCGCCAGGATGGCGTCGCCTTTGACCGCCTCGGCCTTGCAGCGCATGCTGACAGCGCGGTCTTCGCACAGGCCGACAGCGCCGTTATCAGCAGGCGTCACGCCCTTCACCGGCAGCATGTTGATCTCGCCCAGGAACTCGGCGACGAAGCGGTTGGCCGGCCGGTCGTAGACCTCGTCCGGCCGGCCGACCTGCAGCAATTTGCCGTGGTTGAAGATGGCGACGCGCGACGACAGCGCCAGCGCCTCGCTCTGGTCGTGGGTGACGAAGACGAAGGTGGTGCCGGTCTCCTGGTGCAGCCGCTTCATCTCGGCCTGCATCTGGCCGCGCAGGCTCTTGTCCAGCGCCGAGAACGGCTCGTCGAGCAGAAGCACGCCCGGCTCGAACACCAGCGCGCGGGCAAGCGCCACGCGCTGCTGCTGGCCACCGGAAAGCTGCGCCGGCAATTTCTTCTCATGGCCCTTCAGCCCGACGCGCTCGACCATCTCGGCGACGCGGCGCTTGATCTCGGAGGCGGATTTCTTGCGCACCTTGAGCGGGAAGGCGATGTTCTGTTCGACGCTCATGTGCGGGAACAGCGCATAGCCCTGGAACACCATGCCGGCGGCGCGCTGCTCGGCCGGACGGTCGGTGATGTCGATGCCGTCGCTGAACAACTGCCCCTCGCTCGGCTGCACGAAGCCGGCGAGGATCATCAGGAAGGTCGTCTTGCCGGAGCCCGACGGCCCGAGCAGGGTCAGGAACTCGCCGCGGCCGATATCGAGCGTCAGATTGTCCAGCGCCCGGAACGAGCCGAAGCTCTTGCCGATCCCGTTCGCCTTGATTTCTGCGGCCCGGCCGGGTTGCTGCATTCCTGCCTCTTCCTTGGTGGCTGGATGAAATCGTAGGGCAGGGCGACGGCTCACCGCAACCGAATAGTTTTCGCCTGATCGGCAAATTTGATTCACGGGTGGTGGGTTTGGGTGGAATGGATGGCGCGCTCTCAATACGGCCCGACCCTGTTCTCCGACAGCTTCGATCGCAGCCATCCGCCGAACGCCTGCAGCACCGGATGGTTGGCCTTGGCATGCTCCGACACCAGGAAGTATGACCGCGGCGATTTGATCGCGATGTCGAATGGGCGCACCAGCCGGCCCTCGTTCAGCGCCTTGCGGCTGGTCAATTCGTCACCCATGGCGATGCCCTGGCCGGCGATCGCCGCCGAGAAGACGAGGTTCATGTCGGAAAAGAAGATGCCGCCCTCGGTGTCCGGATTCTCCACCTTGGAAAGCGCCAGCCAGCGTGCCCAGTCCTCGGTGTCGCCGAGATGCAGGAGATTGGCGCGCAGCACGTCGGCGGGCTTGGAAAAGCCACCCACCTTGTTGAGCAGCGTCGGGCTGCAGAGCGGCGTGAACGAGATCTCGCACAAAAGCTCGGCCGCGCGGTTCGGCCAGTTGCCGACGCCGAAGGCGATGAAGGCATCGGCGTCTGGATTGCTGACGTCGTCGAGGCGCCTCGGCGTCAGGATGTGCAGGGCGACATCGGGATACATCTGCCGGAACTCGCCGATATGGGTGCAGAGGAACAGCGAGGCGAAGCCCGGCGTGCAGGAGACGGCGAACGAGCCGCCGACGCCGGTGCCGGCATTGCGCCCCACCGCGTCGCCGAGAACGGTCAGCGCCTTGCGCACGTCGCTGGCATAGCGCTGGCCGCGCGGGGTGAGCGCGACGCCCTTGCCGATGCGCTCCAGCAGGTCGAAGCCGAGGTCGCGTTCGAGCAGGCGAAGCTGGTGCGAGACGGCGCTGCGAGTGAGGTGCAGTTCGTCGGCGGCGCGCCAGACGCTGCCATGACGGGCGAAGCTGTCGAGGGCACGCAGGGCTTGTGTGGATGGTATGCGCAAGGGACCTCAGGTGAACCGAATTTGCACGAGCCGGGAAAACATATCACTTTTTGAAAGGCCGCTTCACTGCTTTCTTCTGGCCATGGAGCAACCGGCCACGACATCGGCGCAAGCGACGGCACTTGCCTGCCTCGACGACATCCAGCCGTCGCTGTCGGCATGGACGCGGACCATCTTCGACTTCGGCGAGACCGCCTGGCGCGAGTACCGGTCGGCCGCCTGGTATGTCGAACGGTTGAAGCGCGAGGGCTTTTCCGTCGAGGAAGGCTCGGGCGGCATGCCAACCGCGTTTTGCGCCCACTGGACCAATGGCGTCGGCCCGACCGTCGGCATGTATGCCGAATATGACGCCGTGCCCGGCAACTGCCAGGATGCCGCCACGGTGAAGCGGCCGCGCCCCGGCCTCGGCTTCGAGGCCGGTGGCCATACCGATCCGCATTCGGGGCTGGGCATCGCCAGCCTCGGCGGCCTGCTCGCCACCAAGGCGGCCATGCAGCGCCACGGCGTACAGGGCACGCTGCGCTTCACCGGCGAGCCGGCGGAGAAGGTAAGGGGCTCGAAGCCGATCCACGCCGCCAGGGGCTATTATGACGGCCTCGCCGGCATGATCTCCTTCCATCCTTTCTACATGCTGCCGCTCTGCAACACGGCGCGCTGGGACACGCATTGCGGCGCCGCCTACGCGATGATCTACCGCTTTGTCTGCGACGAACCCGAAAAGTGGGTTCGCGCAAGCGATGGCGCGCCGATCCCGCAGGCGCATTCGGCGGTCAGGGCGCCGGGCGCCAACGACGCGCTGATGACGATGTACATGGCCTCCAAGACGCTGCGCGATTCCATGCTGCCGCACCAGGGCGGCTGGTCGATCAGCGAGGCGATCCTGACCGCAGGCCAGGCGACCGCCGACAATCTGCCGGCAGGGCTGGCCGAGATCCAGTATATGATCCGTGTGCCGACCATTGCCATGGCCGAGCAGGTCACCGACGTGCTCGACCGCAATGCGGCCGCGGCCGCGGCGATCAGCGGCTGCCGCTACGAGCGCCATTGGGTGTCGAAGTCGCGGCCCGGCCTCGCCAATCACGCCATGGCTGGGCTCGCCTATGAAGCGCTCTCGACCGTTGGGCCGCCGCGCTGGGACGAGAAGGCGAAGAAAATCGCCCGCGAAATCCAGGTCAATGCCGGCGGTACGGCGGCAGAACACCCGTTCATCGACGAGCTGGAGCGGCTGATCATGCCGCAGGAGGCCGAGGCGATCCTGCGCCGCGACTTGCCGCCCTCGCAGGTGAACTCGACCTCGGACGACTACACCGACATGAGCTGGCATGCGCCGACGGCGCGTTTCTATGTCGCGCGCCCGGCGCTGCGCTCGGCAAACGGCCATGCCTGGCCAGGCTGGGTGATGAACGCGCTGGGCGGCATTGCCGCGACGATCGACCCGATGGTGACCTGCGCTTCGAAGACGATCGCGCTGACGGCGCTGCGCCTGCTCGAGGACAAGGCCGCGCGCGATGCGGCGATGGACGAGTTCGTCGCCCGCACCGGCGGCGGCGTCGGCGGCGCGAATTGGATCGCGCCGCTTTGCGACTACGAGCCGCCGATCAATTTCCGCTGGCCGGAATATGTCGCCACGGCGCGCGGGCGCGACTGGTGGATCCCGGCCGCCTCCACTGCATGACCGATCAACGACCCCACGAGGAGAACAACCATGACCGTCCATGACCGCGTCGTCGCCGAGCCGTTCTCGCTGCAGCGCCGCAACCCCGCCGGCGGCACCAAGCCGCTGACCGCCTGGGGCTTCGCCAACGAGACCGATGTGCTGACCGACGTGCTGCTTGGTTCGCCCAACTTTCTGCGCCACCTGTCGACAAGCTCGCTGTCTAGAAAACATCTGCGCGAGGCGCCCTGCAACGTCCAGATCGCGCAGGCGCAGCACAAGGACCTTGTCGCGGCATACGAGCATTTCGGCGTCAACATCCACTGGCACGAGCCGACCCCGGAACTGCCGATGCAGGTCTATTCGCGCGATTCCAGCGTCATGACGCCCTACGGCGCCTTCATCACCGCCATGGCCAACTGGTGGCGGCGCGGCGAGAACTACGCCGCCATCCGCACCTATGAAAAGCTCGGCATCCCTATCTACGATATGGTGACCGCCGGCACCTTCGAAGGCGGCGACTTCAACGTCATCGAGGACGGCGTGGTGTTGATCGGCTGCGGCGGCGCTCGCACCCAGGAGGAGGGCGCCCGCCAGGTGCAGGCCTGGTTCGACAAGGAAGGCTGGGAGACGCGCATCGCCTTCATCGACGAATACTATGTCCATATCGACCTGATGGTTGTGCCGATCGCCGAAAAGCTTACCGCGGTCTGCCTCGCCTGCACCGAGCCCGGCATCGTCGACTGGCTGAAGGGCAAGGGCCACGAGATCATCGACGTGCCCTTCCAGGACACGATGGCGCTCGGCTGCAACTTCATGTCGCTCGGCATGGACAGGGTGATCGCGCCGACATCGAGCCAGACGCTGATCGAAAAGCTGCGGGCGCGCGGCTTCGAGGTCGCGGCCGTCGATATGAGTGAGATCTCCAAGACCGGCGGCGGCATCCACTGCATGGCGCAGGCGCTGAAGCGCGAGAAGGCGTGAGGGGCAACGGCGGCGAAGCTGCCAATCTCCCCCTTGTGGGTCCCTTGTGGGGCACATGTCCGGCAGGACAGAGGGGGCGCGGAAGAGCGTCGATCTGTCCCGTTTCGCTCCCGCTCTACGCTGCGCCGGTCCACTCAGCGTATCGCCTCAGGCCCATGCCGGCGAACAGCATGACCATCATGATGGTGAAGAAGAAGGCCATGCCGAGGTAGAAGAAATTCGCTATCGGCGAAACCTTGACATACCGCACCTGCTTGAACGGCACGCCGCTCGGCTTTGTCGCCGCCAGTCCGAGCCAGAAGAAGAAGGTGACGGCAACGAGCACGCCGATATAAGGATCCATCCAGTCCGGCACCCTGACGAAGCCGAAATTGAACGCAAACGCCCGGTTCGCTGACAAAAGCAGCCCAGACGATATCGAGCAGGCAAACATCAGGCGTTTCATGCGGCGTTCCCCTCCATGGTCCACATCCCCCGCGATGTATAATTTGCGTTGATTGAAGTTCTGTTATTCCTGCCCATTAAGATTGCAGGCAAGGCGGGAGATCGCCGGTAAACGCGAGCACTCAACTACCGCGCCGTGCAGCGGATCGTCCGCTGAGAAATTCAGTTCGCAATGGCGGGCCGCGCTGCCCGCCATTGCTTGCGTCACAGCTAACATAAGCGCACACTAAAAGGCAGGAAGGGGGGCTCACCACAAAAACGGGAGGAAAGCATGAATGCCATGAGCTTCACCACCCTTGAGGGCGGCAAGACGACGCTCGACGCCGCGGCCCTTGATGCCCTTTCGGCTCGGATACGCGGCACCGCGCTGCGGGAAGGCGACGCGGCCTACGACGACATGCGCAGCATCTGGAACAGCATGATCGACCGGCGGCCCGCGCTGATCGTATGCTGCGTTGGTGCATCCGATGTCGTTACCGCCGTGAATTTCGCGCGGGAAAACAAGCTCCTCGTCTCCGTGCGTGGCGGCGGCCACAACATTGCCGGCAGCGCCGTCTGCGACGGCGGCCTGATGCTCGATCTGTCGCTGATGAAGTCGGTGCGGGTCGATGTCGCGGCACGGCGAGCCTGGGTCGGGCCCGGCGCCACGCTTGCCGATGTCGACAGGGAGACGCAGGCCTTCGGGCTTGCGATGCCAGTCGGCATCAATTCGACCACCGGCATTGCCGGCCTGACGTTGGGCGGCGGCTTCGGCTGGATCACCCGCAAATTCGGGCTGACCATCGACAATCTCGTTTCCGCTGACGTGGTCACCGCCGACGGAAAATTGCTGCGCGCCAGCCAGAACGAAAATCCCGACCTGTTCTGGGCGCTGCGCGGCGGCGGCGGCAATTTCGGCGTCGTCACGGCGTTCGAGTTTCAGCTCCATGAGTTCGGGCCGCAAGTGCTGTCGGGGCTTGTCGTCCATCCCTTCGCCGATGCCGGGAAAGTGCTGCGGGAATATAAGCAGGCGCTGGAAGATGCACCCGACGAACTGACCTGCTGGGTGGTCATGCGGCAAGCGCCGCCGCTGCCCTTCCTGCCGGCCGAATGGCACGGCAAGGAGGTGCTGGTGCTGGCCATGTGCTATTGCGGCGACATCGAGACCGGCGAAAAGGCGACCCGGAAGCTGCGCGCCATCGGCTCGCCGATCGCCGACGTCGTCGGTGTCAATCCGTTCACCGGCTGGCAGCAGGCCTTCGACCCGCTGCTTACGCCCGGCGCCCGCAACTACTGGAAGAGCCATGACTTCACCGAGCTTTCCGACGGCGCGGTCGAGGTCACCACGGCGGCGATTGCGAGGCTTCCGGGTCCCGAATGCGAGATATTCTTCGGCCATGTCGGCGGGGTGGCGGGCCGCGTCGAAGCGGATGCCACCGCGTTTCCGCAGCGCAGCTCGCATTTCGTCATGAACGTCCATGCCCGCTGGCGCGAGCCGGCAATGGACAAGGCCTGCATCGATTGGGCTCGCGGTATCTACGAGGCGACACGGCCTTACGCCGTCGGCACGGCCTATGTGAACTTCATGCCGGAGGACGAGACCGACCGGATCGAAGCGGCCTATGGCGGCAACTATCGCCGGTTGCTGGAGATCAAGCAGCGCTACGACCCGCAAAACCTGTTCCGCATGAACCAGAACCTGCGCCCTAAGGAAGGTCTGCGGGCGGCGTGAGACAAGCATCCCTCGGCGACGGCGTGGACAACCGCGCCGTCGCGGACATGGCTTCAGCCGATTATCGCCGGCGTATCGTCATAGCTCAGCGACACCAGCTCCGGGTGGCGGTGAGCGAGCGCGAGGATTTGTGTTTCCAACTCGCAATTGTAGGCCATCAGCGCCTTCACCGTCTCCAGCGGGCTCGCGTAGCGGGCGATCAGCTTCTCGGCCTCGGCCTGCAATTCAGCCTGCGCTTCGGCGTCGAGATGCAGGATGCTCATTGCCGCCTCCTTGAAACCTGCAGCGCATCGAGCTGTTCCTGAAGGTGCCCGTTGAGCACGATCATCTCCTTCAGCGCCTTCATGGGGTCGCCCTTGTGGAGCGCGATGAACTTGTCGGCCACAGCCTGAAGCGCGGCCTCCTGGCGGCCGTCCAGTGTCACGATCTGGTCCATCCCGGCTGCTCCTCATACGTTATGTGCGCAGTGAACAAAAAGGGAACAAAAATGTCAAGGGCGAATTGACCAAACGAGGAATGCGTTCCTATTATTAGTCATGCCTGATACTGACAGAAGACGAAAGCGCGGCGGCGGGCGGCGGCTCAGCAATGCCCACGAGATCGGGCAACTCGTGCTCGTCCGCTGCGGACTCTGCAACGTCAAGCGTTGGTATCAGCCCGACGATCTGCTGAAGATTTTCGGCGACATCGAACCTGACCTCGTGGGCAGCAAGATGCGCTGCGAGCGCTGCGGCAAGAACGAATTCATGCACGCCGAGACGCAGAGCCCGACGGCGGGGGAGAGGCAAGGCATTCGGGTGAGAAGGCTTGCCGAAATAAGGACGGTGCGGCGGGTCGTGTGGCGGGATGAGCAATAAAGGGGTCGGCCATTTGCCGGCTTTGGTTTCTAAAACAAAGACCCCTGCGCCGGCGGCTCGGCGGGAAACTTGATCTGCGTCGCCGGCTTCTCCACGATCACCAGCGCGTCGTCAGGCGCTGGCCGCTGCAGCTTCCGCGCCTCCGGCCATGGCGCGGTCAGCCACGTCTCGGTCTCTTCCTGGGTGGTCAGGATCACCGGCATCGCCTTCTCGTGGATCGGCGCGATCAGCGCATTGGGCCTGGTGGTCAGGAAGCCGTAGAGCTGGTGGTCGCCCGGCCCTTCCTTGACCTTGCGCACGCCCTGCCAGGGCGTCCACAGGCCGGCGAAGAAGAACAGCGGTCGATCTTCGCCGCGCGCGAACCAGAAGTTCTTCTGCACGCCGGTCTCGGGGTCCTTGTCGCCAGGCTGGGGCGAGGGCTCGGCGAAACTCGTCACCGGCACCACGCATCGGTTCTCGATGCCAAGGTAAGGCATCCAGTGGGCGTATTGCGGGTTGCGGATGTTGGTGGTGCCGGAATCGGCATTGCCGCGCATGCGCTCCGGCGGTGTCGGCATGCCCCAGCGCAGAGTGGCGAGTTCGCGCGTGCCGTCGGCGGCGTTCCGCACCACCGGGGCGAACTGGTTCGGGTAGATGTCGACCGAGGGTTCGAGGTTGCCGATGACGTCGCGCAGGGCGCGCGTCCACTGGCGGATCGCCTCCTGGCTGGTGGTGATGTTGTAGAGATTGCACATCGGCAACGTTTCCCTGGCAGTCGATTGATCCCGCATTTTCCACCAAAGCGCCAGTGCCAGGCGTTCGTTGAGTCGGCTGGGGCTATCACAGGCGTGAACAGAGGTCCGTCCCAGGCCGCTCAACCTCGGTGCGTTGACAGGAGCGGCGAAGCAGAGGAAAGTTTGGCAGCTGCTGAAGGAGGGATTCCGTGAAGAAGACCTACGCCAGGCCGGTACTGCTCAAGGCGGGCAAGCTTGGGGCGCTCGCCGCCACCACCATTTCTAAGGCTCCCTGAGCCAAAAGCTTTTGCTTCGACGGAGCGCTGAGGCATTTGTTGCCTCCGCATCGATTTTTCGCGCCCCCGGCTGGCCCCGGCGCCGGAAGGTTTGCGTCGCCAATCCCTCCGCCGCCGCAACTCTCCGGCGACCGGGATCGTACCTCATCACTTTCGGGAAGTTAGGTGGCCCGGCCGCCGAGGGGGGTGATGTATGGGTTGGCCGCCGGGCCTGACCGGCTTCTGCGACCTCGCCGGCTGCTTGAACATGCGCTCATGCTAATACTTGGGCAATAGCGACCTAGGGCCTAGGACCAACGTGTACGGCCTCCGGTTCCCAGCAACGTTTTACAATCATTCCCCAGCCGAAGCCCTCACGCTGTCCGCGCGTCGAGGCGCAGTGCCGAGAGGAACAGCAACAGCAGCGCCAGCGCGTTGAGGCAGGCCGCGGCCGCATGCGAATATTCCCATTGCCGCCTGAGCATTTCCCAATTGTCGGGCAGCATGGACCAATTGCGGGTCGCCCGGTTTACCGGAAAGGTGAAGCTCCAGAACACGAATTGCGTGGCGCCGATGGCGATGAAGGCGAGCGCCACAAGGCCGAAGGCACCGCCTGAGCGATAGAGCACGACCGCCAGTGCCGCGCTCGACAGCAAGGCGCCCAGCACGACGATACCGAACAGGCTCCAGCCGTCATAGGCGCGCTGCGCGGCGAGATAGCTGGTGCCGTCGAGCTTCAGTTTGCTGTACATCGAAAAGAAATGCGCCCCCGCCGGCACGAAGGCCAGCGCCGCGAAGATGAAGCTCACCACTCTAAGGCCATAGATCGCCATGCAGTCCTCCTTCCAGGAGAAGCTAGGGCAGGGGGCAGGCATGGGAAGGAGAGATCGAATGCCGGCGAAGGGCAACGGTTCTTCGCCTGCGATCTGATCCCGCGGCTCGGCGCCTCAGAATCCAAAGAACTGCCGGCCGATGAGATAGCCGAGCGCCGCGACGACCAGCGGAAACAGCGCCGGCGCCACCTTGCCGACCAGCGAAGGCCTGACCTCCTGGATCGGAGAGTCGGGGGTGGCGTTGTTGAGGTTCTTGGTCATCATATTAGCGTCAGCTCAACAAGTTAATTTTTGGCAAACGCCGCTACGGAAGGCCACGCTCACTCCACCTTCTGCCGGAACTTCGAGTGGCAGCTCGAACAGTCCTGCAGGATGAGATGCAGGAGATGCTCCGCCGGCAGTGTGGCCGGATCAGGCTGCACGGCATTCGGCCGCTTGCCGAGCAGGCTGCCGCCATCCATCGGCAGCATCGCGCCCATGCGCATGCCCTCGGTGATCTCAGCCGGCGCCCTTTCGGCCTTGGCGGCGAGTGCCGAGGCGAGCCCGCCGATATGGCGGGCGAGCGCCTCGAATTCCGGCCGCGCCTGGTCGATCGCCGCCTTGCCGCCGGAAGGCGCGCCGAGCGTGCCCGCCGGGAATTCGCCGATCAGGGCAGAACCGGTGCGGGCGCGCAGCGCCTCGGCCGCCGCCTTGAAGCCGGCTGGGTCATAGGCGCGCTTGCCGTCGAACATCTCGGCTACGGTCTTCGCCGCCGCCGCCATCGCCTTCATCGAGGCCTGGCGGGCCGCAACAACCGCGTCGCCCGAGGCCACGGCCAGCGGCGAGGACAGGACGAGCGAGCCGGCGAGCGCCAGCATCGCCGCTCTGGACGCGACGCCGGTTCTCATGCCGTGACGTCGAGCACGCCCATCATGCCGAGCTGCTCATGCTCGAGGATGTGGCAGTGGTACATGCGCCGGCCGGGCCGCTCCTGGCGCAACAGCAGCCGCAGCGTCTCGCCGCGCGCCACGTTGACGGTGTCCTTCCAGGCAAGGAAGGGCGGCTTGGAGACCTTGCCGTCGCGCTCGTGCTCGATCACCTGGAATTGCGTGCCGTGGACATGGAAGGGATGATCCATGTCGGCCCGATTGACGATCTCCCAGAGCTCGGTCTCGCCGGCCTTGCCGACGATGTCGACGCGTCCCATGTCGAAGGCCTTGCCGTTGATCAGGAAGCCCATCTCCATGCCGGTGACGTTCATCGCCATGGTCTCGGTGAGGACGAGGCGCCGGGAGAGCGCGGGGGCGGCAAGCGGCGCGATTGGGCGCAGCCGCGCCGGTATCGGCGGCATCGCTTCTCCCGTTTCTTGGGAGACGTCAACGGTCAGCAGCGTCAGCCCCGCATCGGCCGGGCGGCCGGTGCCCATCCAGCCGCGATCGTAGTCGAGCGTGTACAGAGTGATGGGTCCGGGGTTGTCAAAGGCGACTACCAGCTCGATGCGCTCGCCCGGGCTGAGCAGGATCTCGTCGGCCGCCACTGGCGCCGCCAGCTGCCCGCCATCCGTCCCGATGATCGTCATCGGAGCGCCGTCGAAGGCGAGCTTCAGGAAGCGCGCATTGGTGGCGTTGTAGAGACGCAGGCGCCGTTTCGCACCCTTCGCCACGGCAAGTCTGGGGTTCTTCTGGCCGTTGACCAGCACATGGTCGCCGACGCGGCCGTTCATCAGATCGCTCATCGAATTGGCGGGCATCGAGCCGTCGGCGGCGAGCCTGAGGTCGGTGAACACCAGCACCGTGTCGCCATATTCGGCCGGAACAGGATCGGCCTTGGCCTTAACGACGAAGGCGCCGGCCAGGCCGCGATAGACCTGCTCGGCCGTCCTGCCGTGCGGATGCGGGTGGTACCAGTAGGTGCCGGCCGAGCCTTCCGGCAGATCGAAGGCATAAACGCGCTCGGTGCCCGCCGCCACCGGATCCATCGGATTGCCGTCCTGGTCGGCCGGCACCGGCATGCCGTGCCAGTGGATGGTGCTTGCCTCGCCATCGATGCGGTTGGCGAAGGTGATCTCGACACGGTCGCCCTCGAAGGCCTCGATCAGCGGCCCGGGGCTCGTGCCGTTATAGGCGAGGATCGGCGTGTCTTGCCCTTCGGCGAAACGCGCCGTGGCAGGCGATGCTGTCAGCCGCGCCTTGAAAAGGTCGGGCCGGCCGGCCTCGTTGGCCAGCAGCGGCAGCTCACGCAACGGCTGGCCTTCGGGCAGGGTGACTGCGCCTTGCGCCATCGTGCCCATGTCGTGTCCGGTATGGCCGCCCATGTCCATGCCCGGCATGGAGTCCATGTTCGGCATGTCGTCCATCTTCATCTGCGCCAGCGCCCGTGGGCTCGCCAGAACCGTCGCCAGGCCTGCCGCCAGAAAACTGCGTCGATGCATGTTTTGCTCCTGGATAGTGAGGAAGTCCGCCGCCGGATACCGTCACGCTAAGGGTTCCAGTTGCTGGAAGGTCAAGCGGGATCGAACTGGCTACTGGACTGCAGTCGGATCGCAATGGCCGCGGCCGCGTTCATGTGCAGGAAATACAACCAGCCGTTTCATGGGACGAGGCCGCAATCATGCTCATCCAGCCGATCGACTATTTCCTCATTGCCTGGTTCGCGATTGCGGCGGCCTCGACCCTCTATGTCGGCATCGACCAGTACCGCAACAACCCCGAACCGGTGGTGATGAAATGGGGTTTTATCCTGGTGACGCTCTATATGGGTCCGCTGGGACTGCTGCTCTATGTATTGGCCGACAAGGAGCCGCGCCCCGGCGAGCATGAGGCCTTCACCAGCCCGCTCTGGAAACAGGGCGTCGGCTCGACCATCCATTGCGTCGCTGGCGATGCCACCGGCATCATCCTCGCCGCCGTCATCACCGCCACGCTCGGCCTGCCCATGTGGCTCGACCTCATCGTCGAATATCTGGCCGGCTTTGCCTTCGGTCTGTTCATCTTCCAGTCGTTGTTCATGAAATCGATGATGGGCGGCACTTACTGGGAGAATGTGCACAAGAGTTTCCTGCCCGAATTCATCTCCATGAATTTCATGATGGCCGGCATGGCGCCGGTCATGAGCTTCCTGATGATGGGCCGCGACATGCGGGCCATGGAGCCGACGGAACTTTTATTCTGGGGTGTGATGTCGATCGGTGTCATCGCCGGTTTTACCCTCGCCTATCCCGCCAATGTGTGGCTGGTTGCACGAAAATTGAAGCACGGGCTGATGACGCAGCGCCCGCCACCCGCCGAGAGGGGCAGTCGGGAACAGCCTGCAAAGAGACAACACGCCCACATGCAGATGCAGCAGGCCGACGCCACTGACCGTCACGGAAGGGGCCACGACATGGCCTCCCGCAAAGGCAAGGACGGCCACCATATGGAGACGGACGCCACAACGGCACAGGTGATTGCGCTCGGGGCGGTTTCCCTGGTCGCGCTCGCAATTGGCATGGCGGCGCCGGCGAACTGGCTGAACCTCACGCTGTCGGCCCGCGACGTTGGCGGGGTGATCATGCCCCAGGGCATGATCATGGATCGCGATACGCCGGCTGACGCCATGCGCGATATGGCAGCCACCAACCCGCGCCTCGTGAGCGCTACCTATGATTTGACGAAAAAAGGCGATCAGGAATTGCCTTTTCGAGTGGAGAACGACGTCAAGGTGTTCGAACTCCGCCCTTCGGTGATCCGCTGGCAGATCCTGCCGAACGTGGCGGTGGATGCCTATGCATATAATGGCCAGATTCCCGGCCCGCGCATTCACATTCGGCAGGGCGACAAAGTGCGGATCAACGTGACTAACGATCTGCCCGAGGAAACGACGATTCACTGGCACGGCATGATCCTGCCGAACCAGATGGATGGGCCAGCGGAGATCACACAAGCGCCGATCGAACCTGGACGGACCTATTCCTACGAGTTCACGGCAACGCAGCACGGAACCTATTTCTACCATCCGCACGCCAAGCCAGACCGGACCCAGGCGCTCGGTCTCTACGGGGCGCTGATCATAGATCCCGCCAATCCTGCCGACGAGGTCGTGGCCGATCATGATTATGTCATCGAGCTGCAGGAATGGCTGGTGCGCGAGGGTCTGACCTATCCGTCGATGCCGATGGACGGCGGCATGCCGAATTTCTTCACTATCAACGGCAGGGCTTATCCTTCAACTGACACTATCAAGATGGAGGTCGGCGAGACGCTTAAGGTGCGCTTCATTGGCACGAACAATGGCTTCATCCACCCGATGCACATCCATGGCGGACCGTTCGAGGTCGTTGCCCGCGACGGCGAGACGATCCCACCCTCGGCGCGCTTCCTTGCCGATTACGATCAATGTCGGCCCGGGGCAGCGGTATGACGCCGTCTGGAAGGCGCAGCGCCCGGGCAAGTGGCTCATCCACTGCCACATCCCGCACCACACGACGAACAACAATGTCGAGGAGAAAGGCGGCGGCGGGCTGATGGTCGTCATCGATGTCACGTGATCGCCGCGATCGGCTTCCTCATCCGGCCATTGCGCCTGGGAGCTTGGAACCCTTGCCGCTCCGGTCGGGTTTATAAGCGAGGCGAACCGCCATGGAAGACAAACAGCCTGCCGAAAACCACCCGGGAAGGATCCTCGCCACCGTGCTGGCGATCTGCCTCATCATCATCGCCTTGTTCTTTATCGGCTTCAGGTATTCGGAGCGCGATCAGGGAGCCTTGATCGTGCCCGGAGCGGTGCAAGGCAGCAAGTGATCGGCCCGAAGCTTTGCCTGACGGACCGAAGATTCCCGCCGGCTCCATGCGCTCGTGGCCGGCGTGCCCTTCGCGCGCGAAAGACACCGTAACACTTTGATTTTGCGTATGATCCTTCCAGAATCTTTTGGACCGCCAGGAAGAAACTGGTTTTCCGAAACGTTTATCGAATAGGCAACGCTCAACGCTTGGCGCCTGTCAGTAGCAAAAACCCCTCCGGCGCATCGCGCCCGAGCCCAGGGAGACAGAAACGTGTCCGCCAGTGCCTATATCAACCGGATCGCGACGGCGGTTCCGCAGCACGACGTCCACCAGTTCTACCTGCGCTACGCAGCCTCGATGCTGGCCCCCGATCGCAGGAGAATATTCGAACGCATGGCCGGCCTCGCCGGCATCGAGCACCGCTTTTCCTGCTTCGCGCCCGCCCTCGAACCCGAAGGGCCGTCGGCCGACTTCGCCGGGACCTTCAGGCGTGGCGCTTTTCCCGGAACGGCCGTCAGAATGGCGATGTTCAGCGAAGCCGCCCCGGTCCTGGCGCAAAGCGGCGTCGACGGGCTGCATCTTGGCGACGAGGCGTCGCGCATCACCCACCTCATCGTTACCACCTGCACCGGTTTCTCCGCGCCCGGTATCGACCTCGATCTGGTTCAGCGCTGCGGCCTGCCGGATGGCATCGAGCGCACGATAATCGGGTTCATGGGCTGCTATGCGGCGGTCAGCGGCCTCAAGCTTGCCCGCCACATCGTCCGCTCCAACCCGCGAGCCAGGATCCTGCTGGTCAATATCGAAATATGCACCTTGCACATCAGGGAGACCGACGAGCTGGAAAAGCTGCTCTCTTTCTGCCTTTGGGGCGATGGCTGCGCGGCGACGCTCGTGACCGCCGAGCCGCCCGGCATCGAGCTCGACTCCTTCTGTTGCGCCGTCGCCGACGAGCAGCGGGACCTGATGACCTGGGATATCCGCGACCACGGCTTCGACATGTTTCTTTCCGGCAAGGTCCCGGGGGCGGTCCAGCAAGCGTTGCGAAGCAGCCAGGACGCAATCCTTGGTGGCCGGCCGCCGGAGGCGATCGACCTCTGGGCCGTGCATCCCGGCGGGCGCAGCATTCTCGACGCCGTCGAAAGGGCGCTCGCTCTCGAACCGGCCGCGCTCGAGCCGTCGCGCGAGGTGCTGCGCCGCTACGGCAACATGTCGTCTGCGACGGTCATGTTCGTGATGGAGGAGATGCTGAAGAGGCCCGGCGGACTGCTGGGCTGCGGCATGTCTTTCGGACCCGGCCTGACGGCCGAGACCATGCTGTTCAGGACCGTCTCATGACCGCGCTCGCGCAGCGCAGCCTCGTCCCGGAAATCCTGGATGGGCTCGCCGCCGACGATGCGCGGGCGCTGCGCTCGCGCCGCGATCTCGCCCGCATCAACGCGCTGATGTTCCAGGCGCCGATCATGGCCATGCTGCTGCGGAAATTCTTGCCGAAGCCGCCCGAGCGCATTCTGGAGATCGGCGCGGGCGACGGCACTTTCATGCTCAAGGTGGCCCGCCGCTTGGCCACCGATTGGCCCGGGGTGGAACTGACGATGCTCGATCGCGTCGGTCTCGTCACGCCAGCGCTCGCCGCCGATTTCGCCAGGCTGGGATGGAAGCTCGAAACCGTCACTGCCGACGTCGTCGACTGGGCGCAGAAGACGGACGGCAGGCCCTTCGACGCGATCACGGTCAACCTGTTCTTGCATCATTTCGACGACGCCGGACTGCTGCGCCTGTTTTTGCTTTTGCGGCGCAAGGCTCCGCTCATCCTGGCGACAGAACCGCTGCGGGCGAATTGGGCGCTGGCCGCGGCGCGGCTTCTATGGGCGATCGGCGCCAATGATGTCACCAGGCATGACGCCCCTCAGAGTGTGCGCGCCGGCTTCCGCGGCCGCGAGCTTTCCAGCCTCTGGAGCGCTGCCGGCGGCAGACCGCTCGAGGAACGGCGCGCCGGAGCCTTCTCGCATGTCTTCGTCGGCGCGAGCTCGATGCCGGCCGTGGACGCGCCATGAGGCGGCCGTCCACCCACGACGCGATCGTTATCGGCGCCGGCCCCGCGGGAACGTCGATTGCGCTGGCGCTTGCCCGGCGCGGGTGGGGCGTGGCGATCGTGGAAAAGAACATGTTTCCGCGCCGCAAGGTGTGCGGCGAATACATCTCGGCAAGCAATCTCACGCTTCTCGACCGGCTCGGGATCGGCGATGCATGGCGCGCCGAAGCCGGTCCCGAAATCCGCCGCGTCGGGCTCTTTTCCGGCGACGCCTGCATCGAGGCCGAGATGCCGGGCGCAAGGCTCGGGCCGGCGGCAAGAGCCGGCTTCGGCCGCGCGCTGGGCCGCGACGTTCTGGATATCCTGCTCCTCGATGCGGCCCGATCGGCCGGGGCGCAAGTCTTCCAGCCCTGCCGCGCCGTCGCCGTCGAGCGCGAAGGCGACTGCCAAGCGGTGCGGATTGAAGCAAGGGACTGCCGCGATGAGGCGACGATCCTGCGGGCGCCGGTGGTCGTCGCCGCGCACGGCTCGTGGGAGCCTGGACCGCTGCCGAGCCAGCTCGAAAAGAAAAGCCGCCCCTCCGACCTGCTCGGCTTCAAGGCGCATTTCACCGGATCGTCCCTGGCGCCCGACCTGATGCCGCTCATCACGTTTCGCGGCGGCTATGGCGGCATGGTCACGGCCGATCATGGCCGCATGTCGATCTCGTGCTGCATAAGGCGCGATAGGCTCGCCCTGCTGCGCAGCGGCCTTGCCGCCGAGCGCGGCGGCCACGTCTCGGCGGCCGAGGCCGTCGAGCATCATCTTATGGCGACATGCCGGGGCGTCAGGGAGGCCCTTGAGGAAGCCAGCGCCGACGGTCCGTGGCTCGCCGCCGGTCCGATCCGGCCAGGCATCCGCGCCGGCTACGAAGGGGACATCTTCCGCGCCGGCAATGCCGCCGGCGAGTCGCACCCGATCATCGCCGAGGGCATATCGATGGCGCTTCAGTCCGGCTGGCTCCTGGCGCGGCAACTCGACGACGCTCAGGCCGGACAGGCGGGACGCCAAGCGGCGGGCAGACGCTACGAGGCGGCCTGGAGAGGCTTGTTCTCGACGCGGATCCTTGCCGCCGAAGCCATTGCCCGCATCGCCCTTGGTCCCGGCGGCGCCGCGCTGATGGAAGCGGTTGTCCGCAATTTTCCGCTGGCGCTGACCTTGGGCGCACGGCTGAGCGGCAAGACGAAACCCGTCCCCGGTTTGGTCGAAGGACGCCCAACTCCAAGCCGACAGGCGCCCCTGGAGTAACGGGACTGCGGAACATTCCGCACCTGTCCGAGTTCGGTTCGTATCCGGCTTTTTGCCGCCAGGCCCGGTGATGAGTATGTGGCCGAGGCGGCGCTCGCCACGCCTGCGGGAGGCATTACGATGACGCGCGACCCGATCACCCACAATCCGCACAGCACCGCAAGCATTGCCGGCCATCCTGTCCATGCAATGCTGATACCGTTCCCGATCGCCTTTTTCGTCGCCACCTTCGTGTGCGACCTCATCTTCTGGCGAACCGGCAATCCGGGCTGGGTCACCGCTTCGCTCTGGCTGCTGGGGGCCGGTCTGGTCATGGCCGCGCTGGCCGCTCTTGCCGGCCTTACCGATGTGCTGGGCGATACCCGGATCCGCAACCTTCGCGATGCATGGCTGCACGCTGGCGGCAACGCCATTGTCGTGCTGGTCGAGCTTTACAACTGGTACTCGCGATATGCCCAGGGCGAGGCGGCAGTGGTGCCGGTCGGCCTGGTGCTGTCGCTGATCGTAGTCCTCATCCTCCTGTTCACCGGCTGGAAGGGCTGGGGCATGGTCTACCGGCATCATGTCGGCGTCGCCGACGGATCCGACGAAACGCGCTGAACGCTGCGAGCATAGTCGGGACCTGGCCATGAGCATGTGAGCACGCGCCGCCGGCGACCGGGTTCGCGGCGCGAGAGTTTCGTCGTCGCCTCCGCTCCGGGCGGAGGTGACTTTTTGGGTCAGATCCGTCTCCGCAATATCTTTCGACCGCCTGGCCTGCTGGCCCAGCATATCTTCGACCGACGTGTTCCAATGCCAGCCGGGCGGTCGCATTTCGACCTCAAACGCCCTGTACCGGCCCGAGTTGCTGCGGTTCCGATCTTCACGCTTTCTTGACAGAGGCTTGAAAAACGGGCAGCAAAGCGGGTGAGGGAGAGCATTTTTACCGTGGCGCAGACCGTGGAGGGCTCTTTTTTCGTATGGACCGTCGCCGTATCGGCGACTGGTGGAGGGATTGGTTAACCATCTTTGTCCATCTTTTGAATCAATCGGCAACAGACGCGTGAAGGTGCAGGGGGCACCAGGCGAACTGTGATCGTGACGGGTGCCAGGTCCGCGAACCGGCATGCCGATTGAGAGTGGTCGTATGGCGTTTTTGCGTTTGAAGTACCGGGGTGACGCTCCTGAAGAGGGGGTAGCTTCGAAGACATCTGGTGGTCATCTTTGGGTTGTGGTGCCTGCTGTTGGCGCCGCGCTCGCCCTGTGGTCCGTGGCGACCCTGGCTGGCCTTTATTCGATGGGCACCTCGCTCACCGCTGCCTCCAACCGATTGCCGCCGAGCCTGCTTGCGCCGGGCACCATCGCGCTTGCCGATCCGCGCCGCGCGCTCGCCAGTTCCTGGGCGCTTTCGCTCCCGGCGGATGCCCGGCACCGGCAGGCGCTCCTCGGGCGTTGCGATGCTGCCTGCCTGCGCCAGGCCTCGAATTTCTCGCATGACGGCAAGATGGCGCGCCTGCGTCCTGCGGCAAGGCCCGATAGCGTCGCGCCGAGGACGGCCGCGCCGGAAACCGTGGCGCGTACTGCCCCGGCCGACCGCTTCGACAGCGTCGTCGCCAGCGCAAAGCTGTCGCCGCAAAAGTTGGCGGATGCCTTTGCCCGCGCGCAGGACAAGCCGGTCCTGCTGGCCAGCCTGCCGGCCGATGCCCGCTTCGCCGAACCGGTTCGCCTGCCCGACCAGCAGGGCCCGGCATCGGTGCGCTTCGGACCTCCGGTGGCGGAGATCGAACGCTCGTCGCGCCTGGCGCTGGCGCTCGCCAACGCAATGCCGGAGGTCGACATGTTGTCGCCGCCGCCGTCCGTGGCGCTGGCCGCGCCTGACGGGCTGCAGGAGCCGCAAGGGACCGAAGTTCTGCTTGCCTCGCTGCCGCCGCAGGACGAGATGCCGGACACAATTCCGTTGCCAACCGGCCGGCCACGGGCGCTGATCGAGCAGCCGGATCAATCGCCAAAAGCTCAAGCCTCCAGGGCGGACGCACCACGGATCGAGGCGCCACAGGAGCAGGCGCCCAAGGCGTCGGCGTCAAAGACCGGCAAGGCCCAGTCGGCCAAGGCCGCGGACGTGCTGTCCGGGAAGCTCCCGGCCCTGTCGCCGCGCAGCTCGGAGCATGCGGCCGTGCCGGCGCTGCCGGGTGTGCAGGCCAGCCAGGCCAAGCCGGCCAAGCCGGGCAAGCGCTCGAAGACCCAGGACGCGGAGATGCTCGCCTACGCCAAGCCCGACATGCCGGAGCGCGGCGCGGGCGGAGTGTTCGGCAACCTGTTCAGCAACAGGCCAAGCGTGGGCAATGGCGTCGCCGTCTACGATATCGCGGCCAGGACCGTCTATATGCCTGATGGCTCCAAGCTCGAGGCCCATTCCGGGCTGGGCTCGATGGTCGACCAGCCGCGCTTCGTCAACAAGAAGAATGTCGGCCCGACGCCGCCCGACACCTACAATCTGTCGATGCGTGAATCGCGCTTCCACGGCGTCGAGGCGATTCGGCTGACGCCGACCAGCGGCAAGAACAAATATGGCCGCGACGGCTTGCTTGCTCATACCTACATGCTGCGCGGCGGCCGCGCCGAGTCCAATGGCTGCGTCGTCTTCAAGGACTATGCCCGCTTCCTTGCCGCCTACAAGAAAGGCAAGATCAAGCGCCTGGTGGTGGTGCCGCGCATGTCGAAGCCGTTGACACAGGTCGCCCAGGAAGGCCGCCAGGGCTGATCATACGGCAGCCCTTGCGAAGGCACTCGCGCCGGAAACCCACGCCTGGACGGTGGCTCTTGCCGGCACGAGCCACAGCGACGGAGCGGCGGTGGCAGCCAAGCGGTTGCTCAACGACTTAAACCAGCGCGGCTCGTGACCTCACTGCTTGAGCTCCGCCAGCGCCCTTTGGAGCGGCGCTGGCGAGATCTGGATCGGGCCGGAGAAGGGTATATCCATGTCCATGATTAGATAGAGCGCGGCGGCGACCAGCGCCGCCGACACGATGAAGGTGCTGACCACGGTGGCGTTGCAGGGCGCCCTGAAGCCGAAGCTGGCGAAGATCAGCGTCAGCCAGGAAACCAGAAGGGCGATCAGTGGTCCGGGGATGGCGCCCTCCGACTGCTCGGCCAGCACCCAGCGCAATTCGATCACCTTCTGCAACTGCTGGCGGGCTTCCTGCAGCATGGCGACGTGTTCGTCATCGGGCGGCGTCAGCGCCCGCAGCTGGTCGCCGACATTGTTGAGCAAAAGCTCCGACAGTCTGTTGGCGACTATCGGGGTTTGCTGACTGGGCGAGGTGGCGTCGACGACGCGCTGCACATAGGCGATGAGCGGCTGGCGCGCGGCCTGCGTCTCGGGGCCGTATTGCCTGAGCGACCTGTCGAGCAAAATCAACTCAGTCGCATAGGCATGGACGTTGTGGTCGATGGATTCGAACGTGTTCTTGGCCGAGTTGATCATCAGGCCGAGCACCAGCGAGGTCATCACGACGAACAGATTGGCGGCGAGCCGCACGATCGCGCTGGTATCGTCCTGGCGGTGATGGGGCGGAAACCGGCCATGGATCAGCAGGCTGGTGAGCGAAGCCCCAGCCAGGCAGACAAAGATCGCGACCCCAAGCAGTGCCTCGCGCATGGCCGGTATTGTAACCGAGGCGTGGCGTTTGCCAAAGGGTTGCCGGGAGGCGTTGATTCACGGTGGGAGCATATTGGCCTAGGTCGTTGTTGGCGCAGGATGCTTTCAGGCTGGCGCATTCACTGGCGAAGCCCCGAACGCGTCATCCTGGGGTCTTCGCTGCGTCGCACCGCTCCTTGCTCCAGCCTGGGGTGACGAGGCCGCTGGCGTTCGCAACCACTTCGAAAAGCGCTTTCAATGTCGGCCGCAGGCTCTATGTATGGCCAGGGGCGGGTCGGCTCCGGTTCACCACGAGGATGTCATGACAATACGCGCTGTCGTCTGGGGCGAGAATATCCATGAGCGCACCAATGAGGTGGTCGCATCGATCTATCCCGAAGGGATGCACACCACGATTGCCAACGCGCTGAAGGCCGACCCCGGCATTTCCGCCTCGACCGCGACGCTGGAGCAGCCAGAGCACGGCCTTCCCGAATCCCGCCTTGCGGAGACCGATGTGCTGGTTTGGTGGGGGCACAAGGATCATGGCGCCGTCGCCGACGAAGTGGTCGAGCGGGTGGCGCGCCGCGTCTGGGAGGGGATGGGGCTGATCGTCCTCCACTCCGGCCATTTCTCGAAGATATTCAAGCGTTTGATGGGAACGCCCTGCACGCTGAAATGGCGCGAGGCCGGCGAGCGCGAGCGGCTCTGGGTGACGAGCGCCAGCCATCCGATCGCCGATGGGCTTGGCGACTGTTTCGAACTCGAGAACGAGGAGATGTATGGCGAGCAGTTCGCCGTGCCGGAGCCGCTTGAAACGGTGTTCATCTCCTGGTTCCAGGGCGGCGAGGTGTTCCGCTCCGGGCTCACCTATCGGCGCGGCGCCGGCAACATCTTCTATTTCAGGCCCGGCCACGAGACCTATCCGACCTATCATGACGCCACGGTGCAGCAGGTGCTGCGCAACGCGGTGAAGTGGGCGGCGAACCCGCAAGGCGCGAAGCGTGCTATCCACGACGCGCCGAACGTGCCGGTGGACAACGCGCTGGAGCCGATCGTCGAGCGCGGCGGCAAGCTGCACACGGCCGGCGAGGCCGGCTTCCGTTAGTTCAAGGCAGCGCTTTCCATCTGGAACTCTGCAGCAATAGCGGTTATCCACCTGATATGATTGAATCGAACCAATTCGCTCGGAGGAGCAAAAAATGCGGCTTTTGATACTCGGTACCGGCTGGATGGCGCAGGAGCATGCCCGCCGCTTCAGCGCCATCGAGGGCGTCGACATTGTCGGCGCCGTCGATGTCGATCCGGCCCGCGTCGGCGAATTCGCCGACGGCTTCAAGATCCCCAACCGCTTCACCTCGCTGGAGGAGGCGCTGAAATGGGGTGAATTTGACGCTGTCGCCAACGTCACGCCGGACCGCATCCATCACCCGACCACCATGGCGCTGATCGCCGCCGGCAAGCCGGTTCTGTGCGAGAAGCCGCTGGCCGAGAATTTCGGCAAGGCGACCGAGATGGCGGACGCCGCGGAAGCCGCCGGCATCGTCAACATGGTGAACCTCACCTACCGCAATGTGGCACCTCTGCAGAAGGCGCGCGCCATGGTGCTGGCAGGCGAGATCGGTACGGTCCGCCATGTCGAGGCCTCCTACCTGCAAAGCTGGCTGGTGTCGAAATTCTGGGGCGACTGGCGCACCGACCCGAAATGGCTGTGGCGCCTGTCGCGCGGCCATGGCTCGAACGGCGTGCTCGGCGACGTCGGCATCCACATCCTCGATTTCGCCAGCTATGGCGCGGCGCTCGACATCGACCATGTGTTTTGCCGCCTGCGCGCCTTCGACAAGGCGCCGGGCAACCGCATCGGCGAATACGGGCTCGACGCCAATGACAGCTTCGCCATGACGCTGGATTTCTCCAATGGCGCCTTCGGCGTGGTGCATGCCAGCCGCTGGGCGACCGGCCATCTCAACGAGCTCAGGCTGCGCATCTATGGCGACAAGGGCGGCATCGAGGTGATGCACAATCTCGAAGGCTCGGCGCTGAAGGCGTGCGTGGGCGACAATGTCGAGAACGCCAGATGGGAGGCGCTCGACGCCGGCACGGTGCCGACCAACTATGAGCGCTTCGCCGAGGCGGTGAAGAGCGGCGTCCAGCCCGAGCCATCCTTCCGCCACGCGGCCGAATTGCAGAAGGTGCTCGATCTGGCGGTGGTGTCAGACGAGAAGCGCGCGGAGCTAAGGGCACACGCGGACACGCAGTGAGGGCCAACCGGGTTAGCCTTTATCGTTGCCAGAAGGGCAGCTTGGCGATCTCTTCCTCGACCTGCCGTCTGGTCAGGCCGATATCGTCGATCAGATGCGGATTGGTCTCCGAGATTCGCTTGAGATCCCAGCGAAAGCGTGCCTGCCTGCGCCAGGCAGCGATCGTGCCGCGCAGGCTCGTCAAGGACCGGCGCGGCGCCCGCCTCGCGGACGCTGCCTGCCGCGCTGCGCAATGCTGGACCGTTGCAAGGGTATCGTTCATGGCAACCTCCTGTGGTTTGAGGCCCATGCGATTTGGGGGCCTCGACCTGAATGAGGTTGAATTCTGCAGGATGCCGGCAGCGGCGTAATTAAGCCCTCCCAAATAGTTCTCAAAACTTCCAAATGGGCTATAGATCAGCCGCATGCAGGGATCGCGCTTTGCCTTTGGTCCGTATGTGCTTGATCCGTCTGCGGGAACGCTGCTTCGCAACGACGTTCCCGTGGCCGCCGGCTATCGCGGGCTGAAGCTGCTTGCGGCGCTGGTCGAGCGTCCCGGCGAAATCCTGGCCAAGGCCGAGCTGATGGATGCCGCATGGCCGGGAACGGCCGTCGAGGAAGGCAACCTGACGGTCCAGATCGCCCAGCTCAGGAAGCTGCTCGGTCCGGCCGCCGATGGCGGTGACTGGATCGCCACGGTGCCGCGCGTCGGCTACCGCTTCACTGGCGTCATCGAACAGCTCGGCGAGGCGAAGCGAAAACCCTTGCCGCTGCCCGGCAAGCCGTCCATCGCCGTGCTGCCCTTTGTCGCCTTCAGCAATGATCCCGGGCAGGAGTCCTTCGCGGACGGGCTGACCGAAGACCTGATCACCGACCTGTCGAGGAACGCGGGCCTGTTCGTCATCGCGCGCAACTCGGTCTTTGCCTACAAGGGAAGGGCGATGGATGTGCGCGGGATCGCCGAGGAGCTCGGCGTGCGCTACCTGCTGGAAGGCAGCGCCAGGCGCGCCGCCGGGCGCGTGCGCATCAATGCCCAGCTGGTCGACGCTTCGAGCGGCGAACATCTGTGGGCGGAACGCTACGATCGCAGCCTTGAAGACATCTTTGCCGTTCAGGACGAGGTGACGGCCAAGATCGTCGAGGCACTGCTTGGCCGGCTGCGCGCGCCGCCGCCGCGCAACCGGCCCAAAAATCTCGAGGCCTATGATCTGTGTGTGCGGGCGCGCAAGCTGATCGACGATTCGCCGCAGACGGCGCGGGAAGCGCACCTGATGCTGACGCGCGCCGTTTCGCTCGATCCGGACTACGCCGAGGCCTATCGCTGGCTTGCCATGAACCACTGGATGCAATGGGTGCATTGGGGAGAACCCATCGAACCCAATCGGAGCGTTGCCCTGGAGCTGGCGCGCAAGGCCGTGGCGATCGATCCCAACGATGCCGGCTGCCACTGGGTGCTGGGCAACCTGCTTGCCTATGAACGCCGCTTCGACGAGGCGGACGCTGAATTCGCCAAGGCGTTCGAACTCGATCCGAACGAAGCCGACGCCTGGGCGACGATATCCGACATCGAGGTTCTGGCCGGGCAGATCGAGGTAAGCCTCGAGCACATTCGCAAGGCATTCCGGCTGAACCCCTATCCGCCAAGCTGGTACTATCTGACACTCGGTCAGGCACAATATGCGGCCCGTGAATACGAAGCCGCCGTCGAGACGCTGCGCCGGGACGAGACCTATCGCACGAGCTCGCGCCGTTTCCTGGCGGCAAGCCTTGCGCAACTTGGCCGGCTCGATGAGGCGCGCGCGGAGGTCGAACTGTTCCTCGTCGGCAACCGGCATTTTAGTACCGCCTATTGGGTCGCGACGGAGCCGTTCCGCGACGACGCGACGATGCAGCATTTCGTCGATGGCTTCCGCAAGGCCGGCCTTCCGGACTGAAGCCCCGGCGTGACCGCCCAAACTGCGCGGCTATCCCTCGCTACGACCCGTGGCGTCACGATCGCGCTCGTAGCGTCTCTTGAGCGGAAACGGCGGCAACCAGGACTCGCGACGAACGGTCCAGAGTTCGTACGTCGGCACCAGTTGGTCGGGAGCATCCAGGGAGCCCAGATGAACTTCGATCTCGTCTCCAGTGCGGGCGAAGACGGACGAGCCGCAGCGCGGACAGAAGAACCGTCCGGCATAATCGCGCGTTTCGCCCTCGATCGTCACCGCATCCTGAGCGAACACCGCCGCGGCATAGAAGAGCGCCCCGTGATGCTTGCGGCAGTCGAGGCAGTGGCAGATGCCGACCCTGTATGGGGCACCCGACGCAACGATGCGGACGTTACCGCACAGGCAGCCGCCGGTGATTGGGTCCATGCCGCGTCTCCTCCAAAATCAAGCGGTCGCAATGGCTACAACGAACGGTACTGCCGCGGCAATTGCCGCCGCCTCGCGCAATTCTTTCAATCATTCCTTGAAGCATGGGTCGGGCCTTTTCGTGCTTGAATGCGGCGCGTGAACAGGGGAGACGTCCGTTGACCGACTACATCGCATTGCCGAAAGCCGAGGTGCACATCCACGTCGAGGGCTGCTTCGAGGCCGACGACGTGATCAGGAATTGCGAGGAAGCCGGCATTCCGTTGCGCGCGCCGCGCGACAGGCTGTTCGAGGCGCACAACCTGAAGAGTTTCCTCGAAATGCTCGATTGGCTGTGCGGCACGTTCCGCACGCGCGAGCAGCTGGCGAGCACGGCCTACAAGTTCGCCCAGCGCATGGCCAGGAGCGGCGTGCGCTATGCCGACGTCATCGTCAACCCGACTCACTGGCCGCACTGGTACAAGAACATTCCGGGGATGATCGACGCCTTCGACGCCGGCTTCGCGGCCGCCGAAGAGGACGGTCACCCTCCGGTCGGGCTTTGCGTCAGCCTGTTGCGCACCCAGTCGGCGGAGGAAGCGATCGAGCTGGTGGAGCTGCTGAGCGGGATCAGGCATCCGCGCGTGGTTGCGCTGTCGATCGACGGCAACGAAGCCGTCGCCGGCCGCACCGGCCCGCGCTTTGCCGAAGCGTTCCGCCGTGCGGCTGCGGCGGGCCTGCGGCGGACCGTTCACGCCGGCGAGTCCAGCGGTCCGGAGGGCGTGCGCGACGCGATCGACCTGCTTGGCGCCGACCGCATCGACCACGGCGTGCGGGCGATCGAGAAGCCGGACCTGGTCGACCTGCTGGCTGAGAGGCAGATCCCCCTTGGCGTCTGCCCGATCTCCAACGTCACGCTCGGCCTCTACCGGTCGATCGCCGAACATCCGATCGACACCTTGCGCCGGGCCGGTGTTCCGGTCTCGATCAACACCGATGATCCGGCGCTGCTCGACACCACGCTGGAAGCATCCTATGCCGCCTGCGCCGACGCGTTCGCCTGGGACGGCGAAACCATCCGCGAGCTCGCGGCGACATCGGTCAAGGCGAGCTATGCCGACCCCGCGCTGAAGGCGCAAGTCCTGGCGGATCTGGCGGCCTGGCGGGCCTGACAAAGGCCGCCGCGCTCCGTGACGGGCGAGAGCCTTCCGCCGCGCTTCCGAACTCAATAAGCTGCTCCAGCCGCGCTGGTCGGACGAGGCCGGGCGGAGCCGAAAGGAGCCGGCCATGGTCAGTCGTCGCGCGGAATGCTCTTGCGGCCAGCTTTCGGCTGTCTGCTCGGGCGAGATCGTACGCATTTCCGTGTGCCATTGCCTGGCCTGCAAGCGGCGCACCGGCAGTGCCTTTAGCTACAATGTCCGGTTTAAGGAAGGTGACGTGTCCATCCAGGGACGGGCGGCGGAGTTCACCCGTGTCGGCGAGCAGGGCGGCCGCGTCAGCTATAGCTTCTGCCCGGATTGCGGAACCACCGTCCACTACCGGCTCGACAGCCAGCCCGGTGTGATCGCAATTCCCGTCGGCGCCTTTGCCGACCCGTCCTTCCCGGCGCCGTTCCAGTCCTTCTATCACGACAGCCGGCGCTGCGCGTGGGTCGAGATCCGCGCCGAGCCTCTGGCGACGTTCGGCTGACTTCCGGCGAGCGTTCTTAGCGCCGCAATCGGCCTGCCCGATAAATCGTCACCGCAGCCGCCACCAGCGCCGCATTGCCGGCGGCGACGCTGCCGTCCGGCAGGTGCTTGCCGTCCTCCAGCCCGACCCGGGTCGACAGGTTTCGAGCCGCCGCCCGCTCGACGAACGGCCACACTGTCGCGTTCTCGCCGTGCAGCAGGATCGAGCGGCGGATTCCGGCGCGCGCCAGCACCGTTTCGATGCCGTCGGCGACTTGGAAAGCCTCGTCGAGCGTCTGTTCGGAAATCTCGATCAGGACGCGCAGCACGCGCCCGCCATGGTCGAGCGTCACCAGCCTCTCGGCGTCGGCGATGGAAGCCAGGCCCGCCTCGATGCCGATGCCGCGCTGGCGCAGGCTTTCCATCACGACCGGCGCGGCCGTCTCGCTGAGATTGACCGAGGCATAGTCCGGCAGCTCGCGCCAGCCGGCGATGGCGACGAGGGTGCGGAGGTCGTCCTCCTCGATCCAGGCGCCGGTGGAGACGCCGATCAGCGTTCCCGGACAAGCGCGGCGCAGCGCTGCCACCGTGCGGTCCATCGCTTCCGGCGCCAAGCTCTCCTGCCGGTCGGCGCCACGCGCATGGACATGGAGCTCGGCGGCACCCGCGGCAACCGAAACCGCGCCGTCGCGCGCCATGGCGTCCGGGTCAAGCGGCAGGGCGGCGTGAAAATCGGCGGGGCGGGCGCCGTTGATGCAGGCCTGGACGATCATGGCGGCGATCCTGTTCGAGCTGAGTCTAACGCAGAGGCGCATAGACTGGAACCGGAACGTCTGCTGACAGGCATCGTTTCGACGCCGCGATCCAGGCGAGGAGTGTGGGCGATTTGCGCCGCGCCGCCTAACCCAGATTTTCCTGCCGCAGCCTCTCCTTTATCCGCGCCAGAGCCGGCTCGCCGCCGCCGGCCAACTCAGTGGCAATCCGCGCAAGATCATCGTCGGCCTTGCGATATTTGCTGCCCCAGGCGCCGAGCGTCGCCAGTACCGGCAGAAGGTCGACGCCGGCTTCGGTCAGCCGGTAGATCGCCTTCAGCCTGTGGGTCGGGTCGTCGCTGCGGGTGAGGATGCCTTCCTCCTGCAGCGTCTGCAGCCGCTCTGCGAGCGTTCGCGACGAGATGCCTTCGTCCGACTGCAGGAATTCGCGAAAATGCTTTTTCCCGGCGAATGCCAGGTCGCGGATGATGAGCAGCGTCCAGCGATCGCCAAACAGCTCAAGCGACAGGCTGATCGGGCAGCCGGACCGTTCCCTGGTCGACATAGTTACGGTTCCATTTTTAAATCACTTTACTATTAACACCATTACCTTCGCACGTCAAATGGTTCCAAAAGTAAATTGATTGGAAGCACGAGGAGGACCGGAAATGAAGAAACTCATCCTGCAAATGCAGATGTCGGTCGACGGCTTCGTCGGCGCCGAGGACGACCATCGCTGGCAGCTCTGGGAGTGGGGCGACGACAGCGCTTGGGACGATGCGCTGAAGCAGGACTTCAACGCTGTGTTCGAAACCATCGACACCATCTTGCTTAGCCGCAAGATGGCGGAGGAGGGCTATCTCACCCACTGGGGCAACGCCGCGACGAGATTCCCGAAGGACCGCTTCTATGCCTTTGCCCAGCGCATTGTTGCAGCGCAGAAGGTGGTGCTGAGCGACAGGCTGAAGGCCGCGCGATGGGAGCGCACGAGCATCGCAAGCGGCGACCTGCCGCGCGAGGTCAATGCGTTGAAGGCGGGCGAGGGCGGCGACATCGCTGTCTTCGGCGGCGCCGGTTTCGCCTCGGCGCTGATCGCCGCCGGGCTGGTCGACGAATTCCAGCTCTTCATCAATCCGGCTGTGCTGGGTGCCGGCCGCCGCATCTTCGGCCAGGGCGGCTTCTCCATGCTGAAGCTCATTGGTTCGAAAGCCTATGCCAGCGGCATGGTGGTGAGCCGCTACGCGCCGGCGAGGTGAGGGGCTGCCTCAGAAGACCCCGATGACCGGCGCCGGCTCAACCAAGGTGCCGACGCCCAAGGGATTGCGCACCCGCGCGGAGGTTTCAACATTGGCGACGGCGGCGAACCACTGGGCTTCACGCAACGTCAAACCAGCAAGCACGCAGCCAGCGTAGTCCGCAGGCTCGTCTATCCACGTGTCAAACACCGCCCAAGTATCAGGCGGCTCCCGCACTGCAACGAACCGCATTTGAGACCCCATCATGCGACGAGCAGCCACCGTAGCAGCCGGCGTGCTGTAGTCATGTGAGCGAGTACACATATTAGCAATATTGCATATGAAAGCCCAGCCTTGGTCGTTTCGGCATCAAGATCGGGCATTTAGCCATGCCTGGACAGGCGCCCGGGCATCGCATCCGTCGTCACTCGATCAGCAGCAAACCGCGCTTCCTGTCGCCATCGGAATCGATCGTGTCCATGGCCGAGAACAGGCGTTCGCGCTCGATCAGCCAGGGCTTGTAGCGCTGGTTGACGTCAAGGACGAAAACCATGTCCTCGGCCTCCATATATCCTCCGATCGGGGAAAAGTGGCCGGCGCCGGCGCCGAAAATCCTCTCCCTCGTAAAGTTGATGATGTAGCGGCGGCCGGGATCGTTGGCGCGCTTCATATGCGCGAGGAACTCCTCGGCAGTCAGGTTCCGAAGCACGGATACTTTCCGCTTGGTCTTGCTTCGAGCGACTTCGGCAACCTCGTCCAGGGTCAGCCCGATGATGCAGAAACCGGTCCAGCACTTTCCCGTTCCCGCAAGCACTTCAGCTTCCGTCGTCTCTTCTTCGCCGATCGAGCGGAACATGTTTGCCACGCTTGCCGGACCGCACCTTGATGCGTTCGATTGCCATTCGACGTCGGCATTGAAAGCAGCGGCCACGGGCAACTTCCAGGCACGGTCGATCAATTCGGGAGCGCGGATAACCGACGACTGGATCTTGTCCGGCGAGACTGCCGACGGACCTGCAATCAGGAATGCGGCGCCGCAGAGCAGGCCGATACCGGCAATCACACCGAATGCAAGACTGCGCCTCATCGCTGTGCCTCGGAGCCATGCAGCAGAAGGAGATTGCAGAAGCCGGCGCGCAACGTCAATCAGCGCCGAGACGGCACGCATCGCCATCGTCCACAGCCGGAATCTCAATGCGCCGGAGCGCCTCGCTGGTCGGCATCCGTCAGCGTGCCGAGGAATGCGACGATGTCGTCGATCTCGGCATCGGTCAGCGCCGGCCTGTCGCCCGGCTTCCCGCCGAAGGGCGGGTCCTTGTTGAGGTTCGGCCAGTAAGGCTTTGGCAGGTCGTCATATTTGTCGACCGTGCCGTCGGCATTCTTCGGATACCAGCGGCCGGGATCGCTGTCGCGGCTGCCGTAGAAGGCGACCGCGTCGCGCAGCGTGTGGAAATAGCCATTGTGGAAGAAGCTTTTCCTCAGCGCCACGTTGCGCAGCGTCGGCGTCTTGAATAGCCCGCAATATTCGGCGCGTCCCTTGAAGTCGGTGCGCAGCGGGCCGCACAGGCCGAGATCGATATAGGCGGGATCGGCATTGGCCGGGATCGCCGCATTGCGGGGCACGCCAACGGCGATCAGACCGTAATCGGTGAACTGCGGCGGCTCGCCATTGTTGCTGGGTCGGCTCAGATGACAGCTGGCGCAATTGCCCTTGGCTTCGTCCTCGAACAGAACGCGGCCGCGTAATTCCTGCGCCGAGAGCGTCGCCCTGCCGGCAAGGAAAGCGTCGTAGCGGCTGGAATAGGGGTAGAAATCGGCGCTGCTCTGTTCGAACGCGCCGAGCGCCTCGACCGCGGCGTCGAAGGCGTCGTCCGGCCGTTCGAACACATCGTCGCCGAATGCCGCCTTGAAATCGTGCGCATAGGCGGCCTTGCTCAGGGCGGCGACCACCCCGCTCTCATCCTTGTTGGCCATCTCGAAAGGCGAGAGCAGGGGGATCCTGGCCTGCTGCTGGCCGCGATCGGCGCGGCCGTCCCAGGTCAGCCCGCCGGTCGGGCCGTTGTCGACGCTCTCGTCGCCCTCATCCTCGGAATCGTAGAAGTGCTCGGTGAAGGGGGTGCCGCCTGCAGGTAGCGCAGCGATGGCACCGCGCGCAGGCCCGGCCGGTCGACATTAGGCCCGCCCATCTCGACCGGTGTCGCCGAGGCTGGCCCAAAGGCGTGGTCGGGATCGTGGCAGGAGGAGCAGGCCTGCTTGCGCGAGGCCGACAGCGACGGATCGAAGAACATCTTGCGCCCCAGCGCCGTCATCGCCTCTGCCCGTGCGAAAGCCTCCGCGCGCGACAGCGGGCCGGGATGGGTGCTGCCTGCCGTGTTCGCGGGTCCGGCGAAGCCGAACATCGACGCCGTGGCGATAGCGATCGTCAGGCTTTTCCATCGTCTTGTCGGCATAGGGCGTGGTCCGGTTTGCCTCCGGAACTAGGTGCCCAGTGCAACGGATTGATGACCGGTCGCGACGCTCACGCAACCGTGTTCGCGCAGGGCGGAAAATGTCACAAAAGTGACAGAGGCATCGCAGTAGCTGCTTCCGCGCCTGCTTGTTCATAGATTGCCGTCCTCCAGCCATCCCCAGCCACGAGGCATCCCCATGACTAGGTCCCTGTTCTCGCTTTGCCTGGCCTCCACCGCCCTGGCATCGCTCACCGCCGCTGCCCATGCGGCTCCTCCCGGCTTCGACAAGATCGACACCGTCGTCGTCATCTACGCCGAGAACCGCAGCTTCGATAATCTCTATGGCGGCTTCCCCGGCGCCAATGGCCTGGCCAATGTCTCGGCCGACCAGGCCCGCCAACTCGACCGCGACGGCAAGCCGCTTGCCGAGCTGCCGCCGGCCTGGGGCGGCCTGACCGGCAAGGGCGTAACCCCTGCGGTGACGGAGGCTCAGACCGCGCATCTCGCCAATGCCAGCTTCGCCATCGACGATCCCAAGGGTTTTAATGAAAACACCGGCGTCATCACCCGCGACCTCTGGCACCGCTTCTACCAGGAGCAGATGCAGATCGACGCCGGCCGGAACGACAAGTTCGTCGCCTGGGCCGATTCCGGCTCGCTCGTCATGGGCCACTATGATGGCTCGACGTTGCCAATGTGGGCGGTGGGAAGGAAATACGTGCTCGCCGACAATTTTTTCCAGGGCGCCTTCGGCGGCTCCTTCCTCAACCACATCATGCTCGCCTGCGCCTGCGCGCCGGTCTATCCGCATGCCGACACCAGCCCGGTCAAAGGCCAGATCGCCGTCGTCGAGCCCGACGGCGTGACGCTCAAGATGGCCGACAATTCGCCAGCCTCGGCTTTGGGCGGTGCGCCGAAATTCGTCAATGACGGCGCCATCACGCCGGATTTCTACGCCGTCAACACCATGCAGCCGCCTTACCAGCCGAGCGCCAACAAGCCGGCCGAGGGCGGTGACAAGGCCTTGGCCGATCCGGCGCAGCCGACCACGCTGCCGCCGCAGCACGAGATCACCATCGGCGACCTGCTGTCGCTGAAGGGCGTCTCCTGGGCCTGGTACTCCGGCGCCTGGCAGGCGGCGCTCGACGGCAAGAACGCCACGCCAGTGCCGAACTTCCAGTTCCACCACCAGCCGTTCAACTATTTCGCGGCCTACGCGCCGGGCACCGCCGCGCGCGCCGAGCACCTGAAGGATGGCGGCCTCGACGGCGTCGAGTTCATCAAGGCGATCGACGACGGCAAGCTGCCTTCAGTGAGCTTCTACAAGCCGCAGGGCAATCTCAACGAGCATGGCGGTTATGCCGACGTCACCAGCGGCGACAAGCATCTGGCCGACATCGTGTCGCATCTGGAGAAGAGCCCGCAATGGCCGCATATGCTGGTCGTCGTCACCTATGACGAGAATGGCGGCTTCTGGGACCATGTCGCGCCGCCCAGGGCCGACCGCTGGGGCCCGGGCAACCGCATTCCCGCCTTCATCATCTCGCCCTATGCGAAGCTGGGGACCGTCGACCACACGCAGTACGACACGACCTCGATCCTGCGCTTCATTACCGCGCGCTACGACCTGCCGGTGCTGCCCGGCATCGTCGCCCGCGACAAGGCGCTGCGCAATAACGAGCAGCCGCCGATGGGCGATCTCTCGGCCGCCCTTGATCTGACGAAATAGCGTCCTTCCTCTCCCTCAGCAAATGCGCGGGGAGAGGAAACGCTAATCGCCCAAGGCCCGATGTCCCGCAGATGAATCAATCCCGCAGGACGCGCCGCTATCGGATTGTTTTGCTTGGAGTTGAGGGCGCGCCGGCGCTCACTCCGCCTCATCCACCCAGATCAGGCGCAGCAGACGCAGCAGCGTTGCCCGCTCCTTGCTGGTCAGCCGATGCAGGAAGCGGTCCTCGTGAAGGCGCACCTGACGCCGCCAGGCGGGCATCGCGGCCTTGGCCGCCTCGGTCAGCCGAAGCTCCTGCACGCGCCGATCCTTGGCATGGTCGTCGCGCTCGATCAGGCCGCGCTCCTCGAGTTCGGCCAGCAGCGGCGCCATGTTGGCGCTCTTCATGGCGAGCAGCCGGCAGAGCCCGGCGGCGCGGATGCCCGGCCGTTCGTCGATCAGCGCCAGCATGGCGTAGGTGACGGGGCGCAACTCCGCCTCCGCCATCTCGATAGCGAAATCGTTGAGCGCCAGCGCCGAGGCGCGCCGCAGATTGTAGCCGATCTGCGCGTCGAGCGCGTCCTCGGCGAGATCGTTGCTGGTTTCGTCCATGTTCGATCGATTGCCGCGATCCGGCCCCTTGTCAAGGTAAAAATACTATGCGACATAGCAAAGATAAAAGCTATGCAACATAGCGATCTCGGAGGAATTGACCCATGGCAGGAGAAACCGAAGACACCGTCGCCTTCGATGTGGAGGACGGCATCGCCTGGGTCCGCTTCAACCGGCCGGCCAAGCGCAATTCGATGAGCCCGGCGCTCAACCGGCGCATGATGCAAGTGCTCGACGAGCTTGAATTCCGCGACGACGTCAGCGTTCTCGTGCTCTCGGGCGAGGGCGCCGCCTGGTCGGCCGGCATGGACCTCAAGGAATATTTCCGCGAGACCGAGGCGAAGGGCCTGGGCGCCGTGCGCAAGGCGCAAGCCGAGGCTTACGGCTGGTGGCGGCGGCTGCGCTGGTACCGCGTGCCGACCATCGCCATGGTCAATGGCTGGTGCTTCGGCGGCGGCTATGGCCCGCTGTTTGCCTGCGATCTCGCCTTCGCCGCCGACGAGGCGCAGTTCGCGCTCTCCGAGATCAACTGGGGCATCCTGCCTGGCGGCGGCGCCACCAAGGTGGTGGTCGATCTGCTGTCGATGCGTGATGCCATGTATCACGCGCTGACCGGCGAACTGATCGACGGCAGGAAGGCGGCGGCCTGGAAGCTGGTCAATGAAAGCGTGCCGCTCAGCGACCTGAAGGCGCGCGTCGCCGAAGTGGCCGGGATTCTTCTGAAGAAGAACCCGGTGGCGCTCAAGGCCACCAAGGACGCCATCCGCCGCGTCGCCGAGATGACCTACGACAATGCCGAGGACTATCTGGTGCGGGCGCAGGAGGCGGCCAATTCCTTCGACAGTGAAGGCCGCAAGGAAGGCATCCGCCAGTTCATCGACGAAAAGAGCTACAAGCCTGGCCTCGGCGCCTACGACAAGGCGAGATGATCCGGTCGATGTGACCTGTCTCGGACCGGCGATCGATGCCGGCCGCAACCGATACGGCGCGTGACACGGGAGGAGATCGCAATGCCGGCCTGGACGACACCGGACCCCGTCGCCTTGCATGCCCGCGCGCAGCCGGACCGCCTCGCTTGCGTCGACCTCGCGTCCGGCCGGCGCTGGACCTATGCCGCGTTCGACGATGCCATCCAGCGCGCCGTCGCAGTGCTCGAAAACAGTGGCATAAAGCAAGGGCAGCGGATCGCCACGCTGGCCCGCAACAGCGCCGACCTCGTCATCCTGCAGCAGGCGGCGATGCGCCTCGGCGCCATCTTCGTGCCGGTCAACTGGCGGCTTGCCGCGCCCGAGCGGCAGGCCATCCTTGCCGATTGCGATCCCGTGCTTCTGGTCCATGACACCCCGCCCGACCTTGCGCCGCCGCCCGGCTGCGCCCCGCTCGCCGTCTCGCGCTTCGCGGCAGCGGTGGAAGAGCAAGCGCCGGCGCCGCGCCGTCCGTTGCCGCAAGCCGACCGGCCGTCGATCATCCTCTACACCTCCGGCACGTCGGGCCAACCGAAGGGCGTCAACGTCACCGAAGCCAATGCCTTCGCCACCGCCGTCAATTTCGGCGTCATCGGCCGCGTTGGCCATGACAGCGTCTTCCTTTGCGACGCGCCGATGTTCCATGTCATCGGCCTGATCACCAATCTTCGCCCCGTTTTGCTCAAGGGCGGCACGGTGCTGATTTCCGCCGGCTTCGATCCCGGCGACACCAACCGACGCCTTGCCGATCCGGCGCTCGGCGTCACCCATTATTTCTGCGTGCCGCAGATGGCGAGGATGCTGCGCGAGCATCCCGGGTTCGCGCCGCGACTATGGACATCGCTCTTGGCGCTCTTCACCGGCGGCGCGCCGAACCCTGCCGCGGATGTTCTGTGGTGGCTGGAGCAGGGCGTGCCGATGGTCGACGGCTTCGGCATGACCGAGGCCGGCACGGTGCTCGGCATGCCGCTGGAGGCCGAGCGCATCGCCGGCAAGGCGGGCTCGGCCGGCCTGCCGGCGCCGACCGTTTCACTGCGCATCGTCGATGGCGCCGGCACCGATGTCGCGCCGGGAGAGACGGGCGAGATCTGGCTCGCCGGCCCCAACGTCACGCCGGGCTACTGGAACCGGCCGCAGGAGACCGCACGCGCCTTCAGCGAGGACGGCTGGTTCCGCACCGGCGACATGGCGCGGCGCGACGAGGACGGCTTCGTCACCTTGGTCGACCGCCGCAAGGACATGTTCATCTCCGGCGGCGAGAACGTCTTCCCGGCCGAGGTCGAGATGGCGCTGCTTGCCCATCCCGACATCGACGAGGCGGCTGTGATCGGCATCGCCGACGAACGCTGGGGCGAGGTCGGCCGCGCCTTCGTCGTGTTGCGCGCCTGTTGTTCTCTCGACCCGGCGGCGCTCGCCGGCCACTGCGCCGCGCGCATCGCCCGCTACAAGGTGCCGAAGGAATTTTTGGCCGTGGAGACTTTGCCGCGCACCGCATCGGGCAAGATCCAGAAGCATGTGCTGCGGGCGCTGAAATAGAGAGGCTGGAATCCGGCCGAAACACCTTGCTTTGAACACCCTTCCTGCTCCAGGAAGGGGGATGTCCGACAGTTACCTGCGATTGGTTTCGTATGATCCGCACTGGCGCCCCGGCGAAGCGGCAGCCAGCGAGGCGGTGACGATCGCGCGTGGATTGTTTCCACGCGCCGAACATATCGGCGTTGAATCCGAGGAGGGGGTCACATTCTTCGACGCCGGAGCGAACACGGAAAGCATCAATTGCCCGCTATGCGGCAGTGACCTCGAGGCTTGGTGGGGCGAGGCGATGGACCGGGCGGCTGCATCTGGCTTTAAAGACCTTGCTGTCGTAACGCCTTGCTGCGAAAGGCCGACCTCACTCAACGAGTTGCGCTACGTATGGCCTGCCGCATTCGGCAGCTGCGCGCTTACGGTCGTCAATCCCGGAGAGACCTCATTGGCGGTCGACCAGCTGCGCAGGATCGAGCAGGCAATCGGCTCGCCGCTGAAGGCAATCTGGCAGCATCTTTGAGCTGTCCACCAACCCTGGCACGCCAGAGGAAATACGATGAGCGAGCTGAAGATCAGAACCCGAGCGACCGGCGCGCTGGCCGTCCTGCAACCCGGCGGCCTGCCGGTTGTCACCACGCCGACCGGCGGCGCGGTCGATATCGTGACCGGCGCGAGCGCGCCGGGCTTCAATCCGCTCGATCTGTTGCACGCCTCGCTCGCCGCCTGCATGGTGCTCAGCGCCCGCATCGCTGCCACGCGCCTTGGGGTCGCCGCGCAGCTTGGCGAGGTGCGCGCCGAGGTCGGCGGCGAGAAGGCGGCGGACGAGCCGTCCCGCATCGTCCGCTTCAGCATCAGGCTCGATATTTCCGGCGATCTCGACACGGCGACCAAGCAGCGCATCATCGAGGATGCCGAGGCGATCTGCACCGTCTCCAACACGCTGCGCGCCTCCCCCGAACTGCACACGTCGCTGGGGTGAGGGGACCGTTTCCCATGGCCATGATCCCGCCTATCGACTACGCGACGGCGTCGCAAGAAATCCGCGCCGAGCACGACAGGGAGCTCAGCTTGCGCGGGCGCATGACCAACATGAAGCGCATCCTGCTCAATTCGCCGGCCGCTCACCGCATCTATGCCGAATGGTTCACGCTGCGCGATCTGCTCAAGCCTACGCTGGACGACCGTGCCATCTGGCTGCTTTCGATGGCGATCTCGGAGACAATGCGCGCCGAGGTTCCCGTCACCTTCTTCCGCCGCGCGCTGATGGATGGCGGTCTCGATCCAGAGGCAATCGAGCCCACCGCCGACGAGACGCTGCTGATCGCCTTCGGCAAGGCGGTCGCCGCCGATGCCAATGCGATTCCGGATGAGCTCTGGGCAGCGCTCAAGGCGCGCTATGATGACACGCTGCTGGTCAACCTCGCCGCCTTTGCCGGCATCATGGTGGCGACCTGCGTGTTCACCAATGCGGTGCGGGTCGACCTCGATCCGGAGCTGGAGGGGTATCGCAAGCGGTGAAAGCGCGATCTTCCCTTCTCCTACAAGGGGAGAAGGTCAGGGCCGCGCCCAATCTCCGCATGAAACGGGTGGCTCCCAGCCTCCGCCCGCCCCATTTTCACGGTAGGCAAGCGACAGGAGGCCGCCATGACCATCCATTCCATCAGCGCCAAACGCGCCAGCCGCTCCGCCGAAACGCGTGTCGAGGCGCAAGACTGGCCTGCCCTGGTCTCCGAACTCAACGCCCATGGCTGCGCCGTCATGAAAAACCTTCTCGCCCCCGACGAATGCGACGAAATCGCCGCGCTCTATCCGCACGAAGAACATTTCCGCAGCCATGTGGTGATGGCGCGTCACGGCTTCGGCAAGGGCGAGTACCGCTATTTCCGCTACCCGCTCCCCGATCCGATCGAAGGCCTGCGCAGGGCGCTCTATCCGCGGCTGGCTGGCGTCGCCAACGACTGGAACGAGAAGATGGGCGCAGCGCTGCGCTATCCCGCCGACCACGCTGCCTTCCTCAAGCGCTGCCACGACGAGGGGCAGACGAGGCCGACGCCGCTTCTCTTGCAATACGGTCCCGGCGACTTCAACTGCCTGCATCAGGACCTCTACGGCACGCTCGCCTTTCCGCTGCAGGTGGCGATCCTCTTGTCCGAACCCGGCGAGGATTTTGAAGGCGGCGAGTTCGTGTTGACCGAGCAGCGCCCGCGCATGCAGAGCCGTGCCGAGGTGGTGCCGCTGAGGCGCGGCGACGCGGTGATCTTCGCCGTTCACAACCGGCCGGTCGAGGGCAGTCGGGGCTATTATCGGGTGAACCTGCGCCATGGCGTCAGTCGTCTGCGCTCGGGGCGGCGTCACACTGTGGGAATCATCTTCCACGACGCGAAGTAAAGCGCCGCAAGAGAGGGGGCACTGCGCCTACGAGAAAGTAGCGCACAGCGCCCTACGAAATCCCCTCTCTGGCATTTTCCAAGCACTTGCTCGGGGACAAGCCCGCTCGCAAATGCAGGAAAATGCTTTCTCCCCCGCAAGGGGGGAGATCAACTGTCGCCGCCGCCTTCGCCAATCACCACGGATGCTGGCTGCGGCGCTTCTGCCTCTTCCACTACCGCCTGCATTCGCGTATGCCCGGGCAAATCCCGCCACGTCAGCGCATTTAACCGGACCGCTCCATGATCCGTCTTGAAAACATCGGCAAGCAGAACGGCCGTCAGATCGTCTTTATCGAAGCCTCGGCCGCCTTGCAGAAGGGCGAGAAGATCGGCCTCGTCGGACCGAACGGCGCCGGCAAGACGACCTTGTTCCGAATGATCACCGGGCAGGAGCAGCCGGACGAAGGGCAGGTCCAGGTCGATCGCGGCGTCACCATCGGCTATTTCAGCCAGGATGTCGGCGACATGGAAGGTATGAGCGCCGTTGCCGAGGTGATGGAGGGTGCCGGCCCGGTAAGCGCGGTCGCCGCCCAGATGCGCGAGCTCGAGCACGCCATGGGCGATCCCGACCGCGCCGACGAGATGGACGCCATCATCGAGCGCTACGGCGAACTGCAGCACCGCTTCGAGGAGCTCGACGGCTATGCGCTGGACGGCCGCGCCCGCGAGGTACTGGACGGCCTCGGTTTCAGCCAGGAGATGATGGACGGCGACGTCGCCAAACTTTCCGGCGGCTGGAAGATGCGCGTCGCGCTGGCGCGCATCCTGTTGATGCGGCCCGATGTCATGCTGCTCGACGAGCCGAGCAACCACCTCGATCTCGAAAGCCTGATCTGGTTGGAGCAATTCCTGAAAAACTATGACGGCGCGCTGCTGATGACCTCGCACGACCGCGAGTTCATGAACCGCATCGTCACCAAGATCGTCGAGATCGACGCCGGTTCGCTCACCTCCTACTCCGGCAATTACGAATTCTACCAGGAGCAGCGGGCGCTGGCCGACAAGCAGTTGCAGGCGCAGTTCGAGCGCCAGCAGGCAATGCTGGCCAAGGAGATCGCCTTCATCGAGCGCTTCAAGGCGCGCGCCTCGCATGCCGCGCAGGTCCAGAGCCGGGTGAAGAAGCTCGACAAGATCGACCGCGTCGAGCCGCCGAAGCGGCGCCAGACGGTGACCTTCGAGTTCCAGCCGGCACCGCGCTGCGGCGAGGACGTGGCGACGCTGAAGGGTATCCACAAGAGCTACGGCAGCCGCACCATCTATTCAGGCCTCGACTTCCAGGTGCGCCGGCGCGAGCGCTGGTGCGTGATGGGCATCAACGGCGCCGGCAAGTCGACGCTTTTGAAGCTGGTGGCCGGCGCCTCCGAGCCCGACCAGGGCACGGTGGCGCGCGGTCCGAGCGTCAAGATGGGCTATTTCGCCCAGCACGCCATGGAGCTGCTGGAGGGCGAGCGCACCGTGTTCCAGACGCTCGAAGACAATTTCCCGCAGGCTGGCCAGGCGCCGCTGCGCGCGCTTGCCGGCTGCTTCGGCTTTTCCGGCGACGAGATCGAGAAGAAGTGCCGCGTGCTGTCCGGCGGCGAGAAGGCGCGGCTGGTGATGGCGCTGATGCTGTTCGATCCCCCCAACCTTTTGGTACTCGACGAGCCGACCAACCACCTCGACATGGCGACCAAGGAGATGCTGATCAACGCGCTTTCGCAGTACGAAGGCACGATGCTCTTTGTCTCGCACGACCGCCATTTCCTGGCCGCGCTTTCCAACCGCGTGCTGGAGCTCACCCCGATGGCATCCACACCTATGGCGGCGGCTACACTGAATATGTCGCGCGGACCGGCCAGGAAGCGCCGGGACTGCGGGGTAGGGCTGTTCCGCTACCCCGCCTGGAGCCATTTGCGCGACTGGGCGAAGGCCTTGAAGGTCTTGGCGTCCATCGGGGCGCCGAAGGCGTAGCCCTGCAGGATGTCGCAACCCAGTTCCTTGAGGATGCGCGCGTGATCCATCGTCTCGACGCCTTCGGCCACCACTTCGATGCCGAGCGACTTGCCGATCTCGATGATTGACGACACCAGCCGCCGCTGCGCCGTTGAGCCGGTGATCGGCGTGATCAGCTGGCGGTCGATCTTGAGCCGGCGCGGCTGCAGCTTGAGCAGGCTGACGATCGAGGCGTAGCCGGTGCCGAAATCGTCGATTTCGATGTCGATGCCGAGTCCCTTGATCTGCTCGATATTCCACGAAACGAAGTCGTCGTTCTCGTCGAGGAAGATCGACTCCACCAGCTCGAACGACACCGTCCCTTGCTTGATGGCGAGCTTGCGCAGACCCTTGATCAGGTCTCTGTCCTCAAGGCGCCTGGCCGAGACGTTGACCGAAACGCGCGGAATGTTGAGATGCGACCAGCGCTCGAAGTTCTCCAGCGCCTGCTTGAGAGTGGTGCGGTCGATCAGCGCCACAACATTCAGTTCTTCGGCGACCTTGAGATAGGCGGCGGGCGCGAGGATGCCGCGACGCGGATGCTTCCAGCGCGACAACGCTTCGACGCCGACGATTTCGAGCGTCCTGGCGTCGAACTGCGGCTGGTAGTAAGCGATGAATTCGTTCCGCTCCAGCCCGCCCAGGATTTCATCGGCGATCTGCTTGGTCCGAACGATCTCGCTCTGCAGCTCCGCGTTGAAGAACTCGTAGCGATTACGGCCATGGCTTTTCGCCCGGTACAGCGCGAGATCGGCATTGACGAGCAACTGCCTGGCGTCGACGCCGTCATTGGCGGCAATGCCGATGCTGACGCCGAACCGGCACTGGTGGCCCTGGAAATTTACCGGCTGGCGCATCTCCTCGATAATGCGGCTGGCGAGTTCGGCAAGCCTGTCGTCGCCAGCGCCATGGCCTACCACCACGAACTCGTCGCCGCCGATGCGCGCCACGAAATCGGCGGGCCTGGCGTTGGCCTTGATGACCTTGGAGGCGTGCACCAGCATGGCATCGCCCGCGGCGTGACCGAGCGTGTCGTTGATCTGCTTGAAGCGGTCGAGGTCGAGATGCAGCAGCGCGGTGCGGCCGGTTTCCCCGCTTTCGGCCAGCATCTCGTCGAGGTAGCGGCGATTGGGCAGGCCAGTCAGTGAATCGTGAAGCGCCACATGCTCGATGCGGGCGCTGGCAGCCTCCAGCTCGGCGTTCTTCGATTCCGACAGCTGCCGCTCACGCACGAGGTTCTCGTTGAGCAGCACGTCGCTGGTCACGTCCCATTCGGCGCCGATCATCTTCGGCGTGTCGCCGCTGTCCTGGAAGAACGTCGCGCGTGTACGGACGTGGCGGATAGTGCCGTCATGGTGGACGAGGCGGTATTGCGAGGAGTAGAGGCCCTTGGTCGCTGCGGCCTGGTCGAAATCCCGCCGCGCACGCTCGATGTCGTCGGGGTGGATCGTCCCTGCCCAGTCATCATAACCGCGCGGCTTGGCGTCGGCAGGCTTGCCGTAAATCTCGTTGACGCGCTCGTCCCACACCAGTTCGTTGGTGGCGAGATCGTGCTCCCACACACCGATGCCCGAGGCCTCCAGCGCGAGCTCCAGCCGTCCGGACAGGCGCCTCAATTCGGCATAGTTTTTCTGCCTCTCGCCGAACAGCCGTCCGGCCACCAGGATCGGCAACACCACCAACACGCCGGCGAGCGCCATGAGTGCCTGCAAGGTCCGTTCATTCTTCGGTGCCGCCGGCCAGCCACCCTTGGGAATGGCCGAAATCCGCCACGAGCCCGAGGGGAGCTCCACCTCGGCCGTCACCGGATTGCCGGCGACGACATTGTCGCCGCCGAAGAAGCGTTCGCCGCCGCCCCCCAGCGCATCCTTGCCGGTCAGGGCGACATCGATGTCGATGGCGGGATCGGTGAGGCCGCTCGCCGCGTAGAGCCGGTCGACATCGACCACCGCCGAGACGATGCCCCAGAAGCGGTCGCCGCCGCCCGCCGTCGGCACGAAGACCGGGATGCGGCCTATGAAGCCCCGCCCGCCTTGCGCCAGGTCGACCGGGCCGGCGAACACCAGTTCGTGCCTGTCGCGCGCCCGAAGCGCTGCCGCGCGCTGCGCCTCGTTCTTGCGGTAGTCGAGCCCGATCGCCTTTTCGTTGCCTTTCAACGGATACATCAGCGAGATGACGAGGTCCGGCGCGCCGGCGATGTTGCGCAGCTGCGACTTCTGCTCGAACAGATTGCCGGCGAGCGACGCAAATCTCTGCTGGCCCATATAGGGCTCGGTGACGATGGCCGACACCAGGCCCTGTGTGAGCTGAAGGTTGCCGTTGATGTTGCCCTCGATCTTGGCGCGGATGATGTTGACCTTGGCCAGGACATCGGCGCGCACCAGTTGATCGGAGACTTTTCTGTTCTGCTGGTCGGCAAATATGGCGCAGATCAGAAGCACGACAAAGGCTATCGCCGCCGGCACGTTGGCGGACGAAAAAACGGCCTGTCTCATGCGGCCTATGCTGAAATCCGTTCTGGCCAATTCGACCCGAATATCCTTCCTGGACAATAGTCGATCGGTCGAACCTAGTAGAAAGTGCTTAAATTTAGACTTCCAGGCCGGCCAGAAGTTTCAGCATTGGGCCGATTGCTGCAAGGACAGGAAGCGCCACGGATCAAGGGTAGGGAGGAGCTGACACAGCCGATCTCGCCACTTGGGGGAGATAGGCAGCTTCGACGCCGCGGTTATTTGCCGGCCATGTGGTCGGCCAGCGCCTGGGCCTGGGCAAGCAATGCCGGGAAGGCCGCATCGCCCGGCAGGCGCTCGCCCATGCAGGCGCGATAGTCGGCGTCGCCTTTCTCCCAGGCGGCATTGGCGGCATCGTACGACTTTTCGTCCTTGAGTTCCGAAGCCTGGTAGGCCTCCTGGAATTTCTGGGCGGCGGCGTCGGCCGCTGTCCACAAGCCATCGCAAGCCGCGATCTTCGGAACGGCGGGCGCCGCGGGTGCCTCGGCGATCATGACCCGATCGCCCTTGACCAGCGTGACGATGACCTGCTGGTCGTAGATCGGCCCGACATCCTGCGTCCAGCCGCCCAGCCGCGCGATCGCCATGTCGGCGCCTTCGGGCTTGATCAGCGCAAAGTCGAGCGTCTTGACGAAGGCGGCATCGGCGCCGATGGCCTGGGTGTAGAAGGCGTCGAGCTTCAGCGCGGCGTCGATGCCGGCGGGCAGCTTGAGATTCTCATCGGTCTCGTCGGCCCTGGACTTCAGCCAGCGCTCGGCGAGCCCGCGCGTCGTCGCGACAAGGCTCGGGCCGTCGTCGCTCGTGGTGTATCTCAGCCCGTCGAGCATGCCGAATCCGATGTCGGAGTCGCTCAGGCTTTGGAGATTGATCGTGCCGGTTGCCGGAAAACCCTCGACCGCCAGCGGGCCGAGAAGGGCGGATAGGCGCTTTTCGAGATCGGCCATCGCCTTCACATTCTGGGCATCGAGCGTTTCCACGGGAGCGTTCGCGCTTTCCTGCGCGGCGATGTCGGCAATCGCCCTGTCACGCGCGGCGATATAGTTGTCCTCCGGCGAGGCAGCGAGTGCCGCGCTGCCCGCAAGCATGAAGAGAAGTGTCCAGATCAACCGCATGACGTAGCCCCCAAAGTTAGCGATCAAAACCCTTCGGAGCCTTCGCCCGAATTGGCGGCTTTTGCGTGGCGGAAATCTACGGAGAGCTGAATCTTTACCCGGCCTTGCGCTTCTCCACCTCGGCCTTGCGCAGCAAGAACCGCTGGATCTTGCCGCTTGGCGTTTTCGGCAGTTCGGTGACGAACTCCACCTCGCGCGGATAGGCATGCGCCGAGAGCCGCTTCTTCACATGCTGGGCCAGCTCCTCGGCCAGCGCCTCGCTGCCTTTGAAGGCCGAAGCCAGCACGACGAAGGCCTTGACGATCTCGGTGCGCTGCGGGTCGGCACGCCGACCACCGCCGCCTCGTTGACCGCCGGATGTTCGATCAGCGCGCTTTCTACGTCGAACGGGCCGATGCGGTAGCCGGCCGAGGTGATGACGTCGTCGGCGCGGCCGATGAAGGAGACGGAGCCGTCCGGCTCATACTCCACCGTGTCGCCGGTGCGGTAATAGCCGCCCGCGATCGCCGGCGTCTCGGCCTGGTGGTAGCCGTCGAACCAGCGCAGCGGGGACTTCGCAATGTCGACCGCGAGGATGCCGGGCTGATTGGGGCCGAGCTCGTTGCCCGCCTCGTCGAGCACCACCATGCGGTAGCCCGGCATGGCGAAGCCGGCCGAGCCGGCGCGCACGCTATGCGCCAGGCCATGATGGTTGTTCACCATCATGCCGTTCTCGGTCTGCCCGTAATGGTCGTGGATGGGGGCGGCGAGATGAGCGTCGAACCAGCGGATCACTTCGGGGTTGAGCGGCTCGCCGGCACTGCTTACGACACGGAGCTTGCCCTTGACGCGGGCTGCGGCCTCCGCGCCTTCCGCCATCAAAAGCCGGTAGGCGGTGGGCGAGCCGGCGAGGCTGGTGACGCCCAGCCGCTCGATGATGTCGTAGGTGCTTCTGGCGTTGAAGGCGCCTTCGTAGAAGGTGGTGGCGATGCCGAGCTGCAGCGGCCCGGTGATGGCGTAGTACAGGCCATAGGCCCAGCCGGGGTCGGCGATGTTCCAGAACACATCGTCGGGGCGGAGCCCGATCGCGTCGCGCATGTAGGCGCCGAAGGCGAGCAGCGCGTTGAGCGGCACCGGCACGCCCTTTGGATGGCCGGTGGTGCCCGAGGTCGACATCATCATGAACAGGTCGTCGCCCTTGCGCATCGCCGGCGGGCAGTCGGGGGCGGCGGCGGCAAGCGCTGCGCCGAAATCGATGTCGCTGGCGGGCAGGGTGTCGCCGGCGCCGAGGATGGTGGCGACGCGCGGATGGTTCTCGACCTCGTCGAGCTTGCCGCGGTTGGCCGGGTTGGTCACCACAAGCTTGGCCTTGCTGTAGCTCAGCCGGTGCTCGATCGCTTTCGGTCCGAAGGCGGTGAACAGCGGCTGGTAGACCGCGCCGATGCGCCATGCGCCGAGGATCAGCGCCACCAGCTCGGGGATGCGCGGCAGCATGCCCGCCACCACATCGCCAGGGCCGATGCCCAGGCCCTCGAGCATGTTGCCGGCGCGGCCGGACATGTCGGCAAGGTCGTCGAAGGTGAATTCGCGCAGCTCGCCGCTGGCCGAGACGGCGCGCAGCGCCAGCCGGTCCTCACCGGTGTAGCGCCCGCAGCATTCGACATAGGCGTTGATGCCGGTTGCCGGATCTCCGTGCAGCCGGCTGATCTCGTCCTCGAGGTGGAAATTCTGGACCGCGTCCTCGTAGCGCGGCAGGCCGGCCGAAGCTCTGGTCATGGCAATCCTCCCTCAGCGGCCAGCCATCTCCTGACGGCGGGCCGACGCCTCCAGATTGCCCGAAAACGCGGCGCGGGTCGATTGCGGCGATGGCCGGGGAGGGCGTCTTTATAGTGACGGGAGGGGGACGCGCTCGCCGGCTTTCGCCAATTGCCTGCGTTGAGGGCGAAGGCATGCGCTAAGGCAGGCGCAATCCTTGCGCCTCCATATGCCGCTTCCAGCGGCTGCGCAGCTCTGCCGGCCGGCAACCGATGCGCTCGTCGAGAAACGCGGCAGCGCTGATGCGGTCGGTGCGGAAATGGCGGAAATCCTGGCGCAGCTCGCACCAGGCGGCGAGCAGGCGCACCGTTTCGGCATAGCCGATCATCGTCGGCCAGACGACGCGCTCACTGCCCTCGTCGCGTTCGTTGCGGTAGCGGATGCGGATCTTGTGGCCTGTGCGGATCGATGCGCGTGCCCGCGCGACATCGAGCCCGTCGGGCAGGCTCGCCCGGCTGAGCGGCGCGCCGACGCTGGGGTGGCTGACGAACGGGCGCAGGCGCTCGGGCACAGCGATGGCGATCTTGGCGATCAGGTCGCGCGCCGCGCCCGCCAGCACCGCATCGCCCTTGTCGGCCACCCATTGCGCGCCGAGCACGGCCGCCTCAAGCTCGTCCGGGGTCAACATCAGCGGCGGCATGTCGTAGTCGCGGTCCAGCACGTAGCCGACGCCGGCTTCGCCCCGGATCGGCACGCGCTGGCCGATGAGGTCGGCGATGTCGCGATAGACCGAACGGCGCGAGGTCTCGAGCTCCTCGGCGATCCGGCTGGCGGTGATCGGGTCGGTCGAGCGTCGCAGGATCTGGATGATCTGGAACAGTCTGTCGGCGCGGCGCAAGGCATGTCTCCTGCTGCCACTATGCTGGCAACAGGCCTGGTCCACAAGTCGGCACAGGGCGCCTCAACAGGCGCTGGCACCGACGGAGAAGACTCCGCGGCTATCCGATGGAGAAAACTCATGAATTTCGTTTCGACCCGCATCATCACCGCCGACGTCAGGCGGCTGGTCGCCTTCTATGAGGAGGTGACCGGCACCCTGCTGACGCTTTACACCGACGATTTCGCCGAGCTGACCACCGAGGCCGGCACGCTCGCCATCGGCAGCACGCGTACGCTGCAGCTCTTCGGTGGCGACCATGTCGCGCGACCGGCGGCCAACCAGACGGCGATCATCGAGTTCCGCGTCGCCGATGTCGACGCCGACTACCGGCGGCTTGCCGACCGCATCGCCGGCTCACTGGTGCAGGCGCCGACCACCATGCCCTGGGGCAACCGCTCGCTGCTGTTCCGCGACCCCGACGGCAACCTCGTCAATTTCTTCACGCCGGTGACCGCCGAGGCGATCCGGAAGTTCGAGAGGTGAGGGGGCCGAGGCGCGACGCTCGCGGTGGGCGCAACCCTTGGCCCCTCCGGCGCCCGCCTGTACAATCGTGAGATGAATGCAGGGAAGGGAGGCGCGTGATGCGGCTTGGTCGCAATCTCTATCATTTGACGATTGGGGCCTTCATCGCCGTCCTGGCGCTTTGGCCGCAGGTGGCGCCGGCCGATCCCGTCACACCCGAGCGCATCGCTGCCGCCTTGGCGAAGCTCGAGGCGCTCGCCGAGGCCACCGTCGCCGACGGTGGCGTGCCCGGTCTCGCCATCGCCGTCGTCCACGACGACAAGGTGATCTTCCTCAAGGGTTTTGGTCATCGCGAGGCCGGCAAGCCGGAGACCGTGGACGCCGACACGGTGTTCCAGATCGCTTCCCTCTCCAAGCCGGTGTCCGCCACCGTCGTGGCGGCGCTGGTCGGCGACGGCATCGTGTCCTGGGATTCGAAGATCGCCGACCTCGATCCGGCGTTCCGCCTCGCCGAAGCCTATCCGACCAGCCAACTCACCATCCGCGATCTGTTTTCGCACCGCAGCGGGCTTCCGGGCACCGCCGGCGACGACCTCGAGGACATCGGCTACGACCGTGCCGAGATACTGCACCGCCTGCGCTTCGTGCCGCCATCATCGAGCTTTCGCGCCGGCTACTCCTACAGCAATTTCGGACTGACCGAGGGTGCCGTCGCCGCCGCAATGCCGACGGGCAAATCCTGGGAGGACGTGGCCGAGGAAAAGCTCTACCGACCGCTCGGCATGGCCTCGACCAGCTCGCGTCATGCGGATTTCCTCAAGCACCCCGATCGCGCAGCACTCCACGTCAGGGTCGATGGCGCCTGGGCGGCGAAGATCGAGCGCGATCCGGACGCGCAGGCGCCCGCCGGCGGCGTCAGCTCCACCGCGCGCGATCTTGCGCAATGGGTGCGCCTCGTGCTGGGCGACGGGGCCCATGCCGGCAAGACGCTGATTGCCGCCGACGCGCTGGCCCAGACGCATGCGCCGCTGATGACGCGGGGCAGGAACCCCGTCTCCGGCGGCGAATCCTTCTATGGCCTCGGCTGGAACGTCGAATTCGGCCGGCACGGTTTGAGTTGGGGCCATGCGGGCGCCTTCAGCGTCGGCGCGCGCACCCTGGTGACGATCTTCCCGAAGGAGAAGCTCGGCATCGTCATCCTCGCCAACGCCTTCCCGACAGGCGTGCCGGAGGGACTGTCCGACAGTTTCGCCGATCTCGTCTTCGACGGTGCTGTCGAGCAGGATTGGGTCAATGCGTGGGACGGCATCTATGCCGGCATGTTCGGTCCGGTGGTCGAGGCGGCCAAGGCCACCTTTGCCGCGCCGCCGTCTCCGGCAAGGCCGGCCGGGCCGGCCAGTGCCTATGCCGGCCGCTACGCCAACGACTTCATAGGCCAGGCGGACGTGTCGAGCGCGGGAGACGGCCTTGTCCTCAGGGTCGGCCCCACCAGCGCCCGGTCCTATTCCCTGACGCATTTCGACGGCGACCTGTTCCTGATCTACCCCGATGCCGAAATGCCGGACAGGCCGACGGGCGTCAGTTTCGTCGTCGGCCCCGACGGCAAGGCGTCGACGATCACCATCGAGTTCCTCGACGACAATCATCTCGGCACGCTGCGGCGCGTCGCCGACTAGATTGGCCAAGATAGGTCGCCGTTGGTGATGCACATAGCAGCGATAGCAAGCACCTTTGCGCTTGCCTTGAAGGCATTCTATTTTGCAGGTGGTAGCGGCTCGTGGGCATAAAATGTCGGTACTGCCTTTCCTGAGAATTTACGCGCCGCTCAACGCGGTGCTGGCTGCGCCTGGGCTTCTGGCGGTGGCTGCGCTGACGATACCGGACCTGTCCGGGCGCGGCAGACTGGCCCTGGCGGCCGTGCTCGCTGTCATTTGGGGCGCCTATCTTCTGCAACTGGCTGGGACGCTGCTCAAGCGCCGGGCGGGAGACCTGCGGAACAGGACGCCCGAAATCGCCATCGATGTGCTCGCGGTCGTGGTTCCACTCGCCGCATTTCTGCTCGTCGGCACGCCCGACCGCAGCCTCTACTGTGCCGTCTGGTTGCTGAAACCGCTGCGCGACTCGACCTTCTTCCCGGTCCTGGGCAGGGTGCTGGCCAACGAAGCGCGCAATCTGATCGGCGTCACCACGCTCTTCGGCGTCGTTCTGTTCGGTGTCGCGCTCGCGGCCTATGTCATCGAGCGCGACATCCAACCGGAAAGGTTCGGCAGCATCCCCCAGGCAATGTGGTGGGCGGTGGTCACGCTGTCGACCACCGGCTATGGCGACGAGATTCCGCAAAGCTTCGCCGGCCGCGTCCTTGCCGGGTTGGTCATGATGAGTGGCATCGGCATCTTCGCGCTCTGGGCCGGCATTCTTGCCACCGGTTTCTATCAGGAAGTTCGCCGCGAGGATTTCGTCCGTAATTGGCGATTGGTCACCGCCGTGCCGTTGTTTCAGAAGCTCGGCCCGGCCGTGCTGGTCGAGATCGTGCGCGCGTTAAGGCCCCGCATCGTGCCGGCGGGCGCCGTGATCTGCCGCAAAGGCGAGACCGGCGATCAGATGTTCTTCGTCGTGGAGGGCCGCGTCAGCGTCGCGATGTCGAACCCGGTGGAACTTGGCCCTGGAGCCTTTTTCGGCGAGATGGCGCTGATCAGCGGCGAACCGCGTATGGCGACTGTCAGCGCCGCAACGGCGGTCTCACTGCTGTCACTGCACTCGGCGGATTTCCAGATGTTGTGCAGCAGCAGCCCGGAGATCGCGGAAATCATCCGCAAGACCGCGCTAGAGCGGCGAGGCGCGGCGCCGTTGGCTTGACCGCATTAGGTGTGCAGTCCCGGACATGCTGTTTCATCGATCCTGGTCGTCAGGAAGGGGATGCGACGGGAAGGTTGCCAATTGCCCGCCGATGTCGATCCGGGCCGCCGCGACGCGCAGTATTGGCCTCAACGTGGGAGAAGCAGAGAGACTTTGACACGCGGTGCGAAAAAGCAGCGCAGATACGGCTGATGGGTTATGACGTAGGTATTCTCGCAGATGTGGAATTGGCCGTCCGGGGATTCCTGTACACGCTCCCGTGGGATGGTGAAATCATGCGGCAGGTAAGTGTACCCGCCGTCAATTCTGGACCGCACCGAAGATGGAGGTATGGCGCGGCAATCATGACCACCGCAACACTTGAATTTCGTCAGCGGGTCGATCTTGTCTTCGTACCAGTCATGGGCGTTCGCGCCCGTTGCGGCGGCGATACATATTGCCGTGAGGATGAACCTTCGCATGGCATTCGGCGGACGCTGCTCAGTCGAGCACCCATGTATATTAGCGTCCCGCCAAAAATTCCATTGATGCGGTGCGCCTTGCCCGCTCGTCATCAGCTCAGGAGGCCTGGCCGTAGTGCAGCAGCTTGAAGCAATCGCCGCTGCCGGACTTTGACTGCGTCAGCAGCGGTTTCGATCGCTCGATCCATTCCTGCTGTGAACCGGCATCGGCCTCGATCTGCTCGGCTGGGGCAAGGGTGACGAAGCCACGCCCCTTGCTGAACAGCCAGCAGGCGCGGGCGAGAAATCGCCTGCTGCGCTGGCGCAGCAGGTCGGCATCGTAAAGGATGTCGAGAACCTCGTGCTTGATCTTCCGTTCCTTTTCGGAATTGGCTACAGCAAGCTCGATCGGCTCATCGCCGATCGCCTCCTGCAGGTCCTTGTAGTCGAGGGCGAGCTGGGTGCTGGCATATTTGATCTCGCTCTCGTCCCGCACGATGTTGAACCACAGCGTCGGGTCGAGTTCGTTGACAATGAACGTCGTTTCGAAATCACGCGACAGGTTCAATATGTCGAAGGACTGCACATCGACGTCGCGTTCGACCAGCAGGATCTTGCCGACCTGTTTGCCGAGCTCGGTTCCCTGCGCGCTGATCGCGCCGTTCTTTCCGCCGAGTTCGGGATCGACATAGGCGCCGCCAATATCCAGCACGTCGTCGAACTCGCCGAGCGTTTCGACGACCGGGGCGCCGCGGGCAATGCGCGCCGCCAGCCTTGCCATGACCTGCTGGAGCTCAATCTCGCGCTTGCGCTGATCCTGATAGTTCTGCTGGAAAAAGAAGATGAACAGCGAGACGCCGATGCCGATCAGGATCACGCCCAGTTGCGAAAAGATGTTCCGGTAATATTCCAGCAGCTTTTCACGATGGCGCACGTCTTCGCGCACGCTGTGCGCCACGCGAAGATTGACGATCAGCGATAGGATCAGCAGCCCGGCTCCAACCAGGATGAGGCCGCCGATGAGAAGGTAGCCATGGCCTGCGCCGAAATCCATTGGCCTGCCCCGAAGCCCAGCCTGCGCAGATTAATACCATTTTGCTCAAACACCTATGGTTCGTGGCACGGAACCTCGGCGCCGGCTTTCGCGCCACTAGGCCTGCTTGCGCCGGCCGGTTCGCTTTTTCGCCGGCGACCTGGCCGCGGGGCTGGCGGCCTCGACCGCTTGCATGGCAAGCCTGGCCTGCTTCAAGCGTTCGGTCTTTCGTTCGCGTTCGGCCGCTTCGCCATCGATGATCTGGCGGGCCGCCCTGGTCGTGGCGTCCTGCTTCGTTTCGATGGCTGTCGGCTTCGGCTTGAATATTCCTTCGGGTATCGGCTGGTGCTGCATGTGACTGTCTCCAATCATGAAAAAGAAAAAAGGCCGGGCGAAACCCGGCCTCTCCCATGCGCCTCGATGATCGATGCCAGTACATCCGTGGTCAAAGACCAGAAGCGCAATCTGTCTACGCGGCCTGAAGGTTCTCGGCCGAACTCTTGCCGTTGCGGCTGTCCTTCACGATTTCGAAGCTGACCTTCTGCCCCTCGACGAGGGACCCCATGCCGGCGCGCTCGACGGCCGAGATGTGCACGAAGACATCCGGCTGCCCGTTGCCCAGCTCGATGAAGCCGAAGCCCTTGGTTGCATTGAAGAACTTTACCGTTCCAGTATTCATGACGATTTCCTTTCAATCAGCCATAGAAAAATTGCTCGCCGTACAGCCTGCGCGGCAAACTTTTCAGATCGATTTTGAGAGGAAGATCGCTGAGAGCGCGGATTGCGCCAGAACAAGGTTCAACAAGCAAGATCGATACTTGCAACATAGAGCCTGTGGGTTTGCAGACAAGGCGCAGCGTGAAAATAATTCTTTTTTTCCAAGGATAGGTCGGGTTCGGCAGCGGTTTTTTCCACCCGGCTTGGTCGTGGCTTGGCCGCCGTGGGTTACGCCGGCGAAGCTGCCAATCTCCCCATGTGGGGAAATGACTGGCCGGGCAGGGGGGCGCCAAGGGTCGCGACGATCGACGGACGGCGGCAACAGGCAGTTGACCCGGCCGCCCATACGCTCGATAGCTCCGCGCGAACGCTACCGAGAAACTCCCGATGACGACCGACGCTAACCTCAACGACGTGGCCGCAAGCGATCAGCGCGCCGCCGATCCATCCTGGCAGGACGATGTCCGCGCCGGCGTGCGCCATGTGCGCGATCTCGCCGCGCTGCCGCTGTCGCGCGCCGAGCGCGCGGCCGCTCAGGAAGCCGCGGCGAACCACAAGGTGCGCATTCCAAGACCCTATCTCGACCTGATCGACTGGAACGACCCGCAGGATCCGATCCGCGCGCAGGTCATCCCGTCGCCGGAAGAGCTGGTCGAGGCGGAAGGCGAGCTCGACGATCCGATCGCCGACCATGCCTACAGCCCGGTGCCGAGGCTGACGCACCGCCATGCCGATCGGGTGCTTTTGTTCCCTACCTATCAATGCGCCGTCTATTGCCGCTTCTGCTTTCGCAAGGAGTCGCTGACATCGATCGGACGTGGCTACACAAGCGAGGCGCTGGAGCCGGCGCTGGCCTATATCGCCGAGCACGAGGAGATCCGCGAGGTGATCCTGACCGGCGGCGACCCGCTGTCGCTGCCCGACAAGGCGCTCAGCGAAATCCGCGCCCGCGTCGAGGCGATCCCGCATGTGCGGCTGTTGCGCATCCACACCCGCGTGCCCGTCGCGCTGCCCTCGCGCATCACATCAGAGCTGGTCGCCGCCCTGCGGGGTCGGCTGATGGTGACGGTGGTCACCCACTTCAACCATGCGCGGGAGATCACCGACGCCACCGAAGCGGCCTGCCGCACCTTGAGGCAGGCGGGCTTCGTGCTGCTCAACCAGAGCGTTTTGCTGAAAGGCGTCAACGACAGTGTCGAGGTGCTGGAGGAACTCTGCCGGGAGCTGATGTACCGGCTTGGCGTGAAGCCCTATTACCTCCACCATGGCGACCTGGCACGCGGCATGGCGCACCGCCGCACCACGATCGCGGAAGGCCAGGCGCTGGTGAGCGCGCTGCGCCAGCGCCTCTCGGGCATCTGCAATCCCACCTATGTCATCGACCTGCCGGAAGGCGGCGGCAAGGTACCGCTGGCATCGTGCGCGATCGAGGGCCGGGACGGGGAGGCGTGGCGCATCCGCGGGCAGGATGGCATGGTCAGGGCCTATCGGGAGGTTGTGGGGTAGCCAACCTTCGAGGGCTTGGTTCCCGTCATCTCCCAAGCCAGGTTACGGCCGCCCGCCTTGCGGCGAGGGCCCCCTTCGCGTCTCGTTGGAACCAGCCACACGGCTCCGCATTTCTATCAGCGGGGGCTAAAGGGAGCGTGGCGTGAAAGCTCTGTTGGGAATTCTGGGCGGCTTCGGTCTGACGCTGACGGTTTTCGCCAGCGGACTGGCCTTCGCCACCTGGCTGCTGGCCGCCAAGCCGGTCGGCACGGTCTCCCCGAGCCAAAGCGTGGCCGAGCTCTGGACCAGGAACGCCGAGCCGGTGGGCGCGGCCAAGCAGGCTCTCGAGCGTGTTGCCGCCCGTCCGGTTCCGGCCGATCCCAAGCCTGCCGATGCCGCGAAACCCGAGATCGGGCCCGAGGTGACCGCCTCGATCGAGCCGCAGGCTGGCGACGGGCAGGGCGAGGCGTTGGCCGCCGGCGAGGATAGCGCGCAGGCCGCGGAACTGCCGGCCGCCCATCTCGAATGGTGCGCGAGCCGCTACCGCTCCTATCGTCCTGACGACAACAGTTACAGGTCCTACAGCGGCGAGCAGCGGCGCTGCATCTCGCCCTATCTCGATGCGGGCGGCGCCGATGAGGGCTACGTCAAGGTGCGGGACAGCTCGGTGGAGGCCGCCTCGATTTATGGCAGCACCTATCAGGGCTGGCCGGACGAGGAAGCGTGGGGCGAGGGCGCCTCAGGCGGGGTTTCCGCCGACCATGTCGACTATTGCTTCAGCCGCTATCGCTCCTACCGGCCGGAAGACAACAGCTACCAGCCCTATGACGGCGGCCCGCGCCGGCAGTGCGAGTAGCCAGTGAGCCCACTGCCTGATCGACCGAGACAGTGATCTGCACCCGTCGACGCAACCCGTTGCAAACATTCGGCTATGAAAGTGCAGTCCAAACCACACTCTCAAGATCGGGAGAGTAGCGGGCGATGATAGCCTCCTGATCATTTTCCTGCGTGAGAATTACCTGCTTCTCAATAGCGTCACCGAGCAATCGCATAAAACCTTCAAGCTGCTCTACCTCGGGTATTCCGCTGACTTGCCTTGGATCGAAGTCGAACTCAATTTCGACGGTGCTGAAGAAGTGACATGCAAGCTGGATTGGCCCGACGTAAAAAGACAGTAAGCTGGCTGTTTCGCTTTCCAGGGCCGCTTCGACCCCCAATAGCATCGACTCGATGTTGCCGGAGACACTGAAATTAGCAGGCGGGCTCCATTCGCGGAGGATGTCCCAGACGCGCTGCCAATCCGCCTCAGACGTGTTCAGAACGTAGATGTCTCGCCATGATCCGTCCCAGGCGAAATCCGATGCTACCTGTTCCCACTTCATGCATGAACCACTCTCGATGACCGCGGTTCTAGCATGGCACACGCCATGAGTGCTTTCCACAAATCCCAAGTCCGCTTTCCACCTATCCGGCCATTCCGCATTGTGAGTTCACGGCCCAAGTGTTTAGTCCAGCACCTTCGCGTCGATCTCCTCGATGCTCCGCGTCCCGGTCAGCGCCATGGTGGCGGATAGCTCCTTGCGCAGGATCTTGATGGCGGTCGCGCCGCCGGCGCCGAGGCCATAGATTCAGGCCCGTCCGACCAGACAGCCACGGGCGCCGAGCGCCAGCGACCCCAGATAGTCGCTCTCCCCCACTTTCGTGGGGGTGCAGCCTCACTCCCCCGCGATTATCTTCCCCGGATTCATCACATTAGCCGGATCGATCATCCCCTTGATCGCCCTCGCCAGCGCCTGCTTGACCGGATCGGCGTGGCGCTCATAGGCGTCGCGCTTGTCGAGGCCGACGCCGTGCTCGGCCGAGAACGAGCCGCCGCTTGCCTGCAGGCCCTCATAGAGCACGTCCTCGATCGCCTCGTGCAGCGCGTCCGAAACCGGCCCGTCGGTGTTGATCGAGATGTGCAGGTTACCGTCGGCGAGATGACCGAACACATAAGGCGCGTAAGTCGCGTCGATGCGCTTCAGCCCGGTTTCGATGCGCTGGACATAGGCATCGAGCGCGCCGGCCGGCACCGAGACGTCGAAGGACGGCGGCAGATGGTGCATCCGCTCGATCATCTCGGTCTCCTCGCGCAGCCGCCAGATCGCCCCGGCCTGCGAGACCGAACTGGCGACCAGCCCGTCGATGATGCCGGCTTCCTCCCAGATCGCCGCTAGGCCATCCTCCAATGCCTCTCGCGCGGCCTCGACGCTGTCGGCGCCAAGCTCGAGCACCAGCAGGCAAGGGGCATCGAGCGGCAACTGGCCGGGCGCGAAGCCGAGCATCCGGTTCATGGCGGCGGCGAAACGCTGCCACAGGATTTCGGCGGCGTTGAGCCGTGTCTGGGTACGCTCCAGGAAATGCCGCACGATGCGCTGCGCGCTGGCCGCGTCCGGCACGCCGACCAGTGCCGTGGCGCTGGCGCCCGTCACCGGATCGAGCCGCAAGGCGACGCGGGTGACGATGCCAAGCGTGCCCTCGGCGCCGATGAACAGGTGCTTCAGATCGTAGCCGGCGCTGGTCTTCAGCACCCGCGTCAGGTCGGAAAACACGTTGCCGTCGGGCAGCACCGCCTCGAGGCCGAGCACGCGATGGCGCATCGTGCCGTTGCGGAAAGCCATGATGCCGCCGGCATTGGTGGAAACCATGCCGCCTATGGTGCAGGAGCCGCGCGCGGCAAGGTCGATGCCGGGATCGAGCGCATGCGCGGCCGCCGCCTCCTGCAGCACCGAGAGCGGCGTGCCGGCCCCGACGATCGCCGTGCGCGCGAACGGGTCGATCTCTTCCACCCTGTTCAGGGCGCCGAGATCGCAGATGACCTGGCCGGCCACGGTCGCGGCGGCCCCTGTCAGCCCGGTACGCCCACCCTGGGCGACGAGGCTCAAACCCCGTGCCGCGCAGAATTTCACCAGCGCCGCCACGCCCTCCGTGTCGGCTGGCCGCACCAGCGCCGAAGCGCCGAAATTGCGCTGGTCGAAGCCCGGATCGCGACTGGCGAGCTCGGCCTTGTCCCACACCACGGCGTTGGGGCAGGCGGCGCGCAGGTCGGCGATGAGGGTTTCACTCACGAGTGGCTCCATTCATGGGCGAGCCCTCCTATAGAGGAAGCGGAGGCTTCGAGTCACGCAGGGGAACTCTCCCGCATCGATCGTGCAGATTCCAGGGATCGTTCGGCCGCGTGCGGCGTTTGAGCAAAAGCTGAAATGGAGAAACCGACAATGGGTGATGATCGGCTGGAGAAGATCAGGCAGCGTGCCTATGAGATCTGGGAACGCGAGGGACGTTTGTTCGGCAATCACGACCGGCACTGGAGCCAGGCCGAGGCGGAAATCGACCGCGAGGCGGCCTTGCCGCTTACGGCCGATGACGCCCTGCCGGAAACCAGCAGGATCGCCAGCACCGACATACTGACGGTCGAGGAGCTGGCCATGCGCACCGGCATAACGGGCGACGAGGCGCAGGAGCTGATCGACAGGCTGGGCAGCGACCGCGCCGCGATCGAGGCCGCCGCCCGCAGCCTCAAGGCGAGACGGCGGCTCTGAAAGCAATTTAAGGAAAAGTGCGCGGCGGCTTTCCGTCCGCAATTGCGTAAAAAACAAATAGGTTTCGGACTCAATCGAGCCGGGAACAGGGCGGCGTCGCTGCGCGTTGATCTCTGTAAGGAGATCAAAAATGTCGATGCCGAAAACGTCTGTCCACAAGCAAGACTATCGGACGAATCGGGCCGACTACCTGATCGCCAAGACGCCGACCCCCAATGCGGAGCCGAAACCGAAAAAGAGGTCGTCGCGGCTTGGTGACCAGCGCTCGGCCCGGCTCTCGGAGAGCCCTTCAGAGACAGTGGCGAAACCGCAACCGCGCCGCTAGCAGGCGTGGCACGGCGGGCTGCCGTGGTCCGCGCTGCCCAGGTCGTCTGTTCTGTCGGAACCCTTGGTGCCTTCGCAGGTTCATCCTTCATAACCCGAAGGAGACCACCCCATGGACCACACCAACCACGTACGGCTCACCGACGCCGAGCTGACCCCGGCCATCCTCGAAGGCGCGACCATCTACGGTCCTGACGACGAGAAGATCGGCTCCGTCGACCACATGCACGGCAGCCAGGTCGTCATCGACGTCGGCGGCTTCCTGGGCATCGGCGCCAAGCCCGTCGCCGTTCCCGCCACCCAGCTCGATTTCATGCGCGACGAGGACGGCGACGTCCACGCCGTCACGTTCTGGACGAAGGACCAGCTCGAGGACATGCCCGAGCACCAGGACTGAAAGAGGGGCCCGGCACAGCCGGGCCTTTCCGCTTCGGGAGAGACACAATGATCCGAAAACTCAAATCAGGAAAATACCGGCTCTATTCGCGCAAGAAGGACGAAGCGACCGGCAAGCGCCGCAACCTCGGCACCTTCGACACCCGCGAAGCCGCCGAGAAGCACGAGCGCGAGGTGCAGTATTTCAAGCGGCATTGAGCGGGCAAGATCGGGCCGGCCCGTCAGCCTCGATACGCAAGGCGGGGGCCAGCCGCGATCTCCGGCAACGAGGGTCGGTGCGCGACGCCTCTGCGGGTCATCGGTGGCAACCTTTGGGCGTCACCCTGGCGGGGCTTCAGCCCTGCTTGTCGTAGCCGGCGGTAACCTCGCCCTTGTGCGCGGCGAAGGCTTCAAGCACCTCGGTCTTCTCTGCCTTCGGAACCTTGAAGTGGTCGAGCGTCCGCCCGAGCTCGGCCGCGACCTCGTCGAACTCCGCCGGCGAGATCCGCAAGTCGCGATGGGCTTCCTCGAGGCCGAGCGGCGTCGCGCCGGGCTTGGTGGCCACGAACTTGAGCGGGCCGCCGGAAACGTCGCAGACCCACAGCGTGCGCATGAATTTGAGGCCGGGCAGCCGTTCAAGGTTCTTGGTGTGCCATTTCCGCAGCTGCGCATTCTTGGATTTCTTGCCGACGATCGGGTTCTTCACGATGGCGTCGCTGAAGTGATCGACCACGGCCGCGATGGCGAACACGCCCCCAGCCGCTCATACAGGCTCTTCCCGGGCTTGGCTTGCTCCTGCGCCAGCGCGCCATTGGTGGCCATCATGGCTGTCGAAGCGGCGGCCGCCGCCAGCGCGACGACGCTTCGTCTTGTGAGAGAGGTCGAAACAGCGGTTTTCATCTCTGGGTTCCTTGGTGTTAAGCCAGAGCAAGCCGCGGCCTGTCCTGGCGGCGACAATGATTTGATTTTCGGATATGTCCACTTCGCCTAATCCGGCATGGTCCGCGGCATTAACGAGCGCCGCGCCCGACTTGTTCCGTTCAGGCGCGGGCGGCGCGGCTGGCGCGTGAAACGGTTCGCCGAATACAACCTGATACCGGAACGAGACATCGCCGAAACACGCCGCCACGAGCGGCGACATGCCTGGGAAACGTCCTGGTAGGAAAGTCGCCGCCTACCAACCATTGGAGCGCGCGTATGACACCCGATCAGATCAGACTCGTTCAGGACAGCTTTCGCGAGGTCGTGCCGATCCGCGCGGCCGCCGCCGCCATATTTTATGAACGCCTGTTCGCCATCGACGGCGATCTTCGGGCGCTGTTCCCGGAAAGGGATATGACCCAGCAGGGCGCCAAGCTGATGGCGGCCCTCGGCTTCGTCGTGCATGGGCTGGACCGCGCCGAGACCATCCTGCCCACCGTGCGCGACCTCGCCAAGCGCCACGTCGGCTACGGCGTCGAGGAGCACCACTACCCGATCGTCGGCCAGGCCCTGATCGAGACGCTCGCCGCCGGCCTCGGCGAGGCCTTCACGCCGCCGGTGCGTGAAGCCTGGGAAGCAGCCTACGGCCTGCTCGCGAGTGTGATGATCGCGGCCGCGCGCGAGGTGCAGATCGCAGCGTGAGGGGACGGGATGGTCGAAGGCGACCAGAACCGTCTTACACCATTCCTTGACAGCTAAGGGGGCGCAAGGGATGGAAGATGGCCGACGCCACATTGGGCGGGGGGCGTTGGGGCATATGGCGCCGGCCAGGCGAACCGGGGTCCGCCACGCAATCCAAGCTAGCAGAGTTCTATTCGCGGCGTATGGCGTGATCGCGTAGGGGATATCTCCCCGAGGAGGGACATATTTTCTGGAAACGCGCCGGCGAGGCCTAAGGCCCCGGCGGCCGAAAAACCCAGCGGCCGGAAGGCGCATGGGCTCGGGGTTCGACCGCCGGGGTCTGACCTGCAAACGGGGTAGGTTTGCCGGCTGGAAAGATTGTAGGCCGCCCATGCATCACCGCTAAGTTGATAAAATGGCTGTGTTGCGGTTCCTGCCGTCCTCCAATCGGATGAGGCCCAGGTCGAATCCAGTCATGAACGATCGATGCCGGGGAGGCGCTTTGGCCACCCGTCGAGTGGCTTGCCCCAGGCGCCCCGGGATCCGATCCGCGGCCCAGCTCGGTCGATTGCCGTGCTCTTGATCAAGAGCTGTCGGCCACACGCTCGGCCATGGCCAACGCCTGCTGGTTCTAGAATTTCCGTCAGGCTGGGCAGTGCCGCTCCGCAACGGATGGCATCCAGCGCAACGCCAGGCTCTGCCCACTTACGCAAATTCATCCGGGTTTCATAAATCCGTTGCGGCGGTTTCGTACGAAGGGGACGGCTCGATTTTGAGGCCGCCCCTGGAAAAGGATGGAAAAAATGTCCAAGCTCCCCGGCAAGACCGAAACCATCGAAAACGTCGAATCCTCCACCTTCGACCCGTCCAAGGCTGTCGAGCAGGTCCGCGCTGCCGCCGAACCCAGCGTCGAACAGTCGAAGGAAGTCCTTTCCAAATTGAGTTCGGGCGCCGAAACGACTCAAAAGGCCCTCGAGTCGACCCTTGAAATGGCCAAGACCACCAGCAACGAGGTGTCCCTGCAGGCGATTGCCGCACTGCGTGCCAATGCCGACGCCTACTTCACGCACCTTGAAGCACTGGCTACCGTGAAGTCGCTGTCTGAATTCGTCGAGCTGCAGACCGCTTTCCTGCGCAAACAGATGGAAAAGTCCGTCGAGCAGGCCAAGGACTTTCAGGCCGTGACCATGAAAGCGGCCGAGGACGTATCCAAGCCGATCAAAGATGCCTTTGAGAAGGCCCTGAAGGAACGCAAGGCTGCCTGATTGCCTGAGGCAACCCGGGCCGGCGCCTCGCGCCGGCTCGGCGCCTGGCAGCCAGGGACTAATTCGTCCAGATCGAGCATCCAACCTTTCGGCCGGTGGCGGGGTCGCGGACGATTTTCGCGGCAATGCGGTGAAGGCCAACACGGTTGGATTTGACTTCCTTGCTGGCGAGGTAGGTCGGATCGCCGACTTCCCAATGATAGCGTGTGTTTGCCGGAGCCCGCTGCCAGGTGAACTTCGAGGCGTAAGCAACCTGACCGGGAACGGTGCGGTCGAAGCGGCAGTCGATGGTCGCCGGCATCAGCCCCTTCGCTGCCATCGCATTGACGACCGCGTCGGCATTGGCCGCTGTCAACCATGCGTCTATGCCGCTGGTCTGGAATGTGTCTCTGCTGCTCGTCCGGTAGGTCATGCATCCTGCAAGGGATGCCAGCAACAGCGCGCCAATCGTTGCGCTTGCTCTGCCTGGCCACTTGCTGCCTGCCCGCCTGCTGCCTGCCTGATTGATGCGCATGCCCCGTCTCCTTCCAAAAGGGTGGATCAGCCGGGCCAGACTGTGCCCGGTGCGGCATACCTGCGTATATTAGGAACTTCACATGCTGCAGTCGTTCATCGGGGGCGCGTCAAAGCCTCGGTTGCCACCCAAGCGCCTCTCAGAGTGGAACGGTGCCTGTGGCCACCCCGCCACAACAGTTAGCCAAGTCAGCTCTTAACACTCCTCACCCTCAAAATTAACCATTCGTTAACCATTCGGCTCCTAGCGTTTACCTATCAGTAAGGAATCGCTTCCCGTGACCTTCGCAGCCCCTGTCGAGACCAAATCCATCCGTTTTCGCGCCCGTTCTTTCGTCGCTTTCACGCTCACCCCCGAAGCGCCTCTGGATGTCTGGCTGGAGAGCCTCGACCGCTGGATAGGCAACTCGCCGGGCTATTTTACCGGGCGGCCGGTGGTGCTCGATCTGAACACTTTGAAGCCCGATATCGCGGCCATCGATTCGCTGGTCGGCGTGCTTGGCCAGCGCGGCATCCGCGTCTATGCCATCGAGATGGACGGCGGCGCCGAGCTTGGCTCGCACCTGCCGCCGAAGCTGATCGGCGCCAAGGAGGCGACCTCCGACGGCCTGCTCTTGCATCCCGGCCGCAAGAAGGGCGAAGAGGGCAAGGCCGAGGAGCAAAGAGCCGAGGACGGCAAGGTGCCGGCGAAGCCCGCGCTGCCGGGCGGCGACACGCTGATGGTACGCACGCCGATCCGTTCCGGCCAGTCGATCTTCCATGCGCATGGCGATGTCATCGTGCTCGGCTCGGTCGCGTCCGGCTCGGAGATCGTCGCCGCCGGCTCCATCCATGTCTATGGCACGCTGCGCGGCCGCGCTTCGGCCGGCGCGCTCGGCAACATTGCGGCCCGCGTCTTCTGCCGCAGGAACGAGGCCGAGCTGATCTCGGTCGACGGCTGGTACACCACCGCCGAGGAGATGGAGAAGGTTTCGCGCGGCAAGGCGGTGCAGGCCTTCCTCGAAAACGACGTGCTGTGCGTGGTGCCGCTGGGGTGAGCGGCGCGAGCGTAAGCCTGGGACCGGTTTCGCGTGCGATGGTCCTGCAACACCGTGCCTGGCACGGCCAACCGAAAGAACAATCGCCAAACGGAGGCATTTCATGGGCAAGGTAGTGGTGGTCACCTCGGGCAAGGGGGGCGTCGGCAAGACGACGTCGACGGCGGCGTTGGGCGCTGCGGTTGCCAAGACCGGCAAGAAGGTGGCGCTGGTCGACTTCGATGTGGGCTTGCGCAACCTCGACCTGATCATGGGCGCCGAGCGGCGCGTCGTGTTCGACCTGGTCAACGTCATCCAGGGCACGGCAAAGCTCTCGCAGGCGCTGATCCGCGACAAGCGGGTGGAGACACTGTTCCTGCTGCCGGCCTCGCAGACGCGCGACAAGGATGCGCTGACCGAGGAGGGCGTCGGCGAGGTGATCGAGCGGCTGCGCTCGGTGTTCGACTATGTCTTCTGCGACAGCCCGGCCGGTATCGAGCGCGGCGCCCAGCTCGCCATGCGTTTCGCCGACGAGGCGGTCATCGTCACCAATCCGGAAGTCAGCTCGGTGCGCGATTCCGATCGCATCATCGGTCTGCTCGACGCCCGCACCATGAAGGCCGAGCAGGGTGATCAGATCGCCAAGCACGTGCTGGTCACGCGCTATGACGCAGCGCGCGCCGCGCGCGGCGAAATGCTTTCCATCAACGACGTGCTGGAGATCCTCTCCACGCCGCTGCTCGGCATCATCCCCGAGAGCCAGGATGTGCTGAGGGCCTCGAACCTCGGCTCGCCGGTGACGCTCACCGACCCGCTGAACACCGCCGCCAAGGCCTATATCGACGCGGCAAGGCGGCTGGAGGGCGAGGACCTGCCGGTGGTGGTGCCCTTCGAGCGCAAGGGCTTTCTCGACCGTCTGCTCGGAAGGAGGGCGGCATGAACATTTTCGACCTCTTCAAGCGGCGCAACAGCGCGCCGGTCGCGCGCGAGCGGCTGCAGCTGCTGCTCGCCTATGAGCGCCAGAGCCGCGGCCAGCCCGATCTCGTCTCTGTCCTGCGCGAGGAGATCATGGCGGTCATTGCCAGGCACGTGCAGATCGACCAGGACTACCTCCAGGTCTCGATGGAGCGCGGCAAGACCATGTCGACGCTGGAAATCGACATCCAGATCCCCAACAAGAGCGCCACGCCGCTGGCGCTGGCGGGGTAGGGTACCAGCATTTGAGTTCCTCGCCCCCGCCAGAGGCGGGGGAGAGGTGGCCGCGCAGCGGCCGGTGAGGGAGCCTGCAACGCTGGCGTTCCCTCTGATCGATTTCAAGGGCCGGCGCGCCGCTCCCTCTCGGCTTCGCCGAGCCACCTTCCCCACTCGGCCATCGTCAATCGCGGATTTGAGCGCAACGCGAAAGCGGATGCGGCGGGAATCTCGCTAGGCGCTAGTCCTATCGGGGGACTTCCCTTGCGGAAGCGGCGGATGTAGAAGGGAACATTAGCAATTCGTTAAGTATCAAGACTGTGTGTGTGTAGAAGGTGTTCGGTCATGAACTTCAAGAAGCTGATCAAGCGTGCCGATGAGGTGGACAGAGCTTTCGAGGAGCTCCAGACGGATTTGGCGGAAGCATTCGATGCCTGTCTCGATGAAGAGCTGCCATTGGAGGACGCCAGCGCCGGGGATGCCGATCCCACGGAGGAAGGCGACGGCCCACGGCCCGAGGCCGATGCGGACAGTCCCGAACACCCGCCACGGCTGACCCCGCACACGCAGACCCGGCTTGCCGCGCTCGGCGCCCTCGACGGCCTGTTCCGCGACGCGCAGGGGCATCTGGAGGAGATCTCCGGCAAGCTCTCCGAGGTCGCCACCTCGCACCATCTGACGCGCGAATTCCTCGGCATACTGCACGGCGACATCTTGCGCGCCAACGAGATGGAACTCACCAATGCCGGACTTGCCGGCGAGCAGCGTGCGCTGTCGGATCAACTCGCCGAGGCGGGGCGCAGGCAGCGCGAGCGCGACGGCGCCTTCGAGGCGCTGCAGCAGCGCGAGGCGGCCCTGGTGCAGGAGCGCGAGACGCTGCGCGCGGCGCTCGCGGCGGCGAGGCTCGAGCTCGTCGAGGCGGCCAATGCCGGCGCCCGGCGCGAGGCCGAGTTCGGCGACATCGCCAAGCAGCTTTCGGCCAAGGCCGTCGAGGCCAACCGGAGCGCCAGCGAATGCAAGATGCTGAGGGAAAAGCAGGTCAGCCTGGCGATCGACCTCGACCAGTCGCAGAAGCGCGAGGCCGAGGCGCGCCACAAGCTGGACGAGGTCGCCGCCTCGCATGCCACCGACACGGCCCGCGTCACCGATCTGGTGGCGGCGCTCGGCCGGAGCGAGAAGGAGGAGGCGCGGCTGCAGAAGGCGCTGGAGAGCGCGCAGGCGAAGCTCCAGGAATCGGCCGAGGCGACCAATCTCATGAAGGGCGACCGCGAGGCCGAGCTTGCCCGCGGTCAAGCGGAGATGCGCGGCCTGCGTTCCGAGATCCAGGATCTGCAGGCGCGGCTGGAGCATGCCGCGAGCGAGACGAGCGAGGCGGCCGCCGAGATCGCCAGGCTCAAGGCGCAGGCCAGCGACGCGCTCGCCGAAAAGCAGATCGCCGACGAGAAGCTGGCGGCGCTGCGGAGCGAGAGCGAAACCGACAAGATGAACCTCTCGGCCATCAACGCCAATCTCTCGCAGCTTTCGCTGCAGCAGGCCTCCGAGCAGATCGAGCTCGATATTCAGAAGCAGGAATGCGAGGACCTGCGCGCCGAGGTCGCCACGCTCAACGCCCGCATCAAGGAACTGCTGCCCTATGAGCGCCTGCACCGGGTCACCGCCGCCAGGACCCGCGAGGACAATGTCGTCGAGATCGCCGGTGTGGTCGCCGATCCCGCGCACCCCACGCATCGCCGGCGGGCGCGCCGCCGGTTGCACGCGTCTTAGGTTCTGGCGAGGCTTGGCCACCTCTCCCCCACCACCGTGGGGGCGAGGAAAACTCCTCACTCCGGCTGGTAGAGCTCGTCCATGCTGCGCGCGGCCAGCGTCGCGAACGGCGCCTGCTTCTTCACCCTGCCATGGTCGAGGATGACCACGTCGTCGCAGAACGAGATCGTTGAGTGATGGTGGCTGATGACCAGTGTCGTGCGCCGCCCGGCGCGCGACTTCAGCGTTTCGACGATCGCCGCTTCCGACAGCCCGTCGACCGCGTTGGTGGCCTCGTCGAGGATCAGTATGTCGGGGTCGCGCACCAGCGCCCGCGCCAGCGCGATGCGCTGCCGCTGCCCGGCCGACAGGTTGACGCCGCGATAGCCGGCGACCGTCTGGTAGCCCTGCGGCAGGCGCTCGATGAACTCATGCGCCTCGGCAAGCCGCGCCGCGCGCTCGGCGTCAGCGGCCGTGGCGGTGTCGTGGCCATAGGTGATGTTGTCGAGGATGGTGCCGTCGACCAACTCCAGCTCCTGGCTGGCCAAGGCGATGTGGCGGCGCCAGCCGGACGGATCGATCTGGTCAAGCGGCGCGCCGTCGACGAGGATCTGGCCGCCATCCGGCTCGACGAAGCGGCACAGGAGGTTGACGATCGTCGTCTTGCCGGCGCCGGAGCGGCCGATCAGCGCCGTCGAGCGTCCCGCCTTGATGTCGAATGTCGCGGCGTGCAGCACCGCCGCGCGCTGCTCCTCGCTGGCATAGGTGAAGCTCACGCCCTCGAAGGCAATGCGTTCCCCAAGCCCCGGAAACGGCAAGCTGCCTAGCGGTGGCGCTGGCTTGCCGGCGGGGTCCAGCAGCCAGCTCACTTCCTCCAGCGATCCGGACAGCCCCTGCAACTGGCTCCACGACATCTGCAGTGCGCGCATATGCGGCTGCAGCCGGTAAAGCAGGATGAGGAAGGCGGCGGTCAGCGGGAAGCTGACATTGGCGAGAAAGGCGGCGATCACCGTCGCCAGGAACAGCAGCGCATGCAGCACCTCGGTCAGCGGCGGCAGCGCGCCCTGGCGGGTCGCCAGCACGAAGGCGGCGCGCCGCACGCCGTCGGAGGCCGTGTCGAACGCAGCCTGCTCGCGGTCCTCCTGGCCGAAGATGCGGATCAGGCGCCCGGCATGCACCAGATGCAGCATCTGCGAGGCAAGCGCGCTGTTGCGCGCCGCGACGCTGCGGCTCGGCGCCTTGAGCTGCGCCGACAGCATCGCGTGCGCCAGCTGGACGAGCGCCAGCCCCAGCGTCACCAGCAGAGTCATCTGCCAGGACAGAAGCAGCAGGAAAGCAAGCAGGATGACCGCCGCCGAGGCGCTGACGATCGAACCGAGCAGGGCCTGGATGGCGTCGGACGCGCGCCACGATTCGTTGGAGATGATGTTGAGCAGCCGGCCGGGGCTCTGCCGCAGGAAGAAGGGATAGCCGATCCGCAGGAGCCGTTCCGACAGCGCGCTGCGGATCGCGAAGCTCGCCTTGCCGTAGATATGGGCGGTCAGCACCGTGTTGGCGAAGCCGAGCAGGTTCTTGAGCAGGATCGAGCCGAGGATCGCCGCCGAAATGGCGACCAGCCGCTCGCGCTCGCCGAGCCCGGCGCCGACCTTCTGCAGCAGCGCCGAGAAGCCGCCCATGCCGGAAGCGTCGCCATGGCCCATGATGATGCCGAGCAGCGGGATGATCAGGCCGATGCCGAGGCCTTCGAGCGCCGCGGCGGCAAGCCCAAGCAACACCACGACCGGCAAGAGGCGCATCAGCCTGCCGCCCAGCGCGCCGCGCAGCATCGAGAGCGCCGGTGGCAGCGGCCGGATCATCGCGCCCTGGCCTCGGCTTCGCCCGCTTCGGCGCGGCCCGTTGGCTCCGGCACCGGCCGCCTTGCGATGACAAGCAGTGCGAACTTCGCCGCGCCGGCCAGGTTCATGGCGACGACGGGCCAATGCGACAGCCTGAGCTCAGGATCGAACTTGGGCCCGCCGGCAAGCTCGCGCAGAGCCGCGCGCGCCGCCCAGTAGAAATGGCGCAGCAGCCAGGGCGCGCGGCGGACATGCTTCAGGCAGAGCGCGCCATTGCCGAAATGATAGTCGCGGTGCAGCCGGTCGATTGCCTCGCGGTCACGGCGTCCGTGATGGTGGAAGATTGTCATGTCGGGCACATATTCGACCGGCATGCCGATGAGCATCGCCCGCACCAGATAGTCGGTGTCTTCCGCCGAGCGCAGCGCGCCGCCGGCGCCGAAGCGCTCGTCGAAGGGGCCGATGCGCGCGGCGACGTCGCGGTGCATGGTCATGTTGCAGCCAAGCACGAAGCCGCCCGGATGGACGGCCGGCGTCAGCCGCTGGCGCTGTTCGCAGCGCTTGATGGTGAAGGGCAGGTCGCGCGCGTCGCCAAGCTCGACCCGGCCGCCCCGGATCAGCCATTTCTCGCCGCTCGCATAATGCCGCTGCAGGTCGCGCAGATAGGTCCGGTCGAGCTTGCAGTCGTCGTCGACGAAGACCAGCACGCGGCCACGCGCCCGCGCCAACCCGGCATTGCGCGCCGCCGCCAGTCCGGGGCGCGACTCGAGAATCGCGGTGATCGGGATGGTCGAAGCCTCGGCGATTGCCGCCAGGCGCTCTGGCGTGCCGTCGCGCGAGCCGTTGTCGACCACCACCAGCTCGGCCGGGAAGGCCGCATGCGCCCGGCAGGCTGCCTGGATGGAGGCGATGCAGGCTTCCAGCACAGCGACGCGGTCGCGCGAGCAGACGATGAAGGAAACCTCCGGCCGCTGGCGGGCGGGTGAGGGCGGGCGCGCGGGCTGGACGACTGGCTTGTCGATCATGCCAGCCCCAATCGAAAAGGCTTCAGCACCTCGGCTTCCGGCCTGGCCTTGAAATGATAGGCCAGCCGGTCGGCCTTCTTGCTGGCGGTGATCGAGGCGAGGCTGAGCCAGGGAGCCCAGTTGCCGGGGCCAAGCGCGTATTTCTCTCGGCGGCGGATGGCGTCCCATTTCGCCGTCCGCGTCAGCAGCTCACGCGTCAGCGGCGGCCTCTTCTCGTCGCCGACGAGCTGGTAGAGGAAATAGAAAAGGTTGAGCGCGCCGGCGGCGAAGCTTGGCCGTGTCTCGTCGGGCAGTGAGGCGATCCGCTCCTCCAGCGCAACGATGAATTGGGCCGCGCGGGCGACCGTGTCGAACGAAACGTTCTCGCCGATGGCGCGCAGGTCCTGCGTCGCCTGCGCCAGGCCCTCGCCCTCGAGATTCTCGGCCACGATCCTGAGATGCGTGCGGCGCATCTCCTCGCAATGCCGGCTGGTCACGCTGCCCGGATGGATGCGGTAGACAAGCAGGTTCTCCGGCATCATCGCCGCCGGGTAGCGGGCGGCGAGGCGCCGGAAGAGGTCGAAATCCTCGGCATGCCTGTATTGCGGATCGTAGTGCAGGCTGTCGTCGCCGATGACCTGGCGATTGTAGACCACGGTGGGGTGCATGAAGATGGTGAAGAACTGCGACAGGATCGGGATGCGGCCGACCTTGAACACCGGATCGAGCGAGCCGCTCTTGATGCGGCCGTGCTGCAGCATGTCTATGCCGGCGCCGCAGAAGCCGAGCTCCGGCCGTTCGGCAAACAGTGCCACCTGGCGCGACAGGCGCCACGGATAGGCGAAGTCGTCGGCGTCCATACGGGCGACCAGTTCGCCCCGGGCGAGCTGCAGCCCTTCATTCAGCGTGGCGACGAGGCCGCGGTTTTCGCGCGAGACGAGCCTGACGCGGCTGTCGGCCTTGCGGTGGCGCTCGAGGATTTCCAGCGAGTTGTCGCTCGACCCGTCATCGATCGCGATCACCTCGAGGCGATCGTAGTCCTGGCGCAGGATCGAGCCGATCGCGGCGGCGATATAGGGCCCGGCATTGTAGACGGGCAAAAGCACGGAAACGAGCGGCGCGGCGGTCATCGGCGTGCCTCCGTGCGCGACAGGTCGAGCCCTGCCGCGCGATGATCGGGCGACACGCCGGGAAAGGTCAACCGGCCAGTGTCGCCCGCGCTGCGCGGGTGAGCGCGGCGCGCGACGTAGGGAAAGTGACGCTTGAAGCCGTTGAGCGGTTTTTCGAAAACCGTCCAGGAAACTGCGGCGACAATGATGGTGGCCGCGCCCGCGACCAGGAAACGGCCCGGCCCCTGTTCGGAGACGTTGAGCGGAATCCACGGCTGCGCCTTGACGGCATAGGCCAGCAGGATCGGGTGGTAGAGATAGATGCCGTAGCTGATGCGGCCAAGGGCAAGCGCGGGTGGCAATTCCGCGAGCTTGCCGATGAAGCCGCCGACGCCTCGCGAGAAGGCCGTGACCAGAACCACCAGTGGCACCAGCGGCAGCACCTGCAGCAGCAGCCAGTGCGCCCATTCCAGCATCGGGTTTGCCGGCGCCGGGACGAACCACTGGATCGCCAGGAACAGGGTTGCGAAAACCGGCCAGCCGAGCTGCATCCAGCGCGGCAGGTCAGCGCCCCTGGCGCGGCGCGCCGCAAGCAGCGCGCCGCAGGCCAGCGCGTCCATCGAGGCTGGCGGCAGCAGATCGCGGGCAAGTGTCGGCACGGCGGTCACCGGCCAGTAGAAGCGGTAGGCGAGCGACAACAAGATCACGCCAGTGACGATCGCCTCGATGCGCCGGCGCGGCGCCAGAAGCACGATCAGCGGCCAGGCGAGATAGAATTGCTCCTCGATGCTGAGGCTCCAGAAATGGCAGAGCAGCCAGGGCGTCCACTCGTTGCGCAGCGCGTACCAGAAATTGGAGAGATAGAGCGCGTGCCAGATAAGCGAGCCCCGGGAATGTTCGAGGTCGGTCAGCCAGACCAGGCCCAGCACCGCGAAATAGGGCGGGAAGATCCTGAGCATGCGCCGGATGTAGAAGGCCCGCAGCGCCGGCCCCGCCTCGTACGCGGCGGCGTCGCGCGCGTCGATGAGCAGCCGCGTGATCAGGAAGCCGGACAGCACGAAGAACAGCCTGACGCCGAGATGGCCGACAAAAGAAGCCCCGCCGGGCGCCAGGAAGTGGGCATAGAGCACCATCGTCACCGCGACGGCGCGCAGCGCATCGAGCTGTATGTCGCGGGCGTTTGCCATCAGCCGCGTCCGCCGGCGTCTTCCGCTGAGGCTGGATTGATATCGATGCCGGTCAGCAGAAGGCCCAAACTGCTCATCTCCTCCACGGCATATTCGCAATAGCTAACGAATGTAGCATGGAATGCTGCGCCGCAACACAAAATGTTTACCGTCTTGAAATAAAATCGTGATCGCGGCGCCGACAAAAGGCGCAAATTCGCCCAGTTTTCGCCATTTTTGCCAATTGCGCCCCAGTGCGTCGGGGTGTCGTGCAAGAAATCCGACGCTTGTTCTGTTGGTCTAAAAGTATTCATCAGGTTGTGTTCTGGGTAAGAGGCGCGCAACTTTCGCGAGTGCTTGTTTGATATTTGATGAAAATCTCCGGATGATTGACCTTGGGCGAATGACTCAGGGCAGTGCGACATTGTGCGGTGCAGCAAGATATGGTGGGAGATGGCGGGATAGGCCTGGGTTTCCACGCATTCCCGACCTTCGGCCGAGCCGCCTCTTCGCCGAGCTCGCCCAGACATGCAAAGCGAGCCGAAGTTACGAGCATCCCGCCGATCGAGCTATAACATATGTTGTCGCGCGGACCGGAGGCGTGGCGACGGTCGCCTCCTTCAGCACGCCATTCGCAATGAGACAGTATTTGGCGGCGCGGTCATGGATCCGCGCGGCGCTCCCGAGCGAGCATGAGCGCAAGGATTGAGCCGGCGCAGGTCGCGACCAGGATCGAGACCCAGGTGACGCCTCGCGATTGTGGCTCGGTTTCGGCGGCCGTGACGGCCTTGTTCGCGGCAGCGTCCTGCGCCACGACGGGACCCATGTCCGGCCTCGACCCGCGGCGGATTGAATAGGCGCGCGTCAACTCGGCGCCGAAGAGGAAGATCTGCGAAGAATAATAGACCCACAGCAGCGTGACGATCAGGCCGCCGGCGGCGCCGTAGGATGAGGCGATCGTGCTGGCGCCCAGATACCAGCCGATCGCAGATTTACCGACGGTGAAAAGCGCCGCCGTCACCAGCGCGCCAAGGCCGACATCGCGCCACGCCAGCGACCGATCCGGCAAAAGCTTGTAGATGGCGGCGAACAGCACCGCCGTCAGAACGAACGACAGGATCGTGTTCAGCACGCTGGCTATCGCCTCGCCAAACGGCAGATACGCATTCAGCGTCGCAGCCAACGCCGAGATCGCCGCGCTGGCGATCAAGGAGACCAGCAAAAGAAAGCCCAACGCGGCCACCAGCCCGAGGCTTGCGGCGCGTGCCCGCACGATTCTCGACAGGGACGTGTCGGTTGGCTCGACTTTCCAGATGGTGTTGAGCGCGAGCTGCATCTCGCCGAAAACCCCGGATGCGGTGGCGAGCAGCGTGACCAGTCCGACTATGGCGGCCCATGTTCCGCTTGTCTGGTTCGACGCCGACTCCAGCGTGGCGCGGAATAGCTCCGCGCTCTGCGCGCCCATCAGTCCGGAGATCTGCGCCGACAGTGCAAGTTCCGCCGCCTGGTGCCCGACCACGATCCCGGAGATTGCCACCACGATCAGCAGGATGGGCGCCAGCGAGGTTGCGGCATAGAAGGCGAGAGCTGCCCCCGGCTCAAGGCATTGTCGTTGACGAAGCCGGTGGCGCTCTCTTTCAACAAGGCCCAGATCATCGCCATCAACGCCTCGATGTCCCGCGTACCGGCCACCGCTCCCGCCACGTCGTCAAGGCAGCCAGCTCCCGGTCTTCGCCTTGCGCGCGGCGGCGCGGTTCTGACCAGCGGCCGCCCTTGTCTTGGCGTCCTTGGAATGTCTTGGCGTCCTTGGAATGCGCGGCGATCGCCGGGCCGGCACCGGTCGCATTGCGCATTTCGCCGCTCTTCCCGGCCGGCGGCTGCTTTCCGATCAGGCCAGGAAAAGTATTTCCGAAAAGGCCCATGGCAGATCTCCTTGGCACGCCGGCCTGAGCGTTAATCTGCCGCCTTTCGTTTTGTTCCCGAGGCAACCGAACCGCCATTGGGGCATTGAAGGCAACAATGGGAGACGCGCCATGGACCGGCCGCTTTACTTTCTTGCGGAGTTCTTTTCGAAGCCGCCGGGGTTCTATGTCATGTTGGCCGCCGCGCTTTTATGCGCGCTCGTGGCGAGTTCGACGGTCGGGACCTACATCCTGTCGATTTCCGCCATTGCCTTGACGGGAGTGGTGCTGATCCAGAACTATCGCGACACCTCGGCCATACAGGCCAAGCTCAACGAAATCATCGTGGCGCTGGATGCCGCGAGAAACGACGTTGTCGGTCTTGAGCACGGCTCGCGGGAAGAGATCACCGCCGAGCTCGAAAGCATCGAGAAAAGGGCAGGCCGCACCGCCAAAAGCAGGTCGGGCACAGCCTAGCGGCGCGTGCACGGCCATGCCTGAAAGCCGCCGGTCTTTCGCCAGCGCGGCGGGCGTCCGGAGAAATTGCTGCTGGCCGTCATAGTTCTCGTCACCTTCCGTCGCGCGCAGGCCGATTTGCGCGCTTGCCCATCAGCCAACGGCGGAGCCAGAACATGCCACCGGGCAACATGCTCGGCTGCCCCATTGCCCTCATGGCTTCCAGCCACTTGTCGAACGCGATTCCGCGATTCTGCCGGTTCGCGGCCGGCCGTGGGGTGCCTGCTCCCAAGGGCGGCGTCGCCAGCACGAAATGGCGGCGCCGGTTTTGCCGTCTCTGTCCCGGAATCCGCCTTGCGAGGCCTTGTGCAAGGACTACATCTTGAGGTTGAACTAAGACCTAAGTCTGATATCAGACAAGCAAAAAGTCCGAAGAGGCAAGACAAGGGTCGTGGGCCACTTTCGCGAAGCCCCGCGATTTGTGAATGCTTTCTCATCGACAATGCCGTTGGGGTTTTCGGCTAGCTGTCGCGCCGGTTGACCGGCAAGGGGAGAGTGGGATGCGCGTACCGCGCATGGGCCAACTGGGCTGGCTTGTCTTGCGCGTTTTCGCCGCGCTGGCGCTGATTTTTGCACCCTTTCACCTCTCGGTCGATGGTGTCGCCACCAACAAGGCCTATGCCGGCAAGGGCGGCGGCGGGAACGGAAACGGCGGCGGCAATGGTGGCGGGAACGGAAACGGCGGCGGTAATAGCGGCGGCGGGAACGGAAACAGCGGCGGCAATAGCGGGAACGGAAACAGCGGCAACAGCAACGCCGGCGGCAACGGCAAGGGAAACAGTAAAGGCAAGGCCGGCGATGCTTCTGTCGATCATGTAAACGCCGTAACCGGCGACAAGGTCGAAATCGACGGCAAGAACATCAGGGTCACGCACCCTAACGGTATGAAGGAAGAAATCGAAAACGGCCGCTTCAGGATGGAGGACGCGCTTGGGCGCACCATCGTCGAAAGAGCGGCAACCGCGGCCGATGTGGCGCGACTGAATAGTTTTTGAATGGTTTGTGAGAGCGAGGTTCTATCTGGAGTGATCTTTTCGGGACCGAAGGTCAGCGCTGCAAAATCAGGTTGCCACCTTTTGCTTCGTCTCTTCGGTTCTTGATCATCGGTTGACAGGACTTCCGTGCTCACCTTGCCCCCGCCTACTGGCGGGGGTATTTTTTTGGGGTCCGCCTTGCATTTCTGCCGGGCGACCCTTGGCGCATCGCGGTTCGTTGGCGCGGTCCTGTGTTTTTCACGCGCTATAGTTCTAGAGAATTGCGCCCCGCTTTCCAAGAGACTTGGTTAACGCGCCGTCAACCGGCCCCGGTTTGCGGTTGCCGCTGTCGCGCCTGGCGGCATTGCGCCGACCGTGCGACATAGGTCCGGCATAGGCGGCAAAAAAGGTCTGAACCGGCAAGGCATGGGTCGTGGGCCGCTTTCGTGCGCGTGCGCTTGCATGGATTCTTTGCTTCTCAATCGTGCCGGCCGCGGTCTGTCAGACCGCGCAGAAGACCGGCGGGGAGAGAAGGGTGCCAAAACTGTCCTTGAACCGGCTGAGCCGACTTGCCCTGTTGATCTCGACGGCGCTGGCGCTGACGATCGCGCCTTGCCACGTCAAGCTCTACGGCGCCGCCACGATCGTTCCCGCCTTGGCTTATGCCGACGGCGGGAATGGCAATGGCGGCAATGGCGGCGGCGGCAACGGGAACGGCGGCGGCGGCAATGGCAACAGTGGGGGCAATTCAAGCTCCGGCGGCAGCAACAGCAACAACAGCGGTAACAATTCAGGCAACAATAACGGAAACCGCGGCAACAGCGCCAATCATAACAGCCACGTCAACGCGGCGACCGGAGACAAGGTCGAGATCAATGGCAGCACTATCAAGGTCATCCATCCCGACGGAATGAAGGAAGAGATCCAGAACGGCCGCTTCGAGATGGAGGATGCCTTTGGCCGAACCATCATCGAGCGCAAGGCGACGCCTGAGGATCTGGCGCGCCTCTTGGCCTTGTGAGGGCACGGAACTACCCCCTCTCTGTGCCTCACCCACCCCCGCCCTCAGGACGGGGGTGATTTTTTGAGGCAGTAGGGCAGTCGGAGCCGTGTGCTCCATGGCCTTTACAATTTCCTGTTCCCTACTGCCTTATTCCCCTACTGCCCTCTTTCCTTCGCCTCGTGCATCAGCAGCGCCGCCTCCGTGCGATTGCGCACGTTGAGCTTGGCCAGCACCCTGGTCATGTGATGCTTGACCGTCTTCTCCTGCAGCGAAAGCCTGGCGGCGACCTCCTTGTTGCTGAGGCCCTCCGCCACCAGCCGCAGGATCTCGGCCTCGCGGCCGGTGAGCTGGCTGAGCGGATCGGGCTTGCGACTCGCCGGCTGCAAGAGGTCCGACAGCAGTCTCGCCGACAGCGTTGGCGAGACATAGCTCTGGCCGGCGGCGACGTCGCTGAGGATCTCGGCCAGCGTCTTGGAGCCGACGCCCTTCAGCACATAGCCGCGCACGCCGGTGTTGAGCGCCTGGGCGACGTCGGCATTGGTCTCCGACACGGTCAGCATGACGATCTTCTGGCCGGGGTGGCCGGACAGGATGGTGGCCGCGGCGTTGAGCCCCCCACCAGGCATGCTGATGTCGAGCAGAAGGACATCGGGCGCAACCGTCTGGACCAGCCTTTCGGCGTCCTCGGCGCTGGCGCCTTCGCCAACAACGGCGAAGCCGCCGATTTCGCCCAGGCTGCGCGCGACACCCTCGCGAAACAGGGGATGGTCGTCGACAATGGCGATGCGGATGGTTCCGGTCACGGCTGCTCCTCGACAGACAATGTAATCACCAATCGCGTGCCTTGCGGCCCGGACAGCGTCTCGAACTGCCCGCCGATACTCTCGATTCGTTCCCGCAAGCCCGCAAGCCCGAGCCCTTCGCTCTTGCCCGGATCGAAGCCGGGTCCGCCGTCCATCACTTCGACCATCAGCCTGCCGCCTTTCATGCTGGCCCGCACCGCCTGATCCTTGCCCTTTCCGTGCCGCCAGGCATTGTTCAGCCCTTCCTGGACGAAACGGTAGATGCTGATCTTCTCGGAAGTGCCGAGTTCAGGCAAGCGGGCAGGAAGTGTCAGCGCCACCCTGCTGCTTGTGCGGCGTTCGTGTTCCTTCACCGCAAGCCGCAATATGTCGGGTACGGCCTGTGTTTCGATCTGCGGCAGCACCAGGCCGTTGCAGATGCCGCGGATCTCGCGCATCGCCTCGCCGAGAGTCTTGTGGATGCCCGAAATCTCGGCCTCGCGCAACTCGCTCGAGGCGGCGGGATCAAGCAGGATCGGGCTGTCCATCCTCAGCGCGGCGAGCGCGACAAGCTGCGCCGGCCCGTCATGCAGGTCGGCGCCGATGCGCCTGAGATAGCGTTCGTTGATGGCGGTGGCGCGGCGCGAGGCGCGCTGCACGCGCTGACGCAGCGACGAGTTCTGCGACAGCGCCGTCTGCAATTCCGCGATCTTGGCCTCGAGCGCGGCGCGTTGCGTCTCGATGGTGCGGCTGCCGCGAAAGACGATGCCGGACAACAGCGTCAGCGCCGCCGCCGTGGCGCCCGCCACCACCAGCCAGCTCGACCAAAGTGCTGCCCGCAGCGTCGCCTGGAATTCGTCGGCAACCTCGTAGAATTCCGACACGGCGACGACTTCGCCCGACCAGGGCTCGCGCACCGGATTGTAGATCTCGAACAGCGGCTGCGCGAAAGTCTTGTTGCCCCTGTTTTCGACATCGTCTGAGACGTCGTTGTACTCGGCCACGACATTGCCCGCGAAAGCGGCGATGAGGTGTGGGTTCGGCTCGAACGTCTTGCCGATCAGCGTCGGGTCCTTGGCGTAGAGGATGGTGCCGTCGCGCCGCCACAGCTTGAACGAGACAAGCCGGTTGCCGAGCGCGCCCTGGCCAAGCGTTTCGTCGAGCGCCCGCTTGACGGTGTCGCCGAGCTCGCGGCTTTTGCGCATGTCGGGCAGCAGCGGCGCGATCACGCTGTCGACATAGAGCGCCGTGGTCGCGGCGGAATTGGTTATCACGCCTTCGCGGATCTGCGAGGTGACCCACAGCCCGACCACAAACATCGCCGCCAGCAGCCCGACGCCGCCGGCAATGAAGAACTGCAGGGCGAGCGAAAGCCTGCCCCAGCGCTGCAAATATCCCCCCAAGAAAGTCCCGAGCAATCGCACCACCTCTCCCTGGCTGGGGAGATTATAGGCTTAGCGCGGCGTTTGCGACATCGACCTTTGTGCGGCCCACGCGGGTTTTCATTTGGCCGGGCGCGACAACAGTCTCGGACCGGCGGCGGAATCGGCTTTTGCCGTGCGTCCGCTCCGGGCCTCTGGCCCGATCTGGCCGGCGGCGAGCTGCAAAAGCTGGGCCCGCGAGGAGACCTGCAATTTGCGATAGATGTTGTTCATGTGGATCTTCAGCGTGCCCTTCGAAATCCCGATATCGAAGGCGATCTGCCCGTTCGGCCTGTCGGTGACGACCAGCCGGGCGATCTCCAACTCGCGGCTGGTCAGCCGCGACGACAGGTCATGCCACTTGGTCCTGCGCGCCGCCTCGCTTTGCATGGCCTCGCCGACCAGCTCGGCGGGCAGCCAGCGGCCGCCGGCGGCGACCCGGTGGAGGCATCTCAAGAGCGCGTCGATAGCAGCTTCCTTGAGCACGATGCCGGCAACGCCGGCCGCGACCGCGTCATAAAGCTGGGCCTGCGAGGCGCCGACCGTCAGGAGAACGCAAAGCGTCGCAAGCCCCTGCCTGCCGATCTCGGCGGCGACCTCGAGCCCGCTCATGCCGGGCATGCTGAGATCGAGCACGGCGACATCCGGTTTCTCCTGCCGGATCATCGCCATTGCAGCCGTGCCGTTTTGCGCCGATCCGACGATCCTGAAGCCGGGATCGCGGGCGATCAGGCTGGTCAGCCCGTGCAGCAGCAGCGGGTGATCGTCGGCGACGAGGATTGTCGCGACCATCGTCAGTCCGCCCCTGGTCCGTGTTCGGTCACGGTGACTTCTCCCCTGCGTGCCCAAAACGGGACGCTTCCTGTCATGCCGGAATCGATACGGGATCGCGGCTTGCACCCCCAGCGTGAAACCAAGCCGACGGAAGTAGCGTGGTCGCACAAATATTAGCAACTACTTAGTTAACCCCAGGCCGGGTGCCTTAGCAAGATGCGAGGCGATTGACGGAAAAGCTCAGGAGCCGCCCTGCCGATGCAGGCCTTTGTTCTTGCGACGCAACGAAGCGCGCGGAAAACTCTGGCGGCTTGAGCAAACGTCGCGACCCCCTTCGAGGAAAAGCGAGAATCCTCGAAAAGATATATTCGCGTGATCGCCGAATTTTACTTATGGCGACATCGTGATGGTTCCTATAACCGGGGTTATATGGACGCGCTCACTGCAACCTGCAAAGTATGGTTTGGGAAATATTAACGTCCAAGCGGTTGCTGATGACCGCGTGGGGTTCGGGGCTTAGGGCGTGAGTATAGCAGTCAGTCCGACGGCGGGCCTGTCCCGCCATCCGGGGGGTGTTGTGTCTGGCGAAGGGGACTCCTCGCCGGTCTTTTCCGCGTCCAAAGCCGCCACCGTTTTTTCATGCAACGATCGCTTGCCGGCAGGGCCGCGCTGCGCGGACCACGGACGTTTGGCGCCGGCGCCGCGATCAGACTGGGTCTAGGGGACGGCGGCTCGGCCGCCGACCGCGCAACTTTGTGGAGGAAGTAACATGGCGGACATTGGCGGCGGCGTGCTTCTCGAAGCAACGACCATCGGATCGGGAACCGGGAACTACGATTCCTTTCTGCGCATTCAGGCGACGAGCGTCGAGGAGGGTTTCAACACCGATCAGAACGGCAACGTGCTCGACAACAAGGCCTCCTTCACGCACAGCCTGCAATTTGGCGATCTCCAGCCGATCAATGTCGGCGGCACCGACTACATCGAATTCCGGCTGGACCTCAACGAAAGCAACAACACCACCAACGGCGAGATCTCGCTGACCGACCTGAGGATCTACATCTCCGGTGCCGACGCCACGCTTGCCGACTACAACGCCGGTTTTGCCGGGTTCACCTCGATCTTCGATCTCGCCACCACGCAAGCGCTGATCGACGCCAACCACGGCTCGGGAACGGACGACTACCGGGTGCTTATCCCGGTCACCGCCTTCACCGATGCCGGCGTTACCGCAGATTCCTACGTGACGCTCTATTCGAGCTTCTCGGGGTCGAATGGCGGCTTCGAGGAGTGGCGCACCACCACGCTCAGCGGCGGCGCCGAGGACCAGCCGGCGATCGCCATCGACAAGATCACCATCGACGGCGCTGCGTCGGGCGACGGCCTGGTCGTGCTGGTCGACGAACCGATCAGCTGGCAGTACACGGTGACCAACACTGGCAATACGGCGCTGTCGAACATCGTCGTGACCGACGACCAGGGCGTGATCGTCTCGCCCGAGCTCAGCGGCGGCTTCAATGTCGGCGATCTCAACCATGACAACAAGCTCGACACCGACGAGACCTGGATCTTCACGGCTACCGGCACGGCCGTAAAGGGCGACTATTCCAACATCGGCTCCGTGTCGGGCGAGGGCGGAGGCACGACGGTCAACGACAGCGACGGCTCCAGCTATTTCGGCGCCGATCCGAAGATCGACATCGACAAGGTTACGGTCGACGGCGCGACGTCGGGCGACGGGCTGACCATCCTGGCCGGCGAGTCGATCTCCTGGAAGTACACCGTGACCAATCTGGGCAATGTCGCCCTGTCGGGTATCAATGTGACCGACGACCAGGGCGTAGTCGTTACGCCGGATCTCGTCGGCGGCTTCAACGTCGGCGACGCCAATCAGGACGGCAAGCTCGACCTCACGGAGACCTGGATCTACACCGGCACCGGTGTCGCCGGCATCGGCAGCTACAGCAATATCGGCACCGCCTCCGGCTCGTTCACCGACGATGCCGGCCACACCGCCAATCCCAGCGACACAGACCCCTCCAGCTATTTCGGCGCCGACCCGCAGATCAAGATCGACAAGGTGACGGTCGACGACACCGCCTCGGGCGATGGCATCAGCATCCTTTCCGGCGAGCCGATCTCCTGGAAATACACGGTGACCAACCTGGGCAACGTCGCGCTGTCGGGCATCAACGTGACCGACGACCAGGGCGTGGTGGTTTCGCCGGACCTCGTTGGCGGCTTCAATGTTGGCGACACCAACCAGGACGGCAAGCTCGACCTGACCGAGGCCTGGGTCTACACCGGCACCGGCGTCGCCGGCATCGGCGACTACAGCAATATCGGCACCGCCTCCGGCTCCTTCACCGACGATGCCGGGCATACCGCCACGCCTCAGGACACCGACCCCTCCAGCTATTTCGGCGCCGACCCGCATATCACGCTGGACAAGAAGACCAACGGCGTCGATCACGGCCTCAACATCTTCCAGGGCCAGCCGGTGACCTGGACCTACGACGTCAAGAACGACGGCAACGTCGCGCTGTCGAACGTGGTGGTGACCGACGACAACGGCACTCCTGGCATTGGTGACGATTTCCATCCGGCGGCGATCCTCTCCGGCGGCTTCAACTCCGGCGACGCCAACCAGAACGGCCTGCTCGACGTCGGCGAGACCTGGCACTACCAGGCCACCGGCACCGCGCAGCTCGGCGGCTATGTCAACAACGCCACCGCCACCACCGATGCCTATACCGATACGGCCGGCCATTCGCGCACGCCGAGCGCCACCGACAGCAGCGACTATGAAGGCTACTCCAACAAGGCGCTGACGCAGGGCTTCTGGGGGAGTCATACCGACGCCTGGGACAACATCCCCGGCAACGAAGGCAATCCCACCAAGAGCGCCGTCAAAAGCGGCGTCCTGTCCAGTCTCGACGTCAACCCGAGCGTCGACGACCCAGCCACCGTCGGCGTCGACGAGAGCAAATACCTGCTGCTTGGGGATGCGAACCACAACGGCTTGGTCGACGACGACCACAACCTGTGGATTTCAATCTCCCTGGCAAAATCCATTGAATCAAGTTCGACCAGCGGCGACGCGCGCGTCATCATGCTGCAGCAGGCGATCGCCGCCCAGCTCAACATCGACAACGGCGTGGCGCAGCCCTTCAACTTGATCGACGAAGCTGTGATGTGGCTGAAGGGCCAGGGCGCCTGGGCGAGCCTCGGCGTCAATCTCGACAGCAACAATGACGGCTTCATCGACACCAACGGCGCCGGCACGGCGTTGGCGGGCCCCGCGGTGAAGACCAGCTCGATCGCCTGGAACAAATATGTCGACGTCATCGACCCGGCATCCGGCATTGCCGACTGGAACGGCGGCCAGGAAGCCAATGGCGAGGGTCTGAAGAACGCGCTGATGTGGTTCAACCAGGATCAACTGGTGACCTCGGGGCCGGGCGGCAACGTCGGCTGGTTCAATGGCACCACCATCATCGACGAGCATCCCAACACGCTCGACCAGTTCTGGCTGACGCTGCATGAGGTGGGAGGCCTGACGGGCATCAAATGAGCTGGCGTCCGGCCTTTCGGCCGGCACCTCTCTGCTGCGTTGCCGCGTGAATTGGCATGGCAAAGGGTTCCGCCATCTTCGATCTGGCGCAGGCGCGGCTTCCCGGTCTCGGCTTGATCGCCTGCGCCATTCTGCTCGCCCTGGCCGGCGCGATTGGCGCGTTGCCGGCCTGGGTCTGGCTGATCCCACCGGCGCTGGCGGGCGCCGGCGCGTTTGCCTTGTTGCGTGCGCCCGGCAGCGCTGACGCCGTTGCCGGTGTCGTGCGGCGTCCGACGGCAAGGCCCGGCACCCGGCCGCCGGGCTCGGAACTCGCAGCCGCCATGCGCTCCTGCCGCTCGGCCTTTGCCGCCATCGCCCTGTTCAGCGGCGTGCTCAACGTGCTGATGCTTTCGAGCTCGATCTACATGCTCGAGATCTACGACCGCGTGCTGCCCAGCCGCAGCGTGCCGACGCTGATCGGCCTCAGCCTGCTCGTCGCCATCCTCTATGCCGGCCAGGCCGTGCTCGATTTCGTGCGCGGCCGCATCCTGGTACGCATCGGCACCGCGCTTGACGAGGCGCTCGGTGCCCGCGTCTACGCCAGCGTGCTGAAGCTGCCACTGAAGCTTGGGCGCGGCGGCGACAACATGCAGCCGGTGCGCGATCTCGACAGCGTGCGCACCTTCATGTCGGGCAGCGGCCCGACCGCGCTGTTCGACCTGCCGTGGCTGCCGCTCTATCTGGCCATCATCTTCATGTTCCACGTGCTTCTCGGCCTGACCGCGCTGGTCGGCGCGATCGTGCTGGTGCTGCTCACCGTCTATGCCGAGCGGCTGACGCGCAAGCCGGTCACGTCAGGCACGCAGACCGGCATCGTGCGCAACGGCCTGACGCTCGCCGGCAACCGCAATGCCGAGGTGATCGCGGCCTTGGGCATGGGCGGCCGCATGGCCGCAAAGTGGGAGGAGGCCAACCGCGACTATCTCGCCGAGCAGCGCAGCGTCAGCGACATTGCCGGCGGCTTCGGCGCCGTCTCCAAGATGCTGCGCATGCTTCTTCAATCGGCCATGCTCGGCGTCGGCGCCTGGCTGGTGATCGAGCAGCAGGCGACGGCCGGCATCATCATCACCGCCTCGATCCTCAGCGGCCGCGCGCTGGCCCCGGTCGACCTGGTCATCGCCAACTGGAAGGGGTTCCTCACCGCGCGGCAAGGCTGGCAGCGGCTGAACAGGATGCTCGCCGCCATGCCGGCCGACGCCCGGCCGACCGCCCTGCCGATGCCTGCCCGTCATATCTTCATGCAGATCGTCAGCATCGCCGCGCCAGGAACCCAGCGGCTTTTGGTGCATGAGGCGAGCTTCGCGCTCGAGGCCGGCCATGCCGTCGGCATCATTGGGCCGAGCGGCTCCGGCAAGTCGACGCTGGTCAGGGCGCTGGTCGGCGCCTGGCCGCTTGCGGCGGGCCGGGTCCGGCTCGACGGCGCCGACCTCGACCAGTGGTCGCAGGAGGATCGCGGCCGCTTCATCGGCTACCTGCCGCAGGACGTCGAGCTGTTCGCCGGCACGGTGGCCGAGAACATCGCCCGTTTCGAGCCGGACGCCGATCCGGCATTGGTCATCGCCGCCGCCAGGGCCGCCGGCGCGCATGATCTCATCGTCGGCTTCCGCGACGGCTACGAGACCGAGATCGGCGAGCTCGGCGAGGCGGTCTCGGCCGGCCAGCGCCAGCGCATCGCGCTCGCCCGCGCGCTCTATCGCGATCCCTTCCTGGTGGTGCTCGACGAACCGAACTCCAATCTCGACGCCGAGGGCGAGCAGGCGCTGTTCCAGGCGATCCTCCTGGTGCGGCAGCGCGGCGGCATCGTCGTCCTCGTGGCGCATCGGCCGAGCGCGCTCGCCACCGTCGATTTCGTCCTCGCGATGAACCAGGGCCGCATCCAGGCTTTCGGCCTCAAGGACGACGTTCTCGCCCGGCTGTTCCCGCGGCCGCAGCCGGCGGTGGCAACGGTGGCCGGCGTGCCGCGGCTGAGGCTCGCCACCGAGGAGCCGCCGCGCTCTGGCGCCGCGGCGGCCGGGGAGTGAGGGATGCGCGCCACCTCTCACCAGTCCATTCGCGCCCACACGCTTCTCGGCCTCGGCGCGGTCGCGCTGCTGGTCGGCGGCGTCGGCGGCTGGGCCGCGCTGACGCAAATCTCTGGGGCGGTCATCGCGTCGGGGGTTCTCGTCGTCGATTCCCACGTCAAGGAGGTCCAGCACTCGACCGGCGGCATCGTCGGCGAGATCGCCGCCCATGACGGCGACCGCGTCAAACAGGGCGCGCTATTGGTGCGCCTCGATCCGACCATGCCGGCCGCCAATCTCGCCGTGGTCACCAAGGCGCTCGACCAGTTGTCGGCGCGCGAGGCGCGGCTGGACGCAGAGCGCCAGGGCGCCGGTCAGATCGCCTTTCCGAAGGCCCTGCTCGACCGGGGCGGCGATGCGGTGGTGGCCGAGATCATCGCCGGCGAAAAGCAGCTCTTCGAGACACGGCGGGCGGCGCGCTCCGGCCAGAAGGGCCAGCTCAGGGAGCGCATCGAGCAGCTGCGCAAGGAGATCAGCGGCGACACAGCCCAGGCCGATGCCAAGTCGCATGAGATCGAGCTTGTCGGCGAGGAACTCGTCAGCCTGCGCGCGCTGTGGAAGAAGCGGCTGATCTCCATCGACCGGCTGACCGCGATGGAGCGCGAGGCGACGCGGCTCGACGGCGAGCGCGGCCAGCTGACGGCGGCGCTGGCGCAGGCCGAAGGCAGGATCGCCGAGATCAACCTGCAGATTATCCAGGTCGATCTCGATCTCAGCACCGAGGTCAACAAGGATCTGCGCGAGATCGACGCCAAGATCGGCGAACTGATGGAGCGCAAGGTCGCCGCCGAAGACCAGCTCAGGCGCATCGACATCCGCGCGCCGCAGGACGGTGTCGTGCAGCAGTCGATCGCCTACACGATCGGCGGCGTCATCACGCCCGGCCAGATTATCATGCAGATCGTGCCCGACAGCGACAGCCTGGCGATCGAGGCCAGGATCGCGCCGAGCGACATCGACCAGCTCTTCGTCGGCCAGCCGGCGGCGCTGCGCTTTTCGGCCTTCAACCAGCGCACCACGCCGCAGATCAACGGCACGGTCGAACGCACCTCGCCCGACACCACCACCGACCAGCGCACCGGCATCAGCTACTACACCGTGCGCATCGCCACCACGAGCGCGGAGGTGGCGCGCCTCGGCCAGGTCAAGCTGGTTCCCGGCATGCCGGTTGAATCCTTCATCAAGACCGCCGACCGCACGGTGCTCTCCTACCTGGTCAAGCCGCTGCAGGACCAGATCAGCCGTGCCTTCAGGGAGTAAGGCAGGCCGAAAGCGCTTAGGGTCGCTTGCTGTCCAGGCGTCATCACGCCCGGCCAGGTTATCATGCAGATCGTGCCCGACAGCGGCTAGTCGCGATCTGCTTGCCGCCGAATATCCGCCCCGGTCCGGCTGGCTGTGTATTCAAGGAAATGCTAATATTGACCTGGTCGGTGGGAGCTTCGTGCGGCCGATCGCGGCGGCGGGCGTCGAGGGGACGGCATGCGGATCGCAATGATGGGAGCGGGCGGCATCGGCGGCTATGTCGGCGCCAGGCTCGCCGAGCTGGGGGGCGAGGTCAGCTTCATTGCTCGCGGTGCCCACTTGCAGGCAATGCGCCAGAGCGGCCTGCGCATTCAAAGCGACCTCGGTAACATCTTGCTGTCCAATGTGTCTGCGAGCGACGCGCCGGCCGACATCGGTCCCGTCGATCTGGTGATTTTCGCGGTCAAGCTCTACGACAGCGAGAAGGCCGCCGCCACGCTCGGACCGCTCATCGGCGGGAACACGCGCGTCGTGACGCTGCAGAACGGCATCGATAGCGTCGGCATTCTCCGCCGCCATATTCCGGGCGACAGGGTGATCGGTGGCGCCACCTACCTGTCCGCATTCATCAAGCAGCCCGGAGAAGTCGTCCACGCGGGCGGGCTGCGTGACATCCTCGTCGGCGGACACCGCGACCCTGTCATCAAGGAACTTCAGGCGCTGTGCGATCGGGCTATCGGGCTGGAGCTGAAGCCGGTTGCCGACATCGACAATGTGCTTTGGGAGAAGTTCGTGACATTGGCGGCCTTCTCCGGCGGAACGTCGCTGATGCGTTCGGGGATCGGTCCGATCCTCGACGACCCCGAGGCGCGCATCTTCATCGAGCAGCTGCGCGACGAGGGCATGGCGATTGCCGCGGCCGCCGGTCATCCGCTGGCCGAGGGATTCGAACGGCGCGTCACGACCAGGTGGAGCGCATTCCCCCCGCATGTGAAATCGTCGATGGCGAACGATCTCGAAAGGGGAAAGCCGATCGAGGTCGCCTGGCTGTCCGGGCGGATGCACCAGCTGGGCATCGAGTTCGGCATCGCGACCCCTGGCCACACGGCGGTCTTCCGCGCCTTGCATCTCTACGCAGCAGGTGCCGCTGCCTAGCGGCATCCCATCGACCTTCCATGGAGGGCATCGTGACATCGAGCGAAGGCATGCCGGCGACGACAGGGAGCGAGGCAACGGGCTCCCAGGACATGTTCAACAGGGAGCTTGATACCTATCGCAGGATCGTGGATGCAAACCTCATGTTCCATCGCGAGGTCTATCGCCTTCTGCGTGACGTGCTCACGGAGCTTGCGCCTGCGTCGTTCCGCTTTCTCGACGTGGCGTGCGGCGATGCCGGCGCCTCCGCTGCGACGTTGAGGACGACCACGATCGGCAACTATGTCGGCATCGATCTGTCCGAGGCATCGCTGCGGCTGGCGGCTCGAGAGCTCGATATCCTTCCTTGCCCGGTCGAGTTGCGTTGCAGCGATTTCGCGCATGCGATGGCGACGTGGTCGGAGCCCGTCGACGTGATCTGGATCGGCATGTCGCTGCACCACCTGCCGACCGAGGGTAAGGCGCGGCTGATGCGGCACGCCCGCAGGGCCCTGGGAGGGATGGGCCTCTTCGTCATCTGGGAGCCAGCGCTTTTCGAGGGAGAGGATCGCGCCGCCTGGCTCGCCCGCTTCTCCTTGCTGCGCGATGAATGGTCGGCCGTTTCCGACGAGGAGTTCGCCGCCATGGAACGGCACATGCTACTGGCCGATTTCCCGGAAACCGCCGCCACATGGCTCGGCATGGGGCGGGATGCCGGCTTTTCCCACGCGGAGGAGATTTTCGTCATGCCGAACAGAATGGGTAGGATGTTCCGATACTGGAACTAGAGCACTCCAGCAAAAGCGTGAAACGGCTTTCCGTCCGCAACTGCTCAAAACAAAGAGATGCGAGACAATGTCATCCAAGCTGAAACCGAACGAGGTCACGCCGGGTGATGCGCCGGTTCCCTTGGCCATTGAGCTTGCCGGCCGCTGGGGGCGGCTGCGGCCGCTCGACGCCGCGGGCGATGCGGCACAACTCTACCTGCTCTCGCATGACGAGCACACGCACGCCACCTGGGTCGACATGAAGGTGGGGCCGTTCGCCACCGAACGGGCCTTCGCCGAGCAAGTCGCCGTCCTGGTGGCCGATCCCAAGCGCGCCTTCTTCGCCGTCGATGGCCCCGATGGCGGGCCGCTCGGATGGCTCTGCCTGATGGAGGCGCGACCCGCGCATCATGTCGTCGAGCTCGGCTATGTGCTCTACACACCGCCGCTGCAGCGCACGCGGCTCGCCACCGAAGCGCTCTACCTCATCCTGCGCCACGTCTTCGACGATCTCGGCTACCGGCGCCTGGAATGGACCTGCACCTCGACCAACCAGCGCTCGCGCAAGGCGGCCGACCGACTCGGCTTCGTCTATGAAGGCATGCTGCGCGAGAGCCTGTTCCTGAAGGGCAAGCCGCGCGACATCTGCATGTACTCGATGCTTTCCAGCGAATGGCCGGCCCGCCGCGCCGCCTTCGAGGCCTGGCTCGATCCCGCGAACTTCCGCGATGGGCGGCAGATCTGGTCGCTGACCGAAATCCGTTCGGCTGCCGGCCATGATCCCGGGGAGCCGGCGGATCCGCCGCTGCCGGTCTGACGGAAAACCCTTGCCGGTGGCGATGCCGGTTTTGTGCTAATCAAGTCCAGTGGTTTCGCATGCATCAAGGGGGCAGGCTATGAAGGCGCTCGAAATCTCCAATCAGGATTTGTCGCGGCTGGCGGACGAGGCGATGGACCTCGCCACGACCTATTGGGCCTCGCTCGATGACCGTCCGGCCTATCCGTCGACCAGCGGCAGGGAGACAACCGAACTCTTCTCGCGGCCCTGGGCCGAGGAGGGCAGGGGCCGGGACGTCCTGCACGACTTCAAGTTGATCGCCGAGCATGCGCGACCATCCGCTGGCAGGTTCTTCGCCTACGTCTTCGGTTCCGGCGAGCCGGTGGGGGCGGTGGGAGAATTGCTGGCGGCGGTGCTCAATCAGAACGTGTCCTCGTGGCGATCCGCGCCGGCGGCGACATCGATCGAACACGCCGTCGTCGGTTGGCTGGCGGAGGCGGTCGGCTGCGCCGGATTCACCGGCAGCCTGTGCGGCGGCGGCTCGGCGGCAAACCTGATGGCGCTGGCGATGGCGCGTGAAGCAAAGTTGCCGGCCAATGAAACAGGGGTGCGCGGCGGCGTGGTCTATGCATCCGAGCAGGTGCACATGTCCATTGCCAAGGCGGTGGCGCTGCTCGGCATCGGCAGGGCGAACCTGCGCCTGGTTCCCGTCGACGACCAGTTCCGGATGCGTCCGGACGCCCTCCAGGCGGCCATCGCCGCCGATCGCGCGGCCGGACGAATACCGATCGCGATCGTCGCCACCGTCGGCACCATCGTCTCCGGCGCCATCGACCCGCTGCCCGAGATCGCCGCTATCGCCGGACGCGAGGGCATGTGGCTGCATGTCGACGGCGCGTATGGCGTTCTGGCGGCCCTGGCCCTGCCGGAGACGCTCAACTCGCTGGCGCTGGCGGATTCGCTCTCGCTCGATGCGCACAAATGGCTTTATCAGCCACTGGATTGCGGCTGCCTGCTGCATCGCCACCCGGACATCGCGCGCAGGACGTTTTCGCACAGCGACGACTATGTTGGCCTGCTGAGCCAGGATCCCACGGAAGGTTTCGCCTTCTTCGATCAGTCGTTCGAGCTGTCGCGGCGTTTCCGCGCGCTGAAGCTCTGGCTGTCGCTGCAATATCACGGGCGCCGCGCCTTTCGCGAGGCGATCGCCGAGGACCTGCGCCATGCCCGGCTTCTGGCCGAGACGGTCGAGGCGCATCCGGAGCTGGAGCTTCTGGCGCCGGTGCCGCTCAGCGCGGTCTGTTTCCGTCATCGCGCCAAGGACAACAGGGCGATCCTGAGACGCGTGATCGCGCGCGGTCGCGTCTATCTGTCGAACGCGACGGTCCACGACCAGTTCGCGCTCAGGGCGTGCTTCGTCAACCACCGGACGACGGACGGCAATGTGCTCGAAATCGTCTCGGAGGTGATCGCGGCAGCCGCCGAACTCAACGATTGAGGCTTGGAGCAATTCCGGGAAAAGTGTGAAACGGTTTTCCGTCCGGATTTGCGTCAAAACAAAGAGCTCTAGTTCGCCGACTGCCGATCTGATGGCCTCGATGGCGAGCCCCTTGTGATCGTTGCAATTCAAGTGGTGGCTGTAGGCAAGGTACAGTACATTAGAAAAACGAAATATTACTTTGGGAGTCCGCCATGGCAGAGAGGGAAGACGGCCGGACGCCGTTACCCAACGGCGCTGGCGCCGACTATGACCTGATCATTGTTGGTGGCGGTCTTGCGGGATCCTCGCTGGCCATCGCCCTTGCCGGTCGCGGCGCGCGCGTTCTCATCGTCGAACAGCAGGACGAATTCAGGGACCGCATCCGCGGCGAGGTTCTCATGCCCTGGGGAAGTCTCGAGGCCCAGCGCCTGGGCGTCTATGCTTTGCTTCTCGAAAGCTGCGCCACCGAGGCGGCCTACTATTCAAGATTCCGGGATGGCTCTCTGCAGGCTGTGCGGGACTTGATCGCGACGACGCCTTCCCGGACCTGTTGCATGACGTTTCCCCATCCGCAGATGCAAACGGTTCTGCTGAAACATGCCGAGAGCCTGGGAACGGAGGTGAGGCGCGGAAGCGTGGTCTCGGCGGTGACATTTGGCGATGTCCCACGAGTTCACGTCGGCAGCGACGCAAAGGGTCTCTCGGCGCGCCTGGTCGTTCTGGCGGACGGCAGGGATTCGCGTCTACGCTCGCTTCTCGGCTTTGAGGTGAGGCATGATCCCGAACTGCTGATCACGGCCGGCATGATCCTGGAGGGCGACGTCGATTGTTCGGAGGTTCTCGCCGGCAATGCCCCACCGCGGGCAAACACGATCAATCTCTTCTATGATCCCATGGGCGGGCGCATGGTAATCGCGATGAAAATTGCCCCCCGGCGCAACCGCATCTATCTCATCTACCACAAGGATGTTCTGCCGAAGCGCCTTTCCGGCCGTCATTCGGTGGAGGAGATGATACGCCAGCTGCATGCGACAGGCGCGCCCGCCCACTGGTTCGACCGGGCACGGCAGGCAGGTCCGTTTGCCAGCTTCGACGGGTCGCATCGATGGGTCGACAGGCCCAGTCGCGACGGGGTTGTTCTGGTCGGCGATACCGCGGCCGCCACCGACCCTGCCTGGGGCAGGGGGCTGTCGCGGACGCTCCGCGATGTCCGGCTGCTGCGGGACCGATTGCTCGAAAACCCCGATTGGCGATCGGCGGCGGAGGCCTACGCTGGCGACCATGATGATTTCTACGGCTGCATGCGACGCCTGGAGGCGATGGAGACAGCATTGCTGTTCGAGCGCGGAGAGGCGGCCGACCGGCGGCGCCAGCATGCCTTTGCGCTTTTTGCCGGCGATCCGACGCGGGTTCCGGATGTCGTCGGATTGGGACCCGAGGCACCCTCGGATGATCTGGCCCGTGCTCGTTACTTCGGAGAGATGTGAGGGACGGATTTAGATCCCGACCGTGCCCCGACAGCGCATGCCTTTTGCTGCGCCGGCAGGTGCCGGTCGCCTCACTCGACGAAGCCGAACCTGTCGACGTCGAACAGGCCCATGTCGGTGAGCTTGAGATGCGGGATCACCGGCAGTGCCAGGAACGCCACCTGCAGGAAGGGTTCGGGGATCGTGCAGCCGATGTCGCGCGTCGCCTCGCGCAACTGATGCAGGGCATGGGTGACGGTCTCGAAGGGTTCCAGGCTCATCAGCCCGGCCAGCGGCAGCGCCAGTTCTGCGGTGATGACGCCGTTGTCGGCCACCGCCATGCCGCCGCCCATCTCGATCAGCCGGTTGACCGCAACCGCCATGTCGGCGTCGGTGGCGCCGACCACGGTGATGTTGTGGCAGTCATGGCCGATCGAGGAGGCGATGGCGCCGCGCTTCAGGCCGATGCCCCGGACAAAACCCTTGCCGATATTGCCGTTCCTGCCGTGCCGCTCGACCACCGCGGCCTTGAGGATGTCGGCCTCGGGGTCGGCCTGCAGGCACTGATCGAGGACGGGCAGGGCGGCGTCCTCGCGGAAGGTGATGATCAGGCCGGGCTTGATCGCGATCACCGGCGTCTGGTTGCGGCCCGCCCTGGCCTCGACACGGAAGGCATCCGCCGTGACCGGCTTCGCCTTCACCGAGCCGAGGCCGACCGGCGCCACCGTGCCTCGGGTCTCGAACAGTTCCGGCGTCACCAGCCGTCCCGCGGAGACGACATCGCTCACCCGGCAGTCCTCGAGGTCGTCGAGCAGGGCGATGTCGGCACGCCAGCCGGGCGCCACCAGGCCGCGATCGGTGAGGCCGAAAATGCGCGCCGCGGAATGGCTGGCGGCGCGGTAGACATGATGCAGCGGCCGGCCCTTGGCGATCAGCCGCCGGATCGAGGAATCGAGATGGCCTTCCTCGGCGATGTCGAGCGGATTGCGGTCGTCGGTGCACAGCGCGACGAAGCTCGACGTATCGGCGTCGAGGATCTCGGCCAGCGCGTCGAGGTCCTTGGAGGCCGAGCCCTCGCGGATCAGGATCGCCATGCCCTTGGCGAGCTTTTCCCGTGCCTCGGCCGCGGTCGTGGTCTCGTGGTCGGTGCGGATGCGGGCCGCCAGGTAGCCGTTGAGCCGCTGGCCCTGAGCAGCGGCGCGTGGCCGTCGATGTGGCCGTCTGAAAAGGCGTCGAGCTTGGCGATCATGCCTTCGTCGCCGGCGAGCACGCCGGGAAAATTCATCACCTCGGCGAGGCCGACCACCTTGGGATGGGCGCGGAGCGGGACGAGGTCTTCCGCCTCCAGCCGCGCGCCCGAGGTCTCGAACGCCGTCGACGGCACGCAGGACGACAGGTTGACCCGCACGTCGAGAATGGTCCGCTCGGCGCAGTCGAGGAAATAGCTTATGCCTTCGACGCCCAGCACGTTGGCGATCTCATGCGGATCGCAAAGCACGGTGGTGACGCCGTGCGGTAGCACGCAGCGGTCGAATTCGAGCGGGCTGACCAGCGAGGATTCGATGTGGAGGTGCGTGTCGATGAAGCCGGGCACGGCGAAGCGGCCGCGGCCGTCGATCACCTCGGCAGCCTGATAGCGCGCATGGGTGCCGACGATGCGGTCGCCGACGAGGGCGATGTCGGTTTCGCTCACCCTGCCGGTGACGACATCGAGCAGCCGCACGTTGCGGACCACCAGGTCGGCGGGAATCTCGCCGGCGCCGGCGCGGATCATGCGGGTCAGCAGTTTCTTCGAATCCATGGGTCCCCCAGGCAAAGTCTGCCGCTACGCTCGTCCCAACCGCCGAAGCGGTCAAGGGGCGTGACTTTGGCCGGTGCCGGGCCGCCTTGTCGACACGTCGCAAAGGTGTTCCGGCACCGGAAATCGCGGGCAGACCTTAGGGTGGACGTGTTGCATTTCGGTCATACGGTCGATCACGAACCAGTCATATGGGCAATCCATAATATGAGAAGCGGGGGCTTCAAGTAAGCTAGAAGCAATTCCAGGAAAAGTGCGCAGCGGTTTTCCGTCCGGGATTGCGTAAGCTAGAAGCAATTCCAGGAAAAGTGCGCAGCGGTTTTCCGTCCGGGACTGCGTACGGACAAATACTGGAGCAACGTCCGCTCCAGCCTGAGGGGCGCAATCGACGCCCCGGGCTTGTTACGGCCGCATTTCGCGGTCACACTCCGGATATGCCTTCGGGGCGCGGGACGCACTGTCCCGGATCGAATGAAGGACCATTCCCGTCGGAGCCGGCCGCTGCACCATCCGGACCGGATCCCCGACTGCCTTGCCGCGGCGCGCCGAATGCCTGCGGCGGATGACCCTCGAAGGCAATCGCGGCCGCTCAGCTGACGTCGCAACGCAACCCGTCCACCCGAGGCAAGCGCAAGTCTTGCCCCAGGGAAACTCGCGGGCTTAAGGCTTATTCCTGCGGGTTCCGCCGAAACCAAAGCAAATGCGAGGTCCAACGCGATGCATCCGATGCCCAGCCGGATTCCGGTGTCCATCATCATCCCGAACTACAATTACGCGCGCTTCCTCGAACGCAGCGTCGACAGCGCGCTCGGCCAGGACCATGACGACGTCGAGGTCATCGTCGTCGACGACAGATCGAGCGACGGTTCGGCGGCGGTCATAGAATCCTATGGCGACAGCATCCGCGCCTGCCTGCGGCCAAGGAATGGCGGCCATGCCGCCGCCTTCAACACCGGCTTCGCGGCAAGCTCAGGCAGGATCGTGCTGTTCCTCGACGCCGACGACTATCTCTACCCGGACGCCGTCTCCAGGATCGTCGACGCCTGGGATCCGGCGACCGCGCAGGTGCAGTCGCGGCTGCACATCGTCGACGAAGCACAGCGCGTCAAGGATGTCTTCCCGCCGCCGGAACTTCCCTTCGACGATGGCGACGTGGTGCCGAAGCTGCTGCACAAGGGGCGCTACCAGACGACGGTGACCAGCGGACTCGCCTTCGAACGCTCGACGCTGGACACCATCATGCCGATCCCCGAAGCCGATTTCCGCCAGGGCGCCGATGGCTATCTGGCGACGCTGGCGCCGCTCTACGGGCAGGTGCAGTCGATCGAGGAATGCGTCGGCGCCTACCGTATCCACGGCGCCAACCATTCCGTCTTCGGCGAAAAGCTTGCCGAGCGGGCGCGGTGGCGGGTGGCGCATGATTTCCACCGCATGGCGGCGCTGTCGGGCCAGGTCTCGGGCGTCGGCCTGGCGGTCGAGCCGGCCGAGACCGTCCTGCATGATACGCTTCATCTGGAGGAGCGGCTCGCCTCGCTCTGCGCCGACCCCGACCGGCACCCGGTCGCCAATGATTCCAAACTGGCGCTTGCCGCGCACGGCGCCGTCGCCAGCCTCGAGATGACGGCCTCGCTCAGGCGTCGCGCCATGCTTGCCGCCTGGTTCCTGTCCGTCGGCATGCTGCCCGGAAGGATGGCGCTCGCCGTGCTGTCCTGGAAGCTCGACGCCGCGTCGCGGCCGGCCTTCCTCGCGCGGTTCTCCAAATCCATCCGCCAGGCGATGGGTTGAAAGCATTCGCCTCACATGCTTCGCTGAGCAGGGCAGGGAGCGGGAGAGGGCAGGGCTTCAAGAAATTTGACAGCCCGTGTCGGACTGGCCAGGCCCCCGTACGTCCTTGGGGCATCGATCAGCAAATCAGAGAGGACATACGATATGCCAAGCACCGTACGTTTGCACCGCGTTCTGGCGACCAAGCCGGAGAAGGTCTACCGCGCATTCGTCGAAGCGGACGCGCTCGCGAAATGGCTTCCGCCGAACGGCTTCACCTGCACGGTGCATAGTTTCGAGGCAAAGGTCGGCGGCACGTTCAAAATGTCCTTCCGCAACTTCACCACGGGCGGCAGCCACGCCTTCGGCGGCGAATATCTCGAACTCGTCCCGGGCGAGCGCCTGCGCTACACCGACAGGTTCGACGACCCCAACTTGCCGGGCGAGATCCAGGTCACCGTGATCCTGAAGCAAGTATCGTGCGGCACCGACCTCGACATCACGCAGGCAGGCATTCCGGACGCCATCCCGGTCGAAGCCTGCTATCTCGGCTGGCAGGAGTCGCTCCGCAACCTGGCAAAACTCGTCGAGCCCGAGATCAATCAGTAGGGCATGTCGCCCGAGAGAGCGCAGCGGTGACGGCGACGACGCCCCGCCTCTCCCCGCCAAATGGCGGGGGAGGTGGCCGCGAAGCAGACGGAGAGGGAGTCCTCGCAGGGCGCCACCCGCCGCCGAGCCCCCTCTGTCCCGCCGGCCATCTCCCCGACGGGGAGATTGGCGTCGCGGGCCACCCGGCTACTGGCCGACACATGATGCCGACCGTGACGGGATCGCCTGCGAGCCATGGCGCGGCGGAAGCGCCGGCGGCGTCAGGGTCCACCGCTACTGGAGCACCGGTCGCCGGTAGGGTTGGCGATCGGCCAACTACAGCTCCTTCTCGGCCAGCTCCCTGAACGCATCCGGCACCGAGCGTGCTGCTTCCAGCGCCACCGTGCCGTAGCCGACCGCCTCCCGCCCAAAACGCTGGCGGATCTTGTCGATGGCGCGGTCGGCGCCGAAGCGGGCGAGGCCCTTGCGGCTGCCGGGCCTGAGCTTCTCGTCGGCGAGGCCGAGCGGCAGTTCGAGCTGCAGCTCGGCACTTTCCTCCAGATGCGAGACAGAGATGGCAAGCAGCGAAATCTCCCGCTCCTGCGCATTGGCGGCGAGCACGCCGCGCACCAGTTCCTCGGCGATCTCGGCCAGCATCGCGGTGGCCTGGATCGGCTGCTCCAGCGTCACCGAGCGGCTGACGGCGCGCATGTCGGCGAAGCGCACGCGCACCGTTACGGTGCGGCCGGGCCGCGCCTTGGCGCGCAGGCGGCTGGCGACGCGGTCGGCGAGATGCAGCAGCGTCGGCACGAAGACGCGCGGCAGCGCCGGCTTGCGCCCAAGCGCCGACTGCGCGCCGGCGGAGTGCGCGCGGCGGTGCGTTTCCAGCCGGCGCGGGTCGCGGTTCCAGGCAAGCGCTGCGAGCTTTTCGCCGGCGGCCGGGCCCAGCAGGCGTTTCAGCGCGCCGCCATGGGTGCGAGCGAGCTGGCCGATGGTCTCGACGCCAATGTCGGCCAGCCGCGCCCTGGTCGCCGGGCCGACACCCCACATCAGCGTGACCGGCAGGTCGTGCAGGAATGCGAGCTCGGTGCCGGGCTCGACCACGACAAGCCCGTCGGGTTTTGCGACTTGCGAGGCGATCTTGGCCAGATGCTTGGTGCGCGCCACGCCGATCGAGATCGGCAGGCCGAGCTCAGCCTTCACGCGGCGGCGGATGGCATGGGCGATCTCGTCGGGCGGCCCGAACAGATGCGTGCAGCCGGCGACGTCGGCGAAGGCCTCGTCGATCGATATCCGCTCGACCAGCGGCGTGAAATCGTCGAGCACCTTGATCGCCGCGTCGCCGAGGCGCTGGTACTCGCTGAAGTGGCCGCCGACGAAGATGAGTTCAGGGCAAAGCTCGCGTGCCTTGCGGCCGGGCATGCCGCCGCGCACGCCGAAGGCCTTCGCTTCATAGGAGGCGGCCAGCACCACGCCACCGCCGACGGCGATCGGCTTGCCCCTGAGCGAGGGGTCGAGCAATTGCTCGACCGAGGCATAGAAGGCGTCGAGATCGGCATGCAGGATGGTGGCTTCTGCGCCCTGCGCCATCCCGTTCACCTTGCGGCGTTGCAGCATTAGCAGGGCCTGTTTTAAGGAATTTTTTGTCGAACAAAAAGAGAACAAACAGGGTCTGTTGTCAAGCGGCGCCGAGGGCCCGGCGAGGGCATTCGTCGCGGCCAACGGCGAGGATGCGCAATCTTGTCGGAATCTCGTTTTTTTGCCACTTTGGGGGACGTCGCAGCGCAGTGCAGCATTACGAGGTACGATGCCGAAGACCGGAACATCGTCTGGCCGGCGGCGTTGTTGACGGATAGGGACGCCGTTTGCGGGAGGCCTGACATGGGCCACTTCGAGATTTCAGACCTCGTCTATATCGTCAATGCCTGCGTCACCGGCCGTGCCGCCGGACGCCTGGTTTCGATGGCACGGGCAGTGGAGGAATTGCGCGTGCTGACCGGGGATTTCATTTCGCCGGACGAGATGGTGGCGAACGAGTTGTCGGCCGTGGCGCTGGAACGCGGCTGTTCCGTGCTGTTCGACGAGCAGCCGGGCGCCGATATCCTCAGGGCGCCATAAGCCGCTATATCAAAGACGCGCCATTTGCGGCAAGTCTTTGAAAAATCGGCCCTTCAAGCGCGCCCGCGACAAGTCGAGCGAAAATCTTAGGCATTCGTTTATGCATGCCTGCTCATATGGTGGCATGGCATTGCGCGCCCGTTTCTTCATGGATCACTTTCACCGCCTGCTGGGACGCAGAGGCGCGGGCGGCAACGTCGCCGTCATCTTCGCCTTCGCCTTGCCGGTGGTCGTTGGCGGCGCCGGCCTCGGTGTCGAGACCTCGCTCTGGTACTACAGCAGCCTGAAGCTGCAGGCGGTGGCCGATGCCGCGGCCTATGCGGGCGCGTTGGAAAAGGTCGCCGGTTCGGACAACCCGACCATCGTCGCCGCCTCCACCACCTCGGCAACCACCAACGGCTTTGCTGGCACGATCCAGGTCAACACGCCGCCGTCTTCAGGCCCCAACACCGCGAAGAAGGCGGTCGAGGTCATCGTCAACCAGCAGCTCGATCGCTATTTCACGGCCATCTTCAACAGCAGCCCGGTTCCGCAGCGGGCGAGGGCGGTAGCGCTGATCACCGACGCCTCGAAGGCCTGCGTCCAGGCGCTCAATCAGTCGGCCCCGCAGGCGGCGCTCTTCTCCGGCAACACCAGCGTCAACCTCACCGGCTGCGTCATCATGTCGAATTCGGTTGCTGCGGACGCCATCAGGACGCAGGGATCGGCCGCGCTCAAGGCCGACTGCCTTGTCACCGTCGGTGGCATGGTGCTGAACAATCCGGCGACCACGACCTGCAGCTCCAACGTCACCAAGGCCTTGCCTGCCGCCGATCCTTACGCCAGCCTGCCGACGCCCGCGGCCACCAACCCGTGCAGGAATGTCAACGGCAACAAGACGTCGCAAACGCTCCAGGCCGGCACCTACTGCAGCGGCATGGACCTCAAGGGCAATGTCGCGCTTTCTTCCGGTGTCTATGTCGTGCAGGGCGGTTTCAAGATCAACGCCAACGCGGTCATCACCTGCGCCGCACCCTGCACCGGCGTGACCATCTTCATGTCCGGCAGCAACACCGTCAGCATGAACGGCAACGCCACGGTGAACCTGAGCGCGCCGACCTCCGGCACCTATTCCGGCGTGCTGTTCTACGGCGACAGGACGGGGACCGCGGCGCAGAGCACGTTCAACGGCACGGCGGACTCGCTTTTGACCGGCGCCATCTATTTCCCCAGGCAGCAGGTCAACTACCTCGGCAATTTCTCCGGGAACGGCGGCTGCACCCAGGTCGTCGCCGACACCATCCAGTGGTCCGGCAGCACGACCATCAAGCAGGACTGCACCAGCTACGGAATGAAGGACATTCCGGCGGCGCAGTCCGTTCAGCTCGTCGAGTAGCCGGATGGGTGAGCGGGTCGCACGCATCTTCCGGGACAAGACCGGGATAGCCGCCGTGGAATTTGCCATGGTGCTGCCCATCCTGTGCCTCGTCTGCCTCGGCATCGCCGACGGCTGGTCCTACGTGACGAGCTACCTGCAGATGCGCGCCGGTGTCAAAACCGCGGCCAATCTGGTGATGGCCGGCGCGACCAATGACGCGGGAACGCAGGCGGTCGCGTTTTCGAGCTGGGACAACAAGCCCGAAGATGCCGCGGTCGTGCTTGTCAGATCCTACAAGTGCGGCACCACGGTGGTGGATGAGACCACGATCTGCGGCGGAACCAAGCTGCCGAATGCCTTCATCCAGATCACGGCGACGGGCACCTGGGTGCCGCCGTTCAATTTCGGCATCTTTCCGGATCCGCGCGTGATGACCCATCAGGAGGTGATCCGTGTCCGCTGAACGGATCGCCAGATGGCTCGGCGACCGGTCCGGCGGCGCCGGGCTGGAGTTCGCGCTGATCGCGCCGTTCCTGGTGATGCTGCTGTTCGGGATCTTCGCGTTCGGCTGGTCGTTCAATGCCACGTCGACCGTCCGCTACACGCTGGAAACGTCGGCCCGCGCCTTGCAGCTCAACAACACGCTCTCGCAGAGCCAGATCCAGGCGATCGCCACCCAGAAACTGCTGGCGCTGGGCTTGAAGAACGTCGTCGTGACGATAGCGACCGATCCCGCCAGCGGCGGCTTCAAGATGGCGCACCTGACCGCCAGCTACGCCTTCGTCATCGAGTTCCCGTATTTCGACCAGTATCCGATCAATTACGCAACGACAGTCACTGTACCTTTGGTTGCAAGCTGAGCATCTTGCCGCCAAAAGGTTTCACTTGGTGTTCTGCAAGATGTTGCTGGCGTAACTGCGTCCCATGATCAGTTAGGACCAAGGTCTGATCAGTATAGGGCTTCTGCGGTCCAAAGGGTGCAGTCGCTATTGGTTCGCCATAATCCTCTTTGGTTTCAATATCTTACCCGTTCCGCTCGGCGCGTTGGTCGCGCATCGCTACTATATTTGTCTAAAGTTTACTTCTTCGAATTAGCAAATTTGCATACGACACTGCTATAGCGGGTAGGCGAGGTGGCGAATCCCCGAGGAGGTACTATGACAACCCGAAAAACCCTATTGGCGGCGGTGGCCGCATTCGCGCTCCTGGCCTCTCCGGCGCTGGCCGGCAACGGCAATGGCGGCGGCAACGGCGGCGGCCATGGCAACAGTGGCGGCAGCCACGGCAATAGTGGCGGCGGCAATTCCGGCAAGAGCGGCACGCACGGCAATTCCGGCACGCACGGCAAGAGCACGCATGGCAAGTCGGCATCGGCCAAGTCAGGCAAGAAGACGCAGGCCGCCGTCGATGACGTCGAGGTCGCCGCCACGCCCAAGGAGAAGAACCTCCACGCCAAGCTCGGCCGGCTGAACTCGCTGCAGCGCAACATCAACGCCTACATGAACTCCAAGAGCAAGAACTTCGCCGCAGTGCAGGCCTATGTGATGGCATCCGCGAATGCCCAGAACGCCCAGGCCGCGGTCGAAGCCGCCAATCAGGCGGTCATCGACGCCCAGGCCGCACTCGCCGACCTCAACGAGCAGCTCGCCGAGGCGAATGCGCTGACGCCGGCAACGCCCGAGGAGGAGGCGGCCAAGGCCGCGCAGATCGCCGATCTGGAAGGGCAGATCGCCGATCAGGAGACTGCCATCTCTGAGGCCGAAGCGGCAGCCGCCGCGGCCCAGACCGCGGCCGACGAAGCCGCTGCCGAAGTCCCATCGCTCGACGCGGCGCTTGCCGAGATGGCCAACAAGCCGGTCGACGACGAGGTCACAGAGTGGGCCACGGGCGTGCTCGACGACAAGATCGACCAGGTAGCTGCCAAGCTGGCGGAGCAGGACGCCGCCGCGGCGACGACCGATGACACGACCTCCGATCCGGCCGAAGAGGAAACGGAAACGACGGAATGAGTAAGTAGGGAAGAGTGAGTAGGGAGTAGCAATAGCAAATGGGGGTGCTGCATACCGCGGCACCGACCATTCACTGCTGGCTACTCACTACTCGCTCGTCCTTATTCGCTACTCCCTGTTCGCTATTCGCTTCCATTCATCGCAACGGGGAAAACCACCGCTAAGCCCATGTTCGGCATGGCAAATCTTTCTCTCCCAATGTAGTCTCCAGCGTATAGGGGATCAAAAGGCATTGGGAGGACAACAACATGCCACGGGTTTCGGAACTCTTCTTCAAGACCGCCATCGTGTTTCTCATGCTGGGCGTCGTTGCCGGCCTGGAAATGGCCATCTCGGGCGACCATGGCGCGTTTCCCGCGCACGCCCACATCAACCTTCTCGGCTGGGTTACGTCGGCGCTGTTCGGCGGCTATTACGCGCTCAATCCGGCCAAGGCGGCCCGCCGCATCGCCATGATCCACTACGGCCTCTACACGCTCGGCCTGGTGATCATGATGCCCGCGCTCTACCTGTTGCTGCACGGCAATCCGGCACTGGAGCCGGTGGTGGCCGGCGGCTCGCTGATCGTCGCCGCCGCGATTCTGATTTTCGCCGTGGTGGTGTTCTCATCCGAACCGGTGCCGGCCGCCTCAGGCCTGCAGTCGGCGCCTCGCTGAGGAACTGACGCCAACGGCGGAGTTGCCAATCTCCCTCACAAGGGGGATTGGCTGTCGCCTCGGCTCGCGCCAATCGCCGGGCGCCTAGAGCAGCCGCGACAGCAGGCTGAAGAGGATGCCATCGCGCTTGAAGGGGCCAGGCATCTTGGCCGGAAGCGAACTGTCGCTGGTCTTGGCGACTGAAGAGCCGCGGCCGTAGATGATCGCCAGCACGGCGACGAAATAGCCCACCTGCAGCAGCAAAGCGGCGACGAAGGCCCAGCCCAGCGATTGCCAAAGCGATCCCGTCTCCGCGTAGGTCCATCCAAGGACCACGAGAAGCGTGACCGACATTCCCACAAGGAACTGCGGAAAATACATTTGCCCGATCGAACGCTCCGGACTGCAACGCCCGGAATGCCCGCCCATGTCTCTACCCTATTAGAGCGTTGCACCTTTCACGCATGGTCGCAAGTTGGCACCAGTGCCGCGCTCTCATCTGCCTTTCGGCTTGTGATCTGCGACCTACGTCTTAGGACTTAGGGCCTTGCGGTGTTGCATGCAAGAGTTGTCTTGACCTCTTCCACCGGCGGTTGACGCGAGCCGGCAGCTCCGGGGCTCGGGCATGCCCGGCGTGACGCCTCGCGCCGGGCTGCTTGCCGTCAGACGGCCATCTTGCCGAGGATCTTCGCCATGTCGGCGGCGTCGAAGGCCTTCAGCGTCTGGGTGCGCACATTGCCGAGCGATGCCACGGAGAGGCTGAGGGCGGTGGCGGCTATGTCGTCATTGGCTTCGACGGTCGCCACCACGTCGTGCTGGCCGAGCGTCCACAGTAGCGAGTTCACCTTCACTCCGCTGTCGGCGGCCATCGCCTTGAATGCCTCCGCCCGTTTCACCGTATCCTTGATGGATTTGGCGCCCTGCTCGGTGAAGTTCACGAGTATGACGTAATGCGACATGATTTCCTCCCATTGCGGTCGGGGGGCGTGCGGAAGCGTCTCCGCCGCGGCCGTTGTTTCTCCCGACGAGATCGTGCCTGCGAGGCGGCACGCGAGACGGAGCGCCGGCCGAGGCAGCTCTATGGAGACTCCGCCGACGCTCCCACGCGAAGATTGGGTGTTGTCCCCGCGCACAGCCATATTAGCATTTGCGAATGTTTGGGGAAGCCTGTTTTGCCGTCGAAACGCGCCCCGCTTTTCAAGCCTCGAAGAAGTGGAATTTCCCGCGTCCGCCGGACTTGCTGCGGTAGAGCGCCATATCGGCCTTCTGCAGCAGCTCGTCGGAGCTCACGCCATCGCCAGGCCCTAGCGCGATGCCGACGCTGAGCCCGAGGACGTGCGGCTTGCCGGCCACCGTGAAGGGTTCCCGGAAGCGATCGATGATGCGCGAGGCAAGCGCTGCCGCGTCGCCCTTTGCGGCAATGCCTGTCTGGACGATGGCGAATTCGTCGCCGCCGAGCCGCGCCACCGTGTCGTGGTCGCGCACCGCGCCGCGCAACCGGGTGGCCGCGTCGATCAGCAGCCTGTCGCCGGCCTTGTGGCCGAAGCCGTCATTGACCGGCTTGAACTTGTCGAGGTCGAGATAATGCACGGCCATCAGCGCGCCGCGCCTGGCAAGCGCCACCGCGCTCTGCAGCCGATCGGAAAACAGCATGCGGTTGGGCAGGTCGGTCAGCGCGTCGTGATGCGCCATGTGGGCGATCGTCGCCTGGTCGCGGCGCTGCTCTGTGACGTCGAAATAAGTGGTGACGAAGCCGCCGCCCTCGATCGGCATGCCGCGCACCTCGACGACGGTTCCGTTAGGGCGGGTCCGTTCATAGACATGCGCCTCGCGCTGCCTGACCAGCGCCAGCCGGCGCGCGACGTGCAGTTCGACTTCGCCCGGCCCGTACTCGCCACGCTCGGCGTTGAAGCGAAACAGCATCTCCATCGACGGATAGCCATTGGCGAAGAGCTCGTCCGGATAGTCGAGCAGGGTCCGCTGCCGCTGGTTGCAGATGACCATGTTGAGATCCTGGTCGAACAGCGAGACGCCGCCGGGGAAATTCTCGATCACCGCCTCGAGCAGCCGGATCCGCTCCCGCGAATGCTCGATCAGCTGCGCCATCCGGCCGATCGCCTCGGCGAGGCCCGCCGTGCCCCGGCTTGCCGGCACGTCTGCTTTCAACGCGCCAGCCGCGCCACGTGATACCATCGCCATCGGCCGCTGACCCCTCAGCAATCCCCGGAATATGCGGCCACGCTAATATGAAAGGATTGCCGTCGGATTAACGTCGCGCCGGCCGCGGCCTTTTTCCGGTTTGTTTTGGATCGCGAACGAGAGAGGCCCGCCATGCCATGCGGCGCGGCGGGCCTGGTGACGCTCGTGAACGTCAGGTCAGGATGATGACGATCTTCAGCGTGTCCGGATCGACGATGACGATCCTGCCATCGGCCAGCACGAAATATTCATAGGTTTCGTAGGCCGGAACGATCTTGACGATGCGCGGCGGCAGGCGGTGCAGTCGCACCTTGTGCCGCGGCACCTCGACGCCGACGGAGATGTCGAAATCGACGCTCGCGACCGGCGAGATTTTCGTCTCGCGGATCACATTGGTGATCTCGGTCTTCTGCTCGACGGTCACATTGGTGATCGATGCGGTCGAGCCCTGGTCGGTCTGGGTCGAGGTCGTGCCCTGGGCGTTCTGCTCAGTCGTCGTGCCACTTGTGCCCTGGGCCTTCTGCTCGGTCGTTGTGCCGGCCTTGCCCTGCGCCTGCTCGTCGGTCTTCACCTTCGGCTTGCCCTGGGCCTGCTCCTCGGTGGTGGCGCCAGCCTTGCCCTGCGCCTGCTCGTCGGTCTTCACCTTCGGCTTGCCCTGGGCCTGCTCCTCGGTGGTGGCGCCGGCCTTGCCCTGCGCCTGATCATCGGTCTTCATCTTGGCCTTGCCCTGGGCCTGCTCACCCGCCTTGCCGCCCTTCTGGCAGTCGGCAGCGCCGGCCGCGCAGCTGGCGTCACCGCCAGGCTGGACCTCGGCCGGCGCCTGTGCCTGGGCCATCGCGGCGCCGCAGCCGACACCGAGCGCGAGCATGCTGGTGATCAGAATATGTCTCATGGAAACTCTCCTCGAAGTGTTGTCCCTTCGTTCGGTTAACCTCGACTCGCAGCCTTTGTTCCGAAGCAAATCGCCTCGGTTCAAAGTCGAAAAATTGCCGGAACAAGCCCTATGCGGTGACGTTAACGACCGAGGTGGCCCGGCTGCGAACGGCATCATTCGCGTGGCGGAAGAGGTCGCCGGTCAAGACAGGAGAAGATCATGAGACTGCATTTTAAGACGGCCGCCGCGGGCTTGCTGCTGCTCGCCGGCATGGGTGCCGCGTCCGCCCAGGACGTCATCATCGAGCCCCAGCAGGAGACCATCATCCGCGAGTATGTGCACAAGCAGCCTTTGGCCTCGGTGACGCTTCCCGGCGTTGAACTCAATGTCGGCACGGCACTTCCCGACACGGTCGAACTGCGCGAAGTTCCCAACGTGAAGTACCGTTACGTTGTCGTCGACAACCAGACCGTGCTTGTCGATCCGGGCACCCGCAAGGTCGTGAAGATCATCCAGTGACCGCAAAGACAGCCGGTACTTGCCGGGGCGGAGGGCGAGCCGCCCCGGTATTATTTCGTGACCATCCCAGGCAGGAACCTTCCATCGCGCCACGCGTTGCCGCGTCTGACTTCGTGCTGCCTCATTAATGGGCAGACTGGCGGCGGCGAATCGGGCGGGCGGCAAAAAGGACCGGGCGGGGTAGGGAGCATATTCACCATGTCGAAACGCGAAATCGGAACGTCCCCGGCATTGGGGATGCGTGTCGCCGACCTCAGGGCCAGGATGCGGATCGCCAGCATCACCGAACATGAGATGAAGACCTTCCAGAAGGTCGTGGCCATCATGGGGGGCGCCGATGGCTCCCTACGCATCGACGCCGACGACCTGATCGCGGCCTCCTTCGTCGCCGAGACGGTGGGCGACAGCGCGCCGAACTGAGTGCCGCCGGCCGCGCGGCGTCAAGCCATCATTCCAGCATATCCGCACCCCGCCCGCGCGGGTGGAGGCGCGCGTCTGTCAGGCGCGGCCTCATACCTCGTCGAAAGGTCCACCGCGTCTTGCCGGATCGCGCGCGATGGCCGCTTCCTCGGCATCGTCTGGCAACGCCTCGTCGCTCTCCTGGTAGGGATTGTCATCGTCCTCTTCCGGCAGGGCGCCCTCCTTCTCGATGCCGGTGGTTCCCGGCACTTCCTCTTGCGGTAGGCCGCCGTCCGGCAGGATCCTGGCGCCCTTGATCGCGTCCCAATCCTGCTGGCTGGGCGAGGGCACCTCTACCTCGTCGTTTGGCACCTGGGCCTTGTCGTCGGCCGTTGACGGCTCGACCTCGTCGCTCGGTTTCTTGCGCGGTCCCATGACTGCCTCCTGTGGCTCGCCATTGAAACTCTCCAGGATTTGAACTCGCGGCCCTGGCCGCCGGTTCCCGCGAAGCCGCGCCGGAGGGGGCGCCGGCAGCGCGCCACGGAACCAATCGGCGCCGGCGTTCTTTCCCGGACAAGGAAAGGAGCCAGACCATGAGACCTTTCGCCTTTGCGCCATGCGCGCTTCTGGTCATGGCGCTGGCCGGTCCGGCGGCCGCGCAGGACGACAACGACCAGACGCAGGTGCCCGCCGGCCCCTGCCAGGCCGAGCCGCAAATACCGGGCACTACCGACCAGAAGCCGGCCGCCGACACCGGCGGTGGCCTGACCGGCAAGCTCAAGCCTTGCGGCGGCGTGCTGCAGCCGCCGCCGAGCGGCGACCAGGGCATGGCCCAGCCGGCGCCCGAGCAAGGCAACACGCCGATAATCAGGCCCGGCGAGTTGCCGCCGCAGCAGCCGAAGCAATAGGGTGGAGCCCTTGTCAGCGCGGGTGACGCTCGCGGCCGGCGCGCGCCGCGCGCATCGTCCTGACCTTGGCCCGGCGCAGCGTCGTCACCGGGTCGATGCCCGTCCAGCCGATGCCGGCAGCCTTGGCGAAAGCCATGAAGGCGCGCCGTGTCTGCGCCGGGGTCGCATCTCCGGCTCGTGCCGCCTCGCAGGCGCTGAGCGCCTTGGCGTGGAGCGTGTCGCCCGCGGCCAGCGGCCATTCCTTGAGGAAGTTCTGCATCTGCGCCAACGAAGCGATGTCGCGCCTGAAGCCGGCACCAACGGCGATGGCGATCGGCGGGTCGAATGGCATGTCTTCAATCATTGGCGCCTCCGCTTGGATTGACTATTCGCCTTCAATGCGGGGCAGGGCGGCAGGGTTCCGGCGTGGATCAATTCGTGCCCGCTGGCGGAACAACAGCCTTGCGGCAGCGTTTTGCTTCGGAGAGCCCGCCATTTCGAACTCTTCAATGCTTCCGCATGCCGCGGAGGCGGGGCGACGCTCACAAACAAACCAACAGGAGGCAGAGATGAAAATTACCCTCATTCCTGCTGTCGCTGGTCTGGCCATGATTGCCGGCATCGGCGCGGCGGTCGCGGACCAGATAATCGTGACGCCCGAGCAGCGCACCGTCGTCCGCGAATACGTCCACAAGCACCCGCTTGCTTCGATCAACCTTCTCGGCCTCGAGCTCAATGTTGGCTCGACTCTGCCGGACACGGTCGAATTGCGCGAGGTGCCCGACGTCCAATATCGTTACGTGGTCGTCGACGGCCGCACCGTGCTGGTCGATCCCAGCACGCGCAGGGTCGTCGAGGTCCTCAATTGACGGCCGGATCGCCGGCTGACGCATGACGACACCGCCGCCTCCGCGGAGGCGGCGGGCGAAGGGTTCAGGGGTGGGAAAGGACGACTTCCATGTTACCGCATGTCGAGACCCCCAACTCCGCCAATGTGGCGGCGTGTTGCGACAAGCTGTTGGCCGAGCGGGGCGCCGGCTTGATCTCGATGAAGGATGCGATCGACGAATTGCGCCGGCGCACCGGCACCGAGCGATCGGATGCCGATCTCGCCGGCCTGATCACCAAGAAGGCGGCGCTGCTGGGCGTGGCGGTGTTGGCGCAATAAACCCGCCGCAAGTCCCGGTTGCCCACTCGCCACCCAAGACGTCCGCCGAAATTTCGGCTAATGTTTTCCCGGAATTTGGACAACCACGGAGGCGACAGTGACGGACGACAGGCAGGAACGCATCCGCCAGCGGGCACACGCGATCTGGGAACAGGCAGGCAGGCCCGAAGGCTCGGATATTCAGCATTGGGACCAAGCCACGGCCGAGATCGATGGCGAGGCCGCCAAGCCGAAAGCGAAGGCCGCGCCGAAGAAGGGTGCCGCCAAGCCAGCTAAAGCCGCCGCCGCCAAGACGGCAAAGCCTGCCGCCGCCAAGCCGAAGGCCGCTAAGTCGAAGGCCGGCAAGGGCTGAACAACCACGCTGCGCCGCTATCGGCGGCGCCTGTGAGCCTGACAATTCCGTCCTACCCCGTGGCGTTTCCGCATCGCAGGGGCGATGGCCAGTGCGCGCCGTCGCGCGTCGACAGAATCAACTCCCGGGGCACAGGTCCTGGTTCGCGACGTCGGCGGGAACATCCCGCTTCAGAAGCTTCCAAAAGAAGCGTCTTCAGCTCCTGCTCGCTGAGCCTGTATCCTCGGCCGCGTCGAGGAGATCGACGACGACATCGACCCCCTTCATGTGAAGATGAGGCATCGCCGGTCCTCCCGGTTGCAATTCTGCGCTGCGCCAGCCGGTAGACTATCGGAACGCGGGACGGCCTCCATCACATTGATGGTGCCGCTGCGCTGCCTGTCATGACCCGGCGTTTGCGCATCGGGAACATTGTCGCGCCCGCGCCATTTCCTTTGGAGAGCAAAGGAGACAGTCATGAACTGGGATCAGATCAAGGGAAAATGGATGCAGGTCAGAGGCAAGGCCCAGGAGCAATGGGGCGACCTCACCGATGATGACCTCGACCGCATCGAAGGCAATCGCGATCAGCTTCTCGGGCGCATCCAGGAGCGCTACGGCATTGCCAGGGAAGAAGCCCAGCGGCAGATCGACGAATGGTCGAGACGACTCCACTGAACGCGACCTCGAGGGCGGTCAACCCGCCGGCTCCGGCCGGCGGGTTTTTATGCGCCGCGAAGGTTGCTTGCGCGATTGGAAAGCTTTTGCCGACCGCAGGGTAAATTTAGCTAATGCTAATAAAATGGGCTATAATGCGTAGCCAAGCCAACGGCTAACCCCCCTCGAAAAAAACGCCGTTGGTCAGGCTCAGCGGCCCCGCCCCCGAGTCCGCTGGGCCGCCCTTTTCGATGGGCGGTATGACACCTCCTCTCGCTGAGTCCATCTGCATCTTCGCTCGTGAAGGCGGTCTGCCGCCGGCGCAGCAAAAGCCGGCGTCTTCCGGGCCCTTGCATGGAACCGGGGTCCGGCTCGCGGCTTATATTAGTCAGAGTGAAACTAGCGACATTCGACAGGGAGAAATCCAGATGGCCGACGATAAGAGCAACCGCGGCCTTCGTGACCGGGATCGCGTCTCAGCCGACGACGACTACGAAGTAAGGTATTTTGCCAAGCAGCATCGCATCACGCAGGACGAGGTCCGCGAGTTGATAAGCGAGCACGGCAATGACCGGAAAACCTTGGCGCGGCAAGCCAGGAAGCTGCGCGGATGACGAAGCTTTCTGATCTCGGGCCGCCGTTGACCGGCACCCGGCGCGGAAGCCCGCCGGACGAATATCCGGTATGCCATTTCTATCTCTGTCCCAGATGTGGCCAGCCTGTCGACATGCGCGACCTCCGCCAGGTGATCTGGCACCAGAAAGCGGAGCATGAGCGGCTGGAAGCAGACGCATGAAAACCAGGCTGCGCTATCGTCGGCCGGAATCCGATTGTCCGCCTGGCCGGCGGAGACCGACAGGTCCGGTCAGCCGGCGCAAATCGTCCGCGCCAAAGGACAATTCAGTCCTCGATCTCATCCCGGATGATGACGAAGCGGTGGCCGAGATTGTCCGGCGAACGGAACGCCTGGCTATCGCCATTACAATCGGAATGGGTGTTTGCCTGATCCTTGGACCGATCGTTTTCGTGACGCTTTTCTAAGGGGACTAAGTCGGACACTCTGGTTCGTTTGCGGATCGTTGGATATTTGCCGCCGGCGAGAGTGAAGGTGGGCCCGGCCTCCTCGACGTGTTGAAAACCCGCCACTCCTTGTCGGCTGGCGGATCTTCAATCGGAACGTCGATCTTATTCGATAATCTTGATCACCGTGCGCGTGTCGGGATCGACGACGACTGTCCGGTTGTCGATCACGGTGTAGCGGTATTTCACATCGGGCACTTCATAAAGCTCGACCGTATCGGGCAGGGCCGTGCCGACGTTGAGCTCCACGCCGGGAAGCTTGACCGAAGCCAGGGGCTGCTTCTTCACATATTCCCGGATGACCGTTTCCTGTTCCGGCGCAATAACCACGGTGTCGGCGGCGGCCGCACCGATACCGGCGAGCAGCAACAGCCCTGCGGCGGCTGCGGAAAAGTGCATTCTCATCATTTCCTCCTACGGATTGAAGTCGGGCGCGAGACGACATTGTTTTCGCGCTGGAAGCTCAACTGCCGTGAGAGGCGAACGTTCCCTGAAGAAGGATCTGCGGCCGGAATTGGCGGCATGGCCGCCGGCGCGCCAGCGGCGGCCACCAAGCGATAGCGGAAACGGTTGCGGATGTAGCTGTTGAAATATCGGCCCTTTGCGAAGGCGGCCCGGAAACCGGCAAAAGTCTCCGGCGGCACGTCCTCGAACTCGTAGCATTTGCCGCTGCCCACGAACCACACGCGCAGGATCCGCCTCTGGGTATCGTAGTCCGTCTTTCGGATCGAGGTCGACGGCATGGCATCCTGGCCAAAGGCTGCGAAAAGACCCGCCGGCGCTGCCGGCGGGAGAAGGTCTGGAGTAGCCAGAGTGTCTGGCGAATGAGAAACGATTGCGAAGTCGTTTTGTTGCGAACGACGCACCGCCCCGCCGCCGCCGCGCCTTAGACCGGAACCTTTAGCTGGCGCTTATGTTGTCCCTCCAGCACCCATCTCGGGTGAAGGAGAATGTCATGAACAACATCATCTGGCTGGTTGGAGCCATCGTCATAGTCATCGCGATACTGAGTTTTCTCGGCTTGAGATAACGGCCGTCGCAGCGGCGCTTTGCGTGGCGAGACAGGTCTTCGCCACGCCCCTATGCGGCGAGCGCGTTAGTGCCGCGATCGCCTGTCGGCGTATTGCGCCACCGCGCACAGGAAGGCCAATGCCGCGGCGTCGCACGCTTTCCGGGACGGGCCCTTGGCGAACAGGACGGCATCCGCGGCCGGCACCGTCAACCCGTGTTTTTTGGCAAAAGTAATGACTTCATAAGGCTGCTCGTCGGGTAGAATCTTCTCGTATTCGTAATCCATAGATTACGTCCTCCCTGTTCGCGACGTGCCCTCCTTCGCCTGCCGCCAATCTAACGCCCGGCAGGGCATGCGAGTCCACCAATTGGCAATTGCGTGAAACGTTCCATTCCGCGCGCTGCGGCTCGGCGGTTGTAGGAATGAAGGCCTATGCGGAGCCGGGCATCGCGACAGCTTCAGCCGAGGCGCCTGATGCGGCCCCTGTCGAGACGGAAGACGCCGTTGTTGCCACCCTGCCTTTCGAAGTCCGTCAGCAACTCGTCCCACAGCCCGAGGAACTCGCCGCAATCGTCGCAGACGATGCGCGTGTCCGGCTGCGCGTCGGCCGGAATCCTCAGCTTGATCGTCAGGCAATAGGGGCATTCCAGGAGGTGGTCGAGATATCGCGGGGTCATGGCTGTCCTTGCGAGCGGGTAGGGCCGAGCATGGCCAGTCGGCGCAGTTCCGTGAAGTGAGCGAGCGTTCAAGCGGGCTGCCTAAGCCCCTGCAAGAGGGCCTCTTCCTCAAAAATACCTTGCGCAAACAACTCCATGGCGCGGATGGCCAATTGCTCCGCCGCGGGCGAGCCTGCCGGGAGATCCCTCTCGAGGCATATCTGGTCGTAGGCCCTTTTCAACAGGCAGAGGTCATCCGGATAGGCGATGCCGCTGGTGGATTTCTTGTGCTCGATCAACGCTCCCTCCTCCATTGGGGCGGAAGCGCGATGCTCGCTCTCAGCCGGCGATGCCCTTGCCAGTTATCGCCGTTGACGGGATGTTACGCGCATCGTGAGGGGCGGTCCAGAAATTTCACCCAGCGCCGGGCGGCGCTTGGCCGGCAAACGAGCGCCGTCGATAGCCTCGACGTCGCCAGATCTAGCGATCGAGCAAATGGAACATTAGCCGCTTCGAATGGTTGAGGTCTGGCGCCTGACGTCGCTGCTTGGCGTCCCGCGCAGGCTGGTGGGCAAACATCGGCCGGCCCGCGCCATCGGTCCCTCCGTGGCGCGGGCTTTTTGCGGACGGCGCCCGACAACGGATGCTATTTTCCTTCCCGGCGTTTCTCGATCTCGTAGGAAAGCCAGCGGCAGAACATGCCGACAATGGATGCCGCGGCGCCGCCAAGCAGGCAGGCGACCAGCAGCGGGCTTTCCGAAGCGCTCTTCCAACTCACCACCGCAAGCAGGATCACGCTTGCCGTGGAGACCAGGTAGCCTGCGCCTTTCAGAAGATGGAGCGATGCCTTGGTCATTGCAGGAAACTCTGGCCAGCTTGCCCGGTTGGGCGACAGCTAACATACGCTGTTGAGGAGGTTCCGTTCCCTTCGCCGGCTCAACTAACAAGCTCGTCACTCCACGCGAGTGCGCGGGCCAGGGTTCCAGGAACAGGAAGGCGAGCGGGTGCCCGCCAGCACGGGAACGATGATTGGCGGGCACCCAGAGACCGCCGAGAAGGGACGTGTCCGGTGGTCCGCTTACCAATGAGTTGGCGAGGCTTCGGTTTCCTTGAAACCGACCATTCCGGCCCTCTGCGCGTGGTGATGAGACTTCAGTCTCACGGCTGCCGGGACTGAGGTCCCTGGGGCGGAACGTTGCCGTGACGCGCCCGTTTTCTCGACAGTGCAATCGTAAGGAGAAGAACCATGGCTGACGGTCCAACGGTTGTGAATTCGGGCGGAGGTGGCACGGTTGTCGCGGTCGTTCTCGCGATTCTGGCGATCGTGGTTCTGCTCGTCTTCACAGGTGTCATCAACATCAATGGCGGCGGCAGCAAAGACGTCAACGTCAAGGTCGAATCGCCCAAGGTCGAGGCGCCGGCGGCATCCTCGCCGTCAGCGCCTGCGCCTGCGGCGCCCGCGCCTTCGGAACCCGCGCCTGCGGCCCCTGCGCCATCAGAACCTGCGCCCGCGGCTCCGGCTCCGGCCGCCCCCGCGCCGGCTCCGAGCGGCGGTTGATGCGTCGAAAAAGGACGAAGGCTCCGGCATGCTACGCCGGAGCCTTTTTCCATCGTAAGGATCGCCATCGCCACGGCTCGCTATTTCGCCGCCGGCGCGGAACCTTTAGCCATCGCTAATGTTCATCTTCCGATAGCGAACATCGCCTTCGGGTGCCGACGATCGGGACGGAAACAGCCGATCGGCCGCGCTTTGCTGCCCATCTGTCGCGCGAGTGTTGGCACATTCGGAGATCGGCCATGAACAGGCGTCTGGTACTGCTTTCCTCTCTCTCTGCTGTGTCTCTTGCGGCTGCCGGATGGTTGTCGCTGCTGCCCGCTCGCGCCGGCGAACCGCAATCGGCGACGGACGTTCGAGCGGCAATGCGGAAACTTTGGGAAGACCACATCACTTACACGCGCAACTACATCATCAGCGCCCTCGCTGATCTGCAAGACACGGACGAAGTCGCGAAGCGTCTCCTCCAGAACCAGGACGACATAGGCGACGCGGTAAAGCCTTACTACGGTGATGCGGCCGGCCAGAAACTGGCCGCGCTGCTGAAAGACCACATCAAGATTGCGACGGAAGTGGTCAAGGCGGCCAAATCAGGCAGCAAGGACAAGCTCTCGGCCGCTCAGGAAAAATGGACCGGCAATGCCGATGACATTGCGGTGTTCCTTGGCAAGGCCAATCCGAACTGGCCCGAGAAAGATCTCCGGGACATGCTCCACAAGCATCTGGAACTGACGACCGGCGAGGTGGTCGGCCGGCTGAAGAAGGATTGGGCGGCGGACATCAAGTCCTACGACGAAGGGCATGATCACATGCTGAAGTTCGCCGACATGCTGACGGAAGGCATCGCCAAACAATTCCCCTACAAGTTCAACGGGTGAACGCCGTCTTCAGTTCGTAGGGCAGGAGACAAGCGGAGAAGCGATGGCTCACCACGCATCGCTTGACTTGGCAAAACTGATGCCGGCAGCCGTCATCGCCAACTCGCATTCGGTGATGGCGCGCAGGTTGCGCAAATAGCGCGCCACGGTCCGCGGCAACCAACCGGCGCAGGCCTCGACATAGGCGCGGCTGTGGACCAGCGTGCCGGTCGACAGCCGTTCTTCCTTCTCGGCGATGACCTTCAGATATTGGCGGATGAAGCGGATGTCCTCGGCGATGTCCTGGCTTGCCATCCGCCAGGCGCCGGCGAGGCGCTCGCGCTGTTCGAGCGGCAAGGATGAAAGCAGTGGACGGGAGAGGTCGGCGAAGGCGGCGTGGTTCGCGGTGTTCAAGGATGTTCCCCTCGGAGAAGGGAAATATCGTACTTTACGTACGAATACGGGTCAAGATGAATTCGTACAAATTGAACGATAAGGCGGCAAATCGTGGCGTGTTAGGCGAGCCGCATCGTAAAGCCTTCGAGTTGCGCCCCGACTGCGGCAAGCGCTGTTCCGAGCACCAGGTCGACCATGTCACGGCTGTCGGGACCGAGCAGGTTCAGGCCTTTCCGCAGCGCGTCCCGCCAGGCGTCGCCCCTGTTCCACGCTTCGGCGAATGCAAAGGCGAGGTCGTCCTGCCGACGCGTGACGTCCAGCGCCTCGACCAGCAGGCTTGCCTGATACAGATCCTTCTCCCGCTTGGCGCCGGCGCTTCGTTCGCGGCGCGCGGCGACGATCAGCTTGTGGACGGCGAAGCGCTCGGGCGAGGGGACGAGCACGGGCACGCCGGAGCGGTGCAGGAGCACCGTCCGGACGGGATCGCGGATCAGGAAATCGAGGAAGCGCAAGGGCTGTGCCGAGGCGCCGCCCAGCGACGGCATCGGGCTTGCGTGATCGGCATGGTCGTCGCTGCCCCGGTTCGGGGTTAGGAAATCGACCCGGTAGCGGGAAGCGTTCTCGAACTGCGTCGCGCGTCCGGCATCGGTCCGGTGCGGAACCTCGCGGAATGTCGGATCGACTGCCTTCAGCACTTCGATAACCGGCGGCAGGCTGTCGTCCACCTCGGCCGAGACGGAATGGAACTGGGCGAAGTCGGCGTCGCCCGTCTGCAGCGCGGCCCCACGCAGCCTGACACCGAGGTGCCCGGCATAGGTCTGGAAGGCGACCGTTCCGACGAGCACCGCGCGCAGGCGGAAGAGCCCGGCCTTCTCCAGCGCCTCGACCACGTCGCCGGTGACGGGGTCCGGCGCCGTCAGGCCGGCGTCGCGCACGAGACTTGAAACCAGCTTGCGGCGGCTTCTCAGATCGCTCTTGATCTCCTTGAAGGCCGCGACCCGCTTGGCGATCTCGGGGTCCTCGGCCGGACCGACATAACGCCTGGTCTTCGTCGGCCGGGTCTCCTCGAAGTACCAATAGTCGCGGCCCTTCACTGGCACGCGCACGAAATTGCCCGCTGTCGAGAAATCGGTCTCGAAGGAAGCATCCAGGCTGCGCTGCACAAGCTCGGCATACATGGTGCGATAGGCGAGATCGATGGTTTTCATGGCGCGATCCCAAGTCTGGGCTGGGCGTTATAAGAATTACACAGATTTCTTATAACTGCACGCTATCCGGCCGGATTTCAAGGGAGTTATAAGAAAATAGTGAAAATCTTATAACGCGACTCCGCCTTGTCCACTGGAGAGAAGGAACAGCGTTTCGCACCTCGCTCCAAAAACACTCTTCCCCAATCGCTCGAACAGTGCTGAAGGGCCTGAAGCAGCGCTCGTTCCGCTATGCCGACTACGGCGTGCGCGACGCGCACACCACGCTGATCGTCTCCAGCAACGCCTTCCTTGGCGCCAATCCGAAGGCGGCTGCAGCCTTCGCGCAGGCGACGCGCGCCGGCTACGCTTTCGCCGTCGATCATGCGCGGGAGGCAGGCGACCTGCTGATCGCCGCCAACAAGGACACGCTCACCAACCCGGCGCTGGGGCATGCCTTGTTGAAGGCGCTGAACGACGGCCACTTTTTGAAGAGCGCGGCAGGCGCCAGTTCTCATTCTGTTCCAGAATGCAAGCAGAAATTGCGGTGGCTGGATTGTGCGCCCGGCCCTGAGCCAAGCGGAGGGCAGGGGAAGGCGCGAAGCAACGCGACCTTCCAGTCTGGCAACCTACTTACCGCCAAGGCTAACTGCCGTCTTCCGGTCGGCCTCGGCGCGTTCGCGGTTTCCCTTCGCCTTCCAGGAGGCGCTTCGGGCGCTGTAGAAATCGGCGGATTTCTGATTGAGCGCGATTGCCTGGTCGTAGTCGACGATGGCCTGGTCGTGGTCGCCCTTATGCGCCCAGGCGAGGCCCAGCGCGTAGTAGGCATCGGCAAGCTTCGGGTCGAGGTCCACGGCCTGGTCGTAGTCGGCGATCGCGCGGTCGTCGTCGCCCTTGTTTGACCAGGCTAGACCCCGGCCGTAATAGGCGTAGCCGCGTTTCGGATCGAGGCCGATAGCCACGTTGAAATCGGCGATGGCGCGGTCGTAGTCGCCTTTGCCGCCCCAGCTCAGGCCACGATTTTCATAGACCCCGATGAGTGTCGGATCGAAGGCAATCGCCTGGTTGTAGTCGGCGATGGCGTGATCGAAGGCGCCCTCCGCCGCCCATGCGCCGCCCCGGTTGAGGTATGCGGATGCGTTCTTTGGATCGGCGATGATCGCCAGGTTGTAATCCGCGACGGCCCGGTCATTGTCGCCCTTGTACGCCCAGGCAAGGCCCCGGTTGTTGTAAGCAGCGCTGCTTTTCGGGTCGAAGGCGATCGCCTGACCGTAATCGGCAATGGCCCGGTCGTAATCGCCCTTCGTGGCCCAGTCGTAGCCTCGGTTGTAGTAAGCCGATGCGTATTCAGGATTGAGGCTTATCGCCTGGTCGCTATCGGCGATGGCGCGGTCGAGATCGCCTTCCATGGACCAGGCGTAGGCGCGCTTGAAGTAGGCCGTCGCGCGTTTGTCAGGACCGTCGGCCTGGTTGTCGATGATTTGCGTGCAAGCTTCGATCCGGCGGGCCGGGTCGGCCGCATTGCCGATACAGGCCGTGTAGGCGAGATTGCTGGCGATCCCCATCGCGCCACGGACGTCCAGCGCGACGACGCCGGTCAGCAGCAGCAACAGCGGCAGGCGCCATTTTCGCACCAGCCGTATCAGCCGGCTTTCGCCCACGCCTTCCCGGTTCGTCATTTCGCCGGTTCTCCCCCGAAACCATCGACCTCGGCCGACGCCGACGGCTGCTTGCCATGCAAGCAGAAATTGCGGCGTCATGAAAGAGCAGTCAGAGGCCGACGGGCGAGAGCGAGATTACTCACATATCGATCATCGACCGCTTCACCCGCCCGATGATCGTGATCGCGCCCTCCAGCTCCGGCGGCGGGATGTCGAGGTACGACGCCGGCTGGAAGGGCGGGGTGTCGTTCGGGCGCCAGCGCTTGTAGGTGGCCCGTCCGGTCTCGTCCGAGATCACATAGCAGCCATTGGTCACCAGCCGCTTGTCACGCAGATTGACGAAGATGATCGAATCCGGCGGCGAGATCTTGTTCATCGACGGCCCGTCGACGCGCAGCGCGATCCACTCGCCTTCCTCTAGGTCGGCGGTCGGGATGGTCGGATAGTCGGAGAGGTTGACGACGCTGTCCTGGCTGCCGAGCTCACCGGCGCTGATCCAGGACACGATCGGCACGTCGACGGTGACGGGCGAGGGCTGCAGGCTGACCGGTGCGGCCTCGGCGCCGTCCGCATTGAACAACAGCCAGCCGGGGTCGACGCCGAACAGCCGGCCGTATTTCTCCGCCGCCTTGCGCGACAGCGGCCGGTTGCCGTTCTCGTGGCTGATCAGCGTGTTCTTGTTGATCTCGCGCAGGGCGCGGGCCGCATCGCTGGGCGAGGCATAGCCGGCCTGGGCGCGCGCCTGCTGCAATCTGTGCCGTGAATCCATCATCGTACAAAATGCCTGAAAAATATCGTCCAAAGTGTACGAATTCGCTTGCGACTCTTTCGTACATAACGTACGCTTACCGCATGATCGACCATCACGCAAGCATTTCCGCATTGCCCACGAGCGCTTCGGCTCTGCCCACCAGCATCTCGGGGCAGCCCACGGGTATTTCCGGGCTGATCGACCGCTGGCACAGCATCGGCGCCTTCGCCGCCGATGTCGGCTGCGGCTACGAGGCCGCCCGCCAGATGCGCCGCCGCGAGCGCATCGCCCCGCAGCACTGGGCGCATGTGGTGGCGGCCTGCCGGAGGCGCGGCATTGCCGGCGTCAGCTACGAATGGCTGGCCGGCCGCGCGGCGCAAGGGGAGGCGGCATGAGCGTGCATTTCGACTTTGAATTCCAATCGTCCGGGCCGTCCTCCTCCCCGGTCCGGACGAATACCGGGGCGTTTGCCCCGGATCCGGCTGAGCCGCCCGCACCCCGGTTCACCGGAACGGCCGGAGCCGCTCCTCCCCCGGCTCCGGCCCCCTTTCTTCGTCAGGCCGCCGGCCCGCCGCGGACCGGCGTCACCTCGCTGATCCGCACTGAGGACGGCACCGTCATCCTCTTCGATCGCGCAACCGGCCGGGCGGTGTCCGGCCTGACCAGGGAGGCGGCGGAGGCCGCCCTTCTGCGCCTTGATGGCGAGGCGCCGAGTCCCGCCTGATCCGACCAATCCCCGAACGATTTTCGCGACGGCCTTCGGGCCGAGCCCTGGCGCGCGCCCGCAAGCCCGCAAACCGATGGATGCCGATATGCCTGCCGCCTATACCGACAAGGAACTCACCGAAATCGCGACCTGGCTGAAGGAGGGGCTTTCGGCCTCCGGCATCGCCGCCCGCTTCAGTGCGCTGCGCGGCGCGCGCGTGTCGCGCAATGCCATCATCGGCATCGTGCATCGCAACGCCGGCCTGCGCGCCATCGGCTTCGCCAACCCCAAGGGCGGCCGCGCCGGTGGCCGGCCGAGGAAGCACGCGACGCGGCCCGATCGTCCAGGCAAGCGGGGCAGGGTTGCCGCTGGAGGGGTGACGCTCTCCCAACCGGCGGCGTTTTCCAGACGTGCTCAGTCGATGGCGGGCGCCAGCGCCGGAACCGCCAATCTCCCCGCAAGTGGGGGAGACGTCCGGTCCACCCTCGGCAGCTGCAACGCAGCTGCCGCGGAGGACGGGCAGGGCGGAGTCGACGTATCGGCCCATGCGGTCTCCGCGCAAGCGGATGACATCGCGACCGCCCGCACCGCGCCCAAGCCGAAGCAAGCCAGGATGAGGATGCCAGCGCGGACATTGCCGCCGGCATGGCTCGCGCCGGGCGGGCTGGCGCGCGAGAAATCCGAAGCGCAGCTCTACAAGATCCCCGCGCCGCCGCGGCCGGCTGCGCCCGGCCGCCAGCCGCATGTCGCCGCCATGCGCTTCACCGACTGCCTGTTCGGCCGCTGCCGCGCGCCGCTCGACCTCGCATTACGCGAGGATGCCGACGACGATCCGCCCGGCGCGCGCCCCGGCCCCGACATGCTCTGCTGCGGCCTGCGCACGCGCCCGATGAGCAGCTACTGCAGCCACCACCATGCCAGGTTCCATGGGAACCGGGCGGGGGTGGTATGATGGGCGGTGTGGCCGAAACTGCCAATCTCCCCCCAGGTGGGGGAGATTACCCGATCCCCACTGGCGCGCCGCCCATCCGGACACCTCCCCATGAGCGGCACCGTCTGGTCGAAATTCTTTTGGGCGGACTGGGAGTCCGATCCCAACCTCAGGCTTTGCTCGCTCGCCGCGCAAGGGTTGTGGATGCGCCTGCTGTGCGTGGCCGCCGCGCACGAGCCGATCGGCTATGTCGCGGTCGCCGGCAAGGGGCTGGACGAGTCGGCGCTCGCCCGGCTGACCGGCTGTCCCGAGGCGGAGCTTGCCGGCCTGCTTGGCGAGCTCGAGCGGAACCGTGTATTCTCGCGCGATCGCCACGGCCGCATCTATTCGCGGCGCATGATCGCGGACGCCCGCAAGGCCAGGCTCGCGCGCCGCAACGGCTTGAAGGGCGGCAACCCAAGCCTTTCAAACGACAGCGCAAAATCGCCCCGGGATAAGGGGGCGGACAACGGGCGGGTTAAGCCGCGCGGCCGGGCAGGGGATAAGCCCCAGAGTCCAGACTCCCAGAACCCAGAGTCCAGGGAAAAAGCTCTCGCTTTTTCAGGACGCGCAGGCGCGCCGAAAGAAAGGCCCGGCTGGCATCGGCCAAAAACCCATCTCGATGCCGCCAATTCAATCATCGAGGAGATCAATGACAGCAGCCGAATTGCAGCAGGCGGCCAAGGTCCTGGCGGCGATGTTCTCATGCTTCCCGCAGTCGGCGCGCGCTGACGTCGACATGCAGATGCGCGGCTACCTGGCCGCCGTTAAGGATGCCGAGCTGGCGGACGTGCAGGCCGCCATCCAGCGCTTCATCCGCGGCGAGGCCAGGGTCGACAGCGCCCAGTTCTGCCCGTCCAGCGCCCAGCTCTCGATCGAGGTGCGCGAGCGCCGTCTGATGCGCGAGCTGATCGCCAAGCGGGGAGGGGATTCACCTGTGAAGCTGGTGAAAAGCTGACATCTGGAGACGGCGTGCCGCGGAACACCCCTCATCCGTCCGCTTCGCGGCCACCTTCTCCTGCAAGGGGAGAAGGGGAGACCGGGCCAGCCTCGCAGCCCATCGCCGACGCTGGTAGCTGGCAGCGCCGCCGCCGCCAGGTTCTCCCTTCTCCCCTTGTGGGAGAAGGTGGATCGGCGCGCAGCGCCGAGACGGATGAGGGGTGCCTGGCGCAACCATTTCGACAATCCCCCACACAAGGACCCGCTTATGCCCCGCAAACCTTCCAAAAAACCCGCACCCCCAAAGCTCCCCAAGGGCGAGGCCGAGCAGGTGCGCATCCGCCGCGAGGTCGGCCACGACTTCGCGCTGAAGCAAGACGCCTTTGGCCGCCAGCGCCTCGCGGCCGGTACCGCCGAGGCACGCCGCGTCTACGCGGTCTCGAACGGCGGCTACACCTCCACCGGCGGCATCGTGCGCCTGCGCAATGTCGATCCGCTGGTGGGCATCACCTCGCTGACGCGCCAGCAGCGCGAGGCGGGAGGGCGCTTCCGCGACGATTTCGAGCGCACCGCGCGCGAGGGGCTGCAACCACAGTCCTGGAGCGAGCGCGTCGACGGCACTCGAGTGAATGCCGGCATCCCCGACCGCGTCCTCTCAGCCGGCCGCGCCCATGCGCAGGCGGCGGCCGCGCTCGCCCATTGGGAGGTGGCGGATGTGGTGCGCAAGGTCTGCCTCGAAGGCCAGTCGGTGAAGGCCATCGCCGAACGCAGCGGCGACGGGCGGGATGTGGTGGTCAAGCTGCTGAAGGTCGGGCTGGATTTGCTGGCGGTGCACTATGGGATGATGGGGAGGAAGGCGGGGTGAGTTTTCCGTCGATGAGTATATGCTGCCGGCAGCCTTGGGCAGCGTTAGGCCTGAAAGACACGGAACTGCACCGAACTGGCGCTTCGACGACCTCCGGCTCTCTATTTTCCTATTGCCTGACAGTGCGGCAGTTGTCCGCCGGCGGCGTGGTCTTGCAAATATCTGTCGAGGTGTGCGTGTCGCCGTGACCGAACTCGTTTATCAGGTTCAGGTCTAAAAGCTCATATGTCATGAGGTATCGTATGCTGTCGTCAGGCGTTTTTTGCATGGCGGATAAGATCCACGAGCCCCATTCATCTCGGTGAAATAGCTGTCGATCTTGCGTTCATACCATTCGGGCACCCGAACGAGCACGATGGTCTTATTGCCGCCGATCTTCTTGACGGTCGGCAGCATGATTCGATGAATGCCGACAAAGGCGCGGCTGTCTGCCAGACGTCGTACGCCGCTCGCCAGAACCATCGTACAAGCCGACGAGCAGACTGCGCCGATAGGGGTTGGCGATACCGAAGTGGAGGTCGTCCAGCCCGCAAGCTTTTGCGTCTGGCGCGCACTCGGAAAATACCGTCTTGGCAACCATCGTGTCGAGACCGCCGGCGCGGATCATATGGCCAAGCGCCATCGCTGCCTCGGTTTCGCCGCCCTGGGAATTCAACACCAAAGGTAACTTGCGGTGGCCGAGTTTTTTCAGCAGAGCCTTCAGCAAAGCTGGTGTACCGGCCTCGATGTGACCTTGCGCAGAAATCCATTCCGGACATGTCGGCTCGCATCCGGGTGCGTTGCTGCGTACAACGATGAAGCCCATCGGCGGTGCATGTTGCAGCATGATAGGCTCAGGCGCGGTTTGGGCGATCGCGTCGCCAATCGCCAGCAGCACTAAAACCAACGTCCATGCGAATGTCTTCATGCCGAGTCCCCCACCTGGCAGCATCACTTGAGAAATGGGTTTTTGCAAGCTTTAGCAAAAACAAGTCGATTATTGTTTCTATTGGTCGCTCATTATTTCTACAAGAAGGAGACGAAAATTTACTAATGCAGTTATGTATAATGATCTGGTCGCCCCGCTACTGGTAGTCCCAAGTCAGCGTGCTGCACCCAGGTCTGAATCGTCGTCGCTCTGCGCCCCCTCCCACCCAAACACGCTCCGGCCACCCAGCAGTTGCGACTGGTCCATCTCCCCGGCGACGATCTCCTTCAGGCTCGGCCCCGTCACATACCGCTCCATCCTTCGCGACTCGCCATCCAGCCTTCTCAGCGCCTGCAGCTCCTCGTCGCGCCCGAGCCTGGCCTTGCCCACCGCCGATTTCAGCACCGATATCGTCTCGTCATAGACCTTCAGCGGCACGGGGAAGGGGTGGCGGTCCTTGCCGCCGTGGGCGAGCGAGAAGCGCGCCGGGTCGGAGAAGCGGTAGGGTGCGCCGTGCACCACTTCCGAGACCATGGCGAGCGCGCGCACGGTGCGCGGGCCGACGCCGGGAACCAAAAGCAGCTCGGGAAAATCCTTGGGGCCGCTTTCGATCGCGGCGGAAATGTTGCCGTGCAGGCGGCGCATGACGATGTCGCTCTCGCGCACGTCGTGATGCGCCGGCATGACGAGGTTGGGCAGCAGCGGCTGCGCGGCCGGTTCCGGCTCAGGCCTCACGATTTCCGGGGGCTCCAGCACGGCGAGCTCGGTCAGGATCTTTTCCGGGCTCATCGTCTTCAGAAGCTGGATCTGGCCGCCGCGCGCTTTTTCGGCGCGCCGGTCGGTGAGGTTGACGATCTCGCCCTGGCGCTCGCCCTCGATTGCCGCATGCGGCTGGTCGACGAAGCTGGTCAAGCCTTCCGACAGCCAGTGGTAGCGGCGCGCCTGGCGGGCGTCGCCGTTCATCCCCTGCTGCACCACCACCCAGCGCCCGTCGTCGGTGACGATGAAGCCGTGCAGGTAAAGGTCGTAGCCGTCCTGCACCGCGGCGCTGTCCACCTTGGCCACCAGCCGGCTGGCGGTGGCCAAAGCCTCGCCGTCGAGGCCGGTGCGGTCGCCGATGGCCAGCAATTCGCCCGGCGTCTTGCGCGAATGCGCGCCGCGCCCGCCGCAGACATGGATGCCGAGCTCGCCGGATAGCGGGTTGAGGCCGCGCTTCAGCGCGCCGATGACCGAGGTGGTGATGCCGGAGGAGTGCCAGTCCATACCCATCACGGCGCCAAAAGACTGGAACCAGAAGGGGTGCGCCAGGCGCCGCAAAAGCTCGTCGCGGCCGTAATGGTGGATGATGGCTTCGCACAGCACGGCGCCCAGCTTCGTCATCCGATCGCCCAGCCATTTCGGGACCCGCCCGCCATGCAGCGGCAGGTCGGCGCTGCCGCTTCGCTGCGTCACGCGTTTGTCTCCTGAGTGCCGGCTTTCTAGATGGCATTTTGGCAGGGATTTGCAAGGCGGAGGAGGTGGCGCCCACAAGCTTCGCGGTCGTCATCCAGGGCGAAGCAAGGAGCGAAGCGACGCGCGCAGACCCTGAGATCCATGCCGTGACTTGTGAGCGTTGCGGCGAAGCGGAATTCTGATCCGCCGCATTGTAGGACTGGCGTCACGGTATCCATCCGCGGGTCAAGCCCGAGGTTGACGAGGGAGCCTCGCTCCCTGCCCGCCTCGTCAGTAACGGCAAATCCGCACGCGTTCCAGCACCCGGCGGTGATGGTGCCAGTGCCTCACCCACTTCACGCGGCAATGGCGGTAATGGTGCCGGTAATGGTAGCGGTGCGGATAGCGGCCCACGTAACCGGGATAATAGTCACGGTAATAGCGCGGGCCGTAATAGCGGCCGCCATAGTCGTAAAACGGTCCGCCGCCATAGAACGGTCCGCCGAAGGGTCCACCATAGAAAGGTCCATCGAACGGGCCGCCGTAGAACGGGCCGCCGAACGGACCGAAAGCGGGACCGAAAAATCCCAATCCGCGCGCATCCGCCGGCGCGACCGTGGCTGCCGCGGTGGCAACGGCGATCACTGAAGCAAGTAGCAGTTTTTTCATGGCAACCTCCTCCTGAGGCTGATCATCGGCTAAACGCACCGCAGGAGACCTATGTTCCCAATCGCTAATATTCGTCGGTGTGGATCTGGCCCCATGAGGAGGAGATTGCCGCGGGGTAGCGGCAAGGGGCGTCGTGCCCACCGCAGACGGGATGCCGAGCGGCAAGCGGGTTCCGCCGCGCTTCAGCGTGCCGATGAGAGGATGTCGGTCACGGCGAAGGATGGAACCAGAAAGGACGCGCAAGCCGCCTGAGCAGTTCGTCGCGGGGTGGAGATCAGATGCCATGTGGGCGGGGATTTGCAAGCGCGACGCCCTTCTCCCGCAAGGGGAGAAGGGGAGGCGGTATCAACGCTTACCACCGCCGTTCGCAGATGCGGATCTTCTCGATCACGCGGTGGTGGTGGCGCCAGTGCTTACGGTACTCGGTCCAGCAATGACGGTGGTGGCGCATGTAGTAGCGCGGCCTGTAGCCATCGTCGTAGACATTGTAGCGGTAGTGCGGACGATAGTAAGGGTCGCCGTAATAGGGGCGATAGGCGCCATAATAGTCATCGTCATAGGCCGGGCCGATGCCGATACCGAGGCGCAGGCTGTCGGCACTGGCCGGGCTGATCATAGCCGCCGCCGACGCAATCGCGATGACGGAGGCGAGCAGGAGCTTTTTCATGACTACCTCCTTTTCAATGCTGATCTAATAAAACCCCTGAGACGCGGTGCTGTTCCGATAAAAATGGTTCCGGTCTGATACGCCTTGGTGCGAAGTTCGCCCGGCAGGCGCTGGGTTGGGAGGCTGCACGCCAGAACTGCCGAGCCTTGATGAAGGCTCTCGAATAGATCCAAGCCTATCTACGACACTCGCTTTTGTTGGCCACAGCCATTCCCTGCTTGAGGCTGGCGAGCATTGATGGTGCTCAGGCTGCCTCGCAAGCCATCGCGGGGTGCCGCCTACGATTTCACGGCAGTCATCTCCCGCTCCATTTCCACCTCGGCCTCCAGGCTCGCGGTGTCGCGGAAGATCGAGGCGACGGCCAGCGTGCGGCCGTCGCGCTTGAAGCGCAGCAGGCAGTCCCTGGCACCGATGTCGCCATCGACCGCGATCTCGTCCCACTTTTCGGCATGGCCGACATAGTTGATGGGAACATCGTAATGCTGGCTCCAGAAGAACGGCACCGCTTCGAATTTCTCGCGCCGGCCGAGCATGTTGAGCGCCGCGGTTCGCCCCTGCCGCTCGGCAACCACCCAATGCTCGATCCGGATGGTCTCGCCGCTGCGGGGGTCTGGCCATCGCGCAATGTCGCCGGCGGCGAATACGCCAGGCGCGCTCGTCTCCAGAAAGGCGTTTACGACGACACCGCGGTCAAGGATAAGCCCTGCCTGTTCGGCAAGCCCGGTCCGCGGTCGCACGCCTATACCTGCGACGACCAGGTCGGCCGTCAGCGTCTTGCCGCTGGTAAGCGTCACCTTGCCGCCATCGATGCTGCTGGCGCTGTCCTCGAGATGGAACACAACGCCATGCTCCTCATGGAGGGCACGGATGAAGTCGCCCAGTTGCGGACCGAGCACCCGCTCCAGGGGCCGTTCTTCCGGCGCCACGACATGGACGTCGATATCGCGTGTGCGCAGGGACGCGGCAACTTCCAGGCCAATGAAGCTGGCGCCAAGCACCACGGCGCGGCGCGCACCCGTGGCCCGCTTGATGATAGCCCTGCTGTCTGCGAACGAGCGCAGCGTGTGGACGTGCGGCTGGTCGGCGCCGGGAATGGTGAGGCGCACCGGTTCGGCCCCGGTCGCAAGCAGCAGCCGGTCGTAGCGGACCCGGGCGCCGTCGGCGAGCACGACCTCGCCGGAACGCACGTCGATGCCGGCAACGTCCGCTTTGAGGCGCAGGTCGATATCGTTCTTTGCGTAGAAGCTCTCGCCGCGCAGCGGAATCCAGCTTTCCGGCGCCTTGCCGGCGAGGTAGTCCTTGGAAAGATTGGGCCGATCTACCGGCGGCGCTTCGTCGTTGCTGAGCATGACGATGCTGCCTTGATAGCGTTCGCGCCGCAGTGTTTCGGCCGCTGCGAATCCGGCCGCGCCGCCGCCGACAATGACGATCTTTGCCGGGTCGGAGCCTGCATCGCGCGGCTTCGCTGCCGTCCGTTTGCGCTTCTCGCCCACGAAGATCCTGTTATCGCGCAGTTCCACCGACCAGCAGGCCAGCGGACTGAGGGCTGGCGCGCGCAAGGCCTCGCCGGTGCGCAAATCGAAGCATGCGTGATGCCAGGGACACCGCACGGTATCCTCCACCACAAGACCGTCGACGAGCGGCCCACCGTAATGTGTGCAGGACGCCGCGACGGCAAAGACCTCGGCGCCGCGGCGCACCAGCAGCACTTCTTCATCGCCGCAGTGGCCGACCAGCTTGCCGCCATCGGCAAGGTCGGAGAACGCGATGCCCTGAGCCAGGTCCGGCCCGTCTGATTTGGTATGACCCGCAGCCATGTCCTTCTCCCTGGCGATCCAATCGCCTGTGCGGCCGAGAAACGGAAATCTAGGTCCACCGGCCCGAAAGAGCCGCTTTCCGGCCAGCTTGGCTCCAGCTTCTCGACACCGCCCAAACGCCCGGCCGCGTCATTCGTTGCCGCCTGGCGGCATGCATCCGTCATTTTCCCGGAACCGCTCGATCTGTTCCAGCGTTTGCCGGCGGAACGGGACGCGCGCATCGGCTGGCTGCGCCGAGCTCCAAAGGGCGGCGTTCGCGCATGACCGCTTCGCGCCGTCGGGCCCCGCCAATGGCGGGCGTGACCGTGACAGGACGAACAGGGTATAAAACGATCTGGCAGCAGACTGGTCGAGGAAAGCTCCACCGTCATGAAACCGATGAACGAAGAGCACCTTGCGATCCTACGCAGGCACATGGTCGAGATGATTGCGATCCTCGCCGACCTTACAAGCGACGAACTCGGCAAGGCAACGTTCGAAGAGCGGGTGATGGCATCGATGCTGCGGGTGCCGCGACATCTCTTCGTGCCGGCCTCGGTCGCGCCTTATGCTTACCAGGACATGCCGCTGCCGATCGGCTTCGACAAGACCATCTCTCAGCCCTTCATGGTCGCTCTGATGACCGATCTCCTTGCTCCCCGACGCCACGAGTCAGTGCTCGAGATCGGGACCGGACTGGGTTATCAGACCGCGATTCTCGCGGAACTCGCCGGACAGGTCTGGAGCGTCGAGATCATCGAGGAATTCGCCAGCCAGGCCGAGGATCTACTGCGCGGCCTTGGCTTCTCCAACGTCGCCATCCGTGTCGGGGACGGGTCTCGCGGCTGGCCCGAGCACGCTCCGTTCGACAAGATCCTGGTGAGCGTGGCGGCCGACCGGACGCCGCCGGCTCTGCTCGACCAGCTCAAGCCAGGGGGACGTCTGGTTCTGCCACTGGTGGCCGAAGACGTTCAGTTTCTGACTGTTATCGACAAGGCCGCGGCAGGGCAGATCAAGACCCGCAAACTCATTCCGGTCCGGTTCAGCCGGCTCGAAACCGTCTGATGCGGTGCGCACAGCTGGCACGACCGCGCTTTCCGACCCTGACGCAGCTCCGGCAAACGCCGCTCGCAGCTGAAAGACCGCAGTAGGTACGGCTCTCGCCCCTAACTGCGCACCTGCCGCAGCACTGTCTTTTCCACCACAGGCTCCAGCGATTCCGCGAAGGGGGTCGCCAGATGATGGCGGTCGCGGTAGGCGAGCTTGCCGTTGATGAAGACGTGGCAGGTGGTCTGGTCGCAGAACTGGCTGGTCAGGTCGACATAGGTGGCGCCGGGCACGCTGCGCACGACGTCGCGCTCCGCCGCGGCGATATCGTCGTTCGCCGCCGTGATCCTCGGCGTATCACAGACCTCAGGGGGCTGCCCGCGCCACAGCGCCCGCGCCACGCATTTGTCGACATAGTTTCCATTGTAGGGCACGTCCCTGATCACTGCGACCTTGATCCCGGCCCGGCTGAATGCCGCGAGCGTCCAGTGCAGGCCGGCCCTCCATTCCTGGTTCCAATCGGCGTGCCTCAGTTCCTCGGGCGATTCCTTCATCACGTTGCCGATCGAGAATTCCGAGATCACCACCATGCGCGGATGCAGCGCGATGATGTCCTTGACCGATTGCTCCCGCCACCGGTCGCATTCGGTGTAGTCGCGCTTCAGCCGCCAGTTCCAGGTCGTGACCCGTGAGGCACGGCAGGAGGATTTGAGATAGGTGACGACGCGGTAGTTGTTCCTGCTTGCCGCCTCGATCAGCGGCGTCGACCAATGATCGGCATGCGAGTCGCCGAACAGCACGACCGAACCCTCGGCATCCTTGGCGCCGAACACGCAGGGCTTGGGCTTGACGGTCTCGAAATCGAGCACGCAGCCGCCCTTGGCGCGCGCGGTGGAGGGGCGTGCCGCACTTTCGGCGATGACGCGCTGCTCGGGGTCGAGGTCGTGCACGGCCAGTCGCGCATTGGCGTAGGCGGCGACGACGCCGGTGCCGGTCAGGAGGACGGCCGGCACCAGCGCCCGCGCCGCATTGGCCATAAGCCAGCCATTGCGGCGTATCGGGTTCTCGATGAACAGGTAGGTGAAGGCCGACAGCGCCAGCGTCAGCGCCAGGCAGAAGAGGCGCTGCACGGTGGAGAGCTCGGCGGTAAGCATGCCGGCATAGACGATGACCGGCCAGTGCCAGAGATAGAGCGAATAGGAAAGCTTGCCGACCCATTGCAAGGGCGGCAGCGCCAGGACGGCACTGAGGCCGTTCCTGGCGCCGGCCGCTCCCGCCAGCAGCATGAGGACAGTGCCGGCCACCGGCACCAAAGCCGGCAGGCCGGGGAAGGGGGCGTCCTCGCTGAAGCAAAGATAGGCGATGGCGATCAGCGCAAGGCCCGCCCAGGCCATGGCGGCGCTCAGGCCGCGGCGCTGCCGCAAGGCCGCCGCCGGCACGAGCGTTGCCAGCCCGCCGGCGGCGAACTCCCAGGCGCGCAACGGCGAGAAATAGAAGGCCCAGGGTTGGGCTACCGTGGTCAGCCAGGCACAGACGGCGAAGGAGACAAGGCCGGCAAGCCCGATGACCAGGATCACCGCCCGCTTGCCCGGCCTCAACCATGTCGCAAGCATCAGCAGCGCCGGCCAGGCGAGGTAGAACTGCTCCTCGACCGACAGCGACCAGAAATGGATGAACGGGTTGTTGGCGGCGTCGGCGGCGAAATAGTCGAACGACCAGCGGATAAGCCACAGATTGATCATGTAGGCCGAGGCGAACATGGCGCCCTTGGAATAGAGCGACTGCTCCTCCGGCGACAGGATGACGGCGCCGGCGACCAGCGTGGCAAGGATGACGAACAGCGCGGCCGGAAGCAGCCGGCGCGCGCGCCGCGCATAGAAGCGCCAGAGGTCGAGCCGGCCGGTCTCGCCGATCTCGTTCACGAGATGGCGGGTGATCAGATAGCCCGAGATGACGAAGAAGATGTCGACGCCGGTGAAGCCGCCGGGGAGCGCCGTGAGCCCGAAATGGAAGGCGATGACGCCAGCCACCGCCAGCGCGCGCAGGCCTTCTATGTCGGGCCGGAACGAAGCCGAGGCCGGGAACTGTGCTGTCAAGACGACGCCTCGTACTGGTCGTTGGCAGCCCACCCAGGAACAGACTCGCCCCTGGGCGCCGATATCGCAATGCAACATATTTAACGCAGTGCAACATAAGGGGAGGGGCGCCTCTTACCTCCCCCTTGTGGGAGAGTCGGATTGCCCCGATTTGTTCTTCACAAATCGGTTGGCAATCCGGGCGAGGGGTAAGCTGGCGCCAAGCTGGAACACCCTCATCCGTCTCGGCGCTGCGCGCTGATCCACCTTCTCCCACAGGGGGAGAAGGCAAGGGCGCTTTCGCCAGTCTCCGACATTCGCGGTCGGCCTTCGCGTTGCCCGTGCCTCGCGCATCGGCTATTCCCGCTCAGCCAATATCGGCCGAAATGGGAGCTCAACATGACCGACACCACCATCCTCAAATTCGGCGCCATCGAGCATGCAGAGGCCGGCGACCTGCCGGGCTGGGTCGTGGTCGAGGGCAGGCCGACCATGCAGACCGCCGTGCAGCACACCACCGCCGATGGCAAGGTGATTTCGGGCACCTGGCGGGCGTCGCCCGGCACCTACCATGCCACCTACACCGACTACGAGTTCGTGCACATGATCGCCGGCCGCATCATCATCACGCCCGACGGCGGAACCCCGGTCGAGGTCGGGCCGGGCGATGCCTTCGTGGTCGAAGCCGACTTCAAGGGAACCTGGAAGATCATCGAGCCGGTGACCAAGCATTTTGTCGTCAGGGTGGGCTGAGGCGGCCGCGCCGGCGGGCACGCGAAAGCACCGCCTGGGCCGGCGCCGGGACCCACGACCCAACTCACCGAATGTTAGGGAGCGCTAAAGTATCGTTGTCCGGAAACGTGCGATCTGCTAGCATTTGATCACCGACAAACGGCGCTGGGAGCGCCGTGCGTCCGACATCATGCACAACAGATCAACTCGAACCGGAGAACGGCCATGAAACGGCTTCTGACGGTCGCTGCGCTATTGGCAGCGAGCAGTTTGATTGCGATGCAAGGCGCAGCCGCCGACGATGCTGCGCTGATCAAGAGCGCCGAGTCCGCCGCGCCGCCGCCGTGCCGTGGCGAGCGGTGCCGCAATCTACGCCATGGATGACAAGGGCACCATGCGCACGGTGCGCGAGGGCAAGAACGGCTTCTGGTGCATGCCGGACAACCCGGCTTCGCCCGGCCCGGACCCGATGTGCGGCGATGCAAACGCGATGGAATGGGCGATGGCGTGGGTCGAGAAGAAGGATCCGCCCAAGGGCAAGGTCGGCTTCATGTACATGCTGTCCGGTGGCACCGACGGCAGCAACACCGACCCCTATGCGACTGCGCCCACTGAAGGCAACAATTGGATAGAGACCGGCCCGCATGTGATGATCGTCAATGCCATGGACGTCATGAAGGGCTATCCGTCCGACCCCAAGCCTGACACTTCGAAGCCCTATGTGATGTGGCCGGGCACGCCCTACGCCCATCTGATGATCCCGGTTAAGTGACAGAGCGCAAAAGCTGCTGATCTCCCCCACAAGCGAGGAGATCGGCGGCTTTGCCGCCGCCCATCGGAACCGGGCGGTGGGCGAGCGCGTTGCCTGCCGGCTAAATATGGCCGATCATGGCCATTGGCAGGGCGGAGGCATCAGGTGAATCGTCGGAACGGCATGCGAGCGTCGGAGCCGGGACTGGCAAGTCTGCTTGCTGCATCGCGGGGCCATCCGCGCACGGTGCTGCCGACGGTCGCCACCGTGGTGACGACGGTCGCGGCGCTCTATTTCGGTCGCGAGGTTTTCCTGCCGATCGCCGTCGCGCTGCTGCTCACTTTCGCCATCGCGCCGGTCGTCGCCTCGCTCAAGCGCGCAGGGGTTCCCCGCCTGCCCGCCGTCGTCGCCAGCGTGCTCGGCGCCTTCGCCGCCCTTGCCCTGTTCTCCTTCGTCGTCGCCACGCAGGTCAGCGATCTCGCCCAGAACATCCCCGTCTATCAGATCAATATCCTGACCAAGATCCGCGCGCTGAAGGAAAGCGGCCTCGGCGGCGGCATCATCGCCAGGCTGAGCGGGGTGATCGAGCGCGTCGGCCAGGAGATCGAGCGCCAGGAGCCGCAACTGCCATCGGCGGCCGAGACGCCGAAGCGCGATCCGATCCCGGTCGAGATCGTCGCGCATGAAAAGCCGCTACAGGTGCTGCAGAACCTGATCGCGCCGCTGCTCAGCCCGCTCGCCTCGGCCGGCCTGGTCATCGTCGTGGTCATATTCATGCTGATGGAGCGCGAGGATCTGCGCGACCGCTTCATCCGCCTGGTCGGCTATGGCGATCTTCACCGCACCACGCAGGCGCTGCAGGATGCCGGCAAGCGGGTTGGCCAGTATCTTTTGATGCAGTTGGTGGTCAACATCGTCTACGCCGTGCCGATCACCATCGGACTTTGGGTGCTGGGCATCCCCAATGCGCTGTTGTGGGGGATGCTCGCGTTGGCGCTGCGCTTCGTCCCCTATATCGGCCCGATTATCGGCGCGCTGTTGCCGCTGTTCCTGGCGCTGGCCGTGGCACCCGGCTGGGCGCTGCTCTTGTGGACGGCGGCCCTGTTCATCGTGATGGAGCTGATCACCGGCAATGTGATCGAACCCTGGCTCTACGGCTCGCGCACCGGCCTGTCGCCACTCGCCATCATCGTCGCGGCGATCTTCTGGACCTGGCTCTGGGGCCCCCTTGGCCTGGTCCTGTCGACGCCGCTCACCGTCTGCCTGGTCGTGCTCGGCCGCCATGTGCCGCAATTCGAGTTCCTCGACGTGCTGTTCGGCAACGAGCCGGTGCTGGAGCCCCATGCCCGGCTTTACCAGCGGCTCCTGGCCGGCGACCCCGACGAGGCGACCGACCACGCCGAGGAATACCTGGAAGACAAATATCTGTTCGAGTTCTACGACAAGGTGGCTATCCCTGCTTTGCTGCTCGGCGAGCACGACCGCATGCGCGGCGTCCTCGACGATGAGCAGCGGCGCCTGGTGGCCGGCAGCGCCGAGGCCCTGGTGGCGAACCTCGACGACAGTGCCCAGCAGGAAGCCGAAGAGGAAGAGGTCGAGCCGGAAGCCGCCGGCTCGGGCGACGATAAGGCCGGCGAACGCAAGGCGTCCGAGCGCAGGCCTGGCGAGGACAAGGAAGCCGAGGAGGTTGAAGAGGTGAACCTGCCGGATGGAACCGGCATTGCGGTTCTATGCGCTGGCGGGCGCGACGAACTCGACGATGCGGCGGCCGCCATGCTGGCGCAGGTGCTGGAAGTGCAGGGCGCCGCGGTGACGAAGGCGGGCTTCACCGATATCGAGCCCGGCGGTGTGCGCCATCTCGAACTCGACGGGATCGATACGGTCGTCATCGGCTTCCTCAACCGGGATTCCGTCAAGCATGCGCGCTTTCTGGTGCGGCGGCTGAAGCGCCGCAGGCCAAAGCTCAGGGTCGGCATCGTCTTCTGGTCGGAAACCGGCAACAGCGACAGGCAGGCGGCCACCGCCGAGGCCGGCGACCTCAATGCCGATTTCGTCGCCTACGGCATGGTCGACGCCGTCACCGGCGCGCTGTCGAGCGCACCGCCGGTGGTCCTCAAGCTCGCCGCCAAGCGCCGCCCGCGCCGCGCCCGGCCTGCCGCCAGGAAAGTGCCGGCAGCGGTTGCCGGCTGAGGGCCGGGCAGGGTGTCTCCTACTGGAAATTGAAATACAGCGCCGGCGGGTACTGCGACCCGTCGCCGGCCGGCGCCTTTGCCTCCGCGGCGGGCGTTATCCCACCTGTCGACGTGTTGTCGAGCGGCGGACGGGTTTCCTCGGCCTTGGCGGCGTTGTCTTGGTGCGCCGGGGCCCTCTTCTTGGCCTCCGCGCTCTGCGCGAGCACAAGCATGACGAGCAGCGCGGACAGCGCGGATAGAACGACTTTCATGAAGGTTTCCTCCCTTGGTTCCACGGCATTCATTGCTTGAAACCGGACTCGTCGAGCAGCGCGACCTGCTTGCCGTCGATGTAGAAGCGGATCGCGTGCGCCTCGTTGTCGATGTCGATGCGCGTCGACTGCGCGGCCTGCGCAGCCGGGCCTTTGACATATTTCGAGGGAAGATCACCGGCCGGCGCGTAGCGGAAGAGCAGCGCCAATGCGATGCATCCGGCGGTAAATACAATGAAGGTCAGTCTGGAAGAGGCGCTCGAGTTCATCGGGTCGTTCCTTCAGGTTGAAGTGGCATTACGGTTCGGTTGCTCCAGGTTCCTGAGCCTGGTTTCGCCGTTGCTCGGTTGAAGCGTGTCACTGCTCTGCGAAGGAAGACGTGCCCAGCCCACATTTCTATGTGTTGTCCCGACGGCCTGCCCCTTGCCCGCGGCGAGCTTAGCGCCGGCCCGCGAACCGAGAAGGCAGCACGCGCGGAATGCCGTGGAATTCTTTGGAATTCCTGGAATATTAGCTTGTGGAAAAGTACAATGTAAGGATGCGCCAGGGCGTGTTATGGCTGACAGCGGACAGTAAGGGGCGGCCGCATGGCACAGCATATCGGGCAGAAATTGCGGCTGACTTCAGCCCTGCTGGGAACTGTCACCCGCAAGGAACTGGCGGCGGCCTTCCGGGCTGTCAATCCGAAGACCGCGTTCGATCTCGGCCGCGCCGACAAATGGCTGCAGGGCCGCGCCCAGCCGCGTGAGCACAGCGTCTACGACGATTGGGCGAAGCTGCTTCGCCTGGAGCACCCGGGCGCCTGGATCGCCGACTGCGATCTGCCGGATTTCATCGCCACCATCTCCGACCATCACGGCGTCGACAGGGCCGAGCTCGAACGCCGCGCCAGCGCCCAGTTCGAGACGGCATCCAGCCATGAAGAGCGCAGCCTCGCCTTCGCGCTCGCCGGAACCTACGCATGCTATTCGCGCGCCTGGTCGCCCTATTTTCGCGGCCAGTTCATCAAGGGCATCCTGTCGATCGAGCCAGGGCCTGGCATGCATGGCCTGACCGCCACCTATCGCGAGTCCTTGCCGACCGGCCAGCTGGTGCTTGGCGGTCCGGTCACGCCGGCCAAGCGCGCCCTTTACGTGCATCTGAAGGAAGTCGGCGGCGATGCCCAGTTCTTCATCAGCCTGTTCCCGCAGTCGCAGCCGGGCAGCGTGCTTGGCGGCTATATGTGCGGCACCGCCATCATCGGCCCGGAGGCGCAGCCATCGCTGACAAGGATCCTCATCGTGCGTCTGCGCGCTCCACTGCCTGGCGCCGCCTCATGGGGCGGATACCTGTTGCCCGACCAGTCGATATCGGGTGATCTGGCATCGCTCGGCATCGCCATCGAGCAGCCGGAGCAGGTCGACCGGCAGCTCACGCGCTTCCTGGTCGGCGGCAGCGACGGCGGCGTCCACCAGGTCCCGCCGGCCGAGTTCCGCGCCATCCTGGACGTCTTCGACCGCCATTGGCTGCGGCACTCGGGCGCCTGAGCAGTCCCCACAAGGAAAGAAGGGATCGCGCAATATCCCCTCACGCCGCGGCGGAGACCGAGAGAGGAAGCCGTGCCGGGTGTTTCAGTCATCCTTCAAATCTTCGGCTTCGTCCTTGAGCTTGGTCCAGTCGGCACCATGCTTGCCAACAAGGCGCGCGCCTGTTTCGGCGAGACGTCGGCAATTTCCGTCAGGTGCTCCACCTCCAGCTCTTGCCCTTTCACCACGCGGCTCGCCTGCTTTTTTTCTTTCTTTTCTTTGGTGGCCATCTCTGTGTCCTCTTCTTGCATCATCGGATCAACGAGGACCTAGAAGTGTTGGTTCCGGTTCCCATATTGTCGCTTGGCGGCTTGAGGTCCGGCCACGGTTGGTCGAGATTTGGTCGAGGCGGCGGCAGACCTGGCCGCCGGCAACGGCGCCCGCCGCGCCCAGTCTCTAGTCGGTCTTGCGCGGCACGATATAGCTGGTGACGGTCTTGTTCCCCACACCGCGCGTCACCGTTACGATCGCATGGCCGGCCGGCAGTGAACCTGTAATACTCAGGTCGATCTCTCGGCAGCGGCCGATGATTACGCCGTTAGCCGATCTGGCAAGACGCTCCTTCAATGACGCCCGGCATTGCTGGACCGACATGTAGAGGTCGGGCGGCGAATCGATAGGTCGGCAGACGGAGGTCTGTCCTCGGCTGCACGAAAGCAAAATCATCACCGCCGCGACCGCCGGATCCATTCTTGAAATTCTCCATTGTGGCAAGCGTCAACGCGTAAGGGCGGGCTTAGTTTCGAAACTGCTAAAGTATGAAGGCTGAAGCTGGCTGGCGGGACACATCGGTTCCTCCGCGGCGAGGGCTTCGGAAAGGACCGGACTGCGCAGGTTCCATTGAAAAGATTCTTGGCGAGCCAAGGATTTTCAGCCGAGTGCCATTCCAATCGCCAAGAACATGATGGCGACCGCGAACACCGGCGTGAGTAGCCAGCGTGCCTGATCGACGCTCTTATCCATGGATTCCTCTCCTGAACCTTGTAGCGAGCAACGAAGGCGGGCAATCAAGGGTTCCGGTTGCCGCCCCTGACGAGGCTATTGCGCCTGATAAGGTCGTACACGGTTCAGACCTAGGTCCTCATCGCGGAACGTTTGCAAAAACCTGGCGTTGGGTCTGCTTGCAGCGTGAAGACAATGTCGTCTGGCGCAACCACACCACCAGGAGGAAACTATGAAAATCTATCTCGCCGCAGCCGCTGCGGGGTTTTTGCTGCTGGCCGGTATCGGGGCTGCCGCCGCCGACACCCTGATCATTCAGCCGGAACAGGAAACGGTCATCCGGGAATATGTGAAGAAGAAGCCCCTGGCCTCGGTAGCGCTTCCTGGCGTGGAGCTCAACATCGGCACGACTCTTCCCGATACAGTCGAGCTTTATGAAGTTCCCGACGTGCAATACCGCTACGTCGTGATCGACAACCGGACGGTCCTCGTTGATCCGGGCACGCGCAAGATCATCAAAGTTTACGAATAGGCCAAACGCTTCAGCTCAGGCCCGCTGCATTTCGGTGCGGCGGGCCTTCAAGTCGCTCAAATATCGAGGAGCCATGCATGTTGGACCGTGAGATCGGGCAATCCCACGCCTTGGGACTGCGCGTAGCCGCCCTGAGGGCGAGGATGCGGGAAGCCCGCATTACCGAACACGAGATGAAGACCTTCCGGAAGGTCGCCGCGGTGATGGAAGACGGCCAGGGCCAGATTGGTGGCGACGACCTGATCGCCATATCCTTCGTGGCCGAAACCGAATAACGAGCCGGTGGGCCGGCTGTGAGGGCCCCAGGGCGTTGCGGGTCCACGCCCTGGTCGTCTTATCGGCCTTCGCCGGACGCGGCGTCGTTGTCTTTTGCGGCCCAGATTGCCCTAATTCGATCGCTGGCTTCCAGGTAAGCCATGTCGATTAGGTAGGTCAGAAGATCCTCACCGTCTGACCGCGCTCGCTCGCGGACTTCCCTCAACATTGCCTGGGCGAAGTGCAGGTTCCCTAGGCGGGTGGACTGTTCCATATGCGTTCCCAACCCTAAGTATTTCGCTTCCAAAAGTTATTAGACTAGTCTTACGTGATAATTACCGCTGCCAGGCAAAATTGGATTTGCAGCCGGCGAAACCGGCCCGCCGCTCGAAAGTGGGCCATGGCATGATCGCGGAGGGCTGCCACAACGCTCGGCGGCGTTAACCATGCCCTCGATTGTTGTCGAACCAACAGTGCGCCTTTCCCGTTTCGAAGCCATGCAGGATCATGGAAAGGCGAGATTCCGCTGTCGTCCAGAACCTTCGGGAAGCTGGATGGTGTGGGATGAGTCCGACAACGCTCCTGGTACCTTGGGAGGCCGCTCACTGGTCGGTCGCACCTGGCAGCGCGCCAAAGTGGCCTGCGATCTGCTGGCGCGCATTTATGACAACCGGCTGGATGCTCGATCGCTTGGCAAGCCGCGTGCCCACCCGGTGGATCGTGTCGACGAGCTCATCTCTTCCATCCGCAGGGCACGCGACTAGAGCATGATGCCGAAAAGTGTGAAGCGGGTTTCGGACGACATCATGCTCTATCTCTTTGATTTAGAGCCGGATTCAGATTTCAGGTCGATTCGACCTGAAATCATCCGGCTCTAGGGGGCGGTCAGAACGCGGTCCGGCGGCCCCATGCGACTCGCGGGCGGCCGCTGGGCCTAACCAATCGGGGCGAGCGCTGCCGGCCGGCGCCCGGTTCATCGGACCGTCATGAAACTGCGGCAAGTTGGGCGGGCAGTTCCCAACCTCCAAGAGCCATCTCGCCCGGTCACGCCGGGCGAGCTTTTTTGCTCGTTTGTCATTGGGCCGCGGTACGGCCGGCACGAAACCAAATCATCGACCGCGCGTTTCCAACCCAGCGAGGTCTTCTCGCTATCGACACCAAATCTGCCCGCCGGCCGCACACCGGCGGGCTTTCTTTGCAGCGGCCGCTGCCTGAATGGGCTCGGCTGGGTCAGGCGCCCACTTGCGATCGCAAGCCCATTCCCCTCACGCCGACCAGAAATACCTGACCGTGTGGAAGAACACCGGGGCGGCGAAGACCAGGCTGTCGGCGCGGTCCATCATGCCGCCATGGCCCTCGATCAGATGGCCCCAGTCCTTCACGCCCTGGTCGCGCTTGATGGCCGAGGCGACCAGGCCGCCGAGAAAACCCATCAGACAGGCGACAAGGGCGACGGCGGCCGCCTGCAGCGGCGAGAACGGCGTCAGGAACGACAACAGCGCGCCAAGCAGGCTGGAGGCGGCGAGCCCGCCGACCAGCCCTTCCCAGGTTTTCGACGGCGACACGGTCGGCGACAGCAGGTGTTTTCCGAACAGCTTGCCGAAGATGTATTGCAGCACGTCGCTGCCCTGCACGGTGATGATCAGGAAGGCGATGAGCAGGAGGTTGCGGCCCTCGAAGCCCGGCACGTCGAGCGTCAGCAGCGCCGGCACGTGGCTGACGAAGTAGACCGAGATCATGATCGCCCATTGCTGTGCCGAGACGCGCTCGAGGAAGCGCTCGGTGTCGCCGTTGAGCGCGGTGATCGCCGGCATCAGCAGAAAGCAGTAGACCGGGATGAAGATGGTGAAGAGCCCGTACCACGCCGTCCACACCAGCCAGTACTGGAATGGGATGATGATGGCGAACATGCCGAGCAGCACCCAGTGGTCGCTGCGCCGGCTGTGCGTCAGCGTCACGAATTCGCGCAGCGCCGCGAACGAGATCAGCGCGAACAGGATGGTCATGCCGGCATGGCCGAAGAAGAAGGCGACGGTGATCGCCACCACCATCACCCACCAGGCGTTGATGCGCTGGGTGAGATTGACGAGCGTCGGCGACAGCGGCTTCGGCGCTCGCCATGACAAGATGCCGGCGGTGACGCTGGCCGTCGACAGCACCGCGACCAGGCCGGCGATCAGGATCATGGTTTCATGTATCGGCGGTAGTGGCATCAGTCGTCTCGGTCGGGGCGGGGGTTGAGGGCGAGCAGCGTCTGGCGGGCGCGTTCGAGGAAGGCGCGCCGCTCCTCGCCGGGCGCGATGGTCACAGCCGGGCCGAAGACGACGCGGCACAGAAGCGGCACCGGCAGGAATTGGCCCTTGGGCAGAACCCGCGACATGTTCTCGATCCAGCACGGGATGAGCTCCACCTCGGGCCGCGCCATCGACAGGTTGTAGAGGCCGGAACGGAACGGCAGCAGCGGCTCGTCCGTGGTGTTGCGCGTGCCCTCGGGAAACAGGATCAGCGAATGACCCTGGTCGAGCACCGACAGCATGATGTTGATCGGGTTCTGTGACTCTTCGGTCCACTGCCGGTGGATCAGCACCGAGGACAGCATGTCCTCGGCGATGTAGCGGCGCAGCCGCGACTTGCCCCAATATTCGGCCGCCGCCACCGCATGGGTGCGGGCGCGCACTTTCTCGCTGAGGCAGGCCGAGAGCAGGATGAAGTCGCCATGGCTGGCATGGTTGGCGAAATAGATGCGCTGCCGCTCCGAGGGCTGGCTGCCGTTCCATATCGGTCGCACGCCGGTCACCACCCAGGCCAGCGCCGACAGGCCGACCGAGGTGATGGTCTGCAGGAGGGTGAAAGTGTTGGCGCGGATGTGGAGTTTTGTCATCGAAGTCTCAAAGCAATGCCGCCATCAGTGACGCCGCCGCGAACACCGCAAAGGCCATACGCTGCTTCATCAGCAGCCGGCGCGTACCCGATATCCGCTGGTCGAGCGATCGCGTCGCGGCAGGCATGGGCTTCAGCCGCATGCGGGCGAGCAAATCATCGACCGCGCCGCCGCCCGAAACCTCGCTGTCATGGCTCGCCATCAGCCGGAACAGCAGCGCGTCGAACAGGAGGAGCGCGGTGAAGGCGAGGGTAGCCAGAGCCGCCGCCGCAGCCACCAGCCACGCTGCCGCCGATAGCGGTGTCACCTGCGGCGCGGCCGCCAGCCCGATCACCGGCGCGGCGAGCAGGCAAGCCGCGACCGCCAGCAGCGGCCACGCCGCCTGCAGCATAAGTCCGGCGGCGAACGCGCCGGCTTTGTCCTGATAGCTATTGCTGTTCATGCCGCTTCGTCCACCCCGGCCTGAATGTGCACCGGTCGGCCGGAGGCGGCGAGCAGTTTGCGCGCCTGCGCGGCGGTGTGCGAGCGGCCGGTGCCGACCAGCCATGCGGCGGCGACCGTGGCGCTGCGCTGGAAGCCGAGCGCGCAGCAGATCAGCACCGTCCCCTGCCGGCGCGCCGCCTCGATCGCCGGCACCGCTTCGGAGAGTTGCTTCGCGGATGGCGGCAGAAGATCGAGCACGGCGAGGCTGATCCAGCGGCAGGATGCGCCGCGCGGCCGCTCCAGTTCGGCGGCAAGGTCGATCACCGTGCCGAAGCCGCTGGCCTCGGCAGCCGTCGGGAACCGGCCGAGGAAGACGCCGTCGGTGACAGGCACAATTGGCGACAGCGTGCGCGTCCAGGCCCAGAGATTGATTCTGGCGCCGACGCGGTAGGGCCAGAGCAGCAGCCGACTGGCGAGTGAGACGCGGCCGTCCGCCGCTTTCTGGAACACCTTGGCTCCGGCGCCGGCATAGCCGAAGGCGACGATGGCCAGCGCCAGCGCCGGCCACAGAAGGGCGAGGGCAACCGCCGAGACGAGGGCGCCGCCGGCCGCGCCCGCCAGCAGCAGTGTGGCCCCCAGCGCATAGAAGACCGCCAGCCGCTGCGCTTTCCTGTCGGTCGCCAGCCGGAAGCCGGCGAAAGGCAGTTCGCCCGTGCGCGGGAACACCCACAGCGCGAACAGGCCGAGCAGCGCGCCGGTCGGGATGTCGATGAAATGGTGCTGCCATGTCGTCAGCACCGAGGCGCCGATCAGGAAGCACCAGACGTGCCAGGCAATTCCTGAGATGCCGCTCAGCCGGTGCCGCCAGTGGTCCCAGATGATCGTAAGCAGCGCGATGTGCAGCGACGGCGCCTGGTTGAACGGCTTGTCGAAGCCGCCGAGCACCGCGAACAGGAAGCCCGGCAGCCCCGATGTCTCCGGCCGCACGAAGGTCGCCCTGAGCGGGAACAAGATGAAGCAGGTCACCGCGATTGCCTGCGCGGTCAGATAGCGGCCGGCGAGGCGGTCGACGCCGCGCCTGGTGTCGTTGAGAAGCAGCGACAGGCCGTAGAACAGGTTGATCGACCAGTAGGGCACGATCGTCCACGCCATGAACGGGATGTCGCGCTCCCACGCAAAGACAATGCTGCCGACATCGTCGCGTCGCGAGGCCAGCCAGTTGGCGAAGCCATAGGTCGAGTAGAACAGCGGCGCGAGCAGCGCCAGCCACAGCGCCGCGCGTAGCAGGATGGCGCCGAATCTATCCTTCGACGGCTCGGCGATGGCGGCTGGGGCAGGGTCGGCGGCGGGCACGGCTTCCTCAGACGCGCCGCGCGACCGAGACGGTGAAGATGCCCCACTGGTCGATGCGCTGGTCGATTTTCTCGAAACCGGCGGCCTTCACCAACTGGTCCATCTCGCCCTGCGTGCGCCGCCGCATCACCCAGGCCTGGCCGCCGCGATGCGAGGTCAGGCTACGCGCGATCATCTCCAGCTGCGGATGCCAGGGCTGGTTGGTGTAGATGATCAGGGCACCGGGCTGCATGGCGCTGGCGAGTCCGCTGAGCGAGCGGGAAATCAGCGCATTGTCGGCGAAGAGCTCGTAGAGGCCGGAAACGATGGCGAGGTCCGGCGCCGGCTTCAGCGCGGCGAGCATTCCGGCATCGAAGGCGTCGGCCTGGCGGAAGGTGACGCTGGTCGGCAGGTGCCGCTCGGCGATCAGCCTGGTGCCGAGCCCGACATTGAGCTCGGAATAGTCCTGCAGCCTGACGCTGGCCGGGGGCGTCGGGCATTTGGCAACGGCATCGAGCACGTAGCGGCCATGGCCGGCGGCGATGTCGACGATGTGCACGGGCCGGCCGGCGGACTTAAGCTGCTCCGTGGCGTTGCCGATCAGTTCTTCCAGATGGAGCTTGCGCTGGCGTATGCCGCGCCAGCCGATGGCGTCGAGGAAGGTGCGGTCGATCATGCGGCCGAGATGGGTCTCACCCCGGGCGTCGTTCTCATAGACGTAGTCAAGGGTGGAGCCCGAATCGAAGCCGGTGGTGATCCCCGTCTTGAGGCCGGTGGAGAACCAGGAGCCGATGCGAATGAAGGCGCGGCTCATCGCCCAGTAGAGGCCCTTGGGCGACAGCAGCGGCAGCGGGGAGGCGAGCCTGTCGGCCTCGTCGCGCGTGTAGCCGGAGCGGTCGGCCGCGGTCAGGTCGGCAGGCTTCTCCGGCGCTGAAAACTGCTTTTCGAGGAATGGCCGGACTAGGTCGAGCGCGTACTTGCGGTCGCGCTCGCCCAGCGTGTCGTGGAAGAAACCGGGCAGCACATGCCGCTCCTTGGCGGGGCTTGCCAGGTTGACGAAGAATTCGTGCTGCGGGCCGTGCCGCACCACCCAGTCGGCGCCCGAGATCAGCAGCTGTGTCGGCACGGTGATGGCGCGCGCGTCCGCGACGATGCGGGCGGCATGCGTGTAGAGCTCGACCAGTATGTTGGAGGCGATCGGCCTCGTGATCAGCGGATCGGCGTCGAAGGAGGCGATGCGCTCCGGATCATGCGTCAGGAACTTGGCCTTGACGTAGGAATTGACAAAGAAGCGCCCCTTGAGCCGCTGCCAGAGCGCGATACCCTCCTTGGCGAAGGGCACGTAGAGCTTGACCGAGAAGGCGGGCGAAGCCACCACCAGCGCGCGGATGTCGGGCGCATAATCATGCACCCAGGCGGCGGCGAGCACGGCGCCGAAGGATTGCGCGATGAGTGCTACGTCACGCTGGGAAAAACCGTCGCGGGCGATCTCGCGCACGAAGCAGTCGATGTCGCGCACCAGCGCGGCGAAGGACGGCGCATAGCCGCGCTCGCCGGCCGAGCGGCCGTTGCCGCGCGCGTCCCAGGCGTAGAAGGCGTAGCCGGGCATTGCGAGCTCGTCGACCAGATGCGCCATTCGCCCGCCATGCTCGTGGCCGCGATGGAAGAGAAGGATGGCGCCCCTGGGCTGCTCGCCGAGCGCCGGCCAGTAGCGGTAGAAGATCTCGGTGCCGTCATGGGTCTTGAAGGTCCGCTCCTCGGCCACGCGTTGGAGGCTCGCCGGTGCTGCTGCGGCGATATTCTGCTGATGGATCATGGTGTTGCCCCCGAGGTCGCTCATTGCCCGACTGCTCCTCTAAGGCCGCTGCGTATCCGGTTGATGGCGGTCGCCAGCGACAGTGTTGCGAGCGCCGGAAACACAAAGGGCGTGAGTGCCACCGGCCACAGGCCGAAAACGATCAACGCGCCGATGACGCCCAGCGCCAGCGCCCGGTCGCTCTTGCCGAACGGCCCTGCATAGTCGCGCGCCGCCCCCGCGGCGATGCCGAGCACGCCGGCGAACTCGACGATGACCGCCATGATCGCGAAGGCGACCACGCCCCAGGCCGGGAAGAGGGCGGCGAAAGCGAGGATCAGCGCCAGGTCGGAGACGACGTCGCAGAGCTCGTTGAGATACATGCCGAGTTTTGACGCCTGCCCATGTTCCCGTGCCAGCATGCCGTCGATCGCGTTGAGCGCCATGCGCGTAAACAGCGCCACCGGCATCAGCAGGAATACGGCCGGATGGGCCGCGAAGGCAGCCACCACCACGCCGGTGGCGACGGAAAGGCCAGCGGCCAGCAGCGTGATCTGGTTGGCGGTGACGCCGGCGCTGGCCAGGCGATCGGCCAGCGGCCGCAGCCTCGCCTGGAAGGCTGGTTTCAACGCATAAAGCGTCGGCATATGCGATCCCCCAACCGCGCCCGCGCATGGATCCCATGCGCCAAAAACCCCATGCCGCGACTCCTTCTGGATGCACGACCTGGCAAGAGGATGGTCAATCGGCGGTCAAGACGCAAGGGTGGCGTGCGCGCGCTTGCGACGCGGCTCAAATCTGCGTTTTGGAAGACCGGCCAGGAGCGGGCGGTACACCATGCGTGTACCAGCCCGTCCGGCGCCCCCGCCAAGCTGCTGAAACCCCGTCCGTCCCCAACAGCCCCCGGTTATGGCGTGACCAGTGGTTGCGAATATCCATTGGCGGTGCGCGCTGTCAACGTCGCTTCCCGAGGTGTCCGAATGCCCGTTTTTGACCCTCGCGGACCATCGCCGCAGACCCGCGCGATCACGTCCTTGCTGCCCCTGAAGGCCAGCAAAAGCCGGTTTTCCGGGCTTTTCGACCGCTCCGGTTGCCGATGCGACGGCTCCCGCCTATGCGCTTGAATCGGCTTGCCTTTCGCCGGCTGGACTTTTTCGGCCCAGCATTATCAACCTGACTTTTTTGGGTGTATTTGGACCGGCGGCGATTTTGCCGGTGCGCCTGTGTGAATTGCTTCATAGCGCGCCAGGGCAAGACGATGCACAGCGACGGAACCGAAGCGCGGGGGCGCGACGGCCGGGCGGCTCGCATGGCTTGCCGCCTCGCCTTGGGTATTGCGTATCGCCGCCGCTGCGCTTCGGGCGCCTTCGTCACGCCAATCTCAGCCGAATTTCAGCCGCGCCTCACGACAACCGGTCGGGTCCGGTTCACGCTGGGCGAAAAAGGGATGGATGCGATCATGGCGCAGGCGCAAGGCACGGCACATTGGGACGAGAACCATTCTCGCGGCTTTCTGCACAACGGGCGTTATTTCGTGCCGGAACGCGAGCGCCAGGTCGGGATCATCGCCGACCTCATTCCGCAACCCGCGCCGGGTGGCCTGCTGGTCGAGCTGTGCTCCGGCGAGGGGCTGCTCAGCCGCGCGCTGCTGGAGCGCTTTGCCGACTGCCATGTCCTGGCGCTCGACGGCTCGGCGCAAATGCTGGAGCAGACGCAGGCCACCTGCCGCGACCATGCCGGGCGCCTGACCACTGCCGCGTTCGAGCTGGCGCAGAGCGGCTGGCGGCGCTTTGCCGAGCCGCCGCATGCGGTCGTCTCCTCGCTCGCCATCCATCATCTCGACGGCCGGCAGAAGCAGGACCTGTTTGCCGATCTGGCGGCGGCGCTCAAGCCCGGCGGCGTGCTGGTGGTGGCCGACATCGTGCGCCCGCCGAGCGCAGGCGGGCTCGACATCGCCGCGCGGCAATGGGACGAGGCGGTGCGCGCCCGGGCGCTGGCGATCGACGGCGATCTCGCCGCCTTCGCCGAGTTCAACCGCCTGGGCTGGAACTATTTCCGCAACCCGGACGGCGAGCCGATTGACAAGCCCTCCTCGCTCGCCGAGCAGCTTTCCTGGCTTGCGAAGGCGGGCTTCATCGAAGTCGACTGCGCCTGGCTGTTCGCCGGCCACGCCATCTTCAGCGGGCGAAAGCCTTGATGTCTTCGGGCGGGCGTGATGTCTTCGAGCATGCGAGGGCCGTGACAGACTCCTAGCCATCGCGCGGATCGAATTGGTTGACGTCTCCTCGAGGGGCGACATGACGACGTTCGAATTCTCCGGCCACAGGCTCGATCTGCACAGGGGCAGGCTGCAGAGGGGCGGGCACGACGTCGACCTGCGCGCCAAGTCGCTCTCGCTGCTCGTCTACCTGCTGGAGAATGCCGGCCGCGTCATCGGCAAGGACGAGCTGGTCAATGCGGTCTGGCCGAACATCGCCGTTTCCGACGATTCGCTCACCCAATGCATGAAGGACATCCGCAAGGCGCTCGGCGCCGAGGCCGATGGCCTGATCCGCACCGTGCTGCGGCGCGGCTATGTGATCGACGAGGAGCGCGTGCGCCGCCTCGAGGATCGGGTTGCCACCGCGGCCGGGGAGGGGACGGCCGACGACAAGCCGTCGATCGCGGTGCTGCCCTTCGAGAACCTCAGCGGCGACCCGGCGCAGGACTATTTCGCCGACGGCATGGTCGACGAGATCACCACGGCGCTGTCGCGCATGCGCTGGCTGTTCGTCATCGCCCGCAATTCGAGCTTCGCCTACAAAGGACAGGCCGACGGCGTGAAACGGGCCGGAGCCGAACTCGGCGTGCGCTACGTACTGACCGGCAGCGTCCGCAAGGCCGCCGACCACATCCGCCTCACCGGACAGCTCATCGACTCCGCTTCCGGCAAGACGATCTGGGCCGACCGTTACGACGGCACCATGGCCGACGTGTTCGACCTGCAGGACCGGCTTGCGGAGAGTGTCGTCGGCGCCATCCAGCCGTCGATCCTGTCGGCCGAAATCGAGCGTTCACGGCGCAAGCGGCCGGAAAGCCTCGCCGCCTACGACTACGTGCTGCGCGCCTTTCCGCTCACCTGGTCGCTCGAGCGGGCGCAGAACGAGGAAGCCGGCACGCTGCTTGATCGCGCGATCGCGATCGAGCCGGATTATCCGCTGGCGCTTTCGCTGCTCGCCTGGTGCCATCTGCAGCGCGCCGGCTACCGCTGGACCGAAACGCCGGCCGCTTCACGGGAGGAGGGCCTGCGCCTGGCGCAGAAGGGGGCGGCGCTCTCCGGCGACGACCCTATGGTGCTTGCGGTGCTCGGCGCGGCGCATTCCTTTGCCCGCGACTACGATGTCGCCGACATGCATCTGGCGCGGGCGCGCGCGCTCGATCCGAATTCCGCCTGGGCCTGGCTGCGCAGCGCCTGGCTGGACGTCTATCGCGAGCGGCCCGAGGCGGCGATCGAGAAGTTCGAGCATTTCGAACGGCTGAGCCCGCGCGATCCGATGGGCTACATGGCCGAGATCGGCATCGGCGCCGCGCATTTCGTCGCCGCGCGCTACGATCAGGCGGTGGCGCTGACGCAGCGCGGCCTTAGCCAGCAGCCGGGCACCTGGTGGGGACTGCGCCTGCTGGTCACGGCGCTGGTTCATGCCGGTCGCAAGGACGAGGCACGGCACGCTTGCCGCAGGCTGATGGAAACCTACCCGGGCCTCACCGTTGCCAGGGTCGGCGACGCCTCGCCCTTCGACGCGGGCACGACTGAACGCATCGCCGCCGGCCTGCGCGAGGCCGGCCTGCCGGACTGACTGGAACGCCGGCGGCCGGCCCCGGAGTATCGCGCTCAGAATTCACGGCGATGGCGGCGGTCGTCCACGACCTTCGCAAGCACCTCGGTCGGGTCACGGTCGACCGGCAGCGTCAGCGCGTTCTCGACGTCGAAGGCGGTGAGGCCGATGTCGCGGCGCTCGCATTCGCTCATGGCGGCGAGCGCGGCCAGCTCGCTACGCGCCTTCCAGAAGCGCGGCAGCCACAACAGTGCCGATACGGCAGCGGTGGCAAACCGGGAGTGCCGGAAAGGGGACGCCTGGCGCCGGTTGTGAGCAGTGGCGCCGGTGAAGGAAACGATCGTGGTCATGGCGTTGATCTCCGAACTGTCCTCTGTGACAGCAAGGCGGAGGATAGTCGCCGCCCCGCCGGAGATCGTGACGCGCCGCCGAAACTTCAGGGAAATTGCGGCGAAACCCGCAGGCCGCGCGGCAGGGGGAGCGCGCTGGTGAAAGCGGCGAGGCGCCAGCCGCCATTGACAATTCACCGTCCGCTCCGCTCCATCCCCGTCATGACCTATGATCGTTCCTGGCTCGAGGCAGCCGTCCGCGCGAAATCCCGGCCCAGCTTCTTGTTCTTCTGGGGCCATCAGCCGTCGAAGGACGGAAGCATCACCACGTCCTGTCTCAGCCAGTGGTGGCCCGCGCCCTTCACGGTCGACCGGCTGACCTATGCGACGGCGGAACACTGGATGATGGCCGGCAAGGCGCGGCTGTTCGGCGACGACGAGGCCGTGCGCCGCGTGCTCGCCGCCGCGAGCCCGAAGCAGGCCAAGCAGGTGGGGCGCGAGGTGCGCGGCTTCGACGGAGCGAGTTGGGATGCCGAGAAGTTCCGCCTCGTTTCGGAAGGCAGCTTCCAGAAATTCCGGCAGAACGGGCCGCTTGGCGAATTCCTGCTGGCGACGAAGGATGCCGTGCTGGTCGAGGCAAGCCCCGTCGATCGCATCTGGGGCATTGGCCTCGCCGCGGGTGACGAGCGCGCGGCGAACCCGCTCACCTGGCGCGGCGACAACCTGCTCGGCTTTGCGCTGATGGAGGCGCGAGACAGGCTGCGCTGAGGCGCTGCTGCCTCCTTCCCGCCGGCGTCAGTCCGAGTCGGAGGAAGCCTTGCCGCATTCAGCCAGCACCTTGCCGATCGCCGCGCTCGAGTCGGCAAGCGAAAAACTGTTCTCGCCATATTTGTCGGACGTGACGGTGACCTCGCCCTTGCCGCGCAGCAGGCCAAGCAGCGGGTCGGTGCTGCCGAACTGCGTCGTGAAGTAATTGTACATTGCCTCGAGCACCAGCGTCTTCGTCACCGTCTTGCCGCCGGCCCTGAACGCGAACGAAGCCTTGATGCCCGGCTCCAGCTCCGGCCCGGCCTCGCCGAGGTCGTAGCTCAGCGTCGGCTTGCCGAAACAGGTCAGCATCAGATGCGCGCCACCCTTCGGCCCGCCGCAAACCGACGCCGTCAGCACGCTGCCGCCCTCGTCCTCCTCCATCTTCGCGCTCCAGCTGCAGGATGCGGCGGGGGCCGGCTGGGTGGCCGCCAGCGCTCCCAAGACGATGAATGCCGCCAATATTCTTCGCATTGATTTCCCCCCAAGGCCGTCGAGACCATCTGGCGACCATACAGGACAAATGACGCCGTGGCATGATCCCTCGAGCGCAGGCGCGGCGCTGGAGATTGGCGCAAGCGGTCGAGCGCGTAATCTCGCCCGCAAGGGGATAGATCGGCGGTTGCGCCGCTTTCGCCTCACCACCCGCATTGGACTTCACCAAAATGCAACCCATATCTTCTCCATGGAGCTTTGAGCGTGACCTTCGCGCGGGTGGCCCTTCTTGCCGCTGCTCTCATGGCCGCGGCCGTCGTTTCTCCCTTCTCTTCCGACGGGACCGGCAAGGTCGCGCTGAGCGTCGCCATTGACGGCGCCATCGGGCCGGCGAGCACAAGGCAGCTCGAGGAGGCGCTCGACACCGCCGCCAAACGCAATGCCGCGGTCCTCATCCTTCAGCTCGACACGCCTGGCGGCCTGGTCACCTCGATGCGCGAGATGATCGCCGACATCCTGGCCTCGCCGGTGCCCGTCATCGGCTATGTCGCCCCGGCCGGCGGCCATGCAGCCAGCGCCGGCACCTACATCCTCTACGCCACCCATGTCGCGGCGATGGCGCCGGGCACCAATCTGGGCGCGGCGACGCCGGTCGAGATGGGCGGGCTGCCGTCGCTTCCCGGCGGCGAGAAGGACAAAGACCAGAAGGACGCCACCGGGCGGGCGGCGGGCGACGCGATGATGGCCAAGGTCACCAATGACGCGGTGGCGCTCATCCGCTCGCTCGCCGAATTGCGCGGGCGCAATGGCGACTGGGGCGAAAAGGCGGTGCGCGAGGCGGCGAGCCTGTCGGCCAACGCCGCATTGCAGGAGCATGTCATCGACTTCGTCGCCCGCGACACGACCGAGCTTTTGCAATTGGCCGAGGGGCGCACCGTCGACGTGGCCGGGCAGAAAAAGGTACTGGCGACCAAGGGGCTGCCGGTCGAGACGCTGGAGCCCGGCTGGTTCATCCGGCTGCTTTCCGTCATCACCGACCCCAACACCGCCGTCATCCTGATGCTGGTCGGCGTCTACGGCATCATCTTCGAGTTCACCAGCCCGGGCGCCGTGGCGCCCGGCGTCATCGGCGCGATCTGCCTGTTGCTCGGCCTCTATGCGCTCAACCTCCTGCCGATCAACTATGCCGGCCTGGCGCTGATGCTGCTCGGCATTGCCTTCCTCGTCATCGAGGCCTTCAATCCCACCGTGGTGCTGGGCCTGGGCGGCGTCGCCGCCTTCCTGCTCGGCGCGGCCATGCTGCTCAAGGTCGAGGGTCCGGGCTTCGCCATGTCATGGGCGGTCATCGGCCCCGCCGCGGCGCTGACGCTGGGGCTGGCGCTTCTCACCGGAACCTATGTCTGGGCGGCGCGCAAAAACCCGCCGCGCGTCGGCGGCGAGGTCATGCGCGGCCTCCCCGTCAAGGTGCTCGACTGGCAGGGCGGCGAGGGCCACGTGCTGGCCCAGGGCGAGCGCTGGCGGGCGAGGGCCGACGAACCTGTCGCGCCTGGCGACAGCGTCGAGGTGACCGATGTCAGCGACCTCGTGCTGACGGTCAGGCGCCGCGATGGCAACAACAACGGAGCAATAAGATGATGGTCGGTTACGTCGCCTATCTGGTCGTTGCGGTGGCCTTGATCATGTTCCTTTCGGCGGCCATCCGCATCCTCAGGGAATATGAGCGCGGCGTGGTCTTCACGCTCGGCCGCTTCACCGCGGTCAAGGGTCCCGGCCTCATCATCCTTGTCCCCTTCATCCAGCAGATGGTGCGGGTGGACCTGCGCGTCGTGGTGCAGGACGTGCCGCCACAGGACGTGATCTCGCGCGACAACGTCTCGGTAAAGGTCAACGCAGTGCTCTATTTCCGCATCGTCGATGCCGAGCGGGCGATCATCCAGGTCGAGGACTTCATGGCCGCCACCAACCAGTTGGCGCAGACCACGCTGCGCTCGGTGCTCGGCAAGCACGAGCTGGACGAGATGCTGGCCGAGCGCGACAAGCTCAACAACGACATCCAGGAGATCCTCGACCAGCGCACCGACGCCTGGGGCATCAAGGTCTCCAATGTCGAGATCAAGCATGTCGATCTCAACGAGAGCATGATCCGCGCCATCGCCAAGCAGGCCGAGGCCGAACGCCTGCGCCGCGCCAAGGTGATCAACGCCGACGGCGAGCAGCAGGCTGCGGCGAAACTGGTCGAAGCCGGCCGCATGCTGGCGGCCGAGCCACAGGCCATGCAGCTGCGCTATTTCGAAGCCCTGCACGACATCGCCGGCGAACGCTCCTCCACCGTGGTCTTCCCGCTGCCAGTGGACCTGCTCGGGCAGTTTTTGAAGGGGCAGGCGAAGTGAGGCTTTGCTGGCCGCCTCAACCCCGCCGCCAGGGCGGCTCGGGCGAAAAGCGCTTGCCGATCCAGTCGGCGAAGGCGCGGGTCTTGGCGGCCTGGCCCTTGGCTGACGGCATGACGACATAGACCGCGCCCTCGTCAGCCAGCGTCCAGTCCTCCAGGATCGGCACCAGCCGTCCGTCGGCGAGCTCGCGGCCGACCAGCCAGTCGGTGCTCATCATCAGGCCGACGCCTTGCACGGCTGCATCGACCAGCACCTCGGCGTCGTCGGTGACGAGCGGCCCCGACACCTCGACGCGCGCGTGCCGGCCCTCGCGGTCGGTCATCTCCCAGGCCGGAAAGGTCTGGAAGCCTGAGAAGCCGAGGCAGACATGTTCGAGCAGCGCCTGCGGTGTTTCCGGCCTGCCCATTCTGGCGAGATAGGAGGGGGCGGCGCAGAGCAGCCGGCGCCGCGTCGCCACCTTGCGTGCCACCAGGCGCGAATCTTCCAGCGCGCCGAGCCGCACCGCCACGTCGAAATTCTCGGCGACGAGGTCAGCGAACCGGTTGGAAAATTCGGCCTCGATGCGGACATCGGGAAATTCGGCGAGGAATTGAGGCAACAGCGGCCCGATCCACATGCGCCCGAACGTGCCGGGCAGCGCCAGCCTGAGCAGGCCTCGCGGGCCGCCGCCAGCATGGGCGGAAGCGGCGGCCTCGGCCTCGTCGACCGAGGCGAGGATGGCGCGCACGCGCACCAGGAATTCGGCGCCCGCCTCGGTCAGCGACACACTGCGCGTGGTGCGGGAGAGCAGCCTGACCCCCAGCCGCTCCTCCAGCGAATGCAGGCGCCGCGACAGGATGGTGGGGTCGCGGCCGATCCGCACGGCCGCCCTGGTGAAGGAGCGCGCCTCGGCGACGGCCGCAAACGCCGCCATTTCGGCAAGTGCCGCCGGTTCGTGGGATTGCTGCATATTGCGCAATACTTAAATGTGAAAGCCAAGGATTATCCAGAAATAGCGCAGCAACTAGGTTCACTCAACCGATTAATCATCACACCGGAGTGAACCCATGAAAGCCATCGAACTGAGCCAGCCCAGGCTGGACGCCTTCCGCGCCGCAGTCGTTGCCACCCCCGAACCACAGCGCGGCGAGGTGCTGATCCGCCAGCGTTCGGCGAGCCTCAACTTCGTCGATGTCGCGGTGGCGAGCGGCAACTATCCCGGGCCGCGCTTCCCGCTCATTCCCGTCGCCGACGGCGCCGGCGAGATCGTCGCGCTCGGCGAGGGCGTCACCAGCTTCGCCGTCGGCGACCGCGTCGTCGTCCACGCCAAGCCGCGCTGGATCGGCGGCCGGCCTCGGCCTTGCGAGATGACGCAGATGCGCGGCATCTCGCTGCCGGGGTCGCTGGCCGAATATATCGCGCTGCCGGCCAACTCGGTCGTGCCGGTCCCAGCGCATCTCTCTTTCGAGGCGGCGGCGACACTGCCGATTGCCGGCACCACCGCCTGGAACGCCATCCGCGCCGCCGATGTCGGGCCGGGCTCGGTCGTCGTCCTGCTCGGCACCGGCGGCGTCTCGATCTTCACTCTTCAGCTTGCCAAGGCGGCCGGCGCCACTGTCATCATCACCTCGTCTTTGGACGAGAAGCTGGAGCGGGCGAAGGCATTCGGCGCCGATCACCTAATCAACTACCGCGCGACGCCTGACTGGGACAGCAAGGTCCTGGAGCTGACCGACGGCCTCGGCGCCGACCTCGTCGTCGAGACCGGCGGCGCCGCCACCTTCGCCCGCGCGGTCAACGCCACCGCGCCGGGCGGCACGCTGTTCACCATCGGCTTCGTTACCGGCGCCGAGGCAACGGTCAATCTGCTGCCGATCATCGTCAAGGCGCTCAAGGTGATCGGCAACAACACCGGATCGGTGTCAGACCTCAAGGACGCCACCCGCGCCATTGCCGCCGCTGGCATCGAGCCGGTCGTCGACAAGGTGTTTTCACAGAACGAAGCGGCCGAAGCCTACACCCACATGGCCGCCGGCGGCCTGCATTTCGGCAAGCTGGTGTTTGGGTTGGAGTGGTAAGGAAAGGCTGACGCTGAAGATCGGCGAAAAGCTATGGTGACGGACATTTCCCCGCAAGGAGAGATTACGCTCTCCGCCAGCGGAACCCTCCCTAAATCAACTTCTCCAGCGTGATCGGCAGATCCCTGATCCTCTTGCCCGTCGCATGGAACACCGCGTTCGCAATCGCCGGGGCGACGCCGACGATGCCGAGCTCGCCGACGCCCTTGCCGCCGAGCACTGACGAATGCGGGTCGGGGATGCCGACAGAGATCGTCTCGATGTCCGGGATGTCGGCGTTGGTCGGGATCATGTAGTCGGCGAGGTTGCCGTTGACGATGCGGCCATGGCGGCGGTCGACCATGCCTTCCTCCAGCAGCGCCTGGCCGATGCCCATGATGATGCCGCCCTTCCACTGGCTTTCCGCCAGCTTTGGATTGTAGAGCCGGCCGGAATCCAGCGCCGACACGACACGCGACACCCGCACCGTGCCGAAATCCTCGTCGACCCTGACCTCGACGAAATGCGCGCACCAGGAGTGGCGTGAATAGTCGCCCTCGGTGTGCGGGATCGACACGGCGATGGTGGTGTAGTTCCGGTAGCGCTCCTCAGCCGTCGCGTTCGCCGGCATGGTATCGCCCTTGGCCTCGATCCGTTCACGACCGACGGCGGACAGAAGCTCGGCGATCGGGATCTCGGGACCGTCGCCGCGCGGCGAGGCGATGCGACCGTCCTTGACCACCAGTGTGTTCGCCTGCAGCGCATGGAAGGGCGAGCCCGGATCGGCGATCGCCAGCCCGATCAGCTCGTCCAGCGCCTGGCTCGCCGCCTTGTAGACCGCGCCCGTCATGACGCCGGCAAGGCGCGAGCCGCCGGCGACGCCGGCGCGGGCGAAGTGGGAATCCCCCAGCTTCACCGACACATGCTCGACCGGCACGCCGAGCGTCTCGGCCGCCGTCTGCGCCAGGATCGTGTAGGTGCCCTGGCCCATGTCGATGGAGGAGCTTTCGACCTCGACCGAACCGTCGGCGAGGATATTCACCACCGCCTCGCCATGGGCGCGCCGCACCGGATAGGTGCCGGCCGCCACGCCCCAGCCGATCAGCTGGTGGCCGTCGCGCATCGAGCGCGGCATTGGCGAACGCTTCCCCCAGCCGAACGCCTCGGCGCCGGCTGCGAAGGCCTCGCGCAACTGCCTGGTCGACCACGCCTTCCTGGCGTGCGGATCCTGTTCGGCGTAGTTCCTCAGCCGGATTTCCAGCGGATCGATGCCGACCTCATAGGCGAGCTCGTCGATGGCGCATTCGATGCCGAAGGCGCTGGGGTTCTCGCCCGGCGCGCGCTTGGCGCCGGGCACCACGGTGTTCACCCGCACCACATTCTGCTTCGAGGAGAAGTTGGGCGTGGCGTACATGATCGAGGTGACGGAGCCGAGCGGCTCGACCCACATGCCATCGACCGCCGTCTCGTTGACGCCGCGATGCACGATCGACTGGATGCGGCCGTCCTTGTCTGCGCCGATCGCCACCGTCTGGCGGGTCGCGGCGCGGCCGCCATAGGAGGTGAAATTCTGCGGCCGGGTCAGCACCAGCTTCACCGGTCGTCCGAGCATCTTCGCCGAGGCCGCCGCCACCGCGCTGTGGGCGAGCGCCAGCGCCTTCGAGCCAAAGCCGCCGCCGATATAGGGCGAGACCAGCCGCACATTCTCGAACGGGATCGCGAACCATTCGGCATAGGTGCGCGCCATGCCGTCCAGCCATTGGCTGGGCTCCCAGATGGTGAGCGCCTCGCCCTGCCAGCGGGCGATCAGCCCATGCGGTTCCATCGCCGCCTGGAATTCGCGCGGCGTGTTGTAGGCCGCGCAGACGCGCACCGGCGAGGCGGCGAAGGCACCTTGAGCGTCGCCCCACTCCTTGGTCATGGCGTCGATCGGGATGCCGTCGCCGGCCTTGGGGTCGCTGAGGTCGACGATCGCCGGCGTCTCGTCATAGGTCACCTTGACGAGGGCGGCCGCCGCGACCGCCTGCTCGAAGGTCTCGGCCACCACCGCGGCGATATGCTGGCCGGAATAGGTGACCGTGCGGGCAAGCGGGCAATAGGTCTGTTGCGACGGCGGGTTGCCGAGCCAATCCGAAGCGCCCTTCAACTCCATGATAGTGTCGGGCGTCAGCACCAGAAGCACGCCGGGCGCTGTCTCCGCCGCTCTGCTGTCGATGGCCACCACCGTTCCGGCGGCGATGGTGCTTTCTATCATCACTGCGTGCGCCAGCCCTTCGAGTTGCTGCTCGACCGCGTAGTGCGCCGCGCCGGTGATCTTGGCCGGGCCGTCGACACGCGACAGCCGCCCGCCCACCGCCTCGAGGCGGGCGCTGTCCGAAGCCGCATGTTTCATCTCATGAACGGTCATGCCGTCTCTCCCAAATTGAGGATGGCGCGCGCGACGACGCGCGGCGCGAGCTCGATCTTGTAGTGGTTGGCGCCATGGTCGACGGCGCCTTCCATGGCGAGTTCGCTCGCCTTGCGCACGGTGGCCTCGGTCAACGTCTTGCCTTTGAGCTCGTTTTCGACTGCCCGCGCGCGCCACGGCTTGGTGGCGACGCCGCCGAGCGCGACGCGGATGTCGCGGATGGTGCGACCGTCGCCTTCGAGCTCCAGCCCTATCGCCGCGCTCGCCGCCGCGAATTCGTAGGACTGGCGGTCGCGAACCTTGAGATAGGTCGAGCGTCTGGCCGCTGCCGAGCCCGGGATCTCGATCGCCGTGATCACCTCGCCGGGGCGGATGTCGTGCTCGCGCTCGGCGGTCGCGCCGGGCGCGAGGAAGAAGTCCTCGACCTTTAGCCTGCGCTCGCCGAGATGGACCTCGGCGTCGAAGGCGACGAGCGCAATCGCGAGGTCGCCTGGATAGGTGGCGATGCAGGCCTCGCTGGTGCCGAGCACCGCATGGCCCCGCGTCACCCCGCCGATCGCCGAGCAGCCGCTGCCCGGCGCGCGCTTGTTGCAGGCCGGGAAGTTGGCTGGGTCGCGAAAATAGGGACAGCGCGTGCGCTGCATCAGGTTGCCGCCGATGGTCGCCATGTTGCGCAGCTGCGCCGAGGCCGCCTGCCACAGAGCCTCCGAGACGGCCGGGAAGCAACTTTTGATCCCGGCATGGTCGGCGACATGGCTCATCTTCGCCAGCGCGCCGATCATAGCGCGGTCGGCGGTGACGTCGATGGCGCTGAGCCCCTCGATATGGCTGATGTCGATAACGGTCGAGGGTTCGGCGACGCCGCATTTGGCGAGGTCGACCAGCGTCGTGCCGCCGGCAAGCAGCATGGCGCCGGGGAGGGCGGAAGCATGGCGCGCGGCCTCGACAGTGTCGGCGCGGAGGTAGGAAAAGTCTCTCATGAGCGGAGCCCCTCTGCTGCCTGGCGGACGGCGGCGACGATGTGCGGATAGGCGCCGCAGCGGCACAGATTGCCGGCCATGTATTCGCGGATTTCTTCGTCGGACCCCGCATGGCCCTCGCGGATGCAGGCCACCGCCGACATGATCTGGCCCGGCGTGCAATAGCCGCACTGGAAGGCGTCCTGATCGAGGAAGGCGGCTTGCACGGCGTTGAGCGTGCCGTCCGCGTCGGCAAGCCCCTCGATGGTGGTGATGTCGCGTCCCTCGACCTGCGCCGCCAAAGTCAGGCAGGCAAGCACGCGCTCGCCGTCGACATGCACGGTGCAGGCGCCGCACTGACCCTGGTCGCAGCCCTTTTTGGTGCCGGTGAGGTGGAGCCGGTCACGCAGCGCGTCGAGCAGCGTCACGCGCGGCTCGATGTCGAGAGTGTGGTCGCTGCCGTTGATGATGAGGTGGAGGGAAAGCGTGGTCGGACTGATGGTGACTTGGTCATTCATGGGGCGTCGGGCTCCAATTGCTGGACGCTAGGCGGATGGAAATGGGGCTTGGGAGGGCAGGGGCAAGGGTGACGGGAGCGTGTTAATCTCCCCTCTTGAGGGGCAGATGGCCGGCAGGCCAGAGGGGGTCGTCTCGCAAAGAGCGCCAACCTCTATCTGCCGCGGCAGGTCGCGCCCGGTCGAACCGACCCCCTCTGTCGCCTTTGGCGACATCTCCCCCTCGAGGGGGAGATTACGCACTCAACACGTGACATACCGGTCCCCCTGATTATATGATAAAGCTGCTCCACTAAAACGGAGGCGCCTCCGTTTATTTACGTGGGGGCTGACCCGGTCGGGTTCAAGCCCCAATCGACTCGTGGAGACAAAATTGGCTGAAAGGCCGCCAGCGACAGCCGACGAGAAGCCAGACGCGCCCGCGCCAAAGCCGCTGCGCGCCGATGCCCAGCGCAACCGCGACAGGCTGGTCGAAGTGGCGGCGCAGGCTTTCGCTGAGGCTGGTGTCGATGCCTCGCTGGAGGAGATCGCGAAACGGGCAGGGGTCGGCATCGGCACGCTCTACCGGCATTTCCCGACGCGCGAGCATCTGGTTGAGGTGGTCTATCGCCGCGAGGTGGAAGGGCTTTGTCGCGCAGCCGGGGAACTGGCGGAAAAACATCCGGCCGATGTCGCGCTGGAGCTGTGGATGCAGCGCTTCGTCGACTATATCGGCACCAAGCGCGGCCTGGCGACCAGCCTTCGCATCCTGCTCACCACCAACTCGACACTGTTCTCCGATACGTCCGGGCGTGTCTCGGGCGCGCTGAAAGGCCTGGTCGAGCGGGCTGCCGCCGCCGGCTCGATCCGCGCCGACGTCGATGCCTCCGACGTGCTGCATGCACTCGGCGGCATCTACTCCGCGCCTAACACGCCCGACTGGCGCGACCGCTCGGGGCGGCTGGTCAAGCTGTTGATGGATGGCTTGCGGTTCGGGGCGAGGGAGGCGTCGAAGCTGCCCCGGTAGTCGGGCGCGCCGCGATGCGTCTATCGTCCCAGCGGTTGCTTCGACAGCGACAGAAGTTCTTCCTCGTCGGCGATGCCGGCCATGTAGTTGGCAAGGATGCGGGACGCCAGGCCCTCAAGGCGATCGGGGGAATCGCTTTCAAGCTTCAACCGTTCGAAGACCCTTGCCAGCAAGGCCAGTTCGGACGGATCGAAAATACCAGCGTCCTGAGCTTTTCGACGAATTGGCATGACGCCTCCCAAGCAGACGTTTTCGCAAGGCCATTGCAACGCGCTCCCGTCGAGACTGCGAGTTGGTGGTTAAGAAAACATTAGCCATGCAGAAAGTTCCAGTGCGGTCGAAATGGGCCGTGTGCGCTTTGCCGCCGACCGTTCCGCAAATACACAAACGCGTCATCGACTCGCATTGCCGGGAGCGCAGCCTAGATAGAGCGCGGGGCAAATATGATTATAGAAGGACATACGCATGCCTGAACGGCTGAAACTGAGCGACGGCGCCACCATTCCTCAGATCGGGCTCGGCGTGTGGCAGGTCGATCCGGGCGTCACGGCCAAGGTGGTGCGCTGGGGGATCGACGCCGGCTACCGCCTGATCGACACCGCCGAGGGCTACCGCAACGAGGAAGGCGTGGGCGAGGCGATCCGCGCGGCAAGCTTGCCGAGAGGCGACCTGTTCATCACCTCGAAGCTGCGCAACGGTGCCCACCAGCGCGACGCCGCGTTGCGCGCCTTCGACGACACGATGCAAAAGCTCGGCATCGATCAGATCGATCTCTTCCTCATCCACTGGCCGGTGCCCAGCCAGGGCAAGTATGTCGAAGCCTGGAAGACGCTCGTCGAACTCCAGAAGGCAGGCCGCATCAAGTCGGTTGGCGTGTCGAACTTCAACCAGGACCATCTGGAGCGCATCATCGGCGAGACCGGCGTGACGCCGACCGTCAACCAGATCGAATTGCATCCGCGCTTCCAGCAGCGCGACAAGCGCGAGTTCCATGCCAGGCACGATATCAAGATCGAAAGCTGGAGCCCGCTGGGCAGCGGTCGCCTGCTGGCCGACCCGACGTTGGAAGGGATCGCCAGGAAGCACGGCAAGTCGGTGGCGCAAATCGTCATCCGCTGGCATCTGCAGGAAGGGCTGATCGTTATCCCGAAGTCGAACCACCAGGAAAGAATCGCCGCCAATTTCGACATCTTCGGCTTCGAGCTGGACGGCAACGACCTGGAGACCATCCGTGGCATGGATTCCGCCGACGGCCGCACCGGGCCGGATCCGGCGACGGCGGCGTTCTTGTTCTGAGGCGTTGAAACAGCTGATCTCCCCCACGAGGGGGAGATTAGCGCTTCGCCGAAGGCGCCTTTTCTGCAACGTTGGCGATTGGCCTATCGCTACGCCATCGCCACGATCACATGCGCCTGGATCTTGGCGGCGACCGCGCCGCTGCCGTGCCTGTCCCTGATGGCGGCTTCGGCGCAGTCGGTCGCGGCTTCCAGTTTTGCCGCGTCCCTGGCCTCGATCTCGTTGCGAAGCAGTGTCCCCTGGCAATAGGCGACGGCAGGAATGCGCGGCGAGGAGGCCCGGCTTTGTTCGGCCCTCGTCTCGATCGTCACATGCGAGAAGCCCGCAGCCTCCAGGTCGCTGCGGATCAGGTCCTTGTCGTGGTAGCCGTGCGGCGTGCGTGCCAGGAAGCGCGGCGGATCGTCCGGGAAAATCCTTGCCAGGGCATTCGTCACGTCGTCGGCGAACTCATTCTCCTCGATGCGATCCCACACGTTGAACAGGAAACGTCCGCCGGGCTTGAGCACCCGCCTTGCCTCGCGGTAGCCGGCCGGGCGGTCGGGAAAGAACATCGCGCCGAACTGACAGCAGACGAGGTCGAAGGCGGCGTCCTCGAACGGCAGCGCCAGCGCATCCGCCTGGCGCCATTGGATGCGGCTGTCGGCGCCTTGCCGCGAGGCGGCGTGGTCGAGCATCGGCAGGTTGAGGTCGGTCACGACATAGCGCGCGGCGGGGGACAGTTTTGGCGCCAGTGCGCGGGTGACGACCCCGGTGCCCGCGGCGGTTTCCAGAACGGCGCCGGGCGACAGGGACGCCGCCCGCTGCGCCAGGTCCGCGGCGTACGGCTCGAAGATCAACGGCACCATATAGCGATCGTAGTTTTCCGGAACAGAGCCGGCGAACACCTTGTCCGTTTCCAGCATTGCTATCCCCCACGGTGCATTTGGTGGCCCCAGACTAACATGTGGTTGTCTGTTTGGCGCGATTTTCGACCGAACCAACCCATATGCGGCGGCACCCGGCAGGGCAAAGGCGGGCTGTCCCGCCGACCCATCCAGCCGAAGGCGTCTATGCGCCAGCATTTACGGGCGTCGCGGCGACACAAAAGAACTGCAGCGCACCCGGGGGCCGCACATGGCACCTTGCTCCTCAAAAGCCAGGCCGGAGCCGACGATCAGGTCGCGCACCGTCCGCGATGCGATGATCTCGCCGGGCCGGGCATGGTCCAGAGACCGCGACGTGACCTCGATGGCGAGTCCGCTGAACTCCTCGCCGTGCGACTCGCACTCGCCGATGTGGATCGACGAGCGGAAATTGGCAGCCAAAGGCTTCAGGCGCTCGCGAATGGCGACCGCACATTGGATGGCCCGCGTCGGCCGCTGGAAGACAGCGAGCACCTTGTCGCCGGATCGCCTGATCTCCCTGCCGTCGAACAGCAGCAGCTCGTCCCGAATCGCTTCGGCGTGTTGGCCGATCGCCTTTTCGCCGGCAGGCGCGATCTCGATTGCCAGTACCGAGAGCAGCAAGCGCTCGCTCGGAGCCGCGGGCAGGGCGCCGGTGACGAAGCGTCTGATCTCGTCGACCAGGCGGTCGCAGTCCTCGCCCCAGATCAAATGGTCCCTGCCGGCCAACTCGAGATATCTGGCGCCTTCGATATGCCTTGCCAGGTAGCGTCCTTCTTCCGGCCTTACCCAGCGGTCGCCCGTCCTTTGGATGACCAGCGTCGGAACATGGATGGCGGGCAGGATATCGCGAACGTCGATTTCTGTGCCCCAGCGCCAGAGCGCGATCGCATCGGCGGGCGAGGCCGAATTCCTGAGATAGGCGGCAAACCATTCGCGCTCGCTGCTGTCTTCGGACAGGGAGGGCGCGGCGTTGAGCAGTTCGGCGGGCTTGCCCCACTGCCGCTCGACGGAGGCCAGGTCCTCGTCCACCTGCTCGGTGGTTCTCGCCCAGGGATAATCCTTCGACCATGTGCCGCTGGCATAGGTTCCGTTGAGCACCAGCGCCGCCGTGCGCTCCGGATAGGTGGCGGCGAACAGCATGCACATCGGCCCGCCCTCGGAGCTTCCGAACAGCACCGTGCGCTTCGAGCCGACCGCATCCAGAACGGCGCGCACGTCTTCCATCCGCTCCTCCAGCGTCGGCGGGCCGACATTGCGGTCGGACAGACCGGTGCCGCGCTTGTCGATGCGGATCAGGCGCGAGAAGGTTCCGAGCCGCCTGAGCACATGGGCGTAGCGCGGCGATCCCCAGGCAAGATCGAGGTTGGAGACCCATCCCTGGACGTAGAGCAGATCGACCGGCCCGTCACCGGTCATCTGGTAGGCAATATTGATCCCTGCCGATTTGACGTAGTGGGTTGGCGCAGCGATGGGCACGCTGCCCTCCGTCCCGGTCGCCGGAATCTGCAGCGAATGATGGGACGCCGATTTCGTTCGCCGCGCCCGCAACGTCTCGTACAATTGGCGGGTTTCCGGTTCAGGAGCCAAGGCGAGATCGCGCTCCAGTGCGTCGCGGCAAAGCTCGTACTGTTTCAGCGCGAGATTGATCCGGCCCCGGGCAGCAAAGGAGCGCATCAGGGCGCGATGGATGTCTTCACGCAGCGGCTCCATGGCGAGCAGCCGCGCCGCCGCGCGCGCGCAGGATGCAAAGTCGTTTGCCGTGCCGTATTGCGTGACCAACCTGTCCAGCGCCGCAACGGCCATCATCCGCAGGCGCTCGCGCTCGACCCGCAGCCAGTCCTCGAACGGCTCCTCCTTCAGGCCGTGGCCGTCGAGAAGGTCGCCGCGATAGACCACAAGCGCCTGCTCCAGATCCTCGATCGAGCCGCTTGTAGCCAGCGCCTCGAAACGAGCGACGTCGAAATCGAAGTCATCGAGGTGAAGCGCAATGTTGGCCCCCTCGGTCAGAAAGCGCCCACCGCCCGACCTTTGCATTGCCTTCCGGACGGCCGACACGGCTTGCCTGAGGCTCATTCGCGCCTGCGTTTCACCGTGCAGGCTCCAGAGCAGGGCAGCCAGCTTCTCGCGCGATTGGGCTTGTCCCGCCTGCAAGGCAAGATAAGCCACCATCGCGCGTGCCTTGCGGCTGAAGGCCGGGGCCGCCGCCCCGACGCCGGCAAAGTCGAAACCACCCAGCAAATAGAGGTGAGGTCCGGTCATCGGATCCGCCACAGCCACGATGTGAGGTCAATCCTTTCGCTTAGCTCACTCTATTTCAACTGTTATTGGGCCGGCGGGGCGTTTTTCACGATTCCATCACGCTGGTTGCCACGCATTCCTCACGGCGCTCGGGGAGGCTGTCCGCCCTGAAGCTCTTTCAGGAGGATACCATGCGACATCCCGCGTTGACCGAATGGCCCATCTGGCATGACGATCCCTGGAACGATCAGCAAGGGTATGGTGCCCTGCAGCGTCACGACATCGCCCTGGCCCGCTACCTCGCAAAGCAACAAGCCGACCGGGCATCCGTCGTGCGCCGGCTCGATCTGTGGGCCGCCATGACCCCTGCCGCAATGCTGGTCGCGGGCGTCGGACGCACTTTCTTCCTGATCCGGCGGCCATGCGACCGAAATGTCGGCCCGGCAAACAATGCCATGTCGCCGATCAACTCCATCGCCCTGACGCTGTTGAAGAGCCACGCCGAGTTCAGCAAGACATTCTGGGGCCGATGAACGCGCTCGAAGCCAGGGCGCGTCGCGGCTATCCCTTTTCTTCCACCAGGATCACCAGCGATTCCGGTACGACGCCGTCGAACTCCATGGCATCGGCGGCTGCCTTGCTCTGCATCAGGACCGCCAGCTTGTCCATGTCTGGGACGTCCATCATCAGCGCCACCCGGTTCGGGTTCTGCGGATCGACGAAGGTGCGGATGTTGGTGATCCCGAGCGCGCCGAAAATCTCCTTGCGCTTCGGCGATGTGAGCCAGTGCTTGGCGCCTTTCGTGATGTTGTGATGGCCGATGATCGTTGGCATTTCAGACCCTCCCGGGGGTGATGCCCGACGGGTCGAAATCGCCCGTCTGGCGCAATTTCCGCGAGCGCCAATCAGCGCCGTTTCCATTGGGCTGTCAATTGGCATTCGCTGATGGAACGGCACCTTCTCCCGCAAGGGCGGAAGGATTAGGCTTCGCGTCGCTGCAGCGGGGAGCCTCGCCATTCCAAAGCCCACATTCCTCGAGATCGCCCGCCGTGCCGGCGTCGGCACGGCAACCGTCGAGCGCGTGCTGAACGGCAGGGGCGGAGTGCGGCCCGAGACCGTCGAGAAGGTGGTGGCGGCGGCGCGTTTGCTCGACTATCCGCGCCGGCTGCCCGAGGCGCATCGCGGCGTCATCCGCATCGAAGTGATCCTGGTCAGGCCGGACGCCACCTTCTTCGCGCGGCTCTCGCGTGCCTTCGAGCGCATCGCCGCCACGCTTGACCGCTCGATTGCCGTTCACCGCACCTTCCTCGATGAGGCGAACCCGGCAGAGATCGCCGCGCGGATCCTCGATCCGGAGATGCGCCGCGCCGGGCTGATCCTCGCCGTGCCGGACCATCCGCTGGTGAGTGCGGCGCTCCGCAAACTCGAGGCGGACAACATCCCGACGGTGCAGATCGTCACCCAGATATCGGGCACCCGGAGCACCTATGTCGGCATCGACAATTACGCCGCTGGCCGTACGGTCGGCCTGTTGATGGCGCGCATGCAGCGTCGGCCGGGCAAGGTCGTCGCCATCTGCCACAGCCAGATCTACCGCGTCCACCGCGACCGCGTGCGCGGCTTCTTCGATTATCTGATGGAGACCGGCGACGGGTTCGAACCGGTGGCGGCGCTGTTCGGCTTCGACGATGGCGACCGCAACGCAGAGCAACTGCACGAGGCGTTTGTGCGTTGGCCCGACCTTGCCGGGCTCTACAATGCCGGCGGCGCCAACACGGCGCTGAACGAGGTGCTGCGGCGCCACGGCAGGGGCCGCCAGATCTTCTTCGTCGGTCACGAATTGACCGAGCGCAGCACGCGCGCCTTGCGCGAGGGCACGATGGACGTCGTTCTCGACCAGTCGCCGGAAGCACAGGCGCGCCGCGCCATCGACCTTGTGCTCGCGGCGCTGAACCTGCACGACCTGCCGGTCGACAATCCGCCGATCCGCTTCGTCACCTTCACCGCCGAGAACCTTTGATCTGATTTGATCAAGGAACCGCGAGCCTTCGCCGCCGTCACGGTGCTAACTCGCCCGTGAACGGAAGGGCGATGGCATGTGAAGTTCGCCCCCTCATCCGGTCGCTTCGTCCGCAGCTTTGGCCGTTTCGGAGAAGAAGCGGGCGCCGGCGCCGATGATCTCCCTCTCCCTTTTGGGAGAGGTCGGATGGCTCCGATCTGTCCTTCACAGATCGGCAGGCAATCCGGGTGAGGGGGCTCTTTCCCACCTGCGGTCGTCCGCCCGCGAACGGGAGGATGCATTGGTGACGAGACGGCTGACAGTCAGCGACCTGCAAAGCCAGAAGGGCAGCCGCAAATGGCTGCAACTGCATGTTGACACGCCGGCCGAAGCGGCCGCCGCGGTAGCCTGCGACATCGTCATCCTGTCCTGCGAGCCCGACCACAATCTGGAATTGATCCGCCAGGCGGCACCCTTCGCCTTCCTCTCCGTCGGCATGCCGCACGGCGCGGTCGCCTCGCCCGATGAAGCGGTGCGGCTTGGCTTCGCCATGATGAAGCGCGGCGCCGATGCGGTCTATTGCTCGCATTCGCCGCGCTTCATCGAGGCTATGGCGGCAGAGGGCATCCCGGTCACCGGCCATGTCGGCCTGGTGCCGAACCGCGCCACCTGGACGAATTTCCGCGCTGTCGGGCGCACGGCGGAAGAAGCCTTCAAGGTGCTGCGCGCGGTAAGGGACATCGAGAATGCGGGTGCGGCCTGCGTCGAGGTCGAAGTGGTGCCTGTCAGGCTCGCCGAGCACATCACCCGCTCGACCCCGCTGATCACCATGGGCATGGGCTGCGGCAGCGCCTGCGACACGCAGTATCTGTTCTCCTGCGATGTGCTCGGCACCCATGCCGGCCACTATCCGCGCCACGCCAAGCGCTATGCCGACTTCCTCACGCTGGAGGCCGAGCTGCAGGAAAAGCGCATCGCCGCCTTCCGCGCCTTCGGCCGCGACGTCGCCGGCGGCAGCTACCCGGAAGCGAAGCACCAGGTGGACATGGACGATGCCGCCTACGACCGCTTCCTCACCCTCTCTCAAACTTTGTGAAACCGGGGCCTGTGAGATCAGCCATGGACGACTTGCAATACGGCACGCGCAACAAGCGAGGCGACTGGGCGCCGAACGAGCCGGCCGGCACCGCGCCGCTGTTCGTCTTCCCACCGCGGCCGCTGGCGGTGCTGAAATGGCTGCCGAGCTATTTCCTGCCCTACAATGTGCTGTTCGCGCTTTCGGCCGTGGCGTGGTGGCATTTCGTGCTGCCCGACGCCGAGGTGATGAAGACGCTCTCCGTCGGCTGGATCCTGCGCCTGTTCCTCGTCAACTGCGCGGCGCTGCTCGTCTTCTTCGGCGTTTTCGAGCTTCGACTCTACATTTTGAGGGCCCAGGGCAACCGCTTCAAATACAACGGCAAATGGCCATCGGAGCAGAAAAGCCAAGCCTTCTTCTTCGAGAACCAGAACCTCGACAACATGCTGCGCACCTTCGGCACCGGCATGCCGATCTGGACGGCAATCGAGGTGGCGCTCCTCTACGCCTATGCCAATGGCTACGTGCCGTGGCTGACGGTTGCCGAGCATCCCGTATACCTGTTCTGCCTGGCGCTGGTGGTGCCGATCATCCACGAGACGCATTTCTTCCTGTTGCATCGGGCGATCCACTGGCCCCCGCTCTACAAATGGGTGCATTCGGTGCACCACAACTCCGTCAACCCGTCGCCCTGGTCGTCGCTGTCGATGCATCCGGTCGAGCAGCTCGGCTATCTCGGCGTAGCGCTCTGGCACCTGATCATCCCGTCGAACCCGCTGCTCGCGCTCTACCAGCTCCACTATGCCGGCTTCGGCGCGATCCCCGGCCATGTCGGTTTCGACAAGGTCGAGCTTGGCGAGAACACCAGCGTCGATAGTCACGCCTATATCCACTATCTGCACCACAAACATTTCGAGGTGAACTACGGCGACGGCCTCATTCCGTTCGACCGCTGGTTCGGCACTTTCCACGATGGCAGCAAGGACGGCGAGGCCCGCATGCAGGCCCGCTACGAGAAGAAGAAGGCGCGCGCCAACGCCGCCGCCAAATGACGCCCGAACAGACAGCCACGTGAACGGCCTCGGCCGTTCGCTGCTGAGATGGCCTTCGGCCATCCACCCAGTGAGAAGGCCTTTGGCTTTCCACACAAGCCATCCCGCAAGGGCCGGAAAATCAAGAAGCGGAGTGACCCGGCGCTCCAGTCCAAAGGGAGGAAACCCGTGAAGAGACTTCTGTTGTCAACCGCGCTCGCCGCCATGATGTCGATGCCGGCAAACGCATTCGCCGCCAAGATCGGCGTCTCGATCGTCAACTTCGACAACAATTTCCAGACGCTGCTGAAGAACGGCATGCAGGCCCGCGCCAAGGAGAAGGGCGCCGACATCCAGGTCGAGGATGCCCAGAACGACGTCGCCAAGCAGCTCGACCAGGTGAAGAACTTCATCGCCAGCGGCGTCGACGCCATCATCGTCACGCTGGTCGACACCAACGCCTCCAAGACGCTGAGCGAGGAGGCCGCCAAGGCCGGCATTCCGCTGGTCTTCGTCAACCTCGAACCGTCAGACATGGCGAACCTGCCGGAAAAACAGGTCTATGTCGGTTCCAACGAGGTCGAGTCCGGAACGCTGGAAGCCTTCGAGGTCTGCAAGATGCTGCGCGCCAAGGGCAAGTCGGCAGGCGCCAATGCCTACATCGTCATGGGCAGCCTGGTGCACCAGGCGGCGCTCCAGCGCACCAAGGATGTCGAGCAGGTCTTTGCCACCGACATGTGCAACTTCATCAAGGTCACCGACAAGCAGTCGTCGGAATGGTCGCGCGACAATGCGCAGAACCTGATGACCAACTGGCTGACCGCCGGCGCGGCACCTGATGCCGTGATCGCCAACAATGACGAGTCCGCCATCGGCGCGATCCTGGCGCTCAAAGCCAACGGCATCGACATGAAGGACGTCGTCGTCGGCGGCATCGACGCCACGCAGGACGGCCTGCAGGCGATGAAGGCCGGCGATCTTGCGGTGACGGTGTTCCAGAACGCCAACGGGCAGGGCGGCGGCGGCGTCGACGCCGCGCTCGCGCTCGCCAAGGGCGAGAAGGTCGACCGCGTCGTCTACGTGCCGTTCGAGCTGGTCACGCCGGCCAACGCGGCCGAGTACATGAACAAGAACTGATCCCAGGACTGGGCCTCCGGGTGACCCCGGAGGCCTGCCGCGATCGAATCTTACGGTGAGAAAAATGACCAGCTGGATCAAGGCGTGCGGCCTCGACGACATCGAACAGGAAGGCGCCCGCCGCTTCGACCATGAGGGCCGGACTTACGCCGTGTTCCGCTCGCCCGACGATGAGGTGTTCTGCACCGACGGCCTCTGCACGCATGAGGCGGTCCACATCGCCGACGGGCTGGTGATGGACTACGAGGTCGAATGCCCGAAACACTCCGGCGCCTTCGACTACCGCACAGGCGAAGCCAGGCGCCTGCCGCCATGTATCAATCTGAGGACCTACCCGGCGAAGGTTGAGGCAGGGGAGGTGCTGGTGGCGGTGGGGTGAGCCGTTGAAGCTGCCATCTCCCCCCTTGTGGGGGAGATGCCCGGCAGGGCAGAGGGGGTCGGTTCGACTGGGCTCTACCTCCTGCGGCGGATCAAGGCTGGCGCTCCACGCGCGGCGACCCCCTCTGTCGCCTTCGGCGACATCTCCCCCTCAAGGGGGGAGACTGGCCCTAAATCCCCGACCCGTCCAGCAGCGGCACCTCGTCGCCCTCCCACGGGCTCGGCATCGAGCCTCTTCCGGCTGATGGTAGCGGCATCCAGCATTTCAGTTCCGGGTCGGCATATTCGACCACGCGGCCCGGCTGGGAGTCGGAGGAGCGCCAGCCTTCCTCGCCATGCTGGTCGGCGCGCGACCAATAGGCCATGTCGACCTCGGCCGGCCCCTGCTCGGTCGGCCGCACCGTGACCAGGATCCGGCTGCCATCCCTCGGCGCGCTTGCCATGTTGCGCCAGCGATCGGGCTCGTCCATTCGCATCTCCTCCTGCTACTCTTTCCGCCATCGTGCGGCGTGGCGGCAGGCCATTGTTGTTCGTTTTCCGCCGGAAGGCCACACAAGATCGACTGAACCACCGAACTTTCCGGCCCCTCACCGCATCCTGTCGTTTGTGGTAGGATGAGGGCAGGGGGAAAGGCCATGGGGCAACCCGATTTTGATAGGCTGCCGTGCTGGCGATTGGCGAAGGCCAATCCGGGGAGGATGCGCGCATGACAAACGCCCTGACCGCCGACACCACCTTCCTCACCGCCATGCAACTGGCGGCCGCGATCCGCGAGCGCCGCGTCAGCGCCAGCGAGGCGATGGAGGCGCAGCTGGAGCGCATCGCCGCCGTCAACCCGCTGCTCAACGCCATCATCACGCTTGACGAGAAGGCGGCGCGCGAGGGCGCGAGGGCCGCCGACGATGCCCTGGCGCGCGGCGAGGCCGTCGGGCCGCTGCATGGCGTGCCGGTCACCCTGAAGGACGGCCACGCCACGGCGGGCATGCGCACCACGGTCGGGCTGACGGCCTGGGCCGACCATGTACCGACGGCCGACAGCACGATTGCCGCGCGCTTGCGCAAGGCGGGCGCGATCATCATCGGCAAGACCAATGTGCCACCCCGGCTGCGCGACCTGCAGACCGTCAACCCGATCTTCGGCCGCACGAGCAATCCCTGGGACGTCGCCCGCACGCCGGGCGGCTCCAGCGGCGGTGCCGCGGCGGCCGTCGCGGCCGGTCTGGTGCCGCTGGATATCGGCAGCGATGCCGGCGGCTCGATCCGCGTGCCGGCGCATCTGTGCGGCATATGCGGCTTCAAGCCGACGCAATCGACGGTGCCGATCACCGGCAGTTATGCCGATCCGCCCGACATGCCGCGCAGCTTCCGTCTGCTGTTCGACATCGGGCCACTGGCGCGCGATGTCGACGACCTCATCCTTGCCCACCGCGTTATTGCAGGCGCCGACGGGCAGGACACCGAGGTGCCGCCGGCAGCGACCGACGAGGCGCCCGAGCCGCCGCTGTCGCGGCTGCGGGTCGCCTTCGCGCCCGAATTCCCGGGCGTGCCGATCGCCCGCGACATCGCCGATGCGATTACCGGTTTTGCCGGCGCGATCGACGTCGCCGGCGCAAAGGTGGGCGAGGCCCTGCCTTCGCATGACTTCGCCGCCGAACGGGCGCTGTTCTCCGACTTCATCACCTGGTACTCGCAGGCCTTCCAGGCACCGCTGCAAGACTCGCCAACGCTCGCTACCTATCTCGCGGCGCTCAACCGGCGCGACGACTTCATCCACGCCTGGGAGCGCTTCTTCGGCGACTGGGACGTGCTGGTGTGCCCGGCAATGATGTGCACCGCCTTCAAGCATCGCGAGACGGGCACGCCGATCCCGGTCGACGGCGTCGAGACGCCCTACTGGACGGCGCTCAGCCATGCCTGCCGTTTCAACCTGACCGGCCATCCGGCCGCCGTTATCCCGATCGGCCTCGACCGCGATGGCCTGCCGATCGGCGCCCAGCTTGTCGGCCGTCGCCACTGCGACCTCAGGCTGCTTGCCGCCGCCAAGGCGCTGGCGAGGCTGACGGATGGGTATGTGCGGCCACCGGGGATATGAGGGAGGGAGTAGGGGAGTAGGGCAGTAGGGCAGTAGGGCACTAGGCACTAGGCACTAGGCACTAGGCACTGGGGAGCATCAGAGCCATGCCTCCGTTACTCCCCTACTGCCCTACTCCCTTACTGCCTTACTCCCCTCCATCTTGCTGACAGCCATATCGTTCACAGCTAATATTCGCCGATGAGCGAAGGATTGCTGGCAGGCGCCACTCATCTCGGGCCGGTTCATCTGAGGGTGGTCAACATCGCGGCGGCCTTGCCCGTATGGCGCGATGCGGTCGGGCTCTCGCTGCTTGGCGAGGATGACGCGGTGGCCGGGCTCGGCGTCGACGGCAAGGCGCTGATCGTGCTGCATGAAGGTGCTGCGGTCGCGCTGCCACAGAAGGCGCGCGATCTCTTCCATGTTGCCATCCATGTCACGACGCGCCGCGACCTTGCGCATGCCGCCGCCCGGCTCAAGGCTTCCGGCCTCAGATACAGCGCCCAGGACCATTTGGTCTCGGAATCGCTCTACGTCTCCGATCCGTCGGGCAACGGCATCGAGATCTGTTTCGACACACCCGAACGCTTGGCCGGCAGGGAGGAGACGACGGACGGCCGTGTGCTGCTCCTCGCCACGGACGGCAGCACGCATTCGGGGCTGGAGCCGCTCGACCTTGCGAACCTGTCGCGCTCGCTTGGCGATTCCGGCCGGATCGAGCCGCGGCTGCCGGCGGATGCCTTCATTGGCCACATCCATATGCGCGCCCGCTCGCCCGAAACGCTGATGGCGTTCTATGTCGACGTGCTCGGCTTCAGGCCGCACATCCAGTCGCGCACCTTCGGTCTGTTCGATTGCGGCACCGATCGGCGCCGCCACATGGTCGCCTTCAACATCTGGACCCGCGACGAGCTGACCGAACCGCCGCCCGGCGCGGCCGGGCTGGAGCGCTTCACGGTCGTGCTTGCCGGCGCCGACGAGCTTGCCGCTGTGGCGGGACGGCTCGGCAAGGCGGGTGTGCCCTTCGCCGAGGCGGCCGGCAGGCTGGACTGCGCCGATCCGGAGGGCAATCGCCTGCGGATGGTGGTGGCCGGCATTTGATACACGTGGTCCAAACGCGGGGAGGGGCGGAAATGTCGATCAAGGTCATCGGCACCGGCTTTGGCCGGACCGGAACGGATTCGATGCGCGAGGCGCTGACCATCCTCGGCTTCGGCCCCTGCCATCACATGTCCGAGGTCATGGCCAAGGAGGAGCAGAAGCGGCTGTGGCGCGCGCTGGCGAAAGGGGCGGCGCCGGACTGGAAAGAACTGTTCTCGGGCTACAATTCCTGCATGGACTGGCCGTCGGCGCACTATTGGCCAGAGCTGATCAAGGCCTATCCGGACGCCCGCGTCATCCTCACCTGGCGCTCGCCGGAAAGCTGGTGGGAAAGTTTCGAAAAGACCATCCTGGCCGGCATCGGCCAGATCGAGGACCAGGACGCGCTCGGCCTTACCCTGATCGCCAGGCAGGTGTTCGGCGGCCGTCCGCACGACCGGGCGCATGCGATCGCCGTCTACGAAGCCAATGTCGAGGCAGTGATGGCGGCCGTACCGCGCGAGCGGCTGCTGGTCCACCGGCTGGGCGACGGCTGGCAACCGCTCTGCGCCCATCTCGGCGTTCCGGTGCCCGACCAGGCCTATCCCAACCGCAACAACACGAAGGAATTCCGTTCGGCGTTTTCGCTGAAATAGGCACCGAACTCTTCAGGCGATGGCGAGATCGACGTCAATTCCGGACGGAAAACCGCTGCACTTTCCCGGAATTGCTCTAATGCGCAGTTCCCGCGACCTTTCGCCAGCGAGACCTGACCGCCTCCAGCAGTTCGCGCTCGCCGGTGTGGGCATTTCGAAAAATGGCCACAACCATTTCCGCCAGAATTTCGGTATCCGGCCCCAAAGGGTCGAGATGTTCATCCACGCAAACCTGATCGAACACGCGTTCGCAAATGGCCAGATCGTGCGGGCAGAAGCAGGTGTGATTGAAGCGCCGACGGGGCATTTGAGCGAACCTTTCAGGGCCCGCCGCCCGTGCTTGCGGCGGGCTTTTACTGAGGAACTGCCGAGGCGATGAAAAGCCCGAGTAACAATATCGGCAACAGTATTGTCATACGACTACTCTGGGCCAGGCAATTGCATCGTTAGCAGGCCCAAGATCCGCGCGCACTCGTGGGCCTTGTACTGCCCGGCAATCATCAATTGATAGTAATCACGCCGTTTTTCTTCCGGGACACGAAAGCCGCGTCGAAATGCGGCCGCCTCCTTTGGCGTCCTGGTGCACCCGAGTTTGCTGGCGCTGACCTTTAAACTCGCCAGGGAGCATCCGATCTTGGCCGCAATATCTTTCAGGGGTTCATTGTTAACGTACCCGTCAAGAATGATCTTGCGGCGAGCTTCCGCTTTGAGCTTTGCGTTCATCTCGTGGCCTCCTCAACTACGCTTTCACGATGCCGGATTCTATACGCACCGGGTTGAAGAGTGTCGTTATCGTCACATCCATAAACTTGTCTCGGAATGCATTTCTTACTGTAATCCAGCGTGATGATGGCCGCTTCTGTGGACTTGAGTTCCGCCAGTCTTGCCAAGTGCCTGTGATACACCACATGATTGACGTGGGCGCATGGGTATACCGGATTCGGATATGGTACCCTGCGATGGATGCTAAGAAGCAGGACGAGGCGCGTTCGAGGCAGGCGCCGGAGCGTGAGCGACGTCGTTGGCCGCGCGAAGCTCAACCTCACCATGAGGTTGCCGGGTCACTGGCGCCGGCGCTCGACCCCTTGCCATTTTCAACGCTCGATCTGGCGCCAGAGCATCAATTCGCCGCTTGGCAGGCGCATATGGCACCGCTTGTCGAGGTCAGGCTGCCGGATGACAAATCGCTCGACGACGGCTTTCCCGCCGAGCATACGGCCTGGAACTTCGGCGGCATGCTGATCGTCCAACAGCGTGCACCAGCGCATAGCTATATGCGTTCCGCCGCCAAGCTTCGGTCGAGTTCGATCGATCATTGGTATATCGCCTTGCCACGTACTGGCCGGTCGTGGACGGAGGTCGATCGTCGCGTTGCGGAAAACGAGCCCGGCAAATTGGAGATCAGATCGCTTGGCTACCCGTTTCGCGGGCGGACAACGGAATCCGAAAGTCTCTTTCTCTATTTGCCGCGTGATTTGTTCGCCGATGCGACGGCAACCCTGGATGCAAAGAACAATTCAATTCTATCCGGCAACTTTGCCAACCTCTTGCTCGACTACCTCAACAGCATAGAAGCAAGGCTGCGCAGTCTCACGGCTGACGATCTGCCTCGTATCGTGCACGCAACGCGCAGCATGATCATTGCCTGCCTCTCGCCCCAGGCGGAACATACGGCAGCCACCGAACAATTGGTGAGTGTCGCGCTGATGGAGCGGGCGCGTCGATACGTCCACAACAATCTGGATGCGGCCAATCTGACGCCGGATTCAATGTGCCGGGCGCTCGGCGTCTCGCGCTCCCGTCTCTATCAGTTGTTCGAGCCGAGCGGTGGTGTCCTCCACTACATACAAAGTCGCCGACTTCTGGCAGCCCATGCTGCGCTTGGCGATCCGGCGGACAGCCGGCGCATTGTCGATATTGCGGAAGCCGTCGGGTTTAGCTCAGCCGCCAATTTCAGCCGGGCATTCAGCAAGGAATTCGGTTACAGCCCCCGCGAAGTCCGAAGTTCCGTGGCGTTGCCGCGCCTCGCCCAGTCTGTCTCGCTTGCTGAACACCACAAGGCCCCGTCCTTTGAAGGTTGGCTCAAGGCGCTCGGAAGCTGAGTCCAGGGTCAAAACGGAGCTTGCCGGGGGGAGGCTGCTTCGCCTCATGGCGCACAATATTTCGAATCGCCACCACCGCGCCATCAGTCACATAGCTAAATTGCCGCCGATTTCCGTTTATTAACGAATCGTAACTGTTCATCGTTATCGATAACTTGCCGCCAATCCAAGCGCCGCATGCATCGCAATTGCGCTGCATGCGGCGCTTGTTAAGACAGTGAGCTGAAAGTTTTGCCAAGCTTGACGGTTATGCTATTTCTAAACTGGGGGACGTGGAAATTTTCACCGCCTATGGAGGTGGCTCTTGCGCCCAGAGGCATCAGGCGTCGGTACGGAGAACGAGGGGCTTTCCTCAAGCGATGTTCCACGTGCCGGCGAGGCGCTTCTCCCAGACCTTTTGGCGAACACGACCGAACTTATGTCGTTCTATGATCGCGACTTCCGTCTGACGCACTACGCAGCCAGCCTCAAACGCATATACGGAAGCGCGGTGGCGCTGGGCGCCGCCATCTGGGAGATCTACCCGAGCTTCCTCGATGCGAGCTGTCGCGACGAATTTCTTCGGGTGTTCCAGGGCGGTTCTCCGGCAAGCATCGACTTGCCGCGATCGGCGGGCGAAGCGCCCCGGTCCGTTTTCGTCTTCGGCACAGCAGATGGTGCGGGAATCATCGAATCAAGGGAGCGCGGCGGGCGGAGCGCGGCGGATGAGCAGGAGCATGTAATTCTGCTCCATCAGGCGACGCACGACGTGCTGACCGGACTGCAGAATCGGCGGCGATTCGGCGAGCGGCTGCAGCAAGCGCTGACGGTCATAGGCGGATCAAAGCCGAAGGCCGCCTTGCTGCAAATCGACCTTGATGATTTCAAAGCGGTCAACGACACGCTCGGCCATGGAGCAGGTGACACGCTTCTTCAACTTGCGGCAGGTCGAATTCGTGACGCGCTGCAGGACGGCGAATCCGCCTACCGGTATGCCGGCGATGAGTTCGCCGTCATTCAATTGGGCAAGGAGCAGCCCGCGGAAGCCGAGCGCCTCGCCGGATCGCTGGTCAACGCGTTCAAGGAGCCGTTCGTCATCAACGGCATTCCTGTCTTCGTCGGCTCGAGTATCGGAATTGCTCTCGGGCCGGAGCACGGGACAGATGGCGAGCAACTGATGAAAGCCGCCGACATTGCTCTTTATGCAGCCAAGACAGATGGACGCGGCTGCGCTCGAACGTTCAACCGCTCGATGCTGCTCCTGCTCGAGCAACGCGAAAATCTGAGGCGCAGCCTTCGAACCGCGCTGGAGCGGAACGAGCTTTATCTGGAGTATCAGCCGCTCATTCGGCCTCCTTCGTCGGTGATCGGCTTCGAAGCGCTGCTGCGGTGGCGGCACCCCGAGATCGGGGTCATTCCACCCAGCGTGTTCATACCGATCGCCGAAGCCGACGGTCTGATGGATGAGATCGGTCGATGGGTGCTCGAGCAAGCCTGTCGCCAGGCATTGAGTTGGCCTTCTTCGCTGACGGTCGCAGTCAACCTGTCGCCGGCTCAGTTCCTCAGCGGTTCGCTGACAGATACCGTCGCTCAGATCATCGACGAGGTTGGAATTCGAGCCGACAGACTTGAACTTGAGATAACCGAGACGGTTCTTCTTGAGAGGACAATCGACAATATCGACACGTTGAATACTCTGAACGTATTGGGAATACGAATTTCGCTCGACGATTTTGGAACATACTATTCATCATTGAGCTATCTTAAGAATTTTCCATTCGACACTTTGAAGATAGATCAATACTTCATCGCGGACCTGGAGACCGATCTCAAAGGCCAGACGATCGTGCGATCGATCATCAATCTGGCGCACGGCTTGGGAATAAGCGTCACCGCCGAGGGGGTTGAGACGTCGGCACAGGCACGGTGGCTGATCAAGGAGAATTGCGATTGCCTGCAGGGCAATTTCCTCGGCCGGCCGCTCGGTGCCGAGGCAACAAGCGATTTCATCAGGAGGTCCCCGCCGAAGGGGATACGGGCGATGGAGGGATCAAATCGGGCAGTGTAGCGCCTTGCACCCTTTGTAAAGCGGAGAGTGGTAAAAAACCAACGAGGCCCGTGCCGCGCAATTCCTGCGTGCGGAACCGGCTCATCGCGCCACCAGGCTCAACTACGGATGGAATAAGAGAGGACGCCGATGGGATCCGTTCATCATGACTTGGCTGGCGAGCCGACTTTCGAGCCGATGATCCAGATCGACATGGAGATCAGGACTTTCGTCTCCGCCTGGAGACACTGCGACTACGTCTCGACATATATGGCCCGCATGATCAGTCAAAATCGATCCGACTCGGTCCGCCATTCAAATCTCTTTTCCTCTGCCTTCAACGAATTGCTGGAAATCGCCTTTCGTACGCGCCATGCCGACGGCGAACTGGCGTGCAGGGTGTCTCGCCATGGCGCGACGGACCGGATCGAACTGACATTTCCTTGCGTGCCGGAGGAGCGCCAATTCTACGAGGAAGCCGTAAGCCAGGTCACGGGATACGAGGCCAGGGAACGATACCTTAATTCTGTTTCCGGAGATCTCGCGCCCAGCCGGGAGGTCGTACTGCTGGAACTGGCTGTCGACTACAACGCGACGCTCAGGGTCGAGGAAGCCGACGGCGATGCGATCACACTTATCGTGGATCTTCCGCTTGAGGGCCTGCAACATTGAGCCCTTACAACCTTCTCCCGCGCTTCAAGGCGCAATACGACGCCAACAACCAGGAGTTCTCCATATCGGGGGTGGTCCGGCCTCAGGCGATCGATGAGCTTGGGACGAGCCTGGCATTGCTTCGTGATGCGATCGGCCGTGTGCGCGGCGTTCTCTATGTCAACGTCAGGCGCCTGACGCAGATGAACAACGCTGCATTTTACGCCTTCTCGAGGATCATCATCGACGCCTGCCGCGCTCGACCCGATCTCAAATTCGTCGTCATCACATCAAGCGTCGTTGGATGGACCTCGCGAAAATTCGGGCGCTTGAGCAAAATCGAACCGAACATCACGGTCGAGCAGTATGACAGCCAATTCTATCCGGGACAGGGCTTCCTTGAGGAAGGCGGTTTTGTTCCAATCCTGCGCACACAGACAAAGATGACCTGGCGCCACGAGCGCGCGATCTTGCCGCGACACGGCATGAGGCCTGGGATCGTCATGGCCGACATCTGTTGCGGGATCGGTGATTTCGCCGTGCTCGTGCAGAAGGAGTTCCAGCCATCGCGGATCGTCGCCCTCGACCACTCCATATCAAGCCTGAACTATGCTCGACAGGTGATGCAGGAATTCGACATCCGGGGTATCGAATATACCTATGGCGATGCGTCGGAAATGCTGCTCGACGAAGCGCAGTTCGATTTGGTCACCTGCCGACATTCCCTTCAAATCTTCAATCGACCTGAACTTATCCTCAAGGAGCTCTACCGCATTTGCAAGCCAGGCGGGCGGGTTTACATTACCAACGAGAAGAATTCGCACTGCCTCGGCGAGCCGCGCGCCGAAAGCATTCGTTGGACCTACAACGAGGTGGCGAAGCTGTTCGGGCATTTCGAGATGGACGTCGAACTTGGGCCCAAAAGCAGGCGATACCTGCTCGAAACCGGATTCGAAGACATCCGTGTCGAGACCTTCATGGTCACCAACCTGGACGGCGACCCGCAGGACTTCGCCGATGTCATTGTAGCTTGGGCGGATGTCTATGCAGGCGAGATGGCGACCAGACGTGGCGACGGACCGGAGTTCGTTGCACGGTTCCGGCAGGGCTTCCAGGACCACATTTTCGCTGCGCTCCACCCCAAGGGTTACGCGGGCTGGCCGATCTGGGTCGCATCGGGGCGGCGACCGCAATGAAAGCCGACGCTGAGCCTACACCACGCTTCGGCATGCGCTCCTTTCGAGCGAAATTCGTACTGGTCGTTGGTGGCGCGGTGCTGTTCGACCTCCTGATGAGCGGTGGCCTGGCGCTTTGGAACGTTCAAAAGCTGTCGCGCGATGCCACGTCGGAAGTCGGTGAGGGCCTGACGACCGCAAACCAGGAATACATTCGCTCCTATGCCGAATCGACGGCCTTAAGTGTCGACCTGCTGCTCGATCGCGTTCACGGGGACGTCAAGGCCTTGGCCGGCGTGCTGCAGGCCCAGATCGACGACCCAGGCAGGCAGCAACAGGTCGGAGCGACGCTGTCGCATCAGGCGCCCGGCTCCGTGAAGGTCGTCTACGACACCAAGGGCGATTGGGCGCAGAATCTGCCGGGCTCGCCATCCGTGATAAGTGTCTGGGGTTACCTATTGGGGGCCGACCACAATCCGTTGCCGGGCGTCGAGAAGGAAATAGAAGACAGTACCGTGATCGATCTCGTCGCGCCGACCCTCATGGCCAGCGGGGCGTCCAAACTGCAGATGTACTATATTGGTCCAAAGGAACGGCCGATCTTCAGGACGGTGCCCTATACGGACCAGGCACAGACCTTCGACCGGCTCTATCCGGGCCACAACAAGGCGGAGTTCTGGGAGTTCTTCTTTCCGGGAATCTATGGGTCGTGGCAGCAATGGGCCAGGGATCCAGCCTCCCGTCCGGTCCCTGACGACATAACCCAGACAGCGCCTTACACCGATGCAATCACGGGAAAGCTGATCGTCAGCTTTTTCCAGCCGTTGTGGACGCAAGATCGCACCGGTATCGCCGGTACGGCGGGGGCGGATATCACGCTCGATCAGCTCGCGGAAGTCGTCGAACGTGTGAAAATCGCCGAAACCGGGTTCGGCTTCCTCACAATGTCGACCGGCAACGTGGTGGCGATCAATCCGTCGGGCCAGGCGATCATCGGCCTGACTTCATCGAGCGATGCAGGCACGCAGGGCGTCACCGGCCTGGAGAGGTCGCTGCGTGGCAGCACGCAGCCCGCCATCGCGTCGCTGCCCCTCGACCAGAACAATGACGGTGTCATTCAGCATATCCTGCTCGACAACAACGGCGAACGCGTCCCCTACATTGTCGTCCTCAAGAGGTTGAAGCCGACCAATCTGTGGAGTTCGGGACCGATCAAGTCCGAAATGATGTCGGTCGGGATCGTCGTCCCCGAACGGGAGATCTATGCGTCTCTCGTCGCCGCGCAACAGAGTATTTCCCGCGCAACCAATCGTATCCTGATCTTCCAGGTCGCCGCGATCGTCGTTTCGCTTCTGATTGTCTTTGCGGCCGTGCTCGGGATTTCGAAGCGCATCACCGCCGGCCTCAGGTCGCTTGCCAGCGCCGCCCAGCGGCTCCAGTCCAAGGACTATTCCGTGCGCGTGAGCATTCCAACGCGCGACGAGGTTGGAGCGGCAGGCATCGCCTTCAACCGCATGGCTGAGGAGATCAGCTTTCATACCGAGAACCTCGAGCAACTCGTCGACGAACGAACCAGGGAGCTCGGCGACGCAAATCTGGAGATTTCCGCGCTCAACGAAAAGCTGCGGGACGAGAACGTCCGCCTCGGTGCCGAACTCGCGGTAGCCCGGCAGATCCAGATGATGGTCTTGCCGAAACCATTCGAACTCGAAGCGATTCCGGGGCTGGAGATCGCAGCCTACATGCGGCCGGCCGACGAGGTCGGCGGGGACTACTACGACGTCCTGCGGAACGGATCGCGGGTCAAGATCGGCATCGGCGACGTGACCGGCCATGGTCTCGAGAGCGGCGTGCTGATGCTGATGGTCCAATCGGTTGCGCGCGCGCTGCAGGAGACCAACGAAGCGGATCCGCACCAGTTTCTGAATCGGCTGAACAAAGCAATCTACAAGAACATCGAGCGGACCAACACCGACAAGCATCTCTCGCTGGCCTTTCTTGACTTCGAGGATGAGCGGGTAACGCTATCCGGCCAGCATGAGGACGTTCTCGTCGTGCGCGCGGATGGGGAAGTCGAACGCATTGATACGCTTGATCTGGGTCTGCCGGTTGGTCTGGAGAGCGACATCTCGCAGTTCATCGACACGCGTGACATCCAGTTCGGGAGCGGCGACGTGATCGTGCTGCACACCGACGGTGTGACCGAGGCGGAAGACCAAAACAAAAGACTGTTCGGGTTCGAGCGGCTCTCCCAGAGCGTGCAAAGACGTCACGGCAGGAGCGCCGAGGAAATCAAAACCGGTATCATCGACGATCTGATGGCCCATATCGGAATCCAGAAGATCCACGACGACATCACCCTAGTGATCATAAGGCACACGTAGGCAATGACAGCGCTATTCGGTACCCCTGACATTGCAATCGGGATGAGGGAGAACGTCAGTCGCGTGCGGCTGTTCGACGGACCTCTCGACCTGAGTTGGCGTCATTGCGCAACAACCTCGGACTTCATCGCCGATCTTTTCGCGTTGCGCTTTCAGTCGTCTCGCAATGACTACATGGAAGTGCGTCATAGCATCGGATATCTGGTCAACGAGCTCATCGAAAATGCTGTCAAATTCCGCGCGCCAGGTGAGATCGTGATCGAGGCGTCGATGGATTCGGAATGCTTCAAGCTCAAGGTGTCGAATGACGTCGACGGTCAAAACGTATCCGAATTCCAAAGTCTACTGGCGGACATCACGGTTGGCGATCCCAAGGACCTGCTGATACAGCGAATAGAAGCGAATGCCGCGAACCCCGACATGTCGGGCTCCGGGCTCGGACTGCTGACTTTGATGAGCGACTATGGCGCACGCCTGGCCTGGATATTCAGCTCAGCGGACGAAAGCGATCGGGTTTGCCTGGAGACATATGCCTCCATACCGATCTCGCAAACTCAAAACTAGATGAAACGAAGCCAGGCTATGGAAATCAAAACCGACGACTACCGCGTGTGGATTGAAGGAAGCGATATTTTTTTCGACGGTTCAATGCGGCTCGCCAGTTCACAGGCCGGCGCGCCTATCATGGCTTTGGCGACCGGCGTTCTCGCCACAAATCCCGCGTCCATTACGCTCAATTTGAAGGACCTTCACTTTCTCAACTCTTCCGGCATCAACCTGCTTGCGAAATTTACCATCGAGGTGCGCAAGCATCCCGATGTTCGACTCGTCGTGCGCGGAACGCCCGACATACCCTGGCAATCGAAATCATTGCCGAATCTGAAGAAGCTGCATCCGGCCCTGGTGCTTTTGATGGACTAGGGCCTATTGGCTTTCAGGCCGGCATTACCGGAAGACCAACGCCCGAATTGTCCAAGGGACTGAGCGGGGCCTGCGGCAATCCTGGATGGCACAGGCCAGTCGGGACGGCGCTGGAGCGCCGTGCCGAGCAAGATATGTACGCCAGGATAAGTATTGGGATGCGAAGCTAACGACAATCCGGCCTCGTTCGTAGATGTTCGAGATGGCTTAGCGGGGGCTCGGCCACAGTGGCTTAGCGGGGGCTCGGCACAGGCGGCAGGCGTTCCGGTTGGGGGAATGTCCGGCTGCCTGTGCCGATCAGCCGCCGCTGGCGGTCAAAGGTGGCGTCATTGAGTAAGCGAGCCAAGGTCAAAAGCGGCCGGCTGGAGTTCATTCCGCCGCAGATCCCGACACGGGTCGAGCAGCCGCCCGAAGATGAGGGATGGGTTCACGAGGTCTATCTCGACGGCTACCGGACGCAGATCATCATCGACAGTGGCGGCGTGCGCCTCTACAGCAAGAACGGCCGCGACTGGACCACGAAATACTGGCCCATCGCGCTGGAAGTCGAGCTGCCATGCCGGGCTGCCATTATCGACGGCGAGGTCATTGTGCCAGGCGAGCAGGGCGCTCCCGATTGCCCTGCGCTGGAAGCCGCGATTTGGAACGAGCCGAGCCGGCTGGTGTTCGTCGCCTTCGACATCCTCCATCTCGACGGTCGCGATCTGGCCTCCTTGCCCCTGCTGCAGCGAAAGCAGGCGCTGTGGCAACTGGTCGAGCCGGGCCTCGGCAAGATCCGGTACAGCGAGCATTTCGCGGGCAGTGCGCTGGCGATCATCCGCGCCACCGAGAAGATGGGGCTCGAAGGCATCGTCTCGAAGCGCGCCGACAGCCACTACAGCAGCGGACCGTCGAACACATGGCTGAAGGCCAAATATTCCGCGCCCATCCCGGCGTAGCCGTCCCGGACAAGGCCCAAGGGTGCGGGGCCACCTTAGGCCGCCACCTCAACCGGAAGGCCCGCAGCCTTCCATTCGGGGTAGCCGTCCTCGAGCCGATGAACGACATACCCACGCGCCCGCAATGACGCGACAGCCTCGAAGGACAGAACGCAATAAGGACCGCGGCAATAGGCGATGACCTCCCGGTTGGCGGGAAGCTCCGCCAGCCGGCGTTCAAGGTCAGCGAGCGGAATGTTGAGCGCCCCCGGAAGATGTCCAAGCGCAAATTCGTCCTCCGACCGGACGTCGAGAACCGTGACAAGACCGTCATGCAGTCTTGAGACAAGGTCTTCGCGCGACACAGCCTCCAGCGCGTCGCGTGCGTGGAAGTAGTCGGCCATGACGCGATTGACCTCGGCGACGTTCCTCTCGCCCACGCGCCCCAAGGCCTTCATCAACTCAACCACCTGGGTATCTCCGGCAAGACGGTAAAGCACATGCTTGCCGTGCCGCCGCGCCTCGACAAGGTGCGCGCGCCGGAGGATCTGAAGGTGGCGCGAGGCGTTGGCAAAGCTGAGGCCCGCCCGTGCCGCAAGCCCCTCGACATTCCGTTCACCCTGGGCGAGGTGCTCCAGCAACTCCAGCCGGTGCGCATGCCCGAGAGCTTGAGCCACTTCGGCAAGGCTGGCGAAAACCGCCTGTTTTGGTCCGATGCTTGACATGCATTCTTCTCGATGGAACATTCAGCAGAATAATTGAATGTTATCTCGGGCGAGGCAGGGAGTGCAAGAGTCATGATCCTCCGTCAGTTCCTCCATTCCGATCCCGTCGCTGCATCCTACCTGTTCGGATGCGGAGGCAAGTCGGCAGCCGCCGTCGTCGATCCGGTAGGCGATATCGCGCCCTATCTTCGAGTTGCCGAGGCGACCGGCATGCGCATTCTCTATGTGGTCGATACGCACATCCACGCCGACCACATTTCCGCCGGGCGGACGCTCGCCGCAGCCTCCGGCGCGGAATACATGCTGTTCGAGGGCGCGGAAGCCGGTTTCCCATTTCGACGCGCCAAGGACGGCGAGGTAGTCGAGCTCGGCAACGTGACCATGACCGTCATGCACACGCCAGGGCACACGCCGGAGCACATCTCGCTCCTGGTCACGGACAGGACACGCGCGGCCGAGCCATGGTTCGTGCTGACGGGCCACACTCTCATGGTTGGCGATCTCGGACGAACCGAACTTGCAACCAGTGCCGAGGACGGCGCGCGGACGCTGTTTTCGAGCGTGCGCCGCCTCAAGCAACTGCCGGATCACGTCGAAGTGCTGCCCGGCGCCTACTCCGGCTCGGTCTGCGGGCGCTCGCTCAGCGGCAAGCCGACATCGACGATTGGCTTCGAGAAGCGCTTCAACAAGGCGTTCCGCATTGATGACGAGGACACTTTCGTCGCCACGATGATCGCGGACATACCGCCCCCGCCGCCGGAGGCGGCGCGCAACCGTGCCGCCAACGCGGGTCTCGCCGCCGCCGCGGCCTGAGCAATGAACGAGGGGGCATCAGTTTCGCCAGGCTCGACTGTCAGGCTTGGGCTCAAGGAAAACTGGCGGCAGTTTGCCCTGCTCATGCTGGTGAACGCCTTCGTCGGTGGCATGGTCGGGCTCGAACGAACAGTCGTGCCGCTCATCGGGTCGGAAGAGTTCGGCATCGCCTCGACGACACTCGTCGTCTCCTTCATCGTCAGCTTCGGCGTGGTCAAGGCGCTTGCCAATCTGGTCTCGGGCCAACTCGCGGACACCTGGGGACGCAAGCGCGTTCTCGTCCTCGGCTGGGTTGTCGGCTTGCCGGTTCCGTTCATGATCATCTGGGCCCCGAGCTGGGGATGGGTGATTGCGGCCAATGCGCTGCTCGGCATCAACCAGGGGCTCGCCTGGTCGATGACGGTCATCATGAAGGTCGATCTCGTCGGCCCGAAATCGCGCGGCCTCGCCGTCGGCCTCAATGAATTTGCCGGTTACCTGGCGGTCGGCGTGACGGCGTTTCTCACCGGCTATCTTGCCTCGCGGTACGGTCTGCGTCCCGTGCCCATCTATCTCGGCATAGGCTACGCCGTAATCGGCGCCGTGCTGTCGATCGTGCTCATCCGCGACACGCGCGACCACCTCCGGCTGGAGGCATCCGCTCACAGACAACAATCCGCGCCGATCAGCTTCCGGGAGGTATTTGCACTGACCTCGTTCAGGGACCGCAATCTGTTCGCGGCATCGCAAGCGGGCCTCATCAACAATCTCAATGACGGCATGAGTTGGGGTATTTTCCCATTGTTCTTCGCCTCCTTCGGGCTTGGCGTCGAGCGCATCGGCATCCTGAAGGCGATCTACCCCGCGACCTGGGGAATCCTGCAGATCGTCACCGGCCCCTTGAGCGATCGCTGGGGTCGCAAAGGCCTGATCGTCGCCGGAATGTGGGTTCAGGCCGGCGGCCTGTTTCTCACCGCGGCTACCAGCCGGTTCGAGTGGTGGCTCGTCGGCAGCCTTCTGCTCGGCCTTGGAACGGCAATGGTCTATCCAAGCCTGATCGCCGCGGTTTCCGACGCCTCGCATCCAAGCTGGCGCGCCCGCTCGCTCAGCGTTTATCGGTTCTGGCGCGACCTCGGCTACGCGATCGGCGCGCTCTCCGCGGGCCTCATCGCCGATCGCTTCGGGCTCTCATGGGCGATCACGTCGATCGCCGCTTTGACGTTTCTCTCCGGTGCGATTGTTGCCATCGCAATGCAGCAGACCGCCAAGGGTTAGCTGGCCTGAATGATCTTTTTCACCTGTTGCCGGTCTTCCGGCGACCACTGCTCGGGTTCTCCTGATGAGCGATGGCGGCGTGAAGCTCGATGTGTTTCCAGAGTTCAGTCTCAGCCGTGAACGATCCTGGACAGGCATCCATTCCAGGGTAGTCCTTGCACCGATATGAATAGGCCATATCTACGCCTCCCTGGTTTGCCGGGTCAGCAGGCGAGGAAGTGGCGCGCTTGTCGATTCACAGTTTTCGAATGCCAGGGCGCCTCTAGCCGAAGTTCGGCTAGCGTGTTCTCCTATTCAGCTGGCGACATAGGGCGACGGCTGTTCAACTCGGCAAGCGACTGGCTGGTGACAACGATTGCACCTTGAATAGCGAGCGGTGCCATGATGCCGGCGACAGCTGCGTCAGGCCAGCCGGAGCCGGTTCCAAAGACACCAGCGGCGGCAGCCAGGACAGCGAGGTTGCCGAGTACGTCGTTGCAAGTGCAAATCCACGCAGAGCGCATATTCGCATCGCCGCTCCTGTAGGCCCATAGAAGACCAAATGAAGCAGCGTTCGAAAGCAAGGCAGCAAAGCCGACTGCGCCAATCGTGAAGGCCCCTGGCAGCGTGCCGTGAACCGTGTTCCAAACCGCTATCCCTATGACCCAGGCTGCGAACAGTCCCATGGTTGCGCCTTTGACCAGCGCTGCGAGGGCGCGATAGCGAAGCGCCATGCCAACCACAAAGAGACTGATCGCGTAGTTGCCGGCGTCGCCAAGGAAATCGAGCGCATCGGCCTGTAGCGAGGCAGAGCCAGCCGCAACGCCAGCGCCGATCTCGACCGCAAACATTGCTGAGTTGATACCCAGCACCGCCCAGAGAACACGCCTGTATGATGCGTCTTCATCCGTAGCCGGGTGATTGTCGTGATCGGCTCCGCAGCATTGAGCGCCCATCACCATCTCCCATGCTTTTCCTCTAGGCATATAGGTGGTCGGCCGATATGTGAAAGCTTAACAGCCCTTGGTGCCCGCGCCAGCTTTCAGGGTTTGGCGGCAAGGATCGACACGCTTTTGACTCCGAACTTGCGGCTAGCCCCCTTCGCGTTCTGCGAAATGAACTCGTAGGCCGGATTGTCCTCGCGCTTGACCACGCGAAGGCCGGCGTGTTCGATCTTCGTGCAATAGTCGTCCTGCTGCGCGGCACCGCCGATGCACGCGGCCCACAGCGTCGAGTTGCACACGATATTTTCCGGCAGTTGCACCTCGGTGACGATGTCGGAGATGGCGAGACGGCCGCCGGCGCGCAACAGTCGAGCTGTTTCCTGAAAGACAGCCTGCTTGTCGGTTGCAAGATTGATCACCCCGTTGCTGATGACCACGTCGGCAATCCCTGCGGGCAGTTCAACGTCCTCGATATAACCCTTCATGTAAGTGATGTTATCGAAGCTGTGACTGTCGCGCAGGCGGGATGCTTTCGCGAGCTGTTCGTCGGTCATATCCACGCCGATCACTTTCCCCGTCGCGCCGACCCGCAACGCCGCGATGAAGGTATCCATACCGGAGCCGCTGCCGAGATCGATCACAGTTTCTCCCGGCTTCACGTCGGCGAGATGAAAAAAGTAACCGACACCAGCGAACGATTCGATCGCCTCTGCCGGTATCCGATCGAGGTCTTCAGTGCTGTAGCCCAACCGCTCCGCCAGCGATCGACCCATCTCGAAATGAAACTCGCCTTTCGGGTTCGTGGCGACGTCGCGGTACATGGCCTTGACTTTTGACTCCAGGTCCTTCGGATCGAAGGGCACGCTCGCTGCGCTGGTCATTTCCTCCTCCCTGTACCCCTCCTTTCGACAGGATACTGCATGACGAGAATTCAGTGAATGACCCAAGCGCAAAGCAAGCGCGCCAGCGTTAGCGCTCCGCCATGGCGACCGCAACTTCTGTACCGGAAAGGAAAGCTGGTGCGGCGACAGAACCGATTGTCCAGCTAGGCCGAACAGGTCGGCGATTATGCCGGCCGACAGGGCGCCGATCGCGTAACCGTCCGCCATGACATAGGTGGTCGGCCGACGGATGAAAGCAACTCAACCCTTGGTGTCCGCGCCCGCCTTCACCGATGCCACCAGCTGGATCGCCGGGCGCTCGCCCGGCGCATTGGTCCTGGCGACGACGACGCGGTCGCGGCCTTCGGCCTTGGCATCGTATTGCGCGTGGTCGGCCGCGTTGGTGAGCTCGGCCCAGCCCGCGCCATGCTCGGGATAGGCGGCGACGCCGAATGAGGCCGTCACGGTGCCGAGCGTGCGGCCGCGATGCGCCAGATGCAGCTGCTTGATCGCCTGGCGCAGCGCCTCGGCGCGCTGGGCGCCCTCTTCGAGCGATGCTCCCGGCATGACCAGCGCGAATTCCTCACCGCCATAGCGCGACACGACATCGCTGTCGCGGGCATGCTCGATGAGCGTTGCGGCGACCTGCTTCAGCACGAGGTCGCCGGCTTCGTGGCCGAACGTGTCGTTGAACTGCTTGAAGTGGTCGACGTCGAGCATGATGATCGCCAGCGGCTGGCTCGAGCGCTCCATGCGCCTGAGTTCGCGGCTGCTGGTTTCCTCCAGATAGCGCCGGTTGAACAGGCCGGTGTTCGGATCGCGGATCGATTGCTGCCTGAGCGTCTCGCGCAGGCGCAGATTGGCCAGCGCCAGCGCCAGCGTGTCGACGACGCCGCGCAGGATCTGCTGCCGCTCGGCCAGCCATTGCGGCTTTTCGGCTGCGTTCGGCTCGCACAGATGCAGGATGCCCAGCGTCTCGCCTTGCGCCGCCAGCGGCATGCAGACATAGCCCTTCTTGCCGTTCTCGGTGATGTGGGCGCAGCGCGGCGTCAGCATGCCCGGGCCGGCGACATGCTCCTGGCCACGCCGCAGCGCCCAGCAGTCCTCCGGCGCGAACTGGTTGACGCTCGAGCGGACGTCGCCCCAATGCGCCATCTCCTCCACCAGGTTGCGCGAGGCGCTGGTCAGGTGCACGCTGCCGCTCAAGCCGCCGAGGAACTCGGTCATCGCCGTGCCGACCACCGAGAAGGCCTCGGGGAAGGTCACGCAGGCCTGCAGCAATTCGCCGAGCTTGACCAGCCGCGTCGTGGTCTCCGATTTCTCGTGCAGCTCGCGATTGAGGACCGCCAGCTGGTCGGCGCGCTCGTTGACGACCCCTTCGGCGCGGCGCAGCTCGCTGATGTCGTTCAGCGTCAGCACCAGGCCGCCCTCCGACCGGCTCAGCGGGCTGCAACTGGCGATGACAGGCAATTGCGAGCCGTCCGACCTGGTCAGCCGGACTTCGCCCTGGTGCTGGCGTCCGGTGGCCAAAGCCATCTCGACGGGCGACGTTCCGCTGGCGAAGTCGCCGCCTCTCGGGTCTTGCAGCTTCAGCGCCGCGTCCCATTGCAGGCCGACGATCTTGTCGGCGCGCCGGCCGATTATCGTCGTGGCGGCGGGATTGACGCTGGCGATGCGGCCGTCGCCGTCGAGCACCGCGATGCCCTCGGCCGCCGTCTCGACGATGTCCTCGATATGCGCCCGCGCCGACGCGAGCTGGTCGGCCATCGTGTTGAAGCCGTCGGCCAGTTGTCCGAATTCGTCCTTGCGGACGTGGCGGATGCGCGTCAAGACGTCGCCCTGCGCCAGCGCCTGCATGCCGTTCATCATGTCCGAGAGCCCGGCGCCGAAACGGCGGAGCAGCACCCAGGCGAAGCCAGCCGCGACCAGCATGGCGGCGGCGGTGCTGAGGCCGACCATCCACAGCAGGCTGTTGGTGCGCTGCTCGGCGGCATGCAGCACCGCATCATATTCCAGCAGCACGGCGCCGACGATCGTGTCCTCGCCCTGTTCTATCGGAACGGCCAGGATGGCGTTCACTTCCTCCGGGTCGATGAACCTGCGCGGGACGCCGTCCTGCAGCGTCCGGCCGACCTCGTTGCCGGGGTCGTGGTCGAATTTTTCGCCGGCCTTGTGCTCCTCGTCGGCGGCATGGGCGACGATTACCTTGTTGCGGTCGACGACGATGAAATCCCGCTGCGAGCGCCGGTGCTGCTGCTCCAGGAACTGCTTGAGCACCTCGGGCTGCTCGAGCAGCGAAGGCGTCCCCGCGGACGGTTCGAAGACTATGGTGTCGGCCAGCTCGCGCGCGACATTGGTCGCTTCGGTCAGCCCGAGATATTTGGTCGCCGCCATCTGCGTGAAGACCGCGACGCCGCCGACCAATCCGATCAGCGCCGCGGCGCCGACCATGCTCAGGATGATCTGGCTCCTAATGCGCACGGCAAGGCCCTGCCGGTGACGGCGCTTTTCTGTTCGCGGATTGAGGTCGATCTCTCATCCATGACCTTTTATTACCAATTGCTTATCAACGTGCTAACGGTGGCCCGCTCGGAGGTTGTCCCGCCAAGGCATTGGGCGGGCGCCTGCTTTCTTCGAAAGCAGCGGCTGGATTGCCTCAGATTGCGGTTCAGACATGCACGGTGCCATGCGAAAGCTCGCCTTCCTCGCTGTTGACCAGGAAGGCGGCGGCGAGCAGGCCGACATAGAACAGCGCCACAATGGACGCGACAACGATGCCGGGCACCGGGCCGAGCGCGGCCACCCGCATCGCGTCGAGGAACGAGGCGCCGAAGCCGATCGGCGAGCCTTCGCGCTGCAGGCTGGGCGTCGTGATCTTCAGCACCCAGGCCAGCATCAGGATCGTGTACATGAAGATGTAGTTGCGGCGCAGCCGGCGGACCAGCGCCGCGCGCTGCGAGATCAGGAAGCGCGGCGAGCGCAGGCCTTCGCCGACGATCGCCAGCCAGTTGGAGGCGAAGTCGGGCTGCGGCGAGAAGATCTGCGCGAAATAATAGCGCTCGAACTGGCGCACCCGCGCGCGGTAGACGTCGAAGAAGCGGTAGCGCCGCGCTTCGATCCACAAGAGCAGCGTGATCAGCAGCATGGCGAACAGCAGCACGCCGTGATGCGAGCTCGGCGTCGACAGCGAGACCGAAAGCATGGCGGCGGCGACGGTGATCGCCCAGTTGCTCGTCCGGTCGAGCCGGTCGCGCCAGCCGGCCATGCGGGCGATCTCGGCGCGGTGGAAATGCGACATGGTCGTCGCCAGTTCGGAGGAGGTGAGCTTCAGCGCGAACGCATCCGAGGCCCGCGGCGCTGCCGCCGCCTCGACGGGCTTGATGGTCTCGACCTTGGACATCCCCTTGCCATCCAAATGCAATGGCCGGCGGAAATGGCCGGCCATCACCCCGATGACAACAACGCGCGGCGGGCCGAAACGTTCCCTCCGGCCTGCCCCTGGCCTGGCGCGTTCACGCCTCCAGCCAGACGCGCTCTGCCACGCGATGGTCGCTGAGCAGGAAGTTGGGATTTGGGGTGAAGCCCTTGACCTCCGCGCGCGCCGCGTCGACCCAGCTGGCGAAGGCCGGGATGATGGTGGGGCACGTATCATGGATCGTCTGCTGCAGCTCGAAATAGACCTCGCGGCGCTTGGCCGGATCGGCGAACGAGCGCGACTCGGCGAGCTTGCGGTCGAAGTCCTCGTTCTTCCAGTGGGTCTCGTTCCACGGCGCGCCTGACGCATAGACCGAGGAGAACATCATGCTGGCCGACGGCCGTCCGGCCCAGAAGGACGCGACCCAGGGCTTCTTCATCCACACCTCCGCCCAATAGCCGTCGTCGGGCTCGCGCTTGACGCCGACGGTGATGCCGGCGGGCTTGGCCGACTGGGCGAAGAGCTCGGCCGTGCTGACCGCCTGCTCGAACGCCACCGGGGCGGCGTGCAGTTCGAGCGTCAGCTCGCTCTTGCCGGCCTTCTTGAGGTGGAAGCGAGCCTTGTCCGGATCGTAGGCGCGCTGTTCGATGTTCGGGTTGAAATTCGGATCGCTGGCGGCGATCGGATGGTCGTTGCCGACGCGGCCATAGCCGGCCATCAAAAGATCGACCATCTGCTTGCGGTCGAGCGCGTGCTTCAGCGCCAGCACGATGTCGGGGTTGTTGAACGGCTCCTTGGTCGCGTCCATCGGCAGCGAGAAATGCTGCTTGCCTTCGGTGACCACCAGATAGGCGCGGGGATCCTTCTTGAGCAGCGGCGCGATCTTGTAGTCGACGCCGTTGATGATGTGGACCGAGCCGCCCTGCAGCGCCGAGACGCGGGCCGTCATGTCGTTGATCACCACGGACTCGACCGTGTCGACATGGCCGCGGTCGCTTCTCCAGTAGGCTTCGTTGCGGCTGGCCGTCGCCCGCACGCCCGGCTGGAAGGCGGTGAGCTTGAACGGCCCGGTGCCGACCGGCTTCGACCAGTCCGCGAAGCCCGCCGGGACCATGGCGAAATGCAGGTCCGACAGCACATAGTCCATGTCGGGATTGGGCGACTTGAGCAGAATCTCGACCTGCCTCGGCGAGGCCGCCCGCACATCGGCAATGTCGGCGACCAGGCCCTTCGCCTTCGACTTGGTCTTCTCGCCGAGATGCAGCCCGAGCGAATATTTGACGTCCTCGGCGTCGAAGGCCTTGCCGTTGTGGAACTGCACGCCGGGCCTCAGGTTGAGGATCCAGCGCTTGTTGCCGTCGCTGGTTTCCCAGCTTGCGGCCAGTTCCGGCGCCGGCTTGCCGTCGTCGCCGATCTCGACCAGCGTGTTGTAGACCTGGCGCGAGACATTGATGGAGAAGGTGCCGATCAGCTGCGTCGGATCGAACGTGTCGGCGGAGCTGCCGCCGTTGAGGCCCAGGCGCAGCACGCCGCCCTTGCGCGGCGCCTCGGCAAGGCCAGCACGTGGGAACGCCGCCGTGGCGAGCGCCGTGACGGCCGCGGTCTGCAGGAAGCGGCGGCGGTCCATGCCGCCCTGGATCAAGGACGTGATCTGATCGTGCATGTCATTCCCCCTTTGCTGGTTCAGTAGGCGCCGAGAACTTCATTCGGTATCAGCGGCCGCGGCGGCAGCCTTTGATCGAGAACCGCATTCAGCGTGTGCGCCCGGTCGCTGAAGCCTTTCTCTGCGAACAGATTCCAATGCTCCCAGGGATCTTCACGAAGATCGAAAAGCTCGCCCCATGCCGGCTGGTTCGGGTAGCGGGTGAACCGCCACTCCCTGGAAATGATCGACTGGTTGTAGAGGCATTGATCCCGGCGGGGATGGTATTCGGCGAACAGGAAATCACGCACGTCACTCGCCCGCCCGTCGATTAGCGGCGTGAGGTCGACGCCGTCGGAGGTAGGCGCCGGCAGGCCGAGCAGCGACGCGACCGTCGGGAACAGGTCGAGATGGCTGGTGAGTGCATCGAGGCTGGTGCCGGCGGGAATTCCCGGGCCGCACAGCACGAGCGGCACCTGCAGCAACTGGCGATAGGGTGGCGGCCCCTTGCGCAACAGTCCGTGGTCACCCAACAGTTCGCCGTGATCGGCAGTAAACAGGACATAGGTGTTCTCCAGCACGCCGGCGTCGGCCAGCGCCTCCAGCAGCCGCCCGACGGCATCGTCGATCATCTGGATCATGCCATGTGTGTGGGCGATCGCGGTGGCCAGCGTCGCGCCGGAAATAGCGTCGGTGCGCACCAGGAAACCCTGTTCGCGCGGCGGCTCGCCGCTGGCGATGTAAGGCTCCTTACGTGGATCGTCGCCTTCGCCGAGATAGGCCGGCATGCGCTCCAACTCGCCCGCTCGGATGGCCGGCCTCGGCATCCGCTCCGGCCGGAACAGGTCGCAATAGGGCCGGGGAGGAGAAAACGGGTGATGCGGGTCCGGAAACGAGACGAACAGGCCGAACGGCTCCGACCGTCTGCCCTGGCGTTCGATGAAGTCAATGGCCCGGTCAGCGATCCAGCTGGTGTAGTGCAGTTCCGGCGGCACCGCACTTTTCCACACTTCCTTCAGGTCGTCGGCCCGGCTCTCTCCGTCCGCTTCCGGCTCGTAGAGGTCCACCACCTCGGGATGGTTCCGCCTGAGCCAGGCCGCGTAGTGACCGGCGCGGGTGGATTCATTGGCCTCGCCCATGACGAGGTCGACGCCGTCGAAGCCGAAATAGGGGCCGTTCCAGTCCTCGCTGCCGGGCCTTTCCCAATAGGCGAGCGATTCCGGCATGTCGCGTTCGGCGGGCGCAAGCAGCGGCTGGAAGTGGAGCTTGCCGACGCCCCTGGTCGCGTATCCCGCACGCGCCAGCGCCTGCCACAGATTGGGCAGCCGCTCGTCGAGCGCCACGCCGTTGCGCCACAGGCCGTGGTGGCGCGGATAGAGCCCGGTCGCCATTGTCGCGCGGCTCGGCGAACAGATCTGGTTGGGGGTGAAGTGGCGGTGGAAGGTCGCGCCGCGCGCCGCTATGTGGTCGATGTTGATCGTGTGGGCAACGCGATTGCCGGTGACCGAGAGAGCGTCGTAGCGCATCTGATCGGCGCAGATGAAGATGAGGTTGGCTCGCTTCACGACGGCTCCGTCCGTTTCTGCCTGGCGCATAGCTAGGGCCGGAAACCGAGCGGAATCAAAGATCAAGATTTTCGTCCGGTATGTGCTAAACCTATACCGGGAGAAAGAGATGCGCTTTTCCGGACTTAGCGTTCGCCAGCTCGAGGCCTTCGAGGCAACGATGGTGGCCGGCTCGGTGTCGGGCGCAGCGGCGGCGCTCAACATATCGCAGCCGAGCGTCAGCCGCCTGCTGCAGGAACTGGAGATCGATACCGGGCTGAGCCTGTTCGACCGCTCGCACGGCCGGCTGGTGCCGACCGAGCAGGGCCTGCTGTTCTATGGCGAGGTCGGCAAGACCTTCCACGGTGCGCGCAACCTGATCATGGCCGCGCAGGAGATCCGCGAGCTGAAGCGCGGCGTCGTTCGCATCGGCACCCTGGCGGCGTTGTCCTTCCACATCGTGCCGGAAGCAATCCGGCAGTTGAGAACCCGTTTTCCGGAAGCGAGAACCACGATCGCGGTGCGCAGCTCGACGGAGATCGTCGCCTCCGTCGCCTCACGCCTGACCGACGTCGGGGTGGTGGACGCCGGCGTTTCCTTCCTGGACACCAGATGCGTGGCCACCTTCGGGCGCAACAGTGTGTGCGTGATGGATGAAACCCATCCGCTTGCCGGTCGCGAGCGGATCCGGCTCGAGGATTTCAAGCTCTATCCCTTCGTCTCGCTCGGCGAGCTCTATTTCCGGCGCAACCGCGACGGCGCCAAGCTGCTGGAAGCGACCGCCGCCAATACGGTCGCCGACATCTTCCAGTCTTTCCTGGCCTGCGCGCTAGTCAGGGGCAGTCCTTCGCTCGCGGTCGTCGATCCGTTCACAGCGGGCTTCTATTCCGAGTTCGGGCTGGTGCTGAAAGAGATCGATCTCGACATACCGTTTCGCACTTCGATCCTGGTCAATGACCGGTCAGCGACCGGAGCGGCGGCGGGCAAAGTCATCGAGGCAATGACGGACTTGATCGGCCCCGGCTGAACATGACTGGCCGCCGCTCGGCCTGCTGCCTATCTCTGCCCGGCGGCCTTCGGAAACGGCACGATTTCGGCCACGGGCCGCGCATACTGGGCCACCGTGATCGCCTCCACCAAGAGATCGAGCGCCGCAAGCGTCGTGTGGCTGGTCTCGTCATCGCCGCGCAGATAGTGGCCGGCCCGCTCGAGGTGCAGACGAGCGGCGGCAAAGTCGCTTTTCATTAGCTTCTCCTTATTGCCCGCCGTGTCGCGAAGATGCTCGAGTCGCTTTACCCGAATGCAAACATCCACAGCCGCATTTGAATCGAATTGTAGGGAGCCTTCCTCGCCCCCGCAAAGCGAGGGAAGGTGTCCGCAAAGCGGACGGAGAGGGGGCTTCGCGGGGCGCTGCCCCTCTCTGTCTCGACTTCGCCGGTCCGCCTCTCCCACACTGCCGTCGGGCGGGGAAGGATGTCTTGCGTGCAACCGAAGCTCTCGCCAAACCGTTATCGCCAGGCATAATTGAGGGGTGCAGAAATTGTCCTTCATACTCAGCCGGCGCTGGACGATCGCGCTTGCGGCGGCGGCGTTCCTTCCAATGACGGCAGTCGCCTTCGCCGCCGAAAAAAGCGGCATGTCCAGCGAAGGCATCTTCGTCCTGGAAGTGATCCTGCTGCTGCTTGTCGGCCGCGGCATCGGCGAATTGCTGGAGCGCATCGGTCAGCCGGCGGTGATGGGGCAGCTCATCGGCGGCATCCTGCTTGGTCCTTCCTTGCTCGGCTGGCTATGGCCGGCGGCGGAGCGGCTGGTCTTTACCGGGGACGCCGCGCAGAAATCGATGATCAATGCCATCGCCCAGCTCGGCGTGCTGATGCTTCTGCTTCTCACCGGCATGGAGACCGATCTCAGGCTGGTGCGCCGGGTCGGCCGCGCCTGCTTTTCCATCTCCGCCGCCGGCGTTGCGGTGCCTTTCATGCTCGGCTTCGTGGCGGCGCAGTTCATGCCGGAATCGCTGCTCGCCAGCGGCGGCGAGCGCCTCGTCGCCGGCCTGTTCCTCGGCACGGCGCTGTCGATCTCCTCGGTCAAGATCGTCGCAATGGTGGTGCGCGAGATGAACTTCATGCGCCGCGACCTCGGCCAGGTCATCGTCTCGTCGGCAATCATCGAGGACACGATCGGTTGGGTGATCATCGCGATTACCATCGGCATCGCTACGCATGGCCGCGTCGAGGTGAGCAGCCTTGCCTTCACGATACTAGGCGTCGCCGCCTTCATGGCCTTTTCATTCACGCTCGGCCGCCGCATCGTCTTCGACGCCATCCGCTGGACCAACGACACCTTCCACAGCGAATATGCCGTCGTCACCATCATCCTCGCCATCATGGGCGCCATGGCGCTGATCACCGACCTGATCGGCGTCCACACCGTGCTCGGCGCCTTTGTCGCCGGCATACTGGTCGGCGAGTCGCCGATCCTGTCGCGCCACATCGAGGGGCAGTTGCGTGGCGTCATCACCGCGCTGTTCATGCCGGTGTTCTTCGGCGTCGCTGGCCTCTCGGCCGACCTCACCGTGCTCGTCGACCCTCAGCTCGCGCTGCTCACGGTGGCGCTGGTGGCGATCGCCAGCATCGGCAAGTTCGGCGGCGCCTTCATCGGCGCGGAAGTCGCCGGCATGAGCCGTGCCGAGGGCATTGCCGTCGGTTGCGGCATGAACGCGCGCGGCTCGACCGAAGTCATCGTCGCCTCGATCGGCCTGTCGATAGGCGTGCTCTCGCACAACCTCTTCACCATGATCGTGACCATGGCCGTCATCACCACTTTGGCCATGCCGCCGACGCTACGCTGGGCGCTGGGGCGCCTGTCGATCGGCGAGTCTGAGAAGAAGCGGCTGGAGCGCGAGGAGGTCGACCAGCGCGGCTTCATCGCCAATCTGGAGCGGCTGCTTGTGGTCGTCGACGAGGGCGTGGTCGGCCGCTTCGCCGCCTACCTTGCCGGCGTGATCGGAGCCGGCAAGCCGATGACGGTGCTGCATGCCAGCGGCGAAAGCGAAGCCGAGCCCGACGAGGCGGCGCATCTGGACGAGATCGAGCGGGGCGCCGAGGAGGGCCGCGAGGCGGCGAAGGAAGCCGACGAGGAGCCGGTGCGCGTGGCGCCGCTGACCCGCCGCCGGCACGAGGTCCAGCTCTCCGCCGAGGCGGTCGCCAAGGAGGCGCGCAAGGGCTACGGCATGCTCCTCATCGGCCTCGGCCGCGGGGTGACTGCGAAAGGCGGATTCTCGCGCCGGCTGAACGAGGTTGCCGGCGCCTTCAACGGCTCGCTCTGCCTGGTGCTGAAGCCGACGGGCGCCGGGCGGCATATGCCGAGGCTAGGCCCCCAGTCAGGCCGGATCCTGGTGCCGGTCAACGGTACGTCGGTCGCCCGCCGTGGCGCCGAACTGGCACTTGCCATTGCCACTGTCACCGGCGCGCCGGTCAAGATGCTCTATGTTGCGCGGGTCGGCCGCGACGAACCGCGCGACACCGTCTCGCATCGCCGCAGGGAGGCTGTGCTGAAGGATATCGTCGCGCTTGCCGACCGCTATGGCGTCGAGATCGAGACTGCCATCCGCAGCAGGGCCGCCGCCGCCGATGCCATCGCCCGCCAGGCTGGCAGGAGCGTGGCATTGATTGTCATGGGCGTGGCGCGGCGGCCGGGCGACGAGCTCATCTTCGGCGAGACGACGAGCGGTGTGCTGCAGCACTGTCCGTGCCCGGTGTTGCTGATCTCCGATTCGCGGCAGCCCGCGACGACGAGGACCGGGAGGCGGGGCGCTCCATCAGCGGTTGACAGGCCCAGCCCGCGTCCCGATTGTCGACGCCTTCATTCGCTTTACCCGATCGAAGGGACGACGCTGATGATGTCGGGATTTGCCGCCTGTTCCGGAACTGAGGCGCGAACCTTCAAAACGGCTATCGCTGGCTTTGAGGAACTATGATGAGCTTCAGCGTAAAACCCCTCGACGAAACAAGCTGGGCGGATTTCGCTGCGCTGGTCGAGCGCCACAATGGCGTTTGGGGCGGCTGCTGGTGCATGGCCTTCCATGCCAAGGGCAACGGCGCCGGCGGCAACCGCGCCGCCAAGCAGGCAAGGGTCCGGAACGGCAGCACGCATGCCGCGCTTGTCTTCGACGGCGCGGCCTGCGTCGGCTGGTGCCAATTCGGGCCGACCGGTGAACTGCCGCGCATCAAGCACCGGCGCGCCTATGAAGAAGGGCTGACAAACCTTCCGGACTGGCGCATCACCTGCTTCTTCATCGACAAGGCGCGTCGTGGCGAAGGCGTGGCCGCCGCCGCGCTGGCAGGTGCGCTCGGCGAAATCGCCCGCCTGGGCGGCGGCACGGTGGAAAGCTATCCCGAGGACGCGCAAGGCCGGAAGGTCGCCGGCGCCTTCCTGCACAATGGCACGCTCGCGATGTTCGAAAAGCAGGGCTTTCAGCGCGCCCGCCGGATCGGCAAGCACCGCTGGGTAGTTGAAAGGATGGTGGCGTCGGGCGCTTGAAGGCTTGGCTTCCGCCTCCGGCTGGTCGATGAAGATGACGCCTGCAATGGCCGCCGGCGTGTCGCGAACGCTCTGGGCAATGGATGGCCTTTGCGACAAGATGGGCGCGGCAGCGCCGAAGCAAGGACGACGCAGGCCGTATGAGGAGCGCGCTGCCAGGAAATAGCGGAGGTAGACGATGGTTCAGGTTACGCCAGTCAGGCCGCTTAACCGCGATCTGCTGCTTGGAAGCTGGAAGATGACGTCCTGGATGACGCGAGACGTTGCGACCGGGGAGCGGCGAGAGGCGCTCGGCCAGCATCCCCGAGGCATCGTCATCTATACACATGAGCGCGTCATTTTCTTTATCCTCAGGAACAGCCGCAAACGGCCCGAGCGGTTGCAGCCATCGGACGAAGACAAGATTGCGTTGTTCGACACGATGTTCGCCTATTCGGGCAGCTACACGGTCGAGCCGGATCGGGTCGTCCATCATGTCGACATGAGCTGGAATGAAGCATGGAGCGGCACGGAGCAGGTGCGGTTCTGCAACGTCGACGAAGATACGCTGACTTACACCTCTGCCCCCGCCCAAAATCCGTTCGACGGGCGCGAGGTTGTCCACGAAGTGACCTATGTCCGGGAGAAACAACCCGCTGAATCCATTTTAACATGAGTGTCTTCTAATATAAAATAACGCCCCCGAACGGCACGTGGCATTCGGCAGATGGCTGACCAGGAGCTGCAGTACCGGACTGCGACGCGCGACGACATCACGGCGATTTCGGCGCTGATGGCGCTGGCGATCGGCGAGCTGCAAAAACCCTTCCTGAATGATGCACAGATCGAATCCAGCCGCGCCATCATGGGCCTGGACACGCAGCTTATCGACGACGGAACCTATTTTGTCGTCACCTGCGGAGGAGCGCTGGCGGGCTGCGGCGGCTGGAGCCGGCGCGCCACCCTTTATGGCGGCGACAGGACGCCGGGGCGCAGCGCGGCATTGCTCGATCCCGCCACCGACGCGGCGCGCGTCAGGGCGATGTACACGCATCCCGATTTCGTGCGGCGCGGCGTCGGCCGCCTCATCCTTTCGCTCTGCGAAAATGCGGCGAGGGCAGAGGGCTTTCGCCGTGTCGAGCTCGGCGCGACTATGGCTGGAGAGCCGCTCTACCGGGCCTGCGGCTACCAGCCGGGCGAGAGGATCCTCGACGATCGCGGCGGCGCGCCGGTGCCGATCCTGATGATGTGGAAGACGATTTGAGAAGGAGGGACTGGAATGGCTGCCTATCTCATTGCCGATGTCGACGTCACCGACGCCGCCATGTTCGATGAATACCGGCGCGAGGTTCCGGCGACGGAAGCGCGTCATGGCGGGCGGTACCTGGCGCGCGGCGGCGTGACCCGGGTGCTGGAGGGCGACTGGGAGCCGCACCGTCTGGTCATCATCGAATTCCCCGACATGGCGGCGCTGACCGCCTGGTACGACTCGCCTGAGTACGAGCGGCTGAAGCAGATCCGCTTCCGCTGCGCCAACACGCGCATCATCGCGACCGAGGGCGTGCCGCCGGCCTGACGCCTGCCACCGAACAGTGCGCGGCGGGTTCGTCGGCGCCGGCCTGCGTCAGAACATGTGGATCGCGGTCGGTCCTGCGCTCACTTGCCTTCGAAGAAGCTGTGGATCGCCGCGTCCAATGTCTCGATGAACAGGGCGTTGCGGGTGCTGCCGGCCCAGATCAGCGCATTGAGCCGCATCTCCTTGTTGAGGAAGTTCACCTGCCTGGTCGCCAGCAGATACTCCGCGACCTCGTAGTGCCGTCCCTTGATGGCCTCGATGAGCGCGCTGTTCCGTCCGGTCTTGTCGGCCAGATTGACGTCGGCGCCATGCTCGACCAGCAGCCTGACGACGTCGAGATGGCCGTTCCTCGCCGCTTCGATCAGCGCCGTCCTGCCGTAATAGTCGGCGCGCGCGTTGATATCGATCTGCGGATGTTTCACCAGCGCCTGGATGCATTCGAGGTGACCCTTGGCGGCGGCCAGGCTGAGCGGCGTGCTCTTCCATTTATTCCGGGAATTGACGTCGATCGCCGGATACGCGATCAGGGCTTCGAGAGCCGCCATGCGGGCATTGTGGGCGGCAAGGTGCAGCGCCGACCAGCCGCCTTCATCGGTCTGGTTGATGTCCGCCCCGGCCGCCAGCTCCGTGCGCACGGCCTCGGCGTCGCCTCTTTCGGCTGCGGCCAGCAGATCGGACCAACCCCTGGCGTCTTCGGCTTCCAAGCCTGCGGTCACTGCAATGTCCCCCGGAATCATGGGATCACGCCGACCCGCGCCGGCATGCATCGGCCCTTGGCGGAGTCTTTCATACTCGCCGGCGTCCGGCAATTGGATTTCACGCCAACGGACCGGCGATCCCGATGATCGGGACCGCCGGGCGCCTTTGAGGACTACGCCATCTGCAGCCGCTGCCGGCTCGGCTGCGGCGGGAAGGCAATCGCGATGCCGGCGGCCCCCAGCCCGACCAGCGCCGAGCCGATGAACAGCCAGGAATAGCTGGCATAGGCGTCATAGATCATGCCGCCGGCCAGCGGCCCGAACGCCATGCCGAGGCTGGACAGCATGGTGGCGGCGCCGAATACGGTGCCGATGATGCGCGGTCCGAAATATTCGCGCGCCAGCACCGCGTAGAGTGGCATGACGCCGCCATAGGTGGCGCCGAAGATGACGGCCAGCACATAGAACTGTTCGAGCCTGCCGACCGTGAGATAGGCGGCGATCACCGCGGCCTGGATGACGAGCCCGGTGATCAGCACCGGCTTGACGCCGAGACGGTCGCCGAGCACGCCGTAGAGCAGTCGGCCGCCGAGCCCGGCGAGCCCCTCGACGCTGTAAATCGAGACGGCGGCCATCGGTGCCACGCCGCAGGCCATGGCATAGCTCACCATGTGGAAGATCGGTCCCGAATGCGCCGCGCAGCAGGCGAAGAAGGTCATGCCCAGCACGAGGAATTGCGGCGAGCGCAGCGCCTGGCCGACGCTCAGGCCGGGATCATCCGTGACGGCCGCCGGCGTACCATCGGCTGCTGCGGCGGCGGCCGGCGGCTGGCGCACCAGGAAGGCCACAGGCAGAAGCAGCACCCAGGCCATGACGCCGATGTCAAACATGGCGGTGCGCCAGTCATAGGCGGTGATCAGCCAGCGCGCGAAGGGCGAGATGGTCATCGGCGCCACGCCCATGCCGGCCGATACCAGCGACACGGCGAGGCTGCGGTTGGTGTCGAACCAGGCGGTGGTGAGCGCGATCATCGGCGCGAAGAAGGCACTGGCCGCAAGCCCGACCAGGACGCCATAGGTGAGCTGGAAGACGATGAGCGAGCCGGTGCGGCTGGCCAGCACCAGCGCCAGCCCCAGCAGCAGCGCGCCGGCGAAGACGACGGGGCGGGCGCCGACGCGATCGTAGATGGTGCCCCAGGCGAAGCCGCCGAGACCCATCACCAGAAAATTCAGCGTCATCGCGCTCGATATGCCGGCGCGCGACCAGCCGGTGTCGAGCGACATCGGCTCGAGAAAGATCGCCAGCGAAAACATCGCGCCGATGGCGACGCAAGTCATCAGCGCGCCAGCCGCGACGATGACCCAACGATAGGAAAGCTTCATGTTCTTCTCCCATGCCGGAAGCTAGAGTTTGTCGACACAGCGCAACCGTTTTTCGAGCTTCGTCACGCCGTTTGCGACCCAAGGACGTTGGTGCCAGGGCCGATCCGACAATCCGGTTGCATTTTTTAATCAGATTTTTGGCACGGGTGATTTTTGCTGCCGCCTGAAAAGTTGCGTTGCTTCACAGCTCCTGTGCCCCACCGTCTTCTCTAGTGTCAGTAGCATGCAATACCCGACATTGACCGGAGGTTGGTCCCTTCTAGATGATTGACCAGTCAAACCAGGAGGACACCATGGAACTCTATCGCGGCCGGCTCATCGACCACATCCAGCTGGTGGTGCGCGACCTGAAGGCGAGCCGGCGTTTCTACGGCGCGGTGCTCGAGGTGCTGGGCATTCCGGTCGGCGGCGAGGCCGAGGATTATTTCTGGGCCGATGAACTCTTCGTCTCCAGCGTCGACAGCCGCGCCGCCCAGGGCGTGCTTACCGGCCGCCATCATCTTGCCTTCCAGGCCAAGGACCGCGCCATGGTCGACGCCTGGTACAAGGCGGGGTTTGCGGCCGGCGGCAAGGACAACGGCGCGCCTGGCGAGCGGCCCTACCACCCCGGCTACTACGCCGCCTTCCTGCTCGACCCTGACGGCAACAACATCGAGGCGGTGTTCCATGGCGAGGCGAAGCGGAGTGCTGCCGCGGTGGAGATCAGTTTCTAGGTCTGTCACCCAGGCCTTGAAGTTTCAGCCCGCATCGCTCGCATCCAGCAGCCATTGCCGGACGGCTTGCGTTGGTTCTGGATGCCGCTGCTTGCGCGGCATGACGACATGGAAATCCTGGGTGCCGCGCATGTCTCCCTGGACTGGCTGCACCAGCCGTCCGGCGGCAAGGTCGGCGGCGACGAGGAAGCGGCTGGCAAGCGCGATGCCCTGGCCGGCGATGGCGGCGTCGATCGCCAGGGCCGTCTGGTTGAAGCGCATGCGCTTGGCCTCCGTCGCCATCTTCAGGCCGAGCACCTTTTCCATGAACTCCGGCCACAGATTGTGGGCATCGTGCAGCAGCATATGATGCTGGATTTCCGCCGTAGCGATTGCGCAGGCGCCGGGCGGCAGCAGGCCAGGGCTGCAGACGGCGATGACCTGTTGCGGGAACAGGAGGTCGACGACGAGGCCGGGACCGAAGGGCGCACGGCCCTGCCGAACCGCGATGTCAACGCCGTCGGCCTGGAAGCTCGACAGGCTTTCGGTGGCAAGGATGCGCAGGTCGACCAGCGGATTGTGTGCGACGAAGTCCGGCAGTTTCGGGATCAGCCATTTGGTGGCGAAGCTGGGCGTCACGCTGATCGTCAGCCGCGCCGGTTCCGGCCGCAGCAGCGCGGTCGCCTCCGAGATCAGCTCGAAGGCGCGCCGGATACTGGGCACATAGGCGCGGCCCTCGTCGGTCAGCGCCAGGCCGCGCGGCAGCCGCTCGAACAGCTTCGCGCCGAGGCTGGCCTCAAGACCCCGGATGTGCTGCGCCACCGCGCCCTGCGTCACGTTGAGCTCATGCGCGGCGAGCCGAAAGTTGAGATGCCGCGCCGACGCCTCGAAGGCGCGCAGCGCATTGAGCGGCGGCAAGCGCAGGAAGGCTTCGGGCATCGTGCAGTTTTTCTACAGTCCGATTTCAGGCTTTCTGGTTCGAACCAGCGGCGAAAGTCGAATATAACACGTTGTGATCGATGCTGGTACGGGCCGAAACCAATCCGGAAGGAAGACGCAATGAGTGTAGAAAAAGTAGCGGTCGTCGTTGCCGGCGGCAGCGGCATGGGCGCGGCGGCGGCAAAGCGCCTGGCCGCCGACGGCTTCAAGGTTGCGATCCTGTCGTCGTCCGGCAAGGGCGAGGCGCTCGCCACGGAACTCGGTGGGCTCGGCGTCACCGGATCCAACCAGTCGAACGAGGATCTGCAGCGTCTTGCCGACCTGACGCTCGAACGCTTCGGCCGCATCGACGTGCTGGTCAACAGCGGCGGCCACGGACCGCGCGCGCCGATCCTCGAGATCACCGACGAACAATGGCACACCGGGCTCGACGTCTACCTGATGAACGTCATCCGGCCGGTGCGCATCGTGGCGCCCCACATGGTCAGGCAGAAGGCCGGCGCCATCATCAACATCTCAACGGCGTGGGTGGTCGAGCCGAGCCCGATGTTTCCGACCTCGGCGGTGTTCCGGGCCGGCCTTGCCGCCTACACCAAGATCTTCGCCAACACCTACGCCGCCGACAATGTGCGCATGAACAACGTGCTGCCCGGCTGGATCGACAGCCTGCCCGCCACCGAGGAGCGCCGTGACAGCGTGCCGATGCAGCGCTACGGCACCAGCGAAGAGATCGCCGCGACCATCGCCTTCCTCGCCTCCGACGGCGCCGGCTACATCACCGGCCAGAACATCCGCGTCGACGGCGGCATCATCGCCGCGATCTGACGCCCATCGGCCCGCGGGGGGATGCGCCCGGCCTGCCGTTGCGCATTGGCGGCAAGCCGCTCGCGGCAGGCCGTCATTCCTTCACCGCGCCGGTCATCGAGGAAACGTAGTGCTCGACAAAGAACGAGTAGAGCACCACGACCGGCAGCGAGCCGATCAGCGCGCCCGCCATCAGCGCCCCCACTCGTAGACGTCGGAGCGCACAAGTTCGGTCAGCACGCCGACCGGCACGGTCTTGTTCTCCGACGACTGGATGAACGTCAGGGCGTAGATGAACTCGTTCCAGGACAGGGTGAATGCGAATATGCCGGCGGAAATCAGGCCCGGCACCGACAGCGGCAGCACGATCTTGGTGAGGATCTGCAGCCGCGTCGCTCCGTCTATGAGCGCGCATTCCTCCAACTCGAAGGGGATGGAGCGGAAATAGCCCATCAGCAGCCAGGTGCAGAACGGGATCAGGAACGTCGGGTAGGTGAGGATCAGCGCGAACGGCGTGTCGTAGAGCCCGAGGTTGAACACCATCACCGACAGCGGAATGAACAGGATCGAGGGCGGCACCAAATAGGCGAGGAAGACGGCGAGACCGACCTGCCGCGCTCCCGAAAACCTCAGCCGTTCGATCGCATAGGCTGCCAGCACCGCCGCCAGCAGCGACAGGAACGTGGCGGCGGTGGAGATGATGACGGTGTTGAGCAGCCAACCGGGATAGGACGTCTCGAAGAGAAGATAGCGGATGTGCTGCAACGTTGGATGCACGACCCAGAACGGATTGAAGTTGGCGTAGTCGGTCATCTCGACATTGGGCTTAACCGCCGTGATCGTCATCCAGTAGAACGGAAACAGCAGCACGATGATGAACACCAGCAATGGCAGATAGACCGTCACCACGCGGCGCGGCAGGCTTTGCAGGTAGCCCATGCCGCCTTCATCGGTTTCCGGACGTCTCGGTCTCTTGATCGCGGCCATTTCAGTCTCCGCCGCCTTGCTGCCACTTGCGGCGTTGCAGGCCGAAATAGCTGAACAGAATCGCCGCCAGCAGGAAGGGGATCATGGCGACCGCGATAGCGGCGCCCTCGCCAAGCTGGCCACCTGAAATGCCGCGCTGGAAGGACAGTGTCGCCATCAGGTGGGTGGCGTTGACCGGTCCGCCGCGGGTCAACACATAGATCAGCTGGAAATCGGTGAAGGTGAACAGCACCGAAAAGGTCATGGTGATGGCGATGATCGGCGTCAACAGCGGCAGCGTCACATGGCGGAACAATTGCCAGCGGCTGGCGCCGTCGAGCGTGGCGGCCTCGTAAAGCGATTGGGGAATCGTCTGCAGGCCGGCAAGCAGGGTGATGGCGACGAAAGGAATGCCGCGCCAGACATTGGCCGCGATGACCGAGGCGCGCGCGTTTGTCGGGTCGCCGAGGAAATTGATGCGATGGTCGATCAGGCCCATCTGCTGCAGCGCCCAGGACAGGATCGAGAACTGCGAATCGTAGATCCACCAGAAGGCGATCGCCGACAGCACCGTCGGCACCACCCAGGGCAGCAGCACCACGGCGCGGAAGAACGATTTGAAGGGAAGGTTCTCGTTGAGGATGAGCGCCAGCCAGAGGCCGAGCATGAACTTCAGGATCGAGGCGCTGATCGTGTAGAGCAGGGTGTTGAAGACGGAGAGCCAGAAGACGCCGTCGCTCCAAAGGTATTGATAGTTCTCGATACCGATGAAGATGCCGGGGCGGCCGATGCGGGCATCGGTGAAGCCGAGCCAGACGCCGAGCCCGAGCGGATAGGTCAGAAACACCAGGAGCAGCGCCGCCGCCGGCAGCATGAAGCCGAAGCCAAGCGCGTTGCGGCTTTCGCTCAGGCGCGACAGGATCGAAGAACGCTGCTCGACGGCAACGGACGGCACGGCCATGCGGTGGCTCCTCATCAGATGTGGTTGCGTGGCGGCCAAGGCGGCCGCCGCCCGGTTGCGCACCCCTCAGCGGGCAGCGCGCGGTCGCGGCTGCCCGGCCGGGCGGTGATCAAACCCGATAGTAGCGGTTGGCGCGCTTCTCCGCCTCTTCCATCGCCTCCTTTGGCGTCGCCTGGCCGGTCACTGCCTTGGCGAACATGTCGACCAGCACATAGTCGGCCATGGTCGCGGCCGAGGCGTAGCCGAGCGGCCCGGCAAAGCCGTTGGGGCGCAGCGTCGCTGAGGCCTTCGCGTAGGCGGCGTTGTTCGGGTCGGCCTTCCACACCGGATTGTTGTCGAAAGCCTTGAGCGTCTGGCAGCAATAGGCCGACGAGGAGGTGATCCAGTCCGCCATCTGCGGATCCTCGAACATGAACTGCAGATAGGCCTTGGCTGCGTTGGGGTAGGGCGTGTAGTCGAAGATGACGGCGCTGGTCACCTGGAACAGCTCGACGGACTTTCCGACCGGACCGATCGGCAGGTTGGTGGTGCGCATGTCCTTGGCGATTTCGTCCAGTTTCGGATCCTTGTCCTTGTTGACCTTGGCCGTGTTGTAGACGGAAATGCCATTGGCGATGACGCTCACTTCGCCGGCCAGGAAGGCACGGTTGTTGTTGACGTCGAGCCAGCTCTCGGTGCCCGGAATGAAGGTCTTGTAGAGCTGCTGCGCGTATTCGATCGCCTTCAACGTCTCGGGGCTGTTGATCGCCACCTTGCCGCTCTCGTCGACCATCTGGCCGCCATGGCTCCAGAGCAGCCAGTGCGCATAGTTGTTGCCGTCGCCGACGCCGTGGCCGTGCGTGAAGCCGGCAGGATGTCCCTTCGCCTGCAAGGCCTTGCAGAGCTCGAGGAAGCCCGCCGTGTCTTTGGGAAATTCCGCGAATCCGGCCTCTTTCACCCAGCTTTCGCGGTAGACGATGGCATTGCCGATGGTGGCGAGCGGCAGGCCGAGGAATTTGCCTTCCCGGGTCGCGTACTGCTTCGGTCCGTCGTACCAGCCGCCATATTTCGAGCCCAGATACTCACCCAGCTCGGTCACGTCGTGCAGCTTGTCGGGGTATTGATGCGGGTCGTCGAACCAGACGAACATCAGGTCGGGACCGGAACCGACATTGGCGGCGACCGCCGCCTTGGGACGGATGTCTTCCCAGCTTTCCTTGTCGACGCGAACCTCGACGCCTGTCGCCTCGGTGAACCGCTTGGTGTTGGCCAGCCACTGGTCCTCATCGCCCTGCACGAAGGGCGACCAGCGCAGCAGCCTGAGCTTCGCGCCGTCCTCCGGCTTGTATTTCAGGCCTTCCTGGGCCAGGGCGGGAGAGCCGACGAACCGGCTTCCCAAGGCGCCCGCCGCCACGCCGGCGGTCGTGCGGATCACGTCACGTCTGGTGAATTTCATGGTGGTCTCCTCCTGTCGGTTTCCTCGCTCAGTCGTTCTTACGGCCTGGTGCGCATCTCGAACCGCTTTCCGGTTTCGCCGTGAAAGAGATGGATGAGGCCGGGCTCGGCCGAGAGCCGGACGGTTTCACCTGGCGTAAAGGAATGGCGCTCCCGGAAGTTCGCGACGATCTCCTCGCCGCCTTCTGTCCGGCCGATGAGCTGCACCTCCGAGCCGGTCGGCTCGACCACCGCGACAGTGACCGGAATCCCCGCGTCGGACAGCCTGAGGTGCTCGGGCCGTATTCCCAGCACCACGGGTTCGCCATTGCTGATCGACGGCGTCGCCGCCAAAGGCACGGAAATCTCGCCTGCGCCGCGAAAGGATGGCGAGCCATCGGTCGCAAGCCCGCCCTTGAGCAGGTTCATGGCGGGCGAGCCGATGAAGGAGGCGACGAAGAGATTGTTTGGCCGGTCGTAGAGTTCCAGCGGTGGCCCGATCTGCTCGACGAGGCCGTCATGCATGACGACGATCTTGTCGGCCATGGTCATCGCCTCGATCTGGTCGTGTGTGACGTAGACCGTCGTGGTCTTCAGCCGCTGGTGCAACTCCTTGATCTCGGCACGCATCTGCACCCGGAGCTTGGCGTCGAGGTTTGAGAGCGGTTCGTCGAACAGGAAGACGGCCGGATTGCGCACGATCGCCCGGCCCATGGCGACGCGCTGGCGCTGGCCGCCTGAAAGCTGGCGCGGATAGCGCGACAGCAAGGGCACCAGCCCGAGGATCTCGGCCGCGCGCCGGACGCCGGCTTCGCTTTCTGCCTTCGAGACACCTTTGAGCATCAGCGAGAACGCCATGTTCTCGGCAACCGTCATATGCGGGTAGAGCGCGTAGTTCTGGAACACCATGGCAACGTCGCGCTCCTTTGGCGCGACGTTGTTGACGACACGCTCGCCGATTGCGATCTGCCCGCGCGAGATCTTTTCCAGGCCGGCGATCATCCTGAGAAGGGTGGATTTTCCGCAGCCGGATGGCCCCACCAGGGTGACGAATTCACCGTCCTCTATGTCCACGCTGACGCCGTGAAGGATCTCGACGCTTCCGAATGACTTGTAGACATCGGCAATCGCGACAGACGCCATCGAAATCCTCCCGGCTGGGTCCTGCGACGTCCGCAAGACTCCATTTTCTTTCTGACATGGCCTTGAAGCGGATCCCGTTAAAACGGCGGGAACCTCAATCCACCACACCAGCCGGCGACAGCTACCAAGGCTCCCCCCTTGGTCACGCGACTGGGCAAACGGTAGCGCTACCAACCCTGCGTGTAAAGCGGCGGTGAGAAGCCAGATCTGCCTAATCGCTCAGGCTCAATGAACGTCGATAGGCCTTAGACGGAAGTCCACGCATGCTGTGCTATTCCAGCGTGTATCGATCTACTGGTAAGCTCGCTGGGGTTTTATAGGCCAATGCTTGAATGGCACCGCACTCCTTCGAATCACGGATCTGCCGATTTTCTCGCCGGGGTGGAGATCGATCATCGCAAATGTTCGGATGACCTTGGCTGAGCTGGGCTCATTCCCCATTCACAAACGCCAGCACCAGCCTCTGCAAATTCCCGCCCGGTCCGAACTCGACGCGGTCGAAATCGCGGCTGGCCTGACGCTGCGCTTGTGAAAGTTCGGCAAGCCGTGCGGTGAGCTCGGTCCTGATCTTCTTGCAGCCGGGGTCGTCGGCGATCGTGAAGCCCACGCTCAGCGCCTCGATCTTTTGCACCATGTCGACGATCTGGGCGCCATGCACCTTCTCATGCGCGGCGAGGCCGGCGGCGAAACTGTCCCAGCGCTTTTGCAAACCCGCCGGCATCGGCGTGGCTGGCTTCGGCAGCGTGTAGGTGAGGGTGAGCTTCGGCCGCGCCGTCTTCAGCACGCAGGCGCCGCCCTCAGGCTGGTAGTCGCGCTGCCAGGTCAGCTTGAAATTGGTATGCGCGATGACGCGCCGTTCGTTGCCTGCACTGTCCTTGCCGATCACCGGGCCTTTCTCGCCGATCGAGGCATAGAGCTCGGGCGCGGTCCGGCCTGAGATTGCATAGGTCTCGACCTTTTCGACCGGCTTCCAGTCGCCGGCCCGCGCCGATGTGGACGGCAGCATGGCCGCGAGCAAAAGCAAGAGGATGGCTGGTTTCATGCGCCCCCGCGGATTGGCAATGGAGCCCGAGTCGGCGGGCGATCGCCGGCCATCATGCCCGCTGCGCGGCGGACCGGCTATGCCGGCGTGTTGTCCCAGCCGGCGCGCTCGAGACCGGTTCGCAACCGGTCACAGTTCTCGGCGCACTCTATGCGCAGGTCTGCAAGGATATCCGCCACGGTCAGGCCCGAATCCAGCGCGCGGCCTTCCCTAACGCAAGCCTTGGCTTTCTCGGTGTCGCCGCAGAGCGCGTGGCACGCCGCCAGTCGCGCCCATTGCCGGACGCCCTTGAGCGGCAGGCAGGAGAAGGAAGCCGCGGCCTCACGGTAGCGGCCGGCGATGAACAAGGCTACGCCGCGGTCGAAATAATACCAGCTCGGATGCATCGGGTTGAGCTGGATGGCCTGGTCGAGCAGCGCCAGCCCGGCTTCGCCATCGCCTCGCAGCGCCCTGAAGTAACCGGTCTGGGCGAGCGTGTCGGCATCGTAGGGATTGAGGTCGAGCGCGCGAGCGAAGTGCTTTTCGGCGGCTTCGTATTCGTCGCAGCCCCGCCAGAGCAGCGTCAGTGCCAGGATCCTGTGGCATCGCCCCTCGTCGGGACTGACCGCGATTGCGTGCAGCGCCCGGTCGCGCGCCTGATCGAGCACGGCACGCGGCGCGGCGGAACAGCCTCCTATGATCATGTCGGCAAGCGCCAGATAGGCATGCGCAAGGCCTGATTCCGGATCGCGTTCCAGCGCCTTGAGGAAATGCTCGCGTGCCTCCTCGTTCACTCCATCGCCATAGCTGCGCAGCAGAGCCATGCCGCGCAGCAGATGGAGGTAGGCCTCGACATTGGCGGTGGATGCGGGCTGGCCACGCCGCATGACCGCGCTTTCGACGTTGGTGACCAGCGCGGTCGCGATCCGCTGAGCGACCGTTTTCTGGAAGGCGAAGATATCGCCTTTGACGAACGTGAAGCCTTGCGACCAGACGCGACGGCCGGATGCCGTCTCGGTCAGCACGACGCGCGCGCTGTAGCCGCCTCCAGCGGATTCCACGACCCCTTCCGCTATGTAGTCGGCGCCGAGCCGTACGGCGGTCGCGTTGATATCCTCCGTCCAATGCTCGGCGAGCGCGAAGGCCGAGTGGCGTGCCATCACCGCTATGGTCTTGAAGTGGGACAGCGCGTTGGTGATCTCCTCGACCGCGCCGTCGAACAGCACCTTGCCGGGCGCGTCGCACGTCTCAACGCGGAACGGCAGGATGGCGACCATCGGTTCGGCCGCCCGTCGCGGCTGAACCGGCGCTTGTGCCAGCGGATCCGCGGCCTGCATTTCGGCGGCCTGGAACAGATAGCCGCGTCGGGGGACGGTACGGATCAGCGCCTGCGCCTCGTCACCGATCGACTTGCGCGCGTCGCGAATGCACTGGGTGAGCGAATCCTCGGTGACCATGGTGTCCGGCCAGACCGCCCGCAACAATTCGTCCTTGCTCAGCACCCTGCCGGAATTACGTATCAGGAACGCCAGAAGCTCGAAGGTTTTCGGCCGGACCGGCACGATCTCGCCGTCACGCCTGAGCGTGCCCAGGTCAAGATCGAGAACCGCGCTGCCGATCTGTTGCGACAAGCCCTTGCCCCATCGTCGCGCACCTTCGCGCGGCGATTATCGGAGCGGCAGAATGCCCGCAAGGTCAAGTCCGAAAGAAGCCGCCCGGAAAAATGAAGTGCGGAAGGATTGGGCGAATCCGGAGCCATAGGCTCGGCCGCCCGCCGGACCGGGGTGCCGGATCGCACGGCGACTGCCGCTCGAAATAGGCCAGCATCTCATTGGCTTCGCCGCAGATGAACCCGGCAACGCCCATCGACAGGATGCGCTGCGTTTCCTCCTGCGCCAGCATCGAGGGCCAAAGCGCTCCTTCAGCTTTCTCACGCATGATCGATCTCCAGGATCAGTGGTTTCCCAGTCGCTCCGAGGCCTGTATTGCTTCAGCATTGCCGCAACGCGCGCTCGCCGTCCTGAACGGCTGCTGATATTTTGCTGAAATCGGCTCTCGGCGCCGCGGCCCGGCGACCCCGGCCTTTTCGTTGCTATTCGCTCGCCAGCGCGTCGAAGTGGGGACAGCGCGGCCGGGCGCCGACGGGGACGATCTCATATCCGGCCGCGATCAATTCCAGCTTCATCTCCTCGAAATGCCGCTTCGAGCCGCTGGCGATCGCATCCGGCGCGTAGTCCCAGCCATTGCGGGCGGCATTGGCCAGTATGTCGGCATAGAGGCGCATGCTGGCGATTTTCACGTCCGATTCCAGCATCTGCCTGCAGCCGCTGGCCAATGACGGCGACGGGGAAGAAAAGCCCAGGATCGCGCACGCCAGTCCTATGGAAACGCTCCGCATGGAAACCTCCCGTGATTGCAGCCTCTCGCTGCAAGGGAGCTTGCACCCGGTGCGCCTGCGAGGGGATCGGCCAGATGCGGTGTTTTAGGTCCTGCATTTGTAGTATTTTGCCACGGCAGGCGTTGATAGTGCGCACGTCCGCGGGCAGGGAATCGGCATGAACCACAACGCGACAGCGGCCACCTCTTCAGCGTCTTCGCCGGCGCTGTCCGAGCGCGAGCGCGCCGTGGCGGAGAAATTCGCGGCTGGCCTGACCTATCGCCAGATCGGCGAGGCGCTGTTCATCGCGCCATCGACCGTGCGCACCCATCTCGCCGCGATCTACGAGAAGCTCGGCGTGCGCAACAAAGTGGCGCTTGCCGCGCACCTCAATGGCATTGCCAGCTTGCCGCCGGACAAGCCGTCGGCCTTGCCCGGCGCTTCGCCGGTGCTGGCGATATTCCCGATCGAATGCCTGAGCGATGAAGAGCGCTGGCGCCGCTTCGCCAACGGCCTGTCGTCGGACATCACCGTCGACCTTGCGCGCTACGCGGGCCTTCCGGTCATCGCCTTCCACACCATGAAGGCGCTGGGCAGCAAGCCGGCCGACTTCGCCGCTGACGGCAAGGCGCTGGGCGCCGCCTACATCGTGTCGGGCCAGCTACGCGCCGACGACCGGCGGGTGCGGCTGACGATGGAGCTTGCCGACGCGGGAAGCGGCCTCAGCCTGTGGAGTGAGCGCTACGACCGTCCGGTCGAGGACATCTTCGCGCTGCAGGACAGTCTGACCGAAAGCGTCATCAATGTGCTCGCCGGCTGTTTCGGGACGATCGCCACGATCGGGCGCAACGCGGTTCGCCGCAAGCCGCCGGCCAGCCTGCGCGCCTATGATCTCTATCTGCTTGGCGTCGAGCAGCACAACACCTTCAGCCGCGCCGGCAACGCGGAAGCGATCCGGCTGTTTTCACGCGCGCTGGAACTCGACCCGACGCTGGTCAGGGCCTGGACCGAGCTCGCCTACGCCTATTCGATCGAAGCCGGCAACTGCTTTGGCCGCGATCCGCGGGCATCGATCGAGAAATGGCGCGCGGCGGTCGAAAATGCGATCCGGCTCGATCCCTTCGACAGCAGCGCCTGCAACTGCTTCGGCGATCTCATGGGATGCCTCGGCGACCTCGATGCCGCGGAGCGCGCCTACAAAAGAGCCTATGAATGTGGCCCCAACCATGCAGACACGCTGGCGCTGCTTGCCGGCAGCAAGGCGCTGGTCGCAGGCGATCCGGCCGAGGCGATCCCGCTCATCGAGCGCGCCATGCGTCTCAACCCGCTCGCCCCGCCCTGGTATTTCGGCATGCAGGGCCGCGTCCTGTTCTGCGCCGGCAGGCACCGGGAAGCCATCGCGGCCTTGCGCCGAAGCACGCCGGACTCGCCCAATGTGCTGATGTTCCTGGCGCTTTCCCATGCGGCGTCGGGCGAGGGCGCCGAGGCGGCCGGATTCGTGGCGCGGCTCGCGGCCGAGTTCCCCGACTTTTCCGTCGAGGGCTTCATCTCGGGCTATCCCGTGACCAACCCGGAGGCCGTCAGGGCCATCCGGGATGCGGCGAAGCTGGCGGGGCTGGGCTGAGGGGAAGAAAGGCCGGGCGGTGAGGAGGTCAGGGGTTGAGGCGCCTATCTCCCCCTTGTGGGGGAGAGAGCGATTTCAACATCTTAGCGAAGCTAAGTGTTAGAAATCGCAAGAGAGGGGATTTTCACGCACATGCGCCAACAGGTTCCGCCACAGCGCCGTGTCTTTGCAAGAGCCATGCGTGCCGGGTAGTGTCTCAGTTTGAAATTTGGGACCGGTCATCCTATCAGAATGCATGAAGTCATATTTCTTGGTTGGAACGATAGGGAAGGCACAAACTGAAGCGGAGTTGGACCGACAACTCCCCGGCCAACGGCATCCTTGGGTGCTGCCCACTCTAGGCGGAAGCGACGCTATCGCCTACGTCAGTTTGGAAGGCAACGGGGATGTCCAAGTCGATGTTAGCGGTAGGCACCACTCTAAGGATCAGGTCGTATTGCGCCTGCTGCGATTGCTCCGAGATACGGTCGGCGGCACCATCGAAGATGACGGCTAGTCGGTCGCGACACGTTTCTTGTACGGCCCACGCTTTCCCGGCTTCGGCGCAACCGCATCCATCTTCTCGCAAAGGTCTTCCATCGACCACAGAGTTTGCGACACGCCAGCGGCCATTGCAGGCGTCATCTTCAACGTCTTGTGCATTTTGATGAAGTTGTACCAGACGGTGTAGATCGCGACCTTATGGCTGGCGATACCCGCTCAAATTTCAAACTGAGACACTACCGCGTGCCGATGCGACGAAGGCCGAGAACATCCCGTGGCAGGTGCTGCGCAACAGGCAGCTCGAGGGTCTGAAGTTCAAGCGGCAGGTGCCACTTGACGGCTACATTCTCGACTTCGTCTGCTTCGAGGCGCGGCTGATCGTCGAGGTCGACGGCGGCCAGCATTCAGAGTCGGAACGGGATGCCGGCGCGACCGGCATTTTGCGATGAAAGGCTTCAGGACCCTGCGCTTCTGGAACGACGAAGTGGTGCGAAACATCGACGGCGTTTGCCTGACAATCCTGGCCGAAGTCCGCAAAGGGAGCTCCCAAGCAAATCCCCTCTCTTGCGATTTCTAACACTTAGCTTCGCTAAGATGTTGAAATCGCTTTCTCCCCCACAAGGGGGGAGATGGGCACCCCCACTTGTCCCGCCCACACCTCCCGGCATAGCCTGCCATGACCTGGGAGGGGAGGAAACCGCTTGGATACCAATGTCGTGATTGTCGGCGCCGGGCCGGCCGGCCTTGCCGTCGGCGCTTGCTTGCGCCGGGCCGGGGTGGATTTCATCATGCTCGAAAAGGCCGATCAGGTGGCGCCGGCCTGGCGGCGGCACTATCGGCGGCTGCATCTGCATACGGTGAAGTCGTTCTCCTCGCTGCCCTTCGTGCCGTTTCCGAGCGACCATCCGCGCTACGTGCCGCGCGAGAAGGTCGTGGCCTATCTCGATGCCTATGCCGAACGTTTCGAGCTCAGGCCGCGCTTCGGCGTGACGGTCGACACCATCCGCCGCGACAAGGACGGTTTCCGGGTCGAGATCGGATCCGACGCGCTGACGGCGCGCCATGTCGTGGTCGCCAGCGGCAACAATGCCGAGCCCATCGTTCCCAGCTTTCCCGACATCGAGACCTTCAAGGGCAAGGTGCTGCACAGCGCCGACTATACCGAGGCCGCGCCCTTCATCGGCAGGAAGGTGCTGGTCGTCGGCATGGGCAACACCGGCGCCGAGATCGCGCTCGACCTTGCCGAGAGCGGCGCCGACCCGACGCTGTCGGTGCGCAAGGGCGTCCACATCGTGCCGCGCCAGTTGTTCGGCGTGCCGATCCAGATGGTCGGCATCGCCAGCCGGCCGATGCCGCAGGGCCTCAACGACCGGATGTTCCCGATCATCCTCGACCTGGCGCTGGGCAAGCTCGAGAAATACGGCCTTGTCCGGCCGAAGGAGGGCATCTTGAAGCAGATCGACGCCGGCCGCATCCCGGTCATCGATGTCGGCACGGTGGCGGCGATCAAGGCCGGCAGGATCAAGGTCGCGCCCGACATCAAGCGCTTCGGCGAGGGTGACGCCACCTTCGTCGACGGCCGGCAGGAAGACTTCGACGCCGTCATCCTCGCCACCGGCTACCGCCCCGCCTACGACAAGTTCCTGCCGGCGGAGCTCAGGCCGCAGAAGAGCGGCGTCAACGCCCGCGCCTCGGAGCTCGGCCTCTACCTCGTCGGCTTCCACAACCCGGTCACCGGCCTGCTGCGCGAGATCGGCCTGGAAGCGATGGCTGTGGCTGCCGATATCGAGAAGCGGGGGTGAGGGCGGCTTCCGACGAGGAGGGACATACGACATTCATGCCGACCAGAGGTTGGGACATGCTGCGACAGATGCAGGAGCTCTTTGAGTTCTTCGGTCCGCACGTCCGCGACACCGAGACTCTCGATCGCCTTCGCACGATGGTCAAAGATCGCGGGGCCTGGCTGAAAGCACATCACCTTTTCGATCATATCCGGCACAAGACCTTGCGGGCCGAAAAGGCGAACGATGTGCAGGCTTTGGCCCAGTATATGTTCGAAGAGGTCTGCGCAAAGGCGCTCTTCAACCTGACGCACAGCAATGCTCCCTTCGACGCAGACTCCCCATATTGGTGCCGAATGCACTGGCCCTCGCTCGCGTGCTGGGGCTCGATTCGATGGTCGTCGTTCGGATCGTTACACCCGCTGATTGACATCGCCGGCGGCTGTTTAGAGCCGCTTCGGGGCCTAGCATAAATCGGGTGGACCATACCCCTGCGCTATGCGAAGCCGGTCCCGATTGGACGAAAGGGCCCACCATGCTCACGCTCTACGATTATCTGCCGTCGCAGAATGGCTGGAAGGTGAGGGTCCTGCTCGGCTTGCTCGGCATCGCCTACGAAACCCGCGTCGTCTCGATTTTCGAGGGCGAGAGCCACACGGAGGCTTTCCTTAAGCTCAACCCGGCCGGCGCCGTGCCGGTGCTCGCCGTTGAGAATGGGCAGGCGATCGCCGAGTCCAACGCGATCCTCGTCTGCGTCGCGGAGGGCACATCCTATCTGCCGGCAGACCGGCTTCTCCGCGCCAAGGTGATGCAATGGCTGTTCTTCGAGCAGTATTATGTCGAGCCGGTGATTGGCTCGCTGCGGTACTGGGTCCTGACCGGGCGGCTCGAGCGCAATCAGGCGATGGTTTCGGGCAAGCGCGAAGCCGGCGCCCGTACGCTGGCGGCGCTGGAGCGCAGCCTCGCCGACGGGGCGTTCCTTGTCGGTGACACTCTCACCATTGCCGACATCGCCGTCTATGCCTACAGCCACCGCGCCGAGGATTGCGGCTTTAAGCTCGCGGACTATCCGTTCGTGACGGCGTGGATCGGCCGGGTGCGGGACGCGATCGGTCCCGACTATCCCGTCCATCCTTACAGCATCGATCCACATTCCGGCGCCTGACGCCCGCTCGCCGAGGACCGCGTTTCGAATCCGCGCCAAACCCGGCTCTGCCATTGCTTATCCGATTTCGCGCCCCAGATTCCGTCACCAGGGCCGGGCCCTTCGGTGCCAGGCCGGCGCGGAGGCAACCATGACACGCGACGACATCATTTCAGTGCTGGGTCCGGTGGACGAGGCCGTCCTCGCTGACATCGCGCTGACCGGCGCCAGCCTCGGCGAACTGCGCGAGGCCTTCGCCTGGATCGGCGCCGACGAGGCGCTGGTCAATGAGGGCCGCCACTTGCCGGGCACGCGGGTGGCGCGGCTGATCGAGATCCTCCAACCGCCGGAGGAGGACGACGGGCCGCGGGCGCCGGCGGCGGGGTTTGAGTAGGAGCTGTCCCGCCGGCATCTCCGGTTTAGGTCCTCAGCTCACCCGCCCCGGCACGCCGCCTCGTAATCCGCCAGCACCGCATCGACCGCCGCGAGCAGGATGGCTTCGGGATCGCTCGCCGGCCCGAGGCCTGCCGGCAGCGTCGGCAGGAACTGCCGCATCAGCGTTTCGGGGATGCCGACGCCGGTAAGCACCTCGCGCAGGCGGCCGACGGCGACGCTTGCCGCGGGATTGCTCCAATAGTAGCGGATGCGATCGCTGTAGCTGTAGTGACGCTGCAGATAGAGGCTGGTCTCGCCGCCATGATAATGACTGCGCCAATGGCCGGGCGCCGCCAGCATCACGCGCTCCATCGCGCGGGCAAGCGAGCGCTCGCCATAGCCGGGGACCATTTCCGCGGCGATCAGGTCGAGCCCGTAGAGCGCCTCGCGCAAGGCGAAGGTCAGGCCCGGGCCGACCTTGAGGATCGGAAAGCCGTTGGCGACCAGCGCCGTCAGCGCCGCGCGGCTCTGGTAGTCGGTGGAGTGCGCCTCGTAGACGAGCGACGGCTGTTCATCGAGCAGTGCGGTCAGCGCTTTCGGTGCTTCCGGCTTGTACGCGATGACGTTCTCGCTGCCGAATTCGACGCCCGGCTGCACGACCAAAGCGATGACGCGGCCGAACGCTTCACCGAGGCCCTCGCGCGCAAAAATCTCGCGATGGATTTCGATCGTGCGCCGCGCTGCCGCCGCTTCGGTTGGCTTCAGGTCGCTGAGCGCGTGATCGGCGCCGCCGGGGACGGGAACCTCGGTGCCGATGATGTAGAGCGGCAGCGCGCCGTCCTTGGCCCGCGCCGCCTTCTCGGCCGCCTTGGCGAGCCGGGCGGCCCGCGTCGCGATGGTCTCGTCGTCGAGGGCTGCGGGCTCGCCGGCGCAGCCCATCGAGGCGTCGAGATGGATCTTGCTGAAGCCGGCCCAGACATAGGCCGTGACCATGGCTTCGGCCTTGGCCATCGCCTGCGCCGCCGGCTCGGAGCGCCATGGATTGGGCCCGAGATGGTCGCCGCCGAAGATGATGCGCGAGGGCTGGAGCCCCTCGCGGCTGGCGATCTCCTTGACGAAGGCGACGAACAGGTCGGGCGTCATCCCGGTATAGCCGCCGAACTGGTTGACCTGGTTGCAGGTCGCCTCGATCAGCAGCATCAAATCCGGGTCGGCGACGGCGCGCCGGATCGCCGCCTGGATCACCAGCGGATGCGCCGAGCAGATCGAGGTGATGCCATAGGGCGACCCGTTTCTGCGCGCGGTGGCGAGGCCTGTCAGCGGATTGGTCATCATGTCGCTCGCGCCGTCCCGGCGATGAAGTCGTCAAGCACGTCGAGACCGGCAAGGCCTTCCATCGGCCCGCGCCGCGTCACGTTGCGGGCGCCCGCGGCATTGGCATAGAACAGCGCCTTGGCCGGCTCCATCCCCTTGCGCCGGCAGGTGAGGTAGGTGGCGCCGAAACAGTCGCCGGCCCCGGTCGGGTCGACTTCCTCGACCAGGAAGCCGGCGCAGTCGATCCGGCTGCCGTCGGCGCCGAAACGGGTTGAGCCGGCGGCGCCGCGCTTCAGCACGATCTCGCCAACGCCCCTGGCGATCAGCGCCGCCACAGCCTGTTCCTCGTCGTTGACGCCGGCCGCGGCAAGCAGCTCGTCGCCGGAAGGCAGCAGGAGATCGGCGTCGTCGACAAGGGCGGAAAGCAGCGCGCCGTCGGCGCCGTCGATCAGCTCCTTGCGCACATTCGGGTCGAAGGAGGTCGAGCCGCCGCGCGCCCGCACCGCCTTCACCGCATAGGCGACGATCTCCTTCAGCCCCGCTACCGACAGGGTCGAGCCCATGACATGCAGATGGCCGGCACCGTCCGCCAGTCGCCGCGCCTCCGGCGTGAGGCGGATCTGCCCGGCGGCGGATTCGGCGATGTTGTAGACGAAGTCCCTGCCGCCGTCCGGCCTGTAGCGCACGAAGGCGCTTCCGGTCGGATAGCGGTCGCTGATCGACACGGCCGAGACATCGACGCCGTCGCGCTTGAGCCGTTCCAGATTGATGATGCCGAAATCGTCGCGGCCGACGCAGGCGACGATGCCGGCGCCGCCGCCTAGCCTCGCCACCTGGTCGATGAAGATCGCCGGCGCGCCGCTCGGATAGGGCCCCATCAGCGTCAGCGGCTCGAGGAAGCCGAGACCTGGCTCCGTCGCCATGATCTCGGCCAGGATCTCGCCGGCGACAATCGTCGGCCCCGCGCCTTCGGCGGCGATCTCCCTTCGGCGGCTCATTCCTGCAATTCCTTCTCTCCCCAGCCTTGCCAGGCGCTGATTTCGGCGCGCACCGGCCGCACGATAGCGCCGGGCTGCAGCCGGGGTAAATCGCGGCGGAGCTGAAGTCAACAGAAACTATACGTATGTTCACTTATATCAATGCGCACGCAGCCTTCTTATGTGCATCATTTGGAGAAAATTTACCGGCCTGGCGAGACAGGAGCTCAGAAAATCAGGCGACAGGCGGCTTGACTCAAATTTTCTGTAGCGCGATAGAATATATACGCATGTCCATTTACACATGCGCATTCGTAAAGGAGGAGACGAAATGCCAACGGGTAAGCTTTTCGGGATTCTCGCCGTATCGGTCACCGCCTCGGCGCTGGCGGCAGGCACGGCGCTCGCCACGGAAATCACCGTCGCCACGGTCAACAACGGCGACATGATCATCATGCAGAAGCTGTCGCCGGAGTGGGAGAAGGCGACCGGCAACAAGGTCAATTGGGTCACGCTTGAGGAGAACGTGCTGCGCGAGCGCGTCACCACCGACATCGCCACCAAGGGCGGCCAGTTCGACGTGCTCACCATCGGCGGCTACGAGACGCCGATCTGGGGCAAGGCAGGCTGGCTGACGTCGCTCAACGATCTCGGCGACGACTACGACTATGACGACCTGATCGCGCCGGTTCGCAACGGCCTGACCGTCGACGGCAAGCTCTACGCAGTGCCGTTCTACGCCGAAAGCTCGTTCACGCTCTACCGCAAGGACCTGTTCGACGCCGCCGGCCTGAAGATGCCGGAGCAGCCGACCTACGACCAGATCACCGAATTTGCCGACAAGCTCACCGACAAGTCGAAGGAGCAGTACGGGCTCTGCCTGCGCGGCAAGCCGGGCTGGGGCGAGAACATGGCCTTCGTCGGCACGCTGGTGAACACATTCGGCGGCCAGTGGTTCGACATGGACTGGAAGCCGCAGATCAATTCCGACGCCTGGAAGAAGGCGATCGGCTGGTATGTCGACACGATGAAGAAGGATGGACCCCCGGGCATCAGCTCCAACGGCTTCAACGAGAACCAGACGCTGTTTGCTTCCGGCCATTGCGCCATGTGGATCGACGCCACGTCCGCGGCGGGCCGCGTCTATGACCCGAAGCAGAGCAAGGTCGCCGACAAGGTCGCCTTCGCCAAGGCGCCGGTCGCGGTCACCCCCAACGGTTCGGCCTGGGGCTGGGCCTGGAGCCTCGCCATCCCGGCCTCGACCAAGAAGGCGGACGCGGCGAAGTCCTTTGTCAAATGGGCGACCTCGAAGGCCTATGTCCAGCGCGTCGGCGAGACCGAAGGCTGGGTGGCGGCGCCGCCCGGAACCCGCAAGTCCACCTATGCCAGCGCCGACTACCAGAAGGCGGCGCCCTTCGCCGCGACGGTGCTTTCGGCGATCGAATCCGCCGATCCGACCAAGCAGACCAAGGATCCGGTGCCCTATACCGGCATCCAGTTCGTCGCCATCCCTGAATTCCAGGGCATTGGCACGCAGGTCGGCCAGGCCGTTGCCGCCGCGGTCACCGGCGAGCAGTCGGTCGACGATGCGCTGAATGGCGTCCAGGCCGAGGTGGAGCGCACCATGACGGAAGCGGGCTACATCAAATAGCACCCTAACAAGCCAGGGGCGCAAAGCGTGCCGCCCCTGGCGATCCGGCCTGCCCAGACCTCCCGTTGCAGCGGGCCCGGAGGATGCACGGATCCCGCAAGGGCAAAGCGGGTCCGTGCGTTCCGCGCCGGCTGACAGGCAAGCTTTCGCGGCCGCCCGGAAATCGTTGTCGAATTTTGGAAAGTTGGACATGAAACTGAACAACAGGACTGCCCTCATCACCGGCGGCGCGCGCGGCATCGGCCTCGGCTTCGCTCAGGCCTATGCCCGCGAGGGCGCAAAAGTGGTGATCGCCGACATCGACTTCGAACGCGCGACGCAGGCGGCTGCCGCGACCGGTCCGGCGGCCAGCGCGAAGAAGCTCGACGTCAGCGATCTCGCCGCGATCGAGAGCGTTGCCGCCGAGGTCGACCGCGAGTTCGGCGGCATCGACATCCTCGTCAACAACGCCGCCATCTTTGACATGGCGCCGATCACCGACATCACCGAGGCGAGCTACGAGAAGGTCTTCGGCATCAACCTCAAGGGGCCGCTGTTCATGATGAAGGCGGTGGCCAATCTGATGATCGCGCGCGGCCGTGGCGGCAAGATCATCAACATGGCGAGCCAGGCCGGCCGCCGCGGCGAGGCGCTGGTGACGCTCTATTGCGCCTCCAAGGCGGCGATCATCTCGGCCACGCAGTCGGCAGCACTGGCGCTGGTCAAGCACGGCATCAACGTCAACGCGATCGCGCCCGGCGTCGTCGACGGCGAGCATTGGGACGTCGTCGACGCCCATTTCGCCCGCTGGGAGGGCCTGAAGCCTGGCGAGAAGAAGGCGGCGGTGGCGAAGTCCGTGCCGATCGGGCGCTTCGCGCGGCCGGAGGACATTGCCGGGCTCGCCGTCTTCCTCGCCTCGTCCGACAGTGATTACATCCTCGCCCAGACCTACAATGTCGACGGCGGCAACTGGATGAGCTGAGGCGTTGCCCGCACGGAGAATGACATGAAAGCCATCCGATTTGCCGCCGCGGGCGTTGCCGGCATGGCGGAGCTGGACATGCCGGAGATCGCACCGGGGCACGCTCTGGTCAGGGTCCGCGCCGCCGGGCTCTGCCACACCGACATCGAGGTCCTGCAAGGCCGCTATGGCGAAGGCGCGTTCCCGCTGGTTCCCGGCCATGAATATGCCGGCACGGTCGAGGCTGTCGCTGCCGACGTGACGACCGTGAAGCCCGGCGACCGCGTCGCCATCGATCCCAACATTGCCTGCGGACACTGCGCCGCCTGCCGCAAGGGCCTCACCAATCTGTGCGCCTCGCTCAAAGCCTACGGCGTGACCGCCAACGGCGGCTTCGCCGAATTCAGCCTCGTCGGCGTCGATCATCTGCATGACATCGGCGATCTCGCTTTCGCTACCGCCGCGCTCGCCGAGCCGCTCGCCTGCGTGCTGAACGGTCTCAGCGCGGCCGGCATCGAGCCAGGCGCACGCGTGCCCGGCACCGCGCTGGTCTTCGGCGCCGGCCCGATCGGCCTGCTGCTTGCGCTGTCGCTGAAGGCGAGGGGGGTGGCGAGCGTCGCGGTTGCCGACATCAGCGAGCAGCGGCTTGCCTTCGCCGAGGCGCTCGGGCTGGTGCCGCTGCTGTCCGGATCGCAGGCGCTGGTGGCAAGGACGAAAGGCTTCGATTTCGTTGCCGACGCCACCGGCGTTGCCAGGGTGGTCGAAGGCATGATCGGCTTCACAGCCGATGGCGGCACTGCGCTCGTCTTCGGCATCTGCGCGCCCGACGCCAGGATCTCGGTCGCGCCGTTCGAGATCTTCCGCCGCCAGATCAGGCTGGCCGGTTCGCATTCGTTGAACCGCAACATCCCGCAAGCGCTCGACATTCTGAGGCGCGACGACGGCACCATGGCACGGTTGGTGAGCCACCGGTTGCCGCTTGCGGAACTTTTGCCCTTCTTCGCCAAGAGCGGTGGCGATCCGGCGACGATGAAGGTGCAGTTTTCGGCGGATATATGAGTGAAAACGCGCGGCACTCCCATCGACCCGGAAACTCGCCTGGCACGGTCGAAGCGTTGCAGCTTTGCGCAAGATGGTGACTCACGTAGAGAGTGACGGGAAGGGTCGAACAGGGGCCTGTGAATGGCAAAGACGATCAGGACGATGGAGGATTTCTCTGACTTCGTCGGCTTGTCTCGCACGACTGTCTCCAAATATTTCAACGATCCCAATTCGGTGCGGAAGAACACGCGCAGCGCCATCGAGGCGGCGCTGAAGAAATCCGATTTCCGGCCGAGCATGTTCGCGGTCAACCTCAATCGGCGCCGCAGCAACATCCTCGGCGTCATCATCCCGAATTCGACGGACCCGTTCTACATGGCGCTGACGCGCCGCATCGAATTGATCGCCAACGAGGCCGGCTTCCTGGCTTTCGTGCTGTCCTCCGACGGGCGCGCCGAGATGGAGGACCAGGCGATCCAGACGTTCCGCTCGATGAACATCGCGGGCGCCATCATCGCGCCGCTCGGCGTGCGCTCGCACCACCGGATCCTCGCTGAGCTCGGCGCCTCGATCCCGCTGATCTATGTCGACTCGCCGCTGGACGAGACCTCCTCCTTCGTCGGCACCGACAACCGGCAGAGTTTCAGGCTGATCGTCGACTATCTCTGCCGCTCCGGCGAGCCGCCCTGCTACTTCGCCATGCCGCTGGTCAACAACAACGCTTCGGCCAGGCAGGAGGCCTATGTCGAGGCCATGCAGCAGTTCAAGATGACGCCGCGCATCGTGCCGGTCGAGGACGCGCGCTCCTGGGATTTCGAGAAGTTCGGCTTTGACGAGGCGACGCGCATCCTGAAGGCCGGCGGCTTTCCGACCAGGACCGTGCTGTGCGCCAACGACCGCGTCGCCTTCGGCGTGCTCGGCGCCGCCTTTCAGCTCGGCCTCAAGGTGGGACATGGCGCCGATTGCGATCTGAGGGTCGCCGGGCACGACGACCATCCGCTGTCGCGCTACGCCTGCCCGCCGATCACGACGGTGGCGCAGAACTACAACGAGATCGGCCGCCTGGCGATCGAGTTGCTGCTCGAGCGGCTGGACGAAAAGTCCTCGGCCAAGCGCGGTGACGCCCGCATCCTGCTCAACGCCGAGCTGATGCTGCGCAGCTCGGCGTGAAACAGGCCTACCGATCCACCATCGACATCGTCCGCTCGTTGTAGCGCGGCCCCGAAATCCTGTCGGGTGTCAGCGCCATGTCGAGCAGCAGCATCTCGGTGGCGTCAAGCCCGATGTCGGCGGCGGCGACATTCTCCTCCAGGTATGTCCGGCGCTTGGTGCCGGGGATCGGCACGATGTCGATGCCGAATTCCGGGCCTTTGGCGAGCAGCCAGGCGATCGCGATCTGGCCGGGCTTCACGCCCCTGGCGGCGGCCACGTCGCGCACCGCGCTCGCCGCCGCGACATTGGCGTCGAAATTCTCGCCCTGGTAGCGCGGGTCGCCGCGCCGGAAATCGCCTTCCGGGTAGTCCTCCGCGCGCTTGACGTCGCCGGCGAGGAAGCCGCGCCCGAGCGGCGCGAAAGGCACCAGGCCGATGGCGAGCTCCTTAAGCAGCGGGATGATCTCGGGCTCGAGATTGCGCTCCCACAGCGAGTATTCGCTCTGCAGCGCCGACACCGGATGCACGGCATGGGCGCGGCGGATGTTGGCGAGGCCGGCCTCCGACAGGCCGAGGAAGCGCACCTTGCCCGCGGCCACCAGCTCGCCGACCGTGCCGGCGACATCCTCCATCGGCACGGCAGGATCGACGCGGTGCTGGTAGAGGAGATCGATACGGTCGGTGTCGAGCCGCTTCAGCGATGCCTCCACCACCTCGCGGATGTGCTCGGGCCGGCTGTCGCGGCCAGTGCCGTCCTGCCTGCCGTCCTTGATGACGAAGCCGAATTTCGTCGCGATGGTCACCTGGTCGCGCCGCCCCTTCAGCGCGCGGCCGAGCAGTTCCTCGTTGACGAACGGCCCGTAGACTTCGGCCGTGTCGAGGAAGGTGCAGCCGAGCTCGATCGCCCGGTGCAGCGTGGCGATCGATTCCGCCTCGTCGGCCGGGCCGTAGGACTGGCTCATGCCCATGCAGCCGAGGCCGATTGCCGAGACTTCGAGCCCCTGGCTGCCGAGTTTCCGCTTGCCCAGGCTCATGTGTTCTCTCCGGCCGAATGTGCAATCCGCCTAAATTATAGGGCAGGGCGGTAAGCCGTCCAGCCGGACAGGCAGGTGCTTGATCGAGATCAAGGGAAGCCGACGGCAGGTAGTGTCTCAGTTTGAATTTGATCGCTAGGCGATAGCGCCCCGCGGCGTTTGCTCCCATAGGCGGAACCGCCTACGGGGGTAGTTCGATGCGGTCGATCTCGCGCGTTGCCGATGTGTCGATCAACAGTCGATGTCGGCAAGTTCTGCGCCGATCTGCACGACCGCGAAGTTCGCAACGTCACCTCCAAGCGTATTCAATGTGATGAAATCTGGTCGTTTGTCGCCGCGAAAGCCAAGAACGTTTCGACCATGAAGCAGCCGGTCGAAGGCGCTGGCGACGTATGGACCTGGACCGCTTTGGACAGCGATAGCAACCTCATCGTGTCATGGCTGGTCGGCGGCCGTGACGGCGAATATCGCTGGCCTTCATGGATGACGTGAAAGACCGCCTTGCCAACCGCGTCCAGCTCACGACCGATGGGCACCTGGCGAGCCGGAAAGCAACAAGTCGCCAGAGAGCCGCTATAGCCCCGTCGTCTGCACTGGTGCCGTCAAGACGCGCGTTGAAGGCAACCCGGCACATCGCATATCGAACGCGCCAATCTCACGATGCGCATGGCGAACCGTCGCTTCACGCCTTACCAATGCCTTCTCAAAGAAGTTTGACAACCATGTCCACATGGTCGCGATCTACAGACGCTCTGGTCGATGGAAGACCTTTGCGAGAAGATGGACGCCGTTGCGCCGAAGCCGGGCAAGCGCGGTCCCTATAAGAAGCAGGAAAGCGAGTTTCATGAAAGCGGAGTATAAGGGTCATAGGATTGTGGACGCCGATAAGCTCGCGTTCGATCTCTCTACATGGCGTCCGTCTGATCCAACTGATTTTTCGCTCACCATTGATTTCTATGCGGGAGAAGAGGGTAAAAGAAGGCTCAGATGCTTTCACGGCCACGGTGTGTTCGCCGGCATGGTTTCTTCGGTCCCACACAGAAGCGGCCTTTTCTGGTGAAGGCGTAATTTTCATGCGGACGTTCGATCACCTTCAACTGGAAAAATTTCTCATCGCTCGATGCGCTTCGGCTAAGGGCAATAGCTGGAATGAGATAGCCTGTGAGCTTTCGCGGGTCGGGCTATGGGAATTCGAATACAAGCTCTGAATTTCAAACTGAGACACTACCCGACGGCAAGGATCGTAGTCTGCGATTGTCTTGGGAGGGACGCGAGGCGGGCGGGTGGTTCCGGCCGAAGGACTCCGGACGGCCGCTACAGGAACCACCCGCACCGCCGCGCTGGCAATGCCCGCCGGGCCTCACGCCCTCGGCAGCGGCCTGCGCATGATCAGCGAGGCATGGCCGCCGACCCCGTGCGCGGCGGGTCGCCGCTCGACCACCTCGAAACCGTGCTTGCGATAGAAGGCGATCGCCCGGTCGTTGCCCTCGATCACTTCGAGCGCGATCGAGGCGATGCCGGCATGGGCGGCGAGCACGGCGTGCAAGAGGTCGGTCGCCAGCCCGCTGCCGTACTCTTCCGGTTCGATATGCAGGCGGTCGAGCATGACGTCGCCGCGATCATCCATCGCCGCCATGGCGTAGCCGGCGATCGACCCGTCGGGCCGCTCGGCGACGAAGGACATCTTGTCGTCGTCTGCAAGTTCCGCCGCCAGCTTGTCCGGCGCGTGCTTGTCGTCGGAAAGCCGCGCCGTGGTCTCCGCGCCCATGATCGGCGAATAGGTCCGCCGCCAGGATTGGCCGAGCAACTGCGACACTGCAGCCAGGTCGCCTTTCGTCATTGCCCTGATCTGGACCATTTCCATCGTCCTCTGTCGCCGGCGCGGCGCACGCCAACTACTGCAGCCCAAGCGCCCACCTGGCAAGGCCGCTCGCCAGCGCCGCTGGCCCCTTCCGAACGGGTGGACGCGGCGAACTGTTCCGATGCTGCGCCGCACAAGCTCTCTCCGCCCTCGGGACCGACCGTCCTGCGCTTGCGCGATCCTGAATAACATCGTGATTACAGGGCGTTGCAGTACCGGCAGATTGAAAGATTCTCGGCTGCCGCCCTTGAAACCCATTGGTGCCCGACTAGTTCGATAAGCGTGCGAGCCCTGACAAGGGAAGGCTCGCGGAGGGAGGGTTCCAATGGCTGCCAAGGAAGTGAAATTCCACGCCGAGGCCCGCGACAAGATGCTGCGCGGCGTCGATATTCTGGCCGATGCGGTGAAGGTGACGCTCGGCCCCAAGGGGCGCAACGTCGTCATCGACAAGTCGTTCGGCGCGCCGCGCATCACCAAGGACGGTGTGACAGTGGCGAAGGAAATCGAACTGGTGGACAAGTTCGAGAACATGGGCGCGCAGATGGTGCGCGAAGTGGCGTCGAAGACCAGCGACATTGCCGGCGATGGCACCACCACGGCGACGGTGCTTGCCCAGTCCATCGTCCAGGAAGGTAACAAGGCGGTTGCCGCCGGCATGAACCCGATGGATCTGAAACGCGGCATCGACAAGGCCGTGGAAGTGATCGTCGCCGAGCTCAAGGCCAATGCCCGCAAGGTGACCCGCAACGACGAGATCGCCCAGGTCGGCACCATCTCGGCCAATGGCGATGCCGAGATCGGCCGCTTCCTGGCCGAGGCGATGCAGAGGGTCGGCAATGAGGGCGTCATCACCGTCGAGGAGGCCAAGACCGCCGAGACCGAGCTCGAAGTGGTCGAGGGCATTCAGTTCGATCGCGGCTATCTCAGCCCTTATTTCATCACCAACCAGGACAAGATGCGCGCCGATCTCGAGGAGCCCTATCTTCTGATCCATGAGAAGAAGCTGACCAATTTGCAGGCGCTGCTGCCGATCCTCGAGGCGGTGGTGCAGTCGGCGAAGCCGCTGCTGATCATCGCCGAGGATGTCGAGGGCGAGGCGCTGGCAACGCTGGTCGTCAACAAGCTGCGTGGCGGCCTGAAGGTCGCCGCCGTCAAGGCACCGGGCTTCGGCGACCGCCGCAAGGCGATGCTGGAGGACATCGCCATCCTCACCGGCGGCCAGGTCATCTCCGAGGATCTCGGCATCAAGCTGGAAAACATCACTCTGGCGATGCTCGGCCGCGCCAGGCGAGTGACCGTCGAGAAGGAGAACACCACCATCGTCGACGGCGCCGGCGGCAAGCCCGAGATCGAGGGCCGCGTTGCCCAGATCAGGCAGCAGATCGGCGAAACCACCTCCGACTACGATCGCGAGAAGCTGCAGGAACGGCTGGCCAAGCTCGCCGGCGGCGTCGCCGTCATCCGCGTCGGCGGCTCGACCGAGGTCGAGGTCAGGGAGCGCAAGGATCGCGTCGACGACGCGCTGCACGCCACCCGCGCGGCGGTCGAGGAGGGCATCCTGCCCGGAGGCGGCGTGGCGTTGCTGAGAGCGGCAAGGGCGCTTGACGGCATCGCCGTCGACAATCCCGACCAGAGGACCGGCATCGAGATCGTGCGCCGCGCGCTGGAAACGCCGGTACGCCAGATCGCCGAAAACGCGGGCGCCGAAGGCTCGATCATCGTCGGCAAGCTGCGTGAGAACGGTCAATTCTCTTTCGGCTGGAACGCCCAGACTGGCGACTATGGCGATCTCTACGGCCAAGGTGTGATCGACCCGGCCAAGGTGGTGCGCACCGCCCTGCAGGACGCCGCCTCCATCGCCGGGCTGTTGGTTACCACCGAGGCGATGGTGGCGGAAAAGCCGAAGAAGGAGGCCGGTCCCATGATGCCGCCCGGGGGCGGTATGGATTATTAGGGGCTCCGCTGGCGGGAGAGGGGAGGCATTCCCCAAATTGACTCCCCCGCCGCTCTCCGCCATCCTTGGGGCTGCCGCTATCCCTGCGGCAGCGTGTTTCGAGTGAGGCCATGGCCAGTTCCGCCGCCAGAGAAAATTCCCGCCGCGCCGCGGTGAAGAAGGCGCTCGAGCGCCACAAGGTCTATGTCACCGCGCAGAGCTTCTCCGGCGGCACATACAGCGCGCGCGTGCTGGTCGACGGCGAGGCCTATTGGGTCGACGAGTTCCGGCTGAGCCAGCTCAGGCAAGGGCTGACCCCGGCTGAGCTCGAGCTCACGCCGGCCGCCGACGATTGAGTTTTCACGGATGATCATGGCAAGGCTGGCGGGACAGCACCCCCCTCTGGCCTGCCGGCCATCTCCCCCTCAAGGGGGGAGATCAGATGCAGTTGCCGCTTTCGCCAATCGCCGACGTTACAAGGGGAGCACCGGCGCTCGAACTGCCAATCTCCCCCAAGTGGGGGAGATGTCCGGCAGGACAGAGGGGGGCGCGAAGGAACGCGGCCTTTGCCATTGTCCGCTCTGCGCCTTGGCGCCTGACCGATGCCGCCTCCCTCCAAACTCAAACCCTACCGCGCCAAGCGCGAATTCTCCCGCACGCCGGAACCCGCGGGCGGGCTTGCGAGCAGTGAGGGCAACCGCTTCGTCGTCCACAAGCACCACGCCACCGCCGACCACTACGATCTGCGGCTCGAGGTCGGCGGCGTGCTGAAGAGCTGGGCGGTGCCGCGCGGGCCTTCGCTCAACCCGGCCGACAAAAGGCTGGCGGTCGAGACCGAGGACCATCCGGTCGAATATATCGACTTCGAGGGCGTCATCCCCGAGGGCGAATATGGCGGCGGGCCGATGATCGTCTGGGACACCGGCACCTGGGCGCCGATGGACGACGTCGAGAAAAGCCTGAGAACCGGCGCCTTCAAGTTCCGGCTGGCCGGCCAGAAGCTGAATGGCGGCTGGATGTTGACGCGGCTGAAGCCGAAGCCCGGCGAGGACGAGGCAAAGAAGAACTGGCTCCTGTTCAAGGAGCGCGACCTCGCTTCGGACACCAGCCGCGACATCCTCAGCCAACGGCCGGAGAGCGTGAAAACCGGCCGCCGCATCGAGGAACTGGTGGCGCCGCCGAAGAAGCGCGAGCGCCTGCCGCCGAAACCCGGCTCCTTCAAGCCCGACGCGTTGCCCGGTGCTGTCAAAGCGCCGCCATCTGGCCGCATCGAGCCACAGCTTGCCACACAGGTTCCGAAGCCGCCGGGCGGCAATGATCCCGCGGAGCACACCGGTCAACTCTGGCTGCACGAGATAAAATTCGACGGCGCCATCCAGCGCGAAAAGTCGTTGAAGCGCTGGCCACGTCAGTGGAAGGTCGACTTGATCGAGAAGACCAATCCGGAATGGTTCGAGCTCTTTGTTTTGCACCGTTGCGGCGCTCGCACGTTCCGGCATGGATCCTAGGGTCTGCGCGCGTCGCTTCGCTCCTTGCTCCGCCCTAGGATGACGAAGCATCGAGGCCTCCGGCCAATCGTCAGCGTCCCGCCAGCGTCTCAACCCCATCTCCATCGACGCTTGCTACAATTTGAACTATTCTCCCACCAAACCCGCCCCAGAAAACACTTCGTCAGGAATTCGGCAGTACCATCAAGGGTCGGTGTAGGATTTCCACGGCGCCAACCGTCCTTGAGCGGGAGCGCTGCAAGTAACTGTCAGTGCATGGCCGCGTAGGAGTTCATCATGGCGCCCAGGGCAAGTTGGAAAGGTTACCTCAAGCTCAGCCTCGTCAGCTGTCCGGTCCGGCTCTATCCGGCCACCAGCGCGAGCGAACGCATCACATTCAACCAGCTGCACAAGAAGACCCACAACCGCATCAATATGAAGCCCGTGGATCCCGAGCTCGGGCTGGTCGAGCGCTCGGACCTGGTCAAGGGCTACGAGTACGAGGACAAGCAGTACATCATCATCGATGACGCCGACCTCGATGCGGTCAGGATCGAATCCAACCACACGATGAACATCGAGGCCTTCGTCGATGAGGGCGAGGTCGACGTCATCTATCAGGACTCACCCTATTACCTTGCCCCCGACGGCGCCATGGCGGAGGAAACTTTCGCGGTGCTGCGCGAGGCGATGCGCAAATCCGGCAAGTTGGCGATCGCCAGGCTCGTGCTCTCCAGCCGCGAGCGCGTGGTGACGATCGGCGCGCGCGAGAACGGCATGTTCGTCTGCACCTTGAGGAATCCCAACGAAGTGCGCGGCACGGCTGAATATTTCGGCAACATTCCGGCCGGCAAGCCGGACCCGGAAATGCTGCAGCTCGCCGAGGCGCTGATCAAGCAGAAGGAAACCGCCTTCGATCCGAAGAACTACGAGGATCGCTACGAGGTGGCGCTGATGGCGATGATCCGCGAGAAGCTGAAGGGCCACAAGCCGATCATTGCGGCCGCGCCCGAGCGCGGCAACGTCATCAATCTGATGGATGCGCTGAAGGCGAGCCTGTCGCAGTCGGCCAAGCCGCCAGCCAAGTCGAAGAGCAAGGCCGACGAGGCGCCGGCCAAGCCAGCCAAGAAGGCGGCTGCCGGCGGCGCGCCCGAAAATCCGCTGAAGGCGAACCTGTTGAAGGCCGTCGGCAAGAGCAAGAAGTGACGGCAGGGTCAGTCATCGTCCCCGGCGCCGTGTATGGCGTCGTCGGCGCGCTGGCCGCCTTTCCGCTGAGGCTGGCCGCGCGCGAGGTCGAGCGCCGCCATGCCGAGCTGAGGCGCGGCGTCACCCGCCGCACCAGCCATGCCGTGTTCGGCCGCACGCTGCTGGCGAAAGCCGCGATGAGCAGGACAGGCGATGCCGACATCGAACGGCGCGCGAAGGCCGAGCGCGCCGCCGGCCGCGCGCTGATCAGCGAGAACGGTTTCCTGCGCCTGCTCGGCCTGATGAAGGCGCCGGAGGCGTCGTCGCTGTCGAGGCAATCGCTGATCGACCAGTCGCGACTTGCCGGCGACGATCTCGACCTGCTGTCGCTGTTCGACGCCTTCGAGCACGATGCCGAGCCTTATTCCTTCCGCGACCTCATCCTGGCCAGAAAATATGCCGGGCTGATCGCCAGCGGCGCCAGCTGGGGCGCGATCGCGCGCTCCGTGCATCGCTCCGGCCCGGTCGCCTCGCTCACTGCGAAGTCGCTCAATCTCGGCTCGCAGCACGGCCGCCCCGACGCGATCTATCTCGACGATGGTGCGAGCGAGCTCGACGGTCAGTTGCTGTTCGATCTGGGTTCACCAAATTCGGGAATGGCTGGAGACGACACGCTGGAGGAACTGTTCGCCGAGGCGGAAGGCGCGGAACAGGAGGGGCGTCACGACGATGCGGCAGCGCTTTACCAGCGTTGCCTCGCGATCGACGCCAAGGATGCGATTGCCGCCTTCAACCGCGCCAACTGCCTGCGCGGCGCCGGCCGCGTGGCGGAAGCCGCGCACGACTATGCGCGTGCGATCAAGCTCGATCCCGGCTTCGTCGAAGCCTGGTTCAACCTCGCCGGCCTGATGAGCGCCGAGGGCAAGGTGGCCTCCGCCCGCCGCCACCTGCAGAAGGCGATCGCACTCGACAAGACCTATGCCGACCCGGTGTTCAACCTTGCGCGGTTGGAATTCGATGGGGGAATATGGCCGAGGCCCGCCGGCTGTGGGTGCGCTATCTGGAACTCGATGCTGAATCCGAATGGGCGAGGTTGGCGCAGAAGGGGATACAGTTCGTCGATTTGCATATGGCGCGCACGGCGGGGTGACAATGATTGGCGAAGGCCGTCGCGACAGCCAATCTCCCCCTTGTGGGGAGATGTCCGGCAGGACAGAGGGGGGCGCTGTCCCGCCAGCCTCTCAACGGCTGGCGGCGGCGACCTCTAAGATTTTCGGTTTGTAAGAGTCGAAGTCGGCGTTCCTTCGCGCCCCCCTCTGGCCTGCCGGCCATCTCCCCCACAAGGGGGGAGATCAGCTGCTTCGTCGTCGCGCCGAGCACAGTCCCATGACCCACTTCCTCTTCGACGGCTCCGAAACCGCCCCCGTCACCATCCTGCTGGCCCATGGCGCCGGTGCGCCGATGGACTCCGCCTCGATGGCCGCCACCGCCAAGGCGCTCGCCACGGTCGGCTTCCGCGTGGCGCGCTTCGAGTTCCACTACATGGCGGCGCGCCGCTACGGCCATCGCAAGCCGCCGCCGCGCGCCGAGACGGTGAACCCTGAATACATCAAGGCGATCGCCGACCTTCGCGCCAAGGGTGTCACGGGAAAGCTCATCATCGGCGGCAAGTCGATGGGCGGACGGGTCGCGTCGATGGTCGCCGACGAGATGTTTGCCAAAGGCGAGATCGCCGGGCTCGTCTGCCTCGGCTATCCCTTCCATCCACCCGGCAAGCCGGAGCAACTCAGGACCAAGCATCTCCTCGGCCTCAAGACGCCGACGCTGATCTTCCAGGGCACGCGCGACGAATTCGGCACCAAGGATGAGGTTGCGACCTATGGCCTTTCCAACGCCATCGAGATGATCTGGCTGGAGGACGGCGACCACGATCTGAAGCCGCGCAAGGCGATCTCGGGGTTTTCGACGGGCGACCACCTGAAGACGGTGGCGGAGACGACAGCGGCTAAATTCGCGCAGCCGTCGGCTTCGTCATTCTAGGGCGGAGCAAGGAGCGAAGCGACGCGCGCAGACCCTAGAATCCATGCCGTGACGCTAAGGCGTTGCAACGGTTCAGAATTCTGCCCCGCCACGTTCCACGGCGACGGTCACGGCATGGATCCTCGGGTCAAGCCCGAGGATGACGAAGCGAGGGGCGCTTTCGGCATCCAAACATGAAAATCGCCACCTTCAACATCAACAACATCAACAGTCGCCTGGAGAACCTGCTGGCCTGGCTCGCCGAGGCAAAACCCGACGTCGTCTGCCTGCAGGAACTGAAGGCGCGCGACACGCAGTTTCCGCTGACCCGGCTGGCGAAGGCCGGCTATGGCGCGGTGTGGAAGGGCGAGCCGACCTGGAACGGCGTTGCCATTCTGGCAAAGGGCGCAGAACCCGTGCTGACGCGCGACGTACTGCCCGGCGACGACGCCGACCGCCAGGCGCGCTACATCGAGGCGGCGGTGTCGGGCATTGTCATCGCCTGCCTCTATGCGCCCAACGGCAACCCGCAGCCCGGGCCCAAATATCAGTACAAGCTCGCCTGGCACGATCGCTTCGCGGCGCACGCGAAGCAGCTCCTCGACACCGGCCTGCCGGTGGCGCTTGCCGGCGACTTCAACATCGTGCCTGAGCCGCGCGACATCTACCCGACCCGCTCCTATGACGACAACGCGCTGGTGCAGCCGCAAAGCCGCGCCGCCTTCGCGGCACTCGTCGAGCGGGGCTGGACCGATGCGCTGCGCAAGGTCTTCCCGAAGGAGGAGAAGCTCTACACATTCTGGGACTACCGCCGCAATCGCTGGCCGCGCGACGCGGGCCTCAGGCTCGACCACATCCTTTTGTCGAAGACACTCGTCCGCAAGCTGAAAGCGGCCGGCATCGACCGGGCCGTGCGCGGCGAGGACAACGCCAGCGACCACGCGCCGGTGTGGGTGGAGGTGGAGACCTGACCTCGCCGCCGCGATCCTTCGCGCCCCTCTGTGCAGTCACCACATCGCAAGCTAGGGTGTCGCAATCATTCCCGCCGAGGCTCGCCGTTGCCCAGCCTGACCGTCGCAGTCTCCTCAATCGTCCTCGCGGCCGCGGCATTGCTGGCCTTCCTCGTCTGGCAGGCGCGCCAGCGCCGGCGGATGCGGCGCCGGGCCGATCCGGCCCATGATTATGCGGTGCGCGCGTCCTGGCGGCCCACCGCCGGCAAGCTCAACTTCTCGTCCTATGTCTACATGGATGTCGACGGCGACGGGGTGTATGGCCTCGCCGACCGGCCGATGGCCGGCATCATGGTTCGGTTCTACGATGAGCGCGGCGGCTTCCTCGCCGCGGCGCGGACCAACTCCGCCGGCTTCGCCAATTTCCCGATGTCGTCCAGGCGACGCCGGGCCAGGATACGCGCGCCCGGCACCTACCGCTTTTCGGTCTCTGTGCCGCCCGGCTGGCGCGCCAGCAGCGGGAACGAGGACCAGTCGATACGCTTGCTGGCCGCGCCCGGCTCTGTCGCTGGCCTCGTCGGGGAGGACTTGCCGAAACCGGTCGGCCTCGCGCCGGTTCGCGTCCTGAGCGGCAGGATGCCCGCCGCGACGGAGGCGACGCTGTCGGTGATGGGCAAGGGCCAGATCCTCGACAGCCGGACGCTGGCGCGGGCGCCGCCTTCCGCTTTCCTCTCGCCGCAGGGGCCGACACGGTGGCGATCTCCGGCGGCGGCCTCGAGCGGCAGCTCGCGTTGTCGGCCTATCCGACCGATCTTGGCCTGCTGACGCCCGCCGTCATCGTGGCCGATGCGGCGCTGAGCGTCATCGGCTTCGACGACGTCACCACGCGCGGCCTGCGCAAGCTTCCGACGGGCCATGCCGGGCTCTCCTGGCGCAATCTCAACGCCATGGCGGGCGACCACACCAAGAACAGCGAGGGCTACGTCAACGGCAATGTCTCGGGCGATCACATCGCCTATACGAGCAGCGGCCATGCGGCCGAATTCGGCCGGCACCAGCCTTTCGGGCTGCATTCGATGATGCTGACCGCGGCCTGGCTGGCCTCGGAGGGAGAGACCGCGCTGATCGAGAGCTGGCTGGGGGAGGTGCCGGTCGCGCGCGATGAGATCACGCTGTCGGCGCTGGCGCCGTGCCACTATGCGCCGATGCTGAAGGCCGTCACGCGTGTTCGCCTGTCGACGAAGCACCATTGGCAGCTTGTGGTGGATGACCTGGTGCTGGTGCTCTAGGAGCAATTCCAGGAAAAGTGCGTAGCGGTTTTCCGTCCGGAATTGCGTCAAAACAATACTAGGAGCAATTCCAGGAAAAGTGCGTAGCGGTTTTCCGTCCGGAATTGCGTCAAAACAAATACTAGGAGCAATTCCGGGAAAAGTGCGTAGCGGTTTTCCGTCCGGAATTGCGTCAAAACAATACTAGAGCGGTTAAGCGATTCCATGAAACGCTGAACCGCTCCAGGAGAGCCGGCGAGGGATCAGATCAGGTTGTTCGAGCCCGCGCCGTTGGCGGTGATCGCCGAAAGCCTGTCCTTCTTCACCAGAACCGGCTTCTCATAGGTTTTCTTCATTTCAGGGGCTCCGATACAATGTCAAATCCGGCCAACGCCATGATGCTCAAGGCGCCAGCCGGGCTGAAATCACCGCGGGAGGGGAGTGGATCCGCCGTTGCGCGCCGTCACCGCCGAAAGCCTGTCCTTCTTGAGCAGGGCCAGCCTCTCGTAGGTCTTCTTCATATCCAACTCTCCATTAATCCACGAAGGATGATGTCAGACCCTCGTCTCCTGTCAACCATGACGGCTGATGTACACTGCGTGCATCCGGATAGTCACATCCCTGGCGCGAAGGTCTGCCGGATAAGCGCACTGCTTTGCCGAGGGGATCACGGATTTATTCCCGCGCGTGTGATTTCCGACACTTAGCCAGCGCGGGAAGCTGGGCTAGGATACCGATATGAGAAGAAGGGTGGGGGCATCCTATGAACAGAACGATCGACAGGCTGCTCTCGCTCCTCCTACTGGCGGCGGCCATCGCCTGCGTGATGCATGCCTGGCCGTTTCTGGCCACCGGAGCCGAGAGCCTCGCTCATCCGCTGGCCGATTCCGCCTCGATGCGGCTGACCGGCTTCCTGGTGGCGGCGCTCGCTCTGGTGGTCGGCGCGTTGCTGTTCCTTGCCGGTCTTTTGCCGGGACGGCCGGCGCATCAGGCCGGAGCGCCGCTGTTCGGCCGCGCGGCGGAGGTGCGGGATCTGGGCCGGCCGCATCTCAGGCGCGTCTTCCAGGTCCTGCCGGCGGTCACTGTGCTGGCGCTGCTCGCCGACCAGCCTTGGCGGGGCGGCGAGGTGGCGAACGAACCGAAGGGCGGACAGGATGTCGCCAGCGCTCCGCCGGCCCTCGCAACGCCGCCGGCGGAGCTGGTTCTAGCGCCGGCGCCACCGGAGCAGGCGGTAAAGACGCCGCCTGCGGCTGAGCCAACGCCGGCAAGTCCGGCCGTGCCGGCTTCGCCGCCTGCCGCGCCGGCCGAGCCGCCGAAGACCGCGCTGGCGCCTCCCGCCGCCCCACCCGAGGCTCCTTCGCCACCGCAACTGGCACCGCCACCCGCGACGGCCCCGCCGCCCGAGACCGTAGCTCCGCTGCCGCCCGCGCCGCCGCCGCTGCCGACCCAGGCTGAGGGCCATCGCGACGCCGTTGTCTGGCTGGCGGTCTCGCAAGACGGGCGCGAGATCATGAGCGCCAGCACCGACCGCATGATCAAGCTCTGGGACATCGACGGCAAGCGGCTGATCCGCAATCTGGGTGAGCACAAGGACATGGCGCGCACGGCGCTGTTCATGCCCGACGGCAAAAGCGCGCTGACCGCCAGCGACGACGGCGAGATCGTGCTGCGGAAGCTTGCCGACGGCGCTGTGCTGCACGTCTTTTCCGCGGGCCAGAACGGCGGTGCCAGGAACCTGGCGATCAGCTCCGACGGCAGGCTGGCCGTCAGCGGCCACGACACCGGTGCCGTCATCGTCTGGAATCTCGAAAAGGGTGGTGTGCTGCATGTACTGCCCGGCCATGACTGGTCGGTGAGCGCGGTCGCCGTCTCGCCCGACGGCACGAAAGCCCTGTCGGGCAGCATCGATGGCGAGCTGAAACTCTGGGACATTGTTTCGGGCAAGCAACTGCGCAGCTGGCACGGGCACGAGCAGGGCGCCTATGGCGCCGTCTTCACCGCTGACGGGCACCATGCGGTGACCGGCAGCGGCGACTACACGATCAAGCTCTGGGACCTCGACAGCTTCAGGGAAGTGCGCCGCTTCGAAGGCCATTCCGGCACCGTCTATGAAATCGCGCTGTCCCCCGACGGCAAGCGGCTTGCATCGGTCTCGCTCGACGGCACGGCGCGCATCTGGAACATGGACACCGGCGACCAGATCGCCGAGTTCGACCCCGGCACCGGCCCGATCTACGCGGTCGCCTTCGCCGCCGACGGCACGCTGCTCACCGGCGGCTACGACCGCACCATCCGCGACTGGCCGGCGGCCGGCGGCGAGGGGGTGGTGCTGTTCGCGGGCGCGCCGGAGTGATCGCTTCGCAGCTCGGCGCCTAGGCACCCCCTCTGGTGTGACGGAACGCGACCTGCATATGTATGCCTGCTATGCAGCAATGAACATGACGAGCCGCAATTCACCATGCCCGACCTCCACCTCGTCGAAGCCTCGATCGCCGACCTGCGCCGCGCGCTGGAGGACGGCACCGTCACCAGCGTCGAACTGGTCGGCGCTTACTTGCGGCGTATCGCGCGCTACGACCGCCACGGCATCGCGCTCAACGCCGTACCGGTGCTCAACCCCGACCTGTTCGCGGACGCGGCGGCTTCCGACCGACGGCGGCGTGAGGGCAAAACACTCGGGCCGCTCGACGGCATCTCCTACACCGCCAAGGACAGCTACAAGGTGAGGGGCCTGACGGTCGCCGCCGGCTCGCCCGCCTTCGAACAACTCGTCGCCAATGAAGACGCCTTCACCATAGCGCGCCTGCGCGCGGCGGGCGCGGTGCTGGTCGGTCTCACCAACATGCCGCCGATGGCCAATGGCGGCATGCAGCGCGGCGTCTATGGCCGCGCCGAGAGCCCTTACAATGCGGATTATCTGACCGCTGCTTTCGGCTCCGGTTCCTCCAATGGCTCGGGCACAGCGACGGCCGCCAGCTTCGCCGCTTTCGGCCTCGGCGAGGAAACCTGGTCGTCCGGCCGCGCGCCGGCCTCCAACAACGCGCTGGTCGCCTACACGCCCTCGCGCGGCATTATTTCGGTGCGCGGCAACTGGCCATTGGTGCCGACCATGGACGTGGTGGTGCCGCATACGCGCTCCGTCGCCGACATGCTGGAACTGCTCGACGTGATCGTCGCCGACGATGCCGAAACGCGCGGCGACCTCTGGCGCATGCAGCCCTGGGTGCCGATCCCGAAAGCCTCGGCGCTGAGGCCGGCGAGCTACGCCGGGTTGGCACTGGCGGGTGCGCTCGAGGGCAAGCGGCTCGGCGTGCCCAGAATGTATGTCGGCCGCGACGCGCAAGCAGCAAAGCCGATCGAGACGCGCGCCTCGGTGCTCGACCTCTGGCGGCAGGCCGCGGCCGACCTCGAAGCACTCGGCGCCGAGGTGGTCGAGGTCGACTTCCCCGTCGTCTCCAACTATGAGCGCGACCGTCCCGGCGCGAAGGCCATGGTTGAGCGCGGGCTGGTGCCTGAGGATTTCCCCGCCCGCGAGATCTGGGACCTTTGCATCTGGTCCTGGGACGATTTTTTGCGCGCCAACGCCGATCCGGCGATTCCCGATCTCGCCTCGGTCGACGGCGCAAAAATCTTCCCGCAGCCGCCGGGCGCGCTGCCCGACCGCTATGGCGACGACGGCTTCGACCTCGCCGAATATGTCGAGCGGGCGAAGCAGGGTGTGACGCCGTTCGAGCGCATCCCGACAATGCAGGCCGGCCTCGAGGGGCTGGAGCAAACGCGGTGCGTCGATTTCGAGGACTGGCTGGACGCCAACAGCCTCGACGCCGTGGTGCTGCCCGCCGCTGCCGATGTCGGCCCGGCCGATGCCGACGTCAACGAAGCCTCTGCGCTGCTGGCCTGGCGCAACGGCACCTGGGTCGCCAATGGCAATCTGGTGTGGCGACATCTCGGCATCCCGACCGTCACCGTGCCGATGGGCACCATGGCCGACATCGGCATGCCGGTCGGGCTGACCTTCGCCGGCAAGGCCTATGACGATGTGGCGCTGCTCTCGATGGCCGGCGACTACGAGCGCGCCACGCAGCGCCGCACCGTCCCGCCGCGCACGCCGGCGCTGGCGGATGATGTTTTAGCGGGCGGGAAGGGCAACGCCGCTTCGGCCCAGCCCGGTGAGACGCCATTCGCCGTGAACCTCACCGCCGAGACCATTCCTGCCGGCGACACCGACGAGATCGTCGTCACGCTGGATGCCGGCGCTGCCGATGGGGCAAACGTCAAGGTTCACGTCAACGGCGAGCCGGTGGCGATGCGGCATGACGGCAATCGTTACATCGGCCGCGTGTCCGTGCCCGCCGCCACGCATCAGGGTATCCACAGCGTCTGGCGCGGCTCCTACGGCTCGATCGTCACGGCCGTGGTGCGGCTGCCGGATGGGCGCACCGCCGGGGCCCATGCGGTGACCGGCGGGATAGGATGAGGGCTGAAGCTGCCAATCTTCCCCCTTGTGGGGGAGATCAGTTGGCACCGCCGCTTTCGCCAATCTCCGCCTTCGGGTGAAGCATCCATCCTTGACCCTCCGAACCCTCACGCTATCTTCGCGCCCATGCCAGAATCCAGCCTCGCCCCGCTCATTGTCATCGATCTCCAGACCGGCATGTTCGACGGCCGCTTCGAGCCGCCGATCCATGATGCCGAAGGCATCGTCGCCCGCGCCCGCGCGGTGATCGACTGGGCGCGAGAATCCGGCCGCAAGGTCGCCTTCATCCGCCATGACGGCCCGCAAGGCGATCCGCTGGCGCCGGGCGCCAGCGGCTGGCCGGTATGGCCGGGGCTCGGCCAGGCCGGCGACGAACCGACCTTCGGCAAGACGGTCGGCGATGCCTTCTCCAATGCCGCGCTTGGCGAATGGGTAGCCGGCCAGGGCGCGGGCGCGGTCATCCTGCTCGGCGCGCAGAGCGACTTCTGCGTTGCGGCGACCGTGAAGGGCGCGATGGCGCGCGGCCTCGGCGTGACCGTGGTGTCCGACGCGCACTCGACGCTCGACACCCCTGCCGAGAGCGCGGCCGAAATCATTGCCCGCCACAATGTGGCTTTCGAAGAGGCCGGCGCGAAACTGGCGACGGCGGAGGCGCTGAGCGGACGCTGAACCCTCTCCCGGAAGGGAAGCGCCCCTCAGCCAACCCGGGGAGACCTCACCATGCCAAGCCTCAACCTGCCCGCCGTAGGTGGATGCCGCTGTGGTCGTGTTCGCCTGAAGATCACCGCGCCGCCGCTGCTGACCATGGCCTGCCATTGCACCGGCTGCCAGCGTATGTCGGCCAGCGCCTATTCGCTGAGCGCGGCGATCCCCGACGAGGCCTTCGAAGTTACCCAAGGCGAGCCAGTGATCGGCGGGCTGCACATCGCCTCGCGGCACTATTTCTGCCCGCATTGCATGAGCTGGATGTTCACCCGGCCTGAGGGGCTCGACTGGTTCGTCAATCTGCGCCCGACCATGCTCGACGATCCAGGCTGGTTCACGCCCTTCGTCGAGACCTGGACCAGCGAGAAACTGCCCTGGGCGAAGACGCCCGCGGTGCACAGCTACGCGGCGCTGCCTGCGATGGAGGAGTATGGCGAACTGACGGCCGAGTTTGCCCAAGCCTTCACGACGGGCTCCTTCGCAACGGGCGGCTCCGCCGGCTGAGGGCATGTTATCAATATCTCAGCCGGCGGAGCGGGGGGCTGCCACCACTTAATGCCGTCACTGTTGCCCTTGGCATTTTCGAATTGGATAATATTGCGGAACGTCCAGTGGACATTCCGGGAACCAAGCGCAACCAAAACCTTCACGAACCGCGCCATGCCGATGGCGCAGGGTCGTTCTGGAGAGAGCCGGCCGTGGTCGACGGGGCCGCGGGGGCGCATGTTGGGGTGCTTTCGGGCCCGCGTCGACCAGGGCGGCTCGTACCGCCGCGAAAACACCATCGCATATCGGCAACGAAGCGGAACTTCCGCGATAGCGGAATAGGCTGGCGTGATTTTGCGGATTCGAGCTCCAGAGTTGCCACCTTGGCGCGAAAATGGCGATCGCCGGTTGCGGCGCCATCAAGAAACGACATGCCGAACCCGGCCAACATGATTGGCTACCAGACCACCGGCAAACCGGCTCGGATGTGCAGGCACCGGAGATATGAGGGCGCGCCCGCCAGCAGGTGAATCAACGCTTCAACCGACGGCCTAAGTGTTGGATATCCCAAGTGGCACGCCAGCCGCGGCCGGATGCCGCAAATTAATTTGCATGCAAATGTTTCGTCTCGGCGCCTTTTTGTGAAGCCTTTCACCGTTCTCGTGAAATCGGTCGGATACACATGCGGCGCAAAACTGGCGTCGCGTGACAGGGCAACACTGCCCGTTCCGCCGCTACGATACGGAGGATATCAATGTTGAAAAGCCTTCGCAGGCTTGTAGCCGCTCTCAAGCGCGCCTCCAGGCACAAACACACAATGCGTGCATTGAACGACTTGCCCCCGGAAACCCGGAAGGACATCAACTGGCCGCACTCGGCCCAAAGCTGTCCGGAACCGGTCCAGCCATACGAGATACGGTTGCCCTTCTGAAGCAGTTCCAGGAACAGCGGTCTACCGTCCGTGAGAACAAATGCTTGGAGCGGTTCGGTGGTTGCAGCAAAAGGCTGAACCGCTCTAAGGCTGCGAGGTCTACGCGCAGCGAACGACATGCCGCCGCGCGTCCAGCCGAACGATGCCGGCGGGGCGCCTGGCGGCCCGGCCATCGCCGATCTGGCGGCGTCCTAGCTTATGTCCGCAACAACTTCCCCCGATACAGGGTCGGTCACGCCGAGATCGCCGCCGAGATCTTCAAGCATGTCGCGGAACCCGTCGAGAATGCCGATCATCGACGGCCGCGCGGCGGCGAGGCTGTCCATGTCGTTCCACTCGCCGACAAAGCAGAATGTGCGCTCGCCGGTCTTGATGAGGGCGCCCTTGCGAAAGCCCGCGGCGTTGAGCGCGATGGTCTTGTGCTTCTCGACGAAGGCCTGTTCCTTGCCTGGCTTGGTGCGAAAGCGCACGACATTGTAGGCGGTCATGGTTTCCTCCGATCGGTTTGCGATCAGCCGGCGGGCTTGTAGACGCCCGCGGCCTTGTTGGCGGCCGCGAGCACGGCCTTCATGTCGAGTTCTTCGAGGATGACAAAGTCGCTCAACGAACCGCTTGCCCGCACCGCAAGGGCTATGCCCATCCCGGCAGCCTGGTCCGGCACCTCACCATTGACGACGACGTCATAAGCGCCACGCGTGAACATCAAGCCGGTCATCTTGCCGCCGACGCTTTCAAACAGCGCATTGACTGCAGCTTGCCGGTCCGAGCCCTGCATCAGTCCTTTGGCGGCGTGGGGTGCATAATTTGCCAACACGGTGACCTTCATGGGAATCTCCTCCAGATAACAATGTCTCGGGCCGCTCAATCGTTTGAGCAGCACCGGGTTGCTTGTCCTTTCACTGACATTTGACGTGGCCCGTGGACCGCCTTGGGCAGCCAAGGCCAACGGCGGTGCATAACCGGAGCTTCGCTTCGGTTGCAGTAATATGCGCCTATTCTAATATGACGACAATCCCGCCGTGGACGCGGTTGCAATGGGCCTCATGCGGCACAACAGTCTTCCATCGGCGGTCGCCAAAATGTGCTTTTCTCCCTGGCGGAATGGCATTCTGGCTATTCCAACCGGCGAGGGAGCCTGATAATAGGTCAGCCACATTGACCTAAATGCGCATGATCTCGCAAAGCGTGAACCGCTTTTGGACGAGATCGTGCCCGAGCAAGATTGACCATCCACGGGGAGGTGGGCCTTGACCCTGATGAACCTGTTGGCGTCGCGCGCTTCGCGTATGAAGGCGTCGGAAATCCGCGAGCTGCTGAAACTGCTCGACCAGCCGGACATCATCTCCTTTGCCGGCGGCATTCCGGACCCCGCGCTGTTTCCGGCGGACGCCATCAGTGCAGCCTATGCCTCGGTGCTCGGCGGCGCGGAGGCGGGCGCGGCCCTGCAGTACCAGGTCAGCGAGGGCTACCTGCCGCTCAGGAAATGGCTGGCCGGCCAGATGGGCAAGCTCGGCGTCGCCTGCGACGAGGGCAACATCTTCATCACCTCCGGCTCTCAGCAGGCGCTGGACTATCTCGGCAAGCTCTTTCTCTCGCCGGGCGACACGGCACTCGTCACCTGGCCGACTTATCTTGGTGCGCTGCAGGCCTTCAACGCCTATGAGCCACGCTACGATCGGCTGACGCCGGACGGCGGCAACATGACGCCGGCGGCCTATCACGCAGCCGCGGCGGCCGCCGGCGGGCGGGTCAAATTCGCCTATCTGGTGCCGGATTTCGCCAACCCGACCGGCGAGACGCTGGGTGTCAAGCAGCGCGAGGCGGTGCTCGACCTTGCCGGTGATCTCGACATCGCGATCATCGAGGACGCGGCCTACCGCGCGCTGCGCTATGACGGCGAAAGCGTGCCGCCGATCCTGGCGCTGGACTGCCAGCGCTCCGGCGGCATCGACAATGCCCGCACCCTTTATTGCGGCTCCTTCTCGAAGATCCTGTCGCCGGGCATGCGCGTCGGCTGGGTCTGCGCGCCGCGCCGCGTGGTGGAGCGCCTGGTGCTGATGAAGCAGGCCTCCGACCTGCACAGCCCCTCGATCAACCAGGTGGCCATGCATCGCGCCGCCGAGGCGATCTTCGACCAGCAGGTGGAAAAGTTGATCGGCGCCTACCGCGCCCGCCGCGACGGCCTGCTCGGCGCGCTCGAGGCCAACATGCCGGAGGGCGTGACCTGGAGCCGGCCGGATGGCGGCATGTTCGTCTGGGTGACGCTGCCCGAGGGCGCTGACGCCACGGCGCTGCTTGCCCGCTCGGTCAGGGAAGCGCGCGTCGCCTTCGTGCCGGGCAATGCTTTCCATGCCGACGGCACCGGCCGCAACACACTGCGGTTGAGCTTCACCCTGGCCGACAGCCGCGCCGTCGGCGAGGGGATCCCGAGGCTGGCGAAGCTGCTGGGGTAGCACGCCTCGCTATCTCCCACGAAGGGGCGCTCGGATGCCGCCGCCGGAACCCGCCGGGCATGCCGGCCGTTTCATTGCAGAGCGTTCAAACAGTTGGAGGTGAGATGGCTGTCATTCTCATCGGCGCGTTGCTCGTTGTCGCCGGCGTTGTCTATATGGCTGGCGCGGCGCTCTGGCGTGGTCGGCTCAGCGAACCGGCGCCGCTCGGCACCCCCGCCGACCGCTCCGCCTCAAGGTTGGCAACGCCTGGACCGACGCTCGAACCGCGACGGCGCGGGATGGGCTTCCTTGGCTTATCGCCGAACTGGCCGGGCCTGCTGATGATAGGCGTGGGCGTCGTCATGCTGTTGTCGGCGGCAGTGCTTTAAGCCGCCAACTCCATCGCCGCTAGGACAAAGCCGCCGAGATCGGCAGCTTCGGCGATTCACCATCCTCGTCACGCAAAGTTGCACGCCTTCAGCCGATCCTCTCGGCTAAAATGCGGGCGGATCAGCCAGAAGGAGAGGAAAGCCATGACCCTACGCTTTGGCCTCATCGCCCTTGCCCTGTCAGGCTTCGCCAGCCAGGCATCGGCTTTCGAGATTTCCAGCTCATCCGTCTCGGACGGCAAGTGGGACAACAGATACATCGGCGACAGCGCCGGCGGATGCACTGGCGGCAGCGTCTCGATCGCCTTGAACTGGAAGGATCCGCCGGCCGGCACCAAAAGCTACGCGCTCACCATGTTCGACCCCGATGCCGGCGGCGGCAAGGGCTGGTGGCACTGGCTGGCCTGGAACATTCCGGCGAGCGCCAATGGATTGCCCGAAGGCGCCGGCTCGAAGGGCGGCAAGGGCTTACCCAAGGGCGCCATGCTCGGCAAGGGCGACATCGGCCGCGCCGGCTATTTCGGCCCGTGCCCGCCGCCCGGCAGCGGCGCGCATCATTATGTCTTCACGCTCTATGCCCTCAAGGCGGCGAAGCTCCACGCCAAGGCGAGCGCTTCTCCCGCGACGGTGGCGGCCGCCGCGAAGGCGCAGTCGCTCGGCACGGCAACGGTGACCTATACATATGAGCGCTAGAGGCTGCCGATCTCCCCCTCGCGGGGAGATCGGCAGCTTCAGCTATTCCGCCGCCAGCAGCTTGTCCTGCGTCTTCGTCTCGAAGTCGCTGGCGTCGTGGCGCTCGTGCAGCTGGTAGGCCGGGTCGCCGGAGAGGCGGTTGACCATACGGCCGCGCTTCACCGCCGGCCTGGCGTCGATGGCGTCGGCCCAGCGCTGGACGTGCTTGTATTCCTGCACGGCCAGGAACTCCCCGGAATCGTTGTAAATGCGGCCCTTGGCGAGCCCGCCATACCAGGGCCACACCGCCATGTCGGCAATCGTGTAGTCCGGTCCGGCGAGGTACTCGCTCTCCGCCAGCCTGCGGTCGAGCACGTCCATCTGCCGCTTGGTCTCCATAGCGAAGCGGTCGATCGCATACTCGATCTTTTCCGGCGCATAGGCGTAGAAATGGCCGAAGCCGCCGCCGAGGTAGGGCGCCGAGCCCATCTGCCAGAACAGCCAGGAGAAGGTTTCGGCCCGTGCCGCCGGATCCTTCGGTAAGAATGCGCCAAACTTTTCCGCCAGATAGGTCAGGATCGAGCCGGATTCGAAGACACGGATCGGCTTCTCGCCGCTGCGGTCCATCAGCGCCGGGATCTTGGAGTTGGGATTGACCTCGACGAAGCCGCTGGCGAACTGGTCGCCTTCGTTGATCCGGATCAGCCAGGCGTCGTACTCGGCACCCTTGTGGCCAAGCGCCAGAAGCTCCTCCAGCATGATCGTCACCTTCTGGCCGTTGGGCGTGGCCAGCGAATAGAGCTGCAGAGGGTGCTTGCCGACCGGCAGTTCCTTGTCATGCGTCGGGCCGGCGATTGGCCGGTTGATGCTGGCGAAAGTGCCGCCATTCGGCTTGTTCCAGGTCCAGACTTTCGGCGGGGTGTATTGGTTCATGGGGGAGCCTTGAGGGTTTGGCGGGGGCGCGGGTTGATCGGTCGGTTCGAGCTAAACTTAGGTGCGACCGGGCGCGCGTCAAATAGGGAAGTCCAAAATTTGTTGAACTATTATCTGGGCCAGCGCTGCTGAGCTCTTCCCTCGCAAGGGAAGAGGGAAAGGCAACCCTTGCGCCTCACCCCATCCGCCATACCTATAGAAGAAACCGCCCCCCAGGATGAACCGATGACCCTCGAACAAATCTCGCGCTCCGTCGTGGCCGTCCGCGCCACGGTTCCGGACGATGCCTTCACCGCCAACACGCTGGGCACGCGCCGCGAGGGCAGCGGCGTCGTCATCCGCGACGATGGGCTGGTGCTGACCATCGGCTATCTCATCACTGAGGCCGAGGAGGTCTGGCTGACCGACCAGGACGGCCGCGTCGTGCCCGCGCATGCGCTAGCCTACGACCAGGAATCGGGTTTCGGCCTGGTGCAGGCGCTGTCGCCGCTCGGCCTGCCTGCGGTGGCGTTGGGCGATGCCCACAAGGCCAGCGTTGGCGATGCCGTGTCGCTGGTCGACGGCATCGGCCAGAGCGTGCGCGCCCATATCGTCACCAAGCAGGAATTCGCCGGCTATTGGGAATACCTGCTCGACGAGGCGATCTTCATCGCGCCGGCTCATCCTTCCTGGGGCGGGGCGGCGCTGTTCGACAAGGTCGGCAACCTGCTCGGGGTCGGGTCGCTGCGCCTGCAGATGAGCCGTGCCGGCGAGGTTGCCGACATCAACATGATCGTGCCGATAAACCTTCTGCCGCCGATCCTCGACGATCTCCTGACCCGCGGCCAGGTGGCGAAACCGCCGCGCCCGTGGCTTGGCGCCTTCTCGGCTGAGTCGAATGGCGTGGTGGTGGTGATGAGCGTCACCGAAGGCGGCCCCGCCGCCGAGGCCGGCCTGCGCCAGGGCGACATCATCTCCGATGTCAGGGACGGCGAGGTCGACGGGCTGGCAGACTTCTACCGCAAGCTCTGGCAGAACCCGGCCGGCTCCGAAATCCCGCTCAGGGTGGTGCGCGACGGCCGCGAAACCTGGCTCCGCGTGAAATCCGCCGACCGCAACAGCTTTCTCAGGAAGCCGCATCTGCAGTGAGGTTGAAGCTGCCGATCTCCTCCAGAAGGGGGGAGATCGGCAGTTTCGGCGCTGCGCAACGAGGATCCGTCTGATGCCGCCCGTGAAAGTCGATCCCGGCAAGGTGCATGAATTCGCCGATCCCGAGCGCTTCCGTGCCTGGCTCGCCCGTCACCACGCCAGCGAGACCGAGGTCTGGATCAAGATACACAAGGTCGGTTCCGGCCTGCCCTCGATCACGCCGAAGCAGGCCATCGACGTCGTGCTGTGCTTCGGCTGGATCGACGCGGTGCGCAAGAGCCTGGACGACAAGAGCTACCTGCAGCGCTATACGCCGCGCGGCAAAAAGAGCACCTGGAGCAGGATCAACGTCGACAATGTCGCCCGCCTGGTCGAGGAGGGCCGCATGACCGAACATGGGCTAAGGCAAGTCGAGGCGGCCAAGGCCGACGGCCGCTGGGCGCGCGCCTATTCGGCCAAGGAAATGACCATCCCGCCGGATCTGCAGGCCGCCATCGACGCCGAGCCGAAGGCGAAGGCGATGCTGGCTGGGCTCAGCGCCCAGAACCGCTTCGCGCTCACCTTCCGGACCCACAACATGAAGACCGAGGCCGGCCGCCGGAAGAAAATCGCCGACCTCGTCGAGATGCTGAAGCGCGGCGAGACGATCCATCCGCAAAAGCGGGCTTAGAGCGCGTCACGCCAAAGTGGAGGTCGGCACGAAGGCAGAGCATGGAATTGCCGGATCCTGGAGCGCAGGCTTGGATGCGTACTATAAGGAAGGTCGTCTCGAGCGATTTCAGGTTAGGCCATGAACCAGGACATCCGGCTTTTTGGCGCAATTGCGGTTCGCCCCGCCGTCCTTTCTCTCATATCCCGGTTCGAAACGGCCACAGGATTCAACGTTGCAGTCAAGTGGGAACTCAATCCGACGGTAAAGAAGCAGATTGAGGCGGGGGAGCCTTTTGACCTCGTCATCACCAATCCGCACCTGGTTGAGGATCTGATCGCCCTGGGAAAGGTCAGGGCGGGAAGCCAGGTCGCGTTTGGCCGGATAGCAATGGGGGTGGCGGCCAAGGCAGGCAGTCGAGCGCTCGATATTGGGTCCGTGCAAGCATTCGGACATGCGTTGAAGAGCGCCAGATCAATCGCTTACGCCAGTGACGGGACCAGCGGTGGCTACTTCTCCGGTCTGCTGGAACGCTTGGGAATATCCGATGAGGTGAAGCCCAAGTTGGTGGCCATACCAGGAGGGCAGACAGCGCCGGCCGTAGGCCGAGGGGAAGCCGAGCTGGGGGTGGTGCCTGTGACTTCGATTCTCGCCGCCGCTCCCGAGGTCATGCTTGTCGGGCGGTTTCCGGCAGAACTCCAAAGTTACATTGATTTCGCCATCGGCATCAGCGCCCATTCAACGGACGCAGAAGCTGCCAGGCAACTGTCGGAATTTCTGATGTCGCCAGCCGTCGATGGCATCCTGGCGGCAAAGGGCGTCGAGCGACACTAAAGCGTGCCTGATAAGTATCAATCGGATCATCGCATCATCTGATGAGTGCCTTTCTTGGCCAGGCTGCTGCTGAGGCCGGCAGCAGCCCGTGTCGAGCGAACCAACGAAAACGCCGCCCGGTGAGGGGCGGCGTTTCCGGGGGAGGGATGATCCCGAGGGGAGCGGGATCATCCGGCATGAAGAAACCATCCCGATGGGAGGGGTCGGGACTTAGGCCGCCTTCTTGGCGACGTGCTTCTTCACGTGATGCTTCTTGACGTGATGCTTGCGGTGCTTCTTCAGGTGATGCTTGCGGGCGTGATGCTTGTGGTGCTTCTTGTGCTTCTTGTGATGAGCGACCTTGGCTGCGGGCTTCGCCGTCGCGGTGGCCGCGGCCGGAGCAGCGGTCGTGGTGGTTGCGGCAGCCGTGGTCGCAGCGGCGCTGGCTTCGGTGGTGCCGAGTGCCGGCACCGCGAAAGCGAGCGCGACGGCCAGGCCGAGAACGGAGAGGAGGGTCTTTTTCAAAATCGGCATTTCCTTTTTCGAAGATCGATATCGGGTTGTCGCTGGCCGCACTCGGCTGCTTCGGGAACGGGTTATGCCACCCGGTCTTTTCGCGAGTTTTTCCCGACTGTTGAATCTTGTTTCTGGATTGTGTCTGGCGGGGAGGGCCGTTGCTGGCTGCGGTGTTCCGGGCCGCCCAAAGGGAACTGGCGGGTCCATTCCTGTGCCGCATCGTGCAACGAAAGGATTCTATTCCAGCAAATCGACTGGGCGCGGCAGAGGGAATGTCGCATTCTGATTGCGAAGAGCTTGAGAGAACAACATGACCGGCACGACAGATCACTCCGGCAAGGTCGCCCTCGTCACCGGCGGCAACGGCCGCATCGCGTTTGAGACAGCCCGCCGGCTCGCGGCGCTCGGCTTCACCGTACTCGTCGGTGTGCGCGACCTCGCCAAGGGCGAGGCGGCGGCGAGGAAGCTCGGCGGCAATGTCGAAGCCATCGCGCTGGATCTCGCCGCGCCTGATGGACCGGCCCTCGCCGCAGCCGAGGTGGAGCGCCGTTTCGGTCGGCTCGACGTACTCGTCAACAACGGCGCCGTCCATTACGCCCTATCCGCTCGGGCGCTGAGGCCTGACCGCACGTTGGGCGGCAAGACCTTCGAGACCTATGTCGTGGGCGCCTGGCGGATGGCCTTCGCCTTCGTGCCGCTGCTCAGCGCCTCCGGTCATGGCCGGCTGGTCATCGTTTCTCCCGAGGCTGGTTCGCTGGCCTCGATGAACGCCGGCGCGCCGGCCTACGCGACCGGAAGGGCGACGCTCAATGCGCTCACCCGCATCCTCGCGGCCGAACTGCGCGGCGCCGGTGTCCTGGTCAACGCCATCAGCCCTGACTGGGTGGAGGCCGACAAGGGCAAGCCTGACGGCCGCCCGGTCGCGCCAGGGGCGGCCGGCATCGTCTGGGCCGCGACCTTGCCGGACGATGGCCCGACCGGCGGCTTGTTCCGCAACGTCAAAAGGCTGCCGTGGTGAGCGGATCTGCTCACCCCACCGGCACCTCCAGCCCCACCTTCACCCGATCCATGGCGACGAACGTGCGGAAGCGCTTGACGTTGTTGTTCTCGAAGAACAGTTTTCTCGTCAGCGCCTCGTAGTCGGCCATCGTCGCCACGGTGACGACCAGGATGAAGTCGGCCTCGCCGGTCACGTAATAGCACTGCTGCACTTCAGGCACCTCGGCGAAGCCGCGCTTGGCGGCGTCGATCAGCTCGGCGCGCTCGCTCTCGACCTCCACCTCGACGAAGATCGTGATCGGGTGGCCGACCTTGGCCGGGTCGACCAGCGCGACATTGGCGCGGATGACGCCGGTCTCCTCCATGCGCTTGATGCGTCGCTGCACGGCCGGCGCCGACAGGTTGACCGTCGCGCCGATGACCCGCTGCGGCGTGGTGTTGTCCTTCTGCAGGATGGCCAGGATGGCGCGGTCGAAAGCGTCGAGGTCGGGCAAAACGGACATAGCGAGGTCCAAAACGAAACAAACTTGCATCTAAAGCGGCAAAATAGAGCGCCTTTCTCGCTCGGCTTTGCAATAAATTTCAGCCATCAAGACGGAGAAACGCCGATCCATGTTCCTGCTCAACCGCCACCCGGACCATCGCCATCCGCTGACCCCGCAGGATGCCGCTATGCTTGGGCTCGCCGGCGTCGAGGCGGCCGAGCGCTTCCTTGCCGCGCGTGACAGCCAGGCCGAGACGCCGCTGCACGCCCTGCCGGCGCTGGCGGGCGAACTCGGCATTGGTGCGCTCCACATCAAGGATGAGGGCAAGCGCCTCGGCCTCGGCAGCTTCAAGGCGCTGGGTGGCGCCTATGCCGTCATGCATCTGGTGCTGGAGGAGGCCGGCAACCGGCTCGGCCGTTCGGTCGATGTCGCCGAACTGCATGGCGCTGACGTCAAGGCGATTGCCGCCGGCATGACTTTCGCCTGCGCGACCGACGGCAATCACGGACGTTCGGTGGCGCAGGGCGCCGGCCTTGTCGGCGCGCGGTCCGTCATCTTCGTCCATTCAGGTGTCAGCAACGAACGCGTGGCGGCCATCGCCCGCTTCGGCGCCGAGATCGTGCGCATCGCCGGCGACTACGACCAGTCGGTCAGGGAAGCCGCGCGCGTCGCCGCCGAGCGCGGCTGGTCCGTCGTCTCCGACACGTCCTGGCCGGGCTACGAACGGATACCGGGGCTGGTGATGCAGGGCTACACCGTGATCGTGCGCGAAGCGCTGAGGCGCTTGCCCAAGTCGCCCACCCATGTCTTCCTGCAGGCCGGCGTCGGCGGCTTTGCGGCGGCGGTGGCCGGCCATCTCGCCATCGTGCTTGGCGAGCATCGCCCGAGGGTAGTCGTTGTCGAGCCCGCGCGGGCGGCCTGCGTCTACGCCACCGCAAAGGCCGGACGGCCGGTCGCGATTGCGCACACCAAGCCCACGGTGATGGCGATGCTCGAATGCTACGAGCCCTCGCTCGTCGCCTGGCGCGTGCTGTCGCGGATCGGCGATGCTTTCATGACTGTGGACGAGGAAGACGCGGTTTCGGTGATGAACCGCCTGGCCCGGCCTTCAGGCGATGATCCGGCGATCGTCTCCGGCGAGAGCGGCGGGGCGGGGCTCGCCGGGTTGATCCGCGCTGCCGGTGACAGCAAGATGCGGGCGGCGCTTCACCTCGATAGCCATTCGCGCGTGCTCATCATCAACTCCGAAGGCGCGACCGATCCCGGCCGCTATGCCGACCTGGTCGGGATGGCGCCGCAAGAGGTTGCGCGGGCGAGGCAGCCGGCATGAGCAATCTGACGATCAACGCCGACCGTCTTCTTGGCCGCATCGAAGAGCTCGGCAGCCTTGGCCGCGATGCGCAGGGCAGGCTGGTGCGTGTCGCCGCTTCCGACATGGACAAGCTCGGCCGCGACCGCCTCGTCAGCTGGCTGCAGGACGCAGGGCTCGCAGTCGCCGTCGACCGCATCGGCAACATCTTCGGCATCTGGCAGGATGATGCCAATGCCGGCCAGCCGTCGGTCATGCTCGGCTCGCATATCGACACAGTGATCGACGCTGGCATCTATGACGGCTGCTATGGCGTCCTTGCCGGCCTCGAAGCGATCGAGAGTTTGAAGGAGGCCGGCTTTACGCCGGCGCGCCCGCTTGTGGTAGCGGCCTTCACCAACGAGGAGGGCGTGCGGTTTTCGCCTGACATGATGGGCTCGCTGGTCTTCGCCGGCGGCCGGGATCTTGACGAGGCGCTGGCCTCGGTCGGCACCGACGGCTCGGTGCTGGGCAAGGAGTTGGAGCGCATCGGCTATGCCGGCAGGCACGAGCCCGGCTTCCTCAAGCCGCGGGCCTATGTCGAACTGCATGTCGAGCAGGGGCCGGTGCTGGAACGCGAGGGCATCGCCGTCGGCGCGGTCGAAAACCTGCAGGGCATTTCCTGGCAGCGCATCACGATCGAGGGCGAGGCCAACCATGCCGGCACAACGCCGATGTCGATGCGCCGCGATGCCGGCGTCGCCGCCGCGCGGGTGATCGGCTTCCTGGCGGACCGCGCCGGCGCCTCGCCGACGCCGACGGTCGCCACCGTCGGCACCATCGCCTTCGAGCCCAACGCCATCAACGTCATCCCGTCGCGGGCGACCTTCACCGTCGACCTCCGCGATCCCGACGAAACGCACCTTCGCGAGGAGGAAGCGGCGCTCGCCGCCTTTCTCGACCACCTTGCCGCGAGCGCCGGCGTCACCGTCCAGGCTGAAAGCCTGGCGCGTTTCGAGCCGGTAACCTTCGATGCCCGCATCGTCTCGCTGGTCGAGGAGGTTGCCGGAGCCGCCGGCCTTTCCTGCCGGCGCATCACCTCGGGCGCCGGCCACGACGCTCAGATGATCGCGCGCATCGCGCCGTCCGCGATGATCTTCGTGCCGAGCCGGGGCGGCATCAGCCACAACCCGGCAGAGTTCACCGCCGCCGGCGAACTGGTTGCCGGAGCCAACATCCTGCTCGGCGTCGCCGCGAGATTGGCGGCCGACTGACCGCGGCAGCAGAAAACGCGGATCGCCGGCTTCTGCGGCACAGTGTTGCCAAGCCATGACACCACCAAAAATAGTCACGTCGAAGGCGTCGAGTCTTGCAGAGGTTGGCATCCGGCGACATCGGGCCGAAACAAAAATCAATCATTCAGCGAGTTTAGACGGCGAATTTTCGCGCGCGCCAATAAGTTCAGTGCCTCGAAGAAAGAATGCCATGCTGCTGCTCAATCAACGTCCCGAACACAACCAGCCGTTGGTTGCGGCCGATGCCGAGTCCCTCGGCATGGCGGGAGGCGAGCGGGCCGAGCACTATCTCAAGGCGCGGCACAACCATGTCGAAACGCCGCTGCACGCCTTGCCGGCGTTGGCCGATGAACTCGGCATCGCCGCACTTTACGTCAAAGATGAAGGCCAGCGTCTCGGCCTCGGCTCCTTCAAGGCGCTGGGCGGCGCCTATGCGGTCATACGGCTGGTGCTGGAGGAGGCAGGCAAGTGGCTCGGCCGCACCGTCGATATCGGCGAGATCAACGACGCCAAGGTGCGCGAGATCGCGTCCAGCATGATCTTTGTCTGCGCCACCGACGGCAATCATGGCCGCTCGGTCGCGCAGGGCGCCGGCCTGGTCGGCGCGCGCTCGGTGATCTTCGTCCATGCTGGCGTAAGCCGTGAGCGTGTCGCGGCCATCGCCCGCTTCGGCGCCGAGATCGTGCAGGTCGAGGGCGGCTACGATCATGCGGTGCGCGAAGTCGCCCGCGTCGGCGCCGAGCGCGGCTGGAAGATCGTCTCCAACACGTCCTGGCCGGGCTATGAGCGCGTCCCCGGCCTGGTCATGCAGGGCTACACGGTGATCGTGCGCGAGACGCTGCGGCAGGTGGCCGAGCCGCCCACGCATGTCTTCCTGCAGGCCGGCGTCGGCGGCTTCGCCGCGGCGATCGCCGGCCATATGGCGATTATGCTCGGCGGGCGGCGGCCGAAGGCCGTAGTGGTCGAGCCGGGGCGCTCGGCCTGCGTCTACGCCTCGGCTGAGGCCGGACGTCCGGCAACGATCGCGCATCAGCAGTCGACGGTGATGGCGATGCTCGAATGCGCTGAACCGTCACTGGTCGCCTGGCGCGTGCTGGCGCGCGTCGGCGATGCCTTCATGACGGTGGAGGAAGAGGATGCGGTCGCCGTGATGAAGCGGCTGGCGCGACCCTTGGGCAACGATCCGGCAATCATCTCCGGCGAAAGCGGCGGTGCGGGGCTCGCCGGACTGATCCGCGCGGCAGGCGACAAGCAGATGCGCGCGGCACTCGACCTCGACACCCATTCGCGCGTGCTCGTCATCAACTCCGAGGGGGCGACCGACCCCGGCCGCTATGCCGAACTGGTCGGCGTGGCGCCGGACGACGTGCTGATGCAGCCTGCCTGAAACAAGTCCGGAAAGTATATGACGGTCAGGCTCGGCGACTTGGGCCGTAGCAGGCTCGGCGACTTCGCCGTAGCAGGCTCGGCGACTTCGCCGTAGCTTTCGGTCCGAGTGCGTAAAGAAGAGGCTTAGGGGCGACGATGGCCAAACTCGACCAGCAGGCACTGCACCGCGAGATGACGGCGTGGCGGCACGATCTCCACGCCCATCCCGAATTCGGCTTCGAGGAGAAGCGCACCTCGGCCTTCGTTGCCGAAAAACTCCGCGCGTTCGGGCTCGAGGTCGCCGAAGGCATCGGCGGCACCGGCGTCGTCGGCACGCTGACCAGGGGCAGCGGCAACCGGGCGATCGCACTGCGCGCCGACATGGACGCGCTGCGCATCGCCGAGCAGGGCACGATGGCCTACCGCTCCCAGACACCCGGCACCATGCATGCCTGCGGCCATGACGGCCACACCTCGATGCTGCTCGGCGCGGCAAAGCTGCTTGCCGCCGAAGGCGGCTTCGACGGCACTGTGCGCTTCATCTTCCAGCCGGCCGAGGAATGGGGCAGGGGCGCGCTCGCCATGCTGGACGACGGACTGCTCGAGCGCTTCCCCTTCGAGGAGATATTCGGCCTGCACAACATGCCGGGCCTGCCCATTGGCCATTTCGAGACCCGCGTCGGGCCGATCATGTCGGCCGAGGACAATTTCGAGATCGTGCTGAAAGGCGTCGGCGGCCATGCCGCGCGTCCACATGCCGGCCAGGAGACGCTGGTCGCCGCCTGCGCGCTGGTCGTCAACCTGCAGACCATCGTCTCGCGGCGCCTGAGCCCCGCCGATATCGGCGTCGTTTCGGTCACCGAGCTGATCACCGACGGCACCCGCAACGCGCTGCCGGGCCTTGCCCGCATCCTCGGCGACGCCAGGAGTTTCCGGCCCGAGGTGAGTGCCGCGATCGAGAAGGAGATGCGCCGCATCGCCGAGGGCACGGCGCAGGCCTATGACGTCGCCGCCGAAGTCACTTACACGCGCGAGTTCGTGCCGCTGGTCAACGACGCAAGCCTGGTCGACGAAGCTTTTGCTGCGGCCCGGAGCGTGCTGGCCGGCGATGCCGTCGGCGTCGCGGCCGAGCCGATGACCGGCTCGGAGGATTTCGCCCGCTTCCTCGCCCATGTGCCGGGCTGCTTCATCTTCCTCGGCAACGGCGCCTCCGCACCGCTGCACAATCCGTCCTATGATTTCAATGATGAAGGCCTGGTCCATGGCGCGCGGTTCCATGCGGCAGTGGTGCGGCGGCGGCTGGCGGCGGGGTAAGAGGGCCCCTAAACCCCATCCCCGCCTTCTCGATCGCCTCGAGATAGAACATCTTGCTTGGCTGCAGATGGTCGACGCAGAGCTGCGCCAGCACCCAGTTGTCCCGGCGCTTCATCGCCTCGATCATGAACCAGTGGTGCTGGCGCGAGACTTCCAGCTTCTGCGGATCGGCGAGTGAGTTCGCCCGCACCGGCAGGCTGAGCCGCATGTAGTGGTCGATCGACGACACCAGGTAGTCGTTGCCGCAGGCCGAGAACATGGTGAGGTGGAAACGGTCATTGGCCTCGTGGATGCCGCGCAGATAGTGGGCGTCGACATGGGCGCTGTAGACCCGTTGGATCTCCATCAGCTCCGCAATCAGTGCATCGCTGGCCGGCAACGGGATCATCAGCGCCGCCTGCCGCTGCAAGAGCTCGCGCACCTCGTAGATCTGCCTGACCTCGTCGGGTGACAGCCTTCTCACCATCGCGCCCTTGTTGCGTTCGCGGGTGACGACGCCCAGTTTCTCCAGCTGGTAGAGCGCCTGGCGGATGGTGTGGCGCGACACCGGGAAGCGTCCGAGCAGCACATCTTCGACCAGCCGTGTGCCGGGCGCGAGGCGGCCGAAGATGATGTCCTCCTCCAGCGCCTTAACGACGTCGGCTTCCTTGCCGCCATAGTCTGCCACGTGGAGCATTTTCTTGTCCTTGCCGCGTCCTTTGCGGTCACTCTAGCCGCAGAGAGAGCCTTTCCGCAACTGCAGCGCATGGTCTTGATAATCGATAATACGACCATGAGTGACAAGTTATGATCGCCACATTGTAGGTATTTCTGCTGGAACCAGATTAGAATTATTGACAATCTGAGCCATTTGCCTATGGTGACGATCAGCGGTTGCTCCACCAGGGCGCCTGCAGTCAGGGTGAAATCCAGCCCCAAGGTGTCGATTGGCGTATCGCGGCCTCAGGAAGGGACTGACCAGCTACGGCGACGCCGCCTTCTCGCTGTTCCTGCGCAAGGCCTTCATCAAGGCGGCCGGCTATTCGGACGATGCGCTGGAGCGGCCGATCGTCGGCATTGTCGACACCGCGAGCGACTACAATCCCTGCCACGGCAACGCGCCGCAGCTGATCGAGGCGGTCAAGCGCGGCGTCATGCTCTCGGGCGCGCTGCCGATGGTGTTCCCGACCATCTCCATCCACGAATCCTTCGCCCACCCGACCTCGATGGTGCTGCGCAATCTGATGGCGATGGACACCGAGGAGATGATCCGCGCGCAGCCGATGGACGCGGTGGTCGTCATCGGCGGCTGCGACAAGACATTGCCGGCGCAGATCATGGGCGCCATCAGCGCCGACCTGCCGACGGTCGTTGTGCCGGTCGGCTCGATGGTCGTCGGCCACCACAAGGGCGAGACACTGGGCGCCTGCACCGACTGCCGCCGCCTGTGGTCGAGCCACCGCGCCGGCGACATCGATGCCGCCGAGATCGACCTCGTCAACGGCAGGCTGGCGCCTTCGGTCGGCACCTGCATGGTCATGGGCACCGCCAGCACCATGGCGATCATTGCCGAGGTGATGGGTTTCTCGCTGCCGTTCGCCGCGTCCATCCCGGCGCCCCATGCCGAGCGGGTCCGCTCGGCGGAAGCCTCGGGCCGCGTCGCCGCCGCGCTTGCAGTCTCCGGCGCGCCGCTGCCCGGCGCCATCGTCACGCCGGCATCGATCCGCAACGCCATGGTCGTCATGCAGTCGATCGGTGGCTCGACCAACGGCATCATCCATCTCGCCGCGATCGCCGGCCGGGCCGGGCATCCGGTCGACCTCGCCGAGTTCGACAGGATCGGCCGCGAGGTGCCGGTGCTGGTCGACCTCAAGCCGTCGGGCGAACACTATATGGAGCATTTCCATCACGCCGGCGGCGTGCCGAGGCTGCTGGCCGAACTCTCCGGTGTCCTCGACCTGACGACGCCGGTGGTCGACGGCGGCACGCTCGGCGACCGCGTCATGAAGCCCGAGGAGATGCATGCGCAAGACGTCATCCGGCCGCTCGGTCGGCCGGTGACGGGGCAGGGCGCCATGGCCGTGCTGTCGGGCAATCTCTGTCCGCGCGGCGCGGTGATCAAGCATTCCGCAGCCTCGCCGGCGCTGATGCGGCACATCGGGCGCGCCGTCGTCTTCGAATCCGTCGCCGACCTTGCCATGCGCATCGACGATCCGGCGCTCGACGTCAGCGCCGAGGACGTGCTGGTGCTGCGCAATGCCGGGCCGCGCGGCGCGCCCGGCATGCCCGAGGCCGGCTATATCCCGATCCCGAAGAAGCTGGCCGCGCTCGGCGTCAAGGACATGGTGCGCCTGTCGGATGCCAGGATGAGCGGCACCGCCTTCGGCACGGTGGTGCTGCATGTCTCGCCGGAAGCCGCCGCGGGCGGTCCGCTCGCTCTGGTGAGGAGCGGCGACATGATCCGCCTCGATGTGCCGGCGCGCCGCATCGACATGCTGGTCGACGAGGCCGAGCTGGCGCGCCGGGCGGCGATTGCCCGCCCGGCGGTGGAGCAGCCGGCGCGAGGCTATGCCCGGCTCTACTACGACCATGTGCTGCAGGCCGACCAGGGCTGCGACTTCGATTTCCTGACCGCTTCCGGGGCCGCCGACAAGGAGGAGGCGCAATGAGCGCGGCGCACCTCCCGGCGGAAACGGAGCCCCGGCGGTGCCTGCCGCCGCTGGCGCCGGCGCGACGCACGGCGTTGCGCCTGCCCGAGGGCAGCTGCGACGCGCATGACCATGTCTTCGCCTCGGCCTGTCCGCTCGACCCGGCGCGCGGCTACACGCCGGCCATGGTCACGGTCCAGGACTACCGCCGGGTCATGGACGCCTTTGGCATCGATCGCGCCGTGCTGGTGCAGCCCAGCGTCTACGGTTTCGACAACAGCGCGCTGCTGTCGGCGCTTGCGGCCCTGCCCGGCACGCTTCGCATCGTCGACGAAGCCTATCGCTGGCGGCGCCCCACCTGACCCGCCGGTAACGGTTTCTTGTCTGGTTTTGTGCACACTGTCTCCAACAGGGCGGACAAAAACCGGGCATGGCGGACGACAAGACACGCAAGGGGGAGTTCTGGGCGCTGGCGCTGGAACGTGCTCATCTCGGCGTCTGGGACTGGAACGTCGCGAGCGGCGATTGCTACTACTCGCCGACCTGGTTGAAGATGCTCGGCTACGCCGAGGGCGAGCTTGCCGCCACGGCGGATCTCTGGCTGACGCTCACCCATCCCGACGACCGCGAGCGGGCACTGGCCAGCGGCGAGCGCCACATCGCCGGCCTGACGGAGTCCATCGAGACGGAGCTGCGCCTCAGGCACAAGGATGGCCACTGGGTCTGGGTGCTCGACCGCGGCGGCATCGTCGAGCGCGACGCCGAGGGCCGGGCGCTGCGGCTGATGGGCGTGCAGACCGACATCACCCGGCGAAAACAGGCCGAGGCGGCACTCGATGAGGTCAATGTGCGCTTCCGCCTGGCGCTCGCCGCCAGCGGCACCGGTATCTGGCACTATGACATCGCCACCAACAAGAGCTTCTGGGATGCCCGCAGCCGGGAGATCTTCGGCCTGGTCAGCGATACCGACGAGGTTTCGGCCGGCCTCTGGCACACCTATCTGCATCCCGACGACAAGGAAGCCACCGAGCGGGCGCACCTGCCGCCGCCCGGCTCCGACGCCGTAACCGCCTCGCAATATCGCATCATCAGGCGCGACGGCGAGATCCGCCATCTGGAATCGCTGGTCCGCTTCATTGCCTGCGCCGGTGGCGCCGGCCAGATCCTCGGCACCGTGCGCGACATCACCGAGGACAAGAAGCGCTCGCAGGAACTCACCTACGCCGCCAACCACGACGCCCTGACCGGCCTGCTCAACCGCGCCGCCTTCGACCGGCTGCTGGCTGACCACATCGCCACGCAGCGCCGGCTGCCGCTCGCCGTCTTCTATGTCGACCTCGACTACTTCAAGGCGCTGAACGACTTCGCCGGCCATGCCGCCGGCGACCTCGCGCTGAAAAGCATCGCCGCCGGCATCCTCGCCAGCCTGCCGTCCTCGGCGCACGCGGCGCGGCTTGGCGGCGACGAATTCGCGCTGCTGGTGCCGAACTGCGGTCAGGCCGAGGCCGAGCGCCTTGCCGACGCCGTCCTTGCCGCCGTGCGCAATGCCGAGCTGGCGGCGACGACGCGAAAGCTCGCGGCCAGCATCGGCATCGCCTTTGTCAGCGACAGTGACACCAGGGTCGCCGATGCGCTGGCCTGCGCCGACGATGCCTGCTACGCGGCCAAGGCCGCCGGGCGCAACCGTTTTGCGGTGTTCTCGGTGGAGACGGCCTCCGGTTCCGGCGGCCTCAATGCCGCGCGGCTCGCCGCCGACCTGGTCGATGCCATGGAGGACGGCAGGCTGAAACTGTTCGGCCAGCAGATCCACCGGCTCGGCCGGCCTTGGCGCGACAGCCGCCAGGTCGAGGTGCTGGCGCGGCTTTCTGCCCGCAACGGCAAGATGATCCCGCCCGGCGAGTTCATCTCCGTGGCGGAGCGCTTCGGCATCGCCGCCAGGCTCGACCGCTGGATCGTCAGGGCGGCGCTGGAACTGCACGGGGCGGCGATGCGCTCGGGCGCCATCTCGCTCGACTTCAACCTGTCGGCGCAGACGCTGAGCGACCCGCAGCTGTGGGAGTTCGTCGACACCGTCATCGCCGAGACCGGCGCGCCGCCCGCCGGCATCGGCTTCGAGATCACCGAGACCGCGGCCGTCACCAATTTCGATGCCGCCGAGGCGTTCGTGCGCAAGGCGCGGGAACGGCGCTGTCGTGTCAGCCTCGACGATTTCGGCGCCGGCATGAGCTCGTTCGAATATCTGCGGCGCTTTCCCGTCGACGCCATCAAGATAGACGGCTCCTTCGTCGAGCACATCGCCGAGAGCCGCTTCGACCGCGAGATCGTCTCGGCGATATCCGGCATCGCCAGGAGCCTCGGCTGCGGCGTGGTGGCCGAAAAGATCGAGCAGCGGGTGGCGCTGGATATCCTGAGTGACATGGGCGTCGCCTACGGCCAGGGCTATCTGCTGCACCGGCCCGAGCCACTGGAGGCGATCGTCGCCAGGGCGGTCGGCGAGGTTGACTTGCCGGCCAGGCGCGTTGGTTGAGCCGATCGGCCTAGGAAATTCTTAATCGACATCAGGTTATCGCTTTGCCGAACCGACTTGTTGCGCTCAAGGCATGATGTCTTGGCTCGAATGTCCGGCGCGGCCCTCCATGACGAGCGGGCCGGCCCGCGAGACCGGCAATGTCTTCACTCTCCGCACTGAACAACGCCGCCCTGCTGATCCTGCAGCAGCAACGCCCGCAACCTGCGGCGGAGGACAGCCTCGCCGAGAGTGCCAATGGCGTCTCCAGCCCCGCTGGCTCGGGCTCGCCCCTGAAACAGGCGCAGGCCAAGATCTCCGGGACCATGTTCAGCGTGAACAGCCTCAACATCACGGCCATCAAGGTCCGGCTGATGGAGCGCGTCGGCAAGGAGTTCGGCGTCGACCAGGGCGACTACGCTTCGCTGTTGTCCTACGGCACGGCCGTCAAGAACGCGGTCGAGGCGTTGAAACAGAGATCTGCTTCCGAGATCATCGCGATCGAGAAGAAGCTGGGGTTGGACCAACTCGGCGTTTCGCTCGATACGTTCGTCAATGCGATCATCGATCCGATCGGCAGTGACAGCGACAGGCTGGACGCGGCCCTGAAGCAGCAGCTGGGCGACGACGTCAAGTCGAAAGCCGCCGGCCCGATCCAGCCGGACGAGATCGGGCTTTACGGCCGCTGACCGCCGCAAGCGGCAGGCCCGGGCCGGCTCCCGTCGGGTCGTTACGAAAATAAGCAGCTGCTAAAATTGCTTATACTCATTTAAGCGCGCCGTAATCGGGCCGGACAATGATCCGCCATCGACAATGGCGGCCCGCTTGCCGGATGGGAGACGACGATGAAGGCTGTTCCTCTGCTGCTGGCGGCTTCGGTCGGCCTGTTCGGCAGTCTTGCAACGCAGCAGTGCCTTGCGGGCGAGTTCTCGGACCATGGCGGCGAGGTGGCAGCGACGCTGCCCGACAATGACGACCAGGGCGCCACCGCCGGCGATGAGCGCGACCATGATGTGGCCGAAAATGACGAAGGTGATCATGAGGGCGACGGGGTCGACAGTGGCGAGCATGACGGCGACCAGGGCAGGGGCGAGGGTGATCACGAGAGCGGCGATCACGAGAGCGCGAGCAGCGGCGACCATGATGGCGGAGACAGTGGCGGCGGTGACGGTGGCGGCGAGGGCGGCGGCGAAGGTGGCGATGGCGGTGGCGAAGGCGAAGGCGGTGACGACTGAGCCGCCGCGCTGACACCGCGATCTCCCCCGCGCGGGGGAGATCGGCAGCTCCGACGCCGGCACCCATCCTACCCTATCCAATGCCGCAGCACTCCGGCCGAAGCCACGCCGATCACCACGGTCGGCAGCATCGACAGCCTCGTCGCCGCGAGCACGGTGATGGCGAGCGCCGCCAGGTCGGCCGGATTTTTGGAGACGAAGTCCGGCGCGATGACCGAGATAAGCACGCAGCCGGGCGCGGCTTCCATCACCGCCGTGGCGCGGCGGCTAAGCGTTCGGTTGCGCAGCACGACATAGCCGCCGATCCTGGTCAGATAAGTGACGCTGGCCATCAGCACGATGGCCAACACGTTTGCCGGATCGATCATGCTTCGTCTCCCGAAAACAGCCAGGCCGAGACCAGCCCGGAGAGCGCGCCGGCCGCCACATACCAGGCGCCGGGAACGATGAGGTAGGTCAAGGCGGCCACCACCAGGCTGACCAGCCACGGCCGCGCCGCGGCAAAACCCGTCCACATGCCGCGCATCAGCACCAGGAAAACGGCCGGGAAGGCCATGGCGAAGCCGTAATCCTCGACATTGCCGAGCACTGGGCCGAGTGCCGCGCCGGCGGTGGTGAACACCACCCAGGCGAGGTAGAAGGGCAGGGCGGCGCCGGCATAATAGGGCAGGCTGAAGGCCGGGTTCAGGCCGGCCGCGGCGCGTTGCCTCGCATCCGCCAGCCCCAGCGCCCAGCTCTCGTCGCACATCACGAACAGCGCCGGAAACACCTTGCGCCGCGGCAAGTGACCGAGGAACGGTGCAAGCGCGGCCCCCATCAGGAAATGGCGGCTGTTGACCAGCAGGGTGATGGCAGCGATCAACAGGATGTGCGGCGGCGAGGTCCAGAGCTGGATCGCCGCGAACTCGGAGCCGCCGGCGAAGTTCATGCCGGTCATCAGCGGAACCTCGACGACGCTGAGGCCCTTCTGCGCAGCCTGTGCGCCGAGCACCAACGCATAGGGAATGATGCCGAGCAGCACCGGCGTCGACGCGGCCACGCCACGCCGGAATTCGGACGGCCGACGGTAGGGCGCCTCGTCCAGGGTCAGGCTTGCTTGCGAGATGCTCATGGGTCTCCTTTGGGCGAACGAGGTCGGGCGCGCCTTGCGGCCGCCTGCGTCCGAACCATTCGCTGTCGATGACTTATCTGCCGGTAAGCATAGGCGAAATGCCAAGCAATTTGGTTGCGAAGATTCGCCATTTCTGAGAGAAATTGGCATTGGATATCGAAATCAGAAAGAAAGATGGAATCTTGAGCCATGAAGCTGGATGAGATCGACAAGCGCATCCTGCGCGCCCTGCAGCGCGACGGGCGCATGGCCAACAACGATCTGGCGCGGGAAATCGGCCTGTCGCCGTCGCCATGCCTGAGAAGGGTCAAGCTTCTGGAAGAGGCCGGCGTCATCGACCGCTACGTTGCCGTGCTCAACCCGGCCAAGGTCGGCCGCGGCCACACCTTCTTCACCCGCATCTGGCTGAAGCAGCAGGACGAGGACACGATCGAGCATTTCGCCGCCGAGGCGGCCAAGCTGCCAGAGGTGATGGAGTGCTATCTGATGCTCGGCGACTGCGACGCCATGGTGCGCGTGGTGGCCGCCGGCATCGACGAATACCGCCGCTTCCAGTCGGAGCATCTGAGCCGCATCAAGGGCGTGCAGAACGTCAAGACCGAGGTTCCCAGCCAGACCATCAAGCAGACCTCGGAGATGCCGCTTTAGTGCCTCCCCCTTCTCCCACAAGGGGAGAAGGAAGAGGCCCGCGTCACTCAATGATGCGTGTGGCTCTTGCGGGTCGCCGCCGCCTTCTTCGCCGATGCCGACCGGCTGGCCGCGGACCGTGAGGCCGAGGCCTTGCCGCCCATCCTGCCGCCCTTGTGCGCGGCCGGGTTGCCGGTGTGCTTGCCGTGCCCCGAGCCGCCTTCCTTCTTGCCGCCGCCATCGTCCTTGTTGACGGTCGCCCAGGCGCGGCGCTCGGCCTCCTTCTCGGACACGCCGCGGTGCTCGTATCCTTCGGCGATATGATCCGCCTTGCGCTCCTGCTTGTCGGTGTATTTCGACTTGTCTCCGCGTGGCATTTTTCTTCTCCATTCGCAGTTGGTCAAAGGGAACGGCTGGCGCTGTGCCTCGCGGCGGTCGCCCTTGTCCCGCCACGTCTGCTCGGCGACTCACCTGTTCGAAGCCGGTTGAGCGCGCGCAGGCCGCTTTCATATTTCGCGGTCGAGACACCGGCTTCGCGCGCTTGCCAGAGATTGTCGTTCAAGTCGGCGCGCTTGACCGGCAGGGCAAGCCGGTTCGAGGCGGCGCGGCACAGAAACCCGTGCTCTGTTTCGTCAAGCCTTCGCGTCAGGGCATCGACGGCGGCGACGACAGGTGGGCCGAAGCCCGCCGTCCGCAGCCTGCCGAAGGTCCAGCCTTCGCCCTTTTCGACGACGTCATGCAGATAGGCAACTATCTTCTGATCGAGCGTCTCGACCTGATCGGCGACGCGCCGGCAATGCTCGATATAGGGGCGGCCGGTCTTGTCGGTTTGAGACCGATGCGCCTCTTCCGCGATCCTGGCCGCGCGGTACAGCATGCTCATTTTCGTGTTTCCTTGCATTGCTTGATCTCGCCCGATCTCAGCCCTCGGCCTTCATCGTGCGCGCGATTTTCAGAAGCTGCTCACGGTCGTGGCCGTGCTCGCGGATGAGTTCCCGAGCCTGTTTCGGAGAGAGGTCGGTGTTCTCCGCCAGGAACCGCACCAGTGGGTCGTCGCCGCCTTTGGTGGGTAACCCGGCCGTCGCCTCGGGAGCATGGCCCGCGCCGGGCCGCCGCGGAACGGCGCCAGTGTCGCGAGTGTCCTTGTTCATTGCGTGCTCCTTCCTGTTAGGAGGAGAACCCTTCGCGAAGCGTCAGGTTCCCGGAACTTTGCCCGCGCCGGCTTATTGCAACGAGGCCCGGCAGGTCGACCGAGCCGGCAAGCAACGCTGAACCGCCGTATCGCTTCGTCTTGACCCAATTCCGGAGAGGCTATTCGTTGTTCTCCGTCTTCCGGGCGGCAGCCTCCTTCTTGCGCCGCAGCACCTCGTCGGTGCCGACGATCTCCTTGGCGCCGCCGGAAATGGCGGTTGAGACCACGGCCGGCGGATCGCTGGCTGGAAAACTGTCTTCCAAGCCGGCATCCAACTGCTCGTCGAGCGTGTCCGGATTTTCGGAACGGCCCTGCGTGCGGCGGCCGCCGATCTCCTCAAGATCGCTTTTGGAGTCGGGGTGGTCGCGGACATTCTTCATCGTCGAAACCACCAGTTCGATCGCGAACTCCTTCATCGCCTCGGCCTGCGGCGCGGCGACGGCGGCGTCCTCGACAAGGCGGATGAGCGACTTCTCCACTTCCGCCAGTTCCTTCGCTCCCTGGCAACGGGCCAGCCGCTGCGCCAGCGAATTGAGGAGGGCAGGGGCGAAGGTCGAATAGGCATTCATGCGGGTTTCATCGACATGTTCGGGATGAAGGCTATGCAGCGACATCGGTTCCTCCGGCAAGTCTGTCCTGCAGATCCTGGACAGCCAGGCCATTGGCCGCCAACCCGCAGGGATGTCCTAATGGAACTGAGGGAGACGGAACTGGTTCCATGGAGGCATTGCGCTCGGCCATCGCGGCTGCACAGACCTCTGCCAGCCGGATCGCCAACCCTTCGAGAACGGGCATCGCCGGCGCAAGGTCAGCGGGGCAACTCGGGGCCAAGGGAATCCGGAAGTTGGACTGAAGTCTGACCGGACTGCGCAGAGGGCCGATGTCCGGTCTGCTCTATCATTTGTTGTAGTGCTGCGGCCCTCAGCCGACCTATGCTCTATCATCGGCGGTAATTGACAAGGGCATCGCCGACAGTAAGCGAAAAGCGCGCTTCCGCCCCAGCATGCGGGAGGAGCGATGTTCAAAACCAGCGGCGTTGCTTACCCGGAGGATATGGCCCTCCTGCAGAGGGTCTATGATCGCAGCTGCCAGGACCTCGATATTTTGCCGGGCACCCGCGAGGCGAATACTTTGGCCGCGCAGATAATGGATATTTTCGCCAGCGGCGTATCGGACGAGGAGTCCCTTCTTCAACTTCTCAAGCGCGAATTCTGATGGTCTTCCTTGAAATCCTGCAGCGAGGCTGCGCCCGAGCTGGGCGACCTGAGCTGGGGCATTCCGCAGCGTAACCGCTCCGCCATATCCGCCCTCTTTACAGCCATTGAGTCATATAGGATTATTATCCTAGATGCGGCGATGCTCGGAGGGATCGCAATGGTCAGGCGCAAAAAACCCAGGCAGCTATCCGGTTCGGATTTGGAGCTCTTCCTGCAGGCGGCGGAGGCGCTGCACAAGAGCATCGTCGGCCCGCTGATCTCGCCGCAATGCGATCACTACCGCTCGCTCCAGCTTTTGCATGAGGCGCTGTTGAAGACGTGCGAGAGGTCACCGGCAAGGAAGTGGCGTTCATCCGGTGGAACGGGACGGGGCCGGTGAAGTAGGCCTAGTGAACGAGCCGCCTCGAAGCGGCCAGAGCCGCTTCCATGTCAGCGGCATTGACGATCCCTCTGACGAAAAGCACCATCATCAGCCGGGCGACATCGTTACGCTCGGCGTCGGCGGAAATGCCATAGTCGTGGCAATGCTTCGTCAATGCCTGGGTCAGCATGTGACGATCGTCCGAACTGATGTAAGTCGAGGAAGCCGGCGCGCCTCGGTCGATTTGGCCGGGATTAGCCTCGACGACCGTGCCGTTCTCTACGCCCTTTTTGCGGATTACCCGCAGTCCTGGCTGCAAGGAGGTGGAGGCTGGCGCGTCCTTCTGGCGACTCCAGTGTCGTGAGCGCATGACTCTCTTCTTCCTCAGTCGGGGGAAAGCGCGATCTACTCTTCCAAGCGTCCGTGTGCCTCGGTTGGGTGCGGACGACTGGTGTTAACCGCTAGCGGGCGGCTTTGGTTCCGTGGGGCGTCGGGTACGAGCCTACCGCACCGCCGAGCTATTGCGGCGACGCGTATTGGCTCCCAGCCCGGGACGAGGTCGGTGACGCCGCCGCCTCCGAGCATTCACTCGGCCATGGCCCTGCGGCGTTTTGAAAACAACCGGCGCAACGCCACTTCGTCTGAGATGCCGTTCTCGAACGCTTGGATGACTTCGTTGGCAAGCTGCTCCCTCTGTTCCCGGTCCTTAAGGGCCAGACGGCGCTCGCTGCAAAGCTGGTCAAAAACGTTCTGGATGATCTCCAGATCGACAGGCGTGAATATGCTGCTGTATTTTTTGAAAGCCATGACGCTTTCCTCCCCCACCCGGGCGAAAGCGTGATCTGCTCTTTCAAGCATCCGCTTGCCTCGGTCGGGTGCGGATGACGAAGTTAATTGTATTCCTGCAATGTCACGTTAGCGAGTCGATTCGGCGTCGAACCGAATAGCCCGGTTTCGCACGGAGTGACAGGGTTTAGGGAACCGGGCTATCCAGCAAGCCCGCTGCCATCTGAAGGATGGGTGGCAACGGGATTTTGGGACCTGACTAAACGCACGACCCGTTGCACGGTTCCCCGACATTGGGTCTTGCTGGCGGGCTTTTTCGACCCCCTCTGAAACCCTTCGACCGTGGCCCGAGCGCCAGGTCTAAGCCTCGAGCCATTTCGCCCGGGGCTGGGGAACGCTGCTGCTTCGCAAAACCCAATCCAGCACGCGCGGGTCGACATCGTTTTTGCCGGTAAGCCTGCGGATCAAAAACGCGGCGTGGGCCACCCATTTATCTTCAGGAATTCCGTCTTCGATGACCGATTTTACGAAGGCACACCGAAGGACCTCGCAGTCGGATGAGGAGACACCTCGCCGGTTCATGATGCAAATCCTCCGAATGCTCCGCAAACGAGGCTTGATGTCTTTTCGTTCCGGCAGCGGACTGCAGTCGCAAGCCTGCTGCGACTGAAGTCGCAGCGACAACAGCAAAGGGCTGGAGGCGGCAACCAACAAACTGCCAATACATTGATGCGGGGCCGCCGATTATTTCGACCCCCTCCGTCGTCGGTCATCCTGGGTGCCTGCCATGCTTACCTTTCGAACATGGTGGGCGCCTGGCTTTGCCAACAGCAAGCGGCGTTTGACAGCGAGGCGAATGTGACCCTTGTCCAGAGCAGAGCGGACCTACCTGACATCGCAGGTCGGCTCGCCAACGACGCTCCCACCCCTGATGATTTTTCGATCCTTGATCTCATTTCGAGTGACGATGATGCCGCTGACCTTGCCAAGCAGCGAACGGAGCGCCTTGGCAATGTCGTGGTTGTCATAATGGCTGTCTGCTTGATCTTTCCACTGGCGATTTGCTTTGCGCTGGCGATCAGGGCGGTCTCGTAAGAACGCCACGGGGACAGGCCAGTGAACTAGTGGACAAGCCTAGACGCGGCCAGAGCCAACTTCATGTCAGCGGCATCATCTATCCCGCTGACGAAGAGCACCACCATAAGCCGCGCGACATCATCTCGTTCGGCGTCGGCGGAAATGCCAAAGTCGTGGCAATGGTCCGTCAATGCCTGGATCAGCATGTCGAGATCATCCGATTTGACACAGGTCGGGGAAGCCATACGCGAGCTCCGTCATCCTGAGGGCGGCGCGTGGAGAACATTACCTTCCGCGCCACGGCGGAAGTAGCTGGTCCTACCGCGATCCCACTTCACCTTTATTGTTTGGTCGGTGGTAGCGACCACAATCCCACGCTCGGTAGTGTCCTTGCGGATTACCCGTTGTCCTAGCTGCAAGGTGGCGGAAGCTGGTGCGTCCACAGACGGACGCGCGCGTTCTGAAAAGCGCATGACGCTCTCCTTCCCTGGGGCGAAAGCGCGATGGACTCTTCCAAGCGTCCGCGTGCCGCTGCCTGGTGCGGACGACTGGTATCAACCACCCTCGGTAGCTTTGGTTCCGTCGGGTGCGGCGGGAACCGGGCCTACCGCGCCGCCGAGCTACTGCCGGCGACGCGGATATCTCTAAGTTTGAAAACGCGATCGGCCTGTGCTCTTGGGCGCCGGCCAATCTGCGTCGGCCCTCGCTCGCATCAACAGCCTTCGGTCGTCGTTTTCAACTGGCCTGGAGCAGCCGTCTTTGCATCGGTATCCTGCTGCCCCGGAGCCGCCTGCTTGGCACTGCCGGTCTGCTGGCCGGGCGCGCAATCCTTCGCCGAATTCGGATTGGTGTCGCTCGTGGTGGTCGAGTCTGTACCCTGATTGGTGGTGCTCGGCATCGTTGTCGTCGTCGTGGTTGTCGTGGAAGATCCGCTCGTGGTGCTGGTTGACTGCGCAATGGCAAGCCCAGTGGACAGGGCCAAGATAGGTAACGCGAAAAGTAGCCGGTTCATCGTTGTCTCCTTACGAGGCGGTCCCTTCGATTTCCAAAAGAGGAAAACACGCGAACGGTTCCCGAAAAGCCCGAGGGATCGTGTGTGGCGGCCAGGTTCTGGGCTCGGGTCTGCCGGCTCGCCCCGGTATGGGCGCAAAGAAGCGGCGAATATAGGAAAACGGCGCGGATAGGCAGATGTGATACTGGCTGTCTTATTCGGGCGAGGCCCATGCACCAAGCTCATAGAGGTTGCAGAGCACTCTTGACGACAAAAGCCCTCAAACCCATATCGCCGCTGGGCCAGGGATACTGCCGTAGGTCTCGGCCCTCCTGACACTCAATTGTTCGTTCGATTTGGAGGATCTTATGAACGACCGGATGTTCGACAGCCCTGTTTTCGTCAAGAGCGGAAAGAGCCTGATCCAGGAAATCGCATGCATCGAGGACGCCCTGGAATTTCTCTACGAATGGCCGAAAAATAGGCGCGGCCCGATTTACGACACTGCGCTGCGAGCCTGCCAAAAGGCATTCGACAGCGATTACCCGCGAAACGCCGCAAGGGAGGCCTTCTGCGGTTTCGCAAAATCAGCCAAGGTTCTTGAAGAACTGAGCGCACCGCCGCCATGGATGGCCAGGGTCGGCGGCCGCGGTGGGCTAGCCGCTTGAAGTCTCGCGATGGAGGTCGCGATGCTCTCAAAGCCATTCGAAAAGCCGATCCGAGTTTGGGTTGGAATGGGTTTTCCCCGTCAGCTCAACACCGTGGTTGACGCATACCAGTTTGCCACCGATTGGTGCGGCAACAGTCCCGAGCAGAAAGCTGCCATCCGCGCGTGCAAGGCGGCACTGGTCGGAGACATCGACGCGGAGACGGCCAGGGGAATCTTTGCCGCCTTTGCCCGGAAGAAGGACATCCTTATCGAGGAAGGAAATATGCCGCCGCCTTATTGGAAGGCGCGGCCTTCGCACGTCTAGGCGGGTGAGGCGGCGGTCAACGTCGCCTCACCATACTTCAGAGCCTATTCCCCTATGACCGCCTCCAGGGTGACCCTTCCTCGCGGAAGTCCTGCAAGGACGCGTGGCGCAGGTCTTCCTCGCCACGGAGGTGCTTTACACGGCCAATCAGCCCTGGCCTTACCCATTGCGTCGCCGCCCGCCTCATGCCGTTCGGCGCCGTGCCTGCGTGCTCCTGGACGCGCTGCCACAAGCGTTCTCGCATTTCGCGGTTTAGAGTGATGAAGGCGCTGCCGACATAGCGCCCGGTGCCGCGCTCGGCCATGAGGGCGAAGGCAGGCTTGCCCGCCTCGCGCTCGACGCCGAGCAGCTCGTATTCGTCGATCGTGTAGCACTTGGCCTTGAGCCAGGCCGTAGAATTGCCGGAGCGATATTTGCTGTCCTTGCGCTTCGAAACCATGCCTTCAAGCCCGGCTTGCTCGATGAGATGAAAGATGGACTTGGCATCGCCCGGCAACGCTTGACTGAACTGGATGCGCCCGCCAGACGGGATCATCTCGGCCAGAATCTCGCGCCGGTCCTCCAGCGCGATGTCGCGGAGGTCGTGGCCATTGAGGTGGAGAAGATCGAAGGCGACGAAATAGAGGTCCTGTTGCCGACTGGTAATGGCCTTACGCAGCGCCTTGAAGTCGGACAGCCCAGCCTCATTCGTGACGATCACTTCGCCGTCGATGATCGCGTCCTCGGCCTCGAGCTCGCTCGCGGCGTTGGCAAGGTCGCGATATTTTGCAGTCCAGTCGAGCCCGCGGCGGCTGAAAATGCGCACACCGTCCACGTCCCGAACAATTTGGGAGCGGTAGCCGTCGAATTTAACTTCATGAATCCAGCCATCGCCTTCCGGTGGCTTGTCGACGAGCGTCGGCATCAACGGCTCGATAAATGACAACCGGTCGCCGCCGGCAAGCCTAGGCATTGGAACTCCCCATGCGAAACTTTGATTCAATATCGCATGGTCGCTTCGGTTCCGTTAGTGATTGCTAAAAAGCCCGCCGGCCGGAGCCAGCGGGAGAGGCCTTACTGGAGTAGCCAGGGCTGTGGCCCCTGGCAAAGTGCAAACCGCCCGCGTTTTGTTTCAGGACTGGGAACCCCGCCAACCCGCCGTCGACTGCAGCGTCCAGAAATCAGTAGGCGCGCTGCGGGCGCAGTTGAGCCTGCTTGGCCTCGGCGCACCGATTTCTGAACTCCTGCACCTCGGCTTCCGTGAGATGCTCGATGCCGATGAAGTCGTTCTTTCCCTGTCCGGACCGTATGAGTTCGTCGAGCTTCGCCTGTATGGCCGCACCGTCGCGGTTCTGGGTGTTCTGGATCAGGAACACCATCAGAAAGGTGATGATTGTGGTCCCGGTGTTGATGACGAGTTGCCAGGTCTCCGAAAAGGCGAACACCGGACCGGACAAGGCCCAGACGACCACGCAGGCCAAGCATGAGACGAAAGCCCAAGGGCGGCCCGCGGCATGGGCGACCGCCTCCGCGACACGGTTGAATATTCGTTCCAACCCCTAATCCTCCGCCTGATGCGCCATGCTCCATGGCGTCGTGCCAAAGCCAGAGCCGTCGGCAGCGTGTTGCGGCCGAGACGCCCGTTTGTTTTGTTCGGGGAATCCTTGTGATCGCGCGCGGCCCCGGCCTCGACCGGGACCGCGGTTGCGGGCGACCAGAGCGGGTGCCCGGCGGCTCAGGCTGCCGCCTGCAACGCCCGCTGGTTCGCGCCACTTTCGCCCAGCGCGCTCAGCGCCTCGTCGGTGGCGGACTCCTGCGCCAGCGTTTCGCGCAGCAACGGCACCGCGTCCTTGAGGCCCAGTTGCTCCGCCCAGGCGACCAGCGTGCCGTAGCGGGCTATTTCATAATGCTCGACGGCCTGGGCAGCCGCCACCAGGCCCGCGTCCAGCGCCGGCTCGTCCTCGTACTCCTCGAGGATTTCCGACCCTTCTTCAAGGATGCCGTCGATCGCCGGACAGGTCTTGCCCCTTGCGGCCTTGCCCATCAGTTCGAACACCTGTTCCAGGCGCTCGACCTGTCCCTCCGTTTCCATGCGATGCTTCTCGAAGGCCGCGCTCAGTTCCTTTGACTGGGCTGCCTTCGCCAGCTTGGGCAACGTCTTCAGGATCTTCTTTTCCGCATAGTAAATGTCCTTCAGGCCGTCCACGAACAGGCTCTCCAGGCCGTTCGCCGCGCCTGACGAATTCTTCCTTGCCATCACTTTGCTCCATCGGTTGATGCGCCTTGAGGGTGCAAAGGAAACGGCGCCCGTGAAATCGCAAGCGCCGCTTCCTTGCATCACGATAAGCGTGGCCGGGAACGGATGTTCCCTGCGAAATATTTCGTGAACCCAAGTCGTGGACGGCGCGCGGCGCGCGGGATCGCCGGGACGGCTCTCCTGTCGGCAAGTCTCCCGACGCGCATGCCTAGTCAGCCCGGCTGCAACCGGACGCCGGCTGCGGCGTTTGCTCTTGGCGGTGCACGCAGGATCGGAACCGAATGCTCGAATCCCTGTATCTGAACCTTGGCCAGCACGACGACCTCTCGGAGGCGGAAAAGGAATTGCTGGCGGGTGCCATCTCGACCGAAAGGCATGTCGCCACGGGGCAGGACATCGTTTCGGAAGGCTCGAGACCGACCCACAGCACCCTGATCCTCGACGGCATTGCCGCGCGCTACAAGGTGCTCGAGGATGGCGGCCGGCAGTTCACGTCCTTGCAGGTTCCGGGTGACTTCGTCGACCTTCACGCCTTTCTCCTGAAGACGATGGACCACGGCATCATCGCGCTGTCGCCATGCCGCGTGGCCGCCGCCGAGCACGGCAAGCTGCGCGCCATTACCGAGCAGGCGCCGCATCTGACGCGGCTTTTGTGGCTGGACACGCTCGTCGACGGCGCCATCCACCGGGAGTGGATCGTGGCCATGGGCCGGCGTTCCAAGACATCGCACCTCGCCCATCTCATTTGCGAGCTGTTCGTCCGCCTCCAGGTGGTCAAGCGCACCAGCGGGATGAGCTTCCAGCTTCCCTTGTCGCAAGCGGAGCTTGCCGATGTGCTCGGGCTGTCGGTCGTCCATATGAACAGGGTCATCGGCATGCTGCGCAACATCGGCCTGGTCAGCTGGTCGAGCTATACCGTGACCATCCTCGACTGGGATCTGCTGGTGGAGTTGGCTGAGTTCGACCCCACCTATCTCAGCATGAACCGGGAACCGAGATAGGCGTCACGGCGGATCGCGAAGCACCGACTTCCAGGCGGCGACCGACGCTATGTCGACGGTGACCAGGCCGCCGGCCTTGAACGTAACCCGGCCTCTGTCCTGGTCGACTTCGGTAATGTGACCGGCGATCATTATCGGGTCGCCGGCCTTGGCCCCGGCCGGCGGGTCGATGGCGAAAGGATAGTTGTGGGTCGGGATCCGCACCCGCGCGCGGCCGCTGCCGAGCAGCTTCAGGATGGTGGCGTTCACGATCACCTCGTCGCCGATGCTGACGTTCCAGGCCATGGGCGATCAGCCGGGTTTTCTGGGGGCCGCCGACTTGGCGCTGCCCGGCGCCCACAGCTCGTCGAGCATGACGAGCGCGGCGCTCCGGTCGCCGGGCCTCAGCAGCCCTTGCTCCGCCGCGGCCGTCTTGAACGCGTCGAAGGCAACAGCGGGTCGGCAGATCCCTGCGAGTGCGTCGTCCACCAGGCGGACCGCCACGACATAGGTCGCGGCGTCCTTATCCTTCCATGTCCTGGCGAGCGCCTTCTTGGCATCGGCGATGGACGACACGACCATCGAGCCGCCATCGGCGAACCGGATCGTCAGGGGCAGGAACAGACTCACGGCCGGTCACCAGGCGAACCACTCCCGGGTTCGCCATAGCAATCCGGCGAAGGGCGCGATCGTGAAGGCGACGACGCCCAGGGCCAGAAGGGGACTGCTCGCAAGAACCGGTTTCATCAGATGCCTCCACAAGGTCCCTCATTGCATCGACTACCATCGCGCGCCGGTCGTCGCATTTAACTTTGATATGCCGCGACCGGCGCCGAGGCCCGCGGGCGGCCGGTCCGGTGTTTCGACTTTGCCAACCTTTTCGAGCGGCAGACGTTGTCCTTATCGAAACCAGGAGACGAAGCGATGCTGACGAAATCCGACACATCGAAGGCGGCAGGCAGGCAGCGCCGCGTGCAGCGCAAGGTCGACGCCGATGACCGCCGCAAGGCCAAGGCGAAAGAGCCGGGTGCCATGCAGGCCGGGGCGCGCGAATATCCCGTGCCGCCTTTCCCGAAGCAGCATCATCCAAAACCCGGCGAGGAGTGGGCGATCGAGCCGGCGCCGCTCTACGACGCGCCGTTCTGGCAGGGCTCGAAGAAGCTCGACGGCAAGGTGGCGCTGATCACCGGCGGCGATTCCGGCATCGGTCGTGCCGTGGCGGTGCTGTTCGCGCGCGAGGGCGCCGATATCGCCATCGCCTATCTCAGTGAGGATCGCGACGCCGAGACGACCAAGCGCGCAGTCGAGGCCGAGGGCAGGCGCTGCCTGGCGCTGCGCGGCGATGTCGCCAGGCGCGCCTTCTGCCGCAAGGCGGTCGAGCAGACGGTGAAGGCATTGGGTGGCCTCGATGTGCTGGTCAACAACGCCGCCTTCCAGATCCATTCGACCGATTTCACCGACCTCACCGAGGAGCATTTCGACACCACGCTGAAGACCAATCTCTACGGCTATTTCCATATGGCGCAGGCAGCCGTGCCGCACATGAAGCCGGGCTCGGCCATCATCAACACCGGTTCGGTCACCGGCATCGAGGGTTCGAAGCATCTGGTCGACTATTCGATGACCAAGGGCGGCATCCACGCCTTCACGCGCGCTCTGTCGGGCAACCTGATCGGCAAGGGCATCCGCGTCAACGCGGTGGCGCCGGGCCCGGTCTGGACGCCGCTCAATCCGTCGGAAAAGGAGGCCGAGGACGTTTCCCAGTTCGGCGCCAAGACGCCGATGAAGCGGCCGGCGCAACCGGAAGAGATCGCGCCGGCCTATGTGTTCCTCGCTTCGCCGCAATGCTCCAGCTACATCACCGGCGAGATCCTGCCGATTGTCGGCGGCTATTGAGAGGAGGCTTGCCAGAGGTGGGGGTAGGGGGCCTAACCCTTGCGCTTGCCTTCGGACGGGGCCCTCACGCCGGCCTGCGCCTCGCGCATCATCTTCAGCGCTTCGTCGCGGGTCAGGCCGCATTTGCGGGCGAAGTAGGCAGCCTCATAGGCCTCGGCCGCGGAGGCGGGCGAGATCGCGGAAAGCATAGGTCTCGATTTCTTCTTGGCCATCGGTTCACGGCACCACAATTCGTTTAGTCAGCTAATATGGCAACTTTGTTTGCCAAGGCAAATTTCTGCTATTTGCCGAGCTGTTCCTAGGCGAACGCGCCGATGCCCCGGGGGTTCCCTGGAAAAAGCGACGCATCTCGGCGCCCGGCGCCGGGGAGAGATGGCTGCCGCCAGCGGCCCGGTCGCATGGAGGCAGCGGGCCGGTAAAGTGGCCTGAACCTTGAAGGATTTTGAAACGTAATTATATCAATGACTAAGCGTGCTCTGCACGCGAAACGTAGTGCTTTGGTCAAGCTTCATCTTCATGGAGGTTGTCTATGGCAATGATGATGGAAGGAAAGAGGGGCCAGGATTGGATCAATCTGGTCCTTGCGATCTGCCTGTTCATCTCCCCTGGATCATCGGCTTCGCCGCTGAGACGATGCCCGCGTGGAACGCCTGGATTGTTGGCGTTGCGCTCGGCGCGTTGGCTTTGGCGACGCTTTCGGTGTTCGCGGAGTGGGAGGAATGGGTCAATCTCGTCCTCGGGCTTTGGCTGATCGTTTCACCCTGGCTGCTGGGCTTCATGGCAAACGCCAACGCGATGGCGACCCATGTTATCCTCGGCATTCTGGTGGTTGCCGTATCGGCCTGGGCGGTCTGGGATGTCCATCATCCGCACGCGCATGCGTGACGGGTGATTAACTGGGAGCCCGCCGCGCAAGCGGCGAGCTCCTTAAAGCAATTCCAGGAAAAGTGTGCAGCGGTTTTCCGTCTGGAATTGCATGAGAGAGAAGCAATTCCAGGAAAAGTGTGCAGCGGTTTTCCGTCTGGAATTGCGTGAAAGAGAAGCAATTCCAGGAAAAGTGTGCAGCGGTTTTCCGTCTGGAATTGCGTGAAAGAGAAGCAATTCCAGGAAAAGTGTGCAGCGGTTTTCCGTCCGGAATTGCGTGAAAGAGAAGCAATTCCAGCAATATCGGAGCATTGGCTGAACCGGCGGCTGCGGGCGCATCACGAATTGCTGCAACCGGAAAGCTTTTCGTGCATTCTTGGGAATGGCTTGGATGCTCCACCCGGAAGCGCCCGCGAAATGCTGCTCCTATTGCGGCGGCCGCGACCACAATTTCGAGGACTGCCCGAAGCGCAAGGCCGATGCCGAGAAGCAGAAAGAGGAGGCGCGCGCAGAGTTGGATCGCGCGCGCGAAAAATCTCCATCGAACTGATCGCGTCGGCGTCGTCATCTGATCATGGCATCGCCGCGTTACGGCGCGGTGGCGATTGTGCCGGCTGGTTCGCGCCGGCGCGATGTGGTATTCACCGCGCCTTTTTGGCGACGGGGAACGGCCGTGATTACCGGCAAGGATCTCATCCAGTGGGGTTTCAAGCCTGGGAAATGGTTTCCCGGGGCGATCGCCGATGCCCAGCGCATGGAGGGCGAGGGCAGGTCGCAGGACGAGATATTCGCCCATCTCCAGACGCTCATGCCGGTCGAGATGATGCCGCGCACCAACGCGCTGCCGTTCGGCGTTTTCCTCGAACCCGAAAATGATGTCGAGCGAGACAATCTTGGGCTGGTCGTGGAAGCGATGGACGCGCTTCTGCGTACGCCGACCGTAGTGTCAGGTGTCGTCATGCCTGACGCATGTCCGGCCGGCACCATTCCGGTAGGCGGCGTCGTGGCGACCAGGAACGCCATCCATCCCGGCTTCCATTCGGCCGACATCTGCTGCTCGATGGCCATCACCGTCTTCAAGCGCAACGACGACCCGAAGAAAATCCTCGACGCCGCCTTCGAGATCACCCATTTCGGTCCCGGCGGCCGCAAGGACCAGCGCGGCCGGGCGATGCCCGCCGAGCTTTCGGCGCGCTTCAAGGCCAACCGGTTCCTCTCCGACGTGACAGCGATCGGCGACAGCAATCTCGGCACGCAGGGCGACGGCAACCACTTCCTCTATGTCGGGCATCTGCGCTCGACCGGACAGCCGGCGATCGTCACCCATCACGGCTCGCGCGGCCCGGGCGCCATGCTCTACAAGCGCGGCATGGCGGTTGCCCGCCGGCATACCGCGATCGTCTCGCCGAAGACGCCGCCGGGTGCCGCCTGGATCGAGGCCGACACGCCGGACGGCCGGGCCTATTGGGACGCGTTGCAGGTCATTCGCGAATGGACCAAGCAGAACCATTTCCGCATCCATGACCGCATCCAGGCCAAGCTCGGCAACCAGATCGCCGACCGCTTCTGGAACGAGCACAATTTCGTCTTCCGTCGCGACGACGGGCTTTTCTACCACGCCAAGGGGGCGACGCCGTCCTTCGACGGCTTTTCGCCGGACGATGACGGCCGCACGCTGATCCCGATGAACATGAGCGAGCCGATCCTGATCGCCGGCCATGCCGACAAGAAGGCGGCGCTCGGCTTTTCACCGCACGGCGCCGGCCGCAACATGAGCCGCACGCGCTATCTGCGCGAGGTGATCGGCAGCCGCGACTTCGACGATGTGGTGAAGGCCGAGACGAACGGGCTCGACATCCGCTTCTGGCTCGGCACGCCGGACCTGTCGGAACTGCCGGCGGCCTACAAGAGCGCGAGCCAGGTGGTCGGCCAGATCGAGCGGCACCGCCTTGCAACGATCGACGACTTCGTCGACCCTTACGGCTCGATCATGGCGGGCGACTGGCAGAAAGACATGCCCTGGCGGGACAGGAGGTGAGTGGCTCGTGAGTGCCTGCGGCCATCCTCCGGTGCCCCGGAGGCGGTAGCGATGACTTCAGCACCCCGTGCGCTTCGCCGCCTTGCTCAGGTCATCGTTCGTCGGCTTCCGCCAACTAGGCCCCTGCCGTCTCCCTTTGCACCTCGCTAGCGAAAGCCGCCAGCAGTTCCATTCCCTCGGCCCAATCACCAAGTCCGCTGTCGCCATTGATGTGGCCGAGTGTGCCGGCAACATGCAGGCCGCTTCCCCATTGCGCGGCCTTTGTCCCGGCATACTCCAGCGAGCCATAGGGATCGTCGCTGCTGGCGACGATGAGCGAGGGGAAGCGAAGCCGCCCTGCCGGCGTGCCCGCGAAGCTTCGTGCCGAGGCCGGAAAGGCCTCGCTTGCCGGGTCGGGAACCGCGACCAGGAAAGCCCCGGCGACCGCACGCCGCGAGACCTGCTGCCAATGCGCGACGAGCAGGCAGCCGAGGCTGTGGGCAATCAGGACGGGCGGGGCATTCGCCGCCGCCACCGCAGCGTCGAGGGCGCCGATCCAGTCGTCGAGGTCCGGCTGCTCCCAACTCGCCGGGCTGAAGCGGCGCATCGCTGGGTTCGCCCGCTGCCAGCGCGTCTGCCAGTGTGCTTCGCCCGAGCCGCCAATGCCGGGCACGATGATGAATTCGCTCATGGACCGCCTTTCCTGCCGATGCAATACCGGCAATTCTAGGCCTTCCTCTGGCCGAGGGAATGAGAGATCATCGGAAAGCAGGCAAGAATTCCGATGGATTGAAGGCAAGCATGGCAAACGGCGAGGCAAGACCGAGGCTCGACCCCACCGACATGGCGATCGTGGAGATCCTGCAGGAGGACGGCCGCATCGGCATTTCCGAGCTTGGCCGCCGCGTCGGCCTGTCCCAGCCCGCCACCTCCGAGCGGGTGAAACGGCTGGAGGAGCGCGGCATCGTCGCCGGCTACCGGGCGGTGATCGAGCCCGCGGCGCTTGGGCTCGGCACCATGGCCGTCATCCGCCTGCGCACCACGCATGAGCACATCCAGTCCTGCCTGAAGAAATTCGCGCAGATGCCTGAGGTGATCGAGGTGCTGCGGGTGACCGGCGAGGACTGTTTCCTGGTCAAGGTCGTCGTCCCGTCGCCGCCCGATCTCGAGGCAATCGTCGACGGCATCGGCCGCTACGGCGCGGTGACGACGAATGTGGTGCTGCGGGCCGAGCCGCCGAAGCGGCTGGGGCGGGACCTCGTTATGCGATGAGGCGCAGCGTATGCGCCGCCGCGTTGGCGAAGGAAATATCCCCTTGATCTCACGCATCGCCATCGAGGTTATGGTGCGCCGCACGCCGGGTAGGCGGCTCAGCTCCTCGCGCAGCATCCGGTCGAGCGCCATCATGTCAACCGTCACGATCTGCAGGAGGTAGTCGGCCTCGCCGGTGGTGGCGTAGCAGCGCCGGATCAGCGGATGTCTCTGCACCGCCGCCTCGAAGGCGTCCGACACCTCGAAGTCAATCGACACCTGGATGAAGGCCTCGATGTCGAAGCCGATCCTGGCCGGATCGATGCGGGTGGAATAGCCGCGGATGACGCCCGCTTCCTCCAGCGCCTTTACCCGCTTCCAGCAAGGCGTCTTGCTGAGGCCGACCTCCTCGGCCAGTTCGCCAAAGGAGATGCGCGCGTCGCGCTCGAGTGCGGCGACGATCTTGCGGTCGAGGGCATCCAGCATCAATCGTTCTCCAGATTTCGCTCTAAATAGGACAGTCGTCCTTCAAATCGCGCCATTTGGATAACAAAAAGGAACAATGTTCAAGCGAAAAGCCCTATCCTGGTCTCAGTATCCAACGAATGGCCCGCATCGCGGCCCGGGCAAGGGAGAAGAACATGCTGAAGTCCGAATACCACGCCCGCATCGAGGCGCCCGAGATGCGCGACTACGGTGTCTATCTGCAATGCGACAAGCTTCTCCAATGCCAGAAGCCGCTGGCCGATATGGTCAATGCCGACGAACTGCAGTTCCAGATCGTGCACCAGGTCGAGGAGCTGTGGATGAAGCTCATCGCCTACACGCTGGCCGACGTCCTCGATTACCTGGTGAGAGAGGATACCCACCGGATCGTCACGCTGATGGGCCGGGTGCACCGGCTGATGCGGCTGATGACGGCACAGCTCGACGTGCTCGAAACCATGTCGCCCAAGGAGTATCAGCAGATCCGCCTGCAGCTCGGCAATGGCAGTGGCCAGGAATCGCCAGGCTTCAAGCTGCTCTTGCGCATGCCGCCGGACCTCTGGCGGGCCTTCAAGGCCTCATACCTCGATGGCCGCGGGCTGACCGTCGCGGATGTCTATGACGCGCGCTACGACCATGGCGACGCCTACGTCGTCGCCGAGGCGCTGATCGAGTTCGACGAGCTGTTCCAGAAGTTCCGCGCCAACCACCTCTATCTTATCCACCGCTCGATCGGGCTCGGCTCCAGATCGCTGAAGGGTCGCCCGGTGGAGATGCTGGAAGGCGGCGCCCGCCACCGTTTCTTCCCCGAGCTATGGGACATACGCTGCGACATGACCGACCGCTGGGGCGCTGAATATGGCACCGTCAGGGAGTCGATCAGCCATTGCCCGCACGCGAAGGCGGGGTGAGCTTGGCTCCCCCTTCTCCCCTTGTGGGAGAAGGTGTCCGAGCGAAGCTCGGACGGATGAGGGGTGTTGGCCGGAATGCTACCTTTCAGATATAAACATTTAAAATCATTTGATTTTCCGCGCCGAGCTTCTTCCGGCACCCCTCATCCGTCTCGGCGCTGCGCGCCGATCCCCCTTCTCCCACAAGGGGAGAAGGGGGAGCCAGGCTTGCCACCCCGCCAGCCAAAACTATTTGCACCCCCATGTCGGAACTCCCGCGCCTCGCCCGTCCTAGGGCCGAACGCAGCAACACCCGGAGAGACATCATGGAAAGCACCCAATCGACCTGGCAGACCGCAGTCATCCTCATCGCCCGGCTGATCTTCGCCGCCATGTTCGCGATGGGGGTGGCCTTCAAACTCATGGATATCGGCGCCACCGCCGGCTACATCGCCGCCGCCGGCTTCCCGTTCCCGCTGTTCCTGGCATGGTGCGCGGCGATCCTCGAAACGCTGCTGGTGATTGCCTTCCTGACCGGCGCCTTGCTGACCCCGGCGGCGCTGATCGGCGCGGTCTATGTCACCTTCCTCGGCTTTGCCTTCCACGGCCCTTCGCACTGGGCCGGCAACCAGGCCGAGTTCGGCGCCTTCATGTCGCATTTCCCGTTTGCCGCCGGCCTGCTCTTCGCCGCCGTGCACGGCCCGGGCAGCGTGCTTTCGCTGCGCCAGGGTTGGCCGGGCAGGGCGTGACCTCATTCCTTCTCCCCGTTCAACGGGGAGAAGGTGCCCGAAGGGCGGATGAGGGGCGGCGCCGGCATCGACAATCGGCGGCCCCGAGATGCACCCCCTCACATCTGGTCGTTGTAAGGTTCCTTCATCTGGCCGACCATGCGGGCGAGCTTCGAGAAGGACGGCATGTCCGCCTCCGGCTGGCACCGGTTGGCGAGTTCCAGCAGCCGGATCGGGAAGTTGACGGCATCGCGGCTCGATGCCGACATGCCTTCGGAGCGATCCTCACCCGTCTCGCAGGCCTCGGCCCGGCGCAGCGCAATGTCGATCTCCTCGACCGTCAGCACACCCTTGCGCACCAGCACCTGGTTGATCGACGCGACGGCCATCAACAGGCCCTCGAGCTGCAGATTGGCGACGTTCATGGCGGTTCCTCCCATTGACCTCGCCTCAAAAACGCACGAACGGCGTTTCCGATCCGGCATGATGCTTGCTGCCGTCGCCTGATCGGTCCGGAGTCGCTAGCCGTGCCGTTCCTGCGTGACAGCGTCGAGGATAAGCAGCGCCGAGTCGATACGCCATTGCTCTTCGGGCCTGACGCTCGCCGACAACAGCCGGTCCAGAACCGGCTCGCTGAGCAGCCAGCGCCGCATCTTTTCGATCGTGTCGTCGCCGGCGTCGTTCCAGAAATTCCGATTGGCCTTTTCCTTGATGAGCCGCTCGGCATCGCTCCCAAAGAACTCCGCCAAGTGCAGCGCGGCATTGGCCGAGGTCGAGGAAAGCCATGCTTCCAGCGCCGCGTCGAGGTCGCCGCCGGCGATTGCGATTCCACACAGCCAACCCGTCGGGTCGCCATCGTCGGGATGCTGCTCAAAACCATGACGCCAGGCACCAGCAAAAAGCGCCTGCACCGCCGCTCGTTCGTCCCGCGGCCACGTCCGCCACCCGCCACGGCTCAATTTGCTGGCGATGATCGGCGGATCGAGGCCGTGCCATCGCTGGTCGAAGACAGCCAACTCGAGTATCCGCGGCAGGAAGTGCTTATAGTCGGCAACGTCGCCAACCGTGGTGATCGCCCAGCCGGCATAGGGCCCGATCTGCTCGCCGGTCAACTCGCGCAACGGCGCCGAGGTGAGCGTCTTCAGGATCGCCACCGGATCGCGCAGCGGCGAGGCGCGCAGCACACGCGGCGGCGGGCAGGGCGCAAACGCATCGTAGCAGTCGTCGATCAGGCGCTGGAGCTCCGGCGGTTCTGTCATTTGCCTGTGCATGGACGCAAAGATTTATCGCGCCTACAGCTCCATCCAGCGTTGGCCGTACTCCTGCCAGAGCGCCTTGACCTCGCGGCCGCCTAGCGGTGGCGTCGAGCGGTCGCCGTAGAAGATGGAGACGGCGCTGAGGTCGTATTGGCCATCGGTCTGGACAATGAAGCGGATCGCTTCGCCGAGTGGCCTGGAGTGGAAGATCGGATCCGCCTGACCCCTGCCAAGGCTGCGAACGCCTGAAATGGTTGCTGGCAAATGCCGCATCCGAAAGACGGATGCCATGGCAGGTTTGTCCATGCCGCTCTCCGCGATTCCCCAACGGAATGATCCCATAAGGTCTGGTTAATGACCAGCCCGTGCGAAAAGCCCGGGCGGCCGCCCGGGCTTCCTGTCATGCGTCCTTCTGCCGGCAGAAGCTGTCAGCTTTTCCAGTGGCGGTGGAACCAGTCGGGCTGCGGCTCGACGCTCCTGGCGATTGCCAGGCCGATCAGCACGCCGATAAGCCCGCCCAGCGTCAGTGCCGTCGAGATCGTGCCGGGGTTCTGCCGGACCGTTTCCGACACGCTCTGCGCCTGGCCGCGCACAGTCTGTGCCTGGCTGCGAAGCTGCTGCGCGGCGCGAGATGCCCCCTCGGCTGCACTGTCGTACCAGCCGGAGGCTCGGTCGGCGGCACTATCGTACCAGCCATGCCCCGTCTCGACGACGTCCTCCGCCTGTTCGGCCAACGCGCGGTTGAGCCTGCTGACCTCGCGCCGCAGCTCCGCGATCTGCTTCTTCAGCGCCGCTTCGGAAGCGCTTGAAGAGCTGCTGCGTGTCGTGCTGCTGCGTGCCGCGGCACGACTGCGCGCCGGGTTGCTCTGGCTTTTTGCATTGCCGTTGCTCGGCTGGGCTGAGCTGTTGCCCTGGCTGCTCTCGTTCTCGGCCATGGTTTTCTCCTCTTCGATGTACGCCAACGATCCCGACAGGCCATAGTTCCCAGTGGGATGCGGCGAGCAAGCCTTCTAGGAAAATTTTCCTTGCCGGGTGACGGCAGCTATGCTACTGTTTTGTCCATGGTGCTGATTTGCGCCGCCGACCCGCCCGCCGAGGGCGGGTCTTGTTTTTCTGGATGCCTTCGAGCGCAGCGCCTCCTCGATCACTTCTCGACGCCGGCAGGCCAGAGAGGGGCGCGAAGCAACGCCGCGTTCCCGGTAGGCCGCTTCTCGAGCCCATCCCAGATCACCCGTGAGCCCGCCCATGCCCCGCTATGCCACCATCATCACCGCTGACGACGGACACGACGTCGTAAGCGCCATCGGCGTCTTCGAAGGCACCGCCAAGCCGCTGCGCTCCGGCCGTGTCGAGGAGGTCGCGCCCGGCGTGCTGATCGGCATGGTGCGCGGCGGGCCGGTCGATGCGGTCGGCGGCTTCGGCTTTCCAAACGGCGCTGAGGGCGGCCGGATGATCGGCATTGCCAGCACGGCGAGGCCGGGCAAGGCCGAGCCAGCCGCCGTCCAGATCGAAGCCGCGCCGGCCGGCACGGCGGCATCGGCCGAGAGCGCGGCGCCCAAGCCGGCGCGCAAGCCGACCAAGCCAAGGCGCGCCAAAACCGGCAAGCGCCGGAAGCCCGCCGTCGCGCGGTCCAGGCCGTCGAAGTCGGCGGTCGTTCCCGCCGCCGTGCCCGGCAGCAGCGAGCCGGCGGCGTCCCATGGCTGACGCGCCGTCGCGTTCGCGCCGGGCGCGGAAACCGGCAGGCGTTCCCGTCCGCCCGAAGCGGGCGAAAAAGACCATCGGCGATGATTTCGCCGCCGCGCTGCGCCAGGATTTCCGTGACCATGGCGCCGGCGTCATCGCCAAGGTCAGGGCGGAAAAGCCCGACCAGTATCTGAAGATCGTGCTGTCGGTGCTGCCCGGCCCGAAGGATTCTGATGCCCACACCAACACTCTGGACACACTGAGCGATGAGGAGATCCGCGCCCGCATCCGCGCCCTCGAAGCGATCGTCAGGCCGTTCCTTGGGGACGGAGTATCTGGCGCTGCTGACGGAGCTGGAGCGCCGGCGCCGCGCTAACCATTTGGCCGCTTACCGGCCCTATCCCAGGCAGGCGCAGTTCCACGCCGCGGGCGCTGCCAACCGCGAGCGCCTGTTCATGGCAGGCAATCAGCTTGGCAAGACCAGGGCGGGGGGCGCCGAATGGGCGATGCACCTCACCGGCCGCTATCCCGACTGGTGGCAAGGCAAGGTGTTCGACATGGCCGTGCGCCTCTGGGCCGCAGGCGTCACCGGCGAGGGCACGCGCGACAACCCGCAGCGCGTGCTGGTCGGCCCGCCGCAGCAGCAGGCCGACTGGGGCACCGGCATGATCCCGGCCGATGCCATCGTCCACACCGTGATGGGCCGCAGTGTTGCCGGTGCAATCGACAGCGTCGTCGTGCGCTGGGGCGGCGGTGGCGACGTCCAGGCCTCCGAGAGCGTGCTCTCCTTCAAATCCTACGAGAAAGGCCGCGAGAAATGGCAGGGCGAGACGCTGCACGGCGTCTGGTTCGACGAGGAGCCGCCGCTGGATGTCTATAGCGAGGGCCTGACGCGCACCAACGCCACCGGCGGCATCACCATCGTGACGTTCACGCCGCTGCTTGGGATGAGCGATGTGGTGCTGCGGTTTCTGTCGGCGGCGGATGTGGAGAGGATGGGGAAGGGGTGAATCACAGCCAATCTCCCCCCTTGTGGGGGAGATGCCCGGTAGGGGGAGATCAGCAGCTTCGGCGCTCGCGCCTAGCGGGGGTCGAGCGTCACCTTCGCTGCCCATTTGATCGGGGGCTAGTCCGGGTAGCTGCCGGCAATGATGAATGCCAGACCGCATGCTGCGATATCTGCTTGTGCTCGAAGCAATCCGTCGCCAGCTTGCTGATTTCTGAATCGGCAGACGCCTGCGCCCATTCGACATAGGCGTCAACGACCACAAACCTCGCCCGACCGGCCAACCCGAGGCCGTAGCGCCGCACCACCGGCTCGGCATGATCCAGCATCGCACGGATCGTGCCTGACGTATCGTTCCGCCACTGCTCGCAAATACCCGCTATCGCCGAAAACGGCGTTTGCGGCCTGAGCGATGCGGCGCGCTGGCGGGCGAACTTCAACTGCCAGTCCTTGGCAAAGCGCACGAATTGGATAGCTCCCATGCGCACCCCCTCATGCTCATCTGCAAGAGCAAACAGGGCTTGCGCCAGATGGTCGCCGTCGCCACGCGTGCTGCATCGCAGGATGGACTCTACGGCATCGAAGCGCGTGCGCGGGTTATCATCTGCCAGCAACGCTGCCAGTTCGCCCACCATCGAACTTATGTTCTGGTTTTGAAACGTGGCAAGAAACGCGCCTGTCGCTCGCGTCCGGGCATTGCCCGAAGTGAGCAGGAGACGCAGGCTTTCCAACGGAACCGTCTTGCCAAGCTCACCGAGAAAGTCGTTGGCCAGCGTGCCGTCGTCGTCATCGGAAGGCGACAGCAGCCGCTGCAGCATCTCCTGACCTGTCACGGCATTTCTCGGTTTGCCGAGCGGCAGCAGGAACTTGCCGCCTTCGCTGAAGAAAAGATGAGCGGTCTCGCTGTCCTCGGCGGACAGGCGCATCGCCTCGAATAAGTCTGTCATGGCAAAGAGTGGCTTTCCCACCCGCGTAGAGGAGAGGCCGCGCGCAATGCACCGGCCCAACGCGCATCGGTGTTCCCGATGCGGGGCAAGACCTACTGCATAAAACCGAAGATGAAAAGACGAGCGGGCGCAGTTTTGCTGTCGGTTCCGGTATCGCCAGGCGGGGCGCTGGCGCGTGAAACGCAACTCCCCCTCACTCCACTTCCTGCGCCACCCAGGGCATCCGCCATCGTGACCTTCACGCTCGGGATGAGTGATGTGGTGCTGAGGTTTTTGAGCGCAGCGGAAGTTGAGCGGATGGGCAAGGGATGAGGCGCCCACTTCCCTTCTCCCCGTTGTTCGCGATGTCCCCAGTCCAAACACCCGTGTGGGAGAAGGTGGCCTCGCGAAGCGAGGTCGGGGTGTTCCAGCTTGACGCCGGCGGCCGCAAAATCACTGCCGCCGTGTTCCTTCGCGCACCCCTCATCCGTCTCGGCGCCGCGCGCCGATCCACCTTCTCCCACAAGGGGAGAAGGGAAAGGGCCACCATGTCCCGACACGTCACCTTCATGACCATCGACGATGCCGGGCACTACACGCCTGCCGAACGCGCGGCGATCGTTGCCGCCTATCCCGCGCATGAGCGCGAGGCGCGCGCCAAGGGCATTCCGGTGCTGGGCTCGGGCCGCATCTTTCCGGTGCCGGAGGAACTGATTGCCTGCGAGCCGTTCCGGCTGCCGCGCTGGTGGCCGCGCATCGGCGCGCTCGATTTCGGCTGGGACCATCCTTCGGCCGCGGTCGAGCTCGCCTGGGATACCGAGGCCGACGTCGTCTACGTCACCAAGGCCTCCCGCGCCGCGCAGCAGACGCCGGCGATGCAGGCGCTCGCCCTGAAACCGTGGGGCGAATGGCTGCCCTTCACCTGGCCGCGCGACGGCCGCCGCGAAACGCTGGAAGGCGCCGGCGTGGCGCTCGCAAAACAATATGCCGCGCATGGGCTGAACATGCTCGCCAGCCACGCCCGCTTCGCCGACGGCTCGGTCTCGGTCGAGGCCGGGCTGATGGAGATGCTCGACCGCATGCAATCCGGCCGCCTCAAGGTGTTTTCGACGCTGCTCGCCTGGTTCGAGGAATTCCGCCTGTACCGGCGCTTCTATTGGGATGCCGTGGCCGGCGCCGAACTTCCCGCCGGCGTCGACTATGCCGTGTTCGACTTCGCGGTGAACAGCGGCCCGGCCAGGGCGGCGAACTACCTTCAGGCGATCGTCGGCGTCACCCAGGACGGGCGCATCGGTCCGGCGACGCTCGGCGCCGCCAGGGCCCGGCCCGCCGGCGTTGTCATCGACGCACTTTGCGACGCACGCCTGGCGTTTCTCAAGCGGCTGCCAACATGGCCGACCTTCGGCAGGGGCTGGAGCGAGCGGGTCGGCTTCGTGCGCGCCGAGGCGCTGCTGCTGTCGGCGGTTGAGCCGGCTCCGCCGGCGCCAGCGCCTGGGCAAAGCCCATCGGTACCTTCGGTTGAAGCTGCCCATCCGGAGGTTGCGCCTGATCCGGCCGTGCCTGCCGGCAATGCATTCTGGCGGCTGTTGCTCGCCATCTTCAAAACCATCCTTGGAGGCAAGAAATCATGATTGCCGTCATCATCCGCATCGCGCTGCGCTATGGCGCGGCCGTCCTCGTGGCGCGCGGCCTGCTCGGCGCCGGCGACGCCGCCGCCCTGTCTGGCGATCCTGACATCCAGATGGCGCTCGAGGCCGGCATCGGCCTGGCGATCGGCCTCGGCACCGAAGCCTGGCATGTGCTCGCCCGCAAGCTCAACTGGCAGAGGTGAGGGGCAAAATGGTCGAGGTCTTCACCGAACTCCTGCGCCAGGCGCTGCCCTGGATGGCAGGCGCGCTCCTCATCGTTGCGGCACTTGTCGTGTGGTGGCTGTCATGACGGCGCTGCTTTCCTCACTGCTCGGCAACCCGACGTTCCTTGGCCTGCTGGCCTCGGTGGTGGCAGCCCTCGGCTGGGGCGTCCGCCAGCGGCTTGCCGGCGCCGGTGCGGAACGCGCTCGGCAGGCCAAGGCCGAGGCTGCCGCCGGCGCGCTCGCCGACCAGGTCGACAATGATATCGGCGCGCTGCGCGCGGGCGCGGCCAGCAAGGAGCTGAAAACATGGGCAAGGGATTGATCCTCGTGCTGCCGCTGCTCGTCGCGGCCGGATGCACCACAGCCAAGGGAAGCTTCTGCGCCGTCTCAAGGCCGGTACGCCTCTCCGTCAAAGCGGTCGACGCACTGTCGGACCAGGAGGCGAGGGCGCTGCTTGCGCACAACCGCAAGGGTCAGGAACTCTGCGGCTGGAGGCCATGATGCACGATCTGTTCGATCTCCTGGGCATCAAAGGCCCGGTGGTGGCGGCCGGGTTGGCTGGTGGTGCGCTCCGGGCACTGTCGCGCCATCGCTACAAACTGCGCGAAATGATCGCTTCGCCGATCTGCGGCGCGCTCGCCGCCGCCTATCTGACGCTGCCGGCCGTCGCCTGGTTCAAGGCAAGTGGCCTGCCGATCCCCGATCCAGCCGACGACACCACGACGCTCGCCGCCGCTTTCCTCATTGGCGTCTCGGCGATGTGGATTTCGGACATCGTGTTCGAGGTCGTCGTGCGGAAATTCAAGCCGACAAACGAGGAGTGACCTGCCGCGCATCCTTGGTCTTTGAATGAGCATCTGCTAATATTCGTTTTTGTGCATGGAGCCGCAATGCGAGCCAAACCTGTGCGCTTTTTCAGAGCAGCGAGAGGTACCATGACCAAGCGGAGACGCATGTGGGTGATAGGGGCTTCGTTGGTGCTTGGGCTTTTTACGCTGCCCGCCCAGGCGAGCAACCTGGGTGATCTTGTCAGGAATGGCGACGTCGCAGCGGTGACTTCCGCATTGGATAAGGGCGCCGCCATCAACGAAATTGACGGTGTCACGGCGCTCTATATCGCCTGCGAAGCCGGAAACATCGAGTTGGCAAAACTTCTGATAAGTCGTGGGGCCGACGTTAGCCTGCTCGTCAGTTGGCAAAGAACGCCACTCTATGCCGCCAACAAGGGTGGGCACGCTGACATCGTGAAGCTGTTGCTCGACAATGGGGCCGATCCAAATCAGGTGGCGAAATCGCAGACGCCGCTGCACGTGGCTGCCGAGAATGGCTGCCTTCAGTGCGTCATCCATCTCGTGGACGCTGGAGCAGATGTCAACGCACTGACATCGAACGGCAGTCCACCCATACATTTGGCGAAGCTCAGCGGTCACGAAGACGTCGTCGCCTACTTGCGCAGTCATGGCGCAGGACGACCGGTCATTGCGCCGATTTCGGCACGACTTGCATCGGCAAACGCTGAATCGGGCAAAGAACTTTTCGGCAAGGCGTGCGGGACTTGTCATCTTGCAGTGCCGGGGGTCAAGAATCCCAAGCCCAATCTGTGGGGCATCGTAGGGCGGCGGAAGGCTTCGCAAGGCGATGTCGAGTATTCGTCGAGTCTGAAGGATGCTGGTGGCGATTGGACTTTTGAGGAACTCAATTTGTTTATCTCCAATCCCGCGCTCACTCTGCCTGGAACAGATATGCTTTTCCCGGGTCTGCAGGACGAGAAGCAGCGAGCAGACCTCATCGCTTACCTGCGGACCTTGAGTGACGCACCGTTGCCGCTTCCCTAGAATTGAATCTTGATTCCCGTCCTCAATCCAAGCGGCTGTTGTACTCGCGGTTCCCGAACGCTTGAGCCGCTGGACGAAGAGCGTCACAATCCCCATTTATGGAGAAATCCAACGGAGATGTGACATGGCGACTTCCACCGAACGCGCGGTGCTTGCCGGCGGCTGCTTTTGGGGCATGCAGGATTTGATCCGGCGCTTTCCGGGCGTCGTCTCGACCCGCGTCGGCTACAGCGGCGGCGACGTGCCCAACGCCACTTACCGCAACCACGGCACCCATGCCGAGGCCATCGAGATCATTTTCGATCCCGCCAGGCTGAGCTACCGCACGCTGCTCGAATTCTTTTTCCAGATCCACGACCCGACGACCAGCAACCGTCAGGGCAACGATGTCGGCATGAGCTATCGCTCGGCAATCTACTACACCAGCGACGACCAGAAGCGGGTCGCCGAGGACACCATTGCCGATGTCGATGCCTCTCACCTGTGGCCGGGCAAGGTCGTCACCGAGGTTGCGCCGGTCGGCCCATTCTGGCAGGCCGAGCCCGAGCATCAGGACTATCTGGAGAGATACCCGAACGGCTACACCTGCCATTTCGTCAGGCCGGGCTGGAAACTCCCGGTTCGCGAAAGGGCCGCTTCATAAGCCAGATCGGTCGCTCGGCAAATTTTCCCTCTGCGCTGGAACATTAGCATACGCTAAGAGTTCATGTTCCGGCAGCGCGCAACGGTATGCTGCCTGATCGGGCCGGCATCCCGATCCGGGCCCGCGTCCTCTGCGAGAGGCGCGGGCTTGCTTGTGTCGACAACTCGGCCCGGACCGCCAATCCTGCCAATTGCGCCCGTCGTGCCGAAAGGCACGGCGGGCTTTTTGCGTTTCCAGATCCTGGCAGCGGGCCACGGCGCCGATCCAGAGCGCGTCCTGCCTGACCGAACGCGCTCAAGCTAAGTCTAATGTTTGATGCATCTTCGTCCCAAAACCGCTACGCACTTTTGGTCGACATGCATCAGCCCTTGGCGCGGCGGCCGTCGCTCTCATGGTTCCCGATCCAGTGCGCGCGGATGCGGTCGCTGGTTTCGAGATAGGCCATGTCGATCAGATAGGTCAGAAGCTTCTCGCCATCGGCTTCAGCTTTCTGGCGCAGTTCCCTCAAGATCCCCTGCGCGAACTGCAGGTTTTCCATTTTGCTCGGCTGGTCCATCGGTGCCCCCAATGTCTGCGTGGGAAGTGTGGCTGACTGTTGCTTGCATCAAGATTGTGGAGAGACTCGCGGTGAAGCTGTATTTGGTTGTATCCCTGCGCGATCAACGAAGCTGTTGGACATTCCTCGGAAATGTCGATATTTTGCGCGACCAATCGGACCGCGACGATGCACGAAGACGAGGGCAGCACTCCTGAAAAGTTGCAAGCCATGCTGGACGTGATCGCCAGGAACGGCCCCTCGAGGCATAGCGAACAGGCCGACATCGGCAAGCTGAAGGCCGACGCGGCCACTGCAGCCGCGGTGCTGGTCGAATTCTACGGCGATACGGCGCTCGAACGCGCCAGACTGCTCGAACGTCGCTCGCCGCAGTCGCATTTCGCCCGCATGGTGACGGCCGAAATCAGCAAGCAAGGCAGGACGCCGCCCAGAGGCTAGGGTGCGCGCTAGGACGATTTGCGCCTCCTCGATCCGCCGCCAAGACGCAGTTGCACCTCTTCCTGGGCATTGTCGAGCAGGTAGAAGAGCAGGGTGTGTCCGATCGATTGCGAGATTTCCTTGGCCTGCTCGATATGCCGGTGGATTTCGCGCAAGGAGGCCTCCTCTGTATCCTCCTCCTGTGTCAGATCGACGAACCAGCCGGGATAGAGAGCTGCTTCTCCAAGGTTGTCGACATAGCACTGGCCGACCGCCAGGATCTTGCGAAGGCCCATCTTTTCCGAACGGACTTTGTAGACCTCCCGGAAACTCGACCTGCGCTCCACCGCCCGGCGAATCGCTACATGGACCCGGAGCCGATCCTCGGCCTCGATGCTTTCCATGCATCTTTCAAGTGGCGCGCCATGGGAGAATTCCTCAAGCGTGAGCCCGAAATAGTCGGAAAGGTTGGCGTCACCGTAGACACGGTTTCGCTTGATGTCCCAGGTCCAGAACCCGTCGATCGGAGGATATCGCAGATGAACGCCGCGCCCCCCTTCAGGTACCGCAGTCATGAAAACCGCCCCGTTCGGTTTCAAGATTCGCAACAGTATGTAACATGAACCAAAAGAAACAAGGTGGCCTTTTGTACAAGACCGCCCAAAATCACGATGCGTCAGCTTTGACTGCTACTTGGGTGGCGTAGTTGACGCACTGAAAAAAATAACTTTGAGCGAATTTTCTTTCATCGAAAGAATGTCTGGGCCGGTAGCGCAACCATAACTTGGTACTTCACTAGATAACCAAGCTATGTGAGTCGTAATACAATATCAAAGGTTGTACCGCCCGGCCCGGAAAACATACCGCGCGTCCTTCGATTCTGGAAGGCCGACGCGGCAATGTTGGGAGCGTTGCCTGAGCCGCGCCGGCCAAAGCGGTTTCCAATAGGTCCACCGCAAGTCGAATCTTAACTGAGCATGGTACCCGCGGCAAACCGACCATCGGTTGCAAAATGCAAGTTGGCCATCCTGGCTGCAGGTTCAGGCTGCGCTGCGGGTCGATTCCCCGTCGCCCTCCGCGGCTATGCGTGCTTCGCCTTCGTCAGCCGCCTCGCCTTCGGTCCGGTCGTGTCCGAACTGCTGGGCGCCGGGCAGGGGCTGCAGCCAGTGCTCTCGGCGCACCGTCCACAACTCGTATTTCGGTTCAAGCTCCGTCGGCGCCACATCGAGACTGCCAAGCATCACTTCGGCCTCCTCTTCGCCGACCGATGTGACACGGCCGCCGCAGGTCGGGCAGAAGCTCCTGCCGCCATAGGTGCTGACGATGCCGGTCGTCTCGAACGCCTCAAGCGGCCAGATTCCGAAAGCCTGGTAGACCGATCCGCTGGTCTTGCGGCAATCCTTGCAATGGCAAAGTCCGACCCGAAGCGGCTCGCCGGTGACCGAGAACTGGACGCCGCCGCACAGGCAGCTGCCGCTGCGCCTGATATCGCTGGACATGGCTGTTCCTCCTGGTTCGCGCCGCTCTGCTGGCCGCGACAACACGTCGAAATGTTCGACCCCGAATCAATTCGCGCGAAGGGCAACGGTTCCACGCATCCGTTGCGAGAACGACGAGGCCATATTTAGTTGGGAAAATTGAACACTGGCTCCTGGCAGCGGTAGACGCGGCACTGGCCGTCGCGCGCCGGAACGGAGGCGGCTGTCGGCACCTCAGGCCAGTCGCACTCATTGCCGTACTGCCGCACATAGCGGTCGTAGGTGTTCTGTCCCGTGGTCAGCACGGCCGCGCGATGGCCCTGGATCAGGGACCGCACCTGTTCGCAGCTCATTGTACGGGTATCGAGGCGGGCGTGGGCTGTGGCCGTGAAGGCAAGCACCATCGTGCCGGCAATCCATGCGATCGAACTGGTTTTCATCGGGGAGCCTCGGCTGGACATCTTCCCCGCGGGAAGGGCTAGAAAACAGCCAGATACTTCAACAGTGAAATGATGCCAATGATGATGACGACGATCTGCGCGATCTGTCGCGTGCGGCCGTCGAGCGGCAGGCGCTGGACGAGGAAGAGCACGAGGATGATCACCAGGAAGGTGATCAGGATGCCGATGAGAGCCGATAGAGCCACGTCCTCTCTCCCAGGTTGTTTCGGAACTCAATACATCCTGGAAACGCCGCTGCTGCAAGGTCGGTTCCCCGCGGGAACCGGCGGAGGCCGCGAAGTCGTTGTCCGCGGCCGCCGAACGGCGATGCGCCGGTTACTTGCCGCAGTGGTTGTCGTTCACCGTCGGCGCGCTTGTCCCGGGCGATGTCCCGCTTGCGTCAGGCTGCGCGCCCTGCGGGCCGACAGGGCAGTTCTGATCGGGGGTTGGGCTCGTCGCATACGTGGCCATGCCGTCTATGCTGTAGGTCGGCGTGGGATCGACGGCATCGGGGTCGTTCAGGTCGACCGTATTGGGGCCAGTGGGGTCGACAACGACCGATTTTCCGCTGCCGTCGACCATGCCTGAGCCGGCCGTGTCGCCGGCGGTCTGGGCCATCGCCGATGTACCGAGGCCAAGCGTCAGCATGGTGGCTGCGAGGATTCTCATGGTCATGGCTGTCTCCATTTGGTTGCAGTTTCGTCGTGTCGCGACTTTTGGGGGAACCGCTCGCGCTGGTGATGGTTCCCTCACATATTCATTTGGAGGTGGCAGACAGTTCCCGCCCTTGACGACTCTGCAAGCGTAGCCGGGAACTGGCGATCGCCGGCCGGCCGGCGACGCGTTGCCGGGGAACCGAAATCCCTCACGCGCATTCCTTGTCGAGTTAATTTTGCGGTATCGAAAGGCGAGGGGGTCGGTGGACACGATTGAACATGGCGGCATCGGGCTTCCAGGCGCCCATGCCGTCGATCTGCTGCGGGCGCTGCCAGTCGCCGTCTACACCACCGATAAGCAGGGCCTCATCACTTTCTTCAACGAAGCCGCGGCCGAACTTTGGGGGCATCGTCCCGTGCTCAACGAGGATCGGTGGTGCGGGTCATGGAAGCTGCGTCATCTCGACGGGAGCAAGATGGCGCATGAAGAATGCCCGATGGCCATTGCCTTGCGCGAAGAAAAGGACGTTCGCTGGGGGCGGGCGATAGCCGAGCGGCCCAACGGAGAACTCATCCCATTCAGCGCGCATCCCGTCCTGCTTCGCAATGAGGCCGGCGATACGATCGGCGCAATCACCACCTTGCTTGACCTGCGCACGCAGACGATGGCGGACGAAGCCCGCACGCGGCTTGCCTCCATTGTCGAGTCATCGGTGGATGCGATCGTTTCAAAGGACATAAACGGCATCATCACCAGCTGGAACGACGCGGCGCAGCGCCTCTTTGGCTACACGCCGGCGGAGGCGATCGGCCGGCCGGTGACGATCCTTATTCCGCCCGACCATCTGGACGAGGAGGTTTCGATCATCACCCGCATTCGCGCCGGCGAGGTCGTGCCGTCCTACGAGACGGTGCGCCAGCGCAAGGACGGCACGCGCATTCCCGTTTCGCTGACAGTCTCGCCGATACGCGACGGCATCGGCAGGATTGTCGGCGCGTCCAAGATTGCGCGCGACATCAGCTCTCACAAGGAGAGCGAACGGCGCATCCGCCTGCTCATGCGCGAGGTCAACCATCGCGTAAAGAACCAGTACTCGGTCATCATCTCGATGATCCGAGAGACGAGCAAGCAGGCAAGCACCCCGGAGGTCTTTCTGGACCAGGTACGCGAACGCATCCTGGCGCTTTCGGAATCGCACGATCTGCTTGTCAATGCTGAGTGGCGCGGCGCGACGGTTGCCGAGCTGGTCGAGGCGCAGGTAAGGGTCTTCGCGGCGCAGTCGCGCCTGTCGGCAAAGGGGCCGGTGATCATGCTCAAGCCGAACGCCGTCCAATATCTCGGCATCGCCTTCCACGAACTGGCGACAAATTCGGCAAAGTACGGCGTCCTGTCTCACCCGGTCGGGCAGGTCGAGATCGAATGGGCCATAACCACCGGCGCGAATGGCGAGGAGGTCTTTGGCCTGGTCTGGCACGAGCACGATGGACCGCCCTTGGATGGAGAGAAACGTCGCGGATTCGGCTCGGTTGTGCTGAAACGGATCACGCCGCAGGCGCTGGGCGGTACCGGACAGCTGGAGTTCGGCGAGCACGGTGTAAGCTGGAAGCTTGAAGCGCCTTTGCGATACGTGAAAAACTCTCTTGACGAGATGGATTGACGGCGCGGCCGGCCGAAACCACGCGCTGGCAATCCTATCCTTACTCGGAAACCGGCGCCGGACAGGGTCCCTCAGCCACCTCGACGACGAGCGCGCAATCGAACTCCATGGCTGCCCCATACATTTCGGCTGTTTGCACGACCATATATTCGAGGTCTTCGCGCGCGACGTTTTCGTCGAGGTTTCGCAGGCGCACACGCTCAGCCACGATAGCGACATTGACCACGCCCGTGGAATGGATCGCCGCCACGACCAGGGAGTTGAGGTCTTCCCGCAATTGGCTTGAATAGCTGTCGCGCATGGCAGTTGCCTTCCGGTGGGGCGTTTTTCCTCATTTTCGAGCATGCACCCGGCACATCGCGATAGCAAGCATAATGTCAAAAATATTGAAATAAAATCAATTAGTTAGTATAGTTTGTTGAATGCCTGGTCGATGTCTTGTCCGCATCGTTGGGCTTTTGCGCCGATCACCCATCAGTCGCGCTTGACGGCATGTGCGCCAAATCCTAACTTTGCTGATAGTGAGCCAGATACTAACTCACTGCATTTTGGTCTTGGCGGAGGCACAAATGGGCGAACTGGAACGACCTGAACGACTCCAGATCATGCTGACGGCTGACGAATTGGCTGCGCTGGAAAACTGGCGCTTCGAAAAGCGTATGCCGAGCCGGTCGGCGGCCGTGCGGGAACTGCTACGGCGCGGCCTCGCCGCGGAAGGGTTCCTCAAGGCCGAGCAGGGGCTGAAATCGCAGGAGTTTGGAATTCTGGAGCCAGAACGCGACGATAGCGCCGAGGGCAAGCCGGTCGCAGACTAGCCACTGAGCAAACCCGCCTGTTTGTTCGGACGCCGCGGCCTTATCGTCGGGTCGCACGAAAAGTTTCAACCGCACAACCGCTTTCGCTTTGCCGCGCGCTTGCTAAAGGTGGAGCGAAGAATGCCGCCGGGCAGAATCTGCCGGGCAGGGGCGAGCTCGGACGGAACTTCTGCCAATGACATGGACTGGCGCGGCGGCACTTTTGATCCTCATCCTGACCTATGCCGGTGTCGCCGTCGGCCGCTTTCCGGGCCTGCGCCTCGACCGCGCCGGCATCGCGCTGCTCGGTGGCGCGGCCATGATCGCCGTCGGCGCGATCAGCATGGAGGACGCCTACCGCGCCATAAATTTCGACACCATCACGCTGCTGCTCGGCATGATGATCGTGGTCGCGCATCTGAAGGTCTCGGGTGCCTTTCGCGCGCTCGGCGGCTTCGCCATCGAGCATGCGCACGCGCCGTTCATGCTCCTGGTCATGGTGACGCTGCTGACCGGCGTCCTCTCGGCCTTCCTGGTCAATGACGCAATCTGCCTGGTGATGGCGCCGATCGTCGTCCACGTCACGCGCGTCATCAACCGCAACCCGGTTCCCTATCTGATTGCCACCTGCACCGCCTCCAATTGCGGCAGTGTCGCCACCATCACCGGCAACCCACAGAACATGGTGATCGGCGCGCTGTCCGGCATTTCCTATCCGGCCTTTTCGGCCGCGCTCGCGCCGGTGGCGCTGTTCGGTCTTCTCGCCGTTATCGTCATCTTGCGCATCGTCTACCGCGCCGAATTCTCCCGCACCGTGGAGCTCAGTCCCGAAGTCTATCGCGGCCGCATGCTGCCGGGACAGGTACTGAAGGCGGTAGTCGTCTGCGTCGTGCTGGCGGTCGCGTTCTTCGCCGGCGTTGCCGTTGCCAAGGCGGCGCTGATTGCCGGCGCCTTCCTGCTCGTCACCCGCGCGATCAAGCCGCATCGCATCTATCGCGAGATCGACGGCCCGTTGCTGTTCATGTTCGCCGGCCTGTTCGTGGTGGTGGCCGGCGCCGAAAAGACGCTGCTGACGCCCGATATGATCGCCTGGGCGAAAAACATCGGGCTCGACGATGTCTGGCGGCTCTCCGGCTTCACCGCCGTGCTCTCCAACGTCATGAGCAACGTGCCGGCGGTGCTGGCGCTGAGGCCCTTCATTCCCGGCCTCGAGAACCCCGAGCGCGCCTGGCTGGTGGTCGCGATGAGCTCCACGCTCGCCGGCAATTTCACGCTGCTCGGTTCCGTTGCCAACCTGATCGTTGCCGAACAGGCGAAGGCGGCGGGCAAGGAGCTTTCCTTCTCCGCCTTCTTCGAGGTCGGCCTGCCGCTGACCCTGGTCACGCTTTTCGCCGGCACGGCCTGGCTGGCTTTCACCTCCTGATCTCCAAGTTTTCAGCCCGCGACAAAATTTGTCGCGGGCTTTGTCGAATCGATTGCGCAAACGTTTCGATGGCTCTATGGTTTCTAAGAAATCCGCCGAAGAGCGGTTGGGAAACGCATACAAGGGAGGAGCGCTTGCGGGCACTCCATACGCATGCCGACAATGGCTGAGGTCGCGCGCCGCGCCGGCGTCTCGGTTTCGACAGTCTCACACGTCGTCAACGGCACCCGCTTCGTCTCGCCCGAGAAGGCCAGGCTGATCAACGATGCCATTGCCACGATGGGTTACCAGCCCAACGAGTTGGCACGCGCGCTGAAGGCGTCCACCACCAATAGCGTCGGGCTCGCCATCTCGGCGATCTCCAATCCCTATTTCACCGACATCATCTGCGCGGTCGAGGCCGAATGTGCGCGGCTCGGCCTGATGGTGTTTCTGTCCGACACGCAGGAAGACCCGGACCGCGAGCTTCAGGTGGTGCGCGCCTTCCACCAGCGCCGCGTCGACGGCGTGATCCTGGCGCCGTCGGGCTCGCCGGAGCGCGCGATCGACTATCTTACCGAGAAGAAGCTGCCCTGCGTGCTGATCGACCGGTTCGCTGACGACCGCTTCGACCAGATCGGTGTCGAGAACGACACGGCGATGCATGCCCTCATCGACCATGTCGCTGCCTTCGGCCACAAGCGCATCGGCTACATTGCCGGCCAGCCGGGGCTGGCCACCACGCGCGAGCGCATCGAGGCGTTCCGCGCCTCGCTCGCCGCCAATGGACTTGAGTGCCTGCCGCACTATGTCTCGCCGGAGAATGTCGACACGGCGAGCGCCACGGCATCGACGCATGCGATCCTGTCGCTGGCCACGCCGCCCACCGCATTGGTTACCGGCAACAACATGACGACGATCGGGGCAGTCCGCGCCATCCGCGAGAAGGGTCTTGCGATCCCCGGCGACCTGTCGCTGGCGGGCTTCGATGATTTCGAATGGGCCGACTGCTTCGAGCCGCGTTTGACGCTGGTCGAGCAGCCCTGCACCGAGATCGGCCGCCAGGCGGCGGCGCTGCTCAGCGAGCGCATCGCCTCCAGCCATGCAGCGCCGCGCGACGTGCGGCTGCAGGCAAGGCTGCAGGCACGCCAATCCTGCGCGAGGCCAACCCCCATGAGGCCGGCATGAGCGCGCCGCTGCTTTCGGTCACAGGTGCGGTAAAACGCTTCGGCGGCGTGCAGGCGCTGCGCGGCGTCGACTTCGACCTCAAGCCGGGCGAGATCCACGCGCTGCTCGGCGAGAACGGCGCCGGCAAATCGACGCTGATGAATCTTCTGTCGGGCGTCTACTCGCCGGACGAGGGCGAAATCCAGATCGACGGCAAGCCGGTCACCTTCAACAACCCGCGCGAGGCGCAGGCCGCCGGCATCGCCACCATCTTCCAGGAACTCGACCTCGTGCCCTCGCTCGATGTCGCGGCGAACCTCTTCCTCGGGCGCGAATTGATGCGACCGGGCGGCCTGCTCGACGTGCCGGCGATGCGCCGCGAGGCGAAGCGGCGGCTGGAAGCGATCGAACTCGCCATCGACCCCGCGCGCCTTGTCGCCGACTTCTCCATCGGCCAGCGCCAGGTGGTGGCGATCGTCAAGGCGCTGTCCTATGCGTCCCGCGTGCTGATCATGGACGAGCCGACGGCGGCACTCACCGTCGGAGAGGTCGAGCGTCTGTTTGACATCATGCGCAAGCTCGCCGCGACCGGCGTCGGCATCGTCTATATCTCGCACCGGCTGGAGGAAGTCCCTGATATCGCCGACCGCGTGACGGTGATGCGCGACGGCCGCGTCGCCGGGGTCACCGAGCCGCACGCGCCGCAGGCCGAACTGGTGCGGCTCCTGGTCGGCCGCTCGCTCGATGAACTCTACCCGGCGCGCGCCAGAAGCGCCGGCAAGACGTTGCTCCGCCTCAAGGATGCCAGCTTCAAGCTCGCCCGGGAAAGCGCCGGCTGGCAGCCGCCGAGCGGCATTTCGCTCGAGGTCAGGGAGGGCGAGATCGTCGGCCTGGCCGGCATCATGGGAGCAGGGCGCACCGAACTGCTTTCCGCGCTCTACGGCACCGGTCTCGCCGGCCGCTGGCAGGGCGAGGTCGCAGTCGACGGCAGGCCCGTGAAACTCGACTCCATCGACGCGGCGCGCAAGGCCGGCATCGCCTTCGTCACCGACGACCGGCGCGGCAGCGGCCTGATGCTGAGAATGGCCGTCGGCCTCAACCTCGTGATGTCCGTGATCCGCCGCATCTCGCCGGCCGGCCTGATGTCGCCGCGCCGCCAGGCCGAGGCGGTCAAACAGTCGTTCGGCCAGTTCGACATCCGCCCGAAGAACCCGGACATATCCGTCGGCGCGCTGTCGGGCGGCAACCAGCAGAAGGTGGTGCTGGCCAAGGAAATTCTCGGCAACCCGCGCCTGCTGCTCCTCGACGAGCCGACCCGCGGCGTCGATGTCGGCGCCAAGGGCGAAATCTATGCGCGGCTGAGAGCGCTCGCGGCGCAGGGGCTCGGCATATTGGTCGCCTCCAGCGAGATGCCGGAGCTGATTGGACTTTGCGACCGCATCGTGGTGCTGCGCCAGGGGCGCAACGTGGCGGAATTCATTGGCGGCGTCGACGAGCACACCGTGCTTGCCGCGGCAAACGGCAGGGAGGCCTGATGTCGGACCAGAAGATTTCGGTGGCGGCGAGCCCGGCAGCTTCAAGCCCTTCGGTACCCGCTGCTCCTGCGGCGAGGCGCGTCGATCCGCTGGCGATCATCGTGCGCTTCCAGAGCCTGATCGGCCTGGTGCTGGTGGCGATCGGCGGCGTCATCTTCTCGCCCAGGCGCCATGGCGAGATCTTGTTCCTCAACCCCGACAACATCGCCAACATCGTGCGCGCCGTGTCCGAGACCGGCATCATCGCCATCGGCATGACCTTCGTCATCATCACCGCCGGCATCGACCTCTCGGTCGGCGCGGTGCTCGGCCTGTCCGCCGTGGTGACCGCAACGATGATGATCTCCGGCGGCTTCGGACTGATCTCGACCATTCTGGCCGTGCTCGCCATGGGTATCGTCTTCGGCATCGTCCAGGGCACCATCTCCACCCGCTTCCGGCTGGAGCCGTTCATCGTTACGCTGGCCGGCCTGCAGGCGGCGCGCGGCCTGGCGCTCATCGTTTCCGGCAACCAGTACATCAACATCTCCTATGGCGAGGGCCCGGGCCTGGCGCCGCCGGTGTTCGCGGTGCTGGGCGAGCGGCTGTTCGACAACACAGTGCCGGTGGCGACCATCGTCTTCATCGCCTTTGCCGCGATCGCCACGGTGGTGCTCAATACCACGCGTTTCGGCCGCTACGTCTTTGCCGTCGGCGGCAACGAGCGCGCCGCGCGCATTTCCGGCGTGCCGGTGTCGATGGTGAAGATCTCGGTCTATGCCATCACCGGCTTTGCCTCCGCACTTGCCGGCATCGTGCATGCCGGCCAGTTCAACTTCGGCAGCGCCAATGACGGCATGGGCTATGAGCTGACGGCGATTGCCGCCGTCGTCATTGGCGGCACCAGCCTGTTCGGCGGCGCCGGCTCGATGGTCGGCACCGTCGCCGGCACCATCATGCTCGGCGCGCTCGCCAACATCCTTCAGCTCAACAACATCACCCCCGCCACGCAGCTGCTCGCGACCGCCGCGATCATCGTGCTGGCGGCAGTGCTCCAATCCCTCGTTCGCCGCCGCGAGGGATTGGGCAGGTAGGAGGCCGGCGGCAAGCATACCCCCGAGACTGAACCAAACAGGTCTGTCCGCCCCCGGCCAGACGAGGAGGAGAGTGAGCATGAAAACCACGTTGAGAGGATCGCGCGTCCTTCGGGCCGCGCTTCTGGCAGGCGCCGGCCTGTGTATCGCCGGCAGCGCACAGGCCGCCGAGCCGCTGGTCAAGGCCTGCGCCAAGGACGGTCAGTTCGTCATCGGCTTTTCGCAGGCCAACAACGCCGAACCCTATCGCCAGCACGTCAATGACGAACTGACGGCCGCGGCCAAGGACGTTCCGCAGTTCACGCTGCAGATCGCCGACGGCGCCGGCAACGTCAACACGCAGACCTCGCAGGTCGACAACTTCATCACCCAGAAGGTTGATATCCTGCTGATCTCGCCCTTCGAAGCAGCGCCGCTGACGCCGGCCGTGAAGCGCGCCATGGATGCCGGCATTCCGGTGATCGAGCTCGACCGCAAGACGGTCGGCGACCCGGGCAAGGACTACACGGCCTTCATCGGCGGCGACAATTACAAGATCGCGCTCGAAGCCGGGAAATACACCGCAAAGACGCTGCTGCCCGACGGTGGCGAGACGGCGGTGCTGGAAGGCCTGCCGAGCTCGACGCCGGCGGTGGAGCGCCTCAACGGCTTCAAGGACGGCGTGAAGGAGAACGCCAAGATCCAGGTCGTCGCCGAGCAGGCCGCCGACTGGGTTCCGGATAAAGCCCAGACCGCCTTTGCCGCCATGCTGCAGGCGCATCCCGACATCAAGGTGCTCTACGCCTCGAACGACATGATGGCGGCCGGCGCGCTGCTGGCCGCCAAGGGCGCCGGCAAGGACGTCAAGATCATCGGCACCGACGGCCTGCCCGGTCCGGCCGGCGGCATCGAGGCCGTCGCCAAGGGCGACTGGGCGGCGACCTTCACGTATCCGACCGGCGCCAAGGAAGCGATCGAGATGTCGAAGAAGATCCTGCTCGACTGCGCGACCTCGGTGGAGCCGACGGTGACGGTGGAGACCACGGCAATCACCGCCGAGAACGCCAAGCAGCTGATGGGCAAATAGGCAGGGCGCTAGCTTCGGTGGGTAATAAGGCAAGGCCCCGCAAGGGGCCTTGTTTTCGTCACGAAACGCCTAGCTCCGCCTCTTCCGCATTCGGATCGCCCGGCGCCGTCGCCCAGGCGAGCTCGACCAGCGTCACCGTGCGCCGGCCGGTGCCGTCGAGCTGGCAGACGATCAGGCCCTGCTCCTCGATATAGGTGAGCAGGCGGCGCGCGCGGCGCAGCGAGTGCGAGCCATAGGCGCGCGCGATCGCCGCGTCGCTCGGGCACGGCCGGCCCTCCTTGGCCGCGCGGGCGATCATCATGAAGACGCCCTGCATGTCCTCGGGCAGCAGCGAGGCGCGCACCGAGACGTCGCGCCAGGCATCGTCCTCCGCCATTTCGGAGCCGAGGCCGGCCCGCGCCCGCGTCAGCATTCGGCGGAACTCGGCAAGGTCGGGCACGACCGAGGCCAGCCCCTCGATGCGGCAGCGGACGACAAACTCCTGATAGAGCACGCCGACGACGCGAAAACCCGCGTCGGGCTCGGCCAGCACGGCGCCGAGCACGCGGTCCATCCGTTCGCGCCGCTCGGCCAGGTCCTCGGCGCTCGGTGCCGGCTCGGCCGGCTCGGGGCGAATCTCCAGCGCCGCCGACTTCGCCGCCATCAACTGGTCGAGCAGGTCGGGCGAGGGCGCCCGGCGCAGCGGCCGCACCGTCTCGGGCGGCGGCGCGGCGAGGATGATCGCGCGCGCGTCCTCCAACGCGGCCTCCGGCAGCGGCATCAGGCGCGGCGTGCCGTTGCGCGGTTTTGTATCGGTCGGGCCGATGCGCAGGCCGAGCGGCCGGCGCGACAGCGCGGGACCCAGCGCCATGAACTGGCCGCGCTCGAGGTCGCGAAAGGCTTCCGCCTGCCGCCGCTCCATGCCGAGCAGATCGGCGGCGCGCGCCATGTCGATGTCGAGGAAGGTGCGGCCCATCAGGAAGTTGGAGGCTTCCGCCGCGACGTTCTTGGCAAGCTTCGCCAGCCGCTGCGTGGCGATGATGCCGGCAAGCCCGCGCTTGCGGCCGCGGCACATCAAATTGGTCATCGCGCCGAGCGAGAGTTTTCGCGCCTCGTCCGAAACCTCGCCCGCCACCGCGGGCGCGAAGAGCTGCGCCTCGTCCACCACCACCAGCATCGGATACCAGTGGTCGCGCGCGACCTCGAACAGCCCGCCGAGGAAGGCGGCGGCGCGCCGCATCTGGTTCTCGGCGTCGAGCCCTTCGAGGTTGAGCACGGTGGAGACGCGGTGGATGCGCGCCCGCTCGCCGGCCGCCTGCAGGCCGCGCTCGGTATGCTCCTCGGCATCGATCACCAGATGGCCGAAGCGCTCGGCGAGCGAGACGAAGTCGCCCTCGGGATCGATGATGGTCTGCTGCACCCAGGGCGCGCTCTGTTCGAGCAGCCGGCGCAAGAGATGCGACTTGCCGGAGCCGGAATTGCCCTGCACCAGAAGGCGGGTCGCCAAAAGCTCCTCGAGGTCGAGCGCCGCCGTGGCCCCCGCGCTCGTCTCGCCCATCTCGATCGCAACCGTCATCTGTCGACTCGAAAAAGTTTCCCTGCGGGCCTTATCAACCGAAGCGCGGCGGGTCGAGCGCGCCGGACATGGACGGGCCGTTGTTCCCCAGCTCTTCGGTGACCGCTTACGCCTGGTCGCGCAAACCCCGAGCACGCAGCCAAGCTCTGCTTGACCATTGCCAAGCCCGGCGACATTGTGGATCACAAGTTGCAGTTCCTTAGCCAAGTGGTCGTGGCAAATGGATTTTCGCGACGCCATCGATCGGTCGCTGGCCTGGGCCGGCGGATGGTTCGACTATGCCGCCACGCCGTGGTTCGTCTATCAGGTCGGCATCATCGCCGCGCTATTCGCGCTGGCTAAGCTCGCGGCGCTGCGCGTCGAGCCGCTGGTGGAGGGCCAGGCACGCCAGATCAAGGGCCATCCCGGGCTCTTGCGGGTGGTGATCGCCCTGCTGCGGCGCACAGACTGGATCCTGTTTACGCTTTTCCTGTTTGCCGCGCTCAGCCTGCTGCGCGCCGTCACCTGGCCAAGCCGCACCCATCTCATCCAGGTCGCGCTCCTGCTCGCGCTGGCGTGGCTGTTCGCGACGGTGCTGTCGCGCATCATCCGCAACCGCCTCGTCGCGCGCACGCTGGGCTGGCTGGCCTGGATCTATGCGGCCCTTGTCATCCTGCACATCAGCGATGACGCGGCCACCGTCCTCGACAGCCTCGCGATCCCGCTTGGCGCGGTCCGGCTTTCGGCGCTCATGGTGCTGAAGGCGGCGCTGCTCCTGGTCGCGACGGTCTGGCTGGCGGTGGTCGTCGGCAATTACATCGACGAGCGCGTCCGCCTCTCCGAGGAACTGACGCCGTCGATCCGCGTCCTCGTCGGCAAGGTGGCCAAGATCGGCCTCGTGCTGGTGGCCGGCGCCGTCGCGCTTTCCGCCGTCGGCCTCGACCTGACGGCGCTGACGGTGTTTTCCGGCGCCGTCGGCGTCGGCCTCGCCTTCGGGCTGCAGAAGGTCGTCTCCAACTTCGTCTCCGGCGTGATCATCCTGCTCGACAAGTCGATCAAGCCTGGCGACACGATCTCGCTCGAAGGCACGTTCGGCTGGATCCGCGAATTGCGGGCGCGCTTCGTCTCGGTGGTGACGCGCGACGGCCGCGAGTTCCTCATCCCCAACGAGGACTTCATCACCCAGCGGGTCATCAACTGGTCGTTCAGCGACAACCTGGTGCGGCTCGACGTGAATTTCGGCGTCTCCTACGACGCCGACCCGCACAAGGTCAGCGAACTGGCGATCGAGGCGGCGATCAGCGTGGGCCGGGTCGAGGCCGATCGGCGGCCAGTCTGCTGGCTGACCGACTTCGGCGACTCCTCGCTGAACTTCGTCCTGCGCTTCTGGATCCGCGACCCCCAGCAAGGCCTGACCAACGTGCGTGGCAAGGTGCTGCTGGCGCTGTGGGACACGTTCAAGGCCAACGGCATCAGCATTCCGTATCCGCATCGCGAGATTATCATGAAGCCGGGCGCGCCGAGCGGGCGATAAGGACGGCGGCCGGGCGTCGCATCGCGAGATTGCAAGACCCTCGCCATTTCATCGCCGGCTGGAGTGCCTCATCTGGTCAGGTTCTGCCCTGCAGCTGTGAGTGAACGGAACCAGAAGAGCCCTGCCGCGTCATAATACAAGCAGGTTTTCGTGGAGTGACATCGATGCCCCGGCTCGTTCTGTTGGTCGCTGTGGCGCTTGCCCTCGCTTGCGGCGGGGCAGGGGCGGCCAAGCTGGACCCAGCCACCGTCAACGAGGCGCAATTCACCGCCGAGGAACCGAAAGGCTTCAGCCCCGTCCTGCTGAAGGCAGAGATTCTTCTGGATCGCGCCCGCTTCTCGCCAGGCCTGATCGAGGGCCGTGCATCAGAAAATTTCGCCAGGGCGGTCAGGGCCTTTCAGACGGCGAATGGATTGCCGTCCGATGGCAAGCTCACGCGCGAGACCTGGGACAGGCTGATGGCAACCTCCGCGAGCCCGGCTCTGGTGACCTATGAGCTGACGCGCAAGGATGTGCGCGGACCTTTTACCAGGCATATCCCGGCCCGCATGGAGCGGATGGCCCGCCTGCCGAGGCTCGGCTATCACAATGCCACGGAGAGGCTGGCGGAGCGCTTCCATATCAGCGAGCAATTGCTCAGGCGGCTCAATCCTGGCATCGGCTTCAGGAAGGCCGGCACGAAATTGCTGGTGCCGGATGTTGGCCGGGGGATCCTCCCGCCGCCATTGCCGGCGTCGAGGTCGACAAGGGCGCCCGCCAGGTGCGCGTGCTTGATCCTTCCGGCAAATGGCTCGCAGTCTTCCCCGCTTCCATTGGCAGCGCCGAGAAGCCGGCGCCGAATGGCGAGGCGGAGGTCAAGCGCGTGGTGCGCAATCCGACCTATCACTACGATCCGGACTTCGCTTTCAAGGGAGTCAAGGCCAAGCGGCCGTTCACCATTGCGGCCGGCCCCAACAATCCCGTGGGCTCGGTTTGGATCGATCTCTCCATTGAAAGCTACGGCATTCACGGCACGCCCGAACCCGGCAAGATCGGCTTAACCTTCTCGCATGGCTGCATCAGGCTGACCAACTGGGATGCCGAGGACCTCGCCGCCATGGTGCGGAAAAGCACAAAGGTGAGCTTCAAGGACGAAATGGCGAACGCGGGCGACACGTCTCAGTAGGCTCGCGCGTTTGCGGCGCGCGTTTCAGCAGCCGATGAGGTCATTCCAATCTGATCTCATCAATACGCGAGCAGGGCCTTTCCGTATTTGGCCCACAACTGCTCGCAATCTCTGGCGCGAAGCGTTGGCGTCCCGAGGTCGCCGTACAAAACCATGGCCGCGCGAACATCGTAGCCAAGGATTGGAGCGTTGGCGAGGAACTGGACGGCCTCACCCAGACGGCGGACGTCGACAGCGGCATCGGTTTTGTTGGCGCTGTCAACTACACCCAGGATCTCGGCTGCCGTGTTCCTGACTGCCAAAACAGCAGCCATCGCTTCTTCGGTCATCATGTGGCCTGCCGACGAATCGTTTCATTCACACTCGCCATCAGTGGCACAACGTTCCGCGGCGTGTCCTGAACGCGCCGAACGTTTCGCGACATTTGTTGATTGCACCTTGACGCCAACCACTCAGCCTCTTCACGCGTCAACCCAATGAGGCATTGGCTTGCGAAACCCGCGGGCTCGTCAGCGATCGTGTCAAACACGGCCCAAGTGTCGGTCGGCTCTTGGACGACCACGAAACGCACATTAGTTACTCCTAATGGAATAACGCGCGAGAACGACCGCTGTTCCGCCGCTCGGTGCTGGGTCGCCGGGTTGGACATCGCGCTGCGCTTCACCGAACACCACCGTAGCGCCAGCGCCAAGCATGCACTAACATTCCAGCCTGACCTCCTTTGGGGCCGGCCGGTGACCTGTTCAGAGGGAAGTGCCCATGACCAATCATTGCTGTGGACCGGGCTATGCTTCTCCCGCCGAGGCGATGCGGGCACCGCGCGAAAAGCTGCTTTATACGATTGCCATCTACACCGGCACGGGCATTCAGAAGCCGGACTATCTGTGCACCATCGATGTCGACCCGCAGAGCCCGACCTACAGCCAGGTGATTTCACGCCTGCAAATGCCGGGCATCGGCGATGAGCTGCATCACTCGGGCTGGAATGCCTGCTCGTCGTGCCATGGCGATGCCAGCATGGAGCGGAAATACCTGATTGTGCCGGGTGTGCGCTCGTCCAATCTGCATATTGTCGATTGCGGCACCGATCCGCGCAATCCGACCCTGTTCAAGGTCATCGACGGCGCCGAGATCAAAGCCAGGACCAATCTTTCGGCGCCGCACACGGTGCATTGCCTCGGCTCGGATATCATCGTCTCCATGCTTGGCGACGCGCAAGGCAATGCCCCCGGCGGCTATCTGCAGCTCAGCAAGGAGTTCGAGATCGTCGGCCGCTGGGAAAACTCCATGGGCGGCATCAAGTTCGGCTATGATTTCTGGTACCAGCCGCGGCACAACGTGATGGTCAGCTCGGAATGGGCCGCGCCCAACACCTTCATGCCCGGGTTCGACCTCGAAGAGGTCGGTCATCTGAAATATGGCCGCGAGATCCATTTCTGGGATTTCGAGAAGAAGGAGCCAAGGCAGACATTCTATCTTGGTGAGGATGGCCTGATCCCGCTGGAAGTGCGCTTCCATCACAATCCCGACAGCAGCCACGGTTTTGTCGGCGCGGCGCTTTCCGCCAACATCATCCATTGGTGGAAGGACGCGGCGGGCGACTGGCAATGGGAAAAGATTGTCGACGTCGACAATGAGCCGCATCCCGAATGGCCGATCCCGATACCCGGCGTGATCTCGGTCATCCTGCTCAGCATGGACGACAGGTACCTCTATCTGTGCAACTGGCTGCATGGCGACATCCGCCAGTACGACATCTCCGACCCGCACAACGCCAGGCTGACCGGGCAGGTGTGGATGGGCGGACTGCTCGGCCGCGCTCCCGAGGTCAATGGCGTCAAAGTCACCGGCGGGCCGCAGATGATACAGCTCAGCCTCGATGGCAAGCGGCTCTATGTGACGACCTCACTGTTCTCGACCTGGGACAACCAGTTCTATCCGGAAATCCGCACCAATGGCGGCTGCATGCTGATGGTCAATTGCGATACCGAAAACGGCGGCATGGCAATCGATCCGCGCTTTGTCGTCGATTTCGGCAAGGAACCGAATGGACCAAGCCGCTGTCACGAAACCCGTTATCCCGGCGGTGATTGCACGAGCGACATCTGGGTATGACCAGCTTCACCATCACGCTCGCCAACCAGGGCGGCGCGGCCTTTGAGGTCGATCGCCGCAAGCCGCTCTTGCAGAGCCTGCGCGAGCAGGGCGTGGACCTGCCCTATGGCTGCAAATATGGCGGCTGCATAAGCTGCGCGGCCAAGATGATCAGCGGCAAGGTCGATCAGAAGGCGCAGGTGGCGCTGAACAACCGCCAGATCGCCAATGGCTACATCATCCTCTGCGTTGCCCGCCCGCTGAGCGACTGCACGCTGGAGGTCGGCGTCGAAAGCCACGACAGGCTCTATCGCAACCCGTTCCTCGACCCCCTGGCCGCGCATGAATTGAAAGCCGATATTGCGACCCCGCTGGACGACAAGAAATGACCCATATGAACCATGATGAGCCCTATCCGGAGGCTTATCTGCAGGAGATCCTGAAATCGGTCAAAACCATCGCGATGGTGGGCGCCAGCCCCGACAAAACCAAGTTTTCCTATGGTGTCCTGAGGGTGCTGCACGAAACCGGCTACGACATGATCCCGGTCAATCCCAGTTCCGGCGTGGAGGAAATTCGAGGGCTTAAAGTGTATCCCTCGCTGGCGGCCATCGACCGGCCCGTCGACATGGTCGAGGTTTTCCGCCGCTCCGAAGATCTGCTGGAGGTCGCGCAGGAGGCCATCGCCATCAATGCCAAGGTGCTGTGGGGCCAGATCGGGGTGAGGGATGATGCTGCCGCCCGGCTGGCGGAGGAGGCGGGCTTGAAAGTGGTGATGAACCGCTGTCCCAAGATCGAATTGTTCCGCCCCTTCTGGAAGCCGAAGCTGCATTTGGGGATATGATCGCAGGTCACGTAATTCGGCGTGTCGGCGGTGACCAACCTGGTCCCTTTGGTGTTGGGCGTTGGTTCTGCTAGGCCGTGGGCTCATACACCCGAAGCCATTGTCGCGATCGGGGATTTTGAGATAGACTTTGCAATCTCGAAATCGTGCCGGATCCTCAGGCTTGCCTTGGGAGATGCTAATGCGCGGGTTCTTGCTTTTCATTCTGTTAGTGCTTGCACACATTCCGATTGTATCGCATGCCGCCGCCATCCACGACGCCGCCATGGAGGGCGATGTCGCGGCGATCACGGCGGCACTCGATGCAGGTGCCGGAATAGATGAGAGCGATGGCACTGCCACGCCGCTCTATCTTGCGGTGATGCTGGGCCACATCGATGCGGCAAAATTGCTCATAGAACGTGGTGCGGACGTCAACGCCCAGACGGCTTGGGGCCCTCCGCTGATGGCGGCCGTGGGGAAAGACAAGATCGATCTGTTAAATCTGTTGCTGGAGCGGAATGCAGATCCAAATTCCAACCGTGACAGCGAATCCGCCCTCCACGTCGCCGTCACTCTCGATTGTCTCGATTGTGTGAGGGCGCTGGTCGAGGCCGGCGCAGACGTGAATGCGAAGACAACGGGCGGCAAGACGCCGCTCCATATCGCAAAGAGCCGGGGGCAAGCCGAAATTGCCGCCTATCTTTTGTCGCACGGGGTTGTCTTGCCAACACCGGCTCCGATCTCAATGAAATTGGCTTCTGCCGATGTCGAGAAAGGTCGAACCTACTTCGCCCGCGTGTGTGTCAGTTGCCACACTGCCGAACCGCAGGGAGGGAACAAGATAGGACCCAACTTATGGAGCGTCGTCGGCCGCGACAAGGCATCCGTGGCAGACATGCGTTACTCCGATACCTTGCTGGGCTGGGAGGGGCTATGGACGTACGAGGACCTGAACAGATATCTCTTCGGGCCTATGCTTACCACGCCGGGCGTTAAGATGGAGACGCCTGGCGTCCCGGACGAGACCGAACGGGTCAACCTGATCGCCTACTTGCGCACACTCAGTGACAAGCCGATCCCGCTGCCCTGAATCGATGATCTCTTGCACAACTGCTGCTATGGGCCCGCGTCGGCTAGCAGATCGAACCTTACCTGAGATACGCCGCCAGATGGTCGCTGAGATCACGCGCGTCATCGCCGGCGCCGTCGATCAGCGCGGACTTGCGGCGGCGCAGGAACTGCATTCCCATCAGGTAGAGGCCCGGATGGTCGGCCACCCCGCCGTCGTGACGGACGTGGCCCCAGCGGTCGAGCACCGGCAGCTCCAGCCAGGAGTAGTCCGGCCGGTAGCCGGTGGCCCAGATGATCGTCCTGATCGCGCCGCCGGCAAGGTCCAGGCCGAGCGACGGGTTATCCTCGACACGCGTCGGCGGCGGGCGATCCGGCGGTCCGACCGTCGCGTCCAGCCCGTTGTCGCGCGCCCATTCGTCAATGAGGTCGAGCAGCCGGGCCATCTTGAGATCGGAAAGCGCGCACATGTTGCGCAACGACCCGGCAAACTGCGCCTTGCCGTCTTCGGTGATGCCGGCGAGACGGCCGACGAGCCTGACGCCGCGGTCGAGCAGCGCGTTAAGGTCGAGGGTGGTGCGGTCGGGCGTGCCGGCAAGCTGCAGCGAAGGAACGCGTCGCGCCCGCCTGATGTCGTCGACCTCGTCGTAGCGCTCGTCCAGCACGCCGGCGGCGTCCATCCACCATTCCAGGTCCTTGCCGCGATAGACGCGGGGCGCCCTTATGTGCTCGCCCACCGACAGCGTCACCTGACGCCCCGAACGCTGCAGTTCCTGTGCGATCTGGGTGCCGCTCGACGAGGCGCCCACCACCATCACGCCGCCGTCGGCGACCTGGCCTGGGTTGCGGTAGGACTGCGCCGTCAGCATGGCGACCGACGGCGGCACGCGGGCGGCGAAATCGGGCAGGCGCGCGATGTTGCACGCGCCCGACGCCAGCACGACGGTCCGGCACCGCCACTCGCCGCGGTCCGTGCGCACCAGATATCCGGCATCGTCGGCGCGGACCGAGGTAACGGTCGTATGGGTCCTGACCGGCGCCGAGATCGCCCTGGCATAGGTGCCGAGGAAGTCGATCGCCTCAGGCAGCGTCCGGTAGCCGTCGGGGTCGTCGCCATCATAGCGGAAGCCGGGCAGCCGGCTCTGCCAGTTGGGCGTGAGCAGTCGCAGCGAATCCCATCGCTCGGTGCGCCAGCTATGGGCGATCTCGCCGCGCTCCAGCAGCACATGGTCGATAGCTCGCTCCGCGAGGCAGCGGCTCATCGCGAGCCCCGCGTGCCCTGCACCGACAATCACTGTGGTGACGGAACTAATCGCGACCTCTCATCAGGCGAGTCTACGGCTCGAAGCGCCTTTCAGTTAACCACGACCGTGACGTTCGTCGGATTGGTGACAATGTCATAGACGGCCGACCGCTTCTGCGACTGGGCGACGAGCGCCTCGATGTCCTCGCGCTTGGCGTCGGCGTCGATGTTGTACTTCACCGTGATGCCGCTGAAGCCGTTGCGGACGTCGGCGTCGATGCCGAGAATGCCGGCGAGATCCATGTCGCCCTCGATGGTCGCTTTCACCGACTTCAGCTGGATGTTCCGGTTCTGGGCAACCGCGGCGATGCCGGCGGTCAGGCAACTGGCCAGCCCGACCAGCACGTATTCGACAGGCGTGGCGCCCTGATCCAGGGAAGCGAACACCTCCGGATGGTCGGCGTCGAATGCGAAGGTGGTCTTGCGATGCTGGTCCTGGCCGAGACCGTAAAAACTCTCCACCGTCGAGTGGCTGTGGGTGCCATCCTTCCATTCGCAAGCCGCGCGCCACTTGAATTGCGCGGCCTCCGGGGCATTGGTAAGCGCTTCTTTTGCGGCGAGCAGCGCCTCTACATTGACGCCATTGTCGGCCTGTACTGCGGAAGCCATGATTATCCTCCCTACATTGCACTGGCTCAAAACCCGACCGTTTCACTGACCTCCTGATCAGCTTTGGTCGTGGGCGGGCATGGTATGGGCAGCTAGGCGTTTCGACAAGTTGTTTCCGGCGGGGCAGGGTCGCCCTTCGGAGCCCGTTTCAACTACCCCTAAAATACCTAAGCCTAGCCCCTAGAACTACTCGTTTGCGCCGGCATACCATCGCCGCCACCATCCGGATCGTTGGTGGTTGGCACGGTGGAGGCATTGATGACCGCTCTTGCTCGCAGGCCCTGGGTTCCCGCGCAGTGCGAGGATTTCGTCCAGCGGCTGGCCACGGAAACGAGCGGGCAGGGGAGCGACGTCGTGCTTGCGGCGATCGAGGCGGGCATCGCGCTCAACCGGCGCGTCCATGAGGCCGATTGCGTCAACCTCAATCCGGCGACCAACGTGATGAACCCCAGAGCCGAGGCGGCGCTTGCCTCGGGCCTCGGCTCTCGCCCGTCGCTCGGCTATCCCGGCGACAAATACGAGATGGGGTTGGAGGGCGTCGAGCGCATCGAGGTCATCGCGGCCGAGCTCGCCGCCGAGGTGTTCGGCGCCCGCTATGCCGAGATCCGCGTGCCTTCCGGCGCCATCGCCAATCTCTATGCCTTCATCGCCGCGGCGCGGCCGGGCGACAGCGTGATCGTGCCTTCGCCCGCCGTCGGCGGCCATGTCACGCATCACATGGCCGGCTGCGCCGGGCTCTATGGGCTCGACATCCATACCGCGCCTGTCGACGGCGATGGCTACACGGTCGATGTCGCCGGGCTGCGCGAACTCGCCCTTGAGGTGCGGCCGAAGATGATCACCATCGGCAGCAGCCTCAACCTTCTGCCGCATCCCATCCGCGAGATCCGGACGATCGCCGACGAGATCGGGGCGCTGGTGCTGTTCGACGCGGCGCATCTCTGCGGCATGATCGCCGGCCACGCCTGGCAGCAGCCGCTGGAGGAAGGCGCCCATCTCATGACGATGAGCACCTACAAGAGCCTCGGCGGCCCGCCCTCCGGCCTGATCGTCACCAACGACGCCGATATCGCCGAGAAGCTCGACCGGATCGCCTTTCCCGGCATGACGGCGAATTTCGATGCCGCGAAGTCGGCAGCGCTCGCCATCACACTGCTCGACTGGAAGGCGCATGGCCGCGCCTATGCCGCCGCCATGGCCGGCACGGCGAAGGCGCTGGCTCAGGCGCTTGCCGAGCGCGGCCTGCCGGTGTTCTCGACGGCCAAGGGCCACACCACCTCGCACCAGTTCGCGGTTCAGGCCGCCGAATTCGGCGGCGGGCAGGCGGCGGCGAAGAGGCTCAGGCGGGCCAACATCCTCACCTGCGGCATCGGCCTGCCGATCGCGGCGGTCGACGGCGACATGAACGGCCTGCGCTTCGGCACGCCGGAGATCGTGCGCTGGGGCATGACCGAGAAGGACATGCCCGAGCTTGCCGCGCTCATCGCCAGGGGGCTGCGCGGCAACGATGCGCCGGAAGCGATCGCCGCCGCTGTCAGTGAATTCCGGCGCCGGTTCACAAAACTGCATTTCGTGAACTGAGCACCTGAAAGCGCGGGCGAAGAGCCCGCTTTCTCAAAACACAAAGGGGAATGACATGCGCATGATTCTGCGATTGATGACTGCTGCCCTGATGACGGCCGCCGCCGTCGGTGTCGCCAGGGCCGATATCGTGCTCGGCGTCGCCGGTCCGATGTCGGGGCCGAATGCCGCCTATGGCGAACAGTACCGCGTCGGCGTCAAGGCGGCGGTCGAGCGCATCAACGCCAATGGCGGCGTGCTCGGGCAAAAACTCACCGTCTCGGTCGGCGACGATGTCTCCGATCCAAAGCAGGGCGTCTCGATCGCCAACAAGTTCGTCGCCGATGGCGTGCATTATGTCGTCGGCCACTATAATTCCGGCGTCACCATTCCCGCCTCCGACATCTATGCCGAGAACGGCGTGCTGTTCGTGACGCCGACGGCCACCAACCCGATGGTGACCGAGCGCGGCCTGTGGGACGCTTTTCGCGCTTGTGGCCGTGACGACCAGCAAGGCGCCATCGCCGCCAAATTCGTGCTCGAGCGCTTCAAGGGCAAGAAGGTGGCGATCGTCGACGACAAGTCGACGGCGGGCAAGGGTCTCGCCGACGAGATGGCGCGCGCCTACAACGCCGGCGGCGGCAGGCCGGTGCTGCAAGAGGAAATCAACCCTGGCGAGAAGGACTACAGCCCACTCGTCGCCAGGATCAAGCAGTCGGGCGGCGAGCTTGTCTATTATGGCGGCCAGCACACCGAGGCCGGGCTGATCGTGCGCCAGATGCACGACCAGGGCGTCACCACCATCCTGATGGGCGGCGACGGCATCTCCAACAGCGAGTTCGGCGCCATCGGCGGCGAGGGGGCTTTGGGCACGCTGATGACGTCCTTTCCCGATCCGGCCACCTTCGCCGAGGCCAAGGATGCGGTCGCCGACCTGAAAGCCAGGAACGTACCGACCGAAGCGGTGACGCTATACGCCTATGCAGCCACGCAGATCCTTGCCGAGGCGATCGCCCGTGCCAAGGCCGACGATCCGAAGGCCGCATCCGACTATCTCCATTCGGGTGCAAGCATTTCGACAGTGCTCGGCACCATCTCCTATGACGCCAAGGGGGATATCAAGCAGCCGGGCTTCGTCGTATTTGAGTGGCGGAAGGTCGACGGCAAGCTGACCCCGGTGGCCCTCAAATAGATTATTCGCGCCGGCGGGGTAACGGCCGCCGGCGCTTCCTTGGGAAAAAGCCGGAATGGCCGTCAATCCGCCGCGTCCGCGCATGCCGCCGCTCAACGCGCTCCGCTCCTTCGAGGCGGCGGCTCGTTACGAAAGCTTCGCCAAGGCGGCGGACGAGCTCAGCGTCACGCCGGCGGCGGTGTCGCATCAGGTCAAGGCGCTGGAGGCCTGGCTCGGCGCGCCGCTGTTCGTGAGGCATGCGCAGGGGCTGCATCTCACCGACGCCGGCCGCGCCGCTCTGCCTGCCTTCTCCACCGCCTTCGACGCTATGGGGCTGGCCGTGCAGGAACTGCGCATCGCGGCGCCCCGGCCGCAGGTCAGCATCGCGGCGCTGCCTTCGATCGCGCAGCTGTGGCTGGCGCCGCGCCTGCCGGCGCTGCGCGCGGCATTGCCCACGCTGCGCCCCTCCATCCACGCGCTGGAGGAGCCGCCGGATTTCCGCCGCGAGCCTTTTGATCTCGCCATCTTCCTGACCAGGCAGGCACCGGTCGGCGGCCGCGCTTGCAAGTTCTCAGATGATGTCATCTTTCCGGTGTGCGCGCCGGCGCTGGCCCGGCAGTTGAAGACGCCGGCCGATCTCGCCGCGCAGCTTCTGTTGTGGGACACGACCTGGACCGGCGACTGGGCCCTGTGGTTCGAGGCCGCCGGCCTGAAGGGGCCGTCGATCGATTCCGGCTCCGAATTCTCGCTCTACAGCATGGCGCTGCAGGCGGGCGACGGCGCCGGCGTGCTGATGGGCCATGAGGCGCTGGTGTCGCGCGCGCTTGCCGGCGGATCGCTGGTGGCGCCGTTCGAAAAGCGCGTGCCGACCGGCTTCAGCCTTTCGATCCTGGCGCCCGACCGATCACCCGCCCACGCCGCCGCGGCGATCGACTGGCTGCTGGCGGAGCCGCCGTCTCCATCCGCACCTTGACCAGCGTCGCCGCCGCGTGGCCGGCAGCGGCGATGTAGTCGGGATTGTGGTGGATCAGCATGCTGGAGAAGGCGCCGTCCATCAACAGAACGATCTCGCGCGCCAGCATGTTGGGCTCTCTGACCTTATGGCTTGAAAGCTCTCCGGCCAGCCACTTTTCGAAATTGGTCTTGTGGCGCGACCCGGATTTGACTGCAGGGTGTCCGGGCATCGCCGCGAGCTCGGCGGCCGTGCGCAGGTAGCCGCAGCCTCTCCACTTCGGGTGCTTTGCCACCCGCGCCAGATTGGTGAAGATCGCCGCGACCTTCCTGTCGACGCCGCCCTCGGCGGCTTCGAACCAGCCGGCCATCTGCTTGATGTTGGGCTGGTCGCGGCCATCGAGATAGGCGGCGATCAAATCGTCCTTGCTTCTGAAGTGGTAGTAGAGCGTGCGCTTCGTCAGCCCCGCCTTCTCGGCCACTGCGTCGACGCTGACGCGGCCGACCCCCTCGGCATAGAAGAGTTTCGCCGCCGCATCGACGAGGCGTTTGCGAGTTGGGCTGGTGGGTTCGCTCATGCCATCAAGTATACTGACTAGTGAATATACAGACAATCCGAAAACTGATCCCTTTCGCTCCGTTCCATACCGGAGAGAAAGAACATGACCGAGTTGGTGCTTTGCGAAAGCCGCGATCGCGTCGCTGTGCTGACGCTCAATCGCCCGGAGAAACTCAACGCCTTGAATTACGCCCTGATCGATCGCCTGCTCGAATGCTCGACAGGATCGAGACCGACGATGCGGTTCGCGCCGTCATCCTCACGGGGGCGGGCGAGCGCGCCTTCTCTGCCGGCGCCGACATCCACGAATTCTCAGTCAGTGTCGCCGCAGGCGCTGATGTCGCGCTGCGCGACTTCGTCATGCGCGGCCAGCGGCTGACGGCGCGGCTCGAAGCGTTCCGCAAGCCGGTCATCGCCGCCGTCAACGGCATCGCCTTCGGTGGCGGCTGCGAGATCACCGAGGCGGTGCCGCTGGCCATCGCCAGCGACCGCGCCTTGTTCGCCAAGCCGGAGATCAACCTCGCCATGCCGCCGACCTTCGGCGGCACGCAGCGCCTGCCGCGGCTTGCCGGCCGCAAGCGGGCTCTGGAACTGCTTTTGACGGGCGAGGCCTTTTCGGCGGCGCGCGCGGTGGAACTCGGCCTCGTCAACAGGATCGTGCCGCAAGCCGAGCTGATGCCGGCAGCACACGATCTCGCGCGCCGCATCATCACGCATTCGCAGGCGGCGGTGGCCAGCATCCTCACCGCGGTGGCGCGCGGCATCAATCTCAGCATAGCCGAGGGCCTGCTGGTCGAGGCCGAGCAGTTCGCTCGCATAGTCCCGACCGCCGACCTGCGCGAGGGCCTCGACGCCTGGATCGAGCGCCGCAAGCCCGCCTATGACGGCTCATGGACGCACATCACCCGGCCAAGCGAGGCAAGGCGCGCCTCGCTGGCCATGGACCGCTTGGCGGATCAGGGCGAAACGGCGACACGGCCCTTCATGTTGGGATGGAAGCGGCAGAAATAGTCGACCGCCCCGGCTTCCGTGAGAGTCATCCTTCCCCTCGACTTCGGCGGGATCATCGCCTCCCAACCGCCCTTCACCGTGGCCGTGTGGGCCAACCCATCCTTGTTCACCCATTCGACCGTGTCGCCGACCTTGGCCTCGACGCTTGCTGGCGAAAAAACAAGCTTGTCGATCGTTACCGTGATCGTGGCTGCGGACGCCGGGCTGGCGGTGAGCGCCAGCGCCAGCGCCGCTAATGCCGGCCGTGTCAGCGCCGTCATTTCAGGCTGCCGGCGACATGCTCGGCATGCTGCTGATGCCCCTGGAAGATCTTCAGCCCGGTTTCCAGCAGGCTCTTCAACTCGGCATTGCTCGCCGACGGGATGAGCAGGGTCTCCAGCGCCCCGTTGACCTGCTTGTGGTAGGCCACCTCATTCTCGACATAGGCCTTGTCGAAGGCCGCGCCGTCGAGCTTCGCGAGCTTGCCGCGTTCTTCTGCCGCCGCCTTGGCCAGCGCCTGGCTCGTGGCGTTGTCCTCCGGCGTGACATTGAGCTTCTTGACCAGGTCGAGCGCCTGCTTGTTCACCGCCTCATGGTCGCGCACCATGTCGTTGGCGAAATCCACGACCTCCTTGGTCTTGGACTTCTCGATCGCCAGCTTCGCCGCCTCGATGTCGATCGTGCCCGCCGTGTAGGCGATGTGGGCGATCTGCGGATCGGTCGGCTTGTCGGCGGCCTGCGCCAGCGGCGCTGCGCCGAGCATGAGCAGGGCGGCGAGGGCAACGGTCGGTCGGGTAAGCATGGCATCTCCTTCGCCCGGTGGTGCCGGGCTCGCGTTCTTCGGTTAACGCTGATTGGATGCGGGAAGGGCCGAAACGTTCCCGGGAATCAGCCTTCGATCCCCAGTCTTTTCATCACCGCCTCGGTCAGCCGCTCGCAGCGGCGGCCGGCGAAGGGGAAGGCGTCGAGCAGCACCGGGCCGATCTCGTCGTCCAGCGCCTTGCGCACCAGGGCGCGCGCCCGGTGCAGCCTGGTCTTGACGGTCTCGGGCTTGACGCCAAGCAGGTCGGCGGTCTCGTCCATGCTGAAGCCCTCTATGACGCGGGCTACGAACACGCTGCGGTAGACGTCGGGCAGGCTGTCGGTCGCCCGTTCGACCAGTGCGAGGATCTGCCGCTGCGCCATCGTCCGCTCCGGATCGTCGCTGGGGTTTAGAGGGAAGCGGATGATCTGCGCCTCCGGGTTTTCGGGCAGCGCCACGATCCGTTTTCGCTTGCGCAGCCGACCGAGCGCCTCGTTGATGACGATGCGCGACAGCCAGGTCGAGAGCGAGGATCCGCCACGAAAAGTTGAAAGATTGGCGAAGGCCCGCACATAGGCCTCCTGCACGATGTCCTCGGCCTCGGCGTCGTTGCGCACAACGCCGCGCGCGATGCGGTAGAGACGCTGGTTGTTAGCCTTGATGATGGCGCGGCAGGCCTCCGCCTCGCGCGCCAAGGCGCGACGCACCAGCGCCATGTCGCCGGACAGGCTTTCCGCCCCTGCCGGCGCCGCTACGGGCGTTGCGAGCTTGTGCATTGCGAGCCGATCTCCCGAACAGATGCCTGATCGGGGCATTGGATGCGCCTTGCCGGCAAAAGGTTCCCGGAATTCGGCGGTGTTCGGCGGCGATATTACGCCGCCGCCCGCGCCGTGTCTGCGCCGCGCACCCGCGCTGCCGCCGCCAGCAGGTCGGTCTGGGTGATCAGGCCGAGGATACGCCGCTCGGCATCGACGATCACCACCGCATGACTGCGCCCGTCGGTCAGCACTGGCAGCAGGCTCATCGCCGGCGTGTCGGGCGAGGCGGTGCCGACCTTCGACATCACGCCCTTCACCGTGTCGGTGGCTTTCGTCAGCTCGCGCAGGCCGACGGCGCCCACCAGCCTGGCTTCGGCGTCGACCACCGGCAAGGTACGGATATTGTGGTCGAGCAGTTGCTGGCGCGCCGCGTCGGCTGTGGCGTCTTCGGGCACAGAGATCACGTCGCGGGACATGATGTCTGAGCAAAGCAGCGTCCGGTGCGAGCGCACCATGGCCTGCAGTTCGACCTGGCGCAGCAGCCGTTCGAGGTCGTCGCGGTCGATGTCGAAGGTCTCGTCGAGCGTGGCCAGCGCCGCGTCGATATCCTCGGGCCGGAAGCCGACGCGCTCCTGTGGCGGCGGATCGGCGGTGCCGTGGCTGTTGGCGGCGGGCGCGACGACATGCGGATAGTTGCGCCGCGCCAGCCGGTGGAAGAGGAAGCCGAGCGTGACCAGAATGGTCGAATTCAGCGCCACCGGCACGAAGGGGAACAAAAAGCCGGCGCTGACCACCGCCGGGCCGCCAAGCACGGCGGTGAGCGCGGCGGCGCCGCCCGGCGGATGCAGGCAGCGGGTGAACGACATGGCGGCAATGGCGAGCGCCACCGCAAGGCCGGACGCGATCACCGGGTCGTGCACGAAGTGCGCCACGGTCACGCCGACCAGTGCCGAGATCGAATTGCCGCCGGTGATCGACCAGGGCTGCGCCAGCGGGCTTGCCGGCACCGCAAAGAGCAGCACGGCCGACGCCCCCATCGGTGCCACCAGCAGCGCCACATGCGGGCCGCCGCCCATTGCCAGCCCGCTGATCACGCCGGTCAGCGCGATGCCGATCGTGGCGCCGATGCAGGCAAGCAGCCGCTCGCGCAGCGTCGCGCCGGCAAGGATGGGGACAAAAAGGCGAAACGCCATGGCAGATCCTGAAACGCAAGAGAGATTGCGGCGCCCGCAATGCAGCCGCGGCCGCGAATTTGGAAGCCAAACCAATCCGCATATTCGCGGTTGCGGAGAATACTATTGCGCGACGCGGGTTGGGGGCTATCGCCTGCGGCCTTCGCTTTCTCAATCGCGCCAAGGCCTTGCGGCCGTGTGCGGAATCCATCCCTCAGGGTTCCCGCTCGCAGGTCAGGTCGCCGCCGCCGCAAGCCCGCGCAATAAGTCGGCCTTGAGATCGTCGACGTCCTCAAGCCCGACTTGCAGGCGGATCAGCGGCCCCTCATAGGAGCGCTTGGCTATGGTGCGGTCGCCGAGGAAGACCGGTACGGCGAGGCTCTCATAGCCGCCCCAGGAATAGCCGAGGCCGAAGATCTTCAGCGCGTCGAGGAAGGCGTGCTGCGCTTTCTGCCCGCCACCCTTGAGGACGATCGAGAAGATGCCGCTCGAGCCGCAGAAGTCGCGCTTCCACAGCACGTGGTCCGGGTGGCTCTCCAGCGCCGGATGCAGCACCTGCGCCACGCCTGGCTGCCCCTCCAGCCAGAGCGCTAGCGCGAGCGCGCTCTTCTGGTGATGCTCAAGCCGAACCCCCATCGTGCGCAGGCCGCGCAGTACCTGATAGATGTCGTCGGGCCCGGAACAGCAGCCCAGTGTGCAAAAACCTTCGTAGAGTTGTTTCCAGTACGTCTCGTTGGCCGAGACGGTGCCGAGCAGCACGTCCGAATGGCCGGCCGGGTATTTCGTCGCCGCATGGATCGAGATGTCGACGCCATGGTCGAGTGGCTTGAAATAGAGCGGCGTCGCCCAGGTGTTGTCCATCATGACGATGGCGCCCGCCTGATGCGCCGCTTTGGCGATCGCCGGTATGTCCTGCACCTCATAGGTGTTCGACCCCGGCGATTCCGTGAACACCACTTTGGTGTTGGCCTTGATCAGCGCGGCGATGCCGGCGCCGATATGAGGGTCGTAATACTCCACTTCGATGCCCAGGCGCTTCAGCATCGTGTCGGCGAAATGCCGTGTCGGGTGGTAGACGCTGTCAACGATCAAGAGATGGTCGCCGCACGCGAGGAAGGTGAGCAGCGGCACCGTCACCGCGGCGAGGCCCGAGGGCACGGCGATTGTGCCGGCCGAGCCCTCCAGCGCGTCGACCGCAAGCGTCAGCGCGTCCATGGTCGGCGTGCCGCGCGTGCCGTAGGTGTATTTCTGGCTGCGTGCCGCCATCGACGCCGCATCGGGATAGAGCACCGTCGAGGCATGCACGACCGGTGGATTGACGAAGCCGAAATAGTCGCGCGGATTGTTGCCGGAATGGGCAAGCCGCGTGTTGATGCCCAGTTCGCTGCTGTCTTTTGCCATATCTCTTGCCTGTGGTGGGGGTGATGCCAGCCATAATGCGGCGGCCCGGGCCGCGCAACCGCCCGGCGTCCGCCAGGCGGCAGTGTTTCGATGTGCCAAATCCGTGCCGGGCGGACGGCGAGGGAGCCCAGCCTTGGCGCCGGGACGCTCGGACTTTGATCCGACTATCAGGCTTGTTGGGAAAGTTATATAATTACGTCCTAATATAGAATCATTGCCGGGTTGCCTCGCTGCGGGCCGGACGATTTACCGGCCGCGGGTCCAGTCTTCCCCGCAATGCAGGCATTTCGTGCCAGCCAAGGGGAGGACTGCGATGACCGACGTCAAATGGATGATCAAGGCGCGCGAATTCACCAACTGCAACTGCGCCTATGGCTGCCCGTGCCAGTTCAACGCCCTGCCGACGAATGGGTTCTGCCAGGCCGTGGCGGGCGTGGAAATCGAACACGGCTATCACGGCGACACCAAGCTTGACGGCTTGCGCTTTGCCGGAATCTTCCGTTGGCCGGGCCCGATCCATGAGGGCGGGGGCGAGGCAGCGGTCGTCATCGACGAACGGGCCACCGAAGCGCAGCGCAACGCGTTGCTTCGCATCCTGAGCGGCCAGGACACCGAACCCGGCGCGACCATCTTCCAGGTCTTCTCGACCACGCTGGAGAAGGTGCACGATCCGATCTTCGCCGCCATCGACCTCAGCATCGACATCGATGCGCGCACGGCCCGGATGGACGTGCCCGGCGTGACGTCCGGTCACGGCGAGCCGATCAAGAACCCCGTCACCGGCCAAGAGCATCGGGTGCGCATCGACCTGCCGCACGGCTTCGAATACGCGCTCGCAGAGGCCGGGCGCGGCTGGACCAGGGCATCGGGCCCGATCAAGTTCGAATTGGCCGACAGTCACAGCCACTTCGCCATCATGCATATGACGCAAAGCGGCGTGGTGCACTGAAATCGCATGAGCGACACGGCCCTCGAAGCGGTGCTGCGGCGTGACCGCGCGGTCGTTGCCGCATCGCTCGTGGTGATTGCCGTGCTCGCTTGGGCCTATGTGTTTTGGCTCGCCGCCTCCATGGGCATGCCCGCCACGCCCAGTGAGACCGGCGGCGACATGGCCGGCATGAACACGTCTATGAGTGGCATGGACATGCCTGGCATGGACATTGGTGCGGCGGTCGCGCCGGCCATCCGCGCCTGGACGGTGGCCGATTTCGTTTTCATCTTCGCCATGTGGTCGGTGATGATGGTTGGCATGATGACACCATCGGTCGCGCCGATGCTGCTGCTCTATGCCGGCGTCGGCCGCAAAGCCGGGGCGAGCGGCCGGCCCATCGCCTCGACAGGGTGGTTCTTCGCTGGCTATCTGCTGGTCTGGGTGGCCTTCAGCCTTGCGGCCACAGGCGCGCAATGGCTGCTGGGCCGTCTCGCTTTGCTGGACCCGACGATGGCGACCAACAGCGGCATCCTCGGCGGCGTCATCCTGATTGCCGCCGGCCTCTACCAATGGACGCCGGTGAAGGGCGTCTGCCTCAGCCAATGCCAGGCGCCGATCGCCTTCCTGACCAGTCATGGCGGCTTCCGCACCGCGCCGCTCGGCGCGCTGCGGCTGGGTATCGCGCACGGCGCCTATTGCCTCGGCTGTTGCTGGGCGCTGATGGCGCTGCTGTTCGTCGGCGGCGTCATGAACGTGCTGTGGGTCGCCGGCATCGCCATCCTCATCCTGCTGGAGAAGACCGTCCCGGCCGGCCGGGTGATTCCGCGGATCTCCGGCACCCTGATGGTGGCCATCGGCGTCTGGTTGCTTACCCAGTGATTGTCCGTGTGCTGCTCATCATACATGTTGATCTGCATCGATGAATGCAGCCGGCCGTCCGGTTCGCCAAGGTGCGGTTGCCGGCGAGGTTTTCCCCAAGAAAACAAGAATAAACGCCAGCCTGATCATTGCCGGTGTTGGGCTCATGCGGGTGGCCGGACTTTGCCGACTTTGTTTGCGGCCGTGGCAAATTTACGGGCGCGTTTGTCTGCAATTCGGGCATTTCCGGCAATCGGATTTCAAACGCGTTGGAATTCGGTCATTTCCCTTGACCTCACAGGAATAATCGCCTTCGATGCAGTTCGTGAATGGGAGGCAGCGCGTCGGTTGCGATGCGGGGTCCGGGAGTGGCCGGAAGGGAGCTGCGTTCACGCGGGAAAAGATCAGGGTCGCCTGAGAACAGGGTCACCTGTAAAACAGAAAAGGGTCTGTGGGTCATGAAACATATTGCATTCGGCATTCTCGGCGCCGCCGCGCTTGGGTTTACAGCATCGGCGGCTTCGGCCGGCACGCTCGACACCGTCAAGCAGAAGGGCTTCATCCAGTGCGGCGTCTCGACCGGTCTGGCCGGCTTCTCGGCGCCGGACGACAAGGGTGACTGGCAGGGCATCGACGCCGATTTCTGCCGCGCCGTCGCGGCCGCCGTCTTCGGTGACGGCTCCAAGGTCAAGTTCACGCCGCTCAGCGCCAAGGAACGCTTCACCGCGCTGCAGTCGGGCGAGGTCGACATCCTGTCGCGCAACACCACCTGGACGATCAACCGCGACACCGCGCTCGGCCTGAACTTCATCGGCACCACCTACTATGACGGCCAGGGCTTCATGATCAACGCCAAGAAGCTGCCCGGCGTGAATTCGGCGCTGCAGCTTTCGGGCGCCGCCGTCTGCGTGCAGAGCGGCACCACGACCGAGCTCAACCTTGCCGACTACTTCAAGTCGAACAAGATGGAGTACAACCCCGTCGTGTTCGAGAAGCTGGAAGAGGTCAACGCCGCCTATGACGCCGGCCGCTGCGACGTCTACACCACCGACCAGTCGGGCCTCTACGGCATCCGCCTGACGCTGGGCGCCCCGGCCGACCACGTCGTGTTGCCCGAGATCATCTCCAAGGAGCCGCTCGGCCCGGCCGTGCGCCAGGGCGACGACCAGTGGTACCACATCGTCAAGTGGACCTATTTCGCGCTGCTCGACGCCGAGGAACTCGGCATCACCAAGGCCAATGTCGAGGAGATGAAGGCCTCCGACAATCCTGAGATCAAGCGCGTGCTCGGCCAGGAGGCGGACACCAAGATCGGCACCGATCTCGGCGTCTCCAACGACTGGGTCGTGAATATCGTCAAGGCTGTCGGCAATTACGGCGAAGTGTTCGAGCGTAACGTCGGCTCGGGCAGCCCGCTCAAGATCGCGCGCGGCATCAACGCGCTCTGGACCAAAGGCGGTCTGCAATACGCTCCGCCGATCCGCTGATCGAAATGTGATCCGGGAGGCAGGTTGTCTGCCTCCCGGTTTCTCTTTCCAGGGGACGGTCGCATGGCATCGCAGGAAATCCTTCGCGAGGAGCCGAGCAGGGCTTCCTTCATCAATGACCCTAAGGTACGCAGCCTCTTCTTCCAGACGCTGGTAATCGTCATTCTGTTCGGCTCGGTCTGGTGGATCGTGCAGAACGTCATCGACAATCTGGCACGTCTGCATATCGCCTCCGGCTTCGGCTTCCTCAAGGGACGCGCCGGCTTCGACATCTCGGACACACCGATCGCATACACGTCGGACTCGACCTATGGCCGCGCCATTATTGTCGGGCTGATCAACACGATCATCGTCGCCGTCGCCGGCATCATCACCGCCACGATCATCGGCTTCATCGTCGGCATCGGTCGTCTGTCGCAGAACTGGCTGATCCGCAAGATCTGCACGGTCTATGTCGAAATCTTCCGCAACATCCCGCCGTTGCTGGTCATCTTCTTCTGGTATTCCGGCGTGCTCGCCGTGCTGCCGCCGCCGCGCGAGAGCTACAACCTGCCCTTCGGCTCCTTCCTCAACCAGCGCGGCTTCTATTTCCCGCGCGCCATATGGGGTGACGGCTCCTGGCTGATCCTGGTCGCCTTCCTCCTCGGCCTCGCCATGGCTTGGTTCGTCGCCCGTACGGCACGCCAGCGGCAGATGACAACCGGTCAGCAATTCCCGGTGTTCTGGACTTCGATAGCGCTGATCGCCGGCCTGCCGCTGCTTGCCTACGCTCTCAGCGGCTTCCCGCTGAGCTTTGATTTTCCGAAGCAATCGACCTTCAACCTGACTGGCGGCTTCCAGGTCAAGCCGGAATTCCTTTCGCTCTATCTGGCGCTGTCCTGCTACACGGCGGCCTTCATCGCCGAGATCGTGCGTGCCGGTATCAGGGGCGTCAGCAGAGGCCAGACCGAGGCGGCCGGGGCGCTGGGGCTGCGCTCAGGCCCGATCCTGCGGCTGGTCGTGGTGCCGCAGGCCATGCGCATCGTCATCCCGCCGCTGACCAGCCAGTATCTCAACCTGACCAAGAACTCCTCGCTGGCGATCGCCATCGGCTATCCCGATCTCACCGCCACCGCCGGCACGGTGCTCAACCAGACCGGCCAGGCGGTGGAGGGCGTGCTGATCATGATGATCGCCTATCTGGTGCTGAGCCTCGTGACCTCCGCGGTCATGAACGTCGTCAACGCCAGAATGGCACTGGTGGAGAGGTAGGGTCATGCAGGAACACGATATGTCCTGGGTGCGCACCGAGATGGCTCTTGCCCAGCCGGCGCCGCCAAGCGAACGCGGGCTCTATGCCTGGGTACGCAAGAACCTGATCGCCACCCCCGGCGACACCATCCTGACCATCCTCGGCATTCTCATCGTCGCCTGGATCCTGCCGCAGGTCATAAACTGGGCCCTGCTCAGCGCCCAGTGGACGGGTTCGGACCGCACCGTCTGCGCCACCGTCTCGCAGGGCGGCATCCAGCCGGACGGCTGGAGCGGCGCCTGCTGGGCCTTCGTCAACGCCAAGTTCGGCCAGTTCATGTTCGGCCGCTATCCGATCGAGGAGCGCTGGCGGCCGATCCTCGTCGCCATCCTGTTCGTGGCGCTGCTGGTGCCGATGCTGATCCCGCGCGTGCCACGCAAGGGGCTGAACGCCATCTTGCTTTTCCTGGTTCTGCCGATCGTCTCGTTCTTCCTGCTGCTCGGCGGCGTGTTCGGCCTGCCGCATGTCGAGACCTCGCTGTGGGGTGGTCTGCTGGTCACGCTCAGCCTGTCCTTCGTCGGCATCGCTGTCTCGCTGCCGCTTGGCACGGTGCTGGCGCTCGGTCGGCGCTCAAAGATGCCGATCATCAAGATGCTGTGCGTGATCTTCATCGAGACGGTGCGTGGCATTCCGCTGATCACGGTGCTGTTCTTCGTCAGCGTCATGCTGCCGTTGTTCCTGCCGGAGGGCGTCACCTTCGACAAGTTCCTGAGGGCTCTGATCGGTGTGTCGCTGTTTGCCGCCGCCTATATGGCGGAGGTGGTGCGCGGCGGCCTGCAGGCGATCCCGAAAGGGCAGTACGAAGGCGCCGATTCGCTCGGCCTCGGCTACTGGCAGAAGATGGGGCTGATCGTGCTGCCGCAGGCGCTGAAGCTGGTTATCCCCGGCATCGTCAACACCTTCATCGGCATGTTCAAGGACACCAGCCTGGTGCTGATCATCTCGATGTTCGACCTGCTCGGCGTCGTCAAGCAGAACTTCTCCGACGCCAATTGGGCGACACCGCAGACCGCGAAGTCCGGCCTGGTGTTCGCCGCTTTCGTGTTCTGGCTGTTCTGCTTCGGTATGTCGCGCTATTCAATGTACACGGAACGCCGGCTCGACACCGGCTACAAACGCTGATGCATGTCGCCCAAAAGTGTTTAGCGGTTTTGGGGTAACGACATGCATCAAACACAACGATAAGGGGAATTGGCCATGACCACCGAAAACGCCGTCAGCGCGGAAGACCTCAAGGTCGATGCCAAGAAGATGCACATCTCGACCACCGATGTCGCCATCGACATCGTCGGCATGCACAAATGGTACGGCGAGTTCCATGTGCTGAAAGATATCAATCTGAAGGTGATGCGCGGCGAGCGTATCGTCATCTGCGGCCCGTCCGGCTCCGGCAAGTCGACCATGATCCGCTGCATCAACCGGCTGGAGGAGCACCAGAAGGGCAAGATCATCGTCGACGGCAAGGAACTGACCAACGATCTGAAGAAGATCGACGAGGTGCGCCGCGAGGTCGGAATGGTGTTTCAGCACTTCAACCTGTTCCCGCATCTGACGATCCTGGAGAACTGCACGCTGGCGCCGATCTGGGTGCGCAAGACGCCGAAGAAGCAGGCGGAAGAGATCGCCATGCATTTCTTGAAGCGCGTGAAAATTCCGGAGCAGGCCAACAAATATCCCGGTCAGCTCTCCGGCGGCCAGCAGCAGCGCGTGGCGATCGCCCGCTCGCTGTGCATGAACCCGCGCATCATGCTGTTCGACGAGCCGACCTCGGCGCTCGATCCCGAAATGATCAAGGAAGTGCTGGAGACGATGGTGGGTCTGGCCGAGGAAGGCATGACGATGCTTTGCGTCACCCATGAGATGGGCTTTGCCCGCAAGGTCGCCAACCGGGTGATCTTCATGGATCAGGGCCAGATCGTCGAGCAGAACACGCCGGCCGAGTTCTTCGATCACCCGCGCCATGAGCGCACGAAGCTCTTCCTGTCGCAGATCCTGCATTGAGTTTTCCACGCCGTTGGGAGAGCCCGGCCGCAATGCGGCCGGGCTTTTTTCATGTGCACCGCCCGACGCTATCTGTCGTGAGGCCGCAAAGGTGTCATCGTTGAGAAAGGTCTGGCGTCTCCTTGTTGGCCTGCTGGCCGCCATCGTGCTTGCCGCGGCGCTCGGCACGCTGGTACCGCGCCCGCTTTGGCCGGCGGCCGCCGCGGGCGAGGGCAGCAGGCACATACTGGTGCTGAGCAACCCGATCCACACCGATATCGCCATCCCCGTCGATGAGGAGGTGCGCCGGCGCTTCCATTTCCTCACCGATGCCGGCATTCCCGCCGATGCTCCCGAGGTCCGCTATATCGTCTTCGGCTGGGGCGGTCGTGCCTTCTACCTGGAAACGCCGAGGTGGTCGCAGGTCAAGGCGGTGCCGGTCCTCAAGGCGCTGACGCTGGACGCCTCGGTGATGCATGTCGACATCGCCGGCACGATTGCCGAGCCGCATTCCGACGTCGCTGGCTTCGACATCGGCGAGGATCGCTTCGCCGCGCTCCTCGACTACATCGCGGCGAGCTTCCGCCGGGGACCGGACGGCCCGATGGTCATCGACAATGCGGGCTATTCCCGCTTCGACCGCTTCTACGAGGCCAACGGCCATTTCAACGCGCTGGTCGGCTGCAACACCTGGACGGCGGCCGCGCTGCGCACCGCCGGCCTGCGCACCGGCTGGTGGAACCCGCTGCCGGTGTCGCTGGGGTGGTCGATGAGGTTGTATGATTAGCTAGCCGGCTTTACGGCCCCGCTTCGTCACATATTCGCGCAATGCCTTGTTGATAGCGCTTTGATAGCCGCGCCCATCTGGCGTGTGCCTCTTGAACCAGGCAACGAGATCGGAATCGAGACGAAGAGTCAGCTGCTGCTTGATCGGTTTGAAGTACGGATTTCGAACAGCGTTCTGCCAGAACTCTTGCGCTAGTTCTGGGATATCACTTGTATCGACATCGTTCTCCGGGCGCGCCTTCAAAGCCGCGATTTCTGACTTCTGGGCTTCCGTCAGCGGAGGCGGATTTGTCGGATCAAAATTATATCGAACGACTTTGCGCATAACGTCTTCTTTCTCCCGGCGTGGCGCGCCGCGCGGAAATGATCCGGCTGCCAGCGGTATTCGCCATCCTCGACTCTGTCCTGCTCCACCAGCGCGAAGGGATCTGAGAAAACGCGAACGGCAGTTTCAAAACTCACGCCATGTTTGCGCAGATTTGACCTAGCCTTTTCCGTATCCCATTCAAATCGCAATTCTGCCATGTGGTGTAACCGCAAAAATGTAACTACAAATAGTCATTACGTCAAGGTCGGCGGGTCTCAAAGTCCTACCGCCTCACAACCTCCCACCCGTACAGCCAGTCCAGATCCGCCGCGAGTTTCTCCGCCGGCCGCGTCGCCAGCACCAGGTTCCGCGCGATCGCCAACGGCCCCCAGGCGTGCCAGGCAAGCCGGTTGAGCGCGCCGCGCCTCAGCACCTTCTCGACGCGCGGCCGCCTGAGGTTCTCCCAGGTGGCAAGCCCCTGTCGCAAGTCGGCAGGGAAGTCGGCGATCACGCCGGCAAGCATGGCGGCGTCTTCTATTCCCATGGCGGCGCCCTGCGCCGCGAACGGCGTCATTGCATGCGCTGCATCGCCGATGAGCGCGATCCCGTCTTGCATCGTCCAGCGCTGTTGCTCGACCGTGTGGATCGGAAACGCCGTCCACGGGCCGGCCAGCGCGACAAGCCTTGCCAGCGCCGGTGCCGTGCCGCGCATGGCGCCCGAGAGGATGGCCGGGTCGGCATGGCCGGACCAGCCTTCCGCGATGCGCTCGCCCTTGGTGAAGGCCGCGAGGTTGAAGGCGCTGCCTTTGCTTACCGGATAGGCCACCAGGTGGAAACCGGGATGGAGGAAGGTGGTGACGCTGTCCGCGGCGCCGATCGTCGCAAAGGCCTTTCCTGCGGCGCTCTCCGCCGCGACCGTGGCGCGCCAGGCGAGTTCGCCCGAGAAGCGGCTTTTGCCGAAGCCGGGCTGCTTGCCGGCGAGGTTCTCGCGAATCGACGACCAGACACCATCGGCGCCGACCAGCAATTGGCCGCTGGCCTCGATCGTGCGGCCGTCCGTTTCAGCCGTCACGGCAATGCCCTGCGGTCCGGCGGCGACGCCGGTCACCCGCGCGCCGGTGACGAGCTCGACATCCGGGCGTTCCGTCACCTGCGCCGTCAGCGCCGCCTGCACGTCGGCGCGATGGGCGGCAAGATAGGGCGCTCCCCAGCGCCTCTCGGCGGCCTGTCCGAGCGGCACGCGTCCCAGGTCCCTGAGCGCGGCGGCATCCTTGAGCACCACCGCCTCCGGCCGCACTGCATGCGGCAGGAGCCGCTCCAGCACGCCGAGCTGCCTGAGGATTCGCGTCGCATTGGGAGAAAGCTGGATACCGGCGCCGGCTGCCTCGAGTTGCCTGGCCTGTTCGAACACCGTTACGGGATAGCCGCGCTCGGCGAAGGCAAGCGCCGCCGTCAGTCCTGCTATGCCGGCCCCGGCGATGACGACCTGCCGGGACCGCGCCTCGCTCATCGTCGGAAGAGGATCAGGCGGCCTGGTCGATATAGAGGCAGCCCGCGGGGACCGTTTCGGTCGCCTTCAGTTTCGCCGAATAGCGGAAGAGCGTCGAGCAATAGGGGCAGACCTTCTCATTGTCGTCGCCCATGTCGAGGAACACGTGCGGATGGTCGAAGGGCGGGTTGGCGCCCGTGCACATGAATTCCTTGACGCCGATGTCGATCGCCGGATGGCCCGCATCGTTCTGGAAATGGGGAATGGAACCGCCTGCCATCGTCGTCTCCAATTGGTCTCGGCTTGTTTCGGCCAGTCTGCATCTGGATCATAACCGGCCTGTTTGCAAGATCGATGAAATGAAACTGTCGCAAAAGCCTGTCAGAGGATAAGTTGAGCCGGTTAAGCGCATGACCCTGGATCGCTGCGGGATTCGTGAGGGATCGTGCGTCACAAAAACATGTTAGAGCGTCCGTAGCCCATCCGGAATGCAGCGCTTCAAAGCGATGGGCGCAGGACAAGAGCGGGAATCATGAACGAACTGAAGCCGGTGCACAGCGAATTCATCACCATCGAGGCGGCAAGTGCCGAGAGCGGCAATCCCGATCGCTTCGTCAACCGCGAATTCTCCTGGCTGCAGTTCAACCGGCGCGTACTGGAGGAATCGCTGAACCCGCACCATCCGCTTCTGGAGCGGATCCGCTTCCTGTCGATCTCGGCCGGCAATCTCGACGAGTTCTTCATGGTCCGTGTCGCGGGCCTGGCAGGCCAGGTGCGCGAGGGCATCGTCCTGAAGAGTCCGGACGGCCGCACGCCCGAACAGCAGCTTGAACAACTGCTGCGCGAGGTCGAGCGCCTGCAGGAGGACCAACAGAAGAGCCTTTCGACACTGATGCAGCTGCTCAACAAGGAAGGCATCGAAAGCATCACCCGCGACGCGCTGACCAAGGACGAGAAGGCCTGGCTGGAAGAGCATTTCCAGGATCAGGTGTTTCCGGTGCTGACCCCGCTGTCGATTGACCCGGCGCATCCGTTCCCGTTCATCCCCAATCTCGGCTTCTCGATGGCGCTGCAACTGCGCCACCGCAAGAATGGCGAGGAGATGAGCGCGCTTTTGCGCCTGCCGGTGGCGCTGAAGCGCTTCATCCGTCTACCCGACCGCAAGAATCATGTCCGCTTCATCCCGCTGGAGGAGGCGGTCGGCCTCTATATCGGCAAGCTCTTCCCGGGCTATGAGGTCAAGGGGTCCGGCACCTTCCGCATCATCCGCGACAGCGATATCGAGGTCGAGGAAGAGTCCGAGGACCTGGTTCGCCTGTTCGAGACGGCGCTGAAGCGGCGCCGCCGCGGTTCGGTGATCCGCATCGAGTTCGACATGCTGATGCCGCCGGAACTGCGCGACTTCGTCGCCGGCGAGCTTGGCGTCTCGTCGAGCCGCATCAGCGTCCTGACCGGTCCGCTGGCGCTCAGCCAGATCTCCGAGATCGTCGCCGTCGCCCGCGACGATCTGAAGTTCACGCCCTACAATCCGCGCTTTCCCGAGCGTATCCGCGAGCATGGCGGCGACTGCTTTGCCGCCATCCGCGAGAAGGACATCATCGTCCACCATCCCTACGAATCCTTCGACGTGGTGGTGCAGTTCCTGCGTCAGGCGATGGCCGACCCGGAAGTGGTGGCGATCAAGCAGACGCTCTACCGCACCTCCAACGACAGCCCGATCGTGCGCGCGCTGGTCGACGCGGCCGAGGCCGGCAAATCGGTGACGGCGCTGGTCGAGCTCAAGGCGCGGTTCGACGAGGAGGCCAACATCCGCTGGGCCCGCGACCTCGAGCGCGCCGGCGTCCAGGTCGTGTTCGGCTTCCTCGAGCTCAAGACCCACGCCAAGATGTCGCTGGTGGTGCGGCGCGAGGACGGCAAGCTGCGCAACTATGTGCATCTCGGCACTGGCAACTACCATCCGGTCACCGCGCGCATCTATACCGACCTGTCGTTCTTCACCACGGATCCGACGATTGCCCGCGATGTCGCCCAGCTGTTCAACTTCATCACCGGCTATGCCGAGCCCACCGAGGAGATGCGGCTCGCCGTTTCGCCATTCACGCTGCGCAAACGCATCCTGAAGCATATTTCGAACGAGGTCGTCCACGCGCGCGAGGGCCGGCCGGCGCGAATCTGGATGAAGATGAACGCGCTGGTCGACCCGATCATCATCGACGCGCTCTACGATGCCAGCCGCGCCGGCGTCGAGATCGACCTCGTCGTGCGCGGCATCTGCTGCCTGAGGCCGCAGGTGCCGGGCCTGTCGGAGAATATAAGGGTGAAATCGATCGTCGGCCGCTTCCTCGAGCACAGCCGCATCTACTGCTTTGGCGACGGCTACGGCCTGCCCTCGGACGGGGCGATCGTCTACATCTCCTCGGCCGATCTTATGCCGCGCAATCTCGACCGCCGTGTCGAGACCATGGCGCCGATCACCAATCCAACTGTGCATGAACAGGTGCTTGGCCAGATCATGCTGGGCAACATCATGGACAACCAGCAAAGTTTCGACGTATTGGCTGACGGCACCTCCCGGCGCGTCGTGCTGGAGGAGGGCGAGGAACCGTTCAACGCGCAGGAATATTTCATGACCAATCCGAGTCTGTCCGGACGGGGTGACGCGCTGAAGTCGCATGCGCCCAGGCGCATCGCCCAGTTCAAGCGCCGCAAGAAGAACGCCGCCGCGTGATTTCTGCTTCCCAGGGCCGGCTCCAGGACCGGCGGCCGCTGTCGATCATCGACATCGGCTCTAACTCGATCCGCCTCGTCGTCTATGAAGGGCTGGCGCGCTCGCCGACCTTGCTGTTCAACGAAAAGATGCTGGCCGGCCTCGGCCGCGGCATCGTTTCGACCGGCAAGCTCGATCCCGAGGCGGTCACCCGCTCGATGGAGGAGTTCCGCCGCTTCCGCGCGCTCTCCGACCAGGCCGGCGCCGAGCACATGTATGTGCTGGCGACCGCCGCCGCCCGCGAGGCGGTCAACGGCCCCGATTTCATCCACCGCGCCGAGGACGTACTGAAGACTGAGATCCGGGTGCTCTCCGGGCGGCAGGAGGCGCATTATTCGGCGCTCGGCGTGATTTCCGGCTTCCACCCGGCCAGCGGCATCGCCGGTGACCTCGGCGGCGGCAGCCTCGAACTGATCGACATCAACGGCGAGGCGATCGGCGACGGCATCACGCTGCCGCTCGGCGGCCTGCGCCTGCAGGACATGGCGAAGAATTCGCTCGTCCAGGCTCAGAAGATCGCGCGCCAGGAGCTGGCGCGGGCCAAGCTGTTGAAGGGTGGGCAGGGCAGGGCCTTCTACGCCGTCGGCGGCACCTGGCGAAACCTCGCCCGGCTGCACATGGAAATGACCAACTACCCGCTCGGCGTCATGCATCACTATGAGATCTCGGCCGACAGCGCGCAGAGCTTCCTGAAGCAGGTGACGAAGGCCGAGATCGAGAAGGTCAAGGGCATCGAAGGCGTTTCCAAGAACCGCCGCTCGCTGCTCCCCTATGGCGCCATCGTGCTGCAGGAGATCATGTCGGCGATGCAGCCGTCGAAGATCGTCGTTTCGGCGCTCGGCGTGCGCGAGGGCTTTCTCTACTCGCTGCTCGACGCGGCCGAGCAGAAGGCCGATCCGCTGATCTCGGCCGCCGAGGAACTCGCGCTATTGCGCTCGCGCTCGGTCCACCATGCGCATGAGCTGGTCGACTGGACCGGCAAGGCCTTTGCCGCTTTCGGCATCGACGAGACAGAGGACGAGGCGCGTTACCGCCAGGCCGCCTGCCTGCTCGCCGATATTGGTTGGCGCGCGCATCCCGAATACCGCGGCAGGCAGTCTCTCAACATCATCGCGCACGCCTCTTTCATCGGCGTCGACCATCCCGGCCGCGCCTATCTGGCGCTGGCCGGCGCCTACCGCCATGACGGCATCTTCAACGAGGGCATCGCGCCCGAGATCAAGGCGCTGGCGCCGCCGCGCATCCTCGAGCGCGCCCGCGTTCTCGCCGCAATGATGCGCGTCGTCTACCTGATGACGGCGGCGATGCCGGGCGTGATGCCCAGGCTGAAATGGGAAAACCGCGGCAACGGCATGCTGGCGCTGGTGCTGCCGGCCTCACTTGCCGACCTCTATGGCGAGCGCCCGGCCGGCAGGCTGGCGCAACTGGCCCGGATCACCAACCGCCGGCTGGTGCTGGCGGTCGAGAATGGGCCGAGCGTTTCGGTCAAATAGGGCGTCAGGTGATGTCGGCGCCAACGCCGAAGCTACGCCCGTCGATCGACCAGGCGCCGGCGCCGGCCATTGCCAGCGCCAGGAAGCCGCCTGCGATCGCGATGTCCTTCATCAGCATCTGCTGGTGCAGGAAGGCGAGCATGGCGTCGTCGCCACCCTGACCATAGTGGCCGATGAGGCCTGCTGCCACGCAGAAGGCGGCGAGCAGCAGGCCGACGATTCGCGTCTGGAAGCCGACGAGGACGAGCAATCCGGCGATCAGCTCGAACAGGCCGGTGCCCCAGGCGGCGAGCGCCGGCAATGGCAGGCCGAGGCCGGCGAAATAGCTGGTCGTGCCGGAAATATTGGCCAGCGCGTGGAAGCCGGACGGGACGAAGAGGGCGGCAAGCAGCAGGCGGGACAATAGAAGCAGCGCATTGCGGGGCATCGTCACCTCCCGAGAGCAATTCCAGGAAAAGTGTGTAACGGTTTTCCGTCCGGAATTGCGTCAGAACAAAGAGCGAAAGCCGGCCACTGGCCAAGCCTAGATTGCGCCCCAGTCTAGCAGAGTCGCAGACCTGGCGCGTCCGCACAGTTCGACAACGAAAAAGCGGCGCGGAAAATTCCGCGCCGCCCAGGTCTGCGCTTGCGAGGGAAGGCTCAGCCGCGCTTGGCGTCGATCGAGTAGGAACCGGCGCCAGACGAAGCCAGCACGATGAAGCCGCCGGCGATGGCGAGGTTCTTGAGGAACTGGATCATCTGCATCTGGTCGGCCCAGCCGGTGTGGGCGACCAGCCCGGTGGCAACCGTGAAGATCGCCAGCACCCAGGCAACGATGCGGGTCTGGAAGCCGACGAGGACGGCGAGGCCGCCGAGCAGCTCGATGAGGCCGACGAGGACGGCGGTCACGGTCGGCAGCGGCAGGCCGAGGCTGCCAAAATAGCCTGCGGTGCCGGCAATCGCGGTGAGCTTGCCGAAGCCCGAAAGCAGGAAGATGACGGCCAGCAGGATGCGGCCGAGCAGGATGGTGGTGGAGCTGTTGGAAGCGACGCCGGAACCGGCGACAGAAGTGTTGATGGACATGGGACTCTCTCCGGGAGGATTGGAATGACAACCCAGATAGAGCAGGCAGACTGTTCACCAAAGATGCCGATGTGGCGACAGATTGTTCACCCGGTTACGCCGGTGATACTAGCTTACCCCGGATGCGTCATGTCCTCCGGCCGTACCAGCCGGTCGTAGTCGGCCTCGCTGACCAGGCCTGTCGCCAGTGCTTCCTCGCGCAGGGTTGTGCCCTTCTTGTGCGCCGTCTTGGCGATCTTGGCGGCGTTGTCGTAGCCGATGGTCGGCGCCAGCGCCGTGACCAGCATCAGCGAGCGGTCGAGCGCTGCCTTGATGTTGTCCTCGCGCGCCTCGATGCCGACCACGCAATTGTCAGTGAAGGAGACCGAGGCATCGGCGAGCAACTGCACCGACTGCAGGAAATTATAGGCCATCAGCGGGTTGTAGACATTGAGCTCGAAATGGCCCTGACTGCCGGCGAAGGTCAGCGCGGCATTGTTGCCGAACACCTGCACGCAGACCTGCGTCAGCGCTTCGCACTGGGTCGGGTTGACCTTGCCGGGCATGATCGAGGAGCCCGGCTCGTTTTCCGGCAGCGAGAGTTCGCCGAGGCCGGAGCGCGGGCCGGAGCCGAGGAAGCGGATGTCGTTGGCGATCTTGAAGAGTGCCGCCGCCGCCGCGTTGATCGCGCCATGCGAGAACACCATGGAATCATGGGCGGCCAGCGCCTCGAACTTGTTCGGCGCGGTGACGAAGGCTATGCCGGTGATGGCGGCGATGCGGTCCGCCACCTTTTCGGCGAAGCCGACCGGCGCGTTGAGGCCGGTGCCGACCGCGGTGCCGCCCTGCGCCAGCTCCTGCAGGCCGGGCAGCGTCATCTCTATGCGCTTGATCGAGGAGGCGACCTGCGCGGCATAGCCGGAGAATTCCTGGCCCAGCGTCAGCGGGGTGGCGTCCTGCGTATGCGTGCGGCCGATCTTGATGATATGCGCGAACGCCTGGCTCTTGGCCTCCAGCGCCTTGTGCAGGTGCTTCAGCGCCGGCAGCAAATCGTGCACGATGCGCTCGGCGCAGGCGATGTGCATGGCCGTCGGATAGGTGTCGTTCGACGACTGGCTCATATTGACGTGGTCGTTCGGGTGCACCGGCTTCTTCGAGCCCATGACGCCGCCGAGCAGCTCGATCGCCCGGTTGGAGATCACCTCATTGGCGTTCATGTTGGACTGCGTGCCCGAGCCGGTCTGCCACACCACCAGCGGGAAATGGTCGTTGAGCTTGCCGTCGATCACCTCCTGAGCGGCCTCGATGATCGCCTTGCCGAGCGCGGGATCGAGGCGCTTCAGCTCCATATTGGCTTCGGCCGCGGCGCGCTTGACGATGCCGAGCGCGCGCACGATCGAGGCCGGCTGCTTTTCCCAGCCGATCTTGAAATTGCCCAGCGAACGTTGCGCCTGCGCGCCCCAGTAGCGGTCGGCGGCGACCTCGATGGGACCGAATGTGTCGGTTTCGGTTCTGCTCTTCTCAGCGCTCACTGGAGGGTCTCCGGTTGTCGAATTCGGCAACGGCGTATCGCGTTGCACAAATGGCATCAAGCAGAGATTGCGGGCCAAGAAGATGCAAATCGGTTGAAGCGCCTCTTCCTTCTCCCTCTGTCGGAGAAGGTGGATCGGGCGCAGCGCCGACACGGTTGAGAGGTGCGTGACGTATCGCTGTCGGCGCCAAGCTGGAGCCCCCTCATCCGTCGCCTTCGGCTACACCTTCTCCCACAAGGGAGGAAGGGGAAGAGAGAGCCTCTCACCCCGCCGTATAGCCGCCGTCGATCGCAAAGATGCCGCCGCTGGTCCAGGCGGCCTCGTCGCTGCCGAGATAGACGGCAATGCCAGCGAGGTCGCTGGTGCGGCCGATGCGGCCGAGCGGATAGGAGCGCTCGACATAGGCCCTGAGGTCGTCCTGTGCCTGCTGCGGCAGGTTTTCGATCGAGTTGCGCCGCATGGCGGTGTCGATCGTGCCGGGCGCAATCGCGTTGACCCGGATGCCTCGCGGGCCGAGCTCGAAGGCGAGCGACTTGGTCAGCGAGTTCAGCGCGCCCTTGGAGAGCGAGTAAAGGCTGGACGGCCGCTTCGGGATCATCTTGTTGGCGAAATAGGACGAGATGTTGATGATCGAGGCGCCGGCGCCGAGCTGCGGCAGGAGCCGCTGCGTCAGGAAGAAGGCCGCCGTCACGTTGAGCGCGAAGGAATGCTGGAACCGTTCTTCGCTGACCGTCTCGAATGGCACCAGATAAGCGACGCCGGCATTGTTGACGAGGATGTCGAGCGGCCGACCGGATCCTTTGACCCGGGCAGCCACCGCGTCGATGCCGGCGCTGGTGGCGAGGTCGGCCGACAGCGTTTCTACCGTGGCGTTACCTTTTGCTTCCACCGCCAGCGCGTCCCGCGCGGCCTCTAGCTTGCCGGCATCGCGGCCAACGATCAGCACATCGGCGCCTTCGCGAGCGAAGGCTTCAGAGATTGCCAAGCCGATGCCATCCGAACCGCCGGTGACCAGCGCCCTTTTGCCCTGAAGTCTCATCGCCAGGCTCCTTGCAATGTGCCGCGCAGGGATGCAGCGCCGAATGGCGCGGAGGGTCAACCCGTCGGCCTATCGCCCGGTATGAAACTTACCCGGCCGACGCCATCCCGGCGGGCGCTGTCTGGCGCAGGGCGAGGCGTCCCACGACGTAGTCCTTGACCTGGCGCACCGCCAACTCGCGCGATACGCTGCCCGGCCGCAGGCCAAGCCTAACCCACAGCCCGTCGATCAGTGCGGTGACGCCGATCACTATCTCGTCGGCCACGTCCGGCGATGTCAGGCCGCGCAAGCCGGACAACAGGTTCGAGCGCATGCGCGCGTGGATGACCTTCTGGATGCGCGCCAGCTTTTCGTCGCGGGGCACCTCGGCACAGAGCGACAGCCAGGCATGGCAGAGCGGCGGCCGGAACAGATGCTCCTCGAAATTGCCTTCGATCACCGCGTTGAGCCGTTCCATCGGCGTCCGCGCTCGCCGGAGCCTGGCGATCACCGCGTGGCAAAGGACCGCATTCGCCTCGCGCATGGCATGCTCGAACAGCTCCTGCTTGCTGCGGAAATAGTGCAGCACGATGCCTTTCGAGGCGCCGGCCTGGGCCGCCACCTTTTCCAGCGTCGCACCGGCAATGCCCTCGCGCTCCAGCACCGCGAAGGCCGCCTGCCGCAACTCCTTGCGGCGTATGTCGCTGAGACGCGTGAGTTTCATCGGATCGATCCAAGCATGGCGATTCCATGTTGACATTTTCGTCCACCTAGATCAACAATTGACCAATGGGACAATAATTTGACTAAATGGTCAATCAGAGGAGAGCCGATATGTTGCGAGTGCTTGCGAACGGGGTCTGTCTGGCTGCGTTGATGCTGGGTACCCAGGCGGCCCGAGCGGCCGAGGCCGAGCAGTGCAAGGCGGTCCGCATGGCGGAACCCGGCTGGAACGATCTCGCTTTCACCACAGGGGTCGCCTACGTCCTGCTCCAGGCGCTTGGTTACGAGCCGCAGAGCGAGGTGCTCGGCATCAACGTCATCTACGAGGGCATGAAGAACAGGGACCTCGATTTATTCCTCGGCTACTGGGACCCGGCGATGGTCACCTACTATGAGCCCTACAAGAAGGACGGCTCGATCGAGAATGTGCGCGTCAATCTGGTCGGCGCCAAATACACCTTCGCCGTGCCGACCTATGTCTGGGACGCCGGCGTCAAGGACCTGTCCGACCTGCACAAATTCGCCGACAAGTTCGGCAAGAAGATGTACGGCATCGAGCCGGGCTCCAACCAGCTGATGATGGACGCTATCGCCGATCCTCAGTTCGGCCTCGACGGCTGGCAGGTGGTCGAGTCGAGCGAAGCTGGCATGCTCTCGGAGGTCGGCTACGAGATCAAGGAGAAGCAATTCATTGTCTTCCAGGGCTGGGCGCCGCATCCCATGAACACGATGTACGACTTCAAGTACCTGACCGGCGGCGACAAGTTCTTCGGCCCTAATTTCGGCGCCGCGACGGTGACGACGCAGGTGCGCAAGGGTTTTCTGCAGGAATGCCCGAATGTGGCGCAGTTCCTGAAGAACCTCGCATTCGACATCGATATGGAGAATGTCGGCATGGGCTACCTGATCAATGACGGCATGAAGCCGGAGGAGGGGGCGTTGAAGTCGATCGCCTTGCACAAGGATCGTCTCGACGCTTGGCTCGCCGGTGTCGCCACTTTCGACGGCAAGCCAGGCCTCGCCGCGGTCAAGGAAAAGCTCGGACTGTGAGGCCGGCAGCTTTGGAACTGGCGCATCAGGAGGCCGAGCAGGACCCCTGGGCCGGCCGCAAGCAAATCGCCGGTGTCGGCGGTCTCGATCTTGCCTATGTCGAGGTCGCCGGTTCGGAGCCGCCGCTGCTCCTGGTTCATGGCTTCACCGACACCAGCCGCAGTTTTTCGCTGCTGGCGCCGCATCTTTCCGGGCGCCGACTGATCATGCCGGACCTGCGCGGCCACGGCGCCTCACAGGCGGGCGATGGTTATCGCATTGCTGACTTCGCAGAGGACATTGCCGGGCTGATCCGCAGCCTGCGGCTCGATCGGCCGGTCGTCGTCGGCCATTCGCTGGGTGGCATGGTGTCGATGATGCTGGCCGCGCGGCATCCCGAATTGATCGGCGGGCTGGTGATTGTGGCCAGCACGCTGAAGCCCGATTTCGGACGGGATCACCAATTGACCGACAGGGTCGCGGCGTTGCGCGATCCGATTTCGCCAGCCGATCCGTTCTATGACTGGTGGCATGCCTGCCAGCCAGGTGTGCCGCAGGCTTTTCTCGCCGGTCTCGCAAAAGACGCCTCCGCGATTCCCGCGGCGCGCTGGCGCGCCATTCTCGAAGAAGTCCGTCGCGCCGATCTGACCGCCGTGGGGCGAGCCGTGCAGGTGCAGGCGTTGATCATCGCTGGTGGGCGCGATCCGCTTTTCGGCGCGGTGCACCAGCGAGCGCTGGCTCAGGCGCTGGTGGGCTCACGTCTGGTGTGGGCGCAAGATTGCGGTCACAACCCGCATTGGGAGGATCCGGTTTCCATCGCCGACGCGATCTTGGAAATGATGCCGGGCCTGGGCGGGTAATCACCTCAACAGTGATCGGACCGTGGGCGTCAGGCGCAGCGTCTCGGCAGGCTTTGTGCAATCGGCCTGCGTGGTATCGCGGAACGCCTGCCATGACGGCAAAGCGGCGAGGGCGGTTTGCGACCGCCGGCGCGCGCCTTCGTCGTCGAAACCGGTGACGCTGAGGAAGACGTTTTCGCCCGACCGCACCGGCAGGCGCGGGAAGGTATTTTCGGCATGCTCGCTGATGAAGGCGCCAAGCAGGCGCATGCCGTTTTCCGCGAGCAGCCGAACGGCTTCGGTCTCGAAGCGGTTTGCGAAACCGGCTTCAGCGCCGCGTCGCAAATGATGAATCTGGATCTCAATAATACCAGGTAAGCGATTATTCTCGCTCTGGTTTTCGACTTTGTCGGGAGCTGGCCGGCGCAACCTTTGGATGTCGAACCCGGCGCCCGGCCAGGCCGGTTTCAGCAGCAGCACGTCGTCGGAATCGATCATCGTCGCATTGGCGGCGTCGCGATGCTCCGCCCAGACCGGCCCGCCATAGAAGGCGCTCAGCGCCTCCTTTCGCGCTGTCATGTCCTCGAAGCCGCGCATCCAGACGAATATGTCGGGCCGGTCGAGGTCGCGGAACTGGCCGATAATGGTCATCCCGGTCGCCTCCTGGCTCTCGATGAACTCGCGATCGAAGAGGTCGATCAGCGTTTCGCGCCGGCCGGGCTTCAGCGTGTACTGCCTGAGTTCCACGATCGGTGAAGCAAGGCGTGCAGAGATTTCGTTTCGAGCAAGGTCCATTGTCGGCACCAAAACAGGGTGATCGTCCTGTTTTGTAAAACAGACCGGTTGTCCTGTTTTGTCAATCTGGTATCGTGCCCAGATGTCAGGAGAGATTGCCGCCCAGCCGAAATCGCGTCGCCAAAAACGCACCAACGACCCGGAGGGCATGCGCCGCCGCGTGCTCGACGTGGCGGAGGAATCCTTCCAGGCGCGCGGCTATCACGCCTCCAGCCTCGGCGACCTGATGGCGGCGGCGGGCGTCACCGGCGGCGCGCTGCACCACCATTTCCCGACCAAGAAGGCGCTGGCGCTGGCGGTGATCGAGGAGCGGGTGGCCGCCGCCGTCGATCAGACCTGGATCGCGCCGGTGCGCGCCGCATCCACGGCGCGCGAAGGCGTCCGCGCCGTGTTCGAGGCGGTGGCGGCTGAACTGGAACGGCAAGGCTTTGTGCGCGGCTGCCCGCTCAACAACCTCGCGCATGAACTGTCGCTCGCCGACCCGGACTTCCGCATCGCGCTTGCCGGCATTTTTGCCGGGTGGCGGCTGGCGATCGCCGACAAGCTGCGGGTCGACCGGCAAGCGGGCCGGGACGAGGGCATGGACCCCGAGCGCTATGCCGCGCTGGCGGTCGCCGCCTATTCGGGCGCCATGTCGATGGCCAAGACGGCGCAGGATGCGGGTCTGCTGCGGGATTGCCTGGCGGGGTTGGAGCAGGGCGCCCCGTCCCCACAGAGCGGATTGGCAGCGAGGCGGCGCCGCAGGGTGCTGCGCAGACCACCTTGATGCCGGAACGCCGCCCGCTCTGTCCCAACGGCATCAAACATCCTGGTAACTCATTGATTTCCTGTGTCGTTTCGATTTCGAAGTTCGCTCGGAGCGCGATATAGAAACAATGCGACCTTCGAAATCACGACACACGAGGCCGTTGCTGACCTCAAACTCGTGAACTAGGAACCGTTTGCTCCGCTAGCCATGCTACTGTTGAAGGATACCGGGCCAAGGTACCCGTCAGCAGGCAGGCAACGTACCTTGACACCAACGATATCGTCCCAGCCGTTGGTTATGACGTCTCTCGCCCTCTCCTGGTCCTTGAGTGCTGGGAATATCGGGTCGACATCGTACCCCTCATGGTCGAGGTGCCGGAGCCTTTCGCGCCAATCGACAGGGACCGATCCTCTGCGCACGAGGTCCGCGAACCGGATCGGATAACAATGGCCTTTCAACAATGCGATCTGCACCTCGTCTGAATAAAGGTACTCCATCCACAGCCGAGCAGCGTTTGGATGCGGAGCATAGGCGCTGATCGCCTGGACATAGACACCCGCAGCGACGCCGGTCCTTGGCCTGATGACTTCGATCCTCGTTTTCCCCCTGAGCCGTTCGCGGTCGCCGAGCGCGAGGTAGTCCCAGCGAACGAGGATCGGCGTGCGGCCGTCAGCAAGTGAGTTGGTATCACCGATGATGGGAACGAAATTGCCCTTTTCATTGAGATTGGCGAAGAACTTCAGTCCCTGAGCAGCGGCTTCTTCGACGTCACCCTTAGCCGCCGACAAGCCTGCGGCGAACACGCTCTGGACTGCTTGATTTGAAGAAATATTGCCGGCGAGGCCGACCGAATTCCTATACTCCGGCGCGGCAAGATCCGCCCAATCCTGTGGCATCTTGGTGACGAGGTCAGCGTTGATCTCGAACGCAAGGACTCCGTAATAGCGGCCGCACCAATACCCTTGCGCATCCTTGGCGGCTTCCGGAATTGTGTCCCACGTTGACACTTTGTACGGCTGCAGCAAGCCATCCTCCTTAGCCGATGAGGCGAAGGACATGCCAATGTCGACTACATCCGGGGTCTGGGAGTCGGTCTTGGCTCGCCCAGCCCTGATCGCCTCAATCTGATCGGCTGAGCTGCCATTGGGCCGGAGTTCGTTGATTGTCAGACCGTATCTCGCCTTGAACCCGTCTATCACGACGCCGTATTCGCACCAATCGCGAGGCAATGCTATGACGGTAAGCTGCCCTTCCGCTTTGGCGGCCGCAACCAGGTCTTCCATTGCATCGACCGGCGCTGCAACGGCACAGACCGACACGGCACCCGTTGATAGGGCGGCTCCAGCCAGACCTGCTGCCTTGAGCGCGTCGCGGCGATTCATCGTTCGCTGACCAGCGGCAGGTTCAACCCTCGTTGGGTGTTCTTCTGATGATCCATGTTTCATGGCCCAATTTCCTCCGTCGGCTTGCGGTCGATGCAAGTTCCTCCGCGTCGATCGTCTTGGTATCGATCGCGGTCCTGAAGGTGGGGGCGAACACCGGTTGGCGACGCCTCTGAGCGACTATGGCATATTGGGGAAGTGGGCGATATGCGCGATTATGACCCGAATACGTCGAATCTGTTCCAGTGTCGTTTCGAGTTCGCTCGGACCGCGATGTCGCAATAATGCGAACTTCAAAATCACGACACTGGCGCACGAATCGGAGGTTCCGCAACGCCATGCACCAACGCGCCAGCGTTGAGTCTAGATTGGACCTAGTCTAATTCGCCAGCGGCTTGATCGTCTCGTAGCCGACCACGCTCTCCGAATTCGTGCCCTCGTCATAGCGCCGGGCCAGCGATGCGCCGAGATCCGGCGCGTAGAGCGCGGTGAACGTGTCCAGCGTCTCGCCGGCCTGGTTCTTGAATGTCTCCTTGACCGCCAGCACATTGTATTTGCAGCCGCCGAGGCTGAACGTCTCCTTGCCCTTCACCGCCAGTTCCAGCGTCTTGGTGCCTTTCGGCTGCTTCTTCGGCGACAGCTCGACGAACTGCGTCGTGCTCTTCGCGCCTGCCTTCAGCGGAAACAGCTTTTTCAGGTCGCCGAGCGGGATCATCGCCAGATGGCCGGTCGTGCTGTCGCGGAACACCTCGATCAGCCCGGCATAGAGAAACTGCGTCTGCGGCGATTCCGACTGGTATGTGTTGGCGACCGAAACCATGCCGCCGGCCGCCGGCCGGAACTCGCTGCGGATGCCCGGCATCTCCAGCACGAAGCCGGTCTTGGCGGTCTTGGCGTCGACGCATTCGGCGCCATGCGCGGTGCCCGCCGCGGCAAGCAGGGCCATGCCGATCGTTGCGGCCTTCATCGCATCCTCCTCTTCCCGCTCAAGTTGAAGGCGCAAGACTGCCAGACCCATACCGCCATGTCGATGCTTGGCGGATCGGGAGGAACTGGACGGCCGGGCGCCGCCTGTGCTGAATTTCGGCCATGATGAATAGCTGGCAAGCCCGTTCGATATCCCGTCGCGCTTTCCTGGCGCAGATGGCGAGCCTTGCGTCTGCCGCGGCCTTTGCCCATCCGGCATTCGGTCAGACCGGAAAGCGAATCCAGCCGGTCGACGCGACTTTCCTGTTCATCGCCGATATCCATGCCTGCCGCATGGCGAGCGGGTTGAGCCCCAATTGCCTGCAGGAGGGCAAGACGGATGCCGCGCTTCTGCGCAGCGTCGCCGCCCTGAACGGCATCGCCGACAAGGCTTGGCCGGCCGAGATCGGCGGCGTCGCCACCGGCCTGCGTTCGGCCGGCAGCCGCATCGGCACGCCGCTTGGCCTGGTCACCGGCGGCGACATCACCGACGACGGCGGCGGCCAGGTCACCGAGCCCAGCGAGGGCACGCAGCTGCTGCAGTTCAGCCAGCGCTACCAGCAGGGCATAGGCCCCGACCGCGTGCACGTGCCCGTCTACGTCGGCCTCGGCAACCACGACCTCGACCAGAACGGCTCGCCGCCGCATGTCGACTGGTACCGCCGCGAGCTGCGCGACTATGTCGAGGTCAACCATCGCGCCGGCGTGTTCTTCAAGCCGCCGGTGCCGGCAACCGACTATGACGTCGACACCGACTGCTATTCCTGGGATTGGGGCGGCCTGCATCTCGTCCAGACGCACCGTTTCGCCGGCGACACCGGCCATGCCGCGCTGAGCAGCCTGCCATGGCTGAAGCAGGACCTGGCGACCTATGCCGGCGACGGCCGCCCGGTCATCCTGTTCCAGCACTATGGCTGGGACATTTTCTCGATCGAGCGCTGGGATCCGGCGAAAAGGACCTATGACGACGAGGGCACCGGCTCGCCGCATTGGTGGGGCGAGGCGGACCGCCAGGCCCTGCTTTCGGCTCTCAAGGGCTACAATGTCATCGCAATCTTCCACGGCCACCAGCACGAGGCGCCGATGATCTACCGCCGCGACGGGCTCGACCTGTTCAAGCCGAAGGCCGCCTACATGGGCGGCTTCGCGCTGGCGCGGGTGACCGGCGACAGCATGGATGTGGTGCTCGGCGAGGCGGCGGCGACCACGGCGAGGTGGTCTTCACCAACGCTTTTTCCAAGAGCCTGAGTTTCTGAGGCGGCGGGACAGCGGCCCTGGTCGTAATTTCGGGATCGGCCCGGCAAGCAGGCGGGGTAGGGTGCGCCTGCGAATGCGCGGGCAATATGGGAACAACCATGGCTGAATTCACGCTCTTCATCGGCAACAAATGCTTTTCCTCCTGGTCGCTCAGGCCATGGGTGGCGATGCGGCATCTGGAGATCCCGTTCGAGGAGAGTTTCGTGCGCCTGCGCACGCCCGAGACCTTTGCCAATCTCGCCAAAGTGTCGCCAACCGGTCTGGTGCCGGTCTTGAATCACAATGGCAGGATTGTCTGGGAAACCCTTGCCATCCTTGAATATCTTGCCGATCTCTTTCCGCAGAAAAAGCTCTGGCCGGACGACATCGGTGCCCGCGCGCTGGCACGCTCGGTGGCGACCGAGATGCATTCCGGTTTTCGCGAGGTCCGCTACGGTTGGCCGATGAACCTGCGTCGACCGAAGAGCCACAAGCCGCTCGACGCCGAGGGCGACACGCAACGGGCACGCATCGAGGCGATCTGGCGGCAATGCCGGGCTGAACATGGCGTGAGCGGCCCGTTCCTGTTCGGTCATTTCACCGCCGCGGATGCCATGTACGCGCCGATCGTCACCCGTTTCGACACCTATGGCGGCGAGCTGGCGCCGGATATCCGCGCCTATGTCGACGCCGTGCTTTCCACGCCTGCGATGCGGCACTGGTATACGGAGGCGGCTAAGGAGACGTGGCCGGAGCCAGGCCCTCACGAACAGGACTGACCACGACGGCGGCATGCCATATCTCTTCAAGAGAATTGACCGCAGCGCCGGTCCGGCATAATACGTAACCAAATGGATACGTATCATGCCGCAGGCTGATCCCGACCGCTCCGTTTTCCGCGCCATCGCCGATCCGACGCGTCGCGCCATCCTCGACCGTTTGCGGCAGGGGCCGGCGCCCGTCAACGAACTGGCCTCTGCCTTCTCGCAGAGCCGGCCGGCGATCTCCAAGCATCTGCGCATCCTGCGCGAGCTCAACGTCGTCTCCGAGCAGAAGCGCGGCCGCGAGCGGCTCTATAGGCTGGAGCCGGCGGAACTGAAGGACGTCGCCGATTGGATCATGCCTTATCGCGACTTCTGGCAGGCGAGCCTCGGCAACCTGAAATCCTAACTGGAGGACGAGTGATGGCGGGCAATGAGAGACCACGCGCAATAGCCGACGTTTCGGCGGGCACCATCCTGGCGACGGTGACGATCGCCGTGCCACCGGAGCGGGTGTTCCGCGCGATCACCGCCGCGGACCAGATCCCGCTCTGGTGGGGTGCCGACAACATGTACCGCACCACAAAGCACACTGCCGACGTTCGGCCGGGCGGCGCCTGGCGCTCCGAGGGCAAGGGCGCCGACGGCCGTGATTTCCACGTCCAGGGCGAATATCTCGAGGTCGAGCCGCCGCACCGCCTTGTGATGACCTGGAAGGCGCCATGGGACGGCGACAACGTGACGACCGTCACCTACACGCTGGAGGCGATCGGGACCGGGACCTGGCTCACCCTGCGCCACGAAGGTTTTGGCCCGCGTCACGACTCCTGCCGCGATCACGGCCAGGGCTGGGAGCGTGTGCTCGGCTGGCTCGGCGCTTTCCTCGCCGGCGAGGCCGGGGTCAAGGCGCCCGGCGTGTTCCATTGCCGGCTGATCCCGCCGCGCCCGGATTTCGCCTTCACCTTGACCGAGGAGGAGAGGGCGCTGATGGGTCGCCATGCTGAATACCTGCGCGATCAGCTTCGTCAGGGCACGATGCTGATCGCCGGTCCGGTCGCCGACCCGGCCGGGCCCTGGGGCCTCTGCATCCTGCGCGTCGGCGGCGAGGCCGAGGCACGAGCAGTGACTGACGCCGACCCGGTCGTGCTTTCGGGGCGCGGCTTCCGCTACGAGGTCCTGCCGATGATGAGCGTGATCATGTGAGGCGCCAGACAAAAAAGAACGCCCCTCGCACCTTTTATCGCGCGGGAGGCGTCCTTTGTGCCAGCCTTTTCCTGAAATTGCTTTCATGAATTGCTGACCGTACCAAAATGCGCGGATGCCAAGATGGTTCCCGCATTTTGCAATTTTTTTTGGGTCGCAATTCAACCCTGACGGTGCGCCAGCATGGACCGCCACGACGAAGAGGGCAATGCTTACGCCCTTTTTTGCGTTTGGGGACTGAATTGTGCGTCGCAGGCCGATTGGGATGTGCTAAAGCACCGTCGCGCCGGCCTATGGATGCGCCGGACCAGGAGAAGATTTTGTCCCTCACTTCGAAGACCCGGGGCGACCAGGCTGAATCGCTTTTCAGCCGGGCCAGGACCCAGTCGATGTCGCTCAGTCGCATCGTTTCCGAGCAGGATGCCGCCAGCCAGGCCCGCGAGGCCAAGACCGCGCGGCTGCGCGAGCTACGGCTGGAAAAGGAAGCCGAGCACAGGGTGGCCGCCGCCGCCCTTGCCGCTTTGCCGAAACGCACGGGCAAACGCTGATGGCCACCAAGCGCGTCCCGCCAACGCCGATCGCCGCCGATTCGACGATTGCCGATATGGTCGATGTCCTGGACAAGCCGGTCGAATATGTCCGGCGCGTGCTGGAAAAACTGGAACGCTGCAAGCGCGCCCATGGCGATGCCCAGGTGCGGGTCGGTGTGCGCAGCCGCGCCGAATGCCCCAACTATCTGATCGAATATGTGCGCGAGGACGGCAAAACCCATGAGCGCGTGACACATCCGGACGCCGCCTATAGCGGCAGCACGCATCGCGAACTGGCGCCGCATCACCTCGTGGAAGCCAGGAACTGGTCGCCGGAGGAAATGAACATCACGGCGGTTTCGGCGCTCATCGGCCGCCTGCGCAATCCGCGGGCGCCGTCATCGCGTTTTGCTGACGAGGACTGACATGGCCATAAAATTCTCCGCCAAGCACCAGCCGGCGTCACCCGCCGCCGCAAAGCCGGCCAAGCCGGCTGCCGCGCCGAAGGTCGACAAGCCGAGCGCATCCGATTTGTTCGACGCGCCGGCGCAAACACCGCCCCGCAAGACCAAAGGGAAGAAATAGCGGCCTTGCCGAGTGACGCGGATCGTGGAGACCTGAGCCGGCCCTCCGGCGCGGCCGCCGGTCTGGCCTGGCCGCTCGCCGTCGATGGCATGCTTTTCGATTGCCAGAGCTGCGGCGCCTGCTGTTCCTATTCGGCCGCATGGCCGCGCTTCTCCACCGAGGCGGATGAACAGCTGGACCGCATTCCCGAGAAATACGTGTCGGCCGACCTGTCCGGCATGCGTTGCGACGGCGTGCGCTGTGCGGCGCTGACCGGCGAGATCGGCAAGCACACGGCCTGCGGCATCTACGAACTCCGCCCCGACGTCTGCCGTGCCTGCGTGCCCGGCGGCGACGACTGCCTGATGGCTCGCCAGGCGCATGGGCTGCCGCTTGTTGGTCTCCCCCACAAGGCGGGAGATTGCTCTCCTACCCCGCTTGCCCCGCCTCAATCGGCTCGGTACCTTCCCGCCTGGCAGGGGCCGCGGAGGAACAAGCCTTGAGCATCGAATTCCTGTTGACGACGCTGATCGTCGTCGCCTCGCCGGGCACTGGCGTTCTCTACACGCTGAGCGCCGGCCTCTCGCGTGGCGCGCGCGCCTCGATCATCGCCGCCTTCGGCTGCACGCTGGGCATCATCCCGCATATGGCCGCCGCCATCACCGGCCTCGCCGCCGTGCTGCACACCAGCGCCGTCGCCTTCGAGACGCTGAAATATCTCGGCGTCGCCTATCTGCTTTACATGGCCTGGAACACACTGAAGGAGGGGGGCGGTCTCAGCGTCGACGAGAACCTCGCGCCGCGCTCGGCCGGCAAGGTGATCACGTCCGGCATCCTCATCAACATCCTCAACCCGAAGCTGTCGATCTTCTTCTTTGCCTTCCTGCCGCAATTCGTCAGCACCACCGAGCCGAACGCCTTGTCGATGATGCTGGAGCTCTCCGGCGTCTTCATGCTCGTCACCTTCATCGTCTTTGTCGGCTACGGCATCTTCGCCGCGTCGATCCGCAGCCATGTCGTGTCGCGGCCTAAGGTGCTGACCTGGATGCGCCGCGCCTTCGCCGGAGCCTTCGTCATGCTAGGCGCCAAGCTGGCGCTGACGGATCGCTAGTTCGCTGCCACGGCCGGTTCGCCTTCGGGTTCGGAAGCCTCATGGCTTCCGGAACCGGGCGTAGGCCGAACGCCAAGCCGCCAGGCCGAGGGCGGGACGCCGATCGCCTTCTTGAAGGCGCGGCTGAACGCTGCCTCGGATTCGTAGCCGATCTCCGCCGCGATGTTGGCGACGCTGCTGTTGCCGGCGCTGAGCAATTCCGAAGCGATCTGCATCCGCCATTTGGCGAGATAGTGCATCGGCGGCATGCCGACGAGCCTGGTGAAGCGTTCGGCGAGCACGGTGCGTGACAGCGCGGCTTCCCTCGCTAGCGCCCCACCGTCCAGTTATGCGCCGGTCGATCATGGATCAGCGCCAGCGCCTTGCCCAGGTGCGGATCGCGCAGGCCGGCCAGCCAGCCCGTGTGCTGCGGCGGCAGCGATTCCACATAGCGGCGCAGAACATCGACGAACATCAGCTCGCTGAGCTTGGTGAGGACGGTCTCGCTGCCGGCCCGCTTTTCCGCGACCTCCGACACGGCCAGCTTTATGAACTGGCCGAGCCAGCCGCCGTCGCCCTTCGGGTCCCCGGCTTTGATGACTGGCGGCAGCGCTTCGCCGGGCTGGGCCTCAGCGCGGCGGCTTTTCGCGCCAGGCCCTATTCCTTCACATAACCATGGTCTCGACGATGCGGGCGGGAGTCGATTCCGTGGCGAAGGTCACCGAGTGCAAAATCAAGCGAGCCTAACGAAAAAGGGCGGCATTTCTGCCGCCCTTCACTATTCGTGATGGGACAGGACTTCTTAGAAGTCCATGCCGCCACTCAAGCCCGCTTGCGGGCTTGAGCAACGTAAGGTGATGGGCGTGCTTTATGGACTTCTTAGAAGTCCATGCCGCCACTCAAGCCCGCTTGCGGGCTTGAGCAACGTAAGGTGATGGGCGTGCTTTATGGACTTTCTTAGAAGTCCATGCCACCCATGCCACCGCCCGGCATACCGCCCGGCATACCGCCGGCAGCTTCCTTCTTCGGAGCTTCGGCGATCATGGCTTCGGTGGTGACCAGCAGGCCAGCGACCGAGGCCGCGTCCTGCAGGGCGGTGCGCACGACCTTGACCGGGTCGACGATGCCCATGGCGATCATGTCGCCATACTCGCCGGTCTGGGCGTTGTAGCCGAAGGTGGCGCCCTTGTTGTCGAGGATCTTGCCGGCAACGATCGAGGCTTCAGCACCGGCGTTGGCCGCGATCTGGCGGGCCGGAGCCTGCAGCGCGCGACGCACGATGTTGATGCCGGCGGCCTGGTCGGAGTTGGCGCCGGTAGCCTTGAGATTGCCAGAAGCGCGCAGCAGGGCCACGCCGCCGCCGGCAACGATGCCTTCTTCCACGGCCGCACGGGTCGCGTTCAGGGCGTCATCAACGCGGTCCTTCTTTTCCTTGACCTCGACCTCGGTCGCGCCGCCGACGCGGATCACCGCGACGCCGCCTGCGAGCTTGGCCAGACGCTCCTGCAGCTTCTCCTTGTCGTAGTCCGAGGTGGTCTCCTCGATCTGCTGCTTGATCTGGGCGACGCGGCCCTGGATCTCTGCCTTCTTGCCGGCGCCGTCGACGATGGTGGTGTTCTCCTTGGAGATCGACACCTTCTTGGCGCGGCCGAGCATGTTGAGGCCGACATTCTCAAGCTTGATGCCGAGATCTTCCGAGATGACCTGGCCACCGGTGAGGATGGCGATGTCTTCCAGCATGGCCTTGCGGCGGTCACCGAAGCCCGGAGCCTTGACGGCGGCGATCTTCAGGCCACCGCGCAGCTTGTTGACGACCAGCGTGGCCAGCGCCTCGCCTTCGACGTCTTCCGAGATGATGAGCAGCGGCTTCGAGGTCTGCACGACAGCCTCGAGCACCGGCAGCATGGCCTGCAGGTTGGAGAGCTTCTTCTCGTGGAGGAGAATGTAGGCGTCTTCCAGATCGGCGACCATCTTGTCGGCGTTGGTGACGAAGTAGGGCGACAGGTAGCCGCGGTCGAACTGCATGCCTTCGACGACTTCCAGCTCGGTCTCGGCGGTCTTGGCTTCCTCGACGGTGATGACGCCTTCGTTGCCGACCTTCTGCATCGCTTCCGCGATCATGGCGCCGACCGACTCGTCGCCATTGGCCGAGATCGTGCCGACCTGAGCGACTTCCTCGGAGGTCTTGATCTTCTTGGCGGCCTTGCCGAGAGCGACGACGACTTCGGTCACGGCGAGGTCGATGCCGCGCTTCAGGTCCATCGGGTTCATGCCGGCGGCAACCGCCTTGTGGCCTTCCTGGACGATCGCCTGGGCGAGAACGGTCGCGGTCGTGGTGCCGTCGCCGGCGATGTCGTTGGTCTTCGAAGCGACTTCGCGGACCATCTGCGCGCCCATGTTCTCGAACTTGTCCTCAAGTTCGATCTCCTTGGCGACGGTGACGCCGTCCTTGGTGATGCGCGGGGCGCCGAACGACTTGTCGATGACGACGTTGCGGCCCTTGGGGCCCAGCGTCACCTTCACCGCGTCGGCGAGGATGTTGACGCCGCGCAGCATGCGCTCGCGGGCATCACGGGAGAATTTTACGTCTTTTGCAGCCATTGTAAGCTCCTGGCAGGGGTTCGGGGCGAACCCGCAGATTCAAGATTCAGTTGACGGTGAGGCCGATGTTCAGCCGATGATGCCCATGATGTCGGATTCCTTCATGATCAGAAGGTCTTCGCCATTGAGCTTGACTTCGGTGCCGGACCACTTGCCGAACAGGATGCGGTCGCCGGCCTTGACGTCGAGCGGCACGAGCTTGCCGGCTTCGTCGCGAGCGCCGGAGCCGACGGCGATGATCTCGCCCTCCTGCGGCTTCTCCTTCGCCGTATCCGGGATGATGATCCCGCCGGCGGTCTTGGATTCGGATTCGACCCGGCGAACGACCACGCGGTCATGAAGCGGGCGGAACTTGGACTTTGCCATAAGTGTCTTCCTCGATGAGAACGGTGAGAACTGTTCCTCCATCCGGCGAGGCCGGATATGAGTTAGCACTCACGCAAGGCGAGTGCTAACGTGGCGCTGAGATAGGCCGGAGGGTTTCGAGAGTCAAGGCGCGCGCAAGGAACGAACCGCGCGAAATTTTTCCCGGCCTGGATTCGCATCAGGAACGCGGTCTTTCGCTGATGGGATCGCGAAGGAATTTCATAGGTGCCCCTTAGCGCCTTGGCGAGCGCAGCGCCAGCAGCGGGCAACGTTCGGCGAGCCCGTAGGTGCCGGTCGGAACGACGCCGACATTGTCGAAGAACGCATGCGCCTCGCCAATCACCGCGTCAGCCGGGGCGAAGCTGTAGATAGCCGAAGAGTTGCGGTAGACGTCGATGGTGCCGATGACCGGCAGGTCCCATCCGGTGCGCGCCGAAAGCTCCACGCGATCGGGGAAAATCGCTTCAAATTGTTCGAAGATTCTCGTCACCGGTATGATGTAGTCGGGCACGCCGCTGATTGCGGTCATGGCCACGCGCCATTTGAGCTCGTGGAAGGTCGAGACGCCACCGCCCAGCGCCAGGGCGCGGACATCCTTCGGGTCGTCCGGGGTTTCGGGAGAGGCGTAAAGCCTTATGCCGGCGCGGCCGTCGGCCTTGAGCACGCTCGCGATCGCCGAAAAAAGCGCCCGTCTTGCTTCGGCGTCGCCGATCGCCGAGAGACATCCATCGCCGATCAGCGCGTCGATGCTCGCACCGGGAAACGGCAGGTCGAACCAGTCGCCTCGCACCGCCTTGCGCATATCGGTGTCGCCCGGCCAGATGCCGGCGATCATGTCGGCGGACTCGTCGACCGCAATCATTGTGGCGCCAAGTCCGGCGAGCTCCGGTGTCACGCCGAGCATGACGACGTGCGATTGCGCAAGCTCGAGCTCGCGTTCATAGGCCTCGACCACCTGAGCCGGCGGCCGCAACGGCGAGCCGAGCAACTGCCAGTGTTTGCGAATTGCATTCCAGTGCTCTGTCATGCAAACCCTGGGTTGGTTAGCGCATTGTATTCGATCGAGTAATCGAGGACGCTCGAGAAGCCAATGGGGCGCATGGCACGCATCGCGGTCATCACGCATGAGTTCGACCGGTTTCAGAGCCGGCGTGGGCTGCTGCTACGCCGCGACAGCCCGTATATGCTCTTCGACCTGCTGGAAGAGCTGAAGCGCCGTGGCCATTCGGTCCGGATCCTTGCCGGCACGGCGGCCAGGCCGGAAGCCGACATCGCGGTACTGCATGTCGACGCGACCGTGACGCCGGCCGAATATGTCGAATACGCGCGCGCCTTTCCCTTCTGCCTCAACATCGGCGCCACCGACATCTCCAAGCGTCGCGTCAGCGGTGCCGTGATCGGCAGGGGCGACGGTTGGCAGGGGCCCGTCATCGTGAAGAGCAGCCTGAACAACCTGGGGACGCGCGAGCGCTCGCTGAACCGGCGGTCGCGACGCGCCGGCAAGCCGGAGCCGTTTCCCCGCCTCGAAGCCTTGGACAGCTATCGTGTCCATGGCTCGCTTGCCGATGTTCCGACGACGGTGTTCGACCGCGAGGATCTGGTGGTGGAAAAATTCGTTCCCGAACCGGAGCCGGACGGCTTTGGAGCCCGCTTCTGGCTGTTTTGCGGCGAACGCGAACGCTGCACCCGCCACGTCTCGCCGCAAAGTCTCGTCAAGGGCGACGATACGATCCGCCGCGAACCTGTTCCGGTTCCCGACGAGCTTCGCGCGCTAAGGCGCCAACTTGGCTTCGACTACGGGAAATTCGATTTTGTCATGCATGAGGGCAGGGCAGTGCTGCTCGATGCCAACAAGACCCCCGGGCGAGCCAGGCGCCTTTCGAGCTTCGTCGCCGCCGGCAATGCCAATCTCGCCGACGGCTTCGAAGGGCTGATCCGCCAGGTTACCTAGATATTCATCCCGCCCGATACCTCGATGCGCTGGGCGTTGACCCAGCGATTGTCCTGCGACAGCAGCGAGGCGATCATCGGGCCGATGTCGTCGGCCACGCCGGCGCGGCCGAGCGCGGTGACGCCGGCCACCATGCGGTTGATCTCGGCATTGTCGCGCACATGACCGCCGTTGAAGTCGGTGGCGATCGCGCCCGGCGCCACGGTGTTGGCGGCGATGCCGCGCTGGCCGAGTTCCTTGGCGAGATAGCGCGTGAACACCTCGATGCCGCCCTTCATCATCGCATAGGCCGACGAGCCGGGAGCGGCGAAGCGGGCCAGCCCGCTGGAGATGTTGATGATGCGGCCGCCATCGTTGATCAGCGGCAGCAGCGCCTGGGTGAGGAAGAACACGCCCTTGAGATGGGTGTTCATCAGCGTGTCGAATTCCTCCTCAGTCGTCTCGGCGATCATCTTGCGCAGGCCGGTGCCGGCATTGTTGACGAGATAGTCGAAGCGATCGCGCTGCCAGGTTTCCTCAAGCGTATTCTTCAATGCCGCGGCGAAGGCAGGGAAGGTGGCGACGGCTCCCGCATCGAGTTGGAGCGCCGCGGCGCGGCCGCCGGCGGCCTCGATTTCGGCGACAGCCGCCTCAGCTTCGTCGGCGCGCGAGCGATAGGTGACGATGACGTCGACACCCTTGCGGGCGAGGTGGAGCGCGGTGTTGCGGCCGAGGCCGCGGCTGCCGCCGGTGATCAGGGCGATGGGGCGAGTGGTCATGGCGAGAACTCCTTCTGTTTTGGATGGAGATGCATATACTCGCCTTGCTGGACGATATAATCGGGCACGGATTGCCAACACTATTCATCCTGTGCGAACAATCACCGATGGACAGGTTCGACAGCATGCGGCTCTTCACCCGCGTTGTGGAAAGGCGCAGCTTCACCGCTGCCGCCGCCGATCTCGGCCTGCCGCGCTCCAGCGCCACCGCCGCGATCAAGCAGCTGGAGGAGCGGCTCGGCGTGCAACTGCTCAGGCGCACCACCCGCCACGTCACGACCACTCTCGATGGTGACGCCTATTACCAGCGCTGCATCGGCATCCTCGCCGACATCGAGGACGCCGAGGGCGGCTTCGGCGCGCATGAGGTGCGTGGACGGCTCAGCATCGACATCAACGGCAACCTGGCTCGTACCGTCGTCATCCCGGAACTGCCGGCGCTGCTCGCCCGCTATCCTGGGCTCAGCTTGCATATCGGCGAGGGCGACCGCCTCGTCGATCTCGTGCGCGAGGGCGTCGACTGCGTGGTGCGCGCCGGCACGCTGCCGGACAGCGACATGATCGCGCGCCGAATCGGCACGGCGCGCGAGGCGACGCTCGCCAGCTCCGACTATGTCGAGCGCCACGGCCTGCCGCGTGACCTGGACGAGCTGGCCGGCCATGTGATGATCGGCTTCGTCTCGTCGCGCACCGGGCAGGTGATGCCGCTGGAACTCACCGTCGACGGCAAGGTGCACGAGATCGTCCTGCCGTCGCGGGTTACGGTTTCCAACTCCGACACGGCCGCCACGCTGGTGCTCCAGGGTTTCGGCCTCTACCAGGCGCCGCGCCGCCGTTTTGCCGCTGACATCGAGGCCGGTCGGCTAGTCGAGGTGCTTCCGGACAATCCGCCCACGCCGACGCCGATCTCGGTCCTTTATCCGCGCAGCCGCCAGCTGTCGCCAAGGGTGCGGGTTTTCGTCGACTGGCTGGTGGAGATTCTGGGGCCGAAGCTGGACGCCTGATCGCTCAAAGAAACAACCGCAACTGCGTGTGAATGATCGACCGGTAGTCATCGATCGTCCGCCGGCTCTCGGCCTCGTCCTGCGTCAGCGCCAGCCGCACCACGCCGCCGGCAAGCTGGAAGATGAGAAAGACCACGCGTCCGAACGCCTCGCGCCGCTCCGGCTCAAGCATCGGACCGACATGGTCGCAGAACATTTTCGCCTGCTGCCTGGTCTCGGCGATGTCGAGGTTCTGCAGTGCCTTATCAGCCTGGATCGCGTTCTGCAGGTCCTGGATGGCCGGATCCGCCGCCACGCGGTTGTAGTAGTCGTCGAGCAGTCGATCCGCGGCCGACGTCACATCGTCCACCCCGCGGATCCCGGCGATGATGGCGCCGAAGCGCGCGCGACTCTCCTCCGCGAAGCGCTCGTAGAGCATCGCCAGGATCGCCGATTTGTTGGGGAAATAGTGATAGACGGTGGCGATCGGTCCGCCGGCCAGCGCACCCACTTCCTTCATCGTGACGGCATCGATGCCTTTCTCGCCAATCAGTCGCATGGTCGTCGAAAGGATCGCGTCGATGCGCTCGCGGCTGCGCTCCTGCTTTGGCCTGCGCCTGGGCTCCGTCGCCAATCGCCTTGCTTCGCTCATTGCGCCCGATCTCTCGCGAGAGGTCCAAAATTCCGGTTGACAAGAAACATGATTAACTATCAGTTTCCAGAAATGCTGACAGATTGTCAGTTTTTTGGCGATGCGGCAAGGACGTTGAGGAGGCGCCTTTGGTTACACAAGCCGGCGAGACGGACGGCGGCGACTGGCTGGTCGGCAATCCGAGCGGCCTGCAGCTCGCTTCGGCGCTGTGGATCGGCTCGGTCGGCCTGCTGATCCTCGGGCTTCAGCCGGTGCTGCTCGGCGCGCTCTACACCGAAGGCCATGTCACCGGCGACGAGTTGGCGCTGGTCGCCACCGCCGAGATGATCGCCATCGCCATCGGCTCGGGCGTCGTGGCCATGGCCCTGTCCGCCCGCAACATGCGCTGGAAGAGCGCCATCCTGCTGCTCCTGCTGGCGGCGGCCAACTGGTGGACGGCCCATGCCGCCGGCGCCAACGCGCTGATCGGCGCGCGCAGCCTGGCCGGGCTTGCCGAGGGCGGGCTGGTCGCCATCGCCACCGAGCTGATTGCGCGCTCGCGCCGGGCCGAGCGCATCGGCGGCTATTTCGTCACCGTGCAGACCTTGGCGCAATGCGCGCTGGCGCTGACCTTGGCGCTCTATGTCGTCCCGGTCGCCGGCGCGTCCGGCGGCTTCCTCGCCCTCGGCGTGGTCTGCCTCGCCTCGCTGGCGGTCGCCTGGATCGTGCCGGACGACTATGCCGACCTGCCGAAGGAAGAGCATTTCGCCAATGTGCTGACGCCCGGATCGATCGCCGCGCTGCTCTCGATCTTCTGCTACTTCATGTTCTTCGGCGCGATCTGGGCCTTCCTCGAGCCGCTCGGGGCGCAGTTCGGCATCGATGGCCGCACCGTCGGCCTGATGGTGTCGGCAAGCCTCGCCGCGCAGGTGGTTGGCGCCATGACCGCGACCGCCATCGAGGCGCGCATCGACTATCGCCTGGCGATCACCGCCGTCGGCGCCGTCGCCCTTGTCTGCTCGCTGATTTTCGCCAGCGGACCTGGCCCGACGATATTCTGGGTCGCCGCCTTGGTGATGGGCTTCATCCTGCTGTTCATCGTTCCCTACCAGATCCGCCTGGCGATCACCGCCGACGAGACCCGCACCGCGGTGCTTCTGGTGCCGGCGGCCCAGCTCTTCGGCCTGGCGATCGGGCCGATTGCCGCCTCGCTGCTGATCGACAAGGATTTCCGGCCGGTGCCGGAATTCGCCGCCGCCAGCGCCGCCGCCAGCGTCGCGCTGCTCGGCCTGTTCATCCTCGTGACGCGGCATCGCCGCGCCATTGCCTGAGCGGAGAAGCGCGATGCAGAAAGCCTGGAGCAACTGGTCGGGCCTGGTGCAGGCCGCACCCAAGCTTATCGCCACTCCGTCAGATGCCGGCGAGCTTGCCGATCTGGTGCGCTCGGCGCCCGGTCCGCTCCGCGTCGCCGGCGCTGGCCATTCCTTCACGCCACTGGTGCGGTCGGATGGCACCATCGTCTCGCTGGAGAAGATCGAGGGGCTGGTCTCGCATGACACCGCGGCCAATCGGGCGCGGCTGCGGGCTGGCACTCGGCTTGGGCCTCTGATGCACATCCTGCAGGGCATCGGCCAGGCCCTGCCCAACATGGGCGACATCGACAAGCAGGCGATCGGCGGCGCGCTGGGCACCGCCACGCATGGCTCGGGCCCGAAGCTCGGCGCCTATCACACGCAGTTGGAGACGGTGCAACTCGTCGACGGGACAGGGAAACTGCGCGAATACAGCCGGGCAGGGGACCAGGACATGATCCACGCCACCGGCGTCGCGCTCGGCGCCTTCGGCATCCTCACCGAAGTGACGATGAAGAATATCGCGGCCTACCGCCTGCGCCGCCGCAAATGGGTGCTGCCGATCGGCGACATGCTGCGCGATTTCGAGACGATGTTGGCCGCGCACCGTTCGGCCGAATTCTACTACATCCCGTTTTCCGGCTATGCGCAGTTCATCGCCAGCGACCTGAGCGATGCGCAGCCGACGCAACGGCCGACCGAGGACGACGAGAAGGGTTTGGCGACACTGCGCAAGCTGCGCACCGTGCTGCGCTGGCTGCCGTCGCTGCGCCGCGCGCTGATCAAGGGCGCGGTCAAGAAGGTGCCGGCCGAGGATTATGTGCAGGACTGGCTCAACGTCTATGTCAGCGACCGGCGCACCAAATTCAACGAGATGGAGTACCACCTGCCTTTCGAGGAGGGGCCGAAGGCGCTGGCCGAGATCATCGCGCTGACCGAGAAGCACTTTCCGGAAGTCTACTTCCCGATGGAGGTGCGTTCGGTGGCGCCGGACGAATTCTGGCTTTCGCCCTTCCACAAAAGGCTCACCTGCTCGATCGCCATCCACCACGATGCGGCCAACGGTCCCGAGCCCTTCATGCGGGCGGCCGAGCCGATCTTCCGCAAGTATGGCGGCAGGCCGCATTGGGGCAAGATGCACAGCCTGAAGGCCGCGGATTTCAAGAAACTCTATCCGCGCTGGGATGACGCCATGGCGGTGCGGCGCGATATCGATCCCGAAAACCGCTTCGTGTCGCCCTACATGGCCAGCCTGTTCGGCATCGACACATGAGCGCCTATTTCGCCGATCTCTCCGAGGCGCTGAGGCAAGCCGGCATCTTCCAGCCCGCGCTCGTGCTCGACCGCGACCGGCTCGACCGCAACATCGCGCTGGTGAAGGACAGACTGGCGCCGGGCCTCGCCGTGCGGCTGGTCGACAAGTCGCTCGCCTCCATGCCGCTGCTCCAGCATATTGCCGGCGCGCTCGGCTCCAGCCGTTTCATGACTTTCCATCCGCCGATTACGCAGGCCGTGCTCGACGCCTTTCCCGAGGCGGATCTGCTTTACGGCAAGCCGATGCCGGTCGGCGCGGCGAGAGCCGCGCTCACCAAGGGCGGCGCCGGCTGGTCGCGCGTCTGCTGGCTGATCGACACCGACCAGCGGCTGGCCGAGTATGGCGCGCTGGCGGCCGAACTTGGCACCGAACTGCGCTTTGCCTTCGAGGTCGATGTCGGGCTGCATCGCGGCGGCTTCGCCAGCCCCGAAGACATAAAGGCGCTGACCATCCCGAACGGCCTGCGCTGCGAAGGTATCATGGCCTACGAGGCGCATGCGCCGGAGATTCCCGGCCTGTTCGGCGGCCAGGCCGGCGCGCTGGGGAAAGCCCAGGCGCTGGCCGAGGAATTCGCCGACAGCCTCGGCGAGGACCAGCGCCGCATCCTGAACATAGGCGGCTCGAAGACGGCGTTGCTGCACCATGGCGGGGTCGCCAACGAAGTCTCGATCGGCTCCGCTTTCGTGCTGCCCAGCGATTTCGACGTCCCCGGCCTGGATGGCCTCCAGCCTGCAGCCTTCATCGCGACGCCGATCCTGAAGGTGGTGGAGCCGGTGCTGCCGGGGCCGGCCTCGGTGTCCCGCATGCTCACGGCGCTTGGCCTGTTCCCGCGCAAGGGCTGCTATCTCTACGGCGGCAAGTGGATGGCCGGGCCGGTGTTCCCGGAGGGAATGAAGGTAAACAGCCTGATGGGCCTGTCCTCCAACCAGCAGTTCATGGCCCTGCCGGCCGGAGCCGACGTAAAGCCCGGCGACTGCGCCTTCCTGCGTCCGACGCAGAGCGAGGCCGTGCTGCAGCATTTCGGCTCGATCGCGGTGTTTTCGGCCGGACATATTGTCGAGCGCTGGCCGGCGTTGCCGATGGGGTGAGGTGCGAAGCGCTCGCCATTGGCGCAGGCCTCCGCGACATCGTCATCCTAGGGTCTGCGCTGCGTCGCTCCGCTCCTTGCTTCGCCGTAGGATGACGAACGCGTATCACGCCTCGACCTGCAAGCATTTACTTGACTCAGTCAACTAAATGCCCGATCTTCTCCCTGACAGGAGAAGCGCCATGACCATCCACGATCACCCCGGCAAGGAACGCACCGACGCGGTGCGCGCCTTCAACCGCTTCTACACCCGACAGATCGGCCTGCTTGACGAAGGCCTGCTGAAGAGCCCGTTCTCGCTGACCGAGGCGCGGGTGCTTTATGAACTCGCCCATCACGATGGCCTCGTCGCCAGCGACCTTGTTCGCGACCTCGGCCTCGACGCCGGCTATGTCAGCCGTCTCCTGAAGAAATTCGAGGAACGCGGTCTCGCCGAGCGCGCCGCTACCGAAGCCGACGCCCGGCGCTCATCGATCGCGCTGACACAGGTGGGGAGGGATGCTTTCGCGCCGCTCAACAAAGACTCGCATGCGCAGGTCCAGGCCTTGCTCGACAAGCTCCCGCCGGCCGAGCAGGACAGGCTGGTCAAGGCGATGGGCACCGTGCAGCGTCTGCTCGGCGATCTGCCGGAACCCAGGGTTCCGTATGTATTGCGGCCCTTGCAGGTCGGCGACATCGGCTGGGTCACGCGGCGCCAGGGCCTCATCTATGCGCAGGACTATGGCTGGGACGAAACCTATGAGGCGCTGGTCGCCGAGATCCTGGCTGAGTTCGTCAGGAAGTTCGACCCGAAATGGGAGCGTGCCTGGATCGCCGAGCGGGAAGGAGAGGTCGTCGGCTCGGTCTTCCTCGTGCGCAAGTCGGACGCTGTGGCGAAACTGCGCCTGCTCTATGTCGAGCCGTCCGCGCGCGGCCTCGGTATCGGCAAGCGGCTGGTCGATGAATGCATCGGCTTTGCCCGCGCCAAAGGCTACAGGACGCTGACGCTGTGGACCAACGACATCCTCGTCTCGGCCCGCCGCATCTATCAGGCGGCGGGCTTCGAACTGGCGGAAGAAGAGCGCCACCATTCCTTCGGCAAGGATCTGGTCGGCCAGACCTGGAATTTGGCGCTCTAGCCCTTCACCGGTATCCAGATTTCCAGCCCGCCATTGCCGCTGCGCGGATCAAATTCGGGCCCGTAGCGCTCGAATTCCGGGGCATCGGCGACCTCGTGCCCGGAGGCCGGCAACCATTTGTTCCAGATCGTGTTGACCGTGCGGCGGATGGTCGAGATGTGCTCGCGATGGGCAAAGACGGCGTATTTCTGCGCCGGCACGCGCACGCGAAAGAACTCCTTAGGCAGCTCCGAAAAGTCAGCGACCTCGACGCCGGCGACATAGTCGAAATTGCCGGCGTCGTCGCCGTTGACGCAGACGCCGTAGGCGACGTCGCCGGTCTCGCCGGGGATGTTGCCGATATAGGGTCCGAAACGCTGCCACAGCATCGGAATGCCGGCGCTTGTCTCGCAGCTATAGCGTACGCCGAGCCCGGCGATGAGGAAGGGGCGGCTGGTCTCGAAGCGCGGCGGTTCGAGATTGCTGAGAAACGACTGGTCCATCAGGATCGGCTCCACGAGGTCTAGGGTGTTGGTCGAGCCTTGCGCGCGCACCAGTTCCGGCGTGGTGCCGAACTGGTCGCGGAAGGCGCGGGTGAAAGCCTCATGCGAGCCGTAGCCAGCTTCGAGCGCGACCGAAAGAATATCGGGCGCGCCGCCGGCAAGCTTGCGCGCCGCCTCGCTCAGGCGGCGCGCGCGCATGTAGCCCATCACCGAGCGCCCGGTGGCGGCGCCGAACGCGCGCGTCACATGGAAACGCGACACGCCGCTGCTTTGCGCGACATCGTCAAGCGAAATCGCGTCCGGCAGATGGCTTTCGACAAACCACAGCGCTTTCTCGGTCGGGTGCATGGTTCCTCGCATTTGGCCGGCCGACGATAATGCCCGCGCGGACAGTCAGTTTGATCCAAATTGCGCACTGCGCAATAATGCGTCGGTCATGCCCCGTCGATGTGGGAATCGAAGCGGCATGATCCAGTGTCCGGGGAAGGGGCGTCCCGATGACCACGGCGGCTGCCGATCAGGTATACCGGTTTGGCGGGTTCACGCTCGACCTCGCCATGGGCACGTTGCGCGGCGTCAACGAGCCGCTGTTCCTGCGCCCGAAGGCCTACGCCCTGCTTTCGCATCTTGCCCGAAACATGGGCCGTGTCGTGCCGAAAGCGGAGTTGATGGACGTTGTCTGGCCGGGCGTCTACGTCACCGAGGACTCGCTCACGCAGTCGGTGCGCGAAATCCGCAAGGTGCTTGGCGAGGAAATGGTGCGCACCGTCTCCAAGCGCGGCTACATGCTTGCCGGGGAGGCGGAACCCCCGCCCGAGATGAGCTCCCAGCCGATCGTGGCGGTCGTTCGCTTTCGCAACGAGAGCGGCAATCCGGCCGACGAAGCGATGGTCGACGGCTTTGCCGAGGATCTGATCAACGGCGTGGCCCGCTTCGGTACAGTCACCGTGCTGGCGCGCAATTCGAGCTTTTCCTTCTCCTCCTTCGGCCGTGGCGAGTGGCCGCAGATCCGTGCCCGCATCGGCGCCGACTACCTGGTCGAAGGGTCGCTGCGCCGGCAAGGCGAGCATGTCGTGGTGGCCGTCAGCCTGGTCGACATCGCGACCGCCAGCCAGCTCTGGGGCGACCGCTACCAGTCGCAGGGCGCTGGTCTGTTCGCGACCGGAGGCGAGATCGTCGAGCAGATCGTCAGCCGGCTGGTCACGCGGGTCACCAATGCCGGGCTGGAACAGGCCTCACGCAAGCCGGTGACCAGCCTCGCCGCCTATGAGCTTCTGCTGCGCGGTTTTGCGCTGCTGCGCGATCCGGCCCAGACCGACCAGCGCGGCGCCGAGGCATTGTTCGAGGCGGCCATCGCCAAGGATCCGAATTATGGGCTGGCCTACACCTATCTCGCCCTGGCGCGCTCGCTGGACGGGGAGTTCGGCCGCGCCAGCGACGCGGTGCTGCAGAACGCGCGTGACCTTGCCGACAAGGGCCTGGCCTTGTCGCCGGACCAGCCGACCGGCCACCGCGTGCAATCGCTGATCCGCCTCTACATGCGCGACCACGAGGCGGCCGAGCACCACATGCGCATCGCGCTGCAGCTCAATCCCTGCGATGCCGACAGCATCGAGCAGATGGGCATGCTGCTGACCATGCGCGGCCGGCCGCTGGAGGCGCTGACCTGGCTGGCGCGCGGCATCCGCATCGATCCCTTGCACCCGCACTGGTACCAGTTCGACCGTGCGCTGGCGCTCTACATGATGGGGGAATACCGGCAGGCGGCGGAAGCGCTGGAGCTGGCCACGCGTCCGGCGCCCTGGATCCGGACGCGGCTGGCGGCCTGCTATGCCCAGATGGGCGACATGGAAAGGGCGCGGCGGCAGATCGCCCTCATCGAGGAGGGCGATGCTTTTGCGCCGCTCGACTACGCGTTGCGCGGCGTGCCCTTCGAGAACCGGGCCGATGCCGAGCATCTCGCCGAAGGCGTGCGACTTGCCCTCGGCGAGGTTTAGCCTGAGGCCGATCGTCAATCGACGACGACCACGATGTAGCGGCCCTGATAGGCCCGGTAGTAGGTGCCGCCGCAACGCCAGACGTCGAAGCCGTTGACCTTGGTGCGGACGCAGCCGGCCGGCAAGGTCGCGACCCAGGCAGTGGTGTGCCTCAGCACCCGCCATGTCGTATTGCGGCGGGCGACACCGGCGGCGCTGCGCGGCGTCCAGGGATGGCCGACGCGGGCCTCGGCCGTGCCGACCAGCGACAGCGCCGGCACCGTGCCGCCGATGATCTCGACGGCGGCCATGCCGATGGCGAGCAGGGCCGCGGCCGAACGAATTTTCGTCATGGATTTCAAACGCATTTTCTCTCTCCTTAAGGCTCGATCGAAGTTCAACGGGGGGACGCGGCAAGCCGGGCGGTGCCCGCCAGAGCCGCGAGGTGAGCAACCACGAACAGAAAGTGCGCCGCGGTTGTGACGTAGCCGACGACGAGCACGTCGGCGGCGATGAAGAACTGCCAGAACAACAGGTTTGCCGTTCCGAGCAGCATGTGGACGGCAGCCAGGAAGGCATGCCAGGTCCGCGAATAGGCGATGCGCGAGAGCGTGGCCCCGATGATCAGGGCCAGTCCGTGCGCCTCGATGAAGCCGATGCCGGTGCCGGGTGCGTCGGCGAGCAGTATGGCTTCGGCGCCGCGCCCGAAGAAGGAGCCGGCAATGTCGGTGGCGAGCCCGCCGGCCGATGCGACGATCAGGAAGCAGGCGTTGACGCGGATGAGCAGGTTTCCAAAGAACGGGGTCATGGTCGTTTTCCTTCGGTTTCGTGTTTGGCTGCCACGGCGGCATTCCGCCGTGGCTTGTCGGAACGCGTCGCCGCCTCAGGCGGCGATGGCTTGCGGCTCGGCAATAGCCATGGCGGGCTCGGTGGCGGCTGTCGCTCCGGTCGGCGCCTTGATGCCGAACCAGGTGACGTAGAGCGTCGGCAGGAAGACCAGCGTCAGCACCGTCGCCACCATCAGGCCGCCCATCACCGCATAGGCCATCGGCCCCCAGAATACGGTCGGCGCGATCGGGATCATGCCGAGGATGGCGGCCGCCGCCGTCAGCAGGATCGGCCGCAGCCGGTGCGTCGTGGCGCTGATCACTGCCGCCCAGGGCTCTTCGCCTGCGGCTATATGCTGGTCGATCTGCGCGATCAGGATCACCGAGTTGCGGATCACCATGCCGATCAGCGACATCACCCCGAGGATGGCGACGAAGCCCATCGGTGCGCCGGAGATGAGCAGCGCGCCGGCGACGCCGATCAGCGCCAGCGGTGCGGTGAGCAGCACCAGCACCAGGCGCTGGAAGCTCATCAGCTGGATCATCAGCACGGTCGCCATGATGAACAGCATCAGCGGGAAGACCACGAAGATGCTGGCCTGCGCCTTGGCGCTGTCTTCCGTGACGCCGCCCTGCTCGACGCTATAGCGGGCCGGCAGCTCCGCCTTGAAGGCGTCGATCGCCGTGCCGAGCTTGCGCGCCACCGAGACGGCATCGCTGCCCGGCGCGACGTCGGCCTGGACGGTCACCGTCGGCAGGCGGCCGCGGCGCCAGATCAGCGGCGGTTCGGTCTGGTAGGAGAGCGTCGCCACCTGCTCGAGCGGCACGCGGCGTCCGCCCGACGCGCTGATCGTCAGGCCGCGCAGCGTGTCGATACTGGCGCGTTCCTGTTCCACGGCGCGGGCGATGATGTCGACGAGGTAGGTGTCGTCGCGCATCTGCGTGATCTTCGAGCCCGACAGGACCGCGTTGATCGTCTCGGAAAGCTGCTGCGAGGAGATGCCAAGTGCGCGCGCCCGGTCCTGGTCGACCTCGACCTTGATGACCTTTGCCGGCTCGTTCCAGTCGTAGTTGATGTTGCGCACCGCGGCATCGCTCCCCAGCACCTGCGCGAACTGCTGCGCGAGGCTGCGTGTCTTGTCCGGGTCCGGACCGCTGACGCGGAATTTTAGCGGCCAGCCGACCGGCGGGCCGAGCTCGAGCGGCGTGACGCGAGCCATGACGTCGTCGAAGCCGGTCGACAGCTTCTTCTCCAGCCGGTCGATGACGGCCTGGCGCACGGCGTGACCCTTGGTCACCACCACCGCCTGGGCGAAGAAGTCATTGGCGAGCTGCGCGTCGAGCGGCAGGTAGAAGCGGACCGCGCCCTGGCCGACATAGAAGCTCCAATGGTCGATGTCCGGATCGGCGGCGAGCAGCTTTTCCACGCGCTCCACCACCGCGCCGGTCGCCTTGATCGAGGCGGTGCGCGGCAGGGTGAGGTCGACCATGACCTCCGGCCGGTCGGACTTCGGGAAGAACTCCTGGCCGACGAAGCCCATGGCAACGACCGACAGCGCGAACAGCCCGGCGGTCGCCGACAGCACCAGCCATTTCGCCCGCATCGCCATCTCGAGCAGTGCCTGGAAGACGCGGGCGATGCGCGAAGGCTGATGGCTGCCGTGGCCCTTGATGCGATCGGGCAAAAGGAACACGCCAGTGAGCGGCGTGAACAGCACCGCCACGATCCAGGAGACGACCAGCGCGATGCCGACGACCGCGAACAGCGAGAAGCAGTATTCGCCGGCGCCGCTCTTGGCGAAGCCGACCGGCACGAAGCCGGCGATCGTCACCAGCGTGCCGGTGAGCATCGGGAAGGCGGTGGACGTATAGGCATAGGTGGCGGCCGAGATCTTGTCGTGGCCTTCCTCCATGCGCGAGATCATCATCTCGACGGCGATCATGGCGTCGTCGACCAGCAAGCCGAGCGCGATGATCAGCGCGCCGAGCGAGATGCGCTGCAGCGAGATGCCGAAATACTCCATGGTGACGAAGGTGATCGCCAGCACCAGCGGGATGGCGACGGCGACCACGATGCCGGGGCGCCAGCCGAGCGCCAGCAGCGAGACGGCAAGCACGATAGCGATCGCTTCGCCGAGGCTTTTGGTGAACTCGCCGACGGATTCTTCCACCACATGCGACTGGTCGGCGACCAGGCCGAGCTCGGCGCCGAGCGGCAGCTCGGCCTCCATCTCGTGCATCTTCTCCTTGACGTTTTCGCCGAGCGCCAGTGCGTCGCCGCCAGCAGTCATCGAGATCGCGATGCCGACCGCCGGCCTGCCGTTGAAGCGGAACAGCGGCTGCGGCGGATCGGAATAGGCGCGCTTGACCTCGGCGACGTCGCCCAGCCGGAAATAGTGGCCGTTGGCGTAGAAATTGATCGCCTTCAGGCTCTCCTCGGAGGTGAAGCTGCCCGAGACGCGGATGGCGATGCGCTCGGGACCGGCATCGACCGTGCCGCTCGGCGTCAGCTCGTTTTGCGCCTGCAGCGCCTGCGACAGCGTGCCGACGTCGAGGCCGAGCGCCGCCACCTTCCGCGTCGAGAATTCGAGGTAGATCTTCTCGTCCTGCTGGCCGACCAGGTCGACCTTGGCGACATCCTTCACGGTGAGCAGTCCGGCGCGCAGGCTGCTGGCCAAGTCCTTCAGCTCGCGATGGCTGAGACTGTCGGAGGTGAGCGCGTAGATCAGCGAATAGGTGTCGCCGAACTCGTCATTGTAAAACGGGCCCTGGACGCCGGACGGCAGCGTCGGCTTGATGTCGTCGAGCTTCTTGCGCACCTGGTACCAGAGCGGCTGCACCTGGTCGCCCGCGACCGTGTCCTTGAGGTTGACGAACACGACGGATTCGCCGGGCTTGGTGTAGCTCTTTACGTAGTCGAGATCGGGCAGTTCCTCGAGCTTCTTCTCGATGCGGTCGGTGATCTGCTCGACCGTGTCGCTGGTCGTGGCGCCGGGCCACATCGTCTTCACCACCATGGTCTTGATGGTGAAGGGCGGGTCCTCCTCGCGGCCGAGGCCTTGATAGGCGTAGAGGCCGGCAAGTGCTGCAGCGATCATCAGGTAGATGACGAAGCTCCGGTGGCGCAGCGCCCATTCGGAAAGGTTGAAGCTGGTCATGATGCAACTCCGTTGAATGGCGCGCGCCATCCCGGCGCGCGGCCGGCTGCGCCGGCTGGCGGACAAATGACGATCGGGGTTATGCTCGGCGCCCGCCGGTCAGGCGGACGCCGTGAGGTTCAGGCCAGGCTGTGCATGGTGCCGGCCACACGGTAAGGCGCGCGCTCGGCGGTCCTCGGCCTGATGGCGAGGCCGGCGAGATAGCGCTGGAAAGTCGCCGCCTCCTGGATGGGCGAGGCGAGCGCGACATGGCCGTCGGGCCTCACCAGATAGGCGGCGTCACGCAGCAAGCCGGCTTTGCCGGCCGCTTCGGACCAGGCGAAGGCGTGGACCGGAATGCCGCTCGGCGCGAGCATCGCCCGGAAATCGCAATTGACCTCGCCATAGACATGGACCTGCCAGTCCAGCGAGCGCAGCGGCTCGAAATTGTCGCCCCTCGCGCCGACCACATAAGGCAGGCGGTCGCCGCCGCTGACCTTGCCGGCCGTGCCCGCGCTGATCGGCCCGGCGCGGTACTCGATCGCCGCCTGCGAGATCACGCCGAAGAAGGCACGCGAGCCGAACGAGGTATGCAGCGCGACGTTCATGATCTTCGGCATCAGGTAGCGCCGGAAAATACCGACGAGCCGCGAGCGGCTGGTGACGAAGCGGAACACCTTGTCGGTGCTTTCGATCAGCTTGTGGGCGAAGGCGATGCGCTCCGGCTCATAGCTGTCGAGCAGGCGGGCATCGGCGCGGCCCTGGACCACGGCGGCGAGCTTCCAGGCGAGGTTCACCGCATCGCCCATGCCGGTGTTCATGCCCTGGCCGCCGGCGGGGCTGTGGATGTGGCCGGCATCGCCGCACAGGAACACGCGGCCGGCGCGGAAGCGTTCCGCGACGCGATGATGGACGCGGTAGGTCGAGAACCAGTTGACCTCATGGACCTTGACGCCGGTGTCGCGTTCGACATCGGCGCGGATCGCCTCGAAGGTGATCGTCTCGTCGGCCTCATGCGCCTTCGGCACGATGCCAATCAGCCTGACCGAACCCGACTGCCGGACAGGCATAACGATGGCGAAGCCATAGCTGCTGATCGTCGTGTCCATGCCGTTGGGCGTGATTTCGCCGCTGCCTTTGACGTCGGCGACGTAGAACGACTGTTCGTAGGTGCCGCCGGGGAAGCCGATGTTCAGCCCATGGCGCACGGCGCTGCGGGCGCCGTCGCAACCGGCGAGATAGGCGGCGCTGACGGTCTCGGGGCGGCCGTCCCGGGACAGCGTGGCGATGACCGCTTCGCCCTTGTCCTGGAAGGCGACAAGCTCGGTGCCGCGCTCGACCTCGACGCCGGCGCGCTCGAGATGCGTGATCAGCACGCGCTCGTGGATGTCCTGCGGCAGCGCGAAGGCGAAGGAGTAGAGGCTGATGCCGCGGCCGAAATCCGACAGCGGCAGCCTCGCCGCGACGCCGGCCGGCGTGTGGAGGGTCAGCCGCTCCAGCCGCACGCCGGCGGCGAGCACGTCGTCGACGATGCCGATCTGGCGGTGGAACTCCAGCGTGCGCGCCTGGACGGCAAGCGCCCGAGAGGTTTCGCCGGGAGCGGCGGCCTTGTCGAAGATGCGCACCGGCACGCCGAGTCTGGTCAGCCACAGCGCGAGCGTCAGCCCGGTCGGGCCGGCACCGGCGATCAGGACCTTGGTCTTGGACATGCTCATTTCTCTTCCCCTTCAACGATACGGACTTTTTCATGTTCCCGCAGCCGGTTGACGCCGGCGGTGACGACGATGTCGCCTTTGGCCAGCCCATCGCGGACGACGACGCGGTCGGTCTCGTAGCGGGCAATGGCGACGGGCCTGAGCTCGACGGCGGATGTGGCGGTGACGACCCAGACGGCCGGCCTGCCGTCCTTGTCGAACAGTGCGCTTCCCGGCAGCATGACGACCGGCGCGCCGGCGATTTCGGCGCGGCCGGCGACGCTTGCGCCGAAGCGCATTTCGTCGGGCGCGCCCTCGAGCGAGACCTTGACCTCGAAGGTGCGGGTCGCGGCATCGGCCACCGGCGCGATCTCGCGCACGGTGCCCGTCGCCGTGATCGCCGGATTGCTGAGCAGCGAGACCGTGACCTTCGGCGGCCGCTTCGTATCAGGCGTGTTCGCGAAGGCGGCCTCGGCGATCGAGAATACCGCGTCGCGGCTGTTTGGATCGGCGACGCGCGCCACCATCTGCCCGACATTGACGGACTGGCCGGCTTCGGCGCCGGTCGCGGTGACGATGCCGTCGAAATCGGCATGCAGTTCGGTATATCCGAGTTGGTCCTTCGCCATTTCGTAAGCGATGTTCGCCGACTTCAGCTTCGCCTCGGCCGAGCGCAAATTCTTCAGCGTCGCGTCATAGCTGGCGCGCGTTGTAAAACCCTTGGCCAGCAGCGCGCCGATGCGGGCCTCGGCGGCACTCGCCTCGACCAGCACGGCTTGCGCCGCCGCGACATCCGCCTCGGCGCTAAGCAGCCGGTTGCGGTAGTCCTGGTCGTCGATGCGGGCGAGCACCTCGCCCTTGTTCACGGTCGAGCCGATCTCCGCCATGCGTTCGACGAGCTTGCCGGAAACGCGAAAACCAAGGTCGCTCTCGAGCCGTGGGCGGATTTCACCGATGGCGGTGCGGGTGTCGGCATTGGCTACCGGCGCCACCGCTATCGTCTTGACGAGCTTCGTCTCTGGCGCGTCGGGCTTTGCGTTCGAGGCCTCGCTCCTGGCGCCATGCCAGACCATCGCGGCGCCGCAGGCAAGGACGGCGATCGATCCGGCGAGAAGGCGGCGCCTCAGCGGCCTGTTGTGGAGAAGGGTAGCAATCATGTTGTCTCCATGACCAAGGTTGCGGCCGCGCGCGACGATGCGGCGACCGAAAAAATGCGTTGGCTGGGAGCGATCGGGCGTTGCTGCCTGTCGTTTGCCAGCCCGATCCCTTTTCGCGTTTCAGGTCCGCGAAATCCCGAACGGTTTCTGAAAATTTTCCGATGTTTTGGGATCGGCGCCCTGCCAGGCTCGTCGAGGCCGGTTGACAGCACAAAACAGAGATTGGCACGTAACGTTATGACATATCAGAACTGGCAGATGCGGCGCATGCGAACAAACTCAATCAAAAAGCCGTTGCCGGCGTCGATGGGCTCCGGCTGAGGGCGCGAGCCTCGCAGGACGTTCACCAGCCGCTAACCATGCCGGCGTCGCGGGTCTGCCATCCACAGTTGCCGGCTTCTGGATCAACACCGCTGCCTTGAATAGTAAGCACGCTTATTATATATGCCGCTCATGGTTTCCGACGGCATCGACAGACTGGGCTTCCTGATCCACGACGTGCAGCGCCTGATGCGCAAGCGCTTCGAGGCGCGCGCCAGCGGCTTCGGCCTTTCCTCGGCGCAATGGCGGCTTCTGGTCCGCGTCGCCAAGGAGGCGGGTGTCGCGCAGGCGCGACTGGCTGAACTGCTCGAAATCGAGCCGATCAGCGTTTCGCGCCTCGTCGACCGGATGGAGGAGGGCGGCTGGATCGAGCGCCGTTCCGACGCGGCCGACCGCCGCGTTCGCATGATCTTCCCGACCGCCAAGGCGAGCGAGGCCTATGCCCACGTCAAGAGCCTTGCCGGCGAGGTCTATGAGGAATCGCTGGTCGGCGTTTCGCCGGAAGATCGCCGGGCCCTGATCCGGGCACTGGACGCGATCGTGCAGAATCTTGCGGACGGCGAGACGCCGTCCTCGGAAAAGTGAAAAGTACGGAAGGCGCAGCAGCATGAACGCGGTAGCCAAGGTAGACGAGAAGGCCGCCAGGTTGGAGATGGAGGCGCCGGCGCAGCCGGTCGCCGAGGCGCCGGCGCAGCCGGTCGCCGAAACCCCGGCGCAGCCCGCCCCGGTGGCGGTGACCCCAACGCCGCAGCCGGCACCAGTGGCGCCGAAGAAGAAGCGCCGCGCCGGCCGTTTTCTCCTGATGGTCGCGCTGCCCGCGGCGCTCCTTGCCGGCGGTGCTTACGTCTGGGTTACCGGCGGCCGCTACCAGGAGACCGAGAACGCCAACCTGCAGCAGGCCAAGGTGTCAATCGCGTCCGACACGGCGGGCCGCATCGTCAAGGTCGGCATCGCTGACAACCAACTCGTCAAGCAGGGTGACGTGCTGTTCGCCGTCGATCCCGAATCCTACCGGATCGCGCTCGCCCAGGCCGACGCGGCGGTCGCCACCGCGCGCCTCAATGTCGAGCAGTTGCGCGCCGCCTACAGCCAGGCGATGGCTCAGGAGAAGTCCGACACCAGCGAAGTCGCCTACGCGCAGTCGCAATATGACCGCGCCGCCGACCTTGCCCAGAAGGGCATCAACGCCAAATCGTCGCTGGACGAGGCGAAGAATGACCTCGACAAGGCCAGGCAGCAGCTCGCGGTAGCCGAGCAGGGCATCATCAGCGCCAAGGCGGCACTCGGCGGCAACCCGGATATCGAGACCGACAAGCACCCGACGGTGATGGCAGCGCTCGCCGCGCGCGACAAGGCCGCCTATGACCTGGCGCAGACCACGGTCACGGCGCCGGCGGATGGCGTCATCAGCCAGGCTTCCTCGTTCAAGCCCGGCCAATATGTCGCCGTCGGCACGCCACTGTTCACGCTGGTCGAGACCGGCGACACCTGGATCGACGCCAATTTCAAGGAGACCCAGCTTACCCACATGAAGCCGGGCCAGAAGGCGGAGATCATCGTCGACACCTATCCGGGCAAGACCTTCGAGGCCACCGTCAAGGCGATCGGCGCCGGCACCGGGGCGGAGTTCTCGCTGCTGCCGGCGCAGAACGCCACCGGCAACTGGGTCAAGGTCACCCAGCGTATTCCGGTGCGCCTGGAACTGACCGATCCTGACGCAAAAATGGCGCTGCGCACCGGCATGAGCGCCACCGTCACCGTCGACACAGGCGTTGCGCGCGGCCTGCCGAAGATCTTCGGCCACGCCACGGCCGGCGAGGCGGCTGAGTAAAAGACGATCCCGGGCGCCTTGGCGGCCGGTTGAACAATGCCGGAAGCCCCCCGGACCGGCGGTGGATGTGAATGGCAGGGGCCGTGGGAGGAGTGGGAAGGAGAGGTTGGAGCCGGCCGGCGTTGCGGCTTGATCGAAACCTCCGATCCTTCGGCATGGGATCCTTCGGTCCTCAGGTTTCCGGGCGGCGGCGCCCGTACAAACGAGACGCTCGGTCGATGTAACCCCCACATCGATAGTCGCGTCCCACCGCGATGAGGGTCTCTCCAAGGCCTCGCCGCCCGGAAACCTTCGTGTACACGTTTTTGTTACCTGCTGGAAGATTGGCATCATGAGCAGCCCAGAGCCCTTTCGAGACGTGCCGCACCGCGGCCTGATCACGGTCGCGCTCATGCTGGCGACGGTCATGCAGGCGCTCGACACCACCATCGCCAACGTCGCGCTGCCGACCATGACCGGCGATCTCGGCGCCTCGCCGGACAACATCAACTGGGTGCTGACCTCCTACATCGTCGCCGCCGCGATCATGACGCCGGTCACCGGCTGGCTGGCCGACCGCCTCGGCCGCAAGGAACTGTTCCTGACGGCCGTCGTCGGCTTCACCATCTTCTCCATGCTGTGCGGCCTGGCGTGGAGCCTCGAGACCATCGTCCTGTTCCGGTTGATGCAAGGCGTGTTCGGTGCCGCGATCGTACCGCTGTCGCAGACCTTCCTGCTCGACATCAACCCGAAGGAGCGCCACGGCCAGGCGATGGCGATCTGGGGCGCGGGCATCATGCTGGGGCCGATCCTGGGCCCGACGCTGGGCGGCTGGCTGACCGAGAATTTCAACTGGCGCTGGGTGTTCTTCATCAACCTGCCGGTCGGCATCCTCGCCTTCCTTGGCATGGCCGCCTATCTGCCGGCCGTTGCCCGGCGGGTGCGCAGCTTCGATTTCTTCGGCTTCGCCATGATATCGCTCGGCGTCGGCGCATTGCAGCTGATGCTGGATCGCGGCGGCGAGGTCGACTGGTTTTCCTCGGTCGAGATCTGGATCGAGCTCGGCCTGGCCATCACCGGCTTCTGGGTGTTCACCATCCACACAGTGACGGCCGAGCACCCGTTCATCGATCCCAAGATCTTCCTCGACCGCAATTTCGTGACCGGCCTGGCGTTCATCTTCGTCATGGGCGTGCTCATCCTGGCCTCGATGTCGCTGCTGCCCCCGATGCTGTCGACCATCTTCGGTTATCCCACCATGACCATCGGCGTCGTCATCGGTCCCCGCGGCGTAGGCACGATGATTTCGATGCTCGTCGTCGGGCGGCTCATGAGCAAGATCGACGCCCGCATCCTCGTCGTCATCGGCTTCCTTTTGACCGCGCAATCGCTCTACACCATGTCCAGCTTCTCGCCGCAGATGGATAACTGGCTCATCCTCAGTTCCGGCGTCATCCAGGGGCTGGGCATGGGAATGGTGTTCGTGCCGCTGTCGACGGTCGCCTTCGCCACGCTCGACGCGCGCTACCGCACCGATGCCACCGCGCTGTTCAGCCTGGTGCGCAATCTCGGCTCCTCGATCGGCGTGTCGGTGGTGACGGTCCTGATGGTGCGCAACACCCAGATCAACCACACCGAGCTTTCGGCCTTCATCAACCCGTTCAACCCAAATCTCTGGGCCGCTTCGCCGGCGGCGGCGAGCGGCGATCCGACGGCGCTGTCGCAGATCGATCGGCTGGTCAACATCCAGGCGATGATGATCTCCTACGTCAACGATTTCAAAATCCTGATGGTGATGACGCTGCTTGCCATTCCGTTCGTCTTCCTGCTGCGCAAGCCGAAGGCGGCGCCGGCGGGCGGCGCGTCAGCAGCGCATATGGACTGACGTTTGCTGACGCAATTCCAGGAAAAGTGTGAAACGGTTTTCCGTCCGGAATTGCGTACAAACAAATAGTCAGACCAGTTCAGCGGTTCTACCAGACGCTAAACTGCTCTGACCGGCGCGGCGTAGCGGCCGCGCCTGCATCCGGGACTCAAAAAATCGTGGCTAGGGAACAGCGCCAGGATTTTCAGATAGACACAACCTACCGCTCCCGGTTCACCTACCATTAGTATATATCGATCACGATGCGGTCGCTTTTGGGTTGAAGGCGAGCCGTGTTGCTTTGCGCCGGCACCAAACTGGAGGAACTCTGTTTGGGCACGAAATCATCCAGGAAAGCCGCCGAAGCACCCGAGTCGGCCAATCTTGCGGCGCTGGCAAAGCTGACGATGGCTTCATACGAAACGCTCGAGCGCGATCTTCGAGCCAGGATCGCATCGCTCGAAGGGCAGGCGCTGCGATTTGAGACGGCGATCGACAACGTTTCGCAGGGCATCTGCTTTTTCGACGCCGGTGAACGGCTGATCCTGTCCAACCGCCGCTATGCGGAAATCTACCACATTGCGCCTGAGCAATTGCGGCCGGGGCTAACGCTCCGGGAAATCGTCGCACTTCGCGTCGCTGTCGGAACCTCCGCGACCGATGCCGACGCCTATCTTGCATTGGCCCGCTCCGCCAATTCGGGCACGGCACCAAGAGTATGGACCGCCAACCTCGCCGACGGTCGGACAATTCAGGTCTGCCACCAGCCTATGCCCGACGGCAGTTGGGTGGCCACGCATGAGGACATTACGGCGCTCGCTGCCAATCGACAGATCGCCGCTGAGCGCATCTCGCTGCAAACGCTGATCGACTGGGTGCCCGACTATCTCTGGGTCAAGGACACGGAAAGCCGCTTCATCGTGGCGAACAGGGCTCTCGCGCTCGACAGCGGAAGGGAGAAGACCAGCGACATGGTCGGTTTGACCGATTTTGATCTCCATGCCCCGGAACTTGCTCGGAAATTTCGCGCTGTGGAGCAGAACGTGCTCAGCAGCGGGCAACCAATGATCGACAAGGAAGAGTTCATTGTCGATGCATTGGGCGCCGGCAAGTGGGTGTCATCGACAAAGGTGCCGCTGCGCAATGCCCAGAATGACGTCATCGGACTGGTTGGCATCGCTCACGATGTCACCGCACGCAAGCAGGCGGACGTCCTTCGGGACGGGCAGGCGCATATCCTGGAAATGATCGCAATGAGCGCCCTGCTCGAAGACGTGCTCGACCGTCTGATGCGCCTCGTCGAGTCGCAGTTGACGGGGATATTCGGTTCCGTCCTGCTGCTCGACAAGGACGGCAGCCATTTGCGGCACGGCGGCGCGCCGAGCCTGGCGAAAGAATATACCGATGCCATCGACGGGATCGCCATCGGCCCCAAGGTTGGATCATGTGGCACCGCCGTCTACCGGCGGGAGCCGGTCATCGTCGCGGACATCATGCAGGACCCGCTTTGGGAAGAATACCGTCAGGTGGTGGCGCCCTTCGGCTATCGTTCCTGCTGGTCGACCCCGATCCTATCGCATCAAGGCGCCGTGCTCGGTGTCTTTGCGATGTATTCGATGACGGTGCGCGAACCGACCGAGGCCGAAACGCGGCTGATCGACTTCACGACACGGATTGCAGGGATCGCCATCGAGCGCAAACTGGCTGAAGACCAGATTCATTTCATGGCCAACCATGATGTGCTGACAGGGCTTCCAAATCGCGCTCTGCTCGAGGACCGGCTCTCGCAGGCTCTGCTCTATGCGCAGCGGTACGATCGCTGGGTGACGGTGGTGTTCATCGACCTCGACAATTTCAAACTCGTCAACGACACGCTCGGCCACAACGCCGGCGACGTACTGCTGAAGACCGTCGCCAACCGCATGGTCGAATGCGTAAGGCCGACCGACACAGTCGTGCGGCTTGGCGGCGACGAGTTCGTCATAGTCCTGTTCGACCAGCCGACGAATGTCGATCTGATCTCCGAGACCCTGCAAAAGATCCGGGCAGCGATCGCGGAGCCGGTTCATCTGGGAAGGCATCGGCTGAGGGCGACGGCCAGCATCGGCATCGCCAACTATCCCAAGGATGGGACGAATCCAGATCAGCTGCTGGCCAATGCCGATGCTGCCATGTACCGCGCGAAGGAATTCGGCCGCGACAATTTCCAGTTCTACGCTCCCGAGTTCAACACCAGGGCGCATGAGAAATTCCTGCTTCAGGAGGAGTTGCGAAATGCCCTGGCTCGCTCGGAATTCATTCTGCTCTATCAGCCGCAGGTCGATCTTCGCTCAGGAGACGTCTTTGCGGTCGAGGCTTTGCTGCGTTGGAAGCATCCGACGCGAGGCATGGTGGCGCCGGACACGTTCATTCCGACCGCCGAGGAGACCGGGCTGATCGTACCGATCGGCGACTGGGTCCTGCACGAAGCCTGTCGGCAGAACAAGGCCTGGCAGGATGCCGGTCTGCCACCCCTGACCGTATGCGTAAACGTCTCGGCGCGGCAATTCAGGGAACCGAACCTGATTGGCCGTGTCGTGAACGCGCTGACGGACAGCGGCCTGGAGGCCAGACATCTCGAGCTCGAGGTAACCGAGAGCCTTATCATGCAGGACGTCGAATTGGCGGTCGCGACGATGGACGCCTTGCAGAGCCTGGGGGTTCAGATTTCGATCGACGATTTCGGAACAGGCTATTCCAGCCTCAGCGCGCTCAAGACCTTTCCCGTGGCGCGGCTGAAGATCGACAAGTCATTCATCAAGGATCTCGCCGCCGACGAGAACGATCAGGCTGTCGCCAGCGCCGTGATTTCACTGGGTCAGAATCTGCATCTTAGGGTCATTGCCGAGGGAGTCGAGACAGACGACCAGGTGGCCTTCCTGCGCAAGAACAATTGCGATGAAATGCAGGGCTATCATTTCAGCAAGCCGGTCTCTGCCCAGGGCATCGAGAAACTGCTCCACACGGCGAGCGTGGCGGATGACGGCCAAGGCGTTCCGGCGTCGGGAACTCTGACGACAAAACAGGGATAGGCGAGGCCTATCTCCCGAGCACGAGGCTCCAGTAGCGCAGGCTCGGATCGCGGCCGTCGCGCACATAGGCGAGGCCGAAGCGGGAAAAGTCCGGGTCGAGCATGTTGCGGCGGTGGCCGTCCGAATGCATCCAGATGTCGAACAGCTTCTGCAGGTCGAAGCGGCCCTCGGCGATGTTCTCGCCTGCGGCGCCGCGTACGCCGTTGTCCTTCATGCGCGAGGCGAAGTCCTTGCCCCAGCCGGTGGTGTGGCTCATGCGGGCACGTGACGCCATATAGCCGGCCTGCTGCAGCGCCGCCTGTTCGAGCTGCGCATCGGCCGCCAGTGGCGGGAGCCCGGCCGAAGACCGGATGCCGGCGAGCGTCCCGGTGGCGGAGGAGGAGACCCCGGCGCCTTCTCCGGTCGGCAGCACAGTGGTCGAGCATGCGGCGAGCCCGGCCAAAGCGGCTATGCCAGCGCCTTTGAGCAGCAGGCGCCTGTTCAGGTCCGGGATCTGGTGGGTTTCGATTCTAGCAACGGTCATGCCCGCCTGACATAATGGCGATCATGGCTTTTGCCGGGCAGGGCGACGAAAATCTCCCGACGCGCCTGGTCCTAGGCGGCTTTCGCGGCGGGCGAACCTTGGCCGATCCGGTCGTCTTGCGTATGCTCCCACCAGGCGCCGAGCGCATCGATCAGCGGCACAAGCCCGCGGCCCGCTTCCGTGAGGTCGTAGTCGACGCGCAGCGGATAGCCCTGATGCGCCGTGCGCCGCACGATGCCGGCGTCCTCCAGCTTGCGCAACTCCAGCGCCAGAATGCGATGCGACACGGTCGGATTGTCACGCCGGAGCTCGCTGAAGCGTTTGGTCCCGTCCTTCAGATAATAGAGCAGCAAGGTCGGCCAGCGGCCGCTGAGCACGCGCATGGTCTCTTCGATCGGGCAGCACGAAATGACATCTTTCATTGGGGACCTGGGGGCGTGGTTACAGAATAGTGCGTAATTTACATGGGGCGACCAGCGTTTAGGGTCAAGTTTCGCTGCGCGGCGTGATCCTCGAACATGGAAGAGACAACAAATGGAACCTATCCTCCTTTACGGCTTCCCGGCGGGAAGCTCGATGGGGCTCGTCGCTGCCTTCGAACGCCTCGGGCTACCCTACCGGCTGTGCCGGGTGGACATGCTGGCCGACATGAAGAACGAAGCCTATGCCAGCATCAACGGCCGGCAGGAAACGCCGGTGCTGATCACCGACGAAGGCAAGGTGCTGACCGAGACCATGGCGATCGCCGCATGGCTCGAGGCCCGCGATACAAACCGGCGCATCAGCTTCGACCCGCGCACGCAGGAAGCCGATCGGATGCATCAACTCATGGCTTTTGTGAACACCGGATTTACCGCCGCTTTCATGCCGCTCTGGGCGGCGTTGGAAATGACGTCGCCGGACCCAGTCTTGCAGGCAACCTTGCGCGACTTTGGTCGCAAGGCCGTTGCCGAACGCCACGACCGGCTCGAGGCGATGATCAACGGGACCGACTTCCTGGTCGGCGATCGGCTGACGCTGGCCGACACCACGCTGATCGGCGTGGCGCGCTGGGCCGAGTTCCACCAGGCGATCGAGGGCGCCGACTATCCCAGGCTTGCCGCTTTGCGCGAGCGCATCCAGGCCGATCCGGTCGTGCAATACGCGCTCGCCGTAGAGGATGGCAGAAAGCCTGTGGGTTCGGGTGCCTGCCTTGGGCATGTCCCGCTGGCCGAGGTGATCGAACGCTTCGCGGCCTAGAGCTGCTATTGTGCGGCGCCAGCGCGCCTGGCGCCGCCCAACGAATACTCCTTATTTCACGAGCGTGATGAGGCGGCTGGCATACATCTCGCGACTTCCAAGCACGGCTGAGCAGTCCGTTTTGATGGATGAGTTTCCGGTCATCTGCACGGTCTTGCCGACAAGCCTCAGGCAGTCTCCCTGGCCGCTCATGTCGGAGTTGCCGGCATAGCTAACGGGCGCGTCCGGCGCGTAGACGAAACCGCTGATCACGGAATTGGCGCCGCCATTCAACGTCAAGGCCGACGTGTTTTCGTGGTTTTCGAAGATGGTGATGCCGGCATAGGGACCGCTGGTGGGCGGGGAAAGGTTCACCTGCTCATTGGCATTTATGTAAATCTGCGCGCCCTCCATGAGGAATATCGTCACCCCCTGGCCGGTCAGGCTGCCGTTGCCCCCGGGTTTGATGGCGGTGCCGCGCATTATGTAGACGCCAGGCTCAAGCGTGATGTTACCCGACAATGTCTTGTCGCAATAGGTGCCGGGCGCCAGCGTGTAGGTCTTGCCCTTGGGGACCGGCAAACACAACGTGTAGTCGGGGGGAACGACGTCGGCCAGGGGATCGAAAGACGCGTATTGATGCTCGAGCGGCGTTCCGCAGGTGAGATTGGCGCTTGGTGGCGAAAGGCCGGAAGTGCCGCCGACCGTCGAGACGCATGCCGCCGAGACCAGGGCGGAGCCACCTCTGCTGACGGCATCGGACGCGTCGGAGTTCGCGGCGATCACGCAACTGCTCATCGTGACATTGGTCGAGCCTTGCAGGCTCACCGCTGAAGACACATGCGGATCGAGCGCCAGCACGCAGGCCTGTGCACCCGGGTTCATCTTGACCTTGGCCGAGCGGTTGGCCTGCCACGAGGCCGCGCCGCTGAGGAAGCTTGGCCGGCTGATGCTGGACGAAAGCGAGATGTAATAGGCGCTCGGGCTCCCACTGGCGGCTGCCGAAAAGGCGGAGACGCTGCCTGAATATTCCTGCTGGTCGGCGGCGCTCATGTTGGCCGCAAAAAATGTCAGCCCAAGCGACTGGACGTCACCGGCTGTCATCCCGGCTGAGTACTTCGTGGCGACGGCAAGCCCGGCCGCGTCCAGCGAGTTCTGCAACTGCGCTGCGTCGTCGCTGGTGCCCACCAGATCGATGGTGCCGGCCACGCCAAGCATTATCGGCAGCATCGCTATGGCGGTCCCCATGGCGAAGTTGCCGCGCTCGGAGGCCCGGAAGCGTTTCAATGCGAACATTGCCCCTCGCCGAACTCTGTAAAGCTCAAGTGATACGCCAGGGGTCTCTACGAGCAATTTAAGCAAATGATAAAATGCTTGAATTGTAAAATGCTGCACAAATGGTTGGCCAAGCCTGCCAGGCCACAGCGGCAGCTGGCGCGCAACAAGACCTGAATATCGGCACGCCCCGTCAGCGCTGCGCTTCGGTTGCCATCCTCAGAGCCAGCGCCGCCAGCACCGTGCCCATCATCCAGCGCTGGATGACCATCCACAGCGGTCGTCCGGCGAGGAAGGTCGCGATCGAGCCGGCTGTCACCGCGATGATGGCATTGACGGTGAGGCTGATCGAGATCTGGGTGACGCCCAGCACCAGAAGCTGCGACAGGACATGGCCCTTGGCCGGGTTGATGAACTGCGGCAGCAGCGAAAGGTAGAGCACCGCCACCTTGGGGTTGAGCAGGTTGGTCATAAGCCCCATCGCGAACAGCTTGCGCGGCCTGTCCTTCGGCATCTCGCGGACGTGGAACGGCGAGCGCCCGCCGGGCCTCACCGCTTGCCAGGCGAGCCACAGAAGATAGAGCGCGCCGGAAATGCGCAGCACGTCATAGGCGAAGGGCACGGCAAGCAGCAGCGCGGTGATGCCGAAGGCCGCCGAGACCACGTAGAACAGGAAACCGCAGGCGACGCCGCCAAGCGAGATCAGCCCGGCCTTCGGCCCTTGCGACAGCGAACGCGAGATCAGGTAGATCATGTTCGGCCCCGGCGTCAGCACCATGCCGAGGCAGACCAGCGCGAAGGTCAGATGGTTGGCGACGTCGGGCATTGCTTGACTCCAGCGCATGCGGCAGGGACGGTCCGATGCCGGCGAGCACCGACTTGTGCCTTGCGCCGCGAACGCGCACAAGGGCTTGCCGGCGCCGGCCGTTGCGCCAGGGTGGCATGCCGCAGGTTGGTGGGTAGTCTCGGCCTGCCTCCGCGGTCACGTCCAAATGGACGTGCGCTGCACAGTCTCAAACGAAGGCACTCATCTCCAAGGCTTTTGTAGCCTTCTACTTACCGACGACGAGGCCGCCGGACGAGGCGAGCTTATAGGATCGGCATGGCGAAGGACGATCTTCAACGCACCGGCATCCTTTGATGTGCCTTACCCCACCACGCGCAAATTCGACAATTCGTTCGCAATTTCCTTGAAATTGTCCGACAGCGTAGCGCCGGTCGCGTTCCAGAACAGCTTGGCCGGCTTGCTGGGGTCGATCGGATCCTTGCGGAAGCGAGAGTCGGAAGAGCAGGCCTTCAGCGCGTCCATCGCCTTCTTGTCGCCGGAATCCGTCAAGGACATGTCGAGCGCGACGGTCATCACCATGATGTTGGCCGCCTTGGCGTTGTCGCACAGGCTCGCCATCTGCTCGTTGAGCGCGGCGGTGTAGTTGCTGGACGTATAGTTGAACTGGCCGATGGCGCTCGACGTGCCGGTGAACAGCCGGGTCAAGGCCGTGCCGTGATAGGCGAGGCCGGTGTATCCATAGGCGGCATAGGTCGACTTGTTGCCGGCCGGGTCGCTGCTGACCGTCGAATAGGTATTCTCGCCGTCGGTGAGCACGATGACGACCTTGTCATTGCCGCGCTCGCTCTCTGGCCGCCCTTCGGTGAAGGGCTCGGTGCTCGATACGGTGCGCCAGCCCCAGGCCATGCCTTCCGGCACATTGGTGTTGCCGTTCGGCTGCATCAGGTCGATCGCCGCCTTGATCGCCGTCAGCCCTGCCGCCTGGGTGACATCGGTCAGCGGTGTGATCGGCGTCGTGGTGCAGCTGTAGTTGGGACCGGCACCGGTCGACAGCACGGGCGCATTGATCGGCCGCGGCTGGAAATACTTGGCCATGTTGGATTGCCGTGTCTTGCCGGTGGTGCTCGACGGATCGTCGTTCCACCAGCTGTTGGCCGCGCCATAGGTGACCGGTTTCGCCTCGTCGGGATCCTGCGTCAGATACCAGTGGTTGCCCGGCTCGTCCGGCGCGAACATGGGGACGAACATGGTTGCCGGGTCGCCGACGCCGGTGCCGGTGTTGTTGGGGCCGCCGGAGGCCGGCGCGTCATTGACATTGTAAGGGTAGGGACGGTCCTCGACGCAGCCCTGCCAGCTGGCGAACGGGCCGTAGGTGTCGTTGTAGTCGTATTCGTCGTGGCTGCGTTTGCAGGTATGGTTCGAACGATATTCGTCGCAGACCACGCGCTTGGAGCCGACGATGCGCTCATGGCTGGTGACCACCTTCATGTCGCGGTAGAGCGAGAAGCGGGTCAGCATCTGGCCTTCCTGCTCGCCCCAGTCGGAGCCCTTCTTGTACCAGATGCCGTTGAACTTCTGCGCGTATTTGTTGGTGGCGTTCAGCGTCGTCCAGTCGAAATTCTCGTGGTGTACCGGCGACAGCCCATAGGTGTCCATCCAGGAAGCGTTGTCGTTCTGCGTCCCGACATTCACCGAGGCGGCGAAGGGCACGATGCTGAACTGGACCGGCTTGTCGATCTGCTTGATTGCGGCCGCCTGCTGCGCCAGCGTGTCGACGAGCTGCTTGGCGGCCTGCTTGAGCAGGTCGATGCGCTTTTGCCCCGCGCCGGTGCCGAGGTTGCTCATCGAGCCGGAATTGTCGAGCACCATGGCGACTTCCAGCGTGTTTTTCAACCGCACTTCCGAGCATACCGAGTAGTCGACGTCGGAAGACTGTTTATCGATCAGCATCGCCGCCGCCGGCAGGAAATAGGGCTTGTAGACCAGCGCCGCGCAGAGCTTCACCAGGCCGCCGCCGGTGGTGCTGCTGGGCAGCGTGACGCTGAGCGTGGTGTTGGCCGGATCGATACTGTCGCCGAGGTTGGCCTTGAAGAACTCCAGCGCATAGGCCCTCAGCTGGTCATCGGTGGCGCCTTCGGCAAGGCGGCGGGCGGTGGCGAAATTGGCGGCGTCGAGCGCGTTCACCACCTTCTGTTTCTCGCTGATCATGCTCGAATAGTCGACGCTCAGCGCCACGGCTCCCATCAGCGGCACCATGGCGAGCACGGTCATGAGGGCATAGTTGCCGCGCCGGTCGCGGCAGAAGTCACGCCAGAAGTCACGCATATCGCGTAAGCGGCCCTGGGCGGGGGGCTGCAAGGCGCTTTCATCGGTCAGCTGACGATGCGCAGGTTCGACAGTTCGTCGGCGATTTCCTTGAAGCTTTTCGACAGCGTGGCGCCGGTCGCGTTCCAGTACAATTTCGCCGCTGTCTTGCCGGTCGGGTCGGCCGGGTCTTTTCGGAACCTCGAGTCCGAGGAACAGGTCTTCAGCGCAGCCATTGCGGCCTTTTCCGCGGATTTGGTTTCCACGAGGTCAAGCGAAACCGTCATCACGATGACGTTCGAATTCTTTGCATTGGCGCAAAGCGTCTGCATCTGCTCGTCGAGCGCCGTCGTGTAGTTGGCGGCGGTGTAGGTCGTCTTGCCAACGGAAGCGCTGGTGTTCATGAACAGTCGGGTCAACGTGCCGGAGCCCGGATAGGTCAGGCCCGTGTAGCCATACGCGGCGTAAGTCGACATGTTCTTGGCGTAGGTGGCGTCGGCGATCGGGCTGTAGGTGTTGGCGCCGTCGGTCAGCACGATGACGACCTTGTCGTTGCCTCTTTCGGTGTTGGCCCGGCCGTCCGTGAAAGGCTCATTGCTCGACAATGCCCGCCAGCCCCAGGCAAGCCCTTCCGGCACGTTGGTATTGCCTGTTGGTGTCATCGCGCTGATGGCGCTTGTGATGGTGTTCTTGCCCGTGGTCGTGGTTATGTCCTGCAACGGCGTGATGGCGGCAGTCGTGCACCCGGAGTTGGGGCCGCCGTCAGCCGGCTCCGCCGCCGCGTTGTAGGGCTTTGTGACGAAATACTTGCGCATATCCGACTGGCGTTTTGCGACGGCCAGGCTGTCGGCCGAATCCACCCACCAATTGTTGGTGTAACCCCATGACGTCGTGCTGGCGTGGGTGGAGTCGGTCCAGAAATTGCCGGCCTCGTCCGGAGCGAACATCGGGACGAACAGGCTGGCGGGTGTGGACGTTGCCGGCGTCGTATCGTCCACATTGTAAGGATACGGCCTTGCTTCCACGCAGCCTTTCCAGGCTTGGTATTGGGCGGTCGTGTCGACATAAGTCTGACACGTGCCGTGGTTTTTCTTGGTGCAGGTTCGCGTCGTGGCCATCATATCCTGGTAGAGGGTGAAGCGGGTCATTGCCTTGCCCGCGTCGGCGCCCCAGCCGGTGCCCCTCTGGTAGTAGGCGTCGCCAACCTTCTCGATGTATTTGTTCGGATCGACGCCGGAGACGGTCTTGTTCATCTGCGTCCAGTCGAAATTCTCATGATGCACCGGCGAGATGCCGCCGAGATCCATCCAGGTCTTGTCCTTGTTGGCTGAGCCGACATTGACCGAGGCCGAAAACGGTACCAGGGCGAATTGCACCGGCTTGGTGACCTGCTTCATTTGGCCTGCCTGCAGGGCCAACGTGTTGACGAGTTCTGTCGCGGCGGTCTTGAGCAACTCTATTCGCTGCTGGCCGGTACCGGATCCATTCGTGCTCATCGAGCCGGAATTGTCGAGCACCAGGGCGACTTCCAGGGTGTTCTTCAGTCGGACTTCCGAGCACGCGGCCAAGCTTCGGTCGCTGGCCGTCCTGCCGATCAGCATTGCGGCAGCCGGCAGGAAAAACGGATGGTAGCGCAGGTTCGCGCAAAGCTTCAGCGTGCCGCCACCGCTATTGTTGTTGGGCAAGGTGACGCTCAGCGTGGTGTCGGCCGGGCTGACATGCGACAGATTGGCTTCGAAGAAGTTCTTCGCATAAGCCTTGGCATCGGCATCGCTTACATTGGCGACGATCTGCTGCGCCGTGGCGACGCCGGCGGCATCGAGCGCGTTCAACGTTTCCTGTTTTTGGCGAACCAGCTCCGTATAGTCGACCGCCAATGCCACGCCGCCCATCACAGGCACCATCGTGATGACGGCAATCAAGGCATAGTTGCCCCGCCTGTTGTGCACGAAGCTGCGGATCATCGCTCCGAACTTGCGGATCATAGCCTTTAGTCCCCCACTAATATACGACCAAGGTCGTAGTTGATCTGCAACCATGGTCACAGATCATTAAATTTCAGGTTGCGCGAATGCATCCAACCTCAACCTGCGTTTTCAAGGCCCGTTAACCATCGGGCTCGCGGCGAGGGTGCCGAGGGGCCTGGGAATTCAGTCACGAACGCGTGTCCTGCCCACGGTATCAGTCCTGCGGTAGCGGGTGCTGTCTGCCGAAAGCTGGTGACAGGATGAGGCGCTTCGGTTAATGCGGGACCGGCCGCGGCGGACCGTCGGCGGCGGCTTTCGCAACGATCGGCAGGGTAGACAGCATGGCGGATCTGCCAGACATCATCGGCTCGCTCGCGGATTTGTCGGGTGCCTATTCGGCCATCCTGTGCGATGTCTGGGGCGTGGTGCACAATGGCGAATGGCATTTTCCCCAGGCCGCGCTGGCACTGGCCGCGGCGCGCGCGGCGGACGTCCCGATCGTGCTGATCACCAACTCGCCGCGCCGCAGCGCCGATGTCGTTGCGCAGATGAACGCGATAGGCGTTCCCACCGACGCCTATGACCGCATCGTCACCTCCGGCGACGTCACCCGCGATCTGATCGCCGAGGGCCCGAGAAAGATCTTCCACATCGGCCCCGACCGCGATTTCACCCTCTATGACAGCCTCGGCGTCGATCTGGTCGAGGAGTTCGAGGCCTCCGGCGTGGTCTGCACCGGCCTGTTCGACGACGAGGTGGAAAAGCCTTCCGACTATGCCGACTTGCTGCAGCGGCTGCGCGCCCGCGACCTGCCGTTCATCTGCGCCAACCCCGACATCGTGGTGGAGCGCGGCGAACGCTTGATCTGGTGCGCCGGTGCGCTTGCCCGCGACTACGCCCAGCTTGGCGGGCGAACCCTGATCGCCGGCAAACCCTACGCGCCGATCTACGACGTCGCGATGAAGGAGGTTGCCGGCCTGCTCGGGCGTCCCGTCGAACGCTCGCGGGTGCTGGCCATCGGCGACGGCTTGATGACCGACATCAAGGGCGCGGCCGACAATGGATTCGACGTGCTCTATGTCTCGGGAGGCATCCATGCCCGCGACTATGGCGATCCGCTGCAGCCCGATCCCGACAGGCTCGCCGCCTTTCTCGATAAGCACGGCTACCGCCCGGTCGCGGTCATTCCAAGGCTGCAATAGGGGCGTTCCATGACGGAAACCTCACAAAGCTTCGCGCGCATCTCGGCGACATCGCCGCTGCCGACCCATTTGCGCGGCGGCGTGGTGGCGATCGGCAATTTCGACGGCGTCCATCGCGGCCACCAGGCGGTGCTGGAGCGCGCGCTGGCCGAAGCGCGGCGCCGCGGCGCGCCGGCCATGGTGCTGAGCTTCGAGCCGCATCCGCGAAAGGTCTTCCGGCCCGAGGTTCCGCTCTTCGTGCTGACGCCACCGCCGATGAAGGCCCGGCTCCTGTCGCTTCTCGGGTTCGCCGCGCTGGTCGAGCAGCCCTTCACGCGCGATTTCGCCGCGCTCTCGGCAGAAGACTTCGTGACCGGGGTTCTGGAAAGGAATCTCGGCGTCACGCACGCCGTCACCGGCTTCGATTTCCATTTCGGCAAGGACCGCCAGGGCGGCCCCGCCTTCCTGATGGCGGCGGGCGAGCGCCACGGCTTTGGCGTGACGCTGGTCGACGCCTTTCGCGACGAGGGGGCCGAGGTGATCTCGTCGAGCCGCATCCGCGCGCTTCTCGGCGAAGGCGCGGTGGCCGAGGCCGCCGGCCTGCTCGGCTACCGCTTCACCGTCGAGGCCGAGGTGATCGGCGGCCAGAAGCTCGGCCGTACGCTTGGCTTTCCGACTGCCAACATGAGGCTTTCGCCGGAAGCTTCTCTCAAGGAAGGGATTTATGCCGTCCGCTTCCGCCGCGCCGACGGCACGCTGCATGACGGCGTCGCCAGCTTCGGCCGTCGTCCGACCGTCGACGACAATGGCGCGCCGCTGCTCGAAACCTTCGTCTTCGACTTCTCCGGCGACCTCTATGGCGAGGCCTGCGAGGTGTCGATCTTCGGCTTCCTGCGGCCGGAGCTGAAGTTCGACGGGCTGGATGCGCTGGTCGCGCAGATGAAGCGCGACGAGGCCGAGGCGAGGGCGCTGCTGGCAGGCGTGCGCCCGCTTTCGGAGCTGGACGCAGCCGTGGCGTTCTGAACTATCTCTTCAGCGCCATTCCGGTGGCCCAGCGCAGTGTGGAAGCGACCTTTCCGACCGCCGGACCAATGGACGACATCCTGGCCTGGTGGGTCGGGCCTCTCGTCAGCATGCTGGGTTAGGTGTACCATTTTGGCAATGATGGGTCCGGGGCAGGATGATGATCGTCCCTCCAATGAACCGGAAACTGCTGGCGATCCTTGCAGTGGATATGGTCGGCTATTCAAAGGCGACCGAGATTGACGAAGCTGGCACAATCGAGCGCCTGAGAGCTATCCGGGCCGACGTAACCGATACGGCGATCGCTCTGCATCAGGGTCGAATTGTCAAGCTGTTGGGAGATGGCGCACTTGTCGTCTTCGACAGCGTGGTCGATGCGGTGATCTGCGCAGCCGAAATTCAAAAAGCTGTGGCCGTTCGCAATGGTGGACTGCCGGAGCAAGAGCGGATCGTGTTCCGCATCGGGATAAATCTTGGCGATGTGGCGCTGGTGGATGGCGATGTGTATGGCGACGGCGTCAATATCGCCGCTCGCATAGAGCAGCTTGCCGAGCCGGGCGGGGTGATGGTGTCAGGTACGGCCTACGACCATTTGCAGGGCAAGCTTGATTGGCCACTCGATTTCGTCGGCGAGCAGCACGTCAAGAATATCAACCGCCCCGTGCGGATGTACCGGGTGAGGCTCGATGGCAAGCGGCTGCGCCGGACCTTACGCCAGGCGATGCCGCACTGGACCAGGACGGCTGCGGCGGCGATCGTGGTGCTGGCTTTGGTGGGTGTGGGGACCTGGTGGTTCTTTCAGCCCGCGTTACTGGGGGCCAAGCCGTCGGTCGCGGTGCTGCCTTTCAATAATTATGGCGACGAGGCCAGCGGGCGTTTGGCCGATGGCTTGACTGAGGATATCATCACCGACCTCGCGCGGTTTCCCGAACTTGACGTCGTGGCCCGGAATTCGACGGAAGTTTACAAGGGCAAGCCGGTGGATGCCCGCCAGGTCGCGCGTGCGCTCCATGTCGGCTTCGTACTGGAAGGCTCCATCCAGCGGCAAGATGGGCGGGTGCGGGTCACCGCACAGTTGATCGATGCACTAACCGGCAACCACCTTTGGTCGGATCGTTGGGACCGGCCCGCTGAGGACGTGTTCGCCGTCCAGACCGAGATCGCAGAGCAAGTCTCCAACCGGCTGGGCGGTGGCGTAGGGTTGATTCAGACGGCCGGGCGGGCCGCGGCCAAACGCAAACGACCTGAAAACCTAAATGCTTACGACTATTATCTGCTCGGGACCGAGAAGATTGAAGAGATCACCGTAGCCGATGAGCAGGAGGCAATCGCGCTTCTCAACCGCGCCATTGAGCTGGACCCCGGGCTGGCTCGCGCCTGGGTAGAACTTTACCATGCGCATGGCATATTGGCTGGCTTCGGTATCAATCCCGAGAGCGAGATCAAGGCGGCTGCCGATGTGGCCGAACACGCGGTGCGGCTCGATCCAGGCGACGCTGAGGCACACGCCGTGTTTGGGATGAGTCTCAGCCACAAGGGCGACAACGCCCGCGCCAAGGCCGAACTGGATACGGCCCTTCGTCTTGCTCCCGGTTCGTCCGAAATCCTGACGTTCTATACCGGCTATGCGGCACGCTTCGGTGAACCCGAACGCGGCGCTCAGATGGTCGACCAGGTAATGCGGCTCGACCCGAACTATCCGATGTGGACGTCCAACTTCTTCGGCCCTGCCTATTTTATGGCCGGCCGGTATGAGGACGCCTTGAAGATGCTGGAGCGCATGACACCTGACAACTACGACCATTGGAGGTGGGTGGTGTTTAGCGGCTCCCTTGCGGCTCTGGGTCGGATGGATGAGGCGAATGCCGCGGTTAGGGAAACTCTCAAGCAGTACCCCGACCTGACCGTCGAGAGCATGATCAATGAAGTCGGCTTGAGCACTAGTGAGCGCAGCCGGTTTATTGAAACGATGCCGCTCGCCGGTTTTCCGGCTTGCGCCAAGCCCGAGGCGCTGGCGAAACTCGCCAAACCTGTGCGACTGCCGGAATGCGAGGCGGGCGAGGCGCAGCCTCTCGGGCAGCCATAGAACAGCTCCGCACCGGCCAGCCCATGGCGATGGCTAGGCCGGCGAGCGCGGTGACACCGGAAGTGGGCATTGGAGCTTCGTCGCTCCCTCCGCATGCTGCCTCAACGCCAGAAGCGCCTGGTCTTGACAAAGGTGTCGTGTGCTTCCGCGGCGTCCTTGAGAAGCTTGGACTTGTCCTCGCCGCTGAAGAGATCGTCCGCACCAGTTACGTCCGAAAGCTCCAGCGCTGCCAGCATATCGGGGGCGGTGGCAATATCGTTGAGGCTGCCGAGATGATCCTGCAGGCCCTTCATCGCCTCGATGAACCGTCGATGGCGTTTGGCCTCGGCCTTGCCGTTGTAGAGCGGCTCGAAGAACTCGGCCGCGTAGCGCAGTTTCTTTGCGGCGATCCGTACTTTATGGCGGGTATCGTCATCGGCGTCGATAAGATTGTTGCCGCCCTTCGCCACCTTCTTCCAAAGTTTATCAAATACATCCGAGGCGAAATCCTTCGACGACTGTTCGGACAACATTTCATCCGATTGGGTTCGCCAGTCCTTGATGGAAATCCACTCGGTGACATCGATCATCAAGGAGCGGGCGCGAATTGAAGAGAACGATGCTGCGACCGCCGCATAGGCGTCGTCGCGCACTTCCTGAAGACGGCTTGCAAGAATCCTGCTGGAAGCGTGATCGATCATCACGTCGATATTGCGTGCATCGCCAAGTTCCGCTGCGAGCCATTTCAATTCTCCTCGCATGTAGTCGAAACGGCTGTCGTCGAATAGCGACTTGCAGATCGAGCATAGGGAGCGCAGCCGTCGCAGCGACACGCGAGCCTGGTGCAGGGAGTCGGCATCGCGAGACCATCCCAGCGCCATCTCATTGAGACGGAACTGTTTGAGACAGGCCGCTGCGATGCGCGCGAAAGCCATTGCCACGCTCATCTCGGACGTGAGCGGGGTCGCAACTGATTTCACAGCACCCGGTGCAGGGCCAAGCAGACGATAGCCTCGTTCAGCTTTGCTTAGCACCCCGAGATGCGCCGGCGTGACCAGGTCAATTTTCCGAGCGAGCGCAAACAGAGCTGCCGGCGAGCCCGCCTTCTTCTCCAACTCGATCTCGCAGAGCGGTGCCTCGCGACCGGCTGCGACGACCTTGCCAAGATCCAGGGCAACCTCGATCGTGGCGTCGCCATCCGACACATTCCAAGAATGCCGTTTGACATGAACCTCGAACAATGGCGCCAGCTTTGCGCCATCCTCTGCAAGCAGGTCTCTGATCTGCGGATCGTCAAGTATCGGTGTATCGCCGTCGACCGGGCGCTCCCATTCCTCGCGCGTGAACGATCCGGCGGCGGTGCCATCGCCGGCTTTGAGGGTTTGGATCCTTTTATCACCCGATTGCCGGATGCGAAGCGATAGACCGCGCTTGGACAGGTCCCATCCGAGCGTATCGAAATAGATGGATTTCTGCTGAAGAATTGTGGGCGAGGACCCGAACGGATTCTTCTTGAGGAGCGATCCCGCACCCGACCGCGACAGCTCGAACTTCAGTTCCGTTTCCTGCATGATGTCCTCGGCGCCGCGCAACTTCACGACAATCGAAGGGACCCTCCCTGCATGGTGCGTCATAAAGCTGTCACAAACAACCGCTCGCCTTGACCATCTGTGGCCGGACCTCAAGCCGGCTGACGACGATATGCGGGCCGGTACCATACCTGTCAGTCCTCGTTCATCCGATGATGCAGGAAAAGGACACAGGAGATGGCTACCAAAGAAAAAAGGAGGAATGTGAGCCGGGCAAGAGCAGCATCTGACGGAAATTGCCGACGTCACGCCGAAACAGGCGCGTGCCTTGCTGTGGAAGCATGGTGCCGACTGGCTCAAGGACGAAGCCGGAAATTTGAAGGAAGACTGATCTGTCGGCTTCCTCAATTCCTAGCGGCACGAGCCGGCCGGTTGGTTGCCGCCGATTGCAGCCATGCGCTTTCGCCCTTATGAGACAGCCGACCCAGCCCGCACGCGCTGGCTCTTGTCTGCTTTGTAACGTGAATTTAGATTCAGCTACCAAAGTCGCTCTGCTAAAGTTTGTTAGTGGGGGCCAGGGAGTTTCCCAATGGATGCCACGGAATTGCGGACGATCAGCGATACTCTGATGCGGATTGTGACGCCGGATATGACGCCGAAACAACTGTTGAAGGCGGCAAGGAAGGAACACCCCGATGCATCCAAGAAAGACATCGCCCGCGCGGCGTTCTTTTCGATCATCGCTAACGCCGACCAGGACCACGGAAAGGTCAAAAACCTACAGGCATTCGCCATCGCAGGCCGAGTGAGCGGCGACGCTTAGTGAGGCGAGCAACCCGAATGTCCCGTTGCAACCGTTGTCGATGCTTCCCAATTCACACCCTAAGCGCGTTTCGGACATCTCGAGTTTGCGACAGTGCGGGTCGTTGAATTGGTTGGGAGTCAACCAGTCCAGCTTCCGATGTTACGACTTTAAGTCAAATTTTACCGAACCCGCGCCATGGCTTGAGCACTGCCGGTTGTTTGCGCCGGCGTGTTTCGCGTATGGGGTAACGATGCGTATTGTCCGGGCGATTCCGCTGGTAATGACCGCCGTCCTGCTGGGTGTCCCGACCGCCGGGGCGGGCGAGGGCAGCTGGATATCCGGCGACTGGTACCTGACGCTCGGCGCAACCGGCCTCATCGCGCCGAATTTCGAGGGCGGCAAGAAGTACATGCTCAGCGCCCAGCCGATCATCTCGCTCGGCAAGGTGGGTCCGGAAGCGCGCTTCACCTCGCGCAACGACAACATCTCGCTGGCGCTGATCGACGACGGCAGCGTGCGCGCCGGCCTCACCGGCAAGCTCCTGTTCTCGCGTGCCAGCAAGGACGAATTGGAAGGCCTTGATCCGGTGCGCTGGGGCGGCGAGGTCGGCGGCTTTTTCGAATTCTATCCGCTCGACTGGGTGCGGGCGCGGGCCGAGCTCAGGCATGGCATCCGCGCCCATGACGGCTTCGTCGCCGACATCGCGGCGGATGCCTTCTACGACGTCACGCCGACGGTCCGCATCTCCGGCGGGCCGCGCGTTTCCTTCGCCTCGTCGGGCTATTTCGACGCCTACTACGGCGTCAACGCCACCGAGGCGGCGGCCTCCGGCCTCAGCGAATACCATCCGGACGGCGGCCTGAAGTCGACCGGCCTCGGCGGCGCGATCACCTGGAAGGTGACCGAGCCGATGACGGCCAGCGTCTTCACCGAGTATTCGCGCCTGATGGGGCCGGCGGCCGATTCCAGCCTGGTCAAGGAGCGCGGCGACCGCAACCAGTGGACCGTCGGCGTGTCGACCACCTATCGCTTCGACTTTTCAATGTAGCCGCCTGAACTCGGCGCTTTATTCCTGCTGACTAATCCGCTAAAAGCCCGGCCATGACGAGCTTTTCGCGCCTGTTTGCGATCGCGATACGAATTACGAGCCCGGTGTTCCGGGTGGCCTGAGCGCCGCCGGAGCCGCCGGGACTTTTGCGCGTGGCTCTCGCGCTTTTCCAGATGATGATAGTTCAACGCCCGAGCTTTTCCGCCGCCGGGCAATGCACATGGCAGACCAATGACCGATACCGCTGAAACGATCGACTATTCCCGCACGCTTTACTTGCCGCAGACGGATTTCCCGATGCGCGCCGGCTTGCCCGAGAAGGAGCCGGCGCTGGTCAAGCGCTGGCAGGACATGGACCTTTACCGCACGCTGCGCGAGGAGGCCGCCGGCCGCGAGAAATTCGTGCTGCATGATGGCCCGCCCTACGCCAACGGCAACATCCATATCGGCCATGCGCTGAACAAGATCCTCAAGGACGTTATCAACCGCTCCTTCCAGATGCGCGGCTACGACGCCAACTACGTGCCGGGCTGGGACTGCCACGGCCTGCCGATCGAGTGGAAGATCGAGGAGCAGTACCGCGCCAAGGGCAAGAACAAGGACGAGGTGCCGGTCAACGAATTCCGCAAGGAATGCCGCGACTTCGCCGCGCACTGGATCAAGGTGCAGGGCGGCGAGTTCCAGCGCCTCGGCGTCGTCGGCGATTTCGACAATCCCTATACGACGATGGCTTATCACGCCGAGGCGCGCATCGCCGGCGAGTTGTTGAAATTCGCCATGTCCGGCCAGCTCTATCGTGGCTCGAAGCCGGTCATGTGGAGCGTGGTCGAGCGCACGGCGCTGGCCGAGGCCGAGGTCGAGTACCAGGACTATGAGAGCGACACGATCTGGGTGAAATTCCCGGTCGCGAGCCTCGCGCGCCCGGTCGTCGGCGCCGAGGACGCCGCCGCGGCGGCGCTGTCGGAATCGTCGCTCGATCTGCTCGAGGCCCATGTCGTCATCTGGACGACGACGCCCTGGACCTTGCCCGGCAACCGCGCCGTCAGCTATTCGCCGCGCGTCGCCTACGGTCTCTACGAGGTGACCGCGGCCGAGAACGCGTTCGGTCCACAGCCTAGCGAGAAGCTGATCTTCGCCGACGCGCTGGCCGAGGACGCCGCCGCCAAGGCCAAGGTGACGCTGGCGCGCGTTCACGACGTTTCGGCCGAACAGCTTGCCAGCCTGACGCTTTCGCACCCGTTCAGGGGGCTGGCCGACGGCTACCAGTTCCCGGTGCCGATGATCGGTGGCGAACATGTCACCGACGATGCCGGCACCGGCTTCGTGCACACCGCGCCCAGCCACGGCCGCGAGGACTTCGACGCCTGGATGGACGCCGTGGCGGAATTGCTCAAGCGCGGCGTCGACACCGCGATCCCGTTCCCGGTCGACGATGCCGGCTTCTTCACCAAGGACGCGCCGGGCTTCGGTCCGGACCGCGAAGGTGGGGCAGCGCGCGTCATCGACGACAATGGCAAGAAGGGCAACGCCAACCAGGCCGTCATCGAGGAACTGATCAAGCGCAACGCGCTGTTCGCGCGCGGCCGCCTGAAGCATTCCTATCCGCACTCCTGGCGATCCAAAAAACCCATCATCTTCCGCAACACGCCGCAATGGTTCGTCTACATGGACAAGGACCTCGGCGACGGCACGACGCTACGCAGCCGCGCGCTGAAGGCGATCGACGACACCCGCTTCGTGCCATCCGCCGGCCAGAACCGCATCCGCGCCATGATCGAGGAGCGCCCCGACTGGGTGCTATCGCGCCAGCGCGCCTGGGGCGTGCCGATCGCCGTCTTCGCCGACGTGGACGGCAACGTGCTGAAGGACGAGGCGGTTAACCAGCGCATCATGGAGGCCTTCGAGGCCGAGGGCGCCGACGCCTGGTTCGCGCCCGGCGCCAAGGAGCGCTTCCTCGGCAATCACGATGCCGCGAAATGGCATCAGGTGATGGACATCCTCGATGTCTGGTTCGATTCGGGCTCGACGCATGTCTTCACGCTGGAGGACCGTCCGGATCTCAAATGGCCGGCCGACGTCTATCTCGAAGGCTCCGACCAGCATCGCGGCTGGTTCCACTCCTCGCTGCTCGAAAGCTGCGCCACCCGGGGCAGGGCGCCATACGACACCGTCGTCACCCATGGCTTCACCATGGATGAAGAGGGGCGGAAAATGTCGAAGTCGCTCGGCAACACCGTGGTGCCGCAGGACGTCATCAAACAGTCCGGCGCCGATATCCTCCGGCTCTGGGTGGTGACGACCGACTATTGGGAAGACCAGCGCCTCGGCAAGAACGTGCTGCAGACCAATATCGACGCCTACCGCAAGCTCAGGAACACCATCCGCTGGATGCTGGGCACGCTTGCCCACGACGATGGCGAGGACGTTCCGCTGGATGAGATGCCGGAACTGGAGCGGCTGATGCTGCACCGGCTGTCCGAGCTCGACGAAGTGGTGCGCCAGGGCTACGACGCCTTCGAGTTCAAGCGCATCACGCGCGCTTTGCTCGACTTCATGGTGGTCGAGCTCTCGGCATTCTACTTCGACATCCGCAAGGACGCGCTCTATTGCGACGGGCCATCGAGCCTGCGCCGCAAGGCGGCTGTGCAGGTCGTGCGCCACCTCTTCGAATGCCTGGTGAAGTGGCTGTCGCCGATGCTGCCCTTCACGATGGAAGAGGCCTGGCTCGATCGTCACCCGGATGCCGTCTCGGTGCATCTCGACCAGTTCCCGGTCATTCCGCAAAACTGGCGGAACGAGGCGCTGGCCGAGAAATGGCGCAAGGTCCGGCAGGTGCGCCGCGTCGTCACCGGCGCGCTGGAGATCGCGCGCGCCGAGAAACTGATCGGCTCCTCGCTGGAGGCCGTGCCGGTCGTGAGCCTCGACGATGCCGCGCTGGAAGCGGCGATATCGGATGTCGATATGGCCGAGATGGCGATCACCAGCGATCTCGTCATCGCCAAAGGCAAGGCGCCGGACGGCGCGTTCACGCTGGACGACGTCAAGGGCGTGGCGGTGGTGGTCGAGAAGGCCGAGGACCGCGGGCTCGTTAAGTGCGCGCGGTCGTGGCGCTACACGGCCGATGTCGGGCAGGACGGGGCATTCCCCGATGTTTCGGCCAGGGATGCGGCCGTGCTGCATGAACTGAAAGCGCTTGGGCGGCTTTAGGTGCATGTCGCCCAAAAGTGTGCCGCGGTTTTGGGAAAACGACATGCACCCAATCAAATAAGTGCACAAATGCCACGCCGGGCAATGCAAATCCGCCGGCGCGTTGCCCTTAACGGGTGGTTGAGGTAAACACGCGAAACTCCGGACGACAAATTGTCGCCGGATTTCCGTCGCAAGTGCATCGTCGATGGGGACCGGATCTTTTGGCCGGTGGCGATCGAGAGGCTGTCTAGTGTGGGACTTTTTGGCATGACCGAGAGAATCTGTGTGCGCGCCGCACTGCTGGCGCCGCTGGTCGCATCCGGACTTGCCTTGTCGGGCTGCATGAGCTCGCCCACCTACGGCACCGACAAGACCGCCGGCGAACAGCTTGCCGGCGACCTTTCCAGCGCCTTTTCGATCGCGCCGAAGCGCAAGGATCCGATCGACTACAAGCCGCGTCCCGATCTGGTGAAGCCGGCGCCGGGTCAAAAGGAAAACTTGCCGCCGCCGCAGGAGAGCATCGAGACGGCGAGCGCCGATTGGCCCGAATCGCCGGAGCAGCGCCGCGCCCGCCTGCGCGCCGACGCCACCGCCCACCAGGACGATCCGTCCTATCAGTCGCAGATCGTCGACGACGTGCAGACCGATCCGACCGCGGTGAAGAAGGCGTTGGCGGACTCGGCTTCGAGCCATCCGCCGCGCTGGTCGCCGGAGGACTCCGACAAGGGCCGCGCCGCCGAGATCCAGCGTCGCATGGCAGAGGGCAAGCAGGGCGACCCGAACACCCGCAAATATCTCAGCGAGCCGCCGCTGGCCTATCGCGTCGCAGCCGGCACAGCGCCGCAGGGCGAACTCGGCGAGGACGAGTACAAGAAGGAACGCCGCCTCAAGAAGGAGGCGGCCGCCAAGAGCAAGAGCGGCGGCTGGTTCGACTGGTGGTAAGGTTTCAGCGCATCGCTGCACAACGACAGCGGTAGCTATCTTTCGCGCCTCCTCGGTCCCGCCATCGTCCAAAAATCGTGGCTAGACCTCGCGCCGCTCGCGGAAAAAATCCTTGAGAATGAGCGATGCCTCGCTCTCGCCCATGCCCGGATAGATGTCCGGCGCGTGGTGGCAGGTCGGCGAGGCGAAGAAGCGCACGCCGTTGACCACCGCGCCGCCCTTCTCGTCGACGGCGCCGAAATAAAGCCGGCGCAGCCTCGCGAAGGAGATGGCGCCCGCGCACATGGCGCAGGGCTCCAGCGTCACATAGAGATCGTGGCCGGTGAGCCGCTCGCTGGCGAGCTTTTCGCAGGCCTGGCGGATCGCCAGCATCTCGGCATGCGCCGTCGGGTCGGCAAGCTCGCGGGTGCGGTTGCCGGCTCTTGCCACGACGATGCCGCGGCTGGCGATGACCGCGCCCACCGGCACTTCTCCGCGCTGCGCGGCGGCTGCCGCCTCCTCAAGCGCCAATGCCATGAAATCCGGCCGCTTCACGCGGTTTCCATTCCGATTATCTCCTCGCCACCCGACAGCGATCCTGTTATCTAGCGCCTAACCTCGAAAATCGGACTCGGTTTTCGGAAACGATCATGCGCCAAATCAAAGTGCTACAGCGTCCTTTGCGCGCCCGAAAGGATGCGCCACGCTGTAGCAGCGCAAACAGGCAAAGGCCACATGGACGACAACGACAAGAAATTCCGGGCTAAAAAGGGTCCGGTCAGGGGCGGTCCGAAAGCCGCGGGATCGCGCAGCCGCGACGGCGCCGCCAGCAAAGGCGGCAAGCCGTCCTTCGGCGCCAAGAAGCCCTACGCGCCGCGTGGCGACCGGCCGATAGCCGCCGAAGGCGAGCGGCCAAAGCGCAATTTCAAAAGCGGCGACCGGCCTCGTGAGGCTGGTGCGGCGCGGGCGGAAAAGCCGTTCCGCAAGGCGCCGCGTCCCGAGGGCAAGCCCTTCGAGAAGCGCGACGGACCGCGCAAGCCCTATGCGCCGCGTGGTGATCGGCCGATGGCAGCGGACGGTGAGCGGCCGGCGCGCGACTTTAAGCGCGAATACTTGCCGCGTGAGGCGAGCGAGGGCGCTGGCCCGCGCGGCGAAAAGCCGTTCCGCAAGGGACCGCGCCCCGAGGGCAAGCCTTATGAGAAGGGACCGCGCAAGCCCTACGCCCCGCGCGGCGACCGGCCGATGGCCGCGTCAGGCGAGGGCGGCGAAAAACGTTTCGAACGGCCCAAGCGTGATTTTGGCGACCACCCGAAGCGAGATTTCGCGGACCGTCCGAAACGCGACTTCGCGGATCGTCCCAAGCGCGACTTCAGCGATCGCCCCAAGCGTGACTTTGGCGAGCGGCCGCAAGGCGCATCAGGCGGCGGCTTCAAGCCTCGCCCGCGTCCCGCCGAAGCCGCTGAGGAAGCCGGCGAGCGCATCGCCAAGCGGCTTGCCCGCGCCGGCCTGGCCTCGCGCCGCGACGCCGAGGAACTGATCGCCGCCGGCCGCGTCAAGGTCAATGGCCGGGTGCTGTCCTCGCCGGCCTTCAACGTCATGCCCGACGACATCGTCCATCTCGACGGCATGGAAATCCCCAAGATCGAGCGCACTCGGCTGTTCCTGTTCCACAAGCCGGCCGGCGTCGTCACCACCAACCGCGATCCCGAGGGCCGCAAGACCGTCTTCGACGTGCTGCCGGCCGAACTGCCGCGGCTGATGACCATCGGTCGCCTCGACATCAACACCGAAGGGCTGCTGCTGCTCACCAATGACGGCGGCCTGTCGCGCGTGCTCGAATTGCCGGCCACCGGTTGGCTCAGGCGCTACCGCGTGCGCGTCCACGGCAAGGTCGAGGAAAGCGCGCTCGCGGGCTTGCGCGAAGGCATCGCCGTCGACGGCGTCTTCTATGGCGCGATCGAAGCCAGCCTCGACCGCGAACAGGGCACCAATGCCTGGCTGACGATCGGCCTGCGCGAAGGCAAGAACCGCGAGGTCAAGAACATCCTGGGCGCGCTCGGCCTCGAGGTGACGCGGCTGATCCGCATTTCCTACGGGCCGTTCCAGCTCGAGGATCTGCCGGAGGGCCATGTGCTGGAGATCAAGGGCCGCGTGCTGCGTGAGCAGCTCGGCGAGCGCCTGATCGAGGAATCCGGCGCCAATTTCGATGCCGAGATTGCAAAACCCTTCTCCAACAGGCCGGTGCGCCGCACCGAGCCGCGCCGCGAAGGGGCCGAACCGCCGAAATTCTCTCGCGACGGCGACCGCCGGCCGATCGGCGAGGGCGGCCTGATCAAGGCGCGCAAGCGCCGCGAGGGCAGCCGCGACGAGGCGCTGGGCAAGCTTTCGACCAAGCCCGACCGGGCGTTCGGCGAGCGCGGCGCGAAGCCGGAGCGTTCCGGCTTCGGCGACAAACCTCGTGGCGGTTTTGGCGACAAGCCCCGTTTCGGCGGCAAGAAGGCCGAACGCGATCAGCGGCCGATCGAGCCGCCCGGTCAGCGCAAGGCGAATGTCTGGATGGCGCCAGGCGCGCGTCCGATCGGCAAGGGCAGGGCGGAGGCCGATGCGGCCAAGGCGGCCGACGCCAAGGCGCGCAAGGCCTCGTTCAAGCCGGCATATGGCAAGCCTGGCGGCAAGCCAGGTGGCGCCAAGCCGTACGGCAAGCCGCGAGGCGACCGGCCGGAAGGCGGCGGCAGGCCTGGTGGTGACAGGCCACGTGGTGGCCCCAAGGGTTCCCGCACCAGATGAGGATCGTCGGTGGTGAGTTTCGCGGGCGTCCGCTGGCGACGCCACGCAGCAATGCCATCCGTCCGACCACCGACCGCACCCGCGAGGCGGTGTTCAACGTGCTGGCGCACCGTTTTGCAGATAAGCTCGATGGCGCACGCGTGCTCGACCTCTTCGCCGGTACGGGCGCGCTCGGCCTCGAGGCGCTGTCGCGCGGCGCTTCCTATGGCGTCTTCATCGAGGAATCGGCCGAGGGACGCGGCCTGATCCGCAGCAATGTCGAGACGTTCGGGCTGACCGGCCGCACCAAGATTTTTCGGCGCGACGCCACCGCTCTGGGCGAGGCCGGCACGCTTGCCGCCTTCGGCCTCGTCTTCGCCGATCCACCTTACGGCAAGGGCCTGGGCGAGCGCGCCCTGCGCTCCGCGAGACAAGGCGGTTGGTTGCTGCCCGGCGCGCTCTGCGTGGTCGAGGAAGTGGCTTCCGCCCCGTTCGATGCCGGCGAGGGGTTCGCCGTGGTCGACGAGCGCGGCTACGGCGAAACGGTGATCCGGTTCATCAAGGCGGGGTGAGCGCCTCGAAAATGACGAACAATTCACTTTGCCTCGGCTGGCAACCTTGCCTATCGTCCCGCAATGAGAACCGGAGCCATCAATGACACCCCATACTGAATGGCTGCGGAGAGTCTTGCTCACCACTTCGCTGTTCCTGACCGACCCCGCACTCGCCGCCGATGACGGCAAGGTCACGGATTTCCTGCTCGACAACGGCATGGAGGTGGTGGTCATCCCCGACCATCGCGCGCCGATCGTCACCCATATGGTGTGGTACAAGATCGGCAGCGCCGACGAGCCGGCCGGCAAGTCCGGCATCGCGCATTTCTTCGAACACCTGATGTTCAAGGCGACGACCAACCACGCCGCCGGCGAGTTCGATCGCGCCGTCTCGGAGATCGGCGGCTCCAACAACGCCTTCACTTCCTACGACTACACAGCCTTCCACGAGACGGTGGCCCCGTCGGCGCTGGGCGAGATGATGGCCTTCGAGGCCGACCGCATGCGCAATCTCATCCTTACCGACGACGTCATCAAGACCGAACGCGACGTGATCCTTGAGGAACGCCGTTCGCGCATCGACAACAACCCGCAGGCGGTGCTGGACGAGGAAGTCGACACCACGCTCTGGCAGAACCAGCCCTACCGCATCCCGGTCATCGGCTGGATGCAGGAGATGGAACAACTGAACCGCACCGACGCGATCGCCTTCTATGACAAGTATTACCGGCCGAACAACGCCGTGCTGGTGGTGGCCGGCGATGTCGAGCCCGACACGGTGAAGGCGCTGGCCGGGAAGACCTACGGCAAGGTCGCGCGCGGCCCGGACCTGCCGCCGCGCATTCGCCCGGTCGAGCCAGAGCAGAACACCAAACGGACGGTGACGCTGACGGACGCGCGCGTTTCCGTGCCGAGCTTCTCGACGCAGTGGGTGGTGCCGTCCTATCACACGGCCCAGCCAGGCGAGGCCGAGGCGCTCGACCTGCTGGCCGAGATCCTTGGCGGTGGCAACCGCAGCCGGCTCTACCAGCAGCTCGTGGTCAAGCAGGGCATTGCCGCGGAAGCCGGCGCCTTCTTCCAGGGCACCATGCTCGACGCCACCAACTTCACCGTTTACGCCGCGCCGCGCGGCGATGCCAGGCTCGCCGATGTCGAAGCGGCGGTCAACGCCGAGGTCGCCCGCATCGCCAGGGACGGCGTCACCGATGACGAGCTGGAAAAGGCCAAGCAGCGCTATGTCCGCTCGATGATCTTCGCCCGCGACAAGCAGGACGACATGGCCAACATGTACGGCGCGACGCTGGCCACGGGCGGCAATGTGCGCGACGTCCTGGAATGGCCGGACCGCATCCGCAAGGTCACCGCCGAGGAGGTCAAGACGGTCGCCGCTCGCTATCTTGTGCTCGATCATTCGACGACCGGCTATCTTCTGCCGCAGCAACAGGCGGGGAATTGATGATGACGCACCAGCACAGCCGCACGATGCCTTTTCCCCACCAGGCTCACCATTTTCCTTCAAGGAGAGACGGGAAATTGGCACGCGCCTTCGCCACCCTTTGCTTTACCTTGTTCTTCCTCGTCCTGCCGGCGCTTGCCGCCCGTGCCGCGATGAACATCCAGGAGGTGAAGTCTGAAAAGGGCATCACCGCCTGGCTGGTCGAGGATCATACGGTGCCGATCGTCGCCATCCGCTTCGTCTTCGACGGCGGCACGGCGCAGGACCCGGCTGGCAAGGAAGGGCTTGCCAACCTGATGACCGGCCTGTTCGACGAGGGCGCCGGCGACCTCGACAGCGACGCCTTCCAGGTGAAACTTGACGATGCCGGCGCCGAGATGAGCTTCGACGCGCAGCGCGATGGCACCTATGGCTCGATGCGCATGCTGTCGGAAGGGAAGGACGCCGCCTTCGACCTATTGACGCTTGCCGTCAACAGACCGCGCTTCGACCAGGCGCCGCTCGACCGCGTGCGCGCCCAGGTGCTGTCGGGCATCATCGCCAACGAGCGCGACCCGAACGCGATCGCCCAGCGCAAATGGCTAAGCGCGATCTATGGCGAGCATCCCTATTCGAGGCCCGATGAAGGCACCAGGCAGAGCATCGCCGCGATCACGCCGCAGGACCTCGGCGCTTTCCACAAGGCAAGTTTCGCCCGCGACGGCCTGCATGTCGCCGTGGTCGGCGACATCGACGCGGCAACCCTGAGGCGGAAGCTCGACCAGCTGTTTGGCGACCTGCCGCAGAAGCAGGCGCTCGCCCCGATCGCCGACACCCAGCCGAAGCTCGGCCAGCAGCTGGAAGTCGACTACGACCTGCCGCAGACCTCGCTGCAGTTCGCCTATCCCGGCGTGAAGCGCAGCGCACCGGATTTCTTCGCCGCCGTGCTGGTGAACGATATCCTCGGCGGCGGCACCTTCACCTCGCGCCTCTATGAAGAGGTGCGCGAAAAGCGCGGCCTTGCCTATGGCGTCGATTCCAACCTGGTCGACCACGAGCATTCCAACGCGTTGGTCATCACCACCGCGACTCGCTCGGACCGTGCCGCCGAGACGCTCGCATTGGTGCGCCAGGTGGTGAAGGGGATGGCGGAGCAGGGTCCGACCGAAGTCGAACTCGAGGCGGCCAAGAAATACATGATCGGCGCCTATGCCATCAACAATCTGGACTCTTCGGCTTCTATCGCCGCGACGCTGCTGGAACTGCAGCTCGACAATCTCGGCATCGACTATCTGCAGCGTCGCGCGGCCCTCATCAACGCGGTGACGATCGCCGACGTCAAGGCGGCGGCGAAGAAGCTTTTGTCGTCCGATCCCGCCATCATGGTCGTCGGTCCACCGCTAGGAAGCAAGGGATGAGGCCCGGGGCGGGAAGATGGTGAGCAATGGCTAGCGGCGGTCCCACCTTCGGCGTTGCCTTCGGTGGCGGCGGCGCGCGCGGTCTCGCGCACATCCACGCAATAGAGGCACTGGACGAGCTCGGCATCAGGCCGGCGGCGATCGCCGGCTCCTCGATTGGCGCCATCATGGGCGCCGGCATGGCCTCCGGCATGACCGGTGCGGAGATCCACGCCTATGCCCGTTCTATCCTCGGCAGCCGCGCCGAGGTGGCCTCGCGCATGTGGCGGGCAAGACCGGGAACCATCGCCGAGGCTATGCAGAACGGCATCCGCGTCAGCCAATTCAATGTCGAGCGCATCCTGAAATCCTTCCTGCCCGACGCCATCCCGGAAACCTTCGCACAGCTGAAGATCCCGCTGAAAGTGACGGCGACCGACTATTTCGGCCACAAGCTCGCCGTCTTCGAGGACGGCGACCTGCATTCGGCATTGGCCGCTTCCGCCGCCATTCCGGCGGTGTTCCGTCCGGTGACGCGCGACGGCCGCGTGCTGATCGACGGTGGCATCTACAACCCCGTGCCCTTTGACCTCATCGAAAAGGACGCCGACATTATCATCGCCATCGACGTCGTCGGCGCGCCGAGCGAGGCCGAGCGCCGGCACCCGACCACCGTCGATCTGATGTACGGCGCCACGCAGTTGATGATGCAGTCGATCATCGCCAACAAGCTGCGGCAGTGCCCGCCCGACATACTGATCCGCCCGAACGTGTCGAAGTACCGCGTGCTCGATTTCCTCAAGATCGACACGCTGATGGCCGAGACGGTCGAGATCAAGGACCAGCTGAAGCGCGAGGTCGAGCGGGTGCTGGAGGGCAGGGCTGCCGTGAAGGGCAAGCGGGGCAAGAAGGCCGGGTGAGGGAAAGCTGCCGATCTCCCAAGCGGGTGAGGTGGCCATCATCGCCGTCCCCTGCGAAGCTGCATCAAGACTTCGCGGTTGCATATTCCAGCGCCACCACGCCGTTGCTGAACGGCGTTGCCGAAATCAGCTCGAGCGGCACTCGCCCGCCGGGCGCAAACAGCGGCTTGCCGTGGCCGACGACGCCGGGATAGCTGAGCAGGCGGATGCGGTCGACCAGGCCATGCCCCAGCAACTGCTTGGCGACGCCATTTGCCTTTGGTACGCCGACTTTGGTGATCTTCGGCGCCGACGGCCGCTATGTTCCGGCCAGTGCCTTCGACGGCACGTTCCGCGAGGTCGACAACGTCTCTTCCGTGGTGGCGCTGCCTGGCGCCGGCCATTTCATCCACCACCAGGCGGCTGCCTTCGTCACGCAGCAGATCGAGGCCTGGGTGGCGCAGCCACCATCGACCTTCCGCCACCTAGCCTGCGGCCGGAGGTCGTCGACATATGCCGTTCGCTGGGCGATGATCGCGTCGGCCTGACGCTTCGCACTGGTCGCCGATTCGGCGTTTCGGCCTGTCCCATTGTCGCTCAGACCGGTCCACGGCTCTTTAGACCTCGGATAGGTTTTGCCGGTATCTATCGGAGAAAAGGAGCCGGAAAGTCATGACCGATATCTGGCGCTCACTCCTCGCCAATCTTGCGCTGGTCTCCATCCTGGTGGTCGCCTGGGACCTTGTGGCGGATTTCACCGGGCGACTTTCGCGGCGGAGGCGGTCGCTGATTCTCGGCGTGGTCATGTGCGCCGGCGCGATCATTTCCATGGCGACGGCGCTCTCTGTCGCCGGCTTCATCGTCGATCTGCGCGCAGCCTTCATCGCCGCCGCCGCGTTCTTTGGCGGATGGCCTGCAATGATCATCGCCACCGCCGGTTCGATTGCCTATCGCATTCATCTCGGCGGGCAGGGCGCGAGCATCGGAATCGTGGGCATCCTCATCACGGCTGTCGTTGGCATTGCATGGCATCACATCGTCGCCGCCCGAACGCGCACCATCTTCGACATTTTCGGCCTCGGCGTGTCGGTCGCTCTCGCCGGGCTGATCACGCTTCTGGTCATCCCACCCCAGGTCGTCGCCGGCATGGTGCAGCTGAGCACGTTCCCGTCCCTCGTTTTCCGCTTCCTCAGCACCATCATCATCAGCGTGCTGCTCGACCGCCAGGAGCGACGGCGCGAACTCGCAATGTCCAACATGATCTACCGGGCCATGGTTCGCGAGCTGCCGGATTGCCTCAACATAAAGGATGTCGACGGCCGCTTCATCGCGGCCAATCCGGCGACCGCCGAAATGGTGAGAGCCACTTCGGTCGAGAACCTTATCGGCAAGACGGATTTCGATTTCTATCCGAAGGATGTGGCTGAGCGCTTCCGGCAGGACGAGATGGGCGCGCTGGAGGCCGGGCAGACGCTGCGCATCGACCAGCCGGCGGTTTTCCCGGACGGCAGGCAGGGCTGGCTCTACACGCTGAAGGCGCCGTTCCGCGACGAGGCCGGCAAGATCACCGGCGTCATCACCTACAATCGCGACATCACGGAGCAGAAACGAAATGCCCAGCTCAAGAACGATTTCATCTCGACGGTCAGCCATGAATTGCGCACCCCGCTGACATCAATCCGCGGTTCGCTTGGCCTGATCGCGGCCGGAGTGGCGGGCGAACTGCCGCCAAAGGCCGCCAACCTCATCAACATCGCCCACAACAACAGCGAGAGGCTGGTTCTTCTCATCAACGACATCCTCGACATGGAGAAGATCGAATCGGGCGTGATCGCCTTCAAGATCAGGCAGATGCCTGTTCGCCCCCTGCTGGAGCAGGCCATTGCCGCCAGTTCCAACTATAGGGCCGATGGCCGAATCCGCATCGTCCTGGTCGACGATGCCCCGCGCGCCGAGGCCAACATCGATGAGGATCGCCTGCATCAGGTGATGGCCAATCTCCTGTCGAATGCAATCAAGTTCTCCGACGCCGACGGCACCGTGACGGTGAAACTGGAGCGCCGCGATCGTGACATGCTGCGCATCTCGGTGATCGATCAGGGCGCTGGCATTCCCGAGGCATTCCGCAGCCGCATATTCGGCAAGTTCGAGCAGGCGGACGCGTCGAGCACCCGCAAGCAGGGCGGCACCGGTCTCGGCTTGAGCATCGTCAAGACCATCGTGGAAAAGCTGGGCGGCGCCGTTTCCTTCGAAACCGAGGAAGGCAAGGGAACCTCGTTCCACGTCGACCTTGCCGAAGCGCAAAGGCAGGCCGAGAAGCCGGTTGCGACGGAGCGTCGATCGCGGCCGCGCGATGGCCGCCTGCGTGTTCTCATTTGCGAGGACGAGACCGATGTCGCGGCGGTGATCGCGGCACTCCTCGATGCGGAAGGCTTTTCCAGCGACGTCGCCCCCGACATCGACACCGCCATGGCGCTCCTGCGCACCCGCGACTATGTGGCGCTGACGCTCGATATCAAGCTTGCCGGGGAATCCGGTATCAAGCTCTTTCACGACATCAGGGCGTCACCGGTGAATTCCGACATTTCGGTCATCGTCATCTCCGCCGTCGCCGATGAGGCCAAGCGTTCGCTGAACGGCACCGCCGTCGGCATCGTCGACTGGCTGGAAAAGCCGGTGGATTCGACGCGGCTTCATGCCGCTCTCGCCAAGATCGTCGCCGGCAAGGTCGAGCGGAGGCCGAGGATCCTCCACGTCGAGGACGACGAAGGTGTGCTTGCCGTAATGTCGGCGGGGCTGGGTCCGGACGTCTTGATCGCTTCGGCGAAAACGCTGCAGGAGGCGCGGCGGGCGGTCGCGAAGCATCGCTACGACCTGGTCATCCTCGACATCGCGCTTCCTGACGGATCGGGGCTGGATCTGCTCATCGATCTGCCGCAGGAGACCGGAGTTATCGTGTTCTCGGCGGCGGAGATGGACGAGAAACTCGGCGACCGGGTGCAGGCGATGATGACCAAGACCAGGGCGTCGGAGATCGATGTGGCCAAGCTGGTCCGACGCATGTTGGTTGCGTCCCGCAACGCAGCGGGACCCACCGTGCAAGCAAGGGAGTGAGGTTGATGTCGACAAGGATACTCTATGTGGATGACGAGGACGACATTCGCGAGATCGCCCAAATGTCGCTCGAGCTCGAGCCACGGTTCGAGGTGCGGTCCTGCTCTTCTGGCGCCGAAGCACTGGCGGTCGCCGCCGATTGGCAGCCCAACCTCATCCTGCTCGACGTGATGATGCCGGACATGGACGGGCCGGAGACGCTGAAGCGGCTGGCCGCCTCGCCGCTTACGGCATCGATACCCGTGGCGTTCATCACGGCGCGCACCCAGACGCATCAGGTCGAACACTATCTGGCCATGGGGGCAGTCGGGGTCATCGCCAAACCCTTCGACCCGCTGGCGCTTGCCGGTGAAGTCAGCAAGCTGCTTGCGCTACGAACGGGCTGACGGCCTGCTTCGGATGTCCACGCGGCCGGCATAGGCGATAAGCTGCTGCGGAAGCTGTGCGGCGCCGTTTACGGCTCCTATACCATGCCCTCATATTCATCTACTGATTGTATCGAAATGCGGCCGTCGCGAATCGGCTTTATCTATGATTACGCGGCGTTGGCGGGCGCGGGGAACACCCGCGCGGAACTATGGCATGGACCCGCATTGGCGGATGGCGGTCCATGGATTGATCACTCCGGGGGGCGACGGAACCGGAGCAGGACAGGTGAACGGAGCGAAGGCAAGAATTCTGATCTGCGATGACGATCCGTTGCTGCTCGAGCTGATGGAATTCAGGCTGAGGGCGAAGGGATACGAGGTCATCAAAGCGGTCGACGGTGCCGAAGCGCTCTCCAAGGCGGAGCGGGACGCACCCGACATCATCGTGCTCGATGCGATGATGCCCAAGGCTGACGGCATCGAGGTGCTGGCGCGCATCAAGGGCGATCCGGCTCTGTCCGAAACTCCGGTCGTCATGCTGACCGCGCGCAAGGCCGAAAAGGACATCGTCTCGGCGCTCGAAAAGGGTGCCGACGACTACCTGGTGAAGCCGTTCATCCCCGAAGAACTCCTGGCCCGGCTTGCGCGTCTGATCGCGCGGAACAAGCGCTGATGCAGCGAAGCCGGCGCGCCGCCATTGCCGCATGCATGTTCCTGGCAATCGCCGCATCTCCCGGCGTCTCATTGGCCCAGACCGCCGACGAGCTCTACGCGTCCGGCGTCAAGGCAAGGCAAGCCCAGCATTTCGATGAGGCGGCGGACCTGCTCAAGCGCGCGCTGGCGCTGAAACCCGGCAATGCCGATGTTCTGGTGCAGCTCGGCTTTGCCGAGCTCGGCCGCAACGATCTGCCGGCCGCGCGCGAGGCCTTTTCCAGGGCGCTCTCGCTTGCCCCGGCCTATCAGGATGCCAGCTTCGGCCTGGCCGAGGTTGAGTTCCGCTCCGGCAATCTGGATGCGGCACTGCCGCTGGCCGAATCGGTGGTCCGCGCCGAGCCCGGCAATGCCGACGCCGCGGCGCTGGTCGAGACCATTCGCAAGGCAAAGCAGGCCGCCGCCGGCAGCAAGATGAAGCCCGCTCCGGCGGCTGCAGTGCCCGCGAAGAAGGCGCCCCCGCGGCGGGCGGATCCCGTCGCCGGGCTGATGCAGCAGGGCAGGCGGCTCAGGGCGGCGGGCAAGCTGCCAGAGGCCGAGCAGGCCTATCGCCGGGCGCTAAGGCTGGCGCCGAAGAACACCGACATACTGGTCGCCCTTGGCCTTGTCGTCGGCTCCGGCCAGCGCTTCGACGAGGCCGGGCATTTTTTCGACAGGGCGTTGGCCATCGATCCCGGCCTGCTCGACGCTCGCCTCGGCAAGGTGCGCCTGGCGATCTGGCAGGGCGATTTGCCGCGCGCCCGCGCGCTGGCCGATGAGGCGCTGGCTTCGGCGCCGGACAATGTCGAGGTGCTGAACCTCGACGCCAGGATTGCCCTGCTGGAAGCGGATTACAGGCGGGCCGAACAGTCGTTCCAGCGCGCATTTGCGGTCGATCCGCGCAATGCCGAGGCGCTGGTCGGCATCGGCGATGTGCGCCGCGCCGAGGGTGACGACGCCGCCGCGCGGCTGGCCTACCGACAGGCGCTGGCCATCGAGCCCGGCTCCGCCGACATCGAGCAGAGGCTGGCCGTGCCGCCGCCGCGCAAATGGCGGCTCGATATCGGCACAGAGATGAGCGATCTCAGCGACGGGCTCGGCGACTGGACCGACAGTTCGGCAGGTCTTGCCTATCGGCTGTCGCCGGCAACGACCATTTCGGGCCGCAGCCGGGTGGCGACCCGCTACGGCCATACCGACGTCCAGGTCGAGGGCCGCATCGACCAGGCCTTTTCGCCCGCCTTCTCCGCCTATGCGCTGGCGGCAGCGACCCCGGACGCCGATTTCCTGGCGCGCTACTCGATCGGTGCCGGCGCGTCCTGGCAGGTCATGGCGCCGGCCAGGCAATTCGGTCCGGTCTCGCTCAACATCGACGCCCGCTACGACGATTTCGCCAATGCCGGCGTCACCACCATCTCGCCCCGGGTGCAGGGCTACATCCTCGATGGCCGCCTCGGGCTTTCCGCCCGCTGGGTGCACGCCGAGGACGATATCGGCACGCGCGCCGACGGTTATGTGCTGCGCGCCGATCTTGTGGTGACGCCCCGCTTCAACCTGTTCGGCGGTTACGCCGACGCGCCGGAAATCTCCGACGGCACGCTGGTGCCGACGCGCACCGTCTTCGGTGGCCTTTCCTGGGATGTCAGCGATCCGCTGACGCTGCGCGCCAGCCTGGCGCACGAGCAACGCCCGACCTTCGACCGGACCATATTCGGGCTCGGTCTGACCGCGCGGTTCTGATCATGTGGCTGGTCTGGGACATGTCCATTCTGCTCAGCGCCCTTTCGCTGGTGATCATGCTGCTTTTGATCGCGCGCCGGGTGCTGCAGGAGCGCCGGAGCACTGCCGCCGCCGATCAGCGGCGCCAGCTTCTGACGGCGCTGATCGCCTTCACCGAAAACCGCGACCGCGAGGCCCTGAAGGCGGCCATCCTCGCGGTGCCGGCCGGGGTGGCGATCAATGCCGGCTTCGAATTCCTGTCGCTGCTGCGCGGCGCGGAGCACGACGACGTCCTTGCCGCCTTCAAGGAATGCGGCATGCCGGCCCGTGTCGGCAGGCAGCTTGAACGAGGCAACGTCGCCGAACGCATCCACGCCGCCGAGATGCTCGCGGCGCTGGATTCGGAGGATGCGTCGGCACGCCTGCTTTCGGCGCTGGCCGAGGACCGCTCGCGCGAAGTCAGGATCGCCGCGGCCATCGCGCTCAGCGATCTCGGCAGCCTGCCGCTGCTCGACTTCGTACTGGACAATATCGGCGTGGCGGGGCAGCGCTCGCGGCGCGTCATCGAGCTGTTCAGGCGCTTTCCGCGGACGCGCTTCAACGAGCTTGCGGTGCATGCATCGCGCGCGGACGGCGTGCCAGTCGTCAGGGCGGCCGCGATCGAAGCGCTGGCCCGCGCCGGCGGCTTCGGCTTCGCCGATTTCTTCGCCAGCCTCGCCGGCGATGCCTCACCCGAGGTCGCCGCCGCCGCGCTCCGCGCGCTCGGCCTGACCGGCCATGCCGACGCGCCGTCCATCCTGGCGAGCGCGATGGCGAGCGACGACCTCGACGTGCGCGCCGACGCCGCCGACGCCGCCGGCCGCCTCGGCCTCAGCGAACTCGCTGCGACGCTCGCCGGGCTGATGGACGACGAGGTGTGGACCGTGCGCTATGCCGCCGCCAACGCGCTGCGCTCCTTCGGCCAGCCCGGCGAAAAGATGCTGCGCGCGATGGCCGCCAGCGACGTCTCGCGCAGCCAGCGCACCGCCTCGCTCATCCTTGCCGAGGGCCCTGCCACATGATCGCCGACTGGAGCCACCAGATCGTTCTGACAGCCTCAATCCTGTCCTGGTTCATCATCGGGGCCGGGCTGGCGCAAACGGCGATCTACCTGTTGCAGCTCATCGTCGCCGCCTACGCGCTGTCCATGCGCCCGCCGGTGGCGCGCTCGGCGCTGCTCTGGCACCGCTATGGCGACGTCGCGCCGCCGATCGCGCTTTTGGTGCCCGCCTACAACGAGGCACTGAACGTGGTCGAGAGCGTCCATTCCATGCTGGCGCTCGAATATCCGAATTTCGAGGTGATCGTCATCAACGACGGCTCGAAGGACGACACGCTGCAGCGCCTGATCGAGGCCTTCAGGCTGGTGAAGTTCCACCGGCCCTACGAGGAGGAACTGGCGCACCAGCCGATCCGCGGCCTCTATTCCTCGCCGATGACCGAGCGGCTGTTCGTGGTCGACAAGGAGAATGGCGGCAAGGCCGATGCCCAGAATGCCGGCATCAATGTCTGCCGCGCGCCGCTGTTCTGCGTCATCGACGGCGATTCCATCCTCGAACCCGACGCGCTGATGCGCGCGGCGCAACCCTTCATCGACGATCCGGAGCGCACCATCGCTGTCGGCGGCACGATCCGCATCGCCAACGGCTCGCGGATCGAGGCGGGCAGGGTGCGCGAGGTGCGCCTGCCGTGGCGCCTGCTGCCGCTGCTGCAGGTGGTCGAATACCTGCGCGCTTTCCTGATGGCCAGGCTTGCCTGGAGCCGCATCAACACGCTGATGCTGGTCTCCGGCGCCTTCGGCATGTTCCGCCGCGCCGAAGTGGTGGCGGTCGGCGGCTTCACCCAGGGTTCGATGGGCGAAGACCTCGACCTCGTCATCAAGCTGCACCGCCACATGCGCGATACCAGGCGCAAATACCGCATCCAGTTCGTTCCCGAGCCGGTGTGCTGGACCGAGGCGCCGGAGACGCTGAGCGTGCTGGGCAGGCAGCGCACGCGCTGGCAGCGCGGCGCGCTCGAATGCTTCTTCCGCTACCGCGCGATGCTGTTCAACCCGCGCTACGGCCGCGTCGGCTTCCTCGGCTTCGGCCACATACTGATCGTCGACGTGCTGGGGCCGGTGGCCGAGGTGCTGGGCTATATATTGATCCCGGCCTTCTGGCTGCTCGGCATCCTGTCGGGCGAATATCTGCTCGCCTTCACTTCACTCGTCTTCACCTATGGCGTCTGCGTCAGCGTCTGCTCGCTCGTCCTCGAAGAGGCCGAGTTGCAACGCTTTCCTCGCGCCAGGGACCTGGCCGTGCTGACGGCGGTCGCCGTGATCGAGAATTTCGGCTACCGCCAGCTCAACAATTTCTGGCGCGTGAAGGGCTGGTGGCAGTTTTTGCGCGGCAACCAGGGCTGGGGCGAGATGACCAGGACCGGCCTCGGCGGCGCCAAGAAATAGGCGCGGCCGGTTCGCGCCCGGCCATTCGCGTCATTGCAGCGTGCGCTCGATCTCCGCGATCAGCGCATCGAGCGCTGCGTCAATGGCACCGCCATCCGCCTGTTCGACCAGCAGCGTCTCCAGCGCCGCTGCCTTGGCACTGATCTCCGCAAAGCCGAATGTTCCGCCGGCTCCCGCCAGCGAGTGGGCGAGCTTGGTCACGTCGGGCAGGGGACCTTGCTCCCGCGCGGCCTTCAGCTCCGCGAGCTGATCGGCGCACCGGGCCAGGAAACGCTCCCGCAAGGGGGCGAAGGGATCGTTTGAAATGGGCCGCACTCCATTCGAATGTCGGCGGCATTCAAACAGAAAGTCGGGCGTGTTGGAATGGCCGGGGCGGGATTGCTGGGTGGCGTCAGGCCGTTGCAAGTGCTGGTCAGGGCTGCCGGCAGCCGGACTATCGAGCCGACGGCATGAAACCTTCTGATTTTGAAGCCGTTGTCGGCTGATGTCAGAAGTTGATTCCAAACCGAAGCCGGCCGCCGGCGCCAAACCGCGCGGTGCCCCGAAGTCACGCCAGAAGCGGTCGCGCCCAGGGACGCCAGACGAAGAGAAGTCGCGCGGAGAGAAGGCGCGTCCAGAGAAAACGAGGGCAGAGAAATCGCGCCAGGAGGAATCGAGCCAAGAGAAGTCGCGCGAAGAGAAGGCCTCGGCTCCCGAGGTCAACGGCGAGGCCGCGCCGCCGCCGGAGGCCGTCGAACCCGATCCGAAGCTGACCCCCGAAGAAGCCGAGCAGGCGCGCAAGAAATATCTGCTGCGGCGTTTCTGGATCAGCGCCCGCGGCTACTGGAGCCGGCGCGGCGACAGGCTCGCCTGGCCGTTCACGATCGGGCTGTTGATCCTGATCTGCATCAATGTCGGCGTCCAGTACGGCATCAATGTCTGGAACCGTTCGATCTTCGACGCCCTCGAGCAGCGCGACGCCCGCACCGTCTATCTCCTCACCGCCGTCTTCCTGCCGCTCGTGTTCGCCAACGGAAGCCTTGTCGTTGCGCAGGTCTATCTGCGCATGACGATCCAGCGCCGCTGGCGTTCCTGGCTGACCACCGCGGTCATCTCGCGCTGGCTGGCCAGCGGCCGCTACTATCAGCTGAACCTGGTCAGCGGCGACCACCAGAACCCCGAAGCCCGCATGACCGAGGATCTGCGCATCGCCACCGATTCGCCCGTCGATTTCATCTCAGGCGTCCTGGTGGCGTTTCTCGCCGCCTCGACCTTCATCGTGGTGCTGTGGACGATCGGTGGGGCGCTCACCCTGCCGATCGCCGGCGAGACCATCACCATTCCCGGCTTCCTGGTCATCGCCGCTGTCATCTATGCCGCCATCACCTCGACCTCGATGGTGGTCATCGGTCGCAACTTCGTCCAGCTCTCCGAGCGCAAGAACCAGGCGGAGGCCGAGCTGCGCTACACGCTGACGCGCGTGCGCGAGAACGGCGAGAGCATCGCCTTGCTCGGCGGCGAGGACGAGGAACGCAGCGGCATCGACAGGAATTTCGGCCATGTTCTGAGGCAATGGGCGCTGCTGACCGGCCAGCACATGCGCACGGCGCTCGTGTCGCAGGGGTCGAGCCTGTTTGCGCCCGTCGTGCCGATCCTGCTGTGCGCGCCGAAATTCCTCGAAGGCAACATGTCGCTTGGCGAGGTGATGCAGGCCGCTTCCGCCTTCGGCATTGTGCAGGGCGCTTTCGGCTGGCTGGTCGACAATTACCCGCGCCTCGCCGACTGGAACGCCTGCGCGCGACGCGTCGCCTCGCTGATGATGTCGCTCGACGGGCTGGAGCGCGCCGAACTGAGCGATGCGCTGGGACGCATCCAGCGCGGCGAGACTGAAGATGGCGCCATGCTCAGCCTCGATAATCTCTCGGTGACGCTCGACGACGGCACCTCGGTGGTCAAGGAGACCGAGGTCGCGATCGAGCCGGGCGAGCGGGTGCTGGTGGCCGGCGAATCCGGCTCGGGCAAGTCGACGCTGGTGCGGGCCGTCGCCGGCCTGTGGCCGTGGGGCGGCGGCAGCGTCAATTTCCACGCCGACAGGCGGCTGTTCATGCTGCCGCAGCGGCCCTACATCCCTTCCGGCACGCTGCGCCGCGCCGTCGCCTATCCCGCCGCCGCCGACAACTGGACGGTCGAGGAGATCAATGCCGCCCTCGACAAGGTCGGCCTCGCCTATCTGGCCGCCAGGATCGAGGAAGACGCGCCATGGGACCAGACGCTGTCGGGTGGCGAAAAGCAGCGCCTCGCCTTCGCGCGCCTGCTCTTGCACAGCCCCGATATCATCGTGCTCGACGAGGCGACCTCGGCATTGGACGAGAAGAGCCAGGACAAGATGATGCAGACCATCATCCACGAACTGCCCAAGGTCACCATCATCAGCGTGGCGCACCGCGCCGAGCTGGAAGCCTTCCACAGCCGCAAGATCACGCTCGAGCGCCGCAAGGGCGGCGCCAAGCTGGTCAGCGACATCGAGCTCGTGCCGCGCAAGGTCAAGCGGAATGTGTTCCAGCGCGCCCTGTGGGGAAGCGGCGCGCGGGGTGGAGCGCGGCGTGAGGTCGAGTGAGGTGGCAGGGCAATCGCATATGGTACTCCCCCCGCTTTGTGAGGGAGAGGAAACGCCAACCACCGTGGTCGCGGCCCTGAAAGGCTTGGGTTTCCTCTCCCCCATAAATTTGGGGAGAGGCGGCCGCGCAGCGGCCGGTGTGGGGGCTGGCGCCGCCATTTTTGCCGGGATTTGGGCCAGCCCGGCCGGTTACCTCGCGTTCAGCTCCGCCGTGTAAGGAATGCGGCATCCGGAGGCGGCTGGCTCATGTTGGACAACTACGAGGTGGACCGGTTTGGCGTGATCCACCAGATCGACTTCACACCGATCAAGTACGACAAGCAGTACATTTCTTATTACGAGGACCTCAGTGACCGGACCATCAAGCTCGGATACCAGCGGCTTGGCTGGGTGCTGGGCATCACCGGCGAGGTTCCTCGGTCCCTGCTGGAAATCGGATACGGCACCGGCACCTTCGTCGAAGCCGCGAAGATAACCGGGGTCGCCGATTGCGCCGGCTGCGACATCGCCGAGTTTCCGCTGCCCAAGGGCGTTCGCTTCGTCGATTGGGATGAGGCGCTCGCCAGCCAGTGGGATCTCGTCGCCATGTTCGACGTGCTCGAACACATCCCGGATCTGGGTTTCCTCGGCCGCCTTAAGACCCGGCACCTGGCCGTCGCCGTTCCCTATTGCCGCTGGCGCGAGCTCGGCGCCGACGGCGACGCGTGGTTCCGAACGTGGCGTATGCGTCTTCCCAACGAGCACCTGCACCACTTCGATCGCGACTCGCTGGTGGCGCTGCTCGCGCACAACGGCTTCGAATGCGTGACGCTGAACTCATTCGAGGACGGCATCAGGCTGCGCCCCGGCGAAGCGGGTCCGAATATTCTGTCCGGCTTCTTTAGGAAGTTGTAGGTGGGTTCCCGGTCCTAGACAGCCTGTCTCCCCTGGTGGATCATGCGTGGGTAGGCAAGCCAGGGGCGCCGCCATGGACGTCGGAGATTGGCTGCGGAGGCATGGCCTCGAACAGTATGAGGCCGCCTTCCGCGAGAATAAGATCGACGACACGGTCCTGCCGACGTTGACGGCCGAGGACTTGAAGGATCTTGGCGTCGGATTTGTCGGACATCGTCGTAAGCTGCTCGACGCCATCGCAGCCTTGCGCGCTCAGGTAGCTGCACCAACGCCACTGTTATCCGATGCGCCTCTGGCAATCGACAATGCCGCGAAGGACACCGCTGAGCGCCGGCAGGTCACCGTGATGTTCTCGGACCTTGTCGGCTCGACGGCACTCTCGGCGCGAATGGACCCTGAGGATTTGCGGGAGGTGATTGCGGCCTATCAGAAGTGCGTTGCCGAGGCGGTGCGTCGCTTTGGCGGGTTTGTGGCCAAATACATGGGCGACGGCGTGCTGGTGTATTTTGGCTATCCAAAGGCGCATGAGGACGACGCGGAGCGAGCCGTGCGGGCTGGGCTGGCGATCGTTGATTCGATCGCAAGGCTCGCGATCCCGGCACAAGGTGGGCTTGCGGTACGCGTCGGCATCGCAACGGGGCTGGTGGTGGTGGGCGATCTCATCGGCGAAGGAGGAGCGCAGGAGGAAGCGGTGGTCGGCGAGTCGCCGAACTTGGCGGCGCGGCTGCAGGCATTGGCGGGGCCTGGCGAGATCGTGATCCCGCTCGCGACGCGCCGACTGCTCGGCGGGCTGTTCGAGTTCGCCGACCTCGGCTTGCACGAGCTGAAAGGGTTCGACGCCCCGATCCGCGCGTGGAGAGTGCTTCGCGAGAGTGCCGCCGAGACCCGGTTCGAAGCGCGCGCGACGAGCGGCCTCGCCCCCACGGTCGGGCGCGAGCACGAGCTTGCTCTGCTCGCGGAGCTCTGGAGCAAGGCCGCGTCCGGGGAGGGGCAAGTGGTCCTGCTCGCCGGTGAGCCCGGCATCGGCAAGTCGCACCTGATTCAGGCGCTGCGCGAGCGCCTGCGCGACCGGCCGCACATCCGCATCCGCTGCCAGTGCTCGCCGTTCCACGCAAACAGCGCCCTTCGCCCGTCGATCGTCCAACTCACCCGCGCGGCTGGCTTCCACCCAGACGATCCGCCGAGCGTGAAACTCGATAAGCTGGAGCGGCTCCTGGCGCGGTCCACAGACAAGGTCCGGGACGACGCCCCTTTGTTGTCGGCGTTTCTTTCGCTTCCGGTGGGCAGCCGCTACGCACCCCTGAACCTCAGCCCCAGCGCCAGAAGGAGCTGACCCTCGAGGCGCTGATCCGGCAGCTTGTTGGCCTGGCGGCCCGCCAGCCCGTGCTGTTGGTTTTCGAGGATATCCACTGGATTGATCCAACGTCGCTGGAGCTCCTCGACCGATTGGTCCCGCAGATCCCCCGCCTTGCAGTCTTGGCGATCTTCAGTTTCCGCCCTGAGTTCGAGCCGCGGTGGATCGGCCACCCGCGGGTCACCTCGCTCGCGCTGAACCGCCTGAGCCACCGGCAGGGTGCCGCCCTGGTGCAGCGGTTGACCGGTGGCAAGGCGCTGCCGGGCGGGTTGCTCGAGCAGATGGTGGCCAAGACAGACGGCGTGCCCCTGTTCCTCGAGGAGGTGACCAAGGCGGTCATCGAATCCGACGTGTTGACCGATGAAGGCGACCGTTACGCGCTCGCGGGCCCGCTGCCACCGTTGGCGATCCCTGCAACCCTGCAGGATTCTCTGGTGGCGCGGCTCGATCGGCTGGTGGCGCCGGCGCGGGAGGTTGCGCAGATTGGCGCCGCCATCGGCCGCGAATTCTCTTATGAGCTGCTGGCGGCTGTCGCGCAGCGCGGGGAACGGGAACTGCAGGGCGCCCTCGACCAGCTGATCGGCGCCGAGCTCGTGATCGCGCGCGGTCGGCCGCCGCACGCGACGTGCATCTTCAAGCACGCATTGGTGGGAGATGCCGCCTATGCCACCTTGCTGCGCAGTCGGCGCCAGCAACTGCACACCCGGATCGCCCACGCGCTCGAGCAGCATTTCGGCGAGGTCGTCGAACACGAGCCCGAGATCGTGGCTCAGCACTATACGGCTGCAGGCCTCTCGCTTCAGGCCATCGGCTATTGGCAGCGCGCGGGAGAGAGCGCCAACGACCGTTCGGCCAACGATGAGGCCCAGAGCCATCTGCAGAAAGCGCTGAACCTGATCGAAACGCTCCCTGCGGGCCCGGAGCGCCAGCGGCGCGAGCTCGCAGCGCTAACGGTGCTGGGCCGCGTGCTCGCCGCCAGGAGTGGCTACGCAAATCCCGAGGTCGAGCAGGTATATTCTCGCGCGCGCCGCCTTTGCGAGCTGATGCCGGAAGATGCGGACCTCTTCCCGGTTCTGCTCGGCCTGGCCATCTACTCGGCCACGCGCGCCGAACTCACGTCGGCGCACGAGCTGAGCGGACGGCTTCTCGACCTTGCCCGGCAGAGCAACGATCCCGTGTGGGTGGTCGAAGCCCACTATGCTCGGGGGGTCGGCTTTTCCTGGCGCGGCGACTTCAGGGAGGCACGCAAACATCTGGAGCTGGCCTCTGAATCGTATCGCCCACAGCGACATCGAGCGCATCTCGCCCTCTACGGCCAGGATCCCGGACCGATTTGCCTGTGTCGTGGGTCGGCGGTGCTTTGGCACCTCGGCTACCCCGACCAGGCGCTGGCCCGGATGGAAGACGCCCTTGTCTTGGCCGAGCGATTGGCGCACCCCTTCAGCCGCGCTTATGTGCTGACATGGGCAGCATGGTTACGACTGTTCCGACGCGAGGTGGCCGAAGCCGAGGAGCGGATCGACCGTGCGCTCACCTTCGCGACCGAGCAGGCGTATCCCTTTTGGACCGCCATGGCCGCCCAGCAGAAGGGCTGGCTCTCGGCGAAGCAGGGCCATAAGGAGCGGGCGATCGCCCAGATTGAGGATAGCCTGGCCCGGATGCAGGCCGTCGGAACGCACGTGACGCAGGCATACGCGATGGGACTGCTCGGCGAGGTGCTAGGCAGTGTCAATCGCGCGTCCGACGGCGTGCGTCTGATCGATCGGGCCCTCGACCAGGTGAACCGGACCCGCGAGCAGTGGTGCCATGCCGAATTGCTGCGGCTCCGCGGTGCCCTATGCGCTGCCGCGGAACCAGGCGATTGCCGCGAGGCTGAAATCTCGTTCCGCCAGGCGATCGAGCGGTCTCGCGAGCAAGGTGCCAAATCCTGGGAGCTCCGCGCCGCCACATCGCTTGCGCGCCTTTTGGCCGAACAGGGCAAGCGCGCCGAGGCGCACGACCTGCTGGCGCCGACCTACGGCTGGTTCACCGAGGGCTTCGACACGCTCGATCTGAAAGAGGCCAAGGCCTTGCTCGACAAGCTGGGGGCATGATCCACATGCCAGCCATGCAATGTCCGGTCCTGGCGCATTCCGGACACCGATCTCGCGCTGAGTCAGTGCACGCGTTCAAAATATCAAGCGAGTAGTCCATCGCGGCCTCGTCCCGGCTATCCGCCCGCGTGTTCGTTGCGACCGTGAGCCGCGATGAACATGGCGACAGCCGACCGGCAATAGGATTCGATTTCGTCATCGTCCTCTGCTCTCGCCTCATCAAAGCGTGCAATAATCAGAAGATCGGAGCCTTTGAAAAGTGCGGCAAACAAGCGGGCGGACCGGAGAGGATCGGGTACGTTCAGCACCGCCTTCGCGTGCAACTGACGTAACAGGGTCTCGATTTGGGCGACGATATGGGCGGGGCCGGCTTCGTAATGGACTTTGCTCAACGACTTTTGGTTCGGCGTGTCGGCCATGACCATGGCTTCGACGTTGCGGACGTCTGGGCGCAGCAGCGTGCGAAGCAGCGATGATCCCACCGCCATAAGCTGATCCTCGGCCGAGCCATCGACGCCTTCAAAAAGCGCCTGTGGGACTAACTGCTGACAGCGGGCCGCAAAGGCCGCGCCAAACAGCGCCTCTTTGTTCTCGAAGTGCTTGTAAATGCTGAGCTTCGATATCTTCGCTCGCTGGGCGACCTTGTCCAATGTCGTCGCTTGAAAACCCAATTCTGCAAAGAGTTCGCCTGCGGTGTCGACAATGGTTTGGCCAAGCGCCTCATTGGCGGGCCGGCCACGCCGGCCTCGACTATTTTCGGTCATCGCAATTACAGTCCTTGACAGTATCGTTATTCATGAATTACGATACTACGCAGTTTCAGAAATTCCAAGAGTGGATTTTATCGTGTCCTCCAAATCAGGATTGCCTTGGCCGCCCACCGATATCGAATGCGCATCGCTGGACGATTCTGCGCGCCAGGCTCAGCCCAACCCGCTTCATCCGCAACACGGAGCCCATCACCATGGATGACGTCATCATTATCGGCGGCAGCTTTGCTGGCCTTGCCGCCGCCCTGCAACTCGGCCGTGCCCGCCGCAAGGTCACCGTTCTCGACACCGGCCTGCCGCGCAACCGCTTCGCCGGCCACTCGCATGGTATGCTTGGTCACGATCACAAGCCGCCGCTGGACATCCTGGCCGAGGCGCGCCGGCAGTTGGCGCGTTATCCTGCGATCAGTCTGGTCAACGCTCGGGCCGACAAAGTCTCCGGCGGCATCGACGATTTCTCCGTCCTCATGGGCGATGGCGAAAGCCTTGGGGCGCGTCGGCTGATCCTGAGCTATGGCATCACGGACCAGATGCCCGATGTGCCGGGGTTTGCCGAAAGCTGGGGCACGTCCATCGTGCCCTGTCCCTATTGCGACGGCTTTGAAGTCGCCGGCCAGCATTGGGGCCTCGTCTGGTCCGGCCCGCAGTCGCACAATCAGGTCAGGCTGTTCCACGATTGGACTGACAGGTTGACGGTCTTCGCCGATGGTCACGACATCCCGACCGATATCCGGGCCGATCTGGAGCGTCGCAACACACCTATCGTCGATGGCCGGATCACTGAAATCACCCGTCATGGCAGCCGTAATCCCACCCTCAAGCTCGCTTCCGGCCGTGATGTCGCTGTCGACATTCTGTTCGCGCATCCGCGCAACAAGCCGTCCGCCGGCCTGCATGAATCACTGGGCCTCGCCACGGCCGCTACGCCCCTTGGCATCGTCCTCAAGGTTGATGAGCGCCGCGAAACCAGCATGCCCGGCATCTACGCCGCGGGCGACCTCACTAACCCCATGATCCCCTCGGTCACCACGGCATCGTGGCAAGGCGCGATGGCGGGCATCTTCGCCCAGCAGTCGATGCTGGTTTGAGAGGCGCGCCTGGAATCACCTTGTTGCAAACGTTCAAATTTGAGCTTCCGCACTCATGCTTTGTCGAGAGTATCTCCTTTAGTCTCCTAGACCTTCTGCGCCGTAAGTTTGGCCGTTTTGCATCGCCGTCGGCGACGACGAAATAGGAGAACGCAATGACTCGCAGTCACGTTGAACGTCTTGGAGAGTTCAGGGAGATCCTCGTCGCGACTCGGCGCGAAGGCGTCCGTAACGTGCACCATACGCGCGACGCAATGCGGGCAAGTGGCTTCCAGATCGGAGACAGCGATGGCTCCAGCTACGGCGCCCAGCTGAAGGCGCTTCAGGAGGAAATCGAGGCAGTCGATCGCGCCATCGAAGACGAGAAGCGGCTGGCCTTGGCCATCGAGAGCGCGGCTCAACCCCGCCGGCCGACCAAGCCGAGAATCGTGAAGGGAACGTAGAGCCAGGCGCTGGCGCTGGCGTCATGCCAGCGTGCGCTCGATCGCCGCGATCAACGCACCGAGCGCCGCGCCACCGGCCCCGCCATCCCCTTACTCGACCAGCAACGTCTCCAGCGCCGACGCCCGCCCGCTGATCGCCGGAAAGCCGAAGGTTCCAGCGGCACCGGCGAGCGAGTGCGCGAGCCGGATCAGCGGATCGTTGCCGGGCAGGGGAGCCTCACGGGCGGCCTTCAGCTCCCGCGAGCCGATCGGCGCAGCTGGAGAGGAAGCGCTGGCGGAGGGGGGCGAAGGGGTCGGTGGGGATGGGGGTGCTCCGGGGCTGGTTGGGGGTATTCAAGCAGAAAGCGGTGTGGGGTGGAATGGCGACCTGTGTTGCTCATCGGTCACCTCACTCGTCAGAAGCCGTGCTCGCATGCCAGAACACCTGCGCGAAGGCGCATCACAAGCTTCACCAAACTGATGTTGGGTGCCAATTCTCGACCGTATCAAGATCGAAGTTCACCTGCCTTAAAGGTTTCTATGACGTCGGAAGTCACGGCAGTGATGACTGGTCAGGGGCGTTCTCCAAGTTCAGTGGTTTGAAGCAATGCGAAAATGCTATCGTTTGCGCTGTCTTCCCGCTCGACCGTTAACTCAAACAAGATGATAATGATCCTCAGTGAATCAGGTGGCGGAAAAGCGGATGAATCAGCGGTCAATTACCCTCGACAATTATCAATTGCGCGCAATACGCACGGATCGAACCAACCAATTGGGTAATGGATTCGATCTCCCAGTGCTCGGCTTGGTCGGCGAGATTGGGAGCCTTCTAAGTGAAGTTAAGAAGAAGCAGCGCGACTCCCGATCTTACCTTGGCTACGAGGCCAGCGTAATCGAGGAAATGGGAGATGCCCTCTGGTATCTCGCTGTGATCGCCGATCATGCTGAATTGCCACTCTCGGCAGTAGCGACGACAGCCCAAGGCGATGCGAAGGAGCGCATGTTCGATGGAAACGATGTCGAACTCCTTAGTTTGCAGCCTCAGCCTACCTTGCCGTTGAACGCTCCCACCGCCGCGTTTGAGCGTACCCTTTTGCAGCTTGCTGGGGCTGTCGGGCGCCTAGCTGCGCTAAGCGCAGAAGGTGGTTTGCCATTAGATCGAGCGGGCCTTCTTGACCATCTTGCGGCAATCTTCCGGTTCCTGCTCTCGGCTGCCAACGAAGCAGGCATCACTCTGGATCAAGCCGCCGATCACAATTTGAAGAAGGCTGCTGACAGATGGCCTGAGGACCGAAATTTTGGAACTGACTTTGACAAAGAATATCCCGAAGAGGAGCAACTTCCAAAGAATCTAGAGATAGAAATCTTTGAAAGAGTCGCCAAGAACGGAAAGACTTATGTAGTGCAGAAGTGCAACGGGATTTTCATAGGAGACAGCCTAACGGACAATATTATGAAGCCAGATGATTATCGGTTTCACGATGCCTTCCACTATGCCTATGCGGCGATACTGGGATGGTCTCCCGTTACACGCGCCCTTTTTCGTCTGAAGCGAAAAAGCGAAACAAAGGTTGATGAAGGCCAGGATGGCGCCAGAGCCATCCTGATTGAAGAAGGGGTCGCGACATATGTCTTTGGGGAGGCGAAACAGCTGGACTTCTTTGAGGGCCAAAGTGCAGGAGATTTGGGGTTTACATTTCTAAAATCTGTGCGGCAATTTGTACGAGGATACGAGTCGGAGGACTGTCCGCTGTGGCTATGGGAGGAGGCGATTCTCAAGGGCAATGAAGCTTTTCGGTTCCTTAGAACGCATAGGCGCGGCCGACTTATTCTTGATCGCCCCAACCGCAGCCTGTCGGCAGAGACACTACCATGATTGACACCTCGGGTTTTATAGAGGCCCTCCGGGGTTTGCGTTTCAACAATGCATTTAATCCGTACGCTGAGACCTGCCAAGCGTACGACCTTGTTGAGGCGCCTGCGGTCCGCCGGCACAACCTTAAGATGGTTCTGGATGCAGCCCTTGACCGCGGAGTGGAGTCAATATGGATCGCACGTGACCTCGGCTATCGTGGTGGTCGGCGGACGGGGCTCGCATTGACCGACGAGGTCCATCTTGGGGCACACGCTGCGCTCCTTGGCACGGCACCACTGAAGCGTGCTACTCGTGGGCCTGCGGTGGCGGAGCGAACGGCAACGGTCATCTGGGAAGTCCTCCGTGAACTTCGTCGGCCGATATTCCTTTGGAACGTCTTTCCTCTCCATCCTTTCGAGGAAGATTCTCCACTTTCGAATCGCTGCCATACTCGCGACGAACGATATGCCTGCAGCCATCTGCTGCAGTGGCTAATAGAGAGATTGCGACCACGATCAGTGGTTGCGATCGGTCGTGACGCACAGGCCGCTTTGGCTGATTTGGATGTCGCGGCCGAGCAGGTGCGGCATCCTAGCTACGGTGGTCACAATGAGTTCAGGGCGGGTGTGTATTCGCATTATTGCGTATCGCCTCGTGTCGAGGGGCAAACCTTGAGGCTTTTGTAACTGGGTATAACGTTGGATGGCTCTAGCCTTGACGGTCGGGGATACTCTATAAGTACTTCATGGGAACTAGACCGCCGGAGCAGTACCGTGAGCGACAAAGTTTGCAACGTCTTTATTAGCCATGTCCACGAGGATGACGCACGGCTACAGGCGCTGAAAGATCTTCTCGCCAAAAATGGCTGCTCCGCTCGTGACAGTTCAATCAACAGCGATAGACCCAACAACGCGAAAGACCCCGACTACATCAAACGCGACATACTTAGCCCTCGCATAGAATGGGCGGGTACGGTCGTCGTCCTTATTACGCCAGATACGAAACATAGCGATTGGGTTAATTGGGAAATCGAGTATGCCCATAAACTTGGCAAACGTATCGTAGGAGTGTGGGACCACGGGGAGCACGGATGCGAGCCGCCAGAGGCGCTCGATGAGTATGCAAATGCAGTCGTCCCTTGGCGTGCCGAGCAGATTATCGACGCTATCTTCGGGAAGATCGAAGAATGGCGCGACCCCAAAGGCGAGCCTCGGGCGGAGCGACCAATCGCTCGATACAGGTGCGCGAGCTAGAGTGCGGCTACATTCTTACGTCCTGGATCACGACTATGGGTTCGCTCCGAACCCATTCCACGGAGTATGTACTCTTGCAACTTGCAAACCCAGCATTCGCGAGCACGCGGAGATTGGCGATTACGTTGTCGGGACAGGTTGCGCCAAACGTAGACGGCGAGGCTTTCTAGTCTATTTCATGGTCGTCGACGAAATCACAACGTATGATCACTACTGGAACGACCCGCGCTTCATGACGAAGCGTCCCTTTCTTCGTGGCAGCAAGATGCAAGCTTTTGGCGATAATATCTATCATCGCAATCCTAATAGCGGTGAATGGCTGCAGGCCAGCTCGCTCCACAGCGAGCGAAATGGTGCGCTAAACCCAATTAATGTAGACCATGACACTAAATCGGAGAAGGTCCTCATTGGGCACGACTATGCCTATTGGGGCGGAGGAGGGCCAGAAATTCCGCAGTTGTATCGCGATTTCAATGGAGCTGATATTTGCGCTCGTCGCGGCCATCGGAATCATTTCTCCGAGGAACATCGAGACCAATTCATCGATTGGATAAGGTCTCTAGATGCCCACGGGTACATGGCTCGACCTCTGGATTGGGTCAGGACCGCTTGAAGGCCCCGCCGCACAAAGCTGCGACCTTGGAATATCGCCCTTTCATATTGAAGTTAATTTCCGGCAATCTTCTCTTGACGGAGGAAGCCACGTAGCACAAGCGCCACCGCTTGATCGATGTGTGCGGTTGCGACTAGCGCTTTGTTTTCATTCGCTGTTAGGCCGTTCCGAAGGCTATCGACCGAAAATCCGGAAAAACGGCCCCTACCGAGCCAGCTACGGTTAGGGCCTGTGTTAGGAGTTAGGCCTAGCTCGACGGCAATATCGAAGGTGCAGCCACCGAAGCCGCCTAGAAGAAACAGAGGCTGCTCGTTCTCAAGTGAGAGTAGTGCTTCTTCGGCCACCCCCGGCATCCTTCCCTTGAAACCCTCGACGGTTCCACCCAATACAATGCGAGCGTCGCTCGCGCTGCGCACGGCCATGCGCATTGCTGTCAATCCATCAGCCCATTCTTTATCCGTTGCAGGCGCCGTAGTTGCGGGTCCGCGCGCCTCCGGTAACACAACTGTACCATCCGGCCCCATACACAAAACTTCAGCGCTTCCTTTAAGTGCGTTAGACAACTCGATGAGCCTGTCAGCGGATAGATGGGCATGAACGGGCCAAGCCAAATAGTTGCTCACGCCAACACGCTCGTCTCCCAAGTCTGCGTCCCGCCGATGTCGTGCAACCAATTCGAACAACAGGCGTGAAAAACCATGCTCACGAAGGTCGCCTCCGTAGAGAAGACGTGCACCCATCGCCAGCAAATGCCTCGCGACTTCCGTCATCGCGTCATCGAGATGTTCCGGACCCAGTCCAAGCAACGCCATATCAGGACTTGTCGAGATTGAAATCGCGACGGCGCGCTGACTCAAAGGTTCTCTGTAGTTCATATGGATCTCCCGGCCAGCCACTCAGTCATGCTGCGTAACTGCACCTTCGGTGCAATAATCTCAAAGAGGCGCTGCTCCTCTGCGCCGATAGGTGGCTCCGGATAGACTAATGTCACGTCTGCTTGAGCCTTGCCTTCCAAACCGACCAAAGTGATGAGTTCGGGAGGGCGTGGAACAAAGACGACATCATCCCGATCCGAGGCGGCCGACTGGACCCAGCACCGCCAAAGGAAGTCCTTAAGAACTTCGTCCAGCAATTTGCTGACGATCACGTCGATGCGGTCCGAAGTGATAGGATCCATGCGTACGACTGGAACGTTTCCAAGGTAGGGAAACCCTCGTTCATCCATGTCACTCATACAATTGGCAATTACCAGTGGGACGTTCCATCGCTTTGCTTCTATAATTTCACGGCGACACCACTCTCTTGACGAATAACTGTCGGTGTTGATGGCGACAACTGCGCTCAATTTTACCTTTTGTAATAGAACCTTGTTGAATTGTAGGCCGATTGGTATGTCATGGACATCAAAGAAGCTCGACAGGCCGTCGCCCTCATAGACATATCTCCGAATTAGTTTGGCGATTCGTTCCCCATCTTCGTCGTGTTTCGAGTGACTGATAAATATCTCCACTTTCCTCAGATATCTGGCAAGGATGTCCCCAGTTTCTTTCGGTCGCCTTAGATGCTCTAGATAAGATCTTAACATGCGGCAGAGTTGGTGGGTTAGGTCAATAATGAGGCGCCGCTGACGCTCTTCGAACGAAAGACCGTCCCATTTGTCCCATCGCGAGGCCTGTTCGAATAGGCCGATCCGCGTTGCGGAACCGTCTATCGCAACCGGGAAGACGCGGGCGGCCAAACCCTTGGCGTCCGCCTGTTGGGCTAGTTTTTGGGCCCAAGCTACCCAATCCGGGTCATGTACCCAGTGGTCGTCAATTAGCAAGACAACGGCTGAAGTTTCAGCATCGATCAGGTCAATGTCGATTGGAGTTGCGGCGTCCGGAGCAGGAAGGAACCGATATACCACGGGCAATCCAGATCCGCCGGCTACATTCTCATAGAGTTTTCGGCGGTAGTGATCATACAAGACACGGGCAAGCCGCTCTCCGTCCTCAAAGTCAGGATGCCATGCCACGTAGATGACCAGGAACGGTCGTGCGGTATCGTGCATATCGACTACCATTGGATTGTTCGGAAGCGTTGCCTTGTTACTATGGCTCGCCACGGACTTTGGCAACAAGGGCGAGGTCATATAGCAAGTCGAAAGAGCAACGCTCTCCCCCCTTGCCAACCTCCCCACCTTCCCCTAATCTCCCTCTGAGAAAACCTTTTCCCAAATCCCCTTCGCTCGTTGACCCTCACCCGTCATCACCGCGCAGGGCGATAAGAGAAAACCTTTTCTCAACCAAGGGATGCGCCTCGCCACATGTCCTCCAACGCCTTGCCAGCGCCAGCCCCGGTCACCCTGCGTGAGGTGGCGTCGGCCGCCGGCGTCAGCGTGGCGACGGCCTCAAAGGCGCTGAACGGGCAGGGGCGGATGACGGCGGAGACGCGCGAGCGTATCCGCGAGACGGCGCAGCGGCTGGGGTTCCGGCCGAACAGCCTGGCGCAGAGCCTGTTGCGAAAACGCTCCTTCACCGTCGGGCTGCTCACCAACGATACCTACGGCCGCTTCTCGCTGCCGCTGATGGCCGGCGTTTCCGATGCGCTGGTCGATGCCGGTGTCTCGGTGTTCCTGTGCAATGTCGAGGACGATCCGCGGCTTGGCCAGCTGCATGTCGAGGCCATGCTCGACAAGCGCGTCGACGGCATCATCGCCACGGGAAAACGCATCGACCGCCATCTGCCGATCGACCTCTCCAATTTGCGCATCCCGGTGATCTATGCCTTCACACAGCCCGATCCCGGCTCGGTCGCCTTCGTCTCCGACGATGCCGGCGGCGCGCGGCTGGCGGTCGAGCATTTTTGCGGGCTCGGACGCCGGCGCATCGCCCATGTCAGCGGGCCGGCGAGTTTTGCTGTCGTGCATGAGCGCGCCCGCGCCTATCGCCAGGTCCTTGTCGAGCACGGCCTGCCGGCCGCCGAGCCGTTGCTCGGCGCCTGGTCGGAAGGCTGGGGGCATGAGGCGGTGGCGAAGCTGTTCGACGGCAAGGGCAGGGCGGAGACGCCGGACGCCGTCTTCTGCGGCAACGACCAGATCGCGCGCGGCGTCATCGATGCGCTGCGCGAGCGCGGCATCCGCGTGCCCGAGGAGGTCGGCGTCGTCGGTTTCGACAATTGGGAGATCGTGGCCGAGGCGACGCGCCCGCCGCTGACCTCGGTCGACATGAACCTGGCGACGCTCGGCCGCGAGGCCGGGCTCGCTTTGCTTTCGCTCGTCGGCGGCCAGGCGGCCGCGCCGGGCATTCGAAAACTGCCGTGCCGGCTGGTGGTGCGTCAGTCATGCGGCCGCACAGTGGGCGGCTAACGGGCCTGCGCTACCAAGCGCGGCCGAACTGGGAGGAGAACCAATGAGGAGGAGAACCATGAAGACCATGATTGCCGGGCTCGCGCTCGCCGCGAGCATCTTTGCTCTGCCTGCTTTCGCGGCCGACACCGCCAACATCTGGGTGCGCGCCGACGGCTCGAACTTCATGCCGCGCATCGTCGACGCCTTCAACAAGGGCCACGAGAACCAGATCAAGCTCGACATCATCCCCAATGCCGAGATCATCCCGAAATATGGCGCTGCCGCCGCCGGCGGCACCGCGCCCGACGCGCTGTCGCTCGATCTGATCTACACGCCGTCCTTCTCGGCCGCCGGCCAGCTCGAGGACATCACCGACTGGGCGAAGTCGCTGCCCTATTTCGCCAGCCTGTCGCCGGCGCATGTCAAGACCGGCACCTACAAGGGCCGCATCTATGGCCTGCCGTTCTCGGCCGACAGTTCGGTGCTGATCTGGAACAAGAAGCTGTTCAAGCAGGCCGGGCTCGATCCGGAAAAAGGCCCGACCAACTGGGCCGAGATCGAGGCCGACGCCGAGAAGGTCAACGCGCTCGGCGGCGATATCAAGGGCTTCTATTTCTCCGGCAATTGCGGCGGCTGCAACATCTTCACCTTCACGCCGCTGATCTGGGCTTCGGGCGGCGACATCCTCTCCGAGGACGGCACCAAGGCGACGCTGGACAGCCCGCAGCTGCGCGGCGCCATCGACCTCTACCGCTCGATGGTCAAGAAGGACCTGGTGCCATCAGGCGCGCAGACCGACACCGGCGCCAACTTCTTCGCCGCCTTCGCCGCCGGCAATATCGGCATCTCGCCGTCCGGCGCCTTCGCCATCGGCGCGCTCAACACGCAGTATCCGAATGTCGACTATGGCGTCACCTTCCTGCCTGGCAAGGATGGCGGTTGGTCGTCCTTCGCCGGCGGCGACAATTTCGTCGTCACCAAGGGCACCAAGAAGCTCGCCGTGGTGAAGGAGTTTCTGGACTTCGCCTATTCGCTCGAAGGCCAGACGCTGCTCGCCAAATACGGCAGCCTGCCGGTGCGTGGCGACATCGCCAAGGAGGCGCTGAAGGACCTCGATCCGCGCTACCAGATCGCCGCCGAGGCGATGGCCAAGGGCCGCACGCCCTACACGGTGGTGTTCAACGACCTGATCAACTCCGCCAACGGTCCGTGGACGCAGATGGTCAACGAGGTCTTCTTCGGCGACGATGTCGACGGCGCGATATCGAATGCACAGGAGACCATGCAGTCGATCATCGACCAGGCGCCGCAGAAGTAGCGCCGCCCTCAACCTCCCCCTTGAGGGGAGGTCGGACCCGCAGGGTCCGGGTGGGGTCGCCCCGGCAGTGCTCGACGTTATCTCCCCGTCGGCGCGCGTCGCGGCGGACCCCACCCCCGGCCTTCGGCCGGACCCTCCCCTCGAGGGGGAGGGGACGCAGCGCCAACAGCAGGACTATCGCGTTGAGAAAGCACTCATCTAACCGGAATGCAGCGGGGCGTCAGCAGGTAGGCTCCCCCTTCTCCCCTTGTGGGAGAAGGTGTCGCCGAAGGCGACGGTTGAGGGGTGTTCCAGCATGGCGACAAGTTCGAAATCGCCGCCGCCTCGTTTCTTCCAACACCCCTCATCCGTCTCGGCGCTGCGCGCCGATCCCCCTTCTCCCACAGGGGAGAAGGGGAAGTGAGCGCTTACCCATGACCGCCATCACCGCAGAAACCTCCGCCCCCGCGCGTCGCCGAAAGCTGGTCGGCGCCGGGCGTCGGCAGTGGATCGGGCTGCTCTATGTGGCGCCGGCGGTGGCGCTGGTCACGGTGTTCTTCATCGTGCCGCTCGCCATGACGGCGTGGATGTCGCTCAACAACTGGCCGCTGATGGGCGAGCACTCTTACATCGGCCTCGGCAATTACTGGGCGATCCTGCGCGACACGCGCTTCTGGAACGCGCTGCGCTTTACCGGCTGGTACACGCTGGTGGTGACGATCGCGATCTTCGCCGTCGCCTTTCCGCTGGCGATCTTCATCGAGCGGCCGCGGGCGATGACCAATGTCTACCGCACCGCCTTCTTCATGCCGGCCGTCATCGGCTTCGCCTCGGCCAGCCTGCTGTGGTCGTGGCTCTTGAACGTCGATTCCGGCCTGTTCAGCCCGGCCGCCTACGCGCTCGGCCTGACCGAGAAGAAGTTCAATCTGCTCGCCACCTTCCAGCCGGCCTTCTGGTCGATCATCGCCATGGTCGTGTGGAAGGTGGCGGGCTTCACCATGATCATCCTGATGACCGGCCTGCAGTCGATCCCGTCGGAGCTGCAGGAGGCGGCGATGATCGACGGGGCAGGGCCGTTCGCGCGCTTTCGCGCGATTACCCTGCCGCTGATGCGCCGCACGCTGGCGCTGGCGCTGATCCTGTCGGTCGCCGGCTCCATCCTCGCCTTCGACCAGTTCTACATCATCCTGCGCGGCGGCCCGCGCAACCAGACGCTGACCGCCGTCTACTGGATCTTCAACCAGTCCTTCGTGTCGTTCAAGCTCGGCTATGGCGCCGCGCTCTCGATGATCCTGCTGCTGATCCTCGTCGTGCTCAGCCTCGTCCAGCTCTGGCTGCTGCGCAAACCGGAGGGGGTCGACTGATGGCGCAGGCCCGCAGCCGCAACAGCCGCATCCGGCTCGGCATCGCCGAGCACTTGACCGGCATCACCGCCTCGCTGCTGTTCCTGGCGCCGATCGTCTGGACGGTGCTGTCGGCCTTCAAGCCGTCGCAGGAGGCGCGCCTGCCGCCGCTGCCGCCGTGGCCGACCACCGGCTTCTCGGTCGAGAATTACGGCACGCTCAACACCTTCGGCGACGGGCTCTGGCTGCCGGCGCAAAACAGCATCTACGTCTCGGTGATGACGGTGGTGTTTTCCGTCATCGTCAGCGTGCTTGCCGGCTACGGCTTCTCGCGCTTCCGCTTTCCCTTCAAGGACGTGCTCTTCGTCGTCATCCTGTCGACGATCATGATCCCGTTCCAGTCGATCCTGACGCCGATCTTCCTGGTGCTGACCAAGGTCGGCCTGCACAACACGCTGACCGGGCTGGTCTGCGTCTATGTCACGCTGCAGCTGCCGTTCTCGATCTTCATGATGCGCAACGCCTTCGACGCGGTGCCGCGCGAGATCGAGGAGGCCGCCCGCATGGACGGCGCCAACAACGTCACCATGCTGTTGCAGGTCATGCTGCCGCTGGTGTGGCCCGGCATCGTCACCATCGCGCTGTTCGCCTTCCTCGGCGCCTGGAACGAGTTCCTGGCCGCACTGGTGCTGATGACCGACCAGTCCAAGTTCACCCTGCCGATCATGATGACGGCGCTGCAGTCCGGCCGCTTCGGCGCCATCGACTGGGGTGCCGTGCAGGCCGGCGTCACCGTGATGATGGTGCCGTGCCTGATCCTCTTCCTGGCGCTGCAGCGCTTCTACATCCGCGGCCTGATGGCCGGCGCCGTGAAATGACCCGCGCTGAACCGACACTTTCGAAATTGAATGGAGTTAGCCGATGACCGCACTGAAATCCGCCGCGCAGCACACCGGCAAGCCGAAGCTCGCCTTCCGTCCGCTGCCGGTGCCGCAGGTCGACGTGCGCGGCTTCTGGGGCGACCGGGTCGACGCGGTTGCCGCGCGCACCGCCGAGATCCTCTACGAGCGCTGCGTCGAGGCCCGCATGCTGGAGCAGATCGACCCCGACCGGCCGTCGCCGGGCGTCGTCATCCCGTTCCATTCGCCGTCACCGGACGAGGCCGCCAATCCCGGCTTCACCGGCTCGACGGTGACGACGCAGATGTTCTGGGACTCCGACTGGGGCAAGACCATCGAGACCGCCGCCTATTCGCTCTACAGGCGCCGCAACGACACGCTGGAGAAAAAGATCGACGCCGTCATCGACCTCTACGGCAGGCTGCAGCAGTCCGACGGCTACCTGTCGAGCTGGTACCAGCGCATCCAGCCCGGCCTGCGCTGGACCAATTTGCGCGACTGCCACGAGCTCTACTGCGCCGGCCATCTGATCGAGGGCGCGGTCGCCTATTTCCAGGCCACCGGCAAGCGCAAGCTGCTCGACATCATGTGCCGCTATGTCGACCACATCGCCGACACATTCGGCCCCGAGCCCGGCAAGAAGAAGGGCTATTGCGGCCATGAGGAGATCGAGCTGGCGCTGGTCAAGCTGTCGCGGGCGACCGGCGAGCAGAAATACATGGACCTGGCAAAGTACTTCATCGACCAGCGCGGCCAGCAGCCGCACTATTTCGACGAGGAGGCGGGCGCCCGCGGCACCGACCCGAAGGCCTATCATTTCAAAACCTACGAATACAACCAGTCGCACAGACCGGTGCGCGAGCAGGACAAGGTCGTTGGCCACGCGGTCAGGGCGATGTATCTGTTCTCAGGCATGGCCGATGTCGCCACCGAATATGGCGACGACACGCTGCGCGCAGCACTCGACCGGCTGTGGGACGATCTGACCACCAAGAGCCTCTATGTCACCGGCGGCCTCGGCCCGTCGGCGCACAATGAAGGCTTCACCAGCGACTACGACCTGCCCAACGAGACCGCCTATGCCGAGACCTGCGCCGCGGTCGGCCTGGTGTTCTGGTCGAGCCGCATGCTCGGCATGGGGCCCAACGCGCGCTATGCCGACATGATGGAGCGGGCGCTCTACAACGGCTCGATCTCCGGCCTGTCGCTCGACGGCTCGCTGTTCTTCTACGAGAACCCGCTGGAAAGCCGCGGCCGGCACAATCGCTGGAAATGGCACCGCTGCCCGTGCTGCCCGCCCAATATCGGCCGCATGGTGGCGTCGATCGGCAGCTATTTCTACGGCCTCGCCGACGACGCGCTGGCCGTCCACCTCTATGGCGATTCGACGGCCCGCTTCGAGATATCGGGCAAGCCGGTGAGCCTGGTCCAGACCAGCAACTATCCCTGGGAGGGCGCCGTCTCGATCCGCGTCGAGCCGGCGGCGCCGGTCGCCTTCACCCTGCACCTGCGCGTGCCGGCCTGGTGCCGCAAGGCGGCGCTCAAGGTCAACGGCAAGGCGGTGGCTCTCGATGCCGTCTTGAGCGACGGCTACGCGGCGATCCAGCGCGAATGGCAAAAGGGCGACTGCGTCGAGCTCGACCTCGACATGTCGATCGCCCGCCTCTTCGCCAATCCGGAAGTGCGCCATGACATCGGCCGTGTCGCGCTGGCGCGCGGCCCGCTGATCTACTGCGTCGAGGCGACCGACAATCCCGGCCAGTTGCACCGCATCAGCCTGCCGCGCATGGCGGAGATCGAGGCGCATCACGAGCCGAACCTGCTCGGCGGCATCGTCACGCTTTCGGCCACCGGCAACAGGGAGGCGTCGGAGGATTGGCGCAACGGCCTCTACCGCGCCGCGCCGCCGGCTCTGGATAAGGCGAGGGTGAAGGCCGTTCCCTACTATGCCTGGGACAACCGCGATCCCGGCGAGATGCTGGTCTGGCTGCGGGAGGGCTGATCCACCGCGTCAAAGATGCACAAAAGCCGTGAGCGGCAGGTGGTCCGACGCGACCCGCGACAGCGGCGTGTCATGCGCTTCCACCGCCGAGACCATGCCGTTGCGGTTGCCCATGATCCGGTCGAGCGCAAGCACCGGCAGGCCCGAGGGAAAGGTGGGCACGGCTGGCGGCGGGCCGAAGGTGGTGTGCAGCGTGTTCAGCGCAGAGCGGTTGCCCAGCCGCCACTCGTTGAGGTCGCCGAGCAGCAGCGTTGGCCTCTCATCCGCGCTGCTCATGATGTCGAGCACGACACGCGCTTGTTCGGAGCGCGACCGTCGCAGCAGGCCGAGATGGGCGGCAATCACCCGCAGCGGCCGTTTCTCGTCGAGATCGATTTCGGCGACCAGCGCGCCACGCGGCTCCAGCCCCGGAAGCTTGATCTGGTGGACGTCGCGCACCGTGCCGCGCTTGAACAGCAGCACATTGCCGCGCCAGCCATGGCCCTTGCCGTTTCCGGACACCGGCACCGGCACCAGCCCCGTTTCGTGTTCGAGCCGCGCAAGGTCGAGCAGCCCGGCACGGTCGCCGAAGCGGTTGTCGGCCTCCTGCAAGGCGATGACGTCGGGACTGATTTCGCGGATGACGCGGGCGGTCCGTTCGGGATCGAACTTGCGGTCGGTGCCGATGCATTTGTGGACGTTGTAGGAGGCGACCACCATCTCGGCGCCGTCGACCCGCTTGCGCGGCGTCGCCTTCGCCTTCCGCGCCTTTCGGTGGCGGATCGACAGGAGCACGGTCTCCGGCAGGTTGCGTCCGTTTATCTCCATGGTCCTGCTGCTCTGTTCCTTGCGCTATAGATAGGGCGATCCCAGCCACAGCAACCGGTCGAAGACGCGAATGACGAAGGGGCGGGCCTTCAACGTCTCAAGCGTCACCGGCTGCGCGGAGGCGATGGCCGATCCGATGCGTGTCTCGATCTCGGCGGCAAAGTCCGCATCAAGAACTTCCATGTCGATCTCGAAATTCAGCCTCAACGACCGGGCGTCGAGATTGGAGGAGCCGATATAGGCCCAGACGCCGTCGATCGCCATCAGTTTCGAATGGTCGAAGGCGCCTTCGTGGCGCCAGACGCGGCAATAATGCTTCAGCACCTGGTCGAACTGCGCCGTCATCGCGCGGTCGACGAGGAAGAGGTTGTTTACCGCCGGCACGACGATGTCGATCTCGACGCCGCGCCGCGCCGCCGTGGTCAGCGCGCTGATCAGTTCGCGGTCCGGCAGGAAGTACGGCGACATGATGCGGATCGACTTGCGGGCAACCGAGAACGCCCCATCAGCAGCTTGTGGTTGGTTTCGTTCGAGGCATCCGGCCCCGACGCCACGGCCCGCACCAACATCGGCTGGCCGGGCGCCGACAAGGGGGCTGCCACTTGCCAGGTTTCGCCCTTCAGGGCCTCGTTGCCGGCGAAGCGCCAGTCCTCGGCGGCGACCGAGAAAAGGTCGGCCACCACCGGGCCGGTGACCTTGAAGTGTGTGTCCCGTGAACTGTCGGAGCCGACGAATTCGGCGGAGAATCCCTTGCGGATATTCATGCCTCCCGTGAACGCCACAGTGCCGTCGACGACAAGGATCTTCCTGTGGGTCCTCAGATTCGCATAGGGAAGTCTCAAGCCCATGACGATGTTGCCGTTGAAAAGGTCGGTGGTGACGTTCGCTTCCTTGAGTTGCTTGAGGATGCTGGGCACGGAGTAGCGCACGCCGACGGCGTCAATCAGCACGCGCACGCTGACGCCGCGTTTGACGGCGTTGCCAAGCGATTGGACGAAGATCGCCCCGACCGCATCATTGTCGAAGATGTAGGTTTCGAGAAGGACGCTGCGCTCCGCCCCGTCGATGGCGTGGCACATCGCGCTGTAGGCTTCGTCGCCTGTTTCCAGCACGGCGATTGCGTTTCCCGATGTCAGGGCGCGGCGTGTCACCCTGTCGCCCAGCGTCTTCAGCCCGACGAAGCGTAAGCCAAACTCGGCCGTGATCAGGTCTTCGGCGGCGATGTCGCGCTCCTGCTTTGTCAGGGCGGCCTCGCCGGAAAGCGGCCGCATGGCGCTGATCGTCGCCCTGCGGATGCGGTTGATGCCGGCGATGGCGTAGATGATGGCGCCCAGGAAGGGCGACAGCAGCATCACGCCCACCCAGCCGGTGGCGGCGCGCACGTCTTCCTTCGTCATGATGGCGTGGACGATGCCGACGGCCGCCATCGCTAGGGAGAGGGCGAGGATCAGCGTAGACCAGTGACTCGCAATCGCCTGCAACATCGGCCCGACTATTGTGCGAGCTGCCGCGGAAGGCAATGCGTTAGGTCAGGGCGATCCGTGAAAAACGCGTGGCGGTCCGGAAATTCTCTGGGATGTCCATCTGCGTCGCTGGCTGGACCTGGAGGTCGATTGATCCGCTTCTACACTCAAACTTTTAGTCGAGATCAGCGCACTGCAGTGTTGTGCATGGCAACATGATCATTTCCATGTGGGCTGAAATGTCCACCCTGTGGCTGCGCCGCCACCGGTCCTCCAGGGCGAGGGCCTGCGTCAAATCATGTCATTCTCCGAACGACCCAGAGCGACCGGCCCGCATGAGCGATTCCGGACACGAGTCGAAGGCGAGGATCATCCTTGAGCCGGTCGGCCTCAACCACATCGAGAAGCAGGATCCGCTGATCGGTCTCGTTTGCGTTCGGCGTGATCCAGCAGCGACGATCCTCGCAGCAAAGCCCGGCTTGCGGATGCTCCTGGAGGTACTCAATCGCATATTCGGCGTCCACTTTTCTCGGTCCCGCGTCCACGGACATTTGCTCTTTTCCTCCTCCGTCTGCGATCGGCCAGGAATTATACTCGATTATGGCGGTGCGCGGCGCGCCACCGCTGGCGCGCCTAAGGGGGAGGGGTCGAACCAAGCCCTGCTGCCCGGGCTCGTGCGAAAGCCGATCCAGCGCATCTCGAAGCGCAGTGGCGGCACCGCCACGCTCGTCGGCGGACATCAGCTCCGGTTCAAGTTCCAGCCTGAAGTGCGGCAGCTCGGTTCGAACGGCGCGACAAGCGCCCGCTAGATTGGCCTTCAGATCGATGACGCGGTAGGTGGCGACGGGGTAGGCGATCCCCTTGACCTGCACGTGCCCCATCTCCGCACAATCGATCGTGTCCTTCACTTGCGCAAACGTCTCGTAGGAAATGAGGATGGCCCCCGGTGCCGCCTCCTGTTCCAGACGCGAGGCGAGATTCACGGCGCCGCCGATTATCGTGTAGTCCATCCGGTCCTCGCTGCCGAAGTTACCGACGGTGCAGTAGTCGGTATGGATGCCGATGCGGCAGCGCAGCGGTGTTTCGATCCCCATGTCCCGCCAGACTTCGGTGAGCTCGCTGATCCGGTTTTGCATGGCAAGCGCCATCTGCACGCAAGCCAGCGCGTCCTCCTTGACGCCGCGCGTCTCAGGGTCGCCGAAAAACATCAGGATCGCGTCGCCGACGTACTTGTCGATCGTGGCACCATGATCCGACGCGATTTTCGACATTTCCGTCAGGTAGTGATTGAGGAGCTGGGTGAGATCCTCGGACTCCATTTTGTCGGTGGTCTCGGTAAAGCCGGCGATGTCGGAGAAGCATATAGTCAGCTTCTTGCGTTGACTGGCGATTCTAACATCTTGGCGGCCGGTGAATATCGAGCTGTACACCTGGGGCGCCAGATATTTGGCCAGCTTGTTGGAAAGCGCCTCCAGGGCAGTGGACTTCTCGGCGAGGTTCTCCTCCCTTTGCTTCAGCTCGGTGATGTCGGAATAGACGGCGACCGTGCCGCCGGCACTGATCCGCCGCTCGCTTATCATGATCCATCGCCCGTCGCCCCGCCGCTGCACCCATGGTTCGCCAGGGTTGCGGTGCCGCCACAGGCGCTCGGCAACCCACTCATCGACCCGCCCCTCGGCATCCCTGATGTAGCCGCGCTCGGCGGATCGGCGAATGATCTCCTCGAATGCCGTGCCAGGGGTTAGCTCGGCCTCCAGGCCGGCGTAGAGCAGTTCGCGGTAGCGGCTGTTGCTGAGGACAAGCCGGTCCTCTCTGTCATAGAGAGCGAAACCTTCGGAAATGCTTTCGATGGCATCGACCAGCCGCTGACGTGCTTCTGCAACGTCGCGCAGGTTCTTTTCCTCGACCTCGACGGCGGTATCCCGGAAGAGCCTCAGCGCCTCGGCCATGCGCCCGATTTCGTCGCTGCCCGCGGCCGGCAGCGGCGCACGAAGATCGCCGCCCGCGATGGCGAGCATGCCCTGGCTCACCGCGCCCAGACGGGCGAGGAGGCTGCGGTCGACATAGAGCCAGACGACCAGAACCGAGCTCAACAGGCTGAGCAAGGCGGAGCCGAGGACAACTCCGGTGCCGTAGTGCTGGACGAGCGCGGCTTCGCGACCGGAGGCAGCGATCTCGCGGTCCGCTGCTGCGACAAGACGGTCGACCGCAGCGGTGAGACTGCGCGACAGCCGATTGTTTTCGGCCAGCAGCTTTTCGCCCTGCGCGAGGACCGCAAGTTCCTCTTCCCGGGCCTTCGGGATGCTGTTCTCACCATCGGTTAGTGCCTTGAGTTCGTCCACCCGTTGCCGGAAACGGGTCCGCAGCTTTTCGTCGATCTCCGAGGAAGCCGTTTCGAGAGCGGCAAGCGAGCGGCGCAGCGGAAACAGGATCAACGCCAGGTCGCCCTGCGACGGCGCGGTCGCGGCCTTCACCAGCGCGTCGTTGACCGCCGAAATATCCAGCAGCGCCTTTTGCTGGGGGATGTAAGCCGCAATCGCCTGGACCATGTCGGCCATTGCCGCTGCGCGTCGATCGGGCGACAGTGACGTGTCGGCCGCGACCGCCCGCCATTGCGGCAGCCTGGAATCCATCACCAGGATGCCGGTGGCAAGAAGGCGGTGGCTCCCGGTCGTCGTCGCGGCGAGGCGGTTCAGGAGTTCCTCCTTGCGGGCGACCACATCGAGCCGGGCGATGACCAGGGAGTCGAGCTCCTTCAGATTGCGCCTCAGAACAACCGCGGCTTCCTCGATTTCGGCCAAAGGCACTGTGCCCAGCGTGGCGTCCCTGAGGTCGGTGCGCAGCGCCTCGAGGCGGGACATCTCGAGCGCGACGGCAGCCGAGACCTCGCTGTGCTGAGACCTGCTCGTCGCCGCCAGCACCGATGGCGCGGCAGCAGCGACCCGCTCGGCCTGGCGCGACAGTTGGAGGGAGGCTAGCGCCGACGGCACCCGATCCGTGGTGATTCGGTCGACGACGTCGCCGACTTGGAGGAAGGCATAAAGCGCCGCAGCAGTTGCCAGCACCGCAAGGGCGCTGATCCCGAAAAAGGCGAACAGCAGCCGGCCGCGTATGCCGAGGCGTTCAAGCATCGCTGTGAGTCGGTACAATCCAGCCACACTGGTCTGCATCGGACTAGACGTCTCAGGGGCACGCATTCGGCGAACCCTATTCAACCGGCACGTACTCCCCGCCGCGCCAGACGTACCAAACCCAGCTCTGCCTCGTGAGGTCACCCTTGTCGTCGAAATCGACGCGGCCAATGACGGTGTCGAACTCCTGTTCGCGCAGTGTCGCGATGACCGCCTTCGGCTCCAGCGAACCTGCCTTCGCGACCGCCTGGGCCCAGACCTGGACCGCGCAGTAGCTCAACAGCGTGTAGCCCGCCGGCTCGAAGTTCTCCGCACGGAACTGCTCCACGATCGCGGCTGCGCCGGCATTTCGCCGCGGGTCCGCCGGGAAGGTGAACAGGGTTCCCTCCGCCGCTGGGCCTGCGATCAGGGCGAATTCCTCGGTAGCCAAGGCATCTCCTGATATGAGCTGAACCGTGTAGCCGCGGTCGTGTGCGGCGCGAGCAATCAGCCCAACGTCGGCATGATAACCACCCACATACAAGGCTGAGACGCCGGCGCTCTGCAATGCAGCGACCTCGGCTGAATAGTCGTCCTTCCCGGGCGCGTATGCGTCGTAGACAGCTTCGGTCACGCCCCGTTTGTTCAGCTGCTTCCTGGTCTCGTCGGCGAGACCCTTCCCGTAGGTCGAATTGTCGTGAAGGATTGCAATCTTCTTGTCGCCCCAGCGATCGGCAAGGTAGTTGCCGGCGATGAACCCTTGCGCGTCGTCGCGGCCAATGGTGCGGAAGACATTGCGACGGCCCTGTTCGGTCAGTTGCGGATTGGTCGAGCCTGGGGATATTTCGACGATGCCCGCCTCCTCGTACACTTTTGATGCGGGGATCGAGGCCCCGGAGCAAAAATGCCCGACGACGAGCACCACCCCGTCAGCCACCAGCTTCCGGGCGGCCGCGACCGCTTGCTCGGGATCGCAGAAATCGTCGACCGAGATGAGCCTCACCTTCTGGCCAAGCACGCCGCCCGCGGCGTTGACGTCGGCCACCGCCATCTCGGCGCCGCGCTGTCCCTGCTCGCCGATCCAGGCAAGCCGTCCTGTCATCGCAGACGAGACCCCGATCAGCACCTCAGCCCTCGCGGAACCGAACACGGCCGCGAGAACCACGATCGCTATGGCGATGACACGGTGCATGTGCGCACCCCTTGTGGACATTAGCTTACGCTAATCCAGTCAGTGCCGACAGCCCCTTCGGCAAGCGCGAGTGTCTTGGATGTTGTTGCGGTGCAGTTGGCTGAGGTAATCGCACGCCAAATCCCGACATCCACTGGCCGGAGTGAACATCGTGATGGGGTCAGGTCATGACAATGCTAACGCCTAGCGTAATGTCCGCTCTTGAAGATTTGCAGCCTGAAGCTGTCAGTGCGCTGTCGGCCCCACTCCGGTCATTCGAGACCCGGTGGCAACTCGTCGCTGGCGCTTAGCGGGCACTTGGGCCGGTACGGCGGTCATTGGCCGCGATGCGAAATCTCACGCCCGCCGCGCCACTAGCCGCAGCCAGGGCGCCAGATGGAAGGCGGCCATCAAAAGATACATCGGTACCATGCCGCTCAGCATCGAGGCACCGGGGCCGGGCATGCACATCATGTCATGGCCGCCATAGGCGGCTGTCAGCAGCGCCATGATTGCGAAGGTCGGCGCCGCCGCAAGGCTGAGCCAGTCGGCGAGGCCGAAGCCGCTCGGGACGGCCGGGCCAGGGGCGGGATTGTCGATGCTCATCTTTGCCACCTTTCAAACTGGCGGGATTCCTGCGGACGCGTGGAGAGAGATCGGCTCCGGCGGTGCGGCTGGCACCGCCAGAGTCGCTTCACACTCAGGCGCTCTTGTTGCGGAACGCCGCCTCGCCGACGTCCGACACTTCGACCCATCTCTGGTCGGGGGCGGCACCCTCTTCGTAGTTGTCGTGCCAGTTCCACCATTTGTAGGTCTGGGTCTGCGGATAGCCTTCGGGCGAGTCCTCCCACACCTCCTGGCGGCCGAGCGGGGTGACGTCGAGGTAGCTCCACACGGTGCCGAAAGCCTCGTCGCCGCGGTTGTTGACGAAATAGGTGCGGAAGATGCGGTCGCCGTCGTGGATGAAGACGTTGTGGCCATGCCATTCGTCGACGCCGAAATCCTTATCCCAGCTGTCGGTGATGGTGTACCAGGGCAGCTCCCAGCCCATCCGCTGCTTCACCCGCTGAATGTCGGCCTGCGGCGCCCGCGAGGCATAGGCGAGCGTGGTGTCGCGGGCGTTGAGATGGGCGAGATTGCCGACCATGTCGGCGCCGAGCGAGCAGCCGCGGCAGGCGTGCTCCGGCCAGCCATAGACGCCCGGCTCGAAGAAGGCGCGATAGATGATCAGTTGCCGGCGGCCTTCGAACAGGTCGAGCAAGCTCGCCTTGCCGTTTGGGCCGTCGAACACATAGTCCTTCTCGACAAGCGTCCATGGCATGCGGCGACGTTCCGCGGCCAGCGCGTCGCGGGCACGGGTGAGGGCCTTTTCCTTTACGAGCATCTCTTCGTACGCGCCTTCCCAGGCGTCCTGCGAAACGATCGGCGGTGTCTTCATGTGCTGGGTCATTGCTCTTGTCCCGTTCTTTCGGTTTGGTTGGGGTGCAGGACAGACATAGGGCCGGATGGCGTGATGGTGAGAGTTACAAGTGTGGCGGGATTTCTGTCGGCGGGCTGTGAATGGACTCGCTGATCAACGCCGCCGGCCGCGCGCTGGCCGCGGGGGATCCGCTCGGCGCCCTGAAGCGCGTCGCGCTGCGCCAGGACCCGGCCGCGCTGGCGCTGCGCGGCATCGCCATGGCGCAGCTCGGCGACTTCGCCAAGGCAAAGACGCTGCTGAAGAGCGCGGCCCGTGCCTTCAGCCCCAGGGAGGCGGTGGCGCGCGCCCGCTGCGTCGTCGCCGAGGCCGAAATCGCGCTGGTGTCGCGCGATCTTGGTTGGCCGGAAAAGGCGCTGCGGGCGGCGCGCGCGACGCTTCACGCGCACGGCGACCGGGTGAACGCCGCCTATGCCGGCAGTATCGAGGCGCGCCGCCTGATCCTGATCGGCCGCCTCGACGAGGCCGAGCGCCTGCTTGCCGGTTTCGATCCGGGGCCGCTGCCGCCGGTCGCGCGTGTCGCACATGAGCTCGCGGCCGCCGGCATCGCGGTCCGGCGACTGCGGACGAAGGCGGCGCGCTCGGCGTTCGGCCGGGCATCGCTCGCCGCCTACGAGGCCAAGATTCCGGCGCTGAGGGCGGAGGTCGAAGCGGCCTCCCTGGTGTTGAACACGCCCGTAGGCCGGCAGATTGCGCAGGGATCGGAGAAATTGCTGCCGCTCGATGAGGTCGAGACGCTGCTGGCGTCCGGCGCGTTCGTTATCGATGCCTGCCGCAATGTCGTGCGTGAAGCCGATAAGGTTGTCTCGCTGGCCAGCCGGCCGGTGCTGTTTGTCCTGGCGCGCACGCTCGCCGAGGCCTGGCCGGGGGATGCCTCGCGCGAGACGCTGCTCAGGCGCGCTTTTCGGGCAAGGCATGCCGATGAGTCGCATCGCGCGAGGCTGCGGGTCGAGATGGGCCGGCTGCGCGCCGAACTCGGCGCGCTGGCCGAAATCAACGCGACGGCCGCCGGCTTTGCGCTGACGCCGCTTGGCGCCGGCGAGGTGGTCGTGCTGGCGCCGCCGGTCGAGGAACAGCATGGCGCGGTGCTGGCCTTCCTCGCCGACGGCGAGTCCTGGTCGAGCTCGGCGCTGGCGATCGCGCTTGGCGCCAGCGCTCGCACCGTGCAGCGGGCGCTGGAGGAGCTTTCGGCCGAGAGAAAGGTTCAGGCCATCGGCCGTGGCCGGGCGCGCCGCTGGATGATGCCGCCGGTGACCGGATTCCCGACTGTCTTGTTACTCCCGGGCCCGCTGCCGAGCGACTAAGCATGCTGGCGAAAGTTTCGGGAAAGAGACATGCCCAGGAACTAAGTGCCAGGTGTATTGTCCAGATCGATGGAGACCGCGATGAAACGAGCGACTGCCGAAATCCTGCGTGAGTACGGACCCTTTCCGGGGGTGAAGACCGTGGCTGGCGTGACCTTCGACGGCGAGAAAGTCTGGTTTGCCTCGGGCGACAAGCTCAATGCGCTCGATCCTGGGTCAGGAGCGACACTGCGCTCGATCGATGTCGCAGCCGATGCCGGAACCGCCTTCGACGGCAAGCATCTTTACCAGATCGCCGAAGAGCGCATCCAGAAGATCGATCCGCAGACCGGCGACGTCATCGCCACGATCCCGGCTCCCGGCAATGGCGGCGACTCCGGCCTGACCTGGGCCGAGGGCTCGCTTTGGGTTGGTGAATACCGCGCCCGCAAGATCCATCAGATCGATCCCGAAACCGGCACGGTGATCCGCACCATCGAGTCCAAGCGCGTCGTCACCGGGGTCACCTGGGTCGACGGCGAGCTCTGGCACGGTACCTGGGAAGGCGACGAGAGCGATCTGAGGCGCATCGATCCTGGTACCGGCGAGGTGCTTCAGACGCTGGACATGCCGGCGGGAATGGGTGTGTCCGGGCTGGAATCCGATGGCGGAGGCTGCTTCTTCTGCGGCGGCGGCAACAGCGGCAAGGTGAGGGCGGTGCGCCGGCCCGGCTATGCCCCCACGGTGGCGAACAAATAGAAGCCGGGGCCGGGCGCGTTCTGAACTTCGTGATCGAGGCGCCTGCCGGGCGCCCCCATCTCGCGCGTTCACGAGGAGGCGGCCCGCAACATCGCCGGCGAGCTCTGGTAGACCGTGCGTCTGGTCTCAGTCCTTGGCGCGCTCGACGTAGGAGCCGTCGGCGGTCATCACCACCACGCGCGTGCCGGCGGAAATGTGCGGCGGCACCGCCGTGCGCACGCCGTTGGAAAGCATGGCCGGCTTGTAGGACGAGGACGCCGTCTGGCCCTTGGTGACCGGTTCGGTTTCGACCACCTCGAACACGGCGCGCTGCGGCAGCACCAGCGAAATCGGCACGCCGTTGAACTGCGCCAGCTGCACCGCCATGCCTTCCTGCAGATAGGGGGCCATGTCGCCGACCACGCCTTCCGGCGCCACGACCTGGTCGTAGCTTTCCGGGTTCATGAAATGGAAGCCTTCGCCGTCGGAGTAGAGGAAAGTGTGCTCGCGCTCCTCGACATAGGCGCGCTCCACCATCTCTGTCGTGCGATAGCGCTCCGAAACCTTCACGCCGTCGCCGATGCGGCGCATGTCGAGTTGCGTCACCGGCGTGCCCTTGCCAGGGTGGATGTTTTCGGCAAAGAGGATGACATAGAGCTTGCCGTCCTTATCGACGACGTTGCCTTTGCGTAAGGAGCTGGCGATGACCTTGACCACGGTGTTCAATCCCAATCGAGTTTTTCGGCCTGCGAGCGCTGATTGCCAAAAATCGGCTACGGCGGCCACCGCGTGCGCCCTAGCGCATCTTGCGCCGAACCGCCAGCCTTCTCGGCGATTTTCCTGCCGATGACCAGCGAAGCTTCCCCTGGTGGACGCCCGACGTCCATGCCGACCGCCGGCCGCGGCTGCTGGCGCGCAACGCCATTGCCACCGCCTTGCGCGGCTGGTTCGCCAGTCGCGATTTCATCGAGGTCACGACATCGGCGCTCCAGGTCTCGCCCGGCAACGAGGCGCATCTGGCGGCCTTCGCCACCGAGGCGATCGGGACGGATGGCGCGCGCCAGCCGCTCTATCTCCACACCTCGCCGGAATTCGCCTGCAAGAAGCTGCTTGCCGCCGGCGAGCGGCGCATCTTCAGTTTGGGCGCGGTGTGGCGCAACCGCGAGCGCGGGCCCTTGCACCATCCGGAATTCACCATGCTCGAATGGTATCGCGTCGGCGAGACCTATGAGAGCCTGATGGCGGACTGCGCCGAATTCCTGGCTCTCGCGGCGGAGAAGGCCGGCGCGAAAACCTTTCGCTTCCGCGGCCGCGAGGCCGACCCTTTCGCCGAGCCGGAGCGGCTAAGTGTCGCCGAAGCCTTTTCGCGCCATGCCGGCATCGATCTTCTCGCGACCGTCTCCGCCGACGGCGGCACCGATCGCGCGGCGCTGCACGATGCCCTCGTCCGTGCCGGCCTGCGCACTGCGCGCGACGACCACTGGGCCGACCTGTTCAGCCGGGTGATGGTCGAGAAGGTCGAACCGGCGCTGGGGCAGGGGCGGGCCACCATCCTGTACGGCTACCCGGTCTCGGAAGCCGCGCTCGCCCGGCCGAGCGCGGAGGATCCGCGCGTTGCCGAGCGTTTCGAACTCTATTGCTGCGGCGTCGAGCTCGCCAACGCCTTCGGCGAGCTCACCGATCCAACCGAGCAGCGCCGCCGCTTCACCGCCGAAATGGACGAGAAGGAGCGCATCTATGGCGAGCGCTACCCGATCGACGAGGACTTTCTCGCGGCTCTGGCCACCATGCCGCAGGCCAGCGGCTCGGCACTCGGCTTCGACCGGCTGGTGATGCTGGCGACGGGCGCGGCGCGGATCGACGACGTGATCTGGACGCCGGTGGCCGACGCGTGAAGACCTCAGCCGCCGGCCTCGCCGGTCCTGAAGAACCTATGCCGCTGCGCCCGGCCGTTTCTGACCGCGCCGCGCCAAAAGATTGGCCACCACCAGAAGCACGATCGACAGCGCCATCATCAGCGTCGCGGCGGCGGTGATCGCCGGGCTGAGCTTTTCGCGAAGGCCGATGAACATTTCGAGCGGCATGGTGCGCTGGCCGGCACTGGCCAAGAACTGCACGACCACGACCTCGTCGAAGGACGTGACGAAGGCGAAGGCCGCGCCAGAGAGCACGCCGGGCAGGATCAGCGGCAGCATCACCCGAAAGAACGCGGTCAGCGGTTTCGCCCCGGAGATCGCGGCGGCACGCATCAAATTGCGGTCGAAGCCGGTGAGGCTCGCCGCCACCGTCACGACGACAAACGGACTGGCTAGAGCGGTATGCGCCAGGATGATGCCGGCGTAGGTGCTGGCCAGGCCGATGCGCGCATAGAACAGATACGAGCCGACGGCGGTGATCACCACCGGCACTATGAGCGGCGACAGAAGCAGCGGCATGACGATGCGTCGGCCTGGGAATTTCTCGTCGGAAAGCGCGATCGCCGTCAGCGTGCCAAGCGTCGTTGCGATCAGCGTGGTGCCGAAGGCAACGATCAGGCTGTTGCCGATCGCCGACTGCCAGCGCTGGGTGCCGAGCACCATCTCGTACCAGCGCGTCGAGAGGCCCTCCAGCGGGAAGATGAAGAAGGCACCGCTGTTGAAGGAGAGCGGAACCGGAATGAGGATCGGGACCAGCAGGAAAAGGATGACCAGCGCGCACCAGATCCAGAGCAGCGCGATGCGGATGCGTTCGCCAAGGGTTGGGAAGGGAGACAACAGCATGGCTACACCAGCTTCAGGCGGTCGAGGCCGAGGATGCGAGCAAAGATGCCGAACAGCGCCAACGTGAAGACGAGCAGGATGAAGCTCAAGGCCGCCGCCATCTCCCAGTTCAGTTCGACATTGACGTAGTTGGCGATGAAGTTGCTGATCAGCTGGTCGCTGGCGCCACCGATCAGTGCCGGCGTTATGTAGTAACCCAGGCACAGGATGAAGGTGAGCAGGCATCCGGCCATCACGCCGGGAAACACCTGCGGAAGGTAGACGCGCCGGAAGGCGGTGAGGGGTTTGGCTCCAAGCGAATAGGCCGCCTTCATCTGCGACGGCTGGATGGTGCGCATGACGCTGTAGATCGGCAGCAGCGTGAACGGCAGCTGGATATGCGTCATGGCAATGATCAGCCCGATGCGGCTGTACATCAGGTCGAGCCGGTCGCTGGCTATGCCGATGAAGAGCAGGAAGTCGTTGACCAGGCCGAATTTCTGCAAAAGCACCGTCCACGCGGCGGTGCGCACCAGGATCGAGGTCCAGAACGGCAGGAGCACGGCGACGATCAGCACGGCGGCCAGGCCTTTCGGGACGCTGGCGATGAGGTAGGCGAGGGGAAACCCGAGCAGCAGCGTGGCGAGCGTGACCGCCGCGGCAACAAGGAAGGTGCGCACGAACACCTGCAGGAAGATCGCCTGCTCCGGCGGCACCCGCTCGATGCCGCCATCGGCATTCCAGCGCATGTCGAGCGCGCTCAGCAGATAGAACGAGGTGAGGCTGTGAGTGCCATTCCGGATTGCCGGCCAGGTCGACGGCGCCGACCAGAACGGCACCGATTTCATGGCCTCGAGCGCGGCCTGACCGTCGGCGTTTTCGAGCTTGCGCACCGTCTTCAGCACTTGGCTGCGCGCGCCGGGCAGGCGGGCGTTCAGGCTCTTGGCCAGCTCATAGGCCGTGCCCTTGACCTGGTTGTCCTTCAGGTCGGCGGCCAGCGCCGCGAAGGCATCGTCCACCGGCAGGCCCTGGCCGTTCCAGCCGGCCAGGGCCACGGTCGTTTTGGGCAAAGCATCTGCGATTGTCGGATCATAGACGGCGCGCGACAGCAGCAGCACGATAGGTATGCCGAAGCTCAACGCCAGGAGAATGAGCAGCGGCGCCGCCAACAGCAGCGAGCGCAGCCGGTCGCCGAATTCGGCGCGCCGGAGCGCCGCCGACACGGATTTGAGGTCCGCGTCGGCGGCTGGCCGGCCGCGGGCCAGCGCGGGCCGGTCGACTTCGCTGGGCTGGAGCGCCGACATGCCCGTTCCTACTGCGCAAGCCAGGCGTTGAAGCGCTTGACCAGATCCTCGCCGTAGTCGCCCCAGAACTCGGTGTCGGCGACCAGATAGGCGCCGCCCAGATGGTCCGGCGCGTTGGGCAGTTTCGGCAAGGCGTCGGCTGCGACGAAGGACGCGGCATCGGTGCGCACCGGTCCGTAGGTGATGTAGCTGGCAAGCTTGGCGTTGTTTTCCGGCTCGCTGATATAGGCGAGATATTTGTAGGCGAGGTCCGGGCTCTTGGCGCCCTTTGGAATGGCGATCATGTCATATTCGAGGATCTGGTTGTTCCAGACGATCTTGAACGGCTTGCCGTCGGTGTCGATAGCGTTCTGGATGCGGCCGTTCCAGGCGGTCGTCATCACCACTTCCTTGGAGGCCAGAAGCTGCGCCGGCTGCGCGCCGGCATCCCACCAGACGATGTCCTTCTTGATCGTGTCGAGCTTCTTGAAGGCGCGGTCGACGCCTTCCGGCGTTGCAAGGACCTTGTAGACGTCGGCCGGCGCCACGCCGTCGGCCATCAGCGCCCATTCGAGGTTCTGCGCCGGGAACTTGCGCATGGCTCGCTTGCCCGGGAACTTGGTCGTGTCGAAGAGGTCGAGCACCGATGTTGGCGCCTCTTTCAGCACGGTCGGGTCATAGGCGAGGATATCCCCGTAAGCATCGAGACCGACACCGCAATCGAGCGCCGAGCCCTCGATGAACTTGTCACGCGGTCCGATCTTGGAATAGTCGAGCCGCTCGAGGATGCCGGCGTCGCAGCCCTGCAGCACGGTCGCCGTCTCGACCGTCACCAGGTCGATCGGCACGTTGCCGGTGTCGACCATGGCCTTCACCTTGCCGAGGTCGCCGAGATATTCCTGCTCGAGGATCTTGACGCCGGTCTCCTTGCTGAACGGCTCGAACCAGGCCTTGCGCTGGGCGTCCTGCCAAGCGCCCCCGCTCGCCATGATGGAAAGCTCTTGCGCAAAGGCGGCGTGGCCTATCGTCGTCGTGAAGGCAGTTGCGGCCACAAGCGCGAGCAGAGTCTGCTTTGTGTATTTCATGTCGTTTTCCCCTGTTTCGGAATGGCGCCGCCCGTCCCGGCATCGGCCGGAAAGGCGCGGCAATCATTGGGCGCGCAGGAGACCGTCACGGCCTCGCCGTTTGCCATCGTCGCTTCGGGGCCGACCTTGACGGTCAGCACCTGGTCGTTGGCGAGCCTGGCCACGAGGCGCAGGTGGTCGCCGAGATAGATCCGCCCGTCCACCGTGGCGGGCAGGGCGTTGCCGCCGGCCGCCATCGGCGTCAGGGTCAGCCGTTCCGGTCGGATGGCGACCTGGCAGGGAGCGCCCTGCGCGACGCCGATCGCCAGCGCGGTGAGTTCGCCACCGCCGCTCAGCCGGACCCTGCATTCTGCGCCGGAGACGCGGTCGACCACGCCTTCCAGCGTGTTGTTCTCGCCGATGAAGCTCGCCACGAACGAGCTCTGCGGGGTGTTGTAGAGATCATCGGGCGAGCCGAGCTGGGCGATGCCGCCATTGTTGAAGACGGCGACGCGGTCCGACATCGTCAGTGCCTCGCTCTGGTCATGCGTGACGTAGACGATGGTGACGCCGAGCATGGTGTGGATCTGTTTGATCTCGAGCTGCATGTGTTCGCGCAGCTTCTTGTCGAGCGCGCCCAGCGGCTCGTCCATGAGTACCAGGCTCGGCTTGAACACCAGGGCGCGGGCAAGCGCCACGCGCTGCTGCTGGCCGCCGGAAAGCTGGGTCGGCCGGCGGTCGCCAAATTGCCTGAGCCGCACCATGTCGAGCGCGCTCGCTACCCTGGATGCGATATCGGCCTTGCCGACCTGCCGGACCGAGAGCGGGAAGCCGACGTTCTCCTCGACCGTCATATGCGGGAACAGCGCGTAGTTCTGGAACACCATGCCGATGTTGCGCTGATAAGGCGGCAAGCGGTCGACCGGTTGGCCTTCCAGCGTGATCGTGCCATGCGTCGGCCGCTCGAAGCCGGCAAGCATGTTGAGCGTCGTTGTCTTGCCGGAGCCGGAAGGACCAAGCAGCGTCAGGAATTCGCCGCGCGCAACGGTGAGGTTCATCCGCGTCACGGCGAAAGTCCGCCCGTCGTAGGATTTTTCGACGTCGGCGAATTCGACGAAACCCTTGCCGGGACCGGCTTGCGCGGCCGGCGCGATCGTGGCCGGGGCGGCCGGCAATGCGGCCTGGCTGGCGTTCATAGTCCGCAATCCTTGATGCGGCTGAGATGCGGCTTGCGATCCATGCCTCGTCCTCCCGGAAACCGGCTGCCCGGCAGGTCATGTGACTTGTATGGTCACACAATTAACCTGTAATCGACCATAGATGCAGACAACTTTGTCCGTCAAGCCGATTTTTGGCGGATTGTGTGAGATTGTTAACAGGATGTCTTGCGGTTGTACGCCAGACAAGCTCTATTGTCCGGAGTATTGTCTTATGCTAGATGCGCCAACAGTAAGACATCAGCCGTAGTCGATTCCCGCATGCTGCAAGATCTTCGCCTCCCCGACGACGAAAGTCCGGTTTACCGTCGCCTTGCCGACGCGATCGCCGAACGCATCGCCGCCGGCACGCTCGCGGTCGGTGACCGGTTGCCGCCGCAGCGCGAGATCGCGCGGGCACTGGGCATCAATGTCACGACCGTCACGCGGGCCTTGTCGACACTTCAGGAGCAGGGGCTGCTCGAAGCGCGGCCCGGACGCGGCACGACGGTCGCCGCCCGTGACGTCGGCGAGAAGCCGGGCTTCGTGTCGTCGCCGAGCGACCAGAGCGGCATCATCGACCTTTCCGTCAACCGGCCGGCCACCACCGCCTATCTCGATGCGGTTGCCGCGCTGCTGCCGCGTCTGCCCAAGGACCGGCACTACGCCGCGCTTCAGGACTACCACCCGCCGGAAGGACCGCTCTGGGCGCGCGTGGCGGTGGCCGACTGGTTCAAATCCGTCGCCGGCGACGGCGATCCCGGCCGCGTCGTGCTCGCCGCTGGCGCCCAGCACGGACTGGACGGTGTCCTCGGTGCGGTGACCAGGCAGGGCGAGGTCGTGCTTGCCGACGAGGTGACGTACCAGGGCATAAACGCGCTCTGTCGCGTGCATGGGCTGGATCTCAGGGGCGTCGCCATGGACCGCGCCGGCATGCGCCCCGACGCCTTCGATGCGGCTTGCGCCCAGCTTCGGCCCCGCGCGGTCTTCCTGGTGCCGACGCTGCACAACCCGACGACGATCACGCTGAGCGCGGAGCGCCGGCATGAGCTTGCGGCGGTTGCCCGCCGCTACAATGTGCTGATCATCGAGGACGACGTCTACCGGCCGCTGGCCGACGACCCGCCACCCCCCTTCGCCTGTCTCGAGCCCGAACTGACCATCCATCTCAGCGCGCTGTCGAAATGCCTGGCGCCGGGCCTGCGCCTTGGGTTCGTCATCGCCCCGCGCCCCATCGCCGGCCAAGTCGCGGCGGCGCTGCGCATCAACTGCTGGAGCATCAGCCCGCTGACGGCGCTGATCGGTGCCAGGCTGATCGAGGAAGGCTCTGCTGCCCGCATCATCGACATCCAGAAGCAGGAACTGCGCCAGCGCCAGGCGATCCTGAGCGAAATCCTCGGCCGCTTCGACATCCAGGCACATCCGACGTCGACCCATGCCTGGCTGCGCCTGCCGGAGCCCTGGCGCGGCGCGGGCTTTGCCCGCACCTGCCTGGAGCGCGGCGTCGCCGTGCTGCCGGGCGATGCCTTCGCGGTCGGCCGCGAGCCGGTCCAGCACGGCGTGCGCATCAATGTCGGCGCGGCGCGCTCGCAGGAGGATCTGCGCACGGCACTCGCCATCATGGCCGAACTGTTGTCGGCCGGCCATCTGCAACTGCCGGGTTTTGTGTAGGTCATCGGTGGCAGCGTCCAGGACTGTCGAAATCGCCATCGTTGGCGCCGGTGTCGTCGGGCTGGCGACGGCGTTGCGGCTTGCCGGCGAAGGCCGCGAGGTCCTTCTCATCGATCCCAACGAGCCGGGCTCGGGCGCCTCGTTCGGCAATGCCGGAACGATTGCCGAATATGCCTGCATGCCGGTCGGCAATCCGGCCGTCCTGCGCGCGCTGCCGAAACTGCTTCTTGACCCGGACAGCCCGTTCGCATTGCGCTGGACAGCGCTTTTCCAGCTTGCGCCATGGTTGGTCCGCTTTGTCAGGCAATCGCTGCCGGCGGCCACCCGAGCCAACGCACTGGCGCTCGCGGGGCTGCTGGCCGAAGCCTTGCCGGCCTGGACCGAGATGGCGCAGCAAGCCGGCCTGCAGGATCTTTTGCGCCGCAACGGCTGCCTCTATCTCTACCGCCGAGAGGGCGATTTTGCCGCCGCATCCGGCGGGCGGGCACTGCGCGCCGAGCTTGGCGTTCGTCAGGAGGTGCTGACGTCGCAAGAGGTGGCCGGGCTGGAGCCCGGCCTGCAGGCAACCCACGCCCGCGGCCTTTACTTCCCTCACTCCATGAATGTCGCCGATCCGAGCCTCGTGATGCGCCGGCTGTTCGATGCGGCCGCGGCCCGCGGCGCGCTGCTGGTCAGAGCCGAAGTGACCAGCCTGCGGGCTGACGCTGGCGGCGTTGAGCTAGGCGGTTCCGATTTCCGCGTCAAAGCGAAGACAGTGGTAATCGCTGCCGGCGCACGCTCGCGCGCTCTGGCTGCGCAAGCCGGCGACAGCATCCCGCTGGAAACCGAACGCGGCTACCATCTCGAATTCCTGACCGACGCACCTCTACTCAATCGCCCGGTCTGTCCTGTCGATCTCGGCTTCTACATGACGCCGATGGCTGGCCGGCTGCGCGTCGCCGGCACGGTCGAGTTGGGCGGGCATGCCGCACCGGCAAATGCGCGCCGTCTGGCGCTGCTCGATCGCGGCGTCAGGCAGTTCTTCCCCGACCTTGGCCGAGCGTCGTCCGAGTGGCTGGGCTTTCGCCCATCGCTGCCCGATTCCCGGCCGGTCATCGGCTGGTCGCGGGGCAGTTCCAGGGTGATCCACGCCTTCGGCCATGGTCATCTCGGCCTGACACTGGCGCCGATCACGGCACGCTTGGTCGCCGAATTGATCGGCCGCCGGATCGATGCCTCTCGCCTCGCTCCTTTTGCCGCCGATCGCTTCGGTGCCTGATCGAGGCACAAGCTCCGGCCCCTTGCATCCATTCCTCCCCATCACAATGATGGCGTGATCGCCGCGTATCCCTGCGTGGCGATCGGCGGGCAGGGGTTGTCATTGGGGCTGGTTGAACTGAAATCGCCGAGGGCGCCTTGGCGCCTGGCGCGCATCTGTGTGGTGGCGGCCGGGCTTGCATTCTTCATCGCGTCAGCGGTCGTGCAGGCGGCCGACCGCCCTCGAGGACGCGTTCGAGGCGGCGCAATGGGCGCTGCTTTCCTCCGCCGGCAACGCCTTGCAGCAGCTTGGCCTGCGCGCCGCCGCCGGCTCGCCGGAGCTGGCGGGCATTGTGCGCGAGCGCCAGGATCTCGTGGCCATGGTCGCCGGGAAGGAAAAGGCGCTGGGGCAGGCTGGTTCGGCAGGTGCCGATCATGCCGACGCGCTAGTGCGCCTGCGCGGCGAGATCGATTCGCTGCGCGCCGAACTGGCTGGCGTCGACGCCAGGCTTTCCGAATCCTTTCCGCGCTATGCCGACCTTGCCCATACCAAACCGCTGTCGGTGGCCGATGTGCAGGCCCTGCTGGACGACGATGAGGGCCTGCTGCTGATGCTTGCCGGGCACGATCACATCTTCGTCTGGGCCGTCGGCAAGCATGACAGCGCCTGGACGTCTCGCGGGACGACCCGCAAGTTGCCGAATATGTCCTGACCACGGCGGTGCGTATGATCGTGAGCAAGACCAATTCCTATGAAGCCGCCACGCCGCGCCAACGACGTCTTCAGGCAAAGGCAAACGGCGATGGCCAATTACGATGCCGGCCAGGAGGCCTCCCGCCGCGACGGGCGGCGCTTCCTCGAAATTTTCATCGCCGGCCAGTACGAGGCGGGCGCGAACTAGCGCGGCGGCTCAGCGCGTGGCGTGGCCCGGTCGGCTCAACGCGCGAAGATCTGCTCCAGCGAGCGGAAGCCCTTGAACTCCAGCGCATTGCCGGAAGGGTCGCGGATGAACAGCGTCGCCTGCTCGCCGGGCTCGCCCTTGAAGCGCACCATCGGTCGCTCAAGCCAGTCTATGTCGTCGCGGGCTTCCAGCCGGGCGGCGAGCCGCTGCCATTCGTCCATCGTGAGCACCGCGCCGAAATGCGGAATCGGCACCGCGACGCCGTCGACCTGGCCGTCGCGCGCGGCGCCGGATGCCCGCGGCCGCAAATGCGCCGACATTTGGTGGCCGTAGAGGTCGAAATCAACCCATGTCGCCGAGGAGCGACCGATGGCGCAGCCCAGCACCTCGCCATAGAAAGCGCGGGTTTCATCGAGATCACGCACCGCAAAGGCGAGATGGAAAGGCGTCATGGCGAAGGCTCCTGGCAGTTTGACGATGCTCCGGCCCGGTTGTTCCGGCCGGTTCGGGCGCGAATGGGTCGCGGCATCCTGATTGCCCTTCTGCCATTGCACAAGCGACAGGGGAACAATAGATGGTGCGGCAGCCGCCCAATCGGGCCGAAGAGACAGGATCAAGTGCATGACCGACCAGCTCGACGCAGCGAAACTGACCGACCGCGTCGCGGCGCTCGTCGAGGCTGCGAAGCGCGCCGGCGCCGATGCCGCCGACGCAGTCGCCGTGCGCGGCCGTTCGGCCGGCGTTTCGGTGCGGCTGGGCAAGGTCGAGGGCACCGAATCGTCGGAGAGCGAGGATGTCGCGCTGCGCGTGTTCGTCGGTCAGCGGGTGGCGAGCGTCTCCGCGACCGCAGCCTCGAACCCCAAGGCGCTGGCAGAACGCGCCGTCGCCATGGCCAAGGTGTCGCCCGAGGATCCCTATCAGGGCCTTGCCGATCCCGCGCTTTTGGCCGGCAAGCCACGCGACCTCGACCTGTTCGACGCCACCGAGGTCCCGGCCGACGCGTTGAAGGAGGCAGCACTTGCTGCCGAAGCCGCAGCGCTTGCGGTGAACGGCGTCACAAATTCGGCCGGCAGCAGCGCCAGCGCCGGCCTCGGCGGGCTGGTGCTCGCCACCTCGCATGGTTTCGTTGGCCAGTACGTCGCCTCGCGCTTCTCGCGCTCGACCAGCGTCATCGCCGGTGCGGGCACCGGCATGGAGCGCGACTATGAGTTTTCTTCCCGCCAACATTTCGCCGATCTCGACGCGCCCGAAGAAATCGGCCGCAAGGCGGGCGAGCGCGCGGTGCGCCGCCTCGGCGCGCGCAAGGCGGCGACCGGGCCGGTCGACGTGGTGTTCGATCCGCGCGTCGCGCGCGGCATCGCCGGCCATCTCGCCGGCGCCATCAACGGTGCGGCAGTGGCGCGCAAGACCAGCTTCCTGCGCGACATGATGGGAAAGCAGGTGGCATCGGCTGCAGTTACTATCACCGACGAGCCGCTCAGGCGACGCGGCCAAGCCTCGCGTCCCTTCGACGGCGAAGGCGTCGAGGGGCAGAAGCTGCTGATGGTCGACAAGGGCGTGCTGAACCACTGGTTCCTGTCGACCTCGGCGGCCCGCGAGCTCGGCCTGGTCACCAACGGACGGGGCGCGCGCAGCGGCTCCTCGGTCTCGCCATCCTCGACCAATCTTGCCATCGAGCCGGGCGAACGGGCGCCGGAGGATCTCATTAAGTCGTTGAAGAGCGGCTTCTATGTCACTGAAGTGTTTGGCCAGGGCGTCGACATGGTCACCGGCGAATACAGCCGTGGCGCCTCCGGTTTCTGGATCGAGAATGGCGAGCTTGCCTATCCGGTCGCCGAGGTGACGATTGCCTCGAATCTGAAGACCATGTTCCTCAACATGGTGCCGGCAAGCGACCTCGACCGCAATTTCGGCACCGCCGCGCCGACGCTGCTCATCGAAGGCATGACCCTTGCCGGCGCGTGACCCGCTCATCCTGGCCGGAGCGCGCGGGGACCTCGCCCTGCTGCGTGACGCCGCCCGCGAGGCAGGCGCGATCGCCATGCGCTATTTCGGCAACAGCCCGCAAGTCTGGATGAAGGGCGGCACCTCGCCGGTCAGCGAGGCCGACCATGCGGCAGATGCCTATCTGCGCGAGACCTTGCTCAAGGCGCGGCCGGACTATGGCTGGCTGTCGGAGGAAACCGCCGACGACCACGCCAGGCTCGCCGCGCGCCGCACCTTCGTTGTCGATCCGATCGACGGTACGCGCGGTTTTCTCGATGGCCTGCATTCCTGGTGCGTCAGCGTCGCGGTCGTGGAAAACGGCGTAACACTCGCCGGCGTCCTCGAATGCCCGGCCAAGCACGAGACCTATTGGGCGCTGCCCGGCGAAGGCGCCTTCCTGAACGGCGAGTCGATCCGCGTGCGGGCGTTGGCGGACACCGTGGATATCGGCGGGCCGAAGCCGCTGGTCGACCTGTTGCCGGAAGCCTGGCAGGGCCGGCTGCATCGCACGCCCTACATTCCTTCGCTGGCCTACCGCCTGGCGATGATCGCCGCAGGCAAGCTCGACGCCACCTTCGTCAAGCCCAACGCGCACGACTGGGACATCGCCGCCGCCGACCTCATCCTGCGCGAGGCCGGCGGCGCCTTGCTCGACCGGCACGGCCGCCCGCCACGGTATGCCGGCTCGGTGATTCACCACGGCGCGCTGGCCGCCGGCAGCGGCGCCTTGCTCGACGTGCTTGCCGGCGTCATCGCCGGGCTGGAGAGTTGAACCATCATCAAAGGTTCCAAAGTCGGCGGCTTTGGTCTAGACCTTTGCAAACTCACGATATGTGAAGGACCGACATGGCCGTGGAAGACGGAAAGAAGCAGCTTTTGCACCTGGTGTTCGGCGGCGAGCTGAAAAAGCTGGGCGGAACCGAATTCCGCGACCTCGATGGGCTCGACATCGTCGGCATCTATCCGGACTATCAATCCGCGCACGCGGCATGGAAAGCCAAGGCGCAGGCCAGCGTCGACAATGCCCACATGCGCTATTTCGTCGTTCACCTGCACCGGCTGCTCGATCCGGACAGCAGGGCCGCCGGTTGAGACCGATGGAGCATGAAGCGGTGAAAGGGCCGGTCACCAGCCCCGCGGTGCGGCGCGGCGGCACGACCCGCACGCTCTGGCGCCGGATCCGCGAGCCGCTGGCCCAATCGCGATTCGTCAAGAACTTCATCGCCGGCCTGTTCGCCAATTTCGTCCGTCTGGTTCGCCTGACCAGCCCGCTGGTCAAGGGGTCGACTCAGGTCGCCGGCGGCGCCTACGCGCATCTGGAGCCCGGCATCATCGCGCTCTGGCACGGCCAGCATCTGCTGACGCCTGCGTATTATCCCAAGGGCAGGCCGTTGGTCGCCATGGTCTCGCGCAGCGCCGACGCCGAGCTCAACGCGCTGATGCTTGAGAAGTTCGGTATCGAGGCGGTGCGCGGCTCGGGGGGGCGCGACAGTTCAAGGCATCTCGACAAGGGTGGAGCCAAGGCTTTGATTGCCCTGAAGAAATCGCTTAGCACCGGCAAGAACGTGGCCATGATCGCCGACATCCCGCACGGCACGCCGCGCGACGCCGGAATGGGCATCGTGCTTCTGGCGCGACTGTCCGGCCGGCCGATCCTGCCTTCGGCGATCGCCACCAGCCGCCGCAAGGTGCTTGAAAAAAGCTGGGACAAAACCACCATTAACCTGCCTTTCGGCCGCTCAGCGGTTATCGTTGGGCCGCCGGTATTCGTGCCGGCCGATGCCGACGACGCCGAGATGGAACGCAAGCGCCAGGAAGTCACCGCCGCGATCAACGCGGCAACGACCGAGGTTTATCGCCTCGTGGACGGCCTGAAATGAGCGAGCGCTGGGCGCGCACCATGCTGTCGGCCTACCGCTACGCGGGCGCCGCCGCCTATCCGCTGATCGGTCCTTACGTCGCCTGGCGCACGTCCAGGGGCAAGGAGGACCGCGTGCGCCGGCGCGAGCGCTATGGCGTCGCCGGCCGTCCACGCCCTGAAGGGCCGATGATCTGGATCCACGCGGCCAGCGTCGGCGAGACCCTCGCAGTCGTGCCGCTGGTCGAGAGCATCCTCGACTACGGCGTCAACATCGTGCTCACCACCGGCACGGTCACCTCCGCGCAGGTCGTCGACGAGCGGCTTGGCGACCGCATCATCCACCAATACGTGCCGCTCGACCTGAAACCCGCAGTCAGCCGCTTCCTCGACCATTGGCGGCCCGACCTCGCGATCATCGCCGAATCGGAGATCTGGCCGATGACCATGCTGGAGCTCGGCGCCCGCCGCGTGCCGCAGGTGCTGGTCAATGGCAGGCTGTCCGACCGTTCCTTCTCGTCCTGGAAGAAGCGCGCCAACATCGCCGAGGCGCTATTCGAGAACCTTGCCCATGTCGTTGCCCAGTCGGATGTCGACGGCGAGCGCTTCCGCACGCTCGGTGCCCGGCCGGTCACGGTGTCGGGGAACCTCAAGGTGGATACCGCCCCGCCGCCGGTCGACGAACGGGCGCTCGCCTCGCTGAGGCGGCAGATCGGCGAGCGGCCGACCTGGGCGGCGATCTCGACCCATGACGGAGAGGAGGTCGTGGCGGCCGAAGTGCACGCCACCTTGCATCGGCGCCACCCTGGGCTGCTCACCATTATCGTGCCGCGCCATCCCGATCGCGCCGAGGCGCTCTCCGCGCAGATTTCCGGCATGGGCCTGAAGCTCGCCCGCCGCAGCAAGGGCGACAGGATCACGGCCGATACCGACATCCTGCTCGGCGACACGATCGGCGAGATGGGTCTCTATCTCAGGCTGACGGAAATCGCCTTCGTTGGCCGCTCGCTGACCTCCGAGGGCGGCCAGAACCCGCTCGAGCCGGCGATGCTGGAGACGGCGGTGCTTGCCGGCCGCAACGTGCAGAATTTCCGCGAGGCCTATCAGCGCCTGCTCGACAGTGGCGGCGCCAAGCTGGTGCGCGATCGCGACATGCTGGCCGGCGCCGTCAACTTCCTGCTGAGCAACGAGGTGGCGCGCCACGAGATGATGGCGGCCGGCGCCGCCACCGTCGACGAGATGCGCGGCGCGCTGGCGCGCACGCTGAAGTCGCTGGAGCCTTATATCCAGCCCCTGATCGTGAAGTCGCGCCTGAAGGGCGCCAACGGGAGGTAGCGTGACCTCCGAAGCACCGCCCTTCTGGTGGGAAGAACCGGACTGGCGCGTTCTGGCGCTGTCGCCGCTGTCGGCGGCCTACGCGCTCCTGGCCGGCCGCCGGATGCGGCATGCGCCGCGCGAAAAGGTCGAGGCGCCGGTGCTGTGCGTCGGCAACTTCACCGTCGGCGGCAGCGGCAAGACTCCGGTGGCGATCGCACTGGCGAGGCAAGCCAAGCGCATGCAGCTCAGTCCCGGCTTCCTGTCGCGCGGCCATGGCGGCTCTTTTGGTGAGCCGCATATCGTCGATCTGCATCACGACGCCGCCAGGCATGTCGGCGACGAGCCGCTGCTTCTGGCCGAGCATGCGCCGGTGGCGGTGACGCCGAACCGTGCTGCCGGCGCCCGGTTGCTGATGGAAAAGCTCGGTTGCGACTTCCTCATCATGGACGATGGCTTCCAAAGCGCGCGCCTTCATATCGACTTCGCGCTGGTCGTCGTCGACACGCGCTACGGCATCGGCAATGGCCGCGTCATCCCCGGCGGACCGTTGAGGGCAAACATCGTCGACCAACTGGTCTTCACCAGCGCACTGCTCAAGATGGGCGAGGGGACGGCGGCCGATCCGGTGGTGCGCCAAGCGGCGCGCGCCGGCCGGCCGATCTTCGAGGCGCATACCGAGCCTCGCGCCCGTGAACGCTTCGCCGGCAAGCGCTTCCTCGCCTTTGCCGGCATCGGCCATCCCGAGAAATTCTTCGGCACGCTGCGCCAGGCCGGCGGCGACGTCGTGCTCGCCAAATCCTTCCCGGACCACCATTTCTATGCCGAGGACGAGCTTGCCGAACTGGCGGCGACAGCGAAGCGCGACGGTCTTCGCCTCGTCACCACGGCCAAGGACGCGGCCCGGCTGCGTCATGGCGCGTCGCAAGAGTTCCTGGATCAACTCGAGGTACTGGAGATCGACGCTGTGTTCGAGCTCGACCACGTGCCCGAGCGCATCATCGACGAGACGCTTGATGCGTGGCGGCAGCGCAAGCTGCGGCGGTGAGACGTGCTATCCCCGGCTGCGCATTTCCGGGTGCATCTCGATCTCGCGGCGCAGCGAGGCAGTGGCGTTGGCGTAAGGCTCCTGCCGGGCGACGCTCCAGTATTTGAGCTCGTCCAGCGGAATGCTCTCGCCGGTCACGGCGCACCGCACGAACGCGCCCGGACTGGTGACCTGGAAGTCGCCGTCGAGATAGCGGATGCGGGCTTCCTTGCCGCCCGGGCCTTCAAAACGGTTCATCATGAAATGACGCTTGGGTTCATGGGATTCAATCGCCACAAATCGCAGGCAAGGTCAAGCCTGACGCAATGCTCGTGGAGTATCGCTCCAACAGCATAATGGTTGCTGGGAGCCGGCATGGACATTTCCTCCACCCGCCTGACGTCGCTGCTGAAGCAGGCGCTGACGCCGCAGCCGGTGCCATCGGCCAAGGCCGATCCGGCGACCACCGCGCTGGTCAAGGCGCTCGTCCAGCCGCCGGCGCCGTCGGCCGCGTCTTCGGCGCAGCTCGCCGCGCAGGCCTTGAACGGCTCGTTGGCGAGGCCTCCCGCTCACCCGACCCAACACCTGTCTTCCGACCAGATCGAGGATGCCTACCGGGCGGTCATTGAACCGGATGCAGATCTTAGCCCGGCCGGTGTTCCGGTCCGGCAGGCCGGCCGCGGAAGCCGAACAGGGTCCGCGCCGCCTGACCTCACTCCAGCCGCCAATCGCCGACAGCATGGCGAGGACCACGGCGCCACCGTCATTGCCGGTGTCGACGATCGCGGTTTCCTCTTCTGTGCTGGTTGCGGCCAATTCCAACGCGCCCAGGCCACGTGGCGCGGCCGTCCGACCTGGCAACGCTCGATCGTCGGAACCCACCCAACCGCCGCTGTGGATGATGTCGATCTTAACGGCGCTGCTCTCGGCGACGATCACCACCATCGCGCTGTTGCTGCTTCGCTGACCGGGTCTGACCGGCTCTACGCGTCGTCCTGCAGGAAGGCTTCGAGTTTTTCAGTCGCAAGGCCTGCCTGTGCCGCAATGCGCCGCGCAAGGTCTGCCGCGGCGGCGCGCGGGCGGCCGACGGGCCGGTCGAGCCAGTAGGACACCGGATTGAGCGCGGTGCGGTCATCGACGGCGACGATCCGGCCCGTCTTGAGTTGCGCCTGCGTCAGTGGCGGCCGCGCCAGCGCGATGCCCAACCCGTGCGCCGCAGCGTCGAGCACCAGATTGTAGTCCTCGAAGCGTCGGTCCTGCGGGCGCGGCCGGTAGTCGATGTCCTGCGCCGCGAGCCAGGCGCGCCAGGCGGACGCGTCGGAATCGTTGATGAGCGGGAACTTGAGCAGCCGGGCAGGGTCGCCGTGCCCTATTTCCCCCGCCAGTTCCGGCGAAGCAATCGGGAAGATGTACTCCTCGAACAGCTGCACCGAGACACGGCCGGGAATGCGGCCGCGCCCGCAACGCACCGAAAGGTCGATACCTTCGTCGGCGAGATCCGCCTGGCGGTTGTCGACATCGAGCACGATGCGCAGCCGGGTCGGGCTATTCTCGAGCGCCGCCATGCGCGGCATCAGCCACAGGCCGCTGACCGAGGGGATCGAGGCCAGCCGCACCACCGCGGTGCCGCGCGGCTCCACCCAGCGGTCGGAATTGACCGAGATCAGCGCGAAGGCCTCGGTGGTTCTCAGATGCAGGCGGTTGCCCTCATTGGTCAGCGTCACGCCGCGCGCGTTGCGCTCGAACACTTTCAGCCCCAGCCAGTCCTCCAGCTTGGCGATCTGCCGGCTGATGGCGCCATGGGTGAGGTTCAGCCTCTCGGCCGCCGCCGAAAAGCTCCCCGTTCGCGCCGCAGCATCGAAAGCGCGCAAGGTCTCCAACGGGAGTAACTGGTTCGAGCTGTGATCCATGCTCACAGGTGACCCTCGAATTGGTCGTTTGTCAATCGACGGTTGATGCGGTCTTCTAGCCTCATGGAGCCAAGCAACGAGGATATAGCGATGACCGCCTATGCCGGTACGTTGAATCAGACACAGCGAATGGACACCACGGCGGCCATCGCGGTCGCGCTCACAGTGGTCGGCTGGGCCTCCGCCTTCCCGGCGATCCGTGCAGGCCTCGAGGCCTTCCAGCCGCTGGAGCTCGGCGCGCTGCGTTTTGCCATCGCCGCTGTGCCGGCGGCGATCTTCCTGGCCGTCAAGCGCCCGGCGCTGCCCAAGGTCGACGAGTTGTGGCGCTTCGGCTTCGGCGGCGCCATCTTCGTCGCGCTTTACACGGCGATGCTCAATTTCGGCGAGCTGACCGTGTCGGCGGGCGCCGCCGGCTTCATCATCAACGTCAGCCCGATCTTCACCGCCATCATGGCCATGGCGCTGCTCGGCGAGCGCTTTTCTGGCCTGGCCTGGCTCGGCACGCTGATCTCGTTTGCCGGCATCGGCATCATCGCCATGGCCGACGGGCAGGGGCTGCACTTCAACACCGGCGCGCTGCTGGTGCTGGGTTCCGCGCTCTGCTCGGCCGTCAACACCATCGTCCAGAAGCCGCTCTTTGCCCGCCATCATCCGCTGACCATCGCCGCCTCCAACATGGTGCTCGGCGCGCTCTGCCTGGCGCCCTTCCTGCCGGAAGCGATCTCGCAGGCGGCGGTTGCCGACACAGCCGGTCTCGGCGCCGTCATCTACCTTGGCATCGTGCCCAGCCTGATCGCCTACGCCGCCTGGGCGACCGCGCTGTCGCGCCTGCCGGCTGCGCGTGCCTCGAACTTCCTCTATCTGGTCTCGCCGATGTCCGCCCTGATCGGCTTTTTCTGGCTGGGCGAAGTGCCGACGATGCTCGGCATCCTCGGCGGCGCGCTAGCGCTCGGCGGCGTCATCGTGGTGAATTTGAAGCGGTAAGTCAGGGATCTAGCGTTCCCGAGTCAGGAAAAGAGCCGCATCGAGCGGCTCTTTTCATGTCCCCCACCCACCCGGACCTTCGGTCCGACCTCCCGGCAAGGGGGGTAGGGCACCGCGCTTACCTGCTCCTTGTGGGGAGGGTCGCCGCGAAGCAGCGGGGCGGGGCTGCGCCGTACGATCCTACCGCCGCCCGAACAGCCGCTCGATGTCGGCAAGCTTCAGCTCGATATAGGTCGGGCGGCCGTGGTTGCAGGTGCCGGAGCCGGGCGTCGCCTCCATCTGGCGCAACAGCGCGTTCATCTCTTCTGGCTTGAGCAGCCGCCCCGAACGCACCGAGCCATGGCAGGCCATGGTCGCCGCGATGTGGTGCAGCCGCTCCTTCAGTGTCTCGACCGTGTCGTTGTCGGCGATCTCGTCGGCGAGGTCGCGCACCAGTTGCTGCACATTGGTTTCGCCGAGCATCGACGGCGTCTCGCGCACCGCCACCGCGCCCGGGCCGAAGCGCTCGAGGCCGAGGCCGAATCTGGCCAGCGTCTCGGAATGCATGGCCAGCCGCTCGGCGTCTTCTTCGGCCAAGTCGACGATCTCCGGCAGCAAAAGCATCTGCGAGGGCACCGCACGCGAGTGCAGCGCGTTCTTCAGGGCCTCGTAGACCAGCCGCTCATGCGCGGCGTGCTGGTCGACGATGACCAGCGAATCCCTGGTCTGGGCGACGATATAGTTCTCGTGTACCTGCGCCCGCGCCGCGCCCAGCGCCGTGCCGAGCAACGTCACGGCCGGCTCGTCCTGGCTGGCGCGCGCGTCGGCGCTGTGAAGCGGCCCGGTCTCGAACGCAGCCTGGTCGTTTTCGCCGAAGCCGGCCCTTTGCTGCTGGGCGTCGCCATATCCCATGTCGAGCGGCCGCTGCGGCGAATGCTCGAAGCCGGCGAAACCCGACGCGCGGTAGGCCGCTTCGTAGCTGCGGTGACCATTGGCCGGGCCCGGATGCGCGTAGGGCGCGCTGCCGGGCCGGAACGCCGCCATCATGCCGGCGGCTCCCGTCGTCGCGGCGCGGATGCCGGCTCCGGCCAGCGCCTCGCGGATGGCGCCAACGATCAGCCCACGCACCAGGCCCGGATCGCGAAAACGCACATCGGCCTTGGCCGGATGGACATTGACGTCCACGGTCGCCGGATCGAGCGAAAGGAACAGCACGGTCACCGCATGGCGGTCGCGCGGCAGCACGTCGGCGAAGGCGCCACGGATTGCGCCGGCGATCAGCTTGTCGCGCACCGGCCTTCCGTTGACATAGGCATATTGCTGCAGCGCGTTCGCCCGCGTGAAGGATGGAATCGAGACGTGGCCGGCAAGATGCACGCCATCGCGCGTAGCATCGATGGGGATGGCATTGTCGGGAAAGTCGGCGCCCATCACTTGCGCCACGCGTTGCAGCCGGCCCTCCGGATCGTCGCCGGTCGCGGGCAATTCCAGCGTCGAGCGGTCGGTGCCGGCAAGCGTGAAGCGCACGCCGGGGAAGGCGATGGCGATGCGCTTCACCACATCACTGGTCGCCGAGCTTTCGGCCCGCTCGCCCTTCATGAATTTGAGCCGTGCGGGCGTGGCGAAGAACAGGTCGCGCACCTCGACCGTCGTGCCGCGGTTGGCGGCCGCCGGCTTCACCGCCGAGACGCGGCCGCCCTCGATGCCGATCTCGGCGGCATTGTCGCCGCTTGCCGTACGCGAGCGGATCGACAGCCTGGCCACCGAGCCGATCGAGGGCAGCGCCTCGCCGCGGAAGCCGAGCGAGCGGATGTCGAGGATGTCGTCTGAAAGCTTGGAAGTGCAGTGGCGTGCGATTGCCAGCGCCAGTTCCCGCTCCGGGATGCCGGAGCCGTCGTCGGTGACGCGGATCAGGTTCAGCCCGCCGCCGGCGGTGACGATGTCCACGCGGGACGCCCCGGCATCGAGCGCATTCTCCACCAGTTCCTTCACCACGCTCGCCGGACGCTCGATGACCTCGCCAGCGGCGATCTGGTTGATCATCGTTTCGGAAAGCTGGCGGATGGGCATCCGGAGATTATAGGCGGATTCGACAGCATTGGGGGAGGGGTGGAATGACGTTGGCAACAGCCACCGCCGTGATCCCTCGCGCTCCGCTTTGGCCTGCCGGCGTGGCAGCGCAGAAGCTGGCGACCTCACGCCTGTGTCACCAGCCAGTCCCTTACCTTGCGCGCATTGTCGCTGAGTTCGCGGTTCTTTGGCCAGATGACGTAGAACCCGATGCCGGTTCTCAGCACATGATCCGTCACCGGCATCAGCAGCCCCGATGCCACGAGGCGCTCGACCAGGTGCCGCCAGCCGAGCGAGATGCCTTGCCCTTCCATCACCGCCTGGATCACCAGCGCATAATCATTGATGCGCAAGCCGCGCTCGGCGTTGCGCAGGCTGGTTCCGGCTGACGCGAACCATTCGTCCCAGTTCGGGGCCTCGCGGTAGGGCTCCTCCAGATGGATGAGCCGGTGCGTGGCGAGTTCCTCGACCGTTTTCGGCTTGCCGAATTTGGCGAGGTAGCTGGGGCCTGCGACCGGGAAGATCTCCTCGTCGGAGAGCGACAATGAATGATAGTCCGGCCAGTCGCGCGGCATGCCGCCGCGCACGCCGAGCGGAATTCCCTCGGCGATGATGTCGAGGTCGCGATCGGCGGTCTGGATACGCAGATCGATACCCGGCAGCTCGTCGCGGAATTGCTGCAGGCGCGGCATCATCCAGAACGAGCCGAAGGCGGTCGACGCGGCCAGCGTGACGTGGCCGCCGGTCGCCTGCAGGCGCAGATCCTCCGCCGATTTGCGGATATGCGAAAGGCCGAGCGAGACATCGGCGTGGAAGCGCTCGCCGGCCTCCGTCAGGACAACCTGGCGGTGGCGGCGCTGGAACAGCTTGGCGCCGAGCTGTTCCTCCAGCCCGCGCACGGCATAGGACACGGCCGCCTGCGTCATGCCGAGCTCTCGCCCGGCGGCGGTGAAGCTCGACAGCCGGCCGGCCGCCTCGAAGACGATCAGGCTGCCCGCGGAGGGCAGGAGGTGGCGCAGGCTTCGCATAAGCAGAGTTTATACAAGCGATCAGGATTTTCCAGCGTCACAGCGATGTTTCGCCTCGTTAAGTTGACGGGCTGTTGGAGGATGAATTGCCATGAATGCACCGGCCGTTGCAGTGACCGAACATGCCAATCGCAGAAGCGGCGGCCGCCTGGGGCGCAAGGCGATACGGGGAGCTCCCGTGGCCTCGTTTACGACGCTGGTGCGCCAGATCCCGGCGTATCAGATGGTCCCCGACGAGGCGGTGGAACTGATCCACCAGGAATCGCTCGCGATCCTCGAAGAGGTGGGCTGCGAGTTCCGCGACGACGAGGCGATCGCCCTGTGGAAGGCCGCAGGGGCCGATGTCTCGGAAACACGCGTCCGTATCGACCGTGCGCTGTTGATGGAGCTGGTTTCCAAGGTCCCATCGGAATTCACCCTCAACGCCCGCAACCCCGAGCGCACCGTTCGCGTCGGCGGCAAGAATTCCATCTTCGTGCCGATGTATGGCGCGCCCTATGTGCGTGACCTCGACAACAACAGGCGCTACGGCTCGCTCGCCGACCTCAACAATTTCCACAAGCTCGCCTACATGGCGCCGGCGTTGCACTCGTCGAGCTCGGTCATCTGCGAGCCGATGGAAATTGCGGTCCCGAAGCGTCACCTCCACATCATCCATTCGGCCCTGAAGCACTCCGACAAGCCTTTCATGGGCATCGTGACGTCGAAGGAACGCGCCGAAGACACGATGGCGATGGCCGGCATCGTCTTCGGCGAGGACTATGTGCGCGACAATTCGGTCCTTGTCTCGATCACCAACTGTAACTCGCCGCTGGTGTGGGACGCCACCATGCTGGACGCGATGAAGGTCTATGCGCGCAGTAACCAGCCGCTGATCCTGGCGCCCTTCGCTCTGTGCGGCGCCTCGACCTCGGCCTCCGCCGTCGGCGCGGTGGCGCAGGTCAATGCGGAAGCGCTGGCCGGCGTCGCCTTCACCCAGCTGCTGCGTCCGGGCTCGCCGCAGATCTACGGCCAGTTCATGGTGACGGTGGACATGAAGACCGGAGCGCCGATGGGCGGCACGCCTGAGGCGGCGCAGATGATGTATCTGATGGGCGCGCTGGCCAGGAAATACGGCTTGCCCTGGCGCACGTCCGGCTTCCATGTCGGCTCCAAGCTCAACGATGCCCAGGCCGGCTACGAGGCGAACATGCTGATGCATGCCGCCATCCTTGCCGGCGCCAACTACATCTGGCACTCGGCCGGATGGCTGGAGGCGGGGCTGACCTGCGGCTATTCGAAATTCGCCACCGACTGCGAGCAGCTTGTCGGCTGGTACAAATATGCCGGCGGCCTTCCCTTCGACGATTTCAAGGAAGCGATGGCGGCGATCCGCGAGGTGGGGCCGCAGGGCCATTTCCTCGGCACCCAGCACACGCTCGAACATTTCGAGTCCGCCTTCTTCATGCCCACCATCATGGACTTCAATTCGTACGAGCAATGGAACGCCGAAGGCGCGAAGGACCACGACACGCGCGGCCGTGAGAAGGCGCGCAACATGCTGGCCGACTATGAGGAGCCGAAGCTCGACGAGGGCATCGCCGAGGGTCTCAAGGATTTGATCGCGCGGCGTGAGGAAAAACTGCCGGACAGCGTTAGTTAGTAAGACAGGCGAAGACCTGACGAACCATAAGGGAGGAAAAAATGACGCTCTTCAGAAGCAATGGCGACCGCGTCCCGGGCGCCATCGAGGCAATGGCGGATGAAACGCGCGCTGGCCGCATGGACCGGCGGGAATTCCTGGCGCTGGCCAGTGCGTTCGGCGCGTCGACGGCGTTCGCCTATGGCATGATCGGCCTTGCCGCGCCGACCAAGGCGCTGGCCGACGAGGCGAAGAAAGGCGGCACACTTCATGTCTCGATGTCGGTCAAGGCGCAGAAGGATCCGCGTACCTATGACTGGACCGAAATGGCGAACGTCACCCGTTGCTGGCTGGAGCCGCTCGTCCGCTACACGCACCAGTTCACCTTCGAGCCGGTGCTGCTCGAAAGCTGGGACGTCAATGACGACGCCACCGAATACACGCTGCACCTGCGCAAGGGCGTTACCTGGAACAATGGCGATGCTTTCAACGCCGACGACGTGGTCTTCAACCTGAATCGCTGGTGCGAGAAGGGGGCTTCCGGCAATTCCATGGCCGCCCGCGTCGGCGCGTTGGTCGACGCCAAGACCGGCAAGGCAAGGGATGGCGCAATCACCAAGGTCGATGACCATACGGTCAAGCTGAAGCTCAGCGAAGCCGATATCGCGATCATACCTGGCTTCACCGACTATCCGGCGCTGGTCGTGCATCGCGACTTCGACAAGGATGGCGCCGACCCGATCAAGAAGCCGATCGGCACCGGAGCGTTCGAGCTGGTCTCCTACGATGTCGGCCAGAAGGCGATCGTCAAGCGTCGCGAGAACGGCAAGTGGTGGGGAGGCGAAACGCCGCTCGACGGTGTCGAGTTCATCGACTATGGCACTGACTTCAACGCCACGCTGAATGCCTTCGATTCCGGCGAGATCGACCTCGATTTCGAAACGCCGGCCGACTTCATCGACGCCCTCGACAAGATGGATCTGGTGAAATCGGAGGTCGCGACGGCGACCACGCTCGTTGCCCGCACCAACATCACCCACAAGCCCTATGACGATCAGCGGGTGCGCAACGCGCTGCAGATGGCCGTCGACAACGATGCCGTCATGCAGCTCGGCTATGCCGGGCGCGGCACGGTCGGCGAGAACCACCACGTCAGCCCGATCCATCCCGAATACTATCCGCTGCCCAAGAAGGCACGCGATGCCGCCGCAGCCAAGAAGCTGATGGCCGATGCCGGGCAGGCCGACTTCGAGCATGAGCTGATCACCGTCGAGGACGAATGGCAGAAGAACACCGGCGATGCGATTGCCGGCCAGTTGCGCGATGCCGGCATCAAGGTGAAGCGTACGGTGCTGCCGGGCTCGACCTTCTGGAACGACTGGACGAAGTATCCTTATTCGATGACCATCTGGTACATGCGTCCGCTCGGCGTGCAGGTACTGGCGCTCGGCTATCGCTCGGGCGAGGCCTGGAATGAGACGGCGTTCGCGAACCCGGATTTCGACACCAAACTCAAGGAGGCGCTCTCGCTGGCCGATCCCGCCAAGCGCAAGGAGGTCATGAAGGACGTCGAGCAGATCCTGCAGGATTCCGGCGTCATCATCCAGCCGTTCTGGCAGAAGCTCTACTGTCACATGAGCAAGAAGGTGAAGAACTATTCAATGCACCAGACCTACGAAATGGATTTCCAAAACGTCTGGCTGGACGCCTGAAATAACTCCCGAGACTTGCAAGCAACTGCCGCCGGCACCTCTGACAAAGGTGCCGGCGGTCCGTAAATCACTCATGAGCAATTGGCGCCGAGAAAAAATGTCCGACGACGAGATCATCCTTTCCGAGCTTTCCGACGACGAGCTCGTGCAGCAGATGCACGACGACCTTTATGACGGGCTGAAGGAAGAGATCGAGGAAGGCACGCATATCCTTCTCGAGCGCGGCTGGGCACCCTACAAGGTGCTGACCGAGGCGCTGGTCGAAGGCATGCGCATCGTCGGCGAGGATTTTCGCGACGGCATCCTGTTCGTGCCGGAAGTGCTGTTGTCGGCCAACGCCATGAAGGCCGGCATGGCCATCCTGCGCCCGCTGCTTGCCGCCACCGGCGCGCCCAAGCAGGGCAAGATGGTGATCGGCACCGTCAAGGGCGACATCCACGACATCGGCAAGAACCTCGTCGGCATGATGATGGAGGGCGCCGGCTTCGACGTCATCGACCTCGGCATCAACAATGCGGTCGAGAAGTATCTGGAGGCGATCGAGCAGCACCAGCCCGACATCATCGGCATGTCGGCGCTGCTGACCACCACCATGCCCTACATGAAGGTCGTCATCGACACGATGAAGGAAAAGGGCATCCGCGACGACTATGTCGTGCTGGTCGGCGGCGCGCCGCTCAACGAGGAGTTCGGCAAGGCTGTCGGCGCCGACGCCTACTGCCGCGACGCGGCGGTCGCGGTCGAGACCGCCAAGGACTTCATGAAGCGCAAGCACAATGTGCGGGCTTGACCACGGCAAATGCGATCCAGGTTTGTGACCGGGAGCGCCGTCATGCACCGGGATAGCAAGATGGCCAGAATCGCTGGGCTCGAAGGGGGCTAAGGTCCGCATGCGCATCGAGTCGATCAAAGTCTATCAGGTGCTTCTGCCCATCAAAGGCGGTGCCTACCGGATGGCCAGCGATACCGTGCGGAATCTGGACAGCACGCTCGTTGAAGTCACCACCGAGGACGGACTGTCAGGCTGGGGCGAGACTTGCCCGGTCGGCCCTGTCTATCAGCCTCAACATGCTCTGGGGGCGAGAGCGGCAATCGCCGAAATGGCGCCCGGGCTCGTCGGCGAGGACACGACGTCCATGCGCCGCCTTGCGAAAAGAATGGACGAGCGGCTGAACGGCCACAACTATGCCAAGGCAGCTTTGGACATAGCTTTCCTGGACCTCGCCGGCCAGCGGCTGGGCGTACCGGTTTCAACGCTTCTGGGCGGCGCGCTGACCGACCGTGTGCCGTCCTACTACTCGACTGTCGTCGGGGCACCGGACGAGACCGCGCGTATCGCCATCGACAAGGTCAAGGCCGGATACAGGCGGCTTCAGGTCAAGATCGGCGGACGGGATCTCGAACAAGACGTCGCCACCGTGCACAAGGTATGGGAAGCCGTTGGCTTCAAGGCCCGGATGGCCGTCGACGCCAATCGTGGCCTCACCACCGCGGCGGCGCTGCACATCGATCGGCTTTGCCAGGCAATACCGTTCGTGTTCGAACAACCCTGCAACACGATGGAGGAAGTCGCGAGCCTCAAGGGACGCGTGACCCATCCGGTCTACCTCGATGAGAATACCGAGGATTTGAATGCCGTCCTGCGGGCAGTCTCTTCAGGCATCGCGGACGGATTCGGATTGAAGGTCACCCGCCTTGGCGGTCTCACCAAGATGGTCACGGTCCGCGACCTGTGCGCGATACGATCGCTTCCGCACAGCTGCGACGATGCCTGGGGTGGTGACATCATCGCCGCGGCATGCGTACACCTCGCCGCGACCGTCGAGCCGAGACGTTTTGAGGGGGCCTGGATCGCGCAGGAATACATCGAAGGGCATACGGATCCCGTAAACCCCGTCGTTATCGAAAACGGGCATATACGCGTCCCCCAGATACCGGGGCTCGGTATCAAGCCTGAGCGATCCCAACTCAAAACGCCTGTCGCGACTTTCGGAGGCTGAGGGGTCGCGCCGCAGCATTGCAGAGAGAACGTTCATGAAGCGCAAGCGGAGCGCGCGCGGATCATAGCCGCTAGGCAATTTTCCGTCCTTCGTGGAACGCATAGGGCGCCTGGCGAGGGGCGACTCCGTCGCCGACTTCCATCACCGGCTGGGACGAACCCTCCAACTCCTTCGCCAGCCAATCCGTCGCCACGTTGGTCGTTGCGAGAACAAGACAAACGCCCTGGACGAAGCTCTCGTCACGGGTGTTGTGGTCGACGATGGTCACGCCGTCCCCATGCCACTCCAGGATGCTGACATCCACCAACCATTTGACGCCAAGCTGGCGCAGTGTCCGTCGCAGCGGGAAATCGGCGGCCGTCCGCTGCAGTTCCTTGCCAACCAGCGGATCGGGCGTGAGAATGGTCACCTGGTGGCCATCCTCGGCAAGTTTCCAGGCCGTGCGGCAGCCGCGCCAGCCGCCGCCTTCATCGAGCAGAAGCACATGCCTGCCTGGGCGCGCATGACGGGCCATGACGGATTCGATCGAGAAGACGTTGCCCTTCTCTATGCCTGGCAGGCTAGGCATTGCCGGCAGCTTTGACATCGTATCTCCCCAGCGGTCGGTTGACGGCGTTACCCGCCTGGTGCGGCGGTCAGGAGGCTTGGCCCATACTCACGGATTTCTGAAGCGCGGCAGCGAGGCCGTCTCGCACGGCTGCTTCAAACCCAGATGCGCGCATTGCCTCGATTGCCGCCGCGGTGCCACGGTAGTCGAGGAAGGTCTGGACAATGTCTTTGGGATTTTCTCCCCGCGCCTCGAGCAGCTTTCCAGTTCCAATCAGGACCGCGCTGACGCTCCTGCGGGCCATGTCCGGGCTCATTCCTCGGCCGATGGCATCGTCCATCATCGCCGCCGCCAAAAGCGCCGGAAACGCCGGGCCGGATCCTGTGAGGCCCGTCAGGTAGTCGATATCTGCTTCGCTTTTGACTTCATCGGCAGCGCCACAGGCCGCTAGAATTCGACGAACCAGATTGCGATCATCCGGGGTGATGCCCTCAGAGCCTATCCAGGGAGTATAGGAATTGCGCACCTCCGCCGCCGCGTTCGGAAGCGTGCGGACGATACGATCGGTCTTGAGACGTGACGCCAATTGGTCGATGGGAATCCCGGCCATGACCGACATGGCGAGCTTGCCATGCGCAGAAATGTCGATGGCCAATCCTGGGGGCGGACCGATACGATGATAACCTCGGATCGATCCCCCAGTTCCTGATTGTCCCTCGTCCATGTAGCATTTGGCAGAAAGCCGGATTGCCCGCTTCTATAAGACAGCGTGAGGTGCTCGGCGGCGACTATTTGGGCATCGATGATGGCCTCGACGATGGCGCGCCCAAGCCAGCCGCCTCCACCGATTATTCCGATCCTCACGGGCTCGCCCATTGTCGAAGCTCTTCCTCAATCCGCCGAATAGCCATGCCTGGCGAAGAACCGGTCCAACTCGCGCTTGTGCGGGGCCTGGCCTGTAAAAATCTCGACGTAGCCGGGGATGCGCTTCATCCGGATCGCGAGATCCTCCTTGGTCTGCATCGAGATGTAGCCGATCTGCACGAGGTAGATGGTGCGCGCTCGGACGTCGGCTGAGCTTTCCTCGTGGCCGAAGCGGACGAACATCTGGCTCATTGCGTCGAGACGCGTCTGGTCGGCTTTGTGTACCTCTGCCAGAATCTCAGGCGACTGAAGCGCCCAGCTTCTGACCGCGAACTCGAACTGGGCATCGAACAGGGACTTGTCGAGCCAGCAGTCGAAGACGTTCAGCATCGCTTCGGCGATCGTCTCGGCATATGCCTCAGCCTGCTTGACGAGGTTGCCGGTGTTCTTGTCCCGCCAACGGGTCACGAGGGCAGCCAGCAGTTCTTCTCGGTCCTTGAAGAACCAATAGAAGCTGGTGCGCGACAGGCCCAGCTTCTTGGCAAGCGGCGAAATTCGCACCGTATCGACGCCGGATTCCAGAAGCAGGTCGTAGGCGGCTCCAAGCCACCCCTCCGGCGATCCGCGCCAACCGCTATCGTTCGAAATCTGCTCCATGAGCGTCCTGCCTATCAAAATGTCGGAATGAAAACCAGCAAAATGTACACTTATGTCGATTTAGTCGACCTGACAGAACTCAAACTTGACATATCTGTACATTTTCGAATAGCGTCGCATGTGCCCCCAGCCGGAGTCCGTCAGATGTCGAACGATCCCCTTCTGCAGCCTTACAAGCTCAAGCATTTGACCCTTCGCAATCGCATCATCGTGACGTCCCACGAGCCGGCTTATCCGGAGGATGGGATGCCGAAGCAGCGCTATCTTGCTTACACGGTGGAAAGGGCCAGGGGCGGTGTGGCGATGACGATGACGGCGGGGTCTGCGGCGGTTTCGAAGGACAGTCCTCCGGTTTTCAATAACCTGCTCGCCTACAAGGACGAGATCGTGCCGTGGATCAGGAAAATGACCGATGCGGTCCACGAAGAGGGCGCCGCCATCATGATCCAACTGACCCATCTTGGACGGCGCACACGTTGGGACAAAGGCGATTGGCTTCCCGTCGTGGCTCCGTCCCATCAGCGTGAAGCCTCACACCGCGCCTTTCCCAAGAAGATTGAAGACTGGGATATCGAGCGCATCATCAAGGACTTCGCGGATGCCGCCGAGCGAATGAAGGCAGGCGGGATGGATGGCGTCGAGCTCGAGGCTTACGGCCACTTGCTCGATCAGTTCACGTCTCCACTGACGAACGATCTTGACGGTCCTTACGGCGGTTCGCTCGACAACCGCATGCGCTTCTGCATGGATGTCTTGAAGGCGATCCGCGCTCGGGTTGGCGAGGATTTCATCCTGGGCGTTCGATATACCGCGGATGAATGTCTCCCCGGCGGCACCGGCAAGGCGGAGGGTTTTGAAATCTCCAGACGCCTCAAGGAAAGCGGACTTATCGACTACCTCAACGTGATCCGCGGCCACATCGACACCGACGCCGGCCTGACGGACGTCATTCCAATTCAGGGAATGACGAACTCGCCGCACCTTGATTTTGCGGGCGAGATTCGCGCTGCGACCAACTTCCCGACCTTTCACGCGGCGAAAATACCGGATGTGGCGACTGCGCGCCACGCGATCGCGTCGGGCAAGGTGGACATGATCGGCATGACGCGCGCTCATATGACCGACCCGCACATCGTGCGCAAGATCATCGAAAAGCGCGAAGACGAAATCAGGCCCTGCGTAGGCGCCAATTATTGCCTCGACCGTATCTACCAGGGCGGAGCGGCATACTGCATTCATAACGCGGCGACCGGTCGCGAGGTGACCATGCCGCACATCGTCGCCAAGGCCGCGACCCGCAAGAAAGTTGTCGTCGTCGGCGCCGGTCCGGCTGGCCTCGAGGCCGCGCGCGTTGCCGGCGAGCGGGGACATGAGGTGGTGGTCTTCGAGGCCGCAAGCGGTCCGGGAGGGCAGATCCGCCTGACGGCGCAGAGCCCGCGTCGCAGGGAGATGATGAGCATCATCGAATGGCGAATGGCTCAGTGCGAAAAGCACGGAGTGTCCATCCAGTTCAATACCTGGGCGGAAGCCGAAACCATCGAGGCTGAAAATCCGGACGTCGTCATCATTGCCACCGGCGGAGTGGCGCACACCGATGTCCTATCCAAAGGCAACGAGTTCGTGGTGTCTTCATGGGACATCATCTCCGGCGACGCGAAGCCGGGGACCAATGTCCTCATCTTCGACGATGCGGGTGACCACGCTGCACTCCAGGCTGCCGAATTCCTCGCGGGCGCCGGAGCGAAGGTCGAGATCATGACACCGGACCGGTCCTTCTCACCCGAGGTCATGGCTATGAATCTCGTGCCTTACATGAGATCTCTTCAAAAACTCGATGTGACCTTCACGGTTACCTATCGGCTCGAGTCTGTTGAAAAGAACGGTAACCAGCTCATTGCACATGTCGGCAGCGACTACGGCGGCGTCTCCAAACAGCGCATCGTGGACCAGGTTGTCGTCAATCACGGCACCATTCCGCTCGACGACATCTATTTCGAACTGAAACCGAAATCGACCAATCACGGCGAGGTTTCGCACGACGAGCTCATCGCCGGGCAACCGCAGTCGGTGGTGCGCAATCCGGAGGGTCAGTTCCAGCTCTTCCGCATCGGAGACGCGGTCTCAGCGCGCAACACCCACGCCGCGATCTATGACGCGCTGCGCCTGGCGAAGGATATCTGATGGCTGGCAGCGGACGAACGCTCCGCTCATTCATATCAAGGGTTCAGCCATAACCAGATACAGGATTCGTGGTATTGAATGGTTCGCGCCACGAAAGCCTGGAGATTTTCGGATGAAACTGACTGCGCTTGCCGCCGCCCTCTCGATCGCAGTGCCTGCGGCCGCCCTGGCCGGGCCGGCTTCCAATGTCGTGAAGTTCTTCTATGTGCCTGAGGTCAGGTTCGAGGGCGACGAGCAGTATCGCGACCGTTTCACCGAGCCGGTCACCAAGCTGTTCGCCCTCAACGACCAGGCCGCCAAGAACAACCCGGACGAGGTCGCCTGCCTCGACTTCGATCCGGGCCTCGACGCGCAGGACTTCGACCAGAAAACCCTGTCGAAGACGCTGAAGCTTGCCGAGACCGTCAACGGCGATAGCGCCGAAGTGACGGCGACCTTCAGCCTTTTCCCGGAAGGCGATGATTCCAAACGTGAAATGGTCTGGTCGCTGAAGAAGGTCGACGGCAAGTGGAAGATCGCCGACATCGCCTCCAAGACCGGTGGCTGGACGCTGAGCGCGCTGGAATGCATGCCCGGCAAGGCGCCGGAGTGAAGCGATGGTTCGCCGTATTGCCCTGGCGCTTGCGACCATCTCGATGCTGGCGACTGGCTTGAGCGTCAGCGCCCAGGGCCTGTTCGGCGCGCCACCGGCAAATGCTCCGGCCGACAATGCGCCTTCCGACGACACATCGCCAGCACCCCCGGCGGCCGCATCGCCGCCAGCTGAAAGTGCGCCGGCAGCACCCGTGCTGCCGGGTTCGCCGACGGCGGTTGTAAAACCTTTCTACGAGCATCTCGGGCTGGAGCTCGATCCGGCTGAGCGCAAGAACTTCATCGATCCGGCCAGGACCGTGCTCGACAAGAGCGATGCGCTGCGCAAGTCGGGGCAGGGGAGTGCCTCGATCCCAACATGGCGCTGGACAATGCCGACTACGACAAGCCCGCGATCGACGGCAGCCTCAAGACCATCGAGGCGGTCAAGGGTGACGACGCCAAGGTGGTCGTCGCCTTCGTCGTCGCCAACAATGCGCACCGGCTCGAATGGAAGCTCAGGAAGGTCGGCGGCGCCTGGAAGATATCGGACCTTCTGTCGGTCACCGGCGAATGGGCTCTCAGCCAATACCAGTGCGAATAGGCGATATCATCGAGCCTGCTCAGCCCCTGCCGCGATAGGGCGCGACGCCGGTGTCGGGCAGCCAGGCGTCCTTGGGCGGCGCGCCCGTCTGCCAGAACACGTCGATCGGGATGCCGCCGCGCGGGAACCAGTAGCCGCCGACGCGCAGCCAGAGCGGCTTGGTCGCCTCCACGATGCGGCGGCCGATCATGACCGTGCATTCCTCGTGGAAGGCGCCATGGTTGCGGAACGAGGTCATGAACAGCTTCAGCGATTTCGATTCCACCAGCGAGGCATCGGGCGCGTAGTCGATGACGATATGGGCGAAATCCGGCTGACCGGTGACCGGGCAGAGCGAGGTGAATTCCGGGCAGGTGAAGCGCACGATCGCCGGCGGCCCGTCACCGCGCGAAAACGGCACAGTCTCCAGCACCGCCTGTTCCGGGCTCTGTGGCGTCTCGACGTGCTTGCCGAGCTGGCTAAGGTTCTTGGTGTCGGTCATTGGGGGCTCCTTGCTGCCGCCGGATGCTCCGGAGGCGCAAACAAAAACGGAAATAGCGCCGCGGTCCCTCGGACGCGGCGGATTTGCGCCGCTCATTAGCACCGGACTGAAAGCCGCGCAGCGGTTTTCGGACCAATCCGATGCGTGAAATGGAAGCGGGACGACGCTCCCCCGCGACTTGAATGCGCAGGAAGACAAAGACCAGCAGGGTCCGCTTCTCCATCCACGCCGCCATCAATGACGGCATACGATTCGGCTTGCGGATCTGACCGCGGCCGCCAAGTCGGCCTGACTGGACTTGGCCGGTCATATTTGCAATTTTCTGTCGCCGATCCGGGGGCGGCACAACCCGTGCCGAAGGGTCCGCACAGTCGGGGGCTTGCTTGACCGCACAAGACTTGTTCGTTCCGCGCCAGACCAATACGGCGCTTTACATGCAACTGCACGACGCCGGGCATGCGGTAGACGATATCCTTCGCGTCCAGAAGGCCTACCGCGTGGCTTGCGCGATGTTCAATGGCCGCTACCGCAAAACGGGGCGGCCCTTCATCTGCCATGCCGTCGGCGCCGCATCATCGGTTGCGCATTTCGACAAGGATCTGGATCTTGTTCTCGCGGCGATGTTCCACGCCTCCTATGACAGCGCCCAATATCCTGACGGCAAATCCAGTCGGCGCACCGAAACCCACCGCAAGTGGCTGGAGCAGAAGCTCGGACCCCGGGTAGAAGGTCTTGTCGCCAGGGTAGGGGCGATGAAGTTCGACACCGGAGACCCCGAGCGCCTTGTGGAGAAAGGCGTGCCAGCCGGCGATGAGGACATCCTTTTCCTTGTCCTTGCGCATGATGTCGACGATCTGGCGGATGGCGGGCTGGCATTCGCGCCCAAATATGGCCGGTCGATTGAATCGCGGGTTGCTGCCTGCGCCATTCTGGCCCGGCGCATCGGCCGCGAGAGCCTTGCGGCCACGATCGAAGCCTATGGCAGCCGCTACGGGGCGTTGGGGTGGGCGGCGGCACTCGAGGATACCAGGCTGGAAGGTTTTCGCATTGCGCCGAATGTGCGCAACTACCTCAAGCTGCGTCGGGACAAGTTGCGCGGAGGTAGGGTGGAGGTGCTTTGACGGCCGCGCCACCAGCGCAATTCCAGGAAAAGTGCGTAGCGGTTTTCCGTCCGGAGTTGCGCCAAACAAAGAGATAGAGCGGTTCTGCGTTTCCGTGAAACGATGAACCGCTCTAGCGAGGCACGCGCACCGGATCTTCGCAAGGAGAGCCACCTGCCGCGCCGGTCCGGTGCGCGCCACGCCCGACACCGGCTTGGCGCCGGCGCCGAGCGATTTTTCCGAGTTAGAACATCCTTGCGGTGGCCATGCACAGCACGGTGAGCACCAGCAGCCAGGCGGCGATGCGTTCGCCGTTGGCCATCTTCGCGCGCAGCATTGGTTCGGTGGCTGCATCGGCACCGGCAAGTTGGCTGCTCGGCCGGCGCACCATGGCGCCGAGGACGCCGGCGGCCGCGATGGCCGCCACGATGCCGATTGCCAGCACAATCTCCATCGAGCCGAAGCTGCCCTCGTGGAAGAAATACCAGAGCAGCGCGCCGGTCAGGAACACCATGCCCGATGCGCCGAGTTGCGGCCGGATGAAGCGCTCAGCCCTGATCTCGGGATCGCGGGCGAGCGTGATGGTGGTGCCGGCCCAGAACACGCCGGCCATGACATGAAGGCCGATGACGATGATGTAGACATATTGCATGACCGCATTCCTTCCTTCCCACCGCTGGCCAAATAGTTAGATATCAAATGATTTGATGTCAATCTATGATGGCACGTTCCAACGCCCAATCCCTTGTTCTACTGTCGTATCATGACACCCTTTGACCGCCCGCCCGTCGGAATGAATCTGGCCCGCACCTCCAAGCTGGTGGCGCAAGCCTTCGACGCTGCGCTGGTGGAGGCTGGTGGCACGCTGCCGGTCTGGGTGACCTTACTTTCAGTCAAGTCGAAGGAACTCGCCAACCAGCGCGAGCTTGCCGGCATGATCGGCATCCAGGGCGCGACGCTGACCCATCATCTCAACGCCATGGAGGCGCAGGGGTTGCTGACGCGGCGACGCGATCCGCAAAACCGCCGGGTCCATCAGGTGGCGCTGACCGAGGCCGGCGAAGCGATGTTCGAGAAATTGCGATTGGCGGCCGTCGCCTTCGACAAGCGGTTGCGGGCGGGATTGCCGGACGACCGGCTGGCCGAATTCGCGGAGGTGCTTGCGGCGTTGCGGGCGAATGTGGGTGGCTAGCGGAGCGCCGCCGCCTCACCGGTCATAGCCGGCGATCGCGCCGAAGGCGTAGCGGCACTGCTTGAGCGCGGTGATCAGCGCAGGAAGCCGCCATTTGCCGGCCCGCATCACCTGAATGTCAATGCACCTCAGGCCAGGCTGCCCTGCAGCACCTTCAGCTTCGCCTTCTTCGGACTGCGCGCCGTCAGCCATTCGCGCGCCTTGTCTTGCGGCATCGGGAAGGCGATGGAATAGCCCTGCACCTGGTCGCAGCCGATCGCCATCAGCGAATCGAGCTCGGCTTCGGTCTCTGCACCTTCCGCCACGATCGAAATGCCCAGTCCTCGTGCAAGCTCGGTGATGGCGCGCACGATCTTGGAGTTGTCGCCGTTCTCGTTGATGTTCTGGACGAAGCGGCGGTCGATCTTCAGTCGGTCGATCTCGTTCGGGTTGACGTGGCTGAGCGAGGCATAGCCGGTGCCGAAATCGTCGAGCTCTAGATGGACGCCGGCCGCGCGGATCTGCCTGAGCTTGGCAGCGATGCCGGTCTTTTCATCGTCGAGGATGACCGACTCGACGATCTCCAGCGACAGTTTCTGCGGCGCCAGCCCAGCCTTTTCCAGCGTGCCGAACAGGAACCTGTCGAAGTCTGGCTCGCGCAGTTCGGTGCCGGAGACATTGACGGCGAGCCGCCCGAAATCGATGCCGGCCCGGTCCCACTCCGCCGCCTCGTTGATCGCCTTGGTGATGACGATGCGGCCGATGTCCGGCATGAAGCCACATTTCTCGGCGACCGGAATGAACTCGCCCGGCGAGATCATGCCGCGTTCGGCGTGCTTCCAACGCACCAGCGCCTCGATGCCGCTGATCTTGCCGCTGGTGAGCGACACCTGTGGCTGGAAATAGACTTCGAACGTTTTGTCGGCGATGGCCGAGCGGATGTCTTGCTCGAGCTGCTTGCGGTAGTCGAGCTCGCGCCGCAGTTCCTCGGAGAAGAACGAGAAATTGCCGCCACCGAGCTTCTTGGCCGAGTAGAGCGCAAGATCGGCATGGACCAAAAGGTCCGCCGCATTGTCGGCGTCGACCGGGTAGACCGCGATGCCGGCACTAGCTCCCGGCAGAATGGTCGTGCCCTGGAAAGTGATCGGCTCGTTGATCTGCTCGAGGATGCGCCGGGCCAGCATGTTGATGTCCTCGGTGCCGCCGGCGCCGTTGAGGATCATCACGAATTCGTCGCCGCCGAGTCGGGCGCACAGGTCCGAGGCCCGGCAGGAGTCGCGCATGCGCTGAGCGGTGACGACCAGCACATAGTCGCCGGCAGCGTGGCCCAGCGTGTCGTTGATCTGCTTGAAACGGTCGAGGTCGAGCTGGATCACCGCCAGCCGCTCGCGCCGGCGATGCGCGCCCTTGATCAGCGTGTCGAAATGATCGGTGAGGAAGGTTCGGTTGTGGAGGCCCGTCAACCCGTCATGCACGGCGATGAAGGCCATCGAGTTGCGCGCGTCGACCAGCTCATGCGTCTTGCGCAGGATAGCCTTCGACATCGGCCGGAAGATGAACAGCGCCACCAGCACTATGACGCCGATGGTGGCGAAGAACAGGGTGCGGTGGAGATCGAGCAGCTGTCCCGAGCGCTCGTCGGCAAACGCGCTGATGCGCTGGCCGAGTGCGGCATAGCCCGACAGCGTGGCATTGGCCACGGAGGCGTCGAGATCGACGCGGTCGGCGCCGCCCTTGTAGCCGTCGAGGCCGGTCGTCAGCTTGGTCTCGAACGAGGAGATGAGGCGTTTGCCATTGGCGATCAGCCCGACGGAGAAGTAATCGAGATGGAACGGCTTGGCGAACAGCACGTTCTCGATCGACTTCGGATTGAAGCGCGCCGGCGACATCGGATCGGCTCCCGTCTTGTCCAGGAGCAAATCGTAATTCGTTTCGAATTCCGCGGTCGCCTGCTTGAGCGCGGCAACGAGGGCCGGCTGCTTGTCGCGCGAGGCCGCACCCGTCGCGCCGGCCAGGAAGACGATCCGCTGCGACAGCGCCTTCTGCGTGCTGACGATGTTGAGCAGCGTGTCATTGTTCTGCTGCGCCGCCATCATCTGCTGCAAGAGCACGAACGATCCCATCACCATGGCGGCGATGATCAACAGGGCCAGCCAGTAGCCGCTCTTGATCAGCAGTGTCAGCTTGCGCGAAACGCTTTGCACCGGCTGCTGCGACATGTGTGGGTGACCCCTCCCGCCGACGGATTCCCGCCCTCGTTTTCGTTATGCGAAGACCATTGACTTGAAAGGGTTAACAGGCAGGCAAGCAGCCCCGCCTGTTGCGCCCGCAGAGGGGGAAAGCTGCGGAAATGGTTATCATGTCCTTTCGCCGCAACCATGCATTTGAACGCATCGTCGAACGCGCCGCCAAAACGGGATGTCATCCAGCTTTCGCCGCACCACCGAAGCCGTCGCTTTTGCGGTGGATTTTTCAGCCACGCGGGGCGACAGTCCGCGTCAAACCGAACAGGGTTGGATCATGACCACAGCATTCCTTTCCCACATCGACAGCGAACTTGCGGGGCTGAAAACGGCCGGACTCTACAAGTCCGAGCGGGTGATCGCCTCGATGCAATCGGCCGAGATCGAGGTTGCCGGCCAAAAGGTGTTGAATTTCTGCGCCAACAACTATCTCGGTCTCGCCGACAGCGCCGAATTGCGCGACGCGGCAAAGCATGCGCTCGACCGCTACGGCTACGGCATGGCCTCGGTGCGCTTCATCTGCGGCACGCAGGAGGAGCACAAGCAGCTGGAGGCGACGATCTCGTCCTTCCTCGGCATGGACGACACCATCCTCTACGGCTCCTGCTTCGACGCCAATGGCGGCCTGTTCGAGACGCTGCTCGGCGAGGAGGACGCCATCATCTCCGACGCGCTGAACCATGCCTCGATCATCGACGGCGTCAGGCTGTCGAAGGCCAAGCGCTTCCGCTACGTCAACAACGACATGGCTGATCTCGAGGCCCGGCTGAAGGAGGCGAAAGATTGCCGCTTCCGGCTGATCGCCACCGACGGCGTGTTCTCGATGGACGGCATCATCGCCAACCTGCAGGGGGTTTGCGACCTGGCCGAGAAATACGATGCCATGGTGATGGTCGACGACAGCCATGCGGTCGGCTTCGTCGGCAAACATGGCCGCGGTTCGGCCGAGCATTGCGGCGTCGAAGGCAGGGTGGACATCATCACCGGCACGCTCGGCAAGGCGCTGGGTGGCGCGTCCGGCGGCTATACCTCGGGCAAAGCCCAGGTGGTCGACTGGCTGCGCCAGCGCTCGCGGCCCTATCTGTTCTCCAACACGCTGATGCCAGCGATCGCCGGCGCCTCGATCAAGGTGTTCGACATGATCCGCAATGGCGGCGCCTTGCGCGAGCGCCTCTATGCCAATGCGGAACGGTTCCGCTCCGAAATGGGCAAGCTCGGCTTTACGCTCGCCGGCGCGGACCATCCGATCATCCCGGTGATGCTGGGCGATGCGGCTCTGGCACAGGAGATGGCCGCGCGCATGCTGAAGCGCGGCATCTACGTCATCGGCTTCTCCTTCCCGGTGGTGCCGAAGGGTCAGGCGCGCATCCGCACCCAGATGTCTGCCGCCCATTCCATCGCTGATATCGATCGCGCGGTCGAGGCGTTCGGCGCAGTGGGACGGGAGCTCGGCGTGATTTCCTGAGCGCCGAAAAACGATTCCGGATCAAGAGATTCAAGGAACAAAAGAATGTCCAACATGATGAAGGCGCTGGTTAAGGCCAAGGCCGAGCCGGGCATCTGGATGGAAGAGGTGCCGGTGCCGGAGATCGGTCCCAACGACGTGCTGATCAAGGTCAGGAAGACCGCGATCTGCGGCACCGACGTGCACATCTACAATTGGGACCAGTGGGCGCAGAAGACGGTGCCGGTGCCGATGGTGACGGGCCATGAGTTCGTCGGCACGGTCGCCGATTTCGGCGCCGCGGTCACCGAATACAAGCTCGGCCAGCGCGTCTCGGGCGAAGGCCACATCGTCTGCGGCCATTGCCGCAACTGCCGGGCGGGGCGAGGGCATCTCTGCCGCAACACGCTCGGCGTTGGCGTCAACCGGCCCGGCGCCTTCGGCGAATACGTGGCGATCCCGCAGCACAATGTCGTGCCGATCCCCGACGACGTGCCCGACGAGATCGCGGCGATCTTCGATCCCTTGGGCAATGCCGTCCACACCGCATTGTCCTTCGATCTGGTCGGCGAGGACGTGCTGGTCACCGGCGCCGGGCCGATCGGCATCATGGGCGCGCTGGTGGCGCAATGCGTCGGCGCGCGAAAGGTGGTCATCACCGACATCAATCCGGTCCGGCTGGACCTGGCGCGCAAGCTCGGCGTCCAGCACGTCGTCGACGCCTCGAAGGAAAAGCTGCGCGACGTCATGCCGAAGCTCGGCATGACCGAGGGCTTTGACGTCGGCCTGGAGATGTCCGGCGCCGCCCCCGCCTTCCGCGACATGATCGACACCATGAACAATGGCGGCAAGATCGCCATCCTCGGCATCGCGCCGACCGGCTTCGAGATCGATTGGAACAAGGTCATCTTCAAGATGCTGCATCTCAAGGGCATCTACGGCCGCGAGATGTTCGAGACCTGGTACAAGATGATCGCCCTGGTGCAGGGGCCGCTAGACGTCTCGGGCCTGATCACCCACCGCATCGGCATCGACGATTTTCAGGTCGGGTTCGATGCGATGCGGAGCGGCAATTCGGGTAAGGTTGTGATGGACTGGTGAGCGCTACCGGGGCGAAAGCGAAAGCAAAGCGCCGCAGGCACCTGCCGCTAGACATAGGACGTCCGTTTGGGGTCTAAAACGGTGGGATAATGACGCTCGTCGAGCATGTCCAAGAATGGGTCCAACCCGACCGTCTTGATGAATTCATACTCGGCAGCGGAGATCAAATGGGCGCAAAGGATGGTGACGTCATCGTGGTCAATGGTCAGCGCTTCTGCAATGCGTTTATCGGGTGCAATGACAGGGGTCAAAAACATGAAAATTCTGAAATCCGTGCCCGAGACGGGCGACCAAGGCATTTCAATGCGGTGACCAAAGCCCAACCATGTATTGTCGATAAAGGGATACTCCGCCAGCCATTTGAGATTGCTGATGATGTTTGAGTCAGGCTCGCGAACATACCACATCAGTTCGGCTCGCCGCTCAATGTTCTCGCCTGCCGTTGACGGGGTAGCCATGCGCCGGTCGCTCATACCGTTGGTTAGGAGTACAAAGCCGTTGCCGGCGGGATCAATGAGCGAGAAGTCTCTACGAAACGCAAGAACCTCAACATCGTCAGGCCCTTTGCTTGGAAAGAGTTGATCGGGCTCGCCGAGCTCTTTGGTGTAGACCGATTTTCGATAGAGGTTGTTGGAGTTACCGGATCCGGGCGGCCCTCCGGCGAGAAATCTCTTTGGAAGCCAAGCCATCCATATGCTCCTGATTCAGCCCTTTAGCCCAACGTGATTAGCACCAACTTTGTCTGGTCCCAAACAAGTTTCGAGCTCCGCTACGCCCTTCACAATCGCTCCTCGCTCTTCCGCTCCGAGTTTCCCCAGCAACTCCCTCTCAAACGCCTTCGCCAGCGGCACCATCTCGCGATAGGCGGCAAGCCCCGCCTTGGTCAGCGCCAGATGCTCGACGCGGCGGTCTTTCTCGTCGGGCGTGCGCGTCAGCCAGCGCCGCCGCTCCAACTCCGCCACCGCGCGCGAGACCTTGGTCTTGTGCATGGCCGACTGCTCGCCGAGCGCCGTCGCCGTCATCGTGCCGTGCTGGCCGAGGCCCGAAAGCGTGCGCCATTCCGGCCGGGTCAGGTCATGGCGATCCCGGTAGATTTTCGAGAATTCGCGGCTGACCGCGTCGGCCAGCCGATAGAGCCGGTAGGGCAGGAAGTTTTCCAACTCGAGGATTTCCGGTTCCATAGGCGCACCACTGTCGCGTCAGCCGTTGATAGTTACATTTTCGATGGTTACAAATGAAACCAGTTTGGTCAACATCGCCGGCAGGCCGCGCTATGCGAGGCTAAGACGGTGATCAGGGAGGATCGGATGGGCTTTTCCTACATGCCGGGCTTCGGCAACGATTTCGAGACTGAGACGCTGCCCGGCTCGCTGCCGCAGGGGCGAAACTCGCCGCAGCGGCCGGCCTACGGGCTCTATGCCGAGCAGCTTTCGGGCTCGCCTTTCACCGCGCCGCGCGGCACCAACGAGCGCTCCTGGCTCTATCGGATCCGGCCGAGCGTCCGCCACACCGGGCGCTTCAAGTCCACCCTCTATCCGCTCTGGAAGACCGCACCCAATCTCGGCGACCACGAACTGGCGCTCGGCCAGTATCGCTGGAACCCGGTGCCGATGCCGAAGGAGCCGACCGACTTCATCGAGGGCATGCGCACCATCACCACCGCCGGCGACGTGCTCGGGCAGTCCGGCATGGCGGCGCATGTCTATGTCGCCAACCGCTCGATGACCGACGATCATTTCTTCAACGCCGACGCCGAGATGCTTGTCGTGCCGCAGGTCGGCGCCTTGCGCTTCGTCACCGAGATGGGCGTCATCGAGCTCAGGCCCGGCGAGATCGCCGTGCTGCCGCGCGGCCTCGTCTTCAAGGTCGAGCTCGCCGATGCCGAGGTGCGCGGCTATGTCTGCGAGAACTACGGCGCCAAGCTGACCATGCCCGACCGCGGGCCGATCGGCGCCAATTGCCTCGCCAATCCGCGCGACTTCAAGTCGCCCTGCGCCTGGTTCGAGGAGAAGGAGACGCAGTGCCGGCTGATCGTCAAATGGTGCGGCTCCTTCCATGTCACAGAGATCGGCCATTCGCCGCTCGACGTGGTCGCATGGCACGGCAACTACGCGCCCTACAAATATGATCTGGCGACGTTTTCGCCGGTCGGCGCCATCCTGTTCGACCACCCGGATCCGTCGATCTTCACCGTGCTGACGGCGCCGAGCGGCGAGGAAGGCACCGCCAACATCGACTTCGTCATCTTCCCGCCGCGCTGGCTGGTGGCCGAGGATACGTTCCGCCCGCCCTGGTACCATCGCAACATCATGAGCGAGTTCATGGGCCTGATCCACGGCCAGTACGACGCCAAGGAGGAGGGCTTCGTCCCCGGCGGCATCAGCCTGCACAATTTGATGCTGGCCCACGGGCCTGACGCGACTGGTTTCGAAAAGGCCTCGCGCACGGAACTGAAACCGGTCAAGCTCGACAACACCATGGCCTTCATGTTCGAGACCCGATTCCCGCAGATGCTGACCCGCTACGCCGCCGAGGTCGAAACCAGGCAGGACAATTACATCGACTGCTGGGCCGGGCTGAAAAAACGCTTCAACGGCACGCCCGAGGGCGACTGGTCTTGAATTTGGACCGCCTCGTTCTTCTCGGCGCCAAGGGCGGCCCGGCGATCCGGCCGGGTGGGCCGTGGCCAAGTTCCTCGCTGCTCGAGATCGGCGGCCGCGCAATCGTCGTCGATTGCGGGCTGGGCGTCACCCGCGCGCTGACCGATGCCGGGCTCAGCCTGAAGACGCTCGACCTAGTCTTCATCACGCATCTGCATTCGGACCATGTGCTGGAACTCGGACCGCTGATCCACACCGCCTGGACGGCGGGCCTCGCCACGCCGGTGACCATCTTCGGTCCGCCTGGCACCGGCCACTACTGGCAGCGCTTCTGCCAGGCGATGGATTTCGACATCGAAATCCGCATCGTCGACGAAGGCCGGCCGGATATCAGGGATCTGGTCTCGGTCGGGGAGTTCGGCGGGGGACTGGTTGTGGAGGAGGGTGGGCTGAAGGTGACGGCGCTGCGCGTCGACCATCCGCCGGTGACCGACTGCTTTGCGCTGCGTATCGAGCATGGCGGCAGGAGCATCGTGTTCTCCGCCGACACGGCCTTCTTCCCGCCGCTGGCCGACTTCGCCAAAGGCGCCGATATCCTCGTCCATGAAGCGATGCTGGAGGAAGGGATCGAGCGGCTGGTGGCGAAGACCGGCAACGGCGCGCGGCTGCGCGAACATCTGCTCGCCAGCCATAGTTTCGCCGAGGAGGCCGGCCGCATCGCCAGCGATGCCGGTGTCAACAGATTGGTGTTGAACCACCTCATTCCGGCCGACGATGCCGCGATCGGCGAGGCCGACTGGATCGCCGCCGTCAGGAAAACTTGGGCCGGCGACTTGACGATCGCCCGCGACGGCCTTGTTGTGGGGTTAGGGCATGATCCCGAAAAGTGGGACCCGGTTTTCGGAAAAGATCATGCGACAGACAAAGACCAAAGCGGCGAACAAGCCGCGCAAGGAGAGGAAACCGCATGAAGCTTGCCACATTGAAGAACGGGACCCGCGACGGAAAGCTGGTCGTCGTCTCGCGCGATTTGACGCGGTTCACCGACGCCTCCTTCCTGGTGCCGACGCTGCAAGCCGCGCTCGACGACTGGCGGCGGATTTCGCCGCACCTCGCGGCAATGGCGGAATCGCTGGAGAACAATGCGGTGCCTTCGGCGCGCTTCCACGAGCATGACGCGCATTCGCCGCTGCCGCGCGCCTATCAGTGGGCCGACGGCTCGGCCTATGTGAACCATGTCGAACTGGTGCGCAAAGCGCGCGGCGCCGAAATGCCGGCAAGTTTTTGGACCGATCCGCTGATCTACCAGGGCGGCTCGGACAGCTTCATTCCGCCGCGCGATCCGATCCGCATGGCCGACGAGGCCTTCGGCATCGACATGGAGGCGGAAGTCGCCGTCATCGTCGACGACGTGCCGATGGGCGCCGGCCCCGACCAGGCGCGGGACGCGATCCGGCTGGTCATGCTGGTCAACGACGTGACACTGCGCGCCATCACCGGCCCCGAGCTTGCCAAGGGTTTTGGCTTCTTCCAGTCGAAACCGTCCTCCGCCTTCTCGCCCGTCGCGGTGACGCCGGATGAGTTGGGCGACGCCTGGGACGGCGGCAAGGTCAGCCTGCCGCTGCTGGCCGATCTCAACGGCAAGCCGTTCGGCCGTGCGGACGCAGGGGTCGACATGACCTTCGATTTCCCGGCGCTGATCGCGCATGCCGCGAGGACGCGGCCGCTCGCCGCCGGCGCCATCATCGGTTCGGGCACCGTCTCCAACAAGCTGGACGGCGGGCCGGGCAAGCCTGTCTCGGCCGGCGGCGCCGGCTATTCCTGCATTGCCGAACTGCGCATGATCGAGACCATCGAGGCGGGCGAACCGAAGACGCCATTCCTGCATTTCGGCGACACGGTGCGCATCGAGATGAAGGACAAGGCCGGCCATTCGATCTTCGGCGCCATCGAGCAGAAGGTCGAGAAATACGCGGGGTGAGGGGATGCCAGGCGAAGCCGTCTATTTGCTGTTTGGCGTGTGGGCGCTGGCCATTCTGGTGGTCTTCGTCCAGGCAACCCGGCTGAGCTACCGCATCGAGGCGCGCTCGCCTGATCTCGCCAACCGCAGCGGCGTTCCGCGCAAGGCGATGCTGTTCCACACCGTCACCAATCTCAGCGTCGCGCGGGACGAGGAAACACAAGGCCTGCGGCGAAAAATGATCCGGCTGCTGCTGATCGTTGTCGGCGGCTTCCTGGTTCTGGCGGTCGGCATCGGCCTTGTCGACAGGACGCCATGACGCTGATTGATCACCTGCGCCGCATGGCGCGCAACAATCGCTGGTCGAACGACCGCCTGTACCGCGCCGTGCTGTTCCTCGAGCCTGGAGAATTTGAGGCCGCGCGCACCAGCTTCTTTCCGTCGATCAAGGAGACGCTGAACCACATCCTCGCGGTCGACCATCTCTATCTCGACTTCCTGACGGAGGGTGGTGTCGGCGCTGCCGCCTATGATGATTTCGTGCCGTTCGACAATGTCGCCGATTTGGTAGTGGCGCAGATCACCTTCGACCGCAAACTGATCGCCTTCTGCGATGCTTTGTCGGAGGCCGATCTAGACCGTCGTGTCATCACCGATAGACGCGAAGACGGTATGATCCCCGAGCGCATCGGCGACATCCTCGCCCATGTCTTCCTGCACGACATCCACCACCGCGGGCAGGTGCACGCGATGCTCTCCGGCACTTCCGTTCCGCCGCCGCAACTGGATGAGTTTTTGCTCGACTACGACATCAAGCTGCGGAAGGACGAGGTCGAGCGGCTCGGTCTTTGAACCGCTCGCCCTCCTCGGCCTTACGCCGCCTTGCCGTCCAGCTTGATCACGCCGCGCTTGATCTGGTCCTGCTCGATCGATTCGAACAGGGCGCGGAAATTGCCCTCGCCAAAGCCCTCGTCGCCCTTCCTCTGGATGAACTCGAAGAAGATCGGGCCGATCACGGTTTTCGAGAAGATCTGCAGCAGGATCTTGGTCATGCCGCCGTCGACGACGCCTTCGCCGTCGATCAGGATGCCGTGCTTCTTCATCCGCCCGATCGGCTCGTCGTGATCATGCACACGGTCCTGCGACATCTCGTAATAGGTGTCGGGCGGGCCAGGCATGAACTTCAGCCCGTTGGCGGCAAGCAGGTCGGTGGCCTCGTAGATCGCGTCCGTGCCGACAGCGATGTGCTGGATGCCTTCGCCATTGTACTTCTTCAGATATTCGGCGATCTGGCTGGTCTCGTCCTTGGACTCGTTCAGCGGAATGCGGATCTTGCCGCAGGGCGAGGTGATGGCGCGGCTGACCAGCCCGGTGATCTTGCCGTCAATGTCGAAGAAGTGGATCTGCTTGAAGCCGAACAGGTCGCGGTAAAAGTCCCACCACTTGTCCATGTTGCCGCGATAGACATTGTGGGTGAGGTGATCGAGGTAGTAGAAGCCGACGCCCTCCGGCTTCGGGTCGCGCTCGCCCAGCCACTCGAACTCGGCGTCATAGGCCGAGCCTTTCTCCCCATAGGTCTCGATGAAATAAAGCAGCGAGCCCCCTATGCCGACGATGGCCGGCACGTCGAGCGCTTTGTCGGTGCCTTCATAAGGCGTGGCACCCTTCGACACGGCATGGTCGAAGGCGTGCTTGGCGTCGACAACGCGCCACGCCATCGAGGCGGCGCAGGGGCCGTGTTTGTCGACGAATTTCATCGCATGCGAGCCGGGCTCGGCATTGACGATGTAGTTTATGTCGCCCTGCCGCCAGACGGTGATCGCCTTGGTGCGGTGCTTCGCCACCGCGACATAGCCCATGCGGGCGAAGAGCTCGGCGAGCTTGGCAGGCTCGGGATGCGCGAACTCGACGAATTCGAAACCGTCGGTGCCGGCGGGGTTCGCCTTGCTGATCCTGGCGGGCGGGGCGTCGTGCGGGAAGGGGCCCATGGCGGTTCTCCGAAGCTGTTGCGGCCGGTCTTGGCCATCTTCGCTCATGATAACGCCGGAGGGCCGCACGGTGCTTGCATTCGAACGCCTGAAATGCTCATGTCATGCGTAGAACGTGCATGATTGGAGGAAAATCCGTGGATAATGCGCGCCTTGATCAATTCGATCGCAAGATACTGGCTCTGCTGCAGGGCGACGCGCGGCTCACCAACAACGATTTGTCGGAGCGGGTGAACCTGTCGGCCTCGCAATGCTCGCGCCGCCGCCAGCGGCTGGAGGAGGACGGCTATATCAAGGGGTACCGCGCGGTGCTCGACCGGGACCGGCTGGGCTTCTCGCTGGTCAACGTCATCTCGGTGACACTGGCCACCCACAATCGTGACAACGCCCGGCGCTTCGGCGAGTTGGTGGCGCGGCTGCCTGAGGTTCAGGAGGCGCACGCGTTGACCGGGGAGATGGACTACATTCTGAAAGTGGTGACGCCCGATCTCAAATCACTGTCGGAGTTCGTCAACGGCGTGCTCCTGCCGCACGAATCCGTCCAGCATGTGAAGACGGCAATCGTGCTGGAGACGCTGAAGGAGACCGGCGCGCTGCCGATCTAGGGTGCGCTGATGTTCAGGTCAGGCCGGCCTGACCTGAATCTCAGCACACTTCAGCCCCTCGACTGCTGAATCAACCCATAGAGATTGGTGCAGCGGGCGCCGGAGCGGCAGTAGGCGAAGACCGGGCCCTCGAGCTCGTCGAGCGCCGCGGCCTGGTCCTGGACATTCTCGAAGGTGATCTGGCCGCTGATGACCGGGATGAAGCGGAAGGCGAGGCCGGCCGCCTCGGCCGCTGCCTTGACGCTTTCGGCCGAAGGCTGGCCGGGCTGCTCGTTGTCCGGCCGGTTGCAGATCACGCTCTTGAAGCCGGCTTCCTTGATGGCGGTGATATCGCTGGGCTGGATCTGGCCCGAGACCGAATAGTCGTCGCTGATCTCTCGGTATTCCATGGTCGTCCTCGCAATCTGGTCGCGCGGCAGTCTTGCCACTCCCGGAGCGAGCCGGCAACTGCTCCCGCCGATCGCGTATCGTCGCACGCCGCCGGCGTCGTCTTTGCAGATAGACATTCGCGGCGGAAAATCCAGCCGGACCATCACAATCCGGCTGGATGAGCGGACCTCAGCTGCCGAGGATCGCGCCTTTGATCTGGGCGATGTTGTTGTGCATCATGTCGATATAGGTCGAGGCTGGTCCGTCGGGCTGCGACAGCGCATCCGAATAGAGCGTGCCGCCGACCTTGATGCCGGTCTCGCTGGCGATCTGCTCGATCAGCCGCGGATTGGTGATGTTTTCGACGAAGATCGCAGCCGCCTTGTCTTGCTTCACTTGCTCGACCAGCTTGGCGACGTCGGCGGCCGATGGCTCGGAGTCGGTGGAAATGCCCTGCGGCGCCAGGAAGGCCAGGCCATATTCGTGCTCGAAATAGCCGAAGGCATCGTGCGAGGTGATGACGACGCGCTTCTCCTCGGGGATCGACTGGATCGCCGCCTTCACCTCGCCTTCCAGCGCATCCAGCTTCTTGGTGTAGGCCGCGGCATTGGTCTGGTAGCCGACGCAGCCATCGCTGTCGGCGGCGCAGAAGGCCTCGGCGATATTCTTCACATAGATCCTGGCATTGGCGATCGACTGGAAGGCATGCGGGTCGGTGACCGTCTTGCCGCCGCCGGTGGCGGCGCCTTCCGCCGCGTCCGCATCGGCGAATTCCGGCTTGAAGTCGATGGGGGTGACGCCCTTGGTCAAGGTAACGATCGAGGCCTTGGTGGCGCTGGCGTCGACCAGGCGCTGCAAATAGCCTTCGAATTGCAGCCCGTTGACCAGCACCACATCAGCGCCAGCCATCGCCACCGCGTCGGCCGGGCTCGGTTCGTAGACATGGGCGTCGCCATCCGGGCCGACGATGGTGGTGATGCTGACCCGGTCGCCGCCGACATTCTTGGCGAAATCCGCAATCACCGTGAAGCTCGCCACCACCTTGAGCGGCGCGGCGAAGGCCGAAGAAGCGCCAAGCGCGGTAAATGTTATAACGCTCAGGGCCAGGGCGGCGCGGAAGGATTTCAGCATTGGGCAGGTCTCCTTGCTTGGGGGATCAGGCGGTCCGGTGGCGATGGTGGACGATGCGGGCGCGCAGCGCGCCGCGCGAGCCGAACACGATCGAGAAGAAGTAGACGACGCCGGCCGACAGGATGATGGCCGGGCCGGACGGCAGCGAGGCGTGGTAGGAAAGCAGCAGTCCGGCGGTGCAGGAGGCGAAGCCGATCAGCACCGCCAGCACGCACATAGGCTCGACGCGCACCGTCCAGAAGCGGGCGGCGGCGGCCGGCAGCATCATCAGCCCGACCGACAAAAGCGTGCCTAGCGCCTGGAAGCCGCCGACGAGGTTGAGCACCACCAGCCCCAGGAAGATGAAATGCACCGGGCTGCCCATGCGGCTCACCGAGCGCAGGAACAGCGGGTCGAGGCATTCGGCGACCAGCGCCCGCCAGAAGATCGTGAGGGCGACCAGCGTGACCAGCACGATACCGCCGATCAGCGTCAGAGCCTCGTTGTTGAGCGCCAGCACCGTGCCGAACAGCACATGCATGAGATCGACACTGGAGCCGCGGATCGACACCATCAGCACGCCGACGGCGAGCGAGATCAGATAGAAGGCCGCCATCGAAGCGTCCTCGCGCTGGACGGTGAAACGCGAGACAGCGCCGGCGCCGAGCGCGACGATAATGCCGGCGATCAGCCCGCCTATGGTCATCGGCAGGATTTCCAGCCCGTAGAGCAGGAAGCCTGCGGCCGCACCCGGCAGGATGGCGTGCGCCATGGCGTCGCCCGACAGGCTCATGCGCCGCAGCATCAGGAAGACCCCGACCGGACAGGCGCCGAGCGACAGCAGCAGCGAGCCGAACAGCGCTCGCTGCATGAAGGCGAAATCGGCAAAGGGCGCGATGAAGAGGCCGTAGAGAAAGTCCATCAGGCGGCCCTCGGCCCGGAGCCGTGGTCATGATGGTGATCATGCGCATGGGTATGGGCAGGGCCGTGATGGTCGTGCCCGTGATGGTCGTGATGATGGTCGTCGGGCTCGCACCAGGGCGCGTTCTCTTCCCATGCTTCATGGAAGCGCCGCGCCTTGAGAAGGTTTTCCGGCCGCAGCGTTTCCTTGGTCTCGCCCCAGGCGACCGGCTGGCGCGCAAGCAGCAGCGTCTCGGGGAAATTGTGCCGAACGAGGTCGAGATCGTGGACGACAACCATGATCGTGCGCTCCTCGCCATGCCAGCGCTTGATCAACTGGATCAGGTCGCCGACCGTCTTGGCGTCGACGGCGTTGAACGGCTCGTCGAGCAGGATGAGGTCGGCGTCCTGCAGCAGCACGCGCGCAAACAGCGTGCGTTGCAGCTGTCCGCCGGACAGCGTGTCGATCGGGCGCGTCTCGAAGCCGCCGAGGCCGACCGCCAACAGCGCCTTGCTGACGGATTCGCGGTCCTCCTTCGTATAGCGGCCGAGCAGGCCGCGCTTCGGCCACAAGCCGAGCGAAACCAGGTCGACCACCCGCGCTGGGAAAGAGCGGTCGAGTTCGGACTGCTGCGGCAGATAGGCGGTGCGCACGCCGGGGGCGCGGGTGACCGCGCCTTCCATCGGCTTCAGCACGCCAACAATGCCCTTCATCAGCGTCGACTTGCCCGAGCCGTTGGCGCCGACGACAGCCGTCAGCGACCCCTTGCGGATGACGCCATCGAGGTGATGGATCGCCGGGTGGCTGCCATAGCCGAGCGTCAGGTCGCGAAAGGTCAGGCAGGCATTGGTCATCGGTGGTCCGTTGGGGCGGTAGCCCATTGTTCGAGCGGTTCAACTCGATATGTGATGTTATTACATTAGTCAACAAGATGGCCCGACGCAATTTGGTCACGGCCGGTCAACTCGCCGTGTACGCAACGGGCAGGGGCCACACAATTGGCTCAATTGGTTTCGTCCCTGCCGGCCTTGCCCGAAACCGGCGCGGACTCTAAAGAGGCGCGACCGATAATAGGAAGGAACGCCCCATGAGCATTCGTCGCATCGATGTTGGCCCGCGCATGAGCCAGATCGTCATCCACGGCAACACCGTCTATCTGGCCGGCCAGGTCGGCGAGCCCGGCGGCAATGTCGCCTCGCAGACCCGCGACATCCTGAAGACCATCGACGAATTGCTGGCCAAGGCCGGAACCGACAAGACCAAGATCGTGCAGACCATCATCTGGCTGGCCGACATGAGCACCTTCGCCGAGATGAACGCGGAATGGGACAAGTGGGTGCCGCAGGGCCATACGCCCGCCCGCGCCACCGGCGAGGCCAAGCTGGCCGGCCCGGAATATCTGGTCGAGATTATTATTACGGCGGCGATTTAAGGCGCGGCGCCCGAACTGCCAATCTCCCCCACGAGGGGGAGATCACTCATCCCTGCGACGGCGTGAACCGCGCCACCAGCGTGTGGCTCTCGGCCGGATAAATAAAGCGCACATGCGTCACCGGGTGCTCGGCGCTCCAGGTGCGACGCTCGACCACCAGGCACGGCGCGCCGGGGTCTATATCGAGCGTGTCGGCGACATGGTCGTCCGCGGCGGTGGCGCGGATGCGATGCTCGGCCTCGCTCCACGGCACGCGGCCGATCAGCCAGGGGCCGGGCGCGATGGCCAAAAAGTCCTCCTCGCCGGCCTCCGCGACCGCGGCGAGATTGATCAGCCGCTGCTCATGCGCGAAGGGCCGCTGGCCGGCGAAATGCAGGCATTCCAGCGAAAGCACCAAGCCTGGGGCGGAAAGCCCCAGCAGTGACCGGTCCTCGGCGCTGCTGCGCCGCTTCAGCCGAGCCATCCTTTCATAGCGATAGGGCAGGCCGAGCGCTTCGACCTCGATCCGGATGTCGTGCAGTTCCAGCACCGCCGCCTGCGACTGCGGCTGGCGGACAAAACTGCCGGAACGGCGGCGGCGCTCGATCAGCCCGGCCTTGGCCAGCTGCGACAGCGCCTTGTTTACCGTCATGCGCGAGCAATTGTATTCAGCTGTCAGCTCGTGCTCGAACGGAATCCTGTGTCCGGGCGCCCAGGCGCCGGACAGGATCTTTTCGCTAATGTCGGACAGGATGCGCTGGTGCAGCGAAACAGCCTCGCCACCTTCCGCTTCCATTGTCTCGATCATGCTCATGTCGCGGTTCGCCTGTTGAACGAGCTAGGCTGCCGACAGCGCGGTCATGACAGCGCGGAACCTCTCGGCGATCGGCTCGCGCCTGGCATGCTGGCCGCCGCTGACCTGCTTCCTGCCGTGCACCCAGACGCTGTCGACGCTGGCGCCGTTGGCGAAGATCCAGGCATCGAGGATGGAGTCTCCCGTCTTGCCGGCGAGCGACGGATGGTTCGGGTCGAGCGACACCAAATCGGCCGGGGCGCCGGCTGCGATCCGCGCCGGGCCGGCGCCGAGCGCGGCGCTGCCGCCGTCGAGCGCGGCATCGAACAAGGCGCGGCCGGCCGAGCCGCCCGCTACCGCCAGCACGTTGCGGGCGCGGTGCGTCAGGCGCTGCGAGTATTCCAGCTGCCTGAGCTCGTCCGGCAGGCCGATTAGCACATTAGAGTCTGAGCCGACGCCGAAGCGGCCGCCATGTTCGACGAACAGCGGCGCGGTGAAGGTGCCGTCGCCGAGATTGGCCTCGGTGATCGGGCAGAGGCCGGCGATCGCGCCACTCCTGGCCATGCGGACCGTCTCGGCCTCGGTCATATGCGTGGCGTGGATCAGGCACCAGCGCCGGTCCACCTTGGCATGGTCAAGAAGGAATTCGACCGGCCGCGCGCCCGACCAGGCGATGCAGTCTTCCACTTCCTTTGTTTGCTCTGCGATATGAATGTGGATCGGGCCGTCCGGCGCCATCGCGGTTACCGCGTCGAGTTCCTCCGGCGTCGCGGCGCGCAGGCTGTGCGGGGCGACGCCGACAACGGCCTGATCGAGCGAGCGAACGCTTTCGCGGCTTTTCTCAAGCAAGCGTCCGAATCGTTGGACATCATTGATGAATCGCCGCTGGGCCTCATTGGGTGCCGCACCCCCGAAGGAGGAATGGGCATAGAAGACGGGCAGCAGCGTCAGCCCAATGCCGGTCTCAGCCGCGGCCGCCGCGATCCGCTCCGCCATCTCGGCGATGTTGCCATAGGGTTTTCCGTCGCGGTCGTGGTGGAGATAGTGGAACTCGCCGACGCGCGAAAATCCCGCTTCCAGCATCTCGACATAAAGCTGTGCCGCCACCGCCTCGACCTGGTCCGGCGTCATCGACAGAGCGAAGCGGTACATCACCTCGCGCCAGCTCCAGAAACTGTCGGTCGAGGGGCCTCGCAGTTCGGCGAGCCCCGCCATGCCGCGCTGGAACGCGTGGCTGTGCAGATTGGACATGCCGGAGAGTACAATGGCATGGCGCTCGTCGCCGGTCAGCGGTGAGGCGCCGGGCTCGGCCGCCGCGATGCGGCCGCCCGCCAGCGTGATCCTGACATTGTTGTTCCAGCCGTCCGGCAGAAGTGCCTGTTCCGCGAAGATCGCCGTCACGATTTTCTCCGAATCCCGCTTTCCGATGACAATAGCACTTGCAGTGCGCTTCAATATGTATATACATAATTGTTATCCAATCAAACGGAAAAGATGATGGCGGCAGAAATCAAAAGCCGGGCAGGGGGCCTTCACCTTTGGCGCAATGCGCGCCTGGCGACGATGGCCGAAGGCGCGCCGGGACTGGGCATCGCCGAAAGGGGCGCAGTCGTCGCGCGCGACGGCCTGATCACCTATGCCGGGCCGGAAGCCGATCTGCCGGCGGCGCTTGCCCAGGGCGCTGACATCACCGACTGCGAAGGCCGCTGGGTCACGCCCGGCCTGGTCGATTGCCACACCCATCTCGTCTACGCCGGCAACCGCGCCAACGAGTTCGAGATGCGGCTGGCCGGCGCCACCTATGAAGAGGTGGCCAAAGCCGGCGGCGGAATCGTTTCCTCGGTGAAGTCATTGCGTTCCGCCAGCGAGGACGAACTGGTAGCCCAGACATTGCCGCGCCTCGACGCGCTGATCGCCGAGGGTGTCACCACGATCGAAGTGAAGTCGGGCTATGGCCTTGACGTCGACAATGAGAAGAAGTCGCTGCGTGCCGCGCGGCGACTCGGTGACAAACGCTCGGTGACGGTCCGCACGACATGCCTCGCCGCCCATGCTCTGCCGCCGGAGGCCAAGGGCGACAAGGACGCCTTCATCGATCTCGTCGCGAGCGAGATCATGCCCGCCGTGGCCGCGGAAGGCCTGGCCGACGCGATTGACGGTTTCTGCGAGGGCATTGCCTTTTCACCGGAGCAGATGGCGCGCGTCTTCGACAAGGCCAAGACGCTCGGTCTGCCCGTAAAACTCCACGCCGACCAGCTCTCCAACCTGCATGGCGCCGAGCTTGCCGCGCGTTACGGCGCGCTGTCGGCCGACCATCTCGAATACACCGACGAGGCGGGCGCGGCGGCGATGGCCAGGGCCGGAACCGTGGCGACGATCCTGCCCGGCGCCTATTACTTCATCCGCGAGACCAAGAGGCCGCCGGTCGAGCTGTTCCGCCGGCATGGCGTGAAGATGGCGGTCGCCACGGACAGCAATCCTGGCACTTCGCCGCTCACGTCCCTGCTGCTCACCATGAACATGGCGGCCACCTTGTTCGGGCTGACTGTCGAGGAATGCCTTGCCGGCGTTACCCGCGAAGCCGCGCGTGCGCTTGGCCTGCTGGAAAACACCGGCACGCTGGAGGCGGGAAAGTCCGCCGACCTCGCCATCTGGGACATCGAGCGCCCGGCCGAACTCGTCTACCGCATGGGTTTCAACCCGCTGCATGCCCGCATCTGGAGAGGACAATGACCGAACTCGTTCTGAAGCCCGGCAACGCAACGCTGGCCGACTGGCGCGCCATCTACCGCGGCGCGGTGCCGAAGCTGGACGCCGCCTGCAAGCCGAGGATCAAGGCCAGCGCCGAGGCGGTTGAGCGGATTGTCGCCAAGGGCGAGCCGGTCTATGGCATCAACACTGGCTTCGGCAAGCTGGCCAGCGTGCGCATACCCGCCGCCGATCTCGAAACCCTGCAGCGCAACATCGTGCTGTCGCATGCCGCCGGCGTCGGCGAGCCTATGCCGGTTGCCGTCACCCGGCTGATGATGGCGCTGAAGCTCGCCAGCCTCGCGCAGGGCGCCTCCGGCGTGCGGCCGCAGACCATCGCGCTGCTGGAAGCGATGCTCGCCAACGACGTCATTCCGGTGGTGCCGGCGCAAGGCTCGGTCGGCGCCTCCGGCGACCTCGCGCCGCTGTCGCACATGACGGCAGCGATGATCGGCGTCGGCGAATGTTTTACCCCGCACGGTCGTTTCCCGGCCAAGGTCGCTTTCGTCTCGCACGGGCTGGAGCCGGTGACGTTGGGTGCCAAGGAAGGCCTGGCGCTGCTCAACGGCACGCAGTTCTCGACGGCTTTCGCGCTGGCCGGCCTGTTCGAGGCCGAGACCCTCTATCAGTCGGCGCTGGTCGCCGGCGCGCTGTCGACGGACGCCGCCAAGGGCTCGGACGCGCCCTTCGACCCGCGCATCCATCTGCTCAGAAAGCATCGCGGCCAGATCGAGACGGCGGATGCGCTGCGCAATTTGATGGCCGGCAGCGCCATCCGTGAATCGCACCGCGTGGGCGACGAGCGCGTGCAGGATCCGTACTGCCTGCGCTGCCAGCCGCAGGTGATGGGCGCCGCCCTCGATGTGCTGCGCAAGGCGGCCGACACGCTTGAGACCGAGGCCAATGGCGTCACCGACAATCCGCTGATCTTCGCCGAGGACGATACGGCGCTTTCGGGCGGCAATTTCCACGCCGAGCCGGTGGCCTTCGCCGCCGACATGATCGCGCTTGCCGTCTGCGAGATCGGCTCGCTGTCGGAGCGCCGCATCGCCATGCTGGTCGATCCGGCGCTGTCCGGCATGCCGGCCTTCCTGACGCCGAAGCCGGGACTGAATTCCGGCTTCATGATCCCGCAGGTGACGGCGGCGGCGCTGGTTTCCGAAAACAAGCAGAAGGCCTATCCGGCAAGCGTCGATTCGATCCCGACCTCCGCCAACCAGGAAGACCATGTCTCGATGGCCGCGCACGGCGCCCGCCGCTTGCTTGGCATGATCGAGAATGCGACCGCCGTCATCGGCATCGAACTCCTGGCGGCCGCTCAAGGCTGCGATTTCCATGCGCCGCTGGCGTCGAGCGAAGCTCTTGAAGCGGTGCGCAAGCTGGTCCGGGCCGAAGTGCCGCATCTCGACAATGACCGCCATTTCCATCCCGACATGGAAAAGGCCATCGCCATGGTGCGCAGCGGCGCCGCGGTGAGTGCGGCGAGCGCCGTGGCCTTGCCGGCGATTGCGGGAGCGGTGTGATGGCCGCGCCTTCCTGGCTCACCGTAACCCGAGGCACCGCACCCTTGCTGGTCTCGATCCCGCACACCGGCATCGACCTTGCCGGTCTCGACAGCCGGCTGGTCTCGCCCTGGCTCGGCCGCCGCGACTGCGACTGGTGGATCGACAAGCTCTACGATTTTGCGGCCGACCTCGGCGCGACGGTGGTGCACACCGCGATCTCGCGCACCGTCATCGACGTCAATCGCGACCCGTCCGGCGTCTCGCTCTATCCCGGCCAGGCGACGACCGGCCTTTGCCCGACCGAGACCTTCGACGGCGATCCGCTCTACCATATGGGTGAGGAGCCGACGCCTTCGGAAATCGACGAGCGCCGCGAGACCTACTTCAAGCCTTACCATGCCGCCCTGCAGGCCGAGATCGACCGCCTGCACGGCATGCACGGAAGAATCGTCCTCTACGACTGCCACTCGATCCGCTCGGTGCTGCCGCGCCTGTTCGGGGGCACGCTGCCGGTGTTCAACCTCGGCACCAATGACGGCAAAAGCACCGATCCGGCCCTTCAGGCCAAGGTCGCCGAGATCATGGCCGCAACCGGTCAGACATGGGTGGTCAACGGCCGCTTCAAGGGCGGCTGGATCACGCGCAGTTTCGGCCATCCGCAAAACGGTGTCCATGCGCTGCAGATGGAGCTTTCCAACCGCGGCTACATGCGCGAGCCCGAAGGAAGGGGCGCGCCGGACAACTGGCCGGTGCCCTACGATCCCGAATACGCGGCGCCGATCCGCGCCACGCTGAAGACCATCCTCGAAACCACCATTGACTGGGCCGGGCGCTGACGCGCCGCCTTACTCGAAAGGGACAATGATGACCAATCCTCGCCACAACATCCGCGAGATCCGCAGCCCGCGCGGCGCCGAACTCAACGCTCGCAGCTGGCTGACCGAGGCGCCGCTGCGCATGCTGATGAACAATCTCGATCCCGACGTCGCCGAAAACCCCAACGAGTTGGTTGTCTATGGCGGTATCGGCCGCGCAGCGCGCACCTGGAACGATTTCGACCGCATCGTCGCCTCGCTGAAGACGCTCGCCGATGACGAGACGCTGCTGGTGCAGTCCGGCAAGCCGGTCGGCGTCTTCCGCACGCATGCCGATGCGCCGCGCGTGCTGATCGCCAACTCCAACATCGTGCCGCATTGGGCGAACTGGGAGAAATTCAATGAGCTCGATAAGAAGGGCCTGATGATGTACGGCCAGATGACGGCCGGCTCCTGGATCTATATCGGCACGCAAGGCATCGTCCAGGGCACCTACGAGACCTTCGTCGAGGCCGGCCGCCAGCACTATGGCGGCAACCTCAAGGGCAAGTGGATCCTGACCGCCGGCCTCGGCGGCATGGGCGGGGCGCAACCGCTGGCCGCCGTCATGGCCGGCGCCTCGTGCCTGGCCATCGAATGCAATCCGGACTCGATCGATTTTCGCCTACGCACCCGCTATGTCGACGAGAAGGCCGAGACGCTCGATGAAGCAATGGAAATGATCGAGCGCTGGACCAAGGCCGGCGAGGCGAAGTCGGTCGGCCTGCTCGGCAACGCTGCCGAGATCGTACCGGAAATGTTCAAGCGCGGCATTCGCCCCGACATCCTCACCGACCAGACTTCGGCGCATGACCCAATCAACGGCTATCTGCCCAAGGGCTGGACGATGGCCGAGTGGCGCGAGAAGCGCGTCTCGGACCCGAAGGCGGTCGAGAAGGCGGCGCGCGCGTCGATGCGCGAGCATGTCGAGGCGATGGTCGCGTTTTGGAACGCCGGTGTGCCGACGCTGGACTACGGCAACAACATCCGCCAGGTCGCCAAGGAAGAGGGCTTCGAGAACGCCTTCGCTTTCCCTGGCTTCGTGCCGGCCTACATCCGGCCGCTGTTCTGCCGCGGCATCGGCCCGTTCCGCTGGGCAGCGCTTTCGGGCGATCCCGAGGATATCTACAAGACCGACGCCAAGGTGCGCGAGCTGACCCCCGGCAACACCCATCTGCACAACTGGCTGGACATGGCGCGCGAGCGCATCTCGTTCCAGGGCCTGCCGGCGCGCATCTGCTGGGTTGGGCTCGGCGACCGCCACAGGCTGGGCCTCGCCTTCAACGAGATGGTGGCCAGGGGCGAGCTCAAGGCGCCGGTTGTCATCGGCCGCGATCACCTCGATTCCGGTTCGGTCGCGTCGCCCAACCGCGAGACCGAAGCGATGAAGGACGGCTCCGACGCCGTTTCCGACTGGCCGCTGCTCAATGCGCTGCTCAACACCGCGTCGGGCGCCACCTGGGTGTCGCTGCACCATGGCGGCGGCGTCGGCATGGGCTTCTCGCAGCATTCCGGCATGGTCATCGTCGCCGACGGCACGCCGGCGGCCGCCAAGCGCCTTGAGCGCGTTCTGTGGAACGACCCGGCGACCGGCGTCATGCGCCACGCCGACGCCGGCTACGATATCGCCATCGAATGCGCCAAAGAGCACCAGCTCAACCTGCCGGGCATCCTGGGCTGAGCCGATGCGCATCCTTCGTGCCGCCGGCTACCGCGTCATGCCGTGGAAGAACGGCGGCGGCACGACGACCGAAATCACTGTTTCGCCCGGCGGCGCCGGGTTCGACAATTTCGACTGGCGCATCTCGATGGCGCGCGTCGAGGCCGGCGGCCCGTTCTCCAGCTTCGCCGGCATCGACCGCACGCTTTGCGTGCTGGCAGGGCAGGGGATCGTACTCGACGTCGCCGGCCGCGCGCCGGCCGAACTGACCGCGGCCTCCGCCCCTTTTTCCTTTGCAGCCGATGTGCCGACCGCGGCCGCGCTGATCTCCGGCCCGATCACCGACCTCAATGTCATGACCCGGCGCGGCCGCATGACGCACACCGTCGAGCGCCTGACGGTCGCGGCGCCTCTGGAAATCGAGGCCAGGGCGGACACGACCCTTGTCCTGCCTCTCGATGGCGAGATCGTGCTTGCCGGCGACGCGCCCGAGCGCCTCGGCCCGCTCGATGCGCTGGTGCTGGATCTGGGCACCCCGAGACAGCGCCTGGAGCCGGCCGCCGGCACGATCCTGTTCGTGATCCGCATCGATCGGGCTGGCAGCAACCATTAACGCCTGTTGCCAAACATGATCGCGGCGCCGGCGAAAATTGGCGTAAGCTCTTGCCCGCATCACGAAAAAGCCGGATTCCTTCCATCGATCAGATATGGGACGGGGAGCGTGGGGCGCTCGTCCATCGAGTTGCTGAGAGATGACGCCCTGTCGTGGTGCGGAGAACGAACTTTCGGCCTAAGTTGACATGCAACCAATTGCATTTGAGCAGGTTTTAGGGCCATTGCCGTGGCGGGGACGCCGCACCGTGCCCGCCATACGGAAATATAAATGAACATACAGACGAATCCCGCCAAGATCGAACTCACGAGCGCCAGCTTCCCGGTCATCACCGAAGCGCCGATACGTTCCAATTTCATGCCGGAAGACCGGCTACGCGAGTTGGGTGCCGGCCTTGCCAAAGGGGACGTCAAGGATCTGTTCGGTCTGGCGCCGTTCGAGTTCCAGGCCCGCATCCGCGACAGCGCCAAGCGAATCCTCGAAGTCTACCGCTCGACCAATGCCGCGCAGGCCAAGGGCGAAACCATCACCCCGGCGGCGCAATGGCTGCTCGACAACAACTACCTGGTCGAGGAGACCATCTTCCAGGTCAAGCGCGACCTGCCGCGCCGCTTCTATCGCCAGCTGCCGACGCTGAAGCTGGCCGACGGAACCACCGTGCCGCGCGCGCTGGCGCTGGCCTGGACCTATGTCGCGCATTCCGACAGCTCGGTCTCGGCCACCATGTTCAAGGCGATCGTCGAGGGCTTCCAGTCGGTCGAGCCGCTCAAGATCGGCGAGCTCTGGGCGCTGCCGTCGCTGTTGCGCTTCGTGCTGATCGAGAATCTCCGCCGCATCGCCGTGCGCGTCAACCGCACCAGGCAGATGCGCCAGATCGCCAACGAGGTCGCCGACCGGGTGCTGGCGACAGACGACAATGCCGACCGGCAGAAGATCCTGTCGCACTATGGCAGCCACGCGCAGGACACCACTTTCGCCACCCAATTGCTCTACCGCCTGCGCGACGGCTCGCAGAACGCCGGCCGGGCGCTGGAATGGCTGGAAAGCGAGCTGGAAAAGACCGGCTCCGATGCCGAGGAGATCATCATCTCCGAGCATCACACACTGTCCAGCGGCAACGTCACCACCGGCAACATCATCCGCGGCCTGCGCCTCATCAATGACGTCGACTGGACGGTCTGGTTCGAGGGCGTCAGCCGCATCGACACGCTGCTGCGCGAGAAGACCGACTTCGCCGCGCTCGACTTCTTCTCACGCGACCAGTACCGCACCGCCATCGAGGAACTGGCGCGCCGGTCGGAGCTCTCTGAATTCCGCGTCGCCGAAAAGGCGATCGAGCTTGCCGGCCATGTTTTGATCGCCGATGCCTCCGGCGCTGAGGTTCCCCAGGCCGAGGCGCCCGACACCGATGCCACGGTGCATACCGATGTCGGCTTCTTTCTGGTCGGCCCGCGCCGGCTGGAGCTGGAAAAGGCGATCGGCTATCGGCCAACCATCAGCGTCACGGTCAAACGCGCTTTCTCCGCCACCGGCTGGCTGGGCGTCGTCGTGCCGGTCTTTGCGTTGACGGTGCTGTTGCTGGCGCTCGCCGGCAACGCGCTCGACCACCTCGGCCTGGCGCTGCCGTCGATCGTCCTGATGCTGGCCTTGTTCGCCGTGCCGGCCTCGGAAGGCGCGCTCGCCTTCTTCAACACCGTCGTCTCGCTGTTCCTGAAGCCGACGCGGCTCGTCGGCTATGACTACAAGCATGGCGTGCCCGCCGAGGCGCGCACGCTGGTCGTGGTGCCCTCGCTGATCGGCTCGCGCGACGATGTCGAGGAGAATATCCGCAACATCGAGGTACATCACCTCGCCAATTCGGCGGGCGAAATCCATTTCGCGCTGCTTTCGGACTGGCCGGACTCGAAGACCGAGATCGACGCCGCCGACATCGAGATCCTGCAATTTGCCCGCGACGAGATCGCCAGGCTCAACGCCCGCTATCCGACCGAAGGTGCGCCGCTCTTCTATGTCCTGCACCGGCGCCGGCTCTACAACGCCGCGCAGGGCTGCTGGATGGGCTGGGAGCGCAAGCGCGGCAAGCTGCATGAGCTGAACCTTCTGCTGCGCGGTGACAGCGACACCACCTATTTGCCGCTTGACGTGCCGCTGCCGGAAAACGTCGTCCATGTGATGACGCTGGACGCCGACACGCGCACCACACGCGATGCAGTGGCCAGCTTGGCCGGCAAGCTCAGCCACCCTCTCAACCGGCCGCATTTCGACGCCTCAAAACGCGTCGTCACCGCTGGCTACACCATTCTGCAGCCACGCATCACCGCTTCGCTGACCAGCGGCGACGACGCCTCCTTCTTCCAGCGCGTTTTCTCCGCCAACCGCGGCCTCGACCCCTATGTCTTTGCCGTTTCGGACGTCTATCAGGACGTCTTCGGCGACGGCTCCTTCACCGGCAAGGGCCTCTACCATGTCGACGCTTTCGAGGCGGCGCTGAAGGGCCGCATCGAGGAAAACACCATCCTCAGCCACGATTTGCTCGAAGGGGCGCTGGCGCGCTCGGCGCTGGTCACCGATGTCGAACTGGTCGAGGACTACCCGACCCGCTATTCGGTAGACGCATCACGCCATCACCGCTGGGCGCGCGGCGACTGGCAGCTTCTCGGCTTCATCCTCGACCCGCGCTCCGGCGTGCCGGCGCTGTCGCGCTGGAAGATGGTCGACAATCTGCGCCGCTCGCTCACGCCGATCTTCTGGGTGATGGCGGCGATCGCCGGCTGGACCCTGCTGCCCTTCACGCAAGCCGCTCAATGGCAGGCGCTACTGATCCTCACTTTGTTCATGGCGCCCACCTTTGACATCGTCAATGGCATCCTGCCCAAGAGCGGCGACCAGACCCCGCGCGGCCATTTTTCGGCGCTGGCGCGCGACACCATCTTCGGCACCGCCCTGGTCGCGCTCAAGGTGCTGCTGATGGCGCATCTCGCCTGGATGATGGGCGATGCCATCATCCGCACCCTCTATCGCTTGTTCGTCAGCCGGCAGAACCTGCTTGAATGGCGCACCGCCTCGCAGGCGCACAAGAGCGGCGGCAGTGACCTCGGCGCCTATTACGGCATGATGTATGGCGCGGTGATCATCGGCGTCGTCGGCCTTGCCATCCCGGTGCTGGCCGATTCCACCGGCGCCTTCGTCGCCTTCTTCTTCGCCATCTTCTGGATTGGCTCGCCGGCTGTCGCCTGCTGGATCAGCCGCTCGGCCGAGACCGAGGACCGGCTGCGCATCTCGGCCGCCGACATCCATACGCTGCGCACCATCGCGCGGCGCACCTGGCACTATTTCGAGACTTTCGTGACGGCCGAGCATCACCATCTGCCGCCCGACAATTTCCAGGAAAGCCCGGCGCCGGTGGTGGCGCCGCGCACTTCGCCGACCAATATCGGCGTCTACCTGCTGTCGGTGGTGTCGGCGCGCGACTTCGGCTGGATCAGCCTGTCTGACGCCATCACGCGCATTGACGCGACGATGACGACCATCGAGAGCATGCCGCGCGACCGCGGCCATCTCTACAACTGGTACGACACGACGACGCTGAAGCCGCTCTATCCGCTCTACATCTCGGCCGTCGACAGCGGCAATCTCGCCGGCCATCTGGTGGCGGTCGCCGCGGCTTGCGCCGAATGGGCGGAAGCGCCTTCCGTCTGCAGGGCGATTTCGAGGGCATCCTCGATACGGTGACCATCCTCGACGAGAGCCTTGAGGAATTGCCGGACGACCGCCGGCAGCTGAGGCCGCTGCGCCAGCGACTTGCCGACCGTCTCGACGGCATGCGCCGCGCCGTCATGACCATCAAGGCACAGCCCGAGATGGCGTCGATCCGCACCATCAACCTGGCGGTGCTGGCCGGAGAGATACGCAAGCTCGCCGCCGCCATCCACACCGAGGCGGCCTCGCCGAAGAGCGACGTCATCGCCGACTGGGCGGCGCGGCTCGAAGCCACCTGCGAGGCGCATGTGCACGACTCGCACAACGACGAGAACGCGGTCGAGGCCTTGCGCGCCAAGCTTCTGGCCCTGCGCGAGCGTGCCCGCCGCTACGCCTTCGAGATGGATTTCTCCTTCCTGATGCGGCAGGAGCGCAAGCTTCTGTCGATCGGCTACCGGGTCGAGGAGCACCAGCTCGACGAGAGTTGTTACGACCTGCTCGCCTCGGAGGCGCGGCTCACCAGCCTGTTCGCCATCGCCAAGGGCGACCTGCCGACCGAGCACTGGTTCCGGCTTGGCCGGCCGATCGTCGAGATCGGCTTCCGGGGCGCGCTGATGTCCTGGTCGGGCTCGATGTTCGAATACCTGATGCCGCCGCTGGTGATGAAGGAGCCGCATGGCTCGATCCTCAACCAGACCAGCAAGCTGATCATCAGGCGCCAGATCCAGTACGCGCGCTCCAAGAATGTGCCCTGGGGTATTTCGGAAGCGGCCTATAATGCCCGCGACCGCGAGCTGACCTACCAGTACACCAATTTCGGCGTACCCGGCCTCGGCCTCAAGCGCGGTCTCGGCCAGAACACCGTGATTGCGCCCTACGCCACGATCCTGGCGGCGCAGTTCAATCCGCGGGAGGCGGTGCACAATCTGGCCCGGCTGAAGGCGATCGGCGCGCTTGGCCGGCACGGTTTCTACGATGCCGTCGATTTCACCCCGCAGCGCGTGCCCGAGGGCACCGACCACGCCGTAGTGCTGAACTACATGGCGCACCATTCCGGCATGTCGATCGCAGCCGTCGCCGACGCCATCTTCGAAGGCCGCCTGCGCGACCGTTTCCACAGCGACCCGGTGATCGAGTCGGCCGAGCTCCTGCTGCAGGAGAGGGCGCCGCGCGACATCCCGACCGCCACCGTCAGGACCGAAGCCGACGAGCGCTCCAAGGACGAGACCGAGACAGAGAGCCCGGACACGCGCATCATCCTCGACCCGGCCAAGGCGCTGCGTGCGACCAACGTCATGTCCAATGGCCGCTATTCGGTCATGGTCACCGCCACCGGTTCCGGCTACAGCCGTTTCGGCGAACTTGCCGTCACCCGCTGGCAGCCGGACCCGAGCGAGGACCGGCTCGGCTCTTACATCTTCCTGCGCGATGCCGGCACCGGCGACTGGTGGTCGGCGACCTCAGAGCCGCGGCGCACCGACCATGAGCGCGTCCAGACCCTGTTCTCCGACGACAAGGCGAGCTTCATCAAATCGGTCGGGTCGCTGCGCTCGGAGGTCGAATGCATCGTCATCTCGGAAGGCAATGGCGAGGGCCGCCGCGTCACGCTCTACAATGACGGCGCCACCGACCGGCACATCGAGGTGACGTCGTTCGCCGAGCTGGTGCTGGGCAACGAAGCTTCCGACAATGCCCATCCGGCCTTCTCGAAGATGTTCGTCGAGACCGAGATCGCCTCGAACAACAGCGCGATCTTCGCCGTCAGGCGCAAGCGCGACAAAAACGACCCCGATATCGCCGTGGCGCATTTCGTCACCGATCCGTCGGGGCCGTCGCGCGATGCCGAGGCCGAGACCGACCGGCGCGCCTTCATCGGCCGCGGCCGCACCATCGTCGACGCAGCCGCCTTCGATCCCGGCGCCAAGCTCGGCGGCCATTCCGGCTTCACGCTGGACCCGATCGCCTCGCTGCGCCGTCAGGTGCGCGTGCCCGCCAACAAGAAGATCTCGCTGACCTTCTGGACCATCGTTGGCGCCAACCGCGCGGAACTCGACGAAGCCGTTGCCCGGCTCGACCATCCGGAAAGCTTCGCTCGCCAGGCGATGCTGGCCTGGACCCGCAGCCAGGTGCAGACCCGCCATCTCGGCCTCAGCCTGACCGACGCCGCCAATGTACAGAAGCTGGCGCGCTACCTGATCTATCCCGATCCGTTCCTGCGCCTGCCGGCGGACTCCATCGCCTCCGGGCTCGGCAAGCAGTCGAGCCTGTGGCCGACCAGCATCTCCGGCGATTTCCCGATCTTCCTGGTCCGCATCGGCGACGTCGCCGACCTGGAGATCGTCGCCCAGGCGCTGCGCTTCCAGGAGTATATGCGAGCGCGCGGCATGATGATCGACTTCGTTGTCGTCAACGAGCAGGCATCGTCCTATGTTCAGGACCTGCAGCGCGCGGTCGAGACGCTGTGCGAGAACAGCCGCCTGCGCGGCAAGGAGCTCGGTCCGCGCCAGCACATTTTCGCCGTGCGCCGCGACCTCATGGACGAGGCGACCTACAAGACCCTGCTGGCGGTCGCCCGCGTCGCGCTGCATACGCGCAACGGCACCATCTTCGACCAGATCGAGCGCGCCGAAGCGGCTGCCCTGCAGGCGCGAGACGCCCTGCAGCAGGCCGGCGGCGTCGCGGCCGTGTCAACCTTGCCGGCCATTGCGCAACCGGCTTTTGCCGCCCCGGCCTCAACCAGCGCAAAAGCCGACGGCAGCGGCTTGAATCTCTGGAACGGCTTTGGTGGTTTCGATGGCGACGGCCGCCACTATGTCACGCGTCTCACCGGCCGGCGAACGACACCGCAGCCCTGGATCAACGTCATCTCCAACGCCTCGTTCGGCTTCCACGTCTCGGCCGAAGGCGCCGGCTTCACCTGGAGCCGCAACAGCCGCGACTACCAGCTGACACCGTGGTCGAACGATCCTGTCACCAACCGGCCGGGCGAGGGCATCTACATTTACGACCACGCCAGCGGCAAGGCCTTCTCGCCGATGGCCGCGGTGGTGCGCGACCCCGCCATGACCTACGAGACCTGGCACGGCCAGGGTTTTTCGACCTTCCGTACGAAGCGCGGGCCGCTGTCGATGGACCTGACCCAAGTGGTCGATCCGGCCGATCCGGTGAAGATCACCCGGCTGCGCATCCAGAATGCGGGCCCGGTGCCGGCGAGGCTGCGCGTCTATGCCTATGCCGAATGGGTGCTGGGCGGCCATCGCTCGCGCACGGCGGCGACCATCGTGCCGGCGCGGGACGTTGCGACTGGCGCGCTACTGGCCCAGAACCCCTACGGGCTCGACTTCAGTGAGCGGGTGGCGTTCCTCGCGGCCTCGACCGAGGTCCAGTCGGCGACGACCGACCGGGGCGAGTTCATCGGCCGCCACGGCAGCGGCGAATATCCGCAGGCCGTGCTTGCGGGCGCCGCCCTGTCCGGCCGGGTGGAGGCGGGCGACGACCCTTGCGCGGCGATCGCCAGCGACATCGACATCCCCGCCGGCGGCGACGTGACGCTGCTCTGGGTGCTCGGCGACGCGGCTTCGCCCGCCGAGGCGAGCGCGCTGGTGCAGGCCCATCGCGGCAAGGACTTCGACCAGCGGCTGGCCGACAACGAGCGCGTCTGGCGCGGCTTCCTCGACACCATCCAGGTCGAGACGCCGGACAAGGCGATGGATGCCATGGTCAACCACTGGCTGCCTTACCAAAGCCTTGCCTGCCGCATCCGCGCTCGTTCCGCCTTCTACCAGGCGAGCGGCGCCTTCGGCTTCCGCGACCAGCTGCAGGATACGCTGGCCTTGCTGGCACATGATCCGAAGCTGGCGCGCGACCAGATCCTCAACGCGGCGCGCCGGCAGTTCCCGGAGGGCGACGTGCAGCACTGGTGGCTGCCGCGCACCGACGCCGGCGTGCGCACCATGATCTCGGATGACGTCGTCTGGCTGGCCCATGCAACGGCCCGCTATATCGACGTGACCGGCGACGCGGCGATCCTCAAGGAGCAGCTTCCCTTCATCGACGGCCAGCCGCTCGGCGAGGGCGAGCACGATGCCTTCTTCACGCCGGAGGTCTCCAAGACCACCGCCTCGCTTTACGATCACTGCGCGCGGGCGCTGGATCTCGCCATCAAGCGCAGCAGCCCCGCCGGCCTGCCGCTGATCCTCGGCGGCGACTGGAACGATGGCATGAACCGCGTCGGCGAGGGCGGCAAAGGCGAGAGCGTATGGCTGGGCTGGTTCCTGCTAAAGACGCTGGGCGACTTTGCCCCGGTGGCCAAGGCGCAAGGCGACGCCAAGCGGGCGCAGGCCTGGAACAAGCATGCCGACGTGCTGAAGCGGGCGCTGGAGGCCACCGCCTGGGACGGGCAGTGGTACCGGCGCGGCAGCTTCGACGACGGCACGCCGCTCGGCTCGCATGACGCCAAGGAATGCAAGATAGACTCCATCGCCCAGTCGTGGAGCGTACTTTCGGGCGAGGGCGATCCGGCGCGTTCGACCACGGCCATGCACCAGGCGACCAAGATGCTGGTCGACGACGAGCTCAAGATCGTCAAGCTGTTCACGCCGCCCTTCTCGAAGACGGAGAAGGATCCCGGCTACATCAAGAGCTACCCGCCCGGCGTGCGCGAGAATGGCGGCCAGTACACCCACGCGGCCACCTGGTTCGTCATCGCGCTCGCCGAAATGGGCCGCACCGACGACGCCTATCGCTGCTTCTCGATGCTGAACCCGGTCAATCACGCGTCGGACGAGGCGGCAGCCGAGCACTACAGGGTCGAGCCCTATGCCGTGGCAGCCGACATCTATGCCGGCGAAGGCAAGGGCGGGCGTGGCGGCTGGACCTGGTACACGGGTTCCGCCGGCTGGCTGTACCGCGCGGCGGTCGAGGGCATTCTCGGCATCGAGCGGCGCGGCAAGCAGATCACATTCCGGCCGAAACTGCCTGGCCACTGGGATGGCTACGCGGCAACGCTCAAGATGCTGGGGGCGGAAGTCAAGGTTCGTGTCATCCGCGACAAAAAGACCAAATCCATCTCGCTCGAAGTCAATGGAACCAAGACAAAATCCTCGTCTTTCGAGCCGAAGGCCGGTGAGATGGCCGAGGTTGTCGTCAAGATACCTGCGTAAAATCAATGACTTGAAGCCATCTGCGCGCGCCCTTCGGGGCGCGTGTTATGTTGGAGCGTTATTTGCGCATGCTTTTTGCCGGCATCCGGCCGGGCGCATTAGCTTCCGCTACGCAAGCTCTAGGTGATTAAAAATGTGGCAGCTCCTGGCCGCTGCCATGATTTTGCCGCAAGGCTGACATTTCACCTTTTATCTCAAACCGTTAGGTGATCACGGCAGATTTCGCAACGTCGTCATCTTTTGTTCGCAGAATGGGAACGGAAGAGCTAGACGGGCATTGTTTTGCGACCCGTTAACCGGTACGTGTCAAGAAATGGTGCACTGCACAATGAAAGTTTGGCGGAGTAGCTGAAGTGTCACTTCTGCAGATCTACTGGAGAGCTCTGGGTTATCTGGCTGCCGACAAGAAGCGCGTCGCTCTGATTTGCGGCGCCAATGTCGCGCTCGCCGCGATCGCGATCCTCGAGCCGATCCTGTTGGGCCGGGTGATCGGTGCCATCGCTGAAAAAGGCCCGGTGTTTTCGACGCTCGCCGTTTGGGCAGCTCTCGGCGCGTTCAACGTCGTTGCTGTCGTGCTGGTGGCGCGTGGCGCCGACCGCTTCGCCCATGCCCGCCGCTCGGAGGTGCTGTGCCAGTCCTTCGAGCGCGTCATCACCATGCCGCTCGCCTGGCATCATCAGCGCGGCACGTCCAATTCACTACAAACGCTGTTGCGCGCCGTCGAGACCCTGTTCAGCCTGTGGCTCGAATTCATGCGCGTGCATCTCTCGACGGCCATCGCGCTGGTGCTTTTGGTGCCGACCGCGCTTGCCATGGACATTCGCATGTCGCTGGTGCTGCTTGGCCTTGGCGTGCTTTATGTCGGCATCGGCCGTATCGTCATGCGCCGCACCAAGTCCGGGCAGACCGCTGTCGAGCGCCATTACCACACCGTGTTTGCCCATGTGACCGATAGCGTCAGCAATGTCGCCGTGCTGCAGAGCTACAACCGCATCGGCCATGAGACCGCGACGCTGAAGCGTTACGTCAAGGACCTGCTCGACGCGCAGAATCCGGTGCTCGACTGGTGGGCGATCGCCAGTGCGTTGAACCGGCTGTCGTCGACCATCTCGATGATGATCGTGCTTTCGATCGGCGCCTACCTCGTCACTCGCGGTGAGCTCCGCGTCGGCGACGTCGTTGCCTTCATCGGCTTTGCAGGGATGCTGATCGCCCGCCTCGATCAGATGTCGGCCTTCTCCACCCAGATCTCAGAGGCGCGGGCCAAGCTCGAGGACTTCTATCGTCTCGAAGATTCGGCCGCCGACACTGCCGAGCCGGAAGGTCTGCGTGAGCTGGCCAACGTCACCGGCCACGTCCGCTTCGAGAATGTCGGCTTCGAATTCGCCAATTCGGGGCAGGGCGTCGACGACGTCTCCTTCGAGGTTCAGGCCGGCCAGACGGTAGCCATCGTCGGTCCGACCGGCGCCGGCAAGACGACGCTCATCAACCTGCTGCAGCGCGTCTTCACGCCCTCGAGCGGCCGTATCCTGATCGACGGCATCGACACCCGTTCGGTGACCCGCAAGTCGCTGCGCCACTCGATCGCCACCGTGTTCCAGGATGCCGGTCTGCTCAACCGTTCGATCGAGGACAACATCCGTGTCGGCCGCGCCGAGGCGACCTATGACGAGGTGCACGCCGCCGCCAACGCCGCCGCCGCGCAGGATTTCATCCTGTCGAAGAGCAGCGGCTACGACACCGTCGTCGGCGAGCGTGGCGGCCAGCTTTCGGGCGGCGAGCGCCAGCGCATCGCCATTGCCCGCGCCGTGCTCAAGGACGCACCGATCCTGGTGCTCGACGAGGCGACCAGCGCGCTCGACGTCGAGACCGAGGATCGCGTCAAGGAAGCGATCGATGAGCTGCGCCGCAACCGCACCACCTTCATCATCGCCCACCGGCTGACCACGGTGCGTGACGCCGACCTGGTCGTGTTCATGGACAAGGGCAGGGTGGTCGAGCAGGGTGGCTTCGCCGAGCTGTCGCTGCGCAATGGCCGCTTCGCCAGCCTGCTGCGCGCCGGTGGCCTGCTCAACGACGAGGAGGTCCGCCGCCTCAGCCGTACTGTGAACGAGGCCGCGTAGTCTCAAGGTCTTTCCTTCTCCCCTTGTCTTGTGGGAGAAGGTGGCCGAGCGAAGCTCGTTCGGATGAGGGGTGTTCCACCTTGGCATAGCCTTGCGGTGAACCGCCTCATGCCTTCCAACACCCTGATCCGTCTCGGCGCTGCGCACCGATCCACCTTCTCCCACAAGGGGAGAAGGGAAGGCTGCGACAACCGCTCGATTGCCGCAAACGCGCCGCCGGTCTATGTAGGGCCGCATGAGCGACACCACTTCACGCCTGAGCGGCTGGGCCGACCTCGCCAACCCGACGCGTTTCGTCGGGCTGGCCGACAGGCTGGTTCCCTGGCTGGCCGCGGCTGCCGTGCTCCTGCTTGCCGCCGGTCTCTATATGAGCTTCACCGCGCCGGAGGACTTCCAGCAAGGCATCACCGTGCGCATCATGTACATCCACGTGCCTTTCGCCTGGCTCGCCATGATGTGCTATTCGCTGATGGCGGTTTCGGCGCTCGGCACGCTGGTGTGGCGCCATCCACTGGCCGATGTCGCGCTGAAATCGGCGGCCCCCATCGGCGCCACCTTCACAGCACTTGCGCTGATCACCGGCTCGATCTGGGGCAAGCCGATGTGGGGCACCTGGTGGGTGTGGGACGCGCGGCTGACATCGGTCTTCGTACTTTTTTTGATGTATCTCGGCATCATCGCGCTGACGCGTGCGCTGGATGACGTCAGCCGCGCCGCCTGGGCCGCCGCCATCATCACCCTGGTCGGCTTCATCAACATCCCGATCATCAAGTTTTCGGTCGACTGGTGGAACACCCTGCACCAGCCGGCCTCGGTATTCCGCATGGGCGGCTCGACCATCGACGCCTCCATGCTGAGGCCGCTGCTGGTGATGGCGCTCGGCTTCACCGTGCTGTTCTTTGCGCTGCACCTGATGGCGATGCGCACGGAGATTTTCCGCCGCCGGGTGATCGCCATGCGCAGGGTTGCCGCCAGGCAGGCGGAGCGGGCTCCCCCTTCTCCCCTTGTGGGAGAAGGTGCCGCCGAAGGCGACGGATGAGGGGTGTTCCAGGTAACGCCAACGGTACACTCCGCTGGAACACCCCTCATCCGTCTCGGCGCTGCGCGCCGATCCATCTTCTCCCACAAGGGGAGAAGGAAAGGCCACTCACCCCATCCGCCCCCGCGCCGCCACCGGCAGCGTCTCCAGCACCTTGTCGCCGTCGATAAGATGCACCTGGTCAAACAAATTCGTCACCACGCAGCAGTGATCGGGCACCACGCGAACGCGCTCGCCGATGCGAAGCTTCGCGCCGTCGGAAAGCGTGACATTGCCATGCTCCTCGCTGAGGCCGGTGACCCTCGCGCCCGGCACCCCGAGCAACTCGCCGAAATCGGACAGCCCCAGTGTATCGGAGGACAGCGCCTTGCTGCCTGAATCGAGAATCGCACGGGTCGGCGTTGGATGACTGACCACCGTCGCGAGCACCGTCAGCGCGCAATCGTCAAGGCTGCCGACGCCTTTGGCGACCTGGTAGCGGTCGAGATAGATATAGGTGCCGGGCCGGTATTCGGTGACGACGCTGTTCTCGCCCGAGCGCCACATGTCCGGCGTGCCGCCGCTGGAGATGCGCCGGCAGTCGAGGCCTGCCGCGGCAAGGGCCTGCTTCGCCCCTGCCAGCCAGCTCTCTGCCTGCGTCTGCTTGCCGGCGGCCGGATAGGTCATCAGCCCGCCGAGGGTGAGGCCCGTGGCGCTGTCGATCGCTTTCGCCAGCACCACCGCTTCATCTGCCGTCTGCACGCCGCAGCGGCCCATGCCGGTATCGCACTCGACGAGTACCTGTAGCGGGTGGCCGGCATCGGCAAAGGTCGCTGCAAGGCCTTCCAGCGTTACCAGGCTGTCCGCGGTTACCGACAGCGTCACGCGGCCGTGCAGCGCCTTCAGCCGTTCGAGCTTGGCGCGCCCGAGGATGTTGTAGGGGAGAAAAATGTCGGTCAGCCCTGCATCGGCCATTACCTCCGCCTCGCCGATCTTCTGGCAGGTGATGCCGACCGCGCCGGCCGCTATCTGCTTCTTCGCCCAATAGGGCAGCTTGTGCGTCTTGATGTGCGGCCTGAGCTTCAGCCCATGGGCGTCGGCATGCGCCTGCGCCTTTCTGATGTTGGCTTCGGCGCGGGCGGCGTCGATCACGATCGCCGGCGTATCGAGGTCGTCTATGCTCGGCATGAGATTGTCACCACCATAAGAACCGGTCGCGTTATGGCCCCGATCCGGCCGAATGTCACGGGCCAGAGCCGTCACTTTGCGTCGACAGCGGACCGGCATTGAGCTATTCGGATGGGCACATTTCAGCAGGCAGCGGCCGGAAGGAAGAGAACCCATGAAGCGCTCGAGAATCAACGACATCATCCGCGAAGCCGACGCCTTCATCCGCTCCTTCGGCTATATCATGCCGCCCTTTGCTTATTGGTCGCCGGACGAGATGAAGGCGCATAAGGGAGACTCGTCAGCCATCTTCACCTCGCGCCTCGGCTGGGACATCACCGACTACGGCCAGGAGAAGTTCGACGAGCTCGGCCTGTTCTTGTTCACCGTTCGCAACGGCCGCTACGAGGACATGAAGCTCGGCATGGGCATGCTCTATGCCGAGAAGATCATGATCTCGCGCAAGGACCAGCTCTCGCCCATGCACCGCCACAACATCAAGGCCGAGGACATCATCAACCGCGGCGGCGGCAAGCTGGTGCTGGAACTCTTCATGCACGATCGCGACGGCGGGATCGATCCGAAGGCCGAAGTGTCGGTGCCGGTCGACGGCACCATCACTAGACTGCCGGCGGGCGGGCTCTTGAAGCTCGATCCGGGCCAGAGCGTCACGCTGCTGCCGGGCGTCTGGCACGCCTTCTGGGCCGAGGGCAAGGATGTGCTGATCGGCGAGGTTTCCACCGTCAATGACGACCTCACCGACAACGTTTTTCGGGAGCCGATCGGCCGCTTCTCCAATATCGACGAGGACGTCGCGCCACTGCATCTGCTGGTGTCGGACTATGAGAAGTGGGTGGGGTAATAGATCAGCCCGGCGAGCCAGGTTTCGGTTCAAGTGTATCGTGAGCCGGCGCTGCCCCTCATTGCCCTGCCGGGCATTTCTCCCCGTATAGTGACGGGGAGAAAGACGCTGTCGCGGCTGGCTTCGCCAATCGCCACGTTGCAGCACAGGCGCCGGCATTGTGATCAGCCCTCTTCTCCCCGTCATTATACGGGGAGAAGGTGCCGGCGGGCGGATGAGGGGCAGCACCAACGTCTCGTGATTATCGAGAATACCGCTCCGGCCTACTGCGCGTACTTATCCGCCTTGCGGTTGCCGAGCAGCAGCTTGCGTTCGAGATGCGCCCTGAGCTCGCCGTAGTAGGCGGTCAGGAACGCCCTGGAATCCGGCGCTTCGATCGTCACACCGATCTTCTTCCCGATCATTTCGGCTACGGCCTTCATCGCGAAATAGTCGTCGCGGCGCAGCACTTCCTCCAGCTTGTGTAGCTCGGCGATGCCGTAGGCGTCGAGCTGCGCAGCGCTGAACTTGAAACGGGCCGCGACTGGATCCTTGCTCCGCGACAGGTCCTCGACCAGCTTCAGCCTCGGCGCCTCGACCACCCAGGTTCCGGCGAGCAGGTCGCCGATGCGCATCCGGTCGCGGTTGAACAGCGGGAAGAGCGCGAAGAGCAGCGCCCACACCAGTCCGAAGACGGTGGTCAGCGTGTCGGCGACGCCGGCGCCGCCGCGTCCGGCGATGATCGACAGCGGCAGGAAGATCTCGATCTCGCGCATCAGGTTGCGCGCGATAACCTGGTCGACTGTGAGACCCGCGCCGCTGCGCGAGGCGACCCTTATGCCGACGATGCGCTTGCCGGGTGTCGCGGCGCGTCGGCCGGCCTCGAAGGCGATGAAATAGGCGTTGCGCAGCAGGAAGATCAGGATGATCCAGACCACGAACAGCGGCTGCAGCCCGCCGAAACCGATGCCGCGTAGCCCGAACAGGGCGACAATGGTGATGAGGACCGCGGTGGTGGCGATGATCACCACATCGAGCAGGAAGGCCGAGGCCCGCGTGCCGGCGTCGGCAAGCCTGATCCTGAGATCGACGCCTTCCGGTGTGATCAGCGGCCGTGTCGGCGCGAACGCGGCGCGTCTAGTGATCGCCATGCCGCACCATTCGGAACAGGTAGAAATAGGCGCACCAAAAGGCCAGCATGCCGCCGCCGATGGCGTAGCGGGCGCCGTCACCGTTGATCGTCTGCCGGCCGATGCCTTCGAGCAGGCCGGCAAACAGCAGCATCACGACGACGCCGACCATGACGGTCGCCGCGATCCGTCCGGCCTCGGCGGCGGACGCCATGCGGGTCAGCTCGCCGGGAAAGGCGATGCGCGTGCCAATGCGCATGCCGGCGGCCCCAGCCAGCGCGATGGCGAACAGCTCGGTGGTGCCGTGGATGGCGAGCCAGCCGCCGAGCCCGAAGCCCAGTCCCTTGGCGGCGTAGATCTGGAATATCGCGCCGAGCATGCAGCCGTTCATCAGGATGATCAGCACGCTTGGCGCGGCAAAGGCAAAGCCGAGCGCAAAGGCCAGGATCGCCACCTGCGTGTTGTGGGTGAAGAGATAGGCGGCAAAGCTCGACAGGAATTGGCTGTCGGCGCCGCCATAGAGCACGCTGCGCAGCATCTCGGCCGACGAGTCCGGATTGCGCCCGCCGGCAAGGCTTGGTGCGATGATGGCGTCGTACCAGCCCTTGTTGGACGCCACCAGCCAGTAGCCGGCGCCGGCGCCGACTGCCGTCAGTCCGACCGCAACAAGGGTTTCACGCCACAGGACGCGGATAGCGTTTGGCCAGTCATGCAGGAAGAAATCGCCGATGCGCTGCCGCAAGCCACGCCGGGCGCCGTAAAGGTAGAAATAGCCGCGCAGGCAGAGCGCTTCGAGATAAGAGACGAGCGCATTGTAGAGCGACGTCGCCCTGGCCACCGACAGCGAGGACAGCGCCGAGCGGTAGAGCAGCGGTAGCGACAGCAATTCGTCTTCCGACAGCGTGCGCGGCGCTCGCTTCTCGACCCGCGCCAAGAGCGCCTCGAATGCCAGCCAGTCGGCCTCGCGCTCCTGGCGGAAGCTGGCGAGCGTCTGGCGTACCGCATCGGTGCCGGCCGGCGTCGTCACAAAAGATTCTCCTGCTTGAGCTCGAGATAGCGCTCGACCAGCGCCGGGCCCAGCCGCTGGTGATCGGCCTCGATGACATGCGCGCCGAGCAGCCTCAGCCGTCCGATCACGACCTGCCGTTCCCTAAGCAGGCCGCCAGCGGTGACGGCGCGCGCCACGTCCTCCGGCGTCGCCGGCGGCATGTCGGCCAGGCTCTCCAGCTCGACATCCTTCATCATCATGAACAGCACCAGGTGGCGCTCGGTCAGCCGGCCGACGGTGCGCAGCATCAGCTCGGCGCTGATCGGATCGACGAAATCGGTGAAGATGATGACCAGCGAGCGCCGGTCGAGCTTGCCCGAAAGCGTCGTCAGCGCCAGCGTAAAGTTGGTTTCCTCGCTGGAATAGTCGATCTCTGCCGCCCGCTTCTGGATCATCGGGAAGCTGGCGGAGCCGCGCACCGCGCCGCTGGAGACGCGCGGCCGCGCATCGAAGGAGAACAGGCTGACGAGGTCGCCGCCCTTCAGCGCGATGAACGCCGACAGCAGCGCCGCCGTCACCGCGCGGTCGACCTTCGGCACGCCGTCGACTGGCTCGCACATCAGGCGTCCGCTGTCGATGGCGAGCACGACGTTGTTGTTCTCCTCAATGCGGAACTCGCGCGCCAGAAGCTTGCCGTGGCGGGCGCTGCGTTTCCAGTCGATCATCCGCCGGCCCATGCCGGGCTGGTAGTCCTTTAGCGCCTCGAACTCGCGGCCTTGGCCGGCCCGCTTTTGTGCGTGGCCGTCGGCCTGCGCCGAGCGTTGCAAAAGCGTGATCGCCTCGTCGCGGGCGTGGCTGACATCGGGCAGCACCGCCACCTTCTCGTCCATCGGCAGCACGACCTGGTTCCAGACCAGCCCGAACGGCCCGCGCCAGCGCAACCATAGCCGGTCGAAATTGGCCATGCCGCGCCTGAGCGCCGTGAATTCGAGGTCGAGCGTGCCGCCATCCGCCGGCAGCACGCCGCCGGTGCCGTTGATCGGCTCCAGCCGCTGATCATGGCCGACGCGCGCCTGCAGCTTGCGCGCCTGCTTGCCGAGACTGGCGGCGACATGGACAGCGAAACGGCCGCCGACGCCGACCTGCGGCGGCGCGTCGAGGCTGGCGCTGAGCGAGGCGCGCCCGCGTCCGGCGGCCGCGTCCACCGCCAGGAAGCCAAGCAGTAGGCAGATCCAGAGCAGGCCGAGATACCAGAAGGACGGCAGCGCAAGCGCGATCAGGAACGCCGGGATCGCTCCCACCGCCGCCGCCCAGACCGCTCTGCCGCTCGGATAGATCACCGCGGCGCTTCCGTCTGGTCGACGAGATCGGACACGATCTGCTCCACCAGCCGCCCATCGATCTGCGCGGCCGGCGAAAGGATGACGCGATGGCGCAGCGCCGGCACGGCGAGCGCCTTGACGTCGTCCGGGATCACGTAAGCGCGACCGTCGAGCGTGGCCCGTGCCCGCGCCGCCCGCGCCAGCATGGCGCCCGCGCGAGGGCTGGCGCCGACCTCCAGGTCCGGGCTCTCGCGTGTGGCGCGCACCAGCGCCGCGATATAGTTGACGACGTCGTCGACCAGGGTGACGGAGCCGACGGTTTCGAGCGCCTTTTCCAGCGTCTTGCGGTCGGTCCGGGCCTTGATGCCGTATTGCGCGATGTCGTGCGAGGCGGAGCCGCCGCCGTGATGGACGATGATGGCGCGCTCGTCCTGCAGGTCCGGATAGCTCACCCGGTGCTTGAACAGGAAACGGTCGAGTTGTGCCTCCGGCAGCGGATAGACGCCCTGATGCTCGATGGGATTCTGCGTCGCCACCACCATGAAATTGCGGCCGAGCGAATGGGTGGTGCCGTCGAAGGTGACAGCGTGCTCCTGCATGGCTTCCAAGAGGGCGGCCTGGGTCTTCGGTGGGGTGCGGTTGATCTCGTCGGCAAGCAGAAGATCGCAGAAGATCGGGCCGCGCGTCAGCGTGAACTGCCCGCTCTGGAAATTGTAGATGTTGGAGCCGACGATATCGCCGGGCATCAGGTCCGGCGTGAACTGGATGCGCCCATAGGCGACACCGAGCGCCTGCGCGAAGCAGCGCGCGGTCATGGTCTTGGCGGTCCCCGGCGGTCCTTCGAGCAATATATGCCCGCCGGCGAACAGGGCGGTGAGCATCAGGTCGACCGTGTCGTGCTGGCCGGTAATCGCTTTCGCCACTTCTTCCCTGATCGCTGTCGCCAGGGCCTTCACATCATCGACGTTCACCGAGCCTCCTTGCCGTCCAGTCGTGCAGCCGCTCGGCTGCCTCATGCATATCCGCCAGCGAACTGGCATTGTTCGCGGCCTTGAGCCGCGTCGTGAACCCCTGGGCCTCGCCCTTGTCGCGGGAATCGAGCCAGCGGTCGAGCGCTTCGCCCTGCAGCCCGTGTGGCGCGCCAAGCAGCGCGCCGGCACGCTGCCGCATCAGGGCGCCATAGCGATCGCCCAGTTCCTCCAGACGTCCGGCGCGCTTGAAGAGCATCGCCGTGGTGTCGACCAGCGCCCGCTTGCCGAAGGCGATCGCCCGGCCTTCGGCGCGCGGCGGGCCGAAGCGGCCAAGACCATGCAGGAAGGCCAGCGCCGCGGCGGCAAGGATCGACAGCGTCAGCGCCAGGAAGGGCGGCTCGACCAAAAGCTTGGCGAGATCGTATTTGCGCCCGGCGCCATGCAGTGTCAGGTCGAACATGACCCCGATTCTGTCCAGCGACGCCAACAGCTCGAACACCGCGATTGCCTTTTCAGGATCCTTGAATCCCGCATTGTTGATCAGGTCGGGGTCGGTCAAGACGTAGAACGGCTTGTCGGCGAGCTTCGTAAGCACCGACTTGCCATTGCCTGCCGCGATGATCGGATCGTCATCCGCCACCCATTGCAGATCCGCCGGCGCGGCAACCATGTGGCCTTCGATGTCGAGCTGCCCGACAGCGGCCTTGCCTTCGCCAAGCTTCATGCCGGCGATGCGGCCAAGCCATTCATTGACGACAAGCGTGGGCAGCCGCTCGATCTTCATCTCCCAGCCTTCGTGCGTTTCCATCGGCATGGTTTGCCATTTGGGCAGCACGAAGAGCGTTGGCAGCTCTTCTCGAAGATCGATGATGTTCTTGAGCGCCGCCGGATCGCTTTCTGGCGCGATGGTGACGATCAGCAAGATGTGCCTGGAGAGGTCCGCCTCGGTCCGCGCCATGAAGGGCAGGCCGCCGGTCAGTCTTACCCATTCCACCAATGCCGCATAGCCGGAGCCGCCCTTGGAGAGCGGCGTCGCGCCGCCATTGCCGGGCGTACGGAAATCCGGCGCATAGGTCGACAGCAGGAAGAACCCCGCCGCCGCGAACAGGCTCGCGAAAATGCCCCAGAACAGCGTCCTGCGGCTGAACGGTTCCTGTGCCGTTTCGGCCGCCGGCGCGCTCATGCCCAGGCATCCCCGAAGGCGAACCGCTCATAGGCGCCGCGCGCTTGCTGCCAGCCTTCGGCGCCGACGGGCCGGCGGGCGAACAGCGCGGCCTCGACGATTCGCGCGATCTCGCTGAACGCGCCGCGTGGCCGCGCCGGCAGGGAAGGAGCATTGGCGATGTCGCGCGCCGTCAGCGAGGGACGCAGGAAGTCGGGCAGGCGCCCGGCTATGTCGGCGACGCTGCGGCGAAGCAGGAGATGGACCGCCTCGTCATAGTCGCCGCGCGCCGCAAGCGCGTCGGCTTCCGACAGCAGGATCTGCGCCGCTGCGGCATCGGGGCGCCATTGCTCTTCCGTATCCGCTTCGCTGCGCGCGCGCCGCCACGGCAGGCGCCAGGCGACGCCTTTCACCTCCAGGACGATAAGGAACAGGATAATCGCGGCGCCCGATATCACCGCGCCCCAGAACAAGTAGATCATATAGGGGCCAAGCTGCGCCAGGAAATCCAGCAGCGGCTTCAGCCAGGCCGGAGGTTGGGGCTGCGCGAAGGCCGGCAGGTCGAACTGGATGGACGTGTCGGCCAGCAGCTGCTTGTGCACTTTCGCCAGCCATTCGGCGTCCACTCTGCCCGGCTGTGCAACTGCCACCCATTTGCTCCCCTGCAAACCCGCAGCGCCGACACTGGCAATGCGGCAAGACAATTGCAAGTGGGCTGGACGCCAACTGTTAATCTTGTCACATCTACTATCGTGAGAACCAGCCATTATGCGGTGGTGGTTAAAAGGGGGTGCCTTATGACTTCAACGACACTGACACGGCCTGAGAAATTCCAGATCGGCAGGGTGTTCAACAACACCTTTTCCGTGATTGGCCGCAACATAGGACTATATGTCGGCCTTGCCGCGCTGTTCTCCGGCTTGCCGGCGCTTCTCGCGCAACTTTGGACCGAATCGCGCGTGGACGTGATGCTGCAGACCGACCCTGGCGCGGCGGCCGATCCTGAAGCGATGTTCCGCAATTCCTGGGTCAGCATCGTCGCCGGACTGGTATCCTTCATTTGCGCGCTGCTGCTTCAGTCGGCGCTTGTGAGGGCAACTATCGAGGATCTGAACGGCAAGCCACCATCCTTCGGCGATTGCATCACGATCGCGATACGCTACCTGCTGCCGACCCTGGGGATAGGCATTCTGGTCGGTCTTGGCGCCGGGTTTGCCGCATCGCCTTGCTCGTTCCGGGCATCATCCTATGGCTCGGCTGGTCCGTGGCGGTGCCGGTCCTGATCCAGGAGCGGCTCGGTGTGTTCGGCTCTATGTCGCGCAGCCGTGTCCTGACCAAGGGCAGCCGCTGGGCGCTGTTCGGGTTGTTCGTGATCCTCTTCATCATAGCCATGGTGATCCAGTCGATCACGGCGGTGGTTGTCGTCTTCTTCCACGGAATCCTTGCCGCCATTCTGGCTGCGCTGGTGCAAAGCGTGGTCTCGATGGTGATGTCCACGGCCACGGCGGTCGGCTACATCGAGCTGCGCCAGGTCAAGGAAGGCACCAGCGTCGAGGAACTGGCGGAAATCTTCTCGTGACCGGGAAGGCGGTCTGCAGGCCTATCACATCATGAAGTAGGCAACGTCGGGGTCGCTTCAGGCCGTCTGCCCGGCCGGCAGCGCGGCGGCGAGCCGCTTGGCCCAGGCCTCTACGCCCTGGTGGTCAGCCGGCAGGTCCTGCCGCATCCCGACCAGCACGGCCGGGATGCCGCGATCGTCGCCATGGATCGGCACGGCATATCGTCCTTGCGGCCGATGACATGGGGCACGTTGGCCGCGACAGTGAGCGTGCCGTCGCGGCTGAGCCCGGCGAGGATCGCCTCACCGATCCGCGTCGGCCTGCCGTTGCCGGCACGGCTCTTGAGATGCGCTGCCACCCGATCATGGCGCGAGCGGCTCTTTCACGGCTCCGAGGCCTTGAGCGCCGCCGGAACCGGATAGCGGCTGCCATCAAAGCGCAGCCGGTAGGTCCGCTTCACCGGTTTGCCGGGGTGCGGCTGGCACTCGCCGTTCTTGTCGAGGGCGGGCTCGTCGGTATCCCTCCGCTCGACCACGGTGATGTCGCGATAACCGCGATGGCTCGCCGATCGCATCGACAGGCTGGCCTTGCTGGAGTGAAAGGATCCGGCGCAACTGGCGTCGCCTTCGCCGCCAAAACTGTCGACGACGAGGCCGTCGAGCACTAGTCGCAGCCCATCGCGGGTGAGGGCATAGAGCCTGAGGTCGGTTTCACGGAAGGGATTGGGCCGAGAATCGCTTGCCATTTCGATGCGCAGGCCGAAGGCGCTTACATCGGTCGCCAGCCTGTATCGGCCGGTATCGAACTCGATCTTGCGGATGTAGATGGCATCATCATTCATCAGCCCGGGCTGGAGCAGGCGCTGGCGCACCCGCAGGCTGTTCATGTCGAGGACGAGAATCTCGATATCACCGACATGCTGGCCGTCGCCGGACTTGGCGCTGTCGATCAGGGGCACTGCGACAAGCAGCAGGTCGTCATGGGCGGGCCAGACCTTGCAGACCAGGCCGAATGAATTGTCGCCTTCCCGCAGCGTCAGGGAGATGCTGGTATGGGGTTCCAGCGTGAACGATCTTTCGTCGGCGCTCTTCTGGGCCCCGGGATAGGCCAGTTGCACCAGCGCGGCGGCATCGCCGCAATCGTCCGCCGCGGCCCGGGCGGGCGACAGGCTGGCGGCGGCGATGCCGAGGAAGAGACTACTTAGCAGCAATCGCATGGGGTTCTCACGTCGCGGGGCCGGGTTGGATCAGGACTTGTGTACGCGAGAATGGTGACGGCGCACAGGGGCGGGCCATCTTCAATGGCAGCAGTCGGGCCCTGAATGCACGCTTGTCCTGCACAGGCAAGACGAGGTGATCGGCAAGTCGGTCTTTGCCAATGCGGTGGCGAGCCTGGCCTGGAACCCAGGCAACTGGTCGGTCTCGCCGCGCCGCCTCAAACATTCGACCAGCCCGTGCAGCGCCCAGACATTGTCCGGATGCTGGGCGCAGCGCTGAACCGCGCCACTCAGGCCGAGATCGTCGCGATAGACCTGCTCGGCTTCTTCGGCATGGCCCTGGTCGAGCAGCAGCGCCGCCAGCGCATGGCGCGGCGGATGCATCCATGCCCACGGCTCGGTATAGGAGAGATTGTCGTCGAGCCCGACCGCCTGTCGCAAATGAACATAGGCCTCGTCATGCCGCCCCTGGTGGTAGGCGAGCTCGCCGTCGAGCAGGGCGGCGCCCACGGCCAGCGATGCGTGCGTCGGGTTGCTGAGGAAGCGCCGTTCCGCGGGGATGCGGCTTAGATGCTGGTGGAAGCGCTCGCGCTCGTGCTCCGCCGCCGCGAACGCACGCAGCGCAGCATGCGCGACGCCCTTGGCGTAGTGCTGCATGGCGGTAGTCAGCACATAGAGTTCGGGCTCGACAACCATCGGCTCGTCGATGATCTCCCGCCAGCGGCCGAAGCGCACCTGAACATGCGATTTCATCGCATGGTAGCCTTCCACCGTCTGCGTCAGCTTCGGCCGGTCGGGAATGCTCACGACATCGCGCGTCGCCAGGCCGCGCACCTTGTCGGCCGCCCACAGCGCGGGGCGGTACTGGCCGAGTAACATGCAGGCGAACATCATCAGATGCAGGTCGTGGCAGCAGCCGAGCAGGTAATAGGTCGTCTCGCCGGCATGGGCGAGGTAGCGGTCGTTGGCGCGCACCGCCTTCTCGCTGGCGAGTTTTGCTTTCTCATACTCGCCGCACAGCACATGGATATGGCCGGGCATATGGTTCATGTGGCCGGCATCGGGACACATCGTGCCAAGCCGTTCGGCCGAGCGCATGCCACGCTCGGGCTGGGTCGACATTTCGAGCAGGTGGATGTGCAGATGCAGGGCCGCCGGATGCGGCGTCGTGCCGGCCTCGTCCGAGCGCCTGATAGAGCGTTCGCAGACCTCGAGAGCCTCCAGCACGTCCGAATTCGGCGCCGGCTTGCCGGTCTTGAGATCCCATAGCCGCCTGACGGTGCGCATCATCAGCGCCTCGACGAAGAGCGCCATCACGTCATGGTCGTCTGGGAAATCGCGATAGACCTGTCGCATCGCGGCGGCATAGGCGTCGTCCCACAGCGCGAATTCCGCCGGCGCCATGCGATGCGGCTTCTGGAACCGGTGGGCGAGTGCCTCGATCAGCCGCCGCTCAATAGCGCTGGATCGAGCGCTGCCGGCGAGCGCAAGCTGGACATGGTCGAAGCAAAGCCTGGTGGCCCTGTCGGCCTCGGCCTCGCCATGCTCCTTCCAGGTCAGATTGTAGAAAGGCCCCGCGGCATAGGCGATGCCCCAGTGCACGAAGGCGCAATCGGGATCAGTCCGCAGCGCCTTCGCGAAGCATCTTATGCCTTCCTCGTGGTTGAAACCGTAGCACCAGTTCAGCCCGATATCGAACCAGCGCTGCGTCTCCGCCGAGGATGTGGAGATTGGGCGGCGGTAGGTGCCGAGGTCGAAGTGATCCATCCCTGACTGTTTCTCGCGTTCGCCGGTCTGAGGCCGCATGCAATCTGTGATGAATGGGCGCACATGGCAACGGCCGGCGCGGCCCCGGTTGAGCCACGCCGGCCGGGGTTGCCACCCTGGGAGGGATCAGGACTCCAGCCACACCTTCTCGAAATGCTGCTCTAGCGACTGGTGCTGCTCGCAGCCATGCACGCCCTTGCGGTAGGTTCGATAGACCGAGCGCCAGTATGGCTGGATGATGATGCCGGATTGGCGCAGATTCTCTTCGATCTTGGCCATGATCTCCTTGCGCGCCTTGGCGTCCGGCATTGCCAGCGCCTTGTCGAGGAGCTCGTCGAACTCCTTGTTGGCATAGGCGCTTTCGTTCCAGGCAGCTCCCGATTTGTAGGCCAGCGCCAGCACCTGGACACCGAGCGGCCTTCCCAGCCATTCGGTGCAGGAGAAGGGGTATTTGCTCCAGTCGTTCCAGAAGGTGGCGGCCGGCAGCACGGTGCGCTTGATCTTCAGGCCCGCCTCGCGCATCTGCGCGGCGATCGCGTCGCCGGTGCTCTTTTGCCATTCGACGTCGACCGAGATGAGGTCGAATTCATGGTCGGCCTTGCCAGCCTCGGCGAGCAGCTTCTTGGCACCATCCACGTCACGCTTGGCTGGGCCGATATCGGCGAATTCCGGATGCATCGGGCCGACATGGTGGTTGTCGGCGGGCTTGCCGCGACCGTCGATGCCGAGCTTCAGCACGGCCGAGTTGTCGACGGCAAGCTGGGCGGCACGGCGTACCTTGACGTCGTCATAGGGCGCGTTGCCGACATTGAAGCGGGCGACGATGGTCGAGCCGGTGGCGATCTCGGAATTTTCGAGCCCCATCTCTTCGGTCTGCGATACGGCGTCTGAAGCCGTCTCGTGGTCGGTGTCGATCTCGCCGGATTCGAAGGCCGACAGCATGGCGTTGGGATCGGAGCCGTAGTCGACCCATTTGATGCCGTCGAGATGGAACTCGCCTTTCCACCAGGGCTTGTCCTTGCGCTTCACCTCCGCACCGGTCTCGGCATCCCAGCTCACCAGTTCGCAAGGGCCGGTGGTGATGGCTAGAGCCTTCTTCGGGTCGCCGTCGCCCTCATAGGAGCGGTGCATGATCAGCGCCGGATAGTCGGCCATGCCGGCGATCAGCGAGATGTCGGGCTTGGGCAGGTTGAGCCTGACGGTGTAGTCGTCGACCTTGTCGATGCCGCCATCGACCGGCTTCTTGGTGTCGGCGTTGACCAGTGCGCCCATGCGCGCGGCGACCGAGTTGCCGGCGACGGAGGCGTCGCACCAGCGGGTGAGATTGTGGATGACGTCGTCGGCGTTGAAGGTGTCGCCGTTCGACCAGGTGATGCCCTTGCGCACATGCAGCGTGATCGTCCTGGCGTCGTCGCTGGTCTCCCAGCTTTCCAAAAGCCACGGCTCGAAGCTGAAGTCTGTGTTCCAGCGCACCAGATATTCGTTGCAGTGGCGCGCCACGTTGGACATCTCGACGCCGTCGAAAGTGCGCGGATCCTTGAAACCCTTGACGTTCATGGCGACGCGCAAGGTGCCGCCCTTTTTTGGCTCCTCGGCTCGGGCCGGCGAGGGGGTAAGCACGCCGAGTGCCAGTGCTCCGGCTGCGCTGACGCCGAAGCCGGCCATGATGGCGAAGTATTCGCGCCGGCTGATGCCGCCTTTCCGGAAGTCGGCGGCGATCGGCTCGGCTCGCGGGTGCAGTTTCCTGTCGGTCAGCATGAATTTCATCGTCGTTCCCTCCTGTTGGGCGCCCCGGCCTGTCACAGTGCGGGGACGGATGCGACCGCCGGAGCGCCCTTGGCCTGCGGCGATGATAGGGCGGGGTTACGCCGGGAAATGTTCGCTTTTCCGCAGTTCTTGTGCGCTGTTCCGCACGAGGGTAGCGCCAATCTCCCCCTTGTGGGGGAGATGCCCGGCAGGGCAGAGGGGGGCGCTGTCCCGCCCAGCATCTCGGCTATTCAGCGCCGCTGCGATGACGAATGGTTTTGAATCCTAAGGATTCTGAGGGGCCGCGATCCTTCGCGCCCCCTCTGGCCTGCCGGCCATCTCCCCCACTTGGGGGAGATTGGCGCCTCATCGCCGGCGCCCAGCCTGGCAATGTCGGCAATAATCCTCGCAAACGCCTCGCCGGCGCGCGGCACGCTGTTGCGGGCGCGCAGGAAACTGTGCACCAGCAGCGGCTCTTCCTGCCACCAGGCCGAGCCGCCGGCGGCGACGATGCGGCCGCGATAGGCCTCGCCGTCGGAGGACAGCGGATCGCATTCGGCGGTGATGATGAAGGTCGGCGGCAGGCCGGTAAAATCGCTGTCGCGCAGTGGCGAGAAGGTCGGATCGTCCAGCGATTGACCCGGCGCGGACCGGATGCGGCGGTAGAACTCGATATCGCTGAGGCTGAGCAGCGGCGCCTCGGCGTGCTCGATATAGGAGCGGCCTGTCTCGCCGCCGAGTTCTGGATAGATCAGCACCTGACCGGCGGCGCGGCGCTGGCTGTGGCGCGTCGCGTGCGCGACGGCCGCGGCGAGGTTGCCGCCGGCGCTCTCGCCGCAGAGCACGATCGGCAGGCTGGTTGTCGCGGCCATCCATTCGAACACGGCGAGTGAATCCTCGAAGGCGGCGGGATGCAGATGCTCCGGCGCCAGGCGGTAATCGGCCGAGATCACCTCGAAGCCGGTGGCGGCGCAGATCTCGGCGCAGATGTCGTCATGGCTGTCGAGGTCGCCGAGCACGAAGCCGCCGCCGTGATAGTGGACGACGATCGCCCGCGACGCCTTGCCGGCCAAACGGTAGCGCCGGATCGCGATGTCGCGGCCGTCGGCGGCGACCACGCCGTCACTCACCGTGACATCAGCCGGACGGCCTGGATGGAAGGCCCGGCACATCGCGTTGTAGACCGCCCGTTGCTCCGCGATCGGCTGCGCCACGATCGCGGGCGGGAACCAGGCATTGACCTGGTCGATATAGTCCCACAGCTCCGGGTCGAGCAGGGTGGCGTATTTCCCCACCTGGCCGCTTCGAGTTGGTTCGTGCCCATCGGCTTGCCGTCAGAGCTCGTCGTAGAGCCGGGCCGCATTGTCGTAGGTGAAGCGCAGCGGCACCGAGCCCTCGACCTGCCACGCATCGACCGTGTCGCCCGCCAGCAGCCGGCAGGCATCGAGCGTGCCGGTGACGGCGCCGCCATAGAGCCGGTTGGCGAGATTGAGGATGGCGGTCTGGTGCATGGCGGCGCTCGCGCTGCCGCAGGCATCCTTGACCAGCAGCACGCGGAAACCACGCGCCACCGCATCCTTCACCGTGGCGTCGATGCAGGCCTCGGTCCAGACGCCGGCAATCACCAGCCATTCGATGCCCGCCGTCTTCAGCCGGTCGGTGAAGGCGCCGTTGCCGAAGGCGCTGGCCTCGGTCTTGACCAGCATCGTCTCGCCCTCGGCCGGCGCCACTTCCGCGCAGATCGCCGTCAGCGGATCGTCCTTGTCGGAGAAGGCCGACTTGCCGCTGGCGTCCACCGGATGGAACGGCCGCGCCTCGGCAAGGTCGACGATGTAGGCGAAGTGGTAGAGCGGCACGAAATTGCGCCGCGCCGCCGCCTGCAGCCGCTGGACATTGGCGAGGATGTCGCCGAAGCCGTCGACCAGATAGCGCTCGTCCTTGCGATGCTCTTCCTGGAGATCGATGAACACTGCGGCCACCTTGCCGCGCCGGATGGAGATCGGGCTTTTCATGCGGATGCTCGCGCTTCGTCATTCCAGGGCGAAGCAGCCGCGAAGCGGCATTGCGAAGACCCTGGAATCCATGCCGTTACCTCTAACGAAAAATGCAGCGGAACAGAATTCTGCACCGATGCAACGCTCCGAAGTAACGGCATGGATCCTAGGGTCTGCGCCGCGTCGCTTCGCTCCTTGCTTCGCCCTAGGATGACGACGTCACATTTGCTGCGGCCAATCTCGAAGGCCTGCGATAGCGTATGGGCGGCGCCAACAGAGCGTATCGGCATCAAATCGCTCATTCCAAGAACTCGTCCTCATACGGAAACCGCGACAGCAACTCCGTCCCGGTCTCGGTGATCAGGATCTCGTCCTCCAGCTTGACGCCCTCGCGGCCGCCTTTCTCGCCGATATAGCTTTCGACGCTGACCACCATGCCGGGCACGATGATGCCGTCGCGGCCATAGGTCTCGTAGTCCATCGAGTGCGCGATGAACGGCGTCTCGCCATGCATGCCGACGCCGTGCATGACCGAAGTGTAGCGCTGGTCGACGAAGCGGTCCGGGATCTTCCAGGCCTTCTCGGCGATCTCGCGGAAAGCCATGCCGGGCTTCACGATGCCGATATTGTGCTGCACTTGGTCGTGCGCCATGCGGTAGAGCGATTTCTGGTAGGCGGTCGGCTTGCCCGGCCCGCAGCGGAAGGTGCGCGAGAAATCGGAATAATAGCCGTAGCAGCCGATCGTGTCGGTATCGAGCGCGACCAGCTCGCCCGGCCTGATCTTGCGGCCGCTCGCCTCGCTGAACCACGGATTGGTGCGTTGGCCGGAGGTGAGCAGCCGCGTCTCGATGAACTCGCCGCCCTGGCGGATCACCTCGCCATACATGATGGCGAACAGCTCGTTTTCGGAGACGCCGGGCTTGATCGCCTCGCGCACTGCCGCCACCGCGGCCTCGGCGCCGGCCATCGACGCCTGCAGGCATTTGACTTCCTCCGGCGTCTTCACCGCGCGCACCGCCAAAATCTCGCCTTGGCAATCGCGCACCTCGCAGCCGCGCTTTTCGAGCGCCAGCGCCTGCAGATGGCTGCAGCGGTCGAGCCCGAGCTTCATCGAGCCGCCGCCATGCTTCTTCAGAAGCTCGGCGATCTCGTCGGCGAACGGCCCGGCGGTCTCGTCGTCGCGGCCGGAGACGGATGACCACACCAGCTTCGACGGCCGCGCCTCGTCGATCGTGTCGAGCACCATCGAGACATGGTAGCTCTGCGGATATTCGAACAGCATCACCGGCCCTTCGGTCGGGATGAAGAAATAGCGCGTCGAGTTGCGCAGGAAGTAGCCGAACATGTTGCGCGAGCCGGTGGCGTAGCGCTGGTTGTAGGGGTCGAACAAAACGACCGCGCCATAGCCCGCCTCGCGCATCCAGCCGCGCAGCTTGGCGAGACGGCCCTTGCGCAGCGCATCCGCATCGATGAAGGACGGCTCGGTGTCGGAGAGCCACATGCCGCCCGCCGGATCGGCCGCCGCCGGATGGCGCATGCGATCCTTGAAGTCCACATCCTCGGTGCTGTCGGGGTCGAAAACGACGATGCTCATGGCGGTGCCTCCTGAAGGGGAGAACATGGGCTATGCGTCACAGGAAGTGTGTGCGAATTCCCGCAAATGTCGTGCCGGATGCCGCAGGCGTGGCGGATGGGAAACGATAGCACCGTGATCCTTTCGCGCCCCCTCGGTCCCGCCAGCGTCTCACCATTTCAGCACAAGCGAAGAAGCTACTGCCGCCGCATCGCCTTCGGCGCGTGCCCATGCTCCTCCCGAAATGCCCGCGCAAAACTCGACATCGAGGCAAACCCACACGCCAGCGCGACATCGCGCACCATAAGTGTCGAATGCGCCAGCAGGTCGGCGGCGCGCTTCAGCCGCAGCCGCCGGTAATAGCCGTTGGGCGAGATATCCAGCTCGGCGCGGAAATTGCGCTCGAGCTTGTCGGAGGAGACGCCGAGCCTTGTCGCCAGCTCCGCCATGCCGAGCCGCTCCTCGACCGCATCCTCCATGATCGCAATGGCCGACAGCACCAGCTCGTTCTGCACGCCGGTGCGCAGCCTGAGCGGCATCAGCTTGCGGTCGACGCTCGATCGCAAAGGACTGTGCACGAACCATTCGGCGACGCCCGCCGCGAGCTCGGCGCCATAGTCGCCAGTGATGATCTCCAGCATCATGTCGAGGCTGCCGACGCCGCCGGCCGAGGTGAAACGCTTGCGGTCGATGACGAAGAGATCGCGCCTGAGCTCGATGTCCGGGAAAGCCTCGGTGAAAGCGGCCTGGCTGGTCCAGTGCAGGGTGCAGGCATGGCCGTCGAGCAGGCCGGCGCGGGCGAGGAAGAACGCTGCATCCGCCACCGCGCCGATGTGCGCGCCGCCGCGCAGGCTCTTGCGGATCCAGCTCACCGCCTCATCGGCGACGAGATGGTCGGCATCGCCGCCCGAGCAGACGACGATGCGGTCGACCCTCGGCGCATGGGCCGCCGAAAAGCCGGGCTGGATGACGACGCCGTTAGAGGCCTCGACCGTGCCGGGATCCGCGCCGACGATCACCCAGCGGTAGCACTCGCGCTTGGCGAGCACATTGGCTGCGCGCAGCGGTTCGATCAGCGAGGAAAACGCCATCATCGGAAAGCCGGGAAAGACCAGCACGGCGAAGGCGAGGGGGGCTTCGCCCGCCGCCGGCTGCGCGCGGTCGCGTTTGCGGTTGGCGGGATTGGAAGTCACGATGCTCTTTCCTGAGGCGGCTGGAACTGTAGCGGGTGGCCCGGCCGGCTGGCAACGGGGACGCCAGTCAACCAGCCGTTCACCAAGCAAGATAGGCAAACCTTAAGCGGAAATTGCGAGACTTGACGCAAGGTCAAGGTGATGAAACGCCGGAGGCTTTCCGATGGAACTGAACTACGACTTCGAATTCCAATCGATTTTTCCGAAGGCCGTCTGGCTCGTTCCCGAGTGCAAGCGTTTGCTGGACGAGGTTGGTATCGCCCATAACGTCCAGGGAAACCATGTCCCGGCCTTTGTCGATCCCGCGACCATCGTCGCCCTTCGGCGCGAGCCCGACAAGATCAGGACGATGATGCTGGGGGCCGGCTGGAGCCTGCTGCCCTATGAAGGCGAAGCCTCGCCGGAAAAGGCGCAGTTCCTGATCCCGCAATTGCTGGAGATCCATGCCAAGGCTGAAAGCCGCGCCTATGATGCCCACGCCGCCAAATATGCGGTCTTTGATCTCTTCGGCTTCACCAAGAAGCTGACCATGGGCGAGATCATCGGCGCCGACGGCAGCCCGACCTGTTCGGAACTGACCCGGCAGCGAATGCAGGGCGCGCGGCCGGCATCCGGCTTCGAGATCTACAAGGCGCTGATGGCGATGGCGGGCGACGAGAGAAATCATCCCGCCGCCGAGCCCGCCGCGCCGCCGCCGCCAGTCAAGCCGGCCGCACCGACGTCCGGCCCGTTTGCCCGCGTCGCCCGCGTGTTTGGACGCCGGCAAAACTGACACGTGTCCGAAATCGCGGCGGAATTCATGATAGTCTCGCCGCTCGCTTGGTGGCAGAGAGAGCCGAGCGGGCACTTCTGCGCCCTGGCAACGGAGGCATGGCGATGTTTGCGGCAAAGACCATCGAGAGCACGGACAAGGCGGCCTTCTACAATGAACTCGCCGCGCAGATGAAGGCGCTGCTCGACGGCGAGCGCGACCCGATCGCCAACGCCGCCAACACCTCGGCGCTGATCTACCAGATGGTGCCCGACCTCAACTGGGCCGGCTTCTACTTCCTGCAATCGGACGAAGAGCTAGTGCTCGGCCCCTTCCAGGGCAAGCCGGCCTGCGTACGCATCGCCGTGGGCAAGGGCGTGTGCGGCACGGCGGTTGATTTGGGCATGTCGATGCTGGTCAAGGACGTCCACGATTTTGCCGGCCACATCGCCTGCGACGCGGATTCGCGCTCGGAACTGGTGGTGCTGCTCAGGGACAATGACGGCGTCTTCGGCGTGCTTGACCTCGACAGCCCGCTGCCCGGCCGCTTCGACAAGGACGACCAGGCCGGCATCGAGAAGCTGGCCGCGATCTTTGTCGCGGCAAGCTCCTTCGAGGATTAGGGCATTGATATTTAGATGAGGCCGGCCTGACCTGAATCTCAACATGCCCACTAGGCGAACTTCACCAGCGTCAGACTAAACGCCGCGATGAACAGGAAGGCCGAGAAGGCCAGGACGAGTGGGCGCAGGCCGCGCGAGCGGAGCTGCGAGATGTCGGCCTGGAGGCCCATGGCGGCGAGCCCCATGGTCAGCATGATCTGGGTGGCCAAAGCAATCGCCGAATGCACTGCGGCCGGCATGGCGACCAGGCTGTTCAGCCCCACCACCGCGACGAAGGCGACGACGAACCACGGCATCGGCGGCTTCGCGGCCGAGCCGTCGGCGTTGCCGCGGCGTGCCATCAGGCCGAGCGTGATCACCATCGGCGCCAGCATGGCGACGCGCGTCAGCTTGGCGACGGTCGCCGTCTCGCCGGCCTGGGCGCCGTCCTGGAAGCCGGCGCCGATAACCTGCGCCACCTCATGGATTGACGCGCCGGCCCACAAGCCGAAAGCGTGCTGGTCGAGGCCGAGCACCGGCGCCAGCAGCGGGAAGCCGAGCATGGCGACGGTGCCGAACAGCGTGATCCCGGCAACCGCGTAGGTGACGTCCTCGTCGCGCGCCTCGGTGACGATGTTGGTGGCGACGATCGCCGAGGCGCCGCAGATCGAGGTGCCGGCGGCGATCAGTTGCGCCAGCTTGCGGTCGACGCCGATCAGCCGGCCGAGCGTGATTGTGAAGACGAAGGTGGCGCCGAGTGTGGCCGCAATGATGCCGACGCCGCCAATGCCGATCGCCGCGACCTGGCCGAGCGTCAGCTGGAAGCCGAGCAGCACGATGGCGAAGCGCAGCAGCCGGCGCTGCGCAAAGGCGATGCCGGCCTTGGCATGGGCGGGCGTGCCGAGCACGTTGGAATAGATCATGCCGGCCACCACGGCGAGGATCATCGGGCTGAGCAGGGCAAAGCCGGAGACATTGCGCGCCGAATAGGCGACGCTGGTGATCATCGCCGCCAGCACAAGCCCCGGGACGACGCCGGACGAGATCGAAGTCAGGGCAGAGCTACTGCCGGTGGAGGTCAGGCCGTTTGGAAGATTGTTCGCGGTGGCGGGCAGGACGGGCAAAGGGGTTCTCCAGGCGCCTTCGTCGTGGGAATGCCATTCCGAAACCAATCTTTCCAACGAATTGTTTGAGTTATAATGATCGAGTTTTCCGAACGATTGAGCACGGTCCTGTCTTAATAGACGTCGTTTTCCCGAAACCGCCGCATTGTCTTGGGCGGTATCGATGGCGAATTCCACACGCTGGCTCAATCACCGCCGCTTGCGTTTGACAGGGCGGCTGCCGCATCGTTATTTCTGGCCGTATACGACGATCACTCGCCACAAGCGAAGCCCGCTGGCCCACAGGGAGCGAAAAGCATGTCTCACAATCTGCAGTTCTACATCGACGGCGCCTGGGTCGATCCGGTGGTGCCCAATAATCTCGATGTCATCGATCCGTCCACCGAGGACGCCTTCGCGCAGATTTCGCTCGGCACCAAGGCCGATGTCGACAAGGCGGTAGCCGCCGCCAGGCGCGCCTTCAACAGCTTCGGCTTCACCTCGGTTGAGGAGCGCCTCGATATCCTCAACCGCGTCATCGAGGTCTACAAGAAGCGCAGCAAGGACCTGGCGCTGGCAATCTCGCGCGAGATGGGCGCGCCGCGCCAGATGGCGCTGGACAGCCAGGTTGGCGTCGGCCAGGCGCATCTGGAGAAGATGGCCGAGGTGCTGAAGAGTTTTCAGTTCCGCCACGTGAAAGGCTCCTCGCTCATCGTCAAGGAGCCGATCGGCGTCGTCGGCCTGATCACGCCATGGAACTGGCCGCTGAACCAGATCACCTGCAAGGTCGGCCCGGCGCTCGCCGCCGGCTGCACCATGGTGCTGAAGCCGTCGGAGATCGCGCCGCTCGACGCCATCATCTTCGCCGAGATCATCGACGAGGCCGGCGTGCCGAAGGGCGTCTTCAATCTCGTCAACGGCGATGGCCCGACCGTCGGCCAGGCGCTGGCCAGCCACCCGGATGTCGACATGATGTCGTTCACCGGCTCGACCCGGGCCGGCATCCTGGTCGCCAAGGCCGCCGCCGACACGGTCAAGCGCGTGCACCAGGAGCTTGGCGGCAAGTCGGCCAACATCCTGTTCCCCGATGTCGACCTCGAAAGGGCCGTCACCAAGGGAGTCGCCGGCTGCTTCGGCAACAGCGGCCAGTCCTGCAACGCGCCGACCCGCATGTTCGTGCCGCGCGACCGTCACGACGAGGCGGCCGCCTATGCTAAGACGGCGGCCGAGAAATTCACCGTCGGCCCGGCCGACGCGCCGGGCTCGAAGCTCGGCCCGGTGGTGAGCCAGCTCCAGTTCGACAAGATCCAAGCTTTGATCCAGAGCGGCATCGACGAGGGCGCCACGCTTGTCGCCGGCGGCCCCGGCCGCCCGGCCGAGCTCAACCGCGGCTACTTTGTCCGCCCGACCGTCTTCGCCGACGTCACGCACGACATGCGCATCGCCACCGAAGAGATCTTTGGGCCGGTGCTGGCGATCATGCCCTACGACACGGTCGAGCAGGCGGTCGAGCAGGCCAACGACACCGTCTTCGGCCTTGCCTCCTACATCCAGGCCAGGGACATCGAGAAGGCGCGCGCCGTCGCCGCCCGCATGCGCTCCGGCAACGTCTACATCAACTACCCGACCTGGGACGCCGGCCTGCCCTTCGGCGGCTACAAGCAGTCCGGCAACGGCCGCGAATACGCCGAGTATGGGCTCGAGGATTTTCTCGAGATCAAGGGCATCGCGGGGTACGAGGCGGCGGAGTAGAACTCGGCTACATCTGCAGATCGGTGATCAACACCGGTGATACCAATGCGGCGTCATCGGTACCGGCTTTGCCACTGCCGGATAGGCTCATGTGCCTTTCTCTCAGACTCCAGTTCGGCGCACTGTTGTTTCTCGCGGCGGCGGCGGAGGCGGCACCACCGCCTTGGTGCTCTGGCGGACGGCGTCGACGGGAACCAAGGTTATCACCGGAGGGTTCGGAAAATGATCCAACGTTGCGCCGGTCACCGCATCAACACCGACGCCAATCAAGCCTCCGACCAAAATGTTTCCGGCGAGCCCGGCAGCACTGTTTCCACTCATTTTGGTAGCGATGTATTTGCTGCCTGGCTTGTAGCCTTCCTTCTCGGCGAAGGCGGTGATCATTCCGGCTTGCTCTTGATCGTCCATTGCCGAATTGTAAGTTCAGGTTTATTGGCGTCTGCTAACAGATGGCTTTGATCGCGAATGAAATTTGGTTTTGAAGAGACACAAGCAAAATATAACAGTGGATCACAACAAGCCAGAATTTGGACTGAGCAGTGGGCCTCCCAATGGATTTATTGCCCCAATTGTGGAAGCTCCCGTCTAGAAAAATTCGCTGCTAATTTACCTGTTGCCGACTTTTTCTGCAGCAGTTGCAGTGATCAATTCGAGCTGAAAAGCCAAAAGAAGGCATTCGGCACGAAGGTCGCCGACGGAGCCTATTTTACCAAAATTGACAGATTGGCATCATCGACCAACCCGAATTTGATATTGCTGAATTATGATCTGACGCAAAAAGCAGTAAGGCATGTTTGCGTTGTTCCAAAGCATTTTTTCGTACCAGACATCATCGAGAAAAGGAACCCACTGGCGCCGACAGCGAGGAGAGCGGGTTGGGTTGGTTCCAATATTTTGCTCGACCGCATTCCGGATGCGGGCCGAATATTTTTGGTTAGGAACAGCATTCCGATCCCTAAAGAGGTCGTTGTCGCAAAATGGCAGCACACCCTTTTTCTTCGTGAGGAAAAGGCAGATGCTCGTGGCTGGCTAATTGAAGTAATGAGATGTGTCGATATGATCGGTGCGACTGATTTCGATATCGAACAAGTCTATGCGTTCGAAAGGAAACTGAGCGCTCTATACCCAAACAACAGAAATGTGAGACCAAAGATTCGTCAGCAATTGCAGTTCCTCAGAGACAACGGATATCTCGAGTTTGTGGCCCGCGGCCGCTATCGCCTGAGGAAAGAGAGCTTTTGAAGACCGAGCAAAGGGACAACGCCTAAATGTCTTGGTACGCAAACCATTATGAATGCAACGGCTGCGGCGAACATTGGGTCGACGAGTGGTCATGCATGTGCGATGACGACTGTCCAAGCTGCGGCGCTCGTCATGCTGCTCCAATCGAAAGTGAAGACCTCACGCTTCTCATTGTGCCGGATGCGGGTGCTTTCGTCGTCTTAAGGTCTCCAGATATTGCAGAAGATCGCCCCGATTACGAAGAGATCGGGCGCTTCGCTAGCGACGCGTTAGCGAAGCGATTTATCGAGGCTATAGCGAACTAAGGCGTCGTCCGCGAACAACAACAGTCGAAAGGAAGGTTCGATTCGATCCTATTGCTGCCCATTCAAAGGCCGCAAAACCTTCTTTTCGACTTACTTCGACGGTGCACGGAGAAAAGGGGGCATGAATGCCCTACAGACGTTCTTATCCCCGCGTCCGACGGTTCTGAATTTACAGAGACTTCTCTGTAGCTCCGCGCACTACCGACGCGCAGCCAGAAAACAGAAATAGCGGCCACCAACGCTCAGCTTCATTTGAGATTTCCCCCAAAGCACTCATGGCGCGACCTATCTGCGCGCGCAAGGGGAGTTCGATCGGCGCACGCAACTTGTAGATGCGGCTAACAAAAAACCACGCGAAACGTTTGTTTCGATGCCTCCAAAATCACAGCTGTCCATTTCCAGCGTCCGCCTCCATAGGCCTGCCAAGGCATGGCGGCTCGCCATCCCGCATTGCACAATCCCCCCGCTTCGACATATTGGAGCGATGGTCCGTTCCTCGCTCGCCGTTCTTGTGATCGACGAAAACCGCATCCGCGCCTCGATTATTGAGGCCGGGCTGCGGGAGGCCGGGCATGAGCGGGTGACGGTCATCCATGATGTCGCCGGCATCGCGCGGCGCATTGCCGAGATCGAACCGGACGTCATCGTCATCGATCTCGAAAACCCCAACCGCGACATGCTCGAAAACATGTTCCAGCTGTCGCGCGCGGTGAAGAGGCCGATCGCCATGTTCGTCGACCGTTCCGACCAGGCCTCGATCGAGGCGGCGGTCGATGCCGGCGTGTCGGCCTATGTCGTCGACGGTCTCAGGCAAGAGCGGGTCAAGCCGATCCTCGACATGGCGGTGAGCCGCTTCAACGCCTTCTCGCGCATGGCGCGCGAACTGGAGGAGGCCCGCAGCGAGCTGGAGAGCCGCAAGGTCATCGATCGCGCCAAAGGCATATTGATGAAATCGCGGGGTCTCAGCGAGGAGGCGGCCTACACGCTGCTGCGCAAGACGGCGATGAACCAGAACCGCAAGATCAGCGACATCGCCCAGAGCCTGGTGACCGCCGCCGGACTGCTCGGGCCGCTGGAGGACGAATAGGCATGGCAGCGACGCACCAGATCACCGCCGGCTTCATGCCGCTTTTCGACAGCGCCGTGCTGGTGGCGGCCGGCGAACTGGGCTTTGCCGCGCGCGAGGGTATCGAGCTGACGCTGCATCGCGAGACCTCCTGGGCCAACATCCGCGACCGCATCGCCATCGGCCATTTCCATCTGGCGCACATGCTGGGGCCGATGCCGCTGGCCTGCAGCCTCGGCCTCACGCCGATCGCCTCCGAAACCATTGTTCCGTTCTCGCTCAGCCTCGGCGGCAATTGCGTCACAGTCTCCAATGTCGTCTGGGACGGCATGGCGGCGCATGGCGCGGAACCCGATCTCGATCCCGCGCGGGCAGGGGCCGCTCTTGGCGCGCTGATCCGCGGGCGGGCCACCACGGGGAGCGAGCCGCTGCGCTTCGCCGTCGTGCATCCGCATTCCGGGCATAACTACGAACTGCGCTACTGGCTCGCCGCCTGCGGCATCGATCCCGAGCGCGACATCGAGATCGTCATCGTGCCGCCGCCCTTCATGGCCGATGCGCTGGCCGCCGGCCGCATCGACGGCTACTGCGTCGGCGAGCCCTGGAACAGCGCCGCGGTCGCCGTCGGCATCGGCCATATCGTCACCGTCAAGGCGCTGCTGTGGCGCAACAGCCCGGAGAAGGTGATCGGCGTGCGCAAGGCCTGGGCGGAGGAGAATCCGGAGGCGCTGGCGGCGCTGCTGCGTGCATTGCATCATTCGGCGCGCTGGTGTCAGGACCCGGCGAACCATGCCGAACTGGCGGCGCTGATGGCCGGGCCGGGCTTCCTCGGCCTGCCGGCTGCGGTGCAGATGCCGATCCTGACCGGACAACTCAGGCTCGGCGGCGGCGCCGAGCGGGCGATCGCGGATTTCTTCGTGCCCTTCGACAAGGCGGCGAATTTTCCGTGGAAGAGCCATGCGCTGTGGTTCTACACGCAGATGGTGCGCTGGGGGCAGTTGGCGCACACGCCGGAAAACCTCGCCATCGCCTGGAACTGCTACCGGCCCGACCTCTATCGCTCGGCGCTGAAGCCGCTCGGCGTGGCGTTGCCCGGCGCCAATGCCAAGGTCGAAGGCGCGCTGAAGGCCGCGACCCCTGTCGGTTCGGCAGGCGCAAGCCTGGTGCTGGGCCCGGACGGGTTCTTCGACGGCCAGATCTTCGATCCCGACGAGATCGAAGCCTACATTGCCGGCCAGAAACACGCTGGTTCCTTGGCGCAATAGATCCGACGTGCCGGGGTAGCGGATCGCCAATGCGCGCAAGTTGATAAGTCAAAGGCAATTTTGGTGTGCTATATACGCTGCGTTCTCGGGCGGATACGAGATCGATGGATCAGGAAAGACTTCTGGCCGCAGTCCTTTTGGCCGATGTCGTGGGCAGCACGCCTCTCTATGAGCGCATCGGCGACGATGCCGCTCTGCAGCAGGTTTCGGATTGCCTGGACGCAATGGGAGCGATCGTCGCCCAGCACGGCGGCGATTTCATTTACTCGAAGGGCGATGACGTACTCAGCCTGTTCGAGAGCCCGGAGACCGCACTGAGGGCCGCCTGCCAAATCAGCCACCAATTGACGAAAGGGCCGTTGCGCGCCCGTATCGGATTACATTTCGGGGCGGTCATTCGCGCGCGGGGCGCGGTATTCGGCGACGTTATCAACGTCACCGCCAGGTTGTCCAGCACGGCCAACCCCGGGGAGGTGCTGATCAGCCAGAGCTTCTTCGAAGGCCTTACCGCGGGGAGCCGTAGTGGCCTGCGGCTCCTCGACAAGATGGCTTTCAAGGGGAAGCAAGAACTCTTCGATGTCTATACTCTGAGGAGCGACGACGGGACCCTCAGTAATACGCACATCGCCAGCCGGGGCACCATTGTCGATAGGCGCTCCGTCCCGCCCCCGCAGATCAAGCTAGTCATCGGCTATGGAGATCAGTTGCGATCCTGCCGAAACAACGAATTCGTGACGTTCGGCCGATCTCCGGAATGCGATATCGTCGTCGATCTGCCCTGGGTCTCAAGGCACCACGCCACCTTCACCATTTCAAATGGCAAGGCCCGGCTTATCGAGCGAAGCTCGTCGGGCACATTTGTGTCGATGGGACCCGACCATGAAGTATTCGTGCGCCGCGAAGATATTCTCCTCTTCGGCTCCGGCGTCATCTCGCCTGGACGAAGATCGACCCTCGGCGACGTCCAGGTTCTTCACTACGAAATTGTCTCAGGCTGACCCTGCCTATATTGCCGACCCGCAATCGGCTAGTTCCCTGGCGCAGACGTTCTGACATGTCGATAGGGCGGGGTGCCGGATCGGACGCCTTGGAGATAGCCGAAGCGCCATGTCGTCGTCATCCTGGAGCGAAGCGACGCGGCGCAGATCCCAGGATCCGCGCCGTGACGTCCCAATCTGTCAAAATCACCGTGTCGAGAGCTGGTTTTGCGGACCTGATTATTTTTGCGCCACTCTTGTGCATTGCACAATAATTGTGCGTGCGCTTGTGCTAATGAACAATCTTTGGCCTGTGCGTCCTGCGGGTCGGCGTGCCGATCCTTGTTCTATGCAGTTGATTTAATTGGTGTTCGTCATCTCATCTGAAACTGGCACGGTTTCTGCATTGCAATAACCAGGCTCCTCGCGGAGTCACGGAACAGGCGTCCAATGGCGGGCGCCACAGGCAAAGCTGCCGCTCAGGTCGACACGCGATCCCGGATGTACGGACGCGAGCGACCTGGCCGGCAGCTTTTTGTTTTGACCGAACACGCAATCGACGGCGCCGGTCCCAAGCGGCGTCCAACCGGAGATGACGATGACGAAACGGATCGGAACTGGAACCACCCTCAAGGGCATGTCGCGTCGCGACTTCCTCGCCAGAAGCGCGCTGACGGCGGGGCTGCTGGTGGCGGCGCGCAAGCTCCTGCCTTCGGGCGCCTATGCGGCGACCGCCGCGCCGGAAGTGACCGGCGCCAAGCTCGGCTTCATCGCGCTCACCGACGCGGCGCCGCTGATGATCGCGAAGGAGAAGGGGCTGTTCGCCAAATACGGCATGCCCGATGTCGAGGTGCTGAAGCAGGCCTCCTGGGGCGCGACGCGCGACAATCTGGTGCTCGGCGGCGAGGCCAACGGCATCGACGGCGCCCATATCCTGACGCCGATGCCCTACCTCATGCATACCGGCAAGGTGACGCAGAACAAGCAGCCGATGCCGATGGCGATCGTGGCGCGGCTGAACTACGACTGCCAGGGCATTTCAGTCGCCCAGGAATACGCCGCCACCGGCGTCGGCCTCGACGCCTCCAAGCTGAAGGAGGCTTTTGCGGCCAAGAAGGCCGCCGGCAACGAGGTCAAGGCCGCCATGACCTTCCCGGGCGGCACGCATGACCTCTGGATACGCTACTGGCTGGCCGCCGGCGGCATCGATCCCGACAAGGACGTCTCGACCATCGTCGTGCCGCCGCCGCAGATGGTGGCCAACATGAAGGTCGGCAACATGGACGTGTTCTGCGTCGGCGAGCCGTGGAACGAGCAGCTCGTCCACCAGGGCATCGGCTTCACCGCCGCCACCACGGGTGAATTGTGGAAGGGCCATCCGGAAAAGGCCCTCGGCCTGCGCGCCGCCTTCATCGAGAAATATCCCAACGCCACCAAGGCCATCCTGATGGCCGTCATGGAAGCCCAGCAATGGTGCGAGGCGATGGAGAACAAGGAGGAGATGGCCTCCATCATCGGCAAGCGGCAATGGATGAACGTGCCGCTCGCCGACATCATCGGCCGCCTTAAGGGCGACATCAACTACGGCAACGACCGCGTCGCCAAGGGCACCGACCTCCACATGAAGTTCTGGAACGGCGGGGTTTCCTACCCCTTCAAGAGCCATGATGCCTGGTTCCTCGCCGAGAACATCCGCTGGGGCAAGTTCGCGCCGACCACCGACATCAAGGCGCTGGTCGACCAGGTCAACCGCGAGGATCTGTGGCGCGAGGCGGCGAAGGATCTGGGCGTCGCGGCAAGCGACATCCCGGCCTCCTCGTCGCGCGGCGTCGAGACCTTCTTCGACGGCAAGACCTTCGACCCGGCCAACCCGTCAGCCTATCTCGACAGCCTGAAGATCAAGGCTTCTGCTTAGGCGCGACGGCGCAGCACGCCGTCGTCGCCAAAGCGCAAACGGCGCCAAAGCGCCGTTTGTCGCCGGCACCGCCCCAAGCGCAACGGCGCTCGCGCCGTTGTCGCCACTGACCCCACGGAGCTTCGCGAAGACATGTCCATCCAAACCGTCGAGGACACCAAGGTGAAGGCGTTTCCCGTAAAGCCCGCCGAGGTGATCGCCTTCACCGCAAAGGCGAGGCGCCGCATCGACCCGCTGGCCGTTGCCGGCAAGCTGGCGACGGCTCTGGTGCCGCCGGCCGTTGTCATCCTCGTCCTGCTCGTCGTCTGGCAGGTCGCCTGCTCGTCGCCGACGGCCAGCCTGCCGCCGCCGAGCCAGGTGTGGAACGAGGCCTATGACCTGATCGCGCATCCGTTCTTCGACAACGGCCCGCAGGACATCGGCCTTGCCTGGCGAGTGCTGATCTCGCTGCAGCGCGTCGCCATCGGCTTCGGCATGGCTGCGGTGGTCGGCGTGGCGCTGGGCGCGCTGGTCGGCCAGTCGGTGTGGGCGATGCGCGGTCTCGACCCGGTGTTCCAGATCCTGCGGACCGTGCCGCCGCTCGCCTGGCTGCCGCTGTCGCTCGCCGCCTTCCGCGATTCCAATCCGTCGGCGCTGTTCGTAATCTTCATCACCTCGATCTGGCCGGTGATCATCAATACAGCCGTCGGCGTCCGCAACATCCCGGAGGATTACCGCAACGTCGCCCGCATCCTGCGGCTCAACCAGCTCGAGTTCTTCGTCAAGATCATGGTGCCGGCGGCCGCCCCCTACATCTTCACCGGCCTGAGGATCGGCGTCGGGCTCTCTTGGCTCGCCATCGTCGCCGCCGAGATGCTGACCGGCGGCGTCGGCATCGGCTTCTTCATCTGGGACGCGTGGAACTCCTCGCGGCTGCCCGACATCATCGTCGCGCTCGCCTATATCGGCGTCACCGGCTTCTGCCTCGACCGGCTGGTCGCGGCGGTCGGCGCCTTCGTCACCCGCGGCACAACGGCAAAGTGAGGAGGGCGCCATGACCGCCTATCTGAAGCTCGACCATATCGACAAATCCTTCGCCCGCGGCGGCCAGGTCAGCGAGGTGCTGAAGGATATCAGGCTCACCATCGACAGGGGCGAGTTCGTCTCCATCATCGGCCATTCCGGCTGCGGCAAGTCGACCTTGCTCAACCTCATCGCCGGGCTGACCAGGGTCTCCTCGGGCGCCGTGCTGCTCGAGGACAAGGAGGTCGACAGCCCGGGACCTGAGCGCGCCGTGGTGTTCCAGAATCATTCGCTGCTGCCGTGGCTCACCGTTTACGAGAACATCAACCTTGCCGTCTCCAAGGTCTTCGGCCGCACCAAAAGCCGGGCCGAGCGGCATGAGTGGATCATGCGCAACCTCGATCTCGTGCAGATGGCGCATGCCAGGGACAAGCGCCCGGCCGAGATATCCGGTGGCATGAAGCAGCGCGTCGGCATTGCCCGCGCGCTCGCCATGCAGCCGAAGATCCTGCTGCTCGACGAGCCGTTCGGCGCGCTCGACGCGCTGACCCGCGCCCACCTCCAGGACGCGGTGATGGACATCCACGCCCGGCTCGGCACGACCATGATCATGATCACCCACGATGTCGACGAGGCGGTGCTTCTGTCCGACCGCATCGTGATGATGACCAACGGCCCGGCGGCAACCATCGGCGAGGTGCTTTCGGTGCCGCTGGCCCGGCCGCGCCGACGCATCGAGCTTGCCTCGGACCGCACCTTCCTGCGCTGCCGCGAGGCTGTGCTGAAGTTCCTCTATGAGCGCCACCGCTTCGTTGAGGCCGCGGAGTAGCGCCATGACCGGAAAGCGCGTTTCCGTCGGCAATAGGCAATGCATCGGCAGTAGGCAATCTGCCGCACTGCACAAATTTTATGCTGCCGTGCAAGGCGTTCTGACTAATCTTTGATCCTCCGCCGGGCTCGTCAAAAGTCGCGCGGCTGCGGTTTCGCATTGATATTATTTGATAATTTTGAGCGCTGTCGAACTGGCACGCTTCCTGCTTTTAGGAATGTAGGTCCCTCGGGGCCAAGAGACACGGCGTCCAATGGCGGGCGCCACAGGCAAAGCTGCCGATCAGGTCAACACGCGATCCCGGATGGACGGACGCGGGCGACCTGGCCGGCAGCTTTTTTGTTTTGACCGAACACGCAATCGACGGCGCCGATCCCAGGCGGTGCCAAACCGGAGACGACGATGACGAAACGGATCGGAACTGGCGCGGCCCTCGAGGACTTCACCCGCCGCGATTTCCTGGCCAGCAGCGCATTGACCGCCGCGCTGTTCACCGCCGCGCTGCTGCTCTTTCCCGTCGGCACCAAGACGGACGGCAAGGAGCCGGCAGTGACCGCGCACAGCGAGGTTTCGACCGGCACGCCGATGGCGCGTCGCTGACAATCGCGAACGAACAGACAAGAGCGGCGCCTCCCACGCCGCAAACCGGAGCCGACATGACTGCAATTCTCCCAGCCGCGCCCAGCCAGGAACCCAGGCAGGCGCTCGTGATGTCCACCATCGCCTTCACCGTCTGCTTCGCGGTGTGGACGATCTTCTCCATCATCGGCGTGCGCATAAAGCAGGAGCTTGGGCTGAGCGAGACGGAGTTCGGCCTGCTCATCGGCACGCCGATCCTCACCGGCTCGCTCGTGCGCATGCTGCTCGGCGTCTGGACCGATCGCTATGGCGGGCGGCTGGTCTACACCGCCGTCATGCTTTCGGCGGCGGTCGCGACCCTACTGCTCTCTTTTGCGCATACTTATGAGCAGATGCTGATCGCCGCGCTTGGCGTCGGTCTCGCCGGCGGCTCCTTCGCCGTCGGCGTCGCCTATGTCTCGCGCTTCTTCCCCGCCGGCAGGCAGGGCACGGCGCTCGGCATCTTCGGTGTCGGCAATGTCGGCGCCGCGGTCACCAAGTTCCTGGCGCCGCTCGTGCTGCTCGCCTGGGGCTGGCAGACGGTGGCGCAAATCTGGGCGGCGGCGCTCGTCGTCATGGCCGTCGTCTTCTGGTTTACCACCGGCGACGATCCGGTCATCCGCGAGCGCCGTGCCGGCAGGGCGGCACCGCCAAGGAGCTTCTGGCAGGAATTCGCGCCGCTGAAGAACCTGCAGGTGTGGCGCTTCGCCTTCTACTATTTCTTCGTCTTCGGCGCGTTCGTGGCGCTGTCGCTGTGGCTGCCGCGCTACCTGATCGGCGTCTATGGTTTCAACATCGCCACCGCCGGCATGATTGGGGCCGCCTATTCGATCCCGGCGAGCATCTTCCGTGCCTATGGCGGCGTGCTATCCGACCGCATCGGCGCCCGCACCGTGCTCTACTGGACCTTCACGGTCTGTGCCGTCGCGACTCTCGTTCTGTCTCTCCCCTCGGCAGACTACGTCGTGCGCGGCATCAGCGGGCCGATCGCCTTCCATTTCGAGATCGGCCCGCTCGCCTTCATCGCCGTCGCCTGCGTGCTCGGCTTCTTCATGAGCCTCGGCAAGGCCGCGGTCTACAAGCACATCCCGGTCTACTACCCGAAGAATGTCGGCGCGGTCGGCGGCATGGTCGGCATGATCGGCGGGCTCGGCGGCTTCGTCCTGCCGATCGCCTTCGGCGCGCTCAACGATCTCACCGGCGTCTGGTCGAGCTGCTTCATGCTGCTCTTCGTCATCGTCGTCGGCTGCCTTGCCTGGATGCACCTCAGCATCCGCCGCATGGAGCGCGCCTCGATGGCCGAGACGCCAGCCCTTTCCTACGCGGCCGAGTGAAACCGGAACGGATCAGCAATATGACCGAGAAACTCGTCATCATCGGCAACGGCATGGCCCCCGGGCGCATGCTGGAGCATCTCCTGGAAAAGGCGCCGGATCGCTACCAGGTCACCATCTTCAACGCCGAGCCGCGCGTGAACTACGACCGCATCATGCTGTCGCCGGTCCTGTCGGGCGAAAAGGCCTATGAAGAGATCATCATCCACGGCGACGGCTGGTACATCAAGCACGGCATCACGCTCTACAAGGGCCACAGAATAGTCGCCATCGACCGCGCGGCGAAGACCGTCACCTCCGATCATGGCGTGACGGAACCCTACGACAAGCTGGTCATCGCCACCGGCTCGGTGCCGTTCATCATCCCGGTGCCGGGCAACAACCTGCCGGGCGTGCTGACCTATCGCGATCTGGACGACGTCCGCGCCATGATGCTGGCCGCCCAGTCGCGGGCCAAGGCCGTGGTCATCGGCGGTGGCCTGCTCGGCCTGGAAGCCGCGGCCGGCCTGCAGGCGCAAGGCATGGACGTCACCGTGCTGCACGTCATGCCGACGCTGATGGAGCGTCAGCTCGATCCTGCCGCCGGCTACCTCCTGCAGCGCGCCGTGGAGGAGCGCGGCATCAAGGTGATCACCAAGGCCAACACCCAGGCCATCACCGGCAACGGCAAGGTCGAGCAGGTGGAGCTTGCCGACGGCACGATTATCCCGGCGACGCTGGTTGTCATGGCGGTCGGCATCCGGCCGAACGCGGCGCTGGCGAAGGAGGCGGGCATCGCCGTCAATCGCGGCATAGTCGTTGATGCCGGCATGCGCAGCAACGACCCCGACATCTTCGCGCTCGGCGAATGCGCCGAGGTCAACGGCATGGTTTACGGTCTGGTGGCGCCGCTCTACGAGATGGCGCGCGTGGCCGCCAGCCAGCTTGCCGGCGACGAGACGGCCGCCTTCGTGCATTCGGACACGCCGACCAAGCTCAAGGTCACCGGCATCGAGCTGTTCTCGCTCGGCGACTTCGCCGATGGCGACGACCGCCAGGAGATCGTGCTGCGCGATGCCTCGGCCGGCGTCTACAAGCGCCTGGTGCTGAAGGACGACCGCATCATCGGCACCGTGCTCTATGGCGAGACCGCCGATGGCGCCTGGTTCAACGACCTGAAGAAGAAGCAGACCGATATTTCGGAGATGCGCGACACGCTTATCTTCGGCCAGTCATACCAGGGGGGTGCCCCCCTGGACCCTATGGCGGCCGTTGCAGCCTTGCCGGATGATGCGGAAATCTGCGGCTGCAACGGCGTCTGCAAGGGCAAGATCACCGGTGCGATCACCGGCAAGGGCCTGACCTCGCTCGACGATGTCCGGGCGCATACCAAGGCGTCGGCTTCCTGCGGCTCTTGCACGGGGCTGGTCGAGAAGCTGATGGTGCTGACCCTCGGCGACACGTACAACCCGGCCGCCGTGCAGCCGATGTGCTCCTGCACCGCGCTCGGCCACGACGAGGTGCGCCGGCTGATCAAGGCCAAGGGACTGAAGACCATTCCGGCGGTGATGCAGGAGCTGGAGTGGAAGACCTCCTGCGGCTGCGCCAAATGCCGGCCGGCGCTCAACTACTATCTCGTCTGCGACTGGCCGGACGAATATGCCGATGACTACCAGTCGCGCTTCATCAACGAGCGTGTCCACGCCAACATCCAGAAGGACGGCACCTATTCGGTGGTGCCGCGCATGTGGGGCGGCGTCACCAGCGCCTCCGAACTGCGCGCCATCGCCGACGTCGTCGACAAGTTCGAGATCCCGATGGTCAAGGTCACCGGCGGCCAGCGCATCGATATGCTGGGCATCCGCAAGGAGGACCTGCCGGCGGTGTGGGCCGATCTCGGCCAGGCCGGTTTCGTCTCAGGCCATGCCTACGCCAAGGGCCTGCGCACGGTGAAGACCTGCGTCGGCTCCGACTGGTGCCGCTTCGGCACGCAGGATTCGACCGGCTTGGGCATCCGCATCGAGAAGTTCATGTGGGGCTCGTGGACGCCGGCCAAGGTGAAGATGGCGGTGTCAGGCTGTCCGCGAAACTGCGCCGAGGCGACCTGCAAGGATGTCGGCGTCATCTGCGTCGACAGTGGCTACGAGATCCATTTCGCCGGGGCGGCCGGCCTCGACATCAAGGGCACCGAGGTGCTCGGCCTGGTCAGGACCGAGGACGAGGCGCTGGAGCATATCGTGGCGCTGACGCAGATGTATCGCGAGCAGGCCCGCTATCTCGAGCGCATCTACAAATGGGCCAAGCGCGTCGGCATCGAGGAGATCAAGCGCCAGATCATGGACGACGGCGAAAAGCGCAGGGCTTACTACGAGCGCTTCGTCTTCTCCCAGAAATTCGCCCAGGTCGACCCGTGGTCGGAACGCGTTTCTGGCAAGGACAAGCACGAGTTCCGGCCGATGGCCTCGGTCGGGTTCGCGGAGGCGGCGGAATGATGGAGATGCTTGCGAATAGGATGTCGGTATCCGGTCGTACCAACCCCCTCTGGCCTGCCGGCCATCTCCCCTCAAGTGGGGAGATCAGCAGCTTCGGCCTTGGCGCCCTTCCTCCAACCTTGGCGATTGGCGAAAGCAAGGCGGCTTGGGAATCTCCCCCCTTGAGGGGGAGATGGCCGGCAGGCCAGAACGGGTCGGATCAACCAGGCTCGACTTGCAGCAAAAGGCCCTCACTCAATGACCTGGATCGCTATAGGCACCATCACCGACATCCCCCGCCGTGGCGCGCGCTGCGTCGCCACCCCGCAAGGCAAGATTGCCGTCTTCCGCACCGCCGACGACGAAGTCTTCGCCATCGACGACCATTGCCCGCACAAGGGCGGGCCGCTCAGTCAGGGCATCGTCCATGGCGCCGCGGTGACGTGCCCGCTGCACAATTGGGTGATTTCGCTCGAGACCGGCAAGGCGCTCGGTGCCGACGAGGGCGGGGTGCGCACCATCCCGGTGAAGCGGGAAGGCGAGCGCCTGTTCCTGGCGCTGGAAGCGCTGGCCAGCCGCGCGGCCTGACCCCATGGAGATCGACGAAGCACGCGAGGTGAGGACCACCTGCCCCTATTGCGGGGTGGGCTGCGGCGTGCTGGCGAAGGTCGCCGCGGACGGTGAAGTCACCGTCCGCGGCGACCCCGATCATCCGGCGAATTTCGGCCGGCTCTGCTCTAAGGGTTCGGCGCTCGCCGAGACCATCGACCTCGATGGCCGGCTGGTCCATCCCGAAATCGGCGGCCGCCGCGCCGTTTGGGACGAGGCGCTCGACCTCGTCGCCTCGACCTTCTCGCAGACCATCGCCGAGCACGGTCCGGACGCGGTCGCTTTTTATGTGTCAGGCCAACTGCTGACCGAGGACTATTACGTCGCCAACAAGCTGATGAAGGGCTTTGTCGGCTCGGCCAACATCGATACCAATTCGCGGCTCTGCATGGCTTCCTCGGTCGCCGGCCACCGCCGCGCCTTCGGCTCCGACACGGTGCCGGGTTGCTACGAGGATCTGGAGCTAGCCGATCTCATCGTGCTGGTCGGCTCGAATCTCGCATGGTGCCATCCCGTGCTCTACCAGCGCATCGCGGCGGCGCGCGAGAAGCGGCCCGGGATGAAGATCGTGCTGGTCGATCCGCGCCGCACCATGACCGCCGACATCGCCGACCAGCATCTGGCGATCGCGCCGGATGGCGACACCGCGCTGTTTTCCGGTGTCCTTGCCCATCTCGCGAAGAACGATGCGCTCGACCGCGCTTATATTGCCGAACATACCTCAGGCTTCGAGGAGACGCTGGCGGCCATCGCATCGCTCGATCTCGCCGGCATTGCCACCGCCACGGGTTTGAGCGAGGACGAGCTTTCGCACTTCTACGCGTTGTTCGCGGCAACGGAAAAAACCGTCACCGTCTACAGCCAGGGCGTCAACCAGTCGTCGCAAGGCACCGACAAGGTCAACGCCATCATCAACTGCCATCTCGCCACCGGCCGCATCGGCAAGCCCGGGGCAGGGCCGTTCTCGGTCACCGGCCAGCCCAACGCCATGGGCGGCCGCGAGGTCGGCGGCCTCGCCAACATGCTCGCCGCCCACATGGAGATCGAGAACCCGGCGCACCGGGCGCGCGTGCGCCGTTTCTGGAATGCGCCGGCAATGGCCGCGAACCCTGGCCTGAAGGCCGTCGACATGTTCAGGGCGGTGGCCGACGGGCGCGTCAAGGCGCTGTGGATCATGGCCACCAACCCGGTCGATTCGATGCCGGACGCCGATGCGGTGGAAGCCGCGATCAAGGCCTGCCCGTTTGTGGTGGTTTCCGACGTGCTGGCGAGCACCGATACCGTTCGTCATGCCCATGTGTCGCTGCCCGCCACCGCCTGGGGCGAGAAGGACGGCACCGTCACCAATTCCGAACGCCGCATCTCGCGCCAGCGCGCCTTCCTGCCGGCGCCCGGTGAGGCGAGGCCGGACTGGTGGATCGTTGCCGAGGTGGCGAAGCGGATGGGATTTGCCGAGGCGTTTGCGCATGCCGGGCCGGGCGAGATCTTCGCCGAGCACGCCGCGCTGTCGGGTTATGAAAATGATGGCGCGCGGGATTTTGATATCGGCGCTTATGCCGGGATCAATGCTGAGGGCTATGAGGATTTGGCGCCATTCCAATGGCCAGCACCGGCCTTATCCTCTCCCTTGAGGGGAGGGTCGGAGAGCGCGTTGAGCGGAGCGAGACAAGCGAGCCGGAGAGGGGTCGGAGGTGAAGTCTCAGTCTCTGCCAACGAGGCCGAGACTGTCGCAGGCGACCCCCTCTGGCCTGCCGGCCATCTCCCCCTCAAGGAGGGAGATCAGCCCGCACCTCGACCTTCGCCAATCTCCAAAGTCGGAGAGTGGGCGCAGTCCGCAGTGCCGCTAGTCTCCCCCCTTGAGGGGGAGATGGCCGGCAGGCCAGAGGGGGTCGGTACGACTGGGCGCCAGCCCATTCGCTTCTTCGCCGACGGCAACTTCTACACGCCCGACCGCAAGGCCCGCTTCATCCCGATCCGCGTCTCAACCGACATCCGCACCACGCCCGACTACCCGCTGATCCTCAACACCGGCCGCATCCGCGACCACTGGCACACGATGACGCGCACCGGCAAAAGCCCGCGTCTTTCCCAGCACATCGCCGAGCCCTTCGTCGAAATCCATCCGGCCGATGCACAGCACCATGGCATCGGCGACGCCGACATCGTGCGCCTATCCAGCCCGCGCGGCGCCGTCCTGGTTCGCGCATTGATCACGACCCGCCAGCGCCAGGGCAGCGTCTTCGCGCCGATGCACTGGACCGACCAGTTCGCGGCCAAGGGACGTCTCGACGCCCTGACCGCGGCGCTCGCCGACCCTGTTTCCGGCCAGCCGGCGCTGAAGCATGTCGCGGTGCGCATCGAGAAATTCGCCGCCAGAGCCTTCGGCTTCGCCGTGATGCGAGAACGCCCCGAGGTCATCGCCGCCGACTATTGGGCGGTGGCCCGCTGCAAGGGCGGCTGGCGGGTGGAACTCGCTTTTGCCGACGAAAACATCGACTGGCCGGGTTTTGCCCAGTCATTGTTTGTGTCGCCTGAGGCCGAGCTGCTCGCCTATCACGACCGCGACGCCGGCCAGCACCGCATCGCCGCCTTTGAAGGCGAGCGCCTTGCCGGCGCCCTGTTCGTCGCACCCGGTCCAGTCGCTGTCTCACGCGGCTGGGCGGCCGAGCAGCTCAAAACCGCCCACGCCGGCCAGCGTGAGCGCTTCCGCATTGTCGCCGGCCGCGCCGGCGCCGACCGGCCGGATATCGGCGCGATCGTATGCTCCTGCTTCAGCATCGGCGCCAACCAGATCGCGGCGGCTGTGGGGGCTGGCTGCTCGACCGTCAAGGCCGTTGGCGAAGCGCTCAAGGCCGGCACCAATTGCGGCTCCTGCCGCGCCGAAATTCGCGCCATCATCGGAGCGGGCAGGGTGCAGGCGGCGGAGTAGCGTGCGAGGCGGCCCGGCTTGGCGCCCAGCTCCTTGATATGCTTTCGATGGGCGTTGGTTAGCCTGCATCGGCCATCAGCAACGACGCCCGCTGCAACCAAAAGCTAACTGAAAAATAAACATTCGATGGAAGGATGGCAGCTCCGCCGACAGTATCGGCGAGCCGGCAACGGTTGGTACTGGCCATGGAAATGGAAAGGACTGCGTTGTGTCGATCCTCGAGAGAAGTTTATCTGCACTTGATCGGATCCTGATTGTTCTGGTCATTTCGGCAATCGGCATGCTGCCGGCATTCGCCATGGAACCGGCCAAATATCCGGATCCTCCCGATACCGTTGCTTTCAATGTCGAGAAGAACGGCGAATCGATCCCGGTCACGCTGCGACAGCTGGAAAAGCTCGGCCTTTACAGCGTTTCCACCCCAAGTCCCTTTGAAAAAGGGCAACTTGCGTTTCAGGGCGTTCTGTTCCGGGATGTGGTCAAGCTGGTCGGACTGGAGGGTGAATCGTCAGTCGTCCTGCGGGCGGTGGACGACTATGTGCAGGTAATCCCGAAGGAAGACTGGATCGAAGGTCCCCTGCTTCTTGCCACTCGCCAGGACGGCAAGCTGTTGACGCGGCGCACGCAAGGTCCCACGCGGCTGATCTACCCTCTCGATGACTATCCAGCCTTCGATACGCCAGTTCGCAAACCTCGATGGATCTGGCTGATAAAAACGATGGCCCCTGGCAATTGAACTTCCGCCTTACGTCCAGCCATGTGGTCTAGAAGCAAAGCCTGGCGGCTTCCTGTAACCTACGTAGCCGCGGCTGCATCGGCAGCCGTCTGCTCAGCTATCTTGATCGCGGTGCTGTTCACGAGCGTCAGCAAGATAGAGAGCGCGATGCCGCGTTTCGGCTTCTTCGCCATTCGCGAGTTCCACATTGCGATACGCGACGTGACGCATCTGCGGGATATGGTTTCACTTGCCCAGCTGGCCGGCGGTTCGCCTGAAAGTCTTGAGCAATTGGCGGCCGCAAACGATCTGGTCTACATCCGTTTCGAGCGGATCGACGGCGGCGACACGATTAGCGAAATCCCTGCCTACGCCGGTATCGTGCCGCAGGTCAATGACGCTGTGAAGCGGATCGATGCCATCCTTGCGGCCGGCTTGCCTTTCGATGAAAACAGCCTGAAAGAACTGGGAATTGAGCTCGACCAGATCGTCGCTCGCATGAACGACGAATACTACAAATATGGGGAAGAAGTTAACGTCGATCTTTATGCGGCCGAGAAGAACCTCAACAGGTTCAACTACCAGATTGCCTTTGCCTTGACGGTATTGTCGGCGCTTGCGATCGGAACCGCCGTGCTGCTCATCGGCCGACGGGAAACCATCAGCAAGCTGGAATTTCTCGCCTGGCGCGATGCGACGACCGAGTTGAAGAATCGCGCCTGGATGTCCGCCAACAGAGACGGGCTGCTGGAGCGGGCAAGGCTGGCCGGCAAGCCGCTCCGGCTGTTCCTGATCGACCTGGATCACTTCAAGAGCGTCAACGACACGTTCGGTCATCACATTGGCGATCTGCTGCTGAAGGCCGTTGCCGAGACCTTGCAGTCGGTCGAACGGCCAGGCGAAGTGGCCGCCGTCCGCCTGGGAGGAGACGAGTTCGCCGTCATGGCGATCGGGCATTCGGACGATCTCGGCCATCGTCTGCGCGAGCAGCTGAACCGGTTTGCCGATCTGGACGGTCACCAGGTGCGCATCGGCGCCAGCATCGGCATGGCGTCTTTCCCGGATCATGGCTCGGATATCTCCACCTTGTTGCGCAACGCCGACAGCGCGCTCTATGCCGCGAAGGCGGAAGGACGGTCCGGCTTTGTGACGTTCTCGCCTGCTATCCTCAGCCAGATTGATGCGCAGCTGGGCGAGGAGGCGGCGATCAAGCAAGCGCTGAACGCCGATGAGTATTTTCTGGTTTGGCAGCCACAGTTCGAATTGGCGACGGGGCGTATGATCGGCGCCGAAGCCCTGGTCCGATGGCGCGACCGCGTTTCGGGAACGGTGCGCCTGCCTGACTCATTCATTCCGACCGCGGAACGGAGTGATTTGATCCTGGAAATCGACAAGATCGTGCTGAGCAAGGCCTGCGCGCAGGCAGTGCAGTGGATGTCGATTTCCGCCGCCGATTTCATCTGCGCGGTCAATGTCTCGGGCAAGACCCTGCAGGACGATGGATTTTTCGTGCACCTCGCGGAGGTGCTGCTGCAAACGGGATTGCCGCCGTCGCGCCTGCAGTTGGAAATCACGGAAGGGGTTTTCATCCAAAGCAAGGATGCGTTGAACACATTGTCGAAAATTCGCAATCTCGGGGTCAGTTTGGCGCTCGACGATTTTGGATCCGGATATTCGAGTTTCGGCTACCTTGCCGATCTCGACCTCAATCAGCTGAAGATCGATCGATCGTTCTTGAACGATCTGGAATCGTCCAGGAAAAAGCAGGACGTTGTCGGAGGAATTATCGCGCTGGCCAACTCTCTCAGCCTGACTGTCATGGCCGAGGGGGTGGAAACCGAAGGACAACTGGCTTTCCTGATCGCCGAACAATGCCACGGCGCCCAGGGGTTTTTCATGTCGGAACCGATCGACGAGAAATTGCTGACAAATCACCTGATTGCGCGGCGAGGCAGCCTCAAGGCCAAGGCCAGGTCCAAGCTGAACCTCTCGGCTTGATCGCAGCCTGGGCCCGATTCTAGACGTCCGTGAAGCGTCGACCTTCGAGAGCCGGCGCTATGAAAGCGAGGGCCACCACGCCTAGTGCGGCCGTCCCGGCCACACTTTCGAACTCTCACCCCGTGGCCGATTGGCGCTTCGCTCAGCGCCTGGCCCGCGGCCTGTCTCGATGATCCCGACCATTGCGCGGGTAAATTCGACCACGCTGTTTGCCGTGATGGCTGCCTTGTCGGGGCTTTGGCCAATCTGCTCGGCGGCCCCGCAACATGACAGGCGGATGCGATCGTAGTGCAGATCTCTCTCATCGTCTGGCAACGTCGCCAAATTCAGAGCCCGCCCGTGAATCATGCGCAGCAGCTGCGCCAGTGCTGTTTCGACACTCATGCGTTTTGCTCCGCATCGGTCGAACGTCGCGGCACACATAAGATGCCGGATCGTCGATGGGGGAGGGTTGGTTCCCGTCGCCCGATACGGAAAGGCTGCATCATAGCTGTTAATATATCGTTGATTGCTAATGTAAGCGCATAGCACCCGGCTTGCGGCGGTGTCCAAGCCAACGAAGGCGTGAAGGGAGGGCAGATAGCTGGCTGGGGTTCCTGGAAGCTTTTCGAACTTTCTGTCTTGCTCCTCCAGTCGAAATTGCGAGTGCTTAATGAGGGAGCGAGGTAGTGGATGCTCGTTGCCGTCCAGCATCAGTGCCGAGACGGGACCTGACGCCAATGGCACTATAGAGGGAAGACCCGGGACGACTTGACGGTGCCGTAGACGAGGCTCGTCGTGATGGACCCAATGCCCGGAATGCCGTGCAGGCGGTTGCGGACGAAATGTTCGTATTCGTCGAGGTCCGCCACGACGACACGCAGGAGATAGTCCGCCTCTCCGGTTAGCAGGAAGCAGTCGAGGATCTCGTCCGCGTCATGTATGCGCTTCTCGAAACGCTCGACGGCCTCGCGTTCATGCCGTTGCAGGGCGATGCGGATGAAGGCCGTGATCTGAAAACCGCAGGCCCGCGTGTCGACATCCGCGGAGTAGCCGACGATTACGCCAGCCTCTTCAAGCAGGCGCACCCGTCGCAGGCACGGGGACGGAGAGAGGTTCACGCGTGCCGCCAGGTCCTGGTTGGTCAGCCGGCCATCGCGCTGCAGCTCCCGGATGATCTGGCGATCCTTGGCATCTATTTGTTTCATTTTGGGATTGGACAATCGTGATATTCCAATTTTGTGAGGCATAGTGGCATTATTTGGCAGCACCTGCCAGGCGCTCGATGCAAAGATTCAGGCCGTCCCAAGCCATGAGGTCGCCATGAACCCCCGCCAGCCCGCCAGTTTTGCCACCCGCGCCATTCACCTTGGCCATGATCCGGCGCAGCATGAGGGTGCACTCACGCCGCCGCTGCACCTGACCTCGACCTATGCCTTCGACAGCGCCGAGGCAGGAGCCGCACTCTTTGCCGGCGAGGCGCCGGGGCACATCTATTCGCGCATCTCGAACCCGACGCTCGATCTCCTCGAGCGCCGCTGCGCCGACCTGGAAGGCGCCGAAGCGGGAGTTGCGCTGGCTTCGGGAATGGGCGCCATCTGCTCGGTGTTCTGGACCTTCCTGTCTCCCGGCGACGAGATCATCACCGACAACACGCTCTACGGCTGCACCTTCGCCTTCATGCGCCACGGCCTGGCGAAATTCGGCATCACCATCACTCATGCGGACCTGACCGATCCGGAAGCGTTGCGTGGCGCGCTCTCGCCCCGGACCCGGATCGTCTATTTCGAAACACCGGCCAATCCGAACATGCGGCTCGTCGATATCGCTGCCGTCTCCGCGATCGCCAAGGCGCACGGCGCCAAGGTGATCGTCGACAACACCTACGCTACACCGGTGCTAACCCGGCCGATCGAACTCGGCGCCGATATCGTCGTGCATTCCGCTACCAAATATATGGGCGGGCACGGTGATCTCGTCGGTGGCATCGCTGTCGGCAGGGCCGAAGACATGACGCAGGTTCGCCTGGTCGGCATGAAGGACATGACCGGCGCGGTCATGGCTCCCTTCAATGCGATGCTGGTTCTGCGCGGTCTCAAGACGCTGAAGCTGCGCATGGAACGGCATTGCGCAAGTGCCATGACGGTGGCACGAATGCTGGAGAGCCACCCGGCGGTGGCCAAGGTCTATTATCCCGGGCTGGAAAGTTCTTCGCAGCATGCCCTTGCCAAGCGGCAGATGCCCGGCTTCGGAGCGATGATCGCTTTTGAGCTGAAGGGCGGACTGGCGGCAGGTCGCACGATGATGAACCGCCTCGAACTGATCCGGCGCGCCGTCTCCCTGGGCGACGCCGAAACCCTGATCCAGCATCCGGCCTCCATGACCCATTCGACCTATACGCCCGAAGAGCGTGCCGCCCACGGCATTTCCGAGGGGCTGGTCCGGCTGTCCGTCGGGCTGGAAGAGGTCGAGGATATCCTGGCGGACCTCACGCAGGCGCTGCAGATGCCGGCGTCGCTCGCCGCATAATCGGAGTTCGCTATGATCGACCTCGCCCATCTGGAAACCCTGCATCGCCGGCTTCTGTGGTTGTCCTGCTGGACGATCCACAACGCCAATCATCTGCGCGACAAGGGCGAGGGGGAGGTCAAGGTCGGCGGCCATCAGGCCTCTTCGGCCTCGATGGCGGCGATCATCACGTCGCTTTACTTCCACGCCCTGCGCCCCGAGGACCGGGTAGCGGTGAAGCCGCATGCCGGCCCAGTGTTCCACGCGGTCCAGTATCTGATGGGCAACCTGCCCCTGGAGAAGCTGAAGAATTTCCGCGGCTATGGCGGCGTGCAAAGCTATCCGTCGCGCACCAAGGATGTCGACGATGTCGATTTCTCGACCGGTTCGGTTGGCCTCGGTGCGGCCTTCCCGATCTTCGCCTCCATGACGCAGGACTATCTGCGCGGCCATGACTGGGCCGGCAAGGAAGGCCGGATGGTCGCCCTGATCGGAGACGCGGAACTGGACGAAGGCAACATCTACGAGGCCTTGCAGGAGGGCTGGAAGCACGACTTGCGCAACGTCTGGTGGGTGATCGACTACAACCGCCAGAGTCTTGACGGCGTGGTGCGTGAAGGGCTCTGGCACCGCATTGAGGCGATCTTTTCCGCTTTCGGCTGGCGGGTGGCCCGTCTCAAATATGGCGCCCTGCAACGCGCGGCCTTTGCCGAACCGGGTGGAGAGGCCCTGCGTGACTGGATCGATGCCTGCCCCAACGCACTCTATTCGGCTCTGACTTTTCAGGGCGGTGCGGCCTGGCGCAAACGGCTCATGGACGATCTTGGCGATCAGGGTGCGATCACGGAACTACTGGACCGCCGCAGCGACACCGAACTCGCAGTGCTGATGGAAAACCTTGGCGGACACTGCCTGCCGTCGCTCTGCGAGGCGTTCGATGCGGCGGACGACGACCGGCCGACGGTTTTCCTGGCCTATACGATCAAGGGCTGGGGCACGCCGCTGGCCGGGCACAAGGACAACCATGCCGGCCTGATGACGCCGGCGCAGATGGAGACCTTTCGCGGCGCCATGGGCGTGCCGGAGGGCGCGGAGTGGAAGCCATTTGCTGCCGTGCCCGACGAAGCGGGCCTGCGCGCCTTCCTGTCCGGTGTTCCGTTTTTCGCCAAGGGCAGGCGCCGTTTCGAGGCGCCGGCCTTGCCGCGTCCGGACAGAGTGAAATTGTCGGATAGGATGCTGTCCACGCAAGCCGGCTTCGGCAAGATCCTCGACGAGATCGCCAAGGCAGGCGGGCCGTTGGCCGACCGGATCGTCACCATGGCGCCGGACGTGACCGTCTCGACCAATCTCGGCCCCTGGGTCAACCGGCGCGGTCTGTTCGCCCGCGCGGCGCGCGCCGACACGTTCCGCGACGAGCGTATTGCTTCGACGCAGAAATGGGCCTTCTCGCCCAAGGGCCAGCATGTTGAGTTAGGCATCGCCGAGATGAACCTGATGCTTATGCTAGGCGCGGCGGGATTGTCGCATTCCCTGTTCGGTGAACGATTGATCCCGGTCGGAACGGTTTACGATCCCTTCGTCGCGCGCGGCCTCGATGCGCTGAACTATGCCTGCTATCAGGACGCCCGGTTTCTCTTGGTCGGCACCCCATCGGGCGTGACGCTGGCGCCGGAAGGGGGAGCGCACCAGTCGATCGGCACGCCGCTTATCGGCATGGCGCAGGACGGGCTGGCCTCTTTCGAGCCTGCCTTCCTCGATGAACTGTCGATCATCATGGACTGGAGCTTCGACTATCTCCAGCGTGACGGCGAGGGCGATCCGAACGAACGCACCTGGCTGCGCGATGAGACCGGCGGGTCGGTTTATCTGAGGCTTTCCACCCGCCCGATGGAGCAACCGCAGCACCGCAGCGATCCAGGATTCGCCGAGGGCGTGATCGACGGCGCCTACTGGCTTCGCGAGCCGGGATCGAATGCCGAGGTGGTGATCGCCTATCAGGGCACGGTCGCGACAGAGGCCATCGCGGCAGCCGGCCGCATCGGAGGCGATCGACGCGACATTGGCGTGCTCGCGGTGACGTCGGCCGACAGGCTGAACGCCGGCTGGACGGCCGCCCGGCGCGCAAGGGCGCGTGGTCACGCCACGGCGATGAGCCTCGCCGAGCGGCTGCTCGCCCGTCTGCCGGCGCATTGCACGCTGATCACGGTGATCGACGGCCATCCGGCGACATTGTCCTGGCTCGGGGCCGTGGCCGGACATCGCACGGTGCCTCTCGGAGTAGAGCATTTCGGGCAGACCGGCACCATCGGCGATCTTTATCGCCATTTTGGCATCGATGCAGACGCCATCGTCGCAGCCGCAAGCCGCATCGCGCCCGGTCGGCCGATCAGGCTTTCGGCCTGACAAATCGATGCGGCCTGCCGCAAGCCTGTGAAAGGTTCAGCAGTTCCACATCTCACCGCGTAGAGCGTTGCTGCAAGAACGCACCACCCGAGCTCTCGGATACCCAAAGCTGGCACGGCAGATATCTGGCTGGGGAACCTGGATTCGAACCAGGACTAACGGAGTCAGAGCGCGTCAGCCGCGATCCGGTTATTGTTGCGGATACTTGTTATTACTGGGATTTTCCTCTTGTCAGTTGCGGTTACTTGCGGATAATTGTGACTTGCTGGGTACGCCATGGGTACGCGGCAAGCCAAGGGGGAAAACCGCAACATGCCAAAACTAACAGAAACGCGCGCTCTTCGCGCCAGACTGCCGGGGAAAAATGAACCCGACGCCGCGCGATCCGGCAGCGCCTGATCGGGCCGATAGAGACGTTCACGCTGATCAGGAAATGGGTGGACCGGATCGAAGCTCGCCCTGTCGAGACGCGACCGCCCGACGCGACGGTGAACTGACCCCGCATAAGGCGGCGCGATCAGCGGACGGTATCTTTCCCCATCGAAGGCAAGGACCGTGCTCTACCGCATGTCCCGCCGGGGGCAAACTGCAGTGGTTAACGGCCTATGGCGGCCGGAGCGGGTGAATTACCTATTGCGTCAGACAGCCCGGCGTCTTGTACGAACATTGCACTTCGGACTTCGCGCCGCTTTTGTCGGCGATGACGCAGGCGACGTGGTGATCGTCTCTGGTACACTGGTTGGAGCAGGAGACGAATGTCGCGTCTTTTTCTTTGGCGTAATTCGTCGCGCTGAGTTCGGCTATCTGACTCTCCTTCGCCGTCAGAGTGTAGGGCTGTGCGCTGTGAGCGGCTGTGGCGAGCAGTAATGCGCTGGCGATTATGGTCAATTTCATGGTCACTCCCCTCCCTTGGTGGTGTTCGTCCTCATTGCAGATTGAGATCCGACACCATCGTCTGCCGAATCGGGAACGTCAATGACCCTTTGTCGGCAGGGAGGCGGTCTGGATGCCGTCGCGGCCCACGCGCGTCTCGTTGCAGAGGATATTCTGCTTGGAGATAGAGAGGTGGCCGCTACGTTTGTAGCGCCCAGCCCCGACGAGGAGGCAGTGAGGAGTCCGCTCGTAACCCTCACTCAAAGCGACAAAGGCGGCGGCAAGTCGCTCGCTCTCAACCCGTAGCGCCCCTGTCGTCCTGCGCGCCGCTGGTGATACGGTGACGCCGCCACAGCCGTTCGAGCTTGGCGACCAGCTCGGCGCTGCCGCCTGCGTCGTCCATGCGGGCGAGGTTGAGGACGCTGGTGCGCCCGCAGCGCAGGCCCGCCGCGATCATCCCGGTGTCGATGCCCCACTGGCGCAAATCGGCCACCATCTGGCGCAGGCTCATCGGTCGCCCTCTTTCGAAGCAAAGTTTTTTGCGGCGAACAGCCGCTCGATCTGGCGAACCGTCGAGTAGGCGGGCGCGCGCGCCTCGCCGGTCGCCAGCCGGTGCACCGTCGAGTGCGACAACTTCGCGGCCTCGGCGATCTGCCTGCAGGTCAGGCCGGTCGCGTGAAGCTGCTCGATCATCTGCTGGAAGCGGGGGGCGGGCATGGCCGTCCAATAGCACGAACCGGGGTATGCCAAAAAGTGGGTACGCCATGGGTACGCGGCCATTCTCGCCGCTGCGCCTAAAAATCCGAATTTGTCAATGATTTCAAGTGGCTGGGGAACCTGGATTCGAACCAGGACTAACGGAGTCAGAGTCCGTGGGTCTACCGTTAACCTATTCCCCAGCAGGCGCGGTCGGTAACCGTGCGAAGCGGGCGGCTCAAGCGCCGCGAGCGCTGCCTTGTAGCCGCCGCCGGAAAATAGTCAACCCCGCGCCGCGTTTCAATCGCAGCTTTTGCTCACTCTTGCTGGGAGTGGCTGGGAAGCCCGGCTCAGCTCTCGCTGCGGCCAAGCTGCGAATGCTCGAAGAACAGCACCACGCCAAGCGCAATCAGCAGTGGGATAATCAGGTAGAACAGGCGAAACACCAGGAGCGCGGCCAGCACGCCGACCGGGTCCATGTGCGAGAGGCCGGCGAGGAAGACCACCTCGAAGACGCCGAGCCCGCCCGGCGCGTGCGAGATTTGTGCCACCGAGAAGGATACCAGGAACACGCCGAGGATGACGAAATAGCCGGGATTGCCGGTGGCCGGCAGGGCAAAGAAGATGATTGCCGTGGCGGCAAGCAGTTCGACCGGACCGATCAGCAACTGCCGCGCCACGATGGGCAGCGCCGGATAGTGCAGCTGGAAGCCGCCGATCCTGAGCGGCTTCAGGTGCAGCCAGCTGCCGAAGATGTAGGCGCCGACCAGAATCAGCATGGCTAGCCCGGCGGCACTCGCCGCCCGGTGATGTGGCACGCCTGAGAAACGGTCGATGACCTCGGGCTCCAGCACCAGCACGAGCCCGCCGAGGAAGATGCTGGACAGCACGAAGGTGATCCAGCAGATCGCCACGAGAACGCCGACATCCTGACCGGTCAGCCCCCTGGTGCCGTAGGCGCGATAGCGGATCACGGCGCCCGAGATTACCGAGCCGCCAATGTTGTGCGACAGCGCGTAGGTTGTGAAGGAGCAGAAGGTGACGAACAGCCACGACACTTTCTTGCCGATGTGGAGCAACGCGATGTGATCGTAACCGGCAAGCGAAGCGTAGGCGATCACCGAGCTCAGCGCCGCCAATATCCAGCCGCGCGCGGGGATCGCGACGATGCCGGCCCAAACGTCGTCGAGCGAGATGCCGCGCAGTTCGTGGATGAGCAGCCACAGCGAGAACACCACCGCCGCGATGCCGACGACCGGCCAGAAATAACGCCTCCAGTTCATGGCGTTGCCATCATGCGTTGCGGCTCATTGGTTGATGTTGCCCGGCCCTCTCGGTCCCTCTTTTGAGACATGCCTGATTGAAGCCGGCTATTCAACTGCGAAGCCGTCGCAGCCGCGGCATCGGCAAAATTCGCCGCATGCGCTCTTGGTGATCCCGCGTGGCGCTGTTAGTCTGGCGGCAACTTGAAACAATAAAAGCGCCTGCTGCGTCCGTTCCCGGTTCGCGCGGTGCCGGAAGGAACGACAGTGGAAGACCACGACACCGGCGCTCGCGCGCCGGAAGTGGGCGTGTCCAGGGCTTCGCCGCCCGATTCGGCGGGCCCATCCGCGGGGCGGCATCATGATCGCCATGCGGGGCCGGGCGGCAGGCATGCCCCGGGCGACGCCCAGCAGCAGAAAAGCAAGAGCCGCAAGCGCCGCAAACGCAGGCGTGGGCGCAAGGTTTTCGCCCGCGACGACAATCATGCCGCGACTGCGGGGCAATCGGCGCCCGCCGCCAGTGCGCCAGCCGGGCAGCCGCTGCCAGCGCCAGTCCCGCCGCCTCCGCCCGCCGCACAGGGCAGGCCGATGCAAAGCGGGCCGCGCCCGCCGCAGCAGGAACTGCCTGTCTTCGCCGCGCTCGATCTTGGCACCAACAACTGCCGCCTGCTGGTTGCAGTGCCGACGCGCCACGGCCAGTTCCGCGTCATCGACGCCTTCTCGCGCATCGTCAGGCTGGGCGAGGGGCTGACCGCAACCGGTCGGCTTGGTCAGGCGGCGATGGACCGCGCCGTCGAGGCGCTCAAGGTGTGCGGCGAGAAATTGCGCAACCGCAAGATCAGGAAGGCGCGGCTGATCGCGACGGAAGCCTGCCGCGCGGCCGAAAACGGTGTCGAGTTCCTCGATCGTGTCGAGCGCGAGTCGGGGCTGAAGCTGGAGATCATCGACCGCCAGACCGAGGCCAGGCTGGCGGTATCGGGCTGCGGCTCGCTGGTCGAGCGTGACACGCAGGGCGTGGTGCTGTTCGATATCGGCGGCGGCTCCTCCGAGATTGCGCTGATCGACCTTACCGGCCATCGCTCGCCGCGGCTCGCCAACCACATCGTCTCCTGGACATCGTTGCCCGTCGGCGTCGTTTCGCTGGCCGAGCGCTTCGGCGGCCGCACGGTGACGCGCAAGACCTTCGCCGCAATGGTCGAGGACGTGGCGGCGCGGCTGAAGTCCTTCGATGGACGCGACCGGCTCGCGCATGTTCTCGCCAGTCCGAAATTCCACTTGCTCGGCACCTCGGGCACGGTGACGACGCTCGCCGGCGTCCATCTCGAACTTGAGCGCTATGACCGCCGCCGGGTCGACGGCCTGTGGATGGACCGGCAGAGCGTCGACCGCATGGTCGAGAAACTGGTCGGCTGGGATTTTCAGCAGCGTGTCGCCAACCCTTGCATCGGCGCCGACCGCGCCGATCTCGTGCTCGCCGGCTGTGCCATCCTGGAGGCGATCCGCGGAGTCTGGCCGTCAGAGAGGCTGCGCGTCGCCGACCGGGGCCTGCGCGAGGGCATCTTGAGTGAGCTGATGGCCGATGACGGCGTCTGGCGCAGCGACGGGCGGGGTCGCTAATGGCAAGGAAGCCGGAAAAGCCGGGTGGCGGCATTCGGGTGCTGAAGACCCGGATCAAGAAGAAGAGCGGCCTGAAGGAATCCTCGCGCCGCTGGCTCGAGCGCCACATGAATGATCCCTATGTGCAGCGCTCGAAAGCGGACGGATTCAGATCCCGCGCTGCCTACAAACTGATCGAGATCGACGACAAGCACCATCTGCTGAAGCCGGGCATGAAGGTGATCGACCTCGGCGCCGCCCCCGGGGGCTGGTGCCAGGTGGCGGCCGCGCGGACGAAGTCGACGGCGGAGAACCCGCATGTCGTCGGCATCGACTATCTGGAAATGGACGCCGTGCCGGGCGCCCCGGTGCTGCTGATGGATTTCCTCGACCCCGAGGCGCCGCAGAAGCTGTCGGAGGCGCTTGGCGGCCAGCCGGACGTCGTCCTGTCGGACATGGCGGCGCCCACCACGGGCCATCGCCGCACCGATCACCTGCGTACCATGCATCTGTGCGAAGTGGCCGCCGATTTCGCGCTCTCGGTGTTGAAGCCCGGCGGGCACTTCCTCGCCAAGACTTTCCAGGGCGGTGCGGAGAACGAGCTGCTGTCTGTGTTGAAGCAGAACTTCCGCTCGGTCCACCACGTCAAGCCGCCGGCCTCGCGGGATGAATCGGTGGAGCTCTATCTGCTGGCGAAGGATTTTAAGGGCTAGCGCCTTTCCCCTCTCCCCTGTGGGAGAAGGTGGCCGCGCAGCGGTCCGGATGAGGGGTAATCCGGCTTGGCAAAGACGGCGATCCGTGGCGCACCCCTCAACCGTCTCGGCGCCGCGCGCCGATCCACCTTCTCCCACAGGGGGAGAAGGAGTGGCGCTTCACTCCCCCGGCGACCTCGCCGGTTCCAGCGTCTTCGGTGTTGCCAGCCTGCCATGCCCCGACACGGCGTTGCCGGCATCGGACGCCAGCCGCATGAACGTCAGCGAAGCCACCGCCGACACCGCCGCCACGATGAAAAAGGCGACATGGAAGTCGCTGAGTGTCAGCGGCCCGCCATGAATCGACGTCGAGACTTCCAGGATACCGCCGGCCAGCGCCACGCCGAGCGCGATCGACAGCTGCTGGAACACCGCCGTGATCGGCGTTGCCTTGCTGGTATCTTCGGCCGACACCTCGGCATAGGAGAGCGCGTTGACGCCGGTGAAGAACATCGAGCGGATGAAGCCGCCAACCAGCAATATGACAAGCATCAGCGCATAGGGCGTTTCGGGGGTGAACAGCCCATAGATGGCGATCGACCCGGCCGCGATCAGCGAGCCCGAAATAAGCACCCGGCGGAAGCCGGCAAGCCTGAAGATCAGCGCGGTGACGAATTTCACGCCGATGGCGCCGATCGCCGAAACGAAGGTGATCATGCCCGACTGGAATGGCGTCAGCCCGAAACCGATCTGGAACATCAGCGGCAAAAGGAACGGCACCGCGCCGATGCCGATGCGAAACAGCGAGCTCCCGAGCACCGAGGAGCGGAACACCTGGTTGCGGAACAGATCCAGCGCAAGCAGCGGATTTTCAGCGCGCCTGGCATGCAGAAGATAGAGCACGCCCGACACCAGCCCGACCGCCACGGTGATGAAGCCGGCGATCGGCGGCAAGGCCGGCAGGCTGACCACCGACAGGCCGAAAACGACGCCCGATGCCGCAAGCCCGCTCAGCACGAAGCCGGGGAAATCCAGCGGCGGCGTCTCGGCGGGCTCGGTCTCCGGCAGGAAGCGGGTGGCGAGCCAGATGCCGATAAGCCCGATTGGCACATTGATCAGGAAGATCCAGTGCCAGGTGAAGTAGGTGGTGATGAAGCCGCCGATCGGTGGACCGACGAGCGGTCCGACCAGGGCCGGCACGGTCAGCCAGGACATCGCCGCGACCAGCTCGCTCTTCGGCGTGGCGCGTACCAGCACCAGGCGGCCGACCGGAGTCATCATCGCGCCGCCGATACCTTGCAGGAAGCGCGAGACGACAAAGGCCGGCAGTGAATTGGATATGGCGCAAGCCACCGAGCCGACGATGAAGACGCCGATCGCGGCGCGAAAGACGTTCTTGGCGCCGAACCGGTCCGCCATCCAGCCGCTGATCGGAATGAAGATCGCCAGTGACACCAGATAGGCGGTCAGCGCCAGCTTGAGCGCGATCGGGCTGGTGTGGATGTCGACGGCGATCGCCGGCAGCGACGTCGCGATCACGGTCGAATCCATGTTCTCCATGAAAAGTGCGACCGCCAGGATGAGCGGGATGATGCGGTTCAAGGGAACGCCCTGATTTGTCTTCACGAATCTGGAGCCTGGCTTGGGGGCGAGCCGGCATGCCCGGGCGGTTATCACGCATTGGCCCGAGTGTCGCATTAAATTGCTGTCACTTTTGCGCGACCGCAACCCCTGGTGGCCATATGTCATCGGCATCAGGTCAGTCGAGCCAATCAACGTTCCGACGCAACCCTAGATCAAAATGTAACAGGGTGCCCCGTCGAGCACCCGCCCGCGCCGGCGAAGAGATCGAGCATTCACCGGTTCTGATCGCTGTGCCGCCGCCACCCAAAAAGCGGGCAATTGCGATCAGGTCATGCGACCGCAGTCCTTCGTGGCCGCCATCAGGGGCAACCCAGCACTTGCGATGACATGCAATCATCGTCTTTTCAATGTCATCGCGACGTGTTACCAGCCAGCGCCAATCCTGAAAGGGAAGAAACGAGTCGGCGCTGTCCATAACGGTCCAGCGCTTTTTTGTATTCCCCAGGCTTTTTCGTGTTCGAAGGACTGGCCATGGCAAAAATCATCGAAACGTCCACCGGCGCGCTGGCGCTGACCTTTGACGACGTGCTGCTGCAGCCCGGTCATTCCGAGGTCATGCCCGGCGAGACCGACATCCGCACCCGCATCGCCGGCGACATCGACCTCAACGTGCCGATCCTGTCGGCCGCCATGGACACCGTCACCGAGGCCCGGCTCGCTATCGCCATGGCCCAGGCCGGCGGCATCGGCGTCATCCACCGCAATTTCTCGCCGGCCGAGCAGGCAGAGCAGGTCCGCCAGGTGAAGAAGTTCGAATCCGGCATGGTGGTGAATCCCGTCACCATCGGTCCGGACGCCACGCTCGCCGACGCGCTGGCGCTGATGCGCACCTACTCGATTTCGGGCATTCCGGTGGTCGAGAACGGCGGCACCGGCGGCCATACGGTCGGCCGGCTGGTCGGCATCCTGACCAACCGAGACGTGCGTTTCGCTTCCGATCCCTCGCAGAAGGTCTATGAGTTGATGACCCGCGAGAACCTGATCACGGTGAAGGAGAATGTCGACCAGGACGAGGCCAAGCGGCTCTTGCACAAGCACCGCATCGAGAAGCTGGTCGTCGTCGACAGGAAGGGCAATTGCGTCGGCCTGATCACCGTCAAGGACATCGAGAAGTCGCAGCTCAACCCGCACGCCACCAAGGATGCGCAGGGACGGCTACGCGCCGCCGCCGCCACCAGCGTCGGCGATGACGGCTTCGAGCGTGCCGAACGCCTCATCGATGCCGGCGTCGATCTTCTGGTCATCGACACCGCGCACGGCCACTCGCAGCGCGTGCTGGACGCGGTGACCCGGGCGAAGAAGCTTTCGAATTCGGTGCGCATCCTGGCCGGCAACGTAGCCACTGCGGAAGGCACGCAGGCGCTGATCGACGCCGGCGCCGACGCCGTCAAGGTCGGCATCGGTCCAGGCTCGATCTGCACCACGCGAATCGTCGCCGGCGTCGGCGTGCCGCAGCTTTCGGCGATCATGTCGGCGGTCGAGACGGCGCACAAAAAGGGCGTGACGGTGATTGCCGACGGCGGCATCAAATATTCGGGCGATCTCGCCAAGGCGCTCGCCGCCGGCGCCGGCGCCGCCATGATCGGCTCGCTGCTGGCCGGCACCGACGAGAGCCCGGGCGAGGTCTATCTGCACCAGGGCCGCTCGTTTAAGGCCTATCGCGGCATGGGCTCGGTCGGCGCCATGGCGCGCGGCTCGGCCGATCGCTACTTCCAGGCCGAGGTCCGCGACACGCTGAAACTGGTCCCGGAAGGCATCGAAGGGCAGGTTCCCTACAAAGGACCTGTGGCTGGCGTGCTGCACCAGCTTGCAGGCGGCCTGAAAGCCGCTATGGGTTATGTCGGTGGCCGCGATCTTGCCGATTTCCGCGAACGCGCCACCTTTGTGCGCATATCCAACGCCGGACTTCGTGAAAGCCACGCCCATGACGTCACGATCACCCGCGAAAGCCCGAACTATCCGGGCGGAATTTGATCAGGCCGCCGAGCCTGATCAACGGGATCGTTACAGGCTTTGGCGCAACCTGACGGCGACAGCGCTTCGGCTGTCGCGCCACACCGCAGCGCTCTCGTTCGTCACGCTGGCGGTCTTTGTCGCCATGACCCTGCTGGAATTCTTCTATTTCCGCCGCTTGAGCGGCGGACTGCCGTCGCTCGACATGCGCCTTGCCGGCTTCACCCCGGATGAAGGCATGGCCTGGCTCACCGCGCTTGGCCGGCGCGGCGGCGAGATCATCCTCGTTTGGCACTATCTGACCTTCGACCTCCTGTTCCCGGCGCTCCTGTCGCTGACCCTGCTCAGCCTCCTCCTGGTCACCGGGCGCCGGCTGGCCAAATTCCGGACGATGGCCGCCCCCGCCCAGTCGCTGTTGGCCCTCGTGCTCGTGCTGCCCTATACGCTGGCCGACTACGCGCAGAATCTCGCCGTGGCGCGGCTGCTGTCCGATTTCCAGTCGGCCAATCCCGATTCGCTCGCCTTCGCTTCGGCCCTGACCGTCACCAAATTCGCGCTGCTGGGGATCCCGGTGGGAGTCATTGCGGTCTTCTACCTGGCGGATCAGCGGCAGGCCGGGCAGGGCGGCGAGCGGCCGTGAGCCAGACCGCGATCTTCTGGCCGATGCTGGCGCATGTTCTGCTGGTCTATATTGTCTATCTCGTGATGGCCCGGCGCCGGTACTTTGCCGTCAAGTCAGGCGAGGCAAAGGTCGGCCAGTACAAGGTCCGCACCACCGAGCCGGCCTCCTGCGTCACCGTCGCCAACAATCTGATCAATCAGTTCGAATTGCCGGTGCTGTTTCACGCGCTGTGCCTGGCGCTGTTCGTGACCAACGGCGTCAACTATTTGACGCTTACGCTGGCGTGGATATTCATCCTGTCGCGCTATGCCCACGCCTGGGTGCATCTCAGCAGCAACAACCTGCGCCACCGCAGCTCCGTCTTCTTCTTCGGCGCGGTGGTTCTACTGCTGGCCTGGGTGTTGTTCGCGTTGCACCTTCTTGGGGCGGGCTGAATCGACCTTGGCTCACTTTCTCCCCTTGTGGGAGAAGGTGACCGAGCAAGGCTCGGTCGGATGAGGGTGTCGGACGGAGTGAGGCGCTGGCGACGCAAGTGCTTAAAATCGCTCGATTTTGCTACATCGCATTTCTTCCAGCCATCCGTCTCGGCGCTGCGCGGCGATCCATCTTGGGGAGAAGGGAAGATGCTACAGGTCGAACAGCGCAATCTTGCGCTTGTCGAACTTAATGCCGATCTCGCCGCGCACCAGCTTCAGCGCCTGTTCGCCGAACACCGCCCGCCGCCAGCCCTGAAGAGCCGGCACATCGGCATCCTCGCCCTCGGCCGCGATGCGGTCGATATCGTCGCTGGAGGCGAGCACCTTCGAGGCGACGCCTTCCTTTTCGGCGATCATGCGCAAGAGCACCTTGAGCAGCTCCGCCGCGGCACTCGAACCTTCGGGCGGCTGGAACGTCTTCGGCAGCTTCGGCATCGCCTCCCTGGGCAGGGCAAGCGCGGTGGTGACGGCGCCCAGCAGCGCCGTTGCGGTCGCCGAGCGCTCCCAACCTTTCGGCGTGGTGCGCAGCCGGCCGAGCGCGGTGGAATCGCGCGGCGCCTGCTGCGCGATCTCATAGATGGCATCGTCCTTCAGCACCCGGCCGCGCGGCACGTCGCGCTCGCGCGCCTCGCGTTCGCGCCAGGCGGCGACCGCCTGCACGATCGCCAGCTCCTGCGGCTTGCGCAGCCGCATCTTCAGACGCTTCCAGGCATCCTCGGGGTGCGGATCGTAGGTCTGGCGCGAGGTCAGCACCTCCATTTCCTCGTTGAGCCAATGGGCGCGGTTCTCGCGCTTGAGCTCGGCGCTGAGCTTCCTGTAGACCTCAATCAGATGGGTCACGTCGGCGAGCGCGTAGTCGAGCTGCTTGTCGGAGAGCGGCCGGTGGCGCCAGTCAGTGAAACGCGAGGATTTGTCGAGCCGGGCACCGGTGATGCGCTGCACCAGCTGGTCGTAGGAGACGCTGTCGCCGAAGCCGCAGACCATCGCCGCCACCTGGGTGTCGAACACCGGGTGCGGCATGAGATCGCCGAGATGGACGATGATTTCGATGTCCTGGCGCGCGGCGTGGAAGACCTTGACCACGGCCTCGTTGGCCATCAGCCGGAAGAACGGTTTCAGGTCGATGTCGGGCGCGAGCGGGTCGATCAGCGCGGTCAGGCCGGGCGAGGCCATCTGGATCAGGCACAGGATCGGCCAAAATGTCGTCTCGCGGATGAACTCGGTATCGACGGTGACGAATTCCGACTTTTCGAACGCGGCGATGGCGCTCTCGAGCTCAGCTTGGGTGGTGATGACGTGCATCAAATCGCTTTTAAGAACAAATTAGGTCCCTTTCAATTTCAGCCGCGGGCGCTTTCGTCAAGCCGCCGCAAGGTCATGGCTCGCTCGATCCATCGGAATCGCCGCTGCGCCGCGCCAGCCGCGCGAACACCGTCGATGTGCGCAAGAGCGCGGTGAAAGGGCTGCGTCTGTCGGCCGGCACGCCGGAGCGCACCTGCATGCGGTAGAGGATGACGAGGATCAGCACCGCATAGACGACGGCGCTGAACACAAACAGGGCGCCCGGTCCGAAATATTGCATCGCCGCCGAGGCCGCGAACGGGCCGCCGATGGCGCCGAAGGAGTAGAACAGCATCAGCGCCGCGTTGATCAGCACGAACTCGCCCTTGTCGGCGCGGTCGTTGGCATGCGCCGCGGACAGCGAAAAGAGCGGCATGGCGAAACTGCCGAAGATGAAGACGATGACGAAGTTGAGGAATGGGTCGGCGCCGGCCACGAACACCAGTGCCAATGCCGCCACCATGGCGCAGCAGGTTGTCGCCAGCAGCACCGAGCGCCGGTCCCGGCGGTCGGAGAGATAGCCGAGCGGATACTGGATGAGAGCGCCGCCGAAGATGCCGACGCTGACGAAGGTCACGACATCGGCGACCGACATGCCGATCTGCTCGGCATAGACGGGCGAGAGCGTGCGGAAGGCGCTATTGGTGACGCCGACCGCGATGCAGCCGATCGAGCCGAGCGGCGAGATGCGCCAGACGCGCGGCAGGTCGAGCTTGACGTCTTCCGGCGGCGTCGGGTTGGAGCGGTCGCCGAGCGAGACCGGCACCAGCGACAGCGTGATCATCATCGACATGATGGCGAAGATGGCAAAGCCGCCGGCGCCGAAGATCGGGATCAGGAACTGCGCGCTGGTGACCGAGCCGATGTCGACCATGCGGTAGATGGCAAGCACGCGCGCGCGGTCCTTGTTGGTGACGCCGGAGTTGAGCCAGGCTTCCATCACGGTGAACAGGCCGGCGAAGCAGAACCCGCCGGCAAAGCGCACCGCGCACCACATGATAGGATCGATGACCAGCACAAGCAGCAGCGTGCCGGCCGAGGCGGTGGCGGCGAGCGCCGAGAAGGTCCTGACATGGCCGACTGCCTTCAGGATGCGGGTAACGGCCAGGCAGCCGAGCAGGAAGCCGGCGAAATAGAAAGTGCCCATAAGGCCGATGACGGGGGCGGAAAAGCCCTCCTGCGCGCCGCGCAGCGCGATCAGCGTGCCCTGCAGTCCATTGCCGCCGAGCAGGATACCGGCGGCAATGAGGAGCGGGATAAGCGGGCGGATCGAGGACATGAGGGGAAGGCAATCACATGTTGGGGATCCTTCTTGGACCATCGCCACCGCCAATGCCAGCGGCAATTCCGGGAGAGCAGCGGGCCAGTGGCGACCCGCGGCGCTCTCGCTGGAGTTTCAGCGCGGAGAGGCGTCGATTGCGGTCACGGAATGACAAGCGTCTTGGAACGCGTGCCTCTGCGCCAATTCAGATCGGCAACAAGGCGTCGGGTTTCACATTGGCGATCGAAGCGTAGGTGTGCGTTTCCCGGACCCCCGGCAGCGGCAGGATGACCCGCTGCAGGAAATCCTGGAACATTGCCATGTCGGCGATGCGCGCCTTGACCAGGTAGTCGAAGCCGCCAACCACCATGTGGCATTCGATGATCTCGGGCGCCCGCAACACAGCCTCGGCGAAGCGGTCGAAGACATGCGGCGCTGTATGGTCGAGCCGAACCTCGATGAAGACAAGTTGCGCCTTGCCGATCTTGGCCGGGTCGAGGACGGCCCGCACCGCCCGGATGAAGCCTTCGCTGAACAGCCGCCTGATGCGCTGCGAGGCGCCCGTCGGCGACAGCCCGACCCGGCGGGCGAGGTCGAGCGTGGTGCGGCGGCCATCCTCCTGCAACAAACGCAGCAACGAGCGGTCGATACGGTCGAGATCGTCCATTTCAGTACTCACACTTTTTGGCCAAGTATTGCGTGATAGTCACGCGGAAATGGTCAAAACAGCATATTTCATCACGCTGTCAGGTGGCAATATCGTTCATGGGCAACTCAACCAGACCAGGGCAAGACCCCATGACATCAGCCATTTCGAACTACCGCAACGCCCACGCCAAGGGTGACACGCCGGTGCGCATATTGAGCGAGGCCGAGGTGAAAGCCTGCATCGACCTCCGCCGGCTTCTCGACGTACTGGCGGACGGCTTCCAGGCGCTGTCTGGCGGCAAGGTCGTCAATCCGGCGCGGCCCCAGCTCGACATTCCGCAGGCCGGCTATTCGCCGGCGATGCCGGCCTGGATGGCGGGCATGCATCTGACGGTGAAGATCGTCAACGTATTCGAGGGCAATATCGCCAGAGGCATCCCAAGCCATCTCGCCACCATCCATCTGTTCGACCCGCAGACGGGATTGCCGGTCTGCGTCATGGATGGCACCTACATCACCGCCGTGCGCACTTCCGGCTCGGCCGTGCTCTCGGTGCGCGAACTGGCCCGGCGCGACGTCAAGGTCGCGACTGTGGTGGGCGCCGGCGTCCAGGCCGGCCAGCACCTGCGCCTTCTGCCACTGGTCCGCGACTTCGCCGAGATCCGCATTGTCTCGAAGGAGTTCGCGGATGCGCAGGCGCTTGCGGCGCTACATCCGGGTATTGTTGCCGTCAGCGATATCGAGGCCGCGGTGCGCTCGTCGGATGTTGTCTGCCTGGCAACGCATTCCTTTGAGCCGGTGATTTCGGCCCAATGGGTGCGGCCCGGCACGCATGTCTCGTCGGTCGGCGTCGCGCCACCCGGTGGCGAATTGCCGGTCGAGCTTGTCGGCAAGGCCAGCCTTTTCGTCGAGACAAGCGATGCATTTGCCCCGACGCCGGTCGGTTCCTGTGAACTGGCTGGCATCGATCCGGAAACCGGAGCCGAACTTGGCGATATACTGCTCGGGGCGCGGCCGGGCCGGGTTAGCGCCGACCAGATCACCGTCTACAAGGCAATGGGCGTTGCCATGGAGGACATGGTGGCGGCCGACCTGGCTTACCGCGAGGCGGTCCGCCGGGGAATCGGGGCTGTCGCATCGCTGTAAAGGGTGGCAGCCGCGACGCGCCACACGTGTGCGAGCGCATCGGCTGACAACGGAAGTGCCGCTCACGCCTCGCCGGCTTGCGGCAGCATCTTCCGCGCCGGATCGGGCGCTTCGTCCGCCGGCGCGGCCGACTTGGCCGGCCGCCGGCCAAGCGAGCCGGCGGTCAGCAGGCTGAGCACGATGAACGGGATGCCGATGCCGAAGGCCGAGCGGATGCCCCAATGATCCGAGACGAAGCCGAGCAGCGGCGGGCCGAGCAGGAAGGCGACGAAGGAGATCTGCGACAACGCCGCGACGTTAATCGCCGCGGAGCGGTCCGTGCGCTGCGCGGCGGCGGAGATCGCCAGCGGGAAGATGGCGCTTGTGCCGATGCCCAGAAGCGCAAAACCCAGCATCGAGACAGCCGGCGCAGGCGAGAAAAAGACGATGAGCACGCCCGCGGCCATTGTCGCCAGCAGCACGCGTGCCACGCCGCTTGGCGAATGGCGGTCGACGAAACTGTCGGCGAAGAAGCGCGTCGTCGCCTGCGAAAACGCAAACAGCGCCACCGTGCAGCCGGCGACGAAGGGACCCGTGTCGAACACGGTGCGCATGTAGATCGCCGACCAGTCGATACTGGCGCCTTCCAGCAGCATCGCCGACAGTGTCACCGCGACGAGGACCAGGATCGGCAATGTCGGCCGCGCGAACATGGGCGCGGCATCGCCGGTGCCGGTTTGACGGGCGGGCGCCGGCTCGTAGCCACCGAGAAAGAGCATCATCGACAGGCCCACCATCGGCACGACGACGGCGAGATGGAGTTGTGGCGACAGTCCGAGATGCGCGAGCGCGCCGCCGAACAGCCCGGCACCGAAGAAGCCCATGCTCCAGAACGAGTGCGCCCGGTTCATGATCCGGCGTCCGAGCAGGAACTCGGTCCTGTCAGCCTCGACGTTGAGAATGATCTCGACGCTGCCGATCATAAGGCCGACCGGAAGCAGCATCAGGAACAGCGCAAGCGGTCCCGGCGCGTGCACCGCGATGGCATAGGCGAGCGCGATGAGCGGCACCAAGCCGAGCAGCGCGCGGCGGAAGCCGACGCGTTCAAGCACCGGCGCCGCCAGCGTCAGCGCCGTCAAGGTGCCGATCGGCGTTCCGATCAGGCTGAGCCCGAGCGTGCCGTCCTCGATCTCCATGGCGCGCTTGATGTCGGGGAGCCGCGGGAAGATGTTGCCCATGGCGAAGGAATAGATCGCGAACCCGGCATAGACGCGGTGTTGAGGGGCAAGGCTGAGACCAAAACGCATCGTGGTGCTTTCAATGAAAGTGGGTCGACGGCTGGCTTGTCCAGCAGTCCGACAAGGCTCACTCCTTGCACAAACGTGCAAAACATGCAAGAACGTGCAGAACAAAAACAGGATCATGCAATGCTGACCGATCAACGACAGCAGATCATCCGCGACCGTCTTGCGGCCGAGGGGAGGGTGCTGGCCGGAGAACTGGCGAGCCACTTCGGCGTTTCCGAGGATACGGTCCGCCGCGATCTCAGGGAGCTGGCGAAAGCGGGCAAGTGCCGCCGCGTCTATGGCGGCGCGGTCGCATCGGCACCTTTGGCCGCGGCAACAGTCAGCCAGCGCAGCGGGCACGCGGTCGAGGAGAAGATGCGGCTGGCGAGCGCGGCAGTGAGGCTGCTTTCCGCCGGACAGAGTCTGTTCATAGATGGCGGCACCACCAACGCGGCGATAGCCAGGGCCATTCCGCGCGAGCTCGAGCTGACCATCGCCACCAATTCGCTGGATGTCGCCTCGGCGCTGTCCGATCATCCGTCGGTCGCGTTGATCGTGCTCGGCGGCAGGTTCGTCCGCGACCTCGGAACCTGCGTCGGCGCCGATACGCTGGCGGCCGTCTCGCAGCTTGGCGCCGATCTATGTTTCCTGGGCTCCTGCGGCCTCGACGCCGCGCGCGGCGTGACGGCCTTCGATTCGGCCGAGGCCGAGGTGAAGCGCGCTATGGCCAGGAACAGCGCCGGCCTTGTCATCGCCGTCACCAACGACAAGCTGGCGACAGCGGCGCCCTACCGCGTCGCCAAGCCCGAAGCGATCCGCCATCTGGTGGTCGAAAAGACCGCGCCGGCCGCGATCCTCGCCGATTTCGAACGCCAGGGTGCTGAAATCCATTTCGCGTGAGAGGCCAAAGCGGCACGCCTGTGTGGCTGGTGGCGTCTCAGTCCAAAAACTAGCTGGCGATCATCATCGCTTGTAGTTGTTGCCGATCCTCTGTGGACCACTGGCTTGGGTCTTCCCCATGCGCGGACTTCGCGTGAAGCTCAACGTGCTGCATGACTTCTTCCGCGCTTTCTGCCGTAAACCTCCCCGGACAGGCTTCCATCCCGGGATAGTCCTTGCACCGATACGTGTACGCCATCGCTGCCTCCATCTTAGGAACATCTAATGGAGCGACCGCCTGCGGCCTTTGTCAACCGGCTCTGCAATTTCAACCGAGACACTACCGCGTGACCGCTTGCCTTGACAAAACCGGCCTCCCATGCGCTTTTCGCGCCAATTTTCGAGGCGGGCCTTCGGTCCGCAATCAGCATCCGGACTTCATCCATGACAATGCATCGTTACCGCAGCCATACCTGTGCCCAATTGAGAAAGAGCGACGTCGGAAATTCCGTTCGGCTGTCGGGCTGGGTGCATCGCGTGCGCGACCATGGCGGCCTACTGTTCATCGACCTGCGCGACCATTACGGCCTGACCCAGATCGTCGCCGATCCGGATTCGCCGGCCTTCAAGATCGCCGAGACCGTGCGCGGCGAATGGGTCATCCGCGTCGACGGCGAGGTCAAGGCGCGCCTGCCGGAGACGGTGAACGCCAACCTGCCGACCGGCGAGATCGAGATTTTCGCGCGCGAGATCGAGGTGCTGTCGGCGGCCAAGGAACTGCCGCTGCCGGTGTTCGGCGAGCCTGACTACCCGGAAGACATCCGCCTTAAATACCGCTTCCTCGACCTGCGCCGCGAGACGCTGCACAGGAACATCGTGGCGCGCACAAAGGTCATCGCCGAGATGCGCAAGCGCATGGGCGAGGTCGGCTTCACCGAATTCTCGACGCCGATCCTGACCGCGTCCTCGCCCGAAGGCGCGCGCGACTTCCTGGTGCCGTCGCGCATCCATCCCGGCACCTTCTACGCCCTGCCGCAGGCGCCGCAGCAGTACAAGCAGCTGATCATGGTCTCGGGCTTCGACCGCTATTTCCAGATCGCGCCGTGCTTCCGCGACGAGGATCCGCGCGCCGACCGTCTGCCCGGCGAATTCTACCAGCTCGACCTCGAAATGAGCTTCGTCGAGCAGGACGATGTGCTGTCGACCATGGAGCCGGTGCTTCGCGAAGTGTTCGAGAGCTTCGCCGCCGGCAAGCCGGTGACGCAGAAATTCCGCCGCATCCCCTATGACGAGGCGATGCGCACCTACGGCACCGACAAGCCGGACCTGCGCAACCCGATCGAGATGCAGGCCGTATCGGATCATTTCCGCGAGTCCGGCTTCAAGGTGTTCGCCAACATCCTGGCCAATGATCCGAAGGCCGAGGTCTGGGCCATTCCGGCCAAGACCGGCGGCAGCCGCGCCTTCTGCGACCGCATGAATTCGTGGGCGCAGGGCGAGGGCCAGCCGGGCCTCGGCTACATCTTCTGGCGCAAGGAAGGCGACAAGCTCGAAGGCGCCGGTCCGATCGCCAAGAACATCGGCGAGGTGCGCACCGAGGCGGTCCGCCAGCAGCTTGGCTTGGCCGACGGCGACGCCGCCTTCTTCGTCGCCGGCGACCCGAAGAAATTCGTCTCCTTCGCCGGTGCCGCGCGCACCCGCGCCGGCGAGGAACTGAACCTCGTCGACCGCGACCGTTTCGAGCTTTGCTGGATCGTCGACTTCCCGTTCTTCGAATGGAACGAGGAAGAGAAGAAGATCGACTTCGCCCACAATCCGTTCTCCATGCCGCAGGGCGGCATCGAGGCGCTGGGCGGCGAGGATCTGCTCGGCATCAAGGCGTTCCAGTACGACATGGTCTGCAACGGCTTCGAGATCGCCTCCGGCGGCATCCGCAACCATCTGCCGGAGACCATGGTCAAGGCCTTCGAGACGGTCGGACTCGACCGCGCCACCGTCGAGGAGCGCTTCGGCGGCCTCTATCGCGCCTTCCAGTATGGTGCGCCGCCGCATGGCGGCATGGCGGCCGGCATCGACCGCATCGTGATGCTCTTGGTCGGCGCCAAGAACCTGCGCGAGGTCACCATGTTCCCGATGAACCAGCAGGCCTACGACCTTCTGATGAACGCGCCCGCGGAAGCCACGCCGCAGCAATTGCGCGAACTGTCGCTGCGCGTCGCCGTGGCAAAGAAGGACTGACGGCAGCGTTGCAACTGCTCTTTCTCCCCGTCTCTATACGGGGAGAAATGTCCGGCAGGACAATGAGGGGCAGCGCGGACGTCGGTGATTTGCGAGCGGTCGTGGCAGCTGAAGCCTTCTGACAGGCAATCGGGTCAGAAACTGAATTTCATATTTGCAGGCGTCGGCGCTGCCCCTCATCCGCCTGCCGGCACCTTCTCCCCGTATCACGGGGAGAAGGCAGCTAGTCCGATCAGTCCTCGTTCGCCTTGACCTTGACGCCAAGCGTCTTCGGCAGGTCGAGCGGGTTCGACATCGCTCCGGCCATGATCAGCGCGAACGGCACCGCAGCCGGTGGCTCGGCCGAAATCTCCAGACTCTTCGGATCGTCGAGATATTTGCCGACCGCAGCCGTTACCTCGGCCGTCAGCTCAGGATTGTTGAGCTGGGCCATGCCGAACGGCACGATCGCCTTGGCCTGATTGGCGATGTCCTTGCCCGACATGCCCTGCTGCTTTCCAACATAGTCCAGCACCTTGTTGGTCAGCGAATCGTCGTCGAAGCGGATCGAGGCGCTGTTGAACGAAAGCTGCTGCAACAGGCCGAGCATGGCCATGCCCTGCGCCGAATTGTCGGCGCCTTCGGGCTGCGCGGCCATCTTCTTCTGCATCTCCTGCAGCGACTTGATGAAGTCGAGCGTATAGCCGCCGAGGCCGAAGGTCATGCCGAGCTTGCCGGCATTGTCGACCGCAATGTCGTATTTCGACAGCTCCATCTTGCCGTCCGCCGGCTGCCACGTGCCGGCGATGTCGATATTGCCCGAAATGTTCTGGTATCCGAGCGCTTCGATGGCCTCCTTGGACTTGGGGTCTTCGACCAGGGTCAGGTCGGCATTGAACTTTTCCGTCGTGCCGGAAAATTCCATCGCCTTGCCGTCCTCCGGCGGGCTGACCTCGATGGCAAGTCCGTCCATCGAGAAGGCGGTCTTGTCGGCAACCTTGACCGTCATGTTGGAGAGCTCGGCCGACTTGTACATCATCAGCGAGCCGAGCGGGCCAGTGGCGCCTTCGGCCGGCACCGTCATGTCATGGATCACGAACGGGCTGAGCGACAGCGTGACGCCGTCCTTGCTGTGCTCGAGGGCCGCGGTCGAGACGGTTTCGATGTCATAGCCGCCATCGGCTTCGCTGACGCCTTCGAGCTTGACGTCGCCGATGGTCAGCGGCTCCTTCTCGCCGGCCGGCTTCACGGCCACGCCCTGCAGCACCATGTTGGACTCGTCGCCACTCACCCCGGTCCAGGAGATGTCGACGCCCTGGGCGGCAAGCGCCGCCTTGAGGCGATCGGCGACGGCGGTGTCCTGCGCGAAGGCGGCATTGAGCGGCAGCGTCAGCAGGAAGGTCGAGAAAGCCAGTTTCTTGAGAGTTGAGCGTTGGAATGTCATCACGAAGTCCCCTGAGAGTTGTCCTGAAATTGCTTCTTGATCCTATGCGCCATCACCATTCCGCGACGAACTGGACGGGAAAAAGGTGTCTCCCGGCACAATGGTCGAAAATCACGGTGAAAGGCAAATGGCGGGCCGACCTCATCGCTTGAAGCGGTGAATTTGTCATGAAGATCGGGTTTCCATGCGGCATCGCCCTGCCATAGACAGGGCGTGTAACAGGTTGATGTTGGCTGGCGCCGTCATGCGGGCAATCGATGTTGCAGTTGGGCCGCAAATTGGCCGGCGAGCGTCGCCAATTCCGTGAAATCCGTCACACCCGTGGGCTTGAGAGGCGCGGATTAGGCCAGCCGGCGCTTGCCGCGAATCACCCGCTCGGCTAGTGCAAACCCATGGGAAAAAGGCTTTTGCCGCCTTCGGATGGCGGCGGTGACCATATCGAACCGGTCGATCTGAAGAAGGCGCTCGAGGAGCGCTATCTCGCCTATGCGCTGTCGACCATCATGCACCGGGCATTGCCGGATGTGCGCGACGGGCTGAAGCCCGTCCATCGCCGCATCATGCATGCCATGCGGCTGCTGAGACTCAACCCCGACCAGGGCTTCGCTAAATGCGCGCGTATCGTCGGCGAGGTGATGGGCAAGTTTCATCCGCATGGCGACCAGTCGATCTATGACGCGCTGGTGAGGCTGGCGCAGGATTTCTCGATGCGCTACCCGCTCGTCGACGGGCAGGGTAATTTCGGCAATATCGACGGCGATAACGCCGCCGCCATGCGCTACACCGAAGCGCGCATGACCGATGTGGCGACGGAGCTGCTCGCCGGCATCACCGAGGATGCCGTCGACTACCGCCCGACCTACAATGAGGAGGACGAGGAGCCGGTCGTGCTGCCCGGCGCCTTCCCCAACCTGCTCGCCAACGGCTCGTCCGGCATTGCAGTCGGCATGGCGACCTCGATCCCGCCGCACAATGCCGCCGAGCTCTGCGACGCGGCGTTGCATCTGATCGAGAATCCCGACGCGCCGGTGACCGCGCTGATGGACTTCGTCCAGGGCCCGGATTTCCCGACCGGCGGCATCATCGTCGATAGCCGCGCATCGATCCTCGAAGCCTATGAAACCGGCCGCGGCGGCTTCCGCGTCAGGGCGAAATGGGGCCAGGAGGACCAGGGCAGGGGCACCTGGAGCATCGTCGTCACCGAGATCCCCTATGGTGTCCAGAAGGCCAGGCTGATCGAGAAGATCGCCGAGCTTCTGATGGCGCGCAAATTGCCGCTGCTCGAAGACATCCGCGACGAGAGCGCCGAGGATATCCGCATCGTGCTGGTGCCGAAGAGCCGCAGCGTCGATCCCGGCATTCTGATGGAATCGCTGTTCAAGCTGACCGAGCTCGAAAGCCGCTTCCCGCTCAACATGAACGTGCTGTCGCGCGGCAAGGTGCCGAACGTGCTGTCGCTGAAGGGCGTGCTCAAGGAATGGCTGGAGCATCGCCGCGACGTACTCATCCGCCGCTCGAAGCACCGCCTCGGCGAGATCGAGAAGCGCCTCGAGATTCTCGCCGGCTATCTGATCGCCTACCTCAACATCGACGAGGTGATCAGGATCATCCGCGAGGAGGATGAGCCCAAGCAGGTGATGATGGCCCGCTGGTCGCTCACCGACACCCAGGCCGAAGCCATCCTCAACATGCGCCTGCGCGCCTTGCGCAAGCTGGAAGAGATCGAGATCCGCAAGGAGTTCGACGGGCTCACCGCCGAGAAGAAGCAGATCGAGGCGCTGCTGGCGTCCAACGCCAAGCAGTGGGCGACGATCACGTGGGAAGTCACCAGCATCCGCGACAAGTTCGGGCCCGAGACCGAGCTCGGCAGGCGCCGCACCCAGTTCGCCGACGCGCCCGAGCACGACCTGACCGACATCGCGCACGCCATGATCGAGCGCGAGCCGGTCACCGTCGTCGTCTCCGAGAAGGGATGGCTGCGGGCGATGAAGGGTCATCTGACCGACCATTCGCAGTTCACCTTCAAGGAAGGCGACAGCCTCAAGCTAGCCTTCCACGCCCAGACCACCGACAAGATCCTGGTCTTCACCACCGGCGGCAAGTTCTACACCATCGGCGCCGACCGGCTGCCGGGCGGGCGCGGCCATGGCGAGCCGATCCGCATCATCGTCGACATGGAGAACGACCAGGACATCGTCACCGCATTCGTCCACGATCCGAAGCGCAAGCTGCTTCTGGTTTCCTACGACGCCAACGGCTTCATCGTTCCGGAGGAAGAGGTCGTCGCCAACACCCGCAAGGGCAAGCAGGTGATGAACGTCAAGGCGCCCGACGAGGCCAAGCGCTGCATTCCGCTCTCAGGCGACCACCTCGCCATCGTCGGCGAGAACCGCAAGATGCTGGTGTTCCCGCTTGCCGAGATCCCGGAGATGGCGCGCGGCAAGGGCGTGCGCTTGCAGAAATACAAGGATGGCGGCGTCCTGGACATCAAGCCGTTCACGCTGGAGACAGGTCTGTCGTGGCAGGATTCGGCCGACCGCACCTTCACCCGCTCGCGCGAGGAACTGGCCGAATGGATCGGCGCCCGCGCCGCCGCCGGCCGCATGGTGCCGAAGGGTTTCCCGAGGACGGGGAAGTTCGGGTAGCGGAAGCGCCCAACCTTCTCCCCTTGTGGGAGAAGGTGGACGAGCGAAGCTCGGCCGGATGAGGGGGTGTTGGAAGGATCGCTGCCTCTCGAATGTAAGCGCTTCAAATCCTTGAATCTCTTGACGTCGCGTTTCTTCCAGCACCCCTCATCCGTCTCGGCGCTGCGCGCCGATCCACCATCTCCCACAAGGGGAGAAGGAAAAGCCTCCGCCCAATCATTTGGACTATCGTCACGATTGCTGCACTATGATGGTGCATAAGCAACCCGGGCAGGGGAGAAATGCACGTTTGAAGCAGGCTGAGATCCAGAAACCGGGGCAGCGGCTGTTCGGCCTGTCGACGCCGCTCAGGGCCGCCGTCATCCCGCCGCTGTCGGCGGCGCGCTGGCTGCTGGTGCTGATCGTCGCCGCCGGCGTCTATTTCTTCCACGGTTTCCTGTTCCCGGTGCTGGCGGCGCTGGTCATCGCTTTCGCCAGCTGGCCGCTCTACCGGCGCCTGCTCACCGCCGTCGGCGGCAACCGCACGATTGCCGCAACCTTCGCCATCCTCTTCATCCTCACCTTCCTGGTGGTGCCGATCGCGCTTGCCGGCACCTACGCCATCAATGAGCTGCGCGAATGGGTCGGCTGGGCGATCGAGACCAACCGCCACGGCGCGGTGACGCCGCAATGGATCGCCACCATGCCCATTATCGGTGAGTGGCTGAACGAGCAGTGGACGACCAATCTCGGCCATCCCGGCGGCATCGGCGAGCTGATCCAATTGGTCAGCGGCGCCAATATCGGCAGTATCTATCGCGGCGCGCTCGCCGCCGGCGGCAGCGCCTTCGGCCTGCTTTTGACGCTGCTGTTCATGATGATCGCGCTGTTCTTCGCCTATCGCGATGGCGAACATTTCGCCGCGCAGGTCGACCGCCTCGGCGAGCGCATCCTGCCGACCCGCTGGGAGCGGATCTCGCGCGTGGTGCCGGCGACGATCTCGTCCACCGTCACCGGCATGACCATCATCGCCATCGGCGAAGGAGTGGTGCTCGGCGTCGCCTACTGGCTGGCCGGCGTGCCGTCGCCGGTGACGCTTGGCGCATTGACCGGCATCATGGCGCTGATCCCCGGCGGCGCACCGCTCTCCTTCACCCTGGTGTCGATCTACCTTGCCGCCAGCGGCTCTCTGATGGCGGGGCTGGCGCTGTTCACCTGGGGCGCGGTCGAGCTCTTCATCGTCGACAAGACGCTGCGCCCCAAGCTGGTTGGCGGGCCGATCAAATTGCCTTTCCTGCCGACCTTTTTCGGCCTGATCGGCGGCGTCAAGACAATGGGCTTCCTCGGCCTGTTCATCGGCCCCGTGCTGATGGCGCTCCTGGTCGCGATCTGGCGCGAGTGGCTGCGCGAGGTCGAGCTGATGGACGATTCCGCCGCCACGGCGCTTGCGGAGACCAAGGACGGCCCGCCGCAGATCGAGATCGCCGCCGAAAAGAAGAAGCTTCAGACCGGGTGACTGACCGCCAGCGTGGCGCGGCGCTTGCGCCCCTCATGCAACTGCCACAGCGAATGGCCGACAAGCGTCACGATCAGCATCGCGCCGCCGATCAGGCTGTTGCGCGACGGGGTCTCGGCGAAGATCATCCAGACCCAGACCGGCGCCAGCACCGTTTCCAACAGGTAGAACATCGCCACTTCCGGCCCTGTGATGTATTTCGGCCCGTTGGCGAGGCAGAAGAAGGAGACCGGCATGATCACGGCGCCGTTGAAGATGATCCACCACGGCGCATCCACCTGAAAGCCGGTCTTCCAGACCATGAAGGCGGCGACGGTGAAGGGCAGCACCACGCCGATAAGCGAGGTGAAGCCCATGTCCTTGCCGCTGGCGCGTGAGATGGTGATCGCGCAGGCGACGCAGAGCGCGGAGCACAGGGCCATGACGTCGCCGAACAGATATCCGCTGCCGATGGAGTCGCCGACGATGATGGCGACGCCGAGGATCATCACCGCCAGCGCCACCAGCGTCAGCGGCCGTGGCCGTTCTTTCAGGAACAGCCAGGACAGCAACGCCGAGAACATGGTGGTGAAGGCGAGGATGAAGACGAGGTCGGCGGTCGAGGTGTTGTAGACGGCGGTGATGAAGGCGATCGAGCCGAGCCCGTAAAGCGTCGCCACCGCAAGCCCCGCCCGGCCGGGAACGAGTTGCGGCGCCCGGTCGCTCAGCGAGCGCCAGACCGTCCAGATGAGAATCCCGGCAAGGAAAGTTGTGCCGGTGCGCAGCAACAGGATTGTCCATGCCTCGCCATGGGCGAGCCGGATCAGCGGGATGTCGACGGTCAGCGTCAGGCCGCCAATGGCGGTGAGCAGAAGGCCTTTCTGGTGGTCGTGGTGGGAGGACATGTCGGTAATTCTCGCAATGAATTCGCGCGGACAGCCGGCGGCGCGACAGCGCATTCTCTCGCCGTTCGGCGACAAGACCAGCATCCCGCTGCTTGAAACAGTTTGCAGTGATTACGCAATTCCGGACGGAAAACCGCTACACACTTTTCCTGGAATTGCTTCTAGGTCGGGCTTGGAAAGGGTTAGTCAGCGCGTGACCGCTTCGTGGTCGTAGCGTTCCCAGCCTTTCGGGCCGAGATGCTCCTGCGGCATGAAACGCATTTTATAGCTCATCTTGCGTGAGCCGTTGACCCAGTAGCCGAGATAGACATGGGGCAGGCCCATGGCTCTCGCTCGGGCGATATGGTCGAGGATCATGAAGGTGCCGAGCGAGCGGTCCTCGAAGTCCGGATTGAAGTAGGAATAGACCATCGACAGACCGTCGGCCATCTTGTCGGTTAGCGCCACCGCGATCAGCTCGCCCTGGCCCTTGCCGGTGATGAAGGTGTCGGGGCCGCGCCGCCTGTATTCGATGATCTTGGTGTCGACATGCGTGTCCTCGACCATCATGGCGTAGTCGAGCACCGTCATGTCGGACATGCCGCCGCGGCGGTGGCGGGCGTCGAGATAGGCGCGAAACAGCGAATACTGCTCGGTCGACGGCTGCGCGTCGTGCATGGCGCCGACGAGGTCGGCATTGTGCTGGATCACCCGCTTCATGTTGCGGCTGGCGGTGAACTCCTGCGCCAGGATGCGCACCGACACGCAGGCGCGGCAGGTTTCGCAGGCGGGCCGGTAAGCGATGTTCTGCGAGCGCCGGAAGCCACCTTGCGTCAACAGGTCGTTCATCTCGGGCGCCTTGTCGCCGACAAGGTGGGTAAACACCTTGCGCTCGAACTGGCCCTCCAGATACGGGCACGGCGACGGCGCGGTCAGGAAGAACTGCGGCGACTGGGTCGGATGCTGCGTCATCGAGTCTAGGAAACGCTCCTGCGAATCGCCTTACCTTTGGCCCGGTTGGCGAAAAATTCAACAGGATTATGAGGCGGCGGCCAACCGAAGTCCTTCATATTTGCGGATAAGCGCTCGCGCCGGCCTTCGGAGAGCGGCGTTAGTGGTCGGTGCGGCTGACCACTGTGCCAAGCACCAGGTCGTGCAGCGTGCGCTTGCGGTCCGAAAACAGCGTCACCAAGAGCACCAGCGGCGTCAGAATGACGTTGCCGGCCCAGAACAGCACCGAATGCACGACGGCGGTCAGCCCATCTATGCGGCTGCCGTCGAGGCGGTCGAGCCGGATGCCCATCAGCTTCATGCCGGTGGTGGCCTGGTCGACGCTGCCCAGCGTGTTCCAGATGTAGAGGACGGCGACCGCCGGCACGAGCACCGAAAACAGCATCCAGCCAAGGCCGAGCGTCAGCAGTCCGAAGACGAACACCAGGATCGCGAACGGGATGGTGAGCAGCCCGATGACCAGGTAGTCGATCATGCAAGCCAGGATGCGCCGCGTGCGCACGCCGTCATAGGCGCGCACGTCGTCGAGCCTGCTGGTGATGATTTCGCCGTCAAGTACACGCGCGTTCATGTCATGTCCTCGTAACCGGGCCCGCGATAGGGTGCGGGCGATCCGCCATTGAAATGGTGAAAGCCGATGGCGGAATCAAGATCGTCGGTCGGGTTGCGACGTGCGGAGGTCGCTGAAGCGGTTGAATTCACGGCTCGGATGGCGTTAGCTTGCTGCGGCGCAGCAAGACGCCGAGGGGATGGGGCAATATGGACTATGACATGCTGGTCATCGGCAGCGGGCCTTCGGGACGCCGCGCCGCGGTGCAGTCGGCCAAGCTTGGCAAGTCGGTGCTGGTGGTCGACAGGGGGCGTCGCCTCGGCGGCGTCTCGGTGCACACCGGCACCATCCCGTCGAAGACACTGCGCGAGACGGTGCTCAACCTTTCAGGCTGGCGCGAGCGTGGCTTCTACGGTCGCGGCTACCGGGTCAAGCAGGACATCTCGGTCACCGACCTCATCGAGCGGCTGCACAAGACGCTCGACCACGAGGTCGAGGTGCTGCAGCACCAGTTCATGCGCAACGGCGTCAAGAGCGCGCGTTCCACAGCGAAATTCCTCGGCCCCAACAAGGTCAGCCTGACGAGCGACAATGGCGATTACAGCGAGGTCGGTTTCGCCAATGCGCTGATCGCCGTCGGCACCAGACCGCACCGGCCGCGCGACGTACCGTTCGACAAGACCCGCGTCTTCGACAGCGACGAGATGCTGGAACTCAACCGGCTGCCGCGCACGCTGACCGTGATCGGCGCCGGCGTCATCGGCGTCGAGTACGCGACCATCTTTTCGGCCCTCGACGTGCCGGTGACGCTGGTCGAGCCGCGCAACACCATCCTCGATTTCGTCGACCGCGAGATCGTCGACGACTTCATCCACCAGATGCGCGATCGCGGCATGACGATCCGCCTCGGCAGCACGGTCAAGGAGATTACCTCCAAGCCCGATTATGCCGAGGTCACCCTTGCCGATGGCCGCACCATCCGCTCCGAGATCGTGCTTTATGCCGCCGGCCGCAGCGGCAATCTTGGCAGCCTCGGCCTCGACGTGGTCGGCATCGAGTCCGACTCCAGGGGCCGCATCAAGGTCGACGCGAACACGTTCCAGACCAGCGTGCCCAACATCTATGCCACCGGCGACGTCATTGGCTTCCCGAGCCTTGCCTCGACTTCGATGGAGCAGGGCAGGGTGGCCGCCTGTCATGCTTTCGGCGTCACCCTGCCGCCGCCGCCGGAAACCTTTCCCTATGGCATCTACGCCGTGCCCGAGATCTCCACGGTCGGCCAGTCGGAGGAGCAGGTGCGCGAGAGCGGCGCCGCCTACGAGGTCGGCGTGGCGCGCTTCCGCGAAACCTCGCGCGGCCACATCATGGGCGTGAATTCAGGCTTCCTGAAGCTGTTGTTCTCGGTCGAGACGCGCCGGCTGCTCGGCGCCCATATCGTCGGCGAGGGCGCCACCGAACTGATCCATATCGGCCAAGCGGTGATAAATCTCGGCGGCACGGTCGACTTCTTCGTCAACAATACCTTCAACTACCCGACCCTGGCCGAGGCCTACAAGATCGCCGGGCTCGATGCCTGGAACCGCATGGGGCAGGGATAGGCGCCGCTCAGCCTTCCAGCTGGGCAAGCAGCGACAGCATCACATCGGCCGAAGGCATCGGCAGCACTGCTTCGATCTCGGCCGGCCGCACGCCGGCAATTGCGTCGGCGTCGCCGGCAACGGTTCCGAGCGGCCCGCGGAAACCGTGCTTCGACCAGGCGAGTTCCTGCAGCTTCGGGCTGCTCAGCGCATCGAGCAGCGCGTCGACCGCCGGATCGATGACGATCAGCGGATGCGCCGAATAGACGGTTGGGCGCGGGTAGAGGATTTCCGGCTTGGCGCCGGTGCCTGCCTGCACGCGCTGCCAGCGCGCCGGATCTGCGAGCGCCCATTCCACCAGCTGGTTCTCATAGCCCACCACCATCGGCTCGGCGCCGAGGCCGCCGGCGATGTACTGATCGAACAGCTTGCCCGATGAGGACGATTTGAGTCCCATGCTGCGGAAGATCGCCTTCGCCTGCTCGCCATGCTCGGCAAGCAGTTCCTGCGTTGCCACGTCGCCGCTCATCAGGCTGAGCACGAGGCCGGCGAACATGAAGCCGGAGTTCGAGCGATTGGGGTCAGTCGAGACGATGCGTGCCCGGCCGTAGAGTTCGTTGATGCCAAGGTCCGACCATGTCTTGCCGGCGAGGATGGCGTCGAGCAGCGCCTTCAGATCGAGCTGGTTGTAGCCGCCCTTGGCGGCAACGCTCACCAGCCCGCTTTTCTTCAGGCCTTCGACCACCGGCCCCCAGGTGTAGATCACGATCGGCGAGTTTAGCACGACCTGGTCGTTGCGGATGGCCACGCCGCTCTTGCGGGCGAGGTCGACCATGATCGAGGAGGACGGCCACAGGAATTGCGGCTTCTGCGACAGCAGCGCCGTTTCGCGCACCATCTCGACCGAGCCGGCGACGCGCGCGTCGAGCTCCAGCCCATAGCCGCCGAGCGCCCTGACGACATCGGGATCGGCGAGGAAGGCCTGCTTTTCGCCGCCGATGAAGCCGAACAGATGCGCGCGGTTGCCGAGATAACCGCGGAACTCGGGGCGGTCCTTCAGCGTCAGATAGCCGCCGGTGCCGGCAGCGGCGGCACCCAGCAGTCCCAATCCGAAAGCGCGGCGTGAAATGGCCATCAGCGACCAATGTCCTCTTTCAGCGACTCCTGAATGAGTCGCAGGTCCACGTCGAGCGTGCCGAGCTCGCTGTCGGCCAGGCTGTCGGCATAGTGCACGAAAGCATCCTGCAGCTTGGTGATGACGGCGCCGACCTTGGCCAGCCTCACCTGGCTCGGTGCGCGCCGGTTCGCTAGCGTCGCATAGCCTTCCGCCACTTCCGCCGCTTGCGGCACATAGTAGGTGAGGAAGCGGCGCACGGATGGCGCGCTCGCGGGCTTCGCCTCGACCCTGGAAATGACATCGGCGGCGATGTCGGAAAGGTTCTTGACCTTCGCTTTCATGTCCTTGTCGGCAATCGAACTCGCGGCTGCCGCCAGCTTGTCGGCAGCCGGCTGCGCCTGCGCCAGAAGCTCGCGCGCGAACGCCACCTGGCCGCCGCCGATCGAGCCGAGATCCAGGCCTTCGAACAGCTGGCGCGGCGCCAGAACGAAGACCAGCCCGGCAAAGACAAGCGCGGCAATCACCAGCGAGACCAGGAACGGGAAGTGGGTGAGGAAGCTCAGGCCGAGCAGCAGCGCGGCCGAAACCGCGCCCGCCGCGATCCAGTTCCAGTCGTTCCCGAACAGCCAGCGCATCGGCTCAGTTATACCCGCGGGCGGCGCGGAAGGCGCTGGCCAGATCGCCGCTGCCATCGAAGACTCGCGCCGAGGTTGCCTTGGCGAGACTGTCGAGCTGGCTCTTGTCGGCATCGCCGAAGGTGATGCCGAACACCGGCACGCGCACCGGCGCTTGGCGCCACTGCGCAAGGAACATGTCGGGACTGCCATCAGTGCGGCCGTCGGTCATGATGACGATGGCCGGCAGATACTTCGACAGGTTCGGCGTGGCGGTGATCCTCTGCAGGGCCTGCTGCGCACAGGCATACATGTCGGTGCCGCCGCCGGCCCGTTGCACGGCCACATCAGACAGCAACTGGCTCTGGCCGGCCGTGTCGCCGCCCGCCTCGAATGTGTCGCGCACCACGCTGTCGAAAGGCAGCACGAATATGTGGTCGGAGGGCGTCCACTGCACCAGCACTTCACTGGCCTTTTCCGGCGTGAACAGGAACTGGGCGGCGACCTGCAACTGCTTTTCGCCCTGGTCCTCCATCGAGCCGGAAAAGTCGAAGCAGAGCGCCGTCAGCGAGGGCTTGCGCAACGCCTCCTGGTAGAGATTGAGCGCCGTGCGGATCACCGCCGGCTCCGGCATGCGGATCGACGTCACCAACCTGCCCGGATCGAAGTTCCAGTCCGGCTCGGCTGCCGCCTGGATCGCGACGCCGCCGAGCGGCAGGCGCCTGCCGGTATCGGCGATACGCTTGCGGATCGTGTCCGATTGCAGGTAGGCGAGCAGGTCGGTGAAGAACTTCTCCACCTCGGGGCCGCGCCCATGGTCGATGAAGCCGAGCGGTGAATCGCCGACCGCAACGCCGTCGGCGGGGTAGATCGCGTAGAGCGGCTCGTCGCCCATCTGCTTCAGCTTGTCGTTGGTCTCTTTCAGCGTCGCCTCGTAGTTCCACATCGCGTCGTAGAACGTGCCCTTGCGCGCAGAGTCGATGAACAGGTCGGCCAGCCAGCCCGAGGAACCGGACGAGCGCTCGACGCCTTGCAGAAGGGCGCTGACCGTGTCACGCACATTCGGATTGTCGAGGTCGCCGGGCTGGATTACTTCCTTGCCGCCGAGCGCGCTGGATAGCATCGCGAGATAGGCGCTGGCGCCGGAATTGGACTGCGTGGCCGACGTCATCAGGAATCTCAGCTTGCCGTCTTTCACCGCGGCAAGAATGTCCTTCATGAATACGTCCCTGCCGACCCAGCCGAGTTCGGCGGCCTTGGATTTGCGCACGCCGAGGATGACCGGCATCTGCGCGATCGAGGTCAGGTTGCGCACCTTGCGGCCGGAATCGAACAGGTCCACCCAGACGCTCGAAGCCGGCCAGACCGCATCCTGGTCGAGTCCGCCCGGCTTCTGCAGGCCAAGGCCGATGTCGAGCGAGCCTTGATAAGAGACGATGCAGGTGGCGCCCTGCTTGGCGCAGAACTCTTGCACGATCGGCTCGAGAACGGTGTTCTCGGAACCGGACACGATCGAGAATTTGACGTTGCTCGAATTGCAGGCGGCCAGCAGCAGCGAGACCGCCAGCAGGAGAACGGACGACAGCGTCTTCGGCATCGAGGCTCCGTCAGCCCTGGGTGAGCGCTTTCTTGAGGTCCGCGGTCATCTGGTCCATCTGCTTTTCGGCGTCCGCCCGCTTCTGGCGGCCTTCCTGCTGGACCTTGAGCACGCCCTGCACGGTGTCGATCAGGTCGCGGTTGGCTTGAGCCAGCGTCTCGACGTCGACGATGCCGCGCTGCGCCTGCTCCTCGATCGAGATGGCCTGATCCTTCATCATCTTCGAGGTCTGGCGGATCATCTCGTTGGTGGCGTCGGTCACCGTCTTCTGCAGCTCGAGCGCCGATTTCTGGTTGGTCAGGCCGAGCAGGATGACCATCTTCTGCTTCCAGGCCGGCACCGTCAGCGCCGACGTCGCCTGCAAATTCTCGATCAGCGTTTCGTCACCCGATTGCACGATGCGGATCTGCGGCAGTTGCTGGATGCCAAGCTGGCGAGCCTGCACCAGGTAGAAGATGCGCTTTTCCAGCCGGTCGAGTGCCTGCACCGTGTCCTGATAGGTCTGCGCCTCCAGCGTGCCGCCGGCATCGCTGCCTTTGGCTTCGGCCGCGGCCTTCAGCTTGGGCAATTCGTTGGCCCGGTAGTCGTCGACGAATTTCTTGCCGGCCTGGACATAGGCATCCAGCTTGAGGATGGAGTCCTTGGTCTGCTCGTGCAGGTCGTCGAGCACGGCGATGTCGCGCCTCAGCGTATCCTTGTGACGGTCGAGCTCCAGTCCGATGCGGTCAATCTGCCCCGCCACGTCCTCGTATTTCTCCTTGAAGCGTTCGAGCCGAGCCTTGAATGAGGAAAACAAATTGCTCAGGAACCCTTCTTCCTTCAGCGAGGCGGGGTCGAGGTTCTTGGCCTTCATGATGATATCGGTGAGCAGCGTGCCAGTGTCGCCGAGATCGCGGTTGCGGATCTGGGCGAGGATCTTGTCGGCAAAGTCGCTGACAGACTGCTGGGCGCGGTCGCCATAGACCGAGATCGCTGCGCGGTCGCCAACGTCGATCGTGCCTTCAATCCGAGCCACTTCGGACGGATTGGCCACGATTGCCGGCAATGTCGAGGTGTCGTCGAGCAGAGTGACGCTGTTCTTGTCGGTCATCTAGACCTCCCCCTCAGTGAACAGTATCTCGATAGACAGTTCGTGACAGAGATATGTCCGCGCTGTGGACAATGGAAGAGGGAGTGGCCCGTCGCTGGAGTGCGAAATGGCGAAATGCTGGCCACCGGTGAAGGATTCGATGGAATTGACCGGGCTCACGCGACAGCAGTTGGATCCGCCAGCCATTGCCTGACGATCGTCGCATCCGAATCGCCGATCTCATGCCCAGATGTGATAATCCTTGCGTCGACCGTGGCGCCGCGCTGGCTTAGCAGCATCACCAGCGCCGGCGCGAAGGGACCGTAAGTGAGGTCGGCGGCGCCGGCGATCATCAGCACCTTTGTGCCGCCGAGATCCGTCGGCGGCGTCTCGGCCAACACCGGCATGGCCCGCAAAAGCGCGGCCCGCCGGACGAGACCGGAATGAAGCAGCATCAGGCTCGAGACCAGGTTGGCGCCGTTCGAATAGCCGAGGAAGGCTGCGCGGGAGAGATCGAGCCCGTGGCGCTTCGTCGCCTCGGCAACGAACGTCGCGAAGGCGTCCGTTTCCGTGCGGATGCTGGCCTGCTCGAAGCTGGTCGGCGTGATCCGCTCGAACCAGCGAAAGCCGTCCTCTTGTGGGATTCGACCGCGCGCGGCGACCAGTGCGGCATCCGGCGCAATCTGTTTCGCCAGCGGCACCAGCGTGGTTTCATCGACACCTGATCCGTGTAGCAGGAACAGGCATTCGCCGCTTGCCTCTGTTGGCTGTGTGAAGCGGTAAGGGAAGCTCAAGTCACGCAGGACGGCAGTTTTGCCGGTATATTCGGACACGCTTATATCCTTTTGATTTTATGATAGATTCGTTGATTTGCCGGCTTCAAAACGGAATATTTTCTTGCTCCGCGAAAGTTGATTGAACCAGGCTTACTTCAGACCGTTTCTGCGCCGATACACTCCGCCACGGGAGGAATCAAAGCGGTGCGCCGGGGGTCGCATTGCCCCAATGAACGACCAGCTTTGAGGCCTTTTGTCGATGACCATGCCAGTTTCGCCCGGACGCGATACGCGTATCGATGTGTTTCGCGCGCTCGCGCTGCTCACCATCTTCATCGATCATGTGCCCGGCACGATGTTCGAGACGCTGACCTACAAGAATTTCGGCTTCTCGGACGCGGCTGAAGCCTTCGTGCTGATCTCCGGCATGTCGGTCGCGCTCGCCTACGGCAGCAAATTCCAGTCCGGAGGCCGGCTGCTGGCGACGCTGAAGATGTGGCGGCGCGCCGGCGTCCTCTATGTTGCCCATATCGTCACGACCATGGCGGTGATGGCGCTGTTCTGCGCCGCCGCGGTGTTCGCCAGGCGGCCTGAGCTGTTGAAACTGATCAACATCGAGCCGCTGATGAAGAACACACCGGAAGTCCTGGTCGGCATCGTCACGCTCGGTCACCAGCTCGGCTACAACAACATCCTGCCGGTCTACGCGGTGCTGCTTTTGCTGGCGCCGGCCTTCCTGCTTTTGATCAGCTACCGGCCGGTGCCGGCGCTTGTTCTGTCGGGAGCCCTGTGGCTAGTCGTCGGCATCTGGCAGATCGCGCCGCCCAACTATCCGGAGCCCGGTTTCTGGTTCCTCAATCCGCTGTCCTGGCAGTTCCTGTTCAACATCGGCCTGGCCGCCATGCTGCATGTCAGGCGCGGCGGCGTGATTCCGGTCAATCGCTGGCTGCTCGGAGCCGCCGCCGCCTATGTACTGACGGCGCTCGTCTGGGTGCACAGTCCGCTCTGGGGCCGGATATCCTGGCTCGATCTGCCGGTGGTGCTGACCGGCTTCGACAAGACATTCCTGTCGCTGCCGAGGCTCCTGCACATATTGGCGGTGAGCTATCTCATCGTCGCGCTGCCGGCTGTCTCGAACCTGTTCCGCACCAGCCCCGACCATCCGCTCGCCATCCTCGGCAAGCGCTCGTTGCCTGTGTTCATCACCGGCACGGTTCTCGCCATGGTGGCGCAGGTGCTGAAGCTGATCAATCCGGGCGGCCTCGCCTATGACACCCTGCTGATATCGGCCGGCATCGCCATGCAGTTCGCGCTCGCGTTCTATCTCGAATGGCTGTCCGGCATCGGTTCATCGGGCAAGAAGCCGGCCCGCGGCGAGGTGCCAGCGCGTGCGTCTTTCGGCGTCCAGCCGATGGCGGCGGGGAATCGGTGAGGTCGGTCAGGGCCTCGCCGGTCCGGTCGATGCCCTGACGATTAGTTCGACACCGAGCATCTCGCGTCGCACTGAGCCGTCGAAATTGAGGATCATTCGCGCCGCCCGACGGCCGATCTCGGCGATCGGCTGGGCGATCGTGGTGAGCCGAGGGCTGCACAGCAGGCCGTCCGGAACGCCGTCGAAACCGATGACCGAGACATCCCCCGGGACATTCAGACCCCGCCCGGTCAGCCAGTCGACCGCGACCATGGCCATGCGGTCGGACATCGCCAGGATCGCTGTGGGCGGCTCGCCGCTGGCGAAGATGGCTTCGAGGCCGGCCCTGGTGGAGGCGGCCTCGTTTTCGGTCTCGTAGACCGGCACCTTGGTGGTGTCGATGCCGAAGCGGGAAAGCTCCTCGAAATAGCCGGCAAGTCGGTCGCGCGTTGCGGTGTAGAGCGCCGTCCCGAGCCGCCCGGGCGTCACAAGACCGGTGCTGCCGTCAACGAAAGGCAGCGACAGAACGGCGAAGCGGCGGTGCCCAAGTTCGCTGAGATGACGCGCGGCCAGCCTTGCGCCGGCGACGTTGTCGATACCGATCATCGAGATGGTGTCGTCATCGAAGCCGACTGCGAGCGCGACGAAGGGGAGCCTGCGTTCGCGCGTCAGCTCGACGAGGCGAGGGCCTCCCTCGATGCAGAACAGGATGAAGCCGTCGACCAGGGCACTCTGGATGTTCCAGGCGAGTTTTTCGTCATTTTGAGCCGATACCAACGCAATGCCGGCACCTGTGGCGTCGCATGCCTCGGAGATACCGGCCATCATCACGCGCGCGAAAGGGTCGTCGAAGAAATAGGAGAGGGGCTCGGTCGATGCGACGCCGATCGCATTGACCTTGCCGGCGCGCAGCAGCCGGCCTTTGGGGTCGGGTCCGGCATAGCCCATCGCCTCGGCCACCGCCTTGACCCGCTCGCGCACTTCCGCGCGCACGATCTCCGGGCGGCTGAAGACGTTGGAGGCCGTGCCATGCGAGACGCCGGCCGCCTTGGCGATATCGGCCAGCCGGATGGGGCGTGCCTGGCCTTCGATGAGTGATGCCATGTCTGTTCTCCCGGACCTCCCACGCCGCACTACATGGACGGGGATCGATCTCCGGTCCAATATCATTTTTCTTGGATCGATTCAAATTCCGCTTGACTCCCAGGTCGGATGGCCTATGTTTGAATCGATCCAAGTTGGCAATTCGGCCGATTGGAGCGAGTTTGGAAGGAGGGTGCGATGCATCCGGTCAACTTTCTGTTTGAGGACGTCTACCGCAACGATTGGGGCATTGCCTCGGCTGCGCTCAGCGAGAAGCGCCGCGGCAAGGCAAGTCCATGGAGGCGCGAGCCGCGCTTTATCGTGGATCGCAAGCGCGGCTGAGCGGTCGGTCTTTTTCACGTCGATCGATTGGATCGATTCAATTCAGAGGAACAAAGCTATGCATCCGATGAACCATCTGTTCGAGGATATCTATCGCAACTATTGGGGCATCTCTCCGGCGTCCGAGCGGCCGGAGCGGCGGCGCCTCACAGGGCCGGCCGTGCGCAGTCGCGAATGGCTGGCAAGGCGCGAGCGCCGGCAGGACTGAGCGCCGGTCTCAGGCGCGACGCAGGACGAGGGCCGAACCGGCGATCGCCAGCCAGCCTGCAATCAGGAGGGTGCCGCCGATCGGCGCCGACATCGGAAACAGCCGCGAACCCAGGAAGTCGCGGGCGAGAAGATCGCCGCAGAAAAGCACCAGCCCGAAAAGCAGGACCAGGCTTGCGATTCGCAGGGCGCGGTCGGCGCCGATCAGCCCGACGGCGAGGAAGACCGGCGCGTGCATGAGCAGGAAAGACGCCGCCGTGCCGACGAAGCCGCCGCCCAGATGCGCGGCCGCGGCCGACAGCGCCACGCCCGCCGCGCCGCAGAGGCCGCCGGCAAGAACGAAGATGCGGCTGCCTCCGCTAGCTGCTTGTTCAGTTGTGCCCATATGGGGGTGCCTCCTGCCATACGACCGATGTAGTGAAAGCGCGGATGGTGTCGCGAACTCAGCCGATGAAGTAGCGATAGCCGAGCCAGGCCGCCAGTGTGGCAGATGCGCCCCAGACGGAAGCGATGACGACTGCGGCTACCCGACTCACCGGGCGCTCTCCCGCAAGCGCGGCAGCGGCTCGATGTTCTGCCATGACCTCCGGTGGAATCATCTTCAGCACGGCCAGGATGCCGAGCGGCACAATGATTGCGTCATCGAGATATCCCAGCACCGGGATGAAGTCGGGAATCAAGTCTATTGGAGACAGGGCATAGCCGGCGACACATAGCGCCAGCACCTTCGCATACCAAGGCGTACGGGCATCACCGGCCGCGAGATAGATCGCGTGCACGTCTTGCTTGATCGTGCGCGCCCAGTCCTTCAGCTTGCCGTTCATCGGGTGGGTTTATCCGCAAAAGGCGAACGTGTCAGGAACTGCCGGCTTGCGCCAGTATGTTGCGCGTGCGCCGCGACTGGACAATCCAGTTGTAGGCCGCGCCGCCGGCCATCAGCAGCGATGTTCCCAGGAATACCGAGCGCATGCCGAAATGGCCTCCGGCAAAGCCGCCGAGCAGTGGCCCGGCCACCTGGCCGACATATTGCGCCGAGATTGACAGGCCCAGCACATTGCCGCCGACGCCGTCCGGCACGTTGTGGCGGATGACGCTGGTGATGCAGGGCAGGAGCCCGCCCAGCGCCAGACCCATCAGGAAGCGCAGACCGATCAACTGCCAGCCCTCTGTGACGAAGGCCTGTGGGATCAACAGCAGGGCCGAGATGGCAAGCGCGGCGATCACCACGTTCCAGTGGCCGATGCGGTCGGCGAGCTTGCCCAGCCACGAGGCCGACAGGATGGCGCCGAGCGCCGCCGCCGACATGACCACCCCGGCGACCAAGGTCACCCGGCTCTCGTCCTCGATCAGCTGCTGCACATAGACAGTGATGATCGGCTCGATCGACATGGTAGCGAAGGCGAGCAGCATGCCGGTCGCCAGCATGGCGACGACCGGGCGCTTGTCGGGGATCTGCGACCAGCCGCTTTTCGGCTTTGACGCAGCTCCAGTTTTGGCCGCCGCCGGGCGAGGGGTCTCCTTGATCAGGAAGGTCGTCGCCAGGAAGGCGAGGAAGATGACGCCGCCCGACAGCAGGAAGGTGGCGCGGATGCCGATCACCGGCGGCAATGCGCCACCCAGCAGCGGCCCGACCAGGCCACCCGCCGTGATGCCGGCCGAGAGCACGCCCAGCGCCCAGCCGGAACGCTCCTTCGGTGTCTGCATGGCGACCAGGATGGTCGAGCCCGACGAATAGCCGCCGGCAAAGCCGATCAGCAGGCGCAGCAGAACCAGTTGCCAGACGGTTTCGACCATGCCGGTCAGCGACATGCAGATCGCCATGCCGAAACTGGCACGCACCAGCATCAGCTTGCGGCCGTAGCGGTCGCCCAGCCGTCCCCACAGCGGCGCCACAAGGGCGGCCGCGAAGAAGGTGGCACCGTAGGCGATGCCCGACCATTGCACGATCGCGGCATGGCCCTCGGCGCCCAACTGCTCGACATAGAGCGGCAGGAAGGGCAGCAGCAAGGTCATGGCGATGAGCGTGCTGAACGAGCCCGCGAAGCAGACGGCGAGATTGCGCCGCCAGTGGACGTTGTAGCCGCCCTGTTCGCTGCCGTTCTTGCTCATCTCATGCCCGTGCCATGGTGGGGTTGTTACGGATACCAATTTGGGATACCAAGCTGGTATCCGTCATGGACCTCAACCCTGCCGCTGTCAATGCGGCCATACGAACGGAACCGCCATGTCGCAGATGCAGAGCGTCGAACGGCAGCTTCGCGAGATGATCCTCGGTCTTGAGATCGGGCCCGGCGAGCGCCTGACCGAGCGCTGGATCGAGAGCCGCTTCGCCGCCTCGCGCACGCCGGTCAGGGCCGCGCTGCTGCGGCTGGAAACCGAAGGGCTGATCTGCCGCGACGGGCGCGGCTGGACGGTCTCGCCCATCAATCTGGCCGAACTCGAACAAATCGCCGTCTATCGCGAGGCGGTCGAGGTGGCCGCCGTCAGGCTGACCTGCCTGCTGGAGGACAGAAGCGCCGTCGACGCCATCGAGGCGATGCTGGAGTCCTGCGATGCAGGCACTCCGCGCGAGGAATGGCGCCGCATCGGCATGGATTTCCACATCGAGCTGGCCAGGCTCTCCGGCAACGAATTCTTGTTTCGGGCGGTGCGCGATGCGATGACCAGGCTCTCCCGCGCGCGCTGGCTGGAGGTACGCGACGAGGCGGCACTCGGCCGCGCATGGGCGGAGCATCATGCCGTACTGGCGGCTGTGCGGGTGGGCGATGCGGAAGCGGCGGCGCGATTGCTTTCAGCCCATATCGTCGGCAGCCGCAACCGGCTGGTGACGTCGCTGCGCGACGACCGGCGCGGCCTGCGGGCCCGGGGCTTCGCCGTCGTCGCCGCGTGATCGCGACCATCGCCCTGGACTGAACCGTCACCCGCACAATGGCTTGCGCGGCATTGCGCCCGCCAACCCAGCCGGCTCTCGGCCGGCCGGCGGTGCCGTGCAGTTTGCAGTGTGAAAGTTCGACGGACTGATGCTAAGAGCATTTTGCCCCCAGTCCAGGTGACCAACGATGGCCACGCCTCTCCGAACCGCAGCCAAGGTGTTTTACTACGCGCGCAACTTCGCGCGCGACCTCGCTCCGCAGGCGCTGTTCCGCCACCGGCTGAGGGGATGGCTTGAGCAGGCACGGCGGTCGGACGGCTCGGTCCGCGAGCGGGTGAACTTCTATAACAGGCTGCAGCAGCCCTTTGTGCCGAGCCCGGCAGCGGTGCCGGTCAGCCGGCTGCCGTTCTCGCCGAGCATGTATTATTACGACCTCAAGGAATTTGCCCGCTATTTTGATCCGGTGCTGCTCATCGACCTCGAATTTGGCGATGTCATCGACGTTCCCAAGATGCCGGCGATCGTCAAGGACCGGCCGATCATGGACGGCAACGGCAATGCGGTGCTGATGAAGCTGGACAAGTTCCGCCACTTCCAGATGCCCGCCGACCGGCAGCCCTTCGCCGACAAGCGTCCGTTGGTGGTTTGGCGCGGCGATCTCAACAACCCGATCCGCACGCGGTTCCTCGATGCGGTGCGCCACTTGCCGATCTGCGATGTCGGGACGCCGAAAAAGGACGCGAAGGCCGAATACCAAAAACCCTATCTCACCATCGATGAGCAGCGGCGCTACCGCTACATTGTCTCGCTCGAAGGCAACGATGTCGCGACCAACCTCAAATGGATCATGAGCTCGAACTCGCTCTGCCTGATGCCGCCACCGACTTACGAGACCTGGTTCACCGAAAGCGAGGTCAGGGCCGGTGTCCACTATGTGCAGCTGGCGCCTGACTTCTCCGATCTCGCCGACAAGGTGCGTCATTTCGAAAGGCACCCGGCCGAGGCCGAACGCATCGTCGCCGCCGCCAACGCCTATTGCCGAAAATTCCGCAACGAGCGGGACGAACAGGCGATCTCGCTGCTCGTCCTCTACAAATATTTCGTGCTGAGCGGCCAGGTCAAACCGGATCCCGAAGTCTGGCGCTTCATCGCCGGCTGACCCGTTGCGGCCCCTCAGATATCGCTGCGGTCGAGCACCAGGTCGGCCGGTCCGAAGCGGCCCTTGGCCGTCAGCTGCTGGTGCCAATAGGGGTAGAGGACCGGCGGCCGGCTGACGGCGTCGAGCCGCGCACGCTCGTCGAAGGACAGAGTCAGGCTGGCGGCGGCGATGTTGTCCTTGAGCTGCGCCTCGCTGCGGGCGCCGATCACCAGCGACGAGACGGCCGGCCGGCCGAGCAGCCAGGCGAGCGCCACCTGCGCGCCCGATACGCCCCTGGCCTTGCCGATGTCGACGAGCACGTCGACGATCTGCCACAGCCGGTCTTGGTCGCGGATCGGCGGCTCCGACCAGCCGCCGAGCTGGCGGGCGGTTGGGCTGTTGCGGTCGTACTTGCCGCTGAGCAATCCGCCGGCGAGCGGGCTCCACACCAGCACGCCGAGCCCCTGGTCGACCGCGATAGGCAAGAGCTCGTATTCGGCCTCGCGGGCCTCGAGCGTGTAGTGGATCTGCTGGGTGACGAAACGCGGCTGGTGGCTGCTGTCGCTGATGGCGAGCGCCTTCATCACCTGCCAGCCGGAATAGTTCGAGCAGCCGACATAGCGGATCTTGCCTTGGCTCACCAGCGTGTCGAGCGCGGCAATCGTCTCCTCCAGCGGCGTCACGCCATCCCATTCGTGCAGGAAGTAGATGTCGATGACATCGGTCTTCAGCCGCTTCAGGCTCTTCTCGCACTCGCGGATCAGGTGATGGCGCGACAGGCCCTCGTCGTTGGGACCCTTGCCGATGCGCATGCGCGCCTTGGAGGCGATCAGCACGTCGTCCTTGCGCTTGCCGCCCAGAGCCTCGCCGATGATCTCTTCCGAAATCCCGTTCGAATAGACATTGGCGGTGTCGATGAGGTTGATGCCGGCATCGATGCAGAGATCGATCATCCGGCTCGCTTCATTGAGGTCGGTCTTGCCGACCGCCGCGAAGGCGCCGGCGCCGCCGAAGGTCATGGTGCCGAGCGTCAACGTCGAAACCTTCAGCCCGGAACGGCCGAGTGTGCGGTATTCCATTTGAGATCCTCGCGATTGCATTGGGAGAGGCGCCACGAGCGGGCTGCCCGAATGAGAACGCATATTTGTAGGACAAGTTCACCGGTTTGTCGCCCTGTCGCGGCGAGCGGTCGTTCAAATCTCAAGCGACGGTATTGCAATAAAACCGTCATTGCCGGCCTTTATTGAAGTCGGCTCAGGATGGCGCGCGGCAGCAGGGTGTCATCCCACCACACATGGCAGGCTGGCACGCGGAGCAGCACGATGAACGAACTGAAATCGAATTCCGGAGCCAGGGACTGGCTGGAAGCCGAACTCGCCGACACGCTCGACGAGGACTACGAACTGGAGCTATCGGAGCCGGCGCTGTCGCTGGAGATCGCCAAGATCTACAAGGATTCGCATCCGCCTTCGATCGAGCGGCAGCAATATTTCCGTGACCTGCTGCGGCTGCAATCCGAGCTGATCAAGCTGCAGTCCTGGGTGGCCTACCACAAGAAGAAGGTCGTCGTGATCTTCGAAGGCCGCGACTCGGCCGGCAAGGGCGGCGTCATCAAGCGCATCACCCAGCGGCTCAATCCGCGCATCTGCCGCGTCGTGGCGCTGCCGGCGCCGACCGAGCGCGAGAAGTCGCAGTGGTATTTCCAGCGCTACGTGCCGCATCTGCCTGCCGGCGGCGAGATCGTGCTGTTCGACCGCTCCTGGTACAACCGCTCCGGCGTCGAGCGGGTGATGGGCTTTGCCGGGCCGGACCAGGTGGAGGAATTCTTCCACGACGTGCCGGAATTCGAACGCATGCTGGTGCGCTCCGGCATAACGCTGGTCAAATACTGGTTCTCGATCACCGACGAGGAGCAGCAGATGCGCTTCCTGATGCGCATCCACGACCCGATGAAGCAGTGGAAGCTGTCGCCGATGGACCTGCAGTCGCGCGTGCGGTGGGAGCAGTATACCAAGGCCAAGGAAGAGACCTTCGCCCGTACCAACATCCCCGAGGCGCCCTGGTTCATCGTCGAGGGCAACGACAAGAAGCGCGCCCGGCTGAACTGCATCGACCATCTGCTGCAGCAGTTTCCCTATGAGGAGGTTCCGCACGAGGAGATCACGCTGCCCGAGCGCGTCTTCAATCCCGAATACGAGCGCCAGGTGCTGCCGCGCGAGCTTTACGTGCCGGAGAAGTATTGAGCATCTTTTTTCCTTCTCCCCGTTTACGGGGAGAAGGTGCCCGAAGGGCGGATGAGGGGCGGCGCCGACGTCAGCAATTGAGCCTTAGTTCGCCGTCAGCGGCTTGTCGCCAATCTTCAACCGGCAGCGCGGCCCCTCATTGCCCTGCCGGGCATTTCTCCCCGTGAACGGGGAGAAAGAGCTGTAATCACGCCCGCTCAATCACCACATGCGTGGCGAGGGGCGTTGCCACCTGCTCGGTGCAGCGATAGCCAAGGCCGGGCATGTCCAGGCCGGCGAAAAGATGCTCGCCCTTGCCGAGCAGCACCGGCGATACCGCTAGGTGCATCTCGTCTATGAGCTTCTCGTGCAGATATTGTCGGATGGTCGAAACGCCGCCGCCGACCCGCACATCCTTGCCGCCAGCCGCCTCCCTGGCTTGCTCCAGCGCCGAGTGGATGCCGTCGGTGACGAAGTAAAAGGTCGTGCCGCCTTCCATGGCGATCGGCGCCCGCTTGTGATGCGTCAGCACGAAGGTCGGCACGTGATAGGGGGGTTGTCGCCCCACCAGCCCTTCCAGGTCTCGTCCGGCCATTCGCCGCGGATCGGGCCGAACATGTTGCGGCCGAGGATCCAGGCGCCGACATTCTCGAAGCTGCGCGTGGCGAACGCGTCGTCCGTGCCGGTGGTACCGCCGTCCTTGCCCATCACAATCTTGCGAAAAAAGCGGGTGCCGATCATCCATTTGTGCAGGTTCTCGCCGCCGATACCGAGCGGGTTGGCGAGATCCTGATCCGGACCGGCGCCGAAGCCGTCAAGCGACAGGGTGAATGCACTGACGCGAAGCTTGGACATGCTACCTCCTTCATAACCAGTTGTATTTTGCAAGCAGTTAGTGGTTAGTCTAACTGATTGCGTATTGCAAGCGGTATCTGGTGCGCGGATGGATGCGGATCGCGCCCCGGCAAGTTCAGGAGAATGATCAGTTCGGCGACGGCGAACTACCAACCTCGTCCGCCGTGTCACCGGCAGACATCGTTCCACCGGCGACAAGCTGGCGCTGCAATGCCATCAACATGGTTCTGCCGAGCTCATCGGGTGCCTCGCAATTCGTTGACACTCGATAGGAGTTGTCGACATAGGAACCAAAACCAACCGCCAGCAACTCAACGTCTCCGGCTGTCTCCAGTTGCACCGCCACTTGAAAGAGATGGTCTTGGAGATAGCGAGGGCCATTTGCGTGAAGCGTGGAATCGTCGACCGGCGCCCCGTCCGACACGACGAGCAGTATTTTCCGGCGCTCGGGACGTTTCCGCAGCCGGTCGGCTGCCCATTCGATGGCCTCGCCGTCGATATTTTCCTTGAGCAGGTCCGGCCGCAACATCACCTTGAGAGCATGACCGATACTGCCCTGACGCATATCGTCGGCCTCCCGATAAACGATATGAAGCAGGTCGTTCAGCCTGCCCGGATTTTTGGGCCGGCCATCTGCATCCCAGGTCTGCCGTGAGTACCCACCGCGCCAGGCGCGCGTGGTGAAGCCCAGGAGCTCGACCTTGATGCCTAGCGTCCTCAGGAACTCCTGTGCAATGTCGACGGAAGCGGCGGCGTAGAGCATTTTTTGGCCGCGCATCGATCCGGAGTGATCGACGAGAATGGAAACAACGGTATTGGCGAGGTCGGGCGCCGACGGGCCGTTGCGGATTTCCGCGGCGAGATCAGCCGCCTGAATGAGATGTTTCGTCCTCCAGCCCGCCAGGCCGTTCTCCAGTTCGGCCCATGCGGTGTCGAGCGCGGATTGATGCTTTCCCGAAAGCGGCCCGATAGCACTGGACAGCTTGGAACTCGGCACAATCCAGTCATGGAGCGTGACGTAGGCGTGATAGCCCGGCGTAGTAGTATCGCCGCGTGGGGTGGCAACGAACAATGATTTGAGATGCTTGCCCAGCCCCCGCAGCAATGTCGGCTATCCCTTCAGCATCGCCGCCACTTCTGGCGCGAAATAGGTGAGGATTCCGTCGCAGCCGGCGCGTTTCAGCGCAAGCAGCGATTCCAGCATCGCCTTCTCGCCGTCGATCCAGCCATTGGCGGCGGCCGCCTTGATCATCGAATATTCGCCCGACACCTGGTAGGCGAAGGTCGGCATTTGCAGTTCGTCCTTCAGCCGGCGGATGATGTCGAGATAGGGCAGGCCGGGCTTCACCATCAGCATGTCGGCCCCTTCGGCGAGGTCCTGCTCGGCCTCGCGCAGCGCCTCGTCGGAATTGGCGTGGTCGAGATAGTAGGTCTTCTTGTCACCCTTGAGCAGGCCGGCCGTGCCCACCGCCTCGCGATACGGGCCGTAGAAGGCGGAGGCGAACTTCGTCGCGTAGGACATGATCGCCACGTCCTGAAAACCGTTGGCGTCGAGCGCGTCGCGGATGGCGCCGATGCGGCCGTCCATCATGTCCGACGGCGCGATGATGTCGGCGCCGGCCGCGGCCTGGATGACGGCTGCCGCCGCCACCTGCGCAACCGTCTCGTCATTGACGATAATGCCGTCGCGCAGGATGCCGTCATGGCCATGGCTGGTGAACGGATCGAGCGCGGCGTCGGTGATGATGCCGATCTCCGGCGCCGCATGCTTGATGGCGCGGGTGGCGCGGTTGATGATGTTTTCCGGGTCGAGGATGTGCGAGCCGGTCTGGTCGCGCAGCGAAAGCTCGACATTGGGAAAAGTGGCGATCGCCGGAATGCCGAGCTTGGCCGCACGCTCGGCCTCCTTGACCGCGAGGTCGAGCGACAGGCGGAACACGCCGGGCATTGCGGCGATCGGCTCGCGCACATCCTTGCCGTCGACGACGAAGATCGGCCAGATAAGGTCGTCGACCGAAAGACGGTTCTCCTGCACCAGGCGCCGCGACCAGTCGGCCTTGCGCATGCGCCTCAGCCGCCGGCTGCCGGTGATCTCGTCGACGCTGCGCGCGCCGGCAGGCTTTGCGGGGGTGAATTTGTTCATCGCGTCAACTCTCGTTTGACCGGTTTTAACACGCGGTCTCCCGACAGACCAATGCGACACGATTGTGCCAGCCTTCCTTGTCCCCGTTGACGGGGAGAAGGGGGCAGCGCCGACCTCTCAGGGCTGCCCATTGCCCGACAGCACTTGCGCCGCGCCCCGCATGGCGACACGGAACGCCTCGTCGAAGCTGACGCCGCGCACCTGCCAGCGATAGGTCTTGCCGCCATCGGCCAGCCGCCAGTCGGCGATCCAGCCCAGGTCCTTGTCGCTCCATACGATGCTGCCGGCGAGCGCCTGGTCGGCGCCGGCCTTCCTCGCCAGCTCGTCGAGCGTGGCCATGTCGGTGGTGTGCAGCGCCTTCTCGTCCATCCCGGAAATCATCGACCCCGGCGGGAAGGCGATGCGCATCAGCAGCGGCCCCGTGGCGTTGATGAAGGATTCGCGCATCGCCTCGCCGCGCTCGTCATCGGCGCTCAGCGCGAAATGCCGCGTGCCTTGCTCGGCCATCAGGAAAACCGCGACCGTCGGTCGCTCGCCGAGCCAAGGCTTGCTGCCAAGCTGGGCCAGCACCTTGTCGATCACAGCGGGCTTGTAGAGGCAGGTGAGGTCGTGCGGCCGGTCATGCGTGCCTTGCTCGTCATGCACGGGGATGCCTTCCAGCCGGTCGTGGTAGCGGAAGGATTCGACGAAATCGCCTGCCTTGTCGCGCAGCGCCGCCATCTCCGGTTTGCCCGGCAGCCGCTGATCGCCCGAGACCCTCACAAGCACTTTGTCCAGGCAATCCCTGAAGCCGATCTTCCGGTTGACCTCGCCGGTGCCGGTGACGATCGTCTGCGACTGGTAGAGCGCTTCCGTCGCGGCCAGAGCAGCACCAGACATGAGGCAAAGAGCGATCAGGCAGATCGTTGCAGCCATGAGACGAGAAGGCCCGGTCATGTCTTGCCATCCAGTTCAACGTGGCCATCTTCTAGCACCGGGCGCCAACAGCGGCCAAGTCGGTTGCTTTGCGCCGCATGGCCGCCGGCATGGGGCATCCGTGCGCCACGCTGGACCGGCATGGCCAATCGAAGGAGCGAGCAATGATCTTCATCTGGCTCATCTATGCCGCCTGGATCCTGCTGATCGTCTATCTCACCATTCAAGCGGCGGGTGTGAAGCGCGATACACGGCCGCATTTGCTGCAAAGCTTCGCCTTGCTGTTCGCTGTGATAGTGGCCTTCCTGCTTCCGCATCTGCGGGCGTTCGCATTCGTCAACTTCGCGCCCGTGGGCCCGGCTTTAGCCGGCATTGGTGTCGTCGTCACCCTTGCTGGCATGGCATTCCTGGTATGGGCGCGACAAAGCCTTGGCCGCAACTGGAGCCAGACCGTCTCGGCCAAGCAGGACCATGAACTTGTGACTTCCGGCCCGTACCGCTACGTGCGTCATCCCATGTACACAGGCGGCATGGTCGCAGGTATCGGATCAGCGATCGTGGTGGGCGGCGGTTTTATCTTCCTGCTTATCCTGTTGGGCTCGCTTTTTCTCTGGCGCGTCGGCGCCGAAGACCGGCTCCTTGCGGTGCAGTTCCCCAATGAATTTCCTGCTTATGCCAGGCGAACCAAGGCGTTGATCCCCTTCGTGTGGTAGGCAGCCTGTGGCAATTCGAACGAGCGCAGTCATCTCTGCCCGCGCCCGACAATTGACGTTCGCCCAGTCGCCGCTTAGCACTTCAAATCCCGCAGGCGCGGGGGAGGATTCTCTTACGATGGATTTTGGCGGAGGCGACGAAATTCGCTTCGAGCGGTTGGGCAGGGCCGGCGTCGTTACGCTGACGCGGCCGCAGGCGCTCAACGCTGTCACGCACGCCATGGTCAAGGCGCTTGGCAAGGCGCTCGAAGCCTGGGAGCGCGATGACGGCGTCGATGTCGTGATCGTCAAGGCCGAGGGCAGGGCGTTCTCCGCCGGCGGCGACATCCTGCACATCTATGAGGCCGGCCGTGCCGGGCGGCCGCCGGTCGACTTCTTTGCCGACGAATACCGGCTCAACGCCCGCATCAACGCCTTCAGGAAGCCCTATGTCGCGCTGATCGACGGCATCGTCATGGGTGGCGGCGTCGGCATTTCCTTCCACGGCTCGCAGCGCGTGCTGACCGAGAACGCCCAGTTCGCCATGCCGGAGGTCGGCATCGGCTTCTTCCCCGATGTCGGTGCGAGCCACCTACTGCCGGACCTCGGCGGCAGTTTCGGCATGTATCTGGCGCTGACCGGAACCCGGATTCGCCACGGCGACGCGCTGTGGTCGGGGCTTGCCACCCACACCATCAAGGCCGAGGACCAGGCCGGCTTCCTCGACCGGCTCTGCGCCACCGGCGACCCGGAATCGGTGCTGCGCAGCTTTTTCGTCCCGGCAAGGCGTGAGACGGACCGGTTGGTGCTGGAAGCGATCGCCCGCCATTTCGCGCAACCGTCTTTGTCCGATATCATCGCCAGCCTCGATCGGGCCGCAACCTCCGACGAGTTTGCCGCAACGACGCTCGCGACGATCAGGACGCGCTCGCCGACCAGCCTGCACGTGGCCTGGCGCCAGATCAGCGCCGGGCTGACCATGTCGATGGACGCGTGCATGAAGATGGAGTTCCGCATCCTCAACCGCATGCTGGCCGGTCACGACTTCTACGAAGGCATCCGCGCCGCCATCATCGACAAGGGCTCGACTCCGCGCTGGCGCCCGGCCAGTCTCGACGCGGTGAGCTTCGCCGATGTCGATGCCTATTTCGCGCCCCTCGGCGAGCGGGAGCTCGACCTGTGAGCGAAGTCACCTCCAGGCGCGTCGTGCTGCAGCCCTCGACAACCGAGATCATTTTCGCCTGGTTCCAGCGCGTCATCGCCGGCTACTGCCTGCTGTTTGGCATCCTCTACTGGATCCGGCTGATCGGCTTCTACCCGGGCGCGCTCTGGCGCTTCGACCTGATGCCGGTGCATTGGCAGGTGGCGGCGGTGATGCTCGCCGTGTTCTTTCCCTTCGCCGCCGCGGGCCTGTGGATGCTGGCCTCCTGGGGGCCGGTGATCTGGTTCATCTGCGCGGCGACCGAGATCGTCATGTATGCCGGCTTTCCCGATCTGTTCGGCCATCGGCCGCTGATCATCGCCTCGCACGCCACGGTGGCGGTGCTCTACATTATCTTCCGGGTTGCGATCTGGCTGCAGAAGCTGCGGGCCCGGCGGTAGATCGCCCGTCGCCGCGGCCCGATCCCGGCATGCCGATTCCCGTCCGAAACCGGTGGCTAAATCTTTAGGTTAATTGTCCTTGCTGGGGTGACCGTTCGTTAAGCCTCTTTCGAAACCTCTTACCGGTAAGCTCTTGTTAGCCTTGGCGTTTAAGTCGAATTTTATGAGTATTCGATAGTGTCGCGATCAAGGTGAAAAACAAAAAAATCACCGGGCGACAAACGAGAGGCAAAGACAATGATCAATTCGCGTCCGGCGGCGAAGACCGCCACCGTATCCGACGACCGCCGCGAGGCGATCCGTTCGCTTTACATGGAATCGCTGCAGCTGGTGGAGCGCCTGCACCGCCGCCTGCTTGACGTAATCAAGGATGAGTTCGACCGCAACGGCCGTTCCGACATCAACGCCATCCAGGCGCTGCTGCTCTTCAACATCGGCAATTCGGAGCTGACCGCCGGCGAACTGCGCTCGCGTGGCTACTATCTCGGCTCGAATGTCTCCTACAACCTGAAGAAGCTGGTCGACCTCGGCTTCATCAACCACCAGCGCTCGCGCATCGACCGTCGTTCGGTCCGCGTCTCGTTGACTCCGAAGGGCAACGAGGTGGCTGAGGTGGTCGCCGGCCTCTACGAGCGCCATGTCGGCTCGATCGAGCAGGTCGGCGGCATCAACACCGACGAGTTCAAGCAGATGAACCGCGCGCTGCAGCGGCTGGACCGCTTCTGGAACGACACGATCGCCTACCGGATGTAAGTGCGCATCCACGCCGAGGGATAGAAGCCTTGCCGCAGAAGCGCGGGCAGGGGATACAGTCGGGGACCGGTGTCGAAAGGCGCCGGTTCCTTTTCCCTTTCGCGATGCAAAGGGACCTTCCGGATGCGCCGCGCCCATCGGCAGGGCGTCTGCCCTGTTTGCTTTCGCTGCAGCACTGCCTAATGTCGCTTCCTGGCGAGGGAGCGAACATGGACCTGAAAAACCGTTCAAAGATCTGCTGGGTTGCCGCGGTGCTTCTGTTGATTTCGACCGCGGCTTCCGCCGAGGAGTGGTGGAAGGATTCTTTCGCCGCCGAAGGCAGCGCCCCATGCGACAACAACGATACGATCGTGACATTCACCGACAAGGCGGTGGAGATGTGGGAAGTCGGCTGCTCGCTGGAGAGGGTTCAGAAGATCAAGGGCCTCGATGCGATCGTTCTGGACATGACCTGTTCGGACGGTGAAACCACGGAAACGAGACGCGAGCTGCTGCTCAAGCTGCACGACAACAAGGTCATGCGTTATCCTCGACAAGAGGTGTTGCAGCGATGTTCGGAATTGAAGGCGCGGCCAGCTCAGGCTCCGAAGGTCGATACTTCGCCCTGAAGGGCAACGCTCCCTGCAACGCCCATCGCTACGCAGGGCGTAGTCGGGCGCGCTGCTGTTGAGATTGGGACGAGGGCCGCTTCAGGTCAGATGCTTGGATTGTCCCATGGGTGCCAAAAAAGCACCGGTCCCTTCCTTTCATCGCCTCGCCGGAAGCAAATCGCGGGCCAAGGCCACGTTGCCGCCATAATCGCAGTGAAAGCGAGAATGCGGATGATGCTGCGGCCGCAGGCTTGCCTTCATCCGGAAGTTGCGTCACGCCGCGTGTTTCACGCTGAAGTGACACCGGCTATGGTTGGCTAATTGTTAAGATTGCCAACCATAAAGTGCGGGCGGGATCGCCCGACGATCAACGCAGCAGTGACCAGATTACTTAGAGAACGTCCATGAGAACCAGCCGCCGTTTCTTCCTTTCCGGAGCCTCCGCGCTTGCCGCGGCCATGGTTGCCAACAGCGCCAGCGCGCAGGACGTGATCGGGGACATCCTGAAATCTTCGGCCCGCGGCAATTGGGACGACCAGTTCGACGCCCGCGCCAGCGAGGGCGGCAAGGTGGCCTCGACGCTGCCGATCTTCAGCCTGCAGACCGTCGCCTTCACCGAGCAGGCCGTGGCGCAGTACCAGACCATCGCCGGCCAGGGTGGCTGGGAGCAGGTGCCCGCGACCAAGAAGCTGCAGCTCGGCGTCGAGGATCCGGATGTGGTGCCGCTGCGCAAGCGGCTGATGATCTCGGGCGATCTGTCGCAGAGCGCCGGCATCTCGACCTCGTTCGATTCCTACGTCGACGCCGCCGTCAAGCGCTTCCAGCTTCGCCACGGCCTGCCGGCCGACGGCGCCATGGGCAAATACACCTACACCGCGATGAATGTTTCGGCGCAGATCCGGCTTGGCCAGCTGCAGACCAACCTGCAGCGTCTGCGCGAAAAGGCAGGCACGCTGGGCAACCGTTACGTGCTGGTCGACATTCCGGCGGCCCAGATCGAGGCAGTCGAGAACGACCGCGTCGTGCTGCGCCACACCGCGATCGTCGGCAAGATCGACCGCCAGACGCCGATCGTGAATTCCAAGATCAACGAGATCATCGTCAATCCCTACTGGAATGCCCCGGTTTCGATCGTGCGCAAGGATATCATTCCGCTGATGCGCAAGGATCCCAACTACCTCAAGGACAGCCACATCCGCCTGTTCGCGCCGGATGGCAGCGAGGTCGATCCAATGACGGTCGACTGGTCGACGGACGACGCCGAGAAGTACCGCTTCCGCCAGGATCCGGGCGCCGGCAACGCCATGGCCTCGGTCAAGATCAATTTCCCCAGCCCGGATGGCGTCTATATGCACGACACGCCGCAGCAGAGCCTGTTCGGCAAGCTGATGCGCTTCGATTCCTCGGGCTGCGTGCGCGTCCAGAACGTGCGCGACCTCGTCACCTGGATTCTGCGCGACACGCCCGGCTGGGACCGCCAGCATTTCGAGGCGACGATCAAGACCGGCGAGAACACCCCGGTTCAAGTGACCAATCCGGTGCCGGTACACTTCCTCTACCTGTCGGCCTGGTCGACGGGACCAGGCGTCGTGCAGTTCCGCGACGACATTTACGGTCTCGACGGCAACGACGCGCTGCAGATCACGTCTTCGCTATAAGCAATTGATATATTTCCAGAAAAGGCCGCCTGTAGGGCGGCCTTTTTGCTTTCCACCTTCCGTCAGCTAGTCTTCGTCGCGACTGGACGGCAGGGCCTGCTTTGCGCATGGTCGGGCATATTCGGAATCGCCGCCATGCATGTCGCCGTCTTCATCCTGGTCGTGCTCGTGTTCGTCGCGCTTTCCGGCGCGTTGGTTCGGCTGGTGCGCCTGCCGCTGCCGGTGCTGCAGATCGCCATCGGTGCGGCCCTTGCCTGGCCGGCGCGCGGCCTGCATGTCGAGATCGACCCGGAGCTGTTCCTCCTGGTGTTCATCCCGCCGCTCCTGTTCGGCGATGCCGTGGCCGCGCCCAAGCGCGAGCTTCTGGCGCTGCGCGGGCCGATCCTCGACCTTGCCGTCGGGCTGGTCTTCTTCACCATCGTCGGCTTCGGCTATGCCTTGCACTGGCTGGTGCCGAGCATCCCGCTGGTTGTTGCCTTCGCGCTCGCCGCCGTTCTGTCGCCGACCGATGCGGTCGCCGTGTCCTCCATCGTCGACAGGAACGTGGTTCCGGCGCGGCTGATGCACATTCTGGAGGGCGAGTCGCTGCTCAACGACGCGTCCGGCCTCGTCATGTTCCGCTTCGCCGTGGCAGCGGCGCTGACCGGCAGCTTCTCGCTGGCCGCCGCATCCCTGACTTTCCTCTATGCGGTCGCCGCCGGCATCCTGGCCGGCGTGGCGGCGCTGATCGTCGCCGCCAAGACGCTGCAGTTGCTCAACCGCATCGGCGGCGTGCCCTCCGAGGCGCAGGTGCTGGTGATGATCCTGATGCCCTTCATCGCCTATCTCATCGCTGAGCACGCCGAGGCCTCCGGCATCCTGGCGGCGGTCACCGCCGGCCTGCTCACCGGCGGCTCCGGGCTTTTCCGCTATCTCGGCGTCTCGGCGCGCATGCAGGCCATGTCGCTGTGGACGACGCTGTCCTTCATCTTCAACGGCGCGCTCTTCATCCTGCTTGGCCTGCAGCTTCCGGACATCGTCCGCAACGTGCCGCCGGAGCTTTCCAGCAGGCATTGGCTGATCGAGCCCGTGGCCACGGTGCTGATCCTGACGCTTTGCCTGATCGGCCTGCGGTTCCTGTGGATCTGGGTCGGCGACATCGCGCAGCGCGTCGCGGCGCGCTTCGGCAAGCATAGGGCCGAGCCGTTCGGGCTGCGCGTGCGGCTCGCCGGTTCCGTCGCCGGCGTGCGCGGCGCCATCACGCTGGCCGGCATCCTGTCGCTGCCGCTCGCCATGGCCGACGGTTCGCCCTTTCCCGCGCGCGACGTCGTCATCTTCCTCGCCGCCGGCGTCATCATTTGTTCGCTCACGATCGCCAGCCTCGCCTTGCCGAAGATCGCGCGTGGGCTGGTCGAGCCGGGCGAGGATCCGGGCGCCGCCGAGGAACGCCGGGCGCGCGTCGGCGCCGCCAACGCGGCAATCGCCAGAATCGAGAGCATCGCCAACGAGGGAGGCGAGGGCGAGGCCGCCGAGGCCAGGCTCGCGGTCGCCGACAGCATCGTCGCCGGCTACCGCCGCCGCATCGCCGCCTCCGATGAGGCCGAAGAGGCGCGCGCCGAAGCCCGCGAGGCCGGGCGTCTGGAACTGGAATTCAGGCACGCCGGCATCGAGGCCGAGCGAGGCGCCGTGCGCGCCATGTTCCGCAGCCGGGAGATCAACGACCATACGATGCGGGCGCTGCTTGCCGAGATCACGCTCACCGAAGCCTTGCTGAAAAGCCGGCGGGAGCGGAAATAGCGCTCACGCCGTCCTCCTTGGCGCAATCCGGCCAGCAAATTTCGCGGCGCAAACGTGGCGAGGCGAAAACAACTGTGTTAATGGCGCGGCAATGCATGTCGCCCAGAAGTGCGCAGCGGTTTTGGGGCAACGATATGCATGAACAAATTGCCCCGAACCGGAGGATTTCAGGCCATGGCAACAGCAGCGGCAGCGTCGAACAAGTTCGAATCCTTCTTCGAGACCACGCTGGCCGACGCCGATCCGGAGATTTTCGGCGCCATCCGCAACGAGCTCGGCCGCCAGCGCCATGAGATCGAGCTGATCGCTTCCGAAAACATCGTCTCGCGCGCCGTCCTCGAGGCGCAGGGCTCGATCATGACCAACAAATATGCCGAGGGCTATCCGGGCAAGCGCTATTATGGCGGCTGCCAGTTCGTCGACGTCGCCGAGGAGCTGGCGATCGAGCGCGCGAAAAAGCTGTTCGGCTGCAACTTCGCCAACGTTCAGCCGAATTCCGGCAGCCAGATGAACCAGGCGGTGTTCCTGGCGCTGCTGCAGCCTGGCGACACCTTCATGGGCCTCGACCTCAATTCCGGCGGCCACCTGACCCATGGTTCTCCGGTCAACATGAGCGGCAAGTGGTTCAAGGTCGTATCCTACGGCGTGCGCAAGGACGACCACCTGCTCGATATGGATCAGATCGAGAAGACAGCGCATGAGACCAAGCCCAAGCTGATCCTGGCCGGCGGCACCGCCTATTCGCGTATCTGGGACTGGAAGCGCTTCCGCGAGATCGCCGATTCGATCGGCGCCTATCTGATGGTCGACATGGCCCATATCGCCGGCCTGGTCGCCGGCGGCGTGCACCCGTCGCCGCTGCCCTACGCCCATGTCGTGACGACGACCACCCACAAGTCGCTGCGCGGCCCGCGTGGCGGCATGATCCTGTGCAACGACGAGGAGATCGCCAAGAAGATGAATTCGGCGGTCTTTCCAGGCCTGCAGGGCGGCCCGCTGATGCATGTCATCGCCGCCAAGGCAGTCGCGCTGGGCGAGGCGCTGAAGCCGAGCTTCAAGCACTACGCCGAAAGCGTCGCCGCCAACGCCAAGGCGCTGGCCTCGAGCCTCAAGGAAACCGGTCTCGACATCGTCTCCGGCGGCACCGACAACCATTTGATGCTCGTCGATCTGCGCCCCAAGAATGCCACCGGCAAGCGCGCCGAGGCGGCACTCGGCCGCGCCAACATCACCTGCAACAAGAACGGCATCCCGTTCGATCCGGAGAAGCCCTTCGTCACCTCCGGCGTACGTCTGGGCACGCCTGCCGGCACGACGCGCGGCTTCGGCCAAGCCGAGTTCCGCGAGATCGGCAAGCTGATCGCCGAGGTGCTGGACGGGCTGAAGGTGGCGAATTCCGACGAGGGCAACGCGGCCGTCGAGGCGGCGGTGAAGGCCAAGGTCGTGGCGCTCACCGATCGCTTCCCTCTCTATCCCGATCTCGGTTGACCTGAAGCCTCGCGTCATTCTTATTGGCCACGACGAGAAGCGCCGCTCCGGCTGGGGCGGCGTCCGGACAGGAGCCTTATTGATGACGCGAATTCTTTGTCTCGGCGCTCTTGCGGCGCTTCTGGCGGCCTCGCCGTTGACCGGCGCCGCCCAGGCGCAGACCACGACGACGGCGCCGAAGGCCGAGACGGCTCCGGCCGCATCGCCTGCGCCTACATCTCCCCCGCCTGCATCTCCCAAGACCGAAACCTTCGGCAGGTGGTCCACCATCATCGATGAAGTCAACACCGGTGAGGACGTGCGCAGGACCTGCGCCGCCTCGACGGCGTTCCTCGACCAGAACGGCACCGGCGGCACGCTGACGCTCGCCATCTCGAACGGCGACGCCCTGCCGCCCGACGGCTATCCGAGCCTGGTCATCGCGCTGCGGAACAAGGACCTGCCGGCCGGCGAGAACATTCCCGCCGTGTTCGGTGACGACAAGGGCAAGGTCAAGGCGACTGTCAGTGCCGATATCGGCGACCAGTGGATGCTGGACAACAAGAAGGAGGTCGCGCTTGCCCTGTTGCGCGCCATGCGGCGCGCGGCCGCGATCGATGTCGTCTTCGCCAACAAGCCGGTTGCCAGCATATCGATGGACGGTTTCACCAAGGCCTACCGCAGCCTTGGCGCATCCTGCGGCTTCGCGACCAACGACGTCGCGCCCTGACAGGCAGCAAGGAGCCGCGCCATGGACATTCTCTGGAAAGGCGTCGTCGGCGGCCTCGTCACGGCGCTGATCGTCTGGGCCTCGAAGCGCGGCAACGTCCTGCCCGGCATCCTGCCGCTGGCGCCGACCTTCGCCGTCATCGCGCTGCTCGCCGTCGGCGCCAAGGGCAACTCGACAGGCTTTCGCGAGGCCTGCCTTGCCGGTTTCAGGACGATCCCGGCCTATCTCGCCTTCCTTGGCGCCTGCTGGCTGTTCATCGAACGGGTCGACTATCGGCTGGCCGTTCTCGGCGGCATCGCGGTCTGGCTGGCGGCGGCGCTGGCAATCTTCCTCGCGCCTCGCTATCTCTGAGGCACGAAGGCCGGCCGTCATTTGCCATTCCGGCAAAAAGCTCTAAGCCTTCCGCTCACCAAGAATCGCCAACCGAAGGCTCTCCATGCGCTGTCCCTACTGCCAGTCCGAAGATACGCAGGTGAAGGATTCGCGTCCCGCCGAGGATGGCGCGGCGATCCGCCGGCGGCGCGTCTGCCCCGATTGCGGCGGCCGTTTCACCACCTTCGAGCGCGTTCAGCTCCGCGACCTCGTCGTGGTCAAGAAATCCGGCCGCAAGGTACCGTTCGACCGCGACAAGCTCCTGCGTTCGGTCGAGATCGCGGTGCGCAAGCGCAATGTCGATCCCGAGCGCATCGACCGCGCGGTGACCGGCATCGTGCGCCAGCTTGAGAGCTCCGGCGAGACGGAAGTGGCGTCGGGCGAGGTCGGCCGGCTGGTCATGGAGGCGCTGAAGTCGCTCGACGACGTCGCCTATGTCCGCTTCGCCTCCGTCTATCGCAATTTCCGCGAGGCCAAGGATTTCCACGAACTGCTCGGCGAGCTCAAGGGCGACGAGGACAAGGGCGAAGAGGACGCCGGCTGAGCATGGCAGGGCCACAGGTGAGTCGAGCCGAGCAGGAGGCTCTCGATAGGCGCTTCATGGCGGCGGCGCTGAGATTGTCGCGGAAGAACGCCGGCCGCACCTCGACCAACCCATCCGTCGGCACGATCATCGTGCGCGACGATGGCGACGGGCCGATGATCCTCGGCACCGGCGTCACCGCGGTTGGCGGCAGGCCGCATGCCGAGACCGAGGCGCTGGCCGAGGCCGGCGAGCTCGCGCGTGGTGCTACGGCCTACGTTACATTGGAGCCCTGCGCCCATCACGGCCGCACGCCGCCTTGCGCCAACGCGCTGGTCAATGCCGGCATAGCCCGCGTCGTCGGTGCGGCGAGCGATCCCGATCCGCGTGTTTCCGGCCAGGGTTATGCCATCCTGCGCGCCGCCGGCATCGAGGCGGTGGAGAAGGTGCTGGCAGCCGAGGCCTCGGAGCAGATGGCCGGTTACCTGATTCGATCTCTCAAGAAACGCCCGGAAGTGATCCTGAAGCTTGCGCTTTCCAGCGACGGCAAGATCGGCATCGAAGGCGAGGGACAGGTCGCGATCACCGGCGATATCGCGCGTCGCGAAGTCTATCTGATGCGCGCCGAAGCCGACGCCATCCTGATCGGCATCGGCACCGCGCTGGAGGACGACCCGGCGCTGACCGTGCGGCTGCCTGGGCTGGAGAACCGCTCGCCGGCGCGCATCATCCTCGATCGCCAGATCAGGCTGCCTGAGGCGTCGAAGCTGGTCTCAGGCGTCGACCGCGTGCCGCTTTACATCGCCGCTTGCCTCGAGGCCGATCCGCAGCGGCGCGCCACGCTCGAACGCGCAGGCGTGCACTTCATCGGCACGGAAACCTATGGCGGTGAGGTGGCCTTGCCCGAATTGTTAGAGGATCTGGCCGCGCTCGGCATGGCGAGCGTGCTGGTCGAAGGCGGCGCGAAGGTGGCCAAGGCTTTCCTCGACGAAGGGCTGGTCGACCGCATCGTGCTGTTCGGCGGGCCGGACGCGATCGGCGAAGAGGGCATTGCATCGCCCATCGACGCCGACCATATCCCGGCAGGGTTTCGCAAGTTGCGCGAGATGCGCTTCGGCGAGGACAGCTACGCCGAGTGGGTAAGACCATGATCCCAAAAAGTGGGAACCGGTTTTTGGACCAGATCATGGTCAACCTGAAAGACAGAGATATTTGATGTTTACCGGAATTGTTACCGATGTCGGCACCGTCGCTGCCGTGAAGCCGCTCAGGGAAGGGGTCGGACTGCGCATCGACACCGCCTATGACCCGGAAGGCATCGCCATCGGCGCCTCGATCTCTTGCGCCGGCGTCTGCCTGACGGTGACGGCGCTGCCGGAAGGCGGCTCCAACGCGTGCTGGTTCGAGGTCGAGGCCTGGGAAGAAGCGCTCAGGTTGACGACCGCGATGGGCTGGAAATCCGGCACCAGGATCAATCTGGAACGGGCGCTGAGGATCGGCGACGAGCTCGGCGGCCACATCGTCTCCGGCCATGTCGACGGCACGGCCGAGATTATCGAGCGCAAGGACGAGGGCGACGCCGTGCGCTTCACGCTCGAAGCGCCGCGCGAGCTCGCGAAATTCATCGCGCCGAAGGGTTCGGTCGCGCTCGACGGCACCTCGCTCACCGTCAACAAGGTCGAGGGCACGCGCTTCGACGTGCTGCTCATCCACCATTCGCTGACCGTCACCACCTGGGGCGAACGCCAGGTCGGCGACCGCGTGAACCTCGAGATCGACACCATGGCCCGCTACGCGGCGCGCCTGGCGGAGGCCGCGAAAGAGGGGCTTTGAGCCACCCCCGCAAATTAGACCGGGCCTGAGCATCGGACAAAGCTTGCGAATGCTGCCGCTTCGGCCTAAGTCACCGGCGATCCCCGGAGACATCTATGGCTGGCATATCCCAACACGGCAAAGCGTTCATCCGTCCGAAGGACAAGGCGCACCTTCTCATCATCGAGGCGCGCTTCCATGACGACCTTGCCGACGCGCTGCTCGAAGGCGCAACGAGTGCACTGGACGAGGCAGGCGCGACCTATGACGTGGTCACAGTTCCGGGCTCGCTGGAAATCCCGGCAGTGATCACCTTCGCGCTCGACGGCGCCGCCGAAGGCGGCACCACCTATGACGGTTTCGTCGCGCTTGGCACCATCGTCCGCGGCGACACCTACCATTTCGATATTGTCGCCAATGAATCGAGCCGCGCGCTGATGGACCTCTCCGTGCAGGAAGCGATCTGTATCGGCAACGGCATCCTGACGACCGAGAATGACGCCCAGGCCTGGACGCGCGCCAGACGCTCGGAAGGCGACAAGGGCGGCTTTGCCGCGCGCGCGGCGCTGACCATGATCGCCCTCAAACAGCAGCTGGGAGCCCGATCGTGAGCGAGCCCGCGTCGCCCGGCCAGCCCACGGTCCGCCACGCCAACAAGCGCGGCGCCGCCCGGCTCGCCGCCGTGCAGGCGCTCTACCAGATGGACGTTGCCGGCAGTGGCGTTATCGAGATCACGGCCGAGTACGAAGCGTTCCGGCTCGGCAAGGAAGTCGACGGCGCGCTCTATCGCGAGGCCGATGCGCAATGGTTCCGCGCCATCCTCACCGGTGTTGTCGAGAACCAGAAGACCATCGATCCGGTCATCCGCCAGGCGCTAACCGACGACTGGCCGTTGTCACGGCTGGATTCGACACTGCGCGCCATCCTGCGCGCCGGCGTCTATGAATTGATGAAGCGCGACGACGTGCCGGTGGCGGTGATCGTCTCGGAATATGTCGACATCGCCAAGGCCTTCTACGAGGAAGACGAACCCAAGCTCACCAATGCCGTGCTTGATCGCGTGTCGCGCCGGGTGCGCGGCGAGGGGCGCGGCAAGGATGCTTCATGACCGCCGCCGCTGCGGCCTTGGCCGCCGGAGCCGGAAGGGAGGCGCGCCGCACGGCGCTGCTGCTGGCATCTGCCCAGGCGATCATCGGTTCGGCCGCCCCCATAGCCATTTCGCTTGGCGCGCTTGCCGGGCAGTACCTGCTTGGCCCCGACAAGTCGCTGGCGACGGCGCCAGTCACCGGTTTCAACATCGGTGTGGCTCTGGGCGCACTGCCGGCGGCGGCCATTATCCGCCAGCTCGGCCAGCGCGGCGGGTTCATGACCGGCACCGTCATCACCGCGCTCGGTGGGGTCGTCGCGACGCTGGCGCTGTTCCACCCGAATTTCTGGCTGTTCGCCTTCGGCCTGTTGGTGATCGGTGTCGGTGGCGCTTTCGTACAACAGTTCCGTTTTGCCGCAGCAGACAACGCGCCGCCGGAGTTCAAGGCGCGCGCCATTTCCTTCGTGCTGGCCGGCGGCATCGTCACGGCCGTTCTCGGGCCGCAGATCGTGATCTTCACCCGCGAATCCTTCGCGCCCGTGATGTTCGCCGGCTCGTTCGCCTCTATCCTGGTGCTGTCGGCCGTCGGCGCCGTCATCCTATCGTTTCTGCGCATCGCGCCTAAGGTGGTCGGCGGCGCGGCGATCGATGACGGCGACGCCAGGCCGCTGTCGGAGATCGTCACCCAGCCGCGTTTCGTCGCGGCGCTGTTCTGCGCCGTCGGAAGCTATGCGCTGATGAGCTTCGTCATGACCGGCGCGCCGCTCGCCATGGTTGGTTGCGGTCTCTCCGCCGACGACGCCACGCTGGGCATTTCATGGCATGTGATGGCGATGTTCGGGCCGAGCTTCTTCACCGGCTCGCTGATCCATCGCTTCGGCGCCGAGCGCATTGTCGCCGCCGGCCTCGTGCTCTTGATCGGCTGCGCCGTGGTCGCCCTGTCGGGGCTGGCACTCTGGCAGTTCTGGACGGCGCTGATCCTGCTCGGCCTGGGCTGGAACTTCGGCTTCATCGGCGCCACCTCCATGGTCGCCGCCAGTTACCGGCCGTCGGAAAAGAGCAAGCTGCAGGGCTTCCACGATTTCGTCCTGTTCGGCTCGGTCGCCTTCGCGTCGCTGATGTCCGGCGCGGTCTACAACGCCTGGGGTTGGGCGATGCTGAACTGGCTGGTGTTCCCGGTCTGCGCGCTCTGCTTCGTCGCGCTCGGTGCGTTGAAGGTGACGAGCTTGCGTGCAGCCAACTGACTCGACAGCCATTCCGACAGTGTGGTCGCGCGTCAGTTCGAGCCTGACCTGATCTGCTCCGGTCTATTACCCAGCGTCATTTCAATCGATCTAAAAGGAGTATGGCGCTGGGCAGGTTTGCCATCGCCTTCGCCTTTTGGGCGAAAGCCGGGCAAAAACCGAACAATATCTTGACGTTCCCAGCCCTGTTTCGCATACAGCCCAGCCAAGGGGTGGATTCCGCCTGGCGGCGTGCATCCCCGTTCCAACGGCCCAGGGAGGGGTTCTTTTGGGCCATCAATCGAGGAAAATTCGGCAATGACCACCATTTACGCCGTCATCGCCTGCGGCCTGCTTTCAGTCCTTTACGCTATCTGGGCGACACGTTCGGTCCTGGCGTCCGATCAGGGCAATCAGCGCATGCAGGAAATCTCCGCGGCCATCCGCGAAGGCGCCCAGGCCTACCTGGCGCGCCAATACACCACCATCGCCGTCGTCGGCACCGTCGTGCTCCTGCTTGCCTGGTGGCTGCTGTCGATCACCTCGGCCATCGGCTTCCTGATCGGCGCGGTGCTCTCGGGCGCCGCCGGCTTTATCGGCATGCATGTTTCGGTGCGCGCCAATGTGCGAACCGCGCAGGCTGCCTCCAACAGCCTCGCCGCCGGCCTCGACATCGCCTTCAAGTCGGGCGCCATCACCGGCATGCTGGTGGCGGGTCTCGCCCTGCTCGGTGTCTCGATCTACTACTTCATCCTGACCGGTCCGATGGCTCTCCAGCCCAATGACCGCATCGTCATCGACGCGCTGGTTTCGCTCGGCTTCGGCGCCTCGCTGATCTCGATCTTCGCCCGTCTCGGCGGCGGCATCTTCACCAAGGGCGCCGACGTTGGCGGCGATCTCGTCGGCAAGGTCGAAGCCGGCATTCCCGAGGACGATCCGCGCAACCCCGCCACCATCGCCGACAATGTCGGCGACAATGTCGGCGACTGCGCCGGCATGGCCGCCGACTTGTTCGAGACCTATGCCGTCACCGTCGTCGCCACCATGGTTCTCGCCGCCATCTTCTTCGGCGGCACCGCGGTGCTCGGCACCGCCATGCTCTATCCGCTGGCTATCTGCGGCGCCTGCATCCTGACCTCGATTGTCGGCACATTCTTCGTCAAGCTCGGCTCCAACGGCTCGATCATGGGCGCGCTCTACAAGGGCCTGATCGTCACTGGCCTGCTGTCGATCGTCGGCCTTGGCGCCGCGACATCGCTGACCATCGGCTGGGGTGATATCGGCACCGTCGCCGGCATCGCCATCACCGGCAAGAACCTGTTCATCTGCGGCCTGATCGGCCTCCTGGTGACCGGGCTCATCGTGGTGATCACCGAGTACTACACCGGCACCAACAAGCGCCCGGTCAACTCCATCGCCCAGGCGTCGGTGACCGGCCACGGCACCAACGTCATCCAGGGCCTCGCGGTCTCGCTGGAATCGACGGCGTTGCCGGCTATCGTCATCGTCGGCGGCATTATCGCGACCTACCAGCTCGGCGGCCTCTTCGGCACGGCGATCGCCGTCACCACCATGCTCGGCCTCGCCGGCATGATCGTCGCGCTCGACGCCTTCGGCCCGGTCACCGACAATGCCGGCGGCATTGCCGAGATGGCCGGCTTGCCCAAGGAAGTGCGCCAATCCACCGACGCGCTCGACGCCGTCGGCAACACCACCAAGGCGGTGACCAAAGGCTACGCCATTGGTTCGGCGGGCCTCGGCGCGCTGGTGCTGTTCGCCGCCTATTCGAACGACCTGAAGTTCTTTGCCGCCAATGGCGACAAGTTCCCTTACTTCCAGGGCATGGGCGAGGTTTCCTTCGACCTTTCCAATCCCTATGTCGTCGCCGGCCTGATCTTCGGCGGCCTGATCCCGTATTTGTTCGGCGGCATCGCCATGACGGCCGTCGGCCGCGCGGCGGGCTCGATCGTCGAGGAGGTGCGCAAGCAGTTCCGCGAGGACAAGGGCATCATGGCCGGCACCTCGAAGCCGAACTACGCCCGCGCCGTCGATCTTTTGACCAAGGCGGCGATCCGGGAGATGATTATCCCCTCGTTGCTGCCGGTGCTGGCGCCGCTGGTCGTCTATTTCGGCGTGTTGCTGATCTCGGGTTCGAAGGCCTCGGCTTTCGCCGCGCTCGGCGCCTCGCTGCTCGGCGTGATCGTCAACGGCCTGTTCGTCGCCATCTCGATGACCTCGGGCGGTGGCGCCTGGGACAACGCCAAGAAGTCATTCGAGGACGGCTTCACCGACAAGAACGGCGCCAAGCACTTGAAGGGCTCCGAGGCGCACAAGGCCTCCGTCACCGGCGACACGGTCGGGGATCCCTACAAGGACACCGCCGGCCCGGCGGTCAACCCGGCGATCAAGATCACCAACATCGTCGCCCTGCTGCTCTTGGCCGTGCTCGCGCACGGCTGAGGCTCAAGCTGTTCGTCGAAAAACCCGCAGGAGTGATCCCGCGGGTTTTTTCATTTCCCGCCGCGGTTCAAGCGATCTGACGCAGGATCGAGCCGTCGGTTATCTTGTCGTCATTGGCCAGCATCATCGCCTTCGACAGGATGACTGACAGGATGTCGTCGCCCTCGAACGGCACATAGGCCGGCCTCGGCCCGGCCGCCTCGTTTGACGGCACGATGCAGAGATAGCGGTCGTTGGGCGCCATCCTGATGTGTCCGGATGCGAAGTTGATCCTGTAGGTCTTGCGCTTGCCGTCAACGATCAGGAACTCGTCCGTGACCGTGCACTGGTTGGCAATCGCGAGGCCGGGCAGGATGGTGGCGATGAAATCGCGTCGGCCCTTTGCCAGGCCGCTGGCCTGTCCTGCCGAATAGCGCTCGCGGTAGTCGAGGAATTCAGGCCGCTCAGACAGCGGGTGGCGCGCGTTGCTGCCGCGATCCTGCCAGTGGCGGTCGTTGCCGATCGAGGTGCGGCCGATCACGCTGTCGATGTCGTACATCGCCTCGCAGAACGCGCGGGGAGGGACCGCATCGACGGGTAGGGGAATTTCGCCCGGCTGCCCGGTCTTGGGGTCGAGCGCGAAGAAGGCCACCCGATCCGTGGCGATGAAGGCGTAGAGCGCGGCGCCGCGCTCGGCCGCCTCGATGTCCTGCACGCGCGTGCCGATGCCGGCGACCCAGAACTCGGCGGCGACACCATGATACGGCAAGGTGAGCCGCACCCGTTCATGCTCGGCATTGTTGCCGTGCATGCTGCGATTGTACGCCGTCCAGCCGCGCTTCTTCAGGATGGCCATAACTGGAGCCTGCTCCAATATGTGCGCGGCGAAGCGGTTGGAGTAGCTGCGTGTGGCAAGCTCGGCGTCGGTGACGACGTAGACCGGCCGCCAGGCCTGGATGAAGGGCTGCTGGATCGTCTGCCTGGCGAGGCTCTCGCGCCAGGCCGCGACGGTCGTGGCCGGGCTGTCCAGCGGATGCCAAAGGTGGACCGTCCAGTCCGGTCCTGGAACCGGGCAGCGAACGCCGGCATGATCGACAAGCTCGCCTTCGCGCGGCATGGCGACGAACGCCTCGCCCTTGGGACCCGCAAAACGCCAGATCAGGCGCTCGGAAAGCGTGCGCAGCAGGCCATTGCCGATCAGCCGGTCCTGCCAGCCCTGGTAATTCCAGTGGCGGCCGTCGCGCCAGGCGCTCTCGATGCGGCGCCGCGCTTCCGGCAGAATCAGCGCGATGTCCTTCGCCGCATCTTCCAACTCGCCCGCCATTTCGCTACCGCCGGGTGCCGCCTTGAAATCCTTGGCGATGCCGCGGCTCGACTTACCCTTGGCGTCGATGCTGCGCAACTCGGCCTTGGCCGACGAGACAACGCGCAACTCGACGCGAACGCCGCCCAGTTCCTCGACACGAAGCCCGCCATCGCCGATGCCGTACTCGGCCATGGCGATTTCCTGCATGTCGTCGCCCGACAGGCCGAGCTTGCTGCCCGCCGCTTCCAGCGCCTTGTCGATCGACTTGATCACCACTTTGTCGTCGATCCTGCGGCGAAGGCGCCCAAGCGCATAGGCCGCGTCCGCGGTGCCCAGCTGGCCGAGCGACCAGACGCAGGCCGCCCCTGTCTTTTGCGAACGCACGGTACGTCCGTGATGCCCTGTCTTGATCAGCGTCGCGCCTGCCAGCGATTCCAGCAGCGGGAGCGCCTTGTCGGCCGGCAGGCGGGACAGGGCCAAGCCAATGCCGCGTGCTACCGCGACATTGTCGGGCGACAATTCGCCGTGCAGTCGGCCAAGATCAAATTGCCAGGGTACATAGTCCCCGGCCGCACGCTGGAACAGCAGGCCCGGTATCGCGCAGATCGCCTTCAGCGCGGACTGCCGCACCGCCGCCTCGTAACCCGCCGACTCCCGTTCCGGCAGCGGTGTCGGAAACACCGATGCATTCTGCGGGCTGAACACCAGGCTGTAGGCTTCGAGGCCGATATAGACGTCGCGCTCGATCTCCGGCAGCGCCGGTTCGCAGAGCGGTTTGAGCCACTGCCTGAAACCGTCGGCCACCGCGTCGTGCCCAAGGGCTGCGATCTTGCGTTCGCAATCCTTCAGCCAGGTCGTCCCCGGCGCGCCATCGCCCGCGGCAACCAGATGGTTGAGCAGGCTGCCGTCAGGGTCCCCGCCGCCGAATTCGAACGCTTCGACCCGCGTGCCGGCCCTCGTGAAGTCCTGCGGCCAACCCCGATCGAAGCTCGGCCCCACGGCGCGCAGCATCGCCATTTGCGCGGCGGTCGCGAGCTGTCGCCATTCGGGTTTTTCCTCGCTCAGCATGCGACTGAGATGGTTGTTGTAGTCCTTGTGAAAACCTTCCTCGCCCTTGGTGTCGCGCGCCCACCAGCCGAACCTGAAGGCGGCACTGCCATCGCCGGAGCCGAAACGGGCGGCGAACGCCTGTCGGTCGGTCAGCCAGTTATGCACCGTCCTGTCGCCGGCGTAGGCGCGGATGTCCTCGAACATCGGCGCCAGTTCCGTCAGCACGTCGTCCCAAAATTCCGCCTTGTCGGACGGCGGCGGCGTGTAGCGCAGGTGGGGAAGTTTTGCCGGCGGATTGGCCCGCATGCGCGCAAAGAAACTGTCCTGCTGGCCGGCCCCGGCAAGCGCCTTCAGCGAAACGATCAGTGGTGGATCGGTCTTTTCCGGTCCGGTCCTGTTTTTGTAGTACTGCGTATCGCAAACCAGCGCGATGAGCCTGGCGGCGTTGGCCCGGTCTTCGGCGCCGAGCGCCTGTCCGTTTTTCACCGCGCGCTCGATCTCGCGGACGATGCCGAGCTTGGGCAATCCGCCCGACCAGCCGATCGTGCCCTTGAGGTGCATGCCGGCCTGGTCGTTCGCGAGCAGCCGAAGCGCGGTGGCGGTTCTCGGCGCGTTCGTCTGGAAGCCGCTGCGCAGGAGATCCCGGCTCAAGCTCTCGCAGAAGCGCGCGAATTTGGGCGGGGTCTTGCCCTCCCGGCTGCGCACATAGACGGCCACCTCAGGACCCCAGCCGAAGCGTGCCCGCAGGAAGTCGATGGCATCGAACAATCCGCCGCGCTGTTCCGCTGACAAAGCGCGCAGGCGGCTCGCGATATCCTTGCGGTCCTGCTCCGAGTTCGCGGTGTCATAGGCACGGATGAGGGCTACGAGTTCGGCCATCATCGGACGCGAGCCGCCGGCGGATGAGGCCAGCTCGATATCCCGCGCCAATGTCTCCGCCTCGCTCCGCTCCCGGTCGGCATGGGCGCGATGGAGGCGCTCGACCATCCTATTTATGTCGGCGAGCGGCGCCGGCTCGTTCGCACGCGGGGCGCCGGCGACGACCTTGCCGAATGCAGCGGCCGCTGCCCTGAGACCCGAAAACAACCTTCCATTGCCCATCCACTCAACCCCCCTTGAGCCGCAAAAGCTTTATGAAGACGACGTCCGTGCGCGCTGAAATGACGGCCACATCGTCCAGCGCAATCATTTGCTTGCCGCCGACGACGACCATGAAGGCGTTGCGCGAGAAGGCCTCGATCGCCGCCGCCACCGCCAAGTCCGGGTTCGTCTTCTTGAGCGGTCCGGTGTTTGGCGCATAGAGCAGCGTCTCTATCGCTGCGTCGTTGCGCGAGGCGTGCAACCTGTCATGCTCCAGCAGCACGCGTTCGGCGATGATCTGCCGGAGCGTGCACGGCACGCCGTCCTTCCAGTCCAGGACGAAGCTCTGGACCGGTTTGCGGGCGCCGATCTGGTCGTACATGACGATGCGGCTCATCTGACCCTCCGATCCGGCTGATCTTGCGGATCAAAAATTATAGGCAGATGAAACCCAAGCGCCATTGCGTTTTGTGGTGGATAAACGGCTAACGCAGAAGTTGCGCCCGCCCCATGATCAATAAAGGATCATCGGGACATTCGGTGGCTTTGCTTTTGCTCTTGGAGGAAAGCCGGCCTCCCTGAGCCGCAACGACCGGTCAGTACCAAGCAAAGACCCGCCGGAGCGATCCGGCGGGTCCCTGGCTGCCTGATGCTGTGTTGCCCGCGTGCGAAAAGCGAGCCGGCCGTCGATCACATGCCGTTGCCGCCGCCGGGCAGGCCGGGCGCCAGCTTGCTGGCGCCGTTGATGATCTGGCTGAGGAAGTTCTGGTCCTTGCCGCCGGTCGGCGTGGTGCGCGAGATGAAGTCGAAGATCTTGCCGTCCTTCAGCCCGTAATTGGCGATCTGGGTGACGCGGCCGTCGGCGCCGAAATAGACCGCCAGCACTTTCTGGTCGACCAGATGCGGCTTGTCGAAGGCGACATAGCGCTTGCGCGTCTGCGAGATGTAGTAGAAGGCCTCGTTGTCGAAGGTCGCCGTCGTCGACGGGGTACCAAGCGCCAGCAGAACCTGCTCACGGCTCGACCCGACCGGCACCGAGTCGATTGCCTGCTGGTCGATGACGTAACCCTGCGTCAGCGTCTCGCTGGGGTTGAGGTCACCCATCATCTTGGACGAATTGCAGGCCGAAAGCGCGGATACCGCCACCAGCAGAGAGGCCGCGCCCGCCGAAACAGGCGTAAAAAGCGACTTGAATTTCAGCGCACCCAACAACAATTCTCCATCACATCCCCGCAACTTGCGCTGGGCGGCAAAACCGGTAAACCAGCTTGCCTGCCGATGCAACAAGGCCAATTCAACAAAAGGTCCCCGGGAGACCACCCTCAATGTTCCAACGCCTTTTTGGCCGCGAACGCCATGCCAACCGCGCTATCACCGAGGCGCTTTACGCACAAATCGTGGCGGCGGCGCGGCAAACCGTGTTTTATTCCGACTGGAATGTACCGGATACGCCGCTGGGTCGTTTCGAGATGCTGTCGCTGCACATGTTCCTGTTCCAGCACCGGCTGCGCGGCGAAAACGGGGCCGCGACGGAGGTCGCTCAGGTGCTGATCGACGAGTTCTTCCTGGATGTCGAACATTCGTTGCGGGAACTGGGCATCAGTGACGTCGGCGTGCCGAAGCGCATGAAGAAGCTGGCCAAGATGTTCTATGGCCGCACAGCCGCTTATGACGATGCGCTGGATCGCGACGACCGCGACGCGCTCGCCGCCGCCCTTGCCCGCAATATCCTGCCCGAGGCCGCCGACTGGCCGCAGGCGCCGCTGCTGGCCGCCTATGTCGCGGGTGCCGCCCGCCATCTTGCGGCCCAGCCGGCCGAATCGATCGCATCCGGCGCGGTGACGTTTCCGGCGGCCGGCTGAGGAGGCGAAGATGAAACATGTCGACCCGCAAAGCCCGGTATCCTTCGTCGCCAATGTCGCCCGCCTGCCGCAAAAGGGGCTGCCAGTGACGATCGAGGCCGACGAACGGCAGCGCACTGCGCTCGCCACCGAGCACGAACTGCTTTCGGTCGAGCGGTATCGCGCCGAGCTTCTGGTGACGCAGTGGAAGCGCAATGGCGTCAAGGTCAGCGGCCGTGTCGAGGCCGACATCACGCAGGCCTGCATCGTTACCCTGGACCCGGTCGCAGCGCACATTGACGAGCCGGTCGAGGCGCTGTTCCTGCCGGAACAGTCCAAGCTCGGGCGGCAGGGTTTCGAAGGTGGCGGCGAGATCGTGCTCGACGCCGACGGACCCGATAGCCCGGAGACGTTTTCCGGCGACACCATCGATGTCGGCGCGCTTGCCGAGCAGTTTTTTGGCCTGGCGATCGATCCGTATCCGCGCAAGGCCGGAGCGTCGCTGGAGGTCTCGGGCGACGGCGAGACCGAGGAAAGCGAATTCCAGCAAAAGCTCCGGTCCCTGCTTGGAAAATCCTGAAACCGGACCCGATATTAGAAAAGCTGGTTGTGCGGCAGCCCAAAACCGTTATTTTCGCCGAACCTTCGCGAGCCCCCGAACCTGACCAACTCCGCCGGTCAGGCAAACCGTGAGATGAATACCGCGTGATCAGGATTTCCATCGATGCCATGGGCGGCGATCACGGGCCAGGCGTGGTCATCCCGGCGCTCATGACGGTCGCCATTCGCCGTCCCGATATCCGCTTCATCATCTACGGCCGCGAGGAGGCTGTGCGCCCCGAGCTTGCCAAGTTTCCGAAGCTCGCCGAGGCGAGCGAATTCGTGCATTGCGAGATCGCTGTCCGCATGGACGATAAGCCGAGCCAGGCGCTGCGCCATGGCCGCTGGAAGTCGTCGATGTGGAAGGCGGTCGAAGCGGTGAAGTCCGGCACCGCACAGGCCTGCATTTCGGCCGGAAACACCGGCGCGCTGATGGCGATGTCGAAATTCTGCCTGCGCACTATGGCCACCATCGACCGTCCGGCGATCGCGGCGATCTGGCCGACGACGCGCGGCGAAAGCGTGGTGCTGGACGTAGGCGCCACCATCGGCGCGGATGCGCACCAACTCATTGATTTCGCCATCCTGGGCACCGGCATGGCGCGTTCGGTGTTCGGCATCGAGCGCCCGAGCGTCGGTCTGCTCAATGTCGGCGTCGAGGAGATCAAGGGCCAGGAAGAGGTCAAGGAGGCCGGGCGCATGCTGCGCGAGGCCAACATGGCCTCGATGAACTATCGCGGCTTCGTCGAGGGCGACGACATCGGCAGGGGCACGGTCGACGTCGTCGTCACCGAGGGCTTTGCCGGCAACATCGCGCTCAAGACCGCCGAGGGCACCGCAAGACAGATCGGCGGCTACCTGCGCGCCGCCATGAGCCGCACGCTGATGGCCAGGATCGGCTATGTTTTCGCCAAGGGGGCCTTTGACCGGCTGCGCGAGAAGATGGATGTCGGGCGCTCCAATGGCGGTGTCTTCCTCGGCCTCAACGGCATCGTGGTGAAAAGCCATGGTGGCGCCGATTCGGACGGCTTCGCGGCGGCGATCGAGCTTGGCTACGACATGGTGCGCAATAATCTGCTTGACCGCATCGAGGCCGATCTCGATCTGTTCCATGCGCGCAATCCGCATGCCCAGGCAAACAGGAAATCCGACGTCGTTGTCGGCGCAAAGGAATAGGAAAGAGCTTTGATCAGATCAGTCGTGCGCGGCTCGGGCGCCGCGCTGCCCCGCCGCATCATGAAGAATGCCGATTTCGAAGGCATGGTCGAGACCTCCGACGAGTGGATCGTCCAGCGTACCGGCATTCGCCAGCGCCATGTCGCGGCCGACGACGAGACGACCGCCTCGCTGGGCGAGGCGGCGGCGCGCGCCGCGCTTGACAGTGCTGGCCTGACACCCGCCGACATCGACCTGATCGTGCTGGCGACCTCGACGCCCAACAACACCTTCCCCGCGACCGCCGTCGAGATCCAGAACCGGCTCGGCATGCATCACGGCTTTGCCTTCGACATGCAGGCGGTGTGTTCCGGCTTTGTCTACGCGGTGGCAACGGCCGACCTCTATATACGCGGTGGCCTGGCCAGGCGCGTGCTGGTGATCGGCTCGGAGACTTTCTCGCGCATCCTCGATTGGAGCGACCGCTCGACCTGTGTCCTGTTCGGCGACGGCGCAGGCGCCCTGGTGCTGGAAGCGGGCGAGGGGACCGGCGGCATCGCCGACCATGGCGTGCTGGCGGCGAGCCTGCGCTCCGACGGCGTCCACAAGGACAAGCTGTTCGTCGATGGCGGGCCATCGACCACCGGGACCGTCGGCCATCTCAGGATGGAAGGCCGCGAGGTGTTCAAGCATGCCGTCGGCATGATCACCGACGTCATCGAGGCGACATTCTCTCAGGCCGGCATCACTGCCGAGGACCTCGACTGGTTCGTGCCGCATCAGGCCAATAAACGGATTATTGACGCTTCCGCCAAGAAGCTCGGGATTGCCGAGCAAAAAGTGGTGGTCACGGTCGATTTGCACGGTAACACGTCGGCTGCTTCCGTGCCGCTGGCGCTCTCGGTGGCCGTCGCCGATGGTCGCATCAAGAAGGGCGACCTGGTGCTGCTCGAGGCGATGGGCGGAGGCTTCACCTGGGGCGCGGTTTTGGTCCGCTGGTAAGTGCCGAACTGAAGGGTTCGGTCCTTGACCTTGACGGATCAATTACTTAGGCTCTGCCGTTGCTTGTACCGATTTATGTTTTTGAGCTGATGGGACGGTCGCATGGGGGGAAAGACACTTACGCGCGCCGACCTTGCCGAAGCCGTTTACCGCAAGGTTGGCTTGTCGAGAACTGAATCGGCCGAGCTCGTCGAAGCGGTGCTGGACGAAATTTGCGAGGCCATCGTGCGTGGTGAGACGGTCAAGCTGTCGTCCTTCGCGACCTTCCATGTCCGCTCCAAGAACGAGCGCATCGGCCGCAATCCCAAGACCGGCGAGGAAGTGCCGATCCTGCCGCGCCGGGTGATGACCTTCAAGTCGTCGAACGTGCTGAAGAGCCGCATCCTGCGCTCGCACCAGAACAGCAAGGCCAAGGGCGGCAAGTAGCCGCCGCAAATGCCCGGTTGATAACGCCCGCGCGCTTTGACGCCGGGCTTGAATATTGTTTCATAAACCGCTGAAATAAGGCCCGATTCGGGACCAATCGGTCCGATCGCCGTCCAGCGGAGGATTCGCCCATGGACAAGAGCCCCGATGCTTTCCGCACCATCAGCGAGGTCGCGGAAGATCTCGATCTGCCGCAGCATGTGCTGCGCTTTTGGGAAACGCGTTTCAACCAGATCAAGCCGATGAAGCGTGGCGGCGGCCGCCGCTACTACCGGCCGCAGGATGTCGAGCTGATCAAGGGCATCCGCCATATGCTCTACGACCAGGGCTACACCATCAAGGGCGTGCAGAAGCTGTTGCGCGAGAACGGCAACCATTTCCTGGTTGCCATCGGCAATGGCGACATGGCGGCCGTCGAGGCGATCGCGCAGCGCCGGCAGGCCGAACAGGTGCCCCTGACACCGGCGGCCCAGCCACGCGGCGCCGACGACGAGATGCTTGTCGGCCAGCCCAGGGTGAAACCCAGCCGTCGCTTTTTCGGCCTCGGCAAGAGCGACGACGAAGGCCCGGTCCAGCCGGACTCCTCGAAACTGTCGCGCGACAACCGCGCGCTGCTGCAGGAGGCGCTGTTCGACCTGTTGGAGTGTAAGCGCCTGCTCGACCAGGTGCGCTAGGGTGGGTTGACATGCAGGTTGATGCCGGCCTGCGAACAGTGCCTGCCGCATCATGATCAAGGCGAAGGAAAATGGCGGCCGTCGCGCGGACGGCCGCCATTTTCCTTGATGGCACGCGATCAGTTCGCGAGCTTGAGCCGCTTCGTCGGATCGATCTTCATGACCTGGCTGCACTTGCCGTAAACGGTGCCGTTCTTGTCGGTGGCGTCGGTGTAGGTGCCCTTGCAGTCGATCTCCAGCACCAGACACGAGCCTGCGCCCTTACAGACCGCGCCGCCGTCGCCGGTGGGGTGCGTGCCGGCGACGGCCGAGTTCGGGACGGAAACCGAGCCGAAGGCCGAGACGGCTATGGCCGCGGCGAGCGAGATGCGCTTGAAGTTGGTGAAGTTGGTCATTTGAGCATTTCCTTCTCTTTGATCGAGGTTCGCCGTTCCGGCGTCCTTCTGGGTTGGGGAGCGCCTTCTTGGCGTCCATGCAGGCTTGGTGCGCCCCGGAGAGGAAAGGTTCACGTCTCGGTTTGATTTCTTGTCGGACCGGTTTTCAGGCCTGGCGAGTGCGTCTCGGCAAGCACCGGGCGATGAGTGCGCAGGCATAGAGGCCGGCGATTCCGCGATGCCGTCTGCGAAGAAAGTCCGACCGGTCGAGCCGCCAGTTTCGCTCGATCGCCGCCATGATAACCGGATTGGTCCACGTGCAGCAGCCGGCTGCGGAATAGATGGTGACCTCGCCGGCATAAAGGCCCGGGGCATTTCAAGACAGATGCGGCGGATATAGTCCTTGGCCGCAAGCTTGTCGGCCAGCGTCACGAACAGCGGATCGCGGTCGACGATTTTTCGCCAGAGCATCAGCTCGTGATGGCTGCGCGGCGCGGCGGGATTAGGCAGGTAGCCGAGCTTCCGGATGAAGCGGAAGACAAGAGCAGGGTGGCGAAGCGTTAGCAGCAGCCGGGCTGCGGCCAGGACAAGGCGACGTCTTGCCGAACCATGCAATGCGGCGCTGCGGATCACGGCAGGAAGGCCGGCTGTGGCAAAACCAAAAACCGCCCTTCCTGTCGGATAAGCCGGCTTGCTCAGGCCTTCTTCGCCAGGACCTTCTTGTGGTGGTGATGATGATGGTGGTGGTGGTGATGCTTGCGGTGATGATGATGACGGTGATGCTTGTGGTGCACCGGAGCAGCATCGGCGCTGGTCGCGCCGAGGATCGGCATCGAGACAGCGAGGGCCACCGCCAGCCCGAGAGCGGAGAGAAGGGACTTCTTCATGATATCGTTTCCTTTTGCGCGGGCCGCATTCCGAGGGCACCGGACCAAATCGGTGGCTCGAGCGCCGCGATCGGGACTATCCTCCTGGATTCTTTCGGCAATTTTTCCCGATTGTAGAATTTTGTTTCTGGATTGTGTCTGAGTGACATCCGCGCCGTTTCGGCTGGGCGTTTGCCCCGGTTGCAGAGATGATCGCCCACATCGGCGGCACAACGCCGTTGTTGCCAACCATGACGCGGCCGGATGTCAGCATGCCGTCGCCGGCGCACTGGGCAGTGGCGAAGACGACAGCGCCGGGCCTGAGGTCGTCCGGCGTGGCCGGCGCGAATGCCACGACAGGCTGGCCCGATCCTTCCTGAAATGGCTGGCGCACCTGTCTGGCTTGCCAGCGACATCCGCGGAACGAACGGAGGCTCAACTCGATGTTCGGTTCTTCAAAAGAACTTGATTGGACCTCGCGAAAGACGGGACCGCGCATTTGGCCGGTTTCCGCTTCGTTAAGTCGTTCCGGCGTCGCTTCACGATGGTGTGACGCCCGCTTTGGCGCTTGGCAAATCGCCGCCGAGCGGTCATTGTCTCGCTCGTCTCAGGCAACCCATGATTTGATCAGTGTGTTTCAAACCCAAGGAGTTGCCAATGCCTGCCACTGCAAGACGAGAAGTTCTGACTGATTTGATTGCAACGCCCGGCCATAGCGCCCTCAAAACCGCCCGCGAAACCAGGGGATACAGCCTCGAAGAGCTGTCCCTGACCTGCGGCCTGTCCATTCAAGAGATCGCCGAAATCGAAAGTGGCAGGGATACTGATTCTTCGAAGCTGCGACGAATCGCTGTGGCGCTCCAGCTCCCCGAAGATGCCGTCATTGGCGCGGCGGCGATGGCGCCACCGGAAAGCCGGATCGCCTGAGAGCTGTTCGATAAGCCGGCCGCGGCAATGTTTCCGAAAAACCGGATTCCGCTTTCAGGATTGGGGTCCTGTGGTGGAATTCGGTTGACCCGCACGGGGTTATCACGATAGATCGCGGCCGGTCCGGAGTGTAGCGCAGCCCGGTAGCGCACTTGACTGGGGGTCAAGGGGTCGTCGGTTCGAATCCGGCCACTCCGACCATTCAAACCAGAGACTTGCCCCCAAAAGTCTCTTCTCCTGAAATCAGCGATTTCTGTAGCCGCCTCGGTCGGGCAACAAGCGGATCGTCATGCGGGCGCCAGCCGCAATTCCTTCTGATGCCGGTATTCGAGCGCGATCGCGCCCCAGATCAGGCCGAGCAGCAGGTAGACATGGCGCCAGTGGTCGATGTCGATGAAGGTGCCGAGGCCGATATTACCGACGAAGGCGACATAGGCGCACAAGAGATAGGGCTGCCAGGGCCGGTCGCGCAGAAGGATGCGGAAGCCGGCCACGATCGTCCACACTGTCAGCGTCAGGAAACAGATGAAGCCAAGCCAGCCGTAGTCCATCAGCATCTTCAGCCAGATGTCGTGCGTGTCCTCGCCAAAGATGGTGCCGAACACCAGCGGGCCGATGCCGAACGGATGCTCCAGCGCCATCTGGAAGCCGATCGTGTAGCGGGCGAACCGGCCAAGGCGCGCGGTGTCGTAGCTCTGCTCGAGATGGGCGCGGCTGGAGAACATCTCGCCCACGCCCGGCAGTTGCAGGATCACGACCATGGCGATGACAAGCAGCGCGATGGCGGCGATCGTCATGATCACCACGCGCAGCCGGAACTTGCCGCTGTTGCTCTGCAGGAAGAGTGCGCCGGTCAGCAACACCGCCGAAACCGCGAACATGCCCCAGGCGCCGCGCGAGAAGGAAAAGAAGATGCCGGCGGTGATGATCAGGAGCGGCGCCGCGACCAGCGGCATACGCGCGACGGGACCGGTCAGGAGCAGATAGAGCAGGTAGACGCCGGGCAGCACCAGGAACGGTCCGAACACGTTCGGATCCTGGAAGGCGCCGGCGGCGCGGTCGTATTTGGTGAACACCTCCGCTCCCGGGAAGGCGTGGAAATAGCCGGCGATGCCGAGCAGCGCGGTCAGCACCGCCGATACCACATAGGCGATGAAGATCAGCCGGTAGAGGCTGGGCTGCACCGACGCGACCGCGGCAAAGAAGATCGCGGTGAAGGCGAGGAACATCGAGACGGCGAGGTAGAGCGGCGTGTTGGCGAGATTCGCCATCTGCGTCATCGAGATCATGCCGCCAATATTCATCACTATCAGCAGCACCAGAAGTGGGACCACCGCGCGCGAGATGCGCAGGCCGAAAACCCCCACACGGCGATGAGCCCGACCATGTAGAGGTCATAGGGCGCCGGCTCGTCAATGACGAAGCCCGAGAGCAGCAGGCCGAAAAAGACCGCGCCGGATGCAATCAGTGCGATCAGCTTGGCGTTGACCGCCTGAGGCGGCAACCTATTGACCGCCGCCGCCGGCAGATCATGGGCGACCGCGCTCAATAGGCATTTTCCGTGTTGAGCAGCCGCACTGGGGTCAGGAACAGGATCCTGAGATCGAACAGCAGCGACCAGTTCTCGATGTAATAGAGATCGTATTCGGTGCGCATGCGGATCTTTTCATTGGTGTCCAGCTCGCCGCGCCAGCCATTGATCTGCGCCCAGCCGGTCACGCCCGGCTTGACCTTGTGCCGGGCGAAGTAGCCGTCGACCACCTCATTGTAGAGAAGGTTGTGCGACTGGGCGGCGATCGCATGCGGGCGCGGTCCAACCAGTGACAGCGAGCCGAACAGCGAGTTGAAGAATTGCGGCAGTTCATCGATCGAGGTCTTGCGGATGAAGCGGCCGACGCGGGTGACGCGCGGATCGTTTTTGGTCACCGTCTGCTTGGCGGTCGGGTCCGATCGATCGGTGTACATCGAGCGGAACTTGTAGACCTCAATGATTTCATTGTTGAAGCCGTGCCGCTTCTGCTTGAACAGCACTGGCCCCTTGCTGTCGAGCTTGATGGCGATGGCCGTCACCAGCATCACCGGCGAGAAGACGATGATGCCGATGATCGAAAACAGGATATCAAAGGCGCGCTTGGCGACCGAGTCCCAGTCGTTGATCGGCTTGTCGAAGATGTCGAGCATCGGCACCGAGCCGATATAGGAATAGGCGCGCGGGCGGAATTGCAGCGCATTTGAATGTGCCGACAGTCGGATGTCCACCGGCAGCACCCACAGCTTCTTCAAGAGCTGCAGCACGCGCGATTCGGCGGTCAGCGGCAGCGACACGATCAGCATGTCGATGCGGGCGATGCGGGCAAAGTCGATCAGCTCGGAAATGGTGCCGAGCTTGGGATAGCCGGCGACGATCGGCGGCGAGCGCTTGTCGCCGCGATCGTCAAAGATGCCGCAGATGCGGATGTCGTTGTAGGGCTGCCTCTCGACAGAGCGGATCAGCATCTCCGCCGACTTGCCCCCGCCGACAATGACGGCGCGCCGCTCCATGCGCCCATCGCGGGCCCAGCGCCGGATCAGGTTGGACATCACCAGCCGGAGGCCGAAGATGAGCACGAAGCCGACGACGAACCAGGTGCCGAACAGGAGGCGCGAATAGTCCTCCGACATCTTCATGGCGAAGGCCGTCAACGCCATCAGCGCGAAAGTCCCGGCCCAGACCAGAAGCACCCGGCCAAAACTGGCGATCGGCCGCATGAGGGCGGCGATCTGGTAGGAATCGGTGACGTCGAGCAGCACCACCGCCAGGAACGAGGCGGCGGCGATCGTTACTGGATACTGCCAGGCGAGATAGTTGAAGAAGCCGACATAGTAGAAATAGAGGCAGAGGCCCGACACGAACAGCAGCGCGAATTCGACCATGCGCAGCACGCCGCTGACCATGATCGGCGACATCGTATCGCGCCGGTACTGCGAGGCAACCTGACGCGCCACATCGTTCAGGCCGCTCGCTGCTTCGCTCTCGGCAGGGCCGTCGAATTTGCGTACCGCATTCATTGAAAAGCGGCGTGCGGGGTCGATCTCGTTCATTGGATTGTCCGCGGGCTTCGCTCGGCTGAATAGCAAAAGAGAGCTAAGAAACCCTTGAGACAACAGATGGCTTTGAACCGGTTGCCACCCTGCGTTGAGGCGGACGGGGCTGGTCAGCGTGAGAAAACGTCCCAGAGCAAATCGACCACGCTCTAGCGCCGGAGCGCGGCAAAATAGGCCTTCTCGATCTCCGCGGCCATGACGTCGGCGCCGAATCGTGCCTTGAGGTCGGGCGCCCCGGGCATCAGGCGCTGATAGGCGCCGAGATCGGAGAGCGCGTCGCTCAGCCTGTCGCCAAGCTGGTTCGGATCGGGACGGATCAGGGCAGGGGAGGCTTCGCCGAATATCTCCGGTATGCCGCCGACGGCGGTGGCGATCATCGGCTTGCCGGCGGCCAGCGTCTCCAGCACGATATAGGGCATGGCCTCGGCGCGCGAGGGCACGACAATCAGCTCCGCCAGCGCGAAGGCATCCCGGGCCGGCATGGGCGGCAGGAAGCGGACGTGGCCGTCGAGCCCAAGGCGCTTCACCTGCGCATGGTAGCGCGGCAGGTCGTCGCCGTCGCCGACCATCACCGCGCTAATCTGGCGGCCGAGTCTGTTGCCGGCCAGCGCCACCGCGTCGATGAAGATGTCCGGTCCCTTTAGGTCGCGCATCATGCCGATGTAGAGCAGGTCCGCCGCTTCGGGCAGGGTCGGCACCACGTCGAACTCTGTGGCGCGCAGACCATTGTAGACCAGCGTGTTGGGGATAGGCGGTTCGCCCACCTTCCTGCGCCAGGTGCGCCTTTCATAGTCGGAGACGAACAGCAGGCAGTCGGTGAACCGGGCCATGAATCGCTCGAGCGCGAAGAACAGCTTCCCGGTGGCCGTCGTCTCGTCATAATGGAGGGAGCCGCCGTGCGGCGAATAAAGGCGGGCTACGCGAGACCTTGATACCCGCAACAGTGAGCCGAACAGACGGGCATAGGCGCCACCCTTGGCGCCGTGCCCGTGCAGCACGTCCGGCCGCAATTCCTTGATGATTCTGTATGTGCGCCAAGCCGAGGCGAGGTCGCCCGGCCCGACATGGCGCTGCATCGGCGTGCGATGGATGCCGAGCGCCAGGCTGTCCTTCATACCCTCGAATAGATGCTCCTCGAAAGCGCCGCCGGTGGTCGAATCGCAAACGATGCCGACCGAGTGACCGGCGGCGAGCTGCGCCTCGGTCAGGTCGCGCACATGGCGGAAAATCCCGCCGACGGGTGAGCGAAAGCAATGGACGATCCGCAGGTTCGCCGCCACGTTGGTTTTCAGAACAGCCGTTCGCGCACGTAGACAGTGTCGCCGGGCAGCAACGGATCGGATGTGACCACCCGCCCGGTCATCACCTTGCCGTTGATGTCGCGGGTGATGTCGACGCTCTCCTGGTTGGCGCGCGGCGAGAAGCCGCCGGCGATCGCGATGGCTTTTTGCACGGTGAGGCCCGGCACATAGGAATACTGGCCGGCCGCGCCAACTTCGCCCATCACGAAGATCGGCCGGTAGCGGTCGATCTCGACCGAAACATCGGGGTCGCGCAGATAGCCTTGCCGCAACTTGTCGGCGATTTCCTTCTCGAGCTGCTGGGCGGTGTGTCCGCGTGCCGGCACGGAGCCGACCAATGGGAAGGAGAGATAGCCGGACTGGTCGACGCTGTAGGTGTTGGTCAGGCCATCCTGCTCGAATACGGTGACCCGGACGCGATCTCCGGCACCCAGCCGATAAGGTTGGTCGAGCACCTCATGGAAGGCCGCTGGTGTCGGCCGATAGCTTGAGCAGCCGGCGAGCATTGATACGGCAAGCAGAGCACGAAAAAGGGAGGCAGTGCTTTTCATGACCGGTCACGAACCTTCATCGCTGGCCGCCAGATGTTGCGGCAAACCCCAGGGAACGGAATCCGTTATCCTCCTGTTAGGGTTAATGGCCGGTAAAGGTTTGCCGTCCCGGGCGGCGGCGGTTGCCAAAAAGCGTAGCTATTCTACTGTCTTTGCTGAATGTTCTTCAGTCGTCTCTAATGGCGCCCGCTCTTATCTTAACGGCTGAGTTACCATAGTTGTTTACGGTCCATCCTAGACTCAAGTTCGGAGCAGGATGCATGTCCGTTCAGTCCGCGGCCGCAGACGTCGATGTCGATCTCAGGCAACTCTTCGCCAGCCTGGCGAGGAACTGGTTGCGCATTCTTATCGTTGCGCTTGCCGTCACTGGTCTGGCTTTCGCGCTCGCCTGGCTTGCCACGCCGCAATACAAGGCCGAGACGAAACTGCTGATAGAAACCCGCGAATCGGTCTTCACCCGGCCTGACGGCACGAGCAACGACAGCGAAAAACCGATTCTCGATGAGCAGGGCGTCGCCAGCCAGGTCGAGGTCATTTCCTCGACGGACATCCTCAAGCAGGTGGCCGCCAAGCTCAACCTGTCGAAGCTGCCCGAATTCGACGAGGCGGCCAAGATGTCGGCGCTCAGCCGCCTGCTTGTCATCGTCGGGTTGAAAAGCGACCCCAACGAAATCGCGCCGGAAGAGCGCGTGCTGAAGAAGATGCGCGAGAAGCTCAACGTTTACAGCGTTGAAAAATCTCGCGTTATCGTCATCGAGTTCTCCTCGGAGGATCCCAGGCTCGCCGCCGACATCCCGAACGCCATCGCCAACACCTACATTTCCGTCCAGGGCAACGCCAAGCTGGAATCGAACGCCGCAGCCACCGACTGGCTTGCGCCCGAGATCGCCGACCTGTCGAAGCGGGTCAAGGATGCCGAGGCCAAGGTCGCCGACTTCCGCGCGCAGTCGGATCTCCTGATGGGCGGCAACAATGCGGTGCTGGCTACCCAGCAGCTTTCCGAACTGTCCACCGAACTGTCGCGGGTGCGCGCCAATCGCGCCGCCGCCGAGGCGACCGCCGACAGCGTGCGCAAGGCGCTGCAGTCAGGCGGCTCGCTGGATGCGGTTCCGGAAGTTCTGAATTCCGACCTGATCCAACGCCTGCGCGAGCGGCAGGTCGAGCTCAGGGCCAACATCGCCGACCTCTCCACCACCTTGCTCGACAATCATCCCCGCATCCGCGCCCTGAAATCACAGCTTGCCGATCTCGACGGCCAGATCCGTAACGAGGCGCAAAAGATCATGAAGGGTCTGGCGACGCAGGCGCAGACGGCGCAGGCGCGCGAGAACCAGCTCCTCGGCGACGTCAACACGCTGAAGGCCGCATCGGCCCGTGCCGGCGAGCAACAGGTCGAGCTCGACGCGCTGCAGCGCGACGCCAACGCCCAGCGCCAACTGCTTGAATCCTATATGACGCGCTACCGCGAGGCCTCCTCGCGCAGCGATCGCAACTACCTGCCGGTCGATGCGCGTATCTTCTCGCGCGCCGTGGTGCCGTCGGAGCCCTATTTCCCGAAGATCGTGCCGATTGTCGGCGCCGCGTTTGTCGCCTCGCTGCTGCTGATGGCGGTCGCGACGCTGCTTCGGGAGTTGTTTTCGGGCCGCGCCATGCGCCCGGCCACCGGTGCGCGATTTGGACGAATCGAGCAGGTGGAGATGCCGGTTGCCCGCGCCGAGCCCGCGCTTGTCGATGCCGGGCTGACCAGGCATCGCTCGACCGAACCGGAGGCAGGGCCGGAAGCAGTCGCCGCAGCAGACGCGACGGATGGAGACACCGGGCAGCAGGCCTCGACGCTGGGCGAGATTGATATCGAGAAGGCGGCGGAGAAACTGATCGCTTCTGGCACGGCGCGCGCCATATTCGTGTCGCCGGAAGGCGACGAGGCAGCCGCTTCCGCCGTGCTGGTAGCGCGCGAGGTCTCGGACGCCGGCCTGCGCGTGCTGCTGCTCGACCTCACCGCATCGGGTGCCGCCTCGCGGCCGATGCTGGACAGCGGGCTTTTCCCGGGGATCACCGACCTGCTCGCCTCGGAGGCGCAGTTCAGCGACGTCATCCACGCCGACCTCTACTCGGACTGCCACGTCATCCCGGTCGGCACCGCCGATCCGGCCCGCGCCATGCGCGCCGCCGATCGGCTGCCGATCATCATGCAGTCGCTGACCACCGCCTATGATCTTGTCGTGGTCGAATGCGGCCCGGCCGACGCGCAGGGCATCGGCCGGCTGGTGGGCGAGGGCACCGAGGTCTTCCTGTCGATGCTGGAAGCCGACGACGAGGTGACGCAGGCCGCAGTCAAACTGATCGAGAACGGCTACCCCGAGCTCACGCTGGTGACGCCGCTCGGCCACGAGGCCCCGGGGACGCCGGTGCCAGGACGCCGCACGGCGGCGTGAGACCGCGATTCTCTGGCCGCTTGCCGGGGCATCGTTCGAATGGTCTCAGCGGTCAGTGATTAGTTGTCGTCCTCGGCGGCAGGCGCCGCCTGTCCGGCGGCCTTGCGGCGTAGCATCTTGGTCAGCTTCCAGATGAGCGGGCTGTTCTTGATGATGGCCTTTGTCCGCGCGCCTTGCCGGAGCGCCAGCGCCAGCGCGCGGCCTTTCAGCGTCAGCGGCACCAGCACCTCGAAATGCTGGGTCTCAATATCGCACCATAGCCGCTTGTAGGGTTCGTCGCCGACCGAGAAGTCATAGACGCCGAATCCGGCCTGGCAGGCTTCCTGGATGTTGTCGAAGAACAGGAAATCGCCGGGGCTCGTGAAGGCGAGATCGTCCTCGGCGATCGCGCCGAACTCGCAGATCAGGCGCTTGCCCGAGAGGCTCGATCCGGTGACGGCGCGCAGCTTGCCGGCGACTTCCAGGCCATGCAACACAAACGACGGTTTTCCCTCTGCCAGCGCTTCGGTGAACAGGGTGCGGAAGAAGGCGCGGACCTCCGGCTCGCCGAACACATTGGCGATGCCCATCTTGCGGAAGCGCACCTCCTTCATGTCGAGGAAGGCATCGAGCAGCCTGTCCACCTCCGCGCGCGTGCGCGCCTCGATACGGCGGAAGGCGCCGACCGCCTCGAATTTGCGCGTCTGCGAACGGTGCTTCTTGCGCTTGCGCTTGCCGCTGGCGCGCGCCAGCAGCGCGTCGAAGCCGCCGTCGAGATCGACGCCGAGCGACAGATTCGGGCTCGGAAAATGGGGCAGGGCGGCGAGCGGATTGCCGACGCCGTCGAGGTCGGGCAGCAGCCGCTCCAGCGAGATCAGGTCGATGTCGGGTCGCGCCCGGGCGATGGTCTTCAGCATCGAACGGACCGCCGCGGCGTCGGCGCTTGGCAGCCGGCCCGGCGCAGCGGCGGCGAAATTGCCGTTGGCATGGCGGCCACCCATGAAGCGGGCGATGCGGAATGGTCCACGGCTGACGACTTCAAGGGCCAGAGAAAGCACCTGCTCGTTTTCGACGCTGAGTGCCGCAACGACAATGTCGGGCTGAACCGCCCGAGCCCAGTTGCTTACCCAAACGGCACTTTGCGCCGGCGCGAACAGCGCCGAAGCGCAGAATCGCGCGTAAGTTGCAAGTGCCGCGCCGTCGCCGATGGTCACCGACAGGCCGGCGTGACCGACCGGCATGGTGCGTGGCGGTGTCTCGCGCGCGGCCAGCCGATTGCCGTCAAATGACGCGGTGGCGTCAACCATACCTCAATCCTTAAGGCGTATTCGTCTCAACCTGGGGGTACGCATGGGCACGTCGCATGCTGGATGAGCCTAGGCGCAAAAGGTGAAGGAATGATCGACGGGGGTGAAGCAATCCGGAAACTGGCGCTGAACGTTGCCCGCTACACCGGCCTTGCCCCGCTGGCAAAGCCGTTTGTCGGCGGCATCGGCGCCATCCTCATGCTGCACCGGGTCACCGCGACGCCGGAGAAGCCGAACGGCGTCAACCGTCACCTGAACATCGCGCCCGGCTTCCTCGACGCCCTCATCGCCGACATGAGGGCCGAAGGCTACGCTTTCGTTTCGCTGGACGAGGCGATCGAACGTATCAAGCACGGCGGCAAGGGCGGTCAGTTCGCCACCATCACCGCTGACGACGCCTATCGCGACAACATGACTGAGGCGCTGCCGGTGTTGGAAAAGCACGGCGCCCCGATCGCCATCTATGTCGCGCCCGGTCTGATCGACGGCGCCTCCGATCTTTGGTGGGACGTGATCGAGGATATCGTCAACGCCCGCGATCGGCTGACGCTGACGATGCCGGACGGCTCCGTGACGATCGATTGCTCGACGCGGGGGAAAAAACTCCAAGCCAATGCGCGCCTGCATAGCTGGCTGACCGCGGAGGTGCGCGAGGAGGACCAGCGCGCGACGCTGCGCGAATTCGCGCGCGCTAACGGCATCGATCTGGAGACAAGGCGCCCGAGCACGCTGATGAGCTGGGACGAGATCCGCGCCATGGCAGGACACAGGCTGGTGACGATCGGCGCCCACACCGTCAACCATCTCAACTTGAAGCGGCTTCCGGAAGCCGATGCCCGGCATGAGATCGGCGATGTCCGGCGCATATTGCTGGAAAAGCTCGGCCAGGAACCGCGCCATCTCGCCTATCCCTATGGCTATGCCAGCGCCGTCGGCCGCCGCGAAGTGGGCTTTGCCACCGACGCCGGCTATGTCTCGGCGGTGACGACGCGCCATGGCGTGTTGCGCGCCGAGCATGCCGGCTTCCTGCACGCCTTGCCGCGCATCTCCGTCAACGGACGCTACCAGAGCGTCGCCCATATTCGCACGATGCTGTCCGGGGTTACGACGCCGCTCGCCAATGCCGGCAAAATGGTGGTGACGATCTAGGTCTGTTGATATTCAGGTGAGGCCAGCCTGCAAACGGCGCTTTCCTGCGCTTCCGGTGCTCACGTACTTTAAGTACGCTCCGCTCCGGTTCTTGGAAATCACCGTTTTCGACTCGGCCTGACCTGCATCTCAACAGACCTTGGCCGCCGCCGGTCGATCCCGCGGATTATTTCCTGGCCTTGGACTTGTTCAGGCTCACAGCCGCGCGAACCAGCGCCTTCAGAGCCTCCGCGTTTATCGCATCGCCCTCGTGGAAGTCGATGGCGCGCCTGGTGTTGCCCTCCAGGCTGGAGTTGAAGAGACTGGAGGGGTCTTCCAGGGCAGCCCCCTTGGCGAAGGTCAGCTTGACGACGGCCTTGTAGGTCTCGCCCGTGCAGATCATGCCGGCGTCCTCCCACACCGGAACGCCCCGCCATTTCCACTCCTCCACGACGTCGGGATCGGCGTCCCTGATCAGAGCGCGGAGCCGGCTGAGCATCTGACCCCTCCAGTCGCCTAACTCCTCGATCCTGGCGTCTATCAGCTGCGAAGGAGACTTGCTTTCCGGCGATGCGCTATTCTTCATGGCTGGCGGTCACTTCCTTCGTGTTGTTTGCCCCTCGTGTCCATCGGCTGGTCACATCTTTTCGCCCGGCAACCGGCTGGCCTGCCTCACCCAGTCGGCGACCTGGGCTTCGTCGACTGGATCGTCCTCGCGGATGTCGAGGTAGCGCGTTTCCTTGGTCCTGGACTCGCCTGGGGGCAGCGGGCTGAGCGATGTTCCGCGGAAGAAGGCCACCTTGACGTAGTTGGTGAAGCAATGAATGCCGAGGAACCAGCCCTGGCCCTCGACCCCGTAGAGCGGCGAGTTCCATTTCACCGCCTTTTCGACGCTGGGGAGGCTACGCTCGATCAGCGCGTCGAGGCGGCGGCCGACATCGCGCTTCCAGCCCGGCATGGCGGCGATGTAGGCCTGCACCGGGGCGTCGCCATAGCCCTTGGCGATCTGCGGGTTGCCGCCTGAGAGCAGGACCGGCTCCGCGCCGGGCCGCTGGGCGGTGAGCTTCGATCGTTGGCGCGCCTTGGCCATCTATCCGCCCGCGCGCTGCTCGTCGCGTGACCTAGCGAGATAAGGCAGCACGAACATGTACAGGCCGGAAAACAGCAGCAGGAAGAGCGGCAGGAGTGGCGAGTAGACCACCCAAGCCGGAGGCTCCCCCAATGCCATGGCGACGAAGTTGGCGATGACGGTCACCGTAAAGGCGATCGACAGCCAACGATGAATTTGCCGAATCCATTGGCTAAGGCTCAATGCGACCTCCTCTGAAAAAGCCAACGGGAACCCTACCAGCGGGCCAATTGAGTAATCTGGACGAGATTGCCGCAGCTGTCGTTCACCTGCGCGATGGTCGAGCCGGTGACTTCGGTCGGCGCCATGGCGAAGGCGCCGCCACGTTCCTTGATGCGCTCGTGGTCGCCCTTGATGTCGTCCGTGAAGAGCATGACGGCGGGCTGGCCCTGCTTGAACATCGCCTGTTGGTAAGACTTGGCCGCGGGATTGTCGTTCAGCGCCAGCTGCAGTTCGGTCCCCTCGGGCTCGTCGGACGAGGCCACCGTCAGCCAGCGAAACGGTCCATTGCTGAAATCGGCCTTCTTGGTGAAGCCGAGAACGTCGGTGTAGAAGGCCAGGGCCCTTTCCTGGTCGTCCACATACACTTTCGCCAGCTTGATCTTCATTCTGCTTCTTCCTCTGGTTCTCGCGTTCGGGGATCACGGCGCCGCGAAGCGCGCCGGCTGGCCTCAGTCCATCCGCGCCAGCACCTGCTCCAGGGCTGCAAGGAACCTCGGCCAGCCGACGGTTGCGCCGCGGAAGTATGGTTCCTGATCGGACCGGAAGCCCGTCTGCTCCATGCGCAAATGGGTTCCCGTGCCCGTGGGGGTGAGCGTCCAGGTGACCACGCTCTCGAGATCCTTGGTGTCCCAGCTGTAGGACAGCGTCCTGTTGGGCTCGACGGTCCGGACCTGGCAATCGACGCCGCCCCAGTCCGCGCTGAGATTGAAGCGGTGGGCCACGATCGGCCTGAAATTGTTCTTCATCAACCACTCCTCGATCAGATGCGGTTGCGTCAGCGCGCGCCAGATCTTTTCCGGCGGATAAGGTATCTCCCGCTCGACGACTATGGAGCGTGTTTCGGTAGCGGCATCGTTCATTGATCTATCCTTTTGAGCAGATCCTCGAGGTCGTCGAACCGGCTTTCCCAAAAGCCTGCCATCTGCCGTGTCCAGTCCATCAGCGGCGACAACGCGCCGATCTGCGCGCTGTAGTGGGTCTGCCGTCCCTCATGGCGGTCGCGCACCAGGCCGGCCTGCCGCAGGACACCGAGATGCTTCGACACGGCCGGCTGCGAAACCCCGGACTGGGCCGTAAGGGCGCCTACGGTCTGCTCTCCCTTCTGGCACAGTCGTTCGAAGATGGCGCGCCGGGTCGGATCGGCAAGTGTTCTGAACAGCAGGTCGTGTGCGTTCGTCATGGGATCGATAACCTGAGGGCTATTGATCGAAACGTATAACCATTGAGATATGTGTTCGTCAAGCGGGAAGGAAATCACGTTCCCGTTTGCGCCTTCGCAGACGCCGCGCTTCAGCCCTTGGGCCGCGGTTCGATGATCAGCCACTTGATGATGCCCATCGCAGGCAGCACCCACAGCAGGCCGCTCAACAGGAAGAACAGCAGATGCACCAGCGGGCTCGATTCCGACAGTTGGGCAACCGCCACGATCGACGCCACCAGCGCGTAGATGACGACCAGCGCCACCAGCAGCACGGTTCCGATCAGCTTTTTCAGGCGAATGGGCATGTCGCGATCTCTCTGACCGCTACCGCTTAGGCCGATCGGCGGGTGCGCGCAACCCGTCATCGGCGGCGCGACGGCGTGCCGCGCTGCCCGGTCTTGCCACCGGGGCTGCCTTGGTCCACCAATCCCGCGACCTCAATTGCCGGAACACAACGATGGCTGCCATCACTGCTGCCGCACCCTATGCCGCCCGCGATCGCGACCTGCGCAACCGGGCGCAACTGCGCGGTTGGCTGTATTTCGTGCTTCTCGTGCTGTTCGCCCTGGTGCTGGTCGGCGGCGCCACCAGGCTTACCGAATCCGGCCTGTCGATCACCGAATGGCAGCCGATCCATGGTGTCATCCCGCCACTCAACGATGCCGAGTGGCAGGAGGAATTCCAGCGCTACCAGCAGATCCCGCAATATGCCGAGCTCAACAAAGGGATGAGCATCGACGCGTTCAAGTCGATCTTCTGGTGGGAGTGGGTGCACCGCATTCTGGCGCGCAGCGTCGGCGTCGTCTTTGCCCTGCCGCTGCTGTTCTTCTGGGCGACGCGCCGTATCGAGCGCGGCCTGGGGCCGAAGCTCATCGGCATCCTGCTGCTCGGCGGCCTGCAGGGCGCCATCGGCTGGTGGATGGTCGCGTCCGGCCTTGTCGACCGCGTCTCGGTCAGCCAGTACCGGCTGGCCACGCATCTGACGCTGGCGGCGCTGATCTTCACCGCCACGATGGTGGTCGCGCGTGGGCTGGCGCCGCATTCCGAGCTCGCCGCCGACCGCTCGACGCAGCGGCTTGCCGGCGTCATCGTGCTTCTGGCGCTGGTGCAGATCTATCTCGGCGGGTTGGTCGCCGGGCTCGACGCCGGCTTGAGCTACAACACCTGGCCGCTGATGGACGGCAGGCTGGTTCCAGGCGATCTGCTCCTGCTCGAGCCTGCCTGGCGCAATTTCTTCGAGAACCCGAAGACGGTGCAGTTCGTCCACCGCATCGGCGCCTACACGGTCTTCGCGGTGGCGCTCTGGCACATGATCGCAACCCGCCGGCGTCTGCCGGGAACGACCCATGCGCGTCGCGCGACGCTGCTGTTCCTTATCGTCCTGGTGCAGGCGTCGATCGGCATCGGCACGCTGCTGATGCAGGTGCCGCTGCATATGGCGCTGACCCACCAGGGTTTCGCGCTCGTGCTGTTGGGCTTTGCCGCCGCGCACTGGCGCGGCACCAAGGGCGCCTATCCGCTACCGCATGAGGTCAAGCTCGCAAGCTGAGCCACGTCGCCTGAGGTGGTGGGTATCTTCACGTCCAGAAGGTGGTGGAGCTGCTTGCTGTCTGACTGTCGAATTCGGCCTGACGGGCAGAAGCGGCCGACTGCTGATGGCCGACCGCCTTTGTCAGCGGGCCTGAGCGGCCACGAGCTTCGCCTTCATCGTGGCGGATCTCCTGCCGCAGCTTCGCCCGTCGGGAATTCCCGCCTGCCCGCTTACGGGGCGAGACCGAGCATCAGGTCCATGTTCTGCACGGCGGCACCCGACGCGCCCTTGCCGAGATTGTCATAGACGGCGACCAGAAGCGCCTGCGCCCGCTCGTCATTGGCGAACACATAGACCTTCATCTTGTTGGTGCCGTTGTAGATTTCCGGATCGACCTCGGCGATGCGCTCCAGATGCGTGTAGGGCGCGACCTCGACCACGCCGCCCTCGATCGAAGCGAAATGATCGGCGAGCGCGGCGTGCATTTCGGCGCCGGTCGGCACGCGGTCAAGCGAGCCGAGTTGCAGGGGCACCACAGTGATCATGCCTTGCGCGAAATTGCCGACCGCCGGTTGCATGATCGGGTCGTGCGAAAGCTTGGCGTAGGTCCTGAGCTCCGGCACGTGCTTGTGCTGCAGGGTCAGCCCGTAGGGCAGGAATTCGGGTGCGTCCTCGCCCTTGCCGACATAGTCCTCGATCATCGGCCGGCCGCCGCCGGAATAGCCGGAAATGCCGTTGACCGTGATCGGGAAATCGGCGGGCAGCAATCCGGCCGACACCAGCGGCCTGAGCGTCGCGATCGGCCCTTGCGGCCAGCAGCCGGGATTGGCGACGCGCTTCGCTGCTGCGATCTTCCTCGCCTGGTCCTTGTCCATTTCGGCAAAGCCATATTCCCAGCCCGCCGCGACGCGGTGCGCTGTCGAGGCGTCGATCACCCTGGTGGTGTCGTTCTCGATCAACGAGACGCTTTCCTTGGCAGCGGCGTCCGGCAGGCAGAGGATCGCGACGTCGGCGGCGTTGAGAAACTCGGCTCTCGCCGCCGTTTCCTTGCGGCGCTCGGTGGGGATGGAGATGATCTCAAGGTCGCCCCGCTCCGCCAGCAGCGCTCTGATCTGCAGCCCGGTCGTGCCGTGTTCGCCGTCGATGAAGATTTTTGGTTTCATTGCCTTTGAAAATTCCCTGCGATTTCAGTGCTATATGCCCTGAGCATGATTGACTGCAACAGTATTGCCGTTGTTCAGCTCCTCGAGCCGGGCTTTTCGTTCTGCCACCAGGCCCAGATAGTGCATCGCCACCATGGAGCCCGCGATCGCCGTTATATCGGCATGATCGTAAGCGGGCGCAACCTCGACCACGTCGGCGCCGACAATGTCGACCTGGCCGAGCTGGCGCAGCGTCGACAGGATCTTCGCCGAGGATGGGCCACCGGCGACCGGCGTGCCGGTGCCCGGCGCGAAGGCCGGGTCCAGGCAGTCGATGTCGAAGGTGAGGTAGGTCTTCCTGCCGCCGGTGCGGTCTACGATGGCATAGGCGATGTCGGACGCCCGCATCTCCTCGACCTCATGACCGTAGAGGATCTTGATGCCGAACGTATCGGGGGCGTGCGTGCGGATACCGATCTGGATCGAACGGTCGGGATCGATGATGCCTTCTTTCACCGCGCGTCCGACGAAAGAGCCGTGGTCGATGCGTTTGCCGTCGTCCGGCCAGGTGTCCTGATGGGCGTCGAACTGCACCATCGCCAGCGGTCCGTGGATGGCGGCATGCGCCTTGAGCAGCGGCCAGGTGACGAAATGGTCGCCGCCGAGCGACAACAGGAAGGCGCCTGATTTCAGGATCCTGGCCGCCTCGCGCTCGATCGTGCCGGGCGTCTTCTGATGGTTGCCGCTGTCGAGCAGGCAGTCGCCGTAGTCGACGACGGCGAGGTGCTCGAACAGGTCGCGCGAGAACGGGTACTGCGGGTCGTTGTCGAGGATCGCCGAGGCGCGGCGGATCGCCTGTGGCCCGAAGCGTGCGCCCGGCCGGTTGGTGACGGCGGCGTCGAAGGGAATGCCCCACACCACGGCGTCCGCGCCCTTCACGTCCTTCGTGTATTTGCGCCGCATGAAAGACAGCGCGCCGGCATAGGTCGGCTCGAGGGACGCGCCCGTCTTGGAGCGGGCGGTGAAGGCATGGTCGATGTTCTGGTTCGCCATTACGGATCCTCGGTTTTCATCGGGCTGCCACAACTACAGAACCGGCACGCAACATGCCAGTCACAGAGTGGGGAAACGGAAATGGCGTTCGGCGAGTGCCACGACAACACAGGATTGTATCATCATGACGCAGACCGCCTTTCTCAACCCCGCGCACATGCCCGCGGCGACCCGGACCGGCACCGTGGCGGGCGAGCGTTTCCTGGTGCTGGATTCCTGGCGCGGCATCTGCGCGTTGCTCGTGGCATTGTTCCATTTCCCGACCGACTCGCTGATCTCGCAGAGCGCCTTTGTCGGCGGGTCCTATCTGTTCGTGGATTTCTTCTTCGTGCTCTCCGGCTTCGTCATCGCCAGCTCCTATGGCAGCCGGCTCAGCGAGCCGGTCGAGCTTGCCCGCTTCGTGCCCGTCCGCTTCGGCCGCATCTATCCGCTGCATCTGCTGATGCTGGCAGCCTTCTCCGCCTTCGAGGAACTGCGGCTCATTTTGCCGCAGTTGCGCGGCACGGGTGCCGAGCCCTTCACCGGGGGCTTCGACCTCAACAGCCTCGCCACCAATCTCTTCCTGCTGCAAGGCATGGGTGTCGAGGATCATCTGAGCTGGAACGCCCCGAGCTGGAGCATCTCGGCCGAATTCTTCGCCTATCTGCTGTTTGCCGCCATTGTCTTCACGACGGGCCGGCGCAGCTGGATCTGGCTTGTGGCCGCCGCCGTCACCGCGCCGCTTTTCCTGCTTGCCTTCTCTCACAGGCATATGGACGTGTCCTTCGACTTTGGCTTCATCCGCTGCCTCTACGGCTTCTCGCTCGGCGCGCTCCTGGCATGGTTTCAGCACGATTCCATTGCAGAGGCGCGACAGGCGCTTGCCGGCGACGCCAGGGCGCGGCTCGCCTGGACGGCGGCCGAGATGGCGATGATCGCGGTGATCGGTGTTTTCGTCGCGCTGGCCGGCGACAACGATGCCGGCATCGCCGCTCCCTTGGTGTTTGCGCTGGCGCTCTACCTCTTTGCGCATGAGGGAGGCTGGATCAGCGCCTTCCTGCGCACCCGGCCGATGCTGATGCTGGGCGCGCTCTCCTATTCCATCTACATGGTCCACATCTTCGTGCAGGCGCGCATGATCAATGTCGGCGGGCTGGTGGAGCGCAAGTTCGGGCTCCACCTGCTCGGCGACATCGTGCTGCGCGGCGACCACGCAACCGGCTTCGGCGCCGACCTGCCGGGGGTGGGCCTCGCCGCGATCCTTGCGATGCTTGTCGCCACCATCGCCGTGTCCTGGTGCACCTGGCGCTTCGTCGAAATGCCGGCCCTGGCCTGGTTCCGGCGGCTCGCCAAGCGGATCTGAGAAGCCAATCCGTTCAAGCCCATAGCCGGCTTCGTTCACCGGCTTGTCATGCGCATCGCCTAACCGGGGTTCCATCCGGAACGGAGCGATTCTTGATGCGTACCATCTGGCAAGGCCTTCTGCTTTCCGCGGCGCTTGCGGTCTCGATCGGCCATGCCTTGGCCGGCGAAACGCGCGCCAGGCAGATCCTCGACCGCTTCGAGCATGCCAACCAGTGGCGCGACCATGTGATGGTGGCGGCGCACCGCGCCGGCGGCATGCAGGCCGGCAAGACGCTCTATCCGGAAAACTCGCTTGCCGCTGTCGAAGCCTCGATCGCGCTCGGCGCCGAGATCGTCGAGGTCGACATCCGCCGCTCGAAGGACGGCGAGTTCGTCGTCATGCATGACAGCTGGCTCGACCGCACCACCAACTGCAAGGGCGAGGTGGTCGGCTACACGGTCGCCGAGCTGAAGGAATGCCGGCTGGTCCTCGAAGGCACTGGCGCTGTCACCAGTGAGCCGGTTTCGACGCTGCGCGAGATGCTCCTGGCGACCAGGGACCGGATCCTGATCAATCTGGACAACAAGCTCGACGTTCGGGCCTTGCCCGGCATGATCGCGGTTGCCCGCGATCTCGGCATGGCCGATCAGGTCATCGTCAAGGAGAACCTCTGGAACCAGCAGCGGATCGACACAGTCAAGGCGGCGATCGACGCCATCGGCGGCGGCTTCCAGTTCATGCCGATCATCGCCGATGACGCCGTGCGTGACGCCGCTTTCGCCGAGAAGGTCCGCCGGGTCTTTTCTCCGGGTGCGATCGAACTGATCAATTGGCGGGCTGGCGGCGAGACGTTGACCGAGACGGGCGGACCGCTGTTCAGCAATCGCATGCGGGCTTCTGCCGTGCGCGGCGGCTGGCACATCTGGGCCGACACCTACGCCATCGTCAATAAGCCTGGCGGCTACCTCTCCGGCGGCCGCGGCGACGAGTTGGCTGTCGCTGCCAGCCTGCCGCGCGAGACCTGGGGGTTCTGGGCCGAGCGCGGCGCCAGCATCATCCAGACCGATGAGCCTAAGGCGGCGATAGAATGGCTCGCAGCGAACGGTTTTCGCGTGCCTTATGCAGATCAGCCTCGGCCGGCCGAGCCGGCGCACACGGCGAGCATCAATTAGGCGCCGGCGCCGACGCAGCTGATCTCCCCCCTTGTGGGGGAGATGCCCGGCAGGGCAGAGGGGGGCGCTGTCCCGCCAGCCTATCCAGCAGCTGGGTCCAATCGCGGCCGCATTTCAGGTGTTTGTTGATCGCAGGCCTTTGAGGATGGTGTTCCTTCGCGCCCCCCTCTGGCCTGCCGACCATCTCCCCCACGAGGGGGGAGATTAGCCAATCACGCCGCTTTCGCCACGCCATCCAGTTCCTGCAGGACGTCCGCCGACAGTTCCAGCTCCGCCGCCGCGAGGTTTTCCCGCAGATGCGCAACTGACGACGTGCCGGGGATCAGAAGCACATTGGGCGAGCGCTGCAGCAGCCACGCCAGCGCTACCTGCATCGGCGTAGCGCCGAGCCGATCCGCCACCCCCGACAGGGTCGAGGATTGCAGCGGGTTGAAGCCGCCGAGCGGGAAGAACGGCACATAGGCAATGCCGGCGCGCGCCAGTTCGTCGATCAGCGCGTCGTCGTCGCGATGCGCCAGATTGTACTGGTTCTGCACGCAGGCGATGTCGCAGATTTTTCGACCCTCCGCAATTTGGGTGCGGGTGACGTTGCTCAAGCCGATATGGCGCACCAGGCCTTTGCGCTGCAGTTCGGCAAGCTTGGTGACCTGCGCCTCGATGGAGCCTTCCGCCGGACCATGCACCCCGAACATGATGCGCAGATTGACGACGTCCATCACCTCGAGGCCAAGATTGCGAAGGTTGTCGTGCACGGCCTGCTCGAGCTCATCGGCCGTGAACGCCGGCAGCCAGGAGCCGTCTTCGCCACGACGGGCGCCGATCTTGGTGACGATGGTGAGGTCGTCGGGGTAAGGCGATAGCGCCTCGCGGATCAGCCTGTTGGTGACGTAAGGGCCGTAGAAGTCGCTGGTGTCGATATGGTTCACACCTTGCGCCACCGCTTCGCGCAGCACGGCGATGGCCGCGTCATGGTCTTTCGGCGGGCCGAACACGCCTTTGCCCGCGAGCTGCATGGCGCCGTAGCCGAGGCGACGGACCAGGCGGTCGCCGAGTGTGAAGGTGTCGGATTTGTCGATGCTGGACATGCTGTTTCTCCTTGCTGTCGACGAGGCAGATAGGCGCTGTCGGCTGTTTCGATAATCGCTTATAATCTGGACAGGTTGTACGGGACGACGAACAATGACGGCGGATCTCAATGATCTCCAGGCGTTTATGGCGGTGGCGCGCGCCGGCGGTTTTCGCGAAGGAGCCCGCGCGACGGCGGGCAGCGCCTCCGCGCTCAGCGAAGCCATCCGCCGTCTGGAAACCCAGCTCGGTGTCAGGCTCTTCAACCGCACCACGCGCAGCGTTGCTTTGACCGAGGCTGGTGCCAGCCTGCTGGCGCGACTCGGCCCCGCATTGGGCGAGGTAGAAGCAGCGCTCGATGTGGTGAACGGCTTTCGCGACCGGCCCGCCGGAACCTTGCGTCTCAACGTGCCGATAAGCGCCTCGCGGCTGGTGCTGCCCAAAATCGTTCCGGGATTTCTCGCGGCCTATCCCGCCATTCGCCTGGAGGTGATCGCCGAAGAGAACTTCATCGATCTGCTGGTGGCCGGCTGCGACGCCGGAATCCGCTATGACGAGCGGCTGGAGCAGGACATGATCGCGGTGCCGATCGGGCCCCGCGTGCAGCGCTTCACGACCTCCGCTGCGCCGTCCTACCTTGACCGGCACGGCCGGCCGCAGCACCCGCGCGACCTGCTTGGCCATGCCTGTGTGCGCGGCCGCTTCCCGAGCGGGGTCATGACGCCCTGGGAGTTCGAGCGCGACGGCGAGGTAGTGCGCGTCGATCCCACGGGGCCATTGGTCGTTAGCATCGGTGGAGGCGTCGATCTCGCTGTCGATGCGGCGATCGCTGGTGTCGGCATTCTCTGGCTGTTCGAGGACTGGGTGCGCCCGCATTTCGAGAGCGGCGCGCTGGAGCCTGTGTTGGAGCCGTGGTGGCAGAGCTTTCCGGGGCCGTTTCTCTATTATCCCGGGCGCCGCCTGGTACCGGCGCCGCTGCGGGCCTTCATCGACTACATCAAGACACCGGCCGGCCGCGGCCCCTGAGCATCCCAAAAACAAAAGGCCGCCCGAAGGCGGCCTTTCGAAAGCTTGAAACCGGAGCGCTTAGCGCTTCGAGAACTGGAAGGAGCGGCGGGCCTTCGCCTTGCCGTACTTCTTGCGCTCGACGACGCGGCTGTCGCGAGTCAGGAAGCCGCCCTTCTTGAGCACGGCGCGCAGCGCCGGCTCGTAGTAGGTCAGCGCCTTGGAGATGCCGTGACGAACGGCACCGGCCTGGCCGGACAGGCCGCCGCCGATGACGGTGGCGACGATGTCGTACTGGCCAGCCCGGTTGGCGGCGATGATCGGCTGGTTGAGGATCATCTGCAGCACCGGACGCGCGAAGTAGCTCGCGAATTCCTTGTCGTTGACGACGATCTTGCCGGAGCCCGGCTTCACCCAGACACGCGCGATGGCGTTCTTGCGCTTGCCGGTGGCATAGGCGCGGCCCGACTTGTCGAGCTTCTGGACGTGGACGGGAGCGGCCGGCTGCGCGACGGCAGCGGCGGTCCCGAGTTCTGCGAGCGAGGAAAGCTCAGCCATTACGAAGCCCTCTTGTTCTTGGAGTTCAGCTTGGCCACGTCGAGCGTGACGGGCTGCTGGGCGACATGCGGATGTTCAGCGCCTGCATAGACGCGGAGATTCTTCATCTGGCGACGGCCAAGCGGGCCGCGCGGGATCATGCGCTCGACGGCCTTCTCGACGACGCGCTCGGGGAAACGGCCCTCGAGCAGCTGGCGCGCGGTGCGCTCCTTGATGCCGCCGGGATGGCCGGTGTGCCAGTAGTAGACCTTGTCGGTGTACTTCTTGCCGGTGAACACCACCTTGTCGGCATTGATGACGATGACGTTGTCGCCGTCGTCGACATGCGGGGTGAAGGTGGGCTTGTGCTTGCCGCGCAGATGGTTGGCGATGACAGTGGCGAGGCGGCCGACGACGAGACCTTCGGCGTCGATCAGCACCCACTTCTTCACCACATCCGCAGGCTTCTGCGAAAAGGTAGCCATGGTTCTTGCTCTCGGTTGGACCCTCCCTACCCGCGAACGACAGGGAAAGGCGTTTCTTGTTGCTTGGATTGGCTGGGGTGTTCGCCCGTGGCCAATAACAAAACGGCGGCCGTTGCGGGCCGCTGCTTCACGAGGGCTTATAGGCGAGGGCAATCAGCGCGTCAAGGCGACCGAAATCTCTGTTTGTGTGGAAAACATAGCAAAAACAACGAATTGAGCAAAAGGTATTATTTTACCACATCATTCGGACGTTTCGGTGGGATCGAATAGGTGCCTGTGGCATGCGCTACCGTGTGTCCGTCCGGCCCGGCGACGATGTCGATGTCGAACACCATCAGGCTTTTTCCCAGCTTCAGGATGCGGCAATGGCCGTCGATCGGACCGGCCTCGGCCTTGCGCACGAAGTTGATGTTGAGGTTGGTGGTGACTGACAGCGCATCCGGCCCGGCATGCGAGAGCACGCAGACATAGCCCCCAATATCGGCCAGCGTGAACAGCGAAGGGCCGGAAACCGTGCCGCCGGGCCGCAGATGCCGCGCATCGGCATTGAGCCGCACGGTGCAGCCGCCGGGAAACACCTCCAGCGCCTGATAGAAGGAAAACTGGTCGTTGACCTGCGGATAGACGCTTTCCATCAACCGATTGACGTCAGCCGCGGTCAACACCGGCTTCAGATTGCTTTGAGCGGGCATCGGCGATTTCCTATGTGCGGGACGGGCAGGGCACCCAAGGCGAGGGCGCCTGGACCAAATGTTGCGGCCGAGAAAACACGGCTAGCGGCTTTTCTTCAATCGGCAGCGTGCTAGTTCTTTTGTTCCATGGTCTGTGAAGTTCGCCACAGCAGGGCGAAAAGGATTGGGCGGAGAGGTTTGGAACATGGCTGAAGTCGTTGCCATCAAGCCGGCAATCGCCGAGGGGCCTGTTGTCGCCAGCCTGGACAAAGGCATTCTTCGCCTGACGCTCGCCAGCCCGCCGGCCAATGCCTTGTCGCTGGCGGTGATGGCGGCGCTGATGGCCGAGTTCGATCGCGCGAAATCCGACAGATCCGTCCGCGTCATTATCCTCGCGGCGTCCGGTAAGGTGTTCTGCGCCGGCCACGATCTCAAGGAACTGAGCGCCCATCGCAGCGATGCCGATCGCGGCCGGGGTTTCTTCGAAGAGACCTTTGCCGCTTGCGCCGAGTTGATGCAGGCGATCGTGCGCCACCCCAGGCCCGTCATCGCCGAGGTCGACGGCCTCGCCACCGCCGCCGGGCTGCAATTGGTCGCGAGCTGCGATCTTGCGATTGCCTCGCACGAGGCGACGTTCTGCACGCCGGGCGTCAACATCGGCCTGTTCTGCTCGACGCCGATGGTGGCGCTGTCGCGCAATGTCTCGCGCAAGCAGGCCATGGAAATGCTGTTGACCGGTGAGACGATCGACGCGGCCACAGCCAGGGAATTCGGCCTCATCAACCGCATCGTGCCGCGCGAATACCTGAATCAGGTTGTCAGCAAATACGCGCAAACCATTGCTTCAAAATCATCTTTGGTGATCAAGACCGGCAAGGAGGCGTTCTACGCCCAGGCCGAGATGGCGCTGGCCGACGCTTATGCCTACACCGGCCGCGTGATGGTCGAGAACATGTTGGCGCGCGACGCCGAGGAAGGCATCGGCGCTTTCGTCGGCAAGCGCAAGCCGGAATGGAAGGACGAGTAGGGCGCCCGGAAACAGGAAGATCCGAATGGAACCGCGTATCTCCATCATCACCATCGCCACCGACGATCTCGATCGCGCGACGCGCTTCTATGAGGGCATGGGCCTGGCCCGCCATCAAGGGATCACAGAGGGCGTCGCCTTCTTCCAGATGGGTGGCGCCATCCTCGGCCTGTTCCCGCGCCAGAGCGCCGAGGAGGATTCCGGCATCAGCTTTGCAAAGGCGCCGTCGGCCGTCTACCTCGCCTACAACACCCGCTCCGACGCCGAAGTCGATGAAGTCCTTGCCATGGCCGAGAAAGCTGGCGGCAGGATCGTGAAACCGGCCGGCCGCGCCTTCTGGGGCGGCTGGTATGGCTATTTCGCCGATGCCGACGGCCATGTCTGGGAAGTCGCCCACAATCCGGCCTTTCCGATCGCGGAAGACGGCTCGATCTCGCTGCCAGGCTGACGCTGCCCGTGGCGCCTCGCAAGCAACTGACGCGGCTGAAGGCGCCCTACCTCAAGCGCATCCTGCTCGAGCCGGTGCGCGTCGAGGACTGGGAACAATATCCCTGGAACCTGCCGATCTTCGCCAGCCGCGCGTTCGAGTTCGAATTCACCACGCCGATCACCATTATCGTCGGCGAGAACGGCACCGGCAAATCGACGCTGCTCGAAGCCATCGGCGCGCTGGCCGGCTATGACGAGGCCGGCGGGGGCAAGGGTTACAGGCCGGTCGATCATTCGGCTGCCATCGACAAGAGCGGGACCGCACTGGCCAACGCCTTGCGCGGCCACTGGCTGCCGAAGGTCACGGCCGGCTGGTTCTTCCGGGCCGAGTCCTTCTACTCCGTCGCTCGTTACCTCGATCAGGCGGCGCTGGACTCTGGTGGTGCGCCGCCCGATTTCCTCTCCTGGTCGCATGGCGAGGGCTTCATCCGCTTCTTCGAGGAGCGCTGCCGTCGGCAAGGCATCTACATCTTGGACGAGCCGGAAAGCGCGCTTTCGCCGACGCGCCAGATCGAACTGCTCAAGCTGCTCGGGCGGATGGACCAGTCCGGCACCGCGCAGGTGATCATGGCGACGCACTCGCCGCTGCTGATGGCCTGTCCCGGCGCGCGCCTGTTCCGCATCAGCCGCTTCGGGCTCGACCTGGTCGATTTTCGCGACACCGACCACTTTCGCATGATGCGCGATTTCTGCGGCGATCCGGATGGTTTTCTCGCTGAAGCGCTGTATGAGGACGAGGCATGAACCACGACAGCTACGACAACACCTATATCGCCGGCATCCTCAATTCGGTGAAGACCGTCGCCATGGTCGGCGCGTCGCCCAACGACGTTCGGCCGAGTTTTTTCGTGCTGAAATACCTGCTGGCCAAGGGGTTCTCGGTGTTCCCGATCAATCCTGGCCATGCCGGCAAGGAAATTCTCGGCCGTACCGTCTACGCAAGCCTCGCCGACGTGCCGCAGCCGGTCGACATGGTCGACATCTTTCGTGGCTCGGTCGCGGTGCCGGGCATCCTAGATCAGATTCTGCGGCTCGATCCCTTGCCGAAAGTGGTCTGGATGCAGCTTGGCGTGCGCAATGACGAGGCGGCTGTCCGCGCCGAGGCCGCCGGCATGAAGGTGGTGATGAACCGCTGCCCGAAGATCGAATACGGCAAGCTGTCGGGCGAGATCGGCTGGACCGGCGTCAATTCCGGCGTGCTGTCGTCCAAGAAGCCGCTGATGCGGCAGGGCTTCCAGAGCTTCGGCGTAAGGCAAAAATAGCCCGGCTGCCGCGGCGCAAAATTATTCCGGGAAGAATAGGATTTTCTCGGGCGTTCGTCGCGGATCCCTCGCCGAAAGGTATTTTCTTCTTTGCATTCATGGCCGGCCTTCGCCAAGAATGCCCGGCGATTTCTTGCGCAGGTTCCTGAGGGAGTTTTCGATGACGCGTACGCCCGGTTTCAACACGCTCGCCATTCATGCCGGCGCCAAGCCCGATCCGGCGACGGGCGCCCGGGCGACGCCGATCTACCAGACCACCTCCTATGTTTTCGATGACGCCGACCATGCCGCTTCGCTGTTCGGCTTGAAGGCCTTCGGCAACATCTACACCCGCATCATGAACCCCACCCAGGCGGTGCTCGAGGAGCGCGTCGCGGCGCTCGAGGGCGGCACCGCGGCGCTGGCGGTCGCATCCGGCCACGCCGCGCAGATACTGGTGTTCCACAATCTGATGCAGCCGGGCGACAATTTCGTCGCCGCGACAAGGCTTTACGGCGGCTCGATCAACCAGTTTGGCCACGCCTTCAAGAATTATGGCTGGGAGGTTCGCTGGGCCGACACCAACGATGTCTCAACCTTCGAAAGCCAGATCGACGACAGGACCAAGGCGATCTTCATCGAGAGCCTTGCCAATCCGGGCGGCATCTTCGTCGACATCGAGAAGATCGGCGACATCGCCCGCAAGCACGGCCTGCCGCTGATCGTCGACAACACGCTGGCCTCGCCCTATCTGGTGCGGCCGATCGAGCACGGCGCCGACATCGTCGTCCATTCGCTGACCAAGTTCATCGGCGGCCACGGCAATTCGATCGGCGGCGCCATCGTCGACGGCGGCACCTTCGACTGGTCGAAGTCGGGCAAATATCCGATGCTGTCAGAACCGCGCCCCGAATATGGCGGCATCGTGCTGCACGAGACCTTCGGCAATTTCGCCTTTGCGATTGCCGCGCGCGTACTCGGCCTGCGCGACATCGGCCCGGCGATCTCGCCCTTCAACGCCTTCCTGATCCTGACCGGACTGGAGACGCTGCCGCTGCGCATGCAGCGCCACTGCGACAATGCGGCGAGCGTCGCCGGCTGGCTTTCGAACCATCCCAAGGTCGCGTGGGTGAGCTATCCCAGCCTGCCGGGCGACAAGAACAACGCCCTGCAGAAGAAATATTCGCCGCAGGGCGCGGGCGCGGTGTTCACCTTCGGTCTCAAAGGCGGCTACGCGGCGGGCGTCAAGTTCGTCGAGGCGCTGGAGCTTTTCTCGCATCTTGCCAATGTCGGCGACACCAAGTCGCTGGTCATCCATCCGGCCTCGACCACGCACCGCCAGCTTTCCGACGAGCAGAAGATCAAGGCCGGCGCCGGGCCGGACACGGTCCGTCTTTCGGTCGGCATCGAGGACGTCAACGACATCGTCGCCGACCTCGAACAGGCGCTGGACAAGGTCTGATGGCGGCGCCGAACTTTCTCTCCGTCGATGTCGCAAGCGCCGAGCCGGAGGCCGGCGCGCCTGCTCCGGACCGGCTGATTTCGGGCGATCCGAAGTTTCGCACCTGGAATGTCGAGGAGCGGGACGGTGGCCTCTATGCCGGCATCTGGGAATCGACGCCCGGCAAGTGGCGCATCGTCTATGACGAGTGGGAGTTCTGCCACATCCTGTCCGGCGTCTCAGTCATTTCCGAGGACGGCGGCGAGGCGCGCACCGTCAGGGCCGGCGACAGCTTCGTGCTGCGGCCGGGCTTCAAGGGCAGTTGGGAAGTGCTTGAAACCACCCGCAAGGAATATGTGATCAAGCTCTGACCGCCTGCCAACCGGATCAGAGAAGGCGGTCGATTTCGCTGCCGGAGAATCCGTATTCGCTCATCATCTGCCGGTGCCAGGGGCCGCCGAGCAGCTCGCCCAGGCAGGAATCGATGCGCTGGCGCAGGGGCGCATTGCCTTTGGCGAGCGCGAAAGCGCCGGCCGCCGGCTGCTTTTCCTCGGCCGTAACATCGATGACGGCGAGCGGCGCGTCGGGCCGTCCGGCCAGGTAGCCGCGATGCGCCATGGCGACGCTGGCATAGGCATGCACCACGCCGGCGGCGACGGCCTCGGCCGCCTCGGCCTGGGTGCCGAAGGTCCTGATCCGCTTGGCCGGAATGCCGTTACGCAGCGCCGTCTGGTGCTGGATCTGGCCTGATATGACACCGATCATGCCGGTCTGATCCATGGCGACCGAGCGATAGCCTACGAAACCGCGCGGATTGCCCTTGGCGACCAAAAGGCCGTCCGGCAGGGACCAAATCGGCCGGGTGAAATCGACCAGCTTCGCGCGTTCGTCGGAAACGAACAGCCCCGTGGTCATGTCCCACCGGTCCTCGACCAGTCCCGGCAGCAGTTCCGCGAACTCCGCTTCGACGGCCGAAAAGCCTTCCAGCCCCAATGTCTGGCAGACTTTCTCCGCCAGCACCGCGTCGCAGCCGTGCAAGGCGCCCGAGGAATCGGTGAAGCAGAATGGCGGTTCCTGCAGGAAGGCGAATCTCATGGTCCCGATATCCGTCCGTCGCCTGTCAGAAGGCCACCGCGAGCCGTTCCAGCCCATGGAAATGATAGCTGTCGCGGAAGCGCGGCTCCTCGGCGAGGTGGAGCTTTGGCCGCCGCTCGAACAGGGTCTTCAGCGAGACCTGCAGTTCGAGCCGCGCCAGCGGCGCGCCGATGCAGAAATGGATGCCGGCGCCGAAGGAGACGTTCTTCTGGTCGGCCCGGCCGGGATTGAAGGCCTGCGGCGCAGCGAAGGCGGAGGGGTCGCGGTTGGCCATGCCGAGCAGCAGCGCAATCTTGTCGCCAGGCTTGAGCACGATGCCTGGCTGGACTTCGATCTCCTCATAGGCATAGCGCAGGAACATGTGCAGCGGCGCGTCGAAGCGCAGGCATTCCTCGACCGTGGCCGCGGTCGCCTCCGGCGTGGTGAAGAAGCGGCTGGGGTCGCCGCCCTGCGCCAGGATCGCGCGCACCGCATTGCCGGTCTGGTGCACGGTCGCTTCGTGGCCGGCATTGAGCAGCAGAATGGTCGATGACACCAGTTCGTCCTCGGACAGTTTCTGGCCGTCCTCCTGCGCAGAAATCAGAAGCGAAAGCAGGTCGTCGCCCGGCTGCTTGCGCCGCTCGGCGACGTACCCGCGCAGGAAATCGGAAAAGTCGCGCGCGGCGCGGTTGGCGGTCTCCTCGGTCTCGCGCGTGCGGCCATGCATGTACATGGCGACGATCTGGTGCGACCAGTCGAGCAGTTGCGGCGCCATCGCCACCGGCACGCCGAGCATTTCGGCGATGATGGTGATCGGCAAGGGCGACGCAAAGGCAGGCAGAAGGTCGACCCCGGCGGGCTCGAAGCTGTCGATCAGTTCGTTGGCCAACGCCTCGACGCGTGGCCGCAGCCGCTCGACCTGGCGCGAGACGAAGGCGCGGTTGACCAGCGTCCGCAGTCTGGTGTGGACCGGCGGCTCCAGTTCCAGCATCGAATTGGCCTCGATGCCGTCGAAGGCGGCGAGATGCGAACGGTCCTGGCCGACGCCGCGGCTGTCGGGAATGCCGGCCGGGTTCTGGCGGCCGAAGCGGCGGTCGCGCAAGAGCCGGTTGACGTCGTCGAAGCCGCCAAAGCACCAGAAACCGTAGTCCTCCCAGAAGAAGGCGTCCGCGGCGCCCTGCAGGAAGGCATAGGCGTCGTACGGGTTCAGGAAGAAGGCCGGTTCGTGCGGGTCGAGCCGCAGGCGACGGCCGGCGGGATCGAAGGCAAGGTAGGCGGGTGGCGGCATCAAATCGGTCATGCTGGATCATTAGCGCGCCTTGCCAGCCCGGTGCCAGACCGTATCTTGGCGCCCGGCAACCCGATGAATTGAGCCAGCGGGGACCGCTGTGGAAGGATGGTTTCGATGAATGTGATCGTGGTCGGCGCCGGCATCGCCGGACTTTCGACGGCGTGGTCGCTTGTCAAGGCCGGGCACAGCGTTTCGATCGTCGAGCAGGGGCCGATCCCCAACCCGCTTGCCGCATCGGGGGACCATCACCGCATCATCCGTCGCGCCTACCGCGCCGGCACCGGCTATGGCAGGCTGATCACGGAGGCGTATGACGCCTGGGACGAGATGTGGGCCGATCTCGGCGAGAGCCATCTCGATGCCAGGGGTTTCCTCTGCATCTCGCGTGAGCCCGGCGACGAGGCCGAGGAATACCGCGAAGGCCTGGAGGAGGGGAACTTTCCCTTCGAGTTGCTCGACCCGGCCGCCGCGGTCGAGCGCTGGCCTTTCCTGGAGCCGGGCTCATTCCGCTATGCCTATTTTTCGACCGAGGGTGGCGCTCTGCATTGCCGCAGGATCGCCTCCGGCCTCTCTGCATGGCTGCGCGCCAACGGCGCCAATGTCTACGAACACAGCAAGGTGGTCGAGGTCGATGCCGAGGCCGGTCGGATCACGCTGGCCGGCGGCGAGACGATGCAGGCCGACCGCATCGTGGTCACTGCCGGCGCGTGGGTGCTGAAGCTGTTCCCGGAGCTCGGCGGTGAATTGAAGACCTATCGCACCGCGCTTGCTTATGTCGAACCGCCAGCCGATCTTAGGGTGGCCTGGGAAACGGCGCCCGTCATCCTCGATGTCGGCGGCGTCACCGACGGCTACATGATCCCGCTGACGCGCGGCGCCGGCATGAAATTCGGTTCGGGCCTGCACAAGGTGCCGACCAGCGACGCCGATCGGAACCGGGCGCCGGTGCCGGGCGAGGGGGAGGTGATCCGCAACCTGTTCTCGCCGCCGATCGCCCGCATCGCTGAATACAGGGTGACCGAGGTCGTGACCTGCGCCTACACCTTCACCGCCGACGAGAAGTTCTTGGCGCACGAAAGGGGCAAATGCCTGGTCGTCTCGGCCTGCTCCGGTCATGGCTACAAGTTCGGCGCGGCGGTCGGCAGGCGTGTCGCCAAAGCCGTTGGCGACGGTGATGTCGGCGGCCTCAAGAAGTGGCTGCGGGCAGAGGTGGCCTAATCCCGGCAATGGCGCTCGATATGCACGCGCCGCCAGTGCGTGGAGCCTTCCCTGACCAGAACCCGACGCGCCACCCTCTGGTATGAGGGCGCGATCTCGGTGATGCGCCGCCGCTCCGGCCGTACCAGCACCTCCCGGGCGACGCTCTCATATTCGGCCGGAAGGACCACGCGCCGCACACGCTCGGGTTCGATGACCACGGTTTCGGCGACCCGCGCATAGCGGGCCTTGCGCCACACCTTGCACAGTACCTTGCGGCCGTGGATGATGCGCCATTCCCAGGCATAGCCGCCATCGTCAACCTTGACCGTGTGGTAGACGGTGCGGCTGACGGCCGGCACCACCTCGTAGCTGACGCGGGCTGGCGCGATCTGCTCGACGCTCTCGCGCGTGCCGTAGATCGGCGCATCGTAGTCGACGAGTTGGCCGCCGGGGCTGACCATCAAGTCCTCGTAAACGGTATCGTAGACCGCCGGCCTGCGGATCGGCTCGTAGCATTCGAGCGCGCGGGCGCCGGCAGCCGTTTGCGATATCGTGGCAAGGATGGCGAGGCCCGCCACGGCCAGGGATGCAGGGCTTTTGCGGATCATGACATTCCCCCATGGAAAAGAACGCCAGTTCAACGCGGAAGTTGTAGCGGAAGCTCCGTGCCCGGAAAGCGGTTTTGCGGCTTTTCGTTAAGGGGCGCGGTTAAGAAAGTGCTACCGTTTCGGAGTGCCCCGGGAGCCGGTTCGTCGAAAGACGCTTCGCTCCCGCCTTTCGTGGTGGTAGCGCTTGATTCGGCTTAACCAGATGGCTAGGAGGGGCGGCCTTGCGTTAGGGTGAGCCGGCATCCTATTTACATCCTAACGATCCAGAACCGATTCTGCCCGATTGCTCATACTCCCCGGCGCCGGAATCCCATCTTCAAAAAGGGATAGTCCATGAAGAACCCCGTCGAAACCTACATGAACCTCGTTCCGATGGTGGTCGAACAGACCAATCGCGGCGAGCGGGCCTACGACATTTTCTCGCGCCTGCTGAAGGAGCGCATCATCTTCATCACCGGTCCGGTCGAGGACGGCATGGCGACGCTGGTTTGTGCACAGCTTTTGTTCCTCGAGGCGGAGAACCCGAAGAAGGAAATCAACCTCTACATCAATTCGCCGGGCGGTGTCGTCACTTCGGGCATGGCGATCTACGACACCATGCAGTTCATCAAGCCGGCGGTGTCGACGCTCTGCATCGGCCAGGCCGCCTCGATGGGCTCGCTGCTGCTTTGCGCCGGCCACAAGGACATGCGCTTCGCCACGCCGAACGCCCGCATCATGGTCCACCAGCCGTCCGGCGGCTTCCAGGGTCAGGCCTCAGACATCGAACGTCATGCCCAGGACATCATCAAGCTGAAGCGCCGCCTCAACGAGGTCTACGTCAAGCACACCGGCAAGAGCTATGACGAGATCGAAAAGACGCTCGACCGTGACCATTTCATGACCGCCGACGAGGCCAAGGACTTTGGTCTGATCGACAAGGTCATTTCGTCGCGCGAGGCCGCCGAAGTCGCCGCCGCATAGGCCCCGGTTGGCAGCCTGGTGGCGGGAAAACACGCTTTTGGCGTGGCTTGCGGCATTTCGGCCACAATTGGCTGTTCCCTCGACGGGTGGGATTGCCTACGTTAAGGCTATGTTGATTTTCGACGGCTTAGCTTTGTGTGGGGTTGCTGCGAATCGTTGCCGCGTCTTCTGATTTGTGTTTCGTACGGAATACGCTGTGTGAGCTGGGACACTGGCGGTAGCGCATTCTCGCGATAGATTGATGAGACGCCCTTGGCCAGACCATCGGCGGGCGGGCGGTGAAAGGACAGGAAAATGAGCAAGGTCGGCAACAACGGCGGTGATTCAAAGAACACGCTCTACTGCTCGTTTTGCGGCAAAAGCCAGCACGAGGTGCGCAAGCTGATTGCCGGTCCGACGGTCTTCATCTGCGATGAATGCGTCGAGCTCTGCATGGACATCATCCGCGAGGAGAACAAGACCTCGATGGTGAAGTCGCGCGAGGGCGTGCCGACCCCGCAGGAGATCCTCAAGGTCCTCGACGACTATGTCATCGGCCAGCCCTACGCCAAGCGCGTGCTGTCGGTGGCTGTTCACAACCACTACAAGCGCCTCGCGCACGCCGGCAAGAACAACGATGTCGAGCTGGCCAAGTCCAACATCCTTTTGATCGGCCCGACTGGTTGCGGCAAGACGCTGCTGGCGCAGACGCTGGCCCGCATCATTGACGTGCCCTTCACCATGGCCGACGCCACGACGCTGACCGAGGCCGGCTATGTCGGCGAGGACGTCGAGAACATCATCCTCAAGCTGTTGCAGTCGGCCGACTACAATGTCGAGCGCGCCCAGCGCGGCATCGTCTACATCGACGAGATCGACAAGATCTCGCGCAAGTCCGACAACCCCTCGATAACCCGTGACGTGTCGGGCGAGGGCGTGCAGCAGGCGCTGTTGAAGATCATGGAAGGCACCGTTGCCTCGGTGCCGCCGCAGGGTGGCAGGAAGCACCCGCAGCAGGAATTCCTGCAGGTCGACACCGCCAACATCCTGTTCATCTGCGGCGGCGCCTTCGCCGGGCTGGACAAGATCATCTCGGATCGCGGCCGCAAGACCTCGATCGGCTTCGGCGCCACGGTCGCTTCGCCCGAGGATCGCCGCACCGGCGACATCTTCCGCCAGGTCGAGCCCGAGGATCTGCTGAAGTTCGGCCTGATCCCCGAATTCGTTGGCCGTCTGCCCGTGCTGGCGACGCTGGAAGATCTCGACGAGCCGGCGCTGATCCAGATCCTGACCGAGCCGAAGAACGCGCTGGTCAAGCAGTACCAGCGCCTGTTCGAGATGGAGAATGTCGACCTGACCTTCCACGAGAACGCGCTGTCGGCGATTGCCAAGCGCGCCATCGAGCGCAAGACCGGCGCGCGCGGCCTGCGTTCGATTATGGAAGCCATCCTGCTCGACACCATGTTTGAACTGCCGGCACTGGAAGGCGTGCGTGAGGTGGTAATTTCGGAAGAGGTGGTGTCCGGCAACGCCCGGCCGCTCTATATCTATTCCGAGCAGAAGGAAAAGAAGGGCTCCGTCAGCGCCTGATCGGGGTCCGGCATTTGAATTCTCTTGAAACGGCGCCGCGAGGCGCCGTTTTGCTGAGAGGGCGCCTTGCCTGGCCGATGGAGTAGGATGAACGGACCGTGTTTGCCCTTGATCTTTGCCGCTTACACATCCAACTAACAGCAGAAGGCCGTGGTGCCGAATTCTGTGCTGTAAAACTCCCGTCACAAACGGTGGTAGGCGGAACGATCCTCGGTCGTTAATATGAGATTCGCGGTTGGCTCAATTAGCGGCCGCGACATGAAAGGTTGGACAATGGCCAAAATATCCAGGGCTTCCGGCGACGGCGTCTTCGCGGTCCTCCCGCTGCGCGACATCGTTGTGTTTCCGCACATGATCGTTCCGCTCTTTGTCGGGCGCGAAAAGTCGATCAAGGCGCTGGAAGAGGTGATGGGTCAGGAAAAGCAGATCCTGCTTGCGACCCAGATGAACGCAGCCGACGACGATCCCGAGCCCGATGCGATCTACGACATCGGCACGCTCGCCAATGTGCTGCAATTGCTGAAGCTTCCCGACGGCACCGTGAAGGTGCTGGTCGAAGGCGCCTCGCGCGCGAAGATCGTTTCGTTCACCGATCGCCCCGACTTCCATGAGGCCCGCGCGTCGGCGCTGGTCGAGCCGGAAGAGGAGGAGGTCGAAATCGAGGCGCTCGCCCGCTCGGTCGTCACCGACTTCGAGAACTACGTCAAGCTGAACAAGAAGATCTCGCCCGAAGTGGTCGGCGCCGCCAGCCAGATCGACGACTATTCCAAGCTCGCCGACACGGTTGCCTCGCACCTCGCCATCAAGATCCCCGAGAAGCAGGAGATGCTGGCCACGCTGTCCGTCAAGGAGCGGCTGGAAAAGGCGATGGGCTTCATGGAAGCCGAAATCTCCGTCCTGCAGGTGGAGAAGCGCATCCGCTCGCGCGTCAAGCGCCAGATGGAGAAGACCCAGCGCGAGTACTACCTAAACGAGCAGATGAAGGCGATCCAGAAGGAGCTCGGCGAGGGCGAGGACGGCCGCGACGAGGCCGCCGAGATCGAGGCGCGCATCAAGAAGACCAAGCTCTCCAAGGAGGCCCGCGAGAAGGCGGAAGCCGAATTGAAGAAGCTGCGGACGATGTCGCCCATGTCGGCGGAATCGACCGTCGTGCGCAACTATCTCGACTGGATCCTGTCGATCCCGTGGGGCAAGAACTCCAAGGTCAAGCATGATCTGGCCTTCGCGCAGAACGTGCTCGACACCGACCATTTCGGTCTCGACAAGGTCAAGGACCGCATCGTCGAGTATCTCGCCGTGCAGAGCCGCCAGAAGAAGATCAAGGGGCCGATCCTGTGCCTCGTCGGTCCTCCCGGCGTCGGCAAGACCTCGCTCGGCAAGTCGATCGCCAAGGCGACCGGCCGAGAGTTCATCCGCATGGCGCTCGGCGGCGTGCGCGACGAGGCCGAGATCCGTGGCCACCGGCGCACCTATATCGGCTCGATGCCCGGCAAGGTCATCCAGTCGATGAAGAAGGCCAAGAAGTCCAACCCGCTCTTCCTGCTCGACGAGATCGACAAGATGGGCCAGGACTTCCGCGGCGACCCGTCATCGGCCCTGCTCGAGGTGCTCGATCCTGAGCAGAACTCGACGTTCATGGACCACTACCTCGAGGTCGAATACGACCTGTCGAGCGTGATGTTCGTGACGACGGCGAACACGCTGAACATCCCTGCGCCGCTGATGGACCGCATGGAGATCATCCGTATCGCCGGCTATACCGAGGACGAGAAGATCGAGATCGCCAAGCGGCACCTGATGCCGAAGGTGATCCGCGACCACGCACTGCAGCCGAAAGAATTCTCCGTCGGCGAGGACGCGATCCGCGGCATCATCCAGACCTACACCCGCGAAGCGGGCGTGCGAAGCCTGGAGCGTGAGCTGATGAAGCTCGGGCGCAAGGCGGTGACCGAGATCCTGAAGACGAAGAAGAAGTCGGTCACCATCACCGCCGACAATCTCGCCGACTATCTCGGTGTGCCGCGCTACCGTTTCGGCCAGGTCGAGGCGGACGATCAGGTCGGTGTCGTCACCGGTCTTGCCTGGACGGAAGTCGGCGGCGAGCTGCTGACGGTCGAAGGCGTCATGATGCCCGGCAAGGGCCGCATGACGGTGACCGGCAATTTGCGCGACGTGATGAAGGAATCGATCTCGGCGGCGGCCTCCTATGTCCGCTCGCGTGCTCTCGATTTCGGCATCGAGCCGCCGCTGTTCGACAAGCGTGACATCCACGTCCACGTGCCGGAGGGGGCAACCCCGAAGGACGGCCCGTCGGCTGGCGTGGCAATGGCGACCGCCATCATCTCGGTGCTGACCGGCATTCCGATCAAGGCCGATGTCGCCATGACCGGCGAGATCACGCTGCGCGGCAGGGTGCTGCCGATCGGCGGTCTCAAGGAGAAGCTGCTGGCCGCGCTGCGCGGCGGTATCAAGAAGGTGCTGATCCCGGAAGACAACGCCAAGGACCTGGCGGAGATCCCGGACAACGTGAAGAACGGCATGGAGATCATTCCGGTCTCGCGGGTCGGCGAGGTGCTGCGCCACGCGCTGGTGCGGATGCCGGAGGCGATCGAGTGGGTCGAGCCGGTAAACGCGCCGGCCGCGGCCGACAGTGGCGACGATGCCGGAAAGTCGCTTGCGCATTAGTTTTAGCTAAAGTTGCAGCGCACAAAACGAAAGCCGGGTCTCGCGCCCGGCTTTTTAATGTGAAAAACCCCGGAATTCCGGGCTTTTTTCGGATTTTTTCCGCTTTTTCGACTTGGTTGCAGGAACGCTTCTTTCTAAAGTCCGTTTCCTGCCGGATGAGTCGAAAGTTCCGGTTTTCTCATGGAAGGGAATTTTGATGAACAAGAACGAACTGGTGTCCGCTGTCGCCGATGCCGCGAGCATTTCGAAGGGTGACGCCCAGTCAGCCGTCGATGCGGTGTTTTCCGTGATCACTGGCGAACTGAAGAAGGGCGGCGATGTCCGGCTTGTGGGCTTCGGAAATTTCACCGTGTCAAAACGCGCTGCTTCGACCGGCCGCAACCCGCAGACCGGCGCCGAAGTGAAGATTCCGGCGCGCACCGTGCCGAAATTCTCGGCCGGGAAGGGCCTCAAGGACGCGGTCAACTAAGACCTTTTTCTTTAAAGATCAGAAAAGCCGGGCTTGCCCGGCTTTTCTTTTGCCCATCGCCAGCAGGGCGGATCAGCCCGTCGGCGCGTCCGCGCGCAGCAGCCCTTCCTGCTTCAGGTCGACCCACAGGGCGGCGGGCAGCTTGACGTCGAGCAGCGCGCGGTTGCTTTCGACCTCGGCCGGCCGTTGACCGCCGGGGATTACCGACACGACGGACGGATGCTGCAGCGGGAACTGCAGCGCCGCCTCGATCAGGCGCACCCTGTGGCGCTTGCAGACCGCCTCGATGCGCGCCACGCGATCGAGCACCTCCTTCGGCGCCTCCGAATAATCATAGAAGGCTCCCGGCTTCGGCCCCGTCGCCAGGATGCCGGAATTGTAGGGGCCGCCGAGCACGATGCCGATGCCGCGCTTTTGGCAGAGCGGCAGGAAGGATTGCAAAGCCTCCTGCTCCAGCAGCGTGTAGCGCCCGGCCAGCAGGAAAAGGTCGAAATCGCCGCGCTCGGCCAGCGCCTCACAGACCTGCCATTCATTGATGCCGCCGCCGAAGGCCTTGATCACGCCCTGGTCGCGCAGCGAAAGCAGCCCGTAATAGCCGGAGGACATGAACTCCTCGATGCGACGGTCGGACGCCTCCTTGCTGCCATGGGTGAAGATATCGACGTCGTGGACGAACAGGATGTCGATGCGGTCGACGCCGAGGCGTTCCAGCGAAGCCTCGAAGGAGCGCATGACGCCGTCATAGCTATAGTCGTAGACCTCTTGGCGCGACGGCGTGTCGAAGAACTTGCCGATGCCGGTGCGCTGATCCGGCGGGCAGGCGCGCATCAGGCGCCCGACCTTGCTCGACAGCACATAGTCGTCGCGCTTCTTGCCGCGCAGGAACGGGTTGAGCCGGGTTTCCGACAGGCCGAGACCATAGAGCGGCGCGGTGTCGAAGTAGCGGCAGCCGGTGTTCCAGGCCGCTTCCAGCGTGGCATGGGCGTCCTCGTCGGAGACGGCGCGGTAGAGATTGCCGAGCGGCGCCGTGCCGAAGCCGAGCTCGGTAAAGTCGATGCCGCCATTGCCGATGCGGTCGAAATGCCGTGTCTTCATGTCGTGGAGTTTTCCTGGGGCTGATTTGTCTGACATGACACTATCACGCCCGTGGCACAGCAAAAGCGTTGACGACCGTTGGACGCGCATTTTCGCGGTGATAGCATGAACAAAAACAAGCTGTTCGGGGAAAGCGTGAAGCAAGGATCGCCACTGCGTTTCGAGGCGCGCACAAAGGTGGAAAGCGCATGACTGGCGCCGGCACGGATCTGTTCGCGATCGCGCTGAACGAGCTCGGCGACGTGTTGGCGAAGGTGGACGAGGCGCGCATCGACGCCGCCTGCGACCTGCTCGCCGGCGCCGGCAAGATCGCCGTCTATGGCTGCGGCCGCGAGGCGCTGCAGATCAAGGGCTTCGCCATGCGGCTCTACCATCTCGGCCTGTCGGTATCGGTGGTCGGCGACATGACCACACCGCCGCTCGGCAAGGGCGGTGTCTTCCTGGTCAGCTCCGGACCGGGCGAGACCACCACGGTGCTGACCCTGATGCAGGTTGCCCGGGCCGCAGGCGCAAAGGTGCTGCTGCTCACCGCCGAGGCCGAGGGCAGCGCCACGAAGCGCGCCGATTTCACCTTGCTCATTCCGGCGCAGACCATGGCCAGCGACCAGGGCACGGCAAAGACCTCCGTCTTGCCGATGGGGTCGCTGTTCGAGGGCGCGCTGTTCCTGCTCTTCGAGGTGATGGTGCTGAAGCTCAAGGCGCTGACCGGTGCCTCGCCGGAGGCCATGCGCGCCCGCCACACCAATATGGAGTAGGGCGATGCGTTACGAATTGATGCTGCCGCACCAGATCCGCAAGGCGATCACGGAGAACTGGCCGGTCGCTCTGCCGCTCGGCGTGCTCGAGTACCATGGCGAGCACATGGCCGTCGGCATGGACACGCTGGCCGTCGTCAAGACGCTCGAGCTGTTCGAGAAGGAGGCCGACATCGTCATCCTGCCGCCCTTCTACTACGGCGCCGCGAGCTATGCGGTGGCGCCGCCGGAAGGCAGCGGCTCGGTGCAGGTCGGCGGCAATCAGCTGGCGCCGTTCGCCGAGGAGCTGTTCTTCAGCCTGCTGCGCATCGGCTTTCGCAACATCCACGCCATCATCCACCACCAGACCGAGAATTTCGCCGCCGGCATGCCGACCGATCTCGCTTTCAAGGCCGCCGGCCGGCAAGCGATCTTCCGCTTTCTGGAAAAAGAGCGCGGCGAGGGCTGGTGGGGTTCAGAGGCGATGGCGGACTACTATGCAGGCCATGCCAAGGGCGAGAACTTCTTCAATTGGGTCCAGGTGCATCCGCTGATGTCGGCCGCCATGAACGGCCGGTACCCGTTCGACCATGCCGGCATCGGCGAAACCTCGCTGATGCTGGCGCTGTGCCCCGAAGCGGTCGACGCCGGCCGCCTCGCCGACAATACAAGCTGGTACACGGCGAGCGCGCCGGAAGCTTCGGCCGAGCTGGGCAGGAAGGGCGTCGCCATGATCCTCGAGCATTTAAGGTCGATCCTGCGGGCCTAGCTCCCCTTCTCCCCTTGTGGGAGAAGGTGTCGCCGAAGGCGACGGATGAGGGGTGCTCCAGGGAATGCCGACGTCTCACTCCGCTGGAACACCCCTCATCCGTCTCGGCGCTGACACGCCGATCCACCTTCTCCCACAAGGGGAGAAGGGGAGGCGGCTACTTCACCGCGCCGGCCGTCATGCCCATGATCAGGTAGCGTTCCAGAAGGATGCCGATGACGGCAAGCGGCGTGATGGCGGCGGTGGCGAGTGCGGCCATCGACCACCAGTTGATGCCTTGCGACCCGGTCTGGCTCGCCACCATGACGGGAATGGTCTTGGCGTCGGTCGAGGTCAAAAGCGCGGCGAAGAAATACTCGTTCCAGCACAGCACCATCGCCAGGATGAAGGCGGCGACCATGCCGGGAAGCGCGATCGGCATGACGATGCGGAAGAAGGCGCCCCAGATCGACAGGCCGTCGACGAGCGCTGCCTCCTCGAGCTCGACCGGGATCGAATTGAACTGGTCGCGCATGATCCAGATGACGATCGGCAGCACCATCAGCGTGTAGAGCAGGATCAGCCCGACGCGCGTATCGAGCAGGCCGACCTCGCGGTAGAGCACCAGGAAGGGCAGCGCCAGCACCACCGGCGGCAGGATCAGCTGCGACAGGAAGAAGAAGGAGATGTCCTCGTTCTTGAACCAGGCGAAGTGGTAGCGGTAGCGGGTCAGGCCGTAGGCGGCGAGGCTGCCGATGATGATGGCGAGGCCGGATGCGCCGACCGAGGCGATGACCGAATTCATGAAGCGCTTGAAGAACTCGTCGCGCACGGTCGAGGTCTGCGTGATCGAGTCCGGCGACAGGCCGAGCGAGCGCCAGCCCTTCCAGTCAGGCTGGAAGTCGACGAACGGGATCAGATGGCCCTGGGTGACGTCGACCGCCGATTTGAATGACGTCGTGATCGTCCAGTAGATCGGGAAAAGGCAGATGAAGGACCAGAACACCAGCGCGCCATAGATGAAGACGCGGCTGGTCAGGAAGCTCGCCGGCGAGCTGATTTCGGAGACGGAATAGTCGGTGGTCTGGACGCTCATGTTGCCGGCCGCTCAGTTGACGTTGCGCACGAAGCGGCTGGCGAATTTCAGCAGCCAGGTCACGAACACGATGATGATGACGAGATAGGCCATGGCCAGCATCGTGCCGTAGCCGACATTCGAGCGGTCGCGGTACTCGCGGTAGATGAAGCTCGACACCGAATCCGTGGCGCCGCCGGGCCCGCCCGACGTCACCGTGATGATGATGTCGGCCAGCTTCAGCTTGAAGATGATGCGCAGGATCACCGCTGTCACCGACACCGGCAGCATCAGTGGGAAAGTGACCTGCCAGAAGGTCTGCCAGGCGGTGGCGCCGTCGACGCGCGCCGCCTCAAGCACCTCGCGCGACATCGCCTGCAGGCCGGCAAGCAGCATGATCATCATGAACGGGATGAAGGTCCAGGCATCCAGCACCATGATCGAGATGCGGGCGGTGATCGGGTTGGAGAAGAAGGCGGGATTGTCCCAGCCGAGGTATCGCGCCAGCGTCGCCGCCGGGCCGAAGCGATACTCCATCAGCGACTTGCCGATCATCCACGACACCGCGACCGGCGACAACATCAGCGGCATCAGGAAGACGACGCGGAAGAATTTGCGGGCGCGGATCTGCGCGTTGAGGAGCAGCGCCAGGCCGAAGGCGATGACATATTCGACGAACACCGCGAGCACATACAGTACCATGTTGAACAGCGCGTTGCGGTAGTAGGGGTCGGCCAGCATCTGCCAGAAATTGTCGAGCCCGTTGAACTTGCGGCCGGAGAAGGAACTGAGGTTCCAGTCGGTCAGCGCGATGTAGAAGCCGAACAGGGTCGGGAAGACCACCATGGCAATGGTGAACAGCAATGCGGGAAGCAGGAACAGCGCGCGCTGGCCGTCCTCGCCGCGCGTCAGCACCTGCCCAATGCCCAGCGCCACGCCCCACAGCACATAGGCATAGACGATCGGCCGCCAGGTATCGAAGCCGAGCGTGGTGACTTCCGTCTTGTAGAGGATCTGCAGCGCGATGACGGCGAGCAGGCCGAGCGTCGCCGCGGCCATCAGGGCGAAACCGAGCCGCTTGCGGCCGGGTGCGATCAGATCGGCTGGAACGCCGTTTGCCGGCCATGCATTGGTTGGCAAGGTCTGGTCAGCCACGCGTCCCGTCCGTCGATACAAAAGCTTACGACCGGCCCGTCCGGTCAAAACAGGGTCCGGCGGCTTTGCGTCGCCGGACCCCGGTTCATCATACGATCAGGCTACACGCCGAGCGAGGCTTTGTAGAGCTTGATCTGGTTTTCGCGGCCGATCTGGTCGGTCAGCTTCTCCCAGGCGGCGGCGATGGCATCGGCGCCTTCCTGCGCCTTCATCTTGCCGGCGAAGGTGTTGGCCAGGATGTCCTCGGCGGCGCTGTAGTACTGGAAGATGCCGGGGATACGCGGCTCGATCGCCGCGTTCGGATGATTGTAGCTGTCACCCTCGGACTTGAGGTAGGAGCTGATGAACGCCTCGTCGTAGCCGGCCGCCACCCATTCTGGAATGTTGAAATGGCTGTTGCGGTAGGGCTGGAAGCCCGACGGATAGGCCGCGCACCAGAGCGACAGGTCCTTGCCGCCGAGATGTGCCGCCGCCGACCATGCCGCCTTCTGCTTCTTCGCATCACTGTCGACGCGGGCCATGACATAGACGCCCCAGCCGAGATAGGCGCAGTTGGGCGAGTAGTTCGGGCCGCTGGCGAGCTTGTCCCATTGGCCGGTCTTCGAATTGTAGACGTCGTCCGAGCCGGGCAGGATCGAGAAGCCGGTGACGTCGCCGATGACCGACGAGTCGTTGGTCTTGACGTTGGAGCCGATGTCGCCCCACCACGGGATCATCGACCCGGTGCCGGCCAGGAACTGCTGGAAGCCGGTGGTGTTCGGATCGGCGTTGATCTGGTCTGGCGGCTCCGAGGGCAGGGCGTCGATGACGTCCTGGATCGCCCGCACCCAGGCCGGATTGTTGATGCGCGGCTTCATCGTGTCGGCATCGAATAGCCAGGCCTTGTCGTCGGGATGCTTGGCATAGGCGCTGGCGCGGCTGCCGAGGAAGTAGAAGCCGAAGCCGCCCCAGGGCTTGGGCGCGTCGAGATAGCCATACACATCCTGGCCCTTGAACTGCTTGCCCTTGAGGAACTTGGTGACGGCTTGCACTTCCTGCCAGGTCTTCGGCACGCCCCATTCGGTCGTCGCCCCGCTCTCTTTCCAGGCCTTGGCGAGATCGGCATCGGCGAACACGTCGGTGCGGTAGTTGAAGTTGTGCGCGTCGCCGTCGATGGTGACGCGGTACTGCTTGCCGTTCCAGGTGCCGACCGGCGGCTTCAGGTAGTTGACCAGGTCGTCGAAGTCGATCTGCTTCTTGACCCAGTCCGGCATTTCGGAGGTCAGGCCCTTGCCGCATACATCGCCTTCGAAGGGCGCGCCCATCTCGATGATGTCGAAGTCGACGGTGCCGGTGGCGATCGACTGCTGCAGGCGGGCGTTGTAGTCGGCCTGCGCCAGGTCGATCCAGCTGATCTTGGCGCCCGTATAGGCCTCCCACGGCTTCAGGAAGCCGCGGAACAGAACGTTGTGCAGGTTCTGGTTGTTGAGGCCCATGAAGGTGAGCTCGACGCCGGCGAACTCGCCTTCCTTGACATTGGCCTTGGTCGCTTCGAGGCAGAGCTCGCCCACCTTCTGGAAATCGGCGTCCGTCGGCTGACCCTTGCCGACACCTGGAATCTGCAGGATCTGCGCGCGCAGATCGTCGGCCGCGGCGGCCGGCCGGGTCAGTGCGCCGAGGCCGGCGCCTGAAGCCGCGGCAATCGCGGCCATGCTGGCCGCGCCCTTGAGAATGTCACGCCGGGTGGCACCCGCGCGGACCAGTTTTTCGTAAAGACCGACTCTCATCTACATTCCTCCCAGAACAAAAGCCGTGAATTTGACGTGCCAACCTACCGGACGCCGAAACGTCTGCGTTTCTCCTATACCATACGGGGACGTGGGACCCCACCCTGCGTCGCTTGGAGATCCGATTTCCGGCAAAGCACCGATCATCGGATTTTGCGCTCGCCACTATTCGCGTAATCGATTACCTTGTCAACAGGAATGGCTTTTTATCTATAATATACTGACTTGCCCTTGCCGTTGGCAATGGCTAGCTTCACCGAAAACGATAGGGGAGATGATGGCTCAAGTCGCGATCACCAATGTGGCCAAGGCGTTCGGACCAGTCAAGGTCCTGCACGATGTCAGCGTCGATATCGCCGACGGCCAGTTCGTCGTGCTGGTCGGTCCTTCCGGCTGCGGCAAGTCCACGCTGTTGAGGATGGTGGCCGGGCTGGAGACCGTTTCCGGCGGCACGATCGCGATCGGCGAGCGCGTCGTCAACAATCTGCCGCCGGCGAAGCGCGACATCGCCATGGTGTTCCAGAACTACGCGCTCTACCCGCACAAGACGGTGGAGCAGAACATGGCTTTCGCGCTGAAGCTGCGCAAGACCGATCCGGCGATCGTCGCCGAGCGGGTCAAGCGCGCCGCCGACATCCTCGATCTCGCGCCCTATCTCAAGCGCTATCCGCGTCAGCTCTCGGGCGGCCAGCGCCAGCGCGTCGCCATGGGCCGCGCCATCGTGCGCAACCCGCAGGTCTTCCTGTTCGACGAGCCGCTCTCCAACCTCGATGCCAAGCTGCGCGTCCAGATGCGCACCGAGATCAAGGAACTGCACCAGCGGCTGAAGACCACCACCATTTACGTCACGCACGACCAGATCGAGGCCATGACCATGGCCGACAAGATCGTGGTGATGCGTGACGGCCGCATCGAGCAGGTCGGCGCGCCGCTGCAGCTGTTCGACCGGCCGGCCAATCTCTTCGTCGCCGGCTTCATCGGCTCGCCCGCCATGAACCTTCTGAAGGGCGTCGTGCGGAAGGGCGACAAGTCCGTTGTCGACATATCCGGCACCGCGTTTCCGCTTGCCCCCGGCAGCGCGGCCAAGGATAGCCAAAACGTCGTCTATGGCGTGCGGCCCGAGCATCTCGAAATCCACCCCGACGGCGTCGCTGCCAGGATTTCCGTGGTCGAGCCGACCGGTTCCGAAACCTTGGTCTTTGTGCGCTTCGGCGAAAGCGAGATGGTGGCGCTGTTTCGTGAGCGCCACGACTTCAAGCCGGGTGACACGCTGCATCTCAGGCCACGGCTCGACCAGCTCCACCTCTTCGACGCAGAGACCGGAAACCGGCTCTGATTTCCCAACAGATTTTTCGCGAGGACTGCCATGCTCAAAGGGATCAATCCGCTGCTCAACGCCGACGTGCTCCAGGCACTGCGGGCGATGGGCCACGGCGACGACCTGATCATCTGCGACACCAATTTCCCGGCCGATTCGGTCGCCCGCCAGACGGAGCTCGGCTATCTGCTGCGCATCGACGCGCCGGCGGCGGAGGTGGTGAAGGCGGTGCTGTCGCTCTATCCGCTGGACAGCTTCGTCGACGACGCCGCCGCCCGCATGGAGATCGTCGGCAATCCTGACGAGATCCCGCCGGTGCAGAAGGAGGTGCAGAAGGAGATCGACAAGGCCGAGGGCAAGGCCTGGCCGATGATCTCGATCGAGCGCTACGCCTTCTACGAGCGCGCCAAGAAGGCCTATTGCGTCATCCAGACCGGCGAGCGCCGCTTCTATGGCTGTTTCGCCTTCCGCAAGGGCGTCATTCCGCCGGATGCGGAGTAGGGCGATGCCCGGGAAGCCTGTCGTCATCCTCGGCGTCTTTGTTGCCGACACCGCCTATCGCGCCGATCGCCAGCCGCGCATGGGTGAGACCATCCTCGGCAACTCTTTCAAGCTGGGGCCGGGCGGCAAGGGCTCGAACCAGGCGGTCGCGGCCGGCAAACTGGGCGCCGACACCACCTTCCTGACCCGGCTCGGCGTCGACGCCTTTGCCGACATGGCCAAGCACACCTGGCAGGCGGCTGGCGTGAAGGCGGCGGTGATTGATACGCCGGAGAGCTATACGGGTGCCGCCTACATCTTCGTCGAGGAGACCAGCGGCAACAATGCCATCATCGTCAGCCCTGGCGCGGCGATGCTCATCTCGCCCGCCGACATCGAGGCCCATGCCGGCCTGATCCGTTCGGCCGGCGTCTTCATCACCCAGCTCGAACAGCCGATCGAGGCAGCGCTGAAGGCGCTGGAGATCGCGCGCGAGGCAGGGGTGACGACCATCCTCAATCCGGCCCCGGCGGCGAGGCTGCCTGACCGCATCTATGCGCTTTGCGACTACGTCACCCCCAACGAGACCGAGGCCGAGGAACTGACCGGCATCAAGGTGTCGTCCATCGACGATGCCCGCCGCGCCGCCGACAGTTTTCTGGCGAGGGGTGTCGGTTCTGTCATCATCACGCTCGGCGAGAAGGGCGCGCTGCTGCACACGAAGAGCGGCTCCGACCACGTCGGCGCCGTCAGTGCAGGTCCGGTTGTGGAAACAACGGGCGCCGGCGACGCCTTCAACGGCGGTCTCGCGGCGGCACTGGCGAAAGGCGTCGAGCCGCTGCAGGCGGTGAGATTCGCCTGCGCCGTCGCCGGCATTTCGGTGACCCGTCCTGGCACGGCTCCGTCGATGCCGACATTGCAGGAAGTCGAGGCGCTGCTGGCGCGGGGTTAATTCCCGACCGAGTCGCGTGCAGCCCCCACCTGTCCGGATTGTCGTCGGGCCACTAGGCATCAAGGCGGCCGATCGGGTGGCGTCCTCCATCCTGACATTCCCGGTCGCCAGGATGCCCGAATACCATCTGGGGCCGAACGTTCTCAAGGCGGTTTCGGAGATCTGCTTATTGCTGTCGTTGGACCGGCATACCGGCAAGCCTGCCCAAAAGGCCTCTCCGCCTTGGCCTCTGGTGACATATTAGCCACAGATAATGTTTATCGGTGATCACGTCTTGCGCCTTTGGCTTGGGTGTCCCGTAATGGGTCATCATTTCTGGCATCGCGATTGCAATGTCAGCAATGCTCGGGGTCGATCGTACCCCGACAGCCGGGGGGCAAATTTGGGGGCCCCGCCGCTCCGCCAATGGAGCGGCGGGCTCTTTGACAACTGAGAAGGCCGCCTGAATCGCCAAACCTTGGGTGCTCCAGCCATGTATTTTCCTCAGTTTCTAGTGGGCATGCTCGCGACGTCGTTCGTCACGGCTATCTGGGTTGGAATCGAAACCGGCTCTGTCTGGACAGCGCTCGGTTGGGCCATTCTTGCGATGGTCATTCTTCAGATTGGATATGTCGGTCTGGTCGTGCGCCTGATCTACAAGCGGCCATCGGAAGGCACTGAACTGGCCCGGGTATCGACAAATTACACGCCCCCGGCGTGAAGCGCGGGCGATCAGGCTTGCAGCGTAGCCGGCGCAGGGCTCCCGGACGGGATCATATTGAAAAGCTGCAACCCTCCGCCGCCGGAAAGGTCAAACTTTTTTCGGAGGGGCCGGGCCTAAGCCCTTGAAAGAAATGGCGCGAGTGACGGGGCTCGAACCCGCGACCTCCGGCGTGACAGGCCGGCACTCTAACCGACTGAGCTACACCCGCGCACTGACGAGCACGTGTCAGCCGTGTTCGTCGTTGGGCCGCTGGATAAGGGGTTCGCCACCGGGTGTCAAGCGCGGCAAAGCACCTTATCAGCAAACTGGAGAAGGTTTTTTGACAACCGCCTCTTTCCGCTGGAAAACCGCCACGCGGCCAACGCGGCGCCTGTTCATTTGGCCTTGCGAAGCCTGCCCTAACTGCTTAAAGGTCCGGCCCGGAGCGGGCGATTAGCTCAGTTGGTAGAGCGCTTCGTTTACACCGAAGATGTCGGCGGTTCGAGCCCGTCATCGCCCACCATCCCAGCCATCTTCAAGCAGTCACCTGACGCGAATCTCGCCGTTCGGCCACGCCCGCCAACGATCACGGCGGCAGCAGGCGAAAATCCTTGCCTTCGGGCAGCAGCTGTCCGCCGTCGACGACGATGGTCGTGCCGGTGATGTAGCTGGCGTCGTCAGAGGCGAGGAACAGGAAGGCGTTGGCGACGTCGCGCGGGCTGCCCAGCCGTCCGAGCGGTATGGAGTCCTGCATGTTCTGGATATAGGCAGCACCGCGATGCAGCTCGATCGCCTCGGTGAGGATGTTGCCGGGCTCGACGCCGTTGACGGTGATGCCGTAGCCGGCGAATTCGAGCGCGGCGGCACGGATCAGCCCGTTGATTCCGGCCTTGGTCGCCGAATAATGGCCGTGGCCGGGGCTAGTGACATGCGGCCCGGTGATCGACGAGGTGAACAGCATACGGCCATGCCGCTGCGCCTTCATCGGCACGAGCGCAGCCCGTGTGGCATTAAAGGAGCCGCGCAGGTTGACCGCCATCACTCTATCCCAGTCCTCCGGGCTGGTGTTCTCGATCAGCTGCCAGGGATAAATCCCGGCATTCTGGACCAGGATGTCGAGTCGGCCATGCTGCTCGAGCGCCAGCGCCACGGCGGCCTCGGCCTCGGCCATTTGCGAGATATCGGTGCGGATGAAGGCGGCGCCGAACTCGCTTGCGGTGGCTTGTCCGGCCTCGGCCTCGGTATCGGCCAGCACGAGCTTCGCGCCCTCTTCGGCGAAACGCTGCGCGATGCCCTTGCCGATGCCGCGCGCGCTGCCGACGATCAGCGCGACCCTGTCCTGCAGCCGGCCGGTCATGCCAGCCTCTGCCGGATGGTCTGCTTGAAGGCGTCGAGCAGCACCGCCGCCAGCACCAGCAGGCCGTGGATCACCTGGGTGAAATTGGCCGGCAGGCCCATCAGGTTGATCGCCGTGTTGATGGCCGAGAGCAAGAGCACGCCGGCATAGACGCCGGGCAGGGTGCCGACGCCGCCCTTCAGGCTGACGCCGCCGATGACGACGGCGGCGAAGGCGTTGAACAAAAGCCCGACGCCGAGATTGGCGGTGGCGCCGGAGGTGCGGATGGCCAGCAGCCAGCCGGCGAGACCGGCGATGGCGCCGGCAAGCACGAAGGCGATGATCAAATTGCGGTTGACGCGGATGCCGGCGCGGAAGGTGGCCGTCTCGTTGCCGCCGATCATCACCAGGTGCCGGCCGAACGGCGTCTTGGCCATGATCAGCGAGAAGACGACGAAACAGGCGATGGCGATCCAGGCGGTGAGCGGCAGGCCGATCAGGCGCTGGATGCCGAACCAGCGGATCGCCGGCGCCAGGTCCTGTGCCGAGCGGCCACCGGAAACGACGAGCACCAGGCCGCGCACCCAGATGTAGGAGGCCAGCGTGATGATGAAGGCGCTCATCTTCAGCCTGACGATCAGGAAGCCGTTGAAGACGCCGATGATGCCGCCGACGAGGACGGCGAGCAGCAGCGAAACCGGGACCATCAGCCATTGCGGGTGCAGTTGCACGCCGAGGCCGATGCCCGACGAGCAGAACAAGATGCCGACCGCCATGGCGCTGAGCGCGGCGACCGATTCGACCGATAGGTCCATGTGGCCGGCGATGATGACCAGCGCCAGGCCGATCGACATCACGCCCAGCACGCTGGAGGCCTCGATGATGTTGGCGAAGATGCCGAGCTGGAAGTAGTTCGGAATGAGCAGGGAAAACACCACCAGCACGAAGACCAGCATGAACCAGACGAGATTGTCGAGAATGAGCTCGAGAGCATGGCGGGTGCGGGGGTTCATGAGCTGATCCGGTTGGCGCGCGTGTTTGACAGTGTTGCGGCTTCGCGCGTTTCGACGCGCGCGGCGCTTTTGAGGGGGCGCTCCGGGCCGGGTAGCCCGGAGCGGTCCTGGTGGTTACTCGACCGGTTTTACGGTTTCGGTCGGCGGCTTCTGGTTGCCCCAGAAGGCCGGATTGTCGACGTTCTCCTTGGTGATGGCGGCGCCAGGGATCTTGATGTTCGGGCCCCAGGCTTCCTTGGTCACCGTCGACTTCAGGCCAAGCACCTCATATTCGCCGGGCTTGATCTCTTCCTTCTTGACGATCTTGTCCATGAACACGGCGATAGCCGCGGCCTGGGCGTAGAGCGGCTGTTCGACTTCGACGTTGAGCCAGCCCTTGCGGATCAGGTCAAGACCGACCGGTGCGCCGTTCGAGCTCATCATCATGACGTCGCCGGGCTTCTTGCCGGCAGCCTCGAGCGAGGCGACGCCGGCGACCGAGAGATGCGCGGCATGGCTGAAGATCAGGTCGATATCGGGATTGGCGAGCATCTGGTCGGCGACGATGGTGCCGGCGTTGCTGGCTTCCCACTGCATGGCCGGAAGCGAGATGATCTTGACGTCCGGGAACGCCTTCATCTTCTCCTCGAACCCCTTCTGGATGTCGAGCGTGTAGGGATCGCCGGGATCGCCGAGCACCTGCAGGATCTTGCCCTTCACCGCGCCGTTCTTCGCTTTCAGGAGCTTCTCGGCCTGGTCGGCGGCGACGTAGCCGATCTCGACCGTGCCGGCGACCGAGGTGAAGTCGGACGGCGTGGAGGTGATCTGGCGGTCGAATTCGACCACCGGAATGCCGGCGGCGCGGGCCGCTTCGACGGACGGCTTCAGCGCGTTGAAGTCAACCGCCGCAAGGACGATCGCGGCGGGCTTCAGCGCGATGACGTCATTCATCTGCGATTGCTGGGCGTCGGTCTTGTTGTCGGCGTTCAGCGATTTGAAGTCGTAGCCGACCTGCTTGAGGAACAGTTCCAGCGCGGTCACCGAACCGGTCTGGAACTCATCGAGCAATGTCGGCACCAGATAATAGACGGTGCCCTTGGACTGGGCGAATGCCGGCGTGAGCGTGGCAATGGCCAGTGCCAGGAAACCGAAGACGGAAAGAAGTATTCTCTTCATGTCGTTCGCTCCTCTTGCGCCGGACCCCTCATTTGTCCCTCAGCTCGCCGGTCCGGCACCGGCCAGCGTCTCTCCGGTGATCATGTTGATCACCGCGTCGGGACTTGTCTTGTTGCGTGCGACATCGCCCGCCACGACGCCTTGCCGGATCACCACGATCCGGTCGGCGACCTGGAAGGCCTGCTGCATGATATGAGTGATGATGACGACGCCGATGCCCTGGTTCGCCACCTGGCGGATCATGTCGAGACCGCGTCGTGTCTGCTCGACGCCGAGCGCCGCGAACGGCTCGTCGAGCAGCACCAGCTTGCCGCCCCAGTGCACGAAGCGGTTGAGTTCGATCGCTTGCCGCTGCCCACCCGAAAGGTGCTCGACATTGGTGCGCAGCGACGGGATGCGGGTGCCGGCATTGGCGAGCGCCTTGGCGACCACGGCCTCCATGGCGCGCTCGTCGAGGACGGGGACGCCGAGCACCTTGCGGGTGATCTCGCGGCCCATGAAGAAATTCGCCACCACGTCGACATTGGTGCAGAGCGACAGGTCCTGGTACACCGTCTCGATGCCCGCCGCCTTGGCCTCGGCCGGAGATTTGGCAAGGAAGTCCTTGCCTTCGAACAGCATGCGGCCGGAGGTCGGCTCCAGCCCGCCGGCGATGATCTTGACCAGCGTCGACTTGCCGGCGCCGTTGTCACCCAGAAGCGCCACCACCTCGCCGCGCCCGATCGAAAAGCTGATGCCTTTCAGCGCCTGGATCGCGCCGTAGTTCTTGGTGACGTTGTCGAGGACCAGCAGGGGTTCGCTCATGCCGCGATGTCTCCGCCTTTCAGGAGGTCGCCGCCGCGCTGCCGCTTGGCGGTGAAGATCTGGCCGAAGCGCGGCGACAGCACCCCGGAAACGGCAAGTGCGGCCGCGCCGCGCAGCACCGCATGCTGGCCGCCGCGCGCCACGACGATGCGCGGCGTGGCGCGGTCCTTGCGGGCCGAGACCGAATTGGGCAGCTCCGCCGCTCCCGCCAACCGTTCGAGCAGCGCCGGCGGCGCCAGCCCGCCGAGGACCACCGTCTCGGGGTCGAACAGGTTCTCGATGATGGTGATGGCGTTGCGGAAAACCGGACCGATCTCGATTACCCAGTCGTCGTCGCTGCCGCGCCAGCGTCCGCGCGCATCGAGCGAGAGATAGCGTTCGAGACAACCCCGGTTGCCGCAGGGGCAAGGCTCGCCGCCGAACACGACCGGGATGTGGCCGATCTCGCCGGCATTGCCCCAGGCGCCGCGCAGCACGCTGCCATCATGCACCATGGCGCCGCCGAGGCCGACGCCGAAATAGAGGTAGTAGTAGTCGGAATATCCGGTGCCGAGGCCGTAGAGCCGCTCGCCCATGGCCGCGGCCGCCATGTCGGTCTCGAAGAAGGCCGGCAAACCCGTGGCTGCCGTCAGCCGCTCGCGCAGCGCCACATCCTTCCAGCCGGTCATGGTCGTCGGGCCGATGAAGCTCATCGATTCGACGCCGAACGGGCCGGGCAGCGCCATGCCGACGCCAAGCACGCGTCCGCCGGCGCGCCGTCCCGCCAGGTCGCGGACCATGGCGCCGATCTGGTCGAAAGCGTGATCGGGCGTGACGTTCGGCGCCTCGCTGTGCATGCTCTCGATGACATCGCCGCTGAGGTTGATCAGCGCCGCGTCGATGCCGAGCGGGGTGAGGTGGATACCGACGGCAAAGCCGCCTTCGGGATTGATCCTGAGCGTCGCCGGCGGCAGTCCGCGGCCTTTCGGCTCTTCGCGCAGCGACAGGATGTAGCCCTGTTCCTCCAGTTCGCGCACGATGGTCGACACGGTCTGCACGGTGAGGCCGACGCCCCTGGCGATATCGCCGCGGGCGATCGGCCCATTGAGGCGGATGGACTCCAGAACGATGCGCCGGTTGTAGGGCCGCCCGAACTCCTGATTGGTCCCCCGCAATGCCATGCCTTGCGCTCCTGAAGTGACGAGAGCTTCGCACCGAAGATTTATTCAGTCAAATGGAATTCAAAAATATTTCGGTATTGTGGACGACACGCCGTGGCCGCGCAGCTCCGCCAGTCGAGGGAAAGTTTGGCGGCACCGTCAGCGCCGTCTTCCAGCCGGCCGAGGAAGACGAGCCGTCGGGCGGAAGACGGGTGGTGGAAGAGGGGCTGCTCGGCGATATCGACGCCGCGTTCACGTCGATCCGTACACACAGTCCGGCAAGGTCGCTGTCCGTCCCGGTCCTTACACTCTGGCTGCGATACGTTCGATGTCCGCGTCACCGGCTCCGCCGCGCATGCGGCAAGGCCGTATGAGGGTGTCGATGCGATCGCCGTGGCGTGCTCGATGGTCACCGAGCTGCAGAAGATCGTGTCGCGGGAGATCGTGGCGCTCACACTGATTTCGGCAGCAACCATGTTTCTGACGGCGCAGCGGGGATCGGCGGGCGGCTAAAGATACTGCGCGACCTTCTTGCCGACCGTCAGGAAGCGCAGCGGGTCGACCGCCTCGCCATTGTGGCGCACTTCGTAATGGAGATGCGGGCCGGTCGAACGGCCGCTGCTGCCGGTCTTGCCGATAATATCGCCGGCCGCGAGCTTCTGGCCGACCGTCACGTCGATCTCGCTCAAGTGCCCGTAGCGCGTAGCGAAGCCATTGCCATGGTCGACCTCGACCATGCGGCCATAGCCGCCGTTCCAGCCGGCCTTGGTGACGACGCCGGCCGCTGTGACCTTGGCGGGCATGCCCATTGGCGCCCTGAAATCCATGCCCGAATGCAAGGCCGCGGTGCCGAGGATCGGGTCGGTGCGCACGCCAAACGGGCTGGTGACCGAATGACCGGGGGCGGGGTTGGCGAGCGGCAGCCGCCGCGCTTCCTTCTTCAGGTGATCGAGCGCATCCAGCGCCTCGTCCAGTTCCTTGACCTTGCTGTCGAATATCGTCGATGCGTTGAGCGGGATCAGCGGGCCGCCGACATCGCTATCCTTGCCGAAATCGCTGTCGACCGGCAGGCCGGCGGCCGCCAGCGCCTGGGTGATGGCGTCGGCATTCTTGTATGCATTGTCGGCAAGCGTGGTAACGCGGCTGAGCTGCTCGCTTTCGATTGCCTTGAGCGACTGGTTGATCGACACGAACAGCCTGTCGGCACGATCGGCGGCCGAATCGCTGGGCAGCGGATCGGAGCGCGTCGACCACAGCGAGAACGGTCTCGTGTCGCCGGCGCCCAGGCTGGCGACGGAATAGGTCGGCTGCTCGCCAATCAGCGCGGCGCGATCGTCCGGCTTGGCGGTTGCGGCACCGTCGGCGGCGGGTGCGGCCCCAACTTCGCTTTCGGCGCGCTCGAGGATCGGGCCAAGGCGGCCGTGGCGTTGGCTGAGCTGTGTCTGCCGTTCCAGAAGTTCGCTCACCTTGGTCTCCATCAGCTGCTGGTCGAGAAGCTGTCTGCTGGTGATGCGGTCGACCTGGGCGCGAAGCGCCGAGATGCGGTCTTCATAGGCCTGCTGCATGCGCGCCTGTCTGGCGGTCGTCGCCCCGATCAGGTCGTCTCGAAGCACCAGATAGGAGGTGGCGAGCAGGTAGCCGATGACAATCGCCGCCAGCGCCGAGCCGAGGAAGGCGGCAAGCCAGGGCCGGATGGTGAAATGCCTGATTTCGTTACCCCGGGCGATGATGACCGTATGGGGTTCCTTGCGTTTGCCGAAGACCGCAGACTGACCGGTTGGGTTCACGGGACCAAGCTTTCGTTACGACACCACGAAGAGCCTGATTACATATTATTAGGGTTAACAAAGCTTTGCCGGGCCGATAGCGCCGGTAACCAATGCCCGCCGGACGGGTGTCAGGTTGCGGCGAAGACCGCCAAATCTGCCTCACAGTGCGCGCACCGCCTCCAGCACCTCTTCGGCGTGGCCCTTGACGCGGACCTGCCGCCAGATCCTGGCGATTCGCCCGTCCTTGCCGATCAGGAATGTCGCCCGTTCGACGCCCATATATTTGCGGCCGTACATCGTCTTTTCGACCCACACACGGTAGGCCTCGATGACCTTGCGCTCCTCGTCGGCGACCAGGTCGACGGTAAGGTCATATTTCTGCTTGAATTTGTCGTGCTTCTTGATGCTGTCCGGGGACAGCCCTATCACCACGGCGCCGGCCTTTTCGAAGTCCGGCTTCAACTGCGAAAAGCTGATCGCCTCATTGGTGCAGCTCGTGGTGTCGTCCTGCGGATAGAAATAAAGTACAACGGGCTTTCCAAGCAGTGCGGCGAGGTTGAGCGACCCGCCACCGTCGCGCGGAAGATCGAATTGCGGCGCAAGATCGCCTACGTCGAGATCGGCCATGTCGGTGCCCCGGTTTGAGGTTACGCGCGAAGCCGCATCGATATAGTGTCAGACGGGGATTCGTCCACGATCGAGTTCGCTACAACGGAAGATTGCGTGGATCAGGAAGAACCGCAGCACGAGAAGATCCGGTTCAGGCGTGACGAGATCACCGACCTGGGGGCTTTTCCCTCCGCCTGCAAGGTGCCGCCGCTCGGCCGCGCCAGGATAGGCCGAGGCTTTCGCGTCCTTGCGCGGGTGGTCGCCAGTTTTTGCGCGCTGGTGTTGCTGGCGGCCGGCGCGGTCTACGTGCTCGGCACATCCGGCATCGGCACCGAGCGTCTGCGAGCGGAGGCGGAAGCAGCCATCGAAAAAATGGCCGGCTTCGATGTCGATGTCGCGGTCGGCCCGGCGCGGCTGACGCTCGACGGGTCGAGCTTCATTGCCTTGCAGGTGAACGACGTCAGCCTGAAGACCGCCGGCGGTAAGCCGATCGCCGATGCCGGCCGTGTCCGCTTCGGCATCCGGCTCATCCCGCTGCTTTCGGGCGAGGTGCGCCTGACCAGCGCCCGGATTTCCGACGCGCATTTCATGCTGGCGGCGATGCCATCCACTGGCGGCGACTGGACGGCGTCGCTTCGCAACGCGGATGGCCTGATCGATTCGGACAAGGTGGTTGCCGCGGTCTTCGCCAATGTCAGCCACGCCCTCGATGCCGTGCGCGAGGATTCGATTCGCCAGGTCGATTTGCGCAATGTCGAATTCGTGCTGTCCGACACCAGTCCGGTCAAGCGGGTCACGGTGGCCGATGCCACCGTTCTGCAGACCGGCCCTGGCAGCATGCAGGCCTCCTACGACGTGGCTGTCGATGGCCGTGCGCTCGCCATAACCGCCTCGGCCGCCCGCGACACCGCGACCGGACGCATCACGACGCTCGATGCCAGCGTCAATCTCGCCGACGCCGGCACGGCTGGCGCCGCTGCGGCGACCGGTGGCAGGCTGGGCACAATCGCCTTGAAGCTGACCGGGTCGGAAGGCGCGGGCGAGACGAAGTCGCGGCTGACCGCCTCGCTGTCGCTTGCCGGCTCCGTGCTCGACCTCGGTTCGCGCGGGCTGCTGCCAGCCGATGTCGAAGCCGATGCGACACTCCTGGCCGGCGCCAACAAGATCGATGTCAGCCGGTTGCTCCTCAAGACCGGTCGCTCGACCTTCGACTTTGCCGGTTCGATCGGGCCGAAGCCGGCCGCAGCGGGGGAGGAGCCGTCCTACCGCTACGACCTAACCAGCGACGGCTCCACGCTTGCGCCGTCAGAATCGCCAGAGCCGGGGCTCAACTTCTTCGCCCGCATCGCCGGTGTTTACCAGACCAAGAGCCGCAAGCTCGTCGCCGAGCAGATAGGCATCCGTTCCGGTGGGCCAAGCGAAGTGCTCGGCTCGGCCTCGATCGCTTTCATCGACAACGGTCCGCCGGGCATATCGCTTTCGCTCAACGTGCACGACATGCCGGTCTCGCATGTCAAGCAATTATGGCCCTGGTTCTCCGCCCGGAACGCTCGTCTGTGGGTGCTGGACAATCTGTTCGGCGGCCGTGTCGTCGACGCCAATCTGCAGTTCCAGGTCGTGCCGGGACGACTTGGCAACGGCGTCCCGCTTTCGGCCGACGAGGTATTCGGCCGCTTTCAGATCGAGGGTTCGCGCTTCGACACCGCCGGCCGTATCCCGCCGATCCGCGATGCGGTGGGCGAGGTATCCTTCCATGGCAACGATGTCGACATCGCGCTGTCCTCCGGCAGCGTCTACATGGCCAGCGGCCGCACGGTGGCGGCCAGCAACGGCACGCTGACGGTCAAGCAGGCCAACCACGCGCCGGTTATCGGCACGCTCGACATCGATGTTGCCGGTGAGGCGCCGGCCATCGCCGAACTAGCCTCGTATGAGCCGATCAACGCCATGCGCCATGTCGGCCTCTTGCCGGAGGATCTCACCGGCACGGTGACAGGCCACGTCAAGGCCGACATACCGCTGACGTCGGGAGTCGACACCTCGAAGCTCAACTGGCTGGTGGCGCTGGACTACAAGGACCTGTCGCTCGCCAAGCCGTTCGAGGACCAGACGGTGACGGAGGCCGACGGCTCTATCACCGTCGAGCCCGACCAGGCGGTGATCTCGGCCAAGGCGCGGCTCAATGGCATCCCGGCCGAGCTCGATATCGTCGAGCCGCTCGTCGATGACGGCCCGCCGCGCAGCCGCAAGGTCGCGCTCGTGCTCGACGACAAGACGCGCGCGGCCGCCATGCCGGGCCTGTCGCCGCTGCTTTCGGGAACCGTCAAGGTTGCGATCGACAAGAGCGAAGGCGACGAACAGAACGTGTCGGCCGACCTCACCAACGCCAGGCTCGACATTCCCTGGGCGGGGTGGAGCAAGGGCGCGGGCGTTGCCGCCAAGGTCACGTTCGCGATGAAGAAGGCCGGTGCCACCACGACGCTCGCCGACTTCGATCTCGACGGAAAAAGCTTTTCCGTCGACGGCGATGTGACGCTCGTGAACGGGGCGCTGTCGTCGGCGCGCTTCAGCAAGGTCGCCTTGAACCGGGGCGACGATGTCGCCGTATCCGTGAAGCGGTCCGGCAAGGGCTATGCGGTCGATGTCAGCGGCGAGGCGCTCGACGCCCGCTCGCTGATCAAGCAGTTCACCTCCGATGTCGACACCGCCACCAAGACCACCGGCAGCGATGCGATTTCCGTCAACGCCGATGTCGGTTCGCTTACCGGCTTCCATGACGAGATGCTGTCCAACCTGAAGCTGAACTACAGCGCCGCCGGCTCCCGCGTGAACGGCCTCGAGGTCAGCGCCACCGCGAGCTCCGGCGCGGCCATTACCATCCGCAACACGACCGCCGACGGCAGGCGGGCGCTCAGCATGAAGTCGGCCGACGCCGGCGCCATACTGCGCTTCCTCAATGTCTACGAGCATATGGAGGGTGGCTCGATCACGCTGTCGATGGCGGGCGCCAGCGACGGGCCGATGAAAGGTCAGGTCGATGCCACCAACTTCTTCGTCGTCAACGAGCCGAAGCTCGCCTCGATCGTGTCGACCACGCCGGCCGGCGACACGCGCAGCCTGAACCAGGCGGTCAAGGCCGATATCGATACGTCCAGGGTCAAGTTCGAGCGCGGCTACGCCGAGATCGACAAGGGCGCCGGCTATCTGAAGCTGGCCAACGGGGTGCTGCGCGGCGAGCGCATCGGCACCACTTTCCAAGGCACGCTCTACGACCAGAACAACAACATGGACATGACCGGCACCTTCATGCCGGTCTATGGGCTGAACCGCATCTTCGGCGAACTGCCGCTGTTCGGCCCGCTGCTCGGAAACGGCCGGGATCGCGGGCTGATCGGCGTCACCTTCCGACTAAGAGGCAATGCCAACAAGCCGAGCCTCGACATCAACCCGCTGTCGGTGATCGCGCCCGGAATCTTCAGGTCGATCTTCGAGTACCGGTGAGGCGGCGCGTCACACCGGCCGCGCCAGGACGTGCTTTTTCTTGCCGACTGAGAGCTTTACGACGTTTTCCGGACCCAAATCCTGAAGCGTCACCGTGCGGCGGTCGTCCGCGACCGGCAGATCGTTGAGACGCACGGCACCGCCCTGCACGTGCCGCCGCGCCTCACCGTTGGAGGCGGCGAGCCCAGCGGTGACCAACAGCGAGAGGATGCCGACGCCGGCTTCAAGCGTGGCCCTCCCGACCTCGACGCTGGGCAGCGTGTCGGCCAGCGCGCCTTCCTCGAAGGTCTTGCGCGCGGTTTCGCCCGCCGTCTCCGCGGCTTCCCGGCCATGCAGCATGGCGGTGATCTCGGTGGCGAGGACCTTCTTCGCCTCGTTGATCTCGGCGCCGCCGAGCTTTTCGAGCCGTGCCACCTCGTCGAGCGACAGCGTCGTGTAGAGCTTGAGGAAACGGCCGACATCTGCGTCCTCGGTGTTGCGCCAATATTGCCAGAACTCGTAAGGCGAAAGCATTTCCGCATCGAGCCAGACCGCGCCGGAGGCCGATTTGCCCATCTTGGCCCCTGACGAGGTGGTGAGCAGCGGCGTGGTCATCGCGTAGAGCTGCGCGCCCTCCATGCGGTGGCCGAGATCGATGCCGTTGACGATGTTGCCCCACTGGTCGGAGCCGCCCATCTGCAGCCGACAGCCGAGCCGCTTGTAGAGCTCGACGAAGTCGTAGGCCTGCAGGATCATGTAGTTGAATTCGAGGAACGACAGCGACTGCTCGCGGTCGAGGCGCAGCTTGACGGAATCGAAGGCGAGCATCCGATTGACCGAAAAATGCCGGCCGACATCACGCAGGAAGTTGACGTAGTTGATCTCCATCAGCCAGTCGGCGTTGTTGATCATGACGGCGTCGCCGACGCCGCTGCCGAATTTGAGGTAGGGCGCGAAGTTGCGGCGAATGCCAGCCAGATTGTCCGCGATGTCCTGCGGCGTCAAAAGCTTGCGCGCCTCGTCCTTGAACGAGGGATCGCCGATCATCGAGGTGCCGCCGCCCATCAGCGCGATCGGTCGGTGGCCGGTCCGCTGCAGCCAATGCAGCATCATGATTTGGATCAGAGATCCCGCATGCAGGCTCTTCGCCGTCGCATCGAAGCCGATATAGGCGGTGACGATTTCCTTGGCGAAAAGCTGGTCGAGGCCGGTTTCGTCCGAGATCTGGTGGATGAAGCCGCGCTCGCTCATGACGCGCAGGAAATCGGATTTGTAGGCGGACATTTTTTCTTTCCCGAAGATCGCCCGACCGCCGGGCCAAGCATGACATGAAGGCGGGCGTTTAGCACCAGTGGGCGATCAGCAAAAGTGGTTTCCGGTTTTGCGTCCCGCGCGGATGACATTGCGTATCCTTGCCTCGTGGTTGCGGCTGGCGTAATGAGGCGCCGCGCAAAGGGCAGTGCCCAGGCGCCGCGACGGGGCACCATCCCGCAAATCGAGATCCGGAAGCTCCCGCGATGAACAGGAACTACGTCATCCTCTTTCTGTTCAGCCTGCTGATGACCTTCGGCGGTCTCGCCAGCCTTCCTCCGATCGACCGTGACGAGTCCCGCTTCGTCCAGGCGACCAAGCAGATGGTCGAGACCGGCGACTATGTCGATATCCGCCTGCAGGATGTCACGCGCTACAAGAAGCCGATCGGCATCTACTGGCTGCAATCGGCGGCGGTGGCGCTGAGCGGCGAGGGCGCCGCCGCGCCGATCTGGGTCTATCGCCTGGTCTCCATGCTGGGCATCGCGCTCGCCGTCGTCGGCATCGGCTGGACCGGCACGAGGCTCTTCGGCGCCAATGCCGGCCTCGCCGCCGGTCTGATGATGGCGGCGATCTTTGCCACCGCCTTCGAGGGCCGCGACGCCAAGACCGACGCCATGCTTCTGGCCTGCTGCGTGACGGCCCAGGGCGCGCTGGCGCAGGCCTATCTCGCCGCGCGCCGCAACGAGCCGGTCGCTGGCCATCTGCCCTGGATCTTCTGGATCGCGCAAGGACTTGGCATCCTCATCAAGGGACCGGTGGCGCCGCTCTTGTCGCTGCTGACGGCGGCGGCGCTGGTTGCCTTCGATCGCGACTGGCGCTGGCTCCTCAAGCTGAAGCTGGTGCGCGGCGTCGCCATCGTGCTGTTCATCGTGCTGCCCTGGATATTTCTCATCAGCTGGAAGAGCGGCGGCGCTTTTTTCCAGGAGGCGGTCGGCAAGGACATGCTGACCAAGGTGGCGCAGGGCGAGGAATCGCATGGCCTGCCGCCCGGCTTCTACATGCTGACCTATTCACTGTTCATGTGGCCGTTCGGCCTGATCGCTGTCGGCGCCGGGCTGCAGGCCATCAACCGCTTTTGGGATGATCCGCGCCTGCGCTTCTGCCTCGCCTGGTATATCCCGTTCTGGCTGGTGTTCGAGGCGATCCCGACCAAGCTGCCGCACTATGTCATGCCGGCCTATCCGGGGATGGCGCTGCTGATCGGCTGGTTGCTGACGTTGAAGCCCGAGGAGGCCAACGCACCGCTCAAACGTTGGCAGACCTGGCTGTGGTGGGCGACCGCCTTCGGCCTTGTCGTCGTTTCCATCGGCCTGGCGGTGGTCTGCATTGGCGCGCCGATCTATCTCGCCAAGGCATTTTCGTGGTGGAGCATTCCCGCCGCGCTTGCTGCGCTCGCCGCCGGCTACATGGCCTTCCCGCGCCAATTGCAGGTGCCGCTCGGACGCGTCGGTGCGATTGCCATTTGCGCCGGCATCACCTTTTCCCTGCTGTTCGGTACCATCGCGCCGTCGCTGAAGCCGATCTGGCTGACCCCGGCGATCAAGGTCGCGGTCGACGCCAACCGACCATGCGACACCACAGTGCTCGCCTCCGCCCCGTACCATGAGCCGAGCCTCGTCTTCCTTGTCGGAACCAGCACCGTGCTCACCGATGTCGACGGTGTCGCAAAGCACCTGCTGGCCGATCCGGCTTGCGCGCTGGGACTGGCATCGGTCAAGGACGAGCAGAAGCTCAACGAACTGCTTTCGGGGCAGGGCAAGTCGGCAAAGCGCCTGACCGAGATCGACGGGCTCAACTATTCGTCAGGAGACAAACTGGCGCTCCGGCTTTATCGGGTGGCAGAGTGAATAGCATCGGGCCTCGATTGCCCTTATAAGCTCGCGCCCAATCATGCTCGTCATCGCATCCACCCTCTATCGCCGCTCGCTCGGCAACTTCCTCGACACGATCCGCATCGTGAGGAGGCGCTTTGCCGTACGGGCGGCGCGTTACCCCGAGATCCCTTGGCTGGTCTGGGTGTTTGCCTGGCTGTTGCTCGCGACGGCAGTCTTCTTCAGCCTCGACGGCGCCGCCGGCAGAATGCGCGGGGTGTGGACGCCCGGCTTCGTCCAGTTCACCGACTTCTTCACCGATTTGGGCCTGGGCGGCTGGTACCTCATTCCGGCAGCGCTTTGCCTCGTCGCCGCCAATCTGACGGACTGGCGAAGCCTGTCCAGGCGAGCACGGCTTTTCGTCTACAACTGGACCTGCTTCGCCTTCCTGGTGCTTTGCGCTGTCGGCTTGTCCGGCCTGGCGGTCAATCTCTTGAAATACGGCATCGGCCGGGCGCGGCCGCTCTATTTCAACGATTTCGGGGTTTTGTCGCTGCACCCCTTGGCCATGGATGCGCGCTTTGCCGGCTTTCCTTCCGGCCATGCCACCACGATGGGCGCGGTGTTCGGCGTCGCGCTGCTGCTGTTCCCGAGGCGCTGGTACATCGCCCTGGCGCTCACGGCGTGCATTGCCTCGACGCGCGTCTTCGTTGGCGCCCATTACCCTAGCGACACTGTTGCCGGCTTCGGGCTGGGGCTGGCCTTCGCGATCCTATCGGGGCTGGTCTTTGCCCGGCTGGGCTTCATCTTCGGCCGGCCGTCGTCGAAGCGGCCGGAACGCAAGAGGACATTCCGATTGGGATGGGCCAACGCAGCCCAGCGCCGGGAATTGATGGCGAAGCAGAGCGGACGGCTCAGCGCCGACCACCCATAAGACGATTTACCTCAGCCGCTTCGGCCGGGGATCGGCGAGTTCGCCCGCCAGCCTGCGGTCGAGATAGTCGGCGCATTCCTGCAGCAAAAGGTCGGCGTCATTGGCGAAGAAATGGTTGGCGCCGGGCAAGGTCTTCTGCGTGATGGTGATGCCCTTCTGGGTGTGCAGCTTGTCGACCAGCGCCTGCACATCCTTGGGCGGCGCGACCTTGTCGGCGTCACCGTGGATGATCAGACCCGACGACGGGCAGGGCGCCAGGAACGAGAAGTCGTAGGTGTTGGGCTGCGGCGCAATCGAGATGAAACCTTCGATCTCGGGCCGGCGCATCAGCAACTGCATGCCGATCCATGAGCCGAACGAATAGCCGGCGACCCAGCAGCTCTTGGAATCCGGATGCAGCGACTGCACCCAGTCGAGCGCGGCGGCGGCGTCCGACAGTTCGCCGGTGCCGTGGTCGAACTCGCCCTGACTGCGGCCGATGCCGCGGAAGTTGAAGCGAAGCGTGGTGAAATCGCGTTTTTGGAACATATAGAAGAGGTCGTAGACGATCTTGTTGTTCATCGTGCCGCCGAACTGGGGGTGCGGATGCAGCACGATGGCGATCGGCGCGCTCTTTTCCTTGGAAGGCTGGTAGCGACCTTCCAGGCGACCGGCCGGACCGGCGAAAATGACCTCAGGCATAAAAAACTCCACGTGGCGTACGAATGCGCTCAGCCCGGAACAACTCTTCCTCTGGCCCACTGTGGCCTTGACGCCGGGCAAGCGTCTTCTTAGAAGCTAGTTTAGAATTGTTCAAAACTGGGTGGCCGAACCCGCTGGCCCGACCGCCCTTGCCGCAAGCCGCGTAAATAGGACGGCTTGCCTTGCGATTTCAAGGAAATAACGCGCTATCCTCGCAGGATGGCTCTCGAAAGGACCGATCCAGGGAAAATGGCCGCAACTCGCGCCTATCTCGACTACAACGCCAGCGCGCCGCTGCTTGAAGAGGCGCGTTCGGCGGTTGTTGCAGCGCTTGGTGCCGCCAATCCGTCCTCGGTCCACGCCGAGGGCCGCGCGGCGCGGCGACTGGTCGAGGATGCAAGGCGCGATGTCGCCGCCTTGGTGAATGCCAAGGCCGCGCATGTCGTGTTCACGTCCGGAGCCACGGAAGCCGCCGCCACGCTGCTCACGCCGGACTGGCGGATGGGGCGCGGCGCGGTTCGCATGAGTCGGCTCTACGTGTCGGAGGCCGACCATCCTTGCGTCCTCAATGGCGGACGCTTCCCTGCCGAACAGGTGACCCGGATCGGCGTCGATCGAAACGGCATTGCCGATCTCAATGCGCTGGCTGCCGCTCTCGCCGCGCACGACAAGAGCGATGGCCTGCCGCTGGTGGCCATCCACGCCGCCAACAACGAGACCGGCGTCATCCAGCCCGTCGATCGCATCGCTGAAACCGCCAAGGCGGCGGGTGGCGTGCTCGTGATCGACGCCGTACAGGCGGCGGGCCGCATTCCGATCGATATGTCGGCCGGCTATGCCGACTATCTGATCCTGTCCTCGCACAAGATCGGCGGCCCCAAGGGCGTCGGCGCCATCGTCGCGGCGGCCGATCTGATGATTCCGAAGCCGCTGATCAATGGCGGCGGCCAGGAAAAGGGCCATCGCGCCGGCACCGAGAACCTTCCCGGTATCGCCGGTTTCAGCGCCGCCGCGCGCGCTTCGCTGGCCGGCCTTCAAGGCATCGACGCGGTGGCTCGACGCCGCGACGAGGTCGAGGTCCTGGTAAAATCCCTGGCGCCGGACGCGGAAATCTTCGGAAATGGCGCGCAAAGGCTTGCCAACACGACATTCTTCGCTATTCCCGGCGTGAAGGCCGAGACGGCGCAGATTGCCTTCGATCTCGCCGGCGTGGCGCTGTCGGCGGGGTCGGCCTGTTCGTCGGGCAAGGTCGGGCCGAGCCATGTGCTCAAGGCGATGGGATTTGGCGACAGCCTGGGTGCCTTGCGCGTGTCGATCGGCCATGCGACCGGCGCCGAGGATATCGAGCTGTTCCGGGCAGCACTCGCGGGCATCGCCGCGCGTCGTGCCGGTGCGGAGAAGGCCGCCTGAGCGGCGACAGGAATTCGGGCCTCCCGGGCCTGGTAGAGCCGTGCGTTGAAATGGCCGGGTGAATTCCCGGTCGGAACGCACTATATGGAACTTACGCCGCCCCGGCCGCCCATGCGTGGCCACTGGTGGTGCCATAGTTTGAAAACTGTCGGGCCTTGACCCCGGCGTGGATGGAGAACGCTTATGCCTGCTGTGCAGGAGACGATCGATCGGGTTCGAAAGATCGACGTCGACCAGTATAAATACGGATTCCAGACAGAGATCGCGATGGACAAGGCCCCCAAGGGCCTGAGCGAAGACATCATTCGCTTCATCTCTGCGAAGAAGGGCGAGCCGGACTGGATGCTGGAATGGCGTCTGGAAGCCTATTGTCGCTGGCTGACTCTGGAAGAGCCGACCTGGGCGCGCGTCGACTATCCGAAGATCGACTTCCAGGACATCTACTACTATGCGGCGCCGAAGAGCACGCCGGGCCCGACCTCGCTCAGCGAAGTCGACCCTGAGATCCTGAAGGTCTACGAGAAGCTCGGCATTCCGCTGAAGGAGCAGGAAATCCTCGCCGGCGTGCAGAAGACGGACGCCTCGGAGCTCGAGGAAGCCAACGACAATGTCTTCAAGTCGGGCCGTGTCGCGGTCGATGCGGTGTTCGATTCCGTCTCTGTCGTCACCACCTTCAAGAAGGAACTGGCCGAGGCCGGCGTCATCTTCTGCTCGATCTCGGAAGCCATCCGCGAGCATCCGGAGCTGGTGAAGAAATATCTCGGCTCGGTCGTGCCGACCTCCGACAATTTCTACGCCACGCTGAACTCGGCGGTGTTCACCGACGGTTCCTTCGTCTTCGTGCCGAAGGGCGTGCGCTGCCCGATGGAACTGTCGACCTACTTCCGCATCAACGAGAAGAACACCGGCCAGTTCGAGCGCACGCTGATCATCGCCGAGGAGGGGGCCTACGTCTCCTATCTCGAAGGCTGCACGGCGCCGCAGCGCGACGAGAACCAGCTGCATGCCGCAGTGGTCGAGCTGGTCGCGCTCGACGATGCCGAGATCAAATATTCGACGGTGCAGAACTGGTACCCCGGCGACGCCGAGGGCAAGGGCGGCATCTACAATTTCGTCACCAAGCGCGGTGACTGCCGCGGCGACCGTTCGAAGATCTCGTGGACGCAGGTCGAGACCGGCTCCGCCATCACCTGGAAATACCCGAGCTGCATCCTGCGCGGCGACGATTCCAGCGGCGAGTTCTATTCGATCGCGGTGTCGAACGGCTACCAGCAGGTCGACTCGGGCACCAAGATGATCCATCTCGGCAAGAACACGTCGAGCCGCATCATCTCCAAGGGCATCGCCGCCGGCTTTTCGCAGAACACCTATCGCGGTCAGGTCTCGGCGCATCGCAAGGCGACCAACGCCCGCAACTTCACCAACTGCGACTCGCTGCTGATCGGCGACCAGTGCGGCGCCCACACCGTGCCCTACATGGAAGCCAAGAACTCGACCGCCCAGTTCGAGCATGAAGCGACGACGTCGAAGATCTCCGAGGACCAGAAGTTCTACGTCATGCAGCGCGGCATCCCCGAGGAAGAGGCGATCGCGCTGATCGTCAACGGCTTCGTCAAGGACGTCATCCAGCAGCTGCCGATGGAATTCGCTGTCGAAGCGCAGAAGCTGATCGGCATCAGCCTTGAGGGAAGTGTGGGGTGACGAAGGCGCCCAAACGCGAATCCGCAGAAAAGCATGTCTATCTGCGGGATCGAATGGACAGCTGGGAAACGAGGCTGCAACTGGCGTTGTGTTTGGGCGCAGCGGGCGCTGCGTTGCTTGTCGCGGTTTATTCGCCGGATGGCTTTTGGCACGCACTTTTGGAAGCCTTGAAGCAGTTGTTAAATCGGGTTTAGCCGCGCAGACGGCTACGCATAGGACGAATGGAAGAAAATGCTTGAAATCAGAAACCTGCACGCCCGCATCGTCGATGACGGCACCGAGATCATCCGCGGCCTCAACCTGACGGTGAAGGCCGGCGAGGTCGCCGCCATCATGGGCCCGAACGGCTCGGGCAAGTCGACGCTGTCCTATATCCTCGCCGGCCGCGAGGACTATGAGGTGACCGAGGGCGACATCCTCTACAACGGCCATTCGATCCTCGAAATGGACCCGGCAGAGCGCGCCACCGCCGGCATCTTCTTGGCCTTCCAGTATCCGATGGAGATACCGGGCGTCGCGACCATGGAATTCCTGAAGGTGGCGATGAACGAGCAGCGCAAGGCGCGCGGCGAGGAGCCGCTGAAGATCCCGGAATTTCTGAAGCGCGTGAAGGACGCCGCCGCCTCGCTCAACATGGACATGGCGATGCTGAAGCGGCCGCTCAATGTCGGCTTCTCCGGCGGCGAGAAGAAGCGCGCCGAGATCCTGCAGATGAAGCTGCTCGAACCAAAACTCTGCGTGCTCGACGAGACCGATTCCGGCCTCGACATCGATGCGCTGAAGATCGTCTCCGACGGCGTCAACGCGCTGCGTTCGCCGGAGCGCGCCATCGTCGTCATCACCCACTACCAGCGCTTGCTGGAGCACATCGTGCCGGACAGCGTCCACGTGCTCTACAAGGGCCAGGTCATCAAGTCGGGCGACAAGTCGCTGGCGCTCGACCTCGAAGCCAATGGCTACGCCGGCGTGATCGGCGAAGCCGCGTGAGATGCCAGCAGGCGAGGCGAGAGCAATGAACATGCACGCACAGCCCCAGCGCACCCCCGCCGAAACGGCGCTGATCGACGCCTTCGGCGAACGGCTTTCGCTGCTGCCCGGCGATGGCGCGGTGATGATGAAGCGCGACGACGCGATCGAGACGATCAAGCGCGGCCTGCCGTCGCGGCGCGTCGAGTCATGGCACTATACGGACCTGCGCCGGCTGCTGAACCTCAATCCGGTGCCGGACTTCGAGCCGGCTGCCACGGCCAAGGCCATGGCGCCGGTGCTGGAAGGCTCCGCCGTGCTGCCGGTGCTGAACGGCGCCTCGACCGCGAAGCTGCCTGCCGTCGAGGGCGTGACCGTGCAGCGCCTGTCTGAAAAGCTCACCGACGGCAGCGTGGCGCCGGGGCTCGATCCCTATGGCGCCGATGACGCGATCGGCGCGCTGAACACCGCCTTTGTCGCCGACGGCTATTTCGTCGACATCGCCGACGGCACGGAACTGGAGAAGCCGATCGAACTGCAGAACCTGCAGTCCGGCGGCCAGGCGCATGTGCGGCTTCTGACGCGCGTCGGCGCCGGCGCCAAGGCGACCATCGTCGAACGCCAGTCGGGCGAGGGTGTCGGCCTTGTCAGCTCCGTCAGCCAACTCGTGCTCGGCGACGGCGCAGAGGTGACCTGGCTGATCGTGCAGGAGCAATCTGATACCACCACGCATCTTGCTCAGTTCAAGGCGCATCTCGGCAAGGATGCGAAGCTGACGCTGTTCGTGATGAACGCCGGCGGCAGGCTGGTGCGTCAGGAAGTCGTGGTGCGCACGACCGGCGAGGGCGCCGATTTCAAATTGCGCGGCATCAACCTTCTGGCCGGCGACACCCATACCGACACCACCATGGTGCTCGACCATGCCGTGCCACACACCACCTCGACCGAAGTGATCCGCAACGTGGTCACCGGCAAGGCGCGCGGCGTCTTCCAGGGCCGCATCAACGTGCATCAGCATGCGCAGAAGACCAACGCCAAGATGGCCTGCAACACGCTGCTGCTGTCGGATGACGGCGAGTTCTCAACCAAGCCGGAATTGGAGATCTTCGCCGACGACGTCGTCTGCGGCCATGGCGCGACCGTCACCGAGATCGACCACGACCATCTCTTCTACCTGATGGCGCGCGGCATCGACGAGAAGAGCGCGCGCGGCCTGCTGGTCAAGGCTTTCGTCGCCGAAGTGATCGAGGAACTGGAAGACGAGGCGCTCGTCGAGGCGCTGGAAGCGCGGCTCGACGATTGGTTTTTGACGCACGGGTAAGCGCCTGTCTTCTCCCCTCGCGGGAGAAGGTGGATCGGCGCGCGGCGCCGAGCGGGGTGCTGGACGGAGTGAGGCGGTGCCTCGGAAGAGCTTGTGATGGACAAGAAAGTCGAATCCACCCCCTACGACGTCGAGGCCATCCGCCGCGATTTCCCGATCCTGTCGCGGGAAGTCTATGGCAAGCCGCTGGTCTACCTCGACAATGGCGCCTCGGCGCAGAAGCCCAAAGCCGTGCTCGACGCCATCCAGCACGCCTACAGCCAGCAATACGCCAACGTCCATCGTGGCCTGCACTTCCTGTCGAATGCCGCGACCGACGCTTATGAGAAGGCGCGGGAGACGGTGCGCCGCTTCCTCAATGCGCCGAGCACCGACAACATCGTCTTCACCTCCAACACCACCTCGGCGATCAACACGGTCGCCTATGGCTACGGCATGCCCAACATCGGCGAGGGCGACGAGATCGTGCTGTCGATCATGGAGCACCACTCCAACATCGTGCCGTGGCATTTCATCAGGGAGAGGCAGGGCGCCAAGCTGGTCTGGGTGCCGGTCGACGATCTCGGCGCCTTCCACATCGAGGAATTCGAGAAGCGGCTGACCGCGCGCACAAGACTCGTCGCCATCACCCAGATGTCGAACGCGCTGGGCACGGTGACGCCGATCAAGGAGATCGTGCGCATCGCGCATGCCCGCGGCATCCCGGTGCTGGTCGACGGCAGCCAGAGCGCCGTGCACATGCCGATCGACGTGCAGGACCTCGACTGCGATTTCTTCGTCTTCACCGGCCACAAGGTCTACGGCCCCTCCGGCATCGGCGTGCTCTACGGCAAGAAGCACATGCTGGAGGAGATGCGGCCCTTCATGGGTGGCGGCGAGATGATCGAGGAAGTGACGGAGGACATCGTCACCTACAACGAGCCGCCGCATCGTTTCGAGGCCGGCACACCGCCGATCGTGCAGGCGATCGGCCTCGGCGCCGCGCTCGAATATATGGAAAAGGTCGGCCGCGAGCGCATCGCCGCGCACGAGGCGGATCTCAAGGACTATGCCCATGAGCGGCTGCGCGCCATCAATTCGCTGCGCATCTTCGGTGACGCGCCGGGCAAGGGCGCCATCATCTCGTTCGAATTGCAGGGCATACATGCCCATGACGTGTCGATGGTGATCGACCGGCAGGGCGTGGCAGTGCGCGCCGGCACCCATTGCGCCCAGCCGCTGTTGAAACGCTTCGGCGTGACCTCCACATGCAGGGCATCGTTCGGCATGTATAATACCAGGGCCGAAGTCGACGCTTTGGCCGATGCGCTGGAAAAGGCGCGAAAGTTCTTCGGGTGACGACCATGGAAGATGCGAGCACCACCGCAGAGACAGCTCCGGAAACGGCCGCGAACGGCGTGGTTTCGGCTTCTGCCATTCCTGCCGACGAGCTGGCGCGACTGACCGACGACATCGTCTCGGCGCTGAAGACGGTCTACGACCCGGAAATCCCCGCCGACATCTACGAACTCGGCCTCGTCTACAAGATCGATATCGAGGACGACCGCTCGGTCAAGATCGACATGACCCTGACCGCGCCCGGCTGCCCGGTGGCCGGCGAGATGCCGGGCTGGGTCGAGAATGCCGTCGGCGCGGTCGAGGGTGTTTCCGGAGTCGAGGTCAGCATGGTGTTCGATCCGCCGTGGACGCCCGACCGCATGTCGGAAGAGGCGCAGGTCGCGGTCGGCTGGTATTGAGGGCTCAAATGGAAGATTGGGAGATCGATCTTCCCGAATTCGTGCCGCCCTCGACGATGAAGCTGATGCAGCAATGGGGCGGCGACGACTTTCTCAACAGCATGGGCAAACCGGCCGCATTTGACGCGCTTCTGAACGGAATGCCGGCAGGCGTCGCCGACGTGCTTTGCGCGGATATTCTGCTCGGTGATGTCCTGAATGGCACCTTTCATCAGTACTTCCACAATTCGTGTGGAATAACGATCGAGCGAGCCATTGGCGCGATGCGGCGGCTCGGCCTGTCGGAACATGCGGCTGCAGCGGAAAGTGCGTTGGCGGTGTTCGGCCCGAACTTTCCTCGGGACCGCTTGCAAAGAATGGATAGGATGGATGAGTTGCCGGAAACTGCATTCGATCTGGCCTCCAACCAGTTCTATGCCGCTGAAGAGCGTCATCCGACGGCGATGTATAAGGTTTTGGAACGGGAGGCCAGTCAGTTGCTTGCAACGGTTCAGTAACAGAGCCGGGGTTGCACCCGCCAACAAACTTCACCATTTTAGGTGATGAATCATTCGGCGGGCCTTGAACCTGCATGGAATGGAAGAGGAAAGAGAATGGGACGCTTCGCCGTCATCACGATGACCGAAAAGGCCGCCGACCGGGTGCGCGAGATCGTCGCCACGCGCGAGAATGCGCACGGCATCCGCCTCGGCATCAAGAAGGGCGGCTGCGCCGGCATGGAATACACGGTTGATCTCGTGACCGAGCCGAACCCTAAGGACGACCACATCGAGCGCGACGGCGCGCATGTCTATGTCGCGCCGGAAGCAGCGCTCTTCCTGTTCGGCACCGAGATGGATTTCGAGCAGACGACGCTGCGCACCGGCTTCACCTTCAAGAACCCGAACCAGAGCTCGGCCTGCGGCTGTGGCGAATCGGTCGAGCTGAAGCCTGCCGACCTCAAGGCGCTGGCCGAGGCGCGCGCTTCAAGCGCGGCTTAGCTTTTTCATCATGCGTGCCGAGGCATATCGCTGGCGGTGTGCCTGTTGCAGCAAGGAGTTTGTCGGGCTTCCGACAGACCTGGCGTTCGACGCGCCGGTGGATCCAGACGCACTCGATGAGGTCGCTCGATCGACCTTCCGCAAGAATGACGATTTCTGCCTGGTGAGTTACGCCACGGGCCAAACGGATCGATTTATTCGTTGCCTGCTGCCGTTGCCCGTTCCTGCGCTGACCGACGAGTTCTGCTTCGGCGTATGGATATCGGTCTCGGAAAGGAGCTGGAATGTCTATCGCGATGGATATGACAGTGGCCAATATGAGGACGAACTTTGCTTCGGGTATCTGATGCACGATATTCCCGAATACCCAAGCTCGATGCACCTACATGCCAATGTTGTATTCCAGCCTGGCAACATGCGCCCCAAGGTGTTTCTGCATGATGCAGATCATCCCTTGGTCGTCGCGCAGCGCGATGGGGTGGATGTGGAGCAGATCGAGCGCTGGGTTGCGCTAACGCATCGCCCTTAGGTTCAGCTCAGTCTACCCACATGCCGGTGCGCTTGTGCCAGTCGGCGATCGATTCTTCCGGGTAGACGTCGAACAGCTTGTCGTTCTTGCCGACCACCGGCTCGACCCAGCTCGCCTTGTATTTCAGCATCAAATGCACCTTTTCCGGCGGTACCGGCAACTCGCTGTCGATCGCCGAGGCGAAGGGATGGACAAGGTCCGGCCAGGTCGGGTCGTAGAGCCAGAGGGCCGAACCGCATTTGCGGCAGAAGTTGCGCTCGCCGGTCGACACCTCGCAATGCGGATGCTCGTCATCCTCTATCTCGGCCCGGTAGACGCCGAGGCTGCGCTTGCCCGTGATCTTGAGCGTCTCGTAGTCGGCGCCGAGATTGATGGCGAAACCGCCGCCGCCCTGCTGCTTGCGGCAGATCGAGCAGTAGCAGAGCATGAACGGCACCGGCGTGTGGCTTTCCACTTCGAAGCGGACAGCATTGCACCGGCAGGAGCCTTTGAGCAGGACAGGCATGGTGGGAGCTCCGTTTTCGTATCTCAATCTGTCAGCATGCCTTTGGTTGCGGCGATGACAAGGCCCACGCCGGATGAGATGATCGCGGCATGGACAATGCGCGCCTTGAAGAACTGTTCGAAAGCCTGGGGCCGATCAGCATCCGAAAGATGTTCGGCGGCAAGGGCATCTATTGCGACGGCGTCATCGTCGCCATCGTGCTGCGCGGCGAGCTGAAGCTGAAGGCCGACGAGCAAAGCGCCCCCGATTTCGAGGCCGCCGGCTGCCAGCAGTGGACCTACACCGGCTCCAGGCATGGCAAGCTGGTCGCCATGCCCTATTGGAGTATTCCCGACAGCGCGTTCGACGACCCCGACGAGATGGCGGTCTGGGCGCGCCGCGCCTATGAGGCGGGGCTGCGGGCGGGCAAGTAGACGCTACAGCGCCTTGGCGATCCTCGCCGCCAGCCGCGCATTGTTCTCGACCAGCGCGATGTTGGTCTTGAGGCTGCGGCCGCCGGTCAGCTCGAGGATTTTCGACAGCAGGAACGGCGTCACTGCCTTGCCGCTGACGTTGAGCGCCTCCGCCGCCTTCTGCGCAGCCTGGATGTAGCCGTCCATCTCCTTGGCCGGGATCTCCTCGTTCTCCGGCACCGGGTTGGCGATCAGTATGCCGCCGCCGAGGCCCAGCGCCTGACGCGTCCGGTAGAAATGCGCAATGTCCTCCGGCGCATGCAAGGTGAGCGGGGCGCGGAACGGCGAATGCCTGGACCAGAACGCAGGCATCGTCTCGCAGCCATGGCCGACGACCGGCACGCCGCGCGTCTCCAGCACTTCCAGCGTCTTTTCGATGTCGAGGATTGCCTTGGCGCCGGCCGACACCACGATGACTGGCGTGCGCGCCAGCTCGTCGAGGTCGGCCGAGATGTCGAAGCTCTTTTCAGCGCCCTTGTGCACGCCGCCGATGCCGCCAGTGGCGAACACCTTTATCCCGGCCATATGCGCGGCGATCATCGTCGCGGCGACGGTGGTGCCGCCGGTGCGCGCTTGCGCGACGGCAAAGCCGAGATCGGCGCGCGACAGTTTCATGGCGTCGCCGGTCATCGCCAGCGATTCGCGCTCGCCGTCGGAGAGGCCGATCTTGATGCGGCCGGCGACCACCGCGATCGTTGCCGGTACCGCGCCATTGTCCAGGATGATCTTCTCGACATTGGCGGCCATGGCGCCGTTGTCCGGATAGGGCATGCCGTGGGTGATGATGGTGCTTTCCAGCGCCACCACCGGCCGTCCGGCGGCGAGCGCCTCCGCCACCGGCGGATGGATATCGATGAAGGGGCGGGCGGTTTCGGGCGTCATGATGGTCTCCAATACGGAGCGCGCGGCGCTCCGGCCGCCCTCATGCCACTTCCAGCGCCCCCGGCACAAGGGCCAGCATTTGCGCGAAGTTGGCGGCGCTGAAGGCGGGTACCGCCTCGGTGCTTTCGATGGCCAGGATGGAGGCGGCAATGCCTTCGCGCAGTGCCGCGCGCAGCGGCAGGCCATTGAGCAGAGCGGCGACCGTCGCGCCGGTCAGCGCATCGCCGGCGCCGGTGACGTCGGCGATCCTACGCGGGGCAGGCGGGGCGATGGAGAACAGGCCCTCGCCGTCGAAGCCGAGCACCGGCTCGCCGCCGGCCGTCACCACACCGCTCGTGAGCCCGGCGCGCCGCAGCCCGCCGACCAGATCGCGGCCATTCGCATCGTCGCCCAGGCCGGCAAGGGCGCCGGCCTCGCGCCGGTTCATGAACAGCACGGCCAGGCTGCCCAGCACCGGCATCAGCCGCACCACCTTGGCCGGCGAGATGGCGATGGCGAAGACCGGCTTGCCGGCGGCTTGCGCCACCAGCCGTTCCAGCGCCGCGGACGGCAGGTTCGCGTCGCATAGGAGGGCATCGGCGGAAGCGATCGCCTCGCGCACCTTGGCGCGGCGGATCTGCTTGGGGAAGGCGAGGTCGTAGAGCGCCATGTCGGCAAAGCCGACGATCAGCTCGCCGTCGCGGTCGATCAGCGCCGTGTAGCTCGGCGTCGTGCGGTCGAGGAACACCGCCGACAGGTCGACGATGCCGGCGCTCGCGATCGCCGTCGACACAGTCTCGGCCGCGGTGTCGCCGCCGCGCATCGACAGCAGCGAGGCCGAGACGCCGCGCCTGACCACACTGCGCAACGCGTTGAAAACGCCGCCGCCGACATCCTCGCGCATGGTGCCGGGATTCGAGGCAGCCGGCACGTAAGGGCCCGACACCTGGCCCCGCCGGTCGATATGGGCGCCGCCCACGGCAAGGATGTTGGGGACTTCACCATCGTGGCGTCGATACCTTTGTTGATTGTCCGGCCGCGCACACTAGGTTTCTCCGCGCCGCCCCGCAATCAGCGCCGCGATTCGGGCCGGCCGGACAATGGAACCCTGCATGACCGATTGGACGACGCCGCCGCCGTGCGTTGTGGGACATAAATAGAACAGATCAAGATATTGATTGTTTTTCAGCAACTTGATGCCTCTTGCCAAACGAGAACAAAAAAGGTACAAAATGGCAGGGATCACGGATTGTCCGGCCTTCATTGACGACCAAGGGGTGATGTATCATGGCTCAGAATACTTTGCGGCTTGTAGAGGATAAGGCAGTGGACAAATCAAAGGCTCTGGACGCGGCGCTGTCGCAAATCGAGCGCGCCTTCGGCAAGGGCTCGATCATGCGCCTCGGCGCCAATGAGCAGGTGGTCGAGATCGAAACCGTGCCGACCGGCTCGCTCGGCCTCGACATCGCGCTCGGCGTCGGCGGCCTGCCGCGCGGCCGCATCATCGAGATCTACGGGCCGGAAAGCTCGGGCAAGACGACGCTGGCGCTGCACACGGTGGCGGAAGCCCAGAAGAAGGGCGGCATCTGCGCCTTCGTCGATGCCGAGCACGCGCTCGATCCGGTCTATGCCCGCAAGCTCGGTGTCGACCTCGAAAACCTGCTGATCTCGCAGCCCGACACCGGCGAGCAGGCGCTGGAGATCTGCGACACGCTGGTGCGCTCCGGCGCCATCGATGTTCTGGTGGTCGATTCGGTCGCCGCGCTGACGCCGCGCGCCGAAATCGAAGGTGAGATGGGCGATGCGCTGCCCGGCCTCCAGGCCCGCCTGATGAGCCAGGCGTTGCGCAAGCTGACCGCCTCGATCTCGCGCTCCAACACCATGGTCATCTTCATCAACCAGATCCGCATGAAGATCGGCGTCATGTTCGGCTCGCCCGAGACGACGACCGGCGGCAACGCGCTGAAGTTCTACGCCTCGGTCCGCCTCGACATCCGCCGCATCGGCTCGGTCAAGGACCGCGACGAGGTCGTCGGCAACCAGACCCGCGTCAAGGTCGTCAAGAACAAGCTGGCGCCGCCCTTCAAGGTGGTCGAGTTCGACATCATGTACGGCGAGGGCGTGTCGAAGACCGGCGAGCTGGTCGACCTCGGCGTCAAGGCCGGCGTGGTCGAGAAATCCGGCGCCTGGTTCTCCTACAATTCGCAGCGTCTCGGCCAGGGCCGCGAGAACGCAAAACTGTTCCTGCGCGACAATCCCGACACAGCGCGCGAGATCGAAATGGCGCTCAGGCAGAATGCCGGGCTGATCGCTGAGAAATTCCTCGAGAATGGCGGCTCCGAGGGCGGCGGTGACGACGGTTTCGAGGACGAAGCCGGCGCCATGTAGGTGCCACAATCTCGGTTTATTAATATCTGCTTATGTAATTGAGTTCTTTAGTACTGCGTCCCGAACCGCCGGCCTTGTGCCGGCGGTTTGCGTTTCGGGCGATGCCCGGCTAAAGCCGGCAACAACCGGACTTTCCTCCAGTTCCGTGTTTCTGGACAGGCTGCGGCGTGATCGCTAAAAGGCCATGTCCATTTTGCCGCCGGCACCCCCGGCGGTTCTCTCGAAAAGGCAAGCATCCATGAGTGGCGTGAACGAGATCCGGTCGACATTCCTCGACTATTTCCGCAAGGAGGGTCATGAGGTCGTCGCGTCGAGCCCGCTGGTGCCGCGCAACGATCCGACGCTGATGTTCACCAATGCCGGCATGGTGCAGTTCAAGAACGTCTTCACCGGCCTGGAGAAGCGGCCCTATTCGCGCGCAACGACCGCCCAGAAGAGCGTGCGCGCCGGCGGCAAGCACAACGACCTCGACAATGTCGGTTACACCGCGCGTCACCTGACCTTCTTCGAGATGCTCGGCAATTTCTCCTTCGGCGACTATTTCAAGGAGCGCGCCATCGAGCTTGCCTGGAACCTGATCACCAGGGAGTTCGGGCTAAAGAAAGACAAGCTGCTGGTCACGGTCTACCACACCGACGATGAGGCCGCCGGCTACTGGAAGAAGATCGCCGGCTTCACCGACGACCGCATCATCCGCATCCCGACCTCCGACAATTTCTGGGCGATGGGCGACACCGGACCCTGCGGGCCGTGCTCGGAAATCTTCATCGACCGCGGTGAACACATCTGGGGCGGCCCTCCCGGCAGCCCGGAAGAGGACGGCGACCGGTTCCTGGAATTCTGGAACCTGGTGTTCATGCAGTATGAACAGGTGACCAAGGAAGAGCGCATCGACCTGCCGCGCCCGTCGATCGACACCGGTATGGGCCTCGAGCGCATGGCGTCCATCCTGCAAGGGGTGGAAAGCGTCTTCGAGACCGACCTGTTCCGCCATCTGATCGATGCCGCCTCATCGGCGCTCGGGCGCGGTCCGGATGCGGACACCGTCGCATCGTTCCGCGTCATCGCCGACCATCTGCGGTCGTCCTGCTTCCTGGTGGCCGACGGCGTGCTGCCGTCGAATGAGGGCCGCGGCTATGTGCTGCGCCGTATCATGCGCCGCGCCATGCGCCATGCGCAGCTGCTCGGCGCCAGCGAGCCGCTGATGTGGAAATTGGTGCCGGCGCTGGTGCGCGAGATGGCTCAGGCCTATCCGGAGCTGGGGCGCGGCGAGGCGCTGATCACCGAAACGCTGAAGCTGGAAGAGACCCGCTTCCGCAAGACACTGGCGCGCGGCCTCGGCCTGCTCTCGGAGGCAACCGAAAAGCTCGGCGCCGGCGACATGCTGGATGGCGAGACGGCCTTCAAGCTCTACGACACTTACGGCTTCCCGCTCGACCTGACGCAGGATGCGCTGCGCCAGCGCAGCATCTCGGTCGATCTGGCCGGCTTTACCGATGCGATGGAGCGGCAACGGGCCGAGGCGCGCAAGAGCTGGGCGGGTTCCGGCGACGCGGCCACCGAGACGGTGTGGTTTTCGGTGCGCGAGCAGACCGGCGCCACCGATTTCCTCGGCTATGAGACCGAGCAGGCGGAGGGCCTGGTCCTGGCGCTGGTCAAGGACGGCAAGGCCGTCGACAGCGCCGCGCAGGGTGACACGGTTGCCGTGATCGTCAACCAGACGCCGTTCTACGGCGAATCCGGCGGCCAGATGGGCGACACCGGCATTGTTTCCGGCGAAGGCTTCTCGATAGCGATCACCGACACGCAGAAGAAGGCCGACGGGCTGTTCGTGCATCTCGGCCGGGTGGCAAGCGGCACGGTCAAGACCGGCGCTGCCGTCGAGCTCAAGGTCGAACATGCGCGCCGCTCCAGGCTGCGCGCCAACCATTCGGCGACGCACCTCATCCACGAGGCGCTGCGCGAGGTGCTGGGCACCCATGTCGCGCAGAAGGGCTCGCTGGTCGCGCCCGAGCGCCTGCGCTTCGACATCTCGCACAACAAGCCGATCTCGGCCGATGAACTCGAGGAGGTCGAGCGCATGGCGAACGAGATCGTCGTGCAGAACAGCCCGGTGTCGACACGCCTGATGTCGGTCGATGATGCCATTGCCGAGGGCGCCATGGCGCTGTTCGGCGAAAAATACGGCGACGAGGTGCGCGTCGTGTCGATGGGCACCGGCCTGCATGGCGCCAAGGCGAACCGCCCCTATTCGGTCGAGCTCTGCGGCGGCACCCATGTCCGGGCGACCGGCGATATCGGCCTGGTGCGCATCGTGTCGGACAGCGCGGTCGCCGCCGGCGTGCGCCGCATCGAGGCGCTGACCGGCGAGGCGGCGCGCAGGCATCTCGACGAGCAGGACAGGCGGCTGAAGGCGATCGCTTCGACGCTGAAGATCTCGCCGGCCGACGTGACGGCGCGTGTCGAGACGCTGCTCGAAGAGCGCAAGAAGCTCGAAAAGGAGCTTACCGAAGCGCGCAAGAGGCTGGCGCTGGGTGACCGTTCGCCGGCCGGCGTGCCGGCCGAGAACGAAACCATCGCCGGCGTCGGCTTCCTCGGCAAGGCAGTCTCCGGTGTGGCGCCGAAGGACCTGAAGCCGCTGGCGGATGCCGGCAAGAAGACGCTCGGCTCCGGCGTCGTCGTCTTCGTCGGCGCCGGCGAGGACAACAAGGCAAGTGTCGTCGTCGGCGTCACCGACGACCTGACCACCCGCTTCAGCGCCGTCGACCTGGTGCGCGTGGCGTCCGCCGCGCTTGGCGGGCAGGGTGGTGGCGGCCGGCCCGATATGGCCCAGGCCGGCGGTCCCGACGCCTCGAAGGCCGAGGACGCGATCGCGGCGGTGAAGGCGGCGCTGGAAGCGGCGTGACCTCGCTTGAGGTCGCCGCGCAGTCACGCTAGCCATCCCGGGAGCGCGAAGTGACGACACTGACCATGTACCAGGTCGACGCTTTCGCCGACCGGGCCTTCCACGGCAATCCGGCCGCCGTCCTCATCCTGGAGGACTGGCCGCCGGAAGATGTCATGCAGGCCATCGCCAACGAGAACAACCTTGCCGAGACCGCCTTTGCGCGGCCGAACGGCAAGGGCTGGGATCTGCGCTGGTTCACCCCGGTCCATGAAGCCGACTTCTGCGGCCACGCCACGCTGGCCACCGCCCATGTGCTAGCCCAGGAACATGATATCGCCGGCGACATGGCCTTCGCCACGCGGGTGGGCGAGCTGAGGGTTTCCGGGCGCGACGGCGCCTACCAGCTCGATCTGCCCTGCTTTCCGCCGCAGCCCGTCGACGCCGAGTTGGCGTCCGCGCTTCAGGATACCGTTTCGGCGCGCCCGGTTGCGAGCTTCCGCAACTTCGAGAACCTGTTCGTCGAGCTGGCCGACGAAGCCGCCGTGCGCTCCTTTGTCCCGGACCTGTCCGGGATTGCGACGTTCCACCCTCTCGGCGTGGTCGTCACCGCGCGCGGCGAGACCCATGATTTCGTGTCCCGCTACTTCGCGCCCGGCGCGGGCATTCCCGAAGATCCGGTGACCGGCTCCATCCACGCGACGCTGATACCCTATTGGTCCGAAAAGCTCGGCAAGACGGAGCTGTCGGCTTTCCAGTGCTCGCAGCGCGGCGGTCACTTATTGTGCGAGCTGGCCGGAGACCGTGTGCGCATCACAGGCCGCGCGAAGACCTTCATGAAGGCGGAAATCTATCTGCCCGACTGAACGGGCCCTCAGACTATGGTGCGGAAGCTTGAATGCCGCCGGGCTCTCGCGAGAGATCGGGCATGATCAAAGGAAGCCTTGGCCGGCCGTGTATTTCTGCCGCAGGCGCCTGTAAAGCCACCTGAAATAGGGGAGGTTTCGCCTGCGGTGCACAAACACCGTTTGGCCGAACGGCTGCTCGCTCGCTGACGCCGATGGATCGTGCCACTCCTGCGACGGGCTGCGAAAAATGGCGGCGCCCTGCTGCCTGGCAAGGATCGTCAGCACCGATTGATCATGCCGATGCTCGACGAAGCCGGGCAGGTTGGGAATGCCGTGGATGTTCGGCATGTCGGTCAGGCGAACCTCGCTCGCCATGGCCGTCGCCAGCAGCTTGAGGAAAGCCCTCGCTTCCGGCCCGGCGCGGTAGAGCTGCATGCCGGCCCATAGCTGCGGCAGCGACCAGAACTCCTCCCGGTCAGCATCCATTTCGACAAAGCAGTCGCGCTTGGTCCAGGCGCCCTGCAGCATCCGCCCGCCCATCTTGAACAGGCATACCGGGTGCTGGCTGGAAAGCGCGATCAGAGGCGCCGGGTCGGCAATGAAAGTCAGTGCGGCGTCGCTGTAGAGGACCGGCGTGCCGTCCGGCACGCGGTTCATCATGTCCAGGGTGATGAACGGCTTCCACAGCCAGTAGCCGGCGCCGCGCGGCGCGGCCATGATCGATGGGTATTTTCGCGCCAGGTCGACCAGCACCGGGTGGTCCGGCGTATAAAGATGACTGTCGAGGCCGAAGCGGCGCGCGCTCTTCAGCAGCAGCTTGCCGGCCTGCGACAGGTTCGGCGTCGCATAGCTGACATGGACGGCGCGCATCAGCCCGCCTGTTCGGTCCTGGCGAAGCTCGCGCGATCGGCGAAGCGCGCATACCAGTCGCTGATGTCGGCAAATCGGGCAAGCAATTCACGCCCTTCTGCGACCTTGACGAAATAGCCGACGATCGGTGCCGCGTGCAGGTCGGCAAGGGTCAGTTGCGACCCCAGCAGCCACGGCCCGTCGGCCTTCAGCGCCGACAGTGTCCGCAGCACAGCTTCCGCTTGCAACAGGCCCTTGGCGATCAGGGCCTCGTCGGGCGGATTTTGCTCCAGCCGCTCGACGGCGACATCCCAGACCATGGCGCGGTAGCCATAGGCGTCGAGCAGGCCGGTGATCTGGTTCATCCTTGCCCGGCTGCGCGCGTCTTTTGGCTGCAGCGCCGGGCCGTCGAAGGCCTCGTCGGCATAGCGGGCGATCGCGCTCGCCTCGAACAGGCGAAAGCCGTCATGCTCGAAAGCCGGGATGCGGCCGAACGGATGATGTTCAAGATACCAGGCCGCAACACCTTCCGGGGCAAAGACATCGACGGGCACGAGGTCGTAGCCGATGCCTTTCTCTTCCAGCGCCAGCCGCGCGATGCGGACATAGACGCTGTAGTCGGCGCCGTACAGGATTGGCTTGCTCATCGTCAGCCCCTTGCTTCCGCTCGTGTTGCTGCCCAAAAAGCGAAGGCTCCTTTCGGAGCCTTCGGCATGTCGAAATTTGGGTTCTTACCCCATGGCCTTCTGCAGGTTCTCGTCGATCTTGTCGAGGAAACCGGTGGTCGACAGCCAGGGCTGGTCGGGGCCGATGAGCAGCGATAGGTCCTTGGTCATGAAGCCGGACTCCACCGTCTGGATGCAGACCTTTTCCAAGGTCTCGGCGAATCGTTTCAGCTCGGCATTGTCGTCGAGCTTGGCGCGGTGCGCGAGACCGCGCGTCCAGGCGAAGATCGAGGCGATCGAGTTGGTCGAGGTCTCCTCGCCCTTCTGGTGCTGGCGGTAGTGGCGGGTGACGGTGCCGTGCGCGGCCTCCGCTTCCACGGTCTTGCCGTCTGGCGTCATCAGCACCGAGGTCATCAGGCCGAGCGAGCCGAAGCCTTGCGCCACCGTATCGGACTGCACGTCGCCGTCGTAGTTCTTGCAGGCCCAGACATAGCCGCCCGACCATTTCAGGCTGGAGGCCACCATGTCGTCGATCAGCCGGTGCTCGTACCAGAGCTTCTTCGCCTTGAACTCGGCCTCGAATTCCTGCTCGTAGACCTCCTGGAAGATGTCCTTGAAGCGGCCGTCATAGGCCTTGAGGATGGTGTTCTTGGTCGAAAGATAGACCGGATAGTTGCGCAGCAGGCCGTAGTTCAGCGAGGCGCGGGCGAACTCGCGGATCGATTCGTCCAGATTGTACATGGCCATGGCGACGCCGGCGGCCGGCGCGTCGAACACGTCGTGCTCGATCACGGTGCCGTCCTCGCCGACGAACTTGATCGTCAGCTTGCCCTTGCCGGGATAGCGGAAGTCGGTGGCGCGGTACTGGTCGCCGAAAGCGTGGCGGCCGACGATGATCGGCTTGGTCCAGCCCGGCACCAGGCGCGGCACGTTCTTCATGATGATCGGTTCGCGGAAGATGGTGCCGCCGAGGATGTTGCGGATCGTGCCGTTCGGCGACTTCCACATCTTCTTCAGCTTGAATTCCTCGACGCGCTGCTCGTCGGGAGTGATCGTCGCGCATTTCACGCCGACGCCGTATTTCTTGATGGCGTTGGCCGAGTCGATCGTCACCTGGTCGTTGGTGGCGTCGCGGTGCTCGATGCCGAGATCGTAATAGTCGAGCTTGAGGTCGAGATAGGGGTGGATCAGCTTGTCCTTGATGAACTGCCAGATGATGCGGGTCATCTCGTCGCCGTCGAGTTCGACGACCGGGTTCGCCACCTTGATCTTCGCCATGGAAAGAATGCCTCGTTGCTGGGGATCGGAACGGCCTTGCCCGCATGGCTTTCGGCCGGGGATGCGCAGCGTATATCAAAGGCCTTTTGAGCGCGCAAACGCCGATCCGCCCGCGACTTCATGCCGTTCTTTGCCAAAGCTTCATTTTCACGGCCGAATATGGCAGGGGTCGCCGAAATGCCGCAAACAGCAGTTCATTGACGCCCATGCCAGCCAACGAAGATCCTAACGATACCCCCGCAGCAGGTCCGGCGATCATCCTGGTCGAGCCGCAGCTTGGCGAGAACATCGGCATGGTCGCGCGCGCCATGGCCAATTTCGGTCTTGCCGAGCTCAGGCTGGTCAATCCTCGCGACGGCTGGCCGAGCGAGAAGGCGCGCGCCGCGGCAAGCCGCGCCGATCATGTCATCGATGCGGTGCGGGTCTTCGACGATCTCGCCTCGGCGATCGCCGATCTCAATTTCGTCTTCGCCACGACGGCGCGCGAGCGCGACGGCTTCAAGGCCGTGCGCGGACCGGTCGAGGCGGGCAGGGCGCTGAGGACGCGGCAGCGTGCCGGGCAGCGCACCGGCATTCTGTTCGGCCGCGAACGCTTCGGCCTCTACAATGAGGAAGTCGGGCTCGCCGACGAGATCGTCACCTTTCCGGTCGATCCTGGCTTTTCGTCGCTCAACATCGCCCAGGCGGTGCTGTTGATGTCCTATGAATGGATGAAGTCGGGGCTGGATGACGAGACCCAAACCAACTTCTCCGGACCGGAACTCGTGCCGGCGACCAAGGAACAGTTGCAGAGCCTGTTCACCTATCTTGAAGGCGCGCTGGAGGCGCGCGGCTATTTCCGCCCGGAAGGGAAGAAACCGAAGATGGTCGACAATCTGCGTGCCGTGCTGACGCGCGCCGGTTTCGCCGAGCCGGAACTGAAGGTGCTAAGGGGCATCATCTCGTCGCTGGACAGATTTTCGCCGGCGATGCCGCGCGGCGACGGTTCCCCCGGCGACGATCCGAGACGGCTGCCCGCCGCTGCCGCGCGCGCCCGCAAGGCGGAAGCGGGCCAGGCGCACAGCACCAATGGCGACGACAATGACGCGCCGCTGGGCGGCAAGGGCACCGACAATGACTGACCGGCCGATCCTGATGTTCGATTCTGGTGTTGGCGGCCTCACGGTGCTGCGCGAGGCGCGCGTGCTGATGCCCGACCGGCGCTTCGTCTATGTCGCCGACGACGCGGCCTTTCCCTTCGGCGCCTGGGAGGAGCCGGCGCTGCGCACGCACATACTCGATCTCTTCGCCAGGCTGCTCGACCGGTTTTCGCCGGCGATCTCGGTTATCGCCTGCAACACCGCATCGACGCTGGTGATCGAAGCGCTGCGCGACAGGTTCCCCGGTCATCCCTTTGTCGGCACCGTGCCGGCGGTCAAGCCGGCGGCGGAGCGCACCCGCTCCGGCCTGGTCTCGGTGCTGGCGACGCCGGGCACGGTGAAGCGGCAGTACACGCGCGACCTGATCAGCAAATGGGCGCAGAAATGCCACGTCCGCCTCGTCGGCAGCAACAATCTGGCGGGGCTGGCCGAAGTCTACATGCGCGAGGGCTTTGTCGACGAGGAGGCTGTACGCAGCGAGATCGCGCCCTGCTTCCTCGAACGCGACGGGCAGCGCACCGACATCGTCGTGCTTGCCTGCACGCACTATCCGTTCCTGGTCAACCGCATGCGCAAGACCGCGCCCTGGCCGGTGGACTGGATCGATCCGGCCGAAGCCATAGCCCGCCGCGCCATGTCCTTGCTCCCGCCGGTCAACGGATCGTCGCAAGGCGAGCCCGACATTGCCGTCTTCACCTCCGGCAAGTCTGATTTCGCCATCGGCCGGCTGATGCAGGGTTTTGGTCTGACGATCCCTTGACGGCAGGAACATCGGCTGGGCGGCTGCGTTCCCTCCCATAGTCAATTGGGAGAAACGACCATGCCTGCCACATCGAAAGCTCAGCAAAAGGCCGCTGGCGCGGCGCTGTCGGCAAAACGCGGCGACACCAAGAAGAGCGAGCTCAAGGGCGCCTCGAAGGGAATGTACGAATCGATGAGCGAAAAGCAGCTCGAGGAATTCGCCGAGACCAGGCGCAAGGGCTTGCCCGAGAAGAAATCCAAGAGCTGATCTCGCTGCACTTGGGGAAGAAAAGCAAGAACCCGCCTGCGGGGCCGCGGGCTCTCGGTGATTGGTCCGCAGTGCCACGCACAAGCTTGACACCGCCTAAATCTCCGTTTAATCAGCGCGCCAACACCGGGCCGCAATGCCCGGTGGTTTTCTTTATGCGCAAGGCAGACGGAAGTTCGATTGTTTCTTCCCCGGCCTTGTTAACTGACGTGTCCCGTGGGTTTTCCGTCGCGTTGCGTGGAAAACCCTGTCAGGTCTCGAAAACGGAGGCCAGAGGAGGGCGCGTTTCCTTCACTCGGAGCATGAGGTTCCGGGTGTATTGTTTTGAAAGGGAATGCGATGAGCAAGCGCGAATCCGCGAAATACAAGATCGACCGCCGTCTCGGCGAAAACATCTGGGGCCGCCCGAAGTCCCCGGTCAACAAGCGTGAATACGGCCCCGGCCAGCACGGCCAGCGCCGCAAGGGCAAGCTTTCCGACTTCGGTCTGCAGCTGCGCGCCAAGCAGAAGCTGAAGGGCCACTATGGCGACGTTTCGGAAAAGCAGTTCCGCAAGGTCTATGAAGAGGCGGACCGCCGCAAGGGCGACACCTCGGAGAACCTGATCGGCCTGCTCGAGTCGCGTCTCGACGCGGTCGTCTACCGCGCCAAGTTCGTGCCGACCATTTTCGCCGCCCGCCAGTTCGTCAACCACGGCCACGTCAACGTCAACGGCAAGCGCGTCAACATCGGCTCGTATCGCTGCAAGCCGGGCGACGTTGTCGAAGTGCGCGAGAAGTCGAAGCAGCTCGTCATCGTGCTGGAATCGGTCGCTCTCGCCGAGCGCGACGTGCCCGACTATATCGAAGCCGACCACAACAAGATGACCGCCACCTTCGCGCGCATCCCCGGCCTGTCGGATGTTCCGTTCGCCGTGCAGATGGAACCGAACCTGGTCGTCGAATTCTATTCGCGCTGATTGCTGCTTCAGCAACCTATCGAAAGGCCGCCCAGTGGGCGGCCTTTTTTGCTTTGGCGGATCCGCCGTGCGGCCGCGCCGCAGAAATCGATTTCGATTTCCGGGCCGATGCGCTAATCCGGGCGCCGACACCTGTCCCTGGGGCCGATGCGCCATGAATATGCTGCCCGACGTCAAATCCCTCGAGCCCATCGGCGACGATGCCGATGGCGGCTTCCATCCGCTGTTTGCCGACGTGCCGTCGTCGGTCGAGTTCAACAAGCTGCGCAAGCGACTGCTGCGATTGACGCGCCAGGCGATCGAGGACTTCGCCATGGTGAAGCCCGGCGAACGCTGGCTGGTGGCGCTGTCCGGCGGCAAGGATTCCTACGGCCTGCTCGCCCTGCTCCTCGACCTAAAATGGCGCGGCCTGCTGCCGGTCGAACTGCTCGCCTGCAATCTCGACCAGGGCCAGCCGAACTTTCCCAAGCACGTCCTGCCCGACTACCTCAATGCCAACGGCATTGCGCATCGTATCGAATACCAGGACACTTATTCGGTGGTCACCGACAAGCTGCCCGAAGGCAGCACCTATTGCTCGCTCTGCTCGCGACTGCGGCGCGGCCACCTCTACCGCATCGCGCGCGAGGAGGGCTGCGCCGCTCTCGTACTGGGTCACCACCGCGAGGACATCCTCGAAACCTTCTTCATGAACCTGTTCCACGGCGGTCGCCTTGCCGCCATGCCGCCGAAACTCCTCAACGATGAGGGCGACGTCATGGTGCTGCGGCCGCTCGCCTATAACGCTGAGGCCGATCTCGAGAAATTCGCCGACGCGATGAAGTTCCCGATCATCCCCTGCGATCTCTGCGGCAGCCAGGAAGGCCTGCAGCGCAATGCCATGAAGGCGATGCTGGACGACATCGAAAGGCGCATGCCCGGCCGCAAGGACACGATGATCCGCGCCATGACGAATGTGCGGCCCTCGCATCTGCTCGACAGGAAGCTGTTCGACTTCGCCGCCCTCAACGACAGGTAAGACGATCCCTATGACAATTGACGATAGCGCCATCGACTGGCTTGCCGGTCTCCTCTCCGACGCGGCCACTGCCGAGATCATGCCGCGCTTTCGCCGGCTGGGCGAAGGCGACATCCGCCAGAAGACATCGGCCGCCGATCTGGTGACCGAGGCCGACGTCAATGCCGAGCGGGTGATCACGGCAAGGCTGCGCGAGCGCTATCCCTCGGCCATGATCGTTGGCGAGGAGGCCTGCTCCGACAATCCGGCGCTGCTCGGCGGTCTCGGCGATGCCGAGCTCGCCTTTGTCATCGATCCGGTCGACGGCACCTTCAACTTCGCCTCCGGCGTGCCGCTGTTCGGCGTCATGCTGGGCGTTGTCGTCAAGGGCGAGACCGTCGCCGGCATCATCCACGACCCCGTCGGCAAGGACTGGCTGATCGGCGCCAAAGGCGCAGGCAGCCACATCCGCCACGCCGATGGCGCGCTGGAGAAGGTGCGCGTCGCGGCGGCCGTGCCGATCTCGCAAATGACGGGCGCCGTCTCCTGGCAATACCTGCCGGAACCCGAGCGCTCGCGGCTCGCCCGCAACCAGACCAAGGCGCTGTCGCAGTTCGGCTATCGCTGCGCGGCGCACGAATACCGGCTGCTCGCCAGCGGCCACGCGCATTTCGTCGTCTACAACAAGCTGATGCCGTGGGATCATCTGGCCGGCGTGCTGATCCATCAGGAAGCCGGCGGCTATGCGGCGCGCATCGACGGCAGCGCCTATCTGCCCTCGCATGTCGACGGCGGCATCCTGGTCGCCCCCGACAAGGACAGCTGGCAGGAGCTGCGCCGCGAACTCTGGGCCGACTAAGACCTTGGGCTGGGCTCACACCGGCGGGTTATGCGGCTGGAACAGCCTGCCGCGCTCGGCAATCAGGATCATCAGCAGCGCCGCGACCGACACGCTGCAGAAGCCGGCGGCGAGCGGCGTCACCGTGCCGTTGTAGGCCTGGCCGATCGCCGCTCCGATCAGGGCGCCGAGAAAGGTCTGCATGAAGCCCAGGATGGATGCAGCAGTCCCGGCGAGTTCGCCGAGCGGCTCCATGGCGAGCGCGTTGAAATTCGCGCCCAGGCCACCGAACGGCACCATGGCGCCGGCAAATAAGGTGATGAAGAGCCAGAGCGGCATGGTCATTTCGAGCGAGACGACCAGCCAGGCAAGACTGATGCAGAGGAACACAAGCAGCGCGCCTTGCGACAGTCGACGCATGCCGACCTGTCCGACCAGCCGCGAGTTGAGGTAATTCGAGAAAGCGAGCGCGCCGGCGACGCCGGCGAAGATCAGCGGGAACAGCTCGCCGACATGGAAGATGTCGACATAGATCTGCTGCGCGGAACTGATGAAGCCGAACATGGCGGCGAAGATGAAGGTGCTGGCGAAGGCATAGCACAGCGTGAGACGGTTGGTGAGCACGATGCGGAAACCATCGACGACCGCGCTGACCGTCAATGGCCGGCGATATTCCGGATGCAGCGTCTCCGGCAGGCGCAGCACCGCCCACGCCGATATGATCAACGCCCCGACGGCCATGGTCACGAAGATCCAGTGCCAGCTTGCAAACAACATGACGAACTGGCCAATGCCAGGCGCGACGACCGGGATCGCCATGAACACCATGAAGATCAAGGACATCACTTCGGCCATGCGCCGCCCCTCGAACGTATCGCGCACGATCGAGACGGCGATGACGCGGGTCGCGGCGGCGCCGAAGCCTTGTATGAGGCGGCAGGTGAGCAACAAGGCGAAACTCGGCGCGACGGCGGCTGCAGCCGCGGCGGCGACATAGACGATCAGGCCGAAGACCAGCGGCGCGCGACGCCCGAATCGATCCGAGATCGGCCCGAAGAAAAGCTGCCCGCCGCCGAAGCCGAGCATATAGGCGGTGATGACATACTGGCGGTGGTTCTCGCTCATCACGCCGAGCGAGGCGCCGATCTGCTGCAGCGCCGGCAGCATGATGTCGATGGCGAGCGAGTTGAGCGCCATCAGCGCCGCGCAGAGCGCGATGAATTCCCAGCGCGGAATGGGCAAGTTGCTTGCCGATTGCTGCGCCACTGCCTGCTTTTCCACGGCAAGATCCGATTTTCCAAACGAACCTGCGCCGGTTGACCGGCGCATCCATCCGTCTCGTTCCCGAGTATCGGGAACCAAATGCCGAGGTGGGGGCAGCCCCGGAAGGCAGCGCCGCCGGTCAGGTGCCGGCAGGCGCGTTCAGTCAGGCGGCGCCTTTGACGCTGACGCCCTTTTCGACGAGGAACGTTTGCAGTTCGCCCGCCTGGAACATCTCGCGCACGATGTCGCAACCGCCGACGAACTCGCCCTTGACATAGAGCTGCGGGATAGTCGGCCAGTTGGAATAATCCTTGATGCCCTGGCGCAGCTCGGCCGACGTCAGCACGTTCACGCCTTTGTAGTCGGCCCCGATATAGTCGAGGATCTGAACCACCTGGCCGGAGAAGCCGCACTGCGGAAAGCCGGGCGTGCCCTTCATGAAGAGCACCACGTCGTTGCTCTTCACTTCGCTGTCGATGTAGTCGTTGATACCGCTCATGGATAATCCTTTCACGCCTGTGGGAGTCAGGCTCGAAACATAACCATCAAATAAACCCATAGGTTGACCGAAACAAGGTATTTGCCTTGCTGACGCCGAAATGGCGCAAAAGATGGCCTGACGCTGCACCAAGTCCCCTAGGCTGCCAATCCTCCCGGAGCGTAATGAAAAAGCGCTATCTCGCGACGATCCTGATCGGCGTCCTGCTCGTCGCCCTGGCCGCGGCCCTTTGGCTGAGGCCGCGGGAACGCCCGCCGCTCGTCATCGGCGGACTGCCCGCTCCGTGCCGGGATTTGAGCTTCGAGGCGGTACCCTATGTCGTCTGCGAGATCGATCTCAACGCCTATGATATCGGCGTCCATGCCGGTGCTAAAGGCAAGCCGTTCGGCTCGCTGGAGGTGTTCGACACGGCTATGAAGGGGCAGGGGCGGCCGGTCCTGCTCGCCATGAATGGCGGTATGTACCACGAGGACCTGACGCCGGTCGGCCTGCTTGTCGAGGATGGCAACGAAAAGGCGCCGCTCAACCTTGCGGATGCCGAGGGCAATTTCTTCCTGAAGCCGAACGGCGTGTTCCTGATTGGCAGGGACGGCAAGGCCGCGGTCATGGAAAGCAGCGCCTATGCCGCCGCCAAGCCCGATGCGGTCTTCGCCACGCAGTCGGGCCCGATGCTGGTGATCGATGGCGCGCTGCATCCGCGCTTCGACCAGAATGGAACCTCGCGCTATGTCCGCAACGGGGTTGGCGTGCGCGATGGCGATACCGTCGTGCTGGCGATCTCGCGGTCGGAAGTCAGCCTTGGCAGCTTCGCGCGGCTGTTCCGCGACGCGTTGTCCTGTCCCAATGCGCTGTTCCTCGATGGTGTGGTCTCGGCGCTGTCGGATGGCGGCAGGATGATCGTCGGCGGGAAGTATCCCGCGGGTCCCATCATCGCAGTGTCGGCCAAGAGGGCGGCGGCGCAGTAGCCTCTTGCGATAGCCTGCGTTGCCGCGTCTGCCAAATCCGTGCCAACAGAATATAGCTATAGCTAAATCTTAAAGCATCCGCTATGCTCGCCGCGATCTGGAGGATGCAGGCATGAGCGGGACGAAATCCTTGCTGGGGCGAAAGCTCGATCGAAGGCTGCTTCTGGCCGGCGGCCTCGCGGCTGCCGGCGGCACAGCGGTGGTGGCAAGCGCGGCGCGCGGGCAGACAAGCCATGTCGGTCACGAGATGCCGGCGGTTGCGGCTGCCGAAAACCAGCCGGCGCATTTGTCCGCTCATGGAGCGATGATGACGGTCGGTGAGGTCGACGACACCCGAAACGGCTTCGACCCGGTCAAGCTGGTCAACGAATGGGAGACCGGTACGGTGTCGACGCTGCCGGACGGGCGCACGCTTCGCACCTTCGAAGTCACGGCGGAAGACAAGGAGATCGAGATTGCGCCCGGCATCATGTTCCCGGCCTGGACCTACAATGGCCGCGTGCCGGGCCCGTCGCTGCGGGCGACCGAAGGCGAACGCCTGCGGATCGTCTTCCGCAACCAAGGCTCGCATCCGCATTCGATGCATTTCCACGGCATCCACGCCGCGCGCATGGACGGCGTCCCGGGTGCCGGCCTGGTCGGGCCGGGCGAGGAGTTCGTCTACGAGTTCGATGCCAGGCCGTTCGGCTGTCACCTCTACCACTGCCACGCGCTGCCGCTGAAGCGGCATATCCAGAAGGGCATGTACGGTGCCTTCGTCATCGATCCCGACCCTGCCCGGCATCCGGAGCACGAGGCGGTCGCCCGCTCACGCCTGCTCGGCTCGCCCGAGAATGCAAACTGGCAGGAATTCGTGATGGTCATGAACGCCTTCGACACCAACTTCGACAACGAGAACGAGGTCTATGCCGTCAACACGGTCGCCCACGCCTATGCGAAGAAGCCGATCCGGGTGCTGAAGGACAAGCCCGTCCGCATCTACCTCGTCAATGTCGTCGAGTTCGATCCGATCAACTCCTTCCACCTGCACGCCAATTTCTTCGACTATTACAATCAGGGTACGACGCTCACGCCGACGCTGAAGACCGTCGACCTGATCACCCAGTGCCAGGCCGAGCGCGGCATTCTCGAGTTCCATTTCCGCGAGCACGAGCCGGGCCTCTATATGTTCCATCCTCACCAGTCCGAGTTCACCGAGCTCGGCTGGTCCGGCATGTTCGATGTCGTGGAGGCTCTGTCGTGACCGATACGAGCCAGCCCAATACGCGTGCCGCGCGCCCAACTCGGGTCAATCTGCTCTGGATCGGGCTGCCTTTGACCGTCCTGGCGATAGCCATCGCCTGGCTGCTGTCTTCCGATCCGCTGTCGAGCTTCCGCAATGGCGCGCCACCGGTCGAGAACATCACCTTCGAGCGGACGATCCTTGGCACCGATGGCATTCGCGTCCTTGTCCGTGCCGGCGGATCGGAACCGATGACGATCGCGCAGGTCCAGGTCGACGACGCCTACTGGCAATTCACGCAGGACCCGCCGGGCCCGATCGCGCGCGGCTCGACGGCATGGATCAACCTGCCATATCCCTGGGTGTTGGGGGAGGCGCATGCTATCAATGTCGTGACCAGCACCGGGACGACATTCGGACATGAGATCGCGGTGGCTGTGCCAACGCCGACCCGTGACTCGCTGAGCCTTGTCGCGCAGGCGGTGCTCGGCGCCTTTGTCGGCATCCTGCCTGTGGCGATCGGTCTGATGTTCTACCCCGCGCTTCGCGGCGTCGGACGCAGCGGCATGGACTTCCTCCTGTCGCTGACTGTCGGCTTGCTCGCCTTCCTTTTCGTCGATGCGCTGGAGGACGCCTTCGAACTGGCTAGCGAAGCTGCAGCCCTGTTCCAGGGGCCGACGATGATCGTGCTTGCCGCCACCGCGAGTTTCCTGCCGCTGATGGCGGCGGGCCGGCGGAGCGGCGCGCCGACCGGCCTGGCGCTCGCCACCTTCATCGCGCTCGGCATCGGCCTGCACAATCTCGGCGAAGGACTGGCGATCGGCGCCGCCTTCGCGTCGGGCGCGGCGGGGCTGGGCACCTTCCTGGTGCTCGGTTTCACCTTGCACAACATCACCGAGGGCATCGGCATCGCCGCGCCGATCCTGAAGCAGCGCCCGCCACTCAGGACCTTCGCCGCGCTGACGCTGCTGGCGGGCGGCCCCGCCGTCATCGGCCTGTGGATCGGCAGCCTCGCCTATGCGCCGCAATGGTCGGCGCTGGCGCTGGCGGTCGGTGCCGGCGCAATCCTGCAGGTGATCGTTGAACTCGTGTCGATGCAGCTTCGCCAGCGCGCCGACGGCACGCGGGCACTGCTTGCTCCGAGTGCGATGGCCGGCCTGGCCGCCGGCGTCGGCTTCATGTACCTGACGGCGATGCTGGTGAAGATCTGAGCAATCCCAGGAAAGTATGAAAACGGTTTTCCGTCCGGAACTCCGTCAAAACAAGGATCTGGAACGGTTAGCGTTTCGATGAAAGGTTCCACGCGGAGCCGTCCGGCTGCCTCAATCCGGGACGCTGGTCTGCAGGGCCAGCGCATGCAGAACGCCGCCCATATTGCCCTTCAGCGCGTCATAGACCATCTGGTGCTGCTGGACGCGGCTTTTTCCGCGAAAACTCTCGGCCACCACTTCGGCGGCGTAATGGTCGCCGTCGCCGGCCAGGTCGCGGATCGTCACCTTGGCGTCCGGAATGCCTTCCTTGATCAGCCGTTCGATGTCGTGGGCATCCATTGCCATGCGGGTTTTCCTATCAGGTACTGATCTCATAGATATGGCCCGGATGGCGGATGCACCACTTCCAAAGGCGCACAAGGCGCCATCCCGACCAAAATATTATGGGTCCACAACCTCGTTTGCCATGAAGCGAGGAAACCAGGATTCGTGGGCGGCGGTCAATTCGCTGACCGGGATCGCCCGCGCCTCGCCGAGTTTCAGGTCGCGGCCGCCGGTCGAGCCGATCCAGGGCGCGAAGATGCCGAGCTTGCCCTGTTCCTCGCGAATGGCGTCCCATTCCTTGCTTTGCGGGTCGATCGACAGCGTCAACAGGTAGCGGCCCTGGTCCTCGCCGAAGAACACCGGGATCGGATCGGTCCCGACAAGGCCAGGGATGGTGGCGCCGATGCCCGACGCCATGGCCATTTCGGCCAGCGCCACGGCAAGGCCGCCGTCGGAAAGGTCATGCGCGGCGGTGACAATGCCGGAGGCGATCAGCGCGCGGACGTGATCACCGACGCGCTTTTCATGCTCGAGGTCGACAGGCGGCGGCGGGCCGTCGCCGCGGCCATGGATGTCGCGCATAAAGACGGACTGGCCGAGATGGCTGCCCCACGTCGCCGGCGCGCCGACCAGCACGATCATCTGGCCTTCGCCGGCAAAGCCGACGCGCGCCATTTTCGACCAGTCGGCGATCAGCCCGACGCCGCCGATCGTCGGTGTCGGCAGGATGCCGCGTCCGTTGGTTTCGTTGTAGAGCGAGACATTGCCCGAGACGATCGGGAAGCCGAGCGCGCGGCAGGCATCGCCGATGCCTTTCACCGCGCCGACCAGCTGGCCCATGATCTCCGGCCGTTCCGGATTGCCGAAATTGAGGTTGTCGGTGGCCGCAAGCGGCAGGGCGCCGGTCGCGGTCAGGTTGCGCCAGCATTCGGCCACCGCCTGCTTGCCGCCTTCATAGGGATCGGCCTCGCAATAGCGCGGCGTCACGTCGGAGGAGAAGGCGAGCGCCTTGGACGCATGGCCCTCGACGCGCACCACGCCGGCATCGCCGCCGGGAAGCTGCAACGAATTGCCCTGGATCAGCGTATCATACTGCTCCCACACCCAGCGGCGCGAGGAGAGGTCCGGCCCGCCAAGCAGCTTGAGCAGCGCATCGGCGACATCGGCCCTGGGTGCGTCCCCGACCGCGAGTGGCGCCGGCTTCTTCGGCTCGACCCAGGGGCGATCATATTCAGGCGCCTGGTCGCCGAGTTCCTTGATCGGCAAATTGGCGACCTCGTCGCCCTGGTGCAGAACGCGGAAGCGCAGATCGTCAGTGGTCTTGCCGACGATGGCGAAGTCGAGACCCCATTTGTGGAAGATCGCCTCGGCCTCTTTCTCTTTCTCGGGGCGCAGCACCATCAGCATGCGCTCCTGGCTTTCAGACAGCATCATCTCATAGGCGCTCATGCGCTCCTCGCGCACCGGCACCCTGTCGAGGTCGAGCTCGATGCCGAGATCGCCCTTGGCGCCCATCTCGACGGCCGAGCAAGTCAGGCCGGCGGCACCCATGTCCTGGATGGCGATGACCGCGCCCGAGGCCATCAGTTCGAGGCAGGCCTCCAGCAGGCATTTCTCTGTGAAGGGATCGCCGACCTGCACGGTCGGCCGTTTCTCCTCGATCTTGTCGTCGAATTCGGCCGAGGCCATGGTGGCGCCGCCGACGCCGTCGCGCCCGGTCTTGGCGCCGAGATAGACGACCGGCAGGCCGACGCCCTTGGCCTCGGACAGGAAGATGGCATCCGTCTTCGCAAGGCCCGCGGCGAAAGCGTTGACCAGGATATTGCCGTTGTAGCGCGGGTCGAAATTGACCTCGCCGCCGACCGTCGGCACGCCGAAGGAATTGCCGTAGCCGCCAACGCCGGACACCACGCCGGCCACCAGATGCCTGGTCTTCGGATGGTCCGGCGCGCCGAAGCGCAGCGCGTTCATCGCCGCCACCGGCCTTGCGCCCATGGTGAAGACGTCGCGCAGGATGCCGCCGACGCCGGTCGCAGCACCCTGGTAGGGCTCGATATAGGAGGGATGGTTATGGCTCTCCATCTTGAAGACGACGCAGTCGCCGTCGCCGATGTCGACCACGCCGGCATTCTCGCCCGGTCCCTGGATCACCTGCGGGCCGCTGGTCGGCAGGGTGCGCAGCCATTTCTTCGAGGATTTGTAGGAGCAGTGCTCGTTCCACATCGCCGAAAAGATACCGAGTTCGGTAAAGCTTGGCTCACGTCCGACCAGATCGAGGATGCGCTGATATTCGTCGGGCTTCAGCCCGTGCGCGGCAATGAGCTCCGGGGTGATCGGCACGGAATTGGAAATGGTCATGGGCGGCGGTTTGTATCCGTGGGAGAGGGGAATTCGAGTCCCCTCTTATCGCAAGCTTGAGGCCGATACACCCCATAGATTGACGAAAAACGGCGGAAAGCCACAAGGTGGCGGAGGCTGCGGGATCAGGCGTGGCCGAGCTCAGGAAAAACTGTCGTAGCCGGCGCGGCCTTCATCGAGCAGGCGCCGGATCACCGCGACGCCACCGGCGACATCCTTATCCTGGCGCGGTTGTGAGACGCCGAAACGCACGCCATGGAAGACCTGTTCGGAGCGGCCTGCCTTGAATTCGTCCTCATCGTCGATGAGCACGCCCTGCGCCAGGCAGGCATTCTTGAACGTGCCGGAGAGCCACGGGTCCGGCAAGGTCAACCAGACGAAGGGGACATTGTCTCTCGCCTCGAAGTCGAAGCCTTCAAGCGTCTCGCGCACGATGGCGATGCGCGCCTGGATCTCGGCGATGCAATGCTTACGGATATCGCCAGCCTGGCCGGACATCACCAGCCTGGTGCCGACCTCGGCCAGCAGGAAGGGCAGGCCGCCGGTCATCATCTTGTGCGCGACGCGGATGCGATGGCGATAGGCTGGCGGGCAGGAAAGCCAGCCGCCGCGTACGCCGGCGGCAACCGATTTCGACAGGCCTCCGGCGACAATTGTGCGCTCGGGGCATATTCGGCCAGCAACGGCGTTGGATCGTCGGTCAGATCGCCATAAAGATCGTCCTCGATTAGCGCCACATTGTATTCACGCGCGATCTGCGCGATCGCCTGCCGCCGCTCCGCTGGCATCGTCACCAAGGTCGGGTTCTTCGCGGTGGGCATCAGGAACATCACCTTGGGATGCTTCTGCGCGCAGACGCGTTCGAAATCCTCGGGGTCGACGCCTTCGTTGTCGGTCGCAACCAGTGCCGTTCGGCGGCCGATCAGGCCGGCGCTGCGCGAAATCTGCGAATAGGTGAGATGCTCAAAGACGACGTAGTCGCCAGGCATGGTGAGCGCCGCGATCGCTGCCATCACCGCCGCATGAGTGCCAAGCGTCGGCACGATTGAATCGGGCGAAGGGCGGAAGGAATTGCGCGACAGCCAGCGGCTTCCCGCCTCGTACCAGCGCTCGGGAAAATCCCTCGTGTAGCTCGAAATGTCGTGGGGATGGTCCTCTGCCGTGCGGGCCAGAATTTCGGCAATGATTGCGCCTTGACCGACATCAGGCGCTGCGGTGCTGTCGAAGCGCAGCTTGCCGCTTGGTGCATCGATGGGGCGCGTTCCTTGCGCGGCAAGCTCCAGCTCGACCTTCGGGTTCTCGGCGCGCTGCGCAAGTACATATGTTCCGCGCCCGACCTCGCCGCTGACCAGGCCGCGTTCGCGCAGCAACTGGTAGGCGCGGCCGACCGTACCGACGGTGGCGCCGATGTCATAAGCGAGGTCACGCTGCGGCGGCAGTTTTGCACCGGCATCAATGACGCCCTTGTCGATGTCTGATTCAATGCTGTCAGCAAGACGCTGATACAGCGGGCCTGAGCCGGAAGAGAGGTCTGGAAGCCAATTTGTCATGGTGACAATTTTCTATATTGTGCCGCACGATGAGTCAATCCATATGAAGTCTGCGATTGATAGGATACAATCGAGACAAGGTAGAACGAAGATGGATACAACCGACACAATTCATTACATCGGCACCGGATTGGATGGGCGCACGAAGTCACGGGCTCGCAATGGCTTCGTGGACCGCCTCGTATTTGTGCTCGGCTCCGTCATGAGGCAGATTGACCGGATGCTGGACCGCCGCCGCGGCCGCTTGGCCTTGCTGGAGATGACGGACGAGCAGCTCAAGGATATCGGCGTCTCGCGCTGCGATGCGCATCGCGAAGGCCTCCGGCCGTTCTGGGATTGAGTTCACGCCGTCGAAGGATTCGGATGGCGCCGAACACTATTTCCGCAGCCGGGCAACCCAATGATCGGCGAAGACGGCGATGACGCACAGCAGCAGAAACAGTCCGGTTGTGGCCAGCGCCGAAACAGCGACGCTGGCCGCGCCGTTCTTCTCCACGCTGAGAAACGGGTAGGGGACTTCGCCGGCGATCGGCGCCCGCAGCAGCACATAGGCCAGATAGGCGAGCGGGTAGACCATCCACCAGGAGATGTCGCGCCAGCGCGCGGTGCCGTCGGCGCCGGCGACAAGCCACCACAGCACGAACAGCGCCGGCGTCACATAGTGCAGCAGGATATCGCAGAGCAGGAACAGGCCTTGCGGCTGCCACAGTCGCGCCAGCACCGTCGCATAGACGATGAAGACGAGGCCGATCGCCGCCGCCACGCCCGCCCGCAACCGCGATCCGGCAAAGGCCGGGAACCACGCATAGCCTGACGGCGACAGCAGCGACGTGTGCACCAGCACCGCCCCGATATTGGTCAGGATGGTGAAGAAGCTGAACAGGAAAACGACCGAGCCGAGGAAGCTGCGGCCGGCTTCCATCGAGGCCGGGATGGTGATGCATGCCTGCAGGACAAGTCCGATCAGGCCGACGGCCAGTCCCGCTCTCTGCAGGAAACGGCCCATGGCCTCAGGCGGCCGCAGCGCAGGACGGATTGCCCGCCTGCCAACGGGCGATGTCGGAGCCGATGCGCGCACCGAGCGGGTCCGCCATCAGCGGGCCGAAGACGTCGATGCGGCTGGAATTGCCTTGCGCCTGCACCACCAGGAGCGGCTTGCCGCCATAATGCTTGGCCGGCACCAGCAGGAAGCGCGGCGTGCCGCTGAACGAATTCAGCTCATTGGCCATCTGGTAGGGCTTGAAGGCCGGATCCTTGCTGGCGATCCAGCATTTATGCGCCGCGATCGCCACCTGTTCCATGGCGAGCAGCGAGGCGCTCTTGCCCGAGGGCGGCGGCGCGCTCTTCGGGCTCGACTGGCAGGCGGCGAGCGCAAGCACGGCGGCAGCCAGGAGAGCAAGGCGAGCAATCGTCAGTCTCATGGTCAGGCCGCCCCCGCGTTCTGAAAGCAATGTCCTAGGAGATAATCAAGCGGCGATGCCGAGGGCACCTTCGAACAGCGCCCGGCCGTCGTTGCCGCCATGCGCCGCCTCGATCAGGTTTTCCGGATGCGGCATCAGGCCAAGCACATTGCCCTTTTCGCTGATGATGCCGGCAATATCGTTGATCGAGCCGTTCGGATTGGTGCCGTCGGCGTAGCGGAACACCACCTGTCCCTCGCCCTCGAGGCGGGCGAGCGTCTCAGCGTCGGCGAAATAGTTGCCGTCGTGATGCGCCACCGGCGAGCGGATGATCTGGCCGGGCTGATAGCGACGGGTGAACATGGTGTTGGCGTTGGCGATTTCGAGCTTCACCTGCCGGCAGACGAATTTCAGCGAAGCATTGCGCATCAGCGCGCCGGGCAGCAGGCCGGCCTCGACCAGGATCTGGAAGCCGTTGCAGACGCCGATTACCATGACGCCCTTGGCCGCCTTTTCGGCCACCGCTCGCATCACCGGCATGCGCGCCGCGATCGCCCCGCAGCGCAGATAGTCGCCGAAGGAGAAGCCACCCGGGATGGCGATCAGGTCGACATCGGGGATTTCGGTGTCGGTCTGCCAGACGGTGGCCGGCGCCTGTCCGGAAATCTTGGTCAGCGCTGCGATCATGTCGCGGTCGCGGTTGAGGCCAGGCAGGAGGACGACGGCTGATTTCATCTAGGCGATCTCCACCGCGTAGTTCTCGATAACGGTGTTCGCCAGAAGCTTGTCGCACATGGCCTTGAGGTCGGCTTCGGCCTTGGCCTTGTCGGTCCCCGCAAGCTCGACGTCGAACACCTTGCCCTGGCGCACCGATCCGACCCCATCAAAGCCCAGCCCGGACAGCGCATGCTCGATCGCCTTGCCCTGCGGGTCGAGAACGCCATTCTTGAGGGTGACGGTGATACGGGCTTTCATCGATACTCCTGAGAAATCAGTGCGGCTTGCGCCGGTTTCGCCGCCACAGGCAAGTCCGGTCTGGCAGTTAGTGCTTCAAGCCCTTGGGCGGCTCGGTGGAGGCGACGAGCACCGGTCCAGTTGGGCGCGGTGGCTCGTTCTCGTTCATGATGCCGAGGCGGCGGGCGACTTCCTGATAGGCTTCGACCAGTCCGCCCATATCGCGGCGGAAACGGTCCTTGTCGAGCTTGTCCTGCGTGTTCACGTCCCACAGCCGGCAGGAATCCGGCGAAATCTCGTCGGCGACGACGATGCGCATCATGTCGCCCTCGAACAGGCGGCCGCACTCGATTTTGAAATCGACGAGTTGGATGCCGACGCCCATGAACAGGCCGGAGAGGAAGTCGTTGACGCGGATGGCCAGCGCCATGACGTCGTCGATCTCCTGCGGGCTCGCCCAGCCAAAAGCGGTGATGTGCTCTTCCGACACCATCGGGTCGTCGAGCGCGTCGGCCTTGTAGTAGAATTCGATGATCGAGCGCGGCAGCACCGTGCCTTCCTCGATGCCGAGGCGCTTCGACAGCGAGCCGGCGGCGACGTTGCGCACTACGACTTCAAGCGGAATGATCTCGACTTCCTTGATCAGCTGCTCGCGCATGTTGAGCCGCCGGATGAAATGGGTCGGAATGCCCATGCGGTTCAAATGGTTGAAAATATGCTCGGAAATGCGGTTGTTGAGCACGCCCTTGCCATCGACCACTTCGTGCTTCTTCTTGTTGAAGGCGGTAGCGTCGTCCTTGAAAAACTGGATCAGCGTCCCCGGCTCAGGTCCTTCATAGAGGATCTTGGCCTTGCCTTCATAAATGCGGCGGCGATTTTTCATTTGATTTTTTCTCTGGATTTCCGGGCAGGCGGCAAGCGCCCAGTTCCTGTCCGTCTGCCTAAATTAGTATGGCAACGGCGGTGTTCAATGCCGGTGTCTATCCCAATCACATGGTTTGCTCAATCGGCAAATCCTTCGAATTAACCGCTTTCGGGAATGAAATGCCGCAGCGCAGCAAGTGATGTAGCATATTGACCGGCCCGCGGCCTTTTGGTTTGTGCTTCGGGAACACACATGATTTACGCCTAAGCGAATCGGATTTGACCGGAGGGATGCCATGAGCAGCATGAAAGACCGAGAAGAGGGCTTCGAGCGCAAATTCGTCTTCGACGAGGAGCTTCGCTTCAAGGCCTCCGCCCGCCGCAACAAGGCGCTTGGCCTGTGGGCGGCCGAAAAGCTCGGCAAGTCCGGCACTGACGCCGAGGCCTATGCCAAGCAGGTGGTCGTCGCCGACATCGAGGAAGCCGGCGACCACGACGTCTTCCGCAAGATTCGCAAGGATTTCGACGAGGCCGGTGTCAACCAGTCGGACCATCAGATCCGTCGTACCATGGACGAACTGATGGCCGAGGCGATCGAGCAGATCAAGAACACCTGATCCAATATGAGCATGACGTCGCCCGAAAACCGCTTCACGCTTTTCGGCATCATGCTCTAACTGGACCAATCGACCGCCCGGCCAAGCCGGGCGGTTTTTCTTTGCCTTTGCCGCGGTTTCCGGCTGAAACTGCGGATTGTTAACAAGGAAAGTTCAAATGTCGCTCAAGTCCCGCCTGGCTGCTGACGAAACACTGTTCACCGCATGGTCCGGAGTGCCGGATGCGCTGACGGTCGAGATCATCGCCAAGCAGGGTTTTGACGCCGTCACCCTCGATATGCAGCATGGCGGCCATCACGAGGACAGCGTGCTGCGCGGCCTGGTGCCAGTCCTGGCCGCCAACAAGCCGGCGCTGGTGCGCATTCCGGTCGGCCGCTTCGACATGGCGAGCCGCGCGCTCGATTTCGGCGCAGAGGCGGTGATCGCTCCGATGGTCAATTCGGTCGCCGACGCCAGGCTGTTCGCCGCCGCCATGAAATACCCGCCCGTGGGCGAGCGCTCCTGGGGCCCGACCTACGCCTTTCCGCGCCACGGCAAGGGCGACCACGCCGAATGGCTGCGCGACACCAACCAGCGCACCATGGCGTTTGCGATGGTCGAGACGCGCGCGGCGTTCGAGGCGCTGGACGGCATTCTCGACACACCCGGCATCGACGGCATCTTTGTCGGCCCCTCGGATTTCTCGATTGCCTGGTCGAATGGCACCACCGTCAATTCGACGCTGGAAAGCATGATGGAGACGGTTGCCTCGATCGCCGAGCGCACGCGCAAGGCCGGCAAGCATGCCGCGATCTATGTCATCGAGCCGGCTGTCGCCGGCCGTGTCGTGGCGATGGGCTACCGGCTGCTCGCCATGGGCTCGGACCACACGCTGATTTCGCTGGGCGCCAAGACGCTGCTGGAGAGCATGCGCGATTCCATCGGGTCCTGAGCGCCACCGGGCGGCTGCGCCTCAGGGTTCCCTCAATTCCGTCAGGAACTTGGCAAAGGTCATCGAGCCCTCGGGCCACGGCCCGAAGCCGGAATCCGCATTAAGGTGACCGGCATCGCCGGCATCGATGAACAGCGAGCCCCAGGCGCCGGCAATGTCTTCCGCGACGTCGAAGGCGCAGAACGGGTCGTTGCGGCTGGCGATCACGATCGAGGGAAAGGGCAGCGGCTCGCGCGAATAGGGTCCGAAGGTCATCAGGTGCCGCGGCCTGATCTCCGGATTGGCGACGTCGGGCGGCGCCACGAAGAAGGCGCCGGCCACCGGCCTTTGGAACTTCGGAATGGCCTGCACCGCCGCCGCCACGCCGAGCGAGTGGGCGACGAGCACCACCGGCCGCTCGGCCTCGTTGACGGCCCTGGCCACATTCGCGGTCCAGTCCTCGCGCACCGGCTTCGACCATTCGGCCTGCTCGACCCGGCGCGCCGTCGACAGTTTCGATTGCCAGCGGGTCTGCCAGTGTTCGGGGCCGGAATTGGTGTAGCCCGGCACGATGAGGATATCTGCGTCCTTGACTTTCATGGCGCGCATGTAGCGAGCGCCGCCCTTTCGCGCAACCGTGCCGAACGACGTTCACCATCAATTCAGTGAACACCATGTTCGCTCCTTGCTCTCTTGTGTGAACGATCGCGATCGACGATCTGTCGCGAGGACAACATAGTCGTGAAGGGCCGGGATTTTGGGGCTGACACGACGTAGGATGATCGGCGGCGCGTAGCTTCTGGCTTTGGGAGTTTCGTCGAGCGCCCGAACGGAGACGATGATGAGTGAACTGCCTTTTGCCGCGACCACGCCGGTCAGCGTGTCGCGCGTCGGCCTGAGGGCGCGCGATGCCGAAAGCCTCGCCGGCTATTACCGCGCCGTTGTCGGTCTGCAGGAACTGAGCCGCGCCGATGGCGTGATCACGCTCGGCGCCGCCAACCGGCCCCTGCTGGTCATCGAGCCCGACGCCGCGGCAAAGCCCGACGATCCGCGCAGCGCCGGCCTGTTCCACACCGCCTTCCTGCTGCCCAGCCGTGCCGATCTCGGCCGCTGGATCAATCATGCCGCCGCCAACAGGATCGCCATCGAGGGCGCGTCGGACCATCTGGTCAGCGAGGCCCTCTATATGACCGATCCCGAGGGCAACGGCATCGAAATCTATTCTGATCGCCGTCCGCAGGACTGGAAGTGGATCGGCGACAAGATCGCCATGGCGACCGAGCGTCTGAACCTTCCGGCTGTCGTCGCCTGTGTGCCGGCCGATGACGCCGGCTGGCAGGGCGCGCCGGAAAACACCATCGTCGGCCACGTCCATCTGCGCGTCGGCCGGCCGGAGGACGCTGAGGCCTTTTGGCATGACCAGTTCGGCTTCGACACGGTGGCGAGATATGGCGGCCAGGCGGTGTTCCTGTCGTCGGGTGGCTACCACCACCACATTGGCGCCAATGCCTGGCGCAGCGCCGGCGCCGGCCGCCGCGATCCGGCACGTTCGGGCCTAGCGTGGGTCGAAATGCGCTCGGACAATGTGACCGGCGAGACGACCCGCGAGGATCCGTGGGGCACGGTGATCAGGACGGTGCCGGGCAAGGCTTGATTGGATGTCGGCACGGCTCTTTTTCTCCCCGTCACTATACGGGGAGAAATGCCCGGCAGGGCAATGAGGGGCAGCGCCAGTTTTGCGAGTTTGTCTCCCCCGGACCTGGACGTGGCGAGTACAGTCATCGCCGAAGTCGGCGCCGCCCCTCATCCGCCCTTCGGGCACCTTCTCCGCGTGAACGGGGAGAAGGAAAGGTTAGGCCTCCCCAAACACCCGCTTGAAGATCGTGTCGACATGCTTGGTGTGGTAGCCGAGGTCGAATTTCTCACGGATTTCGGCTTCCGGCAATGCCGCCGTCACTTCCTTGTCGGCAAGAAGTTCATCAAGGAAATCAGCGCCTTGTTCCCATACCTTCATGGCGTTGCGTTGCACCAGCCGGTAGGCGTCCTCGCGTGACACGCCGGCCTGCGTCAGCGCGAGAAGCATGCGCTGCGAATGCACAAGGCCGCGGAACTTGTTCATGTTCTTGAGCATGTTGTCGGGATAGACGAGCAGCTTGTCGACGACGCCGGTGAGCCGCGACAACGCGAAATCCAGCGTCACGGTGGCGTCCGGTCCGATCATGCGTTCCACCGAGGAGTGAGAGATATCGCGCTCGTGCCAGAGCGCCACGTTCTCCATCGCCGGCATGGCGAAGGAGCGCACCATGCGGGCAAGGCCGGTGAGGTTTTCGGTCAGCACCGGATTGCGCTTGTGCGGCATCGCCGACGAGCCCTTCTGCCCCGGCGAGAAATACTCTTCCGCTTCCAGCACCTCAGTGCGCTGCAGGTGGCGGATTTCGATCGCCAGCCGCTCCACCGACGAGGCGATGACGCCGAGCGTGGCGAAAAACATGGCGTGGCGGTCGCGCGGGATCACCTGCGTCGAGACCGGCTCCGGCTTCAGCCCGAGCTTCTTCGCCACATGCTCTTCGACATAGGGCTCGATGTTGGCGAAGGTGCCGACCGCGCCCGAGATGGCGCAGGTCGCGATGTCTTCCCGCGCGTGCACCAGCCGCTCGCGGCAGCGCGAGAACTCGGCATAGGCCTGCGCCAGCTTGACGCCGAACGTGGTCGGCTCGGCATGGATGCCGTGGCTGCGGCCAATGGTGACGGTGTCCTTGTGTTCGAAGGCGCGGCGCTTGAGCGCCGCGAGCAGCGCGTCGATGTCGGCGAGCAAGATGTCGCTGGCGCGGGTGAACTGCACGGCAAGGCAGGTGTCGAGCACGTCGGACGAGGTCATGCCCTGATGGATAAAACGGGCATCAGGCCCAACGAATTCGGCGAGATGGGTGAGGAAGGCGATCACGTCATGCTTGGTGACGCGCTCGATCTCGTCGATCCTGTCGACGTCGAATTTCGCGGCGCCGCCTTTTTCCCAGATGGCATTTGCCGCCTCCTTGGGGATGACGCCGAGCTCGGCCAGCGCATCGCAGGCATGCGCCTCGATCTCGAACCAGATGCGGAAACGGGTCTCTGGCGACCAGATGGCGACCATTTCCGGCCGGGAATAGCGAGGGATCATCAATCGGTCCTGACTTCGGGAAGCTTGATGTCCGCCTCCTAACAGAGGCGGACAGAATGCTCAACGCCGCTGCCGCGCAAACCAGATGCTGGCGGCGGCGAGCCCGATGAATCCTGATGGAAAATAGAGCCGGACGCCGAGCACGACGAACTGGTACAGCGCGGTCAGCACCGTGAACACGAATTCGAACGCCCACCGGATCGTGAAGGCCGGCGCATGCCATTCGGCATAGTAGGAGCGGTATTGCAGCGCGAACAGGGCGCCGGTGAAGGCGAGCGTCGCGGCCAGCAGCGCAACGAAAGCGGCAGCGAACGCGACCTCCCAGTGCCGCCCGCGCGATACGAGGCGCGCCAGGAACAGGCCGACCGGGAAGGCGAGCGCGCCACCGGCGGCATAGAGCAGCGTGACGAAGCGGATCTTTGCCGGCGTTGCCCAGTCATAGAGGTGGAGATTGACGAGCGCGCTGGCGCCCATCGTCAGACCCCAGAGCAGGGCGCCGACAAACGCGGTGCGAGCGGGGGCAGGGCGGCCCGGAAATGGTTGCCGTTGCGACCGCGAGCCGTGGGTTGCGAAATCGGTGTCACAGGCGGCCTGTCACGGCGATCCAGCGGAAATCCGGCCCCTCGAAGCCGTATTGCCGAACCGCGATCAGCACGGCATAGGCGCTCAACCCCTGCATCGAGAACGTCTGCACCGCGCCGATCCGGTAGCCGTTCGGACAGCCGCGACTTTTGGGGATCGACTTGTCTTCGTGCAGAAGTTCGGTCTTGCCGCCATCCTTGGCCACAATGCGCAGCAGGCGAAAGCCGTTGATCTCGCCCTGGCTCTGGCAACCTTCGGTGTCGTTCATCGGGATTTCGTCCAAGCGGAACTCGAGCGGATCGTCGACCGGAGAAAAGATCGGGCGCGGATTGACCACCATGCGGAACGGATCGCTGGAAAGCTCGGTCACCGGGCTGAAACCGGCCGTGATGCCGCGACTGGCCGCCAGCTCGGCCTGGCTGACGATGGCCTCGCCTTTCTGGCGGGCCTGCAGCCGCGCCGCATCGAGCGTTGCCGCCTCGTCGTCGAGACGAACCCGGATCGGCGTTCCCTTGAGGAATGAGTCGGTGGCGGTGTCGATGTAATAGCGGCTGGCGTAGGGATATCCGGACCCGTCCTGCACGCCATATTCCTCGAAGGCAAAGACGCCGCCATCCTTGCTGAAGCCAAGGATTTCCAGCTCGGCGACGTCGCCTGCGCCGGCCGTGGCGACGGTGGCGAGCTGCGCGAGCAGCCATGTGCAAATCAGAACGGGAATTCGCATGGACTTGTCGCTCCAGCCGGCAGGATTGGATCATGCCTATCATGTCATGATGAACAGGACGTGCCGTACAGCCGCGATGCATCCAATCTGGCCGTCGATTGTTATTGTCGGCAGCTTCAGCGGAGGATCACCATGACCGACACGAGCAAAATTCGCGGGCATATGGAAGTCGTCGGTGCCGACGGCGTACATGTCGGCACTGTCGAAGAGATCGAGGGGAAGCGGATCAAGCTGACCAAGGCTGACAGCGGTCAGGGCTCCCACAGAGGGCATCACCACTATATTCCCTTGAGCCTGGTAGCCGAGGTTGAGGGCGAGAAAGTTTGGCTGTCGGCCAATTCGGATGTCGCGGTGAGCTTCGAGGAAGAAAAGTCCGATCCCACCTGATCCGCCAGGCCTCAGTCAGCGCGACGACCAGACTGGAAACAGATCGCCCGAAGCCGGCGTCGCGGCGTGGACGCCGCGGCTGATCGCGCGCGCCATGGTGGCGCCGGCGGTAGCGTAGAGATCGATGGCCGCGTCGGCGGTGAGCTCGATGCCGCTCTTGCCGGTCGCCAGTGCGAAGACCAGATCGCCGTCGGCAGGCGTATGCGCCGGCCAGATGGCGCGCGCGAAGCCGTCATGCGCCGAAATCGCCAGTCGCTTGGCGCCGGCCTTGGTCAGAATGGCATCGGTGGCGATGACGGCAATGGTGGTGTTGCCGCCAGCATCCCCCTGGCCGCCGAACTGCTTGTCGCGGTATTTCAACAGGATCTTCCTTGCGTCGGCGGGCATCGGCGAAGGATAGCCGAGACCGCCGAACTCGTCGCCGATCTCGAAGGGTGCTGACCAGAAGTGGCGGGTCCTGCCCACCGTGACGGAGCCGGTTGGGTTGACGGCGGCGAGCGCGCCGATGGTGATTCCGCTTTCGAGCACGGTCGAAGCCGAGCCCAGCCCGCCCTTGAGCCCCGACGTCAATGCGCCGGTGCCGGCGCCGGTCGTGCCCAATGCAAAGTCGGCCTCTGCCGCTTGCGCGGCTTGGTAGCCGAGGTCGCGATAAGGCGGGTAGCGGCCCCAGCCCTTGTCGCCGCCATTGCGCAGGTCGAACAGGATCGCCGCCGGCACGATCGGCACGCGGAAGCCGCCGACCTCGACGCCGATGTTTCTTTCGCGCAGGGCCGCCTGCACGCCCGAGGCGGCGTCGAGGCCGAAGGCCGAGCCGCCCGAAAGCACGATGGCATGGATCTCTTGGACCGAATTCTGTGGCTCCAGAAGGTCGGTCTCACGCGTCCCCGGCGCGCCGCCCAGCACCTGCACGCCCGCCACCGCCGGGTCGTCGCAAAGCAGTGCCGTCACCCCCGACTTCAACCTGGCGTCTGCGGCGTTGCCGACCCTGAGGCCGGCGACATCGGTGATCAGGTTACGCGGGCCGGCGCGGAACATCACTTCGTCTCCAGCGGTACGAAGCGCGTTCCATCGAAGCGGAAGGCGCGGAACGGAGACTGGCTGAGATCGCCCTTGTCGTCGAACCGGATGGGCCCGATCGCAGTCGCGAAGTCACGCCCGGTGAGCGCTTCGGCAAGCGGCTTGCCCGAGCTTTCCGCTTCAGCGGTTGCAGCTTTGGCGATCTCGACCGCGGCATAGGCCGGCAACACGTAGCCTTCCGGTATGACGCTTCTCTCCGCGAAAGCCTGCACCACCTTGGGATCGGCGGCCTCGGCCCATTCGGGCGGAGCGATCATCAGCGTACCCGCGGCATAGGGCACATTGCCGGGGGGCGTACGCAGATTTTCGCCACCGGCGAGAGTGATGCCAGCATTGAGCGAGCCGGCATCGCGACCCATGATGGCGATGTCGTCGCCGTCGCCGCCGGCGAACACCTTGGTTGCCCCGGCCTTTTTCAGCCGGCCGATCAGGCCGATCTGGTTGTCGAGCTGCGGCCGGAATGTGTCGACGAACACCGGTTTCAGCGCCGCCTGCTCGGCGGCCGCCCTGAACGTCTCGGCGATCTCGCGGCCGTAGATCGTGCCGTCATCGACGATGGCGAAGAGTTCGTTCTGCCACAGATGCGTCAGGATCCTGGCAGCGGCATTGCGCTCGTCATCGCCGCGTGGCCCGAGCCGATAGACCGGCCAGCCGGTCTTGGCGCGCCGGTCGGTCAGGCTTTCGGTGCGCACGCCGACAGTGATGACAGGAATGCCAGCCTCTTTCAGGATCGGCAGTGCCGCCTCGATCGCCTCGGTGCAAAGGAAGCCAACCACCACATCGACTTTCGCCGCCGCGAAGTCGCGTGCCGCGGCGACTCCGCCGTCCGCGGTGCAAGCGTCATCGAGCGTCTTGATCTCGGCGCCGTTCGCTTCCGCCGCCAGCCCGGCGCCGGCTTCGACCTGCTTGCCAAGGATCGCCGAAGGGCCGGAGAGGGGGCCGCAACGCCGACGACGAGGTCTTCGGCGCCCGCGTTGCCGGCGAAAGCAATCGAGGCCAGCACCGCCAATATCGTCACCAGGGGTCGCATGTGAGCGAAGCGTTCCTCCCGCGCCGGCGGTAGGTTTGCCGGCACCCGTTTCGCCAAGACCTAAAGGCTGCCCGCCCTCGGCGCAACGCGAATTTCGGGATATGCGTCAAGCACTTCGCTTGTGGCTAGCAATATGCCGCCATATATAACGGTGGGTTCTGAGGAAAATCATCTGTGCTGAAGAAGAACGACATCGGGCCGCAGGCCTATCGCGACGCGATGGCCCATTTTGCCGGCCAGGTCCACGTGGTGACCACCGACGGCCCCGCCGGCAGACGAGGCGCGACCGTTATCGCCGCTTGCTCGGTGTCCGACACGCCGCCGACCGTGCTCGTCTGCCTCAACCGCGAAAATCCCAAGAACGAGCCTTTTGTTGCGAATGGCAGGTTCGCGCTCAACACGCTGGCATCGCATCAGGAGCCGCTGTCAGTCGGCTTTTCCGGCATGACCGGCCTGCCGGTGGAGGAACGGTTTGCGCTGGGCGAATGGGACGTGATCTCGACCGGCGCGCCGACCCTGAAAGGGGCGCTTGCCGTGTTCGATTGCGAGCTGATCGACACCAAGGATCTCGCCACGCACCGTGTGCTTTTTGGCAAGGTGACAGGCCTGCGCATCGGCGATAATTTGCGCCCGCTGATCTATCACGGTCGCGGCTATCGCGCCCTGTAGGTGCCTTGATGGCTGACTCTACGGAGATGGAATGACCGGCTTGAAACCGCGCCCGGCGCCGCGGACGATCGACGAGACGCTCGATCTCCTGACCGGCGCGGACTATGTGGCGGACCGTTCGCTGGCCACCGTGCTGTTTCTCTCATTGCGCATGAAGCGGCCGCTCTTCCTCGAGGGCGAGGCCGGCGTCGGCAAGACCGAGATCGCCAAGGTGCTGGCCGAGGCGCTCGGCCGCCGGCTGATCCGCCTGCAGTGCTATGAGGGGCTCGACGTCTCCTCCGCCGTCTACGAGTGGAACTACGCCGCGCAGATGATCGAGATCCGCATGGAGGAGGCGGCCGGCAAGGTCGTGCGCTCCGACATGGAGCGCAACGTTTTCTCCGAAAAGTACCTGATCCGCCGCCCGGTGCTCGATGCGCTGACCGGCAAGGCGGGCGCTGCCCCGGTATTCCTCATCGACGAGCTCGACCGCACCGACGAGGCCTTCGAGGCCTTCCTGCTCGAAATCCTCTCGGACTTCCAGGTGACGGTGCCGGAGCTCGGCACGATCAAGGCGGAGGAGCCGCCGATCGTCATCATCACCACCAATCGCACGCGCGAAATCCATGACGCGCTGAAACGCCGCTGCCTCTATCACTGGGTCGACTATCCCAATGCAGAGCGTGAGCTGGAGATCGTACGGCGCAAGGTGCCGCAGGCCAACAGCCGGCTTTCGGCCGAGGTTGTGTCCTTCATCCAGAAGCTCCGCCAGATCGAATTGTTCAAGGCGCCGGGCGTCGCCGAAACCATTGACTGGGCCGGCGCATTGACCGAACTCGACAAGGTGGCGCTCGATCCGGAGACAGTTTCCGACACGATCGGCGTGCTGTTGAAATACCAGGACGACATCGCTCGCATCGGCGCGGGCGAGGGCCGGCGCATCCTCGACGAGGTCAAGGCCGAGCTCGCGGCGGCGCAGTAGGCCCATGAAGGCGCCGCGTTCCGATCCCGCAGAGGCCACGGAAGACGGGCGCATCGCCGACAACATCGTCTACTTCGCCCGTACCTTGCGCAAGGCCGGCATGCGGGTCGGGCCGGCTTCGGTCAAGGATGCGATCGAGGCGGTGCTTGCCGCCGGCATCGGCTCGCGCGATGATTTCTACTGGACGCTGCATGCCGTGCTGGTCTCCCGGCACGAGGACCATCCGGTCTTCGACGAGGCCTTCCGGCTGTTCTGGAAATCGCGCGAACTGATCGAGAAAATGCTGGCGATGTTCTCGCCCGTCGCGCTGAATACCAGCGAGAAGCAGAAGCCTCGCGCGGCCGAGACCCGCGTCAGCCAGGCGATGTTCGAGGGCCATCAGAAGAACCAGCCGGCGAGGGAAATCCCCGAGATCGAGGTCGACGCCCGCTTCACCTTTTCCGGCAACGAGGTGCTGCGCGGCAAGGATTTCGCCCAGATGGACGCCGCTGAACTGGCCGAGGCCAAGCACGCGATCGCCGCCTTGCGGCTGCCCTTCGACATGGTCCGCACGCGCCGCTTCAGGGCGGACGCGCAAGGCAGGCGCATCGATCCGCGTGCCATGATGCGGTCGGCCGCGCGCACCGGCGGCACGCTGATCCTGCCGAAATTCCGCTCTGCCCGCGAGGTGCATCCGCCGCTGGTGGTGCTTGCCGACATTTCCGGCTCGATGAGCCAGTACACGCGCATCTTCTTGCATTTCCTGCACGCGCTGACGGAAAAGCGCCGCCGCGTGCATGCCTTCGTCTTCGGCACGCGCCTGACCAATTTGACGCGGCAGATGCGCCATCGCGATCCCGATGCCGCGCTCGCCGAGTGCTCGGCGACTGTGAAGGACTGGTCCGGCGGCACCCGTATCGGCGACACGCTGGCCGAGTTCAACCGCCTGTGGTCGCGGCGCGTGCTGGGGCAGGGGGCTGTGGTGCTGCTGATCACCGACGGGTTGGAGCGCGACGAGATCGCCGGCCTTTCGGAAGAAATGGAGCGGCTGCACAAATCCTGCCGTCGGTTGATCTGGCTGAACCCTCTGCTGCGCTTCGACGGTTTCGAGGCGCGCGCGCGTGGCGTCAAGGCGATGCTGGCGCATGTCGACGAGTTCCGCCCGGTGCACAATCTCGAGGCGTTGGCCGATCTCTGCGCCTCGCTCGACCAGCGGCCGGCCGCTTCCGTCGATCCGCGTCGATGGCTGCCGGCTGGCGACAGGCACGCCGCATAGCCATATGTCTATCCATCGGAAGAACAGGCTCCCAGATAAATTGCGACCACCATACAGGAGACCCGATGAATGACGCTCCAATGCATCAACCCAAAGGACCTGCCAGTTCCGCAGACGTACAGCCAGGTTGTCGTTGCGACAGGCAGCAAGTTGGTTTTCATCTCGGGCCAGGAGCCAGAAGACTTGGATGGCAAGCTGGTTGGCCGTGGTGATCTTGCGACTCAGGCGCGCCAGGTGTTTGCCAATCTCGGCCGCGCACTCGCCGCCGCCGGTGCGGCGCCTGCGCAGGTCGCCAGGATCACGATCTATGTCGTCAACTACAATCGCGATGAATGCTTGCCGATCATCGAAAAGGCTCGGGTAGAGCTGTTCGGAGATCACAAACCAGCCGACGTGGTGCTTGGCGTGGCGAGCCTGTCCCCCGACTATCTGATCGAAGTTGACGCGGTCGCGGTGATTGATTGAGCATAGATTTGCGCGAACTGCCCAGATCATAAACAGACTCCAAGAGAAGCAGTCATGGAAAACAGCATCTATCTCGATGAGGCCCGCGATCCCCTGATCATCGCGGAAGGCTGGATGAAGGATGGCAAGGATGTCGCCATCGCGACCGTGGTCGAGACCTGGGGTTCGGCGCCGCGCCCGGTCGGCAGCCATCTGGTCATCGACGCCGACGGCAATTTCCACGGCTCCGTCTCCGGCGGCTGCGTCGAAGGAGCGGTGGTGACCGAGGCGATCGATGTCATTGGCTCGGGCAAGGCCAGGATGCTGGAGTTCGGCGTTGCCGACGAGACCGCCTGGCAGGTGGGGCTCTCCTGCGGCGGCCGCATCAAGGTGTATGTCGAGCGGCTGGGCTAGAGCATGATCCCGCAAAGTGGGAACCGGTTTGCGGACAAGATCATGCTCCAACAAGAGACTTTTTCATGGACCCGTACGTCCTCAAGACATTGAACGAAGAGCGCCGCGCCCGCCGCGCGGCGATCCTGGTCACCGACCTCGGCGACGGCCGCGACCGCATCGTGCGCGAGGGCGATCCAGTCGCCGGCGAATTGGGCGAGGCGATCGCCAGGGCATTTCGTACCGGCAATTCCGGCTCGGTCGAGGCGGAAGGGCGCACCTTCTTCCTCAATGTGCATCTGCCGCAGCCGCGCCTGGTGGTGATCGGCGCCGTCCATATCAGCCAGGCGCTGGCGCCGATGGCCAGGATCGCCGGCTATCCCGTCGAGATCATCGACCCGCGCACCGCTTTCGCCACGCCGGAGCGCTTTCCCGATGTGGCGCTGCACGCCGAATGGCCGCAGGATGTGCTGGCGCGCCAGCCCCTCGACAGCTACACGGCGCTTGCCGCCGTCACCCACGACCCCAAGATCGACGATTTTGCATTGAAGGCAGCGCTCGACGCCAGGTGTTTCTATGTCGGCGCTCTCGGCAGCAGGAAGACGCACGCCAAGCGCGTGGAACGCCTGCTGGCGCTCGGTGCCAGCGCCGACCAGATCGCCCGCATCCATGCGCCGATCGGCCTCGATATCGGCGCGGCAAGTCCGGCCGAGATCGCCGTCGCGGTGCTGGCGCAGACCATCCACGCCTTCCGTTCGCGCGGCCTCGAAGCAAAAGGCGCCGTGGCGTGAAATTCGGTCCCGTTCCGATCGATGAGGCCGAGGGCGCGGTGCTGGCGCACGCCACAGAGGCCGGAGAGCGGCGCTTTCGCAAGGCGCACAGGCTGAGCGCCGATGACCTGTCGGTGCTGAAAGCGGCCGGCATTTCCGAGGTGGTCGCGGCCGTGCTGGCGCCCGACGATCTCGACGAGGACGCCGCGGCGGAACGGATCGCCGCCGGCATGAGCCATCGCAACGTGGAGGCCAGGCCCGCCGCGACCGGCCGGGTCAATCTCCACGCCAAGGCGGCCGGCGTCTTCACCGTCGACCGCGCGATGATCGACGCCATCAACGCCATCGATCCGACCATCACCATCGCCACGCTGGCGCAGCATGCGCCGGTCGAGAAAGGCCAGGTGGTGGCTACGGTCAAGATCATTCCCTTCGCCGTCGCCGGCAGCCTGGTCGATCGGGCGGCAAGGATCTGCACCGATGGTGAGATCTTTGCAGTCAACGCCTATCGGCCGATGCGGATCGGCGTCATCCAGACGATGCTGCCCGGCGTCAAACCGAGCGTGCTCGACAAGACGCTGCGCATCACCGAAGCGCGCCTGACGCGCTCGGGCAGCCATCTGACCGCCGAGCGCCGCACGCCGCACGAGGTCGCGCCCGTCGCGGAAGCGGCGACCTCGCTCGCCCGCGACAACGACATGGTGGTGATCTTCGGCGCCTCGGCGATGAGCGATTTCGCCGACGTCGTCCCGGCGGCGATCGAACACGCAGGGGGCAGCGTGGTCCGCGCCGGCATGCCCGTCGATCCCGGCAACCTGCTGGTGCTGGGCACGCTTGCCGGCAAACGCATCATCGGCGCGCCTGGCTGCGCCCGCAGCCCCAAGGAGAACGGCTTCGACTGGGTGCTCGACCGGCTGATCGCCGGCCTCGACGTGACGGCTGGCGATATCGCCGGCATGGGCGTCGGCGGGCTGCTGATGGAGATACCGACCCGGCCGCAGCCGCGTGAGCCGGCGACTGCGAGAGCCCGGCCGAAGGTCGAGATCGTGCTTCTGGCGGCGGGGCGCTCCAGCCGCATGGGCGGGCCGAACAAGCTGCTGGCACTGTTCGACGGCAAGCCGCTGGTGCGCCGCGCCGCCGAGAGAGCGCTGGGTTCCAGGGCGGCAAACACAATTGTCGTCACCGGCCATCAAAGAGAGCGGGTGCGCGGCGCGCTTTCCGGCCTCGATGTGATCCTGGCCGACAATCCCGATTTCGCCGACGGCCTGTCCTCGTCTCTCAAGGCGGGCATCGCCAGGGTTTCGGCCGAGGCCGCCGGCGCCATGATCGTCCTTGGCGACATGCCCGGCGTGTCCTCCGCCGATCTCGACCGGCTGATCGAAGCCTTCCGCAGATCCGGCGGCCGCTCGGTGGTGCGTGCCGCCCACGACGGCCGGCGCGGCAACCCGGTCCTGCTGCCTCGTTCGTTGTTTGGGGCCATCGCCCACCTCGAAGGCGACACCGGCGCGCGCCACCTGGTCGAAGCCGGGGGGCTTGATGTCGTCGATGTCGAGATCGGCAAGGCGGCCTCGGTCGATGTCGACACGCGCGAGGCGGTGGAAGGCGCCGGCGGTGTGCTGCAGGATTGACAAAGCGCGGCTGAAAAACGCATGCCTGCGGCATGGCCAATCGCTTTCAAGTCTCCCGCACCCTGTTAACCGCGATCGCTCTTTCGCTGTCCGCCGTTGATGCCGGCGCTCTCGAGCTAAAACCCTACAAGGACGATCTGTTCGCCTATCCGGCGACGCTGTCGTCCGGCGACAATGGCGCCTACACCGTCATCGACTATCGCGAGATGCGCGACATCAACCAGCGCGACGAGGTGCCGGAAAAGCGCGTCCATGGCGAATATACCGACACCGGCGTGCGCAAGCTGCAGCAGGACCTGTTGCTGAAGACCGACGCCGGCGATGTCAGGCATGTCGCCGTCGGCAAGACCGAGGGCGCCGGCATCATCGTGCTCTACCTGCACGGGCAGGGTGGCAGCCGAAAGCAAGGTGTCGACGACTTTACCTTCGGCGGCAATTTCAACCGCCTCAAGAATCTGATGGCCGCCAATGGCGGCCTCTATCTGTCGCCGGACTTCCCCGATTTCGGCGACAAGGGCGCCGCCCAGGTTGCGGCGCTGATCGATCACTACGCCGAGAAGTCCCCGGGCGCGAAGGTCTTCGTCGCCTGCGGCTCGATGGGCGGATCGCTGTGCTGGAAGCTTGCCGCGCGCAACGACACCGGACGACGCATCGACGGGCTGCTGCTGCTCGGTTCGCTGTGGGACGAGAGCTTTCTCGCCAGTCCAGCCTTCAGGCGCCATGTGCCCGTCTTCTTCGGTCAGGGCAGCAAGGACCCGGTATTTCCCGTGGAAAAGCAGGAAGCCTTCTTCCGCTCCATCATCGCCAGATCGAAAGCCTATCCGTATCCGACCCGCTTCGTCCGCTTCGAGACCGGCACCCATGGCACGCCGATCCGCATGACCGACTGGCGCGGCACGCTCAACTGGATGCTGTCCAAGGCGCCGTGACGTGATACCGGGATTGCCTCAGGGCGCGGTGTTGTAGTCGACCACGGTCTGCGGGTTCTGCTCGCCGTCGTATGATGCATCGACGTCGTACTGGACGAGGGAAAAATCACCGTTGCGGAACAGGTAGGTTCCCGACGACGAGGCATCGCCGACGCCGCGCCACTTGTTGAAGGTGGTGATGGTCTGGGTGGCGTCGTCATAGGTGGAGTTGACGGCCCAGCCTGTCGCCTGGAAGCCGACGACGTGCAGGCTCTCCACCTTGCCGTCGCTGTCGTTGTTCACGTAGCGGATGTCCATTTCGGGCTCGGCGAACTGCAACTGCCTAACGCCCGAGACGTCGTCGTAGATGTAGTAGATAGAGCTTTCATTGTAGGCGGCGGCCGAGCAGGCGAAATGGGCGAGCCGCGTTTCCCGCTCGGGGTCGCCTTCGGCAGCGCTCTTGTCCTTGTATTTGATCGAAAACAGCTCGGGCTCCTGCTCGAACAGCTCCTTGTCGCACTGGCCGGCATAGGTGGCGGCGAACGCCTTCTTCGCCTGCTCCAGCGCCTCGTCCTTCTTCGGCGGCGGCGGGCCGTCGCCGCAGCTTGCCGGCACGGCCTCTTCGAAATCGGCGGTCGACGGCTTCAGCGCGCCCTTGTCGATGAAGATCGGCTGGAACGGCGGTTCCTGGATCTGGCCGTTGACCTGGCGCAGCGTATAGCAGCCGGCAAAGACCTTGGCCTCGCCCTTCTTGTCGGTCGCCTGGATGGCGACCGGGACATTGTAGTAGATGCTGCCGGCCGCACCCTCGTCGGATACCGCGCCCGTCTTCACCTCGACCGTATCGGTGCCGTCATAGCCTTTGACGAACGCGTCGAAATCCTTTGCCGGCTTGGTATCGCCATAGTAGCCCCAGGCGCGGGCGAATTCATGCCGGTTGATGGCGCTGTAGAGCGAACGGATGACTGAAGCGGCATCCGAGCGGTCGTCGATGTAGGGTGGGTCGGCGGCGAGCGCCTGCTGGCCCGCCATGGCGATAGCGAAAAAAGTGGTCGCTGCAAGAAACGCGCGTCTCATCGGGATCCTCCACTCGAGGGAAACCTAGCATGGTGATTGCGGCGGCGCGGTGACGCTTGAAGAATCGCCTGTGGAAGCGCTAGCTCCCGTCGCTCGACTAGGAGAAAGCAACATGACGATTTCGATGTATGACGCCTCGGTGCCGGTGTTTTCGGCCAGGCTGAAATCACTCTCCAAGGTGCTGTCGCTGGCCGAACAGAACGCAGCCGATCGCAAGATCGACCCGCAGGTGTTTCTGACCGCGCGGCTGGCCCCCGACATGTTCGCGCTGACCAGGCAGGTGCAGATCGCCACCGATCACGCCAAGGGCGCGCCGTCGCGGCTCGCCGGCCGCGAAGTGCCGAAATACGAGGACAATGAGGCGAGTTTCGCCGACCTGCAGGTCCGCATCGCCAAGACGGTCGATCATCTGGCGACGTTTTCGGCAGCCGACCTCGATGGCTCGGCGGAGCGGACGATCGAACTCAGGCTGACCGGGCGCGAGATCTCGATGCCGGGCTCGCAATACCTGCTCTACGCCGCAATGCCCAACTTCTATTTCCACGTGACCACGGCCTACGACATCCTGCGGCACAATGGCGTGCCGCTCGGCAAGGCGGTTTTCCTTGGACGTTGAAAGTTTTGAGGTTTCCCGGTGCTGCCGGGAAACCTCTTGCTGGACAGACTCAGCGCGTGGACATTTCGCGCGCGATGCGCGGGAAATCGGCTGGCTTGATGCCGATGTCGGCGCGGTCGGCATTGCTCATTGAATGCAGCAGCGCCAAGGCTGCGCGGTAGCGCTGATGGTCCTGCGGCCGCGGCCGCGCGAACATTTCGGTGAAGAACCCCATGATCCATGGCCCCTAGTTGGTCCTCCCGACTCAAACATATAGGGCGAATGTTAAAATTGTGCAGTGCAGCAATTGCATGGCAGCCATGCCCGGACGATTCTTTCGTCACAATCGATTTTTTTGAAACTTTTACGGTCTGTCGAACGTAGGCGTGGTGCCGGCACGTTGCCGGCTTTTTCCTCGCCACTCCTGGCGACCTTGCCGGGCTGCATGAATGCAGTCCGGCTTTTTTGCTATGCGAACGGCTAAACTGGATAACGTCGAAGGCATTCATTTTTAACGAGCAAGCTCTATGGTGCGACCGTCTCACATATGTGCTTGACGAGACGGGAGGCTGACATCGGCACCGGAGCCAAGCGGGATTTCGCGTCCTTGCTCGACGATCTCTTCGTTGCCTCCGACAAGGTCGAGGCGGGCGAGGAGGCGGCGGCGCGGCCGACCATTCCGTTCGACTATCTCTCGGTGGCCGATGAGCTCCATTCCGGCCGCATCAAGGTTTCCGGCGAGACATTCGCGGCCGAATATCGTGAAGCCGGCGCCGACCTCGCCGCCGAGTTCGCCGCTCTGCTCGATCAGGCGAAGCTGGCGCTGGCCGGCGAGCAGGCAAGGCCGGAGGAAAAACTGCCGCCGATCGACCCCGACGCGATCGCTGCCGAACTTGGCCTCGATCATCCGGTGAAGAGCGCTGACCTTGGCCGCATGCGGCGCAGTTTCGCTTTCGCCAACCACCCGGACCGCGTTGCCCCGCATCTGCGCCAGCGCGCCATGATCCGCATGCAGGTGGCCAACATGCTGATCGATGAAGCGAAGCGGCGCGCCATGGCCGGAGCCCGGCCCTAGCCCTTAAGAGTTCACGCAAAAGTCGTCTGGACCGGGTTGGAGAACACCCGCGCTTTGCAGTATGCTCGGGCTTCCTCCCCGCGCCGTCGCGCAAAGTTCCCCGCCGGAGAAACCCCCATGCACAAACGCCGTCTCGGTCGGACCGATCTTCTTGTGTCGCAGATCTGCCTGGGCTCAATGACCTGGGGCCAGCAGAACACCGAGGCCGAAGGCCATGCGCAGATGGACCTGGCCTTTGAGCGCGGCGTCAATTTCATCGATACGGCCGAGCTGTACCCGATCCCGCCCAAGGCGGAGACGCAGGGGCGGACCGAAAAGATCATCGGCAGCTGGATGAAGGCCAACGGCAATCGCGACAAGGTGATCATCGCCTCGAAGGTTGTCGGCCGCACCGGCAACACCTGGTTTCGCGGCGACCGCCCGTCCAAGCTCGCGCGCGCCGATATTTTCGATGCGGTCGAGAAGTCGCTGACCAAGCTCGGCACCGACTACATCGATCTCTACCAGATCCATTGGCCGGAACGGGATATTCCGTGGGGCGCCAACCCGACCCGCGTCGGCGCCGTGGCGCGACGGGCCGACACCGAAGGCGCTCCATCAGGCGAGACACCGATCGCCGAGACGCTTGGCGTGTTCGACGAGCTGGTGAAGGCCGGGAAGATCCGACATTTCGGCTTGTCGAATGAGAGTTCCTGGGGCGTCATGCGCTACCTTGCCGAAGCCTACAGGGGCATCGGCCCGCGGCCCGTGTCACTGCAGAACGCCTATAACCTCGTCAACCGCACCTTCGAGGTGAACCTGGCCGAGGTTTGCCAGCGCGAGGAGATTGCTTTCCTTCCCTATTCGCCGCTGGCGCAAGGCTATCTAACCGGCAAATACGATCACGGCGCGCGCCCGCAAGGCTCGCGCTCGCAGCTCTTCAACCGCGGCCAGCGCTACGAGACGCCGAATGCGGCGCAAGTCCTGCTCGAATACAACACCTTGGCGCGCTCCTTCGGCATGGAGCCGGCGATGTTCGCCAATGCCTATGTCTCGAGCAGGCCCTTTGTCACCTCCAACATCATCGGCGCGACGGCCATCTGGCAGCTGGAAATGGCGCTGTCCTCGGTCGAGGTCAGATGGACCGAGGAGATGCAGAAGGCGGTCGATGCGGTTCATCAGCGCGTCGGCAATCCGTGTCCTTGATCAGAATTGTCCAACGATAACAAAAGGGAGGGGACAGCAATGAATTTTCCAATCGAAACCGTGCGGGGAAGATTTCCGGCGCTGTCGCTGACCGACAAGGGCCGCCGTCGCATCTATCTCGATAACCCGGCCGGCACCCAGGTGCCGCAAGCGGTGGCGGACGCGGTGTCGCGATGCCTGCTCACCACCAACGCAAATCTCGGCGGCTTTTTCGAAACGACGGTCGCCGCGCAGACGGTGGTCGACGACGCGCATGCGGCGATGGCCGATTTCCTCGGTGCCGCGAGCCCAGAAGAAATCATCGTCGGCGCCAACATGACGACGCTGACCTATCACATGTCGCGCACGCTCGGCCGCGCCATGAAGCCCGGCGACGAGATCATCGTCACGCGCATGGACCATGAGGGCAATGTCTCGCCCTGGCTGCAGCTTGCCGAGGACCTTGGCCTCGTCGTGCGCCTCCTGCCGTTCGACGAGAAAAGCTGGCTGCTTGAGGAGGCGGCATTGCGCGCGCTGCTTTCGGAAAGGACGCGGCTCGTTGCGCTCAACTATGCCTCGAACCTCACCGGCTCGATCAACCGGGTGAAGGCGCTGACGGCCGTAGCCAAGCAGGCAGGCGCGCTGGTCTATGTCGATGCCGTGCAGTTCGCGCCGCACGGCCTGGTCGACGTGCAGGGGCTCGGCTGCGATTTCCTGGTGTGCTCGGCCTACAAATTCTTCGGCCCGCACATCGGCATCCTGTGGGGACGACGCGACCTCATTGACACGCTCAAGCCCTACAAATGCCGCTGCTCGTCAAACGGCCTGCCGGAACGCTTCGAGCTCGGCACGCCGCAGATCGAGCTGATGGCCGGTCTCACCGCCGCTGTCGACTATTTCGCCGATCTCGGTGCGGCGGCCGGCGAGGGCGGCGCGCGGCGGCAACGGATCGCCAGGGCGTTCGAAGTGTCGATCGCCCACGAAAACACGCTGGCGCAGAAACTGATCGACGGCCTGTCCGGTATTTCCGGCCTGGCCATCCACGGCATCACCGATCCGGGCCGGATCGGCGAACGCGTGCCGACCGTGTCGTTCACCGTAGAGGGCATCGTGCCGGAGACGATCGTGCGGCAGATGAATGCCGAAGGTATCTTCCTATGGTCAGGCCACAACTACGCCTGGGAGATCGTCCATCAGCTCGGCATTCCGGCCGGCGAGGGCGTCGTGCGCATCGGCATCGCCCATTACAACACGGCGGACGAGATCGACGAGACGCTGGAAAGCGTGCGCCGGGTCGTGGCCATGCTGAGGCAGCAGCGAGCCTGAGCCACGTTGCTTTCACGCAATTCCGGACGGAAAACCGCTACGCACTTTTCCTGGAATTGCTCATCGCTGCTTGCCGCCGAAGCCGGTCAGGAAAGCAGTGAGATTGTCGCTGAGCGCGTCGCACAGATAGCCGCCCTCCTGGACGATCACCGTCGGCAGGCCGAGCCCGACAATGGCCTCGCCGATGCGCGAGAAGCCGGGCGTTGTGACGGAAAGGCCAGCGAACGGATCGCCCTCGAAAGCATCGAGCCCGAGCGCCACGACAAGCGCCTCCGGCGCGAAGGCGCGGATGCGCCGGAAGGCGGTCGCGAGCGCTTCGAGGAACGCAGCGTCGCCGGATTTGCGCGGCAGCGGCAGGTTGAGATTGTAGCCGAGGCCGGCGCCTTCGCCGCGCTCATCCGCATACCCCCAGAAGAACGGATAGAAGCGCACCGGATCGGCATGCAACGAGACGGTGAGCACATCCGGCCGGGCGTAGAAAATGCCCTGCGTGCCGTTGCCATGATGCAAGTCGACATCGAGGATCGCCACACGCGCCGCGTTTCTTCGCAGCACCTGCGCAGCGACCGCCGAATTGTTGATGAAGCAGAATCCGCCGGCGACGTCGGCAAAGGCATGGTGGCCGGGCGGACGGCAGAGCGCGTAGGCCGAAGACGCGCCCGCCATCACCGCTTCGGCCGCCTCAACGGCGCTCCAGGCGCTCCACAGCGAGCTGTTCCAGGTTTCGTCCGAGATCGGGCAGGCGGTATCCGCCATATGGTAGCCGGCCTGGCCAACGGCAGATGCGGGATAGGAACCGCCACGGGCGATCGGATGGATGTTGGGGATGACTTCCGCCGAGGCGCCTTCGATACGCTGCCAGCGCTCGAAAATATGCTCAAGGAAGTCGAGATATTCGGGCGTGTGCACCGCCGCGACCGGAGCCAGCCCATGGTTCCGCGGCCGTTCGATCGTCGAGCCGGCGGCTTTCGCGCCGGCCAGCAACCTCTCGATGCGCTCCGCCTTTTCCGGATTCGGCTGCTGGGCGCCGCTGGAGAGAAAAGCCTTGGGATCGTGGCGCTTCTGTTCCTCGGCATAATAGGTTTTCATGCATTGTCCTCTGGTGCATCCGCAAAGGCGAAGAACGCCTCGCCAGCGATTTTCTGCGCCTGTTCGTAGCTCGACCAGCCAATGCCCAGCCTTTCATAAAAGGCCTTGGCGGTTTCGTTGTCGGTGTCGACGGAGAGCCGGAGATAGACGCCGCCTTCAGCGCGACATTCCTTCGCCACGCGCCGCAGCAGTTTTTCGCCGATCCGGCGGCCGCGAAAGCGGTCCTCGACATAGAGGTCCTGAACATAGACGCCAGGCCGGCCCATCCAGGTCGAGAAGATCGGAAAGTGCAGGCAGAGCCCCGCGAACTCGCCGTCCACCTCGGCGATCAGGGCGGAGAAGGCCGGCTTTTCGCCGAAGCCGTAGCGGCGAAGGTCATCCGCTGTCGAGGTGATCTGCTGATGCGCGCCGATATGGGCGCTCATCCGCAGCAGCGCGGCATGGATGGTTTCGGCGTCGTCGATACGGCCGAGCCTGATGTTGACTGTACTCACGACAGGCAAGGCGCCAAGGCACCCTCCTTGAGGGGGAGATGGCCGGCAGGCCAGAGGGGGGTAGGACTGGGCGCTATCATCTCACCCCACCGCACTTCAAAACGCCACCCGGTCGCCGCCCTTCAGTGCCAGCATCTCGCGCGCTTCCGCGGGCGTCGCGACCTCCAGCGACAGGCCATCCAGCACCGAGCGGATGCGCCGCACCTGATCGGCGTTCGACTTGGCCAACTGCCGCCCATCGTAGAGGCTGTCCTCCAGCCCGACGCGGACATTGCCGCCCATGGCGGCGGCGATCGAGATCAGCGGCATCTGGTGGCGGCCGGCGGCGAGAACCGAGAATTGGTAGCTGTCGCCGAACAATTTGTCGGCGATGCGCTTCATGTGGATGAGATTGTCGGGATCGGGGCCGATGCCGCCTAAAATGCCGAGCACAAACTGGAGGAACAGCGGCCCCGACACCAGCTCGCGATCGCGCAAATGCGCCAGCGAATAGAGGTGGCCGACATCGTAGCATTCGAACTCGAAGCGCGTGCCGCAGCCCTTGCCGAGCTTTTCCAGCACCGTCTCCATGTCGGCGAACGTGTTCCTGAAGATCGTGTCGCGCGTGGCTTCGAGCAGCTTCGGCTCCCACTCGTGCTGCCACTCTCGCGGCTTGTCGAGCATCGGGAACAGCGCGAAATTCATCGAGCCCATGTTGAGCGAGCACATTTCGGGCTCGGCCCGGAGCGGTGCGGCGAGCCGCTGGTCGAGCGTCATCAATGAGGAGCCGCCGGTGGTGATGTTGATCACCGCATCCGTCGCCTGCTTGATGCGCGGCAGAAATTGCATGAACACATCCGGGTCGGCCGTCGGCCGTCCATCCCTCGGATCGCGGGCGTGCAGATGCAGGATCGAGGCGCCGGCTTCGGCGGCGGCGATTGCGTCTGCGGCAATCTGGTCTGGTGTGACGGGCAGATAGGGCGACATGGACGGCGTATGCACCGAGCCGGTGACCGCGCAGGTGATGATGACTTTTCTCGTCGCCATCTTGTTCTACCCCTTCAGGTTTCGACCGGCAGGTCGAGTTCGGCGGCGAGCGCTGCCAGCGAGTCGCCGATGATGGCGATCATCTCGCCGATCTGCTCGCGCGTGATGATCATCGGCGGCGCGACCATGAAATTGTCGCCGTCGACGCCGCCCTTGACCTTGCGGCCGTAGATGATGAGGCCGCGTTCATAGGCGAGGTCGAGCAGGCGCTGCGTCGCCTTCTTGCCCGGCGCGATCGGCGTCAGCGTCTCCGGATCGGCAACCATCTCGGCGCCGAGCAGCAGACCCTTGCCGCGCACGTCGGCGATGAAGGGAAAGCGCTTTTGCAACGCCCTCAGTTCGCCGATCAGCACGTCGCCCATCGCGGCGGCGTTCGCGATAAGGTCGAGACGATCCATCTCGCCGAGCACTGCGAGTCCGGCGGCGCAGGCGAGCGGATTGCCGGCATAGGTGTGGCCGTGCTGGAAGCCGCCGGCGGCAAGCAGCGGCTCGACCAGCCGCTTCGGTGCTGCCAGCGCGCCGAGCGGCGCGTAGCCCGAGCCCAGCCCCTTCGACAGCGCGACCAGGTCCGGCCTGCAGTTCCAGTGGTCGCCGCCGAGGAATTTGCCGGTGCGGCCGGCGCCGCTCATCACCTCGTCATGGATCAGAAGGATGCCGTAGCGGTCGCAGATATCGCGGATGCGCGGATAATAGCTGTCGGGCGCGACTAGCGCAGCCGTCGCTGCCCCGCCGACCGGTTCCATGATGAAGGCCAGCACATTCTCCGGGCCTTCCGTCTGGATCTTTTCCTCCAGCATGTCGGCATAGCGAATGCCACGCTGTTCCATCGAAAGATTGTCGCGGTCGCGCCACGCCGTCGGTGCCGGCACGGTCGGCATCGCCCGCATCATCGGCTTGAAGGTTTCGGCCAGGGAATCATCGCCGGTGACCGCGAGCGAGCCAAGCGTGCCGCCATGATAAGAGGGGAAGCGTGCGATCACCTTCCAGCGCTTGGGCTGGCCAGTGGCGACCGCCCATTGCCGGGCGAGCTTGATGCAGGATTCCGTTGCTTCTGAGCCGCCGGAGACGAAGAAAATACGGTCCATTCCCTCGGGAAGTCTTCGCGCCAACTCCCGTGCGAACTCCTCGGCCGGCTCGTTCTCGAAATGCAGCCGGTAGGCGAAGGTGGTCTTGTCCATCTGCCGCTTCATGGCGTCGAGCACATTGCGGTTGGAATGGCCGATATTGGCGACCATCGGCCCGCTTGATCCGTCTATGAAGCGGCGGCCGTCCTTGGTCCAGAAATAGATGCCTTCGGCGCGATCGACGAGCGGCCGGCGCAGGCTGGACAGATAGAACAGATGCGACCGCGGCCGCGCTTCGGCGTCAGGGGCAGGCTGGACTTGCGGTTTCGGCATGTCAGGACTTTCCGAGATAGCGATCGAGAACATTTTTCGTCACGCGCTCGACCATCGCGTCCTGCCTTAGCAGGCCGGCGACCCATTCGCAGCTTCCGGCATGGAACACCTCGCCCTTGCCGCGCGGAAAATTGACGATCATGCCATTGCCGCGCTTGACCTTGTCGAGGTTGGCGTCGCTTGCCTCGCCGAACAGCGTCTCGGCGGTGAAGCGGCCATCCTCATCGGTGAGGAACTGATCCTCGATCGCAATGTCGGCGCTTTCCTCGACCTGGCTCGCCATGCCGACGGCCAGCACCTGAAGGCCGTCCGGCGCGTCGCTGGTCGCCGTCGGGTAGGGCAGGCCGCCCCGGATCTCGAAATCGAGGCCGTCGACCTCGTAGCCATAGACATGGCTGTCGGCGCCGAGCAGGTCGCCATAGTAGATGCCGGTGCCGGCGAAGGCCCAGTGCTCGGGGCGGTAGACGGGGAAGCCGCGCACGCCGCGCGGCGCGCAGCCGCCCCAGCCGGCATAGACGCCCCTGGTGGCATTGAGGCCGAAGGTTGCAGAACCCGGCCGGCCGATCTCCGGCGCTTCCCAGGAATTGGTGGCGCGGGTGACGTCGCCGCGATAGGCGGGATCCTCGGCCCGCGCCCGGTATTTGTAGCAGACCTGCCGGCGGCCTTCGTCCTCCAGCCTAGTCTGCCACATGAAATTGCCAGCAAAGCGCGCCGCGTGGCCGCCACGCTCGACAAAGGCGTCAACCGCATCGCGCATCTCCCAGGTCCAGTATTCGTCATGGCCGACGAAGACGACGCAGTCATAGCCGTCGAGGATGTCGGGCGAAAAATGCAGCTCGTGCTGGCTGGTAAGGTCGACCGCGTAGCCGGCGCGCTCGGCGAAACGGAAGAAATGGCTGTCGTAGCTCGCCCAGCCTGAGGAGGCGTATTTCTTCGAATGGCCGGTGGCGAAAGCCCATTCCATGTGCGGATATCGCGGCACGGTCTTCGGCGGCACCGCGACCTCCAGCGGCACGCGCGGCGCCTCCTTCGGCAGCACGACGAAGCCGCGGCACCAGGGACGCTGCGTCGACACCATCGTCGCATATTGGTCCCGGTTCGGGCCGGTGATGCCCTGATAGTGGTTGGAGCCGCCCCAGGTGTTGTAGGCGAGCCAGGTCCCTGTCGCCGCGACCTGCAGCAGACGGCCGGGTTTCCTGCCGGGCAGGGGCGTGACGATGAAGAGGTGATGGCTTTGGATCGGCGTGCCGTTGCGGCCCTCGGCGGTGAGCGTGACGCGATAAGCGCCGGACGGCCAGTCGTCGCCGACGCGGAACTCGAAAGAGGCGTCCCAGCCGCAGCCTTCGACCGAACATTGGTCGGGCGTCTCCTGCCAGCGCGCCGCGATGCCGGCTTTCTCGAAGACCTGTGTTTCGGCGGCGCCGTCGCGAACAATCTTCATGCCGAATTGTGGCGCCGTCGCGCTGACATGCAACGCCACCGTTTCGCCGGGGCGGTACGAAAAACGGTCGCTGTAGCACCAGATCTCGCCGCGCGCACCGTCCATGCCGGGCCATTCGTAATAATGGCCGCGCACCGCCTCGCGACGCTGCTCGGGCGTCAGCCCGAAATCGGGGAATTCGGTCGGCAGTCGCGTCAATGAACACCTGAAACCAACAGGCCGCCATTGAGACCATTGGCCGGCCAAGCGTCAAATGGAAACGATCGGGCCAGCAAGTGCTTGCCCTTGGCCATATCCGGCAAACAGACTATCTCATGTCGGGGTGACATTTCAGCGCCGGGAGCCAGGATGCTGCGCGTGCAAAAGGTCAAGGTCGACGACATCTACGTGCCCGCCGCGCGGCGTAAGACGCTGCATCCGGAAACGGTCCGCCATCTGGCCGAGGACATTCTCGAAAACGGTATGAAAATGCCGATCCAGGTCCGCCACGACGGCAAGCGCCACATTCTGGTTGAAGGCCTGCACCGGCTGGAAGCCGCCAAATGGCTGGGCGAGACCGAGATCGACGCCTATCTGGTGCAGGCCAAGCGCCACTGACCAATTTCGCATCTGCTGCAAATTTTCTCGCGGCCATGTCGGCTTGCGCTCTGCCGTCGCGTCCTTGGGGCACAACTGGAGGAGACCAAATGCCCAAGACCCTGTTTTTCGCCCTGCTCGCTTCGGCCGTGGCCCTGATTGCCGCGCCAAATGCACAATCCGAGGAGACAAAGCCTGCCATGACCGCTGCCACCAAAGCCGCTGCGAAGCCGGAGAAATCCGGCCTGCTGCCGATCGACGGCCTGAATTACTACTACGCCATCTACGGCAAGGGCGAGCCGCTGCTGCTGCTGCATGGCGGCCTCGGCTCCACCGACATGTTCGCGCCGGTCCTGCCGCAATTCGCCGCGCATCGCACCGTGATCGCCGTCGATCTGCAGGGCCATGGCCGCACGGCGCTTGGCGAGCGGCCGTTCAGCGTCGAAGCGATGGGCAACGACATGGCGGCGATCGTCAAGGCGCTTGGCTACGACCGGGTCGACGTCATGGGCTATTCGCTGGGCGGCGGCGTCGCCTTCCGCATGGCTGTCCAGCACCCGGAGGCGGTGCGCCGGCTGGTGATGGTGTCGACGGGCTATGCCACCAACGGCTTCTACGACGAGATGCGCCCGCAGCAGGCGCAGGTGAGCGCGGCGGCGGCCCCGTTCATGAAGGATACGCCGATGTACAAATCCTACGTCGCCGTGGCGCCGCATCCGGACGATTTCCCTAGGCTGCTCGATACGCTCGGCGCCTTCATGCGCAACGAGCGCGACTTCTCGGCCGATGTGCCGAAGCTGAAAATGCCGGTCATGCTCGTCTATGGCGACAGCGACATGTACAAGCCCGAGCACGAGATCAAGTTCTTCCAGATGCTCGGCGGTGGCCAGAAGGATGCCGGCTGGATGCGCGAGAACCTGTCGCAGAACCGGCTGGCGATCATCCCCAACCGCACCCACTACGACATCTTTTTCGCGCCGGAACTGCCCGGCACCGCACTGCCCTTCCTCGACGGCGTGACCAAGGTGAAGAGCTGGGACGAGATGCTCGGCGCAACCGAATAGCGGGTCGGCAATCTCATTCGGCCGTCTCCCTGGAGGCGGCCGCGTGCTTTTGGACGCGCTGCCATCTCTGCCGGTCGCATCATCGCAACCGATGGCTTCCCATAAAAGCTTTTCAATTGACGCAGCTCCCCGCCCGGCTACGGTTCCGGCATTCTTCCCGAGCGAACGGATACCGGCGATGACGAAATATCAGGGCGGCTGCCTGTGCGGAGCGGTGCGCTACCGCGCCGAGGTGGCGCCGATCAACGAACGCGTCTGCCATTGCCGGATCTGCCAGAAGGCGATCGGCGCGGCGTTCAACGCGCGGCTGCTGTTTCGCATCGACGACGTGACCGTCGAGGGCGAGGTGGCGACGGTCAACTCCTCGCCGGACCTCAAGCGCGGCTTTTGCGCGGCCTGCGGTGCGACGCTGTTTTCCAGGCGCGATTCCAGAGGTATTCTTGGCATCACCTCCGGCTCGCTCGACGATCCTTCCCAGTTCAAGCCCGACATGCATTTCTGGACGGCCTCGAAGCAGCCCTGGGTGCGGTTGGACGACGGCCTGCCGCAATATGAGGGCCTGCCACCCGGGTAGAGTTTTACCTTCACCCCTTGTGGGAGAAGGTGGCCGAGCGAATCTCGGTCGGATGAGGGGTGTTCCAGAAGACGCCGACGTCTCATCCTTCCTGCACCCCTCAACCGTCTCGGCGCTGCGCGCCGATCCACCTTGTCCCTGGTGGGAGAAGGGGAAGCGCCTGCACAAAAATTTCATCTTCGATTCACGACATAGCCGGCAAAGCGTCATTGGCGGGCCATCATTGGCTGCCTATCTATCGTGCGCGGGCCGGCATTCGAGGAGGAGACGGATGAGCGAGAGCATCAACACCCTGGACGAGCTTTTGAACGACCCGATGGTCCGACTCGTGATGGAGCGCGACCGCGTGCAGCCAGCCGAGCTTCGCACCCTGCTCGAGAGGGCTCGCGGCAGCGCGGCTGACGACATGCGCGCCGGCCAGCCGATGGTGCCGCCGGCCCACATGGTCGCCAAGAACTGCTTCCGGCAATGGCTGCGGGTCTAAAGCAATTCCAGCAAGAGTGTGAAGCGGTCTTCCGTCCGGAAACAAGCCTAGCTGCTTAATTCGAGGCAGCCGGCAAATAGCTGTAATGGCTGCGGAAATATGCGATCCGGAAGCCAAGGCGGGCATAGTTGCGATAGGCGGGTCCGTCGCGCTCCTCATGCGGCGCCTCGATGTCGGCGACGAACAGTTTCGCGCCGGCCGCCAGGCCATCGCGGACCAGCGCTTCGCCAAGCACTGCGTCGAGATCGAAGCTCGGCGCCATGATGCCGGGCACCGGCGCGTCGATGCCGCTCCAGGCCGCGCCGTCGGCGCCGATGAACAGCGAGCGCACCGCCGCCACCGCGCCGTCCCGCTTCAGCATGTAATGATGCCAGCCGTTGCGGCCGACCAGCGCCAGCAGCCAGGGTGAAGTCGGCAGCCTGTACTGGCGATCGATGAAGCCGGCCCATTCGGCAGCCGTTGCTTGCGTCACCCGATCGACCGAGAGCCCATCGGCCGGGAACAGCGGTTCGGGCGGCAGCGGTGTTGCCTCGCGATAGATCCGCTCCCAGCCGCCCTGGCGCTGCAGGCCGCGCGCTTCGAGCCAGCATCTGAGCCGGGAAGGTTCGGTGTGCGGATTGACGTAGAACCAGGGCCGCGAAATGGCGGCAGCGCGGTAATGCGCCAGCAGCGTGTCGAGCTGGCTTTCGGTGGCCGGGCTGTCGACGCCGAGATTCTTCACGCAGTTGAAATGGATGAACGGGATGGTCGTGCAGGTGGTCCAGGCGAGGTCGCCTTCTGCGGCTATCGAAAGCCCTTGCCGCGCGGCGAAATCGGCCGGCGCCGCGGCGTAGAGGTCGAGCCAGGCATTGACCTCGGCGCGCTCGATGGCGCGGCTGAAGTCGCCCGACACGTCTTCGATCGCGATGGCCGGCGGATGCGGCACCGGCACTATTACGGGTTCCAGTTCTGACAGGGCGGATGACATGGCTTCCCCTCCCGAAATTCCTAGCCTTACAATGTAAGATTAGTGGAGGATAATATTATGGCGGAGCTTGTCAAGCGAGATATGGAGCACCGGCAGCCTGCCGTCGGAGCCGCCATTTTATCCCTAACAACTTGATTCAACATTTATTGGCAATTTCTCGTTAGGAATCGTGTCTGCCGGCGGCAAATCCGCCTTCGGCCTGTTTTGTTTCGTGTACAGGTCCAGATGCGGTTCCCAGGCGTCGTCAGTTTTGTGCTTGCATCGCTGTGCCTTGCCGGCTGCTCGTCCACATCGGGCATGGACGCCTTGCAGGTGCCGTCCAACGAGATCACCAGTTCCGTCGTCAGGCCAAGCGCACCGGTGGCGAAGGCCGTCGCGACTGCTGAGACCGAAGCCACCGACGAGACAGTGTCGATGGCCGGCACCGCCCGTATCAGGCCGCCGGCGTCATTGCCTGAAGAGAATGCGCGTCCCTTCGGCCTAGCCGAGGAAGAGACGGTGGCATTCCCTGCGCCTGATCTTTCCGACAGTGTCGAACCGCCGGTCGAGCCGGCGGCGCTTGTGGCGCCGCCGAAGCGGCTGTCTCGCGCGGCGCCGGCGATGCTGGCCGGCCCCGTCACCCGATATGGCTTTCGCGATGCCAAGCCGATCAATTTCGGTCGGGCCTCGCCCCGGCACCTTGCGGTGCACGGCGTCGACGTTTCGCGCTGGCAGGGCAACGTCAACTGGGGAAAGCTGCGCGCCCAAGGCGCCAACTTCGCCTACATTAAGGCCACCGATGGTGGCGACCATCTAGATCCGATGTTCAGGACCAACTGGCGCAATGCCGATGCCGCCGGGCTGAAACGCGGCGCTTATCATTTCTTCTACTGGTGCCGCACCGCCGGCGAGCAGGCCGATTGGTTCATCCGCAACGTGCCGCGGGTCGAGGGCGCGCTGCCGCCGGTGATCGATGTCGAATGGAACGGCGAATCCTCCTGCAAGCGGCGGCCGTCGCGCGACACGGTGCTGGAGAAGATGCAGGTGTTCATGGACAAGCTCGAACGCCACTACGGCCAGCGGCCGATCATCTATACCAGTCCCGACTTCTATCGCGACAATCTGCGCGGCGCCTTCCTCGACTATCCGTTCTGGCTGCGCGCTGTCGCGCGCCATCCGTCAAAGGTCTATCCCGACCGCAAATGGCTGTTCTGGCAATATTCCGGCTCCGGCCTGTCGCACGGAGTGAGGGGCCGCATCGACCTCAACGTCTTCCACGGCGACGAGCGCGCCTGGCGGGCCTGGGCCGGTGAACAGACGACTGTCGCCGACGCCGACTGAGCGCTCTCGGCTGATGCCATTACCGGCAGGCTGCCCCATCCCCCGGCGGCATTTTCAGCGTTTTGCTAAGGATCCACTCACCTTTTTCCTTAGTGGTCCTGCAATGCCGGGCTGGTAACATCCGCGTAATCATGCATGCCGCGCGCAACACCGCGCGGCCGAGCATGAATGGGCATGGAGGGGTCGATGCGCAATCCGGTTCTGGCAATCGTTTTTGTGGCCGCTGTCGGCTACGGACTTTTCAATGCGCTCGGGCATGGGCGGAGCGACAAGCCGATGGCCATTCCGGCCGCGGCGCCGGGCGCCTCGCAGACGGCGCCTCGCGCGATGACGGAGAACGTCGTCGCCTATTCCACCGAAGACAAGGCGATGCAGGCCGCCAAGAACAAGGGCCACTCGACGCTGCCGCGCTTCCACGAGCTGATGGCCGCTGGCACGCCCGGCACCTACACGGTGAAGTTCCCGCTCACCCAGAACGGCGCCACCGAGCACATCTGGATGCAGCTCACCGGCCTGGGCGACGGCACCTTCATCGGCCTGCTTGCCGACGAACCTGTCAACGGCACCAAGTACAAGATGGGCGACCGCATGACGGTGGAGGAAGCCGACGTCGAGGACTGGATGGTCAAGAACGGCGGCGAGGTTTACGGCGGCTATACCGTGCGTCAGGCGTTTGCGGACATGCCGAAGGAACAGGCCGCGAAATACGGCATCACCTTCAAGGATTGATCCGGCTCCCCGAGAGGAGGAGAGTCGCACCCCGCGCAGTCGTCATCCTCGGGCTTGACCCTACCCTTACCTTGCCTCGCGTCTTTCGCGCTCGCGTATCTCGGCCGTCTGAGCCAGCACCCAGTCGCGGAACACCTTGATCTTGGGTGCATTGCGGCGGCTTTCCAGATGCACCAGCCAATAGCCGTCGCCATCGGATCCAAGCACTTCAAAAGGCTGAATCAACTGTCCCTTGGCCAGCAGCGCATTGTAGATGTTGCGGGTGAGGATAGCGGCGCCCTGGTCGGTCAGCGCCGCCATTGCATCGTAAGCCTGCGACCCCAGCGTCGGACCCGCGATGACGCGATCGGGTTCGAACGGCACGCCGGCTGCCTCGAACCAGATTTTCCACCAGGGATCGTCGGCGCAGCATAGCGCCACCTTGTAGAGATCCTCGGGACGGTGGATGCCGCCCACACTCTCGGCCAGTCTCGGGCTGAGCATTGGCGTATAGTCCGCCTTGAACAGATAGTGAGCCGTCAGGCCGGGCCATTTTCCGGTGCCCGTGCGTATCCCGACATCCATGTCCTCGCGCGTGAAATCGACTAGGCGGGGCGATGTGTTCACCTTCACGGCGAGATCGGGATGCATCAGCTGGAATGTTCCAAGCCATACGGCCAGCCAGTTCGTTGCGAAGGTCTCCATGGTCGTCACCGACAGCACGCCGGTCGCGCCGCCCTTGGTCGCGACCCACGCATCGGCCAGGGCCGAGAACGCGCCTGATGCGTGCGGCGCCAACTGCTGTCCGGCCTCGGTCAGGGCGATCTGTCTTGTTTTTCTTATGAAAAGCGGCGTTCCCGCGCGTTCTTCCAGCACCTTGATCTGATAGCTGGCCGCCGACTGGGTCATGCCGAGTTCTTCGGCCGCCTTGGTGAAACTGCCCAGCCGCGCCGCGGCCTCAAACACTCGGATGGCGCCTAGCGGCGGCAGCTCCCAACTCATGACGCATCAATCCTCCTGATGCATGCTACGCGAGGTTCGATTGGAATCCAAGGCCGGAAAACGGCATGCTCTGGTCATCGAACTCGAACCCGAAAGGACACACGGCAATGACCACCACCCGTTACAACACGCTTCGTCGACCGGTTCTCGACCTCTTCATCGCGCCGTTCAGGCCCCGCACGCGCGGCCTGCTCGACCGCCGTTCACTGTCGGACCATTTCCTGCGCGACATCGGCATGCTCGACGGACGCGTGCCTCCCGGCACCCTTCGCTGAGGCAAATCCGGCGCCTTGACCGACGCGAGGGAGGGAAAGATGGATGCGTTGTCGCAGGCTCTGGCGAAGAGCCGTCAAACGATCAGCGCCTATGAGGACTATGCGGAACGCTACGATCAAATCGTGCGGCATGTTCCTAACGACAGAGAGCAGGCGTCGCTGAAGCGCCTTGTGGCGATCGCCGGCACCGCCGGCCAGATTCTCGAAGTCGGGTCCGGAGCGGGATACGACGCCGACTTTCTGGAGGGCCTGGGCGTCAAGGTTCGGCGCACCGACGCGACAAAGCGGTTTCTCGAGCTGCAGGCTGCGCGCGGCAAGCACGGCGAGCTTCTCGATCTCCTCACCGACGATCTCGGCGGCCCCTACGATGCCGTGCTTGCGCTCGCCGTCCTGATCCATGTGCCCCGCGACCAGATCGATCAGGTGCTCGCCAGGATAGCCGGCTCGCTGCGGCCAGGCGGCGCCTTCCTGGTATCGATGCGCAATGGCGACGGCGAGACGGACGGCAACTATCATACCGTCCTGTGGCGCCGGGACGACTTCGCGGCCCGTATCGAAAGCGCCGGGCTGGTCCTGATCAGGGACGATTTCAACGAGGGCCGCAATCGCGAGGAATGGAACACGTTCCTGGCTGTCAGGCCGGCATGACTGGGCCGACGATGCCGATCACAAGTGAGGCCCTACTGCGGCTTCGTCATCCACGGGCGGAGCAAGGAGCGAAGCGACGCGCGCAGACCCGAGGATCCATTCCGTGACCTCGGCGAAGAGTGCAAACGGAGCAGAATTCTGCATCGCTGCAACGCTTCAAAGTCACGGAATGGATTCCAGGGTCTGCGCGCGTCGCTTCGCTCCTTGCTCCGCCCTAGAATGACGAAGTCGAGGGGCCGTCGCCCACTACGCCTCGTTGATCATCGCCTCGATGTTGTACCCATCGGGATCGAGCATGAAGGAGGCGTAGTAATTTTCCGCATAGTCCGACGTGGCCCGGGCGCGCCATTGTCGGCGGCGCCCGCCTCGAGCGCCGCCCGATAGCACGGATCGACCTCGGCCTTGTTCTTTACCCGGAAGGAGACATGCAGGTGGGTGAGGGGCGGTTTCTCGCCCGTGCTCTGGGTCTCGAACAGGCAGCCGTTGCCTTCATCGAAGGCCCACGCCTTCCTTGCCGAAGGAGAGGCTGTAGCCAAGGGCGCGAAAGCCTTTTCGTAGAAGAGTTTGCTCTTGGCGAGGTCGCTGACTTCGATGGTGATGTGGTCGAGCATGGGTAGCTCCGCAACGAGCAATAGGCTCCGAGATATCTACTCTAGTGGTCGAGATGAGCGCAGCAAGCAGCTTTCATCGAACGATTGGATCGAGGACAGATCCAGCCGATAAGCCGCGTAACCTTTGATATAAGCCCGTGGCCTCACTTTCGGTGAGACTAGAAATTAGGTCTGCCACGGCGCGTGGAATACCTACGTCTGGTTGCTCGAATAAATGCTGAAAGCGAACCGGGACGATGCTTTTCTTTTCATCATTCATGAAGTCATCGAACAGAGACTCTATAATCAGTTTCTGCCCGTGTTGTTGCGCCGACAAGGATGGATTCAAAATAAGGTAACTCCTTGTCATTTGCTTCAGCAGAATGACTTCATCAACTTTTTCAGGATCTAAGACAAGACCATCTCCTGATCTCGCAGACAAAGACGTGGAGTTAATGTAGCGGCCAATTAATTGTGACGTAAAGAATCTAAGTTGTTGCCTGTGCTCAATTCTCCCGTCGTATGATTCTGTCAGAATATGGGGGGCTAGAGGTGCTGCGATCTCGTCAAAGATTCTGGCATACGCAAGTCTTAGTCGGCCTTCAGCGTCGGAAGGGGCATTGTGCCAGCCGTCGGCAGCAGCTTTGACAAGAAATTCTCGGCCGTCATTTGTTTTAAGAAATGTCCAAGGGATCAGGCGGCCGCGATGTAAATCTTCCATATCGTGGACCGAATACGCTATGTCGTCAGACCAGTCCATGATCGCTGCCTCGACGGTTTTTTCGTCTCCGTATCCACTGGATTCGCGAGCAAAATCAAAATCGCGCTTGTCCAGCGCGTATGCCCCCCATTTTTTTGAGCGATTTGGATTACTTTTCTCACGTAGCCAAGGATACTTGCATGCAGCCGCTAGCGTAGCGGCAGTTAGATCAAGGCCAGGTGCTTCCTCGAAACGTACACAGAGTTTCGTTACGACGCGGAAGGATTGAGCGTTGCCTTCGAACCCGTCCTTATCGTCCGCTGCTTCTACAAGGCGATTGAGGGTCTTTTCTCCCAAGTGTCCGAAAGGCGGGTGCCCTAAGTCGTGAATCAGGCACGCCGCCTCCACAACCTCAGGATCCAAGCCAAGCTCAGTTGCCTCGGTAGGTTGTCGCTCCAACAGCATCTCGGCCAGCCGCCTTCCGATCTGAGCGACCTTAAGAGTGTGCGACAGCCTATTGTGAAATATGTCAACTTCACCCGCGCGCACAATTTGCGTCACGCCACTCAATCGTCGAAAAGCCGAGCTATATAACACCCTGTCGCGGTCGCGCTGAAACGGCTGCCGCTGATCTCGCTTTCCTAGCTGATGGCGTCTTTTTGTGCGTGCGTTATTGAGCCACCTCGGCAATCGGCAAATCCCCCCGATTTGACACTTGCAATTTCATATTGTCCAAAATCTCGACATCGCCCCGTTCAATGGCAACGCGCAGCGCTTTTGCAATTGCCTCATGTGATCCCTCAGAATCAAGCTTCTGTTGCACTTCCCGCGCGGACAGAAGCGAATCGGCATTGGCTATCAGTTCGCTGATTTCTTTTACCAGTCGTTGGACTTCTGTCGGGTCAACGTGCGTACTTTTGATCGCATACATCGTGATCTCCCTTCAGCCTGCATTCGCAGATTACATGATTCCATGAATCTCTGACCTAATTCTTATGAATTAGGAAATCAGCAACACGATATCAAATCGCGAATTGTCGCGCAAAGCCAAAGGCCTGGCTTGCACCAGGCCTTCGCTAGCGTCGAAGAAAATTTTAATCGCTGGGAGTTTCTCAACTACACCCGCTCGTGCTTCCACACGTGTCGCACTTCTCGCAGGTGCCGTTCCGCACCATGGTGAAGTTGTGGCACTCCGAGCATTCGTTGCCGGTGTAGCCCTGCAGCAACGACTGCTGGCGGCGTGTCGCGGCGAGCTTCTTGGCGTCGGCGGCTTCCTGCGCGGCGGCGTCTGTGAACAGTGCCTCGGTGCTGGAAACCTCGGCTTCTTCTTCGACGATGTCCTCGGCAAGTTCCCTGGCGCGCTCCTCATAGTCGCGCTTGTAGGCGATGGCCTCGTCGCTCGCCGGTTTCAGCGTCAGGACGTTGGAGCCGGAGAAGGCGGTGGGCGCCGCGCGGGCAGGGGACGTCGTCGGGGCTGAGCCGCCAAAGCCCTTGGGATCACCGCCGGCGCCCGAGACTAGCTTGACCGGCGAAACGCCGCGGGTCAGGCCCTTCGAGAACGGCGTCGCCTTGCCCTCGGTGATGCCGCGGCCGAGCGCTGTCTTGTCGAAGTCCGACTGGTCGACATGGGCGAGGTCGTGGCGGGCGAGATAGGAAACGGCGAGCTCGCGGAACACGTAGTCGAGGATCGACGTCGCGTTCTTGATCGCGTCGTTGCCCTGCACCATGCCGGCCGGCTCGAACTTGGTGAAGGTGAAGGCCTCGACATATTCGTCGAGCGGCACGCCGTACTGCAGGCCGAGCGAGATGGCGATGGCGAAGTTGTTCATCATGGCGCGGAAGGCAGCACCTTCCTTGTGCATGTCGATGAAGATTTCGCCGAGGCGCCCGTCGTCGAACTCGCCGGTCCTGAGGTAGACCTTGTGGCCGCCAACGACTGCCTTCTGCGTGTAGCCCTTGCGGCGGTTCGGCAGCTTCTCGCGGTCGCGGTAGAGCCGCTCCACCACGCGCTCGACGATCTTTTCCGTCACCTGCACGGCGCGCTGCGCGGCGGGCGCCGCGATCAGCTGTTCGACCGCTTCGTCCTCATCCTCCTCGCCATCGGCGAGCAGCGAGGCATTGAGCGGCTGCGACAGCTTGGAGCCGTCGCGGTAGAGCGCATTGGCCTTCAGCGCCAGCTTCCACGACAGCATATAGGCGTTCTTGGCGTCCTCGACCGTCGCTTCGTTCGGCATGTTGATGGTCTTGGAGATGGCGCCGGAGATGAAGGGCTGCGCCGCCGCCATCATCAGGATGTGGCTGTTGATCGACAGCGAGCGCTTGCCGATCTTGCCACAGGGGCTGGCGCAGTCGAACACGGCAAGGTGCTCGGCCTTCAGGAACGGCGCGCCTTCCAGCGTCATGGCACCGCAGACATGGATGTTGGCGGCCTCGATGTCCTTCTTCGAGAAGCCAAGCGCCGGCAGCATCTCGAACGAGAAATCGCCGAGCTGCTCGTCGGTGAAGCCGAGCGTCTCCTTCACCCAGTCGGCGCCCAGCGTCCACTGGTTGAAGACGAACTTGATGTCGAAGGCCGACTTCAGCGCCGCGTTCAGCGCCGCGATCTTGTCGTCGGAAAAGCCCTTGGCCTTCAGCGAGCCGGGATTGATGCCGGGCGCCTGGTTGAGGTTGCCGTGGCCGACCGCATAGGCCTCGATCTCGGCGATCTGGCTTTCGGAGTAGCCCAGCGTGCGCAGCGCTTCCGGCACGGCGCGGTTGATGATCTTGAAGTAGCCGCCGCCGGCGAGCTTCTTGAACTTCACCAGCGCGAAGTCGGGCTCGATGCCGGTGGTGTCGCAATCCATGACCAGGCCGATCGTGCCGGTCGGCGCGATCACGGTTGCCTGCGCATTGCGGTAGCCGTGCTCCTCGCCGAGCTCGATGGCGCGGTCCCAGGCCGCCTTGGCATGCTCAGCGAGCGCCTGCTGCTTCAGATCGGACGCGACCAGCGGCACCGGATTGACGGCGAGCTTCTCGTAGCCGTCCTTGTCGCCATAGGCGGCGCGGCGGTGGTTGCGCATGACACGCAGCATGTTCTGGGCGTTGCGGTCATAGTCTGGGAAGGCGCCGAGCTCCGCGGCCATCTCGGCCGATGTGGCGTAGGCCGTACCGGTCATGATCGCGGTAAGCGCGGCGCAGATGGCGCGGCCCTCGTGGGAGTCGTACGGTATGCCCGAGGTCATCAGCAGGCCGCCGATATTGGCGTAGCCGAGGCCGAGCGTGCGGTATTCGTAGGAGAGCTTGGCGATCTCCTTCGACGGGAACTGCGCCATCATCACCGAGATTTCGAGCACGATGGTCCACAGCCGCACCGTGTGCTCGTAAGTGGCGATGTCGATCGTGCCGTCGGCATTGCGGTAGGGCAGAAGGTTGATCGAGGCGAGGTTGCAGGCCGTGTCGTCGAGGAACATGTATTCCGAGCACGGGTTGGAGGCCCGGATCGCACCGGCCGAAGCGCAGGTGTGCCAGTCGTTCATCGTCGTGTTGAAGTGCAGGCCGGGATCGGCCGACGCCCAGGCCGCGTAGCCGATCTTTTCCCACAGGTCGCGCGCCTTCAGCGTCTTCAGCGCCTTGCCGTCCTTGCGGGCGGTGAGCTGCCAGTCGCCATCGGCCTCGACGGCGCGCAGGAAGTTGTCCTTCAGCGACACCGAGTTGTTGGAGTTCTGGCCGGAAACGGTGAGGTAGGCATCCGAATCCCAGTCGGTGTCGTAGGTCTTGAACGACATCGAGGTGTAACCCTGGCGGGCGAACTGGATGACGCGGTAGATATAGTTCTCCGGCACGGCGTCCTTCTTGGCCGCCTTGATCTCGCGCTTCAGCGCGGTGTTGATCGCCGGATCGAAGCAGTCGTCGTCATGGCCTTCGCAATTTACGCAGGCCTTCATGATCGCTTCGAGGTGCTTCTTGACGATCTTGGAGCCGGTCACCAGCGAGGCGACCTTCTGCTCTTCATTGACCTTCCAGTCGATGAATTCCTCGATGTCGGGATGGTCGACGTCGACGATGACCATCTTGGCGGCGCGGCGTGTCGTGCCGCCCGATTTGATGGCGCCCGCCGCGCGGTCGCCGATCTTGAGGAAGCTCATCAGGCCGGACGAGCGGCCGCCGCCCGAAAGCTTTTCGCCTTCGCCGCGCAGCAGCGAGAAGTTGGAGCCGGTGCCCGAACCGTATTTGAACAGGCGCGCCTCGCGCACCCACAGGTCCATGATGCCGCCTTCGTTGACGAGGTCGTCCTGCACACCCTGGATGAAGCAGGCATGCGGCTGCGGATGCTCGTAGGAGGACTTCGACTTGGTCAGCTTGCCGGTGAAGGGGTCGACGTAGAAGTGACCCTGGCTCGGGCCGTCGATGCCATAGGCCCAGTGCAGGCCGGTGTTGAACCATTGCGGCGAGTTCGGCGCGACGCGCTGCGTGGCCAGCATATAGGCAAGCTCGTCGCGGAAGGCACGTGCGTCTTCCTCGGACTTGAAGTAGCCGCCCTTCCAGCCCCAGTAGGTCCAGGTGCCGGCGAGGCGGTCGAAGACCTGGCGGGCATCGATCTCGGAGCCATAGCGCTCGGCCTCGGGGAGTTTGGCGAGTTCGGCCTCGTCGGGGACCGAGCGCCACAGGAAGGAGGGGACGTCGTTCTCCTCGACCTTCTTCAGGCGAGCGGGAACGCCGGCCTTGCGGAAATACTTCTGCGCCAGGATGTCGGCGGCGACTTGGCTGAACTGCGCCGGCACGTCGATATTGTCCAGGCGGAACACCACCGAGCCATCCGGATTCTTGATCTCGGAAAGCGCCTTGCGGAATTCGATCTCCGCGTAGGCGGATTGTCCTGGCTTGGTGAAACGACGCTCGATGCGCATTGGTCCGGTCCTTTGTGTCTATATATAGCGCCTTTCCCCAGGGATTCATGCCCCGAAAGCGAAACGCGCGGTCCGCCGTTTGCCGGCATCTTGACGACGCCGGCATCTCCTTCGCAGTCGTCGCGCGGCGCGTTGGCCAAACTTCTTGCGAAGCGCCTCTCCAACTCGCCGACGAACCCCTGCGGGTCCCTCAAAACTTGAAACTTTTTCGCGATTCCCCCGATCGAGGGCTTCACACTATCTAGGGTCGAACCTGCCTGCAAACACTAAATATAGTGTTAACAGATCATTTTTTCCAGTCCGACAATTCTCCCTTTTCGCCACCCAAGCCCCACCAATCCCAACGCTTCCGCCGGCCTCGCAAAAGGGCGGAAATGTGGGCAAAACGCACAAAATCTGGAAAAAAGACCGGCCTCTGAACTCTCCGGTCGCGCTCTCAACAGGAACGCATGGCCTATAAAAGGCGACTCGTTTTGCGCCGTCAAGGATTCGTTTACGTAGCTTTTGTGACCCCAATATCTTGTGTGTCACAGATGTGGATAACGGGGACAGAGGACCGCGTCGGAGAGCCTGGTTTTGGCGGTCATCGGCGGGCGTGCGCAAGGCCACCCCGGCGATGCTGCCGCTCTGCCTTTTCATTTTAGCTGGCTTGCACTATGTCTTGCCCTTCGCGCGGGGGCGCGCCTTGTCAACCGGAAAAGCATCCGCTACGCCCCGCTCATGACAGTAACCGTCCGTTTCGCCCCGTCGCCGACCGGCCGTATCCATATCGGCAATGCACGCACCGCGCTGTTCAACTGGCTGTTCGCCATGAACAACAAGGGCCGTTTCATCCAGCGCTTCGACGACACCGACATCGCCCGCTCCAAGCAGGAGTTCGCTGATTCGATCCTCTACGACCTGCACTGGCTGGGTATCTTCCCCGACGCCACCGAATACCAGTCGCGGCGCGTCGAGATCTATGACGCGGCGGTCGAGCGGCTGAAGGCCGCGCGCGTGCTCTATGCCTGCTACGAGACGCCTGAAGAGCTCGACCTGCGCCGCAAGGTGCGCCGTACGCGCGGGCTGCCGCCCGTCTATGGCCGCGAGGCGCTGACGCTCACGCCGGAGCAGGTCGCCGAATACCAGTCCGACGGTCGACGCCCGCATTGGCGCTTCCTGCTGCCGAACTTCACCAGCGACCCGCTGCAGCCCGAACGCACCGAGGTCCATTGGAACGACCTGGTGCGCGGTGAGGAGACCGTTGATCTCGCCTCGCTGTCGGATCCCGTGCTGGTGCGCGAGGACGGCACCTATCTCTACACGCTGCCATCGGTGGTCGACGACATCGAGATGGGCGTCAGCCACGTCATCCGCGGTGACGACCATGTCACCAACACCGGCGTGCAGATCGCGCTGTTCCAAGCGCTCGGCGCCGAGCCGCCGGTCTTCGGCCACCACAACCTGCTCACCACGGCCTCTGGCGAGGGCCTGTCGAAGCGCACTGGCGCGCTGTCGATCGAGAGCCTGCGCGAGGACGGCATCGAGCCGATGGCGGTCGCTTCGCTGGCGGTGCTGGTAGGCACCTCGGAGAATGTCGCGGCAGCGCACGATCTTTCCGAACTCGCGGGCCATTTCGATCCGGCCGCGACCTCGAAATCGGCGGCCAAGTTCGATCCGGACGAGCTGTTCGTGCTCAACCGCACGCTGATGCACCATATGCCGTTTGCCGAGGCTCGCGACCGGCTGATCGTGCTGGGTGTTTCAGGGGAGAAGGCGGAGCCGTTCTGGCTGGCCGTACGAGGCAATCTCGACAGCCTGCCCGACGCGCTGGCCTGGTGGCGTATCGTGGGTCAGGGGCCGCACGAACCGGCGGAGTTTTCCGGCGAGGACCGCGAATTCCTGCACCAGGCGTTCGATCTCTTGCCGGAGGAGCCGTGGAACGGCACCGTCTGGAAGGACTGGACTGGCAAGATCCGCGAAGCAACCGGCCGCAAGGGCAAGGCGCTGTTCATGCCGCTCAGGCTGGCGCTTACCGGCCAGCCTTCCGGGCCGGAGCTTGCAGATCTATTGCCCCTGCTGGGTCGGGAAGGAACGCTGGCCCGACGACCCTGACCCTGCGCTGCTCGGGCGGCAACGCCGATACCGGCGATGTTGCCGGCTTTTCGGCCAGGCGCTTGATGGCATCGCGGTCGAGCCCGCCCTCGGCATTGGCCAGCGTCTCGGGATCAGCGCCCGGATCCGGCTTCGCGGCCGGCAAGGGAGCGAACGGCGCGGAGGCCGCTTCGGGCTCGGACTGCTCGGGGTTCGGCGGATTGCCGGCGATGATCTCGAAATTCTGCGCTTGCGCGTTGCAGCCGCAGGCCGGTGGCCGCGCCATGTTGGTCTGCTTGTAGAGATAAGCCGTCGGCAGTTCGCTGTAGGGCCTGCCGGTCACCGACGATGTCATCGCGCCGGCGTCGCCGTCCATGTCGCGCGTGTAGAACACCTGCATCTCCGTGCCAGGGCAACTCGATTCGCAGTTCTTCTGGTCGCGCTCGAAATCGCCATAAGAGGCGGCGTTCGACATCGGGAAGAAATAGCCGTCGCAGGTCCGCACGCACACGGTGTGGAAGTCGTCGTTCAGCCGCGGCAAGTCCATGCCGTCGGGCTGGTTGATCACCCGGCGAATGTTGCGTTCGCTGGGATCGTCTGGCGGCACATCCGGCAAATCGGGCATGTCGAGCGTTTCGATCTCGCGGTCGCCGTTGCCGAAAAGCTGTTCGAACAGATTGCCGCCGCCATTGTTGCGCGCGCTCTCCTCAAGCGGGGCGTGCCTCGGCGCGATCTCATCGTCGCGGCAGCCATTGGCGTCGAGTGCCGCAAGGATACGGCTTCGGTCGCGTCGCGAGCCGCCGCTGGCAAGCCGCTCGCGCTTCGCCAGCAGGGCGTCGAGATTGGCGTTCATGCGGTCGATGTTGGCGTTGATCGCTGCGCATTTGTTGACGTTGCGCGAAAACAGCGAAAAGCCGCAACCGGCATCGCTCGCCCGATTGCGCACCTTCGCCAGCTGCTCGCGCTGGCGCGCGACGGCGTCGTCATATTTGCGGATCAGGTTCGGTCCGCCGCCATCGCCGCGAGCAGCAGTGAGTTCATCTTCGAGCTGACGGCAGATGCGCGAAGCGGCCTGCGGCTCTGTCACGGCGACGACGGACAACGCCAGCGCCACGAGCAACGCCGCAAGGTGGGTCAGCTTCAACCCCACGCCCTTCATTCGCCTGAAACCCCGATTGCCAGCTCGTCGCTCAAGCTAGCGCGTCCGCGGTTAAACCTGTCTTTACTCTACAGCCGGTTGCAGTTGAGTCTGCAACCAAACGTGACAGCAGCTTACCGCCAAATCCGCCCTCAGCCCAGGTTGACGACCGCCTGCGCTTTGTGCGCAGCCTCGACCACCGCAAGCGCCGTCATGTTGACGACGCCGCGCGAGGTCACCGAAGGCGTCAGGATGTGCGCCGGCTTGTCGGTGCCGAGCAGGATCGGCCCGACATGCAGTGCATCCATCATGGTGCGCAGCGCCGTCAGCGTGATGTTGGCCGAATCGAGGTTCGGGAACACCAGCAGATTGGCTTCGCCCTTCAGCCGCGAATGCGGATAGACGCGCTGGCGCAGGTGCTCCGACAGTGCCGAGTCGGCATGCATCTCGCCATCGCACTGCAATTCCGGCGCGATGCGGGCCAGGATCGCCGCCGCTTGGCGCATCTTCAGCGCGCTGGGTGAATCGCGCGAGCCGAAATCCGAATGCGACAGCAGCGCTGCCTTCGGCTCGATGCCGAAGCGCTGGATCTCCTCCGCCGCCAGCACCGTCATCTCGGCGATTTCCTCGGCCGTCGGATCGACCGAGACGTGGGTGTCTGTGAGGAAGATGATGCCGCGCTGCGAGATCAGCATGGAGAGCGTGGACAGGTCCCGATCCTTGATGCCCGCGCGGGGCCGATGATCAGCGTCACATTGCGCAGATGCCGCTCGAAACGGCCTTCGAGGCCGCAGACCATGGCATCGGCATCGCCACGCTTCAGCGCCAGCGCCGCGATCACTGTATTGTCGGTGCGCACCATGGTGCGCGCCGCTTCCGTCGTCACGCCGCGCCTCCCGGCAAGCTCGATCAGCAAGTCGACATAGTGGCGGTAGCGCGGATCTTCTTCCGGGTTGATCAGGCCGAAATCGACGCCGGGCTTGATACGCAATCCGTAGCGCTTCAGCCTGACTTCGATGACATGCGGACGGCCGATCAGGATCGGCTCGGCGATGCCTTCCTCCAGCACCACCTGGGCAGCGCGCAGCACGCGTTCGTCCTCGCCGTCGGCATAAATGACGCGCTTGGCGCTGGATGCCTTGGCGGTCGAGAACACCGGCTTCATCACCAGTCCGGAGCGGAAGACGAAGCGGTTCAGCTTGTCGATATAGGCGGCGAAGTCGGCGATCGGCCTGGTCGCCACGCCCGTGTCGCAGGCGGCCTTGGCGACGGCCGGCGCGATGCGCAGGATGAGGCGCGGGTCGAAGGGCGAGGGGATCAGGAAGTCGGGCCCGAAGATCGGCGTCTCGCCCGAATAGGCGCGCGCGGCGACATCCGACGGCTCTTCGCGGGCAAGGGCGGCGATCGCCCTGACCGCCGCCATCTTCATTTCCTCGTTGATGGCGCTGGCGCCGCAGTCGAGCGCGCCGCGGAAGATGTAAGGAAAGCACAGCACATTATTGACTTGATTGGGAAAATCGGAGCGGCCTGTGCAGATCATCGCATCCGGACGCGCCGCGCGCGCTGCCTCCGGCATGATCTCCGGATTGGGGTTGGCCAGCGCCAGGATGAGCGGCTTCGGCGCCATGTGCTGCAGCAATTCAGGCTTGAGCACGCCGGCGGCGGAAAGGCCGAGGAAGACATCGGCGCCCGGAATGACATCGGCCAGCGTGCGCGCCTCCGTGTCCTTCACATAGGGGTCCTTCCAGCGGTCCATCTCCTCGAGGCGTCCCTTGTAGGCGACGCCGAAACGGTCGGTGACCCAGATGTTCTCGACCTTGGCGCCAAGCGAGACCAGGAGGTTGAGGCAGGCGAGCGCGGCGGCGCCGGCGCCCGAGGTGACGATCTTGATGTCGGCAATTGTCTTGCCGGCGAATTCCAGCCCGTTGAGCACCGCGGCAGCGACGATGATCGCCGTGCCGTGCTGGTCGTCATGGAACACCGGGATGCCCATGCGGGCCTTCAGCCGCTCCTCGACCTCGAAACATTCCGGCGCCTTGATGTCCTCGAGATTGATGCCGCCGAAGGTCGGCTCCAGCGCCGCGACCGTCTCGACCATGCGCTCGATTTCCGGCGCGTCGATCTCGATGTCGAAGACGTCGATGCCGGCGAACTTCTTGAACAGCACCGCCTTGCCTTCCATCACCGGCTTCGAGGCGAGCGGCCCGATATTGCCAAGGCCGAGCACCGCCGAGCCGTTGGAGACGACGCCGACAAGGTTGGCGCGCGCCGTATAGTCGGCGGCGGTCGCCGGGTCGTCGCGGATCTCGAGGCAAGGGGCGGCGACCCCCGGCGAATAGGCGAGTGCCAGGTCGCGCTGGTTGCCGAGCGGCTTGGTCGCCTGGATCTCCAGCTTTCCGGGAATGGGATGCTTGTGGAAGTAGAGAGCGGCCTCGTCGAGGTCCGACCGGGCCGGTTTCTTGTTCTCGCTGTCCATGCCGGCCTCCTTGCGCTTCTGCTTCGCAGCCTTTTAGAGCAGTTCCAGGAAAAGTGTGAAACGGTTTTCCGTCGGGAATTGCATCAAAACAGGGGCGACGATCAAAAGCTCCAGCATGCGGCCCGCACTGTTCGCGACGCCAAATGACGCCATCGGCGTTCACATCGGCGAAGCGCAAATAGCCGAGTTATTTCAGCCCCTTGTGTCGGGACTCTGCGATATGGCGGGCGGCTGGCGTTGCCGGCAGGTCAGAACGCGCTGACGTAAAGGCCGCCATCGACTGGAATGTTCTGCCCTGTGAGATAGCCGGCATGGACCGAGCACAGGAAGGCGCAGATCTGGCCGAATTCCTCGGGCGTGCCGAGACGCTTGGCCGGCACGTCGGCGCTGATGCGGGCTTTTCGCGCCGCCGCTGCCGCCGGCTCCTCGGCCGTGCCGGCTTCATGCGGGCCGCGCAGCCGGTCGGTGTCGAGCTTGCCCGGCAGCAGGCTGTTGATGGTGACGTTGCGGTCGACCACCGTGCGCGCTACGCCGGCAAGGAACGAGGTCAGGCCGGCGCGCGCGCCCGACGAGAGGTCTAGCCCGGGGATGGGCACATAAACCGACAGCGAGGTGATGTTGACGATGCGGCCGAAGCCGCGCTTGGCCATGCCGTCGATCACCGCCTGGATCAGCTCGATCGGCGTCACCATGTTCTGGGTGACGCCTTCGAGGATCTTGTCACGGTCGAGCGTGCGGAAATCGCGCAGCGGCGGGCCGCCATTGTTGTTGACCAGGATGTCCGGATCGGGACAGGCCGCAAGCAGCGCCTTCTGCACCTCTGGCTTCGACACGTCGCCGGCGATCTCGATCACCTTGACCCCGAATTTTTCACGGATCTCGGCGGCGGTCCTTGCCAAGAGCTCCGCATTGCGGCCGTTGACGACGAGGTCGACGCCCGCCTCGGCCAGCGCAATGGCGCAACCGCGCCCTAGCCCCTTGCTGGACGCGCAGACAATGGCCTTCTTTCCGCGAATGCCGAGATCCATGACGGTCTTCTCCTTTTGTCGAGCGCGGCAAGCTAGCCCTTCGGCTGGACCAATCGCAACCGTCATACGGTTGTTGCATGAATCGTGGCACAGGCTCTGCGAAAGCAACGGTGACAAGCTATGTCCGGCCCAGAGCCCCGCACTTTCCGCTCGATGTTCATCTCCGACATCCACCTGGGGTCGAAGGCGGCCAAGGCCGACTTCCTGATCGATTTCCTCAGGCACCACGACGCCGATATCATCTATCTGGTCGGCGACATCGTCGACGGCTGGCGACTCAGGCGAAGCTGGCACTGGCCGCAGAGTCACAACGATGTCGTGCAGAAACTGCTGCGCAAGGCGCGCAAGGGCGCCAGCATCACCTACATTGCCGGCAACCACGACGAGTTCGCCCGCCAGTTCCAGGGCGTGCATTTCGGCGGCATCGTCGTCGCCGACCGTGCCATCCACGAGACCGCCGACGGCCGCCGCCTGCTGGTCATCCATGGCGACCAGTTCGACACGGTGGTGCACAATCAGCGCTGGCTCGCCTATCTCGGCGATTACGCCTATGACGCGGCGATGATGGTCAATAGGGTCGTTACAAAGCTGCGTCATCTGCTCGGCTTGCCTTACTGGTCGTTCTCGTCCTGGGCCAAGGTCAAGGTCAAGAAAGCGGTGAACTTCATTGGCTCGTTCCAGACGGTGCTGAGCGAGGAAGCGCGGCGCTCGCATGTCGACGGCGTCATCTGCGGCCACATCCACCACGCCGCGATCGAGAGCTATGGCGACGTGCAGTACATCAACACCGGCGATTGGGTGGAAAGCTGCACGGCGGTTGTCGAGCATTTCGACGGGCGCATGGAAATCCTGACCTGGGCGCATGTCCTGCCCGAGGCTCCGGCCGGCAAGGATGTGCTGGTTCCCGTCAACATCAAGGGCAGGGCCGTGCAGGCGGCGTGACGCCAAGCCCCTGCGGCCGCAAGCTCGCGCTAATCGATTAGTCCAGCCGGTTTCGCACGGTTTTTCTCCATGTTAAGGGATCGACATACGTCGCGAGCGGTCGACCGTGGCGTGATTGGATCGATTCATGTCCCTGCCGCCGCTCTCGCCTGAACAACTCATCAAGCCACGCCATTTCGAGCTGCGCATGAGCCTGATCTTCGCCACGCTCTTCGTGTCGCTCGGTACGCATCTGCCCTACTTCCCGCTCTGGCTGCAGGCCAAGGGTTTCCATGCCGGGCAGATCGCGGTGATCCTCGCCGCGCCCATGTTCCTGCGTGTGGTGACGACGCCGCTGCTGACTGCGCTTGCCGATCGGGCGAGGGACCGCGCCCATGTCTATATCGCGCTGGTCGCGGTTTCGATGGTGCTTTCCGCCGGCTACTTCCTGCCGCCCAGCTACGCCGTCGTGCTTGCCGTCTCGCTGGCGCTGACCATCGTCTGGACGCCGCATTCGCCGATCGCCGATTCGCTGGCGCTATCGGGCGTGCGCCGTTTCGGCTCCAACTACACTAGCATGCGCAAATGGGGCTCGATCTCCTATCTTTGCGCCAATGTCGTCGGCGGCTTCATCCTGGCGCGCACCGGCGCCGAGGCGGTGCCGGCGATCATCTTCGTTGCCCTGGGCGCGGCACTCGCCGCAGGATTGCTGGCGCCGAGGCTCGGCCGTCCGCGCCGCGCCTCGCCGCTGTCGGCGACCGACATCCAGCATTCGGCGCCGAAGCTTCTCAATGCCTATTTCCTCTATTTCACCCTCGGCGTCGGCATCATCACCGCCAGCCATGCCTTTCTCTACGGCTTCGTCTCGATCTACTGGAAGTCGATCGGCATCAGCGACACCGTCGTTGGCCTGCTGTGGGCCTGGGGCGTGGTCGCCGAGGTGTGCATGTTTGTGATGTTTACGCGCATCCTCGGGTCCGTTCCCGTCGTCAGGGTGATGCTGATCGCTGGCATCGGCTCAATCGTGCGCTGGATCGCCTTTCCGCTGATCTGGCCGCTCGGCCTTGGCGTCGCCGGCTTCTTCGGCGTCCAGACGCTGCACGCGGTGTCTGTGGCGATGGTGCTGATCGGCTTGCAGAAGATGATCGGCGAGACCGTCTCGGAGGAACGCACGGGTGCTGCGCAAGGCATCGCCTATTTCTTCAACGGCTTCTTCATGGCCGTGGTGACGTTGGCGTCGGGCCCGCTCTACGACCGCTTCGGTGTCGACGGCTTTCTGGCCATGATCCCCATTGCGCTCATCGGCCTGGCGCTGATTGCGCTCGCGGCGCGCTCAACCCCACAGCGTGCTGTCGGGGGGTAGTACAAACGATCCCTCGTAGACGAGGCGTGGCTCCCGGTCCCTCGCGAGCAGCAGCGGACCGTCGAGATCGACGAAATCGGCGCCCTGCGCCAGAAGCACGGCCGGTGCCATCGCCAGCGACGTGCCCACCATGCAACCGACCATAATGTGGAAGCCGAGCGCGCGGGCGCGCTCGCGCAGCACCACCGCCTCGGTGAGCCCACCGGATTTGTCGAGCTTGATGTTGACGGCATCATAAAGTCCAACAAGGGCTTCCAGGTCCTTCGCCTCGTGCACGCTTTCGTCGGCGCAGATCGGCACCGGATGCGCAATTTGGCGCAGGATCGTGTCGCGGCCGGCCGGCAGAGGTTGCTCGATGAGGGCGATGCCGTGTTCGGCGGCGAAGGCGAGGTTGTCGACGATGTTGTCGTCCGTCCAACCCTCATTGGCGTCGAGGATGATGCGGCTGGCAGGCGCCGCTTCGGTAACCGCACGGATGCGGGCCTGGTCATTGTCGCCGCCGATCTTGACTTTGAGCAGTGGCCGGTCCGCATTGGCGCGAGCCTGCGCTGCCATCGCCTCCGGCTCGCCCAGCGAGAGCGTGTAGGCCGTCTCGAGCCCCCCGCCTGGGCAGCGCATATCGCATCCGCGACCGGCGTGCCGCTCAACTTCGCTTCCAGATCCCAAAGAGCACAGTCTACGGCGTTTCGCGCCGCGCCCGCCGGCATGGCGGTGAGCAGGGCTGCCCGGTCGATGCCGTCGGCAATCCGGCCGCGCATCTCCTCGATTGCGGCGCGGACGCCCTCCATGGTTTCGCCATAGCGCTTGTAAGGGACGCATTCGCCGCGCCCGGCATGGCGGCCTTCGCTGATGGTTAAGGTGATGACCTCGGCTTCTGTCTTCGAGCCGCGCGAGATGGTGAAGGAGCCGGCAATGGGGAAACGCTCGGATTCGACCGAAATGACACGCGCCATATTTTTCTTCTCAGGCTGTGCGACAACGCGGCGCCGGCAAATGACAGGCCGGTTCCGGCAGGCTAAACAGGACGCCATGTTGACCATCCGCAAACGCGACGCAAGCGGCACGGCCGCCAAGGAGCCAAACGGCCAGCCGCGCATTGCCGTTGGCGAGGAGGGTGGCGTTCTCGGCTGCGCTTTCTCGGGAAGCTGGACGACGCGCACCGTAGCGCTGGTCGACGCCGAGATGCGAAAAATAGAAAAGCGCAGTGGTGTCAAAAGCTTAGCGCTCGATCTTTCACAAATAGAGAAGATGGACACCGCCGGTGCCTGGCTGATCGACCGCCTGGTCAGCGCATTCGAGAAGAAGGGCGTCGAAGTTCAGATCCAGGGGCAGAGCGAGATCGCCGAGATCCTGCTCGGCGCCGTTGGCGACGCTGTCAGGCGCGAGCCCGAATCGGGTCCTGCCGGTCCGCCCAACATCATTATCCGCGGGCTGGAGGCGGTCGGCCGGCGCGTCTATGAGATGCGCGACGATTTCCTGGCCTCGATGAACATCCTGGGCGCCACCATCCGCGGCGCGCAGATGAAGCTTGGCCGCGGCCATGCCGTCAACCCGGCCGCCATCTTCAACCAGATCGACCGCATGGGCGTCGGCGCCATCCCGGTGGTGGTGCTGATGTCGGCCATCGTCGGCGCCATCGTTGCCCAGCAGGGCGCCTATCAGCTCAGCTATTTCGGCGCCGACATCTTCGTCGTCGACCTCGTCGGCGTGCTGATCCTGCGCGAACTCGGCGTGCTGATGACTGCGATCATGATCGCCGGCCGCTCCGGCAGCGCCATCACCGCCGAGATCGGCTCCATGAAGATGCGCGAGGAGGTCGACGCGCTCAAGGTCATCGGCCTGAACCCGATCGGCGTGCTGGTGTTTCCGCGCCTGGTCGCGCTGGTCATCGCGCTGCCGTGTCTCACGATCATCGCCAATTTTGCCGCCCTCGGCGGCGGCATCGTCGCCGCCTGGCTCTATTCCGACATTCCCCCGGCCGCCTTCATCGACCGGCTGCGCGTCGCCATCGATCTCAGCACCATCTTCGCAGGCCTGATCAAGGCGCCGTTCATGGCCATGATCATCGGCACCATTGCTTCCGTCGAAGGCATGAAAGTCGGCGGCAGCGCCGAATCGCTTGGCCAGCACGTAACCGCCTCCGTGGTGAAATCGATCTTCGTCGTCATCATCCTCGACGGTCTTTTTGCCATGTTCTACGCCGCGATAGAGTTCTGACATGGCGACGCGAAACGGCACCGAGGCCAAGGAAACCACCGAAAGCGAGATCGTGCTGTCCGTTCGCGACGTCACCGTCGCCCTGGATGACAAGGTGATCCTCGACAAACTGTCGCTCGACATCACCCGCGGCGAGATCCTTGGCTTCGTTGGCGCCTCGGGCGCCGGCAAATCGGTGCTGTTGCGCACCATCCTCGGCCTGCTGCACAAGCAGTCGGGCACGATCAAGCTGTTCGGCGTCGATGTCGAGAAGGCGAGCGACATTGAGCGCCTGCGCATCGATATGCGCCTTGGTGTGCTGTTCCAGCACGGCGCGCTGTTCTCGGCGCTGACAGTGCAGGAGAACGTGCAGGTGCCGATGCGCGAATACCTCGACCTGCCGAAGAAGCTGATGGACGAACTGGCGCTGCTGAAGATCGAGCTTGTCGGGCTGCCGCCTGACGCGGCGCAGAAATTCCCGTCCGAATTGTCCGGCGGCATGATCAAGCGGGCGGCACTGGCGCGCGCGCTGGCGCTCGATCCGGACATCGTCTTCCTCGACGAGCCGACATCCGGCCTCGATCCGATCAGCGCCGCCGAATTCGACGAGCTGGTGGTCAAGCTGCGCGATACGATGGATCTCACCGTCTACATGGTCACGCATGATCTCGACACGCTGTTCACCGCTTGCGACCGCGTGGCGGTGCTCGGCAAGAAGAAGGTACTGGTCGAAGGCACGATCGACGACATGCTGAAAAGCGAGGAGCCGTGGGTGAAATCCTATTTTCGCGGAAAACGTGCACGGCAACTTGATCTTGCGGCGCGCGCATAGCCATAAGTGGGGCAATGGAAACAAGAGCCAACTACGTCATTGTCGGCATCTTCACGCTGGCCGCGATCCTGGCGGCCTTCGCCTTCGTTTATTGGACGGCGGCGATCGGCGACAAGGGCGAGACGACGCTGCTTCGTGTGCGCATCCCAGGCTCGGCGTCCGGCCTCGGCCGCGGCAGTTTCGTGCTCTTCAACGGCGTCAAGGTGGGTGATGTCAGGCGCGTCTACATCGACGTCGACAATCCGACTGTCGCGATCGCCGACACCGAGATCGACCGGATGACGCCGATCACCAAGTCGACGCAGGCCGATATCGGGCTGGCCGGTCTCACCGGCCAGGCCAATATCGAGCTCAAGGGCGCCGATCCCAAGGAGGTGAAACTTCTTGACCAGGCCGAGAAGGAAGGCAGGGTCGCCGAGATCGTCGCCAATCCCTCCGCCGTCACCAATCTCCTGCAGACCGCGCAGAACATCTTCACCCGTGCCGACAAGGTGCTTTCGGATCTCGAAGGCTTCACCCACGACGTGCGCGGGCCACTGACCGATACGGTCAAGAACGTCCAGACCTTCTCCGATGCGCTCGCCAGGAATTCCGACGGCATCGACAAGTTCCTGTCCAGCGTGAGTTCGCTCTCGGATGAGTTGAAAGGAGTTTCGGGCAAGCTCGACGGCACGTTGAAGGCCGCCGAGGGCCTGCTCAACGCCGTCGACAAGGACCAGATCAAGAGCATCGTCGCCAACGTCGACACGGTGACCGGCAATCTGAAGGAAACCTCCAAGCAGTTCGATACCGTCATCAACAACGTCAACACGGCGGTCGGCTCGATCAACGACTTCGCCCAGAAGACGCAAGGCACGCTGGACAAGGTCAACGGCGTGCTCGATGGCATCGATCCGGCCGAGGTGCGCACGGCGCTGGCCAACATCCAGAAGGCCAGCGACAAAGCCAATCAGGCCGCCGCCGACATCGCCAAGGTCACGAACAAATTCGCCAACCGCGCCGACGACATCGACGACACCATCAAGGACGCCAGGCAGCTGGCGCACCGGCTCAATGACGCTTCGGAGCGCGTCGACGGCATCCTGGCCAAGGTCGACAAGCTGCTCGGCTCGGGTGAGGCGAACGGCGTCATGGCGGACGCCCGCGACACGCTGAAGTCGTTCAAGCAGGTCGCCGACACGCTGAATGCGCGGCTCGGCACCATCACCGACAACCTGGCCCGCTTCTCGGGCCAAGGCCTGCAGAATGTCGAGGCGCTGGTCCAGGACAGCCGCCGCTCGATCAACCGCATCGAGGAAGCGGTGACCGACCTCAGCCGCAATCCGCAGCGCATCCTGTCGGGCGGCGAGGGCGAGGTCCGGCAATATGACGGCAGGGTGCGGCGTTGACTTCGATCTTCGCCCGCCTCAAGAACAGAAAAGACCGCAATTGCGGGTTGATCTTACGATCTGGGGACAACGGGGCTCGCGCGTGACGTCGGTTTGGGCAAGGTCGGTTGGGATGACATCGGCTGCGGCGCTGCTTGCGCTCTCGCTGGCCGGCTGCGCGGCGCTCGGCGCCAAGCCGGCGCCGCTCGACACGTTCGAGCTGTCGGCGCCGTCGATCGACGTACGTGGCCACAGCCGCCGGCAGATCCTGATCACTGAGCCGTCGGCGCTCAAGGCGCTGGACAGCCAGAACATCGTCATCAGGCCATCCGATCTGTCGATCCAGTACCTGAAGGGGGCGCAGTGGGCCGACCGCTTGCCGCTGATCGTGCAGGCCAGGCTCGCGGAAACCTTCCAGCGATCCGGCAGCTTTGCCGGCGTCGGCAAGCCGGGCGAGGGGCTGGCGATCGACTATCGGATCATCGTCGAGGTCCGGACCTTCGAAGTGCGCGTCAATGGCGGCGAGCATGCCGAGGTCGAGCTGTTCGTGCGCCTCCTCAACGACCGCAATGGCGAGGTGCGCGCCGCCAAGAGCTTTACGGCGAGCGCGCCGGTCTCGGGCGGCGGCAACGCCGCTTACGTCAGCGCGCTGGACAGCGCCTTCGGCCAGGCCGCCAAGGACATTGTGCGCTGGACGGATTCGCTGATCTGACGATTCGGTCGGGGCACTGCACACGCCCGGCGGGGCATTGCTTCGATATCATCAAGCACAAAAAAAGCGGGCCATGGCCCGCTTTTTTCTTTTCCTGACGAAGCCGCTCAGTGCAGGCGGCCGCTGGCATGGGCCAGCATGGTGTAGACCTTGCCGGTGTCCGAGGTCAGGTAGGTCTGCGCCATGATGTTGTCGCGGTCGTTGCGCGACACGTCCTTGAGCAGCTTCTCGAAATCGTCGCAGTAGCGGTCGACGGCGGCGCGGAACTCCGCCTCGGCTTGGTACTTGCGGCGGATCTCGTCGAAGGTTTGCTGGCCCTTCAGCGTGTAGAGGCGCCGCGTGAACACGTCACGCTCGCCGCGCCGGTAGCGGTTCCACAGCTCGATCGAGGCGTCGTGGTCGATGGCGCGCGCGATGTCGACCGACAGCGAGTTAAGCGATTCCACGACATGCAGCGGCGAACGCTGGGCCGGAGCCGGACGCGGCGCTTCCGCCGGCGCCGCCGGCCTCAGCTCCTCTTCACGAGACGCCCCGGTCAGGAGATCGCGCACCCAGCCGCCTTGCGGCGTGCGGCCATTGGGCTCGCGGCGCGGGGCCGCTTCGGCCGGACGCTCGAGGTCGAGCGTGCCGCGCAAGGTCGTTTCACCCAGCGGCGCCTGCGGAGCCCGGCGCTCGGGCTGCTGCTGCTGCTGAGCCGGCGGCCGGCGCGGCGGCTCGGCCGGACGGGCCGGCGCCTGAGGAGCGGGGCGCAGGCTGCGCGGCTCCGAGGAGTCGCTGCCGCTGCGGCCGGACTTCGCGACGATGTCGGAGAGCTCCTTGAGCGCGTTGATCTGCTCGGAAACGGCCCGACGTATGGCCGAGGTCGATTCCTTGGCCTCTTCCGGCATCTCGATGACGCCCTTCTTGAGCTCGGCACGCGTCAGGTCGAGCTCGCTCTTGATCGAACCGGCGGTGCGCCGCATCTCCTCGGTCGCGTCGGCGAAACGCTTGGTCGCCGATTCGACCACCTCGGCGATGGCGGTGCGGATCTTTTCCGCCGATTCCATAGTCCGTCCCTCGGCGTTCTGCATCGTCTGGCCGACCAGGTTCTCGAACGAACGCATGACCTTTTCGAGGTCCTCCGACTTCTTGACCAGGCCGACCGCGAGGTCGTCCAGCGACGACTGCCGTTCCAGCGTGTGCTCGAGATTGCTCTGCGCGGAACTGAGCAGGTCCGAGGCGCTGGAGAGCAACCGGCTGTGCTCGTCGAACTTGGTAGCGATCGATGCGACCTCGCGCAGCGTGGCCGACGACAGGTCGGTGAGCCGGGTCGTATTGGAATCGACCAGGCGCGCCGAGCTGGCGAACGTCTGCGCGGCCTTCTCCGTGGTCGTCGCGAAGCTCTGCGTGCTTCCGGTGAGCCGCTCCTCGACATGGCCGAGATTGACCGCCGCCTGATCGATCAGCTGACCGAGCTGGGCGCTGGAGGTGCTCAGGCGGCCGATGAGCTCGGCGACGCTGTCGGCGAGCGTCGAGCGCGCGCCCTCGACGGCCGAGAGGGTCTCGGCCGTGCGGCTGGCGAGCGCGTTGACGAGCGCTGCGTTTTCGCTGCGCAGCTTCTCGGTCGCCCGCTCGGTAACCTCTTCCATGCTCCGCTGCAGCTCCGAGCCACCCTGGGCGAAGCGCTCGACCAGTGGCTTGGCCGTCTCGTCGAGGATCCTCGACATCTCGGCCGAGCGCGCCGCGAGCATCGTGTTGAGCTCGCGGGTGTTGGCGCCGATTGTCTTGGCGGCGTCGTTGGTGCTCTGGCCGATATGCTGGCCGACGGCGGTGAAGGTCTCCGCGATCACGTTGGCGCGCGAAATGAGTTGCGCCTCCGCGCTCGAAACCTGCTCGCTGAGCTTCTGGCCCATCGTTTCCGCGGTGTAGGCGAGACGATTTTCGACGCCGGAGACCTGCTCTTCGATCCGGGCCGCGGCTGCCGCTGCATTGGACGCCAGTCGCTCGTCGGCACCGGCCAGCGCCTGCTCGATCTCGCGGGCATGGACGGCCAATTCCTGGCCGGTCTGGCGCGCGCGGTCGGCGACCCGCTGCTCGGTGCTGGCGAAAGCCCCGACGATGGTCTCGGCGTGGCCGCCGATGGTGGTGGTGCTGTCGGCGATGCGGGCGACCAGACGCTGATCCGCATCGTCGAAGATGCGGGCGATCTCCGATGCACGCGACGACAAGGCTTCCGAACCTTCGGCGATGCGCGAGATCAGATGCTGGTCGGCGGCATCGAAGATGCGGCCGAGATCCGAGGCGCGTGCGGCAAGCGCTTCGGCCGACTCGCCGATGCGCATGCTCAGCCGTTCGTCGGCGCCCTCGAAATTGCGCAGGATGTCGCCGGCGCGGGCTGCCAGCGACTGCGCCGTTTCAACCGCACGTGCAACCAGCTTCTGGTCCGCCGCGTCGAAGGTGCCGGCGATCTCACTGGCGCGTGCGGCCAGCTGATCGGCGGTCTCCTGGGCACGGGCGAGCATCGAACTCGATATGTCGTCGTGGCGGGCAAGCAGCGCGCTGGTGGTGTCCTCTGCACGCGCATGCAGGCGGCGATCGGCGTCCTCGAAGGCGCGCGCGATGTCCTCGGCCCTGGCGAGCAGGGCCGACGAGGTCTGTTCTGCGCGTTCGGCGATCTTGCGGTCGGCATCGCTGAAGGCCTGCCCCGCCTGTTCGTGCAGGACGCTGGTGACCTCCATGACCTTCTCGCGCAGGGCGCCGGCGACGAAGACCGCGCTCTTCTCCAGCACGTTGCGGACATTGTCGACGCCGGTCGACAGCGCACGTTCCATGGTTCCGGCGCGTTCCTCGATGATGCCGGTCTGCCGGTTGAAGGCCTGTTCGATCTTCTCGACATCGGCGGCGATCGATGCCGAGATGTCGCCGCTCCTGGCTGCGATCTGGTCGATATGGCCGGACAGCGAACGGTCGACGTCCTTGCGCGTGTCGACGAGCTTCGCCAGATCGTCTTCCAGCGCACGGGACAGCATGTCTCGGCCTTCGGCCAGCTTGCCAACATGACCGGCGATGATGTCGTCGATCTCGCTGCGGCCCGCGGCGAGCTTCTGCAGGTCCGCTTCCAGGGCGCGTTTGAGGATATCGCGACCCTCGGCAAGCTTCTCGACCTGGCCAGCGACCAGCCCGTCGATGCTGGAGCGGCTCTCGGCCAGCTTGGCGAGATCGTCCTCGAGCGCCTTGGAAAGCGCCGATCGATCCTGGGCAAGCCTGTCGCTGTGGCCCTGGAGAAGGCCGTTGACGTTCTCCAGATCGGCTTCCAGCACGCGTGCGAATTCCGCGCGGTTGTCGGTGAGTTTCTGCGACTGGTCGGCAATCGCGCTGCGGATCGTGTTGAGATCGGCTTCCAGGGCGCGCTTGAGGATATCGCGGCCCTCGGCAAGCTTCTCGACTTGGCCGGCGACCAGCCCGTCAATGCTGGAGCGGCTCTCAGCCAGCTTGGCGAGGTCGTCCTCAAGCGCCTTGGCCAGCGTCGAACGGTCCTGGACCAGCCGGTTCTGGTGATCGGCCATGATGCCGTTCACGTTCTGCAGGTCGTCCTGCAGGGCCTGCGACAGCGTCGAGCGATCCTGGACGAGCCGGTTCGTGTGATCCGCTATCAGGCTGTTGACGTTCTGCAGATCGGCTTCCAGGGCCTTGGATAGCTGGCTGCGCTCTTCCGCGACCCGCTCGGAATGACCGGCGATGGCGCCCTTGATCGTGCTGATATCGGCCTCGAGCGCGCGCTTGAGGATATCGCGGCCCTCGGCGAGCTTTTCGACCTGGCCTGCGACCAGCCCGTCGATGCTGGCCCGGCCCTCCGCCAGCTTGGCGAGGTCGGCTTCGAGCGTCTGCGACAGCAAGCTGCGGTCGTCGGCCAGCCTGACGGAATGACCCTCGATCAGGTTCCTGATGCCCGACAGGTCGCTCTCCAGCGAACGGCTGAGCTCACCCCTGTCTTCGGCGAGCTTGGCGGAGTGGGTCTCGATCAGGTTCCTGATGCCGATGATGTCGGTCTCGAGCGCCTTGGCAAGCACGGAGCGGCCTTCGCCGATCTTCTCGACCTGGCCGGCGACCAGCCCATCAATGCTGGCGCGGCTGTCGGCCAGCTTGCTGAGATCGGCTTCCAGGGCACGCGACAGAATGTTGCGCCCCTCGGCGAGCTTCCCGACATGCCCGGCAACCATTTCATCAATGATCGTACGGGCTTGCACGAGTTTTCCTGAGTCTTCATTCAAAGCCTGGGCAAGCCGGTTGCGACCCTCTTCGAGCTGCTCCAGATGGCTGCCGAGCGATGCGTCGATGGCGGCGCGCGATTCGTTGACCTTGCGCAGATCCTCTTCCAGCGCGCGAGCGATAAGGTTGCGGCCTTCCGCCAGCTTCTGCACCTGGTCGGTCACGGCTGCATCGATTCCGGCGCGGCTTTCGGCGAACGTCGCCAGGTCGGCCTGCATGGCGGCAGCCATGCGGTCACGGCTTTCCGAGAGCTTGCGGCTGTGGTTCTCCACCGCTTCCTCGATGCCGACGCGGGCATCCGCGAGCCGCTGGATGTCGCTGTCGAAGGAACGCGACACGACATGGCGGGCGGCTTCCATGCGGCCGGCGAAGTCGCTGGCGCGGGCCTCGAGCATGGAGGAGGTTGACGAGACGATGTCGGCCATGTCCGCGCCGATCTGGGTCTTGCCCTGGTCGATCATCGCCGACAGCTGGTCCTTGCTCTCGGCGAAAGTGTGGGCGATCTCGCGTGCGCGTTCGACCAGCGTCTCGTTGATCTGGCGCGCGCGCGCCTCGAGCGCGGCGTTGAGTTTCTGAGTGCCGGTGTCGAGCGCTTCGGCGCGGGTCTGGAATTCGCTGATCAAAGCCTGGCCGCGCTCGGCCAGCGTGCGCTCTATGCCGCTGAGGCTGTTTTCGAACTCGGAGCTCAGCGTGCGAGCGGCGCCGCCGAGCAGCGAAACCATGCCGCTGGTGCGGTCGTCGAGCAGGTCGGTCAGCGACCGGGTGAGGCCGTCGGTGGTGTCGGTCAGCTTGGCGATACGCGTATCGAGCAGGCTGGCGAAGGCCTCGCCCGAGGTCGACAGCCGGTCGGTGATCGTATCGAGCCGGCCTTCGACAGAATCGAAGATCGACATCGAGCTCTCGTTGATGCGGTCGATCAGCGTGTCGCCGGAATTGTTGATCGTCATCGACAGCTTGGTCGAGGCATTGAGGATCGAGTCGCGGATGATGTCGCTGGCCGAGCCGATCTCGTCCCTAAGCGTCTCATGCGCGCTGGCTATCGAGGCGCGGACGCGCTCGGCATGGGTGACGACGGCTTCGCGCTCGCTGCCGAGACCGTCGACCAGCGAGCGGATGCGGGCTTCGTTCTCCGAATAGGACCGCTCGATCTGGTTGACTTCGCTGTGCACCAGCGTTTCCAGCTCGACGGCACGCGCCAGCGTGCGTTCGATGCCTTCGCCCATCGCCGCCACCTCGCGGCGCACGGCCTGACCGATCATCATGACGCGGTCCTGGGCAAGGTTCTCCGGCTCGGCCAGGCGGAAGGCCACTTCCGTCATCGACTGCGCCGCAATGCGCATCTCCTGGGCCCGGCGCACCATCGCCGCGAACGCCCAGAACAAAATGACGGGGATGATCGCCGCGACCGCGAGGCCGATCAGCTCGGGGCGGGCGAAGAACTGGTCGACGGTGCGGATTTTCCAGATGCCCGGGCCGAACAGGAGGTTGGCCAGGCCGCCGGCGCCGGCGATCCAGGCCAGCGAAATGAACGCCACGACCCAGTAGATGGTGCTCGACGCGCGCCGGTTGAGACCGTGCAGCAGCGTGCGATAATCCTTCTGGCGGTCATCATTGGCCGGGGTGAAGCCGGCCGGCTGCGCGCCGTTGCGCGTTTCAACCGGACGCAACTCGGCCGGCTTGGGCTTCGCCGCCGGCTGCGTGTTGTGTGCTGGTTTTGCGTTCTGGTTCTGAACGACCGCCGGCTCCTCCTTCTGGCTGCGCCCTTCGCGCGCCAGCTCGTCAGCCGCGGCTGAAATCTGCGCTTCCAGGTCTTCCATCGACGCCGCCATATCGAGGCCGCCGTCGCCATCTCCCTCTACGCTCAAATCCAGGTCGAGCGCCCGTTCGAGTTCCTTGGCTACGTCGCTGTCGAGAGTTCGTGTCGTTGGTTTCTTCGCCATGCCTTCGCTACCCTGTACTAGCTGCCGAGGAACTTATGATTTTGGCCCGAGATTCTGGCTTGTCTTATCCCACGCAGGAGGCTGAAAATGGACCCTCGTATCGTAATGACACACAGGGGTAAAGAAAACCTGCATTCTGGGCGATACGTAAAACTTTAAATATAGGGTTAACGGAGACGTGATTTCGGCGCCTCCCTGTCAACATTTTTTCAGACCAATCATTAACCCGTTTGCTACGGGATTCGCCTAGTTTTCCAGGCAGTCAGACACCTAGGAGCTGCAATATCCATGCGCGGCGAAAGCGGCATTGCCTTTTCCATGCCCGGCGGCGACGTTTCGGGAACGGCCCAGTCACGACCTGTGGATCTCGCGCATCTTTCGCGCCAGACGATGGGCGATCGCGTTCTCGAGCAGGAGGTGCTGGCGTTGTTCGTACAGCAGGCGCTTGCCGTGCGCGACAAGATCCTCGACGCGGACGTCAAGGAGAGGCTGCTCCTGGCGCATGGGCTGAAGGGCTCGGCGCGCGGAGTGGGTGCGTTTGCAATCGCCGATTGCGCCGCGGCCGTCGAAGGCCAGCCCGAAGACATCAAGACCCTCAAGCGGCTCGGCGTGCTAATCGAGGAAGTGCGCGATTTCATTGCCGCCATCAGCCGCTAGGACAATCGCTCAAAGGTGTGCGGCGGTCCCGGGATGGCGACATGTGCGAAACAACAACCTAAGCGCGGCGCCCGCCGGACGCGCTTTGGCCGGATTTCCGAAAAAACGTCACGGCGCGGCGTTTTCGCGCCGCAGTTGACTTGTCCGCCGGAGTGATTATCTCGGCTGGAACTCCCCTTCAGGTGACAAATGACCAAGCTGACCTTCATTGCCAATGACGGCACACAGTTCGACATGGATGCCGAAAACGGCTCGACCGTGATGGAGAACGCCATCCGCAACGCCGTCCCGGGGATAGAGGCCGAGTGCGGCGGCGCCTGCGCCTGCGCAACCTGCCATGTCTATGTCGACGAGTCCTGGACGGCGGAAGTCGGCGAGCCGGAGGCGATGGAGGAGGACATGCTGGACTTCGCCTATGACGTCCAGCCGAACTCGCGCCTGTCCTGCCAGATCAAGGTGCGCGACGCCCTCGACGGGTTGGTCGTGCGCGTGCCGGCCCGCCAGGGCTGACCCTCGGCCAGCCAAATTTTGCCTTGGCCGCTTGGCAGCAGGCCGTTGCTCATGCAGTCTCGCCCCGGATTGGCAACAAGGCGTATCGCATGAGTGACACGATCAAGACGGACGTACTCATCGTCGGGGCTGGGCCTGTAGGCCTGTTCGCCGTGTTCGAGCTTGGCCTCTTCGACATGAAGTGCCATCTGATCGACATCCTCGACCGGCCCGGCGGCCAGTGCGCGGAGCTCTATCCGGAAAAACCGATCTACGACATTCCCGGCTGGCCGTTGATCACGGCTCAGGGCCTGGTCGACAAGCTGCTCGAGCAGATCCACCCGTTCAAGCCGGAATTCACCTACAATCGCATGGTCTCCAGCCTGGAGAAGCTGGATGACGGCAGCTTCCGCGTCACCACCGACGAGGACGAGCTGTTCGAGGCCAAGGTGGTGGTGATCGCCGCCGGCGGCGGCTCGTTCCAGCCCAAGCGGCCGCCCATTCCTGGCATCGAATCCTATGAAGCCAAGAGCGTCTTCTATTCCGTGCGCCGCATGGAGGATTTCCGCGGCCATGACCTCGTCATCGTCGGCGGCGGCGATTCGGCGCTCGACTGGACGCTGAACCTGCAGCCGGTGGCAAGGAGCGTGACGCTGGTCCACCGCCGTCCGGAGTTCCGGGCCGCACCCGACAGCGTCAACAAGATGTACGCCATGCAGGAGATGAAGCAGCTGGATTTCCAGGTCGGCCAGGTGAGCGGCCTGACCGGCGCCGACGGCCAGCTCTCATCGGCTACCATCAAGGGACCTGACGGCGACATCGAGGTGCCATGCACTCGCATGCTGCCCTTCTTCGGCCTGACCATGAAGCTCGGGCCGATCGCGGAGTGGGGACTCAACCTGCATGAGAACCTGATCCCGGTCGACACGGAGAAATTCCAGACCTCGGTCTCCGGCATCTTCGCCGTCGGCGACATCAACTGGTATCCCGGCAAGCTGAAGCTGATCCTGTCGGGGTTCCACGAGGTGGCGTTGATGGCGCAGGCGGCCAAGCGCATCGTCAGCCCCGGCGAACGCATCGTCTTCCAGTACACGACCTCGTCGACCAGCCTGCAGAAGAAGCTCGGCGTCCACGATTGAAGGCTTCGCTACTCGGCCAGCACCGGGGCTGCGGTTTCGAGATGGCCGCGAAGCGCCTTTTCCGGCATCAGCCCGAGCGCGGCAAGCGCCATCAGCAGGATTACCGCCGCGACGAGGAAGATCATCATGAATGCTTCAGCAGAGGCGGCGGCGCCAGCTGAATGCGCGCCTTCGCCGGCCAATGGCAGGCCATAGCCCAGCGCGACCGCGCCCAATATTGCCACCCCAAGGGCGCTGCCCAAAGAACGAAGGAAGGTGAGCACACCCGTGGCGACACCGAGATGCGCCTGATCGACAGCGTTCTGGACCGAGACAGTCGCAACCGGAAACGTCGTCCCACTGCCGAGGCCAATGCAGGTCGTCAGGATTTCAACGACCAAAAGGGAGGCATGCCCGGCGACGAGGCTGAGCACCCCAAGGCAGACTATGGCGAAGCTCACTCCGATCATGGCGATCCGCTTGTAATGGACGAAGCGCGGTATCGTGCGCCCGCTGAACGTCGCGCCGGCGACAGTGCCAAGCATCAGCCCGAGCAGCGCAATGCCCGATTCACCGGCCGAAAGCCCGACGATCGACTGCAGGTAGACCGGCAGATAGACCGCCAGGCCGATATTGGCGGCCTGCAGCAGGAACAAGGACAAGGTGCCGGCCAGCACGATCGGGTTGCTGAGCACCTCAAGCGAGATCAGCGGCTCGGCGGCGCGCATGAGCCACAGCGCAAAAGCGCTCCAGATAACCGCCGAACAGGCGAGCAGCCCGAGGATTTCGCGCGACAGCCAGGGGTAGGCGCTGCCGCCCCAATTCAGCGCCAGTAGCAGCAGGGCAGTAGTCGCTATCAGCAGCGCCGCGCCGAGACCATCGATACGATGATGTTTTGCCGCGATCGGCAGCTTCTTCAGCGGCTTGTTGATGATTGCCATGGCCAGCAGGCCGAGCGGCAGGTTGATCCAGAAGATCAGCGACCAGTGCAGATGTTCGGCGAAGGTGCCGCCCAAAAGCGGCCCGGCTATGCTGGCGACAGCCCAGGTACCCGCGATCCAGGCCGCGTAACGCGCCCGCTCACGCGGCGGCACGAGGTCTCCGATCACCGTCTGTGCCAGCGCGAACAAGCCACCCCCGCCGGCGCCCTGAATAGCGCGCCCGACGACTAGCACCAGCATGTTGGGCGCCATTGCGCTGACCAGCGATCCGGCGAGAAAGATAAGGATCGCCGCGTAGAGCGTTGGCCTGCGGCCATGAACATCGGAAATCTTGCCATAAAGTGGCGCCATAGCCGTCGCGGTGAGCAGATAGGCGGTCACGATCCACGGCAGATATTCGGCATGGCCGAGCAAATGCGCCATCGTCGGCATGGCCGGGGCGACGATGGTCTGGTCGAGCGCTGCCAGCAGCATCGACAACAGCACGCCGCCGATGATGGCGTTCTTCTCGCTCTCCGTCAGCGGCGACGTCGCTGCAATTGTCGCCGGCTTGTCGACAGCCTGATCCATGGTCTCGTTCTTTCGTGGGCTTGCGCGCACCCTGGGGGCAGGGCGGCCGGCTTGGCCGGTTCGACGCATCCACCGCGTCGATTGGATGTCTCGTGCTCTCAGGCTCCGCCTCAGCGAACCTGACATATGTCGCCCCATATAGGCCGATTTCGACAGGGGCTCGAAAGTTTTTGCCGCCTGGCACTATGCTTCGGCGAAATTGGCCTGCGCCACCGGCGCCCTTGGTGCCGGCGAAAATCAGGCGGGCGGCAGCTGGCCGCTCTCGATGCGCTCGATCCGATAGCGCAGCAGCCGCAGGATGCGGCTTTCGAAGTTGACGCTCTCGACGCGGTCGAACCGCACCTGGTCCTGGTCGTGCCTGGCGAGTTCGGCCGCGGTGATCTGCGCGGCTCTCGCCTTGGCCTCGGCGCAACTCCGTTGCGGATAGCTCGCCTTCAGCGCATCCTCCAGTTGCCTGGCGTGGTTCTTGGCGATCTCGACATGGCGTTCCTCATGGCGCTTGATGTCGGCCGACAGCGTGTCCCAGAACAGCTTCACGTCGGCATCCGCTTTGCGCGAGCGGCGCCATTCCGGAAGGATCACCTTGACCTTGACGGTCACGATGGCGTCGGCGATGCGGCAGGAGCCCGAGCTTTCCGCATAGCTGACGCGGGTGGTGAACGCCATTTGCGTCGCGCCCGGGTGTCGCGAGCCGGTGCTTTTCACCTGCGGTCCGTGCTTGGAAAGCTGCGTCTCGATATCGTCCAGCGTGCGGCCGCCAATGGCGAAGTAGCTGTAGGTCTTGACCAGATTGGCCGCGCCGGCCGGCAGGGCCATCAAAGCGAGCATCAGGGCGCAAGCGAGCGAACGTTTCATCATGTTGCCTCTTCGGCCACCTTGCTTTACGGCCGCTCTCGGCGCAACGGATTTGATTTCCAGCGGGATCACAAGATGGTTGACGGACGATGACGACGAGGCGATGGCAGCTGGCGCATGGACGCCATCTCGACCTTGGCGGCAAGGCCGTCGTGGTCGGCATCCTCAACGTCACGCCGGACAGTTTTTCCGATGGCGGGCTGTTCGCCGCGCGCGACGCGGCGCTCGACCAGGCGCGCCGCATGGTGGAGGAGGGCGCCGCCGTCATCGATGTCGGCGGCGAATCGACCAGGCCAGGCGCGTCAGCCGTGAACGGCCAGGAAGAGCAGGCACGCGTCCTGCCGGTCATCGAGGCGCTCGCCAAATCTGGCGAAGCGCTGATCTCGGTCGACACCTATCGCGAGGACACCGCGCGTCTGGCCGTCGCCGCCGGCGCGCATATCGTCAACGATGTCTGGGGCCTGCAGCGCGAGCCGGGCATTGCCCGCGTCACCGCCGAAAACGGCGCCGGCCTCGTCATCATGCACACCGGGCGCGGCAGGCGAAAGCTGCCCGACGTCATCGATGATCAGCTTTTCTTTCTCAGGAAATCGCTGCAGATCGCGCGGGCCGGCGGCATCGCCGACGATCAGATCGTGCTCGATCCCGGCTTCGGCTTCGCCAAGGAAACGGCGGAGGAAAACCTCGATCTGATGGCGCGGTTTTCCGAGCTCCATGCGCTGGGTTACCCGCTGATGGCCGGCACATCGCGAAAGCGCTTCATCGGTGCGGTGACCGGGCGGGACGCCCTCGGGCGCGGGGCCGGAACAGCGGCGACCAGCGTCATTTTGAGATTGAAAGGCGCGCATCTATTTCGCGTCCACGATGTCGCAATCAACGTGGATGCGCTGGCGCTGGCCGATGCTATGCTGGCGCGTGAAACCGACCCCTCCGGACGCTGAGCCATGTATGTCATCCGCATGAAGAACTGCGCCTTCTTTGCCCGGCACGGCGTGCTGGACGAGGAGGAGACGCTCGGCCAGCGTTTTTACGTCGACGCGGCGCTGACCGTCGAGCCGGGCCGGGCGCTCGTCGAGGATTCCATCGAGGACACCGTCAACTATGGCGTCGCCTTCGCGGTGATCGAGAAGATCATCACCGGGCACCGGCGTTTCCTGATCGAGGCGCTGGCGCTGGAAGTGGCCAAGGCGCTGACGGCGGGGTTTCCGCAAATCAAGAGAGCCGAGATCACCGTGCGCAAGCCCAACGCGCCGGTGCCCGGCGTGCTCGACCATGTCGAGGTGACAGTTGTCTGGCCCGAATAACACGGTCTACCTCAGCCTTGGCGGCAATCTTGGCGATCCCGCCCGATCGATGGCGGCAGCACTGCGCCTTCTGGATGGCGACGACAAGACAAGCGTCGTCGCTGTGTCCTCGCTCTACCGCACGCCGCCCTGGGGCAAGCTCGACCAGCCCGATTTCCTCAATGCCGCCGCCACGATCACGACCGGACTCGCCCCGCGCGAACTGCTCGACCTTTGCCTCGACGCGGAGCGCCGGCTGAAGCGGGTGCGCGAGGAGCGCTGGGGGCCGCGGCTGATCGATATCGACATATTGGTGTTCGGCGACCGGATCATCCACGAGACTGGTCTGGACGTGCCGCATCCGCGCATGCTGGAGCGCGCCTTCGTGCTGGCGCCCCTGGCCGAAATCGCGCCGGAGCTGGCGATAGGCGGCAAGAGCGTCTCGGAACGCCTCGGCACCGTCGACATTTCGGGCATCGAGCGCTTGCCGTCCGGCCGCGACTGGTGGCTGGAATAGGAACAGCGGACCGACGGCGGCAGTTGGCTGAAGTCAGCCGGAAAAGCCGCCGTCGTCGAGGAAGGCCTGTTCCTCCGGTGTCGTCTCGCGGCCAAGCATGCGGTTACGGTGCGGGAAGCGGCCGAAGCGCTGGATGATCTCGCGGTGCTCGACCGCATATTTCAGATAGGGTTGGGCACTGGTGGATGTGAGCTCCACCGAGCGCGCCTGGTCGACGAGCAGCTCCGAATGCTCGAAGGGCAGATAGAGGAAGAAGCGAATGTCCTCTTCGAGCGCCAGGTCATGGCCGGCGGCGATCGCCTTGCCGGCGAAATGGCGCGCCAGCGGATCGGTTGCGTACATATGGCCGGTGCCGCGAAAGCAGTTGCGCGGAAACTGGTCGAGCAGGACCATCAGCGCCAGCGAACCCTCGGCGTGTTCACACCAGTCGTCGCATTCGCGCCGTGCGGCGGCGAAGTGCAGGTCGAGAAACCGGTTGCGGAATTCCGCGTCGAAGGCATCGTTCTTCTCGAACCAGGCATCCTCGCCGGCATCGCGCCAGAATGCGGTGACGGCGAGCGCCCGTTTGTCCAGTTCAGCCATCTCTCTATTCCTCCGCGGGCTCGGATTTGCTCAGCACGCCGGCCGTCTCCTCGTTGAGCGCCTGGCCGGTACGGCGCGGCGGCGTCAGCGGCGTTGGGATCGGCGTGCCTATATTGCCTTTCAGGAAGCGCTGTCCGGCGCGCACGCCTTCTGCCAGCTGCGTCTCGAAGCGGGCGGTGTCGCGGCGGCGGACATCTTCGATCACCTCGGCGACGTCTTCCGGATCGACGCCAAGCGCTTCGAGCGCCGAGCCGCCGAAGCCCAGCGCCGATTCGAATGTCTCGCGCAGCTGGTAGTCGACGCCGGCGCGAATGAGCTGCAGGGCGGTGCCGCGATCAAAGGCGCGCGCCAGGATCGTGACCAGCGGGAATTCGGCCTTGATCAATTGCGCGATGCGGACCGCCGCTTCCGGCTTGTCGACGCAGATCAGCACCGCACGCGCCCGCCCGGCGCCGGCCGCGTGCAGGATGTCCAGCCGCGTGCCGTCGCCGTAATAGACCTTGAAGCCGAAATCGGCCGCAGCCTGGATCATCTCGACCTCGTTGTCGATGATCGAGACATCGATGCCGCGCAGCAGCAGCGGCTGCGAGGCTATCTGGCCGAAACGGCCGAAGCCGATGATCAGCACGCTGCCGGAAAGGCCTTCGGCGACATCGACTCCTTCGAGTGACTGCTCGTCGCGCGGCGTCACGTAGCGCAGCGCAACGATAGCGAGCGGCGTCAGTACCATGGAAATGATGACAATTGCCGTCAGCGTCGCATTGGCCTGGCCGTCGATGATGCCGACCGCAGCCGCCGCCGAATACAGAACGAAAGCGAATTCGCCGCCCTGCGCCATGAACACGGCGCGTTCCAGCGCCTCACGGTGACCGGTCTTCAGCATGCGGGCGACGAGGTAGATGCCAAGCGCCTTCATCACCATGTAGGCGACGACGTAGATGGCCACCAGCCGCCAGTTGGCGGCCACCACATGCAAGTCGAGCGACATGCCGACAGCAAGGAAGAACAGGCCGAGCAGTATGCCCCGGAACGGTTCGATGTCGGCCTCCAGTTGGTGACGGAAGGTCGATTCGGAAAGCAGTACGCCGGCGAGGAACGCACCCATCGCCATCGACAGGCCCGAAAGCTGCATGGCAAGCGCCGACCCCAGCACCACCAGCAGCGCGGCCGCCGTCATCACCTCGCGGGCGCGCGCTTCCGCCAGGATGCGGAAGAACGGATTGAGCAGATAACGGCCGGCCACCACCAGGCCGACGATCGCGGCAAGGCCGATACCGACCTCGGTCAGCCGCTGCGACAGGCTCATCTCGGCACCGCCGGGCGCCAGGAAGGCGATCAGCGCCAGCAGCGGCACGATCGCCAGATCCTCCAGCAGCAGGATGGAAACGATGCGCTGGCCTTTGGGTGTCGCGATCTCGCCGCGTTCCTCCAGAAGTTGCATGACGATCGCCGTCGAGGTCAGCACGAAACCGGCGCCGGCGACGAAGGATTGCGCAACCGGAAAGCCGCCGGCCAGTCCGACGCTGGTGAGCAGCGCCGCGCAGACGCCGACCTGCAGCGCGCCGAGGCCGAAGATCTCGCGGCGCAGCCCCCAGAGCCGCGACGGCTGCATCTCCAGCCCGATGATGAACAGGAACATGACGACGCCGAGCTCGGCGACGTGAAGGATGGCTTCCGATTCGGAGAAGACTCTAAGGCCGAACGGGCCGATGATCACGCCGGCGGCGAGGTAGCCGAGGATGGAGCCGAGCCCCATGCGCTTGAAGATCGGGACGGCGACCACGCCGGCCGCGAGCAGCGCCACCACTTGGATCAGATCGCTGCCCGATGTTTCCGCCGCCATGCCGCCTTTTCCGTTTCTGCAGGCTACCTCGCATGTCGTGGGGTCGGGAGGCAAGGCTAGGGGCATCGACCGGCGGCGAACAACACGAATCCGGCCTCTGCCTGTGTTGCAGCCGCGTTACACAAGTTTATGCGGTGCACGCGTTGCGTGCTGCCACAATCGACAGTTAAGGGACGCTTGGCTTCGGCCATGGGAGGGAGCGGCGATCAAGCCGCTGCCTTTTTTTGAGGAGATGACTGACATGAAGAAGTTTTTGCTCGTTGCCGTGGGTGTTGCGGCGCTTGCTGGTTCGGCCTGCTCGAAGGCGCCTGAGTGTACCGCCGAAATGGCGACCAAGAAGGCGCAGGACATGACTGCCGCGCTGCAGGAAGCGATCACCAAGGATCCGTCCAAGGCAGCCGACCTGTCGGCCAAGGTGCAGGCTGTGACGGACAAGTACAAGGACGCCTCGACTTTGGCCGAGGCCTGCAAGGCCTATGACGAAGTGACCGCCGCCATCAAGGGCTGAGCGTCCGAATCGAAACGGGCTAGGCGGTGGCCCGAGGCCGCCGCCTTTTTCGTTGCTGTTGTTGGATATCAGTTCGGAGCGATCGAGCCGACCTCGACTGTGTCGATCCGCTTCAGGCTCATGCCGATCACCGGCACCAACTGCTTGTTGACGCGCACGGCGACCGTCACCGTCATCGAATTGTCGTCCGGGATGCGCGCCTGCATGACACCGTTTAATTGATTGCGGTTGATGGTGAACACGACCTTCTGGGTGTCGACGACATTGCCGCCGATAATGTCGAGCCCATTGCCGGACGATCCACCCATAAAGTTGCCCTTGTAGCCTTCGCGACCCTTGCGTTCGACGGTCGCGGACATCTTCTGGGTGAACACGCCAACCCGGCAATCGCCGTCGAGCGTCATCCCGGTCTTGCCGTCAGGCGTCGTGCCATTGAAATTGCAGGTGAATTTCGTGCCCTTGTACTTGCCGGCGACGATTTCGCCCGGGCCGACCCACCTGCCTTCGACCGACTGGAAGAACTGCTTGTCGGGCTCTGCGCCAAAGGCCTCTTCGGCAAAACTCAAAGGTGCCGCAACCGCGACCGCGAAAGACAGGACGCAGGACAGATTTACACTTTTCATAGACGACACCCGGCAGCAAGGACGCTGTTTGCTAGACGTGTCAGACCATGAACAAGATTGGTTAATGCTTCGTCACTTGGCCGCGCCGATTACTTGCCGGAGGCCGAAGTTTCACCGTCTTTCCTTGCCGCGAACGATGTCAGCGCGGAGAGGAAATCGCTCAGTCCCGGCCGCCTGACGGCGATGAAGGGCAGGGGCCTGGCCGTTTCCATCGCCGCGATGCCGATTCGTGCCGTCATCATGCCGTTGACGACGCCTTCGCCGAGCTTCGCCGAAAGCCTCGCGGCAAGGCCGTGACCGACGATCTGCTGCACGAAACTGTCGCCGACGGCGATCGAGCCGGTGACCGCCAGATGGGCAAGGACGCTGCGCGCCAGCCGGAAGAAGCCAAGCGTGCCCGGCCGGCCACCATAGAGCTCCGAGAGGCGGCGAATGAGCCGCCCGGCCTCGAACACGACATAGGCGACGTCGACGAGGGCGCGCGGACTAACAGCTGTGACCAGCGACACACGCTTTGCCGCTTCGAGGATCATCACCCTGGCGCGGGCATCGAGCGGGCCGAGGATCTCGGTCTCGGCGAGCCGCACCAGATTGCCGCCGTCGATGATCTCGCCGCGCAGCCCGGCGAGCGAGCGCCTGCCGGCCGCGGTCTCCGGCTTGGCTGCGACGAAGGCAGAAAGCTCGTCGACGACGGAGCGCGCAGCCTTCGGGTCGTCTCTGGAGACGGCGTCGAGCGCGCGCCGTTGCAGCTTCTCGACCTCGGCGAGGCGGGCAATGGCCAGGAATTCGCGCACCAGGATGATGATGAGCGCGAACACCGCGATCGCCGCCATGCCGGCGGCCAGCCAGCCCAGCCATTCGGCGCGTTCGAACAGGTCGCGGATGAGCTGGTCCGTCCACAGGCCGACCGCCAGCGAAACCAGCACGCCCACGGCGCCGAAGAACAGGCGGGCGAGCAGGGAACGCTTGCGCGGCGCGCTGGCCGGCGGCGGTTCGGCCGCGACCAGGTTCGGTTCGTCGAAGACGTCGATCTCGGAAGGAATGACGACGGCGGCACCGGCCTTCGCCGCGCGCGGTTTGCGCGCAGGCTCCGCCTCGGCGTGGCGCTTCGGCGCCTCCTGGCTCGCTTCCGGCTCGATGCGGAAGGCAGCGGGTCTGCGGGGCGCGCTCATGCGAGGTGATCTCCGATCAGGAACTGCAGCGCGCGGTCGAGCCTTATATGCGGCAGCGACAGCGTCACGCCCTCGGCCGTGCGTTCGAGCTTCGGCGGGCGAAAACGCACGAAGCGGATCGCCGGCTCGCCGCCGTCCGGCGGCTGCGTTTCGGAGGCTCGAAACACTGCATCGACTTTCTCCGGCAAATCACCGGGAAATATGGCTGTTTCGGTCTTTCCGTCGAATGTCTCGCCGTCGATCTTCTCGCCTTTCAGCGGCATGCCGATGATGACGGGCAAGGTCTCGCGGCCCTGCTTGACAGTGCCCTCGCGGGTGGCGCGCACCGCCGCCATGGCGACCACGTCAACATCGGCGCCGGTGAAGTTCGCCCGCGCCACCGCGCGGTCGGCAAGCCGGCGCACGATCGCCTGCAGCCGGTCATGGCTTACATGATGCAGGTGATCGGCCTTGGTTGCCGCCACCAGGATGCGGTCGATGCGCCGTGAAAACAGGTCGGTGAGGAAATTACCGCGGCCGGGGCGGAAGCAGGCGAGGATTTCGGTGACGGCACGCTCCAGGTCGGCCATGGCGGCCGGGCCGGCGTTCAGCGCCTGCATGGCGTCGATCAGCACGATCTGGCGGTCGAGCCGCGTGATGTGCTCGCGGAAGAACGGTTTCACCACATGCGTCTTGTAGGCCTCGTAGCGCCGCTCCATCATCGCCTGCAGCGAACCGGGGCGGGGCCGCCGCTCGGCCAGTGCCGGCAACGGCGCGAAGGTCAGCGCGGGCGAGCCGTCGAGGTCGCCGGGCATCAGGAAACGGCCGGGCGGCAAGGTCGACAGCGCGCGCTCGTCGAGCTTGCACGCCTTGAGATAGGCCGAAAAGGCCTCGGCAAGCCGGCGCGCCGTCATCTCGTCGGCATCGGCGTTGGGATCGATCTGAGCGGCGAGCGTCCGCCAGCCCTCGGAAAGATCGGCGCGCACGGGCAGTGCCGCCATCTCCATCGCCTCGCGCGAGAAATCGGCGAAGGATTTGCCGAGCAGCGGCAGGTCAAGCAGCCATTCGCCCGGGTAGTCGACGATGTCGAGCGACAATTTTCCAGCCGAAAACATACGGTTCCAGCCAGAAGCTGATTCGTATTCGATGGTCAGCCGGAGCTCGGAAATGGCGCGCGTCGAGTCTGGCCAGACACGGTCGTTGACCAGCGCCGCGACATGATCCTCGTACTGGAAGCGGGGAACGGCATCGTCGGGCTGCTCTTCGAGGAAGGCGCGCGCGATGCGCCCCGATTTCTGCGCTTCGAACAGCGGCAGGCGCCCGCCATGGATCAGGTTGTGGACAAGCGCAGAGATGAACACCGTCTTGCCGGCGCGGGAAAGGCCGGTGACCCCCAGCCTCAGCGACGGCGAAAAGAGCTCGGCGGCGCGCCCTGAGAGCGTGTCGAGAGCGATCTTCGCCTCGTCGGTGAAAGTGGTCAGCGATGATGCCAAAACATGCTCTCTGAGGGCCGGTCGGTTCCCGATATAGGCACTCAGGCGGCGGTTTGGAATGGCGCCGCCAATTTGCGTCTCAGAGATCGGCCGGTGTCAGAAAGGCCTCGAGATAGCCGCTGCCTTGCTCGGCATGGGCAAGATCGCCTGGAAAGCGCACGACGGCGAGGCCCGAGGTGGGGAAACCGTGGTTCAGCATGCCACGCGCGGCTTCCTCGCCGTCGCCCGAAACCGCCATGGCGAGATCCTCCGTCATCGGATTGTGGCCGATGACCAGAAGCGAGCCCGCCCCGCCATTGTCGCGGATGATGGCGAGATAGCCGGCGGCGTCCTCGCTGTAGAGCGTGTCGAAGAACAGCACCCGCCCGGTATCTGTCTGGCCGGCCAGTCCCTCCAGGGTCTGGCGAGCCCGTTTTGCGTTGGAGCAAAGGGTCAGGTCGGGCACGTAGTTGCGGCTGCGCATGGCTGCCCCGATCGCCTCGGCATCGGCGATGCCGGAGGCATCGAGCGGACGGTCGAAGTCGCGTACGCCGGGCAGCGCCCATCCGGCCTTGGCATGTCTCAACAGGTAGAGTTTGCTCACCGCTCCCCCAAAATGCCTTGTTGGCACAATGGGATTAGCCACGAGAAAGGCATGGCGCACAATGGCCAATAGCCTTCAACCACAACGAATCATGGATGAATTCGAGTTCCGCCCGCAAGCATAAAGATATCATGGTCAGCTGTGAGCCCGATATTACATTTGCGTGAAACGGTCGCCGATTGCGCTTGTGCAGGCTTCTCTGCGCGAATATATAGGCGCCAAATTTGGGGTTGTTGGGTGAGTCGAATGAACGACATCGTTACCGCCGATTACGTACCCTCCGAAGACGAGCCGTTCATGAACGAACGGCAGAAATCCTACTTTCGCATGAAGCTCGTCGCCTGGAAGAACGACATTTTGCGCGAAGCGCGCGAAACCCTCGAAATCCTGCAGCAGGAAAACGCCAACCATCCCGACCTCGCCGACCGCGCCTCCTCGGAAACCGACCGAGCCATTGAACTCCGCGCCCGCGATCGTCAGCGCAAGCTCATCTCGAAAATCGATTCCGCGCTCCAGCGCATCGATGAAGGCACTTACGGCTATTGCGAGGAGACTGGCGAGCCGATTGCCCTGAAGCGGCTCGATGCGCGTCCGATCGCGACCCTGTCGATCGAGGCGCAGGAGCGCCACGAGCGCCGCGAGAAGGTCTATCGCGACGACTGACCCGCGAACGATCGTCCCGGAATCGTTAATGGCCGGGCGACCGGCCATTTTGTGCGGGCGCGGCCGTGCCTCCTCGATGCCCAATCCGTGTTGCCGGATTTGACTTTTGCTACCGCTTCTGGCTGGCAAGTTCGCCGAGTAGCTTCGTCATTTCGTCGTCGAGCGATGACGGCGCCTTCGCCGCCGGTTTGCTCGCATGTGAATCGTCGAGCGAAACCTCGAGTTCCTGCATCAGCGTATCGTCTATGGAAACTGGCTTGGCTGGCGGCGGGGCATGCCGGGCGCCATTGGTGTTGGCCGAACCATAGGCAGGCAGCGGCGTGATGTTGCTCGCCTGATGGCTCGCGACGGCGGGCCTCGGCGCCGGTGCCGGCGCGGCTGGGCGCGGGCGGGCAGGGAGCGGCGTGGCGCTTGCCGGCTGCTGCTGGGGTGGCGCCTGCCTTGCAGGCGCGGGTGCCGGCTGGGTGGGGCGCGGCCGCGGCGCCTGGGCCTGCTGCTGGCCGCTGTCTCCGGTCAATGCCGGGCGGCGCGGTGCTGCAAGCCTGATGTCGCGCTCGACGACGACGTCGGTCGGGCCGCCGATCAGGATGAGGTGTTCAATGTCGTCGCGGCGCACCAGCACCAACCGGCGGTGACTGTCGACCGCCGTGGCGTCCATGACGGCCAGCCTGGTCTTGCGGTTGCGGCCGCCGGCGACGAATGTCCCGAACGTCAGGCTGCGCACCAGCTTGATGATGAGGAGAACGACCACCAGCAGAACGAGCGCGGCAAACGTCCACAGGATTGCGGCGACATAACCAGGACCCGCCACGCTATCCAGCCACTGCAGCATCGGTGCACCGCCCTTTTTTGAGGTGACGCGACACTAAACCGTGCGGACCAGCCGCCGCAAGTTGGCATCACGCTTCGTGAACAGTTTGAAACACGAATCCATTGCCCGGCGCCATTTTTATCTGACATTTGCCGCCGGGGCCTTTTCCGCTACAGGAGAATGTGATTCAACCGGCCGTCCGCGGGGTGTCGGGCACCGGAATCACGAGCAGGGGGCACATGGCCAAGGAAACGCGCGGCGATTTCTATCCGGTACCGATCGTCGACCAGAACACGCGTCCGGGTGCCGTGACCCGGCTCATCATCTTCATCGTTGTCCTGACCGGTGCGGCGATCGTTTTCGGGCTTTTCCGCGAGCGCCTCGGCGATCCCTTCCTGCTCGGCATGCTCGGCGTGCTGGCGATGATCGGCGTCGGCTTCCTGTTTGCCACCGCTATCGGCTTCGTTCAGGTCGCGCCGCGCTCGACCAGCGACGAACTGTCCAAAGCCTTTGTCGATTCGATGTCGCAAGGCCTGCTGGTCACGGATACCAAGGCCCGTATCATCTACGCCAACCGTGCCTATGCCGATATGACGGGCGCTTCGTCGGCGGCCGACCTCAAGACGGTCGAAGGGCTGCTGTCGGACGTTCCAGAGGCCTCCATGACCATCTACCGGCTGGCATCGGGCCTGCGCGACGGCCAGGCGGGCGATGGCGAGTTCAGGCTTGCGCAATCCATCCGCCCCGGCGCGGAGCCCGGTGCGCACTGGTACCGCACCCGCGCACGCGCTTTCAATGTGCCGGGCCAGCGGCTGCCGATGCTTGCCTGGCAGCTTGCCGATATCTCGCAAGAGCGGGCCGAGCAGGAGCGTTTCTTCCTCGACCTGCAAAAGGCGATCGACCATCTCGACCATGCGCCGGCCGGTTTCTTTTCGGCCGACCAGGAAGGCCGCGTCACCTACATCAACGCCACGCTCGCCGAATGGCTGGGCATCGATCTGGCGAGCTTCACGCCGGGCGCCGTCACGCTGCCCGAGATCGTCGCCGGCGACGGCATGGCGCTGGTCCGCTCGGTCAAGGCCGATCCCGGCACCACGCGCAACGCCGTCATCGATCTCGACCTGACGACGATGACTGGCGAGGCGCTGCCGGTGCGCTTCATGCACCGCGTCTCGGCGAGCCGCGAGGGCGTCGGCGGTCCGACCCGCACAATTGTGCTCAACCGCACCCAGGGCGAGGATGCCTCCGCCGATCTTCGCGCCTCGGAAGTCCGTTTCACCCGCTTCTTCAACTCGACGCCGATGGCTATCGCCGGCGTCGACGCCAATGGGCGCATCCTGCGCACCAACGCGCCGTTCCTCTCGCTGTTTTCCTCGGTCGTCGATCGCGACGCGGTCGACCGCCGCGTCCGGCTCGACACGGTCATCCACGAGCGCGACCGGCCGGCTTTCGCCGAGGCTTTCGAGAAGGCCAGGCAACGGCAGGCCGAAATCGAGCCGATCGACACTTTGTTGCCCGGCAACGAGGATCGGCACATCCGCTTCTACGTCAACGCGGTTGCCGAGGGCACCGGCGGCGAAGGTGCCGAGGAATCAGCCATCGTCTATGCTGTCGACACCACCGAGCAGAAGGCGCTCGAAGGCCAGATGGCGCAGAGCCAGAAGATGCAGGCGGTCGGCCAGCTCGCCGGCGGCATCGCACACGACTTCAACAATGTGCTGACCGCCATCATCATGGCGTCGGACCTGCTCTTGACCAACCACCGCCCGTCGGATCCGTCCTTCCCCGACATCATGAACATCAAGCAGAATGCCAACCGCGCGGCTTCGCTGGTCAGGCAGCTTCTCGCCTTCTCGCGCAAGCAGACCCTGCGCCCGGAAGTGCTGAACCTGACCGATGTTCTGGCCGACCTCAGGATGCTGCTCGCCCGTCTGGTCGGCAACGACATCAAGCTGAAGATCGACCACGGTCGCGATCTCTGGCCGGTCAAGGTCGATATCGGGCAGTTCGAGCAGGTGGTGGTGAACCTTGCCGTCAACGCGCGCGACGCGATGCCGGCGGGCGGCGACCTTGCGGTGCGCACCCGCAACGTCACAGCCGAGGAATGCAAGAGCTTCTCATACCGCGAGCTCACCCCGGCCGACTACGTGGTGGTCGAGATCGAGGATACCGGCACCGGCATCGCGCCGGATGTGCTGAAGAAGATATTCGAACCCTTCTTCACCACCAAGGAAGTCGGCAAGGGCACCGGCCTCGGCCTGTCGATGGTCTATGGCATCATCAAGCAGACGGGCGGGTTCATCTTCTGTGATTCGGAAGTTGGCAAGGGCACGGTATTCCGCATCTTCCTGCCGCGCCTCATCGCGGAAGTGAAGCCGGCGAGCGAAGCGGGCGAGGCGCCGGCGGCGCCAGTGAAACCGGCGGAGACGGCCAAGGACCTGTCGGGTTCGGCGACTGTGCTGCTCGTCGAGGACGAAGACGCCGTTCGCATGGGCGGCATGCGGGCACTGACATCGCGCGGCTATACCGTCCACGAAGCGTCCTCCGGCGTCGAGGCACTGGAAGTGTTCGAGGCGCTCGGCGGCAAGATCGACATCGTCGTGTCCGACGTAGTGATGCCGGAAATGGACGGGCCGACGCTGCTAGGCGAGTTGCGCAAGCGGCAGCCCGACATCAAGTTCGTCTTCGTCTCAGGCTACGCCGAGGACGCCTTTGCCAGGAACCTGCCCGCCGACGCGCATTTCGGCTTCCTGCCGAAGCCGTTTTCTCTCAAGCAGTTGGCAACCATCGTCAAGGACGTGTTGGAATCCTGATGCGTGTCGGCCAAAAATGTGCCGTGGTTTTGCGAGAACGACGCGCACAAACAGCGGGCTCAATGTGATCGAGCGCACAGACGCCAGCGCCATGCCCGTTACAGGTGGCGGCGCCGGGGAGCGATCCGTCCACTCATAACCAGTGAGGCCGGCCACTGGAGCGTCGCAATCGCGGCTTGCGCATCGACGCGAGATCGCCATGATTGCGGTGACAACGCGGCGGGGAATTGGGGTAGATGCCGTGACGCCGCACAACGAAGCGGAGAAGGGTGATTTTGCCGAAACGGTGCTGCTGCCGGGCGACCCGGAGCGCGCCGAATGGATGGCTGCGACTTTTCTCGAGGCGCCGCGCTGCGTCAATCGCCGCAGGGGCGCGCTGGGCTTCACCGGCCGGTTCCGGGGCAAGCCGGTCAGCATCCAGTCTACTGGCATCGGCGTCTCGTCATTCCTGATCTACGCCCATGAGCTTCTCGACTTCCACGGCGTCAAGACGCTGATCCGGACCGGCACCTGTGGCGGCCTGAGCGCCGAGGTGCCGCTGCGCGGCCTGGTGATATCGCGATCGGTCCGCGCCGAGAATGCCGACAGCGGCCAGGTCTTCGGGCTTTACGCCGCCGCCGGTCCCGATCCGGAACTGCTGGCCGGGGCATTGCGGCGGGCCGAGGCGCTCGGCATCGAGCACCGGGCGGGGCTGACGATCTGCAGCGATATTTTCTATCATCCGCAGGGCCGCGCCCGCTATGCCGAAGCCATCGCGATGGGAGCGCTCGCCGTCGATATGGAGACCAGCGCCCTGTACCGCATTTCGGCCCATTTCGGCGCGCGGGCGCTGTCGTTGCTGAACGTGGTCGATCATGTCGCCAACGGCGAGCAGACCGACTATTCCGAGCGCCAGGAGCTGTTCACCGACATGACGCGGCTGGCGCTCGAAGTCGCCGTCGACTAGAACGGTTCATCGTTTCATGGAAACGCTGAACCGCTCTATCTCTTTGTTTTGACGCGATTCCGGACGGAAAACCGCTACGCACTTTTCCTGGAATTGCTCTAGGCGGCTTCCCGCTTCAGCGCCGCCTGTTCGTTCGCGGTTGGCCGGTGGCCGCGCAGATAGAGCGCGCAGGTGGTGCGCAGCATCGAGGCGAAGTTCGGGATCTGGCCGTTGATCTGGATTGCCTCGTCATAGAGCGTCGAGATGAATTTGGGCGTCGTCAGGCCCTGGCTTTCGGCGATCTCATCGAGCAATGCCCAAAACGTAGCCTCAAGCTGGATGCTCGTGGAATGCCCGTCGATGCGAATCGACCGGTTGATCTGTCGGTAGCCCTCCGGGTCCTGCCCGGCGAAAACCCTGCACATCGTTTTCTCCCATTCTTGTTGGTTTTGGGCGCGAGTCGATGCAAGTCGCGCCGTCGAGTCTTGCCTGTCGCGGCCGGCCATTCTCAACCGGAAGGCCAAAAACAGCAATCGGACTTTCGTCGCTGGAACTGGCCCGCTCACGCCTTCTATCCGTTTTCCGGATCCCGCGCGTGGTAATCGGCTGCCACCACCTTTGCCGCAAGGCGCCCATAATCACCCTCATGCGCATCTGCCGCGCGGCTGCAGAGGGTTGAAATTTGGCGAAAGCGATCCACTCAATGATCCGGGTTCTGAATGAGGCCCGGTCTGTCGACTTCTATCGGAATGCTTTCGGACTCGATATCGCCGATCGGCTGGATTTCGAGACCTTCACCCTGGTCTATCTCAGCAATCCCGAGACATCGTTCGAGCTTGAGCTCACCGTCAACAAGGGTCGCGAGCAGCCTTACGAACTCGGCGACGGCTACGGTCATCTCGCGGTTTCGGTCGCCGACCTCGACAGCGAGCACGACCGCCTCGGCGCGCTCGGCCTCAACCCGAAGAAGATCGTCGAGTTCGACCGCGACGGGGCGCGGATCGCCCGCTTTTTCTTCATCGAGGATCCCGACGGCTACAAGATCGAGGTCCTGCAGCGAGGAGGACGGTTTCAGTAAGCGACCACCAGCCGCGCGGGCCAGCGCGGCGCCAGCAAAGGCACCCCTTCGAGGTGCGGACAGCAAGCAGGGAGGAACAAATGGTCACCATCTATGAAAGGAAGCCCGGCCTGTCGCGGCGCGAGCTTCTGAAACGCGGCGGCGCGGGAGCGTTGCTCGTCATTTCCGGCAGCGCGGTCATCAGCCCGCAACACGCCTGGGGTCTCGAAACGGCGGCGCTGAAGCCAGAGACCATGGCGACCTTGATCCAGGTGGCGCGCGACATCTACCCGCACGACCAGGTACCGGACAAACATTACGCAATCGCGGTCAAGGCCCATGACGAGCTGGCCGCCAAGGACCCCGCCCATAAGGAGCTGATCGAGAAGGGCATCGCCGAACTCGACAAGAAGGCCGGCAGCGGCGGCTATCGCGGGCTCGGCTGGGAGGAGCAGCGCGTCGCGCTGCTCAAGGACATCGAGAGCTCGCCGTTCTTCCAGACGGTACGCAGCGGCCTGGTCGTCAGCCTCTACAACCAGAAGGATGTCTGGCCGATCTTCGGCTACGAGGGCGAGTCCTTTTCCAAGGGCGGCTACATCGAGCGCGGCTTCAACGACATCGAGTGGCTCTGAACCGCTCTTTCCTTGAACCGCTTTTGACCGAATTCATGGGAGGAAACCATGGCAGCACCATTTGATCTCAAGAATGACAGCGTGGTCGTCATCATCGGCTCGGGCGCCGGCGGCGGCACACTCGGCAACGAACTTGCCCAGAAAGGCATCGACGTCGTCATCCTCGAGGCGGGCGCCCGCCACGAGTACGATGATTTCATCAACGACGAGTGGGATTCCTTTACCCAGCTTGCCTGGAAGGACAAGCGCACCACATCCGGCGACTGGCGGGTGGCGAAGGATTTTCCAAACCTGCCGGCCTGGATCGTCAAGTCGGTCGGTGGCTCGACCACGCATTGGGCGGGCGCCTCGCTGCGCTTCCAGGAGCATGAGTTCAAGGCACACTCGACCTACGGCAAGGTGGAAGGCGCCAGCTTGCTCGACTGGCCGATCACGCTGGCCGAGATGGAACCCTACTACACCAAGGCCGAAGCCAAGATGGGCGTCACCGGCACCAATGACTGGCCAAGACTGCCGGGCAACAACAACTTCAAGGTGCTGAAGGCCGGCGCCGACAAGCTCGGCTACAAGGAATGCCACACCGGCAACATGGCCATCAACTCGGTCCAGCGCGACGACCGCAACTCCTGCCAGCAGACAGGCTTCTGCTTCCAGGGCTGCGAGTGGGGCGCCAAATGGTCGACGCTTTACACCGAGATCCCCAAGGGTGAGGCGACTGGCCATCTCGAGGTGCGGCCGAATTCGATGGCGATCAAGATCAACCACGACGCCAGCGGAAAGGTGACCGGCGTCGTCTATGCCGACAAGGACGGCAAGCTGCAGGAGCAGAAGGCGCGCATCGTCGCCGTCGCCGGCAACTCGATCGAGAGCCCGCGGCTGCTGCTCAACTCGCAATCGGCCAAGTTCCCGCACGGGCTCGCCAATTCCTCGGGGCAGGTGGGCAGGAACTATATGCGCCACACAACCGGCTCGGTCTACGCCATCTTCGACAAGCCGGTGCACATGTATCGCGGCACCACCATGGCCGGCATCATCCGCGACGAGGCGCGCCACGACCCTTCGCGCGGTTTCGTCGGTGGCTATGAGATGGAGACGCTGTCGCTCGGCCTGCCATTCATGGCGGCCTTCCTCAACCCGGGCGGCTGGGGCCGCTCCTTCACCACGGCGCTCGACCACTACGACCACATGGCGGGCCTGTGGATCGTCGGCGAGGACATGCCGCGGCCGGAAAACCGCATCACGCTGCACAAGGACGAAAAGGACGAGCACGGCATGCCGATCGCCGACGTCCATTTCGACGATCACGCCAACGACACGGCGATGCGCGATCATGCCTACAAGCAGGGTCAGGCGCTGTACGCGGCGGTTGGCGCGACGCGGACCTTCCCGACGCCGCCCTATCCCTCGACCCACAATCTCGGCACCAACCGGATGAGCGAGAAGGCGGTCGACGGCGTCGTCAACAAGCATGGCCAGGCGCACGACATCAAAAACCTGTTCGTGTCCGACGGCAGCCAGTTCACCACCGGCGGCGCCGAGAACCCGACGCTGACCATCGTCTCGCTCGCCATCCGTCAGGCCGATTACATTGCCGGACAGATGTCGGCGAAGAGCATCTGAACACGCCCTCCCGGCAGCCTGCGCGGAGCTTTCCCGGCTCCGCGCTTTTTTGCGAAAGGGTAGATTATCCCCTGGTGCAGGTTGAGGCGGTGAAAGCTCCGTCGGGCTGCTTCATGATGATATCGAAGGACGGGCTGTCAGGCCCGTCCAGCGTCGCCTGAGTCATGGAGACGGAGTTGCCGCCGCTGGTGTAACCGCCCAGTGGACCCAGCCAGTTGATCTCGCCATTGGCATTCATCTGATAGTTGTAGCCTTGCGGCGCGGTGCCGAAAGTGACCGGGCCGCTATAGACATTGCCCTTGATGGTGATGTCGCCGAGGTTGAGGAAGGCGCCGAGCAGGTAGACCTCGCAATGGTAGATCCCGTCGGGCATCTTGCCGTCGGTGAAGTCGGCGCGGGCGGCTCCGGTTGCGGCAAGCAATAGCAAGATGCTGAAAATGCTGGAGATACGGGAGGTCATGGCATCGCTCGGTTCGAAGCTGACCTTGCCCTATTTCCCCGCTGCACCGCAACCTGCCGCGTGCCGCAATTCGACGCGGCAGGCTCAAAAAATGGGCATGGATCCCATTTGGGCAAAATATAGGCAGCATTGCGCGATTTTGCCTCATTTGAACGATCCGGACTTCGTTACATGTTGGGCAGCTAATATCGTAACTCACTGATAAGGCTCGGATATCCGGCTGTCTTGCCCGCTTTTCCTGGATTGGCATGGTGGTTGCATAGCTCTGTTGCGACGCAAAACAACCAGAATGGGAGTGTGCAATATGAGGGGTAACTTCTCGACAATAACAAAAATGTTTTCGGCTGGCGTGCTCGCCGCCGGTCTGCTGACGGCGCCTGCAAAGGCGGCCGACGACACGATCAAGGTCGGCATCCTCCATTCGCTGTCGGGGACCATGGCGATTTCGGAGACGACGCTGAAGGACGTCATGCTGATGCTGATCGAGGAGCAGAACGCCAAGGGCGGCCTGCTCGGCAAGAAGCTCGAGGCCGTCGTCGTCGATCCGGCGTCCAACTGGCCGCTGTTCGCCGAAAAGGCGCGCGAGCTGATCTCCAAGGACAAGGTCGCGGCCGTGTTCGGCTGCTGGACCTCGGTGTCGCGCAAGTCGGTGCTGCCGGTGTTCTCGGAACTCGACAACATCCTGTTCTATCCGGTCCAGTATGAGGGCGAGGAGAGCGAGCGCAACGTCTTCTACACCGGTGCCGCTCCAAACCAGCAGGCCATCCCGGCCGTCGACTACCTGATGAGCGAGGACGGCGGCTCGGTGAAGCGCTGGGTGCTTGAAGGCACCGACTACGTCTATCCGCGCACCACCAACAAAATCCTCGAAGCTTATCTGAAGGCGAAGGGCGTGCCGGCCGAGGACATCATGGTCAACTACACGCCGTTCGGCTTCTCCGACTGGCAGACCGAGGTCTCGGCGATCAAGAAGTTCGGCTCGGCCGGCAAGAAGACGGCCGTCGTCTCGACCGTCAACGGCGACGCCAACGTTCCCTTCTACAAGGAGCTCGGCAACCAGGGCATCAAGGCCGAGGACATCCCGGTCATGGCCTTCTCGGTCGGCGAGGAAGAGCTGGCCGGCCTCGACACCGGTCCGCTGGTCGGCCATCTCGCCGCCTGGAACTATTTCGAGAGCGTCGATACGCCCGAGAACAAGAAGTTCATCGACGACTGGCACAAGTTCATCAAGAACGACAAGCGCACCACCAACGACCCGATGGAAGCCCACTATATCGGCTTCAATATGTGGGTGAAGGCGGTCGAGAAGGCCGGCACCACCGATCCGGACAAGGTCATCGACGCTATGGTCGGCGTCTCGGTGCCGAACCTGACCGGCGGCTATTCGACCATGATGCCGAACCATCACATCACCAAGCCGGTGCTGATCGGCGAGATCCAGGCCGACGGCCAGTTCGAGACCGTCTCGCAGACGCCGGGCCTGGTGATGGGCGACGAATGGTCCGACTTCCTGCCTGACTCCAAGGACCTGATCTCGGATTGGCGCGCGCCTCTGTCCTGCGGCAACTTCAACGTTGCCACTGGCAAGTGCGGCGGCAAGGGAACCAACTGATCCTCCCGGGTCTGATCGGTCGTGGTTCTCTCCACGGCCAGGACCGCGAAGCGTCCGGGCGAACTCCTCCTCCAGTCCGCCCGGACGCGCAATTCCAGCCCCAGACGAGTATCTGAACGGATGATCCTGTTGCGCGCTCTCGGCCTCACGCTGTTGTTTCTGATGGCAAGTTTGTTGCCGTCGAACGCCGAAGCCGACCTGCGCGCCATCATCGCCAAATTCGCCACCGGCACCAGCTTCTCGGCCACCGAGGCCGTGGTGCGCGAGCTTGCCGCCACCGGCGACCCTGCGGTCGAGCTGCCGCTTTCGGCGCTCGCCGACGGCAATCTCTACATCCGCAAGGCCGACTCCCAGGTCTTCGTCGGCAAGGACGCCGGCGACGGCATCGACCTGCTCGATCCTCTGAGCGGCGAGAAATCAGCCACTGCCGCCAAGGCCGATCTCACCAAGATCAAGGTCAACAACGGCTTGCGCCGCATCATCCGCGACGCGCTCGGCACGCTGACGCTGCGCGCCAAGGACCCGGCCGTGCGGATTGCAGCCGCCGCGACCATGTTCAAGACGCCGGACGCGGCGAACATCGAACCGCTCGATGCCGCCATCACCGCCGAGACGGAGCCGGCCGTCATGGCGCTGTTCGATCAGGCCCGCGCGGCATCGGTTCTGGTTTCGGACAAACCCGAGGCCGACAAGCTTGCCGCGATCTCGGTGATTGCCGCGCGCGGCGACCGCGACGCGCTATCGCTGCTCACCTCGGTCGAGGCGAGTTCCGGAGGCGCGGTCAAGGGCGCGGCCTCGTCCGCGATCGGCGCCATCAATTCAACGCTGGCGCTGTGGGATGCAGGCCAGAACATCTGGTACGGCATTTCTCTGGGTTCGGTGCTGCTGCTCGCGGCCATCGGCCTTGCCATCACCTTCGGCGTCATGGGCGTCATCAACATGGCACATGGCGAGATGGTCATGCTCGGCGCCTACACCACCTTCGTCGTCCAGCAGGTGATCCGCACGTCCTTTCCGGAACTGTTCGACTGGTCGCTGGTCATCGCGCTGCCGCTCGCTTTCCTGGTCGCAGCGCTCGTCGGCCTCGCCATCGAGCGCGGCGTCATCCGCCTCCTCTATGGCCGGCCGCTGGAAACGCTTCTGGCCACCTGGGGCATCTCGCTGGTTTTGCAGCAGGCCGTGCGCACCATCTTCGGGCCGACCAACCAGGAGGTCGGCAATCCATCCTGGATGTCGGGCTCGTTCGACGTCGGCCAACTGGCCATCACCTGGAACAGGCTGTGGATCCTGGTCTTCGCGCTCCTGGTGTTTGGCGTGCTGCTCTACGTCATGAAGCACACACCCTGGGGCCTGCGCATGCGCGCCGTCACCGCCAACCGCCGCATGGCCGCTTCCATGGGCATCAGGACGCCCTGGGTCGACGCGCTGACCTTCGCGCTCGGCTCCGGCATTGCCGGCATCGCCGGTGTCGCGCTCAGCCAGATCGACAACGTCTCGCCCAATCTCGGACGCGGCTACATCATCGACAGCTTCATGGTCGTCGTCTTCGGCGGTGTCGGCAATCTGTGGGGTACGCTGGTCGGCGCCTTTTCGCTCGGCATCGTCAACAAGTTCCTCGAACCTTATGCCGGCGCCGTGCTCGGCAAGATCGTCGTGCTGGTGCTGATCATCCTGTTCATCCAGAAGCGTCCGCGCGGCCTGTTCGCGCTGAAGGGCCGGGCGGTGGAAGCATGATCACGCAACGCTTCTTCGGCGCCGATCGCCGCATCGCCAGCACCGTTCTCATCCTGTTCGCGGCGGCGATCATCGTGCCGCTGCTCAATCTCGCGGTGTCGCCGTCGAGCGCGTTCTACATTCCGCCTTACATCGTAGCGCTGGTTGGCAAATATCTCTGCTATGCGCTGCTCGCGCTCGCGCTCGACCTCGTCTGGGGCTATTGCGGCATCCTCTCGCTCGGTCACGGCGCCTTCTTCGCGCTCGGCGGCTATGCGATGGGCATGTACCTGATGCGCCAGATCGGCTCGCGCGGCGTCTACGGCAATCCTATCCTGCCGGACTTCATGGTGTTCCTGAACTACAAGGAACTGCCGTGGTTCTGGTACGGTTTCGACCATTTCTGGTTCGCAGCAACGATGGTGCTGGCCGCGCCAGGCCTGCTCGCCTTCGTTTTCGGCTGGTTCGCCTTCCGCAGCCGCGTCACCGGCGTCTATCTGTCGATCATCACCCAGGCGATGACCTATGCGCTGCTGCTCGCCTTCTTCCGCAACGACATGGGTTTCGGCGGCAACAACGGCCTGACCGACTTCAAGGACATTCTCGGATTCAACGTGCAGGCCGACGCAACGCGCTCGGCGCTGTTCGCGGCCAGTGCCGTGACCCTGGCGCTTGCCGTTCTCCTGACCTCGGCGATCGTGCGCTCGAAGTACGGCAAGCTCCTGATGGCGGTGCGCGATGCCGAAAGCCGCACCCGCTTCCTTGGCTGGCGCGCCGAGAACGTCAAGCTGTTCGCCTTCACCGTTTCGGCGATCTTGGCCGGCATCGCCGGCGCGCTTTACGTGCCGCAGGTCGGCATCATCAATCCCGGCGAGTTCGAGCCGTCCAACTCGATCGAGGTGGTGATCTGGGCGGCCGTCGGCGGGCGTGGCACCATTGTCGGCCCGATCGTCGGCGCACTGCTCGTCAATGCCGGAAAATCCTGGTTCACCGGCGTGCTGCCGGAATTCTGGCTGTTCGCGCTGGGCGGCCTGTTCGTGGCCGTAACCCTGTTGCTGCCCAAGGGCATCGTCGGCATGTGGGACAGCTGGCGCAGCAAGGCCAGGGCGTTGCGCACAGCCTCGCTCGCGGCGGATGTCGGCAGCGATCCGCAAGAGCCGCAGCCGAAGATCGTGCGCTCGGCGGCGAGGACGCCCGGTGCCTGGTCCGCCGCCAAACCCGAACCGCAGCCGGCGGAGTAGGGCGATGTCCAAGTCGAACACAATCCTCTATCTCGATGGCGTCTCGGTCTCCTTCGACGGTTTCCGCGCCATCAACAATCTGTCGCTGGTGCTCGACAAGGGCGAGATGCGGGCGATCATCGGCCCCAACGGCGCCGGCAAGACGACGATGATGGACATTGTCACCGGCAAGACGCGGCCGGACGAAGGCGAGGTCTTTTTCGACGGCCAGGTCGATCTCACCCGGCATGACGAGGCCGAGATCGCCATGATGGGCATCGGCCGGAAATTCCAGAAGCCGACCGTCTTCGAAAGCCACACGATCGAGGAGAATCTGATGCTGGCCCTCAAAGGGCCGCGCTCGATCTTCCCGGCGCTGTTCCATCGCCGCTCTGCAGCGGAAGCGCGGCGCATCGACGACATACTCGGCATCATCCGTCTCGGCGATAAGCGCGCGGAGCTGGCCGCCAGCCTCAGCCACGGCCAGAAGCAATGGCTGGAGATCGGTATGCTGCTCGCGCAGGACCCGAAGCTGCTGCTGGTCGACGAGCCGGTCGCCGGCATGACCGATGCCGAGACGGAGGAGACGGCGCGCCTGCTCAAGGATATCGCGCGAGATCATTCAGTCATCGTCGTCGAGCACGACATGCATTTCGTGCGCGAGCTCGGCGTCAAGGTCACCTGCCTGCACGAAGGCTCGGTGCTGTCCGAGGGCTCGCTCGATTTCGTCTCGGCCGACGAGCGTGTCGTCGAAGTCTATTTGGGGCGTTGAGCATGATCTGGCGGGTCTCGTTCCACCGTTTCGACCTTTCCTTCCTCAGGCGCTGGAGAAGGCGCTGACCATGCTCGAAGTTTCCAACGCCACGCTGCATTACGGTGCCGCCCAGGCGCTGCGCGGTGTTTCGCTGAAGGCCGGCGCCGGCAAGATCACCTGCGTGCTCGGCCGCAACGGCGTCGGCAAGACCAGTTTGATGAGATCGATCGTCGGCCACCACCGGCTGACGAGCGGAAGCGTTGCCTTCGAGGGGAAGGCGCTCGACCGGAGCGCGGCGTATGACCGCGCCCGGTCGGGCATCGCATTCGTGCCGCAAGGCAGGGAGGTCTTCCCGCTGCTGACGGTACGCGAGAATCTGGAGACCGGCTTCGCGCCGCTGAAACGGGCCGACCGCAACATCCCGGCGCATGTCTTCGAGCTGTTCCCGGTGCTGAAGCAGATGCTCGGCCGTCGCGGCGGCGATCTCTCCGGCGGCCAGCAGCAGCAGCTCGCCATCGGCCGGGCGCTGGTGACGCGGCCGAAGCTGCTCGTGCTCGACGAGCCGACCGAAGGCATCCAGCCCTCGATCATCAAGGACATCGGCCGCGCCATCCGCTACCTGCGCGACCAGGCCGGCATTGCCGTGCTTCTCGTTGAGCAGTATCTCGACTTCTGCCGCGAGCTTGCCGACGAGGTCAACATCATGGACCGCGGGCAGATCGTCCACACCGGCCCCGCTGAAGACCTCGATCGCGCGGATGTCCGGAAGTTCCTGACGGTGTAGCTCGCCTTCGTCATTCTTGGGCGTGCCAAGGAGCGAAGCGACGCGGCGCAGATCCAAGGATCCATGCCGTGACATCGGCGGAAGATTGCGGCGGTCCAGAATAAAAACCGTTCAACCTCGCTCCTGCCATCCTAGAATCTGCACCTTTAGTAGCGCTTCCAAGTAACGGCAGGGATCCTTGGGTCTTCGCTCCGCTTCGCGCTGGCTGCGGCCAAGGATGACGAAGTCATTGACGGCTCTGGCGTGTTTAATACCGCATGCTAGTCTTTTCTTGGCCTTGGTGAGTCGGCCGCTTTCCGTACCAGTCGCGAATGAGGGGGAAGGTGCTGGCCGGCCGGCAAGTTCCACGCAAGCAAGCAAGCCTAGCTTTCCCCGCAGTGATTGTCGGTCAATGCGTCCAAACAATCTTGCCAGGGGGAAGGCGATGGAGCGTTTTGTCGAAGACTACCAGAAGCGACGCCTCACCGAGCGCGTCGACATCATCACCGCCATCAACATCCTGCGGTCGCAGGGCTACGATCGGGACGAATTGATCGGCGAAATGACCAAGGTTTTCTATGTCGACCTCGATGCCTACAACGAGGTGATGGCGCACTGAAGCGAAGGCAGGCCGGGCGCTAGCTCGCTCGCCGCAGCGTCGCGGCAAGCACGCGGTTGCGGCCGCCGCGCTTGGCGGCATAGAGCGCCTTGTCGGCGGCGCTGAGCACCTTGTCGAAGCTGATGCCGTCCTGGCTGCCGAAGGCGTAGCCGGCGCTGACCGTGCAGGACAGCGGGCGCGTCTCGGTTTCGATGTGGCGCGCGGCGAAAGATGCACGGATGCGCTCGGCGGCGAACTCGACCTTCTCGGGCAAGGTGCGCTTGAGCACCAGCGCGAATTCCTCGCCGCCCAGGCGCGCGGCGGCGTCGGTCGGCTGAAGATTGGCCGCGAGTTCCTCGGCGAACACTTTCAGCACCGCGTCGCCGGCGGCATGGCCGAACTCGTCGTTGATCGCTTTGAAGCCGTCGAGGTCGAACACCACCACCGCCATGAAAGCGCCGACCGGCGCCTCGCCATGCAGGTCGAACAGCGCGCGCCGGTTGAGCAGGCCGGTCAGCGGATCGGTGAGCGCATTGCGCCGGTGATGCTGCGCCAGCCGCCCCTGGTTCAGCGCCAGCGACAGCCCGCCGATGCCGGTCATCGAGGCGATGACGATGATGAGGCTGAGATCCTCGGCCCAGTTGCTCGGCGCGTGGCCGAGCACCAGCCTGCCGTCCCAGGCCAGCACCGCCGCGCACAGCACGAACGAAGCCGCGGTCAGCGAATAGAGCAGGGCGACACCCTGCAGCGGCGCAGGCGCTTCCTCCCGCCCGCGCCAGTATTCATGCGCCGTCGCGAACAGCAGCAGGCCGGCAAGGAAATTCTCCAGCATGAAGCCAAGCCCGTCATAGCCGAGCGCCATGGGCGGCAGCGCCAAAGCGAGCGAAATGCCGGCGCCCACCAGGACGCGCGGCAATGGCGAGCGCCCTGTCCTGAACTGGTGGGCGGCACCCAGCATCACCGAAAAGCCGAGCAGCAGAAGTGCCAGCGTCAGAACGCCGAGGACAGGCCCAGGGGCTTCGATATAGGCGTCATAGACGAACACCTCGCCGACGATCACCAGCACGCTGATGGCCCAGGTCAGAAGGAACCTGTCGGAGCGGGCGGTCAGCCATGTGCCGAACAACGTCATGCTGAGGCAAGCGGCGGAAAAGCCGACCGCCAGCAGCATTGAATTGTAGTCGAGCAGCATGCCCTGTCCTTGCCGGCGGCGGCGCCAGAGTCTGCTCTGGCGTCGGCTATTAGTGCCGCAAGGAAGTGTCGATACCGTTACGATATCCGCGAAGATACCGAGATTTTGCCGCGTCAGCCCGTCACGCGCTTCATCAGCGCCATGGCGCCGAACGGTGCGCGCACCTTGCCCTCGGTGATGAAATAGGCGAACACGTCGCGCGGCTTGACCGGCGCGTCGGTCTTGGCATCGGCGCGCGGCAGGTCTGCCGGCTGCTTGCCTTCCGCCCAGGTTTTTACGCGCGCCGCCCACTCATCCAACGCCTTCGGCGTGTAGCAGTCGGGATTGTCGTCGCTGCCGGTCTGCAGCCGCGCATAGACGAAATCGCCGGTGACGTCGGCAATCCGAGGATATTTGGCGTGGTCGGCATAGACGATCGCCGCCTTGTACTTGCGGGCCAGCGCCGCGAATTCCGGCATGATGAAACTGTCGTGCCGGACTTCCAGCGCGTGGCGCAGTGCGACGCCGTCCTGCTTCTCGGGGAGCAGCTTCAAGAAGGCTTCGAAATCGTCCGCATCGAACTTCTTCGTCGGCGCGAACTGCCACAGGATCGGGCCGAGCTTGTCGCCGAGCGCGGCAACGCCGGAGCCGAGGAAACGCATCATCGACTCGCCGGCTTCGCCCAGCACACGACGGTTGGTGACGAAGCGGTTGCCCTTCAGCGAATAGACGAAACCGTCAGGCGCCTCGTTCGCCCATTTGACGAAGGTCGGCTCCTTGAAGCTGGAATAGAAGGTGCCGTTGACCTCGATGCTCGGCACCTGCCGGCTGGCGTATTGGAGTTGCTTGGCCTTGGACAGCTTGTCAGGATAGAAAGACGTGTCCCACGGCTCGAACGTCCAGCCGCCCATGCCCGAGCGGATCGTTCCTTGGCTGGCCATTGTCATCCTCCCAGTTTCAAAAAGGCTATCAGGCGGCTTGGTCGACCGGCTTGACCATGTCGACCACAATCCATCCTGGCCGGTAGGGGTGGGCCCGGCGACCCGTTTCCCGGAAACCATAGGCCGTATAGAGCGCGATGTTCCGCGCCATCCGCGAATTGGTGTAGAGCCGCACCTCCGGCAGACCCCATGACTGTGTCTGCTCGTCAGCGAAGTCGAGCAGCGCGATGCCCAACTTCTTGCCTTGAAACGCAGGCGACACGGCCACGCTGAAGATCATGACATGGTCGGCATGGCGCTCGAGCACGATCAGCCCGGCAAGCTCAGCGCCGCCCTCCAGCAGCCAGACCTCGCCGCGCTCGATGCGTGGCGCATAGTCTTCCGTGACCGGCATAGGCGGCGCGCCGAGCAGAGCGGTGTAGGGCGCATAGGCGGCGGTGGTTAGCGCGACGACGGCGGGGAGATCCGCCGCAAGCGCCTCTCTGAATGTCATTCAAACGCTCTCCAGGCACTGACGATTTGCGCACTCACTCCGCCGCTTCGCGCTTGCCTCCAGGGCGCCGCTCCAGCAGTTCTTTGAGGAACTGGCCGGTGTAGCTGCGCTTCTCGCGCACGATCGCTTCCGGTGTGCCGGAGGCGACCAGTTCGCCGCCGCCGTCGCCGCCTTCGGGGCCGAGGTCGAGCACCCAATCGGCGGTCTTGATGACCTCGAGATTGTGCTCGATGACCACCACCGTGTTGCCCTGGTCGACCAGCTCGTGCAGCACTTCCAAGAGCTTGGCGACGTCGTGGAAGTGCAGGCCGGTGGTCGGCTCGTCGAGGATGTAGAGCGTTTTGCCGGTCGCCTTGCGCGACAGTTCCTTGGCGAGTTTTATCCGCTGCGCCTCGCCGCCGGACAGCGTCGTCGCCTGCTGGCCGATATGGATGTAGCCGAGGCCGACCTGCTTCAGCGTCTCCAGCTTGTCGCGCACGCCGGGAACGGCAGCGAAGAAGTCGACGCCTTCCTCGACCGTCATGTCGAGCACGTCGGCGATCGACTTGCCCTTGAACAGCACGTCGAGCGTCTCGCGGTTGTAGCGCTTGCCGTGGCAAACGTCGCAGGTGACGTAGACGTCGGGCAGGAAGTGCATCTCGATCTTGATGACGCCGTCGCCCTGGCAGGCCTCGCAGCGGCCGCCCTTGACGTTGAACGAGAAGCGGCCCGGCTGATAGCCGCGCGCCTTGGCTTCCGGCAGACCCGCGAACCAGTCGCGGATCGGCGTGAAGGCGCCGGTATAGGTGGCGGGGTTGCTGCGCGGCGTCCGTCCAATAGGCGACTGGTCGATGTCGATGACCTTGTCGAGGAACTCCAGCCCCTCGATGCGGTCATGCTCGGCCGGATGTTCACGCGAGCCCATAATGCGGCGCGAGGCCGCCTTGAACAGCGTCTCGATCAGGAAGGTCGACTTGCCGCCGCCCGACACGCCGGTGACCGCGGTGAACGTGCCGAGCGGGATTTCCGCCGTGACGTTCTTCAAATTGTTGCCGCGCGCGCCGACGACCTTGATGCGCCGGTTCTTCTTCGCTTCGCGGCGCATGGCAGGCGTCGCCACTTCGAGTTCGCCGGACAAATATTTGCCGGTGATCGAGGCCGGCGTCGCCATGATCTGCTGCGGCGAGCCCTGCGCGATGATCTCGCCGCCATGGATGCCGGCGGCCGGGCCGATATCGACGACATAGTCGGCATGCAGGATGGCGTCCTCATCATGCTCGACGACGATCACCGTGTTGCCGATGTCGCGCAGGTGCTTCAGCGTGTCGAGCAGGCGTGCATTGTCGCGCTGGTGGAGGCCGATCGACGGCTCGTCCAGCACATAGAGGACGCCGGTGAGGCCCGAGCCGATCTGCGACGCGAGCCGGATGCGCTGGCTCTCGCCGCCCGACAGCGTGCCGGAATTGCGCGAAAGCGTCAGATAGTCGAGGCCGACATCGTTGAGAAAGCGCAGCCGCTCGCGGATCTCCTTCAGCACGCGCACCGCAATCTCGTTCTGCTTGTCGTTGAGCTGCGCCGGCAATTCGGTGAACCATTGGTCGGCCTTGCGGATCGACTGCTCGGTCACTTCGCCGATGTGTTTTCCCGCGATCTTCACCGCCAGCGCCTCCGGCTTCAGCCGGTAGCCGCTGCAGGAGGGGCAGGGGGTCGCCGACATGAAGCGCTCGATCTCCTCGCGCATCCAGGCGGATTCGGTCTCCTTCCAGCGCCGGTCGAGATTGGGGATGACGCCCTCGAAGGTCTTGGTCGTCTTGTAGGAGCGCAGACCGTCATCGTACTGGAAGGTGATCTCGCGCTCGCCGGTGCCGTGCAGGATCGCCTCCTGCGCTTCGGCGGAAAGATCCTTGAACTTGTCGCCGAGCTTGAAGCCATAGGCCTTGCCCAGCGCTTCCAGCGTCTGCGCGTAATAGGGCGAGGTCGACTTCGCCCACGGGCTGACGGCGCCGTCGCGCAGCGAAAGGTTCTCGTCGGGCACCACCAAATTGGCGTCGATGGCGCGCTGGCTGCCGAGGCCGTCGCAGGTCGGGCAGGCGCCGAACGGATTGTTGAAGGAGAACAGCCTGGGCTCGATCTCCGGAATGGTGAAGCCCGAAACCGGGCAGGCGAATTTCTCCGAGAACAGGATGCGCTCATGCGTCTCGTTCTTCGACTTGTTGACCGAATCCTCACCAGTCAGGCTGGCGTCGAGCGGCCTGTCGGCGAATTCGGCGACGGCCAGGCCCTCGGCGAGCTTAAGCGCCGTCTCAATGGAATCGGCAAGTCGCGTCGCCAGGTCGCCGTGCACGACAATGCGGTCGACAACCACGTCGATGTCGTGCTTGTACTTCTTGTCCAGCGCCGGCACATCGGCGATCTCGTAGAAGACGCCGTCGACCTTGACGCGCTGGAACCCCTTCTTCTGCAGCTCCAGCAGTTCCTTGCGGTACTCGCCCTTGCGGCCCCGCACGATCGGCGCCAGCAGAAACAGGCGCGTGCCTTCCTCCAGCGCCAGCACGCGGTCGACCATCTGTGAGACCGTCTGGCTCTCGATCGGCAGGCCGGTGGCCGGCGAATAGGGAATGCCGACGCGCGCGAACAGAAGCCGCATATAGTCGTAGATCTCGGTGACGGTGCCGACCGTCGAGCGCGGATTCTTCGACGTCGTTTTCTGCTCGATGGAGATGGCGGGGGAGAGCCCGTCGATCTGGTCGACATCCGGCTTTTGCATCATCTCGAGGAACTGGCGGGCATAAGCCGACAGGCTCTCGACATAGCGGCGCTGGCCTTCGGCATAGATGGTGTCGAAGGCGAGCGACGACTTGCCGGAACCTGACAGGCCGGTCATGACGATCAGGCTGTCGCGCGGCAGATCGAGATCGACGTTCTTGAGATTGTGTTCGCGCGCCCCGCGAATGGAAAGGTATTTATGGTCGGCCATCGCCGGTCGCCGCCTCAGGTCTGGAATTTGCTGGAGTGGCGGGGTTCCCCGGCCATCCCCTATGTAGGTAGTTTTCCCGCCACGTCGAGAGACGCCACAACACTCGACAGAAGCGTTTAACCGTCTTTCGCGCGGGCGGGCAAGCGGAAAGAACAAAGGCCGAACACGCTCCTGACAAAGCGGTGTGGAAATCCCGCCCCGACCTGACCTAGACGTAACCTCCCGGTGATCACATTTTCCGTTAATCGGCTTTTCAACGGTTGACGTCTCCGACTCACGGGAGCAGTGTCCGGGGGTCAACGGAGCCGGCCGTCTTTCGATGGCCTCGCCACCCAAAGGTGGCCTGCGAGACGCCGCAGGCTTTGCGATTTGCGCTTCGGACGACAATTGTCGCAACGGACCCAGGAGCGGAGCATGACGCCACCGGACAGTCCCTTGAGGCTCCACACGATGATGGAGCCGCGGCGGGCATAAGTGCCAGGGCTTGGCGTGAGCGCTGCCCGACAAACCGTGACTTGCCGATTCCCAACAATCAGAGACCATAGTCGGATCGTCGGCTGAACGCCGCGGAGCATCCGAAATCAAACGCCGGCAGAACACTCCCGGCAAAAGTTGGATTTCAGATCCATGAAAGCCCCGTCAGACTGTAGAAGCAGCGGCGGGGCTTAAATTTGCGCCAGCGATGGCACTCGGTGCCGATGGCGCACCCGTCCTACGTCAACGTCGACCGATACATGGCGCGATTGGTGGGCCGTGAGTTCAATCCATCTCAATCCCATGCGTACACCCATCTTCCAGCTCGATGCCTTCGCTCACCGGCGATTTGCCGGCAATCCCGCCGCGGTCATGCCGATGGGCAGCTTCCCGGACGACGCGGTGATGCAGGCCATAGCCGCCGAAAACAATCTGGCGGAGACCGCGTTTCTCGTTCGCGAGGGGAGCGACTATCGGCTTCGATGGTTCACGCCCGTCACGGAAGTGCCGCTTTGTGGACACGCGACGCTTGCGAGCGCGGCGGTCGTGATGGAGCGGCTCGAGCCGGGTCGTCAGTCGGTCGTGTTTCATTCGAAGAGCGGGCCGCTCGTGGTTACGCGTGTGAATGCGGGCTACGTGTTGAACTTTCCGGCGCGCCCGTCGGAGAAAGCCGCGGCGGTCCCGCCGGGGTTCGCGCATGCCCTCGGCGTCGAACCTGTTGAAGTCTGGGTGAACGCGTTCAACTACATGGCGGTGCTCGACAGCGCGAGCACTGTGCGCTCACTTACGCCAGACATGGCGGCGATTGCTCGTCTGGACCGACCCGGTGTCATCGTGACGGCAGCAGGTGATGAAGCGTACGACTGCGTCAGCCGGTACTTCGCTCCAGCGAAAGGAGTTCCTGAGGATCCGGTGACCGGCGCCGCGCACTGCATGCTGGTGCCCTATTGGGCTCCGCGCCTCGGCAAGACAGAGTTGCGTGCGTATCAGGCATCGAAGCGAGGCGGGGAGATCACGTGCCGCGCGGTTGGCGAGCGTGTCGAGCTCGAAGGGCAGTGCGTGTTTTATCTCGAAGGCGAAGCGGAGATCTGATTTCAGCGGCTGGCGGCGCTCGCATTCCACGACGCGGCGGCAGCGCCGACGTTCAAAGCACCTTAATGGCTCGGCGGCCTGATCCCACCCGTCGCCATGTCGATGGTTATGCTGCCGGAAATCCTGACATCGGTATCGCCGATCTTGAACTGGCCGTTGCCGCTGGCCGGCAGCGCGTCCTCGGGCTCGGGCTGCGGGGCGGGCTTGGCGATGCGATAGTCGCTGCTCACGCCGGGCAGAGCAGCCTTCTGTGTCGAACTGTCATCGGCGAAGGCGGCGCCCGCCAACATGCTCGCGGTCGCGAGGGCGACGATGCGCAGGAGTCTGGACGAACGCTTGCTGGTCATCGCCGGACTATATTGGCGGCGCAGAAGCGATGCCAGACCGCACGCGATCACTTTGCCGCGTGCCGGCCTCATGCCGCCTTCTTGCGGGTGTCGTAGACATGGTCGACAAGACCCCAGGCCTTGGCCTCCTCGGCGGTCATGAAATAGTCGCGGTCGAGCGTGCGCTCGACCTCCTCGTAGGTGCGGCCGCAATGATGAGCATAGAGCTCGGTCATGCGCCGCTTGGTGCGCATGATGCCTTCGGCGTGACGTTGGATATCGGACGCCTGGCCCTGGAAGCCGCCGAGCGGCTGGTGCAGCACAATGCTGGCGTTGGGCAGTGCGATGCGCCGGCCAGGCGTACCGGCCATCAGCAGGAAGGACGCCATCGAGGCGGCAAAGCCCATGCACACGGTCGACACCGGGCAGGAGATGTACTGCATGGTGTCATAGATGGCGAAACCGCTGGTCACCACGCCGCCCGGCGAGTTGATGTAGAGCGATATCTCCTTGTCGGGATGGTCGGATTCCAGCGACAGAAGCTGGGCGCAGACCAGCGCCGACACACCGTCGTTGATCTCTCCGTTGATGAAGATGATGCGTTCGCGCAGCAGCCGCGAGAAGATGTCGAAGGCGCGTTCGCCGCGGCTCGAGTGTTCGATCACCATCGGCACCAGATTGGCAAGACCGCTCATTTCGTCTCTCCCTTGGTTCCTTGCTCAGGCCGCGCGCCGCAACTGCGGCGCATTCGCCGCGATCGCCCGTTTCGTGCCGCCCGCGCCAAAGGCGTGCCGGCAACCGGCACCGGCCATGGCGACGGCGGGCATGCGCGCAAAGCCCTCATGGACGATGCGCAGGTGCGTGCCGCCGGAAACCGTCGGGTCGAGCGTGAAGGTGACGATGCTGTCCAATCGGCCGTCGAGCGGCACTTGCCGTCCGCCATTGCCTTTGCTTGGCCGCTCGCGCCAGGAATAGCGCAGCAGCCTGCCGGGCTCGGCTTCGAGGATTTCGCACTCGATCGGCGCCTCTGGCCCGTCAAAGGCGAAACGGCTGCCCACTTCGGGAGTGATGTCGTTCGGCATCATCCAGGCCGCCAGCAATTCCGCTTCGGTCAGCGCGCGCCAGACTTTTTCAGGCGGATCGGTAAGCTCGCATTCGAAGTTGAGCGACGCATCGGCAGGAGGACGTTCGGTTGCCGTCATTGGTCCATTCCCTTCAAAACTGTCTTCAGTTTCTCGATGCGTTCCGGCCAGAACGCGCGGTAGCGCTCGATCCAACCGAGCAGCGGCTCGAGCCCTTCCGGCGCTGCGCGGTAATAGGCATTGCGGCCGGCGCGCCGCTCGACCACCAGGCCTGCGCCGCGCAGCACCGCCAGATGCTGCGACACCGCCGGCTGCGACACCGTCATGCCGATGCGCAGCTCCGACACGGTCATCTCGCTGGCGACCAGCCGCTCGTAGACGGCGCGCCGTGTCGGGTCGGCCAGCGCGCGGAAAATCTCTGCCTCGATCATGGCAGAAGCATAAGTCGATACTTATTGATTTGGCAAGCGCTGTTTACGAACCTTGCGGAAGCCAGCGCCTCACCAGCCCGGCCGCTCCATCGAAGGTGGCCTCGAAGATCGGCGACGCCAACACCGCGTGGATGTGAAGCGGTTCGTCGCCGACGTTGCGGAAGCCATGTTTCCTGTGCGCGGGGACGATGAGAGACTGGCCTGACGTCAGGACGCTGTGCTGGTCATCGATCCACACCTCGGCCATCCCGGCGACGACCGTGAGCACCTCCTCGACCGAATGCCAATGGGTCGGGGCGCCGACCGTGGGCTCGACCCATTGTTCGAATATGCAGAGTTGCGCCGCGCCGTTGCTGGCCGATACCAGCATGCGTGTCTCGACGCCCGCCCGCCATTGCTCGCGCTGCTGGTCCCCATGTGCGATCGACTTCACCTGGCACCCCATCCGTTCCCGATCACGTGGAAATTCCGGGCCGGAACACTACATGCTGCTGACAACCATTGACAGCGCATCGCCCACATCATAGAACGAAAAGAGAACAAAAACCTTGTGGGAAAAGCCAGTCACGACGGGCGGCGATTGCCCGCAAGCTGTAAGGTGCGGCGTCAAAAATTTGTTTCGGATGAGCGCGGAGAAGTACGATGGCGGGTAGCGTCAACAAGGTCATTCTGGTCGGCAATCTCGGGGCGGACCCGGAAATCCGCCGCCTGAACTCGGGTGAGCCGGTCGTCAACATCCGCATCGCCACCTCGGAAAGCTGGCGCGACAAGAATTCCGGCGAGCGCAAGGAAAAGACCGAGTGGCACAACGTCGTCATCTTCAACGACCAGATCGCCAAGGTGGCCGAGCAGTATCTGAAGAAGGGCATGAAGGTCTATGTCGAGGGCCAGTTGCAGACGCGCAAATGGCAGGACCAGACCGGCAATGACCGCTACACGACCGAGGTCGTGCTGCAGAAATTCCGTGGTGAGTTGCAGATGCTCGACGCGCGCGGCGAGGGCGGCGGTCAGGTCGGCAGCTATGCCGGTGGCGGCAACAGCAGCCGCGGCTCGGATTTCGGCCAGTCCGGCACGAACGACAGCTTCAGCCGCGGCGGCGGCGGTGGCGGCTCCAGGGGTGGCGGCGGCGGTGCGTCGCGCGAACTCGACGACGAGATCCCGTTCTGAGCGCCCCACGTAACCGGCATTGAGGAGGGGAGATGTCGCTCGGACCATTGCTATCCGCGCCCCCTCCCATTCCGTGGCATGCATTCGCGGCCCTTGCCGCCCTGGCGATTGGCGGCGCGCAGCTGGCGCTTCCGCAAGGCACGCCGAGCCACCGCGTGATGGGCTATGCCTGGGCGGCGCTGATGCTTGTCATCGCCGTCTCGAGTTTCTGGATCCAGCAGATCCGCCTGATCGGCCCGTTCAGTCCGATCCATCTGCTGTCGATCCTGGTGCTGGTCACCGCGCCGCTGGCGGTGTGGTATGCGCACACCCATCGCGTCGCCGCGCATCGCGGCGCCATGATCAAGCTCTATGTCTTCGCCTTGATCGGCGCCGGCATCTTCACGCTGCTGCCTGGCCGGATCATGCATACGGTCGTGTTCGGTCAATAGGCTGGCCAAGGCCTCGCAAGGAAAAATGCCGTGAAAGCACGCGTCAAATGGGTCGAGGAACGCACCTTCGTCGGTGAGTCCGGCAGCGGCCACAAGGTTGTCCTCGGAACAGCGTCCGGCCCGGAGGGCAAAACGCCGGGGCCGAGCCCGATGGAGCTCGTGCTGATCGGCACCGGCGGCTGTTCGGCCTACGACGTCGTCCACATCCTCGAAAAAGGCCGCGAGGCGATCGAGGATTGCGTCGTCGAGCTCGACGCCGACCGGGCAGAGAAGGAGCCCAGGGTCTTCACCCGCATCCACATGCATTTCATCGTCAAGGGCCGCGGGCTCTCGCATGAAAAGGTGAAGCGCGCGATCGACCTCTCGATCGAAAAGTACTGCTCGGCGACCGCGATGATGGCCAAGACGGCGACGGTCACGCATGATTTCGAGGTCGTCGATACCGCCGCGAAATAAGGCAGCAGGGGTCCCGCTTAGGCAGCCATTAGTGCCCTGACGCCGTCCGCAACGAACTGTACGGCGAGCGCCGCCAGGATGACGCCGAGCAGCCGCGTCAGGATCGAGCGGCCGGTCTGGCCGAGGATGCGGTCGATGCGCTCCGCCAGCACGAACACCAGATAGGTGATGGCGAGGCTGACGAAGATGATGCCAACCAGCGCCGCCTGCGCCGCGAAACCGTCGAAGTGTCCCGACAGCAGCACCGTCGCCGAAATCGCGCCCGGGCCGGCGATCAGCGGGATCGCCAGCGGGAAGGCGGCGATATTGTGGATCATGTCCTTGGTGATGGCGACGTCGCCGATCTTCTCCTTGCGGTCCTGCCGGCGCTCGAACACCATTTCGAAGGCGATGAAGAAGAGCAGGAAACCGCCGGCGACGCGGAAGGCCGGCAGCGTGATGCCGAACACCGACAGGATCGAGGCGCCGGCAACCGCGAACAGCGCCATCACCAGGAAGCCGATCACCGAGGCCCGCACCGAAACTTGCTGGCGCTCCTCGCGGTTCATGCCGCGCGTCACAGCGAGGAAAAGCGGCGCCAGCCCGGGCGGGTCGATGGTCACCAGTATGGTGACGAAGGCATTGAACAGGCTGTCGAAGCTCGGCATCGCTGGTCCCCTCCCGCCGGGCGAAGCCCAAGCTCGTCAATTGGTAGAGCAAAGCGGGAGCGGTGGGAACAGGAAGGGAGGGGATTTCAGCCGGCTATTCAGCTTTGCCGCAGTAAGCCTCGAGCCGGTACCCGTCAGGGTCTATGACGAAGGCGGCATAGTAGTTTTCACCATAAGCGGCGCGCAAGCCAGGCGGGCCATTGTCCCTGCCGCCCTCACGCAACGCGGCCGCGTGGAAGGCATCGACGCTCTTTCGCGTCGGCGCGGCGAAGCAGAAATGCAGGCCGGACTCCGTGTCCGCCGGCACCGGCCGCGCGGCTTCATTCACCCAGAGCGCCACTGCATTGGCGCCATAGCCGAGCGAGCCGGGCGACTGGCTGAGGCAGCCATAGCCAAGTGGTTGCAGCAAGGCATCGTAGAAGCGCTTCGAGACAGTTGTGTCGCCAACGCCGAGCGAGATGTGGTCAAGCATCGTTTTCTCCGTTTTTTCATTAGGGTAGCCGATCAGCCTCAAGTCGTGCGGCGGGCGAGGAATTCGACCTCGAGCCGCCAGGTGGCGCCGCCGTCATGCGAGCGCTCGCCGAGCCAACGGAACGAATTCTCGGTGATGCGCGAAAAGCTCCAACGCACCGACGCGCCGGAGCCATCGGCGCCGACCTGCACGATCGTCTCGCCCTCGGCGCGGCCGAGCTGCCGGCTGTAGTATTGGTTGCGCGGATCGCTCCAGAAGATGTGCCAGGCATCGACCCCGGGATCGTAGACGCGCAGGGTCGTACCGTAGAACGTCCACGCGCCGAGAGATGTCTGTACACCAGTATTGCGCGCGGGCAGGATCCACACGTCCTGGATCGCCTTGCCCTCCAGAACCCAGCCGAAATGCACCTCGCCACGCCCGGTAAGAACCGTGCCGTCCTCGAGATGGCGGGTGGCGTCGAATGTCCAGGCGCCGACGAAGCGCCCATAGAGCGCCAGCTTTTCGGCTAGGCCGGGGTTGGGCTCGCCGCTGTGCAGGGCCTCAGCGAAGGAACCGATCATGACTACTGCCTCGTTTGTCAGGAGAGCACGACCAATAGAGGCAGGAAAGGGTTCTGCGCTTGGGGAAAATTGCTAACTTTCGGGCGATGACGACGCGTGAGAAGAAAATCGTCTCGGGCCGGGGCTGGCAGGTGTCGGACGTCGTGTGCACCGCCGGCGTCGGCGACAGCCCGTTCGAGGAAGAGCATCGCGGCTTTTGCGTTGCCGCGGTAACCCAGGGCACGTTCCGCTACCGGACACGCGAGGGCACGGCGATGCTTGCGCCCGGCGCGATCCTGCTCGGCAATCCCGGCGCCTGCTATGAGTGCGGGCATGAGCACGGCGCCGGCGACCGCTGCCTCTCCTTCCATTTTTCGCCGACCTATATGGAGCGCATTGTCGCCGACGTGCCCGGCGCCATGCGGCTTGGCTTCGCCGCGCCGCGCCTGCCGCCGTTGCCGGCGCTTGCGCCGCTGCTGGCGGAAGCGGAAGCCCGCGCGGGAAACCGGCGACGCCGACGCATTCGAGGAACTCGGCCTGCGCATTGCCGGCGCGGTGGTCAGGACGAGCTCGGATGCCGTTTATGCCGCCCGCGCGCCGAGCCGTCGCGACCAGAAACGGGTCGCCGAGGCGGTGCGGCTGATCGAACTCGAAGCAGACCGCCCGCTGTCGCTCGCCGACCTCGCCAGCAGCGCGGCGACGAGCCCCTATCATTTCCTGCGCAGCTTCCGGCAAGTCGCCGGGATGACGCCTTACCAGTTCCTGCTCAAAACCAGGCTGCACAAGGCCGCCGTGCGACTGCGCACCTCCGACACGGCGATCTCGACGATCGCCTTCAACGCCGGTTTCAGCGACCTGTCGACCTTCAACCGCCGCTTCAGGCGCGAGATGGGAGAAGCGCCTGGCGCCTACCGCGCGCGCCGGACTGGCGGCTACTGAGGGCGCCCGCAACGCGGCCACCGGGGCCCGGTTCAGCGTACTTGCGGTCGCTCTCGGTGACGGCGATCGGCGACGAACCAGCCCCGGCGGCGGCGAAACCCACCGTGGCCATATCGTCGCAATCAGCGGTATCCTTTTGAAATTGCCGCCAAAATTGTCCCTGGAAAAGCGCCACGAAGATTGGAGTTTCGGCGCCGCTTCCTATATAAGCAGCGAGTGATTCCCGACTGGATTGTGACCTGATTTGACCGACCAGAAGACACCGCGCGGCGCCGACGGCGGCCCGACCGGCATCGAGCCGATTTCGATCATCGAGGAGATGCAGCGCTCCTATCTCGATTACGCCATGAGCGTGATCGTCAGTCGCGCGCTGCCCGACGTGCGCGACGGTCTGAAGCCGGTGCATCGCCGCATCCTCTATGCTTCGCATGAGAGCGGCTACCACTGGAACCGCAAATATGTGAAATCGGCGCGCCCAGTCGCCGACGTGATGGGTAAGTACCATCCGCATGGCGACGCCTCTATCTATGACGCCCTGGTGCGCATGGCGCAGGACTGGTCGCTGCGCGTGCCGCTGATCGACGGGCAGGGCAATTTCGGCTCGATCGACGGCGATCCGCCGGCGGCGATGCGCTACACCGAGTCGCGGCTGACCAAGGTCGCGCATGAATTGCTGGAGGACATCGACAAGGAAACCGTCGACTTCCAGGACACCTACGACGCGTCGGGCAGCGAGCCGAAGGTTCTGCCGGCCCGCTTCCCGAACCTGCTGGTCAACGGCTCCGGCGGCATCGCCGTCGGCATGGCCACCAACATCCCGCCGCACAATCTCGGCGAAGTCTGCAACGGCGCCATCGCCCTCATCGACAACCCTGCAATCGACCTGCCGACACTGATGGAGATCGTGCCCGGTCCGGATTTTCCGACCGGCGGCATCGTGCTTGGCCGTTCAGGCATCTACAGCGCCTATTCGACCGGCCGTGGCTCCATCGTCATGCGCGGCCGCGTCAATATCGAGGCGCGCGGCAACGACCGTGAATCGATCGTCATCACCGAGATTCCCTATCAGGTGAACAAGGCCTCGATGATCGAGAAGATGGCCGAGCTGGTGCGCGACAAGCGCATCGAGGGCATTTCCGACATTCGCGACGAGAGCGACCGCCAGGGCTACCGCGTCGTCGTCGAACTGAAGCGCGACGCCGTCGCTGATGTCATCCTCAACCAGCTCTACCGCTTCACCCCGCTGCAGACCTCCTTCGGCGCCAACATGGTGGCGCTGAACGGCGGCAAGCCGGAAGTGATGACGCTGATCGACATGCTGAAGGCGTTCGTCGGTTTCCGCGAGGAGGTGATCAGCCGCCGCACCAAGTACCTTTTGCGCAAGGCGCGCGAACGCGCGCACGTCCTGGTCGGTCTCGCCATCGCCGTTGCCAACATCGACGAGGTGATCAAGCTGATCCGCACCGCGCCCGATCCGCAGACTGCGCGCGAGCAGTTGATGGAACGGCGCTGGCCGGCCCACGACGTCGCGTCGCTGATCAAGCTAATCGACGACCCGCGCCACCGCATCAACGAGGACGGCACCTATAATCTGTCGGAAGAGCAGGCCCGCGCCATTCTCGAGTTGCGCCTGCAGCGCCTGACTGCGCTCGGCCGTGACGAGATCGCCGACGAGTTGAACAAGATCGGCGCCGAGATCGTTGATTATCTTGACATTTTGTCGTCCCGCGCGCGCATCCAGCAGATCGTCAAGGACGAGCTGATCGCGGTCCGCGACGAGTTCGGCACGCCGCGCCGCACCGAACTCTCCGACGGCGGCGCGGACATGGAAGACGAGGACCTGATCCAGCGCGAGGACATGGTCGTCACCGTCAGCCATTCCGGTTACATAAAGCGCGTGCCGCTCTCGCTCTACCGGGCGCAGCGCCGCGGCGGCAAGGGCCGCTCCGGCATGTCGACCAAGGAAGAGGATTTCGTCACTCGCCTGTTCGTCGCAAACACGCACACGCCGGTGCTGTTCTTCTCCTCGCGCGGCATCGTCTACAAGGAGAAGGTGTGGCGACTGCCTATCGGCAACCCGCAGTCGCGCGGCAAGGCGCTGATCAACATGCTGCCGCTGGAGCAGGGCGAGCGCATCACCACCATCATGCCGCTGCCCGAGGACGAGGCAAGCTGGGGTGAGCTCGACGTGATGTTCGCCACCACGCGCGGCACCGTGCGCAGGAACAAGCTGTCCGACTTCGTCCAGGTCAACCGCAACGGCAAGATCGCCATGAAGCTGGAGGAGGAAGGCGACGAGATCCTCGGCGTCGAGACCTGCACCGACAATGACGACGTGCTTCTGACGGCGAATTCGGGCCAGTGCATCCGCTTCCCGGTCAGCGACGTGCGCGTCTTCCAGAGCCGCAACTCGGTCGGCGTGCGCGGCATCGCCATGGCCGAGACCGACCGGGTCATCTCCATGTCGGTGATCGAAAACGTCGACGCTTCGCCCGCCGAGCGCGCCGCCTACCTGAAGCGGGCGGCCGCGGAGCGGCGGCTTGCCGCCGGTGTTGCCGGTGAAGAGGAAGAGATCGCGCTGACCAATGAGGAGATCGGCGAGGAGGCGGAGCTTTCCGACGAACGCTACGAATTCCTCAAGGAGCATGAGCGCCTCGTGCTGACGGTGACGGAATATGGCTACGGCAAGCGATCTTCGTCCTACGACTTTCGACTGACCGGGCGCGGCGGCAAGGGCATCCGCGCCACCGACGTGTCGAAGACGGCCGAGATCGGTCGTCTCGTGGCGACCTTCCCCGTTGGCAATGACGACCAGATCATGCTGGTGTCGGACGGCGGCACGGTCATCCGCGTCCCCGTCAACGGCATCCGTTTCGCCAGCCGCGCCACCAAGGGCGTGACCATCTTCAACACGGCCGAAGGCGAGAAGGTCGTTTCGGTGGAGCGGATTTCGGAACCGCAATCGGATGAGGAAGAGAGCGTCGAAGGCGAGGCCGATGCCACGGACGATGCTCCGGATATTGCCGAATAAGCTTAAAACAGCAACGCCGGCCAGACGGCCGGCGCAATCGGGACTGTTCGCGCAATCAAGCGGGGCGCAATTCAGTAGTGGCGATAGGGTTTGCGGACTTCGAAGCGCCGCGTGTTCGTCTTGGCGCGAACGCGCACGGCTTCCTGATGCAGACCGAATGCGGTGGCGATCAGCATGGCGACTGTCATTGCGGTGGCTAGCATGTAGATCAGCATGTGCGTGTTCTCCTGCGCCTAATAACGGATAGATGGGACTTTGGTTTCATCTCCTGAAGCGGCAACCTAGTGAACGCTGCGTGAAACGTTCCTGATCGTCGCATTCATCTGTCGTTCAGTCTGCGAAAAGGTTCACGGATGCCGCATCAATCGGATTTGCCTTCCGTCCGCGCGCCCGCTAGAAGCCTGCCATGACCGAACGCATCGCCCTTTACGCAGGCTCCTTCGACCCGCTGACCAACGGCCATCTCGACGTGCTGAAGGCTTCGCTCGCCGTGGCCGACATCGTCTATGCGGCGATCGGCATCCACCCCGGCAAGAAGCCGCTGTTTTCATTCGAGGAACGGGTGAAGCTGATCGAAGCGGCGACCAAGGCCGAGTTCGGTCGCGACGGCGCCCGCATAAAGGTCGTGGCGTTCGATGGCCTGGTCATCGACGCGGCGAGGAGAGAGGGCGCCTCGATCATGATACGCGGCCTGCGCGATGGCACCGATCTCGACTACGAGATGCAGATGGCCGGCATGAATGAGACCATGGCGCCGGAACTGCAGACGGTTTTTCTGCCCGCCAGCCCGTCGGTCAGAACCATTACCGCCACACTTGTCCGCCAGATAGCCTCGATGGGAGGCGACATCCGCCCCTTCGTGCCGGCGGCCGTCGCCGGCGCGCTCACCGCCAAATTCGCGAAATAAAACTCCGGAGACTTCCATGCAGCTGAAGAAGCTCGCTTCGTTCCTCGTCGTGCTGGCCGGCCTCGTGGCGGCATCCTTCCCGGCCTTCCCCGCCGACAAGGAAAACACTATGATCATCACGCTGAAGGACGGCGACGTGACCGTCGCGCTGCGCCCCGATCTGGCGCCCAAGCACGTCGCGCAGATCAAGAAGCTGGTGCGCGAGGGCGCCTATGACAATGTCGCCTTCCACCGCGTCATCGACGGCTTCATGGCGCAGACCGGCGACGTCAAGTTCGGCAACATGAAGAAGGGCTTCAACCCCGAGGCCGTCGGCACCGGCGGCTCCGACCTGCCTGACTTGCCGGCCGAGTTTTCGCAGACCGAGCACTACAAGCGCGGCGTGGTCGGCATGGCCCGTTCGCAGGATCCGAATTCCGCGAATTCGCAGTTCTTCATCATGTTCGCGCCGGCGTCGTCACTCGATGGCCAGTACACCATCGTCGGCAATGTCGTCAGCGGCATGGAGCTGGTCGACAACATCAAGAAGGGCGACGAGGCGGACAACGGCACGGTCGCAGACCCCGACCGCATGGTCAAAGTGCGTATCGCCGCCGACAAATAAATCTGTTTTTCTCAAAAGGATATCTGACATGGCTGAGATCAAGGACCGCGAAAACGCGCTCATAATGGAAACAACCAAGGGCAACGTCGTCATCGAAATGTTCCCCGACCTGGCGCCCGGCCATGTCGCCCGCATCAAAGAGCTCGCGCGCGAAGGCGCCTATGACGGCGTCGTCTTCCACCGCGTCATCGACGGCTTCATGGCGCAGACCGGCGATGTCAAGTTCGGCAATTCGAGCAAGGCCTCCTTCGCGCCTTCCCGCGCGGGCATGGGCGGCTCGGACAAGCCCGACCTGAAGGCCGAGTTCTCCAACGCCAACCACGGTCGCGGCACCTGCTCGATGGCGCGCGCCCAGAACCCGAATTCGGCCAACTCCCAGTTCTTCATCTGCTTCGACGATGCCGCCTTCCTCAACCGCCAGTACACGGTCTGGGGCCAGGTGATCGAAGGCATGGAAAATGTCGACAAGATCAAGCGCGGCGAGCCGGTGCAGGATCCCGACAAGATCGTGTCGCTCAAGGTCGCGGCCGACGTCAAGTAAGGTGTGAAACCACGATGATGGGCGCCGTCTGGTCCCTGCTTGGCATCCTGTCCGGCGCCTTTATCGCCGTTCAGGCGCCCATCAATTCGCAGCTGGCGCGCGGCCTGGGCCTCCCGGTCGCGGCGGCTGCGTTCTCGTTCCTGTCGGGCGCGGTCGTGCTCGGCATCATCGCTCTCGTGGTGGTGAAGCTGCAGGGCATTTCGTTAGACTGGAAAGCGCCCGCGCCATGGCTGTTCATCGCCGGCGGCATGCTCGGCGGCTTCTACGTCACGCTCTCGACGATTTTGACGCCACGTATCGGCGCCGCCGCGCTGATGGCGTTCCTGGTCGCAGGCCAACTGCTGGCCGGCATGCTCATCGACCGCGCCGGCTTCCTGGGCGTGGCGGTGCGCGAGATCTCGCTCGGCCGCATTGCCGGCGCCGCGTTGCTGCTCGCCGGAGCGCTGCTCATCCGGCTCTATTGATGCGCGTCGACCTCTTCGATTTCGACCTGCCGGAAGACCGCATTGCATTGCGTCCGGCCGAGCCGCGCGACAGCGCCAGGATGCTGGTCGTCAGACCGGGCGGCGCGGGGCTGGCCGACCGCGCGGTGAGCGACCTGCCGTCGCTGCTCAAGGAAGGCGACGTCCTCGTCTTCAACGACACCAAGGTCATTCCAGCGCAGCTCAAGGGCATCCGCAAGCGCGGCGAGGCACAGGCGCAGGTCGAGGCAACGCTGCACATGCGGGTGGCGCCCGACCGCTGGCAGGCCTTCATGCGGCCAGGCAAGCGCATCGCCGCGGGCGATCGCATCCATTTCGGCCATGACACCAATTCCTGCTTTCTCGGCCGGCTCGACGCCACGGTGATCGAGAAGGGCGAGGCGGGCGAGGTGCTGCTTGGCTTCGATCTGTCCGGTCCGTTTCTCGACGAGGCGCTGCATGCGGTCGGCCACATCCCGCTGCCGCCATACATCGCCTCCAAGCGCGATGACGACGAGCGCGACCGCAGGGACTACCAGACCATCTATGCCAGGGAGGAGGGCGCCGTCGCCGCGCCCACCGCCGGGCTGCATTTCACGCCAGAGCTGTTCTCCGCATTGGACGCGAAAGGGATCGAGCGCCGCTTCGTCACCCTGCATGTCGGCGCAGGCACCTTCCTGCCGGTCAAGGCGGACGACACCGCCGACCACAAGATGCATGCCGAAACCGGCTCGGTCAGCGCCGAGACCGCTCAAGCACTCAACGAGGCCAAGGCGCGCGGAGCGCGGATCATCGCCGTCGGCACGACGTCGCTGCGCCTGCTGGAAAGCGCGGCCACGCCGGACGGCAGGCTCGCCGCCTGGTCGGGTCCGACCGATATCTTCATCACGCCCGGCTACCGTTTCCGGACGGCCGATCTCCTGATGACCAATTTCCATCTGCCGCGCTCGACGCTGTTCATGCTGGTCTCGGCCTTCAGCGGGCTGGAGACGATGCGCGCGGCCTATGCGCATGCCATCGACAGCGGCTACAGGTTCTACTCCTACGGAGACGCCAGCTTGCTTTACCGAGCGGAGACGAGCGATGGACGATGATCTGGAACACATGGACCGCGACGCTCTGGTCGCGGAGGTGAAGAAACTGCGCGCCGGCATTCGCACCCATCGCGACTCCACCGGCCACGATCTCTGCTGGCATCACCCCGACCTCTGGGCCCTGCTGCCGGAAAAGACCGAACCTGCCATCGCGGTGCCGCCCTGGGAAAAATTCATGCGCGGCTGCATCCGCTACCGGCAGTCGCTCGACGAGCAGGCACCCGGCGCGCCTGTGCACGACAAGGACTTCCATGGCTGAGGCTTTCACCTTCAAGCTGCTTGCCACCGACGGCAGGGCGCGGCGCGGCGTGATTTCGATGCCGCGCGGCGAGATCCGGACGCCGGCCTTCATGCCGGTCGGCACCGGTGGCACCGTGAAGGCCATGTACATGGACCAGGTGCGCGGCGTCGGCGCCGACATCATCCTCGGCAACACCTATCATCTGATGCTGCGGCCGGGCGCCGAGCGCGTGGCGAAGCTCGGCGGCCTGCATGAATTCGCCCGCTGGCCGCATCCGATTCTCACCGACAGCGGCGGCTTCCAGGTGATGTCGCTGTCGAAGCTGAGAAAACTCTCGGAAAAGGGCGTCACCTTCCGCTCGCATATAGACGGCGCGCCCTACGAAATGTCGCCGGAGCGGTCGATCGAAATCCAGGGCCTGCTCGACTCAGACATCCAGATGCAGCTCGACGAATGCACGGCACTTCCAGCCAAGCCGAAGGAGATCGAGCGCGCGATGGAATTGTCGCTGCGCTGGGCCGAGCGCTGCAAGGCGGCCTTCGGCGACCAGCCGGGCAAGGCGATGTTCGGCATCGTCCAGGGCGGCGACAGCGCGGCCATGCGCGTGCGCTCCGCGCAGGCGCTGAAGGCCATGGACCTGAAAGGCTACGCCGTCGGCGGGCTGGCCGTCGGCGAGCCGCAGGCGGTGATGCTGGACATGCTCGACATCACCTGTCCGGAACTGCCTGCCGACCGGCCGCGCTACCTGATGGGCGTCGGCACGCCGGACGACATCTTGAAATCGGTGGCGCGCGGCATCGACATGTTCGATTGCGTGATGCCAACCCGCGCCGGCCGCCATGGCCTCGCCTATACGCGCCGCGGCAAGGTCAACCTGCGCAATGCCCGCCATGCCGACGATCCGCGGCCGCTGGACGAGGAGAGCGACTGCCCGGCCGCACGCGACTATTCGCGCGCCTACCTGCATCATCTGGTGCGTTCGCAGGAGTCGCTTGGCGCGATGCTGCTCACCTGGAACAATCTTTCCTACTATCAGAAATTGATGCAGGACATCCGCGCCACGATCGAAGCGCAGGCCTTCGATGCACGTGCCGCAGAGATCTCCGAAGGCTGGGCGCGGGGTGATATTCCGGTGCTCTGACCGGCTCAGGTGCTGAGCGACGTCGAGGCCCGCAGGCTGCAGCCGGTGATCTGGAAGCTACCGTCGGGCTGCTGCTCCAGCGTATACACCGCCTCGTAATCCTTGCCATCAGGCCCGACGATCATCACCTGCTGGATAATCGAGGTCGGACCGGTCTGCTCGACTTTGCCGAAGGCATAGCTCTGCGGCTTGCGCACCGGCGCGTAGCCGTTGGTCACCATGTTCATGAACATGTCGACCGTCGGGAAGACGCGTTTCACATTCGGCGCGGCGAAACTGTAGGCCCTGACGCCGTCATTCGCGATGAAGGCTTTCAACTGGCTGTCGATGACCGTCTGCGCCGCCTTGACCTCGGCGTCGCCTGCAAGCGCCGAGGACAGGAAAAGGAATGGAATGATTGCGAATGCGAATAACGAGCGGCGCATGCCTGCCTCCATTGTCCCCAGGGGAAATCGCAGTCCGAAGATGCATCCTAACATACGCATGGCGCCGCTTGGTGGTTTCAGCAAATCGCAGGCGCCGCGATTCGGCGATGCCGCCATGCTTGGTGCTCGTTGCTCGGCGCCTTTCGGCTGGTGCTTGAAAGCTGGGCGCCACTCTGCCAAAAGGGCCGCTTATTCGCGCAGAGGCTAGGCAGGACCGGCAATGAAGGCATTTTTCGTGCAGATTAAGTGCGATCTGGGCAAGGCCTATGAGGTCGCGGGCGCGCTTGCCGATGCCGAGATCGCCTCGGAAATCTACTCGACCGCCGGCAATTACGACCTGCTCGCCAAATTCTATGTCGAGGATGAGCAGGACGTCGGCCACTTCATCAACGAGAAGGTGCAGATTCTGCCCGGCATCAAGGACACGTTCACCATCGTCACTTTCCGCGCCTTCTGAGTCGCCCTTTGTCGTTTGCCCGGGCGCAAGGCAAAGCCTGACCCAGCCCCGTCGGCCCTGCCTCAATCTTAAGCAGTCCTGACATAACGACCGCCGGCATCCATCAAATCACCGATTGCGCTTGATTTTCTCCGACGACGCCAGTGAAATGGTGTCACAGGGGAGTACGCGATTGGCAGCGTTTGATGAAATGCTTCCGGAAGTTTCCGGACTGAGAAGACCATATTCGGCTTATGATCGCTGGCTGAAGGAGCAAGACCCGGCCAGGCTTACCCAGAAAATGCAGGACGCCGAGCGCGTCTTCCGCAAGACCGGCATCACCTTTGCCGTCTATGGCGAGCAGGAAGCCTCAGAACGGCTGATCCCCTTCGACATCGTCCCGCGCATCATCTCCGGCAATGAATGGCGCCGCCTGACGCAAGGCATCGAGCAGCGCGTCCAGGCGCTGAACGCGTTCCTCGACGACATCTACCACCGTCAGGAAATCCTGCGCGCCGGCCGTGTGCCCAGGGAACTGGTCGCCAAGAACGAGGCCTTCCTGTCGGAAATGATCGGGGTCAGGCCGCCGGCCGGCGTCTATACCCACATCATCGGCGTCGACATCGTGCGCATCTCGGAGAACGAGTTCTACGTTCTGGAGGACAATGCCCGCACGCCCTCCGGCGTCTCCTACATGCTGGAGAACCGCGAGACGATGATGCAGCTCTTCCCCGAGCTGTTCCAGCAGATCAAGGTGCGGCCGGTCGAAAACTATCCGCAGCTCTTACGCCAGTCGCTGGCCGCGGTGCGGCCAAAGGGCACCAAGGATGCGCCGACCATCGCCGTGCTGACGCCGGGCAGCTACAACTCCGCCTATTTCGAGCATGCCTTCCTCGCCGACCAGATGGGCGTGCAGCTGGTCGAGGGCCAGGACCTGCGCGTCGTCGACGGCCATGTCGCGATGCGCACGACGGAAGGCTACAAGCAGATCGACGTGCTCTACCGGCGCGTGGACGATTCTTTCCTCGATCCTCTCACCTTCCGCCCGGACTCGGCACTTGGCGTGCCCGGCATCATGGACGTCTACCGCGCCGGCAACATCACCATTGCCAATGCGCCGGGAACCGGCATCGCCGACGACAAGGCAATCTATTCCTACATGCCCGAGATCGTCGAGTTCTACACCGGCCGCAAGGCGATCCTCGGCAACATCCCGACCTGGCGCTGCTCCGAGGGGGACAGCCTGAAATATGTGCTGGAGCACATCAGCGAGCTGGTCATCAAGGAAGTGCACGGCTCCGGCGGCTACGGCATGCTGGTCGGGCCTGCGGCGACCAAGAAGGAGTGCCAGGACTTTGCCAAGAAGCTCGCGGCAAAGCCATCGAACTACATTGCCCAGCCGACGCTGGCGCTGTCGACCTGCCCGATCCTCACCGAGAAGGGCTTGTCGCCCCGCCATGTCGACCTCAGGCCCTATGTGCTGGTCTCCGACCGCATCCAGATCGTGCCCGGCGGCTTGACGCGCGTGGCCCTCAAAGAGGGCTCTCTGGTGGTCAATTCCTCGCAGGGCGGCGGTACCAAGGATACGTGGGTGCTGGATGATTGAGCTGGGCAGGGGGACGCAGCAATCATGAGACGCATTCTTCCCTACTCGCTACTCGCTATTCGCTATTCGCTCGACATCGGGGCAAATTGATATGCTTTTGGGCCGTACCGCCAACGGGCTCTACTGGATGAACCGCTACATTGAGCGGGCCGAAAACATGGCCCGCCTTGTCGATGCCGGCCTGCGCATGGCGCTCACCCGTACGCAGAATGCGTCCGAGGAGTGGAACTCGGTGCTGCTGAGCGCGGGCTCCGACATCGCCTTCAGCCAGAAATACCAGGACTATACCGCTGCCAACGTTTCCGACTTCCTGCTGCGCGACACCTCGAACCCGTCGAGCACCATGTCCTCGATCGAGACCGCCCGCAACAATGCCCGCATGGTGCGCACCGCGCTGACGCGCGAGACCTGGGAGAGCATCAACGAGGCCTGGATGTCGCTGAAGCGCATGCTGGCCAGGCCCATCGACGAGCGCGACCTGCCGAACGTGCTCGACGCCATCAAGCGCGAGACAGCGCTGATCCGCGGTTCGTTCTACGGCACCATGCTGCGCAACGAGATCTTCGATTTCTCGCAGCTCGGCACCTATGTCGAGCGCGCCGACAACACGGCCCGCATCCTCGACGTCAAATACTACGTGCTGCTGCCGTCGATCTCCTGGGTCGGCTCAACGCTCGACAACTATCAGTGGGAATCGATCCTGCGCTCGGTGTCGGCGCATCGCTCCTACCGCTGGGTCTACGACGCCGACTACAAGCCGACCAACATCGCCGACTACCTCATCCTCAACGTGCGCATGCCGCGTTCCCTGACCTTCTGCTACCGCTTCCTCGCCGAACACCTGAAATTCCTGGGCGACGACTATGGCGAGCGCCATGCATGTCACGCCACGGCCGAAAAGACGCAGGCAATGCTGAGGGCGGGCTCAATCAAGGACATATTCGACGCCGGCCTGCACGAGTTCCTGGCCAATTTCATCCGCGACAACACCAGGCTCGGCGACGAGATCGCGCTGGATTACAAGTTCTATTGAGCATCAGGCTCGCAACCGGAAACTGACGCCATGCGGCTCAAGATCACCCATCGGACAGACTACCGCTACGATGCGCCGGTGCAGTATCTCTTGCAGCGGCTGCGGCTGCTGCCAGTCAGCGGCCACACACAGACCGTTCAGTCCTGGGCTTTGAAGATCGATGGCGCGCGCGAGGAGGTACGCTTCACCGACCATTTCGGCAACGACACCCGGCTTTTGAGCGTCGAAGGCGAGCCTCACGCCATCGCCATTGAAGCTTCGGGCGAGGTGGTGACGCGCGACACCACGGGCGTATCCGGTCAACACCAGGGTTTTGCGCCGCTCTGGCTGTTCGCGCAGGAGACGCCGCTGACCGCCGCCGGCGAAGGCATTCGCGAGCTTGCCGCCTCGGCGGGCAAGGGCACGGATATCGAGCGGCTTCATCGGCTGATGGGCACGATCGGTGAGCGTGTCGCCTACAAGCCTGGCGCCACCACTGTGATGACGCCGGCCGAAGAGGCACTGGCGCTTAGAACCGGCGTCTGTCAGGACCACAGCCATATCTTCGCTGCCGCGGCGCGCGCCATGGGCTTTCCGGCCCGCTATGTCAGCGGCTATCTGATGATGGATGCGGCGGTCCAGCAGGCGGCGAGCCACGCCTGGGCCGAGGCGCATGTCCAAGGCCTCGGCTGGGTTGCTTTCGATGCCGCCAACGGAATCTCCCCCGACGAGCGCTATGTGCGCGTGGCGACCGGGCGCGACTACCGGGACGCCTCACCGGTATCGGGGATTAGGCTGGGACAGGCGCAGGAACAGCTTGCGGTGACTGTCACGGTAGAGCAGTAATTCCAGCGGAATCGCTGCTAAAGAGTACCCATGACCTATTGCGTCGGCCTGAAGATCGATCGCGGGCTCGTGTTCATGTCGGACACGCGCACCAACGCCGGCATGGATTCGATCTCGACCTTCAAGAAGATGCATGTCTGGGAGGAGCCCGGCGAGCGCGTCATTGTGCTGATGTCGGCCGGCAATCTGGCGACCACGCAGGCCGTGGTCAGCCTGCTCGACGAGCGCACCAAGGCAGTGGCGGATCGCCATGCGACGCTGCTCGAGACGCCGTCCATGTACCAGACGGTGCGGCTGGTAGGCGATACGGTCAAGGAGGTCATCGCTCATTCCTCGCCCGCAGGCGACAAGGCCGATTCCTACTTCAACGCCTCCTTCATCCTCGGCGGCCAGATCAAGGGCAGCCCGCCGCGGCTGTTCATGATCTATCCCGAGGGCAATTTCATCGAATCGACCGACGACACGCCGTTCTTCCAGATTGGCGAGACCAAATACGGCAAGCCGATCATCATCCGCGCCTATGAACGCACGATGAGCCTGGCCGAGACGGTGAAGCTGCTTTTGGTGTCCTTCGATTCGACGCTGAAGTCGAACCTGTCGGTCGGCCTGCCGCTCGACCTGCTGTTCTACGAGAAGGACGCCTTCAAGGTCAGCCTTAAGAAGCGCATCGGCCAGGACGATCACTATTACCGCACCATCTCGGACGGCTGGTCGAACGCGCTGAAGACGGCTTTCGCCAGCCTGCCGGATTTTCCGGGGTAGGGCGGCGCGACCTCGCTGAATCATTGCCTTCATATATTTAACATGTTAATCAACACCCGAGCGGTTGCATTTGCCGGCGCGGCGGCCGGCTACTGGGAGGAAACATGGACAATAACGAATTCCGCACTTGGTCTAGGCGTGCCGCCGACTGGGGTGTCGACTACCGCGACACCTTGCGCGAACGGCCGGTGCGCCCAGCGCTTGCCCCTGGCGAGGTTTTCCATGCCATCGAGGTCTCGCCGCCGGAAACCGCGGAACCGATGGACAGGATCTTTGCCGATTTCGAGGAAAAGATCGTGCCCGGCATGACGCATTGGCAGCACCCGCGCTTCTTCGCCTATTTCCCGGCCAATGCCGCCCCGGTCTCGGTGGTTGCCGAATATCTGGTTTCGGCGATGGCGGCGCAGTGCATGCTGTGGCAGACCTCGCCGGCGGCGACCGAGTTGGAGACCCGTACCGTCGACTGGATGCGCCAGGCGCTCGGCCTGCCCGATGGCTTTTCCGGCGTCATCCAGGATTCGGCTTCGTCGGCAACGCTGGCCGCGGTGCTGACCATGCGCGAGCGGGCGCTCGACTGGCAGGGGAACAAGGAGGGGCTGACAGGGCAGGCGAGGCTTCGCGTCTATTCCTCGGATCAGGTTCACACCTCCATCGATCGCGCCATCTGGGTCGCCGGTATCGGCGAGGAGAACCTCGTCCGCATTCCGGTCGCCGGCCGTTTCCGTGCCATGGACACCGCGGCGCTCGAAGCCGCGATCGTCTCCGACCGCAACGCCGGTATGCGGCCGGCGGGTATCATCGCTTGCGTCGGCGGCACCAGCACCGGCGGCACCGACGACATCGCCGCCGCGGCTGCTGTCGCCAAACGGCACGGCCTCTATCTGCATGTCGACGCCGCCTGGGCCGGATCGGCGATGATCTGCCCGGAGTATCGGCATTTCTGGGCCGGCGTCGAAGGCGCCGATTCGATCGTCTTCAATCCGCACAAATGGCTGGGCGCGCAGTTCGACTGCTCGATCCAGTTCATCCGCCAGCCCGAAGATCTGGTGCGTACGCTGGCCATCAAGCCGGACTATCTCAAGACCCATGGTCATGACGGTATCATCAACTATTCCGAATGGTCGGTGCCGCTCGGTCGGCGGTTCCGGGCGCTCAAACTCTGGTTCCTGTTGCGGGCGCATGGGTTGGAAGGCCTGCGCGCCATGATCCGTAACCACGTCGCCTGGAGCGAAGGCCTCGCCAAGCGCCTGGCAGGCGAGGCGGATTTCGACATCGTTACCGAGCCGATGCTGTCGCTATTTTCGTTTCGGCATAAGGGAGGGGCGGGCGCCGATTCAGATGAACACAACCTTCGACTGGTCAATGCCATCAACGACGATGGCCGCATCTACCTGACCCAGACCAAAGTGGATGGTGGGGTCGCGATCCGCTTCCAGGCCGGCCAGTTCGAGGCGACGGCGGACGATATCGACGCGGCATTTGATGTCATCACCGAAATCGCACGCTGCCTTACTTGAGGCAAGCCCCCTATCGAGCTGCGCCGGTTTTGCGATCATATGATTTTCATTAGCCGGCATCTGCCTTTTCATTGCTTTCGTTTTCGGATATACACAAGAAAAACGAAAACGGGAGGCACTAGATGTTTCTGTCCCCGCGCCATGCTGAAATCGTCCAGATGGCCCAGGATCATGGCCGTGTGCTGGTGGACGATCTGGCCACGCATTTCAACGTGACGCCGCAGACCATCCGCAAGGACCTCAACGATCTCTGCGACCAGCGCCTGCTCACACGCATCCATGGCGGCGCCCTGTTCCCCTCCGGCATCGAGAACATGGAGTATGAGGCGCGCCGCAAGATCGCCGCCGAGGAGAAGGAGGCGATCGGCCGCGCCGCCGCCAGGCTGATCCCCGACAACGCCTCGCTCTTCATCAACATCGGCACCACGACCGAGTCCGTCAGCAAGGCCTTGCTGGACCACAACGGCCTCATGGTCATCACCAATAATATCAATGTTGCCAATAGGATGCGTGTCTATCCTTCGATCGAGGTGGTGATTGCCGGCGGCGTCGTGCGTGGCTCCGACGGCGGCGTCGTCGGCGAGGCCGCCGTCGACTTCATCCGCCAGTTCAAGGTCGACTACGCCGTCATCGGCGCCTCGGCCATCGACCATGATGGCGCGCTGCTCGATTTCGATTTTCGCGAGGTGAAAGTGGCGCAAGCCATCATCGCCAACGCCAGGCACGTCATCCTGGTTTCCGACCAGACCAAGTTCGAACGCACCGCGCCGGTTCGCATCGGCCATCTGTCGCAGGTCAACACCTTCATCACCGATCGTTGCGACATCCCCTCGGTGCGCAAGATCTGCGAGGAGGCAGAGGTTCAGCTGATCGAAACATCGCTCGGCTAGGGCCGGCTAACGTGGCTTTCACGGCGCTGTGATATTTCGTTTGACATTCGTTCGTATTTCGAATTAATTCCGTAACGGTTTCGCAAAAGACCAAAAATGCTGCAATGCGAAATCGCTGGAGGATTTCTTGGACGCATCACCGATCCATGACATTTTTGTCATTGGCGGCGGCATCAACGGCTGCGGCATCGCCCGCGACGCGGTTGGTCGCGGCTTCTCGGTTTTTCTCGCCGAGATGAGCGATCTGGCCAGCGGCACCTCGTCCGGCTCGACCAAGCTGATCCATGGCGGCTTGCGCTATCTTGAGTTCTACGAATTCCGCCTGGTACGCGAAGCGCTGATGGAGCGCGAGGTTCTGTGGAAGAACGCGCCGCACATAATCTGGCCGATGCGTTTCGTGTTGCCTTACGCCAAGGGCCTGCGGCCGGCCTGGCTGATCCGGCTCGGCCTTTTCCTCTACGACCATATTGGCGGGCGCAAACTGCTGCCGGCGACGAAGACGCTGGACATGGGGACGGATCCGGCCGGCAAGCCCCTGAAGCCGCTGTTTCGCAAGGCCTTCGAATATTCCGACGGCTGGGTCAACGATGCCCGCCTGGTGGCGCTGAATGCTCGCGACGCCGCCGACCGCGGCGCGATCATCCGCACCCGCACCAAGGTCGTCGGCGCGCGTCGCGAAGGCGACCTCTGGGCAATCCGGCTCGAGGAGCTGAGGACCGGTGACACCGAGGAAGTCAAGGCCAGGCTTCTGGTCAACGCCGCCGGCCCCTGGGTCGATCACGTGCTTTCGGCGACGGTCGGCCAGAATGACGTCCACAATGTCCGCCTCGTGCAAGGCAGCCACATCGTCATCGCCAAGAAGTTCGATGATCCGCGCGCCTATTTCTTCCAGAACAAGGATGGCCGCATCATCTTCGCCATTCCCTATGAGGAAGAGTTCACGCTGATCGGCACCACCGACCGCGACTATCCGGGCGATCCGCATGATGTGAAGATCAGCGACACCGAGATTGACTATCTCTGCGCCGCGGCAAGCGAGTATTTCGCGCAACCGGTCAAGCGTTCCGACATCGTCTGGACCTATTCGGCCGTGCGCCCGCTTTATGACGACGGCGCCTCTAGGGCGCAGGAAGCGACCCGCGACTATGTTCTGAAAACCGATGGCGGCGAGGGGTCCGCGCCGATCATCAACGCCTTCGGCGGCAAGATCACCACCTATCGCCGGCTGTCGGAATCGATGCTGGAAAAGATCGAAAGCTTCCTCGGCAAGCGCGGAAAGCCCTGGACATCGAACGCGCCGCTGCCGGGCGGCAATTTCCCGCCCACCGGCTTCGAGGCGCAAGTGGCGAAACTGAAGAGCGCCTATCCGTTCCTCGATCAGCGCCTGGCGCGTCGGTTGACCCGGCTCTACGGCACGCTGGCGCAGGCCGTGCTGGGGCTCGCCAAGTCGAATGCCGATCTCGGCCGCAACTTCGGCGCTGATCTCTACGAAGCCGAGGTTCGCTACCTCGTCGAAAACGAATGGGCGCTGACCGCTGAGGATGTATTGTGGCGCCGGACCAAGCGTGGCCTGCATCTCAGTCGCGAGCAGGCCGCGACGCTCGACGAATTCATGCGTGGAATAAGTCGCCGCCATGTCGCGGCGGCCGAATAGGATGGCCGTGTGATGCACAGAGCCGGGGAGGAGGCATCATGCTGGAATTGAGAAACGTGTCGAAGACGGTCGGCGCGGCGGAGCATATCCGCGACGTGTCGCTGACGCTCCAGCACGGCTCGCTGAACGTGCTGCTCGGACCGACGCTGTCCGGCAAGACCAGCCTGATGCGGCTGATGGCCGGCCTCGACGCGCCGACCTCCGGCTCGGTCTGGTTCGACGGCAAGGACGTCACCGGCCAGCCGGTGCAGAAGCGCAACGTCGCCATGGTCTATCAGCAGTTCATCAACTACCCGGCGATGACCGTTTACGAGAACATCGCCTCGCCGCTGAGGGTCGCCGGCGCCGAGCAGGCCAAGATCGACAAGGAAGTGCGCAACGCCGCGGCACTGCTGAAGCTCACGCCCTATCTCGACCGCACCCCGCTCAGCCTGTCCGGCGGCCAGCAGCAGCGCACCGCGCTCGCCCGCGCCATCGTCAAGAACGCCAGCCTCGTGCTGCTCGACGAGCCGCTCGCCAATCTCGACTACAAGCTGCGCGAGGAGCTGCGCGCCGAGCTGCCGAAGATCTTCGCCGCCGCCGGCACCATCTTCGTCTACGCCACCACCGAGCCGCACGAGGCGCTGCTACTCGGCGGCAATACGGCGACACTTTCGGAAGGCCGCGTCACCCAGTTCGGCCCGACCATCGAGGTGTTCCGCAAGCCGGTCGACCTGGTGACGGCAAGAACCTTTGCCGATCCGCCGCTCAACACCATCGTGCTCGCCAAGAAGGGTCCGGTTTTCCTGCTCGAGGGCGGCGTGACGCTGCCGGTGCCGGCCGAGCTCACCGGCATTGCCGACGCCATCTACACGATCGGCTTCCAGCCGCATCATCTGTCGCTCGAGCGGCCCAATGCCGCCGCCGTGCCGGTGCGGGCCAAGGTCACCATCACCGAGATCACCGGCTCGGAGAGCTTTATCCATCTCGATTTCGCCGACGCCCGTTGGGTGATGCTGACCCACGGCATCCGCGACTTCGAGCCCGACGCCATGGTCGAGGTGTTCATCGATCCGCGCCACATCATGGTCTTCGACGGAAACGGCCGCGCCGTGGCCGCCGCGCCGAAGCTCGCGGCTTGAGGAGGAAGCGATGGCACGCATCGACGTCAACCACATCCGCCACTCCTACCTGCCCAATCCGCAGAAGGATTCAGATTTCGCCCTGAAGGAGGTGCACCACACCTTCGAGGATGGCGGCGCCTACGCGCTGCTCGGGCCTTCCGGCTGCGGCAAGACCACGCTTCTCAACATCATTTCGGGGCTGCTCCACCCCTCGCACGGCCAGTTGCTGTTCAACGGCAAGGACGTCACCAGGCTGTCGACTCAGGAGCGCAACATCGCCCAGGTGTTCCAGTTCCCGGTCATCTACGACACCATGACCGTCTACGACAATCTGGCCTTCCCGCTGCGCAACCGCGGCGTGCCGGAGGCCGATGTCGACCGCAAGGTGCGCGAGACGCTGGAGATGATCGATCTGGCGTCATGGGCGAACCGGAAAGCGCGCGGCCTGACCGCCGACCAGAAGCAGAAGATCTCGCTTGGCCGCGGCTTGGTGCGTTCGGACGTCAACGCCATCCTGTTCGACGAGCCGCTGACCGTCATCGACCCGCACATGAAGTGGGTGCTGCGCTCGCAGCTGAAGCAACTGCACCGCCGTTTCGGCTACACCATGGTCTATGTCACGCACGACCAGACCGAGGCGCTGACCTTCGCTGACCGGGTGGTGGTCATGTATGACGGCGAGATCGTCCAGATCGGCACGCCGGCCGAACTTTTCGAGCGGCCGCGCCACACCTTTGTCGGCTATTTCATCGGCTCGCCCGGCATGAACGTCATGCCGGTGGCGATCGACGGCAGGACCGCGACGATCGGCAGCCAGCGCATCGAATTGCCGGGCGTGCCCAAGACTGCCAGCGGGAACACCGGCGCCGGCTCGATCGAGCTCGGCATCCGCCCCGAATATGTCAGGCTCGGCCGCGACGGCATGGCCGTCAAAGTCAGCAAGGTCGAGGATGTCGGCCGCCACAAGGTGGTGCGCGCCAGCCTCGAGGGCCGCGAGATCGCCGCCGTCATCGGCGAGGACGACACCGTGCCGGCCGATCCGAAGGTGAGTTTCGATCCGGCCGGCATCAACATCTATGCCGATTCCTGGCGCGTCGAGATGGGGGCATAGATGGAAAAGACCTGGAACAACAAGGCCTGGTTCCTTGTGCTGCCGGTGCTGGTGCTGGTGGCGTTCTCGGCCGTCATCCCGCTGATGACCGTCGTCAACTATTCGGTGCAGGACACGTTCGGCAACAACGTCTTCTTCTGGGCCGGCACGGAGTGGTTCGAGGAGCTCTTGTCCTCCGACCGCTTCTGGGAAGCGATGGTCCGCAACCTGATCTTCTCCTTCATCATCCTCATCATCGAGGTGCCGCTCGGCATCTTCATCGCGCTCAACATGCCGAAGAAGGGCTGGGGCGTGCCGGTCTGCCTGGTGTTGATGGCGCTGCCGCTGCTGATCCCATGGAATGTCGTCGGCACGATCTGGCAGGTCTTCGGCCGCAACGACATCGGCCTGCTCGGCTACTACGTCAATGCGCTCGGCATCGACTACAACTATGTCCAGGATCCGATCGACGCGTGGGTCACCGTCATCATAATGGACGTCTGGCACTGGACCAGCCTCGTCGTGCTGCTTTGCTATGCCGGCCTGGTCTCGATCCCGGATGCCTTCTACCAGGCGGCCAAGATCGACGGCGCCTCGCGCTGGGCGGTGTTCCGCTACATCCAGCTGCCGAAGATGCAGCGCGTGCTTTTGATCGCAGTGCTGCTGCGCTTCATGGATAGTTTCATGATCTACACCGAGCCTTTCGTCGTCACCGGCGGCGGTCCCGGCAATTCGACGACGTTCCTGTCGATCGACCTGGTCAAGACGGCGCTTGGCCAGTTCGACCTCGGTCCGGCGGCGGCGATGTCGCTGGTCTACTTCCTGATCATCCTGCTGTTGTCATGGGTCTTCTACACCGTGATGACCAACTACGACGCGGAGCGCTGAGATGACCGGCGTTAACGAAAGAGCGAACAGAGTGAGCGAGACGGCGGTTTCGGAAGGGCTGAGCAGCGCCCTGTCGCAGGACGAGGTGGCGCGCCTGATGCGGCGCCGCGGCGAGGAATCGCGCTGGTGGTGGATCGTGCCGACGCTCTACATCATCGTCATCCTGCTGCCGATCTACTGGCTCATCAACATGAGCTTCAAGACCAATGCTGAGATCGTCTCGTCGCTGACGCTCTATCCGCATGCGCCGACGCTCGCCAACTATCGCACCATCTTCAGCGACCCGTCCTGGTATTCGGGCTATATCAACTCGATCACCTATGTGGTGATGAACATGGTGATCTCGGTCGCCGTGGCGCTACCGGCGGCTTACGCCTTCTCGCGCTATCGCTTCCTCGGCGACAAGCATCTGTTCTTCTGGCTGTTGACCAACCGCATGGCGCCGCCGGCGGTGTTCGCGCTGCCGTTCTTCCAGCTCTATTCCGCCTTCGGCCTGATCGACACCCATATCGCGGTGGCGCTGGCGCACTGCCTGTTCAACGTGCCGCTGGCGGTGTGGATCCTCGAAGGCTTTATGTCCGGTGTGCCGAAGGAGATCGACGAGACGGCCTATATCGACGGCTATTCGTTCCCACGCTTCTTCGTGAAGATATTCATGCCGCTGATCGCCAGCGGCATCGGCGTCGCCTGCTTCTTCTGCTTCATGTTCTCATGGGTGGAATTGTTGATCGCGCGCACGCTGACCACCACGGACGCCAAGCCGATCGCCGCCACCATGACCCGCACCGTCTCGGCCGCCGGCATGGACTGGGGACTGCTCGCCGCCGCCGGCGTGCTGACGCTGATCCCCGGCGCGCTCGTCATCTGGTTTGTCCGCAACTACATCGCCAAGGGCTTTGCCCTGGGGAGGGTATGACCATGAACCTCGACCTCTCCTGGATGGCGTGGACCTGGCCGACGGCGGCTTTCTTCGGCACCGTCTTCCTGCTGCTTTGCGGCATGGCGGCCTGGGAATATGCCTCGCCGGGCGGCAATCCGCGCGTCGGCGTGCTCCGCTTCGAGACGACGCGCGGCGACCGTCTCTTCCTGTCGCTGCTCGGCAGCGCCTTCATCCATCTCGCTTGGCTGGGTCTGGTTGGACCCAACCTGTGGTGGGCTCTCGCTCTCTCCGTAGTCTACGCCATCGGCGTGTTCCGCTACGTATAGAGGGGAAACTGTTGGAGCGGCCGCGTGCCGGCGACCGCTCCAGATCGCACTTGAAACCAAAACTGGAGGAAACACATGCGACGGCAATTTTTAACATCAACGACCGCCCTTGTCCTATTGCTCGGGGCAGGCAATGCCTACGCCGGGATGGATGAGGCGAAGGCCTTTCTGGACAAGGAGATAGGCCCGCTGTCGACGCTTTCGCGCGCCGACCAGGAAAAGGAGATGCAGTGGTTTATTGACGCCGCCAAGCCGTTTGCCGGCATGGAGATCAAGGTCGTCTCGGAAACCATCGCCACCCATTCCTATGAATCGCAGGTGCTGGCGCCGGCCTTCTCCGCCATCACCGGCATCAAGGTCACGCACGACACGATCCAGGAAGGCGACGTCGTCGAGAAGATCCAGACCCAGATGCAGACCGGCCAGAACCTCTATGACGGCTGGGTCAACGACTCCGACCTCATCGGCACGCACTGGCGCTACCAGCAGGTGCGCAACCTGACCGACTGGATGGCGGGCGACGGCAAGGACGTCACCAATCCGAACCTCGACCTCAAGGACTTCATCGGCACCTCCTTCACCACGGCGCCGGACAAGAAACTCTACCAGCTTCCCGACCAGCAGTTCGCCAACCTCTACTGGTTCCGCTACGACTGGTTCAACGACGAGAAGAACAAGGCCGACTTCAAGGCCAAGTACGGCTACGACCTCGGCGTGCCGGTCAACTGGTCGGCCTATGAGGACATCGCCGAGTTCTTCACCGGCCGCGAGATCGACGGCAAGAAGGTCTATGGCCACATGGACTACGGCAAGAAGGACCCGTCGCTCGGCTGGCGGTTCACCGATGCCTGGCTGTCCATGGCCGGCAATGGCGACAAGGGTATCCCGAACGGCCTGCCGGTCGACGAATGGGGCATCAAGGTCGACGAGAACTCGCGTCCTGTCGGCTCCTGCACGGCGCGCGGCGGCGACACCAACGGCCCGGCCTCGGTGTATTCGATCCAGAAGTATCTCGACTGGCTGAAGGCTTACGCTCCGGCCGAAGCGCAGGGCATGACCTTCTCCGAATCCGGCCCGGTGCCGGCGCAGGGTGCGGTCGCCCAGCAGATCTTCTGGTACACCGCCTTCACTGCTTCGATGGTCGACGCCGGCGCCAAGGCGGTGATGAACGACGACGGCACGCCTAAGTGGCGCATGGCGCCGTCGCCGCACGGCGTCTACTGGAAGGACGGCATGAAGCTCGGCTATCAGGACGTGGGTTCCTGGACGCTGATGAAGTCGACGCCGACCGACCGCGCCAAGGCCGCCTGGCTCTACGCGCAGTTCGTCACTTCGAAGACCGTCGACGTGAAGAAGAGCCATGTCGGCCTGACCTTCATCCGCGAGAGCACGATCCACGACAAGAGCTTCACCGAGCGTGCTCCGAAGCTCGGCGGCCTGATCGAGTTCTACCGCTCGCCGGCTCGCATCCAGTGGTCGCCGACCGGCACCAACGTGCCTGACTATCCGAAGCTGGCTCAGCTCTGGTGGCAGGCGATCGGCGATGCCTCGTCCGGCGCCAAGACCGCGCAGGAAGCGATGGACTCGCTCTGCGCCGAGCAGGAAAAGGTCATGAGCCGCATCGAGAAGTCGGGCGTCCAGGGCGATATCGGCCCGAAGATGGCCGAAGAGCATGACCTCGCCTACTGGAACGCGGACGCGGTCAAGAAGGGCAATCTCGCGCCTCAGCTCAAGATCGAGAACGAGAAGGAAAAGCCGATCACCATCAACTACGACGAGCTCGTGAAGAGCTGGCAGAAGTAAGACTGCCTGATGCGGGCGTCAGCGCCCGCATGGATCCTGCGGGGGAGGCGGCTTTTGCCGTCTCCCCTGTTGCATGAAGAGCGGAGGAGCGGAAATGAGCGGCTTTGTGCTTGCCATCGACCAGGGGACGACATCGAGCAGGGCTATCCTGTTCGACGACCAGATGAAGGTAGCCGGCGCCGGCCAGCAGGAATTCAACCAGTATTATCCAGCCTCGGGCTGGGTCGAGCACGATCCGCAGGAGATCTGGGCAAGCGTGGTGGCGACCGTGAAGGCCGCGCTGAAGGCTGCCAGCCGCAACGCTTCGGACGTGGCGGCGATCGGCATCACCAACCAGCGCGAGACCGTCGTCATCTGGGACAAGGCGACCGGCAAGCCGATTCACAACGCCATCGTCTGGCAGGATCGCCGGACCGCGCCGCTCTGCCAGAAATTGAAGAAGCAGGGGCTGGAAAAGACATTCACCAAGAAAACCGGCCTGCTGCTCGATCCCTATTTCTCCGGCACCAAGATCGCCTGGATGCTGGACAAGGTGAAAGGCGCCAGGAAGCGCGCCGAAAAGGGCGAGCTGCTCGCCGGCACCATCGACAGTTTCCTGATCTGGCGGCTCACGGGCGGCAAGGTGCACGCCACCGACGCCACCAACGCCTCGCGCACGCTGGTCTACAACATCGAGAAGAATGTCTGGGACGACGAGCTGCTGTCGATCCTGCGCATCCCGGCCGCCATGCTGCCGCAAGTGAAAGACTGCGCCGATGACTATGGAGTCACCGAGAAGGGCCTGTTCGGCGCCGAGATAAAAATCCTCGGCGTCGCCGGCGACCAGCACGCCGCGACCATCGGCCAGGCCTGTTTCGAGCCGGGCATGATGAAGTCGACCTACGGCACCGGCTGCTTCGCGCTGCTCAACACCGGCGCCGATCTGGTGCGCTCGAAGAACCGGCTGCTCACCACAATCGCCTACCGGCTGAACGGCAAGACCACCTATGCGCTGGAAGGCTCGATCTTCATCGCCGGCGCCGCCGTGCAATGGCTGCGCGACGGCATCAAGGTGATCGGCAAGGCCGAGCAGAGCGGCGCGCTCGCGGCAGCCGCCGATCCGGCGCAGAATGTGTATCTGGTGCCGGCCTTCGTCGGCCTCGGCGCGCCGCATTGGGACGCCGAGGCGCGCGGCGCGATCTTCGGCCTGACCCGCAACTCAGGCCCGGCGGAGTTTGCCCGCGCGGCATTGGAATCCGTCGCCTACCAGACCTGCGACCTGCTCGACGCCATGCGCAAGGACTGGAAGGGGGCTTCCGCCAAGACCGTGCTGCGGGTCGACGGCGGCATGGTGGCTTCCGACTGGACGATGCAGCGGCTGGCCGACATCCTCGATGCGCCGGTCGACCGACCGACCATCCTGGAAACGACGGCGCTCGGTGCTGCCTGGCTTGCCGGCTCGAAGGCGGGTGTGTGGCCGAAGGCAAAGGAGTTCGCCAAGACCTGGGCGCTCGACCGCCGCTTCAAGCCGGAGATGGACACTGCGGCCCGCACCGCCAAGCTGGCGGGCTGGCGTGACGCTGTGCGCAGGACGCTGAGCGTGCCATAAATCGGCAGCGAGATCGGCTGGGTGAGGGGTGAATGAATCCAGATTGGTATACTGGCTGGCGCGAAGAGGCTTTCGATCAGCTGAAAGCCAAGAACGACCGCCTGCAGAAGGATTTCCGCCTCGGCAGCTGGCCGCGCTACGACTACGATCTGAAGGCACGAAAGCTCCTGTTCTCGGAGCAAGGCGTTATCAAGGTCGTCGCCGAGATCCAGATTGCGGGCAGTACGAGCGCCAAAGCTGACAACTGGCTGTGGGCCTGGGCAAATTCAAACCTGCCTGGCGAACTCCTCGAAGACGCCAAGCGGGTTCGGTCCTTCGGCGAGGAAAAAGGCATTGATGAGCTGGCTCAGGCCTATGTGCTCGACACGAACAATGACCTGGAGGCGCTCGGCTGGGGGCTGAGCGGGGCAATGGTTCGCATCTGCGATGCACTCGGCGCTTACCGCTCCCCACGCGGTGAAGGCGGAGGCCTGTATCTGATCTTCAAGACCATCGGCTGGGCCAGTTGATCCGCGGATCGCTTCCTTGACCGGGATGTCGCGAAAGGCCCGTGCCGTTGCCGGCACGGGCCTCCGCAGCCTCCCGTGTTCCGATGATCAGGTCAGTAGGGCGAATAGCACTGCTGACGCGGGCCGTTGTACGGCTGGAACGTGTTGTCCCAGGCGCGGTAGGAGCGGTAGCGGTCGTAGCACCATTGGACATGGGCATCGCCACCGCGATAGACACGGTTCTGGTTGTTGATGATGGCACCGGTAATCAACGCGCCCGTGGCGAAGGCCGCCAGCGGGAACCAGAAGTCGCCGTGACGGCGATAGCCGCGACGATATTCGCGATAACCGCGATGGCCATTCCAGTACACGACACCGTCCCGGCGCGAGAATTCGCGATTGAGCGCGCGGTGTCTCCTCCAGTCCCGGTACTGCACGGTCTGGACGTCCGAAGACAGCCCCTGGCCCAGCGGTACATAATTTGGCTGGGCATTGACTGGCACAATGTCCGCCGCCACGAAAGACGCCGACAGCGCGGCCGCCAGCAGGCTGGATGCGATCCTGTTCATCGCTCTTCTCCTCGAAGGGTTGTTGACGTCCCTTGTGTCCGAAAAAACGGGCGACATAGGCAATTGTTCCCAGGTTCCCGTTCAGATTGCAGAATGCGCCTTGACGGTGGTGGCGTTTTACGGAGGCAAGCCCTTCGCCCTCTCATGCGCTATGCCGCGCATGCCCGCATGGCCACAATGCCGCGCCGAACACAGCGAAAATCCAGCCTGGAGGCCATGTTTTTCCGGTTGACCCGTCGAGGCACTCTCCCTATGTTCCGCGCAATTTCGAGGGCGGCCTTATTCGAGCCCGCGGGAGCGCGTAGCTCAGCCGGTAGAGCAACTGACTTTTAATCAGTAGGTCATGGGTTCGAATCCCATCGCGCTCACCAAAAACTAAGTAAAATCAATAATTTGTAAGAGGTGAGCGCCGGTTTTCGTGTCCATCTGATTTTGTGTCCGTGCGGTGTCCGTAAAATCGGGGAGGGAATTCGTCCGGACAAACCGCGGAACAAACAATTCGTCAACACATTGTTGATATTGAGTTTCACGCTAAATGTGAATAATCTCACTTGCGAAGTGACAGCGTACGTGCCATTTAACCGGTTACTCCGTCGCGTCCCGATACGTAAATTGTGGCCGTGACGGCATAAAAGGGCTCCTGCGGGAGCCCTTGCTATTTGTGGGGCGGGGACAATGGATCGGTGCGCAGTCTTTGTGGACGCGGGCTACCTTTTCGCACAGGGCAGCACTGCGCTAACTGGCAGCAAGAAGGCCAGAACGGCAGTTAGCCTTGACGCAAAACAGGCCGTGGAATGCCTGAAAGAAGGTGGCGCAGAGAGCCCCAGACACAAAGCTCCTGAGAATTTACTGGTATGATGGTGCCGTAAGTGGCAGCCGGCCAACGACCGATCAAGCTGCGGTGGCAGGTCTAGACGATGTCAAACTTCGGCTAGGTTTCATAAACAGCCACGGGCAGCAAAAGGGCGTCGATTCCCTTATTGTGACTGATATGATCGAATTGGCCCGACTAAAGTCCATCGGCGATGCCATTCTTCTGTCGGGGGATGAAGATGTTCGCGTGGGCGTTCAGATTGCGCAAAACTATGGGGTAAGAGTGCATCTGCTCGGCATTGCGCCAAGTCGCGGGTCGCAGTCCCAGCAACTCATGTTGGAAGCAGACACGACAACGGAGTGGGGAGCCGATACGATCAAGACCTTTCTATCGGTGAGGGAAGAGAAAGAAGAAGTCATAAAGGTGGCTGCTGCGAAGGCCGCATCTACTCCGGCGACAGGAGAAGCCCATAACCTGGCCACTATAGCCGTAACGGTCACTACCTTCGTCGATGGGCTTGGAAAAACCGATATCGAGGGGGTTGCGGCCTATTGGGAGACAGACCGGGGCGTTCCTGCTGAGCTTGACAAAAAGCTTCTACCAATCTGCGGCTCGGCGATCGGCGGGAAGCTGACGACCAGTGAAATCAGGCACATGCGTGCCACGTTCCAAAAAGCCGTCAAAGCGAAACTGTGAACTGGGAGGTCTTGCCCGGTTTCGCAGCCCCGGCGCTCGCATTACGCCGTTGAAATGCGGCGATATCGCCGCGTCGCCGTTGTGCTTCTACAAGTCGCCGCGGGGGCGCGATGTCACGGCGCCCCCCCCCCCGAGCGCCAAGCTGATGGCGCGCGCCACCATAGGCGGTTTGGAGACCCTGCGGGCAACAGACCCCGCCGTACTATGACCTAGCGCAGACGCTTGGTCGGTCGCGGTAGAAGCGGCCGGGCAGGGGCATTTGGGGGTGGGCGCGATGCGCTTGCTCTTCTCGAAGAGGAAAAACAGTTAGCGGGTTATGAGCATCCAACGGCCGCTCAGAGAATATGTTACATATCCTCTTGCAAAATCAGCTTATATGTTACATATCCTCTGGTGTTAACGCGGAGGGAAGGACCCAATGATGCCTGTGATTAGAATCAACGACGCTACTTTCTCGGACCTTAAATCGATCTCGACCTGGTTCGGCACGAAGACGCCTACCGAGACCATCGACCGGATCGTGCGCGAGGCTATGGAACAGCTGGGACTAGAGCGTGACGACGAGCCAGAGGAGGCGATCTCAACAGACGGCCCAGCCCTGCATTTCACCACAGCTCCGGGCCTGGCGTTTACGAAGCCTCTTAAGGTGACCATCAACAGTAAAAACTTACCCAGCCCTCGCTGGGCTTCTATCTTGCTGACGATGATCAAGCATGTGAGAGCCAAGAGTAAGCTCGACGGCGATGCTCTCGTTGGAGCCCTGGGCGTACCTGCCAAGGCAGAACGCTTCGAGGACGACGGGTTTAAGTACCATCCCGATTTGGGTATCTCGGTCCAGGGCCAGTCGGCATCTGACGCTTGGAAGGAGGTCGACCGGCTTGCAAAGAAATGGCACATCCCCGTGAGCGTCGAGTTCTGGTGGCGTCAGAACAGCAAGGCCCAGTACCCGGGTAAGACAGGCATCCTGCGTTCCGGCGAATAAGCTTTTGACATGCAGTTGGCTGCGAGAGCCGCAAAGGCTCCCGCAGCTATTCGTCCCACCAGATCACTCGTTTCTCCCATCGGATTTCCACAAGCCGCCTGTACCGGATTGTGTGCGCCTGCTCTCCGGTCGGATGAAAGAGCTGGGCCCTCATCCACTCACGGCTTTTGCATTCTTGGCAGCGTACCTTATCCCGCACTTTGTCAATCGTGACGTTCCCGATCACCTCCCTAAGCTCTGCCGGGCTGGTAGTAGCGCGTGACGCGACAGTAGCCGCACCTGATGCCTGCGACCTGCCCCGCATCGTGGGCATGCGTCAGGGTCCAGGCGGCACCTCTCGGCCACTTCTCGGGTTGCTCGGGCATTACCCTGAAATGAGGAACGGCGGCGGCTCTGGTCAAGAGGCGGCTTGACAGCTTTGTTCTCATTTCGTTCACTGTTGCTTATGAGCGACGAAATCCGATTGCCCAAGCCTGAATATGGCACCCCGCCCGGCGTGCAGCACCACGTCTGCGAGCACGACGGCTGCAGCAAAGATGCCGCCTGGGGCTTCGCTAGGCCGAAGCAGGCGCCCCACTGGTTCTGCTTCGAACACCGCGGCGAGGGCGAGAAATTCCTTTAGGAGCGTAACCGATGTCCCGTCATCAATTCGTGCATGAACTGGAAAGCACTGCCGATCACATAGCAGACGCCTCGCGGGCCGAATTGCAAGTGCTGTTGCGAAGGGCTGCGCTGCTGCTCAGGAATGTGGGCGGGCTCAGTCTCGATCCGCGCACCGACGAGATGCTGAATGGCCTGGCCGCCGAGATGGGCAAAGGGAAGCTCGATCTGGTCGAGACCATCTTGGACGATTGGTTGATGGCTAACGCCTATCTGCCGGTGCCGCATGCGATGGACGAGGAGAGTTCGACCGAAGGCACCGCCTGACCAGCACGACACGTCTTAAGGCTTAGCTGGAGAAACTGTCGTCCACGTGCCGTCGGGCTGGCATTCGTTGCCGCTCACCACAGCGCCGGAATTATAAAACTCACTTTTGAAAATGCACCCTGACGCTGCGGATTTTGTGGCCGGTTCCCAAGCGAACGCGGGCGTACACAGCATAACGTTATCGCCGGCTCGAACAGTTGCTCCAGGCGAATAGCTCATTGATCCTAGCCAGCACCTCGGCTGCGGCGCGGCCATCTCCTGCTGCTGTGCCCAGCCGACTCCGGGCGCTGCAAAAAATAGCGCCATCAAGCAAACGGGACGCATCCAACCCCTCCAGAGAAATAGTAAGGCAGATTCACAACGATCTAAGTGCGAGAGCCTTCCAAGCCTGTGCAGCTTCGGCAATCCCTACCCAGCGTTTGTTGTCAGAAATCAGCCGATGAATGAAGCGATGACAGCAGGCGCAGACTAGGGCCATGTCGGAAAGCCGGGTTGTTCGTTCGCCTTCTGCCGCGGCCAGCGGTGTTGTGTGGTGGGCCTCAAAAAAGCTGTCGGTCGATTTAGGGGCGCTTGCGTCCACGGAGAAATCGCAGATTTCACATCTCAGCCCGCTGGCACGCCGCTTGTCGATCAGCCGCATTCGGAGCCTCCGGTCTCTCTGGCGATGACGCGCGGCGAGGTACTTCCCTTCCGGGACTTCAAGGTCGTCGTCTTCATCAGTCTCGCCCGATGAGTTGCCGACCAACGCCTGTCGAATTGCGGCTGCTATCTCTGCCAGTTCGAACTTGCGGCTATCTGGGAACTCGACAACGACGGTCCTGTCCATTTCGGAAGAACTCAATCGGCGCTCAGGGTGCAAGGCAGAAAACAGATTTTGCGTCTTCAGCGCCACGCCGTCAGCGTTACGGAAACTTTCTTTCCGGTCAGTCTGGGGGTAGATGTTTGCCGCCCGCAACAGCCGCGACAGCTCCGCAGCGTCCGGGTGATTTTTGTCGATCGGCTTGCCATGCCGATAAAGCAGATCGAGCGCCAGTAAGGTCTCGTCGCGTGTCCACTTTGGATTACCCGAACCGCTCGTCACGGGCATTGCGAATTCCCCTCATGTTCTGACCCGAGACGCTCCGTCACCATCAGGTTTTCGGCGGACCACAACGACCTTTCAGCACGGCAATTTCGGTTTCGTGGTCGCCGCCAGACATCGAGGAAACCGGAACGCCAATCAAGAACACACCGAGAGCGTCACCGGTCGCGGCCTTGTTCTGTTGGTTTGTCAAAACGGCCAAGCGTTCTTTATCGGCCTGGGTACAAGGGCCCGCATTTGGCACGCCTGCAATCTTGTCCGGTGGCGTAGCACAACCCGCCAAGCAAACAAACGCAGCGGCGGTCAAAGAAAATCGCTTCATGGTCCCCCCAAATCCTCTAACCCGCTGCTAACATTGCGTAATGCAAGGCCAATCGCAAGCCTGTCCAACAATGGATTCGACAACAAAGTGTGGAAGGCGCATTATCGTGTTCGGTGTCGGGGGATACCTAATGCATTGGCGAAAGCGCAGCGGAACTAAGCGTAATCGAGCACGCTGGTTGTCGGCTGTGCCTTTGCGGCTTGTGTTCGTGACCGTAGCCGCATTTGCGGCCTTGGTGACGCAATTTGTCATGCATAACAGCGGATCGCTACCGGAAATCAATTTGCAGAACTTGATTAAGCCGAAGCTGGTCGCCATCGCCGGCGTAGCCTCCGTGATCGACGGCGACACGATCGAAGTCCACGGGCAGCGGATACGCTTCAACGGGATCGACGCGCCGGAGAGCAAACAATACTGCGACGATGCCAAGGGCTTCGAATATCCTTGCGGCCGGCGATCGGCGGAAGCGCTGGATGCGTTCCTGGCCGCATCGAGGCCGGTGCAGTGCACGTTCGTGACCTGGGATCGCTATCACCGCTTCGTCGGGGACTGCCGGCGCGCCGACGGCGTCAGCGTGGCGGCGTGGATGGTCGAGCATGGCCAAGCGCTCGACTGGCCGCTCTACAGTCTTGGCTCCTACGCACCACAGCAGGCGAAGGCGCAGGCGGCCAAGATCGGTCTTTGGGTCGGCAACTTCGAACCGCCTTGGGACTGGCGCTCGTCGCACACTGACGGCGCGGCGCCGCCGAGCCAGCCGCTCGGCATCGTCAGCCGCAAGCTGGTCGCGCAGAGCGGCAACTCATGCGAGCCGCGGCGGACGTGCAAGCAGATCAGTTCGTGTGACGAGGCCCAATGGTATCTGCAGAACTGCTCTTGGGCGGGAAACTGGATCGCGACGGCGATGGGGTGGCGTGCGAGACGTTATGCTAGCCAGGACCGACGCGCTGAGCTGCCTTTCGGATGAGAGCACCGGAACATCGATCGGTCAAAATCTCACAAACATAAGCAGCGCTCATTGAAGAGATGATGCCCCGCATTGTTGGTAGTATGTGCTCAAGCACATGTCTGTGGCGTTCTTGGCACGATCTATTTCATCCTGGGACATCAGCTCGACCAAGCCAAGGCGGGTTAGGTCGGCCTCTTTTGCAGAGACCTCAACAAGCTCTTTTCTATATATTTGACTGGCCAGAGTGAGCCACATATACGCAAGCTTGGTGTCTCTCTCGGTAAGCCTGCCGCTTGCATAACTCTCGCCCAGCGCCTTCATTGCCGCTGGATCACCTTTGCCCGCAGCATGGCTGTACAATGTGAACGCTCGACCTTGATCCTGTCGGACACCATCTCCCGCTGCTAGCATGTCCGCCAGCGCAATCATCGCGCTGACTTCCGACTGGGCAGCTGCCTTTTCGAACCATTTCGCCGCCTCGGCCTTGTCGGCGGTCACTCCTCGACCTTCGTAAAGTATTGCCCCAAACCTCGACTGAGCCGGCGGATAACCTAACGATGCCGCCCTAAGAAATAATTCTGCAGCCTTTCGGTCATTCGGTAGAAAATCCATCAACCCTGGCACCTTCTTCGAAGGGATGCCATCCGGTACTCCGGCGGCGTATAACAAACCCAGCTCATATTGGGCAGCTGGTATGCCTTCATCAGCAAGTCGGGTAAGATAATCCGAAACTTCATTCTTATTGCCGAGAGCCAAGGCAGCTTGCACTTTTCTGCGGTCGGTGTCTTCGCGCCAGCGCGCGGCCCTGGCAGTGGCTGTCGCCACGTTCTCGGCGCCCATCTGATCCCTCAGCATGCCGTATGCTAGCCCGTCTTGGGCTCTAGCTATTATCAGCCATTTCAAGGCCTCCACGTAATCTACCGGTAGGCCTGGCTCTCCTGACGCATATGCAGCCCCGAGCAGGAATTCTGCTTCGCGATAATCCTGATCAGCTGCAGCACGCAACAGCGCCAATCCAGCGGGCGCATCCCTCTGAACACCCTGACCTGAGAGAAGCATCTTGGCGAGATAAGTTTCTGCACGGGCATCGCCGGACGTCGCTAGCGGTCTGATAATGGACAGCGCCCCCACGAAATTTCCTTGCCGATAAAGGGTCACGGCGCGATCGAGATTGCGCGGCCCTTCGTCCACCTGCTCAGCGGATAACGCAGTGGACGCAAAGAACGTCAGCACCACGAACTGGCATGCGAGATTCTTTAGTGCAGACATGACAGCCCCTCACCATTGTATGGTGCACTATAGTGCGTCGCATTAAAGTGCACAATTCGCCACGCATGCCGTATGGACATGCGTCAGCTCGTTGCGAAGAACGTGAAGCGTTGCCGCATCGCGGCTAACCTCACGCAGCATGAGGTCGCCGATCGAATGGGCGTAGACCGTGCCTACGTAAGCGGATTGGAGATGGGAAAAAGGAACCCAACGGTCATTACGCTCTGGCAGATCGCTGAAGCAATAGGCGTAAGGCCGATGGATTTATTGTCGGAGGAAGAATAGCGAGATACCGAAGCTCACGGTGCCGGCGATGGGATGCTGATCGCCACGTCGATCCAACTTTGGGGAAGGGAACAATGCAGACTCTGGCTGCGCTTCTCACGCCAACAATCGGCATAGCTGTTGCGATCATCGCATTCCTTCAATGGAGGACAGCGCATCAAAAGGTACTGCTCGATCTTTTCGACCGTCGACAGGCGGTCTACTCCAAGCTTGAGACAGCTGCTCTATCGCTCGTGACAAACAAGGAAGCTGGCGAAGAATGCCAACTCCTAACTCGTGAAGGAATACTTGAAGGAAAGTTTCTTTTTGGCCCGGACGCTTTCGCCAGAATTTCCTCATTCGCGAAGCTGGTTAGACAATTCGAACCACTATCCCAGCCTGAGCGAATGTACCCGGACGACGACACAACCGCAAAGACTGATCGAAATCAACAACGGCTGCGGGAGGCAGACGAATTCCTGAGGCAAATGCCTTCCATATTCGAGCCTTACATGCGGATGACACATAGGCGCGTTCGGTCACCGATCGAGTATATCAGGGAAAAGTTCGGCAGGGATCGGTTCTGAAAGTCCACCCGTCGCTGCACATGCGCGCGGCTCGCCAGCTGTTGCAAGCTCAGCGGGAAGGTCTTGTCAGGGGTGGCATGTAAGGCAGCAGCGTTCGCACCATCTGCTCGACTGGCGTGACTGTGCACATCGAACGCCAGTTGAAGCGGGCACCGGCATCGCCGCTGTCGGGCCCCTGCAGGAGGTATTCGAGCCGCGTCTGGTTGCTGCCGTTCCGCGGCTGAATGGCGTCGTCGAGGACGACGCCATTAGCGCCAGCCGGGCCGCCAAACTGCGCGGCATACGAGCCGATGGTGGCGGCGACTGGCGGGAAACCCCTTTTCGTGATGACGGCCATGGTGGTCGAACTTCCGGATCAGACGAAGCACGTCATGTGTTGGGGCCGATCGCCAGCGCGTTGAGCTGTTGCAGGGTCAGGTCCTGGTTGCCGTTGGGTGGCGGAACTTTCGCCTTGCTCGCCGGCCACGCCAGCTCGTCACGCCGGGCCTGCTCATGAGCCGCGCGGATGGCGGCGGTGCGGTCTTCAGGCGCTCCCGACTGTCTGGCGAGCGTGGCGAGGCTAGAGTTGAAGGCGTTGAAGCGGTTGTTTGCGGTTGGCATTGCAGTTCTCCATTAGCTGTCGCCGAAGCGGGCGACGTCGTCCTGCACCCACGACGGCAGCGGTTGCGATGGCGGCAGGGACCGGGGCGGCGGCGCGACGGTCATGCGGCTGTGGACCGAGACCTTTTGGCCGCCGGCCCACGGGTCCAACTCGCCGACAAGGCGTTGGTGACCGCGCTGGCGGCGCAGGCGCTCGGCGGTCGCCGGGCTGGAGCAATGCACCTCAATGGTCGGGATCGCCTTCTGACCGGTCGTGTCGAGCACGTCGCCGATGCGGTCGGCGGCAATGGCGCGGGCATTGCCGACGCGCAGCAGATAGGCGCTGTCGCTTTCGCCCTGGCGGGTGATGCCCAGCGTCTTCGCCAGCACGCCGAGCAGCCGGGCCATGTGGTCGCTGTCGCTCTCGCCTTCGGCCTGCCGGCACGGCAGCTGCTCGGCAAGGTGCGCCAGCTGGCGCAGGCCGTACGCGGTGTCGTCCTCGTCGTCGCCGCGCTCGACATAGAGTTTCCTGGCCCGTTCAATGCGCGGCCTATCCTGCCTCAGGTTCCGCTGGTCGCGATCGTCGCCGCGAATGCGGCCTTCGGCGTGGCTTTGCAGCGTCTGAAACAGGCGCTTGTGCCATTGTTCATCGGTCTCGCCCCAGCGTTCGGGCATCACGGCCGCCTTCGGCTCGGTCTCAAAGAGGCGGCAGACGGCGCGGCGGAGGATTTCCGGATCGAAGGCGAGTTCCGGCTGGCCCCGCTCGCGGGCGACGTAGGAAGCACCTTCCATGGCCTGCCTGTGGTCGTCGAGAGTGGCGCCGAGGGCGACGATCTGGGCGGCGTAGAAATGGAGCTCCTGAAGGCCTGCGGCGTATTGTGCGGCGTGATTGGCGATTGTCGTGCGCGTACTGGTTTCCAGAGCCTGCCGGGCTTCCTCGGCGCTCTCGCGCTCGTGGATGCCGACATGGGCCGCGTGGGCCATGCGCAAGGTCTTGATCGTCGCCTCGGCGTCCGTAAGCTGCCGTTGGAAGGTGTTCAGCGCCCGATCGTCGAGCACGTCGACGTCGGCACGGCGGGCTTCGAGCGCGGCGAGATTTTTCTCGGTGCTGGCGAGCTTGGCAGCGATGCGGTCAATCTGCTTCGATCGCAGGAGGGCATCGGCGTTGAGCCCACGTGTGCGGCGCTTCGGCTTGGTCGCGTTGACGAGGGCCCTCAGCAGCTCGTCGAGGGGCAGGGCGGAGAGATTGCTCACGTCGGGCGGCCGCAAAGTGGCTTTACCTTCGGCGGCGCGTTGCTGGGCTTCGGACGTGTAACCCTCGTCATCGTCTTCGGAGGGCGCCGGGCGGGCTGTCGACGACGACGGCGGCATAGCTGGCGCGGCGGGCGCGCCGCCTTCGTTGTCGTCTTCGAGACCATCGCTAAGCCCGTCGCCAAGGCCATTCTCGTCGTTGTCGTCGGCGAGATCGGCGAGCAGGCGGTCACGGTTGGAAGGGGACATTTTTCGGTGCTCCGGTGGACTACCAACGGACACAATACAGGAATAAATCCCTAGCACAAGAAAAATAGAAAGAAATCAGTTGGTTGTCGTCAGATGTCCTCTGATTACTTATCAGTTGATGGCTGTTGTCGCTATTTGTCGCGAACTTGTCACCATCCGCTGCGCGGGTCTTGCAACTCCGCGCCGTTGCCGAAACGCCGTCGCCATGCGTCATCGGGCGAGGGCAGCTCCGGCGTGTCTTCGTCAGTTGCTGGCGAGGCTGTCCGTCTGGGCGGCCGGTGCTCCGGTGTCGGCTCTGCTCTTGCCTGCGGCTCCGGTCCGCGCCTGCTCCGGGCGATCGAGGGTTTCGCCGCCGCCGCGATCATCACCGCAACGTCAAGCCGGTCGGGGTTGGGTGAGAGCGGCCTCGGCGCGATCTTCTCGACCTCGGTCTTCAGCTCTGCAGCGCGCTCGGCGTCACGAGGATCGGGCTTGGCGGGTTCGGGCGGCGTCAGGTCGGCCAGCAGCGAGCGCAGCGACTGCGCGCGCTCATGGAGGTCGACGGCGGCCTCGTATTGCTCCTGGGTCGGCTTCTCGGCGTCAGCCTTGCGGCCCCTCTCTACAGCCTCTTTAAAACCGGGGTGCCTGTTCTGCCATTTGACCAGCGTACGCCGGTCGACGCCCAGACGATCGGCGATCGCGAACATGCCGCCGCCGGCTTTAGCAGCGGCGAACGCCTGCTCTTCGGAGAACTTCGGGGGTCTTCCTCGTCCGCGCGCCATGGTCTGGGAGCGTCCTTTCGATGGGGGTGGCGGCCCCGCTCCTTACCGAAGGGAGCAGGGCCGCCCAATGGTGCGGCCTCCGCGCACCGAACCAGAGCGGAGGACGCTTTCCCGGGTCGGGTCTGGCATGGCGGCGGAAACCGGGATACCAGAGCGATGCCGAGGACTATATTCCTAGCAGGGAGGGCGGCTGGACGCAAGACCGTCGTCGAGACGCACCCGGCGGCCTGGCGCAACTGCTTTCTTTAGGGAGTATAGAGAAAGGTGAGCCTTAATTCGTTGCCGGCGGCCCTCCGTTGGCTACAACGATCGGCAGGCGTGCCGGCGGCTCGGGCACGTCCGCGTAGCATGCGACAGGCACAGCGGTCGCTCTCGCATGTGCTCCAGCACGCGACGGTCGCGATATTTCAAACGGCTGCGGGTAGTTGCGGAGGCTTGCGGGTATCATTCCAGCCGTCTCAACGTAACTGTCATATCGGATGGCGTGTATTACCACTGACAGTTTGCTGCGTTTGAGCAAAACGATACCCGCAACTATACGCAACTACCCGCAGAACTACCCTTCGCCAGCGCCGCTACCATGCGGCGCCGTCTCAGTCAGCCAGTACACGTTGACCTTTGTGTGCTTGTCCTTGCCGCCGTGGAGCTTCACGCCGTCAACTATTTGCCCGAAGCGCTCGCCGAGCCACACCCCGAGCCGTAGCGCGCTAATTTCGCCGCGGCCGGGCGGCGCCGCGATAGCGACGAGAGCGGCGTGCAGTTCGAGATGCTTTGGTTCGAACGGGCTGATATTGGTCTTCTCTTCCGCCAGCTTCTTCAGCTCGGTGGCGGTCAGTTGCTGGTCGGTGCCGCTGGTCTCGCGCCAAGAGGCGACGAACTGTCGAAACAGGTTCTTGCTCGGGTCGTCTCGCCGGGCGGCTTCCTGCGTCTCGACCGGGTCGGCCCGGCCAAGCCAGACCAGAGCCGAGCGGACCAGCCGCGACCAGTCTTCGAACGAGGCGAGCGCTGGCAGCGTGTCGGGGCATCCCGCCACGACGTAGGCGCGCACGATCACGAGCGCGGCGGCGATGTAGCGGCCACGGTCGGCGATGACGAGGTCGTAGGGCTTGGCCTTGAACTCGCGCTGTTCGGGTCGCTCCATGTTCGCGTCGAGCGAGCAGAGGATCGTGCGCCGCACGACGTCCTCGACAAGCTTGATGTTGTTACCGTTGGCGAAGAAGGTCGCCCGGTTCTCGACGCGCACGTTTTTGGATTGCCCGAGCACGCGGACGTCGACCACGGGCCTTTCGACCGCTTGGCACACGCTGGAGCCGCCGAGCTCGCCATTCAGGTTGTCGATCGAGACCAGCGCCTGCCCTGTCATGAGCGCGGCGCCGATGCGCTTATCTGTCTCTTCCCCGGTGTGCCCGGCCGCGAACACCGGGCAGCGTTGCCCGCTTACGATCGCGGATGCGATGTCGACGATGTAGCTCTTGCCGGTCCCAGCCTCGGGCGCGGTGTTCGCGTGGAGCGGCGCCAGCGTCATTGCGCCGCGAACGACGGGCGTGATCAGCTCTGACAGCGCCACCGACCGGCTGGCGTCGTTCACGAACGGGAACTCGGCGAGCAGGGCGTCGAGGGTGCCGAGCGCGGCGAGCGCGGCGTCGCGGGTCGGTTGGTCGGGGATCGGCGGCAGCATCGGCGGCTCGACGAGCAGCAGCCGGGTCTCGGGATCGTAGCCCGGCTCGCTCAAGATGGTGCCGTCGGGCCGGAGCGTCGGCGTGGTGATGACGCCGACGAGCTTCGGCAGCTTCCACTCGCCATCGCGCGCCAGCAATGTCGCCGCGACGTCGCGAGGCGGGTCTGTCGGCACGAGTTTCTTGCTGCGCAGGTCGTACTTTTCCCAGTTCGCCACGCGGCTGAGATGATCGCGCATCATGTCGGGGGTCGCTGGCGTGAGCCGGGCAACCTTGGTCTTGTGCCCGTGCGAGGCCTCGACCTCTTCGACCACGGGCCTTTTGATCGCGCCGCCGTGCACGTAAAAAGGCGCATGAGCTTCGAGCAGCGCCTGCTCGGCCTCGGTTGCCAACTCGTGCAGCGCGCCGGCCTTGACTTGGATCAGGCGCGGCGGCGCATAGCCCTTTTCCTTCAGCTTCTGCGCCAGATCGGTGACCTTGATGTCGCGGGCCTCGGGCGCGGCCGACACCGGGTAGTGGTTGCCGGTCGTGAACTCGTGAACGAACACGTTGCCGGCGTGGTCGAGCCCGATGATGCATCGCTCTGTTTTCTTGGCGCCCGGCCCTTCGAGCCACGCCGCCGAGCAGCGTAGGGTTTGACCGGCGACCCGCCATGCCGCCGCCGCGTCGGGCAGCTCGGCCAGCGTGCGAGTGACGCCGTCTTTGCAATCGAACTTCATATCCTCGGTGAGATCGTATTTGGCTTCGACGGAACTCTCGCCCTTGGTGGTCCGCTCGACAGGCGACCAGCCGGCGGCGTCGAGCACTTCCTCGACGATGTCGGCGACTTCGAAACACCGCTTCTTAGTGACGAGGGGTAACGCGGACTTCGGCGTGTCGAGCGGCGAGCGGTCTTTGTACCTGTACTCGGTCTCGATGCTGCCATCTTTGGCGAAGCTCCTCGGGCCGACGGCACCGAACTGGCGAGCCGAGGCGCTGGAGAAGATTTCGACCTTGTGGACCCCGTCGTCGACGGTCTCGCCGGGCTTGGTCCAGCCACGCGAGGCGATGCGGCTGAACGGCTCGTCAGTGCGGATGAAAATGGCGAGCTTGGCGCCGCCGCCATGGCGGATCAGCAGCGGCACGTCGGGATTGCCGAGCGTGTCGGGAAAAGCGTCATAAAGTCGATTGAGTATGTTCTTGATCTGCACCTCGTCATCGACGTCGATGTCGATGACGGCGAGGTCATCGTCGAGGCGGATGCCGGTCGCGGTGCATCCGAGCATCCGGCTCCACTTCTTGGTGATAAGCTCCTCTGTGGCTTCGACCGTCGGCCACTCCCGCAGGACGCACTCTTTCGCCTTGTTCGGCAGCGGCGAGTAGCCGTGGGCCTTCACGCGCAGGCGCACTTCGGTGGGGCTGAGAGGGGTGGTTTTGGCCATGGCGTTCATTGGTCCGGTTTCCTGAAAAATCTGAGTTGCGTTCGCTGTTCCACGGCGGCGCGTTCCTGTCGGGGTTGTTGGCGCTGGAAAAAGGCGGCCCGCTGGGCGGCCCGCTCGGGATCGTGCGGCGCGATCGAGCCGAAGCCGGGCGCGGCGTGGCCGCCGCGCCGCCCGACCGTCATCGGCATGCCTTCGCCGCGCAGATGCGCGCGCCAAGCGGCCAGCGAGCCCTTGAGGTAGGTGTCCTGCAGACGCGCCACCTCGGCGTCGAGCGCGGCGATGCGCTCATCGTCCGGCGTGATGACAAGCAGCTTCGCGCCGAGCCCGAGCGCGAGCCATGCCGGGTAGGTCGCGTCGATTTCGAAGCGTAGCAGATACCGCTCGCGGAGACCGGCCAGCTGCCGCTCGTCGATGTGGTAGGGATGCGCGACGATCGCCGCCGGCCGCCCGTCGGCGCGATAGAAGATCGGTTTTTCAAACCCCTCTTGCGGGTAGCCGATCTCGCTGCGCCGTGTCTGGTTCGATCGCCGCTCTAGTTGCCCCAGACAGAAGGACAAGGGCCGGGCCGGGAGACGCCAGCCGTTGCGGTAGCCATAGTCTTCGGCCAGCAGGCGCGCCGCCTGGTGGCGACGCCAGCCTCGCGCGTGCTCGACCGTGTCGCGCGCCTTGGCGAACTCGGCCTTCAGGAGCGGCGGCACTGTCACGCGCTGCGCGAGGTCGTAAACCATTTCAGGATGCGGCCTTCTGCCGGAAATGCGCGGCCCAAGGCTGCGCGCTGTCGGCCCGAGCGCCCCTTGGGCTGGCGCCCGGCCGAGGTGGCTTTGGCAGCGCCGGCAGGCCCCATTGAGCGAGCATGCGATTGACGCGGGCAAGCGATGCCGTGGCGCCGACCGTGGCCGACCACGGGGCGTTTGCGTCGCCGTGCCAGAGCAGCTCGCGCTCGACCCATGCTACCTGTTCTGTCGGATCGGCGACCGACGCGACACCGCGATATCGCTGCAGGATCGGAACGTGCAGGCGGTTGGCGAGGACTTCGCGGCCGGTCCTGTCGCGCCAGATAATGAACGGGCAGAGCGCCCGCCAAGCGTCGAGATCGGGGATGGTCATTGGAATGGTTTCCGCCTTCGGTTCGGTGAGGCCCGGTGTCAGCGACGGCGGGCGCCACCCTTGGTTTCGGTGAGGGTGACCACGGCGCTGATCAGCAGCCCTGTCGCGGCTCCCGCAGCCAGGGCGACCAGCAGCGTCGCGGCGGTCATCGTGGCGACCCCGCCCGGCGCGGATTCGGCTTGGTCTCGCGCTTAGCGATCCAGTTGCGAACGGTGCTCACGCGATAAAGGGTTTTTCCGCCGAGGCGGAGGGAGGGGAGCCCGTCGGGCAACTGTCCGTAGCGCTGCAGTGTCTTGGTCGTGAGGCCCAGCGCTGCCGCCAGCTGAGACTGGGTCACGTACTCCGTCATAATGTCGTGGGCGTTCATCTTTCTCTCCGGGGGTCCTTGTCTGTTCGAGGTCCACATTTCCGGCTCTAGCTGTCGCCGGCATGTGCCGTGAAATGTCCTTTAGTCCGGAGATGTCGTCCATGGTCCCTGGCAGGTACCTCCCAGGGACTATGAATGAAATCAGTAGCTTAGCGGATAAGTTGCCGCCGTGTGCTGGATTCTGGACCGATCAACAGGCTGCTCTGGACTAAAACGCCTCGGCAGCGGGGCTACGAGCTCGCGCCGAAAACAAAAAAGAGCGCCCCGTGGGCGCTCTTTTGTCAGTTTTAGATGGCCTACCGCTCCGATCAGTGCGCCATCCAGCTACGGTACTGAACAATGTTTGCCAGGTAGTGCCAGAACGACCGCCATTCCGCTACCGCGGCTTCGGCGGCCCACCCCGAGGCGCACCAGTCCGGCAGCACTTCCTCGTCGAGCAAGTGTTGCGCGACCTCCTGCAGTGTGCATGCGGGGTTCCTCGCCTCGAAGAGGACTGCGGCATCGTAGGCCTTTTCCAAACCGGGCCGGATAGGCGTCGTGCCGAGAAGTTGTCCGACCATCACCGCGCAGCCTCTTCGGAGCGGTCCTCGGGCGTCGGGGCCTGATGTTCCAGCTGGCGCCGTTTCGGGGTCCTCTTCGCCAGCGCCTCAAGGAGCGCGTGATCCTTCGCCCGGGCGAGGTCCGCCTCGGCCTGCATCGCTTCCATCAGGGCCGCTGCGGCCTGCTGCAGTGTCGTCACGGTCATTTCCTCCTCTGTTTTATCGGGATGACATTGGCGCCAGCCGGCTCAGGGTCCTCCGGAGTTGGTTCTGGCGCCGGCTTCACAGGCGCAAGGGCCGCGCTGGCGAGTTCTGCCGCCTCCCGCAGCGGATCGTCATACAGGTGCGCATAGCGGGCCGTGGTGCTCACTTGGCTGTGGCCCAGCATCCTGCCGATGATCGTTAGCGGCACCCCCTTGCTGACCAGCACGCTGGCGTTGGTGTGGCGCAGGTCGTGGATGCGCACGTTCGGTGTGACCTTGGTCTTCCCGTTGGCGAGCGTCGTGACGTCGACCAGCTCGGCCGCAATGCAAAGCTCGCGCCACTGGGTCTTGATCTCCTCGCGATGGCCTTTCCCGCCGCGGCCCGGGAAAATGTAGTCGGACAGCTTCTCGCCCTTCTTCAGCTCTCCCTGCGCCTGCGCGAGCAGGCCGGCCAGCAGCGACTGGGCAGCAGCCGACAGCGGCACCTCGTGCCATCCCTTCTGCTTCGTCGTCGACGCCGGCTTGGTCCACTTGCCGGCGTCGAGGTCGACACCTGCCCAGGTTCCCTCGGCGGCGTCGAAGTACTTCCAGCGCATGCTCTCGACCTCGTCGCGCCGCGCGCCGGTCAGGAGCAGGAGCCGGACGATGTTGCAGGCCTGTTGGTCCTTGTGCGCGGTGAGGGCGGCTGTCAGGCTCTCCAGCTCGGCGGCCGACAGGTACCGCTTGCGCTTCGCCTCGGTGTTGCGGTCAATGCCCTTGGCCGGGTTGCCGGCGGCATGGTCGCGCCAGCCCCATTTGAGCGCGAGGCTGAACATCTTGCTGAGCAGCGCGACCACGCGGTTTGCCCGATAGCGTGCCGGCCGGCCGCTCGTGCCGCGCTTGCTGATCGCCGCGTGCAGGTCCTCGACGTCCGTGGAGTGGACATCTGCGACCTTCTTTTCCTTAAGCTTCGGCAGGATGTAATCGCGGATCATGGCCTTGTCGTCCACGACGGACGAGGGCCGCTTCTTCTTCGCGTCGAGGTGCCTCTCCTCGTAGCGCGTACAGAGGTCGGCCATCGTCTTGGCGTCGCGCTCTTCTTCGAGCTTGGCCAGCGGGTCCTCGCCTTTGTCGATCAGGCGCTTGAGCCGCTTGGCCTCCTCGCGCGCGGCGCCGATCTTCCAGTCGTCGCAAGAGCCGATCGTGTAGCGGCGCTCCTTGCCCGTGGCGCGCGTGCGGTAGTTGAGGATGAAGGCTCGCCCGCCAGCCGCCGTGACGCGCACGCCCAGTCCCGTCACGGACTTGTCATAGCTGATCCGGTTGCCCTTTGCCGGCTTCGGCAAGCTTTTGATGATGGTGTCGGTGAGTTTGTGTGCCATGGATTTGTGTCCGCGCCCGTGTCCGTCCCCGTAATGTCTACCTGTGACGCTCAGTGTCGTCTGCTGTCGCTGATTTGTCAAACAGCGTCGCCTTGTAAATCAAGGGCTTGTGGTGCGGACACGGTCAAAGCCTTGTGGCGCAAGGGTTTGCGGAAAATGGCTTTTGGCTGACTTTTAATCAGTAGGTCATGGGTTCGAATCCCATCGCGCTCACCAAATTTTTCAATGAATGCAATGTGATATCGTTTCTCACCTGGAACGGGCGAGGGCGGTTCTCCTAACAGGAGCCTAACAAAATGGCCCGCCGCCGAGGCAGCGGGCCAAACTTCACAATGTTGTTGGATGTCATGCACCTTGGGCGGCTGCCCGAACATAGTTGTTCGGCATCGGATCTTCTCCAATTCGGTTTGTGTGAGGCTCTAGCGCTTTCGCAAGAACCGAAATTCTGATATCAGAGTTTTTATGCCAAAGCACGAAACCGTGATATCAAAGAAACGGCGGGGACCGGTCCCAACCGGAAAGGGCGTGCCGATCATGGTCCGCCTTCAACCGGACATGCTCGCGGGCGTCGATCAGTTTGTTGCCGAACATGAGGTTTCCCGACCTGAAGCCGTCCGATTGATCATTCGTGACTGGTTGACCAGACACCAGGTACTAAAGGCCGAGTGAGACCTTCATCCCCAAGAACGGCGGCGGCGCCGGGGTGGGCTGACGAAATGATCGACGCCCTTAAGATTAGGCGCACTGCTTTGCGCGGCTGACTGGCCGGCGCCTTGCCCCAAAGCCCCCCGCCCAATGGGCGCCGGTCAACTCCGAAATGGGCCTCGCGAAATGCAGCGAGTGTCTATCGGCTCGCCTCCGTGCGGGGCGCAAAGAAGCAGCGAATATAGGAAAACGGCGGGGACAAGCAGATGTGATGCTGGCTGTCTTCGCTCTCTATGACGCGGTTCTTGGGAATGAAGTATCGGGTCTTGGACCCCGTGCGGACATTGAAACCGCCACCAGGCAGCGGCTCGACATAGCGCGAGCTGATGACCCCGCAGTCCTTCTTGTCCTCGCAGCATTCATAGCCGGTAACCGGATCATGATAGCCGGTGTACCAGTTGTGAGCGACGGCTAGCGCGATCAACAGGACTTTCATTGTCCGCCTAGATCTAACATGGCAGCTGGGCGGCAGGCTATATCGTATATTAGCGTTCGTTTGACAAAGCCGGTGACCGCGCCAGAACCATTTGCACGGCGCGGGGAATTGGGGTTGCCGACTGGTGATGGCATTGCGGACGATCTCGCCGTCATCCGTGGTGGTGTCCACGGTCGTGGCGACGGCGGAGATTCGCAGCTTCGCCCGGCATGCTGCCCACTTCGCTCGGATCGCCAGGCACTCCCTCTCGGGAAGCCTGCTTGCATGTGGGTACCAGTTGCGCGAAGCTGCCTATGGGGGAGTGGTGTAGATTCGAGGCAGCACCACCAATGTTCACTGACTACTACGAACTTCTGGAAATCAGCCCGAACGCCAACTCGGAAACGATTGAACGGATATTTCGTTATTTTGCCATGCGCTATCATCCCGACAATCGGGATACCGGAGATGATTCACGCTTCAGCGAGATCGTGGAAGCCCACAATACGCTGAAGGATCCGGTCAAGCGCGCGCAGTACGACATCCAGTACAGGGACAATCTGGGCCTTCGCCGTGAGCTTACCGAGGAGGCCAGCAACACCAAAGGTCTTGAGCGGGATGTCGTCATCCAGGCCAAACTGCTGACGCTTCTCTATGTAAAGCGGCGCCAGGACGTCAACAATCCCGGCATTGGCGATGACGAACTCGAGCGCTTGTCAGGCTGTCCGCGAGAACATCTGGATTTTCATCTCTGGTATCTGAAGGCAAAGGGCTGGATAGCCAGGATCGAAAACGGGATGTTCGCCATCACCGTGGAAGGCATCGATCGAGCCAATTCCGAACACCGTCGTGACGCCGCGACGACCAAACTATTGGATCATATAGATTAAACGGCCCTCCTGAAGCCCATCTGTTAGTCGGCTAGCTATAACAATATTAGCGATTGCTTGTATTTAGATCGGCCCGGGGCCAAGCTTTCCGTTGGATCGATCGAGTGGGCCGGGCAGAGGCGTCCAAGGGGAGGGGCAATAAATTGTCCGAGAAAAAGGTGATCGCGGTCAAGGACTGGAACTGTGCCATGAGCGACGAACTTGGCCGCGTCGCCCTGATGATCAATCCGACCGATGGCGAGCCGATACTGGTTTTGATGACGATCTTTCAGGCTGCCAGGATGGGGCGCGAGTTGCAGTCGCCGAAACGCGTTTCGTGATGCCTTCGATATCCACAAAGCGGGCGTAGACCGGCAGTGCCAACCTTGTCGCCAGACTGGGCGGCAGCTAGAGTCGGCATTCGCAAGGGAGGCGATACATGGCACTTCACCTTTCGGCCGACACCCTGGCCCCCGCGGCGGCGAAACCCCAGAAATATCTATTCGGCCCAGTCGCCGACTTCCTCATGCTCGGCGGTAGCGCGTTTCTCATCTTGCCGGTTCTGTTTCTTGTGCCGCTCGAGTACGAAGGCCTCGTTGCCGCTACGATGGTCTTTGTGGCGTATCTGGTAAACTATCCCCACTTCGCCCACTCATATCAGATTTTCTACCGCAATTTCGGACGCAAGGTGAGCGGCGACGGATACGACAAGGGCCTGCAGATCCGCTACATCTTCGCCGGCATCGCCGTTCCCCTGATCATGAGCGCCTTCTTTGCCTATGGCGCGGCGACGGCAAACACGCGGCTGCTGGGATATGCGACCAACGCCATGTTCTTCTTCGTCGGCTGGCACTACGTCAAGCAGGGCTACGGCATGCTGATGGTGGATGCCGTGCTCAAGCGCAAATTCTTCGACGATCGGGACAAGAAGGTGCTGCTGGTCAACAGCTATGCCGTCTGGATCCTGGCCTGGCTGCAGACGAATACGGCGGTCACCGCGGGCAAATACTATGGGCTGGAATATTACACATTCGCGGCCCCGTCGTGGATCACCGACATTGCCCTGCTGGTAGCCGTAGCATCCACCGCGGCTACGGTCATGATGCTGGTCAACCGTTGGCGAAAGAACGGCGGCGGCCTGCCGTACAACGGCATCGTGGCCTATGTCGCATCACTCTACCTCTGGATCCTGATCGCAAGGATAAACCCGCTCTGGCTGCTTGTGGTGCCCGCGCTCCACTCGCTCCAGTACCTGGCGGTGGTCTGGCGCTATCAGACCAATGTCGAGCGCGACGGTCTGGATGCCGCGAGCGATCCGCAACCGAAGATCCTGTCCTTTCTCGGCCCCCTCTACAGGCTTCGTGTCCTGGGATTTATCGTCGGTGGCGGCGCGCTCGGCTATCTCGGCTTCTGGCTGATCCCGTTCGTGCTGACGGCTATGATCCCTTATGACAGGCAAGTTCTCGGCTCGTCGCTGTTCTTCTTCATCGTGCTGATCTTCATCAACGTCCATCACTACTTCCTGGACAATGTGATGTGGCGCCGCGGCAATCCGGAAGTGTCGAAATATCTATTCCGCTAGCCCAGACGGCGCCGAATGGCCGACAGTAATCTCGAGGCACCGGACCTGGCCGCGTCGGCGGCAATCACCCTGTCCATCGACCGTTCGAACTCGGCCAGCATCGACGCCAGCAATTCCGCAAGCCCGCCGGCGGGGCCGTGGATCTTCTCGAAAAGGCGGCCGTAGTTCCGCAGCGTCTCGGCGACGACGTCGGGAATGTCCTCGTACCGGCACCAGATCACATATTCATGATAGGGGATGTGTGTTCGCAGCGGCACGTCCTCGCTGACGACGAGACAGCCTTGCGAAAGCGCCGGCAGGACCCTGAACTCCTCGATCGAGTGGTGATGCCAGGTCTGGTGCGGGTTGACGATGATTTTAGCGCTTTGGTACAGCGACCGCAGCCCGGGCAGGTCGTAGACGCCCTGGACATTCCTGTAGCCCGCAAAAGCCTCCAGTCTTTCGATCAGGGAGGCGCGCCTCGGCTCCCTGGTGTTGATGATGTTGGTCAGGACGTCGATCGACCGGCCGCCTGCATTTGAATAGTCGAAGGGGATCGGAGGGCAGTAGACGATCCGCTCGCTGAAGCGCCTCGGAAACCGGCCGCTGGATTTGATGTTGACGATGTTCGGCACATTGTATTCGAGCACGACGTCCGCCGTGCGGTACTGCTTTTCGTTTGCGATCCGGACGAGATACGTCTCGTCGCCTCCGAAGATGGATGGCACGACGCCCGGAGCGCTTGAGGGTGGAACGTCACGCCCGCCAGGAAGCACCAGATTGTGTTCGTCCTGGAAGAAAATCCGCATGCCCGACCGAGGCGCCGCGCGCCTGGCGAAATAGTTCTCCACGACGGGCAGATTGGTTACGAGCCTGTGCGCGTTCAGATAGCGCATGCGGTGATTTCCAAACGGAAGCACTCGATCGTCAGTGCCACGGCGCCGGGTGGAACCATCAGGAAACCAGAGAGACATTGCCGCCGGCGTGGCGCTCCAGCCGTCCCGCGAGATCGAGCTCCAACAGCACCATCGAGACCTGGGCGGCGCTGAGACCAGTGTGACGGATCACCTCATCGACCGCCACCGGCGTCGGGCCGAGCGCCTCGAGCACGCCCGCGCGATCATCCTCGCGTGGCGGCGGCATTGCCGAGAGATCCGGCGGCTCGGCCAGCGGTGCTATTCTTGAAACACGCGCCCCTGCCAGCGGCGCGATGGCGCTGGAAACATCTGCGGCTTCGGTCACCAGCGTCGCGCCGTCCTTCAGCAGGCCGTTCGAGCCGGCCGCGCGCGGATCGAGCGGCGAACCAGGTACGGCGAAAACCAGGCGGCCCATCTCGCCAGCCAGCCTGGCGCTGATCAGCGAGCCCGAACGTTGCGCCGCTTCGACCACCACCAGCCCCAGCGCCATGCCGGCGACGAGCCGGTTGCGGCGCGGAAAATCCTGCGCGCGCGGCTGCCAGCCGAACGGCATTTCCGAGACGACGGCGCCGCCACGCTCGGCGATCTCGATGCAGAGCGCGGCATTCTCGGGCGGGTAGGGCATGTCGAGCCCGCCGGCCAGCACGCCAATAGTGCCGGTAGAGAGGCTGCCTTGGTGCGCTGCCGTATCGATGCCGCGCGCCAGGCCGGAGACGATCGCGTAGCCGTCGCGGCCAAGGTCCGCCGCCAGCATCCGCGCCATCTTGACGCCGGCGAGCGAGGCGTTGCGGGCGCCGACGACGGCGACCGCCGGCAGACGGAAAACCGCGCCCTCGCCCTTCACCGCAAGCAGGGGCGGCGGATTATCCATGGCCTTCAGCAGAAGCGGATAGTCGGCCTCGCCGATGCCGACGAAACGGCCGCCGGCCCGCCTTGCCGCGTCCAGCTCCGCCTCGGCCTCGGCCACAGTGGGAATGCGGAGGATGCGGCTGGCGCCGCCGGAGATCATCAACTCGGGCAGCATTTCGAGCGCGGCCTCGGCGGAGCCAAAGCGGTTGATCAGTTCGCGGAACGAGGCAGGACCGACATTCGGCGTGCGGATCAGGCGAAGCCAGCTCAGCCGCTGCCGGTCGCTGAGGCGCGGGCCGGCGGCGGGCTTGCTCATCCCTTGGCCCCGATCTTGCCCTCGGTGCCGGCGATAAGCCGCGAGATGTTGGCGCGGTGCTTGACGATGACGATCAGGCTCATCGCCACGAACAGGCCGGCAATAGCGGGTGTGCTGAGGAAGTAGAGCGCGATCGGCACCGCCACCGCTGCCGTGAGCGCTGCGAGCGAGGAGTAGCGGAACAGGAAGGCGACGGCGAGCCAGACGGCGGCAAAGATCAGCGCTACCTGCCAGGCAAGGCCGATCAGCACGCCGAGATAGGTTGCGACGCCTTTGCCGCCCTTGAAGCCGAGCCAGGCCGGAAAGAGATGGCCAAGGAAGGCACCGAAGCCGGCCCAAAGCGCGAACTCCGGCGCGAAGCGGCCGGCGATCAGCACCGCCGCCGTGCCTTTCAGGGCGTCGAGCAGCAGCGTGGCGGCGGCGAGCCCCTTGTTGCCGGTGCGCAGCACGTTGGTGGCGCCGATATTGCCGGAACCGATCTTGCGCACGTCGCCAAGGCCGGCGGCGCCAGTGATCAGCAGGCCGAAGGGAATCGAGCCAAGCAGATAGCCGAACAGTAGCGCCAGGATACCGCCATAACCCATTGTTTCACCCCGCATTTCCTTCACCGCACGAAATGGCGGACTACGCCGCCATCGGCCTAGATTGAAAACACTGTGCGGCCCGACACCATCGTTTGCAAGACCTTGCCTTGCAGCCGCGCGCCCTCGAAGCAGGTGTTCTTCGAGCGCGAGCGAAGGCCGCTCTCGCTGACGATCCAGGGCTCGTGCAGATCGACGAGCGCGAGGTCGGCCGCGGCACCCGGCTTCAGCGTGCCGCCGGGCAGGCCGAACAGTTTCGCCGGAGCGGCCGACAGCACCTCGACAAGCCTGAGCAGCGAGACGTCGCCATTGTGATAGAGCCGCAGCGCCGCGCCCAGCAGCGTTTCCAGCCCGATCGCGCCGGCCGCCGCGTCGGCGAAGGGCAGGCGCTTGGTGTCGACATCCTGCGGATCGTGCGAGGACACGACAATGTCGACGGTGCCGTCCTTGATCGCCTCAATCATGGCCAGCCGGTCGTCCTCGGCACGCAGCGGCGGCGTCAGCCGGAAGAACGTGCGGTATTCGCCGACGTCGTTCTCGTTGAGGGACAAATTGTGGATCGACACGCCGGCCGTGACATTGGCACCGTCAGCTTTCGCCCGGCTCACGGCGTTGGCCGCCATCGCCGTCGAGATCTTGGCCGCGTGATAAGTTCCGCGCGTCAGCCGCGCCAAAGCGAGGTCACGTTCCAGCGGGATCGATTCCGCCTCGCGCGGAATGCCGGCAAGGCCGAGCCAGCTTGCGTAGAGGCCCTCATTCATCACGCCCGCCGAGGCAAGGTCGGCGTCCTGCGTCTCATGCGCGACGACGCCGCCGAAGTCGCGGGCGTAGGTCAGCGCCCGGCGCATCACCAGGGCGCTGGCGATTGTGTGGCGCCCGTCGGTGAAGGCGACGGCGCCGGCCTCGCGCAGCAGGCCGAACTCGGTCATCTCGCGGCCGTCGAGCCCCTTGGTGATCGCCGCCGCCGGAAAGATGTTGACGCTTGCCGTATCCTTGGCTGTGCGCAGCACGAATTCGACCAGCGCGACATTGTCGATCACCGGATCGGTGTCGGGCATCATGACGATCGAGGTGACGCCGCCCGCCGCTGCCGCCACACTCGCCGAGGCAATAGTCTCGCGATGCTCGCCGCCGGGCTCGCCGATGAAGACGCGGCTATCGATCAAACCTGGAATGAGGGTCTTTCCCGCGCAGTCGATGACAGTCGCGCCTTCCGGCACACCCTGGTTCAGCGCCGCCTTGCCGGCGGCGACAATCTTCCTGCCCTCGACGATGACCGTGCCGACCTCGTCGATGCCGCGCGAGGGATCGACGATATGCGCCTTGCTGAAGACCGTTGTCGTCATGCGCCGCGCCCCTCATGGTTGCGGCGCGGATCGAGCAACGCTTCCATTACCGCCATGCGCACGGCGACGCCCATCTCCACCTGTTCCTGGATGACGCTCTGCGGCCCGTCGGCGATTTCGGACGCAATCTCGACGCCGCGATTCATCGGGCCGGGATGCATGACCAGCGCATCGTCCTTGGCCGCCTTGAGCTTCTCGGCATCGAGGCCGAAATAGCGGAAATACTCACGAATCGACGGCACGAAAGCGCCTTCCATGCGCTCGCGCTGCAGGCGCAGCATCATCACGACATCGGCGTCCTTGAGGCCTTCGGCCATCGAGCGGGCGACGATGACGCCCATCCTGTCGATGCCCGAGGGCAGCAGCGTCGAGGGCGCGACGACGCGCACCTGGGCACCGAGCGCATTGAGCAGCATGATGTTGGAGCGGGCGACGCGCGAATGCAGGATGTCGCCGCAGATCGCCACGATCAGCTTCGATAGCGGCCCCTTGGCGCGGCGGATGGTCAGGGCGTCAAGCAGCGCCTGCGTAGGATGCTCATGCGCGCCGTCGCCGGCATTGACGACGGAGCAGCCGACCTTCTGCGCCAGGAGTGCTGCCGCACCCGCCGACTGGTGACGGATGATCAAGATGTCCGGCCGCATGGCGTTGAGCGTCATCGCCGTGTCGATCAGCGTCTCGCCCTTCTTAACTGAGGAACTCGCCACCGACATGTTCATGACGTCGGCGCCGAGCCGCTTGCCGGCCAGTTCGAACGACGACTGCGTGCGGGTCGAGGCCTCGTAGAACAGGTTGATCTGGGTGCGGCCGCGCAGCGTCGAGGTTTTCTTCTCCGGCTGCCGCGAGATCGCGACGGCCCGGTCCGCCCGGTCGAGCAGCAGCTCGATATCGGCGGGGGAAAGATCGCGGATGCCCAGAAGATGGCGATGAGGGTAGAGCGGCAAGGACGAAGCGTCGGTCATCTCAAGGCGCTGCTATAGGGTGCGGTGTCCCCAGCCGCAAGCACCAGCTTTGGATTGCAGGCTTTCTCCCCGGTATTTTCGTCGTGCGCGCGGCAACGCTTGGGCTATAACCCGCCGAAGCCTTCGGATTCGTAGCTTTCGCAAGATAAGGACAGGGCGTGACCGACGACGTGACGAACCAGCCGCCGCCGCTGACGGGCGGCAACGCCTGGCGGGGCGATCCGTTGCTGATCCAGCTTGCCGAGCGCTTTTCTGAACCGGTGCGCAAGGACCTCGACGGGCTCGGCCGTTTCGTGCTGACGCAGGAAGCGCAGGAACTGGCCCGCCTCGCCAATGTCGAGACGCCGAAGCTCAAAACCCATGATCGCCAGGGCCGGCGCATCGATCTGGTCGAGTACCATCCCGCCTACCACGCCCTGATGCGCCGCTCGGTCGCCAACGGACTGCATTCCTCGGTCTGGGAAAACGGCGACGCCGAGATCGGCCGCCGTCATCAGGTGAGGGCGGCGCGCTTCTACATCACCGCCGAGTTGGAGACCGGGCACCTCTGCCCGATCACCATGACCAGCGCCTCGCTGGCGGCGCTGATGGCAAGCCCAAAACTGTTCCGCGAATGGGCGCCGCGCGTAACGACCCGCAAATACGACCAGAGCCAGAAGCCACCGGTCGAAAAGACCGGGCTCACCCTCGGCATGGGCATGACCGAGAAGCAGGGCGGCACCGATGTGCGCGCCAACGTGACAAGGGCCGAGCGGGCGGGCAGCGGATTCTATCGCCTGACCGGCCACAAATGGTTCATGTCGGCGCCGATGTCCGACGCCTTCCTGGTGCTCGGGCAGGTGCCGGAAGGGCTTTCGTGCTTCCTCGTTCCGCGCATCCTTGGCGACGGCTCCGGCAACGGTTTCCGCTTCCAGCGGCTGAAGGACAAGCTTGGCAATCGCTCCAATGCCTCCTCGGAAGTGGAGTTCGTCAACGCCATCGGCGAGATGGTTGGCGAGCCTGGCGCTGGCATCAAGACGATCATGGACATGGTGACGCTGACCAGGCTCGACTGCGCCGTCGCCTCATCGGCGATCATGCGCGCAGGGCTGGCCGAAGCCGTCCACCACGCCCGCCATCGACAGGTGTTCGGCGCCAATCTGGTTGACCAGCCGCTGATGCAGCGTGTGCTTGCCGATATGGCGCTCGACGTTGCCGCCGCCACCGCGCTGTCGTTTCGTCTGGCGCGCTCTTTCGACGAGGCGGCCAGCGATCGCGGCGAGGCGGCTTTCGCCCGCGCCATGACGCCGGTCGTCAAATACTGGGTCTGCAAGATCGCGCCGCCGCTGCTCTACGAAGCCATGGAATGCCTCGGCGGCAATGGCTATGTCGAAGAGGCGCCGCTCGCCCGCTACTACCGCGAGGCTCCGGTAAATGCGATCTGGGAAGGCTCCGGCAATGTCATGGCGCTTGACGTGCTGCGCGTGCTGGGCCGCGCGCCAGGCCTGTTCGAGGAGGTGCTGGCCGGCATCGACCGCGACCTCGGCGCAGGCGGCCGCGGCACCATTGGCGTGCTCAAGGCTGCCATGCAGGTGGCGGCGACCGACGAGGGCTCGGCGCGCCTGCTCACCGAGCAACTGGCGCTGTCGGCGGCGGCGGCCGAGCTTCGCCGGTTGGGGGCAGGGCGTATCGCAGACGCCTTCGTCGAGACGCGTCTCGCCGGCCAGTGGCGCAACACCTATGGCATGCTCGATTCGCGCCACGACGCCCGCATGATCGTCGACACGCTTTATCCGCCGGTGAACTGAGCGGACCTGTGCGGTCCCTTATCCCGGCCTGGATAGGCGTTAACCTTAATGAATGGTTTCCATTGCGGCGGCGGCCCGCAAGGCCCACTGTTCCCGTCGGAGCAAGGATTGGTTAACCATGTCGTTCCTTGCCCTGCAAAGCAGGAACGCCATGCGGCATGTATTGACCTCTTTTCTGGCCTTGCACTGGGCGATCGTTTTCGCCCTGCTGGCCTTTATCTGCATCGACGGCAATCGAGGTGTCGCGGCAGCCCTTGGCGTGCTTGGCCTTGAGGTGGAAAACGGCCGCATCACCGGCCTGGAAAACGCCGCCGTCGTGGCGCCGCTGTCGATCGCGCTGCTGGTTGTGGCGGTGCTGTTCTGCTGGGCCTTCGTCGAAACGCTGCTCAACATAGCGGCAAATCCCGATGCCACGGATGGTGTCGCGCGCATCGCCTTCATTTCCGCCTCCGGCGTGCTGTCGCTGGTTCTGGTCGGCGGCGCGGCGCAAGGCATCGACGGGCTGTTCATGGTCGTCGCCGTCCAACTGACGGCGCTGCTTGCTTCCTATGTCGCGGTGCTGGCCGAGCAGCGCTCGGCGCGGGTTGAGGCATTCGCGGCCGACAATGAATTCCGCGCGACCGCCCATGTCATGGCACGGGGCGCCGCGCACAGTTCGCTGCTGTCACGCATTTCCGGTCGTCCGGAAGCGAATTCGAGGGATGGCCGCTGATGCGTACCCTGTTCGCGCTCTGGGCCGCTCCGCTGCTCCTGTTCTGGGGCTGGTTCTTCTTGTCGCTCAACGACATGAATTTCGGCTACGTGATGCTGAGCCGCCCGCTGCATGACCTGGTGTTCCAGCTTTACGGCGAGATGCTGGGCATCGATCCCGCTCTGATTCCCGGCATGGTGGCGAAAGCCTGCGTCTTCGACAGCTTCCTGCTGATGGCGCTGTGGGCGTTCCGCCGCCGCCGCAACATCACCGCCTGGGTCAGGAATCGCTGGTCGGGTTCGGTTCCTCAAGTGACTGGAGCCGATCCAGCACTCCCTGCAGAATAAAGGCCGCCGCCGCCGAATCGATCTTGTCGGCGCGCTTCCTGCGCGAAAAATCCATCTCAATCAGCGTCCGCTCGGCCGCCACCGTCGACAACCTTTCGTCCCAGAGCACGAAGGGCAGGTCGGACAGGGACGCCATGTTGCGCACGAAAGCGCGCGATTTCTGGGCGCGCGGGCCTTCCGACCCGTCCATGTTGACGGGCAGGCCGAGCGCGATCGCGCCGACATTGTCCTTCTGCATCTGGGCGAGCAGCAGGGCCGCGTCGAGCGAGAATTTCCTGCGCATGATGACAGGCCGCGGATGAGCGAAAGCGAGGCCCCGGTCGGAGACCGCCACACCGATCGTCTTGTCGCCGAGGTCGAGCCCGGCCAAGGTCCTGCCGCCTTGGAGACGTGCCGGCAAGTCCTCGATCGATATGATGCCCAACTGCTTTCCTCTGACCTCAAGCGCGGCGCACCCTTTTTGACGCACCGCATGTGATGGCACTTTAATTCTGCCGGAGGCGTTCTATCCTCTGGCGCAGCAAAAATCGAGGAAGGCATTGATGAAACTGACCTGGTACGGACATTCGGCGTTCCGCGTCGAGACGGCAGGGGCCAATATCCTGATCGACCCCTATCTGATCGGCAATCCGTCCTGGACGGGCGGCTGGGAAGGGCCGGCGGAAGGGGTGACGCACGTGCTCTTGACCCATGGCCACAACGATCACGTCAGCGGCGCGCTGGAGATTCTGAAGAAGAGCGGCGCCGTCCTGGTCGCCAATTACGAGATCTGCATGTATCTGGTCGGCCAGGGCGCCAGCGGCAGCAAGATCAATCCCGGCAATATCGGCGGCACCGTCGATTGCGGCGCCTTCACCACCACCTTCGTCCAAGCGTTGCACTCCTCGTCCTTCGGCGGCGAGGGCGGCGCCAACACCTATCTCGGCAATCCCGGCGGCCTCGTGCTGCATTTCCCGCAGGACAAGACGCTCTACCATATGGGCGACACCGACATCTTCTCAGACATGGCGCTGATCAACGAACTGCATGAGCCGAAGATCGGCCTTGTGCCGATCGGCGACCGCTTCACCATGGGCGGCGCGGTGGCGGCGCTCGCCTGCCAGCGCTTCTTCAACTTCGACACGGTCGTTCCCTGCCATTTCGGCACCTTCCCGATCATCGACCAGACCGCCGACAAGTTCGTCGCCGGCATGGAGGGCTCCGGCGTCGATGTGGCCTTGCCGGCGATTGGCCAAACCATCACGTTATAGGCGCGGAGACGCGCCGAGCCGGGACTATTCATTGGGGAAATGGAATGAAATCATGGCTTTGAGGCAGACACTTTGTGTTTCGATGCTGGTTGCCGCGTCCCCCGCGCCGGCGGCCGAGGGCTTCATCGACGGCGTCTACCTGCAATCGGAGGAACTGTGCGCGCAGGCCAAGAAGGGCAAGCTGCAGGACTTGATCGAGGCAGGCAACATCGTCCTGTCGGCCCGCGGACTCGAGGGCATCGAATTCAATTGCGAGTTCCTTCAGGTCACCAAGGCATCGCGCTCGCCGAGCTGGGCGGTCACCGCCATCTGCCAGGAGCCGGGTTTGGTCTTTCCCGACGTCCTGTCGGTCACCCAAATGAGCCCGAAGCAGATCGACCTTGTCTCGGTTCGGCCGGTCGATGACGAGAGCGAGCAGGCCGGGAATGGCGGCAGCTACTTCCACTGCGAAGGCGTGGCGCTGCCTTAAGCCCAAATCTCAGCCATCCGCGCGGCGATGCAGGTTGCGCGGCGCGCGCGTCGCCGCTATAGCGCTGGTTTTCCCGAGGCAACAAAAATGTCCGTTGATCTTCAGACAGTGAAGCGCGTCGCGCACCTTGCCCGCATTGCGGTGAGCGAGGAGGACGCCCAGCGCATGACCGGCGAACTGAACGCCATCCTCGGCTTCGTCGAGCAATTGAACGAAGTCGACGTTTCCGGCGTCGAGCCGATGACCTCGGTGACGCCGATGGAGATGAAGAAGCGCCTGGATATCGTGACCGACGGCAATAAGCCCGCCGACATCGTCGCCAACGCGCCGGCCACCGAAGAGAACTTCTTCCTCGTCCCGAAGGTGGTGGAGTAAAGGCCCGATGGCAATCGAGATCGCCGTCGAGACCGCCTTGCAGGACGATGTGCGCATCCTTGTCGAGGAACTCAACGTGACGCTGCTCGAACTGACGCCGCCGGAGCACTGCTACCACATGACCGTGGAGGAGATGGCCGGCAAGGACACGACGGTCTTCATCGCGCGCGACAATGGTCTCGCCGTTGGCTGCGGCGCGCTGAAGCGCCACGACAGCGGCATCGGCGAGGTCAAGCGCATGTACACCAGGCCCTCGCATCGTGGCCAGAAGATCGGCGCGAGCATTGTCGAGCGGGTCGAGGCGCTGGCACGCAGCGAGGGGATGACGCGCCTGGTGCTGGAAACCGGCGACCGCCACCCCGCCGCCTGGACTGTCTATGAACGCGCCGGATTCTCGCGGTGCGGCCCGGTGCTGGACTATCCCGACTCCGAATGGTCGGTGTTTTACGAAAAGAGCCTTGCCTGATGAGCGAACTGACACATCTGACGATTTCCGAAGCCCGCGCCAGGCTGCGCGGCAAGGAGATCACCGCCGCCGAGATCACCGAGGCCTATCTGCGGGCGATCGAGCGCGCCAATCCGGTGCTCAATGCCTATGTCACGGTCACCGGCGACAAGGCCCGCGACATGGCCAAGGCCTCCGATGCCAAGCTCGCCAAGGGCGAGGGCGGCGCGCTGGAAGGCATTCCGCTCGGCATCAAGGACCTGTTCGGCACCAAGGGCGTCCACACCCAGGCCTGCAGCCACGTGCTGGACGGTTTCGAGCCTCGCTACGAATCAACCGTCACCGCCAATCTGTGGGCCGACGGCGCCGTCATGCTGGGCAAGCTCAACATGGACGAGTTCGCCATGGGCTCTTCCAACGAGACCTCCTACTACGGCCCGGTCATCAACCCGTGGCGGCGCTCGCGCCTCGACACGGTGGTGATGCCGACCACGCACCAGGGCGACGGCGGCTTCGTCTCGGCCGGCGGCGCGAAAACCCAGCGCACGCTGGACAATGCCCAGCTCGTGCCGGGCGGCTCGTCCGGCGGATCGGCCTCGGCCGTTTCCGCTTTCCTCTGCGCCGGCGCCACCGCCACCGACACCGGAGGCTCGATCCGTCAGCCGGCGGCTTTCACCGGCACGGTCGGCATCAAGCCGACCTATGGCCGCTGCTCGCGCTGGGGCATTGTCGCCTTCGCCTCGTCGCTGGACCAGGCCGGCCCGATCGCGCGCGACGTGCGCGACGCCGCGATCCTGTTGAAGTCGATGGCCTCCGTCGACCCGAGGGACACGACATCTGTCGATAGTCCGGTGCCGGACTACGAAGCCGCGATCGGCAAGCCGATCAAGGGCATGAAGGTCGGCATTCCCAAGGAATACCGCGTCGACGGCATGCCGCAGGACATCGAAGCTCTGTGGCAGAAGGGCATTGCCTGGCTGAAGGAAGCCGGCGCCGAGATCGTCGACATCTCGCTGCCGCACACCAAATACGCGCTGCCGGCCTATTACATCGTGGCGCCGGCCGAAGCCTCGTCGAACCTCGCGCGCTATGACGGCGTCCGCTACGGCCTGCGCGTGCCGGGCAAGGACATCGTCGACATGTATGAGAAGACCCGCGCCGCCGGCTTCGGCCGCGAGGTCAAGCGCCGCATCATGATCGGCACCTATGTGCTGTCGGCCGGTTATTACGACGCCTACTACCTGCAGGCGCAAAAGGTGCGCACTCTGATCAAGCGCGACTTCGAGAACGTGTTTGCCGCCGGCGTCGACGTCATCCTGACGCCGGCGACGCCGTCGGCCGCGTTCGGCATCGCCGACGAGGACATGGCTTCCGATCCGGTCAAGATGTACCTCAACGACATCTTCACGGTGACCGTCAACATGGCCGGCCTGCCGGGCATCAGCGTCCCCGCCGGTCTCGACGCCAAGGGCCTGCCGCTCGGCCTGCAGCTCATCGGCCGTCCCTTCGACGAGGAGACGCTGTTCCAGACGGCGCATGTCATCGAGCAGGCGGCCGGCACATTTCAGCCGGAAAAGTGGTGGTAGGGTCGTCCCTCATCTAGCTCGTGGCTCCGAGAATCGGAATCGATTTTCGGAAAGGATCATGCGCAAGATCAAAGTGTTACAGCGTCCCTTGCGCGTCCAGGGGCGCGCGGCGCTGTAATGGGGTGAGGGATGTTCTTCTATCTTTCCAAGATTTTCTGGTTCTTCATCCAGCCGCTCAACCTGGCGATCTTCCTGCTGCTGGCGGGCCTGCTCGCGGCCGCGTTCGGCCGTCGGCGGCTGGCCGCCACCGGCAGCGTGCTCGCCTTCCTGATCCTGTCGCTTTCCGCCTGGACCTCGCTCGGCGCGATGATGCTCAACCCGCTGGAGGAGCGCTTTGCCAAACCGTCGCTGCCGCAGAAAGTCGACGGCATCGTCGTGCTCGGCGGCGGCTTCGAGGGCGCCATCAACCTCGCACGCGGCGGCTATGAGTTGAACAGTGGCGGCGACCGCATGGTCGAGACCGCGATCCTCGCCAGGCGGTTCCCGCAGGCCAAGGTGGTGGTATCCGGCGGTACCGGAGAACTGTTCCTGGACGGCGAGGGCGATGCCGACACCGCACCGCGCCTGCTTGGCGCGCTCGGCGTCAGCGCAGATCGGCTGATCCTCGAGAACAAGTCGCGCAACACCTATGAGAACGCCGTCTTCACCAGGCAGATGGTGGCGCCGAAGCCGGGCGAGACCTGGCTGCTAGTGACCTCGGCCTTCCACATGCCGCGCGCCAAGGCGCTGTTCGACAAGGCTGGCTTCCCGACCATCCCATGGCCGGTGGATTACCGCACCTCGGGCAAGGAAGGCATCGGCCTGTTCCGTGACAACCCGGCCGATTCGCTGCAGGTGACGACCATGGCGATCCGCGAATGGATCGGGCTTGCCGCTTACTGGCTGTCCGGCCGCATCGACGGGCCCTTCCCGGGCGGCTGACCGAGGACGGCCTCCCTGGCCGCAGAGAAGAACTGGCGCCGGACCAGCACCGCCAGCAGCAGCAGCGTCGACAGCACGAAAATCACCGGGTCGATGAACCAGCCGAGATAGCCGATCGAGAAGAAGACCGCGCGCAGGCCGGAATTGAAATGCTTGCCGGCCAGCATGTTCATGCGCGCCGCGCGCCAGACCGCCGTCTCGCTGACCGGATTGCGCGAAGCCTCGCCGTACGGGATCGGCACGGCGCCGATCAGGATCGAGCAGTAATTGAACAGTCGGTAGGCCCAGCCGAACTTGAAGAAGGCGAAGGCCAGGATCAGCACCAGGCCGAAAACCTTCATCTGGAAGGCCTCGCGCGAGGAGGTCGCGCTCAGCGGCAGGTCGCTCAGCACCGTAAGCACCTGGTCGGAGGCGCCGAGCAGCGCGAAACAGCCGCCAAGCGCGATCAGCGAGGAGGATGCGAAGAAGGCGGTGCCTTGCTGCAGACCGGTCATGATGGCGGTGTCGACGATACGGATCTCGCGCTCGGCCATGGTTCGCATCCAGGTCGCGCGCTGGGCGTTCATAGCCGTCGTCAACGAGACGCGGCTGACCAGTCTGCCGTCGGAGGCCAGCGTATGCAGCACCCAGACGATGAGGAAGAAGGCCAGCGCCGCGAGGTCGGCCGTCGAAAGATGGAAGGAATCGCCCATGTCCCCTTGTACCACAGGCGAGCCGGCCGCTTCGACGGTCGGCTAGGCCGGCAGGGGTCGGGCGGCTTTCGCGCGCAGGGCCTCGACCACCATGTCGGTCCTGGTGACCCATCCGAACGCGTTTTCGAAATTCCACAGCGTTGCCTGGCGGTTGAAGTCGGGGCCCGAATGGTTCATCGCGTCCTCGACCAGGACAGGCCAGAATTCCAGCATGTAGGCCGTCGCGCGCGGTCGCATCGACGCAGACATTGGTGGCGACCCCGCTGAACAGCAGATGGCGGATATTGCGAGCCCGCAGATACGCTTCCAGACCGGTGTTGCAAAAGCCGCTGTAGCGGGATTTGCGGATGATCTGGTCGCCCGGCTCCGGCTTCAGCGCATCGACGATCTGCCAGTCCCAGCTGTCGTCGATCAACAGCTTGCCGCGCAGTTCGGGGCGCTGGCGCATCAGCACCATTCCCAGTTCCTTGTGGTAATTCGGCGAGGAAATGTCGCCGGCGTCGCCGAGATCCGGTCTGTACGACATCTGGAGATAGACCACGGTGAGGCCAGCTTTGCGCGCGGCCGCAAGCAGCCTTTTGTTGGCCTCGATGGCCGGTGCAGCACCCGATATGTCGAAGCCCGCCAGATCGAACATGCCGCCCGCCGAGGCGAAGGCGTTTTGCATGTCCACCACGATGACGGCCGTCTGCGCTGGCACGATGCACACCGGTTCCGGCCTGGCCTCCAATGCAAGCATTGCTTCCTCCCTCGCAACGATACCTGGCGTTGTCGAGAATAGCCCCGCCAGCGCAACCCGACAATCAATGTCGCTGCCGGAGCAAACAAGGTCGGAGGGCGCGGCGCCGCGATCCGTAAAACAGCGGAAACATCTCAGCAATTCCTATATGTATGCCGAGACGGATTCAGGAGACAACGGCGCGTGTTCCTTTCGGTTTTCGACCTGTTCAAGATCGGCATCGGTCCATCGAGTTCGCACACGATGGGGCCGATGACCGCCGCCCGGCGTTTTCTGGACGAGGTAGCCGGAAACGACTGGCCGCGGCCGGCCGGCGTCAAGGTCGACCGCATCGGCGCCAGCCTGCACGGCTCGCTCGCCTACACCGGCATCGGCCATGGCTCCGACCGCGCCGTCATCCTCGGCCTTGCCGGCGAGACGCCGCAGACGGTCGATCCCGACCTCGCTGACGGCATCGTTGCCAGGATCGCTGCCGAGAAGCGCATCGCGCCGCCGGGTCACCCGACTTACCGCTTCGATCCCGCGACCGATCTCGTGCTCGACCGCAAGACGCCGCTCACCGGCCACGCCAACGGCATGGCGTTCTATGCCTACGACGCCGGCGACCGACTGCTGCTCAAGCGCATCTATTATTCGATCGGCGGCGGCTTCGTCGTTTCCGAGGAAGAGCTGCAGCGGATGAAGGCCAAGGGCTCAGTGACGACGGAAGGCAAGAAGGTGCCTTATCCCTTCAAGAATGCCGTCGAGATGCTGAAGATGGCGGCCAAGAGCGGGCTTTCCATCGCCGAGATGAAGCGCGTCAACGAGGAGACGCAGATGTCGCGCGAGGAGCTCGACGCGGGTCTCGACGCCATCTGGAGCGCCATGAAGGGCTGCATCGACCGCGGCCTTTCGCAGGACGGCATCATGCCGGGCGGGTTGAAGGTGCGCCGCCGTGCCCGGCAGTTGCACGACAAGCTGCTGGAACAGTGGCAGCAGAACCGGCCGAACCCCTTGCTCGCCAATGACTGGCTGTCGATCTACGCCATGGCGGTCAATGAGGAGAACGCCGCTGGCGGGCGCGTCGTCACCGCGCCGACCAACGGGGCGGCCGGCACGCTGCCGGCGGTGCTGCGCTACTGGCTGCATTTCCATCCCGAAGCCGACCAGCCAAGCATACGCGACTTCCTGCTGACGGCGGCCGCCGTTGGCGGCATCATTAAGTCGAACGCCTCGATCTCCGGCGCCGAAGTTGGCTGCCAGGGTGAGGTCGGCTCCGCCTCGGCCATGGCTGCGGCTGGGCTGTGCGCCGTCATGGGCGGCACGCCGGAGCAGGTCGAGAATGCGGCCGAGATCGCGCTGGAGCATCATCTCGGCATGACCTGCGATCCCGTCGCCGGGCTGGTGCAGGTGCCCTGCATCGAGCGCAATGCGCTCGGCGCCGTCAAGGCTGTGACCGCCGCCTCGCTCGCCATCAAGGGCGACGGCACCCACTTCGTGCCACTCGACGCGGCGATCGAGACCATGCGCCAGACCGGCCTCGACATGAACGAGAAGTACAAGGAAACCAGCCTCGGCGGCCTCGCCGTCAACGTCGTCGAGTGCTGAACGGCTGATGCTGGCACTGTGGAGAAGTCGGGCAGGGCCGTTGACGGTTTCGCGTGCCGGACTAAACCTTAAGCGATGGCTCTCAATCTCCTAAAACTCTGCGTCGGCTGCGACAGCGTCGAGGATCTCGAAGAGTGGATCGACTTTCGCCTCGACGAGCGGCGGCGCGCCGGCGAGCCGGCCGAGCACTGGCACACCACCCGCATGGTGCCGACGCGTGGCGACGAAGTCACCGACGGCGGCTCGCTCTATTGGGTGATCAAGGGCAACGTGCAATGTCGCCAGTTGATCACCGAGATCCGGCCGTTCACCGACGACGAGGGCATCGGCCGCTGTCACCTGATGCTCGACCCGCAAGTCGTGCGCACCGAATGGCAGCCGCGCCGCGCCTTCCAGGGCTGGCGCTATCTCAAACCCTCCGACGCGCCGGCCGATCTCGGCAAGGGCAGGGCAGGCCTGGTGGAGATGCCTCCGAAGCTCAGGCAGGAGCTGGCCGAACTGGGCCTGCTTTAGACCGGACGATACCTGCCGCGCTGCTTGTGATCCGCCGATGCTTTGGCCCTCCCTATCGCCGGACATGGGACTTGCAAGCATTGGCGCCGCGCCACATCTTGAATCTCATGAGCGACAACAAGCAGCCCGTGCCCCAAAAGGCCGATCCTGCCCCGGTCAAGCCTCAATCAAGCGCCGGGGAGATCGACGCCTTTGTCCGGCAGGCGAGAACCTTTGGCGCTTCTGCCAGCGGCACGGGCAGGGTGATTCTGTCCCTCGACGCGACGATGAGCCGGCAGCCGACCTGGGATCTGGCCAACGCGCTGCAGGGCGAGATGTTCGATGCCGTTGGCAAGCTCGGGACGCTTAGCGTCCAACTGGTCTATTTCCGCGGTCTCGGCGAGTGCCGTTCGTCCGGTTTCGTCAAAGACACCAATGCTTTGAAGCAGCTGATGACGCGGATCGACTGCCGCGCCGGCCATACTCAGATCGGCAAGGTGCTCGTCCACGCGTTGAAGGAGACGGCGGCAACCAAGGTCAATGCGCTTGTCTATATCGGCGATGCCATGGAAGAGAGCATCGACGATCTCGCCAGCAAGGCCGGCAGCCTCGGTCTGCATGGCGTGCCAGTCTTCATTTTCCAGGAAGGCCATGATTCCGGAGCGGAAAAAGCGTTCAAGGAAATTGCGCGGCTGTCTAAAGGAGCTTGGTTCCGATTTGATCGGCATGCTGCCGCGACCCTTGCGGGATTGTTTTCAGCGGTAGCCGTATTCGCCACCGGCGGGCTGACGGCACTGGAAGCCAGGGGCAGGCCGGAAGATCGGCTGATGATCGAGCATTTGCGGGGCGGCGGAAATTGATGGGCATACTGATCGCATTGGTCGCATTGCTTCTGTTGCTCCTCGGCGCCGCCACGATCTTCGTACGCGCCGATCCGGGGAAAATGGCCGATGGCATGAAGACATTGGGACCGGTTCTTTTGGCGCTGGCCGGCGCAGCCTTGCTCGTCGTGGGCCGCAGCGGCATCGGCGGCATGATGCTGGCCGGCGCGATCGCCTGGTTTGGCTCGGTGCGTATGAACCGCAGCGGATCAAGACCACCGCCGGGCAGGCGCTCCACCGTGCGCACTGCTGCGCTGGAAATGGAGCTTGATCACAAGACCGGCGGACTGGAAGGGCTCGTTCTGGCCGGCCGCCATGAAGGCAAGATGCTTGGCGCGATGAGCCTCGCCGAGTTGCAGCAGCTCTACCGTGAGCTCTCCGGCGATCAGGAGAGCCGCCAGTTGCTAGAGACGTATCTTGACGGCCGATTTCCCATCTGGCGCAAAAACGCTGAGCCGGACGGTGGCGAAGGGCTGGGTGTTGCGCCAGGTGCGGGCGCCATGACTAAGGAGGAGGCCTACAAGATCCTTGGTCTTGAAGCGGGGGCCGCCGCGGCGGATGTCCGCAAGGCGCACCGCCGCCTGATGCAGCGCCTGCACCCCGATATCGGCGGCACGTCGTTCCTTGCGGCGCGAATCAATGAAGCCAAGGACGTCTTGCTCTCCAACCACAACTAGTCTCCTTCGACGCAAAAATTTCCCGGGAGATTGCAAGCCGACCTACTGCTGGACGGCGTAACAGCTGATCTTCTTCTTCTTCAAAGCGTTGCACGCATCCCACGCGGCATCCTTCGACGAGAAGCCGCCGAAGCGGGCGCGGTAGTAGGTGACGCCGTCCTTTTCAAAGGCGACGGTGAAGCCGGCGGCGTCGGCCAGCACCTTCGGCGCCTGCTTGCTCGTCTTGTCGAGGAAGGCCTGGGCTTCGGATTGCTTTGGCGAGGACGCCACCTGCACGGCCCAGCCGGAGGGGACCGAAGCGGTCTTGACCGGATCGACCGCTGCAGCCGGTTCCGGCTCGGCGTAGGCCGCGACGGCTTGCGGCGCTGGCGACGGAACCACGGCGGCGACTGCCACGGTCTTGACCTTCTTGATCTGGACGACCGGCGTGGTCTCCTCGACGACGGGCGCGCTGTCGTCCGCGGAGGCGACGACCGCCTCTTCCTCAACCGCCGGCTTTTCGTCCGGGGTCGGCGCGTCATGCTTCGGCAGGAGCACCTTGGCCAGCGCACTGATCGGATTGCCGCCACCGGCCTTGGCGATAAGGGCGCTACCGCCACGCGTCGACGCCTTCGGCATATAAGCGTTGATCAGGCCCGCCATCTGGTTGTCGCGGGCGCGGCCCGAGGCGCCGCCCATGACGACAGCGACGAGCTTGCGATCGCCGTCATTGACCGACGAGACCAGATTGTAGCCGGAAGCGCGGGTGTAGCCGGTCTTGATTCCGTCAACGCCCTTGATGCGGCCGAGCAAGCGATTGTGACCATTGATGCGCCGACGGCCGTAAAGGAAGGAGCGTTGAGAAAAGTAGCCGTAATATTGCGGGAAGTGCTCCCTCAGCGCGATGCCGAGCATCGCCATGTCGTGGGCGGTGGTGAACTGGCCGGGATCGGGCAAGCCATTGGCGTTGCGGAAGACCGTGCCGTTCATGCCGAGCGCACGCGCCTTGGCGGTCATCATGCGGGCGAAATTGGCTTCGTTGCCGCCGAGCAGCTCACCCAGCGCCGTCGCGGAATCATTGGCCGACTTGGTCACCATCGACAGGATGGCTGTGTCGACGGACACCGATCCGCCGGGCTTGACGCCAAGTTTCGTCGGCGGCTCGGCCGCGGCGTGGGCAGAGAACGGCACCGCCGTGTTCTTCGAGATCCGACCCTTCGCCAGCGCCTCGAACGTCAGATAGAGGGTCATCATCTTGGTCAGCGAAGCGGGATAGCGCCGACCATTAGCGTCGGAAGAATAGAGCACCTTGCCCGTCTTGGCGTCGATGACGATGGCCGCCGATTTCGCCGCCATCGATGAGGCGGCATCCGCGACGACGACGGTCATCGCCAGGGCGACGATCGTGATCGCCTTGAGAAAGGAGGAGGTTTTGGAGACGAAGCCCAACAACGCCTGACGCACTGCTATTTCCCTGAAATTTCGTTGCCCCGGAGGCGGCGGCGTGAGCCTGCCTCGCTTCCGGCCAAGCTATCGCGGGCAGCGTTACCAATCCGTTTATGGTAACCGCCGCGTTCACCATTTTCTGGCGATTTGAGCCTCTTTTTATTCGAATTTTGGACTCTTCCCGTCCGCCCGTGCCCAGCAAACGGCCAAAAACTTGACTTTTGTGCAGCGCACAATATATTTGCGGTGCATTGCACAAGGGCGCCCGGGGCAAATGGGCGTTTCAACCACGAAGGGAAGCGTGAAATGGCCCAGACCTATGAGGACTTCAGCAAATTCGGCAAGGAGTTTGCCGACACCGGATTGAAGAGCTTTGCTTCGCTCACCAAGGGCGCGCAGGCGATCGCCACAGAAGCGGGCGAGTACACCAAGAAGAGCTTCGAAGCCGGCAGCGCCGCGTTCGAGAAGCTGTTCTCGGCCAAGTCGTTCGACAAGGCGATCGAGATCCAGTCCGACTACGCCAAGCAGAGCTACGAGAGCTTCGTCGCCGAGGCCGCCAAGATCGGCGACCTCTATGCCGAACTCGCCAAGGAAGCCTACAAGCCGTTCGAATCGATCGTAGCCAAGGCGAAGTAATTTTCGCCGCAAGGCACTGAAACTAGGCCAGCCGGCCTGCAAGACAGACCCGGTCGCGGATGCGCGGCCGGGTTTTTTCATGCCCGCTTCGATCTGGGCCGTAGCCACCTACACGATTGCGAAAATCGCTGAAGTTTGCCCACCTAGCCATATTGTCAGCTAAACAGAAGGGCTTAAAATCGTCCATCGAACACCTACATGTCGAACTCGCATGGGGAGGCAGGACTACGTGACGACCGGTTTGACTGCCACGGCAGGCGTGGTGCGGATGCAGAGTGACGGCGACGGCAACGGGGCCGGTCGCGGCACGGCCGTGATCACGCGCACCAAAACCAAGACCAAGAAGCCCAGTCTCTACCGGGTGCTCATCCTCAACGACGACTACACGCCCATGGAATTCGTGGTTCACGTGCTGGAGCGTTTTTTTCAGAAGGACCGCGAAGCCGCCACACGCATCATGCTTCATGTTCACAATCATGGAGTGGGCGAGTGCGGGGTCTATACATTCGAGGTGGCCGAGACCAAAGTGTCCCAGGTCATGGATTTCGCCCGACAGAATCAGCATCCGCTGCAATGCGTGATGGAGAAGAAGTGAGGTAACATGCCGGCTTTCTCCCAAGGCCTGGAAAAGGCGCTACATCAGGCGCTGACGCTCGCCAATGAGCGGCATCATGAATATGCAACCCTTGAACACCTGCTGCTCGCCCTGATCGACGACACCGAGGCAGCCGCCGTCATGCGCGCTTGCAACGTCGACCTCGACGAATTGAAGCACACGGTTCTCACCTATATCGACACCGAGCTCGACAACCTCGTTACCGGCTATGACGAGGATTCCAAGCCCACCGCCGGTTTCCAGCGCGTTATCCAGCGCGCCGTCATCCATGTACAGTCGTCCGGCCGCGAGGAGGTCTCCGGCGCCAACGTGCTCGTCGCGATCTTCGCCGAGCGTGAGAGCCACGCCGCCTATTTCCTGCAGGAACAGCAGATGACCCGCTACGACGCGGTCAACTACATTTCGCATGGCATCGCCAAGCGCCCCGGCGCCTCGGAGAACCGCACCCCGCGCGGCGCCGATGACGAGCAGGGCGGCCAGAACGGCGCCGAGCCGCAGGAGGAGAACGGCAAGAAGAAGCAGCAGCAGGACGCCCTGACTGCTTATTGCATCAACCTCAACAACAAGGCCAAGGCCGGCAAGATCGATCCGCTGATCGGCCGCGAGTCGGAGATCAACCGCACGATCCAGGTGCTGTGCCGCCGCTCCAAGAACAACCCGCTCTATGTCGGCGATCCCGGCGTCGGCAAGACGGCGATCGCCGAGGGTCTGGCCAAGCGCATCGTCGAGGGCGACGTGCCAGAGGTGCTGCACAACGCCACTATCTTCGCGCTCGACATGGGCACGCTGCTCGCCGGCACGCGCTATCGCGGCGACTTCGAGGAGCGGCTGAAGCAGGTCGTCAAGGAACTCGAGGACTATCCCGGCGCGGTGCTGTTTATCGACGAGATCCATACCGTGATCGGGGCAGGGGCCACGTCAGGCGGCGCCATGGACGCGTCGAACCTGCTGAAGCCGGCGCTGTCGTCGGGCGCCATCCGCTGCATCGGCTCGACCACCTACAAGGAGTTCCGCCAGTTCTTCGAGAAGGACCGCGCCTTGGTGCGGCGCTTCCAGAAGATCGACGTCAACGAGCCGACCATCGAGGACGCCATCGAGATCATGAAGGGCCTGAAGCCCTATTTCGAGGAGTTCCACAAGGTCCGCTACACCAGCGAGGCGATCAAGGCCTCGGTCGAACTTTCGGCCCGCTACATCAACGACCGCAAGCTGCCGGACAAGGCGATCGACGTGATCGACGAGACCGGCGCCTCGCAGATGCTGGTGCCCGAAGCCAAGCGCAAGAAGACCATCGGCATCAAGGAAATCGAAGCCACGATCGCCACCATGGCGCGCATCCCGCCGAAGACGGTTTCGGCCGACGACGAGAAGGTGCTGCAGGGTCTCGACATCGAGCTGAAGCGCGTCGTCTACGGCCAGGACACCGCCATCACCGCGCTGACGTCGGCGATCAAGCTGGCGCGCGCCGGCCTGCGTGAACCCGAAAAGCCGATCGGCTCCTATCTGTTCTCGGGCCCGACCGGCGTCGGCAAGACGGAAGTCGCCAAGCAGCTCGCCGCCTCGCTCGGCGTCGAACTGATCCGCTTCGACATGTCGGAATACATGGAACGTCATACCGTATCGCGGCTGATCGGCGCGCCTCCCGGCTATGTCGGCTTCGACCAGGGCGGATTGCTCACCGACGGTGTCGACCAGCATCCGCACTGCGTGCTCTTGCTCGATGAGGTTGAGAAGGCGCATCCCGACCTGTTCAACATCCTGCTGCAGGTGATGGACCATGGCAAGCTGACCGACCACAACGGCAAGCAGATCGACTTCCGCAATGTCATCCTGATCATGACCACCAATGCGGGTGCGTCAGATGCGCAGCGGGCGGCGATCGGTTTCGGTTCGACCAAGCGCGAAGGCGACGATGTCGAGGCGATCAACCGGCTGTTTACGCCGGAGTTCCGCAACCGTCTCGATGCGATCATCCCGTTCGGCTCGCTGCCGGTGCCTGTCATCCACCAGGTTGTGCAGAAGTTCGTCATGCAGCTCGAGGCTCAGCTCTCCGAGCGTGGCGTCACCTTCGACCTGTCGCCGGATGCGGTCGCCTGGCTGGCCGACAAGGGCTATGACGAGCGCATGGGCGCGCGGCCGCTTGGCCGCGTCATCCAGGAGCACATCAAGAAGCCGCTGGCCGACGAGGTGCTGTTCGGCAAGCTCAAGAAGGGCGGCACGGTGCGCGTCACCGTCGAGAAGAAGGAAACCGGCGAGACCGGCCTGAAACTCGAGTCGCTGGCTGACGAGGCTCCGGTGAAGCCGAAGAAGGAAGAGCCGGAGGAAGCGCCGAAGCCCCGCAAGACGGTTGCGAAGAAGCCGGTGGCCAAGAAGGCGGTGGCGCAGAAGCCGGAGCCGAAAGGCAAGGATGGCGGCAAGCGTAGCCTGGTGCCGCAGTTGCCGCGCAAGGGCTGATAGCCCTGACGATAAAAAAGCCCCGGAAACGGGGCTTTTTTCATGCAATCTGCTGCGGTCAAGAGTGAGTGTGGGGCTCGGTCGCCGCCGAAGGTGCCGCCTTCCGCAGCCGCGGCAGCTGGCACGGGCTGAAATTCAGATGCGGGCCGGCCGGGGACGGTGACAGCGTCATCGGCTTCGAGTTCCTGGTCAGCGATGAAAGAGAAATGGGACGATCTCGGCCTGCCCGTGGCGTGGACAAGGCGATCTGACGGGCATGAGCGGCACCGGCGCCCCGCCGGCACCGCCATGATTGCCGTTGTGTGGCGAAGCAAAAAATCCTATCAAGGCGCACGGCTGCGGGGGTTGCTGCCGTGACTTTGGCGCACTCAAGCGAACGGGATCGCGCTCCCCGCGCGGAATAAAATGACAAGGCAAGCTCGAAAGACCATCCGTCAGGCAGCGATTGCGATTCCGCTTCTCGCGCTCGGCTTCTATTTCATCCCGATCCTGACAACGATCTGGATCGTTTGCGGCCTGATCGACGTGCTGCGCAACAAGAACAAGGACCTGTCGCTGTTCCGCGGCTATTTTCTCGGCAACGGCCTCTTCACCTGGCTGCTGTCGCCCTTCAACCTGCTGGTCGACCTGCTTTGCTTCAGGAACCCGGGTGTCTGGAAGCTGGAGCAGTTTCCCGCCGACTACCAGCGCGAGGTCAACGAGGTTCTCGACGTCTTTAAGGCGCGCAAGGACGATATCATCGCCGATATCGACGCCAATTTCGGCACCGGCCGGCGCGGCATGTATGTCTATCAATGGTACGGCAAGCACAAGATCGACAACGTGCCGGAATTCAACAAGGATTTCAAATACATCAAGACCATCGCCGTGTCGGTCTTCAGGGGCAAGGAGTCGACGTCCTGGCATTTCGGCCCGCTTCGGCTCAGCCTGCGCATTCTCTACAACCTGCTGCCGGTGAAGGCCGAGATTTTCGTCGAGTGCAACGACGCCAGGAACTACTGGCATGACAATCCGCTCTACATTTTCGACGACACGCTGCTGCACCGTTCGGTCAACGAGTATGACGGGCGCCGCTACTGCGTCTTCATGGACATCATCCGTCCATCCCCGTTCCCCGGCCTCATCGCCGGCCTGCTCGCCATCGTTTCGGTCAGCGTCGAACGCATCAATTCCCTGTTCTACAAGAACTGGAAGATGATCGGCTCCAGCAAGCCGAAGAAGGCCGGGGCGAACTGAGCTTCGACAGGACCTCGCCAATCCGCCTTGAACCAACGTCCAATGGCGCCGGCCGGCAGCCACCTTTAGAACGCCAGAGCAATTCTGGAACGATTGCGTAGCGATTTTCCGTCCCGAATTGCGCAAAATCAATACGTGTCGGGGTCAGCGTTCTATATCGAAAGCTGAACTGCCTTGGGTGTCGAATATTTTCTAGCCAACGTGACGACTGAGCGGGAGGAGGTCCCGCTTACGGGAGGGTCAGGTTGATCGGTCGGCAATCAGTCGTGCATGCAGATCTTGTCCAGGCCTCGATCGCCAGAAGCGGCGCGGCCCATTCGGCACTGGTCGCCTCATGGCGACGTTCTCTCCAACTGCACGGTCTCGATCCAGCCGAGCGCAAGGCCCCCAGGCGATTGACCGAAGGCGAGTTGAGAGGGGCCCGGCAGCGCATGGAGCCATTGGTCCGCGCCGCCGAGGCAAGTCTCAATCGCCTCTATCTCGCCGTAGGGGGCGTTGGCTGCTGCGTGATGCTGGCGGACCGCGACGGCATCCCCGTCGAACGCAGGGGCGCCGTCGCCGACGACGAGACATTCGACGAATGGGGGCTTTGGACCGGCACGGTCTGGAGCGAGGACAGTGAAGGCACCAATGGGATCGGCACCTGCATCGCCGACCAGCGGGCGCTGACCATCCATCGCGATCAGCACTTTTTCTCGCGCAACACTTTGCTCAGTTGCACGACGGCGCCGGTCTACGACCACGAAGGCAATCTAGCGGCGGCGCTCGACGTGTCATCGTGCCGGTCGGATCTGACGGAAGGCTTTGTCCAGCTGATCGCTGTTGCGGTGGGTGACGCCGCCCGCCGCATCGAGGCCGAGAATTTCCGCATGGTCTATTCCAACGCCCGCATCCTGCTTGCCCCGGTCGGCGAGCGCAACACCGGGGCGCTCATCGCCATCGATGCCGACGATCTGGTGATCGGCGCGACGCGCTCGGCCCGTTGCGCGCTCGGCATAACTCGCGAAGCCTTGGCCAAGGGGCTGCTCGCGGCCGATATCCTCGGCGACTCTGTGAGGGCCGGGGAAGATCTGGACGATGCCGAGCGCGGAGTGGTGCAGCGCGCGATGGCGCGCGCCGGCGGCAATGTTTCCGCTGCGGCCCAGAGCCTCGGCATTTCGCGCGCCACGCTGCACCGCAAGCTCGCCCGTTTCGGCATCCACCGCGCGCACTGATTTCCTGGACCTGACCTGTCGCAGTTCTGCGACACTCGGCGGCCATGATCGGTTGGCCCCGGGCTGACAAGCCAAAAGGCATCCGCAACTGTCTCCCGCGACGCGACACATTCCGTGCCGCTGTTTTGCTGGGAGGCAGACAATGAACAAGGTGGAATTTTCCCGCACGGCCAAGGTTCCCTTCGCCAAGCGCTACGACAACTACATCGGCGGCAAATGGGTGGCGCCACTATCTGGAAAATACTTCGAGAACATATCACCTGTGACCGGCGGGCCGCTGGGCGAGGTCGCCCGGTCGGACGCCAGGGACATCGAGGCGGCGCTCGACGCGGCGCACAAGGCCAAGGACGCCTGGGGCAGGACAAGTGCTGCCGCTCGCGCTCTGATCCTCAACCGCATCGCCGACCGCATGGAGGACAATCTCGATCTGCTGGCGCTCGCCGAGACCTGGGACAACGGCAAGCCGATCCGCGAGACGACGGCGGCCGACCTGCCTTTGGCCATCGACCATTTCCGCTATTTCGCCGGCGTGCTGCGCAGCCAGGAGGGCAGCATTTCCGAGATCGACCACGACACCGTCGCCTATCATTTCCACGAACCGCTCGGCGTTGTCGGCCAGATCATTCCGTGGAATTTCCCGCTGCTGATGGCGGTATGGAAACTGGCGCCAGCGCTCGCCGCCGGCAATTGCGTGGTGCTGAAGCCGGCCGAGCAGACGCCAGCCACCATCATGCTGTGGGCCGACCTAGTCGGCGACCTGTTGCCGGAGGGCGTGCTCAACATCGTCAACGGCTTCGGCCTGGAGGCCGGCAAGCCGCTGGCATCGTCGAACCGCATCGCCAAGATCGCCTTCACTGGCGAGACGACGACGGGCCGCCTGATCTCGCAATATGCCAGCCAGAACCTGATCCCGGTCACGCTCGAGCTTGGCGGCAAGTCGCCCAACATCTTCTTCCAGGACGTGACGGCGGAGGACGATGACTTCTTCGACAAGGCGATCGAAGGCTTCGTGATGTTCGCGCTCAACCAGGGCGAGGTCTGCACCTGCCCGAGCCGCGCCCTGGTGCATGAAAAGATCTACGACAGGTTCATCGAGCGGGCGCTGAAGCGCGTCGAGGCGATCGTCCAGGGCGATCCGCTCGACCCGGCAACCATGATCGGCGCCCAGGCTTCGAACGAGCAGTTGCAGAAGATCCTGAGCTACTTCGACGTCGGCCGCCAGGAAGGGGCCGAGCTGCTCACAGGCGGCGAGCAGAACCATCTGCCGGGCGACCTTGCCGGCGGCTACTACGTCAAGCCCACCGTGTTCAAGGGCCACAACAAGATGCGCATCTTCCAGGAGGAGATTTTCGGACCGGTGGTGTCGGTCACGACCTTCAGGGACGATGACGAGGCGCTGTCGATCGCCAACGATACGCTCTACGGCCTCGGCGCTGGCATTTGGAGCCGCGACGCGAACCGCTGCTACCGCTTCGGCCGCGCCATCCAGGCCGGGCGCGTGTGGACCAATTGCTACCACGCCTATCCGGCGCACGCTGCCTTCGGCGGCTACAAGCAGTCCGGCATCGGTCGCGAGACGCACAAGATCATGCTCGATCACTACCAGCAGACCAAGAACATGCTGGTCAGCTACAGCCCGAAGAAGCTTGGCTTCTTCTGATCCTCCCGGGGCGAGGGGGGAGGGCGCGGTTCGCCGCGTCCTCCTTCGATTGTTGGAGGATCTGATGGACAAAAGATCTCTGAACAAAGTGTCCGCCACGCCGGAGGCGGAGGCGTTCCTGGCCGAGATCATCGCCGATCACGGCCCTGTTCTGTTCCACCAGTCCGGCGGCTGCTGCGACGGCTCCTCGCCAATGTGCTATCCGCGCGGCGATTTCATTGTTGGCGATGCCGACGTCATGCTGGGTGAAATCGGCAACACGCCGATCTACATCAGCGCCTCGCAGTACGAGGCCTGGAAACACACGGATTTGATCATCGACGTGGTGCCGGGCAGGGGCGGCATGTTCTCGCTCGACAACGGCCGCGAGCGGCGATTTCTGACCCGTTCGACGATCTGCGCGGTTCCACCCGCCGCCGGGAGGGATTGACCCGGCAAGCCGGCAACGGCAGAAAGCCGCCATGGCCAATCTACTTCTCGTTGTCATCGGCGGCGGCATCGGCGCCGGCATCCGCCACTTGACCAATATGGGCGCGCTGCGCCTGGTCGGCCCCAACTATCCCTGGGGCACGATGGTGATCAACATCGTCGGCTCCTTCGTCATGGGCCTGTTCATCGCCGTGCTCGCGCGACGCGGCGGCTCGAACGAGGTCAGGCTGTTCGTGGCCACCGGCATCCTTGGCGGCTTCACCACTTTTTCGGCCTTTTCGCTCGATTTCGCCACGCTTTGGGAGCGCGGCGCGGCGGTGCCGGCGTTCGGCTATGCGCTCGCCAGCGTCATTGGCGCGATCCTCGCCCTGTTTCTGGGTCTTTGGCTCGCAAGAAGCCTGCCTTAATGCTATTGCCCCGCTTCCGAAGAGGCAAAGCGAGACAAATGGCAGGCGTTGAACAGATCACGGTGGAGGCCGGCGAGGCGGGCATGCGGCTCGACCGCTGGTTCAAGACCCATTTCCCGGGGCTCGGCTTCGGCCATCTGCAGAAGCTCCTGCGCTCCGGCCAGATCCGCGTCGACGGCGGCCGGGTGAAGGCCGACACGCGCGTCGAGCCCGGCCAAACGGTCCGCATCCCGCCGCTCGAGGTCGACAAGAAGGGCGAGGCGCCGCTCACCGGCCATTCGATCCGCAACCAGGGCGACGCCGATGTGCTCGCCAAGATGCTTATCCATGAGGACCCGAAGGTCTTCGTCTTCAACAAGCCCGCTGGGCTCGCCGTGCAGGGCGGTTCGGGCGTCACCCGCAATGTCGATGACATGCTGGAGGCCTGGCGCAACCAGAAGGGCGAGAAGCCGCGCCTGGTGCATCGGCTCGACCGCGACACATCCGGCGTGCTGGTCGTCGCCCGCACCAGGCTTGCGGCGATGAAACTCTCCGAAGCGTTCCGGGCGCGCGAGACCAAGAAGACCTATTGGGCACTGGTCAAGGGCGTGCCGCCGAAGCGCGAGGACAAGATCTCGACCTGGCTGGTCAAGGAACCGACCCCGGACGGCGACCGCGTGCGCATCGCCAAGCATGGCGAGAAGGGCGCCGACCATGCGGTCTCCTACTATCGGGTCGTCGAGCAGGCGGCGCAGTCGCTGTCCTGGCTGGAGATGGAGCCCTATACCGGTCGCACCCATCAACTGCGCGTCCACGCTGCCTACATTGGCTGCCCGATCATCGGCGATCCCAAATATTTCGAGGCCGACACCAATTGGGACTTTCCGGGCGGCATGCAGAACCGCCTGCATCTGCACGCGCGCCGCATCCTCATTCCGCACCCGGACCAGGGCGTCATCGACGTCACCGCGCCGATGCCGCCGCATATGCGCCAGAGCTGGAACCTGCTCGGCTTCGACGAGCAGAACGCGGACGACTAGGGACGACTAGGAGAGGAACTGGGCCATGGGAGGAACCACGCTCACCAACCAGTTGGTCGGATGGCTGCCTTTTCATCATGATTTTTCTCGTGTGGCTCATCTTACGCGCCGCGCTGCTGCCAGGCAGGGATCGGTGGCGGAGATCGGCCGCGAGAACACTGAGGCGGTCAGACAAAACACCGAAGCACTGAAAGCACTGCTTGCTAAGTTGGAAAGCCAATCGAAGCAATGACCACGGCAACCGAAATGGGCCGTCGCGATGCGGTCGACATGGCGGCCGCCACGATCATGGTCGGGCTGACCTTCTCCTGGGGGCTGAACTACGTCGCCGCCAAGGTTTCCTACGCCGGCTATGATCCCGTCTTCGTCTCGATCGCGCGCTCGATTCTTGGCGGGCTCTGCGTGCTCGGCTGGTGCCGGCTGCGCGGCATCAAGCTGTTCAGGCCGGATGGGACGCTAGTCGCCGGCGTCGTTGTCGGCGTGCTCTTCGGCGTTGAATTCCTGTGCCTCTATATCGGGCTGGAATACACAACCGTTGCCCGCAACACGCTACTGGTCAACACCATGCCGTTCTGGGTCCTGATCGGCAGCCATTTCCTGCTCGGCGAGCGCATCAACGCGCGCAAGCTGGGCGGGCTTGTTCTCGCCTTCTGCGGCCTTGCGGCGGTCTTCTCCGAAGGCATCGTTGCCGGCAACAATGCGACGCTCACCGGCGACCTGCTCAGCCTCGGCTCAGGGATTCTGTGGGCGATGACCAGCATCGTCATCAAGCGGTCGAAACTGGTCGACACGAGCGCCGAGAAACTGCTGCTCTATCAGCTGGCCGGCGCCGCGGTCGTCGGTCTGCTGGTCATGCCTTTTGCCGGCGCGCCGATCCGCGCGGTCACGGCCTTGCCGACCTTGGCGCTGCTGTTCCAGTCTTTCTATATCGTCGCCTTCACCTATGTATTGTGGTTCTGGTTGCTGACGCGCTATCCGGCGGCGGGCTTGTCGAGTTTCGCCTTCCTGTCGCCAGCCTTCGGTGTCTTGTGCGGCGCGGTGCTTTTGGGCGAGCCGCCGACGGTCAGGATTTTCCTGGCGCTTGGCCTGATCGCCGCTGGCCTTATCATCGTCAACCGGCCGGCGCGCAAGCAAATCCTGGGTTAGAGAGTTCCGACATGCGTGACATCCTCAACGACCTCGAAGCGGGAAAGCAGCTTTCCGATCCCGATCCCGTGCGCCGCGCCCAGATCCAGATGAAGACGCCGCTGCCGAAGCGCTTCTACAAGGCCGTTGCGGTCGTGCCGGCGGAAGAGGGCTTTGCCGTCCATCTCGACGGTAGACCGGTGCGCACGCCGGGCAGGGCGTTGCTGGCGCTGCCGACCGAGAAGGCGGCGGCCCTGGTCGCCGGCGAGTTCGACGCGCAAGGCGAGGTCATCGATCCAGTGGCCATGCCGGTCATGCGCCTCGTCAACACCGCCATTGACGGCGTCGCCAGCGATCCGCAAGCGGTGTTGGAGGACATCCTGCGCTTCGCCTCGTCCGATCTGCTGTGCTACCGCGCCGACGGTCCGCAAGGGTTGGTCGACCGGCAGAACCAGCTTTGGGATCCGGTCATCGACTGGGCGCGCAGCGCGCTTGGCGCCCGCTTCCATCTCGCCGAAGGCATCGTTCATGTCGAGCAGCCGCGCGAGACCATTGCCGTTCTCGGCGCCCATCTTGCGCAGCGCATCGAGCCCATGCGGCTCGCCGCCATCCATGTCATGACCTCGCTGACGGGCTCGGCGCTGTTGGCGCTCGCCGTCGACTTCGGCGAACTCGACGGCGAAGCAGCCTGGGCCGCCGGCCATGTCGATGAGGACTGGCAGATCGAGCATTGGGGCCAGGACGCCGAGGCCGTGGCGCGCCGCTCGGCCCGCAAGCGCGACATGATGGCCGCAGTCAGCCTGCTCGACGCGCTGAAAGCCTGAGGCCGCGCTCTGCTTTCGCACTGCACCTAATACGAAAGTCATAATCCCATCGTCGCTCTGCCGTTGCCCGGCGCTTTCTGTCATTTTTTCGCCCGTAGCTGCGTTTTTGAGTCCGCGTTCGGAGGAGTTGCGGGCGGTGGCGCAGCCATCGAGGACAGACGGGATCCCACGGGAGGACATATCAATGGCAATGGCATCGACCGCCGGCGGAACAAGCCGCGGCATGACGCGGGAAGAGAAGAAAGTCATCTTCGCTTCCTCGCTCGGCACCGTTTTCGAATGGTACGATTTCTATCTTTACGGCTCGCTGGCGGCTTTCATCGGCGCCACATTCTTCTCGTCGGCGCCGGAAGCGACGCGCAACATTTTCGCGCTGCTTGCCTTCGCCGCCGGCTTCCTGGTCCGCCCCTTCGGCGCCTTGCTGTTCGGCCGCATCGGCGATCTTGTCGGCCGCAAATACACCTTTCTAGTCACCATGACGATCATGGGCTTGTCGACCTTCCTGGTCGGCCTCTTGCCCGGCTATGCCAGTTGGGGCATCGCCGCACCGATTATCCTGATCGGGCTGCGCATGCTGCAGGGCCTGGCGCTCGGCGGCGAGTATGGTGGCGCCGCGACCTATGTCGCCGAACACGCGCCCGACGATCGCCGCGGCTTCTACACCTCCTGGATCCAGACGACCGCGACACTCGGCCTGTTCCTGTCGCTGATCGTCATCCTCATCGTCCAGGGTTCGATGAGCAAGGAAACCTATGCCGATTGGGGCTGGCGCATTCCCTTCATCGTTTCCTTCGTGCTGCTTGCCATCTCGATCTGGATCCGACTGTCGCTCTCGGAATCGCCGACCTTCCAGCGCATGAAGGAAGAAGGCAAGGGTTCGAAGGCACCGCTCTCGGAAGCCTTTGGCCAGTGGAAGAACGCCAAGATCGCGCTGCTGGCGCTGCTCGGCCTCACCGCCGGCCAGGCCGTGATCTGGTATAACGGCCAGTTCTACGCGCTGTTCTTCCTGCAGAACGTGCTGAAGGTCGACCCGCAGTCGGTCAACATCATGATCGCGATCGCGCTTGCCGTCGGCTCGATCTTCTTCGTCGTGTTCGGCTGGCTCTCCGACAAGATCGGCCGCAAGCCAATCATCATGGCCGGCCTCGCTTTGGGTATCGTCTGCACCTTCCCGCTGTTCAAGGCGCTGACCAAGGCGGCCAATCCGGCTCTTGCCGCCGCGCAGCAGAACACCCGCGCGACGGTGACCGCGGCACCCGGCGACTGCAAGTTCCAGTTCAACCCGGTCGGTACGGCGAAGTTCACGACATCCTGCGACATCGCCACCTCGTTCCTGACCAAGAACTCGGTGCCTTATGACGTGGTCGCCACGGCGGCACCCGGGACGGCCGCCTCGGTCAAGATCGGCAACGAGACGGTGGAATCCTACGATGCCGTTGCCGCAGGCGATCAGGCCAAGGCCAAGGACGCCGCTTTCGTCAAGGCGGTCAACATGTCGTTGCGGGATGGCGGCTATCCGCTGAAGCGCGCGGCGATCAAGGTTCCGGACCAGAAGCTCGACGCCTTCATCGCGGCCAATCCCGAGCTCAAGCTCGACGCGGCGGCGATCCGCGGCGGCGAGAAGACGACCGTTGCGGTCGACCAGGCGGTTAAGGACAAGCTGCTGACCAAGGATGAGGCGGCGGGTGCGCCCGAGATCACCGTCTACAACATTCCGGGCGGCGGCGCCTTCGCCATGTTCGCCGATCCGGCCGCGGTGAACTGGCCGATGACCATCGGCATCCTGTTCATCCTCGTGCTTTTCGTGACCATGGTCTACGGACCGATCGCAGCAATCCTGGTCGAGATGTTCCCGACCCGCATCCGCTATACCGGTATGTCGCTGCCCTACCACATCGGCAATGGCTGGTTCGGCGGCCTTCTGCCGGCGACAGTGTTCGCGCTCAGCGCCTACAAGGGCGACATCTACTATGGCCTCTGGTATCCGGTGGTGATCGCGGCGATGTCGCTGATCATTGGCATGATCTTCGTCAGGGACACGCTCGGCACCGACCTGCACACCAAGCAGTAGCCGGTCGGCTGCGATACAAAAAAGCCCGGCGTGAGCGATCACGCCGGGCTTTTTCCATTCGCAAGTTTGCGGGAGACTCAGCTCTTCTGCCGCTGGCCTTCTTCTTCCTCGATCGCCGCTTCGTGGTACCAGCCGTCAAAATCGGCATGCGTGTTGCGCAGCGAGGCAAGCTCTGCCGCGAACTTGGCCTTTGCGCCTAAATTTGAGGCAGCTTTGCGCCCTGCCAGAGGGAACATCAAAATCTTCGCCGACGGACGGGACGGGGTGACTTGCATTGGCGATCTGCCTTCTTCTCCAGGAGCCAGTCGATTCATCTGTTTCCAAGATAGGTCGTGCGACTCATTTAAGCAATATGCCCACAAAAAGATCAGTATTTGCCTATTATTTATGCAAATAATGCTTCTGATCGATCCGGGCGCATCACTGAGACGGCTCAGCAAATTCAACGCTTAGCTTTGACCATTTTGCCGCACCCACCGGGACAAGTGTGGCACACGAATTGCTTTTTAACGATCGGCAGGTCGGCTCAGCCCGGCCATGCGTCGTCGCCCTGCGCGGTGATCAAGCAACGAGAGGCTCTAGAATGACCAAATACAAGCTCGAGTATATCTGGCTCGACGGATACACCCCGGTCCCCAATCTTCGCGGCAAGACCCAGATCAAGGAATTTGCCGAGTTCCCGACGCTCGAGCAGCTGCCGCTGTGGGGCTTCGACGGCTCCTCGACTCAGCAGGCCGAAGGCCACAGCTCCGACTGCGTGCTGAAGCCGGTCGCCATGTTCCCGGATCCGGCCCGCACGAACGGCGTGCTGGTGATGTGCGAAGTGATGATGCCCGATGGCGTGACGCCGCATGTCTCCAACAAGCGCGCCACCATCCTGGATGACGAGGGCGCCTGGTTCGGCTTCGAGCAGGAATATTTCTTCTACAAGGACGGCCGTCCGCTCGGCTTCCCGGAGAGCGGCTATCCGGCGCCGCAGGGCCCGTACTACACCGGCGTCGGCTATTCGAATGTCGGCTCGGTCGCGCGCCAGATCGTCGAGGAGCATCTCGACCAGTGCCTCGCCGCAGGCATCAACCACGAAGGCATCAACGCCGAAGTGGCCAAGGGCCAGTGGGAATTCCAGATTTTCGGCAAGGGCTCCAAGAAGGCCGCCGACCAGATGTGGATGGCCCGCTACCTGCTGCAGCGCCTGACCGAGAAATACGGCATCGACATCGAGTACCACTGCAAGCCGCTCGGCGACACCGACTGGAACGGCTCGGGCATGCACGCCAACTTCTCGACCGCCTATATGCGCGAAGTCGGCGGCAAGGCCTATTTCGAAGCGCTGATGGCTGAGTTCGACAAGAACCTGCTGGATCACATCGCCGTCTACGGCCCGGACAACGACAAGCGCCTGACCGGCAAGCACGAGACCGCGCCGTGGAACAAGTTCAGCTACGGCATCGCCGACCGTGGCGCTTCGATCCGCGTGCCGCACTCCTTCGTCAAGAACGACTACAAGGGCTATCTGGAGGATCGCCGTCCGAACTCGCAGGGCGACCCCTACCAGATCGCTTCGCAGATCCTGAAGACGATCGCGTCGGTCCCGGCCAGCGGCCAGGTTTCGGCCGCCGCCTGATCCAAGCCGGGGCGCGTTCGCGCTGCGACGGATACTCTGCGACAAGAAAGCCCCGGCGGAAACGCCGGGGCTTTTTTTGCATGGGAATCGCCGGCGATCACGCCGCGCGACCTGAGCGCCGCCACCATCGGCGACAATAAAAAAGCCCTCGGAGGGAGACCTCCGAGGGCTCTAAATCTCAATCCGATCAGAAGTTTAGATCGAATAGTACATGTCGTATTCGACCGGATGCGGGGTCATCTCGAAGCGCATCACCTCGGCCATCTTCAGCTCGATGTAGCTGTCGATCTGGTCGTCGTCGAAGACGCCGCCGGCCTTGAGGAAGCCGCGGTCCTTGTCGAGGCTTTGCAGCGCCTCGCGCAGCGAGCCGCAGACGGTCGGGATCTTCTTCAGCTCCTTCGGCGGCAGGTCGTAAAGATCCTTGTCCATCGGCTGTCCCGGGTGGATCTTGTTCTTGATGCCGTCGAGGCCGGCCATCAGCATGGCGGCGAACGCGAGGTAGGGGTTCGCGCCCGGATCGGGGAAGCGGACCTCGACGCGCTTGGCCTTCGGCGACGAGCCGAACGGAATGCGGCAGGACGCCGAGCGGTTGCGCGCCGAATAGGCGAGCAGCACCGGCGCTTCGTAACCCGGCACCAGGCGCTTGTAGGAGTTGGTCAGCGGATTGGTGAAGGCGTTGATCGCCTTGGCGTGCTTGATGATGCCGCCGATGTAGAACAGGCAGCTCTCCGACAGGCCGGCATATTCGTTACCGGCGAAGGTCGGCTTGCCGCCCTTCCAGATCGACTGGTGGACGTGCATACCCGAGCCGTTGTCGCCGAACACCGGCTTCGGCATGAAGGTGGCCGTCTTGCCATAGGCGTTGGCGACCTGGTGAACGACGTACTTGTAGATCAGCATCTTGTCGGCGTTGCGGACCAGCGTGTCGAACTTGATGCCGAGCTCATGCTGGGCGGCGGCGACCTCATGGTGATGCTTCTCGACGCGCACGCCCATCTCGGCGAGCACGGTCAGCATTTCCGAGCGCATGTCCTGGGCGGAATCGATCGGCGGCACAGGGAAGTAGCCGCCCTTGATGCGCGGACGATGGCCGAGATTGCCGGTCTCGTAGTCGGTGTCGTCGTTGGACGGCAGTTCGGTGGAGTCCAGGCGGAATCCGGTGTTGTAGGGATCGGCCTTGTACTTGACGTCGTCGAAGACGAAGAATTCGGCTTCCGGGCCCACGAAGATCTGGTCGCCGATGCCTTCCGACTTCATGTAGGCCTCGGCCTTCTTGGCGGTGCCGCGCGGGTCGCGGTTGTAGGATTCGCCGGAGACCGGATCAAGGATGTCGCACAGGATGACCATGGTCGACTGGGCGAAGAACGGGTCCATGTGCACCGTGTCGGGATCGGGCATCAGCACCATGTCGGACTCGTTGATCGCCTTCCAGCCGGCGATCGAGGAACCGTCGAACATGACGCCGTCGGCGAACATGTCTTCCTCGACTTCGACGACATCCATGGTGACGTGCTGCAGCTTGCCCTTCGGATCAGTGAAGCGCAGGTCGACGAATTTCACGTCGTTGTCCTTGATCTGCTTCATGATGTCTTTGGCTGTCGTCATGTCATGTATCCCTGTTTGATGACGTTTTTTGATGATGACGTTGCAGAAAGATGGGGGGCGTCAGACGGCGTCCATTCCGGTTTCACCGGTGCGGATGCGCACGACTTCCTCGATGTTGGAGACGAAGATCTTGCCGTCGCCGATGCGGCCGGTCTGCGCCGCCTTGCGGATGGCCTCGATGGCGCCTTCGACGGCGTCGTCGCCGAGCACCACTTCGATCTTCACCTTGGGCAGGAAGTCGACGACATATTCGGCGCCGCGATAGAGTTCGGTGTGGCCCTTCTGCCGGCCAAAGCCCTTGGCCTCGGTCACTGTGATGCCCTGCAGGCCAGCCTCCTGAAGCGCTTCCTTCACTTCGTCCAGCTTGAATGGCTTAATGATCGCTTCGATCTTTTTCATGTAAAATGTGGCCTCCACTGCCAAAAAGACGGGTTGTGTACCCCGCTTGCGCCTCCATCAAGCACGAACTGTGCCAAATCCTGCGGATTCGAGGCGGTATCGGGCGATTTCATCAATTGTCATGCCCGGATGCATATTCGCGTCATTCGCTGCATTGGAAGCGTCATGGACGCTCGAAGCCTATACATTGCCGATCCTCCCGTCCGCACAATAATTAGGCAAATAGCGTAATTTGCAGGCATTTCTGCCCATTGGCGCATTGCATCGAGCGATGCGTTTCTGAGCAGTGGCAGGTGTTTCGCTGTTTGCTTCAAACCGAAAACTGGACAATGCTTCACCGGAGAGCGGACCGCAATCCATGAGCAACGAACTTTTATCTCCGGTTGAAATGGCCGAGGCCGACCGGCTGGCGATCGCGGCCGGACCGCTCGACGGCTATGGCCTGATGCGACGGGCCGGCGAGGCGGTCGCCGCCGTTGTGCTGGCGCGTTACCCGGCGGCCTCAAGGGTCCATGTTCTCTGTGGTCCCGGCAACAATGGGGGCGATGGCTATGTCGTGGCGAGATTGCTGGCCGAGGCCGGTGTCAATGTCGCGGTGTGGGTATCGGGCAAACCGCGAGCCGGCAGCGATGCCGCGATTGTCGCGGCGGAGTGCCCCGCAAAAGCTCGACCGCTCGCGGCATTTGCCGCCGAGAAAGGCTCCATTATCGTCGATGCTCTCTATGGGCAGGACTCTCGAAGCCCCTGTCCGGTCACGACGCCACGGCGATCGAAATGGCCAGGGAAATCGATCTGCCGGTGATCGCCGTCGATCTACCCTCCGGCGTCTCCGGTGCAAGCGGTGCCATTCTCGGCGCGGCATTCAGCGCCGAGGTCACGGTCACCTTCGCACGCAAGAAACCCGGTCATCTGCTGCTGCCGGGGCGGGAACGCTGCGCTGAGGTCGTGCTGGCGGACATCGGCATTAGCGATGCGGTCATTGCGCAGCTTGGCGTGTCGACGTTCGAGAACACCCCCTCGCTCTGGCGAGCTGATTTTCCGCTCCCGACCACCGACGCGCATAAATACAATCGCGGCCATGTCGGTGTGTTTTCCGGCGGGCCGTCCGCAACCGGCGCCGCGCGCTTGTCGGCGCTTGCCGCCGCGCGGGCAGGGGCAGGGGCGGTGACCGTGCTGTCGCCAGCGAACGCCATGCAGGCGAATGCCGCGCACCTGACTTCGATCATGTTGCGCAGGACCGACACTGTCGTCGACCTGAACGACTTCATCGGCGAACGGCGGCCGTCGGCCTTTGTCCTCGGACCTGGCTTCGGCGTTGGCGAAAGGACACGGGATCTTGCCTTGGCGATACTGAGGGCTGGACTGCAAGGTGCGGCCGGCGGGATCGACGGGCTGGTGCTCGATGCCGATGGCATCACCTCGTTTCGCGATGAGCCTGACATCCTCTTTGAGGCTGCTCACAAGCCGCACGCTCCCATATTGGTAGTGACGCCGCATGAAGGTGAGTTTGTCCGCCTGTTTCCGGACATTGCTGCAGACAAGAACCTCTCCAAGTTGGCCAGGGCCCGCGCGGCCGCCCAGCGCGCCAATGCGGTCGTCGTCTACAAGGGCGCCGATACGGTGATCGCGGCGCCGAACGGCCTGGCGGCCATCAACAACAATGGCGCGCCATGGCTTGCCACCGCCGGGTCGGGTGACGTTCTGGCCGGCATCATCGCCGGGCTTGGGGCGCAAGGCATGGCGGTGTTCGAAGCAGCGGCTGCGGCGGTCTGGATCCATGCCGAGGCCGGCAACCGCTTCGGTCCGGGGCTGATCGCCGAGGATCTGCCGATCGCCATGGTTCCGGTGCTGCGAGAGCTGGTCGCAGCCCGTCAAGCTGAGGCCCTCGCATGAAGCGACTTGCGCTCGTCTTGTCGATCATCTTCGCGCTGCCTGGGCCGCATGGCGCGCGTGCCGAGGCACCGGTGACCATCGTCGACGATCCAGCGGTGCTTGCCGCGCTCGATGCCAAGGGATTCTCATTCGCCGGCGTGTTCAGCGTCGACGGGAAGGATGATTTGAAGACCCTCTACGACAAGGCGCCGGCCTATCATGCCATCGTCGAGACGGTCGCTGCCGACGTCGCCGCGCTGCGCGCCGAAATGAAGGCCGGAGGGCGACCGCTCTACGAGGTTACCGACGGCAATGTCGGCCGCATCATGGACATGCGCTGGCTGAAGACGGAAGCGGCGCGCTTTCGGCTGGTCGGCGTTGTCAACCGGCTCGACCGGCGCGATTTCGCCGCCTTGAGCGGCGACCAGGGTTGCGGCGAAGTGCGTTTCATCTACCGTCTTGCCTACAGCTTCAGGAAGAACGGCAAGGTGCTGGCCTCGCGGCTGCCGTTCAATTTCAACGCTGTCTACAGTGTCGCGCCGGATGCCGATGGCGGCTGCGTCGGCGTTGCCGGGCGCTGGACGCCGCAACTCGACGAGGCCGTCGATGCCGGCTGGCTGGCCGGCGGGCCGCTGGAGCCGGAAGAGCTGACCTTCAAGCAGCTCGAACTCAACGCGCAAGTGGTGCGCTTTCCCTCCGGCCAGGAGACCGAGTTCGGCGGGCAGGCCGCCTACCTCATGCGGATTTTTGGGATCGATGGCGCCACCGTCAGCGAAAAGCCGCTGGAGAATACGCCTGACGTCGCGCGGCTGTCGGAAGATGCCGTGCTCAAGAAAAAGCTCGCCGACTTTGTCAGCGCCAATGTCGGCGCGGTCGATCTAGGCGTCTACGAGATACCGGACGAGTTCCTGGCGAGGAAGGTCATCTCGTGGTCCACCTTCGGCAGCGCACGGCAGGCCAATCATCCGTTCACGCCGCTGTTCCAGCCTGCGGATTTCGCCGGGCTCGACTATTCGGCGCTGCAATTGGTACGCACACCGGAAGCGCTGGTCGAGCGCCTGGACAATGGCGCCTGCCAGGGCTGCCATCAGGCAGGGTCCACCGCCGGCTTCCATTTCATCGGCCTGGACGACAAGACGACGTCGCCGCTCAACCGGATCGAGGTCGGCATCTCGCCGCACCTCCATGCCGAAATCCCGCGCCGCGTGGCCTGGCTGCGGGCCACGACCGAAGGCAAGGAGCCAAACCGTTTGCATCCGCTGTCCTTCGCGCCACCGGCGGCCTGGAAATACACCGAGGTTGATTACGCGCCGGCAGAAGCGGCGATGCCGTGCCTGATGCCGGAGGACGCCGCCCGCTTCGGCCGGACCTGGCAGTGCGGCGGCGGCACCGTCTGCACGCCGCTCGCCACGGCTTCGGGGGTGCGCACCAGGCTGGCGCAATGCCTGCTGCCCAAGGACAGCAGGGCGATGTTTTCCGGCCATCCGTGTCTGACGGGATCGATCGCCAGCAATCCGTCGCACCCCTTCAACGACCGCTACACCATCACCGGGCAGTTCGCCGCGTTCGCCTCCGACATCTCACGCACCGCCTACACGTGCCGGCCGCCGAAGATCGGCGTGCCGGCCGGCATCGCATATCGCGGCTGCGACGACAAGGACCGCACCTTCGCCGCCTTCAAGGCCGGCAAGCCGATGCCGAACGAGATCTGCGGCCTGGTCGGCGGCAAGAAATTCGACACCTGCGTGGCGACCAACAATTTCGACCAATGCCTCGGCGGCGCGGTCAATCGCGGCAACCGGCCGGCCTGCTCGGCTGACCATTTTTGCCGCGAGGACTATATGTGCCAGTCGCTGCCGCCGGACACGCCGGGCGCCGCCAAGGTGAAAGGCATCGGCTTCTGCTCGCCGACCTATTTCATCTTCCAGATGCGCATCGACAACCACGCAACGCCATGGGCGAGCGCTGCGCGCGCGACGATGGGTGCGGGTTTCGGAGCGGCGGAAGAGGAGTAGCGATATCAGGCGCCTGGCGGGCGGCGCGGTTCCGCGAAGGCAGCAGCCAAGGCCTCGCGCACCCTTTCCTCGCTGACACCGGATGTATCCTCGATCCAACTCGGGGTCGAAATGGGCGGCTCGAGAAAGCGGACATGGTCATTGACCGGCCCATGTACGTAGGAAAGGTTCGAGCCGAATATCTGCACGCAGGGAATGTTCAAGGCTGCCGCGGCATGGGACATGCCGCCATTGACGCCAAGGAACAGCGCTGACGCGCCAAGCTGGTACATCACGTCGATCAGCGGCGTCGTGGTGAAATCGATCGCTTGCGGCACCTCGGCGCGGATCCGGTTCGCCGCATCATGTTCGCGAGGGCCGCCGACAATCCATACCGCCCAGCCGCGGCTGCAATAGTCCTTGGCGATCGAGATGAAGCGCCCCATCGGCCACGATCGCGGACTCGTCATATCTCCGGTGAAGATGGCCAGGGCCGGCGTGCCGGCTTCGACACCGGCGCGGCTGCGCCACTCATCCAGTTCCGCGCCAGGAATGACCAGCTGCGGCGCCGGCCAATCGACGTTCGCCGGCTTTGCGCCCAGCGTGGCAATGGAGCATACCTCCTCGTAGAGGCGTGTCTTGCGCGGGCCGAACGCCCACAAATGCCGCAGCCAATCAGCAGGAAGGCGATTGACCAACCCGAACTGCAACTCCTGCGGATAGCCGATGCGTTCCGGAATGCCGGCCAAGAACGGAATCAGGGCCGCTTTGATCGTGCTCGTCATGAGATAGGCCGAGCCATAGTTCTGCTTGCGAAGCTCGCGTATCAGGTCGCGGCGCTCTGCCAGACCGAGTTGCATATGCCGCTTCTTTAGTGCCCAGGCCTTGCGGACATGCGGCATGAAGCGGGCAAAGGATACGTTTCCGGGCGATGTCACGACGTCGATCGGGCGCTCGGGAAACCGTTCCGCGAGGATGCGGATGGCCGAATGACAGCGGACGAAATCGCCGACCGCCGGAAAGCCGACCAGAAGAATTGGATTCAAGGCGAACACCCTTTTTGTTTTCTCTTTCCGCGCCGGAGCATTCCCTGCCGTCCGGAGATTGACTTGACTCGTTTCGGCTGCCTATTGCCGCTACGCTTTCCGGCGGGTCCATATTCCCAGCCGGTGAATTTTGACAAGGCTCATCAGAAGAGGGCAATAGCATGGTCCGCCCCATACTCGTCGAGATCGCCCCAGGCGAATTGCTGGACAAGATATCGATCCTCGAGATCAAGGCGGCAAGCATCGCCGACGCGTCCAAGCTGGCCAACGTCCTGCACGAGCTGGAGCAGCTAGCGCATGTTCGCGACGAACACATCCCCAGTTCAGAGGCGCTGGCTGGCCTCTACGCCGAGTTGAAGGCCGTCAACCAGGCGCTCTGGGTCATCGAGGACGATATCCGCATCGAAGAGCTCAACAAGCGATTCGGCGATCGTTTCATCGAGCTCGCCCGCGGCGTCTACCGCACGAACGACCGCCGCGCCGCCCTGAAGCGCGAGATAAACCTGCTGCTGAGTTCCGCGATCATCGAGGAAAAATCCTACGAGCACTACGAGTAGGACGGTCTCACAGCGGGGTGTTGTCGCGGCAGCGTGCGGCACGAACCCTCAGCGTTGGAGATAGTCCTCCATCTGCCCGGTCCATCTACTGTCGAACGCAGCGATCTGTTGTTCGACCGTATCCGGGCTCAGCAGCGTCGAGAGCGCTGTCCGACGTATCGGGGCGATCTCAGGCGCTTCGACGTACCCAAGTGCTGCCAACCGCTGTGCCCATGAGGGGTGCGTCGACTTGCCGTCGTCCGGACGCACCCACGCCTTTTGCGCGCAAGCGTCCAGGTACTGGGCTTGCGACAGCTCCCCGGCCGCTTCCAACAGGCGGGCAAGTGGCGGTCGCGGCGGACGCAAAGCGCCCATCACCTCGCGCCGCAGCGGCTCATAGACTTTCTCGGCGAAATGTACGTCTGCCGCCGCGACGAGCAGGAGCGCGCGCGCCGCTTGTTCGGCATTTCCGGATGTCGCCGCGTGGCGATCCGCCTTGATCTCCGCCTCGCGTGAAAGTCGGATGTCTTCCCGCTCGAACGATTCCGACAGCCAGCCGATAGCCGCATGGAGGAGGCTGCCCGATATCGTCACCCCAGGTGGCGCGTACTCGAACACGAAGCCGAAACTGTTCTCGAACTCGGCAAGGTTGAGGCCGCCATTGGTGTCCTTGTTGCGCACATGCGCGTCTTCATGGGCAAGAATTGCCGCAAGAGCATTTTCGTCGGTAACGACGAGCAAGGGGATGCCGACCGTCAAAAATAGCCGGCGGCCGAGAAGACCAAGAAGCGTGCGCTCCTCCCGCACGCCGGCGTTCAAGCTGTCCTCCAGCGCAATCACGGTGCGGGCGGCTCTGCGCGGGCCGGCGACTTTTTCCCACTGGTCCCACAGGCCAGGTGCCTCCGCCCGGCTCACTCCCTTGATCTTGCTGCGCCGAAAGCCGGCAAACAATGTGCCGAATAGAAAAGCCGCCGCGGTGGTCGAGATCGGCATGACGAGAAATCCGCAGGCGATGAACCAGACTGGATGGCTGTCGAGCAGCGACATCCAGATACAGAAGATGATGGCTGCGGGAACCACGAAAAACAGCACCCCGAACCTGCCGAACCGCCGCCCAGCGCTGATGATGAAGCGCGACATTCAGGTCACAACGGGATGTTGTCGTGCTTCTTCCAGGGGTTCTGCATGTCCTTGTTGCGCAGCATCCTGAGCGCCCGGGCAACGCGACGACGGGTCGAATGCGGCATGATCACCTCGTCGACATAGCCGCGTTCGGCGGCGACGAAGGGCGACAGGAAGCGATCCTCGTAAGCCTTTGTATGCGCTGCGATCTTTCCCGCGTCGCCGATGTCCTTGCGGTAGATGATCTCGACCGCGCCCCTGGCACCCATCACCGCAATCTGTGCCGTCGGCCAGGCATAGTTCATGTCGCCGCGCAGATGCTTTGACGCCATCACGTCATAGGCCCCGCCATAGGCCTTCCTAGTGATTACGGTGATCTTCGGCACGGTCGCCTCGGCATAGGCGAACAGCAGCTTGGCGCCGTGCTTGATCAGCCCGCCATATTCCTGCGCGGTACCCGGCAGGAAGCCGGGAACATCGACGAAGGTGACGATCGGGATCGAAAAGCAGTCGCAGAAGCGAACGAAGCGCGCCGCCTTGCGGCTGGCGTCGGAATCGAGCACGCCGGCCAGCACCATCGGCTGGTTGGCGATAAAGCCGACGGTGCGGCCCTCGACGCGGCCGAAGCCGGTGACGATGTTTCTGGCAAAGCTTTGCTGGATCTCGAAGAAGTCGCCTTCGTCGGCAACCTTCAGGATCAACTCCTTGATATCGTATGGCTTGTTGGCGTTGTCGGGGATCAGCCGGTCGAGCGATAGATCGTGATCGGTCACTGACTGGTAGCATTCGATCTCGGGAATTTCCGACGTATTGGAGGCCGGTAGCAGGTCGACCAGCCGGCGCATCTGCAGCAGCGCCTCGACGTCGTTGTCGTAGGCGCCGTCGGCGATCGACGACTTCGTGGTGTGGACGGAGGCGCCGCCGAGGCTCTCTGCCGTCACCGTCTCGTTGGTGACGGTCTTCACCACGTCCGGCCCGGTGACGAACATGTAGGAGGTGTCGCGGACCATGAAGATGAAGTCGGTCATCGCCGGTGAATAGACGTCGCCGCCGGCGCAAGGGCCCATGATCAGCGATATCTGGGGGATCACGCCGGAGGCGAGCACGTTGCGCTGGAAGATCTCGGCGTAGCCGCCGAGTGCGGCCACGCCTTCCTGGATGCGAGCGCCGCCGGCGTCATAGAGACCGATGATAGGCGCGCGGTTGCGCAGCGCCATCTCCTGAACCTTGACCACCTTCTCGGCATGCGCCTCCGACAGCGAGCCGCCGAACACGGTGAAGTCCTTGGCGAAGACATAGACCGGGCGGCCGTTGACCGTGCCCCAGCCGGTGACGACGCCGTCGCCGGCGATCTTGGTCTTCTCCATGCTGAAATCGGTCGAGCGGTGCTCGACATACATGTCGAACTCCTCGAACGAACCCTCATCGAGGAAGACGTCGATGCGCTCGCGGGCGGTGAGCTTGCCTTTCTGGTGCTGGGCGTCGATGCGGGCCTTGCCGCCGCCCATGCGGGCGATCTCGCGGCGGCGCTCGAGCTCCTTCAGCACGTCCTTCATCGCGGTCCCCCAAACGGATAGCTGCGTTTGTGGTAATGATGCGCGCAGGGGAGCGCAAGCGCCGCGTTTGCCATGGTTTTTGCTGCATTGCAGCATGCGGCCCTTGCATTTCGAGGCGAACTCGTCCATATGCAGCGGCATAGGCGCTTGGGCCGGCATTGTCCGGCCTTCTCGACGAATGAGACTGGTTGCGTCTGTTTTCCCTCTTTCCGGTGTTCGGCCCCTCTTCCCGGTACATCACAAAGTGGCGAAAAAGCCCCGAGGCATGAAGCTTGCGGGCACGACAGCGCAGCCGCGCGGACGATCCCGTCCGCCGCCTTGTCGTTCCATGACAATTTTTCGACGGCAGGTTGCGCCCTGCCGCCATCGATGTTTGCGGCTACAGGCCGCGTGAAAGAAGATTATTTTGACCAACGAAAACACAGCGGAACAGAATGGTTTCGCCGCGCTCGGGATCTCCGGCGCGCTGCTCAAGGCCACTCATGCCGCGGGCTTCACCGACCCGAAGCCGATTCAGGTCCAGGCGATCCCGCCACAGCTGGAAGGCCGTGACATTTTCGGCATCGCCCAGACCGGTTCGGGCAAGACCGCGGCCTTCGCGCTGCCGATCCTGTCGAAGATCATTGGGCTCGGCACCAAGCGCCGGCCGAAGACGACCCGCGCGCTGATCCTGGCGCCGACCCGCGAGCTCGCCGTTCAGATCGAGGACACCATCAAGATCCTCGCCAAGGGCGCGCATGTCTCGACCGCGCTCGTGCTCGGCGGCGTCTCGCGCTTCAGCCAGGTGAAGAAGATCGCGCCCGGCGTCGATATCCTGATCGCCACGCCCGGCCGGCTGACCGACCTGGTGCGTGAGGGCGATCTGATCCTCGCCGACACTAAATGGCTGGTGCTCGACGAAGGCGACCGCATGCTTGACATGGGTTTCATCAATGACGTCAAGCGCATCGCCAAGGCGACCGCGCCCGACCGCCAGACGGCGCTGTTCTCGGCGACCATGCCGGACGAGATCGCCGAATTGGCGAAAGGCCTGTTGAAGACCCCGGTTCGCGTCGAAGTCGCGCCGCAAAGCACGGCGGCGGCTGAGATCGTGCAGAGCGTCGTCCTTGCCCGCACCAAGCAGAAGCGCCAGGTGCTGTCCAAGATGCTCGCCGATGAGGCGATGAAGTCGGTCATCATCTTTTCTCGCACCAAGCATGGCGCCGACAGGGTGACCAAGGATCTCGATCGTGATGGCTTCAAGGCCGCCGTCATCCATGGCAACAAGTCGCAGAATGCCCGCCAGAAGGCGCTCAACGATTTCCGCGACGGCTCGGTCCGCATCCTGGTGGCGACCGACATAGCCGCGCGCGGCATCGACGTGCCAGGCATCAGCCATGTCGTAAACTTCGATCTGCCGGACGAGGCGGAAAGCTATGTCCACCGTATTGGCCGCACCGGCCGCAACGGCAGGGACGGCATCGCCATCACGCTTTGCGACCCGTCGGAGAACGCCAAGCTGCGCCAGGTCGAGCGGATTATCCGCGCCAAGTTGCCGGTCGCTGCCGACCATCTCGGCAGCCCCGACCCCCAGCGCAACCCTGCCGAAAGGAACGAGCGTCATTTCGAGCCGGCTAACGACCGTGAACACCATGGCGGCCGTCGCGACGGCAGGCGCCCCGGCGGCGGCAACAACGGCTTCGGCAAGAAGCGTTTTGGCGGCAAGCCCAGTGGCGATCGTCCCGTCGCGGGCAAGCCGCAGGGCGAGCGTCCTGAGGGCCGCAAGCCTTTCAAGGGCAACAACAAGCGCCGTTACGGCGGCAAGCGGCCGGCGACCCGGGCTGCCTGAAGCAGCGGTCCGCCGAGCCTCCTGAACTGGCTTGATACGCCGGCAATCGACTGAACAGGGCGACTGGAGCGATGCTTCGGCCGCCCCTTTTGTGACGGGCTACTGCCCGGTCAGCGCCTTGACCCAGACGACAATCCGCTCGGCGAGGACGACGGTTGTCGACGGCGACAGGGCGTCGCCGGCAATGACGTGGCTGTCGACGTCACCGGTGTCGTCGACCGGCACCAGCTCGTGCGGCGCGCCCCAGCGTCCGGCGATTTCGCGGGTGCGGTCGGGCCGCACCACCTTGTCGGAATCCGAAAAGATGAAGAGGGCGGGGATGGTCGCCTTTTCCACCGGCGCCGCATAGGCGAGCTCGGTCAACGCCTGCATCGGCAGCGTCGCCGCTATCGGGTATTGGTGGGTCCAGAACCTTTCATGCAGCGCATTGCGGGTCGGGAAGCTGCGCTCCTTGCCGCCGACCAGCTCGGCGATCTGTTTGCCCCAGGGTTTGGTGAGCAGTTCGGCGCCGGACGCCTTGACGCCGAAATTGGGCGAAATGAACGCGATCGCCGCGACCCCTTCCGAGGCTCGCGGTTCCGTTGCCGCCCACGTCGCCAGCGAGCCGCCGGTCGAGGTGGCGATGACGATCACCCTGTCGCCGATCGCCCGGCCGATGGCCAGTGCCTCCTCGTAGTCGTTGATCCAGGCATTGACGCTGCCCTCGGCCATCGCGGCGCCGTCCTGGCCGTGGCCGGTGAGGCGCGTGTAGAACAGGTTGGCATCAAGCTCATCGGCGACGTCATCCGGCAGCGGCCGAACCTCGCCCTTCGAGGCCGAGAAGCCGTGGATGTAGACGATGGCCAGCGGCGTCTTGGCGTGAACCATCGGATTTGCCCAGATGATCTCCTTTTCCAGCCCGTCGCGGATGTTGGGCACGGCGGCCTCTTCGCGCGCCAGATAGGCCTGCGGATCGTCGCCGATCGCGGACGGATCGAAACGGATCTTCGTGTCGACGGGTACGCGCGGGCCGAGCACGAAGGCCATGGAGAAGACGACAGCAAGCCCCAGCACCGCAAGCACGATCCGCCGCCCCATTACAGACTCCAAGCAACAATTCTCAACCTATGGCCGTGCCTGCCGACAGGCAACACCCGTGCGCCGGCCTAAGTCGCCTGGTCCGGGCCCATTTCGTGCGGCAGCTTGCGGTCGAAATTCAGCGGCCGTGCCCTCCAGCCGGTCGTGACGCCGATCACCCAACGGCAGATCGGTCGCGGCAAGAGGCCGAGCAATTTCAGCGGCCAGCTGATGCGGTAGGGGAATGTGACCTCGAAGCCACCTTTCTCGATGCCGCGCACCATGCGGCGGGATGCGCGGTGGACAGGCATCAGCCCCGGCATTGGCAGCGTGTTCTTTTCCGTCAGCGGGGTGTCGACGAAGCCGGGGTTCATCACCTGAACCCGGATGTTCATCTTGTCGAAGTCGTATTTCAACGACTCCGCCAGGATGTTGATCGCCGCCTTGGTGCCGCCATAGGCGGCGGTGGTCGGCCAACCTGAATAGGCGGTGACCGAGCCGACGAGCACGACATGGCCGCGTCCGCGCACGCGCATATGCTCAACGACGGGCACCAGGCCATTGACGATGCCGAAATAGTTGACGTCGAAGGAGCGGCGGAAATCGCTCACCACGAGGTGCTCACCGGGCGTGGCGATGTAATTGCCGGCGTTGAAGACCGCGAGCACGATCGGCCCCATGTCCTTCTCGATCGCGGCGGCCGCCCTTGCCATGCCCGTCTCGTCGGTAACGTCACAAGGATACGACTTCACATGCCCGGGCATCTGCGCCGTCTCGACGATCAGCGTGTCGATCGGATCGTCCGCAAGCGCCGTCACCGCGACGGCATAGCCCTTCGCGGCAAGATCCTTGGCCAATGCGCGGCCGATGCCGCTGCTGCCGCCCGTTATCCAGGCGACGCCATGCTTCGGGTTGGCCCGGTAGAGTGTCATGCTGTGTCCTGCCAATGTGTCGGTAGTGCTCTAGCGGCGAAGAAATCGAATGAAAAGAGCGCTTTTCGGCGCAAGGTTGAAATGCATGCTGGAACACAGCATCTGAATTCAGGAGATTGCAGTGCCTGAAATGCGACTGGACCAGGCGAATTCTTGCCTTGAAACCGGGGCTTTGGGTTTCTAGGGTCTCGCCGCACCTACACAAGGAATCCTTGATGCCCCGTTCTGTGATCGACGCGATCGGCAACACGCCCCTGATCCGCCTCAACAAGGCCTCGGAAGCAACGGGCTGCGAGATCCTGGGCAAGGCCGAATTCATGAATCCGGGACAGTCGGTCAAGGACCGCGCAGGCCTGTTCATCATCCGCGATGCCGAGCAGCGCGGGCTGCTGAAGCCTGGCGGGGTTATCGTCGAGGGCACGGCCGGCAACACCGGCATCGGCCTGACGCTGGTTGCCAAGGCGCTTGGCTACCGCACGGTGATCGTCATTCCGGACACGCAGAGCCAGGAGAAGAAGGATACCATCAAATTGCTCGGCGCCGAGCTGATCGAAGTGCCGGCGGTGCCCTACAAGAATCCGAACAATTACGTGAAGCTGTCGGGGCGTCTGGCCGAACAATTGGCGCGCACCGAGCCGAACGGTGCGATCTGGGCGAACCAGTTCGACAATGTCGCCAACCGCGACGGCCATATCAGGACTACGGCCGAGGAAATCTGGACGCAGACCAACGGCAAGGTTGACGGTTTCGTCTCGGCGGTCGGCTCGGGCGGGACGCTGGCCGGTGTCGGGCTCGGGCTAAAAGGCAAGAGCAGGGACGTGAAGATCGCTCTCGCCGATCCGCTGGGGGCCGCGCTCTACAGTTTCTACACCAGCGGCGAATTGAAGGCCGAGGGTAGCTCGATCACCGAAGGCATCGGCCAGGGGCGCATTACCGCCAACCTCGAAGGGTTTACGCCCGACTTCTCCTTCCAGATCCCCGACGAGGAGGCGCTGCCGATCGTCTTCGACCTTATCCAGGAGGAGGGGTTGTGCGTCGGCGGCTCGACCGGCATCAACATCGCCGGCGCGATCCGCCTGGCGCGGGAGCTTGGCCCCGGCCACACCATCGTGACCATGCTTTGCGACTACGGCACGCGCTACCAGTCGAAGCTGTTCAATCCCGAGTTCCTGCGCGAGAAGAACCTGCCGGTGCCTCGCTGGATGGAAGAGACCGCCGACATTTCGGTGCCCTTCGAAAAGGTCGCGTGATGGTGCACAAAACGGAAGCTCTGTTTCGCGATGACGCCTACCTGAAGGAGGCCGAGGCAGCGGTTGTCGCAATCAACGATCGCGGCGGCGTCGTTCTGGACCGGACGATCTTCTACGCAAGCTCGGGCGGCCAGCCGGGCGACACCGGCTTGCTGGAGCGCGCCGACGGCAGCCGCGTCGCGATCGCCGCCACCATCACCGGCGAGACCAAGGACGAGATCATCCATGTGCCGGCGCCCGGACAAGCGGTGCCGACGATTGGCGAACGGCTGAAGCTTGCCATCGACTGGCAGCGGCGGCATCTTCTGATGCGCATGCACGCGGCCTGCCATCTGCTCACCGTCGTTTGCCCGTTCCCGATCACCGGCGCGGCCGTTTCCGAGGACGACAGCCGGGTGGACTTCGACATTCCCGATGCCGGCTTCACCAAGGAGGATGTGACGGCGAGACTCATGGAGCTGGTGCGTGCCGACCATCCGATCTTCACCCGGCTGATCACCGACCAGGAGCTCGCCGCCAATCCGGGCCTGGTGAAATCCAAGAACGTGCGTCCGCCTGTCGGCACCGGCAAGATCCGTCTGGTTTGCATCGGCGACAATGCCTCGATCGACAGCCAGCCCTGTGGTGGCACCCATGTGAGGAGCACCGGAGAGGTCGGCGAGATCCATATCGGCAAGATCGAGAAGAAAGGCCGCGAGAACCGGCGTTTCCGCATCCGCTTCGGGCCGATGCCGGCGATCTGATCGACGGCACTGTTGCGGGATGGGAGGAGAAAAATGGCTGAAGATAGTCCTTTCATCGTCGACACGGATTGGCTTGAGAAGCGCTTGGGCGAGCCCGGCCTGACGATCATCGACGCGTCCTGGTATCTGCCTGCGCAAAAGCGCGATGCGCGCGCCGAATATGAGGCGGCGCATATTCCCGGCGCCCGCTTCCTCGATCAGGACGCCATTTCGGACCCGGATTCCGGGCTTCCGCACACCCTGCCGTCGCCGCAAGATTTCGCGCAGTATGTCGGCGCCATGGGCGTTTCGGCCGACGACACGATCGTGGTCTATGACGGCCCGGGCTATTTCTCGGCGCCGCGCGGCTGGTGGATGTTCCGGGTCATGGGCGTCTTCCAGGTCTACATCCTGAGCGGCGGCTTCGATCGCTGGAAGGCGGAGGGGCGCCCAGTGACAGCGGAGCCGACGAGGATCGCGCCGTGCATCTTTCACGCCGACTTCGATGCCGCGCGGGTCGTCGGCCTCGCCGAAATGCGCCGCATCGTCGACGGGCGAGAAAGTCAGATCGCCGATGCGCGATCCGCCGGCCGTTTTGCCGGGACCGATCCGGAGCCGCGCGCCGGCATCCGCTCCGGGCATATGCCTGGCGCCCGCAACGTACCGGTCACGGCATTGGCCGAGAACGGCGAGCTGCTGCCCAGGGATCGCTTGCGCAAGGTGATCGAGGATGCCGGCATAGACCTGTCGAAGCCGGTCGTCACGTCATGCGGCTCGGGCATCACAGCGGCGGCGATTACGCTGGCGCTGGAGACGCTTGGCCACACCGACAACAGGCTTTACGACGGCTCATGGACCGAATGGGGCGGGCTTGCCGATACGCCCGTGGTGACGGGCAAGGAATGACGGTGATGGAAAACGGCGCGCTGGAGGACATCGACGTCACGGTGACGTTTCTCGAAATGCATGCGCCGCCGGCCGCGTCGCCGCCGGTGCCGTATAACCGACAGGTCGCGCTCCTGAAGACCAGGGATATCCCGCTGCATTTCTACCGCTACCTGATGGATCGGGTGGGGCGCAAATGGCATTGGGTGAATGTGCTGAGGCTGAGCGACGAGGAGCTTTCAGCGGGCCTCCATCGCGAGGACCGCGACATCAGGGTGCTCTATCTCGACGGCGCGCCGGCCGGCTTCTTCGACCTCAAGCCGCATATGCCGGAAGAGGTGGAACTCGCCTATTTCGGCATGATGGAGCATGCGCATGGACAAGGCATCGGCCGCTGGTTCCTGGGCGCCGCGATCTCTGCCGCCTGGTCGCATGGTCCGAAGCGGGTGACGGTGCAGACCTGCACGCTCGACCACCCGGCGGCACTGCCGCTCTACCAAAAGCTCGGCTTCACACCGGTTGCGCAGAAGAAGGAGATCGTGCACCCGCTCTCCTTCGCCGAGCGATCCGCGAGCGTCATGCGGCCGTAGTATCGATGCCGCCTACGCCACCGGTGGCGGCTGGCCCTCGAAGGTTGGCAGCGAGGTGTCGATGCAGGCCCAGGCCGGCGCCTTGGCCGTCCATAGCGTCGCACCGGGCCTGATCATGTTCGGATCGTCGAGCGTGCCCGCGCGCACAAAAATGAGATGCGGGCGCGTCTCCGCCTCGCTGAAGAGATGCACCCCGCAGGCTGGGCAAAAGCGCCGGTGCATCCTGTTGCCGCTATCGGCCACGCTCTCATAGTCGCGCGTCTCGCCGGCGATCTTGATCCGCGCGGTCAGGAAGCAGACGCTCACCGCCGCGTTGCCGGCCGCGATATACTGGCAGAAGCGGCACCAGCACAGGCGCGTGGTGATCGGCTCCGCGCTGCTTTCGTAGCGGACTGCGCCGCACAGGCATCCTCCGGTGATCATGCTCGGATCCTCGCCAGCTCCGTCAACCGCTGCCGCGTTGTTCCGGGATCATCATGGCGCGGAGCGACATGTCTGGCCAGTCGGAAAACTTGGCATCTGTTCGTTCATCCTCGCTTCAGGCCGACTTTGCCAAGGTGTCGGCAAGATCAACGCGCCCGTCAGAAGGACGGGCCGAAGGAGAATGACATGCTGACCCGACGTACATTTGCCGTTGCCATGATTGCGGCACTTGCCATGCCGAGCCTTGCATTTGCCCAGGCCACCACGCCTTCCGCCGCGACGATCGAGCGCCAGCTCGAGGCAGCGCCCAGGGTGAAGCTGCGCCCCAATCAGCGCGTCACCATCCGCGAATTCAAGCGCCGGCCGGACCTCAGGCGCATGGCGCGCTCGATCGACATCCAGTCGATCAACTTCGCCTTCGGCTCGGCTGCGATCTCGGAGCCGCAATACGGCAAGATCGAAAACATCGCCGATGCGCTACACCGCATCCTGCGGCGCAATCGCGGCGCCCGCATCCTGATCGAGAGCCATACCGATGCGGTCGGGTCCTTCCAGTCGAACCAGATCCTCTCGGAGCAGCGCGCCGCCTCGCTGAAGCGGACGCTGGTGCGCGAGTTCGGCGTGCCCGGCCATGCGCTCGAAACCGTCGGCTATGGCGAGGAGTTCCTGCTGGTGCCGACACAGCAGGAGAACTGGCGCAACCGCAGGGTGACCTTGCGCCGCCTCGACGACTTCATCCGATAGCGCCCGCGTCAGGCCTTCGCCTGGATCGCCGTTCAAAAGAGCCCGGCTTGAATGACCCGGGCTCTTTCCATTTCGCTTGATGTCCAGGGCCAACGAAGATCGCGCGAGTGGATCCGACGATGACGATACGTGTGATAATGGCCGGCGCGACCGGCTGGGTCGGCAAGGCGCTGGTGCGCGGGCTCGACGCGCTCATCGACTGACGCTGCTTGGCAGGAATCGGGTGGGAAGCGTGCCGGGGACCGCATAGTTCCGGTCAGCGACACCGGAGATTTGCCATGCCCATCCAGTTCAAAGCCCTGCCGACCGACGATGTGAGAACCTTGCAGCGCGGCGGGGCGGACGCCTATGGCCACAAGCCTGAGCGCCAGATTTCCGATGGCGACGGCGTGCCGTGCCGGCATTGCCTCAAGAACGTCGGCGCCGGCGAAGCGTATCTCGTCCTGGCCTACCGGCCGTTTCCCGAGTTGCAGCCCTATGCCGAGACCGGGCCGATCTTCCTGCATGCGCAGGAATGCGAACGCGCGCCGGACGACGAGGCGCTCCCCGAAATGCTCGAGAGCAGCGACTATATCGTGCGCGGCTATGGCCGCAATGACCGCATCGTCTATGGCAGCGGCGGCGTTATCCCGACAGTCGGCATCGCGGCGCGCGCCGAAACGCTGTTCGAGCGCGACGACATCGCCTACATCCACGTCCGTTCGGCGCGCAACAATTGCTACCAGTGCCGCATCGAACGCGCCTGAAGACAAAAAGTGCCCGCCGATCGTCTGGCGGGCAGTTGGGGAAAAAGCCTGCGACAGAAGAGAAAGCAGCCTTCAGGCCGATGTGACTAGGCATGTTTTTCGAATGCCTAATGTGAAGTGCTTCACAATGGCGACACGGATCCGCATAAATGTCGGGCGAGACTGTCGTACTCCCGTCGCAATTACTTGCTAGAAAGCAAGTGTTGATCGATTGCCGACCGCGGATGGACCGGCGGCACGTCTCAACATCGAGGAAGCGGAGCTTTGGCTCCGCTTTTTTGTTGTCCGCACTTCTTCCGTGCAAAGAAAACCCGCCGGACGAAGCCGGCGGGCGACAGGAGGAAACTTCTTCTCGCGCAGGTGTCAGGCGGCGAGCACTGCCTTCGGCTCGACCAGCTCGTAGCCGAGCGCTTCGGCGACCGCGCGGTTGGTGATCTTGCCCTTGTGGACGTTGAGGCCGTTGCGCAGATGATGGTCGTCGACCAGTGCCTTGAGGCCCTTGTCGGCAAGCTGCAGGCCGAAATGCAGCGTCGCGTTGTTGAGGGCGTGCGCCGAGGTGACCGGTACCGCACCTGGCATGTTGGCGACGCAGTAGTGGATGACGCCGTCGACCTCGTAGGTCGGTTCGGCATGGGTCGTGGCGTGCGAGGTCTCGAAGCAGCCGCCCTGGTCGATGGCGACGTCGACGAGCACGGAACCCTTCTTCATGCCGGACAGCATCTCGCGCGTCACCAGCTTCGGCGCCGCGGCGCCCGGGATCAGAACGGCGCCGACCACGATGTCGGCGGAGAAGCATTCTTCCTCGAGCGCCTCGACGGTCGAGTAGCGGGTGTGGACGCGGCCGCCGAAAATGTCGTCGAGCTGGCGCAGGCGCGGGATCGAGCGGTCGATGATGGTGACGTCGGCGCCGAGGCCGGCCGCCATCTTGGCGGCATGCAGGCCGACGACGCCGCCGCCGAGCACGGTGACCTTGCCTGGCAGCACGCCGGGCACGCCGCCGAGCAGCACGCCACGACCGCCATTGGCCTTCTGCAGCGCCGTCGCGCCGGCCTGGATCGACAGGCGGCCGGCAACTTCCGACATCGGCGCGAGCAACGGCAGGCCGCCGCGGTCGTCGGTGACGGTCTCATAGGCGATTGCCGTGACGCCCGAGGCCAGCAGGCCCTTGGTCTGTTCCGGATCCGGAGCGAGGTGGAGATAGGTGTAGAGGATCTGGCCGTCGCGCAGCTGAACCCACTCGTTGGGCTGCGGTTCCTTGACCTTGACGATCATGTCGGACTTGGCGAACACGTCGGCGGCCGTCTTGGCGATGGTCGCGCCGGCGGCGCGGTAGGCGTTGTCGTCGGCGCCGATGCCGGCGCCGGCGCCGGTCTCGACCAGCACCTCATGGCCATGCGCGACATATTCGCGGACCGAGCCCGGCGTCAGGCCGACGCGATATTCGTGGTTCTTGATTTCCTTGGGGCAACCGACGCGCATTTTCTGTCTCCTGATCCGGCCCTTTGCGGGCGCGTTCCCTGTATTTGTGGAGTGAACCATGAATCGGCTCGCAGGTGTTTGCGAATGCGCTTGCCTGAACCGGCATGCTTCGATAATTATTGCGCGAAATATCAATATTTTCGCAGGAAACACGAAAAATGCCGCTCGACAGGATTGATATCGCCATTCTGGAGGCTTTGCAGAAAGATGGCCGGATACCCAACGCGGCACTTGCCGAGAAGGTCGGCCTGTCGCAATCGGCTTGCTCGCGCAGGCTTGACAATCTGGAGAAGTCGGGCACCATCCGCGGCTATCACGCGCGGCTCTCCAACGCCGCGCTCGGCCACCAGATGACGGCGATCGTGCATATATCGCTGTCGGGGCAGTTCGAGAAGACGCTGTCGGATTTCGAGGCGGCGATCAAGCGCTGCCCGAACGTGCTGTCCTGCCATCTGATGTCTGGCGAATACGATTACATCCTGCGCATCGCCGCGAAGGATCTGGTCGACTACGAACGCATTCACAAGGAATGGTTGTCGGCCATGCCGCATGTGACAAAGATCAATTCGTCCTTCGCGCTGCGCGAGATCGTCGACCGGACGGCCGTCGGCTTGCGGCCGGAGATGGCCTAGCTGCCGCTAAGCGCCAGCGGCCTCCGTCACCACCTTGCTCATCGGAATGTCGTGCGGCTGCGGATAGATGGTCGGGATGCGTTGCAATTCGTAGCCGACGCCGATCACCAGCGGCCTGAACGGCATCGCCGCCAGCGTGCGATCGAAGAAGCCGCCGCCGTAACCAAGTCGATACTTGCCTGGGTCGATGCCGACGATCGGCGAGATGACGATGTCTGGCAGCACCGGATCGCCTTCCGCCGGAATCGGGATGTTCCAGACGCCTTTCTCCAGCCGGTCGCCCGGTCTGTAGGCGCGAAACACCAGCGGCTGCCCCATCTGGATGACAACCGGCAATGCGGTGCGCCCGCCGCGTTCGTTGATCGACGCCATCCAGGACCGCAGATCCGGCTCGCCGCGAAAAGGCCAGTAGAGGCTGAGCATGCGGCCGCCAATGTCGCCAATCAGAGCGTCGAGGCCTACGGCGATGCGCGTCGACATCGCCGCGCGGGCATCGGCGGAGACTGCAAGCCGCGCCGCGATCAGCCTCTCGCGCTCGGCCTTGCGCCAGCGTCTGACATCGCTCCAGTCGGTGAGCGGCACCCTGAATTCCGGGTCGAGTTCATGCATGAAACAGGGCGGGGAGGCGTATTGGGCCGGGCCTTGCTCGTCGCGATCGTCAGCCATGCTGCGCTCCTGTCGTTCCAGCCATGAGGCTATACCTCGTGCCAACCGGTCGACATGTGCATTCACGACATCCGGCGGCGAGTCCCGGGCAATTGGACGGTCTTCCCGCTATTGTTGCAATGCACAATAATACCTAGATTGGGTCCGGTGGATTTTGCTTGGCGAGGTAAGTGAATGAACGAAGCCAGCCATCATGTCGTGGTCGTCGGCGCCGGGTTCGGTGGCCTGGAATTGACCCATGCGCTGGCCGGCGCGCCGGTGCGCATCACCATGGTCGACAAGCGCAACCATCATTTGTTCCAGCCGCTGCTCTACCAGGTGGCGACCACCTCGCTGGCGACCTCCGAGGTTGCCTGGCCGATCCGTCATCTGCTGCGCAAGCGCAAGAACGCGACGACGCTTCTGGGCAACGTCACCGGCGTCGACCGCGCCGGTAGGCGCGTGCTGCTCGAGGACGGCGGCTCGGTTGCCTTCGACACGCTGGTGCTCGCCACCGGTGCGCGCCACGCCTATTTCGGCCATGACGAATGGGAGCCGTTCGCACCCGGGCTGAAGACGCTTGAGGATGCCACCACGATCCGCCGTCGCATCCTGCTCGCCTTTGAGCAGGCGGAGCGCGAAACCGATGCGGCGAGGCGCCAGGCGCTGCTGACGCTGGTCATCGTCGGTGGCGGACCGACCGGCGTCGAACTTGCCGGCACCATCGCGGAACTCGCGCATGACACGCTGCGCGACGAATTCCGCAACATCGACACCAGGCAGACGCGCGTGGTGCTGATCGAGGCCGGCGATCGCATCCTCGCCAACTTCGCGCCGGAGCTCTCCGCCTATGCCCAGACGGCGCTGGAGCGGCTTGGCGTCACGGTCGAGCTCGGACGAGCGGTCACTGAGCTGGATGCGGACGGCGTTATCTTTGGCGATAAGCGCCTGCCGGCAAAGACAATCCTATGGGCCGCCGGCGTTGCCGCATCGCCGGCGGCGGAATGGCTGGGAGCGAACGCCGACCGTGCGGGCAGGGTGCTGGTCGAGCCCGATCTCACCGTGCCGGGCAGCCCGGAAATCTTCGTCATCGGCGACACCGCGCATGTGTTGCGCCCGGACGGAAAACCGGTGCCAGGCGTGGCGCCTTCCGCCAAGCAGGAGGGGCGTCACGTCGCCGCGACGATCAAGGCGCGGCTCGCCGGCGATACGACTTCGCGTCCCTTCCGCTATCAACATGCCGGCGACCTGGCGACGATCGGCAAGCGCGCGGCCGCGATCGACTTCGGCTGGATCAAGCTCACCGGTTGGCTTGCCTGGTGGCTCTGGGGCGTTGCCCACATCTATTTCCTGATCGGATTTCGCAACCGGCTCGCGGTATCGCTTAGCTGGCTATGGATCTACTTCACCGGCCAGCGCAGCGCGCGGCTGATCACCCAGGGCGACGACGACAACGGCTGACGTCGCGCCGGCACCCGTTTCATCGACACGTCACCTTGTCGTGATCGACAGGCCTTTCAATGGACATGGACTTAGACCTCCTTCACCGGCAAGCTCCGCGCTCGCTGGCAGGGGTGTCGCGTTGTCGAAGAGGAGAAAACAATGTCACGACTGCCCGTCTCCCGTAGCGAATTCCTGGCCGGCGCCGCCGCCACCGGGGCGCTGATCATGCTGCATCCCTTCTCCGCCCGGGCCGCGGCCAATCAGGCGCATCTGAGGATCATGGAGACGACGGACATCCACGTGAACGTGCTGCCCTATGACTACTACGCCGACAAGGCGAACGACACGATGGGCCTGTCACGCACCGCCTCGCTGATCGACGCGGTTCGCAAGGAAGCCACCAATGCGATGCTGATCGACAATGGCGACCTTCTGCAGGGCAACCCGATGGGCGACTACGTCGCCTACGAGAAGGGCCTGAAGGATGGCGACCTGCATCCGATCATGAAGGGCATGAACCTGCTCGGCTACGAATGCTCGACGCTCGGCAATCACGAATTCAACTACGGCCTGTCGTTCCTGGACAAGGTGCTGGCCGGCGCCAATTTTCCCTTCGTCTGCGCCAACCTGATCCGCGGCACGACGCTTGCCGCCAACCCGCGCGACGACAAGCTCTACCTCAAGCCCTATGTCATCCTCGACAGGAAGATCAAGGACGGGTCGGGCGCCGAGCAGCCGATCAGGATCGGCATCATCGGCTTCGTGCCGCCGCAGATCATGGTCTGGGACCTGAAGAACCTCGAAGGCAACGTGAAGACGCGCGACATTGTCGAGGCGGCAAAGGCCTGGGTGCCGCAGATCAAGGAAGAGGGGGCCGACATCGTGATCGCGCTCTCGCATTCCGGCATCGACATCAAGCAGGGCGACATGATGGAGAACGCCTCCTTCTTCGTCGCCGGCGTCGAAGGCATCGACGCGGTCTTCACCGGCCATCAGCATCTCGTCTTCCCCGGCAAGAAGGATTTTCAGGCGCTGGACGGCGTCGACACCGGTAAGGGCACGCTGCAAGGCAAGCCGGCGGTGATGGGCGGCTTCTGGGGCTCGCATATGGGCCTGATCGACCTGCTTCTGGAGCGCGACGGCTCGAAATGGCGGGTCGTCTCGGCGACCTCGGAGGCGCGCCCGATCTACGAGCGGGTCGACAACAAGAACAAGGCGACGGTTGGTGACGACAGGCGCATCATCGCCGCGCTCGAACAGGATCATGAGGCGACGCTCGCCTATGTGCGCCGCCCCGTCGGCAAGACCTCGGCGCCGCTCTATTCCTATTTCGCCCTCGTCGCCGACGATCCGTCGGTGCAGATCGTCAACCAAGCGCAGAGCTGGTATCTCAAGGACATACTGAAGAGCACGCAATGGAAGGACATGCCGCTGCTCTCGGCGGCGGCGCCCTTCAAGGCCGGCGGACGCAGCGGCGCCGACTACTACACCGACGTGCCGGTGGGCGACATCGCCATCAAGAACGTCGCCGACCTCTATCTCTATCCCAACACCGTGCGGGCCGTCGAAATCACCGGCGCGCAGGTCAAGGAATGGCTAGAGATGTCGGTCGGCATCTTCAACCGGATCGAACCGGGCAAGGCCGACCAGCCACTCATCAACACCGACTTCCCATCCTACAATTTCGACGTGATCGACGGCGTCGCCTACAGGATAGACCTGTCGCAGCCGCCGAAATACGATGCCAAGGGCGGGCTGGCGAATGCCGAATCCAGCCGCATCGTCGACCTGATGTTCGACGGCAAACCGATTGATCCTGCACAGAAATTCGTCGTTGCAACCAACAACTACCGCGCCGGCGGCGGCGGCAATTTCCCGGACATAAACGCTTCGAAGATCATCTATGAGGCGCCGGACACCAACCGCGACGTGATCGTGCGCTATGTCATCAGCGAGGGCACGATCAATCCGTCGGCCGACGGCAACTGGTCGTTCGCGCCGCTGCCTGGAACCAGCGTGGTGTTCGAGACTGGGCTCAGGGCAAAGGATTTCATCGCAGAGGTGAAGTCGCTGAAGATCGAGCCGGCGGGTGAGGGTGATGGGGGTTTTGCCAAGTACCGCATCGCTCTTTGACGGCTGGTGCGGCAACAACGTCGCCGGCAGCCAAACACCGCGTGCTCGCACGGTGTTGCGGATGCTAGGCCTTATAGACCACCTGGCGGACATCGATGTAGCTGGCGCGGAAGCCGGCTTCGCAATAGTGCAGATAGAACTCCCAGAGCTTCTTGAAGCGCTCGTCGAAGCCGAGCGGGACGATCTTTTCCCACGAGCCCCAGAAGCGCTGGCGCCACTCGGCGAGCGTGCGGGCATAGTCCTGCGGGAAGACGCGCTCGCGCAGATGCGCGAGGCCGTGATCCTTGCCGAGAGCCTTGAGGATCGAGGGTGTCGGCAGCATGCCGCCAGGGAAGACATAGCGCTGGATGAAATCGGGGCGCGCGCGATACGCCTCGTAGGCGGCCTCGTTGATGGTGATGATCTGCAGGCCGGCCGTGCCGCCGGGCTTCAGGCAGGTCTTCATCTTGCCGAAGAACACCGGCCAGTATTTCTCGCCGACCGCCTCGAACATCTCGATCGATGCGATCCGGTCGTAAGTGCCGGTCTCGTCGCGATAATCCTGAAGCTTGATGTCGACCTTGTCGGCAAGCCCGGCTTTCTGGATACGTGCTTTCGCGAAGTCGTGCTGCTCGCGGCTGATGGTCAGGCCGGTGACGCGGCAACCGATCTCGCGCGCCGCGAATTCGGCGAAGCCGCCCCAGCCGCAGCCGATCTCCAGCACATGGTCCTTCCTGCCGATGCCGGTGTCTTTCGCCAGCGCGCGATATTTGGCGGCCTGGGCGCTTTCGAGATCGTTGGCGCCCGTTGCATAAAGCGCCGACGAATAGGTCATGCTCGGATCCAGCCATTTCTCGTAGAAGGCGTTGCCGAGATCGTAGTGCGCCGAGATGTTACGCTTCGATCCGGTGCGCGTGTTCTCGTTGAACCAGTGGCGGATGCGCTGGACGGTGTTGATCAGCCAGTTGGCGCCGCCAGCGACCTTCTCGCCGAGAGCCGAGTTGACCACGAACAATTCGAGGAAACTGGTTACATCCGGGCTGTCCCAATCGCCGTCCATGTAGGATTCTGCAAGACCGATCGTGCCGCCGGAGAAGGCGCGTCCGGGCAGACGCCAGTTCTTCAGCACCAGTTCGGCATCGGGACCTGGCGCCTTGCCGCCGACGAGGACAGCGCGGCCGTCCGGCATCCTGACCTTGAGCGAGCCGCGCGGCAGGTTCATGGCCGCCAAAAGTACCATGCGCGCCTTGGCCGGCAATCCCTTGACGATCTCGGCGAAATTCAATTCGTCAAGCAGCACCGCATCGCCAGACGCAATGCCAGGATCTTGCTTGAAAGCCATTTCCTGCCCCCGACTTTCGTGAAGCCCGCGCATCGCCGGCCCCACACCCCTCTCATGGTCCATTCATCAGGCTCGAACGCAGTCGCCACGACCGGAACTGCAGAGCTTGCCGTTGAATTGCCGGCACAATCTTCCACGGCATCAGCAGGAACTTCAAGGGGCAGGCCGAGGATGGATCTGGAGCCAACAATCCGCGGGAAAATGGCCGCCTGCAGCGGAATCGCTATGGTTGCGATAGCCTGCATACGATAGTTTCAGCCATGCGTTACGTCATCGTCATCTGCGCCATCACCTTCTTCCTGATCTGGGATGGCCTCTACAATCAGGGCCACTACCTCGACGTAACAATCAGGGAGATGTCGCGCATCGTGCGATACGTCACCGGAGCGGCCTAACGCCCCGGCAACCGCAAGGCGGGCGCGACATCGTTGCCGGTTGACGCTGCGCCCTTGCTCCCACAAAACACGCCTGAAATGACGATCAAGGAGGCTGGTTTGATCCGGCACATCGTTTTCTTCAGCGTGCGGCACAAGGAGGATGTGGAGACCGTGCGATCGGGCCTGCAGGAATTGGGCAAGATTCCGCACTCGAAGCATTTCGAAGTGACGCTCAACACCAAGGTCGATCTGTTCTCCAACGCGATCGACGTGGTCGTCTATGCCGAATTCGAGGACGACGCGGCGCTGGCCGCCTACAAGGCGCATCCGCTCTATTCCGAGACGACCAGCCGGGTCAAACCATTGCGCGAACTGCGTTATTCAGCCGACGTCGTGGCGGCCTGAGCGAACGACTGTTCCAATTCCCGCCGTTGCCGCCGCCCGGCGAAATAACCGGAAACGACGCCAAAGCCCCCGGGCAGGTTGTTTGCCCTTCGCCAGGCCTTGATTTCCGCCAGCGCCACGCCGAGGCTGCCCTGCGCCACGGCCTTCAACACGCCGCGCAGCGTCAGGTAACAGAGGATCGCGGCGTAGTCGTTCGTCCGATAGTCCGGGCAGCGGGCGACGAAATCGTCCAGGCCCACAATGTAGCCGGCATGGGTGCGCGACATTGAATTGGCTTCACGATATTTGAGGACGTCGGCGGCCTTGCCGAAGGCGATGCGGTGCTGCTTTCCCAGCCGGACCAGGAATTCGCGGTCCTGATGACGATACAGGCCCACATCGTAACCGCCGATCGAGACGAAGGCGGAACGGCGCACGGTAACGGTCGAATTGGTCAATGGCACGCAGTGGCAAAGCAGCAGCTGACGCAGCCTGTCGGCGTCAGGGGTCGGGTCCGGCAACAGGTGCAGGCGCCGGCGCCGGTCCGCGACGTCGCTGAAGCCGTCGATGGTGCACGCAATATCCGGATTGGCATCGAAGAACGCGATCAACCGCTCGATGCGTCCCGGACAGAATGCATCGTCGGAATCGAGAAACGCAATAAGCGGCGCGCTGGTCAGCGCGGCGCCCTCGTTGCGTGCCCGGTTGGCACCGGATCGCACCAGTAGTCGGCGCCAGGCCAGGCGGGGATCGGCAAGCGAAGCCAGATAGGCTTCGGTGCCGTCGTCGGAAGCGTCGTCGACGACCACGAGTTCGATGTCCCGCCGAGGATCGGACAGGACCGATTCCAGGGTGCGCGGCAGGCTGCCGCGGCGGTTCCTGGCCGGGATAACCACCGCGATCCGGGGGTGACGACTTCTCCCTGTGCGACTGGCAAGGAATTCGGCAAGGCTGTCACAGGCGGAACTCGTGCATGGGGGTTCGAGAGCAGCCGAAATCAGCCTTGAAAGGCTCGTCGCCAATGGTGAAATCGAAAGTCTCGCCGCCGCTGGCCGCCCAAGCCGCCATGACACGGTCCAGCGCGAGGCGCCCCGGAGAATAGCGCGCATGGGCGACGTAGTTGCAGCAGAGCAGAACGTAGCGGAAGCTGCTTTTGTCGATCAGCCCGAAAACGAGAGCGACCGTGCTCTCGCCTGAAACCAGGTGCCAGGTTTGAGCCAGGCCGGAGCGCGCTCCGCTGGTGGCGACATCAATGTAGAATTCGAGACCATGCGCCGTCTGCAGCGGATCATCCGGAAAGCGCCCGGACCGGAAATCGCGTCCCGCCATCATTGCGGAGCGCACCGCATCGCATTCCAGGAGCTCCAGCCGAAGCTCGCCTGTATCATCGAGACGGCGTGCCTTGCGATCAAGCGCCGCCGCGCGATGGCTGCCCAGGTTGGCGCGCCGCCATTCGCCATAGGGGAAGCCATAGCGCACGGCATGCGCGCCGAAGCCAAGCGCCAGCGGCTCGCTCCCCAGCAGCGAGCGCCATTGCTGCACATGCTGATGATGGACCGGGCCGATTTTCAGCCCGGCATGGGAACCCAGGGCATGGTGAAAGGCCTGCGCGGTCCTCTCGTCGAGCCGAAGGCCTTCGGCAACGATCGGACAGGCATAGTCGGTGACACCAAGGAAGGCGTATTCGATCGAGCGGGATCCGTCCTTCGCGCGGCGGCGCACAAGCGGCACGACGAGCTGGAGGTCGCCGGCGGCATCCCGGCCGGTCACCACCAGCGGCTCGACGCCATGCGCCGGCGCAAGATGGCGATAGAAGGCCGTCAGCCAATCGGGATGCTGGAAAGCCGTTGCCCGGGCACGATTGAAAAGCAGGCGGAATTCCCGCGAGCCGAAATCAAACCGGTCGACGGTCTCAAAAATGACCGGCGTGTCACCAGGGTGCGGTTGCCGCAGGGCGCGTTCAAGCACGTTTCAACCCCAGGAAAAGCCGCCTGAATACCTGCTGTGTGCGTAGCGCCGGATCGTCGAGCGCGATCCCCGCGCCAATCGGCATGTCGATGGCGCTCAGGGCCGCATAGAGCCTGTCCTCGCTCAGCCGCTGCGTCTCGACCCTGGCCGGGAACGTCTCGCGGTAGATCGTGCGGTGCGAGCCGTGCGCCGGGTTGGTGTTGATCTCGAAAATCTGCGGGTGCCCGTCCACAAGCGAGAAGTCGGCGCGGCCGTAGTCGATGCCAGCCAGATCGAAGGCCTGTCGCAGCACGTCCTCATAGAGATTGTCGGTGACGAAACGGCGCTCATTCTCGACGAAGGCGCCAAACATCGGATGGGCAAGAAGACGGGTCTTGTCCTCGACATCCTTGGCTGCCCAGCGGAAGTCGACCGCATTATGGTGGGCGATCAGCCGAGAGCCGACGCGGTAGGTCGCGAAACGCTGCCACACACCGGGGCTGACTTCCTGGCCGGCATATTCGATCACCAACTTGCCAGCCAAGGGAATGCCGTTCTCCTTCATGCGGGCGATTGTTGCGTCGAGCGCCTGTTGGTCGGCGATCAGTTCGAAATCGGACGACAGATGGTCGAACTCGTTGCGGATGAACACCGGAAAGGAGTTTGGCCGCGGCTGGCTTTCGCAACGCCAGACAGAGAATTGGTTGATCCCGGCCTCGTGCAGCGCCTTCAGCAGATCGTGTCGGCCGCGCACGCGAGCGGGATGGTTGAGCACCCGCGAGCTGCCTTGCTCGAGCTTGTTCGCGACCTTCGCGGCCAGCGCGATCTCGAAGGACGACAGCCGTTCGTGATCGGTGAAGACCCAGGTGCCGGCGCGCAGTTCCTTTTGCCGGAAAAGGCGTTCGTAGCTCCAGCGGCGCGCATCGCCCAATTGGCGGACCAGATGACGGACGGTGTAGGCGTGGCTGCGCGTGGTGACGAAATTGATCAAGCGCCATCCGGCGAACCGCCGTCCTCCTGAAAGGCCAGGACGTCGCCCCGGTTTCGCGAGCCGATGCCGGATCCCGACAGGATCGAGGCATAAAGCTCGAGGTTGAGGGCAACCGCCGAATGCACCGCGAAATCCCCGACCCGTTGGCGCCCGCGCTCGATCAGGGTGCTTCGCAGTGGATTCTCGTCCAGAAGCTCGATCGTGCGGGCGATCAAATCGTCACGCTGGCCGTCCCGCACCAATGCCAATGCCGGCGGATTGCCGGCGACATCGGCGACGCCACCAACGGCATAGGCGACTGCCGGCAGGCCGGTGGCCATCGCCTCGAGCAACACGCTGCCCAGGACCTCGCGCCGCGACGGCAGAACCAGGACTTCGGAAATCTGCAGAGCCTTTTTCACCTCCGTCGGGGAAACAAAACCGGTGATAGCGAAACAGTCCGGGCGCGAAATGGCGGCAAGCGCCGCTTCCAGTTTGCGCCGGTCGGGGCCATCGCCGCAAATCAACAAAAACACGCCCTTTTCGGCCAGGCGCTTGGCCAGGGCCGGCAAATCCTGCCAACCCTTTTCCGGGCTGATGCGGCCGATGAAGCTAACCACAAGCCGCCCCTCGGGGATGCCATGCTCGGAGCGAAAGGCTTGAAGCGCGTCCGGGTCGATCGGACGGCCGAACGCTTCGGCGTCGACAGCGTCAGCGATCACCGCCACGCGGCGATCCAGCCCGGTTTCCGCTACGGCTTCCCTACCGTAACGCTCGGTGAGTGCGACAACACGGTCGGCCGACATCAAAGCATAGCGTTCCAGCCAGCGGGTGACATCATACGTCTTCCCCTTGAGCCGCAGTGCATGCTGGAGCCCGGACCAGAGCTGCGTGTTCATCGATACGACGAGAGGTATCTTCAGCCTGGAGACCAGAATGGCCATGGCCCGGCACCAGACCGAGTGGTTGAAGTGGATATGGACGACATCATAGCGGCCGCGTGCTCGAAGCAGCTCCGGCAATGCGGCCAGGAACCAGGTGAAGCAGAGCAGCGGGCCGGCGGCGAACTCCGGCAGCCAGAAGCCTGCGCATTTGAGGCGCATCCTCGGCGAAAGCTGAACCTCTCTCGGGCTTCCGGGAATGAACGTGGTCAGAATGGTCTGGGCGGCGCCGGCCTCGTCCATCGCATTGGCGATTGTCCATGTCTGATTCTGCAGGCCGCCGACCGGATCGAAGGCGACCGGCCATGTGCCTGGCCGATAAAAGTGCGGCGTGATCCGCAATATCCTGAGCGTGCTGTCGCCGGTCATCTGCCACTCTATTCAGCCACTAAAAATGGAGCAACGATCGCCATCCGGGAGCGAACCGCAATCGCGCAAACAATCCATTCAAGGCAAGATTTGAGGACCCCCACGCGGGGATACCTTATCGTATGTCGTCAATTCAAGTCAGAGTTGACGACAATTCGCCTATACCAGCAATATAGTTGCATCCGCAAGAAATGCAGGTGCCGGCGGCCTCACTCTGTTTGAACGGCGGATGTCTCGGCCGGATCGACGCCGCCCCGTTTCGGCGCGGTCAGCACCAGAGTGGCGACAATTACAATCGCCGCAATCGTCATGGCCATGAGGACGGTTCTTCCCATGGTTGTGAGCTAGGGTGGCCTTCCGCGATGGCAAGACTGGCCCCGGTGCCGGAGAATGGCAGGCCGGCCGGACAACATCGCCGAGCCCCTTGAACCGACTTCCGGAATAATGCACACCGCGCCGGCATGATCAAAACGACGCAGGCTCATCCGCTCGACCATCTGGTGCTGCCGACAGCGCGCCTGGATGCCGCGCGGGTGCGGCTGGGTTCACTCGGTTTTGTCGTGGCGCCGACCGGCATCCACCCGTTTGGCACCGAAAACTGCTGTGTCTTTTTCGCCGACGGCACCTACCTGGAGCCGCTGGCGGTTGGCGACGACCTGGAGACGGACCGGGCGATAGGCGAAGGCAATGTGTTCGTCGCGCGCGATCGTCTCTACCGGCAGAACCTCGGTGACGAAGGCTTTTCCGCTGTCGTGCTCGGAACCGGCGATGCCGACGCCGACCATGTTCGTTATGTCGGAGCCGGGATGTCGGCGGGGGAGTTGCTGAGTTTCTCCCGTGGTTTCACCGATGCGAGCGGCAAGAGCGATTTGGCGTCCTTCAAGCTGGCCTTCTGCGCCAGCAAGGATGCCGATGACGCTTTCCTTTTCGCTTGTGAGCGCATCAATGCACCGAAGATCGACCGCACTGCATTGCAGGCGCATGCCAACGGCGTAACAGGCATCGTCGAAGTCATCGCTGTGAGCGACAGGCCTTCTGGTCAGATCGGGCTGCTCACGACGGCTGCCGGCAAGCAAAGTTCGGAAGGTGATGCGATAGAGTTGCCGAACGCAACCCTGACCGTCCTGGAGCCCGGGACCTTTGCCTCGCGCTGCAACGTTCCGATAGAAGCGTCGCCGCATCTGCGCTTTGCCGCCATCGTTTTCTCGGTCCGCAGCAGCGCCATCGCCGCGCGCCTGCTTGCGGCCAACGCCATCGCACATCACATGAGCGGCAATGATATTATCGTCAGGCCAGCGCCCGGGCAGGGCGCCGCCTTCATCTTCCGGGAGACAAAATGAACAAACCCCTGGCGCCCAATCCGTCCGTGACCGTCGGCAACGTCGTCTTCTCGAACGCCGCGCCGCTGTCGCTGATCGCCGGGCCATGCCAGCTGGAATCGCGCCAGCATGCCTTCGACATGGCCGGCGCGCTGAAGGAACTCACCGGAAAGCTCGGCATCGGGCTCGTCTACAAGACCAGCTATGACAAGGCCAACCGCACCTCCTTGAGCGGGGCGCGCGGCGCCGGGCTGGATGCGGCGCTGCCGGTGTTCGACGATTTGCGCATGGAATTCGCGCTGCCGATCCTGACCGACGTCCACACCGACGAGCAGTGCGCATTGGTCGCCCCGCATGTCGACATCCTGCAGATACCGGCCTTTCTCAGCCGCCAGACCGACCTTTTGATCGCCGCGGCGCTGACCGGCAAGGTCGTGAATGTGAAGAAGGGGCAGTTCCTGGCGCCGTGGGACATGAAGAATGTCGTCGCCAAGGTCACCGGGTCCGGCAATGCCAATGTGCTGGTGACCGAGCGCGGCGCCTCCTTCGGCTACAACACGCTGGTCTCCGACATGCGCGCGCTGCCGGTCATGGCCGAGATCGGAGCGCCGGTGATTTTCGACGCCACGCATTCGGTGCAGCAGCCAGGCGGGCAGGGCGGCTCGACCGGCGGCGAGCGCCGCTTCGTCGAGACGCTCTCGCGCGCGGCGGTGGCGGTCGGGGTTGCCGGCGTGTTCATCGAGACGCACCAGGATCCCGACAATGCTCCCTCCGACGGCCCTAACATGGTGCCGTTGAAGGACCTTCGGGCATTGCTCGAAAGGCTGATGGCGTTCGACCGCGTAGCCAAGGGGCGCTGACAATCAGCGCTGGTCCGGGCCATTCGTGCGCCGGCTTGTGGTTGCAGATACCCGGCGTTACCTTCATCCTCGCAAATGTGCGTCTTGGCAGGAGGAAGCCATGTCTGTCGCCCGCGTCACCGAAATCACATCGTCGTCCAAGAAGAGCTTTCAGGACGCCATCGAGAAGGGCATTGCCCGCGCCGCAAAAACTTTGAAGAACGTCGAGGGCGCCTGGATCCAGGACCAGAAGATCGTCGTCGCGGATGGCAAGATCATCGCCTATCGCGTCAACATGAAAGTGACGTTCATCCTCACCGACAGCTAAGCACAAAGTCGGGAACCTTCGCCCGCTCCCCTCATTGTCAAAACAGGCATTAACCGAGAGGAGCAGCACTATGACTACCCCGTCTGGCCACACCGAAGCCATTGCCGCCTCGCGCGTCATCGGCACGTCGGTCTACAATACCGCAGGCGACAGTATCGGCAGCATCGAGGACGTCATGCTGGACAAGATGTCGAACGGCATCATGTTCGCCGTCATCGGCTTCGGAGGTTTCCTCGGCATGGGCGAGAAGTATCACGCCATTCCGTGGGCAAGCCTCGATTATGACGAAAATATGGGCGGCTACGTCGTCGCTTTCACGAAGGAGCAGCTCAAGGCCGCCCCGGCCTATTCGATCGACGAGCTAACCGGCGCCGACGGCGAGGCGGCACGCGATGCGTCATTCGAATACTACCACGTAAAGCCCTACTGGCATTGATCGCCAAGTCGGCAGGTCGCAATCGAAAGGCCCCCGCACATGCGGGGGCCCTTCTTCTGGAAGATCCTACTGCGCTGCCTGTAGTGTCGACAGTTGCGCGGCGCCCTGCTGGGGCTGCTGGTTGTCGCACGACGTCAGGAACGCTGCCGCGATCAGGAACAAACTCACGATACCGCTCAACTGGGACATGGCGAAACTCCTCCTGTTTCGCCCCGCGCAAGCAGAATCATAGACCAGAAAGCGGCGTGCCGCGCATGACTTATGATGACAGAAATTTGCGCTTCGTGAATCGGCCGGGCGGCAATATTTGCCCGCGGCCCGATTGCCTTTTGCGGCACTTTGGCTAAGAGGGGCGCGACGCTTCAATCGATCAATCGGGGACATCGCAATGACCGCCATCGTCGACATAGTCGGGCGTGAAATCCTGGACAGCCGTGGAAATCCGACCGTCGAGGTCGACGTGGTGCTGGAAGACGGCTCGATGGGCCGCGCCGCGGTACCGTCAGGCGCATCGACCGGCGCCCATGAAGCGGTCGAGCTGCGCGACGGCGGACCGCGCTATCTCGGCAAGGGCGTCCAGCGCGCCGTCGAGGCCGTCAACGGCGAGCTGTTCGAGGCGATCGGCGGCATGGAAGCCGAGAACCAGATCCACATCGACCAGACGATGATCGAGCTCGACGGCACGCCGAACAAGAGCCGGCTCGGCGCCAATGCCATCCTCGGCGTGTCGCTGGCGGTCGCCAAGGCCGCGGCCGAAGCGGCCGGCCTGCCGCTCTACCGCTATGTCGGCGGCGCCAAGGCGCACGTGCTGCCTGTGCCGATGATGAACATCATCAATGGCGGCGCGCATGCCGACAATCCAATTGACTTCCAGGAATTCATGATCCTGCCGGTCGGCGCGCCGACGCTGCGCGACGGCGTGCGCTGGGGCTCGGAAATCTTCCACACGCTGCGCAAGAAGCTCAAGGATGCCGGCCACAACACCAATGTCGGCGACGAGGGCGGCTTCGCCCCCAATCTGAAGAGCGCACCCTCAGCGCTCGATTTCATCATGGAATCGATCGAGAAGGCCGGCTTCAGGCCGGGCGAGGACGTTGCGCTCGGCCTCGATTGCGCAGCGACCGAGTTCTTCAAGGACGGCAACTACGTCTATGAGGGCGAGAAGAAGACCCGCGATCCGAAGGCGCAGGCCAAGTACCTGGCCAAGCTCGCATCCGACTATCCGATCATCACCATCGAGGACGGCCTTGCCGAGGACGACTGGGAAGGCTGGAAGATCCTGACCGACCTCATCGGCAAGAAGACGCAGCTTGTCGGCGACGATCTGTTTGTCACCAACACGGCAAGGCTTCGCGACGGCATCCACATGGGCGTCGCCAATTCGATCCTGGTCAAGGTCAACCAGATCGGCTCGCTGACCGAAACGCTCGACGCCGTCGAGACCGCGCACAAGGCCGGCTACACCGCGGTGATGTCACACCGCTCGGGCGAGACCGAGGACTCGACCATCGCCGATCTCGCTGTCGCCACCAATTGCGGACAGATCAAGACCGGCTCGCTGTCGCGCTCCGACCGCATGGCCAAGTACAACCAGCTGATCCGCATCGAGGAAGAGCTGGGCAAGCAGGCACGCTACGCCGGCAAGTCGGTGGTCAAGGCCTGATCTGGCATCCCATCGTTATATCTAGGAAGGGCGGGGCGTTCCCGCCCTTTTTCGTTTTGGGGCACTGGATACGTCCATCCGTAACCGTCCATTAAGCACAATGGAGCGAAAAAGATTCTCGGGCCGTTCGGGTTCGCGGCCGCGAGGATCTGGATCATGTGGACACGTCAGCACAAGCAGAGAAACACCGGCCGGCTGATCGTCCCCTCGCTCTGCGTGCTGTTCCTGGCCTATTTCGGCTTCCATGCCTATCACGGCGAGTTCGGCATCTATTCCAAGTACCAGCTCCAAGCCAGGGCGGTCGAACTGCAGGCGCAGCTCGACACCGTCAAGGCGCGCCGGGTCGATCTCGAGCGGCGTGTCCAGCTCATGCACGAGGGCACGCTGGAGAAAGATATGCTTGACGAGCAGGCTCGTAAGGCGCTCAATCTCTCCCACGCCGACGAAATCACCGTCATGTTGCCGGTATCAGCGAAATAACTGAATTCCAGTTAATCGCCTATATTTTCAATGATTTTAATCGCTTAGACGCATGCCAGCCATGCATTTTTCAGCATGGCGCAATGCTTTCCCGCATGTTAGCCTCGCTCAAATCGGTGGGGAGAGACGATCTCCCTCGGAGCGGATTTCATCCTGCTCTAAATGTCCGCGAAGAGACGCCAACAGGGAGTGATGCATGGCCACCGCCGCCAGAAAAGCGCCTGCCAAATCCAAAAACGACGGTAAATCACAAGGGCTCTCGGCCCCGAAGCCTGCCGACTTCACCAAGAACGATGAGCTCGCCGCCTACCGGCACATGCTGCTCATCCGCCGCTTCGAGGAAAAGGCCGGCCAGCTCTACGGCATGGGCTTCATCGGCGGCTTCTGCCACCTCTATATCGGTCAGGAAGCCGTCGTCACCGGCATGAAGATGGCGCTGATCGAAGGCGACCAGATGATCACCGCCTATCGCGACCACGGCCACATGCTGGCGATGGACCTGTCGCCGCGCGGCGTCATGGCGGAGCTCACCGGGCGCCGGGGCGGGCTGTCCAAAGGCAAGGGCGGCTCCATGCACATGTTCTCCAAGGAGAAGCATTTCTATGGCGGCCACGGCATTGTCGGCGCGCAGGTGTCGCTCGGCACCGGTCTCGCTTTCGCCAACCGCTATCGCGAGAACAAGAACGTGTCGCTGACCTATTTCGGCGACGGCGCCGCCAACCAGGGCCAGGTCTACGAAAGCTTCAACATGGCCTCGCTGTGGAAGCTGCCCGTGATCTTCATCATCGAGAACAACCGCTACGCCATGGGCACCTCGGTGTCGCGCTCCTCGGCCGAGACCGATTTCTCCCATCGCGGCGCATCCTTCAAGATCCCCGGCATCCAGGTCGACGGCATGGACGTGCGCGCCGTCAAGTCCGCCGCCGATCTCGCCACCGAATGGTGCCGCGCCGGCAACGGCCCGCTGATCCTGGAGATGCAGACCTACCGCTATCGCGGCCATTCGATGTCCGATCCGGCGAAGTACCGCTCCAAGGAAGAAGTGCAGAAGATGCGCTCCGAGCATGACCCGATCGAGCAGGTCAGGGCGCGGCTGCTCGACAAGAAATGGGCCAGCGAGGACGAGCTCAAGGCCATCGACAAGGAGGTCCGCGACATCGTCGCCGACGCCGCCGAATTTGCCCAGAACGACGCCGAGCCGGATCCGTCCGAGCTCTGGACCGACATCGTACTGTAAAGGGAGGGCAAGGACATGCCGATCGAAATTCTCATGCCCGCGCTCTCGCCGACGATGGAAGAGGGCAATCTTTCCAAATGGCTGAAGAACGAGGGCGACAAGATCGTCGCCGGTGACGTCATCGCCGAGATCGAGACCGACAAGGCGACGATGGAAGTCGAAGCCGTCGACGAGGGCACGCTCGCCAAGATCGTGGTTCCCGCCGGTACCGAAGGTGTCAAGGTCAACGCCGTTATCGCTGTGATCGCGGTTGACGGCGAGGACGTCGACAAGGCCGGCGAAGGCATCGGCGAGGAGCCTGCCAAGCCTGAGGCGGCAGCACCTGCGCCTGTTGCGGCCAAGAGCGAGGCCGCGGCACCCGTCGCGGCGGCGCCGAGAGCGGAAGTCGCCGCCGATCCGGACATCCCGGCCGGCACCGAGATGGTGTCGACCACGGTGCGCGAGGCGCTGCGTGACGCCATGGCGGAGGAAATGCGCCGCGACGGCGACGTCTTCGTCATGGGCGAGGAGGTCGCCGAGTACCAGGGCGCCTACAAGATCACGCAAGGCCTGCTGCAGGAATTCGGACCGCGCCGCGTCGTCGACACGCCGATCACCGAGCACGGCTTCGCCGGCGTCGGCGTCGGCGCCGCGATGGCTGGCCTGAAGCCGATCGTCGAGTTCATGACCTTCAACTTCGCCATGCAGGCGATTGACCAGATCATCAACTCGGCCGCCAAGACGCTCTATATGTCGGGTGGCCAGATGGGCGCGCCGATCGTCTTCCGTGGGCCGAACGGTGCCGCCGCCCGCGTCGCCGCGCAGCACTCGCAGTGCTATGCCGCCTGGTACAGCCATGTTCCCGGGCTGAAGGTGGTGATGCCGTACACGGCCGCCGACGCCAAGGGCCTACTGAAGGCCGCGATCCGCGATCCGAACCCGGTCATCTTCCTGGAGAACGAGATCCTCTACGGCCAGTCCTTCGACGTGCCGAAACTCGATGATTTCGTGCTGCCGATCGGCAAGGCGCGCATCCACAAGCCGGGCAAGGACGTTAGCATCGTCTCCTTCGGCATCGGCATGACCTATGCGGTGAAGGCCGAGGCTGAACTACGCGGCATGGGCATTGACGCCGAGATCATCGACCTCAGGTCGATCCGTCCGCTCGACTTCGACACCATCATCGCTTCGGTGAAGAAGACCAATCGCCTGATCGTGGTCGAGGAAGGTTTCCCGCAGAGCTCGGTCGGCGACCATATCGCCAACCAGGTGTCGCAGCGCGCCTTCGACTTCCTCGACGCGCCGGTCATCACCATCGCCGGCAAGGACGTGCCGATGCCTTACGCGGCGAACCTCGAAAAGCTGGCGTTGCCCAATGTCGGCGAGGTCGTCGAGGCGGTCAAAGCAGTCACCTATCGCTAGGAAACAACGCGGATGCCGTCTCTCTGGGTTCTGGCCGCCGTCATTGTCCCTACCATTGCCGTGGCCTTTTTCGTGCGCTCGATGACAGGAAAGTTCGATGCGGTCTTGCTGGTGCTCAGCGGCGTCGCTTCGCTTGTCCTGGCAATTGTCGCAACTGGTTCCGCACAGGTTGATCAAACCGGTGGCATGATGAGCCTCGAAATGAGTAAAAGCAGCTTTCATTTCGGGGTCTTGCCACCTGTGTTTATCGTCGCCACGCTGACCGTCATGCGCGGCCTGTTCAAATTCATTCAGGAGTGAGCGATGCCCATCAACATCACCATGCCGGCGCTCTCGCCAACGATGGAAGAAGGCAATCTCGCCAAGTGGCTGGTCAAGGAAGGCGATAAGGTCTCGCCGGGCGACGTGATCGCCGAGATCGAGACCGACAAGGCGACGATGGAAGTCGAGGCCGTCGATGAAGGCACCGTCGCCAAGCTGGTCGTTCCGGCCGGCACCGAAGGCGTCAAGGTCAATGCGCTGATCGCCATTCTTGCCGGCGAAGGCGAGGATGCCGGCGCCGCGGCGAAGGGCGATGGCGGTGCCGCGCCCAAAGCCGAGGCTCCGAAAGCCGAGGCCCCGAAGGCGGAAGCGCCGAAGCCGGCAGCCGCCGTGGCGCCCGCGCCGGCCAAGGCAGAGCCCGCTGCGGTTGCTAATGGCCACGCTGGCGGCGAGCGCACCTTCGCGTCACCGCTTGCCCGACGCATCGCCAAGGATGCCGGCGTCGATGTGGCTAATGTCACCGGCACGGGCCCGCATGGCCGCGTCGTCAAGGCCGATGTCGAGGCAGCGATTGCCGGCGGCGGCGCGAAAGCAGCGCCAGCCGCCAAGGCGCCTGCCGGTGCTCCGGCGGCAGCTCCGGCGGCAGCGCCGAAGCCAATGTCGGACGACCAGGTGCTGAAGCTGTTCGCCGAAGGCTCCTACGAACTCGTCCCGCACGACAACATGCGCAAGACCATCGCGCGCCGCCTGGTCGAGGCCAAGAGCACCATCCCGCATTTCTACCTGACGCTGGATTGCGAACTCGACGCGCTGCTGGCTCTGCGCACACAGCTCAACGCCGCCGCGCCGGTGAAGAAGACCGAAAAGGGCGAGGTTCCCGCCTACAAGCTCTCGGTCAACGACATGGTGATCAAGGCGATGGCGATGGCGCTGATGGCGGTGCCGGACGCCAATGCCTCGTGGACTGACAGCGCCATGGTCAAGCACAAGCACGCCGATGTCGGCGTCGCGGTCTCGATCCCGGGCGGGCTCATCACGCCGATCATCCGCCATGCCGACGAAAAGACGCTGTCGGTCATCTCCAACGAAATGAAGGATCTGGCCAGCCGCGCCCGCAGCCGCAAGCTGAAGCCGGAGGAATATCAGGGCGGCACCACGGCGGTCTCCAATCTCGGCATGTTCGGCATCAAGGATTTTGCCGCCGTCATCAACCCGCCGCACGCAACGATCCTGGCGGTCGGCGCCGGCGAGCAGCGTGCAGTGGTCAAGAACGGCGAGATCACGATAGCCAACGTCATGTCGGTGACGCTGTCGACCGATCACCGCGCCGTCGACGGCGCGCTCGGCGCCGAACTGCTCGGCGCCTTCAAGCGCATGATCGAAAACCCGATGGGCATGCTGGTGTAAGAAGGGAAAGGCGGTGCGGAAATTCTTCACCAGCCTTTTTGCCTTCTTCCTCTCCAGCTCGGCCGGCACGCTGGTGGCGCAGCAGCTGGCCGTCCTGACCGGCGCGGAAGAGGAATACACACTGGTTTTCGCGGCGACTGCCCTGATCATTGTCGTCGTGACGATCCTCTTCTTCGCCGTGCAGTTCTTCGCCGACCCGGTTCGTGCCGTCGACCGGACATTGTGGTGGCTACTGGTGTTTTTCGGTCTCGCGCTGCTGGCGCTGGTGGGATGGACCTTTTCAGTGCCGGCCGAGAATCGGGCGACCGCGAGCGACCTTTCGATAATCGCCGGGATGATCCTTCCCGGTGTCGCGACGATCATCATGCATTGGCTGTTCGTGCGCTGGCGGCTCAAGCGCTCGGCGGCAGGGTTCGGCAGGGATGGGGCAAGCGCATGAAGACAATTCTCTGCTATGGCGATTCGCTGACCTGGGGTTATGACGCCGCCAGCCTCGGCCGCCATGCGCTGGAAGACCGCTGGCCGAGCGTGCTCAAGGCAACGCTCGGTGACGGCGTCGAGGTTATCGCCGAAGGCCTGAACGGCCGCACCACCGCTTTCGACGATCATCTCGCCGGCGCCGACCGCAACGGCGCGAAAGTGCTGCCGACGATCCTGATGAGTCACGCGCCGCTCGACCTGATCGTCATCATGCTCGGCGCCAACGACATGAAGCCGTGGATCCACGGCAATCCGGTCGCCGCCAAGCAGGGCATGCAGCGCCTGATCGACATCGTGCGCGGCCACGACTACCCGTTCGGTTGGGCCGCACCCCAGATCCTCATCGTCGCGCCACCCGCCGTCACGCGCACCGACAACGCCGAGTTCAAGGAAATGTTCGCCGGCGGCGACGAAGCCTCGAAGCGGCTGGCGCCGCAATATTCGGCACTTGCCGACGAGGCGGGCTGCGGTTTTTTCGACGCCGGAAGCGTCGCCGCCACTACACCACTCGACGGCGTCCATCTCGATGCCGAAAACACGCGAAACATCGGCAAGGCGCTGGCACCGCTGGTGCGCGTGATGCTGGAACTCTAGAAAACCAGGGAGAAACCCGTGGCTGAATCCTACGACGTCATCATCATCGGCTCCGGCCCCGGCGGCTATGTCACCGCGGTGCGGTCCGCGCAGCTCGGCTTCAAGACGGCGATCGTCGAGCGCGAGCACCTTGGCGGCATCTGCCTAAACTGGGGCTGCATCCCGACCAAGGCGCTGCTGCGCTCGGCCGAGATCATGCACTATTCGGATCATCTCAAGGACTACGGCCTGAAGCTCGAAGGCGGCAAGGTCAGCGCCGACACGGCCGCGGTCGTCGACCGCTCGCGCAAGGTGTCGCTGAGGCTGAATGGCGGCGTCGCCTTCCTGATGAAGAAGAACAAGGTTGACGTCATCTGGGGCGAGGCCAAGCTTTCGAAGGCTCCTTCTGGCGAAAAATTGGGCGAGATCGTCGTCTCCAAGACCGCCAAGAAGCCGATGGAGCCACAGCCGCCAGCGCCGAAAGGCGTCAAGGGCGAGGGCACCTACACCGCCAAGCACATCATCCTTGCCACCGGCGCGCGGCCGCGCGCGCTGCCCGGCATCGAGCCGGACGGCAAGCTGATCTGGACCTATTTCGAAGCCATGGTGCCGAAGGAAATGCCGAAGTCGTTGCTGGTGATGGGTTCGGGCGCGATCGGCATCGAGTTCGCCTCCTTCTACCGCACCATGGGCGCCGAGGTGACGGTGGTCGAGCTGCTGCCGGCGGTGATGCCGGTCGAGGATGCCGAGGTCTCGAAATTCGCGCAGAAGCAGTTCGAGAAGCAAGGCATGAAGATCATCCTCGAGGCCAAGGTGACCAAGGTCGAGAAGGGCGCCAACTCGGTGACGGCGCATGTCGAGATGAAGGACGGCAAGGTCGAGAAGATCACCGCCGACCGCATGATCTCGGCCGTCGGCGTGCAGGGCAACATCGAGGGCCTCGGCCTGGAGGCGCTTGGCGTCAAGACGGACCGCGGCTGCGTCGTCGTCGACGGTTACGGCAAGACCAACGTGCCCGGCATCTACGCAATCGGCGACGTCGCCGGACCGCCGATGCTCGCCCACAAGGCCGAGCACGAAGGTGTGGTCTGCATCGAGAAGATCGCCAATTTCCCCGGCGTGCACGCCACCGACAAGCTGAAGATCCCGGGCTGCACCTATTGCAATCCGCAGGTCGCCTCCGTCGGCCTGACCGAGGCCAAGGCCAAGGCCGAAGGCAAGGACATTCGTGTTGGTCGCTTCCAGTTCGGCGCCAACGGCAAGGCGATCGCGCTTGGTGAGGACCAGGGCTTCGTCAAAACGATCTTCGACAAGAAGACCGGCCAGTTGCTCGGCGCGCATATGGTGGGCGCCGAGGTGACCGAACTGATCCAGGGTTTTGTGGTGGCGATGAACCTCGAAACCACCGAGGAAGAGCTGATGCACACCATCTTCCCGCACCCGACCTTGTCGGAGATGATGAAGGAAAGCGTGCTCGACGCCTATGGCCGCCCGTTGAACGCATGATAAATTGGCCGCCAGAGACTCGCCTGCGAAAGCCTGGGGAACTCGGCGGCAAGGCAGTTCGTTTCCGGATGCATTTTCACCCGTCACAGGAGGAGTTGGCATATGGACGTGAATGGCGTGGGCTGGCTGGCGGCCATCATCATCGGCGGTTTGGCGGGCTGGCTCGCCGAGATGGTGATGAAGAGCAACACCGGCATCTTCATGAACATCATCTTGGGCATCGTCGGCGCGGTCGTGCTGAATGCAATCCTGCAAGCTCTCAATTTCCAGTCTTTCGGCGTTGGCTGGTTCGCCTATCTGATCACGGGCTTCATTGGCGCCTGCCTGCTGATCTTTGTAGGACGGCTGGTGCGCCGTTAGCCGGCATCGATACCGCTATGCGAAAAAGGCCGTGGCGGCATGCGCCGGCGTGGCCTTTTTCTTTGCGCCGAAAAGTCCTAAGTGACGTTGGAATGCGGGCGCCGGACAGGCGATCGCTCAGGAACCGGGTTTGAGATGGTCACTGTCCTCGACACGATCGCCAATGCGCCGCGCGTGCGGCACCCCGAAAAGGCGCACAAGCCGGACCAGGAGGTGCTGCGCAAGCCCGACTGGATCCGCGTCAAGGCGCCGGTCTCGAAGGGCTACGCCGAGACACGCGAGATCGTGAAGTCGCACAAGCTGGTGACGGTGTGCGAGGAAGCCGGCTGCCCCAACATCGGCGAATGCTGGGACAAGAAGCACGCCACCTTCATGATCATGGGCGAGATCTGCACGCGCGCCTGCGCCTTCTGCAACGTCGCCACCGGCATCCCGACCGCGCTCGATGCCGATGAGCCGGCGCGCGTCGCGCATGCCGTCAAGCAGATGGGCCTCAGCCACGTCGTCATCACCTCGGTCGACCGCGATGACCTTGCCGATGGCGGCGCGCAGCATTTTGCCGACGTCATCCGCGCCATCCGCGCCGCCGCGCCCTCGACCACGATCGAGATCCTGACGCCGGACTTCCTGCGCAAGGACGGCGCGCTGGAGATCGTCGTGGCGGCGAAGCCCGACGTCTTCAACCACAATCTCGAAACCGTGCCGTCCAACTACCTGACGGTGCGGCCGGGCGCCCGCTATTTCCATTCGATCCGGCTGTTGCAGCGCGTCAAGGAGCTCGACCCGTCGATCTTCACCAAGTCCGGCATTATGGTCGGTCTAGGCGAGGAGCGGAACGAGATCCTGCAGCTGATGGACGACCTGCGCTCGGCCAATGTCGACTTCATGACCATCGGCCAGTATCTGCAGCCGTCGAAGAAGCACCATCCGGTGATCCGCTTCGTCACCCCGGAGGAGTTCAAGTCCTTCGAGACGATCGGCAAGACCAAGGGTTTCCTTCTCATGGCGTCGAGTCCGCTGACGCGCTCCTCGCATCATGCCGGCGAGGATTTCGCCAGGCTGCGCGCGGCGCGGGAAGCGCAGCTCAAAAAAGCCAGCTGATCCCCGAATGCCGAAATTCGAAGCCATCCGTCGCGTCGCCCATACGCCGCAGGAGATGTTCGCGCTGGTCGCGGACGTCGAGGCCTATCCGCAATTCCTGCCGCTGTGCGAAGCGCTCAGCGTGCGCTCGCGCAAGGAGCGCGACGGCCGCACCATCCTCCTTGCCGACATGAGCATCGGTTACAAGGCGATCCGCGAGACCTTTACCACGCAGGTGCTGCTGAAGCCCGACGAGAAGGCCATCGATGTCAAATACATCGACGGCCCTTTCAAATATCTCAGCAATATCTGGCGCTTCGACCCGGCCGATAGCGGCTGCGAGGTGCACTTTTTCATCGACTACGAGTTCAAGAGCCGCATTCTCGGCGCGTTGATGGGCACGATGTTCGATCGCGCCTTCCGCATGTTTGCCGAGGCCTTCGAGAAGCGCGCCAACCAGATCTACGGCGCAAGAACGGCCTGAGTTCGGAGTTTAGCCCAGCGCGCGCAGGCCGAGTTCCAGCGCGTGCCGCACGGTTTCATGGCGGATGAACTCTCGCCCCTTGTGGCCGAACAGTTGGTGCTCGGCGACGATCGGCTGGCCGGCCAGCGCAAGGCCGAACCAGACCAGGCCGACCGGCTTGTCGGCCGAACCGCCGGTCGGGCCGGCGATGCCCGTGACCGCGAGCGCGAGGCTCGCCCGCGAATGCGCCAGCGCGCCCGCCGCCATTTCGAGCACGATTTCGCGTGAGACCGCGCCGTGCGTCTTGAGCGTTGCGGCGGAAACGCCGAGCATCTCCATCTTGGCTTCGTTGGAATAAGTGATGAAACCGCGGTCGACCACGGCGGAGGAGCCGGCAATGTCGGTGAGCGCGGCGATGATCAGGCCGCCGGTGCAGCTTTCCGCCGTCGCCAGCATGATGCCGCGTTGCTGGCAGGCCAGAAGCAGGGCGTTTGCGAGTTCGGCGTTGCTCATTCGGGAACCTCACCTGGAAAGACTACGCTGGCGGTGGCGATGGCCGCTATGCCTTCCTGGCGGCCGATGAAGCCAAGCTTCTCATTGGTGGTCGCCTTGATCGAGATGCGCTCACTGGCGATGCCGAGCATCGCGGCGAGGGCAGCCGTCATCGCCTCGCGGTGCGGGCCGACGCGCGGCGCCTCGCAGATCAGCGTGATGTCGGCATTGGCGATGCGTCCGCCGCGCCCGCGCACCAGCTTGGCCGCATGTTCGACGAAGATCTTCGAGGCGGCGCCTTTCCACTGCGGATCCGACGGCGGGAAATGCGTGCCGATATCGCCGGCGCCGCAGGTGGCGAGCAGCGCGTCGGTGAGGGCGTGAAGGCCGACGTCGGCATCGGAATGGCCGGAGAGCTTTCTGTCGTGCGGAATGACGACGCCGCAGAGCGTGACATGATCGCCCGGCTCGAAGGCATGCACGTCATAGCCGTTGCCGGTGCGGATATCCGGAAAGCGCGGCCGTTCACCGGAAAGCCGCTGATCGGCCATTGCAATATCCCTTGCCCAGGTAAGTTTTATGTTGTCCGGCGATCCTTGGACGATTTTCACCGGAATATGCGCCCACTCGGCGATCGCGGCGTCGTCGGTGAAATCCGCCTTGCCAAGATGATGGGCCTTTTCATGCGCGGCAAGAAGCGGCCAGAAGGGAAAGCCCTGCGGCGTCTGGGCGGCATGCAGTCCGTTCCTCGATACGGTCTCCTCGATCATCCCGGCTGCCGACTCGCGCTTCAGCGTGTCGGCGACGGGCAGAGCGGGCAGCGCGCCCTGGCGTTCGCCGACGGCATCGATCGTGCGGTCGATGAGGCCGGCGTCGACAAAGGGGCGTACGGCGTCATGGACGAGCACGCGGCCTGGCGCGGCATCCCTGAGCGCCAGCAGGCCCAGCCTGACAGAGGCCTGGCGCGAATCGCCGCCGGTGACCGTGATGACACGGTCCGCATCCGCACCCGCGGCCTTTCGGAAAAGCTCGCCGTCGTCGGCGTGAATGGCCACCACGACCGGACCGGTCCTCGGGTGAGAGAGGAATGTCTCCAAGGTGCGCGCGATGACGGCGCGGCCGCCGATGCGTTGATATTGCTTCGGTCCATTGGCTTGCCCGGCGCGCGCGCCGCGCCCGGCCGCTACGATAACCACCGCGACCTTGTCATCCGCGCCCGAAGCCTGATTTTCGCTTGCGTCAGTCATTGCGATTGGCTTAGCGCACGATCCGCAAAAGTGTAATCGGTTTTCGGAAAAGATCGTGCGCCAATTGTGAATTCCAAAGCGTCCTTTGTGTATCCTGAACGACGCACTGCGCTTTGCTGGCCGAAGGCCAGCTTTTTCCCAAATGCGCCTTGATTTGACGTCATTGCGCGTTGCACATTGCCTTGCTACTGGCTAGAGAATGTGCAGCAATCAGATATGCTTGGTTTTTGTGCATGCCCGAATTGACCAAATTGGCTCTGCCGCTCCACATTGGCGGCGTGATAATCCGTAATCGTGTCTTCCTCGCGCCGATGTCGGGAGTAACCGACGAGGCGTTCCGGCAGCGCGCCCATCGGCATGGTGCCGGGCTGGTCGTGTCGGAAATGGTGGCGAGCGGAGAGCTTGCCAAAGGCAGGGCCGGCTGCGACCTGCGCATCCGCCATTCCGGGCTGCCGGTCCACATGGTCCAGCTTGCCGGCCGCGAGGCGGCGCACATGGCCGAAGGCGCCCGGATCGCCGCGGGCGAGGGCGCCGACATCATCGATATCAACATGGGCTGCCCGGCCAAGAAGGTGACGGGCGGCTATGCTGGCTCAGCGTTGATGCGCGATCTCGATCACGCGCTGTCGCTGATCGAGGCGGTGGTCGGCGCCGTCGAGGTACCGGTGACCGTGAAGATGCGGCTTGGCTGGGACGAAAGCGCGCTCAACGCGCCGATGCTGGCGCGCCGCGCCGAACAGGCCGGCGTGAGGATGGTGACGGTGCATGGCCGCACGCGCTGTCAGTTCTACCAGGGCAAGGCCGACTGGCGCGCCATCGCGCGGGTCAAGGAAGCCGTTTCGATCCCGGTCGTCGCCAATGGCGATGTCGGCTCGCCGGCGGAAGCGGCTGCCATCCTCGATCAATCGGGCGCCGACGCGGTGATGATCGGGCGCGCGCATTATGGCGCACCGTGGACCGCCGGCAGGATCGCGGCGTCCGCGGCAGGAGAGACGGCGCCAGGCATTCCCGGAGATCGGCTGGCCCTGGCCGACTACGTCATTGGCCACTATCAGGATATGCTGGCGCTCTACGGTGTCGAAAGCGGGCTGCGCCAGGCGCGCAAGCATCTCGGGTGGTATCTCGATAGCCATGCCGCCGGCGCCACTTCCGGTCAACGCAAGGCAATCCTCACCTCTTTCGAGCCCGCTCGCGTCATCGCCGAACTGCGTGAAGTGTTCTCCAACCCCGCCGAATCGATGCGGAGCGCCGCATGAAGGCCACAGTTGCCCAAGGGCCGGACATGGTCGACGCCGCCAACATCGTGCTGAACACCATCCGCCGCCCGGTGATCATGGTCGATGCCGGCGGCTTCATCACCTTCGCCAATGCCGATGCGGAGGATTTCTTTCGCTCCAGCGCGACCATGCTTGCCCGCAACACGTTGTCCAAGCTCGTGCCCTTCGGCAGCCCGCTGCTCACCCTTGTCGACCAGGTGCGCGAGCGCCTGGCGCCGGTCAACGAATACCGGGTCGATGTGTCATCGCCGCGCCTTGGCATCGAAAAGGTCGTCGACCTTTACGTGGCGCCGGTGCCGGAATTCCCGGGCACGGTGGTGGTGATGTTCCAGGAACGGTCGATGGCCGACAAGATCGACCGACAGATGACGCATCGCGGCGCCGCCCGCTCGGTCACCGGCCTTGCCGCCATGCTGGCGCATGAGATCAAGAACCCATTGTCCGGCATCAGGGGCGCCGCCCAGTTGCTGGAACTGTCAGCCTCCGACGAGGACCGCGCGCTCACCCGGCTGATCACCGACGAGACCGACCGCATCGTCTCACTCGTCGACCGCATGGAGGTCTTTTCCGACGAACGGCCAATCGACCGCTACCCGGTCAACATCCACGTCGTTCTCGACCATGTGAAGGCGATTGCCAAGAACGGTTTTGCGAAACGGATCAAGATCTTGGAGGAATACGATCCATCGCTTCCTCCGGTCTTCGCCAACCGCGACCAGCTGATCCAGGTGTTCCTCAACCTGGTCAAGAACGCCGCCGAGGCGATCGGTTCGGACCCGCAAGGCGAGATCGTGCTGTCCACTGCCTTCCGGCCGGGCATCCGTGTTTCGGTGCCGGGAACGCAGGATCGCGTGTCCCTGCCGCTGGAATTTTGCGTGCGCGACAACGGTCCCGGTGTTTCGGAGGACATACTGCCGATCCTGTTCGACCCGTTCATCACCACCAAGCCGAACGGCTCCGGCCTCGGGCTGGCGCTGGTGGCCAAGATCGTCGGCGAGCATGGCGGCATCATCGAATGCGATTCGACGCCGCGGGGAACCACGTTCCGCATCCTGATGCCGGCTTGGAAGGAGACCGCACACGGTGTCGACGAAGAAGCTGAAGGAGACCGCTCATGACCGCACGCGGCAACATTCTGGTCGCCGATGACGATGCGGCCATCCGCACCGTGCTCAATCAGGCGCTGTCGCGCGTCGGCCATGAGGTGCGCGTCACTTCGAATGCCTCGACGCTGTGGCGCTGGGTGGCGGCGGGCGAGGGCGACCTCGTCATCACCGACGTGGTGATGCCGGACGAGAACGCCTTCGACATGCTGCCGCGCATCAAGAAGGCGCGGCCGGAACTGCCGGTCATCGTGATGAGCGCGCAGAACACGTTCATGACCGCCATCCGCGCCTCCGAGACCGGCGCCTATGAATATCTGCCGAAGCCGTTCGACCTGACCGAACTGCTCAACATCGTCAACCGGGCGCTGGCCGAGCCGAGACGGCCGAAGCTCGACGCGCGCGCCGACGACCAACCGGAGACGATGCCGCTGGTCGGCCGCTCCGCCGCCATGCAGGACATCTACCGCATGCTGGCCCGCATGATGCAGACCGACCTCACGGTGATGATCAGCGGCGAATCCGGCACCGGCAAGGAGCTGGTGGCCCGCGCGCTGCACGAATATGGCCGCCGCCGCGGCGGCCCGTTCGTTGCCATCAACATGGCGGCGATCCCGCGCGACTTGATAGAATCGGAACTGTTCGGTCACGAGAAGGGCGCCTTCACCGGCGCGCAGAACCGCTCCACCGGTCGCTTCGAGCAGGCCGAAGGCGGCACGCTGTTCCTCGACGAGATCGGCGACATGCCGATGGAGGCGCAGACACGCCTGCTGCGCGTGCTGCAGCAAGGCGAATATACGACCGTCGGCGGCCGCACGCCGATCAAGACGGACGTTCGCATCGTCGCCGCCACCAACAAGGACCTGCGCACGCTGATAAACCAGGGGCTGTTCCGCGAGGACCTGTTCTACCGCCTCAACGTCGTGCCGCTGAGGCTGCCGGCGCTGCGCGAGCGCTCCGAGGACATTCCGGACCTGGTGCGGCATTTCTTCAAGCAGGGCGCCAGCGAGGGGCTGCAGACCAAGCGCATTTCCTCCGGCGGCATCGAGTTGATGAAGCGCTACCCCTGGCCGGGCAATGTGCGCGAGCTGGAAAACCTGATCCGCAGGCTGGCCGCGCTCTATTCTCAGGATGAGATCTCGTCCGAGATCATCGAGGCCGAGCTCAAGACCGGCGAGCGGCCGGTAGTCCCCGGCGGCGGCAATCTCATTCCCGACGATCTCTCCATCGGTCAGGCGGTGGAGCATTTCCTGCAGCGCTATTTTGCTTCGTTCGCCGGTGATCTGCCGCCGGCTGGCCTGTACCAGCGCATCCTCGCCGAGGTCGAATACCCGCTGGTCCTTGCTTCGATGACGGCGACGCGCGGCAACCAGATCAAGGCGGCTGAGCTCCTGGGGCTCAACCGCAACACGCTGCGCAAGAAGATCCGCGAGCTTGGCGTCAACGTCTACAAGTCCTCGAGGCAGATCTAGCCGGAGATTGGCTCCCGAGCCGGCGCCATGCTGCCGCGCGACTGCTCAAAGATGATCGCGCAGCGTGTCGGCGATCATCGCGTCCAGGCTGCTGGCGGTTACGCCAAGAAGATGCTCGGTGTCGGAGGAGTCGACCAGCAGCGGGCGGTCGAAGAGGTAGCGCATCTCCACGGCCTCGTGCAGGCCCAGAGCCTCCATTTCGGAGACGGAATAGGAGTGCAGATCCGAAAGCTCCCTGCCGAGCATCGCGGCTGTTTTCCGCATGAGTTCACGGGGCGAGGCATATTGCGAGGGCACGTGGAATGCCCGTCCCCATTCGCCCGTGTAACGGGACGACGCCACAAGCGTCCTGGCCACATCCTTCGTGAACGTCCACGCGTGAGCAGCATCGAGGTTTCCCACGAACGAGACGGGTTTTCCCTCGACGACGGAGGGCAGGGCCAGCAGCGAGAAGTAGCTGATCGCGCCATGTCCAAGATAGTCACTGGACCGCACTTCGATGGCTGGTGCATCGGCGCGGCGTGCTCGTTGCCACATTATCGTGCGGGTCGTACCTTTCCTTGATGTCGGATCGAGCGGCAAGTCCGGGTGCAGCGGACTTTCGGCGTTCTCACCATAGCCGTAGAGGTTTCCGAGCAGGATAATTTTCGCGCCGGCGGCTTCCGCCGCGCGCACCGTGCCGTCGAGGATGGGGAAAAAGTCGGTCGGCCACCGATCATAGGCGGCCATGGCGCACATGAAGATCGCATCGGCGCCTCGGGCCATGCGCGACAGCTCGGCGGCATCCGCGGCGTCGGCCTGTACCGCGCGGACGCCGGGCAAATCGATGGAACCCAAGCTCCTGCTGGTGAGGACGACATTATTTCCTTCCTCACCGAGCAGCCGAGCCGTTTCGCGTCCAACCGGCCCTGCGCCGACGACAACATAGTAACCCATATCAACCTCTTTGCATTGGCAACGAGGCTTGGGTTTAGGGGGCGCCGGCATTGAAAGTCGCGCAGGAACCGCCAAATCTTGGACAGGTTTTGCTATGAATTCGAGGCCTACCTGTATGCACGCACAGCTCGATCCCGACCAGGTCCCGACGGGCATAACAATGGTTTCGAGGCATGTCGAAGCAGGCGCCTTCAGGCTGCCGCGAGCGCATCACCACAGGATCATGGTTCACGCCAGCGCGGCCACCCATTCTTATTGCAGTGACGTTGGACGACACTTTCTGCGGCGTGCTGGCGACATCGACTTCGTGCCCGCTGACCAGGAGGGCGGTTTCGAGGCGGAAACCGCGTTCCGCACAATCGAGGTTCGCCTGCCGTCCGCCTTGCTCGAAGACGTCGCGCGGCAGGTGGGAGGCACAACAATGCGCCGGCTCGACACGCGCCATCTCGTCCGGGATGAGCGGATCGAACATCTCGTGCGAGCGCTCAAAAGCGGTCACGACACAGGCGCGCCGACCGAACCCCTGTTCATCGAAAGCCTCGGCGTTGCGCTTGCGGTGCGGCTGCTGGGCCTCGGCGATCGGGAGACCGATCGACCCGTCCGGTTGTCGAACACTCAGCTCAGGCACGTCCTGGAGCATATCGATGCTCACCTTCATGAGCCGCTAACGATTGACAGGCTGAGCCGCGTTGCCAACGCCAGCAGTTCCCATCTCAGGACATGGTTCAAGGCGGCGACAGGTATGACCGTTCACCGCTACGTCCTACGGCGCCGGGTCGAGCGCGCCCGCTCTCTGTTACTAGGCGGCGGCCTCAGCACCAGCGAGGTGGCACATCAGGCAGGCTTCGCGCACCAATCGCATATGGCATATTGGATGCGTCGCGAGATCGGGCAAACGCCACGCGGCTTGCGGCGCGGGCGGATGGCGAGTTGAATGCCGGCCAGCACGCACGGCGGAGGCTCGTCCGCCCGTTGCCGGCATGTCCGCAGACCTTTAGGGCGACTCTGATCGACCCTGGCCGGATGGTCCTTCCAGCAGAATAAGCCGGGGAAAGATTTCCGTCCTGGCCACACTTGTTGCATAATCGCCACAATGCGTTGCATACATCCGACGCAAGCAATGACTCTAAACGGCGATATGGCTTCCCAGGCCCCGACACTGAACGAACCGCTTTTCAGCAAGCCCGGCGTTGAGGACAGACGCCGGCTGCTGGCGTTGCCCGGCGTGCTGGCGATTGCCGGCGCTTTGATCACGGCGGCGATCTCCTTTGCGATTCTGGTCGGGGCGACGCCGATCGCGCCGGATGCAAAAGCCACGATGGCGCTGATCGCGCTCAACGCTGTCTTCGTTCTATTCCTGATTGCGTTGATCGGCCGCGAGGTTCACCGCATTGTGATGGCGCGGCGGCACGGCAAGGCGGCCTCACGGCTGCATGTGCGCATCGTCGCGATGTTCGCTCTGGTCGCCGCCATTCCCGCCATCATGGTGGCCATCATCGCCTCGATCACGCTCGACATCGGCCTCGACCGCTGGTTCGAGATCCGCACCAAGACGATCGTCAATTCCTCGCTGTCGATCGCCGACGCCTATGTGCAGGAAAATGCCCGCAACCTGCAGGGCACGACGTTGTCGATGGCCTATGATCTCGATGCCTCGCGCACGCTCTATGGCCTCGACCGTACCGGTTTCCTCGATCTGATGAACAAGGAAGCGGTTGGCCGCTCGCTGGCGCATGCCGCACTGATCAAGCCCGACGGCTCCTTTGTGATGAGCGCCAAGACCGATGCCGACTTCGCCATGCCGGAGCCCCGCCGGGCGCGGTGGAAACGGCGTCCGACGGCAGGCCGGTTCTGATCGAGCCGCGAACCCGCAACATCATGGGCGCCATCGTCAAGTTGCGCGAGATCGAAGGTCTTTATCTCTACACCATCCGGCTGGTCGATCCCGATGTGATCAAGGCACGGCAGATCGTGCGGTCCAACAGCGACGAATACCGCAACCTGCAAGACAACCGCCGCACCTCACAGGTGGCCTTCGCGCTGCCTTACCTGTCGCTGACGCTGATCGTCATCCTGTCGGCGATCTGGACGGGCATAGCGGTCGCCGACCGGCTGGTGCGGCCGATCCGCCAGTTGATCGGTGCCGCCGACGAGGTCGCGACCGGCAATCTCGATGTCGCCGTGCCCGTCAGACTTTCCGACGGCGACGTCGCCTCGCTCGGCGACACCTTCAACAACATGATCCTGGAGCTCAAATCGCAGCGCAACGAGCTGCTCTCCGCCAAGGATTTGATCGACGAGCGCAGGCGCTTTTCGGAAGCCGTGCTGGCAGGCGTCACCGCCGGCGTCATCGGCGTCGATCCCTATGGCATCATCACCATCGTCAATCGCTCGGCAGAAACCATGCTTGCGATCTCGGCCAGCGCCGCGCTCGGGCAGAACCTGTCCGCCGTGCTGCCGCATGTCGGCCGCGTCTTCGAAATCGGCCGCAAATCGGGCAAGCCGGTCTATCGCGAGCAGGTGACCTTCTACCGTGGCGGCGCCGAGCGGACCTTCAACGTGCAGATAACCATCGAGGCGGGCGATGACGGCTCGGAGGAAAAATCCTATGTCGTGACGGTCGACGACATCACCGACCTTGTGCAGGCGCAGCGCTCTTCGGCCTGGGCCGACGTGGCCAGGCGCATCGCCCACGAGATCAAGAACCCGCTGACGCCGATCCAGCTCTCGGCCGAGCGCATCAAGCGCCGCTACGGCAAGGTCATCACCGAGGACCGCGAGGTCTTCGACCAATGCACCGACACGATCATCCGCCAGGTCGAGGATATCGGCCGCATGGTCGACGAATTCTCGGCCTTCGCGCGCATGCCGAAACCGGAGATGAAGGCCATCGACCTGCGCGAATCGCTGCGCGAAGCCTCGTTCCTGGTCGAGGTCAGTCGTTCAGACATCGCTTTCGAGCGCGATTTCGGCAGCGAACCACTGAAGGGCACCTTCGACAGCCGGCTGATGGCGCAGGCCTTCGGCAACGTCATCAAGAACGCCGCCGAGGCCATTGACGGACTTGAAGCAAAAGATCGTTCGGACGGCACAATCCGGATTCAAGCCGGACGTCAAAATGGCGCCATCCGAATCGATGTCATCGACAATGGCAGGGGACTGCCGCGCGAGAATAGGCAGCGGTTGCTCGAGCCCTATATGACGACGCGCGAAAAAGGCACTGGCCTTGGCCTCGCTATCGTCAAGAAGATCGTGGAGGACCATGGCGGCCGGCTCGAACTCAACGATGCGCCGGCGGATTTCCACGGTGGCCGCGGCGCGATGATCTCGATCATCCTGCCGCCGGCTTCGGTCGTTGCCACGCCGCCTCGCGGCGAAGGCCGGAACGAACACGAAAGAGAAACTGAAAAGGTCGGTAATGGCGTCTGACATTCTCATCGTCGATGACGAGGAAGACATCCGCGAGCTCGTCGCAGGCATCCTGAGCGACGAAGGTCACGAAACCCGCACGGCGTTCGACGCCGACAGCGCGCTTGCAGCAATTGCAGATCGCGCGCCGAGGCTGATCTTCCTCGACATCTGGCTGCAGGGCTCGCGCCTGGACGGCCTCGCGCTGCTGGACGAGATCAAGACGATGCATCCCAACCTCCCGGTGGTGATGATCTCCGGTCACGGCAATATCGAAACGGCGGTTTCCGCCATCCGCCGCGGCGCCTACGATTTCATCGAGAAGCCGTTCAAGGCCGACCGACTGATCCTGATCGCCGAGCGCGCGCTCGAAACCTCGAAGCTGAGGCGCGAGGTCTCCGACCTCAAGCAACGCAGCGGCGAGACCTTCGACCTGATCGGCATGTCTTCGGCGATGAGCCAGTTGCGCCAGACCATCGAACGCGTCGCGCCGACCAACAGCCGCATCATGATCGTCGGCCCGTCCGGTTCCGGCAAGGAGCTGGCGGCGCGCGCCATCCATGCGCTGTCGACGCGCAAGGCCGGACCGTTCGTGACGCTGAGCGCGGCCACCATCACGCCCGAGCGAATGGAGATTGAACTGTTCGGCACCGAATCGAACGGCACCGAGCGCAAGGTCGGCGCACTGGAAGAGGCGCATCGCGGCATCCTCTACATCGACGAAGTGGCCGACATGCCGCGCGAGACGCAGAACAAGATCCTGCGCGTGCTGGTCGAGCAGCAGTTCGAGCGGGTAGGGGGCACCAAGCGGGTCAAGGTCGATGTCCGCATCATCTCGTCCACCTCGCAGAACCTGGAGGCGATGATCGCCGACGGCCGCTTCCGTGAGGACCTCTATCACCGCCTGGCAGTGGTTCCGGTCATGGTGCCGGGGCTGGCCGAGCGACGCGAGGACATTCCCTATCTGGTCGACAATTTCATGAAGCAGATCGCGCGCCAGGCCGGCATCAGGCCGCGCCGCATCGGCGACGACGCACTCGCCGTGCTGCAGGCGCATAACTGGCCGGGCAATGTCCGGCAGTTGCGCAACAATGTCGAACGGCTGATGATCCTGGCGCGCGGCGAGGACGTCGACGCCCCGATCACCGCCGATCTGCTACCGTCGGAGATCGGCGACGTCATGCCGCGCACGCCCAACCAATCGGACCGACACATCATGGCGCTGCCGCTGCGCGAGGCGCGCGAACAGTTCGAGAAGGACTACCTGATCGCCCAGATCAACCGCTTCGGCGGCAACATCTCGAAGACCGCCGAGTTCATCGGCATGGAGCGCTCCGCCCTGCACCGCAAGCTGAAGTCGCTGGGCGTCTGAGGACAGCTGTACTTGATCCAGCGGCGCCCAGCCGGCCGATTGCCGGTTACGGCCGCGGCGGAATCGCTTAAACAAACCGAAAGTCTTCAGGGGTGATCCATGCCGCGCATTGCCTATGTGAACGGGCGCTATGTCGCTCATGCCGACGCTTCGGTGCATATCGAGGATCGCGGCTATCAGTTCGCCGACGGCGTCTATGAGGTCTGCGAGGTGGCTCGCGGCTTCATTGTCGACATGCCGCGCCATCTCGGCCGGCTGAGCCGGTCGCTTTCCGAACTGTCGATCGACTGGCCGGTGACGCAGCGTGTGCTGCCGCTCATCCTGCGCGAGGTGGTGCGCCGCAACCATGTCGTCAACGGCCTCGTCTATGTCCAGGTGACGCGTGGCGTCGCCAGCCGCGAGTTCGTTTTCCCGGGGCCCGGTACCACGCCGTCGCTGGTGGTGACCGCGAGGAAGGCGGACCCCGCCACTGCCGCCAGGCGCGCAGAGACCGGCATAAAGGTCATCACCGTGCCGGAGAACCGCTGGGACAGGGTCGATATCAAGAGCACGGGCCTGCTGCCCAACGTGCTGGCCAAGCAGAAGGCCAAGGAAGCCGGCGCCCAGGAGGCGTGGTTCGTCGACACCGACGGCATGGTCACCGAGGGCGGCTCCTCCAACGCCTGGATCGTCACCAGGGACGGCGTGCTGGTGACGCGGCCGGCCGAGCACGGGATCCTGCGCGGCATCACCCGCACGACGCTGTTCGACGTTGCCGCCAAACTCGGCCTGACGATCGAGGAGCGCAAGTTTTCGGTCGCCGAGGCCAAGGCGGCGCGCGAGGCCTTCATCAGTTCCGCGACCACGATTGCCATGCCGATCGTGGCAATCGACGGTGCTCCGGTGGCCAATGGCCACCCCGGTTCCATGACACTTTCGTTGCGCCAGGCCTTTTTTGACGTTGCGGAAAAAAGTCCGGCCTGATAACCGCAAAGATGGAATGAAAATCAATATATCTCGTTCTGCTTGTCGTTATTGACGGCAAGAGGGTGTTTGCGCGCTTGACATGTGCCGGATAAATTGGCGCATTGGCTGCAAACCGAAGGGGATCGGCGAAAGACAAGAACAATGGCGGAACGATCGCAAAACCTTCAGGACCTGTTCCTGAATTCAGTTCGCAAGAGCAAAAATCCACTCACCATCTTCCTCATCAACGGCGTGAAGCTGACTGGCGTGGTCACCTCGTTCGACAATTTTTGTGTGTTGTTGCGGCGTGACGGCCATTCCCAGCTCGTTTACAAGCACGCCATTTCCACGATCATGCCGAGCCAGCCGGTTCAGATGTTCGATGGCGAGGAAGGCCAGGGCGCCTGATTGGCACGTGAGAAAGACGCGGACCGCAGCGTCCGCGGGAAACCATCACATCAGCTGAGGCCGGAAGACAAAGCTCCGACCCGGGCCATTGTTATTGTGCCCGTGCTTACCCGCCAGCCGCGAGGCGAGGACGAGACCAATCGGCCGCGTCTGACGCGTTCCGCGGAGGCCCGCCACGATGAAGCAGTCGGCCTCGCCGGCGCCATCGACCTCGATCCGGTCCATAGCGCGGTGGTGACCGTCACCGATCCGCGCCCGGCCACCTTGCTCGGCAGCGGCAAGGTGGCGGAATTCGCCGATATCGTGAAGGAGCGCCACGCGGAACTGGTCATCGTCGACCATCCGCTGACGCCGGTGCAGCAACGCAATCTCGAAAAGGAATTCAACGCCAAGGTGCTCGACCGCACCGGGCTGATCCTGGAGATCTTCGGCGAGCGCGCGCGCACCAAGGAAGGCACGCTGCAGGTCGAGCTTGCGCATCTCAACTACCAGAAGGGCCGCCTGGTGCGGAGCTGGACCCACCTTGAGCGCCAGCGCGGCGGCGCCGGCTTCCTCGGCGGTCCCGGCGAAACGCAGATCGAATCCGACCGGCGGCAGTTGCAGGAAAAGATCATCAAGCTGAAGCATGAGCTGGAAACTGTGCGCCGCACCCGCGACCTGCACCGTGCCAAGCGCAAGAAGGTGCCGTTCCCGGTTGTGGCGATCGTCGGCTACACTAATGCCGGCAAGTCGACGCTGTTCAACAAGCTGACCGGGGCAGGGGTGCTGGCCGAGGACATGCTGTTCGCCACGCTTGACCCGACGCTGCGCCGCGTGCGCCTGCCACATGGCACACCCATCATCCTGTCCGATACGGTCGGCTTCATCTCGGACCTGCCGACGCATCTTGTTGCCGCCTTCCGGGCGACGCTGGAAGAGGTGGTCGAAGCCGACCTCGTCATCCACCTGCGCGACATCTCAGACCCCGATACGGCGGCGCAGGCCGAGGATGTCGAGCGCATCCTTGCCGATCTTGGCGTCGATGCCAGTGACGCCAAGCGCGTCATCGAGGTCTGGAACAAGATCGACCTGCTCGACGAGAGCAACCGGGAGCGGTTACTGGCCGATGGCGCCGCCACCAAGGCGCCGCCGGTCGCCATATCGGCGGTCACCGGCGAGGGCATCGATGCGCTGAAGGCGCTTATCGAAACGAGGATGTCGGGTGAACTGGAAACGACGACGCTGACGCTGACGCCAGCCCAGTTTGGCCTTGTCGACTGGATCTACCGCAACGGCGACGTCGTTTCGCGGGTCGACAATGAGGATGGCAGCGTCACCATTTCGCTCAATGCCACGCACAGCTCACGGCAAGAGATCGAGAGCCGATTGCACCGTAAGAACAATTAAGCCTGGTTATTTCGCGCCCTTGGCCTGCTGCCAGAGCGCTTCCATCTCATCCAGCGTCGCCTTTTCCAACGTGTTGCCGGAGGCTTCCAGCGCTCGCTCGACATAGTGGAAGCGGGTGCGGAATTTCTCATTGGTGCCGCTGAGCGCGGCCTCGGCGTCGAGCTTGAGGTGGCGGCCGAGATTGACGATGGCAAACAGCATGTCGCCGAACTCGTCCTTGATCGGTGCTGCGTCGCCTTTGGCCAAAGCCTCGCGCAGTTCGCCGATCTCCTCCTCGATCTTGTCGAGAATGGGGGCCGCCTCGCTCCAATCGAAGCCGACGCGAGCCGCCTTTTCCTGCAGCTTGAGCGCCCGGGTCAGCGCAGGCAGCGCCACCGGCACGCTGTCGAGGAACCCCTTGCCATTGTCTTCTGGGTCTAGCCCGCGGGCGAGGCGCGCATCGCGCTTCTCCGCCTTCTCCACCGCCTTGATTTTTTCCCACATGCCCTTGGCCATGCCGGCGCTGCGCGCCTCCTCGTCGCCGAAGACGTGCGGATGGCGCCGGATCATCTTGGCGGTGATCGCCTCGACGACGTCGCCGAAGGCGAATTCGCCAGCCTCCTCAGCCATTTGCGCGTGGTAGACAACCTGCAGCAGCAGGTCGCCGAGCTCCTCGCGCAGGTCGTCGAGATCGCCGCGCGCAATGGCATCCGCCACCTCGTAGGCTTCCTCGATCGTGTAGGGCGCGATGGTCGAGAAATTCTGCTCGATATCCCAGGGGCAGCCGGTCTTGGGCGCCCTTAGTGCCGCCATGATCTCGATCAGCCGGGAAATGTCCTTGGAGGGTTTCATCAGGCCGATGCTATCCTTGCGCCCATCGCGCGGCCAACGCTGGCAGCCGACGCGAGGGCGGTTGTCCACAGCTGCGCGGCGGCTCAGTCCAGAACCGATACGATCGCCTTTGCGAGCGCGTCCATCCCGTCCTCGGGCAGGCCGGCCACGTTGATGCGGCTGTCGCCGACCATATAGACGGCGTGCTCGGTGCGCAGCCGCTCGACCTGAGCTTCCGAAAGGCCTAGGCGCGAGAACATGCCGCGATGGCTGGCGACGAAATCGAAGCGGTCGGAATTGGACTGCCGGCGTAGCGCCTCGGCGAAGGCGACGCGCAGCCGCAGCATGCGCAGCCGCATCTCCTCTAGTTCCGCCTGCCAGTCCGCGCGCAAAGCGGCGTCTTCCAGCACGATGCGTACCGCCGCCGCGCCATGGTCCGGCGGCATCGAATAGAGTGCGCGCGCCGCAGACAGCATCTGGCTCATCGCCACATCGGCGTGCGCACCGTCCTTGGCCAGGATCATCGCCGCGCCGACGCGGTCGCGGTAGACGGCAAAGTTCTTCGAGCAGCTCGAGGCGACGACCATTTCCGGGACTTTTGCCGCGAGCAGCCGCACGCCCGCGGCGTCGGCGTCGAGGCCCTCGCCAAAGCCCTGGTAGGCAATGTCGACGAAGGGCAGCAGGCCGCGCTCGACGACCAGGTCGGCGACCTCGGCCCAATGCGCGGCATCGAGATTGGCGCCGGTCGGATTGTGGCAGCAGCCATGCAGCAGCACCACGTCGCCGCGCTCAGCCGTCCGCAGGGCCGCCACCATGTCCTTGAAGCGCACCGAGCCGGAAGCGGCGTCGAAGTAGGGATAGTCGCGGATCTGCAGACCGGCGGCGCGCATCACCGGCATGTGGTTCGGCCAGGTCGGATCGGACAGCCACACCGTCGCGCCGGCTCGGGTACGTTGCAAAAGCTCGGCCACGAGCCTGAGCGCGCCAGAGCCACCCGGCGCCTGCGCCGTGCGGATGCGTGACAGGTCCGCATTGTCACCAAAGGTGAGCTTGGCCATCGCCGTGTCGAAGGCAGTGTCGCCAGCAAGGCCGAGATAGGTCTTGGTGTCCTGGCCCTGAAGCAGCCGCTTCTCGGCTTCGCGCACGGCGCGCATCACCGGAGTCCTGCCGTCGCGATCCTTGTAGACGCCGACGCCGAGATCGACCTTGCCCGGACGCGGATCGGCGCGATAAAGGCCAATCAACGCAAGGATCTTGTCGGCGGGGGCGGGCTGCAGGGTTTCAAACATCGATACGGCTCCAATGGCGGCGGAGTGATACGCAAAACGGCAGCGCTTCGCCAGCGCTTTTCGATTGCATCAATCTTGAGGCTGCGCCGCCCTCCACGTTCCTGTCACATCGGCGTCGTTCGCCAGATCGGACAAAAATCGCTTGTAGCCGGATTAAAACCTTGCCCTGCTCCGTAAACAGGGCATGAAACGGTCGATGCCACGCTTCGATATTGTCGGACAGCTCGGTTCGCTGCGCCGCTATGCGCGCTCGCTGACGCGCGACAGCACGGAGGCCGAGGACCTGGTGCATGACGCGCTGGTGCGCGCCTATGAGCGGCGCGGTACCTTTCGTGCCGGCAGCAACCTTCGCGCCTGGCTGCTTGCGATCGTCCACAACGCCTTCATCGATGGTGTCCGCTCGCGCCGGTCGGAAGCGGCGCGAGTCGAGCAGGCCGGGTACCTTGCCGACAGCACCTCCCCGGCGCCCCAGGACCATTCGGTCCGTCTGGCGCAGGTGCGGACGGCCTTTTTATCCCTGCCGGAGGAGCAGCGGTCGGCGCTGCATCTCGTCGCCATCGAGGGGCTGAGCTACGCCCAGGCGGCCGAGGTCAGTGGCGTGCCGCTGGGAACGTTGATGTCACGCATCGGCCGGGCCCGGGCGGCACTGCGCGAGATGGAGGAGGCCGCGCCGGTCGGCAGGAACCATCTCAGGATCGTCAAAGGTGAGCGATGAATGCGATGCTCGATCCCGTGACCGACGCCGATCTCGACGCCTATGTCGACGACCAGATGGAGGTGGCCCGCCGCATCGAGGTGGAGGCGTTCCTGTCCACCCAGCCTGAGGTCGCGGCGCGCGTGATGTCCGACCTTCGGACGCGCGACGAGCTGCGCGTGGCGCTCGCCGGCAAGGGCATGGCGCGGCCGGCGACCGCCGAGGCGGCACGACGGTTGGAGCGCGGACTGACCAGGGACCGCATCTTTTCCGTGCTGCAGCGGGCGGCGGCGGCGGCCATCCTGGTCGCGGCCGGCTGGCTGGCGAACGGCATTTTCGGACCCGTCGCGGTGACCAAGGTTGTCGCTTCCACGCAGCCGCCGGCCTATGTCGAGGAGGCGGTGAGGGCGCACCGGACGACGCTGATGCGCGAGGCGATGACCTCCCAGCGTGAAGCGCCGGACTACAATCCCGGCGAAATCCGTGCCGCGACCGCGATCGTCATGCCGTCGCTGCCAGGCGACTGGAAGGTGCGCGACGTGCAGATCTATCCGTCGCGCTTCGGCCCGAGCGTCGAGATGGCGCTCGAGACCAAGGATCTCGGCCTGGTCTCACTGTTCGCGATCAGGCCCGGAACCTTCGACGTGGTGAAGCCGGCCGTCGCGCCCTCGGGCGATATTTCCTCGGCCTATTTCCAGATCGGCGAGGTCGCCTACGCCGTGGTCGCGCGCAGCGATGCGCGCGACCTCGACCGGGCCGCCGAAACGCTGGCCCGCACGCTTTACTGAGACCAACCAAGGAGACCGATGATGAATACCCCCAATCTGGGATATCGCGTGGGCAGCGGCGCCCGAGCCGGCGCCCTCTACGACGAGGGCCTGCGCCAGCACATGCTGCGCGTCTACAACTATATGGGCCTTGGCCTCATCGTCACCGGCGCCATCGCCTTCGCCGTGGCCTCGACGCCGGCGCTCTACGTGCCGATCTTCTCCAGCCCGTTGAAATGGGTGGTGATGCTGGCGCCGCTCGCCTTCGTGCTGTTGTTCTCGTTCCGCATGCAGACCATGTCGGCGGCCAGCGCGCAGGCGATGTTCTGGGCCTTCTGCGCCGTCATGGGCCTGTCGCTGGCTTCGGTGTTCCTGGTCTTCACCGGCACCAGCATCGCGCGCACCTTCTTCATCGCCGCCAGCATGTTCGGCGCGACAAGCCTTTACGGCTATACGACAAAGCGCGACCTGACGCAGTTCTCGTCGTTCCTGATCATGGGCCTGATCGGCGTGGTGATCGCCAGCCTCGTCAACCTGTTCCTCGGCTCGACCGCGCTGCAGTTCGCCATCTCGGTGATCGGCATCGCCGTGTTCATCGGGCTCACCGCCTGGGACACGCAGACGATCAAGGAGCAGTACGCCGAGAATTTCGACGCGGAATCGCGGCAGAAGCTCGCCGTCTTCGGCGCCTTCTCGCTCTATCTGAACTTCGTCAACATCTTCCAGCTGCTGCTGAACTTCACTGGCGAACGCGAATAGACCGGACCGTAGCAGGCAACACTGCGAGCCTGGTCGTGGCCGGAGGGAAACCTCCGGCCACGTTTCGTTCGGACGGTGGCCGGCGTGAAATCGCGACAGCGTCGGCTCTTGAGTTTCACCGAAAGCCTTTGGTAGCCTGCCGGCCATGCCAGCCAGCCGCGAGGACATATGGAACAGGACAGCCTGACGCTTCATGGTGACGGCATCTCGGCGACGATAGTCGGGCAGGGGGCCGAACTGGTTTCCTTGCGCAATGCCGAGGGCACAGAGCTTTTGTGGCAAGCCGGCCCGGAATGGCGGCGTCACTCGCCGGTGCTGTTTCCGATCGTCGGCCGGTTGAAAGGCGACCAGTTGCGCCATCGTGGGCAAAGCTATGCGATGACGCAACATGGCTTTGCCCGCGACAGGCGGTTCGCCTGGGCGGAGCAGGGGCTTCTTCCTGCACGCTGGTCCTGACTGACGACGCCGAGACGCGAGCTCGCTATCCATTCGCCTTTCGCCTCGCCATCACCTACAGCGTCGGCCCTCGCCGGCTTGGCGTGAGCTTCGAGGTCACAAACACAGGCGACGAGTTGTTGCCGGCCTCGGTCGGGGCGCATCCGGCATTCAACTGGTCGCTAGATCCGGATCAGACCAAGCAAGCCTATCGGCTAACCTTTGCCGATAATGAATCCTCGCCGATCCGCCGCCTGAAGGACGGCCTGTTATTGCCAACGCTCCAGCCCACGCCAATCGAAGGCAGGACGCTCGCGCTCACCGAGCGGCTCTTCGACGACGACGCCGTTATCCTGGATCGCCCGGCCAGCCCCAGCGTGCGCTATGCCGCAGAGCGCGGGCCAGCGATCGAAATGTCTTGGCAGGGGTTTAACGAACTGGGCATCTGGTCCAAACCGGGCGGGGCGCCGTTCCTGTGCATCGAGCCGTGGCATGGCATCGCTAGCCCGATCGATTTCGATGATGAGTTCACCGACAAACCGGGCGTGATGCTGATCGAGCCGGGTGCCAAGCGAACCCTCAGCTATCAGGTCGACCTGTTGACGATGTGAAGCCCGCCGCGAGTTTTCAAACCTGCCGGACGATGGCGCCGATCACATTGACGAGAAGGCGCGCCGCAGTCAGCGCCGACAGGCCGTCATTGTCGGCGGGAGGGTAGAGTTCGACTAGGTCGAATCCTGCGATCCCGGCCCGTCTGCCGAGGCCCGCGATCAGGTCGATCACCTGCGTGTAGGTGAGGCCGCCAGGCGACCGTGCAGCCACGCCCGGCATGATGGAGGGGTCGAGGCCGTCGCAGTCGAGGGTGATGACGACCGGTGCTCCCTCTGGAATATGCCGCAGAGCGGCGTCGATGCCTTGGGCGTGAACCTCGCGGACGGTCACGAAACGGCTGCCAAAGCGCTGCGCCGCTTCGATCTCGGCGAGGCCGGCGCTGCCGACACCGCGGATGCCGACCTGCACCATGCCGGCGACATGCGCCATCTCGCTCACCCGGCGCATCGGGTTCGAATAGCCGTAGCGTTCGCCGTCGACCTCGTCGCGCCAGTCGATGTGGGCGTCGATCTGAAGGACCCAGACCGGCCTGTGGTCGGCAAAACCGGCGAGAAAGGGAATGGGCACAGAATCGTCACCGCCGAGCAGGATCGGCACGGCCGGCAAAGCCAGGACCTCGCGTGTCTTGACCTCGATCCGCGCCCGGTTTCCAGCATTGTCACGCATGGTGGTCAAGATGTTGCCGGCGTCGACGCAGCAGGCCGGCTTGCCGTCGAACAGCGGGCCGCCGAGATCGAAATCCCAGTGCCCGACCAGACGGGCGTCGTCCTGGCTCGCCGCGCGGATGGCGTCGGCGGCCAAGGCATAGCCGCTGCTGTCCTTGCCGGGGTAGGTGCTGCCGTGACCGGCGCCGAAGATGACCGCGCGGGGCAAGTGGCCATCAGCGAGGTGATCGGGAAAGCCGAGAAAGGAAGGTGCAGCGGTCATTTCTTTGTGGACCTTCGTTGTAAAGTTCGTGGGCGCCAGCGGCTTGGGGCAGGTAGTTACTTCACCCTGGAGTTTTGAAATACTTTACGCGATCGTGCCTTGAGAAGTCAGACGAGCAGTGGTGTCTGTGGATGATAACGCCTCAAAAACCTGTTGTTCACGTGGTCTTCAATACGTCGGCCGCCGGCAGCCTGCGTTGGTCCCTCGCTCATATGGGCCTGAACGCAACCGTCATCGGGTTGCCGGACGACCTGAGCTTTGGCCCTATCGACCCGCCCGCGGCAGATATTCGCGCCCGATGGATGGAAGACACATTGGGCTTCGAAAGGCAGCCGGACCTCGAACAAGAGACCGATCTTTTCTGGAGCCGCGCAACGGGCAGGGACATCGCGCCGGTCGCATGGGTATGTCGGCAAAGCGCTATGGAATTTGCAGGCTTCCTCGAATTTGTTTCGCGGATTGGCGATCATCCATTTCGAGTGGTCGACATAACCGAGGTCGAGTTCACTCGGACGTCCGATGGGTCCGAGTCTACGACCTGGCGGGCAGGATCGTTCGGGCTCGTGCCGTCAGATAGTATTATCAGAGCGCGGCTCTTGGAACGTCAGACGACTTTGACCGGAAAGGAGTTGCAGGTTTACCGCGATTTATGGAAAAGGCTTCGTGCTGAGAATGCAGCTTTTCGCGTCGCAGCCGACCTTGGCCTTCATTCAGAGCCCATCAGGTATTTCGATAAAGCGGTGACGTCACATGTGACGGACGATTGGGAGAAATGCAGTCTTGTGGTCGCCAAAATCCTTGTCGCTTTGGGGGACGATGGCCTTCACTGTGGAGATCTCGTGCTCTGGTCTCGCGTCCGAGCACTTGTCGACGAGGGCGTTTTTGAGATGAAGGGCGACGGCGTGCGGATGCGCAACAGCTCCGTACGGTTGGCGAGCGGGACCGGATAACATGGCGTTTCGCCATCTCCGAGATACACATCAGAAAGTCGCATAAGATAGATTATGGAACTGATACTTAGGGCGATGCGCCGATCAGGAGGTCGATTGCCGCAACGCTTTCGCCAACCCCGCCGGGTTTTGACAGGCCATGGCATGTCCGGCTTGCGGCACGACACAGACGTTGATTCCCAGTTGGGACAGACGTTGGGTATCTTCGTCCGGCAAGGACTCTTCGCCGAAGATAACAGTCCTTGGCATCGTCATCCCAACAAGCAATTCACGCCAGGACGGATTGCTGCCGACGATCAGTGATGTTGCTGCCCGATGAACGGCATATGGGGCGCTGACCGACAACGAAGCTGCCCAGATGCCATTGCCGTCCGCTTTGGACATTCTCACCAAATCCTCGTGGCCATGGGCCACGTAGTCGACCTCGTCCATGCCGGCGACTTTCCCGCTGAAGAAGCCTCCACCTGGATCGAGATTGGGCTCGCTCAAAACGAGGTTCCGGACGCGATCGCCAATCAGGCTTGCAGCAACGATAGCAATGGAACCGCCCATGCTGTGGCCGAATAGATCCAGCCTCTCGGGGGCCAACTCATTGATAAGTTCCACCAAAATCCGCGCCTGATCATCGATCGTATAGCTGAAGTCAGCCGGCCGGTCGCTGAAACCAAATCCAAGCAGATCGACCAGCACCATTCGCTTGCCCATCAGCGCAGCATCGCAGGCGACGCGCGGATAGTCGCAGGAAGAAGCGCAACCAAGGCCATGAACGAAAATTAGCGGGACACCGGCGCCCAGGATATCATGATAGAGCAAGTTTCCTTGATCTCTGGGCAGTTTGAACGACTTCATGGCTCACAGCCTCTATGAAAGACGTCACCTATCATTCGGATTCGTAAGTAATTTCAATCGCCATGCCGTCATATGCCGGCACGATATGATCCGGCGTCTCGGCCATCACCTTGGCATAGTCGAGCGGCACATGCATGTGCGTCAGCACGGCGTTTTTCGGCGCCAGTCTGTCGATCCAGCCGAGCGCCTGGCCGAGCGACAGATGGCTCGGATGGGTGTTGTACTGCAGCGCGTCGATCACCAGCATATCGAGATCGCGCAGCCGCTCGGCGGTGGCGTCGGGGAAGTCGCTGATGTCAGGGCAATAGGCGAGCCCGCCGGCGCGGAAGCCAAGCGAGATGATGTCGCCATGGATTTGCGGCAGCGGCTCGAGGGTGAGGGGACCCCCCTCGCCTTCGATCACCACCGGCCTGGCATGGTCGATGAGATGCGGCCTGACGATCGGCGGGTACGAACTGCCCGGCGGCGTCTCGAAACAATAGCTGAACGCCTCACGCAGGCGCTGCATCGTCGGCTGGTCGGCGTGGATGTCAATCAAGTGGCGCTGTTCCAGCACATAGCCGCGCAGGTCATCGATGCCGTGGATATGGTCGGCATGCGGATGCGTGTAGACGACCGCGTCGATGCGTTTGACGGACGCCAGAAGCATCTGCTCGCGGAAATCCGGCCCGGTGTCGATGACGACCGTTGTGCGGCCACCGTTCGCCGCGACCCGCTCGACCAGCGCGGCCGCGCGCATGCGCCGGTTCCTGGGATTGGCGGGATCGCAATCGCCCCAGTCGCCGGTGATGCGCGGCGTGCCGGGCGACGAGCCGCAGCCGAGGATGGTGAGGCGCAGCCGGTCGCTCATGCCTCAGGCGCCCGGCGCGTCGGGGCGCGGCATCTTCCGGAACAGCCGGAAGACATTGTCCGTGGTGATATCGGCGATCTCGGCCTCGCCGACGCCGATCGTCTCGGCCAGCACCCTGGCGGTGTTGGCGACATAGGCCGGCTCGTTGCGCTTGCCGCGAAACGGGATCGGCGCGAGATAAGGCGCATCGGTTTCGACCAGCAGCCGGTCACGCGGCACGTTGGCGGCGATGGCGCGCAAATCGGTCGAGTTCTTGAAGGTCAGGATGCCGGAGAACGAGACGTAGCCGCCAAGCGCGACGCCGACCTCGGCCAGCCTGCGCCCCGACGAAAAACAATGCAGAATGAAGGGGAAAGCGCCCTTCCCTGTCTCGTCTTCGAGGATCGCGGCCATGTCGTCGTCGGCATCGCGAGAATGGATGACCAGCGGCAGGCCGGTCTGGCGCGCCGCCGCGATATGAGTGCGAAAACCTTGCGCCTGCGCATCGCGCGGGGCGCGGTCGTAGAAATAGTCGAGCCCGGCCTCGCCGATCGCCACCACCTTTGGGTGCGCGGAAAGGCGCACCAGCTCGTCGGCGGTCACGTCGAGTTCTTCCGCCGCATTGTGTGGATGGGTGCCGACCGAGCAATAGACCTCATCAAAAGTCTCAGCAATTTCAAGTATTTGCTGAAACCGCCTCACACGTGTCGAGATCGTCACCATGCGGCCGATGCCGGCCGCGAGGGCGCGGGCGACGATGGCCGCCCGCTCCTCGGCGAAGTCCGGAAAGTCGAGATGGCAATGACTGTCGACCAGCATCAGGCTTTGGCATCCTGCTCGACATAACGCGGGAACACGCCCTCGGGCGCCGGCAGGGCCGTGCCCGGCACCAGCGCATGGTCGGCATGGACATGCTCGAAATTGCGCTTGTCCGCCGGTACCGCCAGCAGGTCGAGCAGCTTCGCGGCAGATCCCGGAATGAAGGGCTGGCACAGCACCGTCACCCGCCGGACGAGTTCTGCCGTTGTCCACAGCACCGTCTCCATGCGCACGGGATCGGTTTTCCGCAGCGCCCAGGGTTCCTGGGAAGCAAAATAGCGATCGGCTTCCGCCACCACGCCGAAAATCGCCGCCAGCGCCAGATGGATGCCCTGCTCCGCCATCGCCTTGCGTGCCGTCGCCAGCGCTTCGACCGCCTGATCGAGGATGGCGCCGTCGGCCTCCGTCAATTCGCCGCGCTTCGGCACCACGCCGCCGCAGTTCTTGGCGATCATCGACAGCGAGCGCTGCGCCAGATTGCCGAGCCCGTTGGCGAGATCCGCGTTGGTGCGGTTGACGATCGCTTCATGGCTGTAGTTGCCGTCCTGTCCGAATGGCACCTCGCGCAGGAAGAAATAGCGCACCTGGTCGACGCCGTAGTGCTCGGCCATGGTGAACGGGTCGATGACGTTGCCGACCGACTTCGACATCTTCTCGCCGCGGTTGAACAGGAAGCCGTGGCCGAAGACGCGCTTGGGCAGCGGGATTCCCGCCGACATCAGGAAGGCCGGCCAATAGACGGCATGGAAGCGCACGATGTCCTTGCCGATGATGTGCGCATCCGCCGGCCAGAATTTCCAATTCTCAGCGTTTTCATCGGGATAGCCGAGGCCGGTGATGTAGTTGGTCAAGGCGTCGACCCACACATACATCACGTGCTTCTCGTCGCCGGGCACCGGCACGCCCCAGTCGAAAGTGGTGCGCGAGACCGACAGGTCCTTCAGCCCCGACTTGACGAAACTCATCACCTCGTTGCGCCGCTCTGCGGGGCCGATGAAGTCGGGCTGGCTTTCGTAAAGCGCTGTGAGCTTGTCCTGATAGGCCGAAAGCCGGAAGAAATAGCTCTCTTCCTCGACCCATTCGACCGGCGTCCCCTGCGGCCCGTAGCGGACGTTGTCGGCCCGAACCTCGGTCTCCTCCTCGCCGTAATAGGCCTCGTCGCGCACCGAATACCAGCCGGCATAGCCGCCCTTGTAGATATCGCCATTGGCGGCCATCGCCTTCCAGATCGCCTGCGAGGACGCGTAGTGGCGCTCCTCGGTGGTGCGGATGAAATCATCATTGGAGGCGTTGAGCACCGCCGCCATGCGCCTGAATTCGGCCGAGTTGCGGTCGGCGAGTTCGCGCGGCGAGAGGCCATCCTTGCGCGCCGTCTGCAGCATCTTGATGCCGTGCTCGTCGGTGCCGGTGAGGAAGAAGACCTGCTTGCCATCAAGGCGCTGGAAGCGGGCGAGCGCGTCGGTGGCGATCAGCTCGTAGGCATGGCCGATATGCGGCTTGCCGTTCGGGTAGGATATCGCGGTCGTGATGTAGAATGTGTCGCGTGACATGAATGAACCGTCATGAAAGTCTGAATGTGAGTTGTGGGGGTGGATATCCTATCGGCATGGCGATTGCCATCCCGAGCGGGCCATCACATTCGCATCGCAGAATTCAGGCGGTCGATCATGATCAGAGCGTGCTGCTTCTTGTCGAGATTGTAGGTCTCGGTCTCAGATATAGCGTTCTGGGCTTCCTGCCAAGCTTCGGACAGGGCTTTGGCCCGCGCCAGATCGCCGGCGAGTGCCGCCTCGCTGGCGCGTGAGGACAACAGGTCAAGCGCGTGTCGGTTGAAGATGTCGAACTGGATCGCCTGGTCGCGGCCGGCAACCGCCTCGGCAAGCCGGTGGGCGCCGGCGACGTCGCCCTTCCTCGCCGCAACCAGGGCGTCGAGCGCGGCCGCGATCTCCAGCCCGCCATATTGGGTCAGAAGGATCGCGTTGCGGGCGCTGCCGCCTGCCCGCTCCGCAAGTGCCGCGCGCGCAGCCGGCTCCTCGGGTGGCGGCGGCTCGATGCCTTGCAGAACGGTCATCAACTCCTCGTCGCCGAGCGGCGTCAGCCGCACCATCTGGCAGCGCGACCGGATGGTCGGCAAAAGGCTGCCCGGCGCATGCACGATCAGGATGAACAGCGTGCGCGCCGGCGGCTCCTCCAGATTCTTCAGCAAGGCATTGGCGGCATTGGTGTTCATGTCGTCGGCCGGGTCGACGATAACGATGCGGTAGCTGCCGTCGTGCGAGGTCATCGACAGGAAGCGGCTGACCTTGCGGATCTCGTCCACGGTGACGACCGTCTTGAAGCTCTTGGTCTTGTCGTTGGCCGGCCGGGTCAGGTGCAGCACCGAAGGATGCGCCCCCGTGGCGATCTGGCGAAACAAGGATGAGGCCGGGTCAGGTTGGGCGATCGTCTCCGGCGCCCGCTCGAAGGCCGGATGCCTTAGGAGATGATGCGCAAGGTGAAAGGCCAGCGTCGCCTTGCCGATGCCGACCGGCCCGGCAAGGATCAATGCGTGCGGCAGCTTGCCGGCGCGATAGGCCGCCACGAGCATGGATGCCGCCTGATGGTGGCCGACAAGGCGAGCCGTCTCGGACGGTTCCGGCACGCCGTCCAGCGTGTCGTGCTGCTCGGGGGCGATGCGTTCGAAGATCATGCCGTCGCTGTCTGCCGCTTCTCGGCCGGCGTTATCGTCTCCAGCGCCGCGAAGACGGCGGCGGTGACGACATTCTCAACCGTCTCTGGGTCGGCGGAGGCGTCGACGACTATGCAACGCTCTGGCTCGGCCTCGGCGATGGCGAGAAAGGCCTCGCGCCGGCGGCGATGGATATCGAGCGTTTCCTTCTCGAAGCGGTCGGGGCCGTCATTGGCGCCGCGGCGGGCGGTGGCGCGCCGCAGGCCCTCGATGGGATCGATGTCGAAGATCAGCGTCATGTCGGGCACCATGCCGTTGATGGCGACCTCCTCCAGCGTCGCCATGAAGGCTGGATCGAGACCACCAGTGACGCCCTGGTAGACACGCGAGGAATCGATGAAGCGGTCGCAGAGCACGATCGACCCGCGCTCGACCGCCGGCCGGATGACCTGCTCGACATGGTCGGAACGGGCGGCGGCGAACAGCAGCGCCTCCATCTTGGGGCCGAAGGGCTCGGCGGCGCCGGAAAGCAGCACATGCCGCACCGCCTCGGCGCCCGGCGAGCCGCCGGGCTCGCGGGTGACGAGGACGTCATATTTCTTGGCGCGCATCCGCTTTGCCAGCCGCTCGATCTGCGTCGACTTGCCTGCCCCCTCGCCGCCTTCGAAGGTGATGAAAAATCCGCTCGTCACCGGAAAAAGCCTCTGCCCATGCTGGACGCTGTCATAGCCCTCGTCCGATAAAAGGTCTATGCGCTAACGCAGCCAGCCGACGGCCAGTTCCTTGGCGGCATCGAGCGCGCGCTGCGGCAGCGTGCCGACGCCGACCGTTTCGGCGGCGAAAAGCGGCGTCTCCTGGCTCAGCGTGTCGCCGATCCAGACGCGCAGCTTGCCCACCGGCTGCCCCTCCTCCACAGGCGCCGAGACCGGCCCGTCATAGACGATTCTTGCGGTCAGCTTGTCGCGGTTGGCGATCGGCAGGAAAATATCGATCGGTCCTTTCGCCTTGAGCGCCACGCCGGATTTGGCGCCGCCGAACACTTGGGCCTCGCCGACCACCTCGTCCTTGGCAAAGATCTCGGTCTTCTGGAATGAGCGGACGCCCCAGTCGAGCAGCTTGCGCGCCTCCTCGGAGCGTTCGCGATCACTCGCCAGCCCGCTCATCGCGACGATGACGCGGGTACCGTTGTGGCTGACCGAGCCGACAATGCCGAAGCCAGCCGCCTCGCTCATGCCGGCGACGAAGCCATCGGCCTCGATGCCCATGGCCAATAGCGGGTTTCGATTCTTCTGGGTGATCTTGTTCCAGGTGAAATCCGCCTGGCCGTAGTAGCGATAGAAATCGGGGTAGTCGCGCCAGATATGCAGCGCCAGCTGCGCAAGCTCCCGAACCGTCGTCTGCTGGCCGTCTGCCGGCAGGCCGGTGGCGTTCACGAAGGTCGATTTCTGCAGGCCGAGTTCGCGGGCGCGCTCGGTCATCTGCACGGCGAAATTGGCCTCCGAGCCGGCCATGCCCTCGGCCAGCACGATGCAGCCGTCATTGGCGGCCTGCACCGTCACGCCTTGGATCAGGTCCTCGACGCGAACCGGCGATTTGAGCTTGGCGAACATGGTCGATGTGCCGGACGGCGCGCCGCCGGTGCGCCAGGCGTTCTCGCTGACCAGGAACGTGTCGTTGATCGTCATGCGGCCGGACTTGATGGCGTTGAAGACCACTTCCATCGTCATCAGCTTGGCCATCGAGGCCGGCGGGATGGGCTTGTCGGCATCCTTGGCGAACAGCACGGTGCCGGTGTCGGCATCGATCATGAAGGCTTGCGCCGCCTTGGTTTCGAAAAGCTGTGCGTTGGCCGGGATCAGGGAAAGCAGCAACAGGCAAAGCCCAGCGAGGGGCGGAAAAAGGCGAAACTGCATAAGGGCTCGACCCGTTAGCCGGTATTGGCAGGGCAAAGCTATCAGGCTTTTTTCCGGCGGATCAACCGTGCGATCGAAATAGATCAGTCGCGCACGACAAGCGCGTCCGGCGCGCCGTGCGACCAGGCCGCCTTCAGCACGTCATCGACGCTGCCATGGCCGTCCGGATAGACGTTGACCGCATACCAGTCGTTGCCATCGAGCTCGGTGCGCTGGATTTCGGTCCTGCCGAAAGGCTTGAGCGCCGCCGCCACGCGTTTTGCCTCGGCCGCATCATCGAAGGAGCCGGCGGCGACATAGTCGGCGGCGGCCGGCGATGTCGAATTGGATCTCTTCCACGATTGCAGAATGTCCGAGGGCGACATGCCCGCACCGTCGAAGGCGGCGAAGACGTCGGCGCGTCCGACGCGCTCGTCGGCATAGGAGAGCGAGGCCATGGCGAAGGGCGAATTCGGCGGCAAATTGATCTCCGGCCGCTCCGGCACGATCGGTCCAAAATCTGGCAGTATGACATCGCTGGCGCCCTGCGCCGACGTCGCCGGCTGATCCGACAGGGCGGGCTGGGCGGCAGGGGCATCCCCGGAATTGGTCAATTGCCCCGGGAACGGCACGGCGGCGGCAGGCGCGTCGACCGACAGGCTCGGCATCGGGCCGTTCATGGCCACCATCACGCCGGTCGGTAAGCCGTCCGACGGATCCGGCCGGTTATTGCCAGGATGGTATGAGGCAATCAGATACTGGTCGTCATCGCCGTCGAGCGGCGCTCGCCCGACATATTCGACCTTCACCTTGGCCGTGCCGACCTTGTCATAGTCGAGCATTTGCGCGGCTCGCTCCGAAACGTCGATGATGCGGCCTTCATGGTATGGGCCGCGGTCGTTGACGCGCACGATGACCGAACTGCCGGTTTCGAGGTTGGTGACGCGGGCGTAGCTCGGCAGCGGCATCGTCGGATGCGCCGCCGTAAGTTGCATCGTGTCATAGACTTCGCCGTTGGCAGTCAGCCGGCCGTGGAAGGCATCGCCATACCAGGATGCCAGGCCGACCTTGCGGTAGCGCTTGTCTTCCTTGGGATAATACCATTTGCCGCGCACCTGGTAGGGCTTGCCGAGTTGGTCGCGGCCGCCGCCGCGCCGCATGAAGGCAACGCGCGGGCTTGCCTTCACGCCATATTCGGTTTCGGCGAAATACTCCTTCGAGCGCGGCCTCTTGTCGATCATCGCCTTCGGCTGCGGCGTCGAGGTGCAGGCGGCAAGCAGCACCGCCGATATGGCGCACAGTGCAAGAGCTGGAGCGCGACGTAGACGCGGGCGCGCCGAAATCTGCATTGTTATGATGTCCCCTACAGTCTCGCCACCAGCTGAACGTCAGCGGAGCCAAAGCACCTGCCCGACACTTTGCCAGCGACACCCGGATCCCCAATCCCCTTGTGCGCAGGAATTGCTTATCACGGTATTAACCGATTGTGGTCGGAAGGCGGCGAGATTGTGGCAAGGCCTGTACCGGCGTGGCCGTGAACGCCGAGCGAGGCAATGCCAGCGACTTGATTGGCCAGTTGACCGCTGCCATCGCAGCAAAGGCGGAACAAAACTATGGCGCCGGCGTAGTCCCGGCGCCTCGAAGGCTCTCAGACCGGCCCACAGTCCAGAAGGTGCTTGGCGCCAACGCGCTCGTCAGGCCGGCGGTTGCTGGGAAGACGGAGCCACCTGCGCCGTAACGTGCGACAGCCTCTCGCGCTTGGTCAAAATCGGCTTTTCGTAAATCTTCTTCATGATTCCCTTTACCCCGAAAGATCCACTACGCCACAGATTGGTCGGGCGTGTGCCACATTGTCAATCAGGCTGGGCCGATTTGGCGGGATACTGTTGCATTTCGGCAAATATATCGAGCGACGATCCGACGCGGGTGGCAGGTCTTGGCGCCACGCACTAGGGAAGTGCGGTGGAAATGACCTCCCGCGTCTGGCGCGCCAAAAAACATAGACACCCCAGTGATTGGCACGATAGAGGGATGGCCGAGCAGTTTAAGGCCACGGTCTTGAAACGTGGTGAAAGCTTTCCCGCCTGTTATCAGCGGTCTTGAATAGCCGGCGCCAAATGAACAGCCCGCAACCTGCGGCAGCAGGCGCATCGGAACCCCTCACGCAAAATTTGAACTCGATTCAAATAGCGGAAGGCGCTTCCGTTCCATTAGCCAGTGCTGATTTAGAAATCTGCGACGTATTAACCGTTCGTAGACCGCGCTGTCCTATTCTGAGACAGCGCGGTCAACCAACTACCCCTGGCTGCGCAGGCGGCTCCGGCTACCCACCCCCAACGCCGGTCGGAGCCGCCACCCTCTCTTTTGATACCAGCGATGGTTGAATTAACTGTTACCACACGTACTTTCTAACGTGCTCTCCCGATCGCTAGACTTTTAGGGAATCGCCGGCGCTCCCAAAACCCCTGTCCGATTTGGCGATCCCTGACGTCTGGACTCAACCGCCGAATGACGCATCCTGGTTCTTGGGGGCAAGGGACGAACGGCGAAAGCTTGCGTTTCGGCAAATGTACAGGCCGGCGCGGTTGACAGGTCTTCGCGCCACGCACTAGAGCAGTGCGGTGCGGTGCGGTGCGGTGCGGTGCGGATGATGCCAACAGCAGGATCCGAAGGTCAACACAGGCACCAAAGTGATTGAAAGATCACGATGGAGGGATGGCCGAGCGGTTTAAGGCACCGGTCTTGAAATTCGCTCACTGGCGTCCCTGCCCTTGCCGCTTCGTACCGACGAGTCGTTGTCTGTCAAGGCTTTGGCGCCGTCGATTGGTCTGTTTGTGCTATTCCGTCCCTACCAATGACGTAGCGTAGCGTTGCAAAAAGCGTAGCAACTCGTTCACCCGCTGTTCTGGCTCGCGTGGCAGGGAATTTCCTGCAACTATCGGTGAGTCCGCGCGACAAGCGCGCGACATGGGAGGGGCGATGCGACGTAGATCACGTTGGGCAGCAGCACTCTTGATGTGCTCCACCATTACGGCACAAGCCAATTTTCTCAGCGGAAACGACCTGCATGATTTTTGTACGGGATCGGTACCCTTCGCGCGGGGTTATATAATGGGCGTAGCCGATTTGAACGACCTGAACTTGGGCGGCGTCGACTTGTCTGGCCAAACATTCGTGCAGCGGCAGTTCATTTGCGTCCCCCAGGGTGTCACTGGCCAACAAGCCGGCGATGTCGTGTGCAAATACTTGGTGGATCACCCGGAAGAGAGACAAAATCCGGCGGCCTTGCTCGTCTATAAGGCCCTGCTTGCTGCTTGGCGTTGTCCACAATGGAAAAGCCCTCCGCCGTGATGCAGCGGTCTGGTGTGGCCAAGTTGTCCATTCATCAGTAGTGGTCAGGCTGCTCGGGCGAATCGCCAGCATCGAACTCCCCATCAAGGAAGAATGGATTTGCCCCGCCCTCCAAGGCCAGGGTCTGGTTCGTCGCCAGCGTCCAGCCAAGGGACGGCTCATAGTCGCTGCTCTCCCCTTCCCTGTCGCCGTTGGGTTCCATATCCGGGTCGCCGTCTGCGTCGTCCAGTATGGCGAGCAGTGCTTCAACGGTGCGCTCGATCCGAAGTCGCCGCGCAGCGGTCAGGGGAAGGAAGTCCGAAGGCATCGCGCGCGCGGCCATCACAGCACCGTCGCGCGGTTGGCCTTGCGGCCCGCCTGTTGGCGCTTGTGGAGTTCGATGCGATCGACCAGTGCCGCATCATCGCGGGCAATTGCCAGCGCGGTTTCGGGAGTGCCGCCCCCATGCCGCCGCAGCCAGTCCTGTTTCCAGCGGAGATGGCGGACCGCTTCAGCAGGGATGAAAATCTGTTTTAGGCATTCTGTCCGCCACAGGAGCTGCGTCGTTTCCGCTAGCTCCCGCGCCTCGATATAGGTGGCGTGTTCCTTGCCGTACTGCCTACCTGCCAGAAGGCGGCGATAGTCCGCCGCAAAGTAAGCATGGCGAGCCAGCTCGATCTGCATACGGCCGGTCCACCAGTCGCTGGCGGGCTTGATCCAGGCGACGAGTTCGGCGAGTTCGTCCTTGACGTCCGGCGCCGGCCGAGGGCGGAATTGAACTACCTCACCCATGGTCAGTCCTCCTCGCAGAGCGACGACATGCAGGCGACGAGGTCGTCACCGTCTATGGTCACACCCAAGCGCTTGTAGACGCGGATAATGCAGGCAGCCTTGGCGCGAACCTCCTCGATGGTCTCGCACCGAAGTTCCATCACTGCCTGGAAGGCAGCGCGGGCCTCGGTGAAGGCTTCGTCGGTCTGGTCAGACGCGTCGTGATAGCCGCTGGCGTCGATAACGGCTTCCCGCTCTCGGAGCCACGCCAACCCCTCCTTGCCTTGCGCCTCGATGTCGCCCATCCACCGCTCATAGGCCGGCCGGTTCATGAGACCGCCTCCAAAAGACTTTTCGATCAGCTCCCGCCTTCTCTCGATTTCGGCTTCTAGTGCTTTGGAGGTGCGGAAGGTCATTGGGACGTGCGACCAGCGGGAAGCTACGCCACCGGGCGTCTTCCACTCAGGGAACAACGCATCCCCGAGAGCCTCGGCGATCGAGGCCTCGCGAGTCTCGCAGGTGCCAAGGCGATTTTCCGCCGCATGGCAGGCTGACAGAACGTCTTGAACGGTTGAGGCAGCCGGCGCCCCATTAGCGACAACGGCCGGCAGCGTCACAGCGGCAGCAGCTATGCCACCGGTCAGGAAGGCGAGCGCCTTGCGGCGGTTGATTGCGGGCAAACCTTCGGCGGCTGCCCGAACACAGGTGTTCGGCATTGCACTTCTCCCGTTTTGTGTTTCATACACGATAAGCTGTGTATCATTAACGTAAACGGGAAATGGCTGTTGTCAACTTGTTTCTGTGTGTGGTACACATTTTCGGCAAGAGAGGGATATCAATGCTGACTACCGGCAACCAACTAAAAGCCGCACGGGCGCTCGTGGGGATGGAGCAACAAGAAGCGGCGAACGCGGCAGGCGTACATGTGAACACGATACGGAGCATGGAGGCGGCCGGAGCGGCCCCCATCGCCGGTCGGGCTCAGAATGTTCAATCCGTCCAGCGGGCTCTCGAAGAGGCCGGCATCGAGTTCCTGAACCACGGCAGCCCAGGCGTAAGGTTGGCCAAAAAATCATGACGGACAAAACCCCTCGCCGTCGCGACTCCGCCAAGCAAGCATCCAATGCCGTCAAGCCTAGGCCGTCCATCATACCCTTCGAAACTCGATACCAGACCCAAAAGGAGCTGCTGCTAGCAGTTTTGGAGCGTCAGTTTCAGTATGGGAAATGGGTGCTGTCGTCTCTATTAACTGTCCACGCGGGATCTCTGCTGGCAATTTCCCAAGCGGGATCAGCCACAGCAAGGCTGTACCAGGCGTGTGGTCCGTTGCTGATTTACGGGGTGGCCACGACCCTAGCCGCAGGTGGCTTGGCCTATGTAAATTTTTCCTTCGCCGCCAACCTATACAATGACTACCTTCGTGACATTCGGCACGGCAAGGAGCCCGTAAAGAAGGGATGGAAGAGTGTAGTCGTAAACTTAACGCTCTACCTCACGCCGTTGGTCGCAATCGCTTCGCTCACATTGTTCTTTGCCGCCGCCGTGCGCGCGGTAAGCGTCATCTAGCATTGGGCAGTGAATAGCGGGCACAAAAAACAGGGATAGCGTGAGTAGAGCAGACAGCTTCCTAGACTAGGGTGGCCTTACGCTCTTCCTTTCCTCCGTCGCACCCGAGGAGGAATTCATGACCGACATTCGCCCCATATCCCCAATCGACATCTCGGGTCTCAAGCCCGGCGTCCCATTGACCGAGTTGCCTAAGTGCGAGCTCGTGGACCCTCAAACCCTGTTTGTGGACGGATCGTATCAGCGGTCGATCGGCGAAAAGGGGCAGCGTCAGATCAGAAGAATGATACAGCGCTTCTGCTGGACGAGGTTCAAGCCGCCGATATGTGCATACGGTCGCCACAAGAACAGGACCGTGTTGATGGTTCTGGATGGGCAGCACACAGCTATCGCCGCGGCGAGCAATCCGAACGTCGAACGCATCCCAGTGATGATCGTGGACGCGCCGGAGACCTCATCGCAGGCGGCGGCATTCGTTGGTCAAAACACTGACAGACTTGCCGTGACGCCTCTGCAACTGCATCAAGCGGCAGTCATTGCCCAAGATGAAGATGCCGTCACGGTCGAGCAAGTGTGCCAGCGCGCTGGCGTCACCGTTTTGAAGGGGCCAGCCGGAAACGGCCGCTATCGGGCTCGCGAGACAATCGCGGTTACCACGGTGAGCAATCTTGTTGCTCGGCAGACTGCAATGGGCGCCCGCCGAATCCTAGAAGTGTTGGCGAATGCAGATCTGGCACCGATCACCGGCCACCATATTCGAGCTGCAGAATACCTGATGACGAACAAGGACTATTGCCAAAAGTTCGAGCCTCAGGATCTCACCACAGCTATCAGCGACATGTTCCTAACGGCAGAGGACGACGCAAAGGTGATGAGCCATGCCCACCGCTGGCCGTTTTGGAAGGCGCTGGCTGTGGTCTGGTTCCGTAAGACGAAGAAGCGCCGGCTCCATCTGCGGATGGCGGCCTAAGGTGATGCACTATAGCCTGCCTCCTCCACCGGGAGGCAGGTCTAGATCACATGTACCGACTTGATCAACTGCCAAGCTCGACTTGCGCAGGCTCCGCAGTTGCGCAAATGTACCTTCGCGTTTGGGGGAGAGAGTAATGCGCAAAGAAATCGAGCGTCACCTTTGCCGCGGAGACAGTGGCCGCGAATACGAGGTGGTATTCTATCAGAATTATCGTCGTTTTCAGCCGTTAAGCGGCCCGGCGCAGGATGTGCCGACCATGAAGGAAGCGTTTCTATCCGACGGGAGGGCTGTGAACGTGATCGACGACAACACATTCCGGATCGTCATAAGCGACGAACTAATCCGGAAGATCCGTTAGTCGTTACAAGACAAATTGTGGCGGGCGAACCATGGCAGATGACATCTATGTGCAGGCTTATCGGCAAGGCGGAGTTGAAGCGGTTAGCGCGCTTTTGAAAAAGCAGTTTCCAGACGATGGGGCGCGCGTACGAGCCACCGAGGATCTTGAAGAAACCGGGCTTTGGGGAATTCTCTGGCATAAAAGCTCACGGACAGGGCGGCGCGACTTAGGTGTCGTGATGGAATTCTTTGGCGACGAATAGGGAAAAAATGCGAGCCTTGGTGGCCGCCGCAATTGCTATGTTGGTGATGCTGCCTTCTGAGGTCTTGGCCAGCAGTGGAAGCAACGCTGCGCTTATTTGCGCTGCGTCGGCTCAGGCCGGCGGCCCCTGCACGTTTTCCACGGCAAAGCGACGAGTTTATGTCGCCCTAAACATCCCAAAGAAAGAAGCTAAGACGACCTGCTTCGGCATTCTGGTTAGCCTGCTGAAGCAGCACATCTCGTTCCCTGAAGGACGCTGGGCATTGGAGATCCGATCGCCAACGGGCGCGATGCTATTCCGCTGTCCACTACCCGACTGATGTTTGTCCCGATCTACATCGCCGCAATCGCCGCCCTGATGCTCGCCAGCGCGGTCTGGCGCTACCGGCAGCGGGATATGATTGGCATGGCGGCAAGCTTGGTGATGGCCGGCCTTTGCCTCTACCTCCTGGCACGCTGATCGGGCGTCTTTGCGCGATTGGTGAACTGCAGGTTCCGATCGTCGCGGCCCGCTGCCCGGCAACCGGCGCAATAGATTACCTTCACCAGATCCCAATGCAGGCAGGGCTGATCAGGGCCGAGACGCTGCACCAACGCGGCAACGTCCAGCACGACGTGTCGCTTGCAAGTCAGGCAGTCGACAAACATGCCGGTGCCGGCCTCCAGCTTCTTGCCGAGCGTGTCTTCAACGAAGGGGAATTTCATAGTCATGGCGATCCTCGTGAACGGGTCGCCGCACCGGGGAGGATTATATTCCTCATCGCCGGCAGACTGCCAATAGCAATTTTGGAACACCCCACAGCCCGGCTCGCTAATCTAGGTGACACAGGATTTCGCGGGCCGGGCCGTGTCCCAAGAGACCAGTTGGGTTCCGGGGCATGGGCACTGTAAACTGTCAGATGGCCTAATCAAGGAAAGCCCGTCGCCGGAGAGAATGTGCGACGGGCTCTCCACCCAGAAGCGGACATGACCGCTGCCATCTAAAACCGGAATAGCGACCGACCGTTCCGTGTCCGTTCGTAAATATTAGCAACTGCTTGACTAAGCCGCCGGCCGCGCCAGACTCATTCCCATGGCGAAGGGCACCATCAAAGTCGGCGACGAGGTCGCGATCACCGCAACGGTGCGCAAGCGCGTTACAGAGGATCGGATCAGCGTATTGATCCCGAGCTATAACCAGCCTCACAGCATCGTGGACACGACACCGAACATAAGCAGCGGGCAGAAGATCGATCTGATAGGCGAAGTCCTGCGCGTCGACGAGGAAACGGTGACGGTTGGCGGCAAGGATCTAGGCATCACGGTCAAACGCAGTGCCGTGCGGATCGTCACCAGCCATGTAGCGCCGAAGCGGACGAAGCCTCTGGTCGATTAGGCTACCTAATTCGTCTGCGCGTTCCCTGAGTTTCAGGAACAGCGCTGGCCGTTCCTAGGGCGCGATCGAGCTTGTGCCCTTTGGCGCGAAGAAGCACGTCCAAGTGTATCTCTGGTAGGTTTCGAATTGCGTATGAGGAATGACCGTCCGATGGAACGTCATCAGACGCTCGCACATGTGGTAACTATCATCTGGTGAGGACTGGACACGCTCTCTTGGGATAAACCACTCCGCTTCCTGATATCCATTCAAGTAGGCGGAGCTCGGCGGCCTGACGTAGTAGCCGTCTTTGGTCACCCTGACGTCGCCGGAGTCTATTGGGTGACAATCTTTGTTGCCGCAGCAAACGTGATGCAGAACGGGATCAAACTTGCCGGTATACCAGTCGTGGGCCTCGGCATCGCCGGCCAGGAGCAGCCACACCAATCCAAAATGCCTTTGCGAATATCTCACGAAATAGCCCTCGCGCTCGCAATAGCATTTTAGCGGAAGCTAATCTAGCAGCCTCAACCGAGATAGAACCGTTAGAGAACTCTACTCTAATGTTCCGGTCTGGACTCAAGCACTGAAAGAAAGCATTCTCCGCTCGGGGAGAAGGGGCGTGGGCAAAGTCCACAGTCATCAAGGCGCGAACCAAGCTGACCGTTGGCGTAAGGGCCTCCGGCACCGACGACGGCGTTTGTGGCCCCTGCGATATCTCTTCCCGTTGGTGATGGTTCCGCTGGCTGTCTTTTTCACTGCAAGCCCGAGCAGCCTCGAAAAGGTTGCCCGGCTCCTTCCCGCCGGGCTGCTCAACAGCACCACGGGCGACTGCGACATCAAGGGCAATATCTCGATCAACACCGGTGAGCGGATCTACCATGTTCCCGGCCAGGAGCATTATTGGGAGACGAAGATCAGCCCGCAGTACGGCGAGCGGTGGTTCTGCAGCGAGGCCGAGGCACGAGCGGCTGGCTGGCGGAAGGCGCGCCGATAGGCGGCGAGACTGATCGAGGGAGCAGAAAAGCCCGCGCCACGGAAGGACCAATGACGCGGGCTGATGGTTAGTGGCAGTGATATTGACCGGTCTTGTGATTGGTGTGGCACCCGTTGGAATCGGTGCCACCACTATGTGCATGGGCCGTGACCGCAAAGGCCAGAATAGCCAAGCAAGCAAGTATTGATCTCATTTCGTACCCCCGCTTAGAAACAACGCGCTGAGGTAATCAGGAATCGAAACAAGTTGCAACGTGCCGTTGCGGTAGTAGCTTGCTATCACCCCTCCCTTTTCCTGATGCCGGTTTCGCATTATGTTCCGCACCTATGTCGCGCACCACCGTCCTTCAGCTCATTGCAGCGGTGATCGCCATCGCCGTCCTAGCCGTGATCCACCAAGGTTCCGGCTGGTTTCTAAGCCATATGTCAAATGACTTCATCGTCGGCATGCTCTTCGGCATGTTCTTGGTCTTGCTCGTCTGGATCTATGAAGATTGGAAGGAGCGCCGCTCACGGGCGGCTGGCGACATTCCCTCCGCCGAGCAGCAGCGCGCGCGCCACACGATCGACTTGTGACTGCTGAAGCCTAGATCCCTGGCCAACCCTCATCAACGCATCCAGCACGGCGCTCTGTTGCGGGCCGCCTGTTAGGCCGCGCGCCATATCGGCAATTGCCTTGTCGTTCCCGCCATTGCGCAGAGCGTCGATGACGCTTTCTACAGCTCGTGTACCTGCCGCACGAGCCGCGCCGCGTGTACCGCCGGCAATGAAGCCCTCGCGCACGCCGAACCCCGAACTGCCACTGCCGTCGATGGCGTCCCTGGCTGCAATGCGTGCCGCCGTCTCGGAATTGCGCGTGACGATGTTCGACGTGTCGGCAAAGAGCTTTTCGCGGTCGAGCAGATCGATAATCGCCTTTGCCCGGTCGGAGCCGAACAAGGTCGATAGGCGAGCGCGGTTCCAGTCACCTTCACCCTTGATCAGACGCTGAAGAGCGACGCGATCATTTGCGTTGGTTCCTACAATGCGCTCAATCTCGGCGCGGGCTCCCTCACGCAACCGCAGCGGCACGGCCGACGGGCCGACCTGCACGCCCTGCGGCAGCGCGCCTCGCCTGACTTCCTCGGCGAGCTCGTTGGGCCGCGGGGCCTCCCGACCGCTGGAAAGCACCGTCTGGCCGCGCTGAACGGCATCTTTCTGGCGAGCCAGCTCGGCGTACTTGGCATCCACTTCCTTTATACCGGGCACCGTGGCGCGAAGCTCGTCATCGATCGCTTGACGGGCGGTCTGAAGGGCGTTCAGGGCATTGCTACCCTGTGTGGTTTCCAGCAGGTCATCGACGGCGTGTCGAGCGTTCAGCAGCGTCCCGGCGTCGCTGATCAGCCCCGGCTCCGGCAGTGGTTGGCCACTTGCGCGAGCGCGAGCTATTTCGTCGGGCGTCGGCGCATAGTTCAGCATGTTCCGAACGCGCTGAACGCCCTTCTGCGCCTCGCCGCGAAGCGTCTGGGCCTCCGCGTCGAGATAGCGAGCTATCGGCGCGGAATCGACTGGTGAAGCCTCCCGCAAGGCTTCCCGATATTCGGGCTGAAGATACTGCTGGTTGCGGGTCGCGCGGTCGATGATGCGCGACGGCGTAGGAGCCTCGCCAAGCGTCTCGTTGAGGCTGGACCGGATGCGCCAGTTGGCGTCGGCATCGCGCGCACCAATCGCGCCGCGCACGATGGCCTTGCCTTCTCCAGGCGTTGCCGCGATGGCGCCGGCCGTGTGACGCAGGTTTGGGCCGAGATCCATCAACATGGCGTCATCGCCAAGCTGCGATAGCGCGCCGGGCTCTACGGCATCCTGCCGAACAGCGCTCGCCAGTAACTTGGTGGCGCTCTTGTCTAAACCAAGCGCCTTGGCAATGGCGCTAAGCTGAACCTTGTCGGCAACTGCCTTGACGCCACGACCGATCAACGGCGCTACGATCGGCGCGGCCAAGCCCGTCAGAGCTCCCATGCCGCCACCCACCAAGGTCGATCGAGTGTCGCCACCCGAGCGAACAGCAGCATCCGCACCGTTGACGGCTGCGCCAGACCCAGTGCTGGCCAGCAACCGCAACGGGGTCGACGCAACGCCGATGCCGAACATCTCAGGCGCCGCGGCCATCGCCGGGAGCGTGCCGGCCACGGCGCCCGTCACATTGCCGGCGGTGCGCGCGATCGGGTGCGCGGCACGGCTTTCTTGCTGGATGTCGGTCATCTCCTGGTTGACCTTGGAAGCAGGCTCCCCGGTCAGCAGCGAGCCGATGCCCGCCGCCGTGGCCGTCAGGGCCTTGTCCACATATGGACCGGCAATTGGAATGCCTTCGCCGATCGCATTGAGGAACGTTCCCGATGCGCCCATGGCTCGAGGAGAAGCAATGCCGGGCGCGTCGTGACCGCTCCCCGGTTCCGGGCCGCCAGCATCCATGATCTTCTGAGCAGCGGCCATGCCGGCTTTCGCGCGGGCGTCGGCGGCGGCTACATCAGCGTTTGGTGACGGCAGAGATTTGGCAATCTCTTCGACCGCCGCGTTCTGCTGCTCCGGCGTCATCGACAGAAACGCGTCGTCGACCTGTACCTTGCGGCCTTGGATGTTGAGCGTAGGCATCAGGGTTCAATGCTCCACTTCAAGCCGTTGCTGGTCGTGCCGCTACCGGTGCCTGCGTTGCCGGCCGGCGCGGTGGAACCGCCTCCGCTCTTGATCGCGTCGACCATCTGCCGGATGCGCGCCAGCTTGTCGTCGAGGGATGCTTTCGCCTCGCCTGGCTTGGGCGTCAGGATGGCAGCCTGGTTCTCGACCTCGGCCGGCGCTGCCGTGGCACCGGACACGCTGTAGAGGTAGGACGCGATGATGGTGCGTAGCGAGTTCGATGCGCGCTGATACTCAGGCGATTTCAGGTACTCGGCGCCAAAGTCGGAGCCGCGCGGAATTGCCGACAGGGCCTGATCCGACGGATTGGACAGGGCCGAGAAGTTCTTTTCGACGATCTGAAGCTCGGGTGCGACGACCGAATACAGCTTGTTGTCGCGCTGCTGCTGCTCGTTCAGCGGCTTCTGCTTTGCGCCGGTGAGCGGCAGGATACCGGCGTTCTCGCTCGGTGGCGGATTGGCCGCGCGCGGGCTCGTCGGCGCCTGGCTCCCTGGCGCGGCCGGAGCTTCCGGTGCCGGTGCGGGAGCCGGTGCCGCCTTGGGCGTCACAGGCATGGCCGGGCCACCTGCGGAAGCTTGGCCGAACACGCCCTGCGGCGTCAGGAATAGCAATTCGCCATTCGGGCCGCTGATCGTCTTGCCGGCGGCGAGCTGCTGCGCCTGCTCGACCGTGAGGCCGCCACCGTCCATCAGGCCGTTGAGCGCCTGAGCCTCGACGGAGTTGCCCGTGAACCGGAATTGTCCGGCGTTCGCCCCGCCGATGCTGACAGCCCGCGTCTCGCCGGTGCGCTTGTTGTACAGCGTGCGCTCGTCGAGCTTTTCCCAATCGGTCTGCTGGCCGCTGTAAACGGGCTCGTGCGTCTTGGGATCGACCAGGACGCCACCCACCTCGATCGGCTTGTTCTGCTCGGCGGCGAACTTCTCCCGATCGAAGTCGAGGCGCGCCTTTTCGCCCGGTTCGATCTGCGGGTTGCGCAGCTTCTCCACTTCCAGCCGGTTCTTTTCCAGTTCGAGCTGATTGGCCGGGTTGGCCTCGTCGAGCTTCCGCTTCAGCATCAGGTTGACGACGCCGCGCTGTTGCTCGGATAGGCGAGGATCCTGCGAGGCCTGCAGAAGCTGTTGGACGCTCGGGCCGCCGGAGGCTGGATTGGCCTGCACGACCGTCTGCGTCGCCGCTGCGGGCTTCGTAGCCACCGGAGGCGGCTCTGCCGCTCGCGGCGACTGCACGGTCTGCGCGACCGTCGCCGGGCTCTCCTGCGGCAATGGTCGCTTGTTCAGCGCCGCCGACACGCCCGCGCCCGGTTCAAGGCTCGCCACCTGTACCGGGGCGGCGTCGGCGAACCGCGATGCGAAGGAATTGGCCATGGAAATACGGCGCGCGGCCTCGCCGCCGGGGCGGTTGTAGCCGGCGAATTTCCAGGCGTTGTTCATCAGGCGCTGCGCCTCTTCCGGCGACTTGGCCGCGTTCAGCGCGTCGACCAGACCGGGGTCTTCCTGCAGGAAATATTGCGCCTGAAGCTGCGGCGACGGAGCGTTTGCATCGCCGCCGTTGCTGCCGGCAAAGGTCCGCATCGCCGCAAAGCGCGGGCCGCGCCACGACAGGATGCCGCCAGCGGTGCCGGCCTGGCCGCTTTCGCTCGGGTCCGCCCAGGAGCCGAAAGCGTTCTTCGGACTGAAGCGGCTTTCGGCGTTGGCGGTCGCGGCGACGGCAGCGAGACCGTAAGGATTGGTGACCTTGCTTTTCACCGTGTCCATGAAGCCGTTGTAGACGTCATTGCCGGAAAGGTCCGGAGCGCTACCCATCGAGCCGCCGCCAAGAGCCGAGGCAACCACATTGTTTCCGCCGCCGCTCGGCGCCGTAGTCGACGTTGCGGCCGGGGCACCACCACCGAAAAGCGCTGAGAAGACGCTATCGCCGCCCGCCCGCATGTCGCCTTGGGCCTTGATGATGCGGTTCAGATCACGCCTGCCCCTGATCGCCTGTCCGACCACGGCAAGGCCTTCGCCGACATTGTGCGCGATCGGCTGCTGGTTGAGCAGGGCCTCGGCAACGGCGCGAGCCTTCGCCAGTTCCTCGGGCGTCTGGTACTGCTGGCCGGGGCCGAAGATGAAACCCATGATCCCCTCCTAGATGAACGACGCGCCGAGAGAGAACAGGCCGCCCAGAAGGTTCTGGGTGTTCGCCTGGCTTTGCTGCCAGTTCTGGAGCTTCTGGTTGTAGTTGGTGTTGATCAGGCCGGCGACGTCGGTTGTCGGGATCGTCGGCATGTTCGCGTTGACGAAATTCGGCTGGCTCACCTGCGACCCGGACAGCAGCGCGGTCAGGTTGTTGATGGGTGCCGAGTTCTGCGCCAACGCCTCCTGCACCGCCTGCCCGCGACCGGTGAGCAGGAGCTGGTCATAGGCGTCGTTCTCGCCCTGGTTCTGGATGTTTTGCGCTTGCGCGTAGTTGTCGGAGCCTGGACGAATGCCGCGGTTGATCAGGTCGGCCTCATTCGCCGCCCGACGGGCGTCCAGCGCCGGCTGAAGCCGCTTCATGCCGAGGTCCATCAAGCGGGCCTCTGTCGCATCGTTCGACAGGTCGACCGGCTTCGACAACCAGTCTTTCAGGAACGACGACTGACCAGCGGCCAGCTCGCCGAGGTTGAGCTTGGCCTGGTCGGTTTGATCCTTGATCGCCTGCCCGGTCTGCGAAAGCGTCTGCGTCGCCGTGTAGGTCGGGATGTCGTAGGACTTTCCCGTATAGGGGTCGTTCCACTTGTAGGTGCCGGACTGGCTATAGGTGAGATTGCCGTCGGGCGTGACCTGGTTGACGTTGCCAAGGTTCGCGTTGGCGACCGCCGTGCCGACGTTCGTCGAGGTCGACGCGGCAGAGGTCTCTTTGGGATCCGGCGGGGCGGGAGGATCGGGCGCGCACATCTTGTCAGGCCTCCTGGAGGAAATACGTCATTGCGATTGCCGACCGCTTGAAGCCCACGCGCTCGCACATCTTGGCAACACGCAGATCGGTGGCGATGGTCACGTGCGCCCTGACGCAGCCGCGCGCTTTGAGTTCGGCCAGGATCTGTTTGGTGAAACGGCGTCCGATGCCGTTCCGGTGATCCGGCCTCATATAGATCGTGTCCTCCATGGCGATGGGTTCGCTGTTGTGCATGTCCTGCGTGAGCCAGATGAAGGCATAGCCGACGGCCTCGCCCTCGATCCTGACCACGAAGCAAAGCAGGTGACTGGCGGTGCCGTAGACGTTGAGGCGCGGCTTGAAGTCGCCGATCGTCATGCCCTCGGCCGCCATGCGCGCCTGCATCTCGCCGTAGTGCCGGCGGCAAAGCGGTTCGAGCTCCGGCCATGCCTCGTTGAAGTTCTCAATGGCGATGTCGTAGCTCATACGACCACCCCGCCATTTTCAAAGGTCACGTCGAGCTGCACGAACTCGACATCAGGGCGGCGGTTGAGAAAGCCGGTCACCTGCACCTGCGGCTGCAGCACGTATCCGGTCTTGCCGATCGAGATCCATTGCCCACCGCTGACAGTCGCCACCGGCGCGGCCTGGTCCCAAAGGGCGACATCCCACAGGCCGGAATCCCACAGGTCAGCCGTGCCACCATCGGCCGCGTCCGGCGCCGTCGGCAGGGTCACCGTGTAGTTGACCGAGAACGAAATCTTCGGATTGAACGGGGTCGAGGCGAGGAACGTCGGGCGCGCCTGGTGGACGGTCTTCAGCCGGCCAAGCGTCTTCAAGTGATCGGGATTGCCGACATAGGTGTAATAGATCGGCCCGCTGTCATCGTTGCCGTTGATCTCGCCTTCGAAGACCTTGCCGTCATTGGTCCCGAAGAACAGGCGGCTGTCATGCAGTTCAATGCAGCGGGTCGCCCATCCGACGAACTTGCACCAGGCGCCGGTTTCAAGATTGACGACGAACGACCAGGCCTCCTGCCCCTCGGCCGTGATCGGCAGCGAGACGATGGCATAGTTCATGTCCGGCCACTTGATTACCTCCCAAGGTAACGAGAGGCGCCGGGCCGCTTCATGTTTCCAGTCCGGCTCGATGTTGCGTGAGACCGCGGCAAGGGACAGCGCGGCGGCGTCCTTGTTGATCGCGGCCGAGATAGGAACCATGCCCTCCTTCGTCGCCACGATCAGATCGCCACCAGCGCGCATCGTAGCGCGCTTGCCCATGGGCGTGGTGAGGTCATAGCGGCCGACAAGGTTCCACTCGGCGGCGGTCGCGCCGGCAGGGTTGCTGCCTTCGAAAATCGCCGCCTCGCCCTCGGTCGTGACGAACACGCACTTGTCGTCGATGCCGTCGCCGGCATCCAGCGACCACGTTCCGCCGAACAGCAACGAACCGCCGCGTTGGAAAACGCCGGACAGGTTCAGCGTGCCGAGCGCGCCAGTGACGGAATCGACCGGCAGATAGCTGGCCTTCATCGTGCCGCCCTGAATGAAGAACAGGCGGTTTCGGTAGAGCCAGACATGAGACAGCGCGCTTGTCGCAACACCGGTGATGGCGGCCGACACCTGAACGACGCCGCCTGGGATATTGGCCGTGGCCGAGCCGCCGCCAGCGCCGGTGATCGTCTCGTTGTCGACGAAGGTCCCGGTGATCGACTGGATCATCAGCGAACCAGTCGAGCCGTTGTCGACGTTCTTGACCACGGTCGCCGTCGCGCCGCTGGTGCCACCCGTCACGACCTGGCCGTTGATGAAGTTGACGGTCTGGGCATCGAAGTTCAGGCGATAGGTCGCAAGGCCGTTGACCGCCGTCCAGTCGAACGTCGTCGAGTAGAGCTGCAGGAAGTCGGTTCCGTTGACCGCCACGACGAACGAGCCGCCCGAGGTCGTGAAATTGACGTAGGAGTAATAGCCCGACGTCTGGCCGGTGACCGACGCGGCCGGCGGCGTGACAGCATCGGCGGACGCCGTGACATCGCGAACCGTGGTCTCGTCGCAGGCCCAAATCTTCTTGGTGCCGCCGGCGTTGTAGGTGATGAAGCTTTCGACCGGGTCGCTGCCGATCGTGGCGCGCTTGACCGAGCCGCCGCGCATCACGATGCCGGTCGAGGTCGGAAGCCAGTTTTCAAGCGTCTGGGCCGAGAACGGCTTGGACTTCACCAGGCTCTGGTTGGTGACCCAGCCTGCGACGGGCGCACCGAAGGTGAAGGGCTGCGCCATGGCGCGCGCAGGGGCCGGAACGGCTTTCCGGCGACCGGGGAAGCGTTCGTACCTCACGCTGCACCTGTGACCGTGCCTGGCCACGCCACGCGCCGGCCGCGCCAACTGAGAGGCGGCTGACCGGACACGACCGGCTTGGAACCTCCGTCGCTGTCGATCCGGCGCAGGAGCAGGTCCTGGTAGTCGTCCAGATCCTGCTCGTAGGCCTGCCCCTTGTTCTGCTTCCAGCGGGCGATGATCGCCTTTTTCAGCAGTACCTCGGAAAGCCGGAAGCTGTCGGCATCCTCGGTGAACATCGTCTTTTTCGACGTGTCGCTTGCCATGACCAGATCGTTCGACACGTAGAAGAATTTGACGGTTTCGGTGTTCGCCATCACCGGCCACTGGTGGAACTGATCGCCGAAAATGATCCAGTAGCCGTTCACCGTGGCGATTGGCGTCACCTGAAGCTCAAGCCACTGATCCGGGCTGGTGAGGTGTTCGGTTGCCCATTGCCAGCGCGACGACCAGAGCGACGATGTCTTCTGCATCCGCCGGAAGTCGGTAGGCATGTCGAACGCGTCTGACACGCCGTCGCCGGCGAGCGTCTTCAGGACAAGCAGCTTCTGCCAGTCATGGGCATCCGCGATTTCGGACGCCATGACGTTGGCCAGTGCCTGCATCTCGACCATCTCTCGACCGGTCGCGCCATAGAGCAGCGTCGGCACTTCCATGCCGAGCACTGTCGCGGCGCCCTTGACCACGTCGAGGATGGACATCAGGCAGCTTCCTTGCCCTTGGCCTTCGGCTTGGTCAGATCCTCGATCATGGCTTCCATCGCCTCCTGACGCTCCATCAGTGCGGCGATCTGGGCATCCTTCGCGGCCTCGCGCTCGGCGGCCTTGGCCGCGTCACTGTTCTCGAGGAAGAGCGCCGCCTGCTTGCGCAGATCACGCATGTTCGGAAGACGCACGCGGTCAAGCTGCCCGTCGGTGAGGTCGCGGACTTCCTCGACCGTGCGAATGCCGGCGGTGCGCAGCACTTCGGCCTGTTCGGGCGTGACGCCAGACCAGGCGGCGAGTGCGGTCCCGTTGAGCGGGATTTCCTGGCCGCTTTTGAATGCGGCATAGGCCGGCTCGATCTGGTTCCAGCGGGCCGTCATGAAACGCAGCTTCTCGCCGTCCTGGTCCTCGCCCATCAGCGACGGGTCGGGGATGAGATGCCGGATGCGTTCGGTGGTGCGCGTGTTCAGCGGCGAATGTGAGGGCGAATACGTCACCCAGTCCTCGGGCTGAAGCTCAAGAATGCGCCGGCCGCTGGCGTCGAGCCTGTAGCCCTTGTGGTCGCACTTCTCCTTCACCGGGTCGCCCTTGACCGGCAGCTTCTCGTAGCTCTGCTTGAACCCGATCACCCGGATAAGGGGCTGCGCTTCGCTCATTTGTTCGGCTCCTGAAACGTTGTGGGCGCCAGCGGCGTCCTACTGGTTGATCACTTCGACGATGCCGGGAAACTCTCCGAGCAGCGCTGACCACTCGGCTTCAGACAGCTTTTCGGCGTTGGCGAGGTTGATCGCGTTGCGGTGCTCGCCGCCGTTCCAAAGCTTGCGGAATTTCGGAAAGATGCCGGCCTGGGTATCGACTGCGACCGGCTCGGCAGCTTCGTTCTTGTCAGACTTGTCGGCCATCTCTGGCACTCCTTCGTGAGAGGAAAGGCAGGCGGGCCGTTGCAGCCCGCCCGAGGCGCGGTCAGTACGGGAACGCGCACATGATGATCTTCGCCGAGGCGTCGATCGCGTAGGCGCAAACCGTGTCGGTCACGGCGGCGGCCACCTTCAGGGTGCCGTCGGTGGTGGCCGAGAGGATCAGCGCGTTGCCATCGCCGCCCGAGACGAGCGCGGTGGTGACGGTGGCCGGGCCTTTGACCTGGATCCATCCGTACTCGCCGTTGCCAGGCGCGCCCGCCAGAACGCCAGCACCGTTCGCGGCGGTGTCGGACACGTCGGAAGTGACTTCGTTGTATTGGCCGGCAGAGACGCCACCGGCAGCGTAGAAGCCTACGACGTTGTTGGCGACGGCGGCGATTGCGCCGGCACCCTGGTTGTACTTCACGAAGCGATAGACCTTGCCGTCATACGATTCGTAAGTGTCGCCGATCTTCGGAGCCTTGCCGGATTCCGTGCCGGTGAGCTGCGCGGCGGTGAACGTCTTGGTGACGTCGATACCAACAAAAGAGGTCATCGTTCTTGCTCCTTATGCCGCGTCGAAGATCACGCCCTGAAGCGAGCGGTTCGAGCAGACGAGATTGCCCATCCAGTAGAACGGGATGACAACCGCATCCTGGTTGACGGGCTTCTTCTCGTCGTCCTGCGTCCACTGCGCCTCCTTGTGCTGGTCGACGTAGAGGTAGTCGGAGTTGAGGAAGTAGCCCTTCTCGGCCGTGGTCGTGAAATTCGTGTTGTCGTCGAAAATCACGTCGGCGGTCTTGTACTTCAGGCCGATGAAGCCGGACTGAGCCATGTCGGCGTCCATGTACCGCTGAAGCTGCTGCTCGCCGGTCTCGTACAGCGAGTAGAAGTCATGGCTGAACGTGATCAGGTCCGGCTTGTCGGCGCCGCGGTTCAGGGTGAGCCACATCGCGTTCATGTCGGCCTTGAAGGTGGCGGCATTGGCTGCGTTCGGCGTCGCGGCAAGGTTCGTGCCGGTGGCTTCGCGGAACTTGTTGCGCCAGAACGTCCACGTCGCGGCGTCGATACCGCCGACGATGCCCTGGCCGTTGGTCTGCAGGATGTTGGCCAGGCCGCCGATCTGGTTCGACAGCGAACCGTCGGAATAGAGGTCGACGGAGAAGTTGTTGGCAGCCGTCTTGAGCGCGTTGTTCTTCTTGGTCTTCACCAGGTTGATCATCGCGAACTTGCCTGAGTTCTGCCGAAGCTCCTTGCCGCTCGACACGACATGCAACGCGACCTGCGCCCAATCGTACTTGGCGGAGGTGACGACGTCCGAGCCGTTGGTGTTCAGCGTGTCGAGGCCGGCGTAACGCTGATACGTGCTGTTTTCCGCGTATTCGAGCTGCACCTGGATTTCGGTGCCGCCCCACGTCGCCGCCGATCGAACAGTTGGCGATATGATGCTCGCGTCCGTAGATCGTCAGCGTCGTTGTCGCGCAGCGGTGCAGAGAGACAAGGACGCGGCCAGTCGTGTTCGCAGAAAAATCCATGCCGGCGCTGTAGCCGCCGACAATCTGCGTCATGTTGCCGTTTTTGAGGTTGTAGATGGAATTGACGAGCTTCGTATTGGTGAAGAAACGATAGCCTGTCGTCGTCAGTTCGGTTGCCGGGAAAGAGACGCCATCGCCGCCGTTGGTGTGGTTGCTCAGGTATCCGCCGTAACAGGTGAACGATACGCCAACGCCACCTGTCGGGAAGTCGATCGGCGCCGACGCCATGTCCACGATGTAGGGATCATGGATGTATTGATTGTTCCCCGTCGCAATCGAAATGCCGGGACCGGTGAAGTTAGCCCCATCGCCGGTCAACTGCGGGCGGATGATCCGGGAGCCTTCACCAACGGTGATCATCGCCCCGTTGAAAGCCTTGGTCCACCAGGCAAACGTAGGATTCGCCGTGAACCCGGCGCCCCATTCGAGCGTCACACCGGCCGGGACATTGATCGTTGTCGTGATCGTGTGCAGGCGAAGATTTGTCGCCTTCTTGCCGCCGAATCCTGAAGCGCAATAGTCGAGCATCGACTGAATGGCGGCAGTCTGGACGGCATTGCTGGCGCTGGACACGCCTCCGAACATCAGTTCATTGGGATAGGCCTCGTCAACGTCCCACCAGCCGCCATTGGCCGCGTCTACCGAGCCATTCGGCAGGAAGCGATCAGTGGAGCGAATGCCGCCCCAAGTGGGTTGTGAAGTGACGCGCTTGCGCCTGTGGCCGCCGCTATCCCCGAGGGATGAGAAATCCGCTACCTGAACGGCGGTTATGGTGTTCGGCACTGTTGCCGCCGCAAGCGTGACGGTCGTTGCATAGATCGGGATAGGTGTCCCGCCATTATCAACCGCCAGCGTCCCGGTAACGCCAGTCGAGAGAGGCAGGCCTGTGGCGTTGGTCAGAACGCCAGCGGATGGCGTTCCAAGGTTCCCACCTTGAAAATACGCCGCGCCCGTTCCGGTCTCGTCCGTCAGAAGCGCCCTGAGATTGGCGCTCGATGGAGTGGCCGCGAACGTGTCGAAGCCTGAAGCGCGCGTCACGCCAGCCCATGAGGCCAGGTCGGCGTCATAAGCCTGCACCGTAATGCCAATTGCAGCGCTGACCCTCGCGTCGGCCGCCGTCGAGAAATCCGAGATGGTCGCGGCGAGCTGCGTGCCGGTGTGATTGGCCCGAGCCAGGAGGAATGCGTCTGTCTGGTTCGCGGTAGCGCCATCCGCCACGTTGAGCAGAGTACGCACCTGTGCCGGCGTCAGTTCTTCCGTCACGCCGTCTCCGGCCGTTACGCGGCCAAGCAACTTCCCGGTCGATTGCATCAGGTCGTGCTCGTCGTTCCAGTTCGACGGCTGGACAATCGTCGGGTCGCCTGCATCCGGGATGGCCGAATGAAACTTGTGCTTCAGGGAAATCGTCATTGCACCGGCTGCTGTGTCGGGGTTTGCATCGGGACCGCCGTCACGGCGCGGCCTTGGGCGTCCCGAACGATCTGCTTCGGCTGCGAAAGCACTTGAATGAGCGCAGCGAGCGCCTGTCCGAACATGTCGCGCTGCGCGGCCATCTCTTTCAGCACCGCCTGGCCATCGATCTGCTCGGGATCCGGCGGCGGAACGATGCCGTTGCCGAGCAGGACCTGGTTCTGGTCGATGCGTGCAGCCTGTCGCTTCGACTGAAGGTCAAGGCGCTTCTCGGCCATCGTCATGTCGTGCTGTTCGCGCTTGAACTGCATGTCTTGCGCAGCGGCGTCCGACTTGATCTTCGCATCAGCGACTTTTTGCGCCTGGTCCGCCTCTCGCGCCTTCGCGTCCGCCTGAGCTTTTTGTTGTTCGGCACTGGGCTGCGGAGGCTGGCCGGCTTGCGCCTTGGCATCGGTCACCATCTTTTCCAGAACGTCCTCGACCGACTTGCCGAGGTTGAAGAGACGCGAGTTCGCGGCGAAGATTTCGACCGCCACTTCCTTCGACAGTTCGCCCTGCTGGATCAGCGGACCGACAGCGGTCCAGTAGGCGCCGGCAGCCTGCATGAACTCGGCCGCCTCGGCCTTCTGCCTGGTGAGGTCTGCCTTGACCGTTGAATCGCTCTCGACGTCGATCCGGTACATCATGGCCAGGCGCTGCGTCAGAAGCTGCTGGATCGACTGCAGCTTGGCCAGCTTCGCCTGCCGCTGCTGTTCGGCCTGCTGAGCCGCCTGCATGGCCTGCTGAAGCTGCTGTTGCTGCTCGGGCGGCACCTGCGCGCCGGGCGGTGGTGCCGGTGGCGGCTGCACTGGCGTCAGATCCTGCTGCGTCGGGATGATCTGCACGCCAGTCATCTGCTGCAGCGTCTCATGCGAGAATTTCGCCGGGATGATTTCCGCCATCATCACGAAGATGTCGCGCGCGCAGCGTTCCATCATGCGCTGCATCTTCTGGATGCGCAGCGAGCCCCATTGCGTCTTGATGTTCTGCGCCGTGGCGGTCTCGCTCGCCTGGGAAGCGCCGCGCACGATGTCGGAAATGCCGGTGATTTCGTAAATGGCCTGCTTGGTCTGTTCGCGGGCGCTGTAGAGCTCCCGCAGCACCAGAATGAACTTCTCGACCGGCCAGAACGCGACCGCGCCGGACAGGCCGCCGTTGGCAGCCCAGATATCGGCATTGCCGATCGGCACGAATTCCGTGTCGTCGGCCGCCAGCATGTTGGCGATGTCGCCGGCGTCGCCGGAATACCAGCCCTTGACCTTCATGTGGCGGGTGATGACGCCGATGCGCTTGGTGGTCAGGTCCAGTTCGTCGGCGAGCCGGCTATAAATCGAAAACGGATTGACCGGCATCAGCCGGCCGGTCAGCTCGATCGGCTGCACCGGCGCCGGGATCGGGAAGAAATCGCTCAGGCCAAGCGGGTCGTCGACCTTCTTCAGCACAACGCCGTTGTCGTCGATGAAGATGACCTTGCGGCTGCTCTTGTCCCAGATTTCCCAGCCGCATAGGTCGCTGTCGCCTTCGCCGCGCGCCTTCTTCTCCTGGTCGTCGGTCTGGATGCTGATCAGGCCGGCGTCGAACACCGAACCCTCGTCTTCGCGCTGCACGACGAAGCGGAATGCGTCCCAGGGCCGATCCTTCCAGCGCTTCGCCGGGCCGTGGCGGTAATCACGCCAGCTTACGGCCTCGAATTCGATGCATTCGTTCGCGAGCCGTTCGGACTGGCCGCCCGCAGCAGGTGCCTCAGATGGCGCTGAATAGTCGTCCCCGCCTTCAGAATCGTCGCGAGCCGTTGCAGCGCCAGCACCTGTTCCATCGTCAGCGGCTGCGCTCGCTCGCTCAAGTTCCGCATTGGTCGTTTCGTCCTTTACGATGTCGCTCTTGAAGCGAAGCCGGATGATGCCGCGACCAGCCAGGAAACCGTCTTGCGCCTCCCCTTCCAGTTCGACCTGGAGCTTGGAATCGTCGACCTGCTTGCGAATGGCGCGCTCGATCAGCTCGGCGACGTCCTTTGCGGCCGGATCTTCGTCAGCGAAGCGGCGGCGGATGTCTGGCGCGGGCGGACTGTTGATGATTGCCGGGACGATGGTCTCGACGTTGGCGAAGAGGATGTTGAAGTCGTAGGTGTTGCCGAGCGTGGCGGACGTGCTCAGGTCGTCGGACCTGGTCTCGCCAGTGTAGGCCTTCACCGCCTTTTCGGCTTCGTCCATCCACTGCTTTTCGAGCTTGCCGGCCGCCTCGACGCGCGCAAGCCATTTCGACCCCTCTTTACGAAGGGTCTCGCCCTGCTTCTGCTGGTCTGGAGTGCGCTTGTCCGCCTTTGCCATGGCGGACAGGATGGCGGCGGCGAATGCGAAATTCTAAGCCGCTTGCAATGCTGAGTGCGCTGTCGAACCAAGAAGCCGCCCGCCGAAACGACAGGCGGCCTGAGAGCTTACTTCTTGGCCTTGTGATCGTCAGTTGGCTTTTTCTTCAATTCCGTTTCGATTGCCTTTTGATAGACCCGAGAAGCCAGTCCGACGCTCTGTTTCGTCACTTCTTCAATCGCACGCTTTTGCTCAACAGACGAAGATGTAAACCGACCACCCACGTCAATCTGCCGTCGCTGGGGCATGTTCATCGATCGCTCCTCCGTTGGTGCCCTCGCCGTACTCCGCGAAATAGCTATTTACAAAGCGCAGATTTCGATCCGCTTTGAAATAGTGCTTTCGCTTTATCCATACAAAACCGTCGCCTTTCGAGATCACAGCCACGTCAATTGCGCCTCCCACGGTCTCAAGTTCCCGTGATACTCGACGCTGCAAGGACGTTAGGCTCACGAGCGACTCTGCCAGATTCGCCAACTCATCCTTCGGCAAACTCATCGCCATATCAACAATAGGTGACACAAATCGTTCCCGCCGGATGCGCTGGTGGGATTCCCAGAATTTGTCGACTGCAGCTTGCGTCGCGGTTGTGAAGGCTTCGCTCTTGCTTTCGACGTCCTCCTTGGAGTGGCCAAGGGCCAGTGCAGTGTCCACAGCGTTCGAATACAATAGTCCTTTGATGCTTTCGTGAAGCTGGATTGCATATTCCGGATCGATCCCCTGCATGAAGCGATCGACCATATCGGTTTGAGCAAACGGCATCACGCCCCCACGGTTCTCCCTGGTCGCGTCGAACTTGTCCGTTTCAAGAGCCTTGATACGGCCGCACAAAATGCCATCAAGCCGAAACGCCTGCAGTGACGGAAGAAGCTCTTTTTCCCCAAATCCTGCTATGACCAAACCGGATGAACCTGGCGAGGGATAGGCCTTCCGTATATAGTGAGCTCAGCGAATGTCCTAAGGTCCTCGATGATATCACCGAACTGGCTGAGAAACCCGCGCTTCAGCGCCGCCTCAAGCTTGGGCGCCAGCCGCTTCTGGAATGCGGTCCATTCGTCGTCGGTTAAAAAGTCATCCAACTTCTTGAGTTCGGAAATGGCAGCCTTGATCTCCGCAATGTAGTTCGCCTTGAACTGGTCGGGTCCCTGGGATGCTCGGGCGCATGTCTCCCAGTAGTGCTGCAACCAAGCCTCTACGATGGAGAGAGCAGCAAAATCCTCATCGTCTTCCTTAAAAGGGAAGAAGCCGAGCAGGAATTCGAAAAGGTTCTCTGCCCACAAAAAAACCGTGTCAAACTTCTTCCGAGGATCGCGACGCCGGTATTCTTTTAGGATGGTCTCCCACGGGAAACGCATGAACTCCGCATTTCCATATATCATTGCACCGACGGGTTCTGTCTTGGATATGGAAAACAGCTTGTCGACGGTGTCGTAGGTTTTCTGCTTTCCACCCCGCGATAGCGTGACTTTGCTATCGGCAGCCAGAGCAACAGCACTCTTATTGATCACAGCAATTTCCGCTGTCATGTTCTTTCCCCTCCCCAATACGGGAGAAGAAAAGCAGAGTCCGGCTACAATTGCAAAGAATGAGTCAGTCATCCGTCGCCTGGCTTGAGTTTTCGGATAACGAACTCAAAAAGGATGTCCGAGATCCACATTGCGCTGACCCCGATCAAGAAGGCTGCTGCAAGCGTCGTCGTATCGTCCGTGGGGTCAGGCATCGGGAGGCCCGTCGCCTCGAACCATGAGACGGTCGGCAGCGTCAGGTAAGCTGCCGCCAGCGCCCCACAGATCGGCGAAGCGATCATCTCACGGATCTTGTACCGGTGGCGCGACAGAGCCCGCAGGATGCCTCCAGCGAGGCCGGCAGCCACTACAGGGCCTTTGATGCCGAGGAAGTCGAGGAATTCGTGCATCATGGCCTCCAGCCGCAGAGTTTGGCGCCTTTGAGATTGTGCGCGAGTGCCGACCGCGCTTCGGTCGACGTCATGTCTTCGACGGGATTGCGGTTCGGCTTCTCGAGGTCGCAGAAGCTGCCGCGCACGTGCTGGCAGGCGGCAAGGGCGACGAACGCAGCCAGGGCTAGAATTTTGGGCGCGACCATTTGGCCTGCTCTTTCAGAACCTCGGCGTCAGACATGCCAGCAACGGCCTGGTCGATCTTGTCTGCCTCGTCACGGGCTGCCACCCGCTCCACAGCCTGCTTGTTGCGTTCTGCCTTGGCGCCGGAGAGACGGCCCTTAACCCATGCGCCAACCGCCATGACGATGCCCGCGCCGATCGCGATGACGACTGGATTGTGCAGAAACGATTCGAGGAGCGCGGTGAAGACCTCGACCATCTCACATGTCCTTTGCACGCAGCCGGCGGGCAAACTCCGTCACGATGCCGGAGCCGACGATGTAGAGCGGCAACCAGCGCTCCGGGATGTACTGGTTGAACAGCGTCGGATCGGTCGTGGCGATCACCACCAGCACCGCACCAGCAAGCATTTGGAGCCGAGCCCAAACGATGGTTTCGGAATCTTTGAACCAGGCGCGTATCGTGGCCCACATAGTCAGTTCCTTCCGAAGATGGCTTTGAGGAATGCGAACAGCGCAGCCCAGAGCGGATTGCGCTCCTTGGCGGCAGCGGCAGGCGTAGGAGCTTGCGGCACGCTCGGCTGCGCCGCGCCGGAGACCGTGGAAGTCGGCACGGGCTGAACGAAAACAGGCTCGGCCATCATCATAGCCTGGATGCGCACTGACACCACGCGGCTTGACCAGCCCCTGCCGAAGGTCGGCCAGGTCGGCAGACGCCTGAGGAACGCCAACCGGGCATCGCAGAGCGTGTCGATGACGACGCCGGCAGGCTTGGCCCGCACCGCGGCGAGCGTGGCCGGTCCTATCCGGCCATCCTGCACCACGCCGACGCCGCACGCCGCCTGGAGGTATTTCGCCGCCCTGCCCGGCCCGCTGTTCACCGCAAAGTCAAAGACGGCATAGTCAATGCCATCCGGCAGCTCGGCGCCCGCCACGGCGTCCCAGTAGAAACGCCGGTAAACCGTGGCGATCTGTTCATCCGTGATCTTGCGAAGGTCGGCCTTGGTGGCGTTGGCCTTCACGTAGCGGCGGAAATTGGCCAGCGTGACGCCCTTCATTGTGGCGCCGCCAGGATCGGCCGAATTGTTCGACCAGCCGCCTTCGGACTTGAGTACGAGCGCGAGCGCCCGCTGGAAATTGCGGTCCATGTGACGCTCCTAGAGGTTGAATTCCCAGCCACGAATGAAGAGCTTGTTCGAACCGCTGTCGCTGGCCCACCAGACGTGCTGCGCGGTCTCCAGCGGCACGTACATTTGCAGGGAGCCGTTGATCGCGGCGGACGCGACGATGAAGCACGCATAGGACGGATTGGTGGACGATGCTCCGCCGCCATACGATGCACTCGGCGACAGGATCAGTTCCGCCCCGGTGTCGACGGCATTGCTGACCGTGAAGTACGCCTTGGTCGCCAGAGGCGGAATAAAGGCCGAAAGGTCCAGATCCGTGTAGGTGCCCACCGCCGGGTCACCAGTGGTCCCGCTCGCGATCAGGACACTGGCGGCCGGATTGGTTCCAATGACGATGCGGCATTCCCTGCCATACTGAAGCGTCCGCCAGAGGTTCGATGAACCGTCATTGCGAATGGCGCCGACCATCAGCTTGTGAGTGTACCCGCCGGGCATCGTCGGTGCCGTGGCGCTCATGGAGATCAGAGCGGCCGTCGTGTTGCCGTTCCAGATCACCCAGGCATAGTACCAGGTGCTTGCCGCCTCGGCGCCGGTGTCGAGGCCGTTGGCGCCCGATGCATTGATGGCTGCCGTGACGTTGACGGCGGAGAGACGCGCCAGATAGCCGCTCGCGTCCTCGACGCTAAGCGCGTCGGCGGTAATCGTTACCTGTGTGTCGCTGGTGACCTGAACCTTCAGATTGCGGAATCCACTGCCGATCAGCCGCGAGTTTATCGCAACCGTCCCGTCGGCATCTGGCGCGGTCAGCGTGCGCGTTGTGCCGGTGGAAACGCCGGAGACCTGAAGCTTCACCTTCTTGGTGGCGTCGGCCTCGTCGATGATGAACGTGGTGTTGTCGACCAGGCTCTTGTTGTTCAGCGTTTCGGTGCCGGAAGGCCCGGCATAGGGCGCGATTACGGCCCGCTGGTATGAAAGGCATTTCCAGTTGCCGCCGCCAAGCGAACGCATTCGGGCAACGTCGCCGGCCGCCGTGGTGATGTTGGCTGCACCTGGCAGGATCAAGCTCGTAGCGTTGTGCGTGAAGGTCAGCGACGCGGCGAACACGAGATCCCGCTCGGCGCCGGCAGCGAGCGTGCCAAGCGCTGTGATGGTGACCGTGCCTGTGATGTTGACCAGCGTACCTGTGGTGTTTGCCAGGTTGACAGTCGCGGCCGAGGCCATATCGGCACCAGCTGCGTTGAAGTTGTCAGCAGCTCCTACCGCCGTGCTCGATCCGGACCCGCCAGCCGTGACGGGCCTCGCTGCGTTCGCGTCCGCCACCAGATCGTCGACCAGCGCGTTGTACTTCGCGCTTTCGATCGTGGTGTTCGGCGTTCCCTTGGTACCCGGAGGGGCTGAATAGACACCACCTGCGCGCGGCATAGCTGCTCCAATCTATCGACTGGCGCATGTTCGGGGCGACGTCCGCGAAACTCTAAGCCGCTTGCATTCGCTCTATGAATCCGTTCTGCTTAGCGACAAGGCTCACATTCTGGGGGAAAAATGAAAGTGCTTTTGCTGACTGCTATCTCATGTGCCGCGTTGCTCACCACTACAGTCGCGAGTCAGGCAACGTGCGGAAGCCCGAAATGGGTGTGCACTCACATCCTCCAATGTGTTATTCGTTCCTTTGATCCAACGGACAACGATGCCGTTCGAATTACAAACGGTGTCAACAACAAAGACGGCCACCTAGTTTGGTTAGGCGCAGATGCCTGCGCGGTTGACTTGAATCGGAAACATAACAGCTGGATCTTCCAGGGGAAAAGATCACCTGGTGATTGGGATGATGTATCAGGCGGATGCACTGATCCTGACTATGTTGCGGTAGGAGAATATGCTCTCGGCAGGAAAATGCCTGATCACTGTAACCAGTTGCCCGAATAGCCGCCTTCTTTGACTGTCTGCTGGCCCGTATGCAATCGGGACCCTGGCGAACCAGGAGCCCTGAGCGTCAACTCTCATGAACGAGCGCGGCGACGCCTGACCATCGCGTCAACCGCTTCTTTCACCGTCTGCTGGCTGCGTATCGTGCCGTCCGCCTGGCCGACATATGCACCCTTGTCACCTGCGGGCTTCTCGGCCGCGACGATTGCCTGACGCCACGCGAGGCCAAGATACCGGAACGCGGACGCATAGTGCTCGGCCCAATTCTTGACCGGGATGTCGCGGAACGTCTTCTTCTCGTCGTCATATTCGCGGCGGTAGGCCTTCAGGCCCTCGACGCCGTCGGTGACGCTGTCGGTGTTCCTGAAGCGCGCCACCTTGATCGTCTGCAGGCCGGCGTTGTTGCCCTCGGCCAGGCTGACCATGCCCACCATCTTCGGCTTGCGACCGTGCGCCTTCAGCGTGTCGAGCCGCGTGCGCTTCGTTCCCCACTGCGGATGCAGGATGTCGTGCGGAACATAATCGTCGCCGTGGTAGCCCTGCTCGTCGAGCCATTTGCACCAGTCTTCAAGGTCCTCGCTGTCAGGGACGTAGAAGTCGACGATGATCGGCACGCCGTCGATGACCTGGAAGCACCAGATCGGGTTGTTGACCGCCTTGCCGAGATCCCACGCGGTATGCACCGGATGCTTGGGATCGATGTCGAACGCAGTGCCGATGCGCCCCATCCGCTCAGCTCGGGCTATCTCAGCGCCCCAATAGGAGCCAATCAGCGCACCTGCGAAGGAACAGTAATATTCCTGGTCAATGAGCATGTCGGCCGTTTCCTTGCCGAACAGGCCCACATAGATCGCCCGCTGCTCCTCGATCGTCACTTCGTCAATGGCGCCGGTGGCGGAAGCCGATAGTACCTCGCTGAACCAGCCGCGTGGGTTTGTCACCGGGTCAAAGACATTGCCCTTCACCGCGTCGAGCATGCCCTTGGCGTGGTTGTTGCCGCGCGGCGTGGTGATGAAGGATGCCCACCCACCATTTTCGGCCAGGATCGGCGACAGGTAGGCCCACGCCGCCGGATTGGCCAACGCCCATTCCGAGAACGTGATGCCCACCGGCGGCGCGCCGACCAGGCTGTTGAAGTTGTCCGATCCGACCACCTGAAACGTCGAGCCGACCTTGAACCGAACGAACATCTCGTTGTCGTTCATGTTCTCGATCAGCGGTTCCGGGAAGGCCTCGAACAGCCTTCGCTTGCCGGTGTGAGGGTTGACCGCATTCCAGATCGCTTTGCGCGCCTGTGCGGCCTCGGGCAGCATGTGCCAATAGGTCCCTGGCCGCTCATGAGCGGACACCGCGTGCATGTTCAGGTTGATCTCGTCCTTACCGGCGCGGCGATGCCAGAACAGGAGCTGGCGCTTGCAGCCGCGCTCCCATGTGTCCCAAGCCTTGCGCTGATACCAGCGAGGGCGCCAGCCGTTATTTGGAAGCTGGATTGTCGGCATCTGACCCGGCCAGCTTTAGGACTTGAACCGTGAGCGGTCCATCAAGCTTGGCGTCCACCTGGAGAGGTATCACCTTGCCGACAAGGCCACAGAATGTGCGAGGGTCCTCGGCGGCAAGCTTTACGAGATAGTCAACGCCACCGGCCTTCTCAAAAGCCTCTGTCACGGCTTCCTTGATAGAGGCCGTGACCTTGTTCGGCGTGCCTGCAACCCTGCCGCCTGTCTTCCGTCCCTTCATCTAGTTTGCTCTACTGTAGACGGGTCGCTCTCTCGCATCCTGATTAGGACAAGGCGCTTGGAAACTCCTAGCCGCTTGGCTATCTCGCGTGGCCGATAGCCGTCATCGAGCAGTCGCCTGATCTCTCGACGACGCTTTTCTGCGATCTGGATTTTTCGATGCCGGTACGGTCGCTCGGCGCGAGGATCTTTGAGCCGTTTCGCCCTGGCTATGCACTCGACCACTGTGCTGATGGAGATGTCCAATTCCTCGGCGATGGTGGAGTAGCTGGCCATTCCCTCCCACAGGTCGAGGACGCGGTTCCGGGTGCGGGCAACACGCGGGTGCGTCTTACCTCCTCGCTTGTTGAAGGACGAGAACTGAAAGAACCGAAGTGGCTGTTGTTGTGTCATCTCTACCTCTGTTTTCGGGCCTGCCCTAACCCGGCATTCCTTTCTGCTAGACACACTTCGCCCATCGGGACGAAGCGTGACGCGTTACCGTGCCGATTGGGACGGGGTACGCGCACATCTGGATAGGTGATTGTCTCGGGAAGAGACGCGAGCCGGGGTTACCCTGTCGGCCCTACACCTGCCTCGACTGGCAGCGGCACCTCTCAAAGACCATCCAGACGATCAGGGAGAGGCTGCACCTCGTTTCCGGGTGCGTCCTGTGTGGGTAATGGTGCCTCTGCGATCGGAGCCGGTCTCGTATCCCGGATTGTCTCCGCCCGGCGCGGCCGGGGCTTGGTGCAGAATATGTTGTCGCTGTTGTCCGGCGCGACGAACGGCTTTACCAGACCGCTCCCGGATGCAGGCTCAGGCGATGACGCCGCTGCCCGCATGGCCTTGGCACCTTGCGGCCGATCGACTGCTACATGGTCGCCTCCCGCAAGAAGTTGGACACCATGCGCTGCACCGGGAAGATGCCTTCCCGCAAATGCACGTCGTTCAGATCGTCGCCGAGTTGCGGCGGAATCAGGAAGGGGATGTCGGCCTGGCGCGCGAAATACTCGCCGGTGCCGAGCCCGCCGTATTGCGCCAGCGGCTTGTCATTATCGGTAAGGATGGCGCGGCGCCCCTTGGTCGACCGCGCGACCGCCAGCACGTTGTAAGCCGAGAAGCAGCACAGGATGCAGTCGTTCCGATGCAGCGCCTTGACGACGGTCCGCAGTGACAGTGCCGTTGCATAGCCTTCGCAGAACCAGGTGAAGGCCCCGGTCGAAACGCGATGACAGGCGCGTTCCATCTCGCCGCCGGCCAGGAACTTCTTCGTTCCGTCTTCCCAGATCAATTGCAGGCTCGACACCTTGGAGCCGATGCGAGCCGGGATCAGAATCGCCCGCTCGCCGCCGTTGTCAGGCAGGAGGTAGGAGCTGTATTCGCCGCCGATCGCCTTGACCGCGCCCGCCTCGATGACCAACGCCCGCTCGTGCGGGAAGCCCTTGGTGCTCAGGTAGGGATGTTGCGACGGTGAGGCCCTCGCCATCATCGCCTGTGCCTTGCCGGCCGCCTCTTTCGCACGCTGCAGCTTCTTCTTGTTGGCTGCCTCGATGTCGCGGGCGATCTTGCGGCGCTCGACCGGGGAAACATCATCCTTCAGCCAGACGGTCACCTTTTCGCCGGTCTGCCAGTTCCAGGCTGTGACGTTCAGTTCGTTGACGATCACTCGCCCGTCACCCTTGCCGGACTTTCCCGCCAACGTGTCGGTCTTCAGCCACTGGCCGAAGCGCGTCATCGCCTTGGGCGGCACGATGCCGGCCTGATCGCAGGCGTTGCTGATGGCCTGGTCGATGGTCGTCATGCAGCCCTCCGCTGAGAACCTTTGCGGAAGCGCTTCACCTCACGCTCGACCAGTTGCCACTCATCGACCTGGACCCTTGCCGGTTCGCAAGCGGTCTCGTAGAGCCCGTAAGGAAGCTTGCTGCCGGGATAAATTCCGCGCCAGACGCCATAGGCCCATTTGCGCGAGGCCTCGTCGCCCTTCCTGCCGTTTGACAGGCAGTAGGCCAGCGCGGTGTTCCATATCGCCCGCGGATCATCGAGGCATTTGGCGCGTAGGCCCTTGCGAGGCTCGAAGGCATTCCTGATCGAGAAGTCGACGTCGATCAACTCGCCTTCAACCACCTGGATCTCGCCGTACTTCGGCCGGCGCCAACCACACGACAGGCATGTATCGTGATGCGGCTCCATCTGAAGACCGCACTCGCCGCAGAAATATTTCTGCTTTACCCGCTCCGCTGGCTCGCGAGCCTCGCTGTCCTTCTTCTGTGCGCTCGAAAGGCTGTCCACGCCGTGCTCGAACAGCCAGGCGGTGTCTTCGGCGAATGTGACGCAGTTGCCGGAGTGATCGAGCCACAGGCCGAAGTCCTTGCCGTCGGCAATGCGCATCACGCGCCCCAGCTCCTGGACGTGCGAGCTGAAGGACTTGCGGTATGGCCGGCAGGAGATGCCGCACCTTACGTCCGGCACGTCGAACCCCTTGGTCAGCACCGCGCACGATACCAGCCCGTGAATGGCGCTGTCCGGCTTGCGGAACTCTTCGATCTTTTCGCGCCGCTCGTTGTCGGACGCGTCGAGATAGCTGATCTGCTGAAAGTTGAACCCAGCCGCGGCAAACTGGCGACAAAGCTCTTCGCCGTGCGCGACCGACGGCGAGAACACGATGGTCTTCACCGGCCCGCCGAAGTGCTTCTGCGTCTGTTGCACCCATGTGTGGATCACGTCGCCGATGATCGTGATACCGCGCTGACCGGCGTCGGTGTCGTCGTATTCTCCGGTGAACGCCTTCTTTGCGCCCTTCATGTCCGGCGTGACGCAGGCCTTGATCTTGAGAGGGGTCAGCCATCCGTCGGCCAGAAGCTGGTTCGTTGTCGCGCCGTTGACCAGCGCATCCCAATGGTCGGCCATGCCGTCGGTGAAAGGTGTTGCGGTCAGGCCGACGACGATCGCGTCTTTCGCGCGGTCGATCAGCTCCAGCGTGGTCTGGTATTCGCAGTGCGCCTCATCAACGATGATGAGTTTCGGCAAATCGTCGTCGGAGTATTTCCGGCGGCCGACCGTCTGGGCTGAGGCTACTTGCACAGGCTTTGTCGGGTCGGTCAGCCAGTGGTCGGCCTGGATGATGCCGTGATCGATGCCGTACTTCGCGAAGCGCCCGCTGGTCTGGTCGATCAGGGTGATGCGGTCGACGATGAACCAGGCTCGAGATTTTTTGGCCTGGTTCTTGGTCACCAGGTCGATTGCCGTTTCTGTCTTCCCGAACGCCGTTGGCGCGACCAGGATGATGCGTCGGGCGCCTTCGCGAATCCGCTGGCGCAACAGCTCTTCTGTCCGGACTTGGTGCGGGCGAAGCTCGATTTGGTGGTGCATCGACAGGAGCGCGTTCATGCAGCCCTCGGCGCTTCGTCGATCATCCGACCACAGGTGGTCAGGAACCACGACCATTCCATAACGTCGGTGGCCGCCGGTTTCGTCTTCGTCAGGTAGCGCGCGAACTGCTCTGCCCATTCGCGAGGCGCGCCGCCTTCGAACTCGATAATGGCCGCGCGTTCTTCGAACTCGATGTTTTCATCTGACCGCAGATATTTGGCGATCGCCTTCCCGTGCTTCGCGACGTAGGCGCCGGCCGCCGGAGGCAGCTTCTGTCGGTTGACGATGCGCAGGGAATTGCCATCCAGCACGATGTTCGCGCCGAACGACCTTATCCGGTCGATGAGATCGGCCACGTCAGTCAAAGCCGGATCACCTCGTCAGACTGCTGATCGATCGGGATGACGACGTCGCTGGACCAGCCGAGATCCAGCGCGCGCTTCTGCCACGCCCTCGCGCGGTTCATCCAACCCGCCTTGTCTTCGCTTTCTTGGATCAGCCGGGCGTTGAGGGAGCGGATTTCCTCGTCCTTGCCGGCGATGACCGCATCAAACCCGCCCTTCTGGTATTGGACCCACATGTCGCCGAACTTGGCGTTCTCCACCTTTAGCTCAGCGTTTTCGGCCTCGACGATGCGAGCATGTTCTTCAAGCTCCGCGACGCGCTCGGCATCGGTCAGGCCGCAATCGGGCTTGCTGGCCTTAGCGGCTGCAATCGCGGCCTCTCTTACGACCTCGCTCTGCTTAACGGCGTCAGGAAGTTTTGCGCGGGCTTCGTTGCGCTGGCGGTCATGCTCGGCCTGTTGCGCCTTCTTGTCGGCCTTGGTCCTATCCTTCTGGGCGCGTTTCGCCGCGATGACATCGGTGGCGGCCTTCTGCGGCACTTCACCCTGCTCGACGCGGGCCTTGATCTCTTCAGTCACGGATGGGAGATCATCCTTGATGTCACGGGCGGCGGCTTCCGAAATGTCTCCAGATGGAGACAAATTGCCGGTGGCTTCCTCGATTGCGCGGATGACCCGGCCTTGGTCCAGAAGCCGGTAGGCATGGGCGCGCCCTATTTGGAATTCTGCTTTGATATAGGCTTCCCAGGAAGGGTACTTGAGAGCCCTCCAGGCTTTGCGATCATGCGCTTCCAGCAGGAGAGACCACACCTTGTCGACTGCGGTGCGAATGCGCTTCGTAAGGGCGAAGGCTTCGTTTACGGTGAGGTCGCGGTTCGGCAATGTAGCTTTCCGGATCATGCGGCATCCTTGGATTTGGATGCCGTCGCGGTCGGCCGAAAGTCGACTTCAATGAAGAGATAATGGAACTTGACGAAGGCCTTCCCCGACGCGACGGCATCGGCGAGGGCCTTGGTCTCTGCGGCTCGGGTTGCCAGTTCGCGCCAATCGTCGAAGGCGCGTTGCTGCTCGCCAGTTATCATGCCGTGGCCCGTCCTACGGTTGTGCGCAAACCGAGCTTTTCCGCGATCGGAGCCACGGGAACACGAAAGATCCCGCCCACCTTGATCGTAGGAATGTCACCGGCTCGGGCGGCGTTGTAGGCGGCGTTTCGGCCGAGATTGAAAAAGAGTGCGCCAGCCTCAGGGATGGAGACCGTTGGGCGGGCTAAAGCTTCCTCAAGTGTCATTGTGTCTTCCCCTGATCGGGTTATGCGGAATATGCGCATATACGATCTAATCTGTTTTGCCCTTGATGGCAACGGGGATATGTGCATATTCTGCATTTACACACAGATGGGGAGAGTTCGTGCCGAAGGGATACAGAGGCAGGGAGAAGACCGAGCGGCTGCATATGCTGATATCGCCCGAGGAACTGGAGGCGATCGATCAATGGCAGCATTCGAACAGGGTGGGAACGCGATCTGATGCCGTCCGGCGTTTGGTGCGAATCGGCCTAATATTCAACATACATGCGGACGAGTTCCGGCGCGTCACGCGTGACCTCATCAACCTTATGCATGAGCAGATGCTGGGCAAGCAGTCCATCTCTGAACTTCGCGTGCCCATAGGCTGGGCGATGCAGCTGATCACGGTCGGGCAATTGATGCATGCGGAGCGCAAACTGCGCCAAACCGGCAACCTCGAAACTGCCCTGGAGGAAGCCGAAAAAGAATTGGTGAAGGCGCGTGAGTTAATATTCGAGAGTCGCAAGTCCGGCTCCAAACCCGTTCGGGCCAGAGACGTGACGAGCGAATTTGTCACGAAGGCGAAGGAATGAAAGGACACATCCGCGAGCGCACGCCAGGCCATTTCGCAATAGTGCTCGACGTAGGTGAGGCCGATCCCAAGACCGGCAAGAAGAAACGCAAATGGCATTCGTTCACCGGCACGAAGCGCGAAGCGCAGAAGGAAGCGGCACGGCTGATCGCCGAACTCGACGCTGGCACCTACTCCGAGCCAACGAAACAGACCGTCGCCGAATTTCTGGATGAGTGGTTGAAGTTCACCAAGCCGTCTGTCGCGCCGAAGACCTTTGAGCGATACACCGAGATATGCCGCAAGGGCTTAGTACCCCTCATCGGCGCCGTGATCCTCGCCAAGCTAAAGACAGACCGCATCGACGCGGCCCTCTCGGAGGCGCTGACGAAGCCCCGCACCGATCACCGCAAGCGCAAGGAAGGCGAGGAGGCCAAGCCCCTGCCCCCGCTGGCGCCGCGCACGGTTCACCACTACCGCCGCGTTCTCATCAAGGCGCTTGGGCAGGCGGTGACCTGGGAGAGGCTATCCCGCAACCCGGCGATGGCGTCGACTCCACCGAAGGTCGAGCGCAAGAAGATGCTGGCCTACGATGTCCCGCAGACCGCGACACTTCTGGAAACGCTCCGGCCGACGCGGATGTTTATCCCGACGCTCTTGGCGGTGACATGTGGCCTACGGCGCGGTGAAATCCTTGCCCTGAGGTGGCGCCACGTCGAGCTTGGCGACAACCTCCGCCAGTTGGCTATCGTCGAGAGCGCCGAGCAGACCGACGACGGCGTCCGCTACAAGGAGCCGAAGAGCGGCAGGGCCAGAACCGTCGCCTTGTCGGCGAGCACCGTCGCCGAGCTGAAGGCGCATCGGGCGCGCCAGGCCGAGGAGCAGTTGCGGCTTGGCATCCGTCCCGACGCCGACAGCTTCGTGGTTGCCCAGATCGACGGTCAGCCGATACAGCCAAGGTCGTTGACGCATGAGTGGGTCCGCGTCCTTGGCAAGACCAAGCTGCCCCGGATTCGCTTCCACGACCTTCGCCATACCCATGCGTCGCAGATGCTGTCGGCCGGCATTCACCCAAAGGTGGCGAGCGAGCGCCTGGGGCATTCGACGATCGGTATTACGCTCGACCTTTATTCACACGTGATGCCGGGAATGCAGGCCGACGCCGCCGAGCAAGTTGACGCGGCGTTGCAGGCGGCTATAAGCAGCGAACGGAAAACCAAATAGTTGCAAACTGCGTAGCAAACGGCCATTTTAGCCAATCGGCGAAAGCTGAAAAGCGCAATAAAGACAACTAGTTGGAGGGATGGCCGAGCGGTTTAAGGCACCGGTCTTGAAAACCGGCGTGGGCGCAAGTTCACCGTGGGTTCGAATCCCACTCCCTCCGCCAAGTTGTCTATAAAACCAAATACTTAACAAGCAAAACGGACCTTGCCATAACGGCAACCCGTCCCAAAAGAGAAAGCCCGCCGCCGTGAGGCAGCAGCCATTTTCGCCGCGTGCCGGCGGTCAAGGCTTCTTATCGCCGTTTGGATTTGGAACCGGCGCCTCTCGGACATCTCGCGGAGGCGGATCAACATGCTGAGGTTCTGGCGCGTCCTTGTCATGAGGCCGGACTTGCGCCTCTTTCGGATCTGGCTTCGGCGGGGGCCGCTCTTTGGTCTGGTTTGGCATCAGCGCTCTTCCCTCGCTTGAAACCCCACAGCAAACCCATTTGTTCCGATGGGACGGAAGCCTTGGCCTATGCCAATTGCGGCGCGCCATACGCGCCAGGGCAACTTTCGTTCGTCGACCCGTTAGCCGAGCATCCGGCGCTTTATCGTTCGGGTCGATCGCTCTCGCGTCCTTCAAGCACTGCTCCGACAGTCAGCCTGCACATCTTTCATCGCTGCTCAAAGGGTGACGTCACCTCGTTGCTGCGAGACAGCAATGCGCTCCTAACCAAACCGGCCCGGCTTAGAACCAGGAAGGCGGGACTTCATGGAATAACCGGTCAGCTCTTGGCGGGGTTGGGTGCGCCGTAGAACTGGACGCCAAGCCGCTCCTTCCTTCGCCAGCGCACCACCGTTTGATAGGTGGCCGCATCGTCAGGCACATGCAGGAGAAAACGCTCCGGCACGAAGGCGTCGGCAGGAACGCGCAGTTCGGCCCCTCTTTCATGCTGATTGTGGACGGAACAGCCGATCGCCGGGTTGTCAGGACCCGCGACGATCGTGGCCTCCTTCAGGACAATCTCACGTTGGTGAAGGCGACGCTCTCGTCTGGGTTCATCGGGTTCCATGCGCGTGCCTTGCTCGATCCGGAATCACCCTCGCGGCGGGCGCCCCTCATATTAGCCGGCGCTTTATTGACCTGCCAGCTACGCGAGGTCGAATGATATCCCAAAGACAACCCGCTTCGCTACCGGCCACCTCGGGCCGCCGGCGGACCCACTGCATGGAATTGGCGACTGCCGGGCAGTCCGGGCGCGGCAATCGGCGCCATCCACGAGGATCCGGCGCATCGCTGAAGGAACTGGCCGCGCGCGCCGGCATGTCGCGGTCGAGCTTCGCGCTGAAGTTCAGGGAAACGGTCGGCGTGCCGGCGATGGATTACCTGACGCGCTGGCGCATGCTGCTGGCCAGCGACAGGCTGGAGAACAGCGATGATCCCATCTCGGCCATAGCGACGTCACTCGGCTATGAGTCCGAAAGCGCTTTCAGCACCGCTTTCAAGCGGGTCATAGGCCGCTCGCCACGGCAATACAGCCGCGACCTGACCACCGCTCCCGCGCACGAGGACATGGAAGCTTCTCGCTCGGATCAGTTCGATCCCGCCGCGGGCTGAGGCGGCTGGCCATGCGCCGATTTGTGTTACCGCCTGACGGGAAGTCTCCCACTCCGACGCCAGAATTGTCCGGCCAAGGCAATACCACGCTCAACCGTACATCTTGAGGTTGAGGTCGATTTCGGCTATTACTATGTCGGGAGGGGTAGTAGCTGTGAAAGTCGTCATTCGCGTGATCGAGGACGCGGCAAATCTCGTTGCCGTCGCCGCCATGCTGTTGGTCTTGCTGCCATTCCTTGCGCTTGACAAGGCGGAGCAAGCGACCAGGTGGGCCCGGCAGAAAAAGTAGCCGCTTACTTAAACACAGCTCGAATTTGCTTGCGAAAGGCAGGGCTTGGCCATTCGTCCATGGCCTGCCCCAACGGACCGCGCCAATGGCCGGTGCCCTATGGTCGAGCCTTACTGGATCGATGGCGCCACGCGCATTGCAATCAAACCAAGCCCAAGCAACCTTTTGTCTTCAGGCGTCACCCTCGATGCAGCCACGGAGGCCTCAGGCCTCAACTCGATCGTCGTGAAGCCCGACTGCCGCAGGAGCATACGGGGAATGACGATGCGATGCTCTTCCGGCTGCATGGACCGTGCAACGCTGATCGTGGTGATGGGGGTTTGGTTGACGCGCACTTCGACGCGCGGAATTCGGCCGTCCTTGTCGGCAAGCTGCATGATCCGGAGATCGATGACAACGCCGCGGCTGCCCAGGTCGCGGTTGGGCAATAGTATGCGCTGCGCCTTGTCCCTGCCCCAACGGCCCCAGGCCTCCGGCGAATACCATCCTCGATCGAGAAGCGGTTCCAGCTCACCGCCGGCGGCGGCGCTGAGCCATCGATCGGAAAGCAACAGAGGCTGCGAACAGTCCGACTTGGGCAAGCGATACAGGCGGCGAAGCGGGTCGTCACTGACCAGCCGCGCGCCGACCGCGCTCAGCCGGCTGTCCCATGCCGCGAGCTCGGTAGCGTCGTAGCCGCGGCGATCCACCAGCACCGCGTCGAAATTGTAGCCGGCTGACAGTTCGGCCAGGGCGCAGGGCGAGTCTGCGGTCTTCAGCAGGAGTTGCAGGTGTGACAGATTTTCGCTTCCCCGCGAGCCGCCGTAACTCCAGTGCCTGGAACTGCCCGGAGCGCTGAAGACAAAGGGCAATAAATGGTTGTAGGGCTCGAAGCCGCGGATCGTGGGCGCTTCGGGCCAGGCCGCCATCGGCAGCTGGAGAATCCGCCGCAGCCCTTCAGAATCCGCCACCGCCAAAGTCGCGCGGATGCTTGTCATCTCCGTGGCAAAAGCCGGCTGGCGCTGCAAGGCGTGCTGCTGTCGGGCAAACAGCGCAAAGCTGCCAATGCTGTTCACAAGCACCAGGACAACGAGAGCTACCGCGGCTGTCACGCCGCCGATCGAACGGCCGAACCTTGATCGCAGCCGGAGCACCACCCGCTGCCATAACCCGAAGAACACCAGCAGCGCCGCGAATGCAAAGAACGGCGCGATGCGATTCTGTGCGCGGATCTCCGGCCTGATCAACAGATTGAAGATCAATCCCAGACCGAAGGGCGCACAATAGATCATGCAGAAGACGAGATATGCGTTCAATGTCGGCGTCAGGCCTCCGTAGGCCAGCCGGACACCAGGACCGCGCCTTCGCAACAGCAATGAACCAAACAGGGCGGCCAGCAATGCGAAAGCGGACAGGACGGGGCCAGGCCAGGCGTCCGTCCCCTCGGTCTTGCCGCGGATGGCCATGTAATCACGCAGTGCATTCCGCGCGACGCCGAATGGCTCCAGCCCGATGATCACGTCGGAGATACGAAAACCATAGAGCGGCTGGTCGGCTGCTGTTCTTGCTGGGAAGCCAGCGTCGCCTGGCGTGACCGCGACGAAGAACGCCAGGATTGGCACCAGCACGGCCAGCGTCACGCCAGCCGGCAGTGCCATGGCCGGCAGATAGCGCCAGTCCCGCTCCTGCGTGGCCAGGGCCAGCCCGACAAAACCCCAGGTAAGCAGGGAAAAGAAGCTGTAGTAGATTCCGGACGTGGCGATAACCATGCAGCATGCGAGCGTGACCGGATCCTTGACCATGCCGGTCGGCGACCGATTGCGAACGGCCGTGACAATGCGAGGCAGGATCAGGAACGCAAGCGGCGCCGCATAATAGGCGGCGAGATAGTCATGCCCGGTCGAACGCTCTGCGAAATAGGGAATGAACGCAAAAGCGAAAGCGCCCGCGAGGCACCACCAGGGCCGTATCTGAAAGCTGCGCAGAGCGCAGAAGGCAGCCGCGAAGTTCACCGCGACGATGATGACGAAATATACATTGGCGCCAACGATCACGTCGCCGGTCAGGCGAGTGGTCAGAAATTGCACGACGCGTTCGGTAAGGTCGGTGAAAGGAAAGCCGAGCAGATCCAGCCGATCGGGAAAACCCACCGCATCCGTTCGAAAAATATGCGGCCAGTCGAGAAATAGCCTGCCGTGAAGCAGCAGGAAAGTACGATCGCCCCACAGACCAGTCGGGACGCCGAATCTCATGAATGGAACACCCGCCATCAGCCAGGCGAGCAGAATTCCCAAACAAAGGAGAAGTACAGGCCGCCTTCCAAGATCGGCGAAGAATGCGCTAGTGTATCGGATCATACGAGAGGCCAATCGCATGATGTCGACCACTAGCATGAACGCCATGGGCTGTCATGGAGCCTGATCCGGCGCTCGCTCACCAGCAAATCCTGAGTTCGCGGGCGCTGCGCAAGCTGATCCTTGAAGAATCACATCGCGCCCATGTCGGGCACATTGGCTCGGCCCTGTCCGTGGTGGATCTTCTCGCAGCACTCTATGGCGGAGCCATGCGACTGAACGCACCGGACGATCCGGATCGCGATCGTTTCGTTATGGGAAAGGGGCACGCGGCGCTTGCGCTCTACGCCGCCCTGTTCTTGCGCGGATGGCTAAGCCGCGCCGAACTGGCAAGCTATTGCGCCGATGATTCCCGCCTGGGCGTGCACCCGACCCATCACCTCCCAGGCGTCGACTTCTCGACCGGCTCGCTCGGCCTTGGCCTGTCGATCGGCGTCGGATCGGCGCTCGCCGCGCGCCTGCTCGGCAAGGACCGCCGCACCTATGTGCTGCTGTCCGATGCGGAATGCAATGAAGGATCGACCTGGGAAGCGGCGATGTTTGCCGGGCATCATCGGCTCACGAATTTGATTGTCGTCGTTGACGTCAATGGACAGCAGGCGCTTGGCCCGACCGCCGAGATCATGAACCAGGCACGGATGCCGGAACACTGGGCAAGTTGCGGCTGGACGGTCCGGGAGGTGGATGGACATGCGCCAGCGGCGGTTCGCGAGGCGCTGCGTCCGCATCGCCAGGAGCCGTTGGTGGTGCTGGCGCGGACCGTGTCGGGGCGCGGTGTGAGTTTCATGGAGCGCCAGGTGCGCTGGCACTATTTGCCGATGTCGGACGAAGACTTTGCCATCGCCCTGGCGGAGAGCGAGGCGCTGCAGTGAGGCGCGAGTTCATCGCCAAGCTCTGCGAACTCGCCGCGCGCGATCCGCGCATCATGTTGCTGACCGCAGACCTCGGCTTCTCTGTCGTGGAGCCCTTCGCGCAGGCCTATCCGGACAGATTCGTCAATGTCGGTGTCGCCGAGCAGAACATGATTGGCATCGCAACGGGTCTGGCGGAAGCCGGATTTCTTCCGTTCTGCTATTCGATCGCGACCTTTGCGACGCTGCGGCCTTACGAATTCATCCGCAACGGTCCGGTTGCGCACGAACTGCCCGTCCGCATCGTCGGTGTTGGCGGCGGCTTCGACTACGGCACGGGCGGCTCGACGCATCACAGCCTTGAGGACATTGCCGTCATGCGTGCGCTGCCTGGTATGATGGTTCTCGCGCCGGTCGATGGACCTCAGGCCGCCGCGGCGCTGGACTGCGTGTGGTCGGCGCCGTCCCCGGTCTATTTCAGGCTGGGCAAGGACAGTCCGCAGGGCGCGATCTCTGGCGGTCGATTTGAACTCGGGCGGGCTCAGACCATGCGTCGAGGCGCCGACGTGCTGCTCATTTCAACGGGTGCTCTGGCTGCGGAAACTATGACCGCTGCCGAGACGCTGGCAAGCGGCGGCGTGCAGGCGACGGTGTTGTCCCTCCCCTGCCTTGCGCCTGCGCCGCTGGCGGACCTGGGAACCGCATTGGCCGATGCCAGCGCCGTCCTGACGGTCGAGGCGCACCAGCAGACGGGAGGACTGGGTTCTTTGGTGGCGGAGGTTCTCGCGGAAGCCGGATTGGCGAGGCCTTTCCGCCGCCTCGCGGCAACCCAGCCCGGCGCAGGCCGCGGCGGCAGTGCGACCTGGCTGATGGAACGCAGTGGATTGAGCGCCGACCAGATTGCGTCTGCCGCCCGGGAACTGCATTTGTTGAGTTGCCATGAACCCGACAGTGTCGATCATCCTTCCCATCCATAACCAGGCCGACCATGTCGTCACCGTTATAGAGGAATATCATGCAACTCTCCGCAGCCTTTCGGTGACGTGGGAAATTATCCTCGTCGAGAATGGATCGCGTGACGACAGCGCCGCGCTCTGTGCGGAGCTGGCAATCCGCTATCCCAATGTGCGCACATTGAGAGCCGACAATGCGGGCTGGGGCCGCGCGGTCAGGACAGGCCTGGCGGCCGCCCGGGGAGAATTTCTATGCTATACGAATTCGGCGCGTACGGCGGGAGCTGATCTGCGCCGGGCGCTGGATGCCGGCATAAGCCGGCCGGACCGCGTCCTCAAGGCCGAACGGAAGCAGGGCCGGGCGTGGCTTCGCGCGCTTGGATCGCAGTTGTACAATCTCGAGGCGAGGCTGCTTTTCGGGCTGCGGCTGCGCGATATCAACGGCACGCCGAAACTGTTCCATCGCCGCTTCGAGGCGCTCCTGGATCTGCAGCGCGATGACGATCTGATCGATCTCGAATTCTGCATAATCTGTCGCCGCCATGGATACGCGATCACCCCCTTCGGCATGGCATCCGGCCCTAGACACGGCGGTCGCTCGACAACCGGATGGCGCACGGCCATGCGGCTCTATCGCGGCGCGCTGCGAATGAGGTTGCAAAGTTGAGCGACGGGAACGACGCCTTCCAGGCCGACCATCAAGCCTGGCGTGACCCGGCCAGCGTCGTGGCGCAGTGGCAGGACGCGGGAGCGATCGACAGCAGTCTGCTTGAAGTCGAGGTGACGGGGCCATGGTGGCAGAGTCTCGCCGAGGCCGGCGTCACCTTGCTGGTCAGCCGCGAATACGAGCATCTCCTGCTGGCGCTCTCGATGGCCTCGGGATCACCCCAGGTGAGCTACCTCAGGCTGCCGCACCCGTCGGGCATTGCCTTCGACGCGGCACGGGGGAAGTCCATGTCGCAAGCACACGCAATCCGAATGTCTTGTACACGCTGCGGGCTGCGGACGGGCTTCTGCCACGCAGGGATCTCACATCGAAGGGCATTGCCGGAAACGTGCTCATGCCCGCGGGTGCCCGCTTCCTGCCGGGCAGCACATATCTCCACGATCTGGCGATGATCGGCCCTGAGCTGCATGGCAGTGCTGTTGGTGAAAACGCCATTGTCGCATTCCCGGCGCTCGGTGGCAGCCAGCGTGTATGGTGGCCGTCATGCATCGAGGGGGACGCGGGAGCGGATTTTGGCCTCAATCATTTGCAGCTCAATGGCATCGCGGCCGGAAAGAGTCTGGCCGAAAGCTGCTTCACGGCATCCAAGGACGATCTCGTCGGCGCACGACCTGGCCAGATCGAATTTGCCGTGGAAGGGCGCGGCGTCATCTTCAGCGGCGCGACGCGATTGCCGATGACGCGTGGATTGACCCGTCCGCACTCCCCCCGCTTCGTCAGCGATGCCTTGTGGGTTGCCAACAGCGGATTCGGCAGCGTCGTAAGCTGCGGACAGGATGGCAGCGTCGAGATCGTCGCGCGCCTGCGGGGCTGGACCAGGGGCCTGTGCGCGATCGGCAATCTCGCGATCGTTGGCACATCGCGGATCATTCCGCGCTTTCGTGCCTATGCACCGGGGCTCGAACCGGACAGATGCGTTTGCGGGCTGCATGCGGTCGATATCAAAAGCGGGCGAGTCGTGGCCAGCCTGGTCTGGCCGGCCGGCAACCAGATCTTCGCGATCGAGGCCGTCCCGTCGCGGATGATCGATCGCCTTCCATTTGACGGCTTTCGCCGGATGCCGGGCGCGGAACAGACGCTGTTCTATGCCTGGCAAGCCGGTTCCAGGAATGATGTTCGGAGGAATTGATGACCGACGGGTTTCGCTTGCTGATGCTTGGCGCCATGTACGAAAATGGCGGAAACACCACGCACCGCTTTCTCGACGGGCATCCGGAGATGTTCGTCTATCCGTTCGAGTCCCAGATCGGAACGCGCCTCGTCAACGACGCGATGACGTCTCTGTTCCCGGTCAAGTACCGCTGGCCGGCCTTCCCGCTCGATGCGGCTCCCGTGGACGACTACAAACTGATCATCGACGAAGAATGCAAGGTGCGTGCGCGCACACCGCATGTCAGCAAGTTTCGTGACACGGCCTTCGACTTCAACGACGATGAGCGTTGCGCTCGATACATCAAGCATGTGGAGGCCGTCGGCCGCGGCACGGCGAACAACGTCGCTGCTTTCTTCCGCTCCACATTCGACGCCTGGAAGGATTACAACCGCAGCGGCCGCGAGAAGGTCTATGTCGGGTACAGTCCGATCATCACCGTGGACTCGGAGGCGATCCTCGCCGCGATGCCCGGCGCGCACATGCTGCATGTCGTGCGCAATCCGTTCTCCGCCTACGCCGATACGAAGAAGCGGCCGGTTCCGATGCGCCTGTCGGACTATCTGCGGGCCTGGTGCCTGAACCAATACCATGCCCTGCTCGCGCGCAATCGTCATCCGGATCGGGTGCACATCGTGAGGCTGGAAGATGTCGTGTCCGACGCGCGCAAGGCTCTCGCGCCGGTTCTGTCCGCTCTGGGCATCGACGATCACGCCGCGCTGTCGGCGCCGACATGGAATGGACTGGCGCTGCGTGAAGTCTATCCCTGGGGAACGATCCGCCGCGCCACGCCGCAAGCCAATCGCGCGACGGCCGCGGAACTCTCGGTCGAGGAGCATGCGAAAGTCGCTGAGGCCGCCTGGCAGTATCTCGATGTGTTCGACTATGGCGAGTTCGCCAGGATGCGGCCCGGCTGAGATGCAGCGAGCCCTTGTGACCGGCGGCAGCGGCTTTGTCGGCGCGAGCCTGGTCCGACGGCTCCTGTCGCTGGGCTGGCAAGTCGATCTCCTGCTGCGACCTGGTTTCGCGACCTGGCGTGTTCCTGCAGAACAGCCGCGGCTCTCGATGCATGTCATCGATCTGACGGATGCTTCGGCCGTGGAAGCGCTGCTGCATCGACTGCGGCCGCGCCACGTGTTCCATCTGGCCGCGCATGGCGCCTATTCGTGGCAGACCGATGCGGCCAGGATCGCGAAGACGAACCTCGAAGCCACCCGCACGCTGGCGCTTGCTTCGCTCAAGGCGAATGTCGAGGCTTTCGTGCACACCGGCACCTCGCTGGAGTATGGCCGCAAGAGACACGCCCCGTCCGAGGACGAACCGGCTGAGCCCGAAGGGGCCTACGCAATCTCGAAGGCGGCGGCGACGGCGTTCTGCCGCGATCTTGCCAGACGATCCGGCATGCGCATTCCGACACTTCGTCTCTATTCGGTCTATGGGCCGTGGGAAGAGCCGCGACGCCTCGTGCCGTCACTGCTCCTCCATGCGATGGTCGGGAAATGGCCGCCGCTTGCGAACCCCAAGACGGCGCGTGATTTCGTCTGGGTCGAAGACGTCATCGACGCCTTGATCATCGCGGCAAGTCGCCCGCTGGCGGATCCCGGGGCAATATTCAACATCGGCACCGGTCGGCAAACCACGCTGGGAGAAATCGTCGCTCTCGTGCATGGCGTGACCGGCTGCGAGGCTGAACCGCATTGGCAGAGCATGCCCGATCGAGGCTGGGACACGGATATCTGGCAGGCCGAGACCCGACACGCAGCGACGGTATTGGGCTGGACCGCGCAAACGACATTGCGAACCGGTTTGCAGCGAACGATCGAATGGTTGCAGGAAGACCGCGAGCGTCTCGACCTGTATCAAGGGAGCCTCAACTTGACGGACGCACAGCCAAGATAGAGCGGCCGACCGTGGGGCAGTTCGCAGCAGCACGACCGGCGTTGCCGACCTTGTCTTCAGAAGGCGATTTTCAGGCCCAGCTTGCCGGCGACGGTCGAACTGTCCGCGGACCACTTGCCGCGAATTTCGGTGCTGAGCGTGGTCGATCCCGTCATCTTCAGATTGAATCCGGAGTACAGCGCCACGGAAAAGTCCGCGTCCTCGAATTCGCTTTCCTCGCCCTCGACGCTGGCCGTGTTGGAGTAGCCGAAACGCTGCTGGAAATCGGCCCGTGCGTAGGGACTGATCACCATGCCGTTGCCAAGCTGGAAATCGGCATAGATGCCGGGCTCGAACTTGATCGCGCCGAAGGACAGGTGGCTCTTGCCGTAGTCAGTGCCGGAGCTGTCCTCATATCCGTCGCCGGTGAAGGTGACGCCCAGCAAGCCGCCGCGCAGATCGAAACGGACCCGGTCGGTGAGCTTGAAGATGCGTCCAATAGACCCGGTGATCGCATAGCCCTGCGTGTCATAGTTGCCGGAGCCGCTGTCCACATTCTCGACGTCGGTGTTGCCGAGGAATGCGGACGCCGCCACCAGCGCATAACTCGTATCATGGCGATAGAGTCCATAGCCGCCGAACATCCCGCTTCTGTTGGTGGCATCGCCGCCGCTGGAAAAGCGGCGGTCGTCGACACCCACCTCGGCGGAGGCATAGCCACCAAACAGGCCGATGTTGAGCCCATGCTCATCGTCGAAGCCGAAATGCTTGGCGGCATTGAAATCCACGCTGACGGCGGCGGAGAATTCATCGACATCGAAAGGTTGTCCATCAATTGTGTCGAAGCTGTTCGAAATCCTGAAGCCGTCATGTTCGGTGTGGGCAAGCTGGCCGGAAGCAAAAACCCCAAAAGGCGCCGCCTGCGCTGGTGCCGGCGGAGCTGCCTTGGCCGGACCGACATCCGCTTCAACAATGTCGTCAACAATGTTGTGAAGGGCGTCCAGAGATGTGTCGACAATCGCGCCGTTGGCCACTCCGCCAAGATAACAGTTGGCGTCTAGGCCCTCAATGATGCAAGCATTGGCTTTCGAAGGCATGAAGGCCAATGCTGTGCCAATCGAGAGCGCGCACGCGGCGCACAGGCGCAGAAGCCAATTCGCTGCTTTCATTTTCGTGTCCCCGTACTTAAAGTTTTACTCAAACAGTCGGTGCAAGCTATGCGATTGAATTCTCCAAGAACAACGATTCGGCCCCCACAGATACGATTTCGACATACTAGCAGAAAATCGATCGAAGATCATAGTAACTCACTTTGACCGGTCACGGCGCCACCCTTCCTTCGAGATGGGTTCTGATGTAAAATTTTTGGGTCTTCGAAGATGCGGGTTCGGCGCGCGAGAGGCGTCAATGGGGGGAGCGCTTCGATTGCTCGAAGACTGTCGCCAACTGAGACGAGCTCGCGTCATGACCTGTGGCCCCTTCCTGCGCATCGTGGCGGTTCTGCTCTTCTCATGTCTCGGCCCGATAGGCGTTTGGGCGGCCGCCGTGGAAGAACCGACGCTCCAGCCCGCCAAGCGGCTGGCAATCGTAATAGGCAATTCCAACTACCAAAGCGCACGCCTCCCCCACCTTGCCAACGCCGACAACGACGCCAGAAGACTTTCCGAGAGCCTGAGAAGGCTGAACTTCGACGTGCTCACCGGCACCGATCTTTCGGCGGAGGGATTTGCCAGGCTGTTTCAGGAAGCCACCGGCAAGCTTGCCGGCGCCAACGCGGTGCTCATTTTCTACGCTGGCCACGGCGTCCAGCTTCAGGGCGAGAACTATCTTTTGCCAGTCGACACGCCCGACGCGCAAAACCTGGAGCAGCTGACCGCGCGCGCGATCAGGCTCAATGATGTGATCGCCAAATTTGCCAGCCGTGAGCGGCAAACCTTCATCTTCCTCGACGCCTGCCGGAACAACCCGGTGGGCGAAGGTGCCAGCACCGCCGATGGCCTCGCGCAGGTCGAGGTGGGCGAGAACATTTTCGTCGCCTTTGCGACCCAGCCCGGCAACACCACGGTCGATGGAGCCGGCGACAACAGCCCCTTCACCACGGCCCTGTTGCAGAACATCGAAATCCCGGGGCTCAGCATTTCCGACATGATGATACGCGTGCGCAACGAGACCGAGGCGCTCACGCTCGGTCGTCAGGTGCCGTGGGATCAGTCGAATCTGCGCGAGCAATTCTACTTCACCGAACAGCAGGTGCTCGATCCGACCCAGTTGAGCGCCAGCCTGTCGCGCATCCTGTCGGATCCGGTCGCCAAGGAGAAGCTGCAGGTCGAGCTTGCTTCCAACGACCTGCAGACCGCGGTGATCATCGTCGGCCAGACATTGCGGTCGGTCGAGATCACACCGCCGTCGGATCCCTCGGCCAAGCCTGCCGGGACGCAGGTCGCCAGCCTCGACGGCGCGAAGGAAAGCGTAGTCTCCGGCCTCGAAACACTGATCGTCGGCAAGTCGGCCGGCGAGCCGGACCCGGAAAAGGCCACCGATCTCGCGCGCAGTATCCAGACAGAGCTGCGTCGCCTGGGCTGTTACCGCACGAGCGTCGACGGAAATTGGGGCAAGGGCTCCGTCCGCGCCGTCACCAGCTACTACAAGAACACCCGGCGCACGGCATCGACGACTGAACCCACCGTCGAACTGCTGGGCGACCTGTTCTTGCAGTCGGGCCGCGTGTGCAAGGATCCGGTCGTCGTGCAAAGGACCAAGCCGGCCAGGATATCGTCGGATGCCGCCCCTGCGCGCGGCAAGGCGGCGACCAGCCGAAAGGCCGCAAGGTCCTCGAAGCCGCAGTCCTCGCGTCCGGCCGCTCCTCCCCCCGACATCAGCGGTGGGATCGGCATCGGCGGCGTGTTCTAGCAAGATCACGCGATCTACTGGGTGTTCATGCGCATCTCGACGCGGCGGTTGACCGGATCGTAGGGATTGGCCACCCGCGGAAGGGTTGCGCCAAGGCCAACGGACGTGATGCGCGACGGCTCGATGCCGTTCGACAGCAGGAATGCGGTCACCGACTGGGCGCGGCGTTCCGAAAGTCCCCTGTTGTAGGTGGGCGAGCCGGAGGCGTCAGTATAGCCTTCGACGACGAAGTTCTGGCTCTTCAGGCGATTGTCCTTCAGCGCCTTGGCAAATTCGCCAAGCTTGGCCCGGGCGTCCGGCATGAGTTCGGCGGAATCGAGATTGAAATTGACCAGCATATCCAGGCCGGCCGGCGCCGGCGCGTCCGCCTTGCCGTCACATTCGTCTGCGGCGCCGACGCATATTCCGCGCGACTGGCCGAGCTGGGCTGTGCTGGCGAAAAACTTGATGATGTCTTCCGACGATTGCACCGGGTCGGCAAGCGAGGCCGGAGGCATCAACGACGCCGCCAGAACGAGGATCGAAATGGTCGCGCGCATCGCCGCCTCCAGTATCGTCGTCATGGATCGAGAAAACACTCTTCAGCACCGCCAGCCTGGACGATGTGACGCATCTCACATACAGGCAAAAAGGCCCAGATACCGCAGTAGCGTGTGAGGGCTACGCCCGCCGTCCGACCGCGGTCTGGTTGATTTCTCAGACAAAATATGCTGCTTCTCCCGCCGATGAAAAAGCTCTGCCTCTTGGTTTTGGCGTCCTTGACGCTGGCATGGCCGGCCTATGCGATGGACAACGCGCTGCGCGCCGGCCTCCTGAAACTTGATCCACAGACCCGGCTCGAACAGCGCTGCGATGCGGAAGTGCTCGATCGGATCACCCACGACGACCACAAATACAAGGCCGACCGAGTGGTCGCCTACGCCTTTGCTACGCCGGAGATGAGCGCCGACGCGATCCGGAGCCCGGGCGCGGCCTTCCGCAGCAAGGGGCAATGGTATCGGTTGAAGTTCAAGTGCCAGACCGCGCCCGACCACATGCAGATCCTGCAGCTGCGTTACCGGATCGGCGACGAGATCCCGGAAACCGATTGGGCGAAGTACAATCTCTACGACTAGAGCCACGACGCACTTGCGCCGGCCTGTCGGCGACCTGCCATTTTGACCCGAACCGATCACTCGCCTGTCGAAAAGAGTCGGCTTGCCGCGCTTGTTCCGGCCGGTCACTTGACGCACACGAACCATACACGTTAGGGCGTCTGGATATTCGACGACCGACACTCGGCGAACAGCAAAGGGCCTCCAGCCGATGGACATTTTCAGCGCCGCAAGCTTGACCGCCCTTCTCCAGGTCATTGCCATCGATCTTGTGCTGGCCGGCGACAATGCGATCGTCATCGGGCTGGCGGCCGCCGGCCTGCCCACCGAGCAGCGCAAGAGGGCGATCCTCATCGGCGTGCTGGCAGCGACCGTGCTGCGCATCCTGTTTGCCGCAGTAACCGTCAAGCTGTTGGCTATCGTCGGCCTGCTGCTCGCCGGCGGCATCCTGCTCTTGTGGGTGTGCTGGAAGATGTACCGCGAGTTGCGCACCTCTCATGCCGACGAGGAGGAGGCGACGGAGGCACTGTCCAATACCGACTTCGACAGGGACAGCAAGATCGCCGGCAAGGCGCCGCGCAAGACGCTTGGCCAGGCGGCGCTGCAGATCGTCGTCGCCGACGTGTCGATGTCGCTCGACAACGTGCTGGCGGTCGCCGGTGCGGCGCGCGATCATTTCTGGGTGCTGGTCATCGGTCTCGTGCTGTCGATCGGCTTGATGGGCCTTGCCGCGAGCTTCATCGCCAGGCTGCTGCATCGCTATCGCTGGATTGCCTATATCGGCCTGGCGATCATCCTCTATGTGGCAGTCGACATGGTCTATCGGGGCGCGATGGAAGTGTGGCCGCATGTCAATGCAGCGGTAAGTTGACGATCGGCGCCAGCGGCAGGCGGAACAACGACGGTTGTGTTTCGCCGCAGCCGTTGCCCATACCAATGCCGCAATTAGTGTGGTATTGCGCCGCCGATCCCGAAAAGCCCGGAAAAGCTTATGTCTGCCCCTCGCGTCAGTTTCGTCAGTCTTGGATGCCCGAAGGCGCTCGTCGATTCCGAGCGCATCATCACGCGGCTGCGCGCGGAAGGCTACGAGATCGCGCGCAAGCATGACGGGGCCGATCTCGTCGTGGTCAACACCTGCGGCTTCCTCGATTCCGCGCGCGACGAGTCGCTCAACGCCATCGGCTCGGCGCTGTCCGAGAATGGCCGTGTCATCGTCACCGGCTGCCTTGGCGCCGAGCCCGAGGTCATCCGCGAGAAGCACCCCAATGTGCTGGCGATCACCGGGCCGCAAGCCTATGAGAGCGTCATGGCAGCGGTGCACGAGGCGGCCCCGCCCAGCCACGATCCCTATATCGACCTTCTGCCGCCGCAAGGCGTGAAGCTCACGCCGCGCCACTACGCCTATCTCAAGATCTCCGAAGGCTGCAACAACCGCTGCACCTTCTGCATCATCCCAGCGCTGCGCGGCGACCTCGTCTCACGACCGGCGGCCGACGTTTTGCGCGAGGCCGAGAAGCTGGCCAAGGCTGGCGTGAAGGAAATCCTCGTCATCTCGCAGGACACCAGCGCCTACGGCATAGACATCAAGTACCAGACCAGCATGTTCGGCGACCGCGAGGTCAAGGCAAAATTCCTCGACCTGGCCGAAGAGCTCGGCAAGCTCGGCATCTGGATCCGCATGCACTATGTCTATCCCTACCCGCATGTCGCCGACGTCATTCCGCTGATGGCGGACGGTAAGATCCTTCCCTATCTCGACATCCCGTTCCAGCATGCCTCGCCGCAGGTGCTGAAGAACATGCGCCGGCCAGCGCATGGCGAAAAGACGCTTGAGCGCATCCGCGGCTGGCGCGAGACTTGCCCGGATCTCGCCATCCGCTCCACCTTCATCGTCGGCTTTCCGGGCGAGACGGATGAGGATTTCGAGATGCTGCTCGACTGGCTGGACGAGGCGAAGATCGACCGCGCAGGCTGTTTCAAATACGAGCCGGTCAAGGGGGCGCGCTCCAACGATCTCGGCCTCGAGCAGGTGCCGCAGGAGATCAAGGAAGCGCGCTGGCATCGCTTCATGCAGCGCCAGCAGAAGATCTCGGCCACGCAGCTCGCCAAGAAGGTCGGCAAGCGCCTGCCGGTGCTGATCGACGAGGCGCACGGAATGTCGGCCAAGGGCCGCACCAAATATGACGCACCGGAGATCGACGGCTCGGTGCACATCCAGTCACGCCGTCCGCTGCGCGCCGGCGACATCGTTACGGTCAAGGTCGATCGCGCCGACGCCTACGATCTCTACGGCTCGGCGGTCTGACGCAAAATATGCGGCAAATGAAAGGCCGCCCCGAGGGCGGCCTTTCATTTCAATGTCCGACCGTCGCTTACTGCGGCAGCTTGTCGTCGACGCCCTTGACGTAGAAATTCATGCCGAGCAGCGTACCGTCGTCTGCGACTTCGCCGTCCTTCAACCAGGGCGAGCCGTCCTGCTTGGCGATCGGCCCGGTGAAGGGGTTCCAGCCATCGGCGATCTTCTTGGTGGTCGCCTCGGCCATCGCCTTGACGTCGTCGGGCATGTTGGTGAACGGCGCAAGCTTGACGGCGCCGTCCTTGATGCCCAGCCATACATTGTCCGGCTTCCAGGTGCCGTCGATGGCAGCCTGGACGCGGCTGATGTAGTACGGCCCCCATTCGTCGGTAAGCGAGGTGAGCTGCGCGTTCGGCGCGAACTTGATCATGTCCGAGGACTGGCCGAATCCGTGCAGCTTGCGCTCCTCCGCCACCTGCAGCGCGGCGGTGGAATCGGTGTGCTGGACGATGATGTCTGCGCCCTGGTCGAACAGCGCCTTGGCGGCGTCGGCTTCCTTGCCCGGATCGAACCACGAGTTCACCCAGACGATCTTGGCCTTGAAGTTCGGGTTGACCGACTGCGCGCCGAGCATGAAGGAGTTGATGCCCATCACCACTTCGGGGATCGGGAAGGACACGATGTAGCCGGCGACGCCGGCCTTCGATTCCTTGGCGGCGATCTGGCCGAGGACGTAGCGCCCTTCATAGAAGCGCGCATTGTAGATGCCGAGATTGTCGCCGGTCTTGTAGCCAGTGGCGTGCTCGAACATCACCTTCGGGAATTTCTTGGCCACCTTCACTTCGGCATCCATGAAGCCGAAGGAGGTGCCGAAGATGAGCTTGCAGCCTTCGCGCGCCAGGCGCTCGAAGGCGCGGTCGGCGTCGGGGCCTTCCGAGACGTTCTCCAGATAAGCGGTCTCGACCTTGTCGCCGAGCGCCTTCTCCACCTCGAGGCGGCCCTGGTCGTGCTGGTAGGAATAGCCGAAGTCGCCGATCGGGCCCGTATAGACCCAGCACGCCTTGAGCTTGTCGGCGGCTTCGGCCGTTGCCGCCAGCGAAATGGCCGCGGTCGTGGTCATCAGGGCAATAAGCAATTTTTTCATCGTGTTACCTCTCTGAGTTAAGCCTTGGAGCTTCCCGTCTTTTTGTTTGTTGTCAACGATCCGGAACGAATGGCTGCCCCAAGGAAGCCGGCGTGTTCATCATCGTCAGACGCTTGTTGCGCGAGATTAGAACGAGAACCACGACGGTTGCCAGATAGGGCAGCGAAGAAAGCATCTGCGACGGTATCGGAATGCCAAAAGCCTGTGCATGAAGCTGGCCGATCCACACCGCGCCGAAGATGTAGGCGCCGGCCAGCACCCGCCACGGCCGCCAGGAGGCGAACACCACCAGCGCCAGCGCGATCCAGCCGCGCCCCGCGGTCATGTTCTCCACCCATTGCGGCGTGTACACCAGCGACAGGTGTCCGCCCGCAAGACCGGCGCAGGCGCCGCCGAAGATCACCGCCAGATAGCGGTAGCGGATGACGTGGATGCCCAGCGCATGCGCCGAAGAGTGGCTGTCGCCGATCGAGCGGAGCGTCAGACCGGTGCGGGTCCTGAACAGGAACCACGTGACGGCGGCGGTCAGCGCGATCGAGATGTAGAAGACCGGATCCTGGCCGAAGATGAGCTTGCCGACGACCGGGATCGAGCTCAGGCCGGGAATGTCGAGATTGGGCAGGCGCTGGCCGGGCTGGCCGACGAAACTCGTTCCCATCATGCCGGAGAGACCGAGGCCGAGCAATGTCAGCGACAGGCCGGTCGCCACCTGGTTGGTGGCCAGCGACAGCGTCATGACGGCAAACAGCAGCGAGAACAGCGCCCCCACGGCGATCGCGGCGAGCAGGCCGATCCAGGGCGAACCGGTGAGATAGCCGGCGCCGAAGCCGCCGACGGCGCCCATGATCATCATGCCCTCGACGCCGAGGTTGAGGACGCCGGAGCGCTCGACCACCAGTTCGCCGATTGCCGCGATGAGCAGCGGCGTCGCCGCGGTGGCGATGGTCAAAAGAATGTTGACGGTGATTTCCATCAGCGTGCCTCCTCCAGCTTGGGCGCGGCCTCGAGCTTTGGCGCGGCAAAGCCGATCAGACGAATGCGGTAGTGGATGAGCGTGTCGCAGCCGAGCACGAAGAAAAGAAGCATGCCCTGGAACACGCGCGCCACCTTGTCGGAGATGCCGAGCGCGCTCTGCACGGCCTCGCCGCCGAGATAGGTCAGCGCCAGAACAAGGCCCGCGGCGATGATGCCGAGCGGGTTGAGCCGGCCGAGGAAGGCGACGATAATGGCGGTGAAGCCATAACCGGGAGAGATCACGGGCTGCAGCTGGTTGATCGCGCCTGAGACTTCCGAGATACCGGCCAGGCCGGCAAGCGCCCCCGACAACAGGAAGGTGAAGAACACCATGCGGTTGAAGCCGAAGCCGGCGAAGCGCCCTGCCCTCGGGCTGGAGCCCAGCACGCGGACCTCGAAGCCCTTCAGCATGCGGCCCATCAGCAGCCAGATCAGCACGGCGGCGACCAGGGCGAAGACGAAGCCCCAATTGGCGCGCCCGGCGTCAGGCATCAGTTCGGGCAGGATGGCGGAGTCGCCGAACTGGATGGTCTGCGGGAAGCCATGGCCTTGCGGATCGCGCCACGGGCCCCGCACCAGCCAGTCGAGGAAGAGCTGTGCGACGTAGACCAGCATCAGGCTGGTCAGGATCTCGTTTGTGCTGAAGCGCGTCTTCAGCAGTGCCGGGATGGCGGCATAGACTGCACCGCCGAACATGCCGAGGATAAGCATCAGCGGCAGCACCAGCGGGCCTTCGAAATGGGGGAACAGCACCGGGATGATCGAGCCGAAAATGGCGCCGAAGATCAGCTGCCCCTCGGCGCCGATGTTCCAGATATTGGCCCGGTAGCAGACCGACAGGCCGACCGCGATCAGGATCAGCGGAGCGGCCTTGATCGCCAACTCGTGCAACTGCCAGACCTGGCTGATCGGCTCGATGAAATAGATCTTGAAGGCATTGAGCGGATTGACGCCGAGCAGCGCGAACAGGATGGCCCCGGCGATCATCGTCAACGCGAAGGCGATGAAGGGCGACAGCATCGAAAACAGCGCCGAGCGCTGCGGGCGTTTGACGAGTTCGAGGCGCATCATGCCGTCTCCAGCGTGTGTTCGGCGTGGCCGGGCTCGGCGCCGCCCATCAAGAGGCCGATCTTCTCGAAGGTCGCTTCGGCGATCGGTAGCGGTTTCGACAATTCGCCATTGTGCATCACCGCGATTGCATCCGAGATCTCGAACAACTCGTCGAGGTCCTGGCTGATGACCAGCACCGCCGAGCCGCTGCGTGCCAGTTCGATCAGCGCCTGGCGGATGTGGGCCGCGGCACCGGCATCGACCCCCCAGGTCGGCTGGTTGACCACCATGACGCTCGGCTTGCGGTCGAGTTCGCGGCCGACGATGAATTTCTGTAAGTTGCCGCCGGACAATGCCGCGGCTTCCGGATCGGGCGCGCTCTTGCGAACGTCCATCACCTCGATGATACGCTGGGAAGCAGCGTAGATGGCGGCGCTCTTGACCATGCCGCCAGAGCCGACAAAGGCCTTGCCGTCGGTGGCGTGGCGCGACAGTAGCAGGTTTTCCGAGAGCTTCATGCGCGGCGCGGCACCATGGCCAAGCCGCTCCTCCGGCACGAAGGCCGCGCCCATCAGCCGCCTGCCGGTGATGGTGAGGCCGCCGGCGTCCTTGCCGCGGATGCGCACCGAGCCGGCATCCGGCTGCATCGCCTCGCCGGAGACGGATTCGAAGAATTCGCCCTGGCCATTGCCGGCGACGCCGGCGATGCCGATCACCTCGCCGGCGCGCACGGTGAGGTTGATGTTCCTCAGCGGGATCGAGAACGGCGTCGCCGGCTTGCGGGTCAGCGCGCGGATCTCGAGCAGCGCCGGCGCCATCTCGATGCCTTCGGCCGGCGCGCGCACCACCGCCTTGACCTCGGTGCCAACCATCATGCGGGCGAGCGAGGCGGCGGTCTCCTGGCGCGGGTTGCAATGGCCGACCACCTTGCCGTGGCGCAGCACCGTGGCGCGGTCGCAGATACGTTTGACCTCTTCCAGCCGGTGCGAGATGTAGAGGATCGACTTGCCTTCCGAGCGCAGCCTTTCCAGCGTCTCGAACAGCTTGTCGGCTTCCTGCGGCGTCAGCACCGATGTCGGTTCGTCGAGGATGATCAGCTGCGGTGTCTGCAGCAGGCAGCGGATGATCTCGATGCGCTGGCGTTCGCCGACCGAGAGGTCGCCGACCAGCGATTCAGGATCGAGCGGCAGGCCGTAGCTGTAGGAGAGCGCCCTCGCCTTGGCGGCGATGCTGCTGATCGGCGAGCCGTCATCCAGCGACAGCGCGATGTTCTCCGCCGCGGTCAACGCCTCGAAGAGCGAGAAATGCTGGAACACCATGCCGATGCCGAGCTTCTTGGCGGCGCCCGGGTTGGTGATCCGGACTGGCTGGCCGTCCCAGAAGATCTCACCCGAATTCGGCTCCAGCGAACCGAATAGCATCTTGACCAGCGTCGACTTGCCAGCGCCGTTCTCGCCGAGCAGGGCGTGGATCTCGCCCTTGGCGATGTTGAGGTCGATATGGTTACACGCCGTCAGCGTGCCGAAAATCTTGGTCAGCCCACGAACTTCAAGCAGATTCGCGCTGTCGTGATTTGCACTCACAGTGCCTCCCATCTGGTTGCCAGATATGTTCTGTGTTCCCGCAAGCATCGTATGCGCTGCCGGCTGTTGGCGGAAAGCGGCACGCGACTTGAAAGAGCTTCAAGAATTTCAGCGGAAACTCAAGCGGTAAAAAAGTACCTTGCAAAGCCGGTGAAAGTGGATGGCCGGCTTTGCCAACTATCAATGCTTTCCACCGCGGCAAGCCGCCAGGAACGGCGGCATCAGGGGATCAGAACGGTGGTGCCTGTCGTGCGCCTTCCCTCGAGATCGGAGTGTGCCTTGCCGGCGTCCTTCAACTGGTAGCGCTGGTTGATCTTGATCTCGACCGCACCGCTCTGCACGACGCCGAACAGGGCCTCGGCCGACGCCACGAGGTCTTCGCGCCTGGCGTTGTAGACGAACAGCGTCGGCCTTGTGGCGTATAGCGAGCCCTTCTGCGCCAGGAGCGACATAGAGAAGGGCGGGATCGGCCCGGAGGACTGGCCGAAGCTGACGAACATGCCGAGCGGCTTCAGGCAGTCGAGCGAACCGGGGAACGTATCGTTGCCGACGGAATCGTAGACGACATCGCACTTTTTGCCGCCGGTTATGGCGGCGACACCGGCGACGAAATCGTGCTCCTTGTAGTTGATGACATGGTCGAAGCCGTGCGCCTTGGCGAGCTCGATCTTGTCCGCGGAGCTTGCCGTGCCGATGACCGTGGCGCCGAGATGCTTGGCCCACTGTCCGAGGATCAGGCCGACGCCGCCGGCCGCCGCATGGAACAGGATAGTGTCGCCCGCCTTCACCTTGAAGGTGCGGCGCAAAAGATACTCGGCCGTCATGCCTTTCAGCATCATCCCCGCCGCCTGCTCGTCGCCGATGCCATCGGGCACCTTCACCACACGGTCGGCGGCGATGACCCGCTGCTCGGCATAGGCGCCGACATTGACGGCATAGGCGATGCGGTCGCCGGCCTTCAGCCAGTCGACGTCGGCGCCGACCGACAGCACCACGCCGGCCGCCTCGCCGCCGGGGATCAGCGGAAAGCCGCCGGGCGGAGGATAGAGGCCCGAGCGATGATAGACATCGATGAAATTGAGGCCGATCGCGGTGTGCCTGATCAGGACCTGCCCGGCCCCGGGCTGGCCCGGATCGGCATCCTCATAGGTCAGTACTTCCGGGCCGCCATGGGCGTGGATGCGGATCGCTTTGGGCATTGGGCAGTCTCTCTTGGGATCAAGCCGTCTTGGGAACCGGCTTTCGCAGGAATCAGTCTTTTCCGGCGCCCGGCTTGGCGCCGAGCTTTGGAAAGACCTGCATGATACCGCCGATGCAGGCGAGGTAAAGTCCGGTCACGGTGATACCGACCTTGGTGAAGACGCTGACCTGCTCGCCCAGCACGCCGATCTGGTCGTAGAAGGCGGCGAGTGCCGCCTGCGCCAGTGCCAGCGCACCGAAGGCACACCACAGCAGCGTCATGCCGAGATTGACCGGCCTCAGCCGCACCACGCGAACCGGATGAATGAAGTTGATCGGCACGAAGGTGAGGATGCCGGCGACCACCACCACGGCGAAGGAAACCCATTGCCCCGGCTCGATGACGAAGAGCGTGAACACCACCATGTTCCAGACGACCGGGAAGCCCTTGAAGAAATTCTCCTTCGTCTTCATGCCGGTGTCGGCATAGTAGATCGCGCTGGAGACCACGATGATCGCCGCCGACAGGAACGACAGCTTTTCGCCCATGAAGCCGCGCTGATAGAGCGCGAAGGCCGGGATGAGCACATAGGTCACGTAGTCGATGATGTTGTCGAGAAGTTCGCCCGACCATGTCGGCAGAATCTCCTTGACCTCAAGTTTCCTGGCGATCGGACCATCGATGCCGTCGACGAACAGCGCCAGCCCCAGCCACCAGAACATCGCCGTCCAGCGTTGCTCGCTCGCCGCGACCAGCGACAGGAAGGCCAGGAACGAGCCGGAAGCAGTCAGAAGGTGAACCGAGAACGCACGCGCCTGCGGCCACGTCACCTTCTTCTTCGGTCGCGGAATCCGGTCGGCGATTTTCTTGGCGGCTTTCCTCGCCGCAGTGTTCTTGCTCACGGGCCCCGCCAGTCCAGCTTGCAGATCTCGGCCGAACGGCCGGCAAAGTTCCAGTTGCGGCCGAAGGCGCGCATCTTGCTCTTGTCGGACTTCGCCACGATGATTTCCGGCGCGATCCAGTATTCGGAGTTGCTGATCACCGTATCCTTTTCGCGGTCCTTGCCGGGGATCGGCGTCACCGCCCCGTCGATGATCTTCGGTATCTGGAAGATACGCGTCTTGTCACGCGTCTCATAGGTGATCGGCACCTGCTCGACGCCGAGGAATTTTCCAACCAGGATGGCAAGCAACGCGGTGGTGCCGCCCGCCTTGCCGGTGAAGATCCTGGTGAGCGCCTTGACCGCGTGGATGGAGGCGCGCTTATCGATGAACAGCCCGGCTGTCCAGTTGCCGCGGCTCATATAGCCAGGGATCTCCATCACAAGGCCAAGATTGAGGCCGGAGAGGTCGACGTCACCGGAATGGCCGGCGTCGATGCGGAATCCGGCCCAGGTCTGGCAATAGCCCTCGGTCGGCGGATGGCTTCCGAGCGACAGTACGCAAGGGCAAAAAACCGTGCAATTGCAGGAGAGTACGAGCTCTCCCTTCATTGCCCAGCCTTGGTCTTTCATCGAATTCTCTCCCCCTCACGCCGAAACTAATAGCAGGGCGGCACCCCAGACAAGCAGTATCGCACCGACACTCCGGCTTGCCATCCTGCCGCTGGTCTGTTTTTCGATCAGGGTGAACAGGCCGATCAACGCCATCCAGAAGATGTTCATCGCGCCCACGGCGAACATCACCAGCATCAGCGCCCAGCAGCAGCCCAGGCACCACAGGCCCTGTTCCATGCCGAGATGGAAGATGCGGCCAGGTTTCGCGCTCCAGTTTGCGAACAAGGTCGAGAACGGGTTCCGGCATTTCGTCAGGCAGGCTTCTTTCAGGCCGCTGAACTGGTAGAGGCCCGCGACCAGCAAGGCCGCTGCTCCGGCGATGCCAACGACCGGATCGAGCAATTGCCCGGACGAGGCGAAGGCGTGGACGCCGAGCGTCAGCGCCGCAAACAGCGCCGAGCCAGCCAGCCACATGCAGAGATAGCCCGCGACCAGGACCAGCGGGTGAACGACCGGCTCGCCCCTGATGCGAGCGGTGTCCGCGATCTCGCAATAGATGCGGATCATCGGCGCGGCGGACGGCAGCATCGTCGCCACGGCCATCAGGAACCACATCAGGATAAGCGCCGGCGCCTGCGCGCCGATTGCGCCGGCAAGCGGCGCCGGCGCCAGGCAAAGCGCGAAAAAGCGATCGACGAAATCCGGCAGCGGCGGCGGCGGCAGGTATTTCAACATGAAATCGCCCGGGGCCGATGCGCCCGCAACCCGGCCTTCGGCACCGCGGATCGCCATGACGCCAAGCGTTAGCCACGCCAGGATGACCGCCGCACCAACCATCATGGCCACCACCAGCCGGGGGTTGCGCGCGACGTCCGCGGTGGCGCGGCCGGCCCGGTCGAGATGGCGGAAGTCGTTGTCCTGGCCGGTCATGGACCCGAAATGGGCTGAATCGCCGCGTTGATCAAGCCGTACACTCCGGCCTATACCGCATTGGCGGCCAATTGGGCCTGCATTGCGATCTGGATACCGGATTTGGATCATCAGAAGACAGCGCGGATATTGGTCGCCGGCAGCGGTCCGGCCGGGCTGATCGCGGCGCTTGGGTTTGCCGAGGCCGGCTTTGCGGTGACGCTGGCGGGCCCGGCAGCCAATGGCCAGGATGGCCGCACCACCGCGCTCATGAACCCCGCCTTGAAAGTTCTCGAGCGGCTGGGCGTTCTCGCGGAACTCAAGCCAAAGGCCGCACCACTGAAGGTGATGCGCATCGTCGACGCGACAAGGCGGCTGGTCCGCAGCCCGACGGTCACTTTCCGCGCCACGGAAATCGGCGAAGAGCAGTTCGGCTTGAACCTGCCGAACAATGTGCTTGTTCCCGCCCTTGCCAGGGCGGTTGCCGCGCATGCGGGCATAGAATGGCGGAAATCGATGGTCGAGAGCTGGCGCCTCGACGCCGCCCATGCCCATGCCGTGCTCGCCGATGGCAGCGAGATTTCCGCCTCGCTGGCGGTCGCCGCCGACGGGCGCCTGTCGCCGGCGCGCGAAGCGGCGGGCATTGCCGCATCGGTGCGGTCCTATCCACAGGCGGCGCTGGTTCTCAATTTCAGCCACCGCAGCGACCACGCTTTCACCTCGACCGAATTCCACACCGAGACAGGCCCGTTCACGCAGGTTCCCCTGCCCGGCAACCGTTCCAGTCTTGTCTGGGTGGTGAAGCCGGAGACGGCGACGGAACTGGCGGCGCTCGACGACGCGACGCTTTCGCAACGCGTCGAAGAGCAGATGCAGTCGATGCTGGGGCGCGTCACCGTCGAACCCGGCAGGCAGGTCTATCCGCTATCGGCCGCCTCGCCGGGCCGCTTTGCGCAAAATCGCGTTGCGCTGGTCGGCGAGGCCGCGCACGTATTCCCGCCGATCGGCGCGCAAGGCCTCAATCTCGGCATCAGGGATATCGACGATCTGATTGGAATCGCCAGCGAAAATAGCTCCGACCCGGGATCGGAGAAGTGCCTTGCGACCTACGATACCAGGCGGCGGCCCGACATCTTGGCCCGCAGCAGCGCGGTCAATTTGCTGAACAGGTCCTTGCTCTCCGACATGCTGCCGGCGCAGCTGGCGCGCAGCGCCGGCCTTGGCGTGCTCGGCAGCTTCGCGCCGCTGCGCGCCTTTTTCATGCGAGAGGGGCTCAGGCCCGGCAGCGGCTTCCAGGCTCTTGCCGGCGGTTTGCGGAAGCAGTCCCCGCGGTAGCTTCCCCAGACCTTTCCGCAGCGAGCCCGAAACCCTCGGCTCCGCCAGTTCGTTGGCTGCTACTGGAGCGGTGCTTTGGCATTGAATTGACGCGGCGTCTGCGCCAAATAGGCACCAACCGAAAGTCGGGGTCGATTTTTGGCGGCGCAGCGCGTAAATTCAAGATCTTAGGCGCCTTTGCGCGGTCACGGACGGCGCCCTGGAACCTGAGTGGTGAGTGCGATGAAAACGGCCAAATTCTCGATCGGACAAGTGGTTCGCCATCGGCTGTTTCCGTTCCGCGGCGTCATCTTCGACGTCGACCCGCAATTCGCCAACACCGAGGAATGGTACGAGGCGATCCCGGCAGACGTGAGGCCGCGCAAGGACCAGCCCTTCTACCATCTTCTCGCCGAGAATTCGGAAACGGAATACATCGCCTACGTCTCCGAGCAGAACCTGCTCGAGGACAAGTCGGGCGAACCGGTTCGACACCCGCAGATTGGCGAGATGTTCGACAAGCGGCCGGACGGCCGCTACGAGCCGAAACGCCAGTCGCGGCATTGACACAAAAAAGCGGGGCCAAAGCCCCGCTTTTTTTCGAAACCAGAAGACTCCCGCAGGAGTCCTGGGCGATCAGTTGGCGGTCTTCGCCTTGTCCTGCTCTTCCTTGAGCTTCTTGGCGAAGTCCTGGTTGTTCTTGGCCACGAAGTCCTTCAGCTTCTTCTGCCGGTCCTCGATATCCGACTGCTGCAGCGGCGGGCCGTCGTAGGCGCCGCTGAAACCGGTCAGCGCGACCTTGATCGGGTTCGGCTGGTTCTGGAAATTGACCGAGGTAAGCGTGATTGCCTGGCCCTTCTTGAAGGAAGCGACGAGCTGATCGGTCAGCGGCACTTCGGCCACGCAGCGGTCGGGGAAGCAGATCACATAGTCAAGCTTCTGCGCCTTGCCGGTGTCGATCTGCAGGCCGATGCCGGGAGGGACCAGACGGCCGGTCGGGACCGTGACCTGGAACACCTTGCGGTTCACCTTGCCCTTCAGCTCGATCAGGCTGATGCCGGTGACGAGTTGGCCATTGCCGGCGGTGACGATGTTCTGGACATTGCAGATGTCGACATCTTCCTGCTTGGTGCAGGCCTTGAACCAGCCCTGCGGAATCTGCTGCTGCTGCGCGGAGGCAGCCGGAAGTTCAGCGCCCAGAAAGCCGATCACGCCTGCGGCCAGGACCGAAAGGCGGTACGCGTTGCTGTTCAGGCTCGTCATATGGTGTACTTCCTCTCAATGATCCCGGGACCGGCTTATTCGCGCCGCGTGGTCCAGCTACCTGTTGCCGAAATGAGGCAACAGCATGACTTCGGAGCGCGTGTTACACTGCCAGCTCCGGCGAATCCAGCCCGTAGGCTGCAATTCTTGGCGCAGCCCGCCGGCGTCGAAGCCTTAGGAAACCTCGTTCGAATTCCCGACGCAGCGGCGATTCAATCGCCGCGTGAAATGCTCTAGGGTGCATTCCGAATCATCAAGCCGCCTGGCAAGGAGTCGGTCATGGGCCGCGTTCTCGTTTGGCTGATAGCCGCGACCTCGTTTCTGACCCTTTCGCCTGGACCGGTGCAGTCGGAGCCGAAGCACGCCATCGCCATGCAGGGCGAGCCGGCGCTGCCGGCCGGCTATACGCATTTCAACTACGCCAATCCCGATGCGCCGAAGGGCGGCAGCATCACCTATTGTGTGGTCGGCAGCTTCGACAATCTCAACCCGTTCATCCTGAAAAGCCTGCGCACCACGGCGCGCGGCATGCTGGATCTCACCTACGGCAACCTCGTCTTCGAACCGCTGATGCAGCGCAATTACGACGAGGCTTTCAGCCTCTATGGCCTGCTTGCCGACAGCGCAGACATGGATCCGGAGCGCAAGTCGATCGAATTCCATCTCAACCCGAACGCAAAATGGTCGGACGGCCAGCCGGTGACGCCGGAGGACGTGCTGTTCACTTACGATGTCTTCACCGACAAGGGCCGCCCGCCCTACAGCGTTCGCATGAGCATGATCGCCAAGCTGGAAAAGACCGGCGAGCACAGCGTGAAATTCACCTTCAACGACAAGGCTAATCGCGAGACCCCGCTGATCATCGCGTTGACACCGATCATCCCCAGGCACGCTTTTGACAGGGATACCTTCGACAAGACGACACTGAAGCCTTTGATCGGCAGCGGACCCTACACGGTGGACAAGGTGCAACCTGGCCAACGCATCGTCTTCAAGCGCAATCCCGACTACTGGGGCAAGGACCTCCCTTCGAAACGCGGCTTCGACAATTACGACCAGATCACCATCGAGTATTTCCTGAATGACAATGCCAAGACGGAAGCTTTCAAGAAAGGCATCTGCGCCGTCGACGACCAAAGCGATCCGGTCAAGCGTGAGCGCGATCTCGATTTTCCCGCTTTCCATCGTGGCGAAGTGATCGCCGAAACCTTCGACACCGGCATACCGCCTGTCGTGACCGGATTCCTGTTCAACACAAGGCTGGAGAAGTTTTCCAACCCAGTCGTGCGGCGCGCGCTAGGGATGCTCTACGACTTCGAATGGGCGAACAAGAACCTGTTCGGCGGCAAGTACACGCGCACCATGAGCTACTGGCAGAATTCCGAGCTATCCGCGCTCGGTCATCCGGCCGGAGACAGAGAGAAGGCGCTGCTCGCGCCCTACCCCGGCCGCGTGCCGGCCGATGTCATGGAAGGCACCTGGAGGCCGCCGGTGAATGATGGCACGGGCCAGGATCGCAAGGTGCTGAAGGCGGCATTCGATTTACTGAAGAGCGAAGGCTATGCCGTCAAGGACGGGGTTCTGCTGGACCCCAAGGGAAATCCCTTCGGCTTCGAAATCCTAACCGCCTCGCAGGACGAGGAGCGTTTTGCCACTATCTATCAGCGCACGCTGCAGAAGATCGGCATCGCTGTGACCATCCGCAGCCTCGAGGCCGACCAAATCCAGTCGCGCAAACAGCGCTTCGATTTCGAGGTGCTGATCGGTTCGAGCGGGTTCAGCAACTCGCTGTCCCCCGGCATCGAGCAGACCTTTCGCTGGGGCTCTTCGGAAGCCAAAAGGGAAGGCTCCTTCAATCTGGCCGGCGTTGCCGATCCCGCGATAGACGCAGCAATGGATGCGATGCTGAAGGCGCGAACCAAGGAAGACTATGTCGCCGCCGTTCGCGTCCTCGACCGGTTGCTGATCTCAGGCAACTACATGGTGCCGATGCAATACAACACGCAGCAGTGGCTCGCCTACTGGAACTACCTGGAACATCCGCAAAAGACCCCCATATTCGGTTATCAGCTGCCGGTCTGGTGGCGAAAGCCCAACTGACCCTCCCGAAACAGGAGACGACAATGACCGCCGAGAACTCGATCACCGTCGATGTCGTGTCCGATGTCGTCTGTCCGTGGTGCTTCATCGGTCAGAAACGGCTCGACAAGGCGATCGCCATGGCCGGCGACATCGAGGTGCATGTGCGCTGGCGGCCGTTCCAGCTCGATCCGACCATCCCGCCCGGAGGCATGGATCGCCGCCAATACATGATCGCCAAGTTCGGCAGCGAGGAGCGCATCCGCCAGATCCATGCCCGGATCGAACCGCTGGGCGAGGCTGAAGGCATCCATTTTGCCTTCGGCGCCATCAAGGTGGCGGCCAACACGCTGGACGCGCACCGAGTCATCCGCTGGGCGGGAACCGCCGGCGAGGCGGTGCAGAACCGGCTGGTGCGCCGGCTGTTCCAGCTCAACTTCGAGGAAGGCGCCAATCTTGGCGATCACGCCGTGCTGACCGCAGCCGCCCGCGAAGCCGGCATGGACGCCTCCGTGGTCGAGACGCTGCTGCCGACCGATGCCGATGTCGATCAGGTGCGCACCGAAATCGCCACGGCCTCGCGCATGGGCATCACCGGCGTCCCCTGCTTCCTGCTCGAAGGCAAATACGCGGTCATGGGCGCGCAGGACGCCGACACGCTCGCCGACGCCATCCGCCAGGTCGCTGCGGCCAAGGCGCGAGGCGAGCTGGAAATGGCGGCGGGCTGAAGCAATTCCAGGCAAAGTGAAATGGTTAGGCTCGGCGACTTCGCCGTAGCCGTCCGTCCGGAATTGCGCGAACCAAAGAGATAGGGCGGTTCAGCGTTTCATGAAACGATGGAACTTGCCCGCTCCCCTACTTCACCGTCACCTTGGCCTTGCTGACGAAGAAGCCGTGGCCGTTGCCTGCCGCGCAGGTCAGCCCTTTCTTCGACGATCGGCAGGAAAACGGCCCCTTACTCCAGCTGTTGCCATAGGCAAGCTTCGCGACATCGCCGCAGCAGCCTTGCTCGCCGGGATTCTTGATCTGCGTTGCCGGCCCATTCGGCCCCAGAATGACGGTGATGTAGCTCGGCTCGACGCGCGAGCAGCTCAGTTCCGGACCGCCATCCTGCGGCTGGTAGATGCTTGTGCCACCCTTCGGCGTGTAGATACAGCCGATATTGCCTGACGGCGTGTTGAACTCCACCTGCCCTTCACCATTCCCTGGAATGGTCTGGCTGCCGGCATATGCCTGAGGCAGCCAGACGAGTGTCGCGACCATCGCGGCCGACAGTGTCCGTACAAGCATGAAATTCCCTCCGCTTCGGCCGATGCACATTCGAGACCGAACGGCCGGCCCATCAAACACAAATTGGTGCGCGCCTGAAAAGCATTGGCCGACGGATGTATCGAGACGATGCCGGGCACCCCCGGCCGTCGCCTTCTCAATGCCCCGGCCGCCCTTGGACATCACGAAAGCCAATCCTGAAAGACACGCGGAGGCAGCTTTTCGGTCTCCCCGGTTCGTTCGCATCAGGAAATTCGGCTGAATCGGAGGGCGAAGCGGTTCACAAAACTGTGTTTTAAGCTTCCCTTAGGGAAGGTCGTTCGGCCGCCTCCGCGACTGCTCTAATCAATTGAAATAAAAAGGCATTCCACGCAGTGGAGGCGACCGCATCGCCGTCCGATCTGTTGCGCATGGGCAACGGCTTGTGCGCGGGTTCACATTCCCCGGGAGAAAATTAATGGAAAATGATCAATTGGTGTTACTATCCGTAACAAAACTAGAAAAGGTTTGGGCGGGATCGTGATTCGGGTCGGCAGACCGAGACGTTCAATATCGGAGAAAAGTCCTAGCGACGCCAGAAGGCAGCCGCCCCTGACCCCAGTGTCATCGATGCGAACCTTCTGGGGACTGATGCGAGCCTACTGGTTCTCGGATCGCTGGAAGGAAGCCTGGACCCTCACCCTTGTCATCGCGCTGCTTACGGCGCTGTCCAGCAAGTCCGGCGTCTGGTTCGCCGAAGCGTCGGGTGAGCTGGTCAATTCGATCGCCTTCTTCCACGACGCCGCAAACACCACCCCTCTCCAGACACTGCTGACCAACGCCGGCATCCTCATCCTGATCGTCGTGCTCAAGGATGCGGGCTTCACCGGCATACGCAGCCTCGTTTCGGCAACGCTGCACCGCAAATGGCGCGGCTGGCTGGACAGCCGCTTCAACGAAGCGCTCCTCGACACCAATCACACGCATTTCCACGCCCAGCACGGCTCGTCCGACTCTGTCGCTCCCGACAACATCGACCAGCGCGTCCAGGAATCGATCAAGGACATGACCGGCGGTGCCATCGGCCTCGCCATGGGCGTGCTCGCCGTCGCCACATCGCTCTACTTTGTCGGTCAGAAGCTGCTGGAGACTTCGGTTGAGGTGAGAGGGCTGGAGTTCCTCGGCAGCTACGGCAGCGCGGTCCTGGCCTTCCTGGCCGTCGCCATCTATGTGCCGCTGAATACCTGGATCGCGGTCAAGCTGGGCAGGCTGCTGGAGCGTCTCAATGTCAGGATGCAGCAGTCCGAAGGCAGCTATCGCGGCGAGCTGACCACCTTCCTGCGCCGCAGTTTCCATGTCGCCGCTTCGCAAGGCGAGAATGTGCAGAAGACGATGCACACCCGGCTCTATGCCGACATCGACCGCAATTGGGCGCGGCTGAACATAGTCAACACCGGCTACAACTCCTTCGAGCTGATCTACAATTTCATCGGTGCCCGCATCGTCGCCTATGGGCCCGGCCTCGTGCCCTTCATCCATAACGGCTTCGATCTCAAGGGCTACATAACCGGCTCCGAAATGGTCAACGCGCTGATCAGCCAGTGCTCTTGGTTCATTCACGTCATGCCGGCGATCGCCACGCTGCGGGCCAACAGCCAGCGCGTCACCGAACTCGCCAACGCCATCGAGAAGGTCCAGCAGCCGCAGGAATTCTACCGCCAGACAGGCCGCTCCGACTTCAGCTATGCCAGCCAGAATCCGGTCTTCGGCCTGACCATCCAGAAGCTCGAGCTGGCGCATCAGGGTGAGGACGCGACCCCCTTCCTGAGCGCCGCGAACCTGCGCTTCCGGCGCGGCGAGTGGACCTTCCTCAAGGGCGAGTCCGGCTGCGGCAAGACCTCGCTGATCAAGGCGATCAACGGCCTGTGGCCCTATGGCCGCGGCACCATCGTCTTCCCTGAAGGGGTCAAGAACTTCTATGCTGCGCAGGAGGTCAAGCTGCAGCAGGTGTCGCTGAAGCAGTTGGTCTGCCTGCCAGGCTCCGAGCGCGACCATACCGATGCACAGGTTGCATCGGCGCTGCACAAGGCCGGCCTTGGCGACTTCATCGAACATTTGACCGACGAAAGCCGTGACGGGAAGAACTGGGACCAGGTGCTTTCGGGCGGCCAGAAGCAGAAGCTGGTGGTTGCCCGCATCGTGCTGCAGCAGCCGGGTCTCTTGTTCCTCGACGAGGCGACCGGGGCGCTCGATCCCGAAGGCAAGATCGCTTTCCACCAGGCGATCAAGGACAATTGTCCCGATGTCTCGGTGATCAGCGTCATGCATGAGGCGGTGCCGCCGCGCTCGCTCACGGGCGCCGAGTTCTACCACAGTGTGGTCGCGATCGCTGACGGCGTCGCCACCAAGAAGCCGCTCTCGCCGAGCCTGCCGCGCGAGCTCACCACCATCCTCGTGCAACCGAGGCCGGTCGAGGACAAGTGGTTGCGCTTCCCTCGGCGCCTGAAGCAGAAATAGCAGCGCTTTTCTCTCTCCGATCCGTCGCCGGCGTCAGACCGGCGCACTGAGCCGCTGAACAGCGACCGATCACAGTCTCGCGATCTGGTGCATCTGCCGCTGCTTTCCCGTGCCGCCGCGATTGACTCGGGCATAAGCGCTCCTATGTTGCGGCGGCTCGCAGAATTCCAACTGAACCGGCGAGCAGAAAGGTCAACGCGCCATGCCTGGCGATAGTCACAGTCGAACGCAACCGCCGTCCGCCTTGACGTGACCTGATCGGCTCACCTCCTGCCGGACGGCAAGGAGTGAGCCATGAATGAATTCGCACCCGTATTGGACGACGGCGCCGTCGCCATCGCCCGTGTCCTCGCCAACGACCATGTCGCCGACGTCGTCGAGGCGCTCAACCACGAACCGCGCGAGACAGCCATAGAGCTGCTTTGCGCCGTGCCTTTCGAGCGGCTGGTCGAGATCTTCGACCAGCCCGAGCTCGAAAGCGCGCCGGAGCTCGTCGAAGCCTTGCCGCGCGTCAAGGCAAGCAAGCTCCTGACCGCTATGTCCATCGACCGCGCGGCCGACATCCTGCGCGAGATCGACGAGCCGGCGCGTTCCGAACTGCTCGGCACGCTCGCGCCGCCGCTGCGCGCGACGCTGCTTTCCATCCTCGGTTATCCCGAAGGCAGCGCTGCCTCGATCATGACGACGGAGTTCGTCAGCGTGCCGTCGGACTGGACCGTCGGCCGCACGCTCGACCACATCCGCAAGGTCGAGCGCACCCGCGAGACCGTCTATGCGATCTATATCGTCGATCCGCAAACGCACCTCCTTGTGCGCTCGACCGGCCTGCGGCGTCTGATCACCGGCGAGCCTGACGATCCGATCCTGTCGGTGGCGCCGGACCGCGTGCCGGTGACGGTCACGCCGCTGACCGATCGTGAGACGCTGGCGCAGACGATCTCCAAATACGACCTGCTCGCTGTACCGGTCGTCGACCACGGCAAGCTCCTCGGCATCGTCACCATCGACGACATCATCGACACGATGGTCGAGGAGACGACCGAGGACGTGCATCGCTTCGGCGGCATGGAGGCGCTCGACGAGCCCTATATGAAGATGGGCTTCCTCGCCATGATCCAGAAGCGAGCTGGCTGGCTCTGCGCCCTGTTCATCAGCGAGATGCTGACCGCCAATGCCATGCAAAGCTATGAAGGCGAGCTGGAGAAGGCGATCGTGCTGACGCTGTTCATCCCGCTGATCATGAGCTCGGGCGGCAATTCCGGCTCGCAGGCGACCTCGCTGGTCATCCGGGCGCTGGCGCTGCGCGAGATCGGCCTTGGCGACTGGTGGCGGGTGGCCCTGCGCGAACTGCCGACCGGCCTTGTGCTCGGGGCGATCCTCGGCGTCGTCGGCGTCTGCCGCATCACGCTGTGGCAGTATCTCGGCTTCTACAACTATGGCCCGCACTGGGAACTGATCGCGGCGACAGTGGGTGCCGCGCTGATCGGCATCGTCACCTTCGGCTCGCTCTCCGGGTCGATGCTGCCGTTCGCGCTGAAGCGCATCGGCTTCGATCCGGCAAGCGCCTCGGCGCCGTTCGTCGCCACGCTGGTCGATGTCACCGGCCTGGTGATCTACTTCTCGGTGGCGCTGGTGATCCTGCGCGGTACGCTGCTGTAGGCTTGAACATCCCACCGCCGGCTGTCGCCGGCGGTGGGTATCGTCAGACGCGCTCGCCGTTCTTCACCCGGTAGGTCGGCTTGTACATGGTGACCAGTTCTTCCGCCGCCGTCGGGTGCACGGCCATGGTGCGGTCGAAATCTTCCTTGGTCAGTCCTGCTTTCAGCGGAATCCCCAGAAGCTGCGCCATCTCGCCCGCATCCGGCCCGAGGATATGGGCGCCGAGCACCTTCCCCGAGGCACCGTCGACCACCAGCTTCATCAGCATCTTCTCGTCGCGACCGGACAGGGTGTGGCGCATCGGGCGGAAGCTGGCGCGATAAACCTCGATGTCGGCAAAGCGCTTGACCGCCTCGTCCTCCGACAGGCCGACGGTGCCGATCTCCGGCTGCGAAAACACCGCCGTCGGGATGGTGTCGTGGTCGGGCGCGGTCGGGTTGCCCTTGAAGGCGGACTCGATGAAGCACATCGCCTCATGGATCGCCACCGGCGTCAACTGCACGCGGTTGGTGACGTCGCCGATCGCCCAGATGTTGTCGATGTTGGTGCGCGAGTCCTTGTCGACATTGATGGCGCCGGTCCTGGTGAGTTCGATGCCGACCCCTTCCAGGCCCATGTTCTCGGTGTTGGGGATGCGGCCGATGGCAAGCATCACCTGATCGACGGTCAGCACCTTGCCGCCGGTGACGAGCGCGTCCAGACGCCCGTCCGGCCGCTTGCGCACCCATTCCGACACCGCATGGCAAAGGATCTTGATGCCCTTCTTTTCCATGGTCTCGTGCAGTGTGCGCCTGAGGTCCATGTCGAAGCGGGACAGGATCTCCCTGCCGCGATAGACCAGAGTGGTGTCGACGCCGAGCCCATGGAAGATGTTGGCGAATTCGACGGCGATGTAGCCGCCGCCCTCGATCATGATTGCCTTCGGCAATTTCTTGAGGTCGAAAGCTTCGTTGGAAAAGATGCAGTGCTCATGGCCGACGAGGGCCGGATGCGGCGCCGGCCGGCCCCCGGTTGCGATAAGGATCTGGTCAGCGGTGACGGTCCGATCCTCCCCGAGAAGATGCACCACATGCGGATCAACCAGCATGGCGCGCGAATGGAACGTCTCGCCGCCGGCACCTTTCACGTTCTTCTCGTAGATGGCTTCCAGCCGGGCAATCTCCTTGTCCTTGTTGGCGACCAACGTCGGCCAGTCGAAACTGGCCTCGGGCACGCTCCAGCCGTAGCCGGCGGCGTCAGCAAAATGCTCGGGAAATTGCGAGGCATAGACGTAGAGCTTCTTCGGCACGCAGCCGCGAATGACGCAGGTGCCGCCATAGCGGTATTCCTCGGCGATGCCGACGCGCTTGCCGAGCGCCGCCGCGACACGGGCCGCCCTCACCCCTCCGGAGCCGCCGCCGATGACGAAGAGATCGTAGTCGTAACCGGCCATGCGTGGCTCCTTGCCTTCAAAAATGCCTGAGACAGGTAGGCTGCTCATCACCAAAAGAAAAGCCCGGACAAAGCCGGGCTTTCTGGTCCAGCGGCCGTCAGGCCGCGCAGCAAGGCAAATCAGTTCTGCGTGTTGTCGGCCGGCGCATCGCCGTCAGCCGGAGCCGAGCCATCGGCCGGCGCGGCACCATCCGCGGGAGCGGGCGCGGCCGGAGCGGCGGCCTTCGACGCGGCAGCCAGCGTTTCGCCCACCTGCTGGGCGAGGTCTCGGGCGACGCCGTTCTGCCAGATGTCGGCTGCCTTGACGAGATCGCGCGTCACTGCCGGACCGCTGTCCAGCAGCTTCTTGCCCGAATCGGAGCTGTAGAAGGTCGCGATGTCGTTGAGCTCCTTCTCGGAGAACACCTTGGCATAGGCAAGGGCTGCTTCCTTCTCAAGGTCGGCGCGGCGCGCCGCCAGCGCCATCGCCTTCTCGCTGACGGTCTTGCCGATCAGTTCCTGCATGTCGGGGTTCTTCTGGATAAGCTGGTTCTCAAGCGCCGCCGCTGCCTGCGGCAGGATGTTGTCGAACGGGTCGGTGGCATGGATGGCAGCGACGGCGGCGCGCGCAGCCTTCAGGTGCGATTCGGAGACGTCCTGCGCAAACGCCGGCGAGGACAACGCAAGGACAGCCGAAGCCGCCAGAGCGGCCGAGAAGCGGCGAACCCGGTTATGCAACATCATGGTCGATAGAACTCCCTGGTTTTCGGGCGGCATGGACGGTTTGGATGCCGTCGCCGCCGGCGATGATGGCCGCTGACGCCAGCCCGATGAAAAGACCATGCTCGACAACGCCTGGAATGGCGTGGAGAGCATTCGAAAGCGCTCTTGTATCCGGAATGCGGCCAAAAGATGCATCGAGGATAAAATGGCCGCCGTCTGTAACAAATGGCTGGCTCCCCGTCATCCTCAATGTAACCGGGCCGGAAAGGCCGAGGACCGCGGCGGCCGCGCCGATCGCGATCTCGGTCGCGCGCAGGCCGAATTTGTTGACTTCGATCGGCAGCGGAAAGCGGCCGAGCGTCTCGACCATCTTTGACTGGTCGGCGATCACGATCATGCGCCCGGACGCCGCCGCGACGATCTTTTCGCGCAGCAGCGCGCCACCGCCACCCTTGATCAGCGTGAGGGCCGGGTCGACCTCGTCGGCGCCATCGACAGTGAGGTCGAGCTCCGGCGTCTCTTCGAGCGTCGACAGCGGCACGCCGAGCTCGCGGCAAAGTGCTGCGGTGCGCTCCGAGGTCGGCACGCCGATGACGCATAGCCCGGTGGCGACCTTCTCGGCGAGCAGGCGCACGAACTCCTCGGCCGTCGAGCCGGTGCCGATGCCAAGCCGCATGCCGTCGGTGACATGGCCAAGGGCGGCCCGCGCGGCTTCGACCTTCAGTTGCCTCGCATCCATGATTGCACGTCGTCCCCGGGAAAGGCTGATCTGGGCGCTCCTAGCATTTTTGCCCGCCCGGTCAAAGGCCGCGCTCTGCTTGTGCTCAAAGCCGGTGGATTGGCCAAGCTGGCTTGCCTGATCGGGGCACAGGGGTTATCGCCACGGGCGACGCAACCGCACAGGACCGCCCATGACCAGACCGATCATCGTGTTCGACCTCGACGGGACGCTCGTCGACACGGCGCCGGATCTGCTCGACAGCCTGAACCACAGCCTCGCCGCCAGCGAACTCGCGGCGGTCGACGAGGCAGGTTTCAGGCGCTTCGTCGGCCATGGCGGGCGGGTGATGATCGAGCGGGCGCATGCCGCGCAGCAGCGGGCGCTGGCGGCGGAGGAGCACGATCGGCTGCTAAGACTGTTCCTCGACCACTACACGCTCAACATTCCCGGCAAGTCGCGCCCCTACCCCGGCGTCGTCGAAGCGCTCGACCGCTTCAAGGACGCCGACTTCCTGCTCGCGGTCTGCACCAACAAATACGAGGCGAACTCGGTGGCGCTGATCGACGCGCTCGGTCTGGCGCGGTATTTCGCCGCGATCGCCGGCCAAGATACGTTTGCCTTCCGCAAACCCGACCCGCGCCATCTCACTGAAACCATCAGGCTGGCCGGCGGCGATCCGCAGCGCGCGCTGATGGTTGGCGATTCGCAGACCGATATCGACACCGCCAAGGCCGCCGGCATTCCGGTGGTGGCGGTCGATTTCGGCTATACCGATCGCCATGTCAGGGAATTCGAGCCGTCGGCCGTGATCTCGCATTTCGATGCGCTCACCCTCGGCCTGGCCGAGCGGCTGATCGACGCCGCGCGCTGAGCAAAAAGGGGGGCCGTACCAGCCCGCCGATCCCGCAAATACGATCCTTGCAGCATGAGCGTCACATCGCCTTGACTTCGGCAGCCTGCCTCCCTTATATCGCGGCTCGCTTGGCCTTCGGGCAACGAGCGGGCGATTAGCTCAGCGGGAGAGCACACCCTTCACACGGGTGGGGTCGCAGGTTCAATCCCTGCATCGCCCACCATTCCCCTGCCGCCTCAAATTGCGATCCGCATGATCCAGGCAGGATCTTTTCTCTCTCAAATTGGTGAAGCCTCATACTCATCGTGGCACGGTTGAATGCTGGGGCTTTGACGCCGTCCTCTGTTGCCGTAAACTTCAGCGAGGGTGGCAATCGGGACATCAACATGGCTTTCGCCAGCGCGAACGACAGGAACGACCTGCCGCGCCTTGCGCGGATCGATCCAGGTCAGTTCGATCTTCTGTTCAGCGGTTGCAAGGTCGAGCGCTATGCGGCCGGCCAGCATCTGTTCGTCCAGGAGGATTCCGCCGATCGCATCTACGGCGTGATGAGCGGCTCGGTGGAAATCTCGATCTACTCGCCGGGCGGCCAGAAGCTGGTGGCCAATATCGAGCTGTCGCGTAGCCTGGTCGGCGAGATCGGCGCGCTCGACGGGCGCCCGCGCACGGCAACCGCCATCTGCCTCACGGCTTGCGAGCTGGTCTCGCTCAGCCGCACGCAACTCTTTGACCGTATTGAGAAAAACCCGTCGCTGGCGCGCGCCATGATCGACTTGCTGTGCGCACGGCTGCGCTGGGTCAGCGGCGAGCTTGGCGACCAGGCCTTCTTCGGCATCGAGGCCCGGCTGGCGAAACGTCTGGTGTTCCTGGGCGGGGTCATGGCTGATGGGGCCGGCTGGATACCGATATCGCAATCGGAGCTGGGCGAGTTCCTCGGCGCGACGCGCGAGTCGGTCAACAAGACGCTGAACGACTGGCGCAGCCGCCGGATCATCGAGATCAAGCGAGGTGGCCTGCGCATAACCGACGCCAGGGCGCTCGCTACCATTGCCGAATCGCAGGACGACGACTGAGGGCGTCATTCGGCGATGCGTCACCCGAATCAGAGCCGCGAGATCAGATAGCGCAGCGCGGATTTGCTCGGCATGAAGAAATAGCCACCTCCCCGCGTGGTGACGAATTGCGGTATTCCCTTCAGGACCGTGACGCCTTCCCAGGACGGGATGGTGAACCTGCCATCGTCGGTGCGCGAACCGATCGTCGGATCCTTTTCACCGACCAGCCCCTGGAACGAGGTCGATGAGACCCAGGTCTGCTGCATGAATTCGTACTGGCGCTCGATGTCGGCGTTGAGGCACATGAAGAGCAGGCCCTTCTCGACCTTCGCGCCCTTCCGGTCCTGCTTCTGGTAGGAACGGCCGACGCGGATGATGCGGTGGCGCTTGCCGATCTGGATCTGCGTCTCGCGGTCTTCGCCAAGCGAGTCGCGCGGATTGGAGCGGCGTATGTGAGCGCCAAGCGGGCAACGATGCCCCTGCGGGTCCTCGACGCCGAGGGTGAAATCATTGTCGACGCCGCGTCCGGGGCGGCCGTCTGGGTTGCGCACCAGCGAACTGCCGTCCGGCCAGCGGCCGAGCATCTTGGCGGCCACCCAGCGCGGCGTGATCGCCGGATTGCCGGTCTCGCCCGCCACTTGCGCGGCTGCCGCCTTGCAATAATCGTCGAAGCGCTCGACGTGCTGCTCGAACTGGCGCACGACCAGAAAGGAGCCATTGCGGCCGAAATCGTGCGGCGGGGGTGGCAATCCGGCGATCTGCCGGTTGCGGCGCACCGCTGACAGGATACCGGAGCGGTCCTGCGCGGCCGGGACGGACGGCGAAGCCGGGTAGAAACCGTGCTCGTCGCGATAGCCGAACAGGAATTCGCCTGGCGCGACCAGATGCATGGGTGCAGCACCCGCATTTGCGCGCGCCGTGCCGCGCACGATCGGCTGCGACACGCCGTCGACGAAGCCGAAATGCTCGACGGCGCGCTTGCCTTCCCGCTTGACCGCGAGCGGCAGTTCCGAAACCAGCACCATCCCCGCGCTCGATGTCTTTTTCTTCAGCGCGGCAAGCTCGGCCTTCAGGATCTCGGGGCTTTCGGCATAGCAGACGACGACGGCGTCCACCGGCTTCTGCAGTGAACCCCATTGCCATTTGTCGGGAACGCTGTCGCCGAGATCGTCCAGGATGCGGCTGCGTTCGGGATTGCCCATGCCGTGGCGAAAGGCGACAGGAAACGTGCCGAGCGGATCGCCCTCGACGCCGCCGTCCAGTCCGAGGCGGCGAAGGCCGTCAGGACCGAATGCCAGCGTCATGGCGCGCTCGCGCGGCACGCCATCGCCAAAACTCGCGCGGGCAACGACGAATTCGAGCCAGGCCCTGCGGCTCGCCCTGGACAGGGTCTGGGGTATGGCAATCGCCATCATATGCGCGTGCGCCAGCGACCCGAACGGACCGAAGAAGATGGACTGGATCTCGCCGGTTTCCAGCTGTTGCTCGAGAGGCGGCGGAAAGGCCGAACTGATATTGGCCAGCAGCGAGGTGGTTTTTTGAACGGTGGTTCTTTCGGTCGCCAGCCGCGGCAGAGAACCGAACAGGCTCAGCCAGTCGCGCGCCTCGTTGTCGGTGGCCGAAGCAATGCCGCGCCTGATCCGGGAATTGATCCGGATGGCCGCGGTGTTGAGCTCGCGGTAGGCCGAATACCAGAACAGAGTCGGCACCTGCTGTCGCCGTGCCCAGCGTTTGAACCGGTCGCCGTCGCGCGCGCCATCGAGGAAGAGCCATCGCGTGCGGGGATAGCCTTCGGTGTTGCTCCACACGCCGGTGAGCCCGGAAGCAGCCTTGGCGATGAAATCCTCCAGGTAGCTTTCCCAGCTGCCGCCATAGTTGGAGAAGAACATCAGCCTGTTGGTTCCGGGCAAAAGCACCCAGCGGGCGAAATGGATGGTGTTGATGGTGCCGAGGAAGCCCGGTCGAAACACTTTCCGCGCCGTGATCGAGATCAGATAGAAAGACAGCCGGAGCGCCAAACGTCGCAAGGTTCCGACCTTCATCGTCGAGATCGCCGTCATATGGTTCTGCGCTGCGCGATCCTCATGCACGATGATCTTGTCCAGCGCATCAAGGTCGACGGGCGTGTTGTGCGGACGGTCAATGTCTTCGAGGCGCCGTAACGCGATGAAGCAGACGCCAAGCGCCACAACTATCATCGCGATGAGCCCGAGCACGGCCAGCAGAAGCGCCGTGCCGGCAATTGCGATGGTGGTGAAGCTGAGGCCGCTCGGATCGCCGAACACCAGCTTGTAGGTCAGCTTCCAGCAGACGAGCACCACGACCGCGACGGCGACCAGCATCGGCGGCGCGAGCAACGTCGTGGTGATGGCCCGCCACCATTTGCCGGGCGGATTTTCGAGTTGGCTTTCGGCGGGCTGGAAAGCCCAGTCGAACCGACCCAGCGAATGGACATGCCGGCGGGCCTCGGCAAGCACCATGGCGGCATCGCCGTTGCCGGCGCGCGGCTGCTCGGCGATGCCGCGCACGGTGTCGGCAAGCTCGGCTTCAGCCAGGATGCGGCGGACCGAATGCCCCGGCGTGCCGGAAAACACCAGCCCGGCGTTGCTGCCAAAGGACGGCGATATCTCGATATTGTGCCTGCGCAGGAAGTCGCTGAGCGAGCCGCCCTCGGGCAGGCCGCAGACGTCCTTGAAGATCGGCCGCAGCCGGTGACCGATGGCTTGGGAGACGGCGTCGATGACCTCGCCGGCGCTGCCGTCGCCGGAGATTTCGAGCACAAGCGCACCCTTCTCAAGACCGGAAGCGTCATCGATTTCGCCGGTGCCGGCGACGGCGAGGCTGGTGAAATGGATGGTGGCGGAGATGTCGAGCGCGGCGCTGATCTCCTCGTTGGCCGGATTGCCGAGCGTGGCGACCTTGTCGCGGATGGCATCCAGCGGCACGGTCCGGACGACCGGGCAGACCACAGTCACCATCGACTGGTCGACGGTGCGGCAGAGCGCCGGCTGCTCGAAGTCGACCTTGAGGCTCTCCGGATAGGCGCCGATGTTGACTAGTCGCCCGGCCTTGCCCGGCGCGCGGCGCAATTTCTCCTTGCCGAACAGCGCGCGCAGGCTTTCGCCGATCTGGATCCTGGCGATCTCGGCGCCGATGCACAGATGGATGCCGTGGCCGAAGACCAGGTAATCGCGGTACGGACGCGTGGTGTCGAAATCGTTGGGATTTTGCACGGCCTCCGGGTCGAACATCGCCGACAGCGTGGCCGGCATCACCACCGTTCCCGCCTTCACCAGCCGCTCGCGGGGCGTGCCTTTGGCGATAACCGTGTCGCGTGAGGTGTAGCGCCAGGGGCCGACCCAGATCGGCTTGAAGCGCATGGCTTCCATGATGGCCCGGTCGAGCTTCGCCGTGTCGTTTTCGGCGAGCGCCGCGTCGATTGCCTGCCGCGCGTCTGGCCTGGACAGGATGACGTCCAGGCAATTGCCGCCGGCCAGCACGTTGGTCGGCACGAAGCCGGCGATCATGCCAAGCATGATGGAATGAATGTCCGGCCGCGACATGCGGCCCTGATCGAGCAGGGCAACGAGCCGCGCCAGCGGCTGCTCGTTCTTGGCGCCCTTTTCCCTGATCGCGTCGATGGAACGGTCGATGAGCTTGATCAGCCGGTCGCCCCCGACGACCGCGAGCTCGCGCGTGGCCGGTTTTGCCGTCGGATCGGAAAAGAACAGCGCGCTCAAGGCGATCGCCCAGTCGGCGAATTCGGATTCGTCGTCGATCTCCAAACCGAAATAGTCGCGGCAGATGTGCACCGGAACGATCTTCATCAGCCCGCCGATGGCGTCGAAGCCGGGGCTGGCGGCCGCCATGATGTCCTTGGAATGGCGCGCCGCGATCGGCCTGACCTTGGCCTCGACCTCGGCCGGCGGAAAGGCGCTCAGCACCGACGATTTCATCTGCCGGTAGGCGGCGCCGTCCTGCATGCCGAGGATGAAGTTCGAGCCGCGCGCCAGCTCGGCCATTTCCGGCCCGTAGGGCGTCTCGAACTCCTCGCCGCGCTCCAATATGTCGCGAACGTCGGCGTTCCTGGTGACGAGCAGGAAATTGCCGAAGCCAAGACTCGGCTTGAAGCGGCGCAGCAGCGCGAGGGCCCAGCGGGGATCGCCGAAGAAAAAGTTCGCGATGCGGGACGCCAAGCCCTTGGCGCGGAGCCGTTCAATGTCGAAAGGCGGCATTTCCGACAGCGGTCGCTGGCTTTTCTGGGCCGCGCGGACTTTATCGAAGTACTTTAACTTGATCATGCACGTTCAAGCCCCCCGGCTGTCCACCTCATTGCGATGCCGGCCGTCTCTTGGCCTATGGTCGCATCGGCTCGGAGTATGTGATTCTTTTCACAATCATCTGTGTCCAGCCCATCGCCTCCGCGAAATCACATCGCCGATCTTGCCAGTTCGAAATTGGCGATGAGGAATTCATTCGCGGCCTTGTTGGCGAAAGGTATCCAGCGCACCCGCTGCTCCGAGAAGTCCGGATGCCTGGTCGTGAAAATCGCCAGTTCGCGTTTGGCCTCATCGACACGGCCGCTGCGCATCAAGGCGCCGATCTTCAGGTATCGGGCGTAGAAATAGCCAGGCGACAGGTTGAGCGAACGATCGGCCGTGGCGATCACGGCCGGCCAGTTCTCGACGAAACTGTAGGCGACCCCCAGTTCCCCCAGATTGTGGAACCGGTAGAGATCGAAAGGACTCAGCCGCTCGGTATCGAGGAAGAACGGTATGGCGTCGGCGGCATCTCCGAGCAGAAGCTTGGCGCTGCCCATGGCCGAGCGCGCAAAGGCAAAGCTCGGGTTGATGTGCAGCGCTTCCTCGAGATGCTCGATCGCGGCCCGCGGCTGACCCCGCATGATATCGATGACGCCAAGATGGGCGTGCGGGCGCGCGTCCAGGCTGTCCATCAGCAAGGCCTTGCGCGCGTACTGCTCGACCTTGTCCAGGTCATCGCTGTCGCCAAAACGCAGCCACGCCCGCCAGAAATACCACCATGCCAGCTCGTTCAGCACGGCGCTGGAATTGGCGTCCTCCCGATAGGCCTTTTCGAAGAAATCCAGGGCGATTTCGGTATCGCCGCGCGTGCGCCGGTTCATGTGCCAGCGACCGCGTCGAACCAATTGCCAGGTCTCCAGGCTTTCCCACGGCACCTGGAAGGTGCGCGCCTGTTCGGCCCGGTCCACTTCCTTGTCGAGCATCGAGACGATCTCGCTGCCGATCTGGTCGCGCAGCTTGAAGATGTCGACGAGGTCGCGGTCGAAGCGCTGCGACCAGACCAGCCGTCCGTTCGAGGTGTCGGCAAGCGAGGTGTTGAGGCGGATCTGGCTGCCATTGCGCGTCAGAGTGCCGCTGACGATGTAGCGCGCGCCAAGCGCGTTGCCGATTACCCGCGTGCCCAGGCTATCGTCGCGAAATTGGAAGCTGGAGCTCTTGGCGATCACTGAAAGCCATCTCGTGTTCGAGAGGCCGTAGATAATGTCCTCGGCGATGCCATCGGCCATGTAGCCGACGTCGCGCTCGCCACCATCGCCGGCGAAAGGCAGCACGGCAATCGCCGGCGGGCCTTTGGGCGGCGACTTTTGCTGGCTGACGGCTGGCGAAATGGCGGCGAGCGGCGCCGCTGGCGACGCATTGCCACCGCGGCCCGCTATCATCACCCGCACCGGCAGCGCGATGTTCTTCAGCATGAATTCGCCAAGGTCGGTGAATTCGGCCGCGGTCTTGTCCTTCACGTGGTGCCATGTCGTCTCCGAAATGGCGAGGCCGTCATGCGGCGCGAACTCCTGCAGCCTGGCGGCGATGTTGACGTCGTCGCCATAGAGGCGGCCCTCGCGCACGATGACGTCGCCGGTGTTGATGCCGGCGCGAAAAGGCATGCGCATGTCCTCGGCGACGGCGGCGTTAAGCGCTACGATCCTACCCTGGAAATCGAAGGCGGCGCGCAAGGCTTCGATCGGATTGCCGAATTCGGCCATGATGCTGTCGCCGGCGTCGCCGAAAGTCCGGCCGCCAAACGCCACGCAGCTATCGGCGATAATGTCGCGTCGTTCCTCGAAAGCGGCGACGGCCAACTCGTCGTCGATGCCCATCAACCGCGAGAATCCGACGGCATCGATAGAAATGATGGTCGCCAGCTGACGGGTGTAGTTCCGTTCAGCCATGGTCGAAGCCCCCGGTCCCTGCTTGCGGTCCAGCACAGGCGACTTCCGCTTTGTTGAACACTTCACCGTTTGCCGACGAAAGATCGTCGGCAGGCTCGGCGCGCCGTTGCCACCCTGTTATGTTAGCAAGTCTAACAGGGTCTTCGCAAAAGCTCTACTACGATCCGCTAATTGAACGCAGCGCGCGGCCGCTTGCATGGTTAGCCGTTTGTTACTCAGGTTGTGCATTGTTAGCTCGCCCTTTCGTATTGGAATTACTGAATTTTCTCTATTTCAGCTGGGCCGAATGCACATGGCTCCGTCGTCACCCGCAGTCGCCAGGCCGCCCCTGGAACAGGCGTTGTACTCCACTGGCGGAACCAACAGGGACGCGGGCGAGTTCTTTACGGCATCCATGCCAGCACGAGATGAGGGGCAATCATGCGCACTGTTGTTTTGACGACCGGCCTTGCGGTTCTTCTCCTCGGCGGACCCGCCTTCGCGGCCGATGAAAGGCCGCTGCCGCCATCGAACGCCAAGAAGCTGTCGGAGATCATCGCCAAGGTCGAGCAACGTCCTGACTTCCGCTATGTGAAGGAGGTTGGCTGGGACAGCGGTGTCTACACCGTTACCTACTATACGACCGACAAGGCGAAGGTCGAAATCTCCTACGACCCGGTGACCGCAGAACCGAGCGAGACCAGATAGGACGCTGCGCCGCCACCATTCGACCATTCCGCACCGCGCACTCTCTGCGGATCGCGGCGGACCGGCGATGCCTGTCGTCGCCTCGCCTCCCCTTGCACAAAACCGGCTTTGATGGCTGACTGCTGCTCCACGGATGCGGGCACGGGGGTGCAGGGCAGTGGTAAAACACGTATTGAAGCGCGTCCTGATGATGCTTGCCGGCTATCTGGTGGCCGTTCTCGTCGGGCTGATCGCAGTAGCGGCGATCTATGGGATACTCAGTTCGCTGCCCAACGCGCCGGCCTATTTCGACCTCATGGGCATCAGCCCGATCGCCGTGCTGCTGGTGCCGCCGCTCGGCATGTTCGTCTACTTCCTGACGATCATCCTGACGTGGATGCAGACCCTCGCCTTCGCCTTGATCGCGGAGTTTTTCTCGTTGCGCAGCTTCCTGCTGCACATGGTCTTCGGCGCCATTGCGGCGGCCGCGGGTTTCACGCTGATCTGGCCGGACGCGCCTGAGAGTCCCGAGCGCTGGGCCGACACTGGGATCATCGCCGCCGCCGGCCTGGTCGCCGGCCTGATCTATTGGCTGATCGCCGGGCGCGACGCCGGCTTCAGACGCCCGCTCTTCGAGCGCGCCTGAGCTAGCTCGCCGGAGAGCGCACCGCCTCGGTCGCGTCCAGCGCCTGCATCAGCCTCGTGTCACGGTCGTAGACGTCGTTGAAATACTCGACATTGCCGGACATGTCGGGCCAGGCGGTGAAATAGGCGACATAGACAGGGATGGTGCGGGTCACCTTTTCGGTCGAATGACCGTGCTTCAACTTCTCGGCGATGTAGTCGACCGAGGTGCCGAGCACCGCCGCCGCCATGCCGCGCGGATCCTGCAAGCGCACGCAGCCATGGCTGAGCGCGCGCATGTCGCGCTCGAAGAAGGATTTCTGCGGCGTGTCATGCATGTAGATGGCGTGCTTGTTGGGGAACAGGATCTTCAGCTCACCCAACGCATTGGCCTCGCTCGGCTGCTGGCGCACGCTGTAGGGGATGTTGGCGCCGTAGGCGCCCCAATTGACCGCCGATGACGGCACGCGCCGCCCGCTCGAATCCGTCACTTCATAGCCGGCACGGTCGAGATAGCCCGGATCGTTGCGCAGCCTGGGCAGCATCTCGTTGACGATGATCGATTGCGGCACCCCCCAATAGGGATGGAAATCGACCTGTTCGATCTGGTCGTAGAAGAAAGCCGTCTGGTTGGTAACCTTGCCGACGACCGCGCGGGTTTTCAGCTTCTCCTCGCCATTGTCGATATAGGCGGCGGTGAAGGCCGGCTGGTTGATGAAGACACGCGGGCTGCCGAGATCGGACGGCAGCCAGCGCAACTCTTCCAGCGCGACCTCGACCTTGGTGATCTTGTCGGCCTTGGAAGTTCCGGCGAGCGACGCCACCGTGCGCGGACCGATCACGCCGTCACCCTTCATGCCGGCCCGCTTCTGCACCGCCTTGATGACAGGCACCAGCTCGGGATCGTAGAGCTCGCTCTTGCCCAGCCTGGCAAGGACCTCGCCATAGTCGCCGCCCATCTCGTCATCTAGGTTGCGCGCGATCAGCGTCAGGAGCTTGGGCAGTTCGGGACTGCTCTCGCCTGGCTTCAGCAACAGCTTGGGGTCGACGACGATCTCGTTTTCCTCGCTGGCCTGCAGCGCTTCCAGCTCGACGCGCAGCGCCTGATACTCCGCGTTCTGCGGATGGCGCGATTCCAGATAGGTGCGAACCTCCTGCGTGTGCGCAAGCGTCTTCAGCACGCCGTCCATATCCAGTGGCTTGGCCGGGAAATCATAGTAGCCGGTCATCCGGTTGGGATCGACGCGGCCGCTCTGGGCATCATGGGCATAGCGCAGCACGCGCGCCGACAGCGCCATCTCGAAGCGGACGAGTTCCTTCAGGCGCTCGTCCGCGCTGGCCGAGAATGATGCGGCCGGAACGTCGACCGAGTAGTCGGCTGGCGTCAGGCCATAGCTCGCCGCCTCGCCTAGCACCCGCACCGCGTCCTGCGCACGGCTGTTGGGGGTGGTTCCGGTCACCCAGATGAAATCCGGATTGGCCGAGTAGTAGGCGATCAGCGCCTTGGCGATGTCGGGCTCAGCATAAAGTTCGTAGTCACCCAGTCCGGCGATCGCTTCGCGGAAGGCATCGCTGGCGACAGATGGCACGAAGGCGGCGTCCTGCGCCGCCACAGTCGCCGGCGCCGGCACCAACGCTGAAAAGTTGACGCGCACGAGACGGTCGGCCTTGTAGGTGTAGTAGGACGGGCTGCTGATCCTGGAGCCACCGCCGGCTGGCACCTTGCTGGGTCTCGGCTTGGGCGGCGGCGGGAATTCGCCTTGCGGGTTATGCCGGACGCCGCCACCGAACAGCATGTCGAACAGGCCTTGCGCGTTCGCCTGCGGGGCGCCGAGAGCCAGCGTCGCGGCAACCGCAAGCGGCATCACGCAGGCCGTGTTTCCGAAAATTTTCATGATCACCCGCTCCGGTTGTGAACCGGCTCCCGTTCCGCGCCGCTAGACGGTCACGCCCACCGCATGGCGGATGTAAGGCGCGATTATACCGATTCATACTGATTTCGTTAAGCTTCCATAAATTTCGGCGCCGCTGTTGCAGAACAGTTTCACAAGTTGGTGACAGTCTTGGGCGAAGCGGCTTCGGCCCATGGCGGTTGCATCAGGCGTCGGCGCCGGCGTTGGTGGTCCACATGGTGCTTGCGACGAATCGGCACTTCGTGCCCTGCCCGCCGGATGGCCACGTTGGCTGGCGCGCCAGGGTGGCGTGGCTAGCCATGGCCGGCACCAACGCCGCGTGACAAATGCCAGCCCTTGTGCTGGAAATCTGGTGGGCAAGCCACGGTCGGGAGGAATGCGCCGGTGAAAAAAGGCTATCGCGAGTTGCTCGACGAGGCGAACGCCGAGATCGAGGTGGTGTCGCCGGAGGAAGCGGCGGGGCTAATCGAGGACGAGGACACGATCTTCGTCGACCTGCGCGATCCGCGCGAGGTCGAGCGCGACGGCAAGATCCCCGGCGCCAGGCATGTCACGCGCGGCATGCTGGAATTCTGGATCGATCCGGAAAGCCCCTATCACAAGCCGTTCTTCGCCTCGGGCAAGAGCTTTGTCTTCTTCTGCGCCGGCGGCTGGCGCTCGGCGCTGGCCACCAAAACGGCGCAGGACATGGGCCTTTCGCCGGTCAAGCACATCCTTGGCGGCTACACCGCCTGGAAGGCGGCCGGACTGCCGGTCGAGCCGGGGCAGAAGAAGAAGGCCGACTGACAGCGCTTCAATGCATCAACGTCGAGTCGCGGTGCTCGGCCGCGAAGCGGACGGCGCGTTCGACCACGCCCTTGTCGGCGAGGATGCGGCGGTGGCCGAGCCCGTCGACCCAATGCAGGCTGACATGATCGCCGGCGCCGGCATAGCGCGTGGCATGGTCGGCAGAGACTTCGCGGTCGTCGGGCGCATGGATGACCAGCGTCGGCACCAGCGCTTCCGCGAGCTGGCGGTCGCCGGTGAATTCGCCGAGCGGTCGGCCGGAGAGTTTTTCGACGCGATCGGCCATGGCGACCTGCGAGCGCGGGCCGACATTGAGCATGCTGCTGAAGTCGGCGAAGATCGCCGGCAGTGAGCTCGGCGCCGCGATCAGCACCAAGCCTTCGGCCGCGATAGGCTGGATGCCCCTGACCGAACCGGCGACGGCGTTGGCGGCGACGGCGCCGCCGAAGGAATGGCCGACGATAACCTTGAACGGACCGAACCATTCGCCGGCGACCCTTGCCGCCTCGACCGCGTTGACCATGTTCAGACGGCGGCCCTGCGATTGGCCGTGGCCCGGAAGGTCGAGCGAGACAACCTTGTAGCCGGCGCCGCGATATCCTTCGATCAGCGCGCGCATATATTCGGTGCGCGAACGCCAGCCATGGATGACGAGCACGGTGCCGGCCGGCGCCCTGCCCGGCTCGGGCCGGAATTCATGCACCATGACACAGCCCTTCTTCGTCTTCAGCCGATGATGCCGCGCCTCGGCCATGAAGGCCGCGGCCCGCTCGACAGCGCGGCGCTCGCCGTCGCTCAGCGCCTTGACGTTCGGCGTGCGGCAGAACAGTTCGAACGCGGCGCGACCGCTGAGGCGAGGTGCCACATGCTCGGCCGCGCCGAACACGCCCCGGATGACCTTCAGACCAAATGATGCCATAGTGTCGATCCATCCATTCGTTCAAGCATGAACATAATAGTTCAAACATGAACATTAAGCAAGACCTGCCCTGGGACAACCCGCGCTTTCGCAACTGGGTCGCGGTGGCGCGCGCCTGCCATGTGGTGGAGCGCACGCTGGCGGTGAAACTGGCACCGTTGGATCTCAAGCCGGCACAGCTCGACGTTCTGATGAACCTCTACCGCCATCCCGGCATGTCGCAGCATGACCTTGCCCGCAAGCTCTTGGTCGGGCGCTCCAACATCACCATGCTCTTGCCGCAGCTGGAGACCCGCGGCCTGCTGCGCCGCGAGGGCGACGAGAAGGACAAGCGCGTGCTCAGGCTAAGCCTGACCGTGGAAGGCGAAGCCCTGCTGATGCAGGCGCTGAAGGTTCACATGGCGCTGATCGAGAAGGCGATGAGCCAGTCGACTGCGGAGCAGTGCGACATGATCGGTGAGCAGATGCGCAAGATCGCCGATGTGCTGAAGGAAGCATAAGCGCCGGCGCACCGAGATGCAGGTCAGGATGCGCCGAAGATGATGGCCTCCGATAACCGGAGCGAAGCGTACTTAACGTGCGTGAGCACAGGAAGCGCAGGAGGCCGCCATTTGCACGCCAGCCTCACCTGAATCTACCACATCGTCTTCTTTGCCCGCTCGGGCCATTCCCTGTCGTAGGTTTCGCCGTCGATGTTTTTCCGGCTGGTGATTTCCAGTATTTGGCCGGGCGTCGGCAGCGCTTTCGGATCGACATGCTTCGCCGGGTTCCACAGCTCCGACCGGACGATGGCGCGGGCGCATTGGAAATAGACCGAATCGACGGCAATCACGGTGACCGAACGTGCAGGTTTGCCGTCGACGCTGAAGGAGGCGCAGAGCCCGGCGTCGGTGGTGATGTGAGCCCTGCCATTGACGCGCAGCGTGGTGCCCGATCCGGGCACCAGGAACAAGAGGCCGACGCGAGGGTCGCGGATGATGTTCTTCAGCGAATCGGCGCGGTTGTTGCCGCGGCGGTCAGGCATCATCAGCGTCTGTTGGTCGTGGATGCGCACGAAGCCGCCGAGATCGCCGCGCGGCGAGCAGTCGAGCCCCTCCGGCCCGGCGGTCGCCAGTGCCGCGAAGGGCGAGGCCTCGATGAAGGCGGCGTATTCGGGGATGATGTGGTCGAGTTCCTTGACGATCGAGGCTTCGCCTGGAGCCCCATAGAGCGCTTCGAGCTGTTCGACCGTTGTGATGACCGACATCTTTTTGTCTCCAAACCTTTGCCGGCGCTACTCCACATCCATGACGCCCTGACGACAGTGCGGATGACACGGCCTAACGGTCGCGGCCGAGCCCCTTCTCCGCCAGCTCGGCGAGATAGGCGCTCCAGCGCGCCTCCTTCTCGTGACCCAGCGTGTGCAGGTAGTTCCACGTGAATATCCCAGTGTCGTGGAAATCGTCGAAGGTGATGCGCACCGCATAGTTGCCGACCGGCTCTATCTTGAGGATGGCGACATTGCGCTTGCCGGGCACGGTCACGCGCTGCTCCGGCGAATGGCCCTGCACTTCCGCCGAGGGCGACAGCACGCGCAGCAGCTCGGCCGGCAATTCGAACGGCTGGTGGTCCGCAAAGGTGACGGTAAGCAGCTTGCGGTCCTTCGAGACCCGGAGTTCCTTCGGCGCGGTCATGCGGATCGTTCCTGCGTCGTTTCAACCCTTCCCTACGCTGCTTCGCCGCAGGCGAAAAGGCCATTGGAGCGCAGCCGACATGCAATGTCGGCCGGGGAATGTTACCAAAGATCGAGAGCGGCTATCTTGAATGAAGCAGCGGATCGTATCACATAGCCATATATAACGCTTGCAGCGCCGCTGCTCGAGGTCACGGGAAATGCTTGCAACATGGATATGATCGATCCCTTCGGTCGAACGATCAGCTATCTCAGGGTGTCGGTCACCGACCGCTGCGATTTCCGCTGCACCTATTGCATGGCCGAGGATATGACCTTCCTGCCCAAGAAGGATCTGCTGTCGCTGGAAGAGCTCGACCGGCTCTGCACCGTCTTCATCGAGAAGGGTGTGCGGAAACTGCGTCTCACCGGCGGCGAACCGCTGGTGCGCAAGAACATCATGCATCTGGTGCGCCAGTTGTCGCGCCATCTGAAGAGCGGCGCGCTGGAAGAACTGACGCTGACCACCAACGGCTCGCAGCTGTCGCGCTTTGCCGCGGAACTCGCCGATTGCGGGGTCAGGCGCATCAATGTCTCGCTGGACACGCTCGACGCCGACAAGTTCCACCAGATCACCCGCTGGGGCCATCTCGGCAAGGTCATGGAAGGCATCGACGCCGCGCAGGCGGCGGGGCTGAAGGTCAAGCTCAACGCCGTGGCGCTGAAGGATTTCAATGACCTGGAGCTGCCTGAGATGCTGCGCTGGGCGCATGGCCGCGGCATGGACCTCACCGTCATCGAAACCATGCCGATGGGCGAGATCGACGCCGACCGCACCGACCAGTATCTGCCGTTGTCCCTGCTCAGGGCCTCACTCGAGCGTCAGTTCACGCTGAACGACATCCCCTACAAGACCGGCGGGCCGGCCCGCTATGTCCATGTCGCCGAGACCGGCGGCAGGCTCGGCTTCATCACCCCGATGACGCATAATTTCTGCGAAAGCTGCAACCGCGTCAGGCTGACCTGCACCGGCACGCTCTATATGTGCCTGGGCCAGGAAGACGCAGCCGACCTCCGGGCGCCGTTGCGTGCGTCCGAAGGCAACGAACTGGTCTCGGCGGCAATCGACGAGGCGATCGGGCGCAAGCCCAAGGGGCACGACTTCATCATCGACCGCCGCACCAGCCGCCCATCGGTCTCCCGCCATATGAGTGTGACCGGCGGCTGATTTTCTCGCCAGTTTCGTGCAAGGATCGCCTCCGACGATCGACTGGAGGCTGGCATGAAACGTGTTTTCCCGATCCTGGCCGTCGCGGCGTTGAGCCTGGCAGCCGCCGCCGGCGCCGCGCCGTTCACCTACACCAATCAGCGCTTCGGCACTGTCTGCACCTTCCCGGGCGAGATCTTCAGCATCCGTCAGCCCGAGCCGGAGAATGGCGACGGGCAGCAATGGAGCGCGCCCGACGGAGCCAGCCTGATCTGCTCCGGCATCCTCAACATCGATGACGATACGCCGAAAGGCTTTGTCGCCGCCGAGAAGGCCAGCACCGAGCCAGGCTACAAGATCACCTACAGCAAGGCCGGCAAGGACTGGGCCGTGCTGTCCGGCATCAAGGACGGCAAGATCTTCTATGAGCGTCGCCTGTTCGGAAAGGACGGCGTCATCCGCACGGTCTGGATTGAGTATCCGCAAGCAGTGAAATCGAAATACGATCCGCTTGTTGGCGCCATCGCGGGCAGCCTTGAAGGGCCGTGAGCATTTTGCGCCACACCACGGAATAATCCTTGTCCGCTAAAGGGCAGCGGATTTACCGACTCGATGTTCCAGCCTAGCCTTCGCGTGGACGTGATTTTGTCACTCACAGGGGGAATACAACATGCGCAAATTCATTGTTGCCCTTGCAATGCTCGGCTTTGCCGCGGCACCGGCGGCGGCGCAGTCGATCGGCGGCAAATATACAGTCGCAGGCACCAATTTCGACGGCTCCGCCTATGGCGGCGAAGCGACTATCACGCTGACCAGCGAGACGACCTGCACCATCCATTGGGAAACCGGCGGTTCGTCGTCCGACGGCATCTGCATGCGCAACGACAATGCTTTCTCCGCCGGCTATGTGATGGGCAAGGAGATCGGCCTCGTCGTCTATAAGGTCGAGGAAGACGGCTCGCTGCACGGCCTCTGGACCATCGCCGGCAAGGAAGGCAGCGGCACCGAAGTGCTGACGCCGAAGTAAGTCCTTCGCCTTCGCGCGGATCTTTGCGGGCCACGGCGAAAGGCTGTGGCCCAGTGCTTTGACGTTGCTGTTTTGCGGCTCGCTGATAGAGGCTGATCCAAAGCACAACCGGTGACGCCCTTGCCCCTTTCGCCAAACCTGCGCGGCGCGCTGTTCATGATGGTGGCCATGGTCGGCTTCACCCTCAACGACGCGATCACCAAATTCTCCTCCGAATCGATGAACATGGCGCAGGTCATGCTGATCCGGGGGGCCTTCGCCTCGCTGTTCGTCGGCCTGCTTGCCTGGCAGCGCGGCGCGCTGGCCGCACCACGCTCGATGCTGCAGCCGATGGTGGCTATGCGCGTGGCCGGCGAAGCCGGCGCAACGGTCTCGTTCCTGGTCGCGCTGGCGCATCTGCCGATCGCCAATGTCTCGGCGGTGCTGCAGGCGCTGCCGCTGGCGGTTACGATGGCCGCGGCGCTGTTCTTCAACGAGGGTGTCGGCTGGCGGCGCTGGCTGGCGATCGCCGTCGGCTTTGCCGGCGTGCTGGTTATCGTGCGGCCGGGCTTCGAAGGCTTCAGCATCTATTCGCTGCTGGCGCTGGCGAGTGTCGCCTGCTGCGCGGTGCGCGATCTCTCCACCAGGCGCATCCCGCAAGCGATCCCGACGCTTCTGGTATCGACCGCCACGGCGCTGGCCATGACGGTGCTGGGCGCTGCGCTGCTTGCGCCGATGGGCGGCTGGACGCCGATGAGCGGCAAGGCCACGGCGCTGCTGGCGCTGGCCGCAGTGCTGGTGCTGATCGGCTACCAATTTATCATCATGGCGATGCGCTCCGGCGACATCTCCTTCATTGCGCCGTTCCGCTACACCGCCCTGCTCTGGTCGATCCTGCTCGGCCTCGTCATCTTCGGCGATGTCCCCGACCTGCCGATGATCGTCGGCGCCGCCATCATCGTCGGCTCCGGCCTCTACGCGCTCTACCGCGAGCGCATCGTCGGCCGACGGCAGACCGCCGCCGAAAGCGCTGGACCTGACATGGCGCCGGACGGCATATAGGCCAGCCCCAAGGATCGCCGAGACTTTGCGATCCGGCAGCTAGAAGACAGCGCACGATGGACCAGAACATAGCGGGCATCATCCTGGCCGGCGGCCAGTCACGGCGCATGGGCGGCGGCGACAAGACCCTGCTTGTGCTCGGCGGCCGCAGCCTGCTCGACCACGTCGTGGCGCGCCTCGTTCCACAGGTCGGGCCGCTGGCGCTGAGCGCCAACGGCGATCCGGCGCGCTTCGCCCGGTTCGGGCTGCCGGTGCTTGCCGATACGGTGGAAGGCCACGCCGGGCCGCTTGCCGGGATACTGACCGGCATCGAGTGGGCGTCGATCGCCTGCGATGCCGTCGTCACTGTCGCCGGCGACACGCCTTTTTTCCCGAAAGATCTGATCGAGCGGCTGGCTACGGCCGCCGCCACAAAGCCCGGAGCGATCACTGTCGCCAGCTCCGGCGGCAGGCGGCATCCGACATTTGCGCTCTGGCCGCTTGGCCTGCATGACGCCTTGCGCCGGTTCCTGGTCGACGAGGACAACCGGCGGGTCTCCGCCTTCATCGACCGGCACGACGTCGTCGACGTGGAGTTTCCAATGATGGCGTCGGGCGGGCAGCAGATCGACCCGTTCTTCAACATCAACATGCCGGACGATCTTGCGATCGCCGAGCGACTGCTGCAGAGCATCGAGGAATGAACAGGCGCGTTTTTGGCATCACCGGCTGGAAGAACTCCGGCAAGACGACACTGACCGAGAAGCTGGTCGCCGAATTGGTGCGGCGCGGCTGGACGGTCTCGACGGTCAAGCACGCCCATCATGATTTCGACATCGACAAGCCTGGCGCGGACTCCTTTCGCCACCGCGAGGCCGGCGCCACCGAGGTCGCGGTCGTATCGGGCCGACGCTGGGCGCTGATGCACGAATTGCGCGATGAGGATGAGCCGACGCTGGAGGCGATCCTGGCGCGGCTGGCGCTATCCGACATCGTGCTGGTCGAAGGCTACAAGCGCGAGGCGCACAAGAAGATCGAGACGCGCCGCCTTGAGGCCAAGGACAGGACGCCGCTGTCAGTCAATGATCCAAACATCGTCGCCATCGCCGCGGACTTCGCTGCCGAAGGCGGGAGCCTGCCGGTCTTCGATCTCGACGACGTCAAATCGATAGCCGACTTCGTCGAAAGCGTCTCGGGCTTGGGGCGCTGAGCGCGCCGGCGAAACAGCTTTCAGCCGCCGCTAAACTTGTTCCCGACCTCTAACCTTGCGTCATCTTTGGCCGGGAATGCAAATCCCCAGAGCCATTGTTTTGCAGTTGCTTTTTTCGGGGAAAGAGTGGGAGTATCGCCACCAGCGGGCGGTCAAAAGCACCGCTCACAGAGCCGCATGGAACAGCGGCCGGATACATGAGAGGATTATCATGCGTATTGCACTGCGTATTGCGCTCGCCGCTTCGGCCGCGCTGCTGACGCTTGGCGTTGCCCAGGCTCAGGAAAAGACCCTGCGAATCGGCACTGAAGGCGCCTATCCGCCCTTCAACAATCTGACCGCCGACGGCCAGCTCGTTGGTTTCGACGTCGATATCGCCAAGGCGCTCTGCGACGAGATGAAGGTCAAGTGCACCTTCGTCGCCCAGGACTGGGACGGCATCATCCCGGCGCTGCAGGCCGGCAAGTTCGACGCCATCATCGCCTCGATGTCGATCACGCCCGAGCGCGCCGAAAAGGTCGATTTCACCCACAAATACTACAACACACCGCCGGCGATCGTCGCGCCGAAAGACAGCGACATCAAGGGCGTGAACAAGGAAGACCTGGCCGGCAAGACGATCGGCGTGCAGGCCGCGACCACGCATTTCAACTACGCGAGCAAGACTTACACCGACAGCACGGTCAAGCCCTATCCGACCGCGCAGGAATACCAGCTCGATCTCGCCAATGGCCGCCTCGATGCCGCTAATGACGACATCGTCGTGCTGCAGCAGTGGCTGGATTCGCCTGACGGCGCCTGCTGCAAGCTGGTCGGGGCGATCAAGCCGGTGGTCGAGATCCATGGTCCGGGCGCCGGCATTGCCGTGCGCAAGGGCGAGACCGACCTGGTCAACAAGTTCAATGCCGCGATCGACGCCATTCGGGCCAACGGAAAATACAAGGAAATCAACGACAAGTACTTCAAGTTCGACGTCTACGGCGGCGATTCCTGATCCGCCAGGGTTGACGACAGGAACGGCGGGATTTTCCCGCCGTTCCTGCAAATGCAGGTCGGGCGCGAGGGGTGCTGCGGCATGGCTCTCAAAAGAGCGAATGTGGGAGAATAGGCGAGCGGATGCTGAGCGTATGGACGCTTCTCAGTTGGGGACCCGATGGCTGGCTTGACGACATCGTCTCTGGTGCTGCTGTCACGGTTCTTCTGGCCCTCGCAACGCTTCCAATCGGATTGACGATCGGCTTTTTTGTAGCGCTGGGAAAACAATCCGAGGAACCCTCGCTGCGCATTGCCGCCAACATCTACACGACGATCTTCCGTGGATTGCCCGAACTGGTGACGCTGTTTCTGTTTTTTTTCGGCGGCCCGCTGATCCTGCAATATCTCATCAGACTGGTAAGGCCCGAGGCGACAATCGATGTTAACGCCTTCGTCGCTGGCATGATCGTGCTTGCCATCATCTTTTCGGCTTACGCCAGCGAGGTTTTCCTTTCAGCGTTCCGGGCCATCCCAAAGGGCCAATATGAGGGTGGCTACGCAGTTGGCCTTTCATACGGGCAAACGATGCGCAAAGTGATTTTGCCGCAACTGGTTCGCATCGCCTTTCCGGGCCTGGAGAATTGCTGGCTGAGCCTGCTCAAGGACACGTCGCTGGTGTCAGTGGTCGGTTTGGCAGAAACGCTCCGTCAAGCTGGCGTGGCCGCACGCGTCACCAAACACACATTCCTGTTCTTCAGTGTGGCCGCCGTGGTATTTCTTATCTTGGCGGTCATTTCATCCCTCGCCACCGGCGCCATACAGCGCTCGCTTGCCCAGCGGGAGGTACGGCGATGAGCGTTGCGGCCGACGCCAAAAGCGTTGTGGAACGGCCTCCCCCGCGAGCACGTGGCTGGCCGCGCTCCCGAATTGTCGGCTACGTGCTGATAGGCCTCTGGATTGCCGCTGGCGGCGGCATTGTCGCCTATCTGGCTCTCGCCTGGAACAGCGAACTCTTTGCCAAGTACGGCCCTAGCTACCTACAAGGGCTGGGTGTGACGCTTTCGCTGGTTGGCATTTCGATTGTCCTTGGCGCCATACTGTCACTTCCGGTCGCCTATGCGCGCATGTCGAAGAACCGCATCCTGTCCGGTCTTGCCTATTGTTACGTCTATTTCTTTCGCGGAACGCCGCTGCTCGTGCAGACCTTTCTGGTCTATTACGGGGTCGGCTCGTTCAAACCACAACTCGAAATGGTTGGGCTGTGGGGCTTTTTCCGTGAGGCGTTCAACTGTGGCGTCTTTGCATTTGCCCTCAACACGGCCGCCTATCAGGCCGAAATCCTGCGCGGCGCCATCGAAAGCGTGCCGAAAGGCCAATGGGAGGGTGCTGCTTCACTCGGCCTGCACAAATTGCAGACGTTGTGGAAGATCATCCTGCCGCAGGCAATGGTGGTCGCGCTGCGGCCGTATGGCAACGAGCTTATCCTGATGATCAAAGCGTCCGCGATCGTCGCCATCATCACCGTGTACGACCTGATGGGCATGGCAAAACTGACCTACTCCCGCACCTTCGATATTCAGGCCTATATCTGGGTCGCCGTCGTGTATCTGGTGATGGTCGAGGTGCTGCGTCACGCGATCGAATGGATCGAACGCCGGATCACCATTCACCTTAAGCGCTGACCGAAACCGCCTTTCTGCACCAGTCGTTGGAGCGTCCCCGCGTCTTGACGTATTCGCCGCATGGCCTAGAGCTTGCGCCAGCAAAATCTGGTTCCCGTTTGGAAGGCAAGCCCATGGCATTGGTGGCATTTCTCGGTCTTGGCGTCATGGGTTATCCGATGGCCGGGCACCTCAGGAGCAAGGGCGGCCACGACGTCACCGTCTACAACCGCACTGTTGCCAAGGCCGTGCAATGGGTCGGCCAGCATGGCGGCCACTTCGCGGCGACGCCGGCGGAAGCCGCCGAAGGCAAGGACTTCGTCTTCTCCTGCGTCGGCAATGACGACGATCTACGCTCGGTGACGATTGGCGCCGACGGCGCTTTCCAATCGATGAAGAAGGGCGCGGTCTATATCGACAACACCACTGCCTCCGCCGAAGTCGCCCGCGAGCTTTCGGAGAAGGCGCAGGCGCTCGGGTTCTCCTTCCTCGATGCGCCGGTTTCCGGCGGCCAGGCCGGCGCTGAGAACGGCGTGCTCACTGTGATGGTGGGCGGCGAGCAAGCAGCTTTCGACCGGGCCAAACCGGTGATCGATGCTTTTGCCCGCATGGTCGGGCTGATGGGGCCGTCGGGTGCCGGCCAGCTCACCAAGATGATCAACCAGATCTGCATTGCAGGGCTCGTCCAGGGATTGGCCGAAGGCATCCATTTTGGCAAGAAGGCCGGGCTCGACATCGAGAAGGTGATCGAGGTGATCTCCAAGGGTGCGGCCGGCTCCTGGCAGATGGAAAACCGCCACAAGACGATGAATGCCGGTAAATATGATTTCGGTTTCGCTGTCGACTGGATGCGCAAGGATCTCGGCATTTGCCTGGCGGAGGCCGACCGCAACGGCGCCAAGCTGCCGGTGACGGCGCTCGTCGACCAATTCTACAAGGATGTGCAGGCGATGGGCGGTCGGCGCTGGGACACCTCTTCCCTGCTGGCTCGTCTGGAGAAATAGGGGCGCCATGGCCGAGCTTTCGCCCCAATCGAGCGCCGACGAAATCGTCGCTTATCTGCGCTCGATCGGCTCGGAGGAAAATCGCCGCGGCATGTTGCGCTACGGCATCAAGATCGAGCGCGCGCTGGGTATTCCGCACGGCGTGCAGCGGCAGATCGCCAAGAAGATCAAGCGCAACCATGAACGTGCCTTCGAACTCTGGCAGACCGGTATCATGGAAGCGCAGTTCATCGCTTCCGTCACCGCCGACCCGAAGCGGTTTTCCGCTGCGGATGCAAGGCAATGGGCGGCGTCCTTCGATTCCTGGGATATCGTCGACGGCGTCTCCGACCTGTTCGTCGACACGGACGCCTGGAAGGAACTGATCGAAGAGTTCGCGGCCGACGAGCGGGAGTTCGTTCGACGCACGGCCTTTGCCATGATGGCCTGGTCTGTCGTCCACCGGAAGCAAGAGCCGGTCGCGACCTTCCTCGGCTTCCTGCCAATCATCGAGGCGCATGCCGCCGACAGCCGCAATTTCGTGAGGAAGGCTGTGAACTGGGCGCTTCGTTCGATCGGCAAGCGTTCGGTGGAAATGCACGGCGCTGCCCTTGCCGTGGCCGAACGCCTGGCGCAGTCGACCGACAAGACGGCGCGCTGGATTGGCAAGGACGCAGTGAAGGAACTGACCAATGCCAAGACGATCGAGCGGATCGCCGCCAGGAAAGGCTGACGGCGCCGAAATCCGCTTCGCGGAGGTGACGCGCTCGACCCGCGCGGATTTCGAGGAACTTTTCGAACAGCCGGGCGCGCCGAAATATTGCTGGTGCATGGCCTGGCGCCATTCCAGCCGCGAGCACGTCCGGAACGCCGAGAAGAAGCGCATGATGATGGGGCTGATCGAGGCCGGGACGCCCGTTGGCATCGTCGCTGAAGTCGACGGCAAGCCGGTCGGCTGGTGCTCGGTCGCGCCGCGCGAGACCTATCGCAGGCTTTCAAAACTGCAGGAAGACAGCGAGACGGGCGTCTGGTCGATCGTCTGCTTCTACGTGCCGAGGGCCCTGCGCGGCGGCGGGCTCGCGGCGGCGCTGCTCGACGCGGCGATTGACCATGCCTTTGACAGGGGCGCGCGCGTGATCGAGGCCTATCCGGTCGACCAGGCAGCGCCAAGCTACCGCTTCATGGGTTTTCGCGACATGTTCCTGGTGCGAGGCTTCCACGAGATCGGCACCGCGGGCTCGCGCCGGCATGTGATGCGGCTCGAGCGTTGACGCCGTGGACGGCGGCGTCTTTACTCAGGTGCAAAGGAAGCAGCCAATGAGCAAGCATCTCAAATCAACCATCGCGCTCTCCGCTGCTTTGCTTGTATCCATTGCCGCCGATGCATCGGCCGAGACCGCGCATATCTTCTGGAAGGACCTGCGGCCGGCGACGCAGGCGATCGCCGAAGACGCCAACATGCCGATGATCGCGGCAAAACTGCCGGACCACGGCGAGACGCTGTCCATCAATCTCCAGGACAAGACGATTCGATTAGCCGGCTATGCATTGCCTGTCGATCGCGAGGGCGACCTCGTCTACCAGTTCCTGCTGGTGCCGTGGACGGGCGCCTGCAGCCATATGCCGACGCCGCCGCCCAACCAGATCGTTTTGGTCACGCCGGCCCATCCCTACAGGATGTCTGAGGCCTATGAGCCAGTCTCCGTCACCGGCGTGCTGAAACCTGGAATGGAGAAAAGCCAGCTCTTCATCCTCGACGGCGTCTCGATCATCCAGTCGGGCTACACGGTGCCCAAGGCCGACGTGGCAAGTGTCGACAATGTACCGGACGCAGTCACCTTGCCGATCAACTCGCCCTGGAGTTTTCTCAACAAAAAGAAGAACTAGGTAGAGGCAGCGTGCGTATGACCTTTCCGGAGGAAGGCCACGCGTGAGCAGCTCAAGCCGCGTTGGCGCCGGCTTCCTTGTCCAGCACCATGTAATCCAGCGGGATCTCGGTCGTGTACTTGATCTGCTCCATGGCGAAGGACGACGAGACATCGCGGATCTCGATCTTGGCGATCAGCCGCTTGTAGAAGGCGTCGTAGGCGGCAATGTCGGGCACCACGACGCGCAGCAGATAGTCGACGTCGCCGCTCATGCGGTAGAACTCGACCACTTCCGGAAATTCCTGGATGACTTCGGAGAAGCGCCGCAGCCATTCATGGCTGTGCGAATTGGTGCGGATCGACACGAAGACGGTGACGCGCACATTGACCTTCTCATGGTCGAGGATGGCGACGCGCCGCTTGATGACGCCCTCCTCCTCGAGCTTCTGGATGCGCCGCCAGCACGGCGTGGTCGACAGGCCGACTTTCTTGGCGACATCGGCGACCGCTAATGTCGCGTCCTCCTGCAGGAGGCGTAGAATTTTTCGGTCAAGCCGGTCCATCGGATACTCCCAGTGTGCATGTCGCCCAATTTGTGTGGCGTGCGCCTTTGAGGAATGATTTGGCTATGATCCCTTTTATCCCGGCCTTTCACAAGAAAGAAATTCTGCCAAGCGTGAGAAAAGCGGGTGATTTCTTGCTTCATGCCTAACCAAGGCGATAGCGGATTTCCGACCTCAGAAAGGGCAGCAAATCCATTTCAAACCATGGATTCTTCTTCAGCCAGCCGGTGTTGCGCCACGACGGATGCGGCAGCGGCAGCACTCTCGGGCGGGCGGGCGCCTCCCATATCGCGCGCCAGTTCCTGACGGTTTCCGTCAACGATGACTGACGCGCGGCACCCATGTGCCAGGACTGCGCGTACATGCCGATCGTCAGCACCAGATCGATCTGCGGCATCAGCGCCATCAGTTCGGCGCGCCAGGCAGGCGCGCATTCGCGACGCGGCGGCAGGTCGGCGCCCTTCGCATCTTGGCCGGGGAAGCAAAAACCCATCGGCACGATGGCGAATTTTTCGGTGTCGTAGAATTCCTCGCTGGTTACATCCAGCCAGCTACGCAGCCGATCGCCGGAGGCATCGGTGAACGGCATGCCCGAGAGGTGGACCTTGCTGCCCGGCGCCTGGCTTGCAAGCAGGATACGCGCCGTCGACGACGGGCGTAGCACCGGGCGCGGCTCATGCGGCAAAGGCCGGCCGAGCGGCTTCTCCACACAGATGCGGCAGGCGCGAACCCTGGCCGTCAGTCTCTCCAGCGCTTCGCTCATCCCGGGCTCAGGCGGCCGCACTCGGTCGGCTGGAGATCGCCGCATGCCAGCGCAGCACATTGGTGCATTCCTCCGGCACCCTGATGCGTGCCGGCTTCATGAAATCGATGGCGATCAACCCGGTGATGTCGGCGATCGAATAGGCATCACCGGCGGCGAACTCTCGGCCCGCCAATTCGTCGTCGAGCAGCTTCAGAAATTCGACCGCCTTGGGTTTGTTGGCCTCGCCCCATTCGGGTATTTGGGGGATTTCCCATTCTTTCATCGCGGGATGGATGTGACGAAAAGCCTGCGCGACGCAGCTGAGGAGGTTCAGTTCCATGCGTCTTTGCCACATCTCGACCCTCGCCTTGCCGAGCGCGTCTTGCCCGAACAGAGGCGGCTCCGGATACAGCTCCTCGAAATAGCGGCAGATGGCGACGGATTCGGTGATGATGGTGCCGTCGTCGAGTTCGAGCACCGGCAGGCGCTGCAGCAGGTTGCGCGAGCTGACGGCCTGCTTCTTATGCTCCAGCGCGCCCATGTCGATAGGCACTAGCGGCACCTCGATCCCTTTTTCGGCGAGGAAAACCCGCACCCTGCGCGGATTGGGCGCACGGCCACCGTCGAACAGCTTCATTCTCATCCTCCCAAATCCTGCTCGCTCCCTTTACCGGAAACTGAAAAACGCGCGCAAGGCATCGCCGATCGACGCCAGCGTGCCATGCTTCCTTTCGACCAGCCCGTGGCCGTGGGTATCGCGCCAGTCCTGCGGTTCGTCGAACGTGCCAGCCCAGATGCCGGCCTTGCCGACGCGGGCGCCGGCCTCTTCGGTCTCGAAATCGCCATAGGCGACGGCCCAGCCAGCCTCGACCTGGGCGCGATTGAGGTCGATGCCGCTTGCCTTGCAGTATCCAAGCAGCCGGCCGTAGCGGTCGTGCTGCCAGCCACTGCAGGAGACGGGACGGCCGGCGATCAGCCTGACCAGCGATTGCCTCGCGAGCCTGCCGCAGGGATAGTCGGCGCCATCCTTGCGGCAGGTCTGCTGATATTCCGGCGCGTCGATGCCGCGCATGCGGATGCGCTCGGCGCCAAGCGTGATCGAATCGCCGTCATTGACGATGGCCGCGCCCTCGGCCTTGCGCGTCTCGAAGCGGTCGAGGCGGGCCGCGAGCAGGATCAGCAGACCGAGCAGAACGATGGTCAGGCAATAGTCGAAAAGCCGCCGCCACAGGCTGCGAGGCGGCTGCGGGGCGTATCGCCGGCGCGGCCTCGGCGACCAGGAACGGCTCATATGGCAAACAGTCTCTTAATCATTCGAACGTAGCTTAACGAATTGAAATCGCTGCGCGCAGAAATTGAAGTTTGCATGCCTTTGCTACGCTCGAACACAGCGGACAAATTCATTGTGGACCGCAGGAAACCGCATCGCAACAGCGATGTGGCGCGCGCGGTGCGCAGAACCCGTGACCGTCTTTCGCAGCAGGCCGGCAGCCTCGACTTCGACCGCGAGCTCCTGAAGCTGCATGCCCGCACCATGGTGGTCGGCGCGACCGCCATACCGATCCTGGTGCTGGCGATCGCCGCGACCGGCCTGCTGGCCGGCCTCGACAAGAAGATCGGCATCTGGGCGCTGTTCACCCTGCTTTGCTACACGATTGTTGCCTTCATGGCGCGGCGCGTCGAGCGGACCGAAGCGTCCCAGATCGATCCGTCGCAGGCGCGGCGCGATTTCCTCATCGGGCATTTCCTGTGCGGCCTTGGCTGGGCCTGGTTCGCCTGGTTCGGCTGCGACACCTGCCAGATCGATCAGTTCCAGGTGATCAAGGCGATGGTGCTTCTGGTCGCCATGGCGGCGACCGCGGTGATGGCATCCTCGCTGGGCGGCGCGCTGCTGGCGACCTTCGCCATTCCCGTCGCTGTCTATGCCTATGCCGGATCGCGGCTGTGGCTGCCGATCGAGGTTATCATGGCCGCGCTGCTGGTCGCCGCCCTGCCCTTCTTCGCCTACGTCGCGCGCCATCTCAACCAGGCCTCGCTGATGCTGATGTCATTCCGTTCAGAGAAGGATGCGCTGATCGCGGAGGTGGAAACGGCGAAATCGATGTCGGACGAGGCGCGGCGTCGGGCCGAGGATGCCAATCTGGCCAAGTCGCGCTTCCTCGCGTCGATGAGCCACGAGCTCAGGACCCCGCTCAACGCCATCCTCGGCTTTTCCGAAGTGATGGCCAATGAAGTGCTCGGGCCGATGAACAATCCCACCTATCGCGACTATGCCCATGACGTGCACGAGTCCGGCCAGCACCTGCTCGACCTGATCAACGAAATCCTCGACCTGTCGCGCATCGAGGCGGGCCGCTACCAGCTCAACGAGGAGCCGGTGATGCTGCTCAACATCGCCGAGGACTGCTGCCACATGATGGAGCTGCGGGCGCGCAACAAGGATATCCGCGTCATCCAGGATTTCGAAACCACCTTGCCGAGGCTGTTCGCCGACGAACGCGCGGTGCGGCAGATCGCGCTCAACCTTCTGTCCAACGCCATCAAGTTCACGCCGTCTGGCGGCGAGGTTCGCGTGCGCGTCGGCTGGACCGCCGGTGGCGGGCAGTACATATCAGTCAAGGACAATGGCCCGGGCATTCCGGAGGAAGAGATCCCTGTGGTGCTTTCGGCTTTCGGCCAGGGTTCGATCGCCATCAAGAGCGCCGAGCAAGGCACCGGTCTCGGCCTGCCGATCGTGCAGGGCCTGCTTGCCATGCATGGCGGCGAATTCGAGCTTCACTCCAGGCTGCGCGAGGGCACCGAGGCGATCGCCATCTTCCCGCTCAGCCGGGTGATGGAGGAACTGCCGGCGCTGCCGACCAAGGCGGTGGCATCCCGCAAGAGATAGGTCAGGTTTTGACCGCAGCCGCCATGCCGGAACTGGTGAGTGCCGCCGCCTTGACCAGGCCGGCGACGAGTGCAGCCCCCACCCCTTCGCCATGACCGACGCCGAGATCGAGCAGCGGCCGCAGGCCAAGCCGAGCCGCCACCTTCGCCTGCCCTGGTTCCGGCGACAGGCTGGCAAGCAGGCAATGGTCGAGCGCGGCGGGGCTCACCGCCTGCAGGACAGCGGCCGTCGCGGTCGCCGCATACCCGTCGAGCAGCACCGGGATCTTCTGCATGCGGGCGGCAAGGATGGCGCCAGCGATGGCGGCGAACTCGCGGCCGCCGACACGCCGTAAGGCCTCGAGCGGATCGCTGAGGCTGTCGCCGTGAAAGGCGAGCGCCCGATCGACCACCTCCGCCTTGCGCGCCGTCATCGCCGCGTCAGCGCCCGATCCGGGTCCGACCCAGTCCACGCCAGCGCCGCCGAACAGCGCCGCACACAGGGCGGCAGCGATGGTGGAATTGCCGACGCCGAGATCGCCGAGGCAGATGAGGTCGGCGCCGCCGGCGACCGCTTCCATGCCGAAGGCTATGGTGGCGGCGCAGCCGCGTTCGTCGAGCGCGGCTTCCTCGGTGATGTCTCCGGTCGGAACATCCAGCGCCAGGTCGAAGACCTTGAGGCCGAGGTCGTTGGCGATGCAGACCTGGTTGATCGCCGCTCCCCCGGCCGCGCACAGTTCCACCGCATCGGCGGTCGCCGCCACCGGCCGCGGCGAGACGGCATGACGGGTAACGCCATGGTTACCGGCGAAGATCGCCACCTGGGGCCGCCTGACCGCCGGCGGCGCCTGCCCGCTCCAAGCGGCGAGCCAGGCCGCGATATCCTCGAGGCGGCCAAGCGAGGCCGTAGGCTTTTCGGCCTTGGCAAACAGCGCGCGGATGTGCGCTTCGGCCGCCAGATCGGCCGGCGGCAGATTGGCCAAGAGGTTGCGGAAATCGTCGAAAGGCGATGCGCTGGTCATGCGGACTACATCGTTGCTGAAAGTTGTGAGCGGCATAGACGTCTTGATCCGCCGGCACAATCCTTTCGGTCACTGACGCGAAAACACCAGCGCGCGCCGTATTCCCCAGGGCTTGCATTGGCCTTGGCGTTGCACCATGTGGAAGTAGCGCAAGAGAACATCATGACGGCCATAGAATCTCCGTGCATCCTGGTCTGTTCGATCGACATGAAAACCGGCTACTGTTTCGGCTGCGGCCGCACGCGCGACGAGATTGCTGCCTGGATCGGGATGGCCCCGGAGGTCCGCCGTGCTGTCATGGCCGAGCTGCCGGCTCGGCTGGAAACGGTGGAACGCAGGCCACGGCGGGAAACGCGCCGCGCCCGCATGGCGCGCGAGCGAGACGTGCTGTCGTGAGCGGACAACGCCGATGAACCGCCTGTTCTGGATCCTGATGGTGGTGATCGGCGCCGGCGCGCTGCTGCTGATGCTCAACGATTCGGCCGGCAGCACGTTTGGCGTCGACAACTACGATTTCAGCCGGCTGATCTGGCTCGGCGCGTTCGGCACGCTGATCGGCGCCGGTCTGCTGCGCTCCGGCAGGCCGCTCGGCGACATCGCACGCAATCTCGGCACCTGGGCGGCCATCGTGCTGGCGCTGATCGCCGGCTATCAATACCGCTACGAGCTGCAGGATGTCGCCAGCCGGGTGACGGCGGGCCTGATCCCCGGCAGTCCGCTGGCGCTGGGCGTGGAGGACGGCCACGCCACGGTGACGCTGGACAAGGCCGACAACGGCCATTTCGAAGCGCGCATCCTGGTCAACGGTGCAGCAGTGCGCGCCGTCGTCGACACCGGCGCCACCAGCATCGTGCTGACCGCGGAGGATGCGCAGGCCGCCGGCTTCAATCCAGCCGCGCTCAACTTCACCATATCGGTCTCGACCGCCAACGGCATGGCGCGCGCCGCCGCCGTGAAAACCGACGAAGTGGCGATCGGCGGCATCGTGCGCAAGGACATGGCCGTGATGATCGCCGCGCCCGGCATGCTTGGCCAGAGCCTGCTCGGCATGAACTTCATCGGCTCGCTGTCGGGGTTCGACGTGCGCGGCGACCGCATGGTCCTGCGCGACTGAATGCCCTCAGGCCGCTTCGGCCGCCGTCCCGTTGAGGTCGACAGCGGCAAAGGCAGTCTTCAACACATCCGGTCCGGCGCCCGGCCGTGTTGCGTCCGTCGACAGGATCTGCCGGTAGCGGCGCGCACCCGCCAGCCCGTGGAACAGGCCGACCATGTGGCGCGTCACATGGCCGAGCCGCCCGCCCTTCTCGATATGGCGCGCCGCGTAGGCCGTCATGGCGTCGATCAGTGCGGCATAGTCGAACGCCGCGTACGGCTCGCCGTAGAACATGGCATCGGCACCGGCCAGGATCCCGGGAGTATGGTAGGCGGCGCGGCCGAGCATGGCGCCATCGACATGGCCGAGATGCTCGCGCGCCGCCTCCAGCGATTGAATGCCGCCATTGATGCCGATGAATTCATTAGGCTTTCTGACCTTCAGCCGATAGACCCGGCCATAGTCGAGCGGCGGGATATCGCGGTTTTCCTTCGGGCTGAGCCCCTCCAGCCAGGCCTTGCGCGCATGCACCCACAGCGCGTCGGCGCCGGCCGCGAAAACCCCGTTGGCCAGGGCATCGAGCGCCGGATCCGGATCCTGCTCGTCGACGCCGATGCGGCATTTGACGGTCACGGGGATTGTCACCCTGGCCTTCATTGCCGCGACGCAGTCGGCGACAAGCACGGGCGTCTTCATCAGGCAGGCGCCGAACGTGCCCGACTGGACGCGGTCCGACGGGCAGCCGACATTGAGGTTGATCTCGTCATAGCCGAAGGCCTCACCGACCGCCGCCGCCTCGGCAAGCTTGCCGGGATCGGACCCACCGAGCTGCAGCGCCACCGGATGCTCCGCCTCGTCGAAGCCGAGCAGCCGCTCGCGCGCGCCCTGGATGACCGCGTCGGCTACCACCATCTCGGTATAGAGCAGCGCCCGGCGCGTCAGCTGACGGTGGAAGTACCGGCAATGCCGATCCGTCCAGTCCATCATCGGCGCGATCGCCAGCCGGTTCATCACCTTGCTCATCTCATTCGTTTCCGCGGGCCGCGTTCGCCCGACGGCAACACTGTGGTCACCTCGGCGAGCCGCACCATCTAGTTTATTCTCGATTTTTTTCAATCGCCTCAGCCTTGAGGCCGGCCTCGGGCAAAGCTGCGGATTTCGCCTTGGCCCATTTTTGAGAGTTTCGCGGAAACTAACGTTGCGCTGCCCGGCGGTCCGGGCATCACGCCATCCGACGGCTGCTCCCCCGCCCGGCTGATGCTGGGGCGCGCCGGCAAAGCCGGAACAAAACGCTCTGGGGCGCCGTTGGAAGGCATGTTGATTCTCCGTCCTGGTGACCTGCGCGGCAACAAGCGCATCGATCGCCATCGTGCCGCGCAGTTGGCGATGCTGCGCGGTCGGCTCATGAGGCGGATTGCCAACCGCAAGGCTGCCGAGGTCGAGCAGGTCGCGGTATTTGTGCACGCCGCGCATCAGCCCGTCTTCAAAATGAAGGGACCGCAAAGCAAACGGAAGCGGACCGATGGCTGAAATCCTGAACTTCAAACCGGCCCTGGCCAGACAGCGCGGGCGACGAGCCGAGCGCTCGATCAATCGTGCAAATGAATTGCTCGATGAGGACTGCGGTGTCGGTCTGAGCCTTGCGTTGTGCGGCAGTATCCGATCCGCACAGTCGCGAGTGATCGACGCGCGGACTCGCTTCCTGAAGATTCGCCCGACCGCCCATTATTGAGGCATCGGGTAGGTAGGCGGAGGCGCGACATTCCATCCCCAAAGGGATATGCCGCTGCTCTCCTTTTGAAGTGATCGCCAATCGGGAGGATGCGGCATCATAATGGTTGAACTTGTGGTTTTGGGAGAAGCCGTCACCATGTTGTTTGAACCCCTCAACTCGGACGGCCAAAAGCGAAGCGCCGACTACCACGCTGCGCGGCTTGCGATGCTCCACGACCGGTTGGCGAAGAAGATCAAACAGGTCGACCATGCGGCCGAGCAGGTTGAGCAGGCAGCGGCAGTTTTGATTGAGGCCGCGCATCAGCCGACTGCCCCTGACGCAAGGGGCTGAGAAACCACTGCTCATGCGGCGGACCTCCGTTCAAAGCAGTGCCCGACCACTGTGGACTGCTTTCAAGCCACTCCGAAATCGCTGGCGTCTTTACATTTCATACTTGACACTTACGCTCATGATTAAATAGACAGCAGCGCATCCGACGTCGGATTTTCCGGTCCCGTCGGATGCCTGAATGCAAATCAAACAATGTCGATCGTTCGTGCGCAGCGACGCGCTTTCGCGGGCGTGAAGGAATCTTTGCGCGTTTTCGGGGGGAAGTTGAGCGGTATGGATTTCTCGCTGAGTTTGGCGCCGGACCTAGTATCCTATATCCGCACGCTTCTACGGCTGCTCCATTTCGCTGGCCTGGTTTTCGGGTTCGGCGGTGCTGTCTTCCTCGACCTGCTCTTGGCACGCTACCGTCGGATGGTCGTCACCGCCGAACTCGTCGGCAATGTCGGATGGATCAGCCGTTTTGTGGCGACGGGGCTCCTGATGCTCTGGATTTCCGGCATCGGTTTTCTTCTGCTCTATCAGGTGGCGGAACCGCAAAAGCTGATGAACCCGAAAATCTGGGCCAAAGTGACCATCGTCGCCATCCTGTCGATCAATGGCTTAGCCATTCATCGGCTTGTGCTGCCATTCCTGCGCCAGCGGATCGGCCATCCGCTTCTGTCCGGGGTCAAGGGCCGCACCAAGGCGGCGTTGATCGGTTGCGGCGTCATTTCCGCCGTATCCTGGACCGTCCCTGTCGTGCTTGGCGCCGCGCCGCAGTTAAATTTCGTCGTGCCCTGCGCGGTCATTCTGGCCAGCTACGCCCTGGTGGTGGTGCAGGCCTTCCTGATCGCGACATTCGTTCTGCGGGACACAGCCGGAAGCGAGGCATCTCCGTCAGATCTGTCCGACAGCATCGTAGAACAACCCATGCTCCATGCGGCGCCGGCGACCTGAGCCATGGAATTTCCTGTGGCGGCGCCAAGTACAGAAGATGTGGGGAAAGAGCTTGAATATCACCACAAACGGTTGCGAGGAGACGGGATGGGACGTCACCGCCTCGGAACGGCACGCGGGGGCCGAGCAACCCGTCGTCTTGTGCGCCCTCAAACGGCCGTGCCTCGTGATGGGAGCTGAGAAAGCCAACGGATAAGCAAGGAGCCACGGTCCGCGCCGCAAGGGCACGAACACCAGCCAGTTCTGGCGAGATACGGCGCCTACCGACGTAAGGCGTAAACGTTGTCCATCGCCTCGCCGCCGATCGGCATGGCCATGTCGTCGTCGAGCAGACGGGTGATGCGGGCAAAGCCGGTAAAGGCCTTTCTCGCTTCCTCGGCCGACATATTGCCGGCCATGGCGGCGGAACAGCAATTCAGGGCGCATTGATAAACCGGTCCGCGGCGCCCCGTTGGCCATTTCCGCAGGAACACCATCGCCTCGGCGACACTGTCCACTTCTTCTACAGGCTGACCTTGCCCAGGCAGAATCCGCACGGGCGTAAAGAAATGCAAGCGATCCATCGTTTTCCTCCCGGCCGATCGCGGTGCACAGAACCACATTAAACACCCGCCGGACCATTTGGTTCCACAAAAATCAAATGAGCGCGAAAAAAAATGATGCCTCGAAGCAACGCCGGCCGATCCCATTGGTACGATCGAACGCCGGCAAAGGAGGGTTGAAAGCCGATCGCCGACTCGCGCGACAAAAAGGAGGAATCCGCAATACCGGCCTGCGATAAGCACGATTCTCATTGAATATCTTTAAGGCCAAAGCCGGCAAATGGGTTGCTTGCCGGTTCCCTTGCGTCAGGCATAACCTGCGCAACCAACGCGTGGAGGCGCGTCGCACAAGGGGAGGACATCGCAATGACCATACAAGGCGCATCGCCTGACCTGTATAATGAGGATCTGGCTCCGGCCAAGGTCCGCAACTGGGGACCATTCTCGATCTTCAACGTGTGGACGTCCGACGTCCACAGCCTCTGGGGCTACTACCTGGCGGCGAGCCTGTTTCTCTTCTGCGGCGGCTTCGTCAACTTCATCATAGCCATCGGCATCGGTTCGCTCATCATCTACGTGCTGATGAACATGGTCGGTTATGCCGGCGTGAAGACCGGCGTGCCCTACCCGGTGTTGGCACGCGCTTCCTTCGGCATCTGGGGCGCCAACGTCCCGGCGCTGGTCCGGGCCATCGTCGCCTGCTTCTGGTACGGCGCGCAAACGGCGGCCGCCTCGGGCGCCATCGTGGCGCTGCTGACGCGACTGCAGTGGTTCGATGAGTTCAACAAGACTTCGCACCTTCTCGGCCATTCAACCCTGGAAGTGATCTGCTTCGTCATTATCTGGGCGCTGCAGTTGCTGATCATCCAGAAGGGCATGGAAACAGTGCGGCGGTTTCAGGACTGGGCCGGTCCGGCGGTGTGGGTGATGATGCTGCTCCTGGCGATCTATCTCTGCGTCAAGTCGGGGAGCTTTGCCTTCACCAGCGACATCCCGATGGATGTCCTGCGCGAAAAGACCGCCGATGCCGGCATTCCAGGCGATCCCGGCTCCTGGACGGCGCTCTTCGGCGTCGCGGCGATCTGGGTCACCTACTTCTCGGCGCTCTATCTCAACTTCTGTGACTTCGCCCGCTACGCGCCTGACAACGCGGCGCTGCGCAAGGGCAATATATGGGGCCTGCCGGTCAACCTGATCCTGTTCTCGCTGGTCGCCGGCGTCACCACGATTGCCGCCTACGATGTCTACCATGAGGTGCTGCTGCATCCCGACCAGATCTCGGCCAAGTTCGACAGCTGGTTCCTGGCGGCGCTCGCGGCGCTCACCTTCGCGGTGGCGACGCTCGGCATCAACGTGGTGGCGAATTTCGTCTCGCCGGCCTTCGACTTCTCCAACGTCTTCCCGCGCCAGATCAACTTCAAGAAGGGCGGCTACATCGCGGCCTTGATCGCGCTCGTGCTCTACCCCTTCGCGCCCTGGGAAGGCAGCGCCGCGCACTTCGTCGGCATCATCGGCGCGACGATGGGACCGATCTTCGGCGTGATGATGGTCGACTATTACCTGATCCGGAAGGGTGAGGTCGATGTCGAGGCGCTCTACCGCGAAGACAGCGAGTTCCGCTTCCAGGGCGGTTGGCACGTCAACGCCTTCATCGCCGCCGGCATCGGCGCGATCTTCTCCTCGATCCTGCCCAACTTCACCAACTGGCTGCCGTCCTGGTGGGGTGTCTATGGCTGGTTCTTCGGCGTAGCCATCGCCGGCGCCGTCTACTACGTGCTGCGCACCATGGCGCTCGGCGCCGGCGCCAAGACGGCGAAGGCCTGAAATCAGGCAGTAGGCAGCAGGGTTCCTCTGTTGCCTACGGCCTACTGCCTACCATTTCGGCCAACCTGCGGACCGTGTTCCAGTTGCGCGAGGTGCCGATGCCGAGACGCTTGTGATTGGCGGCCGCAAGCAGCCGCGAGCTTGGCCGCTCGCGCGAGAACACGAGCCAGATGTCGCCGTCGACCAAAAGCACCGCCTCATCCTCGGCGGCGTAGACTTGAAGCGAAGAGATGGCGTGCTCGGCGACAGGCTTGCGCATCACCCGCACCGCGACCTGGTCGCCGGCTTCTGCCGATTCGGCCGGAAATGGATTGCCAATCGCAAGCTTCAACCAGTCGTCGGCGCTGCGCACGATGATGTCGACATGGCGGCCGAAGGTCTTTTCGAACGCTGTCTCCAGCTTTTGCTCGAGATCGGGAACCTTGGTCGCCCGCGCTTCGAACACCAGATTGCCGGTCGCTACCAGTGTGCGGATGCTCTTCAGGCCCAGGCCTTCCGCCATCGCCTTGAGGTCGGCCATGACCACACGCCGCCCCTCGCCGAGGATGATGCTGTAGAGCAGCGCGACATAGGTCTGCATGGCCGCGCGCCCTAGACCAGGCGGCTCTGCTCCATCGCCGCCTCGATGAAGCTGGCAAACAACGGGTGCGGGTCGAGCGGCCGGCTTTTCAGCTCCGGGTGGTACTGCACGCCGATGAACCAGGGATGGTCGGGGTATTCGACCGTCTCCGGCAGCACGCCATCGGGCGACATGCCGGCGAAGACCAGGCCACATTCCTCCAGCCGTTCCTTGTAGTCGATATTGACCTCGTAACGATGGCGGTGGCGCTCTGAAATCTGGGTGTCGCCGTAGATCTGGGCGATCTTCGACCCCTTGGCCAACTCGGCTTGATAGGCACCGAGCCGCATGGTGCCGCCGAGATCGCCGCTGGCCCTGCGCTTCTCCAGCATGTTGCCCTTCAGCCATTCGGTCATCAGGCCGACCACCGGTTCGTCGCTCGGACCGAACTCGGTCGACGACGCATGCTCGACGCCGGCCAGCGAGCGTGCCGCCTCGATGCAGGCCATCTGCATCCCGAAGCAAATGCCGAAGTAAGGCACCTTGCGCTCGCGGGCGAATTTCGCCGCCAGGATCTTGCCTTCCGAGCCGCGCTCGCCGAAGCCGCCGGGAACCAGAATGCCATGCACCTTTTCCAGCCACGGAATCGGGTCTTCCTTCTCGAAGATCTCGCTCTCAATCCAGTCGAGCTTGACCTTGACGCGGTTGGCGAGGCCGCCATGCGACAGCGCCTCGATCAATGACTTATAGGCATCCTTGAGGCCGGTGTACTTGCCAACGATGGCGATGGTCACTTCGCCTTCCGGATTGTGGATGCGATTGGAGAGCGCCTGCCACGGCTCCATGCGCGGCTTCGGCGCCGGATCAATGCCGAAGGCGGCGAGCACTTCCGAATCCAGCCCCTCCTTGTGATAGGCCATCGGCACGTCGTAGATGTGCGGCACGTCGAGCGCCTGGATGACGGCGCTTTCGCGCACATTGCAGAACAGCGACAGCTTGCGGCGCTCTTCCTTGGGGATAGGCCGGTCGGCGCGCACCAAAAGAATGTCGGGCGCGATGCCGATGCCGCGCAACTCCTTGACCGAGTGCTGCGTCGGCTTGGTCTTCAATTCGCCGGCGGTCGGTATGTAGGGCATCAGGGTCAGATGCACATAGACCGCGTTGTTGCGCGGCAGGTCGTTGCCGAGTTGGCGGATCGCCTCGAGGAACGGCATGGCCTCGATGTCGCCGACCGTGCCGCCGATCTCGCACAGCACGAAATCGTAGTCGTCATTGCCGTCGAGGACGAAATGCTTGATCTCGTCGGTGACATGCGGAATGACCTGAACCGTGGCGCCGAGATAGTCGCCGCGCCGCTCCCGCTCGATGATGTTCTTGTAGATGCGGCCGGTGGTGATGTTGTCCTGCTGGTTTGCCGAGCGGCCGGTGAAGCGCTCATAATGGCCAAGGTCGAGGTCGGTTTCGGCGCCGTCATCGGTGACGAACACCTCGCCATGCTGGTACGGCGACATCGTGCCGGGGTCGACATTGAGGTAGGGATCGAGCTTTTTGATGCGCGCGCGATAACCCCGCGCTTGCAGGAGAGCCCCAAGAGCTGCCGCGGCGATGCCTTTTCCGAGTGAGGAAACCACGCCGCCAGTGATGAATACATATCGCGCCATGGGAGTCATCGCTTAACGCGGCCGGATTGATTCCGCCAGAGAAAAAACCGCCGCGAAGGCTTTTTCCCAAGAAGGCGCGAAGCCCCGAAGGGCAAGGAATAGTTTCAGTCAAAACAAAAGGGCCGGCTGAGCCGGCCCTTTCGGCATGATGGCAAAAGCCTCAGATGATAACGACCTTGGTGCCGACCTTGACCCGGCTGTAGAGGTCCATGACGTGCTCGTTGATCATGCGGAAGCAGCCGTTGGAGGCGCTGGTTCCGATCGACTGCGGCGCGATGGTGCCGTGGATGCGCAGGTGCGTGTCCTTCTTGCCGTCATAGAGATAGATAGCGCGCGCGCCGAGCGGGTTCTCGCCGCCACCGGGCATGCCGTCCTTGTACTGGCCGTAGTGCTTCGGTTCACGCTTCTGCATGTCGAGCGTCGGGATCCAGCGCGGCCATTCCTGCTTGTCGCCGACAGCGACCGTGCCCTTGAACTGCAGGCCTTCGCGGCCGACGGCAATCGCATAACGGCGCGCCGTGAAGGCTGATTCGACGAGGTAGAGACGCCGGGCGCTGGTGTCGATGACGATCGTGCCCGGCTCATAGCCGGTGAAAGTGACGTCCTGCGGCACGAATTCCGGCTTCACCTTGAACGGCTTCTTGGCGTCCTTCTTGGCGAGAGCCGAATCGAGGGCACGCGTCTCGGGCAGATAGCTGATCGATGACGACGATGAGCCGCCGAACAGTCCTGCGAACAGGCCACGGCTGCTCTGCTTCTGGCCGGGCGCCTCGCTGCGCAGCTCGCCATTGTTGCCGGTCAGCGCGACATTCATCGCCTCGGCCGGGATCGGCTCGGCCGACTGGATCGGTTCGACCGGCGCGATCGGCTCGATGATCTTGACAGTTTTCTTGCCGGGCTTGGCGTCGGCCACCTTCGTCTCGGCGGCGGACTGGCCCTTCTTTGCAAGCCATTCCTGACGGGCCGCGTCGGCCTTGGCCTTGGCTGCGTCGCGCATCGCCAGCTTGCGGGCTTCGAGCGCCTTGGTCCTGGCGGCTTCCTTGTCGGCCGCGATCTTGTCCTCGAGCTTGCTGATCTGGGCGAGATCGGCCGGAGTCGGGTTTTTCTTCTTCTTGAGAAGCTTCAGCTGCGTTGCGTCGCTTTTGACGGCGACATTGATGGCGCCGGTTATCTCGACTGATGGCGATGCGGCCATGTTTGCCGGCGTGCCGGCGAAGGCTGCGGAACTCATGCCGAGCACGGCAAAGAATCCCATGAAAATGAAGCTGCGAAGCTGCATGGCGAAGATCCGATCGTGTAATGCTTTGTTGCCACGGCGTCGCCCGGCGCCCCCAAGGACGCCGAAAGTGCCGCGCGCAATGTATAATCGATCAGGCCACGACGCCTCAAGCGCGCCGTCAGGCTACGCCCGGTTGAATCTTCGTGAATGTGCGGCATTTGCCGCGACTGTGATCAAACGACAACAGATCGCGGCCCGATAAGCTTGCCGGGCTATTGGTTCGGAACCTGCGGTGTGACCGGCAAGGTGACGCCGTTGGCTGCCGGCGGGGTGGCCGGATTCGCTGGTGCCGGCGCAGGCGCTGTCGTCGCGGCGCCGTTGCCCGATGAGGGCGGCGTCGCCGATCCGCTGGCGGGTGCCGCCGGCGCCGTCGAGGTCGACGGAGCGGCCGGTGCGGTGGCGCCGGCCGGCGCGTTGCCCGGCAACTGGTCGAGCACGCCCTTGCCGGCGTTGCTGGACGACGCCGGAGCGCGATCGAGGATGTCGATCGGCTTTTCGCCGTAGCGCGCCACGAGTGACAAGGTGAGAGACGTTGCAAAGAAGGCAGCCGCCAGGATCGCGGTCGCCCGCGTCAACGCATTGGCGGCGCCGCGCGCCGTCATGAAACCGGAACCGCCACCGATACCGAGACCACCGCCTTCGGAGCGCTGCAGCAGCACCACGCCGACGAGCGCGAGCACGACCATAAGGTGAATGACGATCAGTACGGTTTCCATAGTTTATCCTGGCAAGGCCTTGCGCGGCCGCGGATACGACCGGTGATTTGGAGGCGGCTCCTTACAATGCTTTAGCGGCATTTCCAAGCCCGTGGCCGGAATATGGGGAGCAATGCGCCCTTTGCAACGATTTCGGCCGCGCCGGCCGGCTGGCTCCGCGACTAGGAGATATTCAGATAGGCTTCGGCGATGCCGAGGAAATCCGCCGCCTTCAGGCTGGCGCCGCCGACCAGCGCGCCGTCGACATTGGCGACGCCGAGCAACTCGACAGCGTTGGACGGCTTGACCGAGCCGCCATAGAGGATGCGTATCTTTGCGGCCGCGCCGCCAAGCAGCTCCGTCAGCTTTGCGCGGATGTGCGCATGCGCCTCGGCGACGTCATCGGCGGTCGGCGTCAGGCCGGTGCCGATGGCCCAAACCGGTTCGTAGGCAATGACGGTGTTGGCCGCAGTGGCGCTTGTCGGCACGGAACCGGCGACCTGGCGCGACAGCACGTCGAGCGTCGTGCCTGCCTCGCGCTCGGCCCTTGTCTCGCCAATGCAGATGATAGCCACCAGCCCGGCCCGCCATGCCGCGGAGGCCTTGGCGTGGATGGTGGCATCGTCCTCGCTGAGATCGGCGCGGCACTCGGAGTGGCCGACGATGACGTGGCTGGCGCCGGCGTCCTTTAGCATCTCGGCCGAAATCCGTCCGGTGTAGGCACCGCTTTCCTTGGGATGGCAATCCTCGCCACCGGCCCGAACCGGGGTGCGCGAGAGGATTTCGGCGGCGTGCGAAAGCAGGGTCGCTGGCACGCAGACAAGCGCCTCCGTCTCGGCGTCGAGGCCGCTCATGAAGCCGTTGCCGATCATCCTCAGTTCGTTGAGCGAGGCGCTGGTGCCGTTCATTTTCCAGTTGCCGGCAACGAGCGGGCGGATTCCAGGCGTCATGGGCTTTGCTTCTCCAGGCGAGATTTGGCTTGCGCACTCACTATCAAAATCAGGCCACAAAGCAATCGACAGTGGACCGGAAGGGCGCTATTGCGCTTGTTTCAGACTCGGGCGCACGAAAAATGCGCAAAAATCGGAAGTAGGCATGCTTGGTATCTTGAGAAACGCGGCGGGCACCTGGGTCGCGAAGGCGTTGCTGTCTTTGCTGGTGATCAGCTTTGCCGTCTGGGGTATTTCGGGGCGTCTATCGGGAACTTTGGGCGGCCATCATTCCGTGATCACAGCCGGCGGCACGGCGGTTTCGATCAACGAATACCGCCTCGCCTACGACCGCCAGATCAGCGTCATGTCGCAGCAGTTCGGCCAGCGCATCACGCGCGAGCAGGCGCAGGCCCTCGGCATCGACAACCAGGTGCTGGCGCAGCTCGTTTCGGGCGCGGTGCTCGACGAGCAGGCCCGCAAGCTCGGACTTGGTCTGTCCAAGGACCGGCTCGCCGAACTCACGCGCGAGGATCCGGCCTTCAAGGGGCCAAGCGGCCAGTTCGACCGCAGGACGTTCGAATACCTGCTGCGCCAGATCGGCATGCGGCCCGAGGACTATCTGAAGAATCGCGCCCAGGTTGCGGTGCGCCAGCAGATCGTCGAGGCGGTTTCGGACGGCCTCAAGCCTCCGCAGACCTTCCTCAAGGCGGTCGCGCTCTACCGCGGCGAGGATCGCACCATCGACTATCTGACCTTGCCGAAGACGCTGGTCGAGCCGATCGAGGCGCCGTCTGACAGCGTGCTCCAGACCTATTTCGACGCCAACAAGAAGGCATATGCGGCGCCCGAATACCGCAAGTTCTCCTATGTCAGGCTCGAACCGCAGGACATCATGGACCCGACCGCGGTGACCGATCCGCAGATCAGCGACGACTACAACAAGAACAAGGGCGCTACACGACGCCCGAGATGCGCACCATCGAGCAGCTGGTGTTTAAGACGCCGGACGCGGCCAAGGCCGCGTTCGATTCGCTGAAAGCGGGCGCGACTTTCGACAAGCTCGTCACCGCCGAGGGCAAAACCCAGGCCGACACGCTGCTTGGCACGCTCGCCAAGGACAAGATCGCCGACAAGGCGGTGGCCGACGCGGCCTTCAAGCTCGCCGCCAACGAGGTCAGCCCCGTCGTCCAGGGCGCCTTCGGCCCGGTGCTCCTGCGCGTCACCGAGATCAAGCCGGAGGTGGTGAAGCCCCTGGCCGAGGTGTCCGACCAGATCCGCAAGGACCTGGCGCTCGGCGAGGCCAGCCGCATCCTGCTCGACGTGCACGACAGCTACGAAGACACGCGCGCTTCCGGCAGTTCGCTTGCCGACGCCGCCGCCAAGCTGAAGCTCAAGGTCGTCACCGTCGACGCGATCGACCGCACCGGCCAGCGGCCAGACGACACCATCGTCAAGGACCTGCCGGAGTCGGCGGATCTCATCAAGGCGGTGTTCGTCGCAGAGCCCGGCACCGAGAATGAGGGCCTGACCACCGCCGACAACGGCTTCGTCTTCTACGAAGTCGGATCGATCACGCCGGCGCGCGACCGCACGCTGGATGAAGTCCGCCAGAAGGTGGTGGCCGACTGGACGGCGGCGGAAACGGAAAAGCGGCTTGCCGCCAAGGCGGACGAGCTCGAGAAGCGGCTCAAGGCCGGGGCCACGCTCGATGTGATCGCTGGCGAACTCAAGCTCGAGAAGCAGACCAAGCGCGGCCTGAAGCGCGAAGCCGATGACGCCGATTTCGGCAAGGAAGGCGCCGCCGAGATGTTCGGTGTCGGCGAAGGCGGCACCGGGCTGATCCCCTCGCCCACCGGCGACGGACAGATCCTCTACAAGGTGGCTGAAGTCTTCGAGCCGGCCGGCGCCGATGCCAGCTCCGTGCCTGACGACGCGCAGAAATCGTTCACTGCCGGCATGTCGGACGACCTGCTCGACCAGTTGGTGGCGCAGTTGCAAACGCAATACGACGTCCGCATCGACCAGACCGCCGTTACCCAGGCGCAGGCCCGATGAGCGCGCTGAAGAGCCATATCGCCAAGGTGGCGGCAGGCACCCCTCTCTCGTTCGAGGAAGCGCGCGAGGCGTTCGAAATCATCATGTCTGGCGACGCGACGCCCGGCCAGATCGGCGGCTTCCTGATGGCGCTGCGCGTGCGCGGCGAGGCGGTGAGTGAGATTTCCGGCGCCGTCGCCACCATGCGCGCCAAGATGCTGCGCGTCGAGGCTCCGCACGGTGCCATCGACATCGTCGGCACCGGCGGCGACAATTCGCACAGCGTCAATATCTCGACGGGTTCCGCCTTCGTCATTGCGGCAAGCGGCGTGCCCGTGGCCAAGCACGGCAATCGCGGCCTGTCCTCGCTGACGGGCGCCGCCGACGTGCTCACCGCGCTCGGCGTCAAGATCGATATCGGACCGGAGACGATTGGCCGCTGCATCCATGAAGCCGGCGTCGGCTTCATGTTCGCGCCGGCGCATCATCCGGCGATGAAGCATGTCGGCCCGATCCGGGGCGAGCTTGGCACGCGCACCATCTTCAACTTGCTCGGACCGTTGTCCAATCCGGCCGGCGTCAGCAGGCAGATGGTCGGCGTGTTCCTGCCGGAATGGATCATGCCGGTTGCCGAGGCGTTGAAGGCGCTGGGCACCGAGCACGCCTGGGTCGTTCACGGCGACGGCTATGACGAGATCACCACCACCGGCGAGACGCAGGTGGCGGAACTTGCCGGCGGCGAGATCCGCACCTTCGCGCTCACCCCCGAGGCGGTCGGCCTGAAGCGCCATACCAAGGACGAGTTGCGCGGCGGCGACGCGGCCTACAATGCCAAGGCGCTGCGCGATATGCTGGGAGGTGCCGCGGGCGCCTATCGCGACACCGTGCTGATGAATGCCGGTGCCGGCCTGGTGGTGGCCGGCAAGGCAACAACGCTGGCCGACGGCATGGCGAGCGCTGCGCAAGCGATCGACAGTGGCCGGGCGCTCCAGGTGCTCGGCCGGCTGGTCGAAATTTCGAACGGGTAGAGCCTTGTCCGACATCCTGCGCAAGATCGAAGCCTACAAGCGCGAGGAGATCGCGGCGGCGAAGCGGCGCGTGCCGCTGGCCGAGATCAAGGCGCGGGCAGATGGCGCCGAGGCGCCGCGCGGTTTTCTTGCCGCGCTCGAAGCCAGGCGCGCGGCCGGCAGCTTCGGGCTGATCGCCGAGATCAAGAAGGCGAGCCCGTCCAAGGGGCTGATCCGCGCCGATTTTGATCCGCCGGCGCTGGCCAGGGCCTACGCGAAAGGTGGCGCCGCCTGTCTGTCGGTGCTGACCGACGAGCCGTCCTTCCAGGGTGCGCCGGAATTCCTCGCCGCCGCCCGCGCCGCCGTTGTCCTGCCCGCGCTTCGCAAGGATTTCCTGTTCGACGCCTATCAGGTGTTCGAGGCCCGCGCCTGGGGTGCCGACGCCATCCTAATCATCATGGCGAGCGTCGACGACGCGATGGCTCGCGAGCTCGAGTCTGCGGCCTTCGAACTCGGCATGGATGCGCTGGTCGAAGTGCATGACGAGGCCGAGATGGAGCGGGCGCTCCGGCTCTCCTCGCGGCTAATCGGCATCAACAACCGCGACCTAAGGACATTCGAGACCAGCCTGGACGTTTCGGAGCGGCTGGCGGCGATGGTGCCGGCCGACCGGCTGCTGGTCAGCGAAAGCGGCATCTTCACGCATCAGGACTGCCGCAGGCTGGAGAAGTGCAAGATCGGCACTTTCCTGGTCGGCGAGAGCCTGATGCGGCAAGCCGATGTGGCCGCCGCAACGCAGCTTCTGCTCACGGGCAAGGCGCCAGCCGAGGCGCTCTGACCATGGCGACCTCCCTCACCCACCTTGGCGCTTCGGGCGAAGCCAACATGGTCGACGTCGGCGACAAGGCCGAGACGGTGCGCACCGCGATCGCCGAGGGTTTTGTCTCGATGCGCGCCGAAACGCTGGAGATGATCCTTGCCGGCGATGCCAAGAAGGGCGACGTGCTTGGCACCGCGCGCATTGCCGGCATCATGGCGGCGAAACGCGCGCATGAACTGATCCCGCTCTGCCATCCGCTGCTCCTGACCAAGGTTTCGGTGGACATCGAGCCGGACACGTCCCTGCCTGGCCTCAAGGTCACGGCGCTCGCCCGCGTCACCGGCAAGACAGGCGTCGAGATGGAGGCGCTGACGGCGGCCTCCGTCGCCTGCCTCACCATTTACGACATGGCCAAGGCCGCCGACCGCGCCATGGTGATCTCCGGCATCAGGCTGGTCGAGAAGACCGGCGGCAAGTCTGGCGATTACAAGGCGGCCGGGCGCGGGGAAGGCGCTTGATGGCGCTGGTTCCTGTCGCCGAGGCGCTCGAGCGCCTGCTGGATGGAGCGGCGCCGCGGGCCAGTGAGAGCGTCGCGCTGATCGACGCCGCCGGCCGGGTGCTGGCCGAGCCCGTGGTGGCATTGCGCACGCAACCGCCCTTCAACGCCTCCGCCATGGACGGCTATGCGACGCGCGCCACCGACGTGGCATCCGTGCCGGCGCGGCTTTCGGTGATCGGCATGGCGCCGGCCGGCCGCGGCTTCGAAGGCAGCGTCGGCCCGTCGCAAGCCGTGCGCATCTTCACCGGCGCGCCAGTGCCGCAAGGCGCCGACACCATCGTCATTCAGGAGAATGTCAGGGACCTGGGCGGCGGCACGGTAGAGGTAACCCAGCCGACGGCGCAAGGACGCAACATCCGGCGTGTCGGACTCGATTTCGCGCAAGGCGATGTGCTGCTCGAAAGGGGCCGCCTGCTTGATCCCGCGGCACTGTCGCTGGCGGCATCCGCCAACCATCCGTGTTTGAGCGTGGTGAAGCGGCCGCTGGTCGCCATCATCGCCACCGGCGACGAACTGCTGCCGCCCGGCAGCGAGCTTGGTCCCGACCAGATCATTTCGTCCAACGCCTATGGCGTCGCCGCCGCCGCTCAGTCGGTCGGCGCCCGCGCGCTCGATCTCGGCATCGCCGCCGACCGCAAGGAAGCGATCGCCGCGCTGGTCAGGCAGGCCGTCGAGCAGCAGGCCGATGTCATCGTCACGCTGGGCGGCGCCTCGGTCGGCGACCACGATCTGATCCACGACGTGCTGACCGGCGAAGGCATGACGCTCGATTTCTGGAAGATCGCCATGCGCCCGGGCAAGCCGCTGATGTTCGGCCGGATGGGGCGCACGCGCTGTATCGGCCTGCCGGGCAACCCTGTCGCCAGCCTGGTCTGCTCGCAATTGTTCCTGAAGCCCTTGCTGGCGCGACTCGGTGGCCGCGACTTCCGGCAGGACCTGCGCGAGGCACGCCTGGGCACGGCGATGCAGGCCAATGATCTCAGGCAGGATTACGTGCGCGCCGTGGTCCGCGAAGAAGCCGGCTCAATGGTTGCCACCCCCTTCGGCATCCAGGACTCCTCGATGCTGCGCATGCTCGCCGACGCCAACGGCCTTGTCGTGCGGGAGCCCTTCGCCCCGGCTGCAGCCGCAGGCGACGCTTGCCGCGTGCTGATGCTACGCTGAACAAAACGTCAACGCATTCATTAAACTTTAAACGGTTGCGGAACACAACTGGAACAGATAGTGTTTGTTCTGGGTTTGTTTTTCTGATTCTGGTTTCAGAACCCGTGGGGGCCGCCATGCTGACGCGCAAACAACATGAACTCCTGATGTTCATCCATGAACGGCTGAAGGAAAGCGGCATTCCGCCCTCGTTCGACGAGATGAAGGAGGCGCTCGATCTCGCCTCGAAGTCGGGCATCCACCGGCTGATCACGGCGCTGGAAGAGCGCGGCTTCATTCGCCGGCTGCCGAACCGGGCGCGTGCTCTGGAAGTGCTGCGCCTGCCTGACTCGATCGCGCCCGGTCTCAATGCGGCGAAGAAGTTTTCGCCGAGCGTCATCCAGGGAAGCCTGGGACAGGGCAATCTCGGTCGGCAAATCAAACCGGCGTCGCCGTCGCGTACCCCCAGCAATGACGACGACGCTGTGTCGGCGGTGTCGATCCCGGTAATGGGCCGCATCGCCGCCGGCGTGCCGATCGACGCCATCCAGCACCAGACGCATTCGATCTCGGTGCCCCCGGACATGATCTCGGGCGGCGAGCATTATGCGCTGGAGGTCAAGGGCGACTCGATGATCGAGGCCGGTATCTTCGACGGCGATACGGTCATCATCCGCAACGCCGACACGGCGAGCCCCGGCGAGATCGTTGTGGCGCTGGTCGACGAGGAAGAGGCGACGCTGAAGCGCTTCCGCCGCAAGGGCGCATCGATCGCGCTCGAAGCTGCCAACCCTGCCTATGAGACCCGCATCTTCGGCCCTGACCGGGTCAAGGTGCAAGGCAAGCTGGTCGGCCTGATCCGGCGCTACTGAGCCGACGGCGCCAGTTTGACCACCGGTTTTTCGGGTCTCTGGTAAGGCGGCAGTCCCCTCGCCTCGCGAGAGTATTTGCGCTGCTCGTGCCATGGCCGGTAGGGCTTTTCGACCGCGTAGCGGATTGTTGCTTGCGCGCTCGCCGATTGCGGATCGAAGAAGACGGCGGCACTGCCGGAGCGGGCGAGCTGACGTTTGGTGACGACGAGGGCCAGCGAATTCCAGCAGGGACTGTAGGCGGTGGCGTCGTCGATGACGATCAGGTCGGCGAAGGCGCAGGCCGGCCGCGCCGTCTTGCGGTTTTCCGCGAGCGCCACGATTGCGCCTGACGGATGTCGGGCAAGGCATAGCCCGTCCCTGCAGTAAAATGGCGAGCCCGGCGGCAGGTCGAGCGGATCGATGTCGAAGCGTGCATCCCCTGTCTCGAAGGTCTCCGGCTCGACGATGGTCTCGGCCACCAGCGCGCGTTTCCAATTGTCGGTGGTGAATTCGTTCGACCGCACCCGGTTGACGGCGAGCTCGCCGCCTCCGATCGGCATCGCCACCAGATGCGCATCCTCCGAGATCAGCACATCGGGCGTGCGGGTATTGGAAACCGTCAGCAGGCCCGCCAGAGCGAAGGGGATCGCCGCAAGTCTCAGCCAGGTCGTGGCCATGGTCGCGATGACCAGCGCTATCGTCACGAAAAGCACCGACTGGATGGAGATCAGCCCGACGGCATCGACCGGCGAGCGTTCGGAAATCCACCCAGAGATCGCGATCATCGCGGTCAGGCCCTTGCCCATCAGATACAGGAATGGCCAGTCGAGGCCGAACGGCATAGTCAGGGCGCTGGCGACCCCCAGGAACATGACCACCGAAACGATCGGCATGACGGCCAGGTTGGCGACCAGGCTGAGTGGCGAAACGCGCTGGAAGTGCCAGATGGCGAAGAGCGCCGTGGCGCTGCCGGCGATGATCGAGGTCATGGCAAGGCCACCCATCCCCATCGCCAGTTTGCGCGACGTAAAGCGAAGGAACGATCGCTTCGGCGGCGGCGTGGTCGTCCTGTCGGCGCGATAGTCGGCCCAGCCGGCATAGGCGCCGACCAGGGCAGCCGTGGCGGCGAAGGACATCTGGAAGCTCGGGCCGACCACTTCGTGCGGCGACACCAGGATGACGGCGATGGCCGAGATCGCCAGATTGCGCATGGTGAGCGCTGCCCGGTCGAACAACACGGCGACAAGCATCACCGCCAGCATGATGAAGCTGCGTTCGGCCGCGACCACAATGCCGGAGAAGACGAGATAGGCGGCGATCGAGACGAGTGCGGCTGCGGCGGCATATTTCTTGACCGGCCGGCGCGATGCGAAGTCGGGAAACAGCGCGAAGGCCCCGCGCAGCAAGAGCATGATGGTGCCGGCGACCAGCGCCATGTGCAGGCCCGAGATGGAGATGACGTGATAGATGCCGGTGCGCCGCATCGCCTCATTGATCTCATCGGGGATGCCCGCTCGCACGCCGACTATCAGTGCGGCGGCGATCTCGCCCTCCGGGCCGCCGACCTGGCCGCGGATGTGGTTGGCGATGCTCTCCCGCGCCTTCTCGATCGTGGAAGCCAGGCGCGCCGAGGGCGGCGCATCTTCGCTGGCGATTGTCTTTGGATTGCCAAGGAAAAAGCCGCTGGCGCCGATACCGGAAAAATAGCTGTCGAAGGAGAAGTCGTAGCTGTCGGGTCGCACCGGGCCGGTCGGCTGCAGCAGCCTTGCATAGCCGGTAAGCAGCGAGCCGGCTGTCATATCAGCAGGTACTTTCCGTGCCGAAAGCCGGACCCGCTCCGGCGCGTAGCGCAGCTTTGGGTGAGCGGTGGAGATCACATCGATCGTCAGCCTGACGCGGCCGTTCTCCATTTCCTCCAGGCTAACGAGCCGGCCGGTCAGGCGGGTCTGGATCTCGGAACCGAGCATCGGTGTCGCAGCGCGCCAGGTCTCGACCTTTGCGGCGAGAAAGCCCAAGGCGCAGAAGAACGCCGCCATGAAGAGCAGATGCGTCCTTGGCCGTGGGCGCGAAACGAGCGCGCAGACAGCCATCAGCGCCACCGCCGCAAGCGGCCTGTATAGGTCCGGCTCGGCGTTCAGCGAGAAATAGAAGATCACGCCGGCAGCCAGGAACACCGGCACCAGCAGGAAGCCGATGCCGCGATCAAGCTCGGTCGTGGCCGCGGCGCCGATGCTGCGATGAAACGCCGGCCATGAGACGCGGCCAAGCTGCTTGCCGAGCCGCGTGATGGTTGCCGTCGGCGAGGCCGGGCGGAATCCGCCGCCATCAGGCGGCAAAATCTCTTTGGCCGGACGCGACTCCGGAAGCCAAACCGGCGCTGTTTCGACAGGCGCTGTGTCGGCAAACAGCAGGCGCTCGCTGACGCCAGCTGTCGTCCCCTCGCCCTCCACCGTGCCCCGGCCTCGTCCAGCCATCGGGTCTGCCCCTTGCGCCCCAGACCTCCTATGCTACATGAACGCGCGAAGCGCGAAAGTCCGCGCAATCACGCCCGCTTCCTATGCCAGCCTGAGAGTGCCATGTCCGACAAGGTCGTCACCCGTTTTGCCCCCTCGCCGACAGGCTACCTGCACATTGGCGGAGCGCGCACGGCGCTGTTCAACTGGCTCTATGCCAGGCACTCCGGCGGCACGATGCTGCTGCGCATCGAGGATACCGATCGCGAGCGCTCCACCGAGGCGGCAACCGCTGCCATCCTGGACGGACTAACCTGGCTCGGCCTCTCATGGGACGGTGAGGCGGTTTCGCAGTTCGAGCGCGCGCCGCGCCATCGCGAGGTGGCCGTGGAGCTCGTGCGCCTGGGCAAGGCCTATTACAGCTATGAGACGCCTGCGGAGCTCGAGGCGATGCGCGAGGCGGCGCGCGCCAAGGGCCTGCCGCCACGCTATAACGGCCAATGGCGCGACCGCGACCCGTCCGAGGCGCCGCCCGGCATCAAGGGCGCCATCCGCATCAAGGCGCCGGCCGAGGGCGAGACCGTCGTGCACGACCGGGTGCAGGGCGAGGTGCGCTTTCCCAACAAGGACCTCGACGACTTCATCATCCTGCGCTCGGACGGCAACCCGACCTACATGCACGCCGTCGTCGTCGACGATCACGACATGGGCGTCACCCACATCATCCGCGGCGACGACCATCTGACCAACGCCGCGCGCCAGACGGTGATCTACAACGCCATGGGCTGGGATGTGCCTTCGATGTCGCACATCCCGCTGATCCATGGCGCCGACGGCGCCAAGCTGTCGAAGCGGCACGGCGCGCTCGGCGTCGAGGCCTATCGTTCGATGGGCTACTTGCCGGAGGCCCTGCTCAACTATCTCGCCCGCCTCGGCTGGAGCCACGGCGACGACGAAGTCATGTCGATCAAAGACATGATCGGCTGGTTCGACATCGGCGACGTCAACAAGGGCGCCGCCCGCTTCGACTTCGCCAAGCTCGAGGCGCTGAACGGCGTCCATATGCGCAAGATGGACGATCATGCGCTGTTCGACATCTTCGTCGCCACCCTGCCCTATCTCGAAGGCGGCCCGGCGCTCGCCGCCCGGCTCGACGACAAGAAGAAGGCGCAGTTGCTCGCGGCCCTGCCCGGGCTTAAGGAGCGCGCCAAGACGCTGGTCGAACTGGTCGACGGCGCCGGCTTCCTGTTTGCCGAGCGGCCGTTGCCGGTCGACGAAAAGGCGGCGGCGCTGCTTTCCGGCGAGGCGCGCGCCGTCCTCCGCGGCGCCCATGCGGCTTTGACGGCGGTTCCCGGCGACTGGACGGCCGCGGCCGCCGAGGCAGCGATCCGCGAGTTCGCCCAGGCCGGCGGCCACAAGCTCGGCGCCGTGGCGCAGCCGCTGCGGGCCGCGCTGACCGGCCGGAGCACGTCGCCCGGCGTGTTCGATGTGCTTGCCGTGCTCGGCCGCGAGGAAAGCCTGGCGCGCATCGCGGATCAAATCGATTAGGAGCGAACTGGCCCAAAAAGATTGGCATTGAAAGGTGCGTTTCGCAGTGCAACATTAGGCCTTGGCCCAATCTGGCACGCACCTCCTAAAATGCGGTGGCGAGTACGCGCATTCCGGTGATTTCGACGTGTCGTTTGCAGGATTTGCCTTGCCGGCATGAGGAAACAAAAAGGAGTTTGCTAATGAGCGAAGCTGCAACGAAACTGGAACCGAGCGCCAAACCGCACGGGTCGACCGCCAAGCTGGAGCTCGCCGGCAAGACGCACGAGTTCAAGGTGCGAAGCGGTTCCGTCGGGCCTGACGTCATCGATATCGGCTCGCTCTACAGCACCACCGGCGCCTTCACCTACGATCCCGGCTTCACCTCTACGGCCAGCTGCGAGTCGGCCATCACCTTCATCGACGGCGACGCCGGCATCCTGCTGCACCGCGGCTATCCGATCGACCAGCTCGCCGAGCATGGCGACTTCCTCGAGGTCTGCTACCTGCTGCTCTATGGCGAGTTGCCTACCAAGGCGCAGAAAGACGACTTCGACTACCGGGTGACGCGCCACACCATGGTGCATGAGCAGATGTCGCGCTTCTTCACCGGTTTCCGCCGCGATGCGCATCCAATGGCCGTCATGTGCGGCGTGGTCGGCGCGCTCTCGGCCTTCTATCATGACTCGACCGACATCTCGGATCCGTACCAGCGCATGGTCGCCTCGATGCGGCTCATCGCCAAGATGCCGACGATCGCGGCGATGGCCTACAAGTACCACATCGGCCAGCCCTTCATTTATCCGAAGAACGAGCTGAACTTCGCCGCCAACTTCCTGCACATGTGCTTTGCGGTGCCCTGCGAGGAATACAAGATCAATCCGGTGCTGGCGCGCGCCATGGAACGCATCTTCATCCTGCACGCCGACCACGAGCAGAACGCCTCCACCTCGACGGTTCGTCTCGCCGGCTCTTCGGGCGCAAACCCCTTCGCCTGCATTGCGGCCGGCATTGCCTGCCTCTGGGGCCCGGCGCATGGCGGCGCCAACGAAGCGGCGCTCAACATGCTGGGCGAGATCGGCCATGTCGACCACATCCCGGAATTCATCGCCCGCGCCAAGGACAAGAACGATCCGTTCCGGCTGATGGGCTTCGGCCACCGCGTCTACAAGAACTACGATCCGCGCGCCAAGATCATGCAGAAGACAGCGCATGAGGTGCTGGGCGAGCTCGGCATCAAGGATGATCCGCTGCTCGACATCGCCATGGAGCTGGAGAAGATCGCGCTCACCGACGCCTACTTCATCGAGAAGAAGCTTTACCCGAATGTCGACTTCTATTCCGGCATTACGCTGAAGGCGCTGGGCTTCCCCACCACCATGTTCACCGTGCTGTTCGCGGTTGCCCGCACCGTCGGCTGGATCGCGCAGTGGAAGGAAATGATCGAGGATCCGCACCAGAAGATCGGCCGGCCGCGTCAGCTCTACACCGGTGCCGCGGAACGCGACTACGTGCCGATCGCCAAGCGCTGATCGCGCCCGAGCGAACAGATCAAAAAGGCGCCCGCAAGGGCGCTTTTTATTTGATGTGCCGGAGAACGACTTCGGCGGCGATATCGCCGGACGGTCTGTCCGTTGCCATGCGCAGCGCGATCTCGGCGAAACCGTCCTTCTGCCAGGCGCGCATGCCGGTGTCGGAAAATAGCGTCTCCAGTTGCCTGGCGAGGTTCTCCGGCAGGACATACTGGTCGTAAAACTCCGGAACGAGGGTCCGGTCCGAGATCAGATTGGGCAGCAGCGCCGACCAGACGGAAATGAGATGCGGCATGACCAGACGCGCCACGGGATCGAGCTTGTAGCAGGACACCATCGGCACGCCCGACAGGGCCAGCTCGAGCGATACTGTCCCCGAGGCGATCAGCGCGGCATCAGCCTTGCCGAAGGCCTGCCATTTGCGTTCCGGCTCGACGACAATCTCCGGTTTGTCGTCCCAACTGGCGACCGAAGCCCTGACCAGGTCGGCCACATGCGGCACCGTCGGCAAGAGCAGACGCAGGCGATGCCCGCGCTGGCGCAGGATCGACATCGTCTTGCCGAACGGCTCGATCAGCCGGCGCACTTCGCCACGTCGGGAACCCGGCAGCACCAGCAGCGTCTTGACGCGATCCCCCGCCAGGTCCCGCGGCAGGCCCTGCGCCTTGGCGGCGCCAAGCACGCCCGGATCCCGCGCCAGGCGATGCCCGACATAGGTGCCGGGCGGGCCGCCAAGGCGGGCGAGCGCCTTCACCTCGAAGGGCAGGATGCAAAGGATATGATCGACATAGGGCTTCATCGCCACCGCCCTGCCCGGCCGCCATGCCCAGACGCTCGGGCAGACATAGTGGACGATCGGGATCGACGGGTTGGCGGCCCGCACCTTCTTCGCCACGCGCAGCGAGAAATCCGGGCTGTCGATGGTGATGAGGCAGTCGGGTTTTTCGGCGGCGATCATGCTTGCCGTCTGGCCGATCCGCCTGATCAGCCGCGGCAGGTCGCGCAGGATAGCGCTGAAGCCCATCAGCGCGATCTCGCCGCCGTCGAACAGGGACTTAAGCCCGAGCGCCTGCAGATGCCGGCCGCCGATGCCGATAAGCTGAACATCGCGGCCGGTCGTCCGCTTCAGTGCCGCGACGATGTCGGCGCCAAGCATGTCGCCCGATTCCTCGCCGGCGACGACGGCGATCTTCAGCGGCTTGTCATTGGCCATGAGCCGGCTCCTCGACAGGAAGGCCGACGATGAACAGGCCGAGCGCATTGGCGCGCGCGATGGTGTCGGGAGCTTCAAGGATCAGCGAGCGGCCGGCCTCAACCGCAATCCCCGCCAGTCCCGCTTCATATGCGGCCTCGACCGTCCGCGGGCCGATGGACGGCAGATCGGCGCGCAGTTCCTGACCAGGCTTGGCGCATTTGACCAGAACGCCGCGCGTCTTGCCGGCGAGCCTGCCATGGTCGCGCAATTGTCTGGTCCGCTCGAGCAGCCCGTTAGTGCCCTCGATGCCCTCCAGCGCGATCGCCCTGCCGCCGATTGCGACCGCGGCCTGCCCGATATCGAGAGCACCGATCGCCTTTGCCGCGACCCTGGCGGCCTCGATGTCGCGCCAGTCGGATTTGCCCGGCTTGGCCGTGGTCAGCGAGCCATCGCTCGCAAGCAGTTCGGGCACGATCTCATGCGCGCCAACGACCTTGATGCCGCGCTTTTCCAGGAAACGCGTCAGCATCCTCAGCAAGCCGTCGTCACCGCGCGCCAGCCCCATCACCACTGTAGGCACGGCAGCCAGCAGGCCGAGGCTCGGCCGCATGGCGGTCAATTTCGGCCTGCGCCTGATCTCGCCGGCCAGCACGAGGTGGCTGATTCGCTTGCGCCTGAGCAAAGGCACCAGCGAGCCGAACGATTCGAGCGCGAGCTGCTCTGTCTCGTAGCCGGCGAGGTCCTGCTTGCGGTCGACCTCGCCTTCGGCCGCGATGATGACGGGCGGATGTCCCTGCCTTGCGAGGCTAGCCGCGACTTCCACCGGCAGGCTGCCGCCGCCGGCGATGATGCCGACCCTTGAGCCCGGCGCGAGGTCCAACTTGGCTCCGGCAGCCTCAGCCTTCATCGTCGGCATCGTCGCCGTCGCCACCCTTGAGCGACGGGACGGCATAGTGCCGCTTGCCGCGATTGGCGATGAAATCGATGATTTTCATGGCCGTCGGCGAGGAAGCGAATTCCGCCTTGGCGAACTCTATGTTCTCGCCGACGGTTCGGGAGCGGTCGAAGATCGTCCTGTAGGCCTTGCGCAACAGGTGGATCTCGGCGCGCGGCAGGCCGGAACGCTTCAGGCCGACGATGTTGAGGCCGCGAAGGCTGGCGCGGTTGCCGGCGGCGATCGCATAGGGAATGACGTCGCCGACGACCGCAGAGCAGCCGCCGATGAAGGCGTTGTTGCCGATGCGGACGAACTGGTGAACGGCGGTGAGGCCGCCAACATAGACGTTGTCACCGATCTCGCAGTGGCCGCCCAACGTCGCGCCGTTGGCGAAGGTGGCGTTCTTGCCGACGACGCAGTCATGGGCAATGTGGGCATAGGCGAGGAAATTGCCATTGTCGCCCACCGTCGTCTCGCCGCGGCTGGAATCGGTGCCGAGATGCATGGTCACGCCTTCGCGGATCGTGCAGTTCTCGCCGATCACCAGCGTCGTGCGGCCACCCTTGTGCTTGGTGTTCTGCGGCGGCGCGCCGAGTATGGCCATCGGATAGACCTTGGTGGCGGCGCCGATGGTGGTCGCGCCCATCACCGAGACATGGCCGACAAGCTCGACCCGGTCGCCGATGACGGCATCGGGGCCGACGTGGCAGAAGGGTCCGATGCGAACGCCTTCGCCGAGCTGGGCCCCTTCTTCGACGACCGAGGAAGGGTGGATTTCAGTCTGGACTTTCATGAGCATTTTGAACCGTCAGCCGGTGACCATCATAGCCGAAACCTCGGCTTCCGCAGCTTTTGCTCCATCGACCATCGCTTCGCAGGCGAATTTGAGCAGGTTGCCGCGCTTCTTGATCTTCTTGACGTGAATCCTGAGCTGGTCGCCGGGAACGACCGGCTTGCGAAACTTCGCATTGTCGATGGTCATGAAATAGACCAGCGATGGCTTTTCCGTGTTGAGGCTGCGGATGCAGATCGCGCCGGCGGTCTGCGCCATGGCCTCGATGATCAGCACGCCGGGCATCACTGGCTGCTGCGGGAAATGGCCCTGGAAATGCGGCTCGTTGATGGTCACGTTCTTGATGCCGACGGCGGACTCGTCGCCATCGATGTCGACGATGCGGTCGATCAGCAGGAACGGATAGCGGTGCGGCAGGAGCTTCATAAGCCCCATTATGTCGACCGCCTCAAGCGTCGCCACCATATCAGCCATTCCCATCGCCTTGTTTGCGGGTCCTGGCCAGCTTGCGCAGCATGGCGATTTCACGCATGGCCTCGGCCATCGGCTGCGCCGGATAGCCTCCCCAGATCTCGCCCGCCGGGACGTTGCTCATGAATCCGCTTCTCGCTGCAAGCTTGGCCCCAGGCCCTATGGTCAAATGATCGGCTAGGCCGACGCCGCCACCCATGGTGACACCATCGCCGACGACGACCGAACCGGAAATACCCGAAAGCCCCGCTATAATGCAATTGCGACCGATACGAACATTGTGGGCGATCTGCACCAGATTGTCGATCTTGGTGCCCTGGCCGATGATGGTGTCGGACATCGCGCCGCGATCGACGGTCGAATTGGAGCCGATCTCGACGTCGTCTTGGATGATGACGCGACCGATCTGCGGCACGCGCTCCGGGCCCTTGGCGCCGGCCACGAAGCCGAAGCCGTCCTGGCCGATCCTGGCGCCGCCATGGATGATGACGCGGTTGCCGATCAGCGCGTACTGCACGCTGGCACCCGGGCCGATATAGCCGTCACGGCCGATCTGGGAGGAATGGCCGATCACCGCATGCGGAGCGATGATGGTGCCGTTGCCGACCGAAACGCGCGGACCGATGACCGCGCCGGCCTCGACGATCGCGCCGGCCTCGACATGCGCCGAGGGGTCGACATGGGCATGCGGCGAGATTCCGGTTTCGCCGGTCATTGGCCCGGGTGTGGCCGCCTGCGGGAACAGAAGGCGCCCGACCAGCGCGAATGCCTGCTGCGGGCGCGGATGGGTAAGCACCGCTATGCCCGCCGGCGCCTTGCTGGCGAATTCGGCCGGGCAAAGAACCGCCGCGGCCTTCAACAACGGCATGAGGGCAAAATTGCGCCTACCGTCGACGAAGACGAGCGCGTTCTCGCCGCCCTCGTTGGCAGGTGCTAGGGCTTCGATGGAGACATGCGACTGGGCAGAATCGACAAGCTGAGCGCCGGTCAGATTCGCGACTTCGCCGGCCGTATACCGGCGTGATGGCGCGAAGAACACCGGATCGGTCATTCCAGAAGCAATATCCAGCTAGGTCGGATCACGCTCTTCCGGACCGCATGGCGGCCCGGAAGCATTGTTACCCGCGGATCAGAAACGGGTCGCTATGCCGAAGTTGAATTCCTGCACGTCGTCGGTCGGTTCCTTCTTGACCGGGACCGCGTAGTCGATGCGGATCGGGCCGAACGGCGACGCCCACATCAAGCCGATACCGACCGAGGCGCGCAGCTTCATGTCGGTTGAGGTCTGAGTGACGGTGGTCACCTTGCTGCCGTACAAAGTGGCGGCATCCGCGAAAACAGCACCGCGCAGGCCGAAGCTTTCCGGAATGACCGGCAGCGGGAACTGTGCTTCAGCCGACGCATTGAAGTAGGTCGTGCCGCCCAGGTGATCCCCCGTAGCGACGTCCGCCGGGCCGATACCGCCATACTCAAAGCCACGGATCATGCGATCGTTGCTCTGGAACTGATCGAAAATGCGCAGCCCATCATCGCCAAACCCTGCGATGTGGCCAGCGCCGGCGGACACAAGACCGACCAGATCGAGCTGCTCGGACAAGGTCTGATAGACGCTCGCCCGCCCGGTCAGCTTCACCCACTTGGCGTCGCCGCCGAGACCGGCGACTTCGGTCGTGCCGTTGATGTAAATACCCTCATGCGGGTTCTTCATGTCGTCGATGGTGTTGTACACCAGACCCAAGCTGACCGAGGATTTCAGCCAGGGGCTTTCAGCGATGCCGTCCTTGATGGCCTGTGAAAGATCACAATCGCCCTGAGTGCCATCGTCGTTGTCGTCGCAGTCATCGTATTTGTATTTCTCCTGCGCGATGTTGTACGCCAGCTGGGTGGAAATGCTGTCGGTGATCGGCAGGCCGAAGCGCACTGTGGCGCCCAGCGTCTCGCTGTCGTAGTGGGTGTAATTGCGCGTCTGCTGGAAGACATCGAAGCCGGCGGCAATGCGGCGCCCGAGGAAGTAAGGCTCGGTGAAGGAAATGCTGTAGTCGCGCGAATTCTTGCCGCCGCCCGCCGCCAGCTTGATGTACTGGCCACGACCGAGGAAGTTGCGCTCCGTGATCGAGCCTTCGACCGACGGACCAGGCGTGTCGCCACCGGTCGAATAGCCGGCGCCGATCGAGAATTCGCCGGTCGACTTCTCGACCACGTCAACCACCAGCACGACCTGATCGGGCTGCGAACCCGGCACGGTCGAGATGTCGACTTTCTCAAAGTAATTGAGCGCTTCCAGGCGCTTCTTCGCGCGCTGGATAAGCACCTGGTTGAAGGCGTCGCCTTCGCTGACATCGAACTCGCGGCGAATGACATAGTCGCGCGTGCGGTCGTTGCCGCGGATTTCGATACGCTCGATATAGGCCTTGGTGCCCTGGTCGATTGTGTAGACCACCGAAATGGTGTGGTTCTCGAAGTTGCGATCGCCGCGTGGTGTCACCTGGGCGAAGGCATAGCCGGAGCCGGCGACCTTCTCGGTCAGCGCGATGATGGAATCCTCGACATCCTTGGCGTTGTAAACGTCACCCTTATGGGTCTCGATCACGGATTCCAGCGACTTGGAGTCGACTTCGGGAATCGTGCTTTCGACGCTGACGTCGCCGAAGGTGTAACGGTCGCCTTCCTGCACGGTGATGGTGACAGTGTATTTGTTGGTGGTGTCATCGAGCTCGCCGACCGCCGAGACCACCTGGAAATCGGCATAGCCGTGATTGTAGTAGAAGCGGCGCAGCAACTCCTGATCGGCGCGCAGCTTGTCCTCGTCATAGACGTCGTCGCGCAGCACGAAGGAGAGCCAGGACGAACGCTTGGTGTTGATCACGTCGGACAGACGGCGGCTGGAATAGGCACTGTTGCCGACGAAATTGATCGCGGCGATCTGGGTGCGGCCACCTTCGTTGATGTTGAAGACGACATTCACGCGGTTGTCGCCGAGTTCCATGATTTGCGTGGTCACCGCCGCATCGTCGCGACCGATGCGCCGGTAGGCGGCCTTGACCGCCTCGACGTCGGAATCAAGCGTCTGCTGCGAGAAGGTCGCGCGCGGCTTGAGCTGGACCGCGGCTTGCAGAGCGTTGTCCTTGAGCTTTTTGTTGCCCTGGAACAGGACCTGATTCACGACCTTGTATTCGGAAACCTTGACGACGAGGGTCGAGCCGACCTGGTTGATCTGCACATCCGAGAACAGGCCGGTGCCGAACAGCGCCTTGACCGCATCATCGATATCGGAGCTGGAGAACGCCTTGCCAGGCTTGATCGTGATGTAGTTGCGGATGGTGTCGGCATCGACGCGCTGGTTGCCGCTGACCTCCACTCTCGAGACGACTGCGGCTTCGGCTACCGATGTGGCAACAAACTGCACTGCGAGCGCGCCTGGCACAACCAGAGCGGCGGACAAAGCCACCGCGGACGCGGCGCTCATAAACTTGGATGCTGCCTTCATCGGGCTTTTGTACCTTTTCTCGTAGTCCCCACGGCGAGAAAACCGGACGTGCGGTAATTTTCCCCTACCGTATTAACCGGATTTTCCCTACACGCAAGGCTTCTGGTTAATTTGTAATTACTTAACCCTGGTGCGTGGCTTTCGCGTCACGCCTACCCCTGTGCATGGTAAACGGCGTCTCAACATTGCGGCTGCCGAAGCCAAATTTCTTCATGATTTCAGCACCCAAACAGATCGTTCCAGAACACGAAGCCCATAAAGCCCAACACCAGAAGCAGTCCGGTCCGGTAGGCCATTTCCATCATCCGCTCCGATACCGGCCGACGGAAGACGGCCTCCACGCCGTAGAACAAGAGGTGGCCGCCGTCGAGGGGGGGAATCGGCAGAAGATTGAGAATTCCTATTCCGACTGACAGGAATGCAACAAGCTGCACCAGCCATTCGAAGCCGAGTTTCGCCGCCTGACCCGACATTTTGGCGATCTTGATCGGTCCCCCAAGCTGGCATTTGTCCTCGCGGCCGACAACGAAACGCTGCAGAAACTGCCCCGTGCGCTGGATGACGTGCCCGGTCTCCTCGATGGCCGCGCCCACGGCACCGACGGGATTGTAGGTGACAATGCGCGCCTGGCCGAGTTCGGTGCTGTTGACGACGCCGATCACGGCCACCTTGATCTTGTTGCCCAGCGCATCCTGCTGTTCCATCGGCACAGGGGTCGCTGTGAGCGTAATCTCCTTGCCATCGCGCAGCATGGTGAAGGCGATGGCATCGCCGGCGCGGCCCTGAACGAGGCGCTGGACGTCAGCGAAGGTCTCGACCGTGCTGCCGTCGACTCTGACGAATCGGTCACCCGGCTGGATGCCTGCCTTGTCGGCGGGGCTGCCAGCGGTGACCTGGGCCACCATTGGGTCCAGCACCGGGCGGCCATAGACGGAAAACAGCACGGCAAAGACGACTATGGTCAGCAGGAAATTGAACAGCGGCCCGGCCACCACTGTCGCGGCGCGTTTCCAGATCGGCTGGGTATGGAACGCGACCTCGCGCTCCGAATCACTCAGCGCCTCCAGGTCCTCGGCGCTCGGCTGGCTCGACGTGGCATTCATGTCGCCGACGAATTTGACATAGCCGCCAAGCGGTATGGCGCAGAGCTTCCAGCGTGTGCCGTGGCTGTCGTTGAAGCCGATGAGCTCGGGGCCGAAGCCGATCGAAAAGGCCTTGACGCCGATGCCGCACAAGCGGCCGATGAGGTAGTGGCCCATTTCGTGTACGAAGACCACCACGGTCAGCACGAACAGGAACGGCACCAGCGTGCCGAGGACGAAGCCTTCCGTGCTGAACAACGCGTGAAGAATCTCGTTCAAGTCGTGTCCTCAAAACCGTGCGCGACGCAGGCCGTGCCGCGACTGTGACATCAATCCGGGCGAATCCGTGGCGCTGCCTGTTCTTCGCCCTGCGGCATGCGGTTCAAATCGGAAACAGCCCCTGCGCCGGATGATCGGCGCCCGCCGAGATCCAGCCGATGACGTACAGGGCCAGAGCCGCCGCGACAAGCCCGTCCACCCTGTCCATGACGCCGCCATGGCCAGGGATCAGGTTGCCGGAGTCCTTCTGGCCGTGGCGGCGCTTGACCCAGGATTCGAAAAGGTCACCTGCCTGCGCCACCACCGACAGGGCGAGTGCCACGAGGCCGAGTGTTCCGAGATTGCCGACTCCGGTCGCCGAGGCCAAAAGCACACCGGCCACGACGCCGCCGACGGCGCCGCCCAACGCCCCGCTCTGCGTCTTGCCGGGCGAGATCGACGGCGCCAGCTTCGGGCCGCCAACGGCGCGACCGACGAAATAGGCCGCTATGTCGGTCGCCCAGACGACGGCGAACAGGAAGAGGATCGCAATCAGGCCGGAATGGTCGCCGTCGCGCAGCATCGCCAGCGACAGGCCCGAGAGCGACGCATAGGCCAGGCCCGGGGCATCCCATTGCGCCGTCCCGCGCATTCGAGCGCCGGCCGCCGTGACGACAACCATGATCGCGACGAGGATCAGCTGCCAGGACGCCGGCACGCCGGCAATCAAGGTGCCGACGAAAGCCAGCAGCAGCGCTTCCGGCAGAAAGCCCAGGGCGCCGCCGGTTGTCGGGCGCGACATGCGTGACCATTCGTAGAAGATGGTGCAGGCGATGAAGCTGCAGAGCAAGCGGAACGGCATGCCGCCGAGCCAGGTGAGTCCGAGGGTGACGGCGGCCAGTACGAGCGCCGAAATCACACGCAGCTGGAGATTGCTCATCTGGCCGCCGCTCACGAAGCGACGTCTTGGGCGGCAAGCCCGCCGAAACGGCGCTCGCGGCTTGCGAAGTCGCGCAGCGCGTCGGCCAGGTGTTCCCGGCTGAAATCGGGCCAGTAGCAAGGCAGGAACACAAGCTCGCTGTAGGCCGCCTGCCAGAGAAGGAAATTCGACAACCTCAGCTCGCCGCTGGTGCGGATGACCAGCTCCGGGTCGGGAATGCCATCGGTGTCGAGCGCGCCGGCAAAGGCCTCCGCCGTGATAGCCTCGGCGGTGATTTCGCCGCGCCCGGCAGCCGCGGCAAGCTTGCGCGCCGCGCGCACGATCTCGTCGCGCCCGCCATAGTTGAAGGCAATGACCAGCGTCAGCGCCTTGTTGCCGGCGGTGAGCGATTCGGCTTCCTGCAGCAGGCCCCTGATATCGGGCTGCAGCCCCGCCCTGTCGCCGACGATTCGCACTCGCACGCCGTTCTGATGCAGTTCGGCAAGGTCGCGACGGATAAACAGTTTCAACAGGCCCATCAGGTCGCTGACCTCGGATTTCGGCCGCGACCAGTTTTCCGACGAGAAGGCGTATACTGTCAGGAACGAGACGCCGAGGTCGGGCGCGGCGCGCACTGTCTTGCGCAAGGCCTCGACGCCCGCGCGATGGCCGGCAAGCCGCGGCATGCCGCGCGCCTTGGCCCAGCGTCCGTTTCCATCCATGATGATCGCGACATGCGCGGGCGTTGCCATGGTCTCGCTTTCGGGCCGGTGGAGAGCCGAACCCTAAACCTGCATGATTTCAGCTTCCTTATCGGAAAGCAGATGGTCGATGGTGCTGATCATCTCGTCGGTCAGTTTCTGCACCTGATCCGAACGCTTGCGGTGATCGTCCTCGCCGATGAGGCCGTCCTTTTCGGCCTTCTTGAGGAAATCCATGCCGTCGCGCCGGACATGGCGGACAGCGACGCGGGCGTTCTCGGCATAGCCGTGCGAGATCTTGACCAGTTCCTTGCGGCGCTGCTCGTTGAGTTCGGGCAGCGGGATCCTCAGATTGGTGCCGTCGACGATGGGGTTGAAGCCGAGGTTGGATTCGCGGATGGCGCGGTCGACGGCGCCGACCATCGCCTTGTCCCAGACCGACACCGAAAGCATGCGCGGCTCCGGCACGGACACGTTCGCCACCTGGTTGATCGGCATCGTCGTGCCGTAGGCCTGGACCTGAATTGCGTCGAGCAGGTTGCTGGACGCGCGGCCGGTGCGCAGCGAAGCCAGGTCATGCCGGAACGCGGCGATCGCCCCGTCCATGCGCCGCTTGAGGTCGTCGAACTCACCACTCATCATTGTCTCCTCGACCCGTTTGCCGGGTTCACTGTTTCAGGGCAACAGCCCCGTGCTCGAGCCTTGTTCCGATACCGCCTGCCGCTTCATAGCGGGCTTCCGGATCGGCATCGGCTCCGGATCAATCGTCCGCAACGACCGTACACCGGCCGCCGCCCCTCAGAATCTCGCCAAAACCACCCTTTTCGTGGATCGAATAGACGATTATCGGAATGTTGTTTTCGCGCGCAAGTGCAATCGCTGCCGTATCCATGATCGAAAGCCCGCGTTTGATCACTTCCGCATGGCTTATGCGTTCGAAGCGGGTCGCGTTCGGGTCTTTCTTGGGATCGGCGGAATAGACGCCGTCGACCTGGGTGCCCTTGAACAGCGCATCGGCGCCAATCTCGGCGGCGCGGAGCGCTGCTGCCGAATCGGTGGTGAAGAACGGATTGCCGGTACCGCCGGCGAAGATGACCACCTTGCCCTGGTTCATGTAGGCGGTGGCCTGGCGCTGGGAGAAGCTCTCGCAAAGCTCCGGCATGGCGATCGCCGACAGCACTACGGCATCGACGCCGATCTTGTTCAGCGAGGTGCGCAGCGCCAGCGAGTTGATGACGGTGGCAAGCATGCCCATGTGATCGCCGGTGACGCGGTCGCCGCCCTTGGACGCAACCGCCACGCCTCGGAAAATGTTGCCGCCGCCGATGACGACGCCGACCTCGATGCCCATCGCGCGGGCCTCGGCAATGTCGGCCGCGATGCGGTCAACGACCGAGACATCGATGCCGAAATGCTGCTCCCCCATCAACGCTTCGCCCGACGCTTTCAGCAAGACACGTCGGTAGAGGGGCTTCGCCGTCATCTGATCCTCGTCATTGTGCGTGTGAAGCGCCTGGGGTGGCCGCCCTCGCGCAGGCGCCGCGCCCAAAAACACCGGCGCGATGCGAGTTCCGATACACGAAGGGCGCCGCGATGTCACGCGGCGCCCCTGCGCAATGCCCGCCTCTCCGGCTTGCGCCAATCAGTCGCTGGCAACGCTGACGGCTTCGCCCTCGATGAGCACCGGCTGCGCATAGCCGGCCGGCTTGTCGCCAGTCGTGGCGCCGCCGGTGACCCGGCCCTGGATCTCGAAGCCGAAATAGGAATGGGGGAATGGCGCCGGGGATCTGCTGACTACCTCCAGTCTTTCGCGAAGCGCGGCTGGAATTGAAAAATCCAGCGCCCCGATATTGTCCTGTAGTTGGGCAAGCTTGGTCGCGCCGAGAATGACCGTGGCGACGCCCGGCTGCGTCGCCACCCAGTTGAGCGCGACCTGGGGCATGCTGCGGCCGAGTTCGGCGGCAACCTTTTCGAGCTCCGCCACGATCTTCCAGTTGCGCTCGGTGAATTTCTGGAACCCCGGATGGGTGGTGTTGCGGAACCCATCGAGCCGGCCGGCATTTCCGGCCTGCGCCGGCCGATACTTGCCGCTGAGCAAGCCGCTGGCCAGCGGGCTCCAGACCATGATGCCCGCCCCGTGACGCGTGCCGAAGGGGACGAACTCATGCTCGATCGAACGTTCGGCGAGCGAATATTCGAGCTGCAAGGCCGAAACTGGCTCGTAGCCGCGCAATTCGGCAATCGCCTGGGCGCGGCCGGCATACCAGGCCGGCACGTCCGACAGACCGATATGGCGCACCTTGCCCGCGCGCACCAGGTCGTCCAGCGTGCGCATGACCTCTTCGGCCGGCGTCAGCCTGTCCCAGACGTGAAGCAGGTAGAGGTCGATATAGTCCGTGCCGAGCCGCCTGAGCGAGGCCTCCACCGCGCGCATGATGTTCTTGCGGCCATTGCCGCCGCTGTTCGGATTGCCGGGCTCGGTGTTCATGGTGAACTTGGTGGCGATCACTGCCTTGTCGCGCAGCCCGCGCTCGGCGACGAATTCGCCGAGCCAGGTCTCGCTCGTGCCATTGGTGTAGAGGTCGGCGGTATCGAAGAAATTGCCGCCTGCCTCGACATAGGCGTCGAACATCGAGCGGGCGGTTTCCCGGTCGGCTCCCCAGCCCCATTCCGTGCCGAAGGTCATCGTGCCGAGCGCGATGCGGCTTACCCGAAGGCCGCTGTTGCCGAGGGTGTAGTAATTCATCGTCATGATGTAGTTCCGATTCTGATAGGGATTGATGCCGCCATTCAGCGGCCGGGAGTGGTCTTGACCCACGCGTTGCCGCGCTCATGCGTCATGCGGAACGTGAAGCCATCCACTTTCCAGCCGGCTTGCGTGCGGGTCAGGCGGTGCTCGTAGGTGCCCCAGACTTCCCAGAGCGGGTCGCCATTGCCTTCCATCCGATTCCAGGCGTAGCCATTCGACGACACGGTGGCGCGGTCGCCGTCGATCACCACCTGGTGGTTGGTGCGCAGGTGCAGGCTCGTCTTGCTCCCCTTGAGGTTCGCCGACCATGTGCCGATCAGCTCGTCCGAGGCGATGGTGGCCGGCGGCCGTCCGGAGAGGCTGCTGAAATCCACAGTGACCCGATCCGCGAAATAGCTACGGGCAAGCGGCCAGTCCTGCGCGTCGACGGCGCGGTCGATCGAGTCGGCGATGCGGATCACGGCGCGCTCATTGGCGTGCGCGTGCCAGTCCGACGGTTCCGCTCCGCCGGCATCGACCGGTGCCAATGCCATGCCCGCTGCGAAAGTGACGTGCTTCAACGCTTTCATCTCGTCTTCTCCTTCTGCATCGGCCCGCCGCCGGTGGCGCTGGCGACAATGTGTGCAAGTATGCGGCAGACGATAAGATTGCATTGTTCGCAATGACTATGCGATACCGCTCATCAATGGATCGCGATCTGCTCAGCCACCTGCCTGTCGTCGTCGCCGTCGCACGGCGCGGCGGCTTCGCGCTCGCCGCGGCCGAGCTCGGCATGAGCCCGTCGGCGGTCAGCCACGCTGTGCGTCTGGTCGAGGAGCGGATCGGTCAGCCGCTGTTCGCGCGCACGACGCGCAGCGTCTCGCTGACCGAAGCCGGCAAGGCATTGATCGAGACCGCAGCCCCTGCCCTGCAGGACATCGCCGAACGCATGGACCGCATCCGCGGCATCGGCGGCCGCCCGGCGGGGCTGCTCAGGATCAACGTCTCCCATATCGCCATCCCGCTGGCGGTGACCCCCGTGGTGGCGGCGATGGCGGAGCGCTATCCGGACGTGACCGTCGAGCTGTTTGCCGATCAGGGCCTCGTCGATATCGTGGGAGAAGGTTTCGACGCCGGCATCAGGCTGGGCGAGATGATCGCACAGGATATGGTGGCGGTCCGGCTGACGCCGCCATTCAGTGTCGTGATGGCTGCTTCGCCGACCTATGTCGGGCGGCGCGGCCGTCCCACCGCCATCGCCGATCTCGCCGGCCACAATTGCATCGGCTACCGCCTCGTGCGCAGTGGCGCGCTCTACCGCTGGGACCTGAGCGAGGACGGCAATGACGTCTCTGTGGAAACGAATGGCACGGCAATCGTCACCGATTCGCTCGCCGCGATCGACCTCGCGCTTGCCGGGGTTGGCATCATCTATGTCTTTGAGCCGCTGGTGCGCGCCCACATCGCCGCCGGTCGCCTCGTGCAGATCCTGCCGCAGTCGGCGATCGAGGAACCCGGCCTGTTCCTCTATTTCCCGCGCCGGGCGTCGATGGCGCCGAAGCTCCGGGCCTTCATCGACACCGCGCAAGAAATCGGCCGGGCATCCTCGCGGACGCCCGGCCGTGCTGCCTGAGCTCTGTAGCCCTACTTGTGCTTCGGGCTATTTCTTGACCGCCGCCGCGACTTCCGCGGCGAAATCGGTCTCTTCCTTCTCGATGCCTTCGCCGAGCGCGTAACGCACATAGCCGGTGATCTTTGCAGGAGCGCCGATTTCCTTCTCGGCATCCTTCAGCGCCTTCTCGACGGTGATGTCGGGATTGAGCACGAAAGCCTGCTTCAGCAGAACGACCTCTTCATAGAACTTGCGCAGGCGGCCCTCGACCATCTTTTCGATGATCGCCTCCGGCTTGCCGGACTGGCGCGCCTGGTCGGAGAAGATCGCCTTCTCGCGTTCGACCAGCGCCGGATCGACTTCCTCGGCGGTCAGCGCAACCGGGTTGGAATTCGCAACATGCATGGCGACATGGCGACCAAAGGCATTTGCGGCCTCTGCATTACCGGTGGTCTCGATGGCAACCAGCACGCCGAGCTTGCCGAGGCCGTCGGCGACCTTGTTATGCACATAGTTCGCCACCACGCCGTGCGCGACAGAGAGCTTGGTCGAACGACGGAAGCCCATGTTTTCGCCGATGGTGCCGACCGCATCCTTGATCGTCTCGGTGACCGACTTGTCCGAGCCCGTGTACTTGGCGGCCGCCACAGCTTCGGTCGCGCCATAGGCCAGCGCCACCTTGGCGACGTTGGCGACGATCTCCTGGAACGCGGCATTGCGGGCGACGAAGTCGGTCTCGGAATTGACCTCGACAATGGCAGCCTCGCGCAGGCCGGCATCAACGCCGATAAGGCCCTCGGCAGCGGTGCGGCCAGCCTTCTTGTCGGCCTTGGAGATGCCCTTCTTGCGCAGCCAGTCGACGGCCTCTTCCATGTTGCCGTTGGTCTCGTTCAACGCCGCCTTGCAGTCCATCATGCCCGCGCCGGTCAAGTCGCGGAGTTCTTTGACCTGTGCAGCCGTAATGCTCATTGTCGCCTCTTTGTTTCAAATGCGCCGACGCACCATCGATTCTCGATGATGCGCCCGGCGACAGCGCTTAGCGCGCCAAGATATTGGAAAGATGAAGGCCGGAACCGGCCTTCGCTATTATGCTTCCGGGGTCTCGGCCGCCGGGGCATCGAGCGCCGGCTCGACCGGAGCCTCGACCGAGGCGCCGATGTCGACGCCGAGCGCGCCCTGCTGGCGAGCGATGCCGTCGATCGCAGCCTTGGCGATCAGGTCGCAGTAGAGCTGGATGGCGCGAGCCGCGTCGTCATTGCCGGGGATGGGGAAGTCGATCTTGTCCGGGTCGCAGTTCGAATCGATGATGGCGACGACCGGAATGCCGAGGCGCTTGGCCTCGAGGATGGCGATCGCTTCCTTGTTGGTATCGATGACGAACATCAGGTCCGGCGTCGAGCCCATGTCCTTGATGCCGCCCAGCGCCTTGTCGAGCTTCTCGCGCTCGCGGTCGAGGTTGAGGCGCTCCTTCTTGGTCAGGCCCTGTGCCTCGCCGGCCAGCAGTTCGTCGAGCTTGCGCAGGCGCTGGATCGAGTTCGAGATCGTCTTCCAGTTGGTCAGCATGCCGCCGAGCCAACGCGAGTTGACGTAATACTGGGCCGAGCGCTGCGCGGCGTCAGCGACGATTTCGGACGCCTGGCGCTTGGTGCCGACGAACAGCACGCGGCCGCCCTTGGCGACGGTGTCCGACACCTGCTTGAGCGCCTGGTGCAGCAGCGGCACCGTCTGCGACAGGTCGATGATGTGGATGTTGTTGCGGGCGCCGTAGATGTAGGGCGCCATCTTCGGGTTCCAGCGGTGGGTCTGGTGGCCGAAGTGAATGCCAGCTTCCAAAAGCTGGCGCATGCTGAAATCAGGCAGAGCCATTCTTAGTTCCTTTCCGGTTGGCCTCCACGGACACAGGCATTTTCGGACCGAGGTCCTTGAACGCCACCGGAGGTTTCAGCCGGATTTCTCCCGGGCAGACACCAAAGTCCGTGTGTGGAATGAACGCGCATATAGAGGGGATGCGCGACAAACGCAAGCGCCCCTGCTCCTTGCCGATCAGCGTGCGACGATCAGCGCACCGGTGCCGATCATGGCGCCGCCGGCAAACCTGTTCATCAGGCGCATGCGCCCCGGCGTCCTGAACCAGCCGGAGGCCCGCCCGGCGAGCGCCGCGTAGACGCCCATGGTGCCAATGTTGACGCTGATGACGACCGCTATCACCAGCAGCCCATCGGCGAAGGTCATGGTGTCGAGATCGAGGATCAGCGGCATGATCGAGGCGTGGAACAGGATTGCCTTGGGATTGCCGAGCGCTATGGAGGCGCCGAGGAAAAACGAGCGTGAGAGCCTCGCCTGGGATGCCTGCGCCGTATCCGCACGGGCGTTGGCCGAGCGCCACATCCGGATGCCGAGGAACACCAGATAGGCAGCGCCCGCATATTTCAGGGCGAGGAACACCCATTCGAAAGTCTGTGCCAGCGCCACCAGGCCGAGCAGCGCCAGGATCACCAGCACCGCATCGCCGAAGGCAATGCCGACACCGGCCATGAAGGCGCGGACGAAGCCACGCGAGACGCCGTTGGTGATGACCGCGAACATTGCCGGGCCGGGCGTAGCGGCGGCAAGCGTGATCGCGGCGCAGTAAGCCAGAAATGCCGTGAGCGTCATGGCCTTATCTTCCCGTTAGGAACCCGCACACGGCGGAAGATCGCAACAATCTCCTCGCGGCTGCACTCGATCGCGCCCAGCCGCACCGCCCGGTCGCGCTCGAAGCCGGTTATGTCATAATGCGGCGCCGATGTCTTGGGCGGCCCCTGGTAGGACGAGCGCTTGAGGCCGAGTTCGGTGGCAAAGCGATGCAGTTCATCGGTGTCGTCGGCCATCAAATGGCACCAGCGGTGGCCGGCCCATTTCCAGATCGCCGCATCGACATAGATCGCCATCAGGCCTGCCGCTCCCCTCTTCAGCGCCGACGGCCCTGCGAGACGATTTGCCTTTGGACTATTTCGATGCAGGACAGGGTTTCGCCTGGTCGAACAGCGACAGGTTGACCAGCTTGCCGGTCATCGAGAAGTCGCCATAGTCCATGACGAGATCGCGGGTGATGCCGTTTTCGTGCAGCTTGAAGCTGATCCGGTACTCCGGGACCTCCTCGCCGCTCTTGTCGGTGTCGTCGAAATAGGCGATGTCGACCGGCCAGTATTTGTCGGCGGCGAGCTTGGCCAGCGCCGGCGCTTCCGGGTCGGTCTTGTCGGCGTCGGTCTTCTTGCCGACGACGACCGTCGTGGTCATCACCTTGTTGGCGTCTTCCGACCCGTCGAAAAGGTTGGTTTCATAGAAGCTTTCGCCCTTCTCGGCCTTGCCGATCAGTTCCACCAGATGCTGGGTCGGGAACTGGGTGGCGGCGAGCTCCAGGCTGTTCTTCTCGGGCTTGTCGATGTCGACCTTGAGGCCCTTGGGCTCCCTGGTCGCCATGCCCTTGACCTCCTTGTCGAGATTCTGGTCGACGAAGGATTTGGTGACGAAGGAGAAGGTCTTGCCCTCGGCATCCTCGAAAGTGGTCGTCTGTTGATCGGTCAGACGCGTATTGTCGTTGGTGACGATCTGGGTGACGAAGCGGAACTTTACCGTGTAGCCCTCGCAGGGCGAGCCATTGAATTCGTAGACCATGCGGCCCGAAATGCCGGTTATGCCGGAGCGGTCGGATGCCTTGTTGAGGGTCAGGTCGTAGACCGCGCGGTGCGCCTGCAGCGCCGGAACGGCAAAGGCGGGAGCCACCAGGAACAGCGCTGGCACAAGAACGGCAGGGAATGCTAGGCGCTTTGCGCGCATATGGTGCTCCGATCGTCGCGGCTGATGGCAGGCCGCAGGGAAAGATGGTCCAGCTTAAAAAAGTCATGGCGGAAGCGAGGCAAAAATAGCAATTTCGGCCCGGCTCGCGCGGCGTCTTCAAGCAATAGGGAAATACGATGGGTGAAACAATCGAAAAGCGGCTAAGCGATCTCGGCGTCACAATTCCGGCTGCCGCCGCGCCGGCCGCCAACTATGTGCCCTATTGCCGGACCGGCAATCTGCTGTTCACGGCGGGGCAGTTGCCGCTCAAGGACGGCAAGCTGCAGGCGAGCGGCCTACTCGGCCGCGACGTCGATACGGCGACTGGCAAGGAAGCCGCAAAATACTGCGCCATCAACATTCTGGCGCAGGCCAAGGCAGCGCTCGGCGATCTCGGGAAGGTCCGGCGCCTGGTCAAGATCACCGTCTTCGTCGCCTCGGCGCCCGACTTTGTCGAGCAGCATCTGGTCGCCAACGGCGCTTCCGATTTCCTGGTCGCGGTGCTGGGCGAAAGCGGCAAGCACGCCCGCTCCGCCGTCGGCACCGCCTCGCTGCCGCTTAACGCGGCGGTGGAGATCGAAGCGATCTTCGAAGTCGAATGAGCCGGACCGATATCATGACCGACCTTTCCTGGCTGACCGCACGCCCTGTCGCGCATCGCGGCTTCCACGACATGAACAAGGCGCGCTGGGAGAACACGCTGTCGGCCTTCGCGGCCGCCGCCGAGCGCGGCTACGCGATCGAATGCGACGTGCATCTCTCCTCGGACCGCGTTCCCGTCATCATCCATGATGGCGACCTCAAGCGGCTGACCGGTGAGGACGGCTTCGTCTGGCAGCGCACGGCGGCGGAGCTCTCGGCGCTCAAGGTCGGCGGCACGGCCGATCATGTGCCGACGCTGCAGCAGGCGCTCGACCTGATCGACGGCCGCGTGCCGCTGGTGGTCGAACTGAAGGGCACGCCGGGCTACGACCAGGGCCTTGTGGCGAGCGTCGGCAAGATGCTCAATCGCTACAAGGGCAAGGCGGCGATCATGTCGTTCGACCATTGGCTGATCCGCGATTTTCCGAAGGACGCGCCCGGCATTCCTGGCGGGCTGACCGCCTACGGCAAGGACAACCAGTTGATCGAGGCGCATTTCGCCATGCTGGCGCATGACATCGCCTTCACCTCCTATGCCGCCGGCGACCTGCCCAACCCCTTCGTCAGCTTCGTGCGCCAGCGGCTGAAAATGCCGGTCATCACCTGGACCGTGCATGACCAGCCGGCGGTCGACCTCACCTTCAAATATGCCGACCAGATGACCTTCGAAGGTTTCGAACCCGACCTCGTAAAGGTGGCGTGATCCAGGCTTGCGCAGCCCCGTATGGAGCTTAAATAAGCCTCATGGATCAGGGTGATGACGATGATGGACAGATGGCGAATGCGGAGTTTTCGATCCGCGTCGCCTCCGGTATCGGCGCCTTCACCTGCGATGAGTGGAACGGCTTTGCCGGGACCACGCGCGGTGACAAGGAAAACGGCTACAACCCTCTCGTTTCATTCGCTTTTCTGAGCGCGCTTGAAGAGTCCGGCTGCGCTGTGCGCCGCACCGGCTGGCAGGGCCACCACCTGCGATTGGAGACGGCGCAGGGCAAGCTGCTGGGCGCCGTGCCCTGCTATCTCAAATCGCACAGCCAAGGCGAATATGTTTTCGACCACGGCTGGTCGGATGCGTTCGAACGCGCCGGTGGCCGCTACTATCCGAAGCTGCAAAGTGCCGTGCCGTTCACTCCCGTCACCGGCCCTCGCCTGCTGGTCAGCAAGGGCGAGGATGACAGCGCGGTGAAGGCCGGCCTCGCGGCTGGCCTGAAGATGGTGACCGACAAGCTCGGCGTGTCCTCCGCTCACGTCACCTTCGCCTCGGAAAGCGATGTCGTCACGCTGGAGGCGGCCGGCTTCCTGCACCGCACCGACCAGCAGTTCCATTTCTTCAATGAAGGCTTTTCGAGCTATGACGACTTCCTGGCCACGCTTGCTTCCCGCAAGCGCAAGGCGATGAAGAAGGAGCGGCGCGAGGCACTGGCCGACGGCATCTCGATCGACTGGCTGACCGGCAAGGACCTGACCGAAAGGGTCTGGGACGACTTCTTTGCCTTCTACATGGACACCGGCGGCAGGAAATGGGGCCGTCCCTATCTGAACCGCCAGTTCTTCTCGCTGATCGGCGAGCGCATGGCCGACGACATCCTGCTGGTGATGGCCAGGCGCAACGGCCGCTACATCGCCGGCGCCATCAACTTCATCGGCTCCGATGCGCTCTACGGGCGCAACTGGGGCTGCATCGAGAACCATCCCTTCCTGCATTTCGAGATCTGCTATCACCAGGCGATCGACTTCGCCATCGAACGCAAGCTGAAGGTCGTGGAAGCCGGCGCGCAGGGCGAGCACAAGCTGGCGCGCGGCTACCGCCCGGTGACCATGCACTCGGCGCACTACATCGCGCATCCCGGCCTGCGCAACGCGGTGGCCGATTATCTGCGCCGCGAGCGCCGTGAGGTCGAGCGGATGGGCGAATATCTCGAGGACCACACGCCATTCCGCAAGGATCTGGCCGAATAGCCCCTCGTCCTTGTCGAGGCAGGCATAATCGATCTCGGGTGACCTGCCTTGCCGCGCCATGACGGCTTCGCTACACTAGGCAGGACATCCTTGATCAGGAGCGCCCGCCATGGCTGACTACGATTCCGGCAACATCTTCGCGAAGATCCTGCGCGGCGAAATCCCCTCGCACCGTGTCTATGAAGACGATGCGGTCATCGCCTTCATGGATGTGATGCCGCAAGGAGCGGGCCACACCCTGGTGGTGCCGAAGGCGCCGTCGCGCAATCTGCTCGACGCTGACGCGGCCACGCTCGGGCCGCTCTTCACGATCGTTCAGAAGTTGGCGCGGGCGGTCAAGAAGGCTTTCGGCGCCGATGGCGTCACCATCCTGCAGTTCAACGAACCGGCTTCGGGCCAGACCGTCTACCACCTCCATGTCCATGTCATTCCGCGCTTCGAGGGCATCCCCTTGAAGCCGCACAGCGGACAGATGGAACAGCCCGAGGTGCTGGCGGAAAATGCGAGCAAGATCCGGGCGGCGCTTGCTGACTGAACGAGCGCCGGCCGAAGCGCGCGACCATGGCGCGGCGAGCTTACCTTTCCCGCTCGCCGCGCAGCTTGGCCCAATAGTCCAGCCGTTTCCTGATATCGCGCTCGAAGCCGCGCTCAGGCGGATCGTAGAAGGTGCGCCGGCCCATCTTTTCCGGGAAATAGTCCTGGCCGGAAAAGGCGTCGGGCTCGTCGTGGTCGTAGCGATAGCCGGCGCCGTAGTCCTCTTCCTTCATCAGCTTGGTCGGCGCGTTGAGGATGTGCTTGGGCGGCAGCAGCGAGCCGTACTCCTTGGCCGCTTGCGTCGCCGCCTTGAAGGCGGTGTAGACGGCGTTGGATTTCGGCGCGGTGGCGAGATAGACGGCGGCCTCGGCGAAGGCGAGCTCGCCCTCGGGCGAACCAAGATAGTCATAGGCGTCCTTCGCGGCATTGGCGATGACCAGCGCCTGCGGGTCGGCCAGCCCGATATCCTCCACCGCCATGCGCACCAGCCGACGGCCAAGATAGAGCGGATCCTCGCCTGCGTCGAACATGCGGGCGAGATAGTAGAGGGCGGCGTCCGGGTCGGAGCCGCGCACCGATTTGTGCAGCGCCGAGATCAGATTGTAGTGACCGTCCTGGCCCTTGTCGTAGATCGGCGCGCGGCGCTGGATGATGCGCTGCAGACCCTCCGGGCCGAACACCTCGCCGGACTTGGCGGCGCGCCACACTTCTTCGGCGAGCGTCAGCGAGGCGCGGCCGTCGCCGTCGCTCATGCGGACGAGCATGGCGCGCGCCTCGTCGTCGAGTGGCAGCGCCCTGCCCTCGGCATCCTCGGCGCGTGCCAGAAGCTTGGCGATGCTGTCCTCGCCGAGTGAACGGAACACCAGCACACGCGCCCGCGACAGCAACGCCGCGTTCAGCTCGAAGGATGGGTTTTCCGTGGTGGCGCCGACCAGCACGACGGTGCCGTCTTCCATCACCGGCAAAAAGCCGTCCTGCTGGGCACGGTTGAAGCGATGGATCTCATCGACGAAGAGCAGGGTCTGGCGGCCGTTGGCGCGGCGCAGCTTGGCCGCCTCGAACACCTTCTTCAGGTCGGCCACGCCCGAAAACACCGCCGATATCTGCTCGAAGGCGAGCTTGGTCTCGCCGGCAAGCAACCGCGCAACCGTGGTCTTGCCGGTGCCGGGCGGCCCCCAGAAGATCATCGAGCCGAGAGAGCCGGAATCGATCAGCCTGGTCAGCGCGCCATCGGGACCGGTCAGATGCTCCTGGCCGACCACCTCGCCGAGGTTTTTCGGGCGCAGCCGGTCGGCCAGCGGCCGGCCGGGCGGCGCCTTTTCCGGTTCATCGACGCTGAACAGATCGGCCATGAACGTCTTCGAAGCTGGAGGGCGATCCCTTGGATCGCCTCAATAACGCAACACCTGGCGCAGTATCTGCCCGCCGCGCTCGACGGTAAAGCGCCACCAGCGCGTGTCCTGCTGGGCTATTTGCGCCAGCGTCGCCGCCGTGTCGATGGTCGTGCCGTTCACCTCACGCACAATGTCGCCCGGCTGAAAGCCGAAATCGGCCGCCGGCGAATCGCGATTGATATCTACTACGGTGACGCCCTTGAGGTCGGTGCGCAGGCCGAGCTTCTGGGCAAGCCTCGGCGACAGTTCCGCGACCTTGGCGCCGGCGAACGGGCTGCGGCCATGCAGCGTCACCTCAGTGGCCTTGGCGCCTTCCGGCGCTCGCTCCAGCGGGATCTCCATCGTCGCCTGCTGGCCCTTGCTCAGCACAGCGAAGCTGGCCTTGGAGCCGATCGACAAGGTGGCCATGCGATAGTCAAGAGCCTCGATGCTTTCGACCGTCGTGTTGTTGAGCGACAGCACGACGTCGCCAGGCTTCAGCCCCGCCTTGCCCGCCGGCCCGGTAGCGTCGACCGTCGAGACCAGCGCGCCGGTCGGCTTTTCCATGCCGAGCGATTCGGCGATCTGCGGCGTCACCGCCTCGAACTCGGCGCCGATATAGGGCCGCTCGAAGAAATCGAGCCCGGCTTTGGCGGCGTCAGCGAAAGCCCGCACCATGTTGGCGGGGATGGCAAAACCGATGCCGATCGAGCCGCCGCTGCGGCTGTAGATAGCCGTGTTGATGCCGACCAGCTGACCGCCCATGTTGATCAGCGCGCCGCCGGAATTGCCGGGATTGATGGCGGCGTCAGTCTGGATGAAGTAGCCCGAATCCGAGACGCCGATATGGCTGCGGGCAAGTGCCGAAACGATGCCGCTGGTGGTGGTCTGTCCGACGCCGAACGGATTGCCGATGGCCAGCACCAGGTCGCCGACCTCCAGCGCGTCGGAATCGCCGATGGCGATCACCGGGAAAGGCTTGTCGGCCGAGATCTTGAGCACGGCGAGATCGAGTGTCTCGTCCTTGAGCATGACCTTGCTGGCGAACTCGCGACCGTCAGCGGTCGCCACCTTCACCTCGTCGGCATCCTTGATGACGTGGTAATTGGTGACGATGACGCCGCTCGGGTCGACCAGTACGCCGGAGCCGAGCGAGGACTGCGCGCGCGGCTGCGCGCGCCCGAAGAACTCCTCGAAGAACGGGTCGCCCTCGAAAGGCGACGTCACCTTGGCCGTCTGCGAGGCATAGACGTTGACCACGGCCGGCGCCGTCTGCTTGACCAGCGGCGCGAACGAGAGCTGCACCTCCTCGCGACCGAACGGCACGCGCTTGTCCGGCCCGGAGGTGGCATTTTCGCCTTCGACGCCATGCAGCAGATCGGTCAGCACGTCGGACAAGCCCGGATCAGCGGGCTTGGTGGCGTCCTCGGCCAGTGCCTGCCTGGCCGCCGGTGCGAACGCCAGCAAGGCCGAAATCAGAACAATGGACAGCCGTTTGACGTGCATTCCGAATCCTCCAAATCGGGCGCCATTCTCCCGACGATTGTGCAGAATGAAAGGCTAATGCACCGAAATCCGATAATTGTCGCCCAAAAGCATGCGCTTCGGCCGACGAAATTGTCTGAAACGTAGAGCGCCGCTTTCAGAATGCAAAAAGGGGCCCACAGGGCCCCTTTGAACACACGGCGAAAAGCCCGGGCTCAGGCGGCCGCGGCTTCCTCTTCCGTACCTTCAGCTTCGATGCGGGCGCGGTCGCCGGCGCCCTTGGCCGAGGTGTCGCGGTCGACAAACTCGATCACCGCCATGGCGGCATTGTCGCCGTGGCGGAAGCCCGCCTTCATGATGCGCAGGTAGCCGCCGTTGCGGGAGGCGTAGCGCGGCGCGATCGTCTCGAACAGGCGCTTGACGACGCCCTCATTGCCGATCTGGGCGATCACCTGACGGCGCGCATGCAGATCTCCGCGTTTGCCGAGCGTCACCAGCTTCTCGACGATCGGACGCAGGTCCTTCGCCTTCGGCAGGGTGGTGACGATCTGCTCGTGCTCGATCAGAGACACGGCGAGGTTGGCGAACATAGACTTGCGGTGGCTTACGCTGCGGGCGAAGCGACGGCCTTTGAAACCGTGGCGCATGGCTCTTTTCCTTCTTCAGTTGTTCAAGAGGCCACGGCCTCTGATGGTTTTCCGCATGACCGTCGGATCGACCGGCTCACGCCGCCGATCCTTGGAATTCATGCTCAATATTGGTCTTCGTAACGCTTGGCGAGGTCTTCGATGTTTTCCGGCGGCCAGTCCGGCACTTCCATGCCGAGGTGCAGGCCCATCGCCGCCAAGACTTCCTTGATCTCGTTCAGCGACTTGCGGCCGAAGTTCGGGGTGCGCAGCATCTCGGCTTCGGTCTTCTGGATCAGGTCGCCGATATAGACGATGTTGTCGTTCTTCAGGCAGTTGGCCGAACGCACCGAGAGCTCCAGCTCGTCGACCTTCTTGAGCAGCGCCGGGTTGAAGGCGAGTTCGGTGACGGCTTCGGCCGCGACTTCCTTCTGCGGCTCGTCGAAGTTGACGAACAGGCCGAGCTGGTCCTGCAGAATGCGGGCGGCGAAAGCCACCGCGTCCTCGCCCGAGATCGAACCGTCGGTCTCGATGGTCATGGTCAGCTTGTCATAGTCGAGGACCTGGCCCTCGCGGGTGTTCTCGACCTTGTAGGAGACCTTCTTGACCGGCGAGTAGAGGCTGTCGACCGGGATCAGGCCGATCGGCGCGTCCTCGGCGCGGTTGCGCTCGGCCGGCACGTAGCCCTTGCCGGTGTCGACGGTGAACTCCATGCGGATCTCCGCACCCTCGTCCAGCGTGCAGATGACGTGGTCGGGGTTGAGGATCTCGACGTCGCCGACCGTCTGGATGTCGCCGGCCAGCACGGCGCCCGGGCCCTGCTTGCGAACGACCATGCGCTTCGGGCCGTCGCCTTCCATGCGGATGGCGATTTCCTTGATGTTCAGCACGATATCGGTCACGTCCTCACGCACGCCGGCGATGGATGAGAATTCATGCAGGACGCCGTCGATTTGCACGGCGGTGACGGCCGCGCCACGCAGCGAAGACAGAAGCACGCGCCGCAGCGCGTTGCCCAGCGTGAGGCCGAAGCCGCGCTCGAGCGGCTCGGCCACCAGCGTGGTCAGCGTCTTCTTCTTCGACGAGAACTCGATCTTGTTCGGCTTGATCAGTTCCTGCCAGTTTTTCTGGATCATGATGCTTTCCTTCCGTTGCCCCGCCACCATCCAATCGTGGCGGGCGACCTGGAATGCCGCGGAGGAACACTTTTTGGCGTTCGCGCGGCGTTCGATAGTTCCTTAGACGCGGCGCTTCTTGCGCGGGCGGCAGCCATTGTGCGGGATCGGCGTCACATCACGGATCGAGGTGATGGTGAAGCCGGCGGCCTGCAGCGCGCGCAGCGCCGATTCACGACCGGAGCCAGGTCCGCAGACCTCGACCTCGAGCATGCGCATGCCGTGTTCCTGCGCCTTCTTGGCGACATCCTCGGCGGCCATCTGGGCGGCGAACGGGGTCGACTTACGCGAACCCTTGAAGCCCTGGGCGCCGGCCGACGACCAGGCGATAGAATTGCCCTGCGCGTCGGTGATGGTGATCATCGTGTTGTTGAAGGTCGAATTGACGTGGGCAACGCCCGACGAGATGTTCTTGCGTTCGCGACGGCGAACACGAGCGGCTTCCTTGGCCATGGTAGTCCTTTCAGTTGATCTCTACACCGCCGTAGTGCCAGCGGCTCCACCTTGCTAAGGGAGTAGGGGAATAGGGAAGTAAGGGAGTTGGGAAACAAATGATCCGATTTTCGGACTATTCCCTACTGCCTTACTCCCCTACTCCCTTATTCCCCTAATTACTTTTTCTTGCCGGCGATCGACTTGGCCGGGCCCTTGCGGGTACGTGCGTTGGTATGCGTGCGCTGGCCGCGGACCGGCAGCGAGCGGCGGTGACGCAGGCCGCGGTAGCAGCCGAGGTCCATGAGCCGCTTGATGTTCATCGACACTTCGCGGCGCAGGTCGCCTTCGACCTGGTAGTCGCGGTCGATCGTCTCGCGGATCTGCAGCACTTCCGCGTCGGTCAGTTGGTTGACCCGGCGCTCGGCCGGGATGCCGACCTTGTCGACGATCTCCTGGGCGAACTTCTTGCCAATGCCGTGAATGTACTGAAGCGCGATGACGACGCGCTTGTTGGTCGGAATGTTGACGCCGGCTATACGAGCCATCTTCTCTCATCTCCATATGGGCCGGACGCGCCGACGCTTCAAGTTGCCCCGCGTCCGGTGGAGGCCGGCCCTTGCGGGAGTTTCCAGTTCAAAGCGGCCGCCTTGCCCTTGCGGACAAGCAAAGCCTATGCCTGATGGAAGACGGGCCGCCATACCCCAGCGGACCGCTACAGTCAAGCGCTGTTTCTCTATGCCGCCGCCTGCGTGACGGATTTGAGCACCGCTTCGATCTCTCTCGTGACGGTGTCTATGTCGGCCATGCCGTCGACGCTCTTCAGCCTGCCCTTGGCGTAGTAGTAGCCAATGAGTGGAGCGGTCTTCTTGTAGTACTCCCGCAAGCGCTCCTCGAACACGGCTGGATTGTCATCCTTGCGCACCGGCTGGCCGGCGGCCTTGGCATCCTCGGCGCGCTTGACGATTCGCCCAACCAGCGCCTTGTCATCGACGACGAGCTCGATCACGGCGTCGAGATGGAGGCCACGATCCGCGAGCATCGATTCGACCGCATCGGCCTGCACCAGGGTGCGTGGATAGCCGTCGAGGATGAAGCCATTTGCGCAATCAGCTTGGTCGATGCGCTCGGCCACGATGGCATTGACGATGGCATCGGAAACCAGCTCGCCGGCATCCATCACCGCCTTGGCCCGCTTGCCGACCTCGGTACCGGCCTGCACAGCGGCACGCAGCATGTCACCGGTCGAGAGCTGGGGTATGCGGAACTTCTCTACCAGTCTTTGCGCTTGCGTCCCCTTGCCCGCCCCCGGCGGTCCAAGCAATATCAGCCTCATCTGGTCCTCTTCCCCCCGCGCAACTTCGACTTCTTGATCAGGCCCTCATACTGGTGCGCGATCAGGTGACCCTGAATCTGCGCCACCGTATCGAGCGTTACACTGACCACGATCAGAAGCGATGTGCCACCAAGGTAGAATGGTACGCCAGTCGCTGAAATTAGGAATTCGGGCAGCAGGCACACCAGCACCAGGTAGATGGCGCCGATGACGGTGATGCGCGTGAGAACATAGTCGATGTAATCGGCGGTGCGCTCGCCCGGGCGGTAGCCTGGAATGAAGCCGGAATGCTTCTTGAGCTGGTCGGCGGTGTCCTTCGGGTTGAAAACGATCGCGGTGTAGAAGAAGGCGAAGAACACAATCATCGCCGCGTAGAATGCCATGTAGAGCGGTTGTCCATGGCCCAGCGAGGCAAGGATTGTGCTTGCCCATGCCGGCATGTTGGCCGTCTGCGAAAAGCCGGCGATCGTTGCCGGCAGCAGAAGCAGCGAGGACGCGAAGATCGGCGGGATGACGCCCGAGGTGTTGAGCTTCAGCGGCAAATGCGAGGTGTCGCCCTGGAACATCCGGTTGCCGACCTGGCGCTTCGGGTACTGGATCAGCAGGCGGCGCTGCGCGCGCTCGAAGAACACGATAAGCGCAATGACGACGATGGCGAGCACGATGATCGCCAGGATCAGCCCGGTCGACAGGGCGCCGGTGCGGCCGAGCTCCAGCGTGCCGGAGATGGCACGCGGCAGGCCGGCGACGATGCCGGAGAAGATGATCAGCGAAATGCCGTTGCCGATGCCGCGCGCGGTGATCTGCTCACCGAGCCACATCAGGAACATCGTGCCGCCGACCAGCGTGACGACGGTGGAGATTCGGAAGAACATGCCGGGATCGTTGACAATGCCGTTGCCGCCCTCCAGTCCGACGGAGATGCCGTAGGCCTGCACCAGGGCCAGGAGCACGGTGCCGTAGCGCGTGTACTGGTTGATGATCTTGCGGCCCTGCTCGCCTTCCTTCTTCAGCGCTTCCAGCGACGGAATGACCGAGGTCATCAGCTGCATGATGATGGAGGCGGAGATGTAGGGCATGATGCCCAGCGCGAAGATCGCCATGCGCTGCACCGCGCCGCCGGCAAACATGTTGAACATGCCGAGCACGCCCTTGCTCTGCGAGGAGAAAGCCTGGGCGAACGCGTCGGGATTGATGCCGGGCAGCGGGATATAGGTGCCGAGCCGGTAGACGAGCAGCGCGCCGACGGTGAACCAGATGCGTTTCTTCAGGTCCTCGGCCTTGGCGAAGGCCGAAAAATTCAGATTCGAGGCTAGTTGTTCAGCAGCCGAAGCCATGCCTGATTCTCCGCTTGGTCACGCTCGATGCCCGCAGCTCAGGCGGCGCGTGTCACCGAAGCTCACGAGATAAGCTCCGGACCGTAAACATGCAAGCGGCCGCGTTGACGCGGCCGCCTAATTGATCAGATCAAGGCGCGAAGGACGGTAAAACCTGGCTTCACTCGTGCCATCTGCGCTTTAAATCGCCGTTACTCTGCGGCGGCCTTTTCCGGCACCTTCACCGAGCCGCCGGCCTTCTCGATCTTCTCGATCGCGGCCTTGGAGGCACCGGCCACGTCGAAGGCGAGCTTCGCCTTGAGGTCGCCGTCGGACAGAATGCGCACGCCGTCCTTGGCGCGGCGGATGACGCCGGCCGCGATGAGGGCCTCGGCCGTCACCGTCGCCTTGGCGTCGAGCTTCTTTGCGTCGAGCGCGGCCTGGATGCGGGCCAGCGACACGACGGTGAAGCTCTTGCCGAACAGGTTGTTGAAGCCGCGCTTCGGCAGGCGCCGGTAAAGCGGCATCTGGCCGCCCTCGAAGCCGTTGATGGCCACACCCGAGCGTGCCTTCTGGCCCTTGACGCCGCGGCCGCCTGTCTTGCCCGAGCCGGAGCCGATGCCGCGGCCCAGACGCTTCTTGGAGTGCGTGGCGCCGTCCTTGTCACGCAGATCGTTGAGTTTCATCTTCGTTCTCCTGCGCTTCTGCTCAGCCCTCGTCCACGACGCGGACGAGATGCTGGACGGCAGCGATCATGCCGCGCACGGAAGGCGTATCTTCCAGCGTGCGCTGCTTGTGCATCTTGTTGAGGCCGAGGCCGACCAGCGTGGCGCGCTGCTCCTTCGGCCGGCGGATCGGCGAGCCGATCTGCTCGACGGTGATGGTCTTGGTAGCTTTCTTGGCCATGGTCTGGATCCCTGGTCAGCGTCGACTATTCTTCAGCCGCGACGGCGGTGCCGCGGCGGGCCTGAAGGGTCGAGTACTTGATGCCGCGCGCGGCAGCCACATCCTTCGGATGCATCTGGCTCTTCAGCGCGTCGAAGGTGGCGCGAACCATGTTGTAGGGGTTCGACGAACCCATCGACTTGGCGACCACGTCATGCATGCCGAGCGTCTCGAAGACGGCGCGCATCGGGCCGCCGGCGATGATGCCGGTACCCTGCTTGGCGGCGCGCAGCAGAACGCGTCCGGCGCCCCAGCGGCCCTCGACGTCGTGATGCAGCGTGCGCCCCGAGCGCAGCGGCACGAAGATCATGTCGCGCTTGGCCGACTCGGTCGCCTTGCGGATCGCTTCCGGCACTTCGCGCGCCTTGCCGTGGCCGAAGCCGACGCGGCCCTTCTGGTCGCCGACGACGACGAGAGCGGCAAAGCCGAAACGCCGGCCGCCCTTCACCACCTTGGCGACGCGGTTGATGTGGACGAGCTTGTCCACCATGCCGTCGTCGCGCTCTTCGCGCTCACGCTCGCGGCCGCGGCCGCCTTCCCTACGTTCCTGTGCCATATCCTGTTCCTTGTTCTTTTCCGGAAGCACGGTTGCTGCAATGCCGGCGCCGCTTTCGGGTCGCCGGCGGTGAAAAATCAGAAGCTCAGACCACCTTCGCGGGCGGCCTCGGCCAGCGCCTTGACGCGGCCGTGATAGATGTACGGGCCACGGTCGAAGACGACTTCCTTGACACCGGCCTTCGAGGCGCGCTCGGCGATCAGCTTGCCGACAGCCGCGGCAGCTGCGGTGTCGGCGCCTGTCTTGAGCGAACCCTTGAGGTCCTTCTCCAGCGTCGAGGCGGCGGCCAGCGTATGGCCCTTGGCGTCGTCGATGACCTGGACGTAGATGTTCTTCGAGGTGCGATGGACCGAGAGACGCGGACGCTCGCCCGCAACCTTCTTGATCTGGCGACGCACGCGCTGAGCGCGGCGCTGGGTGGATTCTTTCGAGCCCATGGTACTGTTCCTTGCCTTCAGAAAACGGGGGCAACCCTGTGCGGTAGGCGAAGATGCCTCCCGCGGTCGCGCCCCGCGGCGTTGCGATGATTACTTCTTCTTGCCTTCCTTGCGGACGATCTTCTCGCCGGCGTAGCGCACGCCCTTGCCCTTGTAGGGCTCGGGACCGCGGTACTCGCGGATCTCGGCGGCAACTTGCCCGACCTGCTGCTTGTCGATGCCGGTGACCGTGATTTCCGTCGGCTTCGGCACCGTGATGGTGATGCCCTGCGGGGTCTCGTAGACCACGTCATGGCTGAAGCCAAGCGCAAGCTGCAGGTTCTTGCCCTGCATGGCGGCGCGATAACCGACGCCGGTGATCTCGAGCCGCTTCTCGAAGCCGTCCTTCACACCCTGCAGGATGTTGACGATCTGCGTGCGCGACATGCCCCACTTGGCGCGGGCGGTCTTTGTCTGGTCGCGCGGCTGGACGGCAATCTCGGTGCCTTCCAGCTTGACCAGCACTTCGTCGTTGACCACGAACTTCAGCTCACCCTTGGGGCCCTTCGCCGTCACGGTCTGGCCGTTGACGGTCGCGGTCACGCCCTGCGGCAGCGAAACGGGTTTCTTTCCAATACGAGACATTTTGTTGTCCTCGTCACTTCTCTAGGTTCAGGGTCCAGTTTTCGAGCATTCCCGAAAACCGGATACCGCTTTCGATATCACGCGCCAGATCAGAAGATCTGGCAGAGGATTTCACCGCCGACGTTCTGCTCGCGCGCTTCGTGGTCGGCCATCACGCCCTTCGGCGTCGAAAGGATGGCGATACCGAGGCCGTTGGCGACCTGCGGGATCGACTTGGCCGAGACATAGACGCGGCGGCCCGGCTTCGAGACACGGGCGATTTCGCGCACGACCGGCGCGCCGTCGAAATACTTCAGCTCGATCTCGATTTCGGACTTGCCGTTCTCGAAGTCGGTCTGGCTGTAGTCGCGGATATAGCCTTCTGCCTTCAGCACGTCGAGGACGCGGGTGCGCAGACGCGAAGCCGGGGTCGAGACGCTCGACTTCTTACGGCCATAGGCGTTGCGGATGCGGGTCAGCATATCGCCGAGAGGATCGCTCAATGACATCTCAATGTCCTCCTTACCAGCTCGACTTGACCAGGCCCGGGATCTGGCCGTTGTTGCCAAGATCGCGAAGCGCGATACGCGAAACCTTGAGCTTGCGATAGTAGGCGCGCGGGCGGCCGGTGACTTCGCAGCGGTTGCGGATGCGGATCTTGGCCGAGTTGCGCGGCAGTGCCGACAGCTTCAACTGGGCGCGGAAACGCTCTTCCATCGGCTTGGACTGATCCATGACGATGGCCTTCAGTGCCTTGCGCTTGGCGGCATATTGGTCCGCAAGCTTCCGGCGCCTGTTGTTCTTCTCGACTGAGCTGGTCTTTGCCATTTCAGATTTTTCCTTTTTCGCTGCCGTTACTGGCGGAAGGGGAAGTTGAAAGCCTTGAGCAGAGCCCTGGCTTCGTCGTCCGTCTTCGCCGTCGTACAAACGATGACGTCCATGCCCCAGACCTGATCAACCTTGTCGTAGTTGATCTCCGGGAACACGATGTGTTCCTTGATGCCCATGGCATAGTTGCCACGGCCGTCAAAGCTCTTCGGGTTCAGCCCGCGGAAGTCGCGGACTCGCGGCAGCGCGATGTTCACGAGGCGATCGAGGAACTCGTACATGCGTTCCTTGCGCAGCGTGACCTTGGCGCCGATCGGCATGTTCTCGCGCACCTTGAACCCGGCGATCGAGTTGCGGGCGCGGGTGACGACGGCCTTCTGGCCGGCGATCATCGCGAGGTCCTCGGCCGCGACCGAAGGCTTCTTCGAATCGCCGGTCGCCTCGCCGACGCCCATGTTCAGCACGATCTTGTCGAGGCGCGGAACCTGCATGTCGTTGTCGTAGCCGAACTGCTCCTGCAGCGCCTTGCGGATGGTCTCGTTATAGACCTTCTTGAGGCGCGGCTCGTTCTTGGCAGCCGCCTGCTTGGTTTCAGCCTTAGCCATTGATGACTTCTCCCGAACGCTTGGCGACGCGCACCTTCTTGCCGTCCTTCTGGATGGTGAAACCGACGCGGGTCGGCTTGCCGTCCTTGGGGTCGGCCAGCGCGATGTTCGACAGGTGGATCGGCGCTTCCTTGGTGATGATCCCGCCCTCTTGGGACTGGGTCTGCTTCTGGTGACGGCGGATCAGGTTGACGCCGCGCACCAGCGCGGTGTCTTCCTTCGGCTGCACCGACAGGACTTCGCCCGAACGGCCCTTGTCCTTGCCGGCAAGCACGACGACCTTGTCGCCTTTTCTGATCTTCTGCATTGGTCCGGCTCCTTACAGCACTTCAGGCGCGAGCGAGATGATCTTCATGTGGTTCTTGGCGCGAAGTTCGCGCGGAACCGGTCCGAAGATACGCGTGCCGATCGGCTCTTTCTTGTTGTCGACGAGAACAGCCGCGTTCTTGTCGAAACGGATCACGCTGCCGTCCGGGCGTCGGATGTCCTTGGCCGTGCGAACAACGACCGCCTTCATCACATCGCCCTTCTTCACGCGGCCGCGCGGAATGGCTTCCTTGATCGACACCACGATGATGTCGCCGACAGAGGCGTATTTCCGCTTCGAGCCGCCCAGCACCTTGATGCACATGACACGACGGGCGCCGGAATTATCCGCGACGTCGAGGTTTGTTTGCATCTGAATCATGACTGGCCGCCTTCTTCTTTTCTAACGGGACAGGCTCGAAGCCCCTCCCCGGTCTGTCCAAAATTCGTTTGTTTACGCCTGGTCCGAAGACACGACGATCCAGCGCTTGTCCTTGGAAATCGGCTTCGATTCCTGGATGAACACCTGATCGCCGATCTTGTGGGCGTTGTTCTCGTCGTGCGCCTTGTACTTCTTGGTCATGCGCACGGTCTTCTTCATCACGGGATGCGTGAAGCGCCGTTCGACCTTGACGACGACCGTCTTCTCATTCTTGTCGCTGACGACGGTGCCCTGCAGAATGCGCTTTGGCATGGTTTTCGTCCTTAAGCCTTCTTGGCCGCGGACTTTTCCGCAGCGATGGTCTTGATGCGCGCTATGTCCCTGCGGACCTGCTTCACGCGCGCGGTCTTCTCGAGCTGACCGGTGGCCTTCTGGAAGCGCAGGTTGAACTGCTCCTTCTTCAGGCTGGCCAGGTCGTCGGTCAGCTGGTCCTGGGTCTTGGTCCGGATGTCTTCGGCTTTCATGATCGGCCCGTCCTTATTCTGCGATGCGCTGTACGAAGCGCGTCCTGACCGAGAGCTTCGCCGCGCCGAGGCGCAGCGCCTCGCGCGCCGTCTCTTCGCTGACGCCGTCGATCTCGAACATGATGCGGCCAGGCTTGACGCGCGCCGCCCAATAGTCGACGGCGCCCTTGCCTTTACCCATACGCACTTCGGTCGGCTTCGAGGTGACCGGCAGATCCGGGAACACCCGGATCCAGACGCGGCCGGCGCGCTTCATCTCGCGGGTGATCGCGCGGCGGGCCGCCTCGATCTCGCGCGCGGTGACGCGGTTCGGCTCAAGCGCCTTCAGCCCGAAACCGCCGAAATCCAGATTGGTGCCGCCCTTGGCGGTACCGTGGATGCGGCCCTTGAACTGCTTGCGGAACTTTGTGCGCTTTGGCTGCAGCATCGTTCTAACTCCAAATTCTCAAATGTCTCAGGCGTTTTCGCGACGGCGACCGCGCTCGCGCTCACCACCGGCGCTGCCGCCATGCGCATGATCGCCCTCGGTGGCCCGGCGTTCCGACGCCATCGGGTCGTGCTCGAGGATCTCGCCCTTGAACACCCAGACCTTGACGCCGCAGATGCCGTAAGCGGTGTTCGCCTCGGCCGTGCCGTAGTCGACATCGGCGCGCAGCGTATGCAGCGGCACGCGGCCTTCGCGGTACCATTCCATGCGCGCGATTTCGGCGCCGCCCAGACGACCCGAGCAGTTGATGCGGATGCCCTCGGCGCCGAGACGCATCGCCGACTGAACGGCGCGCTTCATGGCGCGGCGGAACGCGATGCGGCGCTCCAGCTGCTGGGCGATCGACTGCGCGATCAGCGTGGCGTCGATCTCCGGCTTGCGCACCTCGACGATGTTGAGGTGCGTCTCGGACTTCGTCATCTCCATCAGCTTCTTGCGAAGCTTCTCGATGTCGGCGCCCTTCTTGCCGATGATCAGGCCCGGACGCGCCGCGTGGATGGTGACGCGGCACTTCTTGTGCGGACGCTCGATCACGACCTTGGAGATGGCGGCCTGCTTGAGTTCCTTCTCAAGATACTTGCGGATCTTGATGTCCTCATGCAGCAGCTGGCCGTACTCGCCGGTGTTCGCGAACCAGCGCGAATCCCAGGTGCGGTTGATGCCGAGACGCAGCCCGATCGGATTGACTTTCTGGCCCATTATGCGGCCTCCCCTTTTTCCTCGACTTCACGAACGACGATCGTGAGGTGCGAGAACGGCTTTTCGATACGGCTGGCGCGGCCACGGCCACGAGCGTGGAACCGCTTCATGACGATCGACTTGCCGACATAGGCTTCCGCCACGATCAGCGCGTCGACGTCGAGGTCGTGGTTGTTTTCCGCGTTGGCGATCGCCGATTCCAGCGTCTTCTTGACCGTGCCGGAAATCCGCTTGGCCGAGAATTCGAGGTCGGAAAGCGCTGTCGCGACCTTCTTGCCGCGGATCAGCGCGGCAACCAGGTTCAGCTTCTGCGGGCTGATACGGATCGTGCGCAGAACGGCGCGCGCCTCGTTGTCAGCAAGCCTGCGCGGAGCTTTGGCCTTGCCCATGATTATTTCCTCTTCGCCTTCTTATCCGCGCCGTGACCGTAATAGGTCCGGGTCGGAGCGAATTCACCGAACTTGTGACCGACCATGTCCTCGTTCACGGAGACGGGAACATGCTTCTGGCCGTTGTAGACACCGAAGGTGAAGCCGACGAACTGCGGCAGGATGGTGGAGCGACGGCTCCACATCTTGATCACCTCATTGCGACCGCCTTCACGAACCTTGTCCACCTTCTTGAGAAGGTAGCCGTCGATGAAGGGGCCTTTCCAAATCGAACGAGTCACTTGGCGTTACCTCTTCTTAGCTCTTGCGCTGATGGCGCGAGCGCACGATGAACTTGTCGGTCGCCTTGTTGGACCGCGTCTTCTTGCCCTTGGTCGGCTTGCCCCAGGGCGAAACCGGATGACGGCCACCCGAGGTGCGGCCTTCGCCGCCGCCGTGCGGGTGATCGACCGGGTTCATGGCCACGCCGCGATTGTGCGGACGCTTGCCGCGCCACACGGTGCGGCCGGCTTTGCCGTCATTGATGTTGCCGTGGTCGGGGTTCGACACCGCGCCGACGGTCGCCATGCAGGAACCGTGCACGACGCGCTGCTCGCCCGAGTTGAGGCGCAGGATCGCCATGCCCTGGTCGCGGCCGACGAGCTGGGCGTAACCGCCCGCCGAACGGGCGACCTGGCCGCCCTTGCCCGGCTTCAGCTCGATGTTGTGGACGATCGTGCCGACCGGCATCGAGGCCAACGGCATCGCATTGCCCGGCTTCACGTCGACCGCTTCGCCTGCCACGATCTTGTCGCCGGCGGCAAGGCGCTGCGGGGCGATGATGTAGGACAGCTCGCCGTCGTCATACTTGATCAGCGCGATGAAGGCGGTGCGGTTCGGATCGTATTCGATCCGCTCCACCGTGCCGACGACGTCGAACTTGCGGCGCTTGAAGTCGATGATGCGGTACGAACGCTTGTGACCGCCGCCGATGAAGCGGGCGGTGATGCGGCCGTAATTGTTGCGGCCGCCCGACTTGGTCAGGCCTTCGGTCAGGCCCTTCACGGGCTTGCCCTTGTAGAGGCCCGAGCGGTCGACGATGACCAGCTGGCGGGTGCTCGGCGTTACCGGGTTGAATTTCTTGAGTGCCATTGTCCTGTCCTCGCGGCCTTGCTCAGAGACCCGTCGCGACGTCGATCGACTGGCCGTCGGCCAGCGTCACAACCGCCTTCTTGACGTCGCCCTGGCGGCCGATCGTGCCGCGGAAGCGCTTGATCTTGCCCTTGCGGACAAGCGTGTTCACGGCCGTAACCTTGACCCCGAAGAGGGCTTCGACGGCGGCCTTGATTTCCGGCTTCGACGCCTTCTTGGCGACGTTGAAGACGACCTGGTTCTGCTCGGAAGCCATGGTCGACTTTTCGGTGATCGCCGGCGAGACGATCACGTCGTAGTGACGAAGGTCGGTCATTTGAAGCGCTCCTCGAGAGCCTCGACGGCGGCCTTGGAAAGGACCAGCGTGCCGCGGCGCAGAATGTCGTAGACGTTGATGCCCTGGATGGGCAGCACGTCGATGTTCGGAATGTTGGTCGCCGCCAGCTTGAAGTTCTGGTCGAGCTCGGCGCCGCCGATGACGAGCGCGTTGGTCAGGCCAAGCGTCTCGAAATTCGCGACCAGCGCCTTGGTCTTGGCCTCGGTCAGCTTCAGCTCGTCAACGATGATAATCGACGCGCTCTTGGCCTTCGCCGACAGAGCATGCTTGAGGCCGAGCGCGCGCACCTTCTTCGGCAGGTCGTGCTCGTGGCTGCGCACGACCGGGCCGTGCGCCTTGCCGCCGCCGCGGAACTGCGGGGCGCGAGCCGAATGGTGGCGGGCGCGGCCCGTACCCTTCTGCTTGTACATCTTGGCGCCGGTGCGCGCGATCTCGGCGCGGCCCTTGGCCTTGTGCGTGCCCTGCTGCTTCTTGGCCAGCTGCCAGCGCACGACGCGCTGCAGGATGTCCTCGCGCGGATCAAGGCCGAAAATCTCCTCGGAGAGTTTCACCTTGCCGGCGTCCTTGCCGCCCAGCGTTGTGATTTTGAGGTCCATTATTCCGCTCCCTCGGTAGCCGGGGCTTCATTCTTGGCGGCGCCAGCGCGGATCGCGGCAGGCTTCGGCGCATTGGCCGGCAGCGCGACCTTGGCCGCGTCGCGGACCAGGATCCAGGCGCCCTTGACGCCGGGAACCGCGCCGCGGATCAGGATCAGGCCGCGGTCGGCGTCGGTCGAGACGACCTCGACGTTCTGCGTGGTGACGCGAACGTCACCCATGTGGCCGGCCATCTTCTTGCCCTTGAACACCTTGCCGGGGTCCTGGCGCTGGCCGGTCGAGCCGTGCGTGCGGTGCGAGACCGAGTTACCGTGCGTGGCGCGGCCACCACCCATGTTGTGCCGCTTGATCACGCCCTGGAAACCCTTGCCGGTCGAGGTGCCGGTGACGTCGACCTTCTGGCCGGCGACGAAGTGCTCGACGGTGATCTCGGCGCCAACGTCGATCATGTTGTCGGCGGAGACGCGGAATTCGGCGAGCTTCGCCTTCGGCTCGACGGAAGCGGCGGCGAAATGGCCGCGCATCGCCTTCGACGTGTTCTTTACCTTGGCAAGGCCAACGCCGAGCTGGACGGCGGTGTAGCCGTTCTTCTCCTGCGTGCGCTGCGCCACGACCTGGCAATTCTCCATCTGGAGAACGGTGACGGGAACATGTTCCCCGGCATCGTTATAGATGCGGGTCATTCCCACCTTCTTTGCAATCACACCTGAACGCATCGGTTCAATTCCTTTAGAGTTCCCTGTCGGGGCTGTCGCCCCTCCACGCCTCTTGTTCCTTCAGAGTTCCGGGTCGCCCCGCGCCTCTTGTTCCTTAGAGCTTGATCTCGACGTCGACACCGGCGGCGAGGTCGAGCTTCATCAAAGCATCGACCGTCTGCGGGGTCGGATCGACGATATCGAGCAGACGCTTGTGCGTGCGCATCTCGAACTGCTCGCGGCTCTTCTTGTCGACGTGAGGCGACCGGTTGACCGTGAACTTTTCGATCCGCGTCGGCAGCGGAATGGGGCCGCGGACGTTGGCGCCGGTGCGCTTGGCCGTCGACACGATCTCCCGCGTCGAGGCGTCGAGCACGCGGTGATCAAACGCCTTAAGGCGGATGCGGATATTCTGTCCGTTCATGCGTCACTTCCTTGTTCTGGCGCGGCGCGGGCAACTTCCGCGCCCGCGACAGATCGGTTTAAGTCCAATTATTCTTTGATGGTGACGACGATGCCGGCACCGACGGTGCGGCCGCCTTCACGGATGGCGAAGCGCAGCTTCTCTTCCATGGCGATCGGCACGATCAGCTCGACGTCGACCGTGATGTTGTCGCCAGGCATCACCATCTCGGTGCCGGCCGGCAGCGTCACGATGCCGGTCACGTCAGTGGTGCGGAAGTAGAACTGCGGACGGTAGTTGGTGAAGAACGGCGTGTGGCGGCCGCCCTCGTCCTTGGTCAGGATGTAGGCTTCGGCCACGAACTTCTTGTGCGGCTTCACCGAACCCGGCTTGGCCAGAACCTGGCCGCGCTCGACGCCCTCACGGTCGACGCCGCGCAGCAGCGCGCCGATGTTGTCGCCGGCCTGGCCCTGGTCGAGCAGCTTGCGGAACATCTCGACGCCCGTACAGGTCGTCTTGGTCGTCGGACGGATGCCGACGATCTCCAGTTCCTCGCCGACCTTGACCACGCCGCGCTCGACGCGGCCGGTCACAACCGTGCCGCGGCCCGAGATCGAGAACACGTCCTCGATCGGCATCAGGAACGGCTTGTCCAGCGGACGCACCGGCGTCGGGATGTAGGCGTCGACCTGCGCCATCAGCTCGCGGATCGCGTCCTCGCCGATGGTCTTGTTGGAGTCCTCAAGCGCCGCCAGCGCCGAGCCCTTGACGATCGGAATGTCGTCGCCGGGGAACTCGTTCTTGGTCAGGAGCTCGCGAACCTCGAGCTCGACCAGCTCAAGCAGCTCGGCGTCGTCGACCTGGTCGACCTTGTTCAGGAACACCACGATCGACGGCACGCCGACCTGGCGGGCGAGCAGGATGTGCTCGCGCGTCTGCGGCATCGGGCCGTCGGCGGCCGAAACGACCAGGATCGCGCCGTCCATCTGCGCCGCGCCGGTGATCATGTTCTTCACATAGTCGGCGTGGCCGGGGCAGTCGACGTGGGCATAGTGGCGGTTGGCCGTCTCGTATTCGACGTGCGCCGTCGAAATGGTGATGCCACGCGCCTTCTCTTCCGGCGCCGCGTCGATCTGGTCATAGCGCTTGTATTCGCCAAAATACTTCGTGATCGCCGCCGTCAGCGACGTCTTGCCATGATCGACGTGGCCGATCGTGCCAATGTTCACATGCGGCTTGGTGCGCTCGAATTTACCTTTTGCCATGTGATGTCTCCATTCCTGCTTGCCCGTGCGGGGCTTGAATTAAGGTCTCGTGCAACCCGCTCGAGTTACGCGTATTTCTTCTGGACTTCCTGGGCGACCGCGGTCGGAACCGGCTCGTAGTGGTCGAACTGCATCGTGTACTGGGCGCGGCCCTGCGACATCGAACGCAGATTGTCGACGTACTTGAACATGTTGGCGAGCGGCACCATCGCATTGATGACGACGGCCACGCCGCGCGCTTCCTGGCCCTGGATCTGGCCACGGCGGCCGTTGAGGTCGCCGATGACGCTGCCGACGTAGTCTTCCGGCGTCACGACCTCGACCTTCATGATCGGCTCGAGCAACTGCACGCCGAGCTTCGGCGCAGCTTCACGGAAGCAGGCGCGGCCGGCGATTTCGAAGGCGAGCACCGAGGAGTCGACGTCGTGGAAGGCACCGTCGATGAGCGTCGCCTTGACGCCGATCATCGGGAAGCCAGCGAACGGACCGGACGACAGCACGCTGTTGATGCCCTTCTCGACGCCGGGGACGTATTCCTTCGGCACCGCGCCGCCGACGATCTTCGACTCGAACTTGAAGTCGCCGCCTTCCTGGTCCGGCTCAAACAGGATCTTGACGCGGGCGAACTGACCGGTACCGCCCGTCTGCTTCTTGTGCGTGTAGTCCTGCTCATGCGTGCGGGTGATCGTCTCGCGATAGGCCACCTGCGGCGCGCCGATATTGGCTTCGACCTTGAACTCGCGACGCATACGGTCGACGATGATGTCGAGGTGCAACTCGCCCATGCCGGCGATGATGGTCTGGCCGCTTTCCTCGTCGGTCTTGACGCGGAAGGACGGATCCTCAGCCGCCAGGCGATGCAGGGCAAGGCCCATCTTCTCCTGGTCGTTCTTGGTCTTCGGCTCGATGGCGATCTGGATGACCGGATCGGGGAATTCCATGCGCTCGAGGATGACCGGGTGCAGCGGATCGCAGAGCGTGTCGCCGGTGGTGGTGTCCTTGAGGCCGGCCAGAGCGACGATGTCGCCGGCGTAAGCCTCTTCGATGTCGGCGCGCGAATTCGCATGCATCTGCAGCATGCGGCCGATGCGCTCCTTCTTGCCCTTCACGGTGTTGTCGAGCGAGACGCCCTTGGCGAGCTTGCCCGAATAGATGCGGGCGAAGGTGAGCGAGCCGACGAACGGGTCGTTCATGATCTTGAAGGCCAGCATCGACAGCGGCTCGTTGTCGTCCGCGTGACGCTCGATCTCGGCGTCGGTCTTGGCATCGACGCCCTTGATGGCGGGAACGTCGGCCGGCGACGGCAGGTATTCGACGACGGCGTCGAGCAGCGGCTGCACGCCCTTGTTCTTGAAGGCCGAGCCACAGAACATCGGGAAGAACTTGACCGCGATGGTGCCCTTGCGGATCAGCGCGCGGATCTCGTCGTTCGACGGCATCTTGCCTTCGAGGTAGTTCTCGAGCGCGGTCTCGTCCATCTCGACGGCGGCTTCGATCATCTTCTCGCGGTATTCCTCGGCGCGAGCCTTGAGGTCGGCCGGGATCTCGACGACGTCCCAGGCGGCGCCCAGCGTCTCGTCGCGCCAGACCAGCGCGTTCATCTCGACGAGATCGACGACGCCCTTGAACTCGGTCTCGGCGCCGATCGGCAGCTGCATGACGACGGCCTGCGCGCCGAGGCGCGAGCCGATCATCTCGACCGAGCGGTAGAAGTCGGCGCCGATCTTGTCCATCTTGTTGCAGAAGATCATGCGCGGCACGTGGTACTTGTCGGCCTGGCGCCAGACGGTCTCCGTCTGCGGCTCGACACCGGCATTGGCGTCGAGCAGCGCGATGGCGCCGTCGAGCACGCGCAGCGAACGCTCGACCTCGATGGTGAAGTCGACGTGTCCGGGAGTGTCGATGATGTTGAAGCGGTGCATCTTGCCGTCACGGCCCTTCCAGAAGGTCGTGGTCGCGGCGGACGTGATGGTGATGCCGCGCTCCTGCTCCTGCTCCATCCAGTCCATGGTGGCAGCGCCGTCATGGACTTCGCCGATCTTGTGCGACTTGCCCGTGTAGTACAGGACGCGCTCGGTCGTCGTCGTCTTGCCGGCGTCGATATGCGCCATGATACCGAAATTGCGGTAGTCTTCGATTTTGTATTCGCGGGCCATGGTAGGTGCCTCTCAGTCTCGTTCGCGCTTTACCAGCGGTAGTGCGCGAAGGCGCGGTTGGCTTCTGCCATCTTGTGGGTGTCTTCACGCTTCTTCACGGCCGTGCCACGGTTGTTGGCCGCGTCCATCAGCTCGCCCGAGAGGCGGTCGATCATGGTGGTCTCGTTGCGATTGCGCGCCGCGGTGATCAGCCAGCGGATGGCCAGTGCCTGGCGGCGCTCGGGGCGCACGTCGACCGGAACCTGGTAGGTGGCGCCGCCGACGCGGCGCGAGCGCACTTCCACATGCGGCGCGACATTGTCGAGCGCCTGATGGAAGACGGTGACCGGCTCCTGCTTGGTCTTGGCCTGGACCTGGTCCAGCGCGCCGTAGACGATGGTCTCGGCAACCGACTTCTTGCCGTCATACATGACGGCGTTCATGAACTTGGTGACGATCAGGTCGCCGAACTTCGGGTCCGGATTGATCTCACGCTTTTCTGCACTGTGACGACGGGACATGGCTTTTGTCTCTCAATCTCTCATGGCCCGGCGCAGTCAAAAAAAGCGCCGAAGCCGGAAAACCTTACTTCGGACGCTTGGCACCGTATTTCGAACGGCGCTGCTTGCGGTTCTTGACGCCCTGGGTATCGAGCACGCCGCGGATGATGTGGTAGCGCACACCCGGAAGGTCCTTGACGCGGCCGCCGCGGATCATGACCACGGAGTGTTCCTGCAGGTTGTGGCCTTCGCCCGGGATGTAGCCGATCACCTCGAAACCATTGGTCAGGCGGATCTTGGCCACCTTGCGCAGCGCCGAGTTCGGCTTCTTCGGCGTCGTGGTGTAGACGCGCGTGCAGACGCCCCGCTTCTGCGGGTTCTGCTGCATGGCCGGGACCTTGTTGCGCTTCACCGGCGCCAGGCGCGGCTTGCGGATCAGCTGGTTGACGGTAGGCATTAAACCCTCTTGTCTCTCAATTCCGTGTCTTGCCCGGTCAGGGCCGCTCAAAGCGTCGTTTCCATACGCAAATTCGGGCAACACACCGCGCCTCGCGGTCTTGCCCGAACAAATTGCAGAGGAAGCGGAAACCGCTTCATGCGCGCCGGAAATGTCTTTTCGCTCGTAAAACGAACCCTGTTTGAGGCAAACTCCAAGGCGTGTCGCCTCGAAAAGGAAAGCCTCACATCGGTTCTGACTGGGCGGCTTCTACTCGCAACCCTTCGAACCGTCAACCCCGCGCTGGCAAATATTGCGCGCGAACCGGGGCTTGGCAGCCATGCGAAAAACGCATGTAATTTTCTTGCGTCTTTTTGCAAGGGCGAGGAAGAAAGTGACCGGCTTTTGGCTGTCGCCGGCCCATGCTTCATGCCAAAAGGCGGCACGAGCCGCAGAAATGCCCTTGCCCCGCCCTTTGCCGAGAGGAATCAGCCCGTGAACGACAATGAGGAACGCCCGGTCACCATCATCACCGGCCGTGTCTGGAAGAAGAAAGGCGGCAAGCCGGAAGGCGTCCATGTGATGCTTGTGGCGCCCGACGACGATTCGGCGGTGCGCAAGGCGCTCGATTCGCTCGCCGCGGAAGGCTATGCCGAGGCCGAACTCGACCAGATCGGCGACATGGACGGCGCGCCCGATGACGAGCCGCATCTGTCGGCCTACCAGGGCGCGCTCGAAGGCGAAGTGTCGATCATCACGTTCGACGAGCCGATCTGACGATCGGCGCCGGCTTGCCCGGCGTCACTTCCCTGCTTAGAAACACCCACCTTTCCAAATCCTCGGAGTTCCCATGCCCTCGAACAAAGGTCCCATCAAGCTCGGCATCGTTGGCGTGGGCAAGATCGTCCGCGACCAGCATCTTCCGGCCCTGGCGAAAGACAGCGACTACCAGCTCATCGCCGCCGCCAGCCGGCACGGCAAGGTCGACGGCATCCCGAACTTTCCGACCATCGAGGCAATGCTCGACGCCGTGCCGGACCTCGACGCCGTCTCGCTCTGCATGCCGCCCCAGTTCCGTTACGATGCCGCGCGCGCAGCGCTCGAAGCCGGGAAGCATGTCTTCCTGGAGAAGCCGCCGGGCGCCACCGTCAGCGAGGTCGAGGACCTGAAGAGGATCGCCGGCAAGCATGGCGTTTCTCTCTTCGCCAGTTGGCACTCACGCTACGCGCCGGCGGTCGAGGCCGCGCGCGAGTTCCTGGCCTCGGCCAGGATCAGCTCGGCGGCGATCATCTGGAAGGAAGACGTGCGCCGCTGGCACCCGAACCAGGAATGGATCTGGGCGCCGGGCGGCTTTGGCGTCTTCGATCCGGGCATCAACGCGCTGTCGATCGCCACCCACATCCTGCCGGCGATGTTCATTACCTCGGCGGTTCTCGATTTTCCGGAGAATCGCGCATCGCCGGTTGCCGCGCATGTCGCCTTCCGCACCTCGAATGGAGTGCCGGTGACGATGGAGCTCGACTGGCTGCAGACCGGTCCGCAGAGCTGGGACATCCTGGCCGAGACCGACAAGGGCAAGATTGTGCTTTCAGGCGGCGGCGCCAAGCTCGCCATCGACGGCAAGATCGTCCACGACGAGCCGGAAGCTGAATATCCGATGCTCTACCAGCGCTTCGCCGAGATCGTTCGCGCCGGGACGTCCGACGTCGATCTCGCGCCGTTACAGCACGTCGCCGACGCCTTCATGCTCGGCAAGCGCAACGTGGTCGAGGCGTTCTTCGATTGAGCTAAACTGAGAACCTTCCCGCCGTTATCCTATCGTCTTCGAACGGGATGTGCTCCTGGCCGAGGTTCAGAAACGATGGGCGCGGTTCGATCTCCGCGCTCCACCTTGTTCAGAACGTGTTGAACGGCAACCTCAAGGTCGTCGTGCCCCCAGCCAAGCTCGGCAATCTCGCCATACCGGACGAAATGCGAGCGGTCGAAGCCGTATTCGAATTCATTGTAGGAAATCACGCTTCGGCCGATCAACGCGACCACCCAAACGCGCCGGTCGTCCCCTGCCGGAGAGCGATGCGTCCATAGCTCCGGTCGATGCCGAACACGTCCCAGAGTCTTCTCTGCGCAAGATTCATGCGCTCTCGCCCCGCGTTGATCAGGTCCCAAAGAGCCGCCTCGTCCATCTGTCCAACCCCTTCACTCGACGATCGCTATCGCAAAGCCGTCATAGCCCTTGGCGCCGACGGTCTGGATGGCGGTGCCGTCCAGTCGCCTCTCGCCCCCAATGAACGAGAACGCCGCGCGTGCGCCTTCGACATTGGCGTCGCCGCTATCTTCCTGCACCACAGCGCCGTCACGAATGACGTTGTCGCAGACGATGACCGTTCCAGGCCGTGACAGCTTCATTGCCCAGTCGAGATAATTCGGATTGTTCGGCTTGTCGGCGTCGATGAAGACCAGATCGAACGGACCCGCGTTTTCGCCACTCAGCGCGGCGAGCGATTGAAGCGCTGGACCGATGCGCAGATCGATCCGGTCTGACACCCCTGCCCGCTCGAAATTCGAGCGTGCGACCCTGGCATGGTGCGGATCGAGCTCCAGCGTCACGACCTTTCCATCAACGGGCAGTCCCCGCGCCATCCAGATTGTCGAGTAGCCGCCAAGCGTGCCGATTTCGAGAATCTTCCTCGCGCCGCGGATGCGCACCAGCAGCGACAATAGCTTGCCCTGCGCGGCGGAGACATCGATCGCCGGCAAACCCTGATTGCGGTTTGCCGTGAGCACCGCGTCAAGCACGGGATCCGCCTCGAACAGGGAAGCAACGATGTAGTCGTCGACGGCCGTCCAGGTCTTCTTGCTCATCATAGTTCCTCATGGCCCAAATGCGAAAAGGGGCCACATAGGGCCCCTTTCCATCTTCTCTTCTCATCCCGCGCTTACTGCGCGGCGGTGACCATGTCGGTCAGCATCGGCTCGGCGACCTCGACGCCCGAGGCCTTGCGGCGCTCGTCGATGATCAACTCGTCGCGCGAGGTGGCGATGCGCCGGATCTGGCTCATCGTGCCGCCGGTGCCGGCCGGGATCAGCCGGCCGACGATGACGTTTTCCTTCAGGCCCTGCAGCATGTCGGTCTTGCCGGCAACCGCCGCTTCGGTCAGCACCCTGGTCGTCTCCTGGAAGGAAGCGGCCGAAATGAAGGACGGCGTCTGCAGCGATGCCTTGGTAATGCCGAGCAGCACCGGCTGACCTTCGGCTGGCTTCTTGCCGTCCTCGATCAGCCGCTCGTTGACCTCTTCCAGCTCGATCACGTCGACGTGGTCGCCCGGAATGTAGGTCGAGTCTCCCTGCGTGGTGATCTCGACCTTCTGCAGCATCTGGCGAACGATCACCTCGATGTGCTTGTCGTTGATCGACACGCCCTGCAGGCGGTAGACCTCCTGGATCTCGTTGACGAGGTAGGAGGCAAGCGCCTCCACGCCCTTGATCGCCAGGATGTCGTGCGGCGCCGGGTTGCCGTCGAGGATGTAGTCGCCCTTCTCGATGACGTCGCCGTCCTGGAGATGGAACGGCTTGCCCTTCGGGATCAGGTATTCGACCGGCTCGAGCGTCGAGTCATGCGGCTCGATGATGATACGGCGCTTGTTCTTATAGTCGCGGCCGAAGCGGACCGTGCCATCGATCTCGGCGATGATGGCGTGATCCTTCGGACGACGTGCCTCGAACAGTTCGGCAACACGCGGCAGACCGCCGGTGATGTCCTTGGTCTTGGCGCTTTCCATCGGAATACGCGCCAGCACGTCGCCGGGACGGACATGCGCGCCCGGCTCGACCGAGAGGATTGCCTCGACCGAGAGCAGGAAGCGGGCATCGCCGCCCTTCGACAGCTTGCCGACCTTGCCCTTGGCGTCGTGCACGATGATCGCCGGCTTCAGGTCGTTGCCGCGCGGCGTCGAACGCCAGTCGATGACCTCGCGCTTGGTGATGCCGGTCGATTCGTCGGCCGTTTCCTGGACGGAAATGCCGTCGACCAGATCCTCGAACGCCACCTTGCCCTCGATTTCGGTGAGGATCGGGCGGGTATAGGGATCCCACTCGGCGATGCGCTGGCCGCGCTTCACCTTGTCGCCATCGTCCACGAAGAGGCGCGAGCCGTAGGCAACGCGGTGCGTGGCGCGTTCCTTGCCGGCCTCGTCGAGGATCAGCACCGCCATGTTGCGGCCCATGACCATCTGCTGCCCGTCGGAGTTGCGCACCACGTTGCGGTTGCGGATCTCGACCTTGCCTTCATAGGAGGCTTCGAGGAACGAAGAGTCCACCACCTGTGCCGTGCCGCCCATGTGGAAGGTACGCATGGTGAGCTGCGTGCCCGGCTCGCCGATCGACTGCGCCGCGATGACACCGACGGCCTCGCCCTGGTTGACAGGGGTGCCGCGGGCGAGGTCGCGTCCGTAGCAGACCGCGCAGACGCCGGTCCTGACCTCGCAGGTCAGCGCCGAGCGGATGCGCACCGACTGCACGCCGGCCTTCTCGATCTGCTCAACGTCGCGTTCGTCCATCAGCTTGCCGGCCTTGACCAGCACTTCGCCGGAGACCGGATGGTTGATGTCGTCGAGCGCAGTGCGGCCGAGCACGCGCTGGCCGATCGAAGCGACGATCTGGCCGGCATCGACGATCGGCTGCATGGTGAGGCCCTTGTCGGTGCCGCAGTCGAGCGAGTTGACGATGCAGTCCTGCGCCACGTCGACGAGACGACGGGTGAGGTAACCCGAGTTCGCCGTCTTCAGAGCGGTGTCGGCCAGACCCTTGCGGGCGCCGTGGGTCGAGTTGAAGTACTCGAGCACGGTGAGGCCTTCCTTGAAGTTCGAGATGATCGGCGTCTCGATGATTTCGCCCGACGGCTTGGCCATCAGGCCGCGCATGCCGGCGAGCTGGCGCATCTGGGTGGGCGAACCGCGCGCACCCGAATGCGACATCATGTAGATCGAGTTCATCGGCTTCTGACGGCCGTTGTCCTCGAACTCGACGGCCTTGATGCGGGCCATCATCTCGTCGGCGACCTTTTCCGAGCACTTGGCCCAGGCATCGACGACCTTGTTGTACTTCTCGCCCTGGGTGATCAGGCCGTCATTGTACTGCTGCTCGTATTCCTTGGCCAAAGCCTCGGTCTCGGACACCAGCTTGATCTTGGTGTCCGGGATCAGCATGTCGTCCTTGCCGAACGAGATGCCGGCGCGGCAGGCATGCGCGAAGCCGAGCGCCATGATGCGATCGCAGAAAATGACCGTCTCCTTCTGACCGCAATGGCGGTAGACGGTGTCGATCATCTTGGAGATGTTCTTCTTGGTCATCTCCTGGTTGGCGGTCTCGTAGGGCACGTTGACGTTCTTCGGCAGCAGCTCGCCGATGATCATGCGGCCGGGCGTGGTGTCATAGATCTTCGACACGACATTGCCTTCGGCATCGACCGAGCGGAAGCGGCCCTTAATCTTGGCGTGCAGCGTCACCGCCTTGGTCTCCAGCGCGTGCTGGAGCTCGCCCATGTCGGCGAACACCATGCCCTCGCCCGGCTCGTTCTGGTTGACGATCGAGAGATAGTAGAGACCGAGAACCATGTCCTGCGACGGCACGATGATCGGCGCGCCGGATGCCGGGTGCAGGATGTTGTTGGTCGACATCATCAGCACGCGGGCTTCGAGCTGCGCTTCCAGCGACAGCGGAACGTGAACGGCCATCTGGTCGCCGTCGAAGTCGGCGTTGAAGGCCGTGCAGACCAGCGGATGCAGCTGGATCGCCTTGCCTTCGATCAGGGTCGGCTCGAACGCCTGGATGCCGAGGCGGTGCAGCGTCGGAGCGCGGTTCAACAGCACCGGATGCTCGCGGATGACCTCGTCCAGGATATCCCAGACTTCCGGACGCTCCTTCTCCACCAGCTTCTTGGCCTGCTTGACGGTCGAGGAGAAACCCTTGGCGTCAAGGCGGGCGTAGATGAAGGGCTTGAACAGTTCGAGCGCCATCTTCTTCGGCAGGCCACACTGATGCAGCTTGAGCTCCGGGCCGGTCACGATGACCGAGCGGCCGGAATAGTCGACGCGCTTGCCGAGCAGGTTCTGGCGGAACCGGCCCTGCTTGCCCTTCAGCATGTCGGACAGCGACTTCAGCGGACGCTTGTTGGCGCCGGTGATGACGCGGCCGCGGCGGCCGTTGTCGAACAGGGCATCGACCGCTTCCTGCAGCATGCGCTTTTCATTGCGCACGATGATGCCGGGCGCACGCAGCTCGATCAGCCGCTTGAGGCGGTTGTTGCGGTTGATGACGCGGCGATAGAGATCGTTGAGGTCGGACGTCGCGAAACGGCCGCCGTCCAGCGGGACGAGCGGGCGCAGGTCCGGCGGGATCACCGGAACCACTTTCATGATCATCCATTCCGGACGGTTGCCCGACTCCATGAAGTTCTCGACGACCTTGAGCCGCTTCAGGAACTTCTTCTGCTTGAGTTCGGAGGTGGTCGAAGCCAGTTCCGAACGCAGGTCGCCGGCGATCTTCTCCAGATCCATGCCGGCCAGCAGGTCGTGAATGGCCTCTGCGCCGATCATGGCGGTGAACGAATCCTCGCCATATTCGTCGACGGCGATCATGTACTCTTCCTCGCTGAGCAGCTGGTGCTCCTTCAGCGCGGTCAGGCCAGGCTCGGTGACGATGTAGTTCTCGAAGTAGAGGACGCGCTCGATGTCCTTCAGCGTCATGTCGAGCAGCGTGCCAATGCGCGAGGGCAGCGACTTCAGGAACCAGATATGGGCGACGGGCGCGGCGAGCTCGATATGGCCCATGCGCTCGCGGCGCACGCGCGACAGCGTGACTTCGACGCCGCACTTCTCGCAGATGACGCCCTTGTACTTCATGCGCTTGTACTTGCCGCACAGGCATTCATAGTCCTTGATCGGACCGAAAATGCGCGCGCAGAACAGGCCGTCACGCTCCGGCTTGAAGGTGCGGTAGTTGATGGTCTCCGGCTTCTTGATCTCGCCGAACGACCAGGACAGAATCTTCTCAGGGCTGGCGAGCGATATCCGGATGGAATCGAACACCTGCGCCGGCGCCTGGGGGTTGAAGAGATTCATGACCTCTTGGTTCATGCCGTTCTCCTTTTCGGGGTCCTCGAAAACCCCTTGCATCTAACGCGGGCCGAATGCCCGCAGACTGGTCGGCCCACCGGCCGAGGAATTTGATCGGCGCGCCGCGACCTTGCGCGGCGCGCCATAGCCTTACTCGGCAGCGTCGGGCAGCTGCACCGGCGCGTCGTCGAACTTGGTGTTCTCCAGTTCGACATTGAGGCCGAGCGACCGCATCTCCTTGACGAGAACGTTGAAGCTCTCGGGGATACCGGCCTCGAACGTGTCGTCGCCTCTGACGATCGCTTCATAGACCTTGGTGCGTCCGGCGACGTCGTCCGACTTCACCGTCAGCATCTCTTGCAGCGTGTAGGCGGCGCCATAGGCTTCCAGCGCCCAGACCTCCATTTCGCCGAAGCGCTGGCCGCCGAACTGCGCCTTGCCGCCCAGCGGCTGCTGGGTGACCAGCGAGTATGGACCGATCGAACGCGCGTGGATCTTGTCGTCCACCAGGTGGTGAAGCTTGAGCATGTAGATGTAGCCCATCGTCACCTTGCGATCGAACGGCTCGCCGGTGCGGCCGTCATAGAGCTGCGACTGACCGCTGGTGTGCAGGCCAGCCTGCTCCAGCATGGTGTTGATGTCGGCCTCATGCGCGCCGTCGAACACCGGGGTCGCGATGGAGACGCCACGGCGCATCTGCTCGCTCAGGCGAATGATGCTCTCGTCGTCATACTCGCGGATCGGCTCGTTGCGGTCGTTGGAAGGCATGAAGCTTTCCAGCGTCTTGCGCAGCGGCTTGATGTCGCCACCCGCCTTGTACGCATCGATCAACTCGCCGATCTTCCTGCCCATGCCGGCGCAAGCCCAGCCCAGATGCGTCTCCAGGATCTGGCCGACATTCATGCGGCTCGGCACACCCAGCGGGTTGAGCACGATATCGGCATGCGTGCCGTCCTCGAGGAACGGCATGTCCTCGACCGGAACAATACGCGACACGACACCCTTGTTGCCGTGACGGCCGGCCATCTTGTCGCCCGGCTGCATCTTGCGCTTCACCGCCACGAAGACCTTGACCATCTTCATGACGCCCGGAGGCATCTCGTCGCCGCGCTGCACCTTCTCGACCTTGTCCATGAAGCGCTGCTCGAGCGCCTTCTTGGAGTCGTCGTACTGGCCGCGCAGGGCTTCCAGTTCGCTCTGGAGCTTTTCGTTCTCCACCGCGAACTGCCACCACTGCGAGCGCGGATACTCGTCAAGCGTGTCCTTCGACAGTTTCGAGCCCTTCTTGAAGCCCTTCGGCCCGGCGATCGCATCCTTGCCGACAAGCATGTCGGATAGGCGCGAATAGACGTTGCGATCGAGGATCGCCTGCTCGTCGTCGCGGTCCTTGGCCAGGCGCTCGATCTCCTCGCGCTCGATCGCCATGGCGCGCTCGTCCTTCTCCACGCCGTGGCGGTTGAAGACGCGCACTTCGACGACCGTGCCGAAGGTTCCTGGAGGCATGCGCATCGAAGTGTCGCGCACGTCGGAAGCCTTTTCACCGAAGATGGCGCGCAAGAGCTTCTCTTCCGGCGTCATCGGGCTTTCGCCCTTCGGCGTGATCTTGCCGACCAGGATGTCGCCCGGCTGCACTTCAGCGCCGATGTAGACGATGCCGGCTTCGTCGAGGTTCTTCAGCGCTTCTTCCGAAACGTTCGGAATGTCGCGCGTGATTTCCTCCGGCCCGAGCTTGGTGTCGCGCGCCATGACCTCGAACTCCTCGATGTGGATCGAGGTGAAGACGTCGTCGGCGACGATGCGCTCGGACAAGAGGATCGAGTCCTCGTAGTTATAGCCGTTCCACGGCATGAACGCGACCAGCACGTTGCGGCCGAGCGCCAGATCGCCGAGCTCGGTCGACGGACCGTCGGCGATGATGTCGCCCTTGTTGACGCGGTCGCCCATGCGCACCAGCGGACGCTGGTTGATGCAGGTGTTCTGGTTCGAACGCTGGAACTTCATCAGCCGGTAGATGTCGACGCCGGACTTGCCGGGATCGAGATCTTCCGTGGCGCGGATGACGATACGCGTCGCGTCCACCTGGTCGACGATGCCGCCGCGGCGGGCGCCGATGGCGGCGCCCGAGTCACGGGCGACGATCGGCTCCATGCCGGTGCCGACGAACGGCGCCTCGGCGCGCACCAGCGGCACGGCCTGACGCTGCATGTTCGAGCCCATCAGCGCGCGGTTGGCGTCGTCGTTCTCGAGGAACGGGATGAGCGCCGCCGCCACCGAAACCATCTGCTTCGGCGACACGTCCATCAGGTCGACGTTCTCGCGCGGCGCCATCATCACTTCGCCGGCGTTGCGGCAGATGACGAATTCGTCAACGAAGCCGCCATTCTTGTCGAGCTCGGCGTTGGCCTGCGCGACATGGTGCTTGGCTTCTTCCATCGCCGACAGGTAGACGACCTCGTTGGTCAGCTTGCCGTTGACGATCTTGCGGTACGGGCTCTCGATGAAGCCGTACTTGTTGACGCGCGCGAAGGTCGCCAGCGAGTTGATCAGACCGATATTCGGGCCTTCCGGCGTCTCGATCGGGCAGATGCGGCCGTAATGCGTCGGATGCACGTCGCGCACCTCGAAGCCGGCGCGCTCACGCGTCAGACCGCCCGGTCCAAGCGCCGAAAGGCGGCGCTTGTGGGTGATCTCCGACAGCGGGTTGGTCTGGTCCATGAACTGCGACAGCTGCGAGGAACCGAAGAACTCGCGCACGGCGGCGGCCGCCGGCTTGGCGTTGATCAGGTCCTGCGGCATCACCGTGTCGATCTCGATCGAGGACATGCGTTCCTTGATCGCGCGCTCCATGCGCAGCAGGCCGACGCGGTACTGGTTTTCCATCAGCTCGCCGACCGAGCGCACGCGGCGGTTGCCGAGATTGTCGATGTCGTCGATCTCGCCCTTGCCGTCGCGCAGTTCCACCAGCGTCTTGACCACGGCCAGGATGTCTTCCTTGCGCAGCACACGCACCGTATCCTCGGCCTTGAGCTCGAGGCGCATGTTCATCTTGACGCGGCCGACGGCCGACAGGTCATAGCGTTCGCTGTCGAAGAACAGCGAGTTGAACATGGCTTCGGCGGTCTCGAGCGTCGGCGGCTCGCCCGGGCGCATGACGCGGTAGATGTCGAACAGCGCGTCCTGCCGGCTCTCGTTCTTGTCGACGGCGAGCGTGTTGCGGATGTAGGCGCCGACATTGACGTGGTCGATGTCGAGGATCTGGATTTCCTGCTCGCCGGTGCCGAGCAGCACCTTCAGCGTCTTGTCGTCGATCTCGTCGCCGGCCTCGAGGAATATCTCGCCGGTGGCGTAGTTGACGATGTCCTCGGCGAGGTAGTTGCCGAGCAGATCCTCGTCAGTCGCCTTGATCGCCTTCAGGCCCTTTTCGCCGAGCTGGCGGGCCTGGCGCGCGGTGATCTTCTTGCCGGCCTCGACGACGATCTCGCCGGTGTCGGCATCGACGAGGTCGCCGACGGCCTTGAGTCCGCGGAAGCGCTCGACGTTGAAGGGAATGCGCCAGTGATCGCCGGCGCGCTTGTAGGTGATCTTGTTGTAGAAGGTCGACAGGATCTCCTCGCCGTCCATGCCGAGCGCCATCAGCAGCGACGTCACCGGGATCTTGCGCCGGCGGTCGATGCGGGCGTGCACGACGTCCTTGGAGTCGAACTCGATGTCGAGCCACGAGCCGCGATAGGGAATGACGCGCGCGGCAAACAGGAGCTTGCCCGACGAGTGCGACTTGCCCTTGTCATGGTCGAAGAAGACGCCCGGCGAGCGGTGCATCTGCGAGACGATGACGCGCTCGGTGCCGTTGACGATGAAGGTGCCGTTGGACGTCATGAGCGGCATGTCGCCCATGTAGACGTCCTGCTCCTTGATGTCCTTGATCGACTTCGCGCCGGTATCCTCGTCGATATCGAACACGATGAGGCGCAGCGTCACCTTCAGCGGCGCGGCGTAGGTCAGGTCGCGCTGACGGCATTCGTCAACGTCGAATTTCGGTCCTTCGAACTCGTACTTCACGAACTCCAGCATCGAGGAGCCGGAAAAATCGGAGATCGGGAAGACCGACTTGAAAACGGCCTGCAGTCCCTCATCGGGACGGCCGCCCTTGGGCTCGTCCACCATCAGGAACTGGTCGTAGGATGCCTTCTGAACCTCGATCAGGTTCGGCATCTCCGCAACTTCCGGGATCTTTCCGAAGAACTTGCGTACGCGTCTGCGGCCATTGAAAGTCTGGGTCTGGGCCATCGTCGCTCCTTAGCTCGATTCTCGGGGCGAACCTCGCCGCGGCTCGCCTTGCATTCCGGGCCGCCTCGGCGGCAGCCCCTGATCTGTTTTCCCGCCGCCAGTCGGCGGCCGGTTAAAACGGGAGAAAACCCGTTTCCTGAAGGCCGTTCCGCGGCCCTCAGGAAAGAGGTTTCCGTACGTCTCGCGCTCTTTGGCTCCCTTGACGTCAAGGGAGTGGCGGGCGGCGCGAGGCCGCCCGCCTCAACCAAAGCTTACTTCAGCTCAACCTTGGCGCCGGCTGCTTCCAGCTGCGCCTTGAACTTGTCGGCATCGGCCTTGGAAACGCCTTCCTTGACCGGCTTCGGAGCCGCTTCGACCAGGTCCTTGGCTTCCTTGAGGCCAAGGCCGGTGATGGCGCGGACTTCCTTGATGACGTTGATCTTCTGGGCGCCGGCGTCGGCGAGAACGACGTCGAATTCCGTCTTCTCTTCGGCCGGAGCGGCGGCAGCGGCACCAGCGCCGCCAGCAGCGGCAACCGCTACCGGAGCGGCAGCCGAAACGCCCCACTTCTCTTCCAGGAGCTTCGACAGCTCAGCCGCCTCGAGGACGGTCAGCTTCGAAAGGTCGTCTACGATCTTTGCGAGATCAGCCATTTGCATATTCCTTCGTAAGGTTCGAACGTGTGTTTGTGATAGCGAGGAACGGCCTCATGCCGCCTCGTCCTTCCGGGCGTAAGCGCCGATGACGCGCGCGACCGAAGCCGCGGGTGCATTGACGATCTGGGCGATCCGGGTTGCCGGCGTGGCGATCATGCCAACCAGCTTGGCGCGCAGCTCGTCGAGCGACGGCAGTGTGGCGAGTGCCTTCACACCGTCGGCGTTGAGCGAGGTGGTGCCCATTGCGCCGCCGAGAATGACGAGCTTGTCATTTCCCTTGGCGAAGTCGGACGCGACCTTCGGCGCCGCAATCGGATCCTCCGAATAAGCGACCAGCGTCTGTCCCTTGAACAGGTCGATGATCGATGCGGAGTCCGTGCCCTGAAGAGCGATTTTGGCGAGACGGTTCTTCGCGACTTTGACGGTGCCACCGGCGGCGCGCATCTTCGACCGAAGGTCGTTCATTTGCGCGACGGTGATACCAGCGTAGTGGGCCACGACAACTGAACCCGCGTTCGAAAACGCATCATTCAGGCCCGTGACGAGTTCGCGTTTTTCCGCTCTGTCCACTGCCTATCTCCAGTTGACCCCTGCCCCATCAATGGGAACATTCCCATTCACGATGACAGGCGTCGGGTTGCCTTTTGCCGGCCGGGCCATCCAGTAACGGATCTCCCGAACGACGCTCGAGGATCCTGCCCCTTTCGCCACACCAATCGGCAGGCCGAATGGTGCGCAGACAAAAGGCAAACACGGTTCGAACCTTTCATTGGAGCTTCTCGCTCCTTTGTCGGGTCTTCACCCGTCTCATGCAGGCCCACATGAATTAAGGCTGTTGGGCCGCCTGCAATCTCGGACAGGATATCCGGAAGCCTTTCGGCCTCCGGGGTACCGGGCCGCCGACGGATCGGAGGCCCGGAATTCTTTGCGGATCAGCCTGTTAGCGGCCGATCAGAACAGTTCGTATCAGGACGCGGCGAGCGTCGCGATGTCGAGCTTGAGGCCGGGCCCCATCGTCGAGGTGACCGACACCTTCTTGACGTAGTTGCCCTTGGCGCCGGACGGCTTGGCCTTGTTCACCGCATCGGCGAAGGCGCGCACATTCTCTTCCAGCGCCTTGACGTCGAACGAAATCTTGCCGACGCCGGCATGGACGATACCGGCCTTCTCGACGCGGAACTCCACGGCGCCGCCCTTCGAGGCCTTGACGGCAGCGGCGACATCGGTGGTCACCGTGCCGACCTTCGGGTTCGGCATCATGCCGCGCGGGCCGAGCACCTTACCGAGACGGCCGACCAGCGGCATCATATCCGGCGTCGCGATGCAGCGATCGAAATCGATCGTGCCCTTCTGGACGATGTCGACCAGATCCTCGGCGCCAACGATATCGGCGCCGGCGGCCTTGGCTTCCTCAGCCTTGTCGCCGCGCGCGAACACGGCCACACGCACCGAGCGGCCGGTGCCGTTCGGCAGATTGACCACGCCGCGGACCATCTGGTCGGCATGGCGCGGGTCGACGCCGAGATTCATCGCGACTTCGATGGTCTCGTCGAATTTCACCGAGGACCGCTCCTTGAGCAGCTTCAGCGCCTCAGAGAGCGCGTAGGACTTGTTCGGATCGATGCCTTCGCGGGTCTTGGCGATACGCTTTGCAATCTTTGCCATGATCTTCAGCCCACCACTTCCAGACCCATCGAGCGGGCAGAGCCCTCGACCATGCGCATGGCCGCTTCGACGTCGTTTGCGTTCAGGTCCTTCATCTTCTGCTCGGCGATCGCGCGCACCTTGTCGCGGCTGATCGTGCCGGCCTTGACCTTGCCCGGCTCCTTCGAGCCCGACTTCAGGTTGGCGGCCTTCTTCAGGAAGTAGCTCACCGGCGGCGTCTTCATGACGAAGGTGAACGACTTGTCCTGGTAGTAGGTGATGACGACCGGGATCGGCGACCCCTTTTCCAGCTCCTGGGTCTGCGCGTTGAACGCCTTGCAGAACTCCATGATGTTGATGCCGCGCTGACCAAGCGCCGGGCCGATCGGGGGCGACGGCGTAGCCGAGCCCGCGGCAACCTGGAGCTTGAGCTGGCCTGCAACTTTCTTAGCCATCTCTATTCCTGCCTTTTCTCATGCCGGTCCCACTGTCAGGGAAGCACCGGCGGTTGCAGTCTGGTGGTGCGGTTCCCGCGGCCGGCTAAAGTCGCGTTCGCCTCCCACCCGTTCATGGCCGCGCGATCTTCGCGCCACCTTCCCTGAGCCGTAGCGGCGCAGGGCATCCCGACGCCTTTCGGCGCGGGTATTCGGATCAGCCCTTTTCGACCTGTCCGAATTCGAGATCGACGGGCACAGCGCGCCCGAAGATCGAAACTTCCACCTTGAGCCGCGCCCGCTCCTCGTCCACTTCCTGGACGAAACCGTTGAACGACGCGAACGGGCCGTCCGAGACGCGGATCGCCTCGCCGATCTCGAAAGTGACCGAGGGCTTCGGCCGCTCGACGCCTTCCTGCACCTGGTTCAGGATGCGCTGCGCCTCGGTCTCGGTGATCGGCACGGGCTTGGAGTCGCCCAGGAAGCCCGTCACCTTCGGCGTGTTCTTGACCAGCGAGAACACTGCATCGGTCAGGTTGGCCTTGAGCAGCACATAGCCTGGGAAGAACTTGCGCTCGGCATCGACCTTGCGGCCACGGCGTATCTCCACAACCTTCTCTGTCGGCACCACGATCTGCTCGATGTCACCGGATAGGCCCTTCTGCTTGGCCTTGTTCTCGATGTCCTCGGCGACCTTCTTCTCAAAGTTCGAATAGGCGTGGACGATGTACCACCGCGCAGTCATTTCACGACTTCTCCGTAATCGCCGGACTTAGCGTCCCAGCCCCAGAATCCACTCGATCGCGTAGCCCATGGCTATGTCGGCGGTGAAGAAAAAGATCATCGCGATGACCGCGAACACCAGGACCATCACCGTCGAGATCATCGTTTCGCGTCGCGACGGCCAGGTCACCTTGGCGGTCTCCGCGCGAACCTGCTGGAGAAAGGTGAAAGGGTTTGTGGTTTTCGAAGCCATATGCCGCTCTGTCTTCAAGACCCGTTGGCCGGGTCTCCTGGATGATCCCGCAGGCCGGGACATGCCGCTCGGACTTCATGGCGGCGCCGAATCAGCGCATCCATTTCGCCCATGCAAATCGGACGCGTAAAGCCGGCTTCCCAGCTCCACGCGTCGCGTGTCTGTTCTGTCTACATAAAACCGATTCTTGATCCACGCAAGTGGCAAGTGTCCGCTTTATGGCCAAACGCCGCCTCGGAACCATCCAGTCGTTCCGTCCCGGCTATGGGCGCCTTATGCCCCAGTTCCCACCAAATGGCAAGCCACCCATGGGTTTTCAAGGACCAGGTGGGCTATCGACGATATTGAAATCGGCCATTTCGGGAAAAATGGCACGGGCAGCAGGGCTCGAACCTACGACCTGCGGTTTTGGAGACCGCCGCTCTACCAACTGAGCTATGCCCGTACATACGCGTTTCGGCGCAGGCGCTTCCTAAAAGCTTCCGGGCGCTCTGTAAAGAGTGGTCTGCGGTCGATTCATATCCTTTGCCAGAAATCCGGATAGGTAACGACCAGCCCCTCCCGATCAACCTCGATTTCCCGCCGGAAGCCACTCCTGAGTGACTCATAGAGATAGCGTCTGTCCTCATCGAGACATGTGTAGCGCTGCGGGCTTTTGACGATGGTCAGTTCCGGGAGTTCGATGAAGGCTGCGGCAATCTCGGCGCTTTCGCCAGGCTTCAGCCCCAGCCGCTGGATCGGCAGCGTGTTGGTGAAGGGCGTGACGGTGAGATCGGGGTCGAGCGCCCCGGTCAGGTCCGGGATCGCAACGCCGTCCTTCGACCAGTTGCCGATGCCGTCCGTCTCGAGCCGGAAGCGCCCGCCGCCGACGATGCCGACCTCGACCTCCCTGGCGCGCCAGTCGGGGTCGCATGAAATGCGGTAGTGGACCGCGAACGGCGCATGGTCGGCCGAGATCGCCACGGACTCGGCCGATATCCCACCGGAGTCCTGCCTCAGGATAAGGTGTTCGATGCCAGGGCCCTGCCATTGCCGCCATCGAACGAGCGTGCTTCGAGGCTCCACTGCTACGATTTTCCCGCCGGCGGCTTGTAGGGTCCGCCGGGCACGCCCCAGCCCCAGGCGGGCATCGGCTCCGTTTTCGGATCGCACGTCTCGCCGAGATTGGAATTCATCTTCGCCAGCCGCGATCCCCATTCGACATAGCCCATGAAGGCGGAGCGGAATTCGGGGTCGTCGGGCAGGCCGACCTCGTCGGCGGCGTCGGCGAGAAGGTTGATCCAGCGCCGCCGCTGTTCCTCGCTCAGGTGCTTGCCGAGATGATGCATCACCATCTCGCGGTGGCCGCCATGCTTTTCGCTGTAAGTCTTCGGTCCGCCGAACACCTCGCCGATAAAGGCCGCGACATGGGCGGGATGGTCCGGCGACATGTGCCTGAACACCGGGCCGACGATCGGATCGCGCGCCACCTTGTCGTAGAAGGTCTGCGTCAGGCGGCTGAGCGCCTCGGCGCCGCCGGCCCACTCGAACAGTGTCGGAATATCCTCGTTCATCATCGATCCTCGCCTGTCGCTTGCCGCGGACGATAGCGGAAAGATCGAAGACGGCTCAACCTGCCTCGATGGCCAGTTCGCCTCCAGAGCCAAAACCAATCACTCTGAGCGACCGAGTTCGACTCGTTGCATCCGTCAGTTCCTTGCCTAATTCACGCCATGACCAACTGCGGTCTTCCAGATTTTCTTGCGCTGTGTGATTTTCACCTGCTGCGACTTTGAAGGGACACAAGTCATGCAGTCGATAGACAATCCTTTGGCGGTGATCCGGTCGCTTGGCGCGATTGACGGCCTCCGGATACTCGACGTCGGCTGTGGTAGCGGCGGACTGGCCAAGCAGCTCTGCGCTGCAGGCGCGATTGTTTCGGGAATCGACCCTGAGCACCAGGCAGTCAAAGCCGCCGCCGCTACCGTACCATCGGCCAGCTTCACAATAGCCGTGGCAGAGAGCTTGCCATTTGAGCCGTCATCCTTTGATCGTGTCCTGATGGTGAATACCCTGCACCATGTGCCGCAATCCGGCATGTTTGCGGCTCTGATCGAAGCAATGCGTGTCCTCACGCCTGACGGAATGCTGATCGTGATCGAGCCGACAGCCAGCGGAAACTTCTTTGAAGCGCTGCGTCTGGTCGAGGACGAAACGCTCGTTCGGGCGGCGGCGCAGACAGCAATGGACGCGGCCGATGCTGGCGGCAGCATCCGTCGCGTGCGAACCTTAACCTACACACGCAGCGAAAAATTCGACACGCCGGACCAGTTCCTTGAGCGCATCGTAGCCGTTGATCCAACGCGAGGGGATGTGGTCAAACAGAGGCATCGGTCAATCGTCATGGCGATCGAGGCCGCCGCTCAAAGTGATGCAGAGGGGAAGCTGGTTTTCGAACAGCCTATCAAGGTGGACATTTTCAGACGCCCGACCGAGAAGGTCCCCCCTAACGATCACGATTTCGACCTTTGATGAGTGGCGGCCTGTGGTGGCTGCCGGTCGCTTGGGGTTTCACTCTCTAGAGTTTGGCGGGCGCCTCGGCCTGGGCATTGGGCGACGGCGCCACGCGGCAGTTCTCGGGCTTCGGCGTCGCGGCGCAGATGGTGGCGCCGGTCAGCGCGTCGACCGATTGCGGTCCAGTCGTCAGCCCGACCTTCAGCATCATCTCCGGCTCGAGTTGGCGATGGCTGGAATAGAGCACCGACTGCATCGCCGCGAAAAGGTCGCTGCCGATCGCCATGTCTTCGAGGTAGGTCCTGACCTGCTTCTCCATCCCCAGCGAATGCACGCTGAGCCGCGCCCGCGGGCCGACAAGCCGCCGGACACCGCCGGCAAGCATGATCGCGCAGGCTGAATTGCATACGCCTTCGGCATCCACGGTAAGCCCGGCGCGAGCTTCGCTGTCGGCCGCGCAATCCCGCGCTGTCAAATCACAGCCGACGAAATCGGTCCGAGCAATGGCGACGTCGAGTTTGTGCTCGCGGATCAGCCGGCCAGCCGCGAGCGCTCCCAGCACGTCGCCGCCCGGCGAGTTGATCACCAAGGGCAGCCTGCGCCGGCCAATGCTGTCGAGCATGTCACGCAGCCGCTCCGGCGTGTAAGCTGTGATCGTGCCTTCGGCCGAGATCCATTCGGGGCAATCCGGATTGCAGAGCGGATTGCTGCCGCGAACCACGACGAAGCGCATGTCCTCGTCGCGCTTGACGATCTCCTGCCTGGCCGCAGTGGCGGGTGCAGGCTTGACCTCGGCGGCCACGGCGGCGGCCGGCGCCGCATCCTTGTTCGCTGGTATCTCACGGCAATTTGCCGGCTCCGGCCTCGCCTTGCAGATGGCGGCGGCGGTGAGGAGGTCGACCGAATCCATGCTGGTGACGAGACCCATCCGCAGCATGGTTTCGAGGGCCAGCTGATGGATATCGCTGGCCGGCGTGTTCTTCATCGTTGTGAGCACGTCCTCGCCAACGCCCATGTCCCGGAAATAGGCGGCCAGCCTCTTCTCCACCGCCTTGCTCATCTCGTAGGTCTTGTAGCTGCCGGCATTCTTGCGGCTGACGACCTTCGTGCTGATGACCTTCTTCTTGCCGTTCACCACCTTGTATGTGGTTCGGTAGAGCAGTTTCGTCCTGATGTAGGTCGTGGTGATCTGGTGCACGCCGAGATAGGCCCATTCGCCGACGACGCGGCGTACGCCGCCGGCAAACATCAGCGGACAGGCGGAATTGCAGATGGCGCCGCTGGCATAAGGTTCGCCGAAATAGCCGGCGTCGCTGCCTTTGTTGGCCGTGCAATCCTTGTCGTCCGGCATGCAGCCGTCGAACCAGGTCTTACCGACGGCGATATCCAGCCCGCTCCTGCGGATCAGCCGGCCGAGCGTCAGCGCCGCGTCGACATTGCCGCCGGGAGAATCCACCACGATCGGCAGTTTTCGCCCGCCAAGCCGCTTGAGCATGCGCTTGAGCAGCGCCGGCGTGCCAGCTTCGATCGTGCCTTCCGCCGAAATCCACTCGGGACAGTTGGGTTCGCACCCTACTGCGTTGCTGCGCACGACGACGAAGCGCATCGGCGGACCGCGATCGGACTCTTTCGCGCCAGCAGCAAGGCTGCAATTGGCCATTGCAAGCAGCAGCACCAGGCAGACCAGCCCCAGTGCCCACCATGCCTGTCCCGTTGAACGGCGCCCTGCAACCACGTCCGTAAGCCCCTTGATGCAACCTATACTAGTTGCGGCGCCGAAGCTTGCAACAGGCTTGAGTCAGCTCGGTAAACTATAGCAATTCGCACAGGCGAAAACGAAAAAGGGCGGCCCGAAGACCGCCCTTTTCTTATCGAACCAGCGAATGCCGAATCGATTATTCTTTGATGGTGACGACGATGCCGGCACCGACGGTGCGGCCGCCTTCACGGATGGCGAAGCGCAGCTTCTCTTCCATGGCGATCGGCACGATCAGCTCGACGTCGACCGTGATGTTGTCGCCAGGCATCACCATCTCGGTGCCGGCCGGCAGCGTCACGATGCCGGTCACGTCAGTGGTGCGGAAGTAGAACTGCGGACGGTAGTTGGTGAAGAACGGCGTGTGGCGGCCGCCCTCGTCCTTGGTCAGGATGTAGGCTTCGGCCACGAACTTCTTGTGCGGCTTCACCGAACCCGGCTTGGCCAGAACCTGGCCGCGCTCGACGCCCTCACGGTCGACGCCGCGCAGCAGCGCGCCGATGTTGTCGCCGGCCTGGCCCTGGTCGAGCAGCTTGCGGAACATCTCGACGCCCGTACAGGTCGTCTTGGTCGTCGGACGGATGCCGACGATCTCCAGTTCCTCGCCGACCTTGACCACGCCGCGCTCGACGCGGCCGGTCACAACCGTGCCGCGGCCCGAGATCGAGAACACGTCCTCGATCGGCATCAGGAACGGCTTGTCCAGCGGACGCACCGGCGTCGGGATGTAGGCGTCGACCTGCGCCATCAGCTCGCGGATCGCGTCCTCGCCGATGGTCTTGTTGGAGTCCTCAAGCGCCGCCAGCGCCGAGCCCTTGACGATCGGAATGTCGTCGCCGGGGAATTCGTTCTTGGTCAGGAGCTCGCGAACCTCGAGCTCGACCAGCTCAAGCAGCTCGGCGTCGTCGACCTGGTCGACCTTGTTCAGGAACACCACGATCGACGGCACGCCGACCTGGCGGGCGAGCAGGATGTGCTCGCGCGTCTGCGGCATCGGGCCGTCGGCGGCCGAAACGACCAGGATCGCGCCGTCCATCTGCGCCGCGCCGGTGATCATGTTCTTCACATAGTCGGCGTGGCCGGGGCAGTCGACGTGGGCATAGTGGCGGTTGGCCGTCTCGTATTCGACGTGCGCCGTCGAGATCGTGATGCCGCGCGCCTTCTCTTCGGGTGCCGCGTCGATCTGGTCATAGCGCTTGTATTCGCCAAAATACTTCGTGATCGCCGCCGTCAGCGACGTCTTGCCATGATCGACGTGGCCGATCGTGCCAATGTTCACATGCGGCTTGGTGCGCTCGAATTTACCTTTTGCCATAGTCTCTTTCCTTGGACGGCCTGGACATTCAGTTCAGTCGAATGCGGGGCGATTAGCGACAACGGCTGAAAAACACAAGTGCCTTGTGGCTGAGCGCGCCCGCCCGGTCAGAACCCATGATCCGATTTCGGGGGGATGTGGCATGCATATAGGACGTCCAGCGGAAAATGAAATGGGCGAAGCCGGCTCCGCGACTGGCCCATTGCCGCCGCTGCACGGGTCTGATCTCCTCGCTCGATGCAGTTCATCCCGACAAACCTCCGCGGTCCGCTGTTCATGGTCGTCTCGACCGGGTCCTATCTGGTCAACGATACGATGATGAAGCTCGCCACCACCGGCCTGCCGCCCTACGAGGTGCTGTTCCTGCGCGGCATCGCGGCGGCGCTCTGGGGAGTCCCGCTGCTTGTCCTGCTCGGCTACGCCAGGCAGGTCCCTTTGATCTTCGAAAGGAAGGTTCTGCGCCGCAACCTGCTCGAACTGGCGGCGATCCTTTGCTACGTCGTGGCGCTCGCCAACATGCAGATCGCCGATTCAACGGCGCTCGGGCAGATCACGCCGCTGCTGATGCTGGTCGGCGCCTCGGTGCTGTTCGGCGAGCGTATCGGCGGCGCGCGCATGGCGCTGATCGGGGTCGGCTTCATCGGCGCGCTGATGGTGGCGCAGCCGACGATGCAAGGGATTTCGGTCTATGCCTTGCTGGCGCTCGGCAACGCGGTCCTGTCGGCCGCACGAGATCTTGCCGGCCGCAAGGTCGGCGCCGAGGTGCCGGGCATGATCGTCGCCATTTCCGCCGTCGTAGTCGTGCTGGTCGGCTCCGGCGTCGCGCATCTCGTTTCCGAGCGCTGGGTCATGCCGGAGCCCCGCCACCTCTTGCTCATCGCCGGCGCCGGACTGTTCCTGATCTTCGGCCATTTCTTCATCTTCATGGCCTATCGCGTCGGACCGACGAGCGCGGTGGCGCCGTTCTACTATTGCTTCACCGTCTGGGCGGTCATCTCAGGCCTGCTGGTGTTCGGCCAGTTTCCCAACGCGCTCGCCGTTTGCGGCATCCTGCTGGTGGTGGCCAGCGGCCTTGCCATCGTGTCGCTGGACGAAAGAAGGCGCCGGCTGATACCGGTTGCCTAGGCCAGGCAGCCAAGCGTTTGACTCCCAGGATTTCTGGGCGGCACTTCCGCGTGCCTTTCATGCCGGAAATCTGGAGCGGGTAGCGGGAATCGAACCCGCATATTCAGCTTGGAAGGCTGCTGCTCTACCACTGAGCTATACCCGCGCCTTACACTGAAGTACCGGATTCACCCAAAAAGCGCCATGCGCTTTTCGGTCCGAGACTTTTTCGTTTCAGGGCTTCCGGGCCGGCAGTGGTGGAGAGGGTTGGATTCGAACCAACGTAGGCTAAGCCAACGGATTTACAGTCCGTCCCCTTTAACCACTCGGGCACCTCTCCAGTCTGCCGCCGGAGCCATGCAACGAGGCATTTGCCGATCCGGAGCCCGAGTAGAAGTCTTCTCCGAAATCAGCGAAGCGCCTTATGGCGGCAAGGCTGGTGGGTGTCAACCGCACGTCCCGGCAAAATGCGCTGAATTTGACAGCATCCTCGGCAAGCCGGCTTCTGCCAGTATCCATGGCCCGACGACACGGCTATAGAAGCCCGCCATGAGCAAAGACAACAAGCCCGGAACACCCAAAGACACTCACTACGCCAAGCTGCGTCGCGCCCACCGCGACCAGAAGGCCGGCGGCGCACCCGCATTCCGGCCGCGCCAGCCGCTGCCGCCGGGCGAATCCCCCGGCGACGGCCTGATGCGGCTCTATGGCCTGCACACGGTGCGAGCCGCGCTCGACAATTCACGGCGCAAGATCAGGAAAATGCTGGTGACGCGCAACGCCGCCGAGCGGCTGGCGATCGCCGACCTCGCCGCCCTGCCCTTCAAGGCCGAGCTGGTCGAGCCAAAGGAGATCGACAGGATCACCGGGTCGGATGCCGTGCATCAGGGCGTGCTGATCGAGGCCGAGCCGCTGAAGCCGAAGCGCCTTGACGCGCTTGGCGACACTCAGTTGGTGCTCGTGCTCGACCAGGTCACCGATCCGCACAATGTCGGCGCGATCCTGCGCTCCGCGGTCGCCTTCGGCGCCGGCGCGCTGATCACCACGGCCCGCCACAGCCCGCAGGAATCGGGCGTGCTGGCGAAATCCGCCTCCGGCGCGCTGGAACATATTGATCAGATTGAGGTGAAGAACCTCGCCGACGCGCTCGGCCAGTTGCATGAGGCCGGCTTCCAGACCATCGGCCTCGATTCGGACGGACCGGCCGAGTTGGAGAAAACATTCGCCGGCGACAAAATCGCGCTGGTGTTGGGCGCCGAAGGCAAAGGCCTGCGTCAGAAGACGCGCGAGACGGTGACGGCGCTCGCCCGCCTCGACATGCCGGGTGCGATACGCTCGTTGAACGTTTCCAACGCGGCGGCGGTGAGCCTTTATGCGGCGCGAAAGTTCCTTTCCGAGGATTGAACGAGCGACCTGGATGTTCGAGACGTTCTCAGATCGGGGCGAATGGCTTGCGTTTCTTGCGAGCACAATCGGCACTCTACGAACGCTCACTCCATCGGAGTTCTACGACGAGGCGAACGACCGCTACCATGTGTTGATGGAAGACATATTTCGGCTTGTCCATACGCTTGAAAATCCCGCCGATATCAAAAAATTTCTCGACGATGCCTGTTGGGAGACCTGGCTGCCCAAAAGTCCAGGAGACTTGACCTCCATGGACGCCACGGAGATCCATCATCGGGTCGCCTGCAACCTGGCCGATGAAAGGTGGGTTGACGGAGCTCTCAGCCAGGCGTTCGAGAACGGCACACTTGTTCTTGCGCTTGAGCGGATCGGGGCTGAAATCGACAAGTTCAAGCTGGCGGACATCAACCAGCAATTTCCCTAACCACATCGCGATTTGCGCCGACGCTCATCTCGTGGTTGCGCGGAATATGAGAAACGGGCTCCGGCGTTTGACGCAGGAACCCGTTCTTGGCAGGCAAGAGCTGGCAGCTTGGGAACGTTGCGCCGCCTTCTCCCGACCTATGCTGCTTTGCCCTTGGCTTCGGTTGCTTGGCCGCCGACCTCGAAATTGGCCATCCGCTCCAGCGCCCTGACCAGCGCCGAGTGATCTTCCTTCGCCCCGCCATTGGCCGCGCATGAGTTGAATAGTTGCTGCGTCGTCGAGGTGTTGGGCAGCGAGACACCGAGCGCCTTGGCGCCCTCCAGCGCCAGGTTGAGGTCCTTCTGGTGCAGCTCGATGCGAAAACCCGGCGCGAAGGTGCGCTTGATCATGCGCTCGCCATGCACTTCGAGGATGCGCGAGGCGGCGAGCCCGCCCATCAGCGCTTGGCGAACCTTGGCCGGATCGGCGCCCGCCTTCGAGGCGAAGACAAGCGCTTCGCCGACCGCCTCGATGGTGAGCGCCACGACGATCTGGTTGGCGACCTTGGTCGTCTGGCCGACGCCGTTCGGGCCGACGAGGGTGATGTTCTTGCCCATCTTCTCGAACACCGGCTTTGCGCGCTCGAAGGCTTGTTCCTCGCCGCCGACCATGATGGTGAGCGAGGCAGCCTTGGCGCCGACCTCGCCGCCCGATACCGGCGCGTCGAGATAGTCGCAGCCGAGATCGTTGATCTTTTTCGCGAAGGTCTTGGTCTCGATCGGCGAGATCGAGCTCATGTCGATGACGAGCTTGCCTTTGGACAGGCCGGAGGCGACGCCGTTCTCGCCGAACAGCACGTCGGCCACCTGCGGCGTGTCCGGCACCATCGTGATGATGACATCAGCCGCCTTCGCCACGGCGGCATGGCCGGTGACGGTCTTCAGCCCTTTGCCGATCAGGTCAGCCGGCGGTTTGGAGCGATGGTCGCTGGCGACGACGGGGTAGCCGGCATCCAGCAAATGCCCCGCCATCGGCGCGCCCATGATGCCGAGGCCAATAAAGCCGATGGTTTCCATTGTTTCGCTCCTGAAATTCGTAACTGCAACTAGCCGAAGGTACGGCGCTGCCCTTCATCCGCCTGCCGGCACCTTCTCCCCGTATAGTGACGGGGAGAAGGAAGGCTTTAGGCGGCCGCGCTGCCCTGGCCGGCCAATGCCTTGAACCAGCCCAGCCCTGCGTCCGTGCCGGCCTTCGGCTTGTATTCGGCGCCAATCCAGCCGGCATAGCCGAGCCGGTCGATGTGCTCGTAGAGGAAGGGATAGTTGATCTCGCCCGTCCCCGGCTCGTGACGTCCGGGATTGTCCGCAAGCTGGATATGCGTGATACGGTCGAGGTTTGCCTCGATGGTACGGGCGAGATCCCCCTCCATGATCTGCATGTGGTAGATGTCGTATTGCAGGAACAGGTTCTTCGAGCCTATGCGGTCGATCAGCGCCAGCGCCTGGTCGGAATAATTCAGGAAGAAGCCCGGAATGTCCCGGGTGTTGATCGGCTCGATCAAAAGCCTGATGCCGGCCTGCTCCAGCTTCTCGGCCGCGAAAGCCAGATTCTCGGCAAAGACGTTCTCCAGCACCGCTCGGTCGGCTCCCTGTGGGGCGATGCCGGCAAGGCAGTTGATCTGCTCGCAGCCGAGCGCATGCGCATAGGTGATGGCCTTGGCCACCCCTTGCCGGAATTCCGGTACCCGATCGGGAAGCACGGCTATGCCGCGCTCGCCCTTTGCCCAGTCGCCCGGCGGCAAGTTGAACAGAACCTGCGTCAGCCCGTTCTTCTTCAGGCGCGCGGCGACGACGTCCGGCGCATGATCGTAAGGGCCGATATATTCGACGCCCTTGAAGCCGGCGCGGGCGGCGGCATCGAAGCGGTCGAGGAACTCGTGCTCGCCAAAGAGCATCGACAGATTGGCTGAAAAACGCGGCATTCTTTTTCTCCTTCTCCCCGCCGGGCTCAATCCAACATCATGATGGCCGTCGGCGCATCCTCATTGCGTTCGGCCAATTCCTCGAACTCGGTGATCTTGTCGATTTCCGTGCCCATGGAAATGTTGGTGATGCGCTCGAGGATGAATTCCAGAACGACCGGAACCTGGTGCTCCTTCATCAGGCGCTGCGCCTCCTTGAAGGCGCCGGCGAACTCTTCCGGCTTACGCACCCTAACCGCCTTGCAGCCCATCGCTTCGGCGACCGCGACATGGTCGACGCCGTAGCCTGCCTCGGGGTCGTTGGCGCGGTTGACGTTCTCGAAGGCGAGGCTGACCTCATAGTCCATCGAGAAGCCACGCTGCGCCTGGCGGATCAGGCCGAGATAGGCGTTGTTCACGACGACGTGGATGTAGGGCAGCCTGTGCTGCGCTCCGACCGCCAGTTCCTCAATCATGAACTGAAAATCGTAGTCGCCGGAGAGCGCGACGATATCGCGGTCCGGATCGGCCGCTCGCACGCCGAGGGCGGCCGGCAGCGTCCAGCCGAGCGGGCCTGCCTGGCCGCAATTGATCCAGTTGCGCGGCTTGTAGACATGCAGGAACTGCGCGCCGGCGATCTGCGACAGGCCGATCGTGGTGACATAGGTGGTATCGCGGCCGAAAGCCTTGTTCATCTCCTCATAGACGCGCTGCGGCTTCAGCGGCACCTGCTCGAAATGCGTCTTGCGCTTCATCGTCTTCTTGCGCTGCTGGCATTCCTTCGCCCAGCCCGACCAGTCGCGCAGCTTGCCCGCCGTCCGCCATTCGGTGGCGACGTCGAGCAGCATCTTCAGCGCCGCGCCGGCATCCGAGACGACGCCGAGGTCCGGCGCGAAGACGCGACCGATCTGGGTGGGCTCGATATCGACATGGATGAACTTTTTGCCCTTCGTGTAGACATCGACGGAGCCGGTGTGGCGGTTGGCCCAGCGATTGCCGATGCCGAAGACGAAATCGGCCTCGAGCATGGTGGCGTTGCCGTAGCGGTGCGAGGTCTGCAGCCCGCACATGCCGGCCATCAGCCGATGGTCATCAGGGATCGCGCCCCAGCCCATCAGCGTCGGAATGACCGGCACGCCGGTGACCTCGGCGAACTCGATCAGCAGGTCCGACGCGTCGGCATTGATGATGCCGCCGCCGGCGACGATCAACGGCTTTTCCGCCTGATTGAGCATCGTCAGCGCCTTCTCCGCCTGGGCGCGCGTCATCGCCGGCTTGAAGGGGGCGAGCGGCTCGTAGGCGTCGATGTCGAATTCAATCTCGGCCATCTGCACATCGACCGGCAGGTCGATGAGGACCGGGCCGGGCCGCGACGAGCGCATCAGATGAAAGGCCTTCTGCAGCGCCATCGGCACCAGATAGGGTTCCATGACGGTGACCGCCCATTTGGCGACCGGCGAGGCGATCGCGGCGATGTCGACGGCCTGGAAATCCTCCTTGTTGAGGCGCGCGCGGGGAGCTTGGCCAGTTATGCAAAGGATCGGAATGGAATCGGCCGCCGCCGAATAGAGCCCGGTGATCATGTCGGTGCCGGCCGGGCCGGAGGTACCGATGCAGAGGCCGATATTGCCGACCTTGGCCCGCGTATAGCCTTCGGCCATATGCGAGGCGCCTTCGACATGGCGCGCGAGAACGTGGCGAATGGTGCCCCTCGCCTTCAGCGCCGAATAAAGCGGGTTGATCGCCGCGCCCGGCACGCCGAAGGCGCACGAAATGCCCTCCTTTTCGAGAACGAGAACGGCAGCGTCGACAGCGCGCATCCTGGCCATTTGCAAGCCTCCACGAATTTGTTGGTTGGCTGAGCATGCCAGCACGCCCGCTATTTTTCAATTTTTTCAGAATATTTTTTCATTTCTATAAAATAGCTTTTACGATATGATTTCACTACGCTTTCCGTTTTCCAAGAATTCAGTCTCGTGGAGCGATGAAAAACTTTTTCATTGCTAAATCGGCGAAATCGGCGAGAATGCCCACCATGGAAACCAGCGAAAAGCGGCAGCGCGGCCGTCCGCGCTCCTTCAACGGCCCGTCCGAAGCCGCCTCCGTGCAGTCGCTCGACCGCGCCTTGCGCATCCTTGCCATCGTCGCCGAAGGCAGCGGCCTGTCGCTGAGCGAGATATCGGCGCAAAGCGGCCTTGCCGCCTCCACCGCCTACCGCATGCTGACGACGCTGGAGAACCACGGCATGGTCGAGTTCGACGGCACCGACCAGCTGTGGTCGATCGGCGTCGAGACCTACCGCATGGGCGCCGCGTTCCTGCGCCGCCGCAAGCTGGTCGACCGCGCCCGCATCGTCATGCAGGAACTGATGGAGAAGACCGGCGAGACCGCCAATCTCGGCGTCGCCGAGGACGATTGCGTCGTCTTCGTCAGCCAGGTCGAGACGCACCAGGCGATCCGCGCCTTCTTCCGGCCGGGCACGCGCAGCTCCTTCCATGCCTCCGGCATCGGCAAGGCGGTGCTGGCGCATCTCGATCCCGAGCGTGTCGCTGCCATCCTGCGTCGCGCCGGGCTGGAGCGCTTCACCGACAAGACGCTTTCCGACATTTCGGCGCTGGCCCGTGATCTCGTCGCGATCAAGCATCGCGGCTGGTCGGTCGACGACGAGGAGCGGCACCCGGGAATGCGCTGCGTGGCCGCCGCCATCTTCAACGAGTTCGGCGAGCCGATCGGCGGCGTTTCGGTGTCCGGGCCCACCGTTCGGGTGACGCCGGAGCGTCTGGCCGATATCGGTCCGCTGGTGCGCGAAGCGGCGACCGACATAACCAGGATGATCGGCGGGCATTCTTCACAAGGCGCTGCCGAGGCATCGCTGTTCGAGGTCAGCGCCACGCGCTTGCCTTGACTCTGGCCCGGCTTGACACCGGTCCGGCAACGGTCGAAGTCTGCGCATCCGATCCATTCCCGCCTGAAGACGCATGAGCCTCAAGTCCGTCAAAGCCTTCTTCGCCGAGCATGCCCCCGACATCGCGGTGATCGAAACGCCGACAAGTTCGGCGACCGTGGCGCTCGCCGCCGAGGCGCATGGCGTCGAGCCGGGGCAGATCGCCAAGACCATCTGCATGCGGGTCGGCGAGCGGGTGCTGCTGGTGGTCGCCCGCGGCGACGCGCGCATCGACAACCGCAAATCGCGCGATGCCTTCGGCGGCAAGCCGCGCATGCTCGATGCCCAACAGGTGGCGGAGATCACGGGGCATCCGGTCGGCGGCGTCTGCCCCTTCGGCCTCGCCTCGCCGCTGCCTGTCTATTGCGATGTGTCGCTGCGGGCCTTTGACGAGGTCGTGCCGGCGGCCGGCGCCACCAATGCCGCCGTCAGGATAGGCGTCGACCGCATGGTGAGCCTGGTCGGCGCCGAATGGTGCGACATCTGCCAGTAGCTAGCCGTTCGGCAGCGCGCTCTTGCCCGCAATCTCGAAGAAGTCGAGCAGGATCGCCAGCCCGACGCCGCTTGCGGTGAAGATGAGGCCCGCGATGAAGATGCGGTTCGCCCGCTCGTAGATGGGCTTTTGCAGCGAACTTACGTCGAGCAGCAAGGACAGCGCCCGCATCTGCATCGCGATGCCGATCAGGATCGGCACGACGGCGAGTAGATGGTACGTTTGCCAAGGGATCGGATTGGCGGCCCAATGGGTGATGAAGCCCAGCGAAAACGCCAGCAGGATGCCGACGGTGGTGACCGTGCCGTTGCGAAAGACGGGCTCGATCAAGTCTTGCTTCGGGTCCTGTTCGTCCAAGCGTCCCTCCTCGGTTTGGCCGTTGGGGAGAGATTAGACGCTCGGAAAATCGCTGTACACCGCCGACGGCGGAGCCGTTTCCGCTTGAAAGTCTGTCAACGCAGCAGGGCCAGCCCCCTGACGGCAGAAGAAGGGGCCACCGAGAAGCCCCTTCTTCCGGTTGCCTGAGGCGGTTCACCTCCTCTCAGAGCTGGCAGTAATGACGATAGCCGTCGTAGCCGGCATAGGTGTCGGAGTATGGGTCGTAGCTGGCGTAGCGGGCGAGGCAGCGGCGGACGTGCGAGGAACCGCCGCCATATTCGTCGACATAGACAGGCTGCGGCTGCTGCTGCTGAGCGAGCAGGCTGCCGAGTACGAACCCGCCGACGCCGGCGGCAATGCCGATGCCGATCTCGCGGTGGTGGTGATGGCCATGGGCGGCCGAGGGCTGAACGGTGCCGGCCAGCGTGGCGGCGGCGACGGAGGTGGCGATGAGGCCGGAAACAATGGTGCGCTTGAACATGATGATCTCCTGTTGCGTGGGAGAGGCGATCCATCCGCCTCTTGATCATCAGTCGTCGCGCCCGCGAAAAAGGTTCGAAACTTTTTTGAGTAAGTGGGAAATAGTCAGTAGGAAGTAGTGTCGCCTACGCGGCCACCTGCCATTCCCTACTCACTATTCCCTACTGCCTACTCACTGGTTCATCCCATGCCGGTGATATGGCGCAGCCAGAAGGCGAGCGCGATGAAGCCGATGATGGTGGTGACGCCGGTCCAGTCGATGCTGGCTTTCTTCAAATCGCTGACGAGCTTGACCACGAGAAGCCAGGCCACCACGACAAGCGGGAAGATGATGACGAGCCGGATCATGCGAAAACCCTCAACCAGGTAATTGCATCTCGCCCTGATATAGGAAGCCGCCCTGCCGTTTTCAGGATGGCGCGGGGCCGCCCTCGCCGGGTCAATCAGCTGTCGCGAACGGAGTTTTGTCTTTACTGGCGCATGGAATATGCTACCGGAGCGCCATGCCCTTGTAGCTCAGCTGGTAGAGCAGCGGTTTTGTAATTCGCTGGATCAATCGTCTAAGGTGCTGGAAAGCCGCAATGTTTTTCAAAACCGCGTTTCAGGGGTATACGTAGGGGTAAATGTGCCGCCTTAGCTCAGATGGTAGAGCAGTAGTTTTGTAAACTATTGGTCGGGGGTTCGAGTCCCTCAGGCGGCACCATCCACCACCGCGTACCGAGCGACACGATTGCGAAACTACGGAATCGAAGAGTTTAGAAACCAGTCGGACCACGCGTCGGTGGCAAGCGATTCAAAAAGCTCCAAATCGTCGGCGGGATAGCGACGAACTGCTACGTGGGCGTCGTTGTCCGGCTCCCGTTCATGGACTATTCGAATCTGATGGCCACGGGCTTTGCATGCTGAACGAATTTCGCTCAGTTTGCCCTTGGTGAACCCGCTCTTCGTTGTCACCTTGAGTGCGCTATTTCTGACCGCGCGCACAGCTGAGGCAACGGGATCTGGCTGAGACGCAAAATATTCAATCCAAGTTGCCGAAAGATAGGGCTCTGCCTCCCGAAGTGCGAACGCCTCCGGCAACACCCCGATCACATCGTCGGTACCATCAGCCTTGCGCAGCTTCGAGAATGGAACGTACCTAAGTAGATCATGGTCTTCCTCAATCTTATCGTCCGCCATCTGAAAACCACTGCTGCGGACTGTAAGCTTCTAGCACAATGGGAAGACGCGCAATCTTGGTCTGGCCCGCAGCAGTTTCACATCCAGAATCGGTCCTCGTTGAAACGACCCAGCGAACCCAGTCATTCGGCTTGCAAATGATCGTAAGGCGGTTTTCTCCGGTTGTCCAAGTCGCAATGAGACTTCCATCGCTCGTTGCGCCAAGTCCCGGTCGTCGAGCGTTGAGGAAAATCAGCATTCTTATAAAGGTCTGGGACGAGCCGGAGACGATTGGCTTGTCATTTTCGTCCCATTCATCGGCGTCTAGGAGGCTGTCGATTTGCTTAAATAGCCGTTCTCGCCAATCCGCCGACAAACGATGCATAGCGACCGTATTGGTCGTGACTTTGAAAATCGCCTTTGAGTTTGCGAGAAGCGTATTGAGGTGCCCATCAATTCCTTCCGACTTGACTACGCCCAGGGGTTCGAATGTCCGCTTGTATGCATTAGAAACGGCGTCGTTCATGCGCGTCGAGTATGCACCTGCGGCCCCCCGTGCCGGGATTTCGGATGCAGTGTTGGGTGCGGCGACCGTACTATTAAGAGATGTGGTCATTGAAACAATTCTCGCGCTTTGTCGGTTATGCAGAGCTCAAAAATGGTATTCTTCAGCGCTCGGGCTTCTTCCAGAATCGGCAGAATTTCTGCAGCTTTTGATGGTATGTCGCGGGTTCGATACACGTCAATATCCAACAAAATAGACGTATGATTTATCAACGGTGGGTCCAAGACAGTCGTTGAGGCTATGTTGCAATCCCAATTTGGGTTGGCGGTAGGCATGGAGGCCTGAACTAAATACCCCGACATCGGCTTCTCAGCGATTCTCGGAACGAGAGGTTGGAGCTTGAGGTAGTCGCGGATGTCGAAATGTTCCAGCCCAGCTGTAGGAATATCTATTCGATTGATAAAGCGCATACCCACCCGAGTGATATTTTTGCCCGTTGGACCTTTCGACCAAATGCGCCAATTCCTTGCGACACGTTCACTCAAATACTCCCAGCCGAGGTAGGGGGCTAAGCGCGCTACGATCATCGAGTTGTGACCGAACATGGCGATGTCCGCCTGATCGTCGGATGTTCTGCGGAACCGATCTGGCGACGGCTCGGAGTGCACCGTTGGAATGCCGCCAAGCGTATCGATGCGGACCTCGATGTTCTTGTCTATGGTTTGATGTTTGTAGTCGCCGGCGACCTTATTCGAAATCGCTTGGAGGTCTTCATATGATATGGCGACGTTTGCCACGAACTCGACAGCGGCTTCGACTATTGGCGGACGGCTGTAGGATTTCACCGATTTGGCCCCTTTGGCATTCCGCAGCGCGCGATGTGGCGTTGCGGCTCAATTTGGTGCCACGAATTCAATCTACAAGCTAGGCATGGGCCTTCCATGGCGTAGTCAGGGTGCGAATTTACCCACATCTTTACCCCTAGGCCCGGTAGCAGGCGCATTGGTGCCCGGTGGACCCTACAAACCCAGCACTCCGCCTTCCTCAGTCATGCCGCAGCGCCTGTTTGAATGTTTGCTGCTCAGCGCCGCTCTTGGGTCCTCAGGAAAGCCGTCGCCGAGTCCTCCTGGCGGCGGGCTTTTCGTATCCCGTTGGAACCTATCGGCCTAAGCCGCATTTGGCCCCATGGCCAAAGCCCGCACACGCGATTCCATTTCCGCCTTTGAATGTGACGTGATCCGCCAAGCCTTCCTGCGGTGGGTTGCTGAGGACAATCCGCCCGAAAAGCAACGGCGCCCCGCCGTAAAGCACATCGTCCGCATCATGTCAGGCAACGAGACCGTCGACCCGGAAATGCTAGACTGGATCGTGCGGGAGGAACCGTAAGGCTCGCCCGTCTCCAGCCTTGAGCGGCTGCTGTTTCGGGGATCATATCGTTGGCAAACAGCCTAACTTTGTCGGGAACTGTGTGGCCTGTCACGACGCACGTCATCAATCCCCGTTGCCAACCCAACCCCCGCAGCGGGCCTACTGAATAGCCCGGCACCGATCGTGTCGCTCTGTCACGCGGCTGAGCGGCCGGGCTATTCGATTTTCGCCAAATGACTCGCAAATCCCCCAACAGGTGTAAGCTCTATTCATGACCCGACAACCCAAAGGGGGGCGTCGATGTTGTGTTCTGTCGTTCCCAATAATTCAGGCCAGTTCAAGCCGGCAGCGCCACTGCAGGGACGCCGAGTCCTTGTCGTCGAGGACGAGTATCTGATCGCAGCCGAACTCGAAGAGGCGATTAGGGAAGCTGGCGGCAGGGTAATTGGCCCGGTGGCTAATCCTGAAGATGCATCGAGGAAAATCGCCAGCGAGGACGTCGAATGCGCGACGGTTGACATAAAGCTTGGTGCGGCCGCGACTTTCGCCGTCGCGGCCGAATTGAAGGCGCACGGCATCCCGTTCATATTCGTCACCGGGTATGACCGGACCATCGTCCCAAGCGAATTTTCGGGCGTTCGGCGCCTTGTGAAACCCATTATGCCCGATGACCTCATCAGGCATTTGATCGAACTAACCTAGTTCACCGGACCTCCCGTTTCCACCGGATGGACGCCACCTCCTTGCCGGCGACTTCCCGCGCGGTTCAACGGCGCCTTAGGCCGCGAGCATCCAGAAGCTCGGCAATATCGGAAATCAGTTCACGAGCCCTGGCCAGCTCCGCAGCCGCCTGCTTCCTGAAGCGGTCATTTTCGTCGCGAAGCTTTTGCGCCCGTTTCAGGGCTGCCGCGCTGATATCGAGAGAAGTCCAAGTGTCCATGCCGACCAACTCTAGGGGCGAGCAAATGTTCCGTTGGGGCGGCGGAACCTAAAGGCCATCAGCCGCCTTGTCTCAGCATGAACACCGAGACCAAGGTGGAAAAGGGAGAACGCCACGTTCGCGAAGGCAGGGCACGCATTGCTCGCCAGCGCAAACTCATCGAAGAGATGACGCTCGACGGCCACCGGACCGACCTGGCCCGAGGGCTATTGCAAGACTTCGAGGCGGTGCAACGCGAACTTGAAATGCACCTGGACTTCCTACTCACATTCAACTGATGAGTGTTCGACATTGCGCGTCTTGCGCATCGGAGTCCGGCTCACAAAGTCTCAATTTGAATTTCAAAAATTTGGCTCCTATTTTAGGCCGGTGACCGATGTGCCTATGAAAAGCAGGGGTGCAGATGATGGCCGCCACGTTGTTCGGAACCCGGAAGCGCTATCTCAAGGCTCTCCGGGTCGTTGCCGCGACAGAGCGTTCAATAGGGCGCTCCGCCACACGGATGGCATCGTGCTACAGCTTGCTCGAGTTGTCTGAAACGCAGTTGCAGAAACCAGTACGGACGATGTTTGAAACGTCTGCCGTCTCTGAAGGTGAAAGCGGCGCGGCGGCCCTGTTGCCGCCGAAGCCAGGCAAGCGCGGTCCCTATAAGAAGCGCGAGAAATCTGATACCTCTTAGCGATGAGGGAAGCCGTTCTAGCGATGCTGGAGCAGCATGTGCTTTTGGGCGAGCGACATATTGCGCGCCAGCGGGAGATTGTTGCCGACTTCCACCATAAGGGCTTCAGGGCAGACTTAGCCGAAGACCTTTTGACCCTGTTCGAGCAGATGCAGCTTCTGCACGTCGCTCACCGGGATCGGCTTTTGAATTCAACGCAAGGCTAGGCGAGGTCTTTGAGTCCCGGTAGCATGAGGGAATGAAGCGCAGCACGATCTATGCCGTCTACCACCCGCCAGCGAATGGCCTGCCGTACCTGGCCATAGTCATCGCTCCCGATGGAACGGCTACCGCCCGTCCATTCGATACGGAGCAAGAGGCCGCAGCGTTCAACAAGCAAATGGCAGCGGCAGGACATCCCGGCAAGGCCAACCATTGAAGCACTTACCCAGCCGCAGGGGAATGGCTACAGGCCCGTATCTCTGGAGGTTAATAAGCCCTAGCGCTGAGGTTTGTATCGGCGTTAGGGCTTTAGGCATGTACGCTGTACCCATCATGTCCGCTTATCAGCTTGCGCTAATATAGTGAACGAAGGGTGAATAGGCGCCCCGTAGCGCTGCGACCGAGGCGGACCTGTAGGGCTGGAAATTCACCAACCAGCCAAGGAATTGACCAGCGGAAATCAAATTTACCCCCGCCTATACCCCCGCCCTTCCCGTTTGGGTCGATGGGGATCGAGGGGCTTTGAATTCGTTGGGGATTTGTCGCCGATCCTCTGCTCTGGCGTCTATTCGGACAACCGCTGCTCATACGGTGTGGCCGGAATCATCCGATCCAATCCCGGTATTTTGCTTGTGCAACCTCCGGCGTATCGGTCGGAATTATCCGATCCACAGTTGCCGCCGTGGTCGCCTGGAACAGTCTGGCGACTAACGCTTGTCCGTCGGGTCCTAGCGCCCAGCGGTATTTATCGGCCGGATCGGGTATCATGCCGATTGTAATTTCTAGCGCGGTCAAAAGTCCGGTGTCGTCGCGACCGGGCAATAGTTGCCGACCGCCGCGAACCTGCAAGCGCGCTTCGAGTTCGGCGATACGTTTACGTTCCAGTGCGCGCTTTGACATTGAGCATTTGCTCCAATTGGTCGATTCTCTCGCGCAACAATTCGAGTTCTTGGATGTCGTGAACCTTTGCCATCGCATCGACGCCGGCCCGGAATTCCTCGAGAGAAATATCGGACGATTTGGCAGCGGCGACCAAATCATCAACGGTCATTTCTTCGAATTCCAGCGCCCTACCCTTCGGCAAGCAATGCTGCAAAATGAATTTAACCGCCCATTCCTGATTTGCGTCCAATGCCTCGGTCAGCTTGTCGATTGCGCGAGGCCCGAGCGCTTTTACCTGTTTAAGCAAATCGCGGCTTACTTTACCGACCGCACCAACCGGACGGCCTGTAGATTTACCGACCGCAAATCTCCCATTGTGGTCGCGATCCGATAATCTATGGACGTTATCGTCAATTCGACCGGATTGGGGGAGCGGAAGAAAATTTTCAGTCATTGTTTTTGTCGCTTTACGGAGAAACCCGGGCCGGATTGACAATCAGGAAATCAATCCGGCCCGGAACGCCTAGCAATATCGGTAAATTGCTAGGCGGATTTACCAAACAATAGGTTCAACGCCTCTGTGTCGGTCAAATTGCTGGATTGCGCCGTGAAATTTATTGTCGAGACCAACAGCTTGCTTGCAGCGTCTACCGCTTCCTCACGGAGCTTGATTCGACCAACCTTTGCCTTGGCTAGTAGGCGGATCGATGAATCGTCCATCTTGCTTTTGAGGGGATCGGCCGGCGTCGCGAAATCGTCGGACGGTTCGTTGGGCATGAATTTAATCGTCTTCCGGATCGCGAATTCTTCGGCGAGCAAATCGGACAATTGCTTGTCCTTGACGAAAATCGTCCGGTCGATTGCCGGAACAATTGCTTGGAGCACATCGAGCCCTTGCGACTGCATCACCCATTCGAAAGCGCCACCTAGGTCGGTTCCGAATTCGCGGAAAAGCGTTTGCCGGATTTCGGCGCGCTGGATCGCATCCACGGCGGTCGAGTTCGGGGTAGCGCTCGCCTCTACGGGCTGTCTCAAGCTGTAGCGAGCCGCCGCCGTGGTTTGTCGCTCGCTGATAGCGGCCTGTCTCACTGCCCTGAAGCCTGGACCGCAATATCTCGAACAGGCCTCTGCCCCTACGCGAGCCACGTCGCCGGCCTGCTTGAATTGCTTGTCCGCCGCTTCGATACTCGCGGCAGCGGCCATGACGCCGTTGCCTAACGCCGTAGCAGCGTTGTCGAGATCGCCGGATACGTTCGCGTAGGCAACCGGCCAGAAGAAGGAAAATGACCCTCCGCTGCTAGCCGTCCAATTTGCAAGAAAGCCGCGAGTCTCGCCGGGCACACGAGAAAAATTCTTGATCGCCATAGTCTGTATTCCTTCCGCTTAGAGTGAGTAGTATTTAAGGGAAAGCAATAAGTACGGCAGACGCCACAAGCAAATATCGCTATTTAGTTATCCACAGTTGGCAATTTTAATGACTTTTTCCGATATTTTCGCCCGGTGCCGCCCATGTGGTTTCCGATGTCGAGCGATAACCAACTCTCCGCAGAGCGTTGATTATCTCCGGCGTAACGGGTCCTAATTTGTTCTTAGTCTCGACCGGATGATTTAGCCACGGCGTGGTTGAACTGTACAAAAATTCCGCAACGAAAGCCGCGCTCGATTGGCGAAAGCGATGGTCCATATTTTGATCGATTGAATGAACGATTTGTTCGTCTAGGTGAGCGATGAACCATTCGTCCCGGCCAAGCGCGCCAAACTCGCCTATTTTTGCCACATGCTTGCCGACGCGGTCCACTGCGTCCAGAATGAAATTAAGCGAGCCGGTCGTGTGGTCGCGCCAGATCGAGACGCGGATATCGTCGGACCAATATGAGACCATGTACAACTGGTCGTCCTGATAGTTGAGCTCCGGACGATTGGATGGCCTGGACCAATCGCGCCGCCTGAACCACGCCATTGCACGGTCGAATGCGAGGCACATGCGGGCGGTCTTGATTCCTTCCGGCGTGGCAGAGAATTTCAGCGTTAGTTCCATGGTTGGTTTCCCCTGTTTTTACCCGGGTGACTACCCGTTGTGCTGACTGGATAATTTACCGGTTGTTTTCGTTGCAGTTTTGGCGGGTCTGTATCGGTCTAGTTAACCGCTGCTCCTTACACCCACGCGGGCGACGGCGCGGTGCGCCAAGGATCACCAAGTTCGCCACTTCTAAAAAGACACAGAAATATTTTCAGTATAACGTTGAGTAACATCAGTTCTATTTTCTATTTCCGGCCTTTTCAGATGTGGCGAACTTGGTGATCCTTGGCGAACCGGGGTGGCGGTCACGCTGTGAACCGAAATTTCGCTTGGGCAGCGCCGATCCTGTCAACAATGGCGGCGTTGTCGGCTTTGGTTAGGTCATTTCCGTCAAGTGGGCCGCGCACGATCAAAAGCGTCTCCAACCTGCCCGCTATTTTGATGCGGTGCGCGGTCCTCATACCGGCGCGCTCAACCACATGGCGCATCGCACCGCTGTTGCCTGGAGCGTCATCGCCAAGGAATTCGCGTAGGTCGGCTATCGTCGCCAGATCGTCGGGCCACGCGGCTGCAAATTGCCGTGCGGCCCTGTCAGCGATGCTTTCCATGCTCGCAACCGCTTTTGCCTTGGCCGCGTTCATCGGCGCGCGCTCGCCCGGCTTGAACGTGCTGATATCGAGCGTTGCGAGATAGTACTGGACGCTGGCGACGAACGTCGGGTTGTTGATGATGCCGTGCAAATATTCGAACCAAGCCGGCTGTGCCGGTGTGGTCGGGTTTTCAATAACGATCACCCGTCGGTCGTTATTATCGAAAGGCAACGCGTCCAAATGGTTTGAGAATAGCAACCAACGGCAACAGTTTTTCTCGACATATTGCCTGCCGAATTTGGGATTGACGTGGCGTTCTTCCTCGGTGACGGCGCTCTTAAAATTTTCCTGCTGCCGATAACGTTGTGCGCCGTCGCCCTCGCGTATTTCGTCAACCGTTGCGAGCAATTTTTGGGACAATCGCCCGTTGAAAGTCTTGTTCAACAGCATGCCAACATCGGCATTCGCGGCGACGTATCCGCGAAAAGCTCGGGTGAGGATTGACGCCAGCGTACCGCGACCAATGCCGGTCGTGGTCGCAATCATCAAATAGCAAGTATGCGGAAGCTCGCCCGGTCTCTGGACGATATGCGCCAGCCATTGCAGGAACCGCACACGTTCGACCTCAATCGGCACAAGATAGGCGACATGATCGATGAACGGTCTCGCCCATTCCAGCCAATTTGACGGCGCGGCCCTCAATCGCGGTGGCGTCCAAAGATTGTACGCGCGTTGGCCGCTGCCGTTGGCGTCGAGTGCTTGGCAGATTTCCGGCTTGTCAGGTTGCCACGTTATTTGATCGACCGATGTACGGTTCCGGTCACGACGCCACAAAACCAGCGTCTGGAGTTGCTTTGTGACCGGATTGCAGTCTTCATCGACCTTGCCTGTGTCAACTTCGGTTACGCTCGCGGCATATTCGCTTGCCGCATCTTCCTTACTCCGGATCGTCTTGCTGACTCGGTGTACGATTTGGCTACCGAAGCCGATATGGACCAAGTCTCGCAACATTTGGTCCAGGGTCATGATTGACGGTAGCGGCGGCGTTGGCAGATCGTCGCCAATCACCATATCGGCCTGCAACTGCTGTTCGCGCCGGTCCTTGGCTGCGAAATATTTGCGGTTCGGGCCGGCAATGGCGGACGTGATGGTGAGCGCCCGGTAGTCGCCGCGCGTATACCATTTGGCGCGTTGGCAGAGCGGCGCTCGGCTCATCAATCGTTCGATGCGCACAGGATTGCAGCCGGTCCACCAAGCTAATGCATTGGCAAGAGCAAGCTCGGCGGCGCTGTGGTCGAATGGACGCTTGCCGCTATCCGGAAAAAACCCGCCAAGCTCGGCGACATCGCCGTTCCAAAGGGCTGCAAACGATGGCGCTTTGCCAAGAATAACGGCGGGGCCGCCCTTGCTCTCAATTGCGCGTCTGACTAGTTCGTCATCGTCGGCGGGACCGGCGTAATCCAAGCGCGCCACGTCTTCCCATTCGACCACGCCGGGATAACCGGATTGCCGATCCGGAACCCATTCGGCTAACACTGCACCGCAATCAATCTCCAGATCGAGCTGTGACCAATCGCAATGGCCGAACGCTACAAAGCGGCCTTCGGTGTAGCATTCGAAGCGGGCGCCGCCATTTGCCCATTTGCGAGACTTGTTCGCAAATGCTGCTTTGTTGCTCACGCGGACAATCCCGTGCAGTCCTTGGCCGCTCTGCGATGTTTCCCACGATCCGTTCGGAAAGATGGATTGGGCGATAAAGAGAGCATGCGGCGACCATTCCCCCGTGGCCGGGTCGCGGCAATCGTCAAGGTCGATAAAGGCAAACGGGTCGTTGGCGGTGAACACAAATCCGATGCCGTTGAAACTCCCGGCAGCGACGGCGCGCGCGGCGGTGTCAAAATCTGTCCAGGTGCTTGAATCGGTCGAGCTAGCGGCCTGCCCGGTCTTCGGACCGAACGGGAGCTTGGCTGGCTTCGGTTCTCCGGGTCGCTGCACAAGCCGCCACACAACGAACTGTCGGTAAGCTTTGAGCGCTTCGGGGACAGCGGCGTTGCCCGACAACGCGGCCGGTGGTATGTGGGCGGTCACTGATATTGTCCTTCAAGGCCGGCAGCGTTGCAGCGCTCGCCGGCTTTTCTTTGAGCGCCGGATCAACTAACCGCTGCTCTGATGTTGAAAATTGTTGTTCACTCAAACACTTGCTGAAAACTCAGGCCCGCCAAGAGCGGCGCGGGTAAGCCTTAGGGGAATTAGCCGAGCGGGCGCGAGGCCATAAATCGCTCGATCTCGGCACGGCTCCAATAACGGCGGTTGTTAATTTTGCGAGGTCGGGGAAAGCCGGGAACGGGCGGGGTCAATCTTCCCGTTCGGGGGTCGAATGAACCGTTCAGCCAGCGCCAAAGGGTCATATCGGTGATATTGCCGCAAGCGGCGCGCACTACGGGCGCGGGGATAAGTTCTAGGGAAGACATGGGACAGACCTTGTGAGTGGGAATTGGCTGGGGCCTGGCTCTTGCGATCCATCGCAGAGCGCCGGGCCGTTCCCCGGCTTCGGGTCGTCCAACCCCTATCGCCGCGTCTTCCTCGCGGCCTTGGGCCGTCCAGCCCCTCACACCATCGGTCGTCCAACCTTTGGCATGGGCAACCAACCATAACAAAGTCTAGTGGTCAATAACTAGCTATAACTGCCTTGTGGATAAGTCTCTCATACTAGAGTCACTCTCAAATCCGCACGTAAACGGCAATTAGAAAAATCATAAACAACACTCCACATACGAAGCCCTGAACATGCTCGGGAGTTATAGGGTTCGGCTCCTTGAAGTCGCTCGGATATTTCTGCCCGTTCGGGTTTGGTTCAATGTATCCGTTATCGTCTATTTCGTTCGTCCGCTTCCTTATCCTCTTCTTATCAATCATATGGTCGATCCTTTCCGGAGAATCGTAACGTTGTTCCCGGTGATTGCCTGAATGCGGGTTGCCCATTGTTCCAAAGCGTCGCGCTTTTCATCTTGGTAATCGTACCGGTTATAGATTGCGGCAACACCGGACACTTTACCGGTTTTGTGATTTAGGATTGCTTCGGTCACTTCCTGCTTAATTCCAAGCTTGGCTAGCTCGGTCGCGCATGTGCGCCGCAGATCGTGCAAATGCCAATCGGGCAACGCCGGTTCGCCGCAATGCTTATCGAGCGCTTTCTTGCCATTGCTGAATCCGCTGAACGGCGTCGTTGCGGTTGTCGTGAACACGTATTCCGACAAATTGCCGTCCGCGTCGTGCATCTTGGGCAACGCTTCAATTATCGTCTTTGCAAGCGGCGAGAGCGGCACGACATGCGGTCGTGAATTCTTCGTACGAGCCGCTTCAAGCGTGATCGCGTCATCGGCAATTTCGGACCATTTCAGATCGGCGATTTCGTCGCGGCGTTGCCCGGTCAACAATAGCAATTGTGTCATGGGGCCGAACGGATAGCCGCACTTTTCGGAAGCGTTCCAAACCTTCTTGATTTCCTCATGGGACAACACGCGGTCGCGGCTGGTCGGCTTGGCCGGCGCTTCGGCAAGCTCGATGATGTTCCGGCCCATGACGCGCGCAACGGGCTTCCAGCGGAAGAATGCGGATAGCACCGCAAAGGCGTTCCGCCTCGCGCCCGGCGTCAGCTTCGCCAAGAGCTTTTCGACATCCCGGTAATCGAGCGTCCGAATGTCGCTAACGTGTTTCCAGTGCGGTTTGATATTGGTCGCGATTATGCGCTCATATTCGTCCGCTGTGGTTGCCTTAACCGCCCTACCCTTGAAACCGGTCGTCCTGGCCGTCTTGATAAATTCATCGAACCAAGCGCCCACACTCGTCTTGTCGATCTTCTGTTGCCGGGGGTCATTGCCGCGCTTTGCGTCCGCGATCACCTTTTCGGCCGCTGCCCGTGCCTGGGTGACGTTCAGCACTTGTGTTGCCGATATGATGTTGCCGGCCCGGTCGTCGCGGCCGACTTCGTCATAGCGTCCAATGGTCACTTTCGCGGCCTTGCCATCAATCTTCGTTCGCACAGCCCATGACAAAGACCCGCTTGGCTGCATCACCAGATAGAGGCCGGCTTGGGTGCTGTCCGGTATTTCTTGCCGCGTGGTTGCCGGCGTCAGATTGTTGATAAACGCGGCAGCCTTTTTGAACTGGCCGGGGATCGAATTAAGCATCGGTTTTGGCTCCGGGGTAACCTCAGGGGTAATCCGGGGTACGTTATAGTACGTTCGACAACGTTATGCAAACCGATGCTCAATCGGCCAAAAACCTCGATAAATTAATCAAAATCAATATGTTGATTGGAACAAAGTTAGGGAACGATATGCTTCGGGGTATTCTGGCACAAAATTTGTAAACCGAAGGTCGGCGGTTCGATCCCGTCCGGGGGCACCACCCTTCGCTCTTCGAGCTTCGGGTAGCAGGCCACCCGAAGATCGTTAGACGAAGGGGTGTCCTCCGAAGCCTTGGCGAAGGAGGACAGTCGACAGTTCGCTGCAAACAAGCCGAAATGGCGCACAACCGCCAGGCCGGCTGCCATCTGCGGCAGAGCCGGTAGATATTAGCGCTCAAGATCGAAATGCCGCGGAAACGCCTGATGCAGCAGCATCAGCATCGTCTTGCGCAGGACATTGGTGTTACGGCCGGAAGGGTTCAGGTGATCCCAGTACCAGGCGCCGTGAACCAGATAATTCAGGCTCTCTGATAAGGTGTCTATGTCGACGCCGGAATAGCCGCCACTGCGCGAGATCTCGATCAGCAGCTCGCGCGCTTCGGCCGTGTAGGCGAGGTCGCTCGGCAACCCGATCTCGTTGTAGATCTGCATGCTCTTGCGGTCGCTGGAGAACACGACGAAGACCGAAACCCACTTTGGATGCTGCCGCGCGAATCCTCGCGCGCATTCGACCGCGCCCAGCAGCCTTTCAACCGGCGACAGCCCGGGCGCCCGCACCAAGGTGGCCCACAGCTCATCATATCGATCGCTGAGATACTGCAGCACGGCCCGAAACAGGTTCTCCTTGCTGCGAAAATGGAACACGACCAGCGCGTTCGACGAGCCGACCTGCTCGGCGATGCGCTGCATGGTGACGCTCGCCAGCCCTTCATCGGCGATGAGGTCGATGGTGGCGTCGATGATACGCTGCACGCTCGCCTCGCCGCGCTCGCGCCGACGATCCTTGGGCGGCGCGGCATCATTCGCCGACCCCCTGCCATCAGCCATGGCGGCCCGTCTTGCGGCTGTTGCAGTTGCCCTGCGCTGCGCCATTTTCATCGGCCTTTTCTAGCCCGCGGCGGAACCTCCGGTCCCACAGCCATTCTGTAATATCGGGCGTCCTCCCTCCATAACCGACGCCAGAGAACGGTCGCGCCCCCGGGATTGCTCAAAGCGACGGGCGTGTCCCGGCGCTGTCATACCATTGGCCCTGAGCCGTCTCATAAGCCATCGCGGCGCGAAATACATCGGCATCGCAATAGGTGCGGCCGACAATCTGGATGCCTGTCGGCACGCCACTCGCCGCCTTGCCCGACGGCATGGAAAGCACCGGGCAACGGCTCATCATGTTGAACGGTGTCGTCATCACCCAGCCCAGCGACGCGTTCACCTGTCTGCCGTTGATCTCGACAATGTCCGTGGTCTGATCGAACTCGGCAGGCACCGCGGGGATAGCGTTCGTCGGGCAGATCAGCACATCGTACTTTTCAAGCAACGGACCCAATGTCTGATACATCCGGGCCGCCACCTCCAGGGTTCCGACAAAGTCCGTGGCCTTCGACTTCTGCCCCTCCTCGGCAAACCGACGCGCATAGCTGGTCATGTCGTCGCCATGCTCCTCGAGCAGCTGCGACAGCGAGGCGCCGAAGAGATGCTCGAGATAGGCCATGCCGGCCTTGAGCACCTCGTCGCCCCAGCCCAGATCGACTTCCTCGACCGTGGCGCCGAGCGAGCGGAAGACATCGCATGCGGCAAGCGTGTTCCTGCGCACATCGGCGTCCACTTCGAAGGAGCCGAGATCCATCGAGAAAGCAATCTTCCAGCCCTTGATGGGCTTGTAGTCGAGCGGCAGGCGCAGCTTCGGGCGCAGTGTGGCGATGTCCAGCGGGCTCGGTCCCGCCATGACGTTCTGCAGCAGGATCGCATCCCCAACGTTTCGCGCCAGCGGTCCGGTGTGGCAATAGAAGTCCAGATTGAACGGCGGCTCGTCGGGATTGCGACCGTAGGGCGGCTTGAAACCGACAAGGCCGCAGGCCGATGCGGGGATGCGGATCGACCCGGCGATGTCCGAACCGGTCGCTATCGCGGATGTGCCCGAAGCCAGCGTCGCTGCGGCACCCCCGGACGAACCGCCGGGCGTGAAGTCCGGATTCCACGGATTGCGGGTGACGCCCCACCGCCTCGACCAGGTGTAGCCGGCGCAGCTGAATTCGGGCGTCGCCGTGCGCGCATGGACGATGCCGCCCGCCTTGATGATGCGCTCGTTCATCGTCGAAGTATGGCCGCATACGGCATCCCTGGTCAGCAGCGAGCCATGCGAAGTCGGCTTGCCCTTGATATAGCTCTCATCCTTGATGCCGATCGGCAGTCCTTCGAGAGCTCCGGTCCGGGCGCCCCTGGCGTATTTCGCCTCTGCTTTCCTGGCCAGCTTCATCGCCTCGTCGAAATGCGTGAAGGTGAAGCAGTTGATCGTCTCCTTCGTCGCCTCGGCGCGGTCGATGACCGCCTGCATCAGCTCCACAGGCGAGAGCTGCTTTGCCTTGAACCGCCGCAGCGCTTCGCTCGCCGGCATGTAGCAGAGATCGAGATTGGTCATGGGCAGTCTCCTGCGGTCGGCGGACCGCACGCGGTCCGGCGACTGTGGCCGGAACGGTTTCGGCGCGGCTATTTCTGAAGGTCGGTCCAGATCTTCGTATAAAGCGCCTGCACGTCCGGCGGACAGGCCGGCATGAACTTGCCCTTGGCGGCGAATTCAGCCGGAACCTCGACCTCCGGCGCCCCCTTCATGTCGTCCGGCATGAAGGGCTCGGATCCCTTGATGCCGTTCGCGTAGTGCGCGAAGGCCGAGATCATCGCCGCGTTCTTCGGATCCATGATGAAGTTCTGGAACAGCTTGGCGTTCTCGACATTCTTTGCGTCCTTGAGAACCGCGACATTGTCCATCCAGATCGGATAGCCTTCCTTCGGATAGCCATAGACGATCTTGTCGTTCTCCAGCCGCTCGCGCAGCGATATGCCGTTCCAGTTCACGCCGGCCGCGATGTCGCCCCTGCCGAGGCCATCGACGGCCGCATAATCGAAGGAAAGCCATTTCGCCTTGGCCTCGACCAGCTTGTCACGCACCTTTTTCAGCACCTGCTTGTCGTCGGTGCAGTATTCGCCGCCGAAATAGGAGATGGTGAGGAAAAGGATGTCGCCCATCTCCGGCACGACATTGATCTTGCCGACGAGCTCGGCGGGCGGGTCGAGGAAAATTGCCGACGTGTTCGGGTCGCCGGAATACACCGACTTGTTTACAGACACACCGGTCGTGCCCCACTGCCATGGAACGGTGTATTTGCGGCCTGGATCGAACGGAACGTCGACCCATTTTGGATCGACGTTCTTGAAGTTCTCCATCTTGTTGGGGTCGGTCTCCAGCAGCAGCCCTTCGCTTATCCAGATCGGCATGACACTGGCCGATGGCACGACGATATCGTAGCCCGAAGCGCCTTGGCGCACCTTGGCCAGCGCTGTGTCGTTCGAGTCGTAATCGGTGACAGTCACCTTGACCTTGTAGGTCTCCTCGAACTTCTTGATGAGGTCGGGGTTAGTGTAGTTGCCCCAATTGTAGATGTTGAGCTCGCCGTCGGCGCGGGCCATGCCCGTCGCGGCCATCAGCGACAGCCCGGCGGCCGTCGCGGTCGATTTCCAGTTCATGCTGCTTCTCCCATTGTTGGGACCGGCCACAAATGCGGCCTCGGTCCAATGAAGATAGTTCCCGTTCCTGCGTGGCCATTCACCGGCGGACGCCAGCTGGCCAACTCAATGCAAGGAATAACTATAACTAAACATACAGTCAATATCTTTTAGGCGACATTACCCGGTTGGCCCGTTGAAGGCACAATCGCTGATTGGGACGGCAAGCGCCCTGCCAGAGGCCTCTTTCGGCCATCGGCAACCGGAATTGACGCGCCGATGCGCCGGCAAACGTGTCATGTATCGTCAAACGCGAGGCCATAGACGGATTGGGCAAGCTTCGGCGTGAACAGCCGCGGTTTACAGGGTCGGGGGTTACGCGCCTTTTTCTGGCGGCAGTGCTGCTGATGACCATGGCGCTCTTCCTCGCCGCGCGCGGCGAGGAGCGTATCGCCTTGGTCGTCGCCGGTCCGACCTATGACGGTTCGCCGGCCTAAGCCAATGCCAATGGCAGCGCCGAGCGGATCGCGGCGAGCTTGCGGGAGGTCGGCTTCACAGTCCGGCTACCGAGTGACTGCGAGTATCGAACCGGGATGCAGTCCATCAGGCCCAGCCTACAGGAGTTGATGACAACGGAGGCGAATTCCGCACCACAGGGCTTGGGCATATGCGCGCCAAAACTGTCAACCTGATTATTCTCGCCGGCATGTTCGGTGTGCTTGCGGTGGTCGTAGATTGCGCGGTGGCTTGGCGCAGCGGTCTTACAGCGACCTTTGCGGACAGGGCGTCCCAGCTGCGTCGCCGCAGCGCGAAGCAGTCGGCTCGGGTCGGAAGCTCATATCCTCCGAGCGGCGCACCAACTCGGCGAAAACGAGGGCAAAACTTCCCAGCATCAGGAAGACGATGATTAGGCGTGTCACCGGCAATAGACAGCTCTCGACTGGCTAGCCCCCACCAACCATCCACTGCCGGCTAACATGACCGATCCGGCTTTACGAGAGCTTAAGCTCCGCCTTAACCATCACGTTCGCCTGTTGGCCGACACAATGCGCGAGCGGTCCTTTTGGCGGCCATTGGCGAACACCGCCGCCCTTTGCACATGCGGGCGGCCCATGCTACCCCGGCGCTGGCGCGGCCGCGAACCGGTCGCCGCCAGCCGGTCGTCATCGGAAAGCCATGAGCAAAGCCACCAGCCGTTTCGCCTTCGTCTCGTCCGACACCGCCGACGCCAGGGCGGCACTGGAAAGCCTGTCGTCGCATTATGGCCAGACATCGGTCGAAGAGGCCGAGATCGTCGTGGCCCTCGGCGGCGATGGCTTCCTGCTGCAGACGCTCCGCGACACGATGAGCACGGGCAAGAAGGTCTACGGCATGAACCGTGGCACCATCGGTTTCCTGATGAACGAATACCGGGCCGGCGGCCTCGAGGAACGTATCGCCGCCGCCGTCGCCGAAACCATCCGTCCGCTGGAGATGCTGGCGGTGACGCGCGAGGGCGAAACGGTATCGGCGCTGGCGATCAACGAGGTGGCGCTGTGGCGCCAGTCCTACCAGACAGCCAAGATCCGCATCACGGTGGACGAGCAGGTGCGGCTGGAGGAACTGAACTGCGACGGCGTGATGATCGCGACGCCGGCCGGTTCGACGGCCTATAACCTCTCCGCGCACGGACCGATCCTGCCGCTCGACGCGCCTCTGCTTGCGCTGACACCGGTCAGTCCGTTCCGCCCGCGCCGCTGGCGCGGCGCATTGCTCGCCAACAAGGCGACGGTGCGCTTCGACATATTGGAGGCCGAAAAGCGGCCGGTGAACGCTGCCGCCGACCATACGGAAGTAAAGGCTGTGGCCTCTGTGACGGTGCGGGAGTCGCCGACGGCGACAGCCACGCTGCTGTTCGATCCCAACCATTCGTGGAACGAGCGTATCCTCGCCGAACAGTTCCGCTACTGAGCCGGCGCAAGGACAAGGCTTCGATTAAGCATCGCGATTAAGGTTACGTCTTCACAATCGCAGCAATTCGGGCCGTTTCTGTTGACAAATCGCGGCCTTGCGCCTAACTCCAACGCCGATCTTGCAGGCGCGCGGCGCTTGCCGCGACGGATGCCGTTGCGCTTCCCTAAACCAGCCAAAGACAGCCAACACTTGTCCTCAGACACCCAGACCGCTCAAGAAGCGTTGACATTCGCGGACCTCGGCCTGTCGCCGAAGGTCCTTTCCGCAGTCACCGATGCCGGCTACACCAAGCCGACGCCGATCCAGGCCGGCGCCATCCCGCACGCCTTGCTGGGCAAGGATGTGCTGGGCATTGCCCAGACCGGCACCGGCAAGACGGCATCGTTCGTGCTGCCGATGCTGACCCGTCTCGAAAAAGGCCGCGCCCGCGCCCGCATGCCGCGCACGCTTATCCTTGAGCCCACGCGCGAGCTTGCCGCGCAGGTCGAGGAGAACTTCGTCAAATACGGTAAGAACCACAAGCTCAACATCGCGCTCCTGATCGGCGGCGTCTCCTTCGACGAACAGGACAAGAAGCTGGAGCGCGGCGCCGACGTGCTCATCGCGACGCCGGGCCGCCTGCTCGACCATCGAGAGCGCGGCAAGCTGCTGCTCAACGGCGTCGAGATCCTCGTCATCGACGAAGCCGACCGTATGCTCGACATGGGCTTCATCCCCGACATCGAGCGCATCTGCGAGATGATCCCGTTCACACGCCAGACGCTGTTCTTCTCGGCGACGATGCCGCCAGAGATCACCAAGCTGACGGAAAAATTCCTGCATGCGCCGGTGCGCGTCGAGGTCTCGAAGGCCGCCTCCACCGCGACCAGCATCACTCAGCGGCTGGTGAAGTCCGGTTCGAAACCCTGGGACAAGCGCGAGACGTTGCGCAACCTGATCAAGGCCGAAGATGCCGAACTGAAGAACGCCATCATCTTCTGCAACCGCAAGGTCGAGGTCTCCGAGCTGTTCCGCTCGCTGCTGAAGTATGATTTCGATGCCGGCGCGCTGCATGGCGACATGGACCAGCGCGCACGCATGCAGATGCTGGCCAATTTCCGGGACGGCAAATTGCGCTACCTCGTCGCCTCGGACGTCGCGGCGCGCGGCCTGGACATCCCCGATGTCAGCCACGTCTTCAACTATGACGTGCCGATCCACGCCGAAGATTATGTCCACCGAATCGGCCGCACCGGCCGCGCTGGCCGCTCGGGCAAATCCTTCACCATCGCCACCAAGTCGGACAGCAAATATATAGACGCCATCGAGCGCCTGATCGGCACCAGGATCGAATGGCACGACGGCGACCTGTCGACGGTGGTCGCCAGTGAAGGCGAGGACGAGGCGCCCCGCCGCGGCCGCGGCGCACCGCGCCGCGCCGGCCGCGAGGACGAGGACCGCAAGGACAGGGGCGAGCGCAAATCACGCGAGCGCCAGGCCCGGCACAGCAAAGACACGGCGCCGGCTGCAGTATCCGGGGAGCAGCCGGTCGCAGTCGAAGCCACGGTGGCCGATATCGGCGAGCGGCGCGCTCGCAAGGAAGCAATCCGTTCCGAAAACAGCGAACGCAAGGGTGATCGCAACGAGCAGCGCAGCGAGTCGAAACGCGACCGCCCTGCCCGCCACCGCCAGGAAGAAGACGACGCCACCGTCGGTTTCGGCGACGACATGCCCGCCTTCATGCGGATCGTCGCCAAGGTCTGATTTTCTGTTTCCGTTTCAAGAAGGCAAGCCGACCAACCGGCTCGCCTTTTTCAGGTCTTGCGGCCCGTTACATCGGCCCGGGCATCATCTTGGTCGGCTTCTCCAGCATCGGGAACTCGGCCTTGCTGCATTTCACGGTCGGGTTGGTCGGGCTGAACACGCCGTTCGGATTGTCCTTGAACCAGGCGTGAAGATCGTAGTGGACGAACTCCTTCGGAATCAGAGGGTAGTGTCCCTCCATCGGTCCCATGAATTTCTGGCCGAATAGCGTGGGTGCTTCCTTGACGTCCGGCGTCAGCGGCACCAGCCATTCCACCCCGACCAGTTTCAGGCCTTTCTTGGTCGGCTCGTAGATCAGCACATTGGGGTGCATCGGATCGAGCTTTTTCCCGACGCTGGGAACGTTGACGAAATGGATGCCCATGGCGCCTTTCGGATAGTCCATCGTGCCGGGTATCTTTTCGCCGGTGAAGTAGACGCACCCGACAGTAGACAGATAGAGGTCGCGGATGGCGGCGGTGTAGTCCTCATATTTGGCGAGCGACTTTTTCAAGGCCTCGATGTCGGCCTTGCTGGCATCCTCGGCCTGAGCCGTGGCCACGCCAAGCCAGGCGCCAATGAGACCCGTCAAAGCGAGGACACCGAAGCGAGCTGTTTTCGTCATGCATTCCTCCCAGAATTCTGATCTGGCCGTGCAAGACCGAGGCGTCGAACTTCTTGATTGCGCGGCCGATTGTACCGCCCCGTCCCCTCAGGAACGCTCCGATGCTATTCCTTTCCATGATCCCGGAAAAGCAGTCCGTTAGAACTAGCTAATTCTTCAGGATGACTGGGTGAACTGAAGACTGCCAATGTCGGCTCAAAACAAAAACGGCCCCCGTGGGGGCCGTTTTCACGTTCGATGCCAGGCGGCTCAGGTGAGCGGCGACAGCTGGATCTCGACACGGCGGTTCTGGGCGCGGCCCTGGGCCGTCGCATTGGACGCGACCGGACGGGTCTCGCCGAAGCCGGTGACGGCGAAGCGGCGCGAATCGACGCCTTGCCCCGACAGATAGTTGGCGACCGCCAGCGCGCGGCGCTGCGACAGATCGAAATTGTGTTCGTCGCCGCCCGTCGAATCGGTGTGGCCGAAAACATCGACCGTGGTCTGGCGGAACTTGTTCAGCACCAGCGCCACCGAATTCAACACCGGATAGAAGCCGGGCTTCACCGCGTCCTGGTCCACGTTGAAGGTGATATCGGACGGCATGTTGAGGATGATCTGGTCGCCGGTGCGGGTGACGCTGACGCCGGTGCCCTGGAGCTGGCGGCGCAACTCGGCCTCGTTCTGGTCCATCGTGGCGCCAATAGCGCCGCCGGCGAGCGCGCCGATGCCGGCGCCGATCAGCGCGTTGCGGCGGTCGTTGCCGCCGGCCAAAAGGCCAAGCCCGGCACCCGCGATCGCGCCAAGGCCGGCGCCGGCCGCCGTGTTGGAAACCTTCTGCTCACCGGTGTAGGGATCGGTGGTGGTGCAAGCGCTCACCAATACAGCCGTCGCCACGACGACGAGCACAGTCTTCTTCATGAGAATGTCCCTCTCCAAACCGCGGCCATTGCAGCCGCGCCATATCAGCCCTTCCGGCGGTCTTGTAGCATGAAATACGGCGAAAAGCGGAACGGCAAAATGCCAATCAAAGCTTTTCCGTCGCCGCAATGCGCGGACGTTCCGGCCAGTGCCCTCTACCAGAGATTCTTGCCGTCGATGACGACGACCTCGACCTTGTCGAGGTCAAAATCGTCGAACAGGCGCGAATTCACGCTGACCTTCGGGTTGTCGAAGTCCGGCTCACCGCTCGACCAGTCGGGCGTTTCGGTGAAGGTGCCGCAGCCGCATGCGGCGCAAAAGCCGTGCTTTATGGTCTTTGACCCCCAGCGGTAGAACGAGACGTTTTCGGGCGGGCTGGTGAGCTTGAATTGCTCGGGCAAATAATAGGCCCAGAGCGAGCCGCGTTTCGAGCAGAAGGAGCATGTGCATTGCGTCACGGTTTGCGGCGGTTCCGAAACCTCGAACGTTGTCGCTTCGCAGTGGCAGCTTCCCTTGATGGTCATGAACGATTTCCTCTCCATTGTCCGCCGCCTCCACGGCAAGGCAACATAAAGAAGCGTTCCTGACAACCGCCTGACGGCAGGCTTGCCTGCCCGCTCTCAAAACTGGAAAGCCCGATGCCCCTTGACCCGCAGGTCGGATGCCCGTCGCCTCAATAGGAGCGCGGCGGCACGAACAGGCAGATCGTCTTGCCGGCATCGAGCCCCGCCTGATGCGCGCACCAGTGGAATTCACCGTCGGGGCTGTCCTTGACGCGCTTGTCGGTCATGGGAACCACCTCGCCCGTGCCGGCGATCACATAGCCCTCCGGCTTCTCCAGGACTTCGCCCGAGTGGGTCGTGCGGCAATCGTAGTTGGCACAGCAGGAGAAGGGATAGCTCCAGCCTTGCGGCAATGCCGCGGTAGGCTTGGCGTCATGCGCGAGCGCAGGCGCCGTCAACACTACGACCGCCGCGGCCAGGAAAAACAGGAAGCGGCCAACCGGTTCAACGGCTTTGGCCTGTCGAATTGTGGCAGCAAACATGAGAACGTTCCTTTCAAACGAGCTCCAAGCCTTCGCTTGCCCGTTCCCGGAACGTGTCTTCCCACTGGCCGGATCGTCAGGTCGCAGATATGCCGCGTCCGGCCATAAATGCTTCTATCCCCTCAGCCCGAATGCTGGGCTGATTCCTTGGCCGGCGCAAGAAGCGGCCGCATCGGCAACGCCGCGCCGCACGCCAAACCTCTGCAGCCAGAATCGTGCGCCGGCTTGGTTAACGAGCCGTTAGCGACGGATGTCTGGTGCCGGACAACGAAATTCGGATGAAGCTGGTTCCAGCCGTTCAACCGGGAATATGCTCATCATACCGCGGCAGGTCGTCGGTGACTGTGAACCATTTCGCCTTGGAACCAACGAAGATATGCGCCGTCGGGCGGATGCTCGGCGTATCCACCAGCGTCCCCATGGTGACGTGGACGTAGGCGCCCTCCCGCACCACCGAATAAAGCAGCGAGCCGCACTGCCCGCAGTGCTTGTCGTGAGCGCCGCTCGGATCGCCGAAGACCAGCAGCCTGTCGTCGCCGGCGGTCAGGCGCAGCTTGTCCCGCTCGATGCCGGCGAAGGGCTTGAAAGCCGACCCGGTGGCGCGCTGGCAGTTCGAGCAGTGGCAGTTCAAGGCATAGACGAATTCGTCCGCCACCTCGTAGTGGACGGCGCCGCAAAAGCACCTTCCGGAAAGTCTGTGAGTATTTGCCTTGTCCGGCTTGGTCACAAGCGCCTCCTTCATCTGGTGCCCAAGGTGTCAGCCCGGCCTCACCTGAATATGGACATATCCTAGTCGAGGTCCGCCACCGCTTCGCCCGCCCCGCCTTCGATGCGGTGCGACAGCGAGGCTTCCATGAACTCGTCGAGATCGCCGTCGAGAACGCTCGACGGGCTGGTGCTTTCGACGCCGGTGCGCAAATCCTTCACCAACTGATAGGGCTGCAGCACGTAGGAACGGATCTGGTGGCCCCAGCCGATGTCGCTTTTCGACGCCTCGGTGGCGTTGGCCACCGCCTCGCGCTTCTTCAGCTCTTCTTCGTAGAGGCGCGAGCGCAGCATCTCCCAGGCCTTGGCCCGATTCTTGTGCTGCGAACGCTCGGCCTGGCAGGCGACCGCTATGCCGGTCGCCAGATGGGTGATGCGGACCGCCGAATCGGTGGTGTTGACGTGCTGGCCGCCCGATCCCGACGAACGGTAGGTGTCGATGCGGACATCCGATTCGGAAACGGCGATCTCGATCGTATCGTCGATGACCGGATAGACCCAGACGCTGGCGAAGGAGGTGTGGCGCCGCGCATTGCTGTCGTAGGGCGAGATGCGCACCAGCCGGTGGACGCCGGATTCGGTCTTCAGCCAGCCATAGGCATTGTGGCCCTTGATCAGCACCGTGGCCGACTTGATGCCCGCCTCTTCGCCGTCATGCACTTCCAGCACTTCGACCTTGAAACGGCGGCGCTCCGCCCAGCGCGTGTACATGCGCAAAAGCATCGAGGCCCAGTCCTGGCTCTCGGTGCCACCGGCACCGGCATGGATTTCGAGATAGGTGTCATTGGCGTCGGCCTCTCCCGACAGCAACGTCTCGACCTGGCGGGCCTTGGCTTCGCCCTGCATCGAGCGCAACGCCGCTTCGGCCTCGGCCACGACGCCTTCGTCGCCCTCTTCCTCGCCAAGCTCGATCAGGCCGATATTGTCTTCCAGCGCCTGCGTCAGGCCCTTGACGGCGGCGATACCGTCCTCCAATTCCTGGCGCTCCCGCATCAGCTTCTGCGCTTCCAGCGGCTCGTTCCAGAGGCTGGAATCCTCGGCGCGGACGTTCAGGTACTCAAGCCGCTTGATGGCCTGGTCCCAGTCAAAGATGCCTCCTCAGCAGGGTTATCGCCTGCCTGATCTCGTCGACGATGTTCTGCGTTTCCGCGCGCATGGCTGCCAGTTCTGTCCTGTTGTCTGGTTCTTGTCTGGGATAGGCGCGATACATAGGCACGGCACCGCCGCCTGTAAAGCAATAATGGCCGGCTGTGATCAGCCGGCCATTCCGTAGCCTCGCAGACGTCAGTAAAGTCCGCCGCCGCCATCCTGGATGGCCTGCGTGGCTTGCGGCGACAGCGCGCCGCCGGCGCCGTTCGAACCGTCGGCTCCCATGCCGATCACCCAATAGCTGTCGGCCGGGCCGGTGCCTGGCTTGAAAGCTTCGATGATCGTGCCCGCCTCGCCTTCGGCTGCCTTCATGCCGGTCTTGCGGTTGATGGCGATGAGCTTCATGCCTTCCGGAACCTGGAAGTCGACATTGGGCGTGCCGTCCAGCGCCACGCGCATGAAGTCCTTGAAGATGGGCGCCGCGAGGCCGCCACCGGTCGCGCCCTTGCCGAGACCCTTTGGCGTGTCGAAGCCCATATAGAGGCCGACAACCAGGTTCGGCGTATAGCCGATGAACCAGGCATCCTTCTCGTCATTCGTCGTGCCGGTCTTGCCGGCGATGTGACGCCCGAGTTCGGCGATGGTGGCGCCGGTGCCGCGCTGTACGACGCCTTCCATCATCGAGGTGATCTGGTAGGCGGTCATCGGATCGAGCACCTGCTCGGAATTGTCCACCAGCTCCGGCTCAGTCTGGTTCTTCCACTCAGCGGCGTTGCAGCCTTCGCAGCCGCGCTCGTCCTGCTTGAACACGGTCTTGCCATAGCGATCCTGGATGCGGTCTATCAGCGAGGGTTTGATCGACTTGCCGCCATTGGCCATGATCGAATAGGCCGACACCATGCGCATCACCGTCGTCTCGCCGGAGCCGAGTGCCATCGGCAGGTAGGGTGCAAGATGGTCATAGACGCCAAAGCGCTCGGCATATTCGACAACCAGCTTCATGCCCATGTCGTTGGCGAGCCGCACCGTCATCAGGTTGCGCGACTTTTCGATGCCGGAACGCAATGTCGCCGGACCGGCAGCGGTGCCGTCATAATTCTTCGGCGTCCATGTCGTGTTGCCGCTCTGGATGGTGATCGGGCCGTCCATGATCACCGAGGCCGGCGTGTAGCCATTGTCGAGCGCGGCCGAATAGACGATCGGCTTGAATGAGGAGCCCGGCTGACGCATCGCCTGGGTCGCCCGATTGAACTCCGATTGCGCATAGGAGAAGCCGCCCACCATGGCGAGTACGCGACCGGTGTGCGGATCCATGGCGACCAGGCCGCCTTCCACTTCCGGGACCTGACGCAGGCTGTAGGCGCTGTCCGAACCTTCGTTCTTCTGCACGAAGACGACATCGCCGGGCTGCAGCACGTCCGCCGGCGATTTTGCCTTGACGCTCTTGCCGTCAACGATGTGACGCATGGCAAATCCCATGTCGTCCTTGCTGACGGTGCCTTCGACGCGCTCCTTGACGATGTCGCCCGAGACCTGACGCGCCGGTTGCAGGCCGATGGAGAGGCCGGTGTCGGAACTGTCAAGCACCACGGCAAGCGCCCACTCGGGCACGTCCTCCAGACCCTTGACGTTGCCGAGCGGCACGCCCCAGTCGCCGGAAACGTCGATGTGGGTCACTGGTCCGCGATAGCCGCGCAGTGTGTCGTACTTCAGCAACCCGTTCTGCATCGCCTTGCGGGCAATGAGCTGTATCTTCGGGTCAAGCGTCGTGCGCACCGAAAGACCGCCCTCGTAGAGCGCATTCTCGCCGTAGCGGGCGATGATCTGGCGGCGCACTTCCTCGGTGAAATACTCGCCTGCGAACAGGTATGAGCCGTTGCGGCGTGGCGTCACGCCAAGCGGCTCGGCCTTGGCCTTGTCGCCTTCCTCGCGCGTCACATAGCCGTTCTCGACCATCTGGTCGATCACCCAGTTGCGGCGCTCCAGCGCGCGGTCGGCATGCTTGAAGGGGTGATAGTTGTTGGGGCCTTTCGGCAGCGAGGCGAGATAGGCCGCCTCTGCCACCGTGAGCTCGTTGACCGACTTGTCGAAATAGGTCAGCGCCGCGCCGGCCACGCCATAGGCGCCGAAGCCGAAGAAAATCTCGTTGAGATAGAGCTCGAGGATGCGGTCCTTCGAGTAGGCCTGCTCGATGCGAAAGGCCAGGATCATCTCCTTGATCTTGCGCTCGTAGGTCTGGTCCGAGGTGAGCAGGAAGTTCTTCGCCACCTGCTGGGTGATCGTCGAGGCACCGACCTGGCGTCTGCCCGACCCAAAATTCTGCAGGTTGACGATGATGGCGCGGCCGAGGCCGGTCACGTCAATGCCGGGATGGTTGTAGAAATTCTTGTCCTCGGCCGAGAGGAAGGCGGCCTTCACACGATCCGGGACCGCCTGGATCGGCAGATAGAGACGGCGCTCGCGCGCATATTCAGCCATCAGCGAGCCATCCGACGCATGGCCAGCCTCGTAGTCGGGCAGATCCTTCGCCAGATGGCTGATGTAGATCGCCACGCCGGCGGCCACGATAAGGGCCAGCGTCGTTCCGATGCCGAAGAAATAGCCGATGAGACGAATCATGCCCGCTCCAGTCCGTGGTTCGGGAATTTCCTAAACGAAGCCGCCTTTGGCGCAAGCTTCCGGGACGGTCCCAATCCGCAATGGAAAACCCATGTCGCCACCATGTGGACAAAATACGGCAGCACCGGGTTTTCGGCTTCCCTCTCGGGAAATTATAGCGCCGGGTGTTGTCGCCGTGCAACGCCGCCTCTGGTTGCAGGCGGCAGCCACCTCAGCCTCCGGTCCCCGTTCCGGCCTTGGCTGATGCGAACAGCGCGACGGCGTTGGTTATGCTCTGCGCGGCCTTGCCGCGCCAGTCGGCGCTGAGCAGTTGCGCTTCGTCCTTGGCGTTGGAGAGATAGCCCAGCTCGACCAGCACTGAAGGCACGTCAGGCGCCTTCAGCACCTTGAACCCGGCAGAGCGCTGCGGATTGTTGATCAGGCCGACGCTGGTCGAAAGCTGCCCGACCAGCGTATGGGCAAAGCTCATCGAGAAGCTGTGGGTCTCGCGGCGGATCAGGTCGATCAGGATGTCGGTCACTTCCTTGTTGTCGTCCTTGATCTCCATGCCGGCGAACTGGTCGGAGAGGTTCTCGCGATCGGCGAGCGCCTGCGCCTCGGGATCGGAAGCCTTGTCGGAGACGGTGTAGACGGTGGCGCCGCGAATGCCCTTGACGCTGATCGTGTCGGCGTGGATCGATATCAGCAGGTCGGCCTCATGCTGGCGGGCGATGCGCACCCGGTCGTCCAGCCGCAGGAACTCGTCCGTCTCGCGCGTCATGAACACATCGTATTTGCCGACCGCGACGAGCTGGTCGCGCAACTCGGTGGCGAAGGCGAGCGTGACATTCTTCTCGATGGTGCCGTTGAGACCCTCGGCGCCGCCGTCGACGCCGCCATGGCCGGGATCGATGACGACGGTGAAGCGATGGCCGGGATTGGAGATCGGCCCGGTTCCGACCCTGCCGCCCTTGTCGGTTGACACCGTCGAGCCGGTGGTCAACGCCTGGTTGGCGAGCGCGGCATCGAATTCCCGCGCGGAGGCCGCCGATATGTCGATGGCGATGCGATAGCCGCCGCCGTCGTCGTTCTTGAGTACGTCGAGCTTGTCGACCGCAAACGGCCCCTTGCTGGTGAGGATCAGCCGTGACCCCTCACCCTGATCGCCGTAGCGTACAGCCCGGACCAGGCCGCGCGCCTTCACATCCTTGGCACTCATGGCGAATCTGGTGCGCGGCAGGTCAACGACGAGGCGATTGGGGCCGCGCAGCAGGAACCATTTAATGTCGGGCTCGCGGTCGAAAGTCATGACGATGCGCATCTTGGTGGCATCGCCGGCCATCTTGTAGCTGGTGGCGCCGAGCGGCGCGTCTCCGGCGCGGGAAACGCCCGACAGGCCGAGGAAAACCGCCATAAGCAAAAACGCGCAGGCCGCATGCAAGACAGGCCAGGCTGCGCAACGACCCTTGTTTGCGGTGCCTGCCAGTCCCATGTTCTTTCAGTTGCTCCCGGTTTGGCGCCAGGCGCCGGTCGTTGCATCGAAGTGCCGGCAAGGCCGCGAACTCGATTAACGATTGGTATCCAGAGAAGGTTAACCAAGCCTTTTCGCGCAAGGAATTGAAGGCCGGGCTTCCCTTAGGGAACTCCTTTTTGCCGGCATCCGAAATCGGGGTTGCCTTCCCTGCCGCCAAATCATAAAAGCGATGGTGGATCACTGCAATCCTGGAACCGCTTCCTCCGCAGCTTCCTGCTACAGGTCAGATGAAAGGCGGCTCCTTTCGCTTCCAGCGAAAAGGCTTCAGGTGATCGCGACGAATTTCGCAGGCGTGCGCCCGTGGCGGGGGAATCGCTTGCGTGAGGAAAACGGCCGGGGTGTCCCGCGCCGGCTCTGTATGAGCAAACAAGCTGGTCCGGTTCGTCCGGGCTTTGGTTCAAAAGGTTCTGCTGGTGCCAATGGCTTCAAGCGCAATCATGGAAAGGTCCGCAGCAAACCGCGCCATCGTGGCTGCGGGCGGCACCGCCATGGCGCTCAAGCGGCGGCCGGCGGACGTTCAATTGTCCGGCATCCATGTTCCAGGACCGAAGCAGCGGGCTTTGCCCCGCAAGCTGCGGCTGGCGGCTGCCGGGAGGAAACGAAATAATGCCCAACAAGATGCTGATAGACGCCTCCCACCAGGAGGAAACACGCGTTGTCGTCATTCGCGGTAACCGTATTGAAGAATTCGACTTTGAATCCCAGGACAAGAAGCAGCTCAAAGGAAACATCTACCTCGCCCGCGTAACGCGCGTCGAACCGTCCCTTCAGGCAGCTTTTGTCGAGTATGGCGGCAACCGTCACGGTTTCCTCGCCTTCAGTGAAATCCACCCCGACTACTATCAGATCCCGGTCGCCGACCGTCAGGCACTGTTGCGCGCGGAAGCGCAGGAGGCCGAGGACGAAGACGATGAGGACGGCGACGGCGAGGAGCACCAGGCCCGCGATCGCGGCCGGCGCGGTCGCCGGCGCGGCGGCAAGAACCGCGACCGTGGCGAACACAAGCGCGAGGCCAGCGCCGCCGGTTCCGAGGAGCCCGGCGACAGCGCCGCAGAGGTCGCAAGCGGCGAGGCTGCCGGTGAAAGCGGCGAAGAGGTCGTCGAGACGATCGCCGAGACCATCGAGATTCAGTCCAATGATGCCGACGCCGGCTCGCAGGATGGCGGCAAGGATCACGGCGGCGCGGAGCATGGCGACAATGCCACCGCGGACGACGGTGGCGAAACATCCGAGGGTGGCCCTACCTCGATCGCCGCTAGCGTCGAAGCCGACGTGATTTCCGAACCGGCCCCGCAAGCCGAACAGAACGGCGAAGCCCCCTCCAGCGACGATCGCGGCATGCTGGAAGAGGTGCAGTCCTCGCATCCGGACGACCACGAAATCGAATCGGTCGGCGCCGAGGATGCGCTTGAAGAGGTGCGCAACCGCCGCAAGCCGGTGCGCCGCCAGTACAAGATCCAGGAAGTCATCAAGCGCCGTCAGATCCTGCTGGTCCAGGTGGTCAAGGAAGAGCGCGGCAACAAGGGCGCCGCACTCACCACCTATCTGTCGCTCGCCGGCCGCTATTCGGTGCTGATGCCGAACACCGCGCGCGGCGGCGGCATTTCGCGCAAGATCACCAACGCCCAGGACCGCAAGCGGCTGAAGGAAGTCGTCGCCGACCTCGAAGTGCCGCAGGGCATGGGCGTCATCCTGCGCACGGCCGGCGAGAGCCGCACCAAGGCCGAGATCAAGCGCGATTATGAATATCTGATGCGGCTTTGGGAGAATGTCCGCAACCTCACTCTGCAGTCCACGGCCCCTGCCCTGGTCTACGAGGAAGGCAGCCTGATCAAGCGCTCGGTGCGCGACCTCTATAACAAGGATATCGACGAGATCCTGGTCTCCGGCGAGGACGGCTATCGCGAGGCCAAGGACTTCATGCGCATGCTGATGCCGAGCCACGCCAAGGTGGTTCAGCCCTATCGCGACACCACCCCGATCTTCGTGCGCAACGGCATCGAGGCGCAGCTCGACCGCATGCTGCAGCCGCAGGTGACGCTGAAGAGCGGCGGCTACATCATCATCAACCAGACCGAGGCGCTGGTCTCTATCGACGTCAATTCGGGTCGCTCCACAAAGGAGCACTCGATCGAGGACACGGCGCTCCACACCAATCTGGAAGCCGCCGAGGAAGTCGCCAGGCAACTCAGGCTGCGCGACCTTGCCGGCCTGATCGTCATCGACTTCATCGACATGGAGGAGAACCGCAACAACCGCTCCGTCGAGAAGCGGCTGAAGGATCACCTCAAGAACGACCGCGCCCGCATCCAGGTTGGCCGCATCTCGCATTTCGGCCTGATGGAGATGTCGCGCCAGCGCATCCGCGCCAGCGTGCTGGAATCTACCATGAAGCCCTGCCCGCATTGCGGCGGTACCGGCCATGTGCGTTCCGACTCCTCGGTAGCGCTGATGGTGGTCAGGGCGATAGAGGAATTCCTGCTCAAGGATTCGCGCAGCCACATCACGGTCCGCACGCCGGCAGCGACCGCGCTTTATGTGCTCAACCACAAGCGCGGCACGCTGGTCGAACTCGAAAGCCGCTTCGGCCTGACCATCACGATCGAGGCCGACGACACGGTCGGCGCGCAGCACTATGCGATCTTCCGTGGCGCGATCGCCGAAAAGCCCGAGGGCTTCGTCGAAGTGCGCAGTCTGCCGGCCTATGTCGAGCCGGAGGAGCCCGAGGACGAGATCGTCATCGAGGACGAGGAGGAGGCGCCCGCCCAGGCGGAACAGCCGCGCCAGTCCCAGCAGCAGCCGCAGCAGCAGAGGTCCGGTGAGGACGGCGAAGGCCGTGACCGCAAGCGCCGCAAGCGCCGCCGGCGGCGCGGCGGCAAGGATCGCGATCGCGAGCACGGCGAGCGCGAGCATGGCGCTGGAGTAGTCTCAACGCCGGCGCCGGCGGATAGCGTTTCCGCCGCCGCGAGCAACGAGGCAGCCGAAGCGGGCGATGAAGCTACGGTCGGCATTGGCGAAACGGCCGAAGCAGCGGAAGACAGCCACGGCAAGAAGCGCCGGCGCGGCAAGCGCGGCGGCAAGCGCAATCGCCGCGAGGAGGGTGAAGACGCTGCCGATGCGGCCGCCGGCGAAGAGGTCGACGGCGTCGAAAACGTCGCGTCGGAAGACGAAACCGTGGTGGCCGAGACCGTGACCGCCGCGCCCGTCGAGGAGCCGGCCGTTCCTGCTCCCGCCAATGACGACGCGCCGAGTGCCGAAAAGCCGAAGAAGCCCAAGCGCGCCTCGAGGTCGAAGAAGACCGCGGAGGCCGCGGAGGCCGTTGTTGCGGAGACGGTAGCCGAGGCCGTGCCCGAGGCAACGATTGAACCCCCCCGGCTCCGGTCGAGGCGGCGCCTGCTGCTCCCTCCGAGGACGAGCCAGCCCGCCCGACCAGGCGCAAGCCCGCGTCGACAAATGCTCCGGCCGTGCCAGTGGTCTCGTCGAGCGTTGCCGATGAGACAAAAACCGAGGACAAGCCGAAGCGCGCCGGCTGGTGGCAGCGGAAAGGCTTCTTTTAAGCCTTTCAAAGGTTTGGAGTAGTTTCTTGACCAAAAGAAATCCCGCGTCGTCAAAAACGGCGCGGGATTTTTTTGTGGTTATGCCGCCGTGGTCCAAGCCTTGAAGTCAGGCCGGCACAACCTGAATGTCGGCAGCCCTAAGGCGCGAAGATCGACCAGTTCATCATCTTCGCCAGCCTCTCCAGCGCGATCGAGCCCAGCTTGGAATTGCCGTTGGCATTGAGGCCAGGCGACCAGACCGCGAGCGAAGCCGTCCCCGGCACGATCCCCAATATGCCACCGCCGACGCCGCTTTTGCCGGGGATGCCGACGCGGAAGGCGAAATCGCCGGATCCGTCATAGTGGCCGCAGGTCAGCATCATCGCACCGATGCGGCGCGCCCGCTCGGCCGACACCACCGAATGCCCGGTCGCCGGGTTCTTGCCGCCATTGGCAAGGAAGCGGCCGGCCATTGCCAATTGCCGGCAGCTCATGGCAACGGCGCAATGGTGGAAATAGACACCCAGCGCCAGTTCCGGCGCATGGTGGAGATTGCCAAAGGATTTCATGTAGTTAGCTAAAGCGAAATTGCGGTAGCCGGTGGCACGTTCGGAGGCCGCCACCTCGCGGTCGATGATGATGGTGTCATCGTCGGCCAGGAACTGGATGAAGCGCAGGATCTCGCCGATCGCTTCGCGCGGCTGGTGGCCGGCGAGCAATATGTCCGAAACGACGATGGCGCCGGCATTGATGAACGGGTGGCGCGGAATGCCGTTCTCATGCTCGAGCTGGACGATCGAGTTGAACGGATTGCCCGACGTCTCGCGTCCGACGCGCTGCCACAGCGCATCGCCGACATTGCCGAGCGCCAGCGTCAGCGTGAACACCTTGGAAATGCTCTGGATGGAGAAGGCTTCCTCGGCGTCGCCGGCAAGCAGCACGCGGCCGTCATTGGTGACCGCCGCGATGCCGAACTTCTTCGGGTCGACCTTGCCGAGCTGCGGGATATAGGTGGCGACGTCGCCGCGATCCGTGCGCTCGGCCATTTCGGCGGCGACTTCGGCAAGCGCCTGTTCGAGTTCCGGCATGGTCTCCCCGCTATTTCAGCCAGCGCTCGATGCGCGCCATCGCCTCGACCATGTCGTCGTGGCTGCCGGCATAGGAAAAGCGCATGGTGCGATGACCTTGAAGCGGATCGAAGTCGCGGCCGGGCGTTGCCGCCACGTGCGCCTCGGCAAGCATGCGACGCGCGAAGGCCATGCTGTCATTGGTGTGCCTTGTGACATCGCAGAAGGCGTAGAAGGCGCCGTCCATGGGTGCCGCGAGCGCGAAGCCGAGCTCCGGCAGCCGCTTCATCAGCAGCTCGCGGTTCCAAGCGTAGCGCGCCTTCACCGCCTCCAGCTCCTCTGTCGCCTTGAACGCTTCGATCGCGGCGATCTGCGACAGTTCCGGCGGCGATATATAGAGGCTCTGGGCGATGCGCTCGACCGGACGCACCAGTGGTTCCGGCAGCACCATCCAACCAATGCGCCAGCCGGTCATGCAATAGTATTTCGAGAACGAATTGATCACCGTTACGGCCGAGCCGTAGGCGAGCGCCGTCGTGTCCGGCGCGGCATAGGCGAGCCGGTGGTAGATCTCGTCGGAAATAACGGCGATGCCGAGTTCTTCGGCCGTCGAAACCAGCGCGGCGAGCTCGTCGGCCGGAATCACCGCACCGGTCGGATTGGCCGGACTGGCGAACAGCACCCCCTTCAGCGGCCCTTCGCGGTGCGCGGTCCTCAGATGCTCGGCATGAAGATATGCATCGCCGCCGAGTTCGATCTCGACGATCTCGATACCGAGTGCGGCCATGATGTTGCGATAGGCTGGATAGCCTGGCGCGGCGATCGCGACACGGTCGCCTGGATCGAACATCGCGAGGAAAGCCAGGTTGAAGGCGGCGGACGATCCGGTGGTGACGGCGATTCGCGCCGCCGGGACATGTATCCCGTAATGGTCGCCATAGTGCCTTGCGATAGCCTGGCGCAGATCGGCCAGACCCAGCGCGTCGGTGTAGCCGATGCGCCCGACCTTCAGGGCATTCGCAGCGGCCTGCCGCACGCCGGCCGGCGCCGGGTCGGACGGCTGCCCGACCGCCATCGAAACCACCGGCGCCCCGGTCGCCTTCAACCGGTTGGCCTCGGCCAGAATATCCATGGCGTGGAACGGCTCGACCTCGCCGCGGCGCGAAAGCGAAACAATCATTTTCAAATCCAACACGCCAGGATCCGCCCTGGCCGCGCCGCACAAATGCCCGATTGATGTGGGGATCACAAGCGCAGGAAGTTTTCGGTGCCGACTTTTCATCCTCCGCCCGCTCGTCTACCAGTGGACCTGTCATGTTGAGCCGACCCAGATCGACCACTGCCAGATCGACCGTTGCAAGGACCGCGCGCGGCTTCGCCACGCTTTTGCTTGCGGCCGCCGTCGCGGTCTCCGGCTCGGTCAGCGCATTTGCGCAAAACGTCCCCATCGTGCGCGACGCCGAGATCGAGGCACTGGTACGCGACTACGCGCGGCCGATCTTCAAGGCGGCTGGGCTGGCCAATGACGGCATCGATATCGTGCTGGTCAACGATCCGAGCTTCAATGCCTTCGTTACCGGACGCCGCATGTTCATCAACACCGGCGCGCTGATGACGGCGGAAACGCCCAACGAGATCATCGGCGTCATGGCTCACGAGGCCGGCCATATCGCCGGCGGCCACCAGCAGAAGCTGCGCGACCAGCTCGAGCGCGCCAAGACGATGGCCATCATTGCCACGCTGCTCGGCGCTGGCGCCATGGTGGCCGGCGCCACCACCAACAGCCGTGGGCTGGCCGGCGCCGGCATGGGCGTCGCGGCGGGCGGCGGCGAGATGGCGCAGCGCAGCATCCTGGCCTATCAGCGCACCGAGGAGACGACTGCCGATCGCTCGGCGATCAGCTACCTCAACGCCACCGGCCAGTCCGGCATGGGCATGCTGAAGACCTTTTCCCGCTTCCAGAACGCGCTGTCGCTGTCCGGCACGCAGGTCGACCCTTACCGGATAAGCCACCCGATGCCGCAGGAGCGCATCGCCAACCTCGAGGCGCTGGTCAAGCAAAGCCCCTACGTCGACAAGCTCGACCCGCCGGCTCTGCAGCAGCGGCATGACATGATGCGCATCAAGATCGCCGCCTACATGCAGGGACAGGCGGCCGCCTCGCGCCTGATGCGCAAGAATCCGGGCAGCCTCGCCTCGCGCTACGGCGAGGCGCAGCTCGCCTATCTTTACGGCAACCTCAATGCCGCGCTCGTCAAGACGTCCGCACTGATCAAGGAACAGCCGAAGAACCCCTATTTCCAGGAACTGCGCGGCGACATCCTGATGAAGGCGAACAAGCCCAAGGATGCCGCTGACGCATATGCCAAGGCGGTCAGCCTCGATCCCGCGAGGTCCGGGCTGCTGCCGGTCTCGCTCGGCCAGGCTCTGATGGCGATCGGCACGCCGGATGCCCTGAAAAAGGCCGTGGTGCAGATCAACAACGGTCTTGGGCGCGACAAGGAGAACGCCGTCGGCTACCGCTATCTGGCGCAGGCCTATGGCGAACTCGGCAACATACCGGCGGCGGACCTTGCCACGGCCGAAGGCCATTTCTATTCCGGCGACTACCGGAACGCGAAGATTTTCGCCATGCGCGCGCAACAGAAGATGAAGCGCGGCGAGCCTGGCTGGCTTCGCGCCCAGGATATCATAAACTACGGGCCTTCGGGCAAAACCAAGTGAACCTTCCGGCCGCTCCGGGCAACGGAAGCGGACTGGAACAGGCAAAAGGGATCGAGGATCATGAACAAGGCAATCTTGCTTGGCACGACGGGTGTGGTGGCCGCCCTTGCCATGCTGGCGGTCGGCTTCGTCGCCGGCAGCCCTCAGGCGGCCAAGGCCGACACGACGCAGGTCGTCCAGGCCGCCGCGCCCTCGGACAGCAAGATCGACCGGGCCGAGGTCGAGGGCATCATCCGCGACTACCTCCTCAAGAACCCGGAAGTGCTGCTCGAGGTGCAGGAGGCGCTGGAGGCCAAGCAGAAGGAAGAGCAGCGCATTGCCGCCCTCGGCGTCATCAAGAACGCCAAGGACGAGATCTTCAACTCCGCCTTTGACGGCATCGTCGGCAATCCGAACGGCAAGGTCACCATCGTCGAATTCTACGATTACAATTGCGGCTTCTGCAAACGCGCCATCGAGGACATGCAGGCGCTGACCAAGGCCGACTCCGACCTGCGCTTCGTCCTCAAGGAATTCCCGATCCTCAGCCCGGATTCGCAAAAGGCCAGCGTCGTCTCCATGGCCTTCCATTTGATGATGCCGGAGAAATACGGCGAGTTCCACACCGCCTTGCTTGGCGGCCAGGGCCGCGCCACCGAGTCGATCGCCATCAAGATCGCGGTCTCGCTCGGCGCCGACGAGGCGAAGCTGCGCGAGAAGATGAAGGACCCCAGCATCAACGAAGCGCTGTCCCGGACCTATGATCTTGCCACCAAGCTGTCGATCACCGGCACGCCCTCCTATGTGGTCGGCAACGAGGTGGTGTTCGGCGCGCTCGGGAAGGATGTCCTTGCCGAAAAGATCGAGGCGGCGAAGGCCGCGCTCTGATCGGCCCCAAGCCCTTGCGGCGGGCGACTTTCCGCCCGCTGTGGACAGCGAAAGAACGCACTTGCGCTCTTTTCGCGGGCGTCTATGCCCATTATAGAAGCCCAGGGCGCCGGCTTGCGGCCGGCGCCGGGAAAGGTCAGCATTCTTGAAAACGGTTTTCGTCCTGAACGGTCCCAATCTCAACGCGCTCGGCAAGCGCGAGCCGGGCATCTATGGCGGCATGACGCTTGCCGCGATCGCCGAGGACTGCAAGAAGGCGGGCGCCGAGCTTGGGCTGGAGATCGACTTCCGCCAGTCGAACCATGAGGGCGACCTCGTCGACTGGATCCAGGAAGCCGGCGACAAAGCCGTCGGAATCGTCATCAATCCGGGCGCCTACAGCCACACCTCGATTGCCATTCACGACGCCATCCGCGCTGTCGCGCCGCTGCCCGTCGCCGAAGTCCATCTCTCCAACATCCATGCGCGGGAACCGTTCCGCCACGTCTCCATGGTCGCGCCGGTCGCCGTCGGCATGATCTGCGGGTTCGGGCCGCTCGGCTACACGCTCGCGCTGCAGGCGCTGGCGGCACGCCTTTGACCGGCCAACAAACAGAAGGCTCGAAAATGTCTATAAAGAAGACCGGTGTTGACCAGCAGCTGATCCGCGATCTGGCGGGCATACTGAACGACACCAATCTTACCGAGATCGAGGTCGAGCTCGGTGACCTGAAGGTGCGCGTGTCGCGTCAGTCGCAGACCGTGCACGCGGTGGCCGCTCCCGCGCCCGCTTATGCGCCGGCGGCGCCAGCTCAGCCCGCGGCTGCGGCCTCAGCGCCTGCAACGGCCGACCAGTCCAAGAACGCCGTGCCCTCGCCTATGGTCGGCACCGCCTACTTGGCGCCGTCGCCCGACGCCAAGCCGTTCATAGAGATTGGCCAGAAAGTCAAGGAAGGCCAGACGCTGCTGATCATCGAAGCGATGAAGACTATGAACCAGATCCCCTCGCCGCGCGCCGGCACGGTGACGGCGATCCTCTTCGAGGACGCCCAGCCGGTCGAATACGGCATGCCTCTCGTCGTCATCGAGTAGAGCCGGGAATGTTTCAGAAAATCCTCATCGCCAATCGCGGCGAAATCGCCCTCAGGGTGCTCCGCGCCTGCAAGGAACTCGGCATCCAGACCGTGGTGGTGCATTCGACGGCCGACGCCGACGCCATGCATGTCAGGCTTGCCGACGAGAGCGTCTGCATCGGCCCGCCGCCGTCGCGCGACAGCTATCTCAACATCCACCAGATCGTCGCCGCCTGCGAGATCACCGGCGCGGACGCGGTGCATCCGGGCTATGGTTTCCTGTCGGAGAACGCCAAGTTCGCCGACATCCTGGCCGCTCACAACATCACCTTCATCGGCCCGTCCGGCGACCATATCCGCGTCATGGGCGACAAGATCGAGGCCAAGCGCACCGCAAAACGCCTGGGCATCCCGGTCGTGCCGGGCTCCGACGGCGCGATCAGCGAAGAGAAGGAAGCCAAGCGCGTCGCCGCCGAGATCGGCTACCCCGTGATCATCAAGGCTTCGGCCGGTGGTGGCGGGCGCGGCATGAAGGTGGCGCGCAGCGAGGCCGACCTCGAGATCGCCCTGCAGACGGCGCGCTCGGAAGCCGGCGCCGCCTTCGGCGACGATGCCGTCTATATCGAGAAATACCTGGAGAAGCCGCGCCATATCGAACTGCAGGTGTTCGGCGACGGCGCCGGCCGCGGCGTCCATTTCGGCGAGCGCGACTGCTCGCTGCAGCGCCGTCACCAGAAGGTCTGGGAAGAGGCGAATTCGCCCGCGCTCAATGCCGAGGAACGCGCGCGCATCGGCGGCATCTGCGCCAAGGCCGTCGCCGATCTCGGCTATTCCGGCGCCGGCACCATCGAATTCCTCTACGAGGACGGCGAGTTCTATTTCATCGAGATGAACACCCGCCTGCAGGTCGAGCATCCGGTGACGGAAGCGATCACCGGCATCGACCTGGTGCATGAGCAGATCCGTGTCGCCTCCGGCGGCGGCCTCTCGGTCAGGCAGGAGGACATCAAGTTCAACGGCCACGCCATCGAATGCCGCATCAATGCCGAGGACCCGCGCACCTTCACCCCCTCGCCGGGCACGATCACCCATTTCCACACGCCGGGCGGGCTGGGCATCCGCGTCGATTCCGGCGTCTATTCCGGCTACAAGATCCCGCCCTATTACGACAGCCTGATCGGCAAGCTGATCGTGCACGGCCGCAACCGCGTCGAGTGTATGATGCGGCTGCGCCGAGCGCTGGACGAATTCGTCGTCGACGGCATCAAGACGACGCTGCCGCTGTTCCGCGACCTGGTCGGCAACCCCGACATCGCCAATGGCGACTACGACATCCACTGGCTGGAAAAATATCTGGCTAAAGAGGAATAGCCGCTGAACTTGCAGTTATAATGCCGCGATGACCCGTCCCTATGCGCCCGGCTATCGCATCCCGACCGACCTCTTGCTGAAGGCCTATGCCTCGGGCGTCTTCCCGATGGCCGAAAGCGCCAGCGATCCGGAAGTGTTCTGGGTGCGGCCGGAGACGCGTGGCATCATCCCGCTGGACAGGTTTCATACACCGCGCAGCCTGAAGAAGACGATCCGCAGACACCCCTTCGACATCCGCTATGATTTCGATTTCGAGGCGACAATCGACGGCTGCGCCGAGAGACGCGAGGAGCGCCGCTCGACCTGGATCAACGCGCCGATCCGCGAGGCTTACGTCGAACTCTATCGCCTCGGCCATTGCCATTCGGTCGAGGCCTGGCGCGAGGATCGGCTGGTCGGGGGCCTTTACGGCGTCTCGCTGGGGCGCGTCTTCTTCGGCGAAAGTATGTTCGCCAGGGAAACGGACGCCTCCAAGACCTGTCTTTATCACCTGGTCGAGCGCTTGAAGGCGCGCGGTTTCGCGCTGCTCGACACCCAGTTCACCACCGAGCACCTCAAGCGCTTCGGCGCCGTCGACGTGCCGCGCGGCCAGTATGAGAAGATGCTGGCCGAGGCCTTGAAGAGCGAAGCCATCTTCTCGCCATGAGGCCGTAGCGATCAGCCTTTTGCTGAAGCCTCTATCGGCGTTTGCGCATGGAACATCATCTTCCAGCCATTGGTTCGATGCACGTAGCCGGTGCTGACCAGCGCGTTGTAGATTTCGCCATTCTCGCGCGTCGCGTGCGCCTCGTAGGTCAGCATGACAATGTCGCTGCCGGGTTCGACCATGCCCTTTAGGTCGATGTCGAGATCGCGCCAGCGACGTGGCTTGCTGGCGGTTTTAGCCAGATCGGCATTGCTGATCGCATGCGCCATCTCCGGAAAGGCCACGAGGCATTCGGCATCGGCGTTGGCCGCATAGTAGGCCGCATCGCCGGTCCAGAATCCCCTTTCGAGGTCAAGCAATTCCTTCTTGCTGACCGTCATGTGCTTGGTTGCTGACATCGCAAGATCCTCCATGCGCAACAGTGCGCAATCGCTCTTTTGCCAACGTGTGGCGAACGAAGCGGTTCCCCGATTCTGCTGTTGGATCAGTTGGCCTCGCCGCTATCCGGCTCGGTCGCAGCCGGAGCGGCGGCGGCCTTCGGCTTGGACGTATCGACCTGTGACGCACCGGTCTTGGCGGCCTCGGGCGGCGGCACGTCCGACTTCTGCTTGCAACCCTTCAGCCAGACGTCATAGACGGCGTGCTCGACGGCGTTGAGGCCGGGGCTCTCGGCGAACATCCAGCCGGTGAAGATGCGGCGGATCTTGCGGTCGAGCGTGATCTCATCGACCTCGACGAAGGAATCGGTCTTCGGCTCCTCCGTCTCCGGCCGCGAATAGCAGATGCGCGGCGTCACCTGCAAAGCGCCGAACTGCACCGTCTCGTCGATATAGACATCGAAGGTGATGATCCGGCCGGTGATTTTGTCGATGCCGGCGAACTCGGCGACCGGATTGGTGATGCGCTCGGCAGCCACCGGCGCCGCCGGCGTCTGCGCAGCGGCAACCGTCACCGTGCAGGCGGCGACAGCGGCTGTTGCCGCGGCCGCGGCGCCCAACGAGATTCGGCTGAAGATGCTCATGCGGGATACCGGTGGTTGCGCCCGGAGTGATTCTTGCTCGCCCAAGGCTAGTCGCCGTTTTCAGATCAGCAAGCAGCTAAACGTCAATTGTGGCGACAAAGGACCGATCAGCACCTCGGCCGCCGATTACGAGCCGGGCGTCCAGGCGTCGTAGTCGCCGGTCACTTGCGGGCGGTGCTGGTTGGTCAGCACCGAGCCCTGCGGACGGTAGGCCGCAGGGCTGCCGGTGAGATTCGGCAAATGCGGCTTCTGCCATTCGCGCGGACGATAGTCGTCGCTCGGCGGCGCCACATCGACGCGATGATGAATCCAGCCGTGCCAGCCCGGCGGGATCTTCGAGGCTTCCGAATAGTCCCGGTAGATGACCCAGCGACGGGTGCGGCCTTCTGAATCGATGCCGCCCTCGTAATAGACGTTGCCGGCTTCGTCCTGGCCGACCTTCCTGCCGTGGCGCCATGTGTGGAACCGCGTTCCCAGCGTCTGGCTGTTCCACCAGGTGAAAAACTGCGTAAGGAAAGCTTTCATCCAAGTCCTCGCGGCGGCAGCGGCTGCGCCTTTCTCCTGCTTATGGCGTCACGCAATCGCGAAGGCAAGGGTTTTGCCGTGGGGCGCAATGTAAATGGTTCGTGCGCTAAATCGATACAGCCGCGCGGATAGCGGCAGCCCTGCTTGCCAAGCAGTTCCTGTCTTTCTAAAGCTCTGCTCGCCCGGCAACGGGCGCCTGGCCTGGTGCCCGGCCAAGGGAGGTGAAGATTCAAGACCTGTCCGCCAGTGGCCGGATCAGCGCCGACGCCATTCGCCGCCGCAAGGGCGGCGTGCCGATCGTCTGCCTGACCGCCTATACCTATCCTGTCGCCCGATTGCTCGATCCCCACGTCGACCTGCTTCTGGTCGGCGACAGTGTCGCCATGGTGCTGCACGGCCACAAGACCACGCTTGGCGCATCCCTGGAGATGATGATCGCGCACGGTCAGGCGGTGATGCGCGGCTCCGACAGGGCTTGCGTGGTCGTCGACATGCCTGCCGGCAGCTATGAGACGTCGGTGGCTGAGGCCGTCGCCTCGGCGCGGCGCATTGTCGAGGAGACGGGCTGCCAGGCGGTCAAGCTCGAGGGCGGCGTCGACATGGTCGGGCAGATCGCCGCGATCGTGGCCGGCGGCATCCCGGTCATGGGCCATATCGGCCTGCAGCCGCAATCGGTGGAAAAGGACGGCGGCTACAAGATCAAGGGCCGGACCGAAGACAATGTGGCCGCCCTGTTCCGCGACGCCGAAGCGGTGGAAAAGGCCGGCGCCTTTTCCGTGGTCATCGAGGGCACCGTCGAGAGCGTCGCGGCTGATCTTACCCGCGCCATCGCCATCCCCACCATCGGCATTGGCGCCAGCCGCGATTGCGACGGCCAAATCCTGGTCATCGACGACATGGTCGGCCTGACCGTCGACCGCGTACCGAAATTCGTCAAGGAATATGCCAGCCTGCGCGATGTCGTCTCGGACGCTGCCGCCCGCTACGCGGCGGAGGTGCGCGACCGCGCGTTTCCCGGCCCGGACCACGTCTTTGCCGCCACACCCGATAAGGACAAGGTATGAGTCGACCGATCGTCGCCGAAACGGTTCCCGCCCTTCGCGCGCAAATCCGCGACTGGCGGCGCGAGGGCCTCGGCATCGCCATGGTGCCGACCATGGGCGCGCTGCATGACGGCCATATCTCGCTGGTCAGGATGGCGCTCGAAAAGGCCGAGCGCTGCGTCGTCTCGATCTTCGTCAATCCGGCGCAGTTCGCCCCGACCGAGGATCTCGACAAATATCCGCGCCAGCTTGCCCGCGACCTCGAACGGCTGGCCGAAGCCGGCGCGCATCTCGTCTTCACGCCAGGCGTCGCGGAGATGTACCCGGCCGGCTTCGCCACCAGGATTTCGGTCGGCGGCCCCTCCTCCGGCCTGGAATCGGATTTCAGGCCTAGCTTCTTCGACGGTGTCGCCACCGTCGTGGCCAAGCTCTTCCTGCAAGCGGCTCCCGACTATGCGATCTTCGGCGAGAAGGACTATCAGCAGCTTTGCGTCGTCAGGCAGCTTTGCCGCGACCTCGACCTGCCCGTCGCCATCGTCGGCGCACCGACTGTGCGCGATGCGGATGGCCTCGCCATGTCCTCGCGCAACGCCTATCTCGGCGAGAAGGAACTTGCGGTCGCTCGCAAGCTGAATGTCGTTTTGCGCCGGACTGCGGCCGCGCTCGCCGCGGGTGCCGACGAAGCCGATGCGGCCCACGCGGCTCGGCAAGCGCTTGTCGAGGCAGGCTTCCGGAAGGTGGACTATGTCGCGGCGCGTGAAAGCCTGACGCTCGCCCCCTGGCGGCGCGACCGCGACGGCCGCGTGCTCGCGGCCGTCTGGCTCGGCACGACCAGGCTGATCGACAATGTGGAGATTCCTGCCGTCATGTCGCCGCCCTGACTGCGCGCGGTCAGACCTTTCGCCCGCGCCGCTGTCTCCCGCGCTGACTATCCGAGGGGCTTCTCGAAAACCAGCGCCGGCAGCCCGGAACCGCCGCCGCAATCCTTGGTTTCGCCGGCGGCCACAAATCCCTGTGACCGGTAGAAGGCGATCGCCCCCGCGTTGGCTTCCTCCACCTCGAGGCGCAGCCTGTTCGCTTCCGGAAAGCTGGCCTCGACCTCATCGAGCAGCGCCTTGCCGATCCCTTGCCGCTGGCAGGACGGGTGCACATAAAGCTGGTTCAACAGGACGATCTTCGGGTCGGTAGTGGCGGCGGCGAATGCCATGCCGCCGAGTCGCCTGCCGTCGTCGGCGACCAGGAATTCGGAGTTCGGCCGCGTCAGCCGGGCCTTGAGCGAGGCGATCGAATGCCATTCGTCGGTGAGCGCCCCGACCGGCTCGGCGCCGTAAATGGCGTCATACGTCGCGTGCCACGTCTCGACCAGCAGCGCGCGGATCGCAACAAGATCGCGCTCGCTGGCGGTACGGACGAACATCGCTTTATTCGATTCCGAGCTTGGCCTTGACGAGGTCGTTGACCGCCTGCGGATTGGCCTTGCCGCCGGTCGCCTTCATCACCTGGCCGACAAACCAGCCGGCCATGGTCGGCTTGGCGCGGGCCTGGTCGGCCTTGTCCGGATTGGCGGCGATCACCTCATCCACCGCCTTCTCGATGGCGCCGGTGTCGGTGACCTGCTTCATGCCGCGGCTTTCGACGAGCTGGCGCGGATCGCCGCCCTCGTTCCAGACGATTTCGAACAGGTCCTTGGCGATCTTGCCGGAGATCGTGCCTTCCTTGATCAGATCGATGACGGCGCCGAGCTGCTCGGGCGAAACTGGAGCATTTTCAATGTCCTTGTCGGCCTTGTTGAGAGCGCCAAGCAGATCGTTGATCACCCAGTTGGCGGCGAGCTTGCCGTCGCGGCCGGAGGCCACCTTCTCGAAATAGTCGGCGATCGGCTTTTCGGACACCAGGATCGAGGCGTCATAGGTCGACAGGCCGAGCGCCGCGATCAACCGCGCCTTCTTGTCGTCGGGCAGTTCCGGCAGATCCTTGGCCAGCGCGTCGACATAGGCCTGGTCGAACTCCAGCGGCAGAAGGTCCGGGTCGGGGAAATAGCGGTAGTCATGTGCCTCTTCCTTGGAGCGCATCGAGCGCGTCTCGCCCTTGTTGGGGTCGAACAGCCGCGTCTCCTGGTCGATCGTGCCGCCATCCTCGATGACGGCGATCTGCCGGCGCGCCTCGTATTCGATGGCCTGGCCGATGAAGCGGATCGAGTTGACGTTCTTGATCTCGCAGCGCGTGCCGAATGCGCCGCCCGGCCTGCGCACCGAGACGTTGACGTCGGCGCGCAGCGAGCCTTCGTCCATGTTGCCGTCGCAGGTGCCGAGATAGCGCACGATGGTGCGCAGCTTGGTCACATAGGCCTTGGCCTCGTCGGCCGAGCGCATATCCGGCTTGGAGACGATCTCCATCAGCGCCACGCCGGAACGGTTGAGGTCGACATAGGACATGGTCGGATGCTGGTCGTGCATCGACTTGCCGGCGTCCTGTTCCAGATGCAGCCGCTCGATGCCGACCTCGATGTCCTCGAACTCGCCCTGGCGGTCCGGGCCGACCGAGACGATGACCTTGCCCTCGCCGACGATCGGCTGCTTGAACTGCGAAATCTGGTAGCCCTGCGGCAGGTCCGGATAGAAATAGTTCTTCCGGTCGAAAACCGACTTGTGGTTGATCTCGGCCTTCAGGCCAAGGCCGGTGCGGATCGCCTGCTTGACGCATTCCTCGTTGATGACGGGCAGCATGCCGGGCATCGCCGCGTCGACCAGGCTGACATTGGCGTTGGGTGCCGCGCCGAACGAGGTCGACGCCCCGGAAAACAGCTTCGCCTCCGAGGTCACCTGGGCATGCACTTCGAGACCGATGATGACTTCCCAGTCGCCGGTGGCGCCGGGGATCAGTCGTTTTGCGTCGGGGGTGCGGGTATCGATGATGCTCATGGTGGCCTGCGCTTGTGGCTCGCGAGAATTGCGATTTTCGCGAATTTGGGTGTTGGCCTTCGCTAGTGCAAACCGCCCGGCGAGACAAGCGCAAAGCCGCGCGCTGGCCTTTTCGGCCGCTTTCGCCTATCCGGCCGGCAGCGGCCGGCGGTTCTCGCCACGTTTGCTAGGCGGTGGCGATATAGGCCCTGATCTCCTCGGCCTCGCGCTCGACATCCTCGATGCGACGCTTGACGACGTCGCCGATCGACACGATGCCGTAGAGCAGGCCATCCTTTTCCACCGGCAGATGGCGGAAGCGACCCTTGGTCATGATCTCCATCACCTCGTTGACGGTGTGGTTCTCGTTGCAGATCTTCACCTTCGGCGTCATCGCCGAACGTACCGCGATGTCGAGCGCCGCGGCACCTTCCTTGGCCAGCACGCGCACGATGTCGCGCTCGGAGAGGATGCCGACGATCTTGTGGTCGCCATTGGTGATGACCAGCGCGCCGATCCTGTGTTCGGTCAGGATGCGGATGGCCTCGCTCAGCTTTTCGTTCGGCCCGAGCGTCAACACGTCATGGCCCTTCTTCTCGAGAATTGCCTTAACAGTCATGGCGTCCTCCTCAGCTTGTTGCTTGCCGGTTCCTGCCCTGACCGGCATTCACGTTCCGGTGAACATGGTGCGCCGTGATTGTTTGCATTTCAAGTGCGGCGCGGCTCACTCCAGCGGCTGGCGGCGGTCGAAAGCGCGCACGCCGAAGAAGCCGGCGACAAAGCCGCCAATATGCGCCTCCCAGGCGATCTGTCCGTCGACGCCTGGAGCAAAGCCTATCAGGCCGGTGACGAGGTTGATCACCATCCAGACACCAAGGAAAGTGACGACGCCGCGCGAGCGGAACACCTCCGTCATCGGCAAGGGCGCGCCGGCAAAGGCGCCTCTGCCCGACGAACGGTCGATGCGGAAGGCGAAGCGCGCCGCCGCCCCCATCATGCCGGAAATCGCGCCCGAAGCGCCGACCAGCGGCGCCTCGCCGAGCGGGTGCAGGACATAGAACAATGCCACCGCCGCAAGCCCCGTCACCGCAAAGAACAGCGCGAAGCGAAGCGCGCCGAAACGGTTCGCCAGCGGCGAGCCGAACGCCGCCAGCCACACCATGTTGATCAGGAGATGCGCCCAGCCGCCATGCAGGAACGCATAGGTGAAGGGGCTGGTGAAGGCATAAACCTCGAGGTCATAACGGCCGGAATAGCGGATCGGGATGAACGCCGCCCGCACCAGCAGGGCGAAATCCTGGTCGTCGGTCAGTAGGTAGACGCGCACCAGATGAACGGCAATGCAGATGCCGATCACCGCCAGCACCACCGACGGCAGGTTGAACACCGGTTCGCGGCGCGGTTCCGGCGCATCGTCCTGCTGTTCGATTTCCGAAGGGCTAACCGGCTCGCTCATTGACAAAGCATCCTGGGATTCGATCGGCGAGCTTTAGAGCAAGGGCGCCCGGGTTGAAACAATTCTGTTTCCCAAAGCGTGCGGCCGCAGCCTCGCCGTCATTTGCTAAGAACCCGAAAGGAGACAAAGTGGAAATGCTCTGGCGTTCGCGAAACTCGCAACGCGCGTTCTCGGAAGCAGCAAGACTCCTCCCTAGAATGCGGCCGATTTCAAAGGGGTCTCCACATGATCAAGCATATCCTCTCGTTGACTCTCGCCGCCGGCGTCGCAGCTTGGTCTCCGAGACGCTGACAAGCGCCCCAACCGGCCGGCAAGCAATCCAGTCGACCAACGTGTTCGTCGATGCCAATGGCATCGTCTATTCGCCGGACTGCAATGCCGGGCTGGCGACCATGGAATATGACAGGTGACAAAGGCGACTATCACCCTCCGCCCCCAGCGCACCGCCATCAGCCCGAAGCTCACGCACCTTGCCACAAGCCGCCTCAGCCATAGCCGTCTCCGTTACCGGCATCGAAAAGTCCTTCGGGCCGACACGCGCGCTCGCTGGCGCCGACCTTGACGTCGCCCCCGGCGAGGTCGTGGCGCTGATGGGCGCCAACGGCGCCGGCAAATCGACCTTGGTGAAGATCCTGTCGGGTTCGTACACGCCCGATGCGGGCACGATCATGCTGGACGGCAGGGCCGTTGCCTTCGCCTCGCCCAGCGCCGCCAAGGCCGCCGGCATCGCGACGGTGCATCAGGCAACCGACCAGGCGGGTGCTCCCGGGCTGACGGTCGCCGAGAATCTTGTGCTCGACGAGCTTTGCAGCCCGGGCGGGCGTTTTCTCGTCTCGAACAGGTCGATCCGCAAGCGCGCGAAGGAGATCGCGGCACTGATCGATCTCGACCTGGCGCTCGACCGCGACTTCATCGACCTTCGCCCGGCGGAGCGGCAATTGATTGCAATCGCCCGTGCCGTCGCCGCGAGCGCCTCCGTCCTGATCCTCGATGAGCCGACATCGAGCCTTTCGACCACCGAAGCCGAGCGGCTGTTCGCCGTCATCCGGCGGTTGCGCGCAAGCGGCATGGCGGTGCTCTACATTTCGCACCGGCTCGGCGATCTCGCCGCGATCGCCGACCGCGCCGTCGTAATGCGCGGCGGCCGCATTGTCGGCGCCTTTGCCAGGCCGATCGATTTCCCGGCGGCGGTGGCCGCAATGATCGGCCGGCCGCTGGAAGCTGCCACCCGTCGCGACAAGGCGTCGACCGCGCCGGTGATCCTGTCGGTCAAGGGTGCCAGGCTGGTCGCTGGCGCCGAGCCCTTCGACCTCGATCTCCGCTCGGGCGAGGTCGTCGCCATCATCGGCACGCTTGGTTCCGGCAAGAGCCGGCTGCTGCGCGTGCTGTTTGGCCTCGAAATCCTTGCCGAAGGCAATTTCGAGATCGACGGAAAACCCTGGCTTTCGAACGGGCCAGGACAGTCGATCCAGAAGGGCGTCTTCATGGCCGCCGAGGATCGCTGGCAATCATCGCTGCTGCCTCCGGAAGTTCCCGGCGCCACCATCGCCGGCACCATCGCCCTGCCGCATCTCAGCCGCTGGTTTCCAGGCGGCCTGCTCAGGACCCAGCGCGAGCGAAAGGTTTCCGCCGAGGCGATAGTGCGGCTTGGCATCAAGGCGCGCGGACCGGACGACACGTTGGACGAACTTTCCGGCGGCAACCAGCAGAAGGTCGTGCTCGCCCGCTGGCAGGCGGCACCTTGCCGGCTGCTCTTGCTCGACGAACCGTTCCAAGGCGTCGATGTCGGCGCGCGCGCCGACCTGATCGCCGCCATCCGCGGCAGCCAGAGCGGCTCGGCGACCCTGATCGCGACCAGCGATACCGAGGAAGCGCTGGAGGTTGCCGACCGCATCCTCGTCATGCGCAACCATTCCCTTCATATGGCCGAAGACGGCCATGGCTCGCTCACCGACCGGATCGACAAGGTCGAGGGAGAGGAGACCGCCGGAGACCCGAGATGACCGAACTGACCACAACGCATGCCGCGCCACGTCCTTCGCTTCTGCGCGAGATCCGCCGATTCGCGCTCTTCGTCCTGCTTGCCCTGATGGTCATCGGCTTCTGGCATGTGCAGCCGGCCTTCATCCGCTCGGCCAATCTGTTCTCGATCCTGCAGGCGGTTTCGGTGGTCGCCATCCTCGGCGTTGGCGTGTCGATCACCATGGCGGCGGATGGATTCGATCTTTCGGTCGGTAGCGTCGCCGCCTCCTCGGTGATGGCGGCGAGCTATGCCATGGTCGTCTGGCAGATGGACGCCGCCGGGACGATCGCGCTGGTGCTGCTGATGGGCGCCTTGATCGGCCTGGCCAACGGACTGCTGATTGTGCGCGTCGGCGTCCCGGATCTTCTCGCCACGCTCGCGACCATGTTCCTGCTCGCTGGCCTGCAGCTGATCCCGACTGGCGGCCGCTCGATCACCGCCGGCATGGTGCTTCCCGACGGCTCGACGGTGCCCGGCGCCTACGATCCGGCTTTCCTGATCCTCGGGCGCTCGCGGCTCTTCGACCTGGTTCCGATGTCGGTCGTGGTGATGGCGGTCGTCGCGTTCCTTGCCTGGTTCTTGATGGAGCGCACGCGCTGGGGCCGCGTCTTTTACGCCATCGGCGGCAACGAGACGGCCGCGCATCTTTCCGGCGCGCCGACCAAGGCCTACCGCCTCTCGGCCTATGTCATTTCGGGCGCGCGGGCATCGCTCGGCGGGCTCATCGTCGCCTCGCGCGTCGGCCGCGGCGACGTCTCGGCCGGCAACTCGCTGCTGCTCGACGCCGTCGCCGCCTCGTTGATCGGCTATGCCGTGCTCGACAAGCGCCGCCCGCATGTGATCGGCACCGTCGTCGGCGCCATCTTCGTCGGCGTGCTGCTCAACGGCCTCACCATGCTGAATGCCCCCTATTACACGCAGGACTTCGTCAAGGGTGTCGTGCTGGTCGGCGCGCTGGCGGCGACCTTCGGCCTCGGAAAGAAGCGTTGAGAGCCATTCCAGGAAAAGTGTGTTGCGGTTTTCCGTCCGCAATTGCGGCGGCATATCTTCTCACTTTGGCCTCGACGGGGTTAGACTGCAAAAAAGTCTCTGACCCTGTCGGCTAGGCCCGCGCTCCGCCGTCCTTGATGGTAGGTATGCAACGGGAGGAGAAAATGCCGGAAAAAGTCCTGGTCCTCATCGGCACGAAAAAAGGCGCCTTCATCGCCGAGAGCAATGGCAAGCGCGGGTCGTGGAAGCTGCGCGGTCCGTTTTGCGAGCACTGGCCTATGAACCATGTCGTCGGCGACCCCGAGACCGGCGCGATCTACGGCGCCGGCGGCAACGAGTGGTTCGGTCCGGCGGTCTGGAAGTCGGACGACCTTGGCGAGACCTGGACGCATTCCAGCGAGGGCTTGGCCTACGAGGCTGGCGAGGAACCGATCAAAGCGGTATGGAGCCTCGCCAGGCGCAACGGCAGCCTCTATGCCGGCGTGCAGCCGGCCGGCCTGTTTCGCTCCGACGACGACGGCGCCACCTGGAGCCACATCGAGGGCCTGCAGCGTCACCCAAGCCGCAAGGACTGGACCCCGGGAGGCGCCGGCCTCATCCTTCATTCCATCGTCACGCACCCCAGGGACAAGGAGCAGATCTGGGTGGGCATCTCGTCCGCGGGCGTGTTCTACACCTGGGACGGCGGCCAGACGTGGGAGCCGCGCAACCGCGGCACCCGCGCCGACTTCCTCCCCGAAGGACAAAACTATCCAGAGTTCGGCCAGTGCGTGCACTGCCTGGTGATGGCGCCCGGCAAGCCCGATCGGCTCTACCAGCAGAACCATTGCGGCATGTACCGCTCCGACGACGGCGGCAAGAACTGGCAGAGCATCGAGAAGGGCCTTCCCTCGACCTTCGGATTTCCTGCGGCCACGCATCCGCGCGACGCCGACACGCTCTTCCTTCTGCCGCTCAATGGCGACAGTGCCGGCCGCTATGTGCCGGACGCGAAGGCGGCGGTCTGGAAGACTGAGGATGCGGGCGCCACCTGGATGGACGAGCGCAAGGGCCTGCCGCAGGAGAACTGCTACGCAGGCGTGTTGCGGCAAGCTATGGCGACCGACAGCCTCGAGCCGGCCGGCGTCTATTTCGGCACCAGCGGCGGCTCGCTTTTCGCCAGTGCCAACGAAGGCGAAAACTGGTCGGAGATCGCTCAGCATCTGCCCGCGATCCTGTCCGTCGAGGCGATGGTGGTGGGCTAGTAACGCAAATGTCGAACGCCACCGCCGACAGTGTGCCCCTTGTCGTCGCGCGGCTCCCGGGCGTGCTCATCGACCTGTTTCCTGGCGCGCCGCGCCGGGTCGAACTGCCGGCCTCGACCACGAAGGAAATGATCGACGGGCTGGACGCGCGCTGGCCCGGCATGCGCGACCGAATCTGCGATTCCCGCCCAGCGATCCGCCGCCATATGAACGTCTTCGTCGATGGCGAGAGAGCGACCCTTGAAACCAGGCTCGCGCCCGGCACCGAGGTTTTTATCCTGACGGCAATCAGCGGCGGTTAGGTTAGGGCAATTCCAGGAAAAGTGTGAAACGGTTTTCCGTCCGGAATTGCGTCAAAACAAAGAGATAGAGCGGTTCACTGGTTCCGTGAAACAGTGAACCGCTCAGGCGAATAAAGGGGAGCCAAGCTTTCAGGCAATTTCTTTTCTCCCCCGAGGCGAGGGAGAAGAGATCAGTTGGATGGGATCCAGCTGGCGGCGGCCGCGTCGCTCTGGCCAAAGGCCGGAAGCTTGGCGTCGAGGTCCTCGACCGTCTTGATGCCGTTCTTGCGCAGTTCTTCCTGGGTCAGCAGCACCGGCTTGACGACGATGTTGTGGCCCGGATCCTCGCCGGCGATCAGCTTGGCCGCAGCCCGCACCGAAACCGCGCCGACGACGGCCGGATTGGTGGCTGCCGTGGCCATCCACGGGCTTCGTTCCGCGGTGATCTCGGTGATATCGGCGGTGGACACGTCGGCCGAATAGATCTTCACCTTGCTCGAAATGCCGAGTTCGTCGGTGGCGAGCTTCACCCCGCGCGCGAACTCGTCATAGGGGGCGAAGACAACGCTGATATCGGGATTGGCCTGGAACGCCGCCTTGGTCTGATCGGCGGTCGACACCGCGGTCGTGTCGTTGACCGTGCCCCAGCGCGCCTTCTCGACAATGCCTGGATTGGCCTTCTTGACCTCGTCCCAGATTTCGTTGCGACGATCGAGCGGCGCGAAACCCGCTACATAGACATAGCCCGCCTGGAACGATGCGCCATTGTCCTTGAGCGCCTGGCCGAGCGCTGCCTTGGCGAGCTCGTGGTCGGATTGTTCGACCTGCGGGATCTTCGGATTGTCGAGATTGACGTCGAAGGCGACGACCTTGATGCCGGCATCGAGCGCCTTCTGTGCAACGTCCTTCAGCGCTTCGGGCTGGCCGTGGTCGATGATGATGGCCTGGACGCCGAGATTGATCGCCTGCTCTATCTGGTCGCGTTGCGCGGCCGCATCCTGCCGGCCGGAAAAGATCTGCAGGTCGATGTCGAGCGCTTTCGCCTGTTTCGCCGCACCGGCCTGATAGGCCTGGAAGAAATCGCCGGCCGAGATGAAGGTGACGAGCGCCACCTTCACGCCGCCCTTGTCGAAGGGCGCTGGAGCACCGGCGACCCCGGCGGCGTGTGCCGCCCCAACCGGTACGGCGCAGGCAAGCAGGCCGGCAGTAAATAATCCGAGAATAGAAGTCTTCATGAGAATTCCCCAGGAGTAACGCCGACAAGGCACGTCTCCGGACCGCGGGATCGCCGCCGTCGCGCCTCGATGAGCGAATTCGCGAAAGGTACAGCGGCGGCGGAACCGCCCGGAACGCAGATTATTCTCTTTCGAAGCGCGTCGTTGGCAAATGTTGCTGCCGCCGTGGAGACCAGATGCGCGCCGCCCTTGCAGGAGGGCCTAGACGAAGAGACCCGCGGACAGGGGCAGTACGCAATGACCGGTTCAGGTCGCCACGCCAGCTTGCTGCAACGTTCCGGCACGAACGCGCTTCGGTTAACGGGATCACGCTGTCGCCTGTCGAGAGGCCGCGAATCGCTGCATGCGCGAATCAAAAAAGAAGCCGTCCAAGGTTCCCCCTTGAACGGCCGGTCGAGCCCCTGCTCCCCGAAACTCTTGACCGAAGTGCTGCCGATCGTCGCGAAACGACCGCTTCTGGAGTGGTTTTGGTGTGCCACAGGCGGGGCTCGGCCGCAACGTAAACGACTTGTTAACCTTAACGTCCCCGACCCGTGAACAAGTGTTAACGATGCTGGCACGCATCCTGCTCCGCAACGCATGTAGGTCATCGGAGGGCGCCCTGTCTGTTCGCCGATGGGACATGAAAAGACAGTTTGCGCGAAAGAGCACACAATGAACCAGAACGGATCGATCACGCTGTTCCAATATTGGAACCAGCTGCGTGATGGGCGCCCCGCCCCGAAGCGTTCGGAAGTGGAGCCCGCCGACATCAAGTCGCTTTTGGCCGACACATTCATCCTGGAAAGGGATACGCGCGGCGAGGCCGTGTTCCGGCTGGCCGGCACCAGGCTTTGCGCCTCCTATGGTCGCGAACTGAAGGGGTTCTCCTTCCCCTCGCTGTGGCGCGAGAAGGACCAGCGGCTTGTCTCGCGGCTGGTCCACGGCGTTTTCGAGCAGAAATCCGTGGTGCTGATCACCTATGAGGGCTTCAGTGGAAACGGCCGATCCAACAAGTTCGAACTGCTTGCCCTGCCGCTCGACGGCGGCGTCGAGAATCCGCGCTGCCTGGGTGTCATCAGCGCCGCCGAAAGACCATTCTGGCTGGGTGCCGACCCGATCACCGACGCGCTGATCGATTCGATCCGCGTCGTCGATCCGGACAAGGAGCCGATGTTCCTGAAGAACCGGCCTGCCATCAATGTTCCCTCGCTTGTGCCTTCAGAGTTCGATCCGCCAGAAACGTTTCCGGCACTCGGCCGCGCGCGTCGCATCCGCCATCTGGTGGTGTTCGAGGGCGGGCGCGGCGAGTAGCCACCTCCAGCATTCGGATCGACTGCGAAGGGGGTCCACTTTTCCCCTTTGTTAACCTCCATTGTTGTAGTTTTCCCGGTGAAATTCCTCGCATTGACGCGGGGAATGCCAACGGGGTGTAGGCAGTCATGAGGTCAACGGCGGTCGACTTTGCGCCGTCCCGCGCCGAAAGGCGTAATTTTCAGCGCGTCCGCGTCAAGATCTACGGGCGCTTCATGCTGGAGGACCGCACCGAGCACCCGTGCCAGGTGATCGACATGTCGCCGGGCAACGTCGCACTTCGAACCGAGCGCGTCGGCATGCCGGGTGAGAAGGTCATCGCCTATATCGATCACATCGGCCGCGTCGAGGGTGTGGTGACCCGCACCTCGCAGGACGGTTTCGCCATGACCGTCATCGCCTCGGACCGCAAGAAGGACAAGCTTGCCGCGCAGCTGACCTGGCTTGCCAACAAGCACGAGCTCGACCTGCCGGAAGACCGCCGCCACGAACGCGTCGCGCCGCGCAATCCGATGAGCGTGCTCCAGCTCACCGACGGGCGCCAGTACCAGTGTCGCATCATCGACCTGTCGCTCTCGGGCGCCGCGGTCGAGATCGACGTCAAGCCGGCGATCGGCGTGCAGATCATGCTGGGCACGATGCGCGGCCAGGTGGTGCGTCATTTCGAGGATGGTGTCGCTGTCGAATTCGCCGTCATCCAGCGGCCGGAAACCCTGGATTCCGAGTTCAACACGCCGCGCGCCTGAGCAACGGGCCCGCGAGACCAGCAGCTGAACCGGCCCATCGCGGCCGGTTTTGTTTTTTCGCGCCCCACACGACCGGAATTGCCCCTGCGCATGACACGGTCGGCTCGTCAGATCCTGGCCGACGAAGGGCCGTAAGAATTTTAGTTCAAACTAATTCAAATTTTATGCTTATTCTCTTGGCGTTTTACTCAATGTCTACTTCGGGTTTTTGCGTCAAATAAATCCGGTCATGAGATGGTCTCCTCAAACGGGGAGACTAAAACAATGAAGAAGACGAGGGGCAAGCTGTTGCTCATGGCAATGGCGATGCAGCTTTCCGCTTGGGCAACGGCATATGCGGGACCGGCTTTCATGCACACGGGCGGTCGCACTACCCAGCCGGTCGGCCACTACGAATTCTGCCAGAAGCTTCCGCAGGAATGCAAGGAACGGACGCCGAAGCAGGCGCCGATCGAACTGACCCGCAAGCTGTGGGCGGCCATCGTCAACATCAACAATTCCGTCAACACCAGGATCACGCCGCGCACCGACATGGAGATGTGGGGCAAGGAAGAGGTCTGGTCCTACCCCGACAACGGCTTTGGCGACTGCGAGGACTACGCGCTGGAAAAGCGCCGCGCGCTGATGAACATCGGCGTGCCGGCCGGCGACCTGCTGATGACGGTGGCGCGGCAGCCGAACGGCGACGGCCATGCGGTGCTCACCGTGCGCACCAGCCTTGGCGAGTTCATCCTCGACAATCTTCAACCCAAGGTGCTGGCCTGGACCGACACCGACTACACCTACCTCAAGCGCCAGTCGACGGAGAATTCGGGCGTTTGGGTGACGATCAATGACGGCCGCGAGGACGCGGTCGCCAGCGTCCGCTAGGCCGCCGAAGCACGCCGCCCGAAAGCAGCGCAGCGATTTTGGGGCAGCGGCATGCACAAAGAGATTAAGCGCGTAGCATCCACGCCGCGCGCTTAGGGAGAAAGCCCGGTCGAGTCCCCACCCTCCCCGTCCCCAACGACCGGGTTTTAGGAGCCGGCCCTGTCCCCGGGCCGGCTCCGCCATTTCTGGCGGTGCGCAGCACTCCGGTCGACAATGGCTTTGCGCCTGGGGTGATTGAGAGCAATATGGTCAATCATTGCGGATCAGAGCCATGCTGGAGATCCCCGACGACCGGTGTGAGCGTCATCGGCTGTTCAAGGCCATCGACGATGCCTTCAAAGCCGGCGACTTTGAGGTTCTCGGCACGGCCCTGGGCGGCGCGCCGCGCTGGTTCGACGAACGCATGCCGTTCGAGCTCGGCCTTGGCCACCCGCTGGAGTACGCGATCTACTGGAGCCCGCTTGCCTTCATCTCGGCGCTGATCGAGGCGGGCTCGAATCCGAACTATGCGGACCATGCCGGGTTCCCTTCCATCATCGCAGCGCTGTCGACCGAGCGGCGAGACAGGCACGACGTCATCCGTACCCTCATCGAGCATGGCGCCGATCCCGACATGCGCGGCGTCAACGACTGGACGCCGCTTCACTACGCGGTGGCGATGCGTGATGTAGAGGCGATACGCCTGCTTCTCGCGGCCGGCGCGGACCCGGCGCTCAGGACCCGCATCGATGATTGTTCGACGGCGCTGGAGGAAGCGGACGATGCCGGCTTTGAAACCGGCGCCGCATTGCTGCGCGGGGCGCTGGATAAGCCTGCTGGCCGGGATGAACACTGAGAGATGCCAATGCCCGCCACCTGTCGCGGACTCAGGCCTTCTTCAGCCCGGCCTTGAAGCGCTTGCCGTTTGCGACGTAGTGCGCCGCCGAGCCGCGCAGCCTGGCGACGGCCGCTTCGTCAAGTTCCCGCACCACGCGGGCGGGCGAGCCGACGATCAGCGAATTGTCGGGAAAGACCTTGCCCTCGGTAACCAGTGCGCCGGCGCCGACCAGCGAGTTCCTGCCGATCCTTGCCCCGTTGAGCACGATGGCGCCCATGCCGATCAGGCTGTTGTCGCCGATCGTGCAGCCATGCAGCAGCGCCCGGTGGCCGATCGTGCAGCCCGTGCCGATAGTCAGCGGAAAGCCCGGATCGGTGTGCATCACCGTATGCTCCTGGACATTGGTCTCGGCGCCGACGGTGATCGGCTCGTTGTCGCCGCGGATGACGACACCGAACCAGAAGCCGGCATCGCGGCCGATGCTGATGTCGCCGATCAGCGTCGCGTCCGGCGCGATCCAGTTGCTGTCGGCGTCCTCGAAGGTGGGAGCCTTTCCGTCGATCGTATAGGTCGGCATTGTCCGTCTCCGAATCGTCTCACGCTGGGAAGTGAGCCGACCCTAGGAGACCGGTCGCCCAGGATGCAATGGCGAGCAGGACGATACCCAGCGCCAGCGTCCAGGCTATCGTCGTGCAGCCGCAGGAAATCAGCGCAAGCATGGTGATGCGGCCCCGTCTGTGGGCATCCAGCGCATCGTTGGCGAGCATGAAGGGTCCAGCGCATGCCGTCGCGGCCAGCGATCGCAGTATATGTGAAGGCGACACGTAGGGTTCAGTGAAGGCAAGCCGTCGGCCGCAAGCCAGTTCCATCGTCGATCCGGCCATGCCGCTAGCGGTGAGGCCGACCGCGAAAGTAAAGAGCCAGAGCTCCACAGCACCCATCTTTACCTTCCTTTTACCATGACGTCGCACAGTCGCGCCCGACAGGCGCGCTGCAAGTGCCATGCCGCGCCATGTGTGCCGCCAGGGGACATCCGGGATGTCAGGCGGCCGAGGTAACGGGGAAGCGATGAAGCAGGTTGCGACAGTCAATGGCCCGGAATTCGAGGTTGTCGATTCCACGCTGATGAAGCGGGTCTTCTATACCTTCGCGGCGCTGGCGCTGCTGTCGGTGGCAATCAGCCTCGGCGGCAAGTGGGTGGGACGCTCGATCGCCATGGCCGGCTACACTGACGACACGACCGTCCATGAAGTCGTGATCGGCAACAATGTCATTGCCGTGCCAGCCAATTTCATTCGCTTCGAGCAGGCACGGCGCGACGGCATCGCCTCGCGTCTCGACCTCTACATGCGCTATCCCGAACTGGACGGCTACAGCACCGCCGCGCGCGACGACTTCAACCACAAGGGCGAACGCAAGAACATCGTGTTCCTGTCCTTCGAGCAACAGATGATGTCGCGCGACATGAGCGGCCGCCTCGCCCCGATCTACAGCGCGCTGATCGTCCAGCCCGGCACCTCGGGGCCGGGCGGCACGACGCTTTATGGCTTCACCGAGAAGTCAGGTTATCTCAACGAGGTACTTGCTGTCGCCGCCCGCCCGGGCAAGGATCCTTTCGTTGCCCGCTGCCTGAGCGGACCGAGCGCGGAGGAATCGCTGGCGCCCTGCGAGCGCGACATCCATGTCGGCGACGGCCTCAGCCTCACCTACCGCTTTCCCCGAGAGTTTCTCGGCAACTGGCAGGCGCTTGACGCGGCAATCGCCGCGAAGGCTACGCACATCCTGAAGACAGGGCGCTAGCCCATTAGATTCATTGCATGTTTCCAATGGGAAGCATCGACCGGACCGCACAGGCTCAGGTCCGGCCGGCAGAGGGCTCAGCCCAGATCGATGTCGAGGATCGCCATCGAGAAATTGTAGTCGCCATCATCCTCGTCCTTGAAGACGATGCCGAGGAATTCGTCGCCGACATAGACCTCGGCCGAATCCTCCTTGCGCGGGCGCGCCTTCACCTGGAGCTTGGGATTCTGGAAGACGCGCTTGAAATAGGCGTCCAGCTTTCTGATTTCGTCCGGCTTCAAAGTCTTCTCCGATCGTCGGCTTGCTGATTTGAACGCGGCTTCTGGCACGCCGACAATGGCGATGTAAAGGCAAGCCGGCGACAGAACCGGAACCGCTCCGCGCGTACAGCCGGATTCAGCCGCGCGCGGGCATCCCGGCCTCAGATATCGAAGCTGACAACGTGGTCCATGGTCTGCGACGGCAGAAGCTGGTCCATCTGCCTGGAAGGCTGGTCGCAACCGGTTTCGCCGACGACGCGCGCCGGCACGCCGGCGACCGTCTTGTTGTGCGGCACCGGCGATAGCACGACCGATCCGGCAGCGATCTTCGAGCAATGGCCGACTTCGATGTTGCCGAGGATCTTGGCGCCGGCGCCGATCAGCACGCCGCGGCGGATCTTCGGATGGCGGTCGCCGCCGGCCTTGCCGGTACCGCCGAGAGTTACCCCGTGCAGGATCGAGACATCGTCCTCGATCACCGCGGTCTCACCGACGACTAGGCCGGTGGCGTGGTCGACGAAAATGCCCTTGCCGATACGGGCGGCCGGGTTGATGTCGGTCTGGAACACCGAGGAGGAGCGGCTCTGCAGGTAGAGCGCGAAATCCCGGCGGCCCTGGTTCCACAGCCAGTGCGCCAGCCGATGCGTCTGGATGGCGTGGAAGCCCTTGAAGTAGAGCACCGGCATGATGAAGCGGTCGCAGGCCGGATCACGGTCGTAATAGGCCTTGATGTCGACGCGAACCGTCGTGCTCCAATCCGGATCGTCGGCCAGCATGGCATTGAAGGTCTGCCGGATGAGGTCGGAACCGATGTCCTGATGGTCGAGCCGTTCGGCCAGCCGATGGATCACCGCTTCTTCCAGGCTTTCCTGGTTGAGGATGGTCGAATAGAGGAACGCGGCAAGCAGCGGATCGCGGTTGACCGCTTCCATCGCCTCGTCACGGACCGAGCGCCAGATCGGGTCGACCGGCTGCACAATGCTGGGGCGGGCAATCGTAATGCTGTTCATCGACGGTCTCCGGCCTGCCGGCTATTCTCCGGCCGCACATATAGGCCAGATCGTAGCAGGATTGAACTCAATTTTCCTTAGTGCTCTGTCAAATGGATTTGGTTTACGGGAATTCAAGCAGCCATGGAAAACGAACCCTTGATCGATGAGCCGCTGAAAAGCGAGCTCTCGGCCCTCTATCGGGCAACGGACCGCCGCTACCATGGCCTCGCCCATATCGAGGCGATGCTGGAGCTTGCGGCGGACTATAGACGCCTGCTCCATGACCCGGAAGCCGTGGAGGCGGCGATCTGGTTCCATGACGCCATCTATGACAGCCGGGCCAAGGACAACGAGGCGCAGAGTGCCGCTCTTGCCGAGCAAAAACTCGCCGGCCGCACCGACGCGGGGCGCCTCGGCCGCGTCGCCGCGATGATCCTCGCCACCGCCACGCACGAACTGCCGCGCTCCGACGATGAGGATTTCGCCAGCGACGCGGCACTCATGCTCGACATGGACCTCGCTATCCTGGGTGCGGCGCCCGAGACCTTCGATGCCTACGAGCGGGCCGTCCGCCAGGAATACCATTGGGTCGAGGAGCCGATGTGGCGTGCCGGACGCGGCGCGGTGCTGAAGAGTTTCCTTGCCCGCCCGCATATCTTCCACACCGACGAGTTCCGGCAACGGTTCGAACCCCAGGCCAGGCGGAACCTTGCACGATCGCTGCAGGCGCTCGAAGCTTGAGCAATTCCAGGAAAAGTGTGTAACGGTTTTCCGTCCGGAATTGCGTGGAAAATAATAGCTGCATTGCCTAATCCGGCAAGGTCTCCATCTGCTCGGCATAGGCCTTGAAGCCTGCGCGCCGGTAGACTGGCTGCGCATTGGGATGGTCATAGGTGTCGGTGTGCAGCCAGAGCCTTTCGGGCCGATATGACCAGACCGCGCGAAGCGACCGGTCAAGCAGGAACGGCCCGAGCCGACGGCCCTGGAAAGCGGGCACAAGCCCGAAATGGGTGAGCTCGACAACGGATTGGCCAACGCCGTTGAACTCGCACAGGCCGGCCGCCTCGCCGTCGACGCGCAGGACATGGACATGCGTCGCCGGACTGGCGAGCAGCCGTTCAAGCTCCCGTGGCTCCATGCGCAGCCGTTGATCCCACTGCAGCGGCTCGCCGACGGCGCGGTAGAGGCTGACATAGCCTCCGATATCGAGCGTTTCCCGCCCCACCGTCGCACCCGCCAGCCGGGCAGCAATGCCCTCGCCGGACGGCGGCTCGGTCATCTCCATGTAAGTGACGAGAAGGTCGACCATGGCACTCACTGGTGCCGTATTAGAGCGGGTTTTCGGCGTAGAACTCCAGCACGCGCTGCTTGAAGCTCTTATCGCCGACGGCCAGCATATGGTCGCGGCCCTCGATGTGGAATGCCCTTGCATTCGGCATCAACGCCGCCAGTTCGTCCGGCGAGCCGCCAATGTCGTCCTTGGTGCCGACGGCGATCAGGGTCGGCTGGAAAATCCGCGCCATGTCACCTTCGCTGAGCAGTTCGCGCGAGGTGGCGATACAAGCGGCAAGCGCCCGGCGGTCGCTGCGCGTCTGGTCGGCGAAGGCGCGAAACGAGCGGCCGCGCGGATGCGTCGTCGCCGCTGGATCTTCGGCAAGAAGTGCCGCCGCGATCGGGTCCCAGTCGCCGACACCGTCGACCATGCCGATGCCAAGGCCGCCGAACACCAGCGTCGCCACCTTGTCCGGGTCGGACAGCGCCAGGAAAGCCGAGATGCGCGCGCCCATCGAATAGCCCATCACATGGGCCCGTTCGATACCGAGATGATCGAGCAAGGCTGCCCCGTCGGAAGCCATTTTCGCCGGCGTGTAGTCGGCCTCGTTGTAACTCTTCGATGACGAGCCGTGACCACGGTTGTCGAAGGCAATCGCCCGGTAGCCGGCATCGTTCAGCGTCTTGAACCAGCCGGGCGACACCCAGTTGACATAGTGGCTGGAGGCAAAGCCGTGGATCATCAGCACCGGATCGCCGTAGCCCGATGCCGGCTGGCGATCGAGATAGGCAAGGTCGAAACCGTCGTGCGAAAAATACTGCATCGGCAAAGGTCCGGATTGTTCAGTTGGGATCGACGCTCGGCGCATCGCCCTTGTCCGGCGCCGGCCTGGCCGGCCCCGACGCCGTGCCGATGGCCGGATGGCGCAACAGGTCGCCGTCCGCGATACCGTCCTTGGCGGCCGTGCCTGCCTTGAGCTCGAGCACGAAGCGCACCGGTTCGCCGGGCGAGATGATCGCCTCGGACTGCGGCTCGCCGTGCAAGATTGCCCGGATCCTGCCGTCCTGCCCGACGAAGATCAGGTCGAGCGGCATCGGCGTGTTCTTCATCCAGAAAGTCAGGTCCCTGGACTCCTCGAACACGAACAGCATGCCGTGATCGTCGGCCATCTGCTGGCGGAACATCAGGCCAGCCTCTCGCTCATCGGATGTGTCGGCGATCTCGATCGAAAAGGAGCGTTCACCCGATTTCGTCACCGCCACCAGCGGCGTCGGGTCGACGGGCAGGATCATGGCCTGACCATCGGCCGAAGTCGGCCGCTGTGAATAGAAATAGACGGCGGCCGCGATGACGAAAGCCATCGCGACGCAGACCGCGCCAGCCGTCAGCCAGTTCCTGTGAAGCATGCAAGATCCTCGGCCGGACTGCGCTTAATGCGAGACCGGCAAGGTGCCCATATCCGGGTGAATTTCGGCAGCCATAAGGCCCTTGTCGCCGCGGCCGAAACGAACCAGCACGACCTGACCGGGCCTGAGCTCGGTGATGCCATAGCGCCGCAGCGTCTCCATGTGGACGAAAATGTCCTCGGTGCCCTCGCCCCGGGTCAGGAAGCCGAATCCCTTGGTGCGGTTGAACCACTTCACCAGCGCCCGTTCGAGTCCGCTCTCCGGCGCCACGGTGACATGTGTGCGCTGCTCCTGCATCTCGGCCGGGTGCACCGCCGTGCTGGCATCCATGGAAAGAACGCGGAAGGCCTGCAGGCCGCGCTCGCCCTGCTTGACCAGGCAAACGACACGCGCGCCTTCCAGCGCGGTCTGGAACCCGTCCTTTCGAAGGCATGTCACATGGAGGAGGATATCACCGGAGGCACCATCGTCCGGAAGAATGAAGCCGTAGCCCTTGGCCACGTCGAACCATTTGATCGCGCCGGCGATTTCGACAAGGTCGGCGCCCTCGCCGCCGCTGTCGCGCTTCAAGGCGCCGTCAAGGCTTCCGTCCCGCCCCGTAAAAGAGGCCTTTTCCCCCATAAGAATGCCCCCTTTTTTCAACACAACCGCAACTGATTCTTGACATCAGATTAACACCGCGGCTTCCGGTGTGTGCAAGACCTGACGTGCCTTTTTTCACCGTTGAACACTGGAATACCTCATTTGTCGTTTGCCGGCATGTCCGCAACCGGGGTGACGTGTCCTAAAATCGGACTGTGCCGCGCTCCGGCTCGGCTTGACTGTCGGATTGCCCCTCTTGCTCCGGCGTTCCGGCGATTGCCCTTTGGTCGGGTGGCCCCTATGTTCCGCCGCGACGCAACGCCCGGAGAAAGATCCCATGCGCTATCTGCACACCATGGTCCGCATCGCCGACATCGATGCCTCGCTCGACTTCTACTGCAACAAGCTCGGCCTGAAGGAAGTGCGCCGCTACGAGAACGAGCAGGGGCGCTACACGCTGATCTTTCTCGCCGCGTCGGGAGACGAGAAGAGCGGCATCGCGGAGAAGGCGCCGCTGGTCGAATTGACCTACAATTGGGACCCGGAGGACTACAAGGGTGGCCGCAATTTCGGCCACCTCGCCTATGAGGTCGACGACATCTATGCCACCTGCCAGCACCTGATGGACAGCGGCGTCACCATCAACCGGCCGCCGCGGGACGGCAACATGGCCTTCATCCGCTCGCCGGACGGGATCTCGATCGAGCTGCTGCAGAAGGGCCCGGCAAAGGCCAAGGCCGAGCCTTGGGCCTCGATGCCGAACACAGGCAGCTGGTAGGCGTTTCGCCAATCCCACGGCAATTTAACCGCCAAGCTCTGGCGCTTCGCCAGACGGCGCCTATCTATCCGCTCATGACGCCAGCTTTACGAGGCTGGCGTTTTTCTTGATCCGCCGGGAGAAATTCATCCATGCCGACCAGTCGCGCCGATGTCGCCACCGAACATGCCAGCCGCTACCTGCAGCAACTCTGCAAGCACTGGGCGCACAAATTTCCGGTCGAGTTCGACCCGCACCACGGCGCTATCGACCTGACGTCGCTGGGACGCACGGTGATGGAGGCCGATGCCAAAGCGCTCCATATCGCCGTGGCAGCCGACGACGCGACATCGCTCGAACGCCTGGAAACGGTCGTCGCCGACCACATCAAGCGCTTTGCCTTCCGCGAGGAACTGACCTTCGACTGGCAGAAGGCCGCGTGAGCCGATTGGCGTCAAGCGCCTGTCTGGCCCGCCATCTCGACCAGCGCCAGCACCGAGCGCCAGTTGCGGGCTGTGCCCGGCACTTTCAGGGTGCGTGGAATGAGATTGGCAAACACTGATTTTCCGAGCCCCTCCGGCGCATGCAGGTAAAGCACGTCGCGCTTGACCTCGAAGCGCTCCGGGCCGGTGCATTTTTCGGCGAGCCGCGCGATCTCCTCGGTCGTCGGCCCGCGCTCCAGCACATAGGCATGCAGCTTGGTCGGATCGTCGGAGACCTCCGGATAGGGATTTTCCTTCACCAGCCGCACGAACCAGCCGGCATCGCGCACCATGATGCGCGAATGGAACCCCCATTGCTTCTCGAAGGCGGCCTCCAGCTTTTTCGTCAAACCGGCGGCGTCGCCCTTTGCTGACCGGAACACGACGTTGCCGCTCTGCACATAGCTGACCACATCGGAAAAGCCGAGTTCCTCGAAGAAGGTCCGCAACTCCGCCATCCTGACAATGCGGTTGCCGCCGACATTGATGCCGGAAAACAGCGCGACGAAGACCGCTCCTTTCCCGCTCATATGATAAACCCGGCCAGCGTCTCGTTGTCGGTGATGTCCTGGTATTGCACGCCTTCGGCGTCGAAATTCGCTCTCAGCAGATCGAAATTGCGGCGGTCCTTGGTCTCGATGCCGATCAGCACCGAACCGAAATTGCGCGCCGATTTCTTCAGATATTCGAAGCGGGCGATGTCGTCGTCCGGCCCCAGCATTTCGAGGAAATCGCGCAACGCGCCCGGCCGCTGCGGAAAGCGGATGATGAAGTATTTCTTCAGCCCTTCGAAGCGCAGCGCCCGCTCCTTGACGTCGGGCAGCCGCTCGAAATCGAAATTGCCGCCCGAAACCACCGCGACGATGGTCTTGCCCCTGATCTCCTTGCGGGAAAAATCCTTGAGCGCATCGATCGCCAGGGCGCCTGCCGGCTCCAGCACCACGCCTTCAACGTTGAGCATCTCGATCATGGTCGCGCAGAGCCGGTTCTCCGGGATCAGCCGCACCGCATCGGCGGCAAATTCCCTCAGATGCCGCAACGGCTCACGGCCGATCTCCGCGACAGCGGCGCCGTCGACAAAATTGTCGACCTTGGAGAGCTTGATCCGTTTGCCTGAGGACAGGCTCTCGCTGAGGCTCGGCGCGCCTGCCGGCTCGCAGAAGACAAAACGCGCCTCGCGATGCTGGTCGGCGAAGTAGTGCGTCACACCGGCGGCGAGACCACCGCCGCCGACCGGCAGCATGACGACATCGGGCATGCGCGCGCCCGGCATTTGGTCCGCGATCTCATAGGCAACGGTCGCCTGTCCTTCGATGATGTCCTTGTGGTCGAAGGGCGGCACCATATGCGCGCCGCCGCTTTCCGCGAATTCGAACGCGGCGCGATAGCAATCGTCGAAGAAGTCGCCGACCAGCCTGATCTCGACGAAGTCGCCGCCAAACAGCCGCGTCTTGTCGATCTTCTGCTGAGGTGTAGTCACCGGCATAAAGACCACGCCCTTTTTGCCAAAATGGCGGCACACGAAGGCAAAGCCCTGGGCGTGATTGCCGGCGGAGGCGCAGACGAACAGCTCGGCGTTGTTGCCGGCGGCCAGCGCCTTGCGGAAGAAATTGAAGGCGCCACGGATCTTGTAGGAGCGTACCGGCGTCAGGTCCTCGCGCTTGAGAAGCACCCGCGCCCCGGTTTTCTTCGACAGATAGTCGTTTTCCTGCAGCGGCGTTTCCGGGAAGATCTGGCGAATAGCGGCGGCGGCGGTGGCAACGCGAGAAGAAAAACTGTTCATGGCAAATTGTCCCGAAGCGCACTGGGCGGGTTGATGTAAGCCTATTGCACATCCGGTCCCGCAAGGCCATTGTCCGCCGGCCATGAGCCCCGCTACCGGCATTCCCGGTATTTGCAAGCACTTGGAGGCGTTTGTTCATGCCTGTCGCGTCGGTTGCCCTGAAAACCATGTCGCTGCCGGAATTCGGCGAGCCGACGGTGATGCCGCTCATTCCACGCGCCACTTACGAGGCGCGCATCGAAGCGCTGGTTGCGCGCGGCTTGAAGGCCGGCTTCGATGGCTTCGTCATCTACGGCGACCGCGAGCATGCCGCCAACGTCGCCTATCTCTGCGGCTACGACCCCCGCTTCGAGGAGACGCTGCTGGTCATCGTTCCCGGCAGGGAAGCAAAACTGCTGGTCGGCAATGAGGGCTGGGGCTATGCCGAACTCTGCGGCGGCCCCTATGAGCGCGTCCTCTACCAGACCTTTTCGCTGCCGGCGCAGCCGCGCGACCGTTCCGACGCGCTGCCGGACATCCTGGCCGCTTGCGGGCTGAGGTCGGGCCACCGGATCGGCGCCATAGGCTGGAAGTCGTTCGGCGCTGGCGATGCCGGCTTTGGCGAGGCGACGCTCGACCTACCCTCCTTCATCGCCGACACGCTGCGCGCGCTCGCCGGCAACAACGGCGCGGTCCGGAATGCGGCCGATCTCTTGATGAACCCTGCCGACGGCCTGCGCGCGATCAACGAGGCCGATCAGCTTGCGTCCTTCGAATTCGCCGCGACCTTCTCCTCGCAAGGCCTGCGCAACGTGCTCCAGGGCATCGAACCCGACATGACCGAGCTGCAGGCGGCGCGGCTGATGGGCATCAACGGCCTGCCGCAATGCTGCCACCTGATGCTGTCCGCCGGCAGGCGCGCCCCCTATGGGCTGCCGAGCCCCCGCCTCGACATCATCAAGCGCGGCGATCCGATCACCATGGCCTACGGCATCCAGGGTTCGCTAAACGCCCGCGCCGGCTTCCTGGTCGAGAGCGCCGCCGAGCTGCCGCGGGGCATAAGCGATTACATCGAAAAGCTTGTGGCGCCCTATTTTTCCGCCGCCGTCGACTGGTACGAGACTATCGGCATCGGTGTCGCCGGCGGCGCGCTGTGGAAAGCGGTGCACGAGCGCATCGGCGACCCGTTCTTCGGCGTTGGTCTCAATCCCGGCCATCTCATTCATATCGACGAGTGGATGCATTCGCCGGTGTTTTCAGGCTCCGGCATCCAACTGAAATCGGGGATGGCGCTGCAGGTCGACGTCATCCCCGCAACCGGCACCGATTATTTCACCACCAACATCGAGGACGGCATCGCGCTCGCCGACGAACCGTTGCGCGAGGAGATCGCCGCGCGCTATTCGGAAGCCTGGAGTCGTATCGAGGCGCGCCGCGCCTTCATGGGCGATGTGCTCGGCATCCGGCTGAAGCCGGAAGTGCTGCCCTTCTCCAACATTCCCGCCTTCCTGCCGCCGTTCTGGCTTTCGCGCAACAGTGCAATGGCCGTCGCCGGGCGCTGATCACTTTTCGGCTGGACACGACTTACTTCCGCCGCACTTCGGCTGTCGGGGAGATATCGCGGTGGGTGGACGGCCTCTTTGGGGGCCCGATTGGATATTTTGGCGTGACTTTGAAGACGATTTGCATTCTTGCGCTTGCATTGCTGGTGGCCGGCTGCGGCGGCCGTAAAGCCGAGGAAATCCTCGGCAGTGCCGTTATGGCTACGCCGGTGACAGAAATCGCCGGCAACCACTCGATCTTCATCGCCACGACGCGCAAGCGTTCCGACGACCCGAACAAGGTCTTCGACGGCGAGCGCTCGGCGACGCTGAACTACGCCCGCGTCAACGTCACGGTTCCGCCGGTCCACGAGACGGGCCAGATCGAGCGACGCTCGCGCGGCAAGTCGGACGATCCCACCAAATATTTCATGGCCTCCGAGCTGGTCGGCTACGACACGCAGCCCAAATTCTCCAGCGCGCTCAACGCCGACATTGCAGCGCGCGGCGGTCGTGTCATGGTCTTCGTCCACGGCTACAACACCGGCTTCGACGACGCGGTCTATCGCCTGACGCAGATCGTCCACGATTCCGGCTACCCGGGCACGCCGGTGCTGTTCTCCTGGGCCTCGGGCGCCAAGACCACCGACTATGTCTACGATAAGGAAAGCGCCAGCGCCGCACGCGACCAGCTTGAGGTGACGCTGCGCATGCTCGCCCAGACCGGCGCGCGGCGCATCGACATCGTCGCTCATTCGATGGGAACCTGGGTGACCATGGAAACGCTGCGCCAGCTCGCCATCACCGGCGACCGCGACCTCGGCGGCAAGCTGGGCGACGTGGTGTTGGCCTCTCCCGACATCGACGTGGATGTCTTCAAGAGTCAGATGCGCCGCTACGGCAAGCCGGACAAGCCCTTCATCCTGCTCCTGTCCGACGACGACCGCGCGCTGCGGCTTTCCGGCCTGATCGCCGGCTCGCGCCCGCGCGTCGGCGACTACAAGGACGCGGCCGACCTCGCCACCTATGGCGTGACGGTCGTCGACCTCTCCAGTGCCAAGGGATCGGACAGCTTCAACCACACCAAGTTCGCCGACAATCCGGTGCTGGTTAAGATGATTGGCCAGCGGCTGCGCGAGGATGACGGCTTCGCCAGTGATCAGGCTGTAACCGACCGCATCAGCCAACTCGGACAGTAAGGGTAGGCCGTATCCGATCAGGATTGCCCACCATCCGTCAATTTTGAACTGGACCCGGCCGTGCTGCGGCCTTATCGAAATATCAATTGACGTCGCGGGATCGACGTCGTGCTTCGCGAGAGCCGCGTGATCGTGCGTTCGAACACTATTCTCGTCGCTGCCTTGGCACTGCTCGTTGCGGGCTGCGCCGGCCCGAATACGCATGACCTGCTCAACAAGACGACGGTTACGGTGCCGGGTTCCGACATTGCCGCGACGCACGAGATCTTCGTCGCCACCACCCGCCAGCAGGCGACGAAAGACCCAAGGCAGGTGTTCGACGGAGACCGCTCGCTGACCACCAGCTACGCCCGCGTCGACGTCACCGTCCCCAAGGTGCACCAGGTCGGCGCCATCGAACGCGCCAAGGGTTCGGCCGACAGCAACCCGGCCAAGCAGTTCACCGCCACCGAGGTCGTTCACTATGGGGACCAGCAGCAATTCGCCAAGGCCGTCGGCGCCAACATCGCCATAAGCGGCGACCGCGCTTTGGTCTTCGTGCACGGCTTCAACAACGGCTTCGACGATGGCGTCTTCCGGCTGACCCAGATCGCGCACGACACGAAATATCCAGGCACGCCGGTGCTGTTTTCCTGGGCGTCGAGCGGCAAGACGACCGGCTATATCTACGACAAGGACAGCTCCACAGCCGCGCGCGACGACCTCGAGGCGACGCTGCGGATGCTGGCCAAGACCCACGTCAAGAGCATCGATATCATCGCCCATTCGATGGGAACGTGGCTGACGATGGAGGCGCTGCGCCAGCTCGCCATCACCGGCGACCGCGATCTCGGCGGCAAGATCGGCTATGTCATCCTGGCCTCGCCGGACATCGACGTCGACGTCTTCAAGAAGCAGATGATCCGCTACGGCAAGCCCGACAAGCCCTTCGCCATCCTGCTTTCGGGAGACGACCGCGCGCTGAAGCTGTCTTCCCTGATTTCCGGCGACAAGCCGCGCGTCGGCGACTACGGCAATGCCGCCGACCTTGCCAGCTATGGCGTGGTCGTGGCGGATCTGACCAACACCAAGGGCGGCGACCGTTTGAACCATGCCAAGTTCGCGGACAATCCGATGCTGGTGCAACTGCTCGGCGACCGACTGCGTACACCAGCTGCCCTGCGATCGAACGAACCCAACTCGGCCGAGTTTGACAATATCGGCCAAGGCATTGGAAAGGCCGTGGGATCGGTCGCCGAAGTGGTCATCACCACGCCGTTCAAGGTGCTGACCATCGCCACTGGCGGATAGGCAAAGCGCGTCGGTCGATCAGAGAAACAGGTCGACTTTCTGGAACGTCGTCACGTCGATCAGGCCGACATCGGAAATCCTTAGTTCGGGGATGACCACCAGCGCCAGCAGCGAGTGCTGCATGTAGGCATTGTTCAGCGAACAGCCCATCTTGCGCATCGCCTCCGTTAACTGCTCGGCCTTGGCCGCGACGATCTCGGCACGCTCGTCCGACATCAGCCCGGCGATCGGCATCTCAACCAGCGCCAGTTCCTTGCCCTTTGAGAACAGCACGACGCCGCCGCCGACCTGACCCAGCCGGTTGACGGCCAGCGCCATATCCCGCTTGCTGGTGCCGACGGCGATGATGTGGTGGGCGTCATGCGCCACGCTCGACGCCATCGCGCAGTCCTCCATGTAGCCGAAACCGGAGACGAAGGCATTGGTGACACCGTCGGTGCCGCGGTGGCGCTCAACCAGCGCGATCTGGCACACATCGTTGCGACGGTCCATGCCGACCAGCCCGTCCTCGACCGGCAGGTCGGCCTCCAGCGCGCGCGTCGGCGCCTGGTTCTCGATCACGCCGATGACGCGCACGCGCACCTCGTTGGCGCCCTTCGGCGCCGCCACGTCGAAATCGCCGGCCTTGAGCTTCCTGCCGAGCTTGACCGTGTTCTTCGCTGTCTTCGGATAGTCGTAGGCCGGGATGTCGATGTCGAGCTTGCCGCCCTTGGCCAGCCTGACGCCGCGAGCATAGACCTCGTCGATGGTCATTGCCGCCAGATCGGAGACAATCAGCAGGTCGGCAAGCCGCCCCGGCGCGATCGAGCCGATCTCGCGCTCCAGTCTGAAATGCTGCGCGGTATTGAGCGTCGCCATCTGGATCGCCGTCACCGGCTTCAAACCCTGGCCGATGGCGTGGCGGACCACCCGGTCCATATGGCCTTCATGGACCAGCGTGCCGGAATGGCTGTCGTCGGTGCACAGCATGAAGTTGCGCGGGTCGAGCCCGCTCTCCGTCACCGCCTTGATCTGCGAAGCGACGTCATACCAGGCCGAGCCCAGTCTCAACATCGCCTTCATACCCTGGCGCACCCGCGCGATCGCATCTTCGGCTCGTGTGCCTTCATGATCGTCCTCCGGACCGCCGGCGACATAGCCGTGGAACGGCAGGCCGAGGTCACGCGAGGCATAGTGCCCGCCGACCGTCTTGCCGGCCTTCACCGTGGCGGCGATCTCGCCCGACATGACAGGGTCGTTGGCGGCGACGCCCGGGAAATTCATTACTTCGCCGAGCCCGATGATGTTCTCCCAGGTCATCGCCTCGGCGACATCGGCGACCGTCAGCTCGGCGCCGGCATGTTCCAGCCCAGGCGCCGAAGGCACGCAGGACGGCATCTGCACATGCACGTTGATCGGCATGGCGACGGCCTCGTCATGCATCAGCCGCACGCCGGCCAGGCCCAGCACATTTGCGATCTCGTGCGGGTCGATGAACATCGAGGTGGTGCCGTGCGGAATCACGGCACGGCAGAACTCGGTCACCGTCACCATGCCGCTCTCGACATGCATGTGCGCGTCGCAAAGGCCGGGCACCAGATAGCGCCCACCGGCATCAACCACCTTGGTGCCTAGCCCGATGGCGTGGCCGGCATTCGGCCCGCAATAGGCGAAGCGCCCGCCGGCGATGGCGATGTCGGTGCCAGCGACGATCTCGCCTGAATGAACATTCACCCAACGGCCGTTGCGGATGACGAGATCGGCGGGTTTGCGCCCCATCGCGACATCGACGAGATGCGTCGCCACTTCCGCCCAGGGTTTGGGCTTTGCGGCGTTGGCGGTTTTGGCATTTGTCATCGGCAAGTCCTCTGCTGCCGCCAGTCTGGCAAAAGTCGGAGCAAGGAACCAGAGCCGTCTGCATGGGGTCCTGCAGCAGACCGCAATTGTTGACTATTTCACGCAAAAGGCGATGCTGCTCATCCGGCCTCAACCTAAGAGGGGAATGATGACCCGTTTCTGGAAAGCATTTGCCGCCGCCATTCTGCTCCTCGCATCAACCGGGTCTGTATCCGCCGAGGAACGCTGGCAGACCTTGCCGGAACCTGCGGCGATGCCCAAGCCCGAGCAAAGCGGCTATGCGCCGGTCAACGGCATCCAGATGTACTATACTGTGTTCGGCGCGGGCGACCCGGTGCTGCTCATCCATGGCGGCCTTGGCCACGCCGACATCTGGGCGAGCCAGGTGGCGACGCTTGCCAAAACGCACAAGGTCATTGTCGCTGACAGCCGCGGCCATGGCCGCTCCACCCGCACGGAGCAGCCCTATGGCTACGACCTGATGGCGTCGGACTATCTGGCGCTGCTCGACTACCTGAAGATCGACAAGACCGCGCTTGTCGGCTGGAGCGATGGCGGCATTATCGGTATCGACATCGCGCTGCATCATCCGGAACGGCTGACAAGGCTCTTTGCGCAGGCGGCGAATGTCACCACCGATGGCGTCGATCCGGGCGTGATGACCAACAAGACCTTTGCGGCCTACATCGAGCGCTCTGGGCTCGACTACAAGAAGATGTCGAAGACACCGGACCAGTATGACGCCTTCGTGGCCCAGATCAGCCACATGTGGGAGAGCGAGCCGGCGTGGACCAAGGAACAACTCGGCAAGATTACCACGCCGACGGCGATCGTCGCCGGCGACCATGACGAGGCGATCAAACGCGAGCACACCGAATACATGGCCTCGGTCATTCCTGGTGCGAAGCTGATCATCCTGCCCAACGCCAGCCATTTCGCCATGCTCCAGGCGCCGGACGAATACAGCAAGGCGGCGCTGGATTTCATCGACGCCAAATAGCCAGCGAGCCGGAATGTTCGTCGGTCGCTGACGATCATTCGGATTGGCGGAAAATGGCAGGGACGATCAGGTTCGCAATCTTCGCAGTGACGGCCGGCCTTGCCGGACTGGCATTCTTTACCTCGCATTCGTTCTGGACATGGGCCGCGCCTATCCTGATTTTCATCGCCGGCTCCGTGCTGGCCAAGTTCGCCTTCAACCGTCTGGCGTCGCCTCTCGAAAAACAGCGCGACCTGGAGGATCGGGTGCGCGACCCGCCGGCGTAAACCGTTGTTGAATGAAGCCAATTCCGTTTTGCGGCGAATAAGGCTAGGTTGTACCAGGGAGTCTTTCGAAACCGCCATTTCGGAGAACTCGATGCGTAGATTGACGCTCGCCAGTGCCGGTTTACTTGCGCTGCTGTCCGGGTCGGCCCAGGCGGCGGACTTGGGCGCCGATCTGCCAATGACCGCCCCGGGGTTCGACTGGACTGGCTACTATGCCGGCCTGCAGGGCGGCTACGGCTGGGGAAGCTCCGACATGAGTTCGACCGGTGGCGCGCCGTTTTCCGCCTCGCCGGATCTCAATGGCGGGTTCATCGGCGGCCACGTCGCCGGCCTCTGGCAGTTCGACCAGGCGGTTCTCGGCGCCCAGGCCGACCTCAACTATTCCTCGGTCAACGGCGCGGCGGACCTCGGTCTCGGAGATTCTGCCGGCGCCGAGATAAAATGGTTCGGCTCCGTCGACGCCAAGGCCGGCTACGCCATGGACCGCGTGTTGGTCTACGGCATCGGCGGCATCGCCTTTGCCGGCATCGAAGCGTCACGCAATGGCGTTGCAGACACGCGGACAGATGTCGGCTGGACGCTCGGTGCCGGCGTCGACTTTGCCCTCACGGACAAATTCGTCGTTGGCGCCCAATACCGGTACTACGATTTCCGTTCGGAACATTTCGACATTCCGGACGACCGCGATCAGGACGTCAAGCTCCACACCCTGGGAGTGAATTTGAGCTACAAATTCTGATCGCGGCCGGCTTGTTGCGCCCGGAAATGGGGTGGCCGGCGCCCGCAGGGGGCGGGGGAATGGGTGGGGCCTGAAAGACGCCGGCCTGGGCGGATCAAGTTCGCCACCAGATTAACCTAACGACATGGGCGAAAAGGGTAATTCCGCGATCGCGCCAGTACCATGATGCGACGACGGGAATCGAACCCGTACGATCGGAAATCGAGTGATTTTAAGTCTCTCTGTGTGTCCACCCTTGGGTGTCCAAAGTGCCACGCAAAGCCTGAAGTGACGCTTACTAGTGGGCTTTCAGCACAATCAGACCGCAGAGAATGATTATCGCCACCAGGATCAGCGCCCACGACACGGCGCCGCGCGAAAGGCGCCTCCTCCGACCGCGCAGGGCCTGGTCTCGCCAGCGTTTAGCCTGATCAGCCCCTATGTTTAATTTATCCACGCCCTTCTCTCCCCGAGCGCCGAGAATGCTTCCACACAGCAATCGAGTCCATAGCTGAGAGATTGCTAAATCGGAGTAGGTATCGGGAGGTCGGTTGATGCGCGATTACGACCTTACACAGCGACCCGGCCAAGCCCTCCTGGGGTAGGACGAGGGGTTCAGGGCAGCGGGATCGGCTTGTCACTGAGTGTGTGTAAGTAGGCGATCAGATTGACCCGTTCAGTCTCATCCGGAACACCGGGCATCTCCATGTAAACGCCTGGCGTAGTGACCATGGGCTCAAGCAGATATTTGTTCAGGTCCTCGTACGTCCACACGCCTTCCCAGCCCAGCAAGGTGTCGGAATAACGCATTTTTGTCATAGAAGCCTTATCGCGGCCGACGACACTCCACAAGTTCGGCCCCGTCTTGGTTCCTCCCTGTGGCTCGACATTGTGGCAACCGGCACATAGTCGGGTGAAGGAGGTTCGGCCTTTCTCAATATCGGCGGTAGCCAACTTCATCGAGATCGGAGACGGCGTTGGCAAGATGACGCCGTGCGACATGAGATAGTCAGCGATTTCGCGTAGCCCCTTGAATTTTGCCAGATGGAGCGGCGTCTTGCCGTCCTTTGTCTTCGCATTGACGTCCGCGCCGGCCTCGACCAGTGCCCTCACGCAATCGAGGCAACCCAGATTGACCGCGATGTGGATAGCGTTTTCGCGGCTGCGCTTCGAATTTGGATTTGCGCCTCCGTCCAGCAACAGTTTGATCAAGTCGATCCTGCGTTTTGCCAAAGCCGGCATGAGAGCAGGACCCAAAAGCGGTGTCGGGGCGGCGTTGACGTCGGCACCGCGATCCATGAGCAGTTTTGCCGCCGCAAAATGCCCACTCTTAACCGCAAGATAGAGTGGTGTCGCTTTCCCATCGCTCTCATCAACGCCAGCACCTGCGTCGAGCGCTGCGGTGATCGCCGCGACATCGCCCTTCGTGGCGGCGTCGTGGATAGCGGCGGCATGCGTTGCAATCGGAAGGTGCAAAAGCACCAATGGAAGCAAAAGCAAAACGCGGCGCATTCGCTACCCTGTGTCAAACCGGAGGACTGGGCACGCTTTGAGAAGGGCAGAGTTTAGGGTGAATGCTCAATCGCGACAAGGTATTTCAGCGACCGCTAACGGAACAGAACCAGGAGTTTCGCGAGGAGTGATCGCAATAATCTCTGACAAAAAGAGGCCGGCGCCTGTTGGGCGGGGGGCTTTGGGGTAAGACGCCGGCCCTAGGCGGATCAAGTCCGCCGCCAGAGGAACTTAGCAAGGTGGGCGCTGAGCGTAATTCCGTGATCGCGCCAGTGCGATGGTGCGGACGACGGGAATCGAACCCGTACGATCAGAGATCGAGGGATTTTAAGTCCCTTGCGTCTACCAGTTCCGCCACGTCCGCGCCCGTTGCTTTTCGGGGCTTCGGGCCGAAACGTCAACCGCCCATGTGCGGACGCTGCGTGGGCTGGCGCCGGAACTTGGCGCCCGGCAGCCTTCAAGCCGGGATCGGGTACAATTTCAGGTGCTGGATCAGGATGATCGTCTTGGCATCGACAATGCGCCCGTCGGCGATGCCGGCCAGCGCGTCGTCGAGCGTCATCTCCAGCACCTCGATATCCTCACCCTCTTCCGGCGCGCCGCCGCCGGCCGAGATGCGGTCGGCCGGGGTGTAGCGCGCGACGAAGAACCAGAGCCGCTCCGTCACGCTGCCCGGCTCATATAGGGCGCGAACAGCCGCTCGACGTCCTTCAGCCGGTAGCCGAGCTCCTCCTCCGCCTCCTTGCGGATGCAGGTTTCCGGGTCGTTCTCGTCGAGCAGGCCAGCGCAGGCCTCGATCAGGGGTTCGCGATGGCCGGTGACATAGGCCGGATACCGGAACTGCCGCACCAAGAGCACGGTCGAGCGAGCGGGATCAAAGGGCAGAATCACCGCGCCATCGCCGCGATCGTAGGTCTGGCGGATCTGCGTCTCCCACTGCCCGTCGCGTCGGCGATAATCGAGCACCGTCTTCTTCAGGACCGCCCAGTCGTCGGACAGCACCTCTTCCGAGCGGATGCGAATGCGATCTTCCATGATGAACTCCGATGAACCCGTGCCCGCGCACGGGCCTAGCCGCGAACCGCCATTCATGCAATCGGGCCAGCCATTGGTCCAGGGCGGCATTTTTCACCGCCTCGTGTCTGGTGCAGGTTGTTAGCGGCTTTTCTTCCGGGGCATCAGCGCTCCGGCGGAATTGGCCGAATCTCCTTCAGGTAGCGCTGAATGGGTGCAAGCCCTTCAAGGCGCGGCATTTCTCTCATCATCTCCCCGGGCTCGCACCAGGGATAAGGCAGATTCGTAATCCAGCCCATGATCCGGTCAAGCTTATCAGCAGGAAATATCTGCATCACATCTATGGTGATGACCAGCTTTTCGACCTTGCACTGTGCACCCCGTGTAAAATACCAGTCGTAGCGCCCGCTCCCGACCCGAATTGGACCATTGTTCTTGGCCGACATACCGACCAGCCAGTGGCATGGAAAATGGCGCCGATTGGCCTCCGTTGGTTGCGCAAGGCAGAAGGTGTAGACGTTCTCGAAATCATTGGCGAAACCACGACTAAGAATCTCTTCGATCGCGGCCACCCCGTCGGCCGAACTCGGAAAGGAGATGGCTTCGGTCTTCACGACCATTTCCAGATGGATGTCTCCAGTAAAGGCGCGCCGCATCAAGAATGGACGGTTCCCATCCTTCGCATGGAAGTATGTGCTAACGGCTTCGAACGGGCCCGGCATTAGGTCTCTCCGACTTCAAGTCTAATCACGTTACCTGCTTCGCGCCAGAGATGCGGCGGCGTTCGCTGGCACGCGGCCACCTTCGGCGAGGAAATCCACCCGGCGCCGCAGCTTGCCCGCTCGGTGACGACGATGCGGCATTGGATGAAGGCGGCGGGCTGACCAACTTCGCTGAGACGTTTGGGCGCAGCCTGGAAGACACGATTGCAACCAAATTGGCTGCTTTGCGTTTGCGGCCATGATGGACAGCAAGCCTTTTGAAAAGCCGGTGGTGGTCGAACTCGGCCATGTCGGCAAATATCGCCAGATCCGCAGCACAAAAGAAGCGGCGGAATGCCTGATGACGGTTTGGCCGCTCAATCGCGGCCCGCGGCATCGTGATGCCGTCGACACTTGCCTCAAAGTGCTGGAAGGATATCGTTCGACGGCGGATGCGCGCCGGGCCTTGATCGAGGCGGCCAAGGAATCGGAAGTGCTGGTGCCCGACGACCGCTTGCCCGACGATCGGCTGCATTGAGCAAAAGGGGGCTTTTCAACCGGAGGACTTCATGGCGAAGCTGACTTACAAGATCGTCGAGCACGATGGCGGCTGGGCCTACAAGGTCGGTGCGACCTTTTCGGAGACGTTCCCTACCCACCAGGACGCGCTGCGCGCCGCCGAGATCGCTTCGGCCGAGCAGCAGATCGCCGGCGCCACGGACGGCATCCAATACGAGGACGCCGAAGGCAATTGGCACGACGAACTGGCCGACGGCCGGGATCGGCCACAAACCGAAGTTTCCGACTAGCGTCTGCTCCTGGCGCGGCCCTTGCCACAGCGGCCGCCGATACCCGCCATGGCACCCTGCCGCCACTTGGAAAGCGTGCGGTCTGCTACTTGCCGCAATACTGATCGTTGACGTTCTTGCCCGGCATTGGCGTCGGGTCCGGACGTGCTAGAGGCGCAAGGCCCGGCCGGGCCGGGGTTGCCCAGCGTGTTCAGGCCTGACGCATCGCTGCCGGCAATGCTGGCCGTGGTGTTGCGATCGACGGGGAACGTGTCTTCGTTTCGAACAGCCAGTTGCGATGGCTTCCAGACGTTGTCTCGGCCGACTGGGCCAATGCCGATGTGGCGAGGCCGATCGTCAAAGCCGAGGCTGCAAGCAGTCTCATCATCATTGGTTTTGCTCCCTGATGCGACATGGGTCAGACCCGATGGTCACGTCGAAGGTTCAGTGAATTGTCGTGAGGGCTGGGTGATGTTCAGCCAGCAAACGCCCGCTCGGCAATGCGCCTGACGAAAGCGGCGACGCGCTCCGGCTCGATGAATTGCGGCATGTGGCCCACGCCGTCGACGGCCTCGAAATCGAGCCCTTTGAGCCTGTCCCGCATCGGTTGGCCATGGACAGCCATGCCAATGACGCGGTCGGCGGTGCCGAACAAAATGCCGGCAGGCATGGCGATCTCGCCATAGCGCTGCTCGATGCGGCCGAGATCCTGTTCCACCGCAACAACATCGGTCGAGGTTGCATGGAAATGGGCGGGCCGCAACCCGAGCCAGCCGCCTCCTCCGGTCATATAGTCACCTGGAACGGCCTGCTCGCGAAGATGAACCTCATTGTCGGCTCCGCGTATTTCAAACTCAACGGTATCGCCACCGTATACGCCATGATCCGGCGCAGCAGCCGCGAAGGAACGTAGAGCAGGTCGAATTTCTGGCGCACCCTGGTTTCCAGATGCGTCAGGGGTGCGAGCAAGGCGATGCCCGAAATCCTCCCGGGGTGCTCCACCGCCAGCGTCAGCGCGATTGCGCCGCCCAGCGAATGACCAACGACCAGCGGCTTCTCCAGCCCCAGCTTGTCGATGAAGCGCCGCACGATTTCGGCCTGCTCGGGCAGTCGCCCGGTGGCGTCGCCAGCCCGCACCGAATAGCCAGAGCCCGGACGGTCGAGCGCGATCAGCCTATATCCGGGGCCAAAACGGCCGAACAGCGTGTGGCGGAAATGATGGTGCTGGGCGCCTAGCCCATGCAGGAAAACGATCGGCCTGCCCTCGCCTTCCTCGACATAATGGATGCGGTTGCCGTCGATCTCGACAAACGTTCCGCGCGCCGGCACCAGCCGTTTCGCCTTGGCGGCGATCCACCATGTCGCCAGCACCAAAAAAAGAAGTACCACGACCGCCAGCACGACCACGCCACCGAGCAGCCACCACAGAATCGATATCGACATCTTCCACCCGCAGCAGACCGAGGCAGATTACCCGCCGCAGATGTCGCTGCAAGGCGCCGCCGTGGCATAGTGCTGGCTGATTGCCGGCGGCCCATCGCCGCGCTATCTCAGGCGACCCTGTTTGCCGGAGCCAGCCATGCCTGAAATTGTCACCGCCGCCATGCTCGTCATCGGCGACGAGATCCTGTCGGGCCGGACCAAGGACAAGAACATCGGCCACCTTGCCGACATCATGACGGCCATAGGCATCGACCTGAAGGAAGTGCGCATCGTTGCCGACGAGGAGGACGAGATCGTCGCCGCGGTCAATGCCGTGCGCGCTCGCTACACCTACGTCTTCACCACCGGCGGCATCGGCCCCACGCATGACGACATCACCGCCGATTCGATCGCCAAGGCGTTCAGCGTGCCATGCGAATACGACGCCAAGGCCTATGCGATGCTGGAAGCGAGCTATGCCGCGCGCGGCATTGAATACACCGAGGCGAGGAAGCGCATGGCGCGCATGCCGCGTGGCGCCGACCATATCGACAATCCGGTGTCTATCGCGCCGGGCTTCCGCATCGGCAACGTCCATGTCATGGCCGGCGTGCCGTCGATCTTCCAGGCCATGCTCGACAATGTCGTGCCGACGCTGAAGGCGGGGACCAAAATGCTGTCGGTGACGGTCCAGTGCCCGTTCGGCGAGGGCCTGATCGGCGGCCCCCTGGCCGATATCCAGAAGGCGCATTCCGACACCATCATCGGCTCTTACCCGAAATATGGCGACGGCAAGTTCTGGACCGAACTCGTCGTGCGCGCCCGCAGCGAGGAAGCGCTGGAGGCCGCGCGCAGGGATGTCGAAGCCATGGTGGCCGGCCTCGCCAAGGCGGCCGGTTGATCCAGGTCATTCCGGAACCAAGCGCGCTCCTCTAGCGTTTGTCGCAGGCGATTTTCGATCGCCGCAAGATGAGGGATTGCCATGCGCTTCAAGACCATCGTCGCCATATTGCAGAACGAGCAGGACGCCGAGCGCGTGCTCGATTGCGCCATCCCGCTTGCCGACCGCTTTCAAAGCCATCTCGTCGGCATCCATGCCGAGGCGCTTCCAGTCCCCTACACCTCGGCGACCGGCTTTCCGGACACCGAGTTCCTGCAGGTGTCGGCCGAGATGAACCGGGAACGCGCCGACAAGCTGGAAGCGCTTTTCCTGAGGCGCATCGAAGCGTCGGGCCTATCCTTCGAGTGGCGCAGCCTCGAGAGCTTTTCCGGCGACAGCGCGCTGACCGGCATTTCAAGCGTCCGTGCAGCCGACCTGATCATCGCCGCCCAGCGCGACACCGGCGGCGATCCGAGCGCCGATGTCGACACGCTGGTCTATGATGCCGGACGGCCCGTGCTCGTGGTGCCGCATGAAGGCCCCCTCATCACAACCTTCAAGCGTGTGCTCCTGGCCTGGAACGGCAGCAAGGAGGCCGCACGCGCCGCCTTCGACGCCCTGCCCTTCATCAGCGAGGCGGAGAAGACGGACATATTGATCATCGATCCGCCGGAGACGCTGGACGAAGCCCCGGAGGCCGCCGGCGCCGAGATCGCCGCGGCGCTCTCCAGGCACGGCGCCACCGTCAGCGTCTCGGTGCAGAGGTCGAATGGCGGTTCCGTCGATGACCTGATCCAGACACGCATCGCCGAGACCGGCGCCGACTTGCTCGTGCTCGGCGCTTACAGCCATTCCTGGCTGCGCCAACTGCTGTTCGGCGGCGTGACACGCACGGTGCTGCGCACCGCGCCAGTGGCGGCCTTCCTGTCTAGATGACCTAACGCCGTTCAAAGCAAGCGCGGCGTTAAGTCCACCGGTATCGCTAGCCGCCACCTTGCCAAGGGCGGCATTTTCCCGCTAATTCCGCCTGCATTCCCCTTGGATGTCGTCACGCGCCTGGTCGCGTGTTGCGGAGTGCGCGAAAAATGTCCCTTCCCGAAAAAGCCTTCCCGGTCTCCTGGGACCAGTTCCACCGCGACGCCCGCGCGCTTGCCTGGCGGCTTGCCGGCGCCAGCAAGGGGCAGTGGAAGGCGATCGTCTGCATCACCCGCGGCGGCCTTGTGCCAGCCGCCATCATCTCGCGCGAGCTCGGCATCCGGGTCATCGAGACGGTTTGCGTCGCCTCCTATCACGACTACACCAGCCAGGGGCAGTTGCAGGTTCTGAAGGAAATCACGCCGGCGTTGCTCGCCGACGACGGCGCCGGTGTGCTGATCATCGACGACCTCACCGACACCGGCAAGACCGCGGGCATCGTACGCGCCATGATGCCTAAGGCGCATTTCGCCACCGTCTACGCCAAGCCGAAGGGGCGACCGCTGGTCGATACCTTCGTCACCGAGGTCAGCCAGGATACCTGGATCTACTTTCCCTGGGATATGGGCTTCACTTACCAGAAGCCGATCGCCGACGATCACGCCGGCTGACCTGGTTAGATATTCTACTGAAACGATTCAGCGTGCATTTTTTTGCTACGCGAGCAAGGAGCGCCGAGAGCCCTGTTTCGCGTGATCGACTTTTCTTGGTGGAATTCAACAAGTTCCTGTGAAGTTTTTTACTTTTGTTGCGTATAATCGGTCGTAAGATTCGTTTCTTAAGGCGACAACGAGTTCGAGGGCTGGGGCTAGCTTCTCCAATGTTGACGAGGCCAACGACGCACTATCATCTAGCCGAAAGGGTCCGGCGACTGTTCGGCACCGCGCCGTGCCGCCTGCAGGTTGCCGCTTTGCCCTGGCGCGAGGCCGGCGATGGCGTCGAGATCATGCTGATCACCAGCCGCGACACCGGCCGTTGGGTGCTGCCCAAGGGTTGGCCGGAAGCCAAGGAGCCGCTTTGCGAGGCGGCGGCGCGCGAGGCCGGCGAAGAAGCCGGGTTGCGCGGCACGGTCTCCCATCTCGAAGCCGGCCGCTATTTCTATGCCAAGGCACTCGCTTCCGGCGAGGAAGTGCCTTGCGAGGTGCTGGTCTTCCCGCTGCGGGTCGACCGCGTTGCCGACCGCTGGAAGGAAAAGCGGGCGCGCACCCGCAAATGGGTGAACTCGACCGAAGCCGTGCGCATGGTCAACGAGCCGGACCTCTGCCAGATCATCGCCCATTTCTGCGCCAATCCGCGCAAATTCGCGTGAATTGACCGCCTAACACCGGCACGGCGGAGCCATGCTTCGGACCGGTCATTGCCGCGCGCCAGTATGACCTCTAAGATCGATTCGGCTGCCCTGGCATACTTGGCGATGACCAACACCACACAACCACTCGAAAACAATTCCAGCGACAGCCGTCGCAAGCACCGCCAGCGCGTGCTCAAGGGCGGTTCGATCATCACCGGCATCAAGAATTCCGAGATCAGCTGCACCTTGCGCAACCAGAATGAGGGCGGCGCCGAGCTGAAGGTCGCGCCGGACGCCCGCGTTCCCGATCGCTTCCTGCTCTATGTACCGGTCGACGGCGTCGCCTACCGATCGGAGGTCCGCTGGCGCCGCAACGATCGCGTCGGCGTCCAGTTCACCGGCACCGAGCCGAAGCCGAAGTTGCACTACGGCTGATCGCCTCAGCGGGCCTTGCCTCTGTGTCGATTTGAAGGGCGTCCGGAGCGAGTGGATGCCCTCTTTCACGTCAGATGACCAGACCCTTGGTCAGCTCGAGCGCCTGGCGTTCGAACAAGCGGCGATAGATGCCGCCGTTCAGCCGGATCAGCTGGTCATGCGAGCCCTCCTCGACGATGCGGCCACGATCGAACACCAGCAGCCTGTCGAGCGCCCTGACGGTCGACAGCCGGTGGGCGATGACCAGCGTCGTGCGGCCGACCATCAACCGCTCCATCGCCTGCTGGATCAGCACCTCCGATTCCGAATCGAGGCTGGACGTCGCCTCGTCGAGGATCAGGACGCGCGCGTCGGCGAGGAAGGCACGCGCGATCGCCACCCGCTGGCGCTCGCCGCCCGACAGCTTCACGCCGCGCTCGCCGACCAGCGTGCCATAGCCTTTCGGCAGGTTGGCGATGAACTCATGCGCGCTCGCCAGCCGCGCCGCATGCTCGATCTCGGGCTGCGTGGCGCTGGGCCGGGCATAGGCGATGTTCTCGGCCAGCGAGCGGTGGAACAGGATCGGCTCCTGCTGGACGATGGCGATCTGCGCGCGCAGTGATGCCTGCGCCACCTCGGCAATATCCTGGCCGTCGATCAGGATCCTGCCGGCGTTCACATCGTAGAGGCGCTGGATCAGCTTGACGAAGGTCGTCTTGCCCGAACCGGAATGGCCGACCAGCCCGACGCGCTCGCCGGGCGCGATTTCGACCGAGAAATCGCGGTAGAGCGGCAGCCGATGGTTGCCATAGTGGAAGGTGACCTTGTCGAAGCTGATGCCTCCATCGCTGATGCGGATCGGCCCCGCGGTCGTCCGGTCTTCGATGCCGAGCGGTTCGGCCTGGAAGTCGACCAGTTCCTCCATGTCGTTGATCGAACGCTGCAGGTTGCGGATATGCGTGCCGATGTCGCGCAGATAGCCCTGCAGCACGAAGAACGAGGTGAGCACGAAGGCGACGTCGCCGGCGCTGGCCTCGCCCCACGCCCACAGCATCAGCGCCAGACCGATCACAGCCGTCCGCAGCAGCAGAAGCATCGTGCCCTGCGTGGTGCCGTTGACGGTGCCGCGCACCCAGGTGCGGCGGGTGCGGGCGCGCCATTTGGCGACGACCCAGGCAAGACGCGCTTCCTCGCGCGCCTCGGCGCCGAAACCCTTGACCACGGCATTGCAGCTCACCGCATCGGCGAGTGAACCGCCAAGGCGCGTATCCCATGTGTTGGCGAGCCGGGCCGCCGGCGCGACATAGCCAAGCGACAGCATCGCCGTCACCATGATGAACAGCACAGAGCCAGCGGCGACCACCGCGCCCATCAGCGGCCAGAACCAGCCGAGCAGCAGGGTCGAGCCGACGAGCATGACGACCGACGGCAACAGTGCGATCAGGATCGTGTCATTGAGCAGGTCGAGCGCCCACATGCCGCGCGTGATCTTGCGCACGGTCGAGCCGGCGAAGCTGTTGGCATGCCAGTCGGTGGAAAAACGCTGGACGCGGTGGAAGGCGTCGGCGGCGATGTCGGCCATCATCTTCAGCGTCAGCTCGACGATGGCCATGAAGGCGGCGTTGCGCAGCACGACGCCGGTCAGCGCCAGGGCGACCAGCATCCAGAAGGCTGAGATTGCCGCGTTCCAGGCGACGTCGTCGGCAGCACCACTGCTGGCGACGGCGTCGACCAGCCGTCCGGAATAGAGCGGCGTCAGCACATCGGCCAGCGTCGACAAAAGGAAGGCGGCCATGATCAGCGAAAGCCGCCACGGCTGGCGCCGCCAATGGCCGAGCGTGAAGCCAAGCACGCTGCGGAAGGCTTCGGCACGCAGATCGATTCGAAAACGAGCCATGATGTCATCCAGGCGCAAATGTGCCCGGTCCCGGTAAGCTGGAAATTGAGAAAACCGCGTTGGCGCCAATCTGGCGCCGGGAATGCGGAGGTTCAGCATAGTGGCGGCACGCCCATATGCCGGCGGCGACCGGCAGCGGCAGATGCCTCTCCTCGATCGAGTTCTTGTCGCGAAGGCAAGCCTTCGCGAGGCCTCGATCAGGACCTAGGCTTCGCGGCCTCGCATAACGATGTCAAATTGTGGCATTCGGTTCCTCCAGGTGGAGAATCGCGGAGACGCCTTTATAGAGACGCCCCTGCGCATCGCCAAGCCAGGCTGCGACCAAATGCGCATCTGGTCCAAGCAGTGAGACGATTTTGCAACAACGGCGGGTTGTGCCGTTGCCGTGGCTCAGGCTATGCGGCTGCGCTGCGGACGGAGCGCTTACCGCCCGTCCCTGAACCGGTTGGTGATCGGATAGCGGCGGTCGCGGCCGAAGTTCTTCCTAGTGATCTTCACGCCCGGTGCGGCCTGCCGGCGCTTGTATTCGGCGATGTAGAGCAGGTGCTCGACCCGCGCCACTGTCGCCCGGTCATGGCCGCGCGCAACGATCTCGTCAACGCCCATCTCGTGCTCGACCAGGCATTCAAGGATATCGTCCAGCACCGGATAGGGCGGCAGCGAATCCTGGTCGGTCTGGTTCTCGCGCAGCTCCGCCGACGGCGCCTTGTCGATGATGTTCTTCGGGATCACCTCGCCGGAAGGGCCGAGCGCGCCCGGCGGCACGTGGCTGTTGCGCCAGCGCGACAGTGCATAGACCTGCATCTTGTAGAGGTCCTTGATCGGGTTGAAGCCGCCATTCATGTCGCCGTAAAGCGTGGCGTAACCGACCGACATCTCGCTCTTGTTGCCGGTGGTGACGACCATCGAACCGAACTTGTTGGAGATCGCCATCAGGATGGTGCCGCGCGCGCGGCTCTGCAGGTTCTCCTCGGTGATGCCTTCCTTGGTGCCTTCGAACATCTGCGTCAGCGCGTGCAGAAAACCTTCGACCGGCTCGAAGATCGGTACGATGTCGTAGCGGCAGCCAAGCGCGCGGGCGCAGTCCTCGGCGTCCTTCAGCGAATCCTTCGAGGTATAGCGGTAGGGCATCATCACCGCGCGCAGCCGTTCTTCGCCCAGCGCATCGACGGCAAGGGCGGCGCAGATCGCCGAATCGATACCGCCGGACAGGCCGAGCACGACGTTCTTGAAGCCGTTCTTGTTGACGTAGTCGCGCAGGCCAAGCATGCAGGCGCGATAGTCGGCCTCTTCCCGCTCCGGGATCTTCGACATCGGCCCTTCCGCGCAGACCCAGCCGTCATCCGTGCGCTTCCAGGTGGTGACGTCGACCGCGTCCTCGAACTGGCTCATCTGGAAGGCAAGCGTCTTGTCCGCGCCGATTGCGAAAGAAGCGCCGTCGAAGATCAGCTCGTCCTGGCCGCCCAGTTGGTTGGCGTAGATCATCGGCAGGCCGGTTTCGATGACCTGGCGGATGACGACCTGATGGCGGACGTCGATCTTGGCGCGATAGTAGGGTGAGCCGTTCGGCACCAGCAGGATCTCGGCGCCGCTTTCGGCCAGCGTCTCGCAGACGGCGACCTCGCCCCAGATGTCCTCGCAGATCGGAATGCCGATGCGCACGCCGCGGAAGTTGACCGGCCCCTGCAGTTCCGGCCCGGCCTGGAAGACGCGCTTTTCGTCGAACTCCCCATAGTTCGGCAGGTCGAGCTTGTAGCGTTCGGCCAGGATCTTGCCGCCATCGGCGACGATGATCGAATTGTGCGTGCCGCTCTTGCGCTTCAAGGGCGTGCCGATGATGACGCCGGGACCGCCATCCGCAGTGTCCTTGGCGAAATCTTCCGCGGCCTTTTCACAAGCCTTCAGAAAAGCGGGCTTCAGCACCAGGTCTTCCGGCGGATAGCCGGCGAGGAAGAGCTCGGTGTAGAGCACGAGATCGGCGCCCTGCCGGGCCGCATCCGCCCTCGCCTCGCGCGCCTTGGCAAGATTGCCGGCGACGTCACCGACGGTCGGGTTGAGCTGGGCGATGGCGATGCGCAGGATGTCGGGCTTCTTGGTCATGCAGTGGGTTTAGCGTGGCCGAAATCGCCGGGCAATGGCGATTGCTTGTACCAAATAGGATCGATCGACGGATGTTGATCGTATCCCGATCGATCGATTTCGACCGCGAGATTTCGCCGACCCAAGCCTAGTCGTTCATATACTCGCTCAGCGCTTCCACGGAGCGGTTCTCGCCGATCGACATCGCCAGGATGCGCGAGATGTGCCGGCGCGGCAGGCCGGTTTCAGCCGACCATTGATTGATCTGCGCCTGGATCTTGTCGAGGTCCCGCTTCGAGGTCGGGTTCTCGGCGATGTCGATGCCGGCATCGCGAAGTGCCGCCGCCATGTCGGCCGAGACGACGAAGGTGTCCCACTCCAGCCAGCGCAGGAAGTACTGGCCGGTGTTGCCGCCCAGCCGGCTGCCGTGCTTGCCGAGATAGGCCGTCAGCCCGACCTGGTCGTCGGCCGGCCAGGCGGCGAGGAATTTGCCGAAGCCGCCATGCTCCTTCGACACGCGCTCGACGAAGGCGGCGTTGTCGCGGACGGCCTTGATCTTCTGCGGATTGCGCACGATGCGCTTGTCGGAGGCGAGTTCATGCCAGAAATCGTCGGGCTGGAACAGCAAGCGCTTCGGCTCGAAACCGAGGAACGCCTCCTCGAAACCCGGCCACTTCTGTTCGATGACGCGCCAGACGAAACCGGCGGCGAAAATCCGCTCGGCCATCGTCGACAGGATGCGGTCATCCGTGACCTTAGCCACGGCCTTATTGTCCGGCAGCGGCCCGAGCAGCGACGCCAGCGCCGCTTCGCCGCCCTTGCGCTTTGCCGCACGGGCGCGGATTCTTTGAAAGTCAGCCATTTGGTTCCTCGCAAGTCGCGTCAATCTACCACTTCCCGTTCGAACCGGCAGCCTCTACCTCTTATCGCGGACGGTGACGGAGGCGACACATGAACAAGACAGTCGAGGATCTGGCGAACCGCTGGCTGAGGCAAAGGCCGGATGCATTGAGCAAGCTCGAAAGCCGGGTGCTGCAAAGCGCGCTTGATCGCACCACCATCTCGAAGGACACCAACAAGGCCGTCGCCTTTCACCAGACGTTCGGCGACCGGGTCGCCGACACTATCGCCCGCATCGGCGGCTCATGGTCGTTCATCCTGACCTTCATCGCCTTCCTGGTCTTGTGGACCTTCGGCAATGTCTGGCTGCTGTCTCGCGACGCCTTCGACCCCTATCCCTTTATTTTCCTCAACCTGGTGCTTTCGATGATCGCAGCACTGCAGGCGCCGGTGATCATGATGTCGCAGAACCGCCAGACCGAGCGCGACCGTATCGACGCCGCCCACGACTATGAGGTCAACCTCAAGGCCGAGATCGAGATCATGGCGCTGCATGAGAAGCTGGACGAACTGCGCCACAGCGAGATCATCGGCATGCGCGACGAGATCCTGCGGCTGGCCGAGCAGGTCAGGCGCATCGATGAAAAGCTGTCGGCGCGGCAAAGTCCCTGATGACCGAGGCCATCCACCATCTCATCGAGCAGTACGGTCTGTTCGCCGTTTTCCTGGGCTGCGTCGCCGAAGGCGAAAGCGCCGCCATACTCGCCGGCTTCTTTGCGCATCAGCATGTCTTCATGGCCTGGCAGGCTTTCCTGGCGGCAGCCATCGGCGCCTTCGCCGGCGACACCTTCTTCTTCATCCTCGGCCGCAACTTCGCCGATCATCCCTATGTGCTCAAGCTGAAGGCGCGGCCAGGCTTCAGCCATGCCTTCCGTTTGGTCTCCTCCCATCCCAACATCTTCGTGCTTTCGAACCGCTACATCTACGGCATGCGCCTGGTCGGCGGCGTCGCAGCCGGCTTCGCCAACATCACAGTGATGCGCTTCGTCGTCCTCAACGCCATCTCGTCGCTGGTCTGGGCGGCGTTGTTCTGCACGGTCGGCTACGTTTTCGGACTGGGCGCCGAGCGCGTCGTCGGCCAGGCGCTGGCGCGCCACGAACGGCTGCTGATCGCGCTGGCAATCGGGCTTGTCGTCGCCAGCCTCGCCTGGTTCCTCGCCCACTCCGTCGCCAGGAAGGAACGCGCCAGGGACGCAGGGGACGGTCAGGGCGAAGCCAGGTAAAGCTCAGTCGATGTCGATGTCGGTGTCGAGGGCGCGGTCGCCACGGTCGAGGATCAGCGGGATGATCAAATCCTCTTCGTCGGCCAGGTGCCTTGTGAGCATGGCGATCAGCCGGCTGTTCTCATCGGCATAGACGTCGGCGGCAAAGCGCTGTCTGTCCTCGCTCTCCTCGAGCGTGCGGATAAAGGCATTCGCCGCCTCGGCGTTGCGTTCCAGCCCTTCGTGTATGGTGTGATGGTCGGCGTCGAGTATCTCGAAGCCTCGCTTCAACCGGGGCTCAGCCTTGGCGAAGGCCGGGAAGTATTGGTAGTCCTCGACATTATGGTGGCCGTCGAGATTGCCAAGGAAATGGTTCAGCCGCGGCGCGAACCAACGCGCGAAGTCCGGCGCTGTCAGCCTGCCTTCGCGATAGTCACCAATGCCGTTGGCCAGCATGCCGCCGAGTTCGCGGAACATGTCGTGCCGCCCAAGCCACATAGCGGCGAGGCCATGAATATTGCCGTGGCCCTGCCAAGTCTCGCGCGGATATTTTTGCGTCAGCCAGCGCAGATCGTCCGGCAGCCCGGCTCGCTCGAGCAACAGAAAATCAGCGGCGTCCGACATGACAGTCTCCTTTGGTAACCGTCATGTAGGAAGCGCTATACTAGATCGGTAGTCCCGTGATGCGCTCGATAATGGCGATGCCCCAGACGCCGGCCACGATCACCACCGAGATCAGCACCGCCAGCGAACCGCAATCCTTGGCGAGCTGGATGTCGACATTGAACTCGCGGCTGAAGGCGTCGCAGGCAGCCTCGATGCCGGTGTTGAGCACTTCGACCATGATCAGGAGCAGCACCGCGCCGAGCAGCAGCGCGTAGCCGCGCCACGACACCGAGATGAACCAGCCCGCCGGCAGGGCAAGGGTGAGCAGCATCAGCTCCTGCTGGAAGGCTTTTTCGTGGGCAGCCAGCTTGCGGAACGCCCGCACCGAGTTGAAGAAAGCATCGATCAGCCGCTGCATGCCCAAATCCCTTTCCGAGTGACCGGCAGGGGATATAGCAACGGCTGGATCAATGGAATAAGGCAGTGCCGCCAAAAATCACGCGCTCTGCCGCTGTACTCGCTTGCTGGTCATTCGGCGGCCTCACCGGCGACCTTGACCGAGGGCGACGATTTCTCGAACTGCGGCAGCCCGTCGTCGATCGAATAATAGTCGCCCTTGTCGCCAACGAAGATATGGCTTTCCCCGGCAAGTCCGGACGGCCTGTCGAAGGCGCCGGCCATGATCGAAATCTGATCCAGTTCGTTATGCTTCCAGAACAGGAGCGAGCCGCAGATGCGGCAGAACCCGCGCCTGGCGACGTCGGAGGCGCCATACCAGGTGAGCGCCTCGGCTCCTTCTATGTCGATATCGGCATCCTTGGCCGAGGTCGCCGCAACGAAATGGCCGTTCTGCCTGCGGCATTGCGAGCAGTGGCAATAGACGACACCGCGCAGAGCCCCCTCGTCCTGAAGCGCACCGCGCCGCACAGGCAAGCTCCGTTGTGATTGTCATCCATTCCGCCCTCCTAGAATTCATCACCTGTCAGCAGCAGGATTCCAGTTTTGCGCCCGCCGGGCATCGGCAAATGCGACATGAAGAGGACACGTTTCGCCCCGCGCCTGCATAAGCGGTTATTGCATCCTGGGGTAGAGAAAACCGTGTTGAAATCCAGCCTATTAAGGAAACTTTAGCGCGCTCGCATCTATGGTCGTTTGCAAGTGAAGGTCGTGAGCGGGGACGCGATTCTTCTCGTGTCTGGCATTTCCGGTCGCACTCCCCTCATGGCGACATCGGCACGCGCAGGTTCTGCGTTGGCTCTTGAGGAGTGAACAGAACATGCAGCCGGCTTTCGTTCCAAACGACAGGAACACCGACATAGCGAGCACCGTCGTGGCGACGATGCGCCAGCTTGGCGTGCTTGGCCTGCCGCGCAACTACGAGATCTTCTACGAGGCTCTGAGCGGCAGCAATCATGAACTCAGCCTAGCCGTCGTCTCGCTGAGCAACCGGCCGACCCAGGAGGAACTCGACCGCATCGGCCGAACCTTCTTTGCCCAGCATCACGGCCCCGGCATTGTCGAGCACGCGCGCGACGTCATCGCCAAGGAACTCGAGGATATCGCCTCGCTGTTGCGCAGCGAGCGTTCCCACATCGAGAAATACGGCCGCATCCTCGACGAGACGTCGAGTGGGCTCGGCAACCGCAGCATGCTGTCGCAGGACCTGCTGCAGAAGATCGTCACCGCCATGTCGGCGGCCACCAACTCGACGATCGACCATGGCAGGCAAGTGGCGAGCACGCTCAGCGAAAAGACCGCCGAGCTCGAGAGCGTCAAGTCGAAGCTCGAGGAGTACAAGCGGCTCGCCGACACCGATCCCTTGACGCAGGTCTGGAACCGCCGCGCCTTCGATAAGGAAATCACCAAGATCTACAACTCCAACAAGGGCATCCTGTTCAATGCCCTGATCCTCGCCGACATCGACCGCTTCAAGGACATCAACGACCGCTTCGGCCATCCAGTCGGAGACAGGATCATCCAGATCATCGCCGAGATCTTCCAGACCAGCATTCGCGGCGACATGTTCGTTGCCCGCACCGGCGGCGAGGAATTCGCCCTGATCGTCGAGGGTGCCAGCGAAGACACGACTTTCGAGATCGCCGAGCGCATTCGCACGCTGATCGAGCAGACGCCGTTCACCAGCAGCCAGACCGGCACCAATTACGGCACGGTGACCGTGTCGATGGGCATCTGCATGGCGTCCGAGGCCGAAAGCCCCGAGGACCTCTACACCAAGGCCGACCGGGCGCTCTATCGCTCGAAGGTCGGCGGCCGCAACCGCGTGACAAGGCATTCGGCGATGGCCGGTCGCGCCGGCAAGAGCTGGCTGCTCTACAAGAAAGACTGATTTTCTCGGCCCTGACGGATCCGGCTGTCGCGGATTCTTTCGACACAACACCTTTCCATATGAATTTTTGTGGACTATATTTTCCATGGAAAGGAACAGTCATGCCGTCCGTGCAATCTCATATCGCCACCGGCGCGGCCGAAAACGCGGTCGTGACCAGGGCCACGCTGCGCGCCGCGGAACTGCTCGACGTCACCGCCAGGGTGCTGGCTTCCGTCATCGGCGTCTCGGAAGCCACGGTTTCGCGCATGCGCAAGCAGGAATTCCTGCTCGAGCGCGGCACCAAGCCGTTCGAGCTGGCCGTCCTGTTCGTCCGGCTGTTCCGTTCTCTCGACGCCATCGTCGGCGGCGACGAGAGCATCGCCCGGGCCTGGCTGAAGAACGCTAATACGGCTTTCGACAGCGCCCCGATCGAGAAAATCCAGTCGATATCAGGACTTGTCGATGTCATCGCCTATTTGGACTCCCGACGCGCTCTCGTCTGAATCCGCCCGGCTTGAAGGCAAGTACTGGCGCATGGTCGAGGCGCAGCACCGCGTCTCGACGCTGAAGGTCGTCGACACGCTCGACGAGCAGGCCTTGCTGGAAGAGCTGATCGAGGAGACGAAGCCGCAGATCCCGCTCGAGTGCCGGCACCTCCACTACCTGCTGGCGACGCCCTTCCGCTACGGCTCGGTCTACCCCCATGGCTCGCGCTTTCGCCGCGCCGGCCGGACCAGGGGCGTCTACTATGCGGCTGAGACCATGTTCACGGCTGTCGCCGAGATGGCGTTCTACCGCCTGCTGTTCTTCGCCGAATCGCCCGACACGCCCTGGCCGCGCGACGCCGCCGACTACACTGCCTTTTCCGCCGCCATCAAATGCGCCGCCATCGACCTGACCAGGCCGCCGCTCGACCGCGACGCGGCCGCATGGACGCATCCGACCGACTACGCCGCTTGCCAGGCCATCGCCGATGTCGCGCGCGAGGCCGGGCTGGAGGCGATCCGCTACCGCTCGGCGCGCGACCCGAAAGGCGCCAACATTGCGCTGTTGACGTGCAAGGGTTTTGCAAAAGCAAAGCCGCTGGAGCCGCAGACCTGGCGCATTCGCCTCGGCGTCTTCGGCGTGCAGGCGATCTGCGAGTTTCCGGAAAAGCGGATCGAATTCTCCAGGGCGGCCTTCACCGACCCACGGCTCACGAACTTGCGCTGGGAGCGCGGCCGCTAGCTGTGTCGTGATTCAGGCGAGGATGTTCACCGCCCGCGCCGCCACCAGCGCGATCGTCAGCAGCGAGATCAACGCCTCCGCCATCATCAAGAGCTTGGCGCGCTGGGTGAGCGGCAAGGTGTCGGTCGGCGAGAATGCCGTCGCGTTGGTGAACGCCAGGAAGGCATAGTCGACGAAGCCGGGCAGCCAGCCGCGGATTTCTCGGTCGGGCAGCGTCATCTGCGGGAACAGGAAATCGGCCTGCGCGCGCTTGACCAGCCCACAGGTCGGCGGCCCGCCCCGGTCCGTGCTCCAGAACCAAAGCGCGAAGACGATGACGTTGGTGACCCAGATGTTCAGCGCATCGACAAGCAGCGTCGTGCCGGCGCCGGCATGGCCTTCGAGCAGCGCCTTGACCAAGAAGACCAGCGCCCCGCAGTTCATGACGCTGATGACGCCGGTGAGGACCAGCGCGGTGCGGCGGATGTAAAGGCGAAACCGGCCGATCGCGTACCAATGTTCGTGATCAATGGCCTTCTGCGTCGCCATTTGCGTCCACGCCGTCGCGATCGACAGGGGCACGAGCAGCACCGCCTCGATCGCAGGCGCCAGCCAGCGCGGGCCGAACGACAAGTCGTTTATGACCAGAAGCTGCAGGCAGATGATGACGAGGACCGCCGCTCGAGCCGACCAGAAATCAAGGGCGCGGTGGTGGATGACGGCATGCTTGTGACGCATGGTGAATGCTGGAACCAGTTGGGGGTGGACGATGCAGTTCCATCCAATCTTGGTTTTGCAATGGTCGCGCCAGAACACATTTTCGTAAGCTCTGATGTTACCGCTCCTCGGCCCGAAACAAAAAAAGGCGCCGGATTTCTCCGGCGCCTTTGATCACGCAGATTCAAACCAGCAAGCGGCTCAGCCGTTGGCGGCCTGCTTGTGCTGGACCGTGTGGCTCTTCTTGAGCAGGTCCGAGACCAGGAAGGCGAGCTCGATCGCCTGGTCGGCGTTGAGGCGCGGATCGCAATGCGTGTGGTAGCGGTCCTGCAGGTCTTCCGCGGTGATGGCACGGGCCCCGCCGGTGCATTCGGTAACGTTCTTGCCGGTCATCTCGACATGGATGCCGCCGGGATGCGTGCCTTCGCCGCGGTGCACCTCGAAGAAGGTCTGCACCTCCTTCAGGATGCGGTCGAACGGCCGTGTCTTGTAGCCGGCCGCCTCAATCGTGTTGCCGTGCATCGGATCCGACGACCAGACCACGCTGCGGCCTTCCTTCTGCACCGCGCGCACCAGCTTCGGCAGATGCTCGGCCACCTTGTCGGCGCCGAAGCGCGCGATCAGCGTCAGCCGTCCCGGCTCGTTCTCCGGGTTGAGCAGGTCGATCAGCTCCAGCAAGCCGTCCGGTGTCAGCGACGGGCCGCATTTCAGCCCGAGCGGGTTCTTGATGCCGCGGCAATATTCGACATGCGCATGGTCGGGCTGGCGGGTGCGGTCGCCGATCCAGATCATGTGACCCGACGTGGCGTACCAGTCGCCGGAGGTGGAATCGACGCGGGTCAGCGCCTCTTCGTAGCCGAGCAGCAGCGCCTCATGGCTGGTGTAGAAATCGGTCTCGCGCAGCGCGAAGTTGGTTTCGGAGGTAATGCCGACTGCGCGCATGAAGCCCATGGTCTCTGTGATGCGGTTGGCGAGCGACTCGTACTTTTCGCCCTGCGGGCTGTCGGAGACGAAACCAAGCATCCAGCGATGCACATTCTCCAGGCTGGCATAACCACCCTGGGCGAAGGCGCGCAGAAGGTTGAGCGTCGCCGCCGACTGGCGATACGCCATCTCCTGACGGGCGGGATCGGGAATGCGCGACTTGGCGTCGAACTCGATGCCGTTGATGATGTCGCCGCGATAGCTGGGCAACGTCACGCCGGCCTTGGTCTCATTGTCGGAAGAGCGCGGCTTGGCGAACTGGCCGGCGACGCGGCCGACCTTCACCACCGGCTGCGCGCCGGCGAAGGTCAGAACGACGGACATCTGCAGGAAGACGCGGAAGAAGTCGCGGATGTTGTCCGCGCCATGCTCGGCGAAGCTCTCGGCGCAATCGCCGCCCTGGAGCAGGAATGCATCACCGGCGGCAACGGCCGCCAACTGCTTCTTCAGTTTGCGCGCCTCACCGGCGAAAACCAAAGGCGGAAAGGTGGCGAGTTGGGCTTCCGTGTTCTTCAGCGCGGCAAGGTCCGGATAGGCGGGAACCTGCTTGATCGGCTTTTCTCTCCACGAATTCGGCGACCATTTCGTCATCGTTGCACCCAAAGGCCCTTCAGCAGCAATTCCAGGAAAAGCGTGATTCCGCGCGGAATTGCGTCAAACAAACAGATGAACGGGCACCCTCGCCCGCCATTCCAGCCCAATATGGGGTGGCGGCTCCTTACACGAAGCCGAATTCCTATTCTAGACCGGAATTTGAGCGCTGGCGAATGAGCGTTGCTGGCCAAGGTGTGTTGAGATTCAGGTTAGGCCGAGCCGAAAATGGTGATTTCCGAGAACCGGAGCGGAGCGTACTCAAAGCACGTGATACCAGAAGCGCAGGGAAACCGCCATTTGCAGGCCGGCATCAACTGAAACTCAACACACCTAGGCGGCTTTCTCCACCAGCCGCGCCAGCTGCGTCATCACCACGGCCGAGCCCGCCAGTCGCTTTTCGGCGTTCGGCCAGTCGCGGATGAAGACGACGCTGTGATCGGGCCGGATCTTGGCCAGCGAGCCCTGCTCGCCGATGAACTTGACCAGCCCGACCGGGTTGGAGAATTCACGCTTGCGGAAATGGATGACGACGCCTTTGGGGCCGGCGTCGAGCTTCTCGACATTGGCCCTGCGGCAAAGCGCCTTGATGAAGACGATCTTCAAGAGATGCGTCACCTCTTCTGGCAGCGGTCCGAAACGGTCGATCAGCTCGGCGCCGAAGGCGTCGATCTCCTCGGTGCTTTCGAGGTCGCCGAGCCTGCGGTAGAGCGCCAGCCTGAGCTGCAGGTCCGGGACGTAGCTTTCCGGGATCATCACCGCCGTGCCGACGGCGATTTGCGGCGACCAGCCACCGTCCTGCACCTCGCCGGAATCCTTCACCTCGGCCACCGCCTCTTCCAGCATCTGCTGGTAGAGCTCGAAGCCGACCTCCTTGATGTGGCCGGACTGCTCCTCGCCCAGAAGATTGCCGGCGCCGCGGATATCGAGGTCATGGCTGGCGAGCTGGAAGCCGGCGCCGAGCGTGTCGAGCGACTGCAGTACCTTCAGCCGCCGCTCGGCGGTGTCGGTAAGCTTGCGGTTGGCCGGCAGCGTGAACAGCGCGTAGGCGCGCACCTTCGAGCGCCCGACGCGGCCGCGAAGCTGGTAGAGCTGCGACAGGCCGAACATGTCGGCGCGATGGATGATCAGCGTGTTGGCGGTCGGGATGTCCAGGCCGGATTCGACAATGGTGGTCGACAGAAGCACGTCGTACTGTCCGTCATAGAAGGCGTTCATGATGTCGTCGAGCTCGCCCGGCGGCATCTGACCATGCGCCACCGCCACTTTAAGCTCCGGCACCGATTGCTTCAGGAAATCATGGATTTCGGTCAAGTCGCTGATGCGCGGCACGACATAGAAGGAATGGCCGCCGCGATAGCGCTCGCGCAGCAGCGTCTCGCGGATCACCAGCGGATCGAAGGGCGAGATGAAGGTGCGCACCGCCATGCGGTCGACCGGCGGCGTGGCGATCAGCGACAGTTCGCGCACGCCGGTCAGCGCCAACTGCAGCGTGCGCGGGATCGGCGTCGCCGACAGCGTCAGCACGTGCACGTCGCTCTTCAGGTCCTTCAGCCGCTCCTTGTGCTTGACGCCAAAATGCTGCTCCTCGTCGATTATCAGCAGGCCGAGATTCTTGAACGAGATCGCGGAACCCAGCAGCGCATGGGTGCCGACGACGATGTCGACCGTGCCCTCGGCAATGCCTTTCTTGGTCTCGGCCAATTCCTTGGAACCGACCAGCCGGGACGCCTGCGCGACGCGGATCGGCAGGCCGGAGAAGCGCTGCGAGAAGGTCTTGAAGTGCTGGCGCGACAGCAAGGTAGTCGGCACCACCACGGCGACCTGGAAACCTTCCATGGCGGCGATGAACGCGGCGCGCAGCGCCACTTCGGTCTTGCCGAAGCCGACATCGCCGCAGACCAGCCGGTCCATCGGCTTGCCGGCGCCGAGATCGTCCATGACGGAATCGATCGCGCCCTGCTGGTCGTCGGTCTCCTCATAGGGGAAGCGCGCGGAGAACTCGCCATAGAGGCCTTCGGCAGGGATCATGGCGGGCGCCGAGCGCATCTGCCGCTCTGCCGCGATGCGGATCAACTGCCCGGCCATGTCGAGCAGGCGCCGCTTCAGCCGCGCCTTGCGCGACTGCCAGGCGCCGCCGCCGAGCTTGTCCAGCGTCGCCTCGGCCGAATCCGAGCCGTAGCGCGACAGAAGCTCGATGTTCTCGACCGGCAGGAACAGCCGGTCGTCGCCGGCATAGTGGATTTCCAGGCAGTCATGCGGCGCACCGACCGCCTCGATCGTGCGCAGGCCGACGAAGCGGCCGATGCCGTGGTCGGTATGGACGACGATATCGCCAGACGACAGCGACGAGGCTTCGGCGATAAAGTCTGATGCGCGCTTCTTGCGCTTGGAGCGCCGGATCAGCCGGTCGCCGAGGATGTCCTGCTCAGCAACGACGACCAGTCTCTCGGTCTCGAAGCCGGATTCGAGCGGCAGCACGGCAAGGCCCGCCTGCCCCGGCTCCAACTTTTCCGCCTCGGCAAGCGTCGCCACCGGCTTCAAATTGCCAAGATGATGCTCGGCCAGGATCTGGCCGAGCCGGTCGAGCGAGCCTTCGGTCCAGCCGGCGATGACGACGCGGCGGCGCGCTGCGCGCTCGTCGGCGATGTGCTTCACCACGACATCGAAGACGTTGGTGTTGGGATCGGCGCGTTCCTCGGCGAAGCTGCGGCCATGCCGCGCACCGGCATGGAAAACCTTTTTGCCCCCCACATCGGGCGCATCGAAGACGGTGAAGTCGATGTCTTCGCGCGGGCCGAGAGACGCCTTGAGATTCTCCGGCGAGAGATAAAGCAGGTCCGGCGCCACCGGCTTGTAGGGCACCGCGTCCTTCAACGCACCGTCGGCCTGCTTGCGGCGCGCTTCGTAGTGATCAAGGATCAGCGTGTGGCGTTCGGCCAGCGCCTCATGCGCCAGATGGTCGAAGACCACGGGCACGTCGGGCAGGTAGTCGAACACCGTCTCCAGCCGCTCGTAGAAGAACGGCAGCCAGTGCTCCATGCCGGCAAAGCGCCGCCCTTCGCTGACCGCGGCATAGAGCCCGTCATCGCGCGACGGCGCGCCGAACGCCTCGATATAGGCGCGGCGGAAGCGGCTGATCGTCTCCGGCGTCAGCGCCACTTCGCTCATCGCCTGCAGCGCCATCGACTTGCGCTGGCCGGTGGTGCGCTGCGTGGCGGCGTCGAAGACGCGGATCGATTCCAGCGTGTCGCCGAAGAAATCGAGCCTGAGCGCCTCGCTCCAGCCGGGCGCGAAGAGGTCCAGGATGCCGCCGCGCACCGCGAACTCGCCGACGCCGCGCACCGTCGGCACCCGCTCGAACCCGGAGGTTTCCAGCCGCGACACCAGCGCCTTCATGTCGATCTGATTGCCGGGCCTGGCGTGGAAGGTCTGGGCTTCGATGAGATCGGCCGGCGGGATGCGCTGCAGCAGCGCGTTGGCGGTGGTGAGGATCACGGCGCGATGCGGCTTCCTCGCCAGCGCGATCATGGCGGCCAGCGCGTCGAGCCGCCGCGCCGCCGCATCCGAGCCCGGCGAGACGCGGTCGTAGGGCAGGCAGTCCCAGGCGGGCAGTTCGAGCACCGGCAGGCCAGGCGCGGCAAAGGCCAGCGCCTCGGTGATCGCCGGCAGGCGCTGCCCGTCGCGGGCCACGAACAGCACCGGCTTTTCGGGCGCGATCTCAAGCGCCGTCTGCACCAGCGCGAAAGCTTCGTAGCCGTCGGCGACACCGTCGACGATGAACTGGCCGGCGCGGCCCTTCGGCAGGCCGATGGAGGGAATAAGGCTCATTTGTATGCGTTTTTCAAAATGTCATGGTCCGGCGCGACGCCAGGATCTTTTGCAGGACAGCGCAGTCGATGTTGGCCGGAACCGGACGTTCGCCGGTGATGAAAGGCAGGAATTCGGTGTCGGGGATTTCAAGGAGCTTTTCATATTGGTCGATTTCCGCATCGGTCAAGTCACCGATCTCGGCATCAGCGAAGGAGCCCAGGATCAGGTCCATCTCGCGCATGCCGCGATGCCAGGAGCGGAACAGGAGCTTGCGGCGGCGGGCATCCAGCCCTTCGCTTGATCGTTGTGTCCCGGTCATGGCGCCGCGTCCCTTGCTGAAGCGGCGCATATAGCGTGGATAGAGGGCGGTGTCAGCCTTGCGCAATGGTTGTCGCGACATAAGCTGACAACATGCGCCCTTCCCTCCTCGATCCGCTGTTCGTCCCGATCACTTCGCTTGCCGGCGTCGGGCCGAAGGTAGGCATGTTGATCGAAAAGGTAGTGGCCGCCGATCTCGGCGACCGCGCCGCGCGCGCCGGCGACCTTTTGTTCGTGCTGCCGCACACAGTGATCGACCGCCGCAACCGGCCGGGCATAGCGCTTGCCGCCGAAGGCGCGATCGTCACCCTCGAGGTACGCATCGACCGCCACCAGCCGCCGCCGCGTGGTAACAGGTCGGTGCCGTACCGGGTCTACGCCCATGACGACACCGGCGAGATCGCGCTGACCTTTTTCCATGCCCACGCCGCTTATCTCGAAAAGTCGATGCCGGTGGGCGAGCATGTCGTCATCTCGGGCCGCATGGAATGGTTCAACGGCCGCCCGACCATGGTCCACCCCGACCACGTCGCGCTGGCCGGCGAAGCGGAAAACCTGCCACTGGTCGAGCCGGTCTATCCGCTCACCGCCGGTCTCTCGGGCAAGGTGCTGCGCCGTGCCATCGGCCAGGCGCTTGGCCGCCTGCCGGAGTTGCCGGAATGGCAGGACGACGCCTTCATGCGCCGCCAGACATTTCCACCCTTCGCCGATGCGCTTGCCGGCATCCACTATCCGGCAGACCCGATCGACGTGGCGGTCGAGGGGTGGCGTGGCGGCGGCTTGCCTATGACGAGCTGCTGGCCGGCCAGGTGTCCCTCGCTTTGGTGCGAGCCAGGATCCGCCGGCTGTCCGGCCGGCCGCTGACCGGCGATGGCAGCGTCGTCGAAAAGCTGCGCGAAGCACTCCCCTACTCGCTGACGCCTTCGCAGGAATTCGCGCTCGCCGAAATCCTTGCCGATCTCGCCGACCCGGAGCGCATGCTGCGCCTGCTGCAAGGCGATGTCGGCTCCGGCAAGACGGTGGTGGCACTCCTTGCCATGGCGCGCGCCGTCGAGGCTGGCGGCCAGGCGGCGCTGATGGCGCCGACCGAAATCCTGGCGCGCCAGCACCTGGCAACCATCGCGCCCCTGGCGCAAAAGGCAGGCCTGCGCACCGCCATCCTCACCGGCCGCGAAAAGGGTCGCGAGCGCACGGAGACACTGGCAGGGCTGGCCAGCGGTGAGATCGACATCGTCGTCGGCACGCACGCCCTGTTCCAGGAATCGGTCACGTTCCACGATCTCGTCCTGGCCGTCGTCGACGAGCAGCACCGGTTCGGCGTCCACCAGCGGCTTGCCATCACCGCCAAGGGCGACGCGCCCGACATGCTTGTGATGACGGCAACGCCGATCCCGCGCACGCTGGTGTTGACCGCCTTTGGCGACATGGATGTCTCCAAGCTGACCGAGAAACCCGCCGGCCGTCAGCCGATCCGCACCGTCACGCTGCCGCTGGAGCGGCTGGACGAGTTGGTCGGGCGCATGCGCGACGCCGTCGCTGACGGCCAGAAGATCTATTGGATCTGCCCGCTGGTCGAGGAATCCGAAGAGGTCAAGCTGATGTCGGCGGAGGATCGCTTCGCCTCGCTGAAGCCGCTCTTCGGCGACCAGATCGGCCTCGTGCATGGCCGCATGAAGGGTGCCGAGAAGGACGAGGCGATGCGCGCCTTCAAGCAGGGGGAGACACGCATCCTGATAGCCACCACCGTCATCGAAGTCGGCGTCGACGTGCCGGACGCCACGATCATGGTCATCGAGCATGCCGAGCGCTTCGGTCTTGCCCAACTGCATCAGTTGCGCGGCCGCGTCGGGCGCGGCGACAAGCCCTCCTCCTGCGTGCTGCTTTACAAGGACCCGCTCGGCCAGACGGCCAAGCGCCGCCTGTCGGTGATGCGCGAGACCGAGGACGGCTTCCTGATCGCCGAAGAAGATTTGAAACTGCGCGGCGAAGGCGAGTTGCTGGGCACGCGCCAGTCCGGCACGCCGGGTTTCCAGGTAGCGCGCATCGAGGCGCATGCCGATCTTCTCGAGGCTGCGCGCGACGACGCCAGGCTGATCCTGTCACGCGATCCGGAACTGCAGTCCGAACGCGGCGAGGCGCTGCGCCTGCTGCTCTACCTGTTCGGCCGTGACGAGGCCGTGCGCCTGCTGCGCGCCGGCTGAGGCCCGGCGCCTATCGGCGGATTGGCGAGCGTGCCCTCGATCTGCTCGCCGTTTACGGTCACCAGCTTGCTCTTCACCTCGGGCGCCACCAGTCCGGCCGAAACGATCAGCTTGGCGCCGTCCTCGATTGTCATGTCGAGCAGCACGATATCGGATTTCAGCACATACATCAGGAAGCCGGTGGTCGGGTTCGGCGTGCACGGCATGAACACCGCAATCAGCGGGTCCCCTTCCTGGTCGAGCTTCTGGTTGATCTCGGTTTCCTTCTCGCTGGCGACGAAGACCAGCGACCAGATGCCCTTGCGCGGATATTCGACCAGCCCGACTTGGCGGAACATGTCGCCCTTGTTCGAGAGCACCGTTTGGAAAATCTGCTTCAGCGAACCATAGATGCCGCGCACCAGCGGCATGCGGCCAAGCAGCCGCTCGCCGAAATTGACAATGGCGCGGCCGACGATGTTGGCGGTCATGAAGCCGATCAGCGTGATCAGCACCAGCGCAACGATGAGACCGAAGCCGGGAACCGGGAACGGCAGATAGGTGTCCGGGCTGTAGCGCAGCGGGATATAGGGCTTCACCCAGGAATCGACCCAGCGGATGAAGGACCAGGCGATATAGGCGGTAATCGCCAGCGGCGCGCAAACAATGAAGCCCGTCAGGAAATAGTTCCTGAGCCGGGTCATGCCTGAGGTCTTCGGGGCGTCGGACATGGATCACCGCAGCGCAGGTTGCGCCGCAACATTAGTGAACCGCAACACGGTTTGGAACTGCGAAGTTTTTAAAGAGCGCCCGCGGCGGAACGGCGCAGATTCAGCTACTCCACCGTCACCGACTTCGCCAGATTGCGCGGCTGGTCGACGTCGGTGCCCATGAACACTGCGGTGAAATAGGCGAGCATCTGGATCGGCAGCGCATAGATGATCGGCGAGATGATCTCCGGCACCTCGGGAAGCACGATTGTCTCCATCGTCTTCACGCTCGCCTGCGCCGCGCCCTTGCTGTCGGTGATCAGGATGATCTTGCCGCCGCGCGCCGCAACTTCCTGCATGTTGGACACCGTCTTTTCGAAGATGCGGTCATGCGGAGCGATGACGATGACTGGCATGTGCTCGTCGATCAGCGCGATCGGTCCATGCTTCAATTCGCCACCGGCATAGCCCTCGGCATGGATATAGGAGATTTCCTTGAGCTTCAGCGCGCCTTCCATGGCCAGCGGGAAGTTGGTGTCGCGGCCGAGGTAGAGCACATCGCTGTAGCGGGACAGCTCGCGCGCGATCCGCTCGATCTGGCTGTCCAGCTTCAGCACCTGGTTGGCGAAGCGGGGCGCCTCTGAAAGCTCGCGCACCAGCACTTTCTCCTCATCGCGCGAGATCGTGCCGCGCGCCACGCCCGCCCGCACTGCGAGCGAAGCCAGCACTGAGAGCTGGCAGGTGAAGGCCTTGGTCGAGGCGACGCCGATCTCAGGCCCGGCCAGTGTCGGCAGGACGACGTCGGACTCGCGCGCCATGGTCGATTCGCGCACATTGACGACCGCGCCGAGCTTCATGCCGGCCTGGCGGCAGTAGCGCAGCGAGGCCAGCGTATCGGCGGTCTCGCCCGACTGCGAGATGAACAAGGCGGCGTCGTTCGACGACAGCGGCATCTCGCGGTAGCGGAATTCCGAGGCGACATCGATGTCGACCGGCAGCCGCGCATAGCGCTCGAACCAGTATTTGCTGATCAGGCCTGCCAGATAGGCGGTGCCGCAGGCCGATATCGCCAGCCGGCCGATCTTGGCGAAATCGAAGGGCAGCTCGAGCGGCTTCGACACACCGGAGATGAAGTCGACGTAATGCGCCAGCGTGTGCGAGATCACCTCCGGCTGCTCATGGATTTCCTTTTCCATGAAATGCCGCCGGTTGCCCTTGTCGACCATGAAACCGGTCGACAGCGACTGCTGGCGCTTGCGGTCGACCTTGTTGCCGTCCATGTCGAAGATGGCGACCTCGTTGCGGCGCACCACAGCCCAGTCGCCGTCTTCCAAATAGGTGATCGAGTTGGTGAAGGGCGCCAGCGCAATGGCGTCGGATCCGAGGAACATCTCGCCGTCGCCATGGCCGACTGCCAGAGGCGGACCGTTGCGGGCGCCTATGATGAGGTCTTCGTCGCCTTTGAACATGATGGCCAGCGCAAAGGCGCCAGAGAGCCGCTTCAGCGCCTGGTGCGCGGCCTCGACGGGCTTCAGCCCTTTGGCGAGTTCGCGGGCTACCAGATGCGCGACGACCTCGGTGTCTGTCTGCGAGGAAAAGCTGTAGCCGTCGCGGGTCAGCTCGTCGCGCAGTTCGGCGAAATTCTCGATGATGCCGTTGTGGACGATCGCGACGCCGTCGGAAAAATGCGGATGCGCATTGGTCTCGTTCGGCACGCCATGGGTGGCCCAGCGCGTGTGGCCGATGCCGATCGTGCCGTCGAGCGGCTCTTCCCTCAGCCGGCGTTCGAGGTTGATCAGCTTGCCTTCGGCGCGGCGGCGGCCGAGCTCGCCATTTTCGATGGTGGCGACGCCGGCCGAGTCATAGCCGCGATATTCCAGCCGCTTCAACGCGTCGACGATGAGCGGCGCGACCTGCGAATGGCCGACAATTCCGACGATGCCGCACATGGCCGTTACCCCCGATTCCCTGCAGAAACCCAGCGCTATCTAGGGATTGCGGGCCTGCCGTGAAAGTCACTTTGCGTTTCGTTCCGTGTCAGCGGAACGGGTCTTGCTCGCAATGCACCCTGACAGACCGCTGTTGCAATCCGATTACTGCAATCGTTCGGTTTTTCAAGCGCTTGGTTCTCGTTTCAGAAATATCTGGCTAAAGTCTGGCCATGAGCGTAGCCAAACCCACGGTGGCACTCTGGCGTCCTGTCGGATCACAAGAGCTGAAGCTGATCGAGGCATCGGGCATGCGGGCGTTTCCGCCACGGCTGCCCGAACAGCCGATTTTCTATCCGGTCCTATCCGAAGCCTACGCCGTGCAGATCGCACGCGACTGGAACGTACCCGCAAGCGGCTCGGGTTTCGTCACCCGGTTTGACGTGTTGAAGAGTTTTCTCGACCGGTACCGGGTCGAGCATGCCGGCAGCAAGGCGCATCTGGAATACTGGATCCCTGCCGAAGACCTGCCTGAATTCAACAAGTCGATCGTCGGATCGAAGTGACCGCCGCTTTCGGCAAGGAAAGCGAGCCCGCCGGCTGACCGCTAGTGGTCGGCGCCGGCTTTCTTTTTCGCTGCCGCCGAGGCAAAGCGCTCGCGTATTTCCTTGCCCTTGCCGGGAATGGTCTTCTGGCGGGCGCGACCGAAGGCCAATGCATCGTCGGGCACGCTTTCGGTGATCACGCTGCCCGAGGCGATATAGCCGCCATTGCCGATCGAGACAGGCGCGACCAGCGAGGAGTTGGAGCCGATGAAGGCGCCCTCGCCGATATCGGTGAAGAATTTCGAATAGCCGTCATAGTTGCAGGTGATGGTGCCGGCGCCGATGTTGGCCCCGGCGCCGATCCGCGCATCGCCAATATAGGTCAGGTGGTTGACTTTGGCGCCCTCCTCGATCGTCGCCTGCTTGACTTCGCAGAAATTGCCCACCTTGGCCTTCTGCTTGAGGTCGGCACCCGGCCGCAGCCGCGCGAACGGACCGACATCGCAATTGGCGGCGATCGTTGCCCCCTCTATGTGGCTGAAGGCATGGATCCTGGCGCCCGTGGCGATCCTGACGCCCGGGCCGAACCAGACATTGGGCTCGACCACTGCGTCGGCGCCGATTTCGGTGTCGTGCGAGAAATATACGGTTTCGGGCGCGATCAGCGTCACGCCGGACAGCATCGCCTCGCGCCGCCGGCGCGCCTGCCAGATGCCTTCCGCCTCGGCGAGTTCGGCCCGGTTGTTGATGCCGAGCGCGCTCTCGAAACTGGCTTCCGTCGCCACGACGTCCAGGCCTCGGGCGCCGGCGATCTCGACGATGTCGGTGAGATAGAACTCGCCCTTGGCGTTGCTGTTGCCGACCTTGTCGAGCAGTTCGAGCGCGTGCTTGCCCGCCACCGCCATCATGCCGGCATTGCAGAAGCCGATCTTCTTCTCCTCCGCCGAGCAATCCTTCTCCTCGCGGATGGCGACGAGCCGGCCGCCCTTCTCGATCAGGCGGCCATAGCCGGTCGGGTTGGGCGGACGGAACCCGACGACGACGACGGCGGCACCTTCCGCCAGTTTCCGCCGCGCGACGGCAAGCGCTTCCGGATCGATCAGCGGTGTATCGCCGAACATCACCAGGATGTCGTCGTAACCCTTTGATATTGCTGCACGCGCTGCAAGCACGGCATGCGCGGTGCCGAGCCGCTTCTCCTGCACGAAGGTCTCCGCCTTGGGCGCAAATTTCTGCGCCGCCTTGCGCATTTCCTCCACGCCATGGCCGATCACCAGCGCCAGATCGCCGCTGCCGGCGGCCTCGGCCGCCTTCACCACATGGGCCACCATCGGCAGCCCGGCGATAGGATGCAGCACCTTGGGCAGCGCGCTCTTCATGCGCGTGCCCTCGCCGGCGGCAAGGATGACGGACAGGCAGGATTTCTGGCTCATGAAGGGCAACCGTACGAAAAGCGTTTGAATCAATGGATGCTAGCAGTGCTGCCCATGCTGCACCAATGCGGTTAAATTCCGGTGAGACGGCGGAGCAGCTGACTCTTGATCAGCGGGTCGTTCGTTGGGAATTCTACGTCGTTCTATCTTTTTGATAATTCATATGAAAATTTGGCTATGATCTATTTGCCTCACCGCTTTTCCGGCTTCAACCGGACACACCCCTGCGTCGGACGGCAGCGTTGCGACACCTCCAAGCGCGAACGTTCGGTGTGACACCCCGATACAAAAGCACCGACACGGTGGCGTCAACCGGTTACACAAGGCAGCAAATATCTCCGGCCTTCTGGGAGTGGTGAGTCAGCGTCCCCAGAGGCTGCGCGGGCGTGTCGTCGGTTGGCTGCTGGCGCGGTGACTGGAACGTTCCACGCTTCACAAGCGGGATGGCGAAATCTCGCGAAGGCAAGCTGCGTTCTCCGTTCTGTATCAGCGAACCGGCGGACTGGGAGAGGCGGACTGGGAGAGATGGATACCATGCGCGTGGGGCGTCTGGAAGTTAGCAGGACATGGACGCCGGGCGGCCCGCGTGCAGGCGCTTGGCTGAGCGGTGCAATGACCACGCAGCGCCACCTCGCAGCGATCCTGGCTTGCGACGTCGTCGGCTATTCGCGTCTGACGGAGCGCGACGAGCGCGGCACGCTCGAGCGGCTGAAGATCTACCGCAAGGACCTCTTCGAACCGCTGGTCACCGAGCATCAGGGTCGGATCGTCAAGCTCACCGGCGACGGCATGCTGTGCGAGTTCGCGAGCGTCGTTAACGCGGTGACCTCGGCGATGGCAATCCAGCAGGCCCTGGCAGAACACGAGGCGGAGACGCCCGAGGAAGAGCGGATTCGCTTGCGCATCGGCGTCAATCTGGGCGACGTGATCTGCGAGGAGGACGGCGACCTCTATGGCGACGGGGTCAACATCGCCGCCCGCCTCGAAGGCATCGCCGATCCCGGCACCGTGGTCGTCTCGGGCACCGCCTACGACCACCTTCAGGGCAAGCTCGACTGCGGCTTCATGCCGCTCGGCGAGCTGCGCCTCAAGAACATTGAGCGGCCTGTGCGCGCCTACCGCGTCGAGACCGACGCCAGCGCCTCGGTGGCTGCCCCGCCTCCCCTGCCCGAGAAACCCTCGATCGCGGTTCTGCCTTTCACCAACATGAGCGGCGACCCCGACCAGGAATACTTCGCCGACGGGCTGGTGGAGGACATCATCACCGGATTGAGCCGGGTGAACTCCTTCTTCGTGATCGCCCGCAACTCGTCCTTCACCTACAAGGGCCGGGCGGTGGACCTGCGCCAGGTCGGGCGCGAGTTGGGCGTCCGCTACGTGCTCGAAGGCAGCATCCGCAGAGCAGGATCGCGGGTGCGCATCAGTGGGCAGTTGGTGGACGCGATCAGCGGACACCATGTCTGGACCGACCGCTTCGAGGGCGACGTGAGCGACATCTTCGACCTGCAGGACAAGGTGACCGAAAGCGTCGTCGGTGCCGTCGAGCCGAGCATCCGGCTGGAGGAGATCAAGCAGGCGCGCATGAAGCCGACCGACTACATGAGCGCCTACGACCTTTACCTTCGCGCGCTGCCGCGCTTCTACAGCATGACCCGCGAAGGCTTTGCCGACGTGCGTCGGCTCACCAACGAGGCGCTCAGCATCGACCCTGACTTCAACTTGGCGAAGGCACTCGGCGCCTATATCCGCAGCATATCCGTAAGCCAGTGCTGGCACGAGCCCGACGATATCCGGGTCGCCGCGCGCATGGCGCGCGAAGTGCTGGCGGAAGCGCGCGACGACCCTACGAGCCTACGCTTCGCCGCGCAGGTGATGGCCTACAGCGCGAAGGACTACGAGATGGCGCTGGCCACGATCGAACGATCCCTAATGCTCAATCCCAATTCGGCGCAGGGCCATACGAGCTGCGGTTGGGTGAACGCACATTCCAGCCGCCCGCTCGTCGCGATCGAGCACTTTCACCGGGCAATGCGGCTGAGCCCGGTCGACCCCGAGAAGGGCATCGCGCTCTCCGGCATCGGGATGAGCTATCTGATGCTCGAGCGCTACGAGGAAGCGCTGGCATGGGGAGAACGCGCGCTGCAGGAGATGCCGAACTACGGCTCCTCGCACCGGGTGGTGATCATGGCGCTGGTCAAACTCAACCGGCTGGACGAGGCACGGGCGGCGGCGCGGCGGCTGATGGAGGCGTTTCCGACCTACACGCTCACCCTGCAGAGGCAGATCAACCCTTGGCAAGACAAGGTGTTCGCCGAGCGTTACGTCGAGGCGCTGGGCATCTCCGGCGTGCCGGAGTGATCGTCGCGGTTGCAAGGATGCCCTCTCCTGCGCGTCACGTCCGGCCTGGCGACGTCCCAAGTCCCTGATTCTTAATCAGCAGGTCCACAGTTCGATCCAGCGCACAAAGTAGCAAACTACCCCAGCCGCCCTAGCGCCGGGAAAGTCTCCAGCAGCCAGTACGACGCGCTCTGCACGCCGCCGGTGAGGAAGAATATGCCGGCGACGACCAGCAGCGCGCCGATCGCCTTTTCGACGCGGCCGAGATGGACGCGGAATTTTCCAAGAAAGCGCATGAAGGCGCCGGAAAACAGCGCCGCGATCAGGAAAGGGATACCGAGACCGAGCGAATAGGCGGCAAGCAGCAGCGCGCCCTCGCCCACCGTCTCGCGCCCGCCGGCCAACGTCAGGATCGGCCCCAGCACCGGGCCGATGCAAGGCGTCCAGCCGAAGGCGAAAGCCAGCCCCATGATGTAGGCGGCGACCAGGCTGGCGGGCTTGCCTTGCGACTGGAAGCGCGCCTCGCGCGACAAGAGCGGGATGCGCAGGATGCCGAGGAAATTGAGGCCCATCAGGATGATCAGGGCGCCCGCCACCATTGCCAGCGGCTCCTGCCAGACGCGGAGCCAGTGACCGATGGTCGAGGCGCCGGCGCCGAGCGCCACGAACACGGTGGAGAAGCCGAGCACGAAGGCGATGGAGGATGCAATCAGCGCGCCGCGCGCGCCGGCCCTGGCGGTAGCGCCGGCATCGCCGCGGAAATCATCGACTGAAACACCGGCCATGTAGCAGAGATAAGGCGGCACCAGCGGCAGCACGCAAGGCGACAGGAACGAGATCGCCCCCGCTCCGACCGCGCTGACATAGCCGATATCCAATGCCATTTCGTGCAGTTCCGTTTGTGCTGGCGCCGATATAGCGACGGAATGCCGTCTTCGCCAATCACCATCACGTGGCAAGTCGCCGCTCCGCGGCCGGATTGGAAGAAACGGCACGTCGAATGCGTTGACCCGAAAGAGGCCGCGATTTCCGCACGCTTCGTTAGGATCACGTCAGGGAGATTTCCATGAAAACGATCACAGCCGGGTTGGCCGCGCTTTTGCTCAGCACCGCCGCATCCCTTGCCGCCGAGGCGTGGAAGGAAGCCGAGGTCGGCGGCACCAAGATCTACACCGATGTCATGGGCATGACGCTCTACACCTACGACAAGGATGAGAAGGGCAAGTCGAACTGCTACGACAAATGCGCCGCCAACTGGCCGCCGCTGAAGGCCGAGGCCGGCGCCAAGGCGGACGACGAATGGACGATCGTCGACCGCACCGACGGCACCAAGATGTGGGCCTATGACGGCAAGCCGGTTTACACCTTCGTCAAGGACAAGAAGGCCGGCGATGTGAGCGGCGACGGCGTCGCCGGCGTCTGGCACATCGTCAAGGCCGACTGAGTTCGGCTCGAGACTGGCCGAATATAGACTGGCTGCCGGATACATCCGGCGGCCAGTTCCGCCATGCCAGTGATGCTCGTCGCACCAGCTTCGATCGGCATTGCCACTGCACTGAATCGCTTGAATGGGAGGGCTCGGTCCGGTGGCTCGATACACTGGCGACCCTTCCCGAAATTATGTGATCTTCTCCATACACTCTAAGAGTGTATTGCCGCGGACGTCCCCGCATTTTGGCCGCTTGCCCTTGACCGATTGCAAAAGCACGGCCATGTGAGCGACGAAAAAGAACGCGTCGTGCGCAGTGGAATTCTTCCGCCGCCCCACAGCTGATATGAGACCTCATGGACGTCGTCGTCGTCGAATCGCCGGCCAAGGCAAAGACAATCAACAAATATCTCGGCAAGAACTATCGGGTTCTGGCCTCGTTCGGCCATGTCCGCGATCTGCCGGCCAAGGATGGCTCGGTGCGCCCGGACGAGGATTTCGCCATGTCCTGGTCGGTCGACACCGCTTCCGGCAAGCGGCTCGCCGACATCGCCAAGGCGGTCAAGGACGCCGACGGCCTGATCCTCGCCACCGACCCGGACCGCGAGGGCGAGGCGATTTCCTGGCATGTGCTGGAAGTGCTGAAGCAGAAGCGCGCGCTGAAGGACAAGCCGGTGAGCCGCGTCGTCTTCAATGCCATCACCAAGGCCTCGGTGCTGGATGCGATGGCCAATCCGCGCCAGATCGACGCGCCGTTGGTCGATGCCTATCTCGCGCGCCGTGCGCTCGACTATCTGGTCGGCTTCACGTTGTCGCCGGTGCTGTGGCGCAAGCTACCCGGCGCCCGCTCGGCCGGCCGTGTGCAGTCGGTGGCGCTGCGCCTGGTCTGCGACCGCGAATTGGAGATCGAGCGCTTCATCCGCGAGGAATACTGGCAGATCGCGGCCATCCTCAACACGCCGCGCAACGACAGTTTCGAGGCGCGGCTGACCGCCTTTGCCGGCAAGAAGCTGCAAAAACTCGACATCGCCAACAAGGCGCAGGCCGACGACATCAAGGCGATGCTGGAAGGGGCAAGCTTCAAGGCGCTGTCGGTCGAAGCCAAGCCCACCAAGCGCAATCCGGGCCCGCCCTTCACCACCTCGACGCTGCAGCAGGCCGCCTCGTCTGGCCTCGGCTTTTCGGCCACCCGCACCATGCAGGTGGCGCAGCGGCTCTATGAGGGCATGGACATCGGCGGCGAGACCGCCGGCCTGATCACCTATATGCGAACCGACGGCGTGCAGATGGCGCCGGAAGCGATCGACGCCGCCCGCGATGCCATCGTCAGCGAATTCGGTCAGAAATACCTGCCGGAAAAGCCGCGCTTCTACACGACCAAGGCCAAGAATGCCCAGGAAGCGCACGAAGCGATCCGCCCAACCGATTTCAAGCGCACGCCGGCATCTGTGCGGCAATATCTCGATGCCGACCAGGCCCGGCTGTACGAACTGATCTGGAAGCGCGCCATCGCCAGCCAGATGCAGCCGGCCGAGATCGAGCGCACCACGGTCGAGATCGAGGCGGTCAACGGCGCCCGCACCGCCGAGCTTCGCGCCGTCGGTTCGGTCGTTCGCTTCGACGGCTTCATCGCCGCCTATACCGACCAGAAGGACGAGGATGCGGAGGACGAGGAAAGCCGCCGCCTGCCCGAGATCCGCGCCGGCGAGCTGCTTGCCCGCCAGGCGATCAACGCCACCCAGCACACCACCGAGCCGCCGCCGCGCTATTCCGAAGCATCGCTGATCAAGAAGCTGGAAGAGCTCGGCATTGGCCGCCCGTCGACCTACACGGCGATCCTGAAGACGCTGGAAGATCGCGACTACGTCACCATCGACCGCCGCAAGCTGGTGCCGCAGGCCAAGGGCCGTCTGCTGTCGGCCTTCCTCGAAAGCTTCTTCGAGCGCTATGTCGAATATGATTTCACCGCTTCGCTTGAGGAAAAGCTCGACGAGATTTCCGACGGCAAGCTCGCCTGGAAGGACGTGCTGCGCGATTTCTGGAAGGATTTTTCCGGCGCAGTCGACGACATCAAGGAACTGCGCGTCACCGACGTGCTCGATGCGCTCAACGACGAACTGGCGCCGCTGGTGTTTCCTGCGCGGGAGGACGGCTCGAATCCGCGCATCTGCCCGAAATGCGGCACCGGCAACCTGTCGCTGAAGCTTGGCAAGTTCGGCGCCTTTGTCGGCTGCTCGAACTATCCCGAATGCTCCTTCACCCGCCAGCTCGGCGACGCCGCCAATCCCAATGGCGAGAACGGCAATGGCGAGGATGGTACAAGGCTGCTCGGCAAGGACCCCTACACAGCCGAGGAAATCACGCTGCGCAGCGGCCGCTTCGGCCCCTATATCCAGCGCGGAGAAGGCAAGGAGGCCAAGCGCTCCAGCCTGCCCAAGGGCTGGACGGCCGAGCAGATCGACCATGAGAAGGCGCTGGCGCTGCTGGCGCTGCCGCGCGACGTCGGCAAGCACCCGGAATCCGGCAAGATGATCTCTGCTGGCCTCGGGCGCTACGGCCCCTTCGTGCTGCACGACGGCACCTATGCCAATCTCGACAGCATCGAGGACGTGTTCTCGATCGGCCTCAACCGTGCCGTGTCGGTGATCGCGGAGAAGCAGCTGAAGGGCAAGGGCGGCCGCAATGGCGCCACGCCCGCGGCGATCAAGGACCTCGGCGACCACCCCGACGGCGGCGGCAAGATCGTCGTGCGCGACGGCAAATACGGGCCCTATGTCAACTACGGCAAGGTCAATGCAACGCTGCCCAAGGGCAAGGATCCACAGTCGGTGACGGTTGAGGACGCGCTGGCGCTGATCGCCGAAAAAGAGGCCAAGGGCGGTGGCGGCAAGAAGCCGTTCCGCAAGGCGGCGAAAAAGGGATAGCAGGCGTGGCGCGCAGGATCTCCGGACGAAGCCACGGCGATCCGCGTACCGCCGACACGAGGGCCAAGGTCCGGGACGACTACCGTCCGTCGCGCGACGAAATCCTGCGCTACATCGCGGAGAACCCGGACCGTTCCGGCAAGCGCGAAATCGCCAAGGCGTTCGCGCTGCGCGGCGAGGACCGCATCTGGCTGAAGGATCTGTTGCGCGACCTGCAGGACGAGGGCCTGCTGACTAGGGAACGCAAGCGGCTCGCCCGCTCGGGCGCCCTGCCCCATGTCTCCGTGCTCGACATATTTGGCCGCGACAGCGATGGCGTGCTCCTGGCGCATCCGAGCGAGTATAGCGGCACCGGCTCGCCGCCGGTCGTCTCCATCCGCGTTTCGCGCGGAAGCAGCGGCCCCACGCCGGGCATAGGCGACCGGGTGCTCGCCAAGACCTTCCCGACCGACGATCCATCCGGCCCTGCCTACACCGGGCGGGTGATGAAGATCTTCGAGAGGCGCAGCGATGCCCTGCTCGGCGTCTTTCGCGTTCTGAAGGACGGCACGTTCCGCATCGAGCCGGTGGAGCGGCGCCAGCCCGAACTGATCGTCGACAAGGAATTCCAGAACGGCGCCAGGAACGGCGACCTGGTGGAGGTCGAGCCCGCGCGCGCCTCCCGCTACGGGCTGCCGAGGGCCAAGGTGCTCAACGTTCTGGGCTCGCTGACCAGCGAGAAGGCGGTCTCGATGATCGCCATCCACGCGCATGACATCCCGCACATCTTCCCGGCCGACGTCTTCGCCGAAGCCGAGGCGGTGAAGCCCGCGACGCTTGCCGGCCGCGAGGACTGGCGCGACCTGCCGCTGATCACCATCGATCCGGCCGACGCCAAGGACCATGACGACGCGGTGTTCGCGACGCCTGACCCGGACGAGAAGAACTCCGGCGGCGTGCTGGTCACGGTGGCGATCGCCGATGTCGCGGCCTACGTCCGCTACGGCAGCGCGCTCGATCGCGAGGCTCTGAAGCGCGGCAATTCGGTCTATTTCCCGGATCGCGTCGTGCCGATGCTGCCGGAGCGCATCTCCAACGACCTCTGTTCGCTGCGCGAAGGCCAGGACCGGCCGGGGCTCGCCGTGCGCATGACCTTCTCCGCCGACGGTCGCAAGCTTCGCCACTCCTTCCACCGGATCATGATGAAGTCGGCGGCCAAGCTCGCCTATACGCAGGCGCAGGCGGCCATAGACGGCATGCCGGACGACAAGACCGGGCCGATTCTCGCGACGGTGCTGAAGCCGCTATGGGATGCCTATGCGGTGCTGAAGCGCGGCCGTGACGGCCGCCAGCCGCTCGAGCTCGACCTGCCCGAGCGCAAGATCCTGCTCAAAGAGGACGGCACGGTCGACCGCGTCGTCGTGCCGGATCGACTCGATGCCCACAAGCTGATCGAGGAGTTCATGATCCAGGCCAATGTCGCGGCCGCCGAAACGCTGGAGGCGAAGAAGGAGTCTCTGGTCTACCGCATCCACGACGCGCCTTCACTCGCCAAGCAGGAATCGCTGCGCGAATTTCTGCAGACGCTCGGCCTGTCGCTGGCGCGCGGCGCGCAGATGCGGCCGAACCAGTTCAACGGCATCCTCGAGCGCGTGCGCGGCGCCGACAATGAGGCGCTGGTCAACGAAGTGGTGCTGCGTTCACAGAGCCAGGCCGAGTATTCGCCGAAGAACATCGGCCATTTCGGCCTCAATTTGAAACGCTACGCGCATTTCACCTCGCCGATCCGCCGCTATGCCGACCTTATCGTGCATCGCGGGTTGATCGCCGCGCTGAACCTCGGCCCGGGCGGTCTCACCCAGCAGGAAGCCGAGCGTCTGGAGGAGGTCTCGGCGCTGATCTCCGCCACCGAGCGCCGCGCCATGGCGGCGGAGCGCGACACGGTCGACCGGCTGGTCGCCGCCTATCTCGCCGAGCGCATCGACGAGCGTTTCGACGCGCGCATCTCCGGCGTCACCAAAGCGGGACTATTTGTCCAATTGCCGCAGTTCGGCGCGGATGGTTTCATCCCGGTGTCAAGTCTGGACGGCGATTACTATATATACGACGAAACTGCCCGATCGCTTTTCGGAGAACGCACCGGCAAGGGCTATCAGCTTGCCGACCGCGTCGAGGTTCGCCTGATCGAGGTGGCGCCTATGGCCGGCGCGATGCGTTTCGAAATGCTGACCGACCCGAAGCCGCTGCCCGGCTCCAAGCGGTCGTTCCACAAAGCCAAGGGCCGCGCCCGCGCGTCGCAATCGCGCTCGGGCCCGCGCGGCAGGAGACGGTGATGGCAAGGCAATTGCAGATGGAAGACCAGGTTTTCGGCGGCGAGCACCATTCGGGCCGGACCGCCCGCCCGCTGTGGACGGCGATGAAGCGGGGCCTGCTCGGCCGCTGCCCGCATTGCGGCGAGGGCAAGCTGTTCCGCGCCTATGTCAAGACCGTCGACAGATGTGATCATTGCGGCGAAGAACTTTACCATCACCGCGCCGACGACCTGCCTGCCTATCTGGTGGTTGTCATCGTCGGCCATATCGTGCTTGGCGCCTTCATGGGCGTCGAGGCGACCTCCACGCTCTCCACCTGGCAGCACATCCTCATCTGGGTGCCGCTGACCATCCTTCTGGCGGTCGTGCTGCTACAGCCGGTCAAGGGCGCCGTCATCGGCCTGCAATGGGCCCTCTATATGCACGGCTTCGGCGGCGAAGAAGACGTCATCGAGCACCATCCCGAGGCTTGAAGCCGCGGCTGGCGCAATCGGCGACGGCTGAACGCCACTTTCGCATGCGGGAAGTTTCCGCTAAAGCGCCTCGCATATGAACGGGATCACGCGACGCGCTTCAGATCTTTGCTTTCATGCATGTCATCATCCCCAAGACAGACACGGCGTTTGGGCGACATGCATCAGCTCGGGGACGGAATGACCAAAGCGAATGTCGACAAGCTTGAGCCGAGCGTTGCCGCGCCTGCCGCAAAGCCGTTGCGTCCGCGCGATGCCGCGACATTGATCCTGCTCGACCGCAAGGGCGACGAGGTCCTGGTGCTGATGGGCCGCCGCCATGCCGGCCACGCCTTTATGCCCGGCAAGTTCGTCTTTCCGGGCGGCCGCACCGATCCGGCCGACAGCCGCATTGCTGTCGCCGCAGCCCTCCACCCCCAGGAAGAAGCGAACCTGACCGCTGGCCTCGGCCGCACCAGCGTGGCCCGCGCCCGTGCCATCGCGCTTTCGGCGATTCGCGAGACCTATGAGGAAGCCGGCCTGCTCATCGGCCGCAAAGGCGCCTTCACCACCACCAGGCGCGACTGGCAGGGCTTTGCCGAACATGGCGTCGTACCCTCGCTGGATGCGCTGCGCTTCATCGCCCGCGCGATCACGCCGCCGAACCGGGTGCGTCGCTTCGACACGCGCTTCTTCAGCGCCTGGCGCGGCGACGTCGCGGTTGAACTGGCTGATGGCGGCCCGACCAACGAGCTGGAGGAACTGGTCTGGCTGCCGCTCGCCAAGGCCAGGCAGGCCGATATCCCCGACATCACCGGGATGATCCTGGACGAGCTGGCAAAGCGGCTCACCGATGATCCGCTGCTGCATCCGGGCGGCTCGGTGCCTCTCTACCGGCGTGTCCGCAACCGCTTCACCCGCGAAATCCTCTAGGCTATTCAGGCATCCCATGACGGTCGATACCCAACAACAGGGCGAGGAACGCGTACACTGGCTACCGATGATCGCTGCCATCTCCTCGATCAGCGTCGTCGGCATCGCCATCGGCCTCGGTATGCCGCTGCTCAGCGTCATCCTGGAAACGCGTGGTCATTCGGCCTCGATGATCGGCCTCAACACCGCCGTCGCCGGCCTTGCCTCGATCGCCGGAGCGCCGCTCGCCACCCCGCTCGCCATGCGCCTCGGTGTCGCCTGGACGATGCTGCTGATGATTGCCGCCGGCGCGCTTGCCTTCGTCGGCTTCCATTTCGCGCCGGATTTCTGGATGTGGTTTCCGCTCCGCGTCGTGCTGCATATCTCGTTGACGGTGCTGTTCATCCTGTCCGAGTTCTGGATCAGCACGTCGGCGCCGCCGCACCGGCGGGGCCTGGTGCTCGGCATCTACGCGACCGTGCTGTCGCTCGGCTTCGCCGCCGGGCCATGGCTGTTTGCCCATCTCGGCAGTGCCGGCTTCCTGCCCTTCGGCGTGACCATAGGCCTGGTGACGCTGGCCGCCATTCCGGTGCTGGCGGCGCGCGACGAGAGCCCGACGATCGTCGCCGACAGCGAGACCAGCCACTTTCTCCGCTACATCTGGCTGGTGCCGACCGCGACCTTCGCGGTGCTGGTGTTCGGCGCCGTCGAGACGGGCGGTTTTGCGCTGTTCCCCGTCTATGGCAACCGCATCGGCTATTCCGAGGCGGACGCTGCCCTGCTGCTCACCATGATCGGCCTTGGCAACGTGCTGCTGCAGATTCCGATCGGCATGATCAGCGATCGCGTTTCCGATCGCCGTCATCTGCTGCTGGCCTGCGCCGCCGTCGGGCTTGCCGGCACGATCTTCATGCCGCATTTCGCCAGCAACTGGCATTTGATGGCCGCCCTTCTGTTCGTCTGGGGCGGCGTGGTCGCCGCCCTCTACACGATCGGCCTTGCCCATCTCGGCTCGCAATTGTCGGGCCATGAGCTTGCCTCGGCCAATGCCGCTTTCGTGCTCTGTTACGGCGTCGGCATGGTGCTTGGCCCGCAGGCGATCGGTGTCGGCATGGATATTTTCGGCCCCTCCGGCTTCGGCTGGTCGCTCGGCCTGTTCTTCGCCGCCTATATCGCGCTGGTCGGCGTCCGGCTGATCCGCAAGGTCCTGTAGAATCACATCACGCTGCTGACATCACCGTGTCAGGAGCACCCCTGCTATACCGACCCTCCTCAAGCAGGGAGACGTCTTATGATCGACAGTGGCTTCGAAACCAAATCCGTGCGGATGCAGTTGTTGCTGCTCGTCAGCTTCCAGGCGCCATCAGCCGATGTCGACCGCATCATGGACGCCGTGGTCGCCATTACGCCGCTCGGCATGGGCAGCTACGACAGCAACGCCTTCCAGTCGGCCGACGGCGTCGAGCGCTACCGGCCGCTCGAGGGTGCAGCGGCCGGCGCCGAGACGCTGCTGCGACAGCGGCCGGGCACGGTCGAGGTGTCGTTCGAATTGCCGGACGACCAGGCCCTGGCCGCCCGCGTCGTCGAGGCGATCTACCAGGCGCACAGCTACGAGGAGCCGGTGATCCGCATCCAGCCGCTGCTTGCCAGCCGTTCGAAGGGCCTTGACGACCGCGCCAATCCCAACCGCTGGTGGAACACGACGGGCGATTGGAAGAAGGCCGCCCCGCCGGTCAGGGAAGACGCTTGACCGCCAACCTTGCAGCCGCCGGCTGGTTCCCCTTGCCGGCGGCAAGGCGCATCGAGCGTCGCCGCAGCCCGTCCGGGCTTGACTTTCCGGGCGCGTTCTTTATGTGTCGCGCCAAGTTTCCCGCGTCCGGGTGTTTTCCCCGTGCTCCAGCGGCCAAAACTCCACGAACATTAACGGACGAACATCATGGCCAAAGCCGCAAACATCAAGATCAAGCTTCTGTCGACCGCCGACACCGGTTTCTTCTACGTGACCAGCAAGAACAGCCGCACCAAGACGGACAAGCTGTCGTTCCGCAAGTACGATCCGGTCGCCAAGAAGCACGTCGAGTTCAAGGAAACCAAGATCAAGTAATCCGGTTTCCTCCGAGAATGCCGAAACGCCGCCCTTTGGGCGGCGTTTTTGTTTTGGCCGGCGATTCGGCCTGACCCGCTTAGCAGGAGCTTCCAGCGATTGGCGCGAAGTCCCGACGTTCACTTTTGGAAAAAGGGGGCCGGTCGGCGTTTGGCAGCGGTACGAGGAGGCCACTATGTGCCAGCGCCGGCCGGCCGACCCCACGGACCCAGGAGATGCGGCGGACCTGAGCATCATGGGGTATTTGTCGGAACGATCCGGCGGTCTACCCTCGTGCCGGCCTCGTTTTGTCTATGCTGTACATTTGCGCAAGGCCTTATGAAAATCAACAGTTTCTTAACCAAGCCTCCCGAATCGCTTGGATTAAGGTAAATTGCTAACCCTGTCGGATTGACCGGATAAATTGGCGCTCGGGCCTACGCCGCCTTGGCAACGACCCGGTTGCGCCCGCCGCTCTTGGCCTCGTAGAGAGCGAGATCGGCGCGCTTCATCAGGGCGGCCACCGTATCGGCCCCCTTCAGCAGAGACGACACGCCGACGCTGACGGTAACCTCTATCGTCTTGCCCTCATGCCCGACCATGAACGGCATCTGGGCGATCTCGGCGCGGATGCGTTCCGCGACCTTCTCGGCCACTGCACCTTCCGTGTCCGGCATGACCACCACGAACTCCTCGCCGCCGAAACGGCAGGCGAGGTCGATGCCGCGCACGTTCTTGCGCAACCGCCGCGCGAATTCGCGCAGCACATCGTCGCCGCCGTCATGGCCATGCGCATCGTTGATCGATTTGAAGCGGTCGAGGTCGGTGATCATCACCGAAAGCGGCCGTCGCCGCGCCACCGCGCGGTCGAACAGCGTCTGCAGGTGGCTGTCGAGGTAGCGGCGGTTGTGCAGGCCGGTCAGCCCGTCCGTCACCGCCATCTCGATGGTCTGGGTGACGCTGGCGCGGAGCTGGTCGTTGTAGCGCTTGCGGCGCACCTGGGTGCGCAGCCTCGCCGTCAGCTCATGCTGGTCGACCGGCCGCGTCAGGTAATCGTTGATGCCGAGCTCAAGGCCGCGGATGATGCGCCCCTCCTCGCCTGCGTCGGCAAGCAGGATGATCGGCAGGAAACGGGTGCGGTCTAGCGAACGCAGTTGCGAGCACAGTCTCAGCGGATCGAAATCGGCGAAGGCCGTCGAGATCAGCACGCATTCGTAAGGCGTTTCGGCGGCCTGGAAAAAACCGGCATTGGGATCGGTGGCGACGTCGAGTTCGGCGCTGGTGCGCAGCATCTTCCGGATGCGCTCGAAGGAGGATTTGCGCTCGTCGATCAGGAGCACCTTCGGCTTCGCATCCTCGGCGGAGAAGTTGCGGCTCAACAGCTCCTCTATGCCGATGTTGCGGGTGGTCGAGGCGCGCAGCCGCAATTCGTCGGTCAGCGACTTCAGCCGAACCAGGCTCTTGACGCGCGTCATCAGTTGCAGGTCGTTGACCGGCTTGGTCAGGAAATCGTCGGCGCCGGCCTCGAGACCGCGCACCCGGTCCGAGACCTGGTCGAGCGCGGTGATCATGACGACCGGGATGTGCGAGGTCGCCGGGTCGCTCTTCAACCGACGGCAGACCTCGAAGCCGTCCATGTCGGGCATCATCACGTCGAGCAGCACGACATCGACCTTGCCGTTCTCGCAGGTCTCGATGGCATCCGGCCCGTTGGAAGCGGTCAGCACCTCGAAATACTCGGCCAGCAGCCTGACCTCGAGCAGCCTGATATTGGCAGGGATGTCGTCGACGACGAGGATCCGCGCGGTCATCTCACAAGGCTCCGGTCTGGCTGTGCATCAGGCATCGCCCAGGTAGGATTTGATGGTCTCGATGAAGCGCGGCACCGAGATCGGCTTCGAGATATAGGCCTCGCAGCCGCCCTGGCGGATGCGCTCCTCGTCACCTTTCATGGCGAATGCCGTCACCGCGATGACCGGGATCGAATGAAGGTCGTCATCCTCCTTGAGCCATTTGGTCACCTCCAGCCCCGACACTTCGGGCAGTTGGATGTCCATCAGGATCAGGTCGGGCCGGTGCTGGCGCGCCAGATCAAGCGCCTCCAGGCCATTGCGTGTGCGAACAGTGTCGTAACCGCTGGCCTCGATGAGGTCGCGAAAGAGCTTCATGTTGAGCTCGTTGTCCTCGACGATCATGACCTTCTTAGGCATCGATTTCCCGTCCCGACGGTCCTCGGCGCCGAAGACCATCGTCATGCGTCCTTGCCGGATCGCACCCAACCCGCATCCACCCTACGCCAATATGATTGACGAAACGCAAACCGGCCGCTCCCAAAAGCTGTCCGGATTCCGGCCCGCGCAGGGTGATGGCTTGCCGCAAGCGACGCTTGCCGTTACTGCGGAGAGACTCAAGTTCCACGCACAAAAGGTAGTCATGGCAAACGCAGCGTCAATGCGCGAGGAAGCGGAAGCCCTTGCCATCAGGGCACTCGGCTTCGTTGCCGCCGATCCGGAGCTTTTGCCGCGCTTTCTGGCGATCACCGGCATCGAGGCGCACTCGATCAGGCGGGCGGCGAGCGAGCCGGGGTTTCTGGCGGGCGTGCTGCAGTTCATCCTTGCCCATGAGCCGACGCTGCTGCGCTTCGCCGAGGAGACCGGCACGCCGCCGGCCGCCGTTGGCAAGGCCTTGCGGGCGCTGCCGCTCGGCAATGACGACCATGAGCGCTCGGTATGAGCGACGATCCCGAGACGGCGCGGCAGATCGAGGAGCTTGCCGCCGACGACCGGCCGCTTTTGGTGCTCGACGTCGATGACGTCGTGCTGGAATTCATCCGGCCGTTCCCGCATTTCCTGAAATCGCGTGGCTTTGCCCTGACGCTTGCCTCCTTCCGCCTCACCGGCAACATCGCCGAGACGGCGAGCGGCCGGCTGATCGAGCAGGCGGAGGTGACGGCGCTGCTCGGCGAGTTCTTCGACGCCCAGGCCGAGTGGCAAAGCGTCACCGACGGCGCGGCGCAAGCGCTGTCAACATTTGGCGGCCGCGCCGAGATCGTGCTGTTGACGGCCATGCCGCACAAGCACCGCGCGGTGCGCCGCGCCCATCTCGATGCGCTCGGGCTGACCTACCCGCTTCTGACGACCGAAATGGCGAAAGGCCCGGCCGTCGCCAAACTGCGCGGCGCCAAGGGCCGGCCGGTCGCCTTCGTCGACGACCAGCCGTACAACCTTGCATCGGTGCGCAATTCGGTGGCCGACGCGCATCTCTTCCACCTGATGGCCGACAATTCGTTGCGCGCCTTCCTGCCGCCAACGCCTGACGGCATCGTCTCGGTCGAGGACTGGCACGAGGCGGCGCCGAAGATCGCCAGCGCGCTCGGACTCTAAAACTCGGGGCGGGAAACCGCTCCGCGCTTTCCTGAAAATGCGTCAGGGCTGCAGCTTCGCGCCCGACCCGCTGTTGCCCTCGCCGGGAATGACATCCTGGTCGGCGCTGTCATCCGGATCGGTGCTGTCGTCCTGGACCGGGTCGGCCGGCTTCAGCATGGCGCCATTGACCGTCACCGAACCATCGGGCTTGGCGTTGATCGCCCATTCGATACGTCCGTCCGGCAGCGTCTTGCCGAACCCTTTGACCGCAAGCACCATCGGAAAATACTGCGCGGCTTCCGGGTCGGTCTTGGCCGCGGTCTGCAGGGCTTCGACGATCTTGTCGTAGCCGGCGATGTTGACGGTCATGCTCGCATCCGGCCTCTCGCCGGGGAAGGTCATCTCGCCTTCCAGCGCGATCTCGATGTCCTTGTTCTTCAGGGTGCTGTGGCCGATGACGGCCTTGGGCGTCTTGGCCAGGAAATCGGCGGAGATCTGGTCGCCGAAATCTTCCGGCAGCGGCGGATTCTTATTGAGATCAAGCGTTTCGATCGCCTTCTTCGCCATGCTGTCGAGGTCGATGTTGGCGCCACCGAAGTTCAGGTCGATATCGGTGGGAAGCAACGCCACACTCCAGCCAGGCAGCATTTGCTGCGGGATCGTCAGGCCTGATGCCTTGATCGCGTAGTTGATCTTGCCGCTCTGAGAGATGCCGTCCATTCCAAACGCCGTGCTGAGTTGCGTGGCGCCGAAAGTGCCGACCGGGCTCTCAACCGCGAAATCCTTGAACCCATACGCTCCGTCGAGCCGTTCCCACAGCGGAAGCGCGGCCAGCAGCAGCGACTTGAGCTGCGCCTGGTTCGCCTTCAGCGTCGCCTCGTCCTCATTGGCCACGGCAAAGGCGAGCAGGTCGAGCAGCGGCTTGGTCCGCACGCCCTTGCCGTTCGCATCCACCGACAGCTCCGGCGACTTTATCGTCACCGGAAACTTCATCCCGCTCTCGGGATCGTCGAAATTGACTGCCTCGGTGAAGCTCGACATCTTCTGCGTCATCGTGACGTCGACGCCGCCATTGGCGGCCTTGGTCGCGGCAAAGTTCGCCGTGCCGGCGCCGAAGCTGGCATCCACATGCTGCTTGGCGTCCTTGGACGTCATCGTCATGCTGGCTATGGTACTGACGCCGCTGGTGAAGGCTGCGAGCGCGGGGTCATAGACGCCGCTGCCCTTGCCGTCCTTGACGGTGAACTGTGTGCTTTGCAGTCCTTCCGGCCCGTTGAACTCGAAGGATGCGCTCTGCGAGAAATCCATCGAGACGTCCCAGGACCCGTCGCTGCGCGGCTTCACCTTCAGGATGTAAGGAGCGACATCGAACTTAAGCAGCTTTTGGTCCGGCAGGGCCTCGATCAGCGCCTTGAAATCAATCGCAACCCGGTAGGCGTCGCCTTCGACGGAGACCTTGAGCATACCAGTGTCGAGCGCCTTCCTGCCGACGTAGCGGGACAGGTCCTCGGAAAGCTGCTTTGCGCCTTGGCTATCGACCGTCTGGGCGAAAGCCGGCGCGCCGAGCGAGAGAAGGAAAACTAGGGGCAGGACACGCTTCACGTCGATTCTCCGTTGACCTCGGAAGACAAAATCGCTTCGCGCTTCTGGTAGGCAAATACCATCACAGCCGCAAGACAAAGGCTAGTCGCCTTGCAAAAGCACCAGCCGCATCAGCGGCCGGCCGGGCTTGCGCTCGACAACCCTCTCGAACCCGGCCTTCTCGAAGACCCGCGATGAGCCGACGAACAGCCCGATCGAACGCGAATCGCGCGACAGGTCGATCGGGCAGGCCTCGACCAGCCGGGCTCCGTTCTGCCGGGCAAACTCGATGCCGCCCTCGACGAGGCGATGCGAGATGCCCCTGCCCCGCGCCTTGACGCGGATGAAGAAGCAGGAAATCGCCCAGACACTGGCGTCGGCGGTATCGGCCGGGTCGACCGGCGCCGATCCCCTGCCCGGGTTGTTCCATTCGGGTACGTCGGCGCGCGGTCCGATCTGCATCCAGCCGACCGCCTTGCCATCCTCGAAGGCCAGCAGCCCGGGCGGCGGCCCGGCCTCGATTCGCGCCTTGATATGATCCTTGTTGCGCTGCTTGTCGTTAGCCCGGCGCACCGCCGGCGCCAGCCGGAAATGCGTGCACCAGCAGCCGTAGCAGGCGCCCTGCTTGCCGAAAAGATCCTCGAAATCCGCCCAGAGCTCGGGCGCCAGCGGCGCTATGGTCGTGCTCATAAGTTCTCCCCAGGCCAGCCTTGTTGCAGGCCCAGCACTGTCGTACCATTGCGTTTGTTCTCTTTATGTTCGCATCGATGGCGGCTCCTGTCAACAATCCTGAACACGGTTTTTGCCGCGACTGCCTGGCCCTCCAGCGCGGCGGCGGGCGGCGCTGCGAGCGCTGCGGCAGCCCCAGGCTCGTGCGCCATCCGGAGCTCTACCGGCTTCACCTTGCCCACATCGACTGCGACGCCTTCTACGCGGCGGTCGAAAAGCGCGACAATCCAGCGCTGAAGGACAAGCCGGTCATCGTCGGCGGCGGCAGGCGCGGGGTCGTCTCCACCGCCTGCTATATCGCCCGCATCCACGGTGTGCGCTCGGCAATGCCGATGTTCAAGGCGCTTGAAGCCTGTCCCGAGGCGGTGGTCATTCCTCCAGACATGGAGAAATACGTCCGCGTTGGGCGCGAAGTCCGCGCGTTGATGCAGGCGCTGACGCCGCTGGTCGAGCCGCTCTCCATCGACGAGGCATTCCTCGATTTTGCCGGCACCGAGCGCCTGCACGGCATGCCTCCAGCGCTGGTGCTGGCGCGCTTCGCGCTGACCGTGGAAAAGGCGCTCGGCATCACCGTCTCGGCCGGTCTTTCCTACTGCAAGTTCCTCGCCAAGGTGGCGTCCGACTTCCGCAAGCCGCGCGGCTTTTCGGTGATCGGCGAGGCCGAGGCGATCGGCTTCCTGGCCGAGCAGCCGGTGACGATGATTTGGGGCGTCGGCAAGGCCTTCGCGGCCGCCCTGGAACGCGACGGCATTCGCACTATCGGCCAGCTGCAGCGCATGGAGCGGGCCGAGCTGATGCGCCGCTACGGCGTCATGGGCGACCGGCTCTACCGGCTCTCGCGCGGGCAGGACGACCGCCGCGTCGACCCTGGCGGCGACGCCAAGAGCGTGTCGGCCGAAACGACCTTCGACGCTGACATCGGCACCATGGCCGAACTGGTCCCCGTGCTACGGGCTCTGTCGGAAAAGGTCTCGGCTCGGCTGAAGAAGTCGGGCATTGCCGGACGCACCGTCGTGCTGAAGCTGAAGACGCAGGATTTCAAGCTCCGCACGCGCAACCGCCAGCTTGGCGACCCCACCCGTCTGGCCGACCGGATTTTCCAGACCGGCCTCGACCTGCTGCGCCGGGAGGCCGACGGGACGAAATACCGCCTGCTCGGGATCGGCGTCAGCGATCTCTCCGACGACGGGAAGGCCGATCCGCCCGATCTGGTTGATGTGCAGTCGCGCAAGCGCGCGCTGGCCGAAGGCGCCATCGATTCATTGCGCGACAAGTTCGGCAAGAAGGCCGTGGAAACCGGCTATACGTTCGGCAGGGGCCGCGGCGCCAATCCGCCGGAGCCGATCGAGGAGTGATCGAATTCGGCTTCCGCCACTCACGTGCGTTTGAGATCGATCCGGCTTGTCACCACCGTCTTGCCGGTTTTCGGATCGGCGTCTGTCACGGTGAGCCGCATGCCGTCCCCGCTGGTCTTCTCGACGGTTAGCCGCGCCGTCCGGTCGCCATTCACCTCTTTGGCCCATCGGATTGCGAGGCTGAGCGCATTGCCCGACCGCTTGCCATTCAACCGCGCCGGCCCGGTACGGGAGCCGACATAAACGCCGGTATAGCCCTTGCCGTTGGATTTCAAATCCGCGCTGATCGCCCGCGTCACCAGCACGAGACCTCGGCAATTGCCGTCGAGCGACAGCGAAGTCGACGTCGCGCCGGAATTGAAGGTGCAGGAGACGTTCACCGTCGGCGCGTTGGTGGTCACCTTGACGGTGCCGTTGCCGGCGAAACTGCCCTGGAACGAGCGCAGGAAATCTGCATCGTCGGCATGCGCGGGGCTCACGGCGGTCAGGCCGCCCGCGAGCAGAAGCAGCAGCATTGATTTCATCGAAGGTCTCCCCCGGTAGAATCGGAAATGCCTAAGCGCGGATACAGGGACTCGAACGCCTGCGGCGACCCCAGGTTCCGCCTTCAACGTGACTGTTTTTTAACGCCGCATCGGCTGGCCCAGTCGAATGCGTGGACTAGCGGTTGCGGCGGGCCCGCCGGCTTGCGACATAACGCGCATGGCACCCGCTCCCTCGATCTCCAAGGCCGCGTTCTGGATGGCGCTGTCGATCGCCTCGTTCCTGGCGATGTCGGTCGCCGGCCGCGCCACGACGGCCGAGCTCAACGTCTTCCAGGTGCTGGAATTGCGTTCGGTCATCGGCTTCCTCATCCTGCTGCCGCTGGTGATGATGAGCGGTGGCTTCGCCGCGATGCGCACCGAGCGTCCGCTCGCCCACCTTGCACGCAACGTCGTTCACTATTCCGGTCAGGCCGCCTGGCTTTACGCGCTGACGCTGATACCGCTTGCCGTGCTGATCTCGATCGAGTTCACGACGCCGATCTGGACGGCCTTGCTGGCGGTCAGCTTCCTTGGCGAGAGGCTCTCGCGGCCAAGGCTGGCGGCGATCGTTCTGGGGCTGGTCGGGGTGGTGATCATCGTGCGTCCGGGCCTCGGTTCCATGAACGTGGGACAGCTCATCGTGCTGGGCGCGGCGGTCTGCTTCGGCACCTCGGTGGTGATGGTCAAGTCGCTGACACGCACCGACAGCGTCGTCAGCATCATCTTCTGGATGCTCATCATCCAGTCCGTGCTCGGCCTGGCTCCGGCGCTCTACGAATGGCGCACCCCGTCGCTCGAGCTCTGGCCATGGATCGTGGTGATCGCCTTCACCGGCATGTCGTCGCATTTCTGCATGGCCCGCGCGCTTGCCTACGCTGACGCCACTGTCATCTCACCGATGGATTTTTTGCGCGTGCCGTTGTCAGCGTTGATCGGCTGGCTGCTCTACCACGAGCAGATCGATGCCTTCACCGCTGGCGGCGCGCTGCTGATCCTACTCGGCAATCTACTCAATCTGCAGCGCAAAGCGCCAGAACCGGCAGAGATTGCGGCGTCATAGGAAAGGTTCGTTCCTCACGGTTCGACGGCATCGGCGGGCGGCCTACTTGCCGATCACGCCGGCCTCGCCTCGACGATGCTAATGTGCTGCCCGGCCTCGATGATCTCCGTCACCTCAAACTCGGCCCTTGCCAGGAGCAGCCTGTATTCGTCGGCTGTCCGCTCCTGGCCATCCGGCGCCACCAGCATGTTGAGGTCGGCGAATTTGGCGCGCGCCCCTTCGTTTGGCGGCGCGAGCACGGCCTCGAGCACCAGCAACCTGCCGTCCGGCTGAAGAGCCTTGCGGCAGTTCCTCAGTATGGCGAGATTGGTCTCGTCGTCCCAATCATGCACGATCCATTTCAGCAGCAGCGCGTCTGCTCCCTCGGGCAGCGCGGCGAGAAAATCTCCGCCGACGATGTCGCAGCGATCGGCGACACCCTTCTCGTCCATCACCGGGCCGGCCGCCGCGACCACATGCGGCTGGTCGAATAGGATGCCGCGGCTGCCGGGACTGGCGGCGAGGACTTCGGCAAGGAGCGTGCCCCTGCCACCACCGACATCCATGATCACCGGAAAGCGCGAAAAATCATATGCCGCCAGGATGGCCGCCGCCACGCCGCGCGAGTTCGCCGCCATCGCGCGATCGAAAATCACCGACTCCTCGGGATGCTCGATCCGGTACTCCCAGACCCCCTTGCCGTGGGCGTGGCGGAACGCGTTCTTGCCGGTCCGGATGCTGTAGAGCAGATCGCTCCACGCCTGCCGGTAGTAGGGCCGGCCAACAAATGACGCCCAGGGGGCCGCCGAATGGTCGGCGTCCGAGCGCAAGGCGCCGCCGAGCGGCGTCAGCGAGAACCGTCCGTCCTCGCCTTCGTGAAAGACGCCCACCGCCGCCAGCGCGCGCAACAGGCGGTAGAGTGCGCGCGGATGTGTGTCTGTCAGGCTGGCCAGCTCAGCCGCCGAGCGCTCGCCGTCCTTGATGTGGTCGGCGATGCCCAGCATCGCCGCAACCGAGATCGCTTGCGACACCTGGTATTGGTTGACCATCCGTATCAGTTCGAAAGCGGCTGTTCGCGGATCCATGGCGCCCCTCGGATCGCCAGCAAATCACAAGGAACGGGCTCTAAACAAGCTCCACTTCGACCACGCCGGGCACGGCGCGCATCGCCGACGCGATCTGCGGCGAAATCCGGTAGCGGTTGGGCAGCTCGATCTCAACCTCGCCCTGGCCGGCATCCTTGATCAGCACGAAGCTCACCTGTCCCTCGCCCTTCACGGCGAGCTGGTTGGCGAGAATGTTGATCGGCGCCGCGTCGCGCAGGAAGATGCGCAACGCCTTCTGGATGCGGCTTGCCTCATCTTCCAGCGACTGCACCGTCTGGATTCGCAGATTGATGCCCTCCGGCCTGTCTTCGGCCGAAACAGTGATCACCACCGAGCGGCCGGGCTCCAGCATATCGCGAAATTGCGCCAGGCCTTCGGAGAACAGCACCGCCTCGTACTGTCCGGTCGTGTCGGAGAACTGCACGACGCCCATCTTGTTGCCGGTGCGGGTCTTGCGCTCCTGCTTGGTGGTGACGGTGCCGGCGAGGCGACCGGCGGCAGCACCGCGCTTGACCGCGGCCGAGAACTCCGCCCAGTTCTGCACCCGCATCTTCTGCAGCGCCGCCTTGTACTCGTCCAGCGGGTGCGCCGAGAGATAGAAGCCGACCACCTGGAATTCGCGATGCAGCCGGTCGGCCGCCAGCCAGGGTTCGGTCGCCGGCAAATTGAGCGCCTGCGACTGGGCGCCGAGCGAGGCGCCGAATATGTCGGCCTGGCCGGAGACGGCATTCTGCTGCGCCAGCGAGGCCAGCCCCATCATCCGCTCGACGCCGGCCATCATGGCAGCGCGGTCATGGCCGAAGCAGTCCAGCGCGCCGGCCATGATCAGGCTTTCGAAGACGCGCTTGCCGACGATCTTCGGATCGACCCTTTCGCAGAAGTCGGCCAGGCTCTTGAACGGCTTTTCGCCGCGCATGGCGACGATATGCTCGACCGCCGCGTCGCCGACGCCTTTGAGCGCGGCCAGCGAATAGAAAATCTTGTTCTGGCCGACCTCGAAGGGGCGGAAGCTCGACATCACCGACGGCGCCACCACCTCGATGCCGAGGCGCAGCGCATCCTGGCGGAAATCGGCCAGTTTGTCGGTGTTGCCCATGTCGAGCGTCATCGATGCCGCGAGGAATTCCACCGGATAGTGCGCCTTGAGGTAGGCAGTCTGGTAGGAGACGACCGCGTAGGCCGCCGCGTGCGACTTGTTGAAGCCGTAGTCGGCGAACTTCGCCAAAAGATCGAAGATGAAGTCGGCCTGCGGCTTGCCGACGCCGCGCTCGACCGCGCCCGTGACGAAGCGCTCGCGCTGCTTGTCCATCTCGGCGCGGATCTTCTTGCCCATGGCGCGGCGCAGAAGGTCGGCCTCGCCGAGCGAATAGCCGGAAAGCTCCTGCGCGATCTGCATCACCTGTTCCTGGTAGACGATGACGCCCTGCGTCTCCTTCACCAGATGGTCGATCTTGGGATGGATCGAGGCCATCTCCTCCTCGCCATGCTTTCTGGCGTTGTAGGTCGGGATGTTCTCCATCGGGCCGGGGCGGTAGAGCGCCACCAGCGCGATGATGTCCTCGATGCAGTCCGGCCGCATGCCGATCAGCGCCTTGCGCATGCCGGCGCTTTCCACCTGGAACACACCGACCACCTCGCCGCGCGACAGCATGGCGTAGGTATCGGGATCGTCGAGCGGGATCGTCGCCAGATCGATGTCGATGCCGCGACGGCGGATCAGCTTCACCGCTGTCTCCAGCACGGTCAGCGTCTTCAGGCCGAGGAAGTCGAACTTCACCAGCCCGGCCTGCTCGACATATTTCATGTTGAACTGGGTGACCGGCATGTCCGAGCGCGGATCGCGGTACATCGGCACCAGTTCCGACAAAGGCCTGTCGCCGATGACGATGCCGGCGGCATGCGTCGAGGCGTGACGATAGAGGCCTTCGAGCTTCTGCGCGGTATCGAGCAGCGTCTGGACGATCGGCTCCTTCTCCGCCTCTTCGGCGAAGCGCGGCTCGTTGGCGATGGCGTCCGCCAGCTTGACCGGATTGGCCGGATTCTGCGGCACCATCTTGGACAGCTTGTCGACCTGGCCGTAGGGCATTTGCAGCACGCGGCCGACGTCGCGCAGCACGGCGCGCGCCTGCAGCGTACCGAAGGTGATGATCTGCCCGACCTGGTCGCGGCCGTATTTCTGCTGGACGTAGCGGATCACCTCCTCGCGCCGGTCCTGGCAGAAGTCGATGTCGAAGTCAGGCATCGAGACGCGATCGGGATTGAGGAAGCGCTCGAACAGCAGCGAGAAGCGCAGCGGGTCGATGTCGGTGATGGTCGTCGAATAGGCGACCAGCGAACCGGCGCCCGAACCGCGTCCCGGCCCGACCGGAATGCCTTGCGACTTCGCCCATTTGATGAAGTCGGCAACGATCAGGAAATAGCCGGGGAATTTCATCTTCTCGATGATGCCGAGCTCGAAATCGAGCCGCTCGCGATATTGCTCGACCGTATAGCCCGGCGTCGGTCCGTGCGCGGCCAGTCGCGCCTCCAGCCCCTCGCGCGCCTGGCGGGCGAGCTCGGCCGCCTCCGCCTTCTCCGCCACATCCTTATCGGCGATATCGCCGCCGGTGAAGCGCGGCAGGATCGGGCTGCGGTTCTTCGGATAGTAGGAACAGCGCAGCGCGATCTCGACCGTGTTGTCGATCGCTTCCGGCAGGTCAGAGAACAGCTTCGCCATCTCCGCCTGGCTGCGCAGGAAATTGTCCGGCGAGAGCCGTCGGCGATTGTCGGCGGCGACCACCGAACCCTCGGCGATGGCGACCAGCGCGTCATGCGCCTCATAGTCGTCGCGCCTGGAGAAGAACGCCTCGTTGGTGGCGACCAGCGGCAGATCGTGGCTGTAGGCAAGGTCGACCGTCGATTTCTCGATCATGCGGTCGTAGCCCTGGACCCGCTCCAGCTCGACGTAGAGCCGGTCGCCGAACATCGCCTTCAGCGTCAGCAGCCGCTGCTCGGCGAGGTCGCGACGGTCCTCCTTCAGGGCGCGGCCGATCGGGCCGCGCGGACCGCCGGTCAGGCAGATCAAGCCGTCGGATTGTCCCTCGAGCATCGCGCTGGTCAGGTGCACCGGCTCGCCGGGCGGCGTTTCCAGGTAGACCCGACTGATCAGCCTGACCAGATTGGCGTAGCCGGCCTCGGTGGCGGCGATCAGCACGATCGGGTGCATCTCCGGCCCCTGGCGGCGGCGGTCGCGCTGCGCATCGCCCGCTTCGCCGGAAAAGGCGAGATCGATCTGGCAGCCGATGATCGGCTGGATGCCGTCCTTCACCGCCTTCTGCGCGAACTCCAGCGCCCCGAACAGATTGTTGGTGTCGGTGACGGCGATCGCCGGGCACTCGTCCTTGACCGCATGGCCGACGATGGCGCCGAGTTGCAGGGCACCTTCGAGCAGCGAATAGGCCGAGTGCACGCGCAGATGGATGAACGGCCGCGCCGGCGTTTCCGGACGCGCGTCCTTTACCGCTGCTTCGCGCAGCAACGGGTCGCGTGGAAGTCGTTCATCCGCCATGGGGCTCGCGTCGCTCGAAGGGACTCAACAATCGGTGCAGATGTATTGTCCGGGAGCGCGGGATGCGAGTCCAGGGATCTCCTGTGCACAGGTCAGGCGAATTCCATGATCACCGCGTCGACGGCTAGACTGTCGCCGGGCTTGGCGTTGAGCTTGGACACGGTGAGGTCGCGTTCGGCGCGCAGCACGTTCTCCATCTTCATCGCCTCGACCACGGCCAGCGTCTCGCCGGCCTTGACCTCCTGGCCCTCGGCGACTGCGATCGACACGACCAGGCCCGGCATCGGGCAAAGCAGCATCTTCGACGTGTCCGGCGGCAGCTTTTCCGGCATCAGCCTTTCGAGTTCGGCGATACGCGGCAGCATGGCCTGGGCCGTCACCGACATGCCTTTCCAGGCGATGCGCAAGCCGTTCAGCGCCGGCCGGACCTGTGCCGCGACCGCGTTGCCGCCGACCGTGCCGCGCCAGATGAGATCGCCCGGCCGCCAGTCGGACGCTACCGTCAGCGGTTTGCCGCCATCGATCGACAGATCGACTTCCATCGGGATCGAGACCATGCCTTCGAGGATGGCGGCCGAAAGGTAGTCGGCGCCGATCTTGACCACCCAGTCCCGCTTGAGGATGCCCGAATGCGGCGCCAGCCGTCCGCTCAGCCGGTCGAGCCGGTCGCGGCGCAGCAGCTCCATCGCCGTGGCGACCGCCGCCAGCACCGCCTTTTCTTCGTCGTTCGGCGTGATCGGCGCGAATCCGTGCGGATATTCCTCGGCGATGAAGCCGGTCGACAGCCGCCCCTCGCGCCAGCGCGGATGCTGCATCAGCGCCGCCAGGAACGGAATGTTGTGCTCGATGCCGTCGACGACGAAACTGTCGAGCGCCTCCGACATGGCGTCGATCGCCTCGCGCCGCGTCGGCGCCCAGGTGCAAAGCTTGGCCACCATCGGATCGTAGAACATCGAGATCTCGGAGCCCTCGGTGACCCCGGTATCGTTGCGGATGACGATATCGCCGAACGTCCCCTCCTCCGGCGGCCGGTAGCGTGTCAGCCGGCCGATGGAGGGCAGGAAATTGCGGTACGGGTCTTCGGCATAGAGGCGGCTTTCCACCGCCCAGCCGTCGAGCTTCACATCGCCCTGTTTGATCGCGAGCTTCTCGCCGCCGGCGACACGGATCATCTGCTCGACCAGGTCGATGCCGGTGACGAGTTCGGTCACCGGGTGCTCGACCTGCAATCGCGTGTTCATTTCAAGGAAATAGAAGTTTTTCTCGCTGTCGACGATGAATTCCACCGTGCCGGCGCTCTGGTAGTCGACGGCCCTGGCCAGGGCCACTGCCTGCTCGCCCATCGCCTTGCGGGTTTTGGCGTCGAGGAACGGCGACGGCGCCTCCTCGACCACCTTCTGGTTGCGGCGCTGGATCGAGCATTCGCGTTCGCCGAGATAGAGCGCGTTGCCATGCGCGTCGGCCAGCACCTGGATTTCGATATGGCGCGGATCGACGACGAACTTCTCGATGAAGACGCGGTCGTCGCCGAACGAGCTTTTCGCTTCCGAGCGCGCCCTGTCGAAGCCGTCGCGCACCTCGGCCTTGTTCCAGGCGATGCGCATGCCCTTGCCGCCGCCGCCGGCCGAGGCCTTGATCATCACCGGATAGCCGATCTCGCCGGCGATCTTCTCGGCATGGTCGGCATCCTCGATGACACCCAGCCAGCCCGGCACGGTCGAGACCTTGGCCTTGCTGGCGAATTTCTTCGATTCGATCTTGTCGCCCATCGCCCTGATCGCCTTGGGCTTCGGGCCGATGAAGACGATGCCTTCCTTCTCCAGCGCCTCGCAGAAGGCGGCGCGTTCGGAAAGAAAGCCATAGCCGGGATGCACGGCCTCCGCTCCCGTCTGCTTGCAGGCGGCAAGGATCTTGTCGGCGAGCAGATAGCTTTGCGCCGCGGGCGAAGGCCCGATATGCACGGCTTCGTCAGCCATCTCGACATGCACGGCGTCGCGATCGGCGTCCGAATAGACCGCGATGGTGGCAATCCCCATCTTGCGCGCCGTCTTGATCACACGGCAGGCGATCTCGCCGCGATTGGCGATCAGGATCTTCTTGAACATTCGGGCGTCGTTCCTCCGGCGAGAAACCAGTTCTATGGACAATCCCGCCATGGCTCAAGTGGCCGGGCGACGCCCATCCGCCCTGCCCGGATTGCGAATAGCGCGCCGAAAAACGTCGCAAGGAAGTTGGCCGCCGCCGCCGAACTCTGTAGAGTGGCGCGTGGCTCATTGCGGAGGGCTGGCGGGCATTTCGCTTCGCCGGGCAGGCTCAACAAGCCGGCCACATCAGAGATTGTCGATTGCCTTGGGAGGAACTGCCTCATGAAAACGCGCGCCGCTGTTGCTGTCGCCGCCGGAAAGCCGCTGGAGATCATGGAGGTCGACCTCGAAGGGCCGCGCGATGGCGAGGTTCTGGTCGAGATCAAGGCGACCGGCATCTGTCACACCGACGAATTCACGCTGTCGGGCGCCGATCCGGAAGGCCTGTTCCCGGCCATCCTCGGCCATGAGGGCGCCGGCGTCGTCGTTGACGTCGGCAAGGGTGTGACCTCGGTCAAGAAGGGCGACCATGTCATCCCGCTCTATACGCCGGAATGCCGGCAGTGCCCGTCCTGCCTGTCGCGCAAGACCAACCTCTGCACCGCCATCCGCGCCACGCAGGGCCAAGGCCTGATGCCGGACGGCTCGTCGCGCTTCTCGATGGGCAAGGACAAGCTGTTCCACTACATGGGCTGCTCGACCTTCTCCAACTTCACCGTGCTGCCGGAGATCGCGGTCGCCAAGGTCAATCCCGACGCCCCCTTCGACAAGATCTGCTACATCGGCTGCGGCGTCACCACCGGCATCGGCGCCGTCATCAACACGGCCAAGGTCGAGCAGGGTGCTACCGCCGTCGTCTTCGGCCTCGGCGGCATCGGCCTCAATGTCATCCAGGGCCTGAAGCTCGCAGGCGCCGACATGATCATCGGTGTCGACGTCAACAACGACAAGAAGCCTTGGGGCGAGAAGTTCGGCATGACGCATTTCGTCAATCCGAAGGAGATCGACGGCGACATCGTGCCTTACCTGGTCAACATGACCAAGCGCGGCGCCGACCAGATCGGCGGCGCCGACTACACTTTCGACTGCACCGGCAACACCAAGGTGATGCGCCAGGCGCTGGAAGCCTCGCATCGCGGCTGGGGCAAGTCGGTGATCATCGGCGTTGCTGGCGCCGGCCAGGAGATTTCGACGCGGCCGTTCCAGCTGGTCACCGGCCGCACCTGGATGGGCACCGCCTTCGGCGGCGCGCGCGGCCGCACCGACGTGCCGAAGATCGTCGACTGGTACATGGAGGGCAAGATCCAGATCGACCCGATGATCACCCATACGCTGAAGCTTCAGGACATCAACAAGGGTTTTGACCTGATGCACGAGGGCAAGTCGATCCGGAGTGTCGTGGTTTACTGAGGAAGCCGCACGCCGCCGGCCAGCCGGCCGGCGACCTCTGTGGTGAAACATGGGAGGAATGGAATGGCGGAAAAACTGCATCCGAAAATCGACAATGGCCTGCCTAAGGAGAGCGCGAGCTTTGCCGGCGGCACGCTGGTCTGCGCCTGCACCAGCAAGCCGGTGAAGGTGAAGGTCAAGGGCCAGATCGCCCACAACCATGCTTGCGGCTGCACCAAATGCTGGAAGCCTGAGGGCGCTTTATTCTCCGTCGTGGCCGTGGCAGGCACCGGCGACGTCACCGTCGTGGAGAATGGCGACAAGCTGAAGGTGGTCGACCCAAGCGCGCTGATCCAGCGCCATGCCTGCACCGGCTGCGGCGTCCACATGCATGGACCGGTCGAGCGCGACCATCCGTTCAAGGGCCTGAGCTTCATTCATCCCGAGCGTTTCGAGGAAGACGGCTGGTCGCCGCCGGGCTTCACCGCCTTCGTGTCCTCGATCATCGAATCCGGTGTCGATCCAAGCCGTATGGATGGCATCCGGGCACAGTTGAAGTCGATCGGGCTTGAGCCCTATGACTGCCTCAACCCCGGCCTGATGGACTACATCGCTACCTGGACCGCGAAGAAGTCCGGCGCCCTGCCGGCCTGACAAGTTCGAGAATTTCTGCCATGGGGCCGGTCAAAGCCGGCCCCATGTTCGTTTTGGAGGGACGATGCCCGCACCCGTCATCTATGTCGACGCCGACGCCTGCCCGGTCAAGGCCGAGGTCGAGAAGGTCGCGGCGCGCCACGGCATTGTGGTCACCTATGTCTCCAATGGCGGCCTGCGCCCCTCGCGCGATCCGATGATCCGCAACGTCGTGGTGTCCAAGGGCGCCGACGCGGCGGATGACTGGATCGTGGAGAATGCCGTGTCCAACGACATCGTGGTGACGGCCGATATCCCGCTTGCCGCGCGCACCGTGGCGCTCGGCGCGCATGTGCTGGGACCGACCGGTCGTCCCTTCACGCCCGAAACCATCGGCATGGCGGTGGCGATGCGCGACCTGAAGCAGCATCTGCGCGAGACTGGCGAAAGCAAGGGCTACAATGCCGCCTTCGCGCCGCAGGATCGCTCGCGCTTTCTTGGCGAGCTCGACCGCATCTTGCGGTGGGCGTTGAAATCCGTCACACCGGACTGATCCGAACGCCTTTAGAGGCCGGGCCATGGGTGCCGACACATCCGTCAAAACGCCAATGCATCCGCACATGCAGTTCGCGTTGTCAGCGGCCATTGGCATCGTCGCTTTGCTGCTAGCGTTGCTCCTGCGCGTGCCGCTTGCCTACTCGATCGGCGCCAATGTCTTCTTTGCCGCCTATATCGTTCTGGTCCTCGCCTTGATGCCGAGGCTTACCGGCAACTATCTCAGCAAGAACGCGCGCGCTACCGACCTCCCTGTACTGGGTATCTTTGCAGTTACGCTCTTCATCGTCGGTGTCGCCACCGTTTCACTGTTCCATCTGATCAACCAGAAGGAGGCCGCGCATCCATTCGAGCTCAGCTTCGCCATACTGTCGATACCGCTCGGCTGGTTCACCATCCACGCCATGGCGGCGCTCCACTACGCGCATGTCTACTGGATGAACGGCGACGAGATCGACACCAGCAGCAAGCGGAAGATGCCTGTCGGCGGTCTCGACTTCCCCGGCGACAAGCGGCCCGAGGGCTGGGATTTCCTCTATTTTGCCACCGTCATCGGCATGACCGCGCAGACCGCCGACACTGCCGTCACGACTTCGCACATGCGCCAGGTGGTACTGATCCATTCTATCCTGTCGTTCTTCTTCAACACGGTGATCGTCGCGGCGGCGGTCAACCTGGCGGTCAGCCTCGGCGCACCGTAATAAATCCGTGATCGGATGAAACATCGCTTGGGCCGGCGACGTATTGGAAGGAGAACGAAGATCTGAACTGCGGGAGAACGAAAGCCGATGGAAACCGTTGCCAGGAGCGACCCCGCCGCCGATGCGCCAGCCGCATCGAACGACATGACGCTGATTTACCGCCAGTCGCGCTGGACGCGGCTGACCCACTGGCTCTGGGCGATCGCGTTGTTCTTCATGCTGCTTTCCGGCCTGCAGATCTTCAATGCCCGCCCCCAGCTCTACATCGGCAAGGAATCGGGCTTCGGCTACAACAACACCGTCTTCGCCATCGGCGCCGAGAACACCGATCAGGGTCCGCGCGGCTACACCGACGTCTTCGGCAGGCGTTTCGACACGACGGGCGTGCTCGGCTGGTCGGGACCGCCCGGTCAGGAGACATCCCGCGCCTTCCCCTCCTGGGCCACGATCCCCTCCTACTATGATCTCGGCACGGCCCGCGTCGTGCATTTCTTCTTCGCCTGGGTGCTCTCCGCCACCCTGCTCGTCTGGCTGGTCGCCGGCCTGATCAATGGCCATGTCCGCCGCGATCTCGCTCCGCGCCTCGACGATCTCCGGCGCCTGCCGCGGGATATCGTCGACCACGCGAAGCTGAAGTTCCATCACACGCGCGAATACAACACGCTGCAGAAGATGGCCTATGGCGGCGTGCTGTTCGTGCTCTTGCCGCTGATGATCATCACCGGCCTTGCCATGTCGCCCAGCATGAACGCGGTGCTGCCGTTCCTCAACGACCTGCTCGGTGGAAGGCAGACGGCGCGCACCATCCATTTCACCGTCATGGTGCTGCTCGTCGGCTTCTTCATCATCCACATGCTGATGATCCTTGCCGCCGGCCCGGTCAACGAATTGCGTTCGATCATCACCGGCTGGTACCGCACCGACCCGCCGGCGCATGATGACAACTCGCCCGAGAGGAGCGCCTGAGATGGCGAAGTTTCAGATCAACCGCAGGAAATTCCTGACTTCCGCCAGTCTCGGCCTGTCGGGCATCGCGCTGTCCGGCTGCGATGCTTTCGACAGCGGTCTCGGTGTCGGCGGTGGCCTGCGCAGCTTCCTCGAAAACGCCAATGGCCTGACATACCGGGCCCAGCGCCTGCTGGCCGGCCGTGACGCGCTCGCCCAGGAATTCACTGAGGCCGACATCCGCCAGCCGCAGCGGCCGAACGGCGTCACCGCGCCGGACGACGACACCTACAAGGGGCTGCTTGCCAACAACTTCGCCGACTGGCGCCTTGAAGTCTCCGGCCTCGTTGAGAAGCCGCTGGCGCTGACCCGCGAGCAGCTTCAGAACATGCCGAGCCGCACCCAGATCACCCGCCACGACTGTGTCGAGGGCTGGAGCTGCATCGCCAAATGGACGGGCACGCCGCTGTCTCTGGTTCTCGACCAGGCGGTCGTGAAACCCCAGGCCAGCTATGTCATGTTCCACTGCCTCGACACGATCGACCGGTCTCTCTCCGGCGACATCAAATATTACGGCACCATCGACCTGATCGACGCCCGCCACCCGCAGACGATCCTCGCCTACGGCCTCAACGGCAAGCCGCTGCCGGTCGAGAACGGCGCGCCGCTGCGCGTGCGCGTCGAGCGCCAGCTCGGCTACAAGATGCCGAAATACATCTACAAAATAGAGCTGATCGACAGTTTCGCCGCGATCGGCGGCGGCCGCGGCGGCTATTGGGAGGACAACGGCTACGACTGGTATGGCGGCATTTGAAGACCGTACAGGGTCGAGCCGAGAATAGTGGTCTCCGAGAAGCTGGAGCGGAACGTACTCAAAGTACGTGAGCACCGGCCTACGCCGGCCGTAGCCTTGGCTGTGCGGCGTCTCACGATCGCTTCGGTCGGCGAAGGCCGGAAGCGCGGGAAACCGCCATTTGCCCCGGCATCACCTGAATATCAATGGGCCCTAAGCAACCTTGTCGAGCAGCGGCTTGAGCGCCGGGTGGATTTCCGGCGACGCATGCTTGATCAGCGTCAGCAGCGCGCGCTCGTTCTCGCTGAGCGGCCGGTTCGGGCCGATTCGCTCAGCCAGCCACCTCGCCTCGCCGGCATCGACCGTCTCGGCGCGGCGGGCCATTGCTTCGGCTGCCCGGTTCCTGGCTTCCCAATCGGCCTCGATGTCGTCAGGCGAGCGGTAGGCTCCCATGATGCCGGCGAGGCCGCCCGATACCATGCGGCCGAAAAAGCCACCGATTCCGGGCTCGGCATCATCGAGGAAATTCTCCTGGCGCAGCGCCACCTCGCGCGTCGGCGCCTCGTATCCGGCCGAACACATGACGAAATTGGCGATCGCCTTGACGAACAGCTCGTTCCAGGACGGGTCGTTGCTGGCCGCCGCGGTGCTCTCATTGATCCTGAACAGCACGTCCGCCTCGGCGCGGGTGATCGCGATGTTGCCGTCGCCGCCATAGGCGTAGAGAATGCGGCGCAACAGATCGACCTCGGCCTTGGCCACCAGTCCCGGAACCAGTTGGCCGCCCAGCATCAAAGGTCCCTTGCCGTCGACCACCGCATGCGTGACCTGCTCCAGCGCATAGGCGGAAAGCCGGCTGGGCGACGATTTGGCCTTCTCCAGCACATGCACCAGGAGCTCGAGCTCTGTCAGGCTGTCGACCATGCCGTCGCGCGAGATCGTCCGGATCAGCCAGTTGGCATTGTCCTCGGAGATGTAACCCGTCGGCTTTTCCTGGTGGACGATGTAATCGGTGACCGCCTCGACGAAGAACGCCGGCCATTCCTGGCATTTGTCGCGCGTCGTCTGGTCGAGCGCGAACAGCGCCTCGGCCTCGCCACGGCTCACCATGCCGTCGCCGAACACTTCGCGGCGCAGCATCACCACGTCCTCGGCCGTGATGCGGTTCTTGGAGGTCAGCCCCGCCACCGGAGCGCTCATGATCAGTTCGCCCATTGTCGTCCCCGTCCGCCGCCGGCTGTAGCCGGGCCCAAAAAGGTCGTTTCGGAGCAACATATCGGCAGTGTCTTGAAAAACCGGCAAACCGCGTGGTTAGCGAAGACTTGTCAGCAAGATGTCGCTGGCAGGTGACAAGGTGTCGTTCACAAGCTATGGATGACGAGTCGAGGGCTCACACTTGAGTCCTACCTGTTTGCGGGAGAGAGCAGCGAGCGCTGCCGCCGAAGGGGAAATCGCCCGAAATCTCTCAGGCAAAAGAACCGTAGACGGGAAAGACACTCTGGAAAGTCGGGGCTCACGCCCCGCGCCGAAGGTGTAAGCGCTGCCGACAGAGTTACGGGGCGCGAGTCTCTCAGGCTTCAGACAGAGGGGCACGGACTGGTCGCCATCAGCGGCCGATTGCGTGCGACTCTGGAGATGACATGACGGGCGACGAAACCAAACACCTACCCCTCGAAGATCTGCATAGGGCTGCTGGCGCGCGCTTTGGCGCGTTCGCCGGCTGGTCGATGCCGCTCACCTATCCGGCCGGCGTGATGAAGGAGCACCTTCACACCCGCGAGCATGCCGGGCTGTTCGACATTTCGCACATGAAGCTGTTCCTGGTCAGCGGCCCGGGCGCGATTGCGCTGCTCGACCGCGCCTGCCCGCTCGATGCCGGCGCGCTCGATATTTCCCAGTCGAAATACACCTTCTTCCTCAACGAGGCCGCCGGCATCATCGACGACCTCATCATCACCAGGCTTGGCGACGACCGCTTCATGGTCGTCGCCAACGCCGGCAACGCAGCCGTCGACGAGAAGCACCTGCGGGCGCTGGCCGGGGATTTCGAGGCAAAGGTGGATGCGCTCGACCGCGTCTTCCTCGCCGTCCAGGGTCCCGAGGCCTGGGCCGCCCTTGCCCGCGCCGGCATCGAGACCGGTGCGCTGCTGTTCATGCACGGCATCGAGCCGCGCGAAGACTGGTTCATGAGCCGCTCCGGCTATACCGGCGAGGACGGTTTCGAGATCGGCTTGCCGGAAGCGGATGCGCGGGACCTAGTCGCGACATTGCTCAACGACGAGCGCGTGCAGTGGATCGGCCTCGCCGCCCGCGACAGCCTGCGGCTGGAGGCCGGGCTCTGCCTGCATGGCCAGGACATCACCGAGGAATTCGATCCGGCCAGCGCCGGATTGATGTGGGCCGTCCCCAAGGATATCCGTGCCGCCGGCCACTTCATCGGCGCCGACGCTCTGCGCGCCATACTGGAGCGTGGGTCGGCGCAGAAACGTGTCGGACTGAAGCCGGACGGCCGCCAGCCGGTGCGCGCGGGCGCCGCGCTTTTCGACGCCGCCGGCAATGCGGCTGGCCATGTCACCTCCGGCGGCTTCGGCCCGTCGGCCGGTCATCCGGTCGCCATGGGCTACGTCAACACGGCACTCGCCAGGCCCGGAAGCAAACTTTTCGCCGATGTGCGCGGGACGAAAATCCCGATCGATATCAACCCCTTGCCTTTCACACCTCATCGCTACCGCAAAGGATAATTCCCGATGGCAAAGACCTATTTCACCGAAGACCACGAATGGCTCCGTGTCGAAGGCGGCGTCGCCACCGTTGGCATCACTGACTACGCGCAGGAGCAGCTCGGCGATCTCGTCTTCGTCGAACTGCCGGAAGTCGGCCGCAAGCTGGCCAAGGGCGACACCGCCGTCGTGGTCGAATCCGTCAAGGCCGCGTCGGATGTCTACGCACCGGCCGACGGCGAGATCACCGAGGCCAACACCTCGCTGTCGTCGGATCCGTCGCTGGTCAATTCGGCCGCCACGGGCGACGGCTGGCTGTGGAAGATGAAGCTCGCCAATGAAGGCCAGCTCGACGGGCTTCTGGATGAAGCTGCCTACAAGGCCCATATCGGTTGAGAGCAGGACAGTTACGATGACCGCAGCACCCTACCCCTTCTCGGCCCGCCACATCGGCCCCGGCCTCAATGATGTCCGAGCCATGCTGGCCGTAATCGGCGTCCCGTCCGTCGAGACGCTGATCAGCCAGGCCGTGCCGAGATCGATCCGCCTCGACCAGCCGCTGACGCTGCCCGCGCCGGCCAGCGAGGCCGAAGCACTGGCCGAATTGTCGGCGACGATGGCCAAGAACACGGTGCTGAAGAGCTTTATCGGCGCCGGCTACCACGGCGTCCACGTGCCGCCGGTCATTCAGCGCAACCTGTTCGAGAACCCGGCCTGGTACACGGCCTACACGCCCTACCAGGCCGAGATCAGCCAGGGCCGGCTGGAAATGTTGTTCAACTTCCAGACGCTGGTCACCGAACTGACCGGCCTGCCGGTGGCGTCGGCTTCGCTCCTCGACGAAGCCACCGCCGTTGCCGAGGCCGTCGGCATTGCCCTTCGCCATCACCGCGACAAACGCACCAAGGTGGCGATTGCCGGCACGCCGCATCCGCAGACGCTGGACGTCGTGCGCACCCGCGCCGAGCCGCTCGGCACAGAGGTCGACGGCGAGACGATCGACGACAACACCGCCGCGCTGCTCGTCTCCTGGCCGGACACCTTCGGCGTCTATGGCGACCACAAGGCGGCGATCGAGAAAGCCCGCGCCATCGGCGCGCTGGTCATCTTCATCGCCGATCCGCTCGGCCTGACGCTGACCGATGCTCCGGCCAAACTGGGCGCCGACATCGCCGTCGGTCCGATGCAGCGCTTCGGCGTGCCGATGGGCTTCGGCGGCCCGCACGCCGCCTATTGCGCCGTCTCCGACAAATTGACCCGGCTGATGCCCGGCCGCCTGGTCGGCCAGTCCACCGACAGCAAGGGGCGTCCCGGCTACCGGCTGGCGCTGCAGACGCGCGAGCAGCATATCCGCCGCGACAAGGCCACCTCCAACATCTGCACCGCGCAGGCGCTGCTCGCCAACATGGCGACCGCCTATGCGATCTGGCACGGCCCCGCCGGCCTGCAGGCGATCGCCGAGCGCATCCACGGGCTCGCCGGGCGCCTGGCCGCCGGCCTCACGGCATCGGGCGTTGCCGTGCTCGGCGCCAGCCGTTTCGACACGGTAATGGTCGAAGTGCGGGGCAAGGCCAAGGCGATCGCCGCCGCCGCCGAGAAGACCGGCCGGCTCGTGCGCGTCATCGACGCCGACCATATCGGCGTCGCCTTCGACGAAACCTCGACCGAGTCCGACCTCGAGGCGATCGCCGGCCTCTTCAGCGCCAAGGCCCCCGCGGCGGCCGACCAAACCGTGCCTGGAAAACCGCGCGGCAAGGAATTCCTGACCCAGCCGGTCTTCCACGAGAACCATTCCGAGACGGACATGATGCGCTTCCTGCGCCGGCTGGCCGACAAGGACCTGGCGCTCGACCGCGCCATGATCCCGCTGGGATCCTGCACCATGAAGCTCAACGCCGCCGCCGAGATGATGCCGGTGAGCTGGCCGAGCGTCGCCAACCTGCATCCCTTCGCGCCGGCCAGCCATTCAGCCGGCTATCGCGCCATGGTCGGCGAGCTGGAAGGCTGGCTGTCGGAAATCACCGGCTTCGATGCGGTCAGCCTGCAGCCCAATGCCGGCAGCCAGGGCGAATATGCCGGCCTGCTCGCCATCCGCGCCTACCACCGCTCGCGCGGCGAGGGTCATCGCACCGTCTGCCTGATCCCGTCCTCCGCGCATGGCACCAATCCCGCGAGCGCAGCGATGGCGGGAATGAGTGTCGTCGTCGTGCGCTGTTCCGAGGACGGCAATATCGACATGGACGACATGAGGGCCAAGGCCAACGAGCATTCCAAGAATCTCGCGGCGCTGATGTTCACCTACCCCTCGACGCATGGCGTCTACGAGGAAGGCGCGCGCCACCTCTGCGCGCTCATCCATGAGCATGGCGGCCAGGTCTATTTCGACGGCGCCAACCTCAACGCCCTGGTCGGCCTCGCCCGACCAGGCGACATCGGCGCCGACGTCTGCCACATGAACCTGCACAAGACCTTCTGCATTCCGCATGGCGGCGGCGGTCCGGGTGTCGGCCCGATCGGCGTCAAGGCGCATCTGAAGCCCTATCTGCCGGGCCATGTCACGGAAGGGTCGGCGCATGCCGTGTCGGCAGCGCCGTTCGGCAGCGCATCCATCCTGCCGATCACCTGGATGTACATCCGCATGATGGGCGCCTCTGGCCTCAAGCAGGCCACGGAGACGGCCATCATCTCGGCCAACTATGTGGCGACACGGCTCGCGCCGCATTTCCCGCTCCTCTACAAGGGCAGGCACGATCGCATCGCGCATGAATGCATCCTCGACACGCGCGTGCTCAAGGAGAGCGCCGGCATCAGCGTCGACGATATTGCCAAGCGGCTGATCGACTATGGCTTCCATGCGCCGACCATGTCGTTCCCGGTCGCCGGCACGCTGATGGTCGAGCCGACCGAGTCCGAGCCCAAGCGCGAGCTCGACCGTTTCTGCGAGGCGATGATTGCCATCGCCGGCGAGGCGGCCAAGGTGGCGAAGGGCGAGTGGCCGCTCAACGATAACCCGCTTGTCAACGCGCCGCACACCGCGGCGGAAGCGCTGGCCGGCAGCTGGACGCATCCCTATTCGCGTCTGGAAGCGGCCTATCCCGCAGGCGATGCCGACACGTCGGCCAAATATTGGCCGCCGGTGTCGCGCATCGACAATGTCGCCGGCGATCGCAACCTCGTCTGCTCCTGCCCGCCGCTGTCGGAATATCTGGGCGCTGCCGAGTAGCGCTCGGTAGCGATCAAGCGGAACGCAAGGCCGGCCCGTCGGCCTTGCTCACCTTGTCCAGGACAAGAACGCAGTTCCGTCCGGCATGCTTGGCCGCGTAGAGTGCCTTGTCCGCCTCGGCCAGCACATCGTCGAGGCTGCTGCCTTCGGCCTTGCCGAAGCCGATGCCGCCGCTGACAGTGCTGCGCAGCGGGCCGCGCGGGGTTGGCACCACCTCGGCGCCGAAGGCGACGCCGATCTTGCTGGCAAGATCGAAGGCCTTGTCTTCGGTCATGCGCGACATGACCAGCGCGAATTCCTCGCCGCCAAGGCGGAAGGCGTCGACGCCGCTCCTGCCGTACTTCCTGATGATCGCGGCGAAGCGGCACAGAACCTTGTCGCCGACCGGATGGCCGAACAGGTCGTTCGTCCTCTTGAAATGGTCGAGGTCGAACATCACCACCGCCATGAACGGTCCGAAGGCGCGCTCGCCATAGAGCGAGTTCAGCGCCCGCCGGTTCATCAGCCCCGTCAGTGGATCGGTCAGGGTCTCGGCCTTCAATTCGATCTGCGCCTGCAAGTGGTGCAGCGAAAGCGTCAGCGCGCCGAGACCGGTCATGCAGGCGACCGCAACGACGGAATTCAGCCGTTCGGCCCAATTGTTGGGTGCCAAGCCAAGCACCCACTGTCCACGGATCGCCAGCACCAACCCACACAGTGCGAAGGACACCGCACAGGTGCCGCTGAGGAATGAGACGACCAGCAGGATCCGGCGATCATGACCGCCGCCCTTGATCCAAAACATCACACCGATCACGACGAGCAACGCCGTGACAGTCGCATAGGTGAGGATGAAGCCGATACCGTCAAAACCGAAATAGGTGACGGCGGCGCAAACGGTCATTGCTAGCAGGGTCGGCACAATCACGCGCTTGTAGCCGGGCACGCTGAGATACTGCATGGACGACAGGCAGATCACCAAAAAACCCAGGTTGAGCAGCGCAAGGGTAGCCTGGCACAGCAAAGGGCCGGGCTCCTTTGTGTACTGCCAGAACAGCACGACATGCGCGACAAGCACGAGCATGCCGCACGCCACCGTCAGCACGAAGTGCGCCCGCGGCGCGGTGAACCAGATCGCAAACAGCGTGATGCTGAGGCACGAGCCCGACAGCGCCGCCGCGAGCAGGAGCGAACTAAAATCCAACATTCTTGAGCGCAGCCTCTTGGGAGACGTCGGTTGCATCCCCATTCTAGGTTAACGACGGCCCGCCGACACCGTTTTCAGCTAACCTTTCGACGCAACCTTCGGACAAGGTTTACAAAGCGTCCACTACTATGAAGGGCACGCGCGAAGACTAGAGACGTTCTGGTTTATATTGAAACAGTTCTGTCGACGATCGCGACGCGACCCGTGCGAAAGAGGCCGCATGCCCGATGTTGTGCATCGCGCATGCGGCTGACAAAGCGGCGTCCGCCAGCAGGAAGCCGCATCCGTCGAATTGTCTTTTGCAAATCGACAAACAGGAAATAGTGCCGGTTGAAATTGTCTCGTCTCGCAGCGACTAAGTCGATTCGGGCGGAACGATTCAGTCTAGGCGCGAAAGCCCTCTAGCTCTTGTTCAGCAGCGCGAGGTTGGCGTCGACCACGGTCGGATCGGCCATGTGGGCCTTGGCCTCGAGCAGCAAAACCCTTGCCTTCGTCCTGTTGCCGCGCAGCAGTTGCGAATATCCCATGTTGTTGACGATCTGCGGCTTGCGGCCGGCGACCTTCAAGAGCTGGTCATAGGCGCGGTCGGCGAAGTCGAAACGGCCGAGCTCGTCATAGGAAGCGGCCAGCCCCATCCAGGCTTCGGCATTGTCGGCCTTGAGCTCGACGGCCTTGCGGAAATGCTTTTCGGCAAGGCCGTAATTCGCCTCGCGGAACTGCGCCTTGCCCTCCGCCAGGTCGGAAGCGCTGACATCCTTGGACGCTGGCTGGATCGCGGTGGTCTTGGTCGTGTCGACGCTGTTACTGCTGGTCGTGCAACCGGTGATCATCAAGACGGCTGCCAATGCGGCCATTGCCGCGGGATGTCTGTGACGCATGCCCCTGCCCCATCGCCCGATTTGCCGGGTCGTTCTTCAGGGAGCACTGTACACAGCAGCGATTAAGCTTCGGTGCTGAAATGCCCCTAAATTTCGGTTGCGCGCAAAGGATGCGTTAACCAGCGTTGCCGTGGGTTCAGTGCGCGGTCGTCATCTTTACGATGATCGGGATGATGGCGATCATCAGCACCACCGGCAGGATGCATACCGTCACCGGCACCGACATCTTGGCTGGCAGGGCATGCGCCTTCTCCTCGGCCAGCGACATGCGCTTGTGCCGCATCTCGTCGGAAAAGACGCGCAACGCCCCCGACAGGCTGGTGCCCAGTTCCTTGGACTGCTGCAGCAGCGTCGCGAAGGAGCGCACCTCATCGAGGCTGAGACGATCGGCGAGCGCCTTGAGCGCATCGTCGAGGCTGCGCCCGGCCCTGAGCTCCAGCGATACCAGCTGCAGGTTCATGCTGAGCGAAGGATAGGTCTTGGCGAGCTCCTTGGAGACGCGCTCGATGCCGGCCTCCATGCTCATGCCGGCGTCGGAGCAGACGATCATCAGGTCCATGAAGTCGGGAAAGCCGTTGCGGTATTCGCGCATCTTCTCCCGCACCTTCTGGGTCAGCACCAGACCGGGCAGGAAATAGCCGGCAGCGCCCGAAAGGATGACGAAGGTCCAGCGGCTGGTCATGGTCGAATCCGCGCTCGCCATCCAGTGGTTGAGCAGCAGGGCGCCAAGAGCCAGGCCGACGAAGGCGGCAAAGCGGATCAGGAAGAAGGTGCCGACAGCACGCGGTTCCATGTAGCCGGCCTGGATGAGCTTCATGCGCAGCCGCGCGACATTCTCGGGGTCGCTCTTGGCGTAGAATTCCTGCGCCCGCTTCACCGCCTTCTCGCGCACCGCGTTGGAATTCTTCCGCGGCGCAGGCTCAGTCTGCTCGACGGCCTTGCTGCTCTCCTCCACCTTCAGCCGGCGCTTGACCTCGTTGCGGTCGCCCTTGGCAACGACCAGCGGCCAGGCCACCGCGCTGCCACCCAGCATCAGCAGCAGCACCGCAACCGGCAACAGCGAGGTCGGCGCGAGCGAAGCGAGGAATTCGATCACAGCCTGCATGTCAGAACCTGAAGTTCGACATCTTGAACATGATGGCATTGCCCAGCATCAGCCAGGTGACCGAGCCGCCAAGCAAGTACCAGGTCTTCGGCTCGCCCCAGACGCTTTTGTAGAATTGCGGCATCATCACCATGATGGCCGCGAACAGAAGTGCCGGCACGGCCGTCAGGATATAGGCCGACATGCGGCCCTCGGTCGAAATCGCGCGCACCTTGCGACGCAGCTTGCCGCGTTCGCGGATCGTCGACGACAGCCCGTCGAGGATCTCGCGCAGATTGCCGCCCGAACTGTTCTGGATCGACACGGCGGTGACGAACAACGGCAGGTCTTCATGGCCGACCCGGTCGAACAGCGAATTCAGCGCCGAAACCAGGTCCGAGCCGTAGGTCACCTCATCCGCGATGACGCCGAACTCAGTGCCGATCGGGTCCGGCATCTCGCGCGCCACCATGGAGATGGCGACCGGCACCGGATGGCCGGCCTTCAGGCCGCGCGTGATCAGTTCCAGCGCCTCCGGCAACTGCATGCCGAACCGTTTCAGCCGGCGGCCGCGCTGGAAGCGCAGCGACATGACGGGCAGCACCGGCAAGAGGACGACAAACAATAGAAGGCCGAGCAGCAACGGCAGCCCGTACCAGATGGCGACCAGCGCCGCCACCAGCGCCGCGCCCGAAGTGATCGCCAGGAATTTGGACAGAGGCATCGTCATGCCGGACTGGGTGCGCAAGGCGCGGAACCGGTCGAGCGAGAACACCGAGCTGCCGGCCTCCAGGCCGCGTTCCTTGCGCAGCTGGATCAGCACCTGTTCCTGGCTGATCTTGTTCTCCTGCAGCTTCATGCGCCGGTTGATTGCGGTGCGTTTGTCGCTGCGGCCGGCATAAAGCAGGTAGCACGCCTCTGCGATCATGATGCCGGTGAGCGCTGCCGCGGCATAGACGACGTAGATCGCGCTGAAGCCTCCGAACACCGGTTACTCCTGTGGACGGCCGGGTTCGAAATACTTGCCCGGGAATTCGATGCCCATGGCGCGCAGGTCCTCGAGGAAACGCGGGCGGATTCCGGTCGCCTCGTAGTGACCGAGGATCTTGCCGTCCGCCTCCATGCCGGTGCGCACGAAGCGGAATATCTCCTGCATCTGGATGACGTCGCCTTCCATGCCGGTCACCTCGGCGACGCTGGTCACCTTGCGCTTGCCGTCGGACAGGCGGGTCAGTTGCACGATGATGTCGATGGCGCTGGCGATCTGGCTGCGGATCGACTGCACCGTCATCGGCATGCCGGTCATGCCGAGCATCTGCTCCAGGCGCGAGATGGCGTCGCGCGGCGTGTTGGCGTGGATGGTCGCCATCGAGCCTTCATGGCCGGTGTTCATCGCCTGCAGCATGTCGAAGGCTTCCTCGCCGCGGCACTCGCCGAGGATGACGCGGTCGGGGCGCATGCGCAGCGCGTTCTTGACCAGGTCGCGCTGCTTCAGTTCGCCGTGGCCCTCGATATTGGCGGGCCGTGTCTCCATGCGCGCGACATGCGGCTGCTGCAATTGCAGCTCGGCGGCGTCCTCGATGGTGATCAGTCGCTCGTCCTCGGGAATGAAGGCCGACAGCGCGTTCAGCATCGTCGTCTTGCCGGTGCCGGTGCCGCCAGAGATGATGGTGGTCTTGCGGGCATGCACGGCCGCCGCCAGCACCTCGGCCATGTTCTGGGTGATGGCGCCGAATTCGACCAGCTTGTGCAGGCCGAGCTTGTTCTTGGAGAATTTGCGGATCGACACCAGCGGCCCGTCGACGCCAACCGGCCGGATGGCGGCGTTGAAACGCGAGCCGTCCAGCATGCGCGCGTCGACCATCGGCGCCGACTCATCGACGCGACGGCCGACCGCGGCGACGATTTTGTTTATGATTCGAAGCAGATGCGCCTCGTCCTTGAACGGGATATGCACCTGCTGCAGCTTGCCGCGCCTTTCGACGAAGCAATTCTGGTGGCCGTTGATCAGGATGTCGTTGATCTCGGGGTCTTTGAGCAGCGGCTCCAGTGGGCCGAGACCGACCATCTCGTCGACGATGTCGTCGACCAGCGCGTCGAGCTCGGCGGTGTTGATCGCCATTCGCTCATGGCGGGTCTTTTCCGAGACGAATTCATGCACCTGCCGGCGCATCTCGTCCTTCGGCAGCCGTTCCAGCGCCACGAGGTTGATTTCCTCGAGCAGCATGCGGTGGATACGCACCCGCGCGTCGAGCACCTTGTTGGCGCTCTTGGCGGGGGCTGCCTCGACCTTCGGCGCGACAAGCTTGCGCGTCGTCGGGATGACCACGGTGTGCTGCGTCACCGGCGCCGCCTCGGCTGGGCGCTGCGGACGCAGGTCGCGGTTCTGGAGCGTTGAAAAGCGGCTGGTCATCCGGCCTTCCTCTTCAGCAGGCCCTTGCCGAGGCCGAACAGCGACTTCGACTTGGCCGTCGTCGTCACCGCTTCCTCGGGCAGGATGATCTTCTTCAGGTCATTGACGACATTGGCGTTCGGGTCGATGTCGTGCAGCGGCACGCCACGGTCTACGGCCTCGCGCACCAGCCGGTAATTGTTCGAGATGCCACCGACGAAATGCTCGCCGAGGATGTCCTGGACATCGGCCTGCTTGATGCCGTTGTCGAACATCTTCTGCTCGAAGCGGTTGACGATCACGTTCGGCTTCACCTCCCTGCCGGCGGTCTCGTAGATCGCCTGGATGAGGCGTTGCGTGTGGCGCAGGCACGGCACCGTCATCTCGGCCACGATATAGAGCTTGTTGGAGCCGAGCAGCACCGTCTCGGTCCATGGGAACCAGGTGCGCGGCATGTCGATGACGACATTGTCGAAATAGGCCGAGACGAGGTCGAGCATGCGCACCACGACGTCGGTCTTGAAGGAGCGCATCTCCGACGGGCGCGTCGGCGCCGCCAGCACGCAGAGCCCGCTCGCATGCTTGGACAGCATCACGTCCAGCAGCTGCCGGTCGAGACGCTCCGGCTGGTTCTCGATCTCGGTAATGTCGAAGCGCGGCTCGAGATCGAGATATTCGGCGCAGGCGCCCTGCTGGAAATTGAGGTCGACGACGCAGGTCGAGGCGCCGCGCGTCACCGAATGATGCAGTTGGAAGGCGGTCTGCAGCGCCAGCGTCGTGGTGCCGACGCCGCCGGCGGCGGGCATGAAGGTATAGATCTGCGACTCGGTGTTTTCCTCCCGCCCGGGCCCCTGCAGCGCCCGCACGACGGAACGCACCAGGTCGGCGGTGGTGATCGGCTTGACCAGAAAGTCGGCGACCTTGAGCTGGACCAGGATGCGCACCGCCGCTGCGTTGAATTCCTGCGTGACCACGACCACCGGGACCCGGCCTTCCAGCCGGCGCATGATGCGCTGCAGCGATTCGATCTCTTCCAGCTTCGCCGCGTCCATGTCGACGATGAGCGCGCCGAAATCCGTCTCCTGGACTTCGCCGCGCAACTCGTTGACGCTCTTGTCGACCGTCAAAAGCTCGATGACGTCCGAAGCGGCGAAGGCCGTGCGGGTGTCCTGCAGGAACGTCCTGTCGGTGGATACGAGCAGTATCTTCTTGCTCTTGATGCCGCTTGCCATGTCGTCAGCCCGTCTGGTCAGTGCCAAATCAGTTGGTTGTCGCGCTCGTCGTCTCAGCCGTCTTTGCACCCGCCGCCTCGCCGGCCGCGGCGGCCGTCGACGTGCTGGTGCGCTGCGCCGGCACCAGCAGCCTGGTGTTCTGGACGCCGTATTTCCACGGATCGACCATCTGCATGACCGTATTGGCCGCCTGCGCGTTGCCGGCGGCGGGCGTCACGCCCTCGGTGCGCACATAGTCGTCGCTGGTGCAGCCGCAGAGACCGGAGAGCAGCAGGGCAACCATCAAGCCTGGAACCGGACGCATGACTTCAATCCTTCGGCAGGTCGAGGAAATGCCCTGCCGTCGGCGCGGCGGGCTGCGTGACGCGGCCGTCGGCCATCGCCAGGGCGCGGTTCGGGTCGGAAGCCTTCACTTCCTCGGTATTGTTGAGGAAGTAGTCCGAATTGCTGGCCGGCTGCGTGCCGTCGGTCGGCTCGACCATCTTCTTCGACGGATCGACAGGCTTGACCAGATAGGGCGTGACGATGATCACCAGGTCGGTCTCGCGCCGCTGATAGGCCTTGGACGAGAACAGCGAGCCCAGCACCGGCAGCTTGCCGAGACCCGGAAGGCGCGAGGTGGTGATGTCGTTCTGCGACTGCAGCAGGCCGGCGATCATGAAGCTCTGGCCGTTCTTCAAGTCGACCGAGGTCTTGGCCCGGCGCACGATGAAGCCGGGCACCGAGATCTCGCCGATATTGTAGGAGGCGGACGCATCGATCGACGACACTTCCGGCGCGATGTCGAGGCTGACCAGCCCGTCCTTCAGCACGGTCGGGGTGAAATCCAGGCTGACGCCGTATTTCTTGTAGCTGACGCTGATCTTGCCGTTTTCCTCGGAGACCGGGATCGGGAACTCGCCGCCGGCGAGGAAGCTCGCCGTCTGGCCCGAACGGGCGATCAGGTTCGGCTCGGCCAGCCGCCGGGCAAGGCCGCGCTCCTCCAGCGCCTTGATGGCGATGTCGATCGAAACGCCGTTCGACAACAGCCGGCCGATGACCTCGCCAGTTCCGGCCGCCGGAATATCGCCCGGTTCGATCGCCACGTTGCGGCCGCCAAGGCCATAGGCGAAATTGGCGCTGTACTTGGCGCCGAGATCCATCCCGGCCTGGCGATTGATCTCGACGAAGCGGACGTTGAGCTGGACCTGCTGCGAGGACGAGATGTTGACGGAGTTGATGACTTCCTCGTTGCCGGAAAAACGGGTGGCGATCTTGTTCGCCTTTTCGGCCGCGACCGCATCGTCCGCTTCGCCCGACAGCACCACGCGGCCATTGGCCGAGCCGACGTTGATCTTGGCATCCGGCACGCTGGCGCGAATGGTGTTCGCCAGTTGCTCGGTGTCGAGCGTCACCTCGATGTCGATCGTGCCGACCAGTTGCTTGTTCTCATTGAACAGCGCGATGCCGGTGGTGCCGAGATTGTTGCCCAGCACATAGAAGGACTTGTCGGTCAGCGGATTGACGTTGGCGATCTCCGGATCGCCGATGACGATCTGGTAGAAGGCCGCGCTCGTCATGATCGTCCGCGGCTTTCCCTTGGCCACCTTGATCGATGCGTTCTTGGTCGCCGAGACATAGACGATGTCATTGCCGGCCCGCGCCTGCCCGCTGAGGACAAGCATGCCGACCCCGGCCAGTGAAACCGCCACGGCAAACACGCCCGCGAGGCGCCGCCCCCGCTTCACGCTATGTATGTTCAGCCCAAACATTGTCCTGTCCCCGCCGGTCCCCACCGGCTATTGCTGCTGCTGGTCCGGCGATGGCACCTTGTATTCCTCGGCCTTCGTGCCGCGCGTCACGATGATTGTCTTGAACTGCGGCTTCTCCGGCTCCTTCGCCACCGCCTCGAACAGCGCGCCGGCAGCCGCCCCCGCGTTTGCCGCCACCGAGCCGCCGAAGGATGAGATCGTGGTGAGGCCGTCCTTGCCGGCGCTGCTGTCGCTGGCGGAGCGGAGCGACAGTGACAGCGTGCCGACGGTGCGGGCCAGCGCCACCTGCTTCGCGCCCTCGGTCGTCACCTCGAGGGTTACCGAATTGGCAACCTGCGGCTCGGTCTGGCGCTCGTCGGCGCCCTGGCCGACGGACAGGACCTTGGCATCGGCCACCACGATTTCAGAGGTGATCGTCGAGCCGGATGCGCCCTGCGCGTTCTTGGCGACTTCCTGGATATCGCCGGCATCACGCGTCAGCACGACATCGACGCGGTCGCCCGGCGTGACGAAGCCGCCAACGCCGGCGATCTCATCGGTGCGGATGGTCACCGCCCGCATTCCGGGCGACAGCATGTTGGAAAGTGTCGCGCGGCCGTTCGGCCCCGACAGCTTGGTGAGCAGCACCGGTTCGTTGATCTCGATCGGTGACAGCACCACGCGACTGCCTTGCTTCAGCAGTTCGTCGACCGAGGTGAACGCGCCCTGCGGCAGAGAATCCTGCGGCCACGGGATTTCATTGAGCTGCGCCTTGTCGAGCTGCATGCCGTAGCGCAGCGGCGCATTGGCCACGACAATGGTCTTGAACTCGACCTTCGGTTCGGCAGGCATCGCGATCGAAGCCGTTTTCTCTTCGGAATCGGCTTTCGCCTGGCTCTTGACCCAGAAATCCGCGGCAAAGATCGAGATCGCGCCGAAGACGGCGGCGATGCCGATCATTGTTATGGCCTTGCCCCTCACGCGAAACCCCTGACGCCCGTGGTCTTTTATTCGTTGGGGCTCACGCTAGGGGTTATTGTTAAAGAATCAGGTATCCGAACCCGTTGGATTCGACCTATTTCCGCCAGCTTGGTTATCGAAAGGTTTTGGAGTAAGAGGAGCCGAATTCCCCGAACGGAACAGGAACCTCGTTCGCCCGTCAAAAGCGTGGCAGTATCGAAGAGTGATTCGCAGTACCGGACTAATGGCCAGCATGGACGACAGCAACGACCTTTTCGGCAACCTGGAAAAGCAGCCGCAACCGGTTCGCGCCACCACGCGCCCGGCCGATCCGCTGGTGCAGGCGGCGGCCAAGCGCCCGGCCGCCTCGCGCGACGGCAGCGAAGGCTACAGCGCGGCCGACATCGAGGTGCTGGAGGGCCTTGAGCCGGTGCGGCGTCGGCCCGGCATGTATATCGGCGGCACCGACGACAAGGCGATGCACCATCTCTTCGCCGAGGTCATCGACAATTCGATGGACGAGGCGGTCGCCGGCCATGCCACCTTCATCGATGTCGAGCTGTCGGCCGACGGCTTCCTGACCGTCACCGACAACGGACGAGGCATCCCGGTCGATCCGCATCCGAAATTCAAGAAGCCGGCACTCGAAGTCATCATGACGACGCTGCATTCGGGCGGCAAATTCGACAGCAAGGTCTATGAGACCTCCGGCGGCCTGCACGGCGTGGGCGTCTCCGTCGTCAACGCGCTGTCCGACCATCTCGAGGTCGAAGTCGCGCGGGGTCGTCAGCTCTACCGCCAGCGCTTCTCGCGCGGTATCCCGGTGAGCGGTCTTGAGCATCTTGGTGAGGTCCATAACCGCCGCGGCACCAGGACCCGCTTCCACCCCGACGAGCAGATCTTCGGCAAGGGCGCCGCGTTCGAACCGGCGCGCCTCTACCGCATGACCCGCTCGAAAGCCTATCTGTTCGGCGGCGTCGAAATACGCTGGACCTGCGATCCGTCGCTGATCAAGGAGAAGGACCAGACGCCGGCCAAGGCCGAGTTCCATTTCCCGGGCGGCCTGAAGGACTATCTCAAGGCCACGCTCGGCGACGAATTCCAGGTCACGCGCGAGGTCTTCGCGGGAAAAAGCGACAAGCAGGGCGGCCACGGATCGCTGGAATGGGCGGTGACCTGGTTCGGCGGCGACGGCTTCCTCAATTCCTACTGCAACACCATCCCGACCGCCGAAGGCGGCACGCATGAGGCCGGCTTCCGCAACGTGCTGACGCGCGGGCTGCGTGCCTATGCCGATCTCATCGGCAACAAGCGCGCCTCGGTCATCACCTCGGAAGACGTCATGATCTCGGCCGCCGGCATGCTCTCGGTGTTCATCCGCGAGCCGGAATTCGTCGGCCAGACCAAGGACAGGCTGGCGACGATCGAGGCGATGCGCATCGTCGAAAACGCCATCCGCGATCCGTTTGACCACTGGCTGGCCGACAATCCGCAGGAGGGCTCCAAGCTTCTCGACTGGGTGATTGCGCGCGCCGACGAGCGCGTGCGCCGGCGCCAGGAAAAGGAAGTGTCGCGCAAGAGCGCGGTGCGCAAGCTGCGCCTGCCGGGCAAGCTCGCGGACTGCACGCAGAACGCCGCCGCCGGTGCCGAACTGTTCATCGTCGAAGGCGATTCCGCCGGCGGCTCGGCGAAGCAGGCGCGCGACCGCGCCAGCCAGGCGGTGCTGCCGCTGCGCGGCAAGATCCTCAACGTCGCCAGCGCCGGCAACGACAAGCTCGCCGCCAACCAGCAGATCTCCGACCTTGTCCAGGCGCTCGGCTGCGGCACGCGCTCGAAATACCGCGACGAGGACCTGCGCTACGACCGCGTCATCATCATGACAGACGCCGATGTCGACGGCGCCCACATCGCCTCGCTGCTGATCACCTTCTTCTATCAGGAGATGCCGAACCTTGTGCGTGGCGGCCATCTCTACATGGCGGTGCCGCCGCTCTATTCGATCCGGCAGGGCGGCAAGATCGCTTATGCTCGAGACGACGCGCACAAGGACGAGCTGCTGCGCACCGAGTTCACAGGCCGCGCCAAGGTCGAGATCGGCCGCTTCAAGGGCTTGGGCGAGATGATGGCCTCTCAGCTCAAGGAGACCACCATGGATCCCAGGAAGCGCACGCTGCTCAGGGTCGACGTGATCGACGCCGAAGCGGCGACCAAGGACGCGGTCGACGCGCTGATGGGCACCAAGCCGGAGGCGCGCTTCCGCTTCATCCAGGAGCGCGCCGAATTCGCCGAGGCGGACGTGCTGGATATCTGACCGCCGACCGGTCCATATCAGGCTCCGGTGCGGAGACGAGCATGTGACCTTGGCGCGGCTGAAGGATGTTATCGAGGCAAGGTTCGGCGGACTGACACAGCCGACGCGTTCGGATTGGATCTTCGCCCTGCGCACGGTGTCGGCTGGGCTGGTCGCGCTTCTTTCCGCCTATGCCCTCAGGCTCGATCATCCGCAATGGGCGATGATGACGGTTTTCATCGTTGCCCAGCCGGTCGCCGGCATGGTGCTGGCCAAGGGCTTCTACCGGCTGATCGGAACATTGGCCGGCGGCCTGGCCGCGATCGGCATCACCTCGCTGTTCGGCGCCAACCCTTGGCTACTGGTCGCCGCGCTCGCGATCTGGATCGGGATCTGCACGCTGGTCTCGTCGCTGCTGCGCAATCCGGAAGCCTATGGCGCCGCGCTTGCCGGCTACACCGCGATGATCATCGGCCTGCCCGCGTTCGGTCAGCCGCACCTTGTCGTCGATCTCGCCGTCGCGCGCTGCGCCGAGATCGTGCTCGGCATCGTCTGCGCCGGCCTGACCAGCCGGCTGATCCTGCCTAAGCTGGCGGCAGACGCCATCATATCCAGGCTGAAGCGCAGCATCCTTGATCTTGCCACCTACGCCGGCGGCGCCTTCTCGGGCGGTGACGCCCCAACGCTTGCCGGTCTCCAGCGCAAGCTGATCACCGACGCCCAGACGCTGGCCGAGATGCGCACCTATGCAAGGCTCGAGGCGCCAAGCTTCGCCACCCGCGCCCATCCGGTCCGTCGCACGATCGGCCAGCTTCTGTGGGCGCTCTCGGCGGCACGTGCATTGCATAGCCATGCCGCGCCGAAGAACGCGGCTCTCATCCCGGTTCGCAGCGAGTTGAAGGCTTTCGTCGGCGAACTGGCGGCGACACCCGGCGCGCTCGACGACACCGGTCCCTGGGTGGCGCGGCTTGACGCGATCGCCAGCAAGGCGCGAGAGGCCCCGCCGGTGCCCGCCGGGCCCGACGAGGACAAGGTTGGCACCCTCACCCGCCTTGCCATCGCCGCCGATTTCGCGGAGGCGCTGAAGCAGGTGATGCGCGGCCTCGACGCGCTGCGCTCGCCGGTCTCGCGGCCGTCCCGCGACCGGCGCCAGCCGGCACTGGTCGTGCACCGGGACTACCACGCCGCATGGCGCAACGCCGTGCGCGCCGGCCTCGCCACGCTACTGGTGGCGGCCTTCTGGCTGACGACAAAATGGTCGGAGACGGCCGGCACCGTCATCCTCGTCGCCGTCGTCTCCAGCCTGTTCGCCTCGCGCCCCGATCCGGTCCAGTCGGCCTGGGGCTTCTTTACCGGAACGCTGCTGGCGCTTCCCTTTGCATTCCTTGTCGGCCAGATAGCGCTGCCGGCGTGGCCCGGCTTCGGCTGGTTCGCGCTCTTCGTCGTGCCGATCATGGTGCCGGCAGCGCTCGGCATGGCCAATCCGCGCCATGTCGGCGTCGCCACCGCCTTCGCCATCAACTTCCTTGCCTTCCTCAGCCCGCACCAGCAGATGGTCTATGATCCCGGCCCGTTTCTTGCCGGGTCGGCCTCGATCCTGGTCGGCATTCTGATCGCCATCGGCGTCTTCATCGTCGTGCTGCCGGCCGATCCCTGGGTCACCGTCGACCGCATCTCCCAGGCAATGCGGGAAGACCTGGCGCGGCTTTGCCTGCATGAGCGCATCCCCCGGCGTTCGGCCTTCGAGAGTCTGGCCTACGACCGCATCAACCAGCTGATGCCGCAGTTGCAGCGGACGGGTCGCAGAGGCGACCCCATCCTGGGCGGCAGCATCGCCGTCGTGACCGTCGGGCTTGAGGTTCTGCGGCTGCGCAGCGCCCAGCTGAATTCCCTCGTTCCGCGCGAGACCATGGAGTCGGTCGGCAATTTCCTGCGCGGCCTGGCGCGGGAATTGCTGTTCAGGAGGCCGGGCGAGCCGCAGACAGCGACCGTCGCCGTCGCAAGGCAATATGCGGCGAGCATCGCCGAGCGAAGCGACCGGCCCGAAATGCTGCAGATCGCCGCCTCGCTGCGCATCATCGCCGCGGCGATGGAGGACCACCCCGATTTCTTCATGAAGAACAAGGCCTAGGCAATTCCGGGAAAGTAAGAAACGGGTTTTCCGTCCGGAATTGCGTCAGGTCAGGCCGCCGCTATGGCAAGAGCATGCCCGCGCGCATTGTAGCGCAGGGCTTCGAGATGGATCGACTTCACCAGCCCGGCAAGATCGCCCTCGGCCGATTGCCCGCCGAGCTCCTTCAGCATCAGCCAGCTCACTTCCTGCACGCCGGCGATGCGCTTGCCATTGGCCACTTCGCGCCACACCTTGAGCGCACGCAGGATGATGCCGTGGGTGGCCGCGGCAAGGCCGGCGCTGCGGAACAGAGCCTGCAGCGCTACGTCATGGCCGCCGGCCATAAGAGCCCTCACTCGCTGCTCGGACTGCTGAGCGAGCGCCACCAGCGCTGAGCCGAAGAAGTCGACCTTGCCATGCGCGATGGTACGGATGATGAAGCTGGCGGTCAGGTCACCGCGCAGCCTGAGATGTTCGATGAGCGCGGCATGCTCCTCCGCACGCGTGCCTTCGATCAGTGTCACCGAGGCCTTCGCGCAGGCATCGCGCATCACGCGGTCGGCTCTTGCGGCGCCCATCAGCGCCAGCACCAGCGGCGAACCTTTCAGCGTTTCGCCGAGCTTGACCAGGAGCATGTGCCGGCAGTCGGCGGGCAAGCGGCGGTCGGCTACCAGTGCCTCGCGCACCAGCGGCAGATGGCCGTGGCGCTCCGCCATGCGGCGGAAGCTTAGCGTGGCGATGTCGGCGCCGCTGTTGGCGAGCAGCACCGCGCAGGCCTCCGGCTCGCCGATTTCGGCGATCGCCGCCGCCAGCGCCATCGAGACGACAGGCCGGTCGGCGATCAGCTTCTGCGTCGCCTTCTGGCCGCCGGCGACCCGATCGATCAAATCGGCATCGGTAAGCAGCGGCGAACGCGCCAGCACCATCGCGGCCACTTCCGGCTGGTCGGAAGCCAGCGCGCTGATGATCTGTATCGGCGCGTGATGGCTCATCGACAGCGCCTCGGCCAGCGCCAGCCGCACTTTCGACGAGGCATCATCGAGCAGCAGCGTCAGCGCGGCTTCCGCGGCGCAGCGGTCCTCGAAAGGCAGGTCGGAATTGATATAGGCGCGAGCCAGCGCGCTGGCCGCGGCGGCGCGCTCGGCAACCCTTGCCGTGTCAATCCATTTCAGGAAATGCGAAACAATCATACCGCCTGCTTACGCCCCTTGCCGGAACGGCCCGGCCCCGCTGGAAACCGTAGGCCTGAAATGGTTTACGAACGGTTCACCATGTTTATTAACTGGCTTGCGGGCGCGGCAGGCAGCGCCTATCAACCCGTGAGGCGCTGAGGAGATCGTGCATGGCCGGGCTTTATCTCGAAGAGTTCGTCGTCGGCCACGTCTTCCGCCACACGCTGCGCAAGACCGTCACCGAGAGCGACAACATGCTGTTTTCGGTGATGACGCTGAACCCGCAGCCGCTGCACATCGACTTCGACTTCGCCGCCAGGAGCGAATGGGGCAGACCGCTGGTCAACTCGCTGTTCACGCTCGGCCTGATGATCGGCATTTCGGTCAACGACATCACCGTCGGCACCACTGTCGCCAATCTCGGCATGAAGGAAACCGTGTTCCCGCACCCGGTCTTCCATGGCGACACCATCCGTGTCGAGACCACGGTGATTTCGGTGCGCGAGTCCAAATCGAAGGCTGACCGCGGCATTGTCGAGTTCGAACACCGCGCCTACAACCAGCATGATGTTCTCGTCGCCAAATGCACGAGGCAGGCGATGATGCTGAAGAAGGCAGGCTGATGCGCTCGCTGCTTTTCGTTCCGGGCGATTCCGAAAGGAAGCTCGAAAAGGGGTTTGCCGCCGGCGCCGACGTGGTCATCGTCGACCTCGAGGATTCCGTCGCGACGGGCAACAAACGGTTGGCGCGCGACATCGCGGCGCGTTTCATCGCCGGACACAGGAACCAGACGGCATCCGTGATCTATGTGCGCGTCAACGATCTGTCGACGGGGCTCACCGACGACGATCTGACGGCGCTTGTTGCAGCCGCGCCGGACGGCATCATGCTGCCGAAGTCGAACAGCGGCCAGGATGTCCAGCAGCTCTCGGCTAAGCTCAGGGTGCACGAGGCTGAAAACGGCCTGCCTGACGGCGCGATCAGGATCCTGCCGATCATCACCGAAACACCGGCGGGCGTGCTGACGGCCGCAACCTATGCCGGCGCCAGCGCGCGGCTTGCCGGCCTCACCTGGGGCGCCGAGGATCTGTCGGCCGCGATCGGCGCCCGCGCCGCGCGCGACGCGAGCGGCCGCTACACCGACGTCTTCCGCCTTGCCCGCGCCATGACCATCCTTGCGGCCAGTGCGGCGGAAGTCGCGGCGATCGACACCGTTTTTCCGGATTTCCGCGACATGGAAGCTTTCGGAGCCGAGTGCCGCGAGGCCGAGCGCGACGGTTTCACCGGCAAGATGGCCATCCACCCGGCGCAGGTGCCGGTCATCAACGCCGCCTTCACGCCGTCGGCGGAAGCCGTGCGACACTCCCAGGCAATCGTCGACGCGTTCGCGGCGGCGGGTAATCCCGGCGTCGTCGGCATCGACGGCAAAATGGTCGACCGGCCGCACCTGCGGCTCGCCGAGCGATTGCTGGCCCGCGCCAGGGCGGCAGGGATTTCTGCCTAGTCGATCGCTCGCCGCCGATCGCTTGGCCAGCGGCTACCAGACCAGCGGGATCAGCCGGTAGCGGACATTTGCCGCGTAGTCGTCATAGCCCTGCAGGCCGGTCCGCAGCGTCCTCTCCTCGATAAAGATGCGGACCGCCAGGAGCACGATGAAAAAGAGCACCGAGGCCAGCCCCCACCAGGAGCCAAGCAGAAGCGCCGTGCCGGCAAAGTAGGGGATGGCGCCGGCATACATCGGATGGCGGACATAGCTGTAGGGGCCCGTGGTAATCACATGCTGTCCGCGCTCACCCTGGATCTTCACTACAGGCGCCGCAAAACTGTTCTCCAGCATCGTCAGGTAGCAGATCCAGATACCGACCAGCAGGACCAGCCCACCGAGTGCCAGTCCCCAGAAAGGAACCGCCGACCAGCCGTGGCGAAAGTCGAGCCCCATGAGACCCAGCCACGTAAAGATGGCGATGAGCAGTATGGAGAGGAGCACCTTGTCGGCCGCGGTCTGGTCCTTCTGGATCGGAGGGCGCAGCCGCTCGTTCATCAGCCCGGGATCGCGCCGGGCGAGCGACACGCCCATGGTGAGGCTGAGTCCAATCATCGCCACCAGATACACCCAGGCTCCCGGCCAGTTCAGCGTGCCGGCCGAGAGGAACAGCACGGCGCCCATGACGCCGAACCACACGAAAGTCTGCAGGATCAGTCTTGCGATCATGGCCAACCTTCCGCGAATGTCCCGCCGCCGTTTACCTGAGCTCTGCTAGTCCTTTCCCCAGCGCGGCCGGCGCATCGAGAAAATCTCGTCGATGCTGGCATAGTCCATATAGCCGAGCCGGCCGACATTGCCGGCCCTGACGATGTCGAAGATACCGTCCTTCAGATAGGCATCGTCGATATGGACGCCAACCACCTCGCCGGCGACGACGACGGCACTCGTCTGCGTGCCGTCGAGCGCACGCGGCCGGATGATCTCCGTCACCCGGCACTCGAGCGCGGCCGGCGCCTCCGCCACCCGCGGCGGCGCGACAAGGCGCGACGGCGCCATCGTCAGATCGGCATAGCCGAACTCGCTGACGCCGCGCGGCGCGTCGACCGCGGTGCGGTTCATCTTCTGCGCCAGATCGCGGCTGACCAGATTGGCGACGAACTCGCCGGTCTCTTCGGCGAAGGTGGCGCTGTCCTTCTCACCCTCCGATGAGAACCAGACGATGAAGGGCTTTGTCGAAAAGGCATTGAAGAACGAATAAGGCGCGAGGTTGATCTTGCCCTGGCGGTCGATGGTCGAGATCCAGCCGATCGGTCGCGGCGCCACGATCGCCTTTGACGGATCGTGCGGCAGGCCGTGCCCTTTCGAGGGTTCGTAGAACATTCTAGCCAGCCCACGGTCCCTGATAGTCGGCGTAAAGCTTTGCCGGGTCGGGCCGCGGCCGCTCCGGCGCCGGCCCTTGGTAGGAGCCGATATGGACGAAGCCGATCACGCGCTCTTCCGGCGCCAGGCCAAGGATCGCCCTGCCCTCCGGCACGTCGGAATACCAGTTGCTGATCATGTTGGTGCCATAGCCCAGCGCATTGGCGGCGATCATCAGATTCATAGCCGCCATGCCGCCCGAGAGAAACATCTCCCATTGCGGGATCTTCGGATTCTCCTTCGGCACCGACACCACGCCGATCACCAGCGGCGCGCGCGAGAACCGCGCGAGTTCCTGGTTACGCCGGCCCTCGGGCAGCGGTCCCTCGCGCTGTTCGGCCAAGGCCGCCAGCTTCTTGCCGATTTCGACGCGCGCCTCGCCGCGATAGAGGATGAAGCGCCAGGGCTCGAGCCGGCCGTGATCCGGCACGCGCGTGGCGGCGGTGATCAGGGTGGCGATCTCGGCATCGCTGGGCGCCGGCTCTTTCAGGTCTGGAATCGGCGCGGAGTTCCGGGTCAGCAGGAAGTCGATGATCGGCGACGCCATGGGCGCAAGTCTCCTGGAAGTTCGGTTTTGGGCTGAAGCGCGCCTGTGGGAAATTCGGGCGGCTCGGGCATTGGCGCTTCGCGCCGGATGGCAAGAGCCCTGCGGAACGGGATTGGGACTCTCAGGCCTTGAAATTGCCACCGCCTTGGGCTTCAACGCAAGGCATGTTTGAGGGGACACTGCGTCTTTTCCTGGTCTGGCTGGCGGCGGCGCTGTTCATGGCGCCGGTTTCGTCGGCCGTGGCGCAGAACGCGGACGGCATCAGCAATCTGAAGCTGCCGGGGATTTCCAGCTACGCGACGCCGAAAGGCGAGACATCGCTGGCCTTGAGCGGCGGCGGCGCCATCACGCTCTCGGCGCAACTGACGGACAAGGGCAACGACATCACCCGCGGCATCGTCTGGCGGGTCTTCAAGCCCGAGCCGGCCAGCGACGGCAAGCTGCCGATGGTGGCTTCGGCGCATGGCGGCACCGCCGTGTTCCAGCTGGAGCCAGGCAGCTATCTTGTCCATGCTTCCTATGGGCGGGCCGGCGCCACCAAGCGCATCACCGTGGGCAAGGAGGCCAAGCGCGAAAGCCTGGTGCTCGACGCCGGTGGCCTCAAGCTCGACGCCGTGCTGTCGGGGGCGTGCACATACCGCCGAAGAAGCTGCGGTTCTCGATCTACGAGGACAAGGTCGAGGCCAATGGCGACCGCGCCCTGATCGTCCCCGATGTCGAGCCGAACGCAGTGGTGCGGTTGAATGCCGGCACCTACCATGTCGTCTCCACCTATGGTTCGGTGAATGCGGTCATCCGCTCCGACATCCGTGTCGAGGCCGGCAAGCTGACCGAAGCGACCGTCGAGCACCGCGCCGCCGAGATGACGATGAAGCTGGTGCGCGAGGCCGGCGGCGAAGCGATCGCCGACACTTCCTGGTCGCTGCTCAACGAATCCGGCGACCCGATCAAGGAAACTGTCGGCGCCTTCGCCTCGATGGTGCTGGCCGAAGGCGACTACACCATTATCGCCAAGAACCGCGACCGCATCTACCAGAAGGATTTCACCGTCGTCGCCGGCCAGAACCAGGAGATCGAGGTTCTCGCCACAGAGGCTTCGGCGATCGATCCCGAGGAAGGCGCGGACTGATCAACCTGCCCGTCAGGCCGCCTTGCGCATGCGGCGCGGCAGGAATTGCGCCCGGCCGCGCGGCGCGGCAGGCGCCAGGTCGAAGACGCCGCGATGGAGCCGATCGAGCAGCGCCTTGCGGTCGCGCAGCGGCTCCAACTCGTCCCAGGTCAGGATGTCGCCGACGCGCACGTCTATGGCCTTGCCGGACAACCGCGCGAATTCACGAATGAGCAGCGAGGTGCGCAGCGTCAGCGACGCCCTGCCGACGAACTTCGCCACCCGGCCCTCGCGCTCGGCCATGTTCATTGGACCGCTGACCAGATGGAACAGCCGTCCGTTCTGGCCGGAAAAATGCATCGGGATGACGGAAGCCCTGGCGTCCTGGATCAGCCGGGCCGGAAATATCTTCCAAGGCAGGTCGCGCGCCAGGCCAAATCCTTTCGGCGCGGTGGCGACGCCGCCGGCCGGGAAGACGATGATCGTGACACCTTCCTTCAACAGCCGCACCGCCTCATGGCGCACCGCCATGTTGTTCTTCACCGCTTCCTTGGTTTCGGAGAAGTCGATCGGCAGCGAGTAGGGTTCCATCTCGCGGATCTTGAGCAGGTCCTTGTGGATCATGACGCGGAACGGCCGTCCGAGCTGCTCGGCCAGCGAAAGCACGGCGATACCGTCGCCGATGCCGAACGGATGGTTGGCGACGATCACCAGCGGCGTGTCGGGCAGCATCGCCGGCGGCCATGGAGCGGCGTTCCGGACCTTGACGTCAATGAGCTCCAGCATGCGGCTGAACACGCGCTCGCCGCTCGGCGCCACCTGGCGCCGCCAGAAATCATAGAGCGCGGCAAAACGGTCGCGGCCGGACAGGCCCTCGACGGAATGGATGAACCAGCGCGTCAGCGCCGGCTGATGCGGGTTGGCGTAGGAAAGCTCGGGAAACGGTCTTTCCCGCAGTTTCAGCTTGAGCATCGCGGCTCGTTACAGCTTTGGCGTGACAGCCATGTGAAAATGGCGGTGGATCGCTCCACCGCCAAGCCATCGGGAATGTGCGGATTCAGGCAGCGCGTTTGCGCCTGCGATCCGGCGTTATCGCTTCCTCGCTCAATTGTGCGATCGCCTCGGCCAGGCCGAGCGATTCCTGGTCGCGCGACCCCAACCGGCGGACGTTGACCGTCTGCTCCTCAGCTTCGCGCTTGCCGCACACGAGAATGACGGGGACCTTGGCCAGCGAATGCTCGCGGACCTTGTAGTTGATCTTCTCGTTGCGCAGATCCGCTTCCGCCAGAAGCCCGGCGGCCTTGAGTTTGGCCACCACCTCATTCGCATAGTCGTCGGCATCGGATGTGATCGTGGCGACCACCACCTGCAGCGGCGCGAACCACAGCGGGAAATGGCCGGAATAGTTCTCGATCAGGATGCCGAGGAACCGCTCCATCGAGCCGCAGATGGCGCGATGCACCATCACCGGTTGCTTCTTTTCCGAATCCGATCCGATGTAGAAGGCGCCGAAACGCTCCGGCAGGTTGAAGTCGACCTGCGTGGTGCCGCACTGCCATTCGCGGCCGATGGCGTCCTTCAGCACATATTCGAATTTCGGGCCGTAGAACGCACCCTCGCCCGGGTTGATCGAGGTCTTGATGCGGTTGCCTGACCGTGTGCGGATCGTTTCCAGCACGCCGCTCATGATCTCCTCGGCATGGTCCCAGGCCTCGTCCGTGCCGACGCGCTTGTCCGGCCGCGTCGACAGCTTCACGCTGATCTCGTCGAAGCCGAAGTCGGCATAGGTCGACAGGATCAGGTCGTTGATGCGCAGGCACTCCGCCGCAAGCTGCTCCTCGGTGCAGAAGATATGCGCATCGTCCTGCGTGAAGCCGCGCACGCGCATCAGCCCGTGCAGCGCGCCCGAAGGTTCGTAGCGATGCACATTGCCGAATTCCGCAAGCTTGACGGGCAGATCGCGGTAAGACTTCAACCCATGCTTGAAGATCTGCACGTGGCCGGGGCAGTTCATCGGTTTCAGTGCGAACACCCGGTCGTCGTCGGTGTCGTCGCCGGCCACCGTCACCTTGAACATGGCGTCGCGATACCAGCCCCAGTGGCCCGATGTCTCCCACAGGCTCTTGTCCAGAACCTGCGGTGCGTTGACCTCCTGATAGCCCTGCTCGTCGAGGCGTCGGCGCATGTAGTTGACCAGGTTCTGGAACATCTTCCAGCCCTTGGCATGCCAGAAGACGACGCCGGGTCCCTCTTCCTGGAAATGGAACAGGTCCATCTCGCGGCCGAGCTTGCGGTGATCGCGTTTCTCGGCCTCCTCCAGCATCGTCTGGTAGGCGTCGAGCTGCGCCTGGTCGGCCCAGGCGGTGCCGTAGATGCGCGTCAGCATCGGGTTGTTCGAGTCACCACGCCAATAGGCGCCGGCGACCTTCATCAGCTTGAAGGCATTGCCGATCTGCCCGGTCGAGGCCATGTGCGGACCGCGGCAGAGGTCGAACCAGTCGCCCTGCGCGTAGATCTTCAGGTCCTGGTCGTCCGGAATGGCGTCGATCAGTTCCAGCTTGTAGCGCTCGCCCTTGTCGGCAAACACTTTCTTCGCCTTCTCGCGCGACCAGACTTCCTTGCTGAACGGCTTGTTGCGCTGGATGATCTCGCGCATCTTCTTCTCGATCACCGGGAAATCGTCCGGCGTGAACGGCTCGTTGCGGGCGAAGTCGTAGTAGAATCCGTTCTCGATCACCGGCCCGATGGTCACCTGCGTTCCCGGCCACAGTTCCTGCACGGCTTCCGCCAGCACGTGCGCGGCGTCGTGCCGGATCAGTTCCAGCGCCCGCGGATCCTCGCGGGTGATGATCTCGACCTTGCCGGGCTTGCCGAGCGGATCGGAAAGGTCGCGCACGGTGCCGTCGATGGCATAGGCCACCGCCTTTTTGGCCAGCGACTTCGAGATCGATTCGGCAAGGCCGGCGCCGGTCATCGCCGCGTCGTAGTCGCGGACGGAGCCGTCGGGAAATGTCAGGGAAACGGAATTCAGCATAGAGTTCTCCTATCCAGTCCCGCAAACGAGCGCGGGTGGTGAAATGCATGTCGCCCAAAGTGCAGTGGTTGGAGCATGCGCAAGAAGCCGGATGCGTCCGGCGGCGGCAGTCTTTTATGGGTAGATTTCAGCGCCGTAAAGCGCTCGTTCCGCCTATTTGATCAAGCCGGGCAGCTCTTTCAAGAACGCCGCGCGCGTCTTCAAGCCCTTGGGCATGTCGGTGCGGTTGGTGCCGACGACCAACCGGGCAAAGACGATCCGGCGCTCGCCTTTTTCAGCCCAGCCGACGAACCAGCCGAGCGAGCGCATGTCCTTGCCGCCATTGCCAAGCCTTGTGCTGCCGGTCTTGCCCTGCACTGCCCAGTTCCCTGCCTGGAAGCTCGGGACGATCGCTTCCGCCATCTGATGCGCCTTGGCAGAAACCGGCATCTTGCCGGCCAGCAGCCGGCGCAGGAAGGCGGTTTGCTCGACAGGCGATATCTCCAGCGAGGAGTTCACCCAGGAATGAGTGAGGCCGTCGTTCTTGCCGGCATCGCCGGTGACATCAGCGTTGCCGTAGCCGAATTTCGACACATAGCCGGCAAATCTTTCAGCGCCGAGCCGGCGGGTAATCTCGCGCGAATACCACAGGACCGAGTCTCTCTCCCAGATCGTCGGATCGACCGTCTTCCGGTCGCGCTTCACCGCGTTGAACTCGGGCTTGTAGTCCCAGTTCGGCGCGTGTTCGTCGGCGAGGATGCCGGCGTCAAAGCCGATCAGCGCCAGCGGCAGCTTGAAGGTAGAGGCCGGGCTGAAGCGTTGGTCGCAGGCACCGTCGCGATAGAGTGTGTCGCCGCTCGCCGCATCCTGGATCAGCGTGCATTCGATATCGCCGAGCGGCGCCGACTGTGCGCGCATCGGGAACCCGAGCAGCCAGGCCAGCAGGAAGAGAACGATGGCAAAAACGAACGGAAGGCGGTCTATCTGGCGCATGACGTTTCTCTCCTGAAGGGCGGCAGGAGCGTATTTATCCAAGCCTCTTGTCTCGATTTTGTCTCAAATGCGCGAGTTCACAGCAACATGCGGTTAACCTAACCAAATCGTTAAGGAAGCTTTGGCCGCCGCTCCTTGGCGGGCGCTCAGGCTTCGGGATTGCCGCGCTTCCTGCCGATCTGCCGATAGCGCCACGGCATGAACCATACGTAGCGCTTGGCGAGCGTCTCGGGCACGAGGTCGATGCCGTGTGTTCCGAACGGGCCGCAGCGCAACACCCGGAAAAACCCCATCCAGCCGCCGGCCCACAGGCCGTGGCGCGCGATCGCCTCATGCGCGTATTCGGAGCAGGTCGGCAAATGCCGGCAGGAATTGCCGACGAAGCCGGACAGCGTCAATTGATAGAGACGGACGAGCGACGTGCCGAAGACGCGGCCCGGCGTCTTGCGCCAAGGTCCCGGCCAGTTGCGCCCGCGCCGGGTCGGCCCGGCGCCGTGCGTATATCCAGGATAGTCGCTCATCTCTCCGCAGCCTGTTTCACTGCGCGATAGATGTGGGCTTCGCGCCGGGAACGCAATGGTCTTTGCCTCACGACCTCGAGCGGCGGACAGGATGCCGGTCGGTCCACTGGGCATGGTGAGAGGGAAGATCGCTGCGATCATGGTGGCGGTTCGGCGTGGCTGCGCCATGCCACTGGAATGTTGCGATCCGCATGACCTCGTTGAGAATGTCCAGAAGCTGGTTCATCGCAGTGCTCCTTTGAGCATCGATTGGACTACCGCTGGCCTTCCTCCTCAAACGAGTATAATTTCCTCCTCGGATAACCTGAGGTTATGCGAAATGAAACGAGGACGGCTGCCACTGACAGCGCTCAGGAGCTTCGAGACGGCCGGGCGACATTTGAGCTTCAGCCGCGCAGCGGAGGAGCTTTATGTCTCTCAGGCGGCGATCAGCCGGCAGATCCGCGAGCTCGAGACTTTCCTGCGCCAGCCGTTGTTTCACCGCCTGCATCGGCGGGTCGAACTGACGGATGCGGGGCAACGGTTGCTCGACCAATTGGTCAGAAGCTTCGACGACATCGACCGGGTGCTTTCGGATCTGGTGGCATCGCCGGCGCAATCGGTGGTCCGCGTCAGCGTTGAACCATCGCTAGCCGCTGTATGGCTGGTCCCGCGGCTCAATCGCTTTCGCCAATTGCGGCCCGACATCGACGTGTCGCTGGAAGTCGATGTACGGCCGATCGAGTTCCGCAGCGACCAGCCCGAACTCGCCTTGCGTTTCAGCGCGCACGCCACGTCATGGCCGCGCACCGAAGCCGAGCGCCTGGCCTCGACTGTCGATTCACCGGTGCTGTCGCCAGGGCTGCTGGCATCGGGCCCTCCCCTGGAAAAGCCGATCGACCTTCGCCACTACACGCTGCTGCACGAGGAGAACCGCCAGGGTTGGGCGCGCTGGTTCCAGGCCGCCGGCGTGCCCGCCGACGCGGTACCCGCGCGGGGTCCGATGCTGGCAGACATCTCACTTTCCAAGCAGGCAGCGTTGCTCGGCCACGGCGTGGCGCTCGGCGATCTTTTGCAGATCGGCGAGGAACTCGCGTCAGGCACTTTGATAAAGCCGTTCGACATCGATGTTGCTTCCGGCGCCTATTGGCTGGTGGCCAGGAGCTTGCGGGATCTGCCGGAACCCGCCAAGGCGTTCGCCGACTGGATCAGAAGCGAGTTCGCCGTGACCGGAAGAACTGCCTAGCCCGATCCTTAAGCCGCCTGCCCGGCGCGTTTCCTCTCGATCTGGCCGATGGCGTCGACCACAGCATCGAAGGTCAGCATGGTCGAGGCATGGCGCGCCTTGTAGTCGCGCACCGGCTCAAGGAATTTGAGGTCGGCGAAACGGCCTTCAGGCGGCGCGCCGTTTTCCTTCAACATCTTCAGCATGGTTTCGCGCACAGCGCGCAACTCATCCGCGTGCGCGCCGACGACATTCTGGGCCATGATCGAGGACGAGGCCTGGCCGAGCGCGCAGGCCTTCACGTCATGCGCGAAATCGGTGACGACGTCGCCGTCCATCTTCAGGTCGACGGTGACGGTCGAACCGCACAGTTTGGAATGCGCGCGCGCCGTCGCGTCGGGGTGGTCAAGCCGACCGACGCGCCCGATGTTTCCGGCGAAGCCCAGGATTTTCGCATTGTAGACGTCGTCGATCATTTTTTTCCAATCTGTCGCCGCCCAACGAACAGGGTTTGCCGCTGATGCGTCTTTCATTCGCTCGGCACGACCATATATAATGCTGGCAGTCGGGCATCGACAAGGCAACCAAGCGCCGCCGTCAGTGCCCAAATTTGTTCACGCCGCTTACGGGCTGGAAACCGGGCGAGTTTCTAACACCCGAAAGGTCGTGGTCCGTTCAACTCGTTCCTCCTGAGAGAGGAACTACGGGAGACGCCTTTATGGATGCCGTCATCAAGAAATTCATGCCCCCTTCCGCCTATATGGAAAAGCCCGTCACCGACCGGCCGAGCGAAGCCGAAGTCGAGGCGGCCGTGCGCACGCTGTTGCGCTGGACCGGTGACAATCCGGACCGCGAGGGCCTGATCGACACGCCGAAGCGCGTCACCAAGGCGTTTCGCGAAATGTTCAACGGCTACGACATGTGCCCGGCCGACGAACTTGGCCGCACCTTTGAGGAAGTCGCCGGCTATGACGACCTCGTGCTGGTCAAGGACATTACCTTCCACTCGCATTGCGAACACCACATGGTGCCGATCATCGGCAAGGCGCATGTCGGCTATCTGCCCGACGGCAAGGTCGTCGGCCTCTCCAAGATCGCCCGCGTCGTCGACATCTTCGCCCATCGCCTGCAGACCCAGGAAGCGATGACGGCGCAGATCGCCGGCGTCATCCAGGACGTGCTCAATCCGCGCGGCGTCGCCGTCATGATCGAGGCCGAGCATATGTGCATGGCCATGCGCGGCATCCGCAAGCAGGGCTCCACCACGCTGACCTCGACCTTCACCGGCGTCTTCAAGGACACGCCCGAGGAGCAGGTCCGCTTCGTCACCATGGTGCGCGGCGGCGGGGCCTGAGCGGCCCTCGCCGGCCATCCAAGACAAGGACCGGTGATGTCGGCACTGGAATTCCCGAAAGCTCCCTCGGACAAGAAAGCACTGGAGGAAGGCACCGCCTTCTGCCCGCGCTTCGATGCGGCCGGCCTCGTCACCGCGGTCGTCACCGACGCCGAGGACGGCAAGCTGCTGATGGTGGCGCACATGAATGCTGAGGCCCTGGCGCTGACGCTGGAGACCGGCATCGCCCACTATTGGTCGCGCTCGCGTAACGCGCTGTGGAAGAAGGGCGAGACCTCGGGCAATGTCCAGACCGTCGTAGAGATGCTCACGGATTGTGACCAGGATTCGATATGGCTTCGCGTGAAAGTGTTGGGCCACGACGCAACTTGTCACACCGGTCGACGTTCCTGCTTTTATCGGACGGTGGGGCTGATCGACGGTAAGGCAACGCTTGCCGACGATGGCAGCAGGCCGCTGTTCGATACGGAACAGACGTATCGGAAGCCGGTGTGAACCATTCAATATTCACAAACCACTAATATTCACTATTCTCAAACATCCTTGCTGTAGAAAGGATGTGGGATAAGGGGAGATTATGATGCTCGAATGGGCGTCATTACGTGGCAGACCAGACGTTCGAGAGGCCAATGGCCCCTCCTCGTCCGGCGGCGCATCCGATCAGAAGCCTGGCAAGAAGACGGGTATTTCGCTGGCACTCGGCGGTGGCTGCGCGCGCGGCTGGGCCCATATAGGCGTGCTGCGCGCGCTTGACGAGGCCGGCATCGAAGTGTCGATGATCGCCGGCACCTCGATCGGCGCGCTGGTTGGCGGCTGCTACCTGGCCGGCAAGATGGACGAGTTGGAGGAATTCGCCCGCAGCCTGACCAAGCGTCGCATCTTCGGCCTCCTCGATCTCAACCTGCGCGGCAGCGGCCTGTTCGGCGGCATGAAGCTCGACGCAAGGCTGCGCGAGCATCTGGCCGGCATCCGCTTCGAGGATTTGTCGAAGCCCTTCGTCGCCGTCACCTCGGAAATCCGCACCGGCCACGAGATCTGGCTGTCCAAGGGCTCGCTGATCACGGCTATGCGCGCCTCCTACGCGCTGCCCGGCGTGTTCGAGCCGGTGAATTGCAACGGCCGCATTCTGGTCGACGGCGCGCTGGTCAACCCGGTGCCGGTTTCGGTTTGCCGCGCCTACGAGCAGCCGCTCGTCGTGGCGGTCAACCTCCACTATGACCTGTTCGGCCGCGCCGCCGTCATCAAGCACAGCGCCGGTGAACTGGTCATTGAAAAGGACGCGCCGGGACCCGGCAGGGCCGACAGTGTGCACCAGTCGCACCAGACGCGGCTCGGCATCACCGGCGTCATGGTCGAAGCCTTCAACATCATCCAGGACCGGATCTCGCGCGCCAGGCTCGCCGGCGATCCGCCCGATATGTCGCTGCAGCCCAAGCTCAGCCATATTGGCCTGACCGAATTCCATCGCGCCGACGAGGCGATCCGCCTCGGCTACCAGGCGACGATGGCGCAGATAAACGAACTGACCCGCCTGCAGACCGTTCTGGCCTGATCTCAAGCTACAGCCAGGTTTTCAAGCAAGCGCCGCGTCGGTGATGCGGAACTGCACCGTCCGGTTGCCGTTCCAGTAATTGCCGGACAGCGACCCGGCGACATGCACCGTCTTGCCCCGGTTCCTGAACAGGAATTCGCCGAGTGCCGTATCGACGGCGCGAAAGGCGATCGCCTGGATGCGGCCACCGCTTTGCGACTGCAGCTCGGCGCGGATGTGGTTGGTGCCGACCGGTCGCGCATCGGTCAGCCGGTGGCGCGGCAGCGCGAACACCGGCGCCACATGGCCGGCGCCGAACGGGCCGGCCTGTTCCAGCGCATCGAGCAGGGAGAGCGTCGCGCCCTCGGCGGCGAGCGCGCCATCGATCGCCAGGCTTTCCTCGTCCTGCAGCCGGAACACGTCGGCCGCCGCGCGCTCCTCGAAGAAGGCCCTGAGAGCGCCGAGCCCGGCCCGCTCCACCGTGATGCCGGCCGCCATGCCATGGCCGCCGCCCTTGACGATCAGCCCGGCATCGGCCGCCTCGCGCACCAGCCGGCCGAGATCGAATCCCGACACCGAGCGGCCCGAGCCGGTGCCGACCCCATTGGCGTTGAAGGCGATGGCGAAGGCCGGCCGGCGCGCATGGTCCTTGAGGCGTGAGGCGAGCAGGCCGACGATGCCCGGATGCCAGGTCTGGCTGGCGGTGACGACGATGGCCGGGCCATTGCCGCCGGCAAGCTCGGCATCGGCCTCGGTGCGCGCCTCGGCCAGCATCTCCAGCTCCATCTGCTGGCGCTCCTGGTTCAGCCGGTCTAGCGTCTCGGCGATCGTGCCGGCCTCGACCGGATCGTCGGTGGCAAGCAGGCGGCTGCCGAGCGCGGCATCGCCGATGCGCCCCCGGCATTGATGCGCGGCCCGATCAGGTAGGCGAGGTGAAAGGTGCTGATCGGCTCGCCGATGCGCGACACCCGGGAAAGGGCTGCCAACCCCTCGCTTCTCTGCTGGCGCGCCACCTGCAACCCCTTGACCACGAAGGCGCGGTTGACGCCGGTGAGCGGCACCACGTCGCAGACGGTCGCCAGCGCCACCAGGTCGAGCAGCGACAGCAGGTCCGGCGGGGCGGCCTCCGACAGCCGGCTTCGCAGGATCTTCGCCGTCTGCACCAGGCAGAGGAAGACGACGCCGGCGGCGCAAAGATGACCCTGCCCCGAGAGATCGTCCTCGCGGTTGGGATTGACCACAGCATTCGCCACCGGCAGCGGGCCGCCGACCTGATGGTGGTCGAGCACCACGACATCGGCGCCGGCCTGCTTGGCCGCGTCGATCGAAGTGGCGCTGTTGGTGCCGCAGTCGACCGTGACGATCAGCTTGGCGCCGCGCGAGATGAGGTCGCGCATGGCTTCCGGATTGGGACCGTACCCCTCGAAGATACGGTCGGGTATGTAGATTTCCGACGGCACCGAGAAATGCGCGAGGAATCGCTTGAGCAGCGCCGACGAGGCCGCGCCGTCGACATCGTAGTCGCCGAAGATCGCCACCTTCTCCTTGGCGATGATCGCCTCCGCGATGCGGGAGGCGGCCTTGTCCATATCGGTGAGCGAGGCCGGGTTCGGCAGCAGGTCGCGGATCGTCGGGTCGAGGAAGCGCTCTGTCTGCTCCGCGCTGACGCCGCGCCCGGCCAACACCCTTGCCACGATGTCCGGGACGCCATGGCCCTGCGCGATGGCGAGCGCCGTCATGTCCTGCCGTTCAGTCAGCCGATGCTCCCACGAGACACCGGTCGCCGATTGCCTGACATCCAGGAAAAGCCGTCTTTCGCCCGTCATGCGACGCGCCGTCCGCATATTTTCATAGTGCCGATACTAATATGCGACGGCCAATCGGGACGGAATCAAAACTTTTCCAGATCCTGGTGACGCGCTTTGATCTCGCGCACCGTCCGCGACGACGAGCGCAGCACGATCGTGTGCGTGGTGATGTAGGTGCGGCCGAACTTGACGCCGTCGAGCATGTTGCCGTCGGTGACGCCGGTCGCCGCGAACAGCACGTCGCCGCGCGCCATGTCCTTCGCCTGGTAGACCCGCTTCGGGTCGGCAATGCCCATCTTGGCCGCGCGCGCCACCTTCTCCGGCGTATCGAGGATCAGCCGCCCCTGCATCTGGCCACCGGTGCAGCGCAACGCCGCCGCCGCCAACACGCCTTCCGGAGCGCCGCCGGTGCCGAGATAGATGTCGATGCCGGTCTCGTCGGGGTCCGTGGTGTGGATGACGCCGGCGACATCGCCGTCGCCGATCAGCCTTATCGCCGCGCCGGTCGCGCGCACCGCGTCGATCAATTTGGCGTGGCGTGGGCGGTCGAGGATGCAAGCGGTGATGTCGGACACCGCGACACCCTTGGCCTTGGCCAGGCTGGCGATGTTTTCGGCCGGCGTCGCGTCGATGTCGATGACGCCGTCGGCATAGCCCGGCCCGATGGCGATCTTGTCCATATAGACGTCGGGCGCGAATAGCAGGCTGCCCTTTTCCGCGATGGCGATGACGGCAAGCGCATTGGGCAGGTTCTTGGCGCAGATCGTCGTGCCTTCGAGCGGATCGAGCGCGATATCGACCGCCGGACCTATGCCGGTACCGACCTCCTCGCCGATATAGAGCATCGGCGCCTCGTCGCGCTCGCCCTCGCCGATCACCACCGTGCCCTTGATAGCCAGCCGGTTCAGCTCCTGGCGCATGGCGTCGACCGCGACCTGGTCGGCCGCCTTCTCGTCGCCCCGCCCGCGCAGCCTGGCAGCCGCCACCGCCGCCCGCTCGGTGACGCGCACCAGTTCCATGGTGAGTATCCGGTCAAGGCCGGCGACAATGTTCTGGGCCACGTTCATCTGTGGGAAATCCTCGTTGACGCGAGCGGTCGTATCTTGAGTCGCTCTAACACTTGTTTTGAGCAATTCGGCGGGGAAAACCGCTGCGCAGTTTTCCTGGAATTGCTCCCGCCTCCCGCAGAGGCGCGTTTCTTGTGTCAAAGCTCCGTGACAACGGCAAGACTTGGCCGGGGATTTTTTGAAATCCCAGCAATATCAATCGATTGAAGGCGAAGTTGGTCCGAACTATTCGGCCCGTTCGATGCGGATCACCTGCGGCTTGTCAGTCAGGTGGCCATCCTTGGTGATGCCCTCGACGGCCTTGCGCACCGCTGCTTCCGTCGTCTCGTGGGTGACGAGGATGACCGTCTTCTGCGCGTGTGTTTCCGGGCCTGCGGCCTGCTGGACGATCGATTCCAGCGAGATGTCGTTGTCGGCCATGCGCTTGGCGATCGCGGCGAAGACGCCGATGCGGTCATGCACGGTGAGCCGGATGAAATAGCCGCCGGCATGGCTGCGCATCTGGGCCCGCTTGTACGGCCTCAGCTCCTTCGCCGGGCGGCCGAAGACCGGTCCGTGCTGGAAGCCCGGCCGGCTCTTGGCGATGTCGGCGATATCGCCGATCACCGCCGAAGCGGTGGCGTTGCCGCCCGCACCTGGGCCGGAAAGCAGAAGCTCGCCCAGAATGTCGGTCTCGATCGCCACCGCGTTGGTGACGCCGTGCACCTGCGCGATGACGGAAGCCGTCGGCACCATGGTCGGGTGCACGCGCTGCTCGATGCCGCTCTCGGTGCGCTGCGCGACGCCGAGCAGCTTGATGCGATAGCCGAGGTCCCCGGCCGCGCGGATGTCGGCTTGGGTGATGTTGGAGATGCCTTCCATATAGATGTCGTTGGCGGCGATCCTCGTGCCGAAGGCAAGGCTGGTCAGGATCGACAGCTTGTGCGCCGTGTCGTGGCCCTCGATATCGAAGGTCGGATCGGCCTCGGCATAGCCGAGCCTTTGCGCATCCTTGAGGACCGCGTCGAAGGAGATGCCTTCGGCTTCCATGCGAGTCAGGATGTAGTTGCAGGTGCCGTTGAGGATGCCGAAGACCCTGGTGACCGAATTGCCGGCCATCGCCTCGCGCATCGTCTTGATGACGGGGATGCCACCGGCCACCGCGGCCTCGTAATTCAAAAGCACACCCTTCTTCTCGGCGATCTCGGCCAGCTGCACGCCATGCTTGGCCAGCAACGCCTTATTGGCGGTCACCACATGGCGGCCGGCCTCGAGTGCCGCTTTCACCGAGGCTCGCGCGGGTCCCTCGTCGCCGCCGATCAGTTCGACAAAGACGTCGATATCGGCCGCCTCCGCCATCTTGACCGCATCGTCGAACCATTGCGCGCCGCCAAGGTCGACGCCGCGGTCGCGCTTGGGATCGCGGGCCGAGACGGCTGCCACGACGATGTCGCGGCCGCACTGGCGGGTGAGCTCGGCCGCCTTGTCGCGCAACACGCGCGCCACCGAGGCGCCGACCGTGCCGAGGCCGGCAATTCCAACACGCAACGCTTCAGCCATGTCCGGCGATGCCCCTCAAAAATTCGATCGGTGATGTCAGGCGAACTCAGCGGTGCGCGGAGAGCGGCACCACATTGTTGGGCTGCTTGGCGGTGGACGCCAGGAAGCGCTTGATGTTGCGGGCCGCCTGGCGGATGCGGTGCTCGTTCTCGACCAGCGCCACGCGCACGAAATCGTCGCCATGCTCGCCGAAGCCGACGCCCGGCGCCACCGCTACGTCGGCGTGCTCGATCAAGAGCTTGGAGAATTCGAGCGAGCCGAGATGACGAAACTGTTCCGGGATCGGCGCCCAGGCGAACATCGAGGCCGCCGGCGCCGGTATGTTCCAGCCGGCGCGGCTGAAGGAATCGACCATCACGTCGCGGCGCTTGTGGTAGACCTCGCGCACTTCGGCAATGTCGGCGCCATCGCCATTGAGCGCATGCGCCGCCGCCACCTGGATCGGCGTGAACGCGCCATAGTCGAGATAGGACTTGACGCGCGTCAGCGCCGAGATCAGCCGCTCGTTGCCGACGGCGAAGCCCATGCGCCAGCCGGGCATGGAGAAGGTCTTCGACATCGATGTGAACTCGACGCAGACGTCGATCGCGCCCGGCACCTGCAGCACCGAGGGCGGCGGGTTGCCGTCGAAATAGATCTCCGAATAGGCGAGGTCGGACAGGATGATGATGTCGTTCTTCTTGGCGAAGGCGACGACGTCCTTGTAGAAATCGAGCGAGGCGACCAGCGCCGTCGGGTTCGACGGATAGTTGAGGATCAGCGCCAGCGGCTTCGGGATCGAGTGGCGGATGCCGCGCTCGACCGCCGGGATGAAGCCGTCGTCGGGCTCCACCTGCAGCGAGCGGATGACGCCGCCCGACATGATGAAGCCGAAAGCGTGGATCGGATAGGTCGGATTCGGGCACAGGATGACGTCGCCGGGCGCGGTGATCGCCTGCGCCATGTTGGCGAAGCCTTCCTTCGAGCCGAGGGTTGCCACCACCTGCGTATCGGGGTTGAGCTTCACGCCGAAGCGGCGCTGATAGTACGCCGCCTGGGCGCGTCGCAGGCCCGGAATGCCGCGCGACGAGGAATAGCGATGCGTGCGCGGATCGCGCACCACTTCGCACAATTTGTCGACGATGGCCTTCGGCGTCGGCAGGTCCGGATTGCCCATGCCAAGGTCGATGATGTCGGCGCCGCGCGAGCGGGCGCTGGCCTTCAGCCGGTTGACCTGCTCGAACACGTAAGGCGGAAGCCGGCGGACCTTGTGAAATTCTTCCATGTCAGTTCCAGACATTCAAAGGTGGTTTCGGCGCGCGATATATCCCTAATTGCAGCTAGGGTCGAGGGCGGGATCGCATTTCGTCTCGATCTGCTTCAGCGCCTGATCGCCATGGTTCTTGGCCAGCGAGTTGAGCGCCGCCGGGCTTGCGGTCTGGTCGCCGCCACCGCTCTTGGCGAGTTGCGCCTGCTGCTCGCCCTTCAACTGGGCAAGCTTGGCGTCGGTCTCCTCCTTGGTGAGTTGCTTGGCGGCCACCTGCGGCGGGATGTTGAGGTTCGGATAGGAACCGGTGTCCTTTGGCCCTTCGACGCCGGCGACCGGCGCCGCGTTCGTGGTGTTGCTCGTCGAGCAGCCGCCCGCCGCCAGACCGGCAGACAGCAAGGCCATCGCCGCGGCCATGCGGCAAATGCGTGCGCTTGCCGAAAAAACCGTCTTGCCAATATTAATCGTCATATTGTTTTCCTGGCAGCCGGGTTAGAGCGTGTTGGACCCGGTCAGATGTCCCATGATAATATGTCAAGAAAACGCCCCGGGAGGAACCCCGCGAACCATGTCCAAAGCGCCCGATTCGGACAAAGCGGAAGATGGCGGACCTTCGACGGTCGAGCAATATCTGGTCAAGGACCCTGAACGCTTCGCGTTGAACATGGCGCGTATGATCGAGCAGGCCGGCAAGGCGGCTTCCGCCTGGGCCGAGCCGCGCGAGAAGGGGGAGGTGCGCGACCATGTCGCCGAGCCGGTGGTCGACATGGTCAAGACCTTCTCTAAGCTCAGCGAATACTGGCTCTCCGATCCGCAGCGCGCGTTGGAAGCGCAGACGCGGCTCTTCGCCGGCTACATGACGGTGTGGGCAAACGCCATCCAGCGCGTCAGCCCGAATGCCGAGGCGCCGGACGACGCCGTCAAGCCCGAACGCGGCGACAAGCGCTTCCAGGACCCGGAATGGGGCCGCAACGCCTTCTTCGATTTCCTCAAGCAGGCCTATCTCGTCACCTCGCGCTGGGCAGGCGATCTGGTCGAGCATGCCGAGGGGCTCGACGAGCACACCCGCCACAAGGCCAGCTTCTACGTCAAGCAGGTGTCGAACGCGATCGCGCCGTCGAACTTCATCCTGACCAATCCGGAGCTGTTTCGCGAGACCGTCGCGTCCAATGGCGAGAATCTGGTACGCGGCATGAAGATGCTGGCCGAGGACATCGCCGCCGGCAAGGGCGACCTGAAGCTCAGGCAGGCCGACTACTCGCCCTTCGAGATCGGCAAGAACGTAGCGACGACGCCCGGCAAGGTGGTCGGCCGCAGCGACGTCGCCGAGATCATCCAATACGATCCGGCGACCGAGACAGTGCTCAAGCGCCCCTTGCTGATCTGCCCGCCATGGATCAACAAGTTCTATATCCTCGATCTCAACCCACAGAAATCCTTCATCCGCTGGGCGATCGAGCAAGGCCATACCGTCTTCGTCATCTCCTGGATCAATCCAGACGAGCGCCACGGTTCCAAGGGTTGGGAAGCCTATATCCGCGAAGGCCTGCAATACGGCCTCGACATGGTCGAGAAGGCCACCGGCGAGAAGGACGTCAACGCCATCGGCTATTGCGTCGGCGGCACGCTGCTGGCGGCGGCCCTGGCGCTGCTGGCGCAGGAAGGCGACAACCGCATCAAATCGGCGACCTTCTTCACCACGCAGGTCGACTTCACCCATGCCGGCGACCTGAAAGTGTTCGTCGACGAGGATCAGGTGGCGGCGGTCGAGCGCTCGATGAACGAGAAGGGCTATCTCGACGGCACCAAGATGGCGACCGCCTTCAACATGCTGCGCTCGGGCGACCTTATCTGGCCCTATGTCATCAACAACTACATGCGCGGCAAGGATCCCCTGCCCTTCGACCTCTTGTACTGGAACGCCGATTCAACCCGCATGGCGGCGGCCAACCATTCCTTCTACCTGCGCAACTGCTATCTCGAGAACAATCTGTCGCGCGGCACGATGGAGCTTGCCGGCCGCACCGTCTCGCTGGCCGATATCAAGATCCCCGTCTATAACCTGGCGACCAAAGAGGATCACATCGCGCCGGCGCTCTCGGTGTTCCTCGGCTCGCGCTATTTCGGCGGCAGCGTCGAGTATGTGATGGCCGGCTCCGGCCACATCGCCGGCGTCGTCAATCCGCCGACCGCGAACAAGTACCAGTACTGGACGGGCGGCAAGCCGGTGGGCGACTTCGGCCAGTGGTTCGCCTCGGCCGTGGAGCATCCCGGCTCCTGGTGGACGCACTGGCAGCACTGGGTCGAAACCCAGAACAACGCGCGCGTGCAGGCGCGCAAACCCGGCAAGCATATGAAAACCTTGGGGGATGCGCCGGGCACCTATGTCAAGGTGCGCGTGTAACAGACTGTAATGTCTGGTGAGTTGACGGCCCGTCAAAACAGGTCGAAATGGTGGCGTCAACTATCTGGTGGCTTCAATTCGCCTGGAAAAAACGATTACTTCCGAGGCTTGCAGATTTGACACAGGTCCCGTTTCCGGTTTGGGAACAGAACAGTCGTAGCGAGGGGCGTAGAACGCTGCGGCGATGACGAGCCGGCCGGCTACCGAGGGGGAATTTAGTTTTGAAGTCCGGTGGTTGGCGTCTCGCGCGGAGGGAAGGTCGCAGCATTGCGGCAGCGCTTTTCTCCGTGCTTCTGGCCTCCTGCACCTCCGCCGGCGACCCCACCATGTCGGTCGGCATGCCCGGCTATAATGCCACCTCCACCGAGATGAGCGCTGCAACCAGCGCCAAGCCAGCAACATCAACCGATTCGTCGCTGCAGGTGACTTCGGCCTCTTCGGAGGCGATATCGACCGTAATGGGTGATGGCGACAAGCCCTTGCCTGAAAAGGTCGCCTACGTGCCGGTGACGAAGCCGGGATCGGCCTTCCCTATCAACGTGCCGGCCGGTGCCGACACCGTTGCCGGCAACACGCCGCAGCCGCTGGTTCAGCCCGCGCAGACAGCCGAACAGACACAGGTCGTGGCCCAGCAGGTCGCTGCTGGCGACGCCGCCGCGACCGCGCCCAAGCCGCAGGCTGAAGCGGCGGCCGCGCAGCCAATGAACAACGGCGTCTACGTGACGGCGGGCGAAGCACCCCAGCAGCAGATCGCCGCGCCGAAGAAGGGCCTGTTTGCCTCGCTGTTCAGCACCACGCCGGCCTCGGCAGCCCCAGCGCCGCTGGTCAACGCGCGCTCGGGCGAGCAGCCGGCCGTTGCCAAGGCGACTGCGCCCGCCAAGCCGATCATCACGCTCGCTTCCGCCACCCCGGCCGAAAAGCCGGTGCAACTGGCCTCGCTCGACGATCCAAGCAATCACATCACCGGCGCCGATGCCTTGCCCGGCGTGCGCCAGACCGCGCTGTTCGAGATCAAGCGCAAATCCGGCATCGACGATGAGAGCGACGTCGACCTTAACGAGGACGAGGGCGGCTCCTACCAGGTGGCGTCGGCCGCCGGCATGGCGAGGCTGGCGCCCAATGGCCTGCTGAAGCAGAACGAAAGCGTCGACGTCGCCTGCCTGAAGCCGTCGCTGGTGCGCGTGCTGAAGACGATCGAGGGCCACTATGGCCGCAAGATGGTCGTCACCTCAGGCTATCGCGACCCGGCCCGCAACCGCCGCGCCAACGGCGCCAAGAATTCGCTGCACATGTACTGCGCCGCCGCCGACATCCAGGTTCCCGGCGTCTCCAAATGGGAGCTGGCGAGCTACATCCGTACCATGCCCGGCCGCGGCGGCGTCGGCACCTATTGCCACACCGAATCCGTCCATGTCGACGTCGGCCCCGAGCGCGACTGGAACTGGCGCTGCCGCCGGCGCGGCTAGCGACGGCGGCGGCTTACTTCTGCCGGCCGAGGCAAAGCACCGAACATCCCGGAAGATTACGCGAGGCCGAAAACCGCGCCTTTGGCTCGCCGAAAGAGCGGTTTTTGCCACTCTAGAAAAAAGTTGTCGCAGGCAGCGGCAGACGGGTTGCCGGCTGCGAACAACGCAATTATAAGCCGCTTCATCTGAGCGCGCCCATCGTCTAGCGGTCAGGACACCGCCCTTTCACGGCGGTAACAGGGGTTCGATTCCCCTTGGGCGTACCAGCAAGCACTTTGCTGGCAATCTCCCTTCGCTGTCCAATTTATGGCCAATATCCCTCCCGGCTTTGTCGGCGCGGGCGATACCTGTCACGCTCCCGCTCCTCATGCGAAATAGAGGGGGAAATGTGAACTGCCGTTCTTTGCCTGGCTGCTGCGGCTCTCGCCGGCTGCTCTAACAGCGAACCCCGATATGAGGTTTCACAGAGCTCGGCGTCTTCGCCGACCCTTACAACTCTCAGCAGACTACAATCCTCCTGCTGATTGCCGGACTAGCTATCTATGTACTGCTGCGCGGAGGAGACCATGGGTAAGCATTTCAGCGACGAACAGATCGAGGAGTTCCTCAAAGCCTACCTCGCGAGATTTCCTGACGCCGTAGAGCGGATGGAGTGCGTGATGTTGAACCCGTTTGAAGACAACGATGGGTTGATGTCGCGGAACTTCCGGGAAATTTATCAGGTTGCACAGTCGATGGAATTCTTCACGGCATATGCCAAGAACGAGCCGAGCGCGATCCATCATCTAGTTAGAGACGTCGCGCGACGCGTATCTGCCGGGCTGGGACCTATAGAATCAAGAAAAATCAAATACTGAGAAGCTGAGGCCGAGGCTCGTGCTGCTGGCCAGCGGAGAGCAAAGCGATGACAATCTTATATTAGCAACCTATTGTATTTCTGCCGAAGCAGGATCATGCTTGGAGAGCGGGCGGAGGGAGGCCACCAGAGTAACCGTGGTTTGAAGGGGTTAGGTCTATGGAAGCTGTTTGTTACGTTCCCAGCGCATTCTGTCAGTTGTCATTCCTCATCAGCGTCGCGATGACGTTTCTCGTCATGACACCGTTCGCGGCCACGCGCTTGCTGGTGTTGAGGATGCGCAAGCATTCCATGGGAGAGCTTCAGCCCTCTTGAGAGAGGGGGTTCCGATGCGAACGTTTATGCTCATCCTTGTCGCGGTTGCCGCGTTCTTCGCATGGGACGGGCTGTTGAACGATGGCCGGTATACGGATCAGATATTCAATCTCGAATTCCGGCAAGCAGCGCTCAGTCTGCCGAGTGACATTTCCTACGGCTACGAAGGCAAGTTCAACCGCTGACGCATTGAGGCCGGCCCAGTATGCCTGCCTTGCACCGCGCGGCATTTTTTGACCTTGGGAAAAGCCGCAGTCGGCGGCGTGAAGCTCGTGTCCGAGCTCGTAACGGTTATGACCGACCGTGATGCGAATTTCGTCCAGATGGCCGTTCATCGGGTCGCCGCCGAATTGCGAATTGCCGATCGAACTTCGCCTGCGGAAACGAGCCATGTCTACTCAAATTGACGTATGCCCTCCCGTAAAGACAACCTTTGGTACATGTGCTAATAAAGAAATTGCTAATAAAGATCGATCTTACAGGAGGATGCAATGCCGTCCTTGAGGTGGGTTGCTGTTGTCGCGCTTGCCGCGACGCTCAACAATGCGACACCGATAGCCGCCGCCGAAACAGTCGGCAAGGCAGTCGTGATCAAGACTGCCGTCACCGGCGCAACCGGACCGCTGGTGGTCAGCGCACCCGTTCACCGGGACGAACGTATCAGGACATCCAATACCGGGCTTGGCCAATTCGTGTTCATGGATGGCACCAAGCTGGCGGTAGGGTGGGGTTCCTCCGTCGTCATCGACAAGTACGTCTTCAACGATGATAATTCGGTGAAGAACCTTACCATCCGCGCTGCCAAGGGAACGTTTCGCTGGATAAGCGGAAGTTCGTCCTCGTCCGCCTACCAGATCGTCACGCCTGCAGGCACGATAGGCGTGCGGGGAACAGCATTCGATGTTCACATCGCGCCCAACGGCAAAACCGCCGTCGTGCTCCTGAAGGGGTCGGCTCGGTTCTGCAGCGGTGGCGGATGCCGGGAACTGAAGCAGCGTTGCGATTGTGTGGTCGCGTCGCCATCAGGCGCTATGAGCGACGTTACCAAGGTCAATCGATCTGTGCTCACCGCACTCGGCACCCAGCGGGCGTTGCCGTTTCTGACCGGCACTCAGCAGCTTTCGGGAGGCTTCGGTACGGGCGGAAATTGCGGGCTTACGGCCGCCATTCAGCAGGAGCATACGCCGCGGCCGCAGCAGCAACGGGCGCCCAGTCCACCCAGTCCGGGCACACCCAATCCGCCGGATCCGCCGGACCCGCCGGCCCCGCCAACGGATGATGGCAACAACGGTCATGGAAATGACCCCGGCAAGCACGACCCCAGCAATCCCGGAAAATCCTACGGTCCTGGCAAGAAGGGATAGGGCGGCGGCAAGAGCAACGGATAGCTGCTCTTTTTCCTGGCGCTTCCGCTATTCGGCTTCGCTGGCCGGTCGGGGCTAAGTGCTTCTAGATCGGTGTGGCCGAACTCATTGCCCTTGAAGAGCAGCGAGCGCGGCGGTCAACTGCCCTGTCCAAATGCAGGTCAGGAGTTGGAGCCGAATTGTTGCTCCGCATAGCCGGCATTCGCTTCCGCCGCCGCACCCGCCCGTTTGGCAAGAAAATCATCCGCTCTGCGCGATATCCTGCCATAGAAGTCCTGCAAGCCCGCCGGCAGGCCCGCGGCCTTGGCTTTGGCCGCCGCGATGATCTTTCGGCTGCCAGGCGAGCGCGAACGCAACGCTTCGACGAGCTTGCCGTGCAGAAGCCGCAATTCCGCAAAATCCGGCGACGAGGCAACACTTTCATCGCCGACGACGGCATTGATTCTCGTCCTCGCCCTTTTTCCCTTGAGCTCCAGCGATCCCGCGTCGAGGAAAGCCCAGCCTGGCAGCGATCTTACGGTGTCGTCGGACGCGAGGATGTCGAAGCTCACCGTCTTGCACACCGTCTCGATACGCGCTGCGGTGTTCACTGCGTCGCCCACCGCCGAATAGTTGAATCGCGACTCAGCACCCATGTTTCCGACGCAGGCGACGCCGGTATGGATTCCGATGCCGATGCGAACCGTCTGCTCGGCGCCGAATCCGAATGCGTCGCTTTCGTTGAGGCGAGCAATCGTCTCGCGCATGGCCAATGCCGCGCGAACGGCTTTGGCGGGATGATCGGCGACATCGATCGGGGCATTCCAAAAGGCCATGATCGAATCGCCGATGAACTTGTCGAGTGTGCCTTCGTTGGCGGTGACATGACGGCTGAGCGCGTCGAGAAGCGTGTTCAGAAACCGCACGACGGCGGTGGGCGGCAGTCTTTCGCTGATCTCGGTGAAGTTGCGTACATCGACAAACATCACGGTCAGCTCGCGGTCGTCGCCGCCAAGACGAAGCGCGTCGCGGGTGTGCTCGATACGGTAGAGCAGCGATGGCGACAGATATTGACCGAAGGCCCGCCGGATCGCGCGCCGCTCCCGGTCAGTCACCAGGAAGCGGAAAGAGGTGGTCGCGAAATGCGTGATCGAGCCCATGACGATTGGCGCAAACGGGTCGAACAGCAGTCCCGCAAGCGAAAAGGCAAGCCATGATGCGACGAGCGCCATACCGGTGATCGCCAGGCCGCAGGCGAGAGCAATCGCGGGGCTTACGAAAATCGTGAGAAGCACCAGAAGGCTGCCCAGCATCGCGATCGACGCGATTTCCAGCCCGTTTGCCCAGTCGGGCCGCGACAGATAGTGGCCGGACAGTACCTGTTCAACCATCTGCGCGTGGAGCGAGACGCCCGGCACGTTCTCACCGAGCGCCGTGACACGAATATCCTGCAGCCCGGCGGAGGAGGTGCCGACAAACACGATGTTGCCCTCGATCGCGGCCCTTGTTTGGGGCGAGACGCCATTGGGTGCAAGCACGTCCTTCGCCGAAACATACCGTTCCGCCCTGTCGGGACTGACATAGAGCCAGAGTTCGCCTGCCGAGGTCACCGGGATAACGAAGTCGCCGATCTTGACGGAGGTCATTATGCCCTGCCCTTCCGGCGCGCCGGCAATCAGATAGGTGGAGGCGCCCTGCGCTACCCTCATGGCTTCGAGAGCAAGACCCGGATAAAGCTGCTCGCCATCAGTCAGAAAGAGTGGAGCTGTCCTCACGACAGCGGTCGATTTGCCTGGATTGAGGCTGATATGTCCGATGCCGGCGGCATTGGCCTCAAGCTGCGGCCGCAGCGGTGTGGCTGCCCTGATATGGGGAGGAGCATCGACCGGGCTCTCGCCCGTAAAGGCAATGCCAGCCTTCACCTGCGGATGATAGTTCCCTTCGTTGGAGATGCCGTAACCCAGGACAACCGGCTTGCCGGCGATCGACCGGGCGAAGATCTCGTCGTTGTCGGGCAGGCGATCGAGCAGGGCAGGATCGATGCCTGGCACGTCGCGGACAACACTGCGAGGCGACAGACGATCGGGTTCGGCGAAAAGGATGTCGAACGCGATGACTGCCGCGCCAAGCTCCGTCAGTTTGTCGACCAGAGCCGCCATGCGATCCCTGGGCCACGGCCACTGCCCGAACTGCCGCAATGAAGCCTCGTCTATGTCGACCACGCGGACGGGCATCGCCTCGAAGCTGCGAGGTGCCAGCCGCTGATATTGGTCGAACGTCGCTTCGCGGGCGAGTCTCAACGGCTGCGGGTCGCTCGCCCGGACAATGGTAAGCGCCGCTACCAGCGACAAGCCCAGGATGACACCGGCCAACTGAGCGCGTGTCATGACTTCTGCACCAGTTGCCGTGCCGCGAATCCGTCCTGCATGGTCCCGCCCGGGAAGTAGCTTCTCGAACCCCAAGCCTAGGCTGCATTGTTCCCGGCGAATACGCAATCGCCAACCTAGCAGGCAACGCCGAAAGGCCTAGCGCCGGCTCCTGAGATTGAACAGGTTAAGTGAGCATGCGCACGCGCAAGGCTTCGAGTTGACTGGTGTTCTTTGCACTAGGAAACGGCTCGAAAAGCCACCCTCTGCGACAGCCCCCGCCCGCCCTGTTCTCTAGAGCGATCGTCCCGCCGTAGCGCTCGATGATCTCCTTGGCGATGGCCAGCCCCAGCCCCGCCCCCGGTATCGATTGCAGCCGCCCCGGATTGACCCGGAAGAACGGCTCGAACGCCTTGTTGAGCAGTTCCGGCGGAATGCCCGGCCCATCATCGTCGATGGTCAGCACGGCCTGGCCGCCGGCGCTCGTCAGGGCAACGCTGCAGCCCCTGCCATGTGTAGCGGCGTTGACGATCAGGTTGCGCAGAGCCCGCCTGAGGCCAAGCGCGCCGGCCTTGACCGAGACTTTGTCGAGCTGGCCGACAGAGACCGGATGTCCGAGCGAGATCATCTCGGCCTGGATGTCGCGCAGCAGCCTCGCCAGGTCGACCGGCTCGACGGCATCCTGGTTGACCTCCTCGCGCACCAGCCGGATCGCGCTGTCGGCGATGCGGTCGAGCTCATCGAGGTCGTGCAGCCATTTTTCGCGGTCGTCGTCGAGGAATTCAGCCCTGAGCCGCATCCGCGTCATCGGCGTCCTCAGGTCATGGCCGGCGGCGGCGACCAGCCGCATGCGGCTCTCCATCGCCGTCTTCAGCCTGGCGGAGAGCTGATTGAGCGCATGCGCCGTCGCCCGGACTTCCGCCGACCCCTTCTCCGGCACCGCCGCCAGCACGCCGTCCGATCCGATCTTGCTGACCGCCGTCTCCAGCATCTCCAGCGGCCGCACCAGCACGGCGGTGAAATAGACCGAGACCGCCGTGGCGCCGAGCGCGATCAGCGTGATCCAGCCGGCCAGCACGAACCAGACATCGCGCGGTGGATTGAAGTCCGGCACGTCGACGATCATCCAGCGATTGCCGGGCAGCGCGACCGAGGCGACCATGCCGGGACTGCCGGGGTTGCGGCTGACGGTCGCCGAAAGGTCGAGACCGTCGTCATGCAGGATGTCGTTGAGCACTCGCGTGTGCTTGAGGTCCTCGAAACCGTCGGCGGGACGGTCGCTGATGTTGATCGGCGCGTCACTCGGACCGGCCACATGGCCCGGAACCAGTTGCACCATGAGCTGCACCTGGCGGGCGACCGGCCGCATGATGAGCTCGGGGGACGGCCCGCCGAGCACCTTGATCGCGACGAACGTGGCAAGGCCCACGACGCCGACGATCGACGCGACCAGCAGGATGATCAGGCGCCGGCGCAGCGAGGTCATGCTTCGGCCTCGGCCGTCTCGACGCGCGCGGTGAGCTGGTAGCCGCCATTGCGCACCGTCTTGAACAGCGGACCCTCGCCCGCGTCACCGAACTTGCGCCGCAGTCGGCTCATCAGCACGTCGACGGATCGGTCGAGCGGGTCACGCTCGCGGCCTTGCGTCAGATCGAGTAACTGATCGCGCGACAACAGCCGTCCGGGGCGGTCGAGGAAGACCTGCAGCAGGTCGAACTCAGCGCCGGTGAGGTCGATCAGCGCGCCCTCGGCATCCATCACCTTGCGCGTGTCCGGCTCCAGCCTGTAGCCGGCGAACTGGTAGACGCGCACACGCGGCGGAGCCTCTTCCGGTGCTGAGCGCCTGAGCACGGCACGGATGCGGGCGGCAAGCTCGCGCGGGTTGAACGGTTTGCCGAGATAGTCGTCGGCGCCGAGCTCCAGCCCGATGATGCGGTCCACATCCTCCTTCAGCGCCGTCAGTAGGATGACCGGAATATGCGGCTTGCGATCGCGCAGCGCCCTGCAGATGTCGAGGCCCGAGCCGTCGGGCAGCATGACGTCGAGCACGATCAGGTCGAACTGGCCCGAGCCGAGCTTCTGCTCGGATTCGCGCCGGTCAGCCGCCACCGAGACGCGAAAGCCCTGCCCATCGAGATAGCGCCCGAGCAGCGTCCTGATTTCGCGGTCGTCGTCGACGACGAGGATGTGGGGTTGTGCCTGCATTACCTGCCCGCCTGCATTTCCTGCCCTGTTTGCTTGTTTGCCGGCGATTATAGGAGCGCGGCGGGCAAGCGGCATGGAAAATTGCAACCCAATGTTTCCACCCGGCGCCCGGAAACATTGGGAAACAAATCTCCCTTTTGCGGAAACCTTCAGCAACGCGCCGAAGCAAAGCGGCAAAAGACGCTTCCTATCCTCCAGCGATCCGAAGCATGCAGGAAAGGATTACGTCATGCGAAGCAGACTTTTTGCGCTCGGCCTGTTCTCGGTCGCGGCCATTCATCCCGTGCTGGCGGCGCAGCCGGATGCGCCCGGTGACCAGCCGCCGATGCTGGCGCAGCCGGACGGCGCGGACCGGGGGCCAATGCCCTGGCCCGGCCCACATGGGCCGATGCGGCACGGACCGGACGGCTTCGGTCCGGAAGGCCACGGTCCGCAGCGCTTTGGTGAACGCCGGATGGGACCGCCGCCGGAATTCATGCTCGCGGCCCGGCTTTCCGCGCTTGAGACCAAGATCGGTGTGCGATCCGAGCAGCTCGACGCTTGGCGCGACTATACCAGCGCCCTGCAGGCGGTGCTGGCGCCACCGCGGCCCGACCATGGTCCGGGCGGCACCGGCGGGCGCGGCCCCGATGCGGCAGGCAACGGTCCCGCCGGCAAGCCTGAGGCCCGCGATCCCTTCGCCTTCCAGGAGAAGCTGGCCGACGACGTGACGCAGCACGCCATCGCGGCAGCCAGGCTCAAGGACGCGATCTCAGCGCTCCGCACCAAGCTGACGCCCGAGCAGCTCGAGATCCTCGCTTCGGCGGAACGACCCCACGGCCCTCCCCCCGGTCCCTGGGGCAATCCGCCGGACGATGCAGCCGGCCCCGGAGGTCTGCCTGGCGGCGGACAGCTTCCGCCACCCCTACCCCGGAATGGCGAACAACTCTGACCGGCTGCACCGGCCGGCCCGCTGACCCACCCGTTCACGGGCCGGCCGGTTCTGCAGGCGGCAGACTGCAGTCATTGAAAAACGAAAGCACGACAATTGTGGGAAGCCCTGATGATGCTGCGGCTGATCGCCTCCATCGGCCCAGGCCTGCCGATCGGCCACCGCGCCCGCTCCACGCCATTGGTCCTGCCGGCGGAGACGCTCAAGGGCGCGATCCGGCTGAGCTTCGCCGCCTACCGCCTATCGCTTCCGCTCTCCGACCCTTCAAGCAGCAAGAATCATGACCAGAAAATTGCGTAAGAGGCATCTCCTCCTGCTGGCCGCATTGGTTGCGCTCGCCGCCGTCGTGGCGCTGAAAGCCTATGGCCGCGGCGCGCCCGAACCAGCGGCGCGGACGGCCGCTCAGGCCGCCACGCTGACCGTTTCCGTCGAGGTGGTCCGCTCCGAGGCGATCACGGCTTCCGTCAGCGCCACCGCCACGGTCGCCGCCTGGCAGGAAGCGACGATTGGAGCGGAGGAGAGCGGCTTGCGCCTGACCGACGTGCTGGTTGCCGAAGGCGATCATGTGAAGGCGGGCGATGTCGTGGCCCGGCTGGATGACTCGCTGCTCAAAGCCCAGCTCGCGGAGCAGAAGGCAGCGGTCGCGGAGGCGCAGGCGACGCTTGAATCCGCGAAATCGGCAGCCGCCCGCGCCGACAAACTCTTGGCCAGCAACGCCGTCAGCGCCGAGACTGCAGAGGAGAAGACAACCGCCGTCAAGACCGGCAAGGCTGGGGTCGACCAGGCGCAAGCCGCCACTGAGCGGCTGCAGGCCGAGCTCGACCGCACCACCATCCGTGCGCCGTTCGATGGCATCGTCTCCAGCAAGCCGGCGGTCGCCGGGTCGATCGTCCAGGCCGGAACCGAACTGATGAAGATCATCCGCGACGGCAGGCTGGAGGTCGGCGTGCTTGTGCCCGAGAAGGACCTGGCGGCGATCTCCGTTGGGCAGGCCGCCGACGTTGTCGACGCCTCCGGCCGCCACTTTGCCGGCAGCGTTTCCTCGATCGCCGAAACGGTCAACACCACCACGCGGCTCGCCACCGTCTATGTCTCGCTCGGCGAAGCCTCCCGCCTGAAGCCGGGCATGTTCGCCCGCGTCTCGATCGCGACCGCCGCCTCGCAACGGCTGAGCGTCGCCGAAGCCGCGCTTGTCTGGCATGACGGCAAGCCGGCTGTCTTCGTCGTCGACGCTGCCGACAAGGTCAGCGCGCGTCTCGTCACGACCGGCACGCGCCAGAGCGGCCGTGTCGCCATCGAAAGCGGTCTCTCCGAAGGCGATCATGTCGTGGTCGCCGGCGCCGGCTTCCTCTCGGACGGCAATCTGGTGCGCGTCGCCTCCGCCGTGGCCGACGCCGGCGCTGCCGCGGGCTCGACGGGGAGCGCGCAATGAACGCCATTTCTTCCTGGTCGATCCGCAACCCGGTTCCGACCATCGTGCTCTTCCTGTCGCTTACCATCGCCGGCCTCTACGGCTTCATGCAGCTGCGCACCAACAACATGCCCGACATCGACCTGCCGACCGTCACCGTGACTGTGGCGCAGCCGGGCGCGGCTCCGAGCGAGATGGAAGTTCAGGTCGCGCGGGTGATCGAGAATGCCGTGGCGACACTGGAAGGCGTCGACGATGTCTCGACCTCGATCAGCGAGGGCTCGTCCGTCACCACGGTCGAGTTCACCCTCGGCACCGATCCGGAGACTGCCACCAACGACGTCCGCAACGCGGTCTCGGGCGTGCAGTCCAGCCTGCCGGCCGCCGCCCAGACACCGGTCGTGGCCAAGGTCAACGCCAACGGCAATTCGGTGCTGACCTATGTCGTCGAGGCGCCGACCATGTCGCCCGATCAACTGAGCTGGTACATTGACAACGACGTGGCCAAGGCCCTGCTCGGCGTCGACGGCGTCTCCAAGATCACCCGCTCCGGCGGCGTCGACCGTGTCATCCGCGTCGAGCTCGATCCCGACCGCCTGGCCGCGCTCGGCATCAGCGCCGGCGACGTCAGCCAGACGCTGGCATCGAACAACGTCAACCAGCCCGGCGGCCGCGCCACCATCGGCGGCCAGGAGCAGTCTGTGCGCACGCTGGCCAGCGCCACCACGGTCGAGGCGCTCGCCGACACCCGCATGGCGCTTTCCAGCGCCGGCGACGTCAAGCTTTCCGATCTCGGCACCGTGGTCGACAGCTGGGAGAAGCCGCGCCAGGCCGCCTATCTCGACGGCAAGCAAGTCGTTGCCTTCAACGTCTACAGGTCGGTCGGATCGAGCGAGATCGACGTCGTCAAGGCCGCGCGCGCGGCGATCGCCGAAATCGGCGCGAAAGCCACTGGGGCGAAGTTCAGCGAGGTCACCTCCTCGTCCGGTTTCGTGCAGGAAAGCTATGACGCGGCCCTCGAGGCGCTGTGGCTCGGCGCCCTGCTCGCCGTCGGCGTGGTCTGGTTGTTCCTGCGCGACATCAGGGCGACGCTGGTGTCGGCCGTCGCCATGCCGCTGTCGCTGATCCCGACCTTCGCCGTCATGGCGGCCCTGGACATCTCGCTGAGCAACATCACCTTGCTCGCGCTGTCGCTGGTGGTCGGCATCCTCGTCGACGACGCCATCGTCGAGATCGAGAACATCGTTCGCCATATGCGCCAGACCGGCGCCAGCGCCTATCAGGCGGCGATCGAGGCCGCCGACGAGATCGGCCTTGCCGTGGTGGCGACCACCGCGACCATCGTCGCGGTGTTCCTGCCGGTGGCCTTCATGCCCGGCATTCCCGGAAAATTCTTCATCAGCTTCGCCATCGCCGTCTGCGTGTCGGTGCTGTTCTCGCTGCTGGTGGCGCGCATGCTCACGCCGCTGTTGGGCGCCTATCTGGTGCGCGCCGGCGGCCACAGCGAGGACGACCTCCCGGCCTGGGTGCCGACCTATCTCTGGCTGCTGCGCAAGGCGCTCAATTGCCGCTGGATCACGCTGTTCGCCGGCATAGCCTTCTTCGCCGGCTCGATGCTCCTGGCCACGAAACTGCCTACCGAATTCATGGCGGCGGCCGATCGCGGCCGCTCAATGATCTCGGTCGAACTGCAGCCGGGCTCGACGATCGAGCAGACAACGGCCGTGGTGCAGGACATTACAGAGCGCCTCGAGCGTGAACCGGCCGTCGACAGCGTCTTCGCCACGATCGGCACGGCCGCTTCCTCGGGCGGCGGGCCGAACCAGAGTTCGAGCTCGGCCGAGGTGCGCACCGCCACCGTCACGATCAATCTGAAGCCGCGCGCCGAACGCTTGCTCAGCCAGCAGGCGTTCGAAGCCGAAGCCTCGCCGAAGCTGAACGACATTCCTGGTGCCCGCATCCAGTTCGGCGCCGACGGCTTCTCCGGCGCCAAGGTGTCGATCACGCTGGTCGGCGATGATGGCGCAGCGCTCGAAAAGGCGAGCGATGCCCTGATCGACGAGATGAAGTCGGTGCCCGGCCTGATCAACCCGACCTCGACCGCCGCGACCACCAAGCCCGAGCTGATCGTGCGCCCCGACAGCGCCAAGGCGGCCGAGCTTGGTGTCACGCCGACGGAGATCGCTGCGACGGTCAAGATCGCCACCATCGGCGACACCGACACCAACCTGGCGAAGTTCAACCTTGGCGATCGCCAGGTGTCGATTGTCGTCACCCTGCCGGACGGCGTCATCGACGATCCGGCAAAGCTTGCCGTCCTGCCGCTGACCGGCTCCAAGGGCACAGTCCCGCTCGGCGCCGTAGCCGACATCGGCTTCAACGCCGGGCCGAACAGCCTGACCCGGGTGGAGCGCAGCCGCAGCGCCACCGTCGAGGCGGATCTTTCCGGTCTGACATTAGGCGAAGGCACCGCGGCCATCCGCGCCCTGCCGATCATGCGGAGCCTGCCGGCCGGCGTCCACGAGCTGGCGCGCGGCGACGCCGCCCGCATGCAGGAGCTGTTCACCGGCTTCGCCACGGCGATCGCCGCCGGCATCCTGCTGATGTATCTGACGCTGGTCCTCCTGTTCCGCAGCTTCGTCCAGCCGGTGACCATCCTGGTCGCGCTGCCGCTCTCGGTCGGCGGCGCGCTCGGCCTGCTGCTCCTCACCGGCAACGCGCTTGGCGTCACGCCGCTGATCGGCCTTCTGATGCTGATGGGCATCGCGGCGAAGAACTCGATCCTGCTCGTCGAATATGCGCTGGTCGCCGAGAAGGAGCGTGGCCTCGGCCGCTTCGAGGCGCTGCTCGACGCCGCCCGCAAGCGCGCCCGACCGATCGTCATGACCTCGATCGCCATGGGCGCCGGCATGCTGCCGATCGCGCTCGGCATCGGCGCCGACGCCGAGACGCGCGCGCCGATGGCGATCGCGGTGATCGGCGGGCTCCTCTCCTCGACCGTGCTCAGCCTCGTCTACGTGCCCGTCGTCTACACCTTCATGGACGACATCCAGCGCTTCCTCGCCCGCCATTTGAGCAAGCTGCTGGCCGAGGGGCCCGAAGCCGCAAAGCCTACCGTCTCGCCCGAAAGCCTAACCGGGAACGCCTGATCGCCAGGCGACCCCGATTGGATCCTGCAGCTCGACCATCCCGCCAGAGCGCACTGTTCGCGCCCGGCAAAGATCAATCGAATTTGAGGTAACGCGTATGACGAGTTGGGTTAGGCTGAGCGTCGTCATGCTGGCGGCGACCACGCTCGCCGGGTGCGTCGTCGGCCCGGACTATCAGAAGCCGCTTCTGCCGATGCCGGCGGCCTGGAGCAGCCAGAAGAAGGCTTCGCCGGCAAAGCCGGCACAATTGTCGAAATGGTGGCAGCGGCTGAGCGACCCGGAGCTCGACGCGCTCGTAGAGGAAGCGGTTGCCGGCAATCTCGACGTCGCCACCGCCAAGGCCAGGATACGCGAGGCCCGCGCCAGCTATCGCCAGAGCGCGGCGAGCCTGTTCCCGTCCGTGGACAGCTCGGGATCGGCAACGCGCAACAAGTCAGCCGTGACCACCTCGGGTTCGGACAGTGTCTACAGCGAATATCAATCCGGTTTCGACGCCAGTTGGGAACTGGACCTGTTCGGTGCTAACCGCAGAAGCGTCGAGGCGGCCCGCTACGGGCTGGATGCGTCAGAGGAAGAGCTGCGCTCGACGCTGCTCACAATGATCGGCGATGTCGCCTCGAACTACGCCCAGGCGCGCGGTTATCAGGCCCGTATTCAACTTGCCCGCCGCTCGGCGGCGTCGCAAAAACAGACCGCGGCCCTTACCCGCACCATGGCTGAAGCCGGCACGGCGACGGCAGCCGATGTCGCCAAGGCCATGGGACAGGCAGCGAGCACCGAGGCCGACGTGCCGACGCTGGAGGCAAGCTATGCCGAGGCGGTGCACCGTCTTTCCGTCCTCACCGGACGGCCGCCGGCGGCTCTGAACGACAGGCTGAAGCGTGGCGCGCCTATTCCCGCGCCTCGCCTGCCGGTGCCGGCCGGCATTCCCGCCGATATCCTGCTTGCCCGCCCCGACGTGCGCCTGGCGGAGCGGCAATACGCTCAGTACACCGCCAGGATCGGCCAGGCCGAGGCGGCCCGCTATCCGAGCGTCAGCTTGACCGGGAACATCGACACCTCGGCCCTCAGGCTCGGCGATCTCGGCAAGAACTCGACCATCGGCTGGTCCTTTGGGCCGACGCTCAGCGTGCCGCTGTTCAGCGCCGGCAAGCTGGAGGCAGCCGCCGACGTCGCCAGGACCGAGCGCGACAAGTATTTCATCGCCTACAAGGCATCGGTGCTGACGGCGCTGGAGGATGTGGAAAACGCCAGCGTTTCGCTGACGCAGGAGCGCATCAGGAATGGCAAGCTTGCCTCGTCGGCGAAATCCTACGGCGACGCGGCGCGTCTCGAGCGGACGCTCTACACGTCCGGCGAAACCAATTTGCTCGATGTGCTGGACGCTGAGCGCTCGCTCTATTCGGCCGAGGACACGATGCTGCAAAGCCGCGTCTCCTTGGCCACCGACTACATCGCGCTCAACAAGGCACTCGGCGGTGGCTGGGACGGCGTCATCGACAGTGCAAAGCCCGAAATCGTCGACGCCAGCACCGGCCCCAGGCTGGCCGCGAAGACGCAATGACATTGGAGGCAGAGTTCAACAGCGCAAACAAATCTCCGTGAGCAACAGCCCGGAAGCAATCGCCCACCATATCTGTAAACCCATCGAGGTGATGAAATGTCGAGCGCCTACGATCTCGGAACCGGTCTCGTCCGTCGTATCTACGAAAAGCGCATAGATGCACCGGCGATTCTTGATGCCGGCACGCATTTTCCCAATGCCACGAAGTTCACCGCCGCCTGGCAGGCGATCCGCGACGAGGCGCTTTCGGTGCAACACGGCAAGGTGCCGCGCTTCCACGATATCATGCCGGAGCAGGCGGAGATCTCGGCCAATGACGGCCTCGACTGGCGCATGTTCGTGCTCAAGGCCTACGATCTTCCGGTTCCGGAAAACCTGGTGCGTATGCCGGTGCTCAGCCGGCTGCTTGCCGGATGCCCGGAGGTAAAATCGGCGGCGATCTCGTTCCTGGCCCCGCGCAAGCACATCCCCAGCCATCGCGGACCTTTTCGCGGCATCATGCGGTTTCACCTTGGCCTCGCCATCCCGCGCCAGGCTGATGGGCGGCCGGCAACGATCATGATGATCAACCATCAGGAAAGACGCATCGCCGACGGCGAATGCATGTTGTGGGACGACACCTTCCCGCACGAGGTGACAAACCACGCCGACCAGCCCCGGATCGCCCTTCTCCTTGATGTCTGGCGTCCGCGAATGCCGCTGGACATGGAAATCCTGTCCCGGCTGATCGTTCGCGGCGTGCAGACTGGGATGCGCCACCGGGGCGTGTCTTTTTCGGGCTGAATGCGGGCCGACTGCCCTTCCAACAAATCAAGCGAAGACTGGAGATCGCAATGAAGATCAATGTGCCGCTCGTGGCAGCCTCGATCGCAATTCTTACCGGTGGTGCTGCATTTGCCGCGCAGGACCAGGCCTTCCTGTCGCCGCAGAGGGCAGCCGCCGTTCTCGCCGACGGCCGTCCCTGGTCTGCGGATACACCCGACGGCAAGACGCTCAAATTCACGCTCAAGAAGGATGGGACGGGAAGCATCCGTGGCCCCATGCCCTTCACGCTGTCCGTAAGCTGGTCCGTTAAAGGCGACCAGATCTGCATCGCCGGCAAGATGGGCACAAGGTGCCTGCGCTTTCGCGAGGCGCCTGGAGGGCTTCAGGGTTGGGACGGCGACAAGCCGGACCTGAAATTCAGCCGCTAGATGCCGGCAAAGGCGGACGATGCAAGCTTACACCCGCAGCCCCCTCGCCTCGCCGCCGCGCTTGCCGGGAACCATCATGTCCCTGGCCAGCAGGCCGCTGACGCGGCAGAACGCCATAAAGGCGCGACAGGCATCCTCGGTCTTGACCACATCCACCGTGGCGCCGAAGCAGGCGTTGAAGGCGGCCTCATGGACCTTGCCCTGGCGACGGGCCGGCCAGGCCTGCAGGAAATCGAGCGCCTGCTCGACGCCGTAGATCTCCTCGACCGGCAGGCCGGGCGCAGGCGCGATGCGCACCGGCACCTCGAATTGCAATCTGTCCATTCCAAGTCTCCCGACCGGTGCTGTCACGGCACCGGCGTTCGTCCTGAAAAATCGCTTTGGCCGGGCTTTTGACTCAGGAATGTGTCCTGAGTGCGGTAAGCCCGGCCTGGACCGAGAGAAACAGCGCGGCCGAGGCACCGCGCGTCAGTGTCTTGAATGTCTTGATGCGTTGCGTTGAAGTTGCAGTGAACATGTTTCCGAAAATGGCGCGCCACGCGACCACGGACGGCCGCCGCGCGGGTCGCGGCGCGAAAGAATGGGGAATGGTTTGATGGCGCGGTCCGCGACCGCCGAGATCAAGCGGAAGGCGGCGCGCGCGGCTAGTTGGTGCTCGCCTGCCGCGCGGATATGGCGGCTGGCGCGGCTGCCGCCTGGATCGGCGAATTCTGGTCGACCAGGAGAATATGGGCCGCCAGCGCAAGCGCGCCGGCATCGCTGCTCAGGAACTTGACCGGCAGCGCCCGGCCGGCGCGGAGCTCGAGCGCCTGCGTCTTGCCGGTGATGCGCGGCAGCGCGACCTGGTCGCCCTGCCGCGCCAAGCTGATGCCGGCGCCGCCCGAAGCGGCAGCGCTGATCGCCTGCTGCTGGGCGAGACCGAGCAGCGACACCGGCAGCAGCAGGCCGCCCTAACCAGTGACAGCATTGATCTTGCGCGCGTGGAAGCCATCAAGTCTCCAAACTCTTCCCTTCGCCCTACCCCGTCGAGCCGCATGAGAAAAGCACCGCGCCAATCCGGCACCGGACCGGGCGGACGGCTGGGACATCGGCCATCGGGGCCGAATAGTGCGGGCTTAAGTCCGGCAGCGGCAGTTCGTCCTTGAACCTTGCGGCTTCCGGTGCCAAATCTGGGGGGATTTTTCGTGACGGCTCGCATCAGGAGCCAACCACCCCGGCAAACGGACATAAATGGTCACCTATCTCGACGCCGCCACGGCACCGCTCAGAAACACCGGCCAGATCCGCCTCTATGGCGAGGAAGGCTTTGCCGGCATGCGCAAGGCCTGCGAGCTCACCGCACGCTGCCTCGACGAGCTGGTGCCGATGGTCGCGCCGGGCGTCACCACCGAGACGATCGACCGTTTCGTCTTCGAGTTCGGCATGGACCATGGCGCGCTGCCGGCGACGCTCAACTATCGCGGCTACACCAAATCGTCGTGCACCTCGATCAACCACGTCGTCTGCCACGGCATTCCCGACAACAAGCCGCTGAAGGACAGCGACATCGTCAACATCGACGTCACGTACATCCTCGACGGCTGGCATGGCGATTCCTCGCGCATGTATCCGGTGGGCACCATCAAGCGCGCCGCAGAGCGCCTGCTCGAGGTCACCCATGAGTGCCTGATGCGCGGCATCGCCGCGATCAGGCCGGGCGCCCGCACCGGCGCCATCGGCGCTGCCATCCAGACCTATGCCGAGGCCGAGCGCTGCTCGGTGGTGCGCGATTTCTGCGGCCACGGCGTCGGCCAGCTTTTCCACGACGCGCCGAACATCCTGCACTACGGCACCGCCACCGAAGGCGTCGAGATGCGGCCGGGCATGATCTTCACCGTCGAGCCGATGATCAATCTCGGCCGCCCGCATGTGAAGGTGCTGTCGGACGGCTGGACCGCGGTCACACGCGACCGCTCGCTGTCGGCGCAATACGAGCACACGATCGGCGTCACCGACACCGGCTGCGAGATCTTCACGCTCTCGCCGAAAAAACTCGACCGCCCCGGCCTGCCGGCCTAGTCTCCCTCAAAGCCTTCGGGGGTGGCGGGTTCATGGGAAAAACCGGCGATGACGAGCGGGGATTTTTCTCCGAGCGGTGGATCGAACCGCCGGCCGGCAAAGCGGCGGTCGAAAAGAGGGCGACACCAGAACAGCCGCACTATCATGGCCATCGTGACCGTTTGCGTGAGCGTTTCACGGCCGCCGGCGCCGACGCCCTCCCCGACTACGAACTTCTCGAACTGCTGCTCTTCCGGCTGATCCCGCGCGTCGACACCAAGCCGATCGCCAAGGCCTTGCTGGCGCGCTTCGGCACCTTCGCCGAAGTGCTCGGCGCGCCGGTCAACCTGCTGCAGGAGGTGAAGGGCATCGGCCCCTCGGTGGCGGTCGACCTGAAGGTGATCGCCGCGGCCGCGCAGCGCATGGCGCGCGGCGAGGTGCACGGCCGCGAAATCGTCTCCAACTGGACGCAGCTTCTCGACTATTGCCGGTCAGCCATGGCCTTCGAAAACCGCGAGCAGTTTCGCGTGCTGTTCCTCGACAAGAAGAACGGGCTGATCGCCGACGAAGTGCAGCAGGTCGGCACCGTCGACCACACGCCGGTCTATCCGCGCGAGGTGGTCAAGCGCGCGCTGGAGCTTTCGGCCAGCGCCATCATCCTGGTCCACAACCATCCGTCCGGCGACCCGACACCGTCGCGCGCCGACATCGAGATGACCAAGCAGATCATCGAAACGGCAAAACCGCTCGGCATCGGCGTCCACGACCACATCATCATCGGCCGAAAGGGCAATGCGAGCATGAAGGGGCTGTTGTTGATCTGAGTTCGGTGTCGATCTCTGCCCCACGCCGGCGACTTGGCCCGACGAAAGCATAGGTAGCATAGCTACTTGCCGCAATCTGATCCCTTTCGCATTTGACGCATGGCGCGCTCCTCGTCATGCTGGGGTGATGACAAGGGGCGTGCTGCTGGACCTCGCAGGCGTCATCTATGATGGCGCGACTGCCATATCGGGCGGGGTCGACGCCGTCGCGCGTCTGCGCCAGGCCGGTTTTTCCATACGCTTCGTCAGCAACACCACGCGCTCGTCGAAAAAGAAGGTTCTCGACCATCTGGGGGCGATGGGCCTCACCGCCGCCAAGGCCGATGTCTTCACCCCGGCGCAGGCCGCGCGCGAATGGCTGCTGCGCAACGGCCGCGCGCCATATCTGCTGGTCCACCCCGGCCTCGAACCGGATTTCGGCGAATTGCCGGCCCGCGACAAGCGCGCCGTCATCGTCGGCGACGCTGGCGACGCATTGACTTACGCGGTGTTGAACGACGCGTTCCGCGAACTGGTCGCGGGGGCCGAATTGCTGGCTCTCGCCACTAACCGGACATTTCGCGATGCCGATGGCGCGCTCAGCCTCGATGCCGGGCCATTTGTCGCCGCACTGGAGTTTGCCTCGCTGAAACGCGCGACCGTTCTCGGCAAGCCGTCACCGGCATTCTTTCTCTCGGCGCTGGCCTCGATGAATTGTCCGCCGGAACAGGCGATCATGGTTGGCGACGACGCCGAGGCCGACATAGCCGGCGCGCTCCGCGCGGGGCTTTCGGGCGCCTTGCTGGTGCGCACCGGCAAATATCGCCGCGGCGACGAGAAGCGCTTCGATCCGCCGCCGACCGCGACCGTCGCCGATCTCGCGGCGGCCGCCGATTGGATCATCGCGCGATCCAGTCCGACCTGAAAACGAGGCTCCGTGACTGCAGACGCGCCAGTTTGTCCACATGTACATCCCACGCATAGTCGGCTCTGGAATTTCAACCGCAAATCACGCTATGATGCCAGCGGCATTCACCGGGACGGCTTCGCGCCCCCTCGAATGCCGGGAGGACGGGACATGGCCATTGCGCTTGTACTCGTTTTGGTTGTTGTGGGCTCTGTGGTGTTTCACTTCCTGAGCCCATGGTGGTGGACGCCGATTGCCTCGAACTGGGACTATATCGACAACACCATCATCATAACCTTCTGGATCACCGGCGTCGTCTTCGCCGCCGTGGTGCTTTTCATGGCCTATTGCGTGTTCCGCTTCCGCCACCGGGAAGGCAACCGCGCCGCCTATGAACCGGAGAACAAGCGCCTCGAATGGTGGCTGACGGTCGTCACGGGAGTGGGTGTTACCGCCCTTCTGGTGCCCGGCCTGTTCGTCTGGAGCCGCTTCGTCACTGTCCCGAGCGACGCGACCGAGGTCGAAGTCATCGGCCAGCAATGGCAATGGAGCTTCCGCTTGCCCGGCAAGGACGGCAAGCTCGGCACCTCTGACACTCGCGACATAACGGCTGAAAATCCGCTCGGCGTCATCCCCGGCGATCCCAACGGCCAGGACGATGTCGTGGTCGAGGCGGCCGATCTGCACCTGCCGATCGGCAAGCCGGTCAAGATGGTGCTGCGCTCGGTCGACGTGCTGCACGATTTCTACATCCCGGAATTCCGCGCCAAGATGGACATGATCCCGGGCTCAGTCACCTATTTCTGGTTCACCCCGACCAGGACCGGAACCTTCCAGGTCCTGTGCGCGGAACTCTGCGGCCAGGGTCACCCGCTGATGCATGGCGTGGTCATGGTCGATACCGAACAGGACTACCTGGCCTGGCTAGGCCAGCAGCAGACTTTCGCGCAACTGTCGGCGCCCCAGAAGACGGGCTCGGCCGACCAGGCGACGGCGTCTGGTCTGGACGTTGCGGCAAAACTCGAAACTGTCGAGGCACGCTGAACAGGGCACGGAGGTGCCGCCATGGTCGATATCACGCCTGCAGATGCCGTACCGCCGGCCGAAGTCGCGGAAATGGAACTTTACCATCCGCACAGCTGGTGGACGAAATACGTCTTCTCGCAGGACGCCAAGGTCATCGCCATCCAGTATTCGGCGACGGCGACGGCGATCGGCTTCGTGGCGCTGATGCTGTCCTGGCTGATGCGGCTGCAGCTTGGCTTCCCCGGCACGTTCGACTTCATCACCCCCGAGGCCTATTACCAGTTCATCACCATGCACGGCATGATCATGGTGATCTACCTGCTCACCGCGCTCTTCCTAGGGGGCTTCGGCAATTACCTGATCCCGCTTATGGTCGGCGCGCGCGACATGGTGTTTCCCTATGTCAACATGCTGAGCTACTGGATCTACCTGCTCGCCGTGCTGGTCCTGGTGTCGAGCTTCTTCGCGCCCGGCGGACCGACCGGCGCCGGCTGGACGCTGTACCCGCCGCAGGCCATCATGACCGGCACGCCCGGCGGCCAGGACTGGGGCATCATCCTGATGCTCTCCTCACTTATCCTGTTCATCATCGGCTTCACCATGGGCGGCCTGAACTATGTCGTGACCGTGCTGCAGGCGCGCACCCGCGGCATGACGATGATGCGGCTGCCGCTCACCGTCTGGGGCATCTTCACCGCCACCGTGATGGCGCTGCTCGCCTTTCCCGCGCTTTTCGTCGCTTGCGTGATGATGCTGCTCGACCGCGTGCTCGGCACCTCCTTCTTCATGCCGGCGATCGTCGAGATGGGCGAACAACTGCAGCACAATGGCGGCAGCCCGATCCTGTTCCAGCATCTGTTCTGGTTCTTCGGCCACCCCGAGGTTTACATCGTCGCGCTGCCGGCCTTCGGCATCGTCTCCGACCTCATCAGCACCCATGCGCGCAAGAACATTTTTGGCTACCGGATGATGGTCTGGGCCATCGTCGGCATCGGTGCGCTGAGCTTTGTGGTCTGGGCGCACCACATGTATGTCAGCGGCATGCACCCCTATTTCGGTTTCTTCTTCGCCACCACCACGCTGATCATCGCCGTTCCGACCGCCATCAAGGTCTATAACTGGGTGCTGACGCTGTGGCGCGGCGACATCCATCTCACCATACCGATGCTGTTCGCGCTCGCCTTCATCGTCACCTTCGTCAATGGCGGGCTGACCGGGCTGTTCCTCGGCAATGTCGTCGTCGACGTACCGCTGTCGGACACGATGTTCGTCGTCGCCCATTTCCACATGGTCATGGGCGTCGCGCCGATCCTAGTGATCCTGGGCGCGATCTACCATTGGTACCCGAAAGTCACCGGCCGCATGCTCGACGAGACACTCGGCCGCTTCCATTTCTGGGTGACCTTCCTTGGCGCCTATCTGATCTTCTTCCCCATGCACTATCTTGGCCTGATCGGCATTCCGCGGCGCTACGCGGAGCTGACCGATATGACGATAATGACGGAGTCGGCCCATCATCTGAACTCGTTCATCTCGATCATGGCCTTCATAGTCGGCTTCGCCCAGATGGTGTTCCTGTTCAACCTGATCTGGAGCATCCGCAATGGCCGCGAGGCCGGCGGCAATCCTTGGCGGGCGACGACGCTGGAATGGCAGACGCCGGAGACCCCGCCGACCCATGGCAATTTCGGCAAGGAGCTGCCGATTGTCTATCGCTGGGCCTATGACTACAGCGTGCCGGGCGCCAAGGAGGACTTCATTCCGCAGAACGTGCCGGGCAATTTCGGCCTCTCCAAGGAGCCGGCATGAGCGTCATCCTGGTCTTCCTGGCTGTGATCGCCGGTTTCGCCGGCTGGTGGCTCTCGCACCAGCGGCTGACGGCGAAACCATGGTTGGAACAAGGCCTGGCAGGGGATTTCGTCGACCTCGACCGGTCGGCCCTGCCCACCGCCAAGATCGGCCTCGGCGTCTTCCTCGCCGTCGTCGGCTGCCTGTTCTCGCTGTTCACCAGCGCCTATTTCATGCGCATGGGCCTGTCGGATTGGCGGCCGCTGCCACTGCCGCGCCTCCTCTGGCTGAACACCGGCGTGCTGGTGCTGAGCAGCATCGCGCTGCAATGCGCCGTCGCCGCCGCGCGCAAATGCCAGGTCGACAATGTCCGGCTGGGTCTTGTCACGGCCGGGGTAACAGCGCTTGGCTTCCTCATCGGGCAGCTCGTGGCGTGGCGGCAACTGACCGAGGATGGCTATCTTCTCGCCGCCAACCCGGCCAACAGCTTTTTCTATCTGATCACCGGCATGCACGGCCTGCACATACTGGGGGGTCTGATCGGCCTTGGCAGGACGAGCGCTAGCGCCTGGAACGGCGCTCGGCCGGAGCGGCTGCGCCTCGGCGTCGAGCTCTGCGCCATGTACTGGCATTTCCTGCTTTTCGTCTGGCTCTGCATCTTCGCCCTTCTGGCCGGCTGGGCCGCGACGTTCATCGACATTTGCCGGCAGCTGCTGACCTAGGAGGCAGGCGATGGCTGAGACGACACTGGTGCATAGCGGCCAAACGGAGCCAAGGCCTTCCGGCTGGCAAGGCATTGCCGCTGACTGGGCCTCGGACCAGCGCGCGTTCAAGAACGTGTCCTGGGGCAAGGCCATGATGTGGATCTTCCTGCTCAGCGACACCTTCATCTTCGGCTGCTTCCTGCTCTCCTACATGACGGCGCGCATGTCGACGCGCGTGCCATGGCCCAATCCGAGCGAGGTCTTCGCGCTGCGCATCGGCGGCCAGGAGATTCCGCTGATCCTGATCGCCATCATGACCTTCGTACTGATCTCGAGCAGCGGCACGATGGCCATGGCGGTCAATTTCGGCTACCGCCGCGACCGCCGCAAGACCGCGATCCTGATGCTGTTGACCGCCGCGCTTGGCGCCACCTTCGTCGGCATGCAGGCCTTCGAGTGGACCAAGCTGATCACCGAAGGGGTACGGCCCTGGGGCAATCCCTGGGGCGCCGCGCAATTCGGCTCCTCGTTCTTCATGATCACCGGCTTCCACGGCACCCACGTCACGATCGGCGTGATCTTCCTGATCATCACGGCGCGCAAGGTCTGGCGCGGCGACTACGACATCGGGCGGCCCGGCTTCTTCACAAGCCGCAGGGGCCGCTACGAGAATGTCGAGATCATGGGCCTCTACTGGCACTTCGTCGACCTGGTCTGGGTGTTCATTTTCGCCTTCTTCTATCTTTGGTGAGAAGCAGGCTTTGTTGAGAGGAAGCTATGGCTGAAGCAACCGCAAACGGTCTCGGGCAACACGCACTGCACGCCGACCACGCGCATGACGCTGCGACGGTCGCCGTGGCCGAGGCGCATCAGGAGCATCCGATCAAGCTCTACCTGGTGGTCTGGGTGTGGCTGTTCATCCTCAGCACCTGCTCCTACTTGGTCGACTATTTCGGGCTGCACGGCTATCTCAGATGGTCGCTGATCCTGATCTTCATGATGCTCAAGGCCGGGCTGATCGTCGCCGTCTTCATGCACATGGCCTGGGAAAGGCTGGCGCTCGCCTATGCGATCATCCTGCCGCCGATATTGGTGCTGGTGTTCACGATGATGATGGTCTTCGAGTCCGACTACACGCTTTTCACCCGTGTAACGTTTTTCGGTGCCGGACCCTGACGCACAGCCGGAGTTGCTGGACGGTCGCCTCGCCTTGAAACAATGGATGGCTGAGCCATCTTTGTCGGTATCGGAGACGGTCGAAGACAGCCGTCGTTCCAATTGCATCACAACCTGAAGCAAGGGGAGCCAAAATGACGATCGCGAACAAACTGAAGCATTTCATCGACGGCAAGGGCGTTTCCTATGACACCGTCGAGCATCACCGCACGTCCACCAGCCGGCAGTCCGCCATCGCCGCGCATGTGCCCGGCAGCATCATGGCCAAATCGGTGGTCGTCCACCACGAGCTCGGTTATGCGCTGGCCGTGGTCCCGAGCACGCACAGGATCGAGCTCGGCACGTTGCAAAGCATCATGGATAAGCGTCTCGGGCTTGCTTCCGAGGACGAGGTGGTCTCGCTCTTCGGCGATTGCGACATCGGCGCGGTGCCACCGATCGGAGCCGCCTATGACGTGCCGGTGATCCTCGACGAAAGCCTTGGCAACGCCGACGACATCTATTTCGAAGGCGGCGACCACAGGACGCTCGTTCATGTCAGCGGCAAGGACTTTCGTAACCTGACAACGGATGCGCGCCAGGCCCGCTTCAGCCATCCGGCCTACTGAAGCTAGCTAAATGCATGTCACCCAAAAGTGTGCAGCGGTTTTGGGACAACGACATGCACAAAGACAAAAGCTTAAAGCGCGTCGCCTGAATCCGTTCAGACGCGACGCGCTTTAAGCCGCGCCGAAACGGCGCGGCCCCAAATCTCAACCTGCCGGTTTGACCGAAGGTGGCGGTTCCACGACCTTGCGATAGACGTGCCAGGTGGCGTGGCCGAGAATCGGCAGCACCACCGCCAGGCCGGCGAAGACCGGGATCGATCCGATGATCAGCGCAACGGCGACGATCAACCCCCAGACCGCCATCACGATCGGGTTCGCCATCACCACGCGCACCGAGGTGTGGATCGCCTCGTACGCGCCGACATCACGATCGAGCAGCAGCGGGAAGGCGACGACCGTGGTGCACAGCACCACCACGGCAAAGACGAAGCCGATGGCATGGCCGAGCACGATCAGCGTCCAGCCGCGCCCGGTGGCGAATATTTCGTTGATGAAGCCGGACAGCGATGCCGGCGGCGTCGGGCCGAAGAGATGCACGTAGAATGCCTGGGCGGTCAGAAGCCAGGCGATGAAGATCGCAAACAGCATGATTCCGACCGCCGCGATCGACGGCAAGGCGGGCGAGTTCTTGACCTCGAAGGCATGGCTCCAGGAGGCATCGAGACCGGCCTCCCGCCGGCGGCTGATTTCGTAGAGGCCGATCGCGGCGAACGGGCCGAGCAGCGCGAAGCCGGAGACCAGCGGAAACAGCAACGGCAACGCGTTGGCGCCCGATGTCCAGGCGGCGAGAACCACGCCGACCAGCGGATAGATCAGGCAGAGAAACACGATATGCGAGGGCTTGACCATAAAATCGTCGACGCCGCGTCTGAGCGCGTCGAAAAGATCGGAAACGCCGATTTTTCGAATTCTCGTATGCTCCAGCGTTTCGCTGGCACCTGCAATAACGTGAAAGCTCGCCATGACCATTCCTCCAGATCAGGTCCGGCGCGGTCGCGGTTTCATGGTGCTATCGTTCTGCGTGATTGGTCACGCAAACCGCAACCTGCACCACAAACACCATACACTTTTGCGCGGGACTTGTCGCCCTTTGTCGGCAAGGGATCCGGGTGGGCCCAAGCACAGGCTGGCTCGAAGATCCTTTTTTCGCTATTCTCCTGCAGGTCGAAGGTGAAGGTCATGGACACTCGGACGCTTCTCATACTCGGCCTTGGGATACTCATTCTGCTGCTGCTCGGATTCTTTGCGCTGCCGGCGTGATGGCTTTGGAAGCAAGGTTCTAGGCGGCCCGCGGGCTGCGGCTGCGAACCTGGCTCATGCCCATCGGGATCAGAGTGAGGCGACCACGCGCGAAACGATCCTGTCGCAGAGCAGCGTGGCGAAAATCGCGAAGAGATAAGCGATCGAAAAAGCAAACAGCGCCTTTGCCGGCGTCATCTCATTGTCGCGAGCGGCCAGCACCTTCCAGGCACGCCAGATGAAACCGATACCCAGCGCCGCTGCGACGACCCCGTAGAATCCGCTGGCGAATCCGAAAGGCCAGGGCAGCACCCCGATCGGCGCCAGGATGAGCGCGTAGGCGAAGATCTGTCTGCGCGTTGAAGCCTCGCCCGCCACGTTCGGCATCATCGGAATACCGGCGGCGGCGTAGTCGCCGACCTTGAACAAGGCCAGCGCCCAGAAATGCGGCGGCGTCCACAGGAAGATGATCAGGAACAGGATGAGGCTTTCGACACCGACGGCACCGGTGGCGGCCGCCCAGCCGATGACCGGAGGAAGCGCGCCCGCCGCACCGCCGATGACGATGTTCTGCGGCGTCGAACGCTTCAGCCACATCGTGTAGATCACGACGTAAAAGAAGATGGTGAAGGCAAGCAGCGACGCCGCGAGCCAGCCAACCAGCACGCCCAGCGTCATCACTGAGAGCGCCGAAAGCACCAGGCCAAAGCCGAGCGCTTCGCCCGGCGTGACGCGGCCCGAAGGCACCGGCCGCTTCGACGTACGCGTCATCAACGCATCGATATCGGCGTCGTACCACATGTTGAGCGCACCGGCCGCACCTGCCCCGATGGCGATCGCCGCGATCGCGATCACGGCGATGACCGGGTTCATCACGCCGGGCGCCACCATCAAGCCGACGAAAGCAGTGAAGACGGCAAGCGCCATGACGCGCGGTTTGAGCAGCGCGAAGAAATCGGCGGCCGTCGCTTCCGAGAGGCGAATGCCGTTGTCCTCGAGGCGGCTTTCCCTAGTCGACATTGCAGGCGACCACCGATGGAGGCAGGAAGAATGACTATTGCGAGAACTGCTTGAGATAGGCGATGACGTTGGCCACGTCCTGGTCGTTCTTGAGACCGGCAAACGCCATCTTGGTCCCTTTGACCATGGCCTTGGGATCGTGAAGATAGGTCGTCAGCGTCGGGTCGTCCCATTTGACGCCGGACTTGCCGGCATCGATCATCGCCTGGGAGTATGCGAAATCAGGGTGCGTGCCCGCCGTGCGGCCAATAACGCCATGCAATGAAGGGCCGATCTTGTTCTTGTCCTCGTCCGCGATGTGGCAGACCTTGCATTTGACGAAAACCTTCTCACCCGCCGCGGCGTCCTGCGCCTGCGAGGGATGGGCGGTGAAGGCTGTTACGGACACGGCTGCAATAAATGCGATGGCGCGCATATGGCACTTCCTCCCTGGTCGTCATCCTGCCTTGGACGATTCACGCAGCCGATCACGTCGGCTTGCGCCCTTTGATGGCAAGTACGGAATATCCGCACTGCCGCAGTGGAATTGCGGCACCTACATACCACGGATTCCGAACGGCGGATAGAAAAAGCCAGAGATTGCGATGGTTTAGGACGCGCTCAGGGTGGATCGGTGTTGCAAGCCCCGGCGATCCTGTCGACCGCCTCGCCAAGTCCGGAAAGGTCGAAATCCGCCTCGCCGCGTCCCGCCAGCAGGCCGAAGCGCCAGGAAAGCAGAAGCCGGCTCGCCGGCACCAGCCGCTTGATGCCATCGGCGCCATCCCTGACCAGCACCTTGCCGCGCGTACCGACGGACCAGCTCTCATCGAATTTGCGGTCGCCGTCGACAGTAACCGACATGGTGATCTTGCGGCTGGCGGACACGGCATCGTTGAGCTGCACCCATTCGCTCCAGTGCGGCTCGCCACCCGGCTGGCAGGCGATGGTCAGCACCGGACTGTAGCCCAGCGCGCCGCCACCGGTGAGAAGCTTGTTGTCGGCATAAAGCGAGGCGGTGACCAGACCGTCATTGCTGGTATCGAAACGCCAATTGTCGAGAGCGGCATCGGCCTCGGCCACGCCGCAGGCAGAGATGAAAGCGAGCGCCGCCGCCACCACGCCGCCCTTTTCGACGAACCGCCTCAACGATGCCTCCAACGCCCTCTGTTTCGCGACACAAGCGCAGATAATCATCAAGGTTTCGTATCGCCAGCCGCGCGCCACCATTCGAGCACGCCGCTGTTGCGCCGAAGCCACAACACCAGGCCTCAACGAAAAAGGCCGCCCGAGGGCGGCCTTTGGCAAATTCAAGTCTGGTACGCGCGTTACTCGGCGTCCTTGGCGGCCTTCTTTTTCGGCGCCGCCTTCTTTTTTGGTTCCTCTGCGTCGTCGCCGGCCTTGGCTTCACTTGCCTTGGCTTCGGCCTTCTTCGATGCAGCCTTTTTCGCCGGCTTCGCCTTGGCCACGGTCTCGCTGTCCTCGTCGTCGGCCATCAGTTCTTCCTTGCCGACCTTGACGTCGGTGACGGAGATCTGGCCGAGCAGATGGTCGACCACCTTCTCCTCGAACATCGGCGCGCGCAGCGTGTTCAGCGCGTCCGGGTTGTTGCGGTAGAACTCGAAGGCTTCCTGCTGCTGGTTGGCGGGAAAGCGGCGAACCTGCTCGAACAGGCCGCGCTGCAATTCCTCGTCAGAGACGGTGACGCCGGCCTTCTCGCCGATTTCGGCGAGCACCAGGCCGAGGCGCACGCGGCGCTCCGCCAGGCGCATATATTCCGCGCGCGCCTCTTCTTCCGTCGTCTCTTCGTCGGCGAAGGTGCGGCCGGCGGCTTCCAGATCGCGGTTGACCTGGTTCCAGATGTTGTTGAACTCGGCCTCGACGAGCTTCGAGGGCGCCTCGAACGAATAGGATGCGTCGAGCTGGTCGAGCAGCTGGCGCTTGACCTTCTGGCGCGTCATCGAGCCGAACTGGTTCTCGATCTGGCCGCGCACGATCTCGCGCAGGCGCTCCAGCGATTCCAGGCCGAGGTTCTTGGCCGTCTCGTCATTGATCTCGAGTTCGCCCGGCTTCGCCACTTCCTTGACGGTGACGTCGAAGGTGGCTTCCTTGCCGGCCAGATGCGCAGCCTGGTAGTTTTCCGGGAAGGTGACGGTGACCTGCTTCTCGTCGCCGGCCTTGGCGCCGATCAGCTGGTCCTCGAAGCCCGGGATGAACTCTTTGGAACCCAACACCAGCGGCTGGTCGTTGCCGGCGCCGCCGGAGAACGCCTCGCCACCGATCTTGCCGACATAGTCAATGGTCACGCGGTCGCCTTCGGCTGCCTTGCCGGTCTTCGGCTCATAGCTGCGCGCCGATTCCGCGATGCGCTTGACCTGCTCGTCGATTTCCGTGTCCGGCACATCGAACACCTGGCGTGTCACCTTGATGTCGGAGAAATCCTTGATCTCGATCGCCGGGATGATCTCGTAGTTGAGGCGGAACTCGAAATCGGCGCCGCCGGCCAGGATCTTTTCGGCCTCTTTCTCGTCCTCGGTCATGATCACTTCAGGCTGCATGGCGGCCTTCTCGCCGCGCCCGGTGATGATCGAACGCGTCGAATCGTTGAGGATCTCGTTGACGACCTCGGCCATGAACGACTTGCCGTAGACCTTGCGCAGGTGCTGCACCGGCACTTTGCCGGGGCGGAAGCCATTGATGCGAACCTTGTTGCGGGCATCCGTAAGCCGCGCCATCAGCTTGGCTTCCATGTCACCGGCCGGCACGGTGATCTTGATCTCGCGCTTGAGACCGGAGTTGAGCGTTTCGGTGACCTGCATCATAAAACCTTTGTTCTCACCCATGAGACTGCCAGACGGCCCATGCCGCTTACAGCCTGCCGGTATAATCTTGCCGGGAATGGCTTTTGGTAACGGAAACTTGCGGTTTGACCGCTAAAGCGGCTCAAAGCCTTTCCAAACTGCGTTCCAAAATGTGAATAAGTCTTTGTTTTTCCTACTTCTTATCACATTCTGTAGAAGCGGATCGTCGCGTCCCGTCACATTCGACACGCCTTTTGTCACAGGCCAGCCTAATTTTCAACTATCTTCGCATTCAGGCGGTTGAGGGTCATTTTGATCGCGACATTGACAGAATGATGGCTACATGGGATTGCCGGGCGACGCGGGTATGGCGGAATTGGTAGACGCACCAGATTTAGGTTCTGGCGTGAAAACGTGGGGGTTCGAGTCCCTCTACCCGCACCAGCCCATCGGCTGACAAACCGAGTCGCCACGGTCACGTCTCGAAGACCTTGCCGGTGAACCATTCGCTCAATCCCGCCAGTTCAGGACCGAGCACGCGGTCGGCCCCGACCGCCGGTACGATGGTCCTGACGTCGGCAACGAACGGCTGCAGCGCAGGCGGTGCCTCGCGGCCGGTGACGTGAAGGGCCTGCGAGGCGATCATCGCCAGCATCGCCATCGCCGCGTCGAGGCAGCGGCCGGCGGTCGCCTCCTTGGTCCAGGCGAGGAACGCCGTGGTCGCGACATCGTCCTGGCCGGCACCGGCAGATTCCGTTCCTGGGATGAAGGTGCGTTGCGCCGCGAGCTTCGCCTGCTCCAGATAACCGGTGATCGCCATCGGCACATAGCCGACATTGCCGTGGCCGTCGCTGTCGGCCCAATGCCGGTCCGTCATCAAAAGATCGGGCAGCAGGGAGACCTTACCGTTCAGGAGCTTCGAGGCGTGGCGGTCGCAGAGCAGGCAGACGTCGGCCCAGATCGCTGCCAGATCGTCGAGCGCAGGCGTGGCCATCGCATTGTGATAGCCGCCGGTGCTGATGCAGCGCCCGAGCGGATACGCCTCGTCCGGCGGTACGTAGACCGGATTGTCCGAGATCGACGCCAGCGACACGGTCGCCGCCCGTTCCGCGCCGGAAAGCGCGCGATGCGCCTGGCCAAGCACGCGCGGCACGATGCGGTAGCTGACCGGCGCCTGGTAGTTGCGCCGTCCGTCGCCGGCGCCGGTGAGATATTCCCTCAAACCTTGCAGCGCTGCCGCCTCGTGTTCGTCGCCCCAAAGCCCGTCGAGTGCGGCGTCGTAATGTTCGAGCGGTGCGCGAAAGGCTTCGATCGACAGCGCAAACACCTTGTGCGCGAGGCCGATGCGGCGGCGCGCCGCGAGCGCGGCGTCCGCCACCAGCGCCGCCGCGCAGGGCGAGCCGTTGATGAGCGATCCCCGCTCCTTGACCTCCAGGTCGAAGCGCGTCGAAAGCCCGGCGAACAGCGGATAGAGAGCCAGGATCTCGCCGGCGCCGCCCTGGCCCTGCGACGGCACGATCGGCATCGGCCCGCCGTCCAGCATGGCGGCAACAGCTTGCGCGATGCGCGGCGAGGTGGCGGCATTGCCTTCAATGAAGTTGGTGAGACGGGCAAGCACGATCGCCCTGACCACGCGCTCCGGCAGCGGCTCGCCGAAAGAGGTCGCGGCAGCGAACGCCTTGATGCGCGCATGGCGGTCGCGCTCGTCACGCTCGAGCTTGCGGCTCGCCAGTTCGCCCATCGCCGTGGTGACGCCATAGATGATCGGTGCGGGATCCGTCTCGATGAGACGCAGAAACGAGGCGCGGCATTCCTCGATCCGACGCAAAGCCTTGTCGCTAATCCGCACCGGCTCCTTCCGCCAGGCGACACGAAAGACCGCATCGAGGTTGATGTCTCCGCGCGCCGTCAGTTCAATTGTCATGCTTCACACTGCTCGGACGGGAGATCCAAGGTTTTCGCGAGATGCGCACGGGTGCGGCCGCCCCTAGTAGAGCGGCTCCTCGAACAGCGTCTTGTCGCCATCCATCAACGCCTTGACCTGCGGTGTCCCGTTTGCGGCGATGGCGACACGGACGGCGAACGGCCGCACCCGCATGTCGTTCTGGATCGCCATGCCCTCGCCTTCCGGCAGATAGAAGCGCTCGATGCCGTAGTCCGGCGCGATCGTCGCTTCGGGCTCGCGCAGGTCCCAGCCATCGGCCACCTGCCCGACGATGTCGACCTCGTCGGAGGCCGCAGGCATCGGTGCGGCATCAAACCAGGCTGCGCTCGGCTGCCAATAGCCTTCGACGCCCTGCTTCAACCTGACGACGAGCTCTGAGTCGTTGCTGGTGAACTTGCCGGGCGGAATGTTGGCGATCAGCTTCACTGGGATGCGCGAGATCTCGTAGCCCAGCACGATATAGTCGCCGCGCAGAAGATCGCGCGGATCGATCGGCTCGACCTTCAGGAGGACCTCCTTGCCATCCCGCAGGATTGCGGCCCTGCCGACGATGATCCATCCGAGGAAGCCGATCTGGACGAGCGCCAGCAGCAGCGCCGAGATGATCAGTCTTTTGCCGGTCATGCCTTGGCTCCTTCGGTGGTCGGCGCGTTCATGCGTTTTTCGACGCGGATGATGACCAGCGCCATTATGCCGAGCAGCACTGCAGCGGCCAGGAAGAAGCCGGCGGTGCCAAGCATCGACTGCAACATCACCACATAGATGATGGCGAGCTCAAAGGCGAAGCCGGCATAGGCGACCCAGCGCAGGCCCCTGCTCTCGCGGCCACCCAGCATGATCGCCGCGACAATGGCGGCAAGCGCGACCGCCGAGGCAATGGCGAAGGCGCCATTGTAGCTCGCCTCGTCGGCCAGTTCGAACTGGATCATCGCCATGCCGGTGAGGAAGCCGATCAGCGCGTGCAGGGGCAGCCGGCCGCCAAGCTGCACGATTCTGTCGACCGGTGCGGCGGCGAAGACCGCGGCGGCAAAAAGTAGCGCCGAAACGAACGTCAGCGGAACGGAGACCTGCAGCGTGTTGTGATCCATTGACAGCAGCACGAGATAGAAGAGGACCGACAGAATGATCAGATGCCGCGCCGCCCGGCTGCGGGTCCAGAACGAAATCGCGAACAGCACCAGCGCAATGGCTGCGAAGAGATGGGGAAATTCCGAGCGCCGGAAAAAACCGCCCCATTTGAGAAGCAGCCAGGCGTCGGCGATGCCGAGGGAGGCGACGGTGAGCGGGTTCGAGCGCAACGCGACCGCCGCCAAGGCCGTGCCGGCTCCCCATGTGAGCAGCGCCGAGGCCTCGTCGCCTGTCAGGTGGTACATCTGGCCGATCAGCGCGATCGAACCGCCGAAAGCGGCCGCCGCCACGATCCACAGCGCCTCGCCGATTGCCCCATGGTCGCGTGTCTTCAGCACCGCGCCGCCGACGTAGCCGGCGACGATGACGGCGAACAGCGCCGCGACGCGAACGAGCCGTGGGATGGCTTCCCAATTGGCGGCGACGAAGATCAGGATAGCGGCACCGAACAAAAGCGCCGCCATCATCGCCAGGATCGACCCGAAGCTCAGCGACCTCCGATCATTGGCTTCGACATCGCGCGTCAACGCCTCGGCTGTCGGCGTATCGATCAGCCCAGCCTGCCGCCATCGGGCGATGTCGGACCTGACCCGCGACGCATAACTCGCCATGCCTTCCCCCTGCCCTCGATCTTTTTCCAGCCCACACGGTCAAACCGTTGACACCACGGCATTTTCGGATTCGGGCTTCTTTATGTCGAAGCCGTATGGCCGTTAGTGTTGCATTGCACAATTTGCATTGCTGCCATGCGCCAATGGCACTTTTAAATCGATATGACCCCACCTATTTTCTGTTCGTACACAAACGGAATGACCCGAACGAAAGACGAAACGAGCACTACCATGAACCTGATCCGCAACTACCGCAACTGGCGCCGCTACCGGGACACCGTCTCCGAGCTGAGCCGCCTGTCGAACCGTGAACTGACCGACCTCGGCATCAGCCGCAGCGACATCCACTACGTCGCTCGCAAGGCGGTCTAATCCGCTTCGGGCCGCGAATGGTCCGAACCAGTTTTGAAGAAGAGAACGACAATGAACCTGATCCGCAACTATCGTAACTGGCGCGTTTATCGCGAGACGGTTACCGAGCTGGGTCGTCTGTCGAATCGCCAGCTCCATGATCTCGGCATCGTCCGTGACGAGATCAAGATGGTCGCCCGCAAGGCGGTCTAAGTACAAGAATTTCGCCAGGGTCGACCTCCTCCCCGACCCTGACGGATACGGCCAACCCTTACCTCCTCCCAAGGGTTGACCACTGAAACGGCGCCCGCCGGACCTCCTCCCCCGGCGGGCGTTGTTCCCGAAGCGAACATTGTTCGTCTTTCGAAGCGAATGCAGTTCGTCTTCCAAAGGTTTCGCCCCTTTTCAAACGGCGAAAGGAATTTCGTCAGAGCCGACCTCCTCCCCGGCGATGACGAATACGGTCGATCTTCACCTCCTCCCGAGGATCGACCCCCAAAACGACACCCGCCGGACCTCCTCCCCGGCGGGTGTTGTGTTTCTGAGGCCGGCTTTGCCGCCCTTCGGCCCTTTCCTGTCCTTCGCGCCAATTGCAATCGCGGCGACAAGCGATTATTCCGGCGCCCATGAGCAAAAATCCCGTTCACGTCATCGGCGGCGGCCTCGCCGGCTCCGAAGCCGCCTGGCAGATCGCTGAGGCCGGCGTTCCGGTCGTGCTGCATGAGATGCGGCCCGTCCGCGGCACCGATGCGCACAAGACCGATGGTCTGGCCGAGCTCGTCTGCTCCAACTCCTTCCGTTCCGACGATGCCGAAACCAACGCGGTCGGCCTGTTGCATGCCGAAATGCGGCTTGCCGGTTCGCTGATCATGAGCGCGGGCGACGCGAACCAGGTGCCGGCCGGCGGCGCGCTGGCCGTCGACCGCGACGGCTTTTCCGAGGCGGTGACCCGAAAGATCGAAGCGCATCCGCTGATCACCATCCAGCGCGAGGAAGTGCCCGGCCTGCCGCCGGCGGACTGGGACCAGGCGATCATCGCCACCGGCCCGCTGACCGCACCTTCGCTGGCCCAATCGATCGCGCAGGCCACTGGCGCCGATGCGCTCGCCTTCTTCGATGCGATCGCGCCGATCGTGCATTTCGACACGATCGACATGGACACCTGCTGGTTCCAGTCGCGCTACGACAAGGTCGGCCCCGGCGGCACCGGCAAGGACTACATCAACTGCCCGATGGACAAGGACCAGTATCTCGCCTTCGTCCAGGCGCTGGTCGACGGCCAGAAGACCGAGTTCAAAGAATGGGAAGGCACGCCCTATTTCGACGGTTGCCTGCCGATCGAGGTGATGGCTGAACGCGGCGTCGAGACGCTGCGCCACGGACCGATGAAGCCGATGGGGCTGACCAACGTCCACAATCCATCGGTGAAGGCGTACGCCGTCGTCCAGCTGCGCCAGGACAATGCACTGGGCACGCTCTACAATATGGTCGGCTTCCAGACCAAGCTGAAGCATGCCGAGCAGGTGCGCGTGTTCCGCACCATTCCCGGCCTGGAAAACGCCGATTTCGCCCGCCTCGGCGGCCTGCACCGCAACACCTACATCAACTCGCCGACCCTGCTTGACGCTTCGCTGCAGCTTAAATCGCGGCCAGGCCTGCGCTTTGCCGGCCAGATCACCGGCTGCGAAGGCTATGTCGAGAGCGCGGCCATCGGCCTGCTCGCCGGCCGCTTCGCCGCCGCCGAGCGTCTCGGCCATGCGCCATCGTTGCCGCCACTCACCACCGCCTTCGGCGCCCTGCTCAACCACATCACCGGCGGCCACCTCGTTTCCGACGACGAACCGGGCAAACGCTCCTTCCAGCCGATGAACGTCAATTTCGGCCTTTTCCCGCCGGTGGAAGCGCCGAAGATCGAAGGCAAACGCCTGCGCGGCAAGGACAAGACGGTCGCCAAGCGCCACGCGATCACGGGGCGCGCGCTGGCCGATTGCCGCCAATGGCTGGGCCTGCCGGCGCAGGCAGAGGCGGCTGAATAGCTACTCCGCAGGCTCCGCGTTCGCAGTCGGCAAGCCCGGCTTGCCCGCATCGCCTGGATTTCGCCTGACATAGGCCGCCTTCAGCGTCTCCGACGTCTCGCGCGAACCGTCATGGCTCCAGCCGGGCGGCCGGACGAAATAGTTGAAACGCTGGCGCAGCGTCAGCCCTGGCATCAGCGTGTCCTTGAACATGCCGATCCATTCGTGGAAGGCCACTTTCAGCGGGTTGAAGGTGCCGATGTTCTTGACGATGCCATAGCGTGGCCGGTCCTCCTCCAGTTCCTCGACGAACGTGCCGAACATGCGGTCCCAGATGATCAGCGTGCCGGCATAGTTGGCGTCCAGATAGCGCGGATTGGTGGCGTGGTGGACGCGGTGGTGCGAGGGCGTATTGAAGATGAACTCGAACCAGCCCCACATCTTGCCGATCGCTTCGGTGTGGATCCAGAACTGCCAGACCAGGTTGAAGCCGAAGGTGAAGGCAATCACCGCCGGGTGGAAGCCGAGCAGCACCAGCGGCGCCTGCAGCACGAACATGAAGGTGAACAGCCCGGTCCAGCTTTGCCTGAGCGCCGTCGACAGATTGTAGTGCTGGCTGGAGTGGTGGTTGACGTGCTCGGCCCACACCCAACGCACCCGGTGCGCGATGCGGTGATAGACATAGTAGCGCAAATCATCGAGCAGGAAGGCAGCCAAAAACACCCAGACCGACAGGCCGAGATTGAAGAAGCGAAACTGCCACAGCCACAGCAGCGCCCAGTAGGACAAAACACCGAGCAACAGGCCGGCCACGACATTGCCGGTCTCCATCATCAGGCTGGTCAGCGTGTCGCGCGTTTCGAACGAGCCCTTGGCGCGGCCGGTTCGCACCAGCCAGAGCTCGATCAGGATGGCGGCGACGAAGAACGGGATGGCAAGCTTGGTGACCTCCGGGAAATTGTAATCGTCCATCACGCGGCCTCCCGGTTCCGATCATGGTCTTGCAAGGCCGCCGCCACCGCCCTGGCGTCGGCCTCGTCGGCAAAGACAAAGCGCCCGCCCTTCCAGGTGAAGTCGTTGAGCCTGATGGAGATCGACCGCGGGTCGTCTGCGGTCAGGGCCAGGATATCGCGCGGCGTGACGATGCGCGTCAGGAAGCAATCGCCGATGCTGCTGACGATGCCGGTGCGCGCCGGCCCAAGCTCGAGAAACGCCGCCCGCCGATCCGCCGTTAGACGCACCCTCGCCACCATTTCGTCCGGAAAGTCCTCGGCGAAGCGTTGAAGTGCCCGATCCGCGCCGGCAAGCATCGCGGTAGTAGTGCCGCCGGTGAAATGCACGGCCGCGACCGACAGCGCGATGCCAAACACGACAAGGACGACCAGCACGGGCAGGCTCATGGAAAGGCGTCTCCTCCGGCGGCTCACGCTTCTTCGACGCGAGTCCGACAGGCAGAACCCCTAGCACGATTGACGTTTACGTCAAAGGGGCGTCCAGCCTCGGCTGGCATGACGCAGGAGCAGCCAATGCTTGCGCAAGGTGGAAAGCTTTGCTGCACCGCCGCGCGGCGATTGCTCAGTCTTCTCCATCCTGCCGAGATAGGCACGCGTCAGCGCGAGCGGCAGGAATGCGGGGCGCAGCGAAGCCGGCAGCGCCGGGGCGCCTCGCTCGAAGGCACCGAGATGGTCTCGCGCGAGCGCGATCATCGCCGCCACTGCGCGTTGCGCGCCGGGGCCGCCCTCCCCTTTGACGAACTCTTCCGATGATGAGCCGGCCGCTGCGAGGATGTCCGCAGGCACAAAACATTGGCCACGCCTCCGGTACAGCGGCAACAGCAGCAAAAGACCGGTGATCGCTTGCGCACAACCCGCCCTCCCCGCCAGGTCGGCAAAACGCGGTGCCTCCTGGGGATCGAGCATCATCGCCGCAAGCTGGATGAGTGCCGCGGCGGTCTCGCCACAATAGCCTTCGAGATCGGTGCGCGACGGCATCGGATCATCGTAGAGGTCGAAGATGCGCGCTTCGAGCATGTTGTCGAAGGCTGTCTTCGGCAGTCGATTGGCGGAAATCGTCGCCCTCAGTGCGTCGGCGATCGGGTGACCGGTCTCCGCATCGTTCTCTGCCGCGATGACATCGCGCCACCATTGCAGCCGTACCTCGCCGGGTAACGGCTCGTGGATACGGTCGCGCACGGACGCGATCTCTGCATTGAAGGCATAGAGCGAAAACAGCGCGTCGCGCTTGTCGGCGGGCGCGTAGAGCGCGCTGAGATAACGGTCATGGTCAGAAGCGCGCACCGCATCCATGACGATGTTGGCGGTATCAGCCACGTCAGTCGACGGCAATCAGCGCCGCGGCCACGGCGCGGTCTTCGGCGAGCAGGACATTGTAGGTCCGCACCGCCGCGCCGGTCGACATCGGATCGGCGGCGATGCCGGCCTCTTTCAATGCCGCGCGCAGCGCCGTAGGCAGCGGCCGCAGATCCTTGCCGGTGCCGACCAGCACGATCTCGACCTTGCCGGCCTCGGCGAGCAGCTTGCTGAAGTCCGCCACCGTCAACGCCAGCGGATCGGCCGGCTCCCAGCCATGGATGCCGGACGGCAGGCAGAGCAGCGAGCCGCGATGCGACATATCGGCGAAGCGGAAGCCGCCATTGCCATAGGCCTCGATCGGCGCCCGGCCGGGGAAATGCGCCTCGCGGATGACGATGCCCTTGGCCACGGCCGCGGCGTCAGGTCGCCACGGCCTTGCCGTTCACCGGCTTCTCCTCGTCGGCGGCCGTGGCCTGCGGCCGCAACTTGAACAGGATCAGCAGCGGCGCGGCGATGAAGATCGACGAATAGGTGCCGAACACCACGCCGAACAGCATCGCCATGGTGAACGAACGGATCACCTCGCCGCCGAACAGCACCAGCGCCAGCAGTGCCAGGATCGTGGTCACCGAGGTCAGCGTCGTTCTCGACAGGGTCTCGTTGATGGCGTTGTTCAACAGCTGCGGCAGCGGCATCTTCTTGTATTTTCGAAGATCCTCGCGGACGCGGTCGTAGACGACGATGGTGTCGTTCAGCGAATAACCGATGATGGTCAGGATTGCCGCCAGCGACGACTGGTTGAATTCCAGCCCGGTGATGACGAAGAAGCCGATCGTCATGACCACATCGTGGATCGTGGCGATGATGGCGCCGACAGCGAACTGCCATTCGAAACGGAACCAGACATAGATCAGGATGCCGACCAGCGCGATCAGCATGGCGATCGTGCCCTGCTTGGCGAGTTCGCCCGAAACCGTCGGTCCCACCACTTCGACGCGGCGGAAATCATACTGGTCCTGCAACTCGCCGCGCACCTTGTCGATGACGGTCTGCTCGGCGTTCTCGCCGCCGTCCTGGGTGCCGACGCGGATCAGCACGTCGTTCGGCTCGCCGAACTGCTGCACTTGCACTTCGCCGATGTTGAGCTCCGTGAGCCTGCCGCGGATGTCGGCGAGATCGGCATTGCCGGTCTTGGCCTGCACCTCGATCAGCGAGCCGCCCTTGAAGTCGATGCCGTAATTGATGTCGACGGTCATGAACAGCACGACCGACAGGATCGACAGCAGGCTGGACAGCGCGAAGGTCCAACGGCGGATACCCATGAACGGAATCTTCGTACCCGGCGGAATGAAGGTCACCGGCGCCTTCGGCAGTTCCTTCGGCCGGGCGCGGCGCAGCCAGATCGACACTAGCAGCCTGGTGAAGGTGAAGGCGGTGAAGACCGTGGTCAGGATGCCGATGGCGTAGGTGATGGCAAAACCCTTCACCGGGCCGGTGCCGAGGTAGAACAGCACCACTGTCGCGATCAGCGACGTGACGTTGGAATCGACGATGGTCGCCAGCGCCTTGGTGAAGCCGGTATCGATCGCCTGGATCACCGAGCGGCCGTTGCGCCGCTCCTCGCGGATACGCTCGTAGATCAGCACGTTGGAATCGACCGCCATGCCGATGGTCAGCACGATACCGGCGATACCAGGCAAGGTCAGCGTCGCGCCGAGCAGCGACAACAGCCCGACGATCATCGCCACATGCACCGCGAGCGCGATATTGGCGAGGAAGCCGAGGAAGCCGTAAGCGACGAACATGAAGGCGACGACGAGGATCGAGCCGATGATGCCGGCGACCTTGCCGGCATGGATGGAATCCTGTCCCAGGCCCGGACCCACCGTGCGCTCCTCGATCACGGTCAGCGTCGCCGGCAGCGCGCCTGCGCGCAGCAGCACGGCGAGGTCGTTGGCGCTCTGAGCGGTGAAATTGCCGGAGATCTGACCGGTGCCGCCGAGGATCGGCTCACGGATCTGCGGCGCCGAGATCACCTGGTTGTCGAGGATGATGGCGAACAGCTTGCCGACATTTTGCGCCGTCGCCTGGCCGAAGCGGGTGGCTCCCTTGGAATCGAAACGGAAGGAAACGACAGGCTCGTTGTTCTGCGAATTGTAGGTCGCCTGCGCGTCGACGAGATTCTCGCCCGAAACGATGACGCGGTTTTCGATCAGATAGGGTACCGGCGGATCGTCCTGCGAATAGAGGATCGAGGAGCCTGCCGGCGGACGGCCGTTGAGCGCGTCCTGCACCGGCATCGACTGGTCGACCATCTGGAATGTCAGCTTGGCGGTCTGGCCAAGGATTTCCTTCAGCCTTTGCGGGTCCTGCAAGCCCGGCACCTGGACAAGAATACGGTCGTCGCCCTGCCGCTGCACGATCGGTTCGGTGGTGCCGAGTTCGTTGACGCGCCGTTCGACGACCTCGATCGACTGCGTCAGCGCCGTCGAGGTGCGGTATTTGATGCCGGCGTCGGTGACGGTGAACTTGAGCAGGCCCGGCTCGGAATCGTCCAGCGTCATCTCCTGGACGGAGCCGCCGGTGAACAGCCCCGCCGCCACCGGGTCGGTCAGCGGCTTCAGCACCTTCTTGGCGGCGTCGATCTGGCTGGGATCGGTGATGCGGACCTGCACCGTGCGCCCGGATCCGGACAGGCCGGTATAGTTGATCTTGGGGTTGGCGTCGCGCAGCAGCGTCCTGATCTCGTCGCGTGACGTCTCCAGTCGATCCTTGATCAGGTCGTTCTGGTTCATCTGAAGCAGGATGTGCGAACCACCCTGCAGGTCGAGACCGAGCGTCATCTGCCGCTTCGGCACCCAGTTGGGCAGTTGCGCCAACGTGCTGGCAGGGAAGAGATTGGGCGCGGCGAGGACCACTGTGGCGGCCACGGCCAGCCAGATCAGGATCATCTTCAGGCGCGAAAAATAGAGCATTCGTTCTTATCCGTTCAGGCGTACATGCGGCAGCGTTCCGCCTTCAATTCGGTTATTTCTTGGCATTCTGGTTCGCCACTGGCTCGCCCTTGACGCGCACGTCCGAGATCGTCGAGCGCAGCGCCGTCACCTTGGTGCCACCGCCGAGGTCGATCTCGAGTTCGTGGTCGTCGATCACCTTGGTCACCTTGCCGACGAAACCGCCGCCGGTCACGACCGTGTCGCCGCGCCGCACCGCCGAGAGCATCTCCTGGCGCTTCTTCAGCTGCGCGCGCTGCGGCCTGATGATCAGAAAATACATGATCACGAAAATCAGGACAAACGGCAAAATGCTGATGAACATGTCTGGCGAGGCGCCGACGCCCTGGGCGTATGCCGGTGTAACGAACATCAAGATACTCCTGGAAGGTGAAAAACCGCCACGAGGCGGCCCCGCGAAATTTGGCCGGAATATAGTCGGTAAAGTTGCCAATGCAACTGCGCCGCCGGGCGAATCCGCTGCTTTTCCGGCCGGTTGGCGCGTGTTAGAGCATGATCGCCGAATGCCGGGTGCGGTCCGCGGAAAAGATCATGCTCCGGCAAAAGGTTGGAAGCGGTTCTTATCCCGCCGCGAAAGAGCGGATTTCCGCCGGTGCCGATCCCGAACGCCAGACCAAAAAGACAAGACATGACCGACAGCACCCTTGACGCCCTGAACCAGAAGCTCGACCGCCTGATCGAAGCGGTCACTCGCCTCGCCCCGCCGCCGGTACCGCAAACCGACCTTGCGGCGGCCGACTGCTTCGTCTGGCAGGCCGATCCCGGCTATCTGGAGCCGGTGCGCAAGGTCAACCGCGTCGACATCGGGCTGATCCGAGGCGTCGACCGGGTGCGCGACATCCTGCTCGACAACACCGAGCGCTTCGCCTCGGGCTTTGCCGCCAACAATGTGCTGTTGTGGGGCGCGCGCGGCATGGGCAAATCGTCGCTGGTCAAGGCGGTGCACGCCGCCGTCAACGCCTCCGACGAGCTCGATCGGCCGCTCAAGCTGATCGAGATCCACCGCGAGGATATCGACACGCTGCCCAAGCTGATGGGTTTGCTCAAGGCGGCGCCTTTCCGGTTCATCCTGTTTTGCGATGACCTCTCCTTCGACCACGACGACACCTCCTACAAGTCGCTGAAGGCAGCACTTGAAGGCGGTGTCGAGGGCCGCCCCGCCAACGTCATCTTCTACGCCACCTCGAACCGGCGGCATCTTTTGCCGCGCGACATGATCGACAATGAACGCTCGACCGCCATCAACCCGTCGGAAGCCGTGGAAGAAAAGGTCTCGCTGTCCGATCGCTTCGGCCTCTGGCTCGGCTTCCACAAATGTTCGCAGGACGAATATCTCGACATGATCGACGGCTATGTCCGCTATCACGGCCTGGCCATCGACCCCGATGCGCTGCGCGCCGAGGCGCTGGAATGGGCGACGACGCGCGGCAGCCGCTCCGGCCGCGTCGCATGGCAGTTCACCCAGGACCTTGCCGGCCGTCTCGGCAAGCCGCTGAAGGATTGAGGTCAGGCAGACAGCTGAAAAAGCCCGCCCCTTGCGGAGCGGGCTGAGCCGGCGGGCTGGACTGGAGGTCTCAGACGGCCCGCAATTTTTCTTCTTCTATTCGAGATAGCCCGACGGATCGACCGGGGCGGAGTTCTTGCGCACTTCGAAGTGCAGCTTCGGCGAGTCGGTGGTGCCGCTCATGCCGGACAGCGCGATCTCCTGGCCGCGCTTGACCTTCTGGCCGCGCTGCACCTCGATCGAGCTGGCGTGGCCGTAGACGGTGACCAGCCCGTTCTCGTGCCGCACCAGGACGGTGTTGCCGAATTCCTTCAGCCCGTCGCCGGCATAGATGACGACGCCGTTCTCTGCAGCCTTGACTGGCGTGCCCTCCGGGACCGCAATGTCGACGCCGTCCTTGCCGCCGCCAAAATTGGAGATCACGCGGCCGCGCACCGGCCAGCGCATTTTGCCGATGCCGGTTGCATCCGGCGCCACCGCGTCGTCGTCCTCGGCCTGCTGGATGACCTTGGCGTCCTTCTTCGGCGGCGTGTAGGAGGCGAGCGTCTCGGTCGGCTTCGCGGCCGGCTGAGTGGTGGCGGTCGTCACCGGGTCGACCTTGACCGGCTTGGCGGCGGCGACAGTCGCGGTGCCGCCGGCTGGAACCTTCAGCGTCTGGCCGATCTTGAGCAGGCCGTCCTGCATGCCGTTCGCCTGCTTCAGCGCCACGACGCCGACACCGGTCTTCCTGGCGATGGACGACAGGGTGTCGCCCTGCTGGACCGTGTAGGTGCCGCCGGCGCCGGCCGGCTTAGCCGAAGCGACCTGCGTCGCAGGCTTGGCGTCCTTCGATCCGCTAGCGGCGGCGTTAGCGTCGACCGGCGCGGCCGACTTGCCGTCCTTGAGCTTCGGCTGCTGCGGCAGCACGGCGATCTTCTCGGGCGCGCTTGCGGGCTTCGGCGCATTGGCGGGCTTGGTGTCGGCGAGTTTCTGTGCCGGCTCCTTGCTCGAATAGGCATAGGCGGGAATGACCAGCTTTTGGCCCGTCTTCAGGCCCTTGGTCGCGCTCAGCCCGTTGACCTTCATGATCACGTCGGCCGGCACCTTGTAGTGCTGCGCCAGGCCGGAGATGGTCTCGCCGTCCCGGACCACGATCTCGGTGGCGCGCGGCGTGCCGGCGGCCGCCATCTTCGGCGCGTCGGGCTGCGCCTCCTTGAACGGCTTCGTCGCCGGGGCGGCGGTGCCGGTCGTCGTCCTGTCGACATGCGTGGCGGGCGGCGCCAGGACCGGCTCCGAAGCGGTGCGCACCGGCTTCGCCGCGGACGCCTGGGCTGGCTGTGACACCGGCGGCGGCAACTGCTGCACCGAAACCGGCTCGAGGCTGGAGCGGCTCACCGACTGGGTATGACTGCCGTCGACAGGCGCCGGCGCCACCGCATCGCCCGGATAGGGCTGGGCGACGTCCTGCTTGTCGATGATGGCGCGCTGATTGTTGGTCGACGAGGTGAAGACGTCGTCGACACCATTGAAGCGGGCGACCTGGGAGCTGCACCCCGCGGCGGCGCCTGCGATCATGAGGACGGCGCAGCCACGCGCCAGATTGCGTCCGTTTGCCTTCAAAACACTGAATTGCATCGCACTAACCCGCACAGACCCGGTACAAACTGGTCATGATTAAAGCGCGTTAATGTTACTGGCCGGTTAACCCCTTAGAATCCGGCGAAAATTTTCTTAAAATATTCGAGGAGGGTTAGATAACCGAGGCGACGCTGCGCAGGATCGGCTGCAGCCTGACGATACCGATGTCCTCGCGCTCGAAGCGGCTGCCGACTTTGGTGAGCTTTGCCAGCACCTGCTCGCCCTCCTCCGGGCCGATCGGCGCGATGACCACACCGCCGCTCGACAACTGGTCGAGCAGGAAACGCGGCAGGCTGTCGAAGGCCGCCCAGGCGACGATGCGGTCGAACGGCCCTTCATTCGGCAATCCGTTGGAGCCATCCGCCTGGCGGACGATGACGTTGCCGATGCCGAGCGCCTCGAAGCGCTGTTTGGCCTGCTCGGTCAGCGTCTTGTAACGGTCGATGGTGACGATGCGCGACGCCAGCCGCGACATCACCGCCGCCGTGTAGCCAGTCCCGGTGCCAATCTCCAGCACGCGGTTGCCGGGCTCGATGCCAAGCGCCGCGAGTACCGCGGCCTGCAGGTCGGCGCCCTCGATCGCCTCGCCGCATTCGATCGGCAGCATGCCGTCCGACCAGGCGAGCGAATGGAACTGGCCGGACAGGAAGCCACGGCGCGGCGTCGCCTCGAAGGCGGCAATCAGCGGCTTCGGCGCCGACCCCCGGCCGCGCAGGCGCAGCAGGAAGGCGGCAAAACCTTCGCGGTCGTCGACTGAAATCGGCTGGTTCATGCGAGCGCCTTGGTCAGTTGGTCGCGAATTTCATGAGCGGTAAGGTCGAGCTGCAACGGCGTCACCGACACCAGCCGGTTGCGCATGGCATGGAGATCGGTGCCCTTCTTGCCTTCGACCGGCTCGCGACCGAAGCGCAGCCAGTAGTAAGGCAGGCCGCGCCCGTCGCGGCGCTCGTCCACCCACAGGCTGTGCACCAGCTTGCCTTGCGAGGTGACGACGGTGCCCTCGATCTCGTCGGGCGCGCAATTCGGAAAATTGACGTTGAGCAGCACGCCGTCCGGCAATGGCATTGCGACCAGCTTTTTCAGCAGCGCAGGCGCCAGCGCCTCGGTGGTCTCGTAGGGAACGACGCGGTCCTCGCCGGCATAGGAATAGGCCTGGCTGACCGCGATTGAGCGGACGCCGAGCAGCGCGCCCTCCATGGCGCCCGCGACGGTGCCCGAATAGGTGACGTCGTCGGCGATGTTGGCGCCGGAATTGACGCCGGACAGGATGAGGTCGGGCATGCCCGGCAGGATCTTCTTGACACCCATGATGACGCAATCGGTCGGCGTGCCGCGCACGGCGTAGTGCTTGTCGCCGATCTTCCTTAGCCGCAGCGGCTCGGAGATCGACAGCGAATGCGCGTAGCCGGATTGATCCTGCTCCGGCGCCACCACCCAGACGTCGTCCGACAGCGTACGCGCGATGCGCTCGAGCGACGCCAGGCCCTCGGCGTGGATGCCGTCGTCATTGGTCAGCAGAATGCGCATTACTTCGATTCGATCTTCGTCAGACCGCCCATGTAAGGCCGCAGCGCTTCAGGAATGGTTACGCTGCCATCCTCATTCTGGTAGTTTTCGATGACGGCGATCAGCGCGCGGCCGACGGCGGTGCCCGAACCGTTGAGTGTATGGACGAAGCGGTTGCCTTTGCCGTCCTTGTCCTTGTAGCGGGCATCCATGCGCCTGGCCTGGAAATCGCCGCAGACCGAGCAGGACGAGATTTCGCGATAGGCGTTCTGGCCGGGCAGCCACACCTCGATGTCATAGGTCTTGCGCGCGCCGAACCCCATGTCGCCGGTGCACAGCGTCACCGTGCGGAACGGCAGCTCCAGTCGCTTCAGCACCGCCTCGGCGCATTCCGTCATGCGCTCATGCTCGGCGATCGACGTCTCCTGATCGGTGAGAGAGACCAGCTCCACCTTGTAAAATTGGTGCTGGCGCAGCATGCCGCGCGTGTCGCGCCCTGCCGACCCCGCTTCCGAGCGGAAGCATGGCGTCAGCGCTGTAAAGCGCAACGGCAGTTTTTCGTGCGCGGTGATCTCCTCGCGCACGAGGTTGGTAAGCGACACTTCGGCGGTGGGGATCAAGCCCAGGCGGCCATCGCCATGCGGAGTGAAGAAGAGGTCGCCCTCGAATTTCGGCAATTGCCCGGTGCCGAACAGCACCTCGTCGCGCACCATCAATGGTGGCTGGACTTCCTCGTAGCCATGTTCGGTCGTGTGCAGGTCGAGCATGAACTGGCCAAGCGCGCGCTCCATACGCGCGAGTTGGCCGGTCAGCACCGTGAAGCGCGAGCCGGAAAGCCTCGCCGCCCGCTCGAAATCCATCATGCCCAGCGCTTCGCCGACCTCGAAGTGCTCCTTCACCCAGTTCGGCCGCGCCGGCGCCTTGCCGACAATGCGCTTGACGACATTGTCATGCTCGTCCCTGCCGACCGGCACATCGTCCAGCGGCACGTTGGGCAGCACGGCCAGCGCGTCGTTCAGCGCCTTGTCGAGCTCGCGCTCGCGCGCTTCGCCGTTCTGGATGAAGGCCTTGATCTCGCCGACTTCGGCCTTGAGCTTCTCGGCAAGCGCCGCGTCGCCCGAACGCATGGCGTTGCCGATCTCCTTTGAGGCGGCGTTGCGGCGTTCCTGCTTCACCTGCAGCTCTGTCAAATGCTCGCGCCGCGCCTCGTCCTTGGCGATCAGCCCGTCGACAGTGGATTGCGCCTCCCCGGCTGACCACGAGCGCTTCACCAACGCCTCGGCAAGAGCCTTCGGGTTGTCGCGAATCCATTTGATGTCAAGCATGGTTGTCCGTCCTTGGCTAAGGCCCGAGGGCGTAAACCGCATCCATGATCGATGCAAGACGGGCGAATGCCGCCGCCCGTGTTTTTCCGGCTCTGCCTAGCTTGGAGCCTGCGTCGACGACGCATCAGCGGCCTTCTCGGCCATTTCCGCTCCGGCCTCCTGCTTCTCGCGCGCCAGACGGTCCCGCTCCTGGCCGCGTTCGATCAGCCGGGCCGACCAGATGGCGACCTCGTAGAGCAGGATGGTCGGGATGGCGAGGCCGATCTGGCTCATCGGATCGGGCGGCGTCAGCACGGCGGCGACGACGAAGGCGATGACGATCGCCCATTTGCGCTTCTCGGCCAGCGCCTTCGACGACAGCATGCCGACTCTGGTCATCAGGCTGGTCACCACGGGCAACTGGAACACCAGGCCGAAGGAGAAGATCAGCGTCATGATCAGGCTGAGATATTCCGACACTTTTGGCAGCAGCGATATCTGCACCTGGTCGTTGGTGCCGGTCTGCTGCATGGCGAGGAAGAACCACATCACCATCGGCGTGAAGAAGAAATAGACCAGCGACGCGCCCATCAGGAACAGGATCGGCGAGGCGATCAGGAACGGCAGGAATGCGTTGCGCTCGTTCTTGTAGAGGCCGGGCGCGATGAATTTGTAGATCTGCGTAGCGATCAGCGGAAAGGCGATGACCATGCCGCCGAACATGGCAAGCTTCACCTGCGTGAAGAAGAACTCCTGCGGCGCGGTGTAGATCAGCTCGACCTTGTGCGGGTCGAGCCCGGCCCACTGGGTCGCCCACTTGAACGGGATGACCAGAAGGTTGAACAGCCGCTTGGCAAAGAAGAAGCAGACGAGGAAGGCGACAAAGAAGCCGCCGAGCGACCAGATCAGCCGCCGGCGCAGCTCGATCAGATGCTCGATCAGCGGCGCCGACGATTTCTCAATTTCGTCTCTTTCCTGGTCCGTGACGCTCACTTGGCGGCTCCCGCCGTCTTCTTAGGCGCGGGCTTCGTCGCCGGCGCGGGCTTCGTCGCCGGCGCGGGCTTCGTCGCCGGCGCGGGCTTCACATCAGCCTTGCTCGCCGCCTTGGTTGCGGCCGGCTTGGATGTCTTTGCTGGCGCGGCTGGCTTGGCCGCTTTCGCTGGCGTCGGCTTTGCCTTCGCAGCCGTCGCCCTCGCCACGGTTGCTGGTGCCTTGACGGCCTTCGCCGTGGCCGGCTTCTTGGCTTCCACCGTCTGCGGCGCCGCCGTTGCAGCGGCAACCGCCGGCGTTACCACGGCATCGTCGGTCATCGCTGGAAAGATCGGCGCCGCCGGCGTCGCTTCCGGCGCCTCGACGCCAGGCAATACCGTGGCGCCGTTCTTCAGCGGTTCGCTGGCTTGTGGCGTCGAAGCAACGGGCGTGGCCGGATCGACGGCAGGCTTCGGCTTCATCGCCGCATCGACGCCAGAGCGGACATCGGCCGCCGCCTGCTCGAACGGATTGAGCTGCTTGCGGATCTCGGCGACCGGGCTGAGCCCCCTGAGCTCGTCGACCGACTTCTTGACGTCGTCGAGCTCGGCTTCCTTCAGCGCCTCGTTGAACTGCTTCTGGAAGTCGGCGGCCATGGCGCGCAGCTTTGCCGTCGTGCGGCCGAAGGTGCGCAGCATATTGGGCAAATCCTTCGGCCCGACGACCACGATCATGACGACCGCGATCACCAGCATCTCGGTCCAGCCGACTTCAAACATGGCAATCTGTTCCGACTAGAACCTCGGGCTCAGCTCTTGCTGGCCTTCTCCTTCACCGCCGAAACGGTTTCGTCGGCGCGGTGCTCGACGGTGCGCTTGTCGTCAGCGTCGTCGTCGGCCATGCCCTTCTTGAAGCTCTTGATGCCCTTGGCCATGTCGCCCATCAGCTCGGGAATCTTGCCGCGGCCGAACACCAGCAGCACGATCACCAGCACGATCATCCAGTGCCAAATCGAAAACGAACCCATAGCTACTCTCTCTCGAATGATTTCCCTGGCGATGATCTATGCGTTTTCGCGTTGGGATTCAAACACAACCGCAACAGAGTTGATGAAAGGCGGTCGGAAGTCACGCACTTTTGCCGCGAGTGCCCGCTACGAATCCGCGCAGCCCATCGCCTGCCGCCCGTTTTCAACGGATCTTACGGGTCAATCTTCCGTGACGCGCGGCGTCAACAGGCCGAGTTCCTCGAGGTCGATGTCGGTCAATGCATCCTCGTCCTCGGTCAGCGCGTCAGGGTCGGCCGGCGGCAGCGGCACGGAGAAATTCGATGGCATGCGGGTCGAAAGCAGCCCGGCGCCTTTCAGTTCCTCCATGCCGGGAAGATCGCGGATCTCCTCCAGCGCGAAATGATCGAGGAAGGCGTCCGTCGTGCCGTAGGTGACGGGACGGCCGGGCGTACGGCGTCGGCCGCGCATCCTGATCCATTCCGTCTCCATCAGCGTGTCGAGCGTGCCCTTGGAGGTTTCGACGCCTCTGATGTCCTCGATCTCGGCCCGCGTCACCGGCTGGTGATAGGCGATGATCGCCAGCACTTCGAGCGCCGCGCGGGAGAGCTTCCTTTGCTGGATGGTGTCGCGGCTCATCAGGAAGGCGAGATCGCCGGCGGTACGGAAGGCCCAGGCATCGCCGACACGCACCAGATTGACGCCGCGCCTGGCATAGATCTGCTGCAGGTCGGCCATAGCAGCGGTGACGTTGATGCCGTCGGGCAGACGTGCGGCAAGCTGCTTTTCGCTGACCGGCTCGGCGCTGGCGAAGATGATTGCCTCGGCCATGCGCACGGCTTCCGCCAGAGCGAGCCGCTCGGCCGGATTCTCGACGCAAGCCTGCTCGACCGCAGGTTCCTCGGCCTCGTCCTCGACCTTGAACGGAATGACCGAAGCGTTGGCGCGTTCGCTCATGCTACCACCTCGACTGCCTTTATGCCTTGCGCGCGGCCGCGCAGATAGATCGGCGCGAACACCTGCTCCTGCCGCAAGTCCAATTTGCCCTCACGCACCAGTTCGAGCGTCGCGGCGAAGGAGCTGGCGACCGCCGTGCGCCGCTCCTCCGGCGCCGCGAGATACTCGATCAGGAAACTGTCCAGCGCCGTCCAGTCGCTGAGCGTGCCGACCAGCCTGTTCAGGATGTCGCGCGCATCTTTGAGCGACCACACGCCACGCCTGGCGATCGTCACATTGTTGATCGCCTGCTTCTGGCGCTGCTGCGCATAGGCGGTGAGCAGATCGTAAAGCGAGGCGGAGTACGCGTTGCGCTTCTCGATGATGACCATCTCCGGCATGCCGCGCGCGAACACGTCGCGGCCGAGCCGGTTGCGGTTGACCAGCCTTGCCGAGGCATCGCGCATCGCCTCCAGCCGCTTCAGCCGGAACTGCAGCACCGCCGCCAGTTCCTCGCCGCTCTCGCCCTCTTCGCCCGGCTGCTTGGGGATCAGAAGTTTCGACTTCAGGAAGGCGAGCCACGCCGCCATCACCAGATAGTCGGCGGCAAGCTCCAGCCTCAGCGCCCTCACCTTCTCGATGAAGGCGAGGTACTGCTCAGCCAGCGCCAGGATCGATATGCGCGCCAGATCGACCTTCTGGTTGCGCGCCAGGTGCAGGAGAAGGTCGAGCGGGCCCTCGAAGCCGGCGACGTCGACGACCAGCGACGGATCGCCGGTGACGCGCGCATCGTCGTTCTCGGCCCACAGACGGTCCATCGGTGCGGCCTTCGCGGCCTTGCTGTCCAATGTTTCCGCCACTGCCCCTGTCTCTTTCCCCTGTCAGGCCACCGCGTCGAAATAGGTGGCAAACTCGGCGCGTATCTCGGTCTCGTTCGCGAGGTCGCGATCTTTAATATAGGACAGCGCCCGCTCGGCGCGCTCGAGCGACTTGCCGGCAAGCGCCGTGGTGCGTGACGCAATGCCTGACATTTCCTCGAAAACGCCGTTGCAGTGAAGGACCAGATCGCAGCCCGCCGCAAGGATCGCCGCCGCCTTTGTCGGGAAATCCCCAGAAAGTGCCTTCATCGAGGTGTCGTCGCTCATCAGCAGACCGTCGAAGCCGATCTCGCCGCGGATGATGTCGTTGACCACCTTTGCCGAGGTCGTTGCCGGGTTTTCCGGATCGACGGCGCTGTAGACGACATGCGCCGTCATTGCCATCGGCAAATCGTTGAGCGCCTTGAACGGAGCGAAATCATGGCTGCGCAGTTCGCTGAGCGGCGTGTCGACGGTCGGCAGTTCGAAATGCGTGTCGGCAAAGGCCCGCCCGTGCCCGGGAATGTGCTTCATCACCGGCAGCACGCCGCCCGACATCAGCCCCTCGGCCGCGGCGCGGCCGAGCTCGATCACGGCACCCGGCTCCTTGCCGTAGGCGCGCGCGCCGATGACATCGCTGGCGCCTTCCACCGGCACGTCGAGCACGGGCAGGCAATCGGCGGTTATGCCATGACGAAGCAGGTCGAAGGCATGCAAGCGCGCCATCAGCCATGCGGCGCGGCGGCCGGCCTCGCGGTCATTGCGCCACAGCGCGCCGAGCGCGCCACCCGCAGGATAGTTCGGTGCCAGCGGCGGCCGCAGGCGCTGCACCCGGCCGCCTTCCTGGTCGATGAACACCGGCGCGTCCGTACGCCCGACGGCGTCGCGCATCGAAGCCACCAGATCGCGGATCTGCTCGGTCTCGCCGACATTGCGGGCAAACAGGATGAAACCCCAGGGCCGCTCGTCGCGATAGAAGCGGATTTCCTCTGGGGTGAGCGATTTCCCGGCGCAGCCGAGGATCATGGATTTTGATTCGGTCATGCCTTGGAGCTTAGGGCTTCGCGCGGACAAAGGGAATCACCCGCATGACAAGCGGTTGAAGGCCCGATCCCGCAAAAAACCGGCGCGGCCCTGCGGCCGCGCCGGGTTGACTGGATTGCGCCCAGACTCAGCGCGACACGAAGCAGTTGCCGCCGGCCGCCTTATAGCTGGTGCACAGGGCGATCGCGTCGTTGCGCGACTGCGCCGGCACGCGGACGCGGTAGAAGGTGCCCTTGCCGGCGATCTCGGCCTTGACGATGTTGGCGGTGCGGCCCGACAGCACGCTGCCGTAGCGGCGCTGCAGGTCCTGGTATGTGGACTGCGCGCTTTCAACCGTCGGCTGCGAGGCGATCTGCATCGACCACGAACCACCACCTGCCGCTGCTGCGCTCGGCGATATGGAGGCGACCTGGTCGGGCTTCACCTCGCCGACGACGTCGACCGGCTGGTCGGACGGACGCTGCGGCGCCACCGGAACAGTGGCCGGCGTGTTGGCCGACTGGGTGTGGGCGGCCTGCGTCTTGGCTTCGGCCTTCGCCTCGGCCTTTGGCGCCTCGGCCGGCTTGAGCGGCTGTGCGGCCTCGGTCTGGTCGGCGCTGACAACCTGGTCGGTCGGCTGATCGCTCGCCTGATCGGTCGCCGGCGCCACTGTGCCGGTCTGCTCGGCGCCGGCCTGCGCCGCGGGGGCGACATGCTGCGGCGCCGGATCGGCCGGTTCGGCGGCAGCAACCTGCGAAGCAGCCTCGGGTGCAGGATCCTCGCGCGCAACCAGCGAGCCATCGGGCTTGACCATCATGGTCCTGACCTTGCGTGGCGCGACGGCGACGACTTCCGGATTGGTCCCCTTGTCGGCTTCCTGCAGGACCTGGGCTATGCGATCCTCGGATTTCGGCGCCGGCGCCGCATCGGCGCTGCCCGGCGCATCCACGCCCGGCATCGCCGTCGCGGCGGCATTGCCCACGGCGTCCGTGCCCGCAGCGGCGTCGGTATCGGCCGGCGAAAGATCGACGACGCGGCTCTCCGGCTCCTTGGCTTTCACATCGACTGGCTCTTCGGTGTTGGTGACCAGCTTTTCCTGCACCGGCTCGGCCGGCTTGGTACCCTTGACCACCGCGTCGTAGACCTTGTTGTCCTGGTTTGGCACCACCGTGCCGCCCGGATTCTCCGGCTTGACCTTGATTGGCGCGTTGTCGGCCTTGACGATAACCGGCGCCTCGCTGCCGCCCTTGCCGCCAAAGGACAAGGCAAAGGCGCCAAGACCACCGGCCAGGGCCACGGCGCCGACCACGGCGGCGATCAGCACGCCACGGCCGCGCGGCCTAGCGGCCTCACGCTCGGCAAGGCCCGGCACCGCCATCTCCTGGTCAAGCTCGGGGTCGTAGTCGAGCTCATCGACCGCGAAATCGTCGGCCTGCGCGACCGGCCGGCTGCCGGGCAGGTTGTCCATATCGAAGCCGCCCGTCGCGGCGGCCTGGGAAACCGGCGCTGGGGCTGCGAGCATTTCAGCCGGCTTCGCCGCCGCATAGGCGCGCGCGTCGCCGTGATCGTGGCCCGGCTTGAATCCGGCGCCGTAGCTGTCGTCCTCATAGGCGGCGGCTCGAGCCGGTGTCGGCGCGGGCGCGACCTCGACCGCGTTCATTTCATTCAGCAGACCGGCAAACTCGGCATCGAGATCGTCATAGGCCGGCGCTGCCGGCTTTTCTTCCTCGAAGTCCAGTTCGGGAATTTCGAGGTCGTCGGCAAGCGCCACCACACGCTCCGGCACGTCGACCGTCTCGACGTCAGGCATCTCGTCATAGGCTTGCTGATAGTCCGGCTGCGCGGGCTCAGGCTCAGGCTCTGCATAGACCGGAACGTCCTCCACGACCGGCTCCTGCCGGTATGACGGCGCGATCGAAACCGGCGCCACCGACGCCGTCGGCTGGGCTGTGAATGAAGCCTGGGCAGGTGCGGCGACCGGGGTCACGCGGCTCCACGACCGCGCCGGTTCGGGCGGGGTCGAGCGCAGCCAGTCCTGCGAAGGCGAGGCGGGTGCCACGGAATGGCCAGGCTCCCGATCGCCCTCAATGCCCTTGGCAAAGGCGGCATCAAATGCGTCATCGTCGAAGTCAATGTCGGCGGAGGCCGTTGCATTCTTGGCAGAAAGATCCAGGCCTTCGAGTTCACCCCCCGGAAGATCGCCGGAATCGGCTTCGGCCGATTTGGCCGCCTCATCCTGCTGCGGCTGGGCGTCCTCGTGGCCGTCGAGATCCCAATCGAGGTCATCGACGGTCTGCTGATCCGCGGGCTTCTCCGCCACCGGCTGACGGATAGGTTCGGGTTCCCTAGCGACGGGCATCGGCCGCGCGCTCATTGCGCCGAGCAGCGCGTTAAGCTCATCCTCGAGGCTTCGCTCATTGGCGGCGGTCGCAGGTTCCGATGGCTCGACCGCAACGGCCGCGGGCGTGATCGGTTCGGCCGCAGCGGCGGCGATCTCGGCAGCAGGTTCTTCAACCTCTCCGGCCGGCGCATCTTCGATATCAAGCTCGAAGACCGCAGGCGCGATCGGCTCGTCCGCAAAGGCGGCGAATTCGGCAGCCGGCTCTTCAACCTCTTCGGTCAGCGCATGCTCGACATCATCTTCGAAGGCTTCCTGCGCGGCAAGGTCTGTGGCATCGCCTTCGACGGCATATACAGGCTCGACAGGCACTGCGGCAGCCAGCGACTCTTCGGCATCGTCGATGCTGAGCGCGAAATCGTCGTCGAAGGACGCCTGCTCGGCAAGCTCGGAACCGTCTGTGTCGGCGGCATAAGCAGCGTCGGCAGGCTGTTCGACGGTCAGCGGCTCATCGATTTCAGCCGGGTGTTCCGCCTGCGCCTCGATATCCGTGTCGACATCGGCCATCGCCTCGTCGAAGTGACCAGAAAAGTCCTCCTCTGAAATCGCTTGGTCGGCAACAGCCTGAACAGGCGCCGGATGTTCGGCAACGGCCAGAGCGACGTAGTCATCAGCGGACGCGTGGTCGTCGAGCGTCAGTTCATCCTCGAGCGACAGGGAAACAGCATTATCGAAATCGTCCTCGAACGCGGTTTCGACCGCCGGCGCTGCAACCTCTGCGGCACGATGGTCGACTGCCTCGACGGCATGATCGCCGAGCTGGAATTCCCGATCGAGCGACGCGGCAAGCTCGTCGTCCATCGGCAGATCGTCGTCGAGCGGAGAGACGTCTTCGAGCGAACTGGCGACCGCCTGGCCGAGATCATCATCGAAGGCCGCTGCGAGCTCAGGCTCCGCATCGACCTGCGGCGCCGCTACAGCGCCTGCCGCGGGCGCGGTGGCGAAATGATGGTCCTCGATATCGTCGAACACGAAGTCCTGGTCGAGCGACGCCGCAAGCTCGTCGTCAAGCGCGTTGCGGGCCGCGGCTTCGAAAGCCGGCTCTTTCGGTTGCGCGACGGCTTTGCTCTCCTCCGCGCCGAACTCGCCCATCAGTTCCTTCTCGAGGTCGATGTCGAAATCGCCCTCCGCGGCAGGCTGATTGGCGGGCGCAGCCTTCTGGACAGGCGCCTGCGGCTTTACCGGCTGGCGCGGGTCGAAACCCATGATCCTGGTCAGTTCCGCAAACGGATCGTCGTCAGCGATGTCGTTGCGATCGGCTACTTTCAGCTGGGTTCTGTCTGCCATTATTGTTCCCGAACTCGCACACAGTCGGACGCCATGGACGTCGCGCAGGGTTGGCCCTTACCAGCGCAATGTGGGCAAAAGGTGACAGGTTTTTTAGTCAAACCTAACGCATCTCGGTGGGCGCATCCGCCCCTATCAGCGTCAGGCCGGACGTCAAAACGTCCGAAACAGCCTGCACCAGCCCTAGTCTGGCATACGTCAATTGTCGGTCGTTAACCTTAACAAAACGTAAGTCGGGATTATCGGTCCCCCGGTTCCAGTGTCCATGGAAGCTGGAAGCCAGATCGTAGAGGTAGAATGCCAGCCTGTGCGGCTCCAATGCAAGAGCCGCGGACTCAATCAGCCTGGGATATTCAGCCAGCTTCCGGATCAGGCCGATTTCGCCCTCGTCCGAGAGCGAAGCCACCGAAGCCGTCAGCCGGTTGCGATCGAAATTAGCCTCGCCCAACTGCTCGCTCGCCTGCCGGAACACCGAGTGGCAGCGCGCCGAGGCGTACTGCACGTAGAACACCGGATTGTCCTTCGATTGCTCGGTCACCTTGGCGAAATCGAAGTCGAGCGGCGCGTCGTTCTTGCGGTAAAGCATCATAAAGCGGATCGGATCGCGACCGACCTCTTCGACCACCTCGCGCAGTGTGACGAAATCGCCGGAGCGCTTGGACATGCGGACCGGCTCGCCGTCGCGGAACAACTTCACCAGTTGGCAAAGCAGCACTGTGAGCTTCACCTCGTCGCCGGCGATGGCCCGGGCGAGCGCCTCCAGCCGCTTGACGTATCCGCCATGGTCGGCGCCCAGCACATAGATCAGGTCGACGAAGCCGCGCTCCACCTTGTCCTTGAGGTAGGCGACATCGGCGGCGAAATAGGTGAAGGAACCGTCCGACTTGACCAGCGCCCGGTCCATGTCGTCGCCGACGGCCGTCGAGCGGAACAGGGTCTGCTCGCGGTCTTCCCAGTCGTCCGGCTTCTCGCCCTTGGGCGGCGGCAGCTTGCCCTTGTAGATATGACCCTTCAGCGTCAGGTCGGCGATCGCCGCCCTGATCTTCTTGGCATGGTCGGCGTGCAGCGTGCGCTCGGAGAAGAACACGTCGTGATGCACGTTGAGCAGCGCCAGGTCCTCACGGATCATCGCCATCATTGCGTCGATAGTGCGATCCTTGACGATGGCCAGCGCCTCGTCCTCCGGCATCTGCAGCAGTTTGCCGCCGAACTCCTGCGCCAGCGCCTGGCCGACCGGCACGAGATAGTCGCCCGGATAGAGGCCGGGCGGGATCTCGCCGATCGTCTCGCCGAGCGCCTCGCGATAGCGCAGCAGGGCCGAGCGGCCGAGCACGTCGATCTGCGAGCCAGCGTCGTTGATGACATATTCCTTGGTCACATCGTAGCCGGCGAAGGCCATCAGATTGGCGAGCGTGTCGCCCACCACCGCGCCCCGGCAATGGCCGACATGCATGGGCCCGGTCGGATTGGCCGAGACATATTCGACATTGGCCTTGCGGCCGCCGCCGATGGTCGAGCGGCCATAGTTGCGACCTTCGCCGAGGAGCGCCGCCAGATGCGCCTGCCAGAACCCATCCTGCAGCCTGAGATTGACGAAGCCCGGACCGGCGACGTCGGCCGCCGCGACGTCGGCGTCGCCACGCAGCGCCTCGGCCAGCCTTTCGGCCAACGCGCGCGGGTTCTGCCCGGTCGGCTTGGCCAGCACCATCGCGGCGTTGGTGGCGAGATCGCCATGGCTGGCGTCGCGCGGCGGCTCGACGGCGATGCGCGACAAGTCGAGCAACGCGCCATCCTTGTCTCTCAGATCAAGCGCTTCGACGGCTTTTATGACTCGCGCGTTGAAATCGGCGAATATGTTCATTGGGTCTGGCTCTGGCGGCTGTGCAAGGGAATCCGGCTCGTTGGCCGGCAAAATCGCGTCCGCCCTAGCTCAAATCGGGCGTGTGGTCAAACAAGCGCCGATGTTCCTTCAGCGCATAGGTGTCGGTCATGCCTGCCAGGAAATCCGCCACGGCGCGCGCCTTGATGCGGTCCTGCGCTCTATCGAGTCCTTCGCGCCAGCCGTCCGGCATGGCGCGCGGCGCGGCGAAATAGAAGTCGAACAGGTCGCGCACGATCCGTTCGGCATCGGCCCGCACCCGCATGACCTCGCTGTGCCGGTAAAGGTGCTTGTAGAGAAAGGCTTTCAACTCCTTCTCGGTCGCGGCCATGCCGGCCGAGAAGGTCACCATCGTCTCGCCCGCCGCCCGCACCGCGTCGGCGCTCTCGGGCTTTAGCCGCTCGAGGTTGGCGTGGGTGGAGGCAATCACGTCCTCGACCATCATAGTGATCTGCCGCCGCATCAGCTCGTGGCCGGTGCGCACCGGATCGAGCGCCGGGTAGCGCGCTCGTACGCTCGCCAGGATCGAGCCCGGCAAGGTGACGTCCTCCAGCATGTCGAGCGTCAGGAAGCCCGACCGCAGACCGTCGTCGATGTCATGGGTGTTGTAGGCGATGTCGTCGGCGATCGCCGCGCATTGCGCCTCGATGCCGGCGAACCGGTCGAGCTCGAGATCGTGCAATTGCGAATAGTCACGGATCGCCTGCGGCACCGGGCCCTTCAGCCCCTGCCCTTTGGCATTCGTCAATGGCCCGTTGTGCTTGACCAGCCCCTCCAGCGTCTCCCAGGTGAGGTTCAGACCGTCGAACTCGGCATAGCGCCGCTCCAGCCGCGTCACCACGCGCAGCGACTGCGCATTGTGGTCGAAGCCGCCCCAGGCGGCCATCTTCTCGTTCAACGCCTCCTCGCCGGTATGGCCGAACGGCGTATGGCCAAAATCATGCACCAGCGCCACCGCCTCCGCCAGATCCTCGTCGCCGCGCAGCGCCCGCGCCAGCGCGCGTGCGATCTGCGCCACTTCGATCGAATGCGTCAGCCTCGTGCGGTAGTGGTCGCCCTCATGCGCGACGAACACCTGCGTCTTGTGCTTCAGGCGGCGGAAGGCGGTCGAATGGATGATGCGGTCGCGATCGCGCTGGAACGGCGTGCGGGTCGGGCTTTCGGCCTCCTCGAACAGGCGGCCGCGCGAGCGCGCGGGATCGCTGGCATAGGCGGCGCGCGGCCGGTAGCCGAACCCTATGTCGCCGAGAGCATCCTTGCCCTGCCGCACGTCCATTCACCCACCAGTTGACTTGGCCCCGCCCGCTTCATACCTATCATATGAAACCGAAAGCAAGGTGACGCCGATGGGCGCGGATGCCAAGACTGCCATGAAGGTCGAGATGACCGACGCCGCCGCCAAGCGGATCGCCAGGATCGTTTCCGGCGAGCCGGGCAAGACGGCGCTGCGCGTCTCGGTCGAAGGCGGCGGCTGCTCCGGCTTTTCCTACAAGTTCGACCTCGTCGACACGCGCAACGACGACGACGTCGCCATCGAGAAGGACGGCGCCACCGTGCTGATCGACGACCTGTCGCTGGTCTATATGGGCGGCTCGGTGATCGACTTCGTCGACGACCTGATGGGCCAGTCGTTCCAGATCAGGAACCCCAATGCCGTCGCCTCCTGCGGCTGCGGCACCAGTTTCTCTGTTTAGCAGAAATCGGATGCCTGCGATCGGCGCGGTCCGTCAGGTCGCGCTCTCGGCCGGCCGCGATCTCGACATCACGCTCGCCTTCTGGCGTGACGTGCTCGGCATGGGCGTGCATGCGCGCTACGATCCGCCGGGCATCGCCTTCATCATGGCCGGCGACGTGCGCCTGTTCTTCACCGATGGCGTGCCGGCGGGCATCGTCTATCTCGACATTACCGGCCTCGAAGCCTTCCATGCGCAGGCGAAGGCCGCGGGCATTCCCTTCACCGCGCCGCCGGCACTCGTCCATCGCGACACCGAGGGCCAGTTCGGTCCGGCGGGGGAAAGCGAGTGGATGGCCTTCCTAAAGGACCCGGCAGGCAATACGATCGGCCTCGTCGAACGCCTCCCGTCCGAAGATCCCAAGGGCAATCCATGAAAATCGTCACCTGGAACATCAACGGCGTGCGCGCCCGCATCGGCAACCTCACCCACTGGCTGACCGAAAGCGCGCCCGACATCGTCTGCCTGCAGGAGATCAAATCGGTCGACGAACAGTTCCCGCGCGCCGAGGTCGAGGCGCTCGGCTACAATGTCGAGACCCATGGCCAGAAGGGCTTCAACGGCGTCGCCCTCCTGTCGAAGCTGCGCTTCGACGAAGTTATCAAGGGCCTGCCCGGCGATGACGAGGACGAGCAGGCGCGCTTCATCGAGGGCGTGTTCTCGACCGACAGGGGCGCGCTGCGTGTCGCCTCGCTCTATCTGCCGAACGGCAATCCGATCGACGACGAGAAGAAGTTCTCCTACAAGCTGTCCTGGATGGCGCGGCTGGAGAGGTGGGCGCAGGAGCGGCTGCGGCTCGAGGAGGCGCTGGTGCTGGCCGGCGACTACAATGTCATCCCCGAAGCCGCCGACGCCCGGTTCCCGGACAACTGGCTGGGCGACGCGCTGTTCCAGCCGCAGACGCGGCAGGCCTTCCGTCGGCTGAAGAACCTCGGCTTCACCGAAGCAGTGCGCGCCGTCACCGATTCGTCCGATGTCTACACGTTCTGGGACTATCAGGCCGGCGCCTGGCAGAAGAACAACGGCATCCGCATCGACCACCTGCTTTTGTCGCCCGAAGCCGCCAACCGTTTTTCCTCGGCCTCGGTCGAAAAGCATGTCCGCGCCTGGGAGAAGCCATCCGACCACGTGCCGGTGGCGATCGAACTGGCGCTGCAGCCCGCCTGACGGCTACTCACGCAAATCTCCGCAAAACCCTGATATCGCCACAAATTGCGCGTTTGATGCGACTTGCTGCGGGGGTTCGATGGCGATCCGGTTTGTTCTTTGCTCGGCTGGTCTTGTGTTGGCGTTGATCGCGCCGGCACCGGTGCTTGCCGCCCAGGCATGCCTTGCCAACGGCAAATCGTTCAAGATTGGTGAGACCGCCTGCCTGACGATTGCCGGCGAAAGCCACCTCGCCCGCTGCGACATGGTTCTCAACAACACCTCGTGGACCAAGATCCATGACGACTGCCGGGGCACGACCCCGCCGGTCATGACCACGCCGATCTCGACGCCTGCGCCAAGCATGGTGCCGACGGAACCGACCGAGAACTGATTTACCTGGGGTGACTTGGCAGCGGCGCGGCTTACTGGTCGCCGCCGCCCTTCGTCAGGATGTCGTCGGCCAGGGAGATGGCCGTGCGGCGGTCGGCTTCGCCGGCGGCGGCGAAGGCCTCTTCCTGCATGCTGCGGATCCACGGCTGGTCGGCCGGTGCGGCACGCTCGAGTGCGGCCGTCATCATCGCCAGGCCGCGCACCACCTTGCCGCTCTGGAACAGGAGGTTGCCGAGCGTCGCCTGCGCGCCGGCATGGCCCTTCTCGGCCGCCAGTTGGAGCCAGCGCCCGGCCTGCTTGACGCTTGCCTTGACGCCGCCCTCGCCCTTCAGGAACATCTGCCCGATCTCGAATTGGGCGTTCGGATTGCGGTAGTTGGCGGCCGCGCGCATGTAGTATTCCTGCGCCGCGACCTCGTTCTCCGTGACGGGGCTGCCGGGTATGCCCTTGCGCAGATAGTCGCCGAGCGCCACCAGCGCGTCGGAGACATAGCTCTCCTCCGGCGAACCCGGCTCGACATCCTGGTCGACGATCTCCGAGAAGAACTTGAAGGCCGCATAGTCGTCGCGTGCCACGCCGTCGCCTTCGGCATACATGCGCGCAAGCTTCCAGGTGGCGCCAATCTGGCCGTTCTCGGCGGCGTATTTATAAGCCTCGACCGCCTGGTCCTTGTGGCCGTTCTTGTAGGCGGAAAAGCCGAACTGGAACACCGCCCACGGGCTGGACTGCGGCTTCACGCCGGTCTTGTCGTCGAATACCTTGTCGTCGAAGGCCATGGCTTGGCCCACGGCGCCCAAGGTCGCCACAGCGACCAGTGCCGAAAAGACAGACGACCTCAACACCTCAGATATCCGCATAGCAATGTGTTTCTTTCGCACCGCCCGGGTGGGTCACCGCGCCGTCGCGGGCCGATCCGACCGTCTGCGCATATTTCCAGATCGCGCCCGACTGATAGTCGGTCTTGCGCGCCTTCCACGTCTTCTTCCTCGCCGCCAGCTCGGCGTCGGACAGCGCCACCTCGATCGTGCCGTTGACCGCATCGATCGAGATCACGTCACCGTCCCTGATGAGCCCGATCGGACCGCCGATAGCCGCCTCCGGCCCGACATGGCCGATGCAGAAGCCGCGCGTCGCGCCCGAGAACCGTCCGTCGGTGATCAGCGCCACCTTGCCGCCCATGCCCTGACCGTAGAGAGCCGCCGTCGTCGACAGCATTTCCCGCATGCCCGGACCGCCGCGCGGACCCTCGTAGCGGATGACGAGAACCTCGCCTTCCTTGTAGTTGCGCTGCGTGACCGCTTCGAAGCACTCCTCTTCCGAATCGAAGCAACGCGCCGGACCCGAGAATTTCAGTTCCGACATGCCCGCGACCTTCACGATCGCGCCTTCGGGGGCAAGGTTGCCCTTCAGGCCCACGACACCGCCTGTCTTGGTGATTGGCCGGTTGGCGGGACGGACCACATCCTGGCTGTCATTCCAGGCAACATGCTGCATGTTTTCGGCCAAAGTACGGCCGGTCACGGTCATGCAATCGCCATGCAGGTAACCATGGTCGAGCAGTGTCTTCATCAACAGCGGAATGCCGCCGGCCTCGAACATGTCCTTGGCGACATATTTGCCGCCGGGCTTGAGATCGGCGATGTAAGGTGTCTTCTCGAAGATCGCGGCGACGTCGAAGAGGTCGAACTTGATCCCGGCCTCATGCGCGATCGCCGGCAGGTGCAGCGCGGCATTGGTCGAGCCGCCGGTGGCGGACACGACGGTCGCGGCGTTCTCCAGCGACTTCAGCGTGATGATGTCGCGTGGCCGGATGTTCTTCGCGATCAGCTCCATAACCTTTTCGCCGGAGGCGTAGTTGAAGCGGTCGCGCATCTCGTAGGGTGCCGGCGCGCCGCAGGAATAGGGCAGCGCCAGGCCGATCGCCTCGGCGACGGTGGCCATCGTGTTGGCGGTGAACTGGGCGCCGCACGAGCCGGCCGACGGACAGGCTGCCTGTTCGATCTCGAGCAGTTCGGCGTCGCTGATCGTGCCGACCGAATGCTGGCCGACCGCCTCGAACACGTCTTGCACGGTGATCTGCCGGCCGCGATAGCTGCCGGGAAGGATCGAGCCGCCATAGATGAAGATCGATGGCACGTTGAGGCGCACCATGGCCATCATCATGCCGGGCAGCGACTTGTCGCAACCGGCAAGACCGACCAGCGCGTCGTAGCAATGGCCGCGCATGGTCAGCTCGACGGAATCGGCGATCACCTCGCGCGACACAAGCGACGATTTCATGCCCTGGTGGCCCATGGCGATGCCGTCGGTGACGGTGATGGTGCAGAACTCGCGCGGTGTGCCGTTGGCGGCGGCGACGCCTTTCTTGACCACCTGCGCCTGACGCATCAGCGAGATGTTGCAGGGTGCCGCCTCGTTCCAGCAGCTGGCGACGCCGACCAGCGGCTGCGCGATCTCGGCCGCCGACAATCCCATGGCGTAGAGGTACGAGCGATGCGGCGCGCGCGCCGGACCCACGGTCACGTAGCGGCTGGGCAGCTTGGCCTTGGAGATAACTCTGGCGTCCATACTCGTCCTTGCCGCGGGCGGTGCGGCCTGCCCCATCGCCGAGCCTTTTGGCGCGTGTCCCGAGACCATTTCGAGGTGCGCCGGGTTTATGGCGGGAAATGGGCAATCCCCCTGGCCGGAACTGTAGCGCTGGGGTTGTTCATAAAGTGTTGCTAAAACGTCACAATTGTGAGGGGCGCGGGATGTGCGGCGAATCTGCACCGCGGCGAGATTGGTGCGGCTACGGCGACGCCCGCACGCCTGACGGCACCAACGAAAAAGGCCGGGCAATGCCCGGCCTTTTGTGTTCAGTTTGAAGGGCTTACCACTTCACCTTAAACGAGGTGGAGACGGCGGAAACAAGGTCGTTGCCGAAGTCGGCGGTATAGTCGGTGCCGTAGGTGACGCCGTCGCTGCCGACGACAGGATGTATCGACCCGCTGGTGAGCACGCCCAGCGCGCCACCGAAACGGAGCTCGATGTTCTGGGTCGGCGTGTACGCCACGCCGCCGCTGATGGTCCAGGTGTCGGTCTGGGCGCTGAGGCCGGTGGTGGTACCACGATCCCAGGTAAGAACTGCCGCACCGCTCCACTGATCGTTGAACTTGTGGCCGATGCCGCCGGAGACAGTCCATCCGTCCCTGTAGAGCAGATCCAATGACGTCGCGCGAACCACGCTGGTGGTGGTGCAGGCAAACACGCCCTTCGTCGCAGTCGGGCAGAACGGAATGCTCTGCAATTGGCTCCAGTTCATCCACTTGATGGAGCCGAAGGCCAGCCATCCTGGCGCGATACCAGACTGCAGCTTCAGTTCCACCGAGTCCGGCACTTCAGAGGAGCCATAGACATTGGTTACGGTACCTAGCAGCGGATTTGTCGGATCGATGATGCTGGAAACCTGGGTCAGGTCGAGCGTTCCGGCGAGGTTGTCGAGCTTCACCGCCGAATTGTAGACCAGGCTGGCGCGCAGAGCGATTTCCGGAATCTCATAGGCGACACCGGCACGCCATCCCCAGCCATCTCCCTCGAGATCGAGGCGTCCTACGCCCGTGCCCAAGAATGCCGGGAGAGGAGCAACCAACTGCTCCTTGAAGCCCGAAACATCCTCGTGAAATACGCCGCCAAGAACCCGAAACTGACCTTTGCCAAGGTCCATCTTGTACGAGCAGGTTGCGCCCAGCGCTTCGCTCTTTACCTTGGTTATGATATTGCCGTTCGCACCGGCCCAATTGGCGCCGGGATTGCTGAACGCTCCGATCGGTTGGCCGTAGTCGCCGAGGCAATCGACAGGGCCCATGCCGATCTTGATGCCGGCACTTGGCACCCAGTAGCTTTCGGTATCGCGGGCGGAGTTGGATGCGCCCAACAAATTAAGCGGCCCATTTGTCGGGTCGATGTCCACCACGTTCTTCAGGTCTCGTTGCGGCATCACATAGGTGGCGGAAGCCTCGCCGGTGACCTGCGCTGGATCGAACAGCAGGTCGATGTCGTAACCGCCGCGTTCCAGGCCGCCGGCATGCGCGGAACCGATCGCGGCCAGCGAAAAGCACCCCGCCCCCAGCAGTGCTTTCAAACGCAAATTGTTCATGGATATCCTCCCCGAAATACTAGTGGATCAAGCTAGAACCAATTCGGGTTAACGGCGCAACAATGAATTCAGGAGGCGTACATGTACACCTTGGCCGGCTTCCTTTCGGGCCTATCGGCCTATGCCGCCGCCTAGCCGAAAAATGGCTTTGCCGGGGCAACTCGGCGGAAAAAATCTGTGAAACCTGTCACAAAAAGCTCAAAAACAAGGCCTTTCGGGGCTATTTGGCCCCATTGTTACATTATGGCAACAATGGGGCTAAAACTTTCCGTTTACGTCAAAATTAACGCAACGGCATGGCCGTTTTCGAGGCAATTAACCTACCGGAAACCTGCCTGCTAGTAGAGGCGAATCTTGACTTCAGCCGGCGTCGCGCACCCGGGTCAACGCCACCGAAAGCTTCTCTTGCGCCTCGCGGTATTCGTCGAGTTTTTCACGCTCGGCCTCGACCACTTCTTCCGGCGCGTTGGCGACGAATTTCTCGTTCGACAGCTTCTTGTGCAGGCGGGCGATCTCCTCGGTCACCTTGGCCAGTTCCTTCTGCAGCCGCGCCGCTTCCGCCGCGAGGTCGATCAGGCTGCCGAGCGGCAGGCACACCGTCGCCTCGTTGAGCACCATCTGCGCCGAGCCCTTCGGCGGCGCGTCGACCAGCGCGATGTCGCCGACGCGCGCCAGCCGCTTGATGGCCTGGGCGTGGCGCTCCAGCCGCTCTTGCGTCAGCGTGTTGGCGCCGATCACCATCAGCGGCGCGATCGCCGCCGGCGGCACGTTCATTTCCGAGCGCACCGAGCGGATGCCGGAGACGAGATCGACCAGCCAGTTGATGTCGGCGGCCGCGTCCGCGTCCTCGAAGTCCGGCGACGGCCAGGCGGCGTGGCAAAGCAGCGAAGCGCGCTCCTGGCCCTCGCCGGCGGTCTGCGCCCACAACTCCTCGGTCATGAACGGCATCATCGGATGCAACAGCTTGTAGATCTCGTCGAGCACGAAGGCGACGCAAGCTCGGCTCTCAGCCTTGGCCGCCTCGTCCGTGCCCATGAATACAGGCTTCAGGAGTTCCAGGTACCAGTCGCAGAACAGATTCCAGACGAACCGGTAGGCGGCACCCGCCGCGTCGTTGAAGCGGTATGAGGAAATGCCGTCGGTGATTTCACGCGCCGCCCGCGTCAGCTCGGTGAGGATCCAGCGGTTGACCGCGAGCTTGGCGTCGTTCAGCCGGAAATCGTCGTTGCGCGCCACCTCGTTCATCTCGGCGAAGCGTGTCGCGTTCCAGAGCTTGGTGCCGAAATTGCGGTAGCCGGCGATGCGCGCCGGATCGAGCTTCACATCGCGCCCCTGCGCGGCCATCACCGCAAGCGTGAAGCGCAGCGCGTCGGCGCCGTATTCGTCGATGAGCTCGAGCGGATCGATGACGTTGCCTTTCGACTTCGACATCTTCTGCCCGTTCTTGTCGCGCACCAGCGCATGGACATAGACCGTGTGGAACGGCTCCTCGTCCATGAAATGCAGGCCCATCATCATCATGCGGGCGACCCAGAAGAAGATGATGTCGAAGCCGGTGACCAGAACGTCGGTCTGATAGTAGGTCTTGAGCTCCGGCGTCTGGTCCGGCCAGCCCAGCGTCGAGAACGGCCAAAGCGCGGAAGAGAACCAGGTGTCCAGCACGTCCTCGTCGCGGGTCAGGATCTCGCCCGGCTTGAAATTCTCGAGCTTGTCCTCGACCCAGGCCTTCCACGGCCCCTCCAGCGCCAGATAGTATTCGATCGCCGCGGCGAGCGCCTCTTCCTCGGTCTTCTCGACAAAGACGCGTCCATCCGGCCCGTACCAGGCCGGGATCTGATGGCCCCACCACAGCTGGCGCGAGATGCACCAGGGCTGGATGTTCTCCATCCAGTCGTAATAGGTCTTTTCCCAATTCTTCGGCACGAAATTGGTACGGCCCTCGCGAACCGAGGCGATCGCGGGCTTCGCCAGCTCGGCCGCGTTGACATACCACTGGTCGGTCAGGAACGGCTCGATCGGCACGCCACCGCGGTCGCCATGCGGCACGGTGTGGCGGTGCGGCTCGATCTTGTCGAGGAAGCCACCGGCCTCCATCAGCTCGACGATCTTCTTGCGCGCGACGAAACGGTCGAGGCCGTTGAGTTCGTCCCATACGGCCTGGCGTTCTGGCGTCCCCTCGAGACCGGCCAGGAAATCCTCATTGTCCTTGAGGTTGATCGCCGCCTCGACGGTGAGGATGTTGATCGCCGGCAGCTTGTGGCGCTTGCCCACCTCGAAGTCGTTGAAGTCGTGCGCCGGCGTGATCTTGACCGCGCCCGAGCCCTTTTCCGGATCGGAATATTCGTCCGCCACGACGGGAATCCTGCGGCCGACGATCGGCAGGATGACGTTCTTGCCGACCAGGTGCCGGAAGCGCTCGTCGTCCGGGTGCACCGCCACCGCCGTATCGCCAAGCATCGTCTCGGGACGCGTCGTCGCGACCGTGATGAACGTCCTGGGGTCTTCCGGGTCGAACGCCGCGCCCTCGACCGGATAGCGGAAATGCCAGAGATTGCCGTTGACCTCATGCTGCTCGACTTCGAGATCGGAGATCGCGGTGAGCAGCTTCGGGTCCCAGTTCACAAGGCGCTTGTCCTTGTAGATCAGCCCTTCCTTGTAGAGCGTCACGAACACTTCCAGAACCGCCCTGGACAGGCCCTCGTCCATGGTGAAGCGTTCGCGCGACCAATCGGCCGAGGCGCCGAGCCGCTTCAGCTGGTTGAAGATCGCACCGCCGGATTCGGCCTTCCACTCCCAGACCTTCTCGATGAACTCCTCGCGAGCCAGGTCGCGGCGATGGATCTGCTTTTCCATCAGCTGGCGCTCGACCACCATTTGCGTGGCGATGCCGGCATGGTCCATGCCAGGCTGCCACAGCACGTTCTTGCCGCGCATGCGCTCGAAGCGCACCAAAATGTCCTGCAGCGTGTTGTTGAGCGCATGGCCCATATGCAGCGAGCCGGTGACGTTCGGCGGCGGGATAACGATGGTGAAGGCCTCCGCCCCCTCCTCCGCGCCGGCACCGGCGCGGAAGGCATCGGCCACTTCCCAGATTTTGGCGATCTTCGGCTCGACGGTTTTGGCGTCGTAGGTTTTTTCGAGCATGGGAAAACGGTCCGCGCTGTCGGGAGTTTGCTGACCCGGTGTAAATCGGAAGGTTTTGGCCAAGTCAACCGCAGGGCTGCCTTGATCCTTCAGCGGCAAATAGGCTTCGCCCCGGTCATTTCAACGCCAGGCCATGCCCGCATTCGGCGCAGAACTTTGCCCTTGATGTGCGGTACGGCTTTCCACATGCCTGACAGTCGGGGCCGTAGTCGGAGCGGCGGACATGCAAGTGCCAGAAAGTATGGTGAATTGTAACCCCCGTCAGGTCACGATAGCGATCGGCGGCCGGGTTGCCCGCAGTCGATAGCTGTAAGTCAGTCGTCGGCGCATCAGCCGAGAATAACGGCGGTATATGGCTTTGAAGGGCCGGTCCTTGACCGCTGATCCTGGCCATCCAGGTCAGCCGACCGAGCCACGGCCAAAAAAAGCGCCGCCTGAGGCGGCGCTTTCATTTGTTTGACCTTATCGACGGAACTATTGCGCGCCGCGCGCCACGCGCTCGATTTCCTCGCGTACCAGGCGCTCGACCAGCGTCGGCAGGTTGTTGTCCAGCCAATCCTGCAGCATCGGCCGCAGCATGTCCTCGGCCATCTCGTCGAAGGTCTTCTTGCTGCGGCTGGCGAAGGCATCGGAAAGCTCGCCAAAGGCAGCGGCGACCTGGCGGCCGACATGCTCGGAAAGGATCGCCGTGCGGGCGGGCGGCGCCTCGGGCGGTGGCGCCGCAGCGACGCGCGAAACAGCCGGTTCATAGGCGGCCTCATCCGCCAGCTCGTCCTCGGCAATCGCAACGTCCGGCACAACATCCGGGGCGCTCGGCTCGACCCTTTCCGGCCTCGCGGCACCCGCCTTCGCCGTTTCACCGACAGCGGCGATCTCGCGCTGCCAGTCGGCGACGATCGTGTCGCTGGTTTCCGCAAATCCCGCCGGCTGAGCCAGTGCCGGTTCGGCGGCGATCCTTGCACTCACCTCCGCGAGTGTCACCGGCGCCTTGGCCGCAACGGCCGCGGCCGCATCCGTGCGCGATGGCGTTTCCACGCGGGCGGCGGTCGGCTCTGCCGCCAGCTGTGCCTGAACCTCGGCCAGGGAGGCGGGCTTGCGGACCTCCGCATTGAGCTCGGCGCGGAAGGCATCCACGTCATTTGCCGGCGCGGCGGTCGGCGCGGGCTGGAGATCCTGGCGCAATTCGTTCGCGTCCCCCGCCTGTTTGCGGCCGGTGTCGCTGTCCTCAATGATCCTCCGGATGGAAGCCAGTATCTCTTCCATGGAGGGTTCGCGCTGCGCGCTGCTTGCCGTCGCCATTGTCACATCCGCCGCCCTTGTGACTCATTCCAGATTTCCGCTCCGGCAAGGCCGGATTCGAATCATGGCGACAGGGTAACCGACGGATCGTCGTCCGAGAATCCCCAATCTGGGGAGATGTGGGATTTCAACAGATTAGGCGACACAGGCCGATCAGCGCATCTACGGCTGGAGCTGGTCGCTGCGACATTGGGACAGCCGCCTAAAGCAAAAGCGCCGCGCATCCCCGGACGCGCGGCGCTCTTGAACCTGGCAACACGCAGCGGTCAGCGGCCGTCCGGCGTGCGCAGCCCGTACCACTTGTCCTTGACGGCCTTGTAGTGCTCTTCGGGCTTGTACTTCGTCACGTTCAGGGCGAGACGATCGACCGAAAGGCGACCGATCGCGGACAGGATGGCATAGCTCGCCACCACCACGTCGCGCTCGGAACTGGCAAGGTTGATCTTGGCGCTGATGACGGCGTTCTGCGCGTTCAACACGTCGAGCGTGGTGCGCTGGCCGACATTGCGCTCCTCGATGACGCCGTTGAGCGCCAGTTGCGCGGCGGCGATGACTTGCCTGTTGGCGGCGACGCTTTGCTGCGCGGCGGTGTATTGCGTCCAGGCCGACGTCACCGCCTGGCGCACGGTGTCGCGGCTGACATCGACCTCGATCCGGGCCTGGCTCAGCGATTCTTTCCTCTGGCGCACCAGCGCCGAGGTACGGCCGCCCGAATAGATCGGAATGGTCAGCGTCGCGCCGATGCTGGCCGAATTCGTCGTGCCGTCGGACGTGCTCAGCACGCCGGGAACGGTGTTGCGGTAAGCGCTGGAAACACCGGCATTGGCGGAAAGCTGCGGCAGCAGCGCGCCCTCCTGGGATTTGACCGAGAATGCCGCGGCATCGACCAGATGCTCCGTCGCGAGGATGGCGGGATGTTCGGTGGCGGCAATCGCGATCGCGCCGTCGAGGCTGGACGGCAACAGCTTGGCCAGCGGCGCCGCGGCCTTGAGCTTGCCGGGCTCGTCGCCAACGATCTGGTGATAGGTCGCCGCGCTGGCCAGCGCCTGGGCGCGGGCGGCGCTGAGCTGCGCCACCGCCGTCGAGCGCGAGGCATCAGCCTGGGCGACGTCGGTTCTTGTGCCCTCGCCGACCTCGAATCGCGAACGCGCGGCGCGCGCCTGCTCGGTCAGGAACTGCAGATTCTGTTCGGTGAGCACAGCGACCTGGCGGTCGCGAATCACGTCCATATAGGCGCTCGCCGCGTTGAACAGGATGTTCTCCTCGGTGTTGCGCAGACTTTCGACCGAGGCCCTCACCTGGGCTTCCGCGGCCGCGACATTGTTCTTGGTCTGAAAGCCGTCGAACAGCGTCTGGTCGATCTGGACGCCGAAATTGCCGGTGGTCAGCCGCACGCTCTGGTTCGTGCCGTTGAGATGGCTGCTCGAGTAGTCGATGCTGCCGGAACCGGTGACGGTCGGGCGCCAGCCGGACTTGGCGATGGCCACGCCCTCGTCGGTGACCCGCACCCCGGCCCGGGCGGAATTCAGTGTGGAATTGTTCTGGTAGGCCTTTGCGAGCGCTCCGGTGATGCTTTCCGCGGAGGCGGCCAGCGGCGAAAGGGTGGTCGCGGAGGCCAGGAAGGCGGCTAGAACAGTCTTGCTTACGGACGGCACGTAATATCCCTCATTCGTTTTGCATGGGAACCGCGCCACGACAGCCACTCATCTCTGAACAGCCGGCGCCGCGCTTCTATCGTTCCCCCGCTGACTGCCCCGAAATGCCCGGTTTATGCGATCAGCAACGATTGTTCAAACACAAGCGATCACGACAGCGCCTTCACTGCAAGGCAAAACCGCTCAGAATTCAAATGCGTGGGTACGTTCAAATCCGGGTAGTGGCTTTATTGCCGCATTGAATGCCCGTCTTCCCGTTACAACCCCCCTGCCTTGAAAAACAGCCGGGCCACGCCGGAATTGCCCTGACCTTCCACGGCAACGAGTCGGCCCTCCTCCGCAAGCTGGTCGAGCAAAGCGGCCGGCACTTCCTCGACGCTTCCGCCGATGAAGATGACGTCGTAGGGCGCCTTGGAGGCATGACCCTGCGGGAGCGGCCCGGTGATCACTGTCACATTGTCGCAGGCCAGCGCCGCGAGCGCCGATCGAGCGCCGTCCGCCAGCACCGAATCGCTTTCCAGTGCAACGACAGAGCGGGCCAGCCTCGACAGAAGAGCCGCCGAATAGCCGGTGCCGCAACCGACATCCAGCACCGAATCACCGGCGCCGATCTCAGCCAGTTGCAGGAGCTTGGCGAGGGGAGACGGTTCCATCAGATAGCGCGCGCCGCTGCCGTTGGCGCCGCTGGAAATGCGGATGTCCTCATCGATATAGGCTAGATCGCGCTGTCCGTCGCCGACAAAGGCCTCACGCGGCACCGACAGCATGGCCTCGATCAGCGGCGCGCTGGTCACGTCGGTGGTGCGGACCTGGCCATCGACCATCTTGACGCGGCGTTCGGAGAAATCAGCGCTCATTTTCCTACCAGTCCGCCCAACAAATCCCGCTTGCCGCACCTCGACCGCGGTTCAATCCAACCGGAACCCCTGCCCCATTGGGGGCCGGCAACTGGAGGCCTCGCCCGGAATCGAACCGGGGTGCAAGGATTTGCAGTCCTCTGCGTAACCACTCCGCCACGAGGCCTCGTTGCTCCCGGCGTTCCGAGCGAACTCAATATGTTGGCGGTGAAATGCCGTCAAGCGCCCGCGCGTTAATCCCGGCGCTTTCCCTCATTGGACAACTGGACACCGTTTCCGATCGGTTTCCATCAGCGCGCCCGTGGCCGCCGGCCGACAAGTCAATCCGGACGACGCCGGCGTTCCCACCATACCACGATGCGGCGCCGGTGCCGGCGCACCATGGCGAATTCATAGGAGAGCACCAGCAATCCGATCGGGATCATCCAGAAGCCCAGGATGGGCAGGAAGCCGAGAATGCCGCCCAGAATCAGCACGACGCCGATGGCGATCCTGAGCCCGCGCGAGCGCGGCATGGTGAATTCACGGCCGAAGACCGTGATTTTCCGCGCCGGTGCGTTGTCGCCTGCTGCAGTCATGTCGTGCCTGGTTTCCATGAATAGAGTCATCGGCCAGCAATAGCCAGAACGGCCTTTTCCCGCTCACGTTCCCTGCGGAATTGCTCATATGAGGAGCCCGGCCGGCGATTGCCAGAAACTGCCATGCACAAAATGGCGGAAAAAAATGTGAAATGCTTCTTTGCAAAGCCGAAACGGGTTTGCTATAGGCAGCGCCACTTACACAAGAGCCTCTGTTCCCCGGTAGCTCAGTGGTAGAGCAACCGGCTGTTAACCGGTTGGTCGCTGGTTCGAATCCGGCCCGGGGAGCCAACAATTTCAAGATTTGCAGAGTTTTCAGGATTGGCCGAAGACGGCCGATCCACGGCATATTTGCGCAATTCGACTTCGCCAGGCGCCGAGTTGCACGCGGAATCGATCGGCGTTGGCTCGCGTGCGGCGTGCTTCCTGCGGGATAGCTGGCGACCTCGGGAGAAGCGGTGAGCACTCCGATTGCCGCTCGGCGATGACCAGCGAGTACGACCGAGAGCGATGACAACGAAGCAGCGACCTCGCCGCTCCATTCGCGGAGCGGCGAGGCACCCCTGCGCCCCAAGTGCCGGTCCCAACACCCGGCACTGCTGACGTTGCAATTGTGGTGCCAGCAGCAAATGACCCATTATGAGACGCCTGCGCGCCTCGGTTCAGGCGGCAAATCGCGCGCCGGGCAGGCGTGGCACGGTTCTTGCTGCCACAGCTTCAGGCATGCCGGCGCAAAGACGCTGTTCCTATCGACACCGGCATATGAGGTTGGGACAATGATGTCGCACAAACTTCTGTTCGGCCTTCCCACGATGGTCCTGGTCACGGCCCTGGGCATGGCCCTCACCCGCTTGGCATTGGCCTTTCGCGAGTTCGTCGCGCCACGCTACCGGCCGGAACTCCACTATATGCGCGGGCCCGGGCCGGCCACCGCGCGCCGCCTGAGCGGGCGCTGAGCGGGCGCTGAACGGGTGTTGCGGCTGGGCCTGTCCTGGGCGGAGATGCACCTCGTGGCGCCAGCCGGTGGCTTGCCGCCGCCATAGAGCAAAATGGGGATTCACATAACCCGAGATATGATTTAGGCTACCCTCAAAAGATCGCAGGGTGGCAACCGTGGAAGCGACTTTCGACGACCTGACCAGGGCTGTGGCACAGCCCCGCAGCAACGTGCGCGCCGTTGGCCGCGCTATCGCGCTCAACCTCGCCGGCAAGCTCCTGATGGGTATCGCCATCGGGCTGGGAATTGCCATTGGCATGGCCATCGCCGGCTAGCGCGGTAACCTGCTCGTCACAAATTCCGCCGCTCCATTTGAGAGGCGTGCGGCAGGCGTTGGCATTATATATTAGCAATCGCTTGTATTTCGACCAAACCAGGATCATCATGCAAGGCGCTTTGTCGGGAGCTCTTCAGGGAGATTTTCCGATGCGACCGGTGCTCATTGTGATCGCCTTGGCAGTCTGCTTTGTCCTGTGGGACAGGCTGGAGAATGAAGGCCGTTACACAACACGGATAGAAGACAGCTTCCGGCAGGCGGCCGCTGACCTGCCGAGCGGCTCGTACGGCCACGAGATCCGGTCCAACCGTGACCTCATGAAGCGTTGAAGGGCTCTCAGAATGAGCCGAAGCGGCGGCTGACGCGCAATTCTCGCATTTTCGCACTCCTCACCGCTGCGGCCACGACAGCCCGTGCCGTCAGTCATGCTGATGTGGCGCGCGGACTGTCATCGAATCTTGCGCCCGCACGCACGTCGCGCCATGGTCTGCCAGACCCGAGGAGGAATCATGCGAAACGTCCTGGCATCGGCGCTGCTGACCGTCGCGCTGTCCGCAACCGCCGCCAACGCTCTGGACAGCGGCGCAAACCCTGTCGTCGTGACCCCGCTCGCCGATCGCACGGAAACGGCGTCCGGCCAGCCGATCACGCTGCCGCAGAAGAATGTCGAGGTCATCGTTTCGACCTTCGAGATCGCCGTCGGCGCGACCTTGCCGGTCCACAAGCATCCGTTTCCGCGCTACGCCTATGTCGAGGCCGGGACGCTCAAGGTGACCAATGTCGAGACCGGCAACAGCAACACCTACAAGACCGGCGATTTCATCGTCGAGATGATCGGCCAGTGGCACCAGGCCACCAATATCGGCGACAGTCCGGTGAAGCTGCTGGTCATCGACCAGGTCGAGCAAGGCGCCAAGAACACGGTGCTGCGCCAGTAATCGCCCTCACCCCCACGCGCCGACAGGTTGCTCGGTGGCGGCGTTGAGGCGGTTGAAGGCGTTGATCAGGGCGATCTGCACCACCAGTGCGGCCAGTTGCTTTTCATCATAGTGCCGGGCAGCTTCGTCCCAGATCGGATCCGGCACCGGGTCGGCCCGGTCGCTCAGCCGGGTCGTGGCTTCCGCCAGCGCAAGCGCGGCGCGTTCCGGCTCGCTGAAGTAAGGCGTCCGCCGCCAGGCGGAGACGGCAAAGATGCGCTCGTCCTTCTCGCCGGCCTTCTTCAACTCACGCGCGTGCATATCGACGCAGACGCTGCAGCCATTGATCTGGCTGGCGCGCAGGTGGACGAGCTTGCGCGTCACATACGGCACGTCGGCCGCCTCGGTCGACTTGTCCAGGGCCAGCAATGCCTGCAGTGCGCCGGGAATGAGCATTACGGGGTTTTTCAGTCGTGCTTGCACAATGGTCTCCTTCGGGCGTGTTATTACAAGCCCCGGGTGCCGAGCATCCGGAGTTCCTGGCTTCTCCAGGGTTCCTTGTTTCGCCGAGCGGCGGGCTGGGCGACGCCTTTCCCGCCGCACCCGATAAATAACCCGTCGGCTATGAATTAACTCATAACTCCTCAGTTATTGAATTGTCAAGCATACCTTGTCGAATGCAGGCCGCCCGCCGCCTGCTGGACCGATCATTGCCGCTTTCACGGCAGCGGACCCGATGCTAGGGCTGTCGCCGAAAATACGGACGGACCGCATCTTGACCAAGAATTCTCAGCCAACCCTGATCGAGCTCTGTGTCGAAGGCATTGACGGGCTGCTTGCCGCGCAGGCCGCCGGCGCCGACCGGGTCGAACTCTGCGCCAGCCTGGTCGAAGGCGGCATCACGCCGAGCCTCGGCACTGTGCGCGCGGCGCTCGAGCTTGCCACCATTCCGTTCCACGTCATCGTCAGGCCGCGCGGCGGCGATTTCCTCTATAGCGAGGCCGAATACCGTTCGATGCTCGCCGATGTCAGCGCGCTTGCCGACCTCTGCGTCGCCGGCGTCGTCGTCGGCTGCCTGAACGCCGACGGCACCATCGACGAGACCCGCATGGGTGAACTGGCGCGTGCGGCTGGCGCGCTCAACGTCACCTGCCACCGCGCCTTCGACATGACGCGCGACCCGGCCGAGGCACTCGAGGCACTGGTCCGCTGCAAGGTCGGCCGCGTGCTGACCAGCGGCCAGCGCGACTCGGCACTGGAGGGCGCCGAGCTTCTGGCCGCGCTCGTCCGCCAGGCTGGCGAGCGCATCATCATCCTCGGCTGCGGCGGGCTCGATCCCGACAATATCGCCGAGGTGCTCGCCAGGACCGGGCTGAAGGAAATGCATTTCGCGGCACTTGCCGATGTGCCGAGCGCCATGCGCTACCGCAACCCGCGCGTCGGCATGGGCGGCAGCGATCTCGACCGCGAATACCGAACCACGGTGACCGACGGGGCATTGGTGGCGGCGACCATCGCGGCCGTCAGGGCCTGACCCCGGGGAAGATGCGATGACCGAAGGACGCTCGCCGATCGACCGCGTTTCGCCCGAAGATGAGCCCGCCATCCTCGCGCTCAACAACGAGCATGCGGCGGAACTGTCCTGGCTTGAAGCCGAGCGGCTCTCCTTCCTGCTCGGAGAGGCGTTTTATGCGCGCCGCATTGGCGCGCTCGAGGCCTTCATCATGACCTTCGACCAGGACGCCGACTACGACAGCCCGAACTTCCTCTGGTTCCGCGAACGCTACCCGCGCTTCGTCTATGTCGACCGGGTCGTCGTCGCCGCAGCGGCGCGCGGCCTTGGCCATGCCCGCCGGCTCTACGAGGATCTGTTCGAGTATGTCGCGCGCTCCGGCCAAGCGATCGTCACCTGCGAGGTGAATGCCGATCCGCCCAATCCGGCTTCGGACGCCTTTCATGCGGCGCTGGGATTCGCCGAGGTCGGCGACGCGGTCATCCATGGCGGCAAGAAGGCCGTGCGCTACTACCTCCGACAACTCGCCTGAGCGCCGGCGAGCGGCACTGGCGCATGAAACAAGCCGTCGCTAAAGTGATCGTCTCCGCCACTGGGGGCGAACCGTGATGCCAAGCAACGTCTTCCGCTTCGACGAGCGCTGGGACATTCCAGAAGCGACGCCGCAGGAAGTGTGGGATGTGCTGTCCGACGCCGAGTTGCTTCCGCTCTGGTGGGGCGACGTCTACAAGGAGGTCGTGCCGCTCGACAAGAAGGGCAAGGGCGTGGTCGGCTCGCGGGCCAGGGCCCGCGCCCGCGGCGCCCTGCCCTACGAACTGAACTTCATCATCGAGGCGGCCGAGCTCGAACCCGGCCGGCTTGTGGTGGTCAAGACCTTTGGCGATTTCGACGGTCTGTGGCGGGCGGAGCTGTCGCCCTCGGGGAATGGCACCCGGGTCAACCTGATCTGGCAGGTCACGGTGCTGAGGCCGATCCTGAAGTTTCTGGCGCCACTGCTGAGGCAGGCCTTTGCCTGGAACCACCGCTGGACGACGCCGCGTGGCGAAGCCGGCCTGCGCCGCTATCTGTCCGGACGGAAAAATCGCCAGGCAGCCTGATCCAGGCCCAGCGACGGCGGCGAAAAGGGGGCCATAACGGCCCCTTCTCTATTCACGTGATGGCAAGTGTCAGCCGGCGGCGGCAACAGCGCGCTTGGCCATGACCGCGATTAGATTGGCCCGGTACTCCGCCGAAGCGTGGATGTCGCTCATCAGGTTCTTCGCCGGCACCTTCACGCCATCGAGAGCCGCAGCCGCGAAGTTCTTCGCCAGCGCCGCCTCAATCTCCTTCGAGCGGAACACGCCATCGTCGCCGGCGCCGGTAACGGCGGCACGGACCCCGTCCTTGCCCTTGGCCACGAACACGCCGACGATCGCATAGCGCGAGGCCGGGTTGCGGAACTTTTCGTAGGCCGCCTTGGCCGGCGCGGTGAAGCTCACCGCCGTGATGATCTCGCCATCCTTCAGCGCCGTCTCGAACAGGCCCTTGAAGAACTTGTCGGCGGCGATCTCGCGTTTGTTGGTCACGATCGTGGCCCCCAGCGCCAGCAGTGCCGCCGGATAGTCGGCCGCCGGATCGTTGTTGGCGATCGAACCGCCGATGGTGCCTCTGTGGCGCACGGCCGGGTCGCCGATCAGCGAGGCCAAATGGGCGAGCGCCGGGCAGGCCTTCCTCAGCTTCTCGTCATTGGCGACATCATGGTGCGTGGTGGCGGCGCCGATGGTCACCGTCTTGCCCGACACCTTGACGCCCTGAAGGTCCTTCAGCCGCGACACGTCGACGAGGTCGGAGGGCGCGGCGAGCCGCGTCTTCATGGCGGGGATCAGCGTCATGCCGCCCGACAGGAGCTTGGCATCGCCGTTCTTCAGCAGCTTGGCGGCCTCGGCAACCGAGGCGGCGCGGTGATAGTTGACCGAATACATGCTTGCTCCCTCCCTCAGTGCTTGGTCTTCGAACGGATCGCGGTCCACACCGTGGAGGGCGATGCCGGCATGGCGATGTCGGCGATGCCGATGGCGTCGGTGATGGCATTGATCACTGCCGGCGGTGAGCCGATGGCACCGGCCTCGCCGCAGCCCTTGATGCCCAGCGGATTGCTCGGGCAGGGCGTGTTCGAGGTCGAGACCTTGAACGACGGCAGGTCGTCCGCGCGGGGCATCGTATAATCCATATAACTCGCCGTCAGCAATTGACCGCTGGCGTCGTAGTAGGCGCCTTCCAGCAGCGCCTGGCCGACGCCCTGGGCGATGCCGCCATGCACCTGGCCCTCGACGATCATCGGGTTGATGATGTTGCCGAAATCGTCGGCGGCCACGAACTGGACGATCTCGGTCGACCCGGTCTCCGGATCGATCTCGACCTCGCAAATGTAGCAGCCGGCCGGGAAGGTGAAATTGGCCGGATCGTAGAACGCCGTCTCCTTGAGGCCCGGTTCCATGCCTGCCGGCAGATTGTGGGCGGTGTAGGCGGCGAGCGCCATCTGGAACCACGGCACGTTCTTGTCGGTACCGGCGACCTTCAACGCGCCGTTTTCGATGACGATGTCGCTCTCGTCGGCCTCGAGCAGATGCGCGGCGATCTTCTTCGCCTTGGCCTCGACCTTGTCGAGCGCCTTGGAGATCGCCGACATGCCGACTGCGCCCGAGCGCGAGCCGTAGGTGCCCATGCCCATCTGCACCTTGTCGGTGTCGCCATGGACGATCGACACGCTGTCGATCGGCACCCCGAAGCGCTGGTTGACCAGTTGCGCGAAGGTCGTCTCATGGCCCTGGCCATGGCTGTGCGAGCCGGTCAGCACCTCAATCGTGCCGACGGCGTTGACGCGCACCTCGGCTGATTCCCACAGGCCGACGCCGGCGCCGAGCGAGCCGACCGCCGCCGACGGCGCGATGCCGCAGGCCTCGATATAGCAGCTCATGCCGATGCCGCGCAGCTTGCCTTGCTTGGCGGCTGCGGCCTTACGCTTGGCAAAGCCCACATAGTCCGATGCCTTCATCGCCGCGTCGAGCGAGGCTCCATAGTCGCCGGCGTCATAGTTCATGATCACCGGTGTCTGGTGCGGGAAGGATGTGATGAAGTTCGCGCGTCGAAGCTCCGCCGGCGACACGCCGAGCTCGCGCGCGGCGGTCTCCATCGTGCGCTCCAGCAGATAGGTCGCTTCCGGCCGCCCTGCCCCGCGATAGGCATCGACGGGCGCCGTGTTGGTGTAGACGGTGCGAACGTTGGCGTGGATCGCCGGGATGTCGTACTGGCCCGACAACAGCGTGGCATAGAGATAGGTCGGCACGCAGGACGAGAACAGCGACATGTAGGCGCCAAGATTGGCGATCGTGTCGACCTTGAGGCCGGTGATGCGGTTGTTCCTGTCGAAGGCCATCTCCACCGTCGAGACATGGTCGCGGCCATGCGCATCCGAAAGGAAGCTCTCGGTGCGGTCGGCGACCCATTTCACCGGCACGCCGGTCTTCTTCGAGGCCCACAGGCAGACGATCTCTTCCGGGTAGATGTAGATCTTCGAGCCGAAGCCGCCGCCGACATCGGGGGCGATGACGCGCAATTTGTTCTCCGGCGCGATGTTGTAGAAGGCGCTCATCACCAGCCGCGCGACATGCGGGTTCTGCGATGTCGTCCAGCAGGTGTAGTGATCCTCGGCCTTGTCGTAGTGGCCAAGCGCTGCCCTGGGCTCCATCGCGTTGGGCACCAGCCGGTTGTTGACGATCTTCATGCGGGTGACGTGCGCCGCGCCCTTGATCGCCGCGTCGACCGCCTTGGCGTCGCCGATCTCCCAGTCGAAGATCAGGTTGTTCTCGGCTTCGGTATGGATCTGCGACGCGCCTTTCTCCAGCGCCTTGGTCGCGTCGACCACCGCCTTCAGTTCCTTGTAGCTGATCTCGACAGCTTCGGCCGCGTCTCGCGCCTGGCCCTTGGTTTCGGCCACCACGATGACGACCGCATCGCCGACATAGCGGACCTTGTCGACGGCCAGCGGCGACCATGCGCCCATCTTCATCGGCGTGCCGTCCTTGGAATGGATCATCCAGCCGCAGATGAGGTTGCCGATGCCGTCGGCCTTGAGCTCCTTGCCGGTCAGGACGCCGATGACGCCCGGCATGGCTTGCGCCTTCTTGACGTCGATCTTCTTTATCTGCGCATGCGCGTGCGGGCTGCGCACGAACGCGGCATGCTTCATGCCGGGAACCACCATGTCGTCGACATAGCGGCCGGCGCCGGTGATGAACCGCTTGTCTTCCTTGCGCGCCACCCGGGCGCCAACACCTTCAATGCCCATTAGCAATTCCTCCGGAATTTAGGGGAGTAGGTCAGTAAGGGAGTAAGGCAGTAGGGAAATCGGCAGCGGGTTCGGTACGGCGTACTCACCTACTCCCTTACTGCCCTACTCCCTTACTCCCCTATCAAGCAGCTTGTTTCGCCTTGCCCTTGGCGCCCTTCGACATCGCCTTCGAGGCGGCGAGGATCGCCTTCACGATGTTGTGGTAGCCGGTGCAGCGGCAGATATTGCCTTCGAGCTCGGCGCGCACCGTGGCCTCGTCGAGGCCTTCCGGATGGCGCGCGATCATGTCGGTCGCCGTCATGATCATGCCCGGCGTGCAGAAGCCGCATTGCAGACCGTGATGCTCCTTGAACGCGGCCTGCACCGGGTGCAGGTCGGCGCCGTTGGCGAGCCCCTCGATCGTCACCACGCTCGACCCCGCGGCCTGCGCCGCCAGCATCGAGCAGGACTTCACCGCCCTGCCATCGAGATGCACTATGCAGGCGCCGCATTGCGATGTGTCGCAGCCGACATGCGTCCCGGTGAGGCCGAGAACCTCCCGCAGGAAATGAACCAGAAGCGTGCGGTCCTCGACGGCGCCGCTGACCCGTTTGCCGTTCACCGTCAACGATATGTCCGACATGAAACCTCCCTGGGTATTTTTTGCCTTGGTGTCCTGGCGCCGTTTCCTCCCGGCGCGCCGGCTGTTTGCTTGATGCCGCACAGAAATGCGGGAAAAAGTACACCGAGCCCCTCCACGGCGCGAGAATGCAGTTCGCCCGAAACGGCGCATATTGTACTTTCGGTCACGCCGGAGGGGGGCGGCCCATTGCCAAAGCCTCCCCTTGAAGACAACAATGCCTTCGACGCCGCGCGCCCGACGCGCACAAAAACACGTCGGAGGAAAACGCAGGAGAAGGCAGCTGGCCAGTTCGCGCACGCGCTATGCATGCGGCCTCTCGGCGCTCACCACGGATGAGCCCGACGCCGGCGCCTTTGCCCGTGCGGTCGCGGCGGAATCCGCGGCGATCGACGCCGGCTTCGCGCTGCTGTTCTTCTCCCAAAGCCTGGTCGATGCGGGGGTGCTGTCGGAAGCGCTGACGGAGCATGCGCCGGCGCTTGCCTATGCCGGCTGCTCGACCGCAGGCGAAATCACGCCGCAAGGCCTCGAGGAAGGCCACATCCTTGCCCTGCTCCTGCCTTCCGCCTCGTTCGCGACGGCCAGCATCATGGTCGACAATCTCTCTTCCTCGGGCATGGACAGGATCACCGGCGAGGTGGCGGCGCTCAGGCGCTCGCTGCGCGGCCGCGTCGGGCACGAACGGGCCAAGGATACCTTCGCGCTCTGCTTCATCGACGGGCTGTCCTATGCCGAGGAGGCAGTGACGTCGGCCATCCATTGGGGGCTCGACGGCATTCCGCTGATCGGCGGCTCGGCGGGCGACGATCTCAAATTCGAGACCACCACGCTGATCTCGAACGGCAAGGTCACCTCCGACAGCGCCATCATCATGCTGATCGCCACCGAAATCCCCTTCCACGTCTTCAAGACCGACAATTTCATCCCCACCGACGAGAAGCTGGTGGTGACCGCTTCCGACCCCGATCACCGCATCGTGCGCGAATTCAACGCCGTCAACGCCGCCGAGGAATATGCCGCCTCGGTGGGGATCCTGCCGCATACGCTGACGCCGCTGAGCTTCGCCTCGCATCCGGTGGTGGTGAAGGTGCGCGGCGAATATTACTGCCGCTCGATCCAGAGGATGCATGCCGACGGCTCGCTCTCCTTCTTCTGCGCCATCGACGACGGCGTCGTGCTCTCCATCGCCCAGCCGAAGAACATGGTGGAGGCGACGCGCGCCGCGCTCAGCGACGTCCGGGAGCGGCTGGGCGGCATCGACATGATCCTCGGCTTCGACTGCGTGCTGCGGCGGCTCGACGCGCGCAACCGCCAGGTGTTCAGGGATATTTCCGAACTCTACCGCGTCAACAACGTCATCGGTTTTGGCACCTACGGCGAACAGTACCGCTCGATGCACCTCAACCAGACCTTCACCGGCATCGCCTTCGGCGATCGCCTGGCCGCCGAATAGCGCGCGGGCCGCCCCATGCCGCTCCGGGATATCAACGACCTCGAAAAGCTGAAGAAGATCAACGCCGCCCTCGTCAGCCGCGTCGAGCGCTCGATGGACCAGCAGGGCAATGCCTTCTCGCTGTTCCAGACCGCGATCTCGCTGGAGAACCGGGTGCGCAACCGCACCGAGGAGCTGCACTCAACCCTGCGCCGGCTCGAGCAGACCAACATCGACCTCATCGCCGCCAAGGAAACCGCCGAGCTGGCGAACCTTTCCAAGACCAGGTTCCTGGCCGCCGCCAGCCACGACGTGCTGCAGCCGCTGAACGCCGCCCATCTCTCCGTCTCGGCGCTGGCCGAAGTGCAGACCAGCGAGGAAGGCAAGAAGCTTGTGCGCCAGGTCGAGCGCTCGCTGGAGACCATGGAGGACCTACTGCGCACGCTGCTCGATATCTCCAAGCTCGACGCCGGCGTGGTGCAGCCCGAGATCGGCGATGTCAGCCTGGAGGCGCTGTTTTCCTCGCTGCGTTCGGACTTCCTGCCGGAGGCGGAGAAGAAGGGCTTGTCGCTGAAATTCCGGCCGGTCCATGTCCTGGTGCGCTCCGACCGCACGCTGTTGCGCCGCATCCTGCAGAACATCCTGTCCAATGCGCTGCGCTATACCCGCTCCGGCGGCGTGCTGGTCGGCACCAGGCATCGCGGCGATATCATCCGCATAGACGTCGCCGACACCGGCTGCGGCATCGCCGACGACCAGCGCGAGGCGGTGTTCGAGGAGTTCCATCGTGGTAGCACGGCGCTCACCGACACCGGGCTTTCCGGCGGCGGGCTGGGACTGGGCCTCGCCATCGTACGCCGCATGGCGGCGGCGCTCGGCCATCCCGTGACGTTCTCGTCGAAGCTCGGCCGTGGCACCATCTTCCACATCGACGTTCCGGTCGGCATGGGGGCCGCGGCCGACGCGATCGTCAGCACGGCGGATCTGGAGCGGCCGCGCGGCTACGGCCTGTTCGGCACCAAGGTTTTGCTGGTCGAGAACGATGCCGACGTACTGCAGGCGATGACCTTCCTGCTCGAACGCTGGCAGTGCCAGGTGCGCGCCGCGACCTCGACCGACGATGCGCTCGATCTCCTCGGCGACACCGACTGGGTGCCCGACATCGTCATTGCCGACCAGCATCTCGACGGCGGCGACCTCGGCACCGCGACCATCGCCGAGGTCCGCGACTATCTCGGCCGCCCGGTGCCGGCGCTGATCGTCACCGCCGACGGCTCGGAACCTGTCGCCAAGGCCGCCCGCTCCGCCGGCATCGAGCTGATGCGCAAGCCGCTGAAGCCGGCGCAGCTTCGGGCGCTGCTGGCGCATTTGTTGGCTTAGGGCTGTCCTTGCAGATGCCTCTCAACCAAACCATCGTCTACAGAAACAACACAGATAGGGCGATCCGGATCGTCGTAGAGCCTTGGGCGCGCCAGTACCTGATCGATCCCACAGTAGAAGTGGAATTCCGATTCTTCGCCGAATCCGCTTCTGCCAATCGCATCGAAATCGAGGAAAGCGGAAAATATCTGTCCCTGTGGCCCCCGGATGGAGGAATTGTCCAACTTTTTGTCGATGGCCGCGAGCTTAAGCAAGTAGCTCAGGAGTGATCCAGAAATCGCAATGATAGTACAATTCCATGGCATCACATTCGACCTGGCTGCCGGATGGGAAGACATAACCGACGACGTTCCTGGAGCGTGGCCCCCTACCTTAGCCAAGGCATCGGGTGTCGGCGCTCTTCAATTCTCTATCGCCAAATATCGGAGCGGGGAAAAACCAAACGCGGGTTTCGATGTTCTTAGATCGTTCATGATCGAATTTTGCCACAACAACCTCATAGACACCAATCATATTTCGGAGGAGAAATTCGCAAGCACAATGAGTGTTGGCGTATTGTATCGGAAAGCAGATGAAACGTTGTCTGCTTGGTACTTGTCGAATGGGAACGATTTTGCTTTCGTGACCTATGTCGGCCTTGGCGAAGAAAGCGAGATTATGAATGAAGAACTGGATGAAGTGAGAGCAGTCGTTTCGTCGATATCGTTTTAGGGGCCTGTGGGTCTGTCGGAAATGAATTACGGTGACAGTGCACTTTTTCGTGCTCGCTCGGCGTTATCACCTGCAGGGTGATTGCAAACCTCAAAACCCCGCCTGATCCCGAAACAGCTCCGCATTGTCGAGCTTCGACACCTCGATCACCGCTTGCGTACGGCTGTAGACGTTGAGCTTGCGCAGGATTTCGGAGACATGCGCCTTCACCGTGGTCTCGCCGACCTGCAGCTCATAGGCGATCTGCTTGTTGAGCATACCCTGGCGCAGCATCTGGAGGACCCTCAGTTGCTGCGGCGTCAGCCGCGCCAGGCGCTGCACCATGTCGGCGCGGTCGACGCTGTCGGCGTCGGGCGCCTGGATCTCATAGGTCTCCGGCACATAGATCGCGCCATCCATCACCGAGCGGATGGCGGCGGCGAGATCGCTCTTACGCGCCGATTTCGGGATGAAGCCGGCCGCGCCGTAGGACAGCGCCTCGGAAATGATGCGCGGCTCCTCATAGCCCGAGACGATCACCACCGGCAGGCGCGGATGGCGGGTCCTGAGCTGCAGCAGCCCGTCGAACCCGTGAACGTCGGGCATGCTGAGGTCGAGCAGCGCGAGGTCGAACGGCTTCGGGCCGGCCAGCAGGTCGAGCGCCTCGGCGATCGAGCGCGCCTCGACCGTATCGACGTCCGGATAGGCCATCTGCACGGCGCTGTGCAGCGCCTCGCGGAACAGCGGATGGTCGTCGATGATCAGAAACCGGGCGCGATCGTTGACTGCGGTCATGATGTGGTCGCTTCACTTGCGCTCAGAATAGGATAATCCGGCAACCATGGCCAGATTATTGGCAAACAATACATCGCCATTCTTGCCGTCGATTGCAGTGCCCAGGCGGCGCCATACCCGCGAAAGTAAACGACATGCCGCCGGATGGCCCACAGCGCTGTTTCTTTTGGCCGCGACGATTTTTGAAACTCGGCGCGGCCTTGTTCCGCTGATGTCCAGCGGGCGCCCGCCGGCAGGACCAGTGCCTTGCAATTGCGCATCCCTTGCCCGGTGGCCCAATTCGGCCGAATGTGCCGGCCAGAAATATAGATTGAAAGAAGCGCATGACGGAATTCGTCCTCCCCTTGCCCGCAACACCGTCGGTTGCTGTCGCCGGCTCGCACGAACGCTTCGCGGTGCGCCGCATCTTCTGCGTCGGCCGCAATTACGCCGCGCATGCCCGCGAACTCGGCAATGACGAGCGCGATCCGCCCTTCTTCTTCACCAAGCCGGCCGACGCGGTGGTCGACAGCGGCGCCACCATCCCCTACCCGCCGCTGACCGCGAACCTGCATCACGAGATCGAACTGGTCGCGGCGATCGGCAATGCGGGCTTCCGCATTCCGCGCGACGAGGCGCTTGCCCATGTCTGGGGCTATGCCGTCGGCATCGACCTCACCCGGCGCGACCTGCAGGACCAAGCGAAGAAGGCGGCGCGCCCCTGGGACTGGTCGAAGGCTTTCGACCGTTCCGCCCCATGCGGCCCACTGGTCCCGGCGCAGAAGTCCGGCCATCCCTCGAAAGGCCGAATTTGGCTCGCCGTCGACGGCGAGGTCCGGCAGGATGCCGACCTTGCCGAGCTGATCTGGCCGCTTGCCGACATCGTCTCGATCTGCAGCGAGGCGGTGACGCTCGAGCCGGGAGACCTGATCTTCACCGGCACGCCGGCCGGCGTCGGCGCGGTCGGGCCGGGCGAAACGATGACCGGCGGCGTCGAAGGCATCGGCGCCATCGAAATCACCATCGGTCAACCGACGACGTGAAGCGATGAGCGACCTAATCCTCCATAACTACTACCGCTCCTCCACCTCCTACCGCGTGCGCATCGCGCTGGAGATGAAGGGCCTCAGTTACGATTACGTGCCGCACCATCTGCGCCACGGCGAGCACCTCGAAGCCACCTATCTCGCGGTCAATCCGCAAGGGCTGGTGCCGGCGCTGATCCTTGGCGACGGCCGGCTTTTGACGCAGTCGCTGGCGATCATCGAATATCTCGACGAGACCGTGCCCGAGCCGCCGCTTCTGCCGAAGGACGCGCGCGGCCGGGCGCGCGTCAGAATGCTGGCGCAGATGATCGCCTGCGACATCCATCCGGTGAACAATCTGCGCGTGCTGACCTCGCTGCGCACGCTGTTCGGCGCCGGCGACCAGGATGTCGTCAACTGGTTCCGGCACTGGGTGAACGAAGGGTTTCAGCCGCTTGAGACGATTCTCGCTTCAGCGCCCGAGACCGGCACCTTCTGTCACGGCGACACGCCCGGCCTTGCAGATATCTGCCTCGCCGCCCAGGTCACCAACAATGCCCGCTTCGGCGTCGACATGGCGCCCTACCCGGTGATCTCGCGGATCCACGCCGCCTGCATGGCGCTGCCGGCTTTCCGCAAGGCGGCGCCGGAGAATCAGATAGACGCGGAGTAGCCGCACAATTCTGGGTAGAGCATTGGGAGTTGCCGATGAAAGCTGTCGTGTTCGAGAAGTTCGGCGAGACGCCGACGATCCAGACCGTTCCCGACCCCAAGCCCGCCCCGGAAGGCGTCGTCATCAAGGTCGAGGCGACCGGGCTTTGCCGCAGCGACTGGCACGGCTGGATGGGCCATGATGACGGCATCACCCTGCCGCATGTGCCCGGCCACGAACTGGCCGGCATTGTCGTCGCCGCCGGCAAGCGCGTGACCCGCTGGAAAGCCGGCGACCGTGTCACCGTGCCGTTCGCCGTCGGCTGCGGCCGCTGCTTCGAATGCACGTCGGGCAATCACCAGGTCTGCGAGCACCAGACGCAGCCGGGCTTCACCGGCTGGGGTTCCTTCGCCGAATATGTCGCCATCGACCATGCCGACACCAACCTGGTGCGCCTGCCGGACGAGATGGACTTCGCCACCGCCGCCAGCCTCGGCTGCCGCTTCGTCACCTCCTTCCGCGCTATCGTCGACCAGGGCCGGGTGAAGCCGGGCGAATGGGTGGCCGTGCATGGCTGCGGCGGCGTCGGCCTGTCGGCGATCATGATCGCCAGTTCGATGGGCGCCAACGTCATCGCCATCGACCTCACCGACGAGAAGCTGGACTTCGCCAGGAAGATCGGCGCCGTGGCGACCATCAATGCCTCGAACACGCCCAACGTGGTCAAGGCGGTCAAGCAGATCACCAATGGCGGCGCGCACATGTCCATGGACGCGCTCGGTCACCCGACCACCTCGTTCAACTCGATCGCCAATCTGCGCCGGCGCGGCCGTCACGTTCAGGTCGGCCTGATGCTGGCCGACGACGCGCGCCCGCAGGTGCCGATGGACAAGGTGATCGCCTTCGAGCTCGAGATTCTCGGCAGCCACGGCATGCAGGCGTACCGCTATACGGCGATGATGGAGATGATCCGCACCGGCAAGCTGAAGCCGGAACTTCTGGTCGGCAAGAAGATCAGCCTCGAAGAAGCGCCCGCGGCCTTGATGGCGATGGGCGGCTTCGAGGGCATCGGCATCGGCGTGGTGACGAAGTTCTAGGTGCGGATGGCGCCGTCACGCCGAAGCCGCGCGTCTCGGCAACTCCTGCTTTGCGAATTTCTTGGCGCCGACGACGCACAGCACTACGCCGAGCGTGACGACCAACATCAGCGGGCTGACCTGCTCGTGCAGCAGCGTCGCCGCCAGCGCCAGGCCGAAGAAGGGCTGCAGCAGTTGCAACTGGCCGACGGCGGCGATGCCGCCTTGCGCAAGGCCGCGATACCAGAACACGAAACCAATCAGCATGCTGAACAGCGAGACATAGGCGAGACCGATCCAGGCGCTTGAGCCGACGTCGGCGAAGGATGGCGGCAGCGTCGCAAAGGTCAGCACCAGCGTGATCGGCAGCGACAGCACCAAAGCCCAGCAGATCACCTGCCAGCCGCCCAATCTGCGCGACAGCGCTGCACCCTCGGCATAGCCCAGTCCGCAGGCGATGATGGCAGCCAGCATCAGGCCGTCGCCGACCGGCGATGCGGTCACGCCTTGCGTCAGAGCAAAACCCGCCACCAGCGCGCTGCCGAGGCATGAGAACAGCCAGAATGCCGGTCTTGGACGGTCGCCGCCGCGCAGCACGCCGAAGATCGCCGTCGCCAGCGGCAGCAGGCCGACGAAGATGATGGAGTGGGCCGAGGTGACATGCTTGAGCGCCAGCGCCGTGAGCAGCGGAAAACCAACGACCACACCCAGTGCGACGATCGCCAGCGACAGCAGATCCTCGCGCTCCGGCCGCTTCTGCCGGAACAAGGCGAGCATCGCCAGGCCAAGCAGGCCGGCAATCGCCGCTCGGGCCGAGGTCAGGAATGTCGGATCGAGATCCGCAACCGCCACGCGCGTCGCCGGCAGCGAGCCACTGAAAATCAACACGCCGATGAATCCGTTCACCCAGCCACTCGCGGTCTTGTCCATTGCAGGCCTCATCTCTTTCGCCCTCTATCGGGCAGAGCCCTATGGTGCGGCCAGAGACAATGCGGTACAGTTTTGCAAAACTGTAATGGCCGATTGGGCAATACAGATGACCGAACTCGCTCTGGAACCCGACGCTGCGCGCACTTTTGCCGCAACCACGCTTGTCGAAACTGTCATGGCGACCATCCGTCAGCGGATCGCTGCCCGCAGCCTGACGCCTGGGGCGCGGCTGCCGTCGATCCGCGCCTTCGCCAAATCCATGCGAGTTTCGAAATCCACCGTCGTCGAGGCCTATGAGAGGCTCGCCGCCGAAGGCACGATCCGCTCGCGCCCGGGGTCGGGCTTCTACGCCGCCGGCCAGCTGGCGCCCTTGTCGCTGGCCGAGATCGGCCCCCGGCTTGACCGCGAGGTCGATCCGCTCTGGGTCTCGCGCCAGTCGCTGGAAGCCGGCGACGAGGTGCTAAAACCCGGCTGCGGCTGGCTGCCAGCCGCATGGATGCCGCAGGCCGCCTTGCGGCGGGCGCTGCGCACGGCGGCTCGCGCCGACGATGTCGCGCTTGCCGATTACGGTACGCCGCTCGGCCTGGCGCCGTTGCGGCACTTGCTGGTGCGGCGCATGGCCGGGCATGGCATCGAAGCCTCGCCCGAACAGATCATGCTGACGGAATCGGGCACCCAGGCCATCGATCTCCTGTGCCGCTTTCTGATCGAACCCGGCGACACCGTGCTGGTCGACGACCCCTGTTATTTCAACTTCCACGCCTTGCTGCGCGCCCATCGCGCCAAGGTCGTCAGCGTTCCCTACACACCGTCGGGCCCGGACATCGACCTGTTCGCCGAGGTGCTGGCCGAGCACCGGCCGCGCCTCTACATCACCAATTCCGGCATCCACAATCCGACAGGCGCGATCCTGTCGCCGGTCACCGCCCACCGGCTGCTCAAGCTCGCCGACCAGGCCGACCTCACCATCGTCGAGGACGATATCTTCGCCGATTTCGAGCATAGCCCGGCCCCGCGCCTGGCGGCGTTCGATGGCCTCAACCGCGTCGTCCAGATCGGCAGCTTCTCCAAGACGCTGTCGGCCTCGGTGCGCTGCGGCTTCATCGCCGCGCCCCGCGACTGGATCGAGCAGCTCACCGATCTCAAGATCGCCACGACCTTCGGCGGCGGCAGGCTGGCGGCCGAACTGGTGCTGACCCTGCTGAAGGACGGCAGCTACCGCAAGCATGTCGAGGCGTTGCGCATCCGGCTTGCGCGCGCCATGGCCGAAACGAGTGCCCGCCTGAAGTCGATCGGCATCACGCCGTGGATCGACCAGCCGGCCGGCCTGTTCCTGTGGTGCAGCCTGCCGGAGGGCGTGGATGCAGCCGAAGTCGCCCGCCGCGCGCTGGCCGACAATGTCGTGCTGGCGCCCGGCAATGCGTTCAGCCTGTCCGGAACGGCCAGCCGCTTCCTGCGCTTCAACGTCGCCCAGTCGGGTGACGAACACATCTTCACGGCGCTCGCAGCGGCGATGTCCGGGTAGTCCGGTCAGCGCGCCGCGCAAATCTCCCGCACGCAATCGCGCAGCCAGCGTTGCGCCGGATCGGCGTCGAGGCGCGGGTGCCAGAGCATCGAGATGGTCACCTCCGCCGTCGCGACCGGCAAGGCAAAGCTGAACATGCCGGCGCGCGCCCCTTCGGTGTGCCGCTCAGGGACGCTGGCGATCAGGTCGGACGCGCGCGCCAGGGCGAGTGCCGCCGAAAAGCCCGACACCATGGATACCACGGTCCGCCGCAGCCCAAGCTGTTCCAGCGCCTCGTCGATCGGTCCCCTCTCGCGGCCGCGCCTCGAAACGCTGATGTGGCGGCCGGCCGCGAAGCGCTCCGGCGTGACGGCGCCCTGGCTCAGCGGATGGCCGGCCCGCGCCGCGCCGATGAAGCGGTCGCGAAAGAGCGTCTGGATGCGGATCTCGGGTCCGGTCTCGCCGGCGACGCCGATCTCCAGATCGATGGTCGCGTCGCGCAGCGAAGCGACGTCCTTGTCGGACTTCGGCGCGAAACGCAGCCGCACATTGGGAGCTTGCGCGCCGACGCTGGCGACAAGCCGCGGCCCGAACTCCTCGACGAAGCTCTCATTGGTGCGCAGCGTGAAAGTCCGATCCAGGCCTTGCAGGTCTAGCAGCCTGGCGGGGCGCAGTAGAGCTTCGCCCTCCTCGACCACGCGGCCCACCTGCAGCCGCAATTCCTGCGCGCGCGGCGTCGGCACAAGGCCCCGGCCGGCGCGGACCAGCAGCGGATCGCCGGTCGCCTCGCGCAGGCGCGCCAGCGTGCGGCTCATCGCCGACGGGCTGAGGCGCAGCCTTTGCGCGGCGCGCGCCACACTGCCTTCGTTCAGCAGGACATCCAGCGCGACAAGCAGGTTGAGGTCGGGCGACGGCATGCCCGGACCATAGCACGGATATATGGCGTCGCATGCATGAATAAGATGCAAATACTGCGTCTTCCGCCATGCCAGCCACAAGCGTACGACCGGCCGACAGATCGGCCTTGGCGGTGCCACCGGCAATGCCAGGGCAAAGGAGCAAAATCTTGGCGGACATTGCGGAAAAAATTGGAACCGAGAGCAGCTGGAATGGCCGCGCTGCGCCCACGCGGGTCGGATGGGCGCTGGCCAGCCTGTCGCTTGCCACGCTGTTGCCCTCGCTCGGCACCAGCATCGCCAGCGTCGGCCTGCCGGCCCTGATGCAGGCGTTCGGCGCCTCGTTCCAGTCCGTGCAATGGGTGGTGCTGGCCTACCTGCTTGCCATCACCACCATGATCGTCAGCGCCGGGCGGCTGGCCGACATTGTCGGCCGCCGGCCGCTGCTGCTCGGCGGCATCGCCCTGTTCACGGCCAGCTCGGCGCTCTGCGCGCTGGCGCCGTCGCTTGGCCTGCTGATCGCGGTGCGGGCCGCGCAAGGCCTTGGCGCGGCGGTGATGATGGCGCTGACGCTGGCCTTCGTCGCCGGCACCGTCCCTAAGGCCAGGATCGGCAGCGCCATGGGCCTGCTCGGCGCCATGTCGTCGATCGGCACCATGCTTGGCCCGTCGCTCGGCGGGTTGCTGATCGCCGGCGCCGGCTGGCGGGCGATCTTCCTGGTCAATGTGCCGCTCGGCATGCTGGCTTTCGCGCTTGCCTGGCGCGCACTGCCCAACGAAGGCAGGTCCGGGCCGGGACGAAGCACCTTCGATACTCCTGGGACGGTTCTGCTCGCCTTGACGCTGGCCGCCTATGCGCTGGCCATGACACTGGGCAAGGGCAGCTTTGGTCTGCTCAATCTCGGCCTGCTTGCCGTTGCCGCCCTTGGCGTCGCCTTGTTCATCGTGACGGAATTGAAGGTCGAGACTCCGCTCGTCCGCCTGGCTGCATTCGGCGACCGCATGCTGACCGCAAGCCTCGCCATGAGCGTCGTCGTCTCGACCGTGGTGATGGGCCAGTTGGTGGTCGCGCCGTTCTACCTCTCCAGAGCGCTGGGCCTCGACCCCGCCACCGTCGGCCTGGTAATGTCCACGGCACCGTTGGTCGCGACGCTGGCTGCGGTGCCGGCGGGGCGGCTGGTCGACCGCTTCGGTGCCCAGCCGACGATGATCGCCGGCCTGGCCTCGCTCGTTCTCGGCACGTTTGCCCTCTCGTCGATCCGGATCGCGTTCGGCATTCCCGGCTACGTCGTCCCGGTCCTGGCGCTGAGCGGCGGCTACGCCCTGTTCCAGACCGCGAATAACACCGCGGTGATGGGGGCCGCGACCGCCGACCAGCGCGGCGTCGTCTCCGGCCTCGTCAACCTGTCGCGCAATCTCGGCCTGATCACCGGCGCATCGCTGATGGGCGCCATATTCGCCGCGGCATCTGCTGGAGCAGATTCAGCGACCCCATCGGCAACCCTGCTAGGGATGCAGGTCACGTTCCGAGTCGCGATGGCGCTTGCGCTGGTTGCGCTCGGCCTTGCCCTGTTCAGCCGGCGGGCGGGCGGCAAGCGCAAGGATCTTGCCTAAGCCCGCTTGCGGCGCTCGTAGAGCATGACCAGCGTCTCGGCTGTCAGGGCCGGCTTCTGCTCGCCCTCGATCTCGACCGTATTGGCGGCCTTCATCAGATACTGGCCGGGGCCCTTGTCCTCCATCGACAGCAGCGTGGTGCGGAGCCGTATTCTCGATCCGACTCTAACCGGAGACAGGAAGCGGACCTTGTCGAAGCCGTAATTGAAGGCGGCCTGGGTGTTTTCGGGTACGATGCCCATGTCGAGTGCCAGCGCGCCGATGATCGACAGCGTCAGATAGCCATGCGCGATCGTGGTGCGGAACGGGCTCTGCCGCTTCGCCCTTTCAGGGTCAACATGGATCCACTGGTGGTCGCCGGTGCATTCGGCGAACTGGTCGATACGGTGCTGGTCGACCGTCGTCCATTCCGACACCCCGACTTCCAGCCCGGCCATCGTCCTCAACTGCTCGAAGGTCGGCGGCGTCCTCGGCCGTGCTTCCGTCATTCCTGCTTTCCCGATCGTTTCGCCCGTCTCCCGACCACGAAGCGGAGCCCCCTGTCAATTCGCCGCCGGGCAATTCGGTTCCGACAGGCCGCGTTTTGCCGCCGTGGGTGGCAGCTCATCCACAGTGTCGCCGGAAGGCAAGCGCGGCCTCCGCGCGCCCGGGACTTAACGCCCGAAATGCACGATCATATCTGGCAGGCAGCAAAGCGAAGCTGACTGGAAAAGTCACTTCTTCTCGTAGCCGGAGCGAATTTCGGCCATCGCGTCCTTGATGCGCTCGCGCAGGATCTCGATGGATTCCGTGCCGGATTTCCTGGCCATTTCAGCCACCTCGCCGGCATTCTTCAGCGCCGTCTCGAAGGATTTGCGGGCGAACTCCGCCTGCCTCGTCATCAATTCCTGCGGATTGCCGGGTGCCCGGTAATTTTGTGCCAGATCGGTGATCTCGCGCAGCGCCTCCTGCACCATCTCGCGTTGCCGCGCAAGCAACGAGGACGCTCCGGCCGCGCCTGCCCTGGCGGACTTTTCGAGCGCTTCGAGATTCTTGCGGTGGTGGCTGATTATGGCTTCGACATCGACATTCGGCATCTTCAGGTCGCGGCCGAATCTGCTGAACATGTCCAGGAACGAGTCGGAGTCCGGTTGTTTCGCCATGGCTTCTGCTCCCCAATCTGCCGCGAAGGCCTTCCCTGACAGAAGAATAGAGCACGCCACGCTTGCGTCAATTGACGAGGAACAACCGCTCGGCCGTGTAAAGCACGATGCCGGCAAGGCCGCCGATGACCATGCCGTTGAAGCGGATATATTGCAGGTCCTTGCCGATGTTCATCTCGATTAGCCGGGTGAGTTGGCCAAGATCCCAGCGTTTGACCTGGTCGGCGATGAATTTCGACACGCCGCTCTTCTGGCTCTCTACGAAGGACGACAGCGCCACCACGAACCCCTGGTTCATGTCGGCCCTGATCCGCGCGTCGCTGGCCAGATGGCGGCCGACCTCGACGAACATGTTGGCGAGGTGGGCGCGGATCAGGGAATTCTCGGCCCTGGCGTCCTGCTCTATGAACTGCCGCAGGCTTTCCCACATGTCGCCGGCCAGCGCCTTCATTTCCGGCCGCGCCAGGAAATCGCGCTTCAGCTGCTCGGCCCGCCTGGCATATTGCTTCGACGTCCTCAGCCGCTCGATGAAAGTCTTCGCAAACCGGTCGAACTCGGCCCGCATCGGGTGGTCGGGATCGGTCCTCACCTCCTCGAGCAGCGTGCCGGCTGAGGCTACGATCTTCTTGAGCAGATAGGCATCGGCGCGAAACAGGTTGAACAGCGACGGCAATTCCTCGCGGATCTTCTCGCGCATGGCGGAGAGCGCCTCCTCGTCGTTGAGGAAGCGGCCGATCACCCTGGTGAATTCGTCGAACAGTTTCTGGTGACGGCGATCGTCGGTGAGCGTCGACAGGAGCTCGGCGGCAAGCGGCGCCAGCGGCACCTTCTCGACCTCATCCAGCATGCGGCTGGTGACAAAGCCGCGCAGGCCGGACTGTTCGACAGCGGCAAGCGTCTGCGGCACCAGGCGGGCGACAAAGCGCGACAGGCCGGCGGCGCGCTCGGCATCGGCCAGCCAGTCGGCGACCAAAGCGGAAAAGTCGACCTCGGCCAGCTTCTCGCGCACCGGCTCCGGCGCCAGGAAATTGACCTCGATGAAGCGGCCAAGATTGTCGGCGATGCGCTCCTGGTTCTCCGGGATGATGGCCGTGTGCGGGATCGGCAGGCCGAGCGGCCGCCTGAACAGCGCCACCACCGCATACCAGTCGGCGAGGCCGCCGATGGTTGCCGCCTCGGCGAAGGCAGCGACGAAGCCGAGCCACGGATAGGTGCCCTCGAGCGACTTGGCGAGCCCGAAGACCAGAACGCAAAGCGCCAGCGCCGTGGCGGCCACCAGCTTGGTGCGCCGCAGCGCCGCAAGCTTGGCATCGGCGTCGGTGTCGAATCGGACATGGTTCATGGCCGGGGCCGCTTGTGACATGCTGAGCCGCTCCTGATCGATGTTGCGATCTTATCTAGGGTCGTCGCCGGCCAAATGCCCGCCATACCCTGTCCGGCTCACAATTTGCGCCACCATGCACATAAAGTTGACGCGTTTATTCATCTATCGTGCGCCGCCAGTCTGGAATTGTTCCAAGGTATAGGCCATATTGGGTCCAAGCTACTGGTTCATGAGGACGAAATGCGGCTGACGCGCCAGACCAATTATGCCATGCGCATCCTGATGTATTGCGCCGCCAATACCGAACGGCTGAGCCGCATCCCCGAGATTGCCGCGGCCTATTCGGTGTCGGAGCTGTTCCTGTTCAAGATTCTGCAGCCGCTGGTCGAGCACGGTCTGGTCGAGACGGTTCGTGGCAGGAATGGCGGCGTCAGGCTTGGCCGTCCGGCCGAGCAGATCAGCCTGTTCGACGTCGTGCGGGTGACCGAAGAGAGCTTCGCCATGGCCGAATGCTTCGAGAACGACGCGGCCGAATGCCCGCTGGTCGACAGCTGCGTGCTGAACTCGGCGCTGCGCGAGGCGCTCAACGCCTTCTTTGCCGTGCTGTCGCGCTACACGATCGCAGACCTGGTGGCGGCGCGCCCGAATGTGCGCCATCTGCTTGGCATCGACATGCTGGAGCAGCGCGCCCCCGCCGCCTGATTGCAGCCGGCGGCTAGGCCGCCGATTGCGGCAAAACGAACGGCATATTGGCTACCGGCAGCACGCCAACTTTCAACCGGCAATCGAACACCTTCTCGATCAGTTCGTCGGTCAGCACGTGCTGCGGCGCGCCCGCGGCGGCGAGCCGGCCGCGATGCATGACGTGGATGCGGTCGGCATACATGGCGGTCAGGTTGAGGTCGTGCAGGATGGCCACCACGCCGCCGCCGCGCCTGGCGAAGTCGCGGGCAATGTCCATGATGATCAGTTGGTGCTTGACGTCGAGGCTGGACACCGGCTCGTCGAGGAACAGGTAACGTGGCTTGCCGTCGAGCACCGGCGCCCAGACCTGGCAGAGCACGCGGGCAAGCTGCACGCGCTGCTGCTCGCCACCTGAAAGCTCCTGGTAGAAGCGTCCGGCAAAGCCGTCGAGATCGACGCGGGCCAGCGCCCGTTCGGGCAGTCGCGCGTCCTCGCCGGGCAGCACGCCGGAGCGTCCGCCGACAAGGCCGAGCCTGACGATCTCGCGCACCGTGAACGGAAACGACAATGTCGTCGCCTGCGGCAGCACGGCGCGATAGGTCGCCGCCTGCACCGGCTTCATCGCCGTGAGGTCGCGCCCGTTGAGCGCAATGCCGCCCGTATAGGCAAGCTCCCCCGACAGCGCCTTGAGGAAGGTCGTCTTGCCGGACCCGTTGGGCCCGACGACGGCCGCGATCTCGCCCGGCGGCGCCACGAAGTCGACATGGGCGACGATGCTCCTGCCGCCGATCGCCACCGAGACATCGCGCGCTTCGATCATGCCAACCTCACAGGTCGATCACGCTGCGCTTGCGCAGCAGGATCCACAGGAAGAACGGCGCGCCGGCGACCGCCGTGACGATGCCGATCGGCAGTTCGGCGGGCGCTACGATGGTGCGGGCAACCGCGTCGGCCAGAAGCAAGAGCGAGCCGCCGAGCAAGGCCGACGCCGGCAGCAGGTAGCGATTGTCCGGTCCGATCAGCAGCCGCAGCAGATGCGGCACGACGATGCCGACAAAGCCGATGCCGCCGCTTGCCGCCACCGATGCGCCGACCGCCGCCGAGACGCCGATGATGGCCGTGTATTTCAGCCGCTGCACCGGAATGCCCAAATGGCCGGCGGTGGCTTCGCCCAGCGCCAGCGCGTTGAGGCCGCGCGCCAGGAACGGCATTGACGACAGCGCCAGAACGATGACGGGCCCGACGGAGCCGATCTTTTGCCAGGTCGCCCCGGCGAGCGAGCCGAGTTGCCAGAAGGTCAGGTCGCGCAACTGCCGATCGTCGGCCATGAAGATCAATATGCCGATCAGCGCCATGGCGAGCGCGGCCAGCGCAAGGCCGGCAAGCAGCATGGTGGCGACCGAGGTGCGGCCATGCCTGGTCGCGACCCGGTAGAGCAGCAGCGTCACCGCCAGCCCGCCAGCGAACGCCGCGAGCGGCAAGGCCAGCGTGCCGAGCGCCAGGGTGAATGGCGCAAGCCAGGTCGAGCCGAGCACGATGACGGCGACGGCGCCGAGGCTGGAGCCGGCCGAGACGCCGATCAGGCCGGGATCGGCGAGCGGATTGCGGAACAGCCCTTGCATTACCGCCCCTGACACGGCGAGTGCTGCGCCGGTCAATACCCCGAGCAGGACGCGCGGCAAGCGAATGTCGTAGATGATCAGCCGGTCGCGGGCGCTCAATGCCGCGTCGCCTGGCACCGCACCGGTGAGCCAGTCACGAACGACGCCGACCGTAGAGGCGTCGGAAGCGCCCGATGTCAGCGACAGCAGCACCGAGAGGGCAAGCGCCAGGCACAGAAGCAGTATGACGAGGCGAGCGCGCGCCGAGCGGTCGCCATCGACCGTCGCCATCCTCCCCGCCGCGCCGACGACCGATTGATCCGCCATGATCAGTCCGTGACCTGGCCGCCATAGAGCGAAACGGCAAGGTCACGGATGGCTTCTGCCGTGCGCGGTCCGAAGCCGAGCAGGTAGCCGCCATCCATGCGGATGACCTTGCGGGCAGCACCGGCCGGCGTCGAGGCGATGGACGGGTTCGAGAACAGCTCGTCGTCGGACACCGCCGGTCCGGCATTGTCCATCATCAGGATGACCTCCGGCCTGGCGGTGACGATCGCCTCGTCCGACATCTGCTTGTAGCCGGAGAAGCCTTCGACCGCATTGACGCCGCCGGCCAGATTGACGATGCCATCGGCGGCGGTTTCGCTGCCGGCGGCAAGAATCTTGCCGCCCTGCGTCGACAGCACGAACAGGATGCGCTTACGCTCCTTGATCGATGCCGTCTGCTGCTCGGCGGCCTTCAGCCGGGCGTCGACCTCGGCGGCCAGCCTGTCCGCCTTGGCATCGACGCCGAGCGCCTTGCCGACGACGCGGATCTTCTCCAGGATCCCGTCATGGGTGTAGTGTTCGGGCACATCGATGAACGGAACGCTCGACTTCTTCAGCACCTCGACCGCTTCCTTCGGGCCGCTGCCGTGCAAGGCCAGTATTCCCGATGGATTGACCGACAGCACGCCTTCCGGCGACAGCTGGCGCATATAGCCGACGTCGGGCAGCTTGAGTGCGGCTTCCGGATAGCGGCTGGTCGAGTCGCGCGCGACGAGATGGCCCTGTTCGCCAAGCGCATAGACGATCTCGGTGATCGAGCCACCGATGGCAATGATCTTCGACGTATCGGCAAAGGCCGCCGCTTTCTCGGCGCGAGCCTGCGGGACGCCGAGGAGCAGCGAAAGCACGATCGCCAGGGCGAGCGTCAGCGGCGACAGCCTGGGGAAGGAAACCATGGTCATCGTCCTCAGGCCGCGGTCGGGCTTGGAATGCGCGGCAGGTTTTCGGCCAGGAAGCGCCAGTCGTCGCGCTCGCCCTCGCCTTCGTGACGCTTGCCAAAGAACTGGACGATCATCTTGCCGTCGGCGCCGTAGGCTTCGAGCGAGGTGACGTGACCGTCCTTGGTCGGCTTGCGCACGGCCCAGACCTCGTGGATGCGGTCGTTCCTGAGATGCAGGTGGAACGTCTCGTCGAGCACGTTGATCCACGGTCCCATCGGCTTGACCGACTTGATCGGACCGGAATGGATCTGGATGCAGCCGCGGTTGCCCACGAAGCACATGATCGGCATCGCGCCTTCGGCGGCGTGGTGGAACATGGCAGCTACGGCATCCTTGTCGAGCAGCCAGGCATAATCCTGGCCGACCATGCGCACAGCCTGGCGGCGGCTGAGCTTCAGCGTCTTGAGCATGCCGAAGAACTGATGCACGTCGGTGAGCCTGCTCCACCGGTCGCGCAGATCGTCGATGCTGGCCGCCTGCCCCTCGACCTCGGCCTCGTCGTCGCTCCCGCTTGCCGACACGGAAACGATCGGCTCCTGGTTCGACGATTCCAGTTCCGCCACCAGCTTATGGTAGGCGTAGAGGTTCGAGGCGGGCCTCAGATGCACCTTGTGCACCGCCTCGCCCGAAGCATCGAAGAACTGCAGGCTGCGGCGGATGTCGCCGCCGTCGCGCTTCTCGACGGCAAAGCCGTGCGCCCAGACTTTCGGGAAGATGCGCAGGTCGATGTTCTCGCCGAGCACCATGGCGTTGTGGTTGCCGGTGACGACCTTGTCGTAGACGCCGATCTTCTCGTGAACGGCGCTCTCATTGCGGGTCAGCGCCATCACCTCGCCGACAGCTTCGAGGCCGGTCAGCAAATCGTTGACGCGCGGCTCGACCCGCACGACGCCCTGCCCGCAATGGGCCGCGGCGAGCTCCGCTTCCGAGATGCCGAGTTCGGCGGCAAGGTCGCGCTCGCGCGCTTTCGGATTGTCTTCCCGCGCCCGCCGGATTTCATGCGGTGTGGGTTTCACGCGCTGGTCCATGTCTTCCCCTGCCTTCAGCCGGTCGTCGGTTGCTGCTTACTTGTTGAGGATCAGCTTGCCCTGGCGGGTGATCTTCAACCGATAGAGCGCACCATGGTGCTCGATGCCGATCTCGTGCTCGCCTTGGAAAAGCGTGTTGCTGGAGAGCGTCCTCACCGCCAGCGGAACCCGGTCGAAACGGGTGGCAACGTCTTCGGAACGACGGACGCGATAGCGGAAATCGTTTGCGTTGTGCGTGTTCATCTGGGTCGGTCCTTTCCCTGTGCCGGCCACCTGGCCGGACGCCTGCATAAAATGCCGATTAATTTCTTGACTCGAATAATCATGTTTTATAACCAGTGCAATACCGGAGTAAATGAGTCAACATTTAACGCACCGGATGCGATGAAAAATGCCAGCGAGCCTCGGCCAGCCAGCATCGAACTGGATTTGGAGTTGGGGCATGGGGTTGGCGAATTGGCAAAGGCTGGGTCTGGCGTATGAGAACGCGGGCCCGGCGCAACGGTCTATGGCAAAGGGAATGGCCGCGCTTCTGGCCGGCGCGGCGGTGATCGCGATCCTGACACCGCCGGCAAACGCGCAACAGGCCGCCCAGCCTGCAAGCGAGCGGCAGCAGACCGATTCTGCAAAGAAGACAGAAGAGACGAAGCCGGCCGAGGCGACGCTGCTCGACAAGATCCTGGTCCTCAGCCGCACCGGCGAGACGGCGATCCAGTCGCTTGCCTCCGCCAGCCATGTCGACCGAGAGCAGCTCGATCGCCGCATGGCGACGACGTCGAACGAGATGCTGCTCGGCGTGCCGGGGGTAACCGTGCAGGCCGACGCGCGCCGCGTCAGCTCCAGCATCAACATCCGCGGCCTGCAGGATTTCGGCCGCGTCGCGGTCATCATCGACGGCGCCAGGCAGGATTTCCAGCGCTCCGATCATGGCACGCAGTCGACCTTTTACGTCGACCCTGAACTTATCAAATCCGTCGACGTGATCCGCGGTCCGGTCGCCAACACCTACGGCTCCGGCGCCATCGGCGGCGTCGTCTTCTTCGACACCAAGGATGCCGAGGATTTCCTCAAGCCGGAGGAAAGCTGGGCTAGCGCGCTCACCGGCCGTTATGAAAGCAACGGCAAGGGCTGGACCACCAGCGCCACCGGCGCCTACCGCTTCAACGAGAACTGGGATGTGCTCGGCAACATCGTCTACCGCGACTATGACGACTACAAGAATGGCGGCGGCGACACTGTCGCCGGCACCGGCTTCGACGTGCTGAGCGGCCTGCTCAAGACCACGATCCGCCCGACCGAGAACAGCGAGTTGAAACTCGGCTGGGTCGGCTCCAGCGACGGCTGGACGGAGACCAGCAGCGGCGTGCCGGCCAACGATGTCGACCTGAAGTCGAACACATTTACAGCCCGCTACAACATCACCGACGACGCCAGGAGCTGGCTCGACCTCCACATCAACGCCTCCTACAACAGGACCAATCTCGATCTGACCAGCCTCATCGCGCAAAACCGCTTCGATCCGGAAACCGGTCTTCCCGTCGTGCTGCCGGCCGGTTCGACCTCGACCTTCGACGTCGACACCACCGGCATCGACATCTGGAACACCTCTCGCTTCGAGACCGCCGACATCGCGCACGAGCTGACCTATGGCGGCGATTGGGTCGGCGACGATGTCGAGACGGGCGGCACCGCCGGCGGCGACAGCTTCTACACGCCCTCCGGCAAGCGCAACGTTTCGGGCGCATATGTTCAGGACAAGCTCACCTGGGAATGGCTCGAGGTCATCACCGGCCTGCGTTACGACAGCTACAGCCTGAAGGATTCGGATAACGAGACGTCCGGCGACAGGCTGTCGCCGCGCATCACCGTCGGCGTCTCGCCCTTCGAAAGCGCCAGCCTGTCTGGCCTGCAGTTCTATGGCACCTACGCGGAAGGCTACCGCTCGCCCTCGCTGACGGAGACCCTAATCAGCGGCAACCATCCGGCAGGAGTCACCTTCCCGTTCCTGCCCAACCCCAATCTCAAGCCAGAAATCGGCAAGACCGTCGAGTTCGGCGTCAACTACAAGCGGAACGACATTTTCGAAGGCGGCGACGCGCTGCGGCTCAAGGCCGCCTATTTCAACAACGATGTCGAAGACTACATCGACGGCGTCACGCTCTCGGCCTTCGACCCGACCAGCGGCTGCCCGTTCGGTCCCGGCATCCCGATCTGCTTCCAGTACCAGAACTTCGCCAAGGCCAAGATCGACGGCTTCGAACTGGAAAGCGTCTATGATGCCCGCTGGGGTTATGCCGGGCTTTCGGCCTCGATCATCAACGGCCACACCATTTCCTATGAAGGCGAGCGCGCCGACCTTGCCACCATCCCCTCCTCCCAGGTCACCGCGCAGCTCGGCCTTCGTTTCCTCCAGGACAAGCTGACCGTCGGCGGCGAGGTGCAATACAACGGCAAGCCCAAGGGCAACTCCGTGGCCAAGGACTATACGCTGGTCAACGCCTTCGCCAGCTACCAGGCGACCGACAATCTCAAACTCGACTTCCGCGCCGACAATCTGTTCGACGTCAAATACACCAACCCGCTGAACGGCAGCACGACTGCCGTTCTCTACGAACCCGGCATCACGTTGAAGCTGGCGGCGACCATGCGCTTTGGAGGCTGACGACAATGACAAGCTTGACGGGACTGCTTCGTCTGCTGACCTTGTCGCTTGCGGCGGCGCCGGCGTGGGCCCAGTCCTCGCCGGTTCCTCAACTCAACCTCGAACTCAATGCCGCGCAGCCCTCCGACAAGGGCTGCAGGCTGACCTTCGTGGTCAACAACGCGCTCGGCGCCGACCTGTCGAAAACGGCCTTCGAGATCGCCCTGTTCAACGAGGCCGGCGTCGTCGACCGCCTGACCGTACTCGACTTCAAGGACCTTCCCGTAAGCAAGACCAAGGTGACGCGTTTCGATCTTGCCGGCACCGACTGCGCCAAGGTCAGCCGCGTGCTGATCAACAGCGCGACCGAATGCGCCGGCGCAAGCGTGGAGCCCGCCGCCTGCATGCGCGGACTGAAGACCTCGACCCGAACCACCATCGCCTTCGGGGTCTGAGACGGCATTGGGGCTGCATCCCGCATTCAGGCAAGAGACCGTGGCCTGGCCGCTGCTCGGCCTCGGCGCGTTACCTCCGCGGGCAAATGATCTTGATTTGACTTTTGCATGCAGGCCGCTGCAATTTCCGGCCCGCGACATGCAGGAAATCATCCCCCTCTCCGACGCCGGCAGCGAGCTGGCGATAGCGCCGGCCAAGCCGCCTGAACTTGCGCAGGCGGCGGCCCGCAACGGCAAATGGCCCGCTGCCGTCATTGTCTCCTGCATTCTCCACGGCGCCGCGGCGGCGTTCTTTCTGATCTCGCCTTCCAGCACGTTCAAATCGCCGGATTCGGAGCAATCGGAAGGCAGCGACCAGTCCGGAGACAAGGTTGCCGGCAGCGCGCTTGACAGGGATCCGGTGGCGATAAATGTCACGCTGGAGCCAAAGCCGGCCAGGCCGGAGCCGGCAAAGCCGGTCAGACCAGCGCCACCAACGCAGCCTTCCGAGCCCACTCGGGAAGCAGCCGCACAGCCTCCCGCAGTGTCGCCGGAACCTGCCGGCCGGCCAGACGTACTGGTGGCTGGCTCCCCGCGCCCCGATGACCAGAGTGTTGTCGCCAGCACCGAATCCCCTGCCACCCATGAAACTCCCGTCGTTGTTCCAGACCAGCCGCCAATCCCCAGCGCCCGTCCGACTCCGTCGGCACCATCCCCGACAGCGAGAGAAACGGACAACAAGCGCGGCACCGCAGAGGGCCAAGACCGGCTGGCACAGGCGGCCAGCAAGGGCAAGAAGCAGAAAGAGGCAGGCAGCGAGGCTGCGGAGTACAATTACCGCGGCGACGTCATCAGGAAGCTCAGCCGCGTCAACCGCGCCGTTCCGCCGTCAGTGCAATTGACCGCGGTCAATAATGCCGTCGTGACTTTCGTGATCGGCAGCGGTGGTGGTATCGACGATCTACGCATCCTGCAAACCTCTGGATCGTCGAGTTTCGATCAGGTCGCGCTCGGCATCGTTCGCAATGCTGCCCCCTTCCCTCCAATTCCGTCGCGCATCGCAAGCAGGAGTTTGGTGTTCGAGGCCGAAATCGGTCCATTTTGAAAGTGGATGGAACGAACCGCATGAAAGGAAACCAATGTACATCGCCATGAACCGCTTCAAGGTCCAGAACGGCTCGGAAGACGCCTTCGAGGATGTCTGGAAGAACCGTGATTCCAGCCTGTCTGAAATGAAAGGTTTCAGGGAGTTCCACCTGCTGCGCGGTCCGCTGAACGAGGCCGAAGGCTACACGCTGTTTGCCTCACACACGGTGTGGGCCAGCCACGAGGATTTCGTCGCCTGGACCAAATCGGAAAATTTCCGCGCCGCGCACCGCAACGCCGGCACCTCCAAGGTGCACTATCTCGGCCATCCGCAATTCGAAGGCTTTTCGGTCGTCGAGGGCGCCTGACGAGCTATTCGGGAGAGCCTAGCCTCAGGAACCGCCAGCCAGCCGGCGTAGCGTCCGCACAAAGCGTTTGCGCGCCTGCCGCAAGCGGCTCTTGCGATCAAGAAGCGGCGCAAGCCGCGGATCGCTCGCCAAATCGCCGAACCGCCTCACATGGCTGGACAGGAAGCCGGACACGAAATCCCTGCCGTGGATGGCGCCGAGCCTCTCCGCATTGGCAAGGACATAGTCGAGCACGTCCGCGCCCATGGCGGCGTCCAGGGAGGCATAGGCCGGCGACAGCTGCATACGGCCGCCGGCATAGGCGAGACCGCCGGAGGCATTGGCGCCATGCAGGCGATAGAGGCCGAGGCACTCCGACAGGATGAGGCTGCCGGCGGCCAGATGCGCGCATGTCGCCGTCAGGTAATCGGTTCCGATCGACACCTTGAAGGGGAATGCCAGGACGGGTTCCAGCGCGCCACGCCGGAAAACCATCGACGATGTCGGCGCCCATATCCAGCCATAGCTATCGGGTCCGAAATAGGTCACCGGAAAATCCGACCGATAGGCGAGTCCGCCATGCTGTATGTGGGGTGGGATCATTGTCCCGCGCGCGTGCGCTTCCCTGCGCGGCAGCGCAAAGCTACTGGCCAGCAAGGCGCGCTCGCGATCGACGAGGAAAAGATCGGAGCTGGACAGCGACGCCGGCTGCGTCGCGTAGAGATGCGCCGACAGATGCGCGAGCAGGAAGTCCGGCAGCCAGATGTCGTCGGAATCGAGAAACGCCACGAAATGCGCGTCGCTTGCTGCAAAGCCGTCGCGGAACGCGGCGAGTTGGCCGCCGTTTTGCGGCCGCGCCAGGAGGCGCAGGCGCGGATCGCCGATCTTTTCAAGCAGCGCACGGATATGATCGGCCGAGCCGTCGGCCGAGGCATCGTCGACGATCACGCAGTCCCAATTGCGATAGGTCTGTGCCAGAACCGAGCGGATCGCGTCCTCGACATAGGCGCGATAGTTGTGACTGGTGATGACCACGCTGACACGCGGGAGCGTGAACGGCGATTTATCTTCCATCTGTTCGGCCTCGCCGCGTAATCGATCGGCGCATGTTTATCCGGGTGCGCGGTCTCCTTGCAACACGCGCCCGGACTTGGGCTGTGCCTTAGGCGGCAGCCAGCAGGCTGGCATTGCCGCCCGCCGCCGTGGTGTCGACGCAGACGGCGCGCTCATGCGCATAGGCAGCCGGATTGAGCACCTCGCTGACCAGCGGCACGATCGGGCCGGCGCGCTCGGCGATAACCTTGCGCACGATGCGCGCCGCCTCCGGCGTGCCTGAGAATGCGACGACATCGACGCGCAGTGCGCGCGCCTCGACGGGGTCCGGCCGGCCGTCTATGGCGGCGATCGGCAGGCCCTTGCCGGTTAGCGCCGACAGCGCCGCCGGCGCGCCCGGCGCCACCGCGAGCACGGCGTTGCCGGCGGCAAGCGCCTGGATCGCCTGCGCCAGCAGCGTGTCCGTATCCGGACCGAGGCAGAGCACGCGGCCACGCGGTGCCAGCGACAGCGTGTTGGCCTCCCCCGTCGGACCCGGCAGGTCGACCTGACCGAAATCGATACTTGCCGCCGCGCCGATGGCGGCCGCGCCCTTGCCGCGCAGGTGCTTCCGCAGGATCGCCACCCGGTCGGGCCGCGTCGACCAGCCGCCGAGCGTCGGATCGGGCAGATTGTCGGCAAGTTCGGTTGCCGTCACCTTGTGGCCCTCGGCGACATGCGTGCCTGCCTCCGGCCCCTTGCGGAAGCGCCGCAGGTAATGCGGCCCGCCGGCCTTCGGTCCCGTGCCCGAAAGCCCCTCGCCACCGAACGGCTGCGAGCCGACCACGGCGCCGATCTGGTTGCGGTTGACATAGATGTTGCCGGCATGGATGCCGTCGACGAAATGCTGGACGCGGCCTTCAATGCGCGTGTGCAGGCCGAAGGTCAGGCCATAGCCCTTGCGGTTGATGGCGGCGATAACGGCGTCGATCTCGTCGGCGTCGAAGCTGGCGACATGCAGCACCGGGCCGAACACCTCGCGCTCCATCTCCTCGATGCCCTTGACGCGGAAGACATGCGGCGCGACGAAGCGGCCGCTCTTCGGCGCTTCGAGCTTGGCGATCAGCCGGCCCTGCAGGCCCATCCTGGTGCAATAGTCGCGGATCGACGTTTGCGCCTCGTCGTCGATGACCGGGCCGACATCGGTCGAGATCAGCCAGGGATCGCCGAGGTTGAGCGCTTCCATCGCGCCCCTCAGCATCTCCAGCATCTTCTTCTCTACGTCCTTCTGGACATAGAGCACGCGCAGCGCCGAGCAGCGCTGGCCGGCGCTCTGGAAGGCGGAGGCGAGGATGTCGCGCACCGCCTGCTCGGGCAGCGCGGTGGAATCGACGATCATGGCGTTGAGCCCCCCGGTCTCGGCGACCAGCATGGCGTCGGGTGCGGCGGTGTCGGCCAGTTGCTTCTCGATCAGCTTGGCGACCTCGGTCGAGCCGGTGAAGCAGACGCCGGCGATACGCGGGTCGGCCGTCAGCGGCGCGCCGACCGAGGGGCCATCGCCGGGCAGAAGCTGGATGATGTCTTCCGGCACGCCCGCCTCGCGCAGCATCTCGACGGCGCGGAAGGCGATCAGCGGCGTCTGTTCTGCCGGCTTGGCGATCACCGAATTGCCGGTGACGAGCGCCGCGGCGATCTGGCCGGTGAAGATGGCGAGCGGGAAATTCCACGGCGAGATGCAGACGATCGCGCCGCGCGCCTCGGTGCCCGTTTCCGCATTGGCGGCCTCGGCGGCGTAGTAGCGCAGGAAATCGACCGCCTCGCGCACCTCGGCGACGCCGTCGGCCAGCGATTTGCCGGCCTCGCGGGTGGCGAGCGCGAAGAACTCGGCCGCGTTGGCCTCATAGAGGTCGGCGGCGCGGTTCAGGATCGCCGCGCGCTCGGCGACCGGGCGCTTGGCCCAAGCCGGCTGCGCCTCGACCGCGATGCGTACGGCGGTGGCGACCTGCTTGGCGGCCGCCTCGTGGATCGTGCCGACAACCTCGTCGGGCTTCGCCGGATTGACTACCTTGCGCTCCTTGCCGTAGCCGGCGGCGCGCGTGACCGGCTTCGCGTGCCAGCGGTCCGGCCCAGCAAACTCGGCCTTGGCCTTGTCGATCGCCGCCAGCGTCACCGGATCGGTGATGTCGACGCCCCTGGAATTGCGGCGGCCGGCGCCGAAGATCCCGGCGGGACGGGCGATCGCCGGATTGGCGGCCGGCCCCTGCGTCTCGACCGTTTCCAGCGGGTCGCGGGCGATGTCTTCCGGTTCCACCTCCTCGTCGGTGAGCTGGTGGACGAAGGAGGAGTTGGCGCCGTTTTCCAGCAGACGGCGCACCAGATAGGCGAGCAGGTCGGAATGCGCGCCGACCGGCGCATAGATGCGGCAGCGGGTGCCTTCGGCCTGGCGCACCGTCTCGTGCAGCGCCTCGCCCATGCCGTGCAGCCGCTGGAACTCGAAAGAGTCGCGATCCTTGGCCATCGACAGGATGGCGGCCACCGTGTGCGCGTTGTGGGTGGCGAACTGCGGATAGATGCGATCGGTCATCGACAGCAGCTTCTTCGCGCAGGCCATGTAGGACACATCGGTGTTGGTCTTGCGGGTGAAGACCGGATAGCCGGCGAGCCCCAGTGTCTGCGCCCGCTTGATCTCGGTGTCCCAATAGGCGCCCTTGACCAGCCGCACCATGATGGTGCGGTCGTACTTTTTCGCCAGCGCGTGGAGCCAGTCGATGACGAAGGCCGCGCGCGGCCCATACGCTTGCACCACCACGCCGAAACCGTTCCAGCCGGCAAGCTCCGGCTCGGCCAGCACGCGCTCGATGACGTCGAGCGACAGATCGAGGCGGTCCGCCTCCTCGGCGTCGATGTTGAGCCCCATGCGCGAATGCCGCGCCGCCAGCGCCAGCGACAGCAGCCGCTCGGCCATCACCGGCAGCATCGTCTCCTTCTGCGCCACTTCGTAGCGCGGATGCAGCGCCGAAAGCTTGACCGAAATGCCGTGGTTGTTGCGGATGTCCGGCCCGTTGGAACCGGAATCGAGTGAGGAGATCGCGTCGGCATAGGCCTTGTGATAGCGCAGCGCGTCGGCCTCGGTGCGGGCCGCCTCGCCCAGCATGTCGAAGGAATAAAGATAGCCCTTCTGCGTCATCGGCCGGCCGCGCTTGACGGCCTCGGCGATGGTGCGGCCGAGCACGAACTGCTCGCCCATCTCGCGCATGGCGGCCGCCACCGCCTTGCGGATAACGGGTTCGCCCAGCCGGCGCACCATGGCGCGCAGCGTGCCCTCGATGCCGCCCTCGCCCTCGTCCAGCACGCGCCCGGTCAGCATCAGCGCCCAGGTCGAGGCATTGACGAAGATGGAGCTCGAGCTGCCCGAATGCGCCGACCAGTCGTGCGGCGCGATCTTGTCGGCGATGAGATCGTCCATCGTCTCGGCGTCGGGCACGCGCAGCAGCGCCTCGGCCAGGCACATCAGCGCGACACCTTCCTTGGTCGATAATCCGTAAGCCGAGAGGAACACTTCCATTAGCCTCGGATCGGTCGAGCCGCGCACCGCGCGCACCAGATCGGCGGCGCGGGCCGAGATCGCCTTGCGGTCATCCGCCGAAAGCCCCGCACCGTCGGCGAGCCGCTTCACCGCGGCGTCCTCGTCGGGCAAGTAGTTGGCACGGATCTGCTGGCGGATGGCATCGAGCGCGGGCATGGCTGTCCTATCTAGCGAGCTTAAGGGAGCGGGCCGGCGGTCACCGGACCGAATGGCGCAAGCTAGCACAATTGCCGTTTTCGGTCGGTCCAAAGAAATCGACATGCCAGTTCCAATGAACTATGATCTGCCGCGACCTTCTCGCCATTTAGACTGTGAATTCGATCATCGAAGACCAATTGGACCGCATCGACCGCAACATCCTTTCGGCACTGGCGCGCGACGGGCGGCTTTCCATGTCTGAGCTGGCCGGCAAGGTCGGCCTGTCGAAGACGCCGGTGCAGGCGCGCGTCAAGCGCCTGGAGAAGGACGGTTACATCAGGGGTTACCAGGCGATCATCGATCGCGAGCGCATGGGAGAAGGCCATGTCGCGTTCGTCCAGGTGAAATTGTCGGACACCCGCTCGGCCGCGCTCGACGCCTTCAACCGCGCCGTGCAGGCGGTGCCGGAGATCGAGCAATGTCATATGATGGCGTCGAGCTTCGACTATCTGTTGAAGGTCCGCACCACCGACATCGCCGCCTACCGCCGGGTGCTGGGCGAGCGCATTTCGGCGCTTCCCCATGTCGCCCAGACTTCCACCTTCGTGGCGATGGAGACGGTCAAGGACCGCTAGCTCATTCTGACAGCGTCTTCAGGAACGCCACCAGCGCCGCGCGCTCGCGGTCTGAAAGCTCGACGGGGTGGACCTCGGAAACACCTTCGACGCTCGCCGGCGCCTTCGAATAATGCTCGACCACCTCTTCGAGCGACGCAAACTGTCCGGCATGCATGTAGGGCGCGCGCGCAGCGGCGCCTCGGAGCGACGGCGTCTTGTAGGCGCGCACCAGGTCCGGCCCGCCCTTCACCATGAAGCGCAGCTCGCGGCACGCGTTGTCGTCGCCGTCGCGGAACTTGCCTAAGCAGTTGAACGGATCGGCCTCGACCTGCACCACGGCATCGATGCGGCCGCGATCCGGCGGCAGGTCCTTGACCGGCGGCACGCCGGTATTGTGGAAAGAGTTGTCAGTGAAACGCGGGCCATTGTGGCAGGTCACGCAATTAGCCTTGCCGATGAACAGTCTCAGCCCAAGCATCTCTTCGGGCGACAGGGCGTCGTCCCCTTGTGGCTCGGCGCCAGATGCCAGATCGATGGCGAAACGGTCGAAGCGCGTCTGCGGCGGCTCGATCGACCGCTCGAAAGCGCCGATCGCCTTGCCGATATTGGCAAAGACGCGGTTGACGTCCTCGACCTTGCTGACGGGCATGGCGGCCCAGGCCGCCTTCTCCGCATCCGTGCCGAGCGGGCTGGCATTGGCGGGCACAGTGGAGAGATCGGGCAGCGGCCCGAAGATGCGCTCGTAGCGCTCGCCGAAGCGTTTCTTGATGTAATGCGCGAAAGCGGCGCGGTTTCCGCCATGCTCGAGCGGGTTTTCGAGCGGCGTCAACGCCTGCGCCCACAGGCTGTCGCGCCGCCCGTCCCAGAAGAACCAGGGATCGCGCGCCACGCCTGCCAGCGGCATGGTGCGTCGGTTGGTGCGGCCGATGCCGACCGCTTGCGGCAGGTCGTCCTGGAACTGGCGATCGATCTTGTGGCAAGTCGAGCAGGACACGGTGCCGTCGCGGCTCATGCCCTGGTCGAAGAACAGCGTCGAGCCCAGGGCCGCGGCCGCCGGCACATCGGCGAAGCGATTGGTGGTGTCGGGCTTCAGCGGCGGCAGCGTGTTCAGCGCCAGCGAGGCAATGACCTTCTTCTCGGCATCGGAAACCTGCGGCTTGCCGCAGCCGGCAAGCAGCGCCATGGCGACCAGTGCGACGAGAGGCAGGACTCGCAGGAGGCGCCTCATCGACCGCTCACAACACCACGTTGAAGACGACCGTATCTGAACCGGCCGCCGCCGAAATGGCCAAGCGCAGTTGCCACCAGCCGCTCATCGTGAATTTCAGCCCATCGATGCGATAGCGTCCTTCGCCGAGATAGTCGGTCGCCTGCGGGCTGGTCGGCAGGCCGTGATTGTGCTGCGGCATGCCGCCGGAAACGGCAATCGCCGCTCCCTCCACCGGATCGCCCTTGACTGTCTTCAGCGTCAGCAGCCAAGCCTGCAATTCGCCCTGCCGGACCACATCCCGCTCCGGCTGGAAGCTGGCAACGAACAGCCCGTTTGCCGAGGTCTTCGAGCGCGACGTATCGGGGCCCGACGCCGTTTGCGGAGCGGTCAGATAGACGATCGCAAGGACACCTGCCAGCAAGGCGGCCAGACCAAGACCCACGAGAAGATAACGCCATAGGGATGCCAAACCGGTTCCTTTTCCAAAGACAACGTTCCAGCGGGCGGATCGCATCCCGCCGCGACTGTGGGAAACCGCTTCTGACGCAAAAAACCGCAGCCGCCAAGCATGGCGTTGCCCATCGCAAAAAGCTACAGCAGCACCTCGTTGGTTTGTGCATGTCGTCATCCCCAAAACGCTAGACACTTTTGCGCGACATGCACGGGGAGACAGATAGATGGCTGCAAATGGCGTCGCCTCGATCGGCGAGTGCATGCTCGAACTGTCGGGCCAGGCGGGACCGAACTGGCGCATGGGCTTTGCCGGCGACACGTTCAACATGCTGTGGGCGCTGCATGCGCTGAGCGGCGAGCGGCCGGCGACTTATGTCTCGGCCTTCGGCGACGACCCGTTCTCGCAAGGGCAGATCGCCTTCTTCGCCGAAAACGGCATCGGCATCGGCCAAAGCCCTGTCATTCCAGGCGCCCGACCAGGCCTTTACGCCATCACGCTGACCGGCGCCGAACGCGCCTTCACCTACTGGCGCGCCGACGCCGCCGCCAGGCAACTGGCTTCGGACCCTGGCGCCTTGGCAAAAAGCCTTGAAAACCAGGCGCTGGTCTATTTTTCCGGAATCACTTTGGCAATTCTAGAGGAGGCTTCGCGCAAGACATTGCTCAATGCGGTGGCCAAGGCGCGGGCGGCTGGTTCGCGCGTCGCATTCGACCCCAACTACCGGCCGCTGCTCTGGCGCAGCCGCGAGGAGGCGCAAGCGGCAATCACCGAAGCACTTGCCGTCACCGACATCGCGCTGCCGACCTTTCCCGATGAGCAGATGCTGTTTGGCGATGCGACACCACAGGTGACCGCCGGCCGGCTCGGCCGACTTGTCGGCGAGGTCGTCGTCAAGAATGGCGAGGACGCGGCGCTGATCGCCGTCAAGGGTGCCTTCCAGCCGGTTCCGGCCGTGCATGTCGCGACGCCAGTCGATACCACCGGTGCCGGCGATTCCTTCAATGGCGGCTATCTCGCCGCCCGGCTTGCCGGTCATGCCCCGCCGACGCGGCGCTGCGCGCGCATCGCGTTGCCGCCGCGGTCGTGCAGGTGCGCGGCGCCCTGGCGCCATTTGAAACGCTGAGAGCAGCGTTCGGCAACTAGCTAAGGTGTATTGAGACTCAGGTCAGGCCGAGTCGGAGTCGAAGACGGGCGCGAAGCGACCAAAACGGTGGTTTTCGAGAACCGGAGCGGAGCGTACTCGAGTACGTGAGCAGCGGAAGCGCAGAAAACCAGCGTTCGCAGGCCGGCCTCACCTGAATATCGGCACGCTTAAGGTAGCCGGAACCGATATTCCGTCACCTGATGATAGATCTGCCCCGGCCACAGCGTGGCCTGCGGGAAATAGGGCCGGTTCGGCGCGTCCGGCCAGACCTGCGCCTCCAGGCAGAGGCCTGAATAGGCCCTGTACTGACGCCCCTCCAGCCCTGCCGAGGACGGCGCCAGATACTGGCCGGTATAGAGCTGCAGACCGGGTTCCGTGGTCCAGACCTCCATCTCGACGCCCGATGAGGCGCCTTGCGCCCAGGCGGCCTGCTTGAGCGGCCCGTGCGTGGAGGCGAGGCAGAAGTTCAGGTCGTAGGGAAGCTGCTCGCCCTCGCTCTCCATGCGCAATGCCCGCGCCTGGCGGAAGTCGAACGGCGTGTCGTCGACCGGCTTCACCACGCCCGTCGGGATCATCTCCGCATCGACCGGCGTGTAGGCGCCGGCATTGAGCATCAGCCGATGGTCGAGGATATCGCCGGCGCCGCCGTCGTCGAGGTTAAAGTAAGAGTGCTGCGCGAGATTGCACAGCGTCGGCTCCTCGGAGGTCGTGGCGGTCAGTTCGACGCTGAGCGTGCCGGGGATTTTGAGCCGGTAGGTGCAGGTTACGTCGAGCGCGCCGGGAAAGCCCATCGTGCCGTCAGCGTCATGCAAGGTCAGCGTGACGAAATCCCGGCCATGCAGCGAGACCGTCCACGGACGGTGGAAATAGCCTTCCGAGCCGCCATGCAGCGTGTGCTTGTCGAGGAAGTTGCGCTCTGTCTGGTAGCGCTTGCCGGCGATGGTGAAGCGGCCATCGCGGATGCGGTTGGCGAAGCGGCCGACCACGGCGCCGAAGAAGGCCCTGTCGGTCTCATAGGGCTCGAAACGGTCGTAGCCCAGCACCAGCGGCGCGTCGTGGCCGGCAAGCCGCAGATCCTGGACGATGGCGCCAAGCCCGATGATGTTGGCGGTGAGGCCGCCGCCGCGAATGGTGAAACGGCGCACGGGTTCGCCCGCCTGCGTCGTGCCGAAGACTTCGCCGTCCTTCATCGTCATGCCCGAAAGTCAGTTCGTTGATCTGTCGACTCAGCCGGTCCCGGCCGGGTTGGATTATGGGAAAGGCAGGCCTTGCGCCTGCCCTTCCGTTTGCTGTCAGAGGCCGAGGCCGCCGATGCAGACATATTTGGTGTCGAGATAGTCCTCGATACCCTGATGTCCGCCTTCCTTGCCGAGACCGGATTCCTTGACGCCGCCGAACGGCGCTTCCGGTGTGGTGATCAGGCCCTCATTGACACCGACCATGCCGTATTTCAGCCCTTCCATGACGCGGAATGCGCGGCCGAGATCGCCGGTGTAGAAATAGCAGGCGAGGCCGAATTCGGTGTCGTTGGCGAGCGCGATCGCCTCTTCCTCGGTCTCGAACTTGAACACCGGAGCGACCGGGCCGAAGATCTCTTCCTTCATGAAGCGCATCGTCGGCGTGGCATTGGCGATCACCGTCGGCTGGAAGAACGAACCGCCGAGTGCATGGCGCTTGCCGCCGGCCACCACCTTGCCGCCCTTCGACGTGGCGTCGGCGATCAGTTCCTCGACCTTCTCGACCGCCTTGTCGTCGATCAGCGGTCCCTGCTGCACACCCTCTTCAAGGCCGGACCCGACCTTCAGATTGTTGCTTGCCGCGGCCAGCTTCTCGACGAACTTGTCGTAGACGCCGGCCTGCACGAGGAAGCGGTTGGTGCACACGCAGGTCTGGCCGGAATTGCGGTATTTGGCGGTGATGGCGCCGGTGACGGCGCGGTCGATGTCGGCGTCGTCGAAGACGATGAACGGCGCATTGCCGCCGAGCTCCATCGACACTTTCTTGACCGTCACGGACGACTTCTGGATCAGGATCTTGCCGACTTCGGTCGAGCCGGTGAAGGTGATCTTCTTGACCAGCGGGTTGGCGCAGATCTCGTCGCCGATCTCGGCGGCCGAACCGGTCAGGATGTTGATGACGCCCTTGGGGAAGCCGACCTCCTCGGCAAGCGCGCCCCAGGCGAGGCCCGAATACGGCGTCTGCGAGGCCGGCTTGACCACCGCGGTGCAGCCCGCGGCGAGCGCCGGGCCGAGCTTGCGGGCGAGCATCGAGGACGGGAAGTTCCACGGCGTGATGGCGGCGATGACGCCGACCGGCTCCTTGGTCACCAGGATGCGGCGGTCGCCCCAGGGCGACGGCACGATGTCGCCGTAGGTGCGCCGGCCTTCCTCGGCGAACCACAGTATGTAGGCGGCGGCCGAGCCGATCTCGCCCTTCGATTCAAACAGCGACTTGCCCTGCTCTATGGTCAAGAGTTCCGCGAGCACGTCCTGATTGTCCATCATCGCGTCGTGCAGCTTGCGCAAAAGCTTCGAGCGCTCGAGCGCGGTGGTCTTGCGCCAGCTCTTGAAGGCTTCCTCGGCGGCCTCGATGGCGCGGCGCGTCTCGGCCCTGCCGGCCTTCGGCACGGTGCCGATCTTGAGGCCGGTGGCCGGATTGTTGACGTCGACCGTCTGGCCGCTGTCGGCCTGCACCCATTCACCGTTGATGAGATTGGCCTGGCGCATGAAATGGCTGGTTTTCTGAAGCATGGTCTGGCCTCCGTTCGGCGCGCTGATCGGCCGTTTTTCTGGATATCTTCAATGCGCGTGCGCGATGTCCGCACGCTGGAGCCACTGCTCTTAACCTAGGGAAAGGCCGGCAAGCAATCGCAAGATGGCATATAGGGGTTGGACCAGCAAAGGCGAGAGTTGGCCGGCCGCTCCCCTATCCGAAGACGTGGAGAACCACCGTCAGCCAGAAGGACGTGGTCACCACCGCGCTCGCCGTCGCGATGGTTATCTGGTTCGACGCCAGCGCCTGGCCGGTGTTGAACTGGACGGCGATCAGGTAGGAATTGATGCCCGAGGGCAGAGCCGCCGCCACCACCGCCACCTTGGCCGTCAGCGGCGGCAGGCCAAGCACCCAGACCAGGCCAAGCACTAGCCCCGGCATCAGGAACAGTTTCAGCGCCGACAGCGCCAGCGCCGGCCGGATGTTGCCGGAGATGCCGAAGCGGCGCAGGCTGAGCCCCATGGCGAACAGCGCCACCGGCCCGGCGGTATCCGCCAGGGCATCGACCACACGCGAGACGAGCTCCGGCAGCGGCGCGCCGCTCAGGCGGAAGGCAAGTCCGGCGAGTATGCCGATGATCAGCGGATTGAGGAACAGCCGCCTGAGGAAGCTGGTGACGACACGCAGCGGATGCGCGGGCTCGCCGGCGCCGCGGCCGAACATCTCGAACAGGACGATCGAGGCCATCATCGTGACCGGCAGGTGGACGGAGACCAGCAGCGACAGGACCTCGAAGCCGCTCGGTCCGAATATGCCGAGGATGAAGGGCGCGCCGAGCAGGACGATGTTGGAATAGCCAGACGACACGCCGCCGACGATGCCCGTGCGCGAATCCCTGCCGAAGACCCGCGTGGTGACGAGATGCCCCACCGCCCAGGTGATCGCGACCGCCGTGAAATAGGCGCCCCACAGCGACCATGGCGCCACGCCGTGGAAGTCGGACTTCACCATCGTTTGGAACAGAAGCAGCGGCATCGCCACGTTGATGGCGAATTCGGAGATGCCCTCGCCGCTCGCCGGCTTCAGATAGCCGGTGAAGCCGGCAAGGTAGCCGAGCGCGACGAGGCTGAAGACGAAGAGGACGGTTTCGGTGAGCGGAGACATTTTTCCCGTGATAGGCGAGCCCCGTTTGCAACGCAATCGCGCCGGCCGAGGAAGGCCCACCCGCTTCCTGCCCCCGCCCGAATTGATCAAGGTCGGCTGGCAGCGTTATAGAGGCTTGGGATCGTCAGGGGATACGCGGCGAATGGGTCTGGTCGAGGGCTCGAACCATCACCTTTCGGCAAGGGCATGCCTGACGGTTTTCGTCGCCGGCTTGCTCTGCCTTGTCGCGACGCTGGCCAAAGGCGCGGAGAACCTCAAGGGCGTCGCCCTCATCGTCGGCCAATCGGCGTACGAGCACATCGCCACCCTGCCAAACCCGGCCAATGACGCCCGCGACATGGCCAAGATGCTGACCGACCTCGGCTTCGATGCCCGCAGCGTCACCGATCGCGATGCCGCGAAACTGAAGCGCGACCTTGAGCGCTTCGTCGAGGATGCCGAAGGCGCCGATGTCGCCTTCATCTATTATTCCGGTCACGGCATCGAGGCCGGCGGCGTGAACTACCTGGTCCCGGTCGATGCCGATATGTCCTCGCTGAAGGACGCCGACAATGCGCTGGTGCCGATCTCCGCCGTCATGGACGATCTGAAGAAGACGGTGCCGGTGACGATCATGCTGCTCGATGCCTGCCGCACCAATCCGTTCCCGCCCGGCGCGGAGTTGCGCCGCGCGCCGACCGCCTCGGCCTCGCCGATCGGCGCCGGCGGGCTGGAACCGTTGCGCGGCGCCAAGGCGCTCGGCAGCGCGCCGGCGACGGAAAACCTCGGAACCGTGGTCGGCTTCGCCGCCGAGCCGGGACGCCCGGCGCTCGATGGCGCCGCCGGCGAGAACAGCCCCTATGCGGCGGCGCTGCTGCGCCACCTCGCCGCGATGAAGGGCACCGAATTCGGATCGGTCATGCGCATGGTGACCGAGGAGGTCTATCTCGACACCAAGGCGCGGCAGCGACCCTGGGTCAATGAAAGCCTGCGCAGATTGCTCTATTTCGGCGTCGCGCCGCAGGAGCCGACCGGCGATGACGGGCTGATCACCGGCGAGCGGCGGCAACTGCTTTTGACCATCGCCGACCTGCCCGATCCGAAGCGCTCGCAAGTGGAACTGGCTTCGCAGCAGGACGGCGTGCCGCTCGACGCGCTCTATGGCGTGCTCAAGGCGCTGGGCACGGAGAAGATACCAGAGGATCCAACGGACCTGGAAAAGCTCCTCGATGCCCAGGCCGAGCGGCTGAAGAAGATGCTGTCAGAGCGCGACGCGCTCAGCACCGACGACCCCGAGATCAAGCGCCTCGTCGCCTCGGCCGACAAGGCGATCGGCCAGGGCGCCATCGTCAGTGCGCGAAAGTTCCTCGACGAGGCGGTGGCCCGGGTCGAGCAGACCAGCGGCGCCGTCGACCAGGCGGAGGAACTGGTCAAGCAGAAGCGGCTCGCAGACGCCGCCATCTATGCCAGGCGCGCCGACTCCTCCGCCCTGGTCTTCGACTACAAATCGGCGGCGAGCGACTACGGCAAGGCCCTCGCGCTAGTCGAGAAATGGGACGACAAGCTGCGCTGGAACTACAAGAACCAGGAGGCCGAGGCGCTCAACGCCCACGGTGCCGCCACCGGCGACAAACAGGCGCTGCAACAGGCCATCGACGCCTACCGGATAATCCTGAACTTCATTCCCAACGGCGAACAGAACCGCGACTGGGCGATCACCCGCAACAACATGGCGGTGGTGCTGCAGACGATCGGCGAACGCGAGACCGACACGACCAGGCTTGAAGCGGCAGCCCAGATCTTCCGTGACTCGCTTGCCGTCTTCGAGCGCGAGAAGGACGATCTCAATTGGGCCGCGGCCCAGAACAATCTCGCCAATGTGCTGTTGAAGATCGGCGAGCGCGAGAGCGACCCCAAGCACTTGAACGAGGCGGTTGCCGCCATGCGCGCGACGCTGGTGAAGCGCCCGCGCGAGAAAGTGCCGCTCGACTGGGCGGCCTCGCAGAACAATCTCGGCCTGGCGCTCTATGCGCTCTCGGAGCGGGAGCCCGGCGGTGAACGCCTCACCGAGGCCGAGGCCGCCTATCGGCTGGCGCTGCAGGAATATACGCGCGAGAAGTCGCCGGCGCAGTGGGCGATGGTTGAGAACAATCTCGGCAACACGCTGGTGTCGCTGGGCACGCAGCGCAACGATCAGGCGAAGATCACCGAGGCGGCCGCGGCCTTCCGCGCCGCGCTCGAGATCCGCACGCGCGAGACCTTCCCGGTTTCCTGGGCGACCAGCCGGCTCAATCTCGGCAACGCGCTGAGCAGCGCCGCCCGCTTCGATCTCGGCACTGGCGAGCTCGAAGAAGCGGCGACGGCCTATGGCGATGCGCTGACCGTCTTCACCCGCAAGCGTTTCCCGATGGACTGGGCTTCCACCCAGAACAATCTCGGCTCGGTCTACCAGACGCTCGGCCAGCGCGCCCGCGATCCGGCGAGACTGGAGCAGTCGGTTGCCGCCTTCCGGGCGGCGCGGCGCATCTACACCAGGCGCGCCTTTCCGCTCGACTGGGCGATGACCGCCTACAATCTCGGCAACACGCTGCAATTGCTCGGCGGCCTGTCCGACAAGCCGGAACACTACAGGGATGCGGCGATGGCCTATCGCGACGCGTTGCGAGAATACAAGCGCGAGACGACGCCGCGGCAATGGGCGCTGGCCCAGGCCGGCCTCGGCTCGGCGCTGCATTGGCTGAGCATGGCCGAAGGCGATACCAAGTCCCTGGCCGAGTCGGTCGCCGCGCGCCGGGCCGCGCTCGAGGTGCAGACCTTCGAAACCGCGCCCGTCGACTGGGCAAACGCGCAGAACGGCATCGGCATGAGCCTGCTCAATCTCGGCACGCTCGAACGCAGCGGCAAATATCTGGACGAGGCCGAAGCCGCCTTCCAGGCGACACTCAAGGTGTTCACCCGTGAGAGCCAACCGCTGCAATGGGCCTTCGCTCAGAACAATCTCGGCGACGTCCATTGGAACCGCGCCAGCCAAGGCGGCGGCGACGCCGAATATATGAAAGCGATCGAGTTCTTCGAGAACGCCAAGCAGGGTTTTGCCGAAGCCGGCTACACCATCCCGATCCCGCTCACCGACAAGAAGATCGAGCTGGTGAAGCAGCAACTAGCGAAGAAATAGCCCGTGCTTGTCTTTCAGCCGGCTTTGCGGTCCCTATATGCGCACACCGCCGTCATCGCCGGTGGACGCAAGAAGGATGGCCGATGGTTCGATTTCTGCTGGCGCTGATGCTGCTCGTCGCCCCAGCCGCGGCGCATGCGACGGATGCCGGCTGGGCACTGTTGCGTGACGGCGGCCATATCGTGCTGCTGCGCCATGCCATGGTCACCGGCACCGCCGATCCAGCCAATTTCGACATCGCCCAATGCCCGACCCAGCTCAACCTCTCGGCGCGCGGCCAGCAACAGGCAAGCCGGATCGGCGCTTTATTCGCTGCCCGTGCCGCGCCCATCGAGCGCGTGCTCTCCAGCCGTTACTGCCGCTGCCTCGACACCGCCCGCATCGCTTTCGAGGCTGAGCCGGAGCCCTTCGCGCCGCTCGACCTCCTGAAGACCGACCCTGCGGAAAAGGCCGCGCAGCTCGCGGCAATCATGGCCGAGATCCGCGGCTATTCCGGTTCCGACAATCTGGTGCTGGTCACCCATCTGGAGAACATCGTGGCGCTGACCGGCGTCACGCCCCGCGAAGGCGAGGCGGTGGTCGTCGAGCCGCAGGGCGACGGCCTCAAAGTGCTTGGCCGCGTCACCTTCTGACGAGGCCGCGATCGGCGGCGGCATCTGTTGCCGAAATGCCACTACCGAAAGAAGCCGCAAATCCGCCGCGACAATGCCGCTTGCGACAACCCGTCGCAGGGTCTATAGGCGCGCTCCCGGTCACGAAAACCGAAGCGAGCACAACGGTTGGAGCTTTTGCCTCCGCCCGCGCAGGCGGCTCTGCCGCCCTGTGTACGGCGCCGTTTCGGAGGTTGGGATCGCGGATGTAGCTCAGGGGGAGAGCACCGGATTTGGGTCCGGAGGTCGCAGGTTCGAATCCTGCTGTCTGCACCACGGATAGCTCAGTTGGGTAGAGCATCAGATCGCGAATCTGACGGTCGAAGGTTCGAATCCTTCTCCATTGGCCTTCCAAGCCAAGCCACCCTGTCACGGTGTTATTCGGAAAAATCGGTCCGGGGACCGGAATGCGAAAGACCTGACGGACGGCCTAGGCCTTCGGCCAAGGCCGCATCGAAAGGTCCGACGCCATCGGCTCGCGGCCAGGCCCGCGGTGACGATCAAGGCGCAGTGTCGCCGGCAAGGGAGGCCAAGGCCTCCGGCGCCCGCTTCGCTGTCTCGCGATCCGCTCCCGACGGCCCGCTGCCTGGCGATGCCACCGGTCTCCGGATCATTCGTGCCGGGAAAGGAACCGAGAAACGAAAAGGATGATCGACGCATGAGTTGACGCCTCGCATGGGGCCATGCCCGACAGGAGTGAAGACAATGACCATTCTCGACAAGGTTCTTGGGCGCGAGCGCGTCCTTGTTAAGGAAAACGAACGGGCCGTCACCCTCTACAAGGGGAGATCAAGGCTGTCCTGATGCCGGGCGAGCATTGGCTTGCCAACCGGCGCGGGCGCCTTGAAGTGTCCCGGCACGATCTGAAGAACCCGGAATTCGTTTCGGCCTACGAGAAGGCGCTGTTCGACAAGCTCCCGGAGGTGGCCGCGCGTCATTTCACCGTCGTTCGCACCGGGCGTACGGATGTCGCCGTCATCGAGCGTGACGGCAACCTCCATGCCGTCCTGGCGCCGGATCGCAAGCTCGTGCTGTGGACGGATGCCGGCCCGTGGAAGGTAACGCTGGTCGACACGTCGGCCGATCTTGCGATCGATCCGGCTCTCATGCGCCGGCTCGGCCAGGCCCGCAAGACGGAACTGATGTCCGTTCACCCGGTGGTCGACGGTCAGGCCGGACTGCTGTTCGTCGACGGGGCGCTGGCGCGGACGCTTGCCGCCGGCGTGCACGGCTTCTGGAACGTCGGGCGCATGGTGCAGATGAAGGTCGTCGACCTCAAGCGCCAGTCGCTCGACGTCGCCGGGCAGGAAGTGCTGACCAAGGATCGCGTCACGATCCGCGTCAACATCGCCGCCGAATACCGGGTCCTCGATCCGGTCAAGGCGGTGAGCGCGGTGAAGGACTTCTCTGAAGCCCTCTACCGCGCCCTGCAGTACGCGTTCCGCAAGACGCTTGGCGCGCTGACGCTCGACCAGATTCTTGAAAAGAAGGTGACGGTCGACGAGGAGGCGGCGGCCAAGGTCCGCGCCGACATGGCCGAGATCGGGGTCGAGGTCAGCGATATCGCGCTCAAGGATGTCATCCTGCCGGGCGAGATGCGCGAGATCCTCAACCAGGTGGTTTCGGCCGAGAAGCAGGCCGAGGCCAACGTCATCCGCCGCCGCGAGGAGACGAACGCCACGCGTTCGCTCCTCAACACGGCCAAGGTGATGGCCGAGAACCCGGTGATGCTGCGGCTGAAGGAGCTCGAGGCTCTGGAGGCCATCGCCGGCAAGGTCGAGCGGCTGACCGTCCACAACGGGACGGGCGGGCTGCTGAACGACCTGGTCAAGCTCCGCGACAGCTGAGCTGACGTAGCGTCAACGGGAAGGGCCGCCAGCAATCCGGCGGCCCTTCTTGCGTTTCGAAAGCCAGCATCCCATCTGCACCGGGCTTATCAGCCCTTTTCCTGCCCGGAAAAACCGATTAGACAGCGCCCAAACAAGATGCGGACAGATTCCGCCCGCAACCGAAGGAAGAGCCCTTGTCCACCACGTTCGACAAAGTCGCCAAGATCATTGCCGACACCAGCGAGATCGATATCGAGACGATCACCCCCGAAAGCCACACCATCGACGATCTCGGCATCGACAGCCTCGATTTCCTCGACATCGTCTTTGCCATCGATAAGGAATTCGGCATCAAGGTGCCGCTGGAGAAGTGGACGCAGGAGGTCAATGACGGCAAGGCCTCGACCGACGACTACTTCGTCATGAAGAACCTGTGCGCCAAGATCGACGCGCTGGTCGCGGCCAAGAACGCCTGAGGCGGTTCGGGCGCGGCCTTGACGTGCCCTGCCCGCTGACCCAAAACAGCCGCCCATGAGCCCCCACGACGTCGTCATCACCGGTATCGGCCTTGTCTCCTCGCTGGGAGAGGGTCCGGATGCCCACTGGCAGAAACTCGCCCAGCCCGGCCTCGAGCCGGTGCTCGATGCCGCGCGCTTTGCGCCCTACACCATTCATCCGCTGCCGGAGGTCGACTGGAACCTGCAGATCGCCAAGCGCGGCGACCAGCGGCAGATGGAGACCTGGCAGCGGCTCGGCACCTATGCCGCGGGTCTGGCGCTGGACGATGCCGGCATCAAGGGCAATGACGAGCTCTGCGCGACCATGGACATGGTGGTGGCGGCCGGCGGCGGCGAGCGCGACGAGGCGGTCGACGCCGCGATCCTCGCCGCTTCCGAAAGCCGCAACGACCGCGACGTGCTGCTCAACGAGAAGCTGACCACCGAACTGCGCCCGACGCTGTTCCTCGCCCAGTTGTCCAATCTTCTGGCCGGCAACATCTCGATTGTCCACAAGGTCACCGGTTCCTCCCGCACCTTCATGGGCGAGGAAGGCGCCGGCGTCGCCGCCGTCGAGACGGCCGCCGCGCGCATCCGCTCGGGACAGTCGACGCATGTGCTGGTCGGCGGCGCCTTCCAGACCGAACATTCCGACATGCTGCTCGGCTATGAACTCGCCGGCTACCTGCATCGTGGCAACTGGAAGCCTGTCTGGCAAAGGCAGGACGGCGAAGGCGGCGGCGTGGTGACCGGATCCGGCGGCGCCTTCCTGGTGCTGGAGCAGCGCGAGCACGCGACGAGCCGGGGGCGCAAAATCTACGCCGAGCTCGGCCCCATCGTGTCCGGCCGCGCCAAGCGGCGCAACGGCGGGCTCGATGCCGAGATCGCGACCCTGCTCGAGCAGGCGGCGCTGCCGAATGGCGAACTGCTGGCGATCTCGGGCGCTTCCGGCGCCCACCTCGCTACCGCCGCCGAAAAAGCCGCGTTCGACGCCAATGCGGCCATCGCGGCACGCGCCTTCTCGACGTTGACCGGCCATATGAAGGAGGCGCAGTTCCCCTTCGCCGTGGCGCTGGCGGCACTCGCCGTCGAGCGTAAGGCCGGCTATCCCGCTTTCGATGCCGCGACCGAGAAGCCGTTTGCCGGCATTCCCACGACCGTGCTTGCAACGGCGATCGGCTATCACCAATTCGAGGGCATGGGGCTGATCAAGGCGGCCTAAGTGACCACCAGGGACAAAGCATGGCCAATCTGAATGACCACATGGGCAGGCCGATCGTCGCCGTCACCGGCATCGGCGTGGTGACGTCGTTGGGCGTCGGCAAGGCCGACAATTGGGCGGCGCTGACCTCCGGCAAGTCCGGCATCCACCCGATCACCCGCTTTCCGGTCGATCATCTGAACACCCGCATCTCCGGCATGGTCGACTTCCTGCCGTCGAGCTCCAAGGGCGCCAGCCCCCTCACCTACGAGTTGGCCGAGACCGCGGCGCAGGAAGCGGTGGCGGAAGCCGGTCTTGACAGCGGCGATTTCAGCGGACCGCTTTTCCTTGCTTCGCCGCCCGTCGAGCTCGACTGGGCCGACCGTTTCTCGCTCTACAATTCCGACAAGCAGGATGCCGGCGCCGAGAGGCTGCTGCGCGTGGCGCGCGCGCTGAAGGAGCTCGACATCTTCGAGACCACCCAGTTCGGTTCGATCGCCGACCGGCTGGCCGACCGTTTCGGCACGCGCGGCCTGCCGATCACGCTGTCGACCGCCTGCGCTTCCGGCGCCACCGCCATCCAGCTCGGCGTCGAGGCGATCCGCCGCGGCGAATGCGACAAGGCGCTGTCGATCGGCGCCGATGGCTCGGCGACCGCCGAGGCGTTGATCCGCTTCTCGCTGTTGTCGGCGCTCTCCACTCACAACGATATTCCGGAAAAGGCGTCGAAGCCTTTTTCCAAGGATCGCGACGGCTTTGTGCTGGCCGAAGGCTCCGGCGCGCTGGTGCTGGAATCGCTGGAAGCTGCTCTTGCCCGCGGCGCCCCTATCCTCGGCATCATGCGCGGCTGCGGCGAAAAGGCCGACGATTTCCACCGCACCCGCTCCAAGCCAGACGGTTCGCCGGCGATCGCGGCGGTGCGCGCCGCGCTTGCCGATGCCGGCCTGAGCGAGGACGAGATTGACTACGTCAACGCGCATGGCACCTCGACGCCGGAAAACGACAAGATGGAGCATCTGTCGCTGTCGACCGTGTTCGGCGGGCGGATCGGCTCGATGCCGATCTCGTCCAACAAGTCGATGATCGGCCACACCCTGTCGGCAGCCGGCGCGGTCGAGGCCGCTTTCTCGCTGATGACGATGCGCGAAAGCGTCATCCCGCCGACCATCAACTACGACAATCCCGACCCGGCGATCGTGCTCGACGTGGTGCCCAACAAGAAGCGTAATGCCGAGGTGGGCACCGTTTTGTCGAACTCCTTCGGCTTCGGCGGCCAGAACACGTGCCTTGTCATGGCGAGGGAACCGGTCTAAGCGGACGTTTTCCCGCTTTTGACGAACTGACAGGCCCCATGCGCGCATTGCAACTTATCGAGGACCGCCGTCTTGAAACGGTGGACCTGCCGCCTCCCCCGCCGCCTTCGCTTGGCGAAGTGACGCTGCGCATCAAGGCGGTGGCGCTGAACCATATCGACGTCTGGGGCTGGCGCGGCATGGCCTTCGCCAAGCGTAAGCTGCCGCTGGTCGTCGGCGCCGAGGCGTCGGGCGAGGTCGACGCCGTCGGCCCCGGCGTCTCCAGCCTCCTGCCGGGGCAATTGGTGTCGATCTATGGCGCGCGCACGTGCGGCCTTTGCCGTGCATGCCGCGAAGGACGCGACAATCTTTGCGAGCACGTCTCCGGCGTTCATGGCTTCCACCTCGACGGCTTCGCGCAAGAGAAGATCAATCTGCCGGCCCGCCTGCTGGTCCCCGCCCCGCCCGGCGTCACCGAGATCGGCGCGGCGGTCGCGCCTGTTACTTTCGGCACGGTCGAGCACATGCTGTTCGACAATGCGAAACTCGAGCCCGGCGAGACGATCCTCGTCCATGCCGGCGGCTCCGGCATCGGCACCGCCGCGATCCAGTTGGCGAAGAAGATGGGTTGCACCGTCATCACCACGGTCGGCTCGAACGACAAGATCGACAAGGCCAAGGCGTTGGGGGCCGACCATGTCATCAACTACCGCGAGGACCGTTTCGAAGGCGTCGTGCGCAAGCTGACCAAGAAGAAGGGCGTCGACGTCGTCTTCGAGCATGTCGGCGCCGACACCTTCGCCGGCTCGATGCTGTGCCTGAAGCGCGGCGGCCGCCTGGTCACATGCGGCTCCACCTCCGGCGTGTCGACACAGGTCAATCTGATGCAGCTCTTCCAGCAGCAGCTGAAGCTGCTCGGCTCCTTCGGCTGCCGCATGGAGAACATGGCCGATGCGATGCAGAAGATGGCGGCCGGCCTCGTCGCTCCCGTCATCGACACCGAGGTCGGCTTCGACGACATCGACGCGGCGCTGAAGCGCATGGAAGGCCGCGACGTGTTCGGCAAGATCATCCTGCGCGTCTAAGGCAAATGGTCGGTAAGGTGCTCAAGAAAGCCCGCCGGGACTTCATGTTCCGCTACGGCCGGCGGCTGCGCCAGATGGAGCACTGGCTGGTGGCGCGCCTGGCCATGGCGATGATCTCGCTGCTGCGGCTCCTGCCGCCGGACAAGGCGCTCAACTTCGCCGACCGCGTCGCCCGCCGCATCGGCCCGCTGGTCGGACGTCATCGGGTCGCGGTCAACAATCTGCGGCGCGCCTATCCCGCAAAGAGCGACGCCGAGATCGAGGCCATCGCGCTGGACATGTGGGGCAACATGGCCCGCCTCGCGGCCGAGTATATCTTCCTCGATGCGCTGTTCGATTTCGATCCGAATGCGACGAAGCCGGGCCGGGTCGAGGTGCGCGGTGTCGAGCATTTCGCCGAGATCGCCGGCGAGAAGAAGCCGCATATCCTGTTTACCGGCCATCTCGGCAATTTCGAGCTGCTGCCCGTGGCCGCGGCCACCTTCGGCATGAACATCACCGCGCTGTTTCGCCCGCCCAATAATCCCTATCTCGCCGATTACATCCACTCGACGCGCCGCTCGACCATGGGAGGCTTGCTGCCCTCCTCGACCGGCGCTTCCTTCGCGCTTGCCGCCATCCTGGAGAACGGCGGCAATATCGGCGTGCTCGTCGACCAGAAATTCTCCAGCGGACTGGAGACGACCTTCTTCGGCCGCCCTTGCCAGAGCAATCCGGTACTGGGCATGCTCGCCCGCCACTACGACTGCGACGTCTATCCGGCACGCTGCGTCCGGCTGCCGGACAACCGTTTCCGCCTCGAGATCGAGGACAAGCTGACCTTGCCGCGCACAGAGAGCGGCAGTGTCGACGTCCACGCCACCACCCAGCTTCTCGCCGACGTCGTCGAGCGCTGGGTGCGCGAGGATCCCGGCCAGTGGATGTGGTTCCACAAAAGGTGGGAGATGAGCGGCCGCCGCCGCAGCCGGCGTGGGCAGGCGAAAGTAGTCAGCTGAGCGCACCCAGGGTCGGTTTCCCAGCGCGGTCTGCACTGCCTGAAGGTTTTCCGGAAATCGAGGACTGAGGCCACCAGCAAAGAAAAGCCGCGAAGATTGCTCTTCGCGGCTTTGATGTAGCTCTTGCTTACCTGACCCTAGAGGAACGGCACGGTAAAATTCGACCGGTACGTATCCATGGTAGCGCCGTTGCGGTCCTCCGACAGCAGCGTATCCGAGCCGAAGCTCGCCCGCAGGCCGATCACATATTTGTGGACGTTCACGCTGCCCGGACCTTCGGAGAAAGTCAGATGATCCAACTGGTAGCGTCCGAAGACGGACCACGGCGTACCTGTGAAACGGTAGGTGGCCTGCAGAGCCGCCGAGACGGTGTCGAAGTGCGCGCCGTCCGCCGAAAGTCTCGCGAAGCCAAGTTCGCCGTCGAAGCGAAGGTTGTCCTGGGCGAAGTAGCGCACCACGCCGCGGCCACCCCAATTGTCGAGATGCTCGGATTCACCGGAGGCCCGCAACTGGCCGTAGTAGACTTGTCCGTAGACGGTCACGTTGCCGAAATAGGCTTGAGCTTCAGGGCCGACCGAGAAGGAGTATAGATCGGCACCGCCGAAATCTTCGCCGCCATATCCCGTGATCGTAGCGAAACCGCCGAGCGCATAGGCGCTCGGATCGCGCCAGTAGCCATGGATTGCGCCGCCGTAGCTGTAGATGTTCGTACCCTCGACCCACAGCGAATCGATCACCGCGTCGGTCTGGATGTTCCAGCGAGCGTCGATCGGAAAATTGACCCGGGCGGCGCCGCCGGCGGTCGTGCCGTCTGCATCGTCCCCGGGGGTCGCGAAGTAGAGACCGCCGAGATATACCTCGCCGTAGCCTGAAATATGCGGCTGGGCGAGTTCCTGGTCCAGGACGACGGGCGCGTCGGCAGCGAAGGTGGAAGTAGCGGTTACGGCAATCGCCGCGCTCAAAACAAGTCGATACATTGTAATCCCCAAGCATCAAAAAGTAACGTTGCGATACCTACCACCGCCAAAGATTTACGCAATCGACGCCGGCACCGGAAACCGTGCCTCGATGCGAGTTCCGGTTGCAGTGCGGCATTGCTGCAACGCTTTTGGCGCCGAAAGGCAATCGCGCGAGGTCAGTCGGTGACGACGATGCGCGTGTTGCCGTAGCCCGCTTCGCGCACCATCGAATAGAAGGTCGCGGCGTTGGCGGTGTGCAGGCGCACGCAGCCATGCGAGGCCGGACGCCCGAGATACTTCACCGCGCCGGTGCCGTGGATGGCGTAGCCGCCACGGAAGAACACTGAGTATGGCATCGGCGACATCTCGTATTTGCGCGAATACCACATCCGGGCCGTCCACTGCGGGCGGTAGCTGCCGCGCGGCGTGAAGTAACCCTTGCGGGCGGTGGACACGCTCCAGCGGTACAGCACCTGGCCGTATCTGCTGACGGTCATCGTTTGTGAGGATACATCGATATTGGCCACCAGGGCGGCAGCCTTGCCTGCGACCGAGGTGCCGAACAGCGCGGTCGCCAGTATCGTTGCCATGAGAACAGTCTTTTTCATGCGATCAAACCCCTTTGATTGCCCCTTGCATGCCTGCCATCACGCGATTTTTCAGCATTTTAACGGCAGGTGAATGAAGTAACACACACTCGTTGATGAATTCGCCAATCCAAAGCAGCGAATTTGAACGAATTTCCCGCCATAGTTGCCGCCGCGACACGTAGTTTCAACGACTTCGCCGTCGCGCTTGCCAGTCGCCCGCTTCGCTGCTCAACTTCAGGAATGACCGAACGACTCCTTAAGGCCGTCGATGCGCGGATCGAAGACCTCGTTGCGCTGACCGCGGACCTGATCCGTTTCCCGACCGTCAATCCGCCGGGCGAGGCCTATCGCCCCTGCGCCGAATATGTCGGCGAGCGCCTGAAGAAGCGCGGCTTCGAAACAGAGTTCGTCCGCGCCGAAGGCACGCCCGGCGACACCGACCGCTACCCGCGCGTCAACGTCGTTGCCCGCTTCGACGGCAGATCGCCCGGCGCATGCGTGCATTTCAACTCGCATATCGACGTCGTCGAGGCTGGCGTAGGCTGGACCGTCGATCCGTTCGCCGGCATCGTGAAGGACGGCAAGGTCTACGGCCGCGGCGCCTGCGACATGAAGGGCGGGCTGGCCGCCTCGATCATCGCCGCCGAGGCCTTCATGGAGGTGTTTCCGGACTTCCCCGGTGCCATCGAGATTTCGGCCACGGTCGACGAGGAATCCGGCGGTTTCGGCGGCGTCGCCCATCTGGCCAGGCTCGGCTATTTTTCCAAGCCGAAAGTCGACCACGTCATCATTCCGGAACCGCTGAACAAGGACCGCATCTGCCTTGGCCATCGCGGCGTCTGGTGGGCCGAGATCGAGACCAAGGGCGAGATCGCGCATGGCTCGATGCCGTTCCTCGGCGACAATGCGGTGCGCCACATGGGCGCCGTGCTGCAGGCCTTCGAGGACGAATTGTTCCCGGCGCTGGACCGCAAGGTGACGCGCATGCCCGTCGTACCCGAAGGCGCCAGGCGCTCGACCATGAACATCAACTCCATCCATGGCGGCCAGACCGAGGATTTCCGCCCCGGCCTGCCCTCGCCCAACGTGCCCGATTCCTGCCGGCTGACCATCGATCGGCGCTTCCTGCTCGAGGAGGACCTTGCCACGGTGAAGAGCGAGGTGACGGATATCCTGGAGCGGCTGAAGCGCGAGCGGACGAAGTTCGACTACGAGATCCGCGATCTGATGGAAGTGCTGCCGCTGATGACCGAGCGCGACGCACCTGTGGTGAAAGCCGTGGCACAAGGCATCATGGCGATCTTCGACCGCGAGCCCGACTATGTGATTTCGCCGGGCACCTACGACCAGAAGCACGTCGCCCGCATCGGCCACATCTATGACTGCATCGCCTATGGCCCCGGCATCCTCGACCTCGCCCACCGGCCCGACGAATGGGTCGGCATCGCCGACATGGTGGAATCGGCCAAGGTGATGGCGATCGGCCTCAACGTGCTGTTGAGGGGCACTGTCGCGGACTGATCCCGAGGGCAGGCAGACTATTTCTGGAAAAACATTCCGCCTGGCGTCGCCCGACAGCACGAAACGCAATTTACTCGACCTCGAAATCACGCTTCTATCCACCCGGTTTGAGCAGATGGGAGTTGCCCGATGAAATTGTGGAAGACCGTTCTCGCCGCCGCCGCCCTGGCACTCGCCACCGCCACCTCGGCCTTTGCCGCGCGTACCGATCTCGTCATCGGCATTCCGCTCGAACCCCCGCACCTTGACCCGACCGCGGGTGCTGCCGCGGCGATCGACGAAGTGCTCTACGCCAATGTGTTCGAAGGCCTGACCCGCATCGGCCCGAACGGCGAGGTGCTGCCCGATCTCGCAGAAAGCTGGAGCATTTCTGACGACGGCAAGGTCTACACGTTCAAGCTGCATACCGGAGTCAAATTCCATGACGGTGCCGACTTCAGCGCCGACGATGTGAAGTTCTCGCTCGACCGCGCCCGCGCCGACAATTCGGTCAACGCGCAGAAGGGCCTGTTCGCGGCGATCGACAAGGTCGACGTCGTCGATCCGGCGACCGTCAAGGTGACGCTGAAGAACCCGCAAGGCTCCTTCCTCTACAATATGGGCTGGGGCGACGCGGTGATCGTGTCGCCGAAATCGGCCGACACCAACAAGGAGAAGCCGATCGGCACCGGCCCGTTCAAATTCCAGGACTGGGTCAAGGGCTCGTCGATCACGCTGGTGAAATCGGACGCTTACTGGGGCGCGCCGGTCTCGCTCGACAAGGCCGAGTTCCGCATCGTCCCCGATGCCGCCGCCGCCGTTCCGGCCCTGCTTTCCGGCGACATCCAGGCCTTCCCTTTCTTCGATCCCGACAGCGTCGCCCAGGTCAAGGACGATCCGCGCTTCCATGTCGTGATCGGCTCGACCGAGGGCGAGACCATCCTGTCGATCAACAACAAGAAGCCGCCCTTCGACAAGGTCGAGGTCAGGCAGGCGATCTCCTACGCGCTCGACCGCAAGGCGATCATCGATGGCGCCTCGGCGGGGCTCGGCCAGCCGATCGGCTCGCACATGTCGCCCGCCAACAAGGACTATGTCGACCTCACCGGCCGCTATCCGCATGATGTCGCCAAGGCCAAGGAACTGCTCAAGCAAGCCGGCCTCGAGAACGGCTTCAAGGCGACGCTGAAGCTGCCGCCGCCTTCCTATGCCCGGCTTGGCGGCGAGATCATCGCTTCGGAGTTGCGCGACGTCGGCATCGATCTGGAGATCGTGCCCGTTGAATGGGCGCAGTGGCTGGACCAGGTATTTACCAAGAAGGACTACGACCTCACCATCGTCTCCCACACCGAGCCCAACGACATCGATATCTATTCGCGCAAGGACTATTACTTCAATTACAACAACCCGGCTTTCGACAAGGTCATCGCCGATCTGAACCTCACCTCCGACGAGGCCAAGCGCAAGGAACTGCTCGGTGAGGCGCAGAAGATCCTCGCCGACGATGCCGTGGTCGGCTTCCTCTACGAACTGCCGAAGGTCGGCGTCTGGGACGCCAAGCTGCAAGGCCTCTGGGAGAACGCGCCGATCCAGGCCAATGATCTCACCAAGGTGAAGTGGAGCGAGTGAACCCCAGCACTTCGTCATCAAAGGGTGGAGCAGCCACGCAGCGGCTGCGCAGACCCTAGGATCCATGCCATGGCTTGTGAGCGACCTCTGCGTTGCAGAATACAGGAGGCCCATCCGTGAAGACAGGAAAGCGTGACCTGGGTTCTGCATCGTCGCGCTCTTCGACCTCTGTCACGTCATGGATCCTGGGGTCTTCGCGACGTTGCTTCGCTCCTGCTCCGCCCCAGGATGACGAAGCCCGGGCGGTCAGCCTTCCATGAGTGCCTACCTCCTCAAGCGTCTGATCATCGCCGCCGCCACGCTGGTGCTGGCCTCCATGGTGGTGTTCGCGGTGCTGGAGATCATCCCCGGCGACCCGGCGCGGCTGATGCTGGGCATGAACGCCAGCGCCGAGCAGGTCGAGGTGCTGCGCAACCAGATAGGGCTCAACGCGCCGCTGGCCTTGCGTTACCTGCATTGGGCGGGCGGGTTGCTCAGCCTCGATTTCGGCCGCTCCTACACCTATTCGGTGCCGGTTATCGATCTCGTGCGCGAACGCGTCGTCGTCTCGCTGCCGCTGGCGCTGATCGCGCTGGCGCTGTCCACCGCTATCGCCATTCCGGTCGGGATTTATTCCGCCAGCCGCCACGGCCGGGCCGGCGACGCTATCGCCATGGGCGCCGCCCAACTCGGCGTCGCCGTGCCGAACTTCTGGTTCGCGCTGATGCTGATCTATCTCTTCGCCGTCTGGCTGCGACTGGTGCCGGCCGGCGGCTTTCCCGGCTGGGGCGCCGGTGCCTGGCCGGCGCTGAAATCGCTGCTTCTGCCGGCGGTCGCCCTTGCCCTGCCGCAAGCCGCGATCCTTGCCCGCGTCGCCCGCTCGGCACTGATCGAGGTGCTGCACGAGGACTATGTCCGCACCGCCCGCGCCAAGGGCATGCCATACCGCGCCGTGCTCTGGCGGCACGCGCTGCGCAACGCCATGATCCCGGTACTCACCATTCTCGGTTTGCAATTCGCCTTCCTGCTCGCCGGCACCATCATTATCGAGAACGTCTTCTACCTGCCCGGCCTTGGACGGTTGGTGTTCCAGGCCATCACGCAGCGCGACCTGATCGTCGTCGAAAGCGTCGTCATGCTGCTGGTCGCCGCCGTCATCGCCGTCAACCTCCTCGTCGACCTCTCCTATGCGGTCGTCGATCCGCGCCTGAGAAGCCGGCAATGACGCTCCATGTCGACATCCCCGAAGAGACCGTTGGCGCACTGCTGGCCAAGGCGTTCCGCAACCGGTCCTTCCTCGTCGGCTTCGCCATCACCGCGCTGGTGGCGGCGATAGCGATGCTCTCCTATGTCTGGACGCCCTATGATGTCACCAGGCTGGTGATCTCGGACAAGACCCTGACGCCTTCATGGGCGCACTGGTTCGGCACCGACCATTTCGGCCGCGACATCCTGTCGATGATCATGGTCGGCGCCCGCAACTCGATCGCCGTGGCGCTGGTCGCGGTCGGCATCGGCATGGGCGTCGGCGTGCCGCTCGGCGCCTTTGCCGCCGCGCGCGGCGGCCTCGCCGACGAGGCGCTGATGCGGCTGAACGACCTCGTCTTCGCCTTCCCCGCGCTGCTGTCGGCGATCATGATCACCGCCATCTTCGGGCCGGGCGCGATCAACGCCATCATCGCCATCGGCATCTTCAACATTCCCGTTTTCGCGCGCGTCGCCCGCGCCGGCGCTCTCGCCATCTGGCCGCGTGAATTCATCCTGGCCGCGCGTGCCGCCGGCAAGGGGCCAACGCTGATCACCATCGAGCACATCCTGCCAAACATCGCCACGTTGCTCCTGGTGCAAGGCACCATCCAGTTCGCGCTGGGCATCCTTGCCGAAGCCGGCCTTTCCTATGTCGGCCTCGGCGCGCAGCCGCCGATGCCGAGCTGGGGTCGCATGCTGTTCGACGCGCAGACGCGCATGGTCGTGGCGCCGTGGATGGCGATCTTTCCGGGCATGGCGATCGTCGTCACCGTGCTCGGCCTCAACCTGCTGGGGGACGGCATCGCCGACATCCTCGACCCGAAATCGCGGCGGCAGCGATGAGCCTGCTCGAGATCGAGAACCTGTCGCTGGCGATCGGCGACACGCCGATCCTGAAGGGGGTCGAGCTTGCCGTGGCACCGGGCGAGGTCATGGGGCTTGTCGGCGAGTCCGGCTCGGGCAAGTCGATGACGGCGCTCACCGTGATGCGGCTTCTGCCCTTCGCGGCGCGTGCCGGCGGGCGCGTCGCCTTCGACGGCCTCGATATCCTGGCGGCGAGCGAGGACCAGATGTGCGCGCTGCGCGGCGACGACATCGGCATGGTGTTCCAGGAGCCGATGACGGCGCTCAATCCGGTCAAGACGATCGGCGAGCAGGTCGCCGAAGGCATCCGCTGGCATACCAAGGCAAGCCGCGCCGAAGCCGAGGAGCGGGCGCGCAAGGTGCTCGACCGGGTCGGCCTGCCCGAGGCAAAATTCCCGCTGTCGCGCTATCCGCACGAGCTGTCCGGCGGCCAGCGCCAGCGCGTCGTCATTGCAATCGCCTGCGCGCTGAAACCCAAGCTCCTGATCGCCGACGAGCCGACCACGGCGCTCGATGTGGTGCTGCAGGCGCAGATCCTCGATCTGTTGCGCGACCTCGTGGCGGAAAACCGCATGGGCCTGCTGCTGATCTCGCACGACCTCGCGGTGGTGACCGAGATGGCCGACAAGATCACCATCCTGCGCCATGGCGAGGTGATGGAAGCCGGCGACACGGCACGCACGCTGTCTGAGCAGCTCCATCCTTACACGCGTCAGCTGGCGCAGGCTTCCATGCATGTGCCGGCCCGCCCCCGAACCCACGTCGCCGGCTCGGCCAGGCCCCTGCTGCAAGTCGAAGGGGTGACCCGCGACTATCCGGGACGACGCAGCTCGCTGTTCCGGCGCGCCGCTCCCTTCCGCGCCGTCGACGACGTCTCGCTGTCGATAGAACCTGGCCAGTCGGTGGCCCTGGTCGGACGTTCAGGCTGCGGCAAGTCCACGCTTGCCCGCATGATCCTGGCGCTGGACAAATCGACCTCGGGAACGATCCGTTTCTGCGACGAGACCATCACCGGCAGCAGCGAGGCGGAGCTGAAGCCGGTGCGGCGCGACATGCAGGTCGTATTCCAGGACCCCTACGGCTCCTTCGATCCGCGCCAGAAGGTCGAGAAACTGGTCGCCGAGCCGCTGCATGTGCTGGCCAAAAAACCGGCCAACGCCGAGCGGCGCGAGCTCGTGGCGCACGCGCTGCACGAGGTTGGCCTCGGGCCGCGCGACATGGACAAATATCCGCACGAATTCTCGGGCGGCCAGCGCCAGCGCCTGTCGATCGCGCGCGCCATCATCACCCGCCCCAAGCTGGTCGTGGCCGACGAGCCGGTCTCGGCGCTCGACGTTTCGATCCGCGCCCAGATCCTCGACCTGTTCGCCGAGCTCAACCAGAAGCTCGGCATCGCCTACTTGTTCATCACTCATGACCTGACCGTCGCCCGCGCCATCACCGACGAGGTGCTGGTCATGCACGAAGGCAGGATCGTCGAGCGCGGCAAGACCGGCGCGGTGCTCGACAACCCGCAGTCCGACGCGGCCAAGGCGCTGGTGAAAGCCGCGCCCGATCTGCACCAGGCAATCGCGCGGAGGCTGCAGGAACAGGGATAGGCGGCCAGACGCGCCGTCTGCCATCGAATCCGGCTATTCCTGCGGCTTCACAACATCGACCGGGCTGATGTCGAGCAGGTCGAGCGTGCGGCGCAGGAGCTTGACCTCGTTCTCGGCCAGCTTCGAATCGGCCTTGGCGATCTCGGCCATGTGTTGGGCGAGCAGCTTGCGCCGCTCGACGTCGAGGTCGCGGAACAGCGCGATCGCCTGCGAACCATTGGTCTCGTAGCCGAAGTCGTTGAGATATTCGATGACGCTGTCGATGCTCGTCTCGGGAATGCCGAACGCCTCCTTGCAGATGCGCCGGAAGGCGACCATCTCGCTCTCCGAGACGGAACCATCGGCCAGGATCATGCGGAACAGCATCAACAATTCCGCCGACAGGACCGGATCGTCCGCGACCTTACGTACGCCGGGATCGCCGTCGAAGATCGAGCGTATCTGGTCGAGCAATGCCATTGCCATCGGCCTCCCCTTTGCGATTCCGTCGCAGATAGTTAGCGCGGAATCGGCCTTGCGCAAATGGGACGGGCATGATGGAACCTGCCGTCCCCCTCGCCGCAACCCTTGCAGCCCCCGATGCTCGATCTTGCCACCCACACCGTCGTCATGCTCGCGTTTGCCGCCTTTGCCGCCGGCTTCATCGATTCCATCGCCGGCGGCGGCGCTCTGATCACCATTCCGGCACTGCTTCTTGCCGGCTTCTCGCCGCTCGAGACGCTGGGAACCAATAAGCTGCAAGGCATGTTCGGCTCCGGTTCGGCGACCATCCACTATGCCGCGAATGGCCATGTCGATGTCCGCCGTCAGCTTCCGTCCGCCGTCCTGGCACTCGCCGGGAGCGCGGCCGGTGCTTCGCTGGCGACAATCGTGCCCGGCGACGTGTTACGCGCCCTGCTTCCGCTGCTGCTGATCGCGATTGCACTCTATTTCGCCGTCAAGCCCAACATGGGCGATGTCGACCGCGCCGAGCGGCTTTCGCCCTTTCTGTTCGGACTCACGGTCGTGCCAGCCATCGGCTTCTATGACGGCCTGTTCGGCCCGGGCACCGGCTCGTTCCTCATGCTGGCCTTCGTTGCGCTCGCTGGCTACGGCGTGCTGAAAGCGACGGCGCACACCAAGCTGCTCAACTTCGCCTCCAACATCGGCGGCTTCGCCGTCTTCGCCGCCGTCGGCGTCGTCTACTGGAAGATCGGCCTGATGATGGGCGTTGCCCAGTTCTTCGGCGCCCGCCTCGGCGCCAGCCTTGCCATCCGTATCGGCGCGAGACTGATCAAGCCGCTGCTGGTCGTCGTCTGCGTGGCACTGGCGGTGAAGCTCCTGGCCGACCCGGCGAACCCGTTGCGCCTGCTCATTGGTGTGTGACGGCCCCGCTGATACAATGCCGGCGTACGAATCATGTTGGAGGAGCCACACATGAATCTCAGTGCGCCTACTCAGCTTATTTTCATTATCTCCCTTGTCATCGCCATCATCGGCGTTCTCGCCGCTCTTGGCGTTCTTGCGTTCATTCCTCTTGCCGCAGTGTGGATTGTTCTCATAGGCTACATCGTGCTTGCCGCCGGCTGCATGATGCGCGGCGCTTAAGTCAGGCACATTCAGATCTCAGGTAACCGAAGCGCCCGGCCACAAGCCGGGCGCTTTTGATTTCGGAATGTGGTCTGCTAGATTTGGCGGGCGAGGATTGCCGATGTCGATCGAGACAGAGCGCCGTCATGAACAGGACCATTCTTTAGCCGCGAGGTTCGAGATGGTGCGGCGAGCGGCTGACGCTTCGCTTGCAGGCGCAGTCACCGACCTTTGCGGCTATCGCGAGATGCTGCCCGTCTGCTCCCGCAATGTCGAATATGCTTCGCTGACCGTGCCGCTGGTCATCAGCTTCGCCGAGCCCTTCGCCATCGGGCTTGGGCGCGACCCCGGCGACAACGATCGCTTCGCCAGCTTTGCCGCCGGCCTCTTTGCCGGGCCGGTGGTAATCCAATCCTTCGGCCGCGCCTGCTGCGTCCAGATCAACTTCACCCCGCTCGGCGCCCGCCGCTTCTTCGGCCTGCCGATGAGCGAGCTGACCGACCGCATGGTCGGGCTCGACGATGTGCTTGGCCTCGAAGGCATCGCGCTGCGCGAAAGGCTTGGCGAGGCACGGGATTGGGGCACGCGTTTCGCGATTGCCGAGAGCTTCGTCGCAGCAAGGCTGGCGGAGGCGAAGCGGATGTCAGCCGAGATCGCCTGGGCCTACCGGCAAGTCATTGGCTCTGGCGGACGCACGCGGGTCTCCGTGCTTGCCGATCAGCTCGGCTGGAGCCGCAAGCATCTCGCGGCGAAATTTTCCGACGCGATCGGCATCGGGCCGAAAACGCTGTCGCGCATCGTGCGCTTCAACCGGGCGCTCTCGCTGTCCAAGCATCAGCTCGACGACTGGGCGGGGATCGCCGCCGATTGCGGCTATGCTGACCAGGCGCATCTGGTGCGCGAATTCCGCGATCTCGCCGGCGAGACGCCAACCGCGCTCGCATAGTCTCTTTCTCCACCGAGGTAACATTTCTTCAAGACGCCGCGGCGGCCTTCGCCGAGACTGGATACCATCAACCGACACCAGGGAGATTGCCATGTCGACCGCGAACGAAGCACCTCGTCTCTACCCCGCTCTGCGCTACAGGAATGCCGCCGGAATGATCGACTGGCTGTGCGATGCCTTCGGCTTCACCGTGCGCGCCCGCTATGGCGAGGGCGACGTCGTGCATCACGCCGAGCTCGTCTTCGGCGCCTCGATGATCATGCTCGGCACCGCGCGTGACGACGACTACGGCAAGATGGTCGGCGAGCCGGGCGCCGGCGGCGGCAAGTCGATCTATGTCGCGGTGGAAGACGCCGATGCCGCCTACGCCAGGGCAAGAAAGGCCGGCGCCACGATCCTGCAGGAACTGACCGATCGCGACTATGGCAGCCGCGAGTTCATCTGCCGCGACCCGGAAGGCAGTGTCTGGTCGTTTGGCACCTACTGGCCGAAGGCAGGAGACGCCGCCAGCTAACGGGCCAGGCCAAAAATTGCGTCGCAGTCGAGATGGGTTTCCAGTTCGGCCGCGACCTCGTCCAGCGCCCGCTCGACATCGGCGCGATAGTCGATACCGCCGCCTTTGACGCCGAGGCTTTCCAGGAACCTTGCCCGGAAGGCGTCTGCGGAAAACAGCCCGTGCAGATAGGTGCCAACCACCTTGCCATCGGCGGAGATCGCCCCGTCATCGATGCCGTTGATGACGGCGGACGGCCGCGCCATGTCCGGGCCGGTGGTGCGGCCGAGATGGATCTCGTAGCCTTCCAGCGGCAGATCGAACTGCACCGAGCGGGCGCTGACATTGCGCACGGTCTTTTCCGGTTCCATCACTGTTTCGATGTCGAGCAGGCCGAGCCCCTCCGCCTCGGTAACGCTGCCCTCGATGCCGGCGGGATCGCTGACCTTGCGGCCGAGCATCTGGAAGCCGCCGCAGATGCCGACGACATGGCCGCCCCGCTTGCGATGGGCGAGGAGATCGTGGTCCCAGCCATTCTCCCGGAACTTCATGAGATCGCCGATCGTCGACTTCGAGCCGGGAATGACCACCAATCCCGCATCCGCGGGCAACGGCTTGCCGGGCGGCACGAACACCACCTCGACCTGCGGTTCGGCCTTCAATGGATCGAGATCGTCGAAATTGGCGATGCGCGAAAGCATCGGCACTGCCACCTTCAGCGCCCGCTTCTCGCCGGATGCCAGCCGTTCCAGCACCACCGAATCCTCGGAAGGCAGCCTCGCCGCCGCCTTCAGCCACGGCACCACACCGAAGCAAGGCCAGCCGGTGAACTTTCCGATCGCCTCGATGCCGTCGTCGAACAGCGAGACGTCGCCGCGGAACTTGTTGATGAGGTAGCCGACGATCATGCGCCGGTCCTCGTCCGGCAGGATGAGATGGGTGCCGACGACCGAAGCGATGACGCCGCCGCGATCGATATCGCCGACCAGCACCACCGGCACATTTGCGCGCGTCGCGAAACCCATATTGGCGATGTCGCGGCTGCGGAGATTGATCTCGGCTGGTGAGCCCGCGCCTTCGACGATGATGAGATCGGCGCCCTCGCCGACCTTCGCCCATGAGTCCAGCACGGCGTCCATCAGCCGGCCTTTCATCGCCTGGTAGTCGCGCGCCCTAGCCTCGCCGAACACCTTGCCCTGCACCACGACCTGCGAGCCGACATCGCTCTGCGGTTTGAGCAGCACCGGGTTCATGTGGACGGTCGGCGTCACGCCGCAGGCGATCGCTTGCAGCCATTGCGCGCGGCCGATCTCGCCGCCACCGGCCTTGTTGTTGCCGGGAATGTCGGCGACGGCGGCATTGTTCGACATGTTCTGCGGCTTGAACGGCCGCACCTTCAGCCCACGCTTCTTCGCCGCACGACAGAGCCCCGCGACCAGCACGCTCTTGCCGACATCGGAGCCGGTGCCTTGCAGCATGATCGCTTTGGCCGCCATCAGCCCCTGCCTTGCGTGACGGTGCCCGGGATTGTCGACTTCTGCGCCAGCGGCCCGCCACGCCAGATGTAGAGCGCGAGCAGCGGCTCCTGGCCCGTTCGCATGGCATGGCTGACGTTCGAAGGATGGTGGATCACCTCGCCGGCTTCGCGAACGTGAAATCCGCTTTCGCCCTTGTGCCACTCCGTGCTGCCGGTCAGCGGAATGTAGATCTCCTCGGCAATGTGATGGTGGTCGGGATAGACGATCGCGGGCCCGAGGATCAGCAAGCCGGCCGCGACCTCGTCATTGACGAAATGGCCGCGCGTGCCGAAAACCTCCAGCCAGCCGTAATTGTCCAGGAACGCCCGGCCGAAATCCGAGACGCTGTAGGTTTGGCCCCAGCGCAGATCGCCGCGATGCTCCGCCACGAATCGCGTCAGGGGCCGGATGTCCGGCGGCGCAAGTTCGGCGATGCGATCGAGATGGCGCAGGCAGGCGAGCCGACGCGGCTGCAGCGGACGCACCGGCATGCCCCAATCGATGCGGGCGACGGCGTCGCTGACCAGAGCGCTGTCCACGGTCCTGAGATAGGCGTGGAAACGATCGAGCAGTTCGTCGAAGACTGTCGTCACGCCATGCTCCGTTGGTCCATCCATGCACAGCCGCTCCGCGACCGGGCGGGTTGCGCGGCGGCATCATTGGTCTAGATTGACTGGCGCGCAAAGCCAAAAACGACAGGCCAGAAGGCCTAAAACGACAGGGAGCACGCCATGGACGCCGCGGTCGATGCGAGCACCAGCCAATTCGAACTCACCGAGGAGCAGCGCGCCATCCAAGAGATGGCCGAGGCCTTCGCCGCCGACCGTGTCGCACCGAACGCGCTCGACTGGGACCGTGCGAAACATTTCCCGGCCGACGTGATTCGCGAAACCGGGCCGCTCGGCCTCGGCGGCATCTATGTCCGCGACGACGTTGGCGGTTCGGCCCTCGGGCGGCTCGATGCCGTGCTGATCTTCGAGGCGCTCGCCCGCGCCGACCCGGCATTTTCCTCCTTCATCTCGATCCACAACATGGCGGCGTCGATGATCGACCGCTTCGGCAGCGAGGAGCAGCGCCAGCGTTTCTTGCCGATGCTGACCTCGATGGAATGGCTGGCGAGCTATTGCCTGACCGAGCCGGGCTCCGGCTCGGATGCCGCGGCGCTGAAGACGCGCGCGGTGAAAAGCGGCGGCGACTATGTGCTCAACGGCGCCAAGCAGTTCATCTCCGGCGCCGGCGACAGCGACCTCTATGTCGTCATGGCCCGCACCGGTGCCGACGGACCGAAAGGCATCTCGACCTTCGTCGTGCCCAAGGATGCACCAGGCCTCTCCTTCGGCGCCAACGAGCACAAGATGGGCTGGCACATGCAGTCGACCCGCCAGGTCATCTTCGAGGATTGCAAGGTGCCGGTCGAGAACCTGCTCGCCACGGAAGGCGCAGGCTTCGGCATCGCCATGGCCGGCCTCGACGGCGGCCGGCTGAACATCGCCGCCTGCTCGCTCGGCGGCGCGCAGTCGGCGCTCGACAAGGCTTTATCCTATACAGGCGAGCGCAAGGCCTTCGGCTCGAAGATCAACCAGTTCCAGGCGCTGCAGTTCAGGCTGGCCGACATGGAGACCGAGTTGCAGGCGGCGCGCATCTTCCTCTACGCCGCCGCTTCGAAGCTCGACCGCAAGGCGCCCGACGCCGGCAAATGGTCGGCGATGGCCAAGCGCTTCGTCACCGATGTCGGCTTCGACGTCGCCAACGAGGCGCTGCAGTTGCATGGCGGCTATGGCTATCTACACGATTACGGCGTCGAGAAACTGGTGCGCGACCTGCGCGTCCACCAGATCCTCGAAGGCACTAACGAGATCATGCGCGTCATCATCGCACGCGCGCTGATCGGGCGCTGAACCAGACAATTTCGGGAGAAAAACGATGGCAACCATCGCCTTCATCGGCTTGGGTAATATGGGCAATCCGATGGCCGCCAACCTGGTCAAGGCCGGGCATTCTGTGCACGGCTTCGACCTGGTGCCGGAGAACCTCACCGTCGCCAAGGAGCACGGCGTGACCGTCATGGCCAACGCCCCTGCCGCGGTGAAGGACGCCGATGTCGTCATAACCATGCTGCCTGCCGGCAAGCATGTGCTGTCGGTCTATGAGGACATCGCGCCCAAGGCGAAGAAAGGCGCGCTGTTCATCGACTCTTCCACCATCGACGTCGAATCGGCGCGCAAGGCCCACGCTATCGCCAGCAAGCACGGCCTGCTGTCGATCGACGCGCCGGTCTCGGGCGGCACAGGCGGCGCCACCGCCGGCACGTTGACCTTTATGGCCGGCGGCTCGAAGGACGCCTTCGCCAAGGCCGAGCCGGCCCTGAAGCCGATGGCTGGCCGCATCGTCCATTGCGGCGACGACGGCGCCGGACAGGCGGCCAAGATCTGCAACAACATGATCCTCGGCATCTCGATGATCGGCGTCGCCGAAGCCTTCGTGCTGGCGGAAAAGCTCGGACTGTCGCACCAGGCGCTGTTCGACGTCGCCTCGACCTCGTCGGGCCAATGCTGGTCACTCACCACATATTGCCCGGTGCCAGGGCCGGTGCCGGCCTCGCCCGCCAACCGCGACTACAAGCCGGGCTTCGCCGCCGCCCTCATGCTGAAGGATTTGAAGCTGTCGCAGGAGGCAGCGCAAGGCGCCGGCGCGGTGACGCCGCTCGGGGCCGGGGCGACGCAGCTCTACGCGCTGTTCAACGCGCAGGGAAATGCCGGCGCCGATTTTTCCGGCATTATAAATTTCCTACGCGGCAATCAGGCATAACGCCCTGCTTTCACAGGCTTATTAGCGAGTTTTTTCGGTCAGAAACCGGCAAATTTAGATTTGCTTAAGGTCTCGATAACCGGCCGGTAACGATGTGCCTATAAAACGGACTGCGAGGCGGACATATCGCATCCGCCCGGCGCTCCGGATCAGGTCTCGCGTACCGGAGCCCGTAAGTTTCGCAAGTCGCTTGTAGCGAAACGCCATGCGTATCTGGCAAAGCCGCGTTCCCGATGGGACGCGGTTTTTGCGTTTTGCACCGCCTGTATTTCGATTGCCGCGGTCGGAATTAGCGCGTGGTCTTCGTTGCCAGAGCCCGGCGTACGGCGATCTTGGGATCGCCTATCAGTCCGACATTCCTGCCCGGGGATGCTTACATGCGCCCGCGCAGACCTTCCGGATCGTAGGGCGAGTCGGCAATCACCTTTGCCGAGCGGCGCTCGCCAAGGATTGAAACTTCCAGTTCGGTGCCGGGCGCGGCGAGTTCGAGAGGCAGCAGCGCAAGTGCGATGTCGTGACAAAAACTATAGGAATAGCCTGCCGAGGTGACATGGCCGACGAGCTCGCCATCGCGGTAAACACCCTCGAAGGCGAAAGCGCTGGCACCGTCGGTATCGATCGACAGAGTGGCGATCCGGCGTCCCGTCCCCTGCTTCTGTTTCGCGACCAGCGCCGCCCGGCCGATGAAGTCCCCCTTGTCGAGGCTGACGAAGCGGTCAAGACCGCTTTCCCAGGCCGACAGTTCGGGATTCATGTCGCGGTACATGGCCCGGTAGGACTTGTCGAGACGCAGGGACTCCAGTGCTTGAAGTCCAACCGGTCTGAGCCCGTGCGCCTCGCCCGACGCCAGAAGCGCGTCCAGCAGATGCCGCTGATAACAGAGCGGATGATAGAGCTCCCATCCCAGTTCGCCTGAGTAGTTGACGCGCAGCAGGCGCACGTCGCTGGCCAGGCCGACGGTCCCGGACCGCACGCTGAACCATGGGAAGGCCTCGTTGGAGAGATCGACTTCCGTCAGCGGCTGCAATACCTCCCGCGCCTTCGGTCCAACGATTGTGAAGCTGCCGCGATCGTCGGTGACATTGCGAAGCTGCACGTTGCCGCTCTGCGGCAGCAGCCGGCTCAAGTCGTCAAAATTGCAGCGCTCGGCGCGCGGCGTCGATATGAGGTAGAACAGACCGTTCTGCAGCCGCGCCACCACATACTCGGCCTGCACGCCACCGGCCCGCGTCAGGTGATGGGCAAGGGCGACACGACCGGGACGAGGCAGCTTGTTGGCAAGGATTCCGTCGAGCCAGGCCTCGGTGCCTGGGCCGCTGACCTCGAACTTGGTCATCGGCGTCATCTCGACCAGCCCCACGGCCTGACGGACGGCCTGGACTTCCTCGGCGACGTGGTTGCCTTTGGGGGTCCAGCGCCAGCCATAGATGTTTCGCGCTTCGACACCCGCGGGCGCGAACCAGCTCGGCATCTCCCAGCCGTTCAACACGTCCCATACCGCGCCGAGCTGGCTCAGGCGATCGTAGGACGGTGCCGTTTTCTGTGGTCGCGCCGCCGGCATGTCCTGGCCTGGATAGTGCTGTACCGCGTGCGTACCCCAGGCTTCCCTGACTTTTGCCCGGGTCCAGTTCTTGTTGGCATAGTGGCCAAAGCGGCGGGGATCGAGCTCCGCCGTATCGATGCTGTTGCCGCCCTCCACGATCCGCTCGGAAAGGTAATAGCCGATAGCTCCGCCCCAGAGGATGCCCCCTGGCACGCCTTCGGCGAGCCAGACATTCTCAAGGCCCCAGGCCTGTCCCATCAGCGGCAGTTCATCGGCCGTCATCTGGAAAGGTCCCCGCACATTCCGCTTGATGCCCGCGCGCCCCAGCGCGGGGACCAATTCGCTGGCACGCTCCCAGTTCCAGGAAACAGCGTCGAAATCCTCATCGAGCAAATCGGCGCCGAACCATTCCGGGACGCCGTTTTCGGCGAACAGCTTGAGCTGTTCCGTGCGCTCATAGGGACCGAACAGCAGCCCATCCCCCTCTTCGCGCAGATAGCCCTCGTAGCCCTCGTCCCTGAGGATCGGCATTTCCGGTAGGCCCAGCCGTTTGCGCTCCACAATCTCTGGAACCGCCTCGGTGATCCAGTACTGATGGACGATCGGGATCGCCGGAATGTCCAGACCCAGCATGGCGCCGGTCTGGCGCGCATAGTTGCCCGTAGCAAGGATGACGTGCTCGCAGAGGATGTCGCCGCGCGATGTGTTGACCTTCCACTCGCCGCCCGGCATCCGCTCGAACCCAACAACTTCGGTGTCGAGATGGACCTTCGCGCCGAGGTCGCGTGCGCCCTTGGCCATCGCCTGGGTGACATCCGCGGGTGCAATGTGGCCATCGTCGGGGTGGTAAAGGGCACCCAGCATGTCCTTGTTGTCGAGCAGCGGCCAGATCTCGCGCGCCTCCGCCGGCGATACGATCCGGGCCCGCAGACCCTGGACCTCAGCGACATCCATATAGCTCTTGTACTCGTCGAGCCGGTCGCGCGTGTTGGCAATGCGCAGCTGGCCGCATTTGTGCCAGCCGACACTCTGGCCCGTCTCGGCTTCCAGGCCCTCATAGATCTCAATCGACCTGGCGATCATGCGGCCGACGTTGCGGCTGCGCGCGTAGGACGGAATGAGCCCTGCGGCATGCCATGTCGAGCCGGCGGTAAGCTGCGTCCTCTCCAGCAATGCCACATCGGTCCAGCCGCGTTTCGCCAGGCCATAAAGAATGCCTGTGCCCACGCAGCCGCCACCGACCACGACCGCACGAAAGGAACTCACCATACACGCCTGCCCTTGCATGAAATTGCCGTTGGTTCACATGAACCCTGGCGCATACTGTCAGACGGCATCCGGCTTTTCAGCACATTTCCTGGGCTGGGACACGGCAGTACGGCCCGGCCGTTGGTCCACGATCGCGACTAACGCCCAAGAGAAGCCGGGCGCCGTCGCTGGCGACGCCCGGCTGTTTCGTTCAGCGCTTGCGCAAATCCGCTTCGGCGAGATCGAGTGCCCTGGCGATGCGGTCGCAGGCCATGTCGACCGTCTCGCGCGTCCAGATCAGCGGCGGCGACAGGATCATCGTGTCGCCGGTGGCGCGCAGCATCATGCCTTGGGCGATCGCATGGTCGCGCACGACGACGGCAGCACTTCCCGACGGCAGGTAACGCTCCTTCGTCGCCTTGTCCTTGACGATCTCGATCGCCCCCATCAGTCCGATCGAGCGCACCTCGCCGACCAGATTGTGCCCGGCGATGCGCTCCTGCAGCACCTGGGCGAAGTAGGGACCGGTGTCGTTCCTGACCCGCTCGACCAGGCCTTCGCGCTCGATGATCTCGAGGTTCTTCAGCGCCACGGCGCAGGCCACGGGGTGACCGGAATAGGTGTAGCCGTGATAGAACTCGCCGCCCTTCTCGACCAGCGTCGCACTGATGCGGTCGCCGACCAGCAGCGCCGACAGCGGCTGGTAGCCGGACGTCAGCGCCTTGGCCGTTGTGATGGTGTCGGGCTCGACGCCGAAGGTCTGCGCCGCGAACCATTCGCCGGTGCGGCCATAGCCGGTGATCACCTCGTCGAGCATCAGGAGCACGTCGTACTTGCGGCAGATGCGTTGCACTTCCGGCCAGTAGCTCAGCGGCGGGATCTTCACCCCGCCGGCACCCATCACCGGCTCGCCGATGAAGGCGGCCACCTTGTCGGCGCCGGCCTCGAGGATGGCGTCCTCGACGGCCTTGGCCGCGCGCAGGCCGAAATCATGGTCGCTTTCGCCGGGCAGCGCGAGTTCGTAGGCATAGGGCATCATCACATGGACGATGTTGGGAACGGCGCCGCCGAGCTGCTTGTGCATCGGCTCCATGCCGCCGAGCGAGGTGCCGGCAATGGTCGAACCGTGATAGCCCATCTTGCGCGAGATGACGCGGTTCTTCTCCGGCTTGCCCTCGAGCGCCCAGTAGTGACGGACGAGCCTGAGCGCCGTGTCGTTGGCCTCCGAGCCGGACGAGCCGTAGAACACTTGGCCGACGTGCTTCGGCGCCAGTTCCGCCAGCTTCTTCGACAACAGCACAGGCGTCGGCGTCGAGCATTTGAAGAAGGAGTTGTAGTAGGGCAGCTCCTTCATCTGGGCATAGCCGGCCTCGGCCAGCTCATTGCGGCCATAGCCGACATTGACGCACCACAGGCCGGCCATGCCGTCGAGGATCTCGGTGCCCTCGGCATCATAGATGAACGGCCCGTCGGCACGGGTGATGATGCGCGAGCCGATCTCGCGCAGTTCCTTGTGGTCGGTGAACGGGTGAAGGTGATGCGCGGCGTCGATCTGCTGAAGCTGCTTCAGCGAATAGTTCTGATAGGTCATGGATTTGATCTTTCCTCTGGAATCAATCCGGCAAATGCCGGGGCTGGATTCGTCAGAGACAGGCGGGCGGCGAATAGCCGATGCGGGCGCAAAGCCTGAGCAGCTCAGCACGAAGCGTGCGCGGTGACGGCGTCACCGCAACCCCGAAGGCGCCTGATGTCTTCGTGCAAGCCATGGCGGCACCTTAAGCCGCCCTTGGCCTTGAATTCAAGCCGTGGCAGGTTTTCGAAAGTGCATCGGATTATCCGAAAACCGGTTTCCCCTTTTCCGTCCGATGCTCCAGCGCCCGCTGCAGGAAGACATAGCGCATCGCCGTTTGCGCCGCTTGAGGACGACGATCGCCGCGCCCGCCATGTCCGCCTTCCGTTTCCTCGAAGAACAGCGTCCTGCCGTGGCCGGCCTCCTGCAGGCGCGCCGCCATCTTGCGGGCATGGCCGGGATGGACGCGGTCGTCCGCGGTTGAGGTCATCAGCAGAACCGGCGGATAGTCGCCACCCACTTTGACATGTTGATAGGGCGAGTAGGCCGCCAGCCATGCCGCCTCTTCCGGCTTCGAGGGATCGCCATATTCGGCGATCCACGAAGCCCCGGGCGGCAGTTCAGTGTAGCGCAGCATGTCGAGCAGCGGCACGTCGATGATGACGGCCCCGAACAGTTCCGGACGCTGGATCAGTGACGTGCCGGTCAGCAGGCCGCCGTTTGAGCCACCCTGGATCCCGAGCTGCGCCGCCGTCGTGATGCCGCGCTTGACGAGATCCTCTGCCACCGCGGCGAAATCGTCGAAGGCGTTCTGACGGTTACCCTTGAGCGCCGCCTGGTGCCAGGCCGGGCCGAACTCGCCGCCGCCGCGTATGTTGGCTTGCACATAGGCGTTGCCCTTCTCCAGCCAGAGCCGGCCGCGCACGCCGGCATAGCCCGGCAGAAGCGGCACCTCGAAGCCGCCATAGCCGTAGAGCAGCGTCGGCACCGGTCCGCCCTGGTCGCGCCGCCTGACCACGAAATAGGGGATCATCGTGCCATCGCTCGAGCGTGCCTCGAACTGTTCGGAGATGAAGGGCGAGGCATCGAAGCGCGCCGGCTGCGCCTTCACTGTCTTCAGCGTCTCGCCGTCGTCGTCCGACCAGATGATCGAGCTCGGCGTCAGGAAATCGGTGAAGGAGAACGAGACACTGGCGCCGAAATGCTCCGCATGGCTGATGCCAACATTGCCGTTTTCGGGCAGACCGACTGGCTTCAGCGACCAGCTTTTTCCCGTCCGGTCGCAAGCGACGACTTTACCGCGCACATTGTCCATCAGGTTGATGAACAGCCGCTGATCGGTGCGGGCCAACCCAGCGATCGAAACGCGAGGCGCCGGCGCGAGTACGGTTTCGACCGGTCCCAGCACGCTGGTGTCGATCCAACGTCCGAAATCCAGTGAGTAAAGCCCATCGGGCAGGCAGCGCGTGCCGTCCGGCGCCGTCCACGGGCTGCGCACGCCGAAGACGAGTTGTCCGTGGAAGATCGCGGTGTCGGTCGCGTCGTCTGGCAGCGGGATGCGTCGGTTCTCGCCGGAAGCGAGCCGCAGGAAGCTGTGCGAGGAGAAGAAGTCGATGGTGCGGGCCAGGAACAGATGCCGCCTGTTGCCGTCGATCTCGACCCCGCCGCCAGCCGCAAGATCCTGCTTGTCGGCCTCGAAGATCGGCGTGGCGTCTTCAAGCCTGGTGCCGCGCTTCCACAGCTTGACCACGCGCGGATAGCCGGACTGCGTCTTGTCGTCCTCCTCGAAGGCCGCCGAGACGATGACGGTGCCCTCGTCCAGCCAGGAAAAACCCGACTTCGAGGCGGGCGCACGAAAACCGCCTTCGACGAAGGACTTCGCGGCGATGTCGAATTCGCGCATTTCACTGGCATCGCCGCCGTCCGGCGACATGCTCACCAGGCAGCGGTTGAAATCCGGGTAAAGCCGGCTCGCACCGCTGAACACCCATTTGACGCCCTCTTTGGCCGAGAGCACGTCGAAATCGATGATCGTCTCCCATTCGGGCTTTTCGGTCTTGTAGGAAGCGACCGTCGTGCGGCGCCACAGGCCCAGCACGTTGGTCTTGTCCTGCCAGAAATTGTACACATGGCCGTTGATTGCCGCTCCGACCGGGATGTTGTCCTCGGCCGTCATCAGGTCGAGCGCGGTTTCGAACGAAGCCTGGTAGCCGGGATCCCCCTGCAATTCGACGACGGTGACCCCGTTCTGAGCGTGCACCCAGTCGAGCGCCTCCTTGCTGCTGCGGTCTTCCAGCCAGAGATAGGGATCGTGGGCGGCCGGTTCAGTCTGGCTCTTTGTCGTCGATTGGGTCACGCGCGATCTCCGAAGGCATTGTCAGGCGGTTTCGCCTACATCGCCTCACGGACGCCCACATTCAAGATGGCAACGACAGCTTGTCGCGACGAAAGCGGCCTTTCGTTCACACCACACGCCTGCGTAAAACGGTCGCCACCGCCAGCGCAGCGCAAATCGTGCCGAGCGTGATCGGCAGACCGGAGGCGCCGATCGCATCCATGACGCCGCCGGTGAGCGGCGGCACCAGGATGCCGCCGACGCCCCACATCAGCGAGAAGGCGGCATTGCCGGCGACCAGCGCCGAGCCCGTGAAGCGCTCGCCGAGTTCGATGATCGACATCGTATAGATGCCGTAGGAGACAGCCCCCCAGATGAACACGCAGGGCCAGATCAACGGCGTCTCGATGAGCAGCGGCAACAGCACGCAGCCGAGCACGGTGAGCGCCACGCACAGGAATCGCACCAGGCGCGCCGTCAGCCGTTCGGCCAGCAGGCCGAGCGGCACCTGCATGGCGATGTTGCCGGCGATCATCGCCGACAGCAGCGCCGACATGCTGGCCTCGGCAATGCCGTAGTGGGTGCCGTAGACCGGCAGCAGCGCCAGCACCGCCTGCTCGAAGCCGGCGGCCACGACCACGGCGGCGAGCAGCAGCCATGCCTTTGGCATGAAGCCCATCACCGAAACCTGGTGTCCGGCCTCGTCGACCTTGGGCAGGCGCCCGAGCACCAGCGCCAGGCAGCCGCCGCAGAAGACAAACGCGGAGATGCCGACCAGGAATGGCGGCCAGCCCTCGGTGCCGACCGCAAGCAGGCAGAGCGGACCTGTGGCGAAGCCGGCCGAAATGACAGTCGAATATACGCCCATGACGCGGCCGCGGCGCGACGGTGGCGCCAGCGCGATCACCCAGATTTCGCTGAGAACATAGAGCGGGTTGGTGACGACGCCGATCAGGAAGCGCAGCGGGAACCACAGATAGACGTTCTGCGTCCAGCCGACCAGCGCCAGCGCGAGCGCGGAAAGCGCGGCGCAGGTAAGTGCTGTCCGCCCTGGGCCGAAACGGCGCGCCAGCGCCGGGATCATCGGCGAGGACAGGATGAAGCCGATCGGCGTCATCGCCGCCGAAAGGCCGATCATCGCCGGCGAGATGCCCTGGCGCTGCAGGATGAAGCTGAGCAGCGGGTAGCTTAAACCTTGCGCTATGGCGAAGACCGAGACGGTCGCGATCACGCCGGTGATCGCCGCCCATTGCATTGTCTCGTCGCTGTTCGTTTCCGCAGCGCTCATGGCCATTCCTCCGCCGGCAGCCTTAGCGGTTCGGCTGAACAGCCGTAACCCCCTCGCCCGCGAAAACCGCTTGCTCCAGCCAAACCCTGTCAGGAACTTCGCGGCTGGCCGACCTGTAGAGCGCAACACCCACCAGCAGCGCATCGAGCCCGACGATCACCGCCGGCAGGCCAAGCGGGCCGATTGCCTGCATCAGCGCCCCGCCGCCGGGCGGGTCGACAATGCCGCCGGCGCCGACGTCAGCGAGAAGGCGGCATTGCCGGCCAACGGCCACTGCGCATGGAAGGCACGCGGACAAAGGCTACGGGAAATAGCGAGCGATCGCCCCCTTCTTGCCGTCGGCATAGGGCTTCAGCCACTTGTCGTCGATGGAAATCCCGTCGTCGGCCGAAGGCCCCTTTCCGATTGTCCGGCGCCAGGCGCGGAACTTGTAATGGTCGAAGACGTCGAGCATGTGCACCGCATAAGCGGCGGCAAAGGTTTTGTCGCCTTCGACGATGACCAGGTTCTCGTCATTTTCGTACGACGCCTTGTAGCCAAGGTTGTGGCTGCCGGTGATGACGGTGGCATTGTCCTCCATCGGATCGATGATGACGATCTTGTCGTGCACGATGGCGTGGCCAACGGTCAGCACCTCCGCCTGGAAATCGCGGGCGACTGTGGCGCCGGTCAGGTTTGCCGCCCTGACGATCGAGACGTTCGGCGCCTCCCAGACCTTCTCCGGATAGACGAAGGGCGACTTGCCGTCCTTGTTCGATTTGTGAGTCACCGGATCCTTGGTCGGCGCGACATAGTTGGGCATGGCGGTCTCGTCGCTGATCGCACCCTGCACGATCAGCTTCGGATCTGCATTCGCCGCCGCGACCGCCTGGTCAACGATCGAGTTCTCGCCGAGCCGCGACGGATTGAACACGAGGAAGAGCACCGCGCGCTTCGCCGCCTTGATGCGGGCGAAGACGTCCGCGAGGTCGACCGGGCGCACCGAGATATCCTTCTTGCTACGCTCGGGATCGTTCGGCGAAAACCACACCGTCATGCCGTCCAGCGGTGCCGAGGCGCCGTTCAGCGGGTTCGAAATGTGGTTTTCCGCGCGAAACGGCACGCCCTGCTTTTGCGCCACATGTCCGGCGGCACTTTCGCTCGCCGGCGGTGGGAAGACGTCGGCCTTCATGCGCTCCCAATAGGCATTGAACACTTCCGCAATCGCCGGGTCGTCGCGGATGAAGGCGTTGTTGGATTGCCCGCAGATGCCGGTCGAGGTCCAGTTGGTGCTGCCGGTCATCACCGCCTGTGGATTGCCCTGGGCATCGCGGTAGACGGCGAACTTGTTGTGGCCGATATGGTTGTTGTTGAACAGGCGGTCCGTCACCGTGACGCCAGCGTCGCGCAGGCGTTTCCTGAACGGCGCGTTACCGAAATCCCAGGCCTTCGTCTGGTCGTCTTTGCCCGAATTGGCAAGAATGACCTCGACGACATCCTTGGCGGCGACGATCGCGTCGCACAATTCGTCGTCGCCAAGCTCATAGAGCGCGAGCCTGACGGTGCCACCTTCGGCCTTGGCCCGCTTCATCAGGCTGGTCAGCACATCAGGCACATCTCCATGCAGATAGGCGCGTATCTTGCTCGCCGGGTTCTGCAGCTCCGCCCTGATCTTATCGCGCTGCCCGACCTTGATGCCGGCTTCCGCCAGTGCGCGCGACATCCACTGCGTCGACAAAACACCATTGGTGAAGGCGACCCGCGCCTTGCCGAACATCTGTCCGAGGAAGATCGGCGGGCTGACGGCGCCCTGGCCGAGATAGCCGAGCGGCCGCGGCGTTCCGGCATAGGCAGGTTTGCCGTCCACCACCTGGTCCGGACACACCGGCACCGGTTCGAGTCCCGGTTTCATGTCGCCAACCGGGCGCACGCGATAGGCGATCATCTCGCCTTCCGGCCTCAGATCGATGCTGTCGCGGCGCCGGCGCATCGTGAGGTCGCGCCAGAAGGTCTTCTGCACCGGCCAGACGCCGGTGTCCTGGGGTATCCACCTTGGATTGCGCTGTCCCTTGAACGGCACCCACGCCGCCAGGCAGCGCTCCTCCCCGGTGTCGGGATAGAGGCGGACGATCTCGAAGCCGAGGCAGCCCGGGATCATCCCGTCAATATCCCACGCCAGGAACGCGACCTCGTTGTTGGTCGCCGCACGCACTTTGATGACATCAGGCATCGCTACCCCCTCGAGATGCTCGGCGCACAAGTATAGCGGAAGTAAAAGACGGAACTGTAACAGGCTTCACGTTGCGGGACGGCAGGCGATCGGATGCCCTTCCGTCATGTCGCTTCCCTAATCCTAGTGGTCGCCGCCTCCTTACCGGCGGCATTGGCGGCGGTCCATTATGCCGCTCACTTTCGCATCCCATGAGGCTTTTCATGACCGCTGCCCTCCACCCCGCCGAACCGGCACTGGCAACCGATCGCGCCCGCCGTGGTGGCCGCGCGGGCAAGCGCGCCGGCGGCTCGGCTGCGTTCGAGCAGCCGCCCTTCCGGCAGCTGAGGAATCCGCTCACGCCGACCAGGCTGGTTTCCGACGACGAATTGGAATCGATCCACCTCGCTTCACTGCGGGTCTTGAAGGAGATCGGCGTCGACGTGCTGCATGACGAAGCGCGCCGCATCATGAAGGAACATGGAGCTGATGTGACCGCGGGCAGCGAGCGGGTGCGCTTCGACAGCGACCTAATCCTCGAATTGATCTCGCACTGCCCGTCGGAATTCACGCTGCATGCCCGCAACCCGGCGCACAATGTGCGCTTCGGCGGCAACAACGTGATCCTCTCGATGATGGCCTCGGCGCCCAACTGCTCCGATCTCGACCGCGGCCGCCGGCCGGGCAACCAGGCCGACTACCGCAACTTCCTGCGCCTGGCGCAGATGCACAACATCCTCAACTGCACCGGCGGCTATCCGGTCGAGCCGATCGACATCCACCCCTCGGTCCGGCACCTGGAATGCATCCGCGACCTCGCCATGCTGACCGACAAGGTGTTCCACGTCTATTCGCTCGGCAAGGAGCGCAATGTCGACGGCATCGAGATCGCCAGGATCGCGCGCGGCGTCAGCCATGAGCAGATGCTGGAAGAGCCTTCCGTCTTCACCATCATCAACACCAACTCGCCACTCAAGCTCGACGTGCCGATGATGGAAGGCATCATCCAGATGTCGAGCAAAGGCCAGGTCGTCATCGTCACGCCGTTCACGCTGTCGGGCGCGATGGCGCCTGTCACAATCGCCGGCGCGCTGGTGCAGCAGAATGCGGAAGCGCTATCAGGCATCGCGTTTGCGCAGATGGTGAAGACAGGCGCGCCGGTCGGCTATGGCGGCTTCACCTCCAATGTCGACATGAAGTCGGGCGCGCCGGCCTTCGGCACGCCCGAATACATGAAGGCGCAGCTCGTCGGCGGCCAGCTCGCCCGCCGCTACAACATCCCCTACCGCACCTCCAACACCTGCGCTGCCAACACGGTCGACGCACAGGCCGCCTACGAAAGCGTCTTTTCGCTGTGGGGCGCCATCCAGGGCGGCGGCAATCTGATGATGCACGGGGCCGGCTGGCTCGAGGGCGGCCTGCGCTGCTCCTACGAAAAGACCATCCTCGACATCGACCTGCTGCAGATGGTGGCCGAGTTCCTGACCCCGCTCGACCTGTCCGAGGACGCGCTCGGCTTCGACGCCATCCAGTCGGTCGGCCCGGGCGGCCACTTCTTCGGCACCCAGCACACGCAGGACCGCTACAAGACCGCCTTCTACTCGCCAATCCTCTCCGACTGGCGCAATTTCGAAAGCTGGACGGAAGCCGGTTCGCCAACGGCGCTCGAAAAGGCCAACCGGGTCTGGAAGGAGCGGCTGGCGTCCTACGAAGAACCCTATATGGACCCGGCGACCCGCGAAGAACTCAACGACTTCGTCGAGAAACGCCGCGCCGAAGGCGGCGCCCCGACCGATTTTTGATTTTCTGCGCGCCAATCGGTGCGCCGGTCAATGTCTGGCGGCGCGCCGAAACATGATTCAATCTCTTCAAACACGGACCTATCTTCATGAAATCTCACGTCAAAGCGGTTGTCATCGGCGGCGGTGTTGTTGGCTGCTCGGTGCTCTACCATCTGGCCAAGGCCGGCTGGACCGACATCATGCTGATCGAGCGTTCGGAACTGACCTCGGGCTCCTCCTGGCATGCGGCGGGCGGCTTTCACACGCTGAACGGCGACCCCAACGTCGCCAAGCTGCAGGCCTATACGGTGCAGCTCTACAAGGAGATCGAGGAGCTTTCCGGCCAGTCCTGCTCGCTGCACCTCACCGGCGGCGTGATGATGGCGGATACGCCTGAGCGCATGGACTTTCTGCGGCTCGCCCACGCCAAGGGCCGATATCTCGGCATGGACACCGAGCTGATCACGCCGTCGGAAGCCAAGGCGATGTTCCCGCTGATGGACGACAAGAACTTCGTCGGCGCCATGTGGGATCCGGTCGAAGGCCATCTCGACCCGTCCGGCACGACCATCGCCTATTCGAAGGCGGCGAAGAAGCTTGGCGCTGAGATCGTGCTGCGCAACCGTGTCGTCGACCTGACGCAGCAGCCGGACGGCACCTGGAACGTCGTTACCGAACAGGGCACGGTCCACGCCGAGCACGTCGTCAACTGCGGTGGCCTGTGGGCGCGCGAGATCGGCCGCATGGTCGGCGTCGAGCTGCCGGTGCTGGCGATGGAGCATATGTACCTGCTCACCGAGCCGATGCCGGAGGTCGAGGAGTTCAACAAGTCGACTGGCCGCGAGATGATCGGCGTGCTCGATTTCAAGGGCGAGATCTATACCCGCCAGGAGCGCAACGGCATCCTGCTCGGCACCTATGAAAAGGCCTGCAAGCCGTGGTCGCCGGTCAACACGCCCTGGGATTTCGGCCATGAACTCTTGCAGCCCGACATCGATCGCATCGCGCCGTCGCTGGAGATCGGCTTCAAGCATTTCCCCGGCATCGAGAAGGCCGGCATCAAGCAGATCATCAATGGCCCCTTCACCTTCGCGCTCGACGGCAACCCGCTGGTAGGCCCGGTGCAGGGCCTGACCAATTTCTGGTGCGCCTGCGCCGTGATGGCCGGCTTCAGCCAGGGCGGCGGCGTCGGCCTCGCGCTCTCCAACTGGATGGTGCATGGCGATCCGGGCTTCGACGTCTGGGGCATGGATGTGGCCCGCTTCGGCGAATGGGCGAGCCTGCGGTACACCAATGCCAAGGTGCGCGAGAATTATTCGCGCCGCTTCTCGATCCGCTTCCCGAACGAAGAGTTGCCCGCCGCCCGCCCCGCGCAGACGACGCCGCTCTACGACACCATGCTCGCCAACAACGCCGTCATGGGCGACTCGTGGGGCTTGGAAACCCCGCTCTGGTTCGCCCCGAAGGGTACCGAGCCCAAGGACATCGTCTCCTTCCATCGCTCCAACGACTTCGGCCCGATCGGCGAGGAGGTGCGCGCCACGCGTGAGAAGGTCGGCGTCACCGAGATCGCCAACTTCGCCAAATACGAAGTCTCCGGACCGTCAGCCGAGGAATTCCTCAACCGGCTGATGACCAACCGCATGCCGAAGGTTGGCCGCATCGTGCTGACCCCGATGGTCAACGAGTTCGGCAAGCTGATCGGCGACTTCACCATCGCCAAGTCAGGCGAGGACCGCTTCATGATCTGGGGCTCGTCGGCCGCGCAGAAATACCATATGCGCTGGTTCGAGAAGCACCTGCCGAAGGACGGCTCCGTGCGCATCCACCGCTTCGACCAGACACTGGTCGGCCTGTCGATCGCCGGGCCGAAATCTCGCGACCTGCTGCAGAAGCTGGTCGATGTCGACATCTCCACCAAGGCCTTCCGATTCATGGATTTCCGCGAGATGGCCGTCGGCGGCGCGCCCTGCCTGGTAAACCGCATCACCTATACTGGGGACCTCGGCTACGAGATCTGGATGGCGCCCGCCTATCAGCGCCTCGTCTACAAGGCGATCAAGGAAGCTGGCGAGGAGTTCGGCCTCGTCGATTTCGGCATGCGCGCCCTGCTGTCGATGCGCCTTGAAAAGAACTTCCCGACCTGGTTCCGCGAATTGCGCCCGATCTACGGCCCGTTCGAAGGCTCGATGGACCGCTTCATCAAGCTGGAGAAGAACGACTTCATCGGCCGCGAGGCGTCCGCCAAGGAGCTCGCCGAGGGGCCAAAACTGCGCCGGGTCTCCTTCATCGTCGATGCAGCGGATGCGGACGTGATGGGCGACGAGCCGATCTGGGCCAAGGTCAGCAAGGACTACGGTACGGTGGAAAAGCCACATGGCTATGGCGCGCCTCGCTTCGACACCACAGGCAAGGAAGTGCGCGGTTCGCAGGCTGCCGAAGGCGCCTCCGCAGTGCGCGGCATCGCCGATGGCGACTGGCGTGTGGTGGGCTGGGTCACTTCGGGCGGCTATGCGCACTATGTTCAGAAGTCGATGGCGCAGGGCTATGTGCCGGCGGCGTTGGCCGAGGACCAAAGCGCCGGTCTGTTCGAGATCGAGATACTCGGCCACCGCCGTCCGGCCCGCATCAATGTCGAACCGCCCTTCGACCCGAGCGGCGAGAAGATGCGCACTTAAAAGGGCGACAGCGCGTGTTGGATCGTGTAGGTGGCGTTTCGACCAAGCACGGTTCGAGCGGCCGCGATGGGAAGACGACGTCCTTGCAGCATCTAGAGAAATGGACCGACTGGCTTTGCGACGACAAGGCCGGTCCACTCAACGCCGCGCTCGCCTTTGCCGTCATATATTGCCTTGTCCAGGTCGTGGTGATGACGCTGTCGTCGCATTGGGCAGGCACTGGCGTCGGCGTCGATGAATCCGAGCAATTGATGGTGATGCGGGTCCTTGCGACTGGCTACGGCAGTTCGCAGCCACCGCTCTACACCTGGCTTGCCCACCTGACGGCCTCGCTGGTCGGAACCAACGTCCTCGCCCTGAAGATCGTGAAGTATGGTCTGCTGGCCGGAGGGCTCGCCTCATACTTCACCGCGGTACGTCGGCTAGGCTACTCGAGTCGCGCGGCCGCGGCCGCAATGTTCGGGCTGCTTCTGTTTCCACAGATCATCTGGGAAATGCAGCATGCCCTCACCCACTCGGTCGCCATATTCTGCTTTTCGTCGGTGCTGTTCCTGGCGCTGGTCGAGGTGTTGAAGCGGCGATCCCTCGCCGCCTATGTGCTGTTTGGCCTGGCAACTGCCGCGGCGATGCTCTCGAAATACAACAATGTCGTCTTTATCGCCGCGCTGTTTCTGGCGGCGCTGTCGCTGCGCGAAACCCGCGCGGCGATCTTCGACCGCCGCTTCCCGATCAGCATTATGGTGGCCATCCTTGCCTGTCTGCCGACATTCCACTGGAGCTTCGCGCATCTTGAAGACTTGCTGTTGCATAGCGACGGCTTCGGCGTTGCCGAGGGTGGCAGCGCGGCGGCGACTGCATCGCTCGGCGTGTTCGGGTTGGGCAAGGCGATACTCAACTTCGCCGGGCTTCCGATCGCCGTCTTCGCCGTTGCGTTCTTATTGGCAATCAGGAAATCCGCGCCATCGTCACAGCCCTGGCCGTGGCCCGAGACGCTGGTCTGGCGCGCGTTTGCTCTTGCCTTGCTGATCACGCTGGTGGTGGTGCTGGCGGGCGGCGTAACGCAATTTCGCGATCGTTGGATGCTTCCCGTTTTCGTTTTGCTGCCCGCCGCCCTCGCCATGCGTCTGGATGCCATCGGCGACAGGGGCAAGAAGACGCAAGCCACGATTGTCTTCGCCGGCGCCGTCCTCGCCATCCTCGTGCTGCCGGTAAGCTGGTACATGCAGGTGTACGGCGGAGACAGCCGCGGGCGCATCGTGCGGATGGACTATCATTCGCTGTACAGCCAGCTCATGTCCGACGGGCCGGTTCGCACTGTGATATCCAGCTGGTTCTGGGCCGGCAATTTGCGTCTTGTCGATCCCGATCTCGTCGTGCTCGACGACGAGATACCCGATTTCGCCCCGTCGATCCGCGAACCCGCCGTGCTTGTCCTGGCGGCGGACGACGGCGAGCCGAATTCGGTCATTTTCGACAGGATCGCCAACGCCGGCTATGCGATGGAGACCATCCATCGGCAGGTTGCGGTACCTCAGTTGCTCGGCGGTACGCCCACGACCCGCCAGCTCACGATAACCAGACTCTACAAGATCACGGCGCAATAGCGGCACCAGGAGAGCCCGCATGGAGACGCAACGCTTCGGCCGCCATCGCAAGATCATGCCGTTCGAACCGGATGCGGCCGGCTCCGTCGAGGCGTTGCGCGAAGCCTCCCGCCAGAAGGCGGCCTCGCTCAACCAGCATGTGCTGGGCTACGGGGCGTTCGCCGAGGCCGAGTGGCAGGCGGCCGGCATTGCCGCTCCCGATCTTGCGGCCATACGCGAATACCGGCTCGGCAGAATACGTGCCGAGTTGAAGCGGCGCGACTACGCCGGCGCGCTGCTCTACGATCCCGTCAACATCCGCTACGCGACCGACTCGACCAACATGCAGCTGTGGGTCGCGCACAATCCGACGCGCCACTGTTTCGTTGCCACCGAGGGACCGGTGGTGCTATTCGATTATTTCTCCTGCGAGCACCTGTCCGATCATTCCGGGGTCGTCGACGAGGTGCGGCCGGCGGTGTCGTGGATGTATCTCTACAGCGGCGAGCTGACGTCATTGAAGGTCCGCCGCTGGGCCGCAGGCATCGCCGATCTGGTTGCGCAACATGGCGGCGGCAACCACCGCATCGCGGTCGACCACATCAATCCGGAGGGCGCCGAGGAGCTAGCCCGCCTCGGCGTCAGTATCGGAAATGGCGAGGCAGTGATGGAGAGCGCGCGGCTGATCAAATCGCCGGACGAGATCCTCGCCATGCGCCGCTCGATCGTCGCCTGCGAGGCGGCGATGGGCGAGATGGAACGGGCGCTGAAACCAGGCATTTCCGAAAACGAGCTCTGGGCGGAGCTCCATCGCGGCAACATCGCGCGCGGCGGCGAATGGATCGAGACCAGGCTGCTGTCTTCCGGTCCGCGCACCAATCCGTGGTTCCAGGAGTGCTCGTCGCGCGTCATCAAGGAAGGCGATCTCGTCGCCTTCGACACCGATCTGATCGGCCCGTATGGCTTCTGTGCCGACCTCTCGCGCACCTGGCTCTGCGGCGACGGAAAACCGTCGGACGAGCAGCGCGATCTCTTCCGCATCGCCGCCGACCAGATCGCCCACAACACCGAACTGATGCGGCCGGGCATTTCCTTCCGCGAGCTCGTCGAGCGCGCGACGGTCCCGCCCGGCGACTGCTTCCCGACCCGCTACGGCGTGCTCTACCACGGCGTCGGCCTGGCGGACGAATATCCGACGCTGCCGCACGCCAGCGACTGGACCGAGGATACGCCGGACGGCGTGCTCGAACCCGGCATGGTGCTGTGCGTCGAAAGCTATATCGGCCGCCTGGGCGGACGCGAGGGTGTCAAGATCGAGGAGCAGATCCTGATCACCGAGACCGGCAACCCGCAGCTCTCGCGCTATCCCCTCGACGAGCGGCTACTGGGCTGAATCAGCGATCGCTTCGCGTAACGCCGCTACCGTCTCTGGCGGCGTGGCGCGGGCGGTGATGAACGGCAGGCCTTTGCGCCGCTTGGTCCAGCCAACGACCTTCACTTCTCGCGCGGCCGGCTCGAAGCGTTTGGCCAGCGCCCAGCTCTCGCAGTCGATCGCCGCGACATCGGCACTGCCCTCGGCAATGGCGACGATCGAGGAGCGATGCCCGCCGCTCTCGATCTGCGAAGCAAAAATGTCGAGGCTTTCGCCCATCGCCTCCAGGTCGCGCGTCAGCCCGAGCAGTCCGGACATGGAATCCGGATTGTTGAAGGCGAAGCGTTTGCCACGGATGAGATCGAGCGGGATCGAGGCGCTGCCATCAGCCGGCGATGCTACGAACGGCCCGCCGTCCGCCGGCATGACGATGGCGCTGGAATAGAGCTCGCCCTGCCCGCCCTCGATGGCATCGTAGCTCGGCTGGCCGATCACCTGGACGTGGCTCGCGAGCCCCAGTTCCATCGGCCCCCAACAGGTCTGCCCGAACAGCAGCGCCGGATGCAGCCAGAGCCCGTGGAAATCGAGGTCGCTCGCCGGCAGCGTCGCCGGATCGGGCGCGATGACCTTGCCGGCTGCGTCGCGGATGCCGCCGGGCACCGGCGGCAGGTCGCCATTGCCGCGGACGAGTATCTCCGGCGCGTCGATGCCCTTCTGCCTGATGGCTTCACGCAGCCGCGCCCATTGCGCATCGACCTCGCCCCTCGCCTCGGGCCAGTCATACATCGGCAAGGCCGCAACGAATTCGCTCATGCCTGGATTTGACCGCTGTTCTGGAAAACTGACAAGATCGCGGACGCGAGCCGCCCGCAGCATAGATGCCGCGTGGCGGCTATACCGGGATCATTCCTTCGGCGGCTCGGCCGGAACCGGCGCGCTGCCTAGCCCATTGACGTTGCGCGCCCGAACCCGCGGCTTGAATGCCCGGCCCGGCTCCGGCGCGCGCCGCAGCACCGGATGGACGATTGGCTCCTTCGCCTTGAAGGCATGCGCCTTGAGCAGCGCGAAATAGTTCGGGTAGGCATAGCCATTGTTCATCCGCAGCCACTCCTCGCGGCGGTCGCGGAACAGCTTCGGCAGTCTGTACCAGGCAACCGTCGGGCTCTTGTGATGAACGAAATGCAGATTGTTGTTGAGGAACAGGAAGGACAGCGGCGAGCGCTCGATGATCACCGTGCGCCCTTCCGGATGCTCCGACCACTGATGCTCGGCATAGGTGCGGATCGAAATCATCGACTGGCCGAGCCAAACCGGCACCAGGATGTAGAGCCACAGCGGAATGCCGAAGCCGAACGTCACGATCGGCACGACTACGGCAAGGCCGACGGCGTGCAGCAGCCATGCCTTGCGGATCGCCTTGTCGCCGGCAGCAATCTGCTTGGCGTCGTCGATGAAGAAACCGATCGACGACAGCCACGGACCGAGAATGAGCCGGCCTATCATCGTGTTGTTGACCTTCAGCAGGAATTTCATCGCCGGCGGCAACTCCTCATGCATCCAGAGCGCCTGATAATAGCTCTCCGGATCGTCAAGCGGATCAGTCAGCCGCTCGTCGGCATGGTGGCGAAGATGGATCGTCTTGAAGCGGCGGAACGGCCACACCACGCCGATCGGCAGGAAGACAAAGGCTTCATTGATCCGCGCATTGCGTGTCGGATGGCCGTGCAGCACTTCGTGCATCAGCGAGGATTGCAGCGCGGCGGTCAGGGCCAGGGCGCCGAGCGCCAGTATCGGATAGGATGGCCAGAGAAGGAAGCCGGTGGCGAGCCAGGTGCCGTAGCAGAAAAATGCCAAGAACACGGTCGGCCATTCGATAGCCGCTGCACTGCTACGTCTCTTAGTCATGCTTGCCATGCGATCGACCACTGCCCTCCAGTCGCCGGAACCACTTTGATTCCTGACAGCATTGTGTCAGGAGCCTGCCGTTGTCGCAACGCGACAAAGCGCACAAACTGTTGCGAGTGCGCATTTTCAGCCGCATATGTTATACATTGTAAACAAAACGGAGGATTCATTTACGCCTGAGCCACGTTCAATTCGGCTTCGGCGCAAATTTTTCCTCTCCAAAGCTGGAGCAGCATGATGGACAAGCGCGACCTGTCGACTCTCTTCCGAGAGCGCCTGAAATTGCTCTTGACACGCTCGGACCTGAACCAGTCGGCTTTCGCGACAGCGGTCGGCATAGACCGCTCGGCGCTGTCGCAACTGCTCTCCGGGACGTCGACCCGACTGCCCCGCGCGGAGACGCTGCTCAACATCGCCGCCGAGTTCAAAGTGTCACTCGACTGGCTGCTAGGCCTGAGCCATGACGAAGGCGTCACCGGCGAAATCCGCGAGAGCCTGGAGATCGAGGAGGCCCCCGACGGCTTCGACCGCACGCTGCTCGCCAAATGGCACTCCGAGGCGGCGGGAACGAAAATCCGCTACGTACCGGCCGGCATTCCCGACTTGCTGCGCACCGAGGCGCTGGTCGACTACGAGGCGAACATCACCAACAAGAGCCGCGAGGCGCAGGCGGGCGAGACGCAATACCGCATCGACTATACCAGGCGCCCGGAGACCGACATGGAGGTCTGCATGCCGCGCCACACGCTCGAGATCTTCGCGCGCGGGCTAGGCGTCTGGGACCGCTTTCCCGAGGCCGAGCGCCGCCAGCAGCTTCTACACATGGCGACACTGCTCGATGATCTCTATCCGACCTTCCGCCTGTACCTCTATGACGGGCGCATGCGCTACTCGATCCCCTACACCATCTTCGGGCCCTACCGAGCCGCCATCTATGTCGGCGACATGTATCTGGTGCTGAATGCCACGCAGCCGATCCGCACCTTGACCAGCCATTTCGACAATCTGATCCGCGCCGCCGACATCAATGCGCATGAGGCGGCGAGCTTCGCGCAAAGGCTGGCTGAGGTCCAATTTTGACGGCTGACCGCCGGCTTTGAGATTGACGTCATATAAAGAGTTCTTTATATCCTTATCTCGATAGCAGATTCCGCAAAAGTGCCCTCGCGGTTTTGCGAGCAGAACCTGAAGCAATAGAACAACAAGCAGGCGGAGCGAAGCGAAACCTGCTTGGAACTCCCGGAAGGCGTATGTCATCATGACCAACCCGATCGAGGCATTGCTTGCCGAAAAGGGCGTGCTGCTCGCCGATGGCGCCACCGGCACCAATCTGTTCGCCATGGGCCTGGAAGCCGGCGAAGCGCCGGAGTTGCTGAACGAGACCGCGCCCGACACCATCACCAGCCTGCACCAGAACTTCGTCGATGCTGGCGCCGACATCATCCTGACCAACTCCTTCGGCGGCACCCGCCACCGGCTGAAGCTGCATCATGCCCAGGATCGCGTACATGCGTTGAACAAGCGCGCCGCCGAAATCGCGCGCGCGGTCGCCGACAAGGCTAACCGCAAGGTGATCGTCGCAGGCTCTGTCGGACCGACCGGCGAATTGCTGGTGCCGCTCGGCGCCATGACCTATGACGAGGCGGTAGACGCCTTCGCCGAGCAGATCGAAGGCCTCAAGGCGGGCGGCGCCGAAGTCGCCTGGATCGAGACCATGTCGGCACCGGACGAAATCCGCGCCGCGGCCGAGGCCGCCATCCGCGTCGGCCTGCCCTACACCTATACCGGCTCTTTCGACACCGCCGGCCGCACCATGATGGGCTTGCTGCCGAAGGACATCCACGGTGTCGTCGACGGGCTGTCGCAAGATCCGCTCGGCGTCGGGGCCAATTGCGGCGTCGGCGCGTCCGACATCCTGGCCTCGCTGCTCGACATGACCGAAGCCAGGCCGGAGGCGACGGTGATCGTCAAGGGCAATTGCGGCATCCCGGAATTCCGCGGCACCGAGATCCATTATTCCGGCACGCCGGAACTGATGGCCGACTATGTCAGGCTCGCCGTTGATGCCGGCGCCAAGATCGTCGGCGGCTGCTGCGGCACCTCGTTCCAGCATCTTGCCGCCATGCGCAAGGCGCTCGACGCCCACACCAGATCGAGCCGCCCGACCATCGACACGATCGTCGAGCGCATCGGCCCGATGCGCAACAAGGTGGCGACGCCTAACACCGCCGAGACCAGCGAAGCTCGCCGCGAACGCCGTCGCGGGCGGGCCTGAACCAATCGGCCGTTTCGGCTATTCGCTGTTTTCGGCGTAGCGCGACAGTGCTGTCTTGATGTCGGTGGTGCTGCCGGCGTCGCTGCCCATCGTCACCAATGCGCCGGATGCGCCGGGATCGCTGATCTGCTCCAGCATGACGCGGAAGCGGTCGTTGTTGAGGGCCGACATCGCGGTGGTGCGGGCGGCATCGACATCGCTCTTGATGCGTCGGGATTCCGCCGATGGCGTCGGTGAAACGGTCGCTCCCGGCGCCTGCGCGTTCCTTGCCGCTGGCGTCGAATTCGCGATGAACCTGATCTGCAACTTTGGCCCCCCACAAGCCTGTCTATTAGCTCTTCGTAACAAGAGGGGATTGCGATCATCTTCCCGAAAAACCACGCAATTTAACGATCTGCCGAAATCGGGAGCCGGGTTTGGAATCTGTTTAGATTCAGGTCAGGCCGAGCCGGAGTCGAAGACGGGCGCGAAGCGAACAAACTGGGAGGTCTGAGAACCGCGCGTGAGCACCGCAAGCGCAGGACGACGACGTTTGCAGGCCGCCTTGCCTGAATCTCGACAGATCCTCAAAAAAAGGCCGGCAAGGTTTTCCTTGCCGGCCTGCCTCACCCGCCCGTAGGCCGGCTCCCCCGTATCAGAACGATCCCGTCTGAAAGGAGCCGGCCGTTATTGCCACTACCGGTTACCGCCCAGCGCCGAGGCAAGGCGCACAAGCGACAAGAATTCCGACCTGTAGCCAAACGGATCGGCTCCTCGGGCGGCGGTGGCAATCTCCATGATCTTGTCGTAACCGAACTTCGCGGTCGCATCCTCGTCGCGCAGCTTCTGGCCGAACGCGGCGACCGCGACCGAGAAGCGCTGATCGGTGCCGGCCTGGTCGAAGGACTGGACCTCGTTGGCCGATGTCACCGGCGTGGTGATCAGCTTCGAGGTGTCCTCGTTGGGCAGCTTGTAGCGGATCTTGACGAAGGCATATTCGTCGGCATTGGCGACGCCGCCATTGTTGACCGTCGCCTGGCCGTAGCGCAGCGGGTCAATCTGCTCGCCGCCGCTGCCCTTCGGTGTGATCTCGTAGATCGCGGTCACCGAATGGCCGGAACCGATATCGCCGGCATCGACGCGGTCGTTGTTGAAATCCTCGCGGTTGAGCGCGCGGGTCTCATAGCCGATCAGCCGGTATTCCGAGACCTTGTCCGGATTGAACTCGACCTGGATCTTGACGTCCTTGGCGATGGTGAACAGCGTCGAGGACGCGTCCTCGACCAGGACCTTCTCGGCCTCGGCGAGCGTATCGATATAGGCGGCGGTGCCGTTGCCGTTCTGCGCGATGGTCTGCATCATCTGGTCGTTCAGATTGCCCCGTCCGAAACCGAACACCGACAGGAAGACGCCGGTCTTGCGCTCCTGCTCGATCAACCGCTTCAGGTCGTCGTCATCTGTCTGGCCGACATTGAAGTCGCCGTCTGTGGCGAGCATCACACGGTTGACGCCATCCTTGACGAAGGATTGCTGGGCAAGCTTGTAAGCTTCCCGGATACCCGCCTCGCCCGCCGTCGAGCCGCCAGGCTGCAGATGATCGATGGCCGACAGGATCTTGTCCTTCTCGGCGACCTTGGTCGGCATCAGCACCGTGCCGGCGTCGCCCGCATAGGTGACAATCGAGACGGTGTCGTCGGGCTTGAGCTTGCTGACCAGCAGGCGGAAGGCCGACTGCAACAACGGCAGCTTGTCCTGCTCGTTCATCGAACCCGACACGTCGATCAGGAACACCAGGTTGGCCTTGGGCTGCTCGGTCGGCTTGACGTCGAAACCCTTGATGGCGACGTGCATCAGCTTGGTGTGCTCGTTCCACGGCGTCGGCATGACGCTGACGGTCGAGTTGAACGGCGTCGAGGCCGCTTCCGGTCCCTTCCAGTCATAGGGGAAGTAGTTGATCATCTCCTCGACGCGGACCGTGTCGGCCTGCGGCAGGTAGCCTTCCTTCAGCGAGCGCCGTACGAAGGAATAGGAGGCGGTGTCGACGTCGATCGAGAAGGTCGAGACCGGGTCCTCGAGCGCGGCATGCACCGGGTTGGTCTTGAAATCCTCGACGCGGTCGCGGTTTTCCTCCTGTGGCCGAAATTGGTCGGCAGGCAGCGTCGACGGCTGCGCCATCAGCTTGGATTCGGCGGCGGTGCCGGGCACGCGGCCGGCGCGCGCAGCGTCCGCGGGGGCCGCGGCGCCGCCGTCGAGCGAGAGCTGACCGCTGACGGTCGGCGCGGGCGCCGGCTCGGTGCGCTGGAGCGCATCCTGCCGGACCAGGCCGCCGGCTTTCTCCGCTTCGGACTTCGGCGGCTGTGCCGGCGCGACCAGCACCTCGTTCAAACCGCGGCTTTCGCTATCGGTGTCCTTCTTCTGCTTGTCGGCCTCCGTCGGAGGGACCGGCTTCAGCGTCGCCGGTCCGTTCGTCGATGGCTTGTCGGCCAGCGTCTCGGTGATCTTCTCGTCGCCGCCAATCTGCGGTGGCGCCTCCCTCAGCATCTGCAAGGTGGCGTATCCGGCGATCGGCAGGGCGACGAGCCCGGCAATGGCCGGCGTGGCGATCAGTTTCTTTTGCATGATCTCTCTCCAGAGCTTCTGTACCCGCTCTGTGAGACGAAGCCCGCCGGCCGATCCTTGGGCGGCGACGAAGATTTTTTCCTGCTCGTCGAAAGCCTGCATGGCGGCAGCGATCGCGCGCGCCTTCGCCTCGGCGTCGGGTGCCGGTGCCGTGATGTTGCGCAGCCTTTCGAGTTCGTTGTCGTCGACCATGGTCACACTTCCCCGGCTGAACGCATCAACGTCCTCAGCCGTTTCTTCGCTTCATGGATGTGCCAGGAAACCGTCGTCTCCGAGATCGCCATCGCCTCGGCGGCGTCCGCGTGGCTGAGCCCCTCGCCATAGACGAGCAGCACGGCATCGCGCTGCTTGTCCGGCAGCTTGCGCACGGCCGTCCATAGCGCCTCGGCCGGGTCCTCGAGTTCCGCCGCCGCCTCTCCCGCGATCAGCGCATAGGCGCCGTAGGCCTCGGTCTTCTGGGTGTCGCGGGCGCTCTTGCGCATCATGTCGCGCGCCGCGTTCAGCGTCATGGTGTAGAGCCACGTCGTGAACGCGCCCTTACCATGGTAGTCGCGGATCGCCCGGCCGAGCCGGACGCAGACTTCCTGGGCGATGTCTTCGGCGTCCGCCTTCCTGCCGCACCAGCGATAGGCGGCGCGATAGACGAAGCCATAGTGCCTTTCGAGCAATTTGCCGAAAGCACCCCTGTCTCCGCCCTTCGCCCGCCCGATCAATTCGACGTCGGAGGGTTCGCCCTCGTCCAGCATCATCGCCATCATTTGCTTATTGGACGAAGGCTAATGGCTAATCCTTGGGGTTATGGAAAGATTTTTTTGCCGCAGCGCTTTTCCCTTCTCCCCGTTCACGGGGAGAAGGTGCCCGAAGGGCGGATGAGGGGCGGGGCAAACTTTCGAAGCCGCGCACCGCCGCCAAAAAAGGGGAGCCAAACTTTACCCGAGGGTTTCGGCAAACAACGTGGTCAACCGCTTCCAGTGGCGCTCAGCACCGGCTTCATCATAGGCACTGTGATCCTGCACGCACCATCCATGCCCCATGCCGACATAGTTCTCGATCACATGGTCGACCTCGGCCACTCTCAGCGCTTCGGCCAGCCGCGCCGACTGTTCCGGCGGAAAGCTGCGGTCGACGCCGGCAACACCGACATAGACGCGCGCCTTGATCATTGCTGCCTTGCGGTGCGGGCTGTCCGCGGCATCGCTGGCTAGATTGCCACCATGGAAGCTGGCGGCGGCAACGATCCGGTGCGGATAGCTCGCCGCCGCGTTCAGCGCCCGCGCGCCACCCATGCAGTAGCCGACGACGCCAACCGGTCCGGTGATGCCCTCGGCGGCCAGCGCGTCGAGGAAGGCGCCGCCGTCGCGAATGGTCATGTCCTGCGTGGTGCCGCCGCTCAACGCCGACAGCGCGGCCTTGGTCTTTTCATCGGCAAAGGCGGTCTTGGGGTCGAACGGACCGTAGGGCACGCTGCGGTAGAAGAGATCGGGAACCAGCACGGCGTAGCCTTGCCCAGCAAGGCGCTCGGCCATCTGGTCGAGCGCCGTGCGCGGACCGAAAATATCCATGTAGAGGATGATTCCGGCCTTGGCCGGCGCGGCTGGACGAAACAGCCCGGCTTTCGCCGTACCATCCTGGGTCTTGATCTCGAGGTCCTGCTTCGTCATTGCGCGCTCCGCTTGCTGCCACGCGATAGATATCCGCGCCCGCCGTCAGGGCAAGCCACGACATCTCAATCGCGGTCAAGTTTCCGTGCGGCTCGGAACCATCGCTACAGGCCGGCGAACGACGCCATATGGAAGGCCTGAACATCGGCTGGATAGCGATAGTCGGCGCCAAAGGGACAGGCGTTGCGGTCGAGGCAGCCGCCGGTGCGGCAAGGCGCGCCATCAGCACCGCGCACATGCGCCAGACAGGCCTGGTGCGCGAAACCATCCGCCGCATAGGCGTCGACCGGGCAGGATTTCAGGCAAGGTTTTTCGACACATGCATCGCAAAGATGGAGAGTTGCGTCAGCTTCGGGAATCGAGATCGTCTCTTCGAACAGCAGCGCGCCGCGATAGGCGTGCCAGAGCCCGTAGCGCGGATGCATCAGAATGCCGAGCGGCGAAGGCCTTAATCCCTCCGCCCGCATCGCCCATTGCTGGAACGGGAGATACGGCCTGTCGGAGGGCGACACGGCGCGCGCGCCGAACTTTTCCGCAACCGAGCCGATCACTTCGCGCGCCCAGGTGTCGAGCGGATTGGCGATGGCCTGCGGTTGCCGCTCCTGCCAGCGCAGGAAATGCGGCCACGGCGCAGCACCCGCCTGCCCGACCAGCAGGATGGACCTGGCGGGCATGCCGGAGCGCCCGGCGGGTACTGTGTCTTGGCTCGTGAAACGGAAGCCGCCGCGCGGGATCAAGCCATCGACCGCGAGCACGGCCGAGACATCGTCGACCGTGCCGCGCGAAACAATCATCCCTTCTTGCCCGGCTCGGAGAATGCGCTCCGCCAGACTTCCTTGTGGATGATGTCGGCCACTTTAGCCCGGCCTGACTCGGGCTCCTTTCAAGTGAAGGCGTCGGCCATCGAGCCTTTCTTCCTGGCGATGAAGTCGGTCAGGGCCTCGTCGATCGCCGGATCGAGGTAAGGCGCCTCGTAGCTTTCCAGCCAGCGGCGGGCGAGCTCGTTAGCCCGCTGCGGCGCGGTCTTTTCGCCTTCCGCCAGCCACTGCTCGTAGGAATTGTTGTCGGCAATGTTGGAGCGGTAGAAGGCGGTCTGGAAATTGGCCTGGGTGTGGTCGCAGCCGAGATAGTGGCTGCCCGGACCGACTTGGCGGATGGCGTCCATCGCCTGGCCGTTTTCCGACAGGTCGACGCCCTCGGAGAATTTCTGCTGCATGCCGAGCTGGTCGATGTCCATCATGAACTTCTCGTAGCAGGACGCCAGCCCACCCTCGAGCCAGCCGGCCGAGTGCAGCACGAAATTCGCGCCGGCAAGAATGGTCGAGTTCAGCGTGTTGGCGCTCTCGTAAGCCGCCTGCGCGTCCGGGATCTTCGCGGCGCAGAGCGAACCGCCGGTGCGGAACGGCAGGCCGAGACGGCGGGCAAGCTGCGCGGCGCCATAGGAGACCAGCGATGGTTCCGGCGTGCCGAAGGTCGGCGCGCCCGACTGCATCGAGATCGACGAGGCGAAAGTGCCGAACAGCACCGGCGCGCCCGGCCGGATCAACTGCGTGAACGATGCGCCGGCCAGCACCTCGGCCAGCACCTGCGTCAGCGTGCCGGCGACCGTCACCGGGCTCATCGCGCCGGCAAGGATGAACGGCGTGACGATGCAGGCCTGGTTGTGGCGCGAATAGACCTTCAACGCGCCGAGCATCGTCTCGTCGAACACCATCGGCGAGTTGGCGTTGATAAGGCTGGTCAGCACCGTGTTGTTCTCGACGAAGTCGTCGCCGAACACAAGCTTGGCCATCGCCACCGTGTCCTCGGCGCGCTCCGGCGCGGTCACCGAGCCCATGAACGGTTTGTCGGAATATTTGATATGGCTGTAGACCATATCGAGATGGCGCTTGTTGACGGGAACGTCGACCGGCTCGCACACCGTGCCGCCCGAATGGTGGATCGACGGCGCCATATAGGCGAGCTTCACGAAATTCCGGAAATCCTCGATAGTCGCATAGCGGCGGTTGCCGTCGAGATCGCGCACGAAGGGCGGGCCATAGACCGGCGCGAACACCGTCGCTTTGCCGCCGATCTGCACCGAGCGTTCGGGGTTGCGCGCATGCTGGGTGTAGACGGACGGCGCTGTCTTGAGCAGCGAACGGCAGAGCCCTTTCGGGAAATGCACGCGCTCGCCCTTGACGTCGGCGCCGGCCTCTTTCCAGAGCTGCAGGGCTTCGGCGTCGTCGCGGAAGATGATGCCGATCTCTTCGAGCACCGTGTCGGTGTTCTTCTCGATCAGCGCCAACCCTTCCTCGTCCAGCACTTCATAGACGTTGATCTTGCGCTTGATGTAGGTGAGCTGGGTGCCCGGACCCCCGCCCGAGCGCGCTGCCCGTCGCGCCGCCGCGCCACTGCCAGCGCCGCGCCCGCGTCTGCCGCTCGACGGCTCCTGCTCGACTGCCGCGTTCTCGCTCATGATCGTTCTTCCCTGATTTTGTTCTGACCTGATGTGGATTGCGGCCGCGTGCGGCTGCTCTCGCCGGATCGTAGCCATGCACCCTATTCGAAACGGCCAGCCAGCGCCAACGCCTGTCGCAAAATCGACAAGAATTCCAATAGATTTGCGGTCGCTTTCCTTTTGCGGGAAGTCGCAAATCAGCTATGGATACGCGGCCCTCGCGGGTTAGGTATTGGCGCATCAATTTTAGGCTGCCGCAGACATTCCGAGCAGCAAGGAGCCCGAGAAAAAAATGTCCGACGACGAGATCATCCTTTCCGAGCTTTCCGACGACGAGCTCGTGCAGCAGATGCACGACGACCTTTATGATGGTCTGAAGGAAGAGATCGAGGAAGGCACGCATATCCTTCTCGAGCGCGGCTGGGCACCCTACAAGGTGCTGACCGAGGCGCTGGTCGAAGGCATGCGCATCGTCGGCGAGGATTTTCGCGACGGCATCCTGTTCGTGCCGGAAGTGCTGTTGTCGGCCAACGCCATGAAGGCCGGCATGGCCATCCTGCGCCCGCTGCTTGCCGCCACCGGCGCGCCCAAGCAGGGCAAGATGGTGATCGGCACCGTCAAGGGCGACATCCACGACATCGGCAAGAACCTCGTCGGCATGATGATGGAGGGCGCCGGCTTCGACGTCATTGACCTCGGCATCAACAATGCGGTCGAGAAGTATCTGGAGGCGATCGAGCAGCACCAGCCCGACATCATCGGCATGTCGGCGCTGCTGACCACCACCATGCCCTACATGAAGGTCGTCATCGACACGATGAAGGAAAAGGGCATCCGCGACGACTATGTCGTGCTGGTCGGCGGCGCGCCGCTCAACGAGGAGTTCGGCAAGGCTGTCGGCGCCGACGCCTACTGCCGCGACGCGGCGGTCGCGGTCGAGACCGCCAAGGACTTCATGAAGCGCAAGCACAATGTGCGGGCTTCGGCCTGAGCCCAGCCGCTTGGCAACGACCAATGAAAAAAGCCGCGCCTTGCAGCGCGGCTTTTTTGTTCCCAGATTCTGGAAGACCGTGGATTAGGGATTCTTGACCGTGTCCTCGACGGCATTGGCGGTCGATTTGACGTCCTTGCCGACCCCGCGGATCGTATTGGCGCAGGCCGAAAGGGCGAGCGCGCAGGCAAGAATGGCGACGGGGCCAAGGCGCGACAGTTTCATGGACGGTGTCTCCCTCGTTCTGTAGATTCGAAGATAACGCAACCAAGTCGGTTTGGCTGGTTCTATGAGTGCCGTGCGAAAAGCGCAACCCGATCAAGGCGAAAGGCTGCTCGTCATCGCCTGCGGGATGATTGCGCGCGAAGTTCTGGCCGTCAAGCAGCAGCTCGGGCTCGATCATCTCGACCTGACCTGCCTGCCGGCGGAGTTCCATTTCTATCCCGACCGCATCCCGCCGGCCATGGACAACGCGATCGAAAAGGCCAAGGCCGAGGGCTACCGGCACATCTTCGTCGGCTATGCCGACTGCGGCACCGGCGGCATGCTCGATCGCATCTGCGAGAAGCACGGCGTCGAGCGCATGGCCGGCCCGCACTGCTTCGCCTTCTACCAGGGCATGGACGCCTACGCGAAGGTCGCCGACGACGACATGATGTCGTTCTACATGACCGATTTCCTCTGCCGCCAGTTCGATGCCTTCTTCATGAAGCCGCTGGGCCTCGACAAGCATCCGGAGCTGATCAAGGACTATTTCGGCAATTACAAGAAGCTGGTCTATATCGCCCAGACCGACGACCCGGAACTCGACAAGGTCGCCGAGAAGGCGGCAGCTCTGCTGGGACTTGCCTATGAACGCCGCCCGACCGGCTATGGCGATCTGACGACGGAACTGGCCGAAGCCGCCGCTTTCGGCTGACCTGCTAGTCAAGAGGGGGAATTCGATGCGTTTCCGGGCTTTGCTTCTGTCTGTGAGTCTGGGTGTCTGCCTGATCGTGCCGGCTCACGCCGATGGGGAGGTGCAGAAGCTGATCACCGCCGCCGACAAGGCGCGGCTCGGCAAATATGGCGAGACGCGCAAGGCGGCCCTCGAAGAGGCGAAGGCCGGCGATCCGGCCGAGGTCAAGCAGTTGGATAGCCTGCTCGCCAAGCCGCTGGTCGCTTTCTCAGACAAGGACCTAACCGGCAACTGGAAGTGCCGCACCATCAAGGCCGGCGGCTTGAGCCCGCTCGTCATCTACGGCTGGTTCAAATGCAAGGTGAGCGATGACGGCTCCGGCTGGAGGCTGGAAAAGGTAAGCGGCTCGCAGCGCACCAAGGGCCGCTTCTTCGACGACAGCGAAAAACGCGCCATCTATCTCGGCTCCTTCACCGTCAACGAAGATCCGGCCAAGCCCTATGGCAGCGGCCCGCAAAGCGACCAGGTCGGCTATGCCTTCCGCAACAGCGCCAGCGAATGGCGCATTGAATTCCCGGCGCCCTACTACGAATCGAAGCTCGACATCATGGAATTCAAGCGCTGATTCCTTCCGCCGATCGGGCCGTCACCAAGGATTAACCCGGCCAGCCTAGCATGCCGCGCGTTTGCGCAGGCCGCTCCCATCCGGGCGCGCCGGGCGCTCCGACACCAGGTGTTCCCTAGGGGCGGCACGAACCATGGCAGCGCCAATGGCAGATCCACGACCGATCGTCGTCGTCACCGAGGGCGGTCCGCACATCTGGGCGATCGTCAACGCCATCGCCGACCGGCTGGGTCCTGTCAGCGTCATCGTCGAAACACCTGAATCCAAAAAGCAATTGCTTCTCGGCCGGGCTCGGCGTCAAGGCTGGATCTCGGCCATCGGGCAACTCGGCACTATGGTGCTGACGCGGCTCGGCAAACGCTTGTTTTCCGGCCATGCGGCACGATTGATCGCCGAGCAGAAACTGGAGACCGAACCCCGGCCCGGCCAGACCAGAATCGACGTCCCCTCGGCCAACGCGCCAGAGTCCCTTCAGGCGATCGCGGACATCAAGCCAGGCGTAGTGCTACTTGCCGGCTGCCGGCTGTTGTCGAGGCAGACGCTGGCGAAGATGCCATGCCCGGTGCTCAACTATCATGCCGGCATCTCACCCAAATATCGGGGCATGAACGGCGGCTACTGGGCGCTGGCCTCGGGCGACACGGGCAATTTCGGCACCACCGTGCATCTGGTCGATGCCGGCGTCGACACCGGCGGCGTGCTGAGGCAGGCCCGCGGCAAGCCTGAACCGGGCGACACCATCTCAAGCTACGCGCTGCGGCAGGCGGCGTTCTCGCGCGACATCTGCGTCGCAGCGGTCGGTGACGCCCTGGCGGACAAGCTCGCCACATTCGATCCCGGCCTGCCCTCGAAACAGTGGTACCATCCGACGATCTGGTACTACCTTTGGACCGGCTTGACGAAGCGCATCTGGTAGCCGGCCGGCCACTCTATTTCACCTTTCTTTTTGCGACCTCCAATAGCGTCGCTTTTGAATGCGCGCGCGTCGTCCCATAACAAGCGGCCCCAATGCGCATGCGGCAATGCTCGCAGCTTCGAGGAGTGAGAAATTTATGGCCGATCTGATCGTCGTCTACTGGCGCGACATCCCCGCCCAGGTCATCGTCAGGAAGGGCCGGCAGAACGCCAAGCGCGAACTGCCGCTGCGCTTCACCGAGGCGATCGACATGTGCGCCATGCGCACTGGCGCCGGCGGTACGGACGACTATCTGGCCGAATGGCGCAAGGCCGACCCGGTTCCGGTCGGCGACGACATCGAAGCCGAGGTCGAAAAGGCCTTCCAAGAGCTCGACACGAAATACGACCGCGAGCGGCTGGTCGCTCTGGTCAAGGCGGGCGGAAAAGAAAATGTCTGATAAGCAACCGACCGTTACCCAGGCCACCCTGGTCAAGAAGGCAGCGCCGAAATCCGACTACAAGCCGGCCGACGTATCGCCGCAGCGGCGCGTCCAGCGCTCCTTCGCGGTGAGATTATGGTCGATCCGGCACTCGCGATTGCTCGAATGGTTCTACAGCCGCTTCGCCGACGTCTTCCTGCTGCTGCATCCCTTGTGGAAGGGCATCGGCTATGGCCGCGTCGAGGCCCCGGTCAAATTCGTCGAGAAGCGCGTCAAGGGCTTCATGTTCGACTGCCGCATGTGCGGCCAGTGCGTCTTGTCCTCGACCGGCATGTCCTGCCCGATGAACTGCCCGAAGCAGTTGCGCAACGGCCCATGCGGCGGCGTGCGCGCCAACGGCAATTGCGAGGTCGAGCCCGACATGCCTTGCGTCTGGGTCAAGGCCTGGGAAGGTTCGCGTAACATGGTGCATGGCGACAAGATCCTCGACGTGCAGAAGCCGGTCGACCAGTCGCTGCGCGAAACCTCCGCCTGGCTGCGTGTCACCGCGCAAGCGGCCGCAACCCGCGAGGCTGCCCAGAATACGCCTAAAACCGGAGCCTCCGCATGACCATCCGCCAGCGCGACGAGAACCCGGCCGGCATCCACCTGCCGCTCGATCCCCTGCCCGGCCATACTTCGCGCGGCCGGCTGGAGCGCGTGCTAAGGCGCGGCGAGTTCGCGGTCACCACCGAGCTCAACCCGCCCGACAGCGCCGATCCGGAGGACGTCTATAACCGCGCCAGGATTTTCGACGGCTGGGTCGACGCCATCAATGCCGTCGATGCCTCCGGCGCCAATTGCCACATGTCCTCGGTCGGCATCTGCGCGCTGCTGACCCGCATGGGCTACGCCCCGATCATGCAGATCGCCTGCCGCGACAAGAACCGCATCGCCATCCAGGGCGACGTGCTGGGCGGCGCCGCGATGGGCGTCGCCAACATGCTCTGCCTTACCGGCGACGGTGTGCAGGCCGGCGACCAGCCCGGCGCAAAGCCGGTGTTCGACCTCGATTCGATGTCGCTGCTCGAGACCTGCCGCATCATGCGCGACAACGGCAAGTTCCTGTCCGGCCGCAAGCTGACGACGCCGCCGCAGATCTTTCTAGGCGCCGCCGTCAATCCCTTCGCCCCGCCCTTCGATTTCCGCCCGATCCATCTCGGCAAGAAGATCGCCGCCGGCGCCCAGTTCGTGCAGACGCAGTACTGCTTCGACGTGCCGATGTTCAAAACCTTCATGCAAAAGGCGCGCGATCTCGGCCACACCGAAAAGGTCTTCATCCTGTGCGGCGTCGGGCCGCTGGCCTCGGCCAAGACGGCCAAGTGGATCCGTTCCAACGTGCCGGGCATCCATATCCCCGACGCGATCATCAAGCGGCTGGAAGGAGCGCAGGACCAGAAGAAGGAAGGCAAGCAGCTCTGCATCGACATCATCAACGAGGTGAAGGAAATTCCGGGCGTCGCCGGCGTCCATGTGATGGCCTACCGGCAAGAGGAATATGTCGCCGAGATCGTCGATGAATCGGGCGTGCTGAAGGGCCGCCAGCCCTGGAAGCGCGAAATCCGCCGCGACGACCAGCTGGTCGCAGAGCGGCTCGATCACATTCTGCATGACGAGATTACCGAAACCCAGGTGGACATGGTGAAGACCGCGCATTGAGAGCCCGGGCGATCACCATTCGCTTGAACGAAATCAGATAACGATATAAAGAACTCTTTATATCACGACGGAGAGATTGCATGACCCGCACCATCGTCGCGTCGGCGACCAGAGAAATCATCATCGGCTTCGACCAGCCCTTCTGCGTGATCGGCGAGCGCATCAACCCGACGGGCCGCAAGAAGCTCGCCGCCGAAATGGTGGCCGGCAACTTCGAGACCGTCATCAAGGACGCGCTGGAGCAGGCCGCCTGCGGCGCCACCATGCTCGACGTCAATGCCGGCGTCACCGCCGTCGACCCCAATGCCACCGAGCCGGCGCTGCTGGTGCAGACGCTGGAGATCGTGCAGGGCCTGGTCGACCTGCCGCTGTCGATCGACAGTTCGGTCACCGCTGCCATCGAGGCGGCGCTGAAGGTTGCCAAGGGCCGCCCGCTGGTCAACTCGGTCACCGGCGAGGAAGAGAAGCTCGAAGCGATCCTGCCGCTGGTCAAGAAGTACAACGTCCCGGTCGTCGCCATCTCCAACGACGAGACCGGCATCTCGATGGATCCTGACGTGCGTTTCGCCGTCGCCAAGAAGATCGTCGAGCGCTGCGCCGATTTCGGCATTCCCGCCCATGACGTTGTCGTCGACCCGCTGGTGATGCCGATCGGCGCGCTGGGCGATGCCGGCCGCCAGGTGTTCGCGCTGCTGCGCCGCCTGCGCGAGGAGCTCAAGGTCAACACCACGTGCGGCCTCTCCAACATCTCCTTCGGCCTGCCGCACCGCCACGGCATCAACGCCGCCTTCATCCCGATGGTGATCGGCGCCGGCATGACCTCGGCGATCATGAACCCGGTGCGCCCGCAGGAAATGGAAGCGGTGCGCGGCGCCAATGTGCTGAACGGCACCGACGAGAACTGCACCAACTGGATCCGCACCTACAAGGACTACAAGCCGGCCGAAGGCGGCCATGCGGTTGCCGCTCCGGTGGCGGTCAACGCTCCCGGCGAAGGCGCCGGCAATGGCGGCCGTCGCCGCGGCGGCCGCGAAGCCCGGATGGCCAGGGGATAAGCGCGCAATCGTGAACTCGCCTGCCAACATCACCGATCCGCTCGTGCTGTTCATGCCGTCCGGCAAGCGCGGGCGGTTTCCGGTCGGCACGCCGGTGCTCGACGCGGCGCGTCAACTCGGCGTCTATGTCGAAAGCGTCTGTGGCGGACGCGCCACTTGCGGGCGCTGCCAGATCGAGGTGCAGGAAGGCAATTTCGCCAAGCACAAGATCGTCTCTTCCAACGACCACATTTCGCCCAAGGGCGCCAAGGAGGAGCGCTACGAGCGCGTGCGCGGCCTTCCCGAGCGGCGGCGCCTCTCCTGCTCGGCGCAGATCCTCGGCGACCTCGTCATCGACGTGCCGCAGGACACGGTCATCAACGCCCAAACCATCCGCAAGGATGCCGACACCAGGGTGATCGCCCGCGATACGGCAGTGCGCATGTGCTATGTCGAGATCGAAGAGCCCGACATGCACAAGCCGCTCGGCGATCTCGACCGCCTGAAGATCGCGCTGATGAAGGACTGGGGCTTCAAGAGCCTCGAGTTCGACTTCTACCTGATGCCGCAGGTGCAGGGCATCCTGCGCAAGGGCAACTGGACCGCCACCGCCGCCATCTACAAGGATGCCGACAGTGATATCGCGCGCGTCATCGCGCTGTGGCCAGGCCTCAAGAACGAGGCTTACGGACTCGCCTGCGATATCGGCTCGACCACCATCGCCATGCATCTGGTGTCGCTGCTGTCCGGCCGTGTCGCGGCCTCTTCCGGCACATCGAACCCGCAGATCCGCTTCGGCGAGGATCTGATGAGCCGTGTCTCCTATGTGATGATGAATCCGGACGGCCGCGAAGGCATGACGGTCGCGGTGCGCGAGGCGATTTCCAGCCTGGTCGACAAGGTTTGCGCCGAAGGCAATGTGCAGCGCAACGACATCCTGGACTCCGTCTTCGTCGGCAATCCGATCATGCACCATCTGTTCCTCGGCATCGATCCGACCGAGCTCGGCGGCGCGCCCTTCGCGCTCGCGGTCTCGGGCGCGGTGCGCATCAAGACCTCCGATATTGGCCTGAAGCTCAATCAGGGCGCCCGCCTCTACATGCTGCCTTGCATTGCCGGCCATGTCGGCGCCGACGCGGCGGCGGTGACGCTGTCGGAAGGCCCACACCGCCAGGACGAGATGATGCTGATCGTCGACGTCGGCACCAATGCCGAGATCGTGCTCGGCAACCGCACCAGGGTCGTGGCGGCCTCTTCGCCCACCGGCCCGGCCTTCGAGGGCGCGGAGATTTCCGGCGGCCAGCGGGCAGCACCGGGCGCCATCGAGCGCGTGCGCATCGATGCCGAGACGCTGGAGCCGAAATACCGCGTCATCGGCTCGGAACTATGGTCCGATCAGCCGGGCTTCGCCGAAAGCGTGCAATCGACCGGCGTCACGGGCATCTGCGGCTCCGGCATCATCGAGGTGGTGGCGGAGATGTATCTCGCCGGCATCATCTCGGAAGATGGCGTCGTCGACGGGTCGCTCTCCGCGCGCTCGCCGCGCATCATCGCCAACGGCCGCACCTTCTCCTATGTCCTGAAGGATGGCGAGCCCCGAATCACCATCACCCAGAACGACGTACGCGCCATCCAGCTCGCTAAGGCGGCGCTCTACGCCGGCACTAAGCTGCTGATGGAAAAGCAGCACACCGAGCATGTCGACCGCATCCATTTCGCCGGCGCTTTCGGCTCCTTCATCGATCCCAAATACGCCATGGTGCTCGGCCTGATCCCCGACTGCGACCTCGACAAGGTCTCGGCCGTCGGTAACGCGGCCGGCGCCGGCGCCCGCATGGCGCTGCTCAATCGCGGCTACCGCCGCGAGATCGAGGAGACGGTAAGCCGGATCGAGAAGATCGAGACCGCGCTGGAGCCGAAATTCCAGGAGCACTTCGTCTACGCCATGGCCCTGCCGAACAAGATCGACCCGTTCCCGAAGCTGTCGGCGGCGGTCAAACTGCCGCCCAGGAAGACAGTCAGCGAGGACGGCATAGCCGGCGACGCGGCGCCACGCCGCCGTTCGCGCGAGGGTCATGCGGCAAGGCGCGGCCGAGGCTAGCGGCCTCTCGCCGATCTTCAGACTTTTCCATTTTCATTTGCATGCAAATGTTTCCGGATCGCCCGATCCGGAAACCGAAATGCTGTTTTCGTGAAATCCGCTGGAAACGCGCAAGGCGCATTTAGGCACCCATCGAACGGCAGGCCGGAAATGTCTTCCCGCCGCCGCTTCCGGAGGAAAACACCATGTCGATGTTCGAAAGCCTCGGCCGCTATGGGGTGGCCATCAAGCATGCGCACAACAGGAGCAAGTCTATCCGGGCGCTGAACAGCCTGCCCCTCGACATCCAGAAGGACATTGGCTGGCCGGCGTCACCGCCGAATGATCCGCAGGCCGTGCTCGCGCAGCTGCTTCTGGGATCGGCGCGCTGATGACCTTCGCCGACAAATACAAGCTGCTGGCCAAGCGCCGGGGTCGTGGCACGGCTCCGGCTGCCGGTGACAACAAGTTGCGCGTGGCGTTGCTGCCGCGGCCCTGAACCTGGCAGTCGCCGGATCACACAAGCGTGTTGTGTCGAGCGCAAATCTTGACATTTGCGGGCAAGGTACGATCTTCCGAACAGAGGGGAAATTCTCTTAGTCGGCTCCGGCCGAAGTCCGTGTGTCGGCATGCCCAGTTTCAAAAGCCACGTCGTTTCCTTTGTCCTCAGGCATAGCCGCAAGAAGGCTTTTTCCAGTCCGGAAAACCTGCAGCGCTGGATTTCTTACGCCCGCAAGACCGAGGACCATCATCCGCCGGCATCGCTGCGTCATCGCCTCGACATTGCCGAGCGCCGCGTCAACGGATTTCCCGTCTACGAGATCGCGCCGAGGGCCGGCGAGCGAAAGCGGATCCTCTATCTGCATGGCGGCGCCTATGTCTTCCAGATCACCTCCTATCATTGGGGGCTGATCGTCGAGATGGCCGAGCGGCTGGGCTATGGTATCACGGTGCCGATCTATCCGATCGCGCCCGAGCACGATTTCCATGACATGTTCGGCATGGTCGGCGAGGTCTACCGGCAGATGCTCGGCGAGACCGGCGCCGAAAACATCGCCTTTATGGGCGATTCCGCCGGCGGCAACATGGCCGTGGTACTGACCATGATGGCGGCCGAGGACGGCCTGCCGCTGCCGGCACGCCACGTCCTGATTTCGCCCGGGCTCGACATGTCGCTCTCCAACCCCGAAGTGTTCGAGGCCGAGCGTAACGATCCGTGGCTTGGCATCGCCGGCGGGCTGGAGGCGATCCGGCTCTACAGCGCCGGCATCGATCGCGCCGACTGGCACATCAGCCCGCTCTATGGCGACCTTTCGGTACTGCCGAAGACGCTTCTTCTGACCGGCTCGCACGACCTGCTCAGCCCCGACAACCTGATCTTCGCCGAGAAAGCGCGCGCCGCCGGTGTCGAGGTGGAGGTCGTCTACGAAGAAGGCATGTTCCACGTCTGGCCGCTGATCGAGATGCCGGAGACGCGGCGCGCGCGCAACAGCATCGTCGCTTTTCTCAGCAGTGATAAAACCACTCGTCAAGCAGAGAGCGAGGCGATCACTTGGTCCGTCAGGGCTTCATCAAGTGGGCCATTCAAGACCGGATTGGCCAACACATAGATCGCTTCCAGTATGTCTTCATGTCGATCTGGCTGGTAGTCGATATCTTCCCTGCATTCGATCAGGTCCGCCCACGCCTCCACGTCCGCAGCAGTGAGTTCTCCTGACTGGAACCGTCGGAGCACGCTCAAAATATGGTCAGTGGTCAGGACAACCATCGGCGTCTCGGACCAACCCAAGTCACTCATCGTTGCAGCCAGAACATCAATCGGCTTTCCGCACGTGACAAGATCGCTGAGCACCGAAACGCGACTGACAGCAAGGCTCATCAGAACTTTCCGGTTTCCCGGAACAGCTCGAAAGTCGCGCGGATGTGGTCGGCAACCGCCTTCACCGGCGCGCTGGCGTCGGGCGCCACCACCATGGCGAGATTGTAGGTGCCAATGTCGGGCATGCCGTCCTTCGGCCCGAGCTCGACCATCTCGTTGCCGAGGAAGGATTTGGGCAGCGGCGCGACCGCGAGATCGGCCATGATCGCGGCGCGCTGGCCGGCCGTGTGCGCGCTCATATAAGCGACGCGATAGTTGCGGCCCTCGCGTCCCAGCGCCTCGAGCGCCCCTGCCCGCCAGATGCAGCCCTCTTCCCACAGCGACACCGGCAGCGGTTCGCGCAGATGCGCGCAGCCGCCCTTGGCGCCGGCCCAAACGATCGGTTCGGTCAACAGCACCTCGGCACCCAGCGCGCTGGTCTTGTAGGAATTGGTCAGCAGCGTGATGTCGAGCGCCCGGTCGTCCATGCGCCGGCGCAGATTGATGCTCTGGTCGATGGTGACATCGACCGCGATCGAGGGATGCGACTGCGCGAAACGCTTCAAGACATGTGGCAGCACGCGCTCGCCATAGTCGTCCGGCGAGCCCAGCCGCACCACGCCGACAATGTCGGGAATGATGAACTTCGACACCACCTCGCGGTTGATCGACAACAGCCGGCGGGCATAGCCGAGCAGCATCTCGCCGTCCGTCGTCAGCGTCACCGAGCGCGCGTCGCGCGCGAAGACGGAGCGGCCGAGAATGTCCTCCAGCTTCTTGATCTGCATGGAGACGGCCGAAGGCGTGCGGAAGACGGCCGTAGCGGCGGTGGTGAAGCTGCCGGTCTCGGCGATCGCAACGAAGGTGCGCAGGACATCGAGATCGAGCAGCGGCAGCGGGTGATTGAGTGGGGCGTTCATCGGGATCAGCCTTCAATTTTTCTGATGTGAACGATCATTCCATTTCGTTTGATTGAACTCCAGTTTGGGAGGATAGTCAACTCCATCGAAGCAGGCTGTTGCCAAAAGCAGCCGTGAAACGACCGCGGCACAGACCTGCAAGACATGAAATGAAGCTGAAACAGACCTGACGCAACGCTTCCGCCGGCCAACTCCCGGCGCAACGCAAAGGAGAATGAAATGTCTATCCTGTCGTCCCTCGGTCGGTTTGCGACCGAATTCAGCGCGGCCCGCGCTCGCTATCAGACCGAACGCGCCATCCACGCGCTGCCGATTGAACTGCAGAAGGATATCGGCTGGCCGGAAGCCGCCGATGCCAAGACCGGCGCTCGTCTCGGTGTCGGATCCTGGGCCGGAGCGAAGTAAATCGTGTGTATCAAATCCTGAAGGCCTGCCCGGCGGACCCAGCCCGGCAGGCCTCTCTATTTTGCCCAACCGTCTGTTTTGTTTGCATTCAAATGATTTTTCAAAGCCATGCTACAGCTGCATGACGCATATGAGCCAATCGCATAACGCCGCATTTTTCGATTTAACGCCTTGTAAACAATCGTAAATCCTGGGCGCATTGCCCAAAATTGTCGCAATCGGTGTCGCTTTTCATAACAAGCGCTTCGTTTTTGCGATTTAGTTTTCGTTCGCACAAGCCTATATCAACGCCAGCAAACGAGCTGCCCCACTCCATCACGCGAAGGCGACCCGTCTGAGCAACCGAATGGAGATGATTATGAAGCTTTTTGCCCGCCTCTTCGCCCGCCGCGAAACCAACCTGACGACCGCGCTCGAGCGCCAGCGCCTTTCGAAGACCATGCCTGGCCAGACCGGCGCCTTGGCCGCCGCGCGCCTCGGTTTCGTCGCTTGATATTGAGACTTACGCGCGGCGCCTCCCCGCCGACGCTGTGAAGTTAACCTCCCCGCCGCTTCGGCAAGACCGAAGCGGCGTTTCTTTTGCCCAGGGGCGGGTCTGCCCGCTCCGGTAGCACATCGGGCTCCATTCCCCAGGCAATTGCCCATTTGCGACCCATGTCGCAAATTTAATTGTCCCAAACCTCTCTACGCGATTGACAGGAATGGTTTTTCCTGATGTCGCTATGCTATTCGCGACATCCTGTTCGCGTCATGGCCGCGTGAGGTTTCCCGTGAATGCCGTAAAGCACCCGATCAAGAGATCGTTTGTGTTCTTCCTCGTTCCTGACTTCACCATGATCGCCTTCGCAACGGCGCTCGACCCGCTGCGGTCGGCCAACCGGATGCTCGGCTACGAGGCCTACAGCTGGCGCCTGGCCAGCATCGACGGCAAGCCGGTGCGCGCCTCGAACGGCGTCGAATGCGCCGTCAACACCTCGCTCGAGGAGGAGCGCAAGAAGATGGCCGGTCCGGACCGGCCCAACATGGCCATCGTTTGCAGCGGCGTCAATGTCGAGCGCTACCAGAACAAGTCGGCCTTCGCCTGGCTGCGCGAGGAATACAACCGCGGCGTCGCCGTCGGCGGACTGTGCACCGGCGCGCATATCCTTGCCGCCGCCGGCCTGTTGTCCAACAAGCGCTGCGCCATCCATTGGGAGAACCTGCCCGGCTTCTCGGAGGCCTTCCCGAAGGCCAATGTCTTTGCCGACCTGTTCGAGATCGACCAGAATATCTACACCTGCGCCGGCGGCACCGCGGCGCTCGACATGATGCTGAAGCTGATCGGCGACGATTTCGACGAAAGCCTCGTCAACCGGGTCTGCGAGCAGGTGCTGACCGACCGCGTGCGCAGCCCGACCGACCGCCAGCGCTTGCCGCTGCGGGCGCGCCTCGGCGTGCAGAACTCCAAGGTGCTGACCATCATCGAACTAATGGAGGCGAACCTCTCCGAGCCGCTGTCGCTGATCGAGATCGCCGACCATGTCGATCTGTCGCGCCGGCAGATCGAGCGCCTGTTCCGCACCGAGATGGGCCGTTCACCCGCCCGATACTATCTGGAGATTCGGCTCGACCGCGCCCGCCATCTCTTGATCCAGTCATCGATGCCGGTGGTCGAGGTGGCGGTCGCCTGCGGCTTCGTCTCCGCCTCGCATTTCTCCAAGTGCTACCGTGAGCTCTATGCCCGCTCGCCGCAGCAGGAACGCGTCGACCGCAAGCAGCTTCTGGCGGCCTAAGGCGAAGCGGTTACTCCACGAAGGCAAAGTCCTGCTCGCTCGTATGCAGCATGCATGCCAAGCTGCGCAATGCCTCCTCGAGCCGCTCGATCGGCGGCGCGGCAAGCGCCAGCCGCACGGCATTCGGCGCGTGTCCGGGGCCCATTGCGAAGGCGCTTGACGGCGTGATCGCGATGCCGCGACGCGCGGCGACGGCGACGCCCGCGGAACAGCAGACCGGCCAGAACGAGCACATGGAAGCGGCAGCACCGACGACCGGCGCCAAGACCCGGTCGACATCTGGAATTTAGGTTTGAACCGGCGGGCAGCCAGGCTCAGGTCACGGCCGCCTCAGTACCTTTCGCCGCAATAGCATTCGGCCGATGAGATGCGATCGTTCCAGCCGGTATTGCTGAAATCGCGGACCCTTCGATTGAGCTCGATCGACCGGCCTCGCATCCGCGTATCCGAATAGGCGACGAGGGTGCAGCCGCGGCGCACGATCACCGAAGAGACGCGGTCGTTCCAGAACTGGCCGCCACGGAAGCTCACCGAATCGTCCGCCCCCAATTCCAGCGCGCGGCCGCGAAAATACGAGTCCTCGAACATGATGCAGCCCGCCTCGCCGTAAAACTGTGCACTGGCGCTGCCGGCGCAAAATATCGATGCGGCCGCCATCAGGATTGCAACAGATTTCATGGGACGTCTCCTCGTTTGCGCATGGACGCCGTATGATCGGCACGGCGGGAACGACTTTGCATGGCCGGCACCGGACAGGCAAGCCGGGGCGTGACAACTAGCGGCTGTCGAACATCCAGCTGCGATCGCGCCACATTTTCTCGCCGACCTGACAATCCACGATCGGCTTGTCCTGGGCGAGGACCATGGGCGGATGGGCCGCCTCGTCGGCCGCCCATTGTGGCGAATCGGGGCCGGCAAGTTCCAGCACCAGCTTGCGGCGGATCGCTTCCGGGAACTGCGTCCAGTCATTGACCGGTATCATGAAGGCGCCGGGACCACCGATGACGCAGTCGCTGTAGTAGCGGTCGAGATCGTTGACGTCGTAGGCGCCGGTGAAGCCGCCGCGCGTCATCAACGGCAGCCCGTTGATGGTGATGCCCTGGCTCACAACGATGTCCCGCGCCAGGTTGACGGGCGCCCCCTGGTTGTTGGGTCCGTCGCCTGAGATGTCGATGACGCGCTTGACGCCCTGAAAGCCGCTTTCGGCGAAGAGATCGCTGCCGAATTCCAGCGCGCCGGAAATCGAGGTGCGCCTTGCGCTGTCCGGCGGGTGGGCGTTGAGCTGCTCGACCACGCGCTCGGCATCGGCGCGATTGGCGATCGCCGTCCACGGCACGATGACACGCTGCCAGTTGCTGCCCGCCCATTCGACATAGGTGACGGCGATTTTGCCATAGGCGCCTTCGGCAATGGCTTTGAGCACGAGATCATGCGTCAAGGCCGCCGCATAGCCATGGCGCTGGATCTCGAGCTCTTCGGGCGACATGGAAAGCGAGACGTCGACGGCCAGAACCAGTTCGATATCGACGGGCTCGGCGGAAGATGCCGGCGCGGTGCCAAGCGCCAACGCCAGCGCGGCGCAGCCCGGAAGGAGATGTCTTGCACTGGCAAAAGCAGACATGCCGCAACGGTAAGCGAGAATCACGGCTGGACAAAGCGAAAAGCCCGGCACGGGGCCGGGCTTCTCATGCAGTTTGAAGAAACTCAGCTGCGCGGCTTCAGGTTCTCGGGATCGTAGAGCGGCTTGTAGCCGACGCCGGCGACCTCGACCGGATAGGTCTCGCCGAAATATTCGACGTTGAGCCTGCGCCCTTCCTGGGCATAGGCCCAGGGCAGATAGGCGAGCGCGATGTTCTTGCCGATGGTCGGGCCATAGGCGACCGAAGTGGTGAAGGAGCGGCGGCCGAGCTTGTCGACCAGCGTCTCGCCGGTTGCCGGATCCAGCACCGGCATGGTGCCGACCGGATAGCGCGCGACGCCGTTCTGATCGATGTTGTCGGTCATCACCAGCGTGCACAGCATGGCCAGCTGATGTTCGCGCGCGCGGTATTCCAGGTGCTTGGCCTTGCCGCAGAAGTCGTTCTCCTTGACCTTCGGACGGGCAAGGTCGGCTTCGAGCAAATTGTACTCGGTCAACAGGTCGGCATTCTGCAGCCGCAGGCTCTTTTCCATGCGGCGCGTGTTGGCATAGGTCTCGACGCCGAACGGCATGACGCCGGTCGAGCGCAGCGCGTCCCAGACGGCCAGGCCGTCCTCGTAGCGCATGTGCAGCTCCCAGCCCTGCTCGCCGACATAGGAGATGCGGAAAGCCGTCACATCCTTGCCGCCGATCCGGATCGGCTTGATCGCGGCGAACGGGAAGTTCTCCGGGGTCAGGCCCTCGGGGTTCTCGACAACCTTCTGTAGGGTCGCCCGCGCGTTCGGTCCCCAGATGCCGATGGTGACGTACTTCTCGGTCACGTCGGTGACGGTGACATCAAAACCTTTGTCCTGCGCAGTACGCTGCATGTAACGGAAGTCGCGCGGGCCGGCGTCGGCGCCGTCGATCACCCGGCAGCGATCGGCCATGCGGATAACGGTGAAGTCGGCGCGCACCATGCCTTCCTCGTCGAGGAAGTGGGTGTAGATGCCCTTGCCGATGTTGTTGTCGCCGCCGATCTTGGCCGCGCACAGCCATTCCAGCAGCGCGACATGGTCGGGGCCTTCGACGTCATACATCGAGAAATGCGAGAGATTGACGATGCCGCAGTCTTCGCTCATGGCGAGGTGCTCGGCATTGGAGACGCGCCAGAAATGGCGGTTGTCCCATTCGTCCTCGCGCACCGGCACTCGGTTGCCGTATTTCTCCAGCAGGTGCTCGTTGGCGGCATAGCCGTGGGCGCGCTCCCAGCCGCCCAGCTCCATGAAGTAGCCGCCGAGCTCCTTCTCGCGCTCCCAGAACGGCGAGCGCCTGATGTCGCGACCCTTGGAGAATGGCTCGCGCGGGTGCACCGCCGGATTGTAGACCTTCATCGCCGTCTCGGTGCAGCGATCCCAGATGAACTGCTCCTGCGTCTGGTGCGGGTAGAAGCGCGCATAATCGATGGCGTGATGGTCGATCGAGGTGCGGCCGTCGGTCATCCAGTCGGCGATGAGCTTGCCCATGCCGGGGCCGTCCTTAACCCAGATGGCGACGGCGTACCACAGGCCCCTCACCTTCTGGCTTTCGCCCATCGACGGGCCGCCATCGGTCGTCACCTGCAGCAGGCCGTTGAAGGAGTGGCTCTCATTGTAGCCAAGCTCGCCGAGGATCGGCGTCAGCTCCATGGCGCGCTCGAGCGGCGCAAGGATCTGCTCCATGTCGAGGTCGCGCTGCGAGGGCGACAGCCGCGCCTGGTCCTTTTCCAGGAGGTCGCGCGGATGGCAGAGGCGCGGATTGGTCTCCTCGTAGTAGCCCCATTCGATCTGTCCGCCCTCGGCGGTCTTGGGGTCGCCGGTGTCGCGCATGTAGGCAGAGTTGCCCTGGTCGCGCAGCAGCGGCCAGCCGATTTCCTTGCCGGTGCCGGCGAACTCGTTGTACGGGCCGAAGAAGGTCAGCGGATGGTCGATCGGCATGACGGGCAGGTCCTCGCCGACCAGCGCCGCGGTCAAACGGCCCCAGATGCCGGTGCAGACGACCACATAGTCGGCCATGATCGTACCGCGCTCGGTCACCACGCCCTTGATGCGGCCGTTCTCGACGATCAGCGACTTGGCCGAGGTGTTGGCGAAAGACTGAAGCTTGCCTGAGGCGACGCCCTGGTCGACGAGCTTGCCGGCGACCGTCTGCGAGCGCGGGATGACGAGGCCGGCATCCGGATCCCACAAGCCGCCCTGCACCATACTCTCTTCGATCAGCGGGAACTTTTCCTTGATCTCGGCTGGCTCGATCAGGCGCGCCCGGGTGCCGAAGGATTTGGCCGAAGCGATCTTGCGCTTGATCTCCGCCATGCGGCTGTCGTCGCCGACGCGGGCGACTTCGAGGCCGCCTATGCGGGCGTAGTGGCCCATCTTCTCGTAGAAATCGATCGAATAGAGCGTCGTCCAGCACGACAGGAAGTCGTGACTGGTGGTGTAGCAGAAGTCGGACGCGTGCGCCGTCGAGCCGATATCGGTCGGGATGCCGGATTTGTCGATGCCGACAATATCGTCCCATCCGCGCTCGATCAGGTGATGGGCGACCGAAGCGCCCACGATCCCGCCCAGCCCGACGATGACGACCTTCGCCTTTTCCGGAAACCCTGCCATTGCCCGTGACTCCAAAGTGGTAAAGCGGGCGCGTCGGCGCCCGTTCGAATGGGGCACAATATGCAGAGGACGATGATCGGGCTACCGCCTGTTTGCGACACGCCGCAAGGTGCGGCGCGACCCGGCACACATGCTCGTTGTCAAAGCCCATTTCGGTCAGGCGAAAGCCCAGATGTCCTCGGCCTGGAAGCCGACCTGGTAGCCGGCGGTCTTCAGCTTGACCACGACCTGGCCGATCTCGGCCGCCGGCAGCGCGCCGACTTCGATCTTGATCATGCCGGGGCGGTAGCGCTTGAGGTCGAGTTGGTCGAACACAATCCAGTCCGCGCCCTCGCAGTCGACGAGGAAGGCATCGATATGGGTGATGTCGTTGCGGTCGAGCAGCGTCTGCAGCGTCTCCGAGGCCACCTCGATGTCCTTCAGATAGGGCGCGAACTTGTTGAAGTTGGAGTCCTCCTCGCCCCAGGCGTTCTTGCCCGACATCAGATTGGTGTCGGTGACGGAGGAACAGCCGATAAACTCGATCGGCAGCGTGCCGGCCTCGAGTGCCGCGGCGTCAAACGTATGAACTGTGATCGAGCCCTTGGTCCGGGTCACAGCTACCGGCTCGATGATGAAGCGCTCCGTATCGGGATAGTTGGCGCGCAGCCGTTTCTGATTGTAGGGAACCGGCTCGACCAGAACGGCACGCGCCCGCGCAATGCGGTGCAGCCACGGCGTGACATCGTCGAACAGGGCGCCATCGCAGGCGCCGACATTGACCATCTGGAACGGCCTGCCACCGAAGCGCGCCCTCAGCGCCGCCTTGGCGAGGAATTTCGTGCCGCGCAGCGCCGGCCCGCGATCGAGCAGCCCGGCGGGCAGGCCGAACGACAGCGCAAGGCGCGCCAGGCTGGAAATGGAACTCATAGCGTGTCTCCGGGCTTGTCTCCGGCAATGACGTGCGCCGCGACATGGCGCTGACCGGCCGCAGCCCACAGCGCCATCAGCGGGCCGGCAAGCAGCAGGAATGGCGCCAGGAGATTGGGGAAATAGATGCGCGTGTCGTGGATCGGGAACACCGTGAACTTCGCCAGCACGCCGAGCACCAGAGCCGCAAGCAGGATGCCGGCGCGGCGGTCGAGCCGGAAGCCGGCGCGGCCAAGCGCAAACCAGCCGGCCAGTGCCAGTACCGAGACGCCAACCCAGCTGTTCATGGTGACGGCGCGCAGCAGCGAGACGGCAAACGCCCTGAGGTAGGCCGCGAGCGAGAAAGGCGGCTCGAAGCCGTCCATATTGTAATGCTGCTCGATGGTGGAGAACCACAGATGCGGCCACCAGCCTGGGTGCTGGGCCCAGTGCGAGATGGCGAAATAGGCAATGAACGAGGCGGCAAAGCCCGCCAGCGCGCCCCATGCCTTCTGCCGGTACGCGATGAGCAGCATGGCGAAGATGGCCAGGAAGACGATGTTGTCCGGCCGCGCCATGAAGGCGAGGAACAGCAGGATCGCGGTCGCCGCCTCGCGTCTGCGCACATAGGCGAACAGGCCGCCGAGGAACAGCGCCGCGCAAAGGAGGTCTGGCGTCGAGGCGCGCGCCGCATCGCCGAAATCGGCCATGATCAGCCCCGCACCGACTATCGGAGCCAGAGCCAGCGCGCCTTCCGAACGCAGCCAGATGAGCGTAATGACGCCGAACAGCAGCACCGAGACCACCGACACCAGCCGCATCGCCTCGACCGGCGACACGACATGGCTGAGGCCGGACAGGATCTCGGCATAGAGGAACTTGATCCGGTACATGCCGAGCAGCGAATGGAAGTCTGCGGCATTCTCCGCCATGTGGCTGCGGAAGCCGCCGCCATCGTCAGTCAGCGTCTTGTAGTCGGCGGCCGAGACGCCCGCCTTGACCGTGCTGTAGGCATAGTCGTGCAGGGCCTGCGGATCGGGATAGGTGCCTTCCTCGGCGACCGCCAGATAGGGCAGCATATCCCAATTGGCGTCGGGCATGATCCAGGCCGTCGCCGCCGTCAGCAGGATATAGAGCGCCAAGGCAATCGCGCCAATCGGTGCGGCGAACCGCGCATAGGTCCCCTCACCCCACGCCAGGCCGGCGCCGGTCAGTCGGTCGAGCGGATTGGTCGGGACAGTCGGCGGCCTGGTCAGCATCGTCCCGCTCAGCGAAGGCTTTTGACGAAATCCTTCACGATCGCCACGATGCCGCGCGACAGCAGGCTGTCGAAGGCATCGACGAAGCGGTCGACATGCTCGCGCTGGCAGATCAGCGGCGGCTCGAGCCGGATGACGTTGCGGTTGTATTCGGTGAAGGCGACGAGGACGTCATAGTCGCGCAGCAGCAGCGCGCCGACGAAGCCGGACAGCGAGCCCTTCAGCTTGTCGTCGAGCACGCTGACCACCGGCCGCAGCACCATAGGCAGGGTCTGCGAGAAATCGTGGAACTCGAGCCCGATCATGAAACCCTTGCCGCGCACGACCTTGATGATCTTCGGATATTTTTCCTTGAGCGCCTGCAAGCGCTGCAGAAGGTAATCGCCGGTCGCGGCCGCATTGTCGATCAGGCCTTCTTCGTAGAGCACGTTCAGCCCCTCGATCGCGGTGACGCAGGCCTCGCCCATGCCGCCGAACGTGGCCATGGCATGGATCATCGCCGTCTTCGGCGTGCCATAGGCCTTCATGTAGACATCGCGCCTGGCGATCATGGCGCCGACCGCCGCCTTGCCGGCGCCCAGCGATTTCGCCAGCGCCGTCACGTCCGGCACGACACCGTAATGCTCGAAGGCGTAGAAGCGGCCGGAACGGCCATAGCCACACTGCACCTCGTCGGCGACCCACAGCACGCCATGCCGGTCGCACAAGGCGCGCAGCTTCTGCCAGTATTCGGCGGGCGCCTGGATGATGCCGCCGCCGCCCTGGATGGTTTCGAGCACGATGACGCTGATCTCGGGATCGGTCCTGAACAGGCGCTCCACCGCATCGATGTCGGCGAAGGGCACCCGCACGACATTGTCCGCCACCTTGAAGTCAGCGCGGTAGAGTTGGCCGTCGGTGATCGCCAGCACGCCCTTGGTCTTGCCATGAAAGGAATTCTCGGCATAGACGACCTTCGGCCGCTTCGGGCCGGCGGCGCGCTCGGCAAGCTTAACCGCAGCTTCCATGGCTTCCGAGCCGGACGAGCCGAGGAAAACCATGTCGAGGTCGCCGGGCGAGCACTTGGCGATGTTGTGCGCAAGGGCCGCGGCATATTGCGACATGAAGGCGATGGCGATTTCCTGCCGCTTTTCCTCCTGAAATGTCTTCCGCGCCTCCAGGATGCGCGGGTGGTTGTGGCCGAAGGCCAGCGAACCGAAGCCGCCGAAGAAATCGAGTATCTTGCGGCCGTTCTGGTCGATGTAGAACATGCCCTCGGCGCGCTCGATCTTCACCTTGTGGAAGCCGAGCAGCTTCATGAAATGCAACTGGCCCGGATTGAGATGCGCCTTGAACAGGTCGGTGATGCGGGCGACATCCATCGCCTTGGCCTGCTCGACGCTGATCAGGTCGGGCTTGGCGATGGTGGCGGGCGACAGCGCCGGCGCATCGACAAGCGTGCGCGCGCCCGTTTGTTCCGGCTTGGCCATGACGGTCATCTCGAGAATCTCCTATTGGCCTTGGTCGCCTTACTCGGCGGGCACATGTTCGGTGGCGACGGCATGGCCGTCCTTCTTGGCGCGGTACTCGCTGTAGGCGGCGATCAGCATGTCCTCGTCGCGATATTGCGGCACCCAGCCGAGCTGGCGCTCGGCCTTGGACACGTCGAGAACGCACTCTTCGTCGGCGATCAGATATTGCTCGGGGTCCATGATCGGCATGTTCATGAGGTCGAGCAGGTCGAGCGTGCGCTTGACCGCCCAGCCCGGTGTCGGGATCAGGATCGATTTCGAGCCGGCATGCCGGATCAGGTCGCCAAGCAGCTTCTTCACCGGCGGCGGGTTGAGGGAGCCGAGATTATAGGCCTCGTTCGGCACGCCGGCCTTCCAGGCGGCGCGGGCAGCTTCCGCGCAGTCGAAAACAGAGATGAACTGGTAGGGATTCTTGCCCGAGCCGATCATCGGCACGGGAAGATTCCAGTCGATCAGCTTGAACAGTTTTTCCAGGATGCCGAGGCGGCCGGGGCCGATGATCAGGCGCGGCCTGAACAACGAGATCGACATGCCGCGCTTGCGCCAATCGGCAGCCAGCTCCTCGGTCTTCAGCTTCGACAGGCCGTACTCGCCGAGCGGCGCGACCGGGTGTTCCTCGGTCATGGGCAGTGTCACCGTATGGCCGTAGATCATGTCGGTCGTGTAGTGGACGAGCTTCGAGGCGCCGGCCTTGTCCATCACCTTGATGATGTGCTCGGTGCCGTGGAAGTTCACCGGGAAGAAGAAGTCGTGCCGCTTGGCGCGCACCTGTATCGGCGACAGCATCTTCGCCGACAGGTTGTAGACCATGTCGTCCGCCCGGACACCGACGCATGACACCGAAGCCGGTTCCGTCACGTCGCACTTGATGTAGCGGACGGACCGGTAGTGCGGCAGGTCACTCTTGACGATGTCGGCGACAACGACCTCTTCGCCATCGGCCGCGAGCTTCGGGGCAAGGTGGCGACCGACGAAACCGTCGCCTCCGAAAATGACATGTCTCATCGAACGATCTCGCTTGTGCCGATCTTGTCTTGGGTGATGGATGCGGTCTGGTCCTCATCTCCGCGTCCGCTCTGCGCTATCAGCACCGTGCCGACGCAGATGCAGGCGATGCCGGCAACGCGCCAGCCGTTGAGGTCCTCGCGGAAAACGAAGTAGGCAAACACTGCCACCGCGACATAGGCGAGGCTGAGAAACGGATAGGCGAAGCTGAGCTCGACCTTCGACAGCACGTAGAGATGCGAGGCCATCGAGATGACGAAGGTGCAGAGCCCCAGGAACACCCAGGGACTGAAGACGATCTGCAGCAGCTTCAGCAGCGGATTGGTGCCCTCGAACGAAATCGGCCCGAGCGACATCATGCCTTGCTTCAGCATCAGCTGCGCCGCGGCATTGGTCATGACCGTAAAAAGGATGAAGACGATGTATTTCATGTTGCCACCTGCCCCGCAGCGGTCCTACTACAAACCTGCAAACATTTCGTGAAATCACGTGCTGCTTTAAGTAAATCCCGGCACAATGTTTTATTTGCCAAGATTTATTCGAATTCTACCTATTCCGCCGCCTCTGCCATCCCTCGCCGTTCATCCAGTTTCTTCGCTGTGCGCGCCCAGAAGTCGGACATGAAGGCGGGGTCGCGCAACGCCTCCAGCCGCCGCCAGTCCGGGAAGGATGCCGCGAAGGTCTCGGCGCCCATGCGCGCGTCCTTGTAGGGGTTGACCGCGCCGCCCGCCTCGACCGTGATGCGGTCGAGTTCGGAAAGCAGCTCGAGCGTCCTCTCGCCCCGGTTGGGGAAGTCGAGCGTCAGCGTGTAACCAGGCCTCGGAAAAGACAGCAGCGCCGGCGAGCGGACCTTGCCGAAGCGCTTCAGCACGGTGAGGAAGGACCCCTGCCCAGCGCGCCGTGCCGCCTCCAGCAGCGCCGGCACGGCAAGCCGCGCGGCCTCCTCCGGCACCACGCACTGGTGCTGGAAGAGGCCTTTCGGCCCGTAGAGCCGGTTCCAGTCGCCAACACCGTCAAGCGGAAAGAAGAAGCCCTGGTAGCCAACCTGACGCGGCGCCGGCGATCGCCCTTTCTTCCACCGGTAAGCGGCGTTGAAGGCGGTGAGGAACGGCCGGTTGAGCACATTGAAAGGCGGCTGCAGCGGCACCGAAAGGCGGGCGTTTGCGCGGGACGCTGTGTGCGAGCCATGCTCGGCATGGTTGCCGGCGAACAGCAGGCCGCGCCCGCGGCCGTGACCGCCGGCGAGCTGGTCAATCCAGGCGACGGCATATTCATTGGCCTGGTCGGCCGCCTCGGCAAGCTCGAAGAATTGGCCGAGATCGCCAAATGGTGTCACCGTCTCGACGACGTCGAGCGAAGGCACCCGCATCAGCCGGATCGAGGCCGACAGGATCAGCCCGGTCAGCCCCATGCCGCCAATGGTTGCCCGGAACAGTCTAGCATTGTCCGTGTCGGAGCAGCGGCAGGTATTGCCGTCCGAGCGCAGCAGTGTCAGCGACTCGACATGGCAGCCGAACGTGCCGCGCCGATGATGGTTCTTGCCGTGGATGTCGTTGGCGATCGCCCCGCCAAGCGTCACGAATTGCGTGCCGGGAACCACCGCCGGGAAGAAGCCGTAGGGAGCGGCATGGGAGATGATATCGCGCAAGAGCACGCCGGCATCCGCTTCCAACACACCCGTCCCGGCATTGAAGGCGCGGACGCGGTTGAGCGGCCGCATGTCGACCACCGAGCCGGCCTGATTCTGGCATGTGTCGCCATAGGAACGGCCATTGCCATAACCAAGCAGCGAACCCGGCTTGGCAGCGCCGCTCTTCAGCAGCGCGACGGCATGGTCGGCCGGGATGGCATGGCGTGCCGGAGGCGTCGCCAGCCCAAAACTGCCGAAACGTTCGCCGCCCCTGATCAACCGCCCCAGGCTCCAGCCACCAGAAGGGCGGCGCCGATGGCGACAACGATCTGGCTGCGCCAGTCGCGGATGATGAAGACGACAGGATCGTCGTGCATCTCGTCGCGGCGGGCGAGGATCCAGACGCGCATCGTGAGGTAGAGCACGATCGGCGCCAGCGGCCACATCACCCATGGATGCGAATAGAGCTCGCGCACCGCGACGCTGTCCATGTAGAGCGCGAGCACCAGGGCCGAGGAGAAGGCGGAGGCCATGCCGGCCTGGGCCACGATCTCCTGGTCTTCGGTGCGGTAGCCGCGGCCGGCGATGCGCTCGCCGGCAGGAATGGCAGTGGTGCGCAATTCGACGAAGCGCTTCACCAGCGCCAGCGACAGGAAGAAGAAGATCGAGAAGGCGAGCAGCCAGAAGGAGACGTCGACGCCCGTCGCCGCGGCACCTGCCAGCACCCGGATCGTATAGAGCCCGGCCAGCGTCAGCACATCGACCAGGAGCATGCGCTTGAACGACAGCGAATAGGCTGTGGTGACAACCATGTAGCCGCCCAGCACGCCGAGGAATTCGATCAGCAGCAAAAGCCCGGCGGCGATGCCGACGGCGATCAGCGCCATCATCGCGCCGAAGCCGAAGGGGATAGTGAGCGCGCCGGTGGCGAAGGGGCGATAGCGCTTGGTCGGGTGTTTGCGGTCGAGCGCGAGGTCGAAGAAGTCGTTGAGGATGTAGATGGCGGAAGCCACGGCGCTGAAGGAGATGAACGCCAGCACGCATTCCCAGATCATGTCGATGTTGAAGTACTCGTGCGACAGCACCATCGGCACCGCGATCAGCGCATTCTTCAGCCATTGATGCACGCGCAGCATCTTGACGAATGTCTTCAATGTCGGCTTCGGCACCGCAACCGTTTCGGCGCCATGCCCGGCCTGCCAGCGCGCGGCATGGCGGTCGGGCGCCACCACGATCGCGCTGCGCGCTGCGTCGAAAACCTGGAGATCGTGCCGGCTGTTGCCCGCATAGTCGAAGCCGCCGTCGCCATAGGCGGCGACCAGCGAGTCGCGTTTCCTGCCTGAGGTCATGTTGTGCGGACCATCGGTCGCCAGCACGCGGTCGAAAATGCCCAGATGCGAGGCGATCGCCTCGGCGAACTTGCGCGGCGTGCCGGTCGCCAGCACGATCTCGCGACCTTCCCGATGCTCGGTGCGGAGCCGATCGAGCAGCGCCTCGCGGTAAGGCAGCGAAGCCGGATCGATATCGATGCGGGCAGCGATCTCCTGCTTGAGTCTGGCCGGCCCGCCGGCCAGCCAGAACGGCACCAGGAAGACATAGAGCGGATTCTTCTTGAGAAGGATGAACAAGCCTTCCCAAAGGAGGTCGGTCGCAATCAGCGTGCCGTCGAGATCGACCGCAAGCGGAATTGCGTTCCTGTCCGACCGCGCGTCCATGATTCCCTGCCCTGCCTGATTCCTTCGCGCCCTGTTCGGCGGCTTCGGGTCGGATATAGCGGGAGATGACGCAGCGAACGTTAAAACGTCAGGTTGCGGCCAGGCTGTGCGGTGGTATTTCCCCGGTCAGTGTTAAACAACCGCTACCGGAAACAATAAAAGGCCGGGCAGTTTGCCCGGCCTTCGCGAGAGATGCTGCCCGGTTTTACTTGATGCGGGCGACGCCACCCGAAATCTCGACCGTTTCCGAGCCGGTCAGGGCTTCGAGGTCACCATTCGGCAAGGTGACGAAACAGCCATTCGGGCAGAATTCCACGGTTTCGCCGGCGGCCAGCGCCAGCTCCGTCTTGCCGCCGCCCTCGGTCACGATCAGCGTCCGGGTCTCGGCGTCCTTGTTGACCGCGCTGGCGGCGAAAGCCGACCCGCCCACGGCTAGAAAAGCGATGGCGGCGACGACAGACTTCCACATTTGCAATACCGGTGTTTCCACACCGCCTTCTTGTTGCATTTGCAAGGCATTCTCGCCCTTTGCATGCGAGCTTATATGAGATCGAAGCTGAACCGCAACTGAATGCCGCATTCATGCCGCAATTGGCTTTTGCCGGACACAGGCACGATTCCGTGGTGTGCCGCCTCAGTCCGGATCAGGTTTGCTGCCCTTGCGCCTGGACTTTGCCAGGCGCGCCTTTTCAACCGCGGCTTCGGCTTCCGCTTGCTCCTTCTCGGCGAAGTCGGCCTCCATCTTGTCGTCGTCGATCGGCCACGCCTCGGGCTTTGTCGTCTCAACCACGGCGCGTGGCGTCGAGGGTATCTCGATATGCTCGCTGTTGAACTCATCGAAGATGGCAAAGCGGATGTCGTTCTGCACGATGTTGCCGTTCAGGATGTCGGCGAGGAACACGCGGATCTCGAATTCGAGCGCGGCGGCGCCGAAATTGGCGAACAGTACGAACGGCTCGGGGTTCTTCAGCACCAGCGGATGGCTGCGCGCGATTTCGAGCAAAAGCGCATGCACCCGCTTGACGTCGCTGCCATAGGCGACGCCGACCTTGATGTCGACGCGGCCGAGCTTGTTGCGGTGCGTCCAGTTGCCGACCGCATTGTTGATCAGGGTCGAGTTGGGCAGGATCACCGACTGCCGCTGGAAGGTCTCGATCTCGGTGGCGCGCACGCTGATCTTCTTGACCGTTCCGGTGGTGTCGCCGGCGACGATCCAGTCGCCGACCTTGAACGGACGCTCGGCAAGCAGGATCAGGCCGGAGACGAAGTTCGACACCACATTTTGCAGGCCGAAGCCGATACCGAGCGACAGGGCGCCGGCAACGAGCGCCAGGTTTGACAGGTCGATGCCGGCCGCCGAGACGCCGACGAGGCCGGCAATGGCGACGCCGGCATAGCCGACCGCCAGCCGGATCGAGTTGCGCACGCCGGCGTCGACCCTGCCGCGCGCCATCACCGAGCCGTCGAGCCAGCCCTGGAACCAGCGCGTCAGGAAATAGCCGATGACGAAGACCACGATGCCGCTGAGGATGCCGGTGAACGAGATCGTCACCGAGCCGATGGTGACGCCCGTCGCCAGTTTGTATGCCCACGCTTGGATGTCGCCGGGCTGGAAACCCCACATCAGGAGGATCAGCGGCAGGAACACCAGCACGATCATCAGGTTGATGGCGATGCTGACGACCAGGCCGAGCTGGTCGAGCGCGGTTTCATCATAGCTTGAATTGGCGGTCAGCCAGCGCCCAGCCGACGTGTCGGCGAAGCCGCCCTCTTCGCCGATCGCCCGTGCCGACAGGAAGCCGATATAGGCGGTGACAAGGACGGTGCCGGTGACCACCACCTGCAGCGAGACGAACAGCGCAAGGCCGATATAGCCGAGCAGCGCCGCCGCGATGGTGAACAGGCCGAGCGCGACGGCGGTGACGCGAAGCCAGGCCGGCCACGGGCGCCATGTTCCATCCCGCGCCCGGAACGGCTTCAGCAGCGCCATCAGGATCAGGATGACGCCGACGATGATGGTAGCGACAAAGCTGCGCGCGATGGTCAGCGACAGCGGCGAGCCCATCTTGTCGTTGACCACGGACAGGAAATTGTTGAAGCCGATGACCACCGCCATCGCCGTCGTCAGCCGCACCAGCCAGCGCGCCGGCCCGGTTTCGACCGGAATCAGGCGCCAGTTGGGCAGGCGCGGCTCAAGCGCGGCATTGGTCAGCCGGTTGACGCAGAACACCACCGCGATGACGGCGAGCAGCGCATTGAGGAAGACGCCGATATCGCCGCGCAGCACGTTGTAATAATTGAAGAAGAACACGGTCGAGGCGAGGAACACCGAGAGCGCCGCGGACGGCAGCAGCGTTGACCAGAACGCCACGGAAAGCCGGCTGAGATAGGACGGCGCCTCGATGGACGGGTCGGGTTCGAAGATGCGCCCGAACAGGCGCCGGCCGCCGACCAGCAGCACCGCCGCCAGTCCCAGCGCCATCAGGGCCGCTGCGAGCACGGCCTGGAGTTTGAATTTGAAGGCGAAAATCAGCCAGGACGAGACGGCTTTGTAAAGGCCGGTGAATTGATCGTGCGCATCGGAAAAGGCCTGGGGACTGAGCGCGTCCGTCAGTTCATAGCGCTTGGCGAGGAAATTGCGGAAAAGGTCGCTGCGCATGACGCCGATCTTGTCGATCAGCCCGTTGATGCGGATCGACAGGTTTTGCGCGCTGGCGATGACGGCGTTGATCTCGGCTTTTTCGGCGGCAAGCGCTCCGCGCTCGTTGGTAACGATCGCCGGCTCCTGCGGCTGCCCCTGCGCCGGCGGCGGGCCAAGCACCTCGATCCGGTTGTTGATGTCGGCAAGGCGCGAGCGGAAGGCCAGTGCGCTGTTCAATGCCGCCCGCGACAGATCCTCGAGTTGCAGGCGGACGTCGACAAGCGCTGCGTCATCCTCGGCGTCGTCGGCGACCTTCTTTTCGAGACCATCGGTCTTGGCCGCCAGGTCCTGGACGACCTTCTGCTGGTCGACGATCAGTTGCGCGGAACCCTGGCCGATGGCCTGCGCCATCGCATCGAACGAAGGCTGCGCCGAAACGGCGAGCATCAGAACCAGGATCAGGCGAAGTAACCGGAAGAACATGACCTTGATGGCGACTCGCTGCCGAAAAGACTTCGTAATTTCGTTCTTGATAAAGACCGCCATACCCCGCGGCAAGCCGTCCCCGATCAGGCAAGTGCAAGCCGTCTCCGGTCAGGCAAGTGGAAGTCGGCCTGTCGAAAAGCGATGGCGCAATCTTGGCTTTGCGCCCGCTGCCTGCTCTATAGTCTGCCGCATCGCACCAACCGGACGACATGAAACATGGCGGAATATTCGGCCTTTTCGCTCCTCAAGAACGCGCTCAGCGGAAACAAGGACTGGAAGCCGGCCTGGCGCAAGCCGGACCCAAAGGCATCCTATGACGTGATCGTCATCGGCGGCGGTGGGCACGGCCTGTCGACCGCCTACTACCTCGCCAAGGAGCACGGCATCACCAACGTCGCGGTGCTGGAGAAGGGCTGGCTGGGCTCAGGCAATGTCGGCCGCAACACCACCGCAGTGCGCTCGAACTACCTTTTGCCTTCCAACACCCGCTTCTACGAGCATTCGATGAAGCTTTGGGAGAACCTCTCGCACGACCTCAACTACAATGTCATGTTCTCGCAGCGCGGCTGTCTGAACCTGGCGCATACGCCCGCCCAGTTCGACGACTATGCCAGGCGCGGCAACGCCATGCGCCATCTCGGCGTCGATGCCGAGCTGATGACCGTCGACCAGATCAAGCGGCTCGTGCCGGCGCTCGACGTCTCCGGCTCGGCGCGGTTCCCTGTCATCGGCGGCCTGATGCAGCGGCGCGCCGGCAGCGCCCGCCACGATGCGGTGGCCTGGGGCTATGCGCGCGGCGCCGACCGGCGCGGCGTCGACATCATCGAGAATTGCGAGGTCACCGGTTTTCTGCGCGACGGCGACCGCATCACCGGCGTTTCGACGACGCGCGGCGAGATCCGCGCCAGGAAGGTGGCGCTCGCCGTTGCCGGCAGCACCGGCCGCGTCATGCAACTGGCCGGCATCGACAAGATGCCGATCGAGAGCCATGTGCTGCAGGCCTTCGTGTCGGAATCGCTGAAGCCGATCATCGACACGATCCTGACCTTCGGCATGGGTCACTTTTACATCTCGCAGTCCGACAAGGGCGGCTTGGTCTATGGCGGCGACCTCGACGGCTACAACAGCTATGCCCAGCGCGGCAGCCTGCCGATCGTCGACGAGGTGATGAGCGAGATGCTGGCGCTGTTCCCCGGCCTGGCGCGCGTGCGCATGCTGCGCTCCTGGGGCGGCCTCTGCGACATGACGATGGACGGCTCGCCGATCATTACCACTGGCCCGCTGCCCGGCATGTATCTCAATTGCGGCTGGTGCTACGGCGGCTTCAAGGCGACACCGGCCTCCGGCTTTTGCTTTGCCTGGACCATCGCCAAGGGCGAGCCGCACGAGCTCAACGCGCCGTTCACGCTCGACCGCTTCTATCGCGGTCTCTTCATCGACGACAAGGGCCAAGGCGCGACGCCTCGGCTGCACTAGGGTTGAAATAAGATGCTTATCACCTGTCCCTATTGTGGCCCACGCGACGTCATCGAGTTTGCCTATCAGGGCGATGGCAACCGCGAGCGTCCGCAACCGGCCTCTCAGGACCTCGACGCCTGGAACGCCTATGTCTACGACCGGCTGAATCCGGCCGGCGACCATAACGAGATCTGGCAGCATGCCGGCGGCTGCCGCGCTCATATCAGGGTCGTGCGCAACACGCTGACACACGAGATTTCCAGCACTGCTTTCGCGCATGGCGGCCACAGATCCGCCACGCGGCACAAGACGGAAGCCAAGTCGTGAGCCCCCGTCGCATCGAGAACGGCGGCCGCGTCGACCGGCTGCGCACCATCCGCTTCACCTTCGACGGCGTGACCTATACCGGCCATGCCGGCGACACGCTGGCCTCGGCGCTGCTCGCCAATGGCGTGACGCTGTTCGGCCGCTCGTTCAAGTACCACCGCCCGCGCGGCGTGCTCACGGCCGGTGTCGAGGAGCCGAACGCGCTGGTAACAGTGCTGCGCGGCGAGGTGCGCGAACCGAACATCGCCGCGACCATGGTCGAGATCTATGACGGGCTCACCGCCGTCAGCCAGAACCGCTTCCCGTCGCTTGCCTGGGACGTCAGTGCGGCCAACCAGCTCGGCGGCAAGCTCCTGTCGGCCGGCTTCTACTACAAGACCTTCATGGGGCCGGTGATCGGCCCGCTCAAAGGCACCCGCTTCTGGATGTTCTGCGAGCATTTTATCCGCCGCGCCGCCGGTCTCGGCAGAGCCGGCACCGCCGCCGACACTTCGCGCTATGAGCGCATGAACGCCTTCTGCGACGTGCTGGTGGTCGGCTCCGGTCCGGCCGGGCTGATGGCCGCCAAGGCTGCCGCCGAACAGGGCGCGCGCGTCATCCTCACCGAGCTGGAGCCGCGCTTCGGCGGCTCGGCCAACTGGTCCGGCGAGACGATCGACGGCATGCCGGCGGACGACTGGGCGGCGCGCGTTGCCGGCCAACTCGAAGGCAACGACAATGTGCGGCTTTTGCCGCGCACCACGGTCTGGGGCTACTATGACGGCAACACGCTTGCCGCGCTGGAGCGTGTCAGCGACCACAAGGAGAGCCTGGCCAAGGGCGAGCCGCGCCATCGCTACTGGGCGATCCGCGCCAGAACCGTGGTGCTTGCCACCGGCTCCTTCGAACGGCCGCTGGTCTTCCCCGGCAATGACCGGCCGGGCGTCATGCTGGCGCATGCCGCAGAGCGCTACGCCAACGAATATGGCGTCCTGCCCGGCGAGAGGATTGCCCTGTTCACCAACAATGACAGCGCCTACCGTTCCGCCCTGGCGCTGAGGAAGGCAGGGGCCGCGATCGTCGCAATCGTCGACGTTCGCTCCGGGCTGTCGGACGAAATGCGCCGGCTGGCCACCGAGGCCGAGGCGGAAATGCTCTCCGGTCACGCCGTGGTGGCCACCGAGGGCGGCAAGGCTCTCTCCGGCCTAAAAGTGCAGCGCTTCGACATGCTGAGTGGCGCGCCCACCGGCGACGCGCGCAGCATCCATGCCGACTGCCTGCTGATGTCAGGCGGCTGGTCGCCGACGATCCATCTCGCCAGCCAGGCCGGCGCAAAGGCTGAGTGGAACCCGGCCAGGCAGGCCTTCCTGCCACCGAAGCCGACGCAGCGCTGGATCGGCGCAGGCGCCTTCACCGGCAGTTTCTCGACCGCCGAGGCCATCGCCGAAGGCCGCACCGCCGGTGTCGCTGCCGCGGGCGGCACGGACGCGCCGACGGCCCTGCCGGACGTCGAAGCCGCGCCAGGCGAGCCCGACCCGGCGCCGGTGTTCGAGATCAAGGCGGCGGGCAAGAGCTTCGTCGATTTCCAGCACGACGTCACGGCGGAAGACGTGCGGTTGGCGCACCGCGAGGGCTTCATCTCGGTCGAGCACCTCAAGCGCTACACCACGCTTGGCATGGCGACCGACCAGGGCAAGAGCTCCAACGTGCCGGGCCTCGCCATCATGGCCGAGGCTCTCGGCAAGCCGATCCCCGAGGTCGGCACGACGCGCTTCCGCCCACCCTACACGGCGGTGTCGATCGGCTCGCTGGCGGCCGAGCGTTTTGGCGATCTCAAACCCGAGCGGCTGACCCCGATGCACGACTGGCATATCGCCAACGGCGCGCGGATGTATTCCGCAGGCCTCTGGTACCGGCCGATGATCTACGGCCTTGCCGGCGAGACGGTCGAGCAGGCCTATGTGCGCGAAGCCAAGGCCACCCGCGACAGCGCCGGCATCGTCGACGTCTCGACGCTGGGCAAGATCGCCGTGCAGGGACCGGACGCGGCGGAATTCCTCGACCGCGTCTACACCAACATGTTTTCCACGCTTGCCGTCGGCAAGGCGCGCTACGGCCTGATGCTGCGCGAGGACGGGCTTGCCTTCGACGACGGCACCACCTGGCGGCTCGGCGAGCAGGACTTCCTGATGACCACCACCACCGCCAATGCCGGCAAGGTGATGCAGCATCTGGAATATTTCCTCGACGTGATCTGGCCGGAATTGAAGGTCACCGTCACCTCGGTGACCGACGAATGGGCAGGCGCTGCGATCGGCGGGCCGAAGGCGAGAGCCATCCTCGCCACCTGCGTCACCGGCACCGCCGTCGACAACGCCACCCTGCCTTTCATGGGCATCGTCCGTGGCCAGATTGCGGGCGTGCCGGTGATGATCTGCCGCCTGTCCTTTTCCGGCGAGATGGCCTTCGAGGTCTATTCCGGCGCCGGCCACGGCACCCATGTCTGGGAGGCGCTGATCGAGGCTGGCAAGCCATCCGGCCTGGTGACCTACGGGCTCGAGGCGCTGGGTACGATGCGCATCGAGAAGGGCCATGTCACCGGCGCCGAGATCGACGGCCGCACCACGGCGCGCGACCTGCATCTCGACTGGATGCTGTCGAAGAAGAAGCCCTTCATCGGCTCGGCGATGATGGACCGCGAGGGCCTGATCACGCCTGACCGGCTGCAACTGGTCGGCCTGGTCTCGCTCGACAACCGCCCGTTCAACGGCGGCGCGCATATCGTCGAGGAACTGGACGAAGCCAATCCACGCGATTCGATCGGCCACATAACCGCCTGCTGCTATTCGCCGGCGCTCGGCAAGCATATCGCGCTAGCGCTGGTCAAGGGCGGCAAGGCCAGGCACGGCACGCGCGCTTTCGTCTCGGACCCGTTGCGCAATCGCTTCGGGCCGATCGAGATCGTCTCCAACCACTTCTACGACCCGGACGGGAGCCGCATGCATGGTTGAACGTCAATCTCCGCTCGAGCCGGAGTACCACCCGGGCTCGCACGGCAATTTCGAACATGGCGTCGACGTCATCCTGTCTGAGACGCGGCCGGGCTCGATCCTGCAGCTCGCCGCATGGCCGGGCGAGGAGAAGCGCCTTATGTCGGCGATATACAAGGTCGCGGGCCTTGCCCTGCCCGACGGCGCCGGCGGCGGCGTCACCAACGGCGGCAGATCGGCATTCGGCATCGCGCCAGGCAAGTTCACCGTCATCGACGACGCCGAGGGCCTTGCGGCCGCGTTCAGCGGCGTCGTCACGCCGGACGTGGGCACCGTCACCGACCTGTCGCATGGCCGCACCGCGATCCGCATCGCCGGCCCGAAGGCCGAATGGGTGCTGGCGAAGTTCTTTGCCATCGATTTCGCGCTGCCGGCCTTCCCGGTCGGCGCCGGCCGCTCGACCACCCATCACGACGTCTTCGCGCAGATTCAGCGCACCGGCGCCGACCAGTTCGACATCTATGTCTTCCGCTCCTTCGCCCGCTCCTTCTGGAAGGCGCTGTGCCACGCCAGCGAGGAAGTCGGCTACGAGGTGCAGTAGCTCCGGCTGGCACTACGGACGGCCACAACTGCTGCTTGAGGCTTGGGCCAGCCGGGCCGATAGATAGGCAATCACGGGCTCTTGCCGGAGCAGGTGCCCGTCCAGGCAACCAGTTCGACCATATCCTCCATGACCGCAGAGACTTCGGTGACGGCCACCACCCGCTTTGCTCCGGCGGGCGAGATGTCGATGCTGTTGCCGGCAACGGTCGCCTGCGGCGTCTTCATGACCAGCCTCGACCAGAATGTAGTGGTGACCGCACTTCCCGGCATCGGTGAAAGCTTGGCCCGCCCGCCGAGCCAGCTTGGCCTTCTGATCACCGTCTATGTAGCCAGCCTGATCATTCTCGGCGGCTGGGCGGCGGACCGCTTCGGCCTGCGCAACGTGTATTGCTTCGCCCTTCTCGTCTTCGCCAGCGCCTCGGCACTTTGCGGCCTCTCGGAGAACATCTGGATGCTGGTCGCCTCGCGCGCCCTGCAGGGTTTTGGCGGCGCGCTGATGGGCACGCTCGGCCAAGTGGTGATCCTGTCGAGCTTTCCGCGCGACCGCACGCTCAAGATCAACATGTACATTTCGCTGGCCGGCCAGTCCGGACCATTGGTGGGCCCGCTGGTCGGCGGCACGCTCACCACCTACGTCTCGTGGCGCTGGATCTTCTACATAAACATCCCGATTGCGCTCATTGCCGCGCTGCTCGCCACCTCGCTGTTCCCCTCCGCGACCAAGCCGGTCCGCACCCCGTTCGACTTTCCGGGCTTCCTGCTAGTCGGCAGCGGCATGGCGCTGCTCGTCTTCGGCATGGATTCGCTCGCCGCCAAGGACGCCGCCGCCGGCATCATCGCCGCCGAGCTGGGTGCGGCCGTCGCCATCCTGACCGTCGCGTCCTTCTATTGCCTGCGCGTCCGCAATCCGCTGCTCGACCTCAAGCTGCTGCGCATCCGCACCTTCCGCGTCAGCTTCCTGACCGGCGGCGGCCTCGACACGATCGGGCTGAGCTCCGTCGTTTTCCTTCTGCCGCTGATGTTCCAACTCGGCTTCGGTATGAGCGCGGTGCAGGCGGGATCGCTGACCTTCGTCGCCGCGATCGGTTCGTTGCTGACGCGCTTCATGATGCCGCGCATCCTCAACCGCTTTGGCTTCCGCCGCGTGCTGGTCACCAACACGCCGATCGTCGCTTGCCTCGTCGCGGGCTTCGCCTCGATGCAGGCGAGTCTGCCCGCCTGGATCGTGCTCGCCTACATCTTCATCTTCGGCGTCTTCCGCTCGGTGCAATGGGCTTCAACCGGGAACCTTTCCTATTCGGATGTCGCGCCCGAGCAACTCGCCCGCTTCAGCGCGCTCTACTACATTCTCTGGCAGCTTGCGGTGGCGATCAGCGTCGGCCTGGCGGCGGCGTTGTTGTCTTTGCTCGCCAGCGGCGGCCATGCCAGCGTCAACGATTTCCGCATCCTGTTCTTGATTGAAGGCCTGATCACGCTGTGCGCGCTGTTCGCGTATCTGCGGCTGACGCCGCAGGACGGCGCCCATGTCAGCGGCCACGGCGCGCATGTGAACACCGAGTAAGGCCGCTGGCGCTGGCTGGCGGCCGTTACTCGCTGAACGTTACCCAGTCTTCCAGCGGCGCGCGGTCGGTACGAAATTCGTTCTCGGGCTTGGATTTGTCCTCGTAGCCCAGCGCCATGCCGCAGACGACGATCTCCTCGTCGGGGATGTTGAGAACCGGGCGGATCTGCCGGTGATAAGGCGCGAAGGCCGCCTGTGGGCAGGTATGCAGGCCCCTTCCCCTCGCTGCCACCATGATGTTCTGCAAGAACATGCCGTAGTCGATCCACGATCCTTTGTTCAGCCGCCGGTCGACGGTGAAGATTATGCCGACGGGCGCATCGAAGAAGACGAAGTTGCGATCGTGCTGCGCCCGCATCCTGTCGACCTCGCGCCGGCCGATGCCGAGCGCGCCATATAGGCCGAAGCCGTTCGCGCGGCGACGAGTGAGATAGGGTTCGAAGAACTGGTCGGGATAGTAGCGATACTCGTCCCACTCGGCCTTCTCGGCGCGGATGCCTGAATTGAGGATGGCCTCAGAAATGCGCTGCTTGACATCGCCCTTGGTGACATACACCCGCCAAGGCTGCATGTTGGTGCCGGATGGCGCGCGCGCGGCGACGGAAAGGATGTCGCGGACCGTCTCGTCGTCGACCATATCGGGCAGGAAGGCGCGCACCGAGCGGCGCGACGTGATCGCCTCGTCGACGATCGCCGCATCCTTGGCTATCCGGCTGTTGTTTTCCAGCATGGGTCGTCCCTTTGCGCGTGACCGGGAACCAAACCGGCTCCCGCGAAGGACCACGCACAGACTCCTTGAAACCTGGCCCCCGACCGGACGTCCCCATTCGCCGTTCGTCGCCGAGCCTTTGCATGAACCGCAAAAAACGCGCAAGCAAATCTTGTGGCATCATGAAAATCCTCTTGATTTTTCATGGAGTTGCCCTCTCATGAAATTTGTCTCCAATTTTTCATCGGAAGGCCGATGGTCTCGACCGCTCCCAGGCCGGAACAGGACAATGGCGAGCGGTTGCTGGCCGGCGACATCCGTGCGCTGCGCAAGGCGCGCGGGCTGACGCTGGCCGAGATCGGCCTGAGGCTCGGCCGCTCCGTCGGCTGGGTCAGTCAGGTAGAGCGCGGCCTGTCGGTCCCTTCGCTCGGCGACCTCAGGGCTTTCGCCGACCTGTTCGGCGTGCCGATCAGCCTGTTCTTCAGCCATGACGTGCCGGTCGAGGCGGAGCGCGGCGTGGTCGTGCGTGCCGGCAGCCGCCGCTCGCTTGGCACAAGCGAATCCGGACTTGTGGAGGAGCTTCTGTCGCCCGACCTCGGCGGTAGCTTCGAGATGCTGCGCTCGGAATTTGCGCCGGGTGCGGAGCTGAAGACCGAAGCGCGCCGTCCGACCGAAGAAGCCGGCTATGTTACGTCGGGTGTTTTCGAGATCGAGATTGCCGGCGTCTGGCACCGGCTCGGCGAAGGCGACAGCTTTCGTTTCGATGGCAAGCCGTTTCGCTGGCGCAATCCCGGCGCCGAGCCGGCGGTGGTCATCTGGGTGGTTTCGCCACCTGTCTATTGATTGGAGGGGAAGAACATGGCGGGTTTGCCGAGCACGGCACGCGTGGTGATCATCGGAGGCGGTGTCGTCGGCGCCTCCTCGCTCTACCACCTTTGCAAGGCGGGGTGGACCGATTGCGTGCTGCTCGAAAAGAACGAGTTGACCTCGGGCTCGACCTGGCATGCCGCCGGCAACGTGCCGACCTTCTCGTCCTCATGGTCGCTGATGAACATGCAGCGCTATTCGACCGAGCTCTATCGCGGGCTCGCCGATGCCGTCGACTATCCGATGAACTACCACGTCACCGGCTCGCTCAGGCTCGCCCATTCGAAGGAGCGCATGCAGGAATTCCGGCGCGCCAAGGGCATGGGCCGCTACCAGGGCATGGACATCGACGTCGTCGGGCTGGACGAGATCAAGCGCCGCTATCCCTTCATCGAGACGCATGAGCTGAAAGGCGCGCTCTACGACCCGAGCGACGGCGACATCGATCCGGCGCAGCTGACGCAGGCGCTGGCCAAGGGCGCGCGCGACATGGGCGCCAGGATAATCCGCTTCTGCCCGGTCACCGGCGCTCGCCGCGAGAACGGCGAATGGGTGGTCGCCACACCGCAGGGCGAAATCCGCTGTGAGATCGTGGTCAATGCCGCCGGCTACCGCGCCGCCGAGCTAGGAAAAATGTTCGGCCGCGCAGTGCCGATGATGGTGATGAGCCATCAATACATATTGTTCGAGGAGATCCCCGAGCTTGCCGCCTGGACGAAGGAACAGGGCAAAAAGCTGCCGCTGCTGCGCGACGTCGACACCTCCTACTATCTGCGCCAGGAAAAGACCGGCATGAACCTCGGCCCCTATGAGCGCAATTGCCGCGCGCATTGGGCGACCCACAACGACCCGATGCCGGAGGATTTTTCCTTCCAGCTCTTCCCCGACGATCTCGACCGGCTGGAGCACTACCTTGCCGACGCCGTCGCGCGCGTGCCGATCCTCGGCACCGCCGGCCTCTCCAAGGTGATCAATGGGCCTATCCCCTACGCGCCGGACGGCAATCCGCTGATCGGCCCGATGCCCGGCGTGCCCAATGCCTTCGAGGCCTGTGTCTTCACCTTCGGCATCGCGCAAGGCGGCGGCGCCGGCAAGGTGCTGGCAGAGTGGGTCACCGAAGGCCAGACTGAATGGGACATGTGGTCCTGCGATCCGCGCCGCTTCACCAGCTTTGCCTCGGCACCCGACTATTGCGTCGCCAAGGGCATGGAGATCTACGGCAACGAATACGCCATCCAGTTCCCGCGCCACGCCTGGCCGGAGGGCCGCAACCGCAAGCTGTCGCCGCTGCACGATCGCATCAAGGCGCTCGGCGGCCAGTTCGACGCCTACAATGGCTGGGAACGCGCCACCTGGTACGCTCAGCCCGGCGACGACACGTCGGAGGAATCGACGCTGACCTTCCGCCGCGACGGGCCGTGGCAGCACCGCGTGCGCGAGGAATGCCTGGCAGTGCGCGATGCCGCCGGCATCCTCGACCTGCCCGGCTTCTCGCGCTTCAACCTCGAAGGTCCGGGCGCCGCCGACTGGCTGGCGCTGCAGGTCACCGGCCTGGTGCCGAAGCCCGGCCGCATCGGCCTCGTCTATTTCTCCGACGACAAGGGCCGAATTGTCACCGAAATGTCGGTCGTGCGCCATGGCGAGGACCAGATGACGCTGATCACCGCCGCGGTCGCGCAATGGCACGATTTCGAATGGCTGAAATCGCGCATGCCCAAGAATGCGACCTTCACCTTGACCGACCGCACCGAGGAGTATTCCACCCAGATCCTCGCCGGCCCGAACTCGCGCAAGATTCTGGGCGGGGTCTGCGCCGCCGACCTCACGCTTCCCTGGCTGACGCATCAGGAAACGACGATCGCCGGACGCTGGGCGAAGCTGGTGCGCGTCTCCTTCGCCGGCGAGCTCGGCTGGGAGATCCACACCAGGGTCGCCGACACGGCAACGGTCTTCGATGCCGTCTGGTCCGCCGGACAAAACCACGGGCTGAAGCCGTTCGGCATGTATGCGCTGGATTCGCTCCGGCTCGAAAAAGGCTACCGCGCCTGGAAGGGCGATCTTTCGACCGACTATTCGATCCTGCAGGGCGGACTGGAGCGCTTCGTAAAATGGGACAAGCCCGAGTTCCGCGGCAAGGGGGCACTGCTCAACGAAAAGCAGCAGGGCGTGAAGAAGCGCTTTGTCACTTTGGTCGTTGAGGACCCCGGCGATTGCGACGCGCCCTATATGTCGACGCTCTGGCATGACGGCAGGATCGTCGGCGAGACGACGTCGGGCGGCTGGGGTCATCGCATCGACAAATCGATCGCACTCGGCATGCTGCGCGCCGACCTCGCCGAGCCCGGCACCCCGTTGGAGATCGAGATCTTCGGCGACCGTTTCAAGGCGGTGGTGCAGAAGGACGAGCCGCTCTGGGATCCGAACAATGAAAGACTAAGGGCATGAAGTCCGTAATTCTCACTGATGGCGGCATGGGCCAGGAACTGGTCCGGCGCAGCAAATCCGAGCCGACGCCACTGTGGTCGGCCAGGGTGCTGATCGACGAACCGGATTTGGTGCGCGACCTGCATGCGGAGTTCATCCAGGCGGGCGCCCGCGTCATCACCATCAACACCTATTCCGCGACCCCGGAGCGCCTGGCGCGCGAAGGCGCTGAAGACCTGTTCAAGCAGCTTCAGGCCCGCGGCGTCGAGCTTGCCAAGCAAGCTTGCGAACAAGCCGGCGACGCAGCCGTCGCCGGCTGCCTGTCGCCTCTTTTCGGCAGCTACGCGCCGGCGCTGACCATCTCCTTCCAGGAGACACTCGATACCTACCGCCGCATCGTCGCCGCGCAGGCCGATGGCGTCGATCTCTTCCTGTGCGAGACCATGGCCTCGGCCGACGAGGCGCGCGCCGCCGTCACCGCGGCGAGCGAAAGCGGCAAACCCGTCTGGGTATCCTGGACGCTCGCCGACCATGGCGCGCCGCGCCTGCGCAGCGGGGAGGCGATCGCCGCCGCGTCGGCCGCGCTCGGTGACCTGCCGGTCGCCGCCAGGCTGGTCAATTGCTGCCGGCCGGAAGCCGTCAGCGCCGCATTGCCCGAATTGATCGCGCTTGGGGGGCCGGTCGGCGCCTATGCCAACGGCTTCACCGCGGTCGAGGCGCTGAAGCATGGCGGCACGGTCGACGTGCTGCATGCGCGCCATGATCTCGACCCGGAAGCCTATGCCGGGCAGGCCATCGGCTGGGTCGAGGCCGGCGCCCATATCGTCGGCGGCTGCTGCGAGGTCGGCCCCGCCCATATCGCTGCCCTACGCGGCCGGCTCGAGCAGGCCGGTCACAAAATCTCGGGAGTTCCGTAATGCCCAGACCCTCATCGCGCATTGCCGGCATCGTGCCCTCGGGCAAGGACGGATGGGAGGTGCATTTCTCGGCCTGGACCCGCAAGCAGGCCGGCGAGGACATCATCATGCTTTCGGTCGGCGACCACGACTTCGACACGCCTTCGGAAACCATTGAGGCCTGCGTGACTGCGGTTCGGGCCAGCAACCACCACTACACGCCCCTTCCCGGCCAGCCGCGCCTGCGCAAGGCGATGGCGGCGGCCTCGACCGCCTGCGCCGGCGTCGTGACGGAGCCCGACCAGGTCATCGCCACGCCGGGCGGACAGGCGGCGCTCTATGCCGCCGTGCAGGCCGTGCTCGACCCCGGCGATCACGCCATCGTCGTCGCGCCCTATTACGCCACCTATCCCAATACCTTCAGCGCCGCCGGCGCCGACTTCACCGTTGTCGAGACGCCGGCCGAGGACGGCTTCCAGCCACGCGCCGAGATGATCCGCGCCGCACTGCGGCCCAACACGCGCGCTATTCTGATCAACACGCCGAACAACCCGACCGGCGCGGTCTATTCGCGCGAGCGGCTGGAGGACCTGGCCAAAGTCTGCCGGGAGCATGATCTCTGGCTGCTGTCGGACGAAGTCTACTGGACGCTGGGTGGCGGCGAGCACATCTCGCCGCGTTCCCTGCCCGGCATGGCGGAGCGCACGTTGGTCATCAATTCCATGTCGAAGAGCCACGGCATGACCGGCTGGCGCATGGGCTGGCTGACCGGCCCCAGGGAAATGATCGCGCTGCTCATCAACCTCAACCTGGTGACGACCTACGGCCTGCCGGCCTTCATCTCGATCGCCTGCGCCGAAGCGCTCGAAAACGGCTACGGCGTCAAGGCGATTGCCGAGCGTTACGCCGCGCGGCGCACGCTGTTCCTCGAAGCGATCCGCGGCATGAACGACGTCACCGTGCGCGGCTCCGAGGGCGGCATGTATGTCATGCTCGACATTTCGGCGATCGAGCCTGACGACGAGAAGTTCGCCTGGGCGCTGCTCGACAAGGAACGGGTCGGCGTCATGCCGGGTTCGAGCTTCGGCGAGGCCGCCGCCGGCCACATCCGCGTCAGCCTGTGCCAGCCCGAGCCCATCCTCAAGGAGGCAGCGCTTCGCCTGCGCCGCTTCGCTTCCGCCTACCGCCGCGAGGCCGCATGAGCAAAAGCATTCCCGGCAAAGCCATTCCCAACAAGGCAAGGGCCGTCATCATCGGCGGCGGCGTCTCCGGCTGCTCGGTCGCCTATCACCTGGCCAAGCTGGGGTGGACCGACATCGTGCTGCTCGAACGCAAGCAGCTCACCTGCGGCACGACCTGGCATGCAGCGGGTCTGATCGGCCAGTTGCGCGCCTCGCAGAACATGACGCGGTTGGCGAAATATTCGGCCGACCTCTACGTCAAGCTCGAGGCCGAGACCGATGTCGGCACCGGCATGCGCCAGGTCGGCTCGATCACCGTCGCACTGACCGAGGAGCGCAAGCACGAAATCTACCGGCAGGCGTCTCTCGCCCGGGCGTTCAATGTCGACGTGCGCGAGATTTCGCCCCGCGAAGTCAAGGAGACGTACCCGCATCTCAATGTGTCCGACGTGGTCGGCGCCGTGCACCTGCCGCTCGACGGCCAATGCGATCCGGCCAACATCGCCATGGCGCTAGCCAAGGGCGCGCGCCAGCGCGGCGCTGCCATCGTCGAGAACGTCAAGGTCACCAAGGTCCACACCAAGGACGGCCGCGTCTCCGGCGTGTCCTGGGCACAGGGCGAGGAGCAAGGCACGATCGAGACCGACATCGTCATCAACTGCGCAGGCATGTGGGCACGCGAGCTCGGCCGACAGAACGGCGTCACCATCCCGCTGCACGCCTGCGAGCATTTCTATCTCGTCACTGAGCCGATCCCAGGGCTGACCCGCCTGCCGGTGCTGCGCGTGCCGGACGAGTGCGCCTACTACAAGGAGGACGCAGGCAAGATGATGCTCGGCGCTTTCGAGCCCGTTGCAAAGCCGTGGGGCATGGACGGCATTCGCGAGGATTTCTGCTTCGACCAGCTGCCCGAGGACATGGACCATTTCGAGCCCATCCTCGAAATGGGCGTCAACCGCATGCCGATGCTCGGCACCGCCGGCATCCATACCTTCTTCAACGGCCCGGAAAGTTTCACGCCGGACGACCGCTACTATCTCGGCGAGGCGCCGGAGCTTTCCGGCTACTGGATGGCGACCGGCTACAATTCGATCGGCATCGTGTCTTCCGGCGGCGCCGGCATGGCGCTGGCGCAATGGATCAATGACGGCGAAGCTCCCTTCGATCTCTGGGAGGTCGATATCCGGCGCGCCCAGCCCTTCCAGAAGAACCGCCGCTATCTCAAGGAGCGCGTCTCCGAAACGCTCGGCCTGCTCTATGCCGACCATTTCCCCTATCGCCAGATGGCGACGTCACGGGGCGTGCGCCGCTCGCCCTTGCACGAGCATCTGAAGGCGCGCGGCGCTGTGTTCGGAGAAGTGGCGGGCTGGGAGCGCGCCAACTGGTTCGCCCGCGACGGCCAGGAGCGCGAGTACCGCTATTCGTGGAAACGGCAGAACTGGTTCGACAACCAGCGCGAGGAACATCTCGCGGTCCGCGACGGCGTCGGGCTTTTCGACATGACCTCCTTCGGCAAGATCCGTGTCGAAGGCCGCGACGCCTGCGCCTTGCTGCAAAGGCTCTGCGCCAACGACATGGACGTCGCTCCGGGCAAGATCGTCTACACGCAGATGCTCAACGCCAAGGGCGGCATCGAGAGCGACCTGACGGTGACGCGGCTTTCGGAAACGGCCTATTTCCTCGTCGTGCCCGGCGCCACTCTGCAGCGTGACCTTGCCTGGCTGAGGCGGCATGTCGCCGACGAGTTCGTCGTCATCACCGATGTGACCGCGGCCGAGGCCGTGCTCTGCCTGATGGGTCCAGAGTCGCGAAAGCTGATCCAGAAGTTGAGCCCCAACGATTTTTCCAATGAGGGGAACCCCTTCGGCACCTTCCACGAGATCGAGATCGGCATGGGGCTCGCCCGCGCCCACCGCGTCACCTATGTCGGCGAGCTCGGCTGGGAGCTCTATGTCTCGACCGAGCAGGCGGCGCACGTGTTCGAGGCAATCTCTGACGCCGGCGCGGAGGTCGGCCTGAAGCTTTGCGGTCTGCACACCCTGGATTCCTGCCGCATCGAAAAAGCCTTCCGCCATTTCGGCCACGACATCACCGACGAGGACAACGTGCTGGAGGCTGGCCTCGGCTTCGCGGTGAAGACGAGCAAAGCCGACTTCATCGGCCGCGATGCGGTGCTCAGGAAGAAGGAGGCTGGCCTCGACCGTCGACTGGTGCAGTTCCGTCTCAAGGACCCGCGACCCCTGCTCTTCCACAACGAGGCGATCTTGCGCGACGGCAAGATCGTCGGTCCGATCACCTCCGGCAATTACGGCCACCATCTCGGCGGCGCGATCGGGCTTGGCTATGTGCCGTGCCAGGGCGAGAGCGAGGCGGATGTGCTTGCCTCATCCTACGAGGTCGAGATCGCCGGCGAGCGTTTTGTGGCGGAGGCGTCGCTGAAGCCGATGTATGATCCGAAGGCGGAACGGGTCAGGATGTAGCACGCCTTTCCCTTCTCCCCGTTCTACGGGGAGAAGGACGCTAATCGTCAAAACCTTTCCAGCTTCGCCCTCACCTTTGCCAGGAACGCCGCCCGGCTCCTCGGCGTCGAGGAATCCATCAGATAGTGCGCCAGGAAGAATGTCCTGCAGCGCGTGGCGCAGAGCGCGCGCATGCCGCGCAGGATGGTCTTGCGGCCCGGCTGGCCGACGACGACGCTCCACCAGGTCGGCGCGCCGCAGGTGGTGATCACGCCGACCTTCGTGACGTGTCGCATCAGCGACTTGATCCGCCCCTTGCCATTGGGCAGCTGGAACGCAACATCCGTCGCCCACACACGGTCGAGCCAGCCCTTCAACATCGCCGGCAACCCATACCACCAGGTCGGATAGACGAAGAGGATCGCCTCCGCCCACATGAGATGATCGAAATGCGGCTTCAGCGCCGGGTCCTGCGGCGCGCGCTCGTTGTAGAAACGCCGCTCCTCGCAACTCATCACCGGATTGAAGTTCTCGGCATAGAGATCGAGCAGCCGCACCTCCCAACCGCGTCGCGTGAGCACCTCGACGGCGCTGTCGCGGATCGAAGCGCAAAAGCTCTCCGGCACCGGATGGCAATAGACCACCAGCACGCGCATCAGAATTGATCCATGCTCGCCGCGACTTTCGCCGTGAAGGCAGCCCGCGACGCGTCGGTCGAGAGGTTCATCGAGTAATGCGCGAGGTAGGAGACGGGAGCGCCGGGCTTGATGGTGGCCCGCAGCATGCGCTTGACCACCTTGCGCGGTGGATCGCCCATCAGCATGGCTCGAAAACGGCTGCCGCCATAGGTGGTGACGGCCGCCAGCTTGCGGATGTTGTGCAGCGTTGGCCGCACCTTGCCGTCGACCAGCTTGAACGAGACGCCAGGCAGGAAGACACGGTCGAAAAAGCCTTTCAGGATCGCCGGATAACCGTAGTTCCAGACCGGAAAGGAGAGCACCAGTGCTTCCGCTTTTTGCAGCCTTTCGACATAGCCGGCCACGGCATCGCCCGGTCCGCGCTGGTCGTGGTAGCCGAGCCGCTCGGCCCGTGTGAGCCTGGGGTCGAAATCCTCGGCATAAAGGTCGCAATCGTCGATCGTGTGTCCTGCCGCGCCCAGCCGCTCGACGATCGTCCGGTGCAGGCCGGCATTGAAGCTGGTCTCCACCGGATGAGCGTAGAGGACGAGGATGTTCACGGGAGGAATTTCCCTAGGTCAGCGCCAGGCACCCCCCTCTGCCCTGCCGGCCATCTCCCCCTCAAGGGGGAGATTGGCAGCTTTTCCGCCACGCCTGTCCTTGCAACGTTGGAGATTGGCGAAAGCGGCGGAGCGAATAATCTCCCCCTTGAGGGGGAGATGGCCGGCAAGCCAGAGGGGGTGCAGCGCCAAACGCCCGTCATCGTCTCACCCCGCCTTTTGCAGCCCCTTGAACAGGAACGACTTGCTCGAGCGGTAATCATAGTCCGGATTTTCCCAGGCGATCATCTTGCCGGGGTTGAGCAGGCCTTGCGGGTCGGTCTCGCGCTTGAAGGCGAGTTGGACATCGTCAGTCCGCTTCATGCCGCCCTCCTCCAGCGTGTAGCGGTGCGGATTGAAGATCCAGCAGCCATTGTCCTCATGGATGCGGATGATCTCGTCCAGCCGCTCTTCCGTGGTGTAGCGCACCAGTGGCAGTCCGGCGGCGCCGATCGCGCCGTCGAAGCGGATGAATTCGAGATGCGCCGGCACCTCGTCGCCGAAGCGGTCGACCATCGCCTTGACGTGGGCGAGATGATCCGGCGATGGATAGCGGGCCTGCAGATAGGTGATCGTCGGATCGACCCGGATGGCGCGCAGCGTCGTGTGGTTCCATGTCAGCTCGTAGGCCGGCGGCAGCCCCTTGAGATCGGCCTCCTGGTCGGCCCGGAAGACGATCTCGCCCTTGCCGCTCTTCACGAAGGCGACAAAGGCATCGATCGCATGCGGCGCGATCATGCACACCACGATGCTCTGCTCGCGTCGGAAGAATTTCTGGTGCCGCTTGAAATAGTCGTAGGGGATCGGCGCGGCGATCGGCGTGATCAGCTTCGCCAATATGCCGTCCTGGATGGCGAGGTCGTTGCCGAAGCCGGCCGCGTCCATGAAATCGTCAAAGCCGACGATGACGTCGATCCAGTCATAGGAGGCCGTCAGCGGCATCTCGACCTCGGTGATGATGCCGTTGGTGCCGTAGGCGTGCATGACCTTGAGCACCTCCTCGCCGGTCAGTTCCATGACGCGCGGTTCGGCCTCCATCGTCACGGTCCTGAGCCGGATGACGTTGCCGAGGTCGCGCAAGCCGCCCCAGCGGATTGATCCGACGCCGCCCGAACCGCCGGCGACAAAGCCGCCGATCGACGCCGTATTGTAGGTCGACGGCGACATGCGCAGCTCTTGGGCCGAATGGGCGCGCGTTGCTTTGTCGATCTCGGCCAGCACCGCACCCGGTCCAGTCACGACACGGCCCGGCGCGATCGCCTGGACGGCGTTCATCTCGGCGAGGTTGAGCACCACGCCGCCCGACAGCGGCATCGCCTGCCCGTAATTGCCGGTGCCGCTGCCGCGCGGCGTCACCGGAACGCCATGCCGATGGCAGGCTGCGAGCAGGCGGATCACCTCATCCTCGGTCTTCGGCGTGACGATCAGGTCGCCGGTGACATGATCGAGCTGCTGCTTCAGCACCGGGCTGTACCAGTAGAAATCGCGGCTCTTCTGCTGGACGATCGCCGGATGGTCGTCGATCTTCAATCCATCGAGGTCGCGCTTCAGCGCCGCAATATCCATCGTCACACCATCAGTTCGTCAAGTTCGGCATAGTCGGGCAGCCGGCGCTCGATCGTCCTGCCGTCGCGCACCACGATGCGATCCGATTCGGGCCGCGACAGCAATTCGGTCCAGCTCCGCCCCTTGAAGATGATGAAATCCGCGCTGTCGCCGGCAGCGAGCGTGCCGAAACCGTCGAGCCGCATCACCTTCGCCGGCGTCGCTGCCACTGCTTGCGGCCAGTCGCCAACCGGATGGTCGAAATGCAGGATGCGCGTCGCCATGCGGTAGACTTCGAGCATATCGAGATCGCCATAGGCGTAGAAGGGATCGCGCGTGTTATCGGAGGCGACCGCTACCGGGATGCCCCGCGCCCTCATCTCGTGCAGCAGTGTCACACCGCGCCAGCGTGGCGTGGTGTTATCGCCGCGCCTATCCTGCAGATAGAGGTTGCACATAGGCAGCGACACCACGGCCAGTCCGGCCTTCGCCACCTTGTCCAGCGTATCGAGCACTGCGAGGTCGGGCTGGCGCGCCAGTGAGCAGCAATGGCCGACGAGGATGTTGCCCTCAAAACCGTTCCACAGCGAAGCTTCGGCGATCTTCTTCAGCGACATGGCGGCGACGTCGTCGGTTTCGTCGGCATGGAAATCGAGGTCGAGCCCGTGCCTGATCGCCTGCCCGAACACCCGGTCGAGGAGCTCTTCCAGATCGGGCACCATATAGGTGACGACGCCGAGCACACCCTTGGCTGCGGCGACGCGCTTGGCCAGCCGTTCGAACCAGGCCTTGTCGCGCACGCCTTCGATGCCGAGCAGGCAGGCGGCCTGCAGTTCGATACGCCCGCGCCATTTCTCCCGCATCGTCTCGAACACTGGCCAGGAAATCTCTTCCTGCGGCGCGACGCTGTCGAGATGCGTGCGTAGGGCCCTGGTGCCATGCGCGTAAGCGCTGCGCAGCGAGAAATCCATGCGCCGGGCGACGTCCTCGGCGCTCCAGCGCGCGGCGCGGTCGGTGCCCGTGGCATTGAGAGCGCCCATGAAAGTCCCGTCGGGATTGGGTTTGCGCGGCCAGATATGGCCCTTGTCGATATGGGTGTGGCAGTCGACGAAGCACGGCAGCACAATGCGGCCGCCAAGGTCTATGGCATCCGCCGGCGCTTTCGATTTGCCGCGTGCCGCAATGCTGGAAATCCTGCCATCGGTCACAGCGATGTCGGCGATCGCGAAGCCGTCGCTGTCGAAGATTGCGGCGAGGCCCGGCGTCAGTGATTGGTGAACGCGGACATTGGCGAGATGGTAAGAACCAGAGGCCGGTATCAAGGCTTACCCCCCTCTGCCCTGCCGGGCATCTCCCCCTCAAGGGGGAGATTGGCAACTTCGCCGACAGCGCTCGTCCTGCAATGTCGGTGATTGGCGAAACCCGAAATGAAGGCTGATCTCCCCCTTGAGGGGGAGATGTCCGGCAGGACAGAGGGGGTGCTTGGCGCCAACATCACAATCACGTCGCCCACCCTATCGCTCCTGCTTCAGCGCGCTCTCGTGCCAGCGGCGCAGGATCAGATGCGACACCAGCGACAGCACCAGGAAGATCAGGATGCCGGTCAGCGAGATCAGGAACAGCGCCGCGAACAGGCGCGGCGCGTTGAGCCGGTAGCCGGCCTCGATGATGCGCGAGGCGAGCCCCGACGACTGCCCCTGCGCCCCGGCGACAAATTCGGCAACCACCGCGCCGATCAGCGACAGGCCACCGGCGATCTTCAGACCGCCGAGGAAATAGGGCATCGCCGCCGGCAGGCGCAGATAACGCAATTGCTGCCAGCGGGTCGCGCCGTTGAGCTTGAACAGGTCGCGCAGGTTGCGGTCGACGGAGTTCAGCCCAAGCGTGGTATTGGAGAGGATCGGGAAGAAGGCGACGATCCAGGCGCACAGCAGCAGTTTGGTCGTCTGGTTGTTGATGTAGATGTTGATCAGCGGGAAGATGGCGACGATCGGCGTCACCTGCAAAACGATGGCGAACGGGAAGAACGACATCTCCACCCATTTCGACTGCGCGAACAGCACCGCCAGCCCGACGCCGCCGATAACGGCGAGAAGCAGGCTGAGGAAGGTGATCCTCAGCGTCACCAGGAGCGAGGAGAACAGCAGCCCGGCATCGTCACGCAGCGTCTGCAGCACCACGCCCGGGCGCGGCAGGATGTATTGCGGGATCTCGTTCCAGACGCAGATGCGGTCCCACAGCCAGATCGCCAGCACCATGATCGCCAGCGGCAGCACCCATCTGCCGATCCGTTCCAGGCGCGCCTGGCGGACGCGGCGCGCCTCTTCGGGATCGAGCTTTAGGGCTGTGTCTTCAATGGCCGTCATGGTGCGGTCCAGCGGTTGAGTTGATGGCGCTGACCAGCACGTCGGACGCCTGGCGGCAGAGCGCGGCATAGTCGGGCGAGGTGCGGAACGCCTCGTCGCGCGGATAGGGCGCGTCGACTGCAAGCTCTCCGTAAACGCGGCCCGGCCGCGCCGCCATCACCACCACGCGGCTGGACAGAAACACGCTCTCGAAGACGCTGTGGGTGACGAAGACGACGGTGAAACGCTCGTCCTGCCACAGTTCCAGAAGGTCGTTGTTGAGCTTGAAGCGGGTGATCTCGTCGAGCGCCGCGAACGGTTCGTCCATCAAAAGGATGCGCGGTTTGGTCACCATGGCCCGCGCGATCGAGACACGCATCTTCATGCCGCCGGAGAGCTCGCGCGGCACGGCATTTTCGAAGCCGTTGAGATGCACGCGCGCCAGCATTGCCATCACCGCAGGTGCCGCCTTGGCGCGCGACACGCCCTTCAGCCTGAGCGGCAGCCAGACATTGTCGAAGACGCTCGCCCAGGGCAGCAGCGTCGGCTCCTGGAAGACAAATCCGATGTTCGACCGGTCGATATTGCCGCGCCAGTCGAGCAGCCCCGAGGTCGGCGTCGACAGGCCGGCAATAAGCCGCAGAGCCGTCGACTTGCCGCAGCCCGACGGTCCGAGCAGGCTGAGGAAGTCGCCTTCCCGGATTGTCAGGTCAACGTCGCTCAGCGCCGTCACACCGTTGGAAAAGGCCTTGCCGACATTGCGCAGCGCCAAGAGCATCGGGCCTTCGCCCGATGCCGTTGCCGGCGCCTGCGCCACTTTTTCCAGCTTCACGGTTACTTCTTCAGGTCCAGCCCGACGCCCTTGTTGATGAAGGCCAGCGTATAGGCCTTCTTGATGTCGATGCCCGGCTGCGCCACCTTGGCCTTGACCATCTTGTCGTAGAAGCTCTGGATACGCGCTTCCGTCATGGCGCCGATGCCGAGCTTTTCGGTATCGCCGGAATCGACCACGCCGAACTTCTTCAGCTGCTCGATCGAGAAGGCGATCTGCTCATCCGTCATATCCGGATTGTCCTTCTTGATCAGGTCGTTGGCGGCCTTGTTGTCGCCGTAGAGATAGTTGTACCAGCCCTTGGCCGAGCCATCGACGAAGCACTGCACCACCTCGGGCCGCTTGTCGATCGTGTCCTGCATGACCTCGACGGTGGTCGCGTAGGTATTCCAGCCATAGTCGGCGAGCAGGAACTGGTTCGGCACGAAGCCGCCCGCCTTCTGCACCGCGAACGGTTCCGAGGTGACGTAGCCCTGCTGGATCGACTTCTTGTTGGCGATGAACGGCGCCGGGTTGAACGTGTAGGGCACGCGCTTGGCGGCATCGAAGCCGAGCTCGGTCACCATCCACTGGAAGAAGGTCTGCGCACCCTCGTCGCCGAGGATGTACTGGTCGGCGTTCTTCAGGTCCTCCCATTTGTCCAGCCCCTGCCCCGGCTGGGACATGATCACCTGCGGGTCCTTCTGGAAGTCGGCGGCGACAACGCGCATCGGAATGCCCTGCTGCACGGCGTCGAAGGCCGACAGAAGGTTGCCGCCCATGTAGAAATCGATCTTGCCGGCCAGCAGCATCGGCCGGCCGCTGACCTGCGGGCCGCCCTGCATGATGGTGACGTCGAGGCCGCACGCGGCATAGGTGCCGTCGGCGACCGCCTGGTAGTAGCCGCCATGCTCCGGCTCGGCCAGCCAATTGGTGCCGAAGGTGACTTTCTCGTTGGCGGCCGCGCCCAGCGTGCCCGCCGCAAGCAGGACGACAGCGCCCGCCAAAATCTTCCGTTTTCCGACCATGAACATCACCCTCAATTTGCTCCGACGCGCTGCGCGCCGGGCTCAACACCATTGGTTCAAGAAGCAAGACACATGCCACCGCCTGGGCCGCCTGCTTGCGCGACAGTCGCTGCGAGGAGCGAACGGGTCATGCTGTACGAAGGGCATCGTGCCTATTTTTTGGACGCCTGTCCATAATCGCAAGGACGATGGGCACAGCCATCTTGAAGGCGTCTTTGATCGTGCCTTACCTAAAGCCCGTCGCGCCTGAACGGCACTAATGCGACGCGCTTTAGGTTGTTGTTTCATGCATGTCGTTATCCCAAAACCGCTGCACACTTTTGGGCGACATGCATTAGGCTGAGACAGGAGATTGCCATGTTCCGATTCCTCGCGCCGAAGTCGATCAAGCCGCCCTTTGCCCGCTACAGCCACGGTGTCGAAGTGCCTCCCGGCAAGCGTCTGGTGCTGTGTTCAGGCCAGGTCGCCATGACCGCCGACGACCAGATTCCGGATGACGCCGGGGCGCAGGCGGAACTCTGCTTCGCAAACGTAGCGGCGATTCTCGGCGAGGCAGGGCTTGGCCTTGCCGACATCGTGCGCATCAACACCTATGTCACCGACCGTGCCTTCCTCAGGCCCTATATGGAGGTGCGCGATCGGCTGTTCGCCAGCCCGGCGCCGGCCTCGACATTGATGATCGTCTCCGGTTTCGCCCGGCCGGAATTCAAGGTCGAGGTCGAGGTGATCGCCGCCGGATGATCGACAGGCGATGCCAGCCGCGCTAGGTCTGGCGCGATGATTTGAAGAGGCACGACATGACCGTTGCGAACAGACGCGTGTGGTGGGGCGACTACCGGACCACCGAATACGCCACGATCGATCCGGAAGCCACGATCGCCGTGCTGCCGGTGGCGGCGATCGAGCAGCACGGACCGCATCTGCCGGTGTCGACCGACACCTCGATCATGAATGGCATGCTGGACACCGTGATCGCCCGCCTGCCCGCCGATCTCGACATCCGTATCCTGCCCGTCCAGGCGGTGGGCAAATCCAATGAACATCTGCACGCGCCGGGCACCCTCACGCTGCCGGCGACGACGCTGGTCGATGCCTGGACCGAGCTCGGCCTGTCCATCGCCAGGGCCGGGGTGAGAAAGCTGATCGTCGTCAACTCGCATGGCGGCAATGAGGAGATCATGGGCATCATCACGCGCGAACTGCGCGTGCGGACCAAAATGCTGGCGGTGAAGACGAGCTGGCAGCGTTTCGGCCGTCCGGCGGGCATGTATACCGAGCTTGAGGACCGCCAGGGCATCCATGGCGGCGACGTCGAGACCTCGCTGATGCTGCATTTCCGGCCCGACCTCGTCGACATGGGCAAGGCCGACAACTTCGTTTCCAATGTCGGCCGCGCCGAGAAGGAATTCGCCCTGCTGCGTCACACCGGCACGCACGCCTTCGCCTGGATCGCCAGCGACCTCAACCCGAACGGTGTGGTTGGCGACGCCTCGATCGCCACGCCCGACAAGGGCCGGCTGACCGCCGAGCATCAGGCCGACGGGTTCATCAGCCTGGTCAGGGATGTGCGCAAGGCGAAGCTCGCAGACTGGCTGCCGTAACTCGAAGGATTCAGGCTTCGATCTTCAACTCGAAAGGTATGCCCTCGAAAGCGTCGGCGCCGCGCCCGATCGCTTCGATGGCGGCGATCATGCGGCCATCGCGGCCAAGCAAGGCATCGGCGACGGCGATCAACCGCGGATTGGGGGTCGCCGAGGGGAGAGCGCGCGCAGCGTCTGCGCCAGCTCGACCTCGTCGCGCTTCGGCGCCAGCGCCGCGGCAATGATATAGGCCGAGGCGGTCGACCGGCTGATGCCGGCATAGCAATGCACGACGAGCGGCTTTGCCCGATCCCAGCGATAACCGAAATCGAGCAGCGCGCGGACATGCTGCTCGCCCGGCATGGTCATGCCCTCCTGCGCGACGGCAATATCGTGCATGACCAGATGCAGATGGTTTTCCGCCGCGATCGAGGCCGGGCGCATCACGTCGGTGCCGGCGGCAAGCAGCGACAGCAGGCGCTGCGCGCCGGTTCTCGCCACGGTCTCCTCGACTTTCGACAGCGAACAGACATGGATCATGGGCTGGTTTCCTTCGTCCGATGCTCGCGCAATGAGGTCCAGTCGGCAAGCGCCGCTTCGAGCCGCTGCCATTCGGTCTCATCGCCCGGCAGTCCGGCGCGCAGGACCTGTGGCCGCTGGGCGAAATGCCGGAGCAGGATGCCGCGCTCACCCAGCGCCGAAAACAGGCCGGCGGCTTCGGGCAGGCGCAGATAGCGGAACAACGTGGTGCCGCCGGCCACGGTAGCGCCGAACCGGGCGAACAGCTTGTCGAGCCGCGCCGCGTCCTGCGCCAGCCGCCCACGCATGGCGGCCTGCCATTGCGTGTCGCCAAGCGCGCGGATGCCGTATTCGAGCGCCGGGCCTGCCACCGCCCAGGGCCCCAGTTGCGTCTCAAGCCGCTGGACCGTCAGCGTGTCGGCCAGCGCGAAGCCGAGCCTGACGCCGGCAAGGCCGAAGAACTTGCCGAAGGAACGCAGCACGACAATGCCGCCCTGCCTGACATCGCCGGCCAGGCTTTCCGCTGCCGGCCCGACATCCATGAACGCCTCGTCGACGACCAGCAGGCGGCCCCTGGCGCGAAGCCGTGCGGCAAGCTGAAGCAGTCTTTCGCGCTCAACGACGCGACCGTCCGGATTGTTGGGGTTGACGACGACGGCGAGGTCGGCCTCGGTAAGCGCTTCGACATCATCGACCTCGGCCGCCGCATGGCCGGCGATGGCGGCGGCTCGGCTGTGCTCGGCATAGGTCGGCCCGAGCACCAGCGCCTTGCCGGGCTTCAGCAGCGAGGCAACGCGCGGCAGCAGGATCTGCGTGCCGGGCGCGGCCGCCACATGCGCCGCCGACGGCGCGCCATAGGCGCTGGCCGCGACCGCGCGAAGTTCGCCGAGCCGCGCCGCTTCCGGCAATCGCGACAGGGTGGTGGCGGGCAATTCGAAAATTGGATAGGAGTGCGGATTGATACCCGTCGAGAGATCGACGAAAGGCCGTGGCGCGTGAGGGAAGAGCGCGCTCGCCCGGCCAAGGGATCCGCCGTGATCCACTGCCGCAATCGCTCCATCAAGAAGCTTCATGTCGATACTGATTGCCTTCCTGTCATTGGTCATTGAGCGGGCACTCGGCTACCCGGACTGGCTGTTCGGGGCCATCGGCCATCCCGTCACCTGGTTCGGCAGGCTGATATCCTTTCTCGATCGCGCGCTCAACCGCGCCACTGATTCCGACGCTCGGCGTCGCCGCCGGGGCGTCATGGCTCTGCTTGTCATCGTACTGGTGCCGGCGGCCATCGCCTTTGCCGTGCAGCTCCTGCTCTGGCAGATGTTTCCTGTAGGCCTGATCATCACCGCGATCCTGGCATCGTCGCTGATGTCGCAGAAGAGCCTGGCCGAGCATGTCGAGGCCGTGGCCGACGCGCTCGACACCGGCGGCCTTACGCTCGGCCGCATCGCCGTCTCGCGCATCGTCGGTCGCGATCCCGAAAAGCTCGACAAGGCAGGCGTTTCCCGCGCGGCGATCGAAAGCCTGGCCGAGAATTTCTCCGACGGCATCGTCGCACCGGCCTTCTGGAGCGGGGTCTGCGGGCTGGCCGGCGGCGTCGCCTACAAGGCCGCCAACACCGCCGATTCCATGATCGGCCACCGCACGCCACGCCATGAGGCCTTCGGCTGGGCGGCGGCGCGCTTCGACGACTGGATCAACCTGCCGGCATCGCGGCTGACCGGGCTGCTGATCGTGCTGGCTGCCTTCTTCGTCAAGGGCGCGGACCCCCGCAACGCCTGGCAGGCCATGCGGCGCGACGCCAGGAAGCACCGTTCGCCCAATGCCGGCTGGCCGGAGGCGGCGATGGCCGGCGCGCTGGGTCTCGCCCTGGCCGGCCCGCGCAGCTATAGCGGCGTCGTCGTCGAGGATGCCTACATGGGCGAAGGCGGCCGGCGCGAGGCGGAAAGCCTCGACATCAGGCAGGCGCTGAAGCTCTACCAGGTGGCCGACCGGCTGCTGATCGCGCTGTTCGGCATCCTGTCGGCGCTGTTGATCTATCTGACGATGTGATCAGAACTCGATGCCTTGCTGGGCTTTCACGCCGGCCGAGAAATGATGCTTGGTCAGCCCCATTTCGGTGACGAGATCGGCCGCCTCGACCAGCAGCGGCTTGGCGTTTCGGCCGGTGACGATGATATGCAGGTCAGCACGGCGCGCCTTCAGCGCGGCAACGACCTTTTCCAGATCGAGATAGTCGTAGCGCAGCGCGATGTTGAGCTCGTCGAGCACGACAAGGCTGATCGACGGATCCGCCATCAGCTCCAGTGCTTTTGCCCAGGCAGCCTCGGCGGCGGCGATGTCGCGCTTCAGGTCCTGCGTCTCCCAGGTGAAGCCCTCGCCCATCGCATGCCACACGACGCGGTCGCCGAAGGCGGCAAAGGCGTCCTTCTCGCCGGTCTGCCATTTGCCCTTGATGAACTGGACGACGCCGACACGCTTGCCGTAGCCGAGCATCCTGAGCGCCAGCCCGAAGGCGGCCGTAGTCTTGCCCTTGCCCGGTCCGGTGTTGACGATCAGCAGTCCCTTCTCGATCGTCTTTGCCGCCACCTCGGCGTCCTGAACAGCCTTGCGCTTGGCCATCTTGGCGCGATGGCGCTCGGCATCCTTGTCATCAGTCTCGGTCATCTCACTTCACTTTCAGCGGCAGACCGGCCACCATCAGCAGCACCGTATCGGCGACGGCGGCGACCTGCTGGTTGAGCCGGCCGGCGGCATCGCGAAACCGCCTCGCCAGCGCATTGTCGGGCACGATGCCCAGGCCAACCTCGTTGGACACCACGAACCACGGCCCGCGCGGCCGCGATAGAACATCCACAAGCCGCCGGCATTCCGCATCGAGGTCGCGCTCGGCCAGCATATGATTGGTCAGCCACAGAGTCAGGCAGTCGATCAAGACGGGTTCGTGGTCAGGCAGCGCCTCGATCGCGGCGGCAAGATCGAGCGGCGCGTCGACCGTCGCCCAGCCCTCGCCGCGACGCGCCCGATGCAGCGCGATGCGCTCGCGCATCTCATCGTCATAGGCTTCCGCGGTGGCGATGTAAGCCCATGGCGAGGGACTCGCCGTCACCAGGGTTTCGGCATGCGCGCTCTTGCCGGAGCGCGCACCGCCGATGATGAAGGTCAGTCCCCTGCGATCAGGCAAAGCTGTCGCGCAGGCTGGTGGCCGTGCCGGTGAAGCGGCCGCGCACCACGCCGACGGCGGCACCCAGCACCAGCCAGAACACCAGATCGGTGAGTGTCACGGCGACCACGAACTGGTGATGCAGGCCTTCGGGAATCGGCGTCTTGAAGCTTTCCGGCTGCGGCGCGCCGACGATGTGCGGCGCGACGATCAGGGCTACGGCCAGGATCGCCAGCGGCAGCGATTTGCGGAAGGCGATCAGGCCGAGTCCGGCGGCGGTCGCGACCGCTGTCGCCGTCCACCAGATCTGGCGCGGCAGGAGTTCGGCCGCCGGCATCGCCGGCAGTTCCGGCGGCAGGCCGAGGCCGGGGGCCAGGGTGAACACGGCAAAGCCGGCGAGCCCCCAGAACACGCCCTGGCGCCAGCTGCCGATGCCGCCGGCGAATTCCGAAACCGCGACCAGGATCAGCGCGAAGCCGATGCCGGTGACGATGTTGGCGACGACGTTGAAGGCGAAACGCTCGAAGCCGTCGGCCGGTGCCCAGCCCTCGTCTTCCGCTGGCGCGGCCGCTTCGGCCGGAGCCGGCGCCACGGAACTCATGGCATTTCCGGCCGGAGCGGCGGAGCTCATGGCGTTGCCGGTCTCGGCAGGCGCCGCGGCATGATCATGATGATGGCCGCCGCCGGCCTGTTCGTAGACTTCGGCCTTGAGGATCAGCGGCACGGTTGCATAGGCCTGCAGGCAAGCGAGAACAACGCCGGCCACGAGCCCTGCGATCGCCGCGATGAACACGACGTTGCGAAACAGGTTCATGATGTCAGGCCCTTGTCAGTGGCAGGGAAAGGCCATCGAGTGGCGGTAGTCGTGAGCGGCATTGTGGACGGCATCGAGATGCGAGAAGCCGACAAAGCCGACGACGAAAATGCCGAGCAACGCGGCCATGGCCAGCTGCATGAAGCGCGACTGCGAGGAGACGGAGGTGCCGAGGGAGACGGAAGCGGTCGTCATGTCTTGTCCTTTCGCCCTCCACCCGAGGGCATAGAATTCAACGTTTCTGTCGCCGGCAGGTCTCCTGGCTCGCGGATCAGCGCCCTTCCCCACCTTCCCGAGGAATTTCCTCAGTGGTCTTGGAGAGGACTACCGCACACAGTTGCGGGGGCAGCCACGGCATTGGACGAATTCGCCCTCACCGCATTCCCTCTTGGCTCCAAAAACGGAACCGACGACGGCAGGACTATAGGCAGAATCGTCGCGCCCGGCAAACCAAATTCCGGCGGCCACCAGCGCAAATGCGCCACCGGGCCTAGCTGTCCGACGCGGCAATTCGTTCAGCAACCAGATGCTGCAGCCGCCACAGATGGCTGTCATGGATGCCGCGCTGCTCCAGGTTCTTCACCGTGTTGTAAAGATAGTCTGCGCCCGATCCCCAGTGCCCGCAGGACGTCGCCAGCCTTTCGACCACCTCTTTTTCCTCAAGCGGGCCGGCATAGGTTGTGCCCTTGCGGTTGATGACGAAGGCCAGCGCCCGCAACGTGCCACCATCGCTCGAAAGGTTGAGCAGGCGCGGATGGTAGCTGGTCGGCTTCAGCGTCACCTCGCGCCGCAAGACCTTGTCGAGCTGCTGGCGCCGGTCGGCATCGCCAAGCCTGAAGGCGACGCCCTTGCACTGCCCGCCCCGGTCCAGCGCCATCATCAGGCCAGGCTGCTCCCTGGTGCCGCGCCAGCGCGTCATCTTCATGCAGAAGGATCTGTGCCAGCCGCGCGCGACCGCTACCCGCTCTTCGACATGGTCGATCTCGGGCTTCCAGATCAGCGACCCGTAGCCGAACAGCCAGAGCGGCTCGCTGCCAGGCAGCTCAGCCTCCAGCGTGTCCAGCATCGCATCATAGTCGGCATCGTCCAGATGCATCGCGTTGGGATCAGGCCCGCTGTCCTCGACGACGCGAAAGCAGCGCGCGACCAGCTCCTCGGTGAGCGACATTGTCCTTGGCGGCATGAACTGTCCCTGGGCACCCGACTTGTGAAGCGCCGACCTTAGGGGCGGCGATTGCGTGCCACAATGGCCACGGCGCGAGCGATTGACAAACATCCTGCCCGGGTGTCGGCTGGACCATTCAGGGAGCCGCCTATGCAGCCCAAACCGAGCGACGACCTCTACACCGGCCTGACCAGGCTTGCGCCGACGCTGCCGTCGTCGGCCTATTGGGATGCCGGGGCCCACGGTCGTGACCTCGACGCGATCTGGTACAAAAGCTGGCTGCTGGTCTGCCGTGAGGCCGATCTTGCCCAGCCGCTGGCTTTCAGGACATTCCGCGTCGGCACGCAGGAGATCGTGGTGCTGCGCGACGAGGCCGGCGAATTGCGCGCCTTCCACAACACCTGCCGGCATCGCGGCTCGCAGCTTTGCCAGGAGAGCGAGGGAAGGCTGAAGGCCAGGCTGCTGACCTGCCCCTACCACGCCTGGTCCTATTCGCTGCGCGGCGATCTCGTGCGCGTGCCGTCGAAGTCGCTGCCCGAAGGCTTCGACAAGGCAGACTACCCGCTCTATGGCGTGGCGCTGTCGGTGTGGCGCGGCTTCGTCTTCATCAACCTCGCCGAAGATGCCGCCGGCTCGGCGGAAGCTTCGTTCGACAGAGCTTCCGGCAATCTCGCCAACTGGCCGCTGGAGACGCTGGTCACCGGCCATGCGCTGCGCAAGGTCATGAACTGCAACTGGAAGATCTTCTGGGAGAATTTCAACGAGTGCCTGCATTGCCCTGGCGTCCACAAGGACCTGTCGCGGCTGGTGCCGATGTATGGCCGTGGCCTGATGACGAGGCACGACGATCCAGAATGGGCGCGCCACGCCGACAATGACGCGCCGGAATATTCCGGCGGCCTCCGAGCCGGCGCCGAGACCTGGTCGCGCGACGGCCGCGCGCACGGCCCGGTGTTTGCCGGCCTGACGCCGGCCGAATGCGCCGCCGGCCAGACCTACGCCACAAGCCTGCCGTCGATGTTCATCGTCGGCCATGTCGACTATGTGCGCACCGTGCGGCTTGTGCCGCTCGGCCCCGAGCAGACGGAACTGTCAGCCGAATGGCTGTTCCCGGCCGAAGCGCTCGCCTCGCCGGAAGCCGACATCGACAACATCGTCGCCTTTGGCAGGCAGGTGCTGGAAGAGGACGCGGCGATCTGCGAGGTCAACCAGAAGGGCCTGCGTTCGATGCGCCACGAGGCCGGTGTGCTGATGCCGGAGGAGTACGACCTGCACCGTTTCCACGAATGGGTGCGCGCGCGGCATCAGGCATTTTCGCCCAAACCCTAGAGCGACTTCGGCAGATGCCGCCAGGTGACAAAGCCACGGCCGCCGCCGGCAGCCCGCGCGCGTGGCGAACGCTGAACCCAGGCTCACGGCCGGCCCTCGAACCGCTCGAAAGAAAACGGCGGGCAGCTTGATACCAGGCGACAGAGGTCCCGCCTTCTTTTGTCTGGCTGAACCATGATAGTCGTTTGGTATCACTGAATCGGAATGCGAGACACGATGAGCCTTCAATCGCCGGCCGAACCTGTTCAGGACACGCCGAAGCAAGGACGCATCGTCGCCATCGACATCGTGCGCGGCTTGGCCCTGCTGGCCATGGCGAGCTACCATTTCACCTGGGACCTCGAGAATTTCGGCTATGCCGATCCCGGCCTCACCGCCTTCGGCTGGTGGAAGATCTACGCGCGCTGCATCGCCTCGACCTTCCTGTTCCTGGTCGGCGTCAGCCTGTTCCTCGCCCATGGAAGGCAGATCCGTTGGCCGGGCTTCTGGAAGCGCTTTGCCATGGTCGCCGTGGCGGCGCTGGCCATTTCGTTGATCACTCGCATCGCCACGCCGGATGGCTTCATCTTCTTCGGCATATTGCACGAGATCGCGCTCGCATCCCTGCTCGGCCTCGCCTTCCTGCGATTGCCCTCGCTGCTGACCATCGCCGTCGCGGCGCTTGTGATCGCCGCCCCGCTCTATCTGCGCTCGGAAGCCTTCGACCATCCGGCGCTGTGGTGGGTCGGCCTGTCGGCGACCAACCCGCGCTCCAACGACTATGTGCCGCTCTTCCCATGGTTCGGCGCCGTGCTGTTGGGCATTGCCGCGGCGAAACTCGCTTCCACCTGCGGCCTGCTTGCCAGGCTGGCGAAATTGGCGCCCGGCCGCTGGTCGAACCCGCTGGTCTTCATCGGCCGCCACAGCCTCGCCTTCTATCTGATCCATCAGCCACTGCTGTTCGGTTCGGTCTGGCTGTTTTCGCAGGTGATGCCGGCGGCGCCGCTGGACCAGGACGCCAGCTTCCTCAAATCCTGCCAGATATCCTGTGAACAGCAGCGCGACAGCAAATTCTGTACGAGCTATTGTGGCTGCATGCTGGGTACGCTGCAGGGCGAAGGGATACTGGACAGGCTCTACAAGGGCGACCAGACACCGGGGTTCAAGGCGCATCTCGCCGAGCTCGCCGGCGCTTGCACGGCGAGCACCGACAGCGCGATGGAGGGAGGACAGCAATGACCGACAGTCAGCCGAAACCCGGGCTCATCCCGTGGCCGCCGCTGATCTACGTCATCGCCATCGCCGCCAGCGTCGTGCTCGGCCTCTTCTTTCCGCTGCCGTGGATCGGCGATCTCCTCGGCGACCTCCTGTTTGCCGCCGGCTGGGTGGCGCTGTTCTTTGTCGCCGCGCTCTGGTTCACGGCGATCCGGGTCATGCTGCGAGCGAAGACGACGTTCAATCCGAACGCGGTGCCGGACCATCTCGTCACATCGGGCCCGTTCTCGATCACCCGCAATCCGATGTATCTTGCCAACACGCTGCTGTTGATCGGCGTCGCCTTCATCACCGGGATCGCCTGGTTCCTGCTGTTCGCCTTCGTCGCCGCGTTCGCCACGCAGAAGCTGGCGGTCGAAAAGGAGGAGAAGGTGCTGGCGGCTAAATTCGGCAAGAAATACCGCGACTACGCCAAGCGGGTGCGGCGCTGGATTTGAGCCGGAGGTACCCCACTGAGTTCAGGTGTTTACGCCGAGCTCCACCAGACGCTCGACGCAGGATTCTTCCGCCTGGTCGAGCTCGGCCAGCGTTTCTTCCAGGTCGCGCCGCTTCTGCCTGAGATCCTCGCGCTTTTCCTCAATGCGCTTGATCATCAGCTTGAGCTGGCCGACCTCGCCGGGCGGCTCCTTGTACATCTGGATGATTTCGCGGATCTCGTTGATCGAGAAGCCGAGCCTTTTTCCCCGCATGATCTGGCGGATCAGATGCCGGTCGGACGGGCGGAACAGCCTCGTGCGGCCGCGCCGCACCGGCTGCACCAGGCCCTCGTCCTCGTAGAAGCGCAGCGTGCGCGTCGACACGTCGAATTCGCGGGTCAGTTCGGTGATCGTGTAGTATTCCCGCATTGTTGCTCCCGATGCCGGTACTGGGCGCCGTCCGGTGGCGTCGCCCTCGCCTCCGTTCCATGAGCGGAATCGAATGGAAGCCGGCCGAACCTCGCACGGCATTTACGTAAAAGTCAATTGCGCCTTCAGGGTACGGCGAACCACCAGGTGGCCAAGCCCAGAAAGGCGAAGAAGCCAACGCAGTCGGTGACCGTGGTGACGAAGACGGCCGACGCCACCGCCGGATCGATCTTGAAGCGGTCGAGCAGCAGCGGGATCAGGATGCCGGCCAGCGCCGCCGCGAACATGTTGATGATCATCGCCGCCGCAATGATGCCGCCCAGATTGGGGTCGCGAAACCATGCCGCCGCGACGATGCCGATCAGCACCGCGAACACGATGCCGTTGATGAGGCCGACGCCGACTTCGCGGCGAATAATGCGGGCGGCGTTGTAGATGTCGATATCCTTCGTCGCCAGCGCGCGCACGGTGACGGTCATCGTTTGCGAGCCGGCATTGCCGCCCATGCCGGCCACGATCGGCATGAGCACGGCCAGCGCAACGATATGCTCGATCGTCTGGTCGAACAGGCCGATTACCGAGGCCGCGAGGAAGGCCGTCAGAAGGTTGACCAGCAGCCACGGCACGCGCGAGCGCGAGGTCGCGAGCACCGTGTCGGACAGTTCCTCGTCGCCGACGCCGCCCATGCGCAGAAGGTCCTCCTCGGCCTCCTGCTGGATGACGTCGACGACGTCGTCGATGGTGAGCACGCCGACCAGCCGCTCGTTCTCATCGACCACCGCGGCAGACAACAGGTCGTATTGCTCGAATTCCCGCGCCGCCTCTTCCTGGTCCATGGTGGCGGGGATGGCATGCCTCGTCTCATGCATGACGTCCTCGACCTTCACCGCCCGCTTGGTGCGCAAGATCTGGTCCAGGTCGATGGCGCCGACGAGCTTGAAGCTCGGATCGATGACGAATATCTGGCTGAAGCGGTCGGGAAGGTTGTTGTCCTCGCGCATGTAGTCGATGGTCTGGCCGATAGTCCAGAACGGCGGCACGGCGACGAATTCCGTCTGCATGCGCCGACCGGCCGACTCCTCCGGATAGTCGAGCGAGCGCCTGAGCCTGATGCGCTCGGTGAACGGCAGTTGCGACAGGATCTCGTCCTGGTCCTCCTGGTCGAGGTCCTCCAGAATGTAGACCGCGTCGTCGGAATCGAGCTCCTGCACCGCCTGCGCGATTTGCTCGTTCGGCAGATTGTCGACGATGTCGAGGCGGATCGCCTCGTCGACCTCGGTCAGCGCGGAGAAGTCGAAGTCGGAACCGAGCAGTTCGACCAGCGCGCGGCGCTGCTCCGGATGCAGCGCCTCGAGCAGGTCGCCAAGCTCCGACTGGTGCAGGTCGCCGACGTCACGCTTGAGGGTCAGCGTGTCGCGGTCGGCGATGGCCGCGCCGACATGGGCCAGGAAGGACGACAGGACGGCGCCGTCCTCGCCATAGATGTCGGCGTGGGCCTCCTCATGCGGCCTGGCGTCGGTCGTCTGATTGTCCTGGGCTTCCACCAGCGCCTCCCGCCGTCAGGATTCCGGAAAAGCTAGAGTTCAGGTCTAGAGCATCGAACCCAAAGGGGAAACCGCATTTGGGAAATCCGACGCGCGAAAGAATGATGGTTCGGCAGCACGATTCGATTTGCGAACCTATCGCTCTAACGCCCGGGTATATCAAACGAAATACGCTCTTTCCCGCCCGATCAATTCCGTTGGTAGGAGACATCGTCCGGTAACCACCGAAAAAGCCGATTCCACCAAAAGAGGATGCCGGTCCGGCTTCAGGCGACGCGACAGCGCATGTCGCTGGGGAAAGAGCACGCCCGCGCGGTTGCGGCAGAATTGTCAGAATGCAGGACCACGATCGGGCTCGCCCCGGCCGCAAAGAGAAAAACCGGAAACCCTTGACGACGAAGCCGGAGAGAGGAAACGGGTCAATTGAGGAGCGACGCGTTCGCGTGATCGTCGCCGAACGCAATCCGCTCGTCGTCTCGGCCCTTCGTGAAATGCTGGAATGCGACGGCCGCTTCGAACTCGTGGCTTCGGTGCAGAGCGGCAAGCAATTCCTGGACTTGGCTGCGGAACCTGAATTCGACGTCGCCGTCATCGGCTGGAAGCTCTCCGACATGGACGGTGCCGACATCCTGGCCGAAGTCCAGAGCCGCAAGCTCGACGTGCGCATCACCGTCTTTTCCAACGACCATGACATCGGCATCCTCAAGCAGTGCGTGCGGCTCGGCGCCCAGGGCTATTGCTTCCAGTTCGATGATCCGCCGATCATCTTCGAGACCATCCTGGCGGTGGCGCATGGCCGCATCTGCATCCCTTACATCGACATCAACAAGGTCAATGACACGCCGTTGGCCCAGCTCACCGTGCGCGAGCGTGAGCTCCTGGCGGTGCTTTCTGACGGATGGACCAATCTGCAGATCGCAACGCGAACCGGGATTTCCGAGAATACGGTGAAGTATCACCTCAAGAATCTCTACGACAAGCTCGACGTCCGCAACCGCGCCATGGCGGTCGCGCTTTATTCGAGCGAGAAGCGCCGCGCGCCCAAATCGCCTTTCGGGTAGGACGACCGGGTAGGCTGGGCCTACCCGCGCGCGGTGACAACTTACCCGCCAGAGTGTTGTTGCTCAGGCCCACCCAAACGACACTTCCTCTACCATCCCAAACGACCGGAGGAGTTCGAGCATGGCTGGGTTCACCCATCTTTTCATTCCAGGACCCACCAACATTCCGGAGCAGGTCCGGCAGGCCATGAACCTGCCGATGGAGGACATGCGCGCCTCCTCGTTCCCGGATCTGACCTTGCCGCTGTTCGAGGACATCAAGAAGGTCTTCAAGAACGAGACCGGCCGCGTCTTCATCTACCCGTCGTCCGGCACCGGCGCCTGGGAATCGGCAATGACCAACGTGCTCAGCCCCGGTGACCGGGTGCTGATGTCGCGCTTCGGCCAATTCTCGCACCTGTGGGTCGACATGGCCGAGCGTCTCGGCTTCGAGGTCGACGTCATCGACTGCGAATGGGGAACCGGCGTCCCGCTCGAGCTCTATGCCGAGAGGCTGCAGGCCGACAAGGCGCACCGCATCAAGGCTGTGTTCTGCACGCAGAACGAGACGGCGACCGGCGTCACCAGCGATGTCGCCGGCTGCCGCGCGGTGCTCGACGACGCAAACCACCCTGCCCTGCTCTTCGTCGACGGCGTCTCGTCGATCGGCTCGATCGACTTCCGTCAGGAAGAATGGGGCGTCGACTGCGCCGTCAGCGGCTCGCAGAAAGGCTTCATGCTGCCGGCCGGCCTCGGCTTCCTGTCGGTCAGCCAGAAGGCGCTTGCCGCGTCGCGGGTCGCGACCCACCGGCGTTGTTACTTCTCCTTCGAGGACATGATCCGCGTCAACGATACGGGCTACTTCCCCTATACGCCGGCCACACAACTGCTGCGTGGCCTTCGCGCCTCGCTCGACCTGATCGCCGCGGAAGGGCTGGAGAACATCTTCGCTCGCCACCATCGCCTCGCTGGAGGCGTGCGCAAGGCCGTCGACGCCTGGGGCCTGAAGCTGTGCGCCAAGACTCCGCAATGGCACTCCGATACGGTCAGCGCCATCCTGGTGCCCGAAGGCATCGACAGCGCCAACGTCGTCAAGCGAGCCTACGGGACCTACCAGACATCGCTCGGCGGCGGCCTCAACAAGGTGGCCGGCAAAGTGTTCCGCATCGGCCATCTCGGCTGGCTGAACGAGGTGATGGTGCTGGCCTCGCTGTCGGCCGCCGAGCTGACGCTGCTCGACTGCGGCGTCAAGCTGGCGCCGGGCTCCGGCGTCGGCGCCGCCATCCAGCACTTCCGCGCCTCGGCCGCCGTGCCAGTTGCCGAAGCCGCCTGAGGAGGACCGACCATGAGCCACACCATCAACCACCTGAAGAAGCTCCGGCTGCAGCGCAGCGAGCTGGCGGTTCCGGGTTCGAGCCCGGAGATGATCGAAAAGGCGGCGAACAGCGCCGCCGACTTCGTCTTTCTCGACATCGAGGACGCGGTCGCGCCGCCGGACAAGGAGCGCGCCCGCAAGAACATCATCGAGGCGCTCAACGACATCGATTGGCGCGCCAAGGGCAAGACCGTCTCGGTGCGCATCAACGGCCTCGACACGCACTACATGTATCGCGACGTGGTCGACGTCATGGAGCAGGCCGGCGATCGGCTGGACACCATCCTGGTTCCGAAGGTCGGCGTCCCGGCCGACCTCTATATGGTCGAGGCCATGGTCAACCAGATTGAGATGGCCAAGGGTTACAAGACTCGCGTCGGCCTCGAGGCGCTGATCGAGACAGCGCTCGGCATGGCCAATGTCGAGGCGATCGCTGCCACGCCGGGCCGGCTGGAAGCGATGCATTTCGGCGTTGCCGACTATGCCGCAAGCAACAAGGCGCGCACCGTCAACATCGGCGGCCTCAATCCCGACTATCCCGGCGACCAGTGGCATTTCGCTTTGTCGCGGATGACTGTCGCCTGCAGGGCCTACGGCCTGCGCGCCATCGACGGGCCGTTCGGCGATTTCTCCGATCCCGAAGGCTACAATGCGGCCGCAAGGCGTGCCGCGGCACTCGGCATCGAAGGCAAATGGGCGATCCATCCATCGCAGATCGCGCTCGCCAACGACGTGTTCTCGCCGCCGGAGAAAGAGGTCACCCGCGCCAGGCGCATCCTGGAGGTGCTGAAGGAGGCGGAGGCGCTCGGCAAGGGCGCGGCTGCGCTCGACGGCAAGATGATCGACGCGGCGTCGGAACGCATGGCGCGCAACGTGCTGGTGGTCAGCGAGGCGATCGAGCGCGCTGGCCAGGCCGCGACCCACTAAGAGTTTTCGGAGGAAAAAATGGACATTCACGAATATCAGGCCAAGGAACTGCTCGCCCGCCACGGCGTGCACGTGCCGCGCGGCGGCCTCGCCTACAGCCCCGAGCAGGCGACCTACCGGGCGCGCGAGATCGGCGGCTCGAGATGGGTGCTGAAGGCGCAGGTTCACTCCGGTGCGCGCGGCAAGGCCGGCGGCATCAAGCTCTGCGCCAACGACGAGGAAATCTCCAACGCCGCCGAAGCCATGCTCGGCCGCAAGCTGGTGACCCAGCAGACCGGCCCGCGCGGCAAGCTGATCTCGCGCCTCTATCTCGAGGAGGCGGTCGACATCGCCCAGGAGCTCTATCTCGGCTTCGTGCTCGACCGTAAGGAAGAGCGCGTCATGATCGTGGCGTCGGCCGCCGGCGGCATGGAGATCGAGGATATCTCCGAAAAGAAGCCGGATTCGATCATCCGCGCCACGGTCGATCCCGGCGTCGGCATGCAGGGCTTCCAGGCGCGCGAGATCGCTTTCGGCCTCGGGCTCGAGAGCAATCTGATCGGCAAGGCGACCGAAACCATCCTCGGCTGCTACCAGGTGTTCCGCGATTACGACGCCTCGATGCTGGAGATCAATCCGCTGGTGGTGACCCGCGACGGCAGCCTGGTCGCGCTCGACGCCAAGATGTCGTTCGACGAGAACGCCCTGTTCCGCCGCCCGGAGATCTCCGAATTGCGCGACAAGAGCCAGGAAGACCCGCGCGAAACCTTCGCCAGTGACCGCGGCCTTTCCTATGTCGGCCTGGAGGGCAATATCGGCTGCATCATCAATGGCGCCGGCCTCGCCATGGCGACGATGGACATGATCAAGATCGCCGGCGGCGAGCCGGCCAACTTCCTCGACATCGGCGGCGGCGCCTCTCCGGAGCGGGTGGCGAAATCCTTCCGCGCCGTGCTCGGCGACAAGAATGTCGAGACCATCCTGGTCAACATCTTCGCCGGCATCAACCGCTGCGACTGGGTCGCCGAAGGCGTCATCAAGGCGATCCGCGAAGTCGGCGTCGACGTGCCGCTGGTGGTGCGGCTCTCCGGCACCAAGGTCGAGGAAGGACGCAAGATCCTGGCCGATTCCGGCGAGGCGGTGATCGTCGCCGACACGCTGGCCGAAGCCGCCGAAAAGGCCGTCGCCGCCTGGCGCGCGGCCGCCAAGAAGAAAAAAGCAGCCTGAGGGAGACCGAAAAAATGGCAATCCTGCTCAATCGCAGCACCCGCGTCATCGTCCAGGGCTTCACCGGCAAGATCGGCAGCTTCCATGCCGAGGACATGAAGCGCTACGGCACCAAGCTGGTCGGCGGCGTCACCCCCGGCAAGGGCGGCCAGACCCATCTCGGCCTGCCCATCTTCAACACCGTCAAGGGCGCCGTGCGCGAGACCCGCGCCGAGGCCAGCATTGTCTTCGTGCCGCCGCCCTTCGCCGCCGATTCGATCATGGAAGCGGCGGACGCCGGCATCAAGCTTTGCGTCTGCATCACCGACGGCATCCCGTCGCAGGACATGATGCAGGTCAAGCGCTACATGCGCCGTTATCGCTTCGAGGACCGCATGCGCCTCGTCGGTCCGAACTGCGCCGGCGTCATCACGCCCGGACAGGCGCTGATGGGCATCATGCCCGGCAGCATCTACCTCCCCGGCCGCGTCGGCATCGTCGGCCGCTCCGGCACGCTGGGCTACGAGGCGGCCTCGCAGATGAAGGCGCTCGGCATCGGCGTGTCGACCAGCGTCGGCATCGGCGGCGACCCGATCAACGGCTCGTCCTTCAAGGACATCCTGCAGCTCTTCGAACGCGACGAGGATACCGACGCCGTGGTCATGATCGGCGAGATCGGCGGTCCGCAGGAAGCCGAAGCCGCGATCTGGGCGCGCGACAACATGCGCAAGCCGCTGATCGCCTACATCGCCGGGCTTTCGGCGCCGAAGGGCCGCCGCATGGGCCACGCCGGCGCGATCATCTCCGCCTTCGGCGAGTCGGCGCAGGAAAAGGTCGAGATCCTGAAGGAAGCCGGCGTCGTCATCGTGCCGACTCCCGCCTCCTTTGGCGAGGTCGTGGCCGACACGCTGGCGCGGACCAAGAAGGCGGCGTGACGGCCGCTGAAGGCCACATAACGCAAGTGAAAGTCTGTATCGGGCCGGCGCAAGCATCGCGGCGGCCCGTCGATCGGCAGGAAATTCGATGAAACCGCGTTTGATTGTCACCCGCAAATGGCCGGCCGCCGTCGAAGCGATCCTCGCCGAGCGCTTCGACACGACCCTCAACGCAGACGACACGCCGCTGAGTGCTGCCGCGATGACTTCCGCCTTCGCGGATTTTGACGCCATCCTGGCAACGGTCAGCGACCGCTTGCCTTCCGCCGTGTTTCCCGACGGCGACGCCCGCACCCGCATCATCGCCAATTTCGGCGTCGGCTTCAGCCATATCGATGTCGCGGCGGCCCGCGACCGCGACATCGTGGTGACCAACACGCCTGGCGTGCTGACCGATTGCACCGCCGACCTCGCGCTTAGCCTGATGTTGGCTGTCGCGCGCCGGACCGGTGAAGGCGAACGGCAGCTGCGGGCCGGAGAGTGGCGCGGCTGGTCACCGACCCACATGGCCGGCGCGAAGGTGTCGGGCAAGACCTTGGGTATTGTCGGCATGGGGCGCATCGGCAAGGCGACGGCCAGGCGCGCGCATTTCGGCTTCGGCATGAAGATCGTGTTCTTCAATCGCTCGCCGGTCGATGATGAGGAGACGCGCGCCATGAGCGCGGTGCAGATGCAGACTCTGGAAGGTGTGCTCGCGGCATCCGATTTCGTGTCCCTGCACTGTCCGGGCGGCGCGGAAAACCGCCATCTGATCGATGCCCGAAGCCTGCGGTTGATGAAGGATAGCGCGTTCCTGATCAACACCGCGCGCGGCGACGTCGTCGACCAGGACGCCCTGATCGGCGCGCTGCAAAGGCGCGAGATCGCCGGCGCTGGCCTCGACGTCTTTGCCGAGGAGCCGGCCGTTCCGGAGGCACTGAAGCAGTTGGAGAATGTCGTGCTGCTGCCGCATCTCGGCAGCGCGACCGAGGAAACGCGGGTGGCGATGGGCATGAAGGTGGTGGAGAACCTGACCGCCTTCTTCGAGGGGCGTCCGGTTCCCGACCGGGTCGCCTGACAGCCGGCGCCACCCTCGATTCAGGGCGCGGCTACAGCGGCAGCCGATGCGGACGGGATCAGGAGAGCGCTTTGGAACAGAGCAGACGCATCAAGTTTCGTGAGGATGAGCGCAGCCTTTTGTTGCGCCTGCTGCTTCAGGTCGCAAGCGCGCGCGAGCCGGAGATCGCCGCCGTTCTGAGCGGACGCAGGTCGCTTGTCTCCCTCGCCCCGAGCAGCGCATCCCGGCGCTCCAGGCGAGCGGCGTATGGTTCCAGTTGCTGGCGATTGCCGACGAGTTGCTTGCCATGCGGGCGCGCCGCGAACTCGAACAAGGCGCCGGTGTCGATGAGGTGCCCGGGTCCTTTGCCAGCGTGATCGCGCAGATGGCAGCGAACGGTCACTCCGCGAAAGAAGTCCAGACGGCGCTCAGCGAGCTTTGTGTCGGCCCGACCATGACCGCGCACCCGACGGAGGCCAAGCGCGTCACGGTGCTGGAGATCCACCGCCGTATCTATCGCAAGCTGACCGAGCTCGACCAGCCGCGCTGGGCGCCGCGCGAGCGCGACCTGCTGGTCGCCGATCTGGAAAGCGAAATCGAGCTTTTGTGGATGACGGGTGAACTGCGGCTGGAGCGCCCGACGGTCGAACGCGAAATCGCCTGGGGCCTGCATTTCTTTCGCGAAGTCATCTTCGAGGCGACGCCGCAGCTCTATGGCAAGCTCCAAGGCGCCTTCGAGCGTCACTATCCGGAAGAGCCGATCAGAGTTCCCTCCTTCATGCGCTATGCTTCGTGGATCGGCGGCGACCGCGATGGCAATCCCAACGTGACGGCCGCGGTCACGGCCCATGCCATGGCCGAATACCGCAATACCGCCATAGGCTGGTATCTGGCGCAGGTGCAGCGGCTGGTGTCGGTGCTCAGCGCCAGCTCGAACGTTATCGACCTGCCGGCCAGCTTCGAGCCGGTGCTGCAAACGGCGCTCGATAAAAGCGGACAGGGACACGAGCTCGCCGCCCGCAACCCTGACGAACCACTTCGCCAGTTCGCCTCGGCCCTGCTTGCCCGGCTGATCGCCACGCGGGATGGCGGGACGCCAGCGTACCCCTCGGCGGAGGCGTTTCGGACCGATCTCAACGCCCTGTCTTCAGTGCTCGAAGCGATCGGCGGACGCGCGGTAGCCAGGCGTTTCGTCCAGCCGCTGCTTTGGCAGGTCGGAAGCTTCGGCTTCCGCACGGTTTCGCTCGACGTCAGGCAGAACTCCACGGTCGTCAACCGCGTGCTGGCCGAGCTGTTTGCGCTGACAAATCCCGCTGACCCGGTGGCAGTCGGCACGCCGCTATGGTCGGCGCGCATTCGTGCTGCCTTGAGCCAGGGCGAGCAGCTGAAGATCAACGCAGACCGGCTCTCGCCTGAAGCAGGCGAACTACTTTCGACGTTCTCGGTCATCGCCAGGCACATCTCCGGATCGGATGGCGACGCGGTCGGCGCTTTCGTTCTCAGCATGACCCGCTCGGCCGACGACCTGCTCGCTGTCTATCTGCTGGCGCAATATTGCGGCCTTTCGACCGCGCCCGGTGGCGGCGGCACAATCCGGCTGCGGATCGTGCCCTTGTTCGAGACCATCGCCGATCTGCAGGCCGCCCCGGGCATCCTGAACGGATTGCTCGGCGTTTCGCTGGTGAGGCGCACGGTGCAAGATTTCGGCGCGCGCCAGGAAATCATGCTCGGCTATTCGGACTCCAACAAGGACGGCGGTTTCCTGGCCTCCAATTGGGAACTGGCAAAAGCGCAAAAGCGCCTCGCGGCGATCGGGCGCAAGCACAAGGTCAGGATCAGTTTCTTCCACGGCCGCGGCGGCTCCGTCAGCCGTGGCGGTGCGCCGACCGGGCGGGCAATCGCGGCGCAGCCGGCAGGCACCGTCGCCGGAACCATGCGGGTGACCGAGCAGGGCGAGGTCGTCTCGTCGAAATTCGCCAATCGCGGCACCGGCCTCAACCAGCTCGAGATTCTCGCCGCTGGCGTGCTGGCTCACAGTGTAGGATCGCCCGGCGATGTCGAGCTGAAGGAAGCGCCGGAGTTCGACGAAGCGCTGGAAGCGCTGGCAGGCATGTCGCAGGCATCCTATGCCGGGCTGATGGCCGAGCCCGGCTTCCTCAACTATTTCAACCAGGCGAGCCCGGTCGCGGAGCTGGCGCTCTTGAAAATGGGTTCGCGGCCGGACCGCCGTTTTGGCGCCAGCGGCATCGCCGACCTGCGCGCCATTCCATGGGTGTTCGCCTGGAGCCAGAACCGTCATCTGTTGACCGGCTGGTATGGCATCGGCAGCGCGATGAGCTCCTTCGTCACCGTGCGCGGCGAGGCCGGGCGCGACCTTCTGGCCCGCATGTTCGAGCACTCGCGCTTCTTCCGCCTGATCGTCGACGAGGCCGAGAAGACGCTTTACCAGTCCGACATGGAGATCGCGCGGCTCTACGCCGGCCTGGTGTCCGACAGCGATGCGGCCGGACGAATCCACGCCCGCATCGCCGCTGAATATGAGTTGACGCGACGCCTGATCGGCGACCTCACGGGAGGCGATCTCTCCGCGCGCTTTCCGATGTTCAAGCGGCGTTTCGACAATCTGCGGCGACAGATGGATGACATCCACCGGCTGCAGGTCGATCTGCTGCGTGAAGTTCGCGCCAATACCGGCGCAGCGGATCAAAAGCGGGCGACCGACGCCCTGCTCGTCTCGATCAACTGCATCTCGGCGGGGCTGGGGTGGACGGGGTAGGACCGGCCTTTGCCGAGCTGCCTGCATCACCGGCGGCATTGATTCCTACGGGCGATCGCTTCTGATTTGCCCCGCGCGGGCGGCCGCAAGCGCTCGCGCCAGCCTAAGTCCAAAGGCTGTTCAAAGGAACTTTCGGGAAGAGATTGGTGCGGTCGAGAAGACTCGAACTTCCACGGGTTGCCCCACAGCGACCTCAACGCTGCGCGTCTACCAATTCCGCCACGACCGCACGTGGTAGGAGCCGGAACGAACCGGCTCGGGGCCTGTAGCAAATCGTTTCCGGCGAAACAAGTGCGCCGCGCGGAATATTCGCCAATGCATGTCGCCCAAAAGTGCGTAGCGGTTTTGGGGGAACGACATGCATCGGACAGAGCTGCCGGCATAACGTCCCACAGCTTCGGAAAATGCCGGGGAACTGGACGTTTGCAGCCATTGCCGCCATATGAGAGGGCACAAGAGATTTATCATGCCAGAACGCAGCCAGATCGCCACGTCGTTCCTGCCCCTGCCCGGTTCAGCACCTGTCGAATGGGTGATCGAGCCTGGCCTCACCGCCTATCCCGAGGCGATCGCCTTCATGGAGGCGCGCGCCGAGGCGATCCGCAGCGGTGCCGCCGGCGAGATGGTCTGGCTGGTCGAGCATCCGCCGCTCTACACGGCCGGCACCAGCGCCCGCATCGAGGACCTGATCGAGCCCGACCGGTTTCCGGTCTTTTCGGCCGGCCGCGGCGGCGAATACACCTATCACGGTCCTGGCCAGCGGGTCGCGTATGTTATGCTCGACCTCAAGCGCCGACGCGAGGATGTGCGCGCTTTCGTTGCCGCGCTCGAAGAGTGGATCATCGCGACGCTCGCCGCCTTCAACGTGCGCGGTGAGCGGCGCGAGGACAGGGTCGGCGTCTGGGTGGTGCGGCCGGACCGCCCTGCGCTTGCCGACGGCACGCCGGCCGAGGACAAGATCGCGGCAATAGGCATCAGGCTGAGGCGCTGGGTGAGCTTTCATGGCATCGCCATCAATGTCGAGCCGGAACTCGGACACTTCACCGGCATCGTGCCCTGTGGCGTCGAGGACCATGGCGTGACCAGCCTGGTCGACCTCGGCCTGCCGGTGACCATGGCCGACCTTGACCTGGCGCTGAAATCCGCTTTCGAACATGCGTTCGGCCCCGCCGCCGCTTCAGCCGTCGAGGCGATCCGCAAGGCCGGCTGAAGCCTATGCCGAATTCGGCTCAGACCAGTTGCGCCGACGCCCACAGCACCCCGTAGCCGTGGATGGCGAAGACCGCGAGTAGCGCGCCGGCCATGGCGAAACGGTCCAAGGTGCGAATCGGCTTCAGCTCATGGCGCGGCTTCACCGCGCTGCCCATGGTGAGCAGGCTGAGGATCAGGAACACGACGCCGGCCGCAAGCAGGAAGCCCGGCGAAAAGCCGGCCAGCCAGCCGAGCGCCAGCAGGGCTGACAGCAGCAGGAACGAAGCCAGTGCCAGCGCGATCGGTCCGGGGCAGATCTGGCGCAGCACCTGGCCGCCGTCGAACTTCCACACCGGCACCAGATTGGCGATGTTGAAGAGCGCGGAAAAGCCTGCCAGCGTCGCCAGCAGCGCGGCGACTGCGCCATGCCCCTCGCCTCTGGCAAGCCCGCTGGCGGCAATCAGCACGGGCACCAGGAAGGCCGAGAAGCCGGCGCCCATCAGCGCCACGAAGGCCACCTCGAAGCGGCTGTCGTAGGGCCTGCCGCCGATGGCGATACCGCCGAGCAGCGGGATGAAGATCATGCGCGCCCTGCTATGTCCCATCAGCCGGAATGCCGCCATATGGCCGAGCTCGTGCAGGGCGACCACCGAGGTCAGGATCGCGGCCAGCGCCAGGCCGCCAAGGCTGAGGCCGAAGAACGGCCACAGGATGAAGGCCGAAAGCACGGCGAATCCGACCTGGCTCAGCGGATGCTCGAACCAGCCGCCCTTGCGATACTCTCCGGTCCTCGCCCAGCGCTGCAGCTTGCCGAGCTCGCGACGCATGGCGAAATAGCGGAAGATCAGGAACGCGACGCCGCGATAGCGATCGGTCTGGCTGAGACTCACCCGGGTCGCGCCGCCTTCGGCCGCGAGCTCGATGGTTTCGCGATAGTTTGCCCAGAACGAGGCATCGAGCGAAGAATCGTCGAGGACGCGCATGGAGAACCGGCTGGCCTCGACGACATTTTCAAGCGCGACCCTGCGTTCGATCGGCTGGCCATCGCGCCCCTCCCAGGACAGGGTGATCCGGGCCATGCCCTCCCCATCCAGTGCCTGCGTCGAAACGATCTCGCCCGACCAGCCGGCATCGCTGCCGAACGGCCATAGCGCCTGCCAGAGCCGATGGCGGTCCGCCGCCACCAGCCGGGACACCGTGACCGTACGCAAACCCAGCGGCACGGTCATCAGCAGAAAAATCAGTCCGAGATTGCCGGCCAGGAGGATGGCCATCACGATCGGCGACACCGGTATTGCTCCCTGTCTTCGGTGCAACCTAGCGTCTTGGCGGACAAGAAAAGCTTAACGTCGAAGCGCTTGCGACAGCCGGCCGCAAGGCATGGTCCTCACATGGCGCCGATCCAGATCGCCATGGAAATCAGAAACGTGCTCATGCAAACGAGCGACACAACATCCTGAACAAGGTCCGACATAACTCTCTCCAGTTGTTAGTATGTTCGTAATTTGTTCTAATTTTGTTCGAATGTCAACGACCGCAAAAAGGCGCCGCCCGGAAATTTCGGGCCCTCAATCCGGCAGGGTTAAGGAAAGGTTGACAGGCGAATGCGCGCCGGTCTTGCGTTCACGGCGGACAGAAAGTCTTGGCAGTCAGGTCGCCGTGCACGCCGAGATTCGGGGCAGGCCGAGTCGAGAATGGTGGGTTCCGAGAACCGGAGCGGAGCGCACTTGAAGTACGTGAGCACCGGAAGCGCAGGAAGCCGCCTTTCGCAGGCCGGCCTCACCCGAATATCGCCGTGACCTAAAGGGGGACGACCTTGCCCTCGGCCAACGTCACCCGCCGATCCATGCGCGATGCCAACTCGTGGTTGTGGGTGGCGATCAGCGCCGCGAGGCCCGATTGCCTGACCAGCGCCTCCAGCGCCTCGAACACATAGGAAGCGGTGACCGGGTCGAGATTGCCGGTCGGCTCGTCGGCCAAAAGCACCAGCGGCGCGTTGGCGACGGCGCGCGCGATTGCCACGCGCTGCTGCTCACCGCCCGAGAGCTCCGACGGCCGATGATGCGCGCGCTTGCCGATCTGCATGTAGTCGAGCAGCTGTGCCGCCCGCTCGGCCGCCTCCTTGCGCGTCAGCCCCTTGATCAGCTGCGGCATCATGATGTTTTCCAGCGCGGAAAACTCCGGCAGCAGGTGATGGAACTGATAGACGAAGCCGACGTCGTTGCGGCGGATGGCCGTGCGTTCCTCGTCGGAGAGCCGGCCGCAGGCGCGCCCGCTCAGAATCACGTCGCCGGCGTCGGGCCGCTCAAGCAACCCGGCCGTGTGCAGCAGCGTCGACTTGCCGGTGCCGGACGGCGCCACCAGCGCCACCATCTCGCCGCGCCGCAGCGAAAAGTCGGCGCCGTTAAGAATGGTGAGCTTGCGCGGGCCCTGGACATAGTGCCGCTCGACGCTCTTCAGCTCGATAATGGCCTCGGCCATCACTCGTACCTCAAGGCTTCGACCGGATCGAGGCGGGCGGCCCGCCATGCCGGAAACACAGTCGCCAGGAAGGAGAGCACCAGCGCCATGATGACGACATAGGTCGTCTCGCGCGGGTCCATCTTCGCCGGCAGCTGGCTGAGGAAATAAAGCTCGGGATTGAACAGGATCCTGCCCGTCATCCACGAGAAGAACTGGCGGATCGATTCGATGTTGAGGCAGATGACGACGCCGAGCAGCACGCCGGCGACAGTGCCGGTGACGCCGATGGCCGCCCCCGTCATCAGGAAGATACGCAGGATGGCGCCACGCGAGGCGCCCATCGTGCGCAGGATGGCAATGTCGTGACCCTTGTCCTTCACCAGCATCACGAGGCCGGAAATGATGTTCAGAGCCGCCACCAGCACGATCAGCGTCAGGATCATGAACATAACGTTGCGCTCGACCTGCAGCGCCGAGAAGAACGTCTCGTTGCGCTGGCGCCAGTCGACAAGGTCGATCGGCCGCTGCGCCGCCTGCTCGACGAGCGGCTTCAGCGCATCGACATTGTCGGGATTGTCGACATAGATCTCTATGGTCTGCGCCCGCCCGTCCATGTTGAAATAGAGCTGCGCCTCCGAGAACGGCATGTAGACGATCGAGCTGTCATACTCCGACATGCCGACCTCGAAGATCGCCGCGATCTTGTAGCCCTTCATGCGCGGCGTCGTGCCAAGCGGCGTCACGTCGCCTTCCGGCGAGATCAGCGTGATGGTGTCGCCGAGCACGAGGCCAAGATTCTCGGCCATGCGCTTGCCGATCGCCACGCCCTCGCCGGTGTCGAAGCCGTCCAGCGTGCCCTGCTTGATGTTGCCGGAGACGATCGAGATCTTGCCGAGATCCTCGCCGCGTATGCCGCGCACCAGCGCGCCTGTGCCGCCGCCGACATTGCCTTGCGCCAGCACCTGGCCGTCGATCAGGGGAATCGCGTATTTGACGCCTGCCACGCCGTTGATGCGGCTCGCCACCTGGGCATAGTCCTCGAGCGGCGAATCGAGCGGCTGCGCGATCAGATGGCCGTTGACGCCGAGGATGCGGGTCAACAGCTCGGCGCGGAACCCGTTCATCACCGCCATGACGACGATCAGCGTGGCCACCCCCAGCATGATGCCGAGGAAGGAGATCGAGGCGATGACCGAGATCACCGTCTCCTTGCGCCGCGAGCGCAGGTAGCGCCAGGCAACCATGCGCTCGAACACCGAAAAGGCGCCGGCGGCTGGGGCTTTGACGGCCGGGGCTTTGGCTGCGGCCGCCTGGCTCATGCGGCGATACCGAGGCGCTTCTTCGCCGCTTCGATCGGCAGCGTCTCGCGCTCGCCGGTCCTGCGGTTCTTGATCTCGATCTCACCGGCGGCTACGCCGCGCGGCCCGACGATCACCTGCCAGGGCAGGCCGATCAGGTCGGCGGTGGCGAACTTGCCACCCGGCCGCTGGTCGGTGTCGTCATAGAGCACGTCCTTGCCGGCGCCGGAGAGTGCGGCATAGAGCTCGTCGCAGACGCGGTCGCATTCGGCGTCGCCCACCTTCATGTTGATCAGGCCGATGTCGAACGGCGCCACCGCGTCGGGCCAGATGATGCCGTTGTCGTCATGGCTCGCCTCGATGATCGCCGCGACCAGCCGCGAGGGACCGATGCCGTAGGAGCCGCCCGAAGCGAAATGATCCTTGCCGTCGGGCCCGGTCACCTTGGCGCCCATCGGCTTGGAGTACTTCTCGCCGAAATGGAAGATATGGCCGACCTCGATGCCGCGCGCCGAGACTTTGTCGCCCTCGGAGACCTTGTCCCAGGCCGCCTCGTCATGCATCTCGTCGGTGGCGGCATAGGGGGTCGTCCACGTCTTGACGATGTCGGCGATCTCGGCGTCGTTGGAAAAGTCGGTGTTCGCGCCCGGCACGGCGAGCGAGAGATAGTCTCGATGGCAGAACACCTGGCTCTCGCCGGTGTCGGCCAGGATGATGAACTCGTGGCTTAGGTCGCCGCCGATCGGCCCGGTGTCGGCGCGCATTGGGATCGCCTGCAGGCCCATGCGCGTGAACGTCCTGAGATAGGACACGAACATCCGGTTGTAGGCGGCCTTGGCGCCCTCGTAGTTGAGGTCGAAGGAATAGGCGTCCTTCATCAGGAATTCGCGAGAACGCATAACGCCGAAGCGCGGCCGCACCTCGTCGCGGAATTTCCACTGGATGTGGTAGAGGTTGAGCGGCAGGTCCTTGTAGGACTTCACATAAGCGCGGAAGATCTCGGTGACCATTTCCTCATTGGTCGGCCCGTAGAGCATCTCGCGCTCCTGCCGGTCCTTGATGCGCAGCATCTCCTTGCCGTAGTCGTCATAGCGGCCGCTTTCGCGCCACAACTCGGCCGACTGGATGGTCGGCATCAGGATCTCCAGGGCGCCGGCGCGGTCCTGCTCCTCGCGGATGATCCGGCAAACCTTGTCCAGAACCCGCTTGCCGAGCGGCAGCCAGGAGAAGCTGCCCTGTCCCTGCTGGCGGATCATGCCGGCGCGCAGCATCAGCCGGTGCGAGACGATCTCGGCCTCGCGCGGATTTTCTTTGAGAATGGGCAGGAAATAGCGCGACAAACGCATGGACTGGTCCGTGAGAGAGGATGGCCTCGCCGGAATCGGCGCGGCATGGGCTGCTTGCCCCGGCTTCATAGCCATTTCATGGCGGATTGGAAACCCGAGCGAGCGCCCGAAGTGCCGCAACCGCCCGGTTGATCGTTTCACAAGCAAGGCCTGCCGTACTATTGTGCAGTGCAGCACGATATTGCCCGTTTGCGGGCAAAATTCTTCGTGACAATTTCATCTGCCTTAGGCTAGTGTGCCCCGATAACCGAGAGGGCGGAAAATAATCTGCTCTCCTACGCGGTCAAAGTCTTGGGAGGATGCGATCTAGGCGCGGTCACTCGCTGCCGCCGGACACCGGAAACAGATCGGACGCGTTTAAATTGCAAGGCCTCGTGCCTTGCATTTTTTTTGTGCAATCATCTGCTTAGTCTGGCAGGTTGCCAAACTGCTTCACCTAACGTCATCTCAACGAGAGTTCGACAGCCGGCTATCGGATTTCCGGCTGAAGCGAGTCGCAAGCAATGGGATGACTTTGGGTCGACTGCGTCGTTAATTCTTCGGCGTCTGGTTGAAGTCCGGCACGATGTGCGGGATGTCGTCGATGCCGAGGCCAAGCCCCCGCGTGATGCCGTAAAAGATGCCGAGAAGAACCAGCGTGGCGATCGTCGTCCGGAACGCCGCACGCAGCATATGCGGTCCGCGCGGCGCGCTGGGAACGGTGCCCAGTGTCACATCCTTGTCCTCATCCTGGGTTCTGAGGCTGAACGGCAGGACGGCAAACAGCACCACCCACCAGGTGGCGAAGAACAGCGCGATGAACGAGACCCAGCTCATGATTGCTCCAGTTCGACCAGCGTGCCGAAGAAATCCTTGGGATGCAGGAACAGCACCGGCTTGCCATGCGCGCCGATCTTCGGGCTGCCGTCACCCAGCACGCGCGCGCCGCTGGCCTTGAGCCGGTCGCGCGCGGCCACGATGTCATCCACCTCATAGCACACATGGTGCATGCCGCCCGAGGGGTTCTTCTCCAGGAACGCTGTGATCGGCGAGTTCTCGCCCAACGGTTCCAGCAATTCGATCTTGGTGTTGCCGACATCGACGAACACCACGGTCACGCCATGTTCCGGCAGCGCCTGCGGCGCGCTCAGCCGCGCGCCGAGCGTGTCGCGATAGGCCGCCATTGCCGCGGCCAGATCCGGCACGGCAAGCGCGACATGGTTCAGGCGTCCGAGCATAAAGCGCTCCGCTTTAGGGGAGTAAGGGAGTAGGGCAGTATGGGAGTAGGGAAACGAGTCTGAACAAATACAGACTGCTTATTCTTCCCTATTCCCCTACTGCCGTACTCCCCTATTCCCTTGTTCGTCACCGCGTGACGAACACCGTCACCAGCGGCTTCTTGCCCCAGGCTTCGTTGGCGGCACCGCGCACCGCGCGGCGCACCGCCTCCTGCACCAGGTCGAGGTCTTTTCGGCGCTGACGGGGGATCGAGTCCACGGCGCCGATTGCCGCATCGAGCATCAGGTCCTCCAGCGTCTCGCCGCTTGCGTCCGCCTCGGCGACGCCGATCGCCACCAGGTCGGGATCGCCGGCAAGCTCATATTTGTCGTCGAGCACGACATTGACGGCGACATGACCGGCAAAGGACAGCTTGCGCCGGTCGCGGATGCCCATCGCCTGGTCGGTGCCGATCAGCCGGCCGTCCTTGTAGACGCGGCCGAACGGCACCTGGTCGACAATGGTCGCGGCGCCCGGATAGAGCCTCAGCATGTCGCCGTCGCGCACCTGCGCCACCTGGCCGATGCCGGACATCGACATCAGCGACCCTTGCGCCACCAGATGCGCCGCCTCGCCATGCACCGGCACGCCGATCTGCGGCCGCACCCATTCATACATCTTGCGCAATTCGCTGCGGCGCGGATGGCCGGAGACGTGCACCAGCGCATCGCCGTCCTCGACGATCTTCATGCCGAGGTCGATCAGCCGGTTCTTGATCTCGAGGATCGCCTTCTCGTTGCCGGGGATGGTGCGCGAGGAAAACACCACGGTGTCGCCGGCCGTCAGCGACACCGATTTCATCTCGTCGCGCGACAGCTTGGCAAGTGCCGCCAGCGGCTCGCCCTGGCTGCCGGTGCAGATGATGACCAGGTTCTCGCGCGGGATGAAGCCGTAATCCTCCTCGGCGATGAACTCCGGCAGCCCGTCCATGTAGCCGAGCTCGCCGGCGACATCGATGACGCGCTTCAGCGAACGGCCGAGCACCAGACACTGGCGGCCGGCGTCGCGCGCCGCCCTGGCGATGGAAACGATGCGGCCGACATTGGAGGAGAAGGTGGTGACGGCGACGCGGCCCTTGGCGCTCTGGATGACGCCCTTCAGCCCCTCGCCGACCGCCACTTCCGAAGGCGATTCCCCTTCCCGCAGCGCATTGGTCGAATCGCAGACCAGCGCCAGCACGCCCTTGTCGCCATAGGCGCGGAAGCGCGCCTCGTCGGTCTTCGGCCCGATCGTCGGCTCCGGATCGATCTTCCAGTCGCCGGTGTGGATGACGGTGCCAGCCGGAGTGGTGATCGCCAGCGACATCGGCTCGGGAATCGAGTGGGCGACCGGGATGGCCTCGATCTCGAACGGACCGATGGTGAATTTCTCGCCGGCCCGGTAGATCATCGCCGGCACCTTCGGCGCATTCTGCTCGCCCTGCCGCTTGGCCTCCAGCAGGCCGGCGGTGAACGGCGTCATCCAGGCCGGCGCCTTCAGCCTCGGCCAGATGTCGAGCAGAGCGCCGTAATGGTCCTCATGTGCGTGAGTGATGACGATGCCGCGCAGACTGTCGAGGTTCTCCTCGATGAAGCGCGTGTCGGGCAGGATCAGGTCGACGCCCGGATGCGCCGAATCCGGAAAGGTGACGCCGACATCGACGACGATCCACTCGCGCGCATCGGCCGGCCCGTAGCCGTAGAGGGCGAAGTTCATGCCGATCTCGCCGACGCCGCCAAGCGGCACGAAGACGAGTTCGGCGTTTTCCGCTTTCGCCATGTTTCTTCCCTTCCTGGCCGGTCAGGCCAAGTCCGTTACCTTTGGGCCGACGCGACAGCGCCGAAATGCACGTCGCCGGCGGCGATCGTCACGACAGATCCCTCATCGTCGCGGATCACGAAACGGCAGTCCTCGTCAATGGTCTCGAACGTCCCGCGCACCACATTACCGTCAACCCTGACAGCAACCTCACCGCCGAGCCCCGCGGCGCGCGCCAGCCAGCGCCGCCTGACGGCGGCAAGCCCGCGCCCGTCGTCCCACAGCCGGGCATTCTCGTTCCAGGCATCCGACAGCGCCAGAAACAGGGTTTCGGCATCGCAATTCGCGCCAAGCGCGCGCAGCGATGTCGCCGGATAAGGCAAATTCTCCGGATATGCCACCACGTTGACGCCGATGCCGACTGCCACCGCGAAGCGATCGCCTTCGAGCAGCGCCGATTCCAGCAATATGCCGGCGAGCTTGGCGCCGGAGGCAAGCACGTCGTTCGGCCATTTCAGCTCGAAGCGGTTCTTGCCCTGGCTTGCACCGTCAACGCCGATCGCGATCCTGCCTTGCGGCACGACGGCATCGAGCGCGTCGGCAAGTGCCAGCCCGGCGACGAAGCCCAGCGTCGCGGCGAGCCGCAATTCGCCACCGCTGACGATGAGCAAAGTCGCCGCCAGATTGCCTTCCGGCGTCGCCCAGCTCCGGCCGCGCCGGCCGCGCCCGCTTTCCTGCTTTTTGGAAACGACCCACAGCTTGCCCAGATCGCCGGCCCGGGCATGGGCGAGCGCCAGCGCGTTGGTGGAGCCGACCGTGTCATGGGCTTCGAGCCGGAACCCTTCCGACGCCGCGGTTGGAGCCAACCTAAACGCCATGCCGTCAGAAGAAGGTCTTCGCCGCGGCTTCGGCATAGGTGCCGATCGGCCCGCCGATCAGCACGTAGAACAGCACGAAGGCGCCGCTGACGCCGAGCACGAGGCGCAGTTCGCTGGCCATCGGCACGAAGCCGCCGACCGGTTCGTCGAACCACATGAGCTTGATGATGCGCAGATAATAGTAGGCGCCCACCACCGAGGCCAGCACGCCGATGATCGCCAGCGCATAGAGGTTGGCGTTGATGGCGGCGAGGAAGACGTACCACTTCCCCCAGAAGCCGGCGAGCGGCGGAATGCCGGCCAGCGAGAACATCAGGATAGTGAGGATCGTCGCCATGATCGGATTGGTCGAGGCGAGGCCGGCGAGATCGTTGATCTGCTCGACATTGCCCTCCTTGCGCCGCATGGCGAGGATGAAGGCGAAGGTGCCGAGCGTCATCACCAGATAGATCAGCATGTAGATGGCGACACCGCGCACGCCGGCCTGGCTGTTGGCGGCGAGGCCGACCAGCGCGTAGCCCATGTGACCGATCGAGGAATAAGCCATCAGCCGCTTGATGTTGGTCTGGCCGATTGCCGCGAAGGCGCCAAGCGCCATCGAGGCGATCGAAATGAAGACGATGATCTGCTGCCAGTCCGACGCGATCGGCTTGAAGGCGCCCATGGTGACGCGCACGATCAGCGCCATCGCCGCCATTTTCGGGGCGGCGGCCAGGAAAGCGGTGATCGGCGTCGGCGCGCCCTCATAGACGTCCGGGGTCCACATGTGGAACGGCACCGCCGAAATCTTGAAGGCAAGGCCGGCCAGCACGAAGACCAGGCCGAAGACGAGGCCGAGCTGCCGCTCGCCACTGCCGAGCGCGGTCGCGATCTCCTGGAAGCCGGTGTTGCCGGTGTAGCCGTAAATCAGCGAGATGCCGTAGAGCAGCATGCCGGACGACAGCGCGCCGAGCACGAAATATTTGAGGCCGGCTTCGGTCGAACGGACGCTGTCGCGGTTGATCGCGGCGAGCACGTAGATCGCCAGTGACTGCAGCTCGAGGCCGAGATAGAGCCCGATCATGCCGTTGGCCGAGATCATCAGCAACATGCCGAGCGTGCACAGCAGGATCAGCACCGGATATTCGAACTTGTCGAAATGCTCCTGTCTGGCGAAGCGCATCGACATGACCAGCGTCACCGCCGAGCCGATCAGCGCCAGCACCTTCATGAAGCGGGCGAAGGAATCCTGGACGAAGGCGCTGCCGTAGGCGGTGCCCTGCCCGCTGGAAGAGACCACCCAGAAGCCGGCGAGCGCAAGTATGGCGACGGCAAGACCGTTGACGGTGGCCGTGCTGTCGGTGCGCGAATAGGCGCCCACCATCAACAGCGCCAGCGCGCCGATGGCGAGGATAAGCTCCGGCGTCGAGAGCGAAAGGCTGGAGAGAAGGTCCGGCGTCATGGTTCGCGATATCCCCAGTCAGTTCGCCGCCGCGGTCTGCGCGGTATTGATGGATGCGGTGACGTTAGTGACGAGCGCCTTGACCGAGGCGGCCGTCGCATCGAAGACCGGCGCCGGGTAGACGCCGAAGAAGATGACCAGCACCACCAGCGGATAGATGATCGCCTTCTCGCGCGCCGAGAGGTCGAGCAGATCTTTCAGGCTGTCCTTGGTCAACGACCCGAAGATCACGCGGCGATAGAGCCAGAGCGCGTAGGCCGCCGACAGGATGACGCCGGTGGCGGCGAAGAACGCCACCCAGGTGTTGACCCGGAACACACCCAGCATGGTCAGGAACTCGCCGACGAAGCCGCTGGTGCCAGGCAGGCCGACATTGGCCATGGTGAAGACCATGAACACGGTGGCGTATTTCGGCATGTTGTTGACCAGCCCGCCATAGGCATCGATCTCGCGCGTGTGCATGCGGTCGTAGATGACGCCGACGCACAGGAACAGCGCGCCGGAGACGAGGCCGTGGCTGAGCATCTGGAAGATCGCGCCCTGCACGCCTTCCTGGTTCATGGCGAAGATGCCCATGGTGACGAAGCCCATATGGGCGACCGACGAATAGGCGATCAGCTTCTTCATGTCCTCCTGCATCAGCGCCACCAGCGAGGTGTAGATGATGGCGACGACCGACAGCGTGAACACCAGCGGCGCGAACATTTCCGACGCCAGCGGGAACATCGGCAGCGAGAAGCGCAGGAAGCCATATCCGCCCATCTTCAGGAGGATCGCGGCCAGGATCACCGAGCCCGCCGTCGGCGCCTCGACGTGCGCGTCCGGCAGCCAGGTGTGCACCGGCCACATCGGCATCTTCACCGCGAAGGAGGCGAAGAAGGCGAGCCACAGCCAGGTCTGCATGTTGGCCGGGAAGTTGTGCGTCAGCAGCGTCGTGATGTCGGTGGTACCCGACTGGTAGAACATCGCCATGACGGCGAGCAGCATCAGCACCGAGCCGGCGAGCGTATAGAGGAAGAACTTGAACGAGGCGTAGACGCGCCGCTTGCCGCCCCAGACGCCGATGATGATGAACATCGGGATCAGGCCGGCCTCGAAGAAGACGTAGAACAGCACGATGTCGAGCGCGCAGAACACGCCGATCATCAGCGTTTCCAGGAGCAGGAAGGCGATCATGTAGGCCTTGACCCGCTTCTCGATCGCTTCCCACGAAGCCAGGATGCAGAGCGGCATCAGGAAGGTGGTGAGGATGACGAACAGCATCGATATGCCGTCGACACCCATGTGGTAGGAAATGCCCGAATCCAGCCAGGCGACCTTCTCGACGAACTGGAAGCCGGCCTGCGAATTGTCAAAACCCTTCCAGATGAACAGCGAGATGACGAAGGTGATGCTCGTCGTCCACAGCGCGATGGCGCGGATGTTGCGGCGCGCGTTTTCGCTGTCATCATTGATGAACAGGATGAGCAGCACACCAACCAGCGGCAGGAAGGTGACCAGCGAGAGGATTGGCCAGGCGGTCATCAGAGCATCATCCAGGTGACGAGTGCGGCAACGCCGATCAGCATGGCGAAGGCGTAGTGGTAGAGGTAGCCGGTCTGCAGCTTGACGACCCGGTTGGTGACGTCGACGACGCGCGCCGAGACCCCGTCAGGCCCGAACCCGTCGATGACGGCGCCGTCGCCGGTCTTCCACAGGAACCTGCCGAGGCGCTTCGCCGGCCGCACGAACAGGACGTCGTAGAGCTCGTCGAAGTACCACTTGTTGAGCAGGAAGGCGTAGAGCAGGCGATGGTTGGCGGCGACGCTGGCGGGCAGTTCCGGCGAGCGGATATAGAACTTCCAGGCGACCGCGAAGCCGATGACCATGGCGATGAACGGCGCCAGTTCGACCCACAGCGGCAGTTCGTGGATCTCGTGAAGGATGTGGTTTTCCGGCAGTGTGAACAGCGACGCCTTCCAGAACTCGGCATAGCCCTCGCCGATGAAGGCGCCATGGAAGATGATGCCGGCAAACAGCGCGCCCACGGCCAGGATGAACAGCGGCACCAGCATCACCGGCGGCGATTCATGGACATGGTGCATGACCTCGTGGCTGGCGCGCGGCTGGCCATGGAAAGTCATGAAGATCAGCCGCCAGGAGTAGAAGGAGGTAAAGGCCGCGGCGACAACCAGCAGCACGAAGGCGGTGCCGGCAAACAGATTGTGGCTGGCAAAGGCACTCTCGATGATGGCGTCCTTGGAGAAGAAGCCGGCGGTGCCGATGACCGTCACCGGAATGCCGACGCCGGTCAGCGCCAGCGTGCCGATCACCATCATCCAGTAGGTCTTCGGAATGAGCGTCCTGAGGCCACCCATGTTGCGCATGTCCTGCTCGTCGGAGACGGCATGGATCACCGAGCCCGAACCGAGGAACAGCAGCGCCTTGAAGAAGGCGTGCGTGAACAAATGGAAGATCGCGGCGCCATAGGCGCCGACGCCGAGCGCCACGAACATGTAGCCAAGCTGCGAGCAGGTCGAATAGGCGATGACGCGCTTGATGTCGTTCTGGACGAGGCCGACAGTGGCCGCGAAGAAGGCGGTGAAGGCGCCGATGAAGGTGACGACCGTCAGCGCCGAATGCGACAGCTCGAACAGCGGCGACAGCCTGGCCAGCATGAACACGCCCGCCGTCACCATGGTGGCGGCATGGATCAGCGCCGAGACCGGGGTCGGGCCTTCCATGGCGTCGGGCAGCCAGGTGTGCAGCGGCACCTGCGCCGACTTGCCCATCGCGCCCATGAAGAGCAGCAGGCAGACGACGGTCAGCGCCGAGTGCTTGTCGAGCGTATAGCCGAGGAAGGTGAGCACGGTTGCGCCGTGCTCGGCGCCCTCTGTCGGAACGAAGCTCGCCGCATTGGCGAAGATGGTGCCGAGATTGACCGAGCCGAAAAGCACGAACACGCCGAAAATGCCCAGCGCGAAGCCGAAATCGCCGACGCGGTTGACGATGAAGGCCTTGATTGCCGCGGCATTGGCCGACGGCTTCTTGTACCAGAAGCCGATCAGCAGGTAGGAGGCGAGACCGACACCTTCCCAGCCGAAGAACATCTGCACCAGATTGTCGGCCGTCACCAGCATCAGCATGGCGAAGGTGAACAGCGACAGATAGGCAAAGAAGCGCGGCCGGTTCGGATCGTGATGCATGTAGCCGATCGAGTAGATGTGGACCAGCGCCGACACGGTGTTGACGACGACCAGCATCACCACCGTCAGCGTGTCGATCCTGAGCGCCCAGGACGCGTCGAGCCCGCCCGACTGGATCCAGCGCAGCACCGGCACGGTGAACACTTCGCCCTCGCCGAAGCCGACCGAGAAGAAGGCGATCCACGACAGCACGGCCGAAATCACCAGGAAGCCGGAGGTGATGTATTCGGACGCCTTGGCGCCGAGCGACGTGCCGAACAGGCCGACGATCAGGAAGCCGAGCAGCGGAAGGAAGACGATTGCTTGATACATGACTGCCCCGTCAACCCTTCATCATGTTGACGTCTTCGACCGCGATCGAGCCGCGGTTGCGGAAGAAGACGACGAGAATGGCAAGACCGATCGCGGCCTCGGCCGCGGCGACCGTCAGCACGAACAGCGCGAACACCTGCCCGACGAGATCGCCGAGCGCCGCCGAGAAGGCGACGAAATTGATGTTGACCGCAAGCAGGATCAGCTCGACCGACATCAGGATGACGATGACGTTCTTGCGGTTCAGGAAGATGCCGAACACGCCGAGCGTGAACAGGATCGCCGATACGGTGAGGTAGTGCGCGATGCCGACGACCATCTCAGATGCCCTCGCCCGATTTGACCTTGCGGATTTCCATGCCGGTCGCCGGCGTGCGGCCGACCTGGGCTGCGATCGACTGCCGCTTGACGCCCGGCTTGTGGCGCAGCGTCAGCACGATGGCGCCGATCATGGCGACAAGCAGCACGAGGCCGGCGATCTGGAAGTAGTAGAGGTAGTCCGTGTAGAGGATATCGCCGAGCGCGGCCGTGTTGGTGCGCTGGGCGAGATCCGGGATGGGCTTGGCCACTGTCGAGGCCAGCTGCGGCGCGAAAGTGTAGCCGCCGAGCACGACAATCAGTTCCGCCGCCAGGATCAGCCCGACCAGCGCGCCGATCGGGGCGTATTGCAGCGCGCCTTCCTTCATCTCGGCGAAGTCGACGTCGAGCATCATGACGACGAACAGGAACAGCACCATCACGGCGCCGACATAGACGACGAGCAGGATCATCGCCAGGAACTCGGCGCCGGTCAGCATGAACAGGCCGGCGGCATTGAAGAAGGTCAGGATCAGGAACAGCACCGAATGCACAGGGTTGCGCGACGAAATGACCATGAAGGCCGACGCCACCGCGACAAAGGCGAAGAGGTAGAAGAAAGCCGCCTCTAGTCCACTCAGCATGGGGATCCCCCGGGTTCCTGTCCGAACAGGACGTTCGTCCTGTTCGCTCTTTCTGGCTTCGTACCGCCTCCGGTGCCGAAGCCGCGTTGTCCTTAAACGAGGCCCCTCGCCCCGTCCATGCGTCAAATGTCAGCGGTAGGGCGCGTCCAGAGCGATGTTGCGCGCCAGTTCGCGTTCCCAGCGATCGCCGTTCGCGAGCAGCTTTTCCTTGTTGTAGTAAAGCTCCTCGCGCGTCTCGGTCGCGAATTCGAAATTCGGCCCCTCGACGATGGCGTCGACCGGGCAGGCCTCCTGGCAGAAGCCGCAATAGATGCACTTCACCATGTCGATGTCGTAGCGCACGGTGCGGCGCGTGCCGTCGTTGCGGCGCGGGCCGGCCTCGATGGTGATCGCCTGCGCCGGGCAGATCGCCTCGCACAGCTTGCAGGCGATGCAGCGCTCTTCGCCATTGGGGTAGCGGCGCAGCGCATGCTCGCCGCGGAAGCGGGGGCTGATCGGCCCCTTCTCGTGCGGATAGTTGATCGTCTCCTTCGGCGCGAAGAACTGGCGCATCGACAGGAAGAAGGCGCTGACGAAATCCTTCAGCAGCAGCGCCTTTGCGGCTTGGGAAAGAGCGGACATTACGCAAACCCCGTGAGCTTGAGGAAGGCTGCGGTGGCGATGACCATGAACAGCGAGATCGGCAGGAAGACCTTCCAACCTAGCCGCATCAGCTGGTCATAGCGGTAGCGCGGCACGAACGCCTTCACCATGGAAATGCCGAAGAACACCAGGCAGACCTTGAGCACGAACCAGATCAGCCCCGGCACCCAGGTGAAGGGCGCGAAGTCGAAGGGCGGCAGCCAGCCGCCGAGGAACAGGATGGTCGCCAGCGCGCACATCAGGACGATGGCGACATACTCGCCAAGGAAGAAGAGCAAGAACGGCGTCGACGAGTATTCGACCATGTGGCCGGCGACCAGTTCCGATTCGGCCTCCACCAGATCGAAAGGCGGGCGGTTCGTCTCGGCCAGCGCCGAGATGAAGAAAATGACGAACATCGGGAACAGCGACAGCCAGTGCCAGTCGAGGAAGGTGTTGGGCAGGCCGAGCCGGGTGCCGAGCCCATCGTGCTGCGACATGACGATGTCGGACAGGTTGAGCGAGCCGACGCACAAGAGCACGGTGACGATGACGAAGCCGATCGAGACTTCGTAGGACACCATCTGCGCGGCCGACCTCAGCGCGCCGAGGAACGGATATTTCGAGTTCGACGCCCAGCCGCCCATGATCACGCCATAGACCTCGAGCGAGGAGATGGCGAAGACATAGAGGATACCGACATTGACGTTGGCGATCGCCCAGCCCTGGTTGACCGGAATGACCGCCCAGGCCGAGATCGCCAGCACCGCCGACACCAGCGGCGCCAGCAGGAAGACGCCCTTGTTGGCGCCGGACGGGATCACCGGCTCCTTGAAGACGAACTTCAACAGGTCGGCGAAAGCCTGCAGCGTGCCCCAGGGGCCAACCACGTTCGGTCCGCGGCGCAGTTGCACCGCCGCCCAGATCTTGCGGTCGGCGTAGAGAATGTAGGCGACGAAGACCAAGAGCACGACGATCAGCACGACCGACTTCAGCAGGATGATCAGCGCCGGCAGCACGTAGAAGGAGAAGAAGGTTTCCATGCTTATTCCGCCGCCTGCTTGAAGCCGCTCTTGGCCAGCGCCGAGCATTCGGCCATCACGGCAGAGGCCCGCGCGATCGGGTTGGTCAGGTAGAAGTCCTTCACCGGCGAGGTGAAGGTGCCCTTGTTCAGCCGGCCACCGAGCTTCGCCGCCCTGGCGACGTCATCGGCGCTGCCGGCCAGAACCTGGTCGATGCGGGCAAGATGCGGATATTCGCCATAGAGCTTGGCGCGCAGTTGCGGCAGCGAGTCGAAAGGCAGCTTCTTGCCGAGCACATCAGACAATGCCCTGAGGATCGCCCAGTCCTCGCGTGCATCGCCGGGCGCGAAACCGGCGCGATTGGTATGCTGCACGCGGCCTTCCGTGTTGACGTAGGTGCCGGACTTTTCGGTGTAGGCGGCGGCCGGCAGGATGACGTTGGCACGGTGCGCGCCGGCGTCGCCATGCGTGCCGATATAGACGACGAATGCGCCGCCGGTCTTGGCCATGTCGATCTCGTCGGCGCCGAGCAGGAACAGAAGATCTGTCTCGCCGAGCATGCCCGCGACGCCCTTGCCGCCCTCGCCCGGCACAAAGCCGAGGTCGAGACCGCCGACGCGACCGGCAGCATTATGGAGCACGGCAAAACCGTTCCAGTCGGCACGGGCGGCATTGACCGCCGCGGCGAGCTTGGCCGCCTGGCCGAGCACGGCGGCACCGTCGGCGCGCGCCAGCGCGCCCTGGCCGACGATGATCAGCGGGTGCGTCGCCTTTTTCAGCACCTGGAAGAACTTGCCGTTGCCGTCGGCCAGGTCCTTCAGCGATTCCGGACCGGCGCCGATCTGCTCATAGTCGTAGCGCGTGTCACCGATCTCGCCGATAACGCCGATCGGCAGGTTGCCGATGCGCCAGCGCTTGCGGATGCGGGCATTGAGCACCGAGGCCTCGAAGCGCGGGTTGGCGCCGATGATCAGCACCGCGTCGGCCTGCTCGATGCCCTCGATGGTCGGGTTGAAGATGTAGCTGGCGCGGCCGAGCGACGGATCGAGCGCGGCGCCATCCTGGCGGCAGTCGGTATTCTTCGAGCCGAGCGCCGCCATCAGAAGCTTCAGCGCATAGATCTCCTCGACGGCGGAGAGATCGCCGGCGACGGCGCCGATCCGCTCGGGCGTGGTCTTGCCCACTTCGTCCTTGATCGCTGCGAAGGCTTCGGCCCAGCTTGCCGCGACGAGCTTGCCATCCTTACGCACATAGGGGCGGTCGAGGCGCTGCGTGCGCAGCCCGTCCCAGATGAAGCGGGTCTTGTCCGAGATCCACTCCTCGTTCACCGCCTCGTTGACGCGCGGCAGGATGCGCATCACCTCGCGCCCCCTGGAATCGACGCGGATCGCCGAGCCGACCGCGTCCATGACGTCGATCGATTCCGTCTTGGTCAGTTCCCACGGCCGCGCCTGGAACGCGAAGGGCTTGGAAGTCAGCGCGCCGACCGGGCAGAGATCGATGACATTGCCCTGCAATTCCGAGGTCATTGCCTGTTCGAGATAGGTGGTGATCTCGGCATCCTCGCCGCGGCCGATCAGGCCGAGTTCGGAAATGCCGGCGACCTCGGTGGTGAAGCGGACGCAGCGCGTGCAGTGGATGCAGCGGTTCATCACCGTCTTCACGAGCGGCCCGATATACTTGTCTTCCACCGCGCGCTTGTTCTCGTGATAGCGCGAGGAATCGACGCCGAAGGCCATCGCCTGGTCCTGCAGGTCGCATTCGCCGCCCTGGTCGCAGATCGGGCAATCCAGCGGATGGTTGATCAGCAGGAATTCCATCACGCCTTCGCGGGCCTTCTTGACCATCGGCGTGTTGGTGAAGATTTCCGGTGGCTCGCCGTTCGGGCCCGGACGCAGGTCGCGCACGCCCATGGCGCAGGAGGCCTGCGGCTTGGGCGGGCCGCCCTTCACCTCGATCAGGCACATGCGGCAGTTGCCGGCGATCGACAGCCGCTCATGGAAGCAGAAGCGCGGCACTTCCGCGCCGGCATCCTCGGCTGCCTGCAGCAGCGTGTAGTGGTCGGGTACAGTGATCTCTTTCCCGTCGACCTTGAGCTTTGCCATCTCGCCTCAAACCTCTGCGGACGTCCCGCAATCCTCTTTCCGGGCGCGGCCAAAACCGCGCCCGGCATTGAATTTCAACCTTTGGCCGCCAGCGCCGTTGCCTGGCCAGTCCAGTCGTCGCGGCCGATGCGGCCGGCGAGCGACAGATAGTCCTCGACCCAGGCGATCTCTTCCGCCGTCCAGGCCGCGATCTGGCCATATGTCCAGATGCCGAGGCCATTGAGGACCTTCTCCAGCTTCGGGCCAATGCCTGAGATCGCCTTCAGGTCGGCCGGCGCCGCCGGCCGGTCCATGGCCTTGGGCTGCCTGAAATCCTCCGGCATCAGCCCGGTCGCGGCACTGCTTGCCACAGTGTCAGTGCCGGTGGTGTCCTGCACCTTTTCCACGGAGGCCTGGGCAATGTCGGTCACATCCCTGGCGAAGGTCTGCGCCTCGGCGATCAGCGTCTTTGTCGCCTTGCGCGCCTTGGACGAGGTCTTCTGGGCTTGCTCCAGCTCTTCGCTCCGCGCCTCGAAATCATCGACGATCGGCTGGAACAGCCGCTGCGAGGCCTCGGTGGCGCCCGAAAGCGCGCCCAGCCACACGCCGAGGGCATGATTGGCCAGCCCGATGCTGATCGCCGACATGGCGGCGACACCGGCGACAGGATGCGCCAGGAGATTGACGGCGCTGGCCATCTCCTTCGGCATCATCCTGGTCAGATCCTGGTTCATCTTCTCTAACTGGTCCATGTCGGGCATCAGTGCATAGGGTATCGAATACAGCGCCATCGAGTGCTCCTGGTCGTTTCTTCGTATGCCCCGCCCGTTATTCCTGTTCCGGGCTCTCGCCCGCAATTCCAACCTTATTCCGCCGCCACCATCACCGGCTCCACCCGGTGCGCGTTGCGCGAAAACTCATCGATGCGGCGCTCCACCTCGCCACGGAAATGCCGCATCAGGCCCTGGATCGGCCATGCCGCCGCGTCGCCCAGCGCGCAGATCGTGTGCCCCTCGACCTGCTTGGTGACGTCGAGCAGCATGTCGATCTCGCGCTTCTGCGCCTCGCCGCGCACCAGCCGCTCCATCACCCGCCACATCCAGCCGGTGCCTTCGCGGCACGGCGTGCACTGGCCGCAGCTTTCGTGCTTGTAGAAGTAGGAAAGCCTGGCGATCGCCTTCACGATATCGGTCGACTTGTCCATGACGATGACAGCCGCCGTGCCGAGGCCCGATTTCAAGTCGCGCAACGCGTCGAAATCCATCGGCGTGTCGATGATCTGCTCGGCCGGCACCAGCGGCACCGAAGCGCCGCCCGGAATGACCGCCAGAAGATTGTCCCAGCCACCGCGGATGCCGCCGCAATGCGTGTCGATCAGCTCGCGGAACGGGATCGACATCGCCTCTTCGACGGTGCACGGGTTGTTGACGTGACCGGAGACGCAGAACAGCTTGGTGCCGACATTGTTCGGCCGGCCGAAGGACGAGAACCAGGCAGCGCCGCGGCGCAGGATGGTTGGCGCGACCGCGATCGACTCGACATTGTTGACCGTCGTCGGGCAGCCATAGAGGCCGACATTGGCCGGGAACGGCGGCTTCAGACGCGGCTGGCCCTTCTTGCCTTCGAGGCTTTCGAGCAGAGCCGTCTCCTCGCCGCAGATATAGGCACCGGCGCCATGGTGCATATAGACGTCGAAGTCGTAGCCGGAAGTGTTGTTCTTGCCGATCAGCTTGGCCTCATAGGCCTCGTCGATGGCCCGCTGCAGCGCTTCGCGCTCCCTGATGAACTCGCCGCGCACATAGATGTAGGCGGCGATCGCGCCCATGGCGAAGCCAGCGAGCAGCGCGCCCTCGACCAGCGTGTGCGGATCGTTGCGCAGGATGTCGCGGTCCTTGCAGGTGCCGGGCTCGGATTCGTCGGCGTTGATGACCAGATAGCTCGGCCGGCCGTCGCTCTGCTTGGGCATGAACGACCACTTGAGTCCGGTCGGGAAGCCGGCGCCGCCGCGTCCGCGCAGGCCCGACGCCTTCATCTCGTTGACGATCCAGTCGCGCCCCTTGGCGATGATGCCTGGCGTGTTGTCCCAGGCGCCGCGCGCCATCGCTCCGTTGAGCGACTTGTCGAAGAGGCCGTATATGTTGGTGAAGATGCGGTCTTTGTCCTGAAGCATTGTTCGTCCCTCAGACCGGCTTCTTGCCGAAGACGCGGATATATTCGGCCACCCCGCCCTTGGCGAGCGCCTTGGCCTGCTTGACCCAGTCGTCGCGCTCGATGCGGCCATGGAAGGAGAGATAGGCGTCCACCCAGTCGCGCTCGGCCTTCTTCCACGACGCGACCTGCGCGAAGGTGTAGATGCCCAGCGAATGCAGCGTGCCCTCGATCTTCGGACCGACGCCGGAGATCAGCTTGAGGTCGTCGACCGCAACGGGCCGTTCTATGCCAGCGGGCCTGTTCTTGTCGTCGAGTGAAGGCTTTGCCTGCTTGACGGCTGGCTGCTTGGCTTCCGGCGCCTTGAAGGCGGAAGCCGGCTCGGCCTTGGCCCTCGGACCACTGCGCTGCTTCGAGACACCCTCGACTTCCGGCGAAGCCTTGTTGGCATTGGCGGCCGAATGCCGCGGGGCCGACACGCTCGCCGCCTTTTCCACGGCCAGCGCGACCTTGACCGGCGAAGGCGTGTTCAGCGCCGGGCTGGTCTCGGGCGCATCGGTCTTCGGCTTGCCGGCCTTCGACGGGCCCACGGGGGCAGCCGGCGCCGGCACCTCCGTTGCGATAATGGCGTCGGGAGCGGCCTTGGCCGCCTTCGCCGCCGCCTTGGCTTCCTTCTCGCGTGTCGACTTCAGGATCGCCTTCTCGCTCTTCAGCGTCGTCAGGCCGGTGGCTGGCTCCGAGCCGGTGCGGCCATTCTGCGGGCCAGGCGTCACCGAGGCGCCCTTGCCACCTTCGTAGAGGTCGATGATCTCGGCCAGCCGCTCCGGCGTCAGGTCCTCGAACGTATCCTTGAAGATCATCACCATCGGCGCGTTGACGCAGGCGCCGAGGCATTCGACCTCCTCCCACGACAGCGTGCCCTTGTCGTTGGTGTGGAACTGGTCGTGGTGGATCTTCGAGCGGCAGACATCCATCAGTCCTTCCGAGCCGCGCAGCATGCAGGGCGTGGTGCCGCAGACCTGGATATGCGCGCGCGTTCCGACCGGGTTGAGCTGGTACTGCGTGTAGAAGGTCGCGACCTCGAGCCCGCGGATGCGCGGCATGCCGAGCATGTCGGAGATCGTCTCAATCGCCGCCTTGGTGACCCAGCCTTCCTGCTCCTGCGCCAGCATCAACAGCGGGATGATCGCCGACTGCTCGCGGCCCTTCGGATATTTCTTGATCCACTGCTTGGCCGCGGCCGTATTCGCCCTGTTGAAGGCGAAGGAAGCTGGCTGGACGCTGGCATCTGCGAGACGGCGGACTGACATTTAGCGATCGACCTCACCAAACACGATATCGAGCGAACCCAGCACGGCGGTGACGTCGGCCAGCATGTGGCCGCGGCACAGGAAATCCATGGCCTGCAGATGCGCGAAGCCGGGCGCGCGCAGCTTGCAGCGGTAGGGCTTGTTGGTGCCGTCGGAGACCAGATAGACGCCGAACTCGCCCTTCGGCGCCTCGACGGCGGCATAGACCTCGCCGGCAGGTACGCGGTAGCCCTCGGTGTAGAGCTTGAAGTGGTGGATCAGCGCTTCCATCGAGCGCTTCATCGCCTGGCGCTTCGGCGGCACCACCTTGCCGTCGAGGTTGGACACCGGGCCGCTGCTTTCCTTGCCGAGCAGCAGGTCGACGCACTGGCGCATGATCTTCGCCGACTGGCGCATCTCTTCCATGCGCACGAGATAGCGGTCGTAGCAGTCGCCGTTCTTGCCGATCGGGATGTCGAAATCCATCTCGGAATAGCATTCATAGGGCTGCGACTTGCGCAGGTCCCAGGCAGCGCCCGAGCCGCGCACCATCACGCCGGAGAAGCCCCAGGCCCAGGCATCGGCCAGCGACACCGTGCCGATATCGACATTGCGCTGCTTGAAGATGCGGTTTGGCGTGAGCAGCGCATCGAGGTCGTCGATCGACTTCAGGAACGGATCGATCCACTTGCCGATGTCCTCGACCAGCTTCTGCGGCAGGTCCTGGTGCACGCCGCCGGGGCGGAAATAGGCCGCGTGCATGCGCGAACCCGAGGCGCGCTCGTAAAACACCATCAGCTTTTCGCGTTCGACGAAGCCCCACAGCGGCGGCGTCAGCGCGCCGACGTCCATCGCCTGCGTCGTCACATTGAGGATGTGCGACATGATGCGGCCCATCTCGGAATAGAGCACCCGGATCAGCTGGCCGCGCTTCGGCACCTCGATGCCGAGCAGCCGCTCGGCGGCGAGCGCGAAGGCGTGCTCCTGGTTCATCGGCGCGCAATAGTCGAGCCGGTCGAGATAGGGTACCGCCTGCAGATAGGTCTTGGCCTCGATCAGCTTCTCGGTGCCGCGATGCAGCAGCCCGATATGCGGATCGACGCGGTCGACCACCTCGCCGTCCAGCTCCAGCACCAGGCGCAAAACGCCATGCGCCGCAGGATGTTGCGGTCCGAAATTGATGTTGAAGTTGCGGACGGAGGTTTCAGCCATTCTGGCGCCTCTGGCGAAGAGTCAGTAGTGAGTAGTGAGTAGTGATCATCAATCTCAATGCCTACTTATTCGCCTGTTTTGCCTGCACCGTCCGATAAGTATCGCATCATTTTCCCAATCTCTTCGCATCGCAGCAGCAGCTCAATCTCGTTGGCTTTTCCAGCATGCCGAAACGACATGCCAGCAATACGTGTGTTTCGAGTTCCTTCAACGAACCCTGCGCCATGCGCAGGAATTGAACGAACGACCCTCTGTTTTCGCGACCATATCCCTCGGCGATGTTGGCGGCGATAGATACCGCCGAGCGACGCATCTGAGAGGTCATTCCATAAATCTCGTCTTTCGGGAAACCTTTGGTGACACGGTAACAATCTTCGGCGAGAACCATCGCCGATTGCCACACCATCAGGTCGCGATAAGATTCGATCCGCTTTTCCAATTCCTTCCCTACTGACTACTCACTACTTCCCTACTCACTGCTTGGCTTTTTCATCCCCCGGCAGCACGTAATCCGTGCCTTCCCATGGGGAGAGGAAATCGAAATTGCGGAATTCCTGCTTGAGCTCGACCGGCTCGTAGATGACGCGCTTGGCTTCGTCGTCGTAACGCACCTCGACGAAGCCTGTGAGCGGGAAATCCTTGCGAAGCGGATGGCCTTCGAAACCGTAGTCGGTGAGGATGCGCCGCAGGTCGGGATGGCCCGAAAACAGCACGCCATAGAGGTCGTAGGTCTCGCGCTCGAACCAGTCGGCGCCAGGATAGACGGCGGTGAGCGAGGGAACCAGCGTCTCCTCGTCGGCCTGGACCTTGAGGCGGATGCGCACATTCTGCTTCGGCGACAGCAGGTGATAGACGACATCGAAGCGCTTGGCTCGCGACGGATAGTCAGCGCCGCAGACGTCGATGATCGAGATGAACTGGCAGCGCTGATCATCGCGCAGGAAGGTCGCCACCTCGATCAGGTTGATCGGCTCCACGGAGACGGTGAGTTCGCCATAGGCCAGCACCGCTTCGCCAATCCGGTCGGTCATCTTCTCGCCCAGATAGGTCGAGAGTTCATTCAGCTTCTGGCTCATTGGTTCACCGCTCGATCGTGCCGGTGCGGCGGATCTTCTTCTGCAGCAGAAGAATGCCGTAAAGCAGCGCTTCCGCGCTCGGCGGGCAGCCGGGCACATAGATGTCGACGGGCACGACACGGTCGCAGCCGCGCACCACCGAATAGGAATAGTGGTAGTAGCCGCCGCCATTGGCGCAGGAGCCCATGGAGATGACGTAGCGCGGCTCCGGCATCTGGTCGTAGACCTTGCGCAGCGCCGGCGCCATCTTGTTGGTCAGCGTGCCGGCGACGATCATGATGTCGGACTGGCGCGGGGACGCGCGCGGCGCGACGCCGAACCTCTCCGAGTCATAGCGCGGCATCGAGGTGTGGATCATCTCCACCGCGCAGCAGGCGAGGCCGAAGGTCATGAACATCAGCGAGCCGCTGCGCGCCCAGGTGATCAGCGCCTCAGTGGAGGTGACGAGGAAGCCCTTGTCGGCCAGCTCGTTGTTGATCTCGAGGAAGAACGGGTCATCCTGCCCCACCGGCCGGCCGGTGTTGGGATCGATGATGCCCTTGGGCTTCGGCGCGACGAGGGTGCCTGAACTGTCGTTCAATCCCATTCCAGCGCTCCTTTTTTCCATTCATAGGCAAAGCCGATGGTCAGCACCGCCAGAAACACCATCATCGACCAGAACCCGAGCATGCCGATCTTCGAGAAGGACACCGCCCACGGGAACAGGAAGGCCACTTCCAGATCGAAGATGATGAACAGGATCGACACCAGGTAGAAGCGGATGTCGAACTTCATTCGGGCGTCGTCGAACGAGTTGAAGCCGCATTCATAAGCGGAAAGCTTTTCCGGATCGGGGCTGCGGTAGGCCACCAGGAACGGCGCCACGAGCAGCGCCAAGCCGACGACAAGCGCCACGCCGATAAACAGGACGATGGGCAGATACGAACTCAAAAGTGCGTTCATGCTGCGGCTTTCCGTTGGCGGTCAATCCACGTTGATTACAGCAAGCGATCCTATTGCGGAAGCGTGACAGATTCACCGCTGAACCGTTTTAAGGGCCTATGCTGCAACGCGGCGAGGGTTAGCGCAGCGCTTTCGGCGAAGCAAGTCAAACCTTGTTCAAAACGCGACGCTCGACGCCTTATCGAATGAAACTGGTCCGATCCGCTCCTGTTTGATTTCCTTCATTTTTTACTCCACTTTTCTCTCCTGACATATCTCCCGCCATTTGCCTGCTAGCATGGCCGGAATCAGGAACCGCAAATGCGGGCCAAAGGATCAGGACAAGGCTTCCGGATGAAGGAAAAGATATCTCTCACCATGGCCAGGCGCATCGCGCTCGGCGCGCAGGGTTTCACCGACCCGCAACCGGCCGGCACGCCTGATCGCCGCCACCTCGCCCGCGTTCTCTCCCGGACCGGCCTGCTCCAGATCGATTCCGTAAGCGCGGTGGTCCGCGCCCACTATATGCCGCTCTATTCGCGCCTCGGCCCCTACCCGCTGGCGCTGCTCGACAATGCCGCCGTAACGCGCAAACGCAAGGTGTTTGAATACTGGGCGCACGAGGCCTCCTTCCTGCCGGTCGAGACCTGGCCGCTGCTGCGCTGGCGCATGCTGCGCGCCGAGCGGGGTGAGGAAATGTATCTCGGCCTCGCCAAATGGGGCCGCGAGCGCAAGGCGATGATCGAGGAGATCTACGGGCAAGTCGCCGAACGCGGGCCGATCGCCGCCTCCGACATCGAGGGCCACAAGGGCAATGGCGGCTGGTGGGGCTGGAGCGAGGCCAAGCACGCCTTCGAATGGCTGTTCTGGGCCGGCCGCATCACCACCGCCTACCGGCGCGGCTTCGAACGTTACTACGACCTGCCGGAGCGCGTGTTGCCGCAGGCGGTCCTCGACCTGCCGGTTCCCTCGGTCGAGGAAGCGCATCGCGAGCTGCTGCGCATTTCCGCCCGCGCCCATGGCATCGCCACCTATGGCGACCTGCGCGACTATTTTCGCCTGGCGCCCGGCGACACCAAGGACCGGATCGAGGAACTGGTCGAGGCGGGCGAGCTGCTGCCGGTGCGCGTCGAGGGCTGGGACAGGCCCGCCTATCTCCACAAGGACGCCCGCTTTCCGCGCCGAATAAAGGCCCGCGCCCTGCTCGCTCCCTTCGATCCGGTGGTCTTCGAGCGCACGCGGACGGAAAAGCTATTCGACTTCCGCTACCGCATCGAGATCTACACGCCGGCCGAAAAACGCCAGTACGGCTATTATGTGCTGCCCTTCCTGCTCGGCGACCGGATCGTCGCCCGCGTCGATCTGCGGGCCGATCGCCCGGCCAGCGTGCTGCGCGTCCATGCCGCCTATGCCGAGGCCGACGCTCCGCCCGAAACGGCCGGTGAACTCTTCGAGGAATTGAAGCAGATGCAGGGCTGGCTTGGGCTTGAGCGCATCGAAGTGACGCCGGCCGGCGATTTGGGGCCGGCGCTGGCTGGCGAGATAAGATAGCCAACCCCTGCAGCCTCTGTCATACACGCTCCAACAAACCTCGTAGGTTGTGCAATGGCATCGGACAAAGTGCTCGACATGATCCATGGCGCATTGATTGCGCATGGGATCGATGCAGTGCGTAGAGATCAGGACGTTCTGCTACAGTCGAGGCAACTTCGGTTTGAGGCTGAGGTATTCGAGGCGGAAGCTGGCCGGCTGGTCCTCGAAATCTACATTTTTTCCCCACTGCTTGATGTTCAGCCGGTCATTGAATCCTTTGCTGGCTTCGGTGACACGCGAGAACAAGAATTAAATCAGGCGTTTGAAAAATTTCTTCGTGGCGTTTTCCACGTGGCGATCGAGGGACTGGCTGATCATGTCTGCGACAACATGCAGGCCGAAGTAGAGGTTTGGCAGCAAAGCAGTCCCTGTTGGAAGATCTGGCAAAAAAATGTTCGCTGGAAAATCTATGGTGGACCGGTTATTTCCCAGGCCACCACCGAGCTTAATTCGCTGAACCGGGGTTATCCAACGTTCTACGCCAAGCTGGAAAAGCTGTTCATAGCTTCCGTTTCCCCTGGCAGTCACTTTGTACGCACCTTTTTTGCAGCCTTGAAAGGCGAGCTTATTTGCACCGAGGTCCTTCTGGATAATAAGGTTTGGCAAGAAGGACAGGACCTAGCCCTCAGCCATGACTGGGACCACGGCGATGGTTATCAAGCAGTCCGGCAAGTTATCCTGGCCCTGCCGATTGGCGGCACATGACAGCCTCTGACCGACATAGCCATGTCGTAGCCGCGCGTTGACACATCTGCCCGCAGAAGCCTAAATCCATGGCCAGACGGTCTCCTCCCGGCAAAAGGAGGAGCCAAGAGGGAATGCGGTGCGGGAAAAATGCCCAAATCCGCGGCTGTCCCCGCAACTGTAAGCGAAGAGCCAAGGCCGAAAGCCACTGGGATGTTCCCCGGGAAGGCGGCTAACCAAGGCGATGACCCGCGAGCCAGGAGACCTGCCGTCTGCGAGAAAAGAATCCGATCGCCCGGCGGGTTTCCGGGCAAGGAGCCTGATTTGGAGCGCGACAGCAGTTTTCCGGCTGATAGAGCGGACTTACCGTCCGGCGACGACGATGGTCCGGCCGGCGTGACCGTCATCGTCTGCTCGTCCTGCCGCGACGAGACCGGTTCCGATGCCCATCCGCGCGCCGGCGCGCTGCTCGCCGAGGACACGCGCCGGGCGGCTTCCGGCGAAAAGATCAACATCCGCACCGTCGAATGCCTCGGCAATTGTAAGCGCCGACTGAGCGCGGCACTTCTGCGCGATGGCTGCTGGAGCTACGTCTTCGGCGATCTGGATGCGACCCGTGGCACCGACCTCGTCACCTGCGCCAAGCTCTTCGCCACCTCGACCGACGGCCTCATCCCGTGGCGCGGCCGGCCCGATTCCCTGAAGCGCGGCCTTGTTGCCCGCATCCCTCCCCTCGATCTGCTGAAGGACTGACCATGACCGCTTCCGTCTCACGTGTTCCCTGCACCGTCGTCACCGGCTTCCTCGGCGCCGGCAAGACGACACTGGTCCGCCACCTCCTGGAAAACGCCGGCGGCAAGCGTATTGCGATCATTGTGAACGAGTTTGGCGATATCGGCATTGACGGCGAGATCCTGAAGGGCTGCGGCATTGACACCTGTCCGGAGGAGAACATCGTCGAACTGGCCAATGGCTGCATCTGCTGCACCGTCGCCGACGATTTCGTGCCGGCGCTCGACCAGATCCTGTCGCTGACGCCGAAGGTCGACCACATCCTGATTGAAACCTCCGGCCTCGCTCTGCCCAAGCCGCTGGTCCAGGCCTTCCAGTGGCCGAGCGTGAAGAGCCGCGTGACCGTCGATGGCGTCATCGCCGTGGTCGATGGCCCGGCACTGGCCGAAGGCCGCGTCGCCAACGACATGGACGCCCTGCAGGCGCAGCGCGCGCAAGACGAGACGCTCGACCACGACGATCCGGTCGAGGAAGTGTTCGAAGATCAGGTCGCCTGCGCCGACCTGATCATCCTGTCGAAGAGCGACCTGATGGACGCCGCCGGTTCGGCCCGCGCCAACGCCATCATCAACGAACACTCCGCCCGCGCCGTGAAGATCGTGCCGACGTCGCACGGCAAGGTCGATCCTTCCCTGCTGCTGGGGCTTGGTCTTGCCGTCGAGGACGACATCGAGAATCGCAAATCCCATCATGACGGCGCATTCGACCACGAACATGACGACTTCGACACTTTCATTGTCGACATTCCATCGATCGCCAATCCGGACGAGCTCGCAAAACGCGTCGCCGCCGCCGCCGAAGAGGAAAACGTGCTGCGCGTAAAAGGTTTCGTCGAGGTCGGCGGCAAGCCGATGCGGCTTTTGCTGCAGGCCGTCGGGCCGCGCGTCAACCACTACTACGACCGCGCCTGGACCGCCGAAGACGACCGTCGCTCGCGCCTCGTCGTCATCGGCCTGAAGGGGCTGAACCGCCCGGCGATCGAGCGTATCCTCGCCGGCTGAGGCAAACCCGAACCGCCATGCACATCCTCACCACCACATCCGCCTCGCTCGACGATCTCGCCGAGCCTGTCGATCTCAGGCAGACGCCTGCGGATGTCGTGGCGCTGTCCTTCACCGACAGCGATCTCTCGGGGCTCGCGGCTGCATGGAAGGCCGACGCGGAACGATTGCCCTCAATGCGGCTCGCCGCGTTGCGCGATCTCCGCCATCCGATGTCGGTCGACCTCTGGATCGACAGCGTCGCCCGCCATGCCAAGGTCATCCTGGTCCGCATCCTCGGCGGCTATGACTGGTGGCGCTACGGCTGCGACCAGCTCGCCGCGGTCGCGCGCGAACGCGGCATCAAGCTGGCGCTGCTGCCCGGCGAAAGCCACGACGAGGACCTCCGGCTGATCGAGGGCTCGACCCTGCCACGCGCCGAACTGGACGCCCTGCTCGGCTATTTCCGCGAAGGCGGCCCGGCCAATATGACAGCGCTGGTGAAGAGGCTGGCGCGGCTGGCTGGGTCAGACACGGCGGTGGCCGAGCCGGTTAGAGTGCCGAAGGCAGGGTATTATCAGCCGGGCCACGGCGTCGTCCCCCTCCCCCTTGAGGGGAGGGTCCGGCCGCAGGCCGGGGGTGGGGTCCTCCGCGACACGCGCCGACACCCTGAAGAACGACCGCAGGAAGAGACGTTAAGCCCAGTCGTCCCGACCCCTCCCGGCCCTGCGGGCCACCCTCCCTCGAGGGGAGGGAGACGGCGCTCCCATCGTCCCCATCCTCTTCTACCGCTCGATGCTGCTCGCCGCCGATGTCGCGCCGATCGATGCGCTGGTCGACGCACTGCACGCGCAAGGCATCGCGCCGGTGCCGATCTTCGTTTCGAGTCTCAAGGATCAGGCGTCTCTGGCCTTCGTCGAGAACGCCCTCGCCTCACTGAACCCGGCCGCCATCGTCACCGCCACCGCATTCGCCTCCGGCGCCGAGCCCGGCGCGGAGACGCTGTTCGACCGTGCCGGCGTGCCGGTCTTCCAGGTCATCGTCGCGACCACGCGCCGCCAGGTCTGGGAGAAAAACCAGCGCGGCCTGGCTCCCGCCGACCTTGCCATGCATGTCGTGCTGCCGGAACTCGACGGCCGCATCCTGGCCGGCGCGATTTCGTTCAAGGGCGAGAGCGAAACCGACCCGGCGCTAGCTTTCCGCGCCTTCGCCAACCGGCCGGAGATCGATCGCGTCGCGCAGGTCGCCAAGCGCATCGCGGCGTTCATTCGCTTGCGGCGGACCGAGCGGGCCGAGCGCAAGCTGGCGATCCTGATACCGGATTATCCGAGCGCGCCCGGCCGTACCGGCTATGCCGTCGGCCTCGACGTGCCGTCGAGCGTGCTCGCGATGCTGCACGACCTGAAGGAACAGGGCTATGCGGTTGACGCGATTCCGCAATCGCCGCGCGCGTTGCTGGATGCGCTGGAGGTGGGTGGTGGCGGGCTAGGGCTGACGAACTATCTAGACTTGTCGAAAGAGTTGCCCACTGAGGCAATGACTGCCGTCGAAGCTGCCTGGGGAAAATCAGACGAGACAGGTTCGCGCGAGGCGCCCCCCTCTGTCCTGCCGGACATCTCCCCCACTAAGGGGGAAATTGGCAGTTCTGGCATCGGCTCTCCTCTTGCAACGGCGGCGATTAGCGAAGGTGGCGGTGACGGCATGATCTCCCCCCAAGTGGGGGAGATGTCCGGCAGGGCAGAGGGGGGCGCGACAGAACGCCAACCTTCATCATGCAGACAGCACTTCCCCTTCCGCGCCGCAACCTTCGGTAACCTCACCGTGGCACTCGCCCCCGATCGTGGCCGCTCAGTCGACCGCCGCGCCGACTACCATGACCCCACTTTGCCCCCGCGCCACGACCTGATCGCCTTCGGCCTCTGGCTGCAAAAATCGCTCGGGGTCCACGCCCTCATCCATGTCGGCGCGCACGGCACGCTGGAATGGCTGCCGGGCAAGACCGTCGCGCTCTCCGGCACCTGCTTTCCCGAGATCGTCACCGGCGCGCTGCCCGTCATCTACCCCTTCATCGTCTCCAATCCCGGCGAAGCGGCGCAGGCCAAGCGCCGTATCGCCGCCGTCACGCTCGGCCACCTGCCGCCGCCGCTGACTGGTGCGGGCCTCGATGAGAACCAGCAGCGCCTCGAGCGGCTGGTCGACGAATATGCGCAGGCCGACGGGCTCGACCGTCGCCGCCGCGACCGCCTGGCCAGGCTGATCGTCGAGACCGCGCGAAAAACCGGGCTTGCCTCCGAAGCTGGCGTTGCCAGAACCGACGCGCCGGACGAAGCGCTGCGCCGCATCGACGCCTGGCTCTGTGACCTCAAGGATTTCGCCGTCAAGGACGGACTGCACGTCTACGGCCGCGCGCCCGAGGGCGAGGCTGATCCGCTGCGTAGGCAAAGCGCAGAGGCGGAAAAGACAGCCCTGCTAGCCGCGCTGGACGGCCGCCACACCAAGGCCGGGCCGGCCGGCGCGCCTGCGCGCGGACGCTCCGACGTGCTGCCGACCGGCCGCAACCTGTTCACCGCCGATCCCCGCACTATGCCGACGCCGACCGCCTATGACCTTGGCCACGCAGCGGCGGAAGAAGTCGTGCGCAGCTACATGCAGTCGCATGGCGACTGGCCGCGCACGCTGGTCATCGACCTCTGGGGCTCGGCCTCGCTGCGCACGGGCGGCGAGGAGATCGCTCAAGGCCTGGCGCTGATGGGCTGCCGGCCGCAATGGGATGGCGCCACCGGCCGCGTCACCGGCATTGAGGTGCTGCCACCGGCAGCCCTTGGCCGGCCGCGCGTCGACGTCACCTGGCGCATTTCCGGCCTGTTCCGCGACATGTTCCCGACCCAGATCGCGCTGATCGATGCCGCCGCCAGCGCGGTTTCGAGCCGCGACGAGGACGATGCCGAGAATCCGCTTGCCGCGGCGACGCGCGCCGAGGGCAAGGTCGGCCCGCGCATTTTCGGCACCTCGCCCGGCACCTACGGCGCCGGCGTCGAGGATCTATTATCGCGCGGCGATTGGACCGCGCGCGAGGAAATTGGCCGTGCCTATCTCGACGCCACCTCGCATGCCTATGGCGGCGCTGACGGCGAAGCGATTTCCGCGCCTGGCGCCTTCGAGGGCCGCATCGCCGAGGCCGACCTGCTAGTCCACACCGGCGACGACCCCGGCCGCGACATCCTCGAGGGTTCGGCTGACGTCGCCTTCATCGGCGGGTTCTCGGCCGCCCTCGCCGCGCTCGGCAGGAATGCTGACCTCATCGTGCTCGACACCACTGACCCGCAGAAACCGAAGCCGCGCTCGGTGGGCGAAGCTGTGGCCAGAGTGGTCCGCGCCCGCGCCGTCAATCCGCGTTTCATCGCCGGCCAGATGCGCCATGGTCCGCGCGGCGCCTCGGAGTTCGCCGAGACCGTCGACCGCCTCGTCGGCTTTGCCGAGACCACGCATGCCATATCGGGCGCGCTGATCGAGGCGGTGCACGATGCCTATCTCGGCGACGCGGACGTTCGCGCCTTCATCCTGCGCGAGAACCCGGCCGCCGCGAAGGTGATCGCGGAACGCTTCCTCTCCGCGCGGCGGCGCGGCCTGTGGCACCCCTTGCGGAACTCCATCGATGACGATCTCGCCGCGCTGATCGCCGAAGCCCAGCGGGTGGCGGCATGAACGCCTTCTCCCGCCGTGGCGCCTGCCCTGCCCTCAGCACGCCGATGCAGACCGGCGACGGACTGCTGGTGCGGCTCAACCCGGTCGCTGGAGGAATGCCACCGAAGCTTTTGATCGGACTCGGCGAATCCGCCTTGCGCCACGGCAACGGTATCATGGAGGTGACCGCGCGCGGCAGTTTGCAGATCCGTGGCCTGACGGCGGAAAGCGCGCGCCTGCTGGCCGCCGAAGTGGATGCGCTGGGGATTGCCGTGCGCACGGGCGTGCCGGTCGAGACCGGGCCACTGGCGGGTATTGACCCACAGGAGGTTGCCGATCCGCGCCCGCTCGCCGAGCGGATCAGGGCGGCCGTTGAAGAGGCCGGGCTGACGCCACGGCTGGGACCGAAGGTTTCGGTGGTGATCGACGGCGGTGGGCAACTGACGATGGACGCGGTGACGGCCGACATACGGCTAAGCGCGGTACAGGCTGAGGACGAAATTCTTTGGAGGGTATCGGTTTCCGGTGATGGCGGAAGCGCGACGCCCCTTGCGGTGGTCGAAGCAGATTTGGCCCGGGATATCACGGTGGCTGCTCTCCGGATGGTCGCCGAAAGGGGTCGCGAGGCGCATGCGCGGGATTTGTCGGAGCGACAGCTGGCCTCTCTCGCAGGCTGGCATTCCTTCGCGCCCCCCTCTGTCCTGCCGGACATGTCCGGCAGGACAGAGGGGGCGCCGTAGAGCGCCATCCTGCGCCAGCCCGCTCCCCCATCGGCATCTTTGATCTCGCGAATGGCCAAGCCCTCGGCATCGGCCTACCCTTCGGCAGCATGCCGGCACGGAATCTCATCGATCTCGCCGGCCAAGCCTCGGATCTCGGCGTGACCGAGATCCGCCTGTCCCCCGGCCGCGCCATGCTCTTCCTTGGCCTCGCCCCATCCGCCGGCACCTCGCTGCAAACCTCCGCCGCCGCCCTCGGCTTCGTCACCGACGCCGCCGATCCGCGAACCCGCATCGCTGCCTGCCCCGGCACACCGGCCTGCGCCTCCGGCCGCATCGCCACCCGAGCCATCGCCGAAACCATCGCGGCGCAAAACAGCGACCTCCTCGACGCCTCGCTCAGCCTGCACGTTTCCGGCTGCGCCAAAGGCTGCGCGCATCCCGGCTTGGCCGCCCTCACACTGGTCGGCGACGAAAACGGAGCCGGACTTGTCGTTGGCGGGACGGCAAAGGCTCTTCCTGCCGGATACAGGCCGGGCTATGACGCCGCGCGCGGCATAGGCGGCATCCTTGCAGCGATCCGCGCGCAACGACATCGAGGCGAAACCGCCGCGGCTTGCCTCACAAGGCTTGGCGCGGCCGGCATCGCCGAAATCTACCGACAGGAATGAGCATGGCGGCCTACGACTACATCCACGACGGCACGGCGATCTATGAGCGCTCCTTCGCCATCATCCGCGCCGAGGCCGACCTGTCGCGCTTCTCGGACGCCGAGGCCGATGTTGCGATCCGCATGATCCATGCCTGCGGCCAGGTCGAGGCCGCCAGCCATTTCGTCTTCTCCAGCGGTTTCGTGGATGCGGCGCGCGCGGCGCTTGCCGCAGGCGCGCCGATCTTCTGCGACGCCGAGATGGTTTCGCATGGCGTGACCCGCGCTCGCCTGCCGGCCGGCAACGAGGTGATCTGCACGCTGCGCGATCCGCGTACGCATGAGATCGCGAAAGAAATCGGCAACACCCGCTCGGCCGCGGCAATCGACCTCTGGGGCGAGCGCATCGCCGGCTCGGTCGTCGCCATCGGCAACGCGCCAACGGCGCTCTTCTATCTGCTGGAAAAACTGCGCGACGGCGAGCCGAAGCCGGCGGCGATCATCGGCATGCCGGTCGGCTTCGTCGGGGCCGCCGAATCGAAGGACGCGCTGGCCGAGAATTCCTATGGCGTGCCTTACGCCATCGTGCGCGGCAGGCTGGGCGGCAGCGCCATGACCGCCGCTGCCCTCAACGCATTGGCGAGGCCCGGCCTGTGAACGCGATTGTAAAAGGCCGCCTCGTCGGCGTCGGCACCGGTCCCGGCGATCCCGAGCTACTGACGCTCAAGGCTGCGCGGGCATTGGCAGAGGCCGACGTCGTCGCCTATTTCGCCAAGCGCGGCAACAACAGCAATGCGCGCGCCATCGTCGAGGCCCGCTTCCGGCCGGACATGATCGAGCTGCCGCTGCTCTATCCGGTGACGACCGAGATCGACAAGGATCACGACGACTACCGCTCGCAGATCGCCGATTTCTACGCGCAGTCGGCGGAGGCGGTCGCGGAACATCTTGCCGCCGGCAGGATGGTGGCGGTGCTGTCGGAAGGCGACCCGCTGTTCTACGGCTCCTACATGCACCTGCACGTTCGCCTCGCGCATCGCTTCCCGACCGAGGTCATCCCCGGCGTCACCGCCATGTCCGGCTGCTGGTCGGCGACCGGCCTGCCTATCGTCCAGGGCGACGACGTACTGACTGTCCTGCCGGGCACGATGAGCGAGTTCGAGCTGACGCGGCGGCTGGCCGACACCGACGCAGCGGTGATCATGAAGGTCGGCCGCAACCTGCCCAAGATCCGGCGCGCGCTGCAGGCGACGGGCAAGCTTGCGAAAGCCGTCTATGTCGAGCGCGGCTCCATGCCGGGCAGCGTCTCGATGCGGCTAGCCGACAAGCCGGACGACAAGGCGCCCTACTTCGCCATCGTGCTGGTCGCCGGCTGGTCCGCCCGCCCCGGAGCAAAGGCATGAGCGGCCGTCTCACCGTCATCGGTCTCGGCCCCGGCAATGCCGACCAGGTTACGCCGGAGGCAAGACGCGCCGTGGCGGAGGCTTCCTTCTTCTATGGCTACAAGCCCTATCTCGACCGGCTGGAGTTGAGAGCGGACCAGACCCGCATCGCATCCGACAACCGCGAGGAGCTTGCCCGCTCCAACGAAGCTCTGGCCAAGGCCGCCGAGGGCCATAACGTTGCTGTCGTGTCCGGCGGCGACCCCGGCGTGTTCGCCATGGCGGCAGCGGTCTGCGAAGCGATCGAGGCCGGCCCGACGGAATGGCGCGCGGTCGACCTTGCGGTCGTTCCCGGCGTCACCGCCATGCTTGCGGTCGCCGCCCGCATCGGCGCACCGCTCGGCCACGATTTCTGCGCCATCTCGCTCTCCGACAATCTGAAGCCATGGGAGTTGATCGAGCTGCGCTTGCTGGCTGCCGCCGGCGCCGGCTTCGTCATTGCGCTTTACAACCCGATCAGCAAGGCGCGCCCCTGGCAGCTCGGCCGCGCCTTCGAATGCCTGAAAGCGATCCTGCCCGGCACCACGCCGGTCATCTTCGGCCGCGCCGCCGGCCGGCCGGACGAACGTATCGACGTGCATCTGCTTGCGGATGCCGATGCGGAAAAGGCCGACATGGCCACCTGCATCATCATCGGCTCGCCGGAAACGAGGATCATCCGGCGTGGCGACAAGCCGTCGCTGGTCTACACGCCACGCTCGGCAACGGGCGCGAAAAGATGATCGACCTTGGCGGCCATCTGATCGACGGTCTCGGCCGACGGAACGTCCGGCACGGGCGGCCGACGGACCATGACCACTTCGATGCCGAAGGCGCGCGCCGCGGCGATCTTGCCGTAGGTCGCCCCGCCGCCGCTGTTCTTGGACACGACGGCATCAATGCCGTGCTTTTCGAGCAGCGCGCGTTCCTCCGCTTCCGGAAACGGCCCGCGCGCCAGCAGATAGATCGCGTCGGGCACACCCAGTTTAGGCTCGACGGGGTCGACGCTGCGAATGAGATAACGGTGCTGCGGTGCCGCCTCGAAAGCGCTGGCCTCCTGTCTGCCGATCGCCAGGAAGGCGCGGCGCGGCGCCGTGCCGAGCGCCCTCGCCGCCTCGGCCGCGCTGTCGACCAGCGTCCAGCGGTCACCGGCCACGGGCTCCCAGCCCGGACGGCGCAAGGCGAGGATCGGCACGCCGGCCTGCCTGGCCGCTTCGGCGGCATTCGCGGAGATGCGCGCCGCATAGGGATGTGTGGCATCGATCAGCAGCTCGACCTTTTCCTGGTCGAGATAGGTCGCCAGTCCCTCCGCGCCACCGAAGCCGCCGCTTCGCACCGGCACGCCTTGCGCGACAGGGCTTTCGGTGCGGCCGGCCAGCGAAAGCGTGACCGAGAGATCGGCGCGCGCGGCGAGCTTTCCCGCCAGTTGCCGGGCTTCGGTGGTGCCGCCAAGGATCAGGATGCGGTGGGTCATCATGCCTGCTAAGGGTCCGCGCGGCGCCAAGCTCACGCCAAAATGGCTAACGGTCGTCGGCATCGGCGAGGACGGTGTAGCGGGTCTCGGCGACGAGGCCAAGCAGCACCTAGCGCAAGCCGAATTCATCTTCGGCGGCAAGCGACACCTCGCGCTCGTCGCAGCCCTGGCCAGGGGCGAGGCCCGCCAATGGCCGACGCCGTTCGACGCCGAGATGCGCGACGTGCTGGCGCTGGCCGGGAAGAATGTCTGCGTGCTCGCTTCCGGCGACCCGTTCTTCCACGGCGTCGGTGTCACGCTGGCGCGCAAGGTGAAACCCAAGCAAATGCGGGTGCTGCCGGCGCCTTCATCGCTTTCGTTAGCGGCATCCCGGCTGGGCTGGGCGCTGCAGGATGTCGAGGCGATCTCGCTCCACGGCCACGCGATCGACCTTATCCGCCCCCTCCTCCACCCTGGCGCGCGCATCCTTGCGCTGACATCCGACGGCGATGCGCCGGCAGCGATCGCCGGGCTGCTCGACGAACTCGGCTTCGGTCCCTCGCGGTTGACGGTCCTTGAAGCGCTCGGCGGACCGGATGAAGCACGCCGAAGCGCACGCGCCGACGGCTTCGATCTCAAGAACATCAGTCCGCTCAACGTACTGGCGCTGGAAGTTGAATCGACGCCGGATGCCCGCATCCTGCCGCTGACGTCGGGCCTTGCCGACCACCTGTTCGAGCATGACGGCCAGATCACCAAGCGCGAGGTCCGCGCCATGACGCTGTCGGCACTCGGGCCCCGACGCGGCGAGCTGCTGTGGGATGTCGGCGCGGGCTCGGGCTCGGTCGGCATCGAATGGATGCTCGCTCACCCCTCGCTGCGCGCCATCGCCATCGAGGCCGACAAGGAGCGCGCTGCCCGCATCCGCCGTAACGCCTCGCATTGCGGCGTGCCCGGTCTTGTCGTGATCGAGGGCCCGGCGCCCAGGGCTTTCGCCAAGCTGGAAACGCCCGACGCCATCTTTATCGGCGGCGGCGGCAGCGACGCCGGCGTGCTGGAGAAGGCGATCAAGGCACTGCGCCCCGGCGGCCGGCTTGTCGCCAACGCGGTGACGCTGGAGATGGAGACGCTGCTTCTCGACCAACACACCAAGCGCGGCGGCGATCTCACCCGCATCGCCATCTCGCGAGCCTCGCCCGTCGGCTCGATGCAGGCCTGGCGGCCGGCCATGCCGGTCACCCAATGGAGCTGGGTGAAGCCATGATGGTCGCGGGCATCGGCAGCCGGAAAGGCGTGACAGCGAGCGACGTGCGCGCCGCCGTCGAGACCGCCTTGGAAGCGCATGGATTGGCAGTGACGGCGCTTTCCGCCCTGGCGACCGGTGAAATCAAACGCGATGAGGAAGCGATCTTCCTCGCCGGCAGCGACCTCGCTTTGCCTGTGATCGTCGTCTCGAACGATGCGATGCAAGCCGCATCGTCCGGCGTGCTCAGCCACTCCGTTCTCTCGCAGTCGAAGGCCGGCTCGCCGTCGGTTTCGGAAGCCTCCGCGCTTGCCGCGGCCGGAAAGGGCGCGAAACTGCTCGGGCCGCGCACGGTGCTCGGTCCTGTCACCTGCGCCATCGCACTTGCCGGAGATGCCGCATGACCATTCATTTCATCGGCGCCGGCCCCGGTGCGGCCGACCTCATCACTCTGCGCGGCAGCCGACTGCTGGCGAGTTGCCCGGTCTGCCTCTATGCCGGCTCGATCGTTGCGCCCGAACTGCTCGAACATTGCGCGCCCGGCACCAAACTGATCGACACGGCGCCGATGTCGCTCGACGAGATCGAGGCCGAATACGTTGCCGCCCACACCGCCGGCATGGATGTCGCGCGCCTGCATTCCGGTGACCTGTCGGTGTGGAGCGCGGTGGCCGAGCAGATCCGCCGGCTGGAAAAGCACAACATCCCCTACACGCTGACGCCGGGCGTGCCTTCCTTCGCCGCCGCGGCGGCGGCCCTTCGCCGCGAGCTCACCATTCCCGAACTCGCGCAAAGCCTGGTGCTGACCCGTGTCTCCGGCCGTGCCTCGAAGATGCCGCCCGGCGAGACGCTGGCCGGCTTCGGCCGCACCGGCGCGACGCTTGCCATCCATCTCGCCATCCACGCCATCGACCGTGTCGTCGCCGAGCTGACGCCGCTTTACGGCGCCGACTGCCCGGTGGCGGTTGTCTTTCGTGCCTCCTGGCCGGACGAGCGTCTGTTGACCGGCACGCTGGCCACCATCGAGGCGAAGCTGGCGGAAAACCCGATTGAGCGCACGGCGATCATCTTCATCGGCAGCGCGCTCGGCGCCCAGGATTTCGGCGAAAGCTCACTTTACGACGCCCACTACCAGCGGCGTTTTCGCGGACGGGACGGATTGTGAACGGCAGCACCAACAGAAACGGACATGCCACGGTGGAGCAGGCGCTGGCGCGGCTGAAGTTCAAGCCGCGAGAGCTGGAACCCGGCCACGTTTGGCTGGCCGGCGCGGGCCCCGGCGATCCCGGCTGCCTGACGCTCGAAGTGCTGGCCGCTCTCGGCCAATGCGACGCGCTGGTCTACGATGCGCTGGTCTCGCCCGATGTCGTCGCGGTCGCCGCAAGCGCGGAGCTTTTCTATGCCGGTAAACGCGGTGGCCAGCCGTCGATGAAGCAGGACGATATCACAGCTTTGCTGGTGCGGCTGGCGCGCGAGGGACGTCGCGTCGTCCGTCTCAAGGGCGGTGACCCCTATATCTTCGGGCGCGGCGGCGAAGAGGCGCTGGCGCTGGCGCGCGAAGCTATTCCGTTTCGTGTGTTGTCCGGCCTGACCTCGGGCCTGAGCGCGCTCGCCGCCACCGGCATTCCCGCCACCATGCGCGGCATCAACAAGGCGGTCATCCTGGCCACCGGCCATGCCGCCGGCACCGATGACGATCTCGACTGGGCCGCGATTGCCCGCACCGGCCAGCCGGTGGTCGTCTATATGGGAATGGCCAATCTGCCTCAGATCGCCGCTTCATTATTGGAAGGCGGGCTGGCGCCGTCGACGCCGGCCGCGGTGATCGTTTCCGCGACCACGCCGCAGGAGCGGGCCGTTGTCGCCACGCTCGCCACCATTGCCGAAGAGGCCGCGGCCGCCGGCCTGGCTTCGCCGGCGCTGATCGTCGTCGGCGGTATCGTCGCCATGCGCGCGGCACTGGCGGGCGAGACATGACGGCACGCGCCATCATCATCGGCGCGCCGCGCTCCGGTTCGGGCAAGACCAGCGTCACCATCGGCATCCTGCGCGCGCTCGCCAGGCGCGGCTTGAAGGTGCGTGGCGCCAAATCCGGGCCCGATTACATCGATCCGGGCTTCCACACCGCCGCCACCGGCCTCTCCGGCGTCAACCTCGACAGCTGGGCAATGCCGCCTTCCCTGCTCAATGCGCTGGCCGGGCAAGCGGCTGACGATGCCGACTTCGTCGTCCTCGAAAGCGCCATGGGCCTGTTCGACGGCATTCCCGCCCCAGAAGGCCGCACGGGTTCGGCCGCCGACCTTGCGCGGCTCTACGGCCTGCCGGTGCTGCTCGTGCTCGATGTGTCCGGCCAGTCGACCACGGCGGCCGCCGTTGCCAAGGGTTTTGCAACCTACGACGCGGGCGTGCGCATGGCCGGCGTCGTCCTTAACCGGCTCGGCAGCGAGCGCCACCGGCGGCTGTCCGGCGATGCCATCGAGGCGATCGGCCTGCCGGTCGTCGGCGCCATCCTGCGCGATCCCACGCTCAACCTGCCGGAGCGCCATCTCGGCCTCGTCCAGGCCGGCGAATACCAGAACCTGATGGCGCATCTCGACCGGCTGGCCGACATGGCCGAGAAGTCGCTCGATCTCGACGCCATCATGGCGCTGGCCACGCCGCTGGTGCCCGCGGCTGGCGATTTCGGCGACGCGCTGCCGCCACCTGGACAGCGCATTGCGCTGGCGGAGGACGCCGCCTTCACCTTCGTCTACCCGCACGTCGCCGCCCACTGGCACAAGGCCGGCGCCGAGATCGTCCCCTTCTCGCCGCTCGCCGACGAAGCGCCCCACGACAGCTGCGATGTCTGCTGGCTGCCCGGCGGCTATCCCGAGCTTCATGCCGGCAGGCTGGCCGCCGCCACCAACTTCCGGGCCGCAATGGCGCGCTTCGCCGCGACCAAGCCGATCCACGGCGAGTGCGGTGGCTTCATGGTGCTGGGCGAGACTCTTGAGGACGCGGCAGGCGACACGCATCCGATGCTTGGCCTGCTCGGCCATTCGACCAGCTTCGCCAAGCGCAAAATGAACCTCGGCTACCGCGAGGCGCGGCTGCGCGCCGCTTGCCCGCTCGGAGCCGAGGGCACGCTGATCCGCGGCCATGAATTCCACTATGCGCAGATGCTCGCTGCCGGCAACGACGAGCCGCTGGCCGACCTTGCCGACGGCCAGGGCAATCCGCTCGGCGCCTCCGGCTATCGGCGCGGCCATGTCAGCGGGACGTTCTTCCATGCCATTGCGAGGGGCTAGGGCATGAAGCTCAAGAACTTTCCCCTTTCGCTCCGGCAAGTCCTCGATGATATCGCCCTTTGCCTGGTCTTCTTCACCAGGCTGCCGCTGCCCGTCTTTGATTTTCGCGGGCGCAGCCTCGCCGCCGCGATCTGGGCCGCCCCGGTCGCCGGGCTTGCCGTCGGACTGATCGGCGCGGTCGTCTACGCCACTGCGGAACGGTTCGGCCTTGCCATGGGTCCGGCGGCAGCACTTGCGCTTGCCGCAACATTGCTCACCACCGGCTGCCTGCACGAGGATGGGTTGTCCGATGTCGCCGATGGCTTTGGCGGCGGCAAGTCGCGCGGTGGAAAACTGGAGATCATGCGCGACAGCCGCATCGGCGCCTATGGCGCGTCGGCACTGGCCCTGTCGCTGCTGATCCGCTGGAGCGCGATTTCGGAATTCGCCGACCCCACACAGGCCCTTCTGGCGCTCATTGCCGCGCACGCCGCCTCGCGCGGATTGCTGGGCGCCTTCATGCATCTCTTGCCCCCGGCGCGGTCCGACGGCCTCTCGGCCGGCGCCGGCGGCGTCTCGGCCGAGGCCGCAATAGCCGGCGCCGTGCTCGGCGCGATACCACTCCTCCTGCTTGCGCCAGGCGGCGCCATAGTCGCGATCGTCCTGCTTGGTCTGCTGTTTGCCGCGTTCCGCGCCCTTTGCCTCAACCAGATCGACGGCCAGACCGGCGACACGATCGGCGCCCTTCAGCAACTTGGCGAGATCGCAGTCCTGCTCGTCGCTTCCGTATCCCTATCCTGACTCTCTTTCGGAGACTTTGCCCCCATGTCTTTCAAATCGCTTGATGAACTTCGCGCTGCCTGCCTCGATCTGCCGGCCGGCAGCGACACCGCGGCCAATGCCGTCGCCCGCCGCCAGGACACGCTGACCAAGCCGCAAGGCAGCCTCGGCCGGCTGGAAACCATCGCCGCCTGGCTGGGGCGCTGGCAGGGCCGCGACATGCCGAAGCTGGACAAGGTGAAGGTCTTCGTCTTTGCCGGCAATCACGGCGTCACCGCGCAGGGCGTCTCGGCCTTCCCGTCGGAAGTCACCGTACAGATGGTGGCGAATTTCGCCGGCGGCGGCGCCGCCATCAACCAGCTCGCCCGCATCGCTGGCGCCGAGCTCGACGTCATCCCGCTCGACCTCGACCATCCGACCGGCGACTTCACCGAAGTGCCGGCGATGGACGAGAAGGCCTTCCTCGCCGCCGTCTCGGCCGGCCATGACGCGGTGACCAAGGATATCGACCTCGTCTGCTTCGGCGAAATGGGCATCGGCAACACCACGCCGGCGGCGGCGATTTCTGCCGCCCTGTTCGGCGGCGGCGCCGAGAAATGGACCGGGCGCGGCACCGGCGTCGACGATGCCGGCCTGGAGCGCAAGGTGACCGCGATCGAAGCCGGCCTCAAGCGCCATGCCGACGCGCTGTCCGACCCGCTGAAGATCGCCGCAGCCCTTGGCGGCCGCGAGCTCGCCGCCATCTTCGGCGCCACGCTCGCCGCGCGCCGCAACAATGTGCCGGTCCTGCTCGACGGTTTTGTCTGCACCGCTGCCGCGGCGCCGCTGGCGCGGCTGCACCCGACCGGCCTCGCCCACACCATCGCTGCCCACGTCTCGGCCGAATCCGGCCACCGCCGCCTGCTCGAAGCGCTCGGCCTGCCGCCGCTGCTCGACCTCGGCATGCGGCTCGGCGAAGGCTCCGGCGCCTGCCTTGCCGTCAACATCGTGCGCTCGGCGCTGGAATGCCACGCCCGTATGGCGAGCTTCGCAGAGGCAGGGGTTTCGGACAAATAGTGACCTAGATGCTGGGGTGCGCTGATGGAGGAACCCTCAAAGATTTTTGGTGATCCCAAACATGGGCTACGCGACGCTCTGGCTCGGATTATTCGCGATTTCGACAGCAAGCGCGGCGCCTTTGCCGCGCTGAAATACAACTCCCCGTGGATGCTGGCCACCGAGGATTGGGCCGAACGATCGGGCCATACGGTCGAATCTCTGTGCGAGGTGATTTCTCAGTGGCGGATTTCACGCTGCTCGGGCGAGCCGATGGATCCTAGAATATCTCCGGTCTTTGAAGATCTTCGAGGCGCTGCGGAGGAGTGGAGAGACGAGACAGGTAACGTCGACCCGCCCCTGCGCTTTGATCCTGAAAAATCAAAATTTCCCAATCGCAAGGAACTGAAGGAACATACTCAAAACAGATGGGGCTCTCTAGGGTTGGCGGGGCAATGGCACAACTACGATGCTAGAGATCTTACTTTTGGTGGTGTTTTTGAAGACAGATTTGGCCACCGAGTTGCAGTCAGCATGACCTTCAAGCTTGGATACGGAGGCCCAATAAGGCTGTTTCTGCAATTTCCTTACTACTCGGGCGGCGAACCGAGATCACTTGACCTCTTCACGCTTTCTGGCTGGCTCGTACGCAATGCGCTCCGGCTACCACAAGCCCCCGAATTCGAATGGATCGTCGGCAAAAGCAAGACAAACTTCGATGCCGTTGACGGCGTCCTGGCCATAACGCGAGCGATTCTCAGCTACCTCAGGCCAACCATCCAGTAAAAATCGAAAGCCCCCTGAACGCGGCGGGGCGCCGGCTTCCGATGTTTTTTCAGCAGGATCTGAAGAGGATTTGGTGGGTGTGCACAGGATCGAACTGTGGACCCGCTGATTAAGAGTCAGCTGCTCTACCAACTGAGCTACACACCCACACGGCCGGTAAACCCAGCGTTGGCGGGCATATAGCCGCCGATCTTGGGGATGTCTAGCCCCGCCGGGATCATTTCCCGATAAATCGCTAAAGCATGATCCCGAAAAGTGGAATCCGGTTTTCGGAAGAGATCATGCTCAAACAAAAAAGATGGAGCCCCATCCCGATTCTATCGGGATGGGGCAGCCGCACCGATCAGACAAAAAGTCTGCCTTCCGCCACCTTAATGGCATGGCCGCCGATGCGGGCGGCGGCCAGTTTGCCGCCGTCGACATTGAGCTCGAGCCGGATTCGCGACGGCCGGCCCATCTCCAGCCCCTGCTCGATCCACAGCTGCGAAATACCGTCTGTCGGGCCGTCGAAATGCATGATGGCGCCGGCAAAGGCTGCCGCTGCCGAGCCGGTCGCCGGGTCCTCATAGGAGGGACTGCCGGGCACGATCATGCGCACATGGAAGGCGCTCTCATGGTTGACCGTCTCGCGGCAATAGACATAGGGACTGGCGAAAGCCCATTCGCTCTTGCGCGGCGCCAGTTCCGACCATGCCTGGTTGTCCAGCCGGATTTGGCCCGCCGCCTTCAGGTCGGCGACCGGAATGGTCACGTAGGGCACGCCGGCCGACCAGAACGAGACGCGGTGATTCTCAAAGCCGATCTCATGCGGTCCAAGGCCAAGCGCGGCGCCGATCGCTTCCGCGTCGGCGGAGAGCTCCAGCGGCTCCGGCAGCTTCGCCAGGTCGAACTCGGCGAAAGTGGCGCTGTCATGCTTGCTCACCGCGCAGCGTACCGGGCCGATATTCTCTTCAAGAACGAAGATGCCGGCGGTCTCGCCAGCCAGATCGGCGAGCGCGATCGCCGTACCGACGGTCGGATGGCCGGCGAACGGCATTTCATAGTCGGGCGTGAAGATGCGGATGCGGGCGCGGTGCTTGGCGTTGTCGGGAGGCAGCACGAACACCGTTTCGGAAAGATTGAATTCGCGCGCGATGGCTTGCATAGCCGCCGTGTCCAGCCCCTTGCTGTCCAGGACGACAGCCACGGGGTTGCCGGCCAGCCGCTCGGTCGTAAAGACATCGTAGAGCAAGTAATCCCGGGTTTTCATTCTTGCCTCAATCCCAACATGGGCGAAATTTAATTTGTAATTCGAACCACAAAGCCTGATCTGTGCACAGATAGGGACTGTGCGCATAATAGGGGTCCAGCGTGGACCAGGTTGTCAATCCGCCAAAGACGGAATCGGATTCCGCCATCGAGACGGCGCTCGGCCTCGACCGCAACGGCCTGCGCAGGACACGCCGGCGCGGTTGGCTCTATGCCCTGCTGGCGCTGATCGCCGTTGCCGCGGCGGGTGCCTTCTATCAGTGGTATGCCGGCTCTCAGGCCAAAATCGACTATACCACCGTGCCGGCAGCCGTTGCCGACCTCACCGTCCAGGTCTCGGCCACCGGCACGCTGCAGCCGCTGACGCAGGTCGACATCTCCAGCGAACTTTCAGGCGTCGTCCGCTCGGTCGCGGTCGAGGAAAACCAGCAGGTCAAGAAGGGCGATGTGCTGGCGACGCTCGACACCGCCAAGCTCGAGGTTCAGATCGAGCGCGCCGAGGCTTCCGCCAAGGCAGCCGCGGCAGCCGTCGAGGACGCCACCGTGACGCTGAAGGAAAACGAGAACGCGCTGGCGCGCGCGAACGAACTCACCAAGCGCGGCATGGCGACCGACCAGTCGCTCGAGGCCGCGACCGCGACCCGCGACCGCTCCAAGGCGGCCCTCGACAGCGCCGAGGCCAACCTTGCCATCGCCAATGCCGATCTCAAGGCGCAGCAGACCGACCTTGCCAAGAGCACCATCTACGCGCCGATCGACGGCATCGTGCTGACGCGTTCTGTCGACCCCGGCCAGACGGTCGCCTCCTCGCTGCAGGCGCCGGTGCTGTTCGTCATTGCCGCCGACCTCAGGAACATGGAGCTGCAGGCGGCGGTCGACGAAGCCGATATCGGCTCGGTCAAGCCCGGCCAACATGCCCGCTTCACCGTCGATGCCTTTCCGGAGCGGCCCTTCGACGCCGAGATCCGCGACATCTCCTATGCGTCCGTAACCACTGACGGCGTCGTCACCTACAATGCGCGGCTGGAGGTCGACAACAGCGAGTTGCTGCTCAGGCCCGGCATGACCGCCACCGTCTCGGTCGTCACCAAACAGGCCAAGGGTGTGCTCACCGTGCCGGCCACCGCCTTCCGTTACCGGCCGGCGCCGCCCGCCGCCCGCACGTGGAGCCTGCGCGACCTGTTCACCGGCCGCATGGGCCGCCCTGGCCGCCAGCGCGACGCCACGCCGAGACCGACCGACGGCTCGCGCACGCTCTATGTGCTGGAGAATGGCCGACCCCACGCGGTCAATGTCAAGGTCGGTTCCACCGATGGCGAGCTGACCGAGATTACGTCCGGCCTCGACAAAGGCGCGCAGGTCATCACCGGCTCGCAGCTGCGGAACTGACGCCGTGTCGGGCTCCACGCTGATTGCCTTCGACAAGGTCTGGAAAAGCTACGGCCAGGGCGAAGCCCGCGTGCATGCGCTGGCCGGCGTCGATCTCGCCATCCGAAAAGGCGAGTTCGTCGCCATCATGGGCCCGTCGGGTTCCGGCAAGTCGACGGCGATGAACATCATCGGCTGCCTCGACACGCCGACTGCCGGGACCTACAGTTTCGAGGGCATCGACGCCGGCCGGCTCGACCGCAACCGCCGCGCCATGCTGCGCAACCTCTATGTCGGCTTCGTCTTCCAGGGCTACAATTTGCTGCCGCGCACCACGGCGGCAGAGAATGTCGAGCTGCCGCTGATCTATCGCGGTGTCGCCGCGCGCGAGCGCCGCCAACTTGCCATGCAGGCGCTGGCCGAGGTCGGCCTTGTGGGACGCGAGCATCACACGCCGGCCGAGCTCTCCGGCGGCCAGCAGCAGCGGGTGGCGATCGCGCGCGCCATCGTCACCAGGCCGACGCTGCTCGTTGCCGACGAACCCACCGGCAATCTCGACTCCGCCCGCACGCACGAGATCATGGAGCTCCTGACCAGGCTCAACGCCGAGCTTGGCCTCACCATCGTCATGGTCACGCACGAGGCCGACGTGGCGGCCTATGCCGAGCGCACGATCCGCTTCCTCGACGGCCATGTCGCCACCGACTCCAACAAACTGGAGGCGGCCCAATGATCTGGGAGACAGTTCGCCTGTCGCTGATCTCGATCCGCCGCAACGTGCTGCGCTCCTTCCTGACCTTGCTCGGCATCGTCATCGGCGTCGCCGCCGTCATCGCCATGCTGACCATCGGCTCCGGCACCACCGCGAAGGTCAAGTCGGATATTTCCAAGCTCGGCAGCAATTTGCTCGTCGTCCGCCCCGGCCGTCCGGCCGGGCCTGGCGGACCGGGAGGGCTCGACCAGGCGGTGCGTCCGCTTGCCGACAAGGACCTTGCCGCGCTCGTCAAGCATCTCGACGGCGCGCGCGCCATCTCGCCCGCCTCGCAAAAGCAGGTCCGCGTCATCTTCGGCACCGAAAGCGTTACATCGGGCGTCACCGGCACCGACAGCGCCTATCTCGACGCGCGCGACTGGAAGCTGGTCTCGGGGCGTCCGTTCAGCGATTCCGAGACCCGCGCCGGCGCCGGGGTCTGCCTGGTCGGCGAGACGGTGCGCCAGCAATTCTTCGGCGCCGGCGATCCGGAAGGCGAGACCATCCGCGTCAACCGCACCTCCTGCAAGATCATCGGCCTCTTGGAACCCAAGGGCTACACCGGCTTCGGCCAGGACCAGGACAATGTCGTGCTGATGCCGCTTGCCGCCTACCAGCGCCGCATCGCCGGCAACCGCGACATCGATTCGATCTACATCGCCGCCGACGACCGCACGCCGACCTCCGAACTGCAGCCGCGCGTCGAGGACATCCTGCGCGACACGCGCCGCGTCACGCCCGACCGCGATGACGATTTCTCGATCCGCGACATGACGCAGATCGCCGACGCCATGGCCAGCGCCACCACCACCATGACCGGCATGCTGGGCGCGGTTGCCGGCGTCAGCCTGCTGGTCGGCGGCATCGGCATCATGAACATCATGCTGGTCTCGGTCACCGAACGCACGCGCGAGATCGGCATCAGGCTGGCGATCGGCGCGCATGAGAAGCACATCCTCATCCAGTTCCTGGTCGAGGCGACGGTGCTGTCGCTCCTCGGCGGGATCATCGGCATCCTGATCGGCCTGGCGCTCGCCGCCATCGCCTCGGTGGCGCTGATCATCCCCTTCGCGCCGAGCCCGGCGGTCATCCTGCTCGCGGTCGGCTTTTCGGCGCTGATCGGCATGGTGTTCGGCTTCTTCCCAGCGCTGCGCGGCGCCAGGCTCGACCCGATCGACGCGCTGCGGCACGAGTGAGGCGGCGCGGTCGTTACCGGAATATGCCCTCGCCACCCCTGTCGCCACGCATCCGGCAATGCTACTGCATGGCCTCGGCACATGGGGGAGATTCGAATGAGCAAGAAGGCGCGGCTGATCCTGGTGTTGGCGATCTTCGAGGCCGCCCTGGCCGGGCTGTGGTGGTATCTCGCCGGCTACGGTATCCAGAATCCCGATCGCGTCGCCACGAATTTTCAGGAGGTCGTCGGCCAGACGATGGGAATGGCGATGGGCGCGCTGCTTGGCCTCGGCGTCATCCTGTTCTTCATCGCCGCCCGCAACGATCGCAAGGCTTTGCAGGACAAGGCGCAGCGCTGAGCTTGCGCGCCCTTGCTCCGCGGCCTGTCAAAACGGAAGCCGCGCATTCTCCTTGACCTCCTTCATGACAAAGAAAGTCCTGGTTTGCCGTACGCCCGGTAGCGCGATCAGCTTCTGCCCGTGGAGCTTGTTGAAATCCGCCATGTCGCGAACCCTTATCTTCAGCAGGTAGTCGAAGTCGCCGGCCACGAGATTACAGTCGAGAACCTCCTTGAGTCTCAGCACGGCTTCCTCGAAAGCGGCGAAGCTTTCAGGTGTCGAACGGTCGAGCACGACGCCGACCATCACCAGCGCGCCAAGCCCTACCGTAGCGGGCGTAATCTCCGCCCTGACCCCGGTGATGTAACCTTCTTCGAACAGGCGTTGCGTGCGCCTGTGGCAGGTGGCGGCGCTGACATTCACGCGCGCCGCCAGCTCCGCATTGGTCAGCCGTCCTTCGGCCTGAAGGGTGCGCAGGATCCTGACGTCGATGCGGTCCAACTCGGTGGAAGATTCTTCCATTTTTGCCAGCCTATATGAACGAACAGGTCAATCATATCGCAAATATCTGGGAGATATGAAAATTCTGCCGGCAAGTTCGAGAACACCTTTCGCCCGACTGCGCCTATTATCAAAGCATCGAAAACGACAAAGAGCGGAGACAGATCGATGTCACTTCTGGCGAAGTTTGAACGCTATCCGCTGACCTTCGGTCCGACGCCCATCGAGCATCTGCCCCGGCTGAGCGCTGCGTTGGGCGGCAAAGTCCACGTCTACGCAAAGCGCGACGATTGCAATTCCGGGCTGGCCATGGGCGGAAACAAATTGCGCAAGCTCGAATACATCGTGCCGGATGCTCTTCGCTCCGGCGCCGATACGCTGGTGTCGATCGGCGGCGTCCAGTCGAACCATACGCGGATGGTCGCCGCGACGGCCGCCAAGATCGGCATGAAATGCGTGGTGATCCAGGAGAAATGGGTGCCCCACTATGACGCGGTCTATGACCGGGTCGGCAACATCCTGATGACACGCCTGATGGGCGCCGACAGCCGGCTGGTCGACGACGGTTTCGACATCGGCATCCGCAAGAGCTGGGAGGACGCTATCCAGTCGGTGAAGGACGCCGGCGGCAAGCCCTATCCGATCCCGGCAGGCGCCTCGGTGCACAAGTTCGGCGGGCTGGGCTATGTCGGCTTCGCCGAAGAAGTGGCTCGGCAGGAAGCTGAGCTCGGCTTTGCCTTCGACTACATGATCGTCTGCGTCGTGACTGGCTCGACGCAGGCCGGCATGATCGTCGGCTTCGCCGCGCAGAACCGTGCCGACCGGGTGATCGGCATCGACGCCTCCGGCACGCTCGACCAGACCCGCGCCCAGGTCCGCCGCATCGTCGACGACACCGCCGCCCTCGTCGGGCTCGGCCGCGCCGTCCGCGACGACGAAATCGTCATCAACCCCGACTATGCTTATCCCGCCTATGGCGTTCCGTCGGAGGCCACGAACGACGCGATCCGCCTGGCGGCCCGCACCGAGGCCATGATCACCGATCCGGTCTACGAGGGAAAGTCGATGCAGGGCCTGATCGACCTGACCAGGAAGGGCTTCTTCCCCGAGGGCTCACGAATTCTCTACGCGCATCTCGGCGGCGCGCCGGCCATCAACGGCTACAGCTATTATTACAAGGACGACGGCGGCTGCCGGAAAAGCATGTCGGACGAGGCGCTGCCGCCGATCTTCCCATAAGGACTCAGGGGACTTCGTCGCCGCCCGCGAAATGCCATTCGATCAGCGGCTTCATATGTCCCATCAGCCCGTCCGGCAGGTCGGTGGCATCACGGATGACGACGGGACCTTCGATCTCCGGTTCCGCCTCCGTGACAATGAAGGCGCGGATGCGCCGCGCGATCTCGTCGGCAGGCTCGGTCACCTGATAGCGGCGGAAGATCACCGTGCCGCTCGGCGTCGACAGCGCATGATAGCGCCGGCCGCGTTCGGCGCCCGACAGGTCGATCGCTGTCTCTTCGCGCACCTCGCGGATCATGTTGAAGTCGACATCGACGAGGCCGTCGCGGAAATCGATCGGCTCGAACGAGCCGGCGGCGAAATAGACGCGGCCGGCATTGACGGTATGCGCGCCCATGCGGATCGCCACCAGCGCATTGTCGCCGGCAACCAGCATGGCATGCGCATAGGCATGCTCGGCGCCGCTCGCCTCGCGCTTCTTCCGCCACAGCATGAAGGTCGAATATTTCACCGCATGGCAGCGGCCGACGAGCCCGCCGTCGCGATAGGCGAGCGCCGAGAGCAACACCACCGTGCCGTCGAACAGCGCTGGGTTCGCCCCCATCTCGCGCCGCCAGTTCTCGGCGATCGCCTCGGCGTTGTCGCGTTCGAACGGATGCCGGCCGGGGTCGAGCCTGACATCGACCTTGTCGACCGGCAGGATGACGTTGCGTGGGAGGTCGAAGCTCATCTTGCTCTGAGGTGTGTTAAGATGCAGCTCAGGCCATGTCCAGGGCGATCACCACCGGGCAATGGTCGGAGGCCTTCGGTCGGTCCCAGCCGGCGCGCGGGAAGCGCTCGACCTCCTGGCCGGCCGGAAAGATGGTGCGCCAGGGCTGGCCGTTGCGGACGATGTCGGGAACGGCGGTCGCGTTCTTCGCCGCCAGCCCCTTCGACAACAGGATATAGTCGAGCTGGCAGAGGTGCCGTTCCTCGGGACCGCGCGTGTGGTAAAAGCTCCAGCGGTCCATCTCCGGCCGTCGCTCGACAACGTTTTCGCAGAAGCCGCCGGCGGTCAGCACGTTGATGCAGGACTGGCTCTCGTCGATCACCTGGAAACGGTAGCCGTCGACGCTGTCGCCCTCGATCTTCACCCGCTGCCGGTAGTCGTTCATGTCGCCGCAGATCGCCCAGCGCTTGTCGGCAGCATGATCCTTGCCGAAGCGCTCCTCGATGATGCGGCGCACCGCCTGCGCCTCAGCGATACGCAGCGGCATCGTCGCCTCGCGGCCGTCCAGCCCATTGCGCGGCGAACCCATCGATTTGAAGTGCACGAGATAGAGCGTCAGCGGCACGCCGCCGATCTTCAGGTCGACCTCGAGGCAGTCGCGCCGGAAGATGCGTTCGATTGCCTGATAGCCGAGCGCCGCGAGTTCCGAGGTGAACAGCCCAAATTGCTCGAAGGTGACATGGGCGTGGCTGGTCATGCGCACGAATTCGATCGGCTGGCCGTCAGCCGTCTCGCTCCGCATCATCACGGCAACGTCGATGCCGCGGGTATCATTGCCGGCCGTGGTGTATTTCTGCCGATAGCCCTGCCCGACCATCTTGAACAGATAGCCGTATTCGAAGGCCTTCAGCGCCTCGATGTTGTCGACCTCTTGCATGCAGATGATGTCGGCACGGGTGGCGGCGATCGCCAGCGCGGTGAGCTGGCGCGTGTCGTCGGACTGCGCAATGGCACGCGCCTGCTCCAGCATCTTGTACTCGGCCTCGCTCTGGATATCGAACAGCGCCAGCGCTCGATCCTCGTTTAGCTGGTTGCGATAGCCGGAAAAATCGAACCTGTTCATCAGGTTCTCGACATTGAAGGTGGCAAGGCGCAGCGACATGGCCGTGACCTTTGCCTGCAAGTACCGGTGAAGACAAGAGCCCGCGATGCGGGCCGTGATGGTTGACGGAACCTTTCCGTTCATCCGCCGTTCAGACGACAAGTTCCATAAATAGGCCTCTTCCCGGGGTATTCTGGGCGTGGGGCCTGAAGTCTTCGGAGTGTGCAATGAAACCGCACTTTTTGTCTTCGTTGAGGTCCGGTCTGCTGACCCTGGGTCTTGTGGCTGGCGTGACGGCACCGTCACTGGCTGGTCCGATCCTTGAGCCTGACCTGTCGGTCCCGGCCAATCTGCCGGCGCCCGGCATCACGCCTGTTCGTGACGAGTGGGCCGGCGGCAATGACCGGCAGCTCCAGGAGGATTGGCGTTGGCGCAACCGCGACGGGCGGTGGCGGTCCGGCAATTTCCGCGAGCGGAATTTCTCCCGCAATTGGGACGGTGATCGTAACTGGGATGGCGACGACTGGCGCTGGAGACGCCACCATCATCGCCGGCATTTCAGGGACTCCGATGCCGCCATTTTGGGCCTCGGCCTCGGTCTGGGCTTGGGCAGCCTGTACTACAACAACGGCTACTACAACAACGGCTACTACGCTCAGCCCCGGCGGATCTACCGGACGCAGCGTCTGTCCAGCGCGCACATCCAGTGGTGCTACGACCGCTACCGCTCGTACCGGGCCTGGGACAACACGTTCCAGCCCTATAATGGCCCACGCCAGCAGTGCTGGTCGCCATATAGCTGAGCAGCAACGGATCGAGGAATGCGCAAACGGCGCCGTGTCAAGCGGCGCCGTTTTTGCCTCGGGGGCACCATGAGACGCGCCAAGCACCACCGGCGCTAACGCGCTCTTCATCAGGCGGGTCTATCGGATAGGCGGAGCGGATCGCCCGAAAGCGGAATGCCATGGCCGAGGACGAAAACAGGGACAAGCACCGGCAGCGCGTGCTGAAAGGCGCGTCGATCCTGACCGGCATCGCCAATTCCGAGGTCAAATGCACGCTGCGCAACATGCATGCCGGCGGCGCCGAGCTCAAAGTGCCGATCGAGGCGCGGGTGCCTGACGAGTTCCTGCTCTACGTGCCGACCGACGGCATCGGCTACAAGGCCGTGGTGCGCTGGCGCCGCGACGGCCGTATCGGCGTCGAGTTCACCGGCACCGAACCGAAGCCGCACTGGCACTACGGCTGAAGCTCCGCGTCCCCTGCTAGCCGAAGGGCTGGCACGAAAAAGTCGGCGGATTGCTCCGCCGGCTTGGTATTTCGCGACCAGAAGCTTGATGACAATTCGCCCTGCTGAGTCAGCTGGTGCGGGTTTCGAGAACCGGAGCGGCGCGGACATTGAAGTCCGTGAGCACCGGAAGCGCAGAAACCCGCGGCAGATGGCCGGCAGGGTAGAATTGGCGCAAGCTTCCTAGTTTTAGCCTTGCCGACCAGCTTGTTCTTGGCGATCACCGCGCGCCCGCAGGGCGAAGCCCGAGGACGCGCAATGCAAAGACCGTGGATCGCCTCAGTTCTTCGCCTTGTCGACCAGCTTGTTCTTGGCGATCCACGGCATCATCGCGCGCAGCTTCGCACCCACCTCTTCGATCTGGTGGCTGTCGTTGTTGCGGCGGATGCCCTTGAAGCGCGCCAGGCCGGCACGGTATTCCTGCATCCATTCCGAGGTGAACTTGCCGGTTTGGATGTCCTTCAGCACGCGCTTCATCTCGGCCTTGGTATCGGCGGTGATGATGCGCGGACCCGAGACATACTCGCCCCATTCGGCGGTGTTCGAGATCGAGTAGTTCATGTTGGCGATGCCGCCCTCATAGATCAGGTCGACGATCAGCTTGACCTCGTGCAGGCACTCGAAATAGGCCATTTCCGGCGCGTAGCCGGCTTCCACCAGCGTCTCGAAGCCGGCGCGGATCAGCTCGACCAGGCCTCCGCAGAGCACCACCTGCTCGCCGAACAGGTCGGTCTCGCATTCCTCGCGGAAATTGGTCTCGATGATGCCGGAGCGGCCGCCGCCGACGCCGCAGGCGTAGGAGAGCGCCAGATCGAGCGCATTGCCGGAAGCATCATGGTTGACGGCCACCAGGCACGGCACGCCGCCGCCCTTCTGGTATTCGCCACGCACGGTGTGGCCCGGGCCCTTCGGCGCAATCATGACGACATCCACGGTCGACTTCGGCTCGATCAGGCCGAAATGCACGTTGAGGCCGTGCGCAAAGGCAATCGCCGCGCCATCGCGGATGTTCGGCGCGATCTCGTTCTTGTAGATGTCGGCCTGCAGTTCGTCGGGCGTCGCCATCATCATCAGGTCGGCCCATTTGGCGGCGTCCGCGACGGTCAACACCTTGAGCCCGTCGGCCTCGACCTTCTTGGCGGTCGCCGAGCCGGCCTTAAGACCGATGGCGATGTCCTTGACACCGGACTCCTTGAGGTTGAGCGCATGCGCCCGGCCCTGGCTGCCATAGCCGATGATGGCGACCTTCTTGCCCTTGATGAGGTTGAGATCGGCGTCACGATCGTAATAGACACGCATTTTCGTCTTCCTTCCCGTTTTGAAGATCAGAGCATGATGCCGAAAAGTGTGAAGCGGTTTTCGGACGACATCATGCTCTATCTCTTTGATTTAGAGCCGGATTCAGATTTCAGGTCGACTTGACCTGAAATCATCCGGCTCTGGGGCCTAGCGGCCGGTTGTTTGCTCCATGGAGAGCGAGAAACTGCTGCGTCGCACGGGCGGCATCGCCACCGATCGTCGCCTCAGTCAATTCCAGCCGGTCGCCGAGCAGAAGCCTCATCTGCACATCGCGGGCGACCAGCCCGAAAAAGGTGCGGAATGCCGTTTCGGCATCCGCGAAATCCAGCAATCCGGCCTCGCGTCCCGCTTCCAGCACCGGCTTCAAGCGCCTGGCGAGCGCGAAACGTCCATTCTGCAGCACTATGGCGCCGAGGTCATCCTTGCCGGAACCGGCATGGCCGACGGCTACCCGGTTCAGCGCGATCGAGGTGTCGCTCGAAATCACCTTGAGCCAGTCCGAGGCAAAGCGTTCGAGGCTCGCCGTCAGCGAGGCGATATCGAGGCCCTTGCGGTCGACGGGCGCCACGCGCACCTTGGAGGCCTGCCACTGCACCGTCGCCGTCAACAGCCCGTCGCGGTCGCCGAACCATTTGTAGAGCGTTTCCTTGGAGCAGCTTGCCCGCCGCGCCACCGCGGTCATGGTCAGGCTATCGCCCTCCTCGACGAGCAGGCGAAGGGCAGCGTCGAGAACGGCCTGCTGCCGCTCCGTCAGCGTCTCGCTGCTGTCGATCTCGGCGCCTGCCTGCAACACGTTTCTTTCTCGCCTGATGAAAGGTCACGCCTGGTTGCGTACCGTACGTTACGGTTCGGCATATTGCGCAATCCTGCTGCCGACGCAAGGACAAAATGGAGAAAATCATTTTGGTATCCAGATGCAGCGCGCAAACCGCCAGGTCTGGCTGGCTCAGTCGCCGGCAGGCGGATCGCGCAACCTGCCGAGCAGGGTGGCCAGTGTCTCAACGTCCTCGACCGGAAGCCTGGCGCCCACCAACTCGGCGATCGACCGCCCGTAGACGGCCCACATGCGGCGACGCGTCTCGCGCCCGCTGCCGGTTGTGCGGATGGTCTGGCCGCGGCCGTCATCCGCGACCGGCAGCTTCTCGACCAGGCCATCGGCCTCAAGCCGCGCCAGCAGCCGCGAGATGTTGTATTGCGCAAACAAGGTCCGCTCGATCAGCTGGAACGGCCGCAGCCCGCCCTCGCCCGCTTCGGCAAGCTCGTGCAGCACGTCGTACCAGGCAAGCGGCGGCAGGCCGTTCTCCTTCAGCGCATCCTCGACCTTTTCCACGAGCTGGCGCGAAACGCGTATCAGGCGGGCCCAGGCCTTGATGGCGGCAGGCGAAGGGGAGGTTTTCTCGGTCATGCCAAATCATAGAAGGTAGATGCAATTGCATCAAGCTTGACGATCAATGCATCTGCATCTATATAGATGCATCTGCATCGATATGAAAGGCAAATCCGATGAAGCACGAAATCTGCAAGATCGCCGACATCCCGGAGACGGGCAGCCTGATTGCCCCGTTCTTTGGCCGCGAGGTGCATGTCTGGCGCAGCGGCGACCGCGTCCGCGCGGCCGCCAATGCCTGCCTGCATTTCGGCGGACCACTCGACTGCAAGGACGGCAAGCTCGTCTGCCAGTGGCACGGCGCATCCTTCGATATGGCCAGCGGTGACCGCGTCGAAGGGCCGGCGCCTAAAAACGCGCGCCTGATGTTTCTCTCGACTCGCGTCGAGGACGGCGCGCTCAACTATGTCTGGGGAGAGTGAGATGTCCGGCAAGCTCACACTCGTCAGCCATCATTTGTGCCCCTATGTGCAGCGGGCGGCGATCTCACTCACAGAGAAGGGCGTGCCATTCGAGCGCGTGATGATCGATCTCGCCAACAAGCCGGACTGGTTCAGGGCGATCTCGCCGCTCGGCAAGGTGCCGCTGCTCAGCGTCGATCGCGATGGCGAGGAGACGGTGATTTTCGAATCGGCGGTGATCCTCGAATACCTCGAGGAAACCGAAGCCAATCCGCTGCACCCCGTTGATCCGCTGACGCGCGCCCGGCACCGCGCCTGGATCGAGTTTGGTTCAGCCATCCTGAACGCCATCGGCCGGTTCTACTCCGCTTCCAGCGAGGCCGCGTTCCGGTCCGAAGCCAGCGGCCTGTCGGCGATGTTCGATCGGCTGGAGGCGGAACTGGCAGACCGCACGAGCCCGGGGCCCTGGTTCACCGGCGCGTATTTTTCACTGGTCGACACCGTCTACGGGCCGATCTTCCGCTATTTCGACGTCTTCGACCGGATCAGCGATTTCGGCATCCTCGATGGAAAGCCGATGATCGCGGAATGGCGCCAGGCGCTGAGCGATCGGCGGCCGGTGAAGGAAGCGGTCGACCAGGATTATCCGCAGCGCCTCGAGGCCTTCCTGCGCGCCAAGGCTTCGCGTTTGTCTCAGATCATCCGGCAAGGTGATCAGGCCACCGCGCTTCCTAGCCTCGATTTCGACATTCGTCTCGATAGCGATCGCCTCGCGCCGGGCGGCGCGGAACAGCACGGCGAACAGGGCCGCACGATGCACCGCCAGCCCGAAGCGGCCGCCGCGTTGGGCGTCATAGCGGACGTCGAGCACCGTGCGGCCGCTTCCGGCGTCGGCGCCGTGCAGTCGGTCGATGCGGCTGCCCAGTGAGAGGATGTCGTCGAGCAAGCCAAGCTCGGCCAGCGCGCTGAGCCCGGTCGGCTGCAGGATCAGCCCGGAACCGACCGGCTTCGGTTCATCGAACCGCTCGAAGACGGTGACGTGGTGTCCTGACCGGTTGAGATGGAGCGCCGTGGCCGGCCCGGCCGGCCCGGCGCCGGCAATCGCGATATCGAGAGATTCTTGCATTGCCCGCCCAGCCCGAACAGCAGCATTGCCAAATCAAGCCGCCGCGCTAACGCATCGCGCCTTAGGCTTGCGCGGCGTCGAATGCGGCACGCGCCTCGCGCACCGCGTCATGGTTGAGTTCGGCCCATTGGACGAGCTGATACAGGGGCACGAACATCGAACGCCCGAGATCGGTCAGGCTGTATTCGACACTTGGCGGCTTGGTTGGGAACACCTCGCGATGAACGTAGCCGTCGCGCTGCAGTTCGTGCAGGGTTTGGGTCAGCATGCGCTGCGAGATGTCGGGAACCAGCCGCCGCAGTTCACCGAAGCGATAAGGCTTTTCCGCAAGCGCCGTTACCAGCAACGGGCTCCATTTGCCGTTCATGCCTTGCATGACGTCGCGAACCGGGCAATTGGCGAAATTGGCGCCGTCCGTCATCGCCTTGTAGATCTCGATCTTCGATTTCAGATTGACGATCTTGCCGTCCATCGCTGGTTCCCTGCGTGTGCCTACCTCCCGGAAAACTGCCTTCTTTACGGGGAGCGGTCAATTCCTAATTTAGTGCTGGTCTCTTTTTGAGACCATCAAGAGCACTCGCCGCTTCGGCACAACATCAGGATCACCCCATGAGCGAAACCCTTCTCGTCACCGGCGCCTCCGGCCAGCTTGGCCGCAGCGTCCTGCGCCATCTGCTCGACGCGCAGAAGATTGCGCCGGCGCGCATCATCGCCACCACGCGCAATCCCGAAAGCCTCGCCGATCTCGCGGCGCTCGGCATCACCGTCAGGGCAGCCGACTTCAACGACCAGGCCTCGCTGGAACATGCTTTCAAGGGCGCCGACCGCGTGCTGATCATCTCGACCGGCGACCTCGACCTCAAGAGCGACCGGCGCCTGAAGCAGCATCAGGCCGCGGTGGCCGCCGCCCGGGCGGCCGGCGTCTCCCACCTGCTCTACACCTCGATGCCCAATCCGGAGCCGGGTTCGCCGGTGCTGTTTGCCGGCGACCATTACGGCACTGAACAGGCGATCAAGGCGAGTGGAATCGCCTACACGATCTTCCGCAACGGCTGGTACCAAGAGAACCTGTTCCTGGCGCTGCCGCACGCAATTGCCTCGGGCAAGTGGTATACGTCGGCGGGCGAAGGGCGTATCGCCCATGGAGCGCGCGACGACATGGCCGCCGCGATTGCCGCCGGCCTCGCTTCCGGCTCGACCGACAGCCGGATCCACACGCTGACCGGCCCGCAGGCCTATACGACGACCGAGATCGCCGCCCTCGTTAGCGAGGTCACCGGCAAACCGCTGGAAGTCATTCAGTTGCCCGACGAGGCCCTGACCGAGGGCGTGAAGGCAGCCGGCGTTCCCGAGGAGTTCGCCCGCATCATCGTTTCCTTCGACGCCAACACCCGCTCCGGCCGCATCTCCATGGTGACGGACGCGATCGAGACGCTGTCGGGACGCAAGCCGAAGTCGCTGAAGCAGTTCCTTGAGGCGAACAAGGCAGCGCTCGCCGGCTGAGGCGGCAGCACGCGCTCACAACTGTGAAGGCCGCGCTCCTTGCGGGCGCGGCCTTTCTCTATATCGCCACCTGCGTGCCGATCTCGACCACGCGTCCGGTTGGGATCTGGAAGTACTCTGTCGCATCCGCCGCCGTTCTTGCCAGGCCGATGAACAGCCGGTCCTGCCACAGCGGCATGCCGGAATTGGGAGAGGCTTTCAGCGAACGCCGCGACAGGAAGAAGGACGTCGTCATGATATCGAACTTCCAGCCCTGCTTACGGCAGATCGCCAGCGCGCGCGGGATGTTGGGCTGCTCCATATAGCCGAAGTTCAGCGTCACCCGCATGAACAGTTCGTTGACCGTCTCCATCTTGACGCGGTCGCTGTCGGGCACCACCGGCTGCGGCGCGGTCACCACCGAGAGGATGACGTTCTGCTCGTGCAGCACCTTGTAGTGTTTCAGGCTGTGCATCAACGCGGTCGGCGCGCTCAAGGGATCGCTGGTCAGGAACACGGCCGTGCCCGACACCAGCTGCGGCTTCTTCTTCAGCAGGTTGCCGGCGAGGAAATCGAGTGGGATCTCGTTGCGACGGGTCTTGTCGAACAGGTAGCGGCTGCCCCGCACCCAGGTCCACATGGCCATGATGATCGCGAAGGCCACCGCCAGCGACGCCCAGCCACCCTCGAATACCTTGACGATGTTGGAGGCGAAGAAACCGACGTCGATGAAGGCGAATAGCGCCGTCAGGCTGATCGCCAGCCAGGACGGCCATTTCCAGATGCGCGACATGACGACATAGAGCAATACCGTCGTCACCAGCATATTGCCGGTCACCGAGATGCCGTAGGCCGAGGCCAGCCTGCTGGATTCGCCGAAGCCGACCACCAGCAGCATCACCACCAGCGCCAGCAGCAGGTTGACGCGCGGCATGTAGATCTGGCCGGACTGCTTTTCCGACGTGTGCAGGATCTCGAGCCTGGGCAGCATGTTGAGCTGAACCGCCTGCCTGGTCAGCGAAAAGGCGCCGGAGATCACCGCCTGGCTGGCGATGACGGTCGCGGCGGTCGCCAGCACCACCATCGGTATCAGCGTCCAGCCCTCGTTCATTTCAAAGAACGGATGGCCGACGACGCCGTTCTTCGTCAGCACGAAGGCGCCCTGCCCGGCGTAGTTGAGCAGCAGGCAGGGAAACACGATCGCCAGCCAGGCGAGCACGATCGGCTTGCGGCCGAAATGGCCGAGATCGGCATAGAGCGCCTCGGCGCCGGTGACGGCGAGGAAGATGGCGCCGATGGTGACGAAGGCGACGTCCGGCGAATGGATCAGGAAGGCGACGATGTAGTGCGGGCTGACCGCCAGCAGGATTTCGGGATCGTCGATGATGTGGTTGAGGCCTGACAGGCCGATGGCGAGGAACCAGACAGCCGTGATCGGGCCGAAGATCAGCGCCACGCCGCCGGTGCCGAACCGCTGCACCGCGAACAGGATCGCTAGGATGAGCAGCGTCAGCGGCACCACGTAAGGCTGGAAGGCAGGCGTGACGACATTCATGCCTTCGACCGCGGACAGCACCGAGATGGCCGGCGTGATGACCGCATCGCCAAAGAACAGCGAAGCGCCGACGATGCCAATGGCGAGGATGATCGCCGAGCGCGTGGCAAAACTGCTGCGCGCCAGCGCCATCAGCGACAGCACGCCGCCCTCGCCGCGGTTGTTGGCGCGCAGCACGAACATGATGTATTTGATGGTGACGATGATGGTCAGCGACCAAATGATCAGCGACAGCACGCCGAGAATGTCGCCGCGCTCGGCGACCTCGCCGCCCGACGACGCCACCAGCGCCTCGCGGAACGCGTAGATCGGGCTCGTGCCGATATCGCCATAGACCACACCGAGCGCGCCCAGCATCAACACCTTGGTGCTGTGCTGCTCGATTTCTGGATGGCTCGATTGGTCGACGGGTTCTGCCTCACTACCAGTGTTGGCAAGGGCCATAAACGACACTCCGATAAACGCGCGGTGCTCTACGCTTGCTGCGATGCAATATCAAGTGCCGTCACGTTATGGCTTCCATGCCGGCAACGCGGGGCTTGCCTCTCTACCAACCGCAAGCTCCGAGAAACCGTCCCACCGTGCCGGCCATGCCATACTCCAATGCATCGGCTGTCAACCCGTGACCGATTGACACTTCGGCCAATGCCGGAATGCGCTTTGCCAGCGCCGGCAAATTGTCGACCGTCAGATCGTGCCCGGCATTGACCTGCAGCCCCGCGGCAAATGCCGCATCCGCGGTTTTTCCCAATTTTTCCAGTTCCTTGGCTGCCTTGATGGAATCGGAATGGCAACTGCCGTATGGGCCCGTATAGAGCTCGATACGGTCGGCGCCGGTATCGCGCGCGGCATTCACGCCGCCCGGATCCGAATCGGCAAACAGCGACACGCGAAAGCCGCCTTTCTTCAACCGCTTGACGATCGGAGTGAGGAACGCCGCGTCGGCGATGAAGTTCCAGCCATGGTCCGACGTTGCCTGGCTCGGATCGTCCGGCACCAGCGTCACTTGGTCGGGCTGGTGCTGTTCCACAAGCGCCAGGAATTCCTCCGTGGGATGGCCCTCGATGTTGAATTCCGCCTTCGGGAACTCGTCGTCGATCAGCGCCCTGATCTGAGGCAAATCGGCGCGCCGCGTGTGCCGCTCATCGGGCCGCGGATGCACGGTCAGCCCATGCGCGCCGGCGGCGAGCGCAATGCGGCCGAGCCGGATCACGCTCGGCCAGGGCAGATCGCGGCGGTTGCGCAGCATGGCGATGGCGTTGAGGTTGACGGAAAGCTTGGCGGGCATGGCTTCGGGTCCCCGAGTGCATTGGCGGCGCATCTATACCGTCTTTGGTGGGAACAGACAGGGGGTTCCGGTGTTCCAGACGGAAGGACGGCGGCAAGCGGAAGGAGGTGCCTGTGAATTTCCTCGAAACCGTGCCGGTGATACGCCGCATCGACACCGACCGCGACGACCTTTTCGCCATCGACGTCGTCGGCGATGTCGCCGGCGCCGATGCAGAAAACCTGTTCGGCCTGCTGGAGGCCGCCTGCGCACTCTATTCGAAGATCGACGTGCTGGTGCGGCTCGTCGAACTCGGTGGTGTTGACTGGAGCAATGTCGCCGGCGAAACGCTCACACAGGGCACGACCTTGGCGCTGCGGCATGTCGGCCGCTGCGCCACGATCGGCGAGCCGGACTGGACTAGCGAGTTTCACGGCCTTCTTGCAAAACCCCTGCCCGTCGACCTCAAGTATTTCAAGGCCGAGGACGAGGCCGCCGCCTGGAAGTGGCTCGGCGCCGTACCGATCGCGCGACGTTGACGGGCCGCCTTACCTGACCACGGTCAGCCGCTCCGCAGCCCGCGTGATCGCCGTATAGAGCCAGCGCTGGCGTGTTTCCTTGAAGGCCCAGCTTTCGTCGAACAGCACGACGTCGTTCCATTGCGAACCCTGCGCCTTGTGCACGGTGAGCGCATAGCCATAGTCGAAATCGTCGAAGCGCTTCTTCTGCTGCCAGGGGATCTCGGCGTCGGGGTCCTCGAACGCCGCCTTGAGCAGCTTGATCTTGGCGACGCCGCGGTCCGGATCGTCCTCTTCCGGCGAGACCAGCAGGTTGATGCCGGGCTTCACCGTCTCGCGCGACGAGGTCATCACCTTCCACAGCGAGCCGTTGAGCAGGCCCTTGGCGGGGTCGTTGCGCAGGCAGACCAGCTTGTCGCCGGCCTGCGGGAAGTCGGCGTTGAAGCCCTTCAACTCGCGCAGCCGCTGGTTATAGCGCCTGCGCGTGCGGTTGGTGCCGACCAGCACCTGGTCCGCCTTCAGCACCAGTTCCTGGTTGACGTCTTCCTTGCCGATGACCTGCGCCGTGCCGTAGTCGCCGCGCATGAATTCGCGGCCTTCGCGCACGTCGAGCGCCAGCCGTATGATCGGATTGTCGCGCGCCTGGCGATGGATTTCGGTGAGCAGAACGTCCGGTTCGTGCTCTGTGAAGAAGCCGCCGCCGGATATCGGCGGCAGCTGCGCCGGATCGCCGAGCACCAGGATCGGCGTGCCGAAGCTCATCAGGTCGCGGCCGAGTTGCTCGTCGACCATCGAGCACTCGTCGATGACGACCAGCTTGGCGCGCGCGATCGGGCTTTGCCGGTTGAGCGAGAAGGTCGGCGAGATCGACGTCTTGCCGGTCACCTCGTCCGACACCGATTCCTCGCCCTTCGGCCTGTAGATCAGCGAATGGATGGTGCGGGCATTGACCGCGCCCTTGGAGCGCAGCACCTGCGCCGCCTTGCCGGTGAAGGCGGCGAACTGAACCTGGCCGTCGACATGCTCGGCGAAATAGCGCGCCAGGGTCGTCTTGCCGGTGCCGGCATAGCCGAACAGCCGGAAAATCTGCGGCCGGCCATCCTTCAGCCAGCGCGCGACCGCCTTCAAGGCCTCGTCCTGTTGGGGGAGAATTCCATCAGCTGGAAAGACCGGATTCGCGAGCGAAAGACAAGGTCAGCGGCCATATCGACCACCGCCGGTGGTGAACTCGGCGTCTACTGCGGCTCAAACTATCAGGCGCCAACTAGAACGTAAAGGGAACAAATCTTATCGCGTCTCAGTTGGATTCGAACGGCGTGGAGGTCAGGCAAGAGCCATCGCCGCTGGCGGGTCGCGATCGTCGGGTGGAACGGGGACAGGAACGTATCCGGCATAGCTGACACTGACGCGCGCTTGCCCTTTCGAGCGCGACCGGAGCGTATCCTCCAGCTTGAACATGTTTGCGAGCGGCACTAGCGCATCGACGACCACCTCCATCCCCCGGATTTCTTGACTCTCGATCTTGCCGCGACGGCTCTTCAGGTCGCCGGCAATGTCGCGGACATAATCCTCCGGCGTCACCACCTCGACCTTCATGATCGGCTCAAGCAACCGCACGCCGAGTTTGGGCGCTGCTTCCCTGAAGCAGGCGCGACTTGCGATCTCGAAAGCAGAAGCCGAAGAGACGGTTTCGTGACAGGCGCCATCCACCAACGTCGCCTTGACGCCGATCATCGGGAACCCTGCAAAGGGGCCCAAGGATAGGACGCTGCGCAGCCCCTTTTCGACTCCCGCAACATATTCGTCTGGCATCGCACCGTCGACGATCGTGGACACAAATACGAAGTTCGCGTTGTATGCGTTCGGCTCGAACGCAATCTTGACGCGAGCGAACTGGCCCCTACCGGCGAAAATCCTCTTGTGGGTGTAGTCCTGTTCGCAGGCGTGGGTGATCGTTTCGCGATAGGCCACTTGCAGAGCACCGACATTCACGCCGATCTCAAATTCGTCGCGCAGGCGGTCGACCATGATGACCAGGTGATACTCGTCCCTGCCGGCGATGATAGTTTGGCCCGATTCCTCATCTGACGTAACTTGGAAGTCAGGATTCTCATCCGCCAGCTTCGACAAGGCGACAAGCAGCTTCTCCTGATTGGCTTTCGACTTCGGCTCGATCGCGATTTGAAGCAAAGGCCATGGCGCGGCAGACGATTCCACCTGGCCCCCTACCGCCCGCAGTCGAGTTGGGGATCGTTCTCGAGCAGGATCGGCTTGCCGTGCGGCGTGGCGTGCGCGGCGCGCTCCCAGGCAGCGGCAAGCGTGTCGACCTCGACCCTGCCGGCGACGCCCTTGGCCGACAGCAAGCTCTCCAGCGCATCCAACCAGTGCTCGTAATAGTCATGGCCGTCCGCTGCTGCACCCGGCTTCTTCACTTCAGCGGACAATGCGTCGGCCCATTCGCGCCAGGAAAACAGGCCCTTGTCATGCAGCGCCACCGTCATGGCGAAGACTTCGGCCTGCCACGGCTCGGCGAAGACCGGCTCGTCGAAGGCCGCCGGCAGGTCTTCACGCCGGCTCAAGATAGCTCTCCCAGGCATCGATCGACACGGTCAGCGTCGGGTCGGCGCCATCGCCCCAGATCTCCGTGCCGTCGAAGACGACCGTATAGACCCATTGCGGGTTCTCGCCTTGCCCGTGCGCGTTGCTGTCGGGAAAGACAAAACCCTCGCGCACCGCCTCGATGGTGCCTTGCCTGCCGCGCGCATAGCGCGGCAGCCGCGTGTGGCCGTTCGGATTGAAATTCTTCGTCCGCACCCGCTGGCCGGCCTTGAACAGCGCCGGCGTGGCGACCGGCCGGTTGCATGGGCCGCCCCTGGCCAGCGCAGCCGGCACGTTTTCCGCCTTCAGCACTCTCTTGGGAGCAGCTGCCGGATCGAGCGCCCGGCCCTCGGCCAGATCGCGGTCGCTGATGAAGCCATGGCGCTTCAACAGCACTTCCAGCGCCTTGATCCAGATCTGGTAGTAGCTGGAGGCATAGTAGTCGGCCGGATGCAGCGATTCCCGCGCGTGCCGGCTCTCGTCGATGTTCCAGGCGCCCATCGCACCCGCAGTGAGCGTCACGCCGAGTGCCCGCCTTTCCCAGGCGGCGTGGAAATAGGGCTCGTCCTTCTCGGGCGCGACCGGCCCGAAGCCCATCTGCCCGCCGAGATCCTGCGGCCCGTTCATGCCGGCTCCCCCGTCATGGCGGCGCCTTGGCCAGCGCGGTGCCGATCATCGCATCGCGGCTCACCAGCTCGGCCAGTTGCTCCTCGCTCCAGCCCTCGGTGCCCTCCGGCCGCATCGGCACCACCAGATAGCGCAGCTCCGCCGTCGAATCCCAGACGCGGATCTTCTTGTCCGCCGGCAGGGTCAGGCCGAATTCGGCCAGCACGCCGCGCGGATCGATCACCGCCCGCGAGCGATACGGCGGCGCCTTGTACCAGACCGGCGGCAGGCCGAGCACCGTCCATGGATAGCAGGAGCACAGCGTGCAGACGACGAGATTGTGCGTCTCTTCGCTGTTGAAGACGGCCTGCATGTGCTCGCCCTGCCGGCCGGTATAGCCCAGCGATTCGATCGCCGCCGTCGCATCGCGCCTCAGCCAGTCGGCATAGGCCGGATCGGTCCAGGCCTTGGCCACCACCCGGGCGCCGTTGCGCGGGCCGATCTTGGTCTCGTAGGTGTCGACGATGACGTCGATCGCGGCCGGATCGATCAGGCCTTTCTGGGTGAGGATAGTTTCCAGCGCGCGCACGCGCGCCGCGAACGGATCGAGTTCGTTGTCATGGTCATGATCGTGGGACATGAGCTCAGACTAGAACCGCCGACACGTGGCCGCAAGCATGACGGCTTGGGCCAGCAAGCGGCGGATCGAGCTATTCGGCCGCCGCTTTCTGGAGCTGGATGACCCGGCCTTCTTCCGGATCGAACAGCGACGGTTGCTCCGCACTTTCGACAGCATGCAGCGCCGACCGGCTCTTCTTAAAGGAGAAGCCGAGCAGCCAGCCGGAGAAATTCTCGAAATAGACGTAGATCACCGGCGTGACGAAGAGCGTCAATGCCTGCGAGGCGAGCAGGCCGCCGACCACCGCGACGCCGAGCGGCTGGCGCAGTTCGGCGCTGGCGCCGGTGCCGAGCGCGATCGGGAACGTGCCCATCAGCGCGGCAAGCGTCGTCATCATGATCGGCCGGAAACGCATCAGGCAGGCCTTGTGGATGGACTCCACCGCCGACATGCCCTCGCGCCTGAGCTCCAGCGCCACATCGACCATCATGATGCCGTTCTTCTTGACGATGCCGATCAGCATCAGGATGCCGATCACCGCGATCACCGAAATATCCATGCCGGCAAACCGCAGCGCCACCACCGCCCCGAGCACCGCCGACGGCAGGCCGGTGAGGATGGTGAGCGGATGGATGAAGCTCTCGTAGAGCATGCCGAGCACGATGTAGATGGTCAGGATAGCGCCGCCGATCAGCAGCCCCTGGTTGGCGAGCGAATCCTGGAAGATCTTGGCGGTGCCGGCAAAGCTGGTGCCGATCGTTGTCGGCATGCCGACCTGCTCCTTGAGCTGGTCGATGCGGGTCACGCTGTCGCCCAGCGCCACGCCCGGCGGCAGATTGTAGGAAATCGTCACCGCCGGAAGCTGGCCGAGCTGGTTGACGGTGAGCGCGCCGGCCGTGCGGTCTACATGGGCGAAGGCGCCAAGCGGCACCAGGCTGCCGCTCGCCGTCCGCACCTGGATGGCGAGCATGCGCTCGGGCGACCATTCGATCTTCGGGTCGAGCTCGGTGATCACGGCATAGCTGTCGGCCGAGCCGAAGATCGTCGAGACCTGATCGGTGCCGAAGCCGCCATAGAGGGCCGAGCGCAGCGTATCGGTATCGATGCCGAGCTGGGCGGCCTTGTCGCGGTCCACCACCAACGACGCCTGTAGGGCATTGTTCTGCAGGTCGCTGGTGACATCGGCGAAGAAATTGTGGTCCGCCGCCATCGCGTCATTCAGCTTCTGTGCCCAGATATCGGTCTGGCCGGTATCGAGGCCTTGAACCACGAGCTGGTAGGCGCTGGCCGACGACCGCGAACCCAGCCTCAGGTTCTGCACCGGCTGCATATAGGTCTCGATGCCGGCCACCCCTGCCAGTTGCTTGCGCAGATCCGAGAGCACCTTTTCGATGTCCGGGCGCTTGTCCTTGTCCTTGAGCTGCACGAACAACTGGCCCTGGTTGAGCGCATTGTTGCCGCTGCCCGCCGACCACGCCACATGATCGACATAGGGCGAGTGGGAGAAAACGCTGGCCACCTGGCCCTGCAGCTTGGCCATGGCGTCGAACGAGATGTCCTGGCGTGCGACCGTCGTCACCGATATCTGGCCGATGTCCTCCTGTGGGAAGAAGCCCTTCGGCGAGACCTCGATCAGCCAGACCGACGCCGCAGCGGTGCCGATGAAGACGAGGAACACCAAAAAGGTGTGGCGCAGGCAGAAGCTCAGCAGCCAGTCGTAGCAGCGTGTGACGAAGTCATGCCTGTGGCCGCCTCCATGGGCTTCCCTCTCCGCCTTCGAGACCGAAAGCAGGCGCGAGCAGAGCATCGGCGTCAGCGTCAGCGAGACGAACATCGACGCCAGGATGGCGACGGTCACCACGACCGCGAACTCGTTGAAGATCCGGCCGATGACGCCGCCCATCAACAGCACGGGAATGAACACCGCCACCAGCGAGATCGAGATCGAGATGATGGTGAAGCCGATTTCGCGCGCGCCCTTCAGCGACGCGTCGAAGGCCGAAAACCCGTCCTCCTCCATGTGCCGGAAGATGTTTTCGAGCATGACGATGGCGTCGTCGACGACCAGGCCGACGGCGAGCGTCAGTCCCATCAGCGAGATGTTGTCGATGGAAAAGCCTAACAGGAACATCGCGCCGAGCGTGGCGATCAGCGAGATCGGCACGGCGACGGCCGGGATGATCGTCGCGGTGACGCGGCGCAGGAAGACGAAGATCACCATCACCACCAGCGCGATGGTCAAAAGCAGCGTGAACTGCACGTCGTCGACGGCCTGGCGGATCGAGGTCGAGCGGTCGTTGAGCAGCTTGATCGAGGCAGCGCCCGGCATCTGGTCCTGGAAGGACGGCAGCATCGCCTTGACCTTGTCGACGACGTCGACCGTGTTGGCGTCCGGCTGGCGCTGCACGGCCATGATGATCGCGCGGGTGCCGTCATACCAGCTCGCTGTCGTCGTGGTCTGAACCGAATCGACGACGCGGGTCACATCGCCCAGCCGTACCGGGTGACCGTCTTTGGTGGCGATGATGAGATTCGCGAAACCCGCCGCGTTGTTAAGCTGAGTATTGGCGGTGATGGTCAATTGCTGCTTGTCGTTCTGCAGCACGCCGAGCGGCGTGTTGCTGTTGGCCGACGCCACCGCCGTCTGCAGCTGGTCGATCGAGATGCCGCGCGCGGCGAGCGCCGTCGGGTCGATCTGGATGCGCACGGCGTATTTCTGCTGGCCGTAGATCGAAACCTGCGCCACGCCGTCGATGGTCGAAAGCGAGGGCGAGATGACGTTCTCGGCGAAGGCATCGAGATCGGTCAGCGGGACCGTGTCGCTGACCAGCGACATCAACAGGATCGGCGCGTCGGCCGGATTGACCTTGCGATAGCTCGGCGGCGCCGTCATCTCGGGCGGCAGCGACCTTTGCGTGCGCGCGATCGCCGCCTGCACGTCCGCCGCCGCTGCGTCGATGTCGCGGTTGAGCACGAACTGGATGGCGATCGAGGTCTGGCCGAGCGAATTGGTGGTCGAGATGGAATCGATGCCGGCGATCGTGGCGAACTGCTTGATCAGCGGCGTCGCGACGGAGGTCGCCATGGTCTCCGGCGAGGCGCCGGCCAGTTGGGCGGAGACGTTGACCACCGGAAACTCGGCGCTGGGCAGCGCCGCGACCGGCAGGAACTTGTAGGCGAACAGTCCGCCCAGCACGAGGGCGAACGACATCAGAAGGGTGGCGACGGGCCTGCGAATGCAGAATTCGGAGATCATTGGCTGGCCTCGCCCGCCTTGCCGGCTTGCGCCACCTTGGCTGCGCGCTGGGCGCCGCCATTGGTCGCCGCCTTGCCCTCATGCACGGCCGCGCCGTCCTTCAACCTGGTCTGGCCCTCGACGACCACCTTCTCGCCACCCTTGAGGCCCTGGCTGATGGCGCTGTTGTCGCCCTCGGTCAGCGCCACCTGGACGGGGCGCATCTCCACCGTATTGTCCGGCTTGACGACGTAGACGAACGGCCCCTTCTGGCTGGGCTGCACCGCGACCGTCGGGACCGAGGTCATTTGCGGCATCGTGCCGGCGTCGAGCACGACGTTCACATACTGGCCGGGCCATAGCGAGAGATCCGGGTTCGGTATGCTCGCCCGAGCGGCGATGGTGCCGGAGGCGGTGTCGACGCTGGAATCGACGAAGTCGAGCGTGCCCTTGCCGATCGGCGTCGGATCGCCGTCCTTGGTTAGCGTCACGTCTCCTTGCTGCGGGTCGGCCAGCGCCTTGTGCAGCAAGGCGAGGTTGCTCTCGGGCAGGGTGAAGTTCACCTGTAGCGGGTCCATCTGCGTGATGGTGACGAGCGGCGCCGCGCTGCTGCTGCCGTTGCTGGTGGTGACGAGATCGCCGACCGAGACATTGACGGCGCCGAGCTTGCCCGCGATCGGCGCCGAAATCGTCGCATAGCTCAACTGAACCGTATCGGAATCGATCGTCGCCTTGTCCGCGTCGATGGTCGCGGCGGCCGCCTTCTGCGCTGCCAGCGCCTGATCGTAGGTCTGCTGGGTGCCGGCCTGCTTGGCGACGAGGTCCTTGGCGCGCTGCAGGTCGGCCTGGGCGCTGACCAGCATCGCCTGGTCCTTAACCAGCGTCGCCTGGTCTTTCGCCAGTTGCGCCTTCAGCGCCCGGTCATCCAATGAGAAGAGAAGATCGCCGGCCTTGACCATCTGCCCGTCCTTGACCGCGATCGAAACGATCTGGCTGGAGACGCGGGCATTGATGGCGACCACCGCTGGCGAGGATACGAAGCCGATGGCATAGCGGCGGATGGGGAAATCGGCGGTGGTGGCGGCCGCGGAAACGATCGAGGCCGAATGCGTGCTACCGCCGCCGCCCTTTGCATTGTCCGGTGCCTTGGCCGTCTTGTCCGTGCCATTGCTGGCGGCCTGCTGGCCCGAAATCAGTTGCTGGACTTTGCCCAGCGCCGTCGGCGAAAGGTAGAGACCGGCCCCGGCAACGCAGGCCAGCGCAATCACCGCAAAGACGATTTTTCCGCGCATCGACAACAAGCCCTCTCACGCGACACGCCGAATCCGGTGGTCTATTTCTGCTCGATCCGCGGCGCCTTGCAGCGAATTTCGCCGAAATAGATAGGACAAGGCTTTGGCGGAAAAGGGCCAAAACACGGCATTACGAAGATTTAATGTGCAGTGCACAATAAGGAGGCAACCCGACCGAAGGGCCGGGATCGCGACCTAAGATCTGTTGAGATTCAGGTCAGGCCGAGTCGAAAACGGTGATTACCGGAGCGGAAACTTTTGGCTACGTGAGCACCGGAAGCGCAGGAAGGCGCCGTTTGCAGACCGGCCTTACCTGAATATCAAAAGATCTTAGCGCAGCATCGGCCACAGCGTCGCCGCCAGCAGCACACCCATGGCGATGTTGAACCATTTCAGCCGCACCGGATCCGACAGGAACCCACGCAGCGCCGTGCCGAAGCCCGCCCACACCGAGACGCTCGGCAGGTTGACGACGGTGAAGGCGACCGAGATCAGCACCACCGACAGGAACGGGTGCTCCGCATTAGCATAGACGGCCATGGCGGTGATCGCCATCACCCAGGCCTTGGGATTGACCCACTGGAATGCGGCCGCATCGATGAAGCGCATCGGTCGCGCTTCCGTCTCGCCCTTGCTGCTCAGCGAACGCGACATGGCGATCTTCCAGGCGAGATAGAGCAGATAGACGCCGCCGGCGATCTTCAATCCGGTGTGCAGCACCGGAAACGCCGTCAGCACCGCGCCGAGCCCGAAGCCGACGGCAAGCAGCAGCACCAGAAATCCGATGCTGATGCCGAGCATGTGCGGAACGGTCCTGACGATGCCGAAATTGACGCCGGAAGCCAGCAGCATGAGGTTGTTCGGCCCCGGCGTGATCGAGGTGACGAAGGCGTAGACCAGGAGCGCAAGGAACGTCTCGAGCGGCATGACGTCCTCCCAGACAAGTCATCGCGTCGAATAGGTCAGTATAATTGTCCTTTTATACCGGGCGCGCAAAGGCCACCCTGGAGCATCAACCGGGCCAGACGGTCAGGACGGAAATGACGACCTGCCGGCGCTTCGGCGCCGGCCTCCTACATGCCCTGCGGGCCGCGGTTCATCGCCGCCACGCCGGTGCGGCAGATCTCTACCAGGCCGAGCGGCTTCATGATCGCGATGAACTGGTCGAGCTTGGAGCCCTTGCCGGTGATCTCGAAGATGAAATGCTCGGTGTTGGCGTCGATGACGCTGGCGCGGAAGGCGTCAGCCAGTCTCAGCGCCTCGACGCGGCTGTCGCCGGTGCCGGCGACCTTGACCAGGGCCAGTTCCCGTTCCAGCGGCCGCTCCTGGCCAAGCTCGTGCGAGCGTACGGTGAGGTCGACCACGCGGTGCACCGGCACGATGCGCTCGAGCTGGTGCTTGATCTGCTCCAGCACATGCGGCGTGCCGCGCGTCACGATGGTGATGCGCGACAGGTGCTTCTCGTGCTCGGTTTCCGAGACGGTCAGGCTCTCGATGTTGTAGCCGCGGCCGGAGAACAGGCCGATGACCCGGGCAAGCACGCCCGGCTCGTTGTCGACCAGCACGGAGAGGGTGTGGTTCTCCGGCTTTTCCGTTTCCTTGGCGATGAAATAGGCGGAGCCGGTCGGTTGGAGCTGTGCGTTCATGGGGTGAATCTCGATTTCAACTCTTGGGTCTAATTCTCTGTTTGCGCACGGCTTCCTTCGACCAGCCCTGCCTTGGCTCGTCGCCTACACCAGTTCCCTGCCTTTGGCGTCGATGGCATTGGCCACCGCCTCGTCGGTCGCCTCGTCGGGGAGCAGCATCTCGTTATGCGCCTTGCCCGACGGGATCATCGGGAAGCAGTTGGCCAAAGTCGCCACGCGGCAGTCGAACAGCACCGGCTTCTTCACCGCGATCATTTCCTTGATCGCGTCGTCGAGCTCGTCCGGGTTGTCGCAGCGTATGCCGTGGCCGCCATAGGCTTCGGCCAGCTTGACGAAGTCCGGCATCGCCTCGGTGTAGGAATGTGACAGCCGGTTGCCGTGCAGCAGCTGCTGCCACTGCCTGACCATGCCCATATACTGGTTGTTGAGGATGAAGATCTTGATCGGCGCTTCGTACTGCACCGCCGTGCTCATCTCCTGCATCGTCATCTGCACCGAGGCATCACCGGCGATGTCGATGACCAGCGCCTTGGGATGCGCGATCTGCACGCCGAGTGCTGCCGGCAGTCCATAGCCCATCGTGCCCAGCCCGCCCGACGTCATCCAGCGGTTCGGCTTCTCGAAATGATAGTGCTGCGCCGCCCACATCTGGTGCTGGCCGACCTCGGTGGTGATGTAGGTGTCCATGTCCTTGGTCAGCGCATACAGCCGCTGGATGGCGTATTGCGGCATGATCACATCGGCGTTCGGCTTATAGGCCAGCGAGTCTCGCGCCCGCCATTTGGCGATCTGCTCCCACCACGGGTAGAGCGCCTTCTTGTCGGCCTTGGCGGTCGCCCGCCACAGCCGCACCAGATCCTCCAGCACCCGGCCGACATCACCAAGGATTGGCACGTCGGTATGGACGTTCTTGTTGATCGACGACGGATCGATGTCGATGTGGATCTTCTTCGAGTTTGGCGAGAACGCGTTGAGCCGCCCGGTGATGCGGTCGTCGAAACGGGCGCCGATGCAGATCATCACGTCGCAATCGTGCATGGCCATGTTGGCCTCGTAGGTGCCGTGCATGCCGAGCATGCCCACCCAGTTCTTGCCGGAAGCCGGATAGGCGCCGAGCCCCATCAGCGTCGAGGTGATCGGGAAGCCGGTGAGATCGACCAGTTCGCGCAGCAGATGGCTCGCCTCCGGACCGGAATTGATGACGCCGCCTCCCGAATAGATGATCGGCTTCTTTGCGCTGGCCATCAGCTCGACCGCTGCCTTGACCTTCTCCAGGTCGCCCTGGACCTTCGGCTGGTAGCTGGTGCGCGGCGCCGTCTGCGGCGGCACATAGGTGCCCTTGGCGAACTGCACGTCCTTCGGAATGTCGACCACCACCGGGCCAGGGCGCCCGGTGGTCGCGACATGGAAGGCTTCGTGGATCGTGGCCGCGAGCTCGTTGACGTCCTTCACCAGCCAGTTGTGCTTGGTGCAGGGGCGCGTGATGCCGACCGTGTCGCATTCCTGGAAAGCGTCGGAACCGATCAGCGAGGTCGGCACCTGACCGGTCAGACAGACCAGCGGAATGGAATCCATCAACGCGTCCTGGAGCGGCGTCACCGCGTTGGTGGCGCCGGGGCCGGACGTCACCAGCAGCACGCCGGCCTTGCCGGTCGAGCGCGCGTAGCCTTCCGCCGCATGGCCGGCGCCCTGCTCGTGCCTGACCAGAATATGCTCGACCTCGTCCTGTTGGAAAATTTCATCGTAGATCGGGAGAACCGCGCCGCCCGGATAGCCGAAGACATGCTTGACGCCATTGTCCTTCAGCGCCTGCACCACCATTTCGGCGCCCGTCATTTCGCGCCGCTCGTTCCGCTCGTTGCTCATCGGTCCTGATCCCGTACTGTCGCCATTTGGGCGTTGCTGGTCGTTTAGTCGTGTTTCGGGCAATAAAAAAGGCCCCGAGGGAGCCTGTGTGATGCGCATGGGAGGTTTTCGCCCGGCGGTTACACCGCCTTGCCCACGCGCAGTCCTACGAGAATGAGTGCCGTTTTCATGGTGGCGGACAGTAGAGGCGGGAAAGCCGGCCTGTCAACCGGGAAAATGCTCCCGCCTCGCTACCATTCGCGCGCCGTCCCAACCGGCTTCAGCGAGGCGGCTAGCAATGCGCGACACGCGGATCGCATTTGGCTCCCATCCTCGCCTGCACCAAGGTCGGGCGATGCGGCTCGGCCTTCGCCGGGCCATGATGCGATGCGCGCATCGCCAGCATCTGCTGGTGGTTGAGCCTCCTGCGCGGCGCATGCTTGCCGTCGGATGTCTCGTCGATCTCCACCTGCCCGGCGCCGGCGATCACCCTCTTGTGCTTTCGGTCGGCGGCGTTCGGTTCCCCTTCGACGATCGCCGCGGCGGGCCGGATCGTCCTGACGCCCGCGGGCTTCTTCGGCCCATGGCCGGCGGCATCGGGCATGCCCGCGATCGCCGGCGCAGCACCTTGCGCCGGCAAGGAAGCGTTGCCGGCCAGCATCTTCACCGCCTCGCCGTTTGACGGATCAAGCCGGGCTTCGGAGAAGTCGCCCTTGCGCGGCGGGACGATCTTCGCCGCCTTGATCGACGTCACGACCGCCCTGGGAAGCTCAGGCAGGCGCGGCCCGGCATTGATCGCGACGACGTGGTTGCCGAGCCGCACACGCGGAGCGTTGTTGACGATCACAGTCTGGTTGATGATCGTCGTGTTGCGGATGATGGTTACGTTTTCGCGCACCGGCCGCACGACGCTGACGAGATCGGCCGCGCCGATTGCTACCACCGGCGCGAAGCACCACCAGCCCTCGTCGACCGCGACATCGGCAATACGCGGCGGCGCCGGTGCCCAGCCGATGTCGTCGCTGCCCTGGCGCCACACCACCCAGGCCGGCGCCCATTTGTAGCCGGCGATCCAGACCCAGCCGAGTTCGGGATCGTATGCCCAGCGCCCGTAGTGGAAGACGATGCCGCCGAACGGCTCAGCCGACTCCCAGTACCAGCCCTCGTCGGTCCACACCCATCTGCCTTCCGTATAGGGCCGCCATTCAGGCCGGACGGAGGGAACCCACACCTCGCCGAACCGGCTGGAAGTCCGCCATCCGCCGTAAGTCGCGAGCCGCTCGCGGACGGTCACGGAGACCACGGCCGCGTGGGCGGCCTGGTAGGACGGCGCCGCCAACGGGGATGCGATGGTCGCGCCCAAAGCCAAGGTGACCGCGACAGCCGCTGCCAGCCCGCGCCGGGCGAATGGATGGATCGAGGACAATTGCATGACGCGCTCCCGGTTCCTTGCATCGCCATCGGCCCCCGCGCTCGTTGTCTTGAGCCGCCATGGCCGCAATGCGGCAAAAACCGATCACGATTGCGCGACCATCGAGACATGACGGCGTTGGTGAGACCTGCGCGGCGCAACGGCCGCGCAGGCCTTCCGTTCAGGCGCGGAGCACCACGCCCCTCGCCTTGGCCCAGCGCTCGACGATCTTGCGCTCCTCCGCCGCGGCGAGACGGTTGCCGAACCCGCGCACCTGGACAGCGCGGTTTTGCGGGTCGAGCTCGATCGTCAGCAAGCGCTCGATCTTGCCGAGCGCCTTGCGCCGCAGCACCCAGATCGAGGCGTTGCCGGCGATGCACTTGGCCGCATACAGCGAGACGCAGTGATGCATCGCGCGGCTCTCGGCGACCAGGTCCTCGGCCGTCCTCAGCTGGCGAACGAAGAACCGCTCGCCATGCGCCTTCGCCTCCTTGGCGGACGGCTCCCAGTCCCAGTCCTCGAGCCGCGAGCCGTCCCACGCAGGGCCTTGCGCCTGCTGCCCTTTCCCGGCGGCGCGGCGGCGCAGCGCCTCGATGCGCTCGATCGCGGCGATGTCGCGGTGCCATTCCACCATCTGCCTGCGCAGCGAGACAAGCGTGCGCCCCTTCAGGCTGTAGGCTCGATCGCGCCGGTGCATGGCGCCGAGATAGTCGCACAGGTCGTCGATCTCCTCCCGCGAGGTGGGATGTCCGCAGAAGAATCGCGCCACCCCGCGCCAGAAGGCAATCTCGCCGCGTGGCGTGCGCGCGATCTTCGTCCGGGCGAGCCGCGTGGCCAGGCCGGGATCGTCCGTGCAGGACCGGGCGATCGCCAACCAGAATGCCTCCTCGAAGGTGAAATCGCCGACGACGTTCACGAAGCAATGCACTTCCTTGCGCGACAGCCAGGCATTGGCGCCCGCCTTGTAGAGCGAGTCGCCACGCGCGGCCGCGACGTACCAAGCCTTGCGAAGCGCGACCTCGTCGGCGTTTAGCCCCGAGCTATCCAGCCAGATGGCCTCCAGCGCCGCCGAGACCGGATAGCGCGCATAAAGATGGCGCACCGCCGCGAGGCGCAGCCGCGCAGGGTCGCGCGTCTTCAGCTTCGGGCGCCACAAGGCGCCGTCGCGGATGGCCATGTTGGCAAAGCCCCGGCGTGCTTCGTCGAGCGCCCGCTCGAAATCCGGAGCGGCACGCGGGACGAGGCAAACCCGCCTCAGCGTCGCTTCATATGCTTCAATACGCTCGCGCGCGGCATCCTGCCGGCGCTGGATCATGGACTTGGCCATGGCCGTTCTTCCTGATTGGCCCCCTGTCAGCCGCACGCAATTCCAGCGTCGGCACGGAATGTGTCGATCTGGATCGCCGGGACATTGACAGGTCTCCTTTCGGGAAGACGGATTAAGAATGGGCGGCTTCTCTAGGCTCGCGGCAGATTTGACGCAAGAGGCATTCTTTCAAGACTTATGATCGGTGACAGAGTGTTGCCTGGAAGCATCTCTAGTCTTTCAGGCAACCACTATTGTCGGTGTGTCTCTCTGAAATGGGTCGCGATTGCATGACATCTGTCGCCAGGCATCATGCTGCCTTTTCGGCCGCGAACTTCCTCACCACCCGCTCCAGCAGCGGCGCGTAGTCGCGAAAGGCGCGCGTCTTCATGTTGGCGACCTTGCCGCCCTCGTCCCAGATGCGGACGCGCACCGCCTCCTCATGGAACGGGTTCCTGCGGAACTCGGCCACCTCCTCGGCGCTCATCGGCCCGCCCTGCAGCGACAGTGTATGGACAGAGGCCGGCGAGAGCTTGCCGAAATAGGTCGGGTCGGTGGCGCAGAGATAGCGCTTGGCCGAGACATGCAGCCGGACGCATTCGACGATGACCGGCGGGAAGAACGGCGCCAGCACCTCGCCGCCCGCCTCGTCATGGTGCTTGTCCTCGACATCGTCGGGCGAATAGGTGCCGAACTCGCCGGTGTAGTGTCCTATGTCGTGCAGCAGCGCCGCCGCCACCAGTTCGTCCGGCGCGCCGTCCTGCTCGGCCAGCCACGCGCCCTGCAGCATGTGCTCCGACATGGTGACGGGCTCGCCGAGATAGGATTCGGCACCGCGTCGCTCAAAAATGTCGGCGATGAATTCGACGATGTTGCCGCTGTTCAGCGCCTGCCCGTTCATTCCGCCGCCTCCCTGAAATCGTGCTCGATCGCCGCCAGCGTCGACAACAGCCCGTCCTTGTCGGCGTAGCAGCCCTGCAGCCAGCGCTTGCCCGAGCCGGAAAACGCCTTGCGCGCATGCATGACGCGGGTGTTGTCGACGATGAAGGCCTGCCCAGCTTCCAGCTTGAAGGTCACCTCGAAGGCGGGATCCTCGATCAGTTCGGCGAACCGGCGATAAGCGGCGTAGTATTTGTCCATCTCGGCGAATGGCACGTCGACCGTCGGCGCCAGCGAGCGGTTGTTGAAGCGGATGCAGATCAGCTCGCCGTCCGGTCCGAGCTCGATCATCGGACGCTTGGCCTTGAGCCGCACGCCAGACGAGCCGGCATATTCGAAGCGCGCCGGATAGGAACTCAGCAGACGGAACCCGTGCGGATCTTCGACCTGCAGCGCAGTCGCCACCGCGAAACCGTCGACGACGGTGGATTCGCCGCCCCAGACGGTGTTCTCGATGCAGGCCAGGATCTGCAGCGTCGGCACCGGATCGCGGTATGGATTGTCGGTATGCGCCTGCAGGCCGAGATTGGTGTAGGCGAGATTGTTCGGAATAACCTCGGCGCGCACCTCGAACCAGCGCCCGTAATTGGTTTCCCTGATGTAACCGAACAGGTCGGACACCTTGCACAGCGCCCCCGACTCCGCCGGCAGGCCATCCATCACCGCAAAGCCGTAAGTCCTCACCGCCGAAAGCCATTCCCTGAGCACGCTGCGATCGTGGCTGGCAGCCGCATATGCCGCGCGCGGCACCGAGTTCTGCATCGTCGCCCTTGTCCAGCATTGAACCACGTCGGCCGTCCAGCCTCCCTTGCGCAGTTCGACGCGGTCATAGGCATGCGTGTACAGCCAGGCTTGCGGGAAGCTGACGGTCTTTTGCTCGGGCACGAAGCTGATCTCCAGGGCGCCGCCCTTGATCGAGACTGCTCCAATCCGCGTCTCGGCCGGAATGTCGAGGATGGTGATCAGGCGCTGCCCGTTGCCGGCGCTGCGCGTCTTGTCGTCCAATGCATTGTCGCGCAGCCACATGGCGTGAAAACGGGTGCGCGTCCCGTTCTCCCAGCTGAGTTCGATCGTCCGTCCCTCGTCGCCGATCAGCGCCTTGGTCAGCATGTCCAGCAGCTCCATCTTTCCCGCATCCGCAGGGTTTCGGGTTGCATGATGCTGACTTCGTAGTCATAACTCAAATTATCATTTTGCAGACTATGGCTATAGAATTCTAATGGCTGGAAGAGTTGCCGACGCCTTGCCTCCGCTCGACTGGTTGCGCAGCTTCGAGGCGGCGGCGCGGCTTTCGAACTTCACCGCCGCGGCGGCCGAACTCGGCCTGACGCAGGCGGCCGTCAGCCAGCACATTCGCGCCCTCGAACAGCGGCTGAAGACCAGGCTGTTCGTGCGTCTTGCCCGCGGTGTCGCGCTGTCGCCTGAGGGCGCCGCCTATCTTCCCCACATCCAGTCGGCCTTCGCCACCATCGCCAACAGCACCACGGAATTGTTCGAGCCGCGCGCCGTCCAGACCGTGGCGGTGCGGGTGCCGATCTCCTTTGCCTTGCTGGTGCTCGTGCCTGCGCTCCCCGACCTGGCGAGAGCCCTGCCGCGGATCCAGCTCGACGTGGTGACCATCCATCGTCCCGCCGACTACGACCAGCCGGGCTCGGCGCTCGATATCCGCTTCGGCAACGGAAACTTCCCCGGCCGCGAGGCCGACAGGCTGACCGTTGAGCGGCTGGTGCCGGTCGCCTCTCCGGCGCTGGCCGGCAATACGGACTGGACATCCCTGCCCTTGCTCCTGGTCGCCGGCGCGCGCGAGATGTGGGCCGAATGGTTTACCGCTGCCGGCGTGCCGGGACATACTGGACGTTCGCACCGCTTCGACAGTTTCGTTGCCGCCATGGAGGCGGCCAAGGCCGGCGCCGGCGCCCTGTTGGGCTCCAGGCCGCTGATCGATGCGGCACTTGCCGGCAAGGCGCTTGTGGCGCTTTCCGGCTTCGAGCTCTCCAGCAGCTCGGGCCATTTCCTGACCCGCGCTTCGGCCGCGGGACTGACCCAGGCCGAGCAGGATTTTCGTCTGTGGCTGCTGTCACGCCTCGCCGGAATCGACGCTCTGTAGGCTTGCGCCGATCCGTTTCCAGTAGATCAGCGTGCCGGTCAATCCGCCATGCGGCTTCAGAGCGAAGTCCGGGATTTCGCCGGTCAGCGTGAAGCCGAGCTTCTCGTAGAGGCGGGAGGCTCCCTCCTCGCTTGCAGTATCTAGCACCAGCAAGGTGCGCCCGCTCTCCATGGCGATGTCCTCCGCCGCCCGCATCAGCCGGGTCGCCACACCCTGGCCGCGACGGTCGACGCGGGGTCATCAGCTTGGCGATCTCGGCCCGGTGCGCCTGATTGGGAGGAAAGTCGAGCAGCAAGGTGACGGTGCCGGCAAGGACCTCGCCGTCCCATGCGCCAAGCACCACCCGTTCGCCTCGCGCAACTGCGGCAAGCGACTTCCGCCAGAAGGCCTCCGCCGCATCCTGTGCCAACGGATGCATGAAGCTCACCGAGCCGCCGCCGGCCACGGTCTCGACCAGAAGCGCGGCCAACAGTTTTTCCGTCTCGGCGGCCTCATTCAGAGTGCTGATTTTTATGGAACTCATGGTTGCGGCATATTCCCTAAACGTGAATTTCGGCGACGCGGCGAAGACCTGTGTCACGCCAGATGGCTGAACCGCCTTCGTTTCCGTGCGCTGCGGATTTCGGCAATCCCTTCGGCGTCCCCTTCTCCGAGGTGGCGGCCGCGCTCGAGGATCTCGAGCGTGTATTCCTCATAGGTCAGGCCGAGCCGCTCGGCTCTCTCCAGCCGCATCAGCATGACGTCGCGGCTGGGCGCCTTCCAGGCTTTGGCGTGGGCGGCCTGCCAGGCAAGGAAAATGTAGGCGTCGCCCTGGCCCAGGGCGGGCCGTCATAGTCGTCGAGCGGCGGCCCGCCATTGTGCGAGCGTCGGGGACGCCGCGCCATGCCGTCAGCCCCTGACCAGCGCGACGAGATAGTCGGCGGCGTCCGGACCCGGGGAATGGAAGGTGCAGTCGGACGGCGCGCCGAGCGCCAGGCAGTCGCCGGCCCGAAGACTGTGCACGACATCGCCCTCGGTGAAGTCGAGCCGTCCGCCGATCAGCCAGATCTGCTGCTTGATGAAGGCGTAGGACGCCGCGGGAAAGCTGACGCTGGCGCCCGCCGGCAAGCGCACCTTGACCAGTTCGAGCGGCATGTCCGACGCGGGCGAGAGGTGCCGCCTGAGATAGCCGGTGGCCGGATCGCGCCACACCGGCTGCTCGCCTTCGCGCAGCAGGCCGCCGCCCTTGAGTTCCGCCCTGGCAATGAGCGTCGACAGCGTCATGCCGAAGGCCGCGGCGATGCGCACCAGCAGCGCCGCGGTCGGGCTGGTCTTGCCCTGCTCTATGGTGCTGAGCATTGCCTTCGACACATCGGAGCGCTCCGCCAGCTGCGCCAGCGACCAGCTCCGCAAGGTCCGTTCCGAATGTATCCTGTAGCCAAGGCTGGATGAAATGTCGTTCGCTATATAATTCATTCGTTCAATATATCGAATGACGACATGGAATGAAAGAGCGCGCTTGATCGAATCTTAGCGGTCGGCTTAACGCCGCCTACACCATCCGACCTCACCCCGGCTTAACCTCATCTGTGTAGGCTGAACGTCGAGGGAATGGGGATCATGCCATCTATGTTTGTCGAACGCGAAGTCTCCGTTGGAGAAGCGACCTCGCAGGAGCGCCGCAACAGGGAACAGAACGACAAGCGCATTCTCGGCAATGTCGTGCAATGCGACGGCGCGCGCGCCACCATCAGCGCCTATGCCGACGATGTCGAAGGCACGGTCACCGGTCTATGGACCGTCGGCAAGATGATCTCGATCAACCTCGGCTCGACGCGAACCGTCGGCCTCGTCTATGAAATCGGCAAGTCGGACCGCGCCTGGAGCAATGAGGGCCAGAACCCGATCGAGGTCAGCATCGAGTTGATCGGCGAAGTGCGTGACGGCGCCGAGCCGGGCGCTAAGCCGGTCTTCGATCGCGGCATCACCACCTACCCACATATCGGCGCCATTGCGCATCGCATCCGCAGCCGCGACTTGCAGGCCGTCTACGACCTCGCCGGCCGGCATTCGATCACCATTGGCACGCTGTCACAGGACGAGGCGATCGACGCCAACATCGCCATCGACGATGTCCTGGCGCGCCACTTTGCCATCGTCGGCACCACCGGCGTCGGCAAATCCACCGCCGTGTCGCTGCTTTTGCGCAAATCGATCGAGGCCCGGCCGGATCTGCGCATCCTCATCCTCGACCCGCACAACGAGTTCGCCGCCTCGTTGCCCGAATATTGCGTCAGGGTCGATTCCAAGACGCTGGACCTGCCTTTCTGGATGTTCAGGCTGGAAGAGTTCGCCGAGGTGCTGTTTCGCGGGCGCGAGACGGAGCCCGAGGAAGTCGATGTGCTGCGCGATCTCATCCCCGCCGCCAAGAACCTCTATCGCAACCCGGGTTCCGGCACCTATCTGAGGCGCGGCAGCGACGCGCTGACGGCCGATACGCCGGTGCCCTACCGCATCGCCGATCTCATCAAGCAGATCGACGAGCGCATGGGCATGCTCGAAAGCAAGAACGACCGCCCGACGTTGAAATCTCTAAAGACGCGCATCGAATCGGCGGCGTCCGATCCCCGCTACCGATTCATGTTCAACTCGCGCCTGATCGAGGACACGATCCACGAGACGATCGGCAACATCTTCCGCGTGCCGAACCATGGCCGTCCGGTAACCTGCTTCGAGATGGCCGGCATGCCCTCCGAAGTGGTCAATTCCGTCTGCTCGGTGCTGGCGCGCCTGGCTTTCGACCTGGCTCTGTGGAGCGAGGGCCGGCTGCGGCTGCTGCTGCTGTGCGAGGAAGCCCATCGCTACATGCCGGCCGATCCGCGCCTCGGCTTCGCGCCGACCCGGCACGCGCTGTCGCGCATCGCCAAGGAGGGCCGCAAATACGGCTGCTATCTCGGCGTCGTCACCCAGCGTCCGGGCGAGCTCGACCCGACCATCCTGTCGCAGTGCTCGACCTTCTTCGCCATGCGGCTGGCCAACGAGCAGGACCAGGCGATCATCCGTTCGGCGATCGCCGATTCCTCGGCCTCGACGCTGGCCTTCCTGTCCTCTATGGGCCAGCGTGAAGCCATCGCCTTCGGCGAGGGCGTGGCGACGACCATGCGATTGAAGTTCGAGAAACTGGCGCAGGAGCTCATTCCCGGCACGGGCACGCGCGAAAAGGCGGTACCGTCCGAAACCGGCGAAGACGTCGATCTCGCCGCGATCGTCGAGCGGCTGCGCAACGTGCCGAAGCCGCAGCAGCAGATGGCCTTCGCCGAGGTCGTCGATACGGCCCGCCAGGCTGGCGACCCGGACTACCGCAAGCCTGCCGCCCCGCGCATGCAGCCGGACGAGGACTTCGACACGCGCTACGGCCTCAAGCCCGCAACCTTCGGCATGCGCCCGCAGAACGATTGATGTCTGGGAAAATTCCAAAGCACCGAGCGGGCCTGGGTAAATTCCGTCAGAAAATTCGTCAGGCTGAGTCGGATGGTGTCGTTTTCGAGAACCGGAGCGGAGCGGACATTTAGTCCGTGAGCACCGGAAGCGCAGAAAAACGGCATCAGCCGGCCAGCATCACGAATTTGATGATGGGATTTTAGGCGCAGACGCGGTTGCGTCCCTGCCGCTTCGCCTCATAGAGCTGGCGGTCGGCGCGGCGATAGAAGTCCTCGGCCGTTTCCTTGCGATCCCAGACGGCAAGACCGACGCTGGTGGTGATCTTCAGGCGCACATTGCCCGACAGCACCGACATGTTGGCGATCGCTTTGCGGATACGTTCGGCGAATTTGGCCAGCAGTTCGGCGTCCATGTTCGGTGTCACCACGGCGAACTCCTCGCCGCCGAGCCGCGCCACCACGTCGTGGTAGCGTGTCATGCCCTTCAGGCAGCCGGCGACTGCCCTCAGTACCTCGTCGCCGACATCGTGGCCATGCGTGTCGTTGACCTGCTTGAAATGGTCGAGATCGAGGATCATCAGCCCGACCGGCTTTTCGATGCGGCGAAACTCCTCGAGATACTCCTTCAGTGCGTCGTCGAAATAGCGCCGGTTCTGCATGCCGGTCAGCCCGTCGGTCAGCGCCGCGTGCTCCAGCGTTTCCGAACGCGCGCTGAGCGAGACCGTCATGGCGCGCAACTTACCTTCTTCCGTCGCCTGCCTGCGGATCAGGGGGTAGATGAAGAACACGCCGAAGAACAGCGCGGTTGCGAGCAGCACGCCGGTCGCGAACAGCAGTCTATTGAGATACTTGATCTTTTCGATGCGGGAAGCCGCGTCCATGTCAGTGGCGATGGCTTGCAGGAAACCATAGGCGTGCAGCGTCACCAGGCCGGCTGCCAGGATCACGAAAATAAAGACGAAAAAAGCGGATTCCGCCTTATGGAAACGCATCTGCTGCCCGTGGAAACATCCCAAGGACCTTATGCCATGCAGGGCCTTACGGACGGTTAACCCGGACAACCTGAGCGAGAATATCAGGTTTTTGATTTAGTTTTGTGATTGCATTAGTGGCCGGAGATCAAATCGCAGGCATCGCGTCGCCGGCAGAATGGAGGCGCCGCCACTCCGGGCCCAGTTGATGGCGGAACCAGGTGGCCTGGCGCTTGGCATATTGCCGCGTCGCGATCTTGGCGCGCTCGATCGCTTCGGCGAAGCCCATCTGTCCTGCCATCGCCGCCTGCAATTCGCGGACGCCGATCGCCTTCATCGCCGGCAGGTCCGGATCGAGGCCGAGCGCCATAAGCTGCTTGACCTCTTCCAGCGCGCCCTTGTCGAGCATGCTGTCGAACCGCGCCTCGATCCGGCCGACCAGCTCCGCGCGGTCCGGCTCGATCACCAGGAAGCGCGCGCTGTCGCGGTCGATCAGCGGCTGGCCGCGCGCCGCCTGCCATTCGGCTATGGAACGGCCCGAGGCGTCGAGCACCTCCAGCGCCCGCACGATCCGCTGGCCGTCGGTCGGCCTGAGCTGCATGCCGACCGCCGAATCCTCGCGCATAAGGATGCGGTGCAGCCGGTCGGCGCCTTGCTCCTTGAGCTCGTGCCGCCAGCGGTCGCGGATCGCCGGCGGAATGTCGGGCATGTCCGAAATCCCTTCGGCCAGCGCACGAAAATAGAGCCCGGTGCCGCCGACGAAAATCACCGGCCGTCCGGCGAGCAGGCCGTCGTCGATCAGCTTCGTGACGTTGCGCAGCCAGGCGCCGGTGGAGTAGGCGACCGACGGATGGACATGGCCGTAGAGAAAATGCGGCGCGCGGGCGAGATCGGCGGCACCCGGCCGCGCCGTCAGCACGTCGAGCACGGAATAGCCTTGCATCGAATCGGTGTTGACGATGACGCCGCCCTCGCGCTCGGCGAGTTCCAGCGCAAGCGCCGACTTGCCGCTGGCGGTCGGCCCGGCTATCAGGATCGCGTTCTTCACGCGGCCCTCGCCCGCCTGCCCGGAAGTCTCGATGCCGCTGATCGCCACGCTTGTGTCCCATCCCGAAGGCCGCGCTGTCTCGGCCACGCTTGCGAATATGGCCTCACGGTCGGTCGGCGCAAGCGCTGTTCGCTGGCTGGCCGAGGACATTGCCTGCGATCTCGTCCTGCCGGAGAAGGCCGACGCAGGCGAAGCGGCCGCCGCCCTGCGCGCCGCGCTCGCCTCGCACCCGGTCGACGTGATCGTCCAGCCGGCTGAGGGCCGGCGCAAGAAGATCCTCATCGCCGACATGGATTCGACGATGATCGACCAGGAATGCATTGACGAACTGGCCGACGAGATCGGCGTCAAGGACCGTGTCGCGGCGATCACCGCGCGCTCGATGAACGGCGAGATCGCCTTCGAGCCGGCCCTGCGCGAGCGCGTGGCTCTGTTGAACGGCCTCGATACCGCCGTGGTCGACCGTCTGATCGAAAACCGGCTGACGCTGGCATCCGGCGGCCTCGCGCTTGTGCGTACCATGCGGGGCAACGGCGCCTGGACGGCACTTGTGTCAGGCGGCTTCAATGTCTTCACCAGCCGCATCGCGGCGATGCTTGGCTTCCAGGAGAACCGCGCCAACCGCCTGATCGAAGAGCACGGCCGTTTCACCGGGCTGGTCGCCGAGCCAATTCTCGGCCGCGCCGCCAAGGCGGAGGCGTTGCTTGAAATCTCTGCCCGCCTCGGCCTCACACCGGCCGACGCGCTTGCCGTCGGCGACGGCGCCAACGACCTCGACATGATCCGCCTTGCCGGCACCGGCGTTGCCCTGCATGCCAAGCCTTCGGTGGCGGCGGAGGCCAAGGTCCGCATCGACCATGGCGATCTGACGGCGCTGCTCTATCTCCAGGGCTATCGCCAGGAGGAGTTTGCCGGATGAAACCGATGCGCACCGAGCGCCTGATCCTGCGCAACTGGGAGGACCGTGATCGCGAGCTCTTCCATCGCATCAATTTTGACGAGCAGGTGATGGAATTCTTTCCGTTCCGCCGCGACCGCGCCGAGACGGATGCCAAAATGGATGAATTTCGCGGCTGGATCGCCGAGGATGGCTTTGGCTTTGCCGCCGCCGAGATCGCCGCGACGGGCGAATGCATCGGCTTTGTCGGCCTCTTAGAGACCGATCACGTGCCGTCCATGCCTTCCGACACAATCGAGATCGGCTGGCGTCTGGCGCCGGAATTCTGGGGCAAGGGCTATGTCACGGAGGCCTCCGAAGCCTGGCTCGCCTTTGGCTTCGAAACGCTCGACCGCGATGAAATCGTCTCCTTCGCCGTCGCCGCCAACCGCCGCTCGACGGCCGTCATGGAACGCCTCGGCATGAGCCCCGACCCGGCTCGCGATTTCGACCACCCCTCGATCCCCGATAGCCACCCGCATCTCAAGCGGCATGTCCTCTACGCTCTGTCGCGCAAGGACTGGCAGGCAAGAAAAAGGGCGGCTCGTCAGCCGCCCTTTTCATATTGAAATCAGATTGTTGCAGGCCTTACCGGACTCAATCCATCCGGATCGTGACAAACCGCAACTCACCGGTCTTCGACGCCAACATCAACAGCGCGTTCTTGCGCCCCTGCTCCTTCAAAGCGCCGATCCGGTCCATGACATCCTTCGGCGTGGCGACCGATTCCTGGGCGATCTCGGTGATCACCTCGCCGGGCTGGATGCCACGCTCTGCCGCGGCCGAATCCTTGGTGACGTCGGTGATGACGACGCCGGAGACGTCGGCGGCGATGCCGAACTTGGTCCGCGTTTCGTCATTGAGCTCGCCGATAGTCATGCCGAGCACGGCGGCCGTAGACACCGCGGGCGCTTTGTCGCCATTGTCCTCGTCGGTGTTGCCATCTTCGCCGCTCGCCAGCTTCTCGCCGTCCTCGAGCCGGCCGAGCGTCACCTTCACCGTCTGCTCGACGCCCTTGCGCACGATGACCACGTCCACTGCCTTGCCGACCGGGCTTTCCGCGACGACGCGCGGCAGGTCGCGCATCTCGTGGATGTCCTTGCCGTCGAACTTGATGATGACGTCGCCGGCCAGGATCGTGCCGTTGTCGACCGGTCCGCCCTTGATGACGCCGGCCACCAGCGCGCCCTTTGCGGTCGCCATGCCGAGGCTTTCGGCAATGTCGTCGGTGACCGGCTGGATGCGCACGCCGAGCCAGCCGCGCCGCGTTTCGCCGAACTGTCGAAGCTGTTCGACGACGCCCGAGGCAAGCTGCGAGGGAATGGAGAAGCCGATGCCGATCGAGCCGCCCGACGGCGAGATGATCGCCGTGTTGATGCCGATGACCTCGCCCAGGCTGTTGAACAGCGGACCCCCGGAATTGCCGCGGTTGATCGCGGCATCGGTCTGGATGAAGTCGTCATAGGGGCCGGAATTGATGTCGCGGTTGCGTGCCGAGACGATGCCGACCGTCACCGTGCCGCCGAGGCCGAACGGATTGCCGATCGCCATCACCCAGTCGCCGACGCGCATCTTGGTGGAATCGCCGAACTTCACCGCCGTCAGCTTGTGGCCCTTCGGATCGACCTTCAGCACGGCGACGTCGGTCTTGGTGTCGGTGCCGACCAGTGTCGCTTTCAGCGTCACGCCGTCCGAGAAGTTCACCTCGATGTCGTCGGCGTCGGCGATGACGTGGTTGTTGGTCACCACGATGCCTTGCTCGGCATCGATGACGAAGCCGGAGCCCAGCGACTGCACCTTCTGGCCGCCGCCGCCCTTGTCGCCGCCGCGGTTCTTGAAGAAGTCGTCGAAGAAGTCCTGGAACGGCGAGCCCTCGGGCAATTGCGGCATCGGCACCGCGCCGGGTCCCTCTGTGCCCTTTACCGTCTGCGAGGTCGAGATGTTGACGACGGCACCCAGCAGCCCCTGGGCAAGGTCGGCGACCGAAGCCGGTCCGTCGGCGGCGACGGTCGGTGTGACGGTGGACGGGACAACGAGGGTGCCGACGAGCAGCGCCGCTGCGCCGGCGACAAGCGTCCGCCTGGCCACGCGCAGAAGGGTGTTGGATGTCATCGAGGGCCTCCCGGTGTTTCTGAAAGAAAGCGCTTCCGCAAAAACGCCGCGTTGCGTCATGTTGGCAAGAAATACGGCACGTTTGCGGCTGTGGCTATCGGCAGAGGATAAATCGTCCGTTACGCCGGCACCAAGAAATTTCGTCAGCCGCGCACCAGCCAGACGATGCCGACACCGATGGCGATCGCCGCCAGTCCGGCGATGCGCAGCGCCGTCTCCGGCATCGACAGGACTTCGGTGGCGAGTTTCTTGGCGAGGCCAGGAAATCCGCCATAGACCAGGCCCTCGACGACGAGGACCAGGCCTATTGCCGCGAGAAAGTCCTGCACCGGACGCTACTGGCCGGTGCCGGGTTGCGCAGGCGGCGTTGCCGGCGCCGTTGGCTTTGCCGGTGTCTCCGTGCTGTTCGGGTCGCGGAAATAGCGGAAGAACTCGGATTCCGGCGACAGCACCATGGTCGTTCCGGTGTTGTCCAGCGCCGTACCGTAGGCGTTCATCGAGCGGTAGAACTCGAAGAAGGCCGGGTCGCGCTGATAGGCGGAGGCGAAGGTTGCGCTGCGCTGGGCTTCGCCCTCACCGCGCAGGATTTCCGATTCCTTCTGCGCCTCGGCGACGATTTCGACCACCTCGCGGTCGGCGCGGGCCTTGATGCGCTGCGCCGCCTCGTTGCCGCGGGCCCTCAACCGCTCGGCCTCGGCGAGACGCTCGGCCTTCATGCGGTCGAAGGTCTGCTGCGAAACCTCGGCCGTGAGATCGGTCCTGCGAATGCGCACATCCTCGATCTCGAGGCCGAGCGAGGTGGCGTCGGGCCTGAGCTGGTCGCGCACCTCGCGCATCATCACGGCGCGTTCCTCGGAGAGCGCGGCCTCGAAGTCGCGTAGACCGTAGACACGGCGCAGCGCCGCATCGAGACGTGTCCTCAGCCGCTGCTCGGCAAGCTCGATGCTGCCGGACACCGCCGCACGGAACACGCGCGGGTTAGAGATGCGGTAGGCGATGAAGGCATCGACCTCGTAGAACTTGCCGCCCGACACCTGGACACGGATGTTGTCGAGGTCGAAGCGCAGCACGCGGTTTTCGATCAGCTGCACGCTGTCGGCATCGAAGAAGGCGAAAGGCGCTTTGAAATAAATGCCAGGCTCGGTCTTAACGTCGACGATCTCGCCGAACCTCAGCACCAGCGCCTGCTGGCGCGCGTTGACCACGAACACCGAGGAATAGATCAGGAACAGGATGACCGCCGCGACGACGGCGACGATGGGGAGACGGTTGGCCATCACTGGTTTCCTCCCGTCGTGGCGCCAAAGGTGGCCGGCGCCGGCGCTTTCTGCTGCAGTGCCGGCAGCGGCAGGTAGGGAACGACCCCTTGCCCATTGCCCTGCTCGACGATCACCTTGTTCGAGTCCTTCAGCACCCTCTCCATCGTTTCCAGATAAAGCCGCTTGCGCGTCACCTCGGGCGCCTTGGCATATTCGTCATAGACCGAGATGAAGCGCTGCGCCTCACCCTCGGCCTCCTGCACGACGCGGTTCTTGTAGGCTGCCGCGTCCTCGCGGATCTGCGCCGCCGCGCCGCGCGCTTGGCCGAGTTTCTGGTTGGAATACTGGTTGGCCTGCTCGACGAACTTGTCCTCGTCCTGCTCGGCGCGCTGCACCTCGTCGAAGGCGTCGGCCACCTCGCGCGGTGGCGCCGCGTCCTCGATCGAGACCGCGTTGACGTTGAGGCCGGCCTTGTAGCCGTCCAGCGTCGTCTGGATGATCTCGCGCACCGAGGCGGCAATGCCCTGGCGATCGTCACGGAAGATGTCCTGCGCCGGCCGCCGGCCGACGGCCTCACGCATGGCGCTTTCGGCGACCTGCCTCAGCATGCCGTCAGGATCCGACACGTCGAACAGATAGGCTTTCGGGTCGGAGACCTGGTAGGCGACCGAGAATTGCACGTTGACGATGTTCTGATCGCCCGAGAGCATCAGTCCGGAACTGTTGCTGCCGCTCGCGCCGCCGCCGATATCGACCAGCTGCTCGGCAATGTTGGCGGTCTCGACGGTCTCGACCGGCCACCAGTGGAAATGCAGGCCGGGCTGCGACAGCTCGGCCTTCGGCTTGCCGAAGCGCAGTTCGACCGCAACCTCGTCGGGCTGCACGGTGTAGACCGCCTTGAACGCCCACAGCACGACCAGCGCAGCCGCGATCAGCCCGAATACGGCGGGGCTGGCGCCACCGCCGCCCGGCAGGGCGCGGCGCAATCTGTCCTGGCCGCGGCGGATGATGTCTTCCAGATCGGGCGGTGAGCCCTGCGGGCCGCTCGGGCCCTTGGGCCCCTGCCCCCAGGGACCCTGATTGCCGCCGCCGCCCCATGGGCCGCCGCCACCGCTCTTGTCGTTCCAGGGCATGAATGTCCTTTCGCTTGGAATTCCCTCGGCGCCGGCCTGACAGCGCAATATCCAATGTCATCCTTCTATAGGGTCGCCACGGCACGCTTTCAACGCGATCTGCCGGCCAGCCATCCGTTTTGGACCGGTAGCGACCCTTTATCGTCTTCAAGAAGCGACGCAGTCGTCTTCAGTTTGCGCCGCCACGGCGCTCGTAGACCGTATAGCGGGTCGCGTGGCTGTCCTTTTCGCCGGCCGGAAAGTCCTCGGCGCTGGCGACGCGCCACTGGTCCGTGTCGATCGGCGGAAAATGCGCATCGCCCTCGACACTTGCGAGCACATGGGTAACATGCAGTCGGTCGGCCAGCGGCAATGCCTGGGCATAGATTTCGCCGCCCCCGACAACGCAGATCTCGTCGGCGCCGGCCATGCAGCGCCCGCGCACATTGGCAAGCGCGATGGCCTCCTTGAGCGAATGCGCGATTTCGATTCCTTCGGCCCGCCAGGCCTTGTCGCGCGTCACCACGATGTTGAGCCGGCCCGGCAGCGGCCGGCCAATGCCCTCATAGGTCTTGCGACCCATGATGATCGGCTTGCCCATTGTGTCGGCCTTGAACCGCTTGAGATCGGTGGAAAGCCGCCACGGCAGGCCGCCATCGCGCCCAATCACGCCGTTGTCGGCGATGGCGACGTAGATTGCGATATCCATTAGCCACCGTTCCCGCTGTCGCCGCCACTCGTGTCGTCCGACGGCTCGAGCAGCAATATGTCGATGTCGTGCTCAGGATAGAAGTCCTTCGCTGTCATCTCGAATGTCGTCGGTCCGACCTTCCGTACATTGTCGCCGCAGAAGGAGACCAGGTTCTTCGGGCTGCCTTTGTCGACGGTCAGCTTGAAATCGCCGATACTGCCCGAGGCCCAGTTGCCGCCCGTGGTCAGGATATAGGCGATCCTGCTTTCGAAATATTGCGGGTAGCCGTCGGGATTGTCCTTGGCCGCCTTGCGCACGGCGTTCTCGAAGCCGTCGTCCATGCAATAGCGGGTCTTATAGGTCGCATACTGCCCCTGGAACTGGCCATCATAGAAAAAGCTGACCGACGAGGTTCCGCCGACGCTCGGCCTGTAGCGGTGCGAGACATGCACGGCCTTGTTGGCTGGGAAGGTCGAGCGCCACCAGTAGGTCGAACGCAATTGCCAGAACGGGGCGTAGACGGTCTTCATCCCCGAGCCGTCGTCGGCCGTATCCTCGATGATGATGCCACGGTTCTCCCAATCCTCGGCGACCTCCTTGGGAAGGTTCGCCAGCGCCGCCTTGGCCGCGTCGCCGAACGGATAGAGCGGCACGCTCTGCGCCTTGAGATCGGCGCTGATGTCGATACCCGCCGCAAAGGCTCTCTGCTCCAGTTGCGGCTTTGCATCGACGCCGTCGATAGTCACCTCGAAGCCGAGGAAATTGTCGCTCTGCGCCTCGGGGATCGCCGGCATCTCGTTCGGGTCGCCTTCGATGTCGGGCATCGGGAAGGCAACGATGGCGTCGACATCCTTGTCGGTGTTGTTGCGGAAGACATAGTCGACCGTCACTTTTTCTTGCGAGATGAAGAGGTCCTCGCTCTCCATGGCGACGGCATCGCTGCGCGACAGGATCAGCCCGCCGGTTCCAAGCTCGGCAATCGAATCGTTGGCGAACGCCGGCGCGGCCGACAAAGCCAGCGCTGCGGTCAGGATGGTGCGGAACATGGGTCCCCCTCTCGACGGCAGGGCCGGCCCCAACCGGATGCGCGTCCACATCTAGAGCAATTCCAGGAAAAGTGTGTAGCGGTTTTCCGTCCGGAATTGCGTAAGACAAATAGCTAGAGCAGTTCAGCGTTTCCACCAAACGATGAACTGCTCTAGCCGTTTCAATGTGGCGTTTCAAAGCCCCTTCAACGCTCGTGTTGCCGCTTGCCCCATGCTGTCTGGACACCGGCGCCCCGATCGGGCAGGAGAGCGCCCATGCGCAAGCTTCTGGTCATCGGCATCGGCGCCGGCAATCCCGAACATATGACGGTCCAGGCCATCAGCGGCCTCAACCGGGCGGACGTCCTGTTTATTCCCGACAAGGGCGCGAAAAAGACCGATCTCGCCGAATTGCGCCGGCAAATCTGCGACCGCTTCGTCACCAACCCGAAATCGCGTCGGGTGGAATTCGACGTGCCGGTGCGGGCCGAACCCTCCCCTTCCTACCGCGCCACGGTCGACGACTGGCACGAGGCGATCGCCGAAATTTATGAAGGCCTGATCCGCGACGAGCTTGCGGAAGACGGCTGCGGCGCGTTCCTGATCTGGGGCGACCCCTCGCTCTACGACAGCGCGCTGCGCATCCTCGAGCGGGTGCGTCGGCGTGGCAACGTCGATTTCGCGCTCGAGGTCATTCCCGGCATCACCGCCGTCCAGGCGCTGGCCGCCAGCCACAAGATGGCACTGAATCGTATCGGCGACCCCGTGCTGATCACCACCGGCCGCCGCCTGACTGAGGAGGGCATGCCCGAGAATGCCGGCAGCACGGTCGTCATGCTCGACGGAAAATGCGCCTTCAACACGCTGGCCGACGAGAATCTCGTCATCCACTGGGGCGCCTATCTCGGCACGTCGGACGAGATCGCCATCTCCGGCCGCCTTGGCGATGTCGGCGCGGAGATCGAAAGAGTGCGCGAGGAAGCCCGGCAAAGGAAGGGCTGGATCATGGACACCTATCTGCTGCGCAAACCCGGCGAGCCCGAGGAATAGGGACCACTCGGAACGGGGCGGCACTCAACCGGCATCGATTTCCGCCTGCAAGGCCTCCATGTGCTGCGCCGCCGCGGATGTCGCCGCCCGCTCTATGGCCCGGAAGCGGCTGACGACCGCCAGGCCGACCGCGGTCAGTTGGGCGCCGCCGCCCTTTTTGCCGCCGGTCTGCGCCGATACCAGCGGCTTGCCGAACACCCGGTTCATGTCCTCGACCAGGTCCCAGGCGTGCTTGTAGGACATCTCCATGCCGCGCGCCGCGGCGGATATCGAGCCGAAGGCAGCGATCTGCTCCAGAAGCTCGATCTTGCCCGGCCCGATACGCCCGTCGGGATCGAGGTTTATCCGCAAGCTCAGCGACGGCATCTTTGTCCTCCGCGATCAGACTAGCACCCTCGACGGCTCTATCGCTATTCCAAACCAACATAGCGACATTGTCCTTTCGTCACCCATCGGCTTCGGATGGCAGCCCTGGCCCCGTCGTCGCGCTGTCGAAGCTCACCGTCTTGATCACCGCAAAGACCTTGCGGCCGAGCGCGAGCCGAAGCGTGTGCTTCGACTGTTCGGTGATGCGCGCCAGAACCGTCACGCCATTGCATTCGATGGCGATCTCCACCGTCGGTCCGACACCCGGCCTCACCGCCGTGATTGTCCCCGCCAGTATGTTGAGCGCGCTGAGACCCGCCGGCTGCTCGGTCGCGATCATGACGTCGCGGGCGCGGATGCGCAGCCGCACCGGCGCACCAGACGGCCGCGCCAGGCGCGGCACGCGGATTTCGCCCGCCGGCGAGTCGAGCACGGTCATCCCGAAGCTCTCGTCATGGCGCAGCACCTTGGTGTCCAGCACCGCGCCGCCCTCGCCGCGCTCTTCCGCCGGCAAAAGGTCGAGCCGCTGCATGATCGCTCCGGTCGGACCGGCGGCCGCGACCTTGCCGTGCGCCAGCACCACCACGTCGCTCGCCAGCCGCGCCACTTCGGCGACGGAATGGCTGACATAGACGATAGGGATATTCGTCTCGTCGCGCAGCCGCTCGACATAGGGCAGGATCTCCGCCTTGCGCGCCTCGTCGAGCGAGGCCATCGGTTCATCCATCAGCAGCAGTTTCGGGCTGGCGAGCAGCGCCCGGCCGATGGCCACGCGCTGTTTCTCGCCGCCGGAGAGCTTAGCCGGCCGCCGGTCGAGCAGATGCCCGATGCCCAGCAGATCGACCACGCCATCGATGTCGGCATAGCGCTCGGACGCCGGCGTGAACCATCGGCCATAGCGCAGATTGCCTGCGACACTCAAATGCGGAAAGAGCCGCGCGTCCTGGAACACGATGCCGATGCGCCGCTTGTGCATCGGCACGAAGGCGCCGGTGTCGGTGTCGACCAGCACGCGCCCATCGACAGCGATCCGCCCCCTCTCCGGTCGGATCAGCCCGGCGATCAAATTGATCAGCGTCGACTTGCCGGAGCCCGAAGGACCGAACAGAGCCGTCAGGCGGCCAGCGCTTTCGAAACTGGCGTCGATCGCGAAATCGCCGAGGCGGTGGCCGATTTCGACGAGCAGCGTCATTCGATATCCATCCGCCGGCCGACGCGCCAGGCCAGCATCTCAGACGCCACCAGTGCGGCCATCGAGATGACGATCGAGATCAGCGTCAGCCTGAGCGCGCCGTCATCGCCGCCCGGCACCTGCGTGAAGGTATAGATCGCCGACGGCAGCGTCTGCGTCTCGTTGGGGATATTGGAGACGAAGGTGATTGTGGCGCCGAACTCGCCCATAGCCTTGGCGAAGGACAGGATCGAGCCGGCGATCAGGCCGGGCAGGATCAATGGCAAGGTGATGGTGGCAAACACCCAGAGTGGATTGGCGCCGAGCGAGCCGGCCGCCGCCTCCATCTTGCGGTCGACCGCCTCGATCGACAGCCGGATCGCCCGCACCATCAGCGGAAAGCCCATCACGCCGCAGGCAAGTGCTGCACCCGTCCAGCGGAAGGAAAAGACGATGCCGAAATGCTCGGCCAGGAACGCGCCGGCGGGCCCGCGCTTGCCAAAGGTCAGCAGCAGCAGGTAGCCGGTCACCACCGGCGGCAGGATCAGCGGCAGATGCACCAGCCCGTTGAGCAGCGTCTTGCCCCAGAACCGGCCACGGGCGAGCACGAGCGCGATCGCGATGCCCGGCGGCAGGCTGAAAAGCATCGCCACCGTCGCCACCTTGATCGACAGCCGGACCGCATTCCATTCGTCGGGAGTGAGGTCCAGCAGCCAGTTCATGCGTCGGGACGCTGCCTTAGTTGGAAGGCGCCAGGATGGTGAAGCCCTGCGCCTTGAAGAGCTCTGCCGCCTTCGCGGATTCGAGGCACTTCAGGAATGCCGGCGCATCCTTGTCCTTCGAATCTGCCGTCTGGGCAACCGGGTAGATGATCGGCGGATGCGAGCCCTCCGGGAAGGTGCCGACCACCTTGACGCCTTTTTCGGCATGCGCATCGGTGGCATAGACGATGCCGAGCCCCGCCTCGCCGGTCGACACCAGCTTCAGCGCCGCGCGCACATTCTCGGCCTGCGCGACCTTGCCTTCCACTGAAGACCAGACGCCGAGCGATTCCAGCGCCGCCTTGCCGTATTTGCCGGCCGGCACAGCCTTGACGTCGCCCATGGCAAGCCTGCCATCGCCGATAAGCCTGGCAAGGTCGAAGCCCTTTTCGATCTTGGCCTCAACCTTGGAATCCGTCGGCGCCACCAGCACGATCTGGTTGCCGAGCAGCTTCACCTCGGTGTCGGGTTTGGTCAGCTTCCTGTCGGACAGATACTTCATCCAGTCGAGGTCGGCCGAGATGAAAATGTCGGCCGGCGCGCCGCCCTCGATCTGCTTGGCAAGCGCTGAGCTTGCCGCGTAGGAGATGGTCGCCGCCTCGCCGACATCGGCCTCGCAGGCCTTGTTGACGCCGTCGAGCGCGTCCTTGAGGCTGGCCGCCGCAAACACGATCAGCTTGTCCTCGGCACGGGCAGCCGGCGCCGAGATCGCCAGCGATGCCGCGAAAACGCCAATGGCGATCGCTCCCAGTCCAAAACCTTTGTGCGTCATGAAATTCTCCCCGGGTTTGAAATCCGATCAGCCCAATGCCTGCCGACCGATATATCTGCACGAATATAACAAGGAAAGACCTTTCGCGGCCCCTGTCGTTATGCGACAGGGTTTTCTCGGCCTACGATGGATTTTGGCAGACACAGCGAACGAGCCCGTCATGAAGATCAGCGCCCGCAATATCCTCAAGGGCACGATCGTCGAGATCGTCAAGGGAACCACCACCTCGCATGTCCGCATTGACACCGGCGGTGCCGTCGTCACCGCCTCGATCACCAACGAGGCGGTTGCCGACCTCAAGCTGGAAGGGCAAGCCGGCCTATGCCGTGATCAAGGCCTCGGATGTCATGGTCGGCATCGACTGACGGCGATTGTCGGACGGGTCAGACTCCAAATTCTGACATTGGGCCGAAGGTGCTTTGAGATTCAGGTCAGGCCGAGCCGAGAACGGCTATTTCCGAGAACCGGAGCGGAGCGTACTTAAAGTGCGTGAGCACCGGAAGCGCAGGAAACCGCCGTTCGCAAGCCGGCATCACCTGAATATCAGCACACCTCAAACGGCGATCGGCGCCTTGATGGTGGCATCGGCGAAGTAGTTCTCGAGCCGGAAATCCTCGAACCGGAAGGCAAAAAGGTCCTTCACCTCCGGATTGATCCACATCGTCGGCAGCGGCTTCGGCGTGCGCCGCAGTTGCTCGCGCGCCTGCTCGAAATGGTTCGAGTAGAGATGCGCATCGCCAAGCGTATGGACGAAATCGCCGGGCTTAAGCCCCGTCACCTGCGCCACCATCAGCGTCAGCAGCGCGTAGGAAGCGATATTGAACGGCACGCCGAGGAAAATGTCGCCGGAGCGCTGGTAGAGCTGGCAGGAGAGGCGGCCTTCCGAGACATAGAACTGGAACAGGCAGTGGCAGGGCGGCAACGCCATCGCCTCCACCTCGGCGGGGTTCCACGCCGAGACGATCAGTCGCCGCGAGTTGGGGTTCCGGCGTATCTCCTTCAAAAGACCCGCGATCTGGTCGATCTCGCCACCACGGCCGTCCGGCCACGAGCGCCATTGCTTGCCATAGACCGGACCGAGGTCGCCGTTCTCGTCCGCCCATTCGTCCCAGATGGAGACGCCATTGTCCTTGAGGTATTTGATGTTGGTGTCACCGGCCAGGAACCAGAGCAGCTCGTGGATGATCGACTTCAGATGCAGCTTCTTGGTTGTCGTGACCGGGAAGCCGCGTGAGAGGTCGAAACGCATCTGGTAGCCGAACACCCCACGGGTGCCGGTGCCGGTGCGGTCGCCGCGGTCGACGCCGTTCTCCAGCACATGCTTCAACAGGTCGAGATACTGGCGCATCGGCTTGGCCTCGATTCGGGTGTCAAGCAATCATAACCGACCGGCCGTCGATCGAATACCACAAAGCCCGCCGCAGATGTGGACGCGCCGATGTTGACGGCGCCGGCACCAGGTCGCGCCGGCTGCCGCCCTGTCGTCATGCTTCAGAGGGAGCCGAGCTTGCTGAGATCCTTCGCCACCAGATAGTAGAAAGTCACCCGGCTTTTGGTGTTGTCGGAGGCCATCGCCTTGCAGGCCTTCTCGATCGCGCCATCGGCCTTGTTGGCGTCGGCGACGCCGAGCTTCTTGGCGGCCCAGTTCTCCCGCACGCGTTCCAGTTCCTTCGGGTCCGTGCAGGACACCAGCGAGGAATCGCGGTTTCTGAGCGCGATGCCCAGGTGCTTCACGATCTTCTCGACCGCGTCGGCGCTGGCGCCAGCGTCGTACTTCTTCACATCCGCAAGATAGTCGGCCATCGGAAAAATCCCCTCCTCGGCGCCACGGATCCGGTCGATGAGGCTTGTGGCGCGCTACGCAATCTGTGCGCTGGGTAGCAACTCCTCACCGGTGCAAAGCTTCGGTTGAGCGCGCCGGCAAGTCAACCCTCGACGATCCATTTTGAGATAGGGACAAAGTCCCATTCGGCCTTTCAATTTCCATGATCGGCCCCTATATTCGTTTCGTCGGCTTGACCGACTATGGCGATAAACAGGCGATGCAATAAGCCGTTCGGACCCGGGGGCGGTACCCGGCGCCTCCACCAAAAACCGCTCTTTCGAAAAGAGCGGCTTTTGCTGGGGGCGAAATAGGATCGACGAAGGTGTAAAGATCGTACTTTTGCCCGGCATTGTACCACCGTCATCGGGCTAAACTTATAGTTGCCAACGACAACTATGCGGAAGCTCGTCTCGCTGCGTAATGCAGTGCGAACGCTTCAAATCAAGCCCTAGAGGTTCGCACTTCTAGGCGGGGTTCGGAGGTACCTGGCAACAGAAACCTCCACTTCTCCCCTCCTCCCACTTTTTGCAACCGCAAGTTTTTGGCCCAGGCGCGGGGCCACGACCTGTTCCCGCGCGTCCAATGGAGGCGCGATTGCGTTTCGTTCCCGATGCGGCGGGTTTATGCAAAACATGAAAAAGGCCGGGCGAGCCCGGCCTTTCTGTTACGATATTGAGCGTTGCTTACTCGGCCGGCGCTTCCACCGTCTCCCGCGCGCGGCCGAGCGTCAGCTTGGCGAGGGTGAAAGAAATCACCGCACAGAGCGTAATGCCGGCCACCATCGGCAGCGGGGTGCCGTCGAAGAACAGTCCGGCGACACCCATGGCCAGCGCACCGATGGCGAAATGCAGCGTGCCCATCAGCGCCGAGGCCGTGCCGGCGATCTCGCCATGCTCTTCCATGGCCAGCACCGAGGTCGTCGGGATGACCAGGCCGAGGAAGCCGTAGCCGACGAAGAGCAGCGCCGCCATCACGTCGAGCCGGTCGACGCCCGAGGCCATGATCGCGAACAGCGCCACCATCGTCGTCGCATAGCCAGTCACCGCCACCCAGACGACGCGCTTCAAGCCAAAGCGATCCGCCAGCATTCCCGTCAGTTGCGACATGCCGATGAAGGCAACCGCGTTGATCGAGAAGAACACACTATAGACCGACGGGGACAGGCCGTAGTGATCGATCAGGATGAAGGACGAACTCGACAGGTAGACGAAGAAGCTCGCGATGCCGAAGCCGGCAATCGAGACCAGCCCGAGGAAGTTGCGGTCGCCCATCAGGAAGCGGTAGCCCGACAACGCCGCGCCGAAGGATGAGCCGGCACGTTCCTCGACCGGCCGCGTTTCCTTGAGCGAAGTCGCAAGCAAGATGGTGGCAAGCACCGCCGCGCCCGTCACCGTCCAGAACACGGCGCGCCAGCCGAAGCTCTCGATGATCTGGCTGCCGGTCAGCGGCGCCAGGATCGGCGATACCGAAAACACCAGCATCAGCAACGACATCAGCTTGGCCGCCTCATTGCCGGTGTGCAGGTCGCGCACGATGGCGCGCGGAATGGCCATGCCGGCGCTGGCGCCGAGGCCCTGCAGGAACCGGAAGGCGATCAGCCATTCGATGGTCGGCGCCATCGCCGAGCCGATGCCGCCGACCATGAACAATGCGAGGCCGCCATAAAGCGGCAGCTTGCGGCCGACCATGTCCGAGATCGGCCCGACCAGAATCTGGCCGAAGCCCATCGACAGGAAGAAGATCAGCAGGCTCATCTGCACCGCAGAGGTGCCGGCATGCAGGTCCTCGCCGATCGACGGCAGGGCCGGAAGATACATGTCGATGGCGAACGGGCCGATGGCGGACAACAGGCCGAGCACGACCGCGATGCGGAGGAATTTGGGACTCATGATTAGGCTTCTTTCGGATCTGGCTGCCGCCGCGAAAGCGGCGTCTAACCCAGGACGTTCCATCCCGCGACATTCCGACACCTCAGAGGGGACCTATTGTCTCTCCGGAGCGAATGCCTTGTGTTATGTCCACAAAATTAGACACTCTTGTCCAAATCGTCAATCGCCGCTATATAGTTTTTTATGAAGCCCTGCGTTTCTCCTGACAATTTCCCGCCACGCAGCCACGAGGCAAAGCGCATTTCGGTCGTCGAGGCCGCTGCTTCGGTCTTCTGCCGCGAAGGGTTTGCCGGCGCCAACATCGATCTGATCGCCGCCGAGGCCGGCGTGTCGCGCCAGACCGTCTACAACCATCATGGCGACAAGGAAAAGCTCTTCATCGCCGTGGTGCGCGACCTGACCGAGCGCTGCAACGCCGGCATCTTCGCCACCATCGCCACCTTTCCCGACCAGCCCACCGACATCGCGGCCGATCTTGTTGGCTTCGCCGTGCGCATGAACCGCAACTGCATCTGCAACCGCGACGGCAGGTTCTTGCGCAAGCTGATCCAGGCCGAGGGCGAGCGCTATCCCGAACTGTTCGCCGAATGGCGCGAGCAAGGCCCGGGCCGCACCTGGTCGGCGCTTGCCGCCCGCTTCGCCCGTCTTGCGTATGCCGGCTATCTCTCGATCGAGGACCCCGACGTGGCTGCGCGCCAGTTCCTGGCTCTCGTCAACGCGGAATTGCAGATAACCTTCATGCTTGGCGGCGCGCCAAAGGAAAGCGAAGTGTTGCAATCCGCCAGCAATGGCGTGCGCACCTTCCTTCGCGCCTTCGGCAGGCAGAAGGCCACGGCGCATGCGGCCAAGAAGAGCGTGCTCGTCGGCGCCTGAGCCATCAAAACACCGGCAATGGCCCTCGCTTCGAGAGGGCTGCGATCTATATGCGGTTTACGCCGCGCTCAAGCTTCATTACAGCTATGCGGACGATTCAACGGAACCCGACCCGCTACATGGCCGACGACCACATCCGCTACGACATTCTGGCCCAGGAGGCGTTGCGCGGCGTTATGCGCAAGGTCCTGGCCGAAGTCGCGCGCACCGGCCTTCCAGGCAACCATCATTTCTTCATCACATTCCTCACCGGCGCGCCGGGCGTTCGCGTGTCCTCGCGGCTGCGCGAGCGCTATCCGGAGCAGATGACCATCGTCATCCAGTTCCAGTACTGGGACCTGAAAGTGTCCGACACCGGCTTCGAGGTCGGCCTCTCCTTTTCCGATGTGCCGGAGAAGCTCGAAATCCCCTTCTCCGCCGTGCGCGGCTTCTACGATCCCTCGGTCAATTTCGAGCTCGAGTTCGATGTCAGGACTGATGGGGCGGCCGAGGACGAACCGGCGCAGCCCACGCCCGAGCCGCTGGCCGTCGTCACCGAGAAGAAACCGGAGACGAAGAAGAAAGCCGCCGCCGAGGCCGACAAGAAGCCCGCCGCGGCAGACGCCGGCAAAAGCGCCGACGTGGTGTCTCTCGACGCCTTCCGCAAGAAATAATTCCCCGGACGGTGCGGCATGGGCGACGTCGTCAATCTCCGCCAGGTCCGCAAGCAGAAGGCGCGGACCGAGAAGGAGCGGCAGGCCGGCGAGAACCGTGCCCTGCATGGCCGCTCCAAAGCCGATCGGGACCGTGACCGCATGGCCGCCGACAAGGCCGAGCACTTCATCGCCGACCATCGCCGCGAAAAGCCTGGTGATTCAAACGAGAGCTGAGCGCCTTACGTGAGCCCGGTCGAAAAGCGTTCCGTGACCATCCGCGGCCATCGCACCAGCTATTCGCTCGAAAAGGCCTTCTACGACGATCTCGTCGCCATCGCCGCGGCGCGAAAGCTGACGCTTGCCGCTCTCGTCGCCGAGATCGACGAAACCCGTCCGCGCGACGCCAACCTCTCCTCCGCGCTCAGGCTTTGCGTTCTGGATTGGGCCAAACGCGGGAAGAGCGGTTCGTCCTAGCCGCCATCCAGCGACTTCAGCAGGTTGTCGATCGTGAACGGATTGGACTTGGGCTTCGGTGGCGGTGGAGCCGAACCGTCATTGACGCCAGGAAGGGAGCCATCGACCTTTGGTGCTTGCTGGGCGGCCTTGCGTTGGGCGTCCCGCTTGGCCCTTTCTTCCGAGGCGATGCGCAGTGCCTCTTCGGCCTTTCGGCGTTCTTCCTCGGCTTGCGCCTTGGCCGCCGCGTCAGCCGCCTGCTGTTCCACCCTGGCTTTCGCTTCGGCATCGGCCTTGGCTTTGGCGCCCGCCTCGGCTTGCGCCTTTTCCTCGGCCTCGGCCTTGGCTTTCGCGTCGGCCTCGGCTTGCGCCTTCGCATCCGCCTCGGCCTTGGCTTTCGCTTCGGCCTCCGCCTGCGCCTTTGCCTCGGCTTCGGCCCTGGCTTGCGCCTCCGCTTCAGCCTTTGCCTTGGCCTCAGCCTCGGCTTGCAGCCGCGCCTCCTCCTGTTGCCGGCGCAGTTCCTCGGCCGCCCGGTCGCGTTCGGTTTGCAGTGCCGCGTAATAGCGCACCTCGCGGCGCAGCCGCTGCTTCTCCAAGAGCGCGGCCTGCATCGCCTCGACCCGCTGCTGCTCCTTCTCCAGCGCGCGCTGCGTCAGGAACTGCGCCAGCGGCTCGCTATCGAACAGGCGGTCGGCGGCGCCGAGCGGCCCCTCGACACTGAAATTCACCGCCGGCTCGGAGCCGACCAGCGCCTCGTCGCCTGGCCGGTAGGTGATGGCGCCCTTTGCCGAGACGGTGCTGGCGTTGAGATTCGCCGTGACGTCGGCGGACAGCGTCGCCGCCGGATTGTCGAGGCTGATCGGCGGCGCACGCAGCGTGCCGCCGGCCACCGTGAAGGCAATCTCGGTGTCTTTGGCGGCAAAATTGCCATTGGCTGCGATCTCCGGCGCGAAGCCTGCGGTCTTGGCCGCGTCGATATCGCGCCCGATCGAATCGGCCTTCTCGACGAAGGCGGGAAAGGCGTCCGGGTTGACGCCGGCGATGGTGAGCCCCCTCAGCGTCGCCGTACCGGAACCGGACAGAGCGGCTGCCATCGCATCGACGGACTTGCCGCTGGTCGACAGCGCCGTCGAGACATCGCCACTGCCGCTCAGGCCGGCATTTGGCAACAGGGCCGAAAGATCGGCACCGGCGAGCTTCATCTGGCCGGAGAAAAGCCCGGTGCCGTCATTGTTCTTCAGCTCGAACAGGCCGGTCAGCGCGCCGCCGAAGAGCCTGGCCTTGAGGTCCGAGACGCGGATGCCCTCCTGGTCGAGCTTCAACGACAGCGACGCGTCATGGGCGGTGGCGAACGGCCCGGCGGCGAGCGCCCCCGTGGTCAGATCAAGGTCGGCGGTGAAGGGCAGGCTGGACTTCTGGCTGAACGGTGCCGTCGGCCAGCCGCCCTTGCCGGCCAGGAAGGACTGATCGCCGAACAGCGCCACCGCCGTCGGATCGAGATCGAGCTCGTCGAGCGCCAGCGCGCCGGCAAGGTGCGGCATTCCATCCTTCACGTCGACATTGACGTCGCCGGAAACGGCCGCCTCGTTGATGGCGCCGTTCAGCCCGCTCAGCACCAGCAGACCGCTGCCGAAATCGGCATCTGCAGCCAGCGAGGCCGAGGTTCCCGTCCCCATGCCCGGCAGGCCGACGCCGGTCGTCATCAGCCAGGGCTCGATGTCGGAACCTTCGAGACTGACCTTACCCTTGGCCGACACGCCCTGTTGCGGCGTATCGGCAACCGTTCCCTGGAACTCGGCCTTGAAGTCGTCGGCCGCCAAGCTGAAGTCCGTCGCCAGCCCGCCGCTGAGCGAGCCCTTGGCGGAGATATCGGTGGTCGCCTCACCCAACATGCCGAGCGGCAATGCCGGCAGGCCGTAGAGCGCCAGCAACGCGGCGGCATCCGGGCTCCTGGCGTTGAAGGTCAGCGCCAGCGGCGCTTCGGCCAGCTGATCGGCCTTGCCCTTGCCCGACAGCGATGCCGAAAAGGCCGAGCCGCCCGCCTTGCCTTGCGCGCTCATCGCCAGGCCGATCGTGCCGTCGCCATTATCGGCGGCGCTCGTCACCAGATCGATACGGGCATCCTGGAGCAGTTGCGGATAGGCGGCCACCCGGGCCGCCAGTCCTTTCAGCAGCTCATTGTCGGGATAGTGCTGGGCGGCCACGTCGACCAGCGGCTTGAGATCGACGGCGACCACAGAGGCATCGAGCTTGCCGGTCGGGCTCTCTGGGAAATCCTTGATCCGCCCTGTGGCGCTGATCGAGGTGCCGGCCAGGCCACCGACCGACAGCCGGTCGATCTCGAGCAATCCCTTACGCAGCCTCAGCGCCGTGTCGACCATGTCGGCCGTCAGCCCGCCGGCGCTGACCGGCCCGGCCTTGATCTGGAAGTCGAGGTCGCGGTCGGAAAACCGGTTGGCGCCCTTGTCGCTGACGAAGATCGAGGCGAAAGCCGCCAGCCCGTCGACGTCGAGCTCGCCGCCCTCCAGCCGCATCAGCACCGAAGGCCTGGCGTCGTCCGGCTGGCTGGAATCGATGCGGCCGGAAAACTTCGCCTTGCCGAGGATCAGTTCGAGATCGCTGAAGGCCTGCCGCTTTTCGCTGAGATCGACCTTGGCCTTGAAACCGGCGGCCGGCAGCCGGCGGATCGCCTCGTCGACATCCCTGGACAACCAGGCGGCGAAGCCCGACGGCTGCGCCACGGCGAGCAGCAGCGAGCCGCTGAAGCCGAAATGGTCCTCGACGCTGAGCATGCCGTTGGCTTCGAGAGTGGCTCGGCCGGGCAAGGTCGCGGCAAGCGACTTCACCGACCAGCCGCCTTCGGCCGGCTCGGCCGAGAGGTGGACGTCGCGCACCGTCGTGTCACCGGCGACCACGGCCGGCAGTCTCACCTCGACGGTCCCTGGGATGGTCGGCTTCGGCATATGCAGAAGCGCCTGCTCCAGCGCATTGACGCGCTGGTCGAGCGTTACGCCGGTGACTGCGGCGGCGCCGACGGCTTCATCGAACTGCACCTGCGCGCCATTGGCCTCGATCGAAAAGCGCGGGTTCGGTCCGAGATTGACGGAGGCTTTGCCGTCGGCGGTATACGGATTGTCGAGCGGTCCGGTCTCGAAGCGGAACTCGTCGAAGGCGAGCTTCTGGTGATCGAGCGAGAACTTGCCGTTGAGCCGGAAGCCTGGATCTGGCTTGCCGGCCGAGACCTTCACCGTCTCGCCGCCGGTGCCGCGCAGCTCGGCCGAATTCCTGTCGTTGCCGGAGATCTTGAACTGGCCGGAATAGGCGACGGCGCCCTTGACGAGGCCGGCATTGCCGTCGGTCTCGATGACCAGCGGATAGGCGTCCGGATCGGCCTTCAGCCGCAGCCGCATCTGGCCATTGCCTTCGGCTCTGCCGGTCGAGGCAGTGACATTGGTGCGCAGCCCGTCGAGCTTGAGCGTTCCATCCATCCGCCATGGCCCGGCGAGCGACTTCGCCGAGATGGTCGAATTGATCTCGGAAATCAGGTGGCTGCGCCCGCCGGCGGCATGGCGCAAGGCGACCTCGCCTTCCGTCACCGTCAGCTTCTCGATCGCGATCTGGTTGAGATCGAAGGGCGAGGTCGGCCGCATCGCCCAGTCGACCGTGCCGTCGGCGGCGATGTCGATCGTCGCCTTCGGCCGCACCAGCCGCATGTCGAAGATCAGCACCTCGCCACGCAGGAAGGGTGCCAGCTCCGCATCCATCGAGAAGGTCTCGACCGTCATCGCCGGCTGGCCGTCGGGACCGCCGGCGACCGAAACATTGGAGAAGGTCACCGAGGGAAACGGCAGCAGCCTTGCCGTGGCGTCACCCTCGACGGTGACCTTGCGGCCGAGGATGGCGCTCGCCTCGCGCTCGAAATCGGCGCGGTAGCCTGCCCAGTCGATAAAATACGGCACCACCAGCGCCGCGCACAGCACCAGCACGAACAGGCCACCGAAGATCACGAACAGGCGTGCGAGCATCAGCACCAGCGATCGTTGAAAGTCAGCTGCACTGTACCCGCATCAGCGTGTCGATAAAGAGGCAATTCGGCTGCGTCCTCGGCAAGCAGGGAGCTGTGGGGACAGTCCGCCGCGTCAATGCCGCGCCGCTTCCATCAGGGCGGACAAGACCGCACCCGTGCAAAGGCTGATCAGGAATTTCTTCGCAACGAACTCGATGGTCGAGTCGTGGAACGTCAGGATGAAATGCCGATAGTCCGAAAACAGCTCAGGCATATGGGATGGATGAACCCGATTGGCCTTTTCCAGGGAAGCGATCCAGGACGAGTTGAAGACTTCGAACGCAGAATATGGTTGCAGGCCGAGACCATAGAGCCGATGCCCGCTGATGGCTTCATCGTTCGGCGGACCGAATTGAAGCGCCAGGTATGGTTCCACCGTCAGGATTGCGACGGATTGGTCGCCTGTCGCGGGCGAAACCGAGCGCGCGTTCGTGCCATCGAACGAAGGATCCGGAACGTCGGCGAGATACGCGATCAACAGCCGCTCTTCATTTGCAAAGACATGCGGCAATGGCGCGCCGGCCGATGATGGTGGCACCTCGATCGGCAGCAGGGCCTCGGCCGCCGACATGACTAGTGACCAACACGGGGCAGGATCTTGCCCGGGTTCATGATATTCAGCGGATCGAGCGCCTGCTTGATCGTGCGCATGACCTCGACGCCATGGCCGAGCTCGTGACGCAGGAAGCCGACCTTGCCCTGGCCGATGCCGTGCTCGCCGGTGCAGGTGCCGTCCATGGCGATGGCGCGCATGTTGAGCCGCGCGACAAATTCCTCACACCGCGCGATCTCCTTCGGATCGTTCACATCCATCAGCACCAAGGTATGAAAATTGCCGTCCCCGGCATGACCGACGATCGGCGCGACAAGCCCCATCTCGGCAATGTCGGCCTCGGTCTCGGTCACGCATTCGGCAAGCCGCGAGATCGGCACGCAGACATCGGTCGACAGCCCCTTGGCGCCGGGCCGCAGCGTCAGCGACGCCCAGTAGGCGTCGTGCCTCGCCTTCCATAATTTCGCCCGCTCCTCGGCGACACTGGTCCACAGGAACGGTCCGCCGCCATTTTCGTCCGCGATCATGCCGAAGGTTTCGGCCTGCTCGGCAACGCCGGCATCGCTGCCGTGGAACTCGACGAACAGGCACGGGCTTTCGGGATAATCGAGCTTGGAATAGTTCTTCATCGCCCGCATCTGCAGCGCATTGACCAGTTCGATGCGCGCCACCGGAATGCCCATCTGGATCGTCGCGATCACCGTCTTGCAGGCCGCCTCGAGGCTTGGAAACGGGCAGACGCCGCCGGAGATCGCCTGCGGAATGCCCTGCAGCCTGAGCGTCAGCGCCGTGATGACGCCCAGCGTGCCCTCAGAGCCGATCAGCAGCCGCGTCAGGTCGTAGCCGGCCGAGCTCTTCTTCGCCCGCTTCCCAGTCGTTACCGCCTCGCCATCGGCCATCACCGCCGTCAGCGACAAAACGTTCTCGCGCATCGTGCCGTAGCGCACAGCGTTGGTGCCGGACGCCCGCGTCGCCGCCATGCCGCCGAGCGAGGCATTGGCGCCGGGGTCGATCGGGAAGAACAGCCCGGTGTCGCGCAGATGCCGGTTGAGGTCCTCGCGCGTCACGCCTGGCTCGACGGTGCAGTCGAGATCCTCGGGATTGACCGCGAGGATCCGGTTCATGCGCGAGGTGTCGATCGAAATGCCGCCGCCCGGCGCGTTGGTGTGGCCTTCGAGGGAGGAGCCGACGCCGAAGGCGATCACCGGCACCCGATGCGCCGCGCAGGCGCGCACGATCTCCTGCACCTCGGCCGTGCTCTCCACAAAGGCGACGCCATCCGGCGCCTGCGTCGGGATGTAGGTGGTGGTGTGCGCATGTTGGGAGCGGATGGCCTGGCCGGTCTGGAAGCGCTCGCCGAGCGTCTGCTTGAGGATGCCGAGAACCGCGGCAATGCCCTCCTCGTTGCGCTCGACGGGATTGAGGTCGCTCAAAGCCATGATTCACTCCGCGAATGGACTAGCCTACATGCCCGGCCGGCTCTATGCCACTTGCTGCGCCAGTGTCCATTGACTATCGACTGAACCAAAGGAATCCAGAGCAATCATACCGGCGGGGGTCTGATATGAAACCAGCAACAGTAACAGGGTGGATAATATGGTTAGTCGCCCTGTTGCCGGCCTGGGCTGTGAAGTCTGCATCCCTGCATAGTCGAATGGCCTGGACCGGCATGCTGGTGCTTCTGGCATTTGTCAGCGTGACAATAACAGTCGCCCGGACGCGACACCCCGACCCCAGGCGGTTGTCGGACCATATGTACGCCGCAACTTTCCCTATGTGAGTGCAATCGCAGGAGTAAGCCTTCTCATCGCAGGAATTTTTGCAATGGCTATCACCTATGCAACCCCGGGATCGGCCTGGTTGGAGAGCTTGGACTAACATTTTCGCAAAGGACGGCAATCTGGGTTCCGGTTGTCGCGAAATATGCGACCGCGATGACTCCCCCACTTTCCGCTGAAGCGCTATTCAAGGTCCAATCAATTGTTTCGGGATTCATGCTCGCGGGAATGACCAGCTTCGTTGCTTACGCCATCTACTTTGTTCGGATGCCGAAAGTCGAACGGATCAAAATCTATCAATCGAGCCAAGTAAGGGGTCATTCGACGGCTTTTTTGTTGTTCGGTTCAGCCTTTGGATTTTACGTGGCATTGGCTAGCTACGCAGGCTTTTTCGAATTTGACCGCCCCAGTGCGAAATGGTGGTGCATCCTTCAGGCCAGTTGCTATGCACGAAGCGACGATTTGACAATTTTCGCGGCGGCTTTGCTGAAGATCTTCGGATCTTTCGGTTTCGCACTGGCAGCATTTCTATTCATCGATTCGTCCAGACTGCTCCCTCCGTCGTAACGACCCTTCCGCAACCAAGGACGTTCCCATGCCAATCGCCGCCCCTTTTATTTCCCGCCCCATGGATATCGAGAAGGACTGGATCGACTATAACGGCCATCTCAACATGGCCTATTACAACGTGCTGTTCGACCGTTGCTCGGACGACGCCTTCGAGATGATGGGCATGGGGCCGAACTACGCCAAGGAGCGCCGCCTCACAATCTACACGGCGGAAGTCCATGTCTGCTACGTGCAGGAGCTGCATCTGGAGCACAAGGTCCAGGTCTCCTTCCAGCTCATCGATCATGACGAAAAGCGCCTAAGAGCCTATCAGGAGATCCGCCATGTCGACGGCTGGCTGGCCGCCACCTCCGAGACGCTTTCGCTGCATGTCGACATGTCCGGGCCGAAAGTGGCGCCCTTCCCCGCCGACGTTCTTGCCAGGGTCGAGGAGATGCGCGCTGCCCACGCCGCGCTGCCGATGCCGGAGCGCGCCGGCCGCTCGATCGGCATCAAACGCAAGAGCGCTTGAAGCGCCCCAGCGCGCACGTTAACCTTACCAAGGTTTTAACGTGAACAAGCCGATTGAGTCGTTGAACGACTCAGCGGAGCGTTTGAAAACCACCGTATCGGGTTGGCGATACGGGGCGGCGGGCAGAGGCGGTTCGAGGAACGTGCATGAAAACCGACATCAAGGTCGAGGTGGAACGGCTGGCGGCCGATCCGCGCATCACCGACTATGATTTCTGGCGCTCGCTCAAGAACGTCAACAACGAGATCTTCCACATCGCCAACAACAACGAGCCGATCCCCTTCGACATGATCCGCTGGCGCGCCATCCTCAAGCAGGCGCGGCTGAAGCGCGGGCATTTCTGACCTACTGCCGATCCCTGGTCGCGGCCTCTGGAGCAATTCCAGGAAAAGTGCGTAGCGGTTTTCCGTCCGGAATTGCGTCAAAAAAATAGTTGGAGCGGGTCAGCGATTCTGAGAGGCGCCGAACCGCTCCAGCGGCGAGCGCGGCGCCACCGGCGACGACTGGATGATCGCCGTGTTGGTCATTGCGTAAGGGATGATCCTGTCGATCACCCGTTCGAGCTCTGCCACCGAGCCGACATGCGCCAGCGCGATGAAGCAGTCCTCACCGGTCACCCGGTCGCACTGCGCGATTTCCGGCAGGTCGCGGATGATGTCGGCGACGACGGCAAGCTGACCCGGCACCGGCCGGATGCGCAGCCATGCCGACAGTTTCATGCCGAGCGCGGCCGGATTGATCCTGACCGTGTAGGCCTCGATCACGCCGTTCTCCTGCAGCTTTCTGATCCGCTCCGCCACGCTCGGCGCCGACAGGCCGACGGCGCGCGCCAGCTCGGCCGTGCTGGTACGCGCATCCATTTCTAGCAGGCGCAGGAGCTTCAGGTCGGCGGCATCGAGGTCCACGTTTTCGTTTCGAAGGCGTTTCAAGGAAATTTGCCTTTCTTTCGGGAACAACTCGGTCGCATGACCCAGCGGTCATCCATATAAACCGCCAGATCTGCCTGCGATAATGTCCGCATGAAAGATCAAGCGCAAGTCGCGGCGGCAAGCCCGGCCCTCGACACGCTGAACAGGGCCGGCCTGGGGGTTGCCGGTCCTGCCTTCCCTACCCTGGCGACCGCCCTGCCGCCACATCTGTGGTTCGGCGTCAGCGCCGTGTTCCACTATCTTGGGCCGGCCTTCGCGGTGCTGCTTTTCGCTAAGGTCGGCGTGCTCGGCATGGCCTGGCTGCGCATCGCCACCGCCGCCCTCGTCTTCGCGCCGCTGACCCGGCCATGGAGGGTCTTCGCCCGCGCCGACCGATCGACGAGGCTGTTGCTCGTCGCCTTCGGCGCCTGTCTGGCGGTGATGAACTGTTCCTTCTATCTCGCGCTCGACCGCCTGCCGATCTCGCTGGTCGCGGCGATCGAGTTCGTCGGCACCATCGGCGTCGCGCTCGTCGGTCTGCGTAGCCCGCGCAACCTCGCGGCGCTCGCCATTGCCGTCACCGGCACCTTGCTGTTGATCGATGTCAAATGGTCGAGCGACCCGGTCGGCCTGTTCTGGGCCTTCCTCAACGGCGCCCTGTTCGTCGCCTACATCGTCCTCGGCCACCGCGTCGCGGCGTCCGGCGCGGGCGCCGGCATTGCCGGCCTCGGCGCTGCCATGGCGATCGCTTTCCTCGTCGTGCTGCCCGTCGGCTTCACCCAGGCGACGCCGGCCTTCTCGGCGCCGTCGCTGCTCATCGCCGCGATCGGCGTCGGCATCTGCTCCTCGGTCATCCCCTACATATGCGACCAGCTTGCCATGGCGCGGCTGCCGCGCGCGAGCTTCGCGCTGATGCTGTCGCTTTTGCCGCTCACCGCGACGCTGATCGGCATCATCGTGCTGCGGCAGGTTCCGAGCCCTGGCGATTGCCTCGGCATCGCCCTGGTGGTGGCCGGCGTCGCCTCGCACAAGCCGGCGCCGGAATGATCCACCAGAGGTGAGTGAAGCGGCGACCTACGGCGTCGGCCGGCGGACGCGACCTGCTCGCGACAAACATGGTCCCCCGGATGCGAAACGGCCCATAAGCTTTTGAATAGGCCTATAGAAATTACGCACAAAGCAATCCAAGAATCGATTCCGTTTTTCGTGATGCATGCTGTAGCATGCCGGTGGAGACAGCCGTGGTTTGCGGCAGCGTCAGGCTTGGGTGGGGCATGCTGGCAAACAGGTTGGGGAAATGGCGCTCGCTCGGCCTGATGGTCCATTTCGCGGCTGAGCCGCTGACGGCGGCACGCAACGCGCATCGCGCTTTTGGCCCCTTCATTCAAGCCGAATACCCGCATTCGACCTCGGCACGGCCGCGCCGCGTCTTCATGATCGCCGATGCCGCGCTCTATCGCGCAATGCTTTCCGACACCGAGACCTGGCGCAACATCCAGATAAACGGGCGCGGCAAGCGGGGGCACGCTTCGCACCGGCTCTCCTATGGCATGACGCGACTGCGCGGCGAACGCCACGAGCACTACCGCAAACTGTTCGCGCCACCGCTTAAGCGTCCGGCGATCATGACAATGAGCCCGGAGATGGCACGCATCGCCGCTGACCAGGTTTCGTCCTGGCCAGTCGGCAAACCCTTCTCACTGACCGATGCCGCCAAGACGATGGCCAAGCACCTGGCGATCGGCCTGCTGTTCGGCGACGACCGGGCGCGCGCCATGCCGATCGCCGAGATGATCGCGCGGCAGATACGGGCGAGTTGGATCGTTCCGGGACCGGCCTTCTTCAGCTGGATACGGGAAGCCGAGGTACAGGAACGCGCCATCCTCGCCTGGGCGGAAGAAAAACGTGGCAACACCGATGCCCAGGACATCCTGTCCATCCTCGTCAACAACACCGACGAGGCCGGGCGACCGCCTTCGGTCGAGCTGATCGGCGGCATTATCAGCTTCGTCTTCGGCGCGGCCTATGACACTTGCCAGAATGCGCTCGCCTGGACGCTAATCCTGCTCAACCAGCATCCGGACGCAATGGCGGGCCTTGCCGCCGAGATCGACGCCGCGCTCGACGGAAAGCCGGCGACGATGGACCGGATCGGATCCTTGCCGCTGCTTGACGCCACCATCAAGGAAGCGATGCGGCTTTTTCCGCCGGTGCCGCTGATGATGCGCAAGGCAACGCGGGCAACGAGGCTTGGCGACGAACCCATCGCCAGGCATGAAGGGGTGCTGATCAGCGCGCTCACAATCAACCGCGATCCTTCGCTTTATCCGAATCCCGACAGTTTTCAGCCGGAGCGCTGGGCTTCGATCAAGCCATCGCCATTTCAGTACACCGTGTTCGGCGCTGGCAGCCATATGTGCCCCGGCGTTACCTTCGGCCTGCAGATGATGAAGATTGCGCTGGCGACCATCCTCTCGAAGCGTTCCGTGGAACTGGCACCGGGAGCGCGCATTTCCTATCGCACGCGAGTTACGTTGGCGCCGATCGGCAATGTCCAGGTCATCATGCGCGAACGCGGCGGACCGGCGCTCTCGAGCCCGGCGCACGGGCGCTTCCGCGAACTCGTCTCGCTTCCCGCGACAGCATGAAAGGCCTCCCATGAGCGCACAGCAGACCATGGTCCGCATCTACGACCGGGTCATGAAAAGCAGCAAGCAGCGCCGCTACTATGGCGGCAGCGGCTTCTACAATTTCGGCTATTGGGCGACGGGCGCCGCGTCGCAGCGCGAAGCCAGCGAGGCGCTTGTCGACACGCTGCTGGCACGGCTCCCGGACAAGGGCGGCCGGATCCTCGACGTCGCCTGCGGGCTCGGCGCGTCGACCAGGCGTCTGCTCGCCTCCTACCCGCCGGAGGCGGTCACTGCCATCAACATCTCGGCCGCGCAGGTCGCGACGGCGCGCCAGAATGCGCCCGGCGCGACGGTGTTGCAGATGGACGCCGCCAAGCTTGCCTTTCCCGACGCGAGCTTCGACGCCGTGATCTGCGTCGAGGCCGCCTTCCACTTCGATACCCGCGCCGCCTTCCTCGCGGAAGCCTTGCGCGTGCTCAAGCCCGGCGGCGCGCTCGTGCTCTCCGACATCCTGTTTCGCGGTTTCACCGCTCCGGTCGCCGACCGCCTCGGCGTGCCGAAGCCCAATCTGGTCCCGGACATCGTTTCTTACCGGGCGCTCTTCGAGGCCGTCGGCTTTCAGGATATCAGGGTCGAAGACAGGACTGACGACTGCCTCGGCGGCTTCCGCCGCAGCCTCGTCGCATGGCCGGCCTCGGAACGGGGCAAGGGCGCCATGAGCCTGAAGTCCAGCCTCGGCACCGCCCTCGTCTGCCGGTTGATTGCCGGCTATTTCGGCGCTGTCTCCAAGGCCTATCTCCTGGTCTCGGCACGAAAGCCCTGAGGCGAGGGCCAGTCCGGGGCCTCATCACATTTTGGTCATTTCCGCGAATCCTGATGGCGCCGCCATAATTTGAAGGGAAGCTCAACCTGGCTTCGCCTGTCACGGCGGTACCTGACGAGAAGGAACAACGCTTATGACCTTGTCCGCTCCGATCCTCGCAAGCGCGCTCGTGCTGGCCGGCGCGGCCCTCTTGGCGCTGCGCGCCGCAACGCTCACCGGCGGCCGAGTTGCGGTCAAGGTCAGAAGTAGGCGCCGGCCCGGCCGCGCAAAAACCGGCAACTGAGTGCCAAGACCGTGGGACGGGCAAGCGGCCGCTAGCTGTGCGATCAGGATTTCGCCCGTGCCGGTCCATCAGGCCGTCACCTAGCGCAATAGGTGTGCCGTTCGCAGGCCGGCATCACCCGAACATCAACACACCTATTTCGGCAGCGTGTAGGCCATCACATAGTCGCCGGGCTTGGTGCCGACCGAACCATGGCCGCCGGCGACGATGACCACGAACTGACGGCCGTCGCCGACCGTGTAGGTCATCGGCGTCGACTGGCCGCCGGCCGGCAGCCTGGCTTTCCAAAGCTGCCTGCCGGTGGTCAGGTCATAGGCGCGCAGATAGTCGTCGACCGCCGCTCCCAGGAAGGCGACGCCGCCGGCGGTGATCATCGGCCCGCCAATGCCGGGCACGCCGACCTTGAACGGCAGCGGCAGCGGTGTCATGTCGCGCACGGTGCCGTTGCGGTGCTTGTAGGCGATCTTGCCGGTCCTGAGATCGGCGCCGGCGACATAGCCCCATGGCGGCGCCTGGCAGGGAATGCCGAGCGGCGACAGGAACGGCCCCATCACCACCGCGTAAGGCGCGCCCTCGTTGCGGTTGAGCCCTTGCTCGCTGCCGCGTCCTTCATCCGGCGGCGGCACCTGGTCGCGCGGAACGAGCTGCGATTTGAACGCCAGATAGGTCGGCATGCCGAACATCACCTGCCGAACCGGATCGACAGCGACGCCGCCCCAATTGAAGACGCCGAAATTGCCGGGATAGATCAGCGAACCCTGGACGGACGGCGGCGTGTAGCGGCCCTCATAGCGCAGGCCCCGCAATTCGATCCGGCAGGCCAGCTGGTCGAACATGGTGATGCCCCACATATCGGCGCCTGTCAGCGGCTTCGGATTGAAGGAAAGGTCCGATTCCGGCTGCGTCGGCGAGGTATGGTCGCCCTCGATCGCGCCGCCCGGCGCCGGCACCTCCTTGACGGGAATGATCGGCTCGCCGCTGCGCCGGTTGAGCACATAGAGGTCGCCCTGCTTGGTTGGCCCGACCAGCGCCGGCACGACACCGCTCGAGGTGGTGATATCGACCAGCGTCGGCTGCGCCGGAACGTCCATGTCCCAAAGGTCATGATGCACGGTCTGCCGCACCCAGCGCACCTGCCCGGTGTTGAGGTCGAGCGCGGTGATCGAGGAGGAGAATTTCTCGACATTGGCACTGCGTCCGGCGCCGAGCTGGTCCGGCGTCTGGTTGCCGAGCGGCACGTAGAGCAGGCCGAGCTTCTCGTCGGCGCTCGGCGTCGACCACATGTTGGGCGAGTTGTTGGTGTAGGCTTGGCCGGTCGGCAGCGGCGTCGTCTGGTCCGGATTGCCGGAATCCCAGTTCCACAGCAGCGCGCCGCTGTCGACGTCGAAGGCGCGGATGACGCCCGACGGTTCCTGCGTGGAATAATTGTCGTTGACCGCGCCGCCGACGATGATCTTGCCGCCGACGATGAGCGGCGCCGAGGTCGAATAGTAGTAGCCCGACTTCGGATACGGCATGTTGGCGAGCAGGTTCAGCGTGCCGCCCTCCGCAAAGGAGGCACACACCTGTCCGTTCGCGGCGTCGAGCGCGATCAGCCGCGCGTCGGAGGTCGGCAGATAGACGCGCGCGGCGCATGGCTGGCCGGCGGCGATCTTGCCGTCGGCATAATAGGACACGCCGCGGCAGGTCTGGTGCTGCCGGTTGGGATCGAGCTTGATCTTCGGGTCGAAGCGCCATTTCTCCTTGCCGCTCGCCGCATCGATGGCGATGGCGAAATTATGCGGCGTGCAGATGAAGAGCGCGTCGCCGATCTTCAGCGGCGTCACCTGATAGGTCGTCTCGCCGATGTCGTCCGGACCCTTCACGTCGCCGGTGCGGTAGGTCCATGCCGGCTGCAGCGAAGCGACATTGTCCACGGTGATCTGGTTGAGCGGTGAAAAACGCTGGCCGTAGGGCGTGCGGCCGTAGAAGTGCCACTCGCCTTCCGGCACATTGCCGCCGAGATCTGCCGTCGGCGTCACCTTGTCGGCGTTAAGCTCGCCGGCAATGTCCCTGGGATCGGCGGTCATCGAATAGCCGGCCACGGCTAGCGAGGCCAGCACCGCCAGGATCAGCGGCGCGCGCCCGTCTGGACCGCTAAGCCCTCGCCTCGCCCATGGTGTCAAAAGCCACAGCGCCAGGAGCACGATGACGCCGCCGCGCGGGCCCAGATCCCACCAGTCGAAGCCCGCTTCCCAGACCGCCCAGCACAGCGTGCCGATCACGATCGCGGCATAGAGCCAGAGCGCAATGGAATTGCGCCTGAAGAGCAGCAAGGCGGTGATGAGGAAGGCAAGGCCGACGATCACGTAGTACCAGCTACCGCCCAGCACCGCCAACTGGATGCCGCCGCCGCCGAGAACCAGACCGATGAGAGCAAGGACCACAGCGGTGAGGATAGTTGCCACAACGACACTCCTTCATGCGCAGCAGGCGGGCGATCGAAAACCGCTGTCACGAAGCACAACCGTAACGCGCCTTCGATTCTGTTTCATCTCGCCGCCGCAGTTTTCGGCCCCCCTGCGTGCGGTGTCAAATCAGCACGGCATAAAGTAAGCATCACCCCGGCCGCTCACGCCGACTTGACGAAGCCTGGCATCTGCCATTCTTCTGCCAGTTATTTGGCAATGCTATGCTTTGCCGATGAAAGCCGAGGCCGCCTTGCTGCTGGAACGGGCCCGTCACGCCTATGAGCAACGGGACTGGGCGGATGCGTTTGAGCTGTTGCGTGCAACGGACGATCTGGCACCGCTGGGCCCGGACGATCTGGAACGGCTGCTCTGGTCGGCCGCCATGCTCGACCGCGACCAGGACAGCCTGGCCGCCGGAGACCGTTTGTTCGAGACCTATGTCGAAGCCGGCCGCTACGACCGCGCAGCGTATTGGGCATTCTTCCGCGGCTTCCGGCTTCTGGCCTTGGGCGAGGAAGGCCACGCCAGCGCCTGCATCCAGCAGGCTCAGCGCTTGGCCGACGGCTTCGGCCGCGAATGCGCCGCGCATGGCTATTTGACGCTGCTGGCGGCCCAAAAGGAGCTCATGACGGGAAATGATCCGGCGGCGGAGCGGCTGGCCAGTCAGGCGCTGGCGATCGGCGAGCGCTGTTGCGACGTCGACCTCGTCGCCTTCGCCAGATGCTATCTCGGCCGCGCGCTTGTGCGGCAGGGCCGGATCGACGAAGGCATCGCCTCGCTCGACGAGGCCATGCTGCCGGCGGTCGACGGAAAACTTTCGCCCATCGTCACCGGCCTGATCTACTGCAACCTCATCGCAGCGTGCCGGCAGGTCTACGCGCTCGACCGCTCGCGCGAATGGACCGAGGCGCTATCGAACTGGTGCGGCGCGCAGCCGCAGCTCGTCCAGTTCAACGGCGTCTGCCTTTTGCACCGCGCCGAGATCATGGAACTGAACGGCGCCTGGCAGGATGCAATCACGGAGGCCCGCCGCGCGACGACGTCATTGGCCCATACCACCGCCAGCGAGGCGGCGGCCGGAGCGGCCTATCAGGAGGCCGAAATCCATCGTCTGCGTGGCGAATTCGCCGCCGCCGAGGACCTTTACCGCACCGCCAGTCGGCTCGGGCTCGAACCGCAGCCCGGCATGGCGCTGCTGCGGCTGGCGCAGGGCCGGGCCGAACAGGCTGCGGCAACCCTTCGCCGCGTGCTCGCCACGACCAAGGCTCCACTCGGCCGCGCCCGCCTGCTGCCGGCGCGGGTAGAGATCATGATCGCAGCCGGCGCAATCGAGGAGGCACGCGACGCCTGCCAGGAGCTGGAAGCGATCGCCACCCGTTTCGCGACCGACATCCTGGCGGCGATGGCCTCGCAGGCGAGAGGCGAGATCGACTTGCACGAAGGCAGCGCCGCGACCGCGCTCGGCCATTTCCGCGCCGCGCTGACGACCTGGCAGCGTGCCGGCGCTCCCTATCTCGAGGCGCGGCTGCGCGTGCTTGCAGGGCAGGCCTGCCGCATGCTTGGCGACGAAGACGGCACCGAGCTCGAATTCGATGCCGCCCGCGCCGTTTTCGCCACGCTTGGCGCCGCGCCGGAACTTGCCCGCGTCACGGCTCTGGTCGGGCCGGCCAGTTCGCGCCCGCACGGCCTGACCGGGCGCGAGATCGAAGTCCTTGGCCTGGTCGCCACCGGCAGGACCAACAGGTCGATAGCGACCGAGCTCGGCCTCAGCGAAAAGACCATCGACCGGCATCTCAGCAACATCTTCGACAAGCTGGCGGTCAACTCGCGCGCCGCCGCGACAGCCTACGCCTTTCAGAACGGGCTCATCTGACCCAGAAAAACATCTGACCTGAGGGCATGGGGGAAAATCCCCATCGCATTTTCTTCCGCCGTGAGGTGTCTCCCCGAAGCGCCGCCGCGCCGTTCCGCTATTTCTGGTCCATGACTGACGAACCAAATGGAGCGATCATGACCCCGACTTCGACATCCGGACCGGCCACGATGCAGGGAATGCGCGGCCGTCACAACATTCGCATCGCCGAGACCAGGACACGCGCCGGCACGCTGCTGGAACCGGGAGCGGCCTTCATGCATCTGGAGGCCGATGCGCTGCGGGCAACCGGCAGCGATATGCCATCAGGCGACGAAACGCGGCCTGCTCTCAGGGAAGAACATGTCGACGTCGTGGTCATAGGCGCCGGCCAAAATGGCCTTTCCGTTGGCTATCACCTCGCCCGCAAGGGGGTGAAGTTCGTCATTCTCGAGGGCCGCGAACGCGTCGGCGACATCTGGCGCTCGCGCTGGGATTCGCTGCGCCTGTTCACGCCGGCGCGCTTCGACGGTCTGATCGGCATGCCCTTCCCCGCTGCCCGCTATTCATTCCCGACCAAGGACGAGATGGCCGACTATCTCGAGGCCTATGCGCGGAGGTTTGCCTTGCCGGTGCGCACCGGCGTCAAGGTCGACGAAGTAACCCGCTCCGGCAAGCTCTACGTCGTCACGGCCGGCCAGACCCGCTACATCGCCAGGCACGTCGTCGCCGCGGCCTCGAGCTACCAGAAGCCGAAGATCCCGGATTTCGCGGCGTCGCTCGATCCGTCAATCCGGCAACTGTCCTCAAGCGCCTACAAGAATCCCGTGCAGCTCAATCCGGGCAGCGTGCTTTTGGTTGGCGCCAGCAATTCCGGCGCTGAAATAGCCATGGATGTCGCGGGAACGCACCAGGTCTGGCTGTCGGGCCGCCACCCAGGCCACATCCCGGTCGCCTACAATGGCTCTTTCGCGATGCGCGCGGTCCTTCCGTTCGTCTTCCGCATCGTTTTCCACCGTCTGCTTACGGTCGACACGCCGATGGGCCGCAAGGCGAAGCCGGGGCATCTTTCTCATGGCCTGCCGCTGATCCGGGTCAAGCGGCAGGATCTGGACGGCGCCGGCGTCCGCCGGGTCGCCCGCGTCGCCGGTGCCCGCAACGGCAAACCGCTGCTCGACGACGGCCAGCTTCTAGACGTTTCGAACATCATCTGGTGCACCGGGTTCCGGGCCGGGCTCGATTGGATCAAGCTGCCGATCTTCGACGACAGCGGCCGGGTCAAGCAATATCGCGGTGCCGTCGAAGGTGAGCCGGGACTGTATGTCTGCGGCCTGCATTTCCAGCATTCGCCCTCCTCCACCATGATCCATGGCGCGGCGCGCGATGCCGGCTACGTGGCCGACAAGATCGGCGAGCGCATGCGGGCAGCCGCCGGATGAGGCACGACAAGGATTTGAGGCAATTGCCGAGGCCGAAGAGACACCGCGCTCGGCAAATCCTGTCGCTAACCAGAACAAAACGGAGACACTTCTGGTCTTTCGCTGCCGAATCACTACATTCGGGGGCAATGTCCGGGTTTTCGGAAGACATGCCCTTCTTTGACGAACCGAATGCGCGGCCCACAGCAGCCCCGTCCGGCATAGCTGCGCGCGCCATGGCCGCCCGCAGCGGCCAAAACAGCGCGCCCGATTATCTGAAGGGGCTGAATCCCGAGCAGCGGCTGGCTGTCGAAACAACCGAAGGCCCTGTTCTGGTGCTGGCCGGCGCCGGCACCGGCAAGACGCGCGTGCTCACCACGCGCATCGCTCACATCCTCGCCACCGGCAAGGCTTTCCCCTCGCAGATCCTTGCCGTCACCTTCACGAACAAGGCCGCGCGCGAGATGAAGCAGCGCATCGGCCATCTGATCGGCGAAGGCAGTGTCGAGGGCATGCCGTGGCTCGGCACCTTCCACTCGATCGGCGTCAAGCTGCTGCGCCGCCACGCCGAGCTTGCCGGGCTGAAATCCGATTTCACCATCCTCGACACCGACGACGTCGTGCGTCTGATCAAGCAGCTGATCCAGGCCGAGGGGCTGGACGACAAGCGCTGGCCGGCAAAGCAGTTCGCCCAGATGATCGACGGCTGGAAGAACAAGGGCCTCGGCCCCGCCGACATCCCCGAGGGCGACGCCCGCAGCTTCGCCAACGGCAAGGGCCGCGAGCTCTACAAGGCCTATCAGGAGCGGCTGCAGACCCTGAACGCCTGCGATTTCGGCGACCTGCTCTGCCACCCGATCCGCATCTTCCGCGCCTATCCGGACGTGCTGAAGGACTATCACAAGCGCTTCAAATACATCCTCGTCGACGAATACCAGGACACCAACACGGCCCAATACATGTGGCTGCGGCTCCTGGCGCAGCGGCCGCAATCCTCCCCCCTTGAGGGGGAGGTGCCCGCGAAGTGGGCGGAGGGGGTCGCCGCAGAAGGCACCGCCCGGTCATCGAGCACAGGGGCGTCGAGCACTGCCGCGAGGACCCCACCCGACCGGGCTTCGCCCGGCCACCCTCCCCTCAAGGGGGAGGGGAATTCCCGCCCGGCCACCGTCAACATCTGCTGCGTCGGCGATGACGATCAATCGATCTATGGCTGGCGCGGTGCCGAGGTCGACAACATCCTGCGCTTCGACAAGGATTTCCCCGGCGCCACCATCATAAGGCTGGAGCGCAACTACCGCTCGACCGCGCATATCCTCGGCGCCGCGTCGCATCTCATCGCCTTTAACGAAGGCCGCTTCGGCAAGACGCTGTTCACCGACCGAAACGACCCCGAAGACGACAAGGTGCATGTCCATGCCGCCTGGGATTCGGAGGAAGAGGCGCGCGCCGTCGGCGAGGCGATCGAGGCCTACCAGCGTCAGAAGCACAATCTGAACGACATGGCGATCCTGGTCCGCGCGTCCTTCCAGATGCGCGCCTTCGAGGACCGCTTCATCACGCTCGGTCTGAACTACCGCGTCATCGGCGGCCCACGCTTCTACGAGCGCATGGAAATCCGCGACGCGCTGGCCTTTTTCCGCGTCGTCGCCAACAGCGGCGATGACCTCGCTTTCGAGCGCATCGTCAACGTGCCGAAGCGCGGGCTCGGCGAAGCCACCATCCGTCAGATCCACGACACGGCGCGCGCTCTCCGTATCCCGATGCTGGAAGCTGCCGGCAACCTCGCTGAAAGTGACGAGCTGAAGCCGAAGCCGCGCGCCGCCCTGCGCGAGGTCGCGGCAAATTTCGAGCGCTGGCAGAAGGCGCTGGAGACCACGCCACATACCGAGCTCGCCGAGACCATATTGGAAGAGAGCGGCTACACCGACATGTGGAAGAACGACCGCTCGGCGGAAGCTCCGGGGCGGCTGGAAAACCTCAAGGAGCTTGTCCGCTCCATGGAGGAGTACGAATCGCTGCGCTCCTTCCTCGAACATGTGGCACTGGTGATGGAGGCGGAGCAGAGCGAGTCGCTCGACGCGGTCTCGATCATGACGCTGCATTCGGCCAAGGGCCTTGAATTCGAGACAGTCTTCCTCCCCGGCTGGGAGGAAGGACTCTTTCCCCATCAGCGCGCGCTCGACGAAGGCGGCCGCTCCGGGCTGGAGGAAGAGCGCCGCCTTGCCTATGTCGGGCTGACGCGGGCGAAGAAGAACCTGCACATCTGGTTCGTCTCCAACCGCCTCATCCATGGCCTCTGGCAATCGACGATCCCGTCGCGCTTCCTCGACGAATTGCCGGAAGCCCATGTCGAGATCGCCGAGAGCGGCAATTCCTATGGCGGCTACGGCAACAACTATGGCGGCGGCTCGTTCGCATCCGGGCGCGGCGGCCGGCAAAACCCCTACGGCGCCTCGCGCTTCGACAATGTCGGCGAGGAAAAATCCTTCTCAAACACCTATTCGACGCCGGGCTGGCAGCGCGCGCAGGCCAACCGCACCGAGGCCACCGACCGCAACTGGGGCACGCGCTCCGGCCACCAGGTCGAGCGCATCGGCTATGGCGAGACGGACTCAGGCTACGGCGCCGGCCGCACCTCGGTCAAGGGCCGCACCATCGACGGCGAGCTGGTCGCCAAATCCGTCGCCGACAAGCCGTCGGCCTTCAGCGTCGGCGACCGCGTCTTCCACCAGAAATTCGGCAACGGCAACATTGCGGCAATCGAAGGCAACAAACTGACCATCGACTTCGACAAGGCCGGCCAGAAACGCGTTCTGGACGGGTTTGTCACCGGCGTTTGAGTAGCCTCACCGATACCGCGCCTGGTTCCATTTATGGCCGAGCAGCGACAGGATGATGATTAGCCCGTTGAAGAACTGCACGTAGAAGCCGCTCAGCCCCGCCGCCACGACACCGGTCTGGATGAACGACACGGTCACCGCGCCGATGGCGCCGCCGACCACCGTGCCGATGCCGCCCCAGGTCGGCGTGCCGCCGACGAACACCGAGGCCAGCACCGGCAGCAGATAGCCGTCGCCGGCCGTTGGCCACCAGGTGAAGTTGATCATCACCGAGAAGGTGCCGGCGATCGCCGCCCCGATGCCGGTGAAGACGAACACCTTGACTTTGACGCGCTTGACGTCGATGCCCATCTGCTTGGCGCTGTCCGGATTGTCGCCGACCACCCTCACCTGCGCGCCGAAGCGGTGGCGGTTGTAGAGCAGCGCCGAGAAAACGACGAAGGCGATGGCCCAGAAGATCTGCACCGGGATGCCCCAGAGCTGGCTCGAGAAGATCTTGTAGGCTGAGCTGTCGGCAAGGCCGGTCAGCGCCGTCGACCTGCCCTCGTTGATAATCTGGATCAGGCCGCGCAGCAGGAAATTCATGCCGAGCGTGGCGATCAGCGACGACAGTCCGCCATAGACGACCAGCGAGCCGACCAGGAAGCCGAGCAGCGTACCGGTGACCAGCGCGGCGGCGATGCCGAGGAACGGATCGTAGCCGGCCTGCACGACCAGCGCGAAGACCCATGAGGCAAAACCCATCGTCGCCGGGAACGACAGGTCGATCTCGTCGCAGGTGACGACGAAGACCAGCGGCACGACCACGAACAGCGCAACGGGAAGCGTCGTCAGCACCGAACTGTAGAGATACCAGGTGGTGAACACCGTCGGATTGGCGATGATGAACACCGCCATCATGAAGATGAACACGCCGAGCGTGCCGAGCGCGGCGCGGTTGTCGATGACGAAGCCGCGCAGCCAGTGGTCGGATGGATGGCTCCATTCCTTGCCTGCCTGGCCGCTTGTTCTTCCCAGGGGAGATTGCAGATCGGGTTCCATGGCCTTGCTCATCGCGCTCCCTGCTCCGCTTCGCCCGCCTCGTGCAGTCCGGGCAGGCCGCCCGGATGCGCCACGTCTTCCATGAAGTTGATGAGATCTTCCGCCGACTTGATCTGGCTGCGGTCGGCGGTCAGCGCCACCTTGCCGCGGTCGAGCACCACGAAGCGGTCAGCAATGTCGAATACGTGGTGGATGTTGTGGCCGATGAACAGGATCGAGCGGCCGCTCGCCCGCACCTGGCGCACGAAGTGGAAAACCTTGGCGGTCTCGGTCAGCGACAGCGCCGTCGTCGGCTCGTCGAGGATGATCAGCTCTGCCTGCTTGTAGATGGCGCGCGCGATCGCCACGCCCTGGCGCTCGCCGCCCGAAAGCTGGCCGACGATCGAATGCGGCGTGAACACTTTCGAGGTGAAGCCGATCTCGCGCATCAACCGGCTTGCCTCCTCGATCTCCTTGCCGACCTTCAGCCAGCCCATGAAGCCGGTCAGCTCGCGGCCCATGAAGATGTTGCGCACGATCGTCTGCTGCACGGCCAGCGCCCGGTCCTGGAACACCGTTTCGATGCCGGCGTCGCGCGAGCGCGCCGCGCTCCATCCGCTGACCGGCTTGCCGCGCACCAGGATCTCGCCGCTGGTCGGCTTGACCACGCCTGACAGGATCTTGATCAGCGTCGACTTGCCGGCGCCATTGTCGCCGATCAGGCCGACCACCTCGCCGCGGTCGACGCTGAGGTTGACGCCGCCAAGCGCATAGACCTGGCCATAGGACTTCTTGATGTCGCGCAGTTCGATGATGCGTTCGCCCATGCGATCCTCGCTCGGATTGTCTGTCTTGCCGGCCTCCTCGCCGGCGGTCCCGCCGGCCGGGCGAAATCCCGGCCGGCAGCCTTGGGAGGTCAGCGCAGCGCCTGCTTGGCCAGCTCGGCGACGATCTCGTAATTCTGCGGCGTGACGAAGCCGGCGCCGGTGTCGACATTCATCGGCGCGAGGCCCAGCACCACCTGCTGGCAGAGGCTGAGGATAGGCAGATAGCCCTGCATGAACGGCTGCTGGTCGGCCGTCAACTGCACCCAGCCACCCTTGAAGCCCTCGACGATCTGCGGGCTGGTGTCGAAGCCGAAATTGAAGATCTCGCCTGCCTTGCGCCCCGCCGCCTGCATGTAGGTCGGCACGTTGCCCAGCATCTGTCCGCCGGGATAGCCAACCGCCTTGACGTCGGGATGGTTGAGCAGTGCCGCAGTGATCACCGGAATGGCGAGGTTGGGGTCCGACGCCCATTCGCCGCTCGGCGGCGAGGACAGCTGGATGACCTCGACGCCGGCCTCCTTCAGCGCCGCGACCGTGCCGCGCTCGCGCGCGCCGCGGCTCTCGTTTTCGAACGGGCCGATCATGATCGCCTTGTCGCCGGCCTTGAGCCCGGCCAGCTTGAACGCCTCGGCGCCGAGCGCGCGGCCCTGCTGCTCCTGCTGCGCGCCGACATAGCCGCCGCCGAACGCCGCCACCACCTTCGGCACCGGCACGTTCTGGTACATCATCTTGATGCCGTCCTTGTGCGCCTGCTCGGCCAGCGGCATGATCGCGGCGTCGCCCGGATGGCCCATCATAGCAATGCCCTGGGGCTTGACCGCAACCGCCTCGCGCAATTGCTGCACCATCTTCTCGACGTCCCACTGGGAGAAGATGTAGTCGACCTTGGGGCCGAGATCGGCCGCCGCCTGCTTGGCGCCATTATAGACGATGGTACCGAAGGCGTCGCCCTCGGCGCCGCCGACGAAGAAGCGGATGTGGACGTCCTTGCACCATTGGGCGTCGAGCGCCTGCGCCGGCAAGGTGGAAATGGCGGCGGCAAGCGCCGTGGCGGCGGCCACGACAGTCGTGCGCAGTAGTGTCGTTCTCAACGCGATGCTCATGCACGTTCCTCCCTTTGTTTCCTCGCCAAGCGAGGGTTTTCGACATTCGTTTCGGCAGTGCGCCGCAAAACTGGCCGGCCGGCTCCTCCCGCCGGCCACTCACGTCAAATTTGGCCTCACATCGGATTTGGCAGGTAGCTGGCACCTCCCCTGCATTGCTTGAGATAATCCAGCGCGCGCACTTGCCCGGTGATCTCCAGGTCGTCGCGATAGACCGGGTCGTGCCAACCCTCGATGTCGATGGCGCCCTTGTAGCCGGCCAGCCGCAATTCGCTGATCACCCGCGTCCAGTCGCTGTCGCCGAAGCCCGGCGTGCGCATCTGCACGAAGGGCAGCCGGCCGAACACGCCGTGCTCGCGGATGACGTCCCAGCGCACGGTGGCGTCCTTGCCGTGGACATGGAAGATGCGCGGCGCCCATTTGCGGATCTGCGGCATCGGGTCGATCAGGTAGACGAGCTGATGGCAGGGTTCCCATTCGAGGCCGAGATTGTCATCCGGCAATTCATTGAACATCAGCTCCCAGGCGTCGGGATTGTGGGCGATGTTCCAGTCGCCGGCAGCCCAGTTGCCGTCCATGGCGCAATTCTCGAAGGCGATGCGCACGCCCTTGTCCGCGGCGCGCTTCGCCAGCGGCCCCCAGACCTCGCGGAAGCGCGGCAGGCTGTCGGTCAGCGGCTTGCCGCGGATGCGGCCGGTGAAGCCGCTGACCGTGGAAGCGCCGAACAGATGCGCATGGTCGATGACCGTCTCCCAGGCCGCGAGCACGCCGCGATCGACCTCGCCGCTCTCCAGCGGATTGCCGAACACGCCGATCGACGAGATGGTGACGTCGGCATCGCCGATCGCCTCGCGGATCTGGCCGGCGAGCCGCGGCAGGTCCTTGCCGCCAAGCGTCTGCCAGAAGAACGGCTGGATGCTCTCGAAACCGAGCGGCAGGATCTGTTTGATGTAGGCCGCCGGGTCGTCGAGATTGGCCCTGACCATGGTGCCGATCCTGATGTCAAGGAGCGGGTTTGCCATCATTGCGCTTCCCTGGCGATCGCAACCCTGCGTCCGGTCTCGGCGCTTTCGATCGCGCCGAAGACCATGGCCAGGCTGTTGATGTTGTCGGTGCCGCGCGTTTCCGGCTCGGTGCCGGTCTCGACCGCATGCATGAAATCCCTGATGATGCCGAGATGACCGTCGACGCGGTCGAATGCGTCGAGCGGCGGCACATCGATCGGCTGGGTTTTGTCGAACAAGCCGTCGCGGCCCGGCGTCACAACCTCCGCCTTAAGCCCGTCAAACCCGTCCCAGAGCAGGCTGCCGCGCTCGGCGACGATGCGCCAGCTTCCTTCCCAGCTGGTCCGGAAGCCGTCGGCGCACCAGCTGCCCGCATAGGTGAAGACCTTGCCGCCGCCGAAATCGAAGACGGCGCTGGCCGACGATCCCTGCCGGTACCAGGAACTGGCCGGCTCCCACTCCTGGCAGTAGACGCTGGCCGGCTTGCCGGCGGCCATGTAGCGGGCGGCATCGAAGGTGTGGATCGCCATGTCGAGCAGCAGCACATGCGCCATCTCCTCGCGAAAGCCGCCGAAATGCGGTGCGACGAAGAAATCGGCATGGATGCTGGTCGGCTTGCCGATGGCGCCCGAGTCGAGAAAGCGACGGATGCGCCGGACATTGGCGACATAGCGCCGGTTCTGCACGACGGCATGAACACGCCCGGCGCGACGCGCCGCCTCGACAATGGCGCGGGCATTGTCCGGAGTGTCGGCCAGCGGCTTTTCGGTGAGCAGATGGCAGTTGTGGGCAAAGGCCGAAAGCGCGACGTCACGGCGGGCGGCGGGAACGACGACGTCGAACACTGCGTCAGGCTTGGTCTCATCGAGGACGGCATCGAGGCTGGTGCCGATGACGGCCCCGGCAAGCCCGTATTCGCGCGCTCTCGCCTGCGCCCGTTCGGCGTCGAGGTCGACTAGGCCGGCAATCGTCAGCCCGTCGATCTGCCTCGCGGCATCGAGCCACTGCCTGCTCATCGCTCCGCAGCCGGCCAGGACGACCTTCATCCAGCGCTCCTCCTCCGCTCGGCCCCTCCAGGCCGATCGTCACGGCGTCCACGGCATCACCGTAAACGTTTTTCCGTAAACGTTTACGAGAACACACCCGATAGCGTAGAATGTCAATCGGCTGTTTTGCGAAAATCATCCCAAAGCCTTGGCCTGAGCGGCAGCCAGTGCTAGCCAAGGCAGGGGGAGAACCGTCCTTGGCGTCCAGCATCCACGACCTTGCGCGTCACCTGAACATTTCGATCGGCACCGTGTCGCGCGCGCTGAACGGCCGCGCCGACGTCAATGCCGACACACGCCAGCGCGTGCTGGATGCGGCCAAGAAGCTGAACTACGCCCCCAATCAGTCCGGCCGCAGCTTGCGGCAAGGCGCCACCCGTTCGATCGCCTTCATGCTGCAGCCGCATCCGGGCGACCAGCAATATGGCGAACCGTTCTTCATCCCGCTGCTGATCGGGCTGCAGGGCAGGCTCGCCGAAAGCGGGCTGGACCTTACCGTGGTGATGGGCGCCCCCGGCGACTACCAGCAGGAGCGCCTGCGCCGCGTGGTCGAGACACGCCGCGCCGACGCGGTAGTGCTGGCCTGGACACGGCGCGAGGACGAGCGCATTGATTATCTGGCCGAGAGAGGCTTTCCCTTCGCCACGCTCGGCCGCAGCCGTTCGGGTGGCAAGTCATACCCTTCGCTGGATCTCGATTTCGAGAAGGCCGGCAGCGACGCCGTCGACAGGTTGGTGGCGCGCGGCCACCGACGCATCGCCGCCATCCGCCCTGCCCTCAACCTCAATTTCGGCTACCTGTTCCTCGACGGCTACCGCAAAGCCTTGAAGCGGCATGGCATCGAGGTCGATCCTGCCCTGATCGCCGACGGCTTCATCAACGAGGCCGGCGGCTATCAGGTGACGCCGCGTGTGATGCTGGCAAAAGACCGGCCCACCGCCATCATCTTCAACAACGACGCCATGGCGCTCGGCGGCTGCAAGGCGCTCGCCGAAATGGGCATCCGACCCGGCCATGACATCGCGGTGATCGTCATCGTCGACACCCCGCTCTGCCGCTATTTTTCCCCGGCGCTGACCGCCTTCCGCCCGGCGCTTGAACCGATGGGCCGGCGGCTGGCCGAGATGCTGCTCGCATCGCTTCCTGCCTTCGCCGGCCCGGAAGGGGCGCGGATCATGCGCGAGGTCTGGCCGCTGGAGCTGATCGCGAGAGAAAGCGACTGAAAGCATTGCCGAAGGCTGGCCGGGCAGGCCTCAATCCACCTTCTTCTCGCCCTTCTCGCCAGCCTTGACGATGTCGCCGGTGGTGAACAGGATCTCCTTCAGCTCCGCCCGCCAGTCTTCCTTCTGACGCAGCAGGAATTCGAGATTCATGCCGAAGTGCTTGAATTCCTCACCTTGCGCATTCTTCATGATGGCGCGCGCCTGCGCGTCCTTTTCCACCGACATGCGCTGTTCGTACCAACTGATCGCCTCCGCCTCCTCGATCAGCGATGTGATCATGCGGGCAAAGGTCCGCACCTTCTGCGTCAATTCCTCCGCCGGCTCGTGATACTGATCGAAACCCATTTGTCCTCCTGAGCCCATGGCTCGACCGACGATCGCGGCGATGCCTGGGCTCGCCTGCAACGGTTCCGATTGGAAAATGGTTCCGGGCACGCGCCGGCGCGGCCTGTCACGCAAGTATCATGTTGGAGTCCTAGACCGCTTGCGGAAGGTGCTGGCGGCATGTCGATGCGACACCCGCTCAGGCATGCTCTGTCACAAGGGGATATCGATGAAACATCTCAGCCGGACTGCCGCACTTGGCGCGGCACTTGCCCTGTTCACCACCCTGACGCCCGCGCTCGCCGATGGCGTCGCCTATGTCAACAAGGGCCTGGTCGGCGTCGGCCGTATCCCCGCCAGCCAGAAGGACAAGTTCGGCGAGACCTTCGGCTCCGGTTCCGGCATGGCGATCGACGTCAAGGGCTGGGCGCGCGACGGAAACGCCTACAAGGGTTCACTGTGGCTGCTGCCGGATCGCGGCTACAACGTCGTCGGCACCACCGATTACCGCGCCCGTCTCAACACCATTTCGATCGAGCTTGCACCGACCGCTCCGGGCGCGGCGCTCGCCGCCGGCCAGGAACAGTCGGGTGTCAAGGCGACGCTCGCCGACACCTTGCTATTGACCGACGACAAGGGCGCTGACGCGACCGGCCTCGACCCGCTGAACGGCGTCCGCCCGGCAGCCGGCGACATGCCGATCCTGCCGCAGGCCGACAATGGCAAGCTCTCGCTGGACGACGAGGCGATCGTGCGGCTGCCCGACGGCACCATGTTCATCTCCGACGAATACGGCCCGAACATCTATCGTTTCTCGGCCGAAGGCCGCCTGATGTCGGCCACTCAGCCGCCGGCCGCCCTGGTGCCGATGCGCCACGGCAAGCCGAACTTCGCCTCCGACAATCCGGGCCCGGGTGCCGCCGAGCCCGACCCGAAGGATCCCGAGACCGGCCGCCAGAACAACCAGGGCCTGGAAGGCATGTCGCTGACGCCGGACGGCAAGTTCCTGATCGCCGTGCTGCAGTCGGCGCCGCGTCAGGATGGCGGTGATTCCGGTTCGACGCGCCAGAACACCAGGGCGCTGGTCTATGACGCTTCCGACCTCGCCCACCTCAAGCTGGCGCATGAATATGTCGTGCCGCTGCCGGTGTTTAAGGACGCCAAGGACAAGACCAAGGTGGCGGCCCAGAGCGAGATCGTCGCGCTCTCCAACACAAGCTTCCTGATGCTGACGCGCGACAGCGGCAACGGCCAGGGCGTGAAGGGCGAAGAGTCGCTCTACCGCAAGATCAACATCGTCGACCTGTCCGGCGCGACCGACATCGCGGGCGGCCCGTTCGACGCCGCCGACAAACCGGTGGCGCCGAAGGGCGTGCTCGATCCGTCGGTGAGCCCGGCCAAGCTCACGCCGTTCATCGACATCAACGACAAGGCCCAGCTTGGCCGCTTCGGCCTGCACAATGGCAAGCCGAACGACAAGGACAATCTCTCTGAGAAATGGGAGGCGATGTCGCTGGTCAGCGTGCTCGATCCGAAGCTGCCCGACGACTACTTCTTGTTCGTCGCTAACGACAACGATTTCCTGACCCAGGACGGCTTCCAGGTCGGCGCGCCCTACAAGGCCGAGGACGGCGCCGATGTCGACACCATGTTCCTGGTCTACCAGGTGACGCTGCCGAACCTCGCCACGAACTAGCTGCAGACAGAAAGGCGGACGCGCCGGGCGCGTCCGCCTTCAGGCCATTTGCCGATGATCTACTTCAAGATCTCCGCGTCCCTCGGCACGCCGGCATCGATCGGCTCGGCCGTCCTGTTCGACACGGCCGTGAGCTTGCCGGCGGGCGACAGGTTCGGGCGCACGTAGACCTGCGCGACGCCGTTAACACGACTGTAGAGGTCGATGATGTCCTGGTTCATGAAGCGCACGCAGCCGGACGAAGCATTCTTGCCGATGGAATCCCACTCCGGCGTGCCGTGCAGCCGGTACATCGTGTCCTTGCCGTCGCGGAAGAGATAGAGCGCCCGAGCGCCGAGCGGGCTCTGCGGACCGGGCGGCATGCCGTCCTTGTATTTCGCCAGTTCCGGCCGGCGCTGGATCATTTCCGGCGGCGGCGTCCAGACCGGCCACTTCTTTCGCGCCTGAACCACGGCGCTGCCGGTCCATCCGAAACCGGCCTTGCCGAGGCTGACGCCATAGCGGATGGCCTCGCCGCCGTCGCGCACCAGATAGAGGAAATGCTCGGAGGTGTCGACGACGATCGTGCCGGGTTTTTCGCCGGTCGGGTCGGGCACGATCTGGCGCACGAACTTCGGATCGAGCTTGGCCACCGGGATTGCCGGCAGCTGATAGCCCTCGTCGACGCGTGCCGCATACATGCTCTCGGCAGCGCCGAAAGCCGAATCGCTTGGCGGCGGCGGCGCTGCCGCCGGTGGCGCCACGTCGGTGGTGGTGCAGGCCGAAAGAGCCACGGAGGCGGCTCCCAGAGCGGACGCACCGAGAAACGCGCGCCGGTTCAGGCGCTCAGGAAACAGCACAGTATCGGACATGATCCCCCGGCTATCGATAAGATCTATTAAGGAGTGCGGCCCCACGCACCCGGGATCAATAGCCCATTCCGCACGCTTTGAGAACATGACTGGATAAACGCACGCCAGGGCTTGATGCCGAAAGTGTGAAGCGATTTTCGCGCCAGGCGGAATTTTCCGGCGTCGCATCGATCTCCACAAGCCGGCAAGAACAAGGTGGTTCGCCGGTGCTCGCGGCGATAGACGGTCGGTCAGCGCGATCGACCGCGACGTCCACCTGGGTTGCCGGCATTGATGTGATCGACCAGGGCCCGCAGCTTCGGAGCCATATTCCTTCTGTTTGGGAAATACAGAAAAAAGCCCGGGAATGAGGGCAGATATTGCTCAAGCAAGGAGACGAGCGCGCCGCTCTCGACATAGGGGCGGAAAGTCTCCTCGGTAGCGAAGGTGATACCAGCCCCAGCCAGAGCGCTGCGCAGCATGAGGCGCAAATCATTGGTGGTGATCTGCGGCTCAACCGCGACATTGAAGGAAGTGCCGTTCTCTTCGAATTCCCATCGATAAGGCGCGTTTTCCGGCGAGCGGCGCCAACCAATGCAGCGGTGGCGGACCAGATCGCGGGGATGTTCCGGCATGCCATTCGCCACCAGATATTCGGGAGAAGCGACGACAGCCTCCCTCACTTGCCCACCGACAGGCACGGCGATCATGTCCTGCTCTATGACCTCGCCCAACCGAACCCCGGCATCGAACCCGGCGGCAACGATGTCGAATTCCTCATCCGTTACGGTGACATCGACAATCACGTGCGGATGCGCTTCGGCAAAGGTCGTCAACAAAGGACCGGACAAAAACGGCTCGGCAATCGAGGTGACCGCGATCCTCAGCCTCCCCCTTGGGGATTGGTCACCATCGACACCCTCAAGCGCCTGCACAATATCGGACATGGGCCGACAGAGCGCATCATAAAGCCGCTGTCCCGCCTCGGTCAGGCGCACGGCCCTGGTGGTGCGCGTGACGAGCATCGCACCGAGATCGTCTTCAAACCGTCGTATTCCCTGGCTGACGGCAGAGCGGGTGACCCCTAGACGATCAGCGGCGGCGCGAAAATTGTCCTCCTCGGCCACGGCAAGAAAGAGGGGGAGAAGATTATAGTCCAGTCGCATTGTCAAACATTACTAACCAGCCAGTCGAGCATTCGACAGATACACGCAACATCAATTCTCGTCCAACCTTTTGGTGCCATTCGACAACCAGAAGGAAGATCGACATGAAAGCACTACTTCTAGCAGCCTGTTTGCTGGCCCTGGCCGAGCCAGTCGCGGCCCAACCCTGTCCGCTGGACGGAGGCAACGCCCCGCTTGCCCTTCACAAATCGTGGATCATGGAGGGGTGGGAACGCAATGAAGGCGACCCGACCTTCGTCTTCGCCGAGAAGATGAGCCGCTACTATGATGTGAAGGCACCCCGGGGCGTCTTCTACGACAATTTCGCACCCGGCCCGACACAGCTTTTCGACAACGCCGCTGTCTACGGAGCGAACTGGGAGAACCTCCAGAATGGCGCACGCTCCGTTCGCCACGCGCTCACCGGCGGTGATGATCAGATTGCGGGAGGCGATGTCGCCTCCACGACAATCGGTTTTGTCGGGCAGATCAGCCGCCTCGACGGAGAGGTCGTCGCATTCGACGGGCGCTCGCAGCTCGGTTGGGTCTGCATCGACGGCGCGTGGAAGATCCGTCAGGAGCTGAATTACGCGCGGGTGGTCAAACCGCAGGATATTGCACACTTCTATCCGCAGCAGGCGGAAGGCAAATGAGCATGTCCGATGCCACCCATCCCTACGTCGGCATGTGGGTTACGGCAGATGGCCATATCCGGCATCAACTCCTGCCAACCGGCCGCTATCTCGAGGCGCGCGGCAATCGCGAGCGCGCCTACGAGGGACGTTACGAGATAAATGCGAGCCACATCTACTATTGGGACGACACGGGGTTCACCGCCGACGGCGAGTTCGTTGACGGCATCCTGCACCATGCCGGCATGATCCTCTATCGGCAATAGACGGTGGAGGGGGACCAGGCGTGAATTTCGCGCCCGGCCTTTCCGATACGGCTCACGCAGCCGGCGGGCAGCGTGGCCATCGATCTGGCGGAAATGGATGTATGCGAAACAGGCCTGCGATAGGATCGCGGGCCTGATTCATTTTCGGTGCCCCACCATGGACGAGAAGACACCTGCCCGCCGGCGCACCGGCGACCTCACCAGCGGCCCGATCCCGCGCACGCTGCTGCTGTTCGCCTTGCCGGTGCTCGGCTCCAACGTGCTGCAGTCGCTCAACGGCTCGATCAATGCCGTATGGGTCGGCCGCTTCCTCGGCGAGGCGGCGCTGACCGCGACTTCCAACGCCAATCTGGTGCTGTTCCTGATCCTCGGCACGGTGTTCGGCATCGGCATGGCCGCCACCATCCTGGTCGCGCAGTCGGTCGGCGCCCGCGACCTGCCGGAGGCGCGGCGCATCGTCGGCACCAGCGCCACCTTCTTCTTCCTCGTCTCGGTGGTGTTCGCCGTCTACGGCTGGATCTGGGTCGACGCCATCCTCAACACGCTGGGCACGCCGGCCGACGCGCTGCCGCTGGCACGCTCCTACCTGCGCATCATCTTCGTCGCCGTGCCGATGATGAACCTGTTGTCCTTCGTCATGACGGTGCTGCGCGGTGCCGGCGATTCGCGCACGCCGTTCGTCTTCATGGCGCTGGCGGTCGTCCTCGACATCGTGCTCAACCCGCTGCTGATCCGCGGCCTCGGGCCGTTCCCGGAGCTCGGCATCGCCGGATCCGCCACCGCCACGCTGATCGGCCAGACGGTGAGCGTGATCGCCATCCTGATCGTGCTCTATGCCCGCAAGCATCCGCTGAGGCTCGCCGGCGCCAACCTCGCCCTGCTGCGGCCCGATCCGGCGCTGCTCAGGATCGTCGTCTTCAAGGGCGTGCCGATGGGCCTGCAGATGATCGTGATTTCCGCCGCGGCGCTGACGGTCATGGGCATCGTCAATTCCTACGGTTCTCAGGTCGCCGCCGCCTACGGCATCGCCGCGCAGCTCTGGACCTATATCCAGATGCCGGCGCTCGCCATCGGCGCCGCCGTCTCCTCGATGGCGGCGCAGAATGTCGGCGCCGGGCGCTGGGATCGCATCGGCAAGGTCGCGGCTTCGGGCGTCGGCTTCAACCTGGTGCTGACCGGCGCGCTGGTCTTCCTGCTGTTTTTCTTCGACCGTTCGATCCTCAGCCTGTTCCTCAGCACCGACAGCGCGGCCATAGACATCGCCGCCCACATCAACAATGTCGCGTCCTGGTCGTTCATCCTGTTCGGCGTCACCATCGTGCTGTTCGCCACAGTGCGCGCAACCGGCGCGGTGATGCCGCCGCTGATCATCCTGGTGATCTCGGTGCTGATCGTGCGCTCCGGCTTTGCCTATTTCTTCCGGAGCGTGATCGGCGAGGAGGCGCTCTGGTGGAGCTTTCCGGCCGGCTCGATCACTTCACTGGCGCTGGCCGCCGCCTACTACCGTTTCGGCGGCTGGCGCACCCTGCACATGATCGAGGGCAGGCCGGCCGCCGGCGAACCGCCGGACACTGGTCTCGGCGTGCCGCGCCAGCGCGCGAACATGGCGCCCGAGACGCCGGACGGCTGAACCCTAGCGCGCGTATTTCGCGCCGAACCCCAGCGCCACCAGCGCAAAGACCGTGATCATCCCGGCAAAGGCCAGGCTTGCTGCCGTCGCGCTCGTCCAGTTCGACAGGATGCCGATGCCGATGACCGGCAGCGCGTTGCCGCAGAAGCAGCAGATGAAGAAGGCCGACACAACTTCGGCGCGCCGGTCGTCCGGCGCGATCTGGTTCACCACCTGCAGGCCGCCGCGATAGCCGAGCGCCGCCGCCACGCCGCACAAGCCGGTTGCGGCGATCATGATTGCCATGGACGCATAGACTTGCGCGGCAACGACCAGCGCCACGGTTGGGGTCATCAGCGCCAGCGCCGCCAGCATGGTGATGCGGCTGGACAGTCGCACCGTCAGCAGGATGGTCGCGGCCGCCACCATCGACAGCTCGAAGAACAGCGCGCCGGCCTCGGCATGATTCGTGACCTGCAACTGCTGCGCCAGAATGCTTGGCGCCAGCGCCGCGTAGAAGCCGACCAGCGCCATGGCGCCGAAGCCAGTCACCGCCGGCGCCACGAAGGCCGCGCGGATGTCGGCGGGCACCGACAGCCGTGGCCACATCGAGACGTCCGAGAGCCGCCCTGGCCGCGACACGGTTTCCTGGGTGCGCCAGATCAAGAGCGTGACCAGGGCAAGCAGCGCCAGATAGAGCGCGAATGTCAGCCTGAGTGGCCAGGGCGCGTATTCGGCAAGCATCCCCGACACCAGCGCGCCGAGGCCGAGGCCGACGAAATTGGTGCTGGTGGCGATGGTTGCGGCGCGCGATCTGTCCTCGCTGTCGAGCAGCTCGGCGAGCCAGGCGGTGCCTGTTCCCGCGCCGACGCCGATGCCAAGACCGCTCAGGATGCGGGCGATATCGAGCCAGGCGACATTTTCGGCGAACAGGAAGACCAGCGCACTGACAAGGGCGGTCGCCATCGCCGCCAGGGCGGCCGGGCGGCGGCCGATGGCATCCGACAGCCGTCCGAACACCAGCAGCGCCGCCAGATTGCCGACGACGTAGACGGCATAGACCAGCGTCAGCGTCATCTGGGAAAAGCCGAAGGCTTGCTTGTAGATGACGTAGAGCGGCGTCAGTACCGTGCTTCCGGCAAACAGCGCCGCGCTCATGGCGGCGACGGCGGTGGTCGCGGCGCCGCCGCCGAATTCATTGTCGCGCGTCATGGCTTGAGCGTAGGTCGTCATCTCGACGTCCTTCTTTTTGGGGAATGCCCGCCTAACGTGCAGATGGTGACGGCCGTTCCGCTCGCCCAATACGCTCCTGACAGGATGGTCAGTATGGCGCCACGCGAAATCCTCTCGTACCCTTCGCCTGTTCAAGGGGAGAATCGATGGGCAAAGGACGGGTCGAAGCATTCACCGATGGCGTCGTCGCCATCATCATCACCATCATGGTGCTGGAGCTGAAGGTGCCGCATGGCGAGGATTTTTCCACCCTCGCGCCGTTGTGGCCGGTCTTCTTCAGCTACGTCCTGTCCTTCATCAATGTCGGCATCTACTGGAACAATCTGCACAACATGTTCCACACCGTGCAGCGCGTCGACGGATATGTCCTGTGGGCGAACCTCAACCTTCTGTTCTGGCTGTCGCTGATGCCGGTGACGACCGCTTTCATGGGCGAGAACCATTTCGCGCCGGTGCCGGTCGCCGTCTACGGCGCCGACCTGGCGCTCTGCGCCGTCGCCTACACGATCCTGGTAACCAAGCTGCGCCACCTGCACGGCGCGGACACGACCTTTGCCAGGGCGGTGGGCCAAGACAGGAAGGGCAAGGTTTCGCTGGCGATCTACATAGCTGGTGTGCTGCTCACCTTCGTCAACCAGTGGATTGGCGTCGCCCTCTATGTGGCGGTGGCGATAACCTGGTTCGTGCCGGACAGGCGCTTCGAGAGGCTTATCGAAAAGTAGACGACGCTACGTCCGCATGGCCTTCAGCTTTTCAGCCACTGACGCCGCGAGGTCGGCATAGCGTTCCTCCAGCCGCTCGGCCGCCTTGATGACGGGAAAGTCATGGTCGAATTTCTCCAGCGCCATGCGCAGCTTCTCGACGAAGTCGGCCTGCTTCTCCAAAGCCGAGAACAGTGTCTTGACCTGCGCCTCGCTGATGTCGGGATTGGCCAGCATCTTCGGCACCTCGCGGCCCATCTGGTCGCCGGTGGCGGTCTGCTCCTTCAGGATTTCGGCCCAGTCGGTCAATCGGCAGTCTCCTTCGATGGGGGCAGCATGCGCGGCGGCCGCCCATGCGGTCAACCCGCCAACGTCGAAGCGGACTTGCCTGAGCCTGATCCGGCGTTAAGTTCGGCGCAACCTCGAACAAGGACCCTGCCATGACCACCGACGCCGAATTCCAGTCCGCCCTCCCGGCCCTCGCCTCCGGCAACGTCGCCGTCATCACCGGCGCCGCCAGCGGCATCGGCCTTGCCGCCGCGAAGAGGTTTGCGGCCATGGGCATGAAGATCGTGCTGGCCGATATCGGCGGGGCGCGCCTCGACGAGGCAAGCCGGGCGGTCGCCGCGATCGGCGGCGACGTGCTTGCCGTCGCCACGGATGTTTCCGCGGCCGACGAAGTCGATCGGCTGGCGGAAACGGCGCAAGGCGCCTTCGGCGACGTGTCGCTGCTGATGAACAATGCCGGTGTCGGCAACAATCCCGGCAAACCGTGGGAAAACCGGGATGCCTGGAAGCGGCTTCTCGCCATCAATTTCTGGGGCGTCGTGCATGGCGTCGAGGCCTTCGCGCCGGCCATGCTGGCCTCGGGCAAAACCGGCCTGATCATCAACACCGGCTCCAAGCAGGGCATCACCACGCCGCCCGGCAATCTCGCCTATAACGTCTCCAAGGCCGGCGTGAAGACCTTCAGCGAGGGTCTTGCCCACGCTCTGCGCAACGAGCCCGGCGCAAGGGTCTCCGCCCACCTGCTCATCCCGGGCTTCACCTATACCGGCCTGACCGAAGGCGCGACCGAGAAGCCGGCCGGCGCCTGGACCGGCGAGCAGGTCATCGACTTCATGCTCGCCTCGCTCAAGCACGGCGATTTCTACATCCTTTGCCCCGACAATGAGGTGGCGCGGCCGACAGACGAAAAGCGCATGGCCTGGGCGATTGGCGACATCATCGAGAACCGCCCTGCCCTGTCGCGCTGGCACCCTGACCACAAGGACGCTTTCGCGGCCTTCATGAGCCGCTAGAGCAATTCCAGAAAGTTTTCCGTACGGAATTGCGTCAGAAACAAGAGATAGAGCGGTTCAGCGTTTCATTGAAATGATGAACCGCTTTGGCGGACCCGCTCAGGCGGCAGCCTTCTTCCTTGCACCATTCTTGCCCGCCACGGCCTTCTTGGCAGCCAGTTCGGCGATCTTGCGGTCATGCCGTTTCGCCGCTCGCTCGCACTTCGCGCGGATCTCCTCGACCTCCGATTCAGTCAGATGCTCGATGCCAATGAAGTGATTGTGGGCGCGGCCCACCCGGATCAGTTCGTCAAGTTTGGCTTGGATCGCCGCGCCGTCGCGGTTCTGGGTGTTCTGAATGAGGAACACCATCAGGAAGGTGGCGATGGTGGTGCCGGTGTTGATGACGAGCTGCCAGGTGTCGGAAAAGCCGAAGAACGGCCCGCTCAGCGCCCAGACGACCACGATCAGCACGCAGGCGGCGAAGGTCGGCGGCATACCGGCCACATGAGCCACCCAATTGGCAATCCTGGTGAAAAGTCTCTCGATCATCGGAATCTCTCGACTGTCGCGCGAACTCCGGAAGAAACAGCCAACGCACGCTCCCGGTTCCCGCTGAACCGATCGGGACCGTGCAATCCGGCACACGCGGAAAGCGCAGGGGCAGGAAAAAACACCTTATGGGTTTATTGCCATAGTGCCGGAGCAGGCAGGAAAAGCCTGTTCCTTCCGCTTCACGGCGGTTTACCTCCGACCCCTTCCGCTGCGCCACCCCCGCTTGGCGGAAGGGGTTTATTCCGCGGAAATTAGGGAGCGTCGTTTTCCCAGCGGTCGAGGAATGCCTCGATCGGCATTTGCTGCATGTCGGGAACAGCCCCCGCCAGTTTCTCCGGCGGCCAGTCCCACCAGCCAAGCTGTTCGATCCGCGCCGCGATGTCGGCGGCGAAGCGCGGACGCAGCGGCCTGGCCGGCACGCCGGCGACGATCGTATAGGCCGGCACGTCATGCGTGACCACCGCGTTGGCGCCGACGACCGCGCCATTGCCGATGGCGACACCTGGCATGATCACCGCGCCATGGCCGATCCATACGTCGTGGCCGATGCTGACGGACCTTGCCTGCCGTCGCTCCCGGAAGGCCGCGTCGACGCCCAGCCAGCGGAAATACTCGTTCGGCCGGTAGCTGACCTTGTGCTGCGTCAACCGCTCGATCGGATGCTCCAGCGCATTGATGCGGCTGTTGGCGGCGATCGAGCAGAATTTGCCGATCGTCGTGTAGATCGCCTCGGCGTGGCGTTCGAAATAGGAAAAATCGCCGACCGTCACCTCGCGCAGGATCACTCGCTCGCCGATCGAGGCGTAGCGGCCGAGCTTGCAGGCCTTCAGTTCCGCGGTCGGATGGATGCGCGGCTCAGGGTCTTTCAGGACGAGGTTTTCGGCACGGTCCATGGGGCGGCTTTACCCCCACGCGATTGGTCCCGCAAGGCGGGAGCAATTGTCCCGCGCAATTGCTGCTGCAAAGCGGAAGCAATTGTCGCGCCGACAAACAGCCCCAGAGAGCCTGCCCCGCTTATTGGGGCTTGCCCTTGGTCCAGACCACGTTCTGGCCGTAGAGCGGGATCGTCGTGACCGACATCTTCGCCGACCCGTTCTGCACCTGGCGTGAATGCGAGAGATAGATCAGCGTCTCGTTCTTCTTGTCGTAGATGCGGTTCACCACCTGCTTCTTCCAGATCAGGCTGATGCCCTGCTTGAACACCTCCTCGCCGCTTTCGCCCATGTCGATGTCACCGATGGTGATCGGTCCGGTCTGGCGGCAGGAGATCGACGAATCGGACGGATCCTCGAACCAGTTGCCCTTGTGCAGGCGATCGATGACGCTGCGATCGAAATAGGCGACATGGCAGGTGACGCCCTCGACTTTCGGATCCTTGATCGCCTCGACCATGATGTCGTTGCCGACCCAGTCGACGCCGACCTTGCCGACCTTCTCGGCCGCCGCGGCGCCAGCGCCAAGAACGAGGCATGCGGCAAGCGCGCCGCCGATCAGTTTTCGCAAGGGAGCCTCCTCGGTTCGAGTTGCCGGTCTCAGGTGGGACTGAGGTGGCTTGTTTACAAGCTAGGCCTGGCGGAACCTCGACATCTGCCGCAGCACGTCGCTCCTGAGGACAAAGTGCTGGACCAGCGCGCCGGCGATATGCAGCAGCACGACATAGAGCAGGATGTTCGTGCCCACCACATGCACCAGCCCTGCCCCCGGCACCTGCAGGAACCAGGCGGCAGCGCCCGAAAGCGGCACGATGAAGATGAGCGCATAGATCAGCAGATGCGCCGCCTTGGCCAGCAGCCGCAGCGCCGGATGCTCCATGCCCGAGACCGGTGGCACACCGCGCGTTGCCCTCAGCCAAAGCCGCCACGTCGCGAGAACGAGCACCGCAAGGCCGAGCACGACATGCATGTAGGCCAGCGGCAGATCTCCGGCGGCGGCCTCCTGCCCGCGGCGAAAGGCACGCCAGACATGCTCCATGCCGTCATGGGCTAGGAACTGAACCAGGATCAGCACGGCGATGCCCCAATGCAGCCAGATCTGGGTCTTCGAATAGGAGGCTGCCTGCATGTCGGTCCATCGCTGAAATGTCTACCGCGAAGATAGATTGGGAGAAAAACCGGTCAAATTAAGGATTGGTAATATACCGCCAAGGGCCACTGCCGCATCGATCCGGTTGCGGCAACGCGGCATCTTTGCCTCGGCCGCCTCTACCCGCTAAGACTTGCTCGGACAAGGCGCCTGATTGGGCGCCCAATGAAATCACGACGGACATTTCCTGATGATGCGCTCAATCCTGGTCGGCATTCTCGTCCTGATGGCGGCAGGCATCGGCTGGCTCACCTTCGACTGGTACCGCGGCCACTATGGCGGTGAGCCCTACGGCGGGGCTTTCGCGCTGGTCGACCAGAAGGGCGCCCCGATCACCGAGGCCGCATTCAGGGGTCATCCGAGCGTCGTCTTCTTCGGCTTCACGCACTGCCCTGAGGTTTGCCCGACCACGCTCTTCGAGATGACCGGCTGGCTGAAGACGTTGGGCGACGAGGGCAAGAACCTCAATGCCTATTTTGTCACCGTCGACCCCGAGCGCGACACGCCCGAGGTTGTGAAAGCCTATGTCGGCAATTTCTCCGACCGCATCGTCGGCATCAGCGGCGACCCCGACAAGGTCCATGCCATGGCCAAGGCCTTCGGCATATACTGGAAGAAGGTCGACACCGGCGACGGCGACTACACGATGGACCACACCGCCTCTGTGCTCTTGCTCAATGGCAAGGGCGAGTTCTCCGGCACCATCGCCTATGGCGAAAGCGCCGACGCCGCCGTTGCCAAGCTGAAGCGCCTGGCGAACGAAGGCTGACACGATCCGATGGCGCAGACGCGGCTCCATTTCACCGCCGGCAAGATCGAGGCCGATCGCATCTTCGCCGCGCTCGATGCGGCCTTCGAGGATGAGGGCCTGCCGCTTGCCGTGTTGGAGGTCGACGAGGATCGCGACATCCACGAAGTCTCGCTCTATGCCGATGGCGACGTCGATGCGGTCGAGGCGCGGGTGAAGGACATTCTTGCCAGCCTGGCGCTGACGAAGCCGATCGAACGCGAAACGCTGCCCGAAATCGACTGGGTAGCGCGCTCGCTGGAGGGCTTGAAGCCGGTGCGCGCCGGCCGCTTTTTCGTCCATGGCGCGCATGACCGCGACAAGCGCCACAGCGGCGATCTCGCCATCGAGATCGAGGCTGGGCTTGCCTTCGGCACCGGCCATCACGGCACAACCGCCGGCTGCCTTGAAATGCTGGCGAAGGTCGTGCGGCGCGAGCGGCCGCGCAACGCCCTCGACCTCGGCACCGGCAGCGCCGTGCTGGCGATCGCGCTGGCGAGGCTGGCGCATATCCCGGTGCTGGCGACCGACATCGACCCGGTCGCGGTCAAGGTCGCCGCCGCCAATGCCCGCCTCAACCACGTCAAGGCGCTGGTCGAAACCGTGACCGCGCCGGGCTTCCACCACCCGATCTTCAGCAGGCACGCGCCGTTCGATCTGATCGTCGCCAACATATTGGCGCGGCCGCTGATGCGGCTGGCGCCGGAAATGGCGAAGCACATCAGGCTCGGCGGCTCGCTCGTGCTGTCCGGCATTCTCGATCGCCAGCGAGACGCCGTGGTCTCGGCCTATGTCGGCCAGAGCTTCCGCCACGTTCGCACCCTGCACCGCGAGGGCTGGGTGACGATCCATCTCAAGCGCTGAAATTGGACCAATCCGACCTTCCGGAAATCGATTCCGGTTTTCGGGGCCATGCGCTACGGTCGCGCCGAACAGAGGAGGCCCATCATGTTCCAGACCTTCGATTCGGCGGGCGATCCGTCTGTCGGCAAGCCGCGCGTGGCGCTGCTGCGGCAATGGTTGGCTGAGAACAAGCTCGATGGTTTCATTGTTCCCCGCGCGGACGAGCACCAGGGCGAGTATGTCGCCGACCGCTCGGCGCGGCTGAAATGGCTGACCGGCTTCAGCGGCTCGGCCGGTGTCGCCATCGTCCTTAGCGACCGCGCCTTCGTCTTCGTCGACGGGCGCTACACGCTGCAGGTGCGCAGCGAAGTCGATCTCGACATCTTCGCCATCGAGAGCCTCATCGACAACCCGCCTGCCGCCTGGATCAAGGACAATCTCGGCAAGGGTGCACGCTTGGGCTTCGACCCATGGCTGCACACGCTGAGCGAGGTCAAGGCGCTGAGGGCCTCGGCCGAGCAGTCCGGCGCGACGCTGGTGCCGCTCGACAAGAACCCGATCGACATCATCTGGAAGGATCAGCCCGAGCCGCCTGTAGCGCCCGTCGAAGTTCATCCGATCGGCTTCGCCGGCGAACTGGCCAAGGACAAGCTGGCGCGGCTGGGGGCGGCGATCGACAAGGACGGCGCGACGCATGCCGTGCTCACCGACCCGTCGTCGATAGCCTGGGTCTTCAACATCCGCGGCGGCGACGTGCCGCACACGCCGCTGGCGCTTGGTTTCGCGATCCTTGCCGCCGACGGCAAGCACCAGCTCTTCATGGACCAGCGCAAATTCCCGCGCATGGTTGCCGCCTATCTCACCCAGCTTGCCGATCCGCACGAGCCAGGCGAGTTCGAGGCGGCCGTTGTCGCGCTGGCCAAGGGCGGCGCCAGGATTGCGCTCGACCCCGTTTTGGCGGCTGAGAAGCTGAGGATTTTGGTCGAGGGCAACGGCGGTACGGTGGTCTCCGCGCCCGATCCAGCCCGCATTCCGCGCGCCACCAAGAACCAGGCCGAGATCAACGGCAGCCGCGCCGCGCACCGTCGCGACGGCGCGGCGGTGGCCAAGCTGCTTTGCTGGCTCGACCGGCAAAAGCCGGGCTCGCTCGACGAGATCGCCGTGGTCACCAGGCTCGAGGAGGTGCGCCGGCAGACCGGCGAGGAGACCCAGATGCCGCTGCGCGACGTCTCCTTCGACACTATTTCCGGCGCCGGCCCTAACGGCGCCATCATGCACTACCGTGTTTCCCGCGCCACTAGCCGCAAGCTTGCCGATGGCGAGTTGTTCCTGCTCGATTCCGGCGGCCAGTATCAGGACGGCACTACCGACATCACCCGCACCGTACCGATCGGTGAGCCGACGCAGGAGATGCGCGAGCGCTTCACCCTGGTGCTGAAGGGCATGATCGGCATTTCCATGCTGCGCTTTCCGGCCGGCACGCGCGGCTCGGAAATCGACGCCGTGGCGCGCCTGGCGCTATGGAGGCATGGTTGCGACTTCGCCCACGGCACCGGCCATGGCGTCGGCTCCTACCTTGCAGTCCATGAAGGCCCGCAGCGCATCGCCCGCACCGGCACCGAGAAGCTGCTCGCCGGCATGATGCTGTCCAACGAGCCCGGCTACTACAAGGAAGGCGCCTACGGCATCCGCATCGAGAACCTTGTGCTGGTCACGGCCTCCGAGCAGGTAGAAGGCGGCGACATCGCCATGCATGGCTTCGAGACGCTGACGCTGGCGCCGATCGACAAGCGCCTAGTTCGCACCGATCTGCTGACACGCGACGAACTGCATTGGCTCGACACCTATCACGCGCGGGTGCTGGCCGAGATCGGCCCTATGCTGGACGGCGAGACGCTGGCCTGGCTGGAGAAGGCGACCGCGCCGCTGCCACACGACGCCAAGATCTGAATCCAACAACTTGGAAGGTCAGCGCCCCTCATCCGCCTGCCGGCACCTTCTCCCCGTATAGGGACGGGGAGAAGGGGCTGACCGTGACGTCGGCGCTATCTTGCAACGTCAGCGATTGGCGAAACTGTCGATGAGGGCGTCTTTCTCCCCGTTACTATGCGGGGAGAAATGCCCGGCAGGGCTATGAGGGGCGGCACCGACGCGCACCAAAGAAGCACGAAATTGAACCGGCAGTCAGTTCGGACCAGAAACTTACCCTGCGAACTGCCTGGCCAGTATCAGCACAGCGGCACCGGCCAAAAACATCGACATCAACCCGCCGCGCAGCGACACGGCCGCGGCGACGATCAGCGCTGCCCATTCGGCGGGACCGGCGCCAAGCGCCGCCGGCGCGACCAGCGTGGTCAGCACCGCCGCCGGCACGGCGTTCAGCCCGGCCTCGACGCGCGGATGGACGTTGTCGAAGCGCGAGATGACCAGGTGGCCGCCGACGCGGGTGAGATAGGTGGCGACAGCACCGGCGATGATGATCCAGAAAGTGGTGCTCATGGCCGTTCCCCCACGCCGCTGTGATGCGGCGGCAGTATGACGGCGAGCAGCACGCCGGCGACGGCGCCGATGGAAACGTGCCAGGGCGAGCCTACCGTCTTGGAGGCGATGGTGGAGGCAACGGCGCTCGCCACGACCACAGGCAGCCACAGCGGCCGCTTGCGGAAGCCCATGACGAGGCCGAGGAAATAGATCGGCAGCAGGAAGTCGATGCCCAGCGCGTGCGTGTCGGGAATGAGCTTGCCGAACACCGCGCCAAGCGCGCTTTCGATCACCCAGAACACATAGACCGGCAGGCCGAGCCCGAGATACCAGGCAAAGCCGACGGTCTCGCCGGATTGCGCCCTCGCCTCCGACACGGCGTATTGCGGATCGGTCATGATGAAGAAGCCGAGCGCCTGCTGCACCACCGGCCAGTGCGCGATGCGCCGGCCGAGGCCGGCGGAATAGAGCACGTGGCGGAAATTCACGGCGAAGATCGACAGCACGATCAGCCACGGCGCGACATGCTGGCCGAACAGTTCGATACCGACCATCTGGCTGGCGCCGCCGAAGATCAGCGCGCTCATCAGGAAGGCCTCAAGGACCGAGAAACCATTGTCGACGGCAATTGCCCCGAACAGCAGCGCGAATGGCGCCGAAGCGACCACGACCGGCATCGAGAGCCGAACGCCGTCCCAGAAATCGCTCTTCGCACTGCTTTCGGAAATCGCTTCCGCCGACATGGATCGCTCCCTTTGACGGCCTGATGTAGGGAGCGTCGCCCTCCTTGTCACACCAATTCGCTTGAGCCGAACAATCAGCGGAAATGATCACCGGTGCACGCGAGCAAGGCTCCGCGCTATTGCGCCTTGCCCTGGATCGCCCTGCCCCAGTCGAGCAGCGGCTTGGCGCGCAAGGTGAAATCGACGAGCTCGTCGACCAGCGCCGGCGAGTGGATTCCGGCCGGATCGATTGCATGCTGGACGTAAAAGTGCCGGTTGCGGATGGCTTCGGCCAGGTCGCTGTCGGTGACATGCTCAAAGCCGCGCGGCGTGCGCTTCATGCGGTCCTCGGTCTCGAATTCGAGACCGTTTTTCTTCAACGCCGCCACCAGCGCGCGATACTTCTCCGGCCTTGCCGCGATGGCGTTGCGCATGGCGAGCAGCAGTTCTGGACTGGGCTGCCACCAGGCGACGCCGGAGAAGCACCGCTCGAGCCCGATATGCACGTAGAAAACGCCCTGCTCCATCTTGGTGCCATCAGGCGACAGGATCGCCGACAGATGCCGGTTGTAGGGCCGCTTGTCCTTGGAGAAGCGCACGTCGCGATTGATGCGGAACAGCGACTTCTTGCGGTCGCCGCGCAGTCCGAGCCCAGCCGCGGCGAAACGCTCGGTCAGCGTCTCGACAAGATCGCAGAACGGCTCGTGCAGTTCGCTCTCATAGAGGTCGCGGTTCTCCTGGAACCATTCCCGGTTCTGGTGGAAGTCGAGCGCCTTGAGGAACGGAATGGCCTTTTGGCCAAACCCCTTGAACGCGCCGGCCATCAGCCGCCCCTGCCGATCCGCTGCAGCCAGGTGTCCTCGTCGATCACCTCGATGCCGAGCGCAGTGGCATCCTTCAGCTTCGAGCCGGCGCCCGGGCCGGCCACGACGAGATCGGTCTTGGCGGAAACCGAGCCCGCGACCTTGGCGCCGAGACGTTCCGCCATCGCCTTTGCCTCGGAGCGCGTCATCTTCTCCAACGAGCCGGTGAACACGACCGTCTTGCCGGAGACTTCGCTGCCGGCCGAGATTTCCACAATGTACGGCTTCGGATGCACCTGCGCGAGCAGTGCCTCCAGCACGTCGTCGTTGCGTTCATTGCCGAAGAAATCGCGCAGCGCGCCGATCACCGTGTCGCCAATGCCGTTGATCGACGGGAAGACGTCGTGCGGATCGTCGGCCGCAGCGGTCTCCTTGCCGACACGGATCAGCTCTTCCATGGTCGAGAAGGTCCTGGCAAGCACGGCGGCCGTCGTCTCGCCGATATGGCGGATGCCGAGGGCGAAGATGAAGCGGTCCAGCTCCGGCTCGCGGCGCGCGTCGATCGCGGCGAACAGCTTGTCGAGGCCTTCATAGTTGCGCTCCTCGGCGCTGCGCACATTCTTGCGCGTCTTGCCCGATGCGGCCTCGCGCAGCCTCGCCTGCTCCTCGCGCCGCCCGGCCAGGGCCCTGGTGACGTCGGGGCGGCGGTCCTTGAGCGTGAAGATGTCGGCGGCGGTCTTGATCAGTCCGGCGTTGAAGAACAGGTCGATGTTTTCCGCGCCCAGCCCCTCGATATCCATGGCGCCGCGCGAGACGAAATGGCGCAATCCCTCAACGGCCTGCGCGGCGCAGATCAGCTCGCCGGTGCAGCGCCGGCGTGAATCCTCCTTGCCGGTCTTCTCGTTGATCTCGCGCGTCGCTGGCGAGCCGCAGATCGGGCAGGTATGCGGAAATTCGTAAGGCACGGCATCGGCCGGACGCTTGTCGATGACGACGCTGACGATCTGCGGAATGACGTCCCCTGCCCGCTGGATCACCACCGTATCGCCGATGCGGACATCGATACCGTCGCGGATCGGCAGGCCGTTGCTGTCCAGGCCCTTGATATAGTCCTCGTTGTGTAGCGTGACGTTCTCGACCACGACGCCCCCGACCGTAACGGGCGCCAACCGCGCCACGGGCGCAAGCGTGCCGGTGCGGCCGACCTGGATGTCGATCTTCTGCACGGTGGTCATCGCCTGCTCCGCCGGGAATTTGTGGGCGACGGCCCAGCGCGGCTCGCCGGTGACGAACCCCCACCGGCGCTGCAATTCCAGCTGGTCGACCTTGTAGACGACACCGTCGATGTCGTAGCCGAGCGACGAACGCTGCTCCTCGATCCGATGGTATTGCGCGATCAGCTCCTCGATCGACTTCGCCCGCACCATCAGCGGACTGACCTTGAACCCCCACTCGGCGAATTTCTGCACCGAATCATATTGGGTCGGAGCCGGGTCCGCCGTCGTGTACCCCCAGGCATAGGCGAAGAATTTGAGGTTGCGGCTAGCGGTGACCGACGGATCCTTCTGGCGCAGCGACCCGGCGGCCGTGTTGCGCGGATTGACGTAGTCCTGGCCGCCGGCAGCCGCTGAGCGTTCCTTCAGCGCCTCGAACTCCGCATAGGTCATGTAGACCTCGCCGCGTATCTCGATGCTGTCGGGCCAGCCCGACCCTCTCAGGGTCTTCGGGATATCCGCGATCGTCTTGAGATTGGCGGTGATGTCCTCGCCGACGGCGCCGTCGCCGCGCGTTGCACCCTGCACGAACACGCCGCGTTCGTAGCGCAGTGAGGCCGACAGCCCGTCGATTTTCGGCTCGGCGGTGAAGGCGATGTCCAGGTCCTTGTCGCGGTCGAAGAACCGCCGGCCGCGCTCGATGAAGTCGGCGACGTCCTCATCGGTATAGGCCTTGGCGAGGCTGAGCATCGGCACCGCATGGCGTATCTTGGCAAAGCCTTCCGCCGGCGGCGCGCCGACCCGACGCGACGGCGAATCTTCGCGCACCAAATCGGGGAAGCGATCTTCGATCGCGAGGTTGCGGCGCGCCAGCGCGTCATATTCGGCGTCCGAGATCGTCGGCGCATCTTCGGTGTGATAGCGCCGGTCATGCTCGGCGATCTCCGCCGCCAGCCGCTTCAGTTCGTGTGCGGCCTCGCTTTCGCTCAGCGAATCGACTGGTTTTTCCGACATGCTTGGCAGTCCCTGAGTTGTGCGCGCCACTATAAATCAGGATTCGCCGACCGGGAGTCGGCTTGCGAATAAATCATTCCTGAACAGCAGGATGCAGCCATATCCTGACTCAGATTCCAAGCACGGAGAATCAAGCACCCAGGATGTGTTGAGATTCAGGTCAGGCCGAGTCGAGAAGGGTGGCTTCCGAGAACCGGAGCGGAGCGTACTTTTGGGTACGCGAGCACCGGAAGCGCAGGAAGCCGCCGTTCGCAGGCCGGCCTCACCTGAATATCAACGCAGCCTAGGCTGCCGCCGTGTTCTCGCGCAGCAGACGCTCCGCCGCCGCGCGCGCCTCGTCGGTGATGGTGGCGCCGGCCAGCATGCGCGCAATCTCCTCCTGGCGCGCCGGCCGGTCCATCTCGGCAACGCCGGTGGCGACCTTGTCGGTGCCGCCGGATTTGGAGATCAGGAAATGCGTCGCCGCGCGCGCCGCCACTTGCGGCGCGTGGGTGACGGACAGCACCTGCACGCGCTTCGACAACCTGGCCAGCCGCTGGCCGATGGCATCCGCCACGGCGCCGCCGACCCCGGTGTCGATTTCGTCGAAGACCAGCGTCGGCGCCGAGCCGCGGTCGGCCAGCGCCACCTTCAGCGCCAGGAGGAAGCGCGACAGTTCGCCGCCGGAAGCGACCTTCATCATCGGCCCGGGCCTGGTGCCCGGATTGGTGCGCACCCAGAACTCGACCTGGTCGATGCCTTCTTCCATCCGGCTCGAGGCATCGCTCGCCAGCTCGACGATGAACTCAGCGCGTTCGAGCTTGAGCGCCGGCAATTCGGCCATCACCGCCCTGGTCAGGCCGACGGCGGCGGCATGGCGAAGCGAGGACAGTTGCGCGGCTGAGATGTCGTAGGCTTCGCGCGCCGCTGCCGCCTGCTTCTCCAGGCCGTGCAGGCGGTCCTCGCCGGCGTCGAGATCGGCGAGGTCGGCGGCCATCGTGTCACGCAACTGCGCTAGATCGTCGACCGCGACGCTGTGCTTGCGCGAGGCGGCGCGCAGCGAAAACAGCCGTTCTTCCGCCTTCTCCAGCCGTTGCGGATCATATTCGGTGGCGCGCAGCGCCGCCTCGACGCCCGACTGCGCCGCATCGAGCGACAGCATCGCCTCGTCGAGCGACTTCACCACGTCGTCGAGCAGGCCCGGCGCCTCTCCCGCCTTGCGCTGCAGGCGCCTGAGCAGGCTGGCCAGCTGCGGCAGCGGCGAGGACGGTCCCGAAAGCACGTCCTGCGCGTCGTGGATTTCCGAGGCGATCTTTTCCGCCCGCATCATCGTGGCGCGCAGTTCGGCAAGCTCGCTCTCCTCGCCCGGCTGCGGATCGAGCTTCGCCAGTTCGGCGACGGAGGCGCGCAGATAGTCGGCTTCGCGCGCCGCGGCCTCGACCTTGGCGCGATGCTTGGCAAGGTCCTGCTCGCAGCCGCGCCAGTAGCGCCAGGCTTCGCCCGTCGCGCGCGCGGCGCCGAGATGGCCGCCGAAACTGTCCAGCAATTCGCGATGCGCGCCCGGATCGACCAACGCCCGCTCGTCGTGCTGACCATGGATCTCGACCAGCACATGGCCGATATCGCGCATCAGCGTGACACTGGACGGCTGATCGTTGACGAAAACGCGCGTGCGGCCGTCGGCCGTCTGCACGCGGCGCAGGATGATGTCGCCGTCATCCTCGATGGCGTTGTCGGCAAGCAGCGCGCGGGCCGGATGGTTGCGCGGCACGTCGAACACGGCAATGACCTGGCCTTGGGCAGCGCCATGGCGCACGAGTGCTGCATCGCCGCGCGCGCCGAGTGCCAGGGACAGCGCATCGAGCAGGATTGATTTGCCGGCGCCGGTCTCGCCGGTGAGTACCGAGAGGCCGGGCAAGAAGTCGATGTCCAGCTTCTCGATCAGGACGATATCGCGGATCGACAGCCTGGACAGCATCGCGGATGTCAGGCGCCGGTGATCAGCTTCCCGGCCTTGGATATCCACGACCCGGCATTTTCGCGCGGCTCAAGCCCATTGCTCTGCAGGAGCTTGTAGGAATCCTTGTACCACTGGCTGTCGGGATAGTTGGTGCCGAGCACCGCCGCGGCGGTCTGCGCTTCCGAGGTCAGCCCCATGGCGTAGTAGGTTTCGGTCAGGCGCGCCAGCGCCTCCTCGACATGGCGAGTGTTGGAATAGGTTTCGACAACGGTGCGGAAACGCTTGACGGCGGCGATGTATTCGCGGCGCTCGAGATAGTAGCGGCCGATCTGCATCTCCTTGCCGGCAAGCTGGTCGGTGGCGAAGCGGATCTTCTCCTTGGCGTCGTCGACATATTCTGACGTCGGCCAGCGCGTCACCAGATCCTGCATCGTCTGTACGGTGAGGCGAGCTTCCTTCTGGTCCTGCGTGACGTCCTTGATCTGACGGTAGTAGCTCAGCCCGATGATATACTGGGCGTAGGCGGCGTCATCCGTCGACGGGTAGAGGGTCAGATAGCGCTTGGCCGAGCCGATCGCCTCGTCGTAGTGGCCGGCGCGATAGTCGGCGAAAGCGCCCATCACCATCGATTTGCGGGCGAATTCCGAATACGGGTGCTGGCGGTCGACCGCGTCGAACTTCTTGCTCGCCTCGTCCAGGCGGCCGGCATTCAGATTGGCGAGGCCCTGATTGTAGAGGACGTCCGCCGGCTCGGTCTGATCGACATAGGTCGACAGGTCGACGTCCTTCTCGGAGGACATGCAGGCAGACAGGACGAGCGATGGAACAACCACCGAAAGCGCCAGGAAAACAGCCCGGCGCGGCGCTTTCGATTGACCAACTCGCTTGAAGAACATGATTGGATTCCGCCCTTTCGGCGTCATTTCAGTCGTCATTTCGCTCTGGGGCAGCAGCCATAGACCATAACCGCCTTGCCCGGCAACGCTATCTCCGGCCAATCGCACATTTTTGTGGCGGTTTGGCACTGCCGCCGCAATGGTACGATTTCACCTGCTGGTGATGCATCCATGCAACACCGGGTCGGCCGCCACAAAGCCGGAAAATCGTTAAGAATCAGATCATCCAGGGCGCGTAGAGCGGCGCACTCACGGCAATCATTTCGGCGCTGCGACCACGCTCGCGACGTGTGGTTTCGACGATCTCGAATGCAGACCGGTCGGACAGAAGCCGACGCAAAGCCGCCGCATTCATCCTGTGGCCGCCGCGATAGGAGCGGAAGCACCCGATGAAGCGGGCGCCGGCGAGCGCCAGGTCGCCCATGGCGTCCAGCGTCTTGTGGCGCGCGAATTCGTTGGCATAGCGAAGGCCGCCCATGTTGATGACGCGGTTGTCGTCACCGATCACCAGCGAGTTCTCCAGCGACGCACCGAGCGCGTAGCCGGCGGCCCAGAGACGCTCGACGTCCTTCATGAAGCCAAAAGTGCGGGCGCGCGCGATGTCACGGCGGAAAATGTCGGGATTGATGTCGGAGGCGAAGAGCTGGCGGCCGATGGCCGGGCTCTCGAAATCGATCTCGATCTCGAAGCGCGTGCCGTCATAAGGCCTGAACTCGGCCCAAGAGGCGCCATTCTCGATGCGGACCGGCTTGACCACCCGGATGTAGCGGCGCTTGACCGGCAGCGTCTCGATGCCCGCCTGGTCGAAGGCTTCGACAAAGGGCACGGCGCTGCCGTCGAGGATCGGAACCTCACGGCCGTCGATTTCGATGACCAGATTGTCGACGCCAAGTCCAAAGACCGCGGCCATCAGATGTTCGACCGTGCCGATGTGCTCACCCGCCGGATCGCCGAGCATGGTGCAGAGGTCGGTCGCACCGACTTCGGAGACAAGCGCACGAAACTCACGGCTCTCGCCGCCATTGGAAAGCTGGAAGACAATGCCGGTATCGGCGTCCGCGGGCAGAAAATGAACGGTGACGGGCTTGCCGCTATGGACGCCTGTACCCGTCAGCGTCGCGCGCGATTTTAGTGTCGTCTGATAGTCGTGCAAGACAAACCCCATGGCCCATACTGCCTGCGTCCGCTTCATCGCTTCCTGGAGTATTTTGCGGCCGGATGGATCACCCGGCGTGCGCATACATGCGGCAAAATAAACAAGACCGTGCGGCTCTTGATATGATCGGCAGGCAGGGCCAACTCCCCGAATCCCGGCAAGCCGATAGTGCTCGGGCGAAGATAATGGTCCGGCCGGGAGAGTCCAAATCACGGTTTCTTACCCTCTGTAACCGCGATCGGACGCAAGCAGGCGTTTGTAACACCTTGTTTTTGCAGCACTTAATATATTAACAGGCAAACAATCGCTTGTCTGCCTGTTAACAACTGTTACGAACCGTTAACGGTCAATTGGCCTGGCGGCGCAGGAACGCCGGGATCTCCAGCTGGTCGTCGTCCTGCACGGCCCGGCTCTGCGGCGTCAGCCGGCCCTGGTCGTCGAGCTGGCCGCGGCGCGGCGCGTAGAGCTGCGGATCCTGGCTGGCTAGACGGCGCACTTCCGGTGCCGCCTGGCGCAGTTTCGGCTCGCGCGGCTGCGCCGGCTGCAGCCGGGCTGGCTCTTCCTCACGGCGCGTCAGCCCATTGGTAAGGCGCTTCAGCAGCCCCATCGGACCGCCGTTCTCATGGTCGGCCGGACGGCTCTTGGCCTCCACCTCGGCCTTCACCACCGGCGGAAAGTCCTCGACGCGCGGCATGCGCTGGGGTGCGGCGGCAACCGGCTGCGGCATCTCCCTGAGCGGCGCGGGCTGCACCACCTGCTGCTGGACGATGGGCTGCGGCTGGGCGGGTGGCGCCTGGAAGATCTTGCTCTGCGGACGGAATTCTTCCGCATGCGCCGTCGGCGCTGGGCGAGCCTGCGCCATCGCGGCGGCATTGGCTTCGGCAAGCTGGATCGCCTCGGCGACCGGATCGGCGGCGCGCGGCTCATAGGTCTGCTGCTGGACCGGCGCCGGCCGGCCCGGGGCGGCAGGACGGCTGACCGGCTTCTGCGGTGCGGCACGGATCGAGATCGGTGCCGCGGCGATTTCGGCCGCCGACTTGTCGATACCGGTGGCGACCACCGAGACGCGGATTACGCCTTCCAGCTCCTCGTCGAAGGTGGCGCCGAGGATGATGTTGGCGTCCTGGTCGACCTCTTCGCGTATGCGGGTCGCGGCTTCGTCGACCTCGAACAGGGTGAGGTCGCGGCCGCCGGTGATCGAGATCAGCAGGCCCTTGGCGCCCTTCATCGAGGTCTCGTCGAGCAGCGGGTTGGCGATCGCTGCCTCGGCGGCGGCCATGGCGCGGCCCTCGCCCGAAGCTTCGCCCGTGCCCATCATCGCCTTGCCCATCTCGCGCATCACCGAGCGGACGTCGGCGAAGTCGAGGTTGATCAGGCCTTCCTTGACCATCAGGTCGGTGATGCAGGCGACACCCGAGTAGAGCACCTGGTCGGCCATGGCGAAGGCATCAGCGAAGGTGGTCTTGTCGTTGGCCAGCCTAAACAGGTTCTGGTTGGGGATGACGATGAGCGTGTCGACGCATTTCTGCAGTTCCTCGATGCCCAAGTCGGCCGTCTTCATGCGGCGCTGGCCCTCGAAGTGGAACGGCTTGGTGACGACGCCGACGGTGAGAATGCCCTTCTCGCGCGCGGCGCGGGCGACTACCGGGGCAGCGCCGGTGCCGGTGCCGCCGCCCATGCCGGCGGTGACGAAGCACATATGGGTATTGGAGAGGTGATCGATGATCTCATCGATGCATTCCTCCGCCGCCGCGCGGCCGACCTCCGGCTGCGAGCCGGCGCCGAGACCCTCGGTGACATGCGCGCCAAGCTGGATCAGCCGTTCCGCCTTCGACATGGTCAGCGCCTGCGCATCGGTGTTCGCCACCACGAACTCGACACCGCGCAAGCCGGCGGTGATCATGTTGTTGACCGCATTGCCGCCGCCGCCGCCTACACCAAACACGGTGATGCGTGGCTTCAGCTCGGTGATGTCCGGCTTTTGCAGATTGATGGTCATTGTCTCCGTCCTTTGCCTTTCCCGCCGCTTCGCCGCTGCGGCCGCCTATGGGGCTGTCCCCGTCAATTTTAGAAACTGTCTCTCAACCACTGACTCATGCGATGCAGTTTTCCACCCGTTCCAGTCATCCTGAGACCGGAAATTCCTTTCACCGAATGGCTCTCGAAGCTCGCCATCTGCGGATAGATCAAAAGCCCGACCGGGGTCGAGAACGCCGGCCCCTTGGCCGCCTCCGGCAGGCCCGCCACGCCGAGCGGGCGGCCGATGCGCACATTGCGGCCGAGGATGCGGCGCGCTGCTTCCGGCAGACCGGAAAGCTGGCTGGCGCCGCCGGTGAGCACAACGCGCTTGCCGACGGCATTGCCGTAGCCGGACTTGTTCAGCCGGTCGCGCAAAAGCTCCAGCGTCTCGTCGATACGGGCGCGAATGATGCGCGTCATCATCGAGCGCGGTATCTGCAAGGGCACCTCGCCTTCCTCGCCGATCGGCTGAATCGAGACGAGGTCGCGATCGTCCGCGCTGCCGGGCAGCGCCGAACCGTGCATCACCTTCAGCCGCTCGGCGGCATCGAGAGAGGTCGACAGGCCCTTGGCCATGTCGAGCGTTACATGATTGCCGCCGATAGCGATGGCGTCGCCATGAACGAACTTGCCTTCCGCGAACACTGAGATCGTCGTCGTACCGCCACCCATGTCGATGCAGGCGGCGCCCATCTCGAGCTCATCGTCGACGAGTGCGGCAAGTCCACTGGCATAGGGGGTTGCCACCATGCGCTCGACCGAGAGATGCGAACGGTTGATGCAGAGCTCCAGGTTGCGCAGCGGCGCGGAATCGCCTGTCAGCACATGCATGTCGACGCCCAGCGTGTCGCCGACCATGCCGCGTGGATCGCGCACGCCGCGCTCGGCGTCGAGCGAGAAGCCGACTGGAAGCGAATGGATCACCTCACGCTCGGCCTTCAACGCCTGCTTGGCACCGGCGGCAAGCACGCGCTTGATGTCGGCCTCGTCGGCCTGATGGCCGCCGAGATTGATCGTGGCCGAGAAGGTCTCGCTCTTCAGCCTTCCGGCGGTCATGTTGACGATCAGCGAATCCACCGTCAGCCCGGCCATGCGCTCAGCGGCGTCGACGGCCAGACGGATGGCATGCTCGGCGCGGTCGAGATCGACGACCACGCCCGACTTCACGCCTTGCGATTTCTGGTGGCCGATGCCGATCACCTGGATGCGATGCGAGCGCCCGCGCAAAAGCTTGCCGTCCTCACGCGGCTTCAGCTTCGCCACCACACAGCAAACCTTGCTCGAGCCGACGTCGAGCACCGTCAGCGTGCCGGACCGGCGCGAGGAGGCGTCGCTGTTGCCGCCAAGCCAGCTCATATCTTCGTCTCCGGCTTGCGCTTCAGATTCTGCGGCTTTTCGTTGAGCGTGGCCTCGCGCTGCGTCGCCGCCTCCGGCGTCAACTGCACGACGAGGCGGTCGGACAGGCGCATGTCGACGGCTGCGATGTCGCGCGTCAGAAGGCCGTTGTCGCGGTCCATCCTGACCAGTTCGGCGATCGCCTGGTCTTCGCCGTCTTCCGGCAACTTAACCGTGATGCCGTTCTCCAGCTTCAGGTCCCAGCGCCGCTCGCCGACGCGGATATAGCCTTTGACTCGCGCCGCAAGCTCGGGATAGCGCTTCACCTTGGCAAGGAAGTCCGGCGCCGTGGCTGGCGCGCCGGTGCCGATGATCAGCGGCAGCAGCGCCTGCTTGCCGCCTGAGAACGGGGCGATGACCTGGCCGTCGCGCTCGATGACCGAAAGCGAATTGCCCTGCTGCCAGAGCGCGAAAGGCTCACGCTCCTCGACGCGCACTTCCAGCGTATGCGGATAGACCTTGCGTACCGCCGCGACCTCGACCCAGGGTAGCGTCCTGATCCGCTCGCGCGCGGCCTCGGCATCGAATCCGATCAGCGAGGTCCAGCCGTCAAGCTCGAGCCGGTCCAGTATGTCGATCTCGGAGGTCTCGCGGTTGCCAACCACCTTGATCTGATCGACTGCGAAACCGGTGCGCGCCGTGATGCCCTGAACGACGCCGTCGATCTGCCCGCCAAGATAGGCGCCGTAGGCGCTGCCGGACCCAATCAGCACAGCCGAAAGGATCGCAGCGGAGAAAGGCGGGGCGGTGAATTCACCACCGCCGAGGCGCGCCAGGACGCGCACCGGCCGGCGAAACATGCGCGGCAACACGAAATGGTCGAACGACAACGGCAGACCGAACAGCGCCGGCCCGGCGCCCGCCCCCTTGCCCTGTCCCCACCTCAACGCAGACACGAAGCGTCCTCCACCATCCAACTCAACAGTTCGCCGAACGAATGCCCCGCTTGTGCGGCGATTTCAGGCACCAGAGACGTCGGCGTCATGCCCGGCTGGGTGTTGATCTCGAGCCAGACAACCTCGCCGTTTTCGGAGTGACGGTCGTCGTAACGGAAGTCCGACCGGGAAACGCCCCGGCAACCGATAGCTTGGTGAGCCTTAAGCGCCAGTGTCTGTATTTTTGGTAAATATTCGGTGAAATTTTAGCAGGGGTTTCGTGTTTTGATCCGCCCGCCACGTATTTCGAATCGTAATCGTAGAAGGAATGGCCGGTCGGAATGATCTCGCAGACGCCGAGCGCCACATCGCCCATCACCGCGCAGGTCAGCTCACGCCCATGGATGTAGCGCTCGACCATGACGGTGTCGCCATATTTCCATTCGGACGAGCCGATGACCTGCGGCGGATGCGACTGCCCTTCATGCACGATGACGACGCCGAAGCTCGATCCTTCGTTGACCGGCTTGACCACGTAGGGCGGCTTCATCGGATGCTTGTTCTGGATGGCGAAGCGGTTGGCCACCTTCGATTCCGCCACCAGGATGCCGGCTGCCTTGGCGACTTTCTTGGCCTGCTCCTTGTTCATGGCCAGCGCCGAGGCAAGCACGCCGGAATGCGTGTAGGGGATTTCGAGATATTCGAGGACACCCTGAATGGTGCCGTCCTCACCGAACGGACCGTGCAGCGCATTGAAGGCAACGTCAGGCTTGAGCGCGACAAGCACGGAGCCGACATCGCGCGCAACGTCGACCCGGGTGACGCGATAGCCTTCATTCTCGAGCGCATCCGCACATGCCTTCCCCGAGGACAGGGACACGGGCCGCTCCGACGAAAAACCACCGAGCAGGACGGCCACATGCTTGTTCTTCATCTCCCGTCATCCCCTCTCACGGCGGGCCGCGACTGACATTTCCACACCAGCATTCCCGCACGGTGAGTCCGAGTCTTCCGGCAGGTTGCCCCCCAGACGGAAAACGCGACCGACGCGTCGAACGACTCAAATCAGGAAACGCTTGAGGCCAGAGAATCAGAGAGTTGATTCGCTGGCAAGTCCTTAAGATTCCGAGAGATTCACTTTCCGCGAAAACAGTTGCGAAAAGTGTGTCGTAGAGTCTTTGGGGCAACGGTCCCTGGGCCGTTACGGATCGCCGAAGTTCATGTATTACTTGAACTTCGCCACACCCTGGAGGTGCGCTGAGTTCCAGCTCAGGCCGGCATCGCCTGAGCGCCGGCACGCCTTAGAGGAGTTGCCCCAGGAATTCCTGAACCGCATGGCCGGACCGGAAATCGCCGAGGCGCTTGATTTCCCAATGCAGCCGGACGCCCGAATTCTCGAGCACCCGCGCGCGCACGGTCTCGCCGAGATATTCGAGGTCGTAGCCGGTCGCGGTGCCGGTGTTGATCATGAAATTGCAATGCATCGGCGACATCTGCGCGCCGCCGATCATCAAGCCACGGCAGCCGGCCTTGTCGATCTCCTTCCAGGCCGAGGTGCCCTCCGGATTCTTGAACGTCGAGCCGCCGGTCTTCTCGCGGATCGGCTGCACCGTCTCGCGATGGTTCTGCACCGCATCCATCGCCGCCTTGATCGTCGCCTGGTCTTCCGGATGCCCCTCGAACAGCGCCGAGGTGAAGATCAGCCCCGAAGGTGCCGCCGAATGCCGATAGGCATAGCCCATGTCGGCATTGCTGAGCGTGTGAAGATTGCCCTTGCGGTCGAGCGCCCGCACCTCGACGACGCGTTCGCGCGTCTCGACGCCATTGGCGCCGGCGTTCATCCTCAGCGCACCGCCGACGGCGCCGGGAATGCCGTGGTAGAAATGGAAGCCGCCGATCCCCGCCTCATAGGCGACGGCCGCGAGGCGCTTGTCGGGCGTTGCGGCGCCGGCCCTGATTGTGGTCGGCGAAACGACTTCCGCCTCGCCAAAGCCCTTGGCCGAAAGCCGGATGACGAAACCTGGAATGCCGCCGTCGCGCACCAGGAGGTTCGAGCCGACGCCGACGACGGTCAGCGGGATTTCCTCCGGCACGGCGCGTAGGAAGGCGGCGAGGTCCTCCTCGTCAGCCGGCTGGAACAGCGCGTCCGCCAGGCCGCCGGCGCGAAACCAGGTGATCTTGTCCATCTCGGCGTTGGGCGTGACGCGGCCGCGCAGGCCGGCCAGCCGGTCGCCAAGCTTTTCGATCAGGGCCTGGCCGCGCATCATGAGGCCGTCCCGCCGAGTTCCTTGGGCAAAGCATAGGCCCATTGCGTGATGTTGCCGGCGCCGAGGAAGACGACGAAGTCGCCCGGCTTGGCCAGTTCGCGGATGATCGGCGCGATCGCCGACGGGCCCTCAATATTGCGCGCGTCGCGATGACCGCCGGCGCGGATGCGCGACACCAGCGCATCCGAAGTGACGCCTTCGATCGGCTCTTCGCCTGCCGCATAGACCGGCGCCACCATCACTGTGTCGGCGTCGTTGAAGCAGACCGAGAACTCGTTGAACAGATCGTGCAGCCGGGTGTAGCGGTGCGGCTGCGCAATAGCGATGACGCGGCCTTTGGTGGCGCTGCGCGCGGCCTTCAGCACCGCCGTGATCTCGACCGGATGGTGGCCGTAATCGTCGAAGATCTCGACGCCGTTCCACGAGCCGGTATGAGTGAAGCGCCGCTTGACGCCGGCGAAGGACGACAGGCCCTTCTTGATCGCCTCGGCGGTGAGGCCAAGCTCATGCGCGACCGCGATCGCGGCGGTCGCGTTGGAGACGTTGTGGCGGCCGGGCATCGGCAGACGCAGATCGGCAATCGTCGTTTGACCGCCCGTCTTGCGGTCGCGGATGACGACGTCAAACTCGGAGGCGGCACCATCCATGCGGTGATTGGTGAAGCGCACGTCGGCCTGCGCGTTCTCGCCATAGGTGATGACGCGCCGGTCCTCGATGCGGCCGACCAGCGCCTGCACCTCGGGATGATCGGTGCACATCACGCCGAAGCCGTAGAACGGCACGTTCTCGACGAACTGGCGAAACGCCTCGCGCACCTTGTCGAAGCTGCCGTAATGGTCGAGATGCTCGGGATCGATGTTGGTGACGACGGCGATGTCGGCCGGCAGCTTCAGGAAGGTGCCGTCGCTCTCGTCGGCCTCGACCACCATCCATTCACCGTCGCCCATGCGGGCGTTGGTGCCATAGGCGTTGATGATGCCGCCATTGATCACGGTCGGGTCGAGCCCGCCCGCTTCGAGCAGTGTCGCCACCATCGAGGTGGTCGTCGTCTTGCCGTGCGTGCCGCCGATCGCAACCGCCTGGCGGAAGCGCATCAGTTCGGCCAGCATCTCGGCGCGGCGCACGACAGGCAGCAGCTTCTCGCGAGCGGCCTTGAGCTCCGGATTGGATTTCTTGATCGCGGTCGAGACGACAACCACTTCGGCATCGCCAAGGTTTTCCGCCTTGTGGCCGACGAAACACTCGATGCCCTTGTCGCGCAGCCGCTGCACATTGGCGCCGTCGGCCTGGTCGGAGCCCTGCACCTTGTAGCCGAGATTGTGCAGCACCTCGGCAATGCCGCTCATACCGATGCCGCCGATGCCGATGAAATGCACAAGGCCGATCGTCTGCGGCATCTTCATGCTTGCGTCCCCTTCCTGAAGTCCGAAACGGTTTTTTTCGACGCAATAGCCTCTGTCAGATCGGCGAGCAACCGCGCCGCGTTCGGTTTTCCGGCCGACCGGGCGGCCGCGGCCATGGCCGACAGCCGATCCGGGTCCTGAATCAGCCCGGCGACCAGCGTGGCGATGCGCTCGGGGGAAAGCGTGGATTGCGGATGCACCTCCGCCCCACCGGCCGCCGCAAGGGCGGCCGCATTCGCCGCCTGGTCGTGGTCGAGCGCGTGCGGATAGGGCACCAGCAGCGCCGGCCGGCCGATGACGGCGATCTCCGACACGGTCGAGGCGCCAGAGCGCGACATCACCAGGTGCGACGCCGCCATCCGCGCCGCCATGTCGGTGAAGAACGGCGACACCTGCGCCTCGACGCCCAGCGACGCATAGGCCGCCTTGACCCGCGCCACGTCCTCGGCGCGCGCCTGCTGTGTGATCATCAGCCGCTTGCGCTCGGCCTCCGGCAGAAGCCCGATTGCCGCGGGCACGGCGTCGGAGAAGAACTGCGCGCCCTGGCTCCCGCCGAACACCAGGAAGCGGAATGGCTCATCGCCGGTCGAAGCCACATAAGGCGTCTTTGCCGCCTCCAGGATCTGCGGCCTGACCGGATTGCCGGTGGTCACCGTCTTGGCGCCGGCAGCACTTTCGTCCTCCGGCAGGAAACCGCCGGCGATGGCGTCGACGCGGCCGGCCAGCGCCCTGTTGGCGCGGCCCATCACCGCGTTCTGCTCATGGATCAGCGACGGCACCCTGCGCCGTGTCGCGGCATAGAGCGGCGGCAATGTCGGATAACCGCCAAAGCCGACGACGGCTTCCGGCTTGATCCTGGCGATGATCTTCGAGGCCTGCCGCACACCGCGCCAGATCGTCCAGAAGGCCGACAGCACCGCCAGCGGATTCTTCGAGCCAAGCGTCGCCGACTGGATCGGATGGATGTTGACAGCCGGGAACTGGCCGGAATAGCGCTCGGCGCGATGGTCGGTGGCCAGATGCACCTTCCAGCCGCGCTCATTGAGCTCATGTGCCAGCGCTTCGGCCGGGAAGAGATGTCCGCCCGTGCCGCCCGCCGCCAGAAGGATCACACCCCGCGACATATCACTCCGCCGGCATGGCGCGCTGCGGGAAGGAAAAACCCATCTGCTTGCGCTTCTCGGGCCGCCTGCGCGTCAAGGCCAGCACCATGCCCATCGAGATGGCGATGGCGATCTGCGAGGAGCCGCCATAGGAGATGAACGGCAGCGTCATGCCCTTGGCCGGCATCAGTTGCAGGTTGACGCACATGTTGATGGCCGACTGCAGGCCAAACACCGTGACCAGACCGCCAACGGCATAGCGCGCGAAGTCGTCGTGTTCCTTGAGCGCGGTGTTGAGGCCGCGCAGCACGATGAAGGCGAAGATCGACATAATGAAGAAGCACATCACCAGCCCGAACTCCTCGCCGGCGACCGAGAAGACGAAGTCGGCATGACTGTCGGGGATGACCCGCTTGACCGTGCCCTCGCCCGGGCCCACGCCGAACCAGTGGCCATTGATCAACGCCTCGCGCCCCATGTCGACCTGGAAGGTGTCGCCCTCGCCGGTCAGGAACTTGTCGATGCGGGCGGCGACGTGTGGAAACACGGTATAGGCGGCGAACAGGCCGCTGACGCCGGTGACGCCGAGCGCGATGATCCACAGCCACGGCAGGCCCGCCATGAAGAACATGACCCCCCACGTGCCGGTCACCAGCATGGTCTGGCCAAGGTCGGGCTGGGCGACGAGAAGCGAGACGACCAGAACCAGGAGCAGCAGGGCAAACAGATTGCCGGGAATGTCGGGCTGGCGCTTGTGCTCGGCGAAGAGCCATGCGCAAACGATGACGAAGGCCGGCTTCAGGAACTCCGACGGCTGGATGGAGAGGCCAGCAAGCGATACCCAGCGCCGCGCGCCTTTGACCTCGACGCCGACATAGAGCACCGCCACCATCAGCACCAGCATGGTGCACAGGATCACCAGCGCCATGCGCCGTATCTGCCGCGATTCCAGGAAGGAGACGGCGAGCATCACGCCGAGCGCCGGCACGGTGAAGATGATCTGCCTGGTGGCGAAGTGGAAGCTGTCTAGGCCGATGCGTTCGGCCACCGCCGGGCTCGCCGCGAAGGAGAGCACGATGCCCAGACCCATCAGCGACAGGAATGCCGCCAGGAACCAGCGATCGATCGTCCACCACCAGGTGGCTACCGGACTTTTGTCGAGACGGCTTTGCATTAACGTGCCCCTCCGATGGGTTTCACGCCATCTATAGCGCTCGCAGCTTGCCTGAAGGCTTCGCCGCGCACTTCGAAATTCTTGAATTGGTCGAAACTGGCGCAGGCGGGCGACAGCAGCACGACCGCCTCGCCGCCATCGTCATTGGCGGCGTCGCGCGCGGCATGCTCGACAGCCGCCGCCAGCGTACCGGAGATCTCGTAGGGCACCGCCTCGCCCAGCGTCGCCGACAAGGCGGGTGCCGCCTCGCCGATCAGATAGGCCTTGGCGATGCGCGGGAAGAAGCCGCGCAGCGGCTCGATGCCGCCTTCCTTGGGCAGGCCGCCGGCGATCCAGTAGATGCGGTTGAAGCTGGACAGGGCTGGAGCCGCCGCATCGGCATTGGTCGCCTTGGAATCGTTGACGAAGAGCACATGGCCCTTGCGGCCGACCTGCTCCATGCGATGCGCCAGGCCCGGAAAGCTTTCCAGCCCCGCCTGGATCTCGCCGAGGTCCAGCCCGACCTTGAGACAGGCGGCGACCGCGGCCAGTGCGTTCTGCGCATTGTGCTGGCCGCGTAGCGAGCCGATACCTTCCAGGAAGGCGACACGACTGTAACGGCCATGCACGGCTTCCATCAGGTTGCTGCCATCGGCGAAGTAGCCGTCGGTCAGCGGCAGGCGCTTGGAAATGCGGATGACCGGCCTGCCGGCGCGCTCCAGCCGGTCGGCGATCTGCGCGCACCAGGAATCGTCAACGCCGACGATTGCCGTCTCGCTACCGGCCACCAGCCGCTCCTTGATCGAGGCGTAGTGCGCCATGGTGCCGTGGCGGTCGAGATGATCGGGTGTCAGGTTGAGCAGGATGCCGGCCGTCGGATTGATCGAGGGCGCGAGGTCGATCTGGTAGGAGGAGCATTCGACGACGTAGTGGCGTCGCTCTTCCGGTGGATCGAGCGTCATGATGGCGCGGCCGATATTGCCACCCATCTGCGTGTCGCGCGCCGCCGATTTCAGGATATGCGCGGTCAGCGCCGTGGTCGTTGATTTGCCGTTGGTGCCGGTAATGGCGATGAAGGGAGCCGTCGGCGCCCGCAGGATCCGCTCGCGGCAGAACAGCTCGATATCGCCGATGACCTCGACGCCGGCGCCCCGCGCGAGTTCCACCGTCCAGTGAGGCTTCGGATGCGTCAGCGGCACGCCGGGCGACAGCACGAAGGCGGAGAAGCGCGACCAGTCGGCACCGTGCAGGTCGCCCGTCGCGATCCCGGCGGCGGCGGCCTTGGTGACGCTATCCGGATTGTCGTCCCAGGCAAGGATGTCGGCCCCGCCGGCGATCAGCGCATGCGCGGTCGCGATCCCCGAACCGCCGAGCCCGAAGAGCGAAACGCGCTTGCCTGAAAAGGATGAGGCGGGGATCAAGCGGCGGCCTATCTGAGCTTGAGGGTCGACAGGCCGACCAGCGCCAGGATCACCGCGATGATCCAGAAGCGGATCACCACCTGGCTTTCGGTCCAGCCGAGCTTTTCGAAATGATGATGGATCGGCGCCATCAGGAATACGCGCTTGCCGGTCATCTTGAAGTAGCCGACCTGGATGATGACCGACAGGATCTCGACCACGAACAGGCCGCCGACGATAACCAGCACAATCTCGTGCTTGGTCGCGACCGCGACCGTGCCGATCAGGCCGCCCATCGCCAACGAGCCGGTGTCGCCCATGAAGATGGCGGCCGGCGGCGCGTTGAACCACAGGAAGCCGAGGCCGGCGCCGATCACCGCGCCAAGCACCACCGCCAGTTCGCCGGTGCCGGGAACGAAGTGGATCTGCAGATATTCGGCGAACACGGCGTTGCCGGAAAGATAGGCGATAACGCCGAAGGATGCGGCCGCGATCATGATCGGCACGATCGCCAAGCCGTCGAGGCCGTCGGTCAGGTTCACCGCGTTGCCGGCGCCGACGATGACGAAGCAGGAGAACGGCACGAAGAACCAGCCGAGGTTGATGATAAATTCCTTGGCGAAGGGAAAGGTCAGCGACGAGGAGAACGGCGCCTGACCGTTATGCATGATCACCCAGGCGGCGATGCAGGCGATGACGAATTCGATCGCCAGCCGCGCCTTGCCGGAAAAGCCGAGATGCGACTGTTTGGTCACCTTCAGATAGTCGTCATAGAAGCCGATCGAGCCGAAGCCGATGGTCACCAGCAGAACCACCCAGACATAGATACTGGAGAGGTTCGCCCACAGCAGCGACGAGCCGATGATGCCGGAAAGGATCATCAGCCCGCCCATGGTCGGCGTGCCAGCCTTCTTGAAATGTGTCTGCGGGCCATCGGCGCGGATCGGCTGACCCTTGCCTTGCCGCAGCCTCAGCGAATTGATGATGGTCGGCCCGAATATGAAGACGATCAGCGCCGAAGTGATCAACGCCCCGCCGGTGCGGAAGGTGATGTAGCGGAAGACGTTGAAGACAGAGATCTTGTCCGCAAAATCGACGAGCAATGTGAACATGAAATTCCGTCCCCCGGACCTGACCCCTAGGTCTGTTCAATGGTTGCGGCTTGCGCCGGAAATTTGCCGAGCAACGCCTCGACCAGCTTTGAAAATCCAATGCCTTTCGACGACTTGACCATGACCACGTCGCCAGGCCGCACCGCGGACAGCAACAGCGGCTTCAACTCCTCGGCGCCGGCGCGGTACTCGGTATTGACGTCGCTGGGCAGTATTTCGGCGAGCGCCCGCATTTCGGGGCCGCCGAGAAAGACGGTTTGCGTGCCCGTGCCGATAATCAGCTCGGCAAGCGCTGCATGCAGCTTCGCCGAATGGCTGCCGAGCTCCAGCATGTCGCCGAGCACCGCGATGCGCCTGCCCTCGCCCGACACCGGCGTGGCGTTGAGCAGCGCCATGGCCGCCGCCATCGACGCCGGATTGGCGTTGTAGCTCTCGTCGATCAGTGTGATCGGCCCCTTTGGATGGCGCAGTATGTGGCGTTTGCCGCGGCCGCGCTCGGCCGAGAGGTCGGCCAGCGCCGAGGCCACCTTGCCGAGATCGGCGCCGACCAGCTGCGCCGCGCCCAGCACGGCCAGCACATTCTGCACCATGTGGCGGCCGGGCGCGCCCACGCGGGCAAGGACCTCCCGACCGTCGATCTTGGCGGCGATAACGGAATGGTCGGCGTCGAGCTCACATTTCACCAGCCGGAAGGTCGAGCGGGCATTTTCGCCAAAACTGTAGACATGCTCGACACCGGCGGCCTTTGCCATCTTGTCGAGCAGTTTCCAGCGGGAATCGTCACGGTTGAGCAGCGCCGCCCCATCCGGCTCCAGCCCTTCGAATATCTCGGCCTTGGCCTGGGCAATCTCGTCGAGGTTGCGGAAGAAGCCGAGATGCGCGGCCGCAATCAGCGTGACGATGGCAACATGCGGCCGGACCATCTTGACCAGCGGCCGGACCTCGCCCGGATGGTTCATGCCGATCTCGAACACGGCAAAGTCGCAACTCTCGGGCATCCGCGCCAGTGTCAGCGGCACGCCCCAGTGGTTGTTGAACGATTGCGCCGAGGCGTGCACGGTGCCGACCGCCGACAGCACGTGGCGCAGCGCCTCCTTGGTGGTCGTCTTGCCGGCCGAGCCGGTCACCGCGATGATCCTGGCCCCGGCGCGGGCGCGCGCGGCGACGCCCAGTCTTTCCAGCGCCACCAGCACGTCCTGCACGACGATCATCGGCGCCGTCAGCCGCCCCAGCGACGGCAGCTTGCCTTCGGCGACCACCAGCACGCCGGCCCCGGCCTTGACGGCCGCGGTCGCGAAATCATGGCCGTCCATCGTCTCGCCCTTGATCGCGAAGAAGGCATCCCCGGGCTGCAGGCTGCGGCTGTCGATCGAAATGCCCGATATGCCTTGCGGCATGACGCCGATCGGCCGTCCGCCCATCGCGTCGACCAGCGCCTCGGAGGTCCAGAGCAGGCTCATGCCGCGCGCTCCCTGAGCGCCGCGCGGACTTCCTCATGGTCGGAGAAATGGAACGTTTCGCTGCCGATCGTCTGGCCTTCCTCGTGCCCCTTGCCAGCCACGATCAGCGTGTCGCCGGCATGGAGCATGGCCACCGCCTCGTGGATCGCCCTGCGCCGGTCGCCGATCTCGATGGCGCCGGGTGCGGCCGCCAGGATCGCGGCGCGGATCGTTTCCGGCACTTCCGAGCGCGGATTGTCGTCGGTGACGATGACGACGTCGGCGAGCCGCGTCGCAATCTCGCCCATGATCGGCCGCTTGCCGCGATCGCGATCGCCGCCGCAGCCGAAGACGACGATGACCCGGCCGGTCGTAAACGGCCGCACCGAGGCCAGCACGTTTTCCAGCGCATCCGGCTTGTGGGCATAGTCGACATAGACTGGCGCGCCGTTGGCCGTGGTGCCGACGAGGTCGAGCCGTCCCGGAGCGCCCTTCAGTTTTTCCAATGCCATCAAAGCCTTGGCAACCGGCGTTCCAGTGGAAATGGCAAGTCCCGCCGAAACCAGCGCGTTGGCGATCTGGAAATCGCCGGCCAGCGGCAGGTCGATTTCGTGGAGCACGCCATCGACCTCGACCTCGGCCCGCTGGCGATGTCGCTCGTGCTCGACCCGCTTCAGCCTGAGGAAGTCGCCATGCCGACCGACGGTCAACACGTTGAGCCCTGCCGCCTTTGCCGCACGCACAGTCGGCTCTGACCACGGATCGTCGGCGAAGATGACAGCCGGCGCGCCCTCGGGCAGTAGCGTGTCGAACAGGCGCAGTTTGGCGCGATGATAGTCCTCGACCGTCGGGTGGTAGTCCATATGGTCGCGGCCGAGATTGGTGAAGCCGCCAGCGGCAAGCCTGACGCCGTCGAGCCGGCGCTGGTCGAGGCCGTGGCTGGAGGCCTCCATCGACGCATGGGTGACGCCGGCGTCGGCCAGTTCCTTGAGCAGGAGGTGCAGCGCCACCGGATCCGGTGTCGTCAGCGAGCCGTAGTCGTTGCGGCCGGGCGCGACCACACCGGTGGTGCCGATCGAGGCGGCGGCAAGGCCCGCCTGCTCCCAGATCTGGCGGGTAAAGGCGGTGACCGAAGTCTTGCCGCTGGTTCCGGTCACCGCGACCATCGTCTCCGGCTGCCGGCCGAAGAAGCGGGCGGCACTCAGCGCCAAGGCCAGCCGCGGATCGTCGACGGAAAAGACCGGGACCGGCAGCGCGGAAATGGCGCTTCCCTTGCCCGCCACGACCGCTGCGGCACCCCGCTTAGCGGCATCCGCCGCGTAGGCAGCGCCATCGGCCTTGCTGCCGGCGAGCGCGAAAAAGACGACGCCGGTCTTGACCGCGCGGGAATCCGAGGAAATCCCGGTGACCACCAGGTCGGGGGAAGCTGTTCCCTCGACAGGCAGGATACCGGCTAGTTCTTTTAGCTGCATCGAGTCCCGTTCATCGCAACAAAATAGCGCGCAGTTGCCGGCGCGCCCCAAGAATCACTGATAGGAAACCAGCGTTGCACCATTTTCATGGCTGAAATCTGGCTTCACGCCAAGCATGGCGGCCGAACGGCGGATAATGTTTCCCGCCATGACGCCCGCGTTCGAGGCGGCGGTCGCCCCCATGCCCGGCTTTTCCGGCTTCGGCTCGTCGGCGATCGTCAGCACGATGTATTGCGGATCATCCATCGGGAAAGCGGCGACGAAGGCGTTGAAATTCTTCTCCTTGGAGTATCGGCCATTGACGACCTTCTCCGCCGTGCCGGTCTTGCCGCCGACGCGGTAGCCCGGAACCCTAGCGCTCTTGCCCGAACCCTTCTCGGCGTTGAGCGCATAGAGATAGCGCATGCCTTCGACGGTCCTTTCGCTGACCACCTTCTTGGCCACTTCCATCGCCTGCTGCGCCGTGCGTGGCAGGAAAGTCGGTTCGATCAGAAAGCCGCCGTTCATCAGGGCGGCGCAGCCCACCGCCGTCTGCAGCGGGGTCGTGGACACGCCATGGCCGAAAGCGATCGTGATCGAATTGACCTGCTTCCACACCCTTGGCTCGGTCGGCCGCGCCACTTCCGGCAATTCCGTCTGCATCTTCTCGAGCACGCCGAGGCGATGCAGGAATTCGCGGTGCCCCTCGATGCCGACGGCCTCGGCCTCCTTCGCCGAGCCGATGTTGGAGGAATAGATGAACACCTCCGGCACCGACAGCACCCGGCCCTTGCTGTGGAAGTCGTGGATCGTCTGGCGGCCGATCCTGATCGGCCGCGTAGCGTCGAACCGGCTTTCCAGCGTCACCTTGCCGGAATCCAGCGCCATGGCGGTGGTGAAGCTCTTGAAGGTCGAGCCCATTTCATAGAGGCCGGCCGACATGCGGTTCAGCCGGTCCTTGTCCTGAGCGTTGTAGGGATTGTTCGGGTCGAAATCCGGCACCGAGGCCATCGCCATCACTTCGCCGGTCTTGACGTTGAGGACGACGGCACCCGCCGCGATCGCATGGAACCGCTCCATGCCGGTGGCCACCTCGTCGCGCACGACGTTCTGGATGCGCAGGTCGATCGACAGCCGCACCGGCTTCAGGTCTCTCGCCACAGCCAGGCCCGACGCCTGCAGGTCGGTCAGGCCCTGGTCGTCTATATACTTCTCCATGCCGGAGATGCCCTGATTGTCGATGTTGGTGAGACCGACAATGTAGGAGGAGGTTTCGCCGCTCGGATAGAAGCGGCGCTTTTCCGTGCGGAAGCCGAAACCGGGAATGCCAAGCTGCATGATATCGGCCTGCTGCTTCGGCGTCAGCTGCCGCTGCAGCCAAACGAAGCCGGCGCCGCTCTTCAGCTTGTGGTAGGTCTGCTCGTAGTCGATCTCGGGCAGCACGGTCGATAGCTTCTCGATCGCCTCGTCGGCGTCGACGATGCGGCGCGGCTCGGCAAACAGCGAGGCCGTCTTGATATCGGTCGCCAGCACCTCGCCATTGCGGTCGACGATGTCGGGCCGCGAGGCCGTCACGCGGTTCTGCGGGCCGCCCGACATGTCGGGACTCTGGAAGCCGAGGTACACAAGCCTGCCGGCGATGGCCGAATAGATGCCGAAGAACACCGCCATCGTCATCACGATGCGGGTCTTGGCCCTGCCGCCGGTCGCCTTGCGGGCGCCGTCGACCACGATCGAGCCGTCGTCATCCTGCCTTTTGCGGCGCCTCAACAGTCCTCCGAGCATCGAGAACCTGGCGATCATTGCACGATGCCTCCGGTCACGATCGGGTCCTTGGCGCCCTTGGGCCCCTTGTCGGAATTGTCGGCCATGCCGCCCAGCCGCTGCGACGAGAGGTCCTCGATGTTGACCGGCTTTGCCGGCAGATCGTCGAGGTTGACGATCTGGCGCGCATTGACCGGTTCCAGTTCGAGCTGCGACTTGTAGATTTCGGCGAGCTTCTGCAGACGCGAGGGCTGAGTGAGCAGGCTCCAGTCCGCCTTCAAAAGATCGATCGTGTCCTCCTCGTAGCGGATCTGCGCCTCGATCTTCTGCACGGAAGCCAATTGCTCCTCGGCATCGCGCTTGGTCTTGTAGGTCAGGGCCGCCGCCGAGACCATGACGGCGATCAGGACTATGTCGCTGGTACGAAACACGTGCTCACCTCTCCCCCGGCCGCTCGACGGCGGGAAGCTTTGGAAGGCCGAAAATCGAAAAATCGCCCGCGCGCGCCGGCGCTTCGGTGCGGATTGCCGCGCGCAGCCTAGCCGAGCGCGCGCGCGGATTGGCCGATATCTCCGCATCGCCTGCGGTTACACCGCCGCCGGCCTTGCGGAAGGTCTCAAGGCGGGCTTGTGCCGCAGGCATATGGCGCGAGCCGCTCGCGGCCTCAGCCCGGTCGGCGATGAAGCGCTTGACGATGCGGTCCTCCAGCGAATGGAAGGTCACCACGACGAGCCGGCCGCCGGGTTTCAGCACCCGCTCTGCCGCGAACAGCGCGCGTGCCAGTTCGCCGAGCTCGTCGTTGACGAAAATGCGCAACGCCTGGAAGACGCGGGTCGCCGGATGGATCTTGTCCTTCGGTGCGCGGCCGATATGCGTCTCGATGGCGTCGGCGAGATCGAGCGTGCGTTCGAACGGCCGCTTCTCGCGCCGGCTCTCGATCATGCGGGCAATGCGGCCGGCATGACGCTCCTCGCCTAGAAAGCCGAAGATGCGGGCAAGGTCGCCCGCCTTGAAGCTGTTGACGACATCGGCGGCGCTCAGACCCGCCTGCGCCATGCGCATGTCGAGCGGCCCGTCGGCGCGAAACGAGAAGCCGCGTTCGGCCTGGTCGAGCTGCATGGAGGAGACGCCTATGTCGAGCACCACCCCGTCGGCGCTTTCGACATGCTCGTCGAGCATCGAAAACGGCGCCTGGACAAGAGTCAGGCTGCCGCCGGATTGCTGTTCCAGCGAACGCCCAGCGGCGATGGCATCGGGATCGCGGTCGATGGCCACGACCGAGGCACCGCTTGCCAGGATGGCCCTGGTATAGCCGCCGGCGCCGAAGGTGCCGTCGACGATCAGATCGCCGGCCTTGGGCGACAGCGCCTCCAGCACTTCGGCAAGGAGGACCGGAATGTGGCGGGCCAGTCCGCCAACGGCGTTGATATCCTCGCCGTGGCCAGCCATCATTCCGGTCGCTCCCCAGGCTTCGTCCCCTGCCGAAGCTGCAACAGCCGGGCGCGCGCCTGCGCCCCATAGGCGGCAAGCCGTCCCGGCTCCCAGATCTGGAAGAAATTGCCGCGGCCGACAAAGGCCACTTCCGCCGAAATGCCGGTGTGCTCGCGGATGAAGTCGGTCATCGTTATGCGCCCGTCCTGATCCAGCTTCAGGAACGTACCATCGCCATGGCAGAAGAACGACATGTCGTCCGCCGTCTGCAGGAAGGGATCTTCCTGCGCGATGCGCTGCTCGTAGCGGTCGAGCAGGTCGAGACCGCCGACATCCATCGCCGGAAGATCCAGGCAGCGCAGCGCATAGAGCTCCGAATAGCCCCGCTTCTGAACGACGGCGCGGAAATGCGCCGGAACGGAGACCCGTCCCTTCGCATCGATCCTGCTCACCGTGTTCGACAGAAACCGGTCCATCACGCGCCACAGCCGCTTCCGCCGCCGCACCCCTTTCCATCATCCCGTCCGCGCCGCCGCAGCGCGTCCCTTCCCGAAATTCTGCTTCGTTCAACGAGGCGAAAGCTCGCAAACGCGCAGCCCCAGCGGCTGCCCGATTGGCGTACGCTTCACCCTGACACGGAACGAAGGCTTTGGTATCGGAATGGGATATCATGGGGTACTATGGGCGTCAACGGGAGCGAGCTTCACAAACGCGCTCGCCACAACCAGAAAGAGCAGCCTGACGGCACGTCTGATCTTTATCGTCCATTAAGCCTAACGAAGCGTTTAGAGGGCTGTGGCCCAAGGGACGCGGCTTGCTGCGGACCGCGCCCACGCATAGCGTCGCGCCAATGCTCCGCTGCCTTTGGCGGCCAACAGGAGGTGAATGGTCGATGTCCGAAACGGCGAAGTCACGTGCCGCCGCACTTGCCCACTTGCGCAGCCGCGATTTCGCCAAGGGCGATCCGATCCCCTTGCCGCTGACCATGGCTTCGATCTTCCACACACCTGGCGAAGAAGCGGGCTTCGACCAGTATGGCCGCTACGACAATCCGACCTGGCGCGCCGTCGAACATGCGCTCGGTCATCTGGAAGACGCGCAATGCCTCGCCTTCCCGTCGGGGATGGGCGCGATCTCGTCGGTGTTTTTCGCGCTGCTGAAATCCGGCGACCGCGTCCTTCTGCCTGCCGACGGCTATCACGCCACGCGCGCGCTGGCGGAACGCTTCCTGAAGCCGTTCGGCGTCGCCTGCGACACCAGGCCGACCCCAACCTTTCTCGACGGAGGGTTCGACGGCTACCAGCTTGTCTTCGTCGAAAGCCCGTCTAACCCGCGGCTGGACATTTGCGACATCGCCGCAGTCGCCAACGCTGTCCATGCGCGAGGCGCGCTCCTCGTCGTCGACAACACGACGATGACGCCCTACGGCCAGCGCCCGCTCGACCTCGGCGCCGATATCGTCGTCTCCGCCGACACCAAGGCGGTGAACGGCCACTCCGACGTGCTGTTTGGCCATGTCGCGAGCCGCAATCCAGATATCGTCGCCAAGGTAAGGGACTGGCGCGAGACGGCCGGCGGCATTCCCGGGCCGTTCGAGGCCTGGCTGGTGCATCGCGGCCTCGAGACGCTGGAGGTGCGCTTCGACCGCATGTGCGCCTCGGCAGAGGTGATCGCCAGGCGGCTGAGACAGCATCCGGCGGTCAGCGACCTGCGTTTTCCCGGCTTGGACGGCGATCCCTCGCACAATCTGGCGCGCGCGCAGATGGATCGCTTCGGCTTCCTGATCTCGTTCGACCTGGCCTCCGAGCAGAAGGCCGAGGATTTCATCGACAACTGCACCCTGATGCAGGCGGCAACCTCTTTCGGCGGCGTCCACACCTCGGCCGAACGGCGATCAAAAAGGGGCGACGCCGTGCCCCCGGGCTTCGTGCGCCTGTCCATTGGCTGCGAGCCGGTGGAAGAGCTTTGGCAAGCGATCGAGGCATCGCTCGACCGCCTTGGTGGTTGAATCAGAGCGCACGCCGGACGGCGCAGCCCACTGATATCAAATGGATTTCACGGCGATATCGCGGAGAAAAATTGCCAGCTGGCCTATAAGCCGGGTTCTGTATGGCCCCCGCGCCTTGCGGCACGGGAACGCGGCGGCCATTCATCTTGGGCGCATGTTGCCATGCGCCTCACGCAACCTACCCGGGCGGTGGGCCGGAAACAGCCCTCGAAGGTTTCCCCTCGCACCGCCCCTATTCGGTCTTGCTCCCGGTGGGGTTTACCATGCCGCTCCTGTTGCCAGTCGCGCGGTGGGCTCTTACCCCACCCTTTCACCCTTGCCCCGGATCCGGCAGAGCCGAACGCCGCGGCGGTTTGCTTTCTGTGGCACTTTCCCTGGGGTCGCCCCCGCCGGCCATTAACCGGCACCGTGTCTCCATGGAGCCCGGACTTTCCTCACCCGCAGCCTTTCGGCTTCGCGGGTGCGGCCGCCCGGCCAGCTGGCAGAGCGTATAAAGGGGTTCGCGCCTGAAAACGCAAACGAAAAAGGCGGTTACCCCAGCTTCATCATGCCGGCGAACCGAGCGCCGCCATCTGCACCTTGACCTTGCTGCAATAGGCGGCCGACACCGGGTTCATCCGAGTCGCGGCGTGGCCGGCATTGTATTTCAGGATCGTGCCGCAGGTGGTGCCGCCGCCGAGGCCGCGCGCCATGGCCAGGTATTTCATGCCGTACTTGATGTTGGTGTCGGGATTGAACAGGCCCTTGACCGAGCCGCTGTAGCCCATCATACGCGCCGTCGCCGGCTTGATCTGCATCAGGCCTATCTCGCCGGCGCTGCCGACGATGTTCGGCCGGTAATTGCTCTCGATCTTGATGACCGCCTTGGCCAGCGACACCGGCACGCCTTCCGCCGCCGCATAGCGGGCGATGATCGCCGAGTACTGGCCGCCGTCGGCCGCTGCTGCCGCCGCTGTCGACTCTGCCGCGGTGCTCGGACGGATCGAGGCTGTGGTAGTCAGGTCGATCGTCTTCCTGTTGCGCTGCACACGCCGCTTCGCCGTCGCTTTCCTGGCTTTCACCGCGGCGACCTTTTGCACCTTCGCGGTGGTCGTCTTTTTTGCTTTCGGGCTCTCCGCGGCCTTCGGCGCGGTTTTGCCGGCTACGGCGATGAAGCCGCTGTCGGCCCGCAGGCTCTGGGGCGCGGCATTTGCGGCCCCGATGGCAAAAGTCATTACACCGGCAGCAACGGCTGCCGTCAAGACGGTCAAATTTTGCATGTGGTCCTGTTCTGTTAGAACCGCGCGAAGAACTTCACGCGGCGACACCAAATCAATATCGAAACATCTGGGAGGCTAGACGTCCGATAAATTGCACGGATCGCCTTTGACGGTCGATTTGGCGGCAAAGAAGGCGGCGCAAGTCACTTTAAGTGACAGATTGTAATTTAGCGACGCAAAATGGACTATTTGGCTGGGATTGCCTTCATGGCAGCAAGCAGCCTTTGCAGCGTGCGGATTGTCGAGCCGTCAGCCATTCCATCGACCAGCCGCGGCCGGAAATGCCGCTGAAAAGCCTCGACGACGATTTCGGTCTGGCGGTCGAACATACCGGATATCTCCGCACCGTAGCCATAAAGCGCCAGCATCGACTGCAGCGCCTCGACATCGCTCCCCGTGTCGCCGGTTTTCAGCGTCGCGCCCTGCCTGACCGGCGCCGGCGGCACGAGATGGCCGATGCCGGCCGCAAACAGGGTCTTCCAGGGGAATTTCTCGCCCGGATCGACTTTGCGACCCGGCGCCACATCGGAATGGGCGAGCACGCGCTGCGCCGCAATGGAATGGCGTTGCACGATGCCTTTGCACAGGCCGATCACCGCATCGATCTGCCGCCTGGGGAAATCGGGATAACCGAGAGAATGGCCGGGATTGACGATCTCGATGCCGACAGAGCAGGAGTTGATGTCCGTTCGCCCGAACCACGAGCTCTTGCCGGCATGCCAGGCGCGGTCGCTTTCGCGAACCATTTGCACGATGCGGCCGTCTTCGTGGATCAGATAGTGAGCGGACACATCGCTCGCCGGATCGCACAGCCACGCTTCGGCGCCGGGTCCGGTCGCCATGCCCGTATAGTGCAGCACGATCATGTCGGGTTTCAACGTCTCGCGCCGCGGGCCGAAATTCGGCGATACCCTGACCTCGGCGCCTGGCTGATCGGGCAGGAAACCGCTCATGCGTGCCTGAGGCCCCGTTCGATCATCTCATAGGCGGCATTGATCGCCGCGAGCCTGGTGGTGGCGATCTTGATGAATTCCTGCGGCAGGCCGCGCGCGATCAGCCGATCGGGATGATTGTCCGAGACCAGTTTGCGGTAGCGCTTCCTGACCTCCTCGAACGGCTTTCCGCGCTCGATGCCGAGCACGACATAGGGATCGCCGGCGCCGAGATTGACGTGCCTGGCCAGGATGCTCTGATAATGTGCCTCGTCGATGCGGAAGATCTCGGCAATACGGTGCAGAAACCGGCCTTCGTGCTCATGAATCAGCCCGTCGGCCTTGGCGATGTGGAACAAGCCGTCGAGTATGTCTTCCAGCATCATGCAGTTCGCATGGCCGGAGCCGCACAATTGCGCCATGCGCTGGGCATAGATCTCGAAGCCGGCCACATCGCGCTTGGCTAGGTCGTAGAGCCGCGCCACATTGCGCGTCTCTTTCGGCGGCACATCGAATATTTCCTGGAAGGCGCGCACCTCATCCTGGGTAACGATGCCGTCAGCCTTGGCCATCTTGGCCGAGAGCGCGATCATCGCTACCGAAAAGGCGACGCGGCGGCGCAGATCGGCATCGCCGGAGAAAACCGTTCGCACGGCTTCGACGACATCGGCGACGCCCGATGACGCTGAAGACGTAACACGAACGATGAAGTCGCCGAGGCGGTCCCAAATCGACATGAGGCTTCTTAGTGCGAACTGCCCACCGCTATCAAGCGCAGACAGTGCCGCAGGCCCATTGGATCCGCGTCATATGATGTTGCTGGCGCAAGCCTCTGGCGCCGGTAGCTGAAAAGAAAGAAGGCCGGTAGGGGACCGGCCTTCTTCGCCTTGTGAACTACTGCGCGGGCGCAGCAGGTGCTGCCGGAGCCGGTTCGGCTGGTTTCGTAGCGTCAGGAGCCGGAGTAGCCGGCTTCATAGGCTCTTCGGCGGCCGGCGGATTGGTGCTCTGGGTTGTGGTGTTGTCCGTCCCGCTGTCGCTGCAAGCCGCAACTCCGAGCAGGGCGAGCGCCGAAAGGGACGCCAGAATGAGCTTCTTCATGATATCTCTCCTTCAATCGACGCTCACATTCTGGTGAGCGGTCGAAGGAGAAATGCATCAGCCGGCGTGGAGTTTCGTAACGTTGCATTTCCGCATGTAACATCATCTGGGCGATTGCCGGCCGCCGAATGGCGCACTAACAGGATAAGCCAAGCACCAGATTACGCAGGGAAAATTCCAGGAGCCGCGATGACCGAAAAATGGGATTTCTGGATCGACCGTGGTGGCACCTTCACCGACGTCATCGGCCGCGACCCTCAAGGCGGACTGCATGCCCGCAAGCTGCTGTCAGAAAATCCGGAAGCCTATGCGGACGCTGCCATTCAGGGCATTCGCGACCTGCTTGGATTGAAATCCAGTTCCGCCATTCCGCCGGGGCTGATCGGCGACATCAAGATGGGCACCACTGTCGCCACCAATGCGCTGCTCGAGCGCAAGGGCGACCGTGTGCTCCTGCTTACTACCAAGGGTTTTCGCGACGCGCTTCGCATCGCCTATCAGGCGCGCCCGGATATCTTCGCCAAGGAGATCATCCTGCCCGAACAGCTCTATGAGCGCGTCGTCGAGATCGATGAACGCGTGCACGCCGACGGCTGGGTCGAACGTTTGCTCGACGTCGCCGCCTGCCACCCGGCAATCGAACAGGCCAAAGCCGACGGCATCGATGCGGTCGCTATCGTCTTCATGCATGCCTGGAAATATCCCGACCACGAGAAGGCTGTCGCCAAAGTCTGCCGCAAGCTCGGCTTCGCCCAGGTTTCTGTCAGCCACGAGGTCTCGCCGCTCATCAAGCTGGTCGGCCGCGGCGACACCACCGTGGTCGACGCCTACCTGTCGCCGATCCTGTCGCGCTATGTGCAAAGGGTGGCGGGCGAACTGGGTGCCGGCCCCCGCCTGATGTTCATGATGTCGTCAGGTGGTCTCACCGCCGCCGATATGTTCCAGGGCAAGGACGCGCTGTTGTCCGGCCCGGCCGGAGGCGTCGTCGGCATGGTCGAGACGGCGAAGCTCGCCGGTTTCGAAAAAGTCATCGGCTTCGACATGGGCGGCACCTCGACCGATGTCGCCCACTATGACGGCGAGTATGAGCGCGCCTTCGACACCGAGGTTGCCGGCGTGCGCATCCGCGCGCCGATGATGCGCATCCATACCGTTGCCGCCGGCGGAGGCTCGATCCTGCACTATGAGGCGGGCCGCTTCCGCGCCGGGCCGGATTCCGCCGGCGCCAATCCCGGCCCGGCCGCCTATCGGCGCGGCGGCCCGCTCGCCGTGACCGACGCCAACGTCATGCTCGGCAAGCTGCAGCCCGATTACTTCCCGGCGATCTTCGGTCCCGGCCAGGACCAGGCGCTCGACGTCGACACCGTGCGCGAAAAATTCACCGCGCTGGCCGCCGAGATCGGCGATGGCCGCTCGCCCGAGGCGGTCGCCGAAGGCTTCGTCACCATCGCCGTCGAGAACATGGCCAACGCCATCAAGAAGATCTCGGTGCAGCGCGGCTATGACGTCACTGAATATCTCTTGAACTGCTTTGGCGGCGCTGGCGGCCAGCACGCCTGCCTGGTCGCCGATGCGCTCGGCATGGAAGCGGTGCTGATCCATCCCTTCTCTGGCCTGCTATCGGCTTATGGCATCGGCCTGTCGTCGGTGTTCGCCTCGCGCCAGCAGGCGCTGCTCAAGCCGCTCGCCGAAGAGTCCAGGACGGCGATCGACGAGCTTATCGCAACGTTGAGGAAAGCCGTCATCGCTGAATTCGCGGCACAAGGCATCGCCGAGAGCGCGGTCGCTTCCAGGCCCGTCCTGCAGATCCGCTATGACGGCACCGACACGGCGCTGCCGGTGAATTTCGCCAGCGGCTCAATATTCCAGGCGAGGCGCGATTTCGAAGTCGCCCACAAGGCGCAATTCGGCTTCGTCTATGACGATAAGCCGATGATCGTCGAGACCGTCGGTGTCGAAGGCACCGATACCGGCGGCGGCGGCCGCGACGAAAGTGAATCGGAAATGGAAGATCTTGCCGCAAGCCCTCCCAGGACGCGCAAAATCTTCGCCGAAGGCGAATGGCGCGAAGCCGGCATATTCCGGCGCGAAGCGCTCAAGCCCGGCAACAGGGTGGCCGGTCCCGCTCTGGTCATCGAGCCCAACCAGACCATCATCGTCGAGCCCGGCTGGCTGGCCGAGATCACCGCCAGGAACCATGTGCTGTTGCGGCGAACCGAGAAGAAACGCCGCCAGGCAGCGCTCGGCACCGAAGCCGATCCGGTCATGCTGGAGGTCTTCAACAACCTCTTCATGTCGATCGCCGAGCAGATGGGCGTGACGCTGCAGAACACCGCCTATTCCGTCAACATCAAGGAACGGCTGGATTTCTCCTGCGCCGTCTTCGACCGCCATGGCGCGCTGGTCGCCAACGCGCCGCACATGCCGGTGCATCTCGGCTCCATGGACCGCTCGGTCGAGACCATCATTCGCCTGAATTCCGGCGACATCCATCCGGGCGACGTCTTCGCCCTCAACGCCCCCTACAATGGCGGCACGCACCTGCCCGACATCACCGTGGTGACGCCGGTGTTCGACGATGCGCGCAAGGAAATCCTGTTCTGGGCGGCCTCGCGCGGCCATCACGCCGATGTCGGCGGCACCGCGCCCGGCTCGATGACGCCTTTAGCCACCACGGTCGACGAGGAAGGCGTGCTGTTCGACAATTTCCGCATCGTCGATCGCGGCCGCTTTCGCGAGAAGGAACTGGAAACGCTGCTCACCGACCACCCCTACCCGGCCCGCAATCCGCACCAGAACGTCGCCGACCTCAAGGCGCAGATCGCCGCCAACGAGAAGGGCGTTGCCGAATTGCGCAAGATGGTCGCGCATTTCGGCCTCGATGTCGTCGAGGCCTATATGGGCCACGTCCAGGACAATGCCGCAGAGAGCGTGCGGCGCGTGCTGGAACGGCTTCCCGACACCTCCGACTATGAATATCCCACCGACACCGGCCAGGTGATCAGGGTCAGGATTTCTGTCGATCGGCAAAAGCGCGAAGCAACGGTCGACTTCACCGGAACCTCGAAGGTGGAAAAGAACAATTTCAACGCGCCGGAACCCGTCGCCCGCGCCGCCGTGCTCTATGCCTTCCGCGTCATGGTCGAGGACATGATCCCGATGAACGCCGGGTGTCTCAGGCCGATCAACATCGTCATCCCCGACGACTGTATGCTGAAGCCTTCATATCCGGCAGCAGTCGTCGCCGGCAATGTCGAGACCTCGCAGCATGTGACCAATGCGCTGTTCGGCGCCATGGGCGCGATGGCCAATGCGCAAGGGACGATGAACAACCTCACCTTCGGCAACAAGCAGTACCAGTATTACGAGACGATCTGCTCGGGCTCGCCCGCCGGCCAAATGAACTCCGGCCGCGGCTTTGCCGGCACCTCAGGCGTCCATACCCATATGACGAATTCCCGCCTCACCGATCCGGAAGTGCTGGAACTGCGCTTCCCTGTGCTGCTCGAGGATTTCCACATCCGCGAAGGCTCGGGCGGCAAGGGCAGATGGGATGCCGGCGACGGCACGAAGCGCACCATCCGTTTCCTCGAAAGGATGGAATGCGCGATCCTGTCCTCACATCGCAACCGGCCACCGCAAGGGCTGGACGGCGGCGGCGACGGTGAGGCGGGCTCCACCAAGGTCCGTCGAAACAATGGCGCCATCGATGTGCTGAAAGCCTGCGACCAGACCGTTCTCGACGCCGGCGAGGCCGTCATCGTCACCACGCCGACCCCTGGAGGATTTGGCAGGAAGGCCTGATTTGGCGTCAACAGGCTGTCACCAGCCTGTCATGACGCTGCGCTACCCGCTTGCGCCAACACAAACGGGGAATCAACTTGCCATGACGGACGTTTCCGGAGATCTGGTTTTTCGTCGCGGCAAGGAAGTTGGAAAAGCCGTCTACCAGAATCGCCCGCTGTCGAAGGCCGGCATGTCGGAGCGGCTCTTCGCCTTCCTGTTTTCCGGCCTCGTCTATCCGCAGATCTGGGAAGACCCCGATGTCGACATGGAGGCCATGGAGCTTGGCGCCGGCCACCGCATCGTCACCATCGCGTCGGGCGGCTGCAACATCCTCGCCTACCTCACCCGTTCGCCCGAACGGATTGATGCCGTCGACCTCAACGCCGCCCATATCGCGCTGAACCGCATGAAGCTCGAGGCGGTGCGCCGCCTGCCGTCGCAGGGCGACCTGTTCCGCTTCTTCGGCGCCGCCGACACCAGCCACAATTCGGAAGCCTACGACCGCTTCATCGCGCCGCATCTCGATCCGGTCAGCCGCCACTACTGGGAGCGCCGCAACTGGCGCGGTCGCCGGCGCATCGAGGTCTTCGACCGTAATTTCTACCAGACCGGCCTGCTCGGCCTGTTCATCGCCATGGGCCATCGCGTCGGCAAGTTCTTTGGCGTCGACCCCGCCGGCATCATGCAGGCCAGCAACATCGGCGAGCAGCGCCGCTTCTTCAACGAGGAGCTGGCGCCGGTCTTCGAAAAGCCGCTGCTGAAATGGGCGACGTCGCGCAAGGCTTCGCTATTCGGTCTCGGCATTCCACCGGCGCAGTACGATTCGCTGATCACCTCGGGCGACGGCACGATGGCGAGCGTGCTCAAGGCCAGGTTGGAAAAGCTCGCCTGCGATTTCCCGCTGAACACCAACTATTTCGCCTGGCAGGCCTTTGCCCGCCGCTATCCCGAGCCCGGCGAGGCAGCACTCCCCGCCTATCTGGAGAAGCGGAATTACAAGGTGATCCGCGACAACATCGACCGCGTCGCCATCAACCACACCAACCTGATCGAGTTCCTCGCCGGCAAGGATGCGGGCGCGGTCGACCGCTTCATCCTGCTCGACGCGCAGGACTGGATGACCGACGACCAGCTCAACGCGCTGTGGGCCGAGATCACCCGCACGGCATCGGCCGGCGCCCGCGTCATCTTCCGCACGGCGGCCGAGCCCAGCCTGCTGCCCGGTCGCGTCTCCAACTCGCTGCTTGACCAGTGGAGCTACGAGGCCGAGGCCTCGCGCGACTTCTCCGCGCGCGACCGTTCGGCCATCTATGGCGGCTTCCACCTCTATGTGAAGCGCTGATGAGCACCACCGAACTGCCCGCCAGCCATGCCGAGCTGATGGACGGCGTCTATCGCTGGCAGCGCCACATCTACGATCTCACCCGCAAATACTATCTGCTCGGCCGCGACCGCCTGATATCAGGACTGGAGGTGCCCCCGGGCGGAACCGTGCTCGAGCTCGGCTGCGGCACCGGCCGCAACATCATCCTCGCCGCCCGCCGCTATCCCGAGGCGCGCTTCTTCGGCCTCGATATCTCGGCGGAAATGCTGGAGACGGCGGCAGCAGCCATCGCCCGCGAAAACCGGTCCGGCCGCGTCACTCTGGCGCTCGGCGACGCCACCAATTTCGACGCTGGCACGCTCTACGACGTCGCGCGTTTCGACCGCATCTTCGTGTCCTACTCGTTGTCGATGATCCCGGGCTGGGAAAAAACGGTTTCAGCGGCACTCGCCGCGCTGGCGCCAGGCGGCTCCCTGCATGTCGTCGATTTCGGTCAGCAGGAGGGCCTGCCGCGCTGGTTCCGGGCGCTGCTGCGCGGCTGGCTCAAAAAATTCCACGTCGCGCCGCGTGAATCGCTGCGCGAGGTTTTGGAATCAGAATCCGAGCGAACCGGCGCAACCTTCCATTTCAGAACGCTTTATCGCGGCTACGCTTGGCTCGGCGTGATCGGCGCAGCCAGGTAGTCAGTGAAGCGCCTTCACCAGCGCGCCAACCATCACCTGCGGGCGGTAGTTGAGCTTGGCCGGCGTCAGTCCAAGCCGCACCACCACCAACTGCTCCGACGGGATGATGGCGACCGTCTGGCCGTCATGCCCCTCCATCCAATAGGTGTCCTTGGGCAGGCCGGCCGCGACGCCGGCGCCAGGGTTCTCCTCATCGCCCGGCCCTTCGATCCATACCTGGCCTTTGCCGTAGACCTTCGAGGCCGCCGCCGGCTCCCGCATCCAGTCGACGAAGCCGGCGGGCAGGAGCTGATTGCCGTTCCAGACCCCGCCCTGCAGCAGGAACTGGCCGAAGCGCGCCCAGTCATGCGCCGTGGCGTAGAGATAGGACGAGCCGACAAAGCTGCCCTGCTCGTCGGTCTCGAGCACGGCGCTGTGCATGCCAAGGGGCTCGAACAGCGCCTTTCGCGGCCAGGTTAGCGCCTTCGCCTTGTCGCCGACGGCGTCCTGCCACAGCCGCGACAGCATCACCGCCGTGCCGCTCGAATAGGAAAACACCTTGCCCACCTCGCCGGTCAGGGGCTTGGCTTCGGCGAAGCCGGCCATGTCGGGTTCGAGATAGAGCATGCGCGTCACATCGGCGACGTCGCCGTAATCCTCGTTGAACTCCAGCCCGCTCGACATCGCCATCAGGTCGGCAAGGCTGATCGCGGCGCGCCCATCCGCCTTCCAGGGCGCGAACAGGCCCTTGTTGTCGATCGCCATCTTGCCGTCCTTGACCAGCGTGCCGACGATCGCGGCATTCACCGTCTTGGTCATCGACCAGCCGAGCAGCGGCGTCTTTGCAGAAAAGCCCTCGCCATAGCGCTCGGCGACGATGTGGCCGTTCTTCACCACCACCACGGCGCGCATGCCGGCGCCGGCCATGGCCGCGTCGTCGACGATCTTCGCGATTTCTGGATTCTGCGAGGCGTCCACTCGCTCACCCTCCGGCCACAGCGCATCCTGCCTGGTGGCGGCCGGCCCGGCGTAGATCGCCGTCTGCCTCGCCTTGCCGGTGTTGCCGTCCGGAACGGTAGCGCAGCCTAGCCCGTCGCGCGCGACGGCCACGCTTTTGCCGAGCACGCCGAACAGGCCTGCCGAGACCATGCCGCGTTCCTTGTCCACCGACACTCTCATCAGCCTGAGCAGCGGATGGCCCGGCGCCTGGACATCGACGGCGAGCACCTGGTTGGCGTCGCGCCCGGCGATGAAAACGTTCGAGCACACGATCTTGGCCGAATAGCCGGAACCGACGCGGATCAGTTCGGGCGGCGCGACATAGAGCCAGGCGACCAACGCTGCTATCGCCAGCACGACCAGGCCGAGCAACCATTTGACGATCTTGACGACGATCCGCATCTCACCCCCTGCGTGTGGCGCCCGATTTATGCCATCGATTTGCCGCCATTGCTGCCTCAAAATCTCGGCTGCTGTCGAGCGCCGTCAACCGAATATCAACCATGATCGGCGATCACATGATGCATGTCGCCCAAAAGTGCGCAGCGGTTTTGGGACAACGACATGCACTGGAAAGAGAGATTAAAGCGCGCCAAAAGGGTGCGCTTTGAGGAGACTGGACGTTCCTGTGGGGTGATCGTCCGGCGGGGGACGGCCAAGGGGGCCACCCGAAACGACCCATCAGCGGCCGGCTGAACCCGGCTCAGGAGTAGCGATGCGCCGTCTTGCGGCTCTCATCATGCTGACGCTGCTGGGCGCCTGCTCGACCGTTGACGACCTGACGCCGGTGATGTCCTCCAGCAGCCCGATGGTTGCGGTGCGCGCACCGCGCTTCGAGGATTCCAAGCCGCATGAGTGGGACAGCGGTGCGCCGTGGAGCTATGCCATCCACGGTACCGACGTCTCGAAATACCAGACATCGGTGGACTGGCCGGCAGCCAAGGCGAGCGGCATTTCCTTCGCCTTCATCAAGGCGACCGAGGGCGGCGACCGCTTCGACGACTATTTCAACGAGCACTGGGCGCGCACGAGAGCCGTGGGAATTCCGCGCGCGGCCTATCATTTCTTCTATTTCTGCACACCCGCCGCCACGCAGGCGCGCTGGTTCATCGCCAACGTCCCCAAAGACCGTTCGGCGATGCCGCCGGTGCTCGATATGGAATGGAACCCGAAATCGCCGACGTGCCGGCTGCGGCCCGACCCGGCCACGGTGCGCGCGGAGATGACCACTTTCCTCGAAATCGTCGAGCGGCACTACGGCAAGAAGCCGATCATCTACACCTCGATCGACTTCTTCGACGACAACGGCCTCGCGACCTTCCGCGGCTATCCCTATTGGCTGCGCTCGGTCGCTGGCCACCCTCGCCAGAAGTATGGCAGCCACCCCTTCACCTTCTGGCAATATACCGGAACCGGCATCGTTCCGGGCATGACCGGCAAATCCGACATCAACGTTTTCAACGGCTCGGAAGTCGCCTGGAACAAGTGGCTGCGGCAGAACACCCGTTGACATAAGCCGTCCTGCCTGCTTTTCGACACGACCAGCGGCGATGTATTGAGCTGCTGGCAGTCCGGAGCGGCGTACCAGGCGGGTGCCCGAGGACGCTCCTGAGCTTTGAATCACGCATGGTCCTGGCCAGAACCGGTTCGGGTTCGGCGGGGCGTGCGCCGGTTTCGAAAGGGAAGCGATGCGATTGCGTGTTGACATCTTGGCGGCGCTGTTTGTCGGCGCTCTTGCCTGGCCGGCGGCGGCGCAGGAGTGCGGAGACGATTTCAACACCTGGAAACAGGGCGTGGCGGCGGAAGCCAAGGCGGCCGGCGTCGGCGCCGTCGGCCTGAACGCGCTGGAACAGGCGAGCCTCGACGACAAGGTCCTGGCTCGTGACCGCGCCCAGGGCGTCTTCACCCAGACCTTCACCGAATTCTCCAACCGTATGATCTCGGCTTACCGCCTGAAGCAGGGCGGAGCCAATCTGAAGAAATACGCCGACGTCTTCGCCCGCGCCGACCAGGAATTCGGCGTCCAGGCGCCCGTCATCGCCGCCTTCTGGGCGCTCGAGACCGATTTCGGCGCCGTCCAGGGCGATTTCCACACGCTGAGCGCGCTGGTGACGCTCTCGCATGACTGCCGCCGCCCGCAGCTTTTCCGCCCCCAGCTCGTGCCGTTATTGACGCTGATCGATCGCGGCGTCCTGCCTGCCGACGTGACCGGCGCCTGGGCAGGTGAGATCGGCCAGACGCAGATCCTGCCGACCGACTACCTTGCCCGCGGCGTCGACGGCGACGGCGACGGCATCGTCGACCTGCGTCACAGCGTGCCGGACGTGATCATGACCACGGCCAACAAGGTGCTGTCGCGCGGCTGGAAGCGCGACCAGCCCTGGATCGAGGAAGTCCGGGCGCCCGACGACATGCCCTGGGACCAGACCGGCCGCACCAACAAGCTGCCTTTGCCGCAATGGGCCGCCTGGGGCGTCACCAACCCGGACGGCACGCCGCTCATCGACAACGGCCTCAAGGCCGGACTGGCGCTGCCGATGGGCCGCAAGGGACCGGCCTTCCTCACCTACGACAATTTCGACGTCTATCTCGAATGGAACCAGTCCTTCACCTACGCGCTGACCGCGGCCAACCTTGCCGCCCGGCTGGCGGGCGCCCCACAACTCGATCCACGCGATCCCGAACCCGGCCTCAGCGGCGATCAGATGAAGGCGCTGCAGACGAAGCTCGAAGCCAAAGGCTACGATGTCGGCACAGTCGACGGCATCCTCGGCACCAACACCCGCGAGGCAATCCGCAAGGAACAGATGCGGCTTGGCCTCCCGGTGGACGGTTGGCCCACGCCGGAGCTTTTGGCGAGGCTGTAGTCGTTGGCGCGAGCACGTTGAAAGCAATGTATGAGCGGCTTCGACCCGAAGAACGGCTACACGCCGATTACCGCGTCTCCGAAACCGTGGGCTGACATCGAGGCATTCTACGCTTCACTTATCCAAGAATCGTTCGATCAACAGCCTTTGGTCGATCTCATTCGCCACATCCGTTCTGCCTATGCGGAGGGCAGATTCCACGCTTTCACTTCGATGCACACGTTGGTCATCAGCGTGAACAATCCCATTGAATTCAACCGCGAAAACCTGCGCGTTGACTACCTCCCCGACCGTCGTGAGTGGAAGTTCACCTACTTTTCAAAGCCCTTCAAGGCGGCCGAATTCAGCAGACGCTATCCTGCGCCACTGGGCATCGAGAAATTTGACAATTTCGTAAGAATGATCGGCTGGTAGGCCATCTCCAACGGATTTCAATCCGCCATCGTCTCCAAACTCGCGAAACCCTGCGGCGCATCGCCCTCGTCGAACGGTGTCGTCACCTCGACGAAAGTGTCGGGGAAGAAGCCGTTGAAGCGGGTCCGCAGCGACAATGAGTAAGCCCCGATATGGCCGATCTCGATCCAGTCGCCGGTGTCGACCGTTTCCGGCAGCCAGAATGGTCTGGACAGGATGTCGACGGAATCGCAGGTCGCGCCGCAGACCTTGAACGGCACGATGTTCTTCTCTTCGCCGTTGCGCGAACGGATCGCCGGATCCGGGATGAAGCGCGCCGGTAGCGTGATCTTGCCCGTCCATGAATCCGACAACGATGCCCAGATACCGTCATTGATGTAGAGCCGCTTGCCCTTGCGCAAGAGCACGCGCACGATCAGCGACAGGCAGCGCGCAACGATCACCCGTCCGGGCTCCGCCACCAGCGGCATCTGGTCGAACTGGTATTCCTTGATGTCGCCCGACAGCCGCGACATGATCTGGCCGAGCGATGGCATTTCGACCTGCTTGCGGTTGGGATCATGGCCATACTCGGCCGGAAAGCCGCCACCGACATCGAGCCCGGCAATGTCGAAGGTCAGTCGGTTGCGCACCCAGTCTGCCGAGGCCAGCGCCCGCTCATAGGTGTCCGGGTCCTCGATCTGGCTGCCGACATGGAAGCAGAGCCCGACCTTGTAGCCGGTGCGGTTGAGCCGCTCGGCGAGTTCCACCGCATTGGCCGGCCCGGCGCCGAACTTCTTCGACAGTTCGTAGGCGGCCGATCCCTTTGTCTGAATGCGCACAAAGACAGTGATGGCGCCAGGATCGATGTCGAGCGCCCGCACCACCCTGGTCAGCTTGGTGATCTCGTCCTCATGGTCGAGCGAGATGACGCGGATGCCGTATTTCTCCAGCGCCAGCTTGATGTCAGACTGCGCTTTGATCGGATGCATGTAGAGCATCTCGGCATCGGGGGAGACGGCGCGCACGGCGGCGAACTCGCCGGGCGAAGCCACGTCGAAAGCGGTGACGCCAGCCTCGGCCAGCGCCTTCAGCACGATCTGCTCGCCATTGGTCTTGACTGCATAGGCCGTCTTGCCGGGAAACATGCCCATGAACTGCAGGGCGTCGGCCCTCAGCACCTGCGGGCGAAAACAATAGACCGGATCGTCCGGACGAAGCGCCAGCGCCGCCTCGCGGGCATTCTCGAATCGCTGCATGGACGAATCCCTCAAACTAGGCTGCGCACAATTAATCCAAGCTAGCGGCCAAAGAAAACAATTCTGTGTCTCGGCCTGTTACGGCTGCTGAGCTAAGCCGGTTGTGGGAAGAGCTAGGCCAGCCGCCAGGTTTCGGGTGGCCCTTGCTTCGGAACCGCATATGGCTTGAACAGGACATTCGACAGGATTGGCATTCCGACGGTCCGGGAGGGCAAGCATATGGCAACAGCAGCAGCCACCGCCACGGCTCGCGGCCCGATGACGCTTGCCGATTGGGGACAGCTGCTTTTGCTCGGCGCGATCTGGGGCGGGTCGTTCTTCTTCGCCCGCATCGCCGTCTCGGAACTTTCGCCCCTGGTGCTGGTGCTGTTTCGTGTCGCCATCGCGGCGGCAGCGCTCCAGCTCTATCTGGCGGTGCGCGGCCCTTCCTTCCGCCTCGCCCGCCCGCACGCAGGCCTGTTATTCCTGCTGGCGCTTGCCAACAATGTCGTCCCTTTCTCGCTGATCTTCGCCGGCCAGACAGAACTTGGCGCCGGTATCGCCTCGGTGCTCAACGCCACCACGCCGTTCTGGACCCTGGTCCTCGCCAATGCGCTGACATCTGACGAGAAACTGTCCTGGAACAAGCTTGCCGGCATTGCGCTCGGCATCGCCGGCACGGCGGTGATGATCGGTCCCGGCCTGCTTGCCGGGCTCGGCGGTCCGGTCTGGGCGAAATTCGCGCTGATCGGCGCCTCGCTGTCCTACGCTATCGCGCTGATGATCGCCCGCCGCTTCAAGGGCGTGCCATCGCCGGTCATCGCCACCGGACAATTGACCGCCTCGACCATCATCATGATCCCGGTCGTGCTCCTCGCCCATGGTCCAGGCGGTTTGTTTGCGGCCTCGCCACCTGTCTGGGCGGCGGTGCTGGGGCTGGCGCTGCTCTCCACCGCCTTCGCCTACATTCTCTATTTCAACCTTGTCGCCTCGGCCGGCGCCACCAACGCCTCGCTGGTCACGCTCATCGTGCCGGTTAGCGCCATGCTACTCGGTTTCCTGTTCCTGGGAGAGCGGCTCGAGCTGTTCGAAATGGGCGGCATGGCATTGATCGGGCTGGGCCTCGTCACCATCGATGGGCGCTTGTTCGGCCAACGCTGACGCTCGTTGTTCGCCGGACGCAAGGCCGATCTAGATCCTTTGATTGACTTCCGCATCGCGCATTTCAAATCGGATGTCGATGCGGCAAGGCAGTCCGGGTCAACCCTGGTAGCGCTGCCATGCCCAGCTTCCGCCGCAGCCCCGCCACAATTTATTCACAAGCCCTAAGTCGACTTTTGCCGAAGAGTTTCAATGCCTAACGGCAAAAGCCAGGTCGCAAATTCCACAATCACGTCGCATTGCAGCACATTTTCCGCTTGCCTGTGGCACAAATGACCCTAGACTCCTGCCATAGCTCTTAAGAGGAGGCTATGACATGGGACTGACGAGGCCAATCAACGCATTGATGATTTGTGCAGCGTTTGCATTCATCGGCGCCCTAATCATAGGCGTTCTTCCGTAACCGCCAGAGCGGAAGAAAACAGCAGCTGACAGTCAATCCATTTCGAAAGGCCGGGTTTCACCCGGCCTTTTGCATTTCATGTCACGACGACAGCTCAGGCCGCGGCCGAGCCCGTCGCTTCCGCTTCATGCGAGCGGATGCCGATCATGTGGCAGATGGCAAAGACCAGGTCGGCGCGGTTCATTGTGTAGAAATGGAAGTCGCTGACGCCGCGTTCGACCAGGTCCAGCACCTGCTCGGCCGCCACGGCGGAGGCCACCAGCGCATGCGTCTGCGGGTCGTTCTGCAATCCCTCGAAGCGTTCGGCCAGCCACGCCGGCACCAGCGCGCCGCAGCGCGCCGAGAAATTGGCGACCTGGGTGAAATTGTGCACCGGCAGGACGCCCGGCACGATCGGAATGTAGATGCCGGCCCGCCGCGCACGCTCGACATAGCGCTCGTAGAGATCGTTGTCGAAGAAGAACTGGGTGATGGCGCGGGTCGCGCCATTGTCGGCCTTGCGCTTCAGCATGTCGAAGTCGGTGGCGAAGTCGGGGCTTTCCGGATGCTTTTCCGGGTAGGCGGAGACCGAGATGTCGAAATCGCCGGCGCTCTTCATCGCGCCGACCAGCTCCGCGCCATTGGCATAGCCGTCCGGATGCGGCCTGTAGGCGGTGCCGACGCCAGCGGCCGGATCGCCGCGGAGCGCGACGAAGCGGGTGACGCCCATGTCGGCGAATTCGCGCACCACGGCGTCGACCTGATCGCGCGCGGCGTCGACGCAGGTCATGTGCGCTGCAGGCGTCAGCGTCGTCTCGTTGAGGATGCGCTTGACCGTGCGGGCCGTACGCTCGCGCGTCGAGCCGCCGGCGCCATAGGTCACCGAGACGAATTTCGGCTTGAGCGGCTCCAGCCGGGTGACGGTGTCCCACAGCCTGGCTTCCATCTCGTCCGTCTTCGGCGGGAAGAACTCGAACGAGACCCGAACCTTGTCGCCAATATCGGGGCGGCGGGAAAAGCGGAACTGGTTCATCAGGCTGTTTCCCCAATTTGGTATGCTTTGGCCGGTAGTGTGTCGTTTGAGGGGTCGGCGATCAGCATGCGGCGGTCGCGGCCGAGCCACAGCTTGACGGTGAGCCTGGCCTCGGCCTGGCCGCGCGGCTCGAATTCCTGGCTGTCCTCGAGCGCGAGGCCCGCCTCGGCGAACCATTCTGCGATCTGCCGGTCGGAAAAGCCGAGCCGCATATGCGCGTGCTGATCGCGCAGGAACTCCAGCGCATGCGGCGCGAAATCGACGATCACCAGCCGGCCAGCCGGGCGCAGCAGCCTGGCCGCCTCACGGATGGCGCGGGCGGGATCGTCGAGATAGTGCAGCACCTGGTGGATGGTGACGAGATCAAAGGCGTCGCGCTCGACCGGCGGCGCGAAGATGTCGCCCTGCCGCACCTGCGCATTGGCAATGCCGGCCTTGTCGAGATTGGCGCGAGCCACAGTCAGCATCTCGCGCGACATGTCGATGCCGACGCCGCGCCGGTAGAGCGGCGAAAATATCTCGAGCAGCCGGCCGGTTCCGGTGCCGAGGTCGAGCATCGACAGGAACGGCCGCTTGCCGACGAGCTTGAGCAGCGCTGCCTCGACGGCGCGGTCCGGCACATGCAGCGAGCGGATGTGATCCCAACTCGCGGCATTCTCGGAGAAATATTCGGCGGCGCGGTCCTGCCGCTTGCGCTTGACCGCCGCCAGCCGCTCGAGGTCCCGCTCGACCTGCGGATCGGCGCCGCGGATGCCGGAAACCAGCCTCAGCACGAAATCGCGCGCGGCATCCGTATCAGACAAGCGGAAGAAGGCCCACGACCCCTCCTGGTAGCGCCCGATCAGTCCCGCATCCAGCAGCAGCTTCAGATGGCGCGACACGCGCGGCTGCGACTGGCCGAGAATTTCGGTAAGATCGGAAACGGTCAGGTCGCCGCGCGACAGGAGCGCGAGGATGCGCAGCCGGCTGGATTCGGCAGCTGCCTTGAGGGTGTCCACCATCGTGTCGAGCGAAACATGCATGAGTGTTTCTCTTTGAAAAAGATATAAACATATGTTTATGTCGATTTTGACAACCATGCAAGACCAATGTCGCTTCCGGACAAGAAAATGACGCATGCATGATTCACAGGCGGAAACCGTTTTTCGGAAGAGCGAGGCCAGAGCCATGTTCGAGACACGTGAAGGCGAAAGGCTGCTGGAAACTGATCCGGCCGCCATGCCGCGGGACGGCCATGTCGTCTTCATCGGCCGGATCGCCTCGCCATGGACGAGTCGCGCGACCTGCCCGAAGAACATGCGGGCGGCGCGCAAGATGGGACAGGCGGCGGTGCTGACGATCGACCCGGCCTATCGCGAGGGCCTTGCCGGGCTGGATCGCGCCAGCCATGTCATCATCCTGTCCTGGTTCGATCAGGCGCCGCGGAATCTGATTGTGCAGAAACCACGCCACGCCGCTGAGCCGAAAGGCGTTTTTTCGTTGCGCTCCCCTGCCCGGCCGAATCCCGTCGGGCTGCATGTGGCGAAGCTCGTCGCACTCGACATCGAAGCCGGACGTCTCGACCTCGATGCCATCGACGTGCTCGATGGCACGCCGGTCATCGACATAAAGCCCTATTTTGCCTCGACCGATGCGTTTGCCGAGGCGGTCATTGCCGGACGCGACGAGTGATGAAAGCGCCGACCAACCGCCGCCGCGCCATCGCCAAGGCGCTGACCACCCTGTTGCCGCTGGCACCCTACGCCGACATCGAGAAGATCCGCGCCGACGCTGGCTCGGCGCGTCTGCACAATCTGCCGGCGTCGATCTCCGTCTGGCTGGCGACGATCGCCCATATCCGCCACGTCCACACCGACTATGAGAAGCTCTTGGCCGAGGGCTATGACCGCGACTCCGCGCGCTTCTTCGTCATCGAACAGACCAACATCGTGCTGACCCGCTGGCGCGCCACGCGCCTGCTGGAATCCGACGACGAGGAGGAATGAGGCAACCGCCCTCCCTGGGTGGACCCGAGGCCAAACAGGGGCAGCGGGCTGGCTCTACTGCATAGGGGACAGCGCGCTAGCCTGTCTTGTCACATCGAGCAGGGACGACCGCGATGAGCCAGAACGCTGCTGCCACTACGCCCACCGGGCCTGTTCTATCAGACCGCCACATCGATCCGCATGCCTATCCCCACGGCGTCGCCTTTCTCGACGGGCAATACCTGCCGATGTCGCAAGCCAAGATCTCCGTGCTGGACTGGGGTTTCCTGCATTCCGACGCCACTTACGACACCGTCCATGTCTGGGACGGCAGCTTCTTCCGGCTGGATCTGCATCTCGATCGCTTCTTCGGCGGGCTGGAGAAGCTGCGCATGACGATTCCGTTCGACCGCGAAGCGGTGACCGAGATCCTGCACAATTGCGTGGCGCTGTCCGGCCATCGCGCCGCCTATGTCGAAATGCTGTGCACGCGCGGCGCCTCGCCCACCTTCAGCCGCGACCCGCGCCAGGCGGTGAACCGCTTCATGGCCTTCGCCGTGCCGTTCGGCTCTGTCGCCAATGCCGAGCAGTTGCGGCGCGGTCTGCATGTCGCGATCAGCGACAAGGTCCGCATCCCGCCGGCCTCGGTCGACCCGTCGATCAAGAACTATCACTGGCTCGACCTGGTGCGCGGCCTCTACGACGCCTATGACCGCGGCGCCGAGACGGCGCTGATCCTCGACTTCAACGGCAATGTCGCCGAAGGCCCGGGCTTCAACGTTTTCCTGGTCAAGGACGGCAAATTGTCGACGCCGGGCGTCGGTGTGCTGCCCGGCATCACGCGGCGCACCGTCTTCGACCTCTGCGCCGAGGCTGGCCTTTCCGCTGCAGCGATCGATGTCAGCGTCACCGCCCTGAAAGCGGCCGACGAGGTGTTCATCACCTCGACCGCCGGCGGCATCATGCCGGTGACGATGATCGACGGCGCCCAGGTCGCCGACGGCAAGGTCGGCCCGGTCACCAGCCGGCTGATGGCGCTCTACTGGCAGAAGCACCAGGACCCGGCCTGGTCGAGCCTGGTGCGCTATCGCTGATCATTCGGACCTCATTTCCAAAAAGAGTCTGCCTCGCCTCTGGAAAATCGGCGAGTGCGCCGTATATGGCAAGAAGCGGAGAAGCCTCCGTTTACCCCCAAATCGTGGCCCGCACGGGCAAGGATCTCAGATCATGACAAGCAAGGTTTGGTTCATCACCGGATCGTCGAAGGGTTTTGGCCGCGTCTGGGCCGAGGCGGCACTCGCCCGAGGCGACCGTGTCGCCGCGACTGCCCGCGACGCCGGCACGCTCGCCGATCTCGTCGCGAGATATGGCGACAATGTCGCCGCCATTCAACTCGACGTCACCGAAAAGAAAGCCGTCGACGCCGCGGTCGCCGGGGCGCATGAACGCTTCGGCCGGCTCGACGTCGTCATCAACAATGCCGGCTATGGCCATTTCGGGGCCATCGAGGAAGTCAGCGAACAGGAAGCCCGCGACCAGATCGAGACCAACGTGTTCGGCGCCCTTTGGGTAACGCAGGCCGCCTTGCCGATCATGCGGGCGCAGCGGTCCGGACACATCATCCAGATTTCGTCGATCGGCGGCGTCAACGCCTTTGCCTCGCTCGGCCTCTATCATGCCTCGAAATGGGCGCTGGAGGCCTTCAGCCAGACGCTCAGCCTGGAGGTCGCGGAGTTCGGCATCCACGTCACGCTTGTCGAGCCGGGTGGTTTCTCAACCGACTGGGCAGGACCGTCAGCCAAGGTGTCGAAGCCGCTCGCTGCCTACGAGCCGGCCCGCACGGCCATGGCCGAGCGCCGCAGCCGCGCCGTCGCCGGCGATCCAGAGGCCACCGGATCAGCGATGCTAGCCATCGTCGACGCGACCGAGCCGCCGCTCAGGGTATTCTTCGGCGACGGCGGCTTGCCGATGATCAAGCAGGAATACGCCAACCGCATCGCCACCTGGGAAAAGTGGGATCACGTTTCCATTATGGCGCAAGGCGAAAACAAGAACCGCAAGGCGGCTTAGCACGCCTTAGAACAGGCTGCGTCGCCTTGCGGCGCAGCCCCCCGTTGCCGAGCTAGGCTCGATAAATCCACTGCTCCGGCACCCGCACCGAGATCTCCTCGCCGGTCCTGATCGTGCCCGGCTTCTCGACCCAGGCGACGAGGCCGCGCAGCCGCTTCGCCGCCTTCGGAAACAGGAGCGCGCCGGCCTCGTGGTCGGCCATGCCGGCGTTCTCGGCGACCGAGCGTCCGGCGATGCGACATGGCCCGTTCTGGGCGTCGACCTTGATCGTGACGCCGCCCTTGAAGAACAGCAGCGTGCCGGACGGCAGCATGGAGAGATGCGGCAGCCCTTCGAGGAGAAGATTGGCGCCGATCCATTCCGGCTTGATTTCCGCCAGGCCCATTCGCTCCGCGACGATGGCCAGTTCGTCCGCCGCCACGATCGACAATTGCCGCTCGTTGCGCATCTCGGTGCCGCGCGGATACCAGGGCTCGCGGCCGCCGGAGCGGCGCGTGGCGCCGGCATGGAAATCGCCATCTATGCCGTCGAAGCCGAGCCGCAGTTCCTCAACCGCCCGCGTCTCGAAATGATCGAACGGCGCGACGTAAAGTGCCGAAACCTTCGCCGCGAGTTTGCGCGCCGTGACGATCTCGGCAGGGGTCTCCGCCGCGGGGAACAGATCCATTGTGCTTGCCGTCTCTTGCATGCCCTGACTTAGCCGATGTCGCCGGACGGGGTCCAGTCGAAAGCACTGATGGTCCAGTCGAGCGCCTTGATGCCCATCGACGCCGATCACGATCTTCTTACCCCGATTTTCGTCTTGCGCCGCATTGCCGCCGCGCCATGACGATCCGATAGTGATGTCACGGAGGAGGCTTCCATGCATCCCGCACCCGCTATCGCGGCGCTCTGGCTGTTCTGGGTCGTGTCATGGCTGGCGGCCGCCTTCTGGGCCGACCCGGCGGCAAAACGCGCCGGCTTTCGGGAGGAAGCGCGCTACCGCGCCCTGTGGACGATCGGCGCGATCCTGCTGTTCGTGCCGGCGCATGGTTATGTCGGCCGGCTTCGGCTCTGGATGCCGACCCTCACCGAAGCTTGGGTATGCGTCGCCCTGATCGCGGTCGGCCTCGCCTTCTCCTGGTGGGCGAGGCTGCATCTCGGCCGGCTATGGTCGGGCACCGTCACCGCCAAGGCCGACCACCGCGTCATCGACACCGGCCCCTATGGGATGGTCCGGCATCCGATCTACACCGGCCTGCTTGTGGCGATACTCGCCACCATGGCGGCGAAGGGCACGGTCTGGGGCGTGGCCGGCGCCGCCTTCCTCATCGTGGGCATCGTCGTGAAGGCCAGGCTGGAGGAGAGCTTCCTGCGCGGCGAACTCGGTACGGCCTATGACGACTATGCCAGGCGCGTGCCTATGCTGGTGCCGTTTGCACCAAACTAGGCGCCAAAGTGTGTTTGAAGCCGCCGTTTGCAGGCCGGCCTCACCTCAGAGCATCTTGAGCAAGGCGCCGCCGATCGAATAGCCGGCGCCGAAGGCGCAGATCAGGCCGAAATCGCCGGCCGTCATGTCGGCGTGGTTTTCCGACAGCGCGACGATGGCGCCGGCGCCGGCGGTGTTGCCCAGCCGTTCCAGCACCATCGGCGCGCGGTCATGGTCGACCTCATGGCCGAAAGCGAGCTTGAGGATCATCGCGTTCATGCGCGCATTGGCCTGGTGCAGCCAGAACCGCCGGATGCCCTGCGGCGTCAGCCCGTGCTCGGCCAGGAACTCGACGATGAATTTGTGGCCGGCGACGGTGACCTCCTTGAACACCTTGTTGCCGACCTGCTTGATCAGATTGCCCTCGAGATCGATCCTGTAGGGATCGTCCTGGGCAGTGCGGGTGTGGTAGCCGAGATTGGTGCGAATGTTGTTCGACATCTGCGTCCAGGTGCGGGTGTCCAGCACCTCGAAGCGTCCCGGCCGCTTCTCGCCCTGCTCCAGCCCCTCGACGACCATGGCGACCGAGGCATCGCCGAAGATGAAATGCGTCTGCCGGTCGCGGAAGTTGAGATGGCCGGTGATGATCTCCGGCGTCGAGACCAGCACCCGCTTGTGCGCGCCGGCCCGCACGAGGTTTGCCGCTATGTGCAGCGCGGCCGCGGCGGAAGAGCAGCCGAGCCCCATGTCGAAGCCGGCGCCCTTCGTGCCCAGCGCCTGCTGCATCTCGATGGCGATCGCCGGATAGGGCCGCTGCTGGTGCGAGGCCGAGCAGATGACAAGGTCGATGTCGGATGGTTGCAGGCCGGCATGATCCAACGCCTTCCTCGCCGAGGCGATGCCGAACTCGGCCTGCAGCGACAGCGCATCGTCCGGCCGCGCCGGAATGCGCGGCGCCATGCGGGTCGGGTCGAGAATGCCTTCGCGCTCGACCACATGACGGGTCCGGACGCCCGAGGCATGGACGATGAAGTCGCTGTCCGACTTCTGCAGCAGCGCGTCGCCGGTTACCTCGCGGCGCGCATTCTCCGTGTCGACCCAGGCGTTGAAGCTGGCGACCAGCTCCTCATTGGTGATGACAGGTTCAGGGATTTCAGCGCCGATGCCGCTGATGATGACGCGATGCATTTCCAGTCCGTCCCCTGCGCGGGCGTTGCGGCTTGATGTGAGCGCCAGGGCTCCCGGCGCAACACTTGTCGCATTTGGCCGGTTTATGCCAGCTTAAATCGAATGCTTTGAATTACCAGGCGCAGAGCTTGGTGTTGGTCTGCGGATTGTTCCAGCAGGCGCCGTCGTCGCGGCTCCGCACGAACTGCCCAGGCAGCGACACATTGCGGCGGCCGAAATTGATATAGCCATAGGCAAAGCCCGGGCCGTCGATTTCAAGCACATAGGTCGGATAGCCGGGCGCCGAGATGCGGAAGCTGCCGTCGCTGCCGATCGCCCTGTAATTGCAGGAGAAATAGCCGTCATCCGTGGTGTAGCAGCGCGCCCGCTTGGCCTCTGCCGACATCGAGAAGGCAAGCAGCGCGGCGACGCCCACGCAACCGCCCAGGGCAATCTTCCCCAGCGCCATAGTCTACCCCCGCCACCTGGACCACCGGTCACGATCCAGGCTGAAGACTGCGCATGGCGACGAATTCCGGTCAAGCACTCGTGATGAGCGCGGCGCGGTGTGGCTAACGCTTCCTAACCGGGACGGCGCGCGGCGATGAAGATGCGGGGAAAGCGCAGCAGCACCTTGCCGTTCGCCGTCTTCGGATAGGCTTTCGCGATCCTTGCCGTGTAGCGGTCGAGGAACAGCTTGCGCTCCTCCGCGTCGAGCGGATCGAGAAACGGCTTCAGCCCCGTCGACTTCACCCATTCGACGATCGCCTCGGCATCGGCGAGCGGGTGATTGTAGATGGTGTGCCAGATATCGAGCCGGTCGCAGTAGGGCGACAACAGATCGTAGTAGAACGACACCGGCGGCAGCGGCTCGCGCGCGGCACCTTTCAGCTTTTCGGCGAACGGCATCTCGGCCGCCGTCTCGCGCATTGCCCGGTGCGAGGGCTCGTCGAGATTGTCGGGCATCTGCACGGCCAGCGTGCCGTGCGGACTCAAAAACCCCATCAGCCGCTGGAACACGGCGGGATGTTCCGGCAGCCATTGGAACACCGCATTGGCGAAGATGACGTCGACCGGCTTCTCCGGCTGCCAGGCGGAAGCGTCGGCGAGCCCGAAGCTCACGTTCGGCAGCCGCGCCCTCGCCTTCTCGATCATGTCGGGCGACGTGTCGAAGCCGCTGACCTCGGCGTCCGGCCAGCGTTCGACCAGAAGCTCGGTCGAATTGCCCGGCCCGCAGCCGATGTCGACGACGCGGCGCGGGAAATCGACTGGCACTTGCGCAACCAGGTCGCGCGCGGGCCGCGTGCGCTCGTCCTCGAACTTCAGATATTGGGCGGCGGACCAGTCAGCCATTTCGGAACCTCGCTTTGTTCGCCGCCCCTAGAGCCGGATGATTTCAGGTCTGTTCGACTTGAAATCTGAATCCGCCTCTAAATCAAAGAGATAGAGCATGATGTCGTCCGAAAACCGCGTCACACTTTTCGGCATCATGCTCTGGACTGCTCCTACCGTGTCAGCCGCTTGTGCGTCATGCGGTGCGGGGTCGCCGCTTCCGCGCCCAGGCGGCGCAGCTTGTCCTTCTCATATTCCTCGAAGTTGCCCTCGAACCATTCGACATGCGCGTCGCCCTCGAAGGCGAGCATGTGGGTCGCCATGCGGTCGAGGAACATGCGATCGTGGCTGATGATGACGGCGCAGCCCGCATAGGCCTCCAGCGCGTCTTCCAGCGCGCTCAGCGTCTCGGTGTCGAGATCGTTGGTCGGTTCGTCGAGCAAAAGCACGTTGCCGCCGCCCTTCAGCATCTTGGCAAGATGCACGCGATTGCGCTGACCACCGGAAAGGTTGCCGACCTTCTGCTGCTGGTCGCCGCCACGGAAGTTGAAGGACGAGCAGTAGGCGCGGCTGTTGACCTCGTGCTTGCCGAGCTTGATCACCTCGGCGCCGCCGGAGATCTCTTCCCACACCGTCTTGTTCGGGTCGAGCGCGTCGCGGCTCTGATCGACATAGCCGAGCTTGACCGTTTCGCCGATGCGGACCGAGCCCGTATCCGGCTTCTCCTGGCCCGTGAACGTCTTGAACAGCGTCGTCTTGCCGGCGCCGTTCGGGCCGATGACGCCGACGATGCCGCCCGGCGGCAGCTTGAACGACAGATCCTCGATCAGCAGTTCGTCGCCAAAGCCCTTGTTGAGGCCCTCGACTTCGATGACGACATTGCCGAGCCGCTCGCTCGCCGGGATGACGATCTGGGTGTCGGTCGGCTTGCGGTTCTGCGACTGCTCGACCAGTTCCTCATAGGCCTTGATACGCGCCTTGGACTTGGTCTGGCGCGCCTTCGGCGAGGACTGGATCCACTCGCGCTCGCGCCAGATCGCCTTCTGGCGCGAGTCGTCCTCGCGGCCTTCCTGGATCAGGCGCTTGGCCTTGGCGTCGAGATATTTGGTGTAGTTGCCCTCGTAAGGAATGCCGCGGCCGCGGTCGAGCTCGAGGATCCAGCCGGTGACGTTGTCGAGGAAGTAGCGGTCGTGGGTGATGATCAGCACCGAGCCCGGATAGTCGCGCAGGTGCTTTTCCAGCCATTGCGTGGTCTCGGCGTCGAGGTGGTTGGTCGGCTCGTCGAGCAGCAGCAGGTCGGGCTGCTCCAGCAGCAGCCGGCACAGCGCCACGCGGCGGCGCTCGCCGCCCGACAGGTTGGTCACCTCGGAATCGGCCGGCGGGCACTGCAGCGCGTCCATCGCCATCTCGACCTGCTGCTCGAGGTCCCACAGGTTCAGCCTGTCCATCTCGTCCTGGAGCTTGGCGGACTCGTCCGCCGTCTCGTCGGAATAGTTCATCATCAGCTCGTTGTAGCGCTCGATGATGGCGGTCTTCCTGGCGACGCCGTCCATGACGTTTTCACGCACGGTCTTGCTGTTGTCGAGGTGCGGCTCCTGCGCCAGGTAGCCCACGGTCGCGCCCTCGGCCAGCCACGCTTCGCCCTGAAACTCCTTGTCGAGCCCGGCCATGATACGCAGGATGGTCGACTTGCCCGAGCCGTTGGGGCCGAGGATGCCGATCTTGGCGTCCGGATAGAAGGACAGATGAACGTTATCGAGCACCTTCTTGGTGCCGTAGGCCTTCGACAGGCCGGACATGTGATAGATGAACTGGCGAGCCACGCGCGCTTTCCCTGGAACTGAAGTGTCAACTGGATGGAGGTTGCGCGCTATGTAGGCGATGCCGGGCCGAACGGCAATCGCTTTCGGTGCCGCGGCCCGAACACCAAACGCTCATCAACCTGCAAGCATCCGGTTGCCGTTGCCCTTTTTCGGCACGCTATCCGTTCATCCGAAAGCACCGATTAATCATTCCCGGCAAAACGGAGGTGATGGCAATCGCTGGTCGATGGCGGTTGCAGCGAAGAGGACGGATCGACTGCGTTGCTGAACAGTTTCCTGCTCCTTGCCGAAGCGGTTCTCTATTTCGGCGTCATGGTCACGCTGTTCCGTTTCAGGGCGCGCATCGGCCTCGGCGTCTTCGTCTGCGCGCTCGGCGTCATGCACTTTCTCGAGACCTATCTGGCCAGTGTCTTTTACGTCGCCCTGCCCTTCGGCATGGTGTCGCCGGGTTCGGCGGTGCTGTTCTCGGGCAAGCTGGTGATGCTGCTCCTGCTCTACATCAAGGAAGACGCGGCGACGGTGCGGCAGCCGATCTATGGCCTGCTGCTCGGCAATGCCCTGATGATCGGCTTGGTGCTGATCCTGCGCCTGCACGCGATCTCGCCGCTTCCGGACGGCAAGGCCCCCGATATCGGCTTCATGGTGTGGGGCACGTCGTTGCTCTTCGTCGACGCCATCCTGATCATCCTGCTCTATGAAAAGCTCGGTGGCTACCTTCGCGATCAGTTGTTTGTCCGTATCCTCGTCTCCGTCGCCTGCGTGCTCAGCTTCGACCAGGCGGGCTTCTTCACCGCGCTGCATTTCGTCACCGGCGCGCCGATCGCCGTCTTCTTCGGCGGCTGGTACGCCAAGATGAGCGCCGCCCTTGCCTACAGCCTGATGCTGGTTGCCTATCTGCGCTGGCTCGAGGCCCGGCAGATCGCCGTGCCGCGCGGGATTTCGGACATTTTCGACACGCTGACCTATCGCGAGCGTTACGAAGCGCTGGTCAAGCATGTCGGACGCGACGGCCTGACCGGCCTGCTGCATCGCGGCAGCTTCGAAACTGACGGCCAGGCCGCGGTCGCCGCCAGCCAGCGGACCGCCAGGCCGCTCAGCCTGCTGATCGTCGACGTCGACCATTTCAAATTGATCAACGATCGCTTCGGCCATGCCGAGGGTGACAAGGTGCTGAAGTCGATCGCCGCGGTGCTGACCGAGGTCGCCGGCGCCGAGCAAAAGGTATTCCGGATAGGCGGCGAGGAATTCGCCATCCTGACCGAGCAGCCGCACGCCGTCGCAAGGCTGCTCGGCGAAAGCATCAGGCATGCGGTCAAGGCTTCCGCCAGCACCAGCAGGTTCGAACTGACCGTCAGCGTCGGCGTTTGCACCCTTGGCGAGGCCAGCAACTGCCTGGCCGATATCTTCGCGCTGGCCGACAAACGTCTCTACAAGGCCAAATTGGCGGGGCGCGACCGCGTCATCGGCGAACTGGGCGACGACGAGGCCCAAGATCCCGGCATCCGGACGAGATCGGCATAAGGCGCCGGCGGCAGAGCGGCGAAGGCCCTCACCAGGCTTATTGGAAGCCGCTCGGATCGACCGTACCTTTCGGGCAACCCGCCTTGGTGGTCGGCGCGGACGCCAGCATCAGGCTGCCCAGCGTGCTGTCCGGGCCGATCGGGCCGGAGAGGCCGAGCGTCAGCTCGCCGATCATGCGCCTGCCGCTCGATGGATCGACCAGGCAGGACACACGAACCCGGTCGCCGGCGCCGGCACCGAAGGCGCCGTCGAAGGCGTCGCGGATCTGATCCGACGTCAGCTGTTTGCCGATATGTTTGGTGAAGAGATCGCGCACCGGCGACGCATTCACCGCCTGCATCAGGTTCAAGGCATCGGCGAAATACTCCTGCTGGCTCTTGCCGTAGCAGGTGCCATGCTTGATCCATTCATGCCGCTCCAGCTTGGAGGCGGTGCCCGGCATCACCTGATCGAGCTCGGCGCGGGTGTTCGCATCGAGATCGACCTTCGGCAGGTCCTGCCAATGGGCGGGATTGTCATTGGCCTTGTCGCCCGCCGACACCTGGCAATAGAAGTTGCCGTTCGGCTGCGGCCACAGCCCATGCAAGGTGAAATGCGTGGCGTCGAAGCCGGACTTCGACTGCGCCTGGCATTCGGGCTTGCTGGACTTGGTCTCGCAGAAAGCCGGCTGCCAGCTCAGCGCGAAGACATATTCCGGCTTGCCAGAGCCAGGCTGCGCCGGCTTGTTCTGATCGGCCGGCTCCGGCGTCGCAGCAGCACTGCCGGCGGTGACATGTCCGCAGCTGATCTTCACCCAGCGACGGTCCGGATGGGCGCCCGGCACAAGGATGAGGTAATGTGTCGGCTCATCCTTGTTGCCCGCCAGCAGCTGGTAGCTTTGTCCGGCCGCGGTCGATATGTTCCCGGGGTTCTTGCCGTTCTTGATCGCCTGCGTCGCCGGACAGGCGGCGTCGGCCACGAAGCTGCCGCTCATCTTCACATCGGCCCGCGCTGCTCCGGCGAGCGCCGTGACGGCGGCAGCCAACAAAAAAGCAAAACCAGTCCGCATACCCGCCCCTCGGCTCAAAATGTCGCGGCACACACTGCCGCTGTCTCCGTGTCAGAATTGCGATGGCCCGCGCCGCAAGGGAAGAAACCCACAGGGCAAAATCAGCCTGGCCGCATTGACCTAAAACCGCCGCCGGCGCAAACAAAACTCTCGTGAGCACGACAAGGGCGTTGCGGGGGACGAAGCGAAATGCCATTCAGCCAGCAGCGCCTGGTCAGATCGCCGACCGGCGCCGATCTCAACCTCTATGTGAAGGAGACGAGCGGCCAGCCGCGCGCCGTCGTCCAGATCAATCATGGACTGGCCGAGCACGCGGCGCGCTATGCCCGCTTCGCCGATTTCCTCGCCAAGCGCGGCTGTCATGTCTATGTGCAGGACCATCGCGGCCACGGCGCGACCAGGGCGCCGGATGCGCCGCTCGGCAAATTCGCCGATGTCGATGGCGGCGCCAAGGTCATCGCCGATGTCACCGCCATCCACGACCTGATCGCCGGCGAGCACCCGAGCGTGCCGGTCATCCTCTTCGGCCATTCGATGGGCGCGTCGGTGGCGTTGAACTTCCTTCTGCGTCATTCGGCGCGCGTCCATGCCGCCGCGATCTGGAACGGCAACTTCTCCCAGGGCCTGCTGAGTCAGTTGGCGCTCGCCATCCTCGGCTGGGAGAGGATGCGGCTGGGTTCCGACGTACCGTCGCGACTGCTGCCGAGGCTGACCTTCCAGGCCTGGGGCAAGGCCGTGCCCAACCACAAGACCCTGTTCGACTGGCTGTCGCGCGACGAGGCGGAGGTGGCGAAATACGTCGCCGATCCGCTGTGCGGCTGGGATGCCTCGGTGTCGATGTGGCGGGACGTCGTCCAGATGGCGATTTACGGCGGCAGCGACGGCAATTTTTCCGGCGTGCGCCGCACCCTCCCCATCAATCTGCTCGGCGGCGAGAAAGACCCCGCCTCGGATTATGGCAAGGCGGTCAACCACCTCGCCGGGCGCATAGGGAGGATGGGCTTTTCGAATCTGGTTTCAAAGGTTTACCCGGAGACCCGCCACGAAAGCCTGAACGAGGTCAACCGGGACATCGTCATGGCCGATTTCGCTGCATGGGCGGACAGCGTTCTGAAATCCTGATCCCGGCGTGGCCTATTGCATGGGCCGTGACAGGGACGGCCGGGATTGATAGAGGCTGCGTTTTCGACCCAACACGGTGATCCATGGCCGAGCCTCCGCTGAAAGGCATACGCGTTATCGAACTCGCCCGCATCCTCGCCGGGCCCTGGGCGGGGCAATTGCTGGCCGATCTCGGCGCCGACGTCATCAAGGTCGAGAGCCCCGACGGCGGCGACGACACCCGCAAATGGGGCCCTCCCTTCGTCATGAGCCATGACGGCGAGAACCTGTCGGCCGCCTACTATCACTCCTGCAATCGCGGCAAGCGTTCGATCGCCATCGACTTCTCCAAGCCCGAGGGCGCCGATACGCTCCGCCGCCTGGTCGCCACTGCCGACGTTTTGATCGAGAATTTCAAGCTCGGCGGGCTGAGGAAATACGGCCTCGACTACGAGAGCCTGAAGAAGATCAACCCGCGCCTCGTTTATTGCTCGATCACCGGCTTCGGCCAGGACGGGCCGTATGCGCCACGGGCCGGCTATGATTTCATCATCCAGGCCATGGCCGGCATGATGTCGATCACCGGCGAGGCCGGCCGCGAGCCGCAGAAGGCCGGCGTCGCCATCTCCGACCTCTTCACCGGCCTCTATTCGGTGGTCGCCATCCAGGCGGCACTTCGCCATGCCGAGAAGGCCGGCGAGGGCCAGCATATCGACATGGCGCTGTTCGACAGCCAGATCTCGGCGCTCGGCAACCAGAACCTCAACTATCTGGTCTCCGGCAAGTCGCCGGTGCAGATGGGCAACGCGCATATGAACATCGCGCCCTACGAGGTGCTGCCGGTCAGGGACGGCCATATCATCCTGGCCGTCGGCAATGACGGCCAGTTCCAAAAATTCTGCGCGGCGGTCGGTCTCGACGATCTGCCATCGAACCGGGATTTTGCCACCAACCCCGCCCGTGTCGCCAACCGGGCGAGACTGCGAGAGCGCATCATCGAGGCGCTCGAGGCCTTGGATCGCGATCCGCTGCTGGCGAAGCTCGAAGCGGCCAGCGTGCCGGCGAGCCCGATCAACACGATCGGCCAGATGTTCGATGATCCGCAGACCATCGCGCGCGGCATGCGGCTCGACCTCGACGACGGCCACGGCAATCGCCTGCCCTCGGTGCGCGCGCCGATGGTGATGTCCGGCACGCCGCTCGTCTATGAGCGCCCCTCGCCGCGTCTTGGCGAGCACACTGAGGAAATCCTGGCCGAACTGGAGAGATCAGCACGATGAAAACCGGCGGACAACTGATCGTCGAGGCGCTTGAAGCCAACGGCACCGACCGCATCTTCTGCGTGCCGGGCGAATCCTATCTGGCCGTGCTCGACGCGCTGCATGACTCGCCCATCCGCACCATCGTCTGCCGCCAGGAAGGCGGCGCCGCGATGATGGCCGACTGCCAGGGCCGCCTGACCGGCAAGCCCGGCATCTGCTTCGTCACCCGCGGTCCCGGCGCCACCAACGCCTCGGCCGGCATCCACATCGCCATGCAGGATTCGGTCCCGGTGATCCTGTTCATCGGCCAGGTCGCCAGCCACGCCAAGGAGCGCGAGGCCTTCCAGGAGGTCGATTACAAGCGCTTCTTCGGCGACATCGCCAAATGGGTGGTCGAGATCGACGATGCCTCGCGCATCCCCGAATTCGTCACCCGCGCCTTCGCGGTGGCGACCTCTGGCCGTCCCGGCCCGGTCGTCATCTCGCTGCCCGAGGACATGCTGACCAGCGTCGTCGAGGCGCCGGCGGCGCTTCCGCATACCCCGGTCGAGACGCGTCCCGGCGAGGCCGAACTCGACGCGCTGGAAAAGCTTCTGGCCAAGGCCAAACGCCCCTTCGTCATCCTCGGCGGCACCCGCTGGGACGCCGATGCCGTTGCGCATATGCAAGGCATCGCCGAAGCATGGTCGCTGCCGGTCGGCTGCTCCTTCCGCCGCCAGATGCTGTTCGATCACCTGCATCCGAACTATGCCGGCGATGTCGGCATCGGCATCAATCCGAAGCTGGCGACCGCCATCAAGCAGGCCGATCTGGTCCTTTTGATCGGTGGGCGCATGGGTGAGATGCCCTCCTCCGACTACACACTGCTGAAGAGCCCCTATCCCGACCAGACGCTGGTCCATATCCATGCCGACGCCGGCGAGCTTGGCCGTGTCTACCGGCCGGCGCTGGCGATCAACGCCTCGCCTTCCGCCTTCGTGCGCGCCTTCGCCAGGCGAAAGGGGCCGGTATCGCCGGCCTGGGCGGGCGAGACGGTCAAGCTGCATGCCGCCTATCTCGACTGGTCGACGCCGCCGGAAACCGGCCCCGGCTCCGTCCAGATGGGACCGATCATGAACTATCTGGAAAAGGTGCTGCCCGACGACGCCATCCTGACCAACGGCGCCGGCAACTACGCCACCTGGGTGCATCGCTTCCATCGCTCACGCCGTTTTGGCACGCAGGCGGCGCCGACCTCCGGCTCGATGGGCTACGGCACGCCGGCCGCGGTCGCCGCCAAGGCGCTGCACCCGGAACGCGAAGTCATCGCCTTCGCCGGCGACGGCTGCTTCCTGATGAACGGGCAGGAGTTCGCCACCGCCGTCCAGTACGATCTGCCGATCATCGTCATCGTCGTCAACAACTGCATCTACGGCACGATCCGCATGCATCAGGAGCGGGAATATCCGAGCCGCGTCGTCGCCACTGACCTCAAGAACCCGGACTTCGCCGCCCTTGCCCGCGCCTATGGTGGCCACGGCGAGACGGTTGCGAAGACCGCCGATTTCGCGCCGGCCTTCGAGCGCGCGCGCGCCAGCGGCAAGCCGGCGATCGTCGAGATCAGGCTCGATCCCGAGGCGATCACGCCGACCCGCACGCTGACGCAGATACGCGACAAGAGCTAGACGCGAAAGGGCAGCCTGCTGACCTTCTGCCGGCTGCACGCAAAGGGGATGAACCGCCCTTTGCGTCTTACATAGCCTTCTCGATCTGGCCGCGGATCTCGCCGTCCTTGTTGGCGGCGGTGTGGACGTTGACGTAGTACTTGCCGGCCTCAAGGTCTGCCGCCTGCGCATCGGTCAGCGTGGCCGATCCCTTGATCGGGCTCTTGAGCTTCTTGAACGGGATTACGGGTCCCGCGTTCGCGCCCATCGCGGCCGGGCCGTGAATGTGTGCCGCCGTCGCCGGTCCGCTGAGGCCGGAATATTTGACGTTCCAGCTCAGCTTCTTCTTGGCGGTGTCGAAGGTGAATGTGGCGGTTCCCTTGCCCTTGGTGGTGACAGGCGGGCTCTGCTGGCCGCCATCGAGCGTCGCCGTGTATTTCACCGTTTCGGCCAAGGCAGGAAAGGCAAGCAGGATAGACGCGGAAATGGCCAGCGCCGAGAACATCGGCGTGAGGGGTTGAATGCGCATGGAGACCTCCGTTGTGACATCCCGGAATGGATGCACCGCCACAACGGCTTGAGGAGCGGATGTTTCCCGGAAGTAACGCCGATTTGACAGCACGGCTAAAAGGGGCGGTTGCCCGCCCTCCTTTGGAGTCCAAGAAGGCAGTGATCAGACGGCTGCCAGCGCCTGCGTCAGGTCGGCGATCAGGTCGTCCGGATGCTCGACGCCGATGGACAGCCTGACCGTGGTCTCCAGCACGCCGATGCGCTGGCGCACCTCGAAGGGAATACCCGAATGGGTCATGGCCGCCGGATGGCTGGCCAGCGATTCCGTTCCGCCGAGGCTTACCGCCAGCTTGAATATCTGCAGGGCGTTGAGAAAGGCGAACGCCGCCTTCTGCCCGCCGCGAATGTCGAAGGAGAAGGTTGAGCCGGCGCCACTGCACTGCGCCCGGTAGGTGCGACCCGAAGGCGTATCCTCGCCCAGGAACGGCAGATAGTGGACCTTCTCGACCTTGGCATGGTCGCGCAGAAATTCGGCGACCAGGCGCGCATTGTCGTTCGCCCGTTCCATGCGGATCGACAGCGTCTCCAGTGAGCGGCCGAGCATCCAGCAGGAATGCGGGTCGAGCTGCGTGCCGATCGCGCCGCGCAGCGCCTTGATCGGCTTGGTGACCGCCTTGCTGCCCATAGCGGCGCCGGCGATCAGGTCGGAATGGCCGCCGACATATTTGGTCAGCGAATAGACCGAAACGTCGGCGCCGTGTTCGATCGGCCGCTGAAACACCGGGCCGAGCAGCGTGTTGTCGCAGACGATGATCGGCGCCGTCCCTTGCCCGGCGCCGATTTCGTCGGCGATCCTGCGCATCAGCGCGATGTCGACAAGGCTGTTGGTCGGATTTGACGGCGTCTCGATCAGGATGACCGACACGCGGCCCTTGGCCGTGGCAGCATCGGCAGCCGCGCCAACCGCTGCCTCGTCGACGCCGTCCGCGAAGCCGACAGCCTCGATGCCGAAGCCGGCGAGCGTGCGCGTCAGAAGCGTCTCGGTGCCGCCATAGAGCGGCTGCGAATGCAGGATGACGTCACCCGGACGGGCATAGGCGAAAAGGGTCGTCGCGATCGCCGACATGCCGGACGAGAACAGGATGCAGGCGTCCGTGCCCTCATAGACCGCCAGCCGGTCCTCGACGATCTCGCTGTTGGGATGGTTGAAGCGCGAATAGACGAGACCGGAAGCGGTGCCGCTCGGAGGTTCCTTGCGGCCGGAGGTGTAGTCGAAGAAGTCGCGTCCCTCTTCCGCCGATTTGAACACGAAGGTCGAGGTGAGGAACACCGGTGGCTTGACCGCGCCCTCCGAAAGCTGCGGATCGAAGCCGTAACTCAGCATCAGCGTCTCAGGATGGAGCTTGTGGTTGCCGATGTGGGTTTTCGACGGGCGCGGCGCGGTCATGGCTCTTTCCTGCTTTTCGAGGAGTGTTGCCTCGCAATTTATGCCATCCCCATCAAGCAGTCCTTGCTATTTTTGGGCTCCCATGGCTGCGTTCCCGCAATGAATTGCCTGGAGAGCCCGAAAGTGCAGCAGAAGATAGCCGACGGTTTCGACCGCAAGATCCTGCGTGAACTGCAAGCCGACGCCCGCATCACCAACAACGAGCTTGCAGAGCGGATCGGGCTGTCGCCGTCGCCCTGCCTGAGGCGCGTGCGGCGGCTGGAGGAAGCCGGCGTCATCAGGGGCTACACCGCCCTGGTCGATCCGGCCGCCTTCGGCTGGGGCATGGTCGCCATCGCCACCATCCGGCTCAGCCGCCAGAACGAGGACGAGATCGTCATGTTCGAGGAAGCGATCCGCGGCTGGGAAGAGGTGCTGGAATGCCACCTCGTCACCGGTTCGCGCGACTATGTGCTGAAGGTGGTGGCAGGAAGCCTCGAGCAGTACGAGCGCTTCATCAAGGAAAAGATCGCGCGGCTGAAATGCGTCGCCTCGATCGAGACCAGCTTCGTCATGAACACCATAAAAGAACGGCGCCTCTGAGGCGCCGTTCTCGAGATCAGCATGTCAGCGTTCAGCCGGCCTACTTGATCGCCTTGTCGGTGATCGCCGTCGTGTACGCGCCTTCCGGCTGCTTGGTGATGATCTTCTGGTCGAGCAGCGCCTTGGCGGTGCGCTCATAGGCTTCCGGAATCAGCTTGCCATCGGCATTGTCGATCAGCTTGGCGACTTCGCCCATCATCCGCTTCTGGTGGTTCTCGTCCTGGCCGCCATTGTCCATGACGATGCCGGCTGCCTCGTCGGAGTTGTCCACGGCATATTTCCAGCCCTTCATCGAAGCGCGCACGAAACGCACCATCTTGTCCTCGAAGGCCGGATCCTTGAGCTTGTCTCCCAACGCATAGAGCCCGTCTTCGAGCAAATCGTTGCCCATGGCCGAGTAGTTGAACACGGTAAGCTGTTCCGGCTTGTAGCCGGCGTCGATCAGCTGCCAGTACTCGTTATAGGTCATGACCGAGATGCAGTCCGCCTGCTTCTGGATCAGCGGCTGCACGTCGAAGCTCTGCTTCAGCACGGTGACGCCGTCCGGGCCGCCCTCGGTCTTGAGGCCGAGCTTGTTCATCCAGGCGTAGAACGGATACTCGTTGCCGAAGAACCAGACGCCGAGCGTGTGGCCCTTGAAGTCGGCTTCGGTCTTGATCGGGCCGTCCTTCGGGCAGACCAGTTCCATGCCGGCCTTCTTGAACGGCTGGGCGATATTGACCAGCGGCACGCCCTTTTCGCGCGCGGCGAGCGCCCCGCCCATCCAGTCGACGATGACGTCGGCGCCGCCGCCGGCGATCACCTGCTCGGGCGCAATATCGGGACCGCCCGGCTTGATGTCGACGTCGAGGCCCTCGGCCTCATAGAAGCCCTTTGCCTTGGCGACATAGTAGCCGGCGAACTGGGCCTGCGTGACCCACTTCAGCTGCAGCGTCACCTTGTCGGCCGCCATCGCCTGGAAAGCGGCCAGCGACATCGCGCCGGCTAGGACAGGAATAATCAGTCTTTTCATGTTTTTACCCTCTGAAGTTAACACCCTTAAACCCACCGCCCCTATCCACCACGGACAGAGGGATGCCAAAACGTGACGGCTCTTTCGAAAAGAGCGACCACGCCATAAAAGACCGAACCCGCCAGTGCTGCAACTGCGATTTCGGCCCAGACCATGTCGATGTTCATCCGCCCGACCTCGGTCGAAATGCGGAATCCCATGCCGACGACGGGCGTGCCGAAGAACTCCGCGACGATGGCGCCGATGAGCGCCAGCGTCGAGTTGATCTTCAGCGCGTTGAAGATGAAAGGAGCGGCGGCCGGCAACCTGAGTTTGATGAGCGTCGGCCAATAGCCCGAGGCATAGGTGCGCATCAGGTCGCGCTCCATATGGCCCGAAGCGGCAAGACCGGCGACCGTGTTCACCAGCATCGGGAAGAAGGTCATGATGATGACGACCGCCGCCTTTGACTGCCAGTCGAAGCCGAACCACATCACCATGATCGGCGCCACGCCGATGATCGGCAGCGCCGAGACCATGTTGCCGATCGGCAAGAGCCCGCGCCTGAGGAACGGCACGCGGTCGGCCGCGATCGCCGCGAGGAAGCCGGCGCCGCTGCCGACGACATAGCCGAAGATCACCGCCTTGAAGATGGTCTGCCGAACATCGGCGCCGAGTACCGGCAGCGAACCGGCGATGCGCGCGCCGATGGCGCTTGGCGGCGGCAACAGGATGAAGGGAATGCCGGCTCCCCGGGTCACCGCTTCCCAGATGATCAGGATCCAGGCGCCGAAGATCGCCGGGATGATCAGCCGCAGGGCGGTCCGCACCCAGTTCGCCACCGGGCGCAGCGAAGACAGCACCGCCACGCAGCGCCATCCCAGCAGCCATGCCGCGGCGAGCAGCAAGAAGAATGGCGCCAGCGCCGTGCCCTCATAGCCGTTTATGCCCGTGATCAGCAGCCAGGCGGCGAGGTGCGCGCCGATGAACAGCACCAGGGCTTCGACGACCGTGGACAGCCTGGCCATCGAGGCAAGAGCTGCCAGCAGCAGCAGGCCGAACATCAGCCCCTTCGTCGCAAGGTAGGGATAGTCGAAAGACGCCTCGGGTTGCGCCAGCGCCGCCGCTTCCGGCTTCGACATCGCGCCGAGTGCCAAGGCGATCAGGCATAGCAGGATCGCCAGCAGCCCTTGCCAGGATGGTTTTAGCCAACTCATGCCGGCCTCCCGCCCATGGCGCGGTCGACGAGGCGGCCGGCAACGCCGACCACCATCACCAGAAGTGCTGCCACAACCGAGCCGGCGACCAGCGCCGACCAGATGTCGATGGACTGGCTGTAGTAGGCGCCCGCCAGCAGCTTGGCGCCGATGCCGGCGACAGCGCCCGTCGGCAGTTCGCCGACGATGGCGCCGACCAGGCTTGCCGCCACCGCCACCTTCATCGAGGTGAACAGGAACGGCACCGATGCCGGCACCCTCAGCTTCCAGAAGGTCTGCGCGCGGCTGGCATTGTAGGTATGCATCAGGTCGAGATGCATGAGCTCGGGCGAGCGCAGCCCCTTCACCATGCCGACAGTCACCGGGAAGAACGACAGGTAGGTCGAGATCAGCGCTTTCGGGATCAGCCCGGTGATGCCGACCGCCGCCAGCACCACGATGATCATCGGCGCAACGGCCAGGATCGGAATCGTCTGCGAGGCAATGACCCACGGCATCAGGCTGCGGTCGAGCGTCGCCACATGCACGATGCCGACGGCAATGACGATGCCGAGCGCGGTGCCGAAGGCAAAGCCGAGCAGCGTCGAGGACAGCGTCACCCAGGCGTTGTAGACCAGGCTGCGGTTCGAGGTGACGGACCGCAGGAAGGTGTTCTCGAAGAAATTAACCGCCACCTGGTGCGGCGCCGGCAGCGTCGGCTTCGGCTGCGACAGCGTCTTGCCGATGAACTCGACAGTGCCGGGCGTCTCGTTGGCGCGTTGGTCGAGATCGCGCTGGAATGGCGCGTTGAGGACGACGGCGAAGACATACCAGGCGACCACCACGGCCGCGAGGATCGAGGTGACGGGGATGATTTTCGAGCGGAAGGAGTCCATCAGCGCTGCCCCTCTCCTCTCCCCACCGGGGAGAGGGTGGCCGGAGCGAAGCGAAGGCCGGGCGCCTTCCTCGTCGTCATCCTAGGGTCTGCGCACGCCGCATCGCGGGCGCTCCGCCCCGGGATGACGAAGGCGCGGGCAGGCGCTCGCTCCTGACGGCGCTCAATCATCATAGCTGTGCCCTGCCCGGAGGCCGTCGCGCACGCGCGCGGCGATCGCCAGGAATTCCGGCGTCTCCCGGATATCGAGCGGCCGTTGCCGCGGCAGGGTCGATTCGATGATATCGCTGACGCGGCCCGGCCGTGGCGACATGACGACGATGCGCGTCGAGAGATAGACCGCCTCGGGGATCGAATGGGTGACGAAGCAGATCGTCTTGTTGGTACGCTCCCACAATTCCAGAAGCTGCTCGTTCAAATGGTCGCGCACGATCTCGTCGAGCGCGCCGAACGGCTCGTCCATCAGGAGCAAATCGGCGTCGAAAGCGAGCGCACGGGCGATCGAGGCGCGCTGCTGCATGCCGCCGGAAAGCTGCCAGGGATATTTCTTCTCGAAGCCGGCGAGGTTGACCAGTTCCAGCGTGCGCTTGATGCGCTCGGCCTGCTCTGCCTTGGAGAGGCCGATGACCTCCAGCGGCAGCGCCACATTGCGCTCGATCGTGCGCCAGGGGAAAAGGGCGGCCGCCTGGAAGACATAGCCATAGGCGCGTTTCTCGCGCGCCTGCTCCGGCGTCAGGCCGTTGACCGAAATGGTCCCCGATGTCGGCTTCTCCAGATCGGCGATGACCCTGAGCAACGTCGTCTTGCCGCAGCCGGACGGACCGATGAAGGAGACGAACTCGCCCTTGCCGATGGTGAGGTCGACATTGGACAGCGCCTGCACCGGACCGTCATTGGTCTGGAAGGTGAGGCCTAGCTTGCTTGCCGAAACGACGGCTGGCGACTGTCCGGTCATTGGCTGGCGCCTGCCCGTTCCCGTGCCTGCGGCGCCAGCTGGATTCCGATTGCTTTTATCGCGACGTTGTTTTCCACTCACCCTGCCCCATTGGCCTTGTCCCGCCAGCCCGACGCCCGGAGTTTCCCCGATGTCGCTCAAACCGACTTGTCATCTTATCCGCCCCGAAAGCACTTATGAAGGCAAGCAGGGTTTGACCTATTTCGCCGGCATTGCCACCGAGTCGGTCGGCTCGTCCGGCATCTGCATGCACGTGCTCACCATGCCGCCCGGTGCCCGCGCCAAGGCGCATATGCATGAG